>CAVQPH010000024.1:0-14884 GCA_963714685.1 Pirellulaceae bacterium | reverse complement strand
CAGCCCATTCCGCCAACGAAATCGTTTCTAGCGGATTGTTCGGGTGGACGTAGATCGCAAGCGCGTCCATCCCGACGACGAACTCCTTGGGCTCTTTTCCTGTCGTCGATTTGGCCCGTTCCAGTTCCTTATCTTTCATCTTGCGGCTGGAATTGGCGAAGTCCGATTCACCATTGATCAAATTGGCAATCCCGACGCCCGATCCGCCTCCGGAAACCTGAATCACGATTTCAGGGTGCAACCGGTTGTACTCCTCGGCCCAGCCCTCGGCGAGATTGACCATCGTGTCCGAACCATCCACCCGGATGGTCGTATTCCCGCTGGCGTCCATGGTATTGGAAGGCGTGTTTTTGTTGCAGCCGCCCACCGCGCAACAAATGCCAATGAACCCCAACATCAGATAGACCGTCGCCGAGACATGTGTTGTAACTCCTGTTTCCAGTTGAATTCTAAAACGAAACGACCATGCAGCCGGTCTGTTTCGGTGGCTCACCATGTTTGTTAAGATTTCGTGAAGGCAAAACTTAAGCCAGTGCCGAGAAATTCACAAGCGGTTTCGGAAGTCAGCCAGATTCCGGGGCTGAAAAATCGGCATCCGAGTGCGGATTAGAGGTTATCGGTCCAGTTTGCGGGCTCGTCCCGCAGGGGGGAAATGGGCGGTGACACGGTGTTTTCGCTTGGATTTCCGTGCTGATGGACGACGCGTTTGACAACACGGCCGCATAATAAGCCCAACATTTTGGAAGATCTGGTTGGGCAAAAAATTTTTGCCTCTTGTTTAGAACTAACATGGTTCAATAGGTCCCCACCTTGTTTTAGGCAGGTTTCGCACACTTGTGTCAATATCGCCCAAGTCCCGTTTCGGCGAGGGCTGCCGTGGTTGGATTGACCGAGTTGGGTTGGCGGGATTTTCGGGGGCCGAAAACCGAGTTGTGGCGAAAAGGACCGGTTATTGGTTGCTTTTTTCAAGCATTTCCGCTCAGAAACGGCTGGGACGCCGATCCTGACCGGTCCATCGAGATTACCAAAAGAGAACTTGAAAAGTTGATTTCGTTGACGGTCGATGATACCGTTGGTCGAACCATTGAACCAAAGAGAGTAACGCTAGTGGCACATTCTGCGAAGTGGATATTGGCAAACCCTGAGGAGCCAGTTGCCGAGGTTGCCAAACGCGCATTGGCCGAGCGATTGGAGCGCAGTCCAAACCTCCTTGCCATTGGCAGCCAAGCAGTGGGAACAATCCATCGAACACGTGCACATGCTGCGCGTCTCTTCTCGCCGAGCCCAAACGGCGCTGGCGATCTTCGGCGAATTGGCTCCCAAATGGCGTGCCGCCTGGATGGACGAGCAAATGAAGCGAATTCGAGTGGCGTCCAACAGTGCGCGTGATGATGATGTTTTCATTCGCCGTTTGGAAAAAGACGAAAAAAACGCTGGAGCCGCGAAGCTGGCCAAGCGCGTTCGCGCACACCGACAAAAATCGCAAGTCGCCATCGTCGAAGTCTATGATCGTTTGCGAAAGAAAAATCGACTTGAAAAGCGAATCGAAAAATTGGTGAAACGGACACGGTTGAGAGGCAAGAAAAACAAGGCAAAAAAACCGACTTTTTCGGATTGGGCCCGGGTCAAATTTTCGATCGTGGTCGATGATTTTCTGGTGGCTGCCAACTGCGATGATTCCGATCTCGAAGCCTTGCACAAAATGCGAATCACCGGAAAAAAAGTTCGCTATGCGATGGAACTGTTGTCGGGGGCCTTTTCCGACTCATTCCGCAAAGAAGCTTCGGCCAGCTTGGAAAAGCTCCAGGATAAATTGGGCGATATCAATGATCATTTCAATGCGATTCAGCGAATCGAATTCTGGATTGAAGAAGCGGAATCTGCCAGGAAAATGGAAACCCGGTACCTTCAGGACATTTTGGCCGAAGAGAAAAAACGTCTGTCGCAATCTCACAAAGATTTTTGCAACTGGTGGAGCGACAAACGGGAATCAAAAACTTTGGAGAATTTCCGCGAAGCAATGCGCGATCCGGCTGTTTCGATGCCAACCTAAGTTGGTTGGGTCAAAACGAAATTTCAGGATGAGCCGTTTCGGCATTAGCCACGGTTGAGTCGCCAATCACCGTGTTTGAACAGCCAATCCCCGTGGTTCTACAAGCAAAATGGCTGGGGCTGCTCATCCGTCTGTTGAAACTGGATAAAGCACTGGCAGCCAAACTGGGGGCGGCGATGCACTGCGGCTGCGAAATTCTCGGGCCCTGGGGCTGATATCCGACGGTCTTAATGTTAATTTGTGACGCAGTTAATGTTAAGATTTGTTAATATAGCCTGAGCAATTACTTCGAGCCCCGTTTTGCCTTCCCTTCTAATTCTCGCCGAAGCAACCAATGCTTTGCCAGTTGGCAACATCTTGATGTACCTGTTTGGCGGTTTGGCCCTGTTCCTGTTCGGCATGGATCAGATGTCCGATGCGCTCAAACTGCTGGCCGGCGAACGGATGAAGAAAATCCTCGGAGCGCTCACTTCGAATCGCTTTACGGGCGTGCTCGCCGGCGCTTTTGTGACTTCCGTGATTCAGTCTTCGTCGATCACGACGGTTCTGACGGTCGGGTTTATCTCGGCGGGGTTGATGTCGTTGCAGCAATCGGTCGGCATTATTCTCGGAGCCAACATCGGGACAACGGTTACTGCGCAGATCATTGCTTTCAAAATTACCCAGTATTCGCTGGTTTTGGTCTCGGTCGGATTCGTACTGTTGTTTTGTTTTGCCAATGAAAGAATTAAGCACTATGGCCACATGTTGATGGGATTGGGCCTGATTTTCTTCGGAATGCAACTGATGAGCGACGGTACCAGCCCGTTGCGGGATTACCAGCCATTCATTGACATGTTGGCTCAAATGTCAAATCCGTTGTGGGCCATTCTGCTGTCCGCTTTGTTTACGGGAATTGTGCAGAGTTCCTCGGCGACAACCGGGATCGTGATCGTCTTGGCCGGGCAAGGGTTCATCAGCCTCGAGACGGGAGTGGCGTTGATTTTCGGGGCGAATATTGGAACTTGCGTCACTGCCATGCTGTCGGCCATCGGCAAGCCTCGCGCGGCAGTTCGGGCCGCTGTCGTGCATGTGCTGTTTAACGTGCTGGGGGTCGTGATCTGGTTTGCGTTCATTCCACAGCTTTGCCAACTGGTTACCTGGTTTTCACCGGCGTATCCCCAGCTCGTCGATTCGGAACGACTGGCCGCCGAGGCTCCGCGGCAAATTGCCAACGCGCATACCGTTTTCAATGTCGCCAATACGCTCTTATTTCTCGGTTTCACGGGGCCCTTGGCTTGGCTCGTGGTCAAGCTCGTGCCAGATCGGCCCGAGCCACTGCGGGAATTATCCAAGCCACGTTATCTTGATTCGATTTTGATTCAAACGCCGTCGCTGGCGATGGACATCGTCAGGATGGAACTCGGTCGACTTGGTTTCAGTGCGATGCGAATGGTCAATTCGGCTTTGGGGACCGTGGTCAGCGGGGGCGAGGTGGAACTGGCCCAGCTTGAGACGATGGATGACGATGTTGACTTGTTGCATGCCGCGATCGTGACGTATCTGGGACGGCTATCGCAGGAAAACCTGAGCGAGAGACAGGCGAAACTGCTTCAGGAATATTTATCGGCGGCGAATTACATTGAAAATATCGGCGACGTGATTGAAACCAATATGGTTGATCTGGGGCGTCAACGGCTGACCACTCGATTGGTGATCAGTCCGAAAACCCGTGAGTACCTGAATCGACTGAATGATAAAGTAACCTGGGCGGTTGAGCGGTCTTTCACCGCGAGTGGCCTCCAATGACGTTGAAATGGCCCACGAAGTCCTGGACGCGAAACAGGAGATTTGGCATTTGGCGGACGAATCGGCAGAGCAGCTTTCCGCACGTTTGGGGGTCGACGCTCCCAATCGGCTGGTCGCGTTTCGACTGGAATCGGAAATTATCGAGTACCTGAAGCGGATGTACTACTTTGCGAAGAGAATCGCGAAAATCGTCAGCGAAAACGATAACAACATGGAAGAATCGGAGTCGGCCAAAGTGGCGGAACAGGAAAGTGAAGCCGTAACCGCCTGAGTGGGGCGATTGTAAGAACGTCCCCAACCGGCTCGCAACAAAAGCCGTAAGTAGCGGAGAAGGGATTCGAACCCCCGACACGCGGATTATGATTCCGCTGCTCTAACCAACTGAGCTACTCCGCCGGATCTGGCAGTCATCAGATTCGCCCGCATGGGGGTCGCGATCTGCGCCGCAAGATAAGTAAAAATACCGATCGAAATTCAGATTGACAAGATCACTAAACTGATTTGGTCGCCAGTTTGAACTATTTTTGTCGAATCGAATCTGCCGAAAATGTTATCTTTTGGCGTAAGCTCCGGGAATTCAACCCGTCTCGATCGGCGTGTTGCCGGCTGGATGGTACCGTTTCCGGAGGCAACGAATGCCCGATTCGAAAGGAATGAAGGCATGACAATGGACATCTTTCGATTGCTGGTGTACCCGGTTGCCGTTGCTCTCAGTTTGGTTCCGGAACTCTCGATGGCCCAAAACGTTTCACTCGGCCGATCCCTGACAGCGGCCGATCAGGTTTCGATGGATGACGTGGATCATTCCATTTGGAATGAGCTGCTGAAGAGCTACGTCAACGATCAAGGGCGGGTTAATTACAACGCCTGGCAGGCATCCCAAGCCGACTCAGCCCGACTGGATGATTACTTGAACCAGCTCTCGGCCGCCAGTCGGTCCAAGTCGTCGACGCGGCAGTCGCAATTGGCGTTTTGGATCAATGCCTACAACGCCGTGACCGTAAAAGGCATTCTGCGCGAGTATCCGACGTCCAGCATTCGCAATCACACGGCACGATTCGTCGGGTACAACATGGAAGAACCTGTTGCTGACGGTCGGGGGTACGCCGATTTCGCTGGACTCAATTGAACACGATGTCTTGCGGAAAATGAACGAACCCCGCATTCACTTCGCGATTGTGTGTGCATCCCACAGTTGCCCTCGTCTGCTCAATCAGGCTTCTACGGGTCCAAAACTCGAAAGCAGCTGGTTCAGAACACGAAATACTTTTTTGCCAATCCGGAAAATTTCCGGCACGACGTGGCTCGAAAAAAGTTTCTGGTATCCTCGATCTTGAAGTGGTTTGCAGAAGATTTCGGTTCGGACCAGGCCGCACAACTTGGGAAGATCGCTCCCTATTCGCCAACCGAGGCTGCCCAAGCGGCCGCGAAATCAAATTCGGTATCGGTGGCTTACCTCGACTATGATTGGAGCCTGAACGAACAGAAATCTGAGGTCCAGGCTCAAGCAGGCTCGGACCGTTCGCGCGATAATTCAGGACTGGTCCTGGGCAGGGGCGCCGAGCATACGGGTTTGGGCTAAAATCGCTTATCGTGTAACCTCTCCCTCCCCTTGAACATCTCGAAATACGCAACATGAAAACGTGCAGTTCGAATTCACTGCATCCCGTAGCGATCATTCGAAATGGTTGCCTTTGATTTTCGCAGTCAGCAACAAATCCAAGAAATTCCAACGCGGACACCCGACCGAAGATGAACCCAAAGACTTCCCTCAAACACCGCGGCGAGCGACTGGCCCAGGCAGCTGAGCAACTGGTTGTACTATCTCCCGCGAACAATGCGGTCCGGTTTCAAGCAAAATTGCAAGAGGCGGGTATCGAAACGCTCGCGTCGCAGCGGATCGAAATATTGCAGGTCAATCTTGGCAAACTCTGCAATATGACTTGCGAGCATTGCCACGTCGACGCGGGGCCCGATCGCAAAGAGATCATGCAGCAGGCGGAAATTGACGCCTGCATCGATGTGCTACGATGCCACCCCCGGATTCGCACGTTGGATCTGACAGGCGGTGCGCCGGAGATGAACCCGCATTTTCGGAAGATCGTCGCAGCCGCGCGGGATTTGGATCGGCACGTAATTGATCGGTGCAACTTGACGATTTTGCTGGCAAAAGGTTTCGAGTATTTGCCTGAATTCCTGGCAGACAAACAGGTGGAAATCGTTGCCTCCCTGCCCTGTTATCTGGAAGAGAATACCGATGCCCAGCGCGGCGAAGGGGCCTATTCTAAATCAATTGAAGCGTTGCGGAAACTGAACGAGTTGGGGTACGGAAGGGAAGGCACCGGGTTGATCTTGACCCTGGTCTACAACCCGGTCGGTCCAAACTTACCGCCAGATCAAGGCAGATTGGAATCCGACTACCGCCGCGAGCTGTTCCACAGATTCGGCATCACCTTCAACCGGTTGTTCACGATCACGAACATGCCCGTCAGTCGTTACCTGGAGTACTTGTTGCGAACGGGTGAGTACGAAAGTTATATGGACAAGCTGATTAACGCATTTAATCCGAGCGCCGTTGAGGGGTTGATGTGCCGGAACACGTTGTCGGTCGGTTGGGACGGCCAATTGTTTGATTGTGACTTCAACCAGATGCTGGAGTTGAATGTAACGTCATCGTTGCCCCAAACGATCCATGAATTTGACGATGATGCGTTGTCCAAGCGTACGATCATCGTGGGACAGCATTGCTTCGGCTGCACAGCGGGCTCCGGATCTGGGTGTCAGGGAGCGATTACTTAGATCGACGCTAATGAACGCTGATGCAGGCCGAACATCAGCGTCGATCAGCGTTCATTAGCGGTTCTCCTCCACAAACAACACGACTCGAAGTCCGAGAAAACCAACGCACGGACATGGATGCGGTTGACAAAGTGCTAAAAGTCTTTGGGAAAAATTGGGGACGGTCGCTGTTTCAAAGGGTGAGGATGACGGATGAGCAAGAGAATCGGACAAGTACGTTTGTCTAGACAACCGCTAGCCGTTATTCGGCGACTGCAACAAGGTACAGGATTGAGGGGCAGCGGCACGAGAATATCGCCCTTGCGGGTTGTCACGGCGTGTCCGATATTGTGAGTTGGGGTCGCGGGAAGAACAGGGACGCGTTGGATCGCGGAGCGATCCACGACATTGATTTTCGTTGACCGCTCCGCGGTCATACGCTCGCCAGATCAAACTTGAACTTTAATTGGCCGGCAATGGTACGCCGTCATCGAGAACATCCTTGGCCGGAAAATTGAGTTTAACCGTGTTGGCTATTTACTCACGTCGTGTGCTTGATTCGCGTCGCTGATTTCAGTCCAAGCTTGCTGAAATTCGTCGGTCGTACGAACCCAGGCCAGATCTGGATCGTTCAAGATCACCTCGTTCAGCTTCTCAGGAGGGGTGGTGACGGCAATTTTTTTAATGGCCGAGATGGATCGGTTCAAAAAGCGGGACGATTGTGTTTTTCCGTCTTCGTCCGTGCGGCGTGAAGCGTTCTCGGCCAGCGATCCAAATACCTGGGCGTCGACGATGCCACGTAGATCTGCCACAAATGGCGCAATTTCTTCCAGTTGTTGAACGTATGCAAACAGGTCTTCATAACTGGTTCCATGGAATCCGGAATTAAGGGTGGATGCCAAGTCCACGGTCGGAGCCGAGAGCGAATCGTCCGTCGATTTCTGCGCATCGCGGCGCGCGGACATCATCAATGCCAGGCATTCTCCTGAGGCGGTTGTTTCCGTCGGGTGACTGCCGGTCAACCAGTTCGCCGCCTCCAACATGGTCGACGCCCCCGCTCCAAAATATTTAACGCTTGCCTGGTAAGTGCAGCGAATTCCCTGCGGTTGATTTCTTTTTGAATCGTCGCACAGACGGCTTTACAATCCGTGAATCGGTTCTCGTACAACTGCATTATGGCGAGTTGAAATTCTGCCTGAATTTTCAACATGCGGTGCAAATCACTACCACTCGATTCGAGCAGCATTTGATAGATTTCACTGGACGCGTTCAGTACCCGGCTGAGCGTCGTCAAAACGCCCAGCTTGATAATACGCCAAGCCCATGATGTTTTGCGTGTTGGCCACATTCTGTTGCCGGCTCATGTCGTCCGGATCGGCACTGGCCAACTCCTTCAAGGTTTCCAGGGCACGCTCGAAAGGACAATGGATTCCTCCAACCGGGACTTCGAGGCCAATGCCATCCCGTGAGCCCGATCAAGAATCGCAGACGCAGATCGCAGCTCGACGTTTTCCGGTGCCTGGGATAGCGCGACGTCCAAATAGGGGCGGGCCGCTGAGAAATGTTCGGCGGCCTGCTCGGCATTGTAGGATTCGAGGTAGCCGCGACCGATGCAAAAATGGATCGCCTGGGCGGTTTCATTGGCCAATCGGCTGTCAGGTTTGATCTCGAACAGCCGTTCGAGATCCCCGAGAATGGACTCGCCGTAGTCAATCACTTTCTGTGGCTCGGCGGGGGCATTCATGCGAATCCGCTTCAACTGCAGGTTGTGTTGAACCGCCAATTGAACCAGCGTATCAAAATCGTCTGCATCTTCGGTGACGACCTGTTTCAGCAATTGCATGGCTTCGTCGCCGAACGCTTCGTACTTCAGGATCCCCATGCGAATGCAGTGCTCCGAAAGTCGACTGAGGACCATGGCCAATTCCCGTTTGGCCAACAGGTTTTCAGGCTGTTGGGCCAGAATCGCGCGAGCCAGTTCGATCGCCTGGTTGTAATTGAGTTCGGCCTCAGTGCTATCGCCTTTAAGAAAACATAAATCTCCGATGCGCGTGAATGCTTTGACCGAAGTTCGATCGGACTTGAGGTCGCCTTCAACCCGCGTGATCGAGGTCAGGCCTTCGATAGCAGCGCCGACGACCTGTTCACGAGTGTTGATCGTGGCGGCGCTATTGAGCAGTTCTTCGTACAGCGTATCGACGACTTTTTCCAGTGCTTCGATCGCCGCGTTGCGGTCATTGACGGCCGCCCGTTCTGCTGTCGTCGCTTTTTCCTTTTCGTTGAGAATACGCTTGTTTGCCAGGTTCAACCTCCATGCCGAAACACTCGAACCGATCACCAGGGCCAGCAGCAAGAGGATTGATATCGCACCCAGTGCTGCAACGAGACGATTGCGGCCGCACCACATCCAGAGCTGTTAAAAGCGGGTTGTTTCGTGGGCCAATACCGGACGGCCATCCAGGAATCGCTGCAAGTCATCTGCAAACTCGGGCGCCGTGGCGTAGCGGGCCGCCGGATGTTTGGAAATCGCTTTCAGGCAGATGTTCTCAAGGTCTCGTGGAATTTCTGGATTCAGGCCGGAGGGGCGTAGCGGACTGGTCTCCCGGTGTTGTTGCAGGATCTGAAGCGGTTGGCCTTGAAACGGAGTTGCACCAGTCAGCAATTCGTAAAGCGTGATTCCCAGGCTGTAAATATCGGTCGAAGGTCCGAGGTTGGGATCGCTGCTCGCCTGTTCCGGGCTCATGTACTGGGGAGTCCCCGCCAACACGTCGGCTTGCGTCAAAGTCTCATCACCGAAGGTTCGCGCCAATCCAAAATCAGTCAGTTTGGCCCTGCCATCGGTCGCATCCAGCAAAATGTTGGCAGGTTTCACATCGCGATGAATCATGCCTTGCCGATGAGCCGCCTCAAGCCCCAAGGCGATTTGACGAATCCAATCGGCTGCTTCCCGGATGTCCGAGTCTGCCACGCGCGAGGCGGTCTTTCAGTGACGGCCCCTCAATTAACGGCATGACGAGGTACGGTGCTTGGGCTGCCGTGCGACCGATTGAGAAAACCGGGACGACATGTCGTGCCGAAGCTTCGCCGCCGATTTCGCCTCACGCATGAAGCGGGCATCGGACTGGTAACTGTGTCGATGCGAAAGAACCTTCACCGCGACATTCCGTCCAAGCTTCAGATCGCGAGCCAGGAAGACGTCGCCCATTCCACCGGAACCGATTTGCCGAACGACTGCCAGATCATCCAGCCTGCCCAATTCGTCAGGCACGAATGGGGGATCGAAGTGATGGGTTGCGTCGCGGTTGGCTGAAACGATTTGGCGGTATTCTTGCAGTTCGGCTGAATCCGACAAATGATCCAGATTGGATTGGCATACCTCACAGGTCGAAACGTGGTCGGCCACTGTTTCGTCAGCAGACTCTTCACGGAGCAGTCTTAACAATTCCCCAGGATCGGGGCAGGCCGAGGTTGTGTTTGTATCCATTAATTTTCGAATCTGAAAATGGCTGTCACTCAGTCGGCTGACTGGCTAACTCAAATCGCTACTCGGGATCGGCATGTCTTCAGCCAGCGTTCGGATTTCTGATTCAAGTCGTTTCAGCACGCGAGATTTGTTGACGTACACCGAGTGGACGGGAATGCCAAGCAACGCCGCAACATCTCCAGCACTTTCGTTTCGAATCCACGTTGCTTCGAAACGGGACCAGGTTGTGTCGGAAAAGCCGCTTCGAACTCGATTGCAGGCTGAACGAAATACCGTCTCCGAAAAAATATTGATCCAGTCGGTGTCGGGGTCAACATATTGTTCCTGAACCTCCGGCCGACCGTTGCGCGACGATTTTTCTTCGATCCGGTTATGTTTCCCCAAAAACGATTTGATCTTGTTGGCGGTGACGGTGCCAAACCAGGCGCGAAATCTTCCTTTCGCACGAGTCATATTCAAAATTCTTGATCGCGGTCGACACCGAGGACATCACATCCTGAACGATATCGTCGATGTCCGCCGGCTGGATCCGCCGTTGGAAACAATACGCGCGGACAATCGGTTCGTAGACTTCAAGGAATTGATTCCAAGCGTCCTGATCCCGAGGATCGCGAATCCTGATCAGTAAACTGGGTGATGTTGTCGAAGTCAAACTGAACTTCCGGTGTGACTACTGTCCTTGAACCTCGATCTCTCTTTGAATTCTTAATTTTCGCTCGAAATCATGAAAATTGCAACAAAACTCCGGTCTCCAGCGGTCCGGCCGGCGGCATTGGCAGTGGAATGAGCTTCGATTTACGGTTTGGGCGGAATTGCCATGCAAACGGGCGATTAGTTTCAAGAATAATTGAGAGATCAGCCCCATTCCCGTCTAGTTCTCTGGGACGACAGGCTTTGATAACGGTCGGCGAACCGTGGTGCCTTTCCCCCCGAGCGCGAGAACCAACCGAAGACGAAAGATTGGGCCTAGCCCTAGAATCTCGATGATCGGTTTCGCAGGATGTTAAAATTTTAAGAAGCATGCGTCTCCCCTGAAGTCATTCCGCTGTCCGTCGACGCCTGGACCCAAGGCGAATCTCCGCCGATTGTTCCAGATTGAGGACCCACCATCATGACAAACGCAAAAATTAACCCCCCGACACTTCCATGAAACCAACCGATCCAAAATCGAATTTGTTGCGCCTGCATTTCCGAAAACGGGCCAAGAAAAGAACCAGCCAAAATGTGGAGCTTCCGTTCGAAAAACTCGAACCGCGCCAGATGCTGGTCAGGTGATCTGGTTTTTTCCGCGAACTTCGAAGACGTCCACGTTACGCCGTTAACTTACGCTTTTTTTCCGAAAGTATCCGGATTGACAGCGACCGGCAGTCCAGTGGAAGTTCAGAACAACCACCCCACCGTCGGACCCGGCCTCGCAAGGCACCAATCTGTTGGAACTCGATGGGACTAACGGTGTATTTGTTCAGTTCAACAACGTTCCCCGCAGAGGACTATTGTTGGAGGGAGACTACTCGCCACGCCCCGGATACGGCAATGCGCTAAACGAGATCGAAGTTCTTTGGAACGGCACCGTCATTGAGACGTTGTCGGAGAGCGGGAGTCGGCAATCAATCGACCGAATTTCAAAAAATTCGAAATCGTTCTTCCGTGCCAGAACAGGTCAAACCACGGGGCGGTTGGTATTTCGATCAACCACTCAACTATGCAACTCCGGCCGTGGGTGGCTTGCTGGACGACATCAAGGTGTTTGAATTCGAACGGCTCTCGACAGGCACCGAGGCTGAACGAAATCAGTGACCAAACCGTCAACGAAGGCGAACCGCTGTCGGTCAGATTTTCGGCCATCGATGCCGATAGTGCCCAAAACCAGCTGCGATTCTCGACGCCACGTGCGCCGGTCGATTCGACGATCGATCCTGTCAGCGGTGTTTTTCGATGGACCCCAGGCCAATCCGCCGGTGGGCGGCAATTTGGAGTGGATGTGGTGGTGACCGATGAAACGGGGCTTAACGGACACCCAGACGTTTCGAATCAAAGTAAACAATGTGGGCAACCAGGCACCCCAATTGCAGTTCATTGGAGATCGGGCGATCAATGAAGGCGCAACTCTCTCGGTCCAGTTGGTCGCGACCGACGCGGACAGTGCTCAAAACCAGCTTCGGTTCTCGGCCACGCGGGCCCCGGTGGGTTCAACTTTGGACCCGGTCACCGGAGTATTCAGGTGGACGCCGAGCCAGGCTGCAGCGGGACTCCAGTTTGGCGTGGATGTTGTGGTGACCGATGAAACAGGTCTGAAGGACAGCCAAACGTTTCGGGTGACCGTCAATGATGTCGGAAACCGGGCTCCGCGATTGCAGTTCATTGGCGACCAAACGGTTGACGAGGGGAAAACGATCTCGTTGCAGTTGGCGGCGACTGATCCGGATAGTGCCCCAAGCCAACTTCGTTTCTCGACGACGCGCGCACCGGTCGGTTCGACGCTGGATCCCGTCAGCGGGATTTTTCGCTGGACGCCAAACCAATTTACCGGCGGACTCAAGTTCGGTGTGGACGTGGTGGTGACCGATGAAACGGGGCTCAAGGACAGTCAGACGTTTCGGATTGCCGTCAACGATGTGGCCAACCAGGCCCCGCGCCTGCAGTTCATTGGTGACCAAACGGTTGTAGAAGGGAACACGATCTCGGTGCAACTGGTTGCCAGCGATGCCGATAGTGCCCAGAATCAACTTCGTTTCTCGACAACGCGCGCACCGGTAGGTGCGACGCTGGATCCCGTGAGCGGTCTGTTTCGCTGGACGCCGAACCCATTTGCGGGTGGACTTCAGTTTGGTGTGGATGTCGTGGTGACTGATGAAACGGGCCTGACGGATACCCAGACGTTTCGGATTGCCGTTACCGATGTTGCCAATCAGGCTCCCCGACTGCAGTTCATTGACGACCAGACAACGACGGCGGGTGAATCGATCTCAGTTCAACTGGTTGCCACCGATGCCGATAGCGCAAAACCAGCTTCGTTTTTCGACGACCCGCGCACCGGTCGGTTCCACGCTGGATCCTGTCAGCGGGATCTTTCGCTGGACTCCCAACCAGTTTGCCGGCGGACTTCGGTTTGGCGTGGATGTCGTGGTGACCGATGAAACGGGCTTGACCGATCGTCAAACATTCCGGATCAACGTTGAGGATATTGACGGTTCGCCCGTACTGCAATTGATCGCCGATCGACGCATTCGCGAATTGGAGCCGCTCACCATCCAATTGGTGGCGACCGATTCCAATAGCGACCAGAGCCAGCTCCGGTACGCCGCGACTCGGTCTCCCAATGGTTCGTCACTTGATCCGGTCACGGGATTGTTCACCTGGACGCCCGATGTTTATTCGGGTGGATTCACGTTCGGCATCGACGTACGTGTGACCGATGAGACCGGGTTGAGTGATCAGAAGACATTCCGGGTCGAGGTCGAGAACCTGAATGTGGCGCCGGTGCTTGCGCCGATCGCCGATCAAACCGTCGAGCAAAACAGCCGGTTGACTTTTACTGCGACTGCCACCGACGCCGACCGACCTGCAGAAACATTGACTTTTTCGCTGTCGGGTGCGGTTCCCAACGGAGCGGCGATCGATCCTGTCACCGGCCAGTTCACTTGGACGCCGATGATGGATTCACCGGCGGGAGTTTACACATTCAATGTGGTCGTGGCAGACAGCAACAACAATCAGGATTCGCAAGCCGTCAACGTGACGGTGACTGCGGTTGACGACGAGATTCAGCTGATTGAAAACGACCGGTTCGAAACGCAGGCGGGACGACCGGTTTCCATCACAGCCAACACTCGGCAGCTGTCCTTTGATTACGAAACCCAATTTGACATCAACGACGTCGATTCGATCAACGATGCGTTTGAGGTGGCGCTGCTGGATGCGGAAGGGAATTCGCTGGTGCATACGATTTCGGGGGATCGAGATGCGTTTTTCAATCTGACCGAGGGCGAGCCGCTTGTTGGTGGCGTCAACACGGTGGTCGATGGGGCAACGGTCAAGCTGGACCTGTCTCATATTGCTGTTGGAACGACGGCCAATCTGGTGTTCCGCCTGGTCAACAATGACGCCGACAACGATACGACCGTTCGCATCACCAGTATTGCGACATCGGACGAGGCGTTGCTGACGCCCGCAGGCGCAACGGCCGATCCGCGCCATCGCGATCGCAGTCGTCGATTGAATTCGCGAGTCTTCGGGATGTCACCGGCAGCATGTCGATCCGTTATGGCAAGACGTCGCTGAATCCAGCAACCAATGCGCTGTTTTCTGGAATCGAATTGACGAATGTAGGGCAGGTTGCCATCACCGGGCGAATATTGGCCGTGCTCGATAATCCGACCAATGAACTGGTGAGGTTGATTCGTCCGGACGGTCGATTGCCGGACGGACGGCTTTTCGTTGAGTTGACGTCCGCAAGCGGCCAGCTTGGTCCCGGTGAGACGACGCGTTTGCGGGATTTGGTGATCTCGAATCCCGCCAGCGAGCGGTTTGATTTCAAACTGACGATTTTGGCGGGGGTCAACACAGCGCCAACTCGATTTACATCGACACCGCCGACCGACATTGAGGCCGGTCGAACGGTGCGATACACCGCGGTTGCCGAGGATCCAGAGGGTCAGTTGCTGCAGTACTCGGTTGTCGCAGGGCCCGAGGATATCGTGATCGATGCGGATACCGGCCAGCTGAGCTGGCTGACGACGGTGGATGACATTGGCTCCCACGTCGTGACCCTACGCGCGACC
>CAVQPH010000023.1:0-186265 GCA_963714685.1 Pirellulaceae bacterium | reverse complement strand
GACTTGGGCTGTTGCGATTTGGCCCTGTACGGTGGCTGGGTCAAGACACCGCGGATTGAGCAGATGGCCAAACAAGGAATGCTGTTCACGGACTTCCACACCAATTCCTCGGTCTGCAGCCCAACCCGCGTCGCGTTTCTGACCGGCCGTTACCAACAGCGCGTCGGCATTGTTGACGTGATCGTCGGCAGTCGGGAGCCGGAGAGCGGAATATCTCCTTCGATTCCAACCCTCCCCCGCGTGTTGAAGGATCACGGCTACGCGACCGCACTCTTCGGTAAGTGGCACTGCGGCTATCAGGACCAGTACAACCCGGTCCACCACGGCTTCGACGAGTTCGTCGGCTTTTTGAACGGCGCAACGGACTATCACAATCACGGGTCCTGGCGCGTCGGACTTGAAAAAAAGGAGGTTCCCGGCTACTCGACGCACATCATCACGGATCGCAGCGTCGACTTCATTAAACGCAACAAGGACCAACCGTTCTTCCTCTATGTCTCGCATGCGGCCGTGCACAACCCTTACCAAACCGACACGGACACGCCCGACAAACGCATCCAGGGCGAGAATCCCAACCAGCTTAACGACAAAAACCGCGCCCGGTACCAATGGATGTTGGAAGACCTGGATCAAGGTGTCGGCAAGATCCTCGACACGCTCAACGAACTCGGCCTGTCGGAGAATACCCTTGTCATGTTCTTCTCGGACAACGGGGCGGTAGGCATGAGCCCGAACGAGTTCCGCATGTTCCGTGGCGGCAAGTTCAGCCACTACGAAGGTGGGCACCGAGTACCGGCGATCGCGTGGTGGCCTGGCAAAGTCAAGGCAGGGACCCGGTCGGATGAGTTAATCGTCGGATTCGACCTGTTTCCGACATTCACCGAAATCGCTGGACTTTCGAAGCATCAACCAATTAACCTGGATGGGGTAAGTTTCAAAGCCCATCTGCTGGAACAAAAAGATTTGCCGGACAGGGATATCTTCTTCGGCTACGAACCCAAGCTCGGAACGGCCATCCGGCGCGGCGACTGGAAAATGATCATCAAAGAAGACCAAGTCCAACTCTTCAACCTTCGACAAGACCCCCGCGAATCCAACGACTTGGCGGCCCAACACCCTGAAATTACCAAGTCCCTGAGACAGGCGATTGAACGGTTCAAGACCAACGTCACGCCCGGCTCATAGCAATCCAATATCAGCGCTTCGATCCGAATTGATCCGCTGTAACCTGGCAATCCTTGTGGAGCTTGTTCGCCGCGATCAACTCAACCGCCTTTTACTCACGCGCGGCATGAAAAAGTGCCCGAATTTCAATCAAGAGAATCAGGATCAAATTGAACGACAGATGATTGTGCGTGAACAACTACTGGTCGCCAACTCGCGTGCCAACGCAGACAGGGTGTTGGCGTTGGTTCGGGACGATCCGAAGTTGATGGTTCAATTGATGGTCTGTTTCCTCAGCGACGAAGTTCGTGTTGCTCAACGGGCTGCCCAAGTCGTCGGCGATGTCGGCCGACACGATCCAGACTTGTTGCTGCCCTGGCTCGACGACATCGTCGATGCCATCGAAAACCCAATCCACCAGGCAATTCGTCGCAATGGCGTCCGATTCTTCAGCGAGTTGGCTAAGCCCCTGCCGGCCAAGTTGGAAAAAAGGCTGATCAGGATGTGTGGGCAATTCGTGGCTGACCGAAACGTTGACATTGCGATTGGTGCTTTTTCAATGACCTTGATTGCGAACCGGGCAGATCGTTATCCCACCGAGGCAAAACAACTTTGCAAGGATTTGCGAGAACGCCTGCCTGATGCGAGTTCCGGCTTCGCCAATCGCGGTAAAAAAGTGCTGAAGCAGCTTGAACCATAACTTTCGTCAAACAGTAGTTTTGGGCTTGCGCAATCCGTGAATCATAGGGCTTTAAAATAAATAGCGACAACTCAAAGCGAAACGGCTGGGCGTAGATTTTGTGTTTGGGGCGTTTGTCGGCAGAAATTAGCATGCCGACCTCTGCTGACCGTCGCCCTTCGAACCATCGCCCAGTTTGCTACATTGATGGATCAGCCAATCTTGATGCATCAACAACAGAGAATCACAACGTGTTACAAATTTCCATCGTCCCAGTTACCGAATACCAACAAAACTGTTCGATCGTCTATGACGACCAGACGAATGCCGCCGTGGTAGTTGACCCTGGCGGAGAAGTTGAAAAGATCGCAGCCGCAGCCCAAGAACTGGGGGTAAAGGTCGAAGCCGTTTGGCTAACGCACGGCCACTTGGATCATGCGGGCGGAGCCGAAGCCGCCAAAAAGCAATTCGGTGTCGAAATTATCGGACCCCATCAAGCCGACAAAATGTTGCTGGACAATATTGAGATGACCGCAGCAGGTTATGGATTGACTGGAATGTTCAATGCCAAACCAGACCGCTGGCTGGAAGAAGGCGAATCTCTGACGATCGGCGAACACGAGTTTGAAGTCCGGCATTGTCCAGGCCACGCGCCCGGGCACGTGATCTTCATCAATCACGCGAACAAAGTGATCCTGATGGGAGACGTCCTCTTCAAGGGCTCAATCGGCAGGACCGATTTGCCCGGAGGCAATCATCAATCGCTACTCGACAGTATTGCTCAGAAAATCATGACGCTCGACGACGACTATCAGTTTGTCTGCGGCCACTCGGAACCGTCGACGATCGGTGCTGAACGAAGAACCAATCCGTTTTTGCAATAGCTGTGCGTTGTGACGGAAACAACTGCGAGGTTTCCTTTACTGAAGAGAGACACGGAAAAGATCGCGTTTGGTCCTCTGTTCTTCACCAATCACGACTCCGCGTCTCTGCTCGCGGCAATACATTCAGGAGCGGTAACAGGCCGCGCGTAACGACGCAATGGTCCAGCATCTATCCTATCGGTTCGCTTACCTGAACGAATAAAGCGAAGTGGCAGAACAAGAGATGATACAATGATCTGCTCGATTTAGTTTCAATCAACAAAACGCGAGCTGTTGAGCGTGAGTCGAAACACGAACCGTCACGGCGGGCCTCGACCCAACCTCTTTGAAAGAACCAAGCAGGGATGTCGACAATCATCATCGAGAACGTGAATATTGCGGCGCGGAAACACAAGAACAAATCCGCACCCGTTCTACGCGCGGCTTCGTGCAGAGAAACCAGTCTGCCCGGTAACGTTGCCCGACAAGCGAACGATCTGGTTGGTCACGCGTTACGAGGATGTTGTCACGGTCCTGAAAGACGAACGCTTCGTAAAAAATCCGGCCAACGTGGCTCCCGAATTCGAAGCCGTTAAGGAACCCTGGGTTCCTCAGTTCGCCAAGCCGTTCACGCGTCACATGCTGACCAAGGATAAACCGGATCATCTTGCGATTGCGGGGGCTCGTCAATAAAGCGTTTTCTCCTCGCATGGTCGAGCAGATGGGCGGTCGGATCCATTCGGTCACCAGTGAACTGCTGATGAAAGTTCACGGCCAACAACAAATTGATCTAATATCCGATTACGCTTTGCCGATCCCGACAACCATCATTGCCGAAATGATGGGAGTCCCCGCGAAAGACCGTGGCAAATTTAATCGCTGGACAAACGCCATCATGCAGGTCAGTTCGACGAGATGGGGAATGCTGCGTGCACTCCCCAATGTTTGGGCCTTCGTTCACTACATCCGCAAATTTATCAAGCTGAAGCAACGAGATCGCGCAGCTGACGATTTGGTCAGTGAGTTGGTCAAGGCCGAGATCGACGGTGAGCGACTGAGTGACGATGAATTGATGGGAATGGTCTTTTTGTTGCTGGTTGCCGGCCACGAAACGACCGTTAACTTGATCGGCAACGGCGTTCTGGCTTTGCTGGAGCACCCGGAACAAATGGAGCTGCTGCGAAACGACCCGGAACTGATCAAACCGGCGGTCGAAGAGCTGTTGCGTTTCGGCAGCCCGGTCGAAATGGCCACCGAACGATACGCGCGCGAGGACCTGACCCTCGCCGGCGTCACCATCCCTGGCGGAAGTCTGGTTGGAGCCGTACTCGCCTCGGCCAACCGGGATGAGACTCAGTTCGCCAACCCGGATGCCCTCGACATCCGGCGTGAACCGAACAAGCACCTGGCTTTTGGACTGGGGACCCACTACTGCACCGTGCGCACCGCTGGCTCGACTCGAGGGCCAGATCGCGATCAAGATGCTATTAGCGATGATCCCGGAATTTCAATTAGACTCACCACGCACACACTTCAATGGCGACCGGGACTGGTCACCCGCGGCCTCGAATCGCTACCGATCGCGGTCGAAGGCTGGGCGAGTTCGAATCCCAACTAAAATCCAGATCGCAAGACTCTCAGAAACCACTGCTGGGCCTCATGATGAATCGCTTGATTTGCCTCTCCGTTTGTTGCCTGCTCCTGCCAAATGCCGTTTTAACCGCGGACGACTGGCCTCGATTCCGCGGCCCCGCTGGTATGGGCGTTGCCAGCCATTCGGACGCTTTGCCAAGTACCTGGTCACCCACCAACAATCTTGCCTGGAAAATAACTCTGCCCGGACCCGGCGCATCGAGCCCGATCATCGTCGGCGACAAAGTGCTGGTGACCTGTTATTCGGGATATGGCCTGGAGCGAGAGAATCCGGGGAAGATCGAGAACCTGGTTCGACATCTTGTTTGCGTTGATTTGCAGACAGGCGAAACCCTGTGGCGGCAAGACATTCCGGCTGCGCTGCCAGAAGACCCCTATGATCAATCTGGTGTCTCGTCACATGGATACGCTTCTCACACGCCTGCATCGGATGGCATCAACGTCTACTGTTTTTTTGGAAAAGGCGGCGTTCATGCCTTCGATCTCAATGGCAACGAATTGTGGCATGCGGATGCCGGCAAAGGGTCGGATCCACCCCGATGGGGTTCATCTTCAAGCCCTGTCGTTTACCAGACAACCGTGATCGTGACCGCATCGGCAGAAAGTCAATCGATTTTCGGTTTTGACAAATTCACAGGCCGCCAGCTCTGGCAACATAAATCTACGGACCTCGATGGAATGTGGGGGACCCCCTCCCTGGTCAAGGTCGCTCCCAACCGAACGGATCTTGTGATGCTCGTGCCCGGCGAACTTTGGGGCCTGGATCCGGCCAACGGCAAGATCCGCTGGCGGACCAAAGCGACCGATTCCCAACAGGCCTACACGAGCATTATTTCACAGGGCCAGCGCGTGTTCGCTTTCGCCGGCCAAGACGGTGGCAGCCTCGCCTTGGACGTGGAGGGTAGCGGCGATGTGCCGGGAGTTCAAACGGTCTGGACAGGTAACGTCGGTGCAACTTACGCATCTCCAGTACGGCATCGAGACCGAATCTACGTTGTCGCGCGGGAATTCTAAACATCGTCGACACGAAATCTGGCGAGCGTTTGAAACAGCTTCGGCTAAAAAACGCCAAGCGGGTCGGCAATGCTCGGTTTGGGTCACTGGATTACGCATCACCCATTGTCGTCGGTGACCGTCTGTTTTGGTTAAACGCAAGCGGACAGATGTACGTATTTCAACTCGACGATGACGTCCAACTGCTGGCGATCAATGAGGTCACTACTGACAACGAGATTTTTTGGGGATCCCCCGCAGTTGGCAGTGGGCGGATGGTGTTGCGCAGTTCCAAGGCGCTGTATTGCATCGCTGCCCCGGACGACATTCCGTCTCCATAGCAATGGAAATATTCGAACGGTCGGCTTTGCAAGCCGAAGCTCCGCCAATCGGCCTAACCTGTTTTCCGCCACGCGAGTTGTGATCTCGATTGCAAAGCCAACGAGCATTGGCACGTCGTGCTCCAATCGACCTACGACGCGACCGCTGTCTGCGAATCAGGCACCGAGCTTCGACTGGGGCGTTGTTTCATCCCCGGATTTAGGACTCCAGGCGAGTCGCTCCGTCGCAACGTGATATTGGCGGTCTTCCGAAAGGTTAACTTCGACCAGATCGCCCGCTTTTTGCAACAGCGACGTGCACTCGGGACTCAAGTGCGTGAGGTGCAGGCGTTTGCCAACCGCCTCGTACTTTTCTGCCAGGGCGTTGATGGCTTCCAATCCAGACTGATCGTAAACGCGGGAATAATAAAAATCGATGACGACGTCGTCGGGGTCTTCGGAGGTCTCGAACATCTCTTTAAACGAAGAGACAGAGGCGAAAAACAGTGGCCCATGCACCTGGTAAATCTTGCTGCCAAATTCGTTGTATTTGATATCGGCACCAATATGCGTTGCGTGTTGCCAAGCGAAGACGAGCGCCGAAACGATGACGCCGAGGATCACGGCAGACGCCAGGTCATGCATCAAAACGGTGTACGAAGCGACCAGCGTCATGACTAACATATCGCTCTTGGGCATGCGCCGAAACATCTTGAGTGAAGCCCACTCAAATGTTCCGATCACGACCATGAACATGACCCCCACCAGTGCGGCCATCGGAATTTGTTCAATCACAGGCGCCAGAAATAGTACAAACAGCAGCAGGCAAACGGATGCCGTAATTCCCGACAATCTTCCTCGACCACCGGAGTTTACATTGATCAGCGATTGGCCAATCATCGCGCATCCACCCATGCCGCCGAACATCCCGCAAACCAGATTGGCGGCCCCTTGACCGACACATTCCTGATTCCCATGACCTCGTGTCTCGGTAATTTCGTCAATCAAAGTCAACGTCATCAGGGACTCGATCAGCCCAACGCCACACAGCACAATCGCGAACGGAAAAATAATGCTGAGGGTTTCCCAATTGAATGGCACCACGTCGTATTGTAGAAAAAACAGTTGAGGCAGCCCTCCGCTGATCCCTGCTTCGGACTTCACGGACGCAACGGTCTCCTGACTGGCCAACTCCTCGGCCACTTTTTCGGCCGCAATAAACTTGGCGGCCGCTTCTTCGGCGGAGCTGGCCACAATCACCGTTTCACCCGGCAACAAGCCCTTTGCCAACGGGGACTCGGTCGAGTCCGGCTGTCCATGTGATTGTGAACTCGATGCAATCGCGTTGGTTTGAAGCATGTCCCCGACCGTTGCGATCGGGTTGGAAGCAATTTGATCATTATTCGGCTTGGCAGCCGAAAGGTTTACCAGGACCGAGATGATCGTCACCGTGGCAATGGCCGCGAGCGAAGCAGGAACGGCTCTCGTGATTTTGGGCAACAACCAAATAATGGCCATCGTCAGTGCAACCAGCGCCAGCATCAGCGCCAATCTCGGGCCCGTTAGAAAGACAAGCGTGCTTCCGTCAACCGAAAGTGTTTTAAAACTTCCAAGTTGTGCCAAACCGATCACGATCGCCAGCCCGTTGACGAAGCCCAGCATTACCGAATGAGGCACCATTCGAATAAACTTCCCCAGCCGCCCAAGTCCAACTGCAATCTGCAGCAGGCCGCACAGGATGACCGTTGGAAACAGGTATTCAACACCGTGCATCGCGACCAAAGAGACGACCACGACCGCCATCGCTCCGGTTGCTCCAGAAATCATGCCGGGACGACCGCCCAAAACTGCAGAGATCAATCCAATAAAGAAGGCAGAGTAAAGTCCGATCAGGGGCGAGAGTCCAGCCACGAAGGCAAACGCAATCGCTTCCGGCACAAGGGCTAAAGCGACAGTTACGCCGGACAGCAAATCGTTTTTCAGCGAGCCGGACTGCGGTCGAAAAAAGTTGAGCATCAAGTTGGAAAATCCGAGGTGGTTGGTTCCCAAATGAAAGCTCATTTGGAATAGCCAGTTGGTCAATTGCGGTCGACAGAATCGACGCGCGTTGAGTCAAAAACGGCGAATCGAGTAGCGATTCCGCTGTGAACGAGGGTGAACTATAGCCAGAGATTGATATTGGTCAATGTAAATCAGAACGACGTTATCACCGGCTGGTTAGCGTTTTTTGGTCAAATATCGACCACTAGAATTAGCAAGGGGCTCAAATCCTCGTTAGCCAAACCTGCTGTTGGCCGTTCACCCGGTAAAAGGATTGGGATCACTAAAAATGAACACGGCGAAACCTGAAGGTTTTTTGGAGCCATCTCCGTTCGTTTCGATTACAGGACCTCTTTGAGTTAACCGCGAGTGATCCGAACCATAATCCGGATCAATTGGGATCAGACCTCGTTTAACGGCGCGGTCGCGTCACCGAATCGTTCGAGCTTGACACCCATTTTGTCCATCATGCTGAGGTAAAGACGACACATCTGGCGATTGGAGTCGTCCAGGAAATTCAAGTTCTGGCCACCTTGGATACGACCGCCAGCCGTGCCAAGCATCACGACCGGCAATTGCGTAGCATCGTGGTGGCCGTTGAGCATGCTGGAGCACAACAGGATCATGGAATTATCCAATGCGGTCCGCTCGCCCTCTTGAATTCCATCCAATCGACGGGCGATGTATGCCAACTGCTCCAGGAAGAATTGATTCACTTTCAACCAGTCGTCCGTATCGCTGTGTGAAAGCAGATGGTGAATCATGTAGTCCACTCCGAGATGCGGAAAGCGGAGGGTGCCGTGATCGTTGTTCAGTTTCAGCGTGCAGATCCGCGTGGTATCGGTTTGAAACGCTAACACCAGAATGTCACACATCAATCGCATGTGTTCGACAATGTCTTGCGGGAAGCCGTTTTGGGGGCGCGGAATGTTTGGCGTGGCCAAGGATGGTCGCCACCCCTGTAGTTCACCTCGCTTGCCGGCTTGTTCAATTCGCCGTTCGACTTCGCGCACCGAATTCAAATACTCGTCGAGCTTTTGCCGGTCGGTCCGGCTGATGTCATGCCTGATATCTTGCGCATCATCGAGGATCGCATCCAGTACGCTTTTGTCACCACGCTTGGCACCGTCCCGAAACAGCTGATCAAACGCCTGAGCCGGATAGACTTCCAGTGGTGTCGGCGTCGTTGGGCTGCTCCAGGAAATGTGCGAGCTGTAGAGCATCGAGTAATTTTTGTGGACCGTCGGGTTGGCTTTTTCGCAACCAAGCACCAAGCTTGGCAATTTGGTTTGGTTGCCAATTCGCTGGGCCAGGAGTTGATCAAAACTTGTGCCACTGCGAATCGTACCACCGGCAGTCAGCGGGGCACCCGAGAGCAGGTTGCCGGTTTGGGAACTGTGGATGTTTCCCTTGAGTGCTTCCTCGTTTCGCAAGCCACGGATGAAGACCATCCGATCACGAAAGTCGTTTAGCGGATGAAGGACCTTGCCCAACTCCATCGCCTCGCCCTGACCCTTGGCCCACCACTCCTGCTTGTGAAACCCGCAGCCTGCGAACAGAACCGCCATCCGGGTTGGGGCGTTCCCGTTTTTGACTTTGTTTGCCGGCTCGCCGCCCCAAGCCCGTAACGACTCCATCCACGGAAGCGCCATCGTGACGCCCAGACCTCGAAGCATTGTCCTGCGGCAAAGATACTTGGTATTCATTGGTTTATCAAACGATCAAGAATGGCACGGGTCGAACAATCAGTTTTCAGGTTCAAGCTGTCCACGAATCTCTCGAAACTGCTTGCTCGTAACAATCATCGTCATGGCCACGGAAGCACGATATCCATTTTTGGCAAGTTCCTGCACCATTTTATCAAGTAATGGTTCATCCGAGAGCTGCAATTCGCGGCCCAGCGAGTAGCCAAGCAGTTTGCGACAAAACTGCCGCACCACGTCGTCACGCCGCTCGGTTGCCAGGTAATTACGCAATCCGGTGATGCCCTCCAATTCTTTTCCATTATCGAGCCTGGTTTTTGTATTCACGACTTGCGGTCGAATTCGACCAATCGCATCGTACTGCTCCAAAGCAAATCCAAACGGATCAATCTTTACGTGGCATTTGGCACAGGCTGCGCGCTGCTGTGATGTTCGAAAATCTCTCGCGCCGTGAGTCCGACTGGGACCTCGTCTGGCAACTGCGGCACCCCCACCGGCGGCCGTGGAAGACGCTCACCCAACAGCGTTTCATAAACCCAGTTGCCGCGTAGAATCGGGCTGGTGCGCAATGCGCCGGATTGACTGGCAAGGAAGGAACCCATGCCGAGCACGCCGCCACGTCCATGGTCGCGAACGCCTTCCACGCGTTGCCATTGGTTTCCTTTCACGCCGGCGATGCCGTAATGATCAGCCAGCGATTCATTCAGAAAAGTGTAATCCGCATCGAGCAAGGCCAAAACTGAGCGATCGTTTCGAAACATGTCTTCAAAGAACCGAACGGTTTCCTCGTACAGGTCGGCACGACGGTCGGCGAATTCGGGGTAAAGCTGTTCGTTCTTGTCATCGTTTTTGTCAAAGTCCCGCAGGTGCAACCACTGACAGGCAAAATGAATCGCCAACCGTCGGGTCCGCTCGTGTTTCAGCATTCTCCGCATCTGTCCGATCAACTCCGTTTCGTCCGTCAACCGACCGGTCGCCGCAACCGAACGCAACGCCTCATCGGGACTGGAAGACCAAAGGAAATAACTAAGTCGGGTCGCCAATTCCCAATCAGAGACCGGTGCGGCAGAAATCTTCGAAGCCGGCTTTTCCAGCTTGTAGAGAAACGCGGGAGAAGCCAGCACGCGAGTCAACGTCAAACGGATCGCTTGCTCATGCGAAATCTCTTGATCGCGAAGCCGATGATACAAATCGCGAAGGCTGGTTGCTTCGACACGCTTCAGCGGCCGACGCCAGGCGAGTTGCGCAAACTTGATCACGGCATTGAGGTGGTTCGGCTCCGATGCCTGCCGACGTTTTTGGAATGCAACAGCTCGCTGCTTGATCGGACCCTTCAGCGGTATCAGTGCTTTGACCAGGCTGGGATTATCCTGCGTGGCGAATTCAGCAATCTGTTCGTAAGCCACAACCAACTGCAGAGGTTCCTCGCTGAGATAGTACAACTCGTCCCACAAACGGTCGAGCTCGGCAGCCTGCCTGTCATCCAGCATCAACCGCTTCAGTTTTTCATCTTCGCGATAGAACAATGTCAGTGTCACCACTTCGTCAACCGGAACCAGCCGCGCATAACAAAGGGCCGGCGGGAATAGCTCCTGGAACTCGGTGATCGCGGTTTCAACGGCGGCCTGGGCAGAACTGCCTGGCTGGACAAGCACCGGCAGGGCAGGGGAAACGTCATTCGGTTTCAGCGGCTCGGTGGTCAGTTGAAGCTGAACACTGCCCTCCATGCCGGAATCAGTGTGCAGCAGGCCGGTCGTAACCAACTCCGCCCCCGCAGCCAACTCGGCAGGCAAACGGATTTGCACCACAGCCG
Organism: Pirellulaceae bacterium; assembly: GCA_963714685.1. Lineage (GTDB taxonomy): Bacteria > Planctomycetota > Planctomycetia > Pirellulales > Pirellulaceae > Mariniblastus. The sequence goes on along the minus strand of CAVQPH010000023.1, from coordinate 175,037 downwards.
GTGCCTGCAAACAGAGATCAAACGCATCGACATGTAAACCATTTGGATGCTTGCCGAACACGGCCGGGTCCAGTCCGTAGGCGGCACTCAGATTAATGTTCGAATCAAGCGGCGTTTCGTCGGCGACGTCCACCCAGCCCAACGGGCCATTCCAATCGAGCAAGACCATTCGCAGCTGCTGGTCTGCTTCGGCCAGCGATTCCACAGTCTCAGTGGTTAATACTTCTTCCACGGCTCTCCCAAATTTTTCGACCTCGTCCGACGGTTTGGACCTGACCACTGCGGATCTCCAATGCTCAAAAACGGAACCGGCGGGAAGGGCTGATTCCGCTTCTGGTTTGCTCGGAGCTGCGCAAAAGTGCCAGACTTGCTGGTTGCCGAACGAATCAGGCAGCGGATTTTCGTTGAGCACATTGTCAACGATGTCGGACGCGAGGTCCCAGACCCGCTTGTCTGCAGTGGCTTCCGTCAGCTTGAGATCAACGTGGGTGGTGTCGCAGGTGTGATTGTGTTCGCGAGCATTGACAACCAGCGAGACGATATCCCCAGTCTCGACGGCAAGCGTTTCATTGGTTTGGAATCGTTGCTCGCGTCCGTTGTCGATCACGCCCTTTGCGAGCACCGTCTTTCCAGATTTCGTAACCACCTCCAGTCGCCAGCCGGCCCCGTTTCCACATTGGTTGTCCGCATCGGCGACGAGCCCCTCCATGTCGATGCGAGTATTCAGCGGACTTTGCCAACTGATCACCGATTCGAGGGTGGGCGAAGGATGCACCGTGACACCGTGGGCGGGAACGGTCAGCGTTGACACCGTGATCGGTTGATCCGATCGATTCGTCATTAAACTGGGAGTTTGGTGACTGCCCCAGCCATTGAGCGCCTCGACGTTGCCGATCCGCGTCAGTCGTTCGGTAAAAACCCCGTTGATCTTGCGTTCCGCGTGTTCCCTGAATCCAGCCAAATTGTTCCATTGACGGAGCAATCGCGAATTGAGTTCGAGCTCGCTGGCTAATTCTCCGATTGACTTCGACGAGGCTTGTAATTCAGCAACTGCGGCGAGGTATTGCCGCGTTCGAGCGGATTCCGATGCGATGGTCTGTCGAACCTGTGCCGATAGGGACGGAAGATCGCGAAGCATCACCGGTGGCTGTGCGATGCCAGCTGCGTCCGGTTGGAATTCGATCCGCGGACGATGCCAAACAACAAAATCCTGTTCGTTACCGTCTCCAAGATCGCTGGCATTGAGATAGACGACGATTTCTAAACCGGGCTGGGCATCCGGCAGTTGAAGACGCAATTCCTGACTCGACCTGGTCGCCGACACCGCTTCCATCCAGGACGCTGGGCCACCTTCGCGGCCAATATGCCCAACGGAATTGAATCTCCAAAGTGATTTTTGTGCACGGGCAATCTCATCGGTCAACCGCGCGACATCTTGCTGCCTCGAAGCCCGCCATCGTTCGCGTATTGAATCCATCAAGTACGAGGGTCGTTCGGGCGCGTCATTGGCAAGTGTCTTCCAAAGCGTATCGAGATAACGAGCGTTCAGCCCGCGCTCGCGAGCAACGCTCTCGGGCGTTTTCCGTCCGTTTTCCAGCGCGTCTCGTTCAGCCAGGGTTGCCGCCAGATATTTTTCCAGCGGCAGCAGCCCACCCTGGTTGGTGTTGAACTTGATCCCCTGCAGGTCGATTTCAGCGCCTCCCCCATCTTCGGTGAACTGGCGATAAAATGCCTGAATTTTGGCCAACCATTCGTCGGTCTGGTCACGACGTGTCGTGTTGGGCGAGAACCGAATTCCATCGGGCAGCAGGACCAGATGATCCGCAACTTGTTTGGCCGCGTCGAGGTATTTTTGAACGAGCGCCGGCGACATCCCCTGACCGCTACCGACATTCGTAAAACCCTCGCCCGCCGCCCCATCGACGGGAAACTCGCGAGTCGGATTCAGCGACTCGATGCCGGTCAGGTCGGCAATGGTGTAGGTATACTCGTCATTGCTGAGCCGACGTAACAACAGAGGGCCCGGATCTCCAGCATTCGTTTGGGCTTCGGTCGCCAGCACATGCCGCACCCACTGTTGCATCCGTGTCCGCTCGTCATCGGTTGATTGAACGGCATCTTTGGGTGGCATCTGCTCGCTGTCCAGCATCTGGCGAACTTTCATCCAGACGCTGGTCTTTCTTCGAACGTCGGCGGCTGTCTGGAAAAGAGCCAGATCGAATATCGGCTTCCGTTGTATCGTTCGAATGGCATTGGTAACAGTAACGTTTGAGCAACGGCTTGATCACCGTTTGGTACTCCTGCTCAATCGTCACAGCAGCATCCTGAGCGCTCAGATTTCCTTGCGTTCCTGGCAACGAAGCAACCAAGCTGGAGAGTATTGCGACGGCCTGAAAGCTGCGCATCACTGTAGGGAACGTCATCGGTCACACTCTTCGCTTTTTGAAGCCACCGCCAAGAATGCCCCCGATAATCAGAGCACAACCCGGCCGATGTTATTCACGGTCACCCATCCCATCGTTTGTCTGAAAAAACTATTGGACTCGATTTTAAGCCCAAAAAACATGGAAAATGGGGATTTCGATCAAAGAATGCACTGACTGACACCAAAAATTGCGTTGGTCGGCTCAACTTGCCGCCTCCACCTATGCAACAAGACCGACGGGGAATCGAACCCTTGGGGGTGAGTTAAAACCGGTTTGGTCCGGCTCAGATCAATCTTGAGATTTGAAGTTGACCATGATTCTATCGAGCACTGGTTTGGATAAATTCTTCGTCGTGTCTTGAATTTTCTGCCCCGGCTCCTGAGCGTCGCTTGGGTTGCCGTGGGGGTGGCCAAGCCATTTTTCAGACTGAGCCCACTGTGTTCGATCGTTTCCTGTCGCCATTGAGCCTCGGTATCAACGGCCCCGGGGGCTTTCCGATTGTTCGGTGGCAGCGGATTGAATTGCTTTGGCGTTAGCTGCCGGTTCGTCCGGCCCGTCTGAGTCACACCCGAAACTGACGGTGGATGCAAGCCAAGTTATGACGAAAGTGCCAGATTTGGTCGACCACGGTAAACAGCTCATTTGCCTATCCTTTATCTCATTTGCGTGTCCTTTTGCAGAATCATGATTTGCCGGTCTTTGTTGCCTCCTAATTGGACAGCGCCGCTTTTGTCAGCATACCCCACTTCTGCCAGGCGTGTCCCGGTCGGAGCGAAAACTGGCAGGCTAGCCCTTTGAAACGCAGCTAAATTCTTCGAATGAAACTCAAATTCTCACCTCATTGGCCGAGATACCGATACTCGATGTGCTTCCAATCAGGCGAATTGATCCGTTCCAGCAGTTTCTGATTGACAGATTCCAGCAGTTGACTGCCCTCTGGAAAAGCGAACGCATAGTTCTCGCGCTCGACGACCGTTGGCAAGACGGTGAGCTTGGCGTATTTTTCAACCACCAGAAACCGAAGTGTCGGCCGATCGTAGAGCACGGCATCGATTTTCGAATCTGATAGCGCCTGTAACGCCGATTCGGCGTTCTCAAAGGTCCGCCTGGCGATGCCATTCTGTTTGAGAAAATCTTCGCTGGTTGAATTCTCGACGGTTCCGGTTGTCGCATCTGCCAGATCGGCAATGGTTTTGATGCCGACCTGAAGGTGCTCGGCGGTCAGTCTCGACGCGACGAATGCGGTGAACAACGAGATGATCACGACTCCCACCAACATCCACGCCAGTGCGATGGTTTTACCGAGTGTAGTGCGCGGTGTCTTGTCACCGTAGCCAACCGTGGTCATCGTCACCACCGCCCACCAGATGCCATCGCCAATCCCCGGGATCCATCGCTGCGAAAAATGCTCGGCATTCTTCTTTCGTTCAGCCAACCAGATAACGACGCCAACAATGACCAGAATGCCAAGAATCAGGCCCATCACGACGGACAAAGGCTGGACGACCACCCGCCAAAACGAACTCATCACGCTTCGTCGATCGTGCTTGCGGATCGCGATCCCCAGTCCAGACTGTAGAAACGAATGAGAAAAATCGACTTGAGCTTCCCGATCCGCCGTCATCGTGGTCGCAGCCACAACCGCATCCAGTTGTTTGGACTCCAGTCCCGTGAACAATTCATTTAACGGCAGTTCTTTTAGCTCGTAATCCCAACCCAGGTCGGCGGCAATTGACTCCCACAATTCAATGCTCAATCCGCTCCATTGACCATCCTCCTGCTTGATCGCAAACGGGGGAACATGACGCGTTCCAACGACCAGTTTTGCGGGCGTCGATTCCTGCGCATCGGCGGTGCCGGCAAACAGCAGCACGGCTAATAACAGAATGGCATGCAGCGCGGCAAGCCAACCGCGTTTGAATTCGGGTCATTTGCATCGGTTGATCCATTTGTTTTTCACAATTCACAATCTCCGAAATTTCAATCCACGGAATCGTGAGGGTTCCGGATTCCCTGCCGACGCCAGTCCGCCGAAACAGGATAGACATCGCGACGCACACGGTTGATGCCACCCAAGGGTCGGTGTTCAGCAAGACAATGCCAGACGTTAAACGCCAGATTTCGGTAGGCATCCTGCCTTCGCAACGATTCAATTTCCTGTCGCGGAAACGCCAAATGCGCGACGGTTCGATACGCCGATTCGCGTTCGGGCCATTCTACGGTGGCGTCTTCCACGGGCATTGTTTGTTCCGACGTACGCAACTGTACCTGGAATTCAAACATCACCTGCTCCCTGCGTAACGTCTCCTCCAGCGCCAGCCGCAAAGCGTCGCGCTCGGTACCCAATCGAGCCAACATTGCCAGGTACGAATCATGGCGCTCACCCATCGGTTTGACGCGAACTTTGGCCACGTACTGACCGTAGCGAATCGGCGTCATACTGAAATACGTATTAGCAGCTGGGTGAGCAGGCAGATGACCGACGATTTGGGTCGCCTTCAACAACTCACGCCAATGCCAGTTCAACGGGTTCCAATCGCCTCCCGTCAGCGCTTCTTGGGCGGCAGAGATGGGCCGCTCTTCCGCCTCAACGACCACTTTCTCCAGCCGCAAGAAATCCTTGACATTTGCCGCAAAAAATACGGGGTGGTTAATCATCACGAAATCCTGTGCCGGTTCGACCTCTTGGTCCCGGGCGATCATTTCTCCCCTGACTCCCATCACTTTCACCGCCATCCCACGTCCGTCCGGAATGGCATCAGACATCGGACGACTGGACGAATTGGAGAACCTGGCAACGATCGCGTATTCCCCCGGTTGTTGAAACAAACCCTGGGCCAGTTCATCTGGCAAATTCGGCAGCACGCTCAATTTCCCGTCAGCGTAGCCATGAGTCTTCACATGCACGTCCGCTCGAAAATCTCCGCTGTCGGCCGTGCTGTTGGCAAGCATCTGTTTCACCGCATCGACGATCTGCCGGATCTCATCCGCTTCGCCGGGAGAAATCGTCTCGACATCATCTGCGTACGGAATTGGCCATTTTTGCTTTTTCATCGCACCAACCTGTTAAATGAAATCATCTCTGGTAGCTGAAAACGGCGATTAATCAATCGAGGGGAACCTGTTATTGTTTGACGGCTGTACCGAGCTACCAGATCCCCTGATTTGAATCGTTCCCATTGTGGAGCTTTCTCATTGTAACCGTTTGCAAGCCAAAGTTTACCGAAGCGATCTGCAACTGAAGTCTGGATCGCGGACTGCGATTGACCGGACTCATCGACCAAGAACGGCTTGACTAAGTTACACTGATCGGTGACAGCTGCGAAATGTGATGAGAGCGAATTCCAAAGTCGCCGGGCCCGGGAGAGTTCAATCTTCGTACAGTCTGAATCCGGGGGTCCGTTGCATGGAGAAAATCGCGTGTCCTTTCTGCTGACAGCCATTGGCTGGATTGGTTTGATAATAATTACAATCTGGACCAGCGGTGCGCTGTTTTATGACGTCGGACGGGGATCGAACTGGGGTTGGTGCATCGTGGCGGGATGGCTCACGTTCGTCTGCGGATCCGTCTTGCTTCTAACACCTTTTTTTTATTCGGTTTTGTTGGTGACAGCCGTCTTCGCGATTCTACTGGCATGGTGGTTCACACAAATACCCAGCAACGATCGGGATTGGGATCCAAATTTTTCTCAATTGTGTCGCATCCAGATCGACGGCGACCAGGTGGTTGCCGAACATGTTCGTAATACCCAATATGCCTCTCTCTCTGATTTCGACCTGAAATACGAAACAAGAGAATACCGCCTCTCGGATCTGCACGCTGCCGACGTGCTGATCCTGTTCTGGGGCTCCAGTTGGATGTGCCACCCGATGGTGATCTTCGATTTTGACGGGAACCGTCATCTTTGCATTTCCGTTGAGGTTCGGTATCGGCAAGGGCAAGCTTACAGCATCCCAGCCAGCCTGTATCGACAATATGAACTGATGTACGTTGTCAGCGACGAACGCGATGCAATTTTGCGGCGAACGAAGTTCTCGGAGCATCAGGACTGCTACTTATATCGGTTGCAGATTGATCTAAAATCCGTACGCCAATTGTTCCAGGAATATGTTGACACGCTCAATGAACTTGCTCAAACGCCCCGTTGGTATCATGCGGTAACGGACAACTGCACAACTTCGATTCTGAAAAAGCGTGTGGAGAAAGTCGATTTGGACGTGCGGTTTTTCCTGAACGGAGCGCTGGACAAGTTGCTGTATGAAAGAGGCCGGATTGATAACCGATTAACCTTCGAAGATTTGAAAAAACAAAGTCGGATAAATGATTCGGCGAACTGTGCCTCCGCCCAAAATTTCAGTGCGGCGATTCGTAGAAACCTTCCTGGATTTGATTAGCAGCGCAATTCGGTAACCCGCCAATCTGCCGGCATCGGCTGTCAATCGGAAAGCTCACAAGAATAACGGGGGACAGGAAGAATAACGGGGGACAGGCAAGCGTTGAGGCAATGAGGGAAAAATAACGGGGGACAGGCCAGCGTTAATACCACGCGTGCTATTGGGGATTGGAATCCTCGATTCCATTCAGAGGCAAGAACCGCGGAAAATCGGGCCAAATTCGGAACCGGGGCCAGACAAACGTTGACGTTGGACAACACAACGGGTGCGAAATCCAATATTCAATTCAGAGCCGCCATATGAGCATGAGAATTTGCAGCTTCACGCAAATGACTTGCTTGAATGGTTGATGAACCACATCGAAATCGCTCGAACGACGCCAAGAATCGGCTAACGGACGATGCAGCGGGCAGAAATGGCGCGCACGAGCCCCAAGCAAAACATGAACTGATCAGACTGGTGAAACGACTTGAATCGGGAAGCCGTATCTGACGCTGGCCAGCCGATACTAAACCGAATGGCTGAGCGAATGTTGGTTGCTGAGCACCGGGTGAATCTGGTTCCGGCAAACTGCTAAACCAGGCAAATTGGTTTCCGCCGAACTCCAACAAAGATTGCCATAGGCCTTTGGCGTTCAATCCCAGTCGATCCAGAATCGGAGCCAGTCCCGCGGGAATCGCCCCTCGTTTATCGTCCCGAATTTGGCGGCCGACCCAATCAAGCAATTCCAGATAGCGATTCAATGAAATCGACATCACGCCCTTTCGACTGGCTCGACGTCCGTTGGTCGCCGGGTCAGCTCCGATCGGATCGTTGGCTTCATCGATCTCAACGGGACAAAGCCAGCCACTATTGGGGTGATCCAGCCGTTCCCAATCGTGAATCGAATGGTCACTCGATGACAGGGTCAGGCTAAGTTTGCCGTCCTCGACCGTTCCCAGATAAACTCGCAAATCATCGATGCGATCCTTGGCACCGGTATGGTCCGATTCCTCCGGCGTCGCCGCCATTTTGGCTCGGACCGGATTGAGGTCGACGTAGATCATGCAAGTCAAAATTGAGGCTTCCGTTTCGATCAAGTCGTGGCCGAAACGACCGTCCCAAAAGTGACCGGTAATATCATCCTCCCGGTTGGCTCGCCAGGCAATCTGCTGCGAAAAATAACGCATCCACCAGCTGACATCGGAAAGTCGCCGGCGGATCTCAGCCAGCCTGCTTGGATCACGAAGCAGCGCCTTAAGGTCACTCGCCGATGGTTCGCTGATCTTATTACCATGTCGATCTCGGTCGGGTGTTAGACTGAGCCACCGCCGGGCGACCTCTTGATCATCCAATTCTTCCACCAGGTCGGGCCGGCTGCGGAGAATCTGATGGGTATGATTTCCCATGATCGAGAATGTGATGCAGTCGATCGCAAACACCGAAGCCAGATGTTTCAGCCGATCGTGAGCCCATTGACGACGGTGCTCGTAGTCTCTCCCGGTGGCTTTGTCGAAGCCACACAAAAAAGACTGTCGAACGCAGCGGTTCCAGACATGGACAATCTGAATTTGAGACGGATCAATAGAAACTTGGCGAGCCGGTCGAGCCATGCTGAATCCCTCCTCAAGGCTCCGACTCCCATCTTGGAATCACAAACCCGAAAAACAAGAGCACCAATCTTTGGCGCTGAAAAGAGAGTTGTACTGACGTCGCAGAGGCTGTGCTGACCTGCTACTGAGGAAACCAAGAGCAGCAGCGAAATGCTCAACGTCGCCATCTGGACATTAGTATACACAAACGCAATTACTTGCCAACCCACCCTGGTAAGTAATTGCCTTTCTCGAATTCTTGCCATCTCTTTTCGACCACGGCCTGTCCCCGTTTTTTTGCCACGGCAACCCATGTTCTTTCTACCTGTCTTTCCCAAGTTGAGCGTGCGGCTGATTGTTCCGCGGGGCCCGGGCACCTACCGATTGCATTTCCTCAGTTGCCCGGCCCCAGTTTCTCGCAGTTTTCTTTCCCCAGCTTTCTCCCGTTTCTCTACGACGACTGACTGCTCCTGGTTCCGACGCCCTTACCCATTGACTGTCCCCAGTCTCCCGTTGACCGTTCCCGGTCTGAACGGCTGTCTGGCCCCAGCTTTCTCCCGTTTCTCTACGACGACTGACTACTCCTGTTCCGACGCCCTTACCCATTGACTGTCCCCAGTCTCCATTGACCGTTCCCGGTCTGAACGGCTGTCTGGCCCCAGTTTTCTCCCTGTTGTCTCACTACCCACTGTATGTCCCTCGTTTATCCGGTTCCTGGTTTTCCTGGGTTTTTTGCTGTCGTGGCGGTCGGGTTCGATCTTTCTTTATTTCAGTGGTTTGATCAGAATCAGCGACAGACATTTCGTCAGGCGACAACAAATCGCAAAGGTAACTGGATGGCTCAAATCATTCCTGTGCTTCGCTCACGTTCCGATACGGATCGCCGCGGACAGCTGATCCGTCGATTCTTGACGTTTCTGTTAGACGCTCAATCTGAATTGTCCAATAACCTGGTTCCGGGCGATGATCCACAAGTCCAAGAGATCCGGAGACCGCTCGAGGAACATTATCTCGATGACCAGGGCAAACCCGCAATGTATCAACGGCTCGAAAGCACGCTCTATGACGATGCTCGCTCCGTCGTCACTCTCTGGCGGTACTTCAATTCCATCCCACGCGAGCAATTGGTCGCATTTCGGAAACTTCTTCAATTGGAACACGATGGCCTGACCGGCGATCGACATCCTCGCAAGATATTTGATCGATCACCCTTTGGAATCGGTGCCTTGATCGTCGGTACTATCACGATCTGGATGACGGTCTTGCAGACATTCACCGGTGAAGACCTGAGCGAGCTGCTGCAGCTGATTCGCTTTAATTGGGTTGCTGGCACGGTGTGGATCGTTGGATTGTTCGTCGCGATTTGGTACATCCTTAAAACCCTGAGGAACAATCGCCAAGTTGCCTTGCTTTCATCGATTCGCCGCTCACTGGATCTTTACTTGGACCCTTGACCTAAGCAGCAGAAAGCCGATCCCTCTGTCTGAGCCGGTGTCTCTCAACCAGCAAGTTACCCATGGAACGCTTCGCCAGTTGTTCGAATCTCGCAATAATGACTTCCACCGCCACTCAGTGACCGATGACATCAAGTCGTTCGCCCATCAGGCGGGGTCGTCACATCGCCGATCGCGAAGGCTTGATGAAGCCGTCGCCAAAGAGATCCAGCTTTCGTTACGTTGACCCATCACGAAATTGCCGAAAACCATGACTCAAGTTCGAAGTTCACTAACACCGGGTCAGGATGGCAACAACCTCAAAGCCGCTCCCGGCCGATTCCCTCGTCTCCTCGCAAAACCGAATTTGCCGAGCTTTAACCAACGTCGCGGGCGGACTATCATGTGTCTTGGTTCTTGACGTCGTTTTGAAAGAAGGCGAATGAAAATGCTTACCGCTGCCCTGGGTTACCGCACAGTTCTTGCCCGCGGCGTTCTGTTAACGTTGATGGTCACAACCTCGCAGATGTGTTGGGCCCAAACACGTTCGGAAATTACCCTATGGCCCAACGGCCTGCCCGCCGACGCCGTCAAACTGGATGCCAAGAAAGTGGAACAGCTTAAAGCCAAGGAGCAGACGCACCCACGCGGCCATTTGCTGTTTGTCGATACGCCCACACTCACGGTTTATCCCGCGCCTAAAGACACCGCCACGGGTTGTTCGGTCGTCGTTTGTCCCGGCGGAGCTTACAACGTTTTGGCTTGGCAACACGAAGGCGTCGCGCTGGCCGAATGGTTCAACTCGATCGGTGTCACCGCTTTCATTTTGAAATACCGCGTGCCAAGACGCATCCCCGACAAGATCCATTGGGAACCGATGCAGGACGTTCAACGGGCGATCCGCCTGGTTCGACACAACGCAGACGAATACCAGATCGATCCGAACCGGATTGGCGCACTCGGTTTTTCAGCCGGGGGCCATCTGACCGTGATGTCCGCCGTCCAGTACGACACGAAAAGCTACGATCGCGTGGACGAAGCAGACGACGTGAGTGCCCGGCCAGATTTTGCTTGCCCGATTTACGCAGCCTACCTGGCAGACGGCTACAAAGACGACAAAGCCGAGTTGGGTGAACTGGTCACGGTGGACGAAAATACGCCGCCCATGTTTCTGGCAGTTACTTGGGACGACAAGTTTCGGGGCGCCCAGTCTGCGTTGCTGTTTGCCAGGCTGAGAGAGCAGGGGGTTCCAGCCGAAATCCACGCCTACACCAAAGGCGGACACGGCTACGGCATCCTACCCTCGGACAATCCGGTTTCCCATTGGCATCACCAACTGGAAGCCTGGATGAAATCTTCTGGGTTTCTCGATGGTTCCGCGAAAGCCAAGCAGTAGCGTCAGCGTAACCGCTCGGGACTAGAAATCGAAGGAACGGAATGCTTTGTCAAGTTAAAGAAATGGGTAGCCAGTCTCAGCCGTTTTATCGCGAGCCACGGCACCGGCATCCACGATCGCGATGAAATTCCGTTAAGTCAAACACCGCACGCAGGTGATCATGTTTCGAAATGATTTCTTCCATCTCGCTGCTATTGGCATCCTGTTCGTTCTGTGGCTGCTGGCCTTACCGCCGGACTTAGCGGTTGCCCGACAGCGACCCAACGTGATCGTGTTCCTTTCGGACGACCAAGGTTTTGGCGATTTCAGTTTCACCGGGAATCGGGATCTGTCCACGCCTCACATCGACGGACTGGCTCGTGACGGCGCCTTTGCCAGCAACTTTTTTGTCTGCCCAGTCTGCTCGCCAACACGTGCCGAATTCCTGACCGGGCGCTATCATCCGCGGGGAGGTGTGTTTTCCACTTCCGCCGGAGGCGAACGACTGGACCTGGACGAGTCGACGATCGCCGAGGCTTTCCAGGCTGCCGGTTACGCGACGGCGGCGTTTGGGAAATGGCACAACGGCATGCAAGCTCCCTATCATCCCAACTCGCGTGGATTCGATGAATATTACGGATTCTGCAGCGGGCACTGGGGAAACTATTTCAGCCCCATGCTGGATCACAACGGAGAACTGGTGACAGGCAACGGTTTTGTTATCGATGATTTTACCAATCACGCGATCGAGTTTATCAAATCACATCGCGATCAGCCGTTTTTTGCCTATCTGCCTTACAACACGCCGCATTCACCGATGCAGGTGCCAGATGAATACTGGAACAAATTTAAAGACAAAGAAATTTCCCAACCGCCTTCCGGTCCTCCCAAAAAACAAAACCAGAGCATTGACCACACCCGCGCCGCGTTGGCGATGTGCGAGAACATTGACACCAACGTCGGACGCGTTTTGGAAACGCTGGACGAATTGAACCTGGCTGACAACACGATTGTCATTTACTTCTGCGATAACGGACCCAATGGCCCAAGATTCAACGCGGGACTCAAAGGCCGCAAGGGCTCGACCGATGAAGGCGGCGTCCGTTCCCCGCTGTTTATTCGCTGGCCTCGCCAGATCAAGGCCGGCACGAAAGTGGCCGACGTGACCGGCGCGATTGATCTGTTCCCAACCCTGACGGCACTTTGCGGGATCGAGGCCAAACCGAACAAACCGTTTGATGGCCGTTCATTTCATCCGCAGTTACTCGGCAGCGATGCAAAGCCCCTCGCGCGTCATTTTTTTTCACATTGGAACAACAAAGTCAGCGTCCGCACCGAACAGTATCGGCTTGACCACCAAAACGTGCTGTATGACATCCTGGCGGACCCGGGACAGCAACAGCCCGTTAAGAACAAGCCCGCGGTCAAGCAAGCCCTGACGGCCGCCGTCGAAGCATGGAGAGCCAGCGTCCTGGCCGAACTCGATCGCTCTCAACGGCTGTTTCCGATCGGCCATCGGAGCATGAAAAACACCCAACTGCCGGCCCGGGATGCGATCGCGACCGGCCAAATCCAACGCTCCAATCGGTTTCCCAACGATTCCTATTTCACCCACTGGATCGATCCAGCAGATACCATTTCCTGGCCGGTGGACGTCGTCGAAGCCGGCAGGTTCCAGGTCCAGCTGTACTATTGTTGCGACCAAGCCAATGTCGGAACCACTTTGGAACTTTCACTGGGCCAACAAAAACTGACGGCCAAAGTGAGCGAGGCCAATGAGTCCGAGGAACTCGGGGCCGAGCAAGATCGCGCGGTACGAATGGAATCGTACGTCAAAAATTTTAAGCCGTTGGACATGGGCGTGATCGAGCTGCCAGCCGGGGCCGGGGAGTTGGTTTTGAAAACGATGGATATGCCAGGCGACGAATCGATCGAGTTTCGGTTGTTGCTGTTCCGTCGAATTGAATAGGCCGAAGAAGATTCAAGTCATCAGCAACCAGGGTTCGCACGAACCAAGTCCCGGACCCGCACTGCGGAACTCACGGCTCCCAGATTCGGCAGATTCCAGCTCCCTACCACCCACGCAGATTGCCAGATTTCATTAAGATCATGAAAACAACGAACCAGCGTGAGACCATCCGGAACTCAATTCGCGAACTACGGCGGACAGTCTCAAAACCCTATCGGGCGGCCGCATCTGCCAGAATTTGCGAGTCTTTCGCGAAGCTGGACGCCTATCAGTCCGCCACGAAGATCGCCGCTTTTCTCGCGTTTGATGGAGAAGCGGACCCCTTGGGCTTAATGACACTGGCCTGCGAACAGCAAAAAGAAGTTTATGTCCCGGTCGTCGTTGGCAAGAACCAGCCGATGATGTTTGCGCCCTGGTCACCGTCAACCCGGATGCAGTCGAACCCGCTGGGAATCGCTGAACCGGCCGTCGACTCAACGGAATGGATCGAGCCGAAACAGTTGGATCTGGTGGTTACACCTCTGGTTGCGTTTGACCGACTGGGAAACCGGATCGGCGTCGGTGGCGGTTTTTATGACCGAAGTTTCCAGCATCTGAACGAGATCGCGCCGGGACCACTTCGACCCACCCAGCTGTACGGGTTTGCGTTTGAATTACAAAAAGTCGACGCCATTAAACGCCAAGCATGGGATGTCGTGCTCGACGGCATCGTGACCGAAGCCCAGGTCTATCAAACGGCATCGGCCGCTGGCTAATCACATCTCCCAGCATTCCTCACCACAGCCGTCGTTATTTCAGTCTCACGAAAAAATACTTGTGCTGGATCCACTCGGGCTCAATCACAACCCGCAGCAGCATATCCTTGAGATCTGCCTGATCAGGGGGCAGCTCCCCGATTGGGAAATAGGTCGCCATCGCCGGTGACAACTTGCCCAACCCCGCCGACATGGGGACGACCTGGAATGACTGGATCGCCCCGCCTAACGACGCGAAGTCGTTGTTCTGTGCCGAGTTGAATGCCCCCGCGGCCTTCACCGTCAACGGCATTTGGCCCTGTGTGATTAACAAATCGCTCGCTAATGCCTCCAGTTCAGCCTGCTGTGCAAGGTTGGCGTTGGTTGTCATGAAGACACGATCATTGTTGCCGGAAAATGAACCAGCGTCCGCCAGGCCGTAAATGTTCTGCAACGACGTTTTCTTGCCAACGTGTTCGGCCAGCGACAGGACGGCTTCTTGCAAACCGGTCGTGAGCTTGGGAATACATTTTTGATCGCCAATAATCGTTTTGGTGGGCCGGTAGTCGTTGATCAACGACTGCTGGGCGGATTCGGCGATCTTGCTGCGCCAATGCAGAATATCGTCGGTAGCCTTGCGATAGTTGGCCACGCGATTTTCGAAGGCGGAATCTTGCTTGGCAAGTTTCTGGAGCGCCGTTTCACAAGCAGTGACGAATGCTTTATCGTCGCTCAACCGGTTCGACAGATAACCGATGGACTGGACGTATTGAGCATAGAGCTGGGGCAGCTCGGCAGCGCTGGCGTGTGCCGAGCTACCTTCGATCAATTTAACCAAAGCGGTTTGCATATGTTTGTGCAAGTCGTATCCCGCATGGGTCCAGTCTGCAGCCTGGGAATTAGCGCCGAACAAATCTTTGATCGGAAAATCGAGTTTTTGCCCGGTCGCATAAGCCATTCCCATGCAATTCAGCATCTTCCCGTGGGCCAGTTCCCACTGCTGACACAGCTGCCTGAAGACCTCGGGACCGCTCACCTGTTTTCCGCCGATCGTCGCCGTGCCTTTGGTCGTTACTTCGACGGCGGCCTGATTCGCGGCCTCGACCAGTGCGTCGAGATCCAGTTGCTGTCGCTTGATTTCCTGGCTGACCAACGCCACTGTTTTCTCGGTTCGACTCCGCTGAATCGCACTGTTGATCAACCGGCTGGGTTGAGCGTACTGCTGGGCCACTGCCTGTGCATCTTTGGGTGACAGCCACAGGATGAACGTGTTGACATCATCCTGCATTTCACGCAGCTCCGCAGCTGCCTCTTCCAGTTTCGATTTGGCAATCAGATCATCGAGATTCTGAACCGTCTTCGCTCGCTTGGAATCGGTTTTCTGCTTGTAGTTCACCGCTTGCCCCATAATTTTCGTGGCGGCCGCTGTCCCGCGGGTCAAATCCCGGGCTTGTTCGATTAACTTGCTGGCGTAATTTCCTCGAAATGCAAAATCGATGCCGGCGGATTCTCCCATTTCGGTAAGAACCTGTCCGTCGAGGGCGATGGCTTGAGCGGTTGAGTAGGTTTTGCCAATCGTTTTGACATCGATGGCGTCCTGATCCTTTTTTTCAATCGCTTCCGCGTACTCTTCCAAAACCGGCTCGATCTTTGCCCAGTTCTGGTCACATTGCTTGACCAACGCGTCCGCATTTTCCCAATAACCAGCGACCTCCAGGGTCGAAACATCAACCTGAGCCCATCCAGGCTGGCAGAAAAAGGCCAGCAAAACGCAAGCGGCAATCGTCGTCAGCGATCGGATTCGAAAAAGCATTTTGTGATTCATCTCGTTATCCGGTGATGTTGGGGTTTGTTCAAAATACGTGCGGTTGAGCCACCTCGCCTGCGAAAGCTACCGCCGATGCGTCTGGGCGACCGGCCCGGCACACGACACCGCGTTAATACTCCGCGCACTCAAAAGTTCCCGACGAAGTGATCTTTGATTCGTCAGTCGAATTAAACAGCGTCGCTCCCGAGAACGTTGCGGTAAACATCTGCTTGTTTTTTGCCAGCGAAACCATGACCGGATCGCCGGCGTGATCGGACCATACGGGAGCTTTTCGGTCTCGTTGAGCAAACACCCTACAGGCGATCGGCGATCCGACTAACTGTTCGAGTGAACTGGCAGTGACCTGACCCTGAATCAGAAACGAGGGAAACGCCTCCGTCGAATCGTCCCGGTTGCTTTTGATTTGCAACACCGCGGCACCGCCTTCCAACGGAATCAGCCGAATGTAACTGGCTGAAAAACTGGTGTTCGCATCGAGCATCATCGTGCCACTTCCCGATCCACCCAACGCAGCCAGGTCACCCGCCTTCTGGGCGGCCTGTTTGGCTTTGGCCACCGCATCGCCGGCCGAAGATTTCGCTTTATCCAATGCATCGCCCGCCGACGACTGCAATTCGCCGGCCGATTTCTTGGCATCGGCCACCATCTGGTTCATTTCTTCCTTGCTACAACCAGTCAACAGCATGACTGCGAAGATTACGGCGAAGATCTGTTTCATGACAACCTCGGAAAGCGAATTTGACCGCGAGTAAGATAAACCACGATGGGCCCAAAAAAGTATTATGGTGCTTTCGACTATCGATCGTCAAATCAATAGTGACCTGTTCATCGCGATTGCTGCGGTTCTCAGGGCTGAATCCCCCGGCATGATCGTCGTCGTTTTGCCTGGGACGGAAAACAACAGGTCCCAAACGCGCCCTTCTGCGGTCGATGCACGGGTTCTTTTGTGGCGTTGTTCTTTTTATCATTTAACAGCTAACAGACAATCCTCAAACTTTGCAAAACTTCCCATGGCCAAAACCGAACCTGCAAAACGAAAGCTCAAATTTAACGACTACGGCGAACTGCTGACGGAAGTTAACTCTTTGCTGGAAAATGGTTATACCCGTCATGCTAACTGGACGCTGGGACAGACGTGCGGTCACCTTGCGGACTGGATGCGGTTTCCAATGGATGGCTATCCGAAAATCCCCCTTCTAATGCGCCCGATCATTTGGGTCATGAAGTTGACCGTCGTCCCCGGCATGAAGAAAAAAATCTTGACCGAGGGGATGCAGGGAGGGATGCCCACGGCACCGGAAACGGTTCCGAAATCGGAGGAACTGTCTGACCAGCAGGGGGTGGCGAAGCTGCAGGCGGTTGTCGAGCGAATCGAACGCTACAACGGCGAGCTCCAGCCGTCTCCCTTGTTTGGCCCGATGGACCGTGAAACCTGGCAAAAGGTCAACTTAATTCACGCCGAACACCATTTGGGTTATCTCGAACCTAACAGCTAATGGGCGCCGGCTGACCATCATCCTTTTCGACGAACGACCAACCCAAAATTGCTGGATCCCACAACGATCACCGGGTCGTGCTGATCAATCCACTCTCCGTCGGATTTGGCCGGATGGCTTTGGCCGTTGATCAGGACGTAACCGGAAGGATTCAATCGGACCGACGCAACACCTTCGGCACCGATCAACGGGTCTCGACCGGCCGGCATCCCATTTGCGTTTTTTTTGAAATCACGGTTCGCTTGCTGCTGCCTCCTTGCTTTTCTCGATTCGCCGCAATCGACACATGAGTCGAAGGGACATAAACAGACGTCGCAAAAACAGGATTGGCACGGATTGTTTTGCGGCCCGCAAGCGGGTCCGTTACACCCATTGCTGCAACCACCCGCTGCCTCCCCCGCCTGACCACCCGCCGCGCCACAAGCCTCACATCCGCCCTGACCGATCTGGCAACAGCCCTCGCAACAGCACTCCCCCAAGCAATCACAATCGCCGAATCGCAATTGCGCGAACCGCCGAATGGCTCGAACGTGCGGACGGACTTCCGGAATTGCCGGATCGAATCTGGCGATGCGATCGAAAGCATGACGCAGGATTTGACAAGATCCAGATGGCTCTCGAATGGAAACCTTGTCACACAACCAACCTGCGTCGGCGAATTGGGTTAACGACGAAGGTTTTGCCAGCTCGGCATCCGACCGGGTTTTGATCGGGTTGAAGGCCCCCGACTTCTGGTCTTTGCGAGCATCCAACAAGCAGTCAGATATCAAAATCCCACGACCGATGTTCAAACCGATTGTCCGAAACTCCTCGGCGATGGCCACCTGCGATCTCTGCTCACAGAGCTTGCCAAACCGCTCAAACACCAGTCCAAAGGCTTCGCCAGTGGGTCGGCTGTAATCCGAGACGGCGCCTGTCCAGCCGGTTTGTTCCAGTCGTAAATGCTGTTCAATCAGGTTCGCCAATCGTGACAAAAGTTCGGGTTGAAACCTGTCGAAATACTGGGCGGATTTGCGAAACGATTTTTTCAGAATGTAGTTGGCCAAATGAGAATGCAAGTAACCTGTATCGCGGACGTCATCTTCAATTTTAGTTTTGGCCAGCACGACCGCAAAAGCAACACAAAAATCAGCCAGTTCGCGATCCAGCTGCCAATGATTGGCCCAATCGTTCCGCAATCGACAACAGGTCGGGGTATCTACCGCCGGAGGATCGACCACGCCCGCGTCCACAGCCAGTTGGTAAAGAAAAACGGCTTCGTAGGATATCAGAACCGACGCGACCACACCGTATTGCTGCCGCTGATGCGAACAGATCGCAGCATAAATCTGCCGGTACGATTTTGTGTGACAGGGAGGTCGTAGGAATCCGAACATGACTGGGTCTTCGCAGGGCTCCGGCAAATATTGGAAACGAAATTCAATCGAGCCTTTCGACTTGGTTGGGCCATTCGGACGAAAGGCTCACCGCTTACCAGCGAGCTTTGCCGCCAACGAAACCGCTGAGATCAAACTGGAGACGTCGGCGGTGCCCTGCCAGGCGATGTCCAAAGCCGTGCCATGGTCAACGCTGGTGCGAATGATTCGTTCCAATCCGAGCGTAATATTGACTCCCTGATCAAAATTGAAAGCCTTGAATGGAATCAGCCCCTGGTCGTGGTACATGCAGATGTACCCATCCGTCTGCTCGCGACGCCAAGGCAAAAATGCGGTGTCTGGAGGAAGTGGATCGGTGATCTCGATTCCCTGGTGCCGCGCGGCCAACACGGCCGGCTGGATGATCCGCTCTTCCTCGCGGTCTCCAAACAGACCGCCTTCCCCCGCGTGTGGGTTAAGTCCCAGCATGGCCAGTTTGGGTTTGCGACCGTAAATTCGCTGCAGCGCCGTGTCGGTCAACTGAGTCACTTCCAGAATCAAATCCGTGGTCAGCAACGCCGGCACATCGCGATAGCCAACATGCGTCGTGACCAGGCTGCAACTGAACGCTTCGGAGGTCATCATCATGCAGTACTTGTCGGTCCCGGCACGCTCGGCGAACAACTCGGTATGACCGGGGAACGGAATCCCGGCGGCTTGCCAGGCCTCTTTGTGGATCGGTCCGGTGGTCACGGCATCGACACGCCCCGCCAAAGCCGCGGTGATGGCGGCATCAATGTAGGCGAACGAGGCAGCGCCGGTGTGCCGGTTGACAATTCCGGCTTGCAATTGGTCCGACTGCAAAGTCTTCAAGTCCACGATTACCGGAAATTCAAGGGACCCTGAATTCGCAAATTCACCCGCGGGAATCGCGTTCGTCGGCAGCGGCAAATCACAAGCCTTGGCCACCAACTGCAACGCCGTTAAATCGCCAAACACCACCGGCGTACAAAACTGGGCAACCTCCGGGTCTGCCAACAGCCGCAGGCAAAGCTCTGGGCCAACGCCAGCAGGGTCGCCCATGGTGATCGCAATGATGGGATTCAAGGGTTACTCTCGAAATGGGTCAATCGGCCGGAGGCAAACACTGGAGACGCGACAGTTCGGATCATTGCATGGCTGGTACGGGCCGCGCGAATGGACGCGTCAAGTGCAACCCCCAAGAAAATTCGCAGCCGCGATCCGAACATGCCGTCCCTACCTGGATCTATGGCGTAATTGCTTTCGAACGGGATGCGTTATTGTTACATTGAGTCTTGCAATATCTTACCACGATTGAATTCAGAGTTTCACCAGGCGACTGAGATGCGAAAAACCAGATTGAAATTTCACCTGTTACTTGCCGTGACCGTCGCGATGCTGGGAGCGGGATGCGATTCCCAAACGGGTCAAGCTGGCGACGGCAGTTCGCCGAACTCCAATGCCGGAAAACAGTTGCGAATTGCAGTGATCCCCAAAGGGACCAGCCACGAGTTCTGGAAATCGGTCCATTTCGGGCGCAAAAAGCGGCCGATGAACTTGGCAACGTAGAAATTATCTGGCGCGGCCCGGTCGTCGAAAGCGATACCGGCAGCCAGATCGAAGTCGTCAAGAACATGATCACCCTGGGCGTCGATGGAATCGTCCTGGCGCCGAACCAGAAAGGTGGACTCGTCGACGCGGTTAACGAATCGATTGAAGAAGGCATCCCGGTCATCATCTTCGATAGCGGCCTGGACCAAGGCCCTGAAATTGTCGGCTACGTCGCAACCGATAACTTCAAAGGTGGCCAGTTGGCAGCGGATGAACTGGCCAAAGCAATCGGCGAAAAAGGAAACGTCATTCTCTTGCGGTACCTGGCGGGTAGTGAAAGTACCGAACAACGGGAAGAGGGGTTCCTCAAAGGAATGGAAAAATATCCTGATATCACCGTGGTTTCGTCCGACCAGCGCGGTGGTGATAACGCCACAGCGTCGAAAGAGAAAATCGATCAACTGCTCCAGGTCCACGAAGACTTGGCCGGGATCTTTGCAGTCTGCGAACCCAATGCCAACGGGACTTTGGAAGCGTTACGAAATGCCGGGCAGAATGGCAAAGTCAAATTTGTGGCCTTCGACCCGAGTGATGCGCTGATCGAAGGGATGAAAGACGGTTCCGTCGCCGGGATCGTGCTTCAGGATCCGGTCGAAATGGGATACCAGGCGGTCAAAACCCTGGTCGCCTCGATTGGAGGAACTACCGCAGAGCCATTTATCTCGACCGGCGAATACGTGGCCACGCCAGAGAATATGAACGAACCTCGCTACCAGGAATTACTCAAACCAGCGATCATCGAATAACAAAGGTGTCGACAGCTGAAAATCGGAAGGGGAAGCGCATCGTCGCGCAAATTTCGCGAGAACCGAATCACCGAACACCGACCTCACCATGCCGTCCCTATTATCCATCCGTGGTCTCAACAAACGATTTGGGCCAACCCGGCACTGGCGGATGTCGATTTGACGGTGCGGCCCGGCGAGGTGATGGCGTTGATTGGCGAAAACGGGGCGGGCAAAAGCACGTTGCTTAAAATCCTGTCCGGGGCACATCGCGCCGACTCGGGCGCGATGAAAATCGAAGGCCAGCCTTTCCAACCCAACGGCCCCCACGACTCCCGATCTTCCGGAGTTGCGATGATTTATCAGGAACTGAACCTGGCGCCCGATCTCAGCATCGAAGACAACCTGCTGCTGGGCCAACCCGGGACTGGCGGCGGACTCCTGTTTCGTGGATCACAACGCAACCGCGTCCAAGAGGCGATGAACACCGTTGGTTTGTCGGGACTTGATCCCCGGGCGATCGTCGGCGAGCAATCCGTGGCCAACCAACAGTTGATCGAAATTGCCAGAGCGCTGGTGAGCGATGCAAAACTGATCCTGTTTGATGAACCCACCAGCTCGCTACCCCAAAAAGATGTGGCGACGTTGTTCGCGATCATTAACCGCCTCAAGTCCCGTGGAATTGGAATGATTTACATCAGCCATTTCCTGGAAGAGGTCCGCGAAGTGGCAGACCGGTATACCGTTCTGCGCGACGGTGAAAATGTGGGTGAAGGCCAAATCAATGATGTCTCCGATGAACAGATCGTGTCCCTGATGGTCGGTCGCGACGTCAGTGATTTGTTTCCGTCGGTCGATCATCAGCCGGGAGCAGCGTGGGTCGAGGTTGAGCATTTGAGTGGTTCGAATTATCCGATCGACGCCAATTTTTCGTTGCAACGCGGTGAGATCTTTGGCATCTCTGGACTGGTTGGTGCTGGCCGAACGGAATTGCTGCGATGCATCTTTGGACTGGATCATGTTGAAGCCGGAGTCGTGACCGTTGATGGCCATGCGATTCGCCAATCGATCAGAGCCCGGATGAAGGCGGGTTTTGGCTTGCTCTCGGAGGACCGAAAAAACGAAGGACTCGCCCAGGAACTTTCTTTGATCGAAAACATTACGCTCAGTCGTCTGAACGAATACGCAAGCTTTGGCTGGCTGAATTTGAAACTCCGCCGCGAGATTGCGGAAGCACTGATGCGGCAGGTTCAGGTCAAAGCCCAGTCGGGACACCAGGCGGTTGCCGAGCTATCGGGCGGTAACCAACAGAAAATCGCGATCGCCAGAATCCTGCATCAAAAATCCGATATCCTGTTGATGGACGAGCCCACCAAGGGGATTGATATTGGCACCAAGGCTGAAATCTATCGAATGATGGGAGAACTGGCAGCGGCCGGCAAGACCGTGGTGTTTGTCAGTTCCTACCTGCCCGAATTACTGGCCGTTTGCGACCGCATCGGTGTGATGACACGGGGAGAGCTCCGCGAAGTCAAAGCGGCCGATCAATGGACCGAAGAAGAAATCATGCACACCGCTGTTAATAGTTGAGAAGGGAAAAACAATCCTCTCTTCAACTGCTGTCCAGCTAACCACGATCATGTCCACATGGGGCCATTGGGCTCACGACAACCTACAACGGAACTCCGAACACTCAACACCGAAAACCGACCCCCATGTCCCTGAAATCCATCTTTCGATCGCAACTGGGCCCTGTCTTTGCCTTGATCTTTATCCTCGCGCTATTTGCGATCGCAGATTGGCAGTTGAGTTCCGGCAAATTCCTTTCGGCTCGTAATTTCCGGGTGATGATGAACTCGGCAGCCCTGATCGCGGTACCGGCGTTGGGGATGACGATCATCATTATCGCTGGCGGCATCGATCTTTCCGCCGGAACGGCTTTGACGCTGTGCGGTACGGTGCTGGCGACCCAGCTAAAATATGCCACGGTCGAGGCCGGGGAACCCGGTTTTGCCTGGATGATCACGCAAGCCATCGGGATGACCATTCTGACGGGATGTGCGTGCGGCTTGATCAATGGTGGGCTGATCAGTCTGACGAAAGTGGTCCCGTTTATTGTCACGCTAGGGACGATGACGATTTTCCTCGGTGTTGGTCAGATCATTTCCAACGAGTCGACCGTTTACGCGGACGCGAAATTCAAGCCTCAGTGGTTGCAGAATTTTTGCTATACCGGCTCCAACTCGGAAAACTACCTTAACTTTGGTTTTCTCCCCGATCTTCCAATGAGCGTGATTGTCACGCTGGGATTGGCCCTGGGAGTTGCTTTGATGTTGCGTTATACCGTTTTCGGTCGCAGTGTGTTTGCGATTGGTTCGAGCGAATCAACCGCCCGATTGTGTGGCGTCAACGTCCCGTTGAACACGATTGCGATTTACTCGTTAGCCGGATTTTTTACGGCGGTCGGTGGGCTGTTCTATTTTGCCAACGTCAACAACGGAAACCCTTCCGACGGCCTGGGCAAAGAACTGGAGATCATTGCCGCGGTTGTACTGGGTGGGGGAAGTCTGAGCGGAGGTCGAGGTTCGATCTTGGGGACGCTGGTCGGGACGATGATCATTGCCGCGATCGGCAGCGGCTGTGCGCAACTTTCGATCCCCAATACTTACACTCACATCATCATCGGCGGAATTATCATCACGGCCGTGATCGTCGATCAACTACGACACGGATCTCCCGAATGGTTCTTCCGGATGTTGCCCAGCAAACAGGGCAGTTCAAAAACAGGAAAATCTGACAAGAGTGACAGGTAACTGGAGAGTGAACAGACGAGCGTAAATCGCTTGAAGACGAACTCAAAAAACTGGCCCTAACCACCTTTTTTCAACGTCATTAAATACTCCACCAGATCTACCAGCTCCTGCTCCGACATTTCTTTGTGGATTCCTTCGGGCATCAGAGACAGCTTTTGCTGTTTCTTACCTTCGACATCTTCCATCGCAATTCGGTGCGTAATCCCTTTGTCATCCTTGAGCTGGATCTCGGATTCGGTTTCGCCCAGCAGAACACCCGTAATCATATTTCCGTCGACCGTGACGACCGACCAGTTTTCATAGTTATGGCTGATCCCGGCCGACGGAAACAGGATCGACTCGTACATCGCCTCCCGGGTCAGCTTGCTACCGATCTCCGACAGATTCGGACCAACCTCGATCCCTTTGTCTTCGACGATGTGGCACTTGGCACAGGTCCCGACACCTTCGAAGATTTTCTTCCCATTGGCAACTTCACCGCTGCGGCTGGCGAAATCGCTGATCGCGGGCAAGGGGCGATTGTCTTTCGAGGGAGGCAGTGGGAACAGCTCCTGGGCTTTCCGTTTGACGTTCCCCCAGGGGGCTCGATGCAGCGAAGCGGCGATGGCGGGCATCAGCACCGGATCAATTTCCTCTTTCTTTTCGATCCATTGAATCATGTCGTTGGCACCTGACTGGATTTCTCCCAAACGCCGAATGGCGTAAGTTCGCATGTCAGAATCAAGTTCCGGGCGCTTGGAAATTCTGGCCAACAACAATGCGGCTGGGCGTTTGCCACAATTCACCAAAGCATCACAGAGGATCTCGCGGGTTGCTTCATCCGCTTTGACCACGGCAGCCTGCACGGGCCCCTGTTGTTTTTTATCCATCAGCACCCCCATCGCGTCGGCGGCGAGTTGGCGGTTATCGGCCGACGCCGCGACGCTCAGCAAATCACCGTAGTATTGCTCGACCGAAAACTTCCCAACCAGGCTGACAAACGCCGGCGTTCCGCGACGGTTCTCGATCATCGCGCCGAGTCGTACCTGCTGATCCTCGGTTAAATCATTCGCGTCCAGCCGGCTGGCTGCTTCCATCACGACGTAGTTTGATTTGTCGTCAGCCGCATTTGAGATCCCAAAGGCGAGCGCAGCAAGCGTTTTCTGTTTCTCCGGAAAATTCATCAAATCAAATGCCCGGAAGTAACGCGTTGTGTCCGTCGCGGCCAGCGAATCGTCCGCGATGATTTCCGCGATCAATTCGGGAGTCTGAAGCCCGCGTGACCGCCAGACGATATCGCGTCCCGCCAGGGAACTCAGTTTTTGCTCCCGATTTTCACGCAACCAGGCGTCGAGGAATCCATCCCAGTGATTTTCGGCGGCGATTCCTAACGCTTCGAGATACCACCGATCGCCTGCCTGATATTGATCGGCCAAGACCGACCAGATAACGGCCAGGTGATTAACGTCCAGCGGCAGTTGCCGCAGTGCCAACAACAGTTCACGGCGAACTTCCGGGGCGGGGTCATTGAGATTGATCACGTCGCGGATGTCGTCGGTTACGATCTGATCGCGCAAATGCACAACCGTCCGAACCGCCGTAGCCCGAATGTCAGGATGATCATCCTGCAGACCACTACGAACATACTTCAGCATTTGATCCTTGGGCAATCCAAGATGAATCAATACCCACAGAGCTCTCGCCCGCATCCGGGGATTCTCATCCGCCCACAGCTGCTCAAGCGGGGCCTGCGATTGGGCGCCCATTCTTTCAAGCGCGGTCCAGGCCAGGTAGCGGGTGGCTTGATTTGGGCTCCGCAGGGCTTTCGCCGCGGATTCGGCGGTCGAGAAATCGACCTTTGGCATTTGGTACTGACCGCCCAGTCCGCTACGAGTGACGTGAAACAGTCGTCCCCGTTCGGTATCCTGCATGCGATGGCCACCAACTCCAGGATCGTACCAGTCGGCGACGATCAGCGATCCGTCCGGTGCGACACAAACGTCCGAAGGGCGAAACCACTGGTTTTTTTCGGCCGCATCCATCAGGTTGACGTATCGTCGCCGTATATCCAGCGCCGGATTTCTTGACCGGATAGGACCTCACTATGCTCGGACCGGCATCGCAGTGAATGACCTGGTTGTGAAAGTACTTCCGGGCAGCAGGTCAGCCTTCGTAAACACAAATGCCGGTCGGCGAACCGGCGCCGGTTTCGAACAGGTTGGGAACCACACCGGGATCATTCTGGTGCCAGTGCCGAATCGGGAACTCGTCGTACATTCCCGTGCGCGATCGGTTTTCCAGTTTTGCCGGTGCCTTGCTCGGTGTAACCGTAATCGCCAAACGGCATCACATAGTTGATTCGTCGTCGCCCGATTGCCGTCGTCGTCGTTGTCCGACTGCCACATCGATCCGAACGAATCGACGCAGACTTCCCAGTTGTTACGAAAATTCCAGGCCAGTGTTTCGAACTCGCTGCCGTCGAGATTGCAACGGAAAATCATGCCCTGGTGTACGGTTTTCGTTCGTCTTTGACTGCGATTTCCAGCCAAATCCACGATCAGTTTGCCATTGGCGTCACAGATCTGTTTTCCGTCGTTGCCGAAATTGAAATACAGCTTGCCGTCCGGTCCGAAGACAAAGGCATGAATTCCGTGATCGTGCTGCGACCCCGGAAATGCCAGTGAACAGCAGCTCTTTTTTGTCCGCTTTTAAATCGCCGTCGGTGTCGATCAGGTAAAACACGGAATCGTTCGCGGAAACGATCGCGCGATTTCCCAGCACGCATATTCCGTGGGCAGAGTCAATGTCGTTGCCTTGGTAGAACACGGTGGATTTGTCAGCCACCGCATCGCCATCGGTGTCTTCGAAAATAAGAATCCGATCGCCGGCGCTCGCGCGGATTCGGCATCCTTGTTGCGAAAGTGCCGATAGTTGATGACTTCACAGACCCAGACTCGACCGAGGTGATCGATATCGATATTGGAAGGATTGGCCATCATCGGTTCGGCTGCGAACAATCCAACTTCCACACCGGGATGGAGTTCAAATTGAGTTGTCGCGTTTGCCGCTTGATGCACCGGTTGTCCAGCTTCGTCTTGCCTGACGCTTTGGTTGTTTGCAATCGCCCGGCCGAAAACCGAGGAATGGCCTGCAATCAACGCGGCCCCCACGAACCAACAAAAAAACATGGCTTTTTTTTGACGCGAGACAAACCACCAGTCATTCATCGTGTTTTTCCTTGGCATTGCAACGTTTCTCGAATCCAAATCATGGGAACTTAATTGTAACCGAAACGATTCGAAGTGACTCCCGTGTCAGAATCGTCTAAATTGTCAGGTAACCAGACTGGGTAACGTACCGCCGGGCTCCCATTCGACACGAACGAATTCAAAGGAAAGCGAAGTAATGCTTTATGCAAAAATCATCTCGGCGACGTTACTGAGTGCGGCACTCATCGTCATCTTGTTCTGGACGATCCGCGTGCAAGAGGCTCCCGTTTTCTCAGGAATCGTCGACGTTGATGGCCAGCCCATTACCAAAGGACGTTTGATTCTGACTCCTGATCGAGACAAAGGTAACCAAGGCAACCGAATTCTGTGCGACATCCGGGATGGTGAGTTTTGTTTCTACGAAGACCAGAGGTGTACGCCGGGACCCAACGTGGCGATCGTTACTGTTCACCCGCTCCCCGAACCGGACGGTTCGATCTCGCTCGAAAAACTTGCCCTGATGGAAATGTATATGTTTGACTTGGAAATACCCGCAGGCGAGTTGGATGACTTCCGGATTACCGTCCCCAACGACGGGGACAACAAGAATTCTGCCGAGCATATTGCACAGGAAGCTGAAACCAAGCGGGCCCAACTGGAAGGCGATAATCGAGGATTGCTGTCCGTGGAATAGCGTCCACGCAGCTGCGTCGTCCTGGACCAACCGTGACCGACCTCGTTCGACCGCTTGGGTTAGATGGCTGCGGTGAACCTGCCCGGTTTACTCGTCCCGATTGGTCTTTTTATAGAGCGGCAACATCCGGTGTCGAACTTCCAGTGACAACAGATTCATCGTCGTCACGTACAGTCGACCACCGAATGATCCCCAACGGTCCGGGATGGGTTCATACGGATGCCAACTGCCAGCCAGATCGCCTGATTTGATCTGGGACCGAATCAACAAGGGACGCAGCTGGGCCTCCCATTTTTGCCACAACGGTCCATCAATGTGCTTCAAAACCTGGGTGGCGTAGTACCAGTAATACGTATCGCGTTGCCGAGTGGTTGCATCACTGGGCATCAACTGCTGCGTCAGGTAAGTCGCACCGTCCAGGATTCGCGGATCGTCACGGTCCCAGCCACCATAGATCCGCATCAGTAATCCGACCGCTGTCATCGACGGGGAAGCCTGTCGGCCCTGCAACCGCGAGACGCCGTCGGAATCCACGGCATACGGATTATATCGGTACAGCGATTTGTCGTCCGGTTCCGCGGCAATATCCAGCCACGAATCAATTTTTTCCATCGTTTGAGGGTCAGCATCAGTCCAGCAAGTTTCCCGCTTTGAAGTGCCATCATCATCCAGCCCGACACGGAGGTATCCGACGAACGTTGGGAGGGATTTTCGAAATATCGCCAACCTCCTTTGCGAGGATCCTGGGATTGGGAAATATAGTCCAGCGCTTTCTGGGCCGCGATCCGAACTTGCGCGTCCTGCGTCATGCCGTAGGCTTCGGTCAACGCCAAAGCGGCGATGCCGTGACTGTACATCCGGCAAGAGTTATTGGACCTTTCGTCCGATTCGACATACAGGCATCCGTCGTTACGCTGGTTTTCAATCAGCCATTGCAGACCATGATTGACTTGCCGGGCATATTTAAATTCCCGATGGTTGTATCCAGCACCTTGAAACGCCAGCAACGCCAAACCGGTTGCCGCCGTATCGCTGCTCAACTGAGCAACGTGTTGTGGGTGCGACTGATCGAACGCCGACAGTGACCAACTGCCGTCGGGAGATTGGTAGCGCGCCAGGAACTCCAGTCCCAACTGAATCGCGGCTTCGGTTGTGGGTTCCGCCGAATTGGCGATCGCGGCAGGACTGCGTGATCGAAAAGCCTCTTTGGCCATCACGGCATCTGGATTGAGAGCCGGCGCACCGCCAAATTTTGAATTCCGGAATCGATTGTCGAGATCCGGCTGGATTTGCTCGCTTTCCCGTGACGCCGGTCGATTCATCACGCCAAGATTCGCCGAGATTCGTTCGGCCAGTCCCGCGGGGCCTTCAATCGCATCGACCTCCAGGGCGGCTCCTGGATCGCTGCGGGCCGTTTCCGTTTTTTCGACCGAGACTTGCGCTGACTCAACAACTCGACTCGCCGTCTGATTGCCTCGGCCCGGTGCGGCGGCCGCCAAACCTGACTCCGCAGCACTGGACAACCTGGGCACGGCCACCGGCTTTCTCGAATCGGTTGGGCCAGCAGTGACCTGGGGCAACGGTTCACTGATTCTGCCGGCGTCCGCCCCCCTGGCATCGCGCGTCGTCCGCCGGGTGGTTGAGGGCTGGATCACCGGTAACGAAGTGGCCGCCTGCAACATCAAATCGGTGGTCGTTCGACTCATTCCAGAGCCCGGCAAGACCGACGCAGCCTGTCGCTGAAGCGTCGCTGACAACGCTTCACTCGGTGTGTCAACGACCGCGTCCGACGTTGACACGGTAAGTCCGGAACCGGCGCGTGAATTCCCCAACCCCGTATCGCGACGAGTTACCGGAGCCTGGGCGATTCGGGTTCGTTGATTGCCCCATTTTTCTTCGTCGTCTTCTTCCTCATCGTCCTGATCGAACATCGAACCCGGATCCGACTGACGTTCAGTGCGTTGGGGCCCCTCAGCGATCTGTGAGGCGATTGCCGATGCGCCTTGATTGGTCGCGTCGCCCTGATTGATGGCCGTGTCGCGTTCGGAAGTGACGCCCGCTTCACCGCCCGACTTCGACAACGCGGTGGCTTGGCTGCTGGGTTCCAGTTCCGAAGACTGGGGCATCGAGTTGGGGGAACTTTGCGCCATGGCCTCGCTTCCCGCAGCCGTGTTGAGTGTCGGCTGTTGGTCGGAATACAGTCGCGAGCGACGAGTATCTTCCGGGTTCAGCTGGGCGACGTCGGGTTGACCGCCTCCCGATCGACGCGGCGACTGCTCACCAGCGACGACTTTGGTTGGACCGAGATCCACCGACGCTTCGCCACGTTCTGCCGAAATTTCCGAGCGATATTCCGTCGAAGCGGAATCGATGTTCGCGGCGGAAGACTCAACGGATTGATCGGTCGGATTCACGCTACCCGAAATTTTCGCCATCGCCGACGTGTCAGCCCGGAACGCGCTGGTGGGCGAACGCGCGGCACCGGTCGACCGTTTTGTCGTCGCGCTTTGCGATGTCGTCAGCATCCGACTCTCGGACGGTCGGCTCTCGGTTCGTTTTCGGTTGGCCGAATCCGAAGCCCGTGCCGCAGGACTGGTCATGCCACCGATGTCTCGCTCGAGGTTCTGCGATTTCCCCACACCGGCGATTCCTTGCGTGCTCTTTGAGACCGATAAAGTCCGGCTGTTCAATTCCGCAGTTGCACTTTGCGAATCGGGCTGGCGCGGGATTTTCGACCGCGATCGGGGACATCGCAATCTGCGCATCTGCCGCGGACCGTCTGGGCTGGCTTTCGCTGGAGACAGGATTGGAAATGGCCGGTGCAGGATTGGTTGTCTGACGTCGTTCGGTAACACGTTGGATTTCTGTTTCGCGCTCAGTTCCGTTTTAGGCTGTTGGGCAACGGCCGGACGAGCTCGATTGTCCCTGACGGGCCTCCGGGTAAGTTCGGTCGACGCCGGGGCCGGCTCACGATTGGCCGACTGCTGGGAAGTTGCGGTTGGCTGGTTGGGATTGGGAAGCTTGTTTCGCACGACCGGTAATCTGGGACTGGACTTGGTCACCCGCGCCGCAGAACTGGATGGCTGAGGAGCCGACTCGACATTCCGCTGGGCAGCTTCGGCACGCTGCGGGCTGGACGCGGATAAATTCGCCGCTGCCTGGTTTTCGGCAGGATTGGCACTGGCTTTCTCAGCCGACGTCGCTGCTGGGCTCGGTTGGCGAGTGACCTGTCGCTGAACCTGGTCGGCTCGCGACGAACTGGACGGTTCGGTTACCGATTCCGCAGTGGTTTTGGGCGTGTTGCTGGATGCCTGACCGGTTTCCGCCTGACTGGACGTCGGTTGCAAATTCTGGGTCTGGCGGCGCAATTGGGAAAGTTCCCGATCCAGGCGGGGAATCGTCCGCGCGGGCGTCTCCCGTTTGACGATTTGGGGTTTGAATTCCGGCTGCGATTCTTTGACGGGAATCGGTTGGGGCTGCAGGTTAGTCGTGGTCGGTTGCTGCCGCTGGGTTTCGATCTCCGGTTCGGGTGTGTCTCGGAGATTGGGCTGTTCCCAGACAAACTGGGTGCTTTGATCGCTGATCAAAATCGTCCGTTCGGGCCGCACCGCAACTTTCCGCTCGGGTTGCTGAAACGGATTCTGAAAGATATTGACGACCGAAGCAAAAACCAACACGACCAGGTGGATTGCCAGACTGATGATGATGGAAAACTGCAGCGACACGTCGCAGTTTGGTATCGTCCAGATGAAACAGGAAGTAGACGGCGACTGCGGACAAGGCCGGCAGCACCAGCAGGCTGCCCCACATCCAAGGCCCGTTGAGCAACGTCACGACCGCGCCAATGGCGATCCCGCACAACACCGTGAGCGCAACGATGACCGGCCAGAACTGTTGGTCAAACGTGCTGGAACGTTGCGGGGTTATTTTTTTGGCGAAACGGGGCAATTTGGTTTTCGGTGTTCGGTGTTTAGCGTTCAGTGTTCGGTCGGTGGATGACACTCTTTTTGCATTTACGTTTTTCCTTTTCCTGCTTTCCGTTTCCTGCTAACTGCCTGCGGATCTCTGCTGATTGCTTTTGCTAACTTTCGTCGATGGTTGCGGTGAATTCGTTGATACCGACTTTTTTGCAAAGGCTGATTGCGAGGGCGACGGGTTCCCAGTCGGTTTCCCGGTCGGCGCGAATCACAACGGTCTGCGTCAACGGATTGTTGGCTTGAGCGCAGTCGCAGGATTTGCTCGACCTGTTCGATTTGCCGGAATGCACCGTTGATGTAGTAACGGCCTTCCTTGTCGATGTTGACCACCAGTTCCTCTGGCTGCAGCGTGGCAGGTAAAGCTTCCGTCACGCTGGGCAGATTGAGATCCAGTTCCCGCTCCTCCTCGGCAAATCTCGACGAGACCAGGAAGAAAATCAGCAATAAAAACACCACGTCGATCAGCGGAGTGATGCTGAGCGAACCAATGGCGGAGGTGCGTTTGATTTTGATGGGCATGGTTGCTGGCCTCGGCGCGAAGAACGAGTGCTACCTGGTCGGATCGAATCGGAAGCGGGTCCTGTTGCACCGTCACCGTTGTTGGGTGCAGCGGTTTTGCCGGACCGGGTTGGTTTTGCTCCAGCCACGCTGGTCGGCTGTTCCAGATCGTGGCTGGTGAACCGCACCTGGCCTTCGTAACGTTCGAATTGGGGCAGCAGATTGAACAGCATTTCTTCAATCTCATTCAGGAGCTGCAGGATTCGATTTTCGTAGAAATGCGAAAGCACCGCGGCCGGAATCGCAATCAACAATCCGACCATCGTCGTCACCAACGCAACGTAAATCCCGTTTGCCAGCGCGACGCCACGATTCTGACCTGCCGCCAACTCAGCCAGCTGCGTCGTGTCGTAAAATGCCTGGGTGATGCCCCAGACGGTGCCCAACAATCCGATCAGCGGTGCAATTGCGGCTGCCAGGCTCAACCAGGACGTCATTTGAACCAACCGGGTTGCTTCGCGCTGGGCCGCTTCGTTGACCGCAGTCTCAATTTCATGCTGTGGACGTCCGACTTTGACCAGCATGGATCGCATGATGTAGGCGGCCGAGGATGGGAATCGTTGGCAGACCTGATAGGCCCTCCGCGGATCGAGTCCCCCCGGAGATTGACTGAGCACGGACAACTGTTCGATCATTTCATGCGGGAAGACCTTCTCTCGCCGCAACGCCAGGAATCGCTCGATGCCAATCGTGACCACGCCGATGGACAACAGTCCCAGCGGAATCATGAACCAGCCGCCTTGGGTCAGCAGCGACAGGAAATTGATGCCCTGCTGCTTGCTGTTCCGGGTGTCGCCGGAAACGATGTCGCCCGATTCTGGCACTTGCGCCAGGAGAGACGCCCCGGCCAGAGCAACCTTAGACGGGTCCGATTTGAGAACAGGAGACTCCGCCGTCGCAGGGCGGGTACCGAGACTGGAAAACGCGATCAATATCCCGATCAGGAGGGCGATCTGCAATCGCAGAGGATCGCCGTGCACGATTAACTAAATTCATGGTTGCTCCAAACAGACACGAACGCCGGGAGACAATCCGTCGGGTTCCTGATCTGAGGTTATGCTGCGTAGCCGTTGACCTTGGAGGAAGTGAGCAGGTCAACGGATACCGGTTAACAATCCATTATCTGGATCGCAGTTTCTTCAGTGTTTCCAACTGTTTAGCGGCTTCAGGAGCGAGGCGATCGTTTTGATAATGGGTCACCAGCGTTTCGAATTGCTTGATCGCTTCATCGATCAGCTT
This sequence comes from Pirellulaceae bacterium, assembly GCA_963714685.1. Lineage (GTDB taxonomy): Bacteria > Planctomycetota > Planctomycetia > Pirellulales > Pirellulaceae > Mariniblastus. The sequence goes on along the minus strand of CAVQPH010000023.1, from coordinate 141,629 downwards.
GGGTTTCCGTTCGTCTGGTGCATCGTTGACTTGGACAAAATTGCAGCGGGCGGCTTCGTATAGGGCGTAGGCTTGCCAGGGGCGAATCTCGTCGGGTGCGGCGATGCCACCGAATCCATAATAGACACGTTTGAATTCTTCGATGGCCTCGGTAAATTTTTTCTGCCGGAAAAACAGGTCACCAATCATGCAGCGGGCTCGTGCGGCGGTTTTATTGATGCTGTTTTCGCAAGCCTTTCGCCACGCCTCAAATGCTTGTTCGTCGTTTCCAAGTCCTTCTTCGGCGGTACCGACTTCCAACCAGGCATCCTGCTGATAGGACGGATCGACGTCGCTGCCGTCAGTCAACGGCGATACCAGCTCAAGGGCTTCGGCATATTTTTGACTTTTGTTGGCACTTTGCGCACCGTGCAAACGGGTCAGCAGTTTGAGTTTGGGATCAACACTTCCCGATGCATCAACCGCCGGTTTGGCGACGAGGTACGCGGCAAAAGCCTGCGGGTGATTTTTGAGCCGAAACTGGGATTCGGCGACCATGAATGCGCCATCGGCGTAGAGTTCACCATCTGGAAACAGTTCGGTTTGACGCAGAAACTGTTTCGCAGCGTCCTCATATTGCTCCTGTTTGTAATGAGCCCACGCCAGTTTGTAAGCCGCTTTTTCCCGGATCGTGTCATCGGTTGAGGCGGCCAGGCATTTCTCGTACGCCTCGATTGCCTCTGCAAATTTTTCGTCCTGATAAAGCGCCGTCCCGACGTGAAAATTGGCTTCGGCAGCCAACGGGCTGTCGGGCAAATCGTCGGCAATCGCGGCAAATTGCTGGAGCGCCTGCTCGGGTTGGTTGGCTGACTGATAGGCCCACGCTGAGCTCATAGTGGTAACGGTCAGTTTTGTCGGACGGTTTGTCTTCGTCCAACAATTGCTGGAAAGTGGAAATCGCTTCGGGCCAGAGTTGCTCTTCCACCTGAGTCAGTCCCAGTTCCCACAACGCATTGAATTTTGCCTGGCCGGTTGGATTGGAGGCGAGAAAGGCCTGCAGGTCGGTGATCGAGCCTTTCATCTTTCCCGTTTTACGCCGCGTGGCCCCCCGATCCATCTGGGCTCGCTCGGCCAATTCGTGATTGGGGAAATCCGTGATCAGTTTGGTGAACAACTGTTCTGATTCGCCGAATTTCTCCAGCTTCAATTGAGACCAAGCCGCGTTGTAGAGCGAATAGGGGAGCAGCCGCGAATCGGCGTATTGAGTAATCACGGTATTGAACTGTTCCAACGCGGCCGCGTAGTTGCCAGTCTGATAATCGCTTTCCCCAAGATAATAAAAGGCATCGCCAATCAATGGCGAGTTGGGAAAGTCCTTGACCAGTTGTTCGGCCACGGACTTGGCCTGTGCGGGCGAATCGTTTTTGAGCGCGGACCTGGCCAGCGTCAACAGCGTTTCATCCGAACGGCCCCAACTGCGATCGGTATCCAGCGAAGCCTGCAGGGTTTTTGCCGCGTTTGCGTAATCTTCGAGATTGAAATAGCTGGAACCCAACCAATGCAGGGCTTCCGCTTTTTGTGCCGGATCCTCAATGCGGACCAGGTTGGCCGAAATCAGATCAATCGTGGCTTGATATTTCTGTTGGATATATTTTGCCAATCCAGAACGCACGATCCAACGCGTGGCTTTCGGGTTGTCCTTGAATTTGGCCAACAACTCGTCAAACGTCTTCTCAGCTTCGACGGGATTATCCTGGACCAACAGCGCATCGGCTTTGACCTCCAGTGTGTCAGCAAAAAATTCATGGTCCGGGTAATTCTGCTCGAACTGCTGAGCTGTATTGATCGCTAGTCCGGGTTGGTTGATTTCCAGATAGGCGAATGCCGCATTGTAGATTGCCAGCGGCGCGAGATCGTCGGTGGGAAATTTCTCGACGATTTGGAGGTAGAGTTCCGGCGACTTGGATTTAAGTTCCGGCGATTGGTAATGGGCGTCAGCGCGATCCATCATCAGGCTGGCCGCCAAGGGGCTTTCGGGATCTTTGCCGATCCATTGATTGGTCAGTTCAATTACGTTTTGCAGTTCGCCCTGGCGCAGATAGATTGCCGAAAGTGACCGCGCCCCTTCGATGGCAAACGGCGAATCGACGTCGAGGGATTTTTTCAGCGATTCCACTGCTTGCTGTTCGTCCCCGGCTTTGGCGAAGCAACGACCTGCAAAAACAAGCGCTCGTGCCGCAAACGCTGAATTGGGCCGCGCCGCGACCTGGTTGTACAGCTTGCCCGCCAATTCAAAATTCCCCAACTGCGTTTGGCAATAGGCTTGCTGGAATCGCGATTCTTCCACGATTGACTGAAAAACCTCGTCGCGTCCGGCCGTTGGCTTGCTTGCCAATTCTCCGAACAAGGTTGCGGCTTTTTCAAAATTCTGTTTTGCCAGAGCCGGATCGGGCTGGTTGGCCTGATCGGCCGACGCAAACGCCAACATGGTTTTCGCGGTTCGGAACATCACTTCGTCGAGCGAATCGCTGCCGCCAAGCTGCTCAGCCTCGCTGCGGTACTGGTCGTAGAATTTCAGAGCTCGGGTAAAATTCCCAAGCTGTTCGTTAACATTGGCAATCGCGAACAGACCATCGAGTTTGTAAGTCTGCTTGGAACAGGCCAACATTTTTTCATAGGCATTGTCTGCTTCCTCCAGCCGGCCCAGTTCTTCAAAAGCCCCCCCCTGGAAGAAACAGGCCTGATCCACATCCTCGAAATCAGGATGCTTGGTGATCACGGTGGCGAAGCTCTGGGTGCTGGTCGTCAGCAGTTCAACGGCTTCTTTCTGAGCGGCTTCGTCCTGCTGCTGTTTGAGTTGTTGGCCAAGTCGATATTGCGAAAACCCCAGATACAGATAGGCCTGAGGCAGCTGGGTGGCAGAGTCACTGGTGAGTTTGGGCAGCGAACTCTTGAACTGATTCATCGCTTTACGGTAATCCGGCGGACTTTGAAAGACATAGCAGATGCCGGCGTAATAATGGGCCTTGCCAACCAGCGTCGCCGTTGGGTAATCCCGGATCAGTTCCTCCCACAGTCCGACGGCCAACGCAAAGTCTTCCGCGTTCTGGGCGGCTGTCGCCGTCTGGGCCAAATCAATTGCCCCAATCGGGTCTTGGCTGGGTTCTTGCTCCTGACGAAATGAAGTCGCCGGATCAAGCCGCAAGGTCATCGCACTGGCCGATCTGCCTAAGCAAAAAGCCAAGGCCAGTCCTGCAAACAACTTGATTCCCATTCCGCTGGCAATCAAAGCAAGCGAATGTTCCCTGTCCGTCATCTCTGTTCCCATGTGATGAAAAGCGCCACTCTGGTTCATTGAACCACGAAAATCACAAAACGCGTCGGTGCAACGCCATCCCGCTGGAGACCGCCCCCGAGCGAACGACCCGAGTTGATACGAGTCGATTGACCGGATTGGTCGTACAAACCGAGCAAACGGTAAGTTTATACGGCTGATTTTGGAGGGTGAAGTATTTTCGGCTCCACCACGCAACAATTGCCAATTCATCGAAAAAAATTCGAAGATTACACCAAATTTCCAAGAGCCAACGGCCAATCCAGCCCCTGAACTCCCTCGGCTGCGGCGAACGGGCCAGTAAACAACCAAAGCATAGAGAGGTCGACTGTCCCCAGTAATCTGATTCAAAAAACGGCCATCTGTCCCCCGTAAACCTCGACAGATAACGGCTGTCTGTCCGCCGTGACAGATAACGGTTGTCTGTCCCCCGTAACCCTCGTCCCCAGTAATCTGATTCAAAAAACGGCCGCCTGTCCCCCGTAAACCTCGACAGATAACGGTTGTCTGTCCCCCGTAACCCTCGTTCCCAGTAATCTGATTCAAAAAACGGCCGTCTGTCCCCCGTAATTCTCGACAGATAACGGTCGTCTGTCCCCCGTAGGCTCCCCGTAGGCTGACGATTTACCAATTTCACCGACAAATCAAGTCAAATTGCGGCGTGCTGGACAGCAAAAAGCGTGTACAATTCAGGACACAACGTTAAAATAGGTGTTGCTTTTCCAATCCATATTGGGGATTGAATACACAGCGGTTCCCTTCCTCCTTATTCTCTGATCGCTCATGCATTCAACCGCTTCAACCAAAACCGCGAAAACGGTCCGCAGTTGAGCCCAACCGAATGACCCTCCCAGGAGCATCTCGATGACATCCGATTTTTGTCTTGCCAACCCACCCGCTCGTGCCGGTCGCGCCTCGTCGAACGTCTTGTGCTACATCCATGCCGGCAAGCGTGGCGGTTTGACGCTGATCGAAATCCTGGTGGCGTTGACCATGACGCTGATTGTGTTGGGCGCGATGATGACTGCGTTTCAGTTCGCCAGCGAAAAAATGCAGATTGGCCGCGCGATGATGGAGCTTGCCAACCGGACGCGGACCGTCGAATCGCTGTTGAGATCGGATCTCTCCAATTTGACACTTGACCCCCGGCCGTACGCACAGACTTCGGCACCCAATGGTTTTTTCGAATACATCGAAGGAGCCATCAACGACAACACGCTACCGACGGCCAATCCGAATTTGTACGCTTACCTCGGCGACATTGACGACGCGATGGGGATGACCGTTCGCAGTCCGGCACGTCCGTTTCGAGGCCGCAACGTACCGGGCGCTGCCAACCCATTGCTGGAGTCCTCGCTTGCAGAAATCTGGTGGTACACGACCTGGACGGATAATCGAGGCTCAGTCAATGCAGCGACGACGGCCGAGCTGGATGAGTCCATCCGGATCCACCGCAGAGTGTTGTTGATTCGTCCTGATTTGGGAGTTATCAATCCGACCCCGCTGGTCGCCGCCGATGTCAACACGTTTTTGTCTCAAGTTGATATCTCTTGCCGCACGGTGGTCGTGACTGGCGGCGCGAATCCTACCTACAACGTGGTCGCCAACAACCTGGCGGACCTAGCCCACCGACGCAATCGTTTTGCTCATATCTTCGGCACATTTCCACATAGTTGGAGCCCCGGTTTATATCTGCCACGAGGGGATTCCTCCGCAGGAGATATCCTGTTGACCGATGCCGCGGCGTTTGACATTCGGGTTTTCTCTCCCGATGCCAACGTGAATACGGCCGTCAACACGGGAGTGGACATCATCGCCGAACCGGGAGATCCGGGTTACGTTAATACGACGGCAAATGCAAACAACGATTTGGGTGCGTTCGTTGACTTGGCTTATGACCTGAACGCCACGGCCGGGCCGTACACTGACGATGCCTGGTTCAGTGGAGCCGCTCAAACCAATGGTTATTCGTTTGTGGCTGCTACTTACGACACCTGGACACCGTTCTATGAAAGTGATGGGATCGATCAGGACGGTGACGGCAATGTCGATCAAGGAACCGATGGCTTGGATACGGACAATGCGAACGGCGTGGACGACACGGCCGAGCGGGAAACGCTTCCGCCATATCCGTATCCGATCCGCGGATTGAAAGTCTCGATTCGAGCGATCGAAAAAGGAACCAAACAGGTCCAACAGACTTCGATCATCCAGAGCTTTGTCCCCGAGTAATGCCGGTGCCCGATCCGCATTCGGTTCACAAAATTCGCCTCCGCGGTCCGTGGCAAGCGGCGCTGCTTCGCGCGGATCATCTCGATCAGCCCGCAGTGAACCTGGTAGTCGGCTCGAAAATCAGACTTCCAATTCATACGAATTGGCGTGATGGGCCCGGGGGTCAATGGCTGGGTCCAGATTTCCGCGGGCTGGTTTTGCTGGAGCGGTCCTTTGGTCGCCCCACCGGGTTGGACGAATCTCAACAAGTATGGCTGGTCGTCGAAGCACCCCATCAGCATGGCTCGATCACGCTGAATGAGTCTCCGTTGGGAAAGTTCCAGGCTGGCGATCCAAGTTTCTCTGCTCCGATTCGTTTCGTCATGCAAGCACGAAATTGCCTGCAAATTCAGGTTGAGTTTTCAGACGATTCCAGTCGTCGATCGGCGAACACTGCGGCCAACGGATTGTTGGGTGAGGTGCGGCTGGAAATCAGGGAAACAGAATAGACTTGCTGGTCGGCTGCTGGCGGTCGACTCGGATTTTGCGGCCTCAACTGAGCGTTATTTCAGTACCTGTAGGCTGTTTCGCCGATTCAAGTTCGGGTTCGCCAGGGGCGCAGCCCTTTCCCCAGTCCCGCCAAATTCACATCGCCCCAGGCTGGGCAAACTTTGCCGGCTACGGTGACCTTGCCGGATGTAGCGACGGCGACGGGTTCTATCGAATATTCCGGGGGAAAACCGGCGAAACGGCTGAATGCCGCGGGTGTGAAGAAGCGATTAAACGGATAAGTCCGATTGTCCAGTCACTTTGTGTGGCAAATTGGAAGCCGCGTTCCGTGCGTTCTCCAGCTTCGCCGCCCGCTGCCGACCTATTCGTCCCGTACGAGCCGACCAAAATGGAATCCAACGAGCGATTTAAATACTTTGTTTCGACACTGATCAGGTATCGAACACTGTGGATAGTGCCCGCCATCGCCGGAATGATGTTGTCCGCCGGCTATGTGATGTTCCTGAAATCGGAATCCTGGACCGCCAGGCAGACGCTGATCGTGCGCGATGACATGCTGGGACAGACCTACAAGCCCGGACAATTCGCCTCCGCTGAATCGATGAAATCGGCGCAAGAGACGTTGCTGGAGATCGCCCGTAAACCGCAAGTCATTCAAAACGCGCTGATTCAACTGGGGCCACCTTCGAAAGGGCTGTTTTCCGGAACCGGCAATTGGCCCAGCGAAGAAACCATCGAATCGGTGCAGGGAATGGTCTCCTTTAGCGCTCCCAACGGCGCGGAGTTTGGCAAAACGGAAGTCGTGGTTCTCAACGTCCGAGCGCAATCACGCGATCGCACTCGCCGTTTTATGGAACTGATGCTGGATGAAATTGATAAGAAGATGAGTGAAGTCCGCGTGCTGCGACTTCAAAGTATGGAATCAGAACTCACCCAAGCCCGAGATGCTGCCGCGCTCTCGCTGGAACAGTCGGTGAAGAAGCTTCGCCAGATGGAACAAGGACTTGGCTCCGATGCGGCCCAGATGGCAGGACTGGCCAGTCCCTATGCCTCTGGCGATTTCAAACTGGAAATTTCCCAGCTCCGGCAGGAACGGCGGATCGCCGAGAATGAACTGGATACCGCGCTGGCAACCCAGGAAATGTTAATCGCGGCAAATCTCGATCCTGAGAAAGCACTCGCAGCATCTGCCGATTTTCTATCCAAACAACCGACTCTCCAGGCGCTGCAGACAACCAAAGTGAAGGCCCAGGAGACCTATGCCCAAAGCCTTGGCAACCACACGCAGGAACACCCGGTCGTCAAAGCCAGCCTCACCACAATCGCAGCGATGGACCAACAGATTTACGATGAACTGGAAAACCTGTCCATCGCGATCGAAAATCAAATCGCCACGATTCAAGCCAAGATCCATCGGCTGGACGAAGCCGAACAAAAAGAGCTGGATCGACTTTCCAACCTCGGAGCAAAGCGGGTTGATCACTTGACCGTCAACTCGGAAGTGACTCAGAAACAGCAAGTCTTTCAGGCATCGCAAGCCGCCCTGGCGGAAGTCCAAACACTCCGACTGGCCGCCGGCGAGGTCGAGTGGTTGACCCGAATCGACGGCCCCCAGGTCGCGACTCGCCCCGACGGGATTGGCAAAAGCGACCGTCTTGGGCGGCGGATTGTGCGGACTCCTGATGGGATTGGGATTGGTCATGCTGATCGCACCCCCGATGGAAACGGAACAGCGCAGTCGATCTGGACAACACACCCAATTGTCCAAACACGCCAACGATCTACTGACTACCGATCCGCTCGAAGAAGCCGTCGGACCAACAACCGCCTCCGCGCTACACTCGGCGTCCGCTGCGGCGGCCTCCACCGTCGACAAGCGTATGGAATTTGCGAAATCAGCACTGGTTCGATCCAAACAGACCGCTGAAACCACCGCAACACCATCCCCCGATCATCCGCAGACTGCTGCCAGCGAGTCCTCCTCGAACTCGCCCCACGAAAACAACGATCAGCCGGTTGTCGAGGAATCAGGAGCCACCGCGAACACGACGGCGTCATCCCACACAACTTCCGGGGCAGTTGGCCCCGCTGCCGAATCGACGCCAGAAAAAAAGGAACATGCCGGTGGGCACGATGCGGGCAGCCGGTCCCCGCAAACGTCGCTGCTGACGCAAGCCGCGGATTGAACTGACGCCTGCCAACACAGACCGCGGCCACGCCCCAACCAAGAAACAACCCGCGGCCATCTCCGAGCCAAACGAAATCGCAGAACCAGATCGCGGACCCTCGAAATCGGTACCGCCAGTCGTTTCCGACCAGCAGCCCGCTGCCGCGGCAACGGCCGGCGACGACATTGAGCAGCGCGACGAACCGTCGATGGAATATGCTTCGGGCGTTGTCAGTGGTGAATCGAGTGCAGATCCTCCGCTCACGGCTGCCGACATCCTCAAACAACTCCGAAGTACTTACGAGGCACGGCAAAAAACCAAAACCGATACCACCACGACTCGGGACCAGGCGACCGCAGCACCTACCGTGGATGATGCCAGCAAAGTGGTGCGGCTCGATTCGAAAGATCAAGCATCGAGCAAGGTCGACGCGACGACTCATGCGGCAGCGGAAACCGGCGAGAGCCACAACCCAACCGCCAATGCCCCGCGGGAATCAAGCAAACAGGAATCGGTTAATCAGGAATCCGTCGAGCCAGAATCACTGAAATCACAGCCGGTGAAACAGCAGATTGACGAACAAGAGCAACAGAAAACGGTCACACCCAAGTTGCGCGAATCCAGTCCGACGATGCCCTTGTCGCCGCAGGATCTTCCGTTTGTCCAGCGGCTTTCACTCGGATCCGACCACCAGGCTGGCAAGTCGCAGCCAACGCGTTCCCAAGCTGATGTTTCGGAACCGCAATCCGGGATCACGATTCGCCGAGCCAAGAACGTCCGTCCGGTGGATATCGCCAAGTCGGCAGGTGACGAATCGAACTCTTTTGTCCCGACCGAACACAACCTGCGTGAATCTGCCGCCACCCAGCCGATTGATGAGTTTATGGCATCCGAGATGAGGTCGGCGGGCGAACCACCGAACCAGTCCGAAACCGTCGATCAACGGGGAATCGATTCGTCCGTGGCCAACAATTCCGGGACCAAGCCGAACGAACCTGGCTGCGAAGTTTCGAAACCTGCTGTCGGGCATTCGGGAAGTACTGGCGCACCTTCGGGAAGTGCGGTCGAAGCTTCGGAAAGCACCCGACCTGATGCGCCCACGATGCCGATTCCCGATCAAATCAAAAACCTTTCCGACTCCATTTCCAATTTCGCCAAGCCCGTCGTTCCCAAGCGTCGCGAACCAGAATCCGATTTCTAAATCGGGGTCAGGTCTCTGCTCTTTTTTGCCTCTCCGCCCCGCGATGACTGGAAACCGCGATGCCGTCTGACCAGTCGGTTAGTAGGCATTCTGCCGAGAGAACACGACCGTCACGGTTCGCAACAGGATCTTCAGATCCAACCAGATGCTCCATTCACGAATGTATTGGTGGTCAAACAGGATTCGGTTTTCCATTTTGTCGATGGTCTCCGTCTCACCTCGGCAACCGTTGACCTGGGCCAGCCCGGTGATGCCCGGTTTGACTTTGTGTCGGAGCATGTAGCCTTCGATCTGTTTGCGATAAAATTCGTTGTGGGCGTTGGCATGTGGCCGCGGTCCGACCAGCGACATCTGCCCCAACAGCACGTTAAACAACTGGGGCAGTTCGTCCAGCGACGAACGCCGCAGAAAACCTCCGATGACCGTCAAACGACGGTCATTTTTCGTGGCCTGTGTCACGTTGCTTCCGTTTTCGCAAACCGTCATGCTGCGAAATTTCCAGACGTAAATTTCTTTGCCATCGAGCCCATACCGCAGTTGCCGAAACAGGATTGGCCCCTGGGAAGTCAGCTTCACCGCCGCCGCGATCACCGCCATCGGAATTGCGGCCAGCACAATTGCGATCGTGGCCAGGACGACATCGACGATTCGTTTGAGGATCCCGTCGACGCCGTAGAAGGGATTCTCAAAAACGCTGACGATCGGCACGCCCTGAACATCGGTCCAACGGGAATGCAGCAACTGAAACACAAAGAAGTCAGGAACCAGATACACCGAGGCCGTTGAGTCGGCCAGTTCCTGAAGCAGATTGCGAATACGTGTCTCTGCCCGCATTGGTAAAGCGATAAAGATCACCTGCACGTTACCCGTCTTCGCTGAGACGATCAGGTCAGACAGCTTCCCCAGATTCGACTCGGGCTCTGAAAGCTCTTCCAGTCGTTCATCCGGTCGATCGTCGTAAAATCCCTTGAATCGCAATCCCAGATCGGGAGTCTCCTCGATGTTTTCAACCAGCTTTAAACCGAGTTGGTTGATCCCGACAACGGCAAAATTGCGGGTGTTGATTCCTCGATCCGTCTGCCAACGCCGAAACCAGCGAACTGCCATGCGACAAGCAAGTGACAACACTGGGGTCACGCTGAACCAGATCGCCAGGCTTGATCCGGAAAGCTCGGTGGAATAGATGCTCAGCTGTCCGAGTCCAGCCAGCAACAGAAACGTAAACCCCCAGGCGATGACTGTGCAGGTCACTTCACGCTCAAACGCGATTCCCTGCCAGCGTCGATACAGCCCGACCAATTCGGCCGAGAGATTGAAAATCCCGATCGCGATCAGGCCAATCACGATCGTTGATTTGCTGTTCACCTCGGGCATCCAGGTGATCAACACATACAACCCCAACCCGATCGAAAGCGAATCGAGCGACTTTCAGGAACAATGGCGGCCAGGGGTCGCGGTTTTTGATTTGGGTCGAATTCGGTTGGCGCATGTCGGTTGCAGCTGGAAAATTTCAGTGAAAACTCCTGGAAAATGTAGGTCGACGGGAGCAAAAAACACGTGCCAGACGAGGTTTTCCGACGCTTTTGAATCTCGATGTTGGATTTGCTCCGGAAATTGGGAATGTGCCGATTCGACCGAATCGTCGCCTCCCAAGCTGCTGCGGCAACCGGTCCGGGTGGCGGGATGATGATGCCGGATCTTCAATTGCGTTAAAATGAAATCTGAAATTTCCACGATCCGTTTGACTGACATAGCCCATGCGACGCTTGATTTTGCTGTTGTTGTTTGGCGTCACGCTGTTGACGCTGGTGGTTTACAGTCAGTTTCAACCGCAGAAAAATTTTGTCTCCGGGATCATCGAGGCGGAAGAAATCCGACTCGGCTCGCGCGTCGGCGGGCGAGTAAAATCCGTTTTTGTTGCCGAAGGCGACCCAATCAAGACCTCCGATCCACTCGTTGAATTTGAGCCCTATGATCTGCTGGAACGCGAACAACAGGCGATCAGTGAGTTGGCGGCTCGCGAAGCCGCGCTGCAGAAACTTGTGACGGGGTTGCGGGCCGAGGAAATTGCCCAGGCTCAAGCCCGGTACGAGCAAGCCGTCGCTCAATTAAGCTTGACCGAAGAAGGGCCACGGGCGGAAGAAATTGCCGCGGCGGAAAACCGGTTGACCGCCGCCAATGCGGATTTGCAGTTAGCGACACGGGAGTACGAACGCCAATACGAGCTGTCCCTTCGCGCCGCCAATTCCAAATCGGAGCTCGATCAGGCGGAAGAACGTTTGACCGTTGCCCAATCGACCGTCGCGGTTCGCAAGAACGAACTCGCGATCCTCAACGCGGGGGCGAGACAACAGGAAATCCAGATTGCCAGGGCCAAGGTCGAAGACTTGAAATTGGCCTGGGAACTGGCCAAGCAAGGCTACCGGACCGAAGACGTCGAACAGGCGCGAGCCGCCCGCGATGCCGCCGCTGCAGCCCTCGAAGCGATTGGCAAACAAAAAGACGAGTTGACGATTCGAGCCCCGTCCGACGGGACGGTCGATTCGCTGGATCTGCAGCCCGGTGACCTGGTCGCGCCCAACGCGCCCGTTTTGACCACCCTGTCTCGCAACGATTTGTGGGTCCGGGCCTACGTGCCCCAACGATTTTTACAGCTCCGTGTTGGCCAGGAATTACGGGTTACGGTCGACAGTTTTCCCGGACAGGATTTTCAAGGCGTGGTGACGTTTATCTCCCGCCAAGCCGAATTTACACCCAGCAACGTCCAGACGCCGGCCGATCGGGCCAAACAGGTTTATCGGATCCGCGTCACCCTCTCGGATCAAACGGCAGCCTTGCGACCCGGCATGACTGCAAACGTCTGGCTTGAATCGACGGAACCGGAACATGAATGAGCCGGTCATCGATGTTCAAAACCTCTCTCGCAATTTTGGTTCGTTGATCGCGGTCAGCGACGTCTCATTTCAGGTCCGGCGCGGTGCCATATTTGGCATGCTCGGACCCAACGGCAGCGGAAAATCAACGCTGATCCGGATGCTGCTGGGGATTTTGCCACCGACGGCCGGAGAGGCCTCCGTGTTGGGATTGGACGTCAAGACCGAGGCCGAATCGATCAAGCCTCGGGTGGGCTACATGTCCCAGCAATTCAGCCTGTATACCGATCTTACGGTCCGCGAAAACCTGGATTTTTACGGCGGCATCTACGGACTCGATGCCACACAACTCGCGCGTCGCCGGGAGGTCGTCACCCAATTGACCGGCGTGGCAGACCGCTTGCCGCAGTTGGCGGGGACACTCTCGGGCGGCTGGAAACAGCGTCTTGCGCTGGCCTGTTCGCTGATCCATCAACCCGATGTTCTGTTTCTGGACGAACCGACCGCCGGGATCGATCCGGTCGCGCGACGGGATTTATGGGACCTGCTGTTCGAACTTTCAGGCTCGGGCGTGACCCTGTTGGTAACGACTCATTACATGGACGAGGCCGAACGCTGCACGGATGTCGGATACCTTTATATGTCGAAGCTGCTGGTGCTGGGCAAGCCCCATCGGCTGAAACAACTGCCCCAGCTGCATCCCGTCGGAACGCGTCGATTTGAGGTCAAAGTACCTTCGCCGGCGACCAACCTGGCCCAAGCCCGGCAGGTCACGGGAGTCCGGGACGCGACGTTGTTCGGCGAAAAACTTCACTTGCTGGCCGATCAATCGCTCAATCCACAGACACTACGAGCGGAACTGGGAATGCCGGTAGATCAATTCGAGCTGGTCCCCGCGACGCCATCGCTGGAAGACGTGTTCGTAACCCTGACCCGGATCGCCGATGAACAAGGCCCCGATGCCGTGGACGCCGTTTCGACCGACACGACGGAAGCGGAGCATCAAAACCAGCAACCGGGAGCCGACGGAAGCGCGAGCTCCGGCAGCTTGCCGACCCACACAGATCACGACTTAGTTTCCGGCACCGGTCCCACCCACCAATCGGAACCGCTGGTTCAACGCCGGAGCAAGGCCGCCAACGGCTGGTGGTCGATCCTGGTGAAAGAGTTTGTTCACATCCGACGTCAGCCGACGACGCTGTTCTTTATGTTTCTGGTCCCGTTGATTCAGACGATTATCTTTGGTTACGCGATCAATACCCAGATCGAAAATATTGCCACCGTCGTGCTGGATCTGGACGGCCGCGTCACGTCGCAAATGTTCGTTGAGAAATTTCAAAACACGAGGCGATTTGACGTGGTTGAGTGCACGTTCGACCGAAACTCATTTGATGCGGCCATTCGTTCGGGTCGGGCTCAAGTCGGATTGATCATCCCACCCAATTTCACTGAGCGGCTGATTCACGGGGAGCAAGCCCAGATCCAGGTGTTGATCGATGGCAGTGATTCCCAGGTCGCAACCACGGCACAAAATACAGCCCAGTTGCTGGGGCAACAGATCTCGATCGAATTGGCCAAACAAAAAGGCGAAGCCCTTCAGCTGGCTCCTGCCCGCGACGCCCAAGGGCAGGGGACTTTGGCGATCGAAGTTCGGTCGCGACTGCTGTACAATCCGGACCTCGACAGTTCCCATTTTTTTGTGCCGGGCCTGATCGGCATCATCCTGCAACTGGTCACCCTGTTTCTGACCTCGTTCGCAATCGTGCGCGAACGGGAATTGGGGACGTTGGAGCAGTTGTTTGTCACACCGGTCAGCCGCACTGGATTGATGCTGGGCAAGCTGTTGCCGTATGCGTTGGTTGGGATGGTCGAGTTGCTGATCCTGCTGGCGGGCATGATCTATATTTTCGGTGTGCCCATCAACGGCAATATCGCTTTATTGATCGGGCTGTCGGGGCTGTTTATCGTCTGCTCGCTCGGGCTGGGTTTGTTCATCTCGACCATTGCCAGTACCCAGATGGAAGCCTTTCAAATGGCTTTCATCATCATGCTGCCGTCGATTCTATTGTCCGGATTTGTGTTTCCGCGCTCGGAGATGCCGCTGCCGATCTACGCCCTGTCGTTCGCGCTACCGGCGACCTATTTCATCGAGATCCTGCGCGGGATCATTCTCCGTGGAGCCAATTTTGTGGATCTGACGGCGGCGGTGGTCGGGCTTTCAATCTGCTGGATCATCGTCATGCTGGCCAGCATTCTGAGGTTCCGAAAGTCATTGAAATAAGCCCGCATTGAAACAGGCCCGCCTTGAAACAGGCCCGCAGATCGCCGAGTGGTCTCGCCGCTCAGACGCTGCGGATCAGGACGGAACTGGCCTGGCCTTGCGGGGTGATGTTCAGGTTCAAGAAAGAATTACCGGTCGATTCCCCAGCATCTTTGACAATGCGAATCGGGCAGGCCGGATCAGGATGATCGCAATTCAGGACCGGGATGTGTTGTTGATGCTGCAGCGCCAACAAACTGGCAATCATCTCGACCATCCCGCTACCACCACCAAGATTTCCCATGTAGCTTTTGGCGGCGGTGACCGGGACATCGGGCAGCGTCTCGTGGATCGCGGCAGCTTCGTCCAGATCGGTTTTGATCGAGCTCAACCCGTGAGCCTGAATGTGGCCAACCTCGTTTGCTTTTAAGCCTGAGATTTCCAATGCCGACAGGATCACATTCTTGAAAGCCGTTTTTTGATCGGCGGCACCGCTGGAATCGGCAACGGCCGAGGAGCCATAACCGATGACCTCGCCAAAGATCTTTGCGTTACGCTGCTGGGCGGATTCCAGCGTCTCCAGCAACACGACGCCGGCGCCTTCGCCAAGGACCATTCCTGTCCGATCTCGGTCAAACGGGCGACAGGCTTTGGTCGGGTCTCCGCCAACGGCCTCCGACGTTCGCTCGGCCAGTTGTTCCTGCAACGCGATGTGCACCGTCCGCAACGGGTGGATTCGGGACCCGGTGGAACCGGCCACCATCATGTCGGCGGAGCCCCGTTGGATGATGGTCGCGGCCTCGGCAACGGCAAGATTAGGGGAAGCCTCCCGCATCGTGAGAGAATTGCTGGGACCTCGCAGTTGGTTATAGATCGCCACGTGACTGGCGGGCATATTGGGGAGGTATTTCAGCAACCACAACGGTTCGACCTTGGCCAATCCATGGTCCGCCCAACGGGTGAAATCGAAATGCCCCTGGTCATCCATGCATTCACGGATCCCGGCTGCGTACTCGTTGGGCGTGGTCATGATGTAGTCGCTGCCAAACATCGTACCAATTCGGGTCGGATCAAACTCGCCCTGGACCAGGCCCGAATCGCTGATTGCCAGTTGCGCAGCGGCCACGCCCAACTGAATCTCTCGGCACATCAAACGCAGGCCTTTTTTGATGCTTCGCTGCAACTGCTTTTCTAGTGTCCCAAAATTGGAAATATCACCGGTAAAATCCCGGCATTCTCCCCCAAAATCTGACTTGTAATGCTCCGTAGGAATCGACTGGAGCGTTGCCACCCCGCTGCGACCTGCCGAGATTGCATCCCAGAGCTCGGTGTACGAGTTACCCAACGGACTGATCAAGCCCATTCCCGTGATGACGACGCGTCGTTGATTTAGCGGCATGAAAGAGAGAGACTGTCGTTAGAATGCGTGAAATAAATGGCGGGTCTAACCACCGGGAAATTATTTTACGTCGTAGGCAACTCGCGTCGAGGCGACTACCGCCCTTGAGGGAGTCCAATTTAACGGATTTAGCGAGCTTGAATCGGTGCCAATGAAGGATACGCGGTCCGAGGGACTGTCGCCCCGGTGGCCGGACCTCGATATTCAATGAACAACAGCGCATCCGCCCGCTTGGGAGCCGCCTGGATTCCCAGAATCGGAATCCGTCGTTCGGTCTGAGGTTCGGGACTGGCGACCACGCCGCAGCTCAATAGCAAAACCTGATCATCGGGCCAGCGGAATCGTTCGTGCAGCCTCCAGCTGACCAGTTGTGGAATTTGCAAGTTCATCTCCTGAGGGACCCCGCCAACGCCTGGCACGTCGATTTTGACGTTGGACAGTTTTTCAACCTGATCGACGTTGCATTTGATGGTGGCCTCAATCGTTTTGTTGTCCAACGAGGTCAGACAACTGAGCGACAGCGAATAACCCTCGTTGATCGTTGTCATCAGCGGCTGGTAATTGGGGATCTGATTGGGAACCCAGCGTAGATTCTTCACAAACTGAACGGGCTTGGTTCGTTCGACCACGATCGTCTGTCCATCGTGGTTGGTCAACGTACCGGAGCTATGCTGTTTGAAATCAACTCGGCGACTGAGGTTTGATTGGAGCAGGGCCGCGTTTTCTTTCGAGATCATGAACGCTTCAATCCCGGGAGAGCGGACCTCAATCGGCTGCAACATCGTGTAATACTCGGATCGCCAATTCGGGTTTTGTACCGTGACCAAATTGACGTCGATCCGTTGAAGTTGCCCGCGTGTCCTGACGAACCGGTCGACAATTTGTTTGACGGCAGTTTGGATTTCCGGTGTGTGGTAGACGTACAGCTGGTTGGGGTTGGCATGC
The DNA here is from genome assembly GCA_963714685.1 of Pirellulaceae bacterium. Classification (GTDB taxonomy): domain Bacteria; phylum Planctomycetota; class Planctomycetia; order Pirellulales; family Pirellulaceae; genus Mariniblastus. The sequence continues at coordinate 124,749 of CAVQPH010000023.1, read as the reverse complement.
AGGATTCCCAACGGCTGGTTAAACCACATTTCCGTCCCCGTCTCGAGCAGAACCCAATCGAGGATCGCCTGTTGTGGATTTTTGGAATTGGTGATTTGCGATGTGTAGGGGGAAATATCGTATTCACGCCAAACCTGTCCGGCCGAGTTGGGAAGTTTGTCCAGCCGCTGGGTCACACGAGTAACCCCCGGGCCTGACTGGGGAGACACATTACGCGCCGCCTGCCTGGTTCGTCGCGATGGCTTGATTTCCGCTGGGCGGAGAGCTGCCGCTGCCGTCGGAATTTGCCTGGCCACCGTTTGCGGCTTCGGGCGGAGGGTTGGACGCGCGTGGCGCGTCGCTGTTGGCGGTGGCGGTACCAGCAGGATTTTGCAAGCCGGAATTGGAGGTCGCACGGTTGGCATTGGGAGCCTCGGTACGGTTCATGGTGCCAAACGACGGCCGCCACGGCGCCGCCGCGGCTCGTGTATCCTCGGCCGAATCGCTGGATTGGGCGGTGGCCAACTGCGGACAGGCAGCGACGAAAAGGATCGCCAAACCGATCAATCGCCAGCGATTCCAATCGACCCTCCGATGGCATGCGCTGGCGGTTCCGATTCGAATCCGGGTTGAAACGACGGAGGGGTGCGTGGTTTCGTCAGGCTGACGGTTTGAAAATGCCTTCATGCGTCTGGCTCTCAGCAAAAGTCGCTCGGGTCAAATCAGTTCGGTTAACCAATTTTGATTCATCGAATCGGTTTCCAAACCAGGGCCGGAAACTGCGCGGCGAGTATAGATTTACGTGGAAATCGCCGACAGACGAGTTTTCGCCTTCGAAAACCGGGCTGACTGAGCTCGCTAGCGTGTCGTGACGAGGGTCCACTGGAAAAACCAGCACCGGATGACCCACAGGTTTTGCAAATTGCCAAACGGAACGCCACCTCCTAATATAAAAGCAATCGCTTATCCCATCTCGCGCCAAGGGTGGCGAATGCGTTGGCAGATCAGGCGTTTGGTTTGGAAAGTTGATGGGCTGCGATGGCTGGCAGGCAGATTCAAGATTTCGCGGAAATCCCGAACCGCCAGACCTCGCGCCAAAGATTGCCCGTGCTGACGCCCAACCATGGGCTGACGACTGATCCAGATTCGTTCGGCGCTCACGTCGATTCCGAGTTGCAGGCTGCGACGGTGATCTATCCCGACGAACCTGACGGGCTGGAATTCACCAGCGACACCGAATTGGCCAGCCGCTCGCTGTCGCAGCTGCGGGAGATGGAAGATTTGCCACTGCCACAAATGATTCGTCGCGTGGTGCCGGTCTGGATTACCAGTCTGGTCGTGCATGTCGCCATCATTCTATTGCTGAGCATTACTGACGCTGGGTGGGCGAGAGGCAACCCGCACTTTAACGGTTTCGCTGGGGGATGACCGAACGCCAGTCGATTTAACGCCGATCGAGATTGGTTTCACCGAGATTGGCAATCCGCTTGAAAACACCCTCGATCAACTCGATGCTTTTGATCCGCCGGCCAATCAGGACATGCCTGTACCGTTTGCGGCGGATCATTTTTCGATGGATTCCACAGGCCTTTCACAGCTGGGGGACTTTGAATCTTCCGGCCAGCTGGGGGAGCCGATTGAATCGAGGCTGATGAAAAAATCGGGGGCCACGTTTTTCGGCATTGAATCTTCCGGCGAGAGTTTTGTGTTTGTGATTGATTGTTCCGGCAGCATGGAAAACGAGTTGCGTTGGCACCGAGCCCGGCAAGAGTTGAAGTATGCGATTCAGTCGCTGAACAAGGATCAGCGATTCTTGGTGCTGCTCTATAACGACCGGACTTATATCATGATGGACCAGCCGCTTTCGGAGTTGGGAATGACCGCGGCCAACGACTTTAACAAGACTCGACTGATCGAATGGCTTTGGCGGCAGTACCCCAGCGGGGGGACTTTCCCGATGAATGCGATGCAAATCGGCTTGGAATTGAGTCCGGATGCGATTTTTCTCCTGTCCGACGGGGAGATTCGCGACCGAACCGCAGAAATGCTGGCCAAAACCAACGGGTTCAGGGCGCAAATGCTGGGACGAAACCCAAAATCCCAGTTCACACGATTGCTCTCGGTTCGCGAGCTGGCTTGGGGAAGATGCAGCAAATTGCTCGTCAAAATAACGGCAGTTTCCGGCAAGTTCGGTAGCTGGACGGATGATTGCCAGCAAAAAAAGCACCGATGGTCGGTTTTTTCGAGGTCCGACGGGTCGCCGAACCTGCTCACCGGGTGTCTGCGACGGTTTATGGTCTACCCGGCGCCTGCGGTTGGGACGGCTCGCTCCTTGAGGATGGGATGTTCGGTAGTTTAGGACGCAGACGGCCCCCTTACCGAGTTTCGGCATCCCGCTTACCGTTGACCAGTTTGGGCAATCTCGGTATTCTTTAAAGTTCGATTGAAAAGAAATTTCCAAGTTCAACGTGTGATTCTCGCTGCTTGCAAGCTGCCCGATGGGGCAACACGAAAGCGAGTCGATCAAGCGAGTCAATCAAGCGAGTTGAATCACTGATGGCCAATGTGTCGCTGGACAGAATCTCCAAAAGATTCCCGGATGGCACGGTGGCGGTCGATGAGATTAACCTGGAAGTATTCGATCGAGAGTTTCTGGTCCTGGTCGGCCCCAGCGGTTGTGGCAAAAGCACAACGTTGAGAATGATCGCAGGCCTGGAGACGTGTAGCGACGGAACGATACAAATTGGTGAGCAAATCGTCAATGATGTTGCTCCCAAGGATCGCGATATTGCGATGGTGTTCCAGAACTATGCATTGTACCCGCATATGTCGGTGTACAAAAATTTGTCGTTTGGATTGACTTTACGTTTTGGTGGTGGAGTAGTTGCACGTGGTTTGAGAAAGCTATTTCAACCTCGTCGCGCGGCGGAACTGAATCGCTTGCGGAGCGGGATTGATAACCAGGTTCGACAGACGGCTTCCCGGTTGGGCATTGAACATTTGCTTGATCGCAAGCCGCACCAGTTGTCCGGCGGTGAACGTCAACGTGTTGCTCTGGGCGCGCGATTGTACGGAATCCGGCGGCGTTTTTGTTTGATGAACCGCTTTCCAACCTGGACGCAAAACTTCGGCAACAAATGAGAGTTGAACTTCGGCGTCTGCACCGTGAGTTGCAGGCGACGATGATTTACGTGACTCACGACCAGGTCGAAGCGATGACCTTGGGCGATCGCGTCGCCGTGATGAATGCGGGAAAGATATTGCAAGTTGGCAGTCCGCTGGAAGTTTACCAGCGGCCTGCCAACCTGTTCGTGGCCAGGTTTGTCGGCAACGTGCCAATGAACCTGTTGACGGGAACAGCGACAAAATCAAATGGACGGGTACAGTTTCGCGGAGGTGGTTTTAGTCTCGATTGGGAGTTGGCGAATCCAACGAACTTCGAGCAGCCAGGATTTGGCAGACATTTGGAACAGTGGTTCGGCGAGGATACACAACGGCAGGTTGTGGTTGGGTTTCGCGCTGAAAATTTAGTGGTTTGCGATGCGGATTCGAGCCAGCCGGCGGATGCGATTGCCGATGTTTATGCGGTCGACCAGCTGGGAGATTCGACGCTGGTCTATCTTCAGCTGGCAGAAGCGGGCGACCGTGCCCCGGTCAATCCGTCAGCGGATCGAGTAGGGCGTGGCGAAGATTCACTGATGATGCGATTGTCAGCCGTTGGCGAGGTAGAACCGGGGGACCGGTTGAAACTAAAAGTCGAGCGGAAAAAAATATTGTGGTTTGACCCGGAGTCGGGTCAAAATTTGTTGAAAGTAGAAACATGAACGCCAACGAAGTGTTGCGAATTGTCGATTCGCTCCATCGCGAAAAAAACATTGACAAAGAGATTGTTTTTGTTGCGATCGAGTCTGCACTGGTGTCCGCTGCCGCAAGCATTTTGGCGAAGAGGCGGACATCGAATTCATGATCGATCGCACGACGGGACAAATTGCCGGTCGTTGCGGACAGGATGAATTGGATTATGAAGAGACGATTGGGCGGATTGGAGCTCAAACCGCCAAACAGGTCATCATTCAAAAAGTCCGGGAAGCCGAACGCGACTCCCAGATTATCGAATTCAATGAAATCATCAATGACGTCGTTACCGGCACCGTCCACCGCAACGAAGGACGTGTGACCACCGTGACGCTTGGCGGGGTGGAAGCCATCCTGCCACGCAGCGAACAGATCCCCGGTGAATCCCATCAGCCCAATGAGCGGGTCCGCGCGCTGGTAACCGAAGTCAAGGCACAGGGGAGCCGGGTTAAAGTTGTCCTCAGTCGCACGCGACCGATGTTCGTCCAGCGATTGTTTGAAAGCGAAATTCCCGAAATCGCGGACGGCGTCATCACGATCAACGCGATCTCGCGAGAGCCCGGCTACCGTTCCAAAGTGGCGGTCAGCAGTATCGACTCCAAAGTCGATTGCGTGGGAGCCTGCGTCGGTGTTCGGGGCAACCGAATCAAGATGGTAATTGACGAACTTGCCGGCGAGCGGATAGATATCGTTCGCTATGACGAAGATCCACAAATCATGATTCCCAACGCTTTGCAGCCGGCGGAGGTCGACGAGGTTATTTTGTGTCAGATGATGGGCCGCGCCATTGTCCTGGTACGGGAAGATCAATTGTCCTTAGCCATCGGAAAACGGGGCCAAAACGTCCGTTTGGCGAGCAAACTCTGCTCCTGGGACATCGAAATCATGACTCAACCCGAACTCGAACAGCAAATTGACCGGGCCGTGCAGGGATTCTGCCGGCTTAACGGAGTTGACGAAGATTTGGCAAATCATCTGGTAGGAGAAGGCTATTTGTCTTACGATGACTTATCAGTCATTGAGCCGGAAGACCTGATGCAAATGGGCAATCTGACCATGGAGCAGGTCGACGCGATTGTCGAGGAAGCCGAATCATTAGCCGAAGAGGCTGAAATTCGAGCGGCCGAAGAGAAACGTGCCCGTCGCGCCGAAGTGGAATTGGAAAAACGCGAGGCAGCCCGGGCGGCCGAAGCTGCTGCGGCAGCCGAAGCGGCTGCGGTGGCCGAAAGCGAAACGGCAACGGCGACCATGACCATGGAAGCACCTGAAGAACCAGGTTCCGCTTCACCTGAATCCGAAGCGGAAGCGTCGGAACAAAATGCGGAAACAGAATCTCCCGTCGAAGCAGAATCTGAACCGGCCACCAAGCCATCCGATTCAGCTGAGTAGGTAACATGGAATTCTGATGAAAATGATATTTCTCGGACGGTCCGTCGATGAAGATTAGACCAGACGTTCCGATTAAAAATAAATACGTGTCTGAATCAGACGCTCGGAACCGGAACTGGTTTTCGAGAGTTCCGTCCGATCAAAGAGGCAATGTATGTGACATAACTTGGCAAGTCGATTTACGTTTTTGTACGACAACAAAATCGGAATCAAAACAGGAAGGCAACTCCACGTGCCGGTACGCATTTACGCGTTTGCAAAAGAACTTGGGCTTGATAACAAGCAGTTGCTTGATATTTGCGATAAGGTAAATATCAAAGGTAAGGGGTCTGCGCTCGCAAGCCTTGATGACGAAGAAGCTGCCAAGGTAAAAGATTTCATCGCCAACGAATCGAACACCGCAACCGCGGAACCCGAAGCACCGGCACCCATGCGGCCTCCGGTCGTCCGCCCCGCGAACCGGAAGATTACCGAAATTCAGGCACCACCGACGAAATCTCCTCCCGTCAAATCAGCGCCGGAAGAACCCGCGCCACAACCTGAAGTTGCCGAACCTGCGCCGGTTGCGGAAGCACCTGCCGAACCCCCCGCGGCAACTCCGGCAGCGACCGAGAAACCGGTTCGAACCGACGTCGGGGGTGTGTTGTCCAAATTGCGTCGCAACAAACCCGAAACCGACGCGTCTTCCATGGCTCCCCGACGCCCCGATGCGTCGCGTCGAGCAGGCGTTGTGCGCGATCTTGATCAGCGTGGCAAAGGCAAGCAAGACGACGCGGGCAAACGAGAAACGGTCAAACGCAAGTCCGGTTTGAACGTCAAGATTGCGGCGATGCCAGAGGTCAAACAACCGACGAAATCCGCCGAGCCGAAAGAGAAAGTCCAAAAACCCGATATCGCGTTGCCCCAGGATGCGATTGCCAAAGCCCGAACGGGTGCCGCACCACTGGAACAATTTACGAAATCATCAAAAGCCAAAGCCAAGAAAAAAGGCAAAGGCAAAGAGGCGGGAGAAGGCGTCATCGGCGAAATGCCATCCACCGCGCGGCGGGGTGCACGTCGTGATCGCAGTCGCCGGGAGCCCTCGAAGAGGACGGCATGGGCGCCCGACCACAACGCCCCAGTCGCAGCAGGGCGTCGACGCTCCGACGATCGTCGAATTTCCGCCGCTCCAATCGACGTCGCTCCGGGCCGGTGACAAACACCGCGGCTCCACGAAAAGACAAGGTTGTTCTGCAGCTGCCCTGTACCGTCCGCGAATTCTCGGAGGCCGCAGGTGTTCCGGCCATTCAAGCCCTGCTGACGATCAAACAGCTCGGTGATGATTCCAACCAGAACATCAACTCGCAGCTGGACGACGAAATGGTCGAGCTGCTGGTGGAAGCACTCGATGTCGACCTCGAGATTCGGCAGGCTCAATCACTGGAAGAAAGCGTCATCGCAGAATTTGAAGAACCGGATGATGATCCCGATTCGCTCAAGCCGCGTGCCCCGATCGTCACGTTCCTCGGTCACGTCGATCACGGCAAAACGTCGTTGCTGGACGCGTTGATCGGGATCGATGTCGTTTCCGGCGAAGCCGGCGGGATCACCCAGCACATTCGGGCTTACGAAATCAAGAAAGACGACAACAAGATTGCCTTTGTCGATACGCCGGGCCACGAGGCGTTCACCGAAATGCGTGCTCGCGGTGCCAATGTGACCGACATCGCCGTGCTGGTCGTTGCCGCCGACGACGGCATCATGCCGCAAACCGAAGAAGCCATCAGTCACGCCAAGGCCGCTGAAGTCCCCATCATCGTCGCTCTCAACAAGATCGATCTGCCCGGAGTCACTGCCGACAAAGCCCTCCAGGATCTGGCCGCACACGAACTGCTGCCCAGCGAATGGGGCGGCGAAACGGAAGTCGTCAAAACCAGTGCCATCACCGGAGCAGGTCTCGACGAACTGCTGGAAACGATTCTGGTCACCGCCGAATTGCACGAATACAAAGCCAACCCGGATCGAACCGGCCATCGGCATGTGCCTGGAAGCCGAACAGCAGGCCGACCGCGGCGTAGTCGCCAAATTGATGGTCCAGGACGGCACGCTGAACGTCGGCGACAACATCGTCTGCGGTGCCGCATTCGGACGCGTCAAAGCGATGTACGATACGCTTCGCCCGAACAAACGTCTGAAGCACGCCGAACCTTCCACCCCGGTCAACGTCACCGGACTCGATGTGACCCCGGGAGCCGGTGACCAGTTCTACGTGGTCGACGACATCGGCAAAGCTCGCGAAATTGCCGAAACCCGAAAATTCCGCGGTACGGTTCAACGCGTCGGCGGACGCACGACCAAGATATCGTTGCAGGATTTCCAGGAATTGCTGGAATCCGGTGACCTCGGCGGCATGAGTGGTGAAGTCGTCACCCTGAATCTGATCATTCGTGCCGACGTTCGAGGATCGATTGAAGCGATCCAGAAAGAGCTGGGCAAAATCTCCCATCCCGGAAGTTCAGATCAAAATCCTGCAGGCGCTGCCCGGCGGTGTTTCGGTTGCCGACGTCCGACTGGCCGATGCCTCGGATGCCGTGATCGTCGGATTCAATGTGGTCGCCGACGAAGCCGCCCGCTCGCTGGCCGACGAACTGGATGTCGAAATTCGTCGCTACGATGTGATCTACAAAATTACCGACGATTTGAAAGCAACCCTCGAAGGCCGATTGAAACCGGAAGAACACGTCGTCGAACTCGGCATGGCGATGGTTCTGCAAACCTTCAACGTCAGTCGAACCGGGTACGATCGCGGGTTGCCGCGTGATGCGTGGTTCGATCCAACGCGAGTGCCGGATGCGAGTCATTCGCGACAGTCGCGTGATTGGCGATTATCGCAATCGATTCTCTGAAACGCGAAAAAGACGACGCCAAGGAAGTCCAGCGGGGCATGGAATGCGGGATCAAACTCGCAGGCTTTAACGACGTCAAAGAAGGCGACACGCTGGAAGCCTACAAAATCGAGGAAGTCGCTCGCACGCTGTAAATTGCCAAAGCTCGGTCGCCGGGCGAAAGTCCGGCGGTCTACGGCTAATTGCCGCATTGAAAAATCGGGAGCAGAAGACGCCGATCGCGGTGTGTTCAACCGAATTCCATGGCCGATTTCCGCCGCTGGCTGTGCAACTCAGTTCGCCCGGACCGCCCGAATTTTCTTTGCCCAGCAACCCCAAACGGAAGCATCTCCCTCAGCCGAACCCAAGTCCGTCGACGGCAGCAATCCAAACGTAACCGATTCTTCGCCGGCGGGCCGAACACCGAACACCGAACACCGAACACCGAACACCGAACACCGAACACCGAACACCGAACACCGAACACCGAACACCGAACACCGAACACCGAACACCGAACAAAAATCATGAGCTCCCGTCGCGTCCTAAAAGCTGCCCAAGCCATCCGCGAGGTCGTCAGCATGGCGATCATCGCCGACCTGAAAGATCCCCGGATCAGCGATGTCACGGTCACGTTTGTCGAGGTCTCAGCCGACATGCGTTTGGCCAAAGTCCATGTCTCGGTGATGGGTGATGAAAAAAAACAGACGCTGTGCGTGCGGGGATTGCAGAATTCGGCCGGCTATTTGCAGCAGAAAATCGGCAAACGGATCGACACCCGTTACACGCCGCGAATCGAGTTTGTGCTGGACAAGGGGATCAAGCATTCGATGCTCGTCACACGCATCCTCGACGAGGTGCTGCCTGCGGATGAGGCTTCGGAGCAGGCCGACGGGTCCAGCGAGAACCCAGCTGACTCGGGCAGTCCCGACCCTTCCGGGGATTAGTGTTTTTGTTTATTGTCGTGAACCGGCAACTCGGTTTATTTTCCAGATCATTTGTTTGTTTCAGCTTGAAGAGAGTCCATGTCCGCAAAGAACCGTGCTGACCTGATTTCCAAACTTTACAAATTCGTAAAAAAGGAATTCGAGGTCGTTCCTCTCGCTTCGAACCGAACCGTTGCCGACCACATGCTGTACGGATGCTGTCTTGAGAATTCGACGTTCGAAGCTGCGGACGAGGCATTTGCGAAACTGCAGGAGAACTACTTCGACTGGAACGAAGTCCGGGTCACGACCGTGGTTGAGTTAGCGGACCTGATGAAGGGATTGGCGGATCCTCGGGCTGCCGCGGTCAGCCTGAAGAAAACACTCCATGGCATTTTCGAAACGTTCTACCAGTTTGATCTGGATTTTTTGCGTAAGGAAAATCTCAGCAAAGCAGTCGCGTCGTTTGAAAGATTCAAAGGCGTTTCACCGTTTGTGGTCGCCCATGTTGCCCAAAACGGCTTGGGTGGGCATTCGATTCCACTGGATCGTTCTGCCATGCTGCTGTTTTACACATTGGGAATCGTCAACGAGGCAGAGGCGGCCAAGTTTCACGTGCCCGGACTGGAGCGCACGATCCCCAAAGCCAAAGGAATCGAATTTTCCGTCCTGATGCATCAGTTGGCCGTGGCGTTCGCAAGTTCGCCGTACAGTACCAAGACGCGGGAGCAATTGCTGAAAATCAACAAGGACGCCAAGGAACGATTCCCCAAACGGGGTGGACGCAAAAAGAAAGCGACCCCCAAATCTGCCGAACCGGCAGAGGAAAGTGCCAGTCAGCCGGCCGCAAAGAAATCGGCCGAACCCAAGACCGCCCCCGCCAAGAAAACCAAAGCCGCTAAATCGACAAAAAAGGTCACCAAGAAGACTGCGAAAAAGAAGCCTGTTAAAAAAGCGAAGGCTTCGTCTGGCGGTACCAAAAAACCGGGTACCAAAAAATCAAAATCAACCGCCAAAACAACCCGTGGCTCGGCGACGAAACGGCTTTCAAAAAAGAAGCCCCGGTAGCTGACCGCCCAGGATCGACGCCGTCTCCCCGATCATCCCAGCCTGATCATCCCACTCCGTTCGTTTCAATGCCGATCGATTTAGTTGACGGCAGCAACCATCTTTCAAATCTCACAGGAACACTGCGATGGCCGGCCACAGCAAGTGGGCAAACATCAAGCACAAGAAAGCCGCAACCGACGCCAAACGCGGCAAGGCCTGGAGCAAACTCTCCAAGGCCATTATGGTCGCCGCCAAGAATGGTGGCTCCGATCCAGGCACCAACATCCGGCTGAAGACGGCCATTGCCGACGCCAAAGCAGTCAGCATGCCCAAAGACAACATCGACCGGGCGATCAAGAAAGGCGCGGGAGAATCGGGCGACGAAGCCAATTTCGAAGAGATCATCTACGAGGGCTACGGGCCCGGGGGTGTCGCCGTGATGTGCGACATTCTGACCGATAATCGCAATCGTACCGCCCCCGAAATCCGCAAAATCTTCGAAAAAGGTGGAGGCAAAATGGGCGCGACCGGTTGCGTCGGATACCTGTTCGACCGGAAAGGCCTGTTCGTGGTCGCGGCAGATTCGGTCGATGAGGAAAAACTGATGGAAGTCAGCATGGAAGCCGGCGCCGAGGACATTTCCCAACAGGATGGCTCGTTCGAAGTCATTTGCGACCCGGACGTGTACTCCAACGTCAGCGATGCGCTCGAGGCCGCCGGGATCGTCTGTCGAATCCAGCGAGGTCACCCGGATTCCACAAAACACCGTCGATCTCGACGCTGGAAGACGCCCGCCAGGTGCTTCAGCTGATGGAGTTGCTGGACGACCACGACGATGTTCAAAATGTCTCGTCCAATTTCAACATCTCGGACGAAGACATGGCCGAACTGTCGGCTGATTAATCGGCCCGGGATTAACCGTTGAGTCGCTCCCGAATCACCTGTTCGCATTCGTCCAGCTTGATCCGGGTTTGCTCCAGCGAATCACGGTCGCGAATGGTAACCGTTTGATCCTCGAGCGTCTGACCGTCAACCGTGATGCAGTACGGCGTGCCGGCCTCGTCCTGTCGGCGGTAGCGACGGCCGACCGCCCCCTTCTCGTCGTAGAACACGTTGAAATTCTTTTTCAGATCGAGATAGATTTCTTTGGCGACCTCCGGCATGCCGTCTTTCTTGACCAGGGGAAACACGGCGGCTTTGATCGGGGCCAGCCGTGGATGGAATTTCATCACGGTCCGCGTCTGCAGTTTGCCTTTCTCGTCCGGCTGTTCGTCTTCGGTGAAGGCCTCGCAGATAAACGCCAATGTTGCCCGGTCGGCGCCGGCCGACGGTTCGATCACATGCGGTGTGTATTTTTCACCGGTCAGGTCGTCGCGATAGGAAAGCTCTTTGCCGCTGCCTTTCCACCGTGGTTTGCCATGTTCGTCCAGTTGCAGTTCGAGCGGGGATGATTTTTCATCGAGCTTGCCTTCCATGTGGCTGCGGAGATCAAAATCGCCGCGATGCGCCACGCCTTCCAACTCGCCGAATTCGCCGGCGGACATAAACGGAAATGCGTATTCAATGTCGGCAGTACCGATCGAATAGTGGGCCAATTCGTCCGCGTGGTGCTCCCGCATCTGCAAGCGTTCACCCGAGATCCCCAGGTCGTGGTACCACTTCAAACGGCGATCCCGCCAATACCGGTACCATTGCTGGGATTGGTCCGGATGGCAAAAGAACTCGATCTCCATCTGCTCAAATTCGCGAGAGCGAAACGTAAAATTCCGGGGCGTAATTTCGTTGCGGAAACTCTTGCCGATCTGGGCGATTCCCAGAGGCAGTCGGTGTCGGGTACTGTCGAGCACGTTCTTGAAATTGACGAAAATCCCCTGAGCCGTTTCGGGTCGCAAAAACGCCGTCCCCTCCTCGCCAGACAACGCACCGACGATGGTCTTGAACATCAAATTGAACTCGCGCGGTTCGGTCAAGGTCCCAGTCGTTTTCGCGTCCGGGCCGAGGACCAGTTCGAAATTCTCAATTTCGGTCAGGCACTTGATTTCACCATCCCATTTGAGATCGTCGATGTTCTTGTTTCGCAGGTTGAAAAACTTAAGCGCCTGCTTGGTCATCTGCTCCTGTTCATCGTCGCCGGCCGGTGCGGTGACGAAGATCTTTTGGCCCTTGGCCTCGACCCAACGACCATTGAACCTGATCGTGGCGATAGCGTTTCTTCGAGTCGCGGCAGTCAACCATGAAATCATGGAACAGATCGTAGTGACCCGAACATTTCCAGACTTGCGGATGCATGATGATCGAGCAATCCAGCCCTTCCATCGCGTAGGGCGAGGGAGCACCGGGCAGGACGTGCATGTCGTCATGGCCGGTCACCATATCCTGCCACCAGGCGTTCTTGACGTTGCGTTTCAGTTCGACGCCCAGCGGTCCGTAATCCCAGAAGCCCTGCAGGCCGCCATAGATTTCGCTCGACTGAAACAGGAATCCTCGGCGTTTGCACAGCGAGACGATCGTTTCCATGCTCATAGTTTTCAGTTTTCAGTTTTCAGTTTTCAGTTTTCAGTTCAGTTCGTTGTTCGGTTGTTCGGTTCTTCGTTGTTCGGTTGCTGGTCTGACAACGCAGAACTGCGTCTCTATCTCATTGTCCTAATTTTCCATTGCTCCACATCTAGTTCCGGGACCACGGGGACGGTATCCACTTGTGACGCAAACACAATATCATCATCGTGCCCGATTCTCACCAGGTTGATTCCTCCGCGTGCCTTGCGGAAGAAATCCGCCATTTCGGTTCCTTGATCGACCATTCGGGAAGTATGTCGCCAGTGATTGGCAGCGATTTTTGCCATATCACTGAGTTCGTGGTGACCGTTGTTCTCAGGCGAGCCGTTGTTACCGCGGACCGTTCCCCCTGAATTCCGTTCCGCCAACATATGCATCAACGCACCGGCAAAAATCACATCTTCACTGGTAATAAACCCGTCGGTCCCCGAACAGACCACGGTCACCGGCTCTTCATCGTCAATTTGCTCAGAAATCGCAGTCAGATTGATCATTGCCCCAATCAACACACGCTTTGCCGTTCGGCAGTGCTCCATCGCCACGGTCCCATTGGTGGTTGCGAGGATCAGTGATTTGTCGCCAATCACGTCCTGGGTGTATTCAATCGGTGAATTGCCATTATGAAACCCCTCGACAATGCGTCCGCCCCGCTCACCGCCCAACACCGAATTCTCCAGCTCCAGGTGGGTCTGGCGAGCCGATTCGATACTTGGGCGAGGAATGACTTGACGACAACCATTGGCCAAGGCATTGACGATCGTCGTGGTCGCTCGCAGTACATCCGTCACCACCACCGTGCGGTCTCGAAGCGAATCGGGCTGGACCAAAGACGGCAAAAACGCCACTTCCAGGCGAGAATTGAAGTTTTTGACAAGATTTGGTTGGGGAGCGGTCATTCCGTGCAGTCATTTCGGCCAAGCGCAGTAATTGCAGTAAGGTTAATGTATCTTGGCAGATTCGGTTCTTGAAGAGGCCAGGAAGCGGTACGCTTTTGGCGGACGCAAGGGCAGGCAGGAACCGCGAAGATGAATGGTGGCTGGGTGTCGACCGTAAATCGAATCGCAGTTGGTTCAACCGAGATCTCACCGCCACCGGCAACAGGTCTGGCAGAGCACGGCGGTCACCCACGATGAAATCAACTTACTTACAGCTCTGCCATGTTCACCTTGCCAGACTGCAACGAAAAAACTGCCGCCCAACGACCAAAGCGTCCCATCCACGTAGTCTCCAGCTCAATGGACCTGCAGCCTCAAAACTGGCCGACCAAATCGAAAAATCGCTGATCCATAAACACCGCCAACCAGCGTGAGAATTGAGACCTGACAACCCCCGCGCCATTCCCTCAACGTCCCGTCACCGCTCGAACACCGAAAACTGAACACCGAAAACCAATGTCCCTCGATAAATCCAACGACCGCGTCCGCAAGATGTTTGGCGAAATTGCGCCGAAATACGACCGCATGAATCATCTGCTTTCCATGAATGTGGATCGTTACTGGCGGTGGAAAGCCGTGCGCAAACTCGCCCCCAACCAGACGGATCCCATTCTCGACGTCTGTACTGGAACGGGAGATCTGGCTTTTTCATTTCACAAATATACCGCTGGCGAAGGTGCCTGTGATCGGCTCGGATTTTTGTTTCGAGATGCTGGAGATTGGCCGACAGAAAAGTGACAAGACGAAACGAGAGGTCTCATTCATCGAAGCAGACGCTCAAAATCTGCCGTTCGAAGACGATCAGTTTCAGGTCGTTTCGGCGGCATTTGGTTTGCGAAACGTCGCAGACACCGATCTTGGCTTGAAAGAAATGACGCGCGTCTGCAGGCCCGGCGGCAAGGTTGCGATTCTGGAGTTTTCCGTCCCCCGATATCAACCGATTAAAGGCATGTACGGTTGGTACTTCAAAAATGTGCTGCCCCGAATTGGCCAGATGCTGGCACGTAATGATTCCAGCGCCTACAACTATCTTCCGGAAAGTGTGGGTGAGTTTCCCTGTTACGAACAACTGACGCAGCGGATGTTAGGGGCAGGGCTCTCGTCCGCGCGGTTCTACCCACTCACATTTGGAATTGCGACACTCTACATCGGCGTTAAATAATATGACCGATCCGCCAACCAACCAACTCCCGCTCGTGCTCGCGATCACCGGCGCCAGTGGTGTGATTTATGGCCAGCGCCTGTTGGAAGTGCTACTTTCGACAGCGGTTGATGTTCACCTCACGATCAGTGACTCCGGTCGTTTGGTGCTGCAACACGAACTGAAGCTGAAAATCGACCTCGATCAGTTTTCCGTCTCGCAAATCTTGCCAGACTACACGGGCAGTCGCCGTCCCGTTTATCATCATTACAAGGACTTCATGACGCCGATTGCCAGTGGTTCGTTTCAAACCCGCGGGATGGTCGTCTGCCCGTGTTCTGGCAGTACGTTGTCGGGAATTGCCAATGCTTCCAGCCAAAATCTGGTGCAGCGGGCCGCCGATGTTCATCTTAAAGAGCGACGACCGTTGATCCTGGTCCCCCGTGAAACCCCGTTGTCACTGATCCAAATCGACAACCTCCGTAAAACGTGCGAAGCCGGCGCAACGATCCTGCCGGCCTCACCCGGTTTCTACCATGGCTATCAAACCGTCAGCGATCTGGTCGATTTTGTCGTCGCGAGAATTCTCGATCATATTGGTATTCAACACGACTTGATCGAGCGCTGGGGCCAATCTTGAACAACGACTTTACCCGGAAACGTCGCGTGATCCCTCGCCTCCGCACCAACCGCTGGGATTGCGAATTGAAACTCCAATCAGATTGAGGAATCACCCAACCAGCATGATCACGACTTTCCAAAAAATGCTGGCGATGATCCGATTCAGCCACACGATTTTCGCATTGCCGTTTGCGTTGTTGGCCGCGGTGATGGCTTGGGCGGCGCCAGCACCTGCCGAGTTGCCAATTCGGTTCAGCGGGTGGCACCTAATCGGCATTTTGGTTTGCATGGTCGGGCGCTCGAAGTGCCGCGATGGCGTTCAATCGGCTGGCCGATCGTGCAATCGACGCGAAGAACCCAAGGACTCAAAACCGTCATCTGCCTGCGGGCGAATTATCGGTTGCCTCCGTGGTCTTGTTTACCATCGTTTCAACACTCGTTTTTTTGGCGGGAACCTGTTTCTTTTTGCCGAATTATTTGCCACTGCTCGTTTCGATTCCCGTGCTGGGAGTGCTGTTTGGATACAGCTACACCAAACGGTTCACTTCGCTGGCCCATTTTTGGTTGGGACTGGCGTTAATGCTGGCTCCGATTTGTGCCTGGCTGGCCATCCGTGGTTTGATCGTGATCGCTGACCCGACCGACCTGGCGCCGGCCTTGGTGTTGGGACTGGCGGTATTGGCTTGGGTTTCCGGGTTTGACATGATTTATGCCTGTCAGGATTACGACTACGACCGGGAAGCGAACCTGAACAGCATCCCGGTTCGCCTGGGAATATCCGGAGCCCTGCGGCTGGCCGCGATCTGTCACGCCGGGATGATTGGCCTACTGATTCTGCTGCCGCTGCTGCATTTCTGGGTCGGTCCCGACCTCGGGTTGGGGTGGATTTACTGGTTAACGGTGCTGGCAGTGGCGGTGTTATTGGTCTACGAACACTCCCTCGTCAGCCCTGACGATTTGACCCGCGTCAATATCGCATTTTTTAATGTGAATGCAGTCGTCAGCATCGGTCTGTTTGTGGCTGCGGCACTCGATCTGCTCGTTATCTGAGCGGTTTTCGGCCGGTTCAATTGGCATACCGTGGACAATTTTTACCGGTCCAAATAGACTTGCCAGTCCATAGGATTTTCCGAGATTGGCCCTCCCGACCGCAGCTCTGTTTAAAAAGTGACCTGATGATTTATTCCGTCGATCCTCGATTGAAGCCCATTCGTGACAAAGTCGAATCCGGCGAGCGACTGACGCTCGACGATGGCTTGTTGATGTACGACCCCGAGATTCCCGTCAACGATCTTGGACAACTGGCGAATTTTGTCCGCGAGGCGAAAAATGGTAACGCGGCCTACTACAACATCAACACGCACCTCAACGCGACCAACATCTGTGTCTACCGTTGCGTGTTTTGCGCCTTTCGCTCAGATCTTCGCAGCTGACAAAGGCTACGCGATGGACGATCAGCAGATTCTGAAACGAGGCCAGGAAGCGATCGAAAACGGCTGCACCGAAATGCACGTCGTTGGCGGGCTGCATCATCAGCGGAAATACGAATGGTACCGCGACATGATCAAGCTGCTGCACGACCATTACCCGAAGTTGCACCTGAAGGCCTGGACGGCGGTCGAGATCAACTGGTTTGAATTCCTGACCAAACGCCCGACGGCAGAAATTCTGAGCGAACTCCGCGACGTTGGACTCGGCAGCATGCCCGGTGGCGGAGCCGAAATTTTTCACCCGGAAGTCCGCGATCAGATTTGCGAACACAAAGCCGACTCCAACAACTGGATCCACATCCATCGCACGGCCCACCAATTGGGCATCAGAACCAACTGCACGATGCTGTATGGCCATGTCGAAAAACCGTTTCATCGCATTGACCACTTGATTCGACTGCGGGACTTACAGGACGAAACCGGTGGTTTCCAGACGTTCATTCCGCTCGCCTTTCATCCGGAGAACACCGGTCTTTCGCACATCAAAAAGCCGACAGCCACCGAGGATTTACGCACAATGGCGATCAGTCGTTTGATGCTGGACAACATTGACCACATCAAGGCCTACTGGATCATGCTGGGGATTGGCACTGCCCAAACGGCGCTTTCCTACGGTGCCGACGATCTCGACGGCACCGTGCGACACGAATTGATCTACCACGATGCCGGCGCGACGACTCCCGAGTTTCTGTCGGTTGAAAGGCTGGAGAATCTGATCCGTGAAGCCGGTCGCGAGCCGATCGAACGTGATACGATTTATCGCCGCGTCATTCGCGAGGACGACAATCTGCAAAACTGGCACATCGGATCGGAAATTACCGCCGCCGTTTAGTCCTTTGCCAAAACAGTCATTGATCTCGCAAGCCACCGGCGTGGAGATTCGTCGCAGTTCTGTTCGCCAACGCTGCCTCGCTGGAAAGATAGACCGCCGCAGAATCAACACAATCATTCGACCTCAATACGCGCGGTCCCCCATCATTTCGCCATCGGCTCGATCCCCCAGAAACTCAAATACATTGGGATCGATCGCGTGCGATAGATATTGCACGCTACCGCCAGCCATCGAAAACAGCGCGACGCCAGGATGCGGGCTACCGAAACCACCAACCGTGGTCGGTGTCTCCGTCCGGGCGGCATCCATTTGCTGCCACGTTTGAATGTCAATCAACTCGCTCGTGTTCCGCAACGATGAGCGTGTTCCCGAGGCCCAGCCCAGGCTATTTCC
This sequence comes from Pirellulaceae bacterium, assembly GCA_963714685.1. Classification (GTDB taxonomy): domain Bacteria; phylum Planctomycetota; class Planctomycetia; order Pirellulales; family Pirellulaceae; genus Mariniblastus. Next base: position 106,718 of record CAVQPH010000023.1, on the reverse strand, counting down.
CAGGGGCATAAACTCGCCCAGCAAAATCGTATTGCTACTGCCATCCAAAATTTCGCTGTAGCGGACTTCGCTGTTCAAGAACAGCAGACCGTTATTGTCGACATCGATCTGAACCTCTTTGCTGTGATGACAGCCCGCATAGCTGGTTAATCCTGCCGTGCCGGCTTCGTTACTGTGATCACCGGGAAATGATGGGCACTGGTAAGTAGGGATCCTCATTTGGCGGGCCGGGGCATTGGCCGCCGCATAGGTTCCAGCCGCGATATCAAAATTATTCGCAATCCCGAATTGTTCGATGTATGGCAGCAGCGTTACTAGAAAGCTGACATGCTGACCTGTTTCCTGGGTCAAAATGGGGCCACCCGCCTGGTCGATCACGCCAGCGGGTAGATGTTCCATCGCAAACTCATAGTTGTGAGTTGCCAACCCCAACTGGGCGATGTTATTGGCGCAGGTACAACGCCGCGCGGCTTCACGGACTTGTTGAACCGCCGGTAACAACATGCCGATCAAGATTCCAATGATCGCAATAACGACCAACAGTTCCACCAGCGTGAAACCGAAGCGTAATTTTGGGTCGCAACGTCGCATCAGTTTTCCCCGTATGCAAAACGAATTTCTGTTCTTGTTTCAATTCAAACCACCGACCCACACCCGCACAAGGCTTTCACCGGGATTCGGGATGTCCCATTGGCCGACGTTTAATTCTCGATGGTGATTTCTTCCGTTCGCTGAGTCAGTCCAGCCCGATTCGTCGAATCACCGATCCGCGCGGTTACCACCAGTCGAGCCTGCTGGCTGTCCGTATCGCTGCGTCTCACATCAATCTCAACCGTCGCGGTCGGATATTTCGCCGGAACCGTCTCGATGGCAATGACTTGCCCCTGGTAGCCCGGCTGTTCCTGAATTTGAGCGATCGCTTTGCGAACGCCTGCATCGACCAACCAGCGAGTCTGTTCCATCTGAATTTCTCGAATCATTTGACGTCGCAGGCGCAGGCTGGATCGCACCGTCGCCAGTAAAACACTCATCACGACCGCCACGCAAACCAAAGCCGCCACCAACACAGCGCCTTGTCGCCGACTGCCCCCCAATCTTTTTCGTCTGGTACTACTCATCAGCTGACTCCCGCTCGGTTGTCGACGCCTTGACCACCGGCCTGTTCCAGCGATGCGGACCCACACGGACGTACAGATCGACCGGCGACTGCCCATCCTCTCGTAGATCGCCATCGGCAAGCGAACCAACGGCATCCGGGTTTTCCATCGGTCCCCTGGAGCCCCGCAAAACGACCAAGGAAATCCATCCCGGCAACTCCGAATCATCCCAGTCGACGATCGCACTTCGCTCCAGTTCAAAGGTATCGTGCAAAACCAACTCTCCATTCCGGCGTTTCTCGATGCGCACCGACGATTCCCGAATTTCATAGACGGCGATCACCCCATCACCCTGATTAATCACCAACCGATTGGATAGCTGCAGCTCGATCGCTTCACTTTGCCGGACATCGTCGCGTAAGTCCTTGGCCAGCCGGGACAAGTTTTGATGATGCTGCTGGCGTTGCCGCAAGGAAGAGGAGAATTTCATCGTCAGATGGATCCATTCGCCAATCAGGACCATCAGGACGCCGGTGATCGAAATCACGACCAATAGCTCAATCAGCGTATAACCACGGCATCGATACGTCATGGGTCGATCTCCGTTTCATCGCTGGCCGATCCATTCTTCTCAGACAGTATGACAGGCGACAACCAACCGGCCAGCGTGACGGGCTTGCCAGAATAACGACGCTGCCAATTCAGCTGTAACACCACGCGCATCCCCAAATCATCTTCGACCAGGTTCCCGGTCAGTTCTGGACGCTGTAACGTGCGGCGACAAGTTTCAGACGGCACGAGTGCCTCCAACGCCTGTTGGGCCGCTTCCGGTTTCAATCGCGTCAGTCCTTCCAGCTGATTTGACAGTTCGCATAAAGCCACCCGGTGCTGACCAATGTCTTTCCATACCCGATCGATCTGAACGCAAAATGTCGTGACAAAACTCATGATCGTCATCAACAACAGCGCTGACACCAGCAATTCGATCAACGATACGCCGCGACGGTCACAGCGAGCCGGGCGGGTTCGAATGAATCGAGCCACGATGCCCGCCCTGAATCTGTCAGTCCTATTTTTCATCATCGAGCTACCCCAGCGACCTCATAATCGTGATCAGCGTCGAGAAAATCGCAGCCGCGGTCAAAAACACAAACAATCCAATCCCCACGTTGACCAGCCCAACAAACACCCGCGAGAAAAACGCAATTCGAGTTGAGCGACCGCGTGCACGTTTGTCTGCCGACCAACGCAACAGCCAGGCTTGGGTCTGGGAGTCGTCGGTCATCGCGAGAGATTTTGCCTCTCGCTCGGAGAGGATGTGCTGCGACGCGAGTGAAGCCCATGCGTTCTCTCCCTCGTTCATTTTCTCGCTCGCTCGGGTCAACCGGCGAAACATCTTTCGCAGTGGTTCAGTTGCCAGGACGCTTGGAATCGCCGCGGCAATCGAGGTGCCCGACTGGGCCAGCATCGCCAACGTTCGTCGACGGCTGGTCGCCCGTGTGAGCGCTGGTTGTCGCCAGCTCAACGGATTGAAACGACGCAGAAACTGCCGAAACGCGGGAATTCCCAACGGAACCAGGACCAGCATCAACAGCGCACCCAAAAACCAGTAACGCGCCACACGGTCGCAAACCGTCACCCAAAGATTAAAAATTGCCGGCGTTTCCATTCCGAATTCCTGCAAAATCATCAGAAACTCAGGTGCGATTTTCAGCATGATAAACGCGGTCAGGACCAGGATCACAGCCACCTTGGCCAGCAATCGACAAAACTTCGAAACCAAATCCTCATCGGGTTCGACCGTAGCGGTGCTACTGGCAGGCTGCCGGTTCAAGTCAAGCGGAAAACAACTCTGACAATTCGCCCGCCTCGTGCGCCATTCGCAAGGCCAACATGCTGGTCGGTGAAAACAAGCCTGGCACATCTTCCATCGCCTCCAAGACATCACAACCTTGGACGAGTTGATCCGCAAAGTGCCGTGTTTGGATCGCGAACCGGATCGGCAATTCATCTGCCAGGCAGATCAAAATGGGGCACGGATCGAGATCGAATTGATTCGAGACCGCCAAAGCACCGATCATCGCGCGCTGATGAGGCGACGAACTTCCAGCAGTTCTTCCACCGTCTGGTTTCGCGCCAGTTCTTTTGCAAACTCGCTTTGACGCTGCTCGTTCATGCTACCAGATCCCCCCTGTCAAACCGCTGACAATGGCGAGCAACGGAGAAAAAAGCGCGACCACAATTAAACCAACGGAGGCTCCGACAACCATCACGATGAATGCAACCAGCCAATTGATCCACCAGTCCCCAACGCTCCGATTGCGATCCCAATAGTAAGTCGCCGTTTCCTGAAGTAACGCAATCTGACCATCCGACCGTGGCAGCTGAACCGCATAGTTCGCCAGCTGCAACTTGCGACTGACGAAAAACGGTCGTCTCGTCGTTCCCATTGCTTGGGATTCGCTCCAATCACGACTCTTTCGTCTCAGCCACAATTCCCCCGACGCCTCGCCCGCTGTCCGAATCGCTTCCCCGGAACTGAGCCCCGCATCCAACAATAATGAAAGATGCCAAACCCACGAAGCCACCGTGTTTCGAGTACTCATCAGCTGTCGATCCAGCCAGCTGATTCCAAATGGACGTCGACGCCGCTGCAATCAATCAAACATCCAAAACAGCAATCCGGGCCCGACCAGGAAAGCCACCAGCAGCCACCCCCAGTGGCGGGTAAAGCTGGACCAAGCGAACACCAATCGTGTTAAGCCGGGCAATTCAATTCCAAACTCGTCGAACATGGCTTCGAATTCAGGAGCGATCCAAAAACTGAAACCAAATGCCAACAGCATCGCCGCCACGATCAATAACACCGGGTAAATCAAAATCCGGAACCAGCGCCGACCGGATGATGCGTTTTGGATCAATGAACCCAACCCGATCCGCACGGCCTGCGTGACATCCGAGGTCGAAATTTCCTGCTGTTCGGACTTCAGCAAAGGCAAACAGAACGCGAACACGTCGGGCCGCCTGATTGCGTCATTAAGACCCGACGAGGACACAAACCAATCCCTCACCAGTCGCAACTGCCGACCCGCTTCCCCTGGTAACTCCTTCGACATCAGATCGATTTCCGCCGCAATCTCACGACGGACACCGTCAATTGCGATCCAACGACGCTCAAGATCGGCCAGCGACAAAACGGGTTTCTGATTCTTCATGGACTAGATCCCCGCCGTTGCCAGATCTTTTAACAAGGACAGGATTGGCCAGAAAATCGCCAGACAGTAGAGCAAGGCAACCCCACCGCCGACCGTACAAACCAATCCGATTGGCGTTGCGAATCGCAAATGCTCCAAACGCCGTTCCGCCGAAATGGCAAGATAGCTCGCCAATGATTCGAACTGGTCCGGGAACTCAGCCACTGTTTTGAGCTCGGACTGAACCAGCCTTTCGGCTCCTGTGAGCTCGCAACTGACCTGCGTTGCCTCATCCACCGGCATTCCGGACTCGACCAAGATCTGCAAAATTCTCAAAGTGGTCGCCGCGATACAATCGTGCACATACCGCTGCCCACCCAATCGTCCAAGCAGCCATCGCGCACCGCCCAACGCGGCACCCACCAGGATCAGAACCAGGCTCCAACCGAGAATCGTCGTCGCCCACGGCATCCAAGGCGTCACGTCGAATCGAGCCGGAGCATGGATGGCGGCCGGCAACAACAGGTCCGCCCGCATCTCGTCGACGACCGGAATGACTTGATTGTTAAACAATGACAGCCCGACATAGGCCACCGTGAGCAACAGAAACAGATAAATAAACGCCCATCGCATCGACCGCATCGCTTTGCTCTCTGCCGACCGGCGCACGGTCAGTCCGTCCAAGACTGTGGACATGGATTGCGTTTGCAAAAAAACCTTCAACGCCGCCCGATACCCGACGGGAAGTCCCGGATTCGAATCGAACCCCCACTTCAATGCAACCGGACCACTCGATCCTGTCTGCCCGGAATGCGAAGCCAATGCCTCCTGCCAGCGATCGAGAGAATGCAAATCCAGCTGCCGATTTTTCGGCCCCATCCGAAGCGGCACCCCGGCAACCACCGCAGCCCGGAGACTGTCGTGAAAACGCTGGCTCTCGCTCGGTTTCATGTCTGATTCTCAGGGGACTGGCGGACGTCCGATTAAGCTAACACACAATGTCCGACGACGAAAGCAAATACGAACGAAAACGCCAACGACGAAAGAGACCGAAAACCGATGAAGATGGCCCAGCAGACCGAATCACCAAAACTGAAACACGAACAATTACCCCACATCACTCACATCCAACGCATGCCCATACCTCGCAAAAACCAACTGCTTTAACCGGGTCAAATCCTCGCTGGCCAAATCGGGATCAGTTTCAATCAGTTTCCGGGCATCGGCCTGGGCTTCGGCCAAGACTTCGGCGTCTTCCACCAGATCGGCAATCCGCAGTGGCGGCAAGCCGGATTGCTGTGAGCTGAACAGGTTCCCCGGACCGCGAATTTGAAGATCAATTTCTGCCAACTCAAAACCGTTGGCGGTCTTTTCAAACGCTGCCAGCCGCTGGTTGGATTCCGGGTCATCGCTGGTGGCAAAAGCGCAAACGTAACCCGGATGTTGTCCTCGACTGACGCGGCCGCGCAGTTGGTGAAGCTGTGACAAACCGAATCGTTCGGCCGATTCGATCGTCATGACCGTCGCGTTGGCCACATCAATGCCGACTTCAATCACGCCGGTGGCGACCAGAACCTGGGTTTTCCCGGACACAAAATTGGCCATCGAGATCTCTTTTTGTTCCGGCGTCTGGCGGCCGTGCATCACATCGACCCGAAATTCTTCCAGCGGTCCGTTAACCAGGGATTCAAACAGGCGTTCAGCGCTACTCAACCCGGATTCCGATTCGGCGTCCACCAACGGCGCAACAACAAATCCTTGTCGGCCGGCTCTCAATTTCTTGCGAACGAAATCCCACCATTGCTCACGACTTTCCTCCTGGCCCAGGTAAGTATGGACCTTTTGGCCGATGCCACTGGAACGCTCGAGGGTAGAAACATCGAGGTCACCAAACAGCGTCATCGAGATCGTGCGGGGAATCGGCGTGGCCGTCATCACTAGGTAGTGCGGATCGTGCCCAGACTGCTTGAGCATGGCTCGTTGTTGAACACCAAATTTGTGCTGTTCATCGATCACAGCCAGCCCCAACTGATGGAATTTCAGCTTCGACGCCACCACGGCCTGGGTTCCCACCACGATATCGATTTCCCCGGCGGCAACCCGTTCGGCAATCTTTTTCCGCGCGGCAGGCTTCATTCCGCCGGACCATTGGGCAATCCGGACACGACTGTTCTGCAACAGCTGGCGAATGGTCTGGACGTGCTGTTGAGCCAGGATTTCTGTTGGAGCCATCAGCACCGCCTGGTAGCCATGGGCCACGGCTTGCAACATGGCACACACTGCGACCACCGTTTTTCCACTGCCGACCTCTCCGTGCAACAATCGGTTCATTGGAAACGACCGGCCCATGTCAGCTGCGATCTCCGCCAACGCCGTCTGCTGCGATTCCGTCAGCTCAAAAGGCAATCGACCGAGAATGCGAGCCCGGATTTTTGGCGTCAGTTCGAGCTCTGGCGAAACGTTTTGATGTCGAATCCGGTGTCGCCGAATCGCCAGCGCCAATTGCAATACAAACAGCTCCTGGTAAACCAGCCGGCGGCGGGCTTCCTCGACCTGTTCAAAATTTCGGGGCGCGTGAATTTGACGAATGGCGGTTTCGATATCGCACACCGAGTACCGCTCCCGCAGTTCGTCAGGGAATGCTTCCTGGACCAGACCGGTATACTCTTCCACCACCTGTTCCACCAACTGACGCATCTGCCGCTGGTTGATGCCTTCGGTCAGGGAATAGATGGGTTCCAGACGCTGCTCCTGCTCGGCTTCGTTTTCTCCGTCCAGCCAGGTCACCCTCGGGTGATTCATCTGAAACCTGCCGCCGACCAACTTTGCCTTGCCGCGAAATAAAACTCGCTGACCAATTTTGAATCGGGACGTCATGAACGATTGGTTGAACCAGACCGCCCGGAGGAACTGTCGGTCCTGTTTGATCAGGACGTAAAGAATGTGCTTGCCAGACGATGCGACCAGCTGGTCAATATCGTCAACCACTCCGACGAGATTCGCCAGCTGTTCGTTGGCAAGCTCGGTGATCTGATTCAGTTCGGTAAAATCCTGGTATTTCCGCGGAAAGAAAAACAGCAAATCGGCCGCCGTTCGAATCCCCAGTTTTTCCAGCAGCTCTGCTCGATGCGGCCCGACACCTTTGAGAAACTGCACCGGTTGCGTCAGCTGTTTTTCCGGCGTCTGAATCGGGGCTTCGCTCATGCCCCAATTCTAAAGCTTTTCCAATAATTGCAAGTGCCGGCGAAACTCCGTGGATTTGCCACATAGCCGGTTCGTTGCCGCGACAGCCAGCCCAAACCCCTAATCGTCATCGTCGCCAGCGATGTCCGAACCAACATTGATGAAGCAGTACAACAGATCACCCAGCGTCCGCAGCCGCTGCTCATCGCCATCAATTTCGCCGTCGCCGTCGACATCGAACAACAGACCCAACGACGTCAAATCGTCGGCGGAGGTCAACACCTCCATCACCGATGCCTTGCCGTTTCCGTTCACGGCAATATCCAAATCGGCAATTTCCTCAGCCGTCAACACCGAGGAAACATCAATCAACAGATCGCTGATACCGTCCGCCGTCACCACAAATCCATAGTCAGCAGCGTAGTTGCCACCGGCGAGGTTCGAACTGGTGACGTACGTGGCAAACACGACCGCCATCAACTGCGCATCGACTTGAACCGGGCCACCGGCAGCCGCGTTCTTCTCCTTGACCTTGTACAGGTACTTGAAGACTTTCGCCACTTCCTTGTTGGATCGACCGGTCATATCCAAACTCATGTCTTTCCCCTTGGCGGCATCGTAAAACGCGCCTGGACCGTACAGGTTCGGGAAGGACGTGGCCATCCAGTCCCCTAACGCCGTCGAATTCTTGCTGCCATTGAGTTCCTCGATCAGCTTCTTGCCTTTCTTTCTCCAGAAGCCAATCGTTGCCGTTACGTTGTTGCCAATATCCGTTGCGCTAGTCGCCAACTCGCCAAAGTTGTACATGTCGCCTTCGGCACCAGGTGTCAATACGATCCCGGAGAAACGGTCGTTGCCATCGATAAAGCCCGGCGTTCCAAAGGCTAGATCACGATCGACGACCTCGCCTAAAACATCCGTTCCGTCGATATAGTCGCCCGGTTGTTCAACTTCCGCGATGGAATAAGTGCCAGGTCGCAAATTGACGAATGCATAAGCTCCATCTGCTTCGGTCGTCGTCAATTCCGTGACGAGGTTGCCACGATCATCGACGCCGGTCAGTTCAATCTCGACCCCGTCGACGCCATTTTCTGTCAAGCCGATCTCGCCGTTGCTGTTGGCATCATCCCAGACCACGCCAAACAAATCGGCCGTTTCGATCTCGGCAAACTGGTATCCGTCGCCATCAGCGGTCGTGCTGGTTAGTGAAACGTGGATCGTGTTGGAATCGGTCGCGTTTACGACGCTGCCGCCCAGCGAGCCAGCCGTTTCCTTCCCATCGAGCAAACCAAAGGCATCGAGTTCATCGAGTACTTCCACGATTCGATAATTGCCGACCCCTGCATTGGAGTTGATGAGGTAGAAACCATCAATATCGGTCTCCGCCGTCGCTACCAACGTTCCAGAATCATCATTCCAAAGCTCAACGGTAACGCCGACCAGCCCGTACTCACCGTCGGCCGGTTCGTAGACGCCGTCATTGTCAAAATCATTAAACACCCGGCCGGCAAAATCGACCAGGTTGTTCACGGTCAGATCAAACGTAGTCGTCGAGACTCCGCCAACGCCGTCGTTGGCGGTGATCGTGACCGATTGCGATTGTTCAGGACCGTCCAGATCGTCATAAGTCCATGACCAAGTGCCATCTCCAAGGTCCGAGACGGTGCCAATCGAACTGGTAAGGCTGACTACGGCACCCGCATCCACGTCATCAAACGATCCCGTATTGGAAGCGATAGATCCTTCGTCGAACTCGACGGAATCTTCGTCCGCAGTAATCACAGGAGCGTCGTTGACCGGATCGACGATAATACTGATCGTCGCCGTATCGGTCAGGTCGCCGTCGGAAACCTGGTAAACAAAACTGTCATTGCCGTTGAAGTTTTCATTTGGCGAGTAAGTGAACGTTCCATCGTTGTTCAGTACGACCGAACCATTGGCCGGCCCGCTACTGGGAACCAGGCTGAAAATCAAATCGTCACCATCGAGGTCGCTGCCGGTCGGGGTGATGACAACGTCCGTGTCCTCGTTGGTCGTCACCGGAATGTCGTCAGCAACGGGTGCATCGTTGACCGATAGCACCGTGATGTCGACCGTTGCGGTCGATACCTCGTTGTTGTCGTCGGTGATTGTGTAGGTGAACGAATCGGTACCGAAGTAATTTTCGTTCGGAATATAATTGATCGTTCCGTCGTCGTTGACGCTTGCGGTTCCAAAGCTCGGATCGGTAGCGATCGAAACAACGATCGTTTCATTCACGTTGTCGTTGCTCAAGACGTTGATGTCGACCGGAGTGTCTTCGTTAGTCGTGATTTCGTCATCGAAGGCCTCGATTGGTGGCAGCACCGTGATTGTTTCGCTTACCGCCTCCGTAGCGTCACCATCGTTGACCGTCAGGCGGATTTCGTAGTTACCCGAAATGGCAGGTTCGAAATCGAACCCGGCCAGATTGACTCCGCTTGCGGAAAATGCCGGACTCAGCTCGCCGTCGATAAAGACCTCGTAGGTAAATGTCAGAACGTCGTCGACGCCTAAATCAGTTGCCGATCCTTCGACCGAGACAACCGAACCCACCTTGAACACGCCGGTGATCGCATCGATTGACGGTGCCGGTGGATCATTATCAATCACAACCTCGAACGTCCGGACTTCGGTCAGCCCATAATCGTTGGTAATCGTCACCGTTACGGTGAAGGATCCATTGTCCGTATAGGTGTGGTTCAAAACAAACGAGGCATCATCGGTGGTCCCAATCCGCGAAATGGTTAGATCCTCCAGCACAGGATTTTCGGGATCCCCGTCTCCGTAATCGACGGTACCGGTCCATGATCTGGAACCACGATCTTCGAACCGAATCGAGCGGGAAAATTCGAATCCTTCGACTTGGTCGGCCACATCCGCCCCAATGTCGAGGAACATGCCGTACTCGTCCCCCGGTCCACCAATCAGGATGTCCGTACCACCGTTGCCCGCCAGCGAGTCGATCCCGTCACTCGGATTGGCTTGACCAAACTTGTAAACGAACATCTGGTAGTTGCCGATATCCGTGTCATCCAACGAATCCTGCAACCGTTCAAGGAACGATTGTTCGCCCTCGGTGATCGTGCCCGCATCCAATTTTGCTTCCAGCTCGATACGTAGCTCAGTTGCTTGAGCGTAGGTTATCGGGTCAGCCGTCGGCGATCGGAAGAACGAGTCGACTTCGATCATGTACACACCATTGGCGGGCAACAGCAGGTCGATGATCGTGGAATCCGAACTTTCAAATTCATCATCGTTGACCGCTACATCGCCAAAGTACTGCACCAGCTCAGGCGTCTGGTCGCCGTTTTCGCCGGCGAAGTAGACGCGAACGATCGAGTCAATGTAGGTGTCCGTCGCGTCACCATTGTTGCGAAGTGCGACCGAAGACACGTTGATGTTGACCAATTCACCGGCCGTACCATCAAACGCGTAGTAGTCGCTCTCGCTGGTCTGGCCATCAAGCTCAATCGAACCCAGGATTGAAATGGCATCAACAAAGAATTCCTTCTGGGAATTCAGACCATCACGCAGCGTATTGGGAACCGCCAACGTTACGAATTCCAATGATTGGGCCGTTTCAGGCGTGTTGTGGGCGCCCGATTCCGTCGCGTTCACCATCGACTGATCACTGAACGCGTAAGCTAATTTGACCGCTTCACGTTCACCAAAGTACAGGCCTCGTAAATCGTTGAAGCGATCCGAACCAGTCGACGCACCCGTGGTCAGCAAGTGATCAAAGGTTTCGAAACCGCCCGCGGGACCCGCATAAGCCGGATTGTATTCCGCGACGCCTGGCGGCGAATGAACGCCCGTGCCGATCGGACCAAACGAATCCTGGTGACGCAGACCCATCAAGTGAGCCAATTCATGCGCCGCTATCTTGACCGAAAGGAAAACAAAGTTGGCACTGGTCGCTGCCGGTTTGAGCTGACCCACATCGACCAAGCCTTCTTCTGAGTCACCATTCTCTGGAGTTTGCTTACCCCCCAGCAAACCGTTGACTTGAACGACCGCCGAACCATCGAGGTTGATGTTGCCCAGGTCGACCTCGCTCGCCTCTCCGCCGGGACGCCCAAACTCGGGTGTTTCATTGAAGTAAATCGTCACGTATTCGGTTGGCAGACTCGGATCATTCGGGTCGGCCGTGAACATCACGTTGAACCAGCGATCGGCCGCGTTCGGATCCGGATTTTCAGGATCGGCTGAATCGGGATCAGGCCCCCAATATGTCAACTGCATCAATCGCAGGATTTGGTCTCGTTCGGTGGCCGAATAGACATGTTCTCCCGTTTCCTCACCGACGTTGGTAAACGTATCGAAGTCCAGCACGACCCATTGCGTCTCGGCTCGATCGCCGGCCAGAGGGTTGCCGGAGGCTTCCTGGAATTCGGCTCCGGAAATCACGTTGTCGCGAGCGTTACCCTCGATCGTATCGGCACCTGCGGTTCCTTTGACATTTTCAATGCCCAGGCCGAGCGACGTGTCGGTGGCATTGGTCAGCCGGATCGAGAACGCGTCGGATTGTTGCTGAACACTGTTCAATCTCAGGTCGAGATTCAGCGCGCCTCCGTAGAAAGCAGCGTTATTGGCCGCCGAGAAGTCCAACGTATCCTGATCCAGGTTGTCTTCTTCAACGATCGTGACATTCGCCGCCGGGTTGCCCCGGAAGATGTAGTAATCGTTACCCGATCCGCCGGCCATTGTCACATCACCACTTCCTGCCATCAGCAGGTAGTCATCTCCGCCACCGGTATTCAGGTCGGCCGTGTCAACCGTGGCTTGCCAGGCAACCAGATCGTTGTCAGCACCACCCGTAAAGATCACGCTCGAACCGGGCGCTCCGGTTCCGCTGACCACGAGAGAATTCGCACCATCGTCACCGTTGAAGACGATCGAACCAAATCCGCTACCCAGGTTGCGTAGCGAATCGCTATCCGCACCACCGGTAAACAGGATGCTCGCGACTTCCGCGCCTTTGTTGATCAGAACATTGGCACCGTCGTCCCCTGTGAAATCAATCGAGCCAATGCCACTGCCACTGTTGACCAGCGAGTCGGCACCTTCGTCACCTTTAAAATCGATCAAGCCAACGCCCGAGCCGGAGTTTTGCAGCAGGTCATCGTCGGCACCACCTTCGAAGACCAGATCCAACACGTCCGTTCCCGTATTTAGTAACGTATCGGCTCCATCGTCGCCCAGGAAACTGATTCCGCTGACTCCGTCACCGTTGTTGGTCAGGAAGTCATCGTCGGCTCCGCCAGAAAACAGGATCCCGAATACGTTGTCACCTTCATTCAACAGCGTATCGGCCCCGTCATCACCCGTCGCGATTGGCACCAGTGTCGAGACACCGTTGACGATGACGACGGAACTGTCACCACCAAAACTCAGACCGGAAACATTGTCAGCCCGGTTGACGAATACATCATTATCGGCACCGCCCCCGAAGGTGATTGCACTGGCACCCTCACCCACATTGATCAGCGCGTCGGCACCTTCGTCACCGCTGAAGTTAATTCCGGTCACACCCATGCCGTTGTTCTGTAATCCGTCATCATCGGCACCGCCACCAAACGTGATTCCGGTGACTCCGGTCGCATCGTTGATGAACACATCGGCACCATCATCTCCCAGGAAATTCAGGTTGCTGGAATTGATGCCGGCGCTCTGGTTCCAGAACTGATCGTCGTCGGCACCACCCTCAAAGGTCAGATTGGAAACATTGGCGCCTTGATTGATCAGCACGTCCGCGCCGGAATCACCGGTGACAATCGGCACCAGGACATATTCGCCACCTTCGAGGGACACATCACTGTCGCCACCGAAACTCAATCCAGAAACACCACTGGCCTGGTTCACGAACAGATCGTCGTCGGCGCCGCCGCCAAAGTTGATGATTGAGGCGTCGCCACCGGTATTAAGGAACACGTCATCGTCAGCTCCACCACCAAAGGTCAGGTTTGAAACGCCGATGCCATCGTTGACAAAGGTATCGCCGTCGGCGCCACCACTGAACACGATCCCCGAAACCTCGTTGCCGTTGTTCTCGAAGATATCAGCACCACCGTCGCCGGTGAAATTGATGTTGGAAATTCCCTCGGCGTTGTTCTGGAATACATCCGCGTCCGCACCGCCACTGAAGGTGATCGATGTAAATCCGGTTGCATTGTTCTGGAAACTGTCCGAGTCAAATCCGCCGGTAAAGACCACGGTGCCCGTACCGTCGCCCGAACCACGAATAATCAACGTGTCTTTGCTGGTCGTTCCGGTTGGGACACCGTCATCGCCTGTGAAGATGATCGAGCCTACTCCCTCACCGTAATTCACCAGCAAATCATCGTCGGCGCCGCCCGAGAAATCGAGGCTGCCCACGGTACTGCCGTAGTTAATCAACTGGTCAGCGCCACCGTCGCCGGTGAAATTGATTGATCCGATCGCCGAACCATCGTTGCGCAACACGTCATCGCCGTCGCCGTTGGCGATCGGCGTCAAAACCGGCAGTCCAGTCACCGGGTCAAATGTCAAATCACTATCGCCGCCGAAATTCAAACGGTCGACGCCGTTACTTTGATTGACGAACAAGTCGCCATCGGCGCCACCGCCGAAGGTCAGGTCGCCGACGGTGCCCAGGTTCTTGAAAGCGTCCGCACCCGAATCGCCGCCAAAATTGATGGTGGTGACTTCGCCGCTGTTGACAAACACATCACCATCGGCACCGCCGCTGAACGTAATCTCCAGGACACTGCCGGAATTATTCAATGAATCCGCGCCGTCATCGCCGGAGAAATTGATTCCCGTCACCACGGTCCCTTCATTGACCAAGAGGTCTCCATCGGCGCCGCCGTTGAAGGTCAAACTATTGACATTGCCCTGGTTGAGGAACTGGTCCGCATCATTGAGCGGATCGGCGGTTTGCGACAGGCCTGGATCCTGGTCGCCGTTGAAGACCAGACCCTGCCCCACGTTGCCGGTGTTGACAAAAATATCACCATCGGCACCACCACTAAACGTGATGTCCATCGCGTTGCCTTCGTTCAACAGAATATCGACGCCGTCGTCACCGCCGAAATCTATTTCGTTTGAGACCGTACCGATGTTGACAAAGATGTCATCGTCGGCACCACCGGTGAACAGGATACCTGTCGCGGTACCGGTGTTGTTGAACCGATCAGCACCGTCGTCGCCACCGAAGTTGATTTGGCCGGCACCAGGACTGGTATTGTTAAACACGTCATTGTCGGCGCCTCCATTGAAGCTGATTGAAGTAGCCGTACCCGCGTTATTGAACACATCATTGTCGGTGCCACCGTTAAACGTAATGGTGCCGTCAACTCCGAAGTTGTTAAAGACATCGGCGCCTTCATCACCCGTGAATACGATGGCACCCGCCCCGGTAACCGTGTTGTTGAACACATCGTCGTCGGCACCGCCGGTAAACGTGATGCTGGTCGCAGTTCCGGAGTTGTTGAATACGTCGCCGTCCGCACCGCCAGTGAACACTATCGTACCAGCGGTACCGAAATTATTGAATTGATCGGAACCCTCGTCACCACGGAAATCGATCCCCATCGAGCCGGTTGTGGGACCGGCCGTATTGTTGTTGAAGATATCGTTATCTGCACCGCCGCTGAAAATAATCGTGTTAGCGGTTCCATCATTGTTGAAAGTATTGATCCCGTCATCGCCGGTGAAGTCGATGCTGGTTACCCCCATGGCCGCGTTATTGAAAATGTCGTTGTCAGCGCCGCCACCGAACGTAATCGTGCCGACACCGCCGAAGTTATGAAATCGGTCCGCACCGTCGTCACCACGGAAATCAATCGAGCCAACGCTTCCGGTCGCGGCATTGGTAAAGATGTCGTCGTCGGCGCCGCCGGTGAACACGATGGTCGTTGCATTGCCGATGTTTTCAAAGGTGTCGATGCCGTCGTCACCGCCGAAGTTGATCTCGCCAACGATTCCAGTGGACTTGTTCATAAAGATGTCGTTGTCGGCACCACCACTAAATACGATGGTCGTGGCGTTGCCGATGTTTTCGAACGTGTCGATGCCGTCGTCACCGCCGAAATTGATCGAGCCCACGGTTCCGGTTGCAAAGTTCATGAACGTGTCATTGTCGGCGCCGCCGCTGAACACGATGCTGGTCGCAGTACCAAGGTTTTCAAACAGGTCCGCATCGGCGCCGCCGGAGAATTCGATCGTTCCAACGGAGTTGCCGCTGTTGATCAGCGTATCGGCTCCGTCGTCTCCAGAGAGCTTGGTCGTCATACCGGCAGCCGATAGGTCCGCCACCTTCAGCATGTCGTTGCCCTTGCCGCCGCTGACCGAAGATCCTGCTTTGGCTGTCAACTCATCACCGAACTCGCTGCCAACCAGTTCGCCAAACGAGCCCCTGGCATCGACAAAATGCACGTTCGAACCTTCCACGTCCTGCATCGTATTGGTACCGGACGTCCGATTCAGATCAAACGTAATGCCGAAACTCGGCCGTCCTAAAATCCAGTGCGTTCAAGCCACTATTGTCGACCACGGTCAAGAGTGCTGTTGGGCGTCAGAACGTAGCGATCATTGCCGCGGTCCAGTTCAATGGCCTCGCCGCCAACGGTGACCGGTAAGGGAACCACGGTTCCATCCGAACGTGTACCTGCCACATTCGCTGAGTCATCACCACCGCGGAGGTAATAGGTATCGTCACCGGCGCCCCGAACAAAATGTCTTTACCCGCACCCCCGTCGAGCGTCACGTTGTTTCCGCCCGTCACCGCAGAAGCGTCGATGATGTCTTCGCCGCCGAGGCCGAGAACCAGCAAGTTGGTTTGGTTGAGCGTGGTGAAAATATTGTCGCTCAGGACAAGCGTATCGGATGCGTCCGAGCCGGCCAGGACCACCGTCTCGAAAACACCGGATTCTCCATTATCGTCGGTGACGGTTAACCGAACCACGTAGGCGTCATTGTCGGGATCTCCATCGTTGAGCGTTGCCGAGCGATCCAATGCAAAACTTGCTTCGGTTCCGGTCTGGACCTCTGTGCCACTGGTCGGTCCGCTCCAGGCAGACCACGCGAAGGTGAACGTGTCCCTGGCACCCGGATCGGTGAAGCGGCTGTTCAACACGAGCGTCGCCGGATTGGCATTGGTAGCATCCGGCACGATTTCAACATTTTGAGGCGCGACATTGTCGACAATCAGTGGAGTCGTTACTTCGGCAACGCCACCGTCGTCATCGGTCACAGTGACCTTGATATCGGCGACATCGAAACTTGCCGGATCACCCGCTTCTTCCTCTCCATCATCACCGAACGTGTAGGTCGCCGTGAAGGTTCGAGTAAACGAATCCACCCTCGCGCTGGTCAGGTGGGCCGTGGGGTCGAGTGGATCGATCGGCTGATCGTTCCAGTCAATCAACACCGTGAAACGATCGCGCGAGCCGATATCGGAGATCGAACCGGTCAGTGTGATCGTATCGCCCTCGTTGATCGTACCACCGGCAGGGATGATCACTCCGTCTTTAGAGAACGTGATGTCGCTGATCACCGGAACCAGTTGCCTGCTGATCACCGGATCCACGTTGTTGACAATCACATCGATGGTGTCTTCACCGTAGACGTCAACGGCGGAATCGTTATCTGAAATTCTGACCCGGATCGGATAGGTCTCGTTGACGTCGGTACCCGACGGATCATCGAGGTATTGATGCATTCGCGAGAAGGAACGGACTCCCGCGGCCAGATTGATCCGCGTTGGCGACGAACCATCGCCCCATAAAATTTCAACCGTATGCCGATCGTTGATTCCCGAGTCCGTGAAATCGACCGTCAGCGTGGCGATCCCGTTTTCATCGACCGTGGCGGTTGCCCCCAGGTCCAGCGATGTAATCGTGGGTATGTCATTGGCGACCGCGAGCGTTTTTTCAACTTCCGCCGCGTTTTGAGGTTCGTCGTCGTCGGCCACGCTGACCACGATTTTGTACTGATCAACGCCGAAGGCTTGATCGTCGAGATAGGTATGCGTTAAACCAGAGATGGTGGTCACACCGGTGACCCGGTCCCGTACGAAGGTTACACCCCCGCCCAGATCGCCGGTTTCACTTGCGCTCAGTTCGAGGACCTCCGGTGTCGAGCCATCTCGCCAGTTCACGGTGACGACGTGGGTATCCAATTCGCCCGGATCATAGAAAGAGAAATTTTCCAGCGTTACCGAGTTGCCTTCCATGATGGCCTCGGGAACCAGGTTGACGTTGAGTGCCGATGGAGCCGCGTTTTGAACCTCGGCCAACAACAATCCGATCGGTGTGGCGTCGGCCAAACCAGCCTGGTCAATCACGGAGACTTTGACCTGGTAAACATCGACAGATGTAGGAGATCCGCTGGGATTGGAATCGTCCTGATAAACGTGCGTTTTGGTGAAATCGCGAGCCCCGATGCTGACGTCAAATTCTTCGATCGCGTTATCGCCCCATTCGATCCGGATTCGATGGTTGTCCAATGCGCCGGTGTCATTGAATTTTCCGGTCAGCGTGATTGGCGTGCCTTCGGTGACCGGCGAGGTAATCGTAAACAGGTTGAAATCGACCGTCGGGGCGAGATTGCTCACGATCACGTCAAACGTGACGCTGGCCGATTGCGAAGTGTTGTCGGTGACCGTTACCGTGACAGGATAGGTACCCGAGCCGGCATATTCATGATCCAGCGGAATCGTCAGAACATCTTCCAGTTCGAGGGTCTCGTCGGTCATATCGCCGTAGTCGATGGTCACGGTCCAGCTGGCCGAATCAATGTCTTCAAACGTAATCGTCTGTTGCAACCGTTCTCCATCGACCAACGAAACGGTTCCGGGCTGGGGAATGACCGGAGGCAGCGAGCTACCGGGTCCGTCCTCACCCGGCAAGGAAACAAACCGGGCGTTGCTGAATTCTGAAATCCGCATGCCAGGTTCAATCGCCAATGCGGAAATCAAATCACCGAAGGCCACGGATCCTGAAACAGGAATCTCAAAACTGAAACGATTGGTGGTATCGGTTCCAACCGACAATCCACCGGCATCCGCACTGGTGTAGGCACCGGTCGTGCCATCGTTATCATTGGTGCCCTCTACAAATTGGCCGAGCAGATCTTTACCCTGTCCAAAACCACTGGTCGTCGGAGAAGTCAGGTAAAACTCGATTTGCAATCCGGCGCCGACAAATCCTTCCACGGTCAAAATACCATTATTGATTTCCGCCGACGTGATAATCGGAAAATTCAGGTATCCGTCGACGTCGCCCGTGTCGTTGGGGGTCGCGATTTGATCGTTCTTCAAATCGATCCCGCCCAATCCATTGCCGAACACCTGATTTTCGGAATAGGTCAGGGAATCAGCGTTGGCATCGTCGATGCCAATTCCAAAGAATCCGTTGAAGGCGATCGTATTTGCGGGTCCGATCGTCAATTGCGGATCGCCGAAGACAAGAATCCCGTACTGCTGATTTCCAAGGGACTGAATACCATTGGATCCGACGCCGACAAAGTTGCCGGCGATCTCGGTTCCGCCTGACGGTGCAACAGGTTCGTCGATGCGGATTCCGTGCCGGTAGCCACCGATCACGTTTGGCTCAAGCTCGTCGCTGGATTCGTCAACGTCGGTGCCGATTCGGGTATTGCCCGCGTTACCTGAGACTTGAATGCCCGCACCGCTCAAACCGGCGATGGATCCAGTTTGACTGGCGTTGATCCCGATCAGGTTGCCTGCGATGACCGTCGAGTTAGCAGACCCCAGGAAAACGCCGCTGCCAAAGGTGGTTGCAATCAAGTTGCCATCGGCTGCGACCGGTTCTGATCCGGGCTCATCATTGATTCCGATAAACGTACCGCTGGAACCACCGGAGACCACGATACCCGAAGCGTAACCCAATGCGGCCGTTCCGCTCGCGTTCGTCTGAATCTTGTTGCCGGTGACCAGCGTATCGTCCGCGCTGTCAATCACCAGAGCGTAAGCCAGTTCGTCAAACGAATTGGCGACAATCACATTGTTCTGTAGCTCGTTTTGAGGGCTATTGAAAACCGTCACCGCGACCGAATCACCTGCCAGGGAGGCGGCACCTGTCTTGTTAACACCAATCAAGTTGCCGCTTAACGTGTTGGTACTCGATGAATCGATCAGAATCTCGCCCCCCAGGTTGCTGGCAACCAGGTTGTCGACGATTTCAGTTTGAGAACTCTCGAATCCGAGCAGGATCCCCTTATTCTGGTTGGGGATTCCGATCAAGCCGCTGATGTCGGTACCGATATGGTTATTCTCAATCGTATTGCCGATTGAATCGCCTTCCGCTCCCCGAATGCGAATCCCTTGCCCTTCGTTACCGCTGATGATGTTTCGATCCAGGTTGTTCGGCCCGCCGATTTGGGTACCGATCGCGTTGATAATATTGATACCTCGTGTCGCATTACCAATGGCAGTCGTGCCCAAACGATCCGTGCCGACAAAGTTCCCTGTGATCTGATTGTCGTCGGCGTCCGAAATCGTAATCCCGGGACCGTCATTGCCGGAAATCACGTTCCGTTCAATCGAGTGGGTCAATGTTCCGATTCGGTTGTCGTCCGAAGTGATATAGATTCCAGCATCTGCGTTCGCAATCGGGTTTTCACCGAATACATCCAGGCCGATCAAATTGCCCGCGACGACTTGAGAACCGCCGCCATGCAAATAAATCCCCCAACGCTCGTTGCCAGAAATCAGGTTGCCTTCCAGCGAATCGCCTAGGCTACCATCGGCATCGGTACCGATCGTGGTACCGATGCCGATGCTGTCGATACCGTCTAACAGGTTGCCAATTTCGGCGGTCCCGGACTGGTTGGTACCAATGAAGTTCCCGGCGATCGTGGTATTGTTGGCTGCATTGTAAATACCCACATCATTGCCGGAAATGACGTTTCGTTCGAACACATCCGAGGTACCATCGCCGTCGGTACCCACCAAATTATTGGGTGCTGCAATCCAGACGCCGTAGGGACTGTTGCCCATCGCGGCGGTGCCAGCAGCGTTGGTGCCGATTAAGTTCCCGGCGATTTTGGTGCGCATCCGCATCCTCAACGAGGATCCCTGCCGAATTTTCATTGTCGTCGTCGTGACCACTGATCAGGTTGCCTTCTTTGGCATCCCCCGGGCTGCCGTCGCCGTCGGTGCCGATGAAGTTGTCATCGCCGCGAACCTCGACACCCAGGAAGCCGCCGAGGGGGTTGATCCCGTCCTTGGTTCCGATGTAGTTGCCGGACACTCGATTGAAGTTGGCCGTCGTGTCGAGATAGACACTGGCGACACCGGTTCCAGCGCCGACGATGAAATTTCGCTCGGCGATATCCGCCGTGCCGTCGCCATCGGTACCGATAATGTTGGTATCCCCTTTGACCAACACCTGGTGCCCCGTATTGGTCAGTGCCGAATCATTCATCAATACGCCAATTCGATTTCCGGCTACGGTCGTACCGGTCGCTCGCAGCTCGATTCCGAATGCCCCGTTGCCGGCGATCACGTTGCCTTCGCGATTGTCATTGGACAGATCGCCGACGACACCAATCGTCGCGGTTCCGGCGGTCACAATGATGCCACCGCCCAGATTTGCTAATTGGACGTTTCCGGTCCAGTCGGTACCGATCAGGTTGCCCTGGATGATCGTGTCGGTGGCACTGGCGCTGGTGACCTCGATGCCGTAGAACTGGTTGCCCGACAGCAGATTTCCTGCGCCGATTTGTCCACCCCCAATGATCGTGCCTGGCCCGTTGACGGAGATGCCGACCTGGTTGCGAATGAAGTCCTCACCGTCTTTGTCGGTGCCGATGTAGTTGCCGCGAATCTTGTTACCGGTGCCGCTGGCCAGGATCGAAACGCCGCGCAGGTTGCCGGAAATCACGTTGCGTTCTTCATCGGAGAATCCACCGATGATGTTCTCGGCAGCGCTGTTGGCAATCTCGACTCCATTGATCAGGTTCGGTACCGCTGATTGACCGGTTTTGTCGGTGCCGATGTAGTTGCCAGAAATCGTATTGAAGCTAGCGCTTGTA
The DNA here is from genome assembly GCA_963714685.1 of Pirellulaceae bacterium. Lineage (GTDB taxonomy): Bacteria > Planctomycetota > Planctomycetia > Pirellulales > Pirellulaceae > Mariniblastus. The sequence continues at coordinate 85,186 of CAVQPH010000023.1, read as the reverse complement.
TTGATCCGGATTCCGTTAGCTCGGTTACCGGAAATCACATTTCGCTCGCCGTCCGTATCGCCCCCGATCAGATTCAATCGAGCACCATCTTCGATCGTTATTCCGTTGCGAAGCGGATCTTGGACGTCCGAATCATCAAGGGCATCGAGACCACCGGAGTCCAGCCCAATGTGGTTTCCGGAAACAGTATTGGAATCCGTTCCAGAACCGGTAATCAGGATACCATCGGTCGTATTTCCTGAAATCAGGTTGAGTTCGTCCTCGGTTGAGCCTCCGATCACATTGTTGGATGGGCCAGCTTGAAGGACGACGCCAATGTTGTTCCCAACCGCCGACAGACCGTCCGTGCTGGTTCCAATCCGGTTGCCGGCAACGACGTTCTCATCGGTACCTGCAAATCGAATTACAACGCCGGCTCCGCCCAGTCCCGAAATTACATTGCCCTCGGTTTCATCATTCGAGCCATCCGAATCGGTGCCGACGAAGTTCTCAAATGCCTGGTACTCGAGCACCACACCCGAACCGGCATAGCCCAGGCTGTTTCCCGATTCTCCGATGCCGATGTAGTTACCCTGGACTTTGTTGCGCGTCGTATTGGCCTGGTTGGAACCCGTGATGATGACGGCCTGTCCGATAATGTTTCCCTCACCCATCGCGCCACCGCCGATGCGGTTTCTGGCCGAATTCGCGATCGATATCGACCAGCCATTGGCCACCAAATTGTCGCCGCTGTCATCCACACTGATGTAGTTACCGATCACAACATTGTCGTTGGAGCCTGTGGAAAGGGTGATTCCGACATCCCCGTTGCCAATGATCACATTTCGATGGCCGTCGGTCACGCCGCCAATCGTATTGTTGCTGGCATTGGTGGTGGAAATACCGCGACCCGTGTTGCCAAGATCTGCTGTACCGTTGATGTCGGTACCAATGAAATTGCCTGAGATCGTATTGCCATTGCTCCCGGAAATCGTGATGCCGTGACCTGTGTTGTTGGAAATGATGTTACGTTCCAACTCGGTTGAACCGCCGATCGTGATCCGGTCCGAGCTGACAATCCGAATCCCGTTGAATCCGTTACCGAACATTCCGCTTCCAGTGATGTCAGTACCGATATAGTTCCCCAAGACAGTGTGTCCATCATTGCCCGATTCAAACACGATGCCTTCCTGGGCATTGTCACTGATCACATTGCCCGCTCCAGCGACACTGCCTCCAATCGTGACCGAACCGGCCAGGCCAGTGGCGACAGCGATTCCTCGACCACCATTGCCCAACGGAGACAGACCATCGGCGGTCATGCCGATGATGTTGCCTTGCACTAGTGAAGTCTGGCCTTCCAAATTCGATTGCAGAATCGAAAGTCCCGATGCGCTATTGCCCGAAATGACATTTCCGGCCATCGCAGTCGTGCCGCCGATGGTCACGTCATAGGAATTGATGACATTGACGCCATTAATGTTGGGCAACTCCTCGTCGCCATTGATATCAGTACCGATGAAGTTGCCTTGGAGAACGATCCCGGTCGGATCGACCCCATGGAACTGAACACCGGCGAGATTACCGCTGATGATGTTCCTGGCGCGATTCACGCCGTCGAGCGTTGAATCGTCGTCGTCATCACCTCCGATTTGAATATTCTCACCGCCGGTTACCTGAATTCCATATTCGTTGCCAAATTCGTCCAGTCCGTCGCCAGACGTACCGATCAGGTTGCCAAGGATTGTCGTATGGGAAGCTTCGACCTCGATTCCACTGCCACCGTTGCCCGAAATCACATTGCCCAATCCGGTCCCGGGTGTCGGTGTAAATCCACCGATCGTGGTTCCTGATGCACTACTGTTTAACCAAACTCCGTGCGAACCGTTGGGGACCTCCGCATTGCCATCCGCGTTAAGCCCGATGATGTTACTGGTGATCACCGAACCTTGTTTACCGGCTCCGTTGAGTCTGAAAATCCCATTGATCTGGTCGGCCGTCAACGTCGAGTTGTAAATGGCCGGTTCGTCGATCAGGCCATTGAAATGACCCAGGATGACGCCGCTCACGTTTTCAAACGCTCCGATTCGGACAGGCGTGGACGTATTCGCAATGGATGACACATTGATGTTTTGCGAAACCACCGTTTGAAGCTCGACGCCATTGAGATAGATACGGGCCTCTTGCGTGTCGGCATCGAAGGTCGCTGCCACATGAGAAAACTGTCCCAGGGGAATCGATGCGTTGGTAGTGAGGATAATTCGTGTGTTGGTCGTGGTTCCGTCGCTGGAGACACGGAAGTCAAGTTGCCCGTTGTTCTTGGCCCAAAAACCCCACGAAATCCCGTTGTCTTGAGAATTGTACTTAGTCGCGATCGTGTAGAACTGACTGGATCCGCCGCTGAGCGCCGTCGGGTTGATCCAGGCTTCCACGGTTAGTTGAGTCGTGGCGTCCAGTACAACCGCATCCGGGATCTCGACGTGTTGATTGGTTCCGTTCAGTTGAAATGCCTGCCCGCCCCCCACGCCTGGGGCAAAAGTGACACCGCCGACATCCGTTCCATTGTTGTTACCCAGTTCGTCGGTGAAATCATTTTCACCGCGCAGCCAGAGCGCTGCGGAACCACTGATTCCCGCACCGTTGCCATCCAGCTCGATGCCGCTGATGTTATTGCCGGAAATCACGTTGCTGTGAATGGTGGAACTGGAACTATCGCTGAAGATACCGTTGGACCAGTTCGGGTACGGGCGCCGTTCCGTCCAGGTTGGTGCCGATGTAGTTGCCTTCAACCACGTTGAACGAGGAAGCGATCGCGTCACTCACGTCAGGGATGGCCGGTTTTTCTTCGATCGAAATTCCATCAAATGCATTACCCGAGATCCAGTTCCTGCTGCCTGGCGCAATACCTCCAATTACGTTGTTCGATGCGCCAACGAACCGAATGCCATCATTGTCGTTCAAAATGGCAGCGGTGCCGGTCGCGTTCATTCCGATGATGTTGTTGAAAATCGAATTACCCGTTACCCCAGGCCCGTCGAGTGTGATGCCATCGCCGTTGTTGCCAGACAATAGATTGCCTTCATGCAACCCCGTTCCACCAATCAGGTAGTTCGTCGCTGTACCTTCCAGGTAAATTGCTGAACTGCCATTGCCCAAATCGCTGGTGCCCTGTGCGTCGGTGCCGATATAGTTGTTAAAAATTCTGACGCTATCGGAAGTGCCGAAAGTCGAGATCGCTCCGTCATTACCCGAAATCACATTTCGATCGGCGGCCGTGCTGCCTCCGATCATGTGATTCGAACCACCAAGGATCAAAATGGCGTGACGCGCACCAAAACCGACGGCTCCAGCAGCGTCGGTACCGATATGGTTACCGGCGATGACGACGTTGGAAGCAAGGCTGTTAATGCGAATGTTGATGCCGTCGAGGATTCCCGGACCGTTGCTCCCGTCTGTACCAAAACCACGCATCACCAAACCGCGAATCACGGTGTTGTCAGCACTGATCTCCAGGCCGACGCGACCACCGTTAATCCCAGAACCATCCAGCACGACGGTCAAGACTGCATCGCTGCCAATCAACTGGGTGTTGGGGGAGGACCCCGGTGCGGTATAACCGTCGATGATCACGGTATCCGTAATCGCGGGTAGATTTGATTGCAATGTGATCGTGCCCGAAATCCCGCTGAAATCGATCGTGTTGGTGTACCCTGGCGAAGCATTGGAATCCAGGATGGCTTGTCGCAAACTACCCGGACCCGAATCGTTGAGACTGGTAACCGAAATGACGTTCTTGATCGCGGTCAGCGTAAAGTCATTTGCACCAACTCCACCGACGAATGAAACGATGAAGTCAATTCCATCGATCGTTAGCACGCTGCCTTCGGAGATGCCGGAGAAGCCCTCGAATCCAAACTGCTGAAAATCTTCAAAAATGACGAAGGTGTCGCCTGCCGGTGAGGGGGTATACCCATTGATAACCGAAAGATTCAGCGTGTTATTCTCGGCACCGAATCCGCCCAACACCTGATCGAACTGGCCTGGTCCCGTTCCACCGATTTGGATATTGACAATGCCGTTTTCGATAAACGCAGTCTGGTTGCTGAACGTCAACGATCCCGTCGTGCCCACCCCGCCCGGCTCCAACGTGGTACCGCCCTGCAAATCAACCTGCTGACTTGCATTGATGAAACCCGACCCGGCTAACGTTCCTGCGCTGACAAAGAAACCTTCGACATTCAAAACTCCGTCGACCGTCAACAGCGCCGTTTCAACATCCTGATTGAATCCACTCAATGCCAAACCCGGCAACACGGTCAAGCTGGATCCGGCGCCAACCAACAAGTCACCGTTATTGGTCAGGGGATTGGAAAGGTTGAGTGTCGCACCAAAGAGTTGCAAAATGCCGTCGTCGCCGTTGGTCGTCAAAAACGATCCCAGGTTCGAGATCGATCCTAAGCCGCTAAGTTGGATCGTCGCCTGATTTTCCGTAACATTTCCAGGAAAAGCGATCGTGCCGCCGTTGGCATGCCAGGTGCCTCCGAAAAGAACACCTGCGTTCAGTTGCGTAACCGGTTCATTGAACGCCAGGTTACCATTTGACTGGACCACTCCCTGGTTATCAAAGGTCACCGAAACGGTGGCCGTTCCGGTAGCGAGAACAAAGCCCTGGTTGATAAACGTGCCCGGTGACATCACGGAAGAGTTCGGCACTATCGAGATTGTAAATCGCGCCGGATTGGTTAGTGAAGGTGCCGGGGTTCAGCAGCGCGTCAACGGTCTGATTGACGGTGCCAAAGTTGCTCAACGTTCCTTTCATCTGGCTGTTCGACCCGATGATATCGAGAGTCCCGTAGTTCTCGAATCCATTGACGTTGATCGTGCCATCCAAGGTGCTGGATTCGTAAACCTCAACGGTTGCGGTCGACGAGATTTCACCGCCGTCGATGATCAGGCCCTGATTGAAAATACTGGTTTGCGACAGATTGAGCGTCTGGTTGTCGGCAATCGTCACCGGTTCATCGGAAGTGATCGAATTGATCGTGACATCCACATCAATATGGATGCTGTTCGAACCGGCCGGATTGATAAACACATCGTCGGAAGCACCGGGTAAAACGCCACCAGACCAGTTGGCGGTATCGCTCCAATTGACCCCGTCTCCTTCGCCGATCCAGATTGCATCGTAGTTCGTGATGTTCGAAGCGGTTAGGGCCACATCGTTGCCATCACCGGCGAAGTACTCGATCGTGAAGGCCGTGGACCCCATCACAATCGTCTCGCCTTCGGCCAGATTACTGAATTCACCAACCAGCGAAACAGGATTGTTGCCTGCCACGTCGATGATGATGAATGGATCGACTGTCGACGTGATGTTGCTGTACAGCGACAGATCCAGTTCGCCAGCCAGGGTAGCCGTTCCGCTAACGATTACCTGGTCGTAAGCGACTCCCGGGTTGTTGCCACCACCGCCCAGTTCGATTTCAAGCGTTGAGCCATCTGCGAGATCGAAGTTCCCATTGATGGTCGTGACGCCCGGACTGTTTCCCGGCGATAACGCGGCTCCCGAATTGATTTCCAAACCGCCGTTGAGCGTTCCGGATCTGCCAAGGGTCGATGTTTCGGTCACGGTAATTGGACTGGTATAGGATCCGTTGATCTGCAGCAGTCCATTGCCCAGCACTACCGTGTCGCCTGAACGCGAATTGGTGCCCGTAAGGACCAGCTTACTATTGGTGAACGTTCTCAGAAAACTATCCGACGTACCGGCGATGTCTCCACTGATGGTGGCGGTACCGGCCAGGCCACCGGTGTAAGCAACGCTAAACACATTGGAGGAGTTCATTGCAATGTCGCCGGCCTGTTCGGAACCCGCGTGGATTTCGAAATTAAACGCCGAAGTGTTGACGTTCAGAGGCTCGGTGCTGGTCACCCCTGAAAGAATCAGGCGGCCGCCGTTGACGACGTCGGTCCCGGTCGCACCGGTTCCGAACTGGCCCTGGTTTGTCAGGGTGACGGTTGTGGCGAGCGATTGTCCCCCCGGTGTAGTCGTTGGCCGCATACAAGGTCGTTTGACCGCCACCATCAAACACCACATTGCCCGCACCGCTGATGACTCCAAAGACCAATGCCCGGTCACTTTGGAAGGTCAGCGTGTGTGACTGGAGATCAATTGGGGATCTCACATTGACAAAACGCTGGTCGATATCAAACGTTTGATCGCCGACTAACGTGATGCCTGCGAAATCAATTTCTCCGCCGAAGTCACTGGCTGCATTGGTGAACGTGATCCCGCCGGCGAGGGAAATTGAATTTCCCTGAAGCTCAAAATCGTTGTTGACGAGGACCTGGTCCTGATCGACGATCGAGAGTGAGTTGACCACCAACCCCGTCAGATCGTTGACCGGATTAAAGTTGTCGGCAAAGCCAATGGTGGCCGTGTCAAAGACCAGGTAATCGAAATCTTGGGGGGCAACGCCTTCCAACCAGTTATCTGCCTCCGACCAGTTGCTATCGACATCGCCCTGCCAGTGCAGCGTGTTGGGCACATACAGGGTGACGTCGTTTCCATCTCCTCCGTCGTAGCTGATATGGGCATCGAGTCCAGATCCGAGAAAATTCGAGATCACGGTGCCTTCGGGCAAACCGACGAATTCACCGACAATCGCATCGGTTCCCTCGTTGTTGACGATCGTAAACTCATCACCCACGGCCGGCACGAAGCCATTCCACTGGATATTCGCCAGCGTGACGTTGTTGCCAATGGTGACAAAGGACTGGCCACTGGTTTCGACGACATTCAACTGATCGTGGTTGGTGTCGGTATTACCGGCGGTCGTGCCCCCGATTTCCACTTCAAACGTCGAATTATCGGCAAACGTGAAATCGCCGTCGACGGTCAAGATGCCGGGACTGTTGCCGGGTGCCACTGTTCCACTCGATTGGACAATGACCTCTCCGGCAATCGTTCCACTCCCCCCGAGTCGCTGGCCTGCCTCGACCACCAGGCTCCCGAGATAGGTGGAGTTGACAACGATCTCATTCGCGAAATCCAGGTTGATCGCCCCGGTTACCGCTAAGGTTGATCCAGCGTTCTGGGTGATCGATCCGGATGTTGCATTGATATTCAAATCGTTGGCCGAATTGACCAATCGGTTGCCCAGCGTGACGTTACCGACGGTGGCTTCGATATTGATGTCGCCGGACTTTGAGGTGATGCGACTGGTCGTGACATTGGCACCGCTGAGATTGACGGTTTGACCCGTGACCAGGAAGTTGACGTTGGGGTTGATGGTCAAATTACCGGTACCGTCGGCATCGGCATCGGCGGTGATCGTAATGTCGCCGGTGCCCGAATTGTCACTGTCCGGCTTCGAGGATTCGATTGAAGTGGGTGCCACTGGGAATATTGATATTCCGATCGGCCGTGACGATGAAGTTCGTCGGCGTGCTGGAGAAGTGCTGCAGGTTGGCATCATGCGTCGCGGCGATCTGGATATCCCCCGTGTTGGCCGACAAGCGGAAGGTGCTGACCGTATGGCCCGTCAAGGTGATCTCGGAGCCTAACAGGAAAGTGCCATCGGTCGCGTTCACATTGCCTCCACCGCTGTTGTCATCGTCGCCGGAAATGGCAAGCGCACCGGTTCCGTCAGTATTCGAATCGGCGGTAACGGTGGCACCATTCGAAATGGTGGTCGTACCGGAAGTCACAATCGTGACGCCGCCGCCAAACGTGATGTTGGCATTGATGGTGGCTGAATCACTGGCGATATCCAAGATCAGCAAGCGCGCCGGTTCCTTCCATTTCCGCACCGACGGAAATCGCGTCAGTGGGAGCCGTAAGATTCACGTCGCCGCTAACCGAGCTGATTCGATTTCCCGCGTTCCCCGACAACGTGATCCCCGTTGAACCGCTTGTCGACTGACCTGCAACCGTGATGGTCGCGGTCCCCGTGGACGAAACCAAAGAACTTGCACGAAGCTCGACTCCAGCACCCGTTCCACCGGTACCAGAAAGCGAGATATTGCCGTCGAGCGACGTAATGGTCGCGCTTTCATTGATCGTGATTCCCAAACCGAGTGAATTCGTCGCCAGAACATCGATCGACCCGGAGCCGAGCGACTCCAGCGTAGCCGAATCGTTCAACAACAATCCGGCCAAGCCATTGCTAACAACGGTGATCGACAGATTCCCGTCATGGGTTCGGATTGTCCCTGGATCGACATACAGTCCAACTTTGCTGCTGGCTCCGGCGGTCTCGGAATCGATCGTGATCGCCGCAGAACCCGTTGCCTCAATGGAACCGCCAAAGAGGGCGAAACCGTGTTCCAATCCCCCAAAGGCCGTGATGTCGATGGGCGCGTCGACCGAAGTGATGGCTCCACCGGAAATACGAATGCCGCCCGCATTGGTTGCCGATCCCGTGCCGTCGAGCGTGATGGAGCCCGCCGCGCCGGTCGACGAAACCAAACCGCTACCGGGCAGATAAATTCCGTGATCTTCGTTGGTGTCGCCGCCTCTGCCCATCAACAAGATATTTCCCGTCTGTGTGACGATCGAACCGGAAACCGTAATCCCGACAAAGTCGCCGGTGGTGGCCGTCGCCTGTTGATTGGCACTGATCGAAATATCGCCAGACGTGGCCGTGATCGATCCACCGTTTAAAATGTCTGCCTGTCGCTCGGTAGCTAAGACCACAGGAGCTCCGGCGCCGGCCGAGACGGCCCCACTGATACTGATTCCGTCGACGATCTGGGTCACCAAGCCCAGGGCTTCCACGTCGAAATTCGCGAGAATCTGCAACGAACCTGCCGTAATATCAGCCAGATCAAGAGGACTTGCCCCACCCACGCTGCCTTGAAACACAACACTGCCGTTGGCATCGATGTCAAAACCGAATCCGTCGACGTTGCCATCAAACGTCACGTTGTTGCTTCCAGTGATGACGCCGGCACCCAGGGCAGGCAAAGTCACGTTTCCCGCAAACGTCAGATTCCCCTCCGTCGCGTTGACGTCCGCCGATACGTTGAACGTTGTGTTCCCACCAATCGTCAAGGCTTGACCACCAAAAATGGTCAAATCACCGCCGATCACGAGGTCGTTGGCGAGCGTGCGATCTTGATCCAGGATCCTCAACCCGGTTGCGGCTGTCGTCGTCAGCGTGCCCGTTCCGAGTGCCGCGTTGTTGAGAATCGCGATGGTTCCACCGCTGGTCGTGATTCCACCGGAGAAGGTATTAGTGCCTTGCAATGCAAGCTGGGCGGAGCTGGTTTTGTTTAACGATCCCGTCCCAGAAACGATGCCGGTAAACTGAAGGTCAAGCGACCCGGCAATCTCGACGTTATTGTAAACTTCGAAGTCATTGCTGATCGAGCGCGCGGCTCCGCCAACGGACTCAATTGTTCCGCCATCGGCTAAGAACTGACCTGCAGAAATCACGTCATTGGCACCGATTTGGAGCGTACCAGAATTCACAATCATTTCACCAGCTGTCAACTGACCGTTCAGCTGCAACGTGCCTCCGGTTACGTAAACGCTGGCGCGTAGAGGTGGTCGTTCCAAAAATCGTTAGACTGCCACCAGAAATTACGAGATTTTTTGTGGCGTTGACACTGGGACTGAAGTCGCCTACCTCTGAAACAGTCAGGCTACCGCCAGATACCTCGATTTGCTCGGTCGTTGCCAGAAAGGATATCGATCGCGTACCGGATGGGTATTGGATATCAAACAGCGAGCCAGGTTGATCAATGACCACGGTCGAACCGGCGTCCGGAATGACACCACTGCTCCAGTTGAATTGGTCGATCCACGAGTTGGGAGAATCACCGCCACTTTGGAACTGATGATCTGCCCAGACGCCAACAAAATACTGATCGCCCGCAATGCCGTAGTCAAAACTGAAATTTGAATTGGCAATCAGGTCCGTATCGACAAACCATCGGGACGTTCCAGCGACCCCCGCTCCCTCTCGAATCCAACCAGGTGTATCGTCACCATCGTTATCCCAGTCTCCCGCGATCGGGATATCGGTATCGGTGCCGAAACCCGAATACGTCGCATCGATGGATTGTCCGCTGCCAGTACCGTCGTGGAGCGGATATCCCGAATCGCCATAATGAATATACCAATCAAGTTGTCCACCTGCAGAAGCGCCATTGGAATCGCGCACCGCGGCAACATCGGCCTTGCCATCACCGGTAAAATCGCCAATGACGGGTATATCCGTATCCAGGCCAAACGTGAATGACGCATCGATCGACACCGTGGAGCCGTTGGTCGGGTAGGTTGTTCCAAAGTGAACGTACCAGTTGAGAAAGCCCCCAGACGGCCGGACCGCAACCGCGTCATCGATTCCATCACCATTCAGATCGCCAATCAGTGCCGTGTCCGTATCCAAGCCAAATCGAAAACTGTATTCTTCGACGACGTCGCGATCGGTGTCACCGAACCATTGAAGTACTCCGCCGTCGCCGGGAACGCCGAGGTTGCTGTCCCTGACGGCGATGACCTGGTTAAATCCAAGGCCACTCAGATCTCCTGCGACAATCGTATCGCTGGCAGACAGCCCATAGCTAAAATCAATTTCATGGGTCTCATTTCGCGTACCGGAAAGGGATTCGTTATCCAGCAGAATACCAATCAGCCCAGGCGACAACGCATCGGCGCGGGCCACACCAATCATCGTATCCACCCCCGCCAGCAAGTGACGGGCTTCCAACAGGTTGTAATCGTGGTCGCGCTGAGCGTTAAATCGTTGGCGACTTGGGGACTTCGTGAGACGATCGATGATGGCTTGGAGCGATTTCGAAACGGGCATACCGGTTTCCTGGTCGTACAAAGGTGGGAGTGGTTGAGGCGGGGAAGGTGCTGGCTGACGCAAGTGCAAGTCAACTCATTCGCCGGATCTCAATGGTAAAGGAAATCCGGGGAGCTGCCCAAGAAAATCGCGGATGTTCGCTCGCAGCTGGGGAAGCCTATTCTCCAACATCTGGAGCTAGTGGAAATTTGGCATGAGATTCGCGGCAGCGAATTCGCCAGTTGCCGACGGCCTGTTCCGAGGCCAGCGTTCGAGATTCGGTTCGCACCGAAGCCTGATCAAAAAAATAATTTGGCAACCGCGGTTCAGCTGGGGAAAGCAATGAACCTATTTATCCTGCGCAATTGCTCAAAGAAATTGCTGATACGCCGCGACGGCCAGCTCGTCGACGCGATCGTTTTCCGGATGCCCGCTATGGCCGGCGACTCGAGTGTATTTGACCTGATGACGGTGAATCAGTTCATCGAGTTGCTTCCAGAGATCGTCGTTCTTCAGCTCGACCAGCTTATTTCTCTCTCTCCGCTTCCAGCCGTTTCGTTTCCAGCCTGCCATCCACTCCGAGATCCCCTTCCCAACGTAAACGCTGTCGGTAAAGAGTTCAACGCTGCAAGGCCGTTTGAGCGAACTAAGTCCCTCGACGACAGCGCAACTCCATCCGGTTGTTCGTCGTTTCGCGTTCGCCCCCGAAACCCTCGATTTCCTTGCCCGATGGCAAGTGCCGCATCAGGAACGCCCAACCACCGGGTCCAGGGTTTCCGCTACAACCACCATCGGTAAATAAATGGACTTCGATTTTTTTCGGGTCGGGCATGGAGATTGGTTTTCAGTTTTCAGTTTTCGGTGTTCGGTGTTCGATCTCAGTGTTCCGAGTTCGCCGGCTCGTCGGGTTCGGGTTTCAGATCGTCAAGCACAGGTTGCAGGATCCGATCGGCTCTGGCGAAATCGACACGTTGCGTTTTGGTGATTTGATCGATGGTCTGCGAGATTTCCGAATCAATTTTCGGAGCCAGCTTCAGGTTCCAGGGCAGGGTTACCGTAAACGTACTCCCTTTACCGACTTCACTTTCCAGTTCGATCGTGCCGCCCAGCAGAATACAAAATTCCTTGACGATCGACAGGCCCAGCCCGGTCCCGGAGACTTCGCGGGTTAATGCATCGTTGCCAATCGCTGAAACGCCCTGGCGGAATTTCTCAAAGATGATCTGCCGATCTGCTTCGGCAATTCCCACCCCGGTATCGGAAACCTGCAGCACCAACTGACCGTTGGCATCCTGCTCCACCGTTACATTAATTCTGCCACCCTCCGGAGTGAACTTGATTGCGTTGGATAGCAGGTTGGTCAAAATTTGACGGATCTTGATTTTATCCTGGAAGACTTCCGGGAATTCTTCTCCCGAGCAGGAGATTAACTGAATCTTTTTCATCTCGGCGAGATTACGGACCATGTCGCAGAGTTCGTCCACCAATTGATGGATGCGAAATTCGGTCGGCTTGACTTCCATTTTACCGGCTTCCAGTTTGGCCAGGTCGAGGATGTCATTAATCAAATCCAAGAGCAGCCGCCCGCTGTTGCGAATATTGGCGGCAAAGCGGGTCTGTTTGGGTTCAAGCCCTTTCGCGTTTTCCAGGATTTCCGAAAAACCAATGATGCTATTGAGCGGCGTCCGCAGTTCGTGACTCATGTTGGCCAGAAATTCGCTCTTGATCTGGTTCATTTCATACAGCTTCAAATTCAACTGGGCCTGCTCGTCGACTTTGTTGTCCAGGTCGCGATTGGCGGCTTGCAGCGCCATGTTCGTGTCCTGCAAGTGACGAAGCATGCGGTTGAAGGAGCGCGAAAGATCCTCGAACTCATCGCCCGTGTTGAGGTCGGAGCGGACATCCATCCGACCATGACTGACCTCTTCGGTGACATCCCGCAAATGCTCCAAGGGTTTGACAATCACGTAGCGGACGATCATCCAGATTGCGGCGACCGAGAACACCGCGGTGACAATCGCCACCGAAATCAGGATCGCCCGGTTCTTGGAGATCGCACTCTGGGACGCCTGATTATCCAACGAGATCCGCAACCACATCGGTGGCGCCAGCGACAACCGGTCCAGCCGCAGTTTTTTCAGCTCTTCCGGGTCCGTCGATTTGTCGGCCAGTTTGCTGTTAATCAACTCCAGTTCCGGACTGGGCTGGTTGGCGACGGGAAAATGGCATTCCATGCACTGCGATTTGGCCGTGAAAACCAACGGTGCGTAATAGACGTACTGCTTGCGGGAACGAAACTCACGGTAGCGAATGGCGTCGTCATCGGCAGGCGGGGAATCGGGGTTTGCCGGTTCGGCGTCCTCGCCTCGAATGCGGAGCTTGTTCTCCTGATTCTGATCGGAGACCGTAACCTTCATCAACCCCATCAACCGTTCGATCTCGTTCGGATCGGTCGCCACGATCGGATTCAGTTCGTTTCGTCCGATGCGATCGTCGAGCACAATCGGCTGCGCCGTGTACGGCGTCGAAGCCGCTTCGGTGGCAAACAGTTTGAACAGTGCCTCGGAGCTTTCATCCTGAAATTTTGCGTTCTCCAGGTGAGTTCGCAAAATGAAATCCGGTTTCAGACCCTTGGCAATGTCGCGGGTGTTGCTCTGAATCAGCTCTTCGGTAATGGAATTGACCCACAGAAACGACCCGGCGATCAGCAACAGCAGGCAAAACCCAAACAGGATTCGGATTTTCCGCTCAATGCTGGATTCGCCAAGAACACGTTTGATACCGCGATAGGACATTAATGAGTCGAAAGTTGAGAGTGGAGCGTGAACCGTCAATTGTACGATTGGCGTTATTTTCAAGCCATAGAGAAAGCGACCAGGCAAGGGCGGAAATCGGCCCGACTCCCGAGTTTTGTCGACGCTTTTGACTTTTCATTTCCAACTCTCAGGGTTAGACGACTAAACCATCTCCTGTGGATCGATATCAATGATCCATTGAACGCCGTCAAAATCCTTGATCAGGGACTGCGCCCGACCGATCGTCTGTTGCAGTTCGCCCGTTCGAGTCGATCCGATCAGGAGATGATAACGATGGTAGCCTCTCAGTTTTTCGATCGGCGCGATGGCAGGGCCCAGCACGGTGATCTGGGTTTGCAATTCCGCTGCGGATTGCTTGACCTGTTTGGCGACGTGTTCGGCCGCGTGCTCGGCCTGGGTCTTGATCTCGCTGCGGACCACGATTCGCGCCAGATGACCAAACGGCGGGTAGTGAAACGCTTCCCGGTGTGGCAGTTCGATTTGGGTGAACCCGATGTAGTCGTGTTTGGTTGCGGCCACGATCGCTTTGTTGTCGGGGTTAAAGGTCTGCACCAGCACCCGCCCCCCTTTTTCGCCTCGGCCTGTGCGGCCGGCTACTTGGGTAATCAAACCAAATGTTCTTTCTGACGCTCGAAAATCGGGCAGATGCAATGCCGTATCCGCATTGATCACGCCAACCAGCGTGACGTTGGGGAAATCAAGTCCTTTGGCGATCATCTGGGTGCCCAACAGGATCTTGGTTTCGCCACTGCGAAATTGGGCAAGTGCTTTTTCATGGCTGCCCGGTTTCCGCATGGTGTCGGTATCCATTCGCATGATCGGCACGTCGGGGAACAATGCGGCCACGGTCTCTTCCAGTTTTTGTGTCCCCAGTCCGGAAAACCGAATCGAGGGATTGCCACATGCCGTGCAATTTCTCGGTTCGGGAATCTGGTGATCGCAGTAGTGGCAGACCGCTTTGTTGCCTTCTTTGTGGTGGGTCAACGGAATGGAACAATCCGGGCAGTGCTCGACGTTGCCACAGGCGGGACACTGAATCCGGGTCGAGAATCCGCGACGATTCAACAACAGAATGACTTGACCACCTGCGTTGATGGCATGGGTGATTTCCTGACGCAGTTTCTGGCTGATCGGTCCGAACCGTTTTCGACCATCGAAATCGACGCGGAGGTCGATCGTCGCGACGTCCGGCAGCGGCAGATCCAGCACGCGCTTGCTGAGTGTCAGTTTTTGATACCGCCCGGTTTGACTGTGATGCCACGTTTCCAGCGAAGGGGTCGCCGAACCGAGAACCAGGGGAATCTGCTGCCGCGAGGCACGCCGGTCGGCCACATCGCGGGCGTGGTAACGCGGTGCTTTGTCCTGTTTGAACGATCCATCGTGCTCTTCGTCAAGCACGATTAAACCCAGGTTGGGCGCCGGCGAAAATCGCGCTACGGGCACCGACAATCACTTGCACTTTTCCGGCGGCAATCTGTTTCCAGTGCCATGCACGCTGGGCAGACGTCAAGTGCGAATGCAAGACCGCCACATGATCAAATCGGGCCCGAAACCGTTGGCGAGTCTGAGGGGTCAAGCTGATTTCCGGTACCAGCACGATCGCTTGCCGGCCAAACTCAACCACTTTTTGAATGGCGCGAATATAAACTTCGGTTTTGCCGCTGCCGGTGATTCCGTGCATCAGGAAGGTCCGATGAGAGTCCGACTCGATCTGCTCGACAATGGCTTCGAGCGCGGTCGCCTGTTCCGAATTCAGCACCAGGTCGGCAACCCGTTTTTCGGCAGCGATTTCGTGAGTCTGCTGCTGCACTCGTTTCGACGTCGCGACGATCAAACCACGTTTCCGCAACGTCGAAATCGGTCCTAAGGTACAACCAACGGTTTCCGCCAATTCACGCTGCGTCCAATCCTGAGCCGTCGCGGCCAGTGTTTGCAGGATCGTGATTTGGAGTTTGGAAAGTTTCAGGTTTTCAAGCTCGGCGATGACGCCCGGGGCCGGCGAAAGGAACAACATCTCTTTCGTGCCCGATTGATTCCGCACCCCGGGAGGAACGATCGTCTCGATGACCGTTCCGAGTTGGCACAGGTAATATTCACTGATCCATTTTGCCAAATCCAGTAATTCGGGAGTCAATAGCCGGCGGGTGTCGGCAACGCTGGTGACGGGTTTAAGCCGCGCGGGATTCACCGACGATGCCAACTCGTGGAATGGACCGATCACCTCCACGCAATAACCTTGCATCTGACGATTGCCACGACCGAGCGGCACCTCGACCTTGACTCCCGGTTTGACCAGCGATTCCAGTCCGGACGGAATCGAGTAGTCATAAGGTCCATACGGAGCCTCAGCAAACGCAATCCGCGCGGCCAGCCAATCATCCTGGTCATCCAGATTCCAGGGTGGAGGCTCGATCTCGAATAGTGACCTCTGATCATCCATGGTTTCAGGATATCAGTGCGAACCGGCCAGTTGCTAGTGGTTAGTTGCGCGCTCACCAAGACGAGGGGGATTCGTCCCGGCAAGGAAAGCCGTTACGCTGTTAGATTCACGGGGTGAGCTGCGGGATCCACCGCAGACGAAACACAATTTATTTTCAATCAGATATCAAGCATGCGAATTGGAATTTTTGGCGGATCCTTTGATCCGGTGCATTACGGACACTTGATCCTCGCCGAGCGATGTCGCGAGGAAGCGCAGCTGGACGAAGTCTGGTTTATTCCCTGCGCAATGTCGCCGCTGAAGGAGGCGGGTCCACGTGGCACCGATCGCCAACGTTCGGAAATGCTGGAAATGGCCCTTGCAGGCCATGACGCATTCCAGCTGAAAAAACTGGAACTGGAGCGGGGCGGAGTCAGTTACACGGTCGACACGCTCCAGGAGATCAAGCAAACTCATCCTGAGGCCGAGCTGTTTTTTCTGATCGGCGATGATTCCCTCGAGAGCTTCGATCAATGGCGGGAACCGGGAACCATTTGCGAACTGGCCCAGCCCTTGGTCGTCAATCGTCCAGGCTCCGGGGCAGTCGATTTGTCCATCTTAAAGCAGTATGTCGACGAGGACCGGTTTGCCAAAATCCAAGCCTCACAAATCAACAGCCCCTACATCGAGATCAGCAGCACCGATCTTCGGGCCCGCACCCAGGCTGGAAAGTCAATCCGCTATTTGACACCGCGTTCGGTCGAAAAATATATTCAGACGCAAAACCTGTACTGCGGCAAGTGAAAAACTGGCCCGTCAGCGAGGGTTGCGTCACTGAGCTGGAAGGAAACCCGATCATGATCCAATACAAAGATTTCGTCCCGAAAGAAATTGAAGCCCCGGGGTTTTTAAAACCGGGAGAGCATGAGTCCTTTGATGCGGCCGTGATCGCGGCCAACCAATGGCTGGCCGAAAACAAAATCAAGGTGCTCAGCATGGAAACGGTCGTGCTGCCCAACATCTGGAGCCGCTGGGAAGACGGTTCGGCCGACGCGTCGATTGCCACCAGCGGAGATTCCTACAGTCGCTGGCACCAGTTCCTGCGGTGCTGGTACCATGACTAAGGATCACGCGAACCTGAGGATTGACCAGGAACCTATTGTGGCCGTTCACGCGGTGCACGGCCACTTCCACACTGCCAAGTTCTGAATCTGGAATTCCATGCTGAATGAACTCGAGCTCAGGCCGCCCGCCCAGCGTGAGCCTGGTTGAGCCAGTTCACGCTCGTCACGGTCGACAGCAACGGCTCGTCGGCGAGCGATCGCTGCAGTTGTTCCAACTGCTCGGTCGCGTTCAGCGCCAGGTCGATGAAGATCCACTTCTGTTTGCCGAATTCGCAAATTCCACCCCCGGTGCCGCCAAAATAGTCGTAGCGTATCCGGTATCCAAGCTGCTGTGCGATTTCGACCCATTGATCAAGCTGTTCAATCGTACTCATCAAACTTCCCTGTTAACTACTGAAAACCATCAAACCGTAACGGCTTTGTAACATGCAAACTTCAACTGCGCGGCAGCGTCGGTGATTCCATTGCGTTTCACGCCGCATCAGTTCCGATTATACGTTTAAGCGGTTTAGAATCCGAGATCGATTGGACGATAGGTTTTACACGCCACGAGGTTGCCGTTTTGAGAAAATCGGTGACCGTCGGGTTAAGAGAAACGGCTCGGGTAAAGTCTGGCGGCTGTGCCAAGCTTTATCCTGCTTAACCTTGCCAAAACAGTCGAATTGTTACCTTGGGTCGCCAGGATGGCCTGACTCAACCCTGCCGCTTACCGCGACTTTGACGCCATGGAAGGACCGCTAGTGACTCAGTGCCAGCAAAACGAGATCGAGCAGCTAAAAAACGAGGTGGCTGTACTAAAGAAACAGCTGCAGCAAGCCCAAAAAATGACCGCGCTGGGCGAGCTGGTCAGTACGACGACCCACGAATTCAACAACGTCCTAATGACCATCATTAACTATGCCCGCATGGGCATGCGGCATGATGACAAAGCGACCCGTGACAAAGCATTCGACAAGATCAATAACGCCGGCGCTCGCGCCGCCAAAATCACCAACTCGGTCCTTGGCATGGCTCGTAATCGGGGTGATCAATTCGAACTGACGCGTCTGGAAAACCTGGTCGATCAGTGCATGGTCCTGCTGGAACGGGAGTTGTGCAAATACCGGATCGAAGTCGAAATCGAAGTAGAAGAAAACCTGCCGGAAATTCCGGTGATCGGAAACCAGATCCAGCAGGTGTTTCTGAATCTGCTGATCAACGCGCGGCAAGCCATGGCCGATGGAGGCCGTTTGATCATTCGAATCAAACAAAACCTGGAATTCAACACCATTGACCTGAGCGTGAGGGATTTTGGCACCGGCATTCCTCAAGCGACCTTGCGTAAGATCTTTGATCCGTACTTCTCCACCAAAGACGGTCCGGACGAATCGGGCAAAGGCGGAACCGGACTGGGCCTGGCGGCTTGCAAAAACATCATCGATGCACACGGCGGCAAGATCCGGGTCGAAAGCAGTGTCGGCAAGGGTACCTGTTTTACTTTGATGTTGCCGATGGAACGCGCGAAAGCCCCATCCCCGGACAACTCCAAGGCCTATGCGGCTTGTTGATTTTCCGCCATGTTGAAGCAATAACGATCAGCCATTGGGCACACGCCCAGTGGCTTTTTTTTGGGGTTTCGAGCCCAAGGTCCCATCCATTTACCTGGTGGCGGCTTACTCAGTGCATCGCGGAACTTTTCGAGCCCCAGGCCCTTCCATTGATCTGGTAACGGCAACCCAGCGCATCGCGGAGCTCGTCCGCCTAAATTTCCGTCGGGCTCGTCCCGGACGGGATTAACAACTGAATGGCTACCTCAGATTTCCTTCCAATCCTGCTCTCCGTTGTCAGCGACCGGGATGGGTATCGTCGGTTGCCTTCGGGATCACGATCAGGCCTCGACGGTTGGCGACGTTGACCAACTCGACCCGGTTGTGGACGTTTAATTTCTTCATCAGGTTGGCCCGGTGTCGCGTCACGGTGTGCGGACTGATCGAAAGCACGCTGGCGATTTCGCCGTTGGTCATGCCTTCGGCGATCAAATGCAAAACCTCTTGTTCGCGGGATGTCAGATCAACATCGTCAAAGGTAAACTCTCGCAACGCATCGAGATCCACTCGCTGGCTGACAAACGTCTCGCCGTCAAAAACGGCAGCAATCGCACGAAACAGGTCTTCATCGAGCGCAGTGCTTGAGCAAGTACCCGTTGGCCCCTGCTTTGAGCGCCGGGCAACAAACTGGGCGTCATCGTACATCGACAGGACCAGAATCCTGAGCTTCCGATGAGTCCTACGGATTTCGGTAATCAACTCAATTCCGCCGAGCCGGGGCATGGCCAGATCAACGATCAATAAATCGCATGGGGTCGAATGGATCTTCTCAATCCCTTCGATTCCGTTGGTGGCCTCATCGACGACTTCAAACCGACCGGCCTGTTTCAGCAGCGCCGCCATCCCGCTGCGAACCAGGTTATGATCGTCGACGAGGATGACTCGCGTTTTTGAGCTGGCCTCGGTGCCGGATTTCGCGCTGGTTTTCATGTCGTATCTGGCTGTCCAATTAGAATTTCGATCGTGGTGCCATTTCCCGGTGACGAATGGATCTCAAGTTTCCCGCCCAGCATTTTGACGCGTTCCTTGATCCCGATCAGACCAAGTCCGTTGCTGGCCTGCTCAAGGTCAAAGCCCCGCCCGTCATCTCGAATGCAGAACAATTGCCGATCTCCCTGGCGGGCGAAGATCAATTCGACGGCGTCGGCGCCGGAATGTTTGGCAATGTTCGTCAGGCTTTCCTGGGCAATCCGGTAAAACGCCGTTTCCGATTCACTGGTCAAGTTCGGTTGGGTCTGGAAGTCGACCCGGATTTTAAAATGGGCGTGACGGCGATACTCGGACACCAACTGCAGCAGCGATGCTTCAAACCCAAGTTCATCGAGGGTCGGTGGACGCAGGCGCTCGGCAAGCTCTTTGAGTTGTACCGTCGCCTCATTCAGTTGAAGTTGCAACTGCGACAGTTCCTGTTTGGCGTCGCACTGTTGATCATTCAGCAATCCACCGAGCACCTGCAAGCGCAATTTCAACCCAATCAGGACTTGCCCGGTTTGATCGTGCAATTCGCGCGCGATGTGCTGACGCTCCTGTTCAAGGCGTCGCAGATGGGTTTGGGAGAGGTTTTTGATTTGTTTGTTTTTGAGTTCCAGCGATTTGACCAACCGCGCGTTTTGAATCGCGACGGCCGCCGTGTTCCCCAACGATTCCAGGAAAGCGGCATCCTGCCAGGTGAATTCGGGTTCGCCAATGCGACGATGCAGTTTAAAAAAGCCCAGCACTTCTTCACTGGCGTTTTTGATCGGCACACAAATGCAGGAACCAATATCAAACGCCTTGAGCTTCGGATCGGCTAACGCATTGGCTTGGTAATCGTTGACCAAATAGGGAAACTCGGTATTGAGAACCATCCCCGGAATGCCGTCGCCCGGTGCCCACTGGCGGTGGTAGGGATGCCAGTTTCCGTCGAAGAAAAAACCGTCCGATTGGGTGACCATCCCATCTTCGGTCGGGATCACGATTCCCGCAGCGCCACCGGCGGCATTCAGGAATCCGGTTACATTGGCGACCAACTCGCGCACCAATTCAGACGGTTCCAGTTGCTGATTGACGGTCGCGTTGAACGAAATCAAGGTTTCGATCAATTGCTTCCATTCTTCGATTCGAAAAAACAGCAGCGCCGATCCACTGCACTGGCGGCGACACGGGCCAGGCAATTGGCCGCGCGGACCTCCTGATCGGTGAACGAACCTCCGGTTCGTTTGTTGCGAGCCTCGACGATTCCCAGCACCCGGTTTTGTGTCGAAATCAGTGGCACGCAGATTGAATTGCGGACGTCCGTCGACGGCTGATAATTGGAGATCCTGGGTTCGAGGTATCGCGCGCACCACATCGCGTCCTGGCTGACATCGCCACAGGAAGTCGATTGGGGAAATCGGGTGGCGACCTGAAGCTGGTTGTCATGATTGGAATAGACGATGACCTGGTCGGCCCTCAGGATTTCGTAAGCGTGTGCCGCAAGCTCGCGCAGCAGTTGGTCAAAATCCAGCTGAACGGAAAACGATTGGGCGGCAACGGAGATCTGTTCCAACTGCCGGCAGGCCTGTCGAAATTGGAATTCGACTTTCGGATCGGCGGGCGGTTCATTCGATTCAGGCGGCGGCAGCGGGCTGATCGAACCGGGATCGGAAGCTAACTGCCGACTGAATCGACGGTAGTCATCAACTCGTTTCGTTTTTGATTGAGAAACTCGATCCACTGGTCGATCCCGGCACCGGTTTTCGCGGAAACCTCGAACACTCGCATCCCCGGTCGCACCGACTGAATATTGTTCAACGCCGTTTCGCGATCAAACTCGCAGGGCTCGGCCAAATCGATCTTCGTGATCATCGCGACGTCGGAAGTATTGAACAAGCCGGGATATTTGAGCGGTTTGTCTTCGCCTTCGGTTACCGAAAGTAATGCGACGCGAACCGATTCGCCAAGATCCCAGCTAGTAGGGCAAACCAGATTTCCTACATTCTCTATAAATAAATGCTCAAGTCCAGCAAGTTCCCAGCCTGCGAGATGGTTTTCGACCATGTCGGCTTCCAGATGACAGCAGCCATGGGTCATGATCTGCCGCACCGGCGCACCACTCTCAGCCAACCGTTTGGCGTCGTTGTCGGTTTCGAGATCACCGACAATGGCGGCAACTTTGACGCCAGCGTCGACCAGTCGGGTGAGTGTTAATTTTAACAAAGCCGTTTTGCCGGTCCCCGGGCTGGAAACAAAATTGGAAACCAGTACGCCGGCCTGCACGAACTGGTTGCGCATGTCACGCGCGAGTTCGTCATTCTTTTTCAGGATCTTGGTGCGGACTTCGAGGATTCTTGGTTCGATCACGGAATTTATCTCACTTCTACCTGGTTGGTTTCGATGATTTCGATGGACTCAAGATCCAGTTCTTTGCCACTGCGGATGTCGCCGCTGGGCGTTTCGCAAGTAGGACAGCGAAAACTCTGAATCCCCGGTAGCTTGACTACCTGGTTACAAGGTACACAGAAAACGGTCACCGGAACATGGATAACTTCCAGTTTGGCACCTTCGAGCATGGTGTCTTTGGTGATCAGCTCAAAACTGAATTCGAGCGCATCCTGATGGACGCAGGAGAGTGCTCCGATCCGCAGAGTAATCGTTTTGATTTTATCCGCGCCTGCCTCGGTGGCGTGTTCGGTAGCAATTTCGACGAGCGAATTGGCGATGGAAAGTTCGTGCATGCCGGTTCACCGAGCCAATCAGAGTTGCGGTTAAGTTTAACAAACAAAGCGTGAGCCCCAGGCAATGTCGCCGATTCGGAGCACTTCACCAAGACCTACGGCAGGTGTTTGGCGAAAGCTTTGGCGAACGCAAAGAAAAAACCGACGGATTTTTGGACGTCGGGGTCTTTGGTGGCCCGCAAGGTGGCGAACAATCCGCCAATGGGCTGAATCGGCTGGCTGGCGACGTCCTGGTAGGTTTCGGCACTTTTTCGGCCCAATTCACCGAGGACATTCACCACGTTCTTGTCGAGCATTCCCGACTCGACCATACTTACGCCCGCATCGATGACTTTGGGCAGCCCTTCGCCGATCAGCTCTGATTCGAGCAATTTTTCGCCGGCTTCTTTGAATTTGGGTAGCGCTTTCGAGCAACGACTTAAATTGATCGGGGTCAATTTTCACGTCCCCCAGGTTCAATTCGTGAACGGCGTCGGCCAGATTCTCGGCAATCGTGTCCCCGCGACCGATGAATCCTTCGAGCGCCTCCAACATAAAAGCGGCCAAGGGCAATTGATCGAGCAGTTGATTCAGAGTTTTCAGCGTCTCGGGTTCGGTCAGCCGCTGAAGCACATGGGATTTGGCCAGTTCATCGACATCCATCGCGGTCGCCGCATCGGCGAGCTTGGTCCCGGTTTGCAGGTACTGGGGTGCCTTCTGGAACAACTCCCTGGCTTCATCGCCACCGGCGCCCTGCATCTCGCGAATCCCGGCAGCCACCGAATCGGTGATGACTTCTCCCCGGCTGATGAAGCCTTCCATGGATTCGACCGTGAAGGTGATGATCTCCAGCTGGTCGAGCAACCGATTCAATCCACTGGCGATTTTGGGATCGTTCAGTCGCTCCAGTAATTGGTCAGCCGAGGATACGGCGCCGTTGGTGGACATGAGGTTCTCCGTGAATGAAGCTGAAACCCGCAATTTGGTGAAATGGAAGCTCGCAGATCTGGGAACTTGGACGTTCGCAGGCTTGGCCACCCTAGCGTGCCAAATTAGAATTCTCGCGACAATGGTATGAACATGCTATTTCGCCCCGATTGTGGAAACCCCACAATCCTGGGCACCACTCGAAGTGTTTTCAAAACCCGTTACGCGTCTTCGGAAGGATTTCAAGTGAATGCGGAATTAGGCATTCTGGTGATGACCGCTTTTTCAGTCGGGTTTTTGCACACCCTCCTCGGGCCAGACCATTATGTCCCGTTTATCGCGATGTCACGAACCAATCGCTGGTCGGCCAGAAAGACATGTTCCATCACCGCCCTCTGTGGCCTGGGGCACGTCATGGGTTCGGTCGTGATCGGCTCGATCGGTTTAATGCTGGGCACGATCTTGATGCAGGTCGAGGCGCTGGAGGCGTTTCGCGGAGATGCCGCCGCCTGGTTGCTGATCGGTTTCGGACTTGCCTATCTTGACTTGGGGCACGGTTCACGCCGTTCGCGATATTCCCCATACCCATCTGCATTCGCATGTCGACGGCACGGTGCACTCGCATTTGCATCAGCATGATCTCGAACATCGCCACCTTCACCAAGCGGCTGACCTGGCGCAGAACCGACGAGAACCAGCGAAACGATCGATCACGCCGTGGATGTTGTTTTTGATTTTTGTCTTTGGTCCCTGCGAAGTTCTGATTCCGCTATTGATGTATCCGGCCGCCGAAGCGAACCTGTTTGCGATCGTTGCGGTCGTGTTGGCGTTCTCGGTGGCGACGATCGGGACCATGCTGGTATACGGTGATGATGATTGCGTTTGGATTGAATTTTGTTCGCAGGTTCCCAATCTGCATCGCTACAGCCATGCCTTGGCCGGTTTGGCGGTGTTGGTGTGTGGCGTGCTGGTGAAGTTTGGATTGTAAGCAACACGAAAACATTGATCGGCAAAAAATACATAGTTCGTGCTATAGCAAAATACTTTGCCGTGGCCGATAAACAGCCAAAGCTGGTCGGTTGTGGATTCAATATCGGCAATCGCGGTTTGATTTGACGTATCCGAAAAGGAGTGGTTCATGGCATCCTTACTCTGGCTTCAAGGCGGTGCGTGCAGCGGGAACACGATGTCGTTTCTCAATGCGGAAGAGCCAAGTGCCTGTGATCTGGTGACCGATTTCGGCATCGACGTGCTGTGGCATCCGTCGCTGGGCATGGACATGGGCGACAACGTCCAGAACATGCTTCGCGAGATCACGTCCGGCAAGAAAGAGCTGGATATTTTTGTGTTTGAAGGCACCGTCATCATGGGCCCCAATGGCTCGGGTCGGTTCAACATGTTTGCCGACCGGCCGATGAAGGACTGGGTCAGTGAATTGGCCAGTCAGGCCAATGCCGTCGTGGCCCTGGGCGATTGTGCTTGCTGGGGCGGGATCCCGGCCAACGCACCGAATCCGACGCGACAGTGTCGGGCTTCAGTACCTGAAACGGAATCACGGCGGATTTCTGGGTGCCGATTTCAAATCGAAATGGGGCTTGCCGGTGATCAACATTCCTGGCTGTCCCTGCCATCCAGATTGGGTCACGCAGATTCTGGTTGCCATTGCTTCGCGGTCGAGCCAGCGACATCTCGCTGGACGATCTGCAGCGACCGCAAACCTTTTTCAAGACGTTCACTCAGACCGGTTGCACCCGAGTTCAGTTTTTCGAGTACAAGCAATCGACGGTCGAATTCGGCCAGGGGACCCGAACCGGATGCCTGTTTTACGAATTTGGCTGCCGAGGTCCGATGACGCATTCGCCCTGCAACCGGATTCTCTGGAATCGCCAGTCCTCCAAGACCCGTGCCGGCATGCCGTGCACCGGCTGCACCGAACCCGAGTTTCCGTTTTACGATCTGGCTCCGGGAACTGTTTTCAAAACCCAAAAAATCGGCGGCGTGATTCCCGAAAGACGTCCCGGACGGCACCGATCACGTGACGTACATGGCCCATGCCGCCGCGGCCAAGGTGGCCGCGCCGCAGTGGTCCAAGGAAGACCTGTTCGTCGTTTAGTGGCCCTTCGGTCCCGGGTGGTCCACTGAGCAATCCGATTTTTTAACTTCAATCCACGGGAGTTTTGAAATGGCGACCGCAACCCCGATGAGAATCAGTCCGCTGGGACGCGTCGAAGGCGACCTCGATCTGAACATCGAGGTTACCGACGGTGTCGTTACCAATGCCTGGACTGAAGCCAGCATGTTTCGCGGGTTTGAGATTATTCTCAAAGGCAAGGATCCCCAGGCCGGCTTGATCGTGACGCCGCGGATTTGCGGGATCTGTGGTGGCAGCCATCTCTACAAGGCCTGCTACGCGCTTGATACCGCCTGGAAAACGCATGTGCCGCACAACGCCACCCTGGTTCGGAACATCGCACAGGCCTGTGAAACGCTGCAGTCGATTCCTCGCTGGTTTTATGCTTTGTTTGCGATTGATCTGACCAACAAGAACTACGCCAATCTTCCCGAGTACGACGAAGTCGTCAAACGTTTTGCGCCCTTCGTCGGTACCTCGTACGAAAAAGGCGTCACGCTGTCCGGCAAACCGGTCGAAGTCTACGCGATTTTCGGCGGCCAGTGGCCACACTCCAGTTTCATGATTCCCGGCGGCGTGATGTGCGCCCCAACCTGGCTCGGACGTGACCCGCAGCATCGCGATTCTGGATTACTGGAAACGTGAATGGCTGGAAGGCGCTGGCTGGGTTGTTCCATCGAACGCTGGCTGGAAAACAAAACCTGGGACGACGTCTGGAAATGGGCGGACGAAAACGATAGCCAGCGGAATTCGGATTGCGGCCTGTTTCTGCGATTTGCCAAGGCGGCTGGTATTGGATAAATACGGACATGGCTGCGGTAAATTCCTGGCAACCGGAACCTATTTTAAGCCGGAGCTGTACGAGAATCCGACGATCGACGGTCGCAACGACGCGTTGATCAATCGCGCTGGCGTCTACGACGGCGAACAATTTCACGATTTCGATCATCTGAATGTGCGCGAGTCGATAGCCCATTCGTTCTTCAAAGGCGATTCGTACCTGCATCCCTGGGACGGCATGACCGATCCGATCGATCCGGCGGAAGGCCACAAGCAGGGCAAGTACAGTTGGGCCAAGTCGCCTCGCTACGAAGTTCCCGGCAAAGGCCCGATGCCGCTGGAAGCCGGTCCGCTGGCGCGGCAGGTCAATCGCCGGCCGTCCCGATGCCTCGAACATCAGGATTACGATCCACTGTTCCTCGATGCGATCAAGCAGGATGGTCCGAACGTGCTTGTCCGCGTCATGGCCCGAATGCACGAAGCCTGCAAATACTACAAGCTTGCACAAAAATGGCTGAGCGAAATCGATCTGCACGGCAAGTTCTACACCAAACCGGAAGAGCTGAAATCTGGAAAAGGGTTTGGCGCGACCGAAGCCGCTCGTGGTTCACTGTCGGACTGGATCGTGATCGAAAACGGTCAAATCGAAAACTACCAGGTCGTGACACCCACCGCCTGGAACATCGGCCCGCAGGACGGCAACGAGGTCCACGGGCCGATGGAACAGTCCTTCATCGGAGCCACCATTGAAGATCCCACCGATCCGGTCGAAATGGGTCATGTCGCGAGATCGTACGATTCCTGCCTGGTTTGCACCGTTCATACCTACGACAGCAAAACCGGTAAAGAACTGGCTCGGTTTCGCATGGGCGAAGGCTCGTAATCCGCGTTGTTAAAACAGGGACGGTTTTAACCACTCAACGGCAGGCGCGATGGTTCAAATCAAAGACGTGACGAATAACGGATTCGGTCGCCTCGATTGGAGGCCGAGTCCTTTTTTTGACGGTTTTGCAACATCCCGGTCAGTCGAATGAATCGTTAGACAATGATTTGATGGCGAAAGAAAAAACAAAATTCGAATCCTGCACGACCGCGGCGAACGTGACAACCGGCTCGACATCGGATGAATTTGACCCGTCTCAACCAACACTCAGTGGAATCGACACGCTGATCATCGGCTGCGGCAACCTGCTGCGAGGCGATGATGCGACCGGACCCGTGCTCATTCGACGAATGTGGGAAAGAGGGTTGCCCGCCGGAGTGCACTGTGCTGACGGGGGAACCGGTGGCATGGATGTCGCGTTTCAGATGCGCGGCGTTCCGCACGTCATCCTTGTGGATGCCTGTCAATCGGGAAGCGAACCTGGCGCCCTATTCGAAATCCCGGGAACGGAAGTCGAACAGCTACCGCCGTTCGATGGAATCAACCTGCATTCGTTTCGCTGGGATCACGCGATCGCCTTCGGCCGGTGGTTACTCAAGGATCAATATCCCGAAAAGATCACGGTTTATCTGATCGAGGGCGTGGATTTTCAGGTGGGAGAGCTCCTCTCGCCACCGGTCGACCGCGCCATCGACCAACTGGTCGACAAACTTTTTGAAGTCATTCAGGAGAAACCCTAAAATCAGCGAATGAGCATCGACGTCAAAAAACCAACTCGATCATCCCTCCGTTTTCAGCTTTCGTCCGATGGCTATCTGCGTCTGTCGCGCGAGGATGCGGCGCATTTCTTTCCGGAGGATACCCTGCTGGCAATTTGGCGAGACGAGACGCTGGTACTGCTGCCGACCCGGGGCGCCGCTGCCGGTGGATTAATGTTGAAACAACGAAATGCGGAAGGCGACCGAAGCCTGTTGGTTTCGGAGGTGTTTGAGTTCGAGATTCCTGTAGGATTTTTCACGGCGGTCTGGGACGACAGAATTGGAGGATTGCGCGTTAATTTGCCAGATTGCGACGCCGGTTCGGCGAACCTTGAAAGCAGCTGAAGGAGCCGGACAGAACCAACATGGTTACCAAGAATCATGGAGCAACATGACGATTCATCGAGTGCGGAGCAACCTGCCCGGAAGTTTGTTCCACTGGAAGCGATCACGCGAGTTGAAAAACAGGATGGTCGCTGGGTGGTGTATCTGAATGTCCAATCCTGGGAACCCGATCAAGCCGATCCCGTCGGCAACAACTGGAAACGAATCAATGATTACTCAACAGAATCTGAGGCCAACGTGGCGGCGAACTGGTATCGAAGATCGGCGAATTGCAACCGGACACCACCGACCGGATCTTGAAACTTGACGAAGCAATGACAGCGAGAGACTTTGTCTGAATGAACTTGACTAAATATTCGATGGCAACATGATCCAACTGCGACCTCAACCGATTGGCTTTTTTCCGTTCCCGGCGGCCAATCTGCTGTTACCTGAGGTTGGCACATTCGAACATTCGACACTCAAGTCGTTAATGGCCGGTGATCTCCATACCGAGGTGCCGCCGGAATGGCGGTTCTTCATCGCAGCGGCTACCGGGGATACGGCGACGGCCATCGAGTCAATTCGTTCCCAAGCGGATTCGTCACCGATTTTTGCTTACAACCTGTTTGTGCTGGAACCCTCGCAAGCCGCCTACCAGGCTGCGACTTCGTTGACGTCGGGTGACCTGCGCGAACTGCTCGACGTGGCCGCCTATGCCACGGGTTTCAGCGACGCGATCGCGGACGAATTCTCGCTGGACGGTGAACTCAAGGCCGTGGCATTGGCGACCTCCGCCGCCCGAGACCTGGAGGCCAACGATTTAAAAACGGCTCAGCTGAAATTGAAAGCGGCGGTTGACGCAGCGAAGCCAACGTCACCGATTCTGGCGGCGACGCTGTTAGCCCAATTGGCCGACATGATCGCTTCCCGGCCAGGGCATTCGCCGGCCCTGGTGATGCGGGACTACCAGGAAGCCATTCGGCTGGCGACGGATGGTCAATTGCCCATGCTGCTGCCCGAACTGCAGATCAAGCTGGGCATGCTGCTACAGAATTCGGCCAACGGGCAGCGCGGAGCCTTGATGCAGGCGGTGAGTTGCTACCAGTCGGCTTTGCAGGGAGGCATCAACGAACAGGACCATCCTGAATTGTTCGCTCAACTCCAGAACAATCTTGGTTTGGCCTATCTCTCGATGCCGACACTCGGTGCCAGTAACCAGTTGCAAAATGGAATCGCCGTTCAATCGTTTCGCCATGCCTTGAAGATTTACACCCTCCAAGAGCACCCCGACAGGTGGGCAAGCGTCAGCATGAATCTGGCCAACGCCCTCCAGTATGCACCGACCTCGCATCCGGAACAGAATTTGATTCAGGCGGTTGAAACGTACGAACAGATTCTTGAGGTCCGTTCGCGAGCCAAGGACCCGGTTGCGTACGCGTTGGTCTTGCTGAATCAAGCCAACGCGCTGGCCCATTTGGGAATCTTCAAACCAGCATTGGAAAAACTGGCAGAGGCTTACAAGCTGTTCCACTGGTACGACCAGATTGAACAGGCCAACGCGGCCCGCGAACTGGTCGAGCAGATCAATCAGCGATTGGGGGCAGCCGTTTCCCCTGCAAGCCTGGGAGACGCTTGAACAATCGAAGCGGAAACGATTTTCACGACTGACCGTTAATTGCCTGAAAGAGACATGGATTTATATCAACAACAACAATTCGGATTCTTCCTGCAAACGGCCACCGAACGATATGTCGCTCGCCTGGAAGAACGATTTCGCGGTGCCGAATCAGCGCTTGAGGTTTTGAAGCAGAATCCCAATGGCGAAGGCGTTTGGCTGGACCAGTTCACCGACGCCGTGTTTGAGGATTTCCTGCTCAACAATGTCGAGGGATCCTGTTTCATTCTTCAGTCCTTGCCGAAACGACAACTGGATTCGACACCACCCGGGACGGTGGAAACGGTCTTGATTGGGATGGCGAAAAAACTGTTTGCCGAATTGTTGCTGCAAAAAACGACCGAGTCATTGGAACAACATTCAGGCTATCAGTCTGTTTAACCTGGAGTAAACGATGTCCACCGACGTACCCGAAACCAATACCAGCACACCCATGGTGACCGTTGACAGCCTTGAACAGCTGGCCGAACGCGCCGACAAGGCAATTGCCGAAGTCCAGTCGCTTGAACCCGGCGTGCGGGCCAAAGCAATGGCACTCAAGTCCGCGATCGAAGAGTTTCACAAGGCGGGCTTGACGGAGATCGTCAAAAAACTGAAAGACGACCCCCACGGAAAGCAGTTGCTGTTTGAACTGGTCGACCAGCCCACGGTCTACGCCTTGTTCGCCATGCATGGATTGATTCGAGCCGATTTAAAAACCCAGGTCGGCCGCGTGATCGAAATGGTCCGACCCTACATGCAATCGCACGGCGGTGACGTGACGCTGCTCGATGTGCAGGGAAAAACGGCCTACGTGCGATTGTCCGGCAACTGTAATGGCTGTTCCATGTCCGCGGTGACACTGCGAAATACGGTGGAAGAATCACTTGCCGAACACGTGCCTGAAATTGAAAAAGTCGAAGTCGTTCCCAATGAGCCCGAACCGGCCGGCCTGGTACAGCTCCAGGGTCAGTCGGCTGAGCAAAACGAGCATGGCTGGATCGAAGGTCCGTTGGTTGAGGAGATTGAACCAAGCAAGCCGTTTGCCTTTGAGCATGGTGATGACAAAATCCTGCTGATCAAATCCCAGCAGGGTTTACGAGCGTATCGCAATGCATGTGCGCATCAAGGCCTGCCGTTAGAAGGCGGAATTTTGGACCAACAGAATGGCACCCTGACCTGCCCGTGGCATGGATTCCAGTTCGACAGCGAATCGGGCGAGTGCTTTTCTGCGCCGCAATGTCAGCTCGAACCGTTCCCGCTGCGCGTGACGGATGATCGCGTCTGGGTCCGACCAGGATAAACCATTCATGAATCAGGCCGCAAAACCAGATCCGAAACGACTATCGGTCAGCATCTCGAAACGGGCTTGCCCGCTGGATGCCACGGCGCCGTCGCTAACGTCGCCTTCGTTGGGGACACCCCAGTTGTGGCTGGGGGCCAAATCGCCGTTTGGTTTGGCGTTGCCCGATGCACAGCCCAGTGCCGGGACGATGTACGCCCCGCGTGGGGTCTGGCTGGATGACGAGCGCCTGATTGTTTGTGACTCGGGCAATCACCGGATCCTGATCTGGCATTCAGTGCCGACCGCTGACCAGACCCCAGCAGATCTCGTGCTGGGCCAACCAGACTTCCAGTCCGAGGGACCGGCCGCCCACGGTCGCGGTCCCGAAAACGGATTGCATTTGCCCACCGGTGTGATCGTGGTCGATGGCAAACTGCTGGTTGCCGACGCCTGGCATCATCGCGTGCTGGTCTGGAACAAGATTCCGGAAAAAACGGACACGCCACCCGATTACGCGATTGGGCAACGCGACCTGTCCAGCGTCGAAACGAATCGAGCCGCGCAACCATCGCTGGCCGGCATGTATTGGCCCTACGGGATCGCCTGGATTGACGGGCGTTTGTATGTCGCCGACACGGGAAATCGGCGGGTTTTGGTCTGGAATTCGCTCCCCGAATCGGATTGCCCGGCCGATGTCCTGTTAGGGCAGCCGGGCGAAACCGCGTCGGATGAGAATCGAGGCGGTCCGGTTGCAGCCAATTCATTCCGTTGGCCGCACGATTTCGCCGGGCACTCGGGAGGGGTCTTCGTGGCCGACGCGGGCAACCACCGCGTGATGGGTTTCGATTCCCACCCCGTTTCGGATGTCGTTGGCGATTCGGTGATTGGACAAAAAGATTTTGCTGCCGCTTACGAGTTGCCCTACGATACGCAGGGGTCGCAGCGGTTGCGGTTCCCGTATGCGATTGACAGTTGCGAAAACGTATTGGCCGTGGCGGATACGGCCAACAATCGCGTGCTATTCTGGCGATTGCCGTTTTCCCAGTCTTGCTATGCACCTGCGTTTGATGTGATTGGGCAAGCCGATTTTTCCGGCAATGGTGACAATCGTTGGGAATCGGTCAACGAAAATACGTTATGCTGGCCGTATGGAATCTGTTTCCATCACGGTTTGCTGGCCATCGCGGATTCAGGAAACAACCGTGTGATGATTTGGGATTGCCGATCGATTATCGAGTATGCAAACCACCCTCCTCACGCCGGAGCCCGCTCGACGACAGAGGAATTTGGAAAGGAAAACTGACATGTGTCTTGCGGTACCCGGACAGGTCGAAACGATCTTCGAAGAAAACGGGGCGCGGATGGGCAAAGTCAACTTTGGCGGCGTCGTCAAGGAAGTCTGCCTGGCATACCTGCCCGAAATCCAGGTTGGCGATTACACCATCGTCCACGTCGGGTTTGCGATCAGCCAGATCGACGAAGCATCCGCGCAGGAAACGCTGCGCACGTTCGAGGAGCTGGGACTGCTCGAAGACGAACTGGCAGAGTTACGCGAAACGGATTTCGAAGAGCGAATTCAATCGTCCGACCCCCAATAGGAACCTGGCGATGAAGTACCTGACCGAATATCGCGACGGCGAAAAAGCGAAACGACTGGCGGCTGAGATTTCCCGGATCGTGACCCGGCCTTGGGCGATCATGGAAGTCTGCGGCGGCCAGACGCATTCGATCATTCGCAACGGCATTGATCAGATTCTGCCGGACGAAATCGAAATGATTCACGGACCCGGCTGCCCCGTTTGCGTGACGCCGCTGGAAGTCATCGACAAAGCTTTGGCGATTGCCAGCCGACCGGAAGTCATCTTTTGCTCGTTTGGCGACATGTTGCGAGTTCCCGGATCGCAGGATGACCTGTTCAAGATCAAAGGCGCCGGTGGCGATGTCCGCGTCGTCTATTCGCCGCTGGATGCGGTCAACATCGCCCGCGAAAATCCGCAAAAACGAAGTCGTTTTTCTGGCGATCGGGTTTGAAACCACCGCACCGGCCAACGCGATGGCGGTCAAACTGGCCAAGGATCAACGGCATCACGAATTTCTCCGCTTTGGTTTCCCACGTGCTGGTTCCACCGGCGATCGAAGCCATCATGAATTCGCCCGGAAATCGTGTCAACGCATTTCTGGCGGCCGGTCATGTCTGCTGCGTGACCGGTTTTGAGGCCTATCCTGCCCTTTGCGAGCAGTACGGGATTCCGATCGTGGTCACCGGATTTGAGCCGCTGGATTTGCTCGAAGGAATTCGCCGCACCGTCATTCAATTGGAGAACGAGCAGGCGTTCGTCGAAAACGCTTATCCGCGCGTCGTTTCCGAAGCAGGGTAACGTGGCAGCCCAGGCGGTCCTCGACGAAGTGTTTGAAGTCACCGATCGCGGCTGGCGTGGGATCGGCGTGATTCCCTCCAGCGGTTGGAAATTGAGTGAGGCCTATCGCGACTTCGATGCCGAAATCAAATTCACCGTGTCGGCGATATCAAGACCTGCGAATCGTCGCTTTGTCGCGCTGGCGATGTGCTAAAGGGCGCCATCAAACCGAATGAATGCGAAGCGTTCGGCAAGCAATGCACGCCGCGAAATCCACTTGGTGCGACGATGGTATCGAGCGAAGGAGCCTGCGCCGCGTATTACAATTACGGTCGATTCGTTCAGCTGGAGGCGAAGGTCTGACAGCTGTCAACGGAAAGTCCGAGATGCCAACAAACGACCTTCTACCGAAGCCGATCGACTTCCAGGGACTGAGTTGCCCGCTGCCGCTGCAGGATTATCCCAACATCATTCTGGGGCATGGTGGCGGCGGAAAACTTTCAGCGGAACTGGTCGAACACATTTTCCTGCCGGCATTTGCACAACGAGTTGCTGGCAGGACTGGGCGATTCGACCGTTTTCGATGTCGCTGCGGGACGGCTGGCCTTCTCGACCGATTCCTACGTCGTGCAGCCACTGTTTTTTCCGGGCGGTTCAATCGGCGATCTGGCCGTCAACGGAACCGTCAACGATCTTTCGATGAGTGGGGCCCAGCCGCGTTATCTGAGTGCCGGATTCATCATCGAAGAAGGCTTTCCCGATCGCCCAACTCAAACGAATTGCCGATGACATGGGGGCCGCGGCGCGGCGGGCCGGTGTCGCGATCGTGGCCGGCGACACGAAAGTCGTCGAAAAAGGCCACGGTGACGGATGCTACATCAATACGGCGGGCGTCGGCGTCGTTCCAGCGGGCGTCAACATCGCGCCGACGCGAGCAGTGCCCGGTGATGTGGTGATCGTCAGTGGGACGCTGGGCGATCACGGGATGGCGATCATGAGTGTTCGGGAAGGGCTGGAGTTCGAAGCCCAAATTGAAAGTGATTCGGCCCCGCTGAATCAGATGGTGGCCGGGTTAATTGACGTTTGTCCGGATATTCATGTTTTGAGAGACCCGACGCGCGGCGGGTTGGCGGCGAGCCTGAATGAAATCGCCGCCGCGTCCGGTTGCGGGATCGTGGTGGAAGAATCCTGTTTGCCGATCCATCCGACCGTCCAATCGGCCTGCGAAATCCTGGGCCTGGATCCTCTACTGGTGGCCAACGAAGGAAAACTGATCTGCATCGTCCCGCCAGATTTTGCCGACCGCGCCTTGGCGGCGATGCAAGCCAGCCCGTTTGGATCCGCTGCGGCCATCATTGGCAGCGTCGTAGCCGAGCATCCCAACATGGTCGTCTGCAAAACCGCAATTGGCGCGTCTCGCGTCGTGACGACACCGATTGGCGAACAACTGCCTCGTATTTGCTAATGGGATCGCAGGTCGGCAACCAGCAAACGGACTGAAACCTGCCAACTGGCTGGGCAGTGACATGCTGCCGCTTGGGGTCAATTTTTTCTGGCCAAGCGCCGATTCGCTTTCCCTGCCTGGGATAACGAACTGGTCCCCAACCACCTGTCTGAACGAGCGCTTCCGTCGGGTTCGTCCCGGTCGGAAATCATGCCTCTCGGCTAACGCCCCGATTACGCTTGCGCTGTTCCGACATCCGTCAGCCTCATCTTGCGCTGAAAACTCCCATCGGCGATGCTCCAAATAAAAGCAAAATGAACGCCGAGTGCAGCCAATACCAGGAGATGAAATGATTCGTGCGGACCCCACACATTTTCGATCAACACCAGACGATTGCTGGCGTTGATAATCGCACCGACCGTGTACAGCAAACCGCCCAAAGCCATCGGGACAACAGCCCGCCAATGATATTCTTTCCAAAGTAACCAACAGGAAAACGCGCCGATCCAGCCCATCGCCAAAAAGATCCCCGTCCCGACGACCGCAGGAATGTTGTGAAAGAAAATTGTCCGCAGCGTGATTCCCGTAATTGCGATCGTCCAAATCAGCAAGATCACTGCCCACCGACGCCAATCATGGAACAGGATCCCGTGGACAGCGGTGAACGTCCCCGCGATCAAGACAAAGATCGCCGCCACATCGAGACGCAGCATCACCTCGCGAGCGGTTCCGCCAACCTCCATCATGTGATAGATGAAGCTCATCGTCAGCAGCAACAACACGGCAAACGCAAACTGGTCGCTGTACCAGAATGTGGAACGACGGTGCCGCGCACTGCGGAGCAGGAACACCGAGAAAACCGCGAAAATGACCAGTCCGACCAGATGCGAAAGACTGCTCATCGGGTCGCTGAATCCGCTGATCGAATACCAATGATCCATGGTAAAAAGCCCTCGCTCCCTTGAGCGATCCGAATTCCTGACGACGCGGTTGCGATTCTAGAGTCCAAAATAACCGGCCGGAAGCTTCGTTTTTCGCTTCCCGAACATGCCAGCGGCACAGGGAGACACTCCGAAACGGTCCGGCGCCTGCCTAAGACATAACCGAATTGTGATTTGAATTCAATTGAACCCGAAAGCGGGGATTGCCTGGTCGGTAAAAAAGCTGACCCAGGAGTCAACTGCAAAATATTCAGGCCAAGCGTGACCACGCTGACATTCTGAAAATGATTCACACGGCGGTTTTGCAGGCGGGATGCGGCAAAGAACCGAGACACTGTGATAGACTGGTAACCGGCAGATTTGCGTGCGGCATCCCGAGGCGTTGGACCCGTTCTGCAGACTGCCAGCATCGTTTTGCTTACCGAGACCAAACGCCTGAAATTGCCACCATGAAAAAACAAACTCGCTGCTGGATCATTTTGTACATTTTCGCGTCCATCGTCACCGGCACTGCGGCGCTGGTGAAGGCCGACGAACGCCCCAACATTCTGTTCCTGTTTTCTGATGACCACGCCATCAAAGCGATCTCCGCGTACGGGGGTCCACTAGCCAACGTTGCGCCGACGCCGAACATTGATCGACTGGCACGGGAAGGTGCCGTGTTTCTGAATTCATTCTGTGCCAACTCGATTTGTGGTCCTTCGAGGGCAACGATTCTGACGGGCAAGCACAGTCATAAAAACGGGTTCATGCGACAACGGCAACACCTTTGACCAGAGTCAGTGGACGGTCGCCAAAGCGTTGCAAAAGAGTGGTTACAACACCGCCGTGATTGGCAAGTGGCATCTGAAAACCAATCCGGTCGGCTTCGATCACTGGGAAATCCTGCCTGGGCCAAGGCAACTACTACAATCCCGACTTCATTCAGATGGATGGCAAACCAAAACGTTTTGAAGGCTACGCGACGGACCTGACGACGGACAAAGCACGTGGACTGGCTGGAACACGCGCGATCCCAGCAAACCGTTCTTTCTGATGTGTCAGCACAAGGCTCCGCACCGTACATTTGCTCCCGCGCTGAGGCATCTCGGCGCGTTCGACGACGTCGAAATTCCCGAACCCGAAAACCTGTTTGACGACTACGCCAATCGCAGCCGCACGCTGGCACAAAATGAAATGGAAATCGATCGACATTTCGACTGGGCGTACGATGCGAAGATTCGCAAAGACGAACGCGGCGACGTGACACTGCCCAAACCCGACCGCTACGGGACTCCAGAATACAACCGGATGACGGACGCCCAGAAGCAAGCCTGGAATGCCCACTTCGGGCCGCAGAATCAGCAGTTCCTGTCGGACTTCCGAGCCGGCAAACTCAGTCACCGAGGACATCGTACGCTGGAAATATCGACGCTACATGCGGAACTACCTGGCCACCGTCAAAGCGGTCGACGAAAGCGTCGGCCGCATGCTGAAGTACCTCGACGATCATGGCCTGGCCGAGAACACGATCGTCATTTATTCGTCCGATCAGGGCTTCTTTCTCGGCGAACACGGCTGGTACGACAAACGCTGGATGTTTGAAGAGTCGTTCCGGATGCCGTTCCTGGTCCGCTGGCCGGGGGTCGTGAAGCCTGGTTCGAAACCGCAGGCAGCTGATTCAGAATATCGATTACGCGCCGACCTTTCTGGAGATCGCTGGCCTGGAAACTCCGGCGGAAGTTCAAGGGCCGTTCCCTGATGCCGCTGCTCAAAGGCGATACCAACCGACTGGCGTGAATCGCTGTACTACGCCTATTACGAACTGGGCGAACACGCGGTGCCGCAGCACTTCGGGGTCCGCACCCAATCACACAAACTGATTTATTTCCCCGTTACGGGCGAATGGAATCTGTTCGATCTGGATCGCGATCCGAGCCGAGATGACCAGCGTGCACGACGACCCTGCGTATCAGGGCACCCGTGAATCGCTGGTCGCTGAATTCGAACGACTGCGCAAACAATACGACGCACCACCTTTTCCGGAACGGCCTTGATGCTTGCGGCGAAGCAGGCAGCTTGGCCCGCTGATTCCTGATTGAAAATGGCTGCTCGCGGTGAGGTGGTGGAAGGTTGGGCTTGAACCGGTCGCGAAACTGTCCGTTTTTGTGAGGTTGCGATCCGTCAAAACAGCAGAAAATTGGGGTCCCCAGGAAACCGAGATGAAAACAGGAATCCAATGCTGCTCGCAGCTATGATGGAATTTATGCGCCGACCAACCACGTTGACAATTTCAATTCTTGCGATCCTGTCGTCGCTGTTTACCGAATTGCACTCGGACGAGATTCCCAGGGGGGTTCAAGGGCACGCGTCACACATCGCCCCGTTTTTCAAACAACAGTGTGTTCGTTGCCACGGCGATTCAAAACAAAAAGGCGAAATCACTCTCCACGATTTACCAGGCGATTTTTCCGCGGATCCGGATGTGGACCGCTGGGAGGCGGTCCTGGAAATGCTCGACCGGGGCGAGATGCCCCCCGAAGACCAGCCGCAACCCACGGCGGCTGATCGGCAGGCGGTCATCCAATGGATCGAATTGGAGTTGCGGGAACTTTCTGCACAACGACCACCAGCGGCGAACGAGCCGACCGTCCGGCGACTCACGAATTTTGAATACCAAAACACGATGCGGGACTTGCTCGGATTCGAATTGAAGCTGAGCGATAGCTTGCCCAAAGACCCTGCCAAACCGTACCGCTTTAATAATACCGCCGAGTTTATGCGGATGGGTCCCGAGCAAATTGATCAATATCTGGAGTGTGCGCATCGCGCGATGGCTAGCGCGATTGTCAATCCCGTGAAGCCCGAAGTCCACAAAACTCGACGGGAATGGAAACCAAGCGGAGTCGAGAGAGGCTTGGGGGCGGATGAGATCGCGATTTGGGGAAACCGCCGCAACACGCCGGGCAAGGGATTCGGGCTGCCAAGCTTCCCCGCGACCGGCGAATTCCGGATCCGCGTTCAGGCCTCGGCGATCTTGCCTCCAGGGATGACCGAACTGCCGCTGCGGCTGGTGATGGGTTATGGCCTGGATATCAACAGTTCCACCCAACAGATGGAACCGGTCGGCACAATACGACTGACCAACAACCCGGATCATCCCGAGATCTTTGAGTTGGTAGGACGCATCGAGAACTATCCTGTCCAAAAAGGAGTCGTCAGAAAAAACAAGCGTCAGCCAGACACCCTCGTGATCACACCGCAGAATCTCTACGACGACGGAACGCTGAATGACGAAAACCTGTTTTTAAAATGGCCGAGGAAGTTGGCGATGCCTCGCGCCGTGGTCAACTGGATCGAATTCGAAGCACCCATCACCGAGGTCTGGCCACCCGCACATCACACGCGGATTCTGTTCGACTCCCCGCTCCGCGAGAGCGATCGAACGGCCTATGTCAGTGCGGTCTTGAATCGGTTCATGTCCCGGGCTTATCGCCGGCCGGCCAGCGAAGCCGAAGTCCAGCGATTTACCGAAGTCTTCAAACTGATCTCGCCGGAAATGGACACGTTCGAGGCGGCCATTCGCGAAACGTTGGCGATGGTGCTCATTTCACCCCAGTTTTTATATCACACCGTTGCCGAAGCAGGCGTCACGTCGCGACCGTACGAAATGGCTTCGCGGCTGTCCTATTTTCTTTGGGGAAGCATGCCCGATGAGGAACTGCTGCGGCTGGCAGCAGAAAACAGACTTGACGATGCCCAAGTCATCGAACAGCAAGTCGGCCGCATGTTGGCCGACGCCCGGTCACGGGACTTCGTTGAGAATTTTACCAAGCAGTGGTTGAGTCTCGAAAAAATGCAGACGGTGCCCATCAACCGGGAACTCTTTCCGCGATTTCTATATTATGTCCCCAAGGGCGAAAGAGCCGGCACCGAAGAACCGTACCGCCCCACCATCCGGGATTACATGCTCGCCGAAACGGTTGGTTTCGTGGCCGAGTTAATCCGCCAGAATGCCAGCGTGGCAAACATCATTGATTCGGATTTTGCGTTTCTGAATCAACCGCTGGCCGCACACTATGGCGTCGATGGGGTGCAAGGGCACGAACTTCGACCGGTTCCAATACAGCCCGAACATCGACTCGGTGGTTTGCTCACGCAGGGTGCCGTCTTGATCGGCAACGGCACCGGGTCCGCACCTCATCCCATTTATCGCGCGGTGTGGCTGCGGGAAGCGATTCTGGGCGACGAGGTCCCCGCACCGCCGGCGGACGTACCGGCACTCTCCGATTCCGCCGGTGAATCTGCCGAGCAAGCTTTAACCATCAAGGATCTGCTCGCCGCGCACCGAAAACAGGAGAGTTGCAACGACTGCCATGTCCGCCTCGATCCCTGGGGCATTCCGTTTGAACGCTACAATGCGATTGGCAAATTCCAAGCGATGGTGCCCGAGGAAGGAGCGCGAATCAGTGGCTTTGACAAAGCCCGGGACAACGACCTGGCGGGATACGCCGCTTACCTGCAATCGATCAATACCGTCGAGGTGGAAGCTACCGCGCGCGTTCCCAATGGACCGCTGATTGAAGGGATGCCTCAACTGAAAGCCTATCTGCTTGAACATCGAACAAACGAAATCGTCGAGAATGTACTACGACGCTTACTCAGTTACGGTCTTGGCCGAGAATTGAATTGGCGCGATCGTTTTGTCGTCGAAGAGTTGCTAACGCGGGGACAAGCGAACAACCACAGGTTGCAAGACATGATTGTTTCAATCTGCCAATCCAAGGTCTTTCGCAGAGAGTAGCGATCGAAACAAATACCCCGACCTACGCCGGACCGACCAATAAAAAATGGGTGGCAACAGAAACTTGCAACCGCGATCAAGGAACACACGATGAAACGAAAATCCTGGCAATTAAATCGACGGGAACTTCTGCGGGGCGGCGGCGTCGCGCTCGCCTTACCCTTGCTCAACGGGATGACCTGGGCCAACGAACGGGGCACCGATGAATTGCCCAAACGGATGCTGGTCAGCTATTTTGCCTATGGCGCTTACATGCCCAACGGGACCAGCGGCAGGCCAGTCGGTGACCAACCCCATCATGACTGGAGCTGGTGGCCCTGCACCCAACCGGGACCACTCACGTTCAACCAATCATCCGCGCCGTTTGAACCGTTGAAAGATTACGTGAGTTATCTGCGGGGACTGGATCATCAAGGCGGATGGTCTCTCGGCGGCCACAGTTCCGGCGACGTGTTCGCGACCGGCGCGGACATGGCAGGTCATGAGAAAACCAATAACATTTCCATCGATCAGGTCGCGGCCAATGCCCATGGACACCGGACTCGGTATGCTTCGCTGGTGCTGGGGACGGAAGGGGGTACCGGGTTTTACGGATCGAGCAAAACCCTTTCCCACCGCGGTCCCGGTCGACCGATTCCTTCGATGCATCGGCCTCAGGAAATCTTCAACCGCATGTTTAACCCCTACGCAGGTCAAGGCGTTGAGCAGATTCGCGCCGGACTGAAACGCGAGGCCAGCATTCTGGATTTGGTACTGGAGCACAGCCGGGACCTCAAGCATCGACTTGGTCACGCCGATCAAAACAAAATGGATGAGTACCTGGAGTCCATCCGGGCAATGGAACAGCGCGTCGAGCGAACCAGTAAATGGACCCACGAATCGCTTCCCCAGGTCGGCACCAAGGGGCTGAATCTGGAAGTTTCGCACCGGGAACCGCAGGAGTACATTCGTTGCATGTACGACTTGATCTATCTCGCGTTTCAGACCGATTCGACCCGTTTCGCGACGTTGATGCTGGAAAGTGAACAATCCAGCGGCAGCGAAATGTGGAACTATGCCTCGTACGTGCTGGGATACAACGGCGCGACGCATGACATCGCCCACAAACGCCCTGCTGATTTTTCCGGCCAGTGGGATCGTTGGCGGGCGGAACAACATGCGTATTTCCTGAAACGCCTGCACGAAACCCCGGAAGGTGATGGCAACATGCTCGACCACACCGTCGTGTTGTGGGGCTCGGCTCATCCACATGCTTCACACAGTACGAAGAATTACCCGATCCAGCTGGCGGGTGGAAATCGGCTGGGCTTTCGACATGGCCAATTGCATGCCTTTGAAGATGAGAAAAAGGTGCCACTGGCCAACCTGTTTGTCTCAATGCTGAATGCCGTCGACGTACCCGTCGAAAAATTTGCCGACAGCACCGGCCGCATGACCGAACTGGAAGGGTGATCCGTCTTGCTCGTTCTGAACAAAATTCCCGCACTGCGTAACCTGCGGTTGAATCGAAGCTGGACCGACGCCAGAGGTCTTCGCAACGCCTCGGTTGCGACCCTGTCGTTGATCCTGGTCGGGATGATCTGCCAGCGGGCGGCGTTTTCGCAGGACCGCATCCCGCGCGTCCTGATTCTCGGTGATGTGGTCTATCAGGAACCTGTCAGACTTGCCGCCCAGGAACTGCAGGGCAGGGTGGAAATCGTATTTCCGCCAATCGAGCCGGGAGAAGTCCGAACCACGACAGCATGCTCGAAAAAATCGACGATTGGTTGGGCGACGAAAAATGGGACTTGGTCCATTTTAATTTCGGTTTAGGTGACTTGGTCCACCGGGCCCCCAAGACAAACAACTTCCGTGTGATGACCAAACGATCCGGGGGTGTCCGCGCGACGAGCCCTGAGCAATACGAACAAAACCTCGACGAACTGGTCAAGCGACTTCAGGCGACCGGTGCCAAACTGATCTGGGCCAGCACGACGCCGATTCGCAGCACGCCCAATGGGATCTTCGAACGGGGGTCGGAGGTTGAGTACAACGCGATCGCGGCCAAGATCATGGCGGCCCACGAGGTGCCAATCAACGACATGTATCAACATGTTAAGGACCTGATCAACATGGAGCGACCAGCCCCTCACGGCGCCGATCCATTTGATTTTGATAAACAGCCGATCCATCCCCCCATCGTCGAAATCCTGCTGAGAGAACTTGAAAACGATGAATAATGAATTAACGAATTCCAATGAACAACCAGAACCGCAATCCATCGAACCGATGATCAACAAGGTCTCAAAATGGGGCTTGATCGTCGCCTCCAATCTGCTACGTGTTAGTTCATAGCTTGCAGGCCTGGCGTAAATTCAACGGAAGGAGTAATCATGGAAACAACCAGCAACGAGCCCCATGGAACGAACAAACATTTTTACGACCGGATCAGCGAGTATTACGATTCGATCGCCAATGCCAACGAACACCGGGCACGTGAACTTGGCGAACAGATGCTCGGTCTCCAACCGGGTGCACAGGTTTTGGAAATCGGATTTGGGACAGGCAATTCAATCCTGAATCTGGTGCAGCAGGTTGGTGAATCAGGCAAAGTCTGCGGCATCGATGTGTCTCAGGGAATGTACGATGTCGCGCAAGCCAAGGTCGACCAAGCCGGGTTGACCAACCGCGTCGAACTCAGAATCGGTGACGCCATCCAGCTGGATTGGCCAGACAAGAGCTTTGACGCCGTTTTCTTGAGCTTTACGCTGGAACTGTTTTCGAAAACCGACATGGACCTCGTATTGCAAGAATGCAAACGAGTCCTGCGGCCAGGTGGACGGCTAGGGGTGGTCGGTATGGCTACCGTGCGCGCGGGCGAACACGAAAGTGCTCTGGAAAAAACGTACGTCTGGATGCACCGACACTTCCCGCATATCGTCGACTGTCGTCCGATCGACTTTGACTCGGTCCTGTCAGCCAACGGATTCACGATCGAGAACGAAAAACGAATCGAGATCTGGACGATGCCCGTCGCGGCAGTCGTCGCCAAAAACTAAAAAGATTGCCGGTTCGCCATCCACTGCGATCCGCTATGCCTGAATGGAATATCTGCTTGGCCGCGGCGTAACGTCATCTCAACCAATCCGAGTTGACCTGCTGGAAAGTGTCGCAGGATTTCCGTCGTTGAAACGAAATTCGATCCATCTCCCAGGCAACAAGGCTGTATTTGGCCAATGCATCGGCCATAATACCTGGCTGGAATGACGGCTGGCTTGGATTCCGAGTCAGCGTTCATTTCGTGACTTAAGCACTTCACCAGCCTTCGCGAACTCCAGTCATGTTTGAGAAAATAATCCGTCGATGGACATCGTTTGTCGTTTTGTCAATTTTTTTGACTCCGTCGGCAGCCACGGCTGATCAGATTCTGGAGATGGGTGTTCCATTCGCGGAGAACATGATCCTGCAAAGAGAGGCCGAAGTTCCAGTCTGGGGATTCGACGCTCCAGGGACAACCGTCACCGTCGAGTTTGCAGGCCAGTCGAAAACTGCAATCGCCGACCAGCATGGTGACTGGGTGGTCAAACTCGATCCACTCGAAGTATCACGTCAACCGCGCAGGTTCAAAGTCAGCAATGACCGAAATGAAGCGATCGTATTGGAGGGTGTCCTGGTAGGCGAAGTCTGGTTTTCTTCAGGCCAATCCAACATGGTTTGGACCGCCGGAAAAAGCATGTGCAACGAGATCGCACGCGAAATTGCCAGTTCGGAACAAGACATTCCAATTCGAGAGATCAGCATTAATACCGTT
Source organism: Pirellulaceae bacterium (assembly GCA_963714685.1). Taxonomy (GTDB): domain Bacteria; phylum Planctomycetota; class Planctomycetia; order Pirellulales; family Pirellulaceae; genus Mariniblastus. Next base: position 40,732 of record CAVQPH010000023.1, on the reverse strand, counting down.
TCGGCGCTGTACCCACAAAAGCAAGCCACCTCGGATGGCGGTTGGAAAACTCACCGGAGCGCGGGCAATTTTTCAGCGTTGTCGTTGTCGTTTGCCTACGAACTTTACAAAGAACTGGACATGCCGATCGGAATTGTCCTCAGCGCTCACAGCAACACGCGGATCGAAGCTTTTACCCAGCGCGAGCGATTGAAGCTCACCCTCTGCTCAAACAGGACGCGGACCTGATTCACGATGCGGACCCATTAACCCAACAAGGGCAAGACTCATTCAAACAATATCAAAGGGACTTAAAGGCATGGCAAAAACTGGCTGGTGAAGCCGCTGTCGCCGGTGGCAGGATTCCCGAGAGACCCAATTTGCCGGGGATCGCCGGCATGTGGAGAGGGCCGTCGCAATTCTTCAACGGCAAAATCAATCCGGTCGTCCCCTACGCGATTCGCGGTGCGATTTGGTGTCAGGGAACCAGCAATTCCGGCGACGGGAGAGTTTACGCAGCCAGGATGGAAGCCCTGGTGCGCGGTTGGAGAGACGCTTGGGAGATGCCTAACCTGCCATTCTATTTCACTCAAATGCAATGTTATGGCTCGCCAGATCCTGACAACGTTGGGTTTGCGGACATCCGTCAGGTCCAACACATGTTCTTCATGAACAATCGCGAGAATGTGGGAATGGTCGTTCAGTCTGACCTTAACTCAGCCAGGCCGCAGGGGATTCATTACTTCAACAAACTTCACCCCGGCATGCGGATGGCACGTTGGGCTCGCGAAACAGTACGGAAAACAAATCGCTTATACAGGCCCCATCTATTCCGGTTATGAAGTCGCTGGAAACAAAGTCATCGTGTCCTTCGAACAGGATAGCTTGTTCGGTGGCTTGATGGTCGGCAGCAAGGGCATGGCCAAAGACTACCGGGAGCCAGGCGAGTATGTGGAGCCGGCCAAGCCCACACCCAACGAACAACTGAATCATTTTCGTTTGTGTGGCAAAGACAAAAAATGGCACGCCGCGGGAGCCGCGATTGTTGGCGACACGGTTGTCGTGACGTCAGCAGCTGTTCCCGAGCCGATTGGCGTTCAATACGCCTATAGCGCTGTTCCGGAAAACTCAAACCTCTACAACGTAGCAGGCTTACCCGCGACGCCGTTTGCCGCAATCCATGGAAAATTGATATTCGAAGAAGATGACCTGGAGAAAGCCGAGGCTTTGAAAGCAAAGTACGCGCAGTACACCGATCCCGATTACCCGTTCCTGCAGGTCGTAGAATATTTTCGCGATGGCGCCATCCTTCAACGCCAACAGCCGATCCCGGTCTGGGGGCACGCCAATGAAGGCGTCCAAGTGACGATCACACTTGGCGGAGTCACCAAAACCGCGGTTGCCAACGATCTGCAAAAATGGTCCGTAGAGTTTCCAGCGATGAAGGCTTCGACCAACCCCATCAGCTTGTCCGTACAATCGAGCCATGGCCACAGCCGAATTGTCAAAGATATTCTCGTTGGAGATGTCTGGTACCTGACTGGTTCGACGATGCTCAATGGAGAAATGGCGGATAGTGCGCGGCAACAGGACGCGCCAATTCCCGAGGCGCTGCCGCTGGTTCGCGAATTTCGGAAAAAGACGGCCGCCAGCACATTTCCAACGCCACGAAAACGAAGATTCGAAACTGGGGGCGGCAGGTACCGCTCTGCCTGGATGACGGCTGACTTTTCGGTCGCTGACCAGGGGGTGACGATGTTCGCTTATCATTTCGCCAAAACCCTGGCGCGTAAAGGCATTCCCCAGGGCTTCATCACGATGTCATCCGGCCACGGTGGAAAAGCCGGACAGATGGCTTCGCCTTTATCGTGGACATCGTTCGCGGGAGTTCAGAACGTAAAGCGCCGCGAGTTTCGTGATCGACTCGACGAGCTGTTTCTGCAGTATCCCAATACCGAAATCGCAGCCAATGCGCTCGATAACCATTTGCAGGAAGTAAGCGTGTTTGTCAGAACGATTGTCGAAGCAAAACAAGCCGGAAAGGATCTGTCGAAAGTGGCACCACTGAGCGGCCCGGCGTTTCCAGAAGCAGGAAAGAATAGCGCGGTCAAACCCGACACGATTCCAACCTATGCTTACAACTGGTGCGTAAGCCCGATGACGCCGATGGCCATCGCCGGCGTGATTTGGGTCCCTTCAGAAAACAACCTGGGCTACGTACCTGCGGAATACGCGGCCGAGTTGGAGATCTATGCCAACAGCTTGACCAGCACCTATGGCCAGGAGAATGTGCCGTTCATTTACGCGCAGCCGACGGATTCACTTGTCGAGGGAATTACCCTACCCAACATCGCCGATGCAAAAATGATGACCTTTGACCAATGGCCCAAAAGTCTGCAGGAATTGGCAATTCAGATGGCGAACCTGGTGGAATAAAAGACGCCCCGATGCGCCAGTCGTTTTGGAGCATGACACTCCGAAACCACGCATCGAATGAACGAATTGCCACGGGATGCCAATGGCAAGGCAATTCCGGGACTCGGAGCAGCGTAGTTTTGACTTTGGCCTGCTGAGTTTCCATGGTGAGTTCAGTGTGCCGATTCGCCCGTTTTCGGTTCGGCGGAACGTGGTCACTTGCATCTTGCTCTTGGCATACGATTTGCAAGCTGTTCCTGCATGATCCGAATACGATTTCATGGTCGAGGTGGACACGGCACGAAAACCGCCAGCCGAATTGTTGGTACGGCAGCTTTTCTGAGCGGATTTCATGCGCAGGATTCCCCCGTTTATGGTGCCGAACGACGCGGCGCGGCCGTCGTCGCGTTTACGCGTATTGATAAAGATCCGATTCTCGAACGTGGTGTGATCGAGCAACCGCACTTTATCCTGCTGGCCGATGAAACCCTGCTCGAGACAAAGGAAGCCCACGCCCTTGCTGGCCAAGAGTACTGTTCGGCCATGTTCGTCAACACGCGTGACGCCGGCGCGTTGCAAGACAAGTATGACATTCTGCCACCGTTGATCGCACTGGATATTACACAGATCACGCTGGACCAGCTTGGATCCGGCAGCGCGCTCAGCACCGGCCTGGCGTCAGCGGCAGTCGCGATGGCCGGCATTGCCGGGCAAGACCAACTCATCGAGGCGATCCAGGAAGAGTTGTTGCATTTGCAGCTACCGGAAGAGGTGATTCAGAAAAACAGTCAAGTTGCCCGCGAGGTTTTTGGGGCGATCCAACCCGTCGAACTTCGAACCGAATCCCAACCACCGCAAAAAACGCAGATTGCGCATGTCGGTTTTGACACGCCGATGCAAACCTCACCCAGCGTCTTTCATGTCGGCAACGCGACCGCACGTCACACTGGCTCCTGGCGTTTCGAACGACCTGTGATTAACAACGATGCCTGTACCCGTTGCGGCCTTTGTTTTGTTCGCTGTCCCGACGGGGCCATTTCTCTCGACGACGAGGGCTTTCCAATCATCGATTACGACCATTGCAAGGGTTGCATGATCTGCCATCAAATCTGTCCGCTCCAGGCAATCCACTCCCAACAGGAGACGCGGGCATGGTGAGAAAACTATTGACGGGCAATGCGGCCGCTGCCTGGGGAGCTCGACTGGCAGATGTGGATTACGTTCCCGCGTTTCCGATCACTCCGCAAACCGAAATCATCGAGACGTTAAGCAGCTGGTTTGACAGTGGCGAAATGGCCGGCAAGTTTGTTCTGCTTGATAGTGAACATTCGATGATCACCGCTGCCGGAGCTGCCGCGGCCACTGGCGTGCGCACGTTTACAGCAACGTCGAGCCAGGGCCTGCTGTACGCCATGGAGGCGCTGTATACCGTTTCTGGTTGGCGGGTACCTTTCGTCCTGGTCAATGTTTCGAGGGGATTGTCGTCGCCGATTACGTTGGGGCCAGACCACAACGATGTCTTGGCCGCGCGCGATACCGGCTTTGTCCAGTTGCATGCCGAGACTTGCCAAGAAGTTCTGGACACCGTGCTGATGGCCTATCGGATCGCCGAAGATGAACGCGTCGGATTGCCGGTCTTGGTGAATCTGGACGGATTCTATCTTTCCTTCACGCGTGAACCGGTTGAGATTCCATCGCCCGAGCAGGTCAGAGAATTTCTTCCAGCGTTTCAACCTAAGCATCCTGTTTTTCGGGCCTCGCAGCCGGTCGCCCAAGGCGTCGCTGTTCTCGACGGAAGTACCTACAGTTATTTCCGATATCAAATGCAACGCGCCATGGAAAACGCGGTCGAAGCGCATGCGGACGCCGCGGACGCGTTTGCACGAATTTTCGGGCGACGTTATCACACACTCGATCGTTATCAGATGGACGAGGCGGAAACCGTGATCGTGATGGCTGGATCATTTGCGACCAAAGGCAAGGAAGCGGTCAACCGCTGGCGCCAACAGGGACATCGTGTCGGCCTGTTGCGGCCACGGATGATTCGCCCCAAGCCAGCAGCCGACCTGGTCGAGGCACTGGCTCACCGAAATGCGGTCGGAGTGATTGATCAGAACCTGTCGCCGGGACTGGGAGGAATCCTCTATCACGAACTGGCCGCAACACTGGCCACGGCTCCCCATCGTCCTGCGGTGCTAAAGTCATTCATTGGGGGCCTGGGAGGCAAGGAAATAAGTCAATCGGAACTCGACCATGTGCTGGACGTTCTGGAGCACTCGGAATCGTCGACCCAACCGACGGTACCGGAGCTGTTATTCACCGAACAGGATTCGCAACAAGTCCGGTCCCACCTGGAATTGGCGGGTAAGCCCCAGAGAACCGAACCCGCGGCGGACGTTAAACCATGAAAACCAAACGCGAACACTACAAAACACACAAGGATCTGCCCCAACAAGAATACTTGTCACCCGGGTCATCGATGTGTGCCGGCTGCGGAGGACTGACGACCTTGCGACTGTTCCACAAAGTGTTGGGCGAAAACGTGGTGATCGTGAATGCTGCAGGTTGCATGACGTTGATGGCCGTTTACCCCTATACGCCGTTGAGATCTTCCTGGTTGTATACGACGATGGCCAGCGCCTCGGCTGCGCGCAGGGAATTCGTGACGCACTGGATGTGCTTGCCGCCAAGGGCGAACTAAAACCGGAGGATGATCTGAAAGTTCTGGTGCTGGCCGGGGATGGTTCTACCTACGATATGGGCCTGTCGGCAACCTCCGGCGCCATCCATCGCGGATTAGATTTCTGGTATCTGTGCTACGACAATGAGGCGTATGGCAACACCGGATTCCAGACTTCCAGCGGTTCCCCGTTGGGGTCGCAAACGGCGACGGCGACCACCGGAACCAAACGACGCAAGAAAAACATCTTTGAAATCTGGTGCTCCCAACATCCCGCTTATGTCGCAACCGTCTGTTCACACGAGCCAGCCGATCTGGCAGAAAAAATCGAGCGTGCGAAACCGCTGAAGGGCCCGAAGCTGTTCCTCTCTTTGGCGACTTGTCCCACCGGTTGGGGTTTCGCTCCGGAACTGAGTGACGACATTGCTCGGTTGGCCATCGAGACAGGAGTATGGCCGTTAAAAGAAGCGGTTAACGGAGACGTTCGACACACCTTGATCCCCAACAAGTTAAAACCAGTCGAGGAGTACCTTCGCCCCCAACGTCGTTTCCGTAATCTGTTCAAACCGCAGCGACAGGAAGAAACGCTTCGACAAATTCAGCAAAACATCGACGAGTACTGGAATCAGGTCTCGGAATAGAAAGGTAACGATGTTGGGATTGGTTGAAGGTCGGTTGTTGCGCAGTTCTTGCGGAGCAGGAGCAGGTCAAAAAACGCGTAGAAAAACTCGGACCTGAACAGTGGGCCATCGTACTCGACGAATTCGACCCGTGTTGCCCAGCAGGAATCAGACCGGCCTGACTGATCTTGACGGCCATCATGTCTTACCCTTCGAATTCAAATTCATCTCGAAAAGCCCCCCGAGCCGACTCCCAACGCTACTTTTTCGGCACTGATTTCAGGCAGATTGATCCGCAAAGAGAAGTGTGAGTGCTGTCTGATCGTCAGCCCTTGATTTCATCAGATTCTCGTAAAATTTCGTCAAGCAGATCTCGCAAATGCAGAGTTTCAGCCATTTTGCGAATTTTTGCTTTTTCGGAGTCACTTGATCGAAGTGAAATTTGGCGAAAGTCTCTACGACTTTTGTGGCTTCCTTTGCCAGCCCAAATAAGCTTGGACATCGCCGCATCAACGCGTGATGCGATCGGCAAAGAAACTGACTCAAAAATCTCGACCTCGTGAGACCTGGATAGTTCGCCTTCGATCATCTCCCGAGGATAAATATCCAGCTTCAACGATTCGACGGAATCGAATAACTGAAACATGCTTTTATCTTGAACGGCCACTTCTATTGATTCCGGATTGAACACAAAATCAGACTGAGTCAATTCGGCGATCAGCAATTCCAACTTCGCCATTGACGCTGCATTTCCAATGACGATGTCGATGTCCTGCGTCAATCTTGGTTCGCCATACGCGACTCCCGTGATCCCCCCTGTCAAATGAAATGGGACTTCGTGTTCCCGAAGTATCTTCACGAATTTCAGAAGCGAATTCTTGAAAGATTCAATCGGGAACATTTGCAAGCAAACTTTCTACCAATGATCGTGTTTCAGCATCTGCCCCATAGATTCGAAGTGCGACCAGAAGCCTTAATCTCTCTGGGCTTGCTTTGGGGTTGGCGGCCTTGATTTGTCGCCCAACGAATTCACGGCTCCAATTGAACAGCCCAATCAATCGTGCAATTTTTTCGCAGGGAGTCATTGAGTCGACGGCATTTTGGTAGAGCGAATCGACGTTAAACACAATGACCTCGACGGACTGAACAGGAAATGATCATTGTATCACGTCCGTTCATTGAGGAAACAGTAGCGATTCCACGTGAACAGCACCCCGACCAGGATTCGAACCTGGAACGCCGCGTTAGAAGCGCGGTGTGATGATCCATTTCACTATCGGGGCGGGTGAGGTGCTTCCGGATTTCGGAACTGCGGGTCACGGCCTGTGGGGCGCTCCGAAGACCGCTTGCTCCGTCCACCGCTCGACTTCCACAGTTCCATCCGATTGCCACGTCAATGATTGAGAGGGCTGGGTGGGACTCGAACCCACGCGGGGGTGCTTAACAGGCACCTGCTCTGCCACTGAGCTACCAACCCTTGTCAAAATTCCAATTCGGGGAGAAGGATTCGAACCTTCACAACCTGCTTCAGAGGCAAGCGGCCTGCCAATTAGCCGATCCCCGCGCGTTAGGATTCACGGCCCCCGGTTGATCCACCTGTTAATGGAAACCAGTTGCCCAAACGAGCCCTGAACTCGCAATCCCAGAGCGCCCAGCGGGAGTCGAACCCGCACTTCCGCCATGGCAAGGCAGCAGGCTACCGCTACATCATGGGCGCATTGAAACGTGATCCAATGGTCAAACATCGAAGGCAACGTTTGAAACAACGCCAAGCGACTTGAGACCCTGTGACGAAACACATCAACCGCGCGATCCGAAGTGGTGTGAATGTCAGAGCACCGGGTGGGACTCGAACCCACGTCGCCGCATTACGAAAGCGGAATCTTGGCCGCTAGACGACCAGTGCTGTTTAGCGAAAGTTGAATATGGAAATCGAAAAAGGTTGTGACCGGGGAATTGGTGGTTTGGCGTTATCCTCGACCATGGGTTTTTCTGTTGCGGTTTTCGTCCGAATTTTCGGGGAGAGGGGAGCAAAATTTTGCGAGGCAAAAACCAGAGTTACTCTTCACGTGATTTCAAATGCCAAGTGGGGCCGGAGGGATTCGAACCCTCATCAAACAGATTAAAAGTCTGCTGTGTTACCGTTGACACCACGACCCCAATTCGGATCGGGTGTTGCGTTTCAATCGAATGTTCATTTTGGGTTTAGTTTTCCAGATTTAGGTTTCAGTTTTCAGGGTTCAGTGTTCCGAACTCTCATTTTCAATTTGCGACATTCAACAATCCTAAGGTTCACATGATCCTAAGTGGTTCGGAAGGCGATCGAATCCTTATCTCCTGGGCTTCAACCAAGCGCTCTACCGTTTAAGCTACCGAACCTTGTTGCCGATCGATTTCTCACGTGGGCAGTGTCCAATTCGCTGTACAAACCAGTCTGGCAGCGTGTTTGGACGAAAAAAAAAGCCCGATGTCAGTAACACCGGGCTGAATAGCTGTAGATCAGTTCTGGCCGAGTGTTACAGGCGCAATCGTTGCGCGACATCAAAATTGCCTTGGTTGGTGGCAAATCGACGTTGCCCACGTTTCGGGCCGGATAGCAAACTTGACCTTAAGCTCATCATTGAACTGAAATCTCTCAACAGGATTCAATCTCCACAATCGGATACTGCCGTCCAATCAGGTGGAACTCGACACATCCTTCAAAGAACCAGACGGGTCTGGCTGGATTGGGTTCGGCAGAAATCTGGAAATCTTGGCAACCCCCGCCAGAAAAAATTGATCCGAGTTGGAATCGGGCGGTCCTGATATTTGGGAAAATGGATATCTCCTGCAATCGTTGAACATTTGGTTGATTCCTGTACGATGGAGTCGTTTGCGGGGCTCCCGATTACACCGGTCCCAACTCGGCCGTTTGCATCAACCGACTCATTCAAATTCATGAGTTCTTTTTCACGATTTTTGTTTTATGCAGCCATTGTCGTTTTGATCTGTGCGGCCGGGTTGTGGATCCTCGGCGGTAAAAAGAACAGTTTTTCGACAACGATCACGATTACTGCGCCACCCGAACAGGTTTTTCCCTACCTGACGCAACCCGAGTTGTTGACGCAATGGATTGACGGCTTGGCCTATGTCGAAGAACTGGTTCCGAATGAGGTCGAGGGCCTGCCATCCCGGGCCACCAGAACGGACCGCGTGATGGAGCAGGGCGGATCCCAGGTCCGGTTTGAGGATGAGGTGATTCGATACGAACAGAACAGCATGATCTCGATTCAGTCGTCCAACCACGTTTCGGTCGTGACGTCAATTTTCGTGCTGGAACCACTCGAAGATTCAACCACGAAGCTGGAACACCGGGTCAAGACATCCAATGTTGGACTTGGACGGCTGTTGGCGCCCTTGCGATCTTCCGACTTGCAGTCGAGCAGCCGGGACAACTTACTACGATTGAAAAAACTGATTGAAGAATCCAGCAATGATCTCGAACCTCCTTCCTCCCTCCAGGACCTTTCAGGCCGCCAGGGCGATTGATAACCCGAGTTCCCTGGCCGGCAATCCCGACAACCTCGGATCGGCGTAGCGATGATTCCAGAGACTGAGCCCGCGATCCAAGTAACTTTACCGACAGGAATCCTATGACTGCTCAACTGCTTGATGGAAAAGCAATTTCCAAACAGATTCAAGCCGAAACGAAAATCAAGGTTGGGGAATTTGTTGCCCGCCATCAACATGCCCCCGTCTTGGCCGCCGTGTTGGTCGGCGATGATCCCGCCAGCCACGTCTATGTCCGCAACAAAGAGCGGGCCTGCACCCGAGTCGGGATCGACAGCCAACTGCATCGGATGCCGGGGTCGAGCACGACGGAGGAGGTCCTCGATCGCGTCCGGCAGCTTAACGAAGACGCAACCGTCAACGGGATTCTGGTGCAACTCCCGTTACCACCCCAGGTCGACAGCCAGGTCGTGCTCGACGCCGTCGATGCGCGAAAAGATGTCGATGCCTTCCATCCCCAAAACGTGGGCCTGATCTCCCAGGGGCGACCTCAGTTCCTTCCCTGCACGCCGCACGGGATTGTACAGCTGCTGCACCGTTACAAAATTCCGACCAGCGGCAAACACGTTTGTGTCATCGGCCGTAGCGATATCGTCGGTAAACCAATGACGCTGATGCTCGCCCAACGCGATTGTGAGCTCGGTCCCGAAATGGCAAACGCCACCGTCACGCTCTGCCACAGCCGAACCGAGAATCTGAAGCGACATACGGCCAGTGCGGACATTGTCATTGCCGCCATCGGTCGACCGCGGTTTGTGACTGCGGAGATGATCAAACCGGGCGCCGTCGTCATCGACGTTGGTATCAATCGGACCGACGATGGCTTGGTGGGCGACGTCGATTACGAGGCGGTACGCGAGGTCGCCGGTTTTCTGACACCTGTGCCGGGAGGGGTCGGTCCGCTCACCGTGACCATGCTGCTGGAAAACACGCTTAAGGCAGCAGAACTGCAAGCTTCCGTACCGGTCGGTTGAGCGATCCACCTTGTTCAGGTGTCGCCGGTTTTGGCTGCCGCCGCGAAGGCTTCGACGATGCAAATCGTTCAGGTGACGCTGGCAGATCGGCAGCCAGCCAATTTGCACCGGGCAAGGCATCTCGAATTTGTGTAATCTATTAATCGACAGGCGGCGGTCGACTCGCTGAACGTGCCTGTTTCCCCAATCTTGCAACCGATTGCCGAACGCCCCATGATGAAATATCTGACCGAAAATCCCTGGCTGCGGATGCTGGCAATTACCGCGTTACTGGGTTCCGCTTTGCTGACCACCGGCTGCGGCGGCTGTCGAGGCAAGCTCGAGGATGAGGTAGCCAAAAAACAACGGGAAGAAGAAGAGCAACAGAAGAAAAAAGAAAAACCGAAAGACGATTTTGAAACCCGGGAACCGGTTGTCTTGCCCGGCCATTTCCCCGAGGAACGCAAGCGAGCTGCCGAAGCGGAGAACAACGAAGAAGAATCGAACAATTCACTGCAAGACAGGCTGCAGGAAATGGCGAACAGCCGATCCCGGATGCGATTCAACCGAACCAAGAACGGGCACTGGGTGACGGCGAATTTCCAGGTCATCGCCAACAATTACAACGCCGAGTGCGATCTGGTCGCGCAAAGCATCACTGCCAACGGACGTGAGGTGCCGATTCCTTCGACGGACTACTTCCTGGTCAGCAGCCGGCCGGCCTCGCTACCCAAAGGCGAATGGAAGAACCTCGAGACCAATGTCTTTTTGCCTCGCCGTGATACGCGAACCAGCGTGGCGAATATTCGCTTCGAATTGCTGCGCACAGGCGGTCTGACGCAAATCAATCTGCCACAACCGACCAGCCTGCTGAAGCCATTTCAGCAACACATGGTTTTACTTTCCGAGCGTCCGGAATCCTATAAATTCCTGGAGTTCGCCGATCCGATCCATTTACGCGGGCAATCGTTGTCCAACGGGGAGACTTTTCCACCGTTCTATTATCTCGTTGGTTCGGTACCGGGAGATCCAGTTCCGTTGCCGCGGCAATCGTTGAATTGGACCACGATTGCCTACTTGATCTGGGACGATTTTGATCCGGACAAACTGGGCCGCGAACAACAGGTCGCTTTGGTCGACTGGATCCATTTTGGTGGCCAACTGATTCTGAGTGGTCCCGGCTGCCTGGACCGATTGCAGAACAGTTTTCTGGCGGATTATTTGCCGGCCCAGTTTGAGGGCTCGGTCAATCTGACCAATGACGACCTGGTCGAACTGAATAAGAACTGGTCGATTGTCAAAAATGAGACCAATCCGCGATCCCTTCAGATCTCCGACAAGATCCCGTTGCTGGGGGTCCGCTTCAAACCGCACGTCGACGCGAACTTCATTGACGGTACCGGTGAAATCGCAATCGAGCGACGGATCGGCCGGGGACGCATCGTGGCCACCGCATTCTCGATTAACGCGCCGATCGTGGCCAAATGGCAAAGCTTCCCCAGTTTTTTGAACAACGCGTTGTTGCGGAAACCAGCCCGCAAATTTGGTGCAAGCGAAGAAGTGGAATTGAACTTTGTCTGGATCGACGATCAAACAACCAATCTTGATCCGCTCATGTCGACGACGTTGCGTTACTTGAGTCGCGATCTATCGCGGAACGGAACGCCAGAGCAGTCGCCTTATTCGCTGGCCAGTGAGCTGGAGGATAATCTGGATTATCGTGTTCAATTTGCCGTTCCAATTCAACAGCAGACCAGTCAAGCAAAACGGACTGATTTACCGGTTCGCAACCCGCAGGACCATTTACACTTCGGTGGATTTGCCGACGCGCCTCAATCGGGCCCCTGCGGCTGGAACGACGACAGCGGCATCTCGATTGCCGCCCGAGAGACACTGAAAGAGGCGGCAGGGATTACTCCGCCTTCGTCGGGTTTCGTGTTGCAGATGCTGGCGGCCTACCTGGTCGTGCTGGTACCGATCAACTGGGCCATTTTCCGACTGATGGGTCGCGTGGAGTGGGCCTGGATTGCAGCACCATTCATCGCGATTGTGGGGGCAGTATTGGTTGTCAAAATGGCGTCCCTGGACATCGGGTTTGTTCGCAGCAATACCCAAATCGGCCTGCTGGAAGTCCACGGTGGTTATCCGCGGGCCCACGCCACGGAGTATTCTGCGTTGTACACTTCGCTTTCCACCGGCTACAACGTCGATCTGGATAATCCGTCCGCTCAATCGCTCCCCTTCGCCCGAGTCAATGAAAGCCAGTTTGTTCAAGACAAGGAAACGACCAGCCAAGTCACCCTGCGGCGGACTTCCGAAAACCGGCTGGAGGGGTTTCAAATTCAGTCCAATTCGACCGGGCTGCTACACACGGAGTTTATGCTCGATCTGCAAGGGGCGATCTCCTGCCGCTTTGATGACGACGGAAAACCAACCGGCCTGAATAACGGATCGTTTCTTGATCTGAGCAACATCGGGATTCTTTACCGGGATCAGGCAGGCAATTATTCACTTGCCTGGGTGGGTGAACTCGCGGCTGAGGCGGCGGTCGACCAACTGACACTGGAATCCGTTTCGGCCGAAGCCGTCGCCGACCGCTGGCATCAAATCCAACTTTTTTCCAGTTCGGCGAGGATGGCAGAAGAGATCTGGAACAGAAATGTCGACGAACCCGGGGCTAGACTCGGTCTCGAACAACTTCAGACGTTTCCTGAATTGGCGGACGACTGGCCGCGCTGGGACCGGCTGTTCCGTCAGATGATGGCGATGTCCGATTCGAACGACGGGAAAATCGACCAGTTGGTTTTTCAGCGGGTCTTCCAGTTGGTAAAGAATGAATCCGGCATCCGGTTGGGGCGTGTATTTGATTGTGTTGTTGAAAACCTGCAACTTGCGCCGGGGGAATGCCGGATGATTGCCACGACCAATCAGAAAATCGGCCAAACCCGATTCGAACCGGAGGCCACACAAACGGATCAGCAAACTCTCGTGGTCGTCCACCTGAAACATCCGCCATTGCCCATTGCCCGTCGCGATGAAAACGCGTTGACGGATTTCGTTTCGGTCTCCGACCTCGATTGGCAACGGGAAATGGACGAACTGGATGGTGTTCCGAACGACGACCAATAACTTCGGAAACGAACTCGCGATTTTCGATCGACCAACACGGCAACGAATTTGCAAACAGAATATGAGTGAAACCAGATGATTGAATTGACCGGGTTTGGCAAGGATTACGGAGAATTCACCGCCGTCGAATGCCTCGATCTGAAAATTGACGAAGGCGAGATGTTCGGCTTCATTGGGCCCAACGGGGCTGGCAAAAGTACCAGTATCCGGTTCCTGGCAACCCTGCTGCGCCACGCGCGGGGACGGGGAGGTCAACGGTTACAGTGTTTCCCAGGATCCGATGAATGTCCGTCGCAGCGTTGGCTACATGCCCGATGCGTTCGGTGTTTACGATGGGATGAAAGTCTGGGAATTCCTTGACTTCTTCGCCGTCGCCTACAAAATCGGTCGTACCCAGCGCAAACAGGTGATTCGCGACGTGCTGGAACTGCTGGACCTGACCTACAAACGGGACGATTACGTCAATGGATTGTCCCGGGGGATGAAACAGCGACTTTGCCTGGCCAAAACACTGGTCCACGATCCTCCCGTGCTGATCCTCGATGAACCCGCCAGTGGTCTCGACCCCCGAGCCCGGGTCGAAGTCAAAGCGCTGCTGAAAGAGCTGCGACGAATGGGCAAAACGATTTTGATCTCCAGCCACATTCTGACCGAGCTGGCTGACTGCTGCACGTCGATCGGCATTATCGAACGCGGCAAACTGCTGATGCACGGCCCGATCGACCAGGTTTACAAACAGATCCGCGGCAACCAGGTCGTGGTGGCTCGCCTGAGGAACAACCTCGAAAAAGGCCTGTCCATCATCCGCAGCAACCCGGACGTCCGCGATGTGCAAGTCGACGGAGGCAAAATCACGATCGAATTCGCCTCACCCGATCACGATACCGCCGCCCTGTTGAAACAGCTGATCAACAACGATGTCGAAGTAGCCGATTTCGGGACCAAAGAACCCAATCTCGAAGATGTGTTCATGATGGTCACCAAGGGATTGGTCAGTTAGGGCAAGTTCGGCAACGCCGCAACAGCGCGAAATATCACCGGGAAACCGATCCCGATATCAAAGTGCACCTTTGACCGCAAACTCGGCTCTGGCGTTGGGCTTTTTCTTGCGTTTCAGCCGACAACCGAATCACCGAACACCCAACCCATCAATTTAACAAAATGGATCCCGGCCCGAACGATTCATCGTCGCCCTCTTCCCACTGTCGGCGGACTTCTCGGAGGCCGTAACAGCACAGGTCAAAACGATCGCTCAGTCGTTCCAGCACGTTCGACGGCGGATCGACCTCTTTCAACGTTTCAATCGAACTGGCGATTCGGTAGGAACGTTTTCCGTAGGAGCAATACGTTTCAAACTGATCCGAGATTTCCGAATCACGTTTCCGCAACGCTTCTGGATAAACGCCTGCCCAGAACAACGTGAAATCGCCAATTTGCTGGTGCAGTTCACGTCGTGCGTCGCCAAGTCGTTTCGAGGCCTCGACGACCATCTCCGACACACTCATCAGGGGACGTCCTGTGACGCCGCGGATCCGATGAATCATGTCGTTTCGAATCGAACGCAAAAGCAATTGGGTGAGATAGTCGACCAACGGCGGATCGACGACACCGAGCTTAGACTGGAAAGTATTCTCGGCCAGCCCGGCAAAATAACGATGGACGGGTGAAATAGGATCGGGAAGTTGAGGATTCTCGTTCATGATTAACCTCCGGAAACGTCTTGTTTCCCAAATGAACAACTACTCTAACTTTACTTCCGGATTTCAGGAAAGGTCAAGAGATTTTTTGCTGGCAAACAAACCGGGCCGAGAAATAGCCTAATTTACGCCATCAAAACGGGTTTGAGGCGGATCATTGATCCAGGACTGTTGAGAACTTCGAACCGGAAATCTTGGAATTGCGACGCAACGGGCGACGGTGTCGCTCATTCCAACGGTGGTTTGCGTCCTACTGGCGAATCGCTTCCAGCATCGTGGTTGCGAACTTCGAAACGTCAGCCAGCACCGTTTCCTCCGGGGCCTGGTCGTCGGTTGCCTTGGCAATTCTCCGCACGATGGCTGAGCCTACGATCAGTCCATCCGAGACGGGCTTGAGAACTTTGACCTGGTCCGGTTGGCTGATGCCAAAACCAACACAGATCGGCAACTCAGTCTGCGTTCGCAACCAACTGAGACTTTCCGTCAATTCAGGCGGTAGCTCGGACCGCTCCCCCGTAATCCCGGTGACGGAAACGTAATAGATGAAACCAGAGGTGTGCTTGGCGATTTCAACCGCCCGGGCTCGTGGTGTCGTCGGCGTAATCAGCTGAATCAGGCTAAAGTCCCGCTCACGACACTTGGCTGCCAACTCGGCCGATTCATCGACCGGCATATCGGGAACAATCGCCCCGGCGACTCCCGCGTCGATCGCATCATTTAAATACTCGTCGATCCCACGGCGGTGAATGATTGCATAACTGACCATGGTCACGACCGGCATCTTAATCCGCGCGTTAACCCGTTTGAGCATGGCAAAGATATCCGCCAGACGGGTCTTCCCGTGCAGCGCCCGGGTGTAGGAAGCCTGGATCACGGGACCATCGGCGATTGGATCGCTGTAAGGAATTCCGACTTCCGCCAAATGACAACCGGCGTGATCGAGTTCGACCAGCATTTTCTCGGAGAACTCGAGGTTCGGATCCCCAGCGGTGACAAACGGCATGAAAGCTTTTTCGCCGTTGGCTTTGAGATCGGAGAAAAGTTGGTCGATTTTAGACATTTGGTTTTCAGTTTTCGGTGTTCAAGGTTCAGTTTGAAGCGTGTGTATTCGGTTTGGCAGGAAGATGGAAGCAAGAACATATTTCTGGGATCTTCCTGCCTCCATTTTCCGGCCAAACCAGGAATGTGGGACGCACGCTTTTCGTTGTTTGCCAAGTCGAACGGCGATTTTGTTTTTCTTACGTGCGTTGATCAAGTTTCGGACTTCAGTCTCTGGATTTCTGCGGCGTCTTTATCGCCTCGGCCCGACAGACAGATGATCACGATTTCTTCCGGGCCGCGTTCCTTGGCGACTTCCATGCCTTTGGCGATGGCGTGCGATGTTTCCAGCGCCGGCAGGATACCCTCGGTGCGGGCCACGAGGTCAAACGTGGCGAGTGCTTCCTCGTCACGACAGCTTCGATATTCAACGCGTCCGGTTGATTTCCAATGGCTATGTTCGGGACCGACTCCCGGATAATCCAAACCGGCCGACGCGGAATGGACATCGTCCGTTTGGCCGTCTTCGTCTTGCAACACGTAACTGAAACTGCCATGCAGCACGCCGGGTTTGCCAAACGTCAGGCTCGACGCATGCTGACCGGGATTGTCGTCGTGTCCACCGGCCTCGACACCGATCAAGGGCACATCGGTGTTGGCGACGAATGGATAAAACATTCCGGCGGCGTTGCTGCCTCCACCCACGCAGGCGACCACGGCATCGGGCAGCCGGCCAAACCTTTCCTGCGATTGTTCAATCGTTTCCCGGCCGATAATGGCCTGAAAATCCCGGACGATCATCGGGAAGGGATGCGGACCTACCACCGAACCGAGGATGTAGTGCGTGTTTTCGACGGAACTCATCCAGTCCCGCATGGCTTCATTGACCGCATCCCGCAAGGTTCTTGACCCTGTCGTGACCGGCCTGATTTCCGCGCCCAGCAGCCGCATACTTTGCACATTCGGTTGTTGCCGCCGGACATCTTCTTCGCCCATGTAAACGATGCAGGGCAATCCAAAATGGGCACAAGCCGTTGCCGTGGCCACCCCGTGTTGTCCCGCTCCCGTCTCGGCAATCACTCGGGATTTACCCATCCGCAGGGTCAGCAAGGCCTGACCAACGGTGCTGTTGATTTTGTGGGCTCCGGTATGGTTCAGATCTTCACGTTTGAACCAAATTTGGGCGCCACCACATTGCTCGGTCAGGCGACGGGCAAAGTACAGCGGCGATGGGCGACCGACAAAATCTCGCAACAGCGAATCAAGAGTCGCCTGGAATTCCGGATCCTGGCGGGCTTGACGATACTCGGTTTCCAGCTGATCCAGCGCGGCGATCAGGGTTTCGGGAACGAAACGACCTCCGAATTGACCGAAGCGTCCTTTCTCATCAGGAAGTGCGGCATCGGGGCTGGGCGTGGTGAGGAAAGATGTGGGCATGGAGGTGACGCTGAAAACAGAGCGGTAAAATTCGATTGTCGAAGTCCCTGCAACAACCGTCAATAGACCTGACGGTTCACAAATCGTGCAATTTGCCGCTGGCGGTTCGGTTCGACGGTCTCCAAACTGCTTAAATCGGTAGTTGTGGAACTGCCAGCAACGAGCGGCCCCGTTGCCGGAGTCTTTTCTTTTCCCGATTTTCCTGCCAAGATCGTTTTAGACAATCCTGTATGACTCAATGACCCATGCCTGAACTTCCTGAAGTCGAAACGATGCGCCGCGGAATCTTGCCAATCGTTGGCGCAAAGATCACCACGGCCGAACGAACGCCCTGCGCCAAGCGACCCATTTCCGTTTCGCCACGGATCGATCGGTTGAAAAATCGCGTCACCGGCAAAACAATTTCCAGCGTCGATCGACTTGGCAAACGGGTCGTGATCCGACTGGATTCCGACGATCGTCTGATTTTTGAGCCCCGAATGACCGGATTGGTGCTGATCGCCGACCCGCCTACGATCGAGCATCTCCGGTTTCGCCTGCGATTGACGCGCTGCCCGATCAAAAACCTGCTGTTTTGGGATCGGCGGGGACTGGGAACCGTCACGTTGCTTTCGCCAGACCAGTACGCCGTCAAGTTGATTGACGGAAAACTGGGACCCGACGCGCTGGCCGTCAGCTGCGACGAATTTCCGGCGCGTTTCAAGCACAGCAAGCGCGAGATCAAGGTGGCTCTGCTCGATCAATCGGCCGTGCTGGGGATCGGTAATTTGTATGCCGCGGAAATTCTGCACTTGGCGAAAGTCCACCCGCAAACACGTTGTGATCGGATTACGAAAATTCGTTGGCAGCGGATCTACGACGCGATGCGGGAGATTCTAGAGCAAGCCATCGAGTATGAAGGCTCGACCCTTTCGGATGGGACGTATCGCAACGCGATCAACGGTGAGGGCAGTTACCAAAACGAGCACCGCGTCTACGATCGTCAAGGCAAACCGTGCTCCGACCTGTGGGACCGCCAAAATCAAACGGATCGTCCAGGCTCAACGATCGACCTTTTTCTGCAACCACTGCCAGACCAAGCGGTAGGCTCCCTCTCGCCCTGAAGATGCGGAAGGTTTGCTCCGACACTTAGTCCGATTCTCCCCGACTTCACGGGGAGAGGGGGAGACCATTTTTTGAAAAAAACTTTTTTCGTCGCGATATGATTGAGAAACCATTTTCTACAAGCCAACCCAACCCGAATGATTTCGTCACCAACCCAAACGGGCTCCCCCTCGCCCCGAAAATTCGGAAGGTTTGCTCCGACACTTAATCCAACTCACCCCGAATTTTTGGGGAGAGGGGGCTGGGGGTGAGGGGCAAACATCGCCGATCTCTGTTTTTTTGCCTCGGCAATTCAAATCTAACAGTCCATTGCAGCGTAGACGAAACGAGGTAATCCCCTCGTCCCCGTGAAGTCGGAGAAAGCTTGATGAAGTGGCGATGCGATTACGTCCGACTTCACGGGGAGAGGGGGAGACCATTTTTTGAAAAAAACATTTCTCGTCGCCATATGATTGAGAAACCATTTTCTACAAGCCAACCCAACCTGAAGGATTTCGCCACCAACCCAAACGGGCTCCCCCTCGCCCCGAAAATTCGGAAGGTTTGCGCCGACACTTAATCCAACTCACCCCGAATTTTTGGGGAGAGGGGGCTGGGGGGTGAGGGGCAAACATCGCCGATCTACTGATTTTTTTTGCCTCGGCAATTCAAATCTAACAGTCCATTGCAGCGTAGACGAAACGAGGTAATCCCCTCACCCCCCGACCCCCTCTCCCCGTGAAGTCGGAGACACCTTGATGAAGTGGCGAAGCGATTACGTCCGACTTCACGGGGAGAGGGGGAGACCATTTTTTGAAAAAAACATTTCTCGTCGCCATATGATTGAGAAACCATTTTCTACAAGCCAACCCAACCCGAATGATTTCGCCACCAACCCAAACGGGCTCCCCCTCGCCCCGAAAATTCGGAAGGTTTGCGCCGACACTTAATCCAACTCACCCCGAATTTTTGGGGAGAGGGGGAGACCATTTTCTGAAAGGACTTTATTCGTCGCCATATGATTGAGAAACCATTTTCTACAAACCAACCCAAGCCGAATGATTTCGCCAACAACCAAAACTGGATTCGAATCAAAAGTCAACACTAACTTGATTTCGCCCGACCAACGCTTGCCCCAATGCGATCCCGCCATCGTTGGGCGGTACGACCGAATGCGTCAACACTTCAAAACCAGCGGCCTCCAAGCCCGCTGTCGCGAGTTGCAACAGCAACGCGTTTTGGAACACGCCGCCTGTCAATCCGACCTGATCGAGCCCGCTCCGCTGGCGAAGCAAATTACAAACCTCCACGATCATCGTCGCCACGGCATGATGAAAACGGGCCGCAATGACCGCCTTGGGAATGCCCGATTCGGCATCTGCACAAATCTGTTTCAGCAAATCCGAACTGTCAACTTCCCACAGCCAGGTGGGAACGATTTTAAACGCGTAACCGGTCCGATTGGTTTCGTTGATAACACTTGCTGCCAAGGCTTCCATTTCCATCGCAGCCTGGGCTTCGTAATTCACCGTCTGGCGAATGCCCATTAAGGAAGCAACCGCGTCGAACAGCCGCCCCATACTGCTGCTCGAAACGCAGTTCACATTCTTTTCCAACTGCTGCCGCAACAATCTTGTTTCAGCGGCCGGGCAAGCGTCGACGCAGGCAAGACCTTCCTTCCAATCGAGGCCAGCAGACCAAAGCTGCGCCAGGGCGATACGGTACGGCCGTCGGATGCTTGCATCACCGCCGGGAAGGGGTGTGTACTTCAGCTGCGCCACTCGATCAAACGACGTCCCGTTGGCGATCATGAACTCGCCTCCCCAGATCGCGCCGTCAGTGCCGTATCCCGTACCATCAAAACAGCAGCCGATGATTTGTCGCTCCGGCGGAAGTCGCTTTTCGGCCAACAGACTGGCGACATGTGCAAAATGATGCTGAACCCGTAACAGGGCGACACCGGCCGTTTTGGCAAATTCCTCCGCCCACTGACCGGACAGATAACCCGGATGAAGATCCGCAATGATCGCCTCGGGACGAACACGAAACAGCCGCAGGAAATGTTCAACACAACGCTGCATCGCGTGCAGCGTTTCCAGATTCCCCATATCACCTACGTGTTGACTCATGTAGGCATAATCCTGTTTGGTCACGCAAAACGTCGATTTGATTTCGCCTCCGATCGCGAACACCTCCGGACCGGATCGACCAAATTGGACTGGCATCGGCGCGTAACCTCGCGAGCGTCGAAGGGGCAGCAACTGGCCGTCAACACAGCGAACCACCGAATCATCGCAAACCACCTGGATGTCACGGTCGTGCAGCAGGAACCCATCGGCCAGATCTGCCAATCGCAATTGGGCGTCACCGTTGGAGCGGGCAATGGGCTCCTCCGATAAATTGCCCGACGTCATCACCAGCGGAACCTGTTGAACCAGCAAATGATGCAACGGCGAATAGGGCAGCATGACACCGATAAAATGGTTGCCTGGGGCGACCGCCGGGCAGGGGACAGCGTGACCGGAGTCGGCCGGCATTTTTCGCGCGAGCAACACGATGGGGCGTGCGCGGCTTTCCAACAGCTGCTGTTCCTGTTGGCTGATTTGGGCAAACTGTCTCGCTTGTTCGATGTCCCGAACCATCAACGCCAGCGGTTTGTCCACGCGTCCTTTTCGCTTCCTCAATTCGCTGACCGCCTCCTGGTTGGTCGCATCGCACGCCAAATGAAAACCACCAACGCCTTTGACCGCAACAATCCAGCCTTGCTCCATCGCGTCGTGAAATTCCTGAATCGCCTGGCGAGATCGCCGAACGACGGAATCCGTTCCTGACTCAGCAACCTGGATTGAACCAGGTCGAAGCTCAAATTTTGATTCATCCAACGCTGCCGATCGGCCATCCACCCACCAAACCGCGGGCCCACATTCGTGACAAGCATTGGGCTGGGCATGAAATCGTCGATTCGCCGGATCGTCGTATTCGGCCTGGCAGGCAGGGCACATCACGAACGATTTCATCGTGGTCGACGCGCGGTCATAGGGGATGTCTTCTACGATCGTAAACCGTGGGCCGCAGTTGGTGCAGTTGATGAAGGGATACTGAAACCGGCGATCATCGGGATTCAGCAGCTCCGCCAGGCAAGCTTCGCAGATCGAGACCTCGGGCGAGACCGAAGTACTTTCGTTGGCCAACGTCAAACTGTTGAGAATTGTGAAGCCAGTTTCTGCGATCGCCTGTTGGTCGGTAACTTCGAGTAAATCAACCTGTGCCAGCGGGGGAACGGCGTCGATCAATCCATCCAGAAAGTGATCGATCTGCTGCGGCGGTCCCTGAATTTCGATCGTGACGCCTTGGGAGTCGTTATTCACCCATCCTGCCAAGCCCAACCGACGAGCGCGCTGCCAGACAAATGGTCGGAATCCAACCCCCTGAACGACACCCGCGATTCGGATTCGCTTACGTAAGAATTCGTTGATTTGATTATCGGTTCGTCAACCGACCTTGCAGTTGCAGATTTCGCTTCATGTGAATTGGATCGGCGGTGCCATCGAAGTACTTCTGGATTTCCGGCCAGATGTATTTCGCCACATCGCGACCCAATTTCAAGCCCGCGACATTATCGGCCTGAATATGGTAGCCACCCATCACCCTTGAAATTCCGGCCATTTCGGCGGCCTCGGTAAAGGTGGGAATTCCCAAAACAATGTCGCAGCTGGCATGCTCTTCGCCAATGATTTCGGCCAACGGTCGCCCGTCCAACTGTTGCATTTCCTTGCAGCTGAATCCCTGCTCGGTCAATTCTCCTGCAGTTCGTGGCTCAACAAACCCACACCGATCGCTGCCGGTGAACAGCTTCAGAATCTCCGCACAGCCACCACTGATCGTGCTGTGACCTGAAACGTAACCCGGGAACGGTGGCGTGATAAACGTCGACGGAGAATAGGGATGCCAGTCATCACCCATCACATCGGTGACGCCTTGTCCGGGTCCAGCCCAGCCTTTGATTTTCTTGCCTTTGTAATAGTACCGAACCAGCGTCCAGGGGCGCGAACTATCGTAATAGCGTTTTGAATCCCACGAGGCGATAAAGGTATCCAGGGCACAATTTCCCACGGTGAAAAACAGTTTCACATCGCGATCGAGATCATTTTGATCCCGCGTGGAGACAACTTGGGCAAATTTAAGCCAGTGCCCCGACTGGCCGGTCGAACGAGGACCATCCCGCATGAACTCGACAATTGCTTTTTGTTCAGGTGTCAGGTTCGCATTGAATTCAATGCACTCATCGACTTCTTTTAACAACTGCGGATCCCCAACCAACGGCGGAGGACCGGGGCGAAACTGGTCGGCGGATTTCAGCGCAAACGGGATCACGCGGTACCAGTGCGGCGTGAGAAAATCCATCGTAATCGTCCCGCCCTTGCCGTCGTCGAACGGGATCAATTGCCAGCGATCGGGATCGAAAATCTTGTCGACCGGATTCACCGGACGATACATGGTGTAATCCGAATAAGACTCACCCGACGAGCCCTGTTCGTCCCCCAACTGGTTGGCACCGTCACGGTAACGATACTGGACCAAAATTCTCGCCACGTGATTGCCAATCCCGACGGGCGTTGTCAGATCCTCGGATTGATCGTTCGGATCAAATCCCATCTTTTGCATTTCTGCGGTCAGGTAGTCTTTGAAATACGGGTATTGATCCAGGCAGCTTCGATACATGGCGTAGGCGATCGCCGTTTCCTTGTTTTGGCGTGTTCTCTCACTTTCAGGCCGCCGTAATTCTCCGCCCGTCATCGTACCGACCGCCTGGTCATCGTAGGCAGCCCAGGCGTCGAACATGGCGGTGACCGGAATCGCCATCTGTCGCGACAGGATGGTCGGCTGCGCACCGATTCGCTCGACGTCTCGGGCGGCGGCCTCCAACATGATCTCGACCCAGCGATAGGCGGCCGAGGGCTGGTGTTCGGTATTCAATTTGCCTTCGGGAATTTGCTGGGCGGGTAGCGTGCAAGGCACCAGCAGCAGCATGAGCACGGCCGTTTTGACAAAGCAAAATTTGAAAACCATCGAGAACTCCAGATTGAATCAATTCGCCATTTTTCACACCAAGAATAACCCGCGTTCATGCGTCGCTGAACTTACGAGAACTCTCAGATTCACGGCACTATGTTTAGTTTGCAAGTTGTCTGTCCATTCGTCCAGTCTTGCCGCTAATTTTTCTGAAATTTGCGGTTTGAACGGATTCGACCATGGGAGTCTGACCAATTACAGGAGTAACGAGGGCAACTTTTTTGTCGGCAGAAATCACGATCGCCGACATCTGAACCCGCCGACAGAGTATCCTGTTCCCTAGTGTTGGCGCGGTTCCTATTTCAATTCGACGTAACGTTATGCAAGCAAAATTGGCACAAATCTGTTTTTTCACCTGCCTGTCGTTTTCGTGCTGCCTGTCGTCGGTGATGGCGGACCATTACCGGGTCTACCTGATCGGTGGCCAGTCCAATGCCAACGGCCGTGGTGATGCCGCGCAGCTGACCGACCCTCTGGCCTCGCCGCAGCAGAACGTTCATTTTTTTTGGCACCGAACCCAGGAGACCGACAACGTGGGACACTTGGTGGAAGACCAATGGATCGATCTGGCTCCAGGTTCCGGACACGGCAAAACCAAACCTGTCTACCCCAAGGAGTTTGGACTGGAACTCTCCTTCGGCCGGCAGCTTGCCGCTGCCTACCCCGACGAAAAAATCGCGATCGTCAAATACTCGCATGGAGGAAGTAACCTTCATTCCCAGTGGGCCGAGAACGGGCCAATGTACCAGACCTTTGTCGAAACCACCCGATCCGCGCTGCAGGCACTTTCGGACGCTGGCCATACGTTTGAATTGCAAGGCATGGTCTGGCAACAGGGCGAGGCCGACGCGTCCGCCAAACATGCGAAGGATTACGAAGCCAACCTGACCAGCCTGATCTCGCGCGTGCGAAACGATCTGGCCAACAGCCAACCGCTACCGTTTGTCATCGGTGGACTTTCCAACAGCCAAAACCCCGCAATCACCACTCCCGGCGAGCCCTGGTATGTCGCAAGGCAAGCCCAGGAGGCCGTCGCCCGCAAGCTCTCCAAGGTTGGGTTTGTCAATACAGATGGACTTTCCACACGCGTCGGCGAGCCAATTCACTTCAATCACACCGCCCTGATCGCGATCGGCAAAGCCCACGCCGCCGAGCTGATTCGGCTGGAGTCCGAAAGGAATTCTGGGTCGAAAAACCTGCCCAACATCATCTACATCATGGCTGACGACCAGGGATTCGGGGATGTGTCTGCTTTGAATCCCGATTCAAAAATACCGACTCCCAATATCGATCGGATCGCCAACGGCGGGATGATCTTTGCTGACGGCCATTCCTCTTCCTCCGTTTGCACGCCCACCCGTTATTCCGTGTTGACCGGTCGCTATCATTGGCGAACGCATCTGCAAAAGGGAGTTCTGGGTGGGTTTTCCAAACCGCTCATCTCTCCCGGACGAACAACGGTTGCGTCCCTGCTGAAGCAACACGGTTACAAAACCGCCTGCATCGGCAAATGGCATCTCGGTTGGGATTGGCCGCTGAAAGACGGTGGCACGGCGAACGACGAAGGCAATTTTTCCGGTGGCTTTGATGGCGGCTGGAATGTTGACTACACCGCGGAAATTAAGAACGGTCCCTGCGACCTTGGTTTTGACACGTTCTTTGGAATCAGTGCCTCGCTCGACATGCCACCCTATGTCTACGTGCGCGATCGAACGCCGACCGAACCCGCAACCGTTGAAAAAGCATTTCACCGCAAAGGCCCCGCGGCCGCCAGTTTCGAAGCCGTCGACGTCTTACCGACCATCACCGAAGAAGCGGTCAAGTTCATCAACGAACAGGCGAAAACCGACCAGCCGTTCTTTCTTTATTTTCCCCTGAACGCTCCCCACACGCCGATCGTTCCCACCGGACAATGGGAAGGCAAAAGCGGCATCAACAAATATGGCGACTTCACGATGCAAGTCGATTGGACGGTCGGCCAGATCCTCCAAGCCATCGATGACAATCAAATCGCCGAGAATACACTGGTCATTTTCACCACCGACAACGGCTGTTCACCCGCGGCCAAGATTCCGGAACTGGAAGCCGCCGGTCACGATCAGAATTACATCTACCGCGGCCATAAAGCCGATATCTTTGAAGGCGGGCACCGCGTGCCGTTTGTCGTCCGCTGGCCCGGCAAAATTAAACCCGGATCGCGCACCAACCAACTGGTCGGCCAAATTGATCTGCTGGCGACCGCCGCGGAGATCGTCGGCGCTAAAGTCGATACCAACAGCGGTGAGGACAGTGTGTCGTTTCTTCCGGTGTTGCTGGGTACCGCTACCCAACCGATCCGGAATTCGATCGTCTCACAATCAATCGGCGGCCAGTTCGCCATTCGCGATGGTGACTGGAAACTCTGCCTCTGCCCCGGCTCCGGCGGATGGAGCGACCCCAAGCCCGGTAGCGCGGCTTTGGCGAACATGCCAACGATGCAGTTATACAACCTGGCCGATGACCCCGGCGAAACCAACAACCTCGTAGACGCAGATCCGGAACGAGTCACCAGGATGAAAGCCATGCTCCGCCAGATCATTGACAATGGCCGATCGACACCAGGTCCCCAATTGAAAAACGATGTTGATGTGGTCAATGGTCAAACCGATTGCCAAACCGCGGGCGAAGCCAAAAGCGAAGGCGAAAGCAAATGCCAAGGCAAAGAAAAACTGATCACGGGCTTCGGATGACTTGCTGCCGATCAACGTTGCCAGCCAGCGTCATTGATCCGCCCGTGGGCTGACTCCTGGACGTCGACCGAATCAAGTCCGACGGAACAGCAGCAGATCGGCAGCCAGCGTGGCCCGCATGGCCGCGATCGACTGCATACGCGACTGGCGTGAATGCCTGCCAGCGCGATAGGTCATCTCAAGTGCATCTGCGATCGCAGCGGGCGTCAGCTCAACCTGCTCCTTCCACAGCTTGTGTTCGACGAATTCCAGCCCCGCACCCGCGAATTCCTCAACCACGACTTCCCAGCGACTGCGACGATGTCCCGACTGCTGGACCTGTTCACGCAGTTCAATCAAATCTTCCTCTCCCGGCACTGCCACGACGCAAATGCCTCCCACTGTCAGCACGCGGTGAATTTCGGCAATCGGCCGACGGCCAAACAAAGAGACCACCTGATTCACACTTTCATCGGCCGTTGGCAAAATCCGATCCGCATTGGCGACCACCCAAGTCGCCGCCGGCCACCTGCGAACCGCGAGCTTGATGGCTCGCCGGGATAAATCGATGCCGCAAAAGTCTTCGGCTTCGTCCGGGAACAGCGCGGGACCGAACGTACCCTCGCCACATCCGAGATCAAGTGTTCGTCGTGGAAGACGTTCCCCTGGCCGCGATGGCTCGGCGGCAGGGTCGGAATCCGGTGCCACGACCCAAGGTCTCACCGTTTCAATCAAACCAGCGGCATACCCTCGCTCCAACCAACGATGTCGAGCCATCACCGCGGCATCGGCGTCGCCCGGGTTTCGCGAGCGACGGTCCTGCGGTTGCAGCAGATTCCAATAGCCTTCTTTCGCCTGGTCGAACTGATGACCCGCCGCGCAGGACAAAATCCTGCCCTTAGGCTCGAGCAGATTGACGCAATTCCGGACCGTACAGCGAAGTTCAAACATTCGTGAATTCTACCCGTTTTGCAGTCGTTTTCAGGTCGTCCAGCTGAATTTCAATAACCCGTCGTGCCCACACGTCCTATGGATTGAGAACGTCCAAATTCGGTTAACACTGTTCGCGCCCGACGTTTGCGATCACAATAGAGTCTTCACCACCGCTTTCCAGCAGACCTTTACCATGATCTCGCCCCGTTTACTTCCACTTTCGATTCTATGGGTGCTTGCGTGTTGGTTTCCCGCGAACGCCGATGAAATCCAATTCGACCGGGACATTCGTCCCATCCTCTCGGATAAGTGTTTTTTCTGCCATGGCCCCGATGCCGAACATCGAGAGGCTGACTTGCGATTCGATCTCAAGGACGATGCGCTGGCGATGATCGATCCGGAAGATCCGGAGGCGAGCGAACTGATCCAGCGAATCAAATCCCACGATGACGACGAAGTCATGCCGCCGCCGTCGGCCGTCAAGCAACTCACCGAACAAGAAATTAAAATACTCGATCAATGGGTAAAGCAGGGCGCGCCATGGTCCCAACATTGGTCTTTCGTCCCACCGGTCAAATCTCAACTTCCGGAATCCGATGCGTCTATTTCGGAACCTGATGCTACCGATGCCATCGACGCGTTCGTTTCCGCCAGGCTGGCCGAACAGGGCCAACCACTTGCTCCCGAAGCCACTCGTGAAAAACTGCTTCGCCGAATTACCTACGATCTGACCGGCATGCCACCCACGATTGCTGAACTTGACGCGTTCCTGGGTGACGATTCCGAAAATGCCTATGAAACCGTCGTCGATCGCTTGTTGGCGTCACCCAGATACGGCCAACGAATGGCACTCGCGTGGTTGGACGTCGCCCGCTACGGGGATACCAGCGTTTACCATGCCGATGGAACGCGCGACATGTGGGCTTGGCGGGACGCGATTGTCGAGGCTTACAACGAAAACCTGCCGTTCGATCAGTTTTCCAAATACCAGTTGGCGGGTGACCTGCTACCGGATGCGACGCTGCAGCAAAAAATCCTCTCCGGATTCAATCGAAACAACGGGACCACCGACGAAGGCGGCGCGATCGCCGAAGAATACCGGGTCGAATACGCCGTCGATCGGGTTAAGACCACTGCGACCGCGTGGTTGGGGCTGACGATGGAATGTGCCCAGTGCCACGACCATAAATACGATCCGATTTCGCAGGAGGAGTACTACCAGTTTTACGCGTTCTTTAACGTCAGTCGCGATGGGGGCATGCAAACCCGCAACGGCAACGCGGAACCGAAACTCAACATCCTGGACCCGGAAAAAGAACCGCAAATTCCAGCGGCTGAAAAAAACCTGGCGGCCGTTCGCAGCCAACTCAAACTGATCGACGAAGGTTGTGACGAGGCCCTGGCCCGATGGGTTGAGCAACGCCGCGCTGACGAATCCGAACAACCTCCGGTCGGCTTGATCGCGGAACTCCCGATTCTCACCGGCCAGGGCGAGACGCTGGTTGATCTGATCGATGGCCAACGCCCCATTCAACTGCACGGCAAATACAAATGGGTCGACACCCTGTCCAACAAAGGTCTGCGATTTGACGGTGACGGTCACGCCGACCTGGGTAACATCGGTGACTTCGAACGCACCGATTCGTTTTCCTATGGCGGCTGGATCGAGACCAAGAAAAACGGCAGCGGGGCGCTACTGGCCAGAATGAATGACGCCAATGCACATCGCGGCTACGATGTGTTGGCCGGCAAAGGCCCCATCAGCGTGCACTTGATCAATACCTGGCCCACCAACGCGATCAAAGTCACCACCAATAAATCTCTCGATGCCGAGAAACGATATCACGTGATGGTGACCTATGACGGCTCCAGCAAAGCCAGCGGAGTGAAGATCTACGTCAATGGTGAAGAATGGGACTGGAAAATCGAACAGGATCGACTGAGCGACACGATTCGAACTGAAAAAACGCTGCTGATCGGCAGTCGTCACGATGGCGCGAAATTTCACGGCACGGTCGATTCGGTCCAGGTCTATCAACGAAAACTTGAATCCGCCGAAGTCGACGCGTTGGCGAAATCGCAATCGCTCGGCTCGTTGCTGGAGATCGCCGCCGAAGATCGAACCAAGGAACAGGCCGCGGCCATTCGCAAGTACTACCTGACAACCGCCAACGAAGCGTATCAGGCAGCGGCCAAACAGGAAACCGAATTAGCCGCCCGTTTGGACGACCTCAAACGACCGATCACCTCGGTCATGATCATGAGTGATCTACCCCAACCACGCGAAACATTCGTCTTGAATCGGGGTGCCTACGATTCCCCAACGGAAACGAAAGTCACCCCAGGCATACCGGCAGTGTTGCCTCCGATGGCCAAGGACCTACCTCGAAACCGTTTGGGAATGGCCGAATGGTTGTTTCAGAACGACCATCCGTTGACGGCTCGCGTGACGGTCAATCGCTACTGGCAAATGTTGTTTGGTATGGGACTGGTTGCCTCGTCGGCTGATTTTGGCGCTCAGGGCGAATTTCCATCGCATCCCGAATTACTGGATTGGTTGGCCGTGGATTTTCGTGAACACGACTGGGACACCAAGCGTTTAATCAAACAGATTGTCATGTCGCGAACGTATCGCCAGAGCTCTCGTACAGCCACCGCCCGCTATTCCGAGGACCCGCAAAACCGGTGGCTCGGTCGCGGACCGAGATTTCGCTTGCAAGGAGAGTTCATCCGGGACACGGCTTTGACCATCAGCGGATTGCTGGTTGACCAGTTCGGCGGTCCGGGCGTGAAACCGTATCAGCCGCCGGGGTTGTGGGCGGAAGTCGGATTGGGCGGCAATCCCAAATTCGTTCAGGATCAAGGGGACAAGCTTTATCGACGCAGCCTGTACACCTATTGGAAGCGATCGGCGCCGCCTCCTGCGATGCAGATTTTCGATGCCCCGACACGGGAGAAGTGCACCGTTCGCCGGGCGCGGACCAATACGCCCTTACAAGCCCTGGTGACGCTGAACGATGTCCAGTTCGTGGAAGCGGCCCGCCATTTTGCCAAACGAATGATGACCGAAGCTGGCGAAACCGCCGCAGCCCGAATTGAGCTGGGGTTTCGCTTGGCGACTTCACGCCGTCCCGCCGAAGCAGAACAACAGGTATTGCTGGAAATTTATGACGCCGCGATTGAAAAATACAAATCGAATCCCGATGCGGCGATCGAACTGCTTTCGATCGGAGATTCGCCTCGCGATGAGGCGCTGGATCCGGCAACCCATGCCGCCTGGACGATCGTGGCAAGTTCGATTTTGAATTTAGATGAAACGTTGACCCGAGAATAAACGTATGTGGCTATTTGCTTTGCACGTGGCCATTGACTGAGTACGTGGCCATTGACTTCGTTTATTTACACATTCCTTGAACATTCGCTTTTTGTGTGGTCATTCACTCCGATTCCTTGAACATTCGCTTTTTGTGGCCATTCACTCCGTGAATGAGCTGTTTCGCGGAGCGAAACGCCACCAACGCCACGTAGGTATTCCCGGAGCGAATGGTTTGGTAATCGCTAAAAAACAAACCTACCTGAGCACCAACCATGAATCCCATTGAACATTTCGAACTGCTGATGACACGGCGTCAACTACTGGCCAAGGCCCGTGGTTGCCTCGGTGCCGCGGCTTTGGCGACGCTGATGAACCGGGACAGCTTCGCCAGCGGAACGGCAAACCGCTCCCGAACCACAGCCGACGAAGCGGATTCATCGAATGGATCCAGCTCCAACCCAGGCCTACCCGGTCTCCCGCATTTTGCTGGCACAGCAAAACGGGTGATCTACCTGTTCATGGCCGGCGGTCCAAGCCATATCGACATGTTCGATTACAAACCGGCAATGCGGAAAATCCACGGGACCGAATTGCCGGAATCGATTCGCAACGGCCAACGAATCACCGGGATGACCAGCGGACAAAAAGAATTTCCGTGCGTCGCTCCGATGTTTGAGTTCCAGAAATATGGAGAACGCGGGACGTGGATCAACGGACAACTGATTCCCCACACGGCTGCCATCGCCGACGAGATCACGATCGTCCGCACGATGAACACCGAAGCGATCAATCACGATCCGGCAATCACGTATATCAATACCGGCACCCAACAGTTGGGTCGCCCGAGCATGGGCGCGTGGCTGAGTTACGGCCTGGGCAGTCCCAACGACAACCTGCCAGCTTACGTGACGATGATTTCCGTCGGCGCTTCGCCCGGACAAGCCTTATTTTCCCGACTTTGGGGCAGCGGTTTTCTGCCGTCGCAACACCAGGGTGTTCAGTTTCGCAGCGGCGGCGATCCGGTCCTGTATTTGACCAATCCCAAAGGTGTTGACCCAGGCATGCGGCGGAAGATGCTCGATGGCATCGCCCGACTCAACCAGACCCGGTTCGAGGACGTCGGCGATCCGGAAATTCAAACGCGAATCGCCCAGTACGAAATGGCTTACCGGATGCAGACCTCGGTTCCTGATTTGATGGACCTGTCACAAGAATCCGAATCGATTTACGAGATGTATGGACCCGATTCCAGGAAACCAGGAACCTTCGCGGCGAACTGCATTTTGGCTCGACGTTTGGCCGAACGTGGAGTGCCGTTTATCCAATTGTTCCACCGCGGCTGGGACCAGCATGGCAATTTGCCCAGGGAGATTCGCAAGAACTGTCTGGGCACCGATCAACCGGCCGCTGCACTGGTCAACGACCTGAAACAACGCGGCATGCTGGACGACACGGTGGTGATTTTTGGCGGTGAATTTGGCCGGACGATCTACAGCCAAGGCAAATTGACCAAGGACAACCATGGCCGGGACCATCACGGCCGGTGCTTTTCCACTTGGGTGGCTGGCGGCGGATTCAAACGCGGTTTCGATTACGGGGAAACCGACGACTACGCCTACAACATTGTCAAAGACCCGGTTCACATCAACGATTTCAACGCCACGATTCTGCACACACTGGGAATCGATCACCGGCGGTTCACGGTAAAGTATCAGGGACTGGATGCGAAGCTCACCGGCGTGGAAGCAGCGCGGGTGGTGAAAGAGATTTTGGCGTAGTTGATAGGGGTGGGCCAAGCGGTACTGACCCGATCCAGGACAACGGCCGATACGCCAAGAGCCGGCGGTTGTCACCGCCGCCAAGAGTTGTGTCGGCCTCCGGCCTGTACCCGCACGCCTGCTCAATCATTCGGCCTCGGTCTTGGCCTGCTTCGCTACCCTTTCGACGAAGACTGGCACGGTAGTTCCATGACGCTGGAAAACACAGCCTCCAGCCAGAGAACGCTGTGGATTATGACGATCATTGCAGTCATCGGGGTGCCCTTCATTTTGGGTTATAATGTGGTTGTTGATTGGACATCTTGCCTCTAAATAGAAGGTAGAATCGTAACAGGTCCTCACCAACCTATCCCCTCAATCCGGGCTCCCTCATGCAACACCGGCTGCAAAACAAAACGAACGCTCGCTCCTCATTCGACTATCAGCCACTTGAGCCCCGACAGCTGCTCGCAGGCGACGTCGGCATCAGCGTTCGCTCCGGCAATTTGTTGGTTACCGGTGACAACCAATCGAACCTGATCTCAATCAGCGCCGACGCTTCCGGTGGCATTTCCATCGAGGGCAACGAAACGCTGATCAACGGGTCTTCATCCGCCTTTCAATTCGACGGTAATTTGAAGAACGTCACGCTGCGGATGTTGGGCGG
Organism: Pirellulaceae bacterium; assembly: GCA_963714685.1. Taxonomy (GTDB): domain Bacteria; phylum Planctomycetota; class Planctomycetia; order Pirellulales; family Pirellulaceae; genus Mariniblastus. Next base: position 7,698 of record CAVQPH010000023.1, on the reverse strand, counting down.
CGACGACCAAGTGACGGTTGCGGGTCTCCAGCTAAGCAAAAAATTGCTGCTTGACCTGGGCCGCGGCAACGACCGGTTACAACTGGCAAATGTGTCCGGCCGCGATTTGACAGTCAGCGCAGGTAGCGGCAATGACATTATTGACATCGAGGCGCTCTCGACGTCCCGGACCACGAAGATCACGACCAACGGCGGCGACGATGTTCTGTCGGTCGTTTCCATCATGACGGGCCGAGATTTTCGGGTCTTCACCGGTTCAGGAAATGACACTTTTTGTGTTGATAGCCTGGAGATCAACGGCCAATTGCATTTGGATCTGGGCAGGGGCGACGATGAGCTGATGTTTGCTGGCGAGATGATCGCAAATGGTAAAACTAATTTACACCTCGGCTCAGGCGACGATTTACTGGCGATGGTGCCGGCCACCAATGGCCAGTCGGCCGTGCTCAATGATCGCCTGAAAGTTTTTTCAGGATCGGGCAATGACCGTGTGGCCCTCGATAGCAGCGTTACGATCAGTCGCCCGGTGAAATTGATCGGTAACAGCGGTAGCAACGACCTGCTTCAAAACAATGCCGTGACGCTGGATTCGGTTCGCGACCGGGCCTTCGAATCAAACCTCACCAACGACCAGCTGAATCAAAGCGTCAATTCGGTTTACGAACACCTCGACAACGCAGGCATCAGTCCGGCACCCTTTGGCGCCGCCGTGCTGATGCTGGATCCGGAAACGCAACGTGTCACAGTCAACGATCCGACGCCGACGATCTCGGTCGTCTGGGATCAGGCAGCTCAAGACGCCGTCGCCAATCTGGCGACCGGGCCCACCATCGGATCGCGCGCCTATGCCATGGTCCACACCGCCATGTACGATGCTTGGTCGGCGTATGATGGGCCAGCCATTTCAACCGTACTGGACGATACTCTGCAGCGACCCGAAACCGAAAACACCGATGCCCACAAACAGCATGCGATGAGTTTCGCAGCCCACAGCGTGCTCTCGGACCTGTTTCCAACAGAAACCGAAATGTTCGATGCGTTAATGGTCGAACTGGGTTACAACCCCGCTAACGAAACCACCGACGTCACGACCCCGGCCGGGATCGGCAATCGCATGGCAGCGGAATTGTTGGCCATTCGTCATGAAGACGGGTCGAATCAATTGGGTGACGATCCTGGCGGAACCCTGGGAGTTCCCTATTCGAGCCCCGTTGATTATCAACCGGTCAATCAACCGGATAACATTGTCGAAATCGATGCCTGGACGCCCGAGCGGGTTCCGATCGATGCAGAGCCGGGCACGGAGGATCACATTCAAAGCTTCCTGACGCCGCAATGGGGAACCGTCACGCCGTTTGCGTTGGAATCGGGTGACCAGTTCCGGCCCACCGCGCCCGAGCCGTTCCTGTTGGTCGACGGCACCGTTGACCTGAACACGAAAACGATTACCGTGACCGGAGAATCTCCTGTTGCCATTGATCGCAGTCTGATCGGAACGATTATCAACCCAGCGTTTATCGCCCAAGCCGAGCAAGTCGTCGAGTTCAGCGCCAATCTTAACGACCAGCAAAAAATGATCGCGGAGTTTTGGGAAGACGGCGGCGGCACTTCCTTCCCACCAGGTACCTGGATGACGTTCGGACAGCTGGCCTCCGCTCGCGACAACCACAACCTCGATGACGATGCCAAAATGTTCTTCGCACTTGGTAACGCCGTTTTCGACGCGGGAATTGCGACCTGGGAGTCCAAAACGTTTTACGATTACGCACGTCCTGTGCGTGTGATTCGTGAGTTGGGTGAACTGGGTTTGATTGGAGAGTTTGACAGCGAACTGGGTGGCTACGCGATTGATGCCTGGATGCCGGAAATGGGTACCACGCGAATTCTGGCCAATCAGTTTCTGACGTACCAGACGCCGGGCAGCGATCCATCGCCTCCGTTTGCCGAATACACTTCCGGCCACAGCGCGTTCAGCGCCGCGGCGGCGGAAGTGTTGAAGCAATTTACCGGCAGCGACGAGTTCGGAGCCAAGGTGACTTTTCAGCCGGGCGAATCACGATTTGAACCGGTGATAACTCCGACCGAATCCGTCACGCTTGCCTGGCCCACCTTCACCGCAGCAGCCGCCGAAGCCGGCATTTCACGGCTGTACGGCGGTATCCATTTCAGCGACGGGGACATCAATGGCCGAACCCTCGGCCGACACGTCGGCCTTGCCGCCTGGGAACAGGCATATTCTCTGTTCAACGGCGGTACGTTGAAGGTGTAAACCTCGGCTTTTAGCGTAGCAGGATTTGCCAAAATTCCGACTCGCACCGAATTTCTTCACCCACAACCACACGGGCTCCCCCTCGCCCCGCAAATCCGGACGCAATCGCGCTGACACCTCATCCAACTTACTCCGGATTTGTGGGGAGAGGGGGAGCCGATTGTGTTTTGAGGAACATCAAAGCTGTTGACTATTTGAGCCGCAGCAGACAAATGCTGCATCGCGCAGAGCGAGAACATCCAATCTAAGGTTCTTCACCTACATCCACGCGGGCTCCCCCTCGCCCCGCAAATTCGGACGCAATCGCGCCGCCACCTCATCCAACTTACTCCGAATTTGTGGGGAGAGGGGGCTGGGGGGTGAGGGGGAAAAACCACTGACTTACTGATTCCTGCCGCAGGAATTCCTGCCTAACAAACCATTGCAGCATACAGCAAAAGAGACAAGCTCCTCACCCCCCGACCCCCTCTCCTCGTGAATTCGGATAACGTTGGACTCGAATGGAAAGAGGTCGCGTCCGAATTCACGAGGAGAGGGGGAGCCGATCGTGTTTTGAGGAACATCAAAGCTGTTGACTATTTGAGCCGCAGCAGACAAACGCTGCATCACGCGGACGGAGAACAGCCGATCTGAATTTCTTCACCCACAACCACACGGGCTCCCCCTCGCCCCGCAAATTCGGACGCGATCGCGCTGCCACCTCATCCAACTTACTCCGAATTTGTGGGGAGAGGGGGCAGCCACTGACTTCCTGATTCCTGCCGCAGGAATTCTTGCCTAACAAACCATTGCAGCATACAGCAAAAGAGACAAGCTCCTCACCCCCCGACCCCCTCTCCTCGTGAATTCGGATAACGTTGGACTCGAATGGAAAGAGGTCGCGTCCGAATTCACGAGGAGAGGGGGAGCCGATCGTGTTTTGAGGAACATCAAAGCTGTTGACTATTTGAGCCGCAGCAGACAAACGCTGCATCACGCGGACGGAGAACAGCCGATCTGAAATTCTTCACCCACAACCACACGGGCTCCCCCTCGCCCCGCAAATTCGGACGCAATCGCGCTTGACACTTCATCCAACTTACTCCGAATTTGTGGGGAGAGGGGGAGCCGATCGTGTTTTGAGGAACATCAAAGCTGTTGACTATTTGAGCCGCAGCAGACAAACGCTGCATCACGCGGACGGAGAACAGCCGATCTGAAATTCTTCACCCACAACCATACGGGCTCCCCCTCGCCCCGCAAATTCGGACGCAATCGCGCCGCCACCTCATCCAACTTACTCCGAATTTGTGGGGAGAGGGGGCTGGGGGGTGAGGGGGAAAAAACCCCTGATTTCTGCTGCCGGAACCCCAACCAAACAAACCGTTGCAGCATAAATTAATTGAGGCAGTCTCCTCTCCCCTAACTTCCTGATTTTTTCCGCAAGAATCCCCACCTAACAAAAACCAAACGAGGCAAGCTCCCCGCGTCAATCGTGATACAGGCTGACTTCCTCGTCACCATCGGGTGCAAACCAAGGATAAATCGCCGGGACGATCAATGCGGTTAGCAATGTCGAGGTGATCAGGCCACCGATCACGACCGTGGCCAACGGCCGCTGGATCTCCGCGCCAGCCGTGGTGCTTAACGCCATCGGAAGAAAGCCAAAACTGGCCACCAGCGCTGTCATTAAAACGGGACGCAAACGGGTTTCCGCTGATTTGAGTGCTGACTCCATCGCTGTCATGCCGGATTTCCGATTCGATTCTGCCGCGCTCACCCAGACCAGACCGTTCAGTACCGCGACACCGAACAGCGCAATAAACCCAACGCCCGCCGAAATGCTGAACGGCATTTCGCGCAGCCACAGCGCGATCACGCCACCGGACGCGGCAATCGGGACCGCCATAAAAATCAGTAACGCCAGCCGAATCGAGCCGAGCGAACTGTACAGCAAAATCCAGATCAACAGCAGCACGACGGGGGTGATCAGCGCCAATCTCAAACTGGCCGATTGCAGGTTTTCGAAATCTCCACCCCACTCAATCGTGTAACCTGCCGGCAACGCCACTTCTTCGGCAACCCTCCGCTTGGCTTCCTGGACGAAGCTTGCCACGTCACGACCGCGAACGTTGACCGAGACGAAGGTTCGCCGGCGACCGGCTTCGTGCTCGATTCCCGGCGGGGATTCCTCCAATCGAATATCGGCCAACATCCCCAACGTAATGGGCTGGCCGTCGACCTGTTTGACCGGAACTTGTTCCAGCAATTCGGCATTTTGCCGCCAAGCTTCCGGCAATCGAACAATGATCGGGAAACGAGCGCGCGGCCTTCAAAAATCTGCCCAACCGGGCGGCCACCGACGGCTTCGACGGCGAGCATGACTTCCGAAGCCGGGATGCCGTAGCGCGCCAGTTGTTCGGGTCGCGTGCTGATCGCCAAGGTCGGAATGTTGGCCTGGTAGTCGGCTTTCACATCCACCGCACCGTCGATCGTTCGTAGCAAGCCCTTCGATTTCCAGGCCTTTTTCGCCCAAGATCTGCATGTCATCCCCGTACAACAGCAACGCCACGTCGGCTTTGACACCGGCGACCAGTTCGTCGACGCGCATTTCGATCGGTTGCGTGAAGCCAAACGCCACGCCGGGGACTTTCTGATTCAGTTCCACCGACAGTTCTTCGATCAATTCATCCCGCGTTTTGGCAACCGGCCATTGGGAAACGGGTTTCAGCATCACCCAGACATCGGTTTGATGGACGCCCATCACGTCATTGGCAATTTCGGGACGTCCGGTTTTGCAGAACACCGTTTTGACTTCCGGGAAACTTTTGATGACTTCTTCGATCTCGGTTGAGCGCGGAACGGCATCCTCGAGCGATGCACTGGGCAATCGGGACGCTTCGACCAGCAGGTCGCCTTCATCGAGCCGCGGCATGAATTCGGCTCCCAAGTGCTGTCCGAGGGGAATGCTAAGCGTCAACACGCCAATCGCAATCCCAAACGTCACAGCCGGGGCTTTGATGGCCATTCCAACCAGCGGCCGATAAATCGTCTTGATCAAGCGAATCAGGAAGACGTCTTTTTCTTCCATCCGTTTGGGTAGCCCGAGGTAGGCCAGTACCGGCATCAAGGTCAGCGACAGGATCAACGATCCGCCCAGCGCAAACAGCACCGTCAAGGCCATCGGCCGAAACAGCTTACCCTCGGTTCCTTCGAGGAACAGGATCGGCAAATAGACGACGGCGATAATCAGTTCGCCAAACATGGTCGGTTTTCGAACCTCGATGGCCGCATCCTTGATCACCGTCATCCGCTGCATCGGCGTCAGAAATTGCCCGGCCGGCAGACCGTGGGATCGTTCGGACAATCGGCGAATGCAGTTTTCGATCATGATCACGCTGCTGTCGACGATCAGCCCAAAGTCGATCGCGCCCAGGCTCATCAGGCTGGCGCTGATCGCGGCAAACATCATGAAATTGGAGGCGAACAGCATCGACAGCGGAATCGCCACGGCCACAATCAATCCGGCCCGAAAATTTCCCAGCATCAGAAACAGGATCACGATCACCAGCGTGCCGCCTTCGAGCAGGTTTTTCAGCACCGTGTGCAAGCGTTCGATTGATCAGATCGGAACGGTCGTAGATGATTTCCAACGTCACGCCGCGGGGCAGCGTGGTTCGAATCTCAGCGATTTTTTCTTTGGCCGCTTCGACGACGGTTCGCGAATTTTCGCCGCGCAACATCATCACCATGCCGGTCACGATTTCGCCTCGACCATCGCGCGTGACCACGCCCTGCCGGGTCAAGCGGAGCCAGCACGACCTGCGCCAATATCACGAACCAGAATCGGCAGTCCGCCGGAGCGGGTTTTGACCACGACGTCTTCGATATCGGCCCTCGTTTTCAACAGCGCTTCACCGCGAACGAAACGCTGCTCGCCGTAGTGCACGATGTAACCACCGCCAGCGGTCAGGTTGTTGTTTTCCAAGCGTCGGTGACGTCGCCGAGGGTCAGCCCGTAACTGGTCAGCTCTTCCGGATTGACCTGGACTTCGAAGGTCTTGTAGTAGCCACCCATGCGAGTTGATTTCGGTGACGCCGGGTGTATCGCGCAGTTGCGGAGCGACCTGCCATTCCAGAATCGTCCGCAGTTCCATCGGCGAATGATTGGTCCCTGTGACTTCGAACTGCAGGATTTCGCCGAGCGCCGTCGTCAGCGTTCCGATCTGCGGATCGCCGTACCCACCGATTCTCGATTTGGCATCGGCCAGTCGTTCGTTGATCAGATTTCGCGCGTGATACAGGTCGGTTTTCTCTTCAAACACGACCGTCACGACCGACAGTCCCAGTTTGGAGATACTGCGAATTTCGACCACGTCAGGCAGTCCTGCCATCGTGGCTTCGACCGGATAGGAAACGTATTGTTCGACCTCGATCGGCGACAGCGAACCGGCTTCGGTCAGGATCTGCACCTGCGTGTTGGTCATGTCCGGCACCGCGTCGATCGGAATTCGCAACGCGTTGTAGGCGCCCAGTCCTGCCACCATGGCGATCGCGATGATGACGAGGAACCGATTGGAAAGTGAGAAATCGATCAGTTTGATAAGCATGGGATCGTCGGTGGATAAAGGGTATTCGGTCGGGTTTGGAGCGGTCGGTCGGCGTGATGTCGGTTCCGTTATTCCTCTTCTGCCAACAGCCATTCCGACTTCAGAAAGAAGGCGCCTTCAACCACAACGCGTTCGCCTTCCTGCAATCCGGATTTGATCTCGACCTGGTCGTGAGATTGACGTCCCACGACGACTTCACGCATCTCGAAGGTCGATTCGCCGACCTGGACAAACACAAACGGCTCCATTTCATTACGTTGAATGGCGCCTTCGTCGACCACGAGCGCGGGTTCGGTTTTGCTGGTCGGAATATCCACCCACACCGACATGCCAGGTCGAAACTCGTTGTCGAGATTCGCAAGCTCGGCCACCAAAGGGATCGCCAGCGTCGTCCGCGAAACGGAAGAACCGACGTACCGCACCGTGGCGTCAAACCTCTGATCGGGAATCGCTGGAACCCGGATCGTCAACTGCTGGTTTTCGGCGAGCGTCACAGAATGCCAGTCGCGCTGGCTGATCTGGGCTTCCACCCAAAGGTTCGTGGTATCGGCGATTTCCGCCATGACCTCACCCGGTTCGAATCGGGCTGACTCCACCGCTTGCAGGTTGACGATCTGTCCTGAAATCGGTGCATTCAACACAAAATCGCTGAAGGCCTGGTCAGGCGATTCAAGCTTGCCGTTGCTGTTTGGCCCCAGCAGTGCGGACAGTTTCTCGCGGGCAACGTCCAGCTGTTTTTCGGCCGCTTCCAGGTTGGCCTTGGCCCGGGCCAACTGCTGGCCATTTTGAAAAGCCGTCTCTTCGCGAATGGACGTGTATTTGGCCAAGGCAATTTCCAGTA
>CAVQPH010000022.1:0-418116 GCA_963714685.1 Pirellulaceae bacterium | reverse complement strand
TCAGTTCCGTTGGAAGCCCGCACATAAATGTAATCGAGCGAGCGATCGTAAAACGCCCCCGTATTGAAAGTCAGATTGTTCTCGAATTCGATCGCCGACATTTGCTGAATCGCACCACCGGGAATCGGAACCCCCCGATTAGCGAAATAACCGCCGGCTGGATCCGTATCCGGATCATAGAATTCATACGACACGTAGGCAGGGCCGGCGTCCTGTTTGTCAAACAGGGAATCCACCGAAATGGTCTGCAATTGTTCAGACACCGTCACGATTTCATTGGGCGTGTAAATCGGTTTTTCGATTGGGATTTCGTAGGTGCTGGTAATCGACAGCGTTGAAGGATAGGACCAGTGCTTGCCATCGTAAGAGAGAACTCGAATTTGCTGCACGAAATCCCTGTTCGGGGGATCGAAATACAGATCTTCCATTTCGGAATCCGGCACCTCGAACCAAGTCAACCGAGGCATGACGACGCCCTTGTAAACCAACTCGCCGTTTTGCAGGTGTGGACTGGTATTGTAGAATCGGTATTTTTTCTGCGTGTTGCCGTCGGCATCGGTAATGGTCGTGACACCCTTGAGCGGAAGGATATCGAGTCCGTTAACCGTTGCCCCGGAAAACTGGACGACGGGACGATTCGCATTGATCGTTGTATTGGCAAAACCGACCGAATTCAGACTGTTTTGTGCCCCGTCAAACGCGATCACATCGAACAGTTCCGAGGACGTTGGCCCCGTGGAAACGTATCGTAGTTTGGAAATCTCTTCGGCCGGAACCGAGAAGAAAGTGCCTTGTGGTTTGGCGATGCCGTCGAATTCAAAATAGCCCAGATCGACACTTCGATCCCGGATGTTGAAGGTCTGGATCGGGTAACCGTCGGGATCGTATCCCCAAACGATATCGGATCCCGCGACTGCTTCATTGGCCAGGATCGAGAACGATTTGGCTTTGGAATACGGGGCCGTCGTATTATTGCGTACGGTGTATAGCGACGCGATTGAGTCAGGACTGCTGAAATTGTTGGCGGCGTCTTTGGCCATGATCCGAAAACGCTCATTGGCGATTTCACTGCCACCGACATACCTCAGATTGGCCAGGTCGGCCGCTGCGACTTTGAAAAAACTGCCCTGGGCGACCGCGACCCCGTTGAGTTGAAAGTAACCACTGGTCGGGCGAGTGGAAAAATCCTGGACGAAATAATGGGTAATTGCATCGTCGGAGTCGAATGCAGAAAACAGATCGGCCGCGGCAATCGAGTTGTTTAGAAACACCGTTTTGCTGAACACATCAACAACTGGAGCACTCATGTTAGGATCCTGAAAACTTGGAATGAATGAGGCAGAATGGAAAATAACACCAACCACCGCGGCGGTGAAACGGTTATTACCAGCCACCGCAATTTATTGAAATTTACCTACAGTCGAGTTGGTTGCGACAATCGGTTTTTCTATCACTTTTAGTCTACTTGGAGTCCAAATTCCTGCAAACCTAATCTGGTAATCCGGAAGTAAAAGTGACCGAGTTAACGGAGGAAACGTGGATAATTCCCGGCGTTTAGCCGGTGCTTAAGGTCTCACAATCCATCCATTCCGATCAAAAATTGGTCCAAAAAGTTCCCATTTTGTTTTCGAAAAACGAAAAATGGAGGGCGACAAGGCGGGGAATTCAAAACAGGCGATTCTGACCGTTTAACGCAGCGACCCGGTAGGCTTCCGCCATGGTCGGGTAATTAAACGTCGTATTGATGAAGTATTCCAGCGAGTTTGCGGAGCCCTCTTGCAACATGATCGCCTGACCGATGTGAACGATTTCCGACGCATTCGCGCCGAAGCAGTGAACTCCGAGGATTTCCAACGTTTCGCGGTGGAATAGCAGTTTCAACATACCCACGGTTTGCCCGATAATCTGAGCTCTGGCCAGATTCTTGAAATGGGAGACTCCCACTTCATAGGGCACTTTCTCATCCGTCAGTTCTTTTTCGGTTTTCCCGATGCTGCTGATTTCCGGCGTGGTGTAAATCCCGGAAGGGATATCTTTGGCGAACTGACAGTGGTTCACGCTGGAGCCGAGAATATGCTTGGCCGCCGCCCGACCCTGCGTGTAAGCGGCGCTGGCCAGCGAGGGGAAACCGATCACATCTCCAACCGCGTAGATATTTTCGGCGGTCGTGCAAAAGCAGTCATTGACTTCCAGATATCCTCGACTGTCTGGTTGAAGTTCGACTTTCTCCAGGCCCAGACGGTCGGTGTTCCCGGTTCGGCCGGCCGCCCACAGCAGGATATCCGTCTTGAGCTTTTTGCCACTTTTGAGGTTGGTGATGACACCGTCTGGATGCCCTTCTATGGACTCAAAATGCTCGTTATGACGAATCAATACGCCCTGTTCACGCATGTGGTAACTGAGCGCATCGCTGATTTCGTCATCCAAGAAATCCAATAGTTCTTCCCGACTGTTGATCAGATTGATCTTCACGCTGAGATTCCTGAACATGGAAGCGTATTCACACCCAATCACGCCGGCCCCGTAAATGGTCATGGATTGCGGGTTGTGGTCGAGGCCGAGAATCGTGTCGCTGTCAAATATTCTGGCGTGCTGGAAATCGACGGAATCGGGCCGATACGGTCGGGCCCCAACGGCAATCACGAATTGCTTCGCGCGAATCAAATGCTCACCGTCGACGGAAACGGTGTTGGGATCTTCGAATCTTGCGTGGCCATGCACGACTTCCACATTATTGCGCCGGTAGAATCCCCGGCGCATTTTTTCCTGGCTGGAAATCACCTGCTGTGCCGATTCGGTCAGTTTCGCAATGGAAGGCTTGGTGTCGACGCCAGCCGACCGGACCAGTGGATTGTTTAACGCATCGGTCAGCCGCGAAATGGCGAATCGTAACGCTTTGCTCGGAATCGTACCCCAGTGCGTGCAGCCGCCACCGACCTTGCTGTATCTCTCGATCAAGACCACGCGTTTGCCGGCCTTGGTCAGTTGCATTGCCGCGCCCTCGCCGCCGGGACCGGAACCAATGATCACCACGTCTGTTTGCTGTACCGTCACTGAGCTACCGCTTCCTGGAAAAATTTGCCAATACAAGGCCGATCCATAACGATTTTCGCAGGCTTGGGAGATCTACGCAATTCGGGTTTCGCCCGCCAAGTATCGGTTGACGAAAACGGCCTGACATTGTCCGCAAGAATCCGTGGTCGAACCTAACGGGGAGTGCTCGACGTGCTAAAATGTGGCGATCCGACCATTTGGATCGTTCATTCTCATGCGTCTTTCTGTCTCGACGGTTACTTTTTGATGACGGCTCAACCTTTTGATGATGCCGAGATTTGGCAAGCCTACGCGGAACTTGCTTTCCACTCGCTACCACCTGCCATTCTTTGGGATCGAATACGCAATCGTTCAGACCTTTGGTCCGGTGTCGAATCTGCTGGGGACTCAATTGGCTGGCTCGCTGAACGATCTGACCGGCGATCGCCAGTGGAAAGACGAATTGATTCGAGTCATCGACGAGACTGTACAACAACAGCAACCGCAGGAATCGACCATTGGAAGCCTGAAAATACGATCGCAACTCATTCGGCCCCAGCGAGCCGGGCGGGAACAATCCTTGGTACTGACTTTATTCGAGCCGATTGTTTCTATTCATTCGGCCAACCGCGCAGCCAACGCCATCCCGGTTACTCCAATGCTTCCAGGTTGTTTACAGGAACCGGCTCGCGAAAAACTCCGACTCGATGAAATGCGTTTGCAAGCCGCGCTGGAAGGTTCGTTGGTGGGTGTGGTCGAATTTGACCTCGAGAACCCTGACTGGGTTTTCGCGGATCATCTCGAGCGACTGCTCGGATTCGAGCGAGGTGAGCTGAACAACTCCAGCAGCTTGATTCGGCAACGGATCCATCCGGATGACCGGCCGGCTTATGATCGGGCCACAGAGCGTGTGACCCAGGGTGAAAACACAAGCCTCGAAATTCGGCTCCGGGACAAATCAGGCCAGTACCGCTGGTTTTCAGTTGATTCCCAAGTCCTGTCCAATACCGAAGGACAGCCCACGCGGGTCATGGCTACCCTTTCCAACATCCACGAGCTCAAACAGGCCCAGCTAAAATCATCCGATGAGGTCCGACGCCGCGACGAATTAGTGGCAATCCTTTCCCACGAACTACGCAATCCCATGGCGGCCATCACTTTTTCTCTCGACTGCCTGAATACCCTGGGGGAGTTACCGGAAGAGTTCAGTCATTTGCTGGCAATCATCGAACGGCAAACCAGTCACATGACCAAACTGCTCCAGGACCTGCTGGACGTTTCCCGACTGACCAGAAATCGAATTAGTTATGAGATGGTCAAACACGACCTGAATCAGTCCGTCAGCGATGTGGTGCAAAGTGTTTTGCCGTCGATCAAGTCCAAACAACAGACGTTGACCCAACAGCTTTCCGATCAACCGCTGTGGGTCGTCGGTGATGTCTCGCGATTGAAACAGGTAATGATTAATTTGCTGGACAATGCCTCCAAATACACGCCCGAGGAAGGCCAGATTTCGTTGGAAACCCGAGAACTGGACGGCCAGGTTTTCTTTTCGATCACCGACTCGGGATATGGGCTGGAGGAATCAAAACAGAACAACCTGTTTGAATTGTTTTATCAGGCGGACAATCCCTCCCGCTCAAGGTCAGGAATTGGGGTCGGATTGTTCCTGGTCGACCAGATCATGCGGGCCCACAACGGATCTGTATTTGCCGAAAGTGGTGGACCGGGGCAGGGGAGCACCTTCACGATCAGTTTACTTCATTCGAATCAGGACGACGGCGCCGGGCAAGTAAGTGAGTCGTCCGATGATTTTGGTAGCGACATCATGTTGGTGGAAGACAATGTCGATTCGCTAAGCTCGTTATCAAGCCTGCTGAAACAAAAAGGATTCCGGGTCATCGAATTTGCCGATGGTGACGCGGCTTTGCACGGCCTCAACTCCGTTGAATTCTCGGCCGCCATTATTGATGTCGATTTGCCAGGCACCAATGGATTACAGCTGGCGAAAAATCCGCCAGCTCGACCACCTCAAATCAGCTTTGCTGGTGGCCATGACCGGCTACAGTCAACTCGCGGATCGAAACGATATTATGGCGGCCGGATTTGACCTGCACATTGTCAAACCGATTAACTTCAACCTGTTGTCGCGGAGAATCGCTCAAGCGTTCGCCAGCAAAGCAACCCGTGGCCCGAATACGTCCTCCCAACCAACCATCCGCGAATCATGAGGGCGAATTTTCCGAACGTCGTTCATATTTGAGAAACGCCAATGTCTCGTCCTGCTGCCCCTGTAACAGGTCAATCAGATAGGCGCCAATCACGGGACAGAATTTGAAACCATGCCCCGACAATCCCGCAGCGAACACGACCTGATCGGTCCCAGGGTAATAGTCGACGACAAAATGGCCGTCGGTCGACATCGAGTACATGCAAGCACTATGATGCACCAGCCGGTGGCGCCCGATCCGCATGTAACGCTGCATGAACTCTTCGACGCGATGCAACTCTTCCGCATCGAGATCGCGATTCAGATTCGTCGGATCCGTGATCGGCTGACCGCCCGAGTGCTCGCACACCTTCATCCCGAGGTAGTTGATTTCCGGGATTCCGTAGAAACAGCTGCCGTCAGCCTGCTCGATCAGGAAGCTGGGAAAACGGTTGATTAGCTTCTGATCCACGCGGTCAATCTGAAACCAGTGCTGCTGCTTTTTTAAGATCTGCAAATCCAACGGCGCGTCCGGCAACAACGATTGACTCCAGGCGCCCGCAGCGATCACCAGACGTTTTGCCTGGTAGTTTGCGGTTTGCGTTTGCACGTGGACCAGGCCCTCGGAGATCGACCAGCTTTCCACCGGATCGTCCACCACCAGTTGGGCCCCATGCTTGACCGCCTGCTGGATCATCGCGGCCACGCAAAGCTCGACTCTCAAGATCCCGGCGCCTGACTCGAACAACCCGATTTGATGTGGCGGAATGTTGAAAATCGGCAAACGTTCCTCGATTTTCGCGGCGGAATACCGTTCCACCTGTAGATCATGTGCTTTCGCGCTGGCCTCAACCCCGCGAATCACCTGGCTGTCCGGATCCCCCACCTGCAACAATCCCACCGGCGTTATCAGTTCCTTGACATCGGGCGACGTGCGATGACGCCGATTCAGTTCGTCCCACATCTCAAATGCCCGGTGAGTCAGCGGGACATAGTTGGGATGTTCGAAATAGGCACGGCGAATAATTCTCGTTTGGCCGTGGGAACTGCCTCGGTCATGGGCGGTACCGAACCGATCAATCCCCAGTACCGACCATCCCTGTTTGGCAGCCGCTCGCAGCGCCGCGCTACCCACTCCGCCAAACCCGACCACGATGCAGTCAAAACACTTCATCCCTTGTTCCCGGATGCTGATTACTTCGAGACGTCGAGACAGATAATCTCTTGGTCGTTGCGAACATAAACGGATTGATTGGCGAAGGCGGGGTGAGACCAACAGACACCTTCGCCGCCACGGCGTTTCAATTGGGGCTGAGTCGGCTCAATGACTTTGGCGCGACTGATTTCCGTGAAACCCTGTGGCGAAAGCCGACCAATGATCAGCTCACCTTGCTCGTTGAACATCCAGACATCCTCTCCGTGCTGGACAAAATGAATGGTCGCCCAACGATTCCGCTTGACTGCTTGCGAGTCTTCCCAGATTCGCACGCCATCGCTGGCTCGCAAACAACGAAGTTCCCCGTAGCTGTCAACGCCATAAAGATGGTCCTCGATCCAGATGGGCGTACTGATGATCGAATGCAGGGCTTTCGTGACCCGCTCATTTTCACCTCGCGCGGACCAGACTTCCGAGACGCTCAGATCATCATTCATCTTCAACATCAAGGAACCGTCATAAAACGAGGTCAAGAAGATATAACCGTCTTTGATGACCGGTGAAGCCACACCGATCGGCATGCGGGTCGGCGTGAACAAAGTTCGCCAATAAACCTCCCCCGTTTCCGGATTCAGCCCCGCCACGGCATCCCCTGTCCAGCAGACCAGCACCTGTTTGTCACCCTGTTTGACCAATACGGGTGAAGAATACTGTCCGCGGTCATCAAGCGATCGCCAGATTTCGCGGCCGGTCGATTTATCCAGACCAATCACGCCCGCACCTTCAGCGCCGCCAAGTTGAACAATCAACAGATCGCCAAACACAATCGGACTGCAGGCAATTCCCCAGATCGGCATCCGCTTGCTCGCCGAGATCTTGAAATCCGAATCCAGATCCCGCTTCCAGATGACGTTTCCACTTTCGACATCGAGGCAATGCAGATGCCCCATCGATCCCAGCGCAAAGGCCCGTTCCTCATCGATCGTCACTGACGCCCGCGGCCCTGCTTCGTAGCCAATCGTGTAAATCGCTTCATAAGCATGTTGCCAGATCGGGCGGCCGGTTTTCGCATCCAGACAGCGAACCGATTCAATTTGACCATCACGCGTCTGACGATCCATCAGGAAGACACGCCCGTCGGCAACTGTGGGACCGGAGTAGCCAGCATCAATCGGCGTCCGCCACACGACTTTCAGATTTTCAGCTGTCAGTTTGTCGACAACGCCCGTTTCCAGCCACGTTCCATCTCGCCGATTACCTCGCCATTGGGTCCAATCGTCGGCCGCGGCCAACGAGGCGATTCCGCTGAATACGATCGCCAATCCAAGTTCCAGAAATTTCATAGTGAGGTCCCGATCTCGTGGGGGTATTCCAAGTTCGGACCATTCTACACGGTTCTAGAAGTTGGGTGTTGGGGGACGATAGTTTTCTGTGTTGATCGTTTTGAACCAGTCAATCGTCCGCTGCAATCCATCTCGCAATGGAATTTTCGGTTCCCAATCCAACTTCTGTTTGGCGAGTGTGATATCTGGCTTTCGCCGCGTCGGATCATCCGGCGGAAGCGGTTCGTAGACCAACTTGGAATCGCTGCCCACTAACTCGATCGTCAGCTCGGCAAGTTCCTTGATGGTGTACTCGCCAGGATTCCCGAGGTTGATCGGCCCGGTCACCTCATCCGGCGCATTCATCAGCCGGATAAAACCTTCCACGAGGTCATCGCGATAACAGAACGATCGCGTCTGTGAGCCATCACCGAAAATCGTAATGTCGCGGCCTTCGAGTGCCTGGCGAATGAAATTGCTGACCACACGACCGTCGAAAGGATGCATTCGCGGACCGTACGTATTGAAGATTCGGCAAATGCGAATGTTGGTTTTGTTCATCCGGTGGTAATCAAAAAACAGGGTCTCCGCAGCTCGTTTGCCTTCGTCATAGCAGGCGCGTATTCCGATCGGGTTGACCGAACCACGATAGGATTCGGGTTGCGGGTGGACTTCCGGATCGCCATAAACCTCGCTGGTCGAGGCCTGAAAGATCTTGGCGTTACAGCGTTTGGCCATACCGAGCAAATTGATCGACCCCATCACCGACGTCTTCATGGTCTTGATCGGATTGTATTGATAGTGGCCAGGCGCAGCGGGACAAGCCAAGTTATAGATTTCGTCGACCTCAAGCAGGATCGGGTAAACAACATCGTGCCGAATGAGTTCGAAATTCGGTTTACCAAGCAAGTGGGATACGTTGGCTTTTTGACTGGTAAAAAAGTTATCCAGGCAAATCACATCGTGGCCTTCTTCCACCATCCGTTCGCACAAGTGGGAACCGAGGAAGCCAGCGCCTCCAGCAATCAGAATTCGTTTGATCATTGTTTGAGCCACGCGATGTGAAAATATCAAAAAAACAAAGTTTTGCACCCAGCACCGGGTCGGGGCCCGTTTTCTGCCCTGAATACGGAAAAATCCCGCCGCCTTGCAGGTTGAAATGGATCGGTTGCAACGTTTGAAATCGTTGTTTCCAAATTGACGAGCCCTGGCGGCTTAAACCAATACCGAAACCCGCAATCCACCGCCCCGTCCCCAAACTGTGTGTATCGCCAATTTGGCCGAATGTTGCAACTTGGATTACCGGAAAATCGGCCATCCAGCGGCGTCGCTCAGGAATTCAATTTCATGTTTCCAATGCTGCTGACGAATAATGCTCGCGGGATCTGCTCGGTGAAACGATCGAGCCCACGGTAAAATTCTGCTTCGCGACCAATGTCCGGCATTTCGAAACCCAGGATGGACATCGCGGCGCGCTGGGACTGTTCGGCGATCACCCGCGGTGGGTCGTCGGAAACAAAAACTTCTGCTTGCACCACGATCCGCGACTCCGCCGCCAGATCTTTCAGGTGCTTCAAAACTTCGTCCCGGCCGGCCTCTTCAGCGACGACTCGCATCAAGCGGATGGTGTGGTTTCGCCATTTGGGGTTTTGCTTCAGCAGATGAGCCAGCAACAACATCAGTTCGCCGTTCTGGCGTCCACGCCACCAGACGTCGATCGTTCCCGGTGGCACATTCCGCAATTCCTCGTTGTCATGCAATTTGGCGACGATAATGTTTCGTTTAAGCGACGCGATCACACGCAACGACGCAACCATCGCTTCCGCTTTGCCTTCCTCCCCCGGCCAGCCCAACAGCAGCGTATTCGGCCGCAGCGCGCCCAGTCCCGTGCATTGAACCATGTATTCAATTCCCTCGGTGACCGAGGGAGCGGCGACGATGTTGGGAAAGGCCTCCAGGCCTTCCTCGATGATAAAACGCTCCAGGATTTCCTCCTGGTTGATGATCCGGTCCACCCGATCCTCAACGTCTCCCTGAATCACCTGACCAAGATTGAGGATTCCGTAGCCACTGGTCAGCCAGTGCCCCAAAATCGCCAGATTCAAGCGATTGGAACCGCTCCCGCTCATCGCGAGGATGATCGGTCGCCAGTTCTTCGGGTGATACAGCATCCGTTCCAGTTTGATCAGGTTTTTGCGGGTTCGCTCAAATAACAAACCACTATTCAGATCACCCCATCGGGATTCCACTTGCTTTCGATAAATGAAGAAGTAGATCGCCGCCATCATGCAGATGGAAATCAACGCCCAACGCCAATTCAACAATAGCATGACCGCGGCACATCCGACCGCGCCCAGCAATGATGTACTCCAGTGGCTGTACCGAAATGTCGGGCGGTAACTGGGGTTCTTGGTGATTCCTTCGTAAAACGTGGCAAGGTTGATTGTTCCATAGGTGATCATGAAAGCCATCGTGATCAGTGGGGCGATCGAATTCAGGTCTCCGGCGAGAATGAAAATCGTCGAAATCACAAAGGTGACAATTACCGCACGGCGAGGTTCGGCATTGGGGCCACTGCCGACTGCGAACATCTTGAGCGATGGAAAAATGGAATCTTTCGCCAACGCCTGCAAAATGCGGGGAGCGCCCATCATGCTACCGAGCGCACTGGAAAGCGTCGCCGCGAATACACCCGCAGAAATCAGAACCGGCCAACGCGCGATCCCGGAGATGATCATGTTGTCACTCACCAGTTCAGCGGAAGAACGTGTGCCGGCAAAAAACAGCGCCATCAGGGCATAGATCACCGCAGTCACACCAATCGACCAAAGCGTGCCGCTGGGAATGCTCTTGCCAGGATCCTTCAAATCGCCCGACATGTTCGCGCCGGCCATGATGCCGGTCACCGCAGGAAAAAACAACGCAAACATCGTGAACAATGACTCATTCCCCACATAATTTGGCCGCAGGTTGGCAGTCACATTGGCCCAGTCAAAAACTTCGGCGGCACCGAGAAAAAAGGAAACCAATGACGCCGCCAACGTCGCGAGAATGAAATACTGAACCTTGATGGTCCAACCCGCGCCGATATACACACAGACGAACACCGCGATGTTGGCAGTCATCGCGGCCACTTTGAACGGGATCGCGTCGCCGGCGATTGCGACCAAGGCTTCGGTAAAACCGATCAGGTACATCGAAACAGAAATCGCCTGGGCCAAAAAAAAGACCACACCGATGGCACCACCAAATTCGACTCCCAGGCTGCGGCTGATCAGAAAATAGGCGCCACCACCCCGGACCTTGGTATTGGTGGCAACGGCCGACAGCGATAACGTCGTCAGCACCGTGATGATTTTGGCACAGATCAAGATTCCGATCGCGTTCAGCAAGCCAGCATTTCCGACCACATAGCCGTAACGCAGAAACATGATGACGCCGAGAATCGTCAGCGTGCACGGCGTGAAGACTCCGCCAAACGTCCCGAACCCGCCGCTTTTTTCGCGGTCCTTTTTCTCACGGCTCGGTTTGGTTGCAGAAACCGGTGCGGTGCCTGCGGCGGAAGTCGAATTCATGGAGTTGGTCGGGTAGAAAGTAATCGGTTGACGAGCTCATTTCCGAAATCGTCGTGACTCAAGGGCCTTTATCTATCGCATTTTGGCTTGCGGTCCAACCGGAGGCCAGCGATAGCAACCGCTGTTGTCCCGGCCTTCACGCGAGAGCTCGAAAGGCAATTTCATTGAAAAATTTGGCTGAAAATCAACTCTGGATCGGGCTGATTGGCGGTTCCCGTCCCGGATCATGGCTATCGAAAACCCACATTTTTCGGCGTGATTGGTCGGGGGCGTCACGAAATAGGGCCAATTGACCTTAGAGCTGAAATGAGATCTTGGTAGAAAATGGGGGTTGATTAGGACCGCTCGATTTTGGTGCGGACGGCAGGAACCGATCAACCATTCACCGCTGCGAAAGGATTCACAATGAAAACGCTAACCCTGATTTCGTGTCTGGTTTCAACCTTGATCGCTGCCTGCTGGTCGGCCCAACAGGAACCTCAGCCTCCGGCCCAGCGATTACCGAAAATCGGGCAGGATCACGCACAGGAACTTCCGCCCCCTCAGCGTTCTGCCGGAGCCTTCATGAGGGCCAAACTGGTGGGATCCCAGAAAGTCCTCGATGGCCTGGTGACCGAAGATTTTCAGTTGATCAAAAACGGCGCCCAAAGCATGAAGCAAATGAGCCTGGCCGTCCAGTGGCCGACCGCCGACGACGCGGTCTACCAACACTACGGAACCGAGTTTCGCTTGCAGTGTGACAAACTGGTCGAATTGGCCGACGAGCAAAACCTGCAAGGGACTCATTACACGTTCTTGCAAATGACGACCACCTGCGTCAATTGCCACAGTTACGTGCGCAAGCAGTTTCGAGTCGAACCAAGCACGACGCCGCAGGGCCCGATTCGCCTGATTCCGACAGAATGGGAAGGCCAAAGTCTTCGGCCCGACCGTTCCGCAAACGCAACGTCCGGTCACCAAAAATAACCAGTGGTGAAACTCCCTCCAAGCACTGCTGGTGCTCACGCCCAACGGCCTACCGATCGGCTCCCGCCGGAACTTCGACCCAGAAATAACCTCGCAGATCGCCCTCGCTAAAACCGGTTGCCTGATCCTGCGGATAATTGGACGCGATCGCGGTTTTAACTTCTGGCATCAGCTGTTCATCGCTGCCGTGACATAGCAGGCAGGTTGCTTTCAACCGGATCGGCATCAACACACCCAACGCGTCGTCTTTCAGAGCGACCTCGACATCGTCGGTGATGCGTTGTTGCACGAAGGTAGCAGCCCAATCCGGGGCCACATTGTCAGGGTTTCTCAATTGAAAGGAAGTTCTACCGATCCGGACGCCGGTTTCCTGTCCCACGGATTTGGCAATCTCCGGGGCCCTCGACTTGCAAACCCCGATCGACTTGGCTGGTCCATTGGCACCCATCGATTGAGTCAATTCAGCCAGTAGCGATTCGAACAACTTTGTTTTGGCAGCAACGGCCAATTCTTTTTGTTGTTGCTGGACTCCGGTCAACGTCGCGAGCGGACTGACGGTCTCACGAACCGCATCCGGGCTGGCGGGCGCCGCGGATTGGCGGGACTCACACCCGGCAAAAATCAAGCACAATCCGCAGATCGCGATGCCACGACTCGCGACCCGAACCAAGTAATAACGATCTTGTTGACGCGATTGCATTTCGTTTCTTTCGGGTTAGAGACCGGTCGATGTGGGACCCGGTTGCAACCGTCGCTGCGGTCAGGCCCCCACAAACTAAAAAATCAGGAGGGGCGGGGCGATTGCTTCCGCCAATGGCTGTTCTCAAGCCGTCGTCGAACGTGTTTCGACCCATTTCTTTAGGGCCGCCTGCAAGTCCTTTTCGTCGGGCAGACCAGCGAATTGCCCGATCTTCTCCCCTTGGTCGATCATCACGACGGTCGGGAGACTATTGACCTGGTACTCCGCTGCCAATTCATTTTGTTGGTCACTGTTGATTTTGACAAACTTGATCTGGCCGGCAAACCTGGCCGCCATCCGATCCAGGATCGGGCTTAACCTGCGACACGGTGCGCACCAGTTCGCATAAAAATCAACCACGACGGGCAACTCACTCTCGAGAACTTCAGACCGAAACGACTGGCGGTTCACGTTCACGACATTCGCGCCGGGCAAGTCATGGTTGAGGGACGAGTTTTCTTCAAACAACTTCACGTCCGTTTCATCGAAAGGCAACGCATCAGGATTCAACAGCGGATTGGACTGGGGCTGGCCATACGGAGGCTCACCGTCAGGATTTGACGACTCCATCGAAGCGTCTTGATCGGCAGCCGAACTCGGCTGGGCACAAGCGCCACTGAGTCACGTCTGAATCCCGTAACGCGGCAAAATAAACATTTGCAAAGCAAGCCAGACGGCGATTGCGCCAAACATGATCAGGAATTCCGTCATGGATCGGGTACCCGTTGCAGGTGTTGGATCAGGGTTCATTGTGGTTCAAACAAATCAGATTGAATAAAAACTGAATCATCCTGTCGGCAATCGGCCGCGTAACTCCGCCAAGTGAACCACAGCAGTGGCAGCTTGACGAGCCAAGGACGACCCCAGCCGATCAGAATCGATATCCAATCGACACTCCAAATCATATCAAACAATTTCGATATGTCAATACAATAAACTCCGTTCCCGAGTCGACTCAAGCCCTCCTTTAAACCGACCCCACGGCATCCGGATTTCCACCTGCAGCGTCTTTCCGTTTTACTTTTGGGACTCGTCCCCAACGCACCACATTCCAAATTCGCTCGAAGAAATAAAAAGCGAAAAACCCGGTGAAATTCATCGCCAGTGCGTTGGTCAAATTACCGTCACTTAGATTCAAGGAGAGAATCGTAAAGCTGTTCAAAACGGCCACGCAACGCCATGAAATGGTCTTGGTAAGACTCCGCGTTCGCGTTTCCGAAAATATCTGGTTTTCACTCACCATGACCGATTCAGCCCCTGCCAGGATAACGACGTCGATTCGCTTCGATTCACCGCGATGATTTCTTCGTTTTCGCCTGGCCCATTATAGTCCTTACTCGATCCGCAATGGACCGATCTTGATGATTCTCAAATGGCTTGAGGATTCGCTTCCGTGACGCTTGATCCGCTGCCGATCTTGCCAACGCCTCGAGGGCAGCCAGTCGACTTTTGAGGGGCCGCGAATCATCGGCAACCAGTCCGGCCAGGTGTTCCCCAACCGCCGCTTCATCGACATCCAGTTCGCCCAATGCCCAAATTATTTTTTCCTGCATTGGCCGAGTGACGTCGTCGCCAAGCAGCCGCATGATACAGCGGCTTGATCAACGCGTTGCGCAGGTCGCTCTCCTCGGTGCGTGCTCCCCGACAAAATGCACCGCCAATTCCCGCCGTTCCAGATCATCGCTTGCCAACCACTGGGTCACCGTGCCGAGGCTGTCACCCGATATTTGTTCAGGTAGCTCCGGCAAACCATTCTCTTCGCTCGAGTCCGATCTGGAAGTTGAACCGCCGAGTTTACTGTCGGCCAAGGGGTTTCCTGGCTGGTTGGAACTTCGCATGTTCCGGATCAAATCGTCTCGCGACCCGTGCCCCGATATGAAATCCCAGCTGGCGGTAGGATTCGAAACGACCGGGGTCGTAAAACTGGTCCGTCGTGGGATGATGCGGAAACTGGGGCTGATGAGCGCGGTAATTCTGCAGGTCGATCGGTTCATCTCCGGTGAAGTTTGGTTTAACCAGAATCAGCAGCCCTTCATCGATGCCCGCCCGCCCGGTTTCCTCGTCGGCGGGATAAATAATCCGAGCCACCACAAAATGCTCGGACGCCAAGCCGGTTTTTTCGTCGGGAATGGCCTGCTCAAGGTCCACATTTCGGGTGTCGATCCCCTTGAGCCGAATCCCCATCTCCGAGCGGACTTTGCGATGCAAATCAACGTAATTCTGAAACTGGTATTCTGGATCGTGAGAAGCATCGCTGACAATGATCAGCTTGCAGCGCCGCCGCAACAATTCCAGCAAGCCCAGGTTTTCGGTATGGCCTCCATCGGCAACGAAGCAATAATCCCGGGCCTCGGGTTTTTGCAGCCAACCGATCGCCAGGCGAAGAGGACTGGGTGGTAGACGGGAGAGAATTCCCTGAATCCATGACGGCAGCAGGCTGCGTCGGGAAGGATTGGGTAACCACTGGCCGAGTCTCGAGTTTGCCACCAACAGCAACGCGGCCAACAACGGATTCTGTACCTGGGTTGGCGTTACCGCGGCACCCGAGATCGACATCGCGTTGGGCAAATCGTATCGACCGCCAGCGTATTCTTCGGTCGCGACGAAACCGGTACGATCGGAGCCACAATACGCCCGCGAGAACAGGAACGGAGCCATCGGCGGCAACCCTTCGATATTTCGGCCCAGCAAATGCAACGACCCGCTCAGCAGATGGTAAGGAGCGCCTTTGGTCGTCGTATCCATTCGCGCCAGCGGGATATCGCGACCAAAGGCCGGACATTCGGTAATCCAGGTCTTCGACAACCGGTTTCGATAAAACCCATGCAGCGACGTCGCGTTTAAACTCACCACCAGCGATGACAGCAGGAACGCAACCAGCGACCAGCCGATCCATTTCAGGCGTTTTGCCTGATCGCGCTGGACCACCACCATGGCAAACACCGTATCCTTGCCGGCCAGCTGATCACCATAATAATTCTTCATCAGGTCCCAGTTGACTTGCTTGACTTCGTCCGCCAGCTTCGCATATTGACCGTCTGCCAGTTCGATCAACTCGTTCAGCTCACCTCGCTTTTGACGATAGTCGGCTCCACTCCCCTCGGCCTGAAGCTGTGTTAATTCGTCGAGCAGTTGCTGGCGTTTGGCGAACCAGCGACTCAGGTCTATTCGAGCTGCCGGGTTGTTGGCGAGTTCCTGGTTCTGGTTCTCAATTCCCTGTCCGCGCAAAGTCAGGGCTTTGATTTTGCCTTCCAGAAATTCACGCTGGACACGAGGCATTTCGGGAAAATCACCTTGGACGTGTTCGAAGCTTCGGTAGAAAACCGGATTTTGCAACAGTTCACGAGTTAAATAGTCACAGATTTCCTGTTTCAGTTGGACCAGGCGTTTACGACGTTCGAACTGCGCGCTGAATTCGTTGCTTTCACCGGTAATCTTCCAGGTAAACATTTGCAGCCAGCGCTCCAACTGGGAGACGTCGCGGTCCGAAATTCCGATTTGCGCGATGACCTTGAGACTCTCACGGAGTTTTCCTTTTGTTTCCGAATCGAGCGAATCCCAAATAGTCCGGCTGACCTGGAATAAATGACGATCGGGGTCGGATGCCGCCGGCGCGTTGGTGCTTGCTGAATCGGGGTCAACCCCTCTGGAGATGGCCGCTTCCAATTCGATCCCGCGCCACGTCTCGGCCCAGTCTGTAAATTCCAAAGGTACAAAATCATAGAGTTTTGAAATCGTCACGCCGTGTTCCGTCTCCAGGCGTTTTTCATTGTGCTGCGAGATATTTTCGTGGGCAAAATACGCAAACACCAGCAACGGAAGTCCAAACAACAGGGCTCGACTGGCAACTGCAAAAATCCAGCCCTCAACAGCATTTCGGGGGTTGGTGCCGCTGCGAATCAAGTCCTTCACTCGCAGGTAGGGCAACAAGGCAATGAACAACACCACCACCAAAACGACTTTCAAATCCTGGCCAAACACCTGAAGCTCTTTTCCAGGCGGCGACAATCCCAGTCCGGTGGTCCAATACGTCATACTGATATCGCCCGTCCCCAGTAACGCGGCAAAGGCAAACAGCACGGAGACAAAGGTCAACATTAGAAACCAGCGGGCGAATCGGCCCGTCGCCTGCGACCCTTTGCGCCAATAGGAAATCGCCCACATCACCAACCAGACGATGAACAGGACGTAGCTGGGAAAAAATGCCCGCCAGATATCCCCGCGAAAACCAAGGGCGTACAGAAAATCGATCGTCTCCCGATGATCCAGGCGGCGAAACAGGTAAGCCGCACTCGCGGCAACCATAAACAGCGCACTCATGAGTACGATGTTAGTCAACACCACGCCGATCAAATAGCGATTGAAAAACAACAGCGGGCGGCTCAAACTGTTACCACCATGAATCAACTCAACAACGGCGCAGGTTGTCGCCCGTCGGCCATCGGAGTCAACGGAAAATTTTCTTCCGAAGAAACGGATTCGTGAAGCTGTTCTTCAGTATCACCTTCGATGCTTTCCCTGTCCTCCTGGCAATCATCGTAGGATTCAACGTTCCACGCGAATTTGGTATCGGGATGCAGCGCAATCGACGAAAGGCAACTACCCGCATATCCACCCCCGGAAACCGTTGACAGATAGTCGACAAACCGCAGGACGCCTTTGACATAAAGTGCCTGGATCAAACCAACGCTGAAACTCGCGGAACGAACCCCGCCGCCGGAAAGCGCGACGCCCACCAGATCCTTTGAAACCTGAGCTCGGGCCGTTTCCCCGTTGGCGACCGGAGATAAATTCGCCTGCCGACGACGCGTGACAATCTCATCCAACTCACGTTCCAACACCTGATTGAATTCAACGACTTTTTTCTGATTGCTCATTCCGTGGTTCCAGCGTGATTCGAGGCGAAGCCGGACTTGCCTGCAGGGACCAATTGACACGCAGGCAAAGCGCGCAGCAACGAACCCCCGGGCAAACTGCATGCCAATCCGTGGGCCGATATTCGCCAACGAACCGCCGCGAATTTAAAAAGCCGGACAATACCATATGAGTCGGGACTACAGCGACTGTGCCCTGGAGTCCAAACAGGTGGGCCCATTCGCACGTTGGTCGGGCACGCAACGCTGGTCTGTTGACGGGCGGCTGATTGCGACAGAATTCCAAGATTCTCCGGACTTACCCCGTTGTGATTCCCCGGTGGAAGAAGCCTCGGATTTTTGGCACCGCTCGCGGCCGGATGTCCATCGCGGTTGACCACGACGACTTGGGGCACCTACCGCTGTTCCTTACGTCTCGCAAAATCGCCAGTCGACTCCGATTTAAATATCGGCAACGACGTGACATTCGCCGCAACGTGAAAAAGCTGGCAGACACCCACGAGTGATTCCAAACGTTTTGACGGTATTTCCGCGTAGCTCCTGCCCGACGCACTGAGTTCCAGCACCCTGCGACAAACGGCCGCCGAGCAGCCGTAACCTGACCTGGAAGCGTTTAAATCATTCAGGTCTGCGTTCGGGTATCCAGCGTAACAGCATGCCGATCACCAGCGCGCTGAACAGGCTTAGCGTCCACCATCGCGATGCGAACGGCGAACTGATCAGGTGCAGAAAAACGAATCCGATCGCGACGTAAACCAGCCGATGAATTTCTTTCCACACTTTAATGCGAAGCAACCGAATCAAGAACGGAAACGAAGTGAAGAATAAGATCAGCAGAATGACTAACGCCAGTGCACCAGAGCGTAAATACGGCTGATAGTAAACGTACGGATCGATCGCCGGCACGATTGTCGAAAGCGCCGTGATCGCGTGAACCACAGCCAGAACACAACTCGCCAGACCCAACTGCCGTCGCCAGTAATTTGACCGTGCTCGTGAAACGGGATAACCACAGCGATTTAAAACCAAGCGCAACGGCGTCGCCAAGAGACTCGACGCAAGCATGGCTAGCGAACCATAACCAGTCAGACGGCAAATCCAGAGCTCACGCTCCAATTCGTAGTGACTCGGTAATAAGACCGCCCACGACGCAACCAGCAGGGTCCAGGCCAGGCTGCCCCAAATCCAGAACGGTAGCCATTTCTGACCTCGTTCGTCCCAAGCGATTTTGGGCGACTCGCCAATTGTTTCTGAATGCCCTTGAATGGTGGATGCCTTTCACAGCAGGTTGCTATAGTTTTTCCAAAAACCGGACGAGCGCATCCAACGAATTCTTGTCGAGTGCGTCAACGTCTCCGTGGCGGCGCGAAGGATTTTGCTCCACCAATACCTCTCGAACACTTTTCGCACGACCGTCATGCAAAAATACTGGACTCGAACCGCGGCCCAACAAGGTTGGCGTATCGATTTTGTCCGCGTAGCCACGCTTTTTCCTGATTTCGGGAAAAATGGTTTCTTGTGCGTGAACCCCAAGATTGGTGAATGCTGGAAACGTGTGACAGACATCGCAACGAGCCTGCTTAAAAGCTTCCACTCCCAACCGCTTGTCAGCCACTTCCGATTCCGACTCTGGCCACGCTCGATGCGCCGGCGGCAGTCCTTCCAGATACGCCGCGGTGGCCGCAAAGCGATCCCATGGCACTTGTGCGGCAAAATCTCGGAAGAGTTCTTGATTGACCGCATGAAAACTGGACAGCGTCGAATGAGAGGCATTTCTCATGTAAGGCGATGTGCCGGACAAACCGCGAACCGGTAGCGTAAAAAACATCTCCCGCCTCGGCCCCCGGATGTGATGTTGGGAGTAATCCGAATCCGCATCCAAATGGCAGCTTTCGCAAGAGAAACCGGCACGAGAAGCTTCTCGAAACGTCCGTTCACCGCGACGCTGGAGCAACGCGTATTCATCGCCAAGCTGCAACTGCTCATCGGTCGGCGCCAAATCGATTTTCGCCGCGACTGCGCTGGATATCGATGTTTAAAATCCGCCCCTCGGTCGGAAAACTGACGCCGATCGTTCCTTGCCCCAGGTTGGCGATCCCGTGCGGTAGCAGGGACCCATAACTGTCAGTCAAGATCAACGTATCCAATCCCTGATCATTCAATGGGAAACACCGGATGTCACTGGTTCCCGTACAAGCGACGACGAGCGTGTGGTCATCCAGAAAGTCGATCCCCATCGGCGTTACCCCTGAATCGATCGCACCCGGAAGTGTCTGACGAACGGTGCGCTGTTCGGTGACAAATGTCCGCTTCGTCGTGAGGTCACTCAAACGCACTTCCATCACACAGTGTTCCATGTAGTGCGTCGCGCTGATGTCCTGTTCGCGTTTTGCGGAAACAGCCAGATACGCGTGCTTGCCATCCGGGCCCCGCCGCATGGTGACCACAGGGCGGGCCAGCACTTTCGTGGTCTTACTGAGTCTCCATTGGTCGGTTGCCGCTTCACGAACCATGAGATTCAGTGAGCGATTTCGTCGTGAGGAAAACACGATCGTCGAAGAGTCCTCTCCGAAACACAACCAGTCAGGCGCCATGTCTAATCCGATCAAAGGTTGCACCTCAAAGCTGGGAATTGAGACCACGCAAATCCCCTTGTTCGTTCCATCGACCGCGATCGCCAATTGCTTCCCGTCCGGACTCAACGCAATTCTCGCTTGGCCCGTGTGTGTTGGAATCCTGGATTCCACCGAGGCGCTGTTCGCGTTGATAATCCACAATTCGCCCGTCCAGCGATGGACGACCGCAACCTGACTGCCAGCGTTGAACAGCACGCAATCCGTGGGACCATCGCCAACAGGCAGGCGGCGACTTCGGCCATTGGCGACGACCAGGATGAGTTCGTCGGTTTCTTCACTCACCGTGGCTGCGACGCCGCGGGCGGGCACGGAAGACAACCATCGCGGGTGAGCGTAGGGAGTGACCGCCGTCATCGTGCGTTGATGCGTGCGACCATCGACGATGATCGAAGTGGAAAACTGGCCCGAAACTATCTCCGGTAATCCATCTCGACGAGGATCGTAATCGACCTGAAACAGACCGGATCCCAGGTTGATGGCCACCAGCGGATCCTTCCTCGAATTGCATTGCCACTGTACGTCGCGGCCACCGGGAGCGTAAACGAAAAAACGGTTGGGCTGATCACCGCGGACAATCGGTGGCGCGATCGTTGGAGTACGCTCCAACCTAAGGCGGTCTGAAATCGGAGTCCAAGCTGCTCGATACTCCGCGAGGTCGAACAGTTCAGGCACATTTCGCGCAATCGCGGTCAACGGAACAACCGCGATCAACGCCACGAGGATACCAGACTGAACTGGCGTCAAACCCGCTGGCCAAATCTTGATCCCCCAAATGGCTGCAATGTTGAAAATGATGAACGCCGCAACATAGCACCCGAGGACTACCGCCAAACTGACTGCGGACCAGGTACCAAGCAAAACCAAGGCAATCAACACGATGACCCACTGCGGCGAAAGCAGCGTGGAGCGCGAACCGACCATGGCCTCCGCGGTCTTTTTTGCTGCCTTCGGCATGCTTTGGACTCAGGATTTTAACTTATGACAAAAGGCCTACCTAATCTCACTTCATCAAACCACGCCGACGACTCAAAGTTTCGTTACCGAATCAAAATACTTAAACAACGTTCACAGAATCCGGAAATTCGATGCCACTCCGCCGGATCGAGTTTCCGCCAGCAGGCTTCGTCAAATCGGCAATCCGTTCATCGACACGCGCCAAATTCCATGCAACAAAGGTCAACCGATTTTCTGAAGGATGACACGGAACAAGACGTTCGCGCCGTGTGTTCGGCGTATTTCGTGGTCCGCATTTCGAGCGCAAACAGGCCAGACCACCCACCGCGAATAGATCGGCCGCAAGAAACACGAGAAAAAACGGCAGCAACTCGGTCATTTGCGGTGCGTCCAACGATCGTACCCGCCAACGATGCTGACCGCGACATCATCGCTAAATGAGCGTCCATCAGCGGTTGAAATCTCGTACGACAACGACTTGGCTCCCTGAATTGTCGACGCCCAAGCGAAATTCCAATATCCTCGGCGTTGCGCCTTGCTGGAGCAGATGAAGGCTCCGGCCCCGTGTGGGCTGGCAAACCGGCTTAAAAAAATTTGTTTCTTGGTGTGCGGCGACGCACACAGCATTCCGTTAATGCGTCAAACGAAAACTGGATGATTCACGTGGTTTGCTCGGATTGAAAGCTCACGGAAGAAAATGCAATAGGTTCATGGGGCAAGCGTAACCCTGCCGAATCTGGAAAGTCGGACTACCTACGAAGAATTACACCTGGAAGGCTTTGCCAAAAACGTTAGCTGGCACATTGTTTGCGGCAAGCCCATCCTTGCCAAACACAGAAGACGCCCAAGCCCTGTGATTCGTTGTACAACAAGCGTGAGGTCGCTATGCAAGGCAATTCGCTGCTGAGAACCGCCGTCGTTTTGTTGCTGTTGTTTGTCTGTTCCGGTCCGTCGCACGCGGAAGTGCGTCAAGGAAACGAGGTAACGATCGCCGAAGACGAAGTGATCGACGATGACCTCTACGTCTTTGCCCAAAAAGTTACGGTCAATGGAACGATCAAAGGTGATTTGATTGTCTTCGCGCAACAAATCAACATCAACGGTTCAGTCGATGGGGACTTGATCGCAGCGGCACAACAAGTCTTGGTCAACGGCAAAGTTTCCGACGACGCCCGAATCGCGGGCCAGGTCCTAACACTTCAAGGGGAGGCGCGGAATCGGCGACGACTTGATCGCTGCCGGCTACAGCCTTGAATGTACCAATGCAAGCCGAATTGGAGGTGAAGTCAAGTATGCCGGCTACCAATCTGTCTTCGCGGGGCACCTAGAAAAGAACGTCAATCTGGCCTCTGCCAACTGCAAACTGTCCGGGAGTTTCGGCGACGATATCGAAGCGTCGTCGATGGCGGCGATTATGGGACCGTCGGGATTTTGGGGAGCCGACTTCCCGACGGTCCCGCAGGGACTCACCGTTACCGAGTCCGCCGATATCGCCGGTAATTTGAAACTACCAATCAACACGCGAAGCGATCATCAGTCCAGAATCCACGATTGCGGGCGAAGTCGAACATTCGCAGATCGAATCCGCTGTCGACTCAACCACCGACGATCGCAGATCGAGCGATTGCCTTTGCCAAACAGTATTTTCGCTTTGCTACTCGTCGGCCTGCTGGTTGTCTACATTTGTCCAAAATGGACGGGGCAAGTCGTGAACAATGTTCAACAGCGACCGCTGGCCAGTTTGGGTTGGGGGGTACTGACATTGATCGCAGTCATTGCAGGAGCCATTTTGTTGCTGGTCGCAACGATTGCCATCGCTGTATTCTTGGGGTTCGTTTCGTTGGACAACCTGATTCCCGCCTGGCTGTGGCTGGGAGCATTGTCAACGGCGGTCGTGATTGTTGGCTTTTGGATTTTTTCCGCCTGGGTAGCCAAAGTCATCGTCAGTGTTTGGGCCGGCAACCGAATCATCAATGGTCCAGATTGGATTTCGAAACAACGATTTCTTGCGCTGGCACTAGGTGTGTTGATTTTTGGCGCGCTCAGTTGGATTCCAGCTGCCGGAGCCATTATTAGCCTTGTTGTGATGCTGATAGGAATCGGCAGTACGGCGATTTGGATGTTTACCAAATCGGAACCTTTGGTTCCCGGAAAACAAAAGGCGTGAAGTCGCCCGACGGCCAACGTGAGCCTCCTTGTCAAGGCGCCACGATCGAATTTGATGCCGTGTTTGTCTGGCGAATCGTTGACGAAAAGATCGCAGAAGCACGGGATATCCCTGCCGTCCATACGGTGCGAACGGTCCGTCAAAGTCAGGACATAAACAAAACGGCATCGAGTTAGCCCAGAATGTCGGGGACGAGTTTCAATAGGCGGCTCTTTCCCATGCGGGAAATCGAAACCGAAATGTGAACGGTAATGCGTTAGCCGCCGGTTTCTGCAGGGTTGCAGGCGAAGCGTACGTAGACGGGAGAAAGAAACATGCTTACTGTTTCGTTCATTTTTTTTCCGAAATTCGATCATCGACGCGTCGCGAAACGTCATGGGTTGCAGCGTTGCCGTTACTGATCCGTCTTCGTTGGCGCGTATGGGTGAAGACGTTTGCGGAGCACCTTCGCGTTGATGATCGTGTCCTGCTGCTGGATGCTGGTTACGACGTCCAGGCCCTCGACAACCTGGCCAAAAATTGGATACTTCCCGTCGAGATGCGGCATTGGGCGAAGCAACATGAGAAACTGCGATCCGGCGGTGTTGTCTTCTCCGCTGATGGCCATGACCAGCGATCCTTTCAACGCCTTGTGGCCAGAACCGACCGACTCGTTCTCGATTTTGTATCCGGGGCCGCCCGTCCCGTCGGCATTGGGGCAACCCGTCTGGACAAACATTCCCTCGATCACTCGATGCATCGTCAGCCCGTCGTAGAAACCCGCCTCGACCAGTGAGATGAAGTTGGCCACCGTATTCGGCGCTTCGTCTTCAAATAGCTCGATCTCGACGTTACCGCGATTGGTTGTCAATCTTACAAGAGGCAGATCCCCTTCTTCGACCGCGTTCGTACTCTCCTTGCATCCCAAGTCTTCAACGCCACTGTATCGGATGGTGTTGCTTTGTTTGAACTTCGATATGCGTGCGCTGCAGGCACTGCCGTCTTTGTTGTGCCACTCCACGTCGCCCATGCGTGAAGCCTTTTTCACGAAGCGGATACTGTCCGGGACCGGCGTCTTGCCGCTGTGCCGAGGTAACGGGCCGGAGTAGTGAACGAAGCCCTGCGGAGCCGGGCCGAGCTTCGGATTCTCAGGCCAGCGGAAGTGGAAGACCTTGAACTGAAGTTCCGTCTGTCCCTGCGGCACATAGGCGAGAAAGCCCGTGTTCCAGCCATCGGCTTGTTCGCCCGTGTACAGGATGTAGTTTTCGACAGGGCCGATGGATCCGCCGTCGAAATTGCCCGGTTGTGACCATTTGCCGTCACCGCCAATCCAATAGCTACTCCGGATGACAAGGTTCTCGGGAGCGCCAGTCGCTTCGAACCGATTTCGCCACCGCCCCAGCGTGCCAATCTTGCCTTCGCCGATATCCAATTGCCGGGTTGTCTCCGCCTCGTCATAGTTGCCCCCCAGGCGAAGACCGAGCTTCACGTCATACGAACCGGCCGCTGGGAACTTGTGCGCAATGCCCTCTCGACCGCTGCCCACGTAATTGCCGTTGACATACCACCGGTATTCCGTGACGACCTGGGCACCCTTCGTCCTGGCGAGCAGGCCAACGGTTTCACCCGCCTCGTAAATGCTGGTCTCAGGGATGAAAACAATCGAAGCTTCCACTTCGGGTGGATACTCGACGTTGAAGTTCTTGATGACCGCGTCATTCTCCCGGGCATCGCTGGACCGCATGACGAGCTGCACATAGTGGCGGCCGGGCTCAAGGAACCGACGTTCAAAGGACTCGCCGGCGGTCACTTCTTTGCCATCCAGGAGCCAGGAAAATGCGTATTGATTCTGAGCGTTGGTCCCGGAGACCTGCCGCGTAAACGTGATCGGCGTATCGAGCAGAAACTCGCCCGAGGCCGATGAGACGGCGATATCAATGACCGGTCGCCCGGTTGTCACCGGCGGGCCAACCGGGCGAATGACCTTGATGGGTACGGAGGCCTTCTGCCCCTGGTAAGTTGCCCACACGCGGGTGGCCCCGACTGATCCTCCTTGCACGGTGCCGCCCTTGTCCACGGTTGCGATCAACGCATCGTCCGACCTCCACTGGATGCCGGACTGGATGGGCAACTGCTGGCCGTTCTGATCGACCGTGAAGAGTCCAAGCTGATCGGTGGAGCCGGTGCTCAATTGGAGCGTCCCGGGTTCGATCTTGAGCTGCGGTCCCGCGCCACCCACCTCGACCGTGACGTGCGCGGTCGCCTGTCGGTTGCCTTCGGTAACGGTGATCTTTACCTCGCTGGTTCCCACCGCGATGGCCGTGGCGACAATCTCGTCCCCGGCCGCGGAAAATGTCACGATTCGGGGAGTATCATAGCTGAACGTTACTTCGGGGCCGGTGGCTTTCTGCTCCAGGCCGGTGCCATACATCTTGGTTACGGTGACAGGACGGCTATCGCCCACCTTGCCCAACGCGACTGGCGAAGGTGCAATCGCGCACTGCCGCAGCACCGCTCGCCTGGCCAAGATACGGTCGACCTGTTCCGTCAAGTCCGTCAACACCGTCGCGATATTGCCGTTTCTGACCCGGACAGCGTTCTGCCGATCGGTGATCTCCTCCTGGAACTCTTGGGCCAGATCCCAGCAATCCTTGGACAAGAATCTGATCTTGCCTGTCCGCACGATGGCGTCGTCCAGGTTTTGGGGTTTTGCCTGTAATTCCTGCCTGAGTTCCAGGTGCTTCTCCTGCAACTTGCGATTCAGCAATTCCATGGATTTGCGGCCCACCAGCAGGTCACCACGCACCTTCCAGTTCCCCTCATCGAAATCGGTTGCCATGCCCGAAAAGTAGGCGCTGCCAATCGACCAGAAATCCTCGCCCATCACCGTCGCCAGACCGAGTACGTCAGTCATGCCCTTGCCGGTGAGCAGCAACGCGGTCAGTTGGTGCGCGCGTCGGTGCTTGCGATAGATTTGTTCATAGACATCCGTCAGCGTGTCGATGTTCTTCTTTGCTCGATCGATTGCCTTCGCGTCGTCCGCGAACAGCACGCCCTGATCGTCCGTCAGTTGCCGCAACGGATTCTTGAGGGGAGAAGTGGTCGCTTCATACGTTGAAATGTAGTGATCGACATGTACCGCAAGTGCGGCAAGTTCACGGGAAAGATCCGGTGGTGCCACGACGCCCTTGGTTCTATAGTCGTTGGCCCAACTCTTCACTTCATTGGTTATCCCATTCAGCGATGTTTCCATTTGCTGAACCACATCCTTAGCTTCGTCTGGGCCCTGTGCGGATGACGTGGACGTTGCGAGCAATAGTAAAATGCTCACCAGAAGTGCTTGGAGTGCGAACCGGATGGAAGTAGCGATGGGTTTCATGAATATTCTCCGGCACAGCAGGAGGCGTAGGATTGTCCAAGTAATGAAATCATTGATGGCGGTTAAAGAGCACGTTTCGCTGCTCACCCTTTCGTCAACAAGATTGACTCCGGCAGTCCGCCAATCGTTTTGATGCCGCCACCTCGTGACGGATAACGTGCGCTCAGCAATATTCGTGGACCGATTCCAAACGAACCGGAACTCGGGGTAGCAAGATCATGTTCATTGATTCGCAGTATTGGCAGTTCTAGGAGGCTACCGGCGATGCAAACGTCCACGCCGGAGCCGGATTCTGTGAAGCTGTGAGCAGGTCAGCTTTTCCGAAGAGGCACCAACACAAAACGGCCAGCAGGAGGGAGAGAAAACGCAACATGATGATCGTTCTCGCGGTTTGATGAAATTCGATTGTTGCAATCCAAGACGTAAGCAACTTGTGTGCCGTTTCTGATCGAAGTTCGTGTTGTCTGAAAATCGTGGTTGGCTCGGGCAAGTTGTGCGGACTCGCTCTTCGATGAGCGGCATAGCGCGGCGGGAATTAAAAACTTGCCGTTTGAATTCCTGTTTAACCGTGCGGCGCGATCGCTTGACTGTCTTGCACTGCTTTTTGGCCATCATGGCAGGCCTAAGTCCTGGCTTCCAAGCCTACAATCTTGAAGGGGTGGGGGTGCAATTGAGATCACCGTTACCACCTACTGTGAATGAGAGCAGCTGGATAAGGCTTGCCTGGACGGCCGTTTTTGCTTATCTTTCCTGTGCTCACGACAACTCCTCCGTCAATTGGCGATCGTTGGCTCTTGTCAAAACCAATCCAAGGCAATCAAATGGGCGTCACTGGAAACGAAGAAATCTGGACAACGATTTGACACAATAAAAGCGTGGACGGATGGCTGAGTCTGGTTTAAGGCACCGGTTTTGAAAACCGGCGTGCGGGAAACCGTACCGGGGGTTCGAATCCCTCTCCGTCCGCTTTTTGACTAATGCGACTGACCCATTGTTGAGTTGGTCTTAGATTGCTGGCTACAAGTCTCTCGAACCTGCTCCTGGTTTGGCAAAATCAAAGCGATCGGCGGTGTTTCAACACGAGTAAATTCCGCTTCCAACACATCATCCCCAACGGCGTCGATCGTCAATCGGCCCACCATGAATGTGTCTTCCGCGAGGTTGATCGACGGCCGTAGTCGGCAATGATGACGATCCGACACGCAACTGGTTGCCTTCTCCGCGATGCCCCTTGGATTCCCAGGCAACAAATCAAATTGATCGAATGAGAAGCCCCCTCGCGAAGTACAGCTTGCCTCATTCCGCGCGAAAAAACCTGCCCACGGCCGGGAATCAACAAAACAAATCAGACATTTCAAACCGCGGGTCTTGCAGCAAGTGTGCACGCGAAACCAATAGATCCAAGAAACTCGGTAGCCGGACCCTTGCTTTCGCCCCCGACTGGTGTGCCTTGATAGCAACAAAACCGATCGAGCCAGCTACCGAGATTTTCTTCAAATACCGGACGCTGGACGAGGGATTCCAGAACTCAACCGACGGACAAGTTGGACCAATTTCCGACGAGATTCAAAAGTTACAGAAGTGCTTTGCGGTATCCGATTGAACAGGGCGATGTGTTCCTCCTTGCCTATCTACCTGACAGTGGCGTCAGGCTTACAAGAACAGGCCAACTCAAGGGGCGGATAGCAGGTATCGAATTCAAACAAGCTCTGTTGGGAATTTGGCTGCCCCCAAGCCCGCCTACGCAGCGCTGCGAACGGCGATGCTGGGCGATTAGCTCGGTGGCTAGTTGCAATGAAATAGCCGTCTAACGTCCGGCGGGATGTTTACCGAACCGCTGGCGATGGAACTGGATCCAGCTCGAGACCAGACGACCTGTTTCCCCTTAACACGCTGGAGCAACTCAAATCGGCGGCATCGTCATCATCGTTTCATTTGCTCCGGGACTCAAAACACTCGATGGCTGGTGTTTCCCCAACCCGTTCCCCTGGCCCATTTTCCTGGCGGTGAAACGATTGGTTTGTCGGGCTTCGCACTTTCCATCCGGACTGGTCCAAACCAGACGAATTGAGTTTCAATTTTCTGGAGGATTTGATGCCTGTCGCGCCCAGCAGTTTCAAATTCAATCCGCCGCCGCTGATCAACATTTCATCCAAAGCGCAGTCGACGTCTTGCTGGTTGATCGTTCCGGCACCATCTCCGTTTCGCTCCAAATGAAACTGCACCGATCGCCGCATCAGTTCCTTGATAAACGCCGGACTGACACCTTCGGTACGTCGCACGATCTCGGCAATGATTTCGTCCGCCAAGGGAAAGCCCTCAGAATACAACCGCACAATTTTACCGCGCCCGCTGCATCCGGGAGCGGAAATTCGATCGCTTGATCGACTCGACCGGGCCGCGAAGCAGCACCGCTTCCAGCGTCTCCGGGCGATTCGTTGTCAGCAGAAACAGAATATCGGAATCAGGATTGAGTCCATCCATTTCATTGAGCAGTTTGTTCAGCAGAATTTCCTCGCATGCACTGCCCATATTGGCCCGGTCCCGCGCGATCAAGTCCACATCTTCCAGCACAACAATGCTGGGTTGCAGCAGACGAGCCAGCGTCATGTACTCACTTAACAGCCCGACCTGTTCGGCCGAAATCAGCAAGGTCGTGTGATCGGGCAGCCTTCGGATAAGTAGTGAATCGTATGAGTCTTTCCCGTTCCGGGCGGCCCGTAAAACAGGATTCCCTTGCGAGTCGACTGCCGAAACTTGGCAAGCCGTGCTCGCTGGCGGACAAATTGGATCACGTTTCGTTCCAGCAACTGCAAGTGTTTTCTCCGGCAGGATCACCTGATCGCGTTCAACGGCTCGTAAGCGATGAACGTTGATACCCGATGACTCGCCCGTATAAGAATGCTCCGGACTGCTCCAATGACAATACCTTACCTCGATAGGATTCCGCTTTCATAACTGCGGATTCCAGATGCTGGAAAAACTCTTGCACGATTTGCGTACCAGCAGGCGTGTTAGGCGTGGCGATCTGGAACTTGATCCCGGTAACTGCCCATAGTTACCGCTGGGACTCAACAGGACCGCGAATCGAACGTCGTCTTTTGCCAACAGCCAAAGTCCGACTCTTCAGCGCGCGAACCGGTTGCTCATCGCCAACATCGATTTCCTCGTACTCCGGAGGGGCCGAAAGAGTAGGGTAGTGCGAACTGGGAACAAGACAGTCGTTCAGGCTTGGCTCTTCGTGCGAAAATTCCCTGCGGACACTACAAAAGTGCAAAATTTTCGTGTCGTCCGAAAATAGTCGATCGATCGCCAACTGGAGATCAGCCCGCACGCGGTACGGAAATTTGCGTTGAGAAATCGTGAGATCGTCGACTGCCACAGGGATGAAAATGGGCGGCCAGCATTTCGACGACCGTTTGATCCGAAGTCGCTGCACTCAGATCAATTCCGGTCAAGCCAACCTTGAGTTCGGGAGAAAAACCATGCAGCCACGCCACCCAGCAGCAGGCCGACCAACAACCATCCTAAATATTCCATTGTTTTTCGTTTGGAAAGATTCGAATTGACCCGTTATCCACTTCGATGCTCTTTAAGGATCGCGGGAAGAATAACTTCGGGTTTTGCGCCCACGAAATTTTTTGCTCCCCACCCCAAATCCCCCTCTCCTCGCAGATTCGGACGCAATCGCGATCGACACCGTAACCAACTCACTACGAATTGCGGCGCGAGCACAGCCCATCCGAAATTTTGCATCCACAACCACACGGGCTCCCCCTCGCCCCGCAAATTCCGACGCAATCGCGCCGCCACCTGATCCAACTTACTCCGAATTTGTGGGGAGAGGGGGCTGGGAGGTGAGGGGAAAAAAACCCTGACTTGCTGATTTCTGCCGCAGGAATCCCTACCCAGCAAACCATTGCAGCATCAATCAAACGAGGCAATCTCCTCACCCCCCAGCCCCACTGTCGAAAGTCGTCCAGGTTTTCCTTCACAGCCCTTGGCAAGTTTAACGCCACCCACCGGTTGAGGGCGATAGAATTCGCCGCAGTCGTGTCGACGTGCGCCTACACGACCGCTTAGCGGTTCGATACCGATTTGAGCGAACGCTCCATCAACGCTTTCCAGAATCATTTTCAGCTCTTCGCTGCCGTCTACGCGATCGTTGACACATTCATTTTACGCAGGTTCGGCCCCTCAGGAATTCTCTGCAGCGAAGCCGCGAATCGCCATTTCGACGCGATGCCGACGATCATGATTCTTGCATCGGACCGGCATCCTCTGAATACCAGCATCCGAACTACTGGATGATCTCTTTGACGACTCGGCATCGCTCGACGCCCGTTAGTTTTTGATCGAGCCCCTGAAAGGGGAACGTCAGTTTGGAGTGGTCGATACCCAGCAAATGGAGCATTGTCGCGTGTAAATCGCGAACATGGACCGGATCTTCCATCACGTTGTAGCTGAATTCATCGGTCTTGCCGTAGTGCATTCCACCCTGAATGCCACCGCCGGCCAACCAGGCCGTAAAACAGCGGGGATGGTGATCGCGACCATA
Source organism: Pirellulaceae bacterium (assembly GCA_963714685.1). Taxonomy (GTDB): domain Bacteria; phylum Planctomycetota; class Planctomycetia; order Pirellulales; family Pirellulaceae; genus Mariniblastus. The sequence goes on along the minus strand of CAVQPH010000022.1, from coordinate 386,569 downwards.
ATTTTCCAGCGTCAAATTGCCCTGACCATAAACCGTTCGGCCAAATTCTCCGCTGAACACGACCAACGTATCCTCCAATAGTCCGCGCTGCTCAAGATCCTTCAACAACGCTGCCGTGGGCTGGTCCACATCGCGGCATTGACCTTCCATATTTTCCGGCAACCGGGTGTGATGGTCCCAACCTCGATGAAACAACTGCACAAATCGAACGTCGCGTTCGGCCATTCGCCGCGCCAGCAGACAGTTCCGCGCGTAAGAACCCGGCTTGCTGACTTCCGGTCCATACATCGCCAACGTCTCGGGAGTCTCATCCGAAATATCGGCCAACTCAGGCACCGACGTCTGCATCCGGAACGCCATTTCCTGCTGCGCGATCGTCGTCTGGATTTCCGGATCGCCCACTTCCGCGAAATGCTTTTGATTTAGTTCGGCCAACGAATCCAGCATTCGCCGCCGCACCGAGCTGTCAATTCCGGATGGGTTGGATAAAAACAAAACCGGATCGCCGGTCGTCTGAAAACTGGTCCCCTGGTACTTCGAAGGCAAAAAACCGCTTCCCCAAAGTCGCGAATAAAGCGCCTGCACATTGACCTTGCCGCTCCAGAATGCCGACGGAATCACGACGTAATCCGGCAGGTCTTTATTCATCGTTCCCAGCCCGTAACTCAGCCAAGCGCCCATGCTCGGTTTGCCAGGGATTTCGGAACCGGTACAAAACGACGTTTTGCCGGGATCATGATTGATCGCGTCGGTATTCATCGAGTGAACCAAACAGAGTTTGTCGGCGTGTTCGGAGAGATGAGGCAGCAGTTCACTCATCCAGATACCACTTTTACCCCGCTTGGAAAACTTGAATTTGCTCGGCGCGACCAGTTGCTCTTTTCCGCGCGTCATCGCTGTCACGCGTTGGCCGCGTGACTGACCGATGGGGGCAGTGGCTGTTTGAATTGCTTGATGCAGATCCGGCTTGTAGTCAAACAAATCAATCTGCGACGGGGCACCGGCCATGAACAAAAAGATGATCCGTTTTGCCTTCGGAGGAAAATGGGGACCCCGCGGTCGGTCATTGCCCAACTCAGCCGCCGAGCCGGACCGGGCTACCAGCGAGGCAAACGCCGCGGTTCCCAATCCCATCCCGGAATGGGTCAAAAAGCGACGACGCGATAACATCAGCTGTTGTTGGATTGGATCCATTATTTACTCCCGTGTTTTGGTCACGTCGAGGTTGTACAAGACGTTACCGACAACCGTCCAAGCGGCCAGTTCAGATTTTGACTCGGCATCCGGCAACCCCACGCCCTCACATAACTGGTCCGCCAATTCAGGGTTGTTCTGGTATTTCGCCAGCAGTTCATCCAATAAGCGAACTCACCACCGTTCGCTCCTGTTGGCTGGGCAACCGCGACGTGACGACTTCCCAGGCATAATCGATCCGCTGATCGGCCGGACGTTGAGCGCAGCCAATCGCCAGCCGACTGGCCGCTTTGAAGTATTCCGATTCATTCAACAACAGCAAAGCTTGTGACGGCGTGTTAGTCCGCTCGCGCCGCGCAATGCAGGCATCACGATTGGGTGCATTAAGGATCGTCATTTGAGGCGGCGGCATGGCGCGTTTCCAGAACGTGTATACACTGCGGCGATAGATCGCATCGCCGGAATCCGGCGTAAATCGTTCGCCCGTCATCGTGACCGCTTTCCACAACCCGTCGGGCTGGGGCGGCTTTACACTCTTGCCGTACATTTCTTTCGAAAGCAGTCCGCTGGTCGCAAGAATCTGATCGCGAATCATTTCGGCGTCCATCCGGAACCTCGAGCCACGGGCCAACCAGCGATTTTCCGGATCCGCGTTGAATCTCTCGGGCGTTCCGGTTGACGATTGCCGATAGGTTTTCGACATCACGATTTGTTTCACCAGCGATTTAACATCCCAACCGGAATCCACCAATTCAACGGTGAGGTAGTCGAGCAATTCGGGGTGACTGGGAACTTCCCCTTGAGCCCCGAAATCCTCGGACGTTTTCACCAGGCCGACGCCGAAAAACTGCTGCCAGAAACGATTGACCGCCACACGCGCCGTCAGCGGGTTTTCCGGCGAAACCAGCCATTGAGCCAAATCCATCCGCGTTGCGATTTTTCCCTGCTTCTGGAGCGGCGGTAAAAACGCGGGGGTGTCACGTTCCACCGGATCACCCGGCGAATCGTATTGGCCCCGATTCAGGATAAACGTGGGCCGGACATCGGCCCGTTCTTTCATCACCATGGCGCCCGGGATCATTTGATCCAATCGGTTGCGTTGCTGTTTGACCGCGTTGCGTTCTGTTTCGATCTGCTTGATGGCCTGAACGATGGCTTGTTTTTCTTTTTCGTCCTCGCATGATTCCAGCTGTTTTTTGGTTGAACTGAGCTGCTGATCCAACGCCCCAAGCCGCCGATCGAATTCGGCCAGCTGCTGATCTTGTTCGGGCGTGGCAAAGGAGATGAAGGGTGGCTGAAGACCTTTCGGGGGCCGCGCCTGCGTTTCCGGTTCGGCGTCAATATTGTTCATGAACGCATACAGCGAATAAAAATCCTGCTGGGTAATCGGATCGTACTTGTGATCATGGCACTGAGCACAATGCACGGTCAGCCCCATGAAGGCCGTACCGACCGCCGTGACGCGATCGAGTACGTTTTTCGTCTGGCTTTCTTCCGGCAAAGCCGTGCCCCGGTCAATGATCAAATGCAAACGATGAAACCCCGAGGCAACCAATTGATCGCGGCTCGGTTCCGGGTAGAGATCGCCGGCCATTTGATAGCGGACGAAATCGTCGTAGCCAAGATTGTCGTTGAATGACCGGATCACCCAATCGCGGTAAGCGACATGGTTCCGGTAGAAGTCTTTGTGCATTCCGTTGGTATCGGCAAATCGAACCAGGTCCAACCAGTACCGGGACATGTGTTCGCCATATTGCGGTCGCTCCAGCAGACGATCGATCAGCCTTTCCCAGGCAGCGTCACCGAATTGCAGGCGCTCCTCAAAGTAAGTTTTGATTTCATCAGTCGTCGGGGGAAGGCCCGTGAGGTCCAAGGTTACCCTGCGAACAAGCGTCCGCTCGTCGGCTGACTGAGCGGGCTCAAGGCCGAGCGATTCGAGCCTGTTCAGCACATGCAGGTCGATGGGCTGATGACTCCAGGTCGTGTTTTTGACAACGGGGAGGTCCGGTCGCCGCGGGGATTCAAATGCCCAAAAAGTATTGTAGGTCGCGCCGTCTTCGATCCACTGCCGGATGAGTTGCTGCTCGGCCTTGTTCAATGGCTGTTTGTGAGCCTCCGGAGGTGGCATGATTTCGGATTCGTCATCGGAAGTGATCCGATGCCAGAGCTCACTGTCTTCAATGGAACCGGGGACGATGGCCGCTTCGTAAGCCCCACCGGGGCCATCCGCCAGATCGAGACGCAGGTCGGCTTCTCGCGAATCGGCATCCGGACCATGACAGGCAAAACAACGATCCGAAAGAATTGGGCGAATATCGCGATTGAATGAGACCGCGGTTTGCGCCCGACGGCCCGATCAAAAGCGAACACCCCAACCAGGCAAATCAGCAACTGCAGGAAACGTCGATTCATTGTCGTCAGGACCAGAGAAAAAGATTAATCAGGTTTCTGTTCGCCCATTGTATCCGGAAGCCGCGTTTTTTCGAGGGTCAACGGTTTTCCTGTTTGGTTGAATTCGTCGATCAAGCGTCGACACGTTGTCGGAAAACGGGCTGAAAACTTTGTTTAAAATGCAAGACATGGTGTCCAGGCGTTGCGGAAACATGCCGGTTCGTCAAAGATTGGCTTGAAGTTCTTTGCAACGCGAGGCCATGAGATCGCTGGCGCAATTCGCGACATTCCAGTGGCGAAAACTGCCGGACATGGCCGATTGTCTTTTTTCCAGGTCATCAAAATCAACATGAGTATCCATCGCACCGCGCCTTGGCGAGCCTGGATTGCACTGGTGCTGTTCGGGATTTCGTTTGGCTTCGTCGAAGCCAGCGTCGTCGTCTATTTGCGCGACATTTATGAACCGCTCGTGACGGAGTTGGATGCTTCGCGTCAGCCCGGTGATCTATTTCCGTTGATCACGCTGGAGCAACTGGAATCTGCCGACGCGACTTACCTGAGTCGTCTGAAAACCGAACTGCTCCGGGAAGGCGCGACGTTGTTGATGCTGGCTGCGGCGGGTTTGGCGATCAGCTGGAACTTCAACACTTTCTTTTCCGGATTCCTGATCGCGTTTGGTGTTTGGGATATTTTCTATTACGTGTTCCTGAAGGTCCTGATTGATTGGCCGTCTTCCCTGCTGGAATGGGACCTGTTGTTTTTGATTCCGGCGCCCTGGGCCAGCCCGGTTTTGGCGCCCGTGCTTGTGGCCACGTCGATGATCGGCAGCGGGACCTACGTCCTCTGGCGAGAGGCAGCAGGGCGTTCGGTGCGGATTGGCTGGCGAAACTGGTGCCTGATCGTACTTGGCGGGATTGTGATCGTGGTTTCGTTTTGCTGGGACTCGGCAAATCTGATGGCCGGCGGAGAGCCCAACCCGTTTCAATGGCCGATTTTCATGGCGGGTGAAATGATTGGGCTGATTGGTTTTGCGCTTTCGATCCGGAATCGTTAGGTCCGGTCGTGTTGAGAATGGCCGGTCGCCAAGTTAGCCACGTGGGCTGTGCCTGAGAAACGTGTGCCGGTTGGACAAGCTGAAATTTCCTGCCCTCGGGCAAGAGCGACCGAAACAAATTGGACAGCGCGAGCTTCAAGTGCTGGTGCAAGTCTACACGGGCCGAAGGCCAAACCGTTTATGTGGGTTAGGCTGAAGGCCCAGGTGAATGGATGGCTGAAACACCAAGGGCCAATGTCCCGGCAATACATACCGGCCAGGCCTTTGGCCCTGATAGAAAATGTGGACTCAACTCACATGTGGCGAGTTTCAATTCAAATCGTCACAAAAACCGCCAATGAACGCCAAGGGACGCTCATTTCATGACGTTTGATTTGAGTAAATCGGCTTACCACCCGTGGTATTTTGGCCAGGCAAATGGTCCGGCGTTTTCAATTGTCTTTCAATAGAGACATCGTTGCCTTAACGCTTGTTACGTTTGGCGAACCCGGGTTTGCCTTTACCAAAAACCTTCGTGCGGGTTTTGGCTCTCGCCGGTTTTCCGCTGGAGGGTTTTTCGCTTCGGGTGCGGTCGCTGGGGACCACATCGCCAGCTCGCCGCTTGGTTCGCCGGCTGCCAGAGCGATCACTGCCAGAGCGATCACTGCCAGAGCGATCACTGCCAGAACGTTCACCTACCGACCGATTGCTGTTGGAACGATTGCTTTTGGGACGACTGTTTCCGCGGTATTCGCTCCGGAATTCGCGATCCGCCGTTTCTGCTTTCAGACGCAACTCTCTGCCGGAGACACGTGTCGTTTGCAGCAATTCAAAAACATCACGCGGCATATCCTTGGGAAGATCGACGGTACTGTACGACTCATGGATTCGGATGGGGCCGATATCTTCGCCGTCAATGCCGGCTTCGTTGGCGACCGCGCCGACGATGTTACCCGGCTTGACCCCGTCTCGTTTGCCAACGGCGATGCGATACCTGGTTTTGCCGTGCTCGGGATCTTCGGAAAATCGCCGCCGTCCACCGCCTCGTTCGGTGCGTTCGGCGCGGTCTTTGCGGTCACCCCGTTCGCGTTCTTTGCGAGCCGGTCGGTCCTGCATCATGAAGTCTCGCCCCTGTTGCCCGATCAGTACGGCCGCCGCAGCGATCACTTCAAACGGTTGCTTCGATTCTTCAGCAAACTCGCCAACCAACTTGCTGAACAAAGTCAAATCTTCGTTGGCGATCGTCGCGGCCAGCTGTTCTTTGTAGCGTTTGATTCGCATTTCGTTGATCTGTTTGGCTTTGGGGGGCTCGACGACTTCGATCGGTTGCTTCGTCGCGCGTTCGATCAGGCGAAGTTTACCGCTTTGATTGCGTGACAAGAAAATGATCGCCTCACCCGGTCGTCCCGCCCGGCCAGTCCGGCCGACGCGATGGATATAGGATTCGCTACCCTCGGGCAAATCAAAATTGAACACATGACTGATCCGCGTGACATCCAAGCCGCGGGCGGCGACGTCGGTAGCCACCAGGATATCAAGCCTCCCAGACTTAAGCCGCTCAATCGTCTGTTCGCGGGATCGTTGGGGCATATCACCGTTAAGCGCGACCGCTGACAAACCGGCTTTGGAAAGCTGTTCGGCAACTCGCGTCGTGGTTTCGCGCGTCCGGGTAAACACGATTACCCCGTCGCTGTCTTCAGCTTCCATGAATTTGATCAGGACATCAATCTTGTCCCGGGGCGAAACAAACACGGCTCGCTGCCGGATCGAATCGGCCGTCATTGTTTTCTTCTTGATCGTCACTTTGATTGGGTTGTCGAGATACCGATCCGCAATGTTGCGGATGGGTTGTGGCATCGTCGCCGAAAACAAGGCGATCTGCCGTCGGTCGGGCGTGTGCTCCAACACAAATTCAACGTCTTCGAGGAACCCCATGTTGAGCATTTCGTCGGCTTCGTCGAGCACGAGGCAATTGATCTCACCTAGGTCAAGCGTACCGCGTTTGACGTGATCAATCACGCGACCGGGCGTGCCGACGACCACATTGACGCCCTTGCGAAGCTGTCGTAGTTGAGGATCGTAGCTCTGGCCTCCGTAAATGGCGGTCACGGAAAACCCGTCGAGACAGGCACCGTAGGTTTCAAATGACCGCGAGACCTGAATCGCCAACTCCCTGGTGGGTGCCAGCACCAGAACTTGCGGTTTGCGACTTTGGATGTTCTTCAATCGTGAGAGGATTGGCATGGCAAACGCCGCCGTTTTGCCAGTTCCCGTTTGAGACTGGGCCACGATATCGCGACCCGCCAACATGCCCGGGATAATTTCCGCTTGAATCGGCGTCGGTTCGGTGTAGCCGGTTTGTTCAATCGCTTGCTGCACCGATTGGCTGAGCTCCAAATCAATAAACCGTGGCTGTCCAGCAGGTCGGCGATCGGTCGCTGAGATTTTTTTCGGTTTCAACTCGGGAGCCTTGTGGGGTTTCGCAACCTCCACGAGTGCGGGTTCCACATCGGCAGCTTGAGCCGGTTTTGCCTCTTCGACTTGCGACGATTTGACTGGCTCAGTTTCAGCCGGTTTGACTGCCTCGGCTTTTGCTTCTTCTGCCGGTTCGGATTGCACTGCCTCTGCGGCTTCGGCTGGTTCGCGTTTCGCAACCTCAGCTTCGGCTGGCTGTCCCGACTCAGGTTGCGTGGGTTCGTCAGTCACAAGTAACTCTGGATTCGGAGCCTCGGCCTGCGCTATTTCAGCGTTGAGGTCATCGGCCACAGCATCTTCCGCCACGACGTCTTCCGCAACAACGTCTTCCGCCGCGGTATCGTCGGCCGGGGTACCGAGAATTTCGACCGGGATCTTGCGACTCGTTCGTGGATTGGATGATTCAGAAGCCTGGGTTGAGTCCAAATTCGGGTCGTCGCTGGATTGCATTTCGTTCATTTGATTTTCGATTGTTTCGGATTTCGACATGATTTTTTCCATACCAAACGCTGGACCGGATGGCGCGCAGCGTTGGCGCTAATTTTGCGATGTACGTCAAAGCAGAAATGACGAATGGGTCAGATCTTGATCAGCCAACGCGCGGGTTAGTTAAAACACAAATCGCGACGTTGCTTCGACCCTTACCGATCTCGAATCGCCGAAAATTGGCAATGAGATGTGCAGAAATATCTTTGAAGACCTGTCGCTTGGGAGCCATATTCGCAGCCGGGGGAATTTTTACCCGGGTGGCTGCCGGTTTTGTTCGACCCACAAGGCCGACGATCTCAGCTTGGGCGATTCAGTTGGTTACAACCGATCCCCCAGCTGGAATGACTCAGAGCGACAAATCATATCCGAGTTTCGATCTGACGACTAGGTGAAAACTCAAAAATCGCGATCAAAACTCCCTTCGGCGGGCGTCAAACATCGCCCCAGCTGAATTCGAGAATCGCCATCCCAGCCGGAGTTTTCGGATTGCAACGGTCGATCATTGAATTCCGTTGCCGCAGGAAGCCAATGTCCGAAATGTCCGGATCATTCGCAGCTCGGGCCGAGAGCGGAACTTTAGTACTCAAGTCTGGTTAAAACTCCTGTTGATGTCGCAGCGATCATTGCCTGCCGTCGCCCTGACCCAAGGCCCTCACTGCGACAATCAACAACGGTTCAAGGCCGAGCAGACAAGGCTGTGCAGACAGCCGCGGGAAAAATTGAAAAAAACGGTCCTGCAGTCCAATCCGCTACGTGTATCTGATCAGGTAAGGTTTCGACCGACGCAGACGATTTCACCGCCTAACGGTTTTAGAATCGAAGCATCGAAGTTTGAAAACAGACAGCCTGAGCCCAGAATTTCAAAACCTAGTTAAAGGAAAAAACAATGCGTAAAACAATTTTGGCCACAGCGACTTTGCTGCTGATTTCCGGCGTCGCCAACGCCCAGGAACGTGGCGGTCCCGGCGGTTTTGACCCCGAGAGAATGATCAAGCAATTGATGGAAAATGACAGCAACGACGACGGCAAGCTCTCGAAGGACGAAGTTCCCGAACGGATGGCGGCCCGTTTCGACACCATGGATGCCGACGGTGACGGATTCATTACCAAGGAAGAACTGACCAAGGCCTTCTCCGCGCGGATGCGAGGTGGGGGCGACCGTGCCGGACAGGGACGCGGTGGTGAGCGCGGAGGCCCCGGTGGTCGCGGCGCCCCACCGGAAGGCGAACGCGGCAGACCCGGTGGTCCCCCTCCAGGAGGACCGGGTGGACCAGGTGGCCGCGCCGGCATGACTCGCATGTTGAGCATGATGCCGGTGATCAAGGCGTTAGATAAAAATGGTGACAACGAGTTGTCAGCCGAAGAAATCGAAAACGCCGTGGCAGCTCTGAAGTCGCTGGACAAGAATAAAGACGGCAAAATTTCGACCGAAGAAATGACGCCCGACATGGGTGGAATGTTTGGTGGTGGCCGTGGACCTGGCGGTCCCGATGCCGATCGTCCCGGCCGAGGCGGTGAGCGGCCTCGCCGACCTCCGACCGACGACGGCGACGGCAACTAAGCTTGCCATCAACATCATGCAACTTTCCTTAGGCCGGCTTAATCGCCGGCCTTTTTCTTTGTCGATTGGGTACAACAGCAACCGCCAAACTAAAAACGGACGCTTGAAAAAAATCGCTTGTTAACATCGAATTCCGCGGCAGATGCCGGGAAAACTGCCGGAGCAATATTCCGCAACAAGTGGCAAGGGGCGCCCACCCAAGTGGTTAATCGTAAAATTTTGGCCCTTGCTTAGATATCCGAGGCCGCCACGCCGTGAGTTAGATCAGGCACAGGCATGTCAGCCGAAAACCTCATTGAAAATCGGGAACCGTTTTACGGACTTGCAGTGAAAACTTAGGCGAACAGCCGTGTTTTGCGGAACTTTCACGTCAAAATGCAATTGTTTGAGGGATTTTTCTGCCAGCTTGCCGCGTCAGAATTTAATTCGCCGAATCCACCTTGGGCCCTAACACAGAAGTACGATGAAATACAAATTTCGAATTCGCAGTCTTATTGGTCGCAACACTCAATCTCGGCGCCGGCGTGAATCGGCGACGCCCAAGGTAGATTATTCACCGCTGGAACCTCGACTAGCGTTGACCACGTTCGTCGTCAATACGATTTCGGATGCCAATCTCCCCAACGACGGATTGGTAAGCCTGCGAGAAGCCATCAATGCCGCGAACAACAACGCCGCGTTTGGCGACGCACCGGCGGGCAGCGTCAACGGAGACCGGATCTGGTTTGATCCTGCCATCGCCAATTCAACCATTCGCCTGACTGGCAAATTGACGATCACCGATGATGTCTTCATTCAGGGTGGCACAAACAATATCACCATCGATGGCAATGGCTTGACGGGACTGTTTGAGAATTATTCCAGTGAGCGCGTCGGTTTCAGTCGGTTGACATTTGCCAACGGACGGGGCATCGAGGGGGGCGCGATTCTATCAGTTGGCAATCCCGCGTTTGGAATGGGCACCACTCTGGTTGTTGATTCCTCGTTTACCAACAACGAAGCACTTGGCGATGGAGGTGGCGCAATTCATCATTCCAATGGATTTCTCTACATCATCGATACGGATTTTTCCAACAACCAGGCCACGGGGGATCCCGGCAGCGGCGGTGCGATCTACATGGCTTCAGGAAGCACCTATATCAACGGCGGCTCGATGACTTCCAATTCTGCCAATGGTGGCGGGGGGGCGATGGAGATTGTCAACGGAAACTTTTTCTCGTTTGGACTTCAAGTCGGCGGCGCCCAAATCGGAATGGATGAAGGACTGGGCAACCTGGCAGGTGATACCGTAGCCAAGCCTGCCAATGGGGGCGGATTCCGGATCTCCGGCGTCGCGTATGTTTCGATCAACGGGGGCATCTTCAATGAGAATCTTGGGTCCCGCAATGGCGGGGCGATCTGGAATGGTCCGGATTCGCGGCTGTTTGTCCGAGGTACGGCGTTGCTGGCAGAAAATATCGCGGCAGGCAATCTGGCCGCCAACAACGGTGGGGGAGGAATCTTCAACGACGGCGGCGCGGTCTATGTCAACGGTGCCACGATCAATTTGAACCAGGCGACTGCGGCCAACAGCAGTGGCGGTGGAATTTACTCCGCCGCGGGCACCCTCCGGCTGACCAATTCCGTTGTCAGCCTGAATTCCGCGGCTCGAGCAGGCGGCGGAATCAATCTGGATTCTGGATTCGCCATGTTTAACGATTCCTTTATTCGCAGCAACGATGCCGGGATGACGTTGTCGCCCAATCCAGGCGTCGGCGGCGGTGTGCACCTCGATCACAACGCGATCCTGGTGATGAACGATGGCGACATCGCCAACAATCAGTCGTTCCGCAACGGCGGAGGTGTTTGGGGACATCGCGATTCGCAGCTATTTGTTCGCAACGACGCCTCGATTCGGGACAACCAGGCGGTTGCGCCTGTTTTCCGCTGGGGGCGGGGTCTACACCGAAGGCTATTTCCAGATGATTGACTCGTTTTTTGTGCGGAACGACGCGGAAGAATTCGGTGGCGGCTTGTACATCGGCGAGCGGGGGTATGCCCGGATTGCCGGATCGAACTTCAATTTCAACACGGCACGAACTCGGGGTGGAGGTGCCTATAACGACGGTTTTGCACGGATCACCGGCACGTCGTTCGTCAACAACATTGTTGGGATTGAGGCCGGAGCGGTATTCACCGGCGTGACGGGAGACACCGAATTTGTCAATCCGACGTTCGTCAACAATCAGCCGGATGACACCAATTGATGGTCGGCGAAGAATCCCGTCGCTCGCACTCGTTGGTTCTGTCATTCCGCTTTCAGCAGATGGGGTAACGTCGCTCCAGCGGGCACCCAAGTCTTCGCTTGTTTATTTGGCTCAACAGATTTACGATGGCTCTTCGCCGAGTTGGCAAACGCTTCATCTCATTGAGTCGACAAGCACAGCATGGACAAATCAGGCGTTGCAATTGTAGGCCTCGGAACCGTCGGTAAAGGCGTCGCGAGACTGTTGCTGGACCATGGCGACCGGACGGCCCGGCATGCCGGGCGGACGTTGTGGCTGACGCACGTGGTCGTTCGCGATTTGGAGAAATACCAGAGTGAAGATCTGCCGAGCGGCGTTCTGACCGACGATCTATCGCGACTGCTGGAAGATCCCAGCGTTAAAGTCGTTGCCCAGTTGATTGGTGGGATCGAACCGGCCCGCAGCATCATGCTGAAGTTGCTCGAAAGTGGCAAAGACGTGGTGACCGCGAACAAGGCGTTATTGGCCGAACACGGTCCAGAACTCTTTGACAGGGCCAGGCAATTGGGTCGATCGATCGCATTCGAAGCCTCGGTCGCAGGTGGAATCCCCATCATTGCCAATGTCAGCCAGTGCCTGTCGGCGAATCAAGTCATCTCGCTTCAGGCAATTCTGAACGGGACCAGTAACTACATCATTTCACGAATGGACAGCGAAGCCGCAGACTATCATGAAGTGCTGGCCGACGCCCAGGCCCTGGGACTGGCCGAAGCGGACCCGACGATGGATGTTGACGGTACCGATGCAGCCCAAAAACTGGCGATTCTGGCCCATTTGGGTTTCGGCGCCGGGTCCATTGGTCCGACATTCCGCGCGCGGCATTGATTCGATTGCCAAATGCGATATGGATTTTGCCAAACATCTGGGCTACCGCATCAAACTGATCGCATTTGCGGAGTTGGTCGAATCAGGGATTCAACTGATGGTCGGTCCCATGCTGGTCAAGACGGGTGAACCGTTAGCGGAAGTCCATGCGAATTTCAACGCGATCAATGTCGTGGGGGACGCGGTGGGCCCGGTCTTTTTTCACGGTCAGGGAGCTGGACAGATGCCGACAGCGTCGGCCGTGGTGGCTGACATGATCGATACGGCCGTCGGCAGAACCGCGATTACTTTTAAGACCCTGGAACTCTGGGCGGACGGCCACCAACGCGTTGATTTTGCCGCACCGGGAGACCTCGAAGGCCGGTTCTACATGCGTTTTGATGTGGTCGACCAGCCGGGTGTGTTGGGCCAGATTACCGGCCGGTTGGGTCAACACGGTATTTCAATCGCTTCGGTCTATCAACACGAATCTCAAGCCGACCGGCATCAGACGGTACCGATCGTGGTCATGACCCACCGCGCAAAGGAATCCGCGGCGCGGGCCGCCATGAAGCAAATCTCGGAAATGCCCACGGTTGCCGAACAGCCCGAGCGTTTTAGAATCTTGTAATTGATCCCCAGCGAGAAACTGAAATCGGGCATCCATTTGCCAGCTCGCAGCACGAAACATCAGCGACCAGAATCCATCAGCGACCAGAATCCAACAGCGACCAGAATCCATCAGCGACCAGAATCAAGCAAACAGAATCCAACCGCGACCGGAATCCAAGGAGCCAAGAACGATTGCCTAATTAACACCCTGTTGAGCCACCCCAACCCGATTGGTAGGGTGCTCCACCGGCGCTTTGTCAAATTCAAAGATCCAGGTTAACCGTCTCAGCCGTTTGGGCGGTAGCCACGGTGACGCGTTGTCCAACCGCGGCTACCGAGGAATCGGCCAATCCTAAAATTAGGCTTTGACGAAACACGCGCCTGACCGGAAGCTTCTGTCGGGCTTGTCCCGGACGGAGCAAACAATTGACTGGCTACAAAACACGTACCCCGAAATTGGTGTGGCCCACCGTCGGGCTCGTCCCGGACGGAAGGCATGATTTGCAGCCTACGAGTCGCGCTTCCGATCGGGGCAAGCCCGACGGAGAGCCCTTGGCAAAGAAAATTTTAATGTAGCCGTGCAATTGTCGATTCCGCCGGGGCAAGCCCGACGGAAATCAGGATCGAAGAAACATTGTGTGCGATCAGCCAAAACAGCGTTAACTTCCGCCCGAAATCTGAAATCTGAAATCTGAAATCTGAAATCTGAAATCTGAATGAATCTGAAATCTGAGAACTGAAAACCTAAACGCCCAAAACCTAAACGCCCAAAACCTGAAAATCAAAAACCTGAAGACCGAAAACTAAAATCCAAAACCTGAAAAACTACCCCCATGAAATACGTGATCATCATTCCCGACGGCTGTGCCGATGAACCTCAGGCGGAGTTGGGCGGAAAAACACCGTTGGCGGCCGCGCAGACGCCCCACATGGATTCGATCGCGAAACGCGGCGTCGTGGGCCGGGCAAACCATACGCCCGCTCACTTACCAGCCGGAAGCAGCGTGGCGAACATGAGCTTACTTGGCTACAGCCCGTTGGAAAATTACACCGGCCGGGCTCCCCTGGAAGCCGCCGCGCAGGGAATCGAGTTGGGTGACGAAGATTGGTGTGTCAGATGCAACCTGGTAACGGTCCAGGACCAGATCATGACCAGCTTTACAGCAGGTCACATTTCCAGTGACGAAGCAAAAGCATTGCTGCAGACTGCCCAGGAAAGGGTCGATGACGACCGGCTGGAATTCATCCCTGGCGTCAGCTACCGAAATTTATTGATGCTACGCGCTACGCCAACTGCTCCGGCACCGTTTACCAACGAAACCAGCGCCACACCGCCGCATGATCTGTCAGATAAAACCGTGGTTGAAGATTTTCCGCGTGGGCCGGGCAGCGACCTGCTATGCCGATTGATGAACCAAAGCACCGAATGGTTCGCCGACCACCCGGTCAATCAACAACGGATTGCCTCCGGCAAGCTTCCGGCGACGAACATCTGGCTTTGGGGATTGGGTCGTCGACCGCAATTGGCAACGTTTGAATCTGTCCACGGCCTCGAAGGCGCGATGATTACGGCGGTCGATTTACTCCGCGGGCTGGCGTCGCTGATCGGCTGGGATCGGATTGAGGTTCCCGGGGCAACGGGCTATACCGATACGGACTACGCGGCCAAAGGGCGCTACGCGATCGAAGCGGTCGGAAAATACGACATCGTCTGTGTTCATGTAGAAGCGCCGGACGAATCATCTCACGAAGGCGACCTGGGCAAGAAAATCAAATCGCTCGAGGAAATTGACTCCCAGATTGTCGGCCCGGTCCTCGAGCACCTCGATTCCAGCGGCGAGGATTTTCGGATCCTGGTGACGCCGGACCACCCGACTTATCTCCGGACTAAAACCCACACCCACGGCGATGTGCCATTTGCGATTTGTGGTCACGGTATCGCCCCGGATGAATTCGAGCAGTACAGTGAAGCAGCGGCCGAGCAAAGCTCGTTGGCAAAATTGAATGGCTGGGAATTGATGCCCTTTTTTATTGGTGAATGATGTCTGAACTAATTGCGGTATTGCCCGGTGACGGGATTGGCCCGGAGGTCACGGCCCAGGCGATCGGGGTGATCGATCGGTTGAATTCGAAATACGATGCTGGAATCAACTACGAATCGTCGCCGGTCGGCGGAACGGCGTACGATGAATATGGGCAACCATTACCCGAAGTAACCCTGGAACTGGCCCGCCGAGCTGACGCAATCTTGCTGGGCGCCGTCGGCGGGAAAAAGTGGGAATCGCTGGAACGCAGTCTCCGACCCGAGCGGGCTTTGCTGGCCCTGCGCAGTGAGCTGGGATTATTTTCCAATCTTCGGCCCGCGATCCTCTACCCGGAATTGGCATCGGCTTCGACGCTGAAACCTGAGGTGGTGGCCGGACTCGACATCATGATCGTCCGTGAATTGACAGGAGGAATCTACTTTGGCCAACCGCGCGGCATCGAGATGGTCGATGGAGAGCGGCGCGGCTTCAATACGATGGTCTATTCAGAATCTGAAATTCGCCGCATTGCCCATTCGGCATTTACCATTGCCCGGGGACGAAACAACCGCCTGTGCTCGGTCGACAAAGCCAACGTGATGGAAGTTTCTGAATTGTGGCGCGAGGTCGTCACCGAGGTCGGCGGCGAATATCCTGACGTCGAGCTGTCACACATGTACATTGACAACGCTTCGATGCAACTGATCCGAGCGCCCAAGCAGTTTGATGTGATCGTGACGACCAACCTGTTTGGTGACATCCTCTCCGATGCGGCCTCGATGTTGACCGGTTCGATCGGGATGTTGCCGTCCGCATCGCTCGATGAAAACGGGAAGGGGATGTACGAGCCGGTGCATGGTTCGGCGCCCGATATCGCGGGGCAAAACAAAGCCAATCCGATCGCAGCCATCCTGTCCCTGGCGATGCTGTTACGGAGTTCGTTAAACCGCGTTGATCTGGCCGGACACGTAGAACACGCCGTCAGGAAAGTATTGCAAGACGGGCTGCGCACCGGCGATATCGCGCAGGCTGGCGAGACAGCGGTAGGCACCACCGAAATGGGCGAGAGTATTATTCGATCGGTATAGCTTCGCGATTCTAAAGCACGACCGGTCCATCCTGGCAGAGCCTTGCCAAGCCAAACGTATCGATTTCGTGGCCCATCGCGTGGGCGATCGCCAGCCACAATCGCGAGGTCGAAACCCGGTCGACCGTCGTGTACCGCCCCATCTCAAATCCGAAACCGCCGCCGACCAGCACCATTGGCAGGTTATTCAGCGTGTGGGAGTTGCCGTGCCCCAACTCGTTGGTCCAGACGATTAACGTATTGTCGAGTAACGACTGATCGGTGCCCGGTTCCTTCGTTTCTGCCAGCCGTTTGGTCAGGTAAGCCAGTTGTTCGCAATACCAGGTATTGATCCGGTGCAGTTTTTCCTGCGCGTCGTCATCCTTGTCGGGCTCGTGTGAAAGAGAATGGTGCCCTTCCTCGACCTCCAGCCAGCGCATTCTCGCGTTGCTTACCGACCTCGTGAATTGTAACGTCGAAATTCGATTCACGTCGTTTTCGAAGCCATTAACCAATAAGTCCATTTGCATCCGGGCCAGCTCCGGCATGTTGTCGCTATCCAGCGGTATGTCTTTGGGCAGTTCAATCGGGATCAGTTTTTGCGTCGATTGGCTGGCCGTTTTCAGTTCCCCGCGCATCTGTTCGACGAATTGCTGGTGTCGACCAAGCAATTTCTGATCACGGGGATCGACGGTCGAACCAAAATTTTGCATGTCCTGGCGGACCAGATCCAGGACATTCATCAGGTTCTCTCGCTCCTTTACATCACCGTGAATTTTCTGAAACATCCGATACGGATCACTGATCGGCGCAATGGGCTGGTTCGGACCGGCGTAGACCATCCGCGTCCAGGGATTGGCATCGTTGGGCACCATCACACCATATTCAAGTGCTCCGAATCGGGTCTGATGCTGCTCGGTCGATTGCAAGTAACGCTTGATTTCCTGATCGATCGAAATACCTTTGGCCCAACCCGCCGGTTTATCACTACCCCCCTGAATGTTCCCGGGGAATAGTTCATCGCTGGTCAACAGACAACTCATCCCTCGCATGTGGTTGTCACCGTCACCCCGGACCTGATTGCAAATCCCTTTGACAACCAGTGTCTGCTCCCGAAACGGCTCGAGCGGCTTAAGCACCTGGTCCATTTCGTATTCCGGGCCTTCGGTCTTTGGCCAGAATCCCTCGGCAACCATCCCGTTTGGCGTGAACATGATGATCAGTCGTTTTTTAACCTGGGGCAGGCCAGCATCGGCCGGCATCATCCAGGACAGTCCGCGCAAGCCGGGGATTGCCAACAGGGCGCCGGCAGAATTGGTGAGAAAATCACGTCGTAGAATGGGTTTGTTATTCATGGCGTTTACCGCTCATCAGTTACCTGATTCCGGTGTTCGTTCGATTTTTGCAGGTTGTGATTGGAGATGATCATCGACGCCAGCCAGGCAACTGGCGATGGCAATTTCAAACAACAGGTGCCGGATACTGTATTGGCCGTCGACGAAGTGAGCGTGCAGTTCGTCCAGTCTGGTTTCGCCGTAGGCGTAAATCGACTGTTTTGCGTAATGCTGAAACAGCTGGGAGACAAAACTCTTCTGTGCCATTTCATTGTTGGCGAGGAAATTCGCCAGGTCACGGGGGCCGGCCAATGGCACCGATTCACCTGTCGGCGTCTCATAAACACCCGTCACGTCGATGGGCTGCTCTTTTTCTTTCGTCCGAAACCGGCCGACCGCATCAAAGTTTTCCAAACTGAATCCGAGCGGGTTGATCAAGCTGTGACAACTCATACAGGCCGTGTCACCGGTCTGATGTTCCACCCGTTCGCGCGTGGTCATCTTCGGATTGAATTCTTCGGTCAGTGGTTTCACGTTGGTGGGTGGTTGCCGCAACGTGCGTCCGAGTAAATTTCTCGCGACGAATACACCTCGGTGGATCGGTGAGCTGTTCTTGTGATAGGCCAGGCCAGCCATCAAGAACGGATGGGTCAGAATCCCCGCGCGTTGATCCGGATCGACCGCGACCCTGGAAAAATCGGTCGCGGGCGAATCGAGGTCGTAAAATTCTGCCAACCGATCATTCACAAACAGATAATCGGCCAGAAACAACTGCCGGAAATCAGACGACTCATTCCAGGCAACCTCGTCGAGATACAGGTCCAGGCTCTGTTTCAAATCGTAGACCAGCTGTTCATCGAAATCGGGAAAAAGCTCTTTGTCTTTGGTGGCCTCGGAGGCTTCGTCCGTCTTGAGCCAGAAATGAAAGAACGCTCGCAGTTTTGATTTGGCTCGCGGATCGGCGACCATTCGCTGGATCTCCGCTTCAACGGTCGAACGTTCGCCCAATTTCCCGGCGGCGGCCAGTTGGAACAGCTGTTCGTCAGGAATGGAATCCCAGAGCACCAGTGCCAACTGCCGTGCGATTTCAAAATCTGTTTCCCGCGTCTCCAAAGCCGGATACAGAAATCGGGGCGATTTCAGCGTCAGAATCACAACCCGTTTCAACTGGTCTTTGATCGGCACATCCTGATCAAAATGCTGCTCGACAAAAAAATCCGCCTCTTGCTCCGTCAGACGACTTGCAAACGCACGCTCCACGAATTGACGGCAGAACGATTTGACTTTCTCGCCGCGGTCCTCGGCTGTCGACCGGGTACCGGCGAGTTTCCAAATCCTCTCCGCGATCCAGTTGGCCGCCTCAATCGCAGCCTCGGTGGTCGATTCATCCCACTGTTGGGAGACGGACACCCCGCGCAGGTAGCCGTCGCTCGCATCGTCGGCTGGGAATTTCGTTGAGATGCACAACGATTCGGGTGCGGAGTGTGGCATCAATACCGATTGGGGAATGACGGATTCGATACCGTTTGGCGGTTTCCACATCAGCCGGATTTTTGCAGGCGGATCGGGATAGGAAAACAGCTGAAGCACCAGAGGATACGGCCGCCCAGCCAACAGAAATATCGCAGCCTCATGATCGACGACATCATCGGACCGGACTTCGCGATCGATCAGCGGCTGGACCGGATTGTTCAGCCATAACTGAAATCCGTTTTTTGACTGGACTTTAATTCGATACTCGCCCGTTTCGGGCGCAATCAGGGCTCCTTTCCAGTAAACGGAAAAACCCTCGTTCATCTTGTTGCCCTGTTTTTCCTGTTTCTCGATGTCTTCATATTTGCCGGTCGGATCAAAATGAGGAACTCCATCCAGAAAATCGATACAGGGGTCGGTCTGCTTCGACAGTCTTCGCTTGTCGGTCCAATGCCGGGCCGCAAAATAATTTGCTTCCAATCCGCGTTCTGCGGAAATCCAAATCGGTTTCTCGAACGAGTTAACCAGATCGGCAACCGATTCCTGATACTGCCGAACCGTCAATCGAGATAATTCGACACGGGGGGCTCTGAATCGATTTTGGGCTGCCGCCGAATAAAACTGCTGATGAATGTACCTGGCGACCTGTTCAGCGGCTTCACCGACACAGCGTTCCGGATCGTCCTCGGGCATGGTTTCGTCGATATATTTCGACAACTGTTCGACGGACAAATCGCCAAACAGCGGTGCATCATATTCGCTTGATCCTTGCCCACGATCGCCGTGACATTTGGCACAATGTTGAGCATAGATTTTCTTGCCCGCAGCAAACCCTGAACCATCGTCTGAACGAACCTCAACCGTTGCAGCCAGACACAACAACAGCGCGACCGCCGGCAAAACCAAGCACCTTGCTGCCGATGATGGAAGTTCAGATGTCGTACGGCAAACCAAAACCCAATAACTCCCCAGTAAATAAAAATGGCAGCTCGGACCCATTATTCCATAAAGCAGTGATCGTCCAAGGTCACAAACGGAACGGCCTTTCCAGATAGACGCTTTTCAACGGCGAATTATTGCGTTTCGCGACGAAACACGGCTCAACTCGTTAATGACATCCACTTTCTAAAACACCGTGGAATCAGCCAGATCCGCAACTTTGACTCGACCAAGGCATCTGTGGCAACCGAGTTAGCGATTGACGAACGGACGTTTATTTAACTGCGACAATGTATGCTATCCAACATCCATGACTTAATGACTCTTCCTTGCGCCCCCATTCGCCGGTGTCTTCGCCTTCGTCGTCTTCGAGCTCAAAGTAAACATGGCTTTCTGAAAAACCTGCTTCCGCCAACATTTCTCTGACTTCCGGAATCGACCAAAACCGCCAATTGTATTCGAAGGCGTTTTTCAACTGACTGCCATCGGCGAATTTGAATGAGATGGAGAACCGCGCATCATGACTGACAGGATTGAAACTGACTTGTTTCCAGAAGTACCGAAAACCTTTCCGGCCTTTCTTGATCACACGTTTGTCAGTGTGGCCTTCGATGTAGCAATCACCGCCTCCCATCATGTCCATGACCATGATTCCCTCGGCCTTGAGATTCGCCCGGGCGACGCGGAAGTATTCGACGACTTCACGACGGGTCTTGAAGATCCAGAATGAAAAGTTCTGGGCCGCGAGCACGTCGACTTGGGGGCGATTTTTTTTGCGCACGTCTTGCTGAATCAGTCTGACGCGTTGCTGCTGCTCTTCGGTCAATTTGGCCAGGTTGTGGTCTCGGCCCCACTGCAGCGTGTCTTCGCAAAAATCAACTCCGACAGCCGTTCGTTGATCGTCCGATTTCACCCATTCGCAACAGACCGCGAAGGTGCCGCAAAAATCTTCTCGCAATGAATACGGTTTCTTGCCATAGACTTCCTTGTAAGCCTGCTCAAAAAACTCGACTTCGTGATCGGGTGCTTGAACCGATTTCTGATAACAATCGAATTTGTCAGCTTTTAACGCCAACGTTCGTTTCTTTTTTTTTGGATTATCCTCGCGATAGTTTTTCTTTTTTTCTTTTTTTTGTTTGCGGATCATGTTGCATCCCGTTGTTGAAGCTTCGTTGAACCGATCATTGTAGACGAACGGACAACGACGACGACAGGCATTGACTGTCCGTTCGCCAAATTCCCTGATTTCAATACCCGCGACGACGAATTTTATTGCCTGGCCAACCCGGGACTAGCTGGTCAGAACACGCCGGCGCCCTAAAATGCGGTGACCCTGTCTGTCTGGAGCGATTGAATGAGACCCACGAAACCACCGGCCGGCAAATGCCCTCACGATGCGGAGCATGACACATGCCCGCTGGTCTGCAAATACAACCATTTTGAATCAGATGAATTAACCATTCATGCCTGGGAACTGAAGTGTCTTGATTGCGGCTGGCGCGACACAGTCGGGTTTCGCAGCGATGAAGAGGAGGACGCCGATCCGGAAACGGATCCTTCAGTCTGTCCGTTTTGCAAAATCCCCGGCCTGTCGGCGGGAAAAAATCCTTGCGAACGGGCGAGCTGATCATCGGAAACGATCAGGGAAAAATGTATCTCATTAGATTCCTGACCGGTTGACCATCCACGTAGGCAGTCGGCTGGCCAATGATTCCTTGACCCAAATAAGTTCCCGGAGGGTAGTTTTGACGAATGACAACGGCATTGGCGGCCGGAGCGGTTCCACCCAATTGCGGGAATCCGCTGTCGGCTGGCAACTGATAGGGCAACGGCTGGGGAGCGGCCAGATTGGGAGCCTGAGCATAGTATCCGGCGACAGCGCCACCGCCTAAAGTGGGTGCAGTGTTGGCGGCATTGGCAGGTGCCGTCGGTGCGCAATAACAACTTTGCGATGTCGGGTAGACCGTCGGACGAGTCGAGCCAACCGGTCCCAATCCCAACGTCGGCGTTTGGTAAGCCGTCTGTCGAAATGAAGACCAGCGACCAGCAATCTCGGGCGGCAGGGAATTGACTCCGCTTCCGGTCACTGCCGCCGAATTCGAAAACGAACCGGCCGTGCTCTGCGAGGCGGGGTAGGGTGGTGGGCTGAGCGTTGACGTCGATGCCAGTTGGGGGACGGTAAAATTGGCCCCCTGAAAGCCCGAACTAGTCGTGGCGGCAGGATTCGCAGCACCGAAGTTGGTCGTATTTTGTGACGGGGTTCCACTCAGGGATGCAGACCCCAAATTCGAATTCCCCCTCGAGAACCAGGGGCGCCCCAACCCGGCAATGCGAGGCGACGACATGGAAGGATAGGGATTAGGCTGACTAGGCGGAACGAAGCTGGAAGCGTCGAAATCACCAGTCGCTCCCGGCCGGTAAACGGTATTCCCGATGCCATCGCCCGAAAAGCTGGTTTGATTCGTTACCTGGCTGGAAATAACCGATCCGCTGAATCGATCGCCAGCGACCCGTGGTGCGAATCCCGTATTGATGCCGGCCCCAGCCGCGTCGGTCGAAGGCAGGGAAGCTATCTCAATCAGATTTTGCACGCCTTGTTCGCCGCCGGCACTCTGATTCTGCCGTGAATTGGCCAAGGAGCTTGAGGCCCACGCGACATATTCTTGCGGTGAAACGGAACGAGTTTGGGCGACGCACACTCCAAATGCTCCAGCTTCGAAACAGATTATTGCGCAAACCAGCAAAGCCAAAGATCGTTGCATCGTTCTTCCTTGTGGATCATTTCGTTTCCCCCATGCCGGTCACCCGTTACGCACCGGCAACTCAAAGAGATCGGAATGACTGCCAATTACCAGAATTTGACGGCAATCGCAAGATTTAACGTGCTCAGCTGGTTGATGCTTTTCGCCTTGAAAACCGCTAATCCTGTTGATCCGCACGGTTCAACCTGGCGATTCTGAATCCAACGAAACCCATGAACATCGTCATCAGCGGGCTGATCCAATTGAAAAAGCAAAATGGCGCATAGACCATCGTCGCCACACCTAACGTCCCGGCCTGAAACGCGCCGCACGTATTCCAGGGAACCAGGACGCTGGTCACCGTGCCGGAATCTTCCAACGTGCGGCTGAGGTTTTCCGGTGCCAGACCACGATCTTCGAATGTCTCTCGAAACATGCGTCCGGGAACGACAATCGCCAGGTATTGATCGGATGCGGTCAGATTCACAAACATGCAACTTCCCGCGGTGGTTGCGATCAACGAGCCGGTTGAATGCGCGAATTGAACCAGTGCCGATGTCAGCCGCTGGAGCAATCCACAAGCCTCCATGACGCCGCCAAAACACATTGCGCAGATAATCAGCCAGATGGTGTTGAGCATGCCAATCATCCCTTTGCCCTTGAGCAGTTCGGCCGCAGCGATCTGGCCCTCGATTTCGGGAAAAGACTGGAGCATTTCGACATCCGATTCTGCCAACTCCGCCAACGTCAGTTCCGGGTTCTGGGTCTGCTCACGAGCGGCCGTCAGTTTTAGCTGATCCAATTCCGCATTCAGTTTTTCCAGTTCTTGATCAGAAACGACTTTCGTCTCAAAGGTCATCGCATTAATGAATCCGGCGTAAGACCGTTTCAGGTAGCTGGGTGGAACCAATTCCGTTGTCCGGGATGCTTCATCGGTCACCACGGCCACGTCCGGGAGGTCGGCAATCTTGGTGACAATCTCAGGCTGAAAGGCAATGGCGAAAACGCCGCCAAGCACAGCACCGACAAATAAAGCCACGACCGCATCGATCTTGGTGACCACCATGACCAACACCAGGATCGGTACCACAAACAGAATCGGCGTCAGATGAAAATGGGAAGCGATGGATTGCCGGAGCGATTCGGTTTGCCCCGCCGGTGCACTGGCATCTGCCGAAAAACCGATCACCAGAAAAATGGCCAAGGTGATCGAGATACTGGGGACGGTCGTCCACAACATGTATTTAATGTGAGTGAACAATTCCGTGCCTGCCATGGCCGCCGCAAGATTGGTCGTATCCGAAAGCGGCGATATTTTGTCACCAAAATAGGCTCCTGAGATAATCGCTCCGGCCGTCATCCCGGGCGAGATCCCCAAAGCCTGCCCGATGCCGAGCAAGGCAACGCCGACGGTACCCACGGTTGACCAGGAACTACCGGTGGCGATCGAAACGATCGCGCAAACAATGACCGAGGCAAACAAAAAGATTTTGGGATCCAAAATCTGGAGACCATAGTAAATCATGGCCGGGACAATGCCACTGACCATCCAGGTCCCGATCAAGGAACCGATCAGCAGCAAAATCAGCATCGCACTCAACGCGGAGCTGATACTTTTGTTGATGCCTGCCAACATAAAAGCGAACTGGTAATTCAATCGCCAGCCAACCAGTGCCGCAGCGGCGGCCGCCAATAGCAGCGCAATCTGATTCGGGCCGTACGAAGCATCGTCAGAATAAATCCGCACGTTGATCACCAGTAACAGGATCAGAACGATGATCGGGATCAAAGCCAGAAAAATCGAAGCCTGTTTCTTGACGTCGGTCGCTTCGGAAGTCATACGGCGGTGCCCTTGCTAGATAACCCAACGGGAGACGACGGCGAACCTCAGTCCCTCGGACCCAAACCGTCGCTCTTGGAAGCCACCATTCTTTACGCGGCGGATACGTTGTCAATTCGGGCAACGCGAGATTGCTGCTGAGGAATCGACAAAATGAATCGAGCCCCGTCATCCAATCCGACGTCCAGTTGCAAATCCCCGCGATGGAGTTGCGCAATTCGCCACGCCTTGGACAGACCGAAACCAAGCCCGCGACCCGCCTCTCGCCCAGAAAAGAACGGATCGAATAGATTCGGGCGAATGGATTCCGGTATTCCGGTCCCATTGTCGGTCACCGAAAATGCGATCCAACCGGGTTGCGACCGATACGCCCGCACCTCAATTTTCCCATCGCGACCGGCGGAGCCAATCGCCTCGATCGAGTTTCGAATCAGGACTTTCAAAGCCACGGCGATTTGAGTCACATCCAAATCCGCATCCTGAATCTCGGCACCGATCCGGACTTCCAATTCGATCGGCTGTCTGGCGATCACCAATCCAATCGGCGATTCCAGTGCCAACTCCGGCGAAAATTCCTTGACCAACCGCCCCACGAACAATCGCAAATTCGTTTTTTCAAATTCCGGCTGAGGCGGTTTGGCAAACAACATCATGTCCGAGATCATTTCATGAGCCCGCAATGCCTGTTCATAAATGACCGCCAATTTCTGCCGTCGCTCCGGGTCCGTTTCGTCATTGAGCAACGTCTGGGCACGTGTGGAGATATTCGCCAGGGGATTGTTGATCTCGTGACTGGCTCCGTACGCCAACTGCTTCATCGATTCCAGTTTCTCAACCAGCAATCGCTGTTCAAAATACGCTTCCGACTGCTCGAACTTCTGCCGCCAGCGAATCAGCCATTCCACGTCGACATGCTCCAGCGCGACTTCGGACCAACGAGCTTCCGCTCCACGCAGCATCCGAAGCTCTGTTTTTTTAAATCGGCAGGCCTGTTTTATCAGCTTATTTCCCAACACCGTTTTCAACCAGCATTTGGCCTCTGATTGCTTCAGCTTACCGGTCAGACGAAGCCAGCGCGTGAGTAATTGGACGCGATCCTGCTGGGTCGATGCCCGCCCAAGTAAACGCACCAACGCAGCCCGCTTGCCAGCCTTTACACGCTTGCCAGATCCCGCTTGGCTCCAGCCAGCTTCCAGTCCGTCAAGCTGCGTCAGAAAACTGGAATTTGTCCAGGCCGCGAGTCGCTTCAAGGATCGCGGCCGTGTTCCCACTCCGGACCAGTGCGCGGCCGCAAAATAGAGCAACAAAGACGGGCTGGATTTCAATAACCGGAAAATCGCCAAGTGACCGTCCGTCGTCGAGCCAACCAACTCGATCAGATCCAGCGCAGGGCAGGGCAGCAGCAGCTGGGTAGAGCCCTGTTTCGTTTTGATCGTAATCGGCGGTAAGCTGAGCAAAGATAGGCTCCAACCCAATGAACAGCGTGAAAAAAACGCACCAGCGGGTATTCCGAAGGCACGTTCATTCCGTGACCCTGAGCGCATTCGTCAGGCAGCAATCAGGCAGCATCAACCGAAACCAGCAATTCTAAGCGCCGGCCGCCGGTTCCTTGTTTTCCATATCCAACATGGAACAGCAGCGATCCACTAACTGGTCGGTCGCAAATGGTTTTTGCATGAAATCATTGGCACCAGCATTCATCAGATCCTGGACCTTATCCTGCTCGACCATTCCCGAGATGCAAATGATTTTGACCGACTGCATCGTCGAGTCGCTTCTCACCCGCTGACAAACTTCCTTGCCGTTGATATCGGGAAGCATGACGTCCAGCACGACCAGATCAGGGCGAAACTCTTTGACTAACATCCCCGCGCCAAAGCCATTATTCGCAGTCTTGATTTCAAATCGGCCATCGCGCTGAAACGCATCTACCATCAGTTCTACGAGTTCCTCATCGTCATCGACGATCAGCAGTTTTCGCTTTCCGCTTTCCAAAGCATCGGTCGGAATGCCGTTCTCTTTCATGAAGGAATAGAGCTGTTCACGGGGAATTCGTCGAAACCGGCTTCCCGGAACGCGAAACCCCTTGAGACTACCGTTGTCAAAACAGCGAATGATCGTTTGCTGACTGACCTTACAAATCTTGGCGGCTTCACCCGTGGTAAAAACTGTCTTCGAACTCATAACCATCCTCTCCCTAGGTGGCGATTAATGCATGAATTGACAGGTTTGAACGCATCCAAACGACCTCATCAACCCAAACACGATCTCCCAATGCGCAAAATAAGAATACGACGTTAAAGAAATAACTTGGTTAATGCGAAGACAGCCAACTGAATTTGCAGATAGTCCCTGACGGCCCCTTTGACGCATCCTTTACAAACTACTGACTTAATCCATTTGGCAACGTCATCCGTGTTATCCAATCTTGCCGATCTTGCCAACGTACCCGGATTATATCGACACACCGCAATCGGTCAAGATTGATTGAATTGACGTAAATAGAAACCAAGTATCGAGTTACGAATAATCGCCTTTTTTTAAAATTGCGATTCGGGACCGTCACCCGTCCCCCGAATTCAGCCATCTGACCTTTGCGATTCGTTTAGCTTATGGCGAATGAGCAGTTTCCATAACCAGGGGGGTTCAACCCAAATAAACAGCCATCTCAGTCTGGCAACAATAGGGCCCCTGCACAGAAATCACGCTTTGCGACGTTGGGGGGGAGGAGTGGCTCCTGGTGGCAAGTGACCCGCCCCCTCGCTCTGCCGCTAAACCAGTGTTTCGTTCGTTTGGCCCGTTTTGTATAGTCCGCGGCCTTCGTGTTTCTGAAGTTCCAATTCAAGCTTTCGAATTCGAGGCCAAATTCTGCCGGTTCAAACAAACTTCCATGAAAATTTATACGACGGAAAACTCGCCCGTTCGACAACGACTCGATGCTTGGCTAACGTCAAGACAGCGTTGTTCGGATGCGCTGCTTCATCGTTGTCGGATCGTTCGATGGATCGCGATTTACGCATTCGCGATTTCCCTCGGGGCGGCGCTCGTGGGATGCGGAACAACCACCACTCGTTTGGCGACCGAGCAGCTGCTGATGTCCGACGCCGTCGATCGCGCTATTTCCGGAAATCGACTTCCGACATCTCGAAGGCAAGAAAGTCTACCTGGACACGCTATTTTTGCACTCGGTCAAAGGCGTGGGGTTCGTCAACTCGGAATACATTATCAGTTCGCTGCGGCAGCAGTTGACCGCGTCGCAAGCGATGATCCAGGATTCGCGAGAATCGGCGGAGGTGATCGTCGAACCGCGCGTGGGCGCTCTGGGCACCGATGGACATGAAGTGGTTTACGGCATTCCGCAAACCGGAGCGATCAATTCAGCCGCTGCCATTTTTTCCAGCTCTGCCATGCCTGCCATCCCTGAAATCTCATTTGGCAAGAGCAACGCCCAGGCAGGAATTGCGAAAATCATTGTTTACGCGTACGACCGGGAATCGCGGTTGCCGGTGTGGCAATCCGGTGTGGCAAAAGCCGAAAGCACCAGCCGAGACACCTGGGTGCTCGGTGCGGGTCCATTTCAAAAAGGCTCGATCCACGACCGCGTTCGCTTTGCCGGAAAAGACTTGCCTCCCGCGCAATTGCCCAACCCCCACTTTGCCGCGACTTGGCGGCACGACGACGAGACCGAGCAGGATTTGCCGGAACAGGACCCAACGGAAACGGAAGTCGCTGTCCCCGAATCCAATGAACCGGCGCCCGCAATCTCCTATGGAGATCCCTACGTCTTTATTAACCCCTGGGACGAAATTGGGGAATTGGAAATCACCGCACCGCCCAAACCCGATCAAGAAAGTTCCGACTCAAAAGGTGTTTCCGATCATCAAGTCGTGCCGGCCTCGCACGAGCAGCCCGGAAAGTAAACTCGTCCGACTCGGCAAAAATTCGACTCGCGATGGTTTTTTGCAGCGGCGACCGATTTCGGCTAAGATCGGTGCGACGATCCGTTCGTAGAACTTTCCCATCAGGAAGTGACGTCCGAATCTGAGACCAAGCGATTGGTGCAGGCGCCTTGCAATTGATTCAAGGCGATTTCCACGAAACGACGTGGACCGCTTTCTGGCGGGCCACGATTGACGCCCACGACACGCACTGGATTGCCCAGGATCTTGGGATCAGCCCCAACAGTGTCCGGCAAGCCAAAAGTCGGGTCCTGCGTCGACTGCGAGAACAACTTGGCGATTTTTGAACGCAACCAGATGCAACACCATCCATCGAAAAGGAACCCGACATGCGTTGGTTAATTCACAGCCTCCTGATTTCGACGCTGTTGACCACGGCATCCCCGCCCCAACTGGCGGACGATCGACCTTCGTTCAAGGGGACGGACGACCTGGCGTTCGTGGTCACGAAAGTCGAGACGACGTCAAAAATCGAATTTGCCAACGAAAAATATCCCAAACAGTACTCCATTGAACTGGAAGGCGAGTTGCAGGTGCCGTCCGATGAAAACGACATTGTCTGCGTCACCGATCGTGCTTTCGCCACCGAAATAATGCATGGTGAAGATTCGATCCTACTGACCGATTCAAAAAGTTCGTCCGAGATGCCAGCCTCGAAACTCGGTTTCAATGCTTTCAATGGTGACCGGGCCGTCACGGAACTCAAGAAAACCTGGCTGGTCGAAAACGCCTTTGAAATATCCAGTTTGAAAATTCGGATGGATGCGGTGATCGCGAATCGAACGAGCCGAAAAAGAGATTCCGGCGGACGTCAAAGAGGATCTGACGGACGTCGGTGAAGGGATCAAACTTCGACTCAGCTCGATGAAGATCAACCGCAATCGGCTGGCCGAAGTCGAAATCGAATACAGCCGCTCGGCGGATGAAACGGGCGCGTTTCTCGAAAGCGTTTATGCTGTCGATGCAAGCGGTCAACTGCTCGGTGGCGGTCGCTGGTCCAAAGCCAATCGAATCTTTTCAAACTCGGGGAAATTCAAAACCGAATTTGTCATCCCGCCGAACTCGACCATCAAGAGTATCAAATGTATTTTCGTAACCAAGTTCAATTTGAAACCGCTTGAGTTTACGATCGACAAGGTCTTTCAGATGTAGCCCGATGAGGACTTTCGGTTTCGCCGCGCAGGACCGGGGATCGCTGGGGGTCGTGCGCGGGCCGGCAAGCCGTCAAACCAACCCAGCTGAATCGCGACGCGCAGCCGCGAACCTGCGCTGGAAACCCTTCAAAATCCGTGAATTCGGAGATTTTTCATTTTCCTGTCGCGCGTTTCGTTGTTTACAGAGAGCGGAATTTCTTCCACACAACGAACCCCGGATCAACGCCATGCCTTTCGAGTGTTACACCCGCAGTCAATTGGAACAGTATCTGCTCGGCACCTTACAGCAATCCAGCTGCCAACACGCCATTAAAAAAACTGAAGGCTATGGCAATCCAGCCTCCGACGCCGGTATTCGAACGCCGCGATGACCTTCCCCCAGCGTTGGCCGACGTCATTGCCAAGTCGTTGAATCGCCATTCCGAAGATCGATATCAGTCCGCGGAGGAATTTGCCGCCGCCTTGGAACCATTTTGCGACCATCATGAAATCGAAAAACTGACCATCCGGGCCGAACATCTGGCCAAACAAAACCCAGCTGCTGAATTCAATCACTCGGCACCGCTGGCAATGGAAATGAAGCCGGTCAGCCCCGGTCCCAACCCAGGAACTGGCAAGCGATTCGCTAATCCCCGACGTAAATCCAGTGGGTCGACCTGGGTCCTGAGCGTTTGTCTGTTGGCAATTGCTGGGGTTCTGGGCTTCAATGGAATCACGATCTATCTCGATACGATCGCCGGCCAATTGGTGATTGAATCCGAACTGGAAGGAGCCATCTCGGTTTCCATTGTTCACGACGAAAAACCGACGAAGGACATTCAGGTTGAGCATGGTTCCAAATCCACCAAACTGCGGGCCGGAAAATACCGCATCGAGATCAACGGAAATGCCAATGATCTGGTCGTCAAAAATGGCAACTTCGAATTAAAAAAGGACAGACCGTCGTGGCCCGGATCACGCATAAACAACCGGGCTCCTCGATTGTCGCCCCCGGCGATAAAACGGCTACTGGCGATGCCAAACTAAATGCCATCGCACCGGTTTCCGAGGTTCCTCAATCTTCACGCGATGCGGATCAGGCGACCGCTGCCACAACGCGGTCAACGGATCAAAATCACAGTCTGCTGATCATTGATCTTGAAGCCGATTGCGAATTGGCGAGGCTACGGATGAAGACGGCCAGTGAACTCATGGAGCAGCTGCGCGATGGAAGCCCCGAAAAAAAACAGGCGACTGCCGAACGAGCACTGGCCGAAATCGAGCTGAGACGCGTCGAGGCCAAGCTTGCCCTGGCCCGGAAACAATTGGCCCAGCAGCGACAGGCGGAGCAGACCAATTTGGAATTGGAGTACCTTCAGGCCAAAGCCGATCTCGACCGCGCAGCCGAACGGTTCGCCCGCACTCAAAAGCTGGCGGAACAAAATTTTGTGCCCCAATCTCAAGTCAAGGCCGACGAAGCCACGATGCGAAGATTGCAGCAACAATGTTTGTCGCTCCAGCAAAAACTCGACGGACTGGACAACGGTGAGTCTGCGTCGGGCGTCTCGACAGTGAATCCAAAAAAATCCAGTGGCTGAAGAAAGCAGACGCGAACGAATCAAGCACGATTTCCCGCGTTTCTTCGAAAGCCCGGCAACACCTCGGATTCCCTGATCGATCGAGCATTCGCGGCGGCCTACGAGCAAGGTAAAATTAGAGTTAGAATCAACTGCCAAGATTTTGCTTTGCCTGCGATTCAATTTTCATTCAGGGAATTCCCATGCTCTCTCGCTTCGTTGTGTTCATCCTTGTCTGCTTCGGCGGTAGTTATGCCTGTGGCCAAAATGAATTTCCACCCGAACTGTCCGATTCGTTCGCCGCGATCAATCAGAAAAGTGTTACCGCGACGGTGACGTTCCTGGCCTCGGACGAAATGGCAGGGCGGGATACACCGTCGGCCGAACTGGACATTGCCGCCGCCTATGTGGCCGCCCGATTCCGCGCCGCCGGACTGACCGGCGGAGGGGATGACAATCGTTTTTATCAAACCACCGAGATCGCGACCGTACAACTGCCGACCAGCGGAATCAGCATTCAGCAAAACGGCAAACCGGTCCAGCATTTCGGCTTACTCTCCGGCGATGCCCAACCATTGTCTTACTCGGGCGAGGTCCAGTTCCTGTCGGCCCAAGATGACTTTCGGGAAACCAACTTCACCGGACCCGTCTATTTTGATCCAGGGGATATGACAGATCGACGAGCCGTTGGCAATCTGATGCGGCAAATCAGCGTACTCAAACGCAATGGTGCGACGGCGATTTTGATTCCCACCGAACCCGAAAGCGAACTGGTCGCGATGGCCAAACGCGGCAGCCAACCCACGATGGTTCGTTCACGCGGTTCGGCAGCCGGTCCAGCTGTGCTGGTTGCCAGACTCCAGCCTGGGGGAAAATTCCAGCTGGAATTACCCCAACAAACCGGAGGCAAGGCAGCCGTTCGCAACGTGATTGGCGTACTGCCAGGTAGCGATCCGGAACTGAAAAACGAAGCGATCGTGATTTCGGCCCATCTCGATCATGTCGGACAAAAATCGGGCACCGGCGATACCGTTTTCAATGGTGCCGATGACAATGCGACCGGCGTCACCGGTGTTTTGACGTTGGCCGACGCTTACGCCGCCATGCAAACCCCTCCCAAACGTACCGTCATCTTCATTACTTTCTGGGGCGAAGAAAAAGGGTTGCTCGGCTCCCGTTACTACTGCAACAACCCAACCTGGCCATTGGACAAGATCGTGGCAAACATCAATATCGAGATGATTGGCCGGCCGGAGGCTGGCGGCAACGAAAAGTGCTGGGCCACCGGTTGGAATTATTCCACGCTCGGTGAATTGATGGGCAAAGGCGCTGAATCGGTCGGGATCTTGATTTTTGAGCATCCCCAATTCAGCGGTGACATGTTGTACCGTGCCAGCGACAACGCGCCGTTTGTCGACAAAGGCGTGATCGGTCACAGTTTTTCCGCTGGATCACTGCACGGCGATTACCACCAGGTCACCGACGAATGGGAAAAACTGGAACTGCGACACATGACGCGGGTGATCCAGGGCCTGTTCGCCGGCAGTTTGCCAATCGCCAACGGAGAGGTCACGCCAAAGAAAACCGGCGGGCGGTAAAACGTTGCTCAGGCGTCCTGCCTGAGAGCCCGGACGCCGGATAGCCTAAACACGTAATCGCGCACCGCAACCATTCAGACCGCCCCGGCGGAAGCGAATCCGGCGTCTGGCCGAAACCGGCTCTACTCAGGCGATTTGACGATGGATTGCAATAAATTCTCCAAGCCCTGCAAATTCAAACCGACACTCTGCTCGGCATCCATCTCGGCCCGATGGCCCAGGATACCGATTGGACCGTCGTAACCACTGTCAATCACGGTTTGAATCATGGCGGCTTCATGTTGACCGGTTCCAATCGGCAAGATCTTGTTGGTATTCGGATCGAATTCCGCGGGGTCAACCATTCCATTGAGATTCAAGCAGAGCAGGTAGGGCTTCAGCTTCGCGAAAGTCTCCGGGAATCCTGCGATCCGGTCGTGGCCGTGGTGAAAGTTGTAAACGATCCCCACATGGCCGGCCTGATGATTGCGCGCAGATACTCGCAAACCGCGATCATGTTTTCTGGCTGGCCATTCCAACCGCCGTGATTGTAGATTCCCAATTTCAATCCCAGCGACCTGGTTTTTTCGACCAAGGGCAGCAGTTGTTCGGCGGCACCTTGGACTTTCTCTTCCTGCGTTCCCTGTTTCGGTGCCTTGCAGGAGAGCCAGATTTGTGGCTTGATCCCGTATTTTTTGATCAGTGGCTCCATCGAATCGTGCCATTGCCAGAACGCAAAATATTCGATCCCGTTTTTCTGGTACTGCTGAATTTCCTGCTCGAACTGGGGTACATGCTGCTCACGCCAATCGTAAGCAACGCGATTCAGTCCCAGCCGCTTAACCATTTCGGCCCGCTCCGCCGGACCGCGATGCTTTGCGTCGAACGGCACGATGCACCAGCCAACCAGATTTTCCGTTTTAAAATTTTCAGGAACGTCCACTCCAGGTTCCGGTCGTTGAAAACCGAATGTCGGAATCAAGACCGGCAGGACAACCAGACTGAGCAGTAGCGAGAAAACGGGACGGATGGATTGAAAACAAGAAAGGGCCATGGACGCATTTCCGGAACAAATCGAATTAAGACTTTGGCCAATATTGTAGCCGATCATCCGTCGGCACCGATCCACCTAACTCGCCGATAATCAACCCATTGCCTGAAAGGAATCGGCCAGTCCGTCAATCAGATCGGAAGCGATCAATGACGCTTCTCCCGATTTCTTCGCCATCAAATCGCCAGCCAGCCCGTGCACGTGAACACCCACTACCGCGGCATCAAACAGCGAAAGTCCTTGACCGACCAGCGAGGTCACGATGCCGGTCAAGACATCGCCGGCCCCTGCGGTGGCCATGCCTGGATTTCCCGTTTGATTATGAAAGCGATGATCGCCATCGGTGACGAACGTGTGGTGACCTTTGAGCACAATCACCAGACGCATCGTCTTGGCCAAGTCCGCGGCTCGCTGCTCCAGTTCCTTGCGATCCATGATCTTCGCCCCAACCAATCGCTGAAACTCGCCCGGATGCGGTGTTAAGATGCGTTGGCCCGCGTGCTTGGACAAATCCACCTCGCCGTCGACCAGGGAATTCAATCCGTCCGCATCCACCACCATCGGCTGGGGT
The DNA here is from genome assembly GCA_963714685.1 of Pirellulaceae bacterium. GTDB lineage: Bacteria > Planctomycetota > Planctomycetia > Pirellulales > Pirellulaceae > Mariniblastus. The sequence goes on along the minus strand of CAVQPH010000022.1, from coordinate 352,440 downwards.
GTTTCGGTAAACAGCTTCGCGGCAATCATTTTTTGCGCCGGTCCGCGAGCCATCCCAGGGCCCAAGCCAACCACATCCGACCATTGGATCTGATCCTCGATTGTGCCAAGGGCGACCGGCTCGAACGCACCTTCGGCGGTGGATTGGCAACCGACCGTCATATAGCAAGGCGTCAGTCCCGCGACCGTTGTCTGGATTCGATCGGGAACGATCACTTTCACCAACCCGGAACCGGATCGCAATGCCGCCAAGCCGGACAAGCTGATGGCTCCGGCCATCCCTTGCGAACCACCGATCAAGACGACTCGGCCAAAATCGCCTTTGTGGGATTCGGGTGCACGCGGGGGAAGCTGCGGAATCAGCTGCTGAGATTCGCCAATTGTGACCGCAAGCTTCGTCTTCACCTGCCGGTCAAGTCCTGGCTCAGGGAGCTGCGGGTGTTGCTCCGCGTCGGCGAAAACGGCGTCCGTGAATTCCTTTAAGGTCAACCGTCCGGCCCGAAAGGCTTTTGCCGACTGTTGAAAATGGTGTTTGTTAATCATCGTCGGTTGCGAACCATCGGCTGCTGAAATCGTCCAGTTCTGGCAAGTTAGCGATTGCTTTTCCGCCAATGTTATTGGGCGTTCAATTCAATTACAATCGTGTGCTCTGATCAATCTGGTTTTCGGTTCACTCTTGGTTCACTGTTTTAAAGGCAAGTGTCAGTATGTCGAGTTGCGTGTTGGCTTATTCGGGCGGATTGGATACATCCGTGATTTTGGGTTGGTTGATGGATCAGGGTTACGAAGTCCACGCGGTCTACGTGGATCTCGGACAACCCTGCGAGGACCGCGAGGCAATCCTGGAAAAAGCCAAAAATGCGGGTGCCAAATCGGCCAGGATTGTTGACGCTCGCGAAGAACTCTGCCGGGATTTTGCCTTTCCGGTGCTTGCCTGGCAAGCCAAATACGAGGGCCCGTACTTGCTGGGTACTTCGATTGCCCGGCCGCTGATTTCGAAAGCCTGCCTGCAAGTCGCCCGCGAAGTCGGCGCCACGGCGTACGCCCATGGTGCGACCGGCAAAGGCAACGATCAATGTCGGTTTCAACTGGCTGCCGAAGCCCTCGACGCCAACATCGAAGTCATCGCGCCGTGGCGAATGAAAAAATTTCGCGACCAGTTCCCCGGACGAACCGAATTGATCGCGTTCTGCAACGAAAAGAATATCCCCGTCAAAGCCTCGGTCGAAAAACCATACAGCAGTGACGAAAACTGCTTGCACATCAGCTATGAAGCGGGAAAGCTGGAAGAACTGGATGTCAATGGCGTCGAATTGGTCGATTTCGGGATGGGTGTTTCGCCCGCCGAAGCCCCCGACAAAAAAGAAACCGTTTCGATTGATTTTGAATCCGGCGTCCCAGTCGCCGTCAATGGAAAAAAACTCTCGGCTTTGGCAGTCGTGGAATTGCTCAACGAGATCGGTGGCCGGAACGGGATCGGACGCATCGACATGGTCGAAAACCGATTCGTCGGCATGAAGAGCCGGGGAGTCTATGAAGCGCCCGGGATGACGATCCTGTACGACGCCCACCGCTATGTGGAACAGCTGACGATGGACCGGGACCTGATGCATCTGCGCGATCGGCTCGCCCCCGAAGTCGCCGAGATGGTCTACTACGGATTCTGGTATTGCCCAAAATTCGATGCGCTCCTGGCGTTCAATCGCGAAGCGCAAAAACACGTCACTGGCAGCGTCACGTTAGATCTGTACAAAGGCAACATTTCGATCGCCAAACGCTCCAGTCCCAACAGCCTGTACGACGACCAGATCGCCACGATGGAAGGCGGCGGTAGCTACAACCAGGACGACGCCGAAGGTTTCTTAAGAATCCAGGGCCTCCCAGGGCGAGTCCAAGCGAGAATATTGCCAAGGGAGTATTAGGTGTTCGTTGTTCGGTGTTGGTCAAAACGACTGCCGAACAGCGAACACTGGTTGAGATTGCGAAAGGAATCGGCATGTTTTCCGAAAACGAGTTTTCGCCGGGCATCCATGAACGGAAACAGGTATCGAAAATGTTATCCGGGCTGCGAAAGTCGATCCTAGCCAAACCTGAATGAGATTGAGTTTAATTAGCTGCCACCCATATTAGCGCGGAACTAAAAACTGAAAACTGAAGTCTGAAAACCTCAATGCTCGAAAACCCCGTCCTTCAACGCGAACTGCTGGTCAACTTGCGAATGCCGCGAGCATTTGTCCTGTTATTGCTGTACCAGGTTTTGCTTGCCGCGGTGGTTTATTTTGCCTGGCCCAAAGACAACATTCGGCTGGATTTAACAGAATCGACGGGTTCAACCAGTACCCTGGTCGACCTATTTTTTCTGGGGCAGTACATCCTGGCGTCCTTGATGGCCCCCAGTTTTGCCGCCGGCGCGATCGCCGGTGAAAAGGAACGCATGACTTATGAAATGCTGCTGGCCAGTCCGATCCGGCCTGAGAGCATTGTGCTGGGCAAACTGGTCGCCGCGTTGACTCACCTCGCGATTCTGATTTTTGCTTCACTGCCGATCGTGATGCTCTGCTTGCCCTTGGGCGGGGTTTCGTTTTACGAAGTTTTGGCGGCTTACCTGGCGTTGATTGCCAGCGTCGTTACGTTTGGCATGATCAGCGTGGCGTGTGGCAGTTTTTTCCCACGCACCAGCTCCTCGCTGGTGGTGTCTTACCTGACCATTCTGCCGATGGCGATCATCGGCGTGCTGTTTTGGTGGTCCTTAAGCGAATTCGGCGAAACCAGACTGAAATTTTCGATCGCCGTGATTCCCGGCATTGCCGCCGCAATTACGATCTCGCTGTTCTATATTGTCAGTGCTCGCATGCTGTATCCACCAGATTTTGGCAGTGAGGGTAAAGAAGTCGTTGACCTGGAGCAGGAATCCGCCCAAGCCGTGGGCTTGGTCATTCAGCGCGATCAGTTTCCCGACCGTCTGTTCGCGCCACCCAAGCGCGAAACGTTGATGGACGATGGGACCAACCCGGTTTACGACAAGGAAATGCGGAGCGAGATTTTTGGGCAAGGCACGTTGATGCTGCGGCTGGCAATTCAGATCAGCATGGTCGTCGCCATCCCGGTCATGGCCTGGTGTCTGTACATCCAACGGCACCTGGCGCCCTGGTACATTTCCTACGTGGTGCTGTTCAATATTCTGATCGGACCAGTGTTTTCCGCCGGCAGCGTCACCAGCGAACGAGAACGCCAGACGCTCGATCTGCTGCTGACCACGATCATTACCCCCTGGCAAATTCTGTGGGGTAAATTACTTTCGGGCCTGCGCGTCGCGAGCGTTCTCAGTTCATTTCTGCTGTGGCCTGTATTTCTGGCGTTGATCATGGTCTCGGATTATTGGTCCAATTTGCCAACCATTGCCGCCTACGTCGTGATCTTTGGCCTGACGTGTTTGACGACCGCAATCCTGGCGCTATTTTGTTCCACGGTGTTTCGCAAAACGAGCACCAGCCTGATGGCAACCTATGTGATCATCCTGCTGTTGTATGTGGCTCCGCTGGCGGCCAGTTTCTTTGGCAACAATTATTTCCCGGGAACCCGCGGAACCGAAATTGTCAACACGTTAACAGTAACCAGCCCGTTTGCCGCCGCATTCGAAGTGCCCATCTACATGGACGATCTGGAAAGTGGCAGCGAAAAATGGGTTCCCGCTCAGGCGGGGCAGCTGGCCTTCCTGGGCTATCCGCTGGCCGACCTGCGTCATTTCGCTGGCTACGTTGGGTTTACGATTACCCTAAATGTGATTCTATTCAGTTTGATGATCTGGATGTTCCATTCTCGATGGCGCGTCTCCTCCTCGGCGGGCTGACCGTCGAGATCTGTGAATTTTTTTTACGCTTTCAGCGCGAACCGGATCCTGCGGGAAACAGCGAGCGCACGCCGTGTTTGATCAAGTCAGGCAAATCATGAAAATCTACCCATCGGCTCAACAGATAATCTTGGCAGTTTTGCTGGCAATCCTGTTCAGTTCCCACGGCCTGGGCCAGGACCGCACGGTCGAGAAATCCTCGGACGAAATTCTCGATCTTTTGCTCAGCGAAGCCGATCAGGATCTCGCGGAGCAGGCGAAAATCCCCGCCGGCCTGGACGTCTACATGGGCCGCCGGATCGCCCAGACCATGCATTACACGGGCGCTGAATGGCTGATCCGTGACGAGCGTGAACGCGAAGAGCGCTGTTCGTTGATGCTGGCCAACCTGGGTGTGAAACCTGGCATGACGATCTGCGATATGGGTTGCGGGAATGGCTACCACACGTTGCAGTTGGCCAAAATGACCGGAACCAAAGGCTTGGTGTTTGGCGTCGATGTCCAACCGGAAATGCTGGGCTACTCCGCGAGCGGATGGAAGACCAGGTGATCGAAAACGTGATCCCGATTCTCGGATCGTTCCATAATCCGCGTCTACCTCCTGATACGCTTGACATGGTTTTGCTGGTCGATGTTTATCATGAATTTTCCCATCCCGAAGAGATGCTGGCTGCCATGCGGGCCAGCCTGAAACCAGATGGCGTGATTGTGATGGTGGAATATCGCGAAGAAGACCCCAAAGTGCCAATCAAACCGCCTGCACAAAATGAGCAAAGCCCAAGTGGACAAGGAATTGACGGCCAATGGGTTCAAATTGGTCAAGGAATTCGAGAAACTTCCTTGGCAACACATGATGTTTTACGGAAAAGACGAATCCTGGTCGCCGTCGGAAATCGAATAGCCAACTTGAATTTCGTTTATGATAGACTGCTGGTCGGCCCTTCCACCTACAGACTGGTAGTTTTGCGATCCGATGAAATCCTGGTTGATATCGTCGCTTGTGATACTCGTTGCTGCGAATGCAATTCCGGCGGACGAGGTGGATTACGCAAAAGATATCAAACCGCTGTTGGCTGAAAAATGCGGTTCGTGCCATGGTCCGCTAAAACAGGAATCAGGTCTGCGGCTCGACGCGGGCCAACTGATTCTGCAGGGTAGCCTCGATCACCGAATTGTTGAGCCGGGAAACCCGGACACCAGTTTGATGATCGAACGTGTTTCGAGTTCGGATCCCGATGCCCAAATGCCACCTCCTGGCGACGGCGAACCGCTCAGTCAGCAACAGATTGCCTTGCTGCAACAGTGGATTGAAAACGGTGCCGCTTTCCCAGCCGATGAGGCTGTGTTGGAGGATCCTTCCCAGCACTGGGCTTACCAGATTCCTCGCAAAACAGCGCCGCCAACCGTCGCAGGTTCTCCCGACATTCATCCGATTGATGCCTTTGTCAGAGCTCAACAGCTTCAGGCCGGACTGCAACCGCTTGAGCAAGCGGACCGCTACACCTTGTTGCGCCGCATCTATTTTGACTTGATTGGCCTGCCTCCCTCCCGAGAAGCAATCAACGAATTCATCGCGAACGATTCTGATCGTGCGATAGAGCAAACCATCGACCAGCTTCTTGAAAATCCCCACTTCGGCGAACGCTGGGGACGGCATTGGATGGATGTCTGGCGCTACAGCGACTGGGATGGGTACAAAAATGAGCTGCGTGGAAGCCAGCGTCACATTTGGCATTGGCGCGACTGGATCGTCCGATCGCTCAACGATGACAAACCCTACGACCGCATGATTCTGGAAATGCTGGCCGGGGATGAGCTCGCCCCCACCGATCCAGAAGCGCTGGCGGCGACCGGATACCTCGCACGCAACTACCACAAAAGCAACCGGAACATCTGGCTAGACGCGACCGTCGAGCATACGGCCAAAGCCTTCCTCGCGATGACATTGAACTGCGCACGTTGCCATGACCATAAATACGATCCGATCTCCCAACAGGCTTATTACGAATTCCGAGCGATCTTCGAACCGCATCAGGTTCGCACGGATCGGATCCCTGGCCAACCGGATTCGGCGCTGGACGGAATCCCAAGAGCTTACGATGCCGAGCTCGCGGCCAAGACGTTTCTCTATCTCGCCGGAGATGAAAAGAGGCCGGACAAGGATCGTGCGATCATCCCCGGCGTCCCACCAATCGTTGGGGGTGAGCTGGAAGTCCGGCCGATCCGTCATCCTGCCGAGTCCTATCAACCCCAGCTGCGAGATTTCGTGATCACGGAGGAATCGACGAAACTCCAAAACGCGAAAAGGGCGGCAGCGAATAAGTTTCGTCAATCCACCCATCAGCCGCTGCCCTTTTTTGAATTCCGTGCCGCTGAGGCAGCCGTCAATTCTTACCAGGCTCGTCTGGCGGCTGAGCGTGCAAAGCTGGACGATCACGCCGATGGCAAGCATTTGGAATCGCTAACCCGCAACGCCGCGTCCAGTGAGCGAGCCTTTAACTTCCACAACGCCAGGTTGCAATTGGCGAAAAAACAGGCCCAGCTCAATTCGATGCTCAGTCGAAAACCGGATGACGAGAAAAAATGGCAAGCCGGTCTGGACCAGCTCAAGCAGGAAATCGCCAACGCTGACAAACAACTGGACTCAACCAGGACCGCCCTTCAACAGACCGATCACCACTACCAAGCGATCGGCAAGATCTATCCCCAAACCAGCACGGGACGTCGGCTCGCGCTGGCCCGCTGGATTGCCAACAATCGAAATCCCCTCACCGCGCGAGTCGCGGTCAACCACATCTGGATGCGTCATTTTGGTGAACCGCTGGTCGACAACGTGTTTGATTTTGGCCTGCGAAGCCCCCGGCCGATGCATCAGGCGCTGTTGGACTGGCTGGCCGTCGATTTGATGGAACACGACTGGAGCCTGAAACATCTCCATCGGTTGATCCTGACGTCGCAAACCTGGCAACAGGCATCTTCCTCGGATTCTCGCGAGGCAGAACTTAACCGCAACCTCGATCCCGACAACCGGTATTTCTGGCGGATGAACGCCCGTCGCATGGACGCCGAAATCATCCGCGACAATGTGCTGGCGGTGGCCGGGCAGCTGGATCCAACGTTGGGAGGCCCTGAAATTGACTTTCGGCAGGGTGAAACCAGTCGCCGCCGCAGCCTTTATCTTCGGCATGCGTATGAGAAACAGATGACCATGCTGGTGATCTTTGATGCGGCCAATCCCAACGATTGCTATCGTCGGTCGGAAAGCGTCATCCCGCAGCAGGCGCTGGCCTTGATCAACAGTCCAATCAGTCTCGATCAATCCCGAATCCTCGCCCGAAAAATCGAAACGGAGCTTACCCATCAGGCCAATCGTTCCGCACCATCGTTCCTCGAAGCGGCATTTCTGCAGACGATTGGAAGACCACCGACAGCAGGTGAATCCGAAGCCTGTTTGCAGTTCCTGCAACAACAAACGGAACTGCTATCCAACACGCAGCCCTTGACCGAGATCAAAGGCGCTGCCAGCGGAACCGTCCAGGCATCGGAAGATCAGGAAATCCGGGCACGTGAAAATTTGGTTCACGTGTTGATGAACCATAACGATTTTCTGACAGTGAGATAACCATGAACGCCCCCCAAATCGCCTCAATCAATTCTCAACGACCCGGGCGGCGTGAGTTTCTGCATCGAATGGGGATGGGATTTGGTGGATTGGCGCTTTCCTCAATGCTTCATCGGGACGCCGTTGGCTCCGGTCGTCCTGCCGACACGTTGGCCCATTTCGCGCCGAAAGCCAAAAGCGTGATCTGGTTATTCATGATCGGCGGAACCAGCCACCTGGAATCATTTGACCCCAAGCCGGCGCTAAACAAATACGCCGGCAAGACGATCGAAGAAACACCCTTCGCCAACATTTTAAAATCCGAATTCCTCGACAACGAACGAGTGGTGGCGTTTGATCCCAATAACGGCTTCATTCGCAAAACATGCTATCCGCTGCAAGTCGGATTCAAACGTCGGGGTCAAAGTGGATTGGAAATCAGCGACTGGTTCCCTCACGTCGGAGATTGCGCCGACGACCTCGCCATCGTCCGCTCCATGTGGACCGAGGACAGCAACCACGGAGCCCAGCTTCAATTTCACACCGCGCGACATCGAGTCGACGGCTTTTTCCCGTCGATTGGTTCGTGGATCAGTTACGGCCTGGGGACCCTGAACGAAAATCTACCCGAATTTATTGTGCTCGGCACGCCGCTGGCCGACTGCTGCGGCGGCCGCGAAGCACATCGTGCCAACTATCTCGGCCCACAATACGACGGCGTTCCGCTGGTCGTCGATCCCCAGCAAAGCATGCCTTACATTCGTCCTCCCGCTGGCACATTCGTCGAAGAACAGCAACAGAAATTTGAGCTGCTGGACCAGCTGAATCGGCAAACGGCCAACCGCTACCCGGACGACACGGATATCGAAGCCCGCATCAAGGCGTATGAATTGGCGTTTCGGATGCAAACCGCAGTGCCCGGTATTGTTGATCTGAATCAAGAAACCCAGGCCATTCGGGACGCCTACGGGTTGGGTCAAAAAGAAACCGAAACGTTCGGCAGACAAATGTTGACCGCGCGGCGACTGGTGGAAAACGGCGTCCGGTTCATCCAGGTTTATCATGGCTACAACGGCGGGGCCGGCAGTTGGGATTCGCACAAAGGTCTCAAAGCATCCCACGCGAGATTATCCAAACAGGTCGACCAGCCGATTGGCGCAGTTGCTCAAAGATCTCAAACAACGCGGGCTCTTGGACGAAACGCTGGTCGTCTGGGCCACGGAATTTGGCCGCACGCCGGGCTCGCAGCATGCCGATGGACGCGATCATCACCCGTTTGGATTTTCCATCTGGATGGCTGGCGGCGGTATCCAAGGTGGCATCGCCCATGGGGCCACGGATGAGCTAGGCTTCCACGCCGTTGAGAATCGGCACTATGTTTCCGACGTCCACGCTACCGTCCTAAATCAGTTGGGGCTGAACCCTGACCAAATGGTCGTCCCCGGCAGAAAACGTCTGCGAAAAGAAATTGGTCACCCAATTGAAGAAATTATTGCTTGATGCTTTCACAATGCAAACACAAAATACCGCCTGGCCGTTGGGCGACCAGGCGGTGCGAACATCGACAAATCGGCGGACCAGGATAACGTTCGCCTGGTTCGCAAAAGCGCCAACTATTTTTTCTTGTTTTTCTTGCCCAATGTGATCTTGCCCTTAAGCCGCCACGAATAGGTCCACTCTTCGTCATCCAAGAAAAATGGATCGTTGACGGCGGTTACCTGGATTGGTTCGTCGGTGGCGATCACATCGCGATTTTGAATTTGACCACCTTTGACAAAAAACTCACCTGTCCAGATGGCAAAATAACCGAGCGACAGGTCTTCGGGATCGAGAGGAATCAGTTGAACAGTACCGCCACCACACATCGCCAGGCTATCCCCCTTTTCCGAGGTGAACGAATAATCCGTCGCGGTCCAGTTGAACAACCCTGGAAAATTCTCCGGATCAACGGCCTCGCCCTGCAAGGCAAAGCCCGAACCAAATACTCGGCCCATGTGCGATGCGTTACCATAGCCAGATGTCGCTCCGCCGTCGGGCGCGTAAACCGCATCTTTGCCTTGAGCCTGAAACCCGACAGTTTGTCCAAACGTCGTTTCCGTAACGACCAAAAGACAGACGCATGCGATCAGGCTGGTGAAACAGGTTGAGATTTTTTTCATTGTTCATGCTCCAAGGTTATGAAAATCACTGGGTTAGACGTGCAGGGCCACGAATATAAGGCCCGACTTGAATCGCGCCAAATTACTTGCCCCCCGCGGGGAAGACCATCTCCTCATTGGGGAAGACTATTTCCATTCCAATCCTGCTTGACCAATCATCCGATTTAAGTAGCCTTGGTACCGGCGTTGATTCCTTGCCAAAACACGAGAGTCGTTGATGGACAATGACGTCACCCGAATTTTGAATGCGATCAAGGCCGGCAGCGGCGAAGCAACGGACCAGCTGTTGCCGATTGTCTACAACGAACTGCGTGACCTGGCGCAACAGAAACTTCGGCATGAAGCTTCGGGGAATACGCTGCAACCCACCGCACTGGTGCACGAAGCCTACTTGCGGCTGATCGGCTCGGAAAACGACGACTGGGAAAACAGGGCCCACTTCTTCGCAGCCGCGGCCGAAGCGATGCGGCGAATCCTGATCGACCATGCCCGCGCGAAGAAAAGCCAAAAACGGGGCGGGGGCGATCGGCCGGTTTCCTTGGACGGTTTGACCGAGATCTCGCTTCAAAAAGCCGACGAGCTGCTCGCACTCGACGAAGCACTGGATGAACTGGCGGCCGTCGATGCGGCCAAAGCCGACCTGGTGAAACTCCGTTTTTTCGTCGGACTCAACATGGAAGAATCCGCAGCCGCGCTGGGAATGTCGATTCGAACTGCCGAACGGAACTGGGCGTACGCGAGGGCCTGGTTGCATCGCGAAATGAGCCAGGACTGAGCAAAAACTCACGCATTTTGCCATTTTTCGAGCGATTTCCACAAAATGGCAAAATCTTTGGCGGGATTCAGCAGAACGTTACGCATGAAGTAACAGCCGCCAAATCGCAAGTCGTCGCGAATAACGCGGCGGATCACCACGGGTAAAATAACAGCAACGGAACTGGATCGCGTACCTGGGCCCCGGGCCGCCGCGGAAACCGACGCTGATCGACTTGAGCATTCCGATTCGTCATCGTTGCGATGACGTGGTGAACTCAAGCTGAAGAAATTCCGACGCAGACGATTGAGCATCGAGAAAGCTAGACATGGAACAGACCATCAACCAAGAAGAGCAAATTTTTCTGGCCGCTTTGGAGCTGGAAAAGACTGCCGATCGGAACGAGTTTTTGGATAAAGCTTGTGGCGACAACGGCATCCTCCGCCGTCGCGTGGAGGATCTTCTGGCGTTTCACCAACGGGGGGACAACATTCTGGACGCCACTTCGGGGGGCTTGTTTGGCCGGCCAGCCGCCGAAATCGACTCGATTTCCGCGGGAACGCAAATTGGGCCTTACAAACTGCTGCAACAGATCGGTGTCGGTGGCATGGGGGTCGTCTTCATGGCCGAACAGCAGCAACCGGTTCGTCGAAAAGTGGCCATCAAAGTCATCAAGCTGGGCATGGATACCCGCAGTGTGATTGCCCGCTTCGAAGCCGAGCGGCAAGCACTGGCGATGATGGATCACCCAAACATCACCAAAGTGTTTGACGCGGGGATCACGACCGCGGGTCGCCCCTATTTCGTTATGGAATTGGTAACCGGACTGACGATCACCAATTACTGCGACCGCGAAAGTCTGTCGCTGCGGGAGCGCATCGAATTGTTCTACCAGGTATGCGTTGGCATCAAGCATGCTCACCAAAAAGGTATCATTCACCGCGACCTGAAGCCCTCCAACGTCATGGTCACCCACTACGATGGCGTGCCTGTTCCCAAGATTATCGACTTTGGAATTGCCAAAGCGATCGATCAGACACTTACTGAAAAAACACTGTTCACCAGCTATGGCAACATGATCGGAACGCCCGAGTACATGAGCCCCGAGCAAGCCGAAATGAGCGGCCAGGATATCGATACCCGCGCGGATGTTTATTCGTTGGGTGTGTTGATGTACGAACTGCTGACCGGCACGACACCCTTTTATCACTGGAAGGACAAGGGGCTGCATAAAATCTGTGCTGCGATCTGTCACGAAGAACCCGAATTGGCGTCGACACGAATTAACAACCTCGCCGAAACCGTCAAAGACGTTCCCCAGAAACGAGGCATGGACAGCCGCTCGCTCAGCCGTTTTCTGCGCGGCGATCTTGACTGGATCCTGGCCAAATGCATGTCCAAAAATCGTAACGAGCGATACGAAACGGCTGCCGATCTTGCCCGCGACGTGCGGCACTACCTCGATGGCCAGCCGATCGAAGCGGTCGGACCCAACGTGCGTTACCGGGCCGGCAAATTTATTCGCAAACACCGAACTTCGATTGCCCTGGCCACCACCATCCTGGTCACCTTGTGCGCGGCAACGGTTGTTTCACTACTGTTCGCGGTCGACGCGTCACGGGCCCAGCAACTGGCCAGCCATCGGCTGGAGGAAGTGGACCTGCTGCGAAAACAAGCCGAAATCGAACGTGACCGCGCTCGCGCCGCCGAGGCCCGCTTGCAACAGTTGGAACGACAAAGCCGCGGAGAAGTCACCGTTGCTCGCGCAATTGAAGAATTCCGGCGGGAGTTTCCCGAAGAGCGGATTCACGTTCGCTATCCAACGCGACAGTCCAGTTCGAAAATCGCTGACAATCTCTGGACCAGTGATCCGGATCAACAACCCAATTCCGCTCAGAATCTGTTCATTGTTGAACGCACGATCAACCCGGCGTTGAGAACTGAAAAACGAATCGTCGGAGTCGACTCCGCTCAAATCCAGGAAGAGATCGCGCGGATCAAGTCCAACCACCCTGCGGAGAAAACACGAGAACGACATAGCGTTTTTCGCATCATGGTGGGTGACGGAGGTGAGTTGAATTTTCAAACGGAAGCGGATTTTCCACCGGACAGTCCCCCTCCGCCCGATTCCCCAATCGCTTCAGGACAGGTCTTGATCCTGCATGAGACACCCGACGCGGGTGAACGGAAAAAGTTTCTTTGCATCCTGGCCGACGAACAACGGCAGTTGTTTGGCCCCGATGACGGCGTCTTGGCGAACACGTTGATCGAACTTGGCGAGGCCTCCATCAACGATCAAGACTGGCCCTTGGCCGAAAACAACCTGCGTGAGGGCCGCGACATTCTCAAACGGATCGGCAAACGGAGCGGGCGCTCAACCGAAGCGGACTTAGCCCGCGTTGAACTGCTATTGAGCAAAACGCTGCTGAAACAGGAGAAAACCGCTGCGGCCAAGGAAACGCTCGCCAACGGTATGGGGCACCTGGCAGCGTTGCGCGAGATACCCGATGAACTGCACGACGTGTTGCAGGAACTACGGCAAAACCTGCGTGCCCATAACATCCAATGGAACGAACACAATGCACTGCTGCGTGGCAAGCTGCTGCGGAAACGTAACGGAGCAGGGGACGAGGAACACGAGATCGAAATACGAATCGAAACGAAATCCTCAGAACAGAGTGACCAACAGGACAAATCTCCATCCAAATGACCGGGCCGTTGCCTGATTTTTTCCAACGGTTGTTCCCAGTCCAAATGCGAATTGTCGCCCACGTTTTACCTATTTCAGAAAGTCTAACCGGAGAAATACCCTATGAATTTAGCCTGCCACAAAAACATTTACCGAAATTCGGCGTTACTGCGACGGCATACCAGCCGCTGCGCTTTGGTGGCATTTGCCGGGCTTGGCATGATGTTTGGAAATCCAAATTTCTGCACCGCTGCGTGCCCTTCAACGGTCGCTGTCCAGGAAGATGACGAAGAAGATAATCAAGACGATGAGAAACAGGTTGAATTGGATATCCGTGTCGTGGGAGACGAAGGCCAAGCAATCGGGGAAGAACTGCAATCGTTGAATGTCAAAATCCAGGAAGCGCTCTCCAAACACGAGGGGCAACTGGGCGACCACGAGATCCTCGTGATTCGGGGCGATGGCCTAAACGATCCCGAACTGAATGAAAAACTTAAAAAACACAACATTCGACTAAATGGATTATTCTCCGGAGCCGTTGCGCACCCGGGCCAACACAAAGTTATCAAGATCCACGCCGACGGCAAGGACGATCCAAAGTTGCACCAGCAACTTAAGGAACATGGAATTCACCTGCAACGCGCAAAATCTGGCAAGCAAGGCGAAAACAACATGATCTGGATTCAGGCCGAAGAAGACAAGCATGACGGCCAAGCTGTGCTGCATCGTCACCTGGTTCAACTGTCCGAGGGAACCGCCGCTGACAAAGTCGATCACAAGGCGTTGGCCAACCAACTTCGCAAGATCGCAGACCGACTGGAACAGGCCGACGGAGACCTGCATCAAGACAACAACGTTCGACTTCACGTCCAGAAGCGTGGCAACAAGGATATGACAAATCAACCCGGCGCTGAGCTGGGCAACTGAATCCGGCCAGCGATTTATTGTTCGCGAGACAGGAAAACCCCAACAGATCCGGATTGAAGCCAGAGCCAAATCCGATTCAGAACACCACGCTCACGATGGCGATCACCCAAATCTCTTCATTCTGAAAAAAGAACAGGGCCAACAACGGAACATGATCGTCGAACGTATCCACGGGGATGGGGATCACAAACCAATGGAAATGGAACTGGAATTCGGCGACGCAGCAACCTCTGCTGAGGGGCTGGGCGGCGCGATCGAGGAATTGCGAAACGAAGTCCGGAAACTTCGACAGGAAGTCAATCAGCTTCGAGCCCAACAGCGTAAACCTATACGTTCCCAAGCCCGCCCGGCCGGTGGAAACAAAGCCGAACCAGGCAAACGCCCCGCTGCAGCGGCCGGTAAAGTCATCGAACGAGTCAACAAACAACAATCCGTCGACGCGAACGAAGATCCTGAGACCGGTACGTTCCGATTTGAATTTCGAAACAAGGAATCAAAACAGAAAAACGACAAATAGTCACTGACTCGGTTGCTCGCAAAAGAGACAATCGAGTTTCGAACGTTAACAGGGTCAAGGCCTCAACGGGTTGGCAAAACCGGTCGGGGATTGACCCTTTTTCGATTACTGGTGACGATCAGAAAGTGGATTTCAGAGGTCATCCTCTGATACATTGGCAGGGAAATGGTTCTCAAGGACAGGGTTAGGCAATCGTTTCGGCGATCTGAAACGGGCTGCCTGGCCTGGTAACCGGTCCAAATGGACCAGGAACATCTGTAATGACGTTCGGCCCTACGGTTTAACTTTTTCCACTTTTCGGACATTCGAAACATGCATGAGCGAATCAAATTTCTGTTGAATCGCCTGGGCGAAAAATTGTGGGTCAAGCCACTGATTATGTGTGTCGTCTCAGTCTCTGGTGCGTTCATCGCCCGGATGGCCGATTCCACTAACATCGGACCGATCGTTCCGGATATTACGCAGGAGTCGATCGAAACCCTGCTGGGAATTATTTCTTCCAGCATGTTGGTGATCGCCACGTTCGCCGTCGCCTCGATGGTTTCGGCTTATGCCTCGGCCAGTGATTCGGCGACCCCACGTTCGTTTCCATTGGTGATTGCCGACGATGTCTCCCAGAACGCGCTGTCGGCATTTATTGGCGCATTCATTTTTAGCATCGTCGCACAAATTGCGGTTGAAAACGGCTACTACGAGCGGGCGGGGCGGTTCACTTTACTCATTCTGACACTCGCAGTGTTTGCGACCGTTATCATGACGTTTGTGTGGTGGGTCGACCGTATTGCCAGGCTCGGACGCCTGGGAACGACCATCGAAAAGGTCGAACAAGCAGCCGCAGCGTCGACCAAATCGCGATTGCGTGCACCGACGCTCGGGGGAACGGCCGTCACCGAGCGGAGCGAGGCCTGGGAACCGGTTCAGGGCGACGCCATCGGATACGTACAGCGCGTCGATATGGCGACATTGCAGGCGATTGCCAATGAAATCGACATACGTATCGAGCTTGCGGCCTTGCCTGGCACGTTTGTGGATCCCAGCAGGCCACTCGCGTATTTGAGCGAAGAGGCGACCAGCCAAAATGGATTTGACCCTAAACGAATCACCGAGGCCTTTCTGATCGGAAAGGATCGCACGTTTGATGACGATCCCCGGTTTGGATTAATCGTCCTGTCCGAGATTGCAAGTCGCGCCCTTTCGCCGGGGATCAACGATCCCGGTACAGCCATTGGCGTGATCGGCTCGCTGTTGCGGATTGTTTCGCTTTGGAGTTCGCCACCGGACGCAGACGATCCACCAACGGTGAAATTCGACCGCGTCGCGGTCCCGGAATTATCATTACAGGATTTGTTCGATGATGCCTTCACTGCGATTTCCCGCGACGGAGCCGGAACGCTCGAAGTCGTCATTCGCCTGCAAAAAGCTTTCCAGGCGCTCGCGTCAACCGACAATACTGCCGTCGCTGATGTTGCCAGAGAGTACGCCCGGTTGTTGACCGCGCGAGCAGAAAACCAGATGACGGTCGCGGAGGATCTGAACCGGGTCAGGGCGGCGGGACAATTTGCCGAAGTGCATTAATGGCAACCATAACGGAATCAACCGATCGCAATCATCTGCACGACAACATCGCCTTAAGCCAACGCGCCTGACTTCAATAAGGACGCGAACCATGATTCCAAAAATTAACTTCCTCCGCGTCCTACTCGCCTTGCTTGCCGTATTGACCAGCGCGCTGATCTTCGCAGACGAGTGGGTACGACAATCGAAACGCCACCAACAAGACCCACCAACAAGACCCCACAGGTCCGATTTCAAGCCAACTTCCTACGTCAGGCCGACCTAGCGACTGAGACCAACGCGACGACGCGCGAGCAGGCAAGCCTCGCCGGCGACCTCAAAATCTGCACAGTTTTTCGGCCGGGTAGCATAGTGGCGACAACGATACGGAGCCGCCGCCGTGCCATTGCCCTCCAGCGCGACACAGATACCGCCAGGTCGCGGAACGGAATACTCGCCATTACGCAGTTGGACCAGCTCGGGGTGCAACTTCCTGAACGGATCGCGTGCAGAGACCGATAACAGATCGAAGCCCTGACGACAGCACGCACCGCAAGTCCCACATTCCTCGGCGCCAAATTTTTGCTCCCATCGTTCACACGCTTGTTCATCAGGTTGCACCGGAGGCGCTGCTTTTCCCGGTGTTTTGTGTTGACGACAGCGCAAGCTGGATTTTCCGGAAACGGCCCAGGCGCACGTGCCGCAACGCAGCGAATCAGCTTCAGACAACAGCGACCCCAAGCGATGACGAGCCCGCGTCCGACTCCACAGCGAGGACGGCGGAGCGAGGCTGCGAACCACATCAGCAATTGCTGCCGTAGCGGAAAGGCTGCGCGTTAACACCGACTCAAAAGGTGGCAACCGAGACAGGTGGAACGCTTCCTGCGCAATGGCAATCGCCGGATCTTCTCCGTCCCTCAAAGGTTCCTCCGGCAGCGCGTCCCAATAAGGCCGCCAGTCGGTCGTCACGGCCATGAACTCGCGCAAACCAAACGGGGCCGAGAGCGCCGCCTGCAAGCGATGGCAAGCATGTTCGTAAACCAAATCGCGGTCGTCGGTATTGCAAAGCCCCCAGTCCGCAAGGTGCTTGCCTCGCTTTCCAGCCACCAGCCAGTGGCAGATTTCATGAAAAATCATCTGGGCCAGCGAGTCGTCCGCATCCAAGTCAGCAGCCACGGAAATCGTCAACGTCCCCTTCCCATCGTAGGCAGCGAAGGTCTCGGCCGACCGCTCGATCTCCAGCCCCAAATCTGCGGCCGCACGAAGCCAGATCAAATCGACGGGATCCTGATAGCGGTGAACCACCTCGCGTTCGAACATAAATAGCCTGTCAGTCATTCAGCTGCGGGATGCAAAAATCACGGTCGTCAAGCAACCTGGTAACACAATCCAACGATTGCGCATCTGGATATTTTTGCGATGCCATTATCGTCGAACAAATGTTCAATTTTTTCAAGTCTCCAGCGACCCGTCGGTCGTTGCAAGACAAATCAAGAACGCAGTTTCATTCACGAGTTTGGCAAATTGTTGCCGTACAACAGGCAACGAATACTCGAAGAGAGCACGATCGGTTCGCCCATCGTTGCCTCGGGTTCAAGTAAGCGTCCAAGTCGGATTGCTTTCGTGCCAGAACGCCCGACATCGCCGTGAAGGAAAGGCGAGACCTCTCGGCGATCCGCAAGTCAGCTCAGCGGGGCTGTTTCAAAATCGCAGCCGGCTTCGTTCATGTTCAACTCGATGTCAATTTCTGACGGCTTCCGTGGCTTTTCGTTTCGGGTTCAGAGTTGCCAAAGCCCTGCTTCAATTCCACCCTGAATAAAGATGGCACAGGTACCATGGCCGGGAATCTTCATGGGCGGAACCGCAATCTCGGCACCCGACTTCGCGGCGGCACCGACTGCCGCCTCGATATCCTCAACGAGCAGGTACGCTCTCGTCACTGATTTCTCGCCATCATGCATGGGGGCACGAATCCCCATCATGCCACCTTCTGTCATTTGGGCAGTTCGAGCACCACCCAAACTCTGGTCCGCATCACCGAACGTCACACCGTTGATTGCTGAGTAGAGCTCACATGCTGCATCTACATCTTTCGTTACAATTTCGAGGTAATGAACTCGCATGGTTACTCCTTGTCTTGTGTCGCTGTTGATCCCGGCCATAGCAGCATCGGGTAAATGGTCGACCCTGTCAGTCGCACTGTTTTCATCGCGCGTGCATCCAAAAGTTGGCAAAGCGGTCATGCAGACCGTCGCCAATGCCAGGGCATCTCTCCGTGTGATTGAACGATCCGTTTGATTCATGTCAGTTAGTCACAATACGGGCGGCGACGTTACGCGTGATTTCAGATCCGTCCGCCTTCGCTGCTCCGGTTCACGGTTTGGTTCAAGAAAGCCGCTACCGCGGCGCCGTTCTCCAACGTCAAAATGGTACAGCATGTTTTTCCTTTGGAAACCTGTTTTCCGAAAGCAGATCATCATGTCAACCTATCACAATCTACCACTTGCCAGCGAACACTTCAAAAAAAAATGGGTGCGCAAACGGATCGAAGACTTGAAGCTGGCCGAAAAGGCCCAGCCGACCGTCTACCGATACGTGCGAACGGTCCGGAAACCGGCTGTCTTTAGCCAGCCATTTCCAAACCAAATGGCGGAATCGGATGCCTCCGAATTGGCTGGGATGATTGATCCTGACAGGATCACAGCGGGTTTTGCTGCGATCCCTTCAGGATCGTCGAACAATTGCACCGTCATTTCGGTGTTGTCGCTGCGCTCAAACGCCGGCGAATCGCTTGAATCCCTATCGGGATACGCGGTTCAGCTTTCTAAAGTGAGTGCCATTGGGCGTCAGCCCAGTGAATTCGAACGATCAAATCGGAAAGCGTACGACCATCGCTGCTGGGTGGACTTTCCCGTCCGGCGAAGCCCGCTGTCAAGGGCTTTCCAGGCGCTGCGAAACACAACGTGATACAGCTCACTGCGATTGCCAAGGATCAGCGACGAGAGCTTATCGGGATTCGTGAAGACAATCTAAAAGTAATTCACGCCCGCGAGGACGACATGGATTTCAAAACCCGCGCAACCCGCGGCTGCGGGTGAAACGCATTGTTACGTCGCGTCCATAGGGTCTGTCTGATCGCCCGCGACGTACCGTTCACCAGGCGAGCCTTGAAGCAGTAACTGTATTGAAGATTGAATGTCGCAAGGCAATTCATCCAATGGGATGAGTAGTGCAATGATCAGCGCTCGCTGCGGCGTGGGCTCGGATCGAAACCGAACAATTAGCCAGGACAGGTCCTCGATGGTAACGCTGTTGGCAGGAAATACGTGCAATGTCACCGCACGCAAGAAATGAGCCTGGTCTTCCGTTAGCTTCCCACTATCTGTGACCAATCGCTCGTCTATTTGCGGCAGTACTGTGAGCAAGCGTTGTCTCGGATCGCCAACGATGTCCGCGAACATCCGCTCCAACGCATTCGATGACCAACGAGGGTAAGCCGGGTTGGTAAGAAACGCAACGAGCCGTTCGCTATGAGTACCCGTCAGGCGTCGTCCAATGTCAGCAAAATCAGCCCCGGAACAAAGACACAAAAAGTTCGTTGATATTGCATCCCAAGGCAATCGGCCGAGGAGCGACGGCGTTCCATTTGGGAAGCGGAGGACGGCGGTTTGATGATGGCCGTGTGAAAGTGTTTTATCGACATATCGGTCAAAAGCAACGCCGAACAAGACTTCTGCATTTGTCGACTCGTTCGTGCCAGGATCGTTGTGATCAAAAATGATGTCGTAGTGAGTGCCGGCTGGTACGTCAGCATAGCAGTGAATCACCGCGAGCGGCTGGGCATCCGATGGCAAAGTCGAATTGATGGTGCGGAGCATCGCATCCACACTGTCTGGAGAAAGTTCTTCCGGTCTGGTTGCAAGCCATTTTCGAACAGCTGCGCACTCTTGCTTCCAGCAGTCTTCAGAACGCCGCGCGGCAATCATTAGATATCGAGCGGAAGCCGGGACGTCTTGGGTGTCAAGCATTTTTGAATTAGCGACCTAATGATCAGGATCACCGAGCGGCGACGAGTGATGCTCCATTTCAAACCGCACCGCTTCGCCGCTCCGAGGTAAGTATTGCGGACTCTTTCCTATTTAGGATACGGCTTGTGTTTCCTGTCGGCCACCCGTTTCCTTTGGTGTTGCCACAATATTTGATCCTGGCACAATTGAAAATTGCTCCCTCGGAGATAAGTGACGTCATAAAGCATTCACCCAATCCGTCTCGCTACGATTCTTAAGAATCGGCCCCGAGTTCTAGAGCCGTCTCGGCATTTGGGAGTATCCGGATTTTCATTCGAAGCGTTTTCGGAGTCGTTCTTTTGCATCAGCGCAGTCAACAAATTTAACTTCGCCGTTATCGACCGTCTGCAGACATTCGACTAATACGTCCCAATGACAGTCGGACGATGGGACGCCAGGTGGGTTATTTGAGAGATCAACCCGGAAGCGTTCCACGAGGTGGAGCTTTTGGGTTGCAACGGAGCTGCGCAAGCATCAAGCATTGGGCGTCAGCCCAATGAACTGGAACGATCGAATCGGATACGATCTGGCGTCGATGCGACTATGCGGCGAGCCTTGACGATTCGCAAGTCAGCTCAGCGGGGCAATTTCGACATGGCAGCTGGTGTCAACCGCAACGGAATCCAGGTTCACTCCCAAGCAAAAACCAACCGGGCCACCCGGCGGCTCCGAGCCTTTTGAACAGAGAATTTGAGCATCTGCTCCAACGCTCAAGTGAGCCCTGCCAGACTCTGCCAATCCCAACCAACAACCGCCACCGCTCTTGATTCACTCGACGTCAAATTCTTATTGGTTCCCCGACTCAGTGTCACCGCTTGGTTTCGGCATTTCGGGTTGCGTGTAACGTTCGCCAGTCTGCGGATCATACAGTGCGCATCCGAATCCTGCCAACACATTGATCATCCGGTTTAGCGGTTCGGGGTTCTTTAGAAGCTTGTAGCCGCAATTTACCGAAACCTGCGTAGCCCACACCGACCATGAAACCTCAAAGTAGCTCCCGCCTCCTTCCCAGGTCATTGATGTAAGTCCGTCTTCAATGTCTGGGAACTCTGCGACAATAGCGGCTTTGATTTCGCCAATCGGAAGGATAGCAATTCCGTCAATCAGTTTGTCTTCGGCAAGTTGCTGGCAGATCGCGTCGGGTGACAATGCAGACGGTCTCGTTTGACGCCAGAACCAAAGATCGTATGACATGTTCCGCTGTATGTTCGAGGTAAGGATTGAGACTTGTTTCAAGCTGGGTAACGGTAATGATCGCCGAGCCGGAACGATAAATCCAAACATTGAAAAACACGCGCAAGTCCGACTTCGCGGTGAGTAGACCTGGGTCTTTCAAACTTAGGCTAGGCTTTGTGTTCCCTGTTGTCCACCTGTTTCCTCTGGTGGTGCCACAATATTATAACCATGCCCAATCGAACCACTGGTTGCCTGGTTGACACGATGTGTTGTGCGAATGGGCCGTCGACTCCGGGTCTCCCTGCGCAGCTGGCCAAAACGCGGTGCGGGATGTTGCCTTCGGGCATGCACAAACCTTGGGCAGATTCCGACAGATACAAAATTTCGGAGCGACATCCATTCATGGCTGTGGGGCCACCCACCGTCGATTCATCCTCGCTACCTTTCTATGTACGCTTCAACTTGCGATTTCAGTCAAGCGACCTATACGCAACCTGCAACACTCGATACGACACGCGTGGCTATGGACATCGCACAGGGCAACTGCGTCAAGATCGGGGAAGTCGTCAAAAGTGTCTGCCAATCGCTTGGCGATGAAGTTTGATGGCGTCAGCGTGACACAGCGAGTCGTCGGTAGAGTATGCCTTGGCGATCGATTACGAGCACGAGCACGAGCACCGCGATGCTGAGCACGAGCACCAAAGAGTGCCAGAACCAAGCCATGACTTGAGGCCGACTTGCTCGGTTTTGAAAATGGAAAATCAAACTTCCGTCCCAAATGACGGCAATCGTGGTCGCACGGAAGGCGCATTGTGCTCGTGCTCAGTGAAACGGTGCTCGTGCTCGTAATCGAAATGGTGCAATCATGACCGAACCAATCTTCGACATTGCACGCGGATCGGCATCCGAATGTGCCGCGATTCAGGACGGCTTGGTTGCGTCAGGCGGATTGGATGACGTGCCACGTCGCGACATAAAACTTCAACTCAAACGAATCGTGTCGATGTTGACTCGGATGGCGATGAAGTTTGATGGCGTCAGCGAGTTGTCGGTAGAATATGCCTTGGCGATCGATTACGAGCACGAGCACGAGCACCGCGATGCTGAGCACGAGCACCAAAGAGTGCCAGAACCAAGCCATGACTTGAGGCCGACTTGCTCGGTTTTGAAAATGGAAAATCAAACTTCCGTCCCAAATGACGGCAATCGTGGTCGCACGGAAGCGCATCGTGCTCGTGCTCAGTGAAACGGTGCTCGTGCTCGTAATCGAAATGGGGCAATCATGGCCGAACCAATCTTCGACCACGTTCGACTCAACCCTACCGTTTGTCAATCGAATACGTCGATGTTTCGAAGTCGCTGAGCGATTTGCATCGCCACGCTCGCGATCAATGGCTTCGTCCAGCTCAATCGTTCCCACTGAACATCGCCGAGGGGACCTGACTGCTCATGACCTTACGAGCAATGGGATGACCGGAAGAATGTCGGTAGAAAAAAAAAGGGGGGGGTGCCGCCTGAATCGACCGCACCCCCCCACGACGATCCGTTTATTTACCACTGAGCGTCATGTTCTTGATCTGCTTTTCCAGGGACTCAAGACTCCAGTCGCCCGGCGTCTGGCTGGGTGGGAATTCCTTCAAGCTCATAAGGAACTTGCTTGCGACCACCTGCATCGGCCCGAGCACATAGGCACGGTCGATCATCCAGTCGTGGTACGTGTTTGAGTTCTCGTAAGCCTTTTCGAACGGGTCGCGGCGAAGGTTGAAGAGCAACGGCATTCGCAGGTGGACCAAAGGCTCGCGCCAGACTTGCAGCTGATGCGCGCGGTTCTCCAGATAGGTCGCCTTCCAGTCGTCATAGCGGACTGACATCACGTTGCCATCGTCGCCGACATAAATAAACTCGCGGCGAGGTGACTTGTCGGTCTTGCCGCTGAGGTAATCGAGCAGGTTGTAACCGTCGATGTGGTTTTTGTATCGCCGACCATTGATTTCGGCCCCCTTAAGAAGTTGCTCCTTGATGTCGGGATTTCCGGCGGCGGCAGCGAAGGTTGGCAACCAATCTTCGTGTGACACGATGCCATTAAGCGTTACATCTGCCTGGAAATGGCCGGGCCATTTGATGAAACATGGCACACGGAAAGCACCTTCCCAATTCGAGTTTTTCTCGCCATGAAAGGGGGTGGTGCCGGCGTCAGGCCAGGTGTTGTAGTGCGGGCCATTGTCTGTGGAATACATGATGATCGTGTCATTCGCGAGGCCGAGTTCATCGATCAGCTTGAGAAGTTCGCCGACGAGGGCGTCGTGTTCGATCATGCCGTCGGTGTATTCGTCATTGCCCCGATGGCGGTGCTCCTTGCGGACGTGGGTGCGGAAGTGCATGCGCGTCGCGTTCCACCAGCAAAAGAAGGGCTTATCAGCCGCGACCTGGCGCTTGATGAAGTCCTTTGCCGCGTCATTGGTTTCATCGTCGACGGTTTCCATCCGCTTCTTTGTCAGTGGTCCAAGCTCTTCGATGACCTGACCGCCTTTGCCATCGGCCTTGGACTTGATCATGCCACGTGGCCCAAAGACTTCGCGAAAGGTTTTGCCGTTGGCCAGGACCATGTCGCCGGGATAGTCCTCGTTCTCGGGCTCTTCCTCGGCGTTGAGATGGTAGAGGCTGCCAAAGAACTCATCGAATCCATGCAGGGTTGGCAAATGTTCGTCCCGATCTCCCTGGTGGTTTTTCCCGAACTGACCCGTCGCATAGCCCTGGCTTTTGAGGACCGTGGCCATCGTGCAGTCGGTTTTTTGCCAGCCTTCGGCGGCACCAGGCATTCCTACCTTGGTCATTCCACTGCGGACCGGCACGGAGCCGCTAATGAAAGCCGCACGACCGGCCGTACAGCTCTGCTGCGCGTAGTAGTCGGTGAAGCCCACGCCTTCTTTGGCGATGCGGTCAATGTTTGGCGTCTTGTAGCCCATCATGCCGCGGTTATTGTGACTGATGTTCCACGTACCAATATCGTCGCCCCAGATGACAAGGATATTTGGCTGTTTCTTCTGTTGGGCCGAAGCCGAGTCGCTCGGACCGGCCCAGCAGACCATGGCAAGAATTGCGGTCGCAACGTAGGACCACGATACAATTTTTCTCACAAGATTCTCCATTGAAACCAAAAAAAATAAATTCCGCGGACGCCCGACTTTGCCACGTAGTGGTTCGGAAGGTCGTCCGGTGGCGATTACTAAGCCCGGCACGAGTCAGTTAAAAGTACACAATCAGCTGGAAATTTTAACTTTACAAGCAGCGGCAAACCAGACACTATGAAGGACAGCCTTAAGAGGTCGCAAGCCACTTTCGGCAAAATGTGCCTGTTATTGATCTGGTTCACCAACGCCCCGACCAGATACGCGACACCGATGGAGCTGATCGGGTGCATTTTTCGGTTTCGGCTAACTGAATGAAAAACTGGTTCAAGTGAAGATCAACCGATTCAAGGAGTTTGAAGCGTATGCCTCGGCAGTTGCCCATGCTGATTTGCAGTTGATGCTCCCCCAACTTGACGAACCTTGCTGGGAAGTCGCGACGCAAACGGTCGGCCGCTTCGATCTTCAGTTCGGGAAAGAAGGCAGCGGGATTATCGCCGATGGAGCGGTCCATCCAGGTGGCAAAACCGTGTTCGTACCGCTTGTGGGGCTGCAGTTCGGCAACGGACAGCCGTTACACAATCATTCCGTACTGGTGTTGGATCCTCGGGCGGAGCTTACGATTGCGTCGCGGGAAGCGCATGATTGGTGCTCGGTCTTCCTGCCAACTGACCTGTTCAATCTCGACAAGTCTGCCAATGCTGAATCGCCAGGGTCGGCCCCCTATTCGCAAGTTGTCGAGATCGGGAGCTCGGCAATGATTCGACTTCGACGGTTACTAGCATCATTGGAACGCTCGTTGCGTATGGAGCCCGCTTTGACATCCAGTCCCGCAACTCAAAAGTCCATCGAGTCAGAACTTCTGTCGGCATTCCAGTTCGTCGTAGCGGGAAATAGCACACCGCAGCCCAAGATGGGGCGACCCTGCTTTCCACGTCGTGAGATTATTCGCTCGACCATCGACAAGATTGAGCAGTACGAAAACGAGTTTTTCACGATAGAAGAACTCGTTCAGGCAGTGGATGTTTCGGAAAGGACTCTTAGAAACATCTTTCTTAACTTCTACGGAGTCCCACCGCGACGCTATTTGATCGTCAAACGACTGCATCAAGCTCGCGCAATTCTTCAACAAGCAGACCCGGCGTGCACCAGGGTAACCGCAGTGGCGACCCAATTCGGATTCTGGCATTTCGGTCGATTTGCCAGGGATTACCGTCGGCTATTCGGAGAGGCACCTGGCCAAACTCTAAAACAGCCCAGCCACAGATCTTCGTCAGCATCAACCAAGCCTTGAGATTGATCGGCGTGGCGATTAGAGAAAACCGCCGACATTTCAAACGACGCCAGCGTTGTGAATTTGAATCTCTCGTCATCCCGACGTCGAAGACGCTGATATCAGAATATTGCCGGAGCTTCCCGCAGCACGACCTTTGAATCGCAGTCGTCTCAAAATTGGAAACGAGACGATGAAAGCGATTGGTGCCATGTCCAACTTGACTGAGTTGAGCCTGGCCCCAACCAATCTTTCCGATGCAGGGGCTTGTGAGCGGTCTCAGAGCAGGGCAGACTAGTCGGAAGACCAGTTGTCCTCGGTTCAAGCTTACATTTTTACGTGCCAAAACCTGATAATGTGATCCATCATGAATAAAATCCTGCTGATCATCATCGCAATCCTGCTCCCACCGTTGGCGGTGTTCCTGAATAATGGTGCCGGCAAGGATCTACTTATCAATATCATCCTGTGCCTGCTGTTCTACCTCCCCGGAGTATTGCATGCCCTTTGGTTGATCACCAAATAAGCACGGTCAGCAAGAGCTCTGTCGGTAAATGCCAGTTGCTAAAGACATCGCATTGTCAGCGGTGTGGAGACACACATGGACTGACGCAAATAATTACTTTGAGTGGGCGTTCGCGGTAGCCATCGTCGAATTCGGAATTGATTCCGGCGCAGCATTTGCTGTCATTCGTCCGTGGGTCGAGGTGCCGGTGATGACTGGCTACAACATGTGGCTTTGCGATTTCAGCAGAAAATGTTTTTCCAATCTCCAGCGAGATACCGCAAGCGCGCGGGTCATTAGAACGGTAACGGCACCAGAGACATTTCGATCCCTTCACGTTAAAAGGAAACCATTCATGGAATGCCAAGGACACAAAGCATGTTATGGGACGATGTTTCCCGACGCATTACATTTTCGTGAAAACGAGCCTAACGCCGGCAAGGTGTTCACATTTGAATTGGATAGGACAAGATCGTTCGGCGCTGTTCGATCAGACCGCAAGTTCTCTGCGAACATCGAGGAATGGGATGACTGCCTGAAATGCCCTGAGTTCGAGCATTGCTATAAATTCTGCATGGCGAAAATGAGCCTGGAAGCAGTCATTGTTTCCGAGTAATGGTTGGAGTTTGAGGCAACCATGCCGTGATGCTCAGACTCACGGTTCGCACGCAACACTGCCCCCTGCGCGTATTCGCACGGCACATGCCCGATATGCGTGGTCCGCGATTTCGCATGACCGTGAAACCCCTAAAAATCGAAAAGAGATTGAGAGTTGAAACTGAAGGCTTACAGACTCCCCGGAAAAAGCGCCGCTCGATTTTTGGTGATTGCTGCCGATGGGCGCGTGACGGGGAATGTCCCTTGTTTTTGACGACGGCCAAGTCGTACATGTGGGATTTGATGATCCGTCAAAGCTCGCGAAGCCGACCTTCAACGACGAAGAAAGCTGGGACACGATCGGCGGGTTGGGCACAAGAATGATGACTTTCCCCTGAGCGGTTGGCACCAAGGTTGTCGGGCTGATCGGCTTAGTCAATTTGGTTTTGGTTGTTCGTGCTCAAACAAGCACGCATGATGGATTCGAAACACAGAAAAAAATGAACCGCAAAAAAACAACTCAAGTCGAAAAAAAAGGAATCGGCTTTTTTGAAAAATATCTGACCGTTTGGGTACTGCTTTGCATTGCTGCCGGAATTGTACTTGGAAAACTCGCACCGGGTTTAGCCACGTCGCTCGACGGAATGGCGATTTACGTCAATGAAGCGCCCGTAATTTCGATTCCGATCGCCATTTGTCTGTTTTTCATGATGTACCCCATCATGGTCAAGATCGATTTTGGGGAAGTTGTCAAAGCGGGAAAATCAATTCGTCCCGTTGGCCTGACCCTGTTCATCAACTGGGCGATCAAGCCCTTTACGATGTACGCGATTGCCAGTTTCTTTCTGGGGACATTGTTCCTGGGTTTTATCGGCCCCGATGCCGTGGATTTCGTCAAAACTCCGTTAGGGAGTGATCTTGAGGTAGGTACAACTTATGGAGCCGGCGAAGTCGTTTTGAGGGACGGCATCAAGATGTTGCAGGTTCCATTGTGGCGGAGCTACTTGGCAGGTTGCATTCTACTTGGGATCGCGCCTTGCACCGCGATGGTGTTGGTTTGGGGATATTTGGCCAAGGGAAATGACGGGCACACGCTAGTCATGGTTGCCATCAACTCACTGACCATGCTGGTATTGTACGGCGTATTGGGGGGGTACCTGCTCGGCATCGGGCAATTGCCGGTTCCGTGGCAAGCCCTGTTGGTATCCATTGGCATCTATGTCGCGTTGCCGCTGTTGGCCGGATACTTTTCTCGCAAGTGGTTGATTGCGACCAAGGGTGAGGATTGGTTCCGTGATCAATTCTTAAGTTACCTAACTCCAATCACGATCGTCGCCTTGCTGGTCACGCTAGTCCTGTTGTTTTCGTTCAAAGGCGAAACGATTGTCGAAAATCCACTGACGATTCTTTGGATTGCGATTCCGTTAACCATTCAAACCGTCGTCATTTTTGCTTTGGGGTACGGCGTATCAAACGCAATGGGATTCACCTACGAATCGGCAGCACCAACAGCATTGATTGGTGCGTCAAATCATTTCGAAGTCGCAATCGCAACGGCCACGATGCTCTATGGCTTGTCTTCTGGTGCCGCATCGCCACAGTGGTCGGGGTCTTAATCGAAGTCCCGCTGATGTTGTTGCTGGTCAAGTTTTGCGTTCGAACACAAAATTGGTTTCCGAGGAACGCCGTTGGACGAACTTCCGGAATTCAATGCGGTCCACCACCGAATCGGACCTGATGGATCCGTACGGCTTGCGTCGCGCATGCCAGTGGTCTGGTAACAGCCCCAAAACGGCGATGGAGAATTACGCTCTGGTTCGAAACATGGATTTTGAAGACCTTGGAGCAGCTGGAAAATTTGACGCCAAATGCGCCGCCATTTTGCCCGATGACGCCAAAAGCGCCGCTGAATCGGCAAGCACCGCAGCGCAAAAACCCAATAAAAAACGCACGGCAGAGACTGTGAAAGCTCTGACGTGCGTGCAGGTGGGCGCTGAGGGACTTGAACCCCCGACCCCCTCGGTGTAAACGAGGTGCTCTAGCCAACTGAGCTAAGCGCCCGCGAATCGTTAATGTATGGGTTCTCCCTGCAATTTGTCAATCCAGCTTGTCTTAAATTCCAAGCCAGGTAAAAAATGGGGTCCGTTTCGTGGACGGAATGTCAATCACCACCGGGATTTACCACCGTAATTTGCGGTGTAACCAACACTTTGCGTTAGGCCCGAAGCCCAAGCACCAGACCCCGATTCGGCTGCCGGCTGGGATGCCTTCCCAGTCGCCCGAATCTGCAACGATTCCGAGGCACGCCGTCTTACCGCAGGCTTGCCTATTCGTCGTCGTCTACTTCGACGCCATCGAGCCCACCCGCTTTGACAAACTCGGCAAAGCTCATCGAGGAGACTTTCTTGTAAGCTTTCTCGAAAGCCGGGGTCATCACTTCGGCTTCATATTTTTTCTTTTCGTCCCGGTCTTTGATCGCTTTAAAATTCTTGGTCAGCTCCAGATCCTTGAATTCCTTGTGGATCAAAGTCCCGAACGCGTTTCGGGTCGATTTTTCTTCGCCTTTGACGTGACAAGCGTTACAGCTGACTTTCATCTCCGGGAACTTGGCAGACAGCTCCTTCTTGAACACATTGTGTCCCATCGCAGGGGTACCAAGCCAAGTTGCCAAACCACACGCCAACACGGCACAAAATAGATACTTTCCAAACTTCACTGCTGATGCTCCTTTGGATCTGACCTGGAAAAATTATTCGTTCGGATCATGCACTTTGTAAATCCAAATCTAAAACTCAAAATCGGTCGCGGAAGTTTTTCGGATCCAACGACTTTTCTTGAATTGCCTCTATTCTGGCACAAACTTTTCCGACGGCAACCGTTTGAATGGGAAAGCACTGTTTTCCCGGCAAAGGCTCGGATCTGTCCCTCAATCGTGCGAGAGAGCTGGTTTGCGACCGCTGCCGATATCACCTCGGTGTACGCTCGATATTTTTTCCCGGCTGGAAATCAAATTCCTCTTTGGAATAGAGATGATCGGTATACCGAATCCAGTAATCGACCGGGTCATCCAAAGCCGCCGACTGACTGTGGGGATCTTCAGCCGCGAAGGATTCACGACAATGGGGACACGACACGGTCTGCCCCAATTTGGAAATTCCAATTTCAACCAGCCGGCGACAGTGTTGGCACGCACCGACAAAATAAGGCAACCTCGCCATCACTCAAACCTCCTGTGCAGTAACGACTGGATCAGGAGAATTGTATCCGGCAGGCCAACCCGGTGAAACACAGAATTGCAGCTTCAGACCGAAGTGCCAGCAGGCTGCTGTGCATCCAGTTCCTGCAAGGGGTGTGGGGTTCGACCTCATTCGGTTCCTCCAAAGACTGTTCAAGGTCCCTGGTGACCTTCAACAGGTTTTGAATCACCTGGTGATGGTCAAATTTCTGCCCGAAGGCGCCGTTGATTTCGATCCGTCCAAATGACCGGCCCTCCACGATCAACGGAATCATGGTGAACCACTCCTTATTCTCCCCGCGGTCGGCGTCCGCTCGGCGGCGCGTGGCATGAAACGACTCGTGGAGCCAAGGCATATTCAGATCGAGCGTCAACTGATTCAGCCCGTGTTCGTCGGCAAAATCGCAGAGGGATTTCCACACCTCCTGCCAATTGCGATTGCCCTGAACATGCACGGAGCTTTGCAGGATTTGAGGATTGTTGTTCGCGGAGATCTTGAAGAACGAACGGGCCAAAGACGACGCCTTGCGGGACACCAACTGGTACTCGGCAACTCCGAAGATCTTACAACCGATCATCACCACCACGACAATCAAGATCGATACCAGCGCGTATTCGCTCCGTCGCTCCAACAACGAGAGTACCGCACCGGCCGCCGTCGTGGTGCACAGCAGCGCGACCCACAACAGACTGACGCGAGGCGTGTAGCCCCGTTTCATCAGGGCGTGATGCAAATGGCCTCGATCGACCTCAAAAATACTTCGGCCGGTCAGACGACGACGAATAATGGCCGCTCCGGTATCGATAAACGGAATGGCCAACAGTGCGATCGGTGCAAAAAACGCGTACGCCGTATGGCTTTTGAACATGCAGCGAATGGCCAGGGCACTGAGCAAAAACCCGATCAACATGCTGCCGGAGTCGCCAAGGTAAGCCTTGGCGGGGGGGAAATTGAATTTAAGAAACCCCAGCAGGGCACCGGCGATCGCCGCCGCCAACACCGCGTCGACAATCATCCCGGCAGCCAAAGACATCACGCACACGGCCAGGCTCATCACGATCCCGATCGTCGATGCGATGCCATCGGCACCGTCCAGCAGATTGACTGAGTTGATGGCAGCAATCATCCAGGCGTAGACCACCAGCACGGCAAAACTGCCAAACTCAATGGACTGCCCAAAAATTTCGACCCGTTCAAATTTGAATCCGAAGACGACCAGCACCGAAACAGCCAGGAATTGGCCGAGCAATTTCTGACGACCACGAATTCCAAATCGGTCGTCCGCCAAACCGACAACCATCAGGACTGCGGCACCGAGAAACAAACCCAGCAATTCGACGTAACTGCCGCTGATGTTCCCAGTCGAATCGTGCAAACCAGGAACGGCTGACTTGATTCGATCGACAGGAATCAACGAGGCGATCGAATCCGTGATGGATTGCACCAGATCGGGGTAAGACCAGCCAAGCAGAATGGCCAGCATCACGGCAACTGGCACCGCCACAAACAATGCCAATCCGCCCACCATCGGAATCGCGTTCTGATGGAGTTTGCGATTATTGTCCGGCACGTCAATCAATCCAACATGACGAGCCAACAGCGACAACACCGGGACCAGCGCGAGTGCCAATAACGATGCAAGAACGAATGCGATCACGGTAACGATCATGAACTTTTTCTCTCCAGAGAAATCTGCTTAGTGCTTAATCCTGGTGGTCTGGTTCAGGCTGTCGATTTTCATTTGCCTGGTCTAAAACTTCACGTTTAAGAATCGCGGTTTCGATGGTTTCAAATAATTCATTATAGGTCCGATTCTTGGAATTAATATCCAGTAATTTTTTGGCTTGCTTCAACGCTTCTTCCCAGCGTCCAATCTCAAACAGGACTTTGGCCACGAGATATTGCGTACTGGCATCCATCGGATTGCTCTGAAGCACGTAAATCAGGTCAGCCAAAGCCTGTTCCTGCCTGCCCAACGCCAGCAAGACTTTCGCCCGCAATGACCGATCTTCGATTCTAAGCGGTGAGACCGCATCCAGTTGATTCACGGCTTTTTCCAGTACCAACGAGCCAACCTCGGCGTCGTCGCCGAGCCACCGATTGTAAAATTCGAATAGCATGTTCGGGTCGGCGGGAATGAACGATTCGAAGATCTCGCGATTCCCAACCAGTTCCAGTCGCCGACCGGTTTTTCCTTGCAGGATGCTCATCAATCGGCTGAGGCCGTTGGGCGCCAGTTCCAGATACTTGCGAAAATGTTTCGCCGCGGATTGGACATCACCCGCTTGCAGGTAAAACATGCCTGCTATCAATCGGTAGCTGGTATTGTTGGGCGCCAACTCGATGCCACGCTCGATATCCGTCGCGGCCTGGTCCGTGCCACCGAGGGCCGCGTTGATTTGGCCCAGTCGAATTTGCACGACCGGTTGTAACGGCGACAACTGCCGACTGTAGGCCAGATAGCTGGACGCAAACGGCAGATTGCTGCGCAGGAAATCTCTGTTGAGGAACAGGTCCGCCTGGAAGCTGGAGACGTCCTTGCGGAGATAATAGGCGTGTTCCTGAATTCGCTGGAGCGACGTCACCGCCCACATGCCCTGCAAGTACTCGCTTTGCTCGGTTTCGTCTTTCAGCAACATCGCATTTTTGAATTCGGCCTCCGACCGCAATGAATCGACAAATTGCAGACGGGTGCGGTGGATCAACAGTTCCGCCAAATAGTTCAATGCCTTCACCGAGCGGCATTTGCGGACCAACACCCCCAGTGACTTGATTCGCTGATCGGTTTCCTCCAAATCGGGAGCATCGAGTTCAAATTCGGCCGAGCGTATCGCCATTTGCGTATCCAGCCGAGCTCGTCGATGCAGGTCCAGACCGACGACCGTGGTGGCAGCGAACAATAACAACAGCATGGCGTGCACCCAGTAATTGGAGACCTGGTGCTTCAACCACGTGGATTTTTTCAGTCGCCCGGAAAGGGCATGGGCGTGATAAGCAAGGAATCCCACCAGCGTTGCCATCAAGAACATGTTGGCAGGCACGTACAGTCCAAAATCCAACATCGACGCGACCGCCTGGGATGTCAGCAGGAACACGCCAAAGCTTCCGACCCCAATCGAAGTCGCGGATTGACCACGGTATAACAACAGCGACGCATAATGAAATGCCAATGCCCAGGCCAACAGAAACAGCACCAGTCCGGGCCAGCCAGCTTCCACCAGGGATTGAAAAAACTGATTCTCGGCGTACTCAAACAAAACGGATTCCGGCCCCGTCGAATACAAGCGATGCACTCCCCGATAGGAACCCAGCCCGGATCCGAACAGCCCCATATCGGCAACGACGGGAAACGTATCCTGCCAGTGCTGGATGCGGCCGTCGGTGGAAACATCCACCAGGTCGACCTGGCCAAATCTTTCGATCAGTTTTTCGCCAAATCCAACCCAGCCGCTCAACAGCACCACCATCAGCACCAGCGGCACAAAAATAAAGCCACCTGTTTTGGGCTTTCGCGCCATCCCGTAAACCAGCAATGTCGCCATGCCGCCAATCAACAGCGCCACGACGCCACCGCGAGACAGACTACTTACGATTCCCGAGGCGATCAGGATGGTTGCCACCAACAACGCGATTTTGGTCGCCGTCAACTCAGCCAGGAAATACAGACCATAGAAATAATACTGTCTCCAAAAGGGAATCTCTTTGCTGATGATCTGGACGGGACCTTTGGATTTTCGTTTGGACATCACAATCGGCCAAAGTCCGACGCAGCAGGCCAAACACATCAGCAGAAATCCGGCACCATTGTTGCGATTGATAAACGGCCCAAACGGAGCACCACGCTCGATCTCATAAACCCAATAGATACTGCCTGCGTAGGTCAAACCCTGCAGAATGCCAAAGAACGATAGCAAACACCCGTTAATCGTGACCGCCGCCAACAACAGGACAATATCCCGAGCTTCGCAAAAATAACGGCAACCCAACAGCAGTCCCGCCAGTGCAATCACCAACAATCGAATTTGGTGCCAGGTTCCCTCCTGGTCGAGTGAAATTCGGACCGGCGAATCTGGATTCCCCGTGTAGGTTGGGTAAATCTCCAGTTGACGTCCGACAATCGAGCCTGCCACGGAGTCCGGCAACGCCAACAGTTGCAACAGTCCGATCAGCAATCCTCCCAGCACTAGCAGGGAGATGTAAGGAAAGACTTGGCGGCGTCGACCGTTCATGGCGGTTTCAAACCACCAAAACCCCAGCCCGACCAGCAGCGCAAGACAGATCCACTGTTGCGCCCAAAAGTAGACACTGCCAAATGCCCAAGGCGCCAGCACCAGAGCCAGCAACAGTATCCACCGACCCGGCAGCGCGAACATCGAGGACAGCGAGCGTTGAGAGTCGCGTGGCTTGCGTTTCTCCCGCTGCCGCTCCTGGAGCGTACCTTTCAGCGTCATCTTCTCAGGTTGATTCATGTGGGTCTACATTTGTGGCCAGCCAATGCTGAACGCAACTCAAAAATCTGACTTGCAAAGATTGGAAGGATTCAAAACCTCTCCCGCGATTCCCCTGGCTGCCCTCGATGAAGGCTGCTTCCGGTAGGCAAGATCGGGAGCGGTTGTCGACCCGGTCCCCGGGTTCTCACGGCGACAGTGTGATTGGCTTTCGTAATTGGTTTTGTTGATTGTTGAAAATTTTTGCACTCCAAACCACCCGCCCGCGCTTGGTCGGAGGCGGCCCATTGGGGTCGTTGGAATTAATCGCCCGATCCAAAATCACTCCGGCTGAGCGAATTGGTATACAGCACGACGATGATTCCCGCCGCAACGAGACTCCATGGCATCCATTCCCTGGTTCGAATAATCCTGGCCGTCCCGTTGGTCAATCTCGAGGCTCGATCGGCAGCGCCACGATCCGATTTTCCAAAACCGGCCAGACTGAATCCTGAGTTCGGCCCCGGCGATGAATTGGAATTTGAATTGCGGTTGAAAAACTGATCGTTACCAAAATTGGAAAAACTCGATTGACCATATCTCGATTGACCGACGGTTCCACCATAGGCATTGTAATTGGTGTACTGCGGCGGAGCGACATTTGATGAAAATCCGCCCGACGAATTGGCCAGTGAGCCCGGATTCTGTTCATCACCAAACAACTTGGCCAGTGCTTGCTGGACTTTGCCCTCGTTGGAGATGGCGAACCGCCCGACCACCAGGGTCTCGATCCCCAAGACAATTAATACGATTCCAATCGCAAAAAAGAGTGCGCACCACATTGTAATACTTCCTCGGAAATTCAAACTACAATCGCGATCCTTCGCACCACCGTGTTATCTTCTGAGATCGCCATGCTGTTTCGTGGACGATCAGCCTAACTGGAAAACCACGTCGAGATCACGGCTGCCTCGATCCTGTTGTAACGGTCAACGGGATTGGGAAATTCTGGCAAGTTTTGCGGCCTGGCGAATTAGCCCGGGAAATTCCCCAACGAACGGGCCTTAAAGGAATCAGAAGATCCGTGGCGACGTGAGCGTTCCAGTGGCCGGGCACGCAGGATGGCCGCCCGTCATTGGGGACGAAATCGGGAGATTTTCTGGTTTGAGGCCCTCTCGCGAAAATCTCGGGATTTTGCCACAGAATCTTCGATCTCGCCCGCCGCTGGACGCTGCCTGGATCCGGATCCCGGCGGAATACCGAACTTTTGCCAAAATTCGTTTGCTAACCCGCCGCAGGAATGACTACAGTAAAAAATTCGATTGTCGGACAAGCGGAACAAGTTAAAGGCGTCCACCAAGTGCCTTCTGGATTTTAAGCATTGAATCCGGGCAGTATACATCTTAATATTTTGATGTTAGAAACGATTTGGAATAAGGGTTTTAGGCAACGCACTTGACGCACACCGTATTGCCTTGACCCGAGTTGACGGTTGTTCGAGATTTAGTCTGGAATCTGTAACGGATCCCAATCCAGATTTTGAGTTCCTGTCGTTTTGCTTTTCTACTTGGTGATCGATCGTCCTTTCCAGACCTCCCCAAAAGGATAGCTGTCCAAACCATGCCCATCACTCACGATACTTCCATGCCCGAAGAACAGAATACGCAACAGGATCCTCAACACGTTCTGATCGTTGACGACGACCCGGAAATTATTGAGTCGATCCGATTTGCTCTGCTCCGCAAAGGCTTCGAAGTTTCGATCGCGCGTGATGGTAACCAAGGAGTCGCCTTTGCCGAGACCAAGCATCCGGATTTGGTGATCCTCGATATGATGATGCCCCGGCGGAGCGGGTTTTTGGTTCTCGAACGACTGAGACAGACGACCGACAACCCGGTCCCGGTCATCATGATCACCGCCAACGAAGGGACTCGGCATCGCGAGTATGCAGAAATGCTAGGGGTTAGTGACTATATCGCCAAACCGTTTACAATGGATCGTTTGCTTAACAGCGTGTCCGACTTGCTCAGCAACGATTGACTTATGGCGTGTTCGATAAACGACTTGGGATTCTCACTTGACCAAGTCACACCGGGGGAAGGCTGGCATTGCAGTCATTTCTTTTATTGCTTTGACCGGAAATCACTGTCGCAACTCGACCCTGCCCAGCGAGACTTGGGCTGCGAACAGTTTCAGGAATTGCTCTCGCCGGACAACCCGGCCCAAACCGAGCGATTCCAAATCGGTCTCGTCGCGGGGCACAAAGCCGATTTTTCCCTGATGTTGATGGACCCCGACCCGATCAAAGTCGAAAACATTCACCAGTCGCTGATGGCGGGTCCACTCGGTGTTGCACTCACCCCGACCTATTCCTACGTCTCGATTTCTGAGGTGTCCGAGTACGCTCAGTCCGTTGAACAATACTCGGAGAAACTGATTCGCAGCGGAGAAGACCCAAACTCTTCCGCGTTTCAAACGAAAATCGGAGTCTACAGCCAACGCCTGGAGAAAATGAATTACCAGCGGCTGACTCCCGATTTTCCCCAGTGGCCCGTGAGCTGTTTTTACCCCATGAATAAATGGAGGTACCCCGACGCCAACTGGTTTATGCTACCGTCTTCCAAACGGCATGAATTGATGTCCGAACACGCGCGGAGCGGAATCAAGTTTGCAGGAAAGGTCAGCCAACTGATTACCGTCGGCATCGGACTCGACGACTGGGAATGGGGCGTCACGCTCTGGGCGACCAACCCGATGCATCTCAAGCAGATCGTTTACGACATGCGATTCGACGAAGCCAGTGCGAAATACGCCGAGTTCGGTGGCTTTTACACAAGCTACCTCACGTCCGCCAAGACCGTTCTGAAGTCTTGCCAGGTCCTGAAGTGATGATTGATTCGCTTGAGTGGTGAAGTCGCTGGAATGATGAAGTCGCTGAAATGGTGAAGTCGCTCAAGTGATCGAGTCGCTTAAGTGGGCAGCGCCGCCTTCATGAGTAGAAACCGCTTCCGTCGGGCTGGTCCCGGTCGGAGCGACAACTGGCTGGCTACCCGGCTCCAACGCCAACCCCTCCACTTTGATCGTCAATCGCGACGCGATTGGCGATCAAAGTGGAGGCCGGTGAGCAGAGCTGGTCAATTGGGTTGCCGCCAAGACGTGCCCGACCGAACACCTCGCTTCATGGTCGAGACGTAAAACTGGCGCTATCCAAATGAGCAACCGCAAAGGGTCTCGACGCCAGGCAATCCGAACTCAGGCGGATGGCAGTTCGCAACCGAGGGCCGCGGTTTCCCAAGCCAATCGCTTACTTCCCCAAGTCTTTGGTTTCCGATGGCCCAAGTCGACTGGCTTTTTCGTTTTCTCGCTTGATCGCATCGTAGACCTCCTGCCGGTGGACTGGAATCTCTGTTGGTGCGTCAATGCCCAAACGGACCTTGTCTCCTCGAATGTCGACAATCGTGATCATCACATTGTCGCCGATCATGATGCTCTCATCTCGGTGTCGCGACAAAACCAGCATGGCTGGCTCCTTCAATTAAAATATGACTGCCTTACTTGTGCTGCGAGCCCTGGGATAAACGACTCCCAGAAAGCCTACCACCCGCAACCAACTGACGGGCAATCCCTTGCCGCAATTTTCACAAACCTGACGGAAGCACTGTTGATCAAACGCAATTCTAGACGGAAGCTTGATCTCGCTAGCAACAGGTACTGTCGAGCTTATCGGCCAACGCCGGATCTGAATCTCAGAAAACTCTCAAACGCGATCTTTATGACGGTTGTTTAGATTCTACGTGCGTTATTGGCCGTTTGATCGCGCCAAACTAACGCCGCTCGAAACCGGGATATCGCTCCCGTTCCGGCGATTTTGATCTTCTCCCAACCTGAATTCGCGACACGATGCGTTGCGGGTTGACTCGGCGAACTCGATGTAAGCCATGTGCGACAGGCCCAGAAGCCGACTCGCACCCCAAGCAACCCTGGACCCGCAGGAATTTGAGCAGGACTTGGCAAGCCCAGAAACCGGGCCGGTAGACTGCAATGCACCTGGTCCTTCAGCCGTAAACCTGGGGAGCTTGATTCACGCGGTGGCTCCAACAAACTTCGCAACCGCTTGTTGCCACTAACAGGGACCACGGATGGACGTTTTTACCGAATCCGGGAGAAACACCAACGCCGCTCATCGCTGGACAGCGCAACTACCACCCGATTCCGCTTTCCGCCTACGCACTGCGACGCAGGTTAACCGGCAGGGTTGCCAGCGGGTGCTGCAGAGGTTGCGAATCGACGGTGACGACTTGGCATCCAATCCGACGGTCCAGGTTGATCACCAACGGAGCACGCAGGTTCAGTGTCAGCGCGTCTTCCTCTCGACTGACAACCCCCAGGACATAAGCCTGCTCAACGGACGTCAATTGCAACGTGTCGACGTCGGAGGGTTCTAATCGAACCTGGTAATCCGACACGAACCGCCGCGGGGAAACAACCGGCATCGCCACGTCGGCGTTCTGCATGCTTTGCAACCACGCGACCGCTGTGTTCTCGGCATCGGCCAATAAAACCCAGTGCCGGCAGTCCTCAAACCCCAGCAGGCCATTACGGAAAAATAGAATGTCATCGGGTTCAATTTCGATCGATCCGAAGCGAGTCGTGTGAATTTTCATTTCGAACTAGTCCTTGACTCCTGATCTCGGGCCCTGTCCGCGAAAAGACCGCGCGGACATCTTGTTCATCGTCTGAAGGTTGGTGAAACTTCAGCCAATTTCACGGTAAATCAGCCAGATGCCAAACTGTCGATGCTGGCAAAACCCGCAATCACGCCCCGCCTGCAACCACAATCAGGCTCGACTCGACACGCTCGTCCCGATTCGTATACGATAGAGAAATAACATGATGTCAAGATATCGGGCCGAGCTGAGCATGTTGACCCAACTGCAGAAAACGCCTTTTTCAATCACGCGAATTGCCATCCAACTGGGATTGGTTTGGGCAATTTCCGCGTCCAGTATTCTCACCCCCTGCGTCGCCGATGAAGAGGTTCCGTTCGAGAAACGCGGTATCGAAGATCGTATCCAGCAGCTGATTCGACAGCTGGACGACAGGAGTTTCGCCAACCGGGAAAATGCGGCTCAGGAATTGGCCCAAATCGGCGTGCCTGCCCTCCGGTTCCTGGCACTCAGCGTGTTTGAAGGATCGCCGGAAGCGGTTTGGAGAACCCGTACGACGCTGGAAACCATCGGAACTCATGGTGACGAAGAGGTGTTTTATAAATCAGCCGGGATCCTCCAGCTTCTGTTTTCCGACAGTGGCGAATCGCTACGGCCTAAAATCCTTCAGCTCCAACAAGAATGGAAACTGGAACGGAAAAGGAATATTCTGAAACAACTGGTCCAGTTGGGTGCCATCGTTTCGGATCCTCGCACCGACCAAGTCGCGTTTGACGACGGATTGCCAATCGTTTTTAGAAACAACGTGGTCATCAATGGCCCTGTTGGAGTTCTTGAATTTCAGGACGGAATTGTTGACTCGCCGTCCAACACGACCGGTCGTCAGTCGTTTCAGCGTCGAACCGATCTGGATTCGGAGAATGCAATCCGGGAAATCGATCAGATCTTACTGGCAACGCTCGAACAGAATCGAGAGCTGGTATTGGGACACAATTTCGCGGCGCCCGAGAGCGATGATGACGCTGCTCCGCAACTCAACGCGAATGCGGTTCAGCGACAAATTGCGATTCAGCGTCTCCAACGGCAGATCGCACTGGACAACATGATGCAGCGGCGATTTGTCAATCAACCCTTAAATAATGCAGGCATTTCCATTTCTCTTGGCCGCAAATGGACCGGGACCGCCAGCGACCTCGCTCCGCTGCAAAGCCTGGACGGGCTGGGCCGAATCGAATTGCTCGAGATTAATCTGGATCGCCCGCAACTGGATGTCATCGCTGATTTGCCATTTCAAATGACGCTCAAAGTCCAGGGGAATCAGATCAGCGATGCCGATCTGGCGGTCCTATCCGGGATGCCTGAACTGCGTTCGCTCGAATTCGCGGACCGCGACGTATCCTCGGACCTGTTGAAACAGTTTGCGGACTCGAACTCGCTGCTATCCTGCTCTTTCAGCAACTGCGAACTGTCAGCCGATTCGTTGCTGAACTTGCGAAAAATTGAAACCTTGGGAGGACTCTATTTTGGCGAGATGCAGATCGATGCGTCGATTTTCAAAGCACTGGAACAATTATCGAACCTGAATTACCTCAGCCTCCGAATCTGCAAATTTGAAACCGCCTCGTACCGCCGATTGGAAATGGCCAATCCCAACCTCCAAATCGCGTTTACCCCACAAGCCTTCCTCGGCGTCCGGGGCCCGATGAATTTGACTCGCCAACAGGGATGCGAGATCTCCGAGGTGATTCCCGAATCCGGTGCATCGAAAGCCGGACTGGAAATTGGGGATGTCATTGAAAAGGTCAACGGCCAGGTGATCGAGCGTTTTGAAGACCTGCGGTTGCATATCGCCCAACACAAAGCAGGCGAATCACTCAAGGTCGAAATCACCCGCGACGGTCAACCGATGAAAGTCAACGTCGTGCTCGGTCGTTACGACACCAATCTGGAATAACCGGCGACCGCTGCATGCGAGTCGGCTTCAGCCTGCGGTCGCTCATTGCGATGCAATCAGGCTTCCCCCCGACACGACGACCCGATCGTCGTCCATGCGCTGGCCTCAACCACTGAAGGCCAGCCAATAGAAAATGCAGCCGGTGATCGCGGTCATCAACATCAATCCCGCTGCGATTCGGCCCCAAAACCGGTGCGACTGGCTATGCGACCCAGGCTTGGCAGGATTCGGAAAATACCGGAGCGCCCGAATCACCACGTAAGCCCACACAAATGGCGTCGGGATCGCGAACGCCAAGTGAATCCAGAGGGCCAGATCAACGTAACCCGATTCGTAATATGCCGACGGCCGGGCCAGCTCGCGCCAATCCGTAAAAAAACGGACATCGATTTCGAAGATTCCTACTGCAATCGCCAACACCACGGCCAGCGACACTTGCAACAAACGATGCAACTGGTAGGCCTTTCTAAAGCGGACCGACAGGATACTCGCCACCATCACCACGCAGACGACGAACATGGCGACGAACACAAAATCCAACACAAACGAACCGCGCAGTCGGCAGAAAACCATTGGCAAGTAATATCACAGGCAACGCCGACTTTCGCAGATTTTGAATCCAGGGATCGAAACTGAAATACTGTGTGGGACACAGTCATGCAATCATTGTCTACTTCGCGCCGCGGAATTAACAGACCCGATCATGCAAGCTTTCCCGAACACCGACCAACGTTGCGGAACAGGGCAGGGGCCAGGCCGCGGAGCGCAGTTGAATTCGCCCCGATGAAACCGAACTTCCACTACGCCAGACTGCTCGCCGACCGCATTTTCACGAACCTCATTCGTTGCTGCGACGGAATGTGTCAACGCTGGTCACGACATGCAACGCTGCGCGTCAACAGACAACGAGAATTGATAGAGGACGCCCGCGAGCGATCAAGACCGCTCCGTGACCTCAGGCGGATTAAACCGCGGCGGTGGCAAGCGATTGCCTGGGTCCGAAAAACTCATAATTGACCCGGGAATCGTCCACTTGCAACTCCTTGAGACTGGCAAGCATCGCCTCCATGAAGGGCCGAGGGCCGCAAATATAAAAATCAGCCTCCCGATACGGCGCATGTCGCTTCAACAACTCGGCATTCAACGTCCCGACCCAATCGCAGTTTCCGTGTTCGAGATCGCCCTCCTTGGGATCGTCGTAGATGAAAAAGGTCTCCACAAAATCCTTGTCGGAGACCATCTCCTGGACTTCGTCGCGCAATGCGTGGACGGCACTGTTTTTGGCCGCCTGAAAAAACAGAATCCGCCCTGGCACCCCTTCGTGCACCAAAAATTTTGCCATCGAAAGCAAGGGCGTGACACCAATGCCGCCGGCCAGAAAAACGACAGGACGTTCACCAATTTCATCCGCATCGATCGTAAATTCGCCGCAAGGCGGACCCAAGTTCAAGACATCACCGACGTTTATCTGGTCATGCAGGTAG
Organism: Pirellulaceae bacterium; assembly: GCA_963714685.1. GTDB lineage: Bacteria > Planctomycetota > Planctomycetia > Pirellulales > Pirellulaceae > Mariniblastus. The sequence goes on along the minus strand of CAVQPH010000022.1, from coordinate 309,876 downwards.
TTCGAGATGACTCCGTCCGGTGCTGAAGCGGATTGACCTGATTCCCGTTTGACACTGATGCGAAAATAGTCATTTCCCGGTCGGTCGGAAAGGCTGTAGTTTCGTGGAGACGTTGGAACGGTCGGGTGATCCACCTGTACCGTGATGTACTGCCCTGCTTTGAATCCAGGCAACTCGCCGCCATCTGCCGGCACCAGATAAAATGAAGTAACGACGTCGGATTCGCGGACCTTGCGGTCGACTTGGAACGGCCGAAAACCGTTCCAGCCCCCGGAGATCGCCAATTGCGCGGCGTAAATCTCCTGTTCGCGGGCAATGCAAACATCCGCCAACACACCGTAGGCCTCGGTCACCGCCTCGACGATTTCGTCGGTCGCGTCGTCGCCCATCACATCGCCGATCGCCGCCAACAAGTGCTTGCCGACGATCGGATAGTGTTCCGGCTGAATGTTGAGCGAGCAGTGTTTCTGGGCAATCACCTCCACGACCGGTCCCAATGCTCCGAGGTTGTCAATATTTGAGAAATAGGCGCAGATCGCTGTGGCCAGTGCCTGTTGTTGTGTGCCAGCTTGCTGATGTGCCTGGTTAAAAAAAGCTTGGACTTGTGGATCGCCCGCGAACATCCGCTCGTAGAATCGACGGGTGATGGTCTCCGCATTGGCAGCGACCGCCGGCGTAATGGCTTTGATTGTCTCGATCGTTTTCTCGGTTAACATCGGCAAATAATCCGTGTGGCAACTTGTGGCAGGAACCGCTTCGGTCGGCTAAACTCTTATCTATACCAAAACGTATAGAATCAGAACGCCCTCGTCAACGCGAGTGATTGGCTTGTGGCGATTTGTCGCACAAGCCTGGAACCTTCGCCACGCGAAAGTAACTTGACCCAAGGAGCACATCCCGATGTTGTCCAAGACTGCCGAGTATGCCTTGCGAGCGATTGTGTTGATGGGAGCCCGTTCTGGGCGATCCGCTTCGGCCGACCTATTGGCAGAGAAAACAAAAGCGCCCCGGCGTTATCTGCATCGCGTGCTCCAGGACCTCGTCGCCGCGGGCTTGGTATTATCGCGTTCCGGTCCAGGTGGTGGCTATGAACTGGCTTTGCCGGCAAAACAGATCACGATCTTGGACGTGGTCAATGCCGTTGCGCCGCTGGCAAGAATCAACGCCTGTCCCTTAGGACTGGAATCGCACACGAAACTCTGTCCCTTGCATACCGAACTGGACAAAGCTTATGCGGCGACCGAGCGGGCGTTCAAGAAAGTCACGATTCAGAAACTGTTGGATTCCACGAATCCGGTCATCCCGCTGTGCGAGATTTAGTCAACAAATTCGAGGCAGCGCAGCTTACACGCTGTAAAACCGGGAACAAATCAACAGCCAACATTGTCAAGCTGTGTCCAATAAGTACAATTCTGGGTTCACCAAACGCGTACCGGCAGGCTGCTGGTGCATGGAAGAGGCAGCGGGTGCATGGAACAAATTCGAATCCACAAGGAATCAAGCACAAGCCCACTCAGCCCGAGTGGCGGAATTGGCAGACGCTCAGGATTTAAAATCCTGTGACCTTACGGTCGTGCGGGTTCAAGTCCCGCCTCGGGTACTCGAAAAAATAAGGGGTTGCGACGCATTCGTCGTGAGCCCTTTTTCTCTTGGTCAAACCAATCCTCCTTGGCGTTGCGATTTCGCTGGTTTTCCACCAGCATACCTGGCTGACTGAATTGTCTACATTTGTAATGCCGATGTTGATCGAGAGGTGAAACGGGGCAGGTCCAGTTTCCTGTTTCTTAGGGCGACCAGGTTTGCGTAGAAGTTTTCGAGCCGTTGACTCCACCCAAGCCGGGCTTCCATAAGGGGTGCCCCGAACGACGCTACGTCGCAAGGCGGCCAAGTCCGATTCGCTGGCTGGCTAGTTAACATACGGTTTCCATTTCTTGGGCATGGCCAACTGGAACACGTGCTTTAGTAGATGACCTGAAAAAACTCACAACCGCATTTCGGTTTTTGGAACACCACAAGTGCCGATCGTTTCCTGATTGCTACCTTATCGTTCTGAACCCAGACCGTACCTTGGATATCGACAGCGCGATAGCGACGGCCAGCACAAATTGGCCAGCGTGCGCGCCATTCCCCAAGGTTGTTTGTGGACCAGACTTGCCGGGCAACCCTTGGAATCGAATGCGTGACCATTCAATTTAACGAAGCTGGTAAAAGCATTCACTCAGGGCGGGCCGCATGGAAACCATTGGTCACGCTGCAATCATCCATGCCTGCACGATTGAAGATGAGTGCCTCATTGGAATGGGCGCGATTGTGATGGATGGAGCAGTCATTGGAAAACGCTCCATTGTTGGAGCCAACGCGCTCGTCACGCAAGGAACAATTGTCCCACCAGGTTCACTCGTCCTTGGATCTCCGGCAAAGGTGACAAAAACTCTTTCCCAAAAACAACAAACAGCGATCAAAGACACGGCCGCCAAATACGTAATTGTTTCGGCTGCCTACAAAGCAAAGTTTCAACAGGGCCGTTGATGAGAAACCCGAATGAACAACCCAATTCCGAGAATTAACAGGAACAAGCGTCGATGTACCGGTCGCTTTGGCGATTAAATCGAAAAGTGCTCTGACCGTTTCCGGCGACAACCAAGCGGCAACTCCAATTGTCGTCAAAGGGAAGATCAGGGGGCGCCGAAAACCGGGCACTATGGCGACGCCGTCATATCTCGATCGCGAAAATTTGGACGACCGACCGTCGCAAAATTTTGAATTCCATTTCGACACTCGCGAGAGTCAAATTTTTCTGTAGAGCCGTTTGCGGAAGACCGATTTTGTAGTTCAATGGTGACTTGGCTGACGGCAATCTCTGCTAACTCACGGGGACGCGTCGTTTTTTTGTAGTTCCTGACTTGCGTTTGAATCGGACCCTTGCATGCCTTCGTCGGTCGCCAAGAAAAACCTGATGGCCCTCACCGGGTTCTTTCTATGTGTCTTTCTGGTGATCCACCTGCTCGGCAACATTCAGCTGTTCCTGCCGATGCCCTCGGCTCAAGTGAGTTTCAACTGGTATGCCAGCTTTCTGTCGGAATTGTTCGTTATCAAAATAGCAGCCTATCTGACGTATTTTTGCGTTTTCGTACACTCGGTCCTGGCAGTCGTTTTGGCCATCAAGAATCGAAAATCGGCCGGAATTCGTTACGCGGGAAAGGATCCGCATGCGACTTCGCCGTGGCACTCCCGAATCATGGGGATCCTGGGGGCGATCATTTTATTATTTTTGATCATTCATATGATGGATTTCTGGTACCCGTTCAAATACGGCAATTCCATTGGCGTTGATTCGGAGGGAAACAAGGACCTTTACACCGTGGTGGCAACGACGTTCAGCCGCTGGTGGTACGTCGGGTTTTATGTGGTTTCCATACTTGCACTTGGCTTCCATCTGCACCACGGCGTGTATAGTGGCTGTCGATCGCTGGGGCTTTATCACAGCGGCTACGCCAGTTTTGTGAAATGGTTCAGCCTCGCGTTTGCCGCAACGATCACATTTGGATTCGCGGCGATGCCGATCTATCTGTTCTTTTTAAACCGTTGAACGAATAACGATCCTCGGATAACGAATGACTCTCGACGCAAAAATTCCGGACGGGCCGATCGAACAGAAATGGAGTCGCTACCAGGCGACTTGCCAGCTGGTAAATGCTGCGAACCGCAAGAAGCTGGACGTGATCGTGGTTGGGACCGGGCTGGCCGGTGGCGGAGCGGCAGCGGCACTTGGTGAGTTGGGGTACAACGTCCGGGCATTTTGTTTTCACGATAGTCCACGACGAGCTCATTCGACGGCGGCTCAGGGCGGCGTCAATGCAGCAAAAAACTATCAAAACGATGGCGATAATGTTTACCGGATGTTCTACGATACTGTCAAAGGAGGTGACTTTCGCTCCCGAGAGGCAAATGTCTATCGCATGGCCGAATTATCGGTCGACTTGATCGATACCTGTGTCTCGCAAGGCGTACCGTTTGCCCGCGAATACGGCGGCGTTCTCGGAAACCGCTCTTTTGGCGGCGTTCAGGTCGAACGAACCTTTTACGCACAAGGGCAAACTGGGCAACAACTACTGCTGGGGACCTATTCCGCGCTCAGCCGGCAGATTAAATCAGGCCGAGTCACGATGCACAATCGTCATGAAATGCTGGACCTGGTTGTCGTGGACGGACGCGCGCAAGGGATCATTGCCCGAGACCTGGTCACCGGCGAACTCCAGCGATATGCGGCGCATGCGGTTGTGTTGGCCACCGGCGGGTATTCCAAGATTTTCTACCTTTCGACGCTGGCTTTGGGAAGCAATGCCACGGCGATCTGGAAAGCCCACAAACGAGGTGCCTATCTCGCCAACCCAAGTCTGACCCAGATCCACCCAACCTGCTTGCCGCAATCCGGGGAACGTCAATCCAAACTGACGCTGATGTCCGAGTCATTGCGAAACGATGGCCGGATCTGGGTGCCAAAAAAAGCCGGTGATGACCGGACGCCCAATGAGATCCCGGATCACGACCGAGACTATTATCTGGAGCGTCGATATCCGGCGTTTGGCAATCTTACGCCTCGTGATATCGCCTCCCGAGCTGCGAAGGAGCGAATCGATAGCGGCCACGGAGTCGGGCCGCTCAACAACGCAGTTTACCTCGATTTTCGCGACGCGATTAAAGAATACGGCCGGGAAGTCATCGCCGGACGGTATGGAAACCTGTTCGACATGTATCAAAAAATCACGGGCCTGGACGCGTACGTCGAACCGATGCGGATTGCTCCGGCGGCGACTTTTCGATGGGCGGACTCTGGGTTGACTACGAACTGATGACCAACGTCTCTGGTTTGTACGCACTGGGAGAATGCAATTTTGCCGACCACGGCGCCAACCGCCTCGGTGCCAATTCGTTGCTGCAAGCCTGTGTCGATGGCTATTTCATCATTCCAACAACCATCGGGAATTACCTTGCCACTCAACGCGACAAGACTCGTTTTTCAACGGACCGGCCGGAATTTGACGAGGCAGCCGCCAACTGCGAAGCATCAATCGACAAGCTATTGAACGTCAACGGCGATCGTCCTGTCGATGAATTTCACCGAGCCCTCGGCTCTATACTTTGGAATCACTGCGGCATCAGTCGCAGCCCAAGCGGGCTGACAGAGGCGATTAAACAGATCTCAGAACTGCGCGACGATTTTCATCGAAACGTACGCGTGACCGGTGGAAGTCACGAGCCAAACAGCGAATTGGAAAAGGCGCTTCGAATCAGTGACTATCTGGAACTTGCCGAATTGATGTGTCGGGATGCGTTAAACCGTGATGAGTCATGCGAGATGCCACTTCCGCACCGATCATCAGACCGACGATGGTGAAGCCGTTCGCAATGATGACCAGTTTGCCTACGTGGCCGCCTGGGAACACGTCCCTCATCAAGAACCTGTTTTGCACAAAGAACCGTTGAGTTTCCACGACGTTGAGCTGACTTCCCGGAGTTACAAATAGTATGAAAGTGTTGCTGAGAATCTGGCGGCAGGACAACTGCGATTCGCCCGGCAAGCTGGTTGACTATCCCCTCGAAGAAGTCGACTCCGATATGTCGTTGCTGGACGTGCTGGACATGCTCAACGAGCAATTGGTCAAACAAGGTGAACGTGTCATCGAATTCGATAGCGATTGTCGCGAGGGAATCTGCGGTACCTGCGGACTGGTGATCAACGGACGACCACACGGCCACCAGAAAGCGACCACCACCTGCCAGCTTCACATGCCGCACCTTTAACGACGGCGACACGATTGTCATCGAACCCTTTCGAGCCTTGCCCATTCCGATCATTCGGGATCTAAAAGTTGACCGGTCAGCACTGGATCGGATCATTCAGTCGGCGGGATTTATCTCAACTCACATCGGAACCGCACCGGAAGCCAACGCGATTCTGATCGCCAAAGACGCCGCCGATGCTGCCTTCGATGCGGCGACCTGCATTGGCTGTGGGGCTTGCGTTGCGGCCTGCAAGAACGCTTCGGCTGCTTTGTTTACCGGGGCCAAGGTAACCCACCTGGCCAGCCTGCCACAGGGACTGATTGAACGGCAGCAACGGGTGCTGGAGATGGTGACGGCGATGGACGCCGAGGGATTTGGGAGCTGCACCAACACCGAGGCCTGTGAAGCGGTCTGCCCTCAGGACATATCCACCGACTACATCGCGCGGATGAAGTTGGGAATACAACCGCGCTCGCCTGAAATCGTTGGGAAAGAAGAGTTAGAGGCTTCCGTATCTGAACCGACGCCGCAAGTCTCAAAAATTTGTGAAGAGGATTTACGACCAGCACGATTATGAATCGCGTGGGGTCAAAAAAATCGGCCAACGCTGAAAGCAAAGAAAGATCGGTATATTCCTCTCGCAGGTGGTCAACATTTCAGCCGAGATGGAGCGCCATGACGTGCCGCTACAAGTGGCCCAATCATTGGCACCTGTTCAGGGACTGTGAAGGTTGTCTGGCGAGCTTGCTGGCGACGGTTCGGTTCATGATGCGTCTCGATGATCGTTAAGGTTTTGACCGATCCCCGAGGCGCCGAACGACCACACCAGGGTTTGAACAACGAGTTGATTGCAGCGTTGGAATACCTGCCGGTTGTCGAAGCCAACATCGAATTCAGCAAACGGCTCGGCGGTTTGCTCCGCTCCTATCGCAGCGCAGCTTGAGTTCGGCGACTCCATCTTCAATCCATGACAATTGGCTCAGTCGCTGCTGCGTTCATTCCAAATACGTCACCAGTTTCAGCCAATTTGGGCGAACTTTCGAAACGGTCTCGGCCGAGTTATCGGATGAAAACTGATCTTCGAGCCCGTTTGTCATCGCTCAAGATGTTCGTTTGGGTTTCTTGACCCCACGCGGTCGCTATCGGCACTTGTTTCCCAATTGGCAGCAAGAAGCGATCCAATAGGTCTTTGGTGTCTAAAGTTGGGATACCAATCAACCAAACTGCGTTCGGACGATGAATCCGACGCAGATTACTTTCTCCTAATTCGATCCCTGATCTTTTCAAGATTCTCTTTAAAGAGTTTTAGCTCGGGATCATTTGTGGATTTGGCGATTTCAAAAGCCTTCTGATAGTTATGACCAAGGGCCATTCTTTGTAACGTTGAAAATGGACTCGCCATCATATCGAAAAAGACCCTTCACGCCGCCAAACCAAAGCCGCCTTTCCCTGTCTTCAAAGATGCACATGATTCCAGGAGTGATGAGCCCATCCCTCTCATCGAACTTTGTAAAAGAGTTTCCATCGTAGCAATCCATATCATCCCGTTGGCGTCAACAGCGATGCTCCAAACGTCGCTGCTGATCAGGCCATCTTTCTCACCAAAACTCGTAAATGATTCTCCATCAATTCGGGTAATGCCACCCGTCGTTCCACACCAGATGTTGCCATCCTTGTCTTCTACTATGCGTTTGATCGTGACTCCATTACCGAGATCATCCCTGATGTCGTAGCTCGCAAGTACTTTTCCATCGTTACGGAACAGGTCACCTTCGCCGCCCACCCACAAGTTCCCACGTGTATCCTGAAAAATACTGCGCACGACACCACCTATTTCAGCAGTTGAGTCGACGTCAATGACAAGAGTATGTCCCGCTGCCAGATCTTGAGTTTGCGACGGTGGGGCCGAGCCTTGTTTAGATTTTGATTGGGTCGGCAGTGTCGCATGGGGAGTTGATTCATTTGTTTTTTGGCCTGAAACGTTTTGTTTTGTGCAGCCAGCAACGGCGAGCGAAGCGCTGAAGAGCGAAACGATGATGGGACGAAGCATCGGTTCCTGTTCCAAAAAAAGCAGCAAATTCTAAACAAGTTATTTTGTACGTTGATCGCGATTGCAGGGTTCGTCTTTCAGTTCTCAAAGCTGGAATCGCAATCAGGTTCTCAAGCTCACGAACAGAATTGGCCAAACCGCGTCGGCGTAAAAGTTCGATGGTGGCTTGACGTCAACCGACCGGATTACCAGGATCGAGTTTGATAATGAAATCGCCCAGGATCCAAATTTCCCCAACCAGATTATTGAAATCATTGATAACATCGCATTTGGTGTTGCCGTGCCTGAGCCTGGATTTGTAACGCCCATGTTGATCGCGACCGCGGGCATGATTTTGAATCGACTTCGACGCAAACGGGCTTGATCGGGAGGCCCTGGGAGAATGCCACGATGAGTAATGTCAGAGATTTCGGAGCCGCCGGCGACGGCAAGACAGACGATACCGATGCGATCCGGCACGCGGTCACCGAGGGCGATGGCTGGATCGAGTTTCCTCCCGGTAACTATCGGATCAGCGACACCATCGAGATCCGGCTTAAGGACAAAAGCCCGATTGGCATCGACGGTTCCGGAGGCACCTCGCGAATTGTGATGTCCAGTGCGGGCCCCGCAATTCGGCTGATCGGAACACACGGCGGCACTGGGGATCCAGCAAGTGTCACCACAGAAGTCTGGCCGCAATGCCTGCCGACGATCAAGAACCTCGTCATTGAGGGCAACCACCCGGAGGCCGACGGCATCGAATTGATCGAGACGATGCAATCGGTGTTCGAAGGCGTGCTGATTCGGCGTGTACGTCACGGCATCCGGTTGCACCAGCGCAATCGCAACGTCGTAATCAGCCACTGCCACGTTTACTTCAATACGGGCGTCGGCATTTTTCTTGACGAAGTCAACCTGCACCAGATCAACATTGCGAGCAACCACATCAGCTACAACCGACTGGGCGGCATTCGCATTGCTGGTTCCGAAGTGCGCAACTTGCAGATCACCGGGAACGACATCGAATACAACAACCACAAATCCCACCATACCGAACCCGAGCCGACGGCAGAAATCTACATCGACACCACCGCCGAGGGGGCCAGCGTGAACGAGGTGACCGTTGCCTCCAACACCATCCAGGCGACGACTTCGCCAGGTGGTGCCAACATTCGCATCCTCGAACAGCCAGACCAAAGCCGGCCACCAGGGCTCTGGACCATCACGGGAAACATCATTGGCAGCCAGGAAAACAATGTTCACCTGACCGGTTGCCACGGCGTCGTCATCAGCGGCAACTGCATTTACTCGTGCGAAAACCGAAATCTGCTGGTCGAACAATCGGACCAGATCACGATCGGCTCCAACAGTTTTCGTCGCCATACACCAAACATGTTCACCGGCGTCCGGCTGGTTGATTCGAAAAACTGCGTGATCACCGGATGCACGATCGAAGACGAGGACCCACAAGGACAAAAGTCGGCAGCCTCGCTGCTGGAAATCGCGGGCTGCGAGCGAATCAATGTGACCGGCTGCCAGTTCATTGACGGGGCGCCGTACGCCGATCAATGTAGAGCAGTCCAGTTTCATCAACATCAGCGGTTGCACAGCGATGGACACACGGGACGCGCAGACAAGCCCAAGGGATTGTCCGATTCCAGGGGTCCGGGTAGAGCAAACCTGCTTGCCAACAACATGATCGGAACAGGTAATTTCGAGTCCCTGCAACTGGACCGGCAGTCAAGTGTGACGCAGTCGAATAACCTGATCGAGCCATAGGCAATCCTGGGTTCGGCATCAAGGTAACAATGAATAACCTCGGCATGCTCGCTTCGTGGAATTGCCAATCATTCGATCCAACCGATGCCGCGCTGATTCCCCCTGCTGCCAGCTCTGGGTGAGAAATCGCCCCAGCCGCCGCGAAACGCGTGAGCGACGCTTGGGTTGCCAATCTCACGGTCAGCAGGGCTTAAGCTGCGTCCCGGAACAACCGTGATCCGCGACGATTGCTTTCCATAGCAGAATTGTGCGATAATCGAACAGGGTTGGCGACGTTGGAACGGATTCGGCAGGATGTCGAAAAAGCGCCAGTTCTTTACGAGACTCTGTAGGTGCTTGGTAATCACGTCGCATGCATAAGCACGAAGTTCTTTCGACTTTCACCATCGCCGCCGCCCTGGGCGTCGGATTGTTCACGCTGGCCGGTTACTTGCGGGTGTCGCCGATCGTCGTCCTGTTGATCGGCGGGGTGGTGGCCGGCCCCGAAATGCTGGGGATTGTTCATCCCGAATCGCTTGGCAGCGGCCTGAATATTATTATCTCTCTGTCCGTCGCCATCATCCTGTTTGAAGGTGGCCTGACGTTGGACTTGAAAGGCTACCGTTCCGCGAGCCGGGAAATATTCGGGGTACTCACGATCGGAGTGCTCGTTACCTGGCTCGGCAGTGCCCTACTCATTCGTGGGTTGTTTGGTTTCGACTGGGCATTCTGCTTCCTTGCCGGAAGCCTCGTGATTGTCACCGGCCCCACCGTGATCGGGCCGCTGCTAAATCGTATTCGAGTTCGCAAACGATTGCACGACATTTTGCACTGGGAAGGTGTGCTGATCGAATCCGATCGGCGTGTTTATTGCTTTGCTGAGCTTCGAGTTTTACGTCAGCACGGATCTCGGGAACCAGCTGGTGGTCACCGATTTCCTGCTGAGATTTTTTACGGGGGTTGTGCTTGGCCTGGCCTTTGGTTTCCTGCTCGATTTCGTGCTGCGGAAAGACTGGGTTCAGGAAGGGCATACGAATATTTTTGTGCTGGCGATGGCGATGTTGAATTTCGGCTTGGCCGATCTGATCATCTCGGAAAGTGGATTGCTTAGCGTCACCGTCGCGGGCCTGGTCGTGGGCAGTCGGAAGTCCCGCCACTTGCGGACGATTGTCTCGTACAAACTGGAACTGAAGGATTTCCTGATTGGACTGTTGTTCATTTTGCTGGCCGCTAATCTCGATCTGGCGGCCTTCCTCGATTACGGATGGAAAATCGTCGCGGTCGTTGCCGGAGTGATGTTGCTGATTCGACCGCTAAGTATCTTTGCATCAATGTACGGCAGCAAATTGCAGTTGAACGAAAAACTGTTTCTCGGCTGGATTGCACCACGCGGGATTGTGGCAGCATCCATGGCCTCCGTTTTTACGCTGGACCTGCAGCAGGCGGGCGTGGCGAATGCGATCTTTCTCGAAACCTTCACGTACTCCGTGATCGCGGGAACCGTGCTGGTCCAGGGATTGACTGCTGGGATGGTCGGAGGCTTACTTGGTGTGCTGCGCCCGGTATCCAACGGCTGGATCGTGGTCGGGGCGAATCCGGTGGGACGCGAAGTGGCCAGCTTTCTCAACGATCACGCTGGCTTCGCGGTAATTGTTGACACCAATGCCCGGGATGTTCGGACAGCCAATCACGAGGGGCAGATTGCAATCAGCGAAGATGCAATGTTGTTGAATCCTGATACCCACCCAGAGCTTTACGAATGCGAAAATCTGATTGCGTTGACTCCCAATCTCGACCTCAACCGGATGTTGTGTCGTCGCTGGTCAGAGATCCTCGAAGGTACCGTGTTTCGATGGGAACCAGCCGGTTATGAAACCGAGGAGAATGCGCACCTGCTGGCGGGCAAGAGAATTTGGGAAGATTTCCCGCTTAGCCGCTGGATGCAACCTTCCAGCGAATCGGCGCCTCTCGTTGTCCGAACAGGCCGACGACGGCGCCCCCCCGGCTGACAAAGTACTGCTGACCTTCGGCGAACATGGCCTGGTTCCCGGAACACCCGCAACGCTGGAAGACTCGGACCGCTCCTGGCTGGTCTACCAACCCGAAACGGAACCGGCCTACATCCAACTTCCCCTCTCCCCCGAGAACGTGATCTTCACGGATCAACAGGACTTGAAAGAACTTTACAAGGAAATGATCGACCACTTGCATCAGCACAACTCAAACCTCCGTCCCGAACCGCTGCTGAACGAGATGTGGGATCGAGAAAAGGAATATACCAGCCTGCTGGGCCACGGGATCGTGCTGCCGCATGTTTGGACCGATCAAGTCGAACAGCCAATCCTGATGGTCGCACGCGCCCGTCGCCAGGCAACTTGCTCACTTACCCATTCCACCATTGAATTGGTGTTCATGTTGATCAGTCCTGCCGGCAAGCCGGATGAACACCTGAGAAACCTGGCTCATATCGCCCGGCTGCTGGGAAAGAATGCCAAACGCGCCGATCTCCTCCAGGCCGCATCTGCGGAAGAACTCTACCAGACGATTGTTTCCCCGTAGAAAAGGCCCCAGAAGGCTTGCGCGCTGCTGCGTTCTCGGGCTGCCGTAACCGCGCAAACTTTACCTCGGCAACTGGCACATCAATGGAGACCGCGGGCTGAACCGGGATCGTCCGTGATTGAAACATGTTTGCTTGTTACGGCCTACACTCTTTCGCTGTCGAAGTCGATCACATTGAATCACGACAAGCGTCACCTGCGCAGGCCGGTGCATGCTCGGGAGCCTTCACCATTCCGGTCTTGACCAACCAGGTATACATTTTGCAACCGACACAAATCCCCAACGCGGATTCCATCCACATCAGCGACATGCAAATGATACAGACGGTCATCGGCAAGGCCCCGCGAATGTCGAGATTGGTGATGATGCTCATCGACAACGCCATCACCAACCCCAATGACCAGGCGAACCGTTTCTGGATTGCCCCCGACCATTCGGGCTCTTGCTTTCGCACCAAGAACGATCCCAAAACCCCGAACGGACTGAACGGAGTCAAACCGGTCATCAATCGTGCCGCAAATTCGTAGGAGAACACAACGGTAATGATCTTGATCGGCAGGTAGAACCGTTCAAAATAGGCCAGACTAAAGGCAACTGTGGCGGCAATCAGCATCAACCCGGCGGCGGCGCGGACCGCGCGTTCATTCATCACCGGATAGGGTGCCGGGCGTCCGTGGAGCACCAGACCCGGGATCACTTGACCGAACGAGAATGTCGATGGATCGCGAAAACGAGATTTTGAGATCGAATCTGACAACGTAAGACTCCTCGCCACGAAACAAGTTGCATGTTCATTGGTTAAGTGCGAAAAATGGTTTCCAATCCGGCTCACCGTTGACCGGATGGAACTCGCCGGACGGGCCGTCGACTTGATATTTGCCCGCGAATTCATCTCGGGCAATTCGATGTAACATCTCCACCAGTCGATCAACGTCGGCGAGTGTGTTGTAGAGCCCAAAGCTGACGCGGACTAATCCGGGTGCCTTGTCTTGACGGTGGCCAAGCACATCACGGCGATACTCGGCTGCTCGCGTTGCGTCGACTTGGAGGATTCGATGGATGTACGGGATGGTGCAAAAACAGCCCGACCGTACGCCAATTCCGCCTTCACTTCCCAGGATGGCCGCCACCAACGCGTAATGTTTGCCGGTCAGATTAAACGGAATCACACCCAGACGATCCGGACACGGAGCAGGGTCCGTGTAGAGAACGATTCCGGGCACGGTTTGCATTTGCCGCAACGCATAATTTGTCAGTTTCTGTTCGTGATCGGCAATCGCCGCCATCCCGGTTTCCATCAAGCACTGTGCGGCAGCAGCCATGGCGATCGCACCAATCGTGTTCGGGCTGCCGGCTTCCTCTCGCTCCGGTGGACCTGCCCAGTCGACAGAGTTAAGCGTCACCACCTCAACGGTACCGCCCCCGCGAAACTCAGGTTCACCTTGGCAGAATGTTTCCTTGGGGCCAATCAGTGCTCCCGAACCAAACGGAGCGTACATCTTGTGAGCGGACAGAGCCACGAAGTCCAGTTGGTCGGCCTGGTCGGCCGGTCTCATGTCGATACGACGATGGGCGGCGAGTTGGGCTGCATCCACAACAATTTTGGCGCCGACAGCATGTGCCTTCACGGCCAAACGATGAATAGGCTGAACATAGCCGGTGACATTGGAGGCACCACTGACCGCGACAACGGCGACGCGATCCGCAAACATGGCCAATTTTCGGTCAAAATCGCATTCATCCAATCGGCCATCGGAATCGACTGCGACGTGAACGACTTCGGCACGTCTCCGCCAGGGCAATTCATTCGAATGATGCTCAAGCATCGTCGTCAGAATCACGGCGTCTTGCGGCAACGGCAATCCGATAAGACAACTTGTTGATCGCTTCGGTGGTGTTTTTTCCGAAGATGACGGTATCGGTTTCCTGGTCCGCATTCACGAACTGGGCAACCATCTGGCGCGCCTGTTCGATAGACTCCGGTACTGAGTCGCGACTTGAATCCACTGCCCCGATGAACACTTGAGTAAAAAGGAAGAAACGCTTGCACCGATTCATCACGTGAACCAGTGGCGGTGTGCTCGCAGCATTATCGAGATTCACATAGCGTACGTGGCTACCATCGAGGAGAGGCACCCGTTGCTCGATCCCAAGGACCTCCGGCAATGCGCGGTTCCGTTCGACGGGTCGCCAATCCCCAGCCGCCAAGGCGGACGAAACTGCGTTGGCGAATCCGCCTAAGCGCAGGCAAGCCGCGTTCGTTTGATGAATCCAAGCTCGTCATGATATCGTGCCAGCCTGCTCATGACGGGGCAGCGGGCTCTTTCATCCCGGCAGTGCGAGCCATGTGCATGGAGCGGTGTTTGTTGACTGTTCCAATCTTCCGACAATTATAATTGTGAAGAAATAGCTGTCAAAAAGATCAGCCAGCGATCGTTCGATCCGGCAAAACCGGAATTAACAGCTCGCCGCGGTCTTCCAACTTGCGACCGCCAAAACGCGGCGCTGATTTGATGTTTCGACTCGCCTGCCGACGCTCACCCGATCTTGCCTGGGAAGTGGCCCATGCGTTTAAAACCCTGGTCCTCAAAGTACGTCGCTGCCCTGAATCGGAACGTCTCTTTCTTCAGCTGTTTGACTGTCCGACGGCTCAGCTAACCAACGGTGGATTCGTTGCCAGTTTTCCATCACCCGGGGCAAAAACGGCTGCGGACGGAACGTCTGCATCAGACAATACATCGGCAATCGATTCAGGATCAAATCCCGCATCGACAATTCGAACCCCAGCCACCAAGAATCTGCCTCGATCGGTTGCCCCACAGCCAGGGCCAGATTTTGCCGGTGCCGTTCGACATAGTGTACCAATACCTCTCGAGAGCAATCCGCTGGCAAGACAAAACAAAGCAGTTCGGCCAAATCGTGTTGAGGGATCCCGATCGTTGCCAATTCCCAGTCGTACACACAAAGCTGGCGCACACCGGACCGGTTGCGAAAGGCCATGTTGCGCGGATTGAAATCGTTGTGAATCAGGGTTTGCGGCAGCTGCTCGATCAACTGCCACCAAGACCCCACGTGATTCAATCCAATGGGCCACCTCGGCTCGAATTTCAGGTTGGATCCACTGAGCAAAAAAGGACCATGCGTATTCCGAAAGAACTTCCCACCAATCCGTCATCTCGCCCATTCGCTCGGCTGACATCGTGGGTCCCATCCACTTATGTAGCCGAAGCTCCTGATCCCGCTGATACCAGATCGAATGCAGCTGGGCGATCCCGTCGATCGCCGCTTCCAGATGTCTCGGCCCCCAGCCACGGACGTCGTTCACCGAATCCAGCAGCTCCAAACCATGCAACGACTCAAGCACCAGGATCCAGCTTTGATCTAGATCGTCATCAATGGTCGCAAACACTTCTGGCACGCATCGCTGAAATCGCTCGTCCCGCTGCTGATAGATGGCGACTTCCCGGGAGTGGCTACCCACGATTCCCAGATACTGTCGATGCTTGGCAAATACCTGGCCAACTTTCGGATCGCACAGCGTGGCGACTCGCTCGGATACCCACAGCACATCGTCGGCGTGCGGTTTGACTTTGACGAACAGATCCAACACCTTGGGAACGTTTCGTGTCATTACCGTCCAGCTCGACTCGATAATTCCAAAGGCCCGCCTGATTTCCATGCTGCCAGGAAGTCAATTCGGTTGTAATGCTCTCATGCGAATCACTCTCCAGCCGGGTGAGCCCCGTCAAACCAAGGGTATCGTCTTCGTAGTGGCGACGAATCACGCTTTGGAAAAATCCATCTCCCAGCTCATGATTTCGTTTCCGATTCCCCTGACCCTTGGGCTCGACCGCAGGAAGGATTCCCTGTTCGATAAACGACGCCACGAATCGTTCCAGCATTTTCGCATCCAGCGGCGGACAAGCCATTGAAATTTCTGCAAGACGATCCTGCGTCTGCGAATGACTGACCCGATTGCAACGCGGTTCCTCATACAATTCTGCCATCGTCATCCCGCCAGCGGCCTCAGATCTGGCAAGGAAAAAACTGCGCAGTAGGGATAACGGATGATCAGGAAACGCAGCCGCGGTTCGCAGCTGGGACAACCAGTGACGATAGGGCACCAGCTGGATTGGATAACCGTACAAGTTCATCCATAACACGATCTCACGCCAACGTCGTCGAACTGGATTGGCCAGGTGAAAGACTCCGAGCGAATTCAGCGGCTGTCGAGATAATCCGAACAATCGCATCTGCCGTGAAGTCCACCGGACAACAATCAAGCACCCAATCCAGATCGGGCGCTGATCCCATTTGAATGCACCCCCGGATCATCTTCGAGAGCAGGTCATCAGGATTGGACCTTCCTGTCGATCCGTCGCCGGCAATCAGGGTAGGGCGGTGGATGGTGGCGGGAAGCCCCCGCTCGTTCGCCCGCCGGACCAACGATTCCGCCACACATTTGCTCTGGGCATAGCCAAGGTAAATGCCTCCCAGGTTACCGATCAGCTCGTCATTTTCCGTCACGTCGTCCACCCGATCGTTGGAGTAACAGACTGAAATGCTGGATACGAAATGGAAGGGCTTGGGCCGCCCCTGGCAAGCAAATCGCAGTAACTCCAATGTTCCCAAAACGTTGACATCTCGTAGCCCCGCATAGGGCACCACCCAATTTACGGATGCGCCACAATGATAAATCGTATCAATCTGCTGGACCAGGAAATCCAGCTGTCCCACGTCGATCCCCAGCCGCGGTTTCGAGAAATCGGCGCGGATCGTTTTCACTCTTGCCTCAAATCCGACCTCCCAGATACCGTATCGTTCCAGATTACCACGCACGCGGGCAGTGGCTTCCTTGGGATCGGCAGAGCGGACCAGGCAATAAACGTCTGCTGCCGTTTCACGCAGCAGCGCACGCAATAGAAATGCACCGAGAAATCCCGTCGCGCCAGTCAGCAGAATGGAGTCGACGCTGTCCGTTTCGCAAAGACTCGAATCAGGGCAAATGTCTCGCGGCAGGACACTGTCGGCCAACATCTGATCCAAGTCAGCGCCCAGGCCCAGGGATCGGGCTACCGCCCGAGGCCGACCAAGGGAGCCTCCTCGAACAAATGACTCTAGCGACTCGATGTCGGGATGGATTATCAATAAATCTTCCGGAACGTCCCTCCGCAGTCGGGCTGCAATCATCATCGTCAACTGGACAGCCCCAAGGGAATCCAGTCCGTACCGAACCAGCGGTACCTGCGGGTCAAGCTCGTCGACGGGAAGCCGCAGACATTCCGCGACGGCGTCGGTTAACCAGTCAGAATCTTCGGCGATCGTGGGAAACTTGGATTGGTTCATACCAGACTCACCGTCGAATTTTCGGTAGCACGGTCCCTGTCCGCAAATGCGATTGGATGCAACGTCCATTCCGCAAGACTTTCCAATGTGCCGGACATCACCGCCTCACAACACGCGTGTCGGCGAATTTTCCCACTGGAGGTCTTGGGAAGACTGCCCCGGGACAACAGAAAAATCGCGGCTGCCTGCAGTTCGTGCTGTTCCGCAACGGCTTGCCGAATCGTGGCGATAATATCGTTTAGTGGATCGCGACAACACTCGGTTTCGCCACTGCTGCCGGGCCGCCGACGCGAGTCATGGCGGCGATTGACTTCTGCGACAATCCCCAATTGTTCTCCTTCATCCGTCGGCAAGGAAATGGCGGCAGAGGATTTGATCCGCAGTTCGTGGTGGCTGGCTTCGATTGTCTGTTCGATATCCTGGGGATAGTGTTTGCGTCCCCGCACGATGATCAGGTCCTTGATTCGCCCTGTGACAAACAGCTCACCGTTACGCAACAACCCGAGATCTCCCGTTCGCAAATAAGGCCCCAAGTTGGTGTCAGCGAGAAAGGCACAAAACTTTTGCGCCGTTTCCAGCGGCCGATTCCAATAGCCCTTGGCCACACTCGCACCGCGAATCCAGATCTCACCAATTTCACCTTCGGGCATCTCAACCAATCGGTGAGGATCAGCAATCACGACTTCCATTCCGAAACCCGGGACACCGCAACTAACCCGACCAGCGATCGGTCGTTTGTCGTAACCGCTCGACGCTGTGCGATCGGTATTCGAATGATCTGAACTTGCGTGGTTGGTTTGAATCTTACCCGACAACCGCTGGCCCGAAACAAACACCGTCGATTCCGCGAGTCCATAGACCGGATAAAGTGCCTCACGGCGGAACCCGCAAGCTTCGAACGCAACCGAAAACCGGTCCAATGTCGATTGGCGGATCGGTTCGGCTCCGTTATAGGCAATCCTCCATGTACTCAGATCCAGCTCGCGACGCTGCTTAACCTTCGTTCGCTGAACACACAAATCGTAAGCAAAATCAGGCCCACCGCTGTTGGTTCCTCCATATTGCGAAATTGCCTGCAGCCAGCGGATCGGCTGTTGGAGAAACGAAACCGGCGACATCAAATAGGAAGGGCATCCCTTGAATAACGGAAACAACACTCCGGCAAACAACCCCATGTCATGATAGGTCGGCAGCCATGAAACCAGCGTCGTCTCATGATCGTATTTCGATCCCTCGTGAATGTACGCCAGATTGTGCAGGATATTGCCGTGACTGACCGCCACGCCTTTGGGAGCTGCCGTTGAACCTGACGTGTACTGCAGGAACGCGATCGAATCGGGATCGCAATCCGGAGCCTGCCAACCCTCGACCGATTCCAGGCCGTAATGATCGGTGGCCAGCAACGGGATGCTGAACAATTCCGGCGTATCGCGGAACAGCTGGCAAAATTTCCACGACACTTCTTCGTTACACAGGATCGCACTGATTCCAGCTTCCACTGCGATCGAACGCAGGCGGGGTAAACTGCGTTCGGGACGAGCCGACGGCGGGGGATAAGCCGGAACCGCAATCACGCCGGCGTAAAGACAGCCGAAAAAGGCCGAAACAAAGTCCAGACCCGGAGGATACATCAGTAATGCTCGGTCACCAGGCTTCAAGACTCGCCGGAGCATCACCGCGATTTCCCGGCTTTGCAGGTCGAGTTGCCCGTACGTCAACGTATCCCCTGGGGTCGTCCCATCCACCAGAAATGTATACCCGCAATCATCAGGCTGGGTCTGAGCGCGTAATTCCAGGTAGGGGACCAACGATTCAAATTTTTCCATGCCTGTGACGCCGTGGTCATCCATCATCATTCGCCTTGATATCGGGTTTGTAATTCGAGGAAGTATTCGCGCATCATGGTTCGGTTTCGATCCAACTCTTCGAGCTGCCACTGGTCCGTCTTGACCGGCGGTTGCACATACACATTGACGACGCCAGGACGAGCGTTGTATCCCCAGCCCGGATCAATTTCTCTGGGAATCGAAATGAACATGGGAATGATCGGCGCGGCAAGATTGGTCGCCAGGTGAAACGCGCCCTTGTTAAACGGCGAAATGGTACCGATCTCACCCAACCTGCCTTCGGGGCTGAGGAACACCGATGCCTTGGTCTTCCGCAGCACGCGTTCAGCCCGCTTAAAAATTTCGATTCGCTGTTCCGGAAACGATTGCGGCACAGTCCAGAACACCCCGGCCAGATATCCCAACAATCCGAGCGGAGGAAATTTTCGCCGCAAGTAACCGCTGAGAAAAAAACGCGTATTGGGAAGTCGCATTGCGGTCAACACAAAGATATCCAGCGTCGATGCGTGATTGGAAATGTAAACCACCTGCTGCTTGGGAAACGGTTGATCCTGATGAACGACCAGTCGCACCCCCATGGTCCACAGGGCGATTTGAGCCAAGGGCCCAATCAGCCATTCCGCATAAATCCGTCTCGCCTGAAACAACGTGACCACGGCCACGGCCAGCGTCAACGCAGCCCCGACCGTCATCAACGTCAGCCCGACGATCAACAGGCCCATGATTCGAACACGCGTCCAACAGCGAACAATCCATCGTGCGGTCTGATGTTCAGAGGCGAGTGTACTCATGCTGGCCTCCTGCAAACGACCGTTTGCATCGCCAGATTGAGATATCGCTCAAACATCAAGACCGGACTCAGCAAAACCTGCCCTGCAAAATAAGGATACACTGCCCGCGAAAAATCCAGCCCTTTGCCATTTCGCAGCTTGAAAGCGACGCCGGCAAACAAGTAAAAATAGGCCGGAAAGGCCCCGTACGGCAGGTAGTCGACGACCTCCAGGCCAGCCTGTTCCACGCATCGCAGCAACCTTTTTCGATCATACAACACCGTGTGCTGAGGCGCCTGCAAACCCGCCCAACGATTGCCAAACATCCGATACGAAACGCTATCGAGCCGAGGAACTTCGATCACCAACCGACCGTCTTCGTTCAACAAATCGCGTGCGTATTCAAGCGTCCGCAACGGGTCGTAATCGTGTTCGAGAAAATGCCACATCGTGACCAAGTCATAACCGCTCTCGCGAAGCTCCTGGTCGTAAAACAGTCCGCAATGAAACTGAATGCGGTCAAAGCCTGGCAGCTGCGAAAGGTCCTTGAAATCAACACCGGTCAAGTCAGCCCCGTATCGGTCCTGCAGCCTCAACAAAAATGTCCCGGCACCACACCCAACATCGAGGACGTGACTCTCGGCCCCCAATGAGACGTATTTGCTGACGAGTTTGTCTTTCTCCCGATCGTGTTTGTCCATGGCGTAGTTGTAAAACCACGTCAACATTCCCCAGTCCTGTTGCTTTCGGTGCGCGATGTATTCTTCATCGTAGTAGTCTTTGATATGCGTGACGCTGACTCGAGGATTCTGATAAACCAGGCCGCAACGATCACAGCTGACGAAATAAAAATTGCCCGGTTTGCCAGTCAGATCATCCTGGGCGGTGACAAATGGATGATGAGCATGTTCACCGCAGGAGTAACAGGCAACGGATTCCAAGATTGCTGGCGAGGGCGCGGCGGCAAGTGTGGCAGTCGTCATAACATCAATCCTGTTTGGTACATCGGGTACGTCAGCAGTGGACCATTCCACAACGAGACAAATCCGATCAGAAATACGGAATAACACCAACGGCCAGGGACCGTGTGATAACGATGAAGATAAAACAGGAACGCGAACAACCCCGCACCGACGAACAGCAGAGTGATTGGAACAACGCCCCAGGACTGAGCGAACTGACTGGCATCAACGACGATCAGGATCGCCACCAGTTCCAACGCAATCATCTCGACAGCCAGCCAGATATTGATGCCGCGGAAAGTCCGCAGGCTCGGATCGTGCAGCACTTCATACACGCAGAAACAGAGATAAACCAAAACCATTGCCAGCAACAAGGAACCCGTTGCTGTCCCAGTCGCATCGGGGCGAATCAAGTAGACGAAAATCGGATACTTCAACAATACAAAATGATACGACAACCAATCATTGAGACGATTTTGTTGAGGCATCCGATACCAAAGCCAGAAGACCCAATTGAGCGACAAGAATACAACCACGACGTTGACTGGTTTGAGCCAGACGATCAAACCAAAGTTCATCACGAACAACCCAAATAAAATCCATCGAAATAGCTTCATGCGTTTGGTTCGACACAACGTGCGTTCCGGATGCTCCACGCGATCCCGTTCGACGTCGCTCAGGTCATCCCACAATCGAAACTGCAAAACCAGGCTGTAGGCCAGCAACAGATTGACGACCAACGAAGCAGGCCGCGTCGGCCACCCCGCTGTCAAACTGGCCATTCCGAGAAACAGGACCATCGGCAGGTAAATGCCGGGCGGCATGCGACTGCTCCAGTACTGCAGCACGTCGTTAGTCGACCACTTGGACACTGCCTCGATCTCCGTTGACATTGATTCGCTGGCCCTGAGAAATTTTTCGCGTCGCGTCCTTGACGCCAACCACGGTTGGAATTCCATATTCACGCGCCAGAATGGCGCCGTGAGAAAGCATGCCACCGCGCTCCATGACCAGACCTTTGATCAGGAAAAACACGGGGCCCCAACCCGGATCGGTCTGCCGCGTCACCAAAACATCGCCCTGATTAAGCAAACGGCACTCGGAAAGATCCGTCAAAATCGCAGCCGGAGCCGTTACTTGGCCGCCACAGGCTCCGACACCGCCCCAGACGCGGTCATCGCCATCGACGGGAGATTCGCCGTCTGAATCGACGCTGAACGGTTGCGATGAAAGGTAATCCCCCGCCGGTAAAACGAACACGTCATCCGGCGTCATCTCGCCCAGCTGCAAATGCCCATCCTTGCGCAGCTCCACCAACTGTCGGGTGTGGTACGGGAACATGGCACTGCCAGCCAGCAGCGACTCAAGCTCTTGAATCGTCAAAAAAAACACGTCGCCCTGAGACTCCAGCACTCCGAGTGAGACCAGCCTGTCGGCAATCGCCAACGCGATCCGACGACAGCGGCTGTATAACAGGGCTTGTTTCAATCGGGCACGTTCGCGAAGCGCAATCGACTGATGGCACGCTTTTAAAATGATTGAAACCAGCGTCGCTCTGGTTGGCCAGGGCAGGGGCCAAACCAGTTTCCTGCGTCGCAGCTCACCCATGACTTGGGCCGTTTCTTCCACCCGTTCGGCTGATTGCCGTTTCAACAAATCCAGTGGTGACTCTCCATCGATCGCCACGTAGGCTCTCAACATTTCCAACAAAGATTCGGGACGCTCTTGAAAACTCTCGACCGTCAACATCAACTCGCCCGAGCAACGAAAGCCCCAGTTCACCAGAAAGTCCTCCAATGCCGCATGAAAACCGGCAAATTGCGGTTTCGTTCGGATCTGTTTAAGCAGCGTTTCGTCTTCACCGCTGGCCAGCAGTTGCTCCAACTCAGCGTCTGCGCGAATCATGCGCGAAAGATGCCAAAGCCGTTCGATCGGAATCCCGCTGACAACATCGCACAGCCCTTTGAGCAACGAATTGTGCAAGCCGGACTGATCAAGATCGGGAAAATCGCTGCCGAGCATCCGCTTGAGCAATCCGTACGAGACCATCGCCGCTGTGTCGGCCAGCGAGGCATTCGTCCAGCGGTGGCAACGAATGTCCATGAACCCGCGCAGATCGTCCAGGAGTGCCGACAGCGATTTTTCCGCCAAATTGGCTGGCGCGGTTTGTTCGGCGAATCGATCGATGACCCGCTCAAATTCCGCCACCCGGTTCGAGATCAACAGAAACTGCCACGTAGTTTTGATCCCGCTTCGACAGAGCTCAACCATTCGGGTCCATCGCCCAGGTGCGTAGGCTTTCGAAAATTCGCAAACTTCTGCGCCCATTGATCGGCCGTCCGTGTCCAATTCGCCGGCCCCTGGGTAATCAGCTCCGACAAAATCATCGAACCACTCGGCCAACCTTTCACCAAATGGGGCCATCCGCAAAATCGCATGGATGTTTGACAGGTTGTAGTACATCCGCGCTCCGTGAACACCGATCACGTTTCGTAAGGGATACTCCATCATCGCAACACGACGCGGGTCAAAACCAAGTGTTAAACCAAGATTGCGGAAGTAGTGGTAATAGCCCGCCGACGCGATCGAATACAGAAACGGTGAAATCGGCTCCGGAAAATTCTCGTTGACATTGGCGTTGGACCAATGAACCACGGGATTCGACTTGGTTTCTGCGTTGAATAAACCACCCCCAAGCTGCTTCACCGTGGCCACGACGGTGATCGGCCGGGTCTGCACCAGATACAGTTGACCGCCCTCGTCAATCGTCCATTCGATATCCTGGGGACACCCATAATGGCTCTCCAAACACAGCGCCGCGTCGGCCAAACTCGCGATCTGTGTCGGGTTAAGCAGCAGCGTATCGTCCAGCGGACCTGACTGTTCTGGCGAAGCCTGCGTTTCCCAGGAATAGTCTTCGCGTGAGATCACGAACCGACCGGGGTTAAGCTTGCCCGCAGCCAGTTCGTCCCCAAGTCCAAAACAATATTCGACGACCAACGAGCGATCGTTGGCGGATTCCGGATTTTGGGTAAACAGGATCCCCGAAATCCGTGAAGCGACCAATTCCTGGACCACCACCCCCATGCCCTGCAACGCAATCCCCCGGGAAAGCTGATAGAACAAAGATCGCTGCGACCAGTACGATGCCCAACACCCCAGTAAAGCCTGTGCCAAGGCCTGTTCACCGACGACATTGAGAAACGAATCCAGTTGACCAGCAAAAGCCGCATGCCGTGAGTCCTCACCAATCGCCGAGCTACGAACGGCCAGGCTGACATCGGCCCATTGCTTGGAAAGCTCGTGTTGAATGGTTTCCAGGACCGGTTCCGGAATCCGGCTGCCAGGATCCGTTGACGAATCGCTTCGGAGGCCAATCCAATTTTCTCCAACTGGTCTGGTTGCAGCCCGGCCAGCGCCTGGTCAATCGGGCCATGGAGCTGATTTTCATCCAGAAACAGCTGAAACGCTGAATCGGTAATTACAAACCCCGCCGGAACGGAGATCCCCAGCTGGATCATGACTCCCAGGTTGGAAGCCTTGCCACCAACAGACTGACAGCCGTTTGCCTGCTTCAAAGGACAGATGAAATCCTGCCGAATCGACGTTGGTCGATCGCGCAACAGCGTGTACGTATTCATGCAGGTCGAGCCTTTACACCAAGTTGAAACAGCAGCAGGTTAAACGCCAAATGGACGACCGGTCCGATCAACAGAATCAAGCACCAGGTCAACAACGGAACCGTCACCACCAGGGAGAGCACCAGCAGGCCACCCAAAATCGAATCAAAACGGTCGACAATGAAACAGACCGGACGGGCCGACCGATGCAACGGTGCTTCGCCCGCCGCGATTCCGAACTGTCGCTTGACAAACGAATTCGGCAATTCACCGAGCATAAAACCCAAACCAACCAGGCATCCCAGCAGACCATATTGCAGCGCCGAAAGTGGCCATAACGCCGCCAGCGCATTCGCCCGGCAACAACACAAACAGGGTTCGAACCAGCAAAAAAGCACCTCCTACCGCCGGGATCATTGCGACGAATCCTCGCCAGGTTTTGTTGTCTCCGAAGATCCGTTTGCCACGAAACGTCCACCCACGATCGATCGGGGTTTTGAATCTCTGAGACAGTTTACTTTTGAGCCAAAACGTCTGTGCGAATCCGGCGGTCACCATTGCCAGGATCAGAAACACGGCAGCTGCAATCGCATTGGGTGGGGTCATCGAGTTGAATTCCTAAATCTCAAAGCCGGACTGGTGAGAATTTTGAAACAGCAGAACTTCGCCGGGAACCTGCTTGGCTTGCCTCAGCCAACGCCACCAACCGACCTCGTGATGCGTGTCGTAATCAATCCTTCGTAAGTAGTAACCGGGAACGCGGGTGTACATATGATGCAGTTCGTGCGCATCCATGTTCAGGAGAACGAAAGTCGAAAACCAGTTCGGGAATCTCAGCGACCGCGTAAAGATCTCTTGGTCCACCGGCGCGAACGGATCCACCTGTTCGCCTTGACTGTTTTCCATCGGGATGTGCGCGTGCTGACTGAGAATCAAAATGTCTTGCATGATCAACGACAGCAGCAACGCCACCCCGAAGACTTGAATCAGCGCAGCCAGGCCGACCCACCCGACGATCGCGACGTAGATCGCCAATAGACCGCCTACGTTCCAGGTCAATTTTTTCTGTTTTTGTCGGCGAGGGAACAACTGATACAGACGGGCCAGGTTCCAGTAGTTTCGAGTTCGGTACAGCACCGAGAACAACGGAATCCACAGTTTCCAGCAAGCGTTGACCACCAGACTCTCCCACCACTTCAACTGCTTGGGAAGTAATGCCGACGTCGTTACGTCCAGATCCTGCCAGCCGGTCCAGCGATGATGGATTCCGTGCACGGACTTCCAGCATTCGAATGGAATTCCCGCAAACAGCGACGCGAGATGTCCAGCGTATTTGTTCAGACGCGCGTTTTTGAACAGTGTCCTGTGGCCCGCTTCGTGTAACAGGACAAACCACTGCAGCATCGAAAATGCCAACACGATCTGTGCCAACGCCCAAACCAGCAAGTTGTCAAACGTCGAGAAATAGATCGAAAATCCGGTCACTGCCGAACAAGCCGAAACGAACCCTCCGCCGACCAGGTTCCGCGGCTGCAAATGTGTGAACCCCGAAATCGCAGGTGGCAACAACGTCGTGTGGGCCGGTTGCGTTTGCTTCGAAACCTCTAGATCCGTGGCCATTGGGCAAACCTTTAGCGAAGGTAAGATTCGGCAAACAACAGGTAAACAAACATCAGCACGACGCCCGACATCGGGAACAGCAAATAAAACACTCCCGATGGTTTACGAACGGGAAACGTGCTGATCATTGACAGGGCAAGCCCAACCATGACCAAGCCGACGCAGCCTCGCAACGCAAATTGACCCCAGAAACCGGCCAGAAATGCCAGCGGCAGAAACATCGCCACGTACGTTACCGGCAATCCAACGAAGTAGCTTTGCCTTCCCGATCCCAACAGCCCAACCGTATCGAAGTAGGCCAGCCGCCAGACGACGCAAATGGAAAACAGCACCAGCAAGGGAATTTCGAGCCAACCATTGAGCCCGGCAGCATACATCAAGACGACCGGTGCGAAGCCAAACGAACAGGCATCCACGACCGAATCGAGACTGCCACCGAATTTTTGTTGGTCGTCGGTCCGCGTCATCCGACGGGCCACAAAACCATCGAACAGATCGCAGACACCCGAAATCATCAAAGCCACAACCGCATACGGCAGCTGTCCATTGACGGCGAGCAACGCGCAACAGATCGCTGCCGACAATCCGGTCAACGTCAGCACGTTGGCTGGATCCAGTAACTGCCGCACATTCATCAACGGTGCGGCCTTGGTCGGTACACGACCGACGGCAGGGAATTCGGTTTCCATGGCCATGACATCAGTCCTGTTGAAAGTACACATTGCCGGCTGAAGCCTCACTGGACGATTCGTGGTTCCCACGATTCGCGCACAGCGAGTCGATCCGCTCGATCAGCAAAGCCAAGTCGTACGGAGCCGTAAAAAAGTCCTTCGCCCCATTTTGAAACGCCTGCGCGATCTGTTTTTGAGTTAGTTTTCCATCCACGACCAAGGCAAACAGATCAGGAGCGTTTCGCTTGACTCCCCCAAGCCATTCCAGCACCGCGTCACTGTCCTGACTGCAATCCAACACCAACAACCGGGCTTCCTTGAAACAGTCGGACTGCAGCAAGAAATCCAGTTGCTCGGCCAGCGTCACCAGGTACTTTGACTTGAGATTACGAATCAACGCCCAGTCATCGGTCACCAACGGGCCAACCAGGCAGACGCGTTTCGTTTCCCGGATTGGCAACATCTTCGAATTCGCGAAGGCTCGGGCAAAAAACATGACAACTCCGGATCCAACGTATTGCACATTTAGTGCCGATCGGAACTTGCGCGTCAGAATGGTCATAAAAGCTGAAAGAACTGGGCATCACACTGAATCGAGCCGCCCCCCGCCGGCCAAACCCGGACGATATCGTCAATGAATCAGGATGCATTCGACCGTGGCGGTTGATGATGTTGACCAGTGTGTTGCCGGAACTGCGGTCACAACTCTCGGCAGGTCGGACTGGCATCGTGCTATTTCGCCGAAGAGTCGTTTGCGCTGTGACAGCTTTGCAAGTGACCTTGTTACCGGCCTACTCCTAGGCTAATTCCCAGTCTTGCCGGAACTGCGGTCACAACGCGCCGCAGGTCGGGCCGGCAACGAGCTGTTTCGCTGGAGAGTCGTTTGCGCTGTGACAGCTTTGCAAGTGACCTTGTTACCGGCCTACTTTCCTCCGAACGTGTGGAAGAGAATTGTTGATCTGGATGACTTCGCCAACCACCAAACTGGCTCCCCCTCGCCCTGCAAATTCGGAGGGTTTGATCTGCCACCTAATCCAACTCACTCCGAATTTGTGGGGAGAGGGGGCTGGGGGCTGGGGGGTGAGGGGCGAAAATCGCTGACCCGGTGATTCTCCCCGCAAGGATTCAATTGTAACAAGTCATTGCAGCATAAATTTAACGAAGCAATCCGCTCACGACAGGCAAGATTCAGACTCGAAACTCCAGGCTTTGGATCCCGTATTTGCGCAGCTTCGCATGAAAATTGCGTTCGCTTAATCCCGATCGTTGGGCCGCACGACTGACGATCCCGCCGCAACAACGCAAGTTAGCCGTTAAGAAAGAACGCTCAAACTCTTCGACCACGCGATTCTTGGCCTCGTGAAATGATAATGTCGGATCGCGTTCGGGAGCGGATCGATGCGGCAACACGTCAGCCGGCAAATGCTGGCGTGTAATCCACCGATCGCGACAGAGAATGACGCATCTGCGCACGATGTTCTCAAGCTCGCGGACGTTACCCGGAAAATCGTATTGCTGAAGCATGCCAATCGCGGCAGCGTCAATGCGGATTCCGGGCTTTTGATAGGTCGAACCAAATACGGAAAGAAAATGTCTGGCCAACAGTGGAATATCGCCCGGCGCTGGCGCAGCGGCGGCAGTTCAATCCGAATGATGTTCAGCCGATAGTACAGGTCTTTACGAAATTCTCCGGCAGCGATACGTGGAACCAGGTCTTCGTTGGCAGCGGCCACGACGCGCACATCACAATACCGGTTGATGGTGGTCCCAACGGTCGCAAATTCTCCCGACTGAAGAATGCGCAGCAATTTGACCTGCAAGGCCTGGTTCATCTGACTGATTTCGTCCAAAAAAATCGTTCCCCGGTCGGCTGCCGGGAACTTGCCAATGCGACGAATATTCGCGCCGGTAAACGCTCCTTTTTCGTGACCAAACAGCTCGGATTCCTGAAGCGTTTCGGCAATCGCACCGCAATTGACCGCCAGCAGCGGACGCTCGCACCGGGAACTCTGCTGATGCAACGCACGGGCAATCAGTTCTTTCCCGGTCCCGGTCTCACCCACAATCAGCACCGTCGCATCGGTATCGGCAACTTGACGAACCAGGGACATAATTTCCAGCATTTGCGGATCCTGGGTGACGAAACCAGCCGTCACCGGGTGGTTTTCGCGGGCCCCTGAATCGTCTGTCGAAATGGCGGGGGAAGGGCCAACTTTCGCCTCTCGGCCGACTCGAAAATCCATGGTTCGTCCTCCAAAAACAGCAAATCACGCGTTGGACAGCATTTACAAAGAGCTCGACGAAATTTGTTGGACATCGCCCAATTCAAACGCTGTCCTTTCCACTCAAACGGTTCATTCTCAACGTCTGAAACCCCAGCAACGTGCCTGTCACCACCAACACCAGTCCAAAAACGACATTGTACGAGGGCCAGGAAAACGATGGATCTTCGGAGACAAACCGCGCGGCAAGGATCATGTACCCGATCAGTGAACTTGCCGTCGTGATGGCGACCAGATCAACCCGGCGAAAAAAACTGGTGATCACGATTAACGCCAGATACAACGACAGCAGTTCACCCCGTGGGCCGCCGCTATTGGCCCACAACGTAATCGTCAAAAACAGCGGATTCACGGCCGCCCAAGTCATCGGGATCACGTTTTGATTGCCGATCACATTGTGGATTTTCTGCAACACAATCGCAACGATGCCCCACGCAACAAGAATGGCTTCGTTCAACTTGAGGACCTTGAGACTATCGCCAAATTCGTTTCTTCCGAACAAGAGATAGTTCAAACCAATGATGACCATCAACAATAAAATCGAAACGAGCTGCGCCGCCAGAACCGGCTCGCGAACGGTCCATTTCCGAATCCGTCGTCGCCAATCGTCTTTTGCACGAATGGGCTCGCCAGCGAGAAACCGTTGCAAATCCAGCGAGAGTTCTTCTGCCGTCTGATACCGATCACCCGGCCTTTTCTCCAGACACTTCAGACAGATCGCTTCCAGGTCTTTCGGCACGCCGGCCATCAGCTTGCACGGCGCGACGGGTTCCTGCTGAATGACTTGAATCAATGTTTCCGTGGTATTGGTTCCGACAAATGGCGGTCGTCCGGTCAATATCGCGTAGAGAATGGCACCGATCGAATAGACATCCGACGCGCCGCTGATCTCGGAAGTCTGGCCCGATGCCTGTTCCGGCGGCATGTAGCAGGGCGTTCCCATCACCATCCCGGTAGAGGTGAGATCACTGTCGACCTCGATATGTTTGGCCAGTCCAAAATCCACGATTCGCGGCTCATCGGTTGGGCTTACCAGGATGTTGGCCGGCTTCAGGTCGCGATGGATGATGCCATGCTGGTGGGCGACATGGATAGCGGCCGCAACTTTTTTCATGTAGACCGCAGCAACGCGGGGCAACAACGGCCCCGACTTAAGTTTGGTTCCCAGGCTTTCGCCGGCGACATAGGCCATCGAAAAAAAGTGCTGATTCTCGTAACAACCAACATCAAAGATCGGGACAATTCCCGGGTGGTCCAGTTTCGCGGCGGCTGCCGCTTCCCGGTAGAATCGCTGCACGTCTTCCTGATTCGCGAATTGCCCGGCGAGAATCATTTTCAATGCCACGATTCGATTCAGGCTGACCTGGTGGGCCTTGTAGACGACCCCCATTCCGCCGCGGGCCAATTCTTCGAGCAATTGATAGTCTCCGAATTGTTGAGCCGTTTCGTAATTTGCCGGATGGTTGGTTTTTCCAGCGGGTTGTCGGGTAACCGACAACGAAGCGTTGGCCGTGGATTCAGGGATTGGAACGGCAGCAGGCGCGGTCGGCGGCTCAAGGAAATTTCCGGCCTGATCGTAAGCCCGCAACCATTCCTCGATCTTTTTTCGCAATTCCAGATCGCCAGCACAGGCCTGACCGAGCAGCTGGCTTCTCTGCTCCAGCGACTCCATTTCAAGGGCCGCGTGAAAAATTTCCTCAGCTTTCGTGTTTTCGCTTGTCACCGTAAACAACCGCTTGGTCGAATCAGAATCCTCAGCAGTATCAGTGCGTCATTGTTGCCGTTTCTGTGCCACGTATTTTGAAAATTTTCAAAAAAAGCCACCGAGTTGCCCACCTAATCCTTTGGAATGGGTTGGTTTTCTGGTGACAGGTCCTGATACAGCCAAGCTTTCGCGAACGCCCAATGGCGATTGATGGTCCGAACGGACAAATTCATTGATTCTGCGGTTTGCTCGATGGATAACCCGGCAAAATATCTCAGCTCGACAACTTTGGCGACAACGGGATGGTGCTCAGCCAGTCCATCGAGCGAGTGGTCCAATTCCGTCACAAATTCGCTGTCATGCGGATCTGACAACTCCAGTTTCGACACGTCGATTCTGTATCGACCAGCCCCGTGGATAATTCGTTGCTTTCGCCGAGCCGACTCGACCAGGATCCGACGCATGGCCTGAGCCGCGGCGGCAAAAAAGTGCCCTTGGCTATTCCAGTCCTGCGGATTGGCAGAATCAACCAGCCGCAGATAGGCTTCATGCACCAACGCCGTCGGTTGCAGCGAATGTCCAGCAGATTCCTGAGACATTTTGATTTGAGCCAGGCGACGAAGCTCTTGATAGACCAATGGCAACAAATCTTCTGACGCGACTGGATCGCCGTTCTGGATTGAATGCAGGATTTTCGACAATTCGTTCATGTCGCCATGGTACCCCGGTTTGACCGGCGGATACAAACCATTTTGTAGATTCTCGCCACGTCCACCGCCTGTGACGATTGCCCGGACTGTCCTGAACAGGGTGACGGTATGGATGACCGCGAAATTGGGTGCTTCGCCGAAAGGGACATCCCGACGTCGATTTGCACGAAACTTCCAATTATTCCGGCGGCCTCAATGAGCTGGCTGCCCCCTCCGAAGCGTCACAAACGGAATGCCAACCGTATTCTTCCCAACCGGCAACGCTTGCGACTCTTTTCCTGGCAATTCGCCAGCCCAATTGGCTCGTTCAACGCGATCACTTCCCACCTTTTGCTGCGACACAGCCAACCGTGGCTACCTGCTTTATTTTTCTCAAAACTCAAAGTTTTACACAAATTCCGAGCTAGGTTTTCAGGATAACTGCGCAATCCGCGCGAGGTTCCAGCGACTGTCCTTGACGTCACCAAGAAATGAAAACCCCAATCCAATTGATTGAGAACGCCTGGCGAACTTTCGTCTCAGCGCGACGGCACCCTTCCTCGGTCGTGCCGCCGCCGGTTTGCCTGCAGGCACTGGAGGACCGGATCCTCTATGACGCATCGCCGCTGGCAGTCGTTGTCGCCGACGTGAATGAACCGATCGAACCGAACGGCGATCTCGACTATCTGATCGATGCGATTACCGAGACCGCCGATTATGATTCTCCCTACGAAACCAGTCCCTTGCTCGATCAATTGCCTTTCGATGACTATCTGCTGGGACAACCGAACGATGACCTGGCGTTTGAAGAAGCCCGCCAGTTAATTGTGATCGACGAGCGAATCGACGGCATCCAGCAACTGGTCGATGACGTGCTCGCCAACGGAGCAACCGGCATTGGATTTGACGTGGTCCGGCTGGCCGAGTTCGAAAATGGAATCGAAAGAATCTCGGAGGCATTAAACGGCCAACACAAGTACGACGCCGTCCACATCATCGGGCACGGCACCGATGCCAACATCCAGCTCGGCCGGAACAACCTGAATTCCGAAACGGTCGCCGTATTCGAATCCCAGTTGAGCGGCTGGACCAGCGGACTCGCATTTGGCGCTGACATCCTGTTATACGGATGTGACGTCGCCGCCACGGAGGACGGTCAATTATTCGTGGATCGAATTGGCGAATTCACGGGCGCCGATGTCGCGGCCAGCGAGGATTTGACAGGGCACGCGTCACTGGGTGGAGATTGGACCCTGGAGTATCGGTTTGGATCCGTTGATACCGAGATCGCATTCAGCATTGATGTGCAGCAATCCTGGATGGGAGTGCTCGACAGCGTCACGGTGACGGCGACGCAGGATACTTACATCAAAGCAAACGAACCCACGAATAATTTTGGTGACTCCAGCAGCCTGATCGTGGACCGGGAAAGTGGCGATCTACAGTGCGCGTTATTTCAGTTTGATGTCAGCTCCATCGACAGTGGCACTAACATCCAAAGTGCCACGTTGAAGTTGTACTCAACCAGCATTGATGGCGAGCTAAACATCGGGGTTTATGAGTTGCTGGAAGACTGGAGCGAAGGAACGGGTAACGGAACTTTCGACACCGCGAGCTGGAATCAGCGAAATGACGGAGTTGGGTGGACCACCGCGGGAGCTTACTTTGACCCCACCGCGCTGGACCTCCTGACGACTTCCACCAGCGGCCTGCATACCTGGGACGTAACTTCGCTGGTTAGCGATTGGGTCAGCGGCAGCAAAGTCAACAACGGCGTCCTGATCGCCAGTCCGGACGGTGGCGGAAGCAGAACCGTAACCTATGACAGCCGAGAAGGCTCGGTCGTCCCCGTGTTGGAAATTCATTACGGCGGAAACGAAAACGAGGGCATCGCTGTCTGGCGGGAGAACGGCACAACCACTCCCGAAACCAGTTTCTTCAATGGGATTACCTTCGGCGCCGAGAGCAACACCGCCAATGTTGATCAGTGGGAGGTCATCCAGGGAGCCGATTCCAACACGCGAGATGAAACGATCCTGATTGGTATCGATAGTGGTAAAACGATGCGGGGCCAAATCTGGGACGGCAGTACTTGGACCCCATTCTCCATCAATGATTTAGGGTACGCAAAAAACGAGAAAAGCTGGAGTTTCGACGTTGCTTACGAATCTCAAAGCGACGATGCCGTAATGGTCTGGGGGGATACGACCAGCTTGAAATACAGCATTTGGGACGGCACATCATGGGCCTCGCCAACGACCATTTCGGCCTATGACGGTGCCGAGATTCGCCACATGCAACTGGAAGCCAACCCCAATTCCGACGAAATGGTTCTGGCCCTGACGGATAACAATGGCGACGATTATGCGCCGGTTTGGAACGGATCCAGTTGGAGCAATCGCGTCCTGCTCAACACCATTAACAGCCAAAACGTCACCGACATCAGTGTGGCGTATGAACAACAAAGCGGCGACGCGATCGTGGTTTACGCGAAAGACCAAACCGATGTGCATTACCGCACTTGGAATGGGAGCACCTGGAGCGCTGAATCGACGCTGACTGCTCCTTCCGGTCCCTCCGGCAAAGCTCGCTGGACGATGATGGACTCCGACCCCAACAGCGATCGGATCGTGCTGGGAGTTTTGACCGAGGCCGAAGACGCTTATTTTGCAGTCTGGGATGGTAGCAGTTGGTCAACCAGCGACAAACTTTCAGCAACGACGGACACCAACGACCGGGGCTACCCCAACATCGCGGTCGCTTTCGAATCCAATTCCGGGGAGGCATTGGTTACGTACGGCGAAGAAGACAATTTTGTCCGCTACCGCACCTGGAATGACGTTACCGGTTGGTCGAACGAACAATCGGGTCCCAATGTCGGCGACAAACCGACCTCGATGACACTCGACCGCGACCCGGCTTCCGATCGCGTCGTGCTTTCGACGCTCGATGAGAACAAGCATGTCAGCTTTGTACTTTGGGACGGATCCGGTTGGGGCACGCCGGATCAACAGGAAGCAAACAGCGGGCAAAACGACGCACAGCCGTTTATCTTCCTCTGGAATCAAAAATTAAACGAAGCGCCGATCCTCGACGCCACCCAGACACCGGTTCTCACATTCATCAACGAAGACGCCGGCTCACCAAGCGGTGCGGTGGGCACACTGGTTTCATCGCTCGTCGATTTTGCGTCTCCCAACGGTGGCGTCGACAACGTAACCGATCCGGACAACGGTGCGTTACTGGGAATCGCCATCACCGACTCCAACACTGCCAATGGCACCTGGTATTTTTCGACCGACAATGGAACGAACTGGAATGCATTAGGAAGTGTCAGCGACGCCAGTGCTCATCTGTTGGCGGCAGATGCTGCAACACGCCTGTATTTTCAACCCAGCGCTAACTTCAACGGAACCATTGGCAGCGCGATTACCTTTCGCGCGTGGGACCAGACGGACGGTCGTTCCAACGGAACAACCGGCGTTGACACCACGAACAATGGGGGTAGCACTGCCTATTCCGCCGATACTGACACTGCCAGCCTGACCGTCAATGCGATCAACGATGCTCCCTCGGGTGTTTCAGCATCACTGTTTCCCTCGATCAGCGAAGACGAATTCAACAGTAGTGGAAAACTGGTTTCCGATTTTACTTCCTCGACGACCGATGTCGACGCGGGAGCGGTCAAAGGCATTGCCGTCATCGGCGCAAACGGAACCAATGGCACCTGGCAATACACACTTGACGGAACCGATTGGCTGAACGTTGGTAGTGTTTCGGAGTCTTCTGCACGATTGTTGCCTTCGGACCCAGATACACGTGTGCGGTTCGTTCCCAATCCAGATTACAACGGGACGGTTTTCCCGTTTACCTATGTCGCCTGGGATCAAACGACTGGAACCGCTGGCGGTTTGGCGGATGCGTCGGTTCGTGGTGGCACAACGGCATTCAGTTCCAATAGCGCCAGCGTCAGTCAATCCGTGAGCGCAGTCAATGACGCGCCGGTTGCCACGATTATCCCGTCCGCATTGGGCGTCTCCGAAGACGATGGTTACCGGATTCTGGCTGGATTCTCAATTTCAGACGTTGACCACGGAGGCAGCGACGTCTCGATGACGCTTAGTGTCAGCGATGGTGTTGTCAATCTTGGCGACACAACCGGACTGACACTGGTTGGGGGCGAACAACAGTTCGACGATGAACTTCACGGGCACCATCGACGAATTAAACGCGGCGCTGGGCACGCTGACCTATCGACCCGACGCAAATTTCTTCGGGACCGACACGGTCACTTTGACTGTCAATGACTTGGGCAATACTGGCTCCGGCGGTGCGCTTTCTGATTTTGATTCGGCAAACATTGTTGTCTCGCCCGTCAACGATGCCCCGGTAACGTCAATAACCGGAGACTCGCCCTCGTTTACTGAGAACGGTGGACCCGTTGGGGTATTTTCAAGTGCCTCGGTCGACCTTGTCGAAGCGGGAGATCTGGTTTCCCAGATCGTGCTCACGGTTGATGGATTGGCAAACGGAAATCACGAAAAACTGGTCATCGATGGTGAAGTCATCGAGCTAACCAATCTCAACAGCGAAACCACGAGCGCTAACGGCTATCAAGTTGGCATCACGGCAGGAGGCGCTTCTGCGACGGTCGTCATATCGAAACCAGGTGGCTTCACTGCGGTTGCGGCCGAATCGCTACTCAACTCAATGGCGTACGATAATACCAGCGAAGCTGTCAACAATGGTGTACGCGTCATTACGTACCAATCGATCACTGACGACGGTGGTGGAGACGACACCACCTTTGATGCAACGGCTTCGCTGGTTACCGTCAATGGCGTCAATGATGCTCCGGTTCTCGACCCCAATGGGACAATGACTCTGACCTCGATTACCGAGGACGATACCAACAACAGCGGTGATACGATCTCAGACATTATCGCCAGCGCCGGCGGTGACCGAATTACCGATGTCGACGCGGGAGCCAGCGAAGGAATCGCAATCGTTGGACTTGTCAGCGGCAATGGGATTTGGCAGTACAACATCGGTTCCGGTTGGACAGATATTGGTTCGGTATCCGCATCGAATGCGCTGCTACTGAGAGCGACTGACAGTATGCGATTTGTACCGGATGGGTTGAACTCAGAGACGGCTTTTGTCACCTTTTCAGCGTGGGATCAAAGTTCAGGGACAGCGGGATCGAAGGTAGATGCCTCGACATTTGGAGGCTCGACACCGTTCAGCGTCCAGGTTGAAACCGCCGCAATATCAGTTGCGTCTGTCAACGACGCCCCAACGCTGGACAATTCCGGCTCCATGTCGTTGAGTAACGTGATCCAGAACACGACCGACCCGGCAGGCGATCTGGTGTTTGACATTGTCGCCAGCGCCGGGGGAGACCGAATCACCGATGTTGATACGGGATCAAGTGAAGGCTTGGCGATCACGAGTGTCGACGACACCCATGGGACATGGGAATACTCTACCGACGGGGGCAGTTCATGGACCGCCTTCGGAAGCGTTTCCAATGCCTCCGCAGTCGTGCTGGGAACGACCTCCAACGATCGGATTCGTTTTGTACCGGATTTTGGCTATTCCGGTAGTGCAACCATGACTTTCCGTGCCTGGGACGCCACCGATGGAAATCCATCTGGTACAACCGGCATCGACACAACTTCCAACGGCGGATCGACAGCCTACAGTTCCGCCACCGAAACGGCCGACGTGACCGTTGACGCGGTCGAGGTCAAACTGATTTTGTCCACGACGGATGACGTCGGACCAAAATACGGAAATCCCAGTAGTGGAGTTCCAGGACTGTCTTCATGGTCCCAAGGTAGCATTGTCACGATGCGAGACACCGGCTCCCTCAGCTTTGGTGAAAACGACACCAAAGGTGTATTCAGTCTCTTAAGCGATTTCGATACTTTCGCGTCGGATATGGACGTCGACATTACGGGATTACATTACGTAACCACCGACATGACGATTTCCGGGGCCGGAATCGCCGGAGGCAGCCTGGATCTGTTGGCGGGCGATGTGATCTTTGTCTCCGCATCCAATGAAACGCTGAGCAATGCTGCGTCTGGAGCTCCCGCAGGGTGGTCCAACAGCATCGTCACCGGCGGCGGAGACATTTCTATCTTCCGCGCAGAAAACGCAAATAACTACGCCAGCGGGTACTTTCGTCAAGTCATGGCAGCCCCCGGCACCCACACGGAAGCCATCACATTGGTGGAGCGAACGACCCGGGTAGGTGACACCTTTATCACTGCCGGCGATTTCCTGTTCGCGGACTCGGTCGGAGGCAATGACATTTATTGGTACGACACCAGTGCCGATTCTACCGTCAAGTTGGTGGAAGGTTCCGACATCAGAATCGGCGGCGACATTGCCGGCCTCGAACTGGTGGAAACAGGTGCGACCATTGGTGGCATGAATCTCGCGACCGGCAGTCTGTTGGTAACTCTTGACCGCAATGAATCGACCACCGGGGACAATGCGATTCCCACGACGCGAAACGATATTTTTGCTCTTGAATTCACAACAACCAACTATGGCTCCGGGACTGCTGCGGCCAACGCCCAGTTGTTTTTTGATGGTGACGGTGATGTAAGATTCGACACGCTAGAAGAGGATCTCGATGCGCTCAGCCTGATTGTCGAGGGCATCGTCAGCAACTCCGCACCGGTAATTTCAAACTCAGGTCCCTCGATTGACTTCACCGAAGGCACAGTCCCGGTCGTGATTGACCCCACCATCACGGTATTCGATGCCGATTCGGCAGATTTTGAGACGGGGCTGATCACCGTCAGCATTACTGCCGGCGGGGCCACCGGTGACCGCCTCTCCATTCAAAACACAGGTACCAACCCCGGCGAAATTGGAATCAGTGGCAGCATCATCACCTACGGTGGAATCACCATCGGTACCTATTCCGGTGGATTGAACGAATCCGACCCGATGGTAGTCAATCTCAACGCAAGCGCCAACGAAGCAGCGGCACAGGAGTTATTGAGAAGCATCACGTTCTGGAATACCTCACCCATTCCAGCAACCGCCGCGCGAACTATCGAATTCGTGTTGACCGATGGAGACGGCGGAATCAGCAACACCATTTCGCAGACCGCGACCGTCACTGCGGTTACCTCCTCCAACACGCTGGCCGTCGATGACCATTTCGCTCTCGATTTTGACGGAGTCGACGATTACGTGACGATCGCGGACAGTCCCAGCCTCACGATGACCAATACGTTGACCATGGAAGCCTGGATCAACCCGGATGCTTCGGCCAACGTCAACCGGATGATCATCAACAAAGAAGGAGAATACGAGGTCGCTTTGTTCTCCGACGACCGGATCTATTGGGCATTCGCGAACGCCGACCCCGGCTGGGCTTGGCATGACACCGGCTACACGGTCGCCAACGGAGAGTGGACTCATCTCGCAGTGACCTACGAAAACGGAACGGTCACAACCTATGTCAACGGAGATGTCGTTGATATTTATGCTGGTTCCGGTTTGATCGGTGACGCGCACCCCACCCTCAACGAATTGCGAATTGGCGGCCGGTCCAACAATCCGGCCGGAAAATATTTTGACGGACAAATTGATGAAGTCCGCATCTGGAACGACGTTCGAACGCAGGCGGAAATTGAAGCCAATCTTGACACAAACTTGATTGGTAACGAATCCGGCTTGGCTGGTTACTGGACGTTGAATGAGGGCGTTGGCACGACCGTCGGCGATTCCACCGGCAACGGAAACGACGGAGTACTTACCGACGGAGCAGCCACGGGAGTTCCAATCTGGACGGGCTACGCAACCGACCAAAACTCACCACTGAACATTTCGCTTGCCGAGGGAATCGTCAACAACGATCTGGATTCCGATGGCGATCCACTTACGGTAACCCATATCAACGGTGTGGCGACAGTCGGTTCCGAATTCACGCTTCCATCGGGAGCCAAGGTCACCGTCGGTCCACTCGGAGACTTCATTTACGATCCCAACAACGCTTTCGACTATTTGGCCGCAGGAGAGACCGCTACGGACAGCTTCGTCTACCAAATCGACGACGGCAATGGCAATACGGATACCGCGACGGTATTCGTCAGAATTACAGGGACCAACGATGCTCCGACGGACGTTGCACCCAACAATTTCTCTGTTGACGAAAACACAGACACCCTCAGTGGATTGAGCGTTGGCACGCTCACCAACAATGACCCGGATGCATCTGACTCCTTTGCCTACACAATCGTCGGCGGAACGGATGCAGGTGTCTTCTCGATCGGCGGTGTTGGCAGTGATGAACTGATTCTGACCCATGGGGTGCTCGATTTCGAGACCAAACCTTCCTACAGTGTCACCGTGCGCGTTACTGATTCCGGTGGACTGACTTACGATGAAACGTTGACGGTCACAGTTAACGACCTGAACGAAACACCGACGGACATCGCGCCCAACAGTTTCGCCGTCGATGAAAATACCGATACAACGTCGGGTTACAGCGTCGGCACACTGTCCGCCAGTGACCAGGATTCCGGCGAATCCTTCACCTACTCGATCGTCGGAGGAGCCGATGCCGGGTTGTTCTCGATCGGCGGCGCTGGCAGCAACGAACTGATCCTGACCAACGGGATTCTCGATTTCGAAACCAAGCCTTCCTACAGCGTCACCGTGCGAGTGACCGATAGCGGTGGACTGACCTACGACGAAACGCTGACCGTCACGGTTAACAACCTGAACGATTCACCAACCGACATCGCGCCCAACAGCTTCGCCGTCGATGAAAACACCGACACGACCAGCGGGTTCAGCGTCGGAACCTTAACCGCCAGCGACCAGGACTCCGGTGAAACATTCACCTACTCGATTGTGGGCGGAGCAGACGCTGGATTGTTCTCGATCGGCGGAGCCAGCAGTGACGAGCTCATCCTGACCAACGGGATTCTCGATTTCGAGTCCAAGTCTTCCTACAGTGTCACCGTGCGAGTGACCGATAGCGGTGGATTGACCTACGACGAAACACTGACGGTCACGGTTAACGACCTCAATGAAACGCCGACCGACATCGCACCCAACAGTTTCGCCGTCGATGAAAACACCGACACGACGTCCGGCTACAGCGTTGGCACACTGACCGCCAGCGACCAGGACTCCGGTGAAACATTCACCTATTCGATCGTCGGAGGAGCCGATGCTGGATTGTTCTCGATCGGTGGTGCCAGCAGCGACGAACTGATCCTGACCCACGGCGTGCTCGATTATGAAACTAAGCCTGCTTACAGTGTCACCGTACGCGTGACCGACAGTGGCGGACTGACCTACGACGAAACGCTGACGGTCACGGTTAACGACCTGAACGAAACGCCAACGGATCTCGCGCCGAACAGCTTCGCCGTTGATGAAAACACTGACACGACCAGCGGGTTCAGCCTCGGCACCTTGACCGCCAGCGACCAGGACTCCGGTGAAACCTTCACCTACTCGATCGTCGGCGGAGCCGATGCGGGCTTGTTCTCAATCGGCGGTGCCGGCAGTGATGAACTGATCCTGACCAACGGCGTGCTCGATTTCGAGACCAAGCCCTCCTACAGTGTCACCATTCGCGTGACCGATAGCGGTGGACTCACCTATGACGAAACGTTGACCGTCGCGGTCAACGACCTGAACGAAACACCGACCGACATCGCCCCCAATGGTTTCGCCGTCGATGAAAACACCGATACGACCAGCGGATTCAGCGTCGGCGCATTGACCGCCAGCGATCAGGACTCCGGTGAAACATTCACTTACTCGATCGTCGGTGGAGCAGATGCCGGATTGTTCACAATCGGCGGTGCCGGCAGTGATGAACTGATCCTGACCAACGGCGTGCTCGATTTCGAGACCAAGCCCGCTTACAGTGTCACTGTGCGAGTTACCGATAGCGGCGGACTGACTTACGACGAAACACTGACGGTCACGGTTAACGACCTCAATGAGACGCCGACCGACATCGCCCCCAACAGTTTCGCCGTCGATGAAAACACCGATACGACGTCGGGTTACAGCGTCGGCACACTGTCCGCCAGTGACCAGGATTCCGGCGAAACCTTCACCTACTCGATCCTCGGAGGAGCAGATGCGGGATTGTTCTCGATCGGCGGTGCCGGCAGTGATGAACTGATCCTGACCAACGGCATGCTCGATTTCGAGACCAAGCCCTCCTACAGTGTCACCATTCGCGTGACCGATAGCGGTGGACTCACCTATGATGAAACGTTGACCGTCGCGGTCAACGACCTGAACGAAACACCGACCGACATCGCCCCCAACAGTTTCGCCGTCGATGAAAACACCGATACGACCAGCGGATTCAGCGTCGGCGCATTGACCGCCAGCGATCAGGACTCCGGTGAAACATTCACCTACTCGATCGTCGGTGGAGCAGACGCCGGATTGTTCTCGATCGGCGGTGCCGGCAGTGATGAACTGATCCTGACCAACGGCATTCTCGATTTCGAGACCAAGCCCGCTTACAGTGTCACTGTGCAAGTTACCGATAGCGGCGGACTGACTTACGATGAAACGCTGACGATCACGGTTAACGACCTCAATGAGACGCCGACCGACATCGCCCCCAACAGTTTCGCCGTCGACGAAAACACCGACACGACGTCCGGCTACAGCGTTGGCACACTGACCGCCAGCGATCAGGATTCCGGTGAAACCTTCACCTACTCGATCGTCGGAGGAGCAGACGCGGGGTTCTTCACGATCGGCGGTGCCGGCAGTGATGAACTGATCCTGACCAACGGCATTCTCGATTTCGAGACCAAGCCCGCTTACAGTGTCACTGTGCAAGTTACCGATAGCGGCGGACTGACCTACGACGAAACACTGACCGTCACGGTTAACGACCTCAATGAGACGCCGACCGACATCGCCCCCAACAGTTTCGCCGTCGACGAAAACACCGATACAACGTCGGGTTACAGCGTCGGCACACTGACCGCCAGTGACCAGGATTCCGGTGAAACCTTCACCTACTCGATCGTCGGCGGAGCCGACGCCGGAGTGTTCTCGATCGGCGGTGCCAGCAGCGACGAACTGATCCTGACCAACGGCATTCTCGATTTCGAGACCAAGCCCTCCTACAGCGTCACCGTACGGGTCACCGATTCTGGTGGATTGACCTACGACGAAACGCTGACCGTCACGGTTAACGACCTGAACGAAACGCCGACGGACATCGCGCCCAACAACTTCGCCGTTGATGAAAACACCGACACGACGTCCGGCTACAGCGTTGGCACACTGACCGCCAGCGACCAGGACTCCGGTGAAACATTCACCTACTCGATCGTCGGAGGAGCCGATGCTGGATTGTTCTCGATCGGCGGAGCCAGCAGTGACGAACTGATCCTGACCCACGGCGTGCTCGATTTTGAAACCAAGCCCTCCTACAGTGTCACCGTTCGCGTGACCGATAGCGGTGGACTGACCTACGATGAAACGTTGACCGTCACGGTCAACGACCTGAACGAAACACCGACCGACATCGCCCCCAACGGTTTCGCCGTCGATGAAAACACCGATACAACGTCGGGTTACAGCGTCGGCACACTGTCCGCCAGTGACCAGGACTCCGGTGAAACTTTCACCTACTCGATCGTCGGTGGAGCAGACGCCGGACTGTTCTCGATCGGCGGTGCCAGCAGTGATGAACTGATCCTGACCCACGGCGTGCTCGATTTTGAAACCAAGCCTGCTTACAGTGTCACCGTACGCGTGACCGATTCCGGTGGACTGACCTACGATGAAACGCTGACCGTCACGGTCAACGACCTGAACGAAACGCCGACCGACCTCGCGCCCAACAGCTTTGCCGTCGATGAAAACACCGACACCACGTCCGGTTACAGCGTTGGCACACTGACCGCCAGCGACCAGGACTCCGGTGAAACATTCACCTACTCGATCGTCGGCGGAGCCGATGCGGAGTGTTCTCGATCGGCGGAGCCAGCAGCGACGAACTGATCCTGACCACGGCGTGCTCGATTTCGAACCAAGCCCTCCTACAGTGTCACCGTTCGCGTGACCGATGCGGTGGACTGACCTATGATGAAACGTTGACCGTCACGGTCAACGACCTGAACGAAACACCGACCGACATCGCCCCCAACAGTTTCGCCGTCGATGAAAACACCGACACGACCAGCGGTTCAGCCTCGGCACGTTGACCGCCAGCGATCAGGACTCCGGTGAAACATTCACTTACTCGATCGTCGGTGGAGCAGACGCCGGATTGTTCTCAATCGGCGGTGCCGGCAGTGATGAACTGATCCTGACCAACGGCGTGCTCGATTTCGAGACCAAGCCCGCTTACAGCGTCACTGTGCGAGTCACCGATAGCGGCGGACTGACCTACGATGAAACGTTGACCGATCACGGTTAACGACCTCAACGAGACGCCGACCGACATCGCCCCCAACAGTTTCGCCGTCGATGAAAACACCGATACCACATCCGGTTACAGCGTTGGCACACTGACCGCAAGCGATCAGGACTCCGGCGAAGCATTCACCTACTCGATCGTCGGCGGAACGGACGCCGGATTGTTCTCGATCGGTGGAGCCAGCAGTGACGAGCTCATCCTGACCAACGGGATTCTCGATTTCGAGACCAAGCCTTCCTACAGTGTCACCGTGCGAGTGACCGATAGCGGTGGACTGACCTACGACGAAACGCTGACCGTCACGGTTAACGACCTCAATGAGACGCCGACTGACATCGCCCCCAACAGTTTCGCCGTCGATGA
This sequence comes from Pirellulaceae bacterium, assembly GCA_963714685.1. Classification (GTDB taxonomy): domain Bacteria; phylum Planctomycetota; class Planctomycetia; order Pirellulales; family Pirellulaceae; genus Mariniblastus. The sequence continues at coordinate 265,417 of CAVQPH010000022.1, read as the reverse complement.
AAACACCGACACGACCAGCGGATTCAGCGTCGGCACATTAACCGCCAGCGATCAGGACTCCGGTGAAACATTCACCTACTCGATCGTCGGTGGAGCAGACGCCGGATTGTTCACGATCGGCGGTGCCAGCAGTGACGAACTGATCCTGACCAACGGCATTCTCGATTTCGAGACCAAGCCCGCCTACAGTGTCACTGTGCGAGTCACCGATAGCGGCGGACTGACCTACGACGAAACACTGACCGTCACGGTTAACGACCTCAATGAGACGCCGACCGATATCGCGCCCAACAGCTTCGCCGTTGATGAAAACACCGACACGACAGCGGGCTACAGCGTCGGCACACTTAACCGCCAGCGACCAGGACTCCGGTGAAACCTTCACCTACTCGATCGTCGGTGGAGCCGATGCAGGATTGTTCTCGATCGGTGGAGCCAGCAGCGACGAACTGATCCTGGCCGACGGCGTGCTCGATTTCGAGACCAAGCCGTCCTACAGTGTCACCGTGCGAGTGACCGATAGCGGTGGACTGACCTACGACGAAACACTCACCGTCGCGGTCAACGACCTCAATGAAACGCCGACCGATATCGCGCCCAACACCTTCGCCGTTGTCGACAACACCGATACTTCGACCGGTTACAGTGTTGGCACACTTACGGCCAGCGACCAAGATTCCGCTGAAACGTTTACCTACTCGATTGTCGGCGGCACTGATGCGAGCGTCTTCTCCATTGGAGGCGCGAGCAGCGACGAATTGATTCTCACCGATGGCATTATCGATTTCGAGACCAAGCCGTCCTACAGTGTCACCGTACGCGTGACCGACTCCGGCGGACTGACCTACGATGAAACACTTACCGTTGTGGTCGGTGACACCAATGAAACACCGACTGACATCGCCCCCAACAGCTTCGCCGTCGATGAAAACACCGACACAACAGCGGGCTTCAGTCTCGGCACGCTCACCGCGACCGACCCGGATTCAGGCGAAACATTCACCTACTCGATCGTGGGCGGAGCAGACGCCGGATTGTTCTCGATCGGTGGAGCCAGCAGTGATGAACTGATCCTGACCAACGGCGTGCTCGATTTCGAGACGAAGCCCTCTTACAGCGTCACTGTGCGAGTTACCGATAGTGGCGGACTGACTTACGATGAAACGCTGACCGTCACGGTTAACGACCTGAACGAAACGCCGACGGACCTCGCGCCCAACAACTTTGCCGTTGATGAAAACACCGACACGACGTCCGGCTATAGCGTTGGCACACTGACCGCCAGCGACCAGGACTCCGGTGAAACCTTCACCTACTCGATCGTGGGCGGAACGGACGCCGGATTGTTCTCGATCGGCGGAGCCAGCAGTGACGAGCTCATCCTGACCAACGGCGTGCTCGATTTCGAGACCAAGCCCTCCTACAGTGTCACCGTACGCGTGACCGACAGCGGTGGACTGACCTACGACGAAACGCTGACGATCACGGTTAACGACCTCAACGAAACGCCGACCGACATCGCACCCAACAGTTTCGCCGTCGATGAAAACACCGATACGACCAGCGGATTCAGCCTCGGCGCACTGACCGCCAGCGATCAGGACTCCGGTGAAACATTCACTTACTCGATCGTCGGTGGAGCAGACGCCGGATTGTTCTCGATCGGCGGTGCCAGCAGCGACGAATTGATCCTGACCCACGGCGTGCTCGATTTCGAGACCAAACCCTCCTACAGTGTCACCGTACGCGTGACCGACAGTGGCGGACTGACCTACGATGAAACGCTGACGGTCACGGTTAACGACCTGAACGAAACACCGACCGATATTGCACCGAACAGTTTCACCGTCGATGAAAACACCGACACGACATCCGGTTACAGCGTTGGCACACTGACTGCCAGCGACCAGGATTCCGGCGAAACATTCACCTACTCGATTGTCGGCGGAGCCGACGCCGGCGTATTCTCGATCGGCGGTGCAGGCAGCGACGAATTAATCCTGACCAACGGTGTGCTCGATTTCGAAGCCCAGCCTTCTTACATTGTAACAGTACGCGTCACCGACAGCGGCGGCCTGACCTACGACGAAACGCTCACCGTCACGGTCAACGACCTTAACGAAACGCCGACCGACATCGCGCCTAACACCTTCGCTGTTGTCGACAACACCGACACTTCGGCTGGTTATAGCGTCGGCACACTGACCACCAGCGATCAGGATTCCGGTGAAACATTCACGTACACAATCGTCGGCGGTACCGATGCGAGCGTCTTCTCCATTGGAGGCGCGAGCAGCGACGAATTGATTCTCACCGATGGCATTATCGATTTCGAGACCAAGCCTACTTACAGCGTCACCGTACGCGTGACCGATTCCGGCGGACTGACCTACGATGAAACACTTACCGTTGTGGTCGGTGACACCAATGAAACACCGACCGACATCGCACCCAACAGCTTCGCCGTCGATGAAAACACCGACACAACAGCGGGCTTCAGTCTCGGCACGCTCACCGCGACCGACCCGGATTCAGGAGAGTCTTTCAGCTACACGATTGTCGGCGGAACCGACGCGGGATTGTTCTCGATCGGCGGCGCTGGCAGCGACGAGCTCATCCTGACCAACGGGATTCTCGATTTCGAGACCAAGCCTTCCTACAGTGTCACCGTTCGAGTTACCGATAGCGGTGGACTCACGTACGACGAAACCTTGACGGTCACGGTTAACGACCTCAACGAAACACCGACCGACATCGCGCCCAACAGCTTCGCCGTTGATGAAAACACCGACACAACTGCCGGTTACAGCGTCGGAACCTTAACCGTCAGCGATCAGGACTCCGGAGAATCGTTCACTTACTCGATCGTCGGCGGAGCCGATGCAGGCCTGTTTTCGATCGGCGGTGCTGGCAGCGATGAACTGATCCTGACCAACGGCGTGCTCGACTTCGAGTCCAAGCCTTCCTACAGCGTGACGGTGCGAGTCACCGATTCCGGTGGACTGACCTACGACGAAACGTTGACCGTTACCGTTAGCGACCTCAACGAAACGCCAACCGATATCGCACCCAACAGTTTCGCCGTCGATGAAAACACCGATACCACATCCGGTTACAGCGTTGGCACACTGACCGCAAGCGATCAGGACTCCGGCGAAGCATTCACCTACTCGATCGTCGGCGGAACGGACGCCGGATTGTTCTCGATCGGCGGCGCTGGCAGCGACGAGCTTATCCTGACCAACGGGATTCTCGATTTCGAGACCAAGCCCTCCTACAGTGTCACCGTAAGCGTGACCGACAGTGGTGGACTGACCTACGATGAAACGCTGACGATCACGGTTAACGACCTCAACGAAACGCCGACCGATATTGCACCGAACAGTTTCACCGTCGATGAAAACACCGACACGACATCCGGTTACAGCGTTGGCACACTAACCGCCAGTGACCAGGATTCCGGCGAAACATTCACCTACTCGATCGTCGGTGGAGCAGACGCGGGATTGTTCACGATCGGCGGTGCCAGCAGTGACGAATTGGTCCTGACCAACGGCATTCTCGATTTCGAGACCAAGCCCGCTTACAGTGTCACAGTACGAGTTACCGATAGTGGCGGACTGACCTACGATGAAACGCTGACGGTCACGGTTAACGACCTCAACGAAACACCCATCGATATTGCGCCGAACAGCTTCGCCGTTGATGAAAACACCGATACGACATCCGGTTACAGCGTCGGCACACTGACCGCCAGCGATCAGGACTCTGGCGAATCCTTCACTTACTCGATCGTCGGTGGAGCAGACGCGGGATTGTTCTCGATCGGCGGAGCCAGCAGTGATGAACTCATCCTGACCGATGGTGTGCTAGATTTCGAAGCCCAGCCTTCCTACAGTGTCACTGTGCGAGTTACCGATAGCGGCGGCCTGACTTACGATGAAACGCTCACCGTCACGGTCAATGACCTTAACGAAACGCCGACCGACATCGCACCCAACAGTTTCGCCGTTGATGAAAACACCGATACCTCAACCGGTTACAGTGTTGGGACACTTACGGCCAGCGACCAAGATTCCGCTGAAACTTTCACCTACACGATTGTCAGCGGTACCGATGCGAGCGTCTTCTCCATTGGAGGCGCGAGCAGCGACGAATTGATTCTCACCGATGGCATTATCGATTTCGAGACCAAGCCTGCTTACAGCGTCACCGTACGCGTGACCGATTCCGGCGGACTGACCTACGACGAAACACTTACCGTTGTGGTCGGTGACACCAATGAATCACCGACTGACATCGCCCCCAACAGCTTCGCCGTCGATGAAAACACCGACACAACAGCGGGCTTCAGTCTCGGCACGCTCATAGCGACTGATCCGGATTCCGGCGAAACATTCACGTACTCGGTCGTGGGCGGAGCAGACGCCGGATTGTTCTCGATCGGCGGAGCCAGCAGTGACGAACTGATCCTGACCAACGGTGTGCTCGATTTCGAAACCAAGCCCTCTTACAGCGTCACTGTGCGAGTTACCGATTCTGGTGGATTGACCTACGATGAAACGCTGACGGTCACGGTTAACAACCTGAACGAAACGCCGACCGATATCGCACCCAACAGTTTCACCGTTGATGAAAACACCGATACAATCGGCGGATACAGCGTCGGCACACTGACCGCCAGTGACCAGGATTCCGGCGAAACATTCACCTACTCGATCGTCGGTGGAGCAGACGCGGGATTGTTCACGATCGGCGGTGCCAGCAGTGACGAATTGGTCCTGAACAGCGGCGTGCTCGATTTCGAGTCCAAGCCCTCTTACAGTGTGACAGTACGAGTTACCGATAGTGGCGGACTGACCTACGATGAAACGTTGACGGTCACGGTTAACGACCTCAACGAAACACCCACCGATATTGCGCCGAACAGCTTCGCCGTTGATGAAAACACCGATACGACATCCGGTTACAGCGTCGGCACACTGACCGCTCAGCGATCAGGACTCTGGCGAATCCTTCACTTACTCGATCGTCGGTGGAGCAGACGCGGGATTGTTCTCGATCGGCGGAGCCAGCAGTGATGAACTCATCCTGACCGATGGTGTGCTAGATTTCGAGACCAAGCCTTCCTACAGTGTCACCGTACGGGTGACCGATTCCGGTGGACTGACTTACGACGAAACGTTGACCATCACAGTTAACGACATCAACGAAGCTCCGACGGTCACGCTGACGAATTTGACGACAAATCTGACGGAAGATACCGACACGTCAACGGCGATCAAAATGGCGGACATCGTCATCAATGATGACGGCCTGGGGACTAACCATTTGAGTCTGAGCGGTTCCGACGCTGCCAACTTTGAAATTGTCGGCACGGAGCTACGACTGCGTGTTGGCACAATGCTGGACTTTGAATCCCGGCCATTCTTCGATGTGACGGTCGAAATTGACGACACGACGGTGGGAGGAAACCCTGACGACACGGCACTGCATACCTTGACCATTGACGACACCAATGAAGCTCCGGCGGTCGCCTTGGCGAACCTGGTCACCCATCTACCCGAAAACACCGACACGACTTCTTCGATTCGAGTCGCGGACATTGTCATTTCCGATGACGCCCTGGGAACCAACAACCTGTCTCTCAGCGGCACCGATGCAGCAAAATTTGAGATCGCGGGAACTGAGCTTCGTTTGCGGGCCGGAACAACACTCGATTTTGAAACCCAAACCTCGTTTGATGTCACGGTGGAAGTCGACGATGTGGCCGTCGGCACCACCCCGGATGATACCGCAGCCCATACGCTTAACATCGACGATGCCAATGATGCCCCAACGATCGCATTGACGAACCTGGTGAGCAACTTGGCAGAAAACACCGATACCTCCAGTTCAATTCGAGTTGCTGACATTGTGGTTGCCGACGACGCATTGGGCACAAATAACTTGACGCTCTCTGGAGCGGACGCGGCCGATTTTGAGATCGTTGGAACAGAATTGCGACTCCGCGCCGGGACTTCACTGGATTTCGAGAGCAAGACTTCGTTTGATGTGACGGTCGAAGTAGATGACGCTTCGGTAGGTGCAACACCGGATGATACAACGGTGCACTTGCTTAATATCGATGATCGCAACGAAGCGCCGTCGGACATCTCGCCGGACACCTACAACGTGGATGAAAACACCGACACCAGCAGCGGATTTGTGATCGGGACATTGACGACCGTTGACCAGGACAGTGGCGAATCCTTCAGTTACGCCATCGTGGGGGCGCTGACGCTGGGAGTTTTGCGATTGGCGGCACCAATGGGGATGAGTTGATCCTGACCGACGGAATCCTGGATTTTGAAACCCAATCTGTCTACAGCGTGATCGTCCAAGTCACCGATTCGGGCGGTAACACGTACAGCGAAACGTTAACGATCAACGTAAATGATCTTAACGATGCTCCAACGGCCGGCGATGACGCTGCCACGGTCAATGAAGGTGCGACGCTTAACGGAACCAGTGCCGATTTACTTGGCAACGATGTCGACGCCGATGGTGATGCTTTGACGGTGAGCCTGGTTTCCGGACCGACCCACGGCGGCTTGACATTGAATCCAGACGGATCTTTCACGTACACGCACGATGGAAGCGAAACGACCCACGACAGTTTTCAATATCGGGTCACCGACGGATCGTCCAGCAGCGACGTCGCCACGGTCAACATTTCCGTCGTTACGGTCAACGACGCTCCGATCGCAGCGGGCGACGCCTACACCACCGTCAACGGAGCGGCCTTGACCGATCTGGTCGGCGTATTGGCTAACGACTTTGATGCCGAAGGAAATCCGATCACGGCAATCCTGTTCTCGGCCCCGGTTAACGGTACGCTGGTAATGAAGGGCGACGGTTCGTTTACCTACGTGCCCGATGCCGGATTCTTCGGGACCGACTGGTTTGCCTACCAGCCCACTGACGGGACATCGAACGGGACGGCGACGATTGTCACGATCGACGTTATTTCGGCTCCCTTGCCACCGACGCCTCCGGGCTCGGGCCCCGGCGAACCGCCAACCGATGAACCGGAGCCAGAGCTGGAAACCGAAGGGGACGAAGAATCGGCCGAGGAGTTGATCCAGGCAGTTACCCGAAACCCCCTGCCAACCATCGGCAAGCAGCGTGAAATCAACAGCAGCAATGCAGTCGATGTCGATGAAATTTCCGGACAATACATCCGCTACCTGGCCGACGTCGACCAGGCACAAGCTGTCCTGCAAATGCTGATTGACAATACTTCTCCAAACTTGATTCAAGATGCCGATGAACTCAGGCGTTTACGGCTGCTGTCGGGACTTGGCGTGGGTTTCGACGCGAACTTCCTGTGGAGCCAAATGGACGAGCTGGCCGAATCGGAAGGCAGCATCCTTGATTTTAGCTTCACCGTGGGAGCGATTACTTCGGTCGGAACGCTGGGCTACATCTTGTGGTCGTTGCGGGGTGGAGCCTTGATTGCCACCGCGCTGACGCAGTTACCAAGCTGGAGAATGATTGATCCGCTGCCGGTTCTGGAGTCGTACAATCTGAAAGTCGAAAAACGGGAAAACGATGGCGTGGGTGGATTTTTCGAGTAACTGAGCTTCATGGACCCAACCGACTCGATTCACAACTTTCAACGTCTCCGATCCAATCACCGAGGGAAACGCCCGCCCCAATATCCCCGTGGACGCAGCTCAGCGTTCAATAGAAGCCAGGAATTAACCAAGCATAATTGGCAGTACCTCCCAGCGAACGCCCCCGGGATTCCGATTCGACAAAACGTGACTTAAGCTGAGCGGCGTTCCGATTATTTCCCGGCGTCGCCCAACATTTGTTGAGCTGATTGAGCGGCTTCGGTATTGGGGTATTTATCTATGAGCCGTTTCAATTTCGAAACCGCTTTTTCGGGCCCGGATTTCGCAATCAGCCTGCCAACGCTGGTCAGTTCCTTGTGGGCGGCCAGTTCCGTTTTCACCGTCTCGCTGATTTTCAGTTCACGCAGAACTTGCTCCAATTCCAGATCGGGTATTTCGAAGCCCTCGAATTTCTGCTCGATTTCTGTGTACGCTTTGAAGGCCAGCCACTCCTCCCCCGACTCGCGTTGGTCTGCCGCCCTTGCCAGGCTGTTTTGAAGTTGCGTCTGGACAAACGCGTTCAACGAATCGGCCGCCGCTTTCGTCTCCGGCTTGCGGCTCTTTAACGATCGGTTCAAGGTCTTCGACGCCGCCGCAAAGTTACCAAACTCGACGGCCAGCCAAGTCTCTTGCAACTCGGCTGGGATCGACTCCGGATCAACATTCCAGGACGCCTCCGCCAGCATGCTATCGATCTCCTGTTCCAAATTCCCACTTCCAATCGGTTTCAAAGATCCCGTCGCGTCGATGCCGCGAAACTGCCAGATATTTTTCAGACTGATCGGATTGCTCATTCCGACTGCCTGCTCAAACAAACGGTCAGGGTCAACAATCGTGGGCCAGAACACCTGATTCTCATTGAGGTATTTGGCGACCGTCCGCGGTGAATTCCCCGAATTGACCGCAATAAAAGCAATCGGTTTGCCTTGATATTTGTTGGCGACCGCCAACAACTCGGGCCAACGCCCTTTGCAACGCGGTCAGGATTCTTCGAAAAAATACAACACGGCAGCTTTGCCGTTCAACATTTCGCTGGTGATGGGGGGCGAATTGAGCCATGCAGCGGAATCCTCCGGCAATCGAAAACCATCCTGCGCAAAACTGGACGGTGAAAGCAAACAGGCAGCCAACAAAATGAGTGGCAGCCAGGAAGTCAGTTTGAGCATGGCAGTTTACCGGAACGAGGAAGGGACGATCCACATTCTAACCTCAACGCGACCGGGTCAACAAACCGATGACCTCGAACCCCAAAAATCCCTGTTTTCACCGAACGGTGATGGTGACCCGTTCGGGATTTGATTAGTCTAATAACGAGCCAATCCCCGCAAGTCGGGCCGCGCACTTTCGCTCACCCACCCTGGCCGAAAACCCTGAGGTAAATGCTTGATGAAGTTCACGTCAATTTTCGTTATCGCCGCTTCGATTTTCCTGTCCGTCGTTGGATTACGGGCTGATGATTTCGGCAGCCGCAGGCAACCCAATATTGTGGTGATCATGGCAGACGATCTCGGCTACGGAGATGTTTCCTGCTACGGAGCAACGGCGTTTCAAACTCCGAATATTGATCAGCTTGCCGCCGAAGGGCGGCGGTTTACCAGCGGTTATTGCTCCGCTTCCACTTGCACGCCAACGCGTTATTCGTTTCTGACCGGAAATTATGCGTTCCGAAAAAAAGGGACCGGAATTGCCCCCCCGAACTCGCCAGCGATCATTCAGCCCGGCACCGAAACGATGGCCTCGTTGCTCAAGTCGCGCCGGTTACACGACCGCGGTGATCGGCAAATGGCACCTGGGACTGGGTGGGCGAGGAAGGTCCCGATTGGAATCACGACCTCAAGCCGGGTCCCCTTGAGATTGGCTTCGACACGTGTTTCCTGCTACCCACAACCAACGATCGTGTGCCACAGGTCTACGTTCACGACCATCGGGTTCCGAATCTTGATCCAACAGATCCGTTGTGGGTCGGCCGCCAGAAACCCAGCGACGATCATCCGACCGGAATGACCCATCGAGACACGCTAAAAATGGACTGGTCGCACGGTCACAACTCGACGATTCACAACGGCATCAGTCGAATTGGATTTTATACCGGCGGTCATGCAGCACGGTTTCGGGACGAAGATCTGGCTGACAAATGGGTCGAGCAGTCCAACCAGTTCATCGAAGCCAACCGGGACAAACCATTCTTCCTGTTCTTTTCATCGCACGACATTCACGTTCCGCGCATGCCGCACGAACGATTCCAGGGCAAAACGACGTTGGGTTATCGAGGTGACGCGATTATTCAACTCGATTGGTGTGTGGGCGAATTGATGAAATCGCTGGATCGTCTGAAGCTCGCCGAAAACACGCTGGTCGTTTTTTGCTCGGACAACGGACCGGTGCTCGATGACGGATACAAAGACGGAGCGATCGAAAAAATCGGCAACCATCGCGCGGCCGGACAATACACCGGTGGCAAATACAGCGTCTACGAAGGCGGTACCGCGAACACCGTTTATAACTCGCTGGACAGGTCGGATTCAGCCAGCGGTCAGCGGACGAAATGGTCTGCACGATTGATCTGGCTGCCAGCCTGGCCGCACTGGTCAACCAGCCGTTGCCACAGGAGGCTTGCATTGACAGCCAAAACGTTCTCGGTGCGCTCGTCGGCGAACCCGGTGCGACGGGGCGTGACCACCTGGTGCAGCAGGACAATGGAACCAGCGGCACGTTTGGACTGCGAGTCGTTTCAGCCGACGGAGACTGGAAGTTGCATCGGTCCGACAAGAAAACGGTGCGCAACGTCATCGTGGAACAGGAACTGGCAAACACGAAAGTTCCGCAGTTTCAGTTGTTCGATTTGTCGAACGACCCGGGCGAAGCCATCAACGTCATTGGGAAACACCCGGAGATCGCCGAGAAAATGAAGCAGCGACTGGAAAAGATCATCCAAGACGGCCGCAGCCGTTGAGTTATTTTTCCAATTGATGTTTGCCATTATCAAACACTTGGTGGCATTGGTTGCATTGAGTGACCATGCTGCCATAGTGTTGTTTGGCCTGCTCGAAATCACCGGCTGATTGGTAGAGTTGTTTCCCGGATTGGTAAACGGCCAGCGAAATTGCCTTCCATTGTTTGGCTTGTTCTTCGGTGGCTTGCTCGGGTACGCGTGGGCGACCAGGGCACTGGTTTCGGCCAGGATCAAGGCACTGGATTTTATGGGCTTCCAGGCCTTTCGATCCGCTGGGGCGTCGCCGGCAAACGCGGTTTTCAGCGCCCGATAGTTTGGGAGCGAGATGTACTCCATGAAATGATGCATATTGTCGATTGGCAAGAACTGATCTTCGACGGCGACCTCCAGAGCAGGCGGCCGGTCGGGAGCGGAACTGGTTTGCAATGAGTAGGCAAAGCCGCCGGAAACAAAAAGGATCATTGACAACGCGATCAGGACTTGGAACGGATGTTTCATCTTGAGATCTCACTGGTTTGATAGTTGTCTGCCAACGCCGCTGGACAAAGCTGCCTAAAAAGGACTCGGTGTTCCTATCTTGAAAGCAACGGAAGGTCCACCTCGACCGTGAGTCGGGTTTGTCCATGATGCCAATCTCAGCCAGGCTCGAACAGGGTTCACGGGAGATAAATCCGGGAATCAGTCCAAAGTGCCCGCGGCATGGAAACTGGCGCAACGTCTCAAGCTCCGAGATGGGTCCAGCCAGCCCGTTGCTGAAACCGTTTTCACAAAACTGATAGCAGCATTTACGGTTTATTCCGAATCGGATTTTCCGAGTTTCGTGAATCTTCGATTTTTCGCGAGCGGCCAATGCGGGATCGTATTTAGGTGTAGATAATAGTCGGCCAGAAAAACCAGCTGCGAATTCGTCAAACAACGGCCGTTTTGCGAAGGCAATCGAACCCCTTGAGAAGCCTGAATCGGGTTCGGCTACCAAGTGTCCTGTGTCCAACGGGTGATGGCCAAAAAGGAAAGCGTTTTGGCTTGAGGTGACCGGGTTTGACCAGTTGCGTCAGTTGCAAGGATCAGCCAAACCGCTTGGATGACTATTTGTCGAGCGAATGCAGGACTTGGGTAAGTACCCAATCCGAAGAAGTCAGGTTTTTGGTCGGATTACGACTGGTATCGAATCTGCTTTTCGATTTTGATGATGCGTAAGGCCCGAGCGTCGCATGAAATTTTTGATTTTTGGCAAATTCCACTAAAATTCAGGAAAGTTAAAGTGAGTCTGACAAATCAATTCCGACCGGGCGGAGACCAATCACTTACGACGACCGGTTCTAACTTCAAGCGAGAACATGCGATGTCCCAAACCACTGCGCCCACGTGGTGGCAGAATGCCATGACGATGCCTGCGCCTTCGCGGAAGTTTGCGGTTTTGATTGCCATCCCTGCAATGATCGCCTTGTGCGTATCCGGCTACCTGGCTTACACCACCCTGACTTCGTCCACGGTGGCAGGTTGCAGCGGCAGTTTGTTCGATTGCCACAGCGTCCTGAAAAGTCGCTGGGCACGTTGGTTCGGAATTCCGGTCAGTATGCTCGCCGCCCTCACCTACATCGGCTTGCTGGGTTCGTTGGCGGTTGCGGAACCGGTTCTCAGCAGCGTCGCAATCTGATGTGGATGGTGGTCACGTTTTGCTGCCTTTCCGCCGGCTTGGCAGCAATCTGGTTCATTTACCTGCAGGCCTTTGTCTTGAAGCACCTGTGTGCCTACTGCCTGACAGCCCATCTGTGCGGGCTATTTCTGGCAATCGTGACGCTTTGGAAACATCCGATCGGGTTGAAAGCTGGTTCGATGCCCAGTTTTGCAGCCATTGCTGGCCTGTTGGTGCTGATTGCCGGTCAGGCCTTGGGTCCAGAACCGGTTACCTACACGATTGAATCCTACGAAACCCAGCCAGTTTCAACTCACGCCGATCCGGGAGATACGGAGATTTTTGGAGCTCCGACCGAGAATGACGGCGGCATCGACGGTTTGTTTGCTCCCCCGTCAGATGACTTTATTTTCGAGCCACCGACGGCACCGGACGTTTCCAAAGTCGCTCCGACCAGGTCATCGCAAGGCCCGGGAGTCTCCGGGCTGTTCCAGCTGGCGTTCCAGCCAATGTTGATGAATTCGTTCGTAACCTTCCAACAACCTGCTGACCAGGGCGAAGCTGCTGATCAGGGCGAACAGGCCGAAGCGGCAAAACCAGCGGAAACCAAGCCCCAGGAACCGAGGCGGCTGGCACGGATCGGCAGCAACATCAAACTGGATGTCAAGCAATGGCCGCTTTGCGGTAGTCCCGATGCCAAATACGTGTTCGTTGAGATGTTTGATTATTCTTGCCCCCATTGCCGACGGACTCACCAACTGGCGATCCAGGGTGCCAAGGAGCGGTTCGGAAAAGAGTTGGCCATCATCGCATTACCGTTACCGTTGAATACCAACTGCAACAATGCGATTGTCCAAACCGGGCCCAAGTTTCTTGAATCTTGTGAGATCGCCAAGTTGGCGATCGCCGTTTGGCGAGTTGACCCGAGCAAATTCAACGACTTTCACAATTGGATGTTTTCTGGCGAGACCAAGACCTTTGCCAGCACCCTGGCGCATGCTCAACAGCTGGTCGACTCAACCAAACTCAACAATGAGCTTAATTCCTCGATGGTCGCGGGCTATGTCAACAAACACGTCCAGATCTACAATATGGTCGGTCGCGGCGAAGTCCCCAAATTATTGTTTCCCTCCACCAGTGTCGTGGGAGAAATGACATCCCGGGACGCACTGATCGACATTATTGAGCGACAGGGTCCCTTGGTGCCGACACAATAATCACGCTTGGCAGCTTGGCGATCCGCATCGTTCAATCCAGTTTTTGCTGCCATTTTTCCCGCGCAGCATCATTCCCGGTACTGGAAAACAACTCGACCATCATTTCGATCGTCTGGTTGCGATTCCGGATCTCGATGGGCAACAGGCTATGTTCAGCTTCGGTTGGCAACAGGTCCCAAAGCGTCTGTAATTGCGTCTCCGCTGCCTCGAAGGATTTACTGGCCAACAGAAATTCGCAGTACTCCTTGCGTACTGCCACGCAATTCGGATGCCGATCACCGAATTTCCGGGACTGTTTCTCAATGGCCGCAACAAAGAAGGCGCTTGCATCTTCCTGATCGCCGTTTGCGGCATGGGCTTGGGCCAGATTTGCCAACGCCAGCAGTGTATTAGGATGCTCGGCTCCCAATTCAGTTCTCATGATCCGCAAAGTGGGCTCAAGCTGCTCCAGTGCCTCCGATGCCCGGCCCGACTCCATCAATGCGACACCGAGTTGCCGTTTGGTGCTGAGCGTTTGTGGATGATTGGGCCCATATTTACTGTCCAGCTTTTCCGCGGCGCTGCGGACCAGTTCAATTGCCTGGTCGTGTGCGCCAAGCTCGGTGAAGTTCGCGGACAAGGCAACCATCGTGAACAATGTATTCGGGTGATCTTCCGCCAACGTTTTCTGCTGGAGCTCAAGCGTCTCCTGCAAAACCCTGTTGGCTTCACCATACTCTCCAGCTCGTCGCAGTCCGGTACCGAGCATCCTGGCTGAACTGAGCGTATTGGGATGTTCGGCTCCCTCTTTTTGTTTCCATTGATCGTAGGCTGAAGCCAGCATGGGAAGGGCTTTGGCGAGTTCACCGTTGCGTTCAACGCCCATCGCCCAGTTGTTGAGCGAGAGGATCGTCTTGCTGTGATCGCTCCCCAACTCCGCCAGACGAGTCTGATAGGCCCGTTCGAACAGGGGAATCGATTTGGCATAGTGCCCGTCGAACACGTAGGCGTAGGCGAGGTTATTGACAACGGAAAGCGTGTTGGGATTTTGCGGTCCATATTTCTGTTCAAACGAGGCGAGCGCCTCTTCGAGCACCGGAATACAGCGGGAGTATTTTCCGCTGCGAACCAGGGCAATCCCCAGCGTGTTCAATGCCCTTAAGGTTCCCTGATGCATGTCACCCAATTGCGCACGATACGCTTGCAAAACGGTTTCAGCCATTTCGACCGTCTCTGCATACTGCCCATTGTCTTGCAGCGCCATGATCAATCCAGTCATGGCAGTCAGGGTATCGGGGTGGCGTTCACCCAGTTTTTGCGTGCGAAAATCGACGACTTCCTGGTACATTCGCGTGGCGTCGCCATAGTGACCGATCTCGCGGAGATTCGCCGCCAATGCCTCTTTTGCCTGGTACGTACTGGGATGATCTGGACCATGCAGTTCGATCCGTTTCTGTAGATTGGTTTCGTACAATTGATTGGCTTCGACGAATTTTGAAGCCCGACCGTAGGCAGACGCCAAATTGTTGATCGCCATCAGTGTCTCACTGGCATCGGGGCCGTGAACCGCCGATCTCAACTCAACCAATTCTTCAAAAATCCTGTTCGCCTCGTCCGCGTTGCCTTGCGATTGATAACACAGCGCCAGCAGGTTCATGGAGGTCATTGTGTCCGGGCTGTTCTTGCCAAGCAAATCCAGTTGTTGGTTCAGCGTTTCCGAGACATGTTCAATTGCTTCGGTGTAATTGCTCAGACGATACATCGCATGGGCAACAGCCTGTCGCGTTCGCAGAATTTGCTTCGCGTCATCGGGCTGGTACTGTTGCCGAATTTGCAGTTCTCTTTTTCGCGAATCCAGCGACTCGGCATAAAGTCCAAGTCCAAGAAAGCTTTTACCAATCGCTCCATAAAGCTCCGCCTGAGTCAAGGGATCGCCGTCAAGTTCATGCTTGATGTTGACCAGGGAACCGTCCAACAACCCTGCCAGCGTGAGCGCCCGACCGTCTTGATTGGGATCAGCTCTTTGGAATATACCGATCAGGTAATCCTTCACGCGATCGGCCCGTTCCCGCGCAGCGATCTCGTTTGCGTTGGCGTCGATCAACGCCTGATTTTTCTCTGCGATCGTCTGTGAGGCTTGGTGCAGTGCCGAATTTTTAGCCGACAACAGGAAGGACGCGATGGTCATGGCGCCAGCTAGCGCGAGCAGTGCCATCGTTGCGCCAAACACGGCGGTCTGATTTCGCTTGAGCCATCGGCCTGCCCGGTAGGAAAAGGGTTCATCCCATGCCTCGACAGCTTCGTCCGCCAGCCAGGACTCGAGATCGTGAGCCAATTCGACGGGCGAAGGATAACGATCTCTCGGTTCAAGCGCCATCGCTTTCAGACAGATCGCTTCCAACGGGGGAGCAACGTCCGGGTCGAATTCTTTGGGTCGGGGAAAATCGCCGTTGGCAACCCGTTTCAAAACGGTATTGATGTTGCCTTGATGGGGTGCACTTCCCGACCAAAATGGCATACAGCGTGGCTCCCAAACAGTAAACGTCGGTCGATGGCCCGAGTTTATCCAGTCGACCGCTCGCCTGTTCTGGGCTCATGTAAGCAGGAGTGCCGATCGCTTGCCCCTCGAGCGTGTTGGAGGACAGCCCACTGATCGTTGATTTCAACGGCCGCTCGTCCGAAACCGAATCCTGGATATCATCAACCCCCGCGACCCTGGCCAATCCCCAATCCACGACCAACGTTTCTCCAAACCGTCCAATCATGACATTGCTGGGCTTAATATCACGATGCAAAACGCCGCGACTGTGGGCATACGAAATCGCATTGCAAACATTGATGAACCACCCCAGCAGTTTGCGAAATTCTTTATTGCGAGTCGCGACGTTCCAGGTCTTGTTCCGCTTCTGCTTGTGAAACTGCTTGATGGCTTCTCCCAGACTCTGGCCGCGAATGAATCGCATGGCGTAGTAAGGATTGCCCAGGTCGTCGGTGCCCAGTCCGTAAATCGGAACAATCCCCGGATGTTCCAGTTTCCCGGTGATTTCGGCCTCACGCATGAAACGTTCGCGTTTTTCCAGCCCCAGATCATCGCCGCGAATCTGTTTCAACGCGACCTCGCGATCGAGTTCTTCATCGCGTGCGACAAACACCTCGCCAAGCCCACCTTTGGCATGGGGCCGTAGAATTTGAAAGCGACCGTTGGCAGAGGGTTTCCCAACGGCCACCGACAAAGTCATGTCAAAGGTTGGCTGTAACTTGCTGAACGAATGATGCAAACTCGATTCAATTTCAGCATCGATCTCCTGGAGACTCTGGTGGAGCGATAATTCCAGTGGAGCGATGGCCGCGAGACTGGCTTTCGAATCCTGATTGTGCTGGTCCAAATGGGCCTCCATCAATGCCTCGAGGGCGTTGGCCGCGGAATCGGAAAGCGCCCCTTGCTCCAGCAAAATTCGCCGCATCAACACGGCATGTTCGTGCCCTCCAGCCGCTCCCTTTTTTGCCGCAGATTGCGTCTGCGTAAATTCCCGAAACCCCGCGAGCAGTTGCTCCTGCGTGATGAGATGATTCTGCAACGCCAAGATGGCAAACAGGAGATTACGATCGCGAGGTTGAATCGACATCTGCAGCCGCTTTCGAATTAGGCTGTCTCAACGACAAACCGGAAGGTCAGGAAAACGCAAACCACCATTAAACGCTTTGTTCGCGAACCATCTATCCTACCGACAGAACTGCGATTCGCGAAATTCGCCCTCACTCGCCTGCTTGCTCACCTTTTCGCCGATCCGGGCGCGATCCAGGAAATTGCTGGTGCCCCGACTCCAATTGATTTACGATTGCAGTATTCCAACCATGACTTACAGGAAATTCGCATGAATCAACCGGAAATCTCGCGTCGTGATTTTGGCAAAGCCAGCGCCGCAGCGACTGTTGCGGTTTCGCTGCCGGGCACGCGACCTCTCAGCCAGCCCACACGGAACGTCAATGACTCCGTGAGAGTCGGGTTTGTAGGCGTTGGAAATCGTGGTTCCCAACTGATGCAGGCCTTTGCTACGCACAAGGATTGCCAATTGGTCGCCGTCGCCGATGCTTACCAACCCTATCTCGAGCGGGCCAAACAGAACCACCCGGGACTTGAAATGGCGGTGGAAGATTATCGCCGCCTGCTCGATCGCAAAGATATCGATGCGATCGTGATTGCCACGCCGGACCATTGGCATGCGATTCAGGCAATTACCGCCATGTCCGCGGGCAAAGATGTTTACGTTGAAAAACCGCTCAGTGTGACCATTCATGAAGGTCGACAAATGGTCAACGCGGCAATTAAATTCGATCGAATTGCGCAAGTCGGCTTACATCGCCGGTCGATGGAGATTTATCGGCAGCTGGCGAATTTCATCAATGAGGACAAAATCGGCAAAATCACGGTCTCTCGGGCTTATCGTTTGATGAATATGTATCCTGACGGAATTGGGAAACTGGAGACGTCCAACCCACCGGCCGATTTGAACTGGGACCTCTGGCTGGGACCTCGTCCGAAACAGCCCTACCAGGACAACATCGCACCCTACAAATTTCGCTGGTGGCAGCGATTTTCCTCGCAGATGGGCAATTGGGGTGTCCATTATTTCGACGCCATCCGCTGGATGTTGGGCGAGCAGGCTCCCAGTAGCGCCGTCTGCATCGGTGGGCGGTTCGCAGTCAATGATGATCGGACAATCCCCGATACCGCGGAAGCGATCTTTGAACTGCCCGGCGGTTCGCTGTTGGTGTTCGGCCAGTACGAAGCCAGTAGTAACCCCGCTCTTGCCTGGGGAGAAGTCGAGTTTCGCGGCACCCAGGGGACGATATATTCGTCGTCCAAGGGATTCAAAGTCCTCACCGAAAAAGCCGGCCAATTCCAGGAACGCGGCGTTCGGGGGGAAGCCGCGGAAGTCGAGGTCGACGAACCCAATCATGTCGCGACCGCGAATCACGCGAGAAACTTCCTCGATTGCATCAAAACGAGAAACCAAACCCGTTGCCCGTTGATCGAAGGCCACCGTTCCACGACGTTTTGCCACTTGGCCAACATCTCGTTGGCGACCCAATCGAGACTGGATTGGGATGCGGAGCGGGAACGCTTTCGCGACAACGATGCGGCCAATGATCTGCTACATTACGAGTATCGGACAGGTTTTGAACTGCCGAAATTCTGATGACTGGAGGTTGACAACCGCCGACGAGTCCAGGAGATGGGCGACGCGCGGAATCCAGGACTTGGACTCAATTTTTCGGCGTAAGATTCACGTGCGACGGATCCAGCTCGGCAACCGTTTTCCATTTTAGATCGGCCAAGAACATCAACTCCATCCAGCCCAAGTCCGGCGTTCAGTCCATTGGCCCCGCGATGATCGTCGCAGCGGTCGTCTGTGGGCCGGGCAGTATTTTGACCAGTTCGAAAGTCGGCGCGGAGTTTGGCTACTCGGCGATTTGGATCCTCGTGCTGGCGTGCTTGCTGATGGTCGGGATGGTTTCCCTGGCAACGCGGATCGGCATCAGCTTTGATGGCACGCCGTGTCAGGAGATCGCCAATCGCTTGGGAAGACCTGTCGCGGTGATGATTGGGATCGTGATGTTCCTGATTATTGCAAGTTTTCAATCCAGCAACAATTTTGCGATCGCGGCCGGATTGGAGGCTTTTTCCATCCGGCAATCGAAACCCATCGCGATCGCCATCCTGGTGATTTTGAACCTGGTGGTGGTCGGGTTTCTGTATCTCAGCCGCGACCTGTACCGCGCGATCGAATTGGCGATGAAGTTCCTGGTGGGCTGTATGGTGATCGCGTTCCTGATCAACTGTGTCGTCGCCAGGCCGGACATGCTCAAAGTGTTTCAGGGTTTGGTTCCCTCACGCATGGATGGCGACCAGTGGCTGTTGGTCGCGTTGATTGGCACCACGTTTTCGGTGGCCGCGGCCTTTTATCAAGCCTATCTTGCCCGCGAACGCCACTGGAATCTCGACAATGCCAGAGCGGGGATGATCGATTCGATTGCCGGCATCACGACGCTGGGGGTGGTCACATTGATCATCATGCTGACATCGGCTGCCGTGTTTTATCAGCAGCCGGACGTGCCGACACTGAATACGGCCAATGACGTGGCCTTGCAATTAAAACCGCTGTTCGGAGTCGCTGCCCAATATGTTTTCGGCATCGGTATTTTTGCCGGTGCGATCAGCTCGTTCCTGGTCAATGCGTTAATCGGCGGGCATATCCTGGCCGATGGATTGGGATTGGGCGATAAAATCGAATCGCCCTGGACAAAGCATCTGACGACGTTGGCGTTGCTGGCAGGAATGGCGGTTGCCGTCACGTATCTGCTCCAGGACCAGAAGCCCGTCCGCCTGATTATTTTTGCCCAGGCGTTGACGATCGTTGGTGTTCCGGCACTCGCACTTGCATTAATCTATCTCGGGTTTTTAAAACGCCGATCCAATCCGCAGGCCATGCCGATCTGGATCCTGCTGTCCGCGATCGCAGGCCTGTTCGTGACATCGCTGTTGGCCTATCGAACCACAATGACGGTGGTCGATAAATTGTCAAAACTGTTTTCGGAATCAGGCATTTGAGGACTCGATTTGGATCAGCCGACGAACATTGCGGAACTTCATGAACGGGCCAGCCGTCCTAACGAAGATGTTTTGAACTGCCTGCGCAATTTCGACGGTGACGTGCTGGTAATCGGCGCCGGTGGGAAAATGGGGTTCCACCTGTCGGCCATGGTTCACCGCGGATTGACGAAAATCGCATCCTCCCATCGGCTGACCGCGGTCTCGAGATTTAGTGCGCCCCATGCAACGGACTTGTTCGATCAGTATCAGATCAACACCCTATCCGCCGACCTGACCGATGACAACGCGCTCCGCGATCTGCCGGACGCTCAATATGTCTTCTTTCTGGCCGGGGTCAAATTCGGCACGGCCAACGATCCGGAATTGCTTCAACAGATGAATGTCGAGTTACCCAAACGGGTCGCCGCCCGGTTTGCCGATGCAAAAATTATCGCCCTGTCGACCGGCTGTGTCTATGCGTTTGCGACGCCTGCTTCCGGTGGCTCGGTCGAAACAGACTCGCTCGATCCGCCCGGCCAATACGCGAAATCCTGCCTCGGTCGCGAGGCTGCGTTGATTAACTCGGGCGTTGATGTCAGCCTGATCCGCCTGAACTATTCCGTCGATCTTCGGTATGGCGTGTTGGTCGATCTGGCTTTAAAAGTCTTCCACCGCCAGCCGGTCGACGTCTCCACGGGGTATTTCAACGTGATTTGGCAGGGCGATGCGAACCGTTATATTATCCGGGCAGCAGAATTTGCGAGCTCCAACCCGCCGTACGTGTTAAACGTAACCGGCAAACAAACGCTGCGAGTTCGAGACGTTGCCTTACGGTTCGGCGAACTATTCGAGCAACCGGTTGAATTGGTCGGTGAAGAGGCCGAGAGCGCGTGGCTCAATAACGCGGGCCAATGTCATCGGACATTCGGCGAGCCAGAGATATCGGAGCAAACGCTGCTGGATTGGGTCGCCCACTGGATCCGTAGCGGTGGTGAGCTATTGAACAAACCCACGCATTTCGAAGTGCGTGACGGGAAATACTAGGCCGGACAGATCACTTCAAGCCATGAATATTCAACAGCTTCGACACCAACTCGCCGCCGGCCTGGTGATTCCCGCCTGCCCCTTGGCTTTGGATCAAGATCGCAACTGGTCGCCACGACACCAACGCGCGTTGACTCGGTACTATTTCGCAGCGGGTGCCGGTGGATTGGCGGTCGGTGTTCATTCGACTCAATTCGCGATTCGCGAACCGGAGCACGACCTGTACGGGCGGGTTCTGGAATCCGTCGCGATCGAGTTAGACCGCTTAACCGCAGCGGCGGCGAATGAGCCACGACCGCTGGTACGCGTTGCGGGCGTCTGTGGTCGGACGAGTCAGGCGCTCGCAGAGTCGGAAATCGCGTTGTCGCTGGGCTACGACGCCGCGCTGTTGAGCATGACCGCTTTCCGTAATTCCAGCGACCGGGATTTGCTGGATCATTGCAGCAGGGTAGGGGACGCGATCCCGTTGATTGGGTTTTACCTGCAGCCGGCTGTCGGGGGAAAAGTTTATGGCTACGAATTTTGGCGAAAATTCCTGGAGATCCCCAATCTGGTCGCGATCAAGGTCGCGCCGTTTAACCGTTACCAGACCCTCGATGTGGCTCGGGCTTTGATCGAGTCCAACCGGAATGATGTTTCGCTGTACACGGGGAATGACGACAACATCATCCTCGATTTGCTGACCCCGTTTTCGGGGGTCGTCGATGGACAGCGCAGGACTCGTTACTTCGACGGTGGTTTGTTGGGGCAGTGGGGGGTCTGGACTCGGCGCGCCGTTGAGCTGCTTGAGCGGATCAAGCGAGCGCGTCACGACCCCAGTCTGTTGGCAGAGCTGTTGTCCGAGAATTCCGATTTGACCGATGCCAATGCCGCCATCTTCGATGCGGCCCATGGTTTCGCCGGTTGCATTCCGGGCATCATGGAAGTCCTGACTCGCGCCGGACTCGCCCCTTCCAATTGCTGCCTGAATCCGGAAGAAGTTTTATCCCCGGGACAATCTGCCGAACTCGATCGGGTCATTAGCCGCTATCCGCAGTTGTTGGACGATGAATTCGTCCAGCAGAATCTGTCGCGATGGCTGGAGGATTGACGCGGAATTTGTCGCCTCCAGAGTCAGCCTGGGTTGGCATCCTTTGGATCGCGCGCGGGCCGGGAAGGGAAGTCATCACGAATCCAGTGACGCCTTGAGTTCGTCGATCCAGTCCTCGAGGGGACTCATCACTTCGAACTCGGGTAAATCAACAACTCCCATCCCCGCGACCTGGAGATTCGAAAGGTCGATCTGGCCGTCCTGGATTTTCATCAAGACTCCCGAATCGCGCTGTTCATAGAGTAACGGGTAGTGCGTCAAGGCTGACAACCGCTCCGCATCGGTCAAATGAGCCAACCCCGCAAAAAAGTGGTGGGCGTTGCGTTCAACACTGGTCAATCCGAGCGCCGCAACGACGGCCAGATCCTGATGCAAC
This sequence comes from Pirellulaceae bacterium, assembly GCA_963714685.1. Classification (GTDB taxonomy): domain Bacteria; phylum Planctomycetota; class Planctomycetia; order Pirellulales; family Pirellulaceae; genus Mariniblastus. Next base: position 242,869 of record CAVQPH010000022.1, on the reverse strand, counting down.
GAAACGACGGGCATCACGGTCAAGTCTTCAGCGCTCAGGAAGGGCTGGGGTTCAACGCCGGTCACGGATTCAGCGAGCAGAAAATTGGCCAGTGACTTAAACACGCCTTTGCAATTCTTGTGAGACACGCCGACGTAGCCGATCTCCAACGCTTCCTTGAATGCGTCCAGATAGCCGTCGGCCTCGTCGATGATCAAGGGTTTGATCGCTGCAATGGCTTTGATTTCATCGGCATGGTTTCGATCATGAGTGTTGGCCCGGCTCATCGGCTGTTCGATGAACTGAATCCGCCGAAACAGCTCGGGCTCGGTTTTGCTCAGTTGTTCCACAAACCCACGTAGTGCGCCCACATCGTCGTAGGCTTCGTTACCATCGAGCGTGATCGTGGGGTCAACATTACGAATCACGGCCCAGATCAGTTTCAATCGCATCAGGTCCGCATCCGGATTACCACCGATCTTGATTTTGAAGAATTGGATGCCGTCCTGACGGACGTAGTCCTCGAGCGTTTGCGGCAGCCCATCGTTCAGACGGTTTTCCGAAGTCAACTCGGCCTCGGTCAACGGGTCGCCTGGACCGACAGTATGTTTGACATAAATTCTGGACGCCGGTCGGGGAGGCAGCGAATCCGCAAGACTCCGTCCCTCCAACGATGAATGAATCTTCGCCGGCTCGAACCCCAACCGATTGTCTGTTAACGCCTCAAACAGGGGGATATTTTCGATCCGGCAAAACGCATCAATCAACGCCCGTTCGATCAGCGCGATCGCGAAGCTGCAACAAAGCGGGACAGCGGATTTCACTTCCTCCATCGCATAAAAATCCGCATGGGCTCGCGACCAGCAGTCGAAGACCGAGTCAAAATCCGAGTTGGCCAAATAGGCTCGCCGGGCCAGTTGAGTCAATTCCAGCAATTCGATCAGCTTTTGACGCGGCGCCATGTCCGCTCGTTTGTCGAGCCAACCGAAAGAGGGCCAATCCGCGGCACAACCAAAACGGCTGCGCCCGTCATCGGACCTGAGAATCAGTCGCACTTCCACATTGGCGCATCCACTGGGGAAACAGTGAATTACCCTTGCCGATCGCGAAGTCCATCCGTGGCGGCGGAATTTGACGGACCAGCAGGTCGATGGATTCGATTTTGTATGACATGGTTGGGAGATTCTGGTTGGAAAGTCAGTCGGAATTTACGGTTACGGTTTTAAGGGTCCACAGTCATCCATGTTCACATGCCAATTGAGCCACCCCAACAAACGACTCAAACTGGCTGGCCAAGGTTTCTCTCGATCTCTTCCACTCGGTAGCCGAAACCAGGACCGGAGATGGTTGATAAATCAAGCATTCCATGGCGTCGCCGATAAAGGCCCGGATGGATTCTCGCTTCGGGTCGCGAAGCGTCCGGATAAAACTGCATTGCATTGGATTCAACTCCCATGATGGTGCCAGCATGAGCGGCCAGGCGGACATGCGGGATTTGGGCCAACATCGGATTGGTTAAGTCCTGAACCATCAACGGCATCCCATGGGCCTTGGCCCAACAAAGACTCAACAAAGCCCCGGTTTGTGTTTTGCATGTTTTGAGTGCGACCCCGGACCACCCGAGTTCACGCCCCAACCGGACAAATTTCCAGTCATGAGCGCTTTCGTCGAGAAACAAGGGCTTGCGCAGCGACACACTGTGAACGTCGAGCTGGAATTGTTCGAGATCGTAGGGGAAAGGCTGTTCCACGTAGAGCACCAGGTCATAGATCGATCGATGGTCGCTGCTTCAGCAGATCCAGGATTTGATTCACGTACTCGGGATCCTGGACGGTGCAATTAAAATCCACCGACAAATAATGCACCCCCTGATCCAGCGCAAGCTGTCCGATTCTCAGCACGCGATCCAGATCCCAGTCCGCGTCGTTGCCCCGCAATTTAATTTTCAGACAGTCCAATCCGTCCCGCGCGATCCAGTCGGTCAAGACCACCGGGTAGCCGTCGTCCGGCTCTGCTCCGGTCAGCTCGCCTGGCGAAATCGGATCAAGTCCACCCACGAGGTGCCAGACCGGCAATTGGCGAGGCGGTGGGTCGATCAGAAAGTCATCAGGAAACCGACCGTCGAACACAACATCGGATGATTCAGCCGGCGAGAGAAAAAAAGACAGGTCCCGCGACATGAATTCCCGGTTGTAGGTCTGATAAATGTCGACTTCATGCAGCATCCCGTAAGCATCATGGATCGCCTGATCAAAAACGCTGGCGGCAACCAGACCAGCCAGATAGGGCATCGATTGATCGCCGCGCGTCGCATTGAACTGGTCCTGATGCGGATGCAGGACATGCTCCAGAAAATCATGGGTCAATTCGACAGGATGCCCGAATTGGGCGAACGACCCCCAGAGCCTGGCCAACTGTTTCGTAAAATCGATGACTGCCGCGAAACGCTGGGAGTAGGGCAGGGAACTGGGCCAAACCCATTGCACCGAAAGCGGCGTTTCTCCCCAGCCACTTGCCGACCGCCCCCGACGATCTTCCACCGTAACTTTCGCGCGGCGCAGGTGACCGTTGACAGTGTTTCACTGCCGAATTTCAGTGGCACCCGGGTTTCAATAGGGATCAAGTAGAGCTCAACCTCTTTGACGCAGATGTCGGTAGAAAACGGTTGTTGAGTCATTGGTCACCTAGTGCGGCATCCAGTTGCGGCTGCGTTTTCATCAGGCTTTTGTAGCGTTGATAGACTTCGTGATATTTTGCCGCGGCCGTCGAGGGTTCAAACCGGATTGGATCGGTGGCGGCATGATCTGCGAGAAAGCTGGACCATTCCCCCGCGTTTTCGCCAGATTTGAGCTGGCGGAATTTTGCCATCAGCGCCGCCCCCCAGGCGCAACCCTCCTCAGCACTGTCCAACAGCGAAACTGGTGTGTTGAAAACATCAGCCAGAATCTGCCCCGTTTCCGGAGTCCTGGTCAGACCGCCTGACAAAATCAATTCGGTTCGCGGAAAGCCGCGACGATCGAGTTCTTCGCACCCCAATCGAAGATTAAACATGGTTGATAACAAGGCGGCTTTGACGGCATTGCCTGGCGTCGCATTTTGGGAGTTCAATCCGACCAGCATCGCGGTTCCACCGCGTCTTACTCCCAACCCTGGCTCATCATCCATGAACGGCAGCGCCAGCACGCCGCCGCAATCCGGCTCCGCGGCAATCACCTTCGGCATGATCGCCTCAAACCCGTCGGATCGACTGCCGCCAATCGCGGCACCAAACATCTCAACCACACTGTTCATGTAGGTCGTGCCATTTCGCAGCCAGACCATGTTGATCGGTTTGCCATCGGGCGCACAGAAATGATCAACCGCATTGCTGACGCCCTCAAACACCCGATCGCCGACCGAGTTTGCGCAGACGGAGGTTCCGAAACTGACCGAGACCATGCCGGCAGCTCCAATCAACGCCCCGGCCAGCGAGGCGGGTTGATCGCCTTCTGCTGGGGCGACGGGAACACCCTCGTTCAATTCCAATAAATTCGCACCTGATTCGTTTAGCGACCCGGCCTCATCACCGGCACGGCGCACGGTGGGCAGCAATTCTCCCAGCGTCTTCAGCTGACCGTCGGCAACCAGTTCATCGAACGACTGCAACAATGTCCGGTCGTAGTCCAATGTATCCTGGTCAATCGGAAACATCCCGGCCGCATCGCCGATTCCCAGGTTCCATTGACCGGTCAATTGGTAGGCTAACCAACCGGCAGGCGTCGTCAGGCGAGACACTTGAGCTGCTTTCTCGGGCTGGTTTCGAATGGTCCACAACCAACGCGCTACCGTCATTCGTTTCGGGATCTTCACGTCGAACCGCTCGGTAAGTTCAGCACCTTCGGATTCGTTGCGACTGTCACACCACAGTCGCGCTGGTCCCAGCGCTTTCCCGTCACCATTCACGAGGACCTCACCATGCATTTGGCCGGAAATCCCGATTGCCAGGACCTCGATTAGACGATGGTTGGCCGGCAGAGCCGATCTCAATTTGAGCATCGCGTCAGCCAACGCGCGCGTCCATTCGTCCGGATGTTGCTCGTAGCAACCTTCGTCCAATCCGGCCACCATCTCGTAGCCCGCGTCGCCGGAGGCAATGACATTGAGGTCCTCATCACAGAACAGCACCGAAAGACCTTGAGTCCCTGCATCGATGCCCAAATATCCCCTGGTCGTCATGTTGAAGCTCACCCAAACCCTGATTTGTAAATCCGACGGCTCCGTCCGAATTCCCGGCAATCATCCTGGCGAGAAAACCGGAACAGAAAGCGACCATCGTATCAGATTTTACGAATCCACTCGATTTCACGGGACTCTTCTGCCTGAATCGTTCCATCGACAGTCAAGGTTCACCGAATCCACAAAACCGAAGGATGCGAGGATCGTCCATCCGTACCGGCAAAGGCCTGACATACACACCAGTCCGAATTTTTCGTGGGCCACGCTGATTGAAGCTCGCCAATGCCTGATATAGTACAATGAAATTGAAAAAATTCGCACGCCTTCGGCCTTTGACCGGTCCAAGCATCAAATTTGAATTTTGGAACAGCCGGTCCAAAATGAAGTTCAGCGTTACATTTTGAATCAAGATTCCACTCCCCAGAAAAATGTCTGATCAGAAGGTGCTTGTAACAGGTGCAAGTGGTTTTATCGGTTCGCATCTTTCCTCGCGACTGCTGGAAACGGGCCACCAACTCACTTGTCTTTATTCGAAGCGTTGGAAGGCGAAAGACCTCGCTCAACGCGACCGCTGCCGATACGTATTCGGTGACATCACCGATCCAAGCGCCGTCGCCGATGCAGTGCAAGACGTTGATTACGTTTACCACCTGGCCGCACAAACCAAGAACCAACATGGCCAAATGATGCGCGGTCAATCGGGACGGCACCCAAAATCTGTTAGAGCAGTGTGCGGCCCTGAATCAAAAGCCGGTGATCGTGATGGTATCGTCACTGGCGGCCACCGGCCCGATGATTGATCGTCAACCACCGACCGAAACGGACCCTTGTCAGCCGGTTTCGCTGTATGGACTCAGCAAGCTGGCGGCCGAAACGTTATGCCGTCAGTTCGCAGACCAACTTCCCATTTCCATTGTCCGACCTCCAATCGTTTTTGGCCCGAACGATCGAAACAGTTTCGAACTATTTCGACCGATTGCCCAGTACGGAATCAACGTGGTTCCCGGCTACCGCAATCCAGTCTGTTCCATGATCCATGCAGACGATCTGGTTTCCGCGTTGGTGAATGTCGCCCAATCTGGTCGACGCATCAGGCAACAGGGCGATGGTGATGACGTATCGGCGGAAGGGATTTACTTCGCGGCCGACCCCAGTATTCTGAAGTCCCGCGAACTGGGAAAGATGATCAGTGAAAGCCTGGGACGAGAGCGGGTTTTCCATCTGCACGTCCCGTACTGGATGATCTGGACCGCTGGCTGGGCCGGCGAATTGATCGGCAAGATCCGTGGCGACTTGCCGTTTATGAACGCCGATAAAGCCAAGGAAATTACAGCCGGTGACTGGACCTGCAACGCCAACGCGATCGTTCAGGACACACAATTCCAACCAAAATTTGCATCCGCGAACGCATCCGACAAACCGCCAACTGGTACTTTGAAAACGAATGGCTGGCTCGCCCTTCCCCCACAAAACGAGCCTATTCACATCGCGACCACCGAGAAATCGCCGACAGTTAGGGCCGACAGTTAGGGCCGACAGTTAAGGCCGCTGATCGGCCGTTTCGGCAGGGCTGCCATCCGATTTGCTACACAGAAACAGGATGGCGGGCAACATGATCACGTCCGCCAGCAAGGCAATCGCCAACAATAGTGAGATTGCCCAGGCGAACCGCGAAACCACCAGCATTTCGCTGAAGTAATAAACCATCAAACCAGAACTCGCAATCAGCGTCGTATGCAACATCGCCGGACCGCATTGGCCAATCGCCAATTTGACTGGGCCGAATACGTTGCCGAGGCTGCCTCCGAAATCGGCAAATCGAATCAGAAAATGCGTTGTGTCGTCGACGGCAATCCCCAGGGCAACGCAAGCGGTCATGGCGATCGCCAGATCGATTGGATGTCCAAACCAGCCGAGCCCGCCAAAGACAATCAACGTCGGAAAGACATTGGGAAACATGGCGATCAACCCCAGCAAAACGGATCTCAAGACGATCATCAAAATCGGCGTGATGATCGTGAACGCTAACAGGAAATTGAAAAACAGGTCCCGCAACAGCGTGACCTGGGCATGATGAAACAGGTAGGCGTTTCCTGTATAGACCGCGGTCGGGCAATCAACCGTGGCATCGGCACCCCGAGTTGCTGCTGCCGTTAATTCGGTAACCCGGACGACGTCTCGGGCGGTTGACCCGAAATCGGCCTTGGAGGTAAACGGAAACCGCAAACTGATTCGCCAGGTCTCGCCGTCGGCCGACAGTTGGAGCAGGCTACTGTTACCCAATTCGAGCCGCTGCTTTTTCAGGCGCTACGGTAGGTGGCCCGCTTGGCGAATGACCGCGCACCGGAAACGCGAGGTTCCTGAGGCAAAAAATTGATCAGGGAATGCGCTGCCGCTACCTGTGGCAAATGGGTCACCGCCGCCTGAATTTTTCGCACCAATTCGACTCAACGCGCAAAATCGCTGGCCTCGACGTGCTCGAACACCAACAGCAGTTCCGTTTGATCCATCGGGCCAAAGCGCAACTCCAGATTCGACAACGACGTCAAGATCTCAGCTTCGGGACGAAACAGTTTTTCTACTTCGACCTCGGGCCGAAGCCGTAGCAAACCGATCGCTCCGGCCACCATCAACAACAGGCTCAAGACAGCGGACGCGACCCGGCGCCGGCGGATTACGGCAATGAAGTCATTCCAGAAATGGGACCGCTGTTCACGTCTGGCCAATTTCTCCAAGCCGGATTTTCCGAAACGATCCAGCAGCCACGGCACCATGATTAGTTGAAAGATTAACGCAAAGCCGACTCCGGCGGCACAAAAAAATCCGAAATTGCGAATCGCCGGAAAACCACTCCGGGTTAAAGACAACATGCCAACCGCCGTCGTTAACGTCGAAATCGAACACGGTTTCCATCCAATCGCCAACAGTCGGCAAGGTTGTCCGATGATGCCAAGCCCGTAACGAACCAGATGGATACTTCCCGAGGTGGTCAAGACAAAAACCAGGGCCGGGATAATGGGCATCAGCCCCCCAAACTTGGTTTGGCAAATGGGAATGAAAGCAATACTGCAGGCAGCGGCACCGGCTCCGGTGACGAACACGATCAAGGCCAACGCCAGATTGCGCAGACATAGCAATGAGACCAAAGTTGCCAACACGACCGAAGGCAGCAGGAAATTTCGGAATGAATTCTTGAGCTGGCCATCAATGTAGGTCGCGATGTAAGGATAACCGCCCATCGCAACCTGCTCGCGATCCAATCCCTCCTGTTCGTCGATCGCCTTCCAAATCAGGTCCATCGAGTTCGCTCGATTAGCCGATCCAAATTGGGAGAGTTCCACAAACGCACAGGTCAGGTTCGGATCCTCCAAACCAAAAAAGACCCCGTTAAGCCCCTCGCGCTTCTGATTTCCCACTCCCAGTCGCTCGACCACGTCTTCCCCCGTCGTGACCGAGTGAATCAGGCCCTCGGGGTCGGCGTCGCGCAGTGCATTTGCAAACGAACTGAGCCGCGGGTCACCGAGACGGCAGCCCTCCCAGGTTACGACGAGAAAATCGTCGGAGCCAAATTGCTCCTGAAAGAAATCAAAATCCTCGCGGGCGTTCGATTGGTCCGGCAACCACTGGAGCACGTCTTCGGTGTTTGACTCCATCCGCGCGATTCCAAACGCGCAAAATGCGATACAGGCCAGTATAAAACCGATGCCGATTTGATCCCAGCGACTCAATCGTGGTCCTCTTTGAAACGCGTTTCGCAACTGCACCGTTATATCTTGTTTCGTATTTTTTGTTAGCTCAATTTGGCAAAAACGGTCATCCCGCCGCCGAGCGAGCACGCCCTGGGCGGGTGAACGTCAATTGAAATCAACTCCAGGGTGCCGTAAACTCTTTGGCTGATTGATCGCTCGCTGTGAACCCCCAAAAACTATCGGGAGATGTAGAATGTCGGCGCCGGTTCCAAAAATATTGGCTTTCTCCGGAAGCTCGCGTAAGGGCTCGTTTAACCAAACGCTGGTCCAAATTGCCGCGCAGGCGCGACAGAATCCGGTGCCGAAGTTACGCTGATCAACCTGGGCGATTTCGAGCTTCCCATTTTTAACGAAGACCTCGAACGGGAATCGCCGCCGGACGAAGCCAAACGATTGCGTGAAGTGTTCGCGGCCCACGACGGCTTTTTGATCTCGTCTCCCGAGTACAACAGCAGCATCGCTCCGCTGCTGAAAAACGCAATCGATTGGGCATCGCGCAGCGAAGAAGGAAAACCACCGCTGTTCGCCTACCAGCGAAAAATCGCGGGGCTGATGGCGGCGTCGCCCGGCGGGCTCGGCGGCCTGCGTGGACTGGTTCACCTCAAAGCCATCCTGGGAAATATCGGCGTCACGGTAATCCCGCAGCAGCTGGCAATCGCACATGCCCTGGATGCATTGGATGCCGACGGGAACTTGAAAGATGGCAAACAACACCAGGGGATCAAACAGATTGGCAGCTCGGTGGCTGACCTTGCCCGTAAATTGATGGATTGATCCTCAGTTCGACCAAGCATTTGATTCGATCGTGGGGGCTTATTCTGGACGAGGCTCAGTTCGCTGAGGTGGCGAAAAATAACGCCAAACCATGGTCCAGAACCAGACCGTTCCAATCGCACAGGCGACATGGAGCAACGGTCGAATCGGGATCGAGTATCTCCCCTGATGAGAAATGGTTAGCACGGTCACCATCAGACTCAGCAGCCAAACCACCGCGATCCACCGCCCCCATTGCCGGTCAAAAATCATCCCGATCAAGGCACCGAACAGGATCAACAGGTTGACGCCAATCAATGCCGGGTGAAACCCGGACAGGATTCCCAGGTGGTCTCCAATCCGAATCAGGAACAGCTGGGGAAGTTTTCCAGGATTTTCGGCAATCCAGTCGCCCGCTAACCGTCGGCCCTCGATGCCGATCAGGTATTCCTGTTGGGCGAGCGTTAGACCAGCGACGTCGTGGTTTTCGAAAGCATTCTGTTGTGCCTGATGCACGGCATCGAGGTCCCAAATACCGCCTCCCTCGAACGCCCGGTCGGAATAGAATCCGGCAACACCGATTCCAGCCGCCGTCCCAAATGGCTGAAAGTGTCCGGTCACAAAACAATTGCGAGCCCACCATGGCCCCGCCACGATGGCAACGCCCAGTAACAGGCAACTCAAGCGCACGATCACGGATTTCCAATCCTGGTGTTTCAACATTTTGAAAACACAGTACGCAGCACCAAACACCACAGCCAGACAAATCCAGCCAATCGCGTTGGTCCGAATCATGGAGTACAGCCCCAGCGTGATCCCCAGAATCGCCCACTGCCAGGCATGATGGCGGCCGCGGCCGGAATTGTCCCGGGTGAAGAACATCCTCGCACCGATCGAGAACAGGATCGCCATCCAGGCAATCGCAATCGCTTCGGTCATTAATTGGCCTGCCGTCCGCATCACCGCGAAATCCAAAGAGATTGTAATCGCCGCCATGATCGCTGTCGCAGGCCCGTAAAAACGGAACAGGGTGCAGAGCAACAGGGTCAAACCGATGGAAACCGATCCAATGTTCATCCATCTCAACACGTCGAATCGACGACCGCAGAGTTGGTAGCTGCCTGCCATCAGGATTGGCCAGACGGGAGGACGCGTTGCGGTCGGGCCGGCTGCCTTGATTCGAAAAATCCATTCGTTGCTCCCGTCCCGATTCGCGTCTCGGTAGGGCTGCCGCCAGTCTTCGCTGGCAAAATCCAGTGCAAATCCATTCCCCGCGGCCAGGTTAAATGCGATGTTTTCGTAGTAAACATCATCCCGCTGCTTACCGGGAGGTTCGGCGATACTGCCGAACTCCATGCGAGCCCAGAAAAAAGATGAACACAGCATCAAGGCCGCCGCACCGAGTAAGAACCAGAGTGGACAAGAGTACTTCATGGGTGGAATTCAAAAAGAGAGAACCGAGGTGAGCGTGACGAATGCAGCCAGATTCTATTGTAGGCTACGGGATCTCCTGGTGATTCATCCGACGCAAGGGCCAACCTCGAGCTCCACCCAACGACCTCGGATAATGCGAATAATCGGCATGGAGCGATCGTTCGCTAAGGGATTCGCATGGCTGGGACCGTTGGATGCGCCATTCGCATCGTGGAAAAACATGGGTTACAATCGTCGAGTAAGCTCAACCGTTCGCAGGTCTTGGCTCGACCAGCTGAGACGTGACAGGCTGGGGCGCGATCAAGTGCGAGTAAATCCGATCATTCGAAAACTGCCAACCGGTTTTAGGGAAACAGAAAAATGGGACGCCAACAAAGATTCGCGATTGTAGGTTTGATAGCTTCGGTTCTGATCGGCTCGGTCGGTAACGCGCTCGCCTGCGGTAACGACAACGTCGACAGCCACAAGATCCGACAGGCCAAACCCAACGTCCTGTTCATTTTCGCCGACGATTTTGCCTTTGATTGCGTAGGTTATTACGGCAACGACGAAATCAACACGCCCCAGCTTGATCGCCTGGCCAAACGCAGCACCAATTTCACCCGCGCGTACAACATGGGGTCCTGGAGTGGAGCCGTTTGCGTTGCCAGTCGGACGATGCTGAACACAGGCCATTTCGTGTGGCGTGCCAAAGCGATTCAGTCCGACCTGAACAAAGACTACGTACCCCAAAACAGACTCTGGTCGCAGCGGATGGCAGGCGCAGGCTACGACACCTACTTCACCGGCAAATGGCATGTCAAAGCCGACACGGAGAAGATCTTCGACACCGTCCGGCATGTGCGACCCGGAATGCCGAAGCAGACACCGGCCGGCTACAACCGCCCCCAGTCCCCGACAGACAAAAACTGGCTGCCCTGGGATCCTCAGCATGGTGGATTTTGGGAAGGTGGAAAACACTGGACGGAAGTCGTTGCCGATGATGCCACGGACTACATTGAAATGGCCAGTCAAAGTGACAATCCGTTTTTCATGTACGTCGCATTCAATGCACCCCACGATCCTCGACAATCCCCCAAAGAGTTTGTCGACATGTACCCTATCGAGAACATCAAACTGCCCGAGCCGTTTTATGCCGAGTACCCGTATGCATTGGGGATGAAACGAATTCGGGACGAGAAACTCGCGCCGTTTCCGCGAACGCCATACAACGTCAAAGTGAATCGACAGGAGTACTATGCGATCATCACGCACCTCGATCGCGAAATTGGACGGATCCTCGATGCGCTTGAAAAATCCGGACAGGCCGAGAACACTTACATTGTATTTACGGCCGACCACGGCCTGGCATGCGGCCACCACGGCTTGATGGGCAAGCAGAACCTGCACGAACACAGCGTTCGCGTGCCTTTCTTGATTTCTGGTCCGGCGATCCCAGCCGACAAGAAAATCGAGACGCCAATCTATCTGCAGGATGTGGTCCCGACCTCGCTGGAACTGGCCGAAGCGAAAATCGACGACGACATCGACTTCCAAAGCGTTTTGCCATTGATCCGTGGCGAACGAACTCAATCGTATGACGCAATCTACGGTGGTTATCTCAGCTCACAACGCGCCGTAACCAAAGACGGGTTTAAGCTGATTGTCTATCCCGGGCTCAATGAGACGATGCTGTTTGATCTGAAAACTGACCCCTGGGAAACCAAAGACCTGGCCGAGGACCCTGAGTTTTCAGATCAAAAAACAAAGTTGCTGGACGAACTTCAGAAACTGCAACAGCGCCTCGACGACGACGTGAAACTGGATCGGGCTGCCCTGGAATCTAACGCTGCATTTCAATCGCTTTTCAACGGCAAGGATCTTTCCGGTTGGCAGCACAAGGGAAACTGGAAAGTCGAGAACGGAGTGATCACTCGTCAAGGCAAGGGCGGATCTCTGGTCTACGATGCGGCCCCAGTCCCCGACAATTTCGAACTCCGATTTGACTGGAAGGTTGCCCCCGGTAGCAATAGCGGCGTGTACTACCGGCCGACCCAATACGAGTACCAGATTCTGGATAATTCCAAACACGCCGATGGAAAAAACCCGCGCACGTCTGCAGCGTCGCTTTATTTCTGTATGCCGCCCTCGAATGACGCGACGAAACAGCCCGGCCAGTGGAATTCAGCGCGAATTGTCTGTCAAGGAACGATCATTCAGCATTGGTTGAATGATCAAAAGGTGATCGATTTTGATTACACCGATCCTCAATTCGCCTCGGAAGTCGACCTGCTCAACAAACGGGGTGGTGACCTGACCGCCCGCGGCGGCAAACTAAGTCTGCAAGATCACGGAGACCCCGTGTGGTACCGCAACATCCGTTGGCGTGAACTCGGACCCGACGACGACATCGGTCACCAAACCGTCACGCCAGCAAAACTGACCGAGGAACAACAACTCGCGGAAGCCAAGAAAATCGAGGGTATTTTAAGCCGGCGTTCAAAAAACTCGAAATAACCACCTTGATTAAATTCGACCGGAGGCTGATTGGGCTGGAGGTTGTTCCCTGTCGGGTAACCCTGGCGGGGTCGCCGATGGGCAGGTCGAGCGACTACTGCCACTTTACGCCACCGCCCATTTGGATTTGCTTTCGCATCGCCTCGTTCAGTTCCCGAAACATTTGAGGATTTTTGCTGGACAAATCCTGCTGCTCCAATGGGTCGTTTTTCAGATTGAACAGCTCCCAGGGTGCATAGGGCGAGTTCTGAACCAGCTTCCAATCGCCTCGTCGCAGCGCCCGGATACAAAGTCCGTTGAATTGCAGGCCTCCCTCGCGGCGAACGAAAAACAGGTCGCGAGGATTGGAACCGTCGCCCGTCTGTGGCTGGCCGAGCAGCGTCGGCAGGATTGAGATGCTGTCGACGGCGGTGGTCGCATCGGCCCCGGCCAGATCGCAAATCGTTGGAAACAGGTCCATCGTGATCGCAATCTGCTCGGTTACGGTGCCGGGATGGATCTTGCCGGGCCAGACCGCAACAGCCGGGACTTTTAGACCACCTTCGTACATCGTGCCTTTCCCTTCCCGGAGGGGACCATTGTTCGCACCGACATTGGACTGACCACCGTTGTCGGACGTGAACAGTACCAACGTCTCATTGGCCAATCCCGTTTGATTCAACGTTTGCATGACCTTTCCGATCCCCGCGTCCATGTGCTCGATCAGCGCAACCAATTTGGCCCGCTTGTCGGTCATTTCAGGCTCCCGTGTCTTGACTTTCGCCAGCCAATCGGCGGGCGGTTGAATCGGTGTATGCGGGGCATTGTAGGCAAGATATAGAAAAAACGGTTTTCGCTCGGCTCGTTTTGACTGTTCGAGCAGATACTCGCAGGCCCAGTTGGAAAACAGATCGGTCGCATGCCCCTTGGGGTCAATTTCCTCCCGATTCAATCGCATGTAATTATTTCCGTGACGACGATGATCGTAATAATCATCCATCATGTCCCCGAGAAAGCCCTGAAAGTGATCGAAGCCTCGATGGTTCGGCCAGTCTTCGGACGTCAATCCCAGATGCCATTTGCCGATCAATGCCGTTTGGTAACCAGCCTCGGACAGCACTTCGGGTAACAGCACGGCATCCTCGGCGAGTTTCCCCCAGCTATTCTCGGGATGGGTTCGGATTACACCGGGCACCCCAACACGCTCCTGGTAGCAACCTGTCAGCAGTGCCGCCCGAGTCGGAGAACAGACCGGACAATTCGCGTAGAAATTGGTGAACTTTAAACCGTGAGCCACCATTTGATCGAGGGCAGGCGTCTCCATGTCCGTCGAACCAAAACTGGCCAGATCCGCGTAGCCCAAATCATCGGCCAGAATCACAATCACATTCGGCTTTGATTCCTGCGCAGCCAGAGACGAAGTGAGCATCGCGACCCAACAGACCATCAAGGAACCGATTCGCAGCAGTATCATGGTTGTCCCCGTCGAAAGTGGATTAAGTTTAAGTCAAATCTTTCGTCAAACGCGAATCTCTCGTCCGTCCGGCGACCGATCACCCGCCGAAAATCACGAATCCACTGAAGGATCAGAATCGACCGGAGGATCAGGATTTCACCGCAACCAGTGCCTGGTATTTTTCATAGACACCGGCAGGCAGCGTTTCACGTTTGGCTTTGTAGCGTTTCGTTTCGAAGGAGCGAGCGACGATCTGGCGAATTTCCTGTTGATCCGAAATTTGGCCGGCGCCCATCGCCTGGACCAACACGTTCCCCGCGGCGGTCCCTTCAACCGGTCCGCAAATGACAGGCCGTTGCATGGTCGTTGCCGTAATTTCGTTTAGCAGTTCGTTTTGAATGCCCCCCCCGACAACATGCAAGACCTCGATCTTTTCACCCAGAATCGACTCCAGCAGATCGACCGTGTGACGGTAGCAAAGAGCCAGACTGTCGAGGCAGCAACGCACCAGGTCACCGACAGTTTCCGGTTCAGGCTGGCCCGTCTCATCGGCGAATTCACGGATCTTGGCGGCCATTTTGCCCGGTGCGGCAAACCGTGCCGCATTGGGATTGATCAACGTCCGAAAGGGATCAGCATTTCGCGCGTAATCCGTCAATTCGGCGAACGAGACCGATTCGCCTTTCTCATTCAACTCGCGACGCAGTTCCTGGACCAGCCACAGTCCTCCGATGTTCTTGAGAAACCGAAAGCTGCCGTCGAGTCCACGCTCGTGGGTAAAAGGTGCGTCACACGCGGCATCGGTGGGGTGTGCCGCATCCAGTTCGGCTCCCAGCAGTGACCAGGTTCCGCTGGAAAGATAGGCCCAACGTTTTGACGGATCGGTAACCGGAATCGCTGCCACCGCAGAAGCCGTATCATGAGTGGCCGGGGCGATGACCTGGATCGGATAATCCAGTCCGGCAACTTCGGCAATTTCATCCCGCAAATTTCCGATCACGGTTCCCGGTTCGATGATCGGACCCAGCATTTGCGTCGGCAGCCCCAGTTGTTTCAGCAGCGTGGTATCCCAATCACCGGAATCAAGTGCCAACATCGCGCTGGTCGATGCAATCGTTCGCTCGGTCGTCAATTCACCCGACAGCCAGAAATGAAACAGGTCCGGGATGAACATCAAGCGTTGGGCCGCGGCAAACAGACCGGGTTCCCGTTCGTGTCGAGCGACCACCTGGAACAGCGAATTAATCGCCATCAACTGAATGCCGTTTCGATCGTAAAGTGATCGTTTGCCGCCGACGGCTTTTAAGACCTTTTCTAGGGCGGGCTCGTTTTGGGGGTCGCGATAGCAGTGGGGCAGGGCCAATAGTTCGCCACTGTTGCCGACCAGGCTCCAATCGACTCCCCACGCATCCACGCCAACCGAGGCCAGCCGCATTCCGTTGTCGCTGCACCAAGTACCGGCCTGTTTGAGTCCAGAGACAATATTCAACCAGATGCCTGTAAAGTCCCAGACTGGCCCCGCCGGGGTAAGGCAAGGATGATGCTCAAACCGGTGCACTTCTTCCAGCCGGATCTTTTTGGCTTTTCCTTCGAGCACACCAATCATGGCTCGGCCGGAACTCGCTCCCAGATCGATTGCTAAATGGACGGTTGCCATAGGTCGCTTTCGCCGATGCTTACTAATGAGAATGGCCCGGGCCCTCAGCCCGGATTCAGGCTCCGGCCCCGGAGTCTGTCCTATCGCAGGAACGCTTCGTGCAATCCACCATCCACATTCACGATTTGACCGGTCGTTTTGCTGGACCGTTCACTCGCCAGAAAATAGATCGCCTCGGCCTGATCGGCTGGCGTGATCGGCTGCTTGGTCAATGTCCGCTGGGCATAAAATCCGGCCAACTTGTTTCTCAGTTCGTCATCGGATTCCGATTCTGCGAATGGAATTTCGTACTTGGTCAATGACGCAATCACGCGATCCCGCGGAAACATGGTGCTACCGGCAACCACCGTAGCAGGCGCTACGGCGTTGACTCTCACGAGCGGAGCCATCTCGATGGCCAACTCGCGGACGAGGTGATTCGCAGCAGCTTTGGAAGTATCATACGCGACCGAGCCTTTTTTGCCGACGACGCCGTTGACGCTGGTGGTCAGCACGACCGAGGCCGGGATCGCCTGTTCGGCCAGCAGTTTTCGACATTCGTCCACCACGTTGTAGCTACCCAGTACGTTGACGTCGAAAGTGAATTTCCATTTTTCGTCGGACAGGCTGCCGTCCCGTTCGGCGCAACAAACACGCCTGCGGTGACAATCACGCGATCGATGCCGCCGTAGGCCAGCACAGTTTGCTTGATCATGTCCCGGATTGATTCACGATTGGTAATATCGACACCCACCGCAATCGCGCGGCCGCAACCGGAGATCCCGGATCCTGCGACCCCGATCCCCTGTCCGTAAATCTCCGACAGTTCGTCGGCGGTGGTTTGAGCATCGGATTCTCTCAAGTCACAACAAACGACATGAGCACCTTCCTGGGCGACTCGAAAGGCAACTTCTTTGCCAATTCCATTTCCGGCCCCGATCACCACGGCCACATCGCGTGACATTTCCTTTTCCGGTGGTTTGCGTTTGAGTTTGGCTTCTTCCAACAGCCAGTACTCGATGTCAAAGGCTTCCTGTTTGGGCAAGGAGATGTACTTCCCCAGAGCTTCGGCGCCTCGCATCACTTCCACAGCACAGGTGTAGAATTCCGCCGTAACCCGGGATTCGCTTTTGTCTTTTCCCCACGCAATCATGCCGACACCCGGGATCAGGATGACCGTCGGATTCGGGTCTCGCATCGCGGGTGAATTGTCATGCTTGCACGCTTCGTAGTAGGCCGTGTAATCCTTGCGATATTGTTCCAATCCACTATCCAGTTTGGCCTGCAATGACGACAGGTCCTCGGTAGCGGGATCCCAATCGACGTACAGCGGTTTGATTTTGGTCCGCAGGAAGTGATCCGGACAACTGGTTCCCAATTCCGCCAATCGCTGGGCGTCGTGCGAATTGACAAATCGCAAGATGGCATCGCGGGTTTCAACCGTGCCGATGAACTTGTTCATCTGGGAAACTCGCCCGCGCAACCACGGCAGCAGCTCCACCAGCAGTTGATCCCGTGCTTCGTCATTCATCGTCTGGTATTTCTGCCCACCAAACGTCTGGTCACCCTTGTCCTTGGATTCGATAAACTGGGCGGCTTTCTCGATCAGGCTGAGCGTCAGCTCGTAACACGCTTTGTCGTCATCGGCCCAATTGATCAGGCCATGTTGGCCCATCACCAAGCCCTTGAGCGAAGGGTTGGCTTCGACCTCTCGCTGCATCATCAAACCCAACTCAAAACCGGGACGCAGCCAAGGCACCCAGCCAATTTCATCGCCAAAAATCTCCTGTGTCAGTTCACGGCTGCCTTCGCACGCGGCGATCGCAATGACGCTGTTGGGATGCATGTGATCGACGTGCCGGGCCGGCAGAAAACCGTGCAGCGGTGTGTCGATCGAACTGGCGCGGGGATTGAGATCGTAGGTGCAATGCGGAAACAGTCCGACCATCGAATCTTCGGCGGGTGTTTTGGGGCCATTGTTGGGGGCGTGATTGTAGTTTGGAATCAAACTGAGCAATTTGTCCATGTACAATGAAGCAAAATTGTCTTTTTTCGCCGTCCGCAAATCCCCTCCGGATCCCTTGACCCACAAAACATCAACTTGCTCCCCCGTCAAACGATCGGTCTCGTGGATTTTCGAAGACGTATTTCCACCACCGGTATTGGTAATTCGCTGATCGGCACCAAGACAATTGGAACGGTAAACCAATCGCTCGGCCGGTGAAAGCTGATCGGCGACGGCGTCGTCCCAAAGATGATTGACGTGTTGATATTTTTCGGTTGTTGTCGAGCTCATACCTGGTTTCCGAATTCTTTTCGTTATTAAGTCCGCGAATTTCACATAATCCCACATTCCAAATTGATGTCAACATCTTGGCTGGATAGATGTAACATCTAGCTCGGACCAACAGGTCCGATTCGTAGTTTACCGGTTCTCCCCGACGTTTTCAGGCCTATGGACTCCATTGCAAGCTGGTGTGTGGCAGCCTTAATGCTGCTGATGGCTGCCTTTCAGTCCATTTACGTTGCGTATTATTGCCTCTCGATGCGAAGGCCGGGGCCCGGTCGAGGCGAACACCAGCCTGACAACCGCGCCGCTGGAGCGAAAACTCTCCCGCAGGAAGGGGTAGCTGAATACCAGCCGCAGGTCGCCGTCATCCTCTGTCTGCGCGGTGCCGACCCCAGCCTGACCGATTGCTTTGCTGGACTGGCCAGCCAGGAGTATCCAAAATACGACTTACACATTGTCGTTGACCATCCGTCCGACCCGGCACTCGGCGTGATCCGCGACTATTACGAGGGCCGGGTTCAGCCAAAAATCCACACGTTGTCGAGGCCGCAAGAAAACTGCAGCCTGAAGTGTTCAGCGATTCTGGAAGCCGAGTCCAAGCTGCCGGACGAAGTCGAAGTGATCGCGTTAATCGACGCGGATACGATTCCCGACCAGCACTGGTTGTCGGATCTGATTCAACCCTTGAGCAATCCCGAGATTGCGCGACAACAGGCAATCGTTGGTTTGCTCCCGAAAGACCTGGCCTGGGATCCTACGTCCGGCATATCTGGAACGCGGCGGCCATTGTTCAAATGCAGATTTACAATATTGCCTGGGGAGGCACGTTGGCGATCAAACGCAGTTGTTTCCGGGAATGTCGTCTTGCTGACAGATGGGGCCAGGCGTTTTGCGAAGACACCCTATTAACCAGAGAATTGGAGAAACAGGGCTACCGCGTGTTTCGGGTTCCGAATCTCATTTTGGAAAATACTGAATCGACAACGTTGCGATCGGCAACGAACTGGATCACGCGGCAATTGCTAACGGTTCGTCTTTACCATCGGAAATGGCACCTCGTTTTAATGCACGGCACTTTGGCCATCATCCCGATCGTTGTGGGACCGTTGGCCGCGATCGCTGCCTACACGCTCGGCGCACAGACGGAGTTTCTGTGGTTGCTGGCGGTGGTGGTGTTCTATCAGATCTGGAACCTGATCTTGCTGTTGTTTGTCGATTTCACGACCAGCGGAATTCTGAGGTCGAGGGCAGGTTTTCAGCGACCCTCCGAGTTCCCGGTTAAGTGGTCCGTGTTGCTACTGGCGATCGTCGCGACGCAACTGATTCACCCGCTCTGCTGCTGCCTGGCGCAATGGACAACTCAGGTCAGCTGCGCGGCGTAGATTACCGAATCGAACGGCAGTCCATTCGGTTGGAGAAGTACAAACCGTTTGCAGAGACAGTGCAAGCTGAACCAACGCCGCAATCCGACCAGTCGATCGAATAACCCTTTCCAGCAGGCAGTGACTGGCAGCATGAGCGGCTTAATCGCGGGTTGGCTGCAAAACCGACTGGATCGGATCCAGCCAGATCGAGCTGGGATGATGTGATTCCGGAGATTCGACATCCCTCTCCATTCCGTTTTTCAGCAGTCGGCTGACCTGGCGATCATCCATGGTAAGAACTGGATAGGGGCTCTCGGGAAGGCCGGGCAAGACCTCAAAACTACCGTCGCTGCTGGCCGTAAACTGCCATTGCCCACCGCCAGGTCCATGGATGTCAATTCCGAACTTGGGCAGCGTCTCTTTTTCACCAGACGATAAACGCTGCAACAAACTGGTCGCTGATCTTGCGATATTGGCCAACTCCGAATCGAACCATCGCTCAACTTTCGGAACGGATTCGCGCTTTTTGCCCCATTTGTTGGCGATCCCGAATTCCATGAATCGAAGCGTCATCTCTTTGTCGATTTTGGGGCAAACGACATCAAAGACGGACTCGAGGTTGCTTTTGTCAAAAGTTGGATCGCTGGTTTCGTAGTCCTGATAAATACTCACATTGGCAAAATAGGTCTTCGAGAACTCGTTGTCCCCTGAACGGTCGCCGTCACCACGAAATTCAACTCCACAGGAATTGAAAAACTCGTAACAGTGCTCGAGCAATTCCCGCCCGCACATGTAATGATCCGGCGAGAGGTGGTACGTTTTTCCATGAGCCTCAGGATTACAGAAGATCGTGCTGATGGCGTCGGCAACCCAATCAACCGGGACCACGTTGCGAGGTTCGTCACCGCTGATCGGCATCCGGATCGGGGTCTCGATCAAGCCCTGGGCATTGCGTTTCTGCTGCGGCACGAGCGTTGCCAGTAAACGCAGATACAGATAAAGGCCATGATACGTGGATGTATACCCGGTTTTGGAATCGCCTACGATGACGGCCGGACGATAAACCGTCGTTGACTGAAAACAATCGGCTTGGCGGACCAGTTGTTCAGACTGGTACTTACTCCGTTCGTAATCATTCCGGAACTCTTGCCCGCATTCGAGATCGCTTTCCATCACCTTGCCATGGCGAATGCCGCAAACATAAGCGGTTGAAACGTAGTGAAACTCGGAAATTTCGCATCGACGCGAAAGTTCCAGTACGTTTTTCGTGCCTCCCAAATTGGTCCGCCACGGCTCCTGGTCCAGCGAAGCACCACTGAATTGAAGCACCGCCGCACTGTGAATGATCTGGTTGCAGTGTTTCCGAATCCAGGAAATTTCGTCCGGCTGGAGGCCAAGATCCGGTTGGCATACATCTCCCTCGAACACGATGGGCCGCGGTAGCGGGGCCCCGATTTCCTGTTCCCAGCGTTGCAGGATCGACTCGATTCGCTGTTGCACATTCATGCGACGCGTCGGTCGGACCACGACGGCCAAATGACGGCCCTCGAGGAAAAGATTCCGCATCAAATAACGGCCAACCAAGCCGGTCGCTCCGGTCAATAACACGTATTTTCGGGATTGGTGGCGAGAGTCTAGGAGTGGGTCTTTGTTCACGAAAACGCCCTTGCACAGCTCTACGAAAGCTTCGCGGAGACTATTTTTTCGGTGATTGGATCAAGTTGTTATGTTCTTAATGTAGGTTTTTCTATTTCGATTGCTCGAAATTTCAGAAAAACCCCGGCAATTTAGCGAATCAGCTGGTGTTGTCCCGCCGCTTGTCGTGGACGATCATTATGCTTCAAAGTTTACCCATCTTCAAATACCTATTTTGCCAGGATGGCCTAGCCCGGAGTGTCGACGAAAATGAAGCTCTTTCCGCTTATCCGGTTCAACCGAATCAACCCATTCCGTCCCGCAGGCCCCGAGCTGTCGTCAGTTGTAGCATTATTGGCGGCAGGCGTCATGCTGATCCAGTCTGGATGGTGCCCAAAACAGGTCTCGGCCCGCCAAAACAGCGATTCCCGGCCTGACAACCGTCAAGCTGCCGAATTTGGTCCGACGCCTGGTCTGGACGAGGTCGATACACAGGCTGGGTGGTTGTCGCTGTTCGATGGCGAATCGCTGTTCGGCTGGAAGGCCGTCACCGAGGCCAATTGGTCCGTCGAGGAGGGAGAAATCCGAGTCAGCGACGGTGAACGGGGCCTGTTGAGAACGACGACACAGTTTGACGATTACGAACTGTTGCTGGAATTCAAATCTGGCCCACAAACCAACAGCGGTATTTTCTTGAGAACCAGCCCCAACCCACGCAATCCCGCGAAAGATTGCTATGAACTGAACATTGCCAGTCGACTTGACCACCCATTCCCGACCGGTTCGCTGGTCGACCGAGCCGATACGGATCTTGATTTTGCCAGCGAGCAATGGCACCAAGTCCGCGTGTTGGCCGATGGCCCCAGAATCAAAGTCTGGATCGACGATCAGAAAACCGTTGACTATGTCGACCCCAGCCCCTTGGGCCGCGGTTACATCGGCTTACAACTGAATACTGGTTTTTGTGCCTTTCGAAATATCCGTCTAAAACCGGTTAATCTGGAAACCATTCCTTTGTCGGATGAATTAACCGCCTGGAATCTTGACCGTCGACAACAGAGTGTTTTCTCGGTGACCCCCAATCAGGAACTGAACATCAGCAACGGTCCCGGCCAAATCGAATCGAAACAGCAATTTGGCGATTTCGTGTTCTCGATGCGCTGCCAAACTCAGGCCGAAGGACTGAATTCCGGTGTGTTTTTTCGGAGTATCCCAGGCGAACTGATGAACGGCTACGAAAGTCAGATTCAGAACCAATTCAAGAATCAGGATCGAACCGACCCGGTCGACTGCGGCACCGGCGGCATTTTTCGGCGCGTCAATGCGCGACGGGTCAATGCCAACGACCAGGAGTGGTTTGCCAAAACCATCATGGCGACCGGACCCCACGTGGCCGTGTGGGTTAATGGGTATCAAGTCACCGACTGGACCGACCAGCGAGCCCCTGATCCAAATCCCAGGAGAGGCCGGCGACTGGAGCCGGGGACGATCATCTTTCAGGGCCACGATCCGACGACCCATATCCTGATCAAAGACATCAAGGTCCGCGAGTTGTCGGCTCGGGGAAAGTAGCTGTAATCTGACCGTGGTTGCAATTCAGGCAATCCGCCGAATGGCGTGGCGCGGATTAAAAACCGGCGGGAATGGAAAACTGTCGGGTATGGAAAACCGGACTAGGCCTGCAATTTCCGCAGCACTTTCGGCAGCGGAAAATTAACATTTTCTTCGCGAATGATCACCGGCTCGACCGTCGCTTCGTACCGTTCCAGCAACCATTCAATACATTGATTGACGACCGTTTCCGGAGCACTGGCACCCGCGGTGATCAAAACGGTTTCCACACCCTCCATCCATTGCGGATCGATGTCTTTGGAACCGTCGATCAGATAGGCCGGAATGCCTGCATCGGCTGCCAACTCTCGTAACCGCTGGCTATTGGAACTATTCTGGCTACCCAACACGAAACACAAATCGGCTTGCGAGGCGATCTTGCGAACGGCTTCCTGCCGGTTCTGGGTCGCGTAACAAATATCTTCTTTCGGGGGGTGCGCCAAGTTCGGGAACCGTTGCTTGAGCCGCTGAATAATCCGATTTGCGTCGTCCACCGACAACGTCGTTTGCGTCAGGTAAGCGACTTTGGCGTCGGCCGGGATCTCAAGTCGTTCAACATCTTCCTCGGTTTCGACCAACACGATGGCTTCGGGAGCTTCGCCCATAGTTCCAATGACTTCATCGTGACCGTCGTGGCCAATCAGGAAAATCGTATAGCCTTCGCGGGCGTACTTGATGGCCTCGAGATGTACTTTCGTAACCAACGGGCAAGTGGCATCAATCGCGTTGAGGTTGCGTTGGCGGGCCAGATTACGAATCTCAGGCGACACACCATGGGCCGAAAACAGCAGCACCGAACCGCGCGGCACGTCTTCGAGTTCGTCCACGAAGACGGCTCCTTTTTCTTTAAAGGAGTCGACCACGTATTGATTGTGAACGATTTCATGAAAAACGTAGACGGGCGCACCGAATTCTCGCAATGTCAGATCGAGGCTTTCGATCGCCATGTTAACACCGGCACAAAATCCCCGGGGACTGGCAAGTAAGATTTTCATCGTGACTCCACGACAGGGCTGTTTGGGCTGGATAAAACGGAGGTGCCCCTGGGGGCGAACTTGGCGACAAAACCATTCCCAGGAGCGATCTATCCTAGTCGACCGCACCGGTTTCGACGAGGCAACTCGGCCAGCCAGCGAGGATTGATTTACCGGCGCGGGAACACTTCAAGAACATCCACAAATCAGTTAATCTCTAAAAAATCCATTTCCCTGATTCAAATCCATTTCCCTGATTCGATCCGGAACCCAAAATGCCCGAAACCCGCCCCCACATCGAACTGACTCACGATGCGATTGAACGAGGCTACCGGAACTGCCACACGGCGGTGAAATCGTTTTATCAGGGCTATCTCTGGACCGTCAGCAACATCCCCGGAGATACGCGTCGATCACTCGATACGGTGCTTCAGCATTTGATTCGTGTGACCGAACTTTTACAGCTGGACAGTAACACCGGCCTGTCACTCGAGGTCTGGCACGAAGTTCGAGACGACCTCAGCGACGCGTTTTTGGACAAGTGCACCACGGCTGAACTGGCCGCTTTGATCGACACGACGCGGAGGTACGAAATCCCCAAAGAGTTTTTGTTCAACTCGGTAACCGCCGCAGACATCTGGATTCGCAATCGCAAATTCCAGACGTTTGAAGAACTGGAGACGTTTGCCAGCGCCATCGGTGGTTCGACGTTGGCGGCAACGATCCCGATCCTCGGTTACGTGAAAGCGGATTATGAACTGGCCGCGATCGAGTGCGGCAAAGCTGTATTCTTGACACAGATACTTGCCAATACCGTGAACCTGCTGAAACAGAATCAAGTGTTTCTGGCCCAACAGGACCTGGATGAATGCGGAATCGAGCTTCATCGGCTGAAGCTCCGCCAAACCGGCAAACCACTGACTTACCTCGTCCGCCTGTACTGTGCACGGATTGAGAAAATTTTCTATGCCGCTGGCAAGCTGATCCCGCACCTTGATTTCGATGCCAAACGCAGCATCACTTCGCTGCTGGCGACGCACTGGCGGATGCTGATGCAGATGGAAGTCGACCCGGATTCAATTCTCAAGGAAGACGGCGTCCTTAGTCGCCGCGACCTGCTGGGACTCAAATCCCGCCACCTGCTCGGGCTTGAATTTCGGCTTCCCATCATCCCGGAAGAAGACGGTCACGATCACCATTGAGGCTTCGAAATCACCGTCAGTCTTCGCCGAGACCGACCATCTCCAGCAACTTCAACGCATTGGTCGTTTCGGCAATGCCGGGCAGCATTTTGTAGTCGAATGTCATCTTGCGATTGCCGTCGACGTCATGGAATTGCTCGGCAAAATGAACCGTTCGGCAAGCTTCCTTCAATTCGTCGGTGGTGGCCAGGTCAAGATCGTGGGTTGAAATTGCGCCGATCGCATTTTCGTCGATTAATTTCCGCACGACCCGGCTAACCGCAATTTGACGTTCGCGCGAGTTGGTTCCTTGCAGAATTTCGTCCAACAAAAAAAACATCGTGCGCTGCTGGTCGTGCGATAGTTCGTGGGCCGTGTCAACGATCTCTTTTAGACGCTTCAATTCGGCCATGAAGAAAGAGACGCCGTCGGCCAATGAATCCACGATCCGCATGCTGGTTTCAATGTGAACCGGCGGCATGCTCATTTTTTCCGCACAGACCACGCTGCCCATCTGGGCCAACACCATGTTGACCCCCAGGCTTCTGAGCAACGTGCTTTTGCCAGACATATTGGAGCCGGTGACCAGTAACACGGTCCCGGGCGGGCCGACCTGGACGTCGTTGGGGACGCGATTCTGATCCAGCAGCGGATGCCCGAGTTGCTGACAGGTGACCACCGAATCGCTCGGTCCGCTGCTGCAGAAGACATCCGGAAACTGCCACCCGGGTTCATCACCTGCCAGCTTGGCCAGTGCACAGAGGGCTTCCCACTGGCCCAGATCGTCGAACCAACCGCGGACATGCATGCCGTTTTTTCGCTTCCAGCTCTCCAGCAGATGCAACACATGCGCGTCCAGGAAAAACAGAAACTCGCAGATCAGATACGGGATAAACATGATCCCGTTGCGACGCAGGTTGGCCAGCCAGATCAGCCGACCGAGTTGGTGAACGCTCTGTTGCGCGTCGTGTTGCTGGTCCTTCAAACGGACCTGCAGCGATTTCAATTTCTCCGATTGGGCTGGAAATTCCGTGACCATGTCAAACAAGGCAATGTAGTGCAAAGCCTCGTCCGTGCGAGAAGAAATCTGGTTGAACACATCGTGCATCGCGCCCGCAAAGAACACCGACAACGTAAAACTGATCGCGACGGTCAACATCAGGACAGGGCCAGAAATTGTCAATGGCATCACACCGAACAGGGTCAGCACGATCGCCAACAGCGAAACAACTCCGACCAACCGCGACAGCCATAACAGCCACTGCCGACCGTCAAACCAGTCATGACTTTCGGACCACTCGACGAACCGACTGGGCCCTGACTGACCGGCAGCAAGCTGTTCGCAACGCAGCCGGAACTTCAATCGCCAATCGTATTCAAAACGCAATTCCTGAACGGCCTGCTGCCGCAGCTTGATTTCGTCCGGTTCGGCGCCTTCCATGATCCAGCCCGCCAGCGTTTGGGTACCCAACGGCGTCCGCGTAATCGCCAGCAATTTAAAGACCGAGCTATCCCCCAACAGATCGAGATCAACGGAATTGGAGAGAAAATGTCGGGGAACGTCGATTTTCGGGACCTTGATCCGGGTCCATTCGCGGCGGCAACGGGCAATCGATTCGCGATACATGATCGACAGCAGTTTGGCCCGTCGCAACTCCGCTTGCATGCCTTCATGGATGTAGGCAACCACGAGAAATGCCACAAAAATCAAACCAGCCAATACCAACCAGGGCTTCGAAAAACCCCCCACCGAATTGAGCGCCAGAATCAGCGGAACCAGCGAAATCAAAAATGTCCCGCCGCGCAGATACGACATGCCCGTCCAGCGACTGACACAGCGTTTAACAGACGCTTCCTGTTCCTCCAGTTTGGATTGGTAGTATGCGAGCACTTCGTCGTGGGTCTGAAGCATCAATTCAAAACCCACCTAACTCAGTCGATCGTTTGACGCGTTGGATGGCAATCATGAAGGCGGCGGTGCGTAAACTGACATCGTTCTCGTTGGCCGTTTGCCAGACCGCTTCAAAACTCTCTGACAAAATCGCATCGAGCTGCTGGCGAACCCGGTTCAAATCCCAACTGTAGTACTGGCGATTCTGAACCCACTCGAAATAGCTTACCGTGACCCCACCTGCGTTGGCCAAAATATCCGGCAACACCGCAATTCCCTTGTTGAACAGGATCTCATCGGCATCTGCGTCGACCGGCCCGTTGGCACCCTCGACCACGTACTTGGCTTTGATCCGACCGACATTTTCCGAGGTGATCACACCGCCCAGGGCCGCCGGTATCAACAGGTCGCACTCCAGCTCAAGCAGCTCTTCGTTGGAGACTTTTTCGGCCGAGTCAAATCCTGCGAGATTACCGTGGCTGATCACGTGATGCAGCGCTGCCGGAATATCGAGCCCATCGGCCTGGTAGTACCCCCCGGTAATATCACTGATGCCGACAATGTTGAATTCCGACTCACTCATGTACTTGGCGGCGTGGGCCCCCACGTTGCCAAATCCCTGAATGACCACTTTGGTATCTTTCGGACGGCGGCCAAGTCGGTTCAGCAGTTTGAACGACAGAATTCCAACGCCGCGGCCGGTCGCTTCTTCGCGTCCTTTGGCACCGTATTCTTCCACCGGCTTGCCGGTGATGCAGGCAGGATTGAAGCCGTGATATTTTTCCCATTGGTTCCGAATCCAGGACATGGTCTCCGCGTCCGTCCCCATGTCGGGCGCAGGGATGTCCTTGTCCGGGCCGATGATGTCGTGAATTTGATCGACGAATTTCCGGCTGATTCGCTCTTTTTCTTTTCGACTGA
Source organism: Pirellulaceae bacterium (assembly GCA_963714685.1). Classification (GTDB taxonomy): domain Bacteria; phylum Planctomycetota; class Planctomycetia; order Pirellulales; family Pirellulaceae; genus Mariniblastus. The sequence goes on along the minus strand of CAVQPH010000022.1, from coordinate 215,305 downwards.
GACTGCGCGGGTCAATACAAATGCCTCCCTTTGCACCGCCGTAGGGAATGTTGACCACCGCCGTCTTCCAGGTCATCAGCGACGCCAGGGCCCGAACTTCATCGAGATCGACCTCCGCGTGATATCGCAAACCGCCTTTCATCGGTCCCCGGGCAGCGTTGTGCTGCACTCGGTAGCCGACGAGCGTCTCGATCCGCCCATCGTCCATTTCAACGGGAACTTCGACCGTAATTTCGCGTTTGGCCATTTTCAGCATGACCCGCGTGCTTTCTTTCATGCCCAGCTGATCGGCAGCACGATCAAAATAGTGCTGCACCGTTTCGTGGGCATTCATATGGGTGCGTTTGGACGCCACAATAGAACTCATTGAAATCTCACTCGTTGGTCAGCCGGAATTGAATGCTGACAGGGATGTATTAGTACTTCGAACGACCCATGCCATGACTTACAATATGTGAAATCGACGGCGGTGAACAATCCGGGCGAACAAAATCGCCAGAAATTGCCTGTTTGGTCCCAATGGGATCCGTTTGGTTTAGCGTCCGACAACCCAATCTACTGTAATCATTTCGAGTTGCCCAAGTCGTGACAATCGATACAAACCAGTTTTGGAACCTGCTGACGCAAAGCCAGCTCTTGCCACAACCGCAAGTGCAGACTTTATTTACGCAAGCAAGTTCGAATTCGGATAGGTTAACCGACCAAACTGCAAAAAACTTGGCCGATTGGTTAGTCGAACAGAACGCCATTTCCGAATACCAGGCAAAGATCCTGTTGGCCGGCCATGACGGTCCCTTTCATTACGGTAATTACACCGTGATCAGCCGTTTTGAGAAAGGGGAGTTGCCGGGGAGTTTTAAAGCCATTCACCGGAAATCCAGGCACCAGGTGCTGCTGGAATTCCTGACCGGAAATCAAGCTGCCGACCTGAAGCATTGGCAAACGGTCGAATCACTGGCCGATTCAGCAAGCGAGGTGCAGCATGTCAACTTGCTGGCGATCTACGAATCGGTGGCGCTACCCAGTCACCGATTTGTCGTCTGCGAATATCCCCATGGCGTTCCACTGGCAACCAAACTTCCGCGAAAAAGCCGACTGCCGTGGGAAAAAGCAGCGTTGATCGTGGCTCAAATCACCCGAGCCACCCAATCGCTGCATGCTGCCGGGATTCGTCACGGAAGCATTTCACCGAGAACCATCTGGATTCAAAAAAACGGGCAGGTCCAACTCCGGCTGCCAGTCCAACTGGATCCCTCGTTCGAGTCCGTCCATCCCGACCAGAAAGGACATGAGTCCAAATTCCACTACTTGCCGCCCGAATGGTCGCGAGAAACGGACAAACCAACCAAACGGGGCGACACGTATGCCATCGGTTGCGTGTTGTATCGAGCATTAACGGGGCGAGTTCCGTTCACCGGAGTAACGGCCGATGAGATCATGAAACAGCACCGGGGTGGGCAAATCCCGGATTTGCAAAAATATTCCATGCCGCAACCGTTGCTGGAATTGCTGCATCAACTGCTGGACAAAGACGCGGCCAAACGGCCTGCCGATTTGACCAACGTGGCTCAACGCCTGATCAATATCAGCGGCGGGAACGACGTGCTGCAGAATTTCAAGATTCCCAATTCGTCCTCACTGGCCGAATTTCGCAGGTCGTTGAACCAATTCAAACCGGGAACCGAACAAAAAATTGCTTCCGTTCCAGAAATTCAGACGGTTTCCGATTCAACCGATCCAACCGCAACCCAACCCGTTTCACCGGAAGTTGCCTCGGTTCGTGCAGAGAAGATCAACGCCGCGGCAGAGGCGGCATCGCGGCGGAAACAAAACCGTTGGAAACTGCCGGCTGCCGTCGCGGCCGCGCTGACGTTGTTTGCCCTGATCATCGGTGCGCTCGCCTTCAATGCCAGTCGGACCGTCGTTCAGGTCCCGCCAGCGGCTGAAAAAGAAACCGCCGCAAGTGATAAAAACGGGGAAGCTCTGGCCGACGATCCAAAAACGCAACTCAATTTTGCCGCGATGCCGGAATCTGAACGCCCCATCGTGCTACAGAACCTGATTGCCGATGACAACGACTCACTCTGGGAAACGCCGACCACCGGCCCACCTCTGCAACTCCAGGGATTGCCGACCGCCCCGAAACTGATTTTCGCAATCCGACTGAAAGAGCTGGCCAACAACGCCGAGGGCCAACGCATCATCCAGGGCCTTGGTCCCGAATTTCAGTCTTTATTGCTCAACTGGAAAAAACGCTGTGGCCTGGAATTCGAAGATGTTGATCAGCTGGTCGTTTCCCTGCACACAAATGAAGATTTCCTGTATGACGCCTACTTTACTGTCCAACTTGCCCAACCCCTGGAATTTGACCGCCTGATTGCGATGTGGAACCGGCCCACAGCGAAAACGACGGAGAGTGGACAAACCTACCTGACAGGCGACACGGATGCCTTTTATATTCTCCAACGAGGTGCCGCGCCGGTCGCCGAATCAAATCGCGATCAATCAGATTCGACAGCTGCCAGCGGGGACGAAGATCGGGAACGGGAACGGCAGCTTTCCGAGCCAGTGTCCAAATTTGCCTTTGGAGCCCACTGGTTGATAGAGGACGTTGCCAACAATGCCGGCCTGTCCGCGTTGGCCGGTCCGCTACTGCACCTCGCCGAATCGACCGATCGGGATCGGCATTTCAATTTTCTATTCCTGCGTACGGCCTTGTTCAACGACGAAGGCCAAAAACTGATGGGCAATCGCTTGCGGGCATTCAATCGTGAGCTTTCGGTCATGCTGACGAACGATGTGCGGGCCGGTTTATTCAGTTTTCACCTCGACAACGGAACCTATGTCGAATTGGGATTTGAGCGAGACCTGGGAATAAGTCCAGACGATCTGCGCACGATGATGGTCGACCAATTCCGCACCGACGCGACCAACTCACGCAGTTCGTCGCCGCGATTCCGTCCAGCCCCTACTGGGACAAAGTCCGCCTGCGATACGACAACATGTTGACCGACTTCTTCCGTAACCTACGTTGGAACGTGGAGCACGGCGACGTCGTTGCCAACTGCTGGTTGCCTCCCATGGCGGCGCACAATTTGATCGCGGCATCCGAGCTGGTGGTCACCTTCTCAGCCGGAACGACGGGTTCGACCGAAATTCAGGCTCCTGCGGGTCCCCAAACCCTGGCAGAATTGCTGAACGAAAAACGTGACCTGAAAGTCGCCAATCCGCCCGATTTAAATCTGTTGATGGCTGACATTGAGTCCGATGTCAATGAGGATTATCGTCGCCTGCCATTCCAGTTTCGGATCCGGCTGATGGGATCGCATCTGGAAGAAGACGGAATCACAAAAAATCAACGCCCTGGGGAACTGGACATTCAACAAAAACCACTGGGAGAAATCCTGACCTCCATTATGATCGGGGCTAATCCCTCCAAAGACATCTCCGGTTCCCACGATCCGAATTGCAAGCTGATCTGGGTGATTGCCGAGGATCCCGACGAACCTGGCAAACAGGCCGTGCTGATTACGACTCGAAGGGCTGCGGCCAAAAATGCCTATGTATTGCCTGATGACTTTAAAACGGAATAATCTCTTGAATTAGTGTTGTCACAAAATAGTAGCCTTTGATCGTCCCCGTTTCCGTTGATTCAATTCGACCCAACCCCAGCGAGTAATTCGTTTTGTCTTTGTTCACCATGGTTTGTCGATCCTGCGCCGCGCGACTGAAAGTCGGCAAGCTGTCGGCGATCGGACAACTGCTGGCCTGTCCAAAATGCGGCAGCATGATTGAAGTCAAACCGCCCGCTGGCTGGCAACCTCCGACCGAAGAGATTCCGCCGCCGGAATCGTTAACCGATGCGAGCAACCCGACGCCAACTGCCACGGGTGATTTTGGGGCCAGTTTTGAAGACATCAATGATTTGCTCGATTCGCAGAAATCGTCGACCACCCAGTCCGGACGCACAAAACGGTTCCCCCCAAACCTCGTCGAAAGGTCGCAAGCCCCGGCAATCCAACTCGCAAAAAACCTTCGTCGACTGCCCCAGCCGCTGGCAGCGATTCCCCTGCCAAGGCCAAATCTCGAAAGGCCAGGCAACCGGCTGCTGCTCCCAGAGCGTCCGATCCTGAACAGCCCATTCTGCCGACCGATCAATGGACCAGTTCCGAAGCAAAAAAACGCAAGCGCTGGGCACTGATGATCGCAACCGCCGTCGGTGCCATTTTGCTGACCGCTGCGATCATCGCGGCCATCATCAACCTCGGCCAGCCGGACGCGATTGCCAAGGCTGACGATTCGACCCAGACATCCCAGTCGGACGCCCTGAGCACTCCGCCAAAAACCGATGACCCGGTGGATCCCACCGTCGATCCGCCAGCCAATCCCACGACGCCCGATAACGACGATTCAACGCCGGAGTCCAGCCCGGAAACCCCCGAAACAAGTCCGGCAGAATCTCCCGACACCCCACCCCCTGTCCTCCCTAATGGCGATGGAAGCGATTCGCTCGCAACACCGGATCCCGAAACGGACAACCAGGACCCGGACGATCCGTCTTCGGTAGCCGATCCGTCAAAACCAGATACCCAAACACTACCTCCCAGTACCGGGCCACTGGCCAATCCGACTCAAAGCCCGATTGGTACTCCTTCGCCGTTAACAAAACCTGAGGCAGCGGAAGACATCGCTTCGTCATCCCCGCTGAGCGATCTTTCGACGCTGCAGTCGCAAATGGGTGATCTGTCAAGCTTGCTCGAATCATCGGGTACATCAATTCTAAAAATCCAGGATCTTGCCGCGGCCAATCGTGAACAGCAATCGATTGGGATCCCCAAATATTTCATTGAAAAACCGGATCCCGATGATCTGGACTACGAAAAACAACTGACGCTTCCCTTCGCTGGAATGCAGTATTCAGACACGCAATTGGTAACCATCCTGCGCAATTTGAGGCGCCATCACGGGCGTGCCGGTCTCGCTCGATGCCGATTCGATTCAGTCCGCCGGGGTCGCGTTGAATCCGACCATCGATGTCGACCAGAAAGACGTCGACTTTGAGACGGCCATCGACGCAATGCTGAAACCTCTGGGACTGAACAAATCCGTTTTCCAGGGCCGTGGGCTGGTCATCCACTCAGCGTCCCGAGGGGCATTGATTGAACAACAACACACTTTGCCCAATTTCCCAGATGACAACGAACTTGCCAGCAAACAATTCATGAGCATGATCCAGTCTTTTTTCGATCCCGAATCCTGGGTTCGAGAAACCGACCCGGCAACGATTGATCTTCAAGACTCCAAGCTCGTTGTTCGCAACCGTGATCTGGTGCAACAACAGATCGCAGAGCTAATCAAAAAAATCAATGCAGCCATTCGGTTAAATAAAAATCCGAAAGATGAGCAGGCTCAACAACGCTTGATCACCCGATGGAACCGGATGAAAGACCGACTGCAGCAGCCAACCGGTTTCCAGAAAACACTCGATCTGCGGCTGAACCAACTGTTGGAGCTGGTCAACAAAAATTCGGGCATCACCGTGCTGGTCGATTGGGACAGCCTGATGCCGAACGGTTGGACTCCGGCAACCATGGTGCCGGGTAACATCGAGGAAGCGAATCTTGAATCGGCACTGCGTGAGATTGCCCGTTCCATGAACCTGACCCTGCGAGTGATCGATGAATCAACGCTGGAACTGACGACCTTCGAAAGAGCCGCGCAGGTACCCGATCTAGAGGTCTACCCGTTCGGCAAAATCCTCGCGGGTCCGCTCAACGAAGATCAGGCATTGCGATTGATTACCGAAACGTTGGGTGGTCAACTTCCGCACCGACCGTTCGCTACATCTACGAACCCAACTGCCAATGCCTGATCATCTCTGCGCCGCAGTCCATTCAGAAACAGGTCGCTTCGGTGATCGAGAAAATGGAAAACCTGTGAGCGCGGCATAACCCGAGCGTCAACGTTCCAGCGGTTCAATTTTGCCGGGCCTGCAACACCCTGGTAAATCCCGCCACGACCAGCGGCAACAGGCTTTAGTCATTATCATGCTTGCCGGTTTTTTTAACGGCTTTGTGCTCCAGGCTTTGCCCCCACCAAAAGAACACCAATCCCAGCACGGCACCCACGATCGTCGAGGAGATCACGGCGGTCGCATCCTGCGGAAAGCTCGAGTTCTGTGTCGCGGCCTGGGTGGTCAACACAAGCCCCACAGCACTGATCAGCAAGCCAAGCAGATCCGAGAGAATCTCCTGGATGTTGAAACTGAATTTAAACAATAAAAAGAACTTCCCAATCACCAGTTGGAAGGCGTAGCTCACGACGCCTGCGACCATCAAGGCGAATGCGATCCAGTAAAAGGCGGGAAAGGAAAGGTAATCCGCAAAATCATAGATGGGCGCCAGAATCCCGGTAGAGATCTCCTGAATTTTCTCACTTTCGTTCAGCGTTTTGCTGACATCCTTGACCCCCTCTTTCAGCGTATCACCGGCCTCCTGGACCTGTGCTTTCAGCTTTTCGGACAATTCCTGCCCCGCTTGCTGACTGGATTCCTGGTTCACATCCTGTGACCAGCCGACCGATGCAACCAACAACAACACCATTACACTACGGACCATGATCGACAGATTCATCGTCAGCAACCTTTCGTGGATAGAAGAATTCGCTCTGGTTTGATTCGCTGGAACGCCCCGGGTCTTGGAGACGATTTCACACAATTTGCAATTTAAACCTGCTGTGGGGCCACTAAATGGCCTCCGACTCCCGCGCGAACTCACCCGACCGGATCCCGTAATTCTCGGCCTTGATGGAATAGTGGTCGTCGAACCAGGCTTCGATCGTCTCCCCCCGGTCCCGATCGTATTGAACACCGGCCGTCAGCGTCTTGCCCTGGACGGAATTCCGAATCTCGGCGTCTTCGACCAGCACTTCTCCCGCTTTGATCACCAGCCACGGCAGACGGAACATGGTTTCGCAGTTCGCATCGGGCGTGTACACCGCCACGTCGGCGTCGGCACCGATTCCGAGGTGACCTTTGTTGACCAGTCCCAAAATACGAGCCGGACCGGCGCGAGTGATGATGGCAATTTCGCCGAGCGAATATTCTCGATCCAGATCCGCAAGCGCCGAGTGTTCGAGCACTCGGGGATTGACGGTCGACAGCATCTCGGTGCGATACGCCCGATCCATCAACAGTCTGACGATTTGTGGATAGGCCAGGAAACTGCCGCCATTGGGATGATCCGTACTCATCACCACGCGCCATGGGTCTTCGACCAATAGATACCACTCCAAACCGATCGCCCACTGGAGCGCATGCACAAAATTCCTGTCGCGGTACTCAATCGGAGAAACTCCACACCCCGATTCCAATTCGGTATCTGCCGAGTACCATTTTTCGCCGCTGATTTTCTGCAAGTAGTAACCCAACGGGCTGTCACCCGTCATGCTGGTCGTCCTGCCAAACATGACTTGACCGACGTCGACGGTCAGCCCTTGGTGCGCATTGACGTAGTCGGCCAGCGGCTGAGACGCGCGAACAGATCGACGCCGCATCAGCGCCCCCGCCGCCGTAACTGTGAAACTGAATATGGGTTAAATGAGCCGTCATTCCCGAGACGGTCTTCATGGTCTCCAGGGTCGTTTCCCAGTTTCCCGGCATGCCAAGATTATTGGTGTGAATATGGACCGGATGCGGCAGTCCGATCTGATTGGCAGCCCGGGTCAGTGCCTCGATAATCCGGCGAGGCGTGATGCCGAACCCATCAATCGTTTGGTCAAGGTCACGAGCGTTACCCTCAACCGACTGTTTCCAAAGCTCCACGCCGCCGGGATTGACAATTTTTGGGGCAAAACCACCCACCCGCTGGAGCATCCACCCCAGAAACGATTCCAGTGCGGCCGTTTCGCCATTGGCAATACTCTCCATCACGAAGTGGTTGTTACCCAACAACACGAAGAAACCGGTATCGACATTCGGGATTTGATTGAACTCGTGATGCACATGACGCGCTGCCAATGGAGAGATCGCCGCATCAAAACAGGTGGTGTAGCCCAATCCGGTATAGCGATAACCCGTCGTGAACAGACTGGGAACGCTTCCCAGCGACCCACTGTGAAGGAACTGTCCGCCTGGTTTTTGATTTGTGACGGGATGGGCCAACGATTGTTCGGGCTGCATCTTTCTGGCCGCGTTGACTTTCGGCCCGGCGATATGGCAGTGCATGTCGACCGCGCCGGGCATGACAATCCGCCCGGAAACGTCGATCGTTTTGAAATCCAATGCATCGGTCGTCGGCGGGGCCACGATTTTCCCATCCCGGATCCAAACATCACGAACCTCGCCATCGACTCGATTGGCCGGATCGTAGACTTGACCACCGGAAAGTTTGAGCAGCTCGGACACCTAGCGAGGCTTTTTTGGATTGGCGGATTGACGGCTGGATTTGGACTTGGGCTTTCTCGGCCGCCACTTTTTCTTGCGACCGTCAACCTCGATTTCAATCTCGGTAATGGACTGATCGATCGCGTTCAATCGCTCATCGGATCGAATTTTGTGTTCCACATCAGCGAGGATCAAATCCAGTCGACGATAATTGTCCTCGATTCGATCCAACTGCTGCCGAACTTCGAGGCTATCGCTGGACAGACCGGTCGTATCAATCTCGATCGGGGTGGAACGTGATTTCTTCTGATTGAAAAACGTCATGGGATGTCCTGAGAGAGGTTCCCCTGATTGTTGTTCGTCGATCAACGTTGGACAAGAGGCGGAACGGAAACAGGAGAGACTTTATCGGGACTTCGTTGACGACCCAAATCGTCGAATTCCGGGTTTTGAACCCCTCGCGAGCGTTTGGATCTGCCATACTGATCCTTGCAGCCTTCGTTGGCAAATCATCATCGCAGCGAATTCCCTCGAAATGAACTTCCACATGATGACGGGCAAAAACACGAAAATCGAGGCCCTAATTGCCAGAGCCGCCGACACGATCGCCAGCGTCGCCCCCACGATGCCGACCCTCGATGAAGTCAACGAGGTGGCCAAACACGGGTACCGCGCAGGCGAACGGGGCTATTTCCTGCCCGACGAGGACGAAGCCACACGGAGGATTTTTGCGGACTACCTGACGCGACGGGCAGCGCTGCTGTCCATGCTGGAAGAGCTTCGCCCGGAGGCCTTGGCGGAACTGAAACAACCTCAACCGCGTCATCCCGAGATTTTCATTGTCGCGTATTGCGCCGCCTGCCTGTTGGTTCGATCAGGACGTTTTGTAATCGACTCCTTCAGCGACCAACCTGTCATTCGGGACAAGCTTAACGAGGCCGAACCCCGGTTCGGGATCCCCAGGAAACAATTCACCCGGATCTATCGCTCACTGACGTCACCTGCCAAGATCTGGATCTTCCTGGAAGCCACCCGTTACTGGCGCGAAAACAGGGCACGACTGATCGAACAATTCCAATCCGACCCAGCCGTTCAACCGATCCTTGAAGTACTGATTGGCGAGGAACCCTGGATCGAAACCAGCAAACGCTATTACGCAGGTCGTCATCTCAAATATCGCGTGCACTCATTCGTGCGCCGGAATCATTCAGGCTACAAGAATGTGACCTTTGCGCTGTTCAAGGCCTCAGGAAGCTTGATCGCAGAACTGAGGATGAAATGGAAACGCAAACGGGTAACCCCAGGTGTCCAGCGGAAAATTGCGAAACTGCTGCAGCCCGGCGACGTGATTATCACCCGACACGACGACGCGACCTCCAATTTGTTTTTGCCTGGTTTCTGGCCCCACGGCGCCTTGTACATCGGAACAAAATCCCAGCGAGACGAACTGGGTATCAATGCACCTGAAGACAAACGCCAACGTTGCAACGATCCGATTTGCGTGCTCGAGGCCCGCAAAGACGGCGTTCTGTTTCGCCAGCTATCCGACACGCTCGATGTCGATGCCTGCACGGTGATCCGCCCCAAACTCAATGCGGAACAACTGCGAGAGTCCATCAATGCGCGCTCTTACGCATGAGGGTAAACAATACGATTTTGAATTCGACTTTCGCCGCTCCGACAAACTGGTTTGCACCGAAGTGATCTACCGGGCCTATCATGGAGTGGGTCCGATTGCGTTCGAATTGAAACCGCGAGCCGGCCGGGTTTGCCTGTCGGCCGAAGACTTGCTGGACGCAGCGGTCGAGTCTACTTTTTTTGACGTCGTGGCAATTTACGGCGTGAAAGGCAACCGGTTTGCCACCGGAGATCGGGCTCAGACACTGCTGATCGAAAGCTACCGGGTTCGCTGATCGACCCGCTCCAATAATCCAGAATCTTTTTGTGATCCGCGTAACTGTCACAGCTTAAAGCAATTGGCGCCGGTCCGTGCAGATTACGTCGGCACGCGCAGCAAAAGTCGCCGGATTCGCGATCGTTTTCGGCATCGCGAGCCCAACCGTATGTCAGAATAGAGTTAGCGTATTCTCTTGAAAATTGCACCATTTGAATTCGGAGCAGTCCGTTGTTTGCGTTCAAGCACGATTCACATCAGGAAACCTGTCCCGCATTGGTTGGATTCTGCCTGGCCGCGATTGCATTCTTGTGTTGCGAATCAGCGCCGGCACAGGAACTCTTCCGCGAACCGAAGATCCCCGCATCCGAAAAGATCGAACCGGGTCAAAACGAAGTGGTCGCCCAAAATCCATTTCGAACTTCCGCTGCCGGCAGTCAAGTCTCGTTTAAGCTGGCTTCCTCTGGATCTTCGCTACACGTCGGCAACCCGCAAGAAGTTGATTTGGGCGTTCAACAATACGGCTCCACCACGCCCGACTTCGTGCTGCCCAACCAGGATCCAATTTCTCCCCAGTTTCCAGACCTGACCGAACCGGGGATGCGCGTCGCAGGGACCGTACAGCAATGAGCCGTCCAGTTTGTCATCCCGGATCCAGGATCAGCCCAGCGGTGATCGAACGCCCGACGGCCGTGAAATCATTCGCCAACGTTATCCCGATGGCAAGGTCCAGGTCGAGCGCGAGGTGGCTCAGGATCAGGATGGCAACTATTTCAATCATGGACTTTGGCGAGTCTTCGATCGCAATGAAAACATTGTCGCGCAAGGCGAATACAAACAGGGCAAAATGCACGGCCAATGGGAGCGGAAGCACTCATCGCAATCCGGCGGCCTGTTTGCCACCCGGCCTTTCAATCTGTTCCAGAGTCCGTTTACCTCGACCGCAAGCTTCGTCGAAGGAAAACTGGATGGACTTTGGACGATCAGCGATGCCTACGAACGAAAAGTCTTCGAGGTCCCGTACCGCAATGGCCAACGGAACGGCACCGCCACCTGGTGGTATCCCACGATGACCAAAATGCGCGAGGTCACGTTCAAGGACGGCATGATCGATGGCAAATTGCTTGAATGGGACGATCAGAACCGATTGACGCGGGACGAAGAATACTACCAGGGTCAAAAGATCGTCCGCAACGTTGCCTACTATCGCCCCAACCAACCCGAGTCCGAAAACTATTACCGCGATGCCAAACTCGAGGTCGAGGGTGAAGATGATTGGTGGGAAGCGCGGCCGGCACCGATGGTGACCAGCGGGCAGCGAGTCCAGCATGGACCGGCTCAAGCCTGGCACAGTAACGGCTTACCCAAAATGAAGGGCGAGTACAAAAACGGTGCTCGCGTCGGCCAGTTCACGTGGTGGCACCCCAATGGCAACAAACAATTAGAAGGAAGTTACGAAAATGGCCAAAAACAAGGTCGCTGGATCTGGCGCCATGCCAATGGCATGAAAGCCATCGAGGGCCAATACGAAGATGATCGGCCCGTTGGCAGCTGGCGATGGTGGGACACCGAAGGCAAAATCGAAGCCGAAGAACAGATGTCTCCTGCGATGAACGCCGACCCCACGAGATCCCCCGCTGCCTCAAGCGATCCGGACGCTGGTGGATCGCAAACCCCGGCCGATCTGCCGTCGGGAGATTCCGAACCGATTGAACCCGCTCAAAACCAGTCGGAAGATGGGACGTTTGGTTTTCGTTCGGATCCTCTCGAATTTATCGTCCCCATGGAAGGCAAGCGTCCCGTCGCAGATGATCCCGCCACCAATCAACAGCAAGACGAGGGATCTTCAAATCGTGACGACGGTGTGTGACAATCGGGGTAGCGTGATATCTGGATTTGACCGTTCTTCGGCTGTCCAGTGACGACGCTTCGATTGGGATACAATGCGAACCGCCCAGCGTACCCAATCGCGGGCGACATCTTGCCCAAAATAAATTCTGGGTAAACCCGTGTTGCATTCAGGCGACTCCATGAACAGGCAATTCACGATCGGCTGTCTCCTGCTGCTGACAGCATTGGCCCGCGGCGATTTGTTCGCGTTGCAATCGCAACGCCCAATCGCAGCTCCCGCAACCACCGACCTGCGGCCCGTGGTGCTGGCTGCTTTTCAGGCAACGCACGACGGCTGGAGCGCGGACGAATTGATCCTGCGAACCGGGCTCAACGACGCATTCATCACCGAGTGCCAGAATGCTTTGCCCGATGTCGACGCGGTGACATTTAACTGGACGCTGTTGAACATGCGCAAGGCTGGGCAGCTGAAAATCCCGACGACCAGGAGCAATCGCGAATCGGTATCCGAATTTACGCCGGTCGCTGAAATTGCGGCGAGACTGGTCCAGGATCGGCGTCAAGTCTCCACCGATCGAATGATGGCGGACCCGGAGCTGCGCGCTGAATTTGATCGGGAAGTTCGCGAGATTGACCCAACCCTTGATCTTTACCGCGTGCGAAAAGCGGCGTTTTTATTACGCAAGCAAAGGCGATTGAAACCAGAATTGATTTCGCGGATCGCCGATTGGGGACGTGAAATCACCACCTTGCCGTTGGAACAACTGCGCCATGATCGGAACCGGTTGCCCGAGCAACCGGGGATTTATATTTTTCGGGATGCGACCGGCTACCTGTACATCGGTCAGTCAGAAAATTTGCGCAAACGACTGGACGAACACCTGGCCGAGTCCAGCAATTTTTCGCTGGCCCAATATTTGGCAGCTCGCAACCACGACCAGATTACCCTGGAGATTCACGCTTTCGCCGCGGACTCGCGGGCCAAAGAAACCATGATTCGACGCGCCTATGAATCTGAGTTGATTGCCAGTCGCAAACCGAAGTTCAACATTCAACCGTGAACGCATCTGGTCGCTCACAATCACCAGCACGGTCGGTAAAATTCAGATAAAATCGGCCCGACTCAAATCGACTCTCAGGTGTGGTTATCAAACGATATTCTTATGCGGCGTTGGGTGTATTGTTCGTCGGACTGGGTGCCGTCGGTGTCTGGTTGCCTTTGATACCGACGGTTGGACCGTTGTTATTGGCATCGTTTTTCTTTGCCAAAAGCTTTCCCTGGCTGGAGGACCGGCTGATCAAAATCCCGCTGTTCGCGAGGTTCCAGCCCTATTTGGACGGTTCGGCAGAAATGACGGTCCGCCATCGCGCGACGGCAATCGGATTGATGTGGTTAAGCATTACGCTCAGTGGCGCGGTGCTCTGGAGCGGGGGTGCCGCCCGTTGGATGTTGGTCTTACTGGCAGTTCTGGGGCTGATTGGCACCGTCGTGATTTCGACGTTTCGACGTCCTTCAAGGCCAACCTGAATGGCTCGGCTTGGTGTTTGACTCGAGATTTTTGAGCGATCCCAATCGCTTTGACCAAATGGTTTTCCGATGACACTGTAAATCCGTCGAAAATTTTCGATCCCCCGCGAACGGACGGCGAAACGAAATCGTTCAGTCACTTGAAGCGATGTCCACGATGATCCACAATTGCCGGCTATGAGCAATTTGAGCGAGCCACAATTGCACCCGATGGAGACCTCGGAACTGCAAGCGCGACGGGAACGGGTCTATCTGGTACTGGCCGGTTTGTTTCTCGGTTCGCTGACGATGTTGAACATTCTCGGCATCAGCCGCTTTATCGTGCTGTTCAGTCTCAATCCTGCCGAGACGGGCTGGGAATTAAGTTGGGGGCAGTGGGGCGAAATTTCCTTCGCATTGGCAGTGGGTGTTTTGCCCTATCCAATCACGTTTCTCTGCACCGATTTAATCAGTGAGTTTTATGGCAGGAGGCGTGCGAACTGGGTCGTGATGGTCGGCCTGATTCTCAATGTCTGGGTGGTTTTTATCCTTTGGCTGGGCGGAATTTTACCGGCGGTGCCGCAGATGGATCCGGCCACTGGGCTGCCGTCAGTCGAAAAGATCGCCGCGATCGAAGCCGGCATGACGCGAACCGCCGCAAGGCCGCTGGACAGCGAATCCTTTGCGTTTTACCGAATTCGGGCGTTAACGTTTGGCGCCGTCGTGGCGTCAATGATCGCCTATTTGGCTGCCCAGTTATGCGATGTTTACCTTTACCACTTCTGGAAACGACTGACCAATGGCCGCTGGTTGTGGGTTCGCAACAATGGCTCGACGATGATCAGCCAACTGGTCGATACCATTGCGGTGATTTTGATCACGCAGTTTTATGCGCATGCGTTGCCGCTGCCCCCCGAGGGCAGAAACCTGTGGACGCACCTGATGATCTTCATTGCCACAGGCTACGTTTTCAAATTTACGATTGCGTTGCTGGATACGATCCCGATTTATATCGCGGTCGCTTGGCTGCGATGGTATTTATTGTTTGATCCGGTCACCGATACGGATTTGTCGCAGTGAACGGCTCGAGGCAACGCGTCCAGGAAACTCTCGGCGGACAACCATCAAGCGGCGCCTTTTTTTGGATCATCATCTGGATTTATCGGGATTGGCCACTATTCTGGGCGCAAGCTGGCCTTTAAAATGCGGGCTGTTCTTTAACATTTTTACCATCTGCACCCCCCACCCCGATGCAGCAATGTTGCTGTCTCGGCGCTCCGGTGTTTGAAGAATTGGATGAGGTTGCCGTGAGTTCGGTTGATGATTTACTGAAAACGCCACTTCACCATTGGCATGCAGCGAACCATGGCCGCATGGTGGAGTTCGCGGGCTGGTCGATGCCGGTCCAGTACGGCAGCATCATCGACGAGCATCATCAGACCCGAAACGCGGTTGGCATGTTCGATGTCTCGCACATGGGCCGACTCTACTTTTCCGGTACCGGTGTCGATCAGTTCCTTGACCGACTGACCACGCGTCGGGTCGCCGGTGTCGAAGCCGGAAAAATTCGCTATTCGTTGATGACCAATGACGACGGCGGGATTCTCGACGATGTGCTGGTGTACCACCTGCCCGATCTCGACGGCAATTCGTTTCACATGATGGTCGTCAACGCCAGCAATCGCGCCAAGATTGTTGACTGGATCGAATCGAAATCCGATCTGGCGGAACCGGGATTTCAACTGGACGACCGAACTCAGTCAGACCGCGATGATTGCGATCCAAGGTCCGCAAGCCAATCAGGCCGTCGCGCAAATCTGTCGAAACCGATCCGGAATCGCTGGCGTACTACACGGGGACAACGACGCGCGTATTGGGGATCGAAGCCGATTCTCAGCCGAACGGGTTACACCGGCGAAGATGGTTGTGAGTTGATTGTCGACGCGGATGACGCCGAGACGATCTGGTCGAGAGATTTTTGAATTGGCACAAGCCAGTTGGTGGCGGTGCAACGGGTTTGGCGGCGCGAGACACGTTGCGACTGGAAGCGGGCATGCCGCTCTACGGTCATGAGCTTGTCAGAAGACATCAATCCCGCCCAAACCGATCTCAAGTTTGCGATCAATCTCAAGGACCGCAAATTCTGTGGTCGAGCCGCAATCGTGGCCGCCGAAAAAGACCAATCATTGCCGATCCGACGTGGGACTGGAACTGGAAGGTCGACGAGCGGCCCGAGAGCATTGCGAGGTCTATGCGGATGATCAAAAAATTGGTTTTGTAACCAGCGGAACGTTCGGCCCAACGCTCGAAAAATCGATTTCGATGGCGTATGTTTAGCCCGAATTTGCCCAACCGGGCACCGAGCTGAAGATCGATATTCGAGGCAAATCTCACGCTGCGAAACGTCGTTGAATTGCCGTTTTATGCGCGGAACTGAACGACAACCGTTTAACCTAATCCCAACGGAGACAGACGTGAAACCAGAAGATCTCAAATTTGCTGAAACACATGAATGGGTCCATGTCGACGGACGATGTTGCCACGATTGGCATTTCTGCGGTTGCCGTCGAAGCCCTAACCGATCTCGTCTACATGGAATTGCCCGACGTCGGGACGGACGTTTCCGCCGGTGATTCGTTTGGTGAAGTCGAATCGGTGAAAGCCACCAGCGATCTGTACAGCCCGGTTGACGGCGAAATCGTCGAGGTTAACACTCGAACTGCCTGACCATCTGGATACCTCGGGTCAGATCCGTACGGGGCTGGCTGGATCATCAAAGTCAAACTGTCCAACACGATGCGGCCTCGAAAAGCTGATGGATTTCGAAACCTACCAAAAACAGAATGAAGAAGCTTCCTAGTGATTGCGGTCTGGACCTCGGAGCCACAAAGTGTCAATCTGCTTTCCGGCCTCACATCTGGGCTCGACTGTTGCAAGTTTTAGTCGCTCACCCGCTCTTTCACAATCAAATTTGAGATCACATGGTAACAAGCCCCTTCAGCATCCGGATGCCGCTGGCAGATCGCTGCAAAAAGACGAATTCATCCACCGGCATATCGGTCCCAGTCCCGCACGAGATCGACTCGATGCTGGAAACGGTGGGCGTTTCAATCGCTGGACGAACTGATCGAATCGACCGTTCCGGCGAGTCAATTCTGCTGGACCAGGAACTGCGATCTGCCGCGACCAGTTCCGAAGCCGAAACGTTGGACAAGATCTACCAGTACGCGGCCGAAACCGAGGTCATGAAATCGATGATTGGAATGGGCTACTACGGGACGCATGTTCCCGCCGGTGATCGCCCGAAACGTGCTGGAAAATCCGGGTTGGTACACCGCCTACACGCCCTACCAGGCCGAAATTGCCCAAGGCCGGCTGGAATCGCTGCTGACGTTTCAGCAGATGATCATGGACTTGACCGGGATGGAGATGGCCAACGCCTCGCTGCTCGACGAAGCGACGGCCGCCGCCGAAGCCATGGCGCTGTGCAAACGAGCGGGCAAACAAGAAGCCAAGCCGAACGTTCTTTGTGGCCAACGATGTTCATCCGCAAACCCTGGATGTCGTTCAAACGCGGGCCAAGTACTTTGGTTTTGAGATTATCGTCGGCCCGATCTCGAAGATCTGGACCACTTGAGATCTTTGGAGCGTTGCTGCAATACCCGGGCACAACCGGGGAAATTCGCGACCTTACCGACGCCATCGATTCGATTCACCGGAAGAATGCGCTGGTCGCCGTCGCAACGGACTTGTTGAGCCTGGCCTTGTTGAAACCACCCGGCGAAATGGGCGCCGACATCGTCCTCGGAAGTGCCCAACGGTTTGGCGTCCCGATGGGATTTGGTGGCCCGCATGCGGCCTTTTTTGCAACGCGTGACGAGTACAAACGATCGGCACCCGGCCGAATTATCGGTGTTTCGAAAGACCGAGCGGGGCAAAGTCGCGTTGCGGATGGCAATGCAGACCCGCGAACAACACATTCGCCGCGACAAAGCGACGTCGAATATTTGCACCGCGCAAGCGCTGTTGGCCAACATGGCCGCATTCTACGCCGTCTATCACGGTCCCGAAGGAATTCGAACGATTGCCGAGCGGGTGCATACACTTGCCTGCCTGCTCTGGCGGAAAGGCTCAAGGATCTTGGTTTTCCCGTCGAGCATCATGGAAATTTCTTCGACACTCTTCGGATCGCAACCGATCGGGCCGAATCGAAATCTTCGATCGTGCGCTTGGAACTGGGAATGAACCTGCGTCGATACGATGATGGATTGGGTATCAGTCTCGACGAAACAACGACGCTGGCCGATATCAATCTGCTGTTGCACGTGTTTGCCGGAGACCAGGAAGTCGACCGAAGTCAGTTGACGAAGAGGCTTTGCTAGATGCCACCGCGATTCCGGCGAATCGCTGAAACGGACATCCGCCCTATCTGCAACATGAGATATTCCATTCGTATCACTGCGAAACCGAAATGTTGCGATATCTCAAGCGGCTGGAAAACAAGGATTTTTCTCTGACGCACGGCATGATTCCGCTTGGGTCCTGCACGATGAAACTGAACGCGACGACAGAAATGATCCCGGTCAGCTGGCCGGAGTTTTCGCAACTGCATCCGTTTGCGCCGCGCGAGCAATCGCAGGGATACGACGTCATGATCAACGAGCTGCGAGACTGGCTGATCGAAATTACCGGTTACGACGCGATGTCGATGCAACCCAATTCAGGCGCCCAAGGCGAATACGCCGGACTGCTGGCGATTCGCCGATACCACGAAAGCCTCGGCGAAGGGCATCGCACGATTCTGCCTGATTCCCAGTTCTGCTCATGGCACCAATCCGGCCAGTGCGAGCATGATGGGGCTGAACGTGGTCGTCGTCGGAACCGATGACGATGGCAACATTGACCTGGAAGACTTGCAAAGCCAAAGCTGAAAAACACGCGACAATCTCTCCAGTTTGATGATTACCTATCCCAGTACTCACGGCGTGTTCGAGGAAACCGTACGTGAGGCCTGCGAAATCGTCCATACCCATGGCGGACAAGTCTACCTGGATGGCGCAAACATGAATGCGTTGGTCGGGATCGCGGCACCGGGAAAATTCGGTGCCGACGTATCTCATCTGAACCTGCACAAAACGTTTCTGCATTCCGCACGGCGGTGGTGGCCCCGGTATGGGACCGATTGGCGTCAAGAGACATCTGGCTCCGTTCCTGCCCAATCATGTCGTGCAGCCGACGGACGGCCTGACCGCAGGCGACAATGGAGCCGTTTCGGCGGCGCCGTTTGGATCGGCTTCGATTCTGCCGATTTCCTGGGCCTACATTCACATGATGGGTGGAGACCGGACTGAAAAAGGCGACCCAGGTTGCGATTCTCAACGCCAACTACATTGCCAAGCGACTGGAGGGCAGTTACGACGTACTCTACAAGGGCCGCAACGGTCGGGTCGCTCACGAATGCATCATTGACATTCGTCCGATCAAGGAAGCCAGCGGCATCACCGAAGTCGACATTGCCAAACGATTGATGGATTACGGATTCCACGCCCCCACCATGTCATGGCCGGTTCCCGGGAACGATCATGATCGAACCGACCGAAAGCGAATCCATGGCCGAACTGGATCGTTTTTGCGATGCGATGCTGAGCATTCGGGAAGAGATTCGCGAAGTCGAGCAGGGGACCGATCAGCGCCGAGCAGAGCTTGCCGCATCAGGCACCCCATACCCTGGAAGATCTGTTGGACGAAAACTGGGATCGCCCCTACACCCGGCAGGCGGCTGCGTTTCCGACTCCGGCAACGCGTCGGGCCAAGTTCTGGCCAACGCGTGAATCGAATCGATGACGTATTACGGTGATCGTAACTTTGTCTGCAGTTGTCCACCGTTGTCGGCCTACGAAGAAGTGGATCGGGCAACGTCCGAACAGGCTCACGGTTCCTAGGTCCATGGATGCAGCCAGGCTGATAATCGATCCGCCATTGCCGGGATCGTGGAACATGGCGGTCGACCACGCTTTGCTGGATTCGGCGAACGAATCCGGCCGGATTACGCTGCGGATCTACGAATGGTCTGCGCCGACCGTTTCGCTGGGCTACTTTCAGCAGTATCGCCAGCGTGAGGGTCACCCACCGAGCATGCAATGTGCGTTGGTCCGCAGATCCACCGGTGGCGGTGCCATCCTGCACGATCGAGAAATGACCTACAGCCTATGCATTCCCAGCTCCAATCGCTGGTCCAAAGCCAACGAGCAGATTTATTTCATGGTGCATGAAATCATCGTCCGACTGCTTGCCGAACAGGGGGTTAAGGCCGAATTATTCGATGGTTCACAGGCTGCCTACAACTCCGAATCGTTCTTGTGTTTTCAACGCCGAACCCAAGGCGATGTAATTCTCAACGGATATAAAATTGGCGGCAGTGCTCAACGGAGAAAAAAGAACGCGTTGATCCAGCACGGCAGCCTGTTGCTGCAAATGTCCCAACACGCCCCTGAATTGCCAGGAATCCGTGACTTGGCCTCGGAAACTGACCTCTCAACCGCTGCGTTGGCCACCAAATTCAGCGCCAGAATTGCCGAAGAGTTGGGCGTTCATTTATCCATTGGGAATATGGATGTACCCGAAACGCGAATTGCCGAAAATGTTAACAAGGAAATCTACGCCATTGAGGGATGGAATCAGAAGCGTTAAACCAGCGATTTCGTCGTTGCGGCCCTTAAATTTGCGGGGAAATGGGGCTTCTCATTTGTTAGCATGTCGGGTAGAAAACTTGCCTAGTTCGGGACCGCGAGTCGACTTCACCTAATGGCTGATCTTGTCGGAGTTTCAATTGACTTCATGTGAAACTGTAACATAATAAGAATGCGTCAGTTTCCCTCTTTAACGGTGGCTGAGGTGGTTTTTTGAGGCAGAGAAACCACCAGCTTCAGAGGGAAAAACGAATTAAAGGAGGCGAAACCGTATGGCAGTCGTTTTAAAGGTCATTGGCGGCAAGAATGATGGCAGGGAAATCGCCATCGCCGTTCCCAGGTTTATCATCGGTCGCGGTGAAACCGCCCACCTACGGCCTGCAAGTGATCTGGTCAGTCGAGAACACTGTGCCATTGAGGTCACCCCGGATAAGGTCTTGATTCTGGACCTTGACAGTCGCAACGGGACATTTGTTAACGGCAACCAGTTAACGCAACCACACGTCGCCCGGTCCGGCGATACCGTCCGAATCGGAAGGTTACAGTTCCAGTTGATGGTTGACCCTGCCAAAGCAGCCGCGAAAAAACCGAAGGTCAGTGGAGTTGTTGACGCGGCCTCCCGCACGGCTTCGGCCAAGAAATCGTCCCTCGAGGACAGTATCACTGACTGGCTGATGGAAGGTGACGACGAAGACCAGCCTGATACCGAACAACGCCGTGCAATCACCGCATCGGACACGATTCAATTGAATTTTGAAGAAACGACGGCTTTTGGAACCCCTAAAAAAACCACCACAGAGGATCCGCTCGAGTCTTCAGATGAAGAGATCGAATCACCCTCGGGTGAAATTGAAGGCGATGCCAAAGGTAAAAAGAAGAAAAAAGAAAAACCCAAGAAACTCCCACCGATTCCAAAAATGCAGCATGAAAGCTCGACCACGGCTGCCGACGATGTGCTGCGAAAGTTTTTTAACCGCCGCTAATTCGTCGATCGCTGCGGCGTGAACGCTAACATCGAAATGAAAACCAGCACAAAAACGTGCTGGTTTCTCTTTTTTGCAAGATTGATCACCAAGGTTCGAAGCTGGTTCGCGAATATCTCCAAAGGGCCGCAATCATCAGCTCGGGCAGCTTAATCTTCCCATCCGCAGGTTCCCTCGAACGATGTATCGAAAATCCGAGTTCTGGGAAAAAAACCGAAACTTTGGCGGAAGGTTTCAGGTAAACCAGGGGAACAATGCGGGAGTAGTAAGTTGGGTGAAGAATTAGTTGTATTGGTAGATCGTTGCCTGTCTGGCCACCAGCCCTCTTTTGGCGAGTTGGTCCACCGGTTTCGTGGCCAGGTCTACGGACTTTGCTATCGGATGCTCGGACAGCGTGAAGACGCTGAGGACGCCACGCAGGAAACGTTCCTGCGAGTGGTCCGGAACCTCGACCGCTGGGACCCGGAGCGAGCTTTTGAGCCGTGGTTGCTGACGATCGCCGGAAATCGGTGCCGTACTCGATTAGCCAAACGAATGCGTCGTCCCGGCACAATGACGCTCGATTATCCCATCGAAGATCGCTCTGCGGAGCAAGCCCGCGCCAAATTACTCAGTGAAGAAATCGAGCTGGTTCTGGGTGAAATCCGCGAGGATTATCGGCAGGCATTCTGGTTGTTTCACAAGCACGAAATGTGCTACGCCGAAATCGCCGAAACGCTGGATATCCCACTGGGTACGGTCAAAACCTGGGTGCATCGTGCACGCCGGGAACTCATCGTTCGATTAAGAAAACGGGGCGTCGTCGGTGCAGAATAATCTGAATTGTGCGGATTTTGAGCGACGGATCAATCAACTTCTCGATGATCGTTTAAACCTCTCCGCAGATCGCCTGTTAAGCGATCATGCCCTGGATTGCGTACCGTGCCGCGAATTATTGACGGATTATGAATCGGTCGTTTTGGCCCTGCCATCGCTGGTCCATTCGATTGAAGTTGATTCAGGATCGAGAATCTCCCATGCGACGCGTCCCGAACCAAGACGATCGGCGAGCCCATCCATCACGCGAATTCTGACAATCGCCGCTGGATTGCTGGTCCTGGCTTCGGCGATCTGGAATACCAGTACCCCGGATTCAAAATCCTCGACCAAGAATGCGTTGGCACAAGCAACACCGGGGGTCTCGGTCTCACCCCTCATCGTCGAATCGAACAAGGCAGTTCCGATTGCCGCTTCCGATTCAGCAAACAACCCCCATCACGGAAACCGGATTTCTGCAGTCGTTGCCCAGACAACCGATCTCGGTCAACGAGAAAAGCTGATCCACCAAATCGTGTTCTATCAACCACCGACTTTTGTAGAAATGGCCCAGCAAACTCCGGGACTGGTGAATTCGGTTCAATTGCCGACCGTAGGTGTATGGGACAAATTCTCGCAACAACTGGATCCACTGAATCCCTATTTCCAGTATTCCAACGAACTGCCCGGCGTTCGCGAGGTCCAGTGCTCCGTCAACATGACGCTTGAATTGCTTCAAAGGTCGCTTTTCAATTCAAAACAAGCAACGCCGGATCTCGGCTGGCTTACCGATCCATCCCAAACGGCTTCGATTTAGCCTTGTTCTACGGCGGTGACAGCGTTTTTGCTGCAAGGTGATAGCAGTCCGTGATATTGCGATGACTTTAATCTTTTTCTAATGTTCGCACTAAATTTCGATCATGAATGATCGAGTCTTGCAAGAGAACATGGAAAAGGCCCGTCATGAATTCAACAGTCAATCGGCTGGATCTTCGGCAACAGAATGCCCTCCAATTGCCTGAGAATTGGTTTGCCAGACGGATCGTCACTGCTGCCCTGGTGTTGGTCACGGTCTTCTATTGCGGCTGCAACCTCGGGGTCAACCAACGCAACATCGCGGGTCGGCAGGCGTTCGAATCGGGGCAAACCGCTATGGCGGTCAATGAGTTCCAGCAGGCAATCCGACTGAACCCACAAAACGCCGATGCCTACTACAATCTTGGGGCCACCTATTACGCGATGGGTAAGCAGCAGAAGAACCAGGAATGGGTCGGCCAGGCGGAACAGCTTTACCGTCAGGCGATCGCACTGAACGACCAACACGTTGAAGCGCATCGCGGATTGGCAGCGCTGTTGATCGAATCGGGGAAAGAGCAGTATGCATTCGATCTGATGAATGAATGGAAGACGCGCTATCCCAACTCACCTGATCCAGCGATCGAATTGGCCAGGCTGTACCAGGAGTACGGCGACAATCGTCGCGCGACCGATTTACTGGCCGACGCCATCCGGTTGGACAATCAGAACATCCGCGCCTTGAAAGCGATGGGGCACGTTCGGGACATCCAGGGACAAACCCAATTGGCCCTGGACAATTACCTCCGCGTGTTGCAGATCGATAACCGACAAACCGAAGTCGCAACTCGCGTCCAACAGATCTACACACAACTGGCACAACTGCCGCCTGGTGCCAATCCCAATGGCCAGCCGGCGCAGCAGCCGAGATACGGTTCGGTCAATCCCTACATGAACCGCTAGACATGGTGAACCGCGCGACGTTGGCCGCCGCTGGTGTCGCTCGCGGATCTCATTCAGTCGCGAACCGTGTGGCAACTTTCGCGACACGAAAACCGGCAGGTTCGAAACGTTCACCCATGGATCGCCGTCGACCGACCAGCCGGACAGGCTGGGATCGTTGCCGCGTCAGGAAATTGGGACAAGCTCAAGAGTTGGACGCGGCTCGCACGACTTGGCGAGCGGCACCACTTGGGCTCAAACCCGTTGAACCGGTGGATTGGCAAGTGTTCTGTTATCCAATCCAGGCGAATTTCAAAATAGATGGATTAAGCCAGTTAATTCATCTGACCGCGAGCAGTCTGACGGCTACGCGGAAAATCGTTTACAGGGTTGCCGCCCGACGGGGGTCGCTTTTGAAAACAGAGAATGCTTTTTGCTGCCCTCGCTGAGCAGTGACGGGCGAACACGGTCGCGTATTCGTTCACGTACATCGCATTTTGCAACATGTCTTATTCGGGGGAAGAGCTTGTGAAAAAATTGACGTTCTTGCTGTTATCGGCAGCTTTCGTGTTTGCGTTGCCGAGTCAACGATCCAATGCGGACATTCTTTTTTTTGATTTCCAAGGCAAAGCCGGTGCGGGCCTGTTGCCGGGAAATGAGAATCCAACCGTCGCCACGGGAGCCCTCGGCGGCGAAACGGGTGGTGGGCTGGTTTACGACAACGTCGCGAACCTGCTTTCGGTCCAGTTCAATTTCAGTGATTTGACCGGCGGATTGTTTGATGCAGGTGGCGGAATCCATATCCACCAGGCTTCGGGTGATCCGTTCACAACCAACGGTAGCGTGATTTTCAATCTGAATTCGGGCGCTGCTAACATATGGATCGGTAGCACAGGCGGCACGATCGACACCGACATTACGCTGACAGACGCCCAGGAAGCCACCTTGCTGTCGGGAGCCTATTACGTGAACATTCACAGTGGTGGTTTCAATGGCGGAGAGCTTCGAGGCAACTTGGTGCTGGGTGTTCCTGAGCCGGCCTCCGGTTTCGCACTTGGGCTCGGAGCGATCGGTTTGGCGGTTCGACGTCGTCGAGCCTAGTTCAGCCTCGCGGCAGATCATTGACGGTTTCGCAGGGACGATTTTTCGTCCCTTTTTTTGTTCTCCCTTTTCCCCTTCTCTCAGGTTGTCATTCCAACGATCTTCTTTGGATCGTCGAGTTGATACCAGCGCGGGCCCGCCAGAGAATCTCCAAACGACCCGCAAACGGGACGTTTCCCAAGCGGTGGCAAAGCCGCTTGCCCAACTCCGACACCACTGTTCAGGCCATTTTTAACGGTCTAAAATCGTTCAAATGTGGGTCTTGGAACTGCATGGATCCAACGACCCAGAATTGATGCCCGAAACCCGAAGCCCCATCGGATCCATTGATGTCCACTTCAACCGCCATATCTCGCGTCTTCAATTTCTCGGCTGGTCCCGCGGTGTTGCCATTGCCAGTCCTCCAACAGATTCAAGAAGAAATGCTCTCGCTTCCCGGCGTCGGCAGCAGCGTGTTGGAAATCAGCCACCGCGGTGCTGACTTCGACGTGATTCTTGAAGATGCCTATCAGCGCATCCGGTCGCTGGCGAATGTTCCCGACAGCCACGAGATCCTGTTTTTGCAGGGGGGAGCGGCTTTGCAAAATGTGATGATCCCGATGAACCTGCTGACCGATGAATCGCAAACCGCGGATTATATTATCACCGGATCATGGGGCCAGAAGAGTGCCGCTGAAGCTCATCGTTTTGGCAAACTGCACGTTGCCTGGGACGGCTCAAATTCGAATTTTGACCAATTGCCAACCCAGGAATCGCTTCAGCTCACCCCGAATGCCGCGTTCGTTCATTTGACATCCAACGAGACCATCCAGGGCGTCCAATTCAAGGAGCTACCGGATACAGCGGGTGTGCCGATCGTGTCCGATCAGTCGTCGGACGTGTTCTCGCAGCCGGTCGACATCTCCAAGTACGGACTGATTTACGCCTGTGCCCAAAAAAATGCGGGCATCGCGGGGGTCACGGTGGTGATCATGGACAAGCAATTGTTGGAGCGTTGCAACGATCGCCTGCCCAGCTACCTGAACTACAAGAATCATGCCGACGGCGGATCGAGATTCAACACGCCGCCGACATTCGCGATCTATGTGACCGGATTGGTTTGCAAATGGCTGCAGGAAGACATGGGTGGTTTGGAAAATGTCGCCCGCCTGAACGAACAAAAATCGAACTTGGTTTACGACGTGATCGACAATAGCGGCGGGTTTTACGTGGGCCATGCGGCTCCGGATTGTCGATCGACGATGAACGTCGTATTCAAAACGGCCAATGACGATCTGGATGCCCAATTTCTTTCGTTGGCCAAGCAAGCCGGGATGACCTCGCTGAAGGGCCACCGCAGCGTCGGTGGCATTCGGGCCTCGCTGTACAACGCGATGCCGCTAGAGGGCGCCCAGACACTCGTCGAGTTCATGAAGGACTTTGCTCAACAAAACGGATAATCGAACATGTCAGTCGCTGTCGCCCAATCAAAAGCCGAAGCCAAAACCAAAGCCCGAATTATCGTCCTGGACGATCTTGCCAGTCAGGGCTTGGCCAAACTCGATGCCAATCCTCAAATCGAATACGACATTCGAACCGGTTTGAAAGGCGAAGAATTGCGTGAAGCACTGTCACACTACGACGGCGCTGTCTGCCGCAGTGGCGTCAAGATCACTGCGGAATCGCTGGAAGGAAACAAGACGCTCAAAGCCATTGTTCGTGCAGGAGTCGGGACGGACAACATCGACAAACCGGCCGCCACACGACTCGGGATCGTCGTCATGAACACACCCGACGGCAACACCGTGAGCACCGCCGAACACACGATGACGCTCCTGTTGGGGCTCTCACGAAACATCGGTCCGGCTTACGTCAGCCTGAGCCAAGGGAGATGGGATCGGAAAAAATTCCAGGGCTCGCAAATCTCTGGCAAAACATTGGGCATTATTGGGCTGGGTCGGATCGGTGTCGAGGTTGCCAAACGCGCCAAAGCCTTTGGCATGGAGGTGATCGGTTTTGATCCGTTTCTTTCCCACGAAAAAGCAGCCGGCTTGGGGATCAGCAAAGTCGAAACGGTCGACGAGATGCTGCCGCAACTTGATTACCTGACCGCCCATACGCCGTTGACGCCGGAAACCAAAGGCATGATTGGCAAGGAGCAGATTGCCAAGTTGAAAAAAGGAGCCCGCCTGATCAACTGCGCTCGCGGCGGAATCTACGACCACGACGCAATGGTGGCCGGGCTCAAATCCGGCCATCTGGGTGGCGTGGCATTAGATGTTTACGAATCTGAGCCCTGCACGGACAGCCCGTTGTTCCAGCTGCCCAACACGCTGTGCACACCCCACCTTGGTGCCAGCACGGACGAGGCTCAAGTCGAAGTTGCCGTGGAAGCGGTCAATTTATTGATCAATTATTTGACGACCGGCGAAATTCGCTCGGCGGTTAATACAATTTCCCTCGATCCCCAAACACTCAACGCGCTGCGCAGTTACCTCGACGTGGCGTATCGACTGGGCATGTTGATGGGGCAGTGGCACGGCGGGGCAATTGACTCCTGTGAACTTGGTTTCCAGGGTGAGATTGCCGACAAAGACACCCGGCTGCTGGTTTCCGCATTCTGCGCAGGCTTGATCGGCGACAAAATTGAAGGTGCCAACATCGTTAACGCCGAAGTACTTTGTCGTGACCGAGGGATCGAGATTTCTCGCACCTCAACCGGTGAACAACATGCGTTTGCCAGCATGATATCGGCGACGGTCAACGGTGAGGGGCAAAAATTCCATGCCGCCGGTACCGTGTTTGGCAAAAACATGCCGCGTCTGATTCGGCTGGGTGATTATCGAACCGACGCCTTCATGGACGGCATTTTGCTCGTATTCACCCATTCGGATGTGCCAGGAATTATTGGTTACGTCGGCAAAGTTCTGGCCGACGAAAAAATCAACATCGCCCAGATGGCGGTCGGCCGGGCTGGCGAGGTAGGCGGACCGGCCATCGGTGTACTCAACCTGGATCACGCTGCCTCGGAACAGGCCCTGAAACGCGTAACGGATAATTCGGCAATCGAGTCGGCGCGACTGATCCAGTTGCCGCCGCTGGGGCAGTTGCCCGAGTGGTTATCCTAGACGCCCGTCTGGCATTGAGATCAGACGGGCCGATTCGGCATAGAATTCAACTGGGGTTCGCGTCTCGACGTTACAGGATTGGTAAGAACTCAATCAGTTGCGGAAATCTGGGTGCGACCAACCTCGACGATTGCTGGTGGCACGAAGAGATCGAGCCCGGCACAAAACGAGCCTGATTATTTAGGTGCATTCAGCAACCACGATGACGATGATGCAAGAATGCATCACGGTATCTTCTGCCCAATCGACACGTGCTGAATCGTCCGGAATTTAGATGCACAATCGTAACGCTTATCCGTATTGGTTTGTCGAAGAATCCAGCCAGCGAGAGTAGAGTGGCTGAGCTCAAGCTATTCCTTGTTTCGTTGAGCTCCCAGATGAACCTGATCATCGGATTCCTGATTTTAGTCTGCCTCGCCGGCAGTGAGTTTGTCAATCCGCGACCGGTTGAGAATGTCTGGCCGATTTTGTTTGCCGTCTTGGTCACGGTTGCGATCGTACCCGGGTTGGCGTTTTTTCAGACGGTGGTGTTGCTAAAAAAATTACGCCACCAGCCCGTCTCGTTCGAAAATAGGCAATCGCTCTGTCGCCGCATGACACTCAGCCATTCGCTGGTCTGGCTATCAGCCAGTCTGGCAATCATCTGGTCCATTCGCTGGCAGGATGTGGTTCGGGGAACCTGGGCGCTTGACCGCTGGCCTTTGCTGGACGAATGCCTGATCCTGTTACCCATGGTGGTCGCACTTGTCGCGTCATGGCTGGTGTTTTACGAATTGCAATCCGCTTTGTCCGACGATGAGGTTCCGCCATCGCCATCGCCATCGCCGTCTGCCTGGGGGCCGACCTGGTCTCGATTGACAGCCGGTTGGGTGGCGCGGCGTGAGTTTGTATCCGTCCGGTTTCGCCTGTATTTCCTGCTGGTGCTGATCCCGGTTGGAGTGTTCGTCCTGCTAAAAGACCTGACGAACCTGCTTTCCGGACTGCCTGAGCCATTGGCAATCCTGATTGCCGTCATCAGCCTGGCTGGGCTGATCGCCATTTTCCCCTTGTTGATCCTGATGATCTGGAAAAATGGAGCCGTCGAAGACTTGGAATTCGAGCAGAGATTGCTTGATATCTGCCGGCAAAACCGATTGTCGATTGCCTCGATTCGAGTCTGGCAGACGGGCAACCAGATTGTCAACGCGGTGGTGATCGGCGTGCTGCCAAGATTCCGGATGATCTTACTTTCGGACGGCCTGCTGAATCAATTCGCACCTGCCGAAATTGAAGCGGTCATTCGTCATGAAGCAGGCCATATTCGCCTTTGGCATCTACCGACCCGAATGCTGTTCATGTTAATTCCGCTGCTGGTTCTGGCGATCGGGGATCCCGAATTTTTGCGTTGGTCCGATGATCCATCGGCCATTTACTCAATCGGGCTGTCTTATTTGCTGGTCCTTTTGACCTACGGGATTTACCTCCAGATCGTCATGCGATGGTTGTCTCATCAAATGGAATTCGAAGCGGACATGCACGCCATTCAGCGCGGGCCGGCAGGTGCCCAGTGCGATCCAGCAATCTGTGATCACCAAGCCCAGGACATGATCGATGCGCTGCTGCGACTGGCCGCGATCTCTCCGACGGATTGGGAGCGGAATTCGCTGTTCCATCCCAGCATCCGGCGCCGAGTTGGTTTTCTCCAACAAGTCCAGCGTGACCCAAACGTCGGAAATCGCTTCCGGACTTCATTTGCACGGCGCCGACGGGTTCTGGCGGGTCTGGTGTTGGCCGTTAGCATTGTGATGGTCCTACTGGTTTAAACGCCCGCGCCGCAGGGTTGGCACCCTGGATCCGTGTCAAGCGATTCGATTTTCAGAAAATCCCATGCCTTGGATCCAATTCGGAGCTAAGTATAGGTAGGGCTGTGGCGTCAAGCCGTCGCTGGCATTGACCAGCCCTGATGTGCCTCTTGACCCATGAGCACTCCTGAAAACAACTTAGCTCGATGGTGCATGATGCAATCAACAACCTTGTTAACCGTTTCTCAGCAGATCCAACATGCCGTCATCCACCATCCGCATTTGAAGACCCGGACGGTTCACTGCCAGACGAAAGATGGCAGGGTGACCATTGAAGGTTCGGTAAATTCCTATTTTGAAAAGCAGATGGCACAAGAAGCCGTGCGAAAGATCCAAGGTATTACTTCGATCGAAAACCGGCTTGAGGTCGTCAGAAACAGCTTTCAGGAACAGGAGACAAGATGAACAATGCTCCCGCGACATCCTCAGCGCTGGTTGAGGCCTTCGGTGAAGAAGTCAAAGAGAATCGGCGAGCCTGTCACCATCAGGCCGAAAAAACAATGACCCGTACCATGTTACTGGTGCTCGGGTTTTGTTGCGCGGTCCTGGTCCGATTCTGGATTACCTGAATCATGGTCGGGCTGAACAGAATCGCCGCTGTGAATTTCCAATGATCGATTTGTATCGGGGCCGTGCTGACGTCGGCCCCGATGCAGATCGTAATTCAATACTAATCAAAAAAGGCAGGAGAAATTCTCCTGCCTTGTTTGGTTGACCGCCGAAAGGGCGGGTTCTTGGCTGCGCCGTCGGGTTGCAATCTTCAGCTCAAATCGGCGCTTCAGATCAGCGAGTGCTGGCTGCCAATACCGTTAGTTGCCGTCGTTGAAACCGCCTTGCATCTTTTCAACCGCACCTTTGATCGCGTCATCGAAGCCTGCTGGCTTGGGAATCACCACGCTGACTTCCGCACCGTCTGCTTTGGCAACCAGAGACTTTAAAATCGTTTCCAGCGCGGCTCCCGCACCTTCGTCCATTTGCTTGACTTGAGCCACCTGCATTTGGCCACCCATTTTTGCAATGCCCAGTAGCGCATCCAATCCACCGCGAAGTTCTTCAGCTTGATCACTGTCGACGCCTGTCGCCGCCAGTGTCAGCAGATTCTCGCCGGAAAGATCAATGCTTAATCGCATGTTCTTCGCATTGTCAATCAGGTCGAGATAGGCGCCCATCATGGGATCTCCACCCTGCTTGCCCATCGCGACGGCTTCGGCGATGAGGCCTTTGGCGCCGTCAAGATCCATCGCCAATCGAATCGCTTCATCGGGAACCTTGGACCAGGCGTCCTCTAATCCACCAGTAAAGACCTTACGGTCATTCAGGAACAGGTAGGATTCGGTTCCAATTTCCACCGTTTTGTCGTCGAAGCGATGCAGGATCATGGCTTCGGGGGTGCTACCGTCTTGCGGCGGACGATAAAAAGTCTGGCCATTTTTTTCGAAGGATTCCGAATTATCTTTTTTGATAGTTTCCATCAATTTGTCGACATCGGCCGACTCCTTGAATTTCATCATTACGAAGAACTCCATTGGGAGTTGCCCACTGGCAAGTCCCTGAGCGGTTTCCATGTTTTCGGGAGCGCTGAAGGCACCCCAGATGCGGTCCAGTTTCGTGGGATCAGGGCCGTCATCGCCCTGCATCGCGGCCCACTGACTGAGCTGCTCTTCGATCTTGAGCGATTTCGCCAATTGGCTATTACGAATCTTGTCAAATCGCACATCAAAACTGAGGACCGCTTTTTGCTTCTCGGCAACGTCGTTGGATTGTGCGTGAATCGGGACCGTCACCAGTCCGATCATCAGCAGCAACAGGGAAAAAACGGTGGTTCGCATATTTGGCTCTCCAGGCGAAAAAATTTACGTGTTAAATAGGTGTTAAAAACTTCGTCGATACTAATGTGTTCTTTGCTGGAAGGCGATAACGCCAACGCCATCGGTAAAACAATTTGGCGAAAACGTTCAATTCAATTCCAATCTGCTCCGGATTTGAGATGAATTGAGGCAGTCATGCTATCAAATCCGGACGACGGCCAGCCGTTAGGCTAGGTCGCGGATTTTACGCTGGCGGCGACCATATAGTCCTTGGCTTTCTCCATCGCCAAGCCAATTTTTTCCGGACTTTTGCCTCCTGCTTGGGCAAGATCCGGCTTGCCTCCACCGCTTCCATCGACCACCGGTGCGATTTGCTTGATCCAATCGCCTGCACTTAGTCCCCGCTCGGTCAGATCCCGACTCAATCCCGCAGTCAGTAGTACCTTGCCATCCCCATCGCTGGTTGCAAAAAAAACGGCGACCGGGTTAGTTTTCTTGCGAATTTTGTCAATGAGCTGCCGCATGACGGCCCGATTAGAACCCGGCAATTCCTGGATCACCAGTTTGATATCTCCTGTGGTCACCGCATCTTCGATCAGCGAGTCGACATCGACTTCGGTCGCTTGGCCCTGTTTTTCGAGTTGCTCGGTGACGGTCTTCAACTCCTCCTGCATCGAGGCCAGGCGGTTCTCCACGTCCAGTACCGAGATCTTTAAGAGCTGGGCTGCCTTACGGAGGATCTCGCGAACTTCCAAGTAACCGGGCTCGACTCCCGTTGGCTCAGCGCTAACTGCCGTCGGATTGGTTGCGGGTTGCGGCGATGGGGTGGCAGGTTTTTTTCCGGACGCCAGCTGTTTTTTCAAATCCTTCAGCTGATCGGAAAGCGCTTCGGCGGCCGCTGGTATCTGTGCTAAAGGAACGTTCAGCTGTTTGGCAATCGCGCGAACCGCCTTGGTGACTTGCGTCTGGTTCTGCTTCGCTCGCTGTCCGGTCAACGCCTGAATTCGGCGAGTGCCAGCGGAAATATTCTCTTCGGCAACGATTTCGAAGGCCTCGACGTCACCGATGTTTTCAACGTGCGTTCCACCGCACAGCTCCTTGCTGAATTGGCCGATCGAGATCATCCGCACTGGGTCGGGATATTTTTCGCCAAACAACATCATCGCGCCTTGGCTGCGAGCCTCTTCAAGCGGCAGAATATCAGCCCGCACCGGTACGCCACTTTCGATCTTTTCAATCGCCTGTCTTTCAATTTCGGCAAGCTGCTTAGAATCCACGGCGGTCGAATTGGAAAAATCAAAACGGAGCAAGTCATCGGTGACCTTGGACCCTCGCTGTTGGGCATGCTCGCCCAAAGTCTGTTGCAAGGCATAGTGCAACACATGCGTGGCCGAATGGGCTCGCCGAATCGCATCGCGTCGTCCCTGGTCAACAACGGCGGTCACCGTATCTCCCTCCGAAATTTCACCTTCGGTCACGTGCCC
Organism: Pirellulaceae bacterium; assembly: GCA_963714685.1. Lineage (GTDB taxonomy): Bacteria > Planctomycetota > Planctomycetia > Pirellulales > Pirellulaceae > Mariniblastus. Next base: position 182,125 of record CAVQPH010000022.1, on the reverse strand, counting down.
GAGATGGATGATGACGTCACCGTTTTTTTGAGTGTCGGTCACGTGAAATTTTCCCCGAGGGCCGATCAGCCAACCCGTATCACCGACCTGGCCACCCGATTCGGCATAAAAGGGAGTTTGATCAATGACCACGACCTGATCTTTGGAATCCTCAGTCAAAGATTTTTCGCGATGCTGAACCAGGGTAACGGATTCCGACTGATTGCCGTCATCGTCAACTTCCACGGCGTTTTCTTCGGACTGACTGAGTAGGCCCTGGACCACTGCCGTGGACTCGATGGAATCGTACCCGAGAAACTCGGTGCTTTTGACCTCGCGTTTGATATCGTCGATCGGACCGAAGTCCCCCATCACGCCTTTGGATCCAGCGCCGCTGTCGACCGCATGCTGCTCCATCGCTTGCCGATAACCGTCCCAGTCAAAATCCAGTTGTCGCGTGCCAGCCATCGAAGCAAACAGCTCGGCCGGAATGCCGAACGTGGTGTACAGCTCGGCAGCCTCACGACCATCGACCAACGTCTGATTGGACGTTTTCATTTGTTCGAAGATCGTCTCGACTTTCTGCAAACCATCGTCGAGTCGTTCGAGGAAACTTCGTTCTTCGCTTTTGATCCCTTCGGCCACCCGTTCCGCTGTGCCCACCAAATCCGGGTATGGCTCTTTCATCTGTTCCACGACGACCGGAACCAGCTGGTAAAGGAACGGATCGCGGATCCCCATTTCGTGCCCCTGCAAAACCGCGCGTCGGAGCAAACGACGAATTACATAATGCTCTTTCTGCGACCCTGGGTAGACGTTCTCGTGAATCGCCATGGTGCAAGCCCGAACATGATCGGCGATTCGCCGCAGTCGCCGTCCGTTTTCGCTGTCGGGGTCATATTTGAGGCCAACGACTTCTCCGGCAGCTTCGACAATTGGCAACAGCGAGTCGATGTGAAAATTCGTGGTGACTCCCTGTAGCGTCGCGGCAATCCGTTCCAGTCCCATGCCGGTATCAATGTTCTTGCTGGGCAGGGGAAACAGATTGTCTGGCGGGTCACCCGTGCGGTTGAACTGGGTAAACACCAGATTCCAGATCTCACACTCCGGACCGTTCTCGGGGTGAAAAAAAATCTCGCTGCACGGTCCGCAGACGCCGTCGGGGCCATCGGTCGGCGCACCGGCCGGCCAGAAATTATCGTGCTCACCCAGCCGAGCAATCCGGTCCAGTGGCAATCCAACCTCTTTGTGCCAGATCTCGGCCGCTTCGTCATCATCGAGGTAAACGGAGACGGTCAGCCGATCGGGATCGATGGCCAGCCACTGTTTGTCGGTCAAAAACTCCCAAGCCCAGAGGATCGCCTCGCGTTTAAAATAGTCGCCAAAACTAAAATTTCCCAGCATCTCAAAAAACGTGTGGTGATAGGCCGTGCGACCGACATTTTCGATGTCGCCCGTTCGCAGGCATTTCTGAGACGAAGTGGCCCGAGTGAATTCCAGCTCGACTTTGCCCAGAAAATGATCTTTGAACTGGTTCATGCCCGCGGGTGTGAATAAGACCGTCGGATCCCATTTGGGTACCAAGACATCGCTGGGAACCACCGTATGATCTTTCGACTGGAAATAGTCGAGATATTTTTGCCGTATTTCGTTGGTTTTCATGGAGAATCCGGGAGCTGAGTGAATCCCCAAATATATCGCGACCAACCAAACAGGACTAGAACGCGTTAAAAAAGAAGCTCACCGCCCATGAAACTAACTCCAGATTTGCTTCGGCAATCCCCAAGGGGAAAAGCCCAGACCAGCTTGGCAGCTCGGCCTGAACGACGGAACATCCAACCCAAGTTTGAGTAAACGCTTCCGCCGGGCATCTCCCTCGCGCAGCGGACCATGGATTGGCCACGAACCACCAGCCAAGCAGCAGCTTGGGCGCGGTCGTATTCTTCCCAAGCCAGGGAGGTGCGAAAGAACCGGGGACAGACCGCCGTCGCCGCGCGATGAACCGATTAAGAACGGGGAAAAACGGGGGACAGACAGCCGTACTCGAACGGGGGACAGACAGCCTTGCTCGAACCGGGGACAGACGGCCTTGCTCGAACGGGGGACAGACAGCCGTGCTGGAACGGGGGACAGACGGCCGTACTCGAACCGGGGACAGACAGCCGTGCTCGAACGGGGGACAGACAGCCTTGCTCGAACCGGGGACAGACGGCCTTGCTCGAACCGGGGACAGACAGCCGTACTCGAACGGGGGACAGACGGCCTTGCTGGAACGGGGGACAGACGGCTTGCCTCAGCTAGCGTTGGAAAACGGCTGCCTGTCCCTCGTTGCCACGGTCCCTCGTTGATACGGTCGACTATCCTGTTGTTTTTTGCGGGCGTGTTATTGCGGCTGCTGACTCAAGTCGACCTCACCAAAATCGAAATGGCCGCTGATTGCGGACTGAAAGCAAAAAAACGCCGGAGAAGCCAATCAGGCCTCACCGACGTTTGGATGTCAGGTTTCAGGTTTCAGGTTTGGCCATTCTGGCGAACGGCCTCTTCGTCGTCTTAACGCCGACGATTGCAGGTTACTTGGCCGGTTCGGCCTTGGCGGCTTTCTCGGTTTCTTCCAGGACTTCCGAGATATCTTCGACGTAACCACCCGCCTCGAGCACCTTGTGGCGAATTTCTTCGCAGACGTCTTTGTTCTCGATCAGGAAATTACGGGCTTTCTCTTTGCCTTGTCCGAGATGGGTCGAGCCGTATTTGAACCAGGAACCGCTCCGCGCCACGATCTTGTGGGCGACCCCCAAGTCAAGCAGGTCCCCTTCGTAGCTGATGCCGTTGTTGTGCATCATGTCAAACTCGGCAACCCGGAAAGGAGGAGCCAACTTTGTTCTTTACGATTTTGGCTTTGACCCGCTGGCCAACTTGGACTTCACCGTCCTTCAGGGCACCAATTCGACGCACGTCGATTCGGACCGAACAATAGAATTTCAAGGCGCGACCGCCGGGCGTCGTTTCCGGACTGCCGAACATCACGCCGATTTTTTCGCGAATCTGGTTGATGAAGATCGTGCAAGTCTTGCTGCGCGAGATGGCACCGGTCAGTTTCCGCATCGACTGGCTCATCAATCGGGCCTGCAAGCCGACGTGGGAATCGCCAATTTCGCCTTCGAGTTCTTTCTTCGGCACGAGAGCAGCGACCGAGTCGACGACGATCACATCCACCGCGTTGGATTTGACCAGCATTTCGACGATCTGCATCGCTTCTTCACCGCTGCTGGGCTGGCTGACCAGCAATGTATCGAGCGAAACGCCCAGTTTTTTGGCCCAAGTTGGATCAAAGGCGTGCTCCGCGTCGACAATTGCGGCGATCCCGCCCGTCTTTTGGGCTTCCGCGATCACGTGAAGCGCCAAAGTCGTTTTACCGCTGGATTCCGGACCGTAAATTTCGATGATCCGGCCGCAGGGGAGGCCGTTTCCGCCAAGTGCCATATCGAGCGAAAGGCTGCCAGTGGAAATTCCACGAATTTCATTCTTGGAATCATTGCCGAGTGCCATGATCGAGCCGCTACCGAACTGGGCTTCGATCTGTTGGACGGCCGTTTTGAGGTGCTCGTTGTCCTCCATCATCTTTTCGACGGCGGTTGCTTCCGCTTTGGCGACTTTTTTCTTAGTGTCTGCTTTTTTGGCTGCCGTTTTTGTCTTTGCCATGGTTTTACCTGCCTTGTTGGATGGAGAAGATTCGGAAGTCGACGATTCCACCGAAGTCGATTTTTCGTCCGTCAATTTGTCGTCAGTCGTTTTCTTGATTGCGCCGGTAGTGGACGTTTTACTCGCCGCTCCGTTGCGAGAATCAGGAGAAATAGCCGTTTTGGTCATCACCGACTCCTTCGAATTATAAAGTACTTTTGTCCCTAACAATAAGTGGCCTCAAGTCGCAAAATCCTCGCCACCCCAGAATTTGAGCGGAAGGCTCGATTTTGGTCTTTCACGCAATCAAGTGCTTCGCCTCCTGCCCCCCTATCATTGGCCACCCCCACGACACGTCTGGTCCAAGGCTGACAAAATCCCCAAAAATATTGAAAATCCACGTCGATTCCGAACGCCGACCTACCCGCGCCCAAGCGATCCCCAGACGCGAATAACATTGCCGGAAATCACCACCGCAGCAGCTACCTCGCCCCGTCGTGCCGAGCTTTTCAACCGCGCGAAGAACGAACAATCTCCGCCTGTCGACTGATAAAATCGTGGATACGAGCACCTGCTGCCAGTCCCTCGACAAGCAATCAGATCGACGGGCAAAACGACTGAGCATCGGGAACACAATTGTCCACTATTTGATACTTTTGTCCACCAGGAAAAGCAGCTGCCGTTTATTTTTCTTCGAGAATCCAGTCCTCGATCGGGAAAACGGGTGCATTGGGGGCTAATAAAAAGTCCGAATCGGCTACGGTCACCCGCCAGATGGTTGCCCCCGCGGCCTGCTCTTTCGTCACTTCCGGCAGCCTTTCGAGCAGTTTGCGCCAGAGTTCCGGGCGTCTCGGTCGCCAAATCGTTTATCCAATTCGGCCTCCAGTTCGTCCAGACCAACGAACAACTCCGATTTCGTACGCAGGTAGGGTACCAACAGTGGTTGCTCCGTGAGCACCCATTCAAAATACCCATGCTCGTCCTTGGTCGGCCCCACTAAAATCCACGACTCACGTTCCGGCCGACCGTAGTAAAAACGATCACCAGTCACCGAAACCGGAAGCACCTCCAAAATCTCGGGACACAACCTCTCCAAATCATCCGGGTATCTCCCGTGTTTGAGGCGGAAAATTTCCAACGCGGCCCTCAGCATCAGATAACGATCGTTTTGAATCAATTGAACTGTCGCGTTCACATCGGCATTGAGCCCGGAGGCCAGCCATTCGAAGACCCTCGACTTGATCGCAACGGCGGGCCTGGTCGCAGCAAAGTAGTCTGTCATAAACTCAAATTGCCTGCCCCCGAATAGAACACTCAACTCCGCGTCAGGCTTGGATGCGGCATCAAACCAAATCAAGTAGCTGGGCGGAATTCTAAAATGGTCGGCCAACTGAATCGCCCGCTCTCTCTCCCAAGGAACCCATTGCAACGGCGGAGAAACCAGCGATTTTTGTTCATAGTCACTGAGATCCTTCCAAGATTTCTTCTTTGCCTCGACCAAATTTAGCACCCGTCCAACCGAGTAGTTTTGCAGTTCAACGATTGCCCGGGCGAGTTCCGATTCCGTTCGCGCAGCATCCGTAATCCAGGCGAGGACTTCCCGGCTCTTCAAATCACGGCGGCCCTGGTTGACGAATTGATCTTGCCAAGCAATGGCTCGCAGAACCAAAAACTGCTCCCACGGGTCAACCTTCAATCCCTTCGCTGCCGCCAGTTCCAGCAACCTTCGAGACTTCCAATGCCCCCATTCCGAATCCAGTTGGCTTGAGTAAAAACCAAGTGTCACCGGATCTTGCACCATGGCTGATACCAGTTCGTCCGCGCTTTGAAATTGGCTGAAGTCACATTCTTCCAGGGAACCTCGCCCCGATTGAAAATCGCAAAGTTCCCCAAACAAGGACTGAACATCTCGCCCGACCTCTCGGCCAACCAAATTGGGTCGCACGGGTTCGAACTGGAGGGCAATCCCGTCAAACAAACGATTCCAGTTCGCGATCAAATTATTGGCCGATGCGAGCCGGTACTGCCGCACACCCAGAACTGCCACCAAAAACACGATACCGATGAGCACCACCAAAGCAAATTTCTCGCCGACGGACCGAATGCCTGAGATCCAGTACGTCGAATAAACAAACGAGAGCCCCAGCCAGCCAACGGGGATCAACATTGCGAGGTCGACGGCGCCGATATCCATCGCCGACAGCCCGACTCCCAAAGCGAAACAAGCCGCACTGCCCAGCATGCCAACTGCGCCCGCATAAACCAACGAAGACAACAAGAAATTGATCGCCAGCGTCAGTGCAAATGCTGACAGTCCCACAAAACCCGCGACCACCGCCCAGTTATCCACGGAAGCAACGAAGGCAAACAGCATGGAGCTTGCCAGCAAGAAGCCCAGCGGAAATAAAACCCGGCTGAACCAGAACCAACCGCCATACTCGCGATGCTGGCGAAAGAAGTGAAATCGTTGACGGAATTTATCGTGGTAGATACAGCCGATCGCCGCTGCGAACCCCGCAAATGCAAAACCGCCCAGCGTTAACAACAGCAAAAAAGCTGGGTCCGAGCTGGGTTTTGCATAACGCCCCGCGTAAACTTCCAGATTGAAAAATACAAACAAAAACAGAGCCAACATCGTGGCGCTAAGAAACAGCAAGATCATTCTTTGCTGACGAAACGACTGCCACAACAAAGCAGAAACCACGCCGCTGCGTTGGCTTTCGCGCGGAGCAAGACGCCCCGACAAGGATCCCCACCACCCTCCTGCTTTTGACCGGCGCTCCCGCGAGACAGGACGACTCAACCAACTCGGTGCCACCAGGAACGCCAGCCCGATCAGGACAACGCCGTGGATCAACAGCAGACTATCCAACGGCTCAAGCCACAGCAGCGTTTTATGACTCAGAGAAACCCAATTCGCCAACGCCGACAGCAACAAGAATCCAACCACGCCGCCGAAGGCAATCATCATCAAAGCGACCAAGGAAGAGTTCGAACGGATCGAACCGAGACTGGCAATTCCAAACACAAAAATTGTCACGGCATTCGTAAAGACCAACTCGTGGCGGGAAAGTTCCAGCCATTCAACCAGCGAATACCCAACCGTCTGCACACCCGCCGCAGCACTGGTTCTGATCATGACCAATGCCATACAGATCACGACCGCCATGGCAACGCTCAAATAGAGCAGCACCGCCACCAAACTACAGCCCATTTTGAGAGCCGCGACCTGCCTTCCGGCGACGGGGAATTGACCCAGCAGTTCTTTCGTTCCGCTTTCACGTTCATCCACAAAACTCAAAACGGCAATCGCGACCGCCGTCGCGCAGCTGAGCGCCGATACCAAGGGATGCATCAGATCCCAAAATCCTGCGGAGGTATCCGCGAGTGAAAACAACAGCCACGGCCCGCTAATCAGGATGCCCAACACCCACGCCAGCAACATTCGATAATCGCGAAGTTGCTTCCACACCAGCGACCGCACAGCCGTCGACGCGACGATTTGTTCCGGGGCCTCCTGCCGATTGGGAATCACAACCTGGCTCATGATCTTGCCTCCCCGGCGTTATCGTTTGAGCTAGAGGCTTGCGGTAACCCGGCCGCTGGCGATTGCGGCGCGGCTTTCATGATCGCAACGAAAACTTCTTCCAACGTCGGCGGGTGAATCTCGACATCGAGCACCCCGGATTGTTCACGAATCCGCCAGAGTGTCTCCGGGTGACAATCCCGCACGACAAACTGCTGACGTTTCTGATTGTTTCCCTCGTGGTGCACGACCGTGGCACCCATCACGGAAAAATCCACCGAGCTCGATTCCAACGTGACTACCCAACGCTCAAAATTGGCTTTCAGGTTTTCCAACGTATCACAAACAGCGATTCTGCCGTGGTGGATCACCGCCACCCAATCGGCCACCCGCTCGACTTCGCTGATTTGGTGACTGGATAACAAAACCGTTCGCCCCTCCGCCGCCACGTCGATCATCGATTCCAGAAAATGACGACGCACCAAGGTATCCAGCCCTGAAGTCGGCTCGTCCAGGATCAACAATTCCGGCCGATGAGCCATCGAAAGTGCCAACGTGACCTTGGCCTTGCCACCTTTGCTCAAATGCTTGATCGGTTGATCCATTTCCAGCTGGTAACTTTCAACCAGTTTTTCGAATTGCCCGTAGAACTGAGGCCCGTAGAAGCCCCCGGCGAACCAGCCGATTTCCTTGACCGTCATCCATTGGTACAGGGCAGGGGAGTCCGGAACGTAACCCACCTTGCGACGCAGCTCGACTGCTTGCTTCCGCGGATCCAGCCCCAGCACTCGCAGGCTACCGGCATTGGGCTTGATCAACCCCATCAACGCCTGAATCAACGTCGTTTTGCCCGCGCCATTTTCTCCCAGCACGGCAAACACAACTCCCGCCGGGACGCGTAGAGAAACATCATCCAACGCGACCGTCTGGCGAAATTTCTTGGTCAGATGATGGACTTCAATGACAGGGTTCATGGCTTTCTCACTTCCGAATCAGGAGCACCGATAGATTGATAAAACGTCTAATTCAGTTGACTTTTTTGAGCGCGTCGGCAAACATCGCCTGAATCTCCGCCGAGGAAAGCTGGCTGCGCTGGGCCTCTTCGACCAGAGACGCAATCTCCGTTTTAAACAGCCGCATCCGCAGCGATTTGCATTTGGTTTTGGCCTTCGAGGTCACCGCCAATCCGGAACCTGGAAGGGGTTCGACAACCCCCTCCTCCTGCAACATCCGGTAGGCCTTGGCCACCGTGTTGGGATTGATCGCCAATTCGCGAGCCATGTTGCGAACCGACGGCACCAGTTCACCCGTTTCAATGCCGCCGCTGGCGATCGCGAACGCAATCTGGCGAAACACCTGCTCGTAAACTGGCACGCCATTCTGAGTGTTGATATCGAAGAACATCATCTTTCCCGTTGACTCCAGCCTCAACCGTACTAACCAAGCAGTACAGTGCGTACTACGTTAATGGTACACACCACAGGAGTCAAGCAAGATTTTGAAAAAAACGAAGGCGCTCAGAATTCCATCCGGCGGAACGACTTCCATGAACGGCTCAACCGAGATGCTCAATCAACCGCTTCAACGGATTGGGCATAAAAATCAGCCTCTTCCGGAAGCTCATTTTGGCGGCAAAACTCAGCCAGTTGCCGAAATCGCTCCACGGGTTCACAGCCGGTCGCAAACCAGACCTTGGCCACGCATTCGGGGCACAGGTACAGCGGGCGACGATCGGACTCGGCTCGATTGTTGGAGCCGCACATGTTGCACTCGTAAGCCGTGCAATGTGCAATCGAAAACATGTGGCCGGTTTCATGCGTTGCCGTTCGCAACGTCCGTTTCAAACAGAGCTGGAACTCGGTTTCCGGGTCGCCGTTGCGGTAAATCGACCAGACGCCAACGCGTTGACGCAGCGATGCCTGTCCAAATACAAAATTCCAGTTCTCATCCGGATACAGGTCGCTCGACGTAAAAGCAATTAACGCGACGGCGTCGTCCGGTAACCTCGGCGGGAGGACTTCATCGAGTACGTACAGCGACTGGATTTGCCGAACGCCCCAAGTCGGATGGACGCGGCGTGCCGTGGCCGGGATGACCTCGTCCAACGTGACGGTGTCCAACGTTTTGACCTGACAGCCAAAATAGAGCCCCAGAAATTCGGCGCTCAGATCGATGATCTTGCGCGCGAGCCCGATCGAATTCACCCAGCGGCAAAACGTACAATACCTTGCGTCGGTCCGTCAGCTGAACCGGTCGGGAACGGAGGTATTGATTGAACGATTGCCCACGCTCCTTGTGGGAAGCCAGCCAATCCCCCGGCTGGACCGGACCCATTTCGCGATGCAGCGGTTTCAGCTTGCGGGACAACAACTGGATTTTTCGAACGCGTCGTTGATCGACATCCTGTGGTAAAATTGTACGCGCAGTGGCCCAGGTGATGCCCGCCAACAACACGACCAGCAGGAAACATTTCAATCTCGGGCAACAAGCAAATCCAAACACGATCGTTTCAACCCCAATCAATCCAATTTTGTCCTTGGCAACTTTGACAACTCTCCATCGGCCCTTACTCCGTTCCCTTCAGCTTGATCGTCGCCATCGAGGAATAGCTGGGGCCGGAACGATCGAGATAACTGGAATAGACTTTCACGCAGTCCACGTGGCAGGTCCCCGCTTCATGCCGATGCATCTTTTTCATCCGCTCCAACAAATCGTCATTCCAGCGGCCGCCGCGAGCCAATCGACCCAGTGTTAAATGCGGTATGAATTCATGCCGATCCTTGTTAACGCCCCAATAGGACAGTACATCTTCGACGCAGGCATGCAGTTGCTGCATGGCGGCGGTGCCCTCGTCAACACCCAGCCAGATCGTCCGAGGTTGTTCGAGCGAAGGAAACGCACCGACGCCTTCCAGTTGCAAATCAAAAGGTGGCAGGGACTCGGTGCCCTGCTTGACCAACTTGCACAGCTCCGGAATGTCCGTATCTCGAACATCACCGACGAATTTTAGCGTCAGATGGAGATTCTCCTCGGCAACCCATTTGTACTGGGCCCCGGTCGAAGCCAGTCGTTCAATCAGATCGGCCGCGTTGCGGTTAAGTCGGTCAGAAGCCTTCACGGCAATGAAAGTTCGAATGGAAGCCATTTTGTAATTTTAGCCTGAAATCAATTCTATCTTGGCAGCGTTCGCCTCAGTTTTACCCCATCGCAGGTTGCGTGTGCCGGCGAAAGCTTGATAATCGTACGCTGTTTACGCAAAAAGCGAAATCGTCCGCGAGAACGAACCGGTCCAACGTGACCGAGCGTTCGACGCCACCCATCCCGAGCCGGTGTGATTTCGAATCACGACCCATTTCAGAAAGCAATCAGAGTGACCACGGAAAAAAAATACGACGTTTTTGGTGTCGGCAATGCCCTCGTTGACACCCTCGCCCAGGTCGAAGACCAGTTTGTGGCCGACCTCGGTTTGAACAAGGGTGGAATGGCCCTGATGGGGACCGAACAACAAGCCAAAGTGCTGGACCGACTGGACCACAAGAATCTCCAGCTGGCCTCGGGTGGGTCAGCCGCCAATACGATGGTTGCGATCGCCCAAAGCGGCGGGTCCGGTGTTTATTTTGGTAAAGTCGCGCACGACACCAACGGTGAATTCTACAAACACGACATGGAACAAACCGGGATCAAATTCCCCGTTCCGCTCGCTCCCGAGGCCAGCTTGCCGACGGGAACCAGCGTGATTTTGACCACTCCCGATGCCGAGCGAACGATGTGCACCCATTTGGGAATTTCAACCATGCTGCACAAATCCGACATCGATGCCGATCTGCTGGGGCAGTGCAAACTGAGTTACATCGAAGGCTATCTGTGGGACGCCGATGAGCCTCGGGCGGCATGCATCGAATCGTTCGAACAATCGAAGCGACAGGGTGTTGTTTCCGCATTTACTTTCTCCGATGCCTTTTTGATCGATCGATTTGCAAAAGAATTCCACAATGTTGTCGAGGAATATTGCGACATCGTGTTTTGCAACTCCGACGAAGTCCGCCAGTTTTTCGAAGCCGACGAACTGGACGAATGTTGCCGACGAATGGCCTTGATCTGTGATCTGGCTTTCGTCACCAACAGCGAAGACGGCTGTTACGTGATCGAGAAAGGTAAGATCACCCACATCGAAGGCTTTCCGGTCAAAGCGGTGGATACCGTTGGTGCGGGAGATGCATTTGCGGGAGGGGTGCTGTATGGATTGACAAACGGTCTCACCACCCATCAATCCGCCAAATGGGGCAACTATTTCGCGTCTCGTGTCGTTGAAAATATCGGCCCTCGCATCGACGGCGACATGCGACAGCACGTGAAATCGGTGGTGGGATAGACATCGCCGCAACCTCAAACCCCGCACAACCAGCCCGCTGGCTGAATTCGGAAAACGTAAACGGCCAACAAGGCACCACCAATGGCCGCTATGCGATGATAGCGTGGCCCTGAGCACCGTTAACCCGACAAACGGTACTTACATAAGTTTTACACGACGCATACTTTGTCGGGACGGTCCAACAGCCGATTTCTCTTATACTTTGCCGTCGGCGTGTGAGCCCTGACGGCTCGTCGAACCTGGCAATCACCAGTTTCAGCGATTGAGTACGCCTACCTGATTCGGAATATGACTTCCTGCTTTCGATCAGGTTCTGCCAGCAACGGAAGAGTTTTAGATCAACGGAAAAGTTCTAGAGGAATCGACATGGCAACTGTCACCCAACCAAGAACCAAAAAATCACCGCTCAATGAGCCTCCTACGGCCCTTGAGACAATGGATACCCCCCTAACCGAAGACCAGCTGATTGGTGTTGAGCCATTCCCTGAGCACGACCGGTACCATGCCCACGAACACGATGATGAAGAGCAATCTCGATTGCACAAATCACTGATTCTCGGCGCTGTGGTGCTGCCGTTGCTGGGGATGATCGCTGCGATTGTGATGGCGTTTCAATTTGGCATGGTCACCTGGCTGGATATTACGATGCTGATTGGCGGCTGGTATCTGACCGGATTGGGAATCACGGTTGGATTCCACCGGATGCTGACCCACCGCTCGTTTGAAGCCCGTCCCTGGGTTTACAAATTCTGGACGGCATTGGGCTCCCTCGCAGTTGAGGGTTCGCCGATTGACTGGTGCATGGTCCATCGAAAGCACCACCGCTTCAGCGACGACCATGGCGATCCCCACTCGCCCCACCTTCACGAAGGTGGCTGGTGGAACGCGATCAAGGGGTTCTGGCACTCGCACACCGGATGGATGTTGAAGAGCAACTGGTCGAAAAAAGAACGCAAAAAGTATGTTCCCGACATGATGGACGATCCGTTCCTCAAGTCCATTGATGAAAAATACTACTGGTGGGTTACTGCGACATTGGTCATCCCATTTGTCCTCGGCGGCCTGATCGCTTTGTTCTACGATCCGACTTTGTTGGGCGTTGCCAAAGGTGCCGGACTGGGTTTGCTCTGGGGCGGGTTGGCGCGGGTTTGTCTTTCCCATCACATGACCTGGTCGATTAACTCGATCTGTCATATCTTCGGCTCCAAAGATTACAAATCGTCTGATGACTCTCGCAACAACCTGTTCTTTGGCGTGCTCAGTCACGGTGAAGGCTGGCACAACAATCATCACGCGTTCCCGACATCGGCTCGCCACGGCCTGAAATGGTGGCAGTTCGATTTGAGTTGGGTGATCATTCGGGCAATGGAAAAATGCGGCCTGGTCTGGAATGTCAAGCTGCCCACCGAACGACAACTCGAAAGCCGGGAACTCAAGTAAGCCTGGGTATCCGTCAAGGCAATCAAAACAAACAGCCGTCGGCCTCAGGTCGACGGCTGTTTTTTTTTACCGACTCGTGACCAGCGGCCGTTGCGGATCATCGGATTGGAGACCCGGTCAATCTGAACGGGGCCGCTAATGGGGGGCGCGGACAAAGCGATAGCCCGCGTCTCGAATCGTCAGAAAATGCTGGGGCTTGGCCGGATTCGGCTCGAACGTTTTACGCAATTGACGGAGCACTTGATCGGGTGCACGGGTATTCATATGCCCCGGCATTTCCCAGACGTCTTCCAGCAATCGGTTCCGCGGGATCACCTGGCCTTCGTGTTCGATGAAATACTTGAGGGTTTTGATCTGTAATTGCGTCAGACGAACCGGTTTTTCACCGACGATCACTTCGTAGGTCTGGAAGTTGACTTTGGCATTCCCGAATTCATACTCGACCAGATCGTGGGCTCCCCGACTAACACTCGGGGGACGACCGTTGTATTGTGACAACAGATTCTTGATACGGCTGATCAATTCCTCCAACTCAAATGGTTTGACCAGGTACTGGTTGGCTCCGACGTCAAATCCCCGCGTCCGGTCCTCCGAAAGCGTTCTGGCGCTGAGCATCAAGATCGGCATACGTTGGCCGGAATTACGGATCTGCTCACAGACTTCGTAACCGCTCATGCCGGGTAACATCAAATCGAGCACGACCAGGTCGACCGGAATCTCGTCGCTTTCGACCGTACGCAGTGCATCCGGGCCATTGCCGACCACGGTAACCGCAAAGCCCTCCGCTTCCAGGTTGAACTTGATCCCGACCGCCAGATGCTCTTCGTCTTCGACGATAAGAATGTGTTTCTTCGCTTCGCCCATACTGAAAATACGTTGTTTTGCGAGGTGGGGTTTGTCTGATCACGACGATCCAGACATTTTATAACGTCGGTGTTGGAACATCGACCACCGTATCTTCGATGGTCGTTGTCGGTTCCGAATCATCCGGCGAATCCAACGGCACATCGCCGAATCGCCGCCTGCCGGGCAACCGCACCTCGAACACGGTGCCCATTTTTTTGCCCCGATCCAGAACTTTGACCTTCCCTCCAAGCTGCCGAACGAGGGTACTGACAATATACAGCCCCAGCCCAGTTCCCGGTTTCTTTCGTTGCAGTTCTTTCCCCAAGCGGACAAAACGGCCGAAGATTTTCCGTCGCTGATCTTTCGGGATACCGATCCCGTTGTCGGTAATTTCCGTAACGATGACTTCCCCCTCCACCCGCAACGCAACCTTGACTTTGGGGGGTGAACCGGCGTATTTAATGGCGTTGTCAATCAGATTGCGAAAAATCATGACTGCATCGACACGCGGCCCGCGAAACTCACATGGGACAAGGTCCAGCTGCACGGTCGATTCGGGCACCCGGTACCGCGAGCAGACATTCTGGACGCAATCACGAATCACCTCATCGAGATGAAGATTCTGGATGTCTTTGTCGGCCAGCCCTTTTTCCAGATTGCCGGCGTCCAGCAGATGACTGATTAATCCATCCAGTCTTTCGACATCTTCCATCATGAATTTATGGAACTGCTCGCGTTCCTCTTCGGTGACCTGCCGTAATTTCATGGTCTGAAGATACAGCTTGAGCGAGGCGATCGGCGATTTCAGCTCATGCGTCACGCTATCAATGAAATTCGACTGACGGCGATTCAGATTAATGGCTTTGACCGACAGCGTCAGGTAGACCACCACGCCGACCAGCATCAACCCCAATAACACCGAGCCAACCGCTAACAACGTCCAGTAGTTACTGGTGATCGTCAGCAGCACCCAAACCACGATCAATACGACGACGACCACAATCATCACCACGCCGAGTGTGATTGGCAGACGCAAAGATCGTCGTTCAAACATGGAATTCCCCGCAGGCTTTGAACTATCAAACGGATACACTTTCGTGTAACTGAGAATAGTTGTTACGGCCTGACGGGGTCAAGCGTTCGACCGGAGATTCAGCCGATCGACCCAGCCGATTTCGTTAGCCACGGGGAGAGAATGTTCACGAGCCGATGATCTCTTGCCCTCCCAAAGCGGGCCGGCTGCTTCACCGGTGCCGACGGGAGAACCGGGCGGGAGCGAATTTGGAATGGACGGCAACCCGAAGAATCCGGCGAATTACAGCGCGCCGCTGATCAGCAACGTGGCAATCATCGAAATCACAAAGTAGCCGAGGAAGACGATTCTTTCCTGCTTCCGGCGAGCTGCTTCCGACAACTGACACTTGAGCTCTTCGTATTCTTTCCGCTCATACAAGGAAAGCGATTTGATTTCTGTATAGTTCATTTTAGAATCCTCGTTTAATCCCCATCAAAAACGTAGTTGTCGTTTGGGGATCGCGCCGGATTTGTTTCCGTAAAATCGCGAAAGACGGAAACAGGCATTCGCCCCAGTCACTTCAATCCAGATAATCGGACCGGCTGGCGCTGTCACAGCCGCCCCACCAGAGATCCAGAAGGCAGCTCCGTCCAAAGGGCGTTAAAAAAATCGCAGGTTCCGACCAATTTATGACTTGGGCTTGTAGGAATCCTTCAAAGTGACCGTCCGATTGAAGACCGGTTTGCCGGGCTGCGAATCTTTTGAATCCACGCAAAAGTAGCCCATCCGTTCGAACTGGAAGCGATCCCCGATTTGGGCCTCGGCCAGGGATGGCTCCAGCTTGGCATGCGGAACGACTTGCAAAGCATTGGGATTAATCAGATCCTTCCAGTCTTGACCGTCGGGTACCTCGCTGGGATCTTCCTGCTCAAACAGCACGTCGTACAGACGGACCTCGGCTTCGATCGCATGTTCCGCCGATACCCAATGGAGCGTTCCTTTGACTTTGCGTCCATCCGGTGCCTTGCCGCCAGCCGTCTCGGGATCGTACGTGCAACGCAGTTCGACCACGTTCCCGTCGTCATCTTTAACGGCCTCGTGGCATTTGAGGAAATAGGCGTACTTCAAACGAACCTCCCGGTCGACGGACAGTCGAAAAAACTTCTTGGGAGCATCTTCCATAAAATCCGAACGCTCAATGTAGATTTCACGCCCAAATGGCAACTCACGGGTCCCCGCCGATTCATCCTCCGGATTGTTGATCGCGTTTCGCATTTCCGTTTGGCCTTCCGGATAGTTCTCGATCACAACCTTGATCGGATCGAGAACCGCCATTACCCGCGGGCAAATCCGGTTGAGATGATCACGAATGCACAGATTGAGCAGCGCGATGTCGGTGATGCTGTTGAATTTCGTAATCCCGATCCGGTCGCAAAATTCCCGAATCGCTTCGGGAGTGACGCCCCGGCGACGAAAACCGGAGATCGTCGGCATCCGCGGATCGTCCCAACCGGAAACGTAACCTCCAGCGACCAATTCGGTGAGCTTCCGTTTGCTCATCATCGTGTGGGAAATCACCAGTTTCGCAAATTCAATCTGCTGGGGATGGTGAACGCCCAGTTGTTCGATGTACCAATCGTACAGCGGTCGGTGTTGTTCGAATTCCAACGTGCAGACCGAATGCGTGATTCCCTCGATGGAATCGCTTTGTCCGTGCGCCCAATCATAGGTCGGGTAAATGCACCACTGGTCGCCGGTTCGATGATGTTCTTTGTGGCGAATTCGATACATGGCGGGGTCGCGGAGGTTCATGTTGTCGGCGCTCATGTCGATTTTGGCGCGCAACGTTTTTTCACCATCCTTGAATTCCCCCTGGCGCATTCGCTCGAACAAATCAAGATTTTCTTCCACCGAGCGATCACGGTATGGACTGTTGCGTCCGTCCTGGTCCCAGCCGCCCCGATACTCCCGGACTTCTTCGATCGTCTGATCGCAGACATAGGCATGACCGTCCTTGATCAGCTGGACCGCCCACTGGTATAGCTGTTCAAAATAATCGGACGCAAAAAACTCGGCGTCCCATTGGAACCCGAGCCATTGAATGTCTTCCCGAATCGCGTCGACGAACTCGGTATCTTCTTTTTCGGGATTGGTATCGTCGAAGCGCAAATTGCATTTTCCGTTGAATTCCTGCGCCATGCCGAAATTCAGACAAATCGATTTGGCGTGACCAATATGCAGGTAGCCATTGGGCTCCGGCGGAAATCGCGTCTGGACTCGACCCTCGTTTTTCCCGTTGGCAACGTCGTCGGCGACGATTTGGCGGACAAAATCCAGCGGCTTGGTTTCAGAATCATTCATGGCTTGAATTCTCGGTGGTTTCCGGGAAATCGGTAGTTCAATGGAATTGTTTGTCGTTCGAATGGTACCCAATTGCTCGCGCCGCGGGGAGGGGAACGGCTCAATAAACCTAAACCGCCCGCGGACGATCTCCACGGAGATCCTGCAGTGGCCCAACGTTCAGACCGTTGCCAAAGCCTCCGGGTTCGTTGTAGCCTGATCCCTGATTCGTGTTGTCCAGAAAGCCAAAACCATGAAGCAATTACTCTTGATCAGCAGTTCCCGGGTCCACGGAAGCGGCTATTTTGAACATGCCCTCAGCGCAATCGGCGAACACCTGGGATCGGTTGGCAAATTGACGTTTGTCCCCTATGCACTGGCCAATCACGACCAGTACGAACAAACGGTGACCGCTGCGCTGGCCGGCTTTGACCTCCGCGTTGAATCGTTGCACCGCGCGACCGATCCGGTCGCCGCGATCGCCGCTGCCGAAGCAATCTTTGTCGGCGGCGGGAATTCTTTTCGATTACTGAAAACGCTGTATGATCGGAATCTGGTCGAGACAATCGTTGACGCGGTACTCGGCGGAATCCCGTACATGGGCAGCAGTGCCGGAACCAACATGGCTTGTCCGACCATCAAGACGACCAACGACATGCCGATCGTGCAACCGCCTTCGTTTAACGCGTTGGGATTGATACCGTTTCAAATCAACCCTCATTTTCTCGATGCGGATCCCAATTCGACTCACAAAGGAGAAACCCGCGAGCAACGACTGGCCGAATACCTGGAAGAAAACTCCACGCCAGTGCTGGGCTTGCGCGAAGGCAGCTGGCTGCAGGTGTCCGGCAGGAATACCTTTTGTGCGGAACGACCGGAGCAGTCTGGTTTGCCCAAGGGACGCAACCGATCGAACTGAAATCCGGGACCGATATCGCGTCGCTGATTTAACCATGCCTGCCACTTGGTTCAGGCAGCAAGGGATCGAATCCTCGACGCTTTCCCCCCAACGAAATACGTTCTGCAGTTTCGCAACCACTGGCGTTGCTCGATTGCTGTCAACGCAAGCGGAATGACCCGGCACTAAAACCCCAGTTGATCCAACGCGCGATTGATTCGGTTGATGCAGCGTTGCCGACCGAGAATGGCCATCGTGTCAAACATCCCGAATCCAGCCGCCTGGCCCGTCAATGCGACTCGCAACGCGTGGATAATGTCGCCCAGCTCGATGTTGTGGGATTGGCAAAAACTCTGCAGTTCTGACTCCAGCGCCGACGCTGTGAATTCGGGAGCCGTCGCAATCATCGCGTTGAACTCGTTGATCAAGTGACCGGCCTGTTCCGGTTTAACCAGTCGTTTCTGAAAGGCTTTCTCTTCATACTCGAGCTGATCGTCGGGAACAAAAAACGTGTCAAATTTCAAAATGTCGCCGGCCATGACAATCCGGTCATCGGCCGCCTCGATGATCTGCTTCAGGTAGTCGCCTTGTTCGCACTCGACAGGATCGGTGAGCAGGCCAGCTTTTTGCAAAAACGGCAAACACATTTTTGTTTTGTGCTTAAGCGGCAACTCGTTCATGTAACGGCCTTGGAAAGCCGTCAGTTTTTGCGGGTCAAAGCTGGCTTCGCTTTTGACCACCCGTTCAAGTGAAAACTGCTTGATCATCTCCTCACGAGAAAACTCTTCGGTTTTGTCGTCCAATGACCAGCCCAACAGCAGCAGGTAATTCATCAGCGCGTCGGGCAGAAAACCAATCTCGCGATAGAAATCAACAAGCACCGGGTTGAAAGAAAATGGCGAGGGCTTCAGGCCAATCCGCGAGGCGATGTCAGCGCCAGCCTGATACAGGCGTTTGAAGTCTTTGTTGTTAAGGTATTTTTCGATTTCCCGCTTGCTCAATTTACGCTTGCTACCCGGTTCGGCGACGTAGGGGATGTGGGCGTAGGCCGGCAAATCGTAGCCCAGGGCCTGGGCGATAAAAATCTGTCGCGGCGTGTTGGCCAGGTGCTCGATGGCCCGCACGACGTGGGTAATTTTAAAATCGCAATCGTCGATGACGGTCGCCAGGTTGTACAGACAACTGCCATCGGTTCGTTGAATGACGGTGTCCGCTTGTCCCCTCCATTCGAACGAAACGTCGCCGCGGATCAAATCGCGGAATTCGCACTTGCCCTCCCGCGGCATCTTCAAACGCACGACAGCCTGGCGACCTTCCGCCTCGAACGCTGCGGCCTGTTCATCCGTTTCCGCCATCCATTTCCGGCTGTAAACGAAATCTCTTTTTTCTTTTTCCGCGGCCTGTCGCTCGGCCTGATAATCCGCACCGGAATAGTCACGGTAGGCGTGTCCCGAGGCCAGCAACCTGGAAACCGCGGCCTGGTAATGTTCCAAACGCTGAGACTGAAAATAGGGCTGATAGGGACCGTCCACTTCAGGTCCCTCGTCCCAATCCATTCCCAGCCAACGAAAGCCTTCGAGGATCGGCTGTAACGCTTCCTCAACATTCCGCTCCGCATCGGTATCATCGATGCGCAAGATGAACTGGCCACCCGATTGGCGGGCCAACAGCCAGTTGAACAGGGCAGTGCGGACGCCGCCAATGTGAAGATAGCCCGTCGGGCTGGGCGCAAATCGGGTACGAACTGTCATCGTGAGGCTTGATCAGAATAAACCGGGAAAGTTGCTCATTTTAGGGCAACGGCCGGGTAGCGGGGAGGGGAGTTAGCGGCTGTAACCAAGCAGCGGCAAAGCGGGATTTTCGCCTGTTTGCTTTAAGCCAACGGGATGCTTCCAGCTCGACGACCGGCGGCCTTGCTGCGACTGCCAGGATTCAGCACACCCCAGCCCGACGTTGCGGCTTAAGCGATCTGCGATGATCGCCAATCGACGGCTCAACGCAGCACTACGCAGCGCACCGGCGCTGTTCCTGTTTTCTTTGACGACGACGCTCGGCCTTGCTCATTCGGATCACACCGTCGTCTTCCTGATCGGCAACTTCCTGTTCGCGTGTTGCTTTCCCGGATTTGGCGGCAGCTGCTTTGGATTTTGATTTGGTATCGTTTGCCGACGATGCGGTTTCCCGGCTTGCGATTTCCCGCTTTGAATCCTCGTGATCGCCAGACAGGTCCGACGCTTGCTGCGGCGACCGTTTCTTCTTCAATCGGGTTTTGATTTTCTGGCTGAGAGTTTTCGCTTCTTCCGGGTCACCCGTCTTGGCGGTGGGTTGGGCTGACCGATCGACCGTGGATTTCGCAGCTTTCGATTTCGCCGCGCGAGGTTGGATTAACTGGTTAGCCTGGAGATAGATAAATCGTGCGTAGGTCAAGTGCGTCAGCAGCAGCCCAGTCGTCGCCAACAACAGGCAGTTCCCCATGGTCAAGTCAGAATTCAACTGAACCATAGCAGGCTGGACAGCCGGCAACTGCATGATGGCTGCCGCACTGTAGGCAATCCAGACCAATACGACGCAGGCAAAAGTCCCTCGCGAGGTGCGGACCTCGAACAAACCGCGGGCGACGAGGGTACTCAGGAGCAGCATTTTCACGCTGAACGCCAGCCAGGGCCGCTCGCTGAAGGAAACCGGTGAAAACGCCTTCAACAGATTCCCGGCCAGCGCCGGCAAATCGACAACACAACTCATACTCGCGACCAGAAATAATCCAGCCATCCAGATCCATAACCGATACGTTCCCCGGTAGTCGTCACGTCGATGTTGACGCAGGGCGTAAATCTGAAGACTCGCCAGCCCGGTGATGATGAGCAGGAAAGACGAAAACCAGCTGGCCAAGGTGCCACGGCCGGACAGTAACAGTACTTCCACACCCGCTTCGCCAAGCTGCGGCTTCCAGGTCGGTGCATACACAGCCAAGGCATTCAACAACCCAAGACACAATGCCAAGGCAACGACCACCAGCGAAAATGACAAGACGCGTTTGGGAACCAAGTCGGTGGTTTTCGGTTGGTTGCGTCGGTTCGCGCCGAAAGCGTAAGGCAGGCTGTCATGCGGACCGCTGCGTGCGGTCGAAGAGGCGGCAACCGCTCCCTCGATCTGCACTGGCTCTGCTGCTACTCCCACTCGACGACGACGTGAATCGTTTCGGCGCACGACCATTGCTTGTTTACCCACCAATCACGGAATACCCTATGTATTAGTTCGGCAGGTAACCGATTGAGTTTTAGCCTCGATTTTGTTCAGAACATCAGCCGTGGAAACGCGTAATTTATGGTCCATTCGGGCAGCTGAGCAGTCTGCTACCATTTGATTCCGCAGGACACCGAGCGACTCGATCTCCACCTCCAGTTGATCACCTGGCTGGAGAAAAACAGGTGGCTTCCTGCCTGCGCCAACTCCCGGCGGTGTTCCGGTAAAGATCAAATCACCGACCTTGAGTGTGGCAAATTTTGAAATGTGCCAGATCAGGTAATGAATCGGAAAAATCAACTGTGAAGTATTGGAAGACTGCATCGTGAGGCCATTCAACCGCAGCTCGATATCGAGTTGGTGTGGATTGGGGATCTCGTCTGCGGTGACAATCATTGGCCCGATCGGGGCAAACGAATCGAAGGTCTTACCCAGCAACCATTGGCCCCCCGGTTTCCCCTTCTGCCAGTCGCGGGCCGTGATGTCGTTTCCACAGCAATAACCAAACACGTGGTCCATCGCGGCAGCTCGGGAGATGTTTTTGCCGGATTTGCCAATCACGACCACCAACTCGGCTTCGAAATCGACTTGTTGGCTGATCACCGGCAGCCGCACATCCCCGCCGGGCGCATTGATCGCGGACGGAAACTTGTTGAACACCACCGGCAGCGTCGGTGGCTCTCCCCCCATCTCGATCGCATGGTCCGCGTAATTGGTTCCAATGCAAATCACTTTCTCCATCCCCACAATGGGAGCGTTCAGCTTGGCCGGCACTGGAATCACGGTCGCCACGTCAGCGCGTTGCGATTTGAGCTGATTCCATCGGGCGGCAACTTCCTGGACGGAGGCTGGCCAATTCGTCAGCAGTTGACACTGGCCCTGATAAACATCCGCCAGTATCGGCGATCCGTTTTGGTCAATGGAAATCAATCGCATGTTCATTTTCCCCTGGTCCCGCAAGGAACCGGTTGATCGCTACCTGACAGCCCCGATAATCGGCAAAATCGCACCGAATCCTGGGTTAAAAACCGGCCGATATTTTGCCCGACCTCGAGATTACAACCTAAAGTTTAGGGACGTACAACACCCCGGAACGGTCAAATCAATTGAGATTTGGCAAACCAAATCAACCCGGTCGATTCATGATTTCCACCAGCTCAAATTATCCCGATGATGCGACTTCCCACCGGGACAGTGCGGCGTTCGCGAGCGCGGCCGCCGAGATTGCGTCGGCCGCCGCGAAAACGGCTGCGACCGACCCGCGATTGGATTCAGAAACCCTGCTGGAGATTGATGTCTTCCTGCACACCCTGGTCAACACCATGCGTGACGGGGTCATTTTCACGAACGCCAGTGGACAAATCCGATTTTGGAGCCAGTCAACCGAGGTCATGACCGGGATGAGTTGCGGTCGCGTTGTGGAGCAACCCATGACCCCCAGTCTGCTGTCGATGTCCGATATGCGGGGCCGTGAAATCCCTGATGACGAGTGCCCCCTGCAGCAGTGTTTGAGCACTGGAAAAAAGAAATCTGGCGAATACAAAATCGTCGGCCGCAGCGGACGGGAATCCAAAATCGAAATGACTTTTGCACCGGTCAAACATCCCAATGGAACCGTCCAGGGTGCAATCGTGCTGCTGCATGATTCCTCCGTCCAACTGGACCTCAAACGTCAACTGCAAGACCTGTACGCATTCTCGATGCTCGACCCCCTGACCCAGGTTGCCAACCGGGCCGAATTCGAACGGGTACTCGATGAGTATGTACGGGCTCACCAAACATCTGATTTCACTTGCAGCATCATTGTCTGCGACATCGACTTCTTTAAATCGATCAACGACAACTACAACCACCACATCGGCGATCAGGCACTGGTTTCTTTTGCCGGTCTGTTAAAGAACTTTGTTCGCGCCACAGGATATCGTGGCCCGCTATGGTGGCGAAGAGTTTGTGATTCTTTGCGCCGATTGTGATTGCGAATCCGCCGTTCAGCGAGCCGAAGAAATCCGCGTCACGCTGACCAAAACCCCGCAACAAATGCTCGACGGCAAGTGCATCACGGCCAGTTTTGGCGTGGCGCAACTTCGCAAAGGCGACAGCCCTACCGATTTTTTCGTCCGTGCTGACACGGCCTTGCTGAAAGCCAAAGAACTGGGGCGAAATCGAGTCGTCGAAGCCAGTCTCAGTGGCAACGGGCAAGACGCAACCCTCAAAAGCGCGAAAGAGAAATCCCTGTCGGGAGTCGACTGGCGAAACTTCAAAGGACACAACCTGATCTCCGAAGAGTTTGAGTCCTCGACGCCAATGAGCGTGTTGGTCGAAAAACTGCGCGGCTTCATTATCGAATCGGAAGCTGAAATCCGCCGTGTGGAACCCGATTTTGCCACACTCCTGGTCCAGATCGAAGACACTCAAAAAATCGGTCGCAAATGCAACTTCATTGTCGACATCGAGTTCCAGGAGCGACAAGCCGAAGAAGAAAAGGCCGCATTCGTGGGAAATCACCTGAAGACCTACATTCGAATCACGATTCGTGAAGGTAAAAAGAAATGGTTCGCCGTCAATGCAACCGACCTGGCCCCTCAGTTGCTGACCGACATCCGCCGTTATCTCATGATCAGCGACGACAGCGCCAAACTGAGGATCGCGCCCGCGGTCACCAAATCAACGCGCACCGAGCACTTGTAGACCGTTTGACCCGTCGCCGCCAATTGTCAGTTTGATCGCGATTCGGTATCCTGTAGTTTCCGGTTATCAATTCCTGAAACAACAAACTGAATATTCTGCGAGGAACATCCATGGCCTATACGCTTCCCGATCTACCCTACGCTTTCGATGCGTTGGAGCCGCACATCGATGCCCAAACAATGGAAATCCATCACGACAAACACCACGCCGGTTATGTCTCGAAGGTGAATGCGGCCATCGAAGGTACCGACCTCGAATCAAAATCCGTTGAAGAGCTGATCTCGGATCTCAACGCTGTTCCGGAAAACATCCGTGGAGCGGTCAGAAACAACGGTGGCGGCCACGCCAACCACTCCCTATTCTGGACCGTCATGGGTCCCAACGGTGGCGGCACACCGAGCGGTGATCTTGCCGCAGCCATCGATGCAGAATTCGGCAGCTTTGACACCTTTAAAGAAAAATTCTCCAATGCCGCCGCCACCCAGTTCGGCAGTGGCTGGGCTTGGTTGAGCGTTGACAACGGCAAACTCGTGGTGGAAAGCACTCCCAACCAGGACAGCCCCCTGATGGAAGGCCGAATTCCGATCCTTGGACTCGACGTTTGGGAACACGCTTATTACCTGCACTACCAAAACCGCCGACCCGATTATGTCGCGGCCTTTTTTAACGTGATCGATTGGGAAGCCGTCGGAAATCGCTACGCCGCTGCAAAAGGCTAATCCCCGCTGCCCAAGTTGCTCTTCACGAAGCTAAACCACGCATTTGCGAAACCTCCCAGCCGGACAATTGTCCGGCTTTTTTTATGCTGTCACCGTTGAGTCACCACATCACCCAAGCTAGCGGATTCGCCCGGTGGTGCTTCGTTCCCCATCGTCCGGGCCGGCATTGACGCAGACGATGCACGTTTCTACGATCTCGCCCGCCAAGAAATAATTCGCTGGAAGTTTAATCGGATCTTCGTAATAAACGACGACGATTTTTCCGATTAAACGAACACGGCGTTGTCGTTTTGCCAGTTATTTTTCTGGCCGCCCCCCAAACCAACGGGGGGGAACTTTTTGTTGCAATAGCTAAGAGATCAGGTGCTTCGATGCGATCACATCAAAAACCACCCGTGGCATTTATGCTCTGCGGTCTGGCTGTCTTGTTCATCACCACCTCAGGTTGCCAATCCGGTATTTTCAAGCGACCTGATCTCGCCAAGATTCAAGCCCCCGACCTGTCCGGACTCGCGTTTTGGAAAAAAGACAAAAGCCTGGTCCCACCGCCACCTGCTCACCATTTCGATCCGGCACCAGCAACCGGCGAGGTTGCCACTTCCGAGAAATCGGATGTGCAGAAACAGTTCGAGCAACTCGTGCTGGAAGCCCGCAAGAATCGGCAATCGAATGCGGAAACCGACGCCACCAGCAAACCATTCCAGCGTCCCGGTAATTCAATCAATGCGACAGAATTGGCGGCCAAAAAAGAATTGCCGGATCTACAGTCGGCAGTCGCGAAAGCCCAAAAAGATTTTAACGAATGCGCTGGCAAACACCCAGCAGGACATCAATGACTCGATCGATTTCAGTGCCAAATCGGCAACCGAAATCGCCAACAAAGCCAAAAGTGACTTCCAGGTTCCCGCCGACATCGCCAAAAAAATCGCCACCGAAGCGAACGAAAAAATCGGCGGTGCCGCAAATGAATTCAGCCTCAAGGAAGCCGCCATCAATCGCTCGCTTTATGACATGAGCGGACAACTGACAACCGGATTCAACAGCCGTGCGGGCAATCCATTGCAACCCAACCTCGAGACCATGTCCGAAAAAACGACGCAGCTGATTGAAAACTCGGCGGCCAAAGCACAGGCGGCAATCAATCAAGTCAAACAACCCACACTCAACGAATTGGAAAAAGCACAGGCTCAGATCGAATTGGCCAAGCAGCAGATCAACGAGTTGAAACGACAGGTCGAGGACAACGCACGGAAGGCGGCCGAACTACCGGCAACCGCCATCAACCAGGCTTCCGAATTCGCCGCCGAAGCCGTTGCCAAGCCGATTGATCATGTGGCGAGGTTGAATTTCCCGATCCCGCCCACCTCCGCCAGCAACCAAAACAGCTACCCGGCACAGGCGTCGATGTCGCCCCCACGTAATTTCTCGCCGATGCAATTGAATCCAGTCCCGTTGAATTCAAACGACGCCGGTCAATCTCCGAACAATCAGCTGCGCAGCCCTTCCAGTTACTCGGCCCAGCCCGCTGACGATGGTTTGCAGCGGCAACCTGTCCAACAGCCCGTCAACGCTTACCCCTCGACGCCCCACAGCAGTTTTTCCAACTCGCTCTCCGGTCACACGGCGACCGATGGTAATGTGCAACCCGCCGGGTTACTCAGCCCCACGATCAACCGAGCGACGCAGTTCGACAGTTCGGATGATCAGTCCAGCGTGGTTCAGGCCAGTGGCACGAGCCCTAAACTGATGGCCACCTCCAAGCCACTTTCGCCGGCCGCCCATGTTTCGGAAATCGAAATTCCCGCGGCAGTTCTTCGCGGCAGTGGCAGTTTTGCCCCCGGGACCGTCAATCAACTGACACCGGTCAAGTAAACGGCCATGCCGACGTTCAATCTCAAGCGAATTCTGGCAGAGACCTTTGTTTCCGAGATTGAGTTCCAACCCACACTCGGCTCCACCAACGATCGCGCGATCGCAATCGCAAATTCCCGCGCCGACGTGCCGTTGCCCCTCCTGGTTTTGACCGAACGGCAAACCTCCGGTAAAGGTCAAGGCAACCGTCGCTGGATTGCCACCCACGGCAGCCTGACTTTCTCGCTCTGCCTGCCAGGCAGTTCCAGCCGGGCTCCTGCCAATGCAACCTCGCATCGCGACGCGGTTTCCATCGAACCTGCCGGTCTATTGCCGTTAATCGTCGCTCTGGCGACCTGTCACGCCATCGAGTCGATCGAGGGAGTGGGTGACGTCAAAATTAAATGGCCTAACGATCTGTTAATCGCTGGCAAAAAAGTCGGCGGGATTCTGATCGAGCACGTGAACACGACCGCCCCGCATTCCACCTACGTGATTGGGATCGGAATGAACGTCAACAACGAGATTGCCTGGGAACAATTGTGCGAGATTCAATCGACGGCAAAACACGCTGCTGAAAAATCCCCAATCCGTCCAACCAGCCTGAAACAACAGCTGGGAACTTCGGTCGATCTGGAGGATCTCCTGATTCAAGTGCTCGGCCACTTACAAAGCGCCTTGGTGGCCGCCCGCGATTCCGACGCACTGGCGATCCGGGGAGTGGAGCAGCGGCTGGTCTTCCTGGGACAACCCGTCGAGTTGTTGGTTCCGGGCCAGGGATTGACCGTTGGCGAGTGTTTGGGCCTTGGTCCGCGGGGCGAGCTGAGGTTGGCGACCGACGAGGGCCAGAAGAGTTTTGTCAGTGGTCGCGTGATCCGATTTGGCGAGGTCCTGGAATAAAAATCCGGAATGAAATTGCCCGTAACCGGGGTTTTTCCGACGTTGCGGTCGCAATTCAAGCCGGAAGCGTTCGGATTCGTTGGTTCAATACTGGAAAAGATCGCGTCAAAATGTCAAAATCCGGAATTAGCGGTTTGACGGGGCTGCCCCGACCAGCGTTCGATGGCAGTCGGATATCGCGGAGTAATAACGTTGAAGCTCAGGGAAGAGAAATCCTAAACTTTCGTTTCTGATTGGCTTCTGCATTTTGGTTTTTCCAAGGGGAATCAGGCTATGCCACTTTTTGAAGTAGAAACAGACGCTCATATAATTATCACTTGGGCCAGCGATGAATCTTCGGCAACGGTCGTTGCGGAAGACTCCTACCCAGGTGAAAGAATTGTTCGACTGACGAAACGCCCACGTGACAGTTGGGTCATCTCCAAAGGCGTACTGGGGATTACCGAGAAAACGGATCCCTGCGGCGTCGCCCGTGACTGTTTGTCCAAAGCCGCCGGCGACAAAGTCCACGCCATTCGACTGTACATGCAGGAAACCGGGAACGATCTGGAACAGGCCCGCCGCGCAATCGAATCGAACATGGTCATGGGCTGGTAACCCGACCAGCGATGAAGTCCCGCGAATCGAAAGGATCGAGCTGACTCCGGCTCAAGCTCAAACGTGCAACAACAACGACGGAGCAACTTCGGCTGCTCCGTTTTTTGTTTTGTTCAAAAAACCTGATCGACTTGCCAAGAATCCCGCCCTGCTTCCGAACAACGCTTTTAGCTTCATTGCCTTCAACCAAACGCGATACCGGAATACTTGATGGCCAGCCTGATATCGCTTCAGAACATCGTCAAAAACTATCAAACGATGCGGGCGTTGGATGATGTCTCCCTGGAAATTGGAACCGGGATCACCGGCCTGCTGGGCCCCAATGGCGCCGGCAAATCGACGTTGATCAAATTGATCCTGGGATTGGTGAAATACGATTCTGGCACCGGAACGATTCTCGGTTATCCACTTGGCCGCAACGGACGCCAGATTCGAAACAAAATTGGATACATGCCGGAGGATGACTGCTACATCCCGGGGATGTCCGGAATTGAAGTGGTTCAGTTTTCAGCGTGCCTGGCGGGGCTGCCACCGGTCGAAGCGTTGCGGCGTTCTCACGAGATTCTTGATTTTTGCGGGATGAAGCAAGAACGTTATCGAACAATTGAAACCTACTCGACGGGGATGCGGCAGAAAATCAAATTTGCGGCAGCCATTGTTCACGATCCGGATTATCTGATCTTTGACGAACCCACTTCCGGCCTCGATCCCGAAGAACGGGAAGCCCTGCTGAATCGTGTCAAGCTGCTCAGCGAACAGGCCGGTAAATCGGTCATGCTCTCGACCCACATCCTGCCAGACGTCCAGGCCATCTGCGACGATGTGTTAATTCTGTCCAAAGGCCAGGTCGTCTTGAATCAGCCGCTGGCCAATCTCAATCAGACAGCCTCTCCCTCGATCAGTTTTCGGGTGCTTGGAGAGCAGGAATCCATTTTGACAGCGCTGAAACAACGTGGTTTAAAAACTTCGGTGACCGCCGACAATAGTTTGGTGGTCGAAAGTGATGCCGAAGATCTGGCCGAACAAATCTGGGGCGCCGCCCGTGCAACCCATACCACGATCCAGTCTCTCACCCAGGCGAAGAACTCTTTGGAAGAGATTTTTATCGCGACCGTGAAGGAGGCAGCCAATGCCAGTTCATGATGTGGGTTACCGGAAATGGGACGGCGAGCGGACGTCACAGTTTTCCCGGATGCTGACGATCACCGAAACCGGGATTCGATTATCGGGCAAATCCCGCTGGGTTAAACGGATGATGTTTTTCGCCTGGTTGCCCGTGTTGTATTGGGGAATCGGGTTTTTCGTACTGGAAAACTCGATGATCAACACGACGCTGAGCGACGCCATGAATGAGGCCGCCGGCACGCAGATCACGGCGGAACAGATGCAGCAGGTCGTTGACCAGCGGAAACTGGTCGCCCGGGCGGTCCGCAACCAATTCCCCATGATTCCCCGCGTCGACGAGTTGGCCGACGCCCTCGAATCGGGTGATGAGGAAACGACGCGGAGCGTGGTCTGGTCCTGGTTGTTAATGACGTTTTTCCGCTACCCGCAGGCGCTGTTAATTCTGTTCCTAGTCGGGTCGATCGCGCCAGCCCTGATTTCCCGCGACTTGCGGTCACGCGCCTACCTGATGTATTTCTCCCGGCCGATTGGGAAACTGGAATACATCGTTGGCAAGCTGTTGATCCCGACCGCTTTTATCGTGTTTGTCACCACGTTGCCGGCATTGGCGTTATACGTCTTCGCGGTCATGATGTCTCCCGATCTATCCGTGATCTGGAGCACCTGGGATATTCCGATACGGATCATCGGCGCCACCGTCACGTTAGTGATTCCGACCGCTTCGTTGGCATTGATGCTGTCGTCCCTGACCCAGGAAAGTCGTTTTGCCAACTTCGCCTGGTTCGCCGTTTGGGCGCTGGGCCATGGGGCTTGGCTGGCGATCGTGTTGGCGACGGCCGTTCGACTGAACGAGGCGCCCGTTGAAGCAGAAGTCATGAGTACTGGCCTCGTGCAGAACATGTCCGTGCTCTCGCTGTACAACAACCTCGGAGATATCCAATCTTGGATTTTCGGTTTTGGCAACTTCGCAGATGTCTGGCGCGGCATCCTGGCGTTGGCCATGATCACCGTGATCTCGTTAGTCATCTTGTATCGGCGGGTTTCCGCTCCGATTCGCGTCTGAGGCAATTGGAACAGGAATCAAACCATGGCCATGATCGAACTTCAACAAGCAACCAAGCTGTATAAAACCGTGATCGGTGTGAATGACATCACGCTGAAACTCGAACCCGGAACCTACGGTTTGCTTGGCCCCAATGGTTCGGGCAAAACGACGCTGATCAACTTGATTCTCGGGCAACTCAAACCGACACTTGGACAGGTCCGACTGTTTGGAGAAAACCCATGGAAACGCAGTGGCCTGTTGCACAGGTCGGGTTATGCCCGGCGATGGAAGTCACCTACCCGCGCGTGACCGGCCTGGAGTGGGTTACCTTCATGGTGCA
Organism: Pirellulaceae bacterium; assembly: GCA_963714685.1. GTDB lineage: Bacteria > Planctomycetota > Planctomycetia > Pirellulales > Pirellulaceae > Mariniblastus. The sequence goes on along the minus strand of CAVQPH010000022.1, from coordinate 151,523 downwards.
ACTGCATGGTTTCAACACGACCGAGAGTGAACAACGCGCCAAACAGGCACTGGAGACGGTCAAGCTGACGCACGCGATGAAACGTCCGATGCGAGATTACTCGCTGGGGATGCGACAACGGGCAAAAATCGCCCAGGCCATTGCTCACGAACCGGAGCTGTTGATTCTGGATGAGCCATTTAACGGGCTCGATCCGGTCGGCCGGTTTGAAATGACGGCGTTTCTCCGTGACTGGGCGAAGCGGGGAAAAAGCCTGATCCTGGCCAGTCACATTCTGCACGAGGTCGAAGCGGTCCATCCGTCTTTTCTATTGATTTCCGGCGGCCGGTTGCTCGCCTCGGGTTCGCCGCAGGAAGTCCAGGAAATCCTGGCCGACACCCCGTTTACGCTGCACATTCGCTGCACCGATGCGAAACGGTTGGCGCGACTGCTGATTGACGCCTGCGATGTGGAAGCGATTGAATTCACATCGTCGGAACAGTTTTCGATCACGACTCAATCCGCGGCGCAGGTCTACCAGGTGATGCCGACCCTGGTCCAGGAAAATGGCCTCGCCGTCTACGAAATGAAATCGTCGGATGATTCGCTGAAAACCCTGTTTTCAACCTTGATGAAAATTCATCGCGGTGAATGGAATCGAGGGGTCGCGTCATGAAAAACTGGATCAATGGAGCCATCGCGACGTGCAGTTTTGAGCTGCGCAGGTCGTTCACTGTGCAGCGGACGGCGGTGTCGCTGGTGCTGGCCATGTTTCCGCCGGTGATGATCACGCTGATGATCACCGCCACGACACTGGCCGGCCGGGAAAGCGAGCGGATGGGTCAGGCGATGGCAAACGCCCAGTCGTTTTCGGTGTTCATGATTGTGTTCCTCGTCGCTTTGGTCACACTGCTGTCGCTGCTGCTCTGGGCAACTCCAAACGTTTATTCAGAATTGGAAGGCAAAAGCTGGAGCTTCGTTGCCAGCCGTCCCGGCGGACGGGTCTCCCTGTTTCTGGGAAAATTCATCGCTTCAGTTTTCGTTTCCTTTAGCGTGGCCCTGGTCGCGTTGTCGCTGTCGGTTCTGATCACCGAACGGACCATTTCCCTGCCCAATGCAGAACGGGCCTGGTTGTCGCTGGCCGTGATCTTCCTGTTGGCTTGCATTTCCTATGGCGCCATTTTTTCGATGTTGGGCACCCTGTTCTACAAACGGGCGATGGTCGTTGCGGCGGGCTACCTGATTGGTTACGAATTTTTCCTCGGCTCTGTTCCGGCCGTCGTCAGCAAGCTGACAATGCGGTTTCACTTGCAGTCGCTGGGCATTCGCTGGCTCGGATTTTTCCTGCCGTTCGAGGGCGGTCCCGAGCAATATGCGATGCTGTACGGTCAGCCCTGGCCGTCGTGGGTCCATATCCTGATCCTGGTCGCAACCGGACTGGCGGCGCTGGCAGCCGGAGGATTCATCATTGTGAATCGCCAGTACATCTCGGCCGAGGAAGCTTGATCCCCGGCACCGCTGAGTCTCGGAGCAATGGATCATTCGATTCCACGTCAGACCCGAACGTGCTCGAACCGTGGCTGCTCGAACCGTGGCTGCTCCAACCTGGGCTGCTCCAACCGGGGTCACGCTGGCTTGACCCGGACGGGTATTGGACGTACAATAGTTGTACCTGCAAAACCATAATGCCAGGTGTTCCTCCCCGACTGGATTCCGTGAACATGTCTAAAGTTCGAATTACCCGACAGGTTTTCCTGGCCGACCCGCAAGGCAAGACCTTTTCCGACGTTGCCAATGATCCTGAGCAACCGTTCGATTTCATCTTGGAGTTCTTCAACGACGCCGACCGCCAACGGCGCATGGAAGAGTCTGAATTGCACCACGATCGAGCCCCCTTGGCTGGCGTCGTCCGGGAACTTGAATCCGAACCGCCGATCGACCGGTTCCTGAGAGTCGCCCAGGTTCGTCGCAATACAAGATTTCGTCAGGCCATCGGTGTTCTCGTGCGAATCATCATGGAGCGGCGAGGCTGGCAAAAGACCGGCCGCAAGGGCTCGCTTGGTGTTCGGGCGGATGGTGCCAAACGCACACCGGCCCACAATAAGGGAGGGATGGCGTTCTGGTTCGTTCGCGCCGAGCGATACGAATTGGTCGACGGCATGCCGTTCCAGTCAGTCCGACAAAGATGTGCGAAACTCGAGTCCGGGCGAGCCAAACAAATGTCCGGCAACCAGCCAACCGATGCCTCAAAGTAGGACATCGGATCCTGGGAATGGAGGCTTGACCAGCCACCCAGGATCAGCGACCCCCCGTCGAACCGATGGATTTGCGGCACCAAGAGGGTCTGTTCCGATCCTCTGTTTTCTGAAAATAGGTGAAGTATTGTATTCCCCCTTGCGTTGACGGTTCCGCCGACGCTGCTGTATGTCGCCGCCGGATTGGCCGCGATCCTGATCTTGGCCGTCGTTCTGATCCTGTTCCGGTTTGGCTCCTTGTGGATGCAAGCCTACACGTCCGGCGCGGATGTGACGTTCAACAGCCTGATCGGGATGAGCCTGCGACGTGTGAACCCGGCAATGATCGTGACAGGCAAAGTCATGGCCAGGCAATCGGGTTTAAGCATCGACCGGCAACAGGGAATCAGCACCGACAGCCTGGAAACCCATGCGCTCGCGGGGGGCCAGGTGATGCAGGTCCTGAGCGCCATCATCGCGGTGCGCCAGGCTGGCATGGATCTGGATTTTGACCGTGCCGCCGCCATCGACCTGGCAGGACGCAATGTACTGGAAGCGGTCCAAACGAGTGTCTCGCCGATGGTGATCGACTGTCCCGGACCTGAGCAAGCGGGTCGGACCTGGTTGAGTGCGGTCGCCCGCGATGGGATTGAGTTGAGAGTTCACGCGAGGGTCACGGTTCGAACCTGCCTGGATCAGTTGATCGGTGGTGCGACCGAGCAAACGGTGGTCGCCAGAGTCGGGCAGGGGATTGTCAGTGCGATTGGATCGTCGAATTCTTACATGGACGTGATGTCCAAGCCGGACCAGATTTCAAAAAGTGTTTTAGCGCGTGGGCTGGACACCAATACCGCTTTCGAAATTGTTTCCATCGACATCGCCGAGATCGACATCGGTAACAATATCGGTGCCCGCTTGCAAACCGAACAGGCCCAAGCCGATACCCGCATGGCTCAGGCTGCCGCAGAATCGCGGCTGGCCAACGCCACTGCCTATGGCCAGGAAATGATTGCCGAAGTCACGCGTTGCCGGGCGCTGGTCCTGCTCGCCGAGGCCGAAATCGCATCCGCCCTGGCAGATGCGTTTCGAACCGGACAATTCGAAACCCCCGCGGCGCCGCTGGCGCGCGTTTCGCCAAAAGTTCATCGACCGGCCAGTTGATCCAGCTGCCGCGGACGAAAACCAATCTGTTTGCCAGAGCTGCCAGAAACGCTGGGTTACCCCACCCGTGGCAGGGCTCGTCTACATCCCCACCTCGGTCGGGCTGAAAACCTTCCGCCACCGATCCCTGCACCAGTGCATGACCGACGCTTGGCCGCCTCGATCGACTTCGTATCGAATTGCGCCAGCTTGATCGGTCCGCAAAACCGTCAATTCATCGCTGCGGAATGCTTCGACGGCCGTTGGCTGAATCCGCTGGCTGCCGCCACTGATCACCACGTACTCGGGTGAGGACCAATTCACAAACGCAGTCGGCTGGCTATTGCGACTGCCGTGATGGGGTGCCATCACCAGGTCAAAATCAATCGGCTCTCGACTTAGCAGGTCCGCCAATCCGAAGGATTCGAGATCACCCGGCAACAGGATCTGCCGACCCGCCGCTTCAATTTGTAAGACCAGGCTGTCCGAGTTGTCGCTTCCTCCGGTGCCCCCGACCCAAGGACTTAAAACCGAAATTTTGGTTTGCGCATCGACCCGCAACTGGTCTCCTGCTGCCATTTCACGTACGGGGATCCCGTTGGTCCGGAGCTGCTCCAGGGTCGCGACGACCGTCGGCGAGGTGCTCGCCAGCATGGGAGGTGAAACATAGACCACGCCGATGGAGAATTTCCGCGTGATCTCGGGCAGTGCGTTGAAATGATCGACATCCGCGTGAGAAATGACGACCGCGTCCAGATGCCCAATTCGCCGTTGCCACAAGGCTCCGCAGACGTTTCGCGCTGCGAATTCGGGAGCTCCGAATGAGCCGGCGTCATACAGCAGGGTTTGGCCGTTAGGCAATTCAACCAAAACGCCGGTCCCGTGCCCCACATCCAAAAACGTGCAAGCCAGTTTTTGACCTCGGTTCCGTTGCCAGCACTCAAAACACTGGTCCGGAACCAGCCAGCCAAACACCCACCAGGAAACCGCCAGCAGGGCGATCCATTTCAGCGGCAATTTCGTCGGTGGATAAATTGCGGCCAAAAACAAACCGAGATAGAACACCACCAACGACGTCAGGCTAGGACCCGACGTCCACAGGTGGCTGCCGGGAATTTTCTGGGCCAGCTCAATCATCCACTCAATCCAGGCCAGATTCCATTGGCAAATCCAGGCACAGACCTGGGCCACCGGTGGCAGACACCAGCCGAAGACCAACACCCCCAAACCACCATACAAGGCCCACGCAATGGGCAATAACAACAGCGGATTGACGATCAACGCAACGGGCGCGACCAGGTGAAATCGATAGGCAACCAACGGCATGGCGACGATCCAGATCAATCCGCTGACCAAAACGGCCGTCCGAAACTGACGACCGATCCAATGCATCGTGCGGACATGCCCGGGCCGGGTGTTGGCAATCAAACGCTCGATGGGATCGGTTGGAGGTGGCCAGAACACCCAGTCCTTGCCAAACGTCAGTGTCGCCACGGCCAAAAACGACAACTGCGGTCCCAGCCCGAAAAGATCCAGCGGATTCATGATCAGCACGATCAGCCCGGCAATCGCCAACAGGTTGAACGAAAAATGACTTTCACCCAACAGTCGGCCCACGCAATACAACACGATCAGAATCGCAGCTCTGGAAACGGGGGGCCGAAATTCGACCAGCCAGGCATAAAAAATCACAAACAGAATCGTCGCCCAAAGACACGTTCGTCGGCTCGTCAGCCCGATCCGAAACAGAATGAACAAAGAGCCCGCCAGAATCCCCACGTGCAATCCGGAGATGGCCAGCAAGTGAACGGTCCCGGTTTCCAAAAACTGTTCCCGGCGCTGCGGAGCGAGTTGTTCACGATTGCCCAGCAGAATTGCTGCAGCAAACCCGGCTTCATCCGCATCGATATATCTCCAGGTCAAATCGTTGAGCCGTTGACGCAGGACGGACAGGATCCTGGAGCGACCGAGCCCAGCTGACTCCACCACGTGGACCGAGTCCGGGTAATAAGCGTGCAAAAAAGCCAGCTTCCCCCTGGCGCGATAAAACGACTGAAAATCAAACTGGCCCGGATTGGTCGGAGCGCTGCTTTTGACCAATCGACCGAATACTCGAATCCGGTCGCCCGAACGAACGTGCCGCGTCGGGGCGTGGATGATCAGATCCAATTTGCCTGATGCGGGTCTCCACCGGTCGCCGTCGCGGATTTGTGCGATCCGAATTTCGACCTTCGTCCGGACGGTTTCCTGTTCGTAGTCCAATCCGCGGTCCTGGATGTCGGGAACCATCCAGCGAGGTTCGCCCAACACATCGGCCTCGACACAACACGGTTTGGCGACTCGATCCGCAAACAGACCAATTTCGGAGCTGCCGAACCAGTTCCAACGGCCGTGATGCCAAAAGGCTCCCAACCCGATCAAGGCCACCAGCAAACAGGTAGACGCGAACGACTCGCGCAAGAGTGACTGTCGCCTGAAACTCTCTGGGCAGACTCGTTTCGAATCCGCACGCATCAGACACCAGAGCCCGATCGCAATCGCCAGCACGGCCAGGTAGCCACCGAACGAACGATCCAGCGTCACGTCGAGAACAATGCCCGCCGCGAAACTGACAACACACAACACCATCGGCTGGTACCGAGGCTGACGATGGGCAGCTTCAGCGGCAACTGCCGGATGAGCTTCTGCATCCATAGGACAACCGTCGCGCTGGACCGAACGAGAAGAAGAATCCTGAAAAGTGGATTTGACGCCGGCCCGATTATACCAAATGCGCATAAAAAAAAGTCACAGCATGTCGCTCCGTCGTCATGCTATGACTTCTACCCTGATGCGGGACCGTCCGTGTCCCGCCCTCCCGGCATTTGGATCTGTACTACTTATCGACTTGTCAATTGAAAAACCCAAATTCTGCCTCCATTATTTTTGACATTATTCACTACAACGGTCAGAACTTAACAGCCAGGTTTGGATCGTACGGATCAAATAATCTATTCGCCCACCGACTTGGCGGTGACTTGGCGGTGACTCGGCATGAAAGCTCTGTGACAGCATCCATCCGCTACTATTTTTGCACTCTCAGCGACCTATTTTGGACGATTTGCACCTTCCAGCTTGGCAGACCGACGCACAGCTGACAAAATCTTACAGCCCGGCAATGGCTCACTGGCCGCTGCCGGATGTTAGGGATGATGTGCCATTGCAGGGAGCAATCGCGTGACAAAATTAATCAATGACCGGGCGATCCAGTTTCGAGGATTTGGTCCATCGGTTCTGCGCAGCAATCTCGCGGCCGAATCCAGCGAAACGCGGTTCCGGAAGATCGCTTGCAGGCCCGCGCGATGCTGCACGACCGTTGCCCGCTGACTCCTGGCGTTTACGGTTGGCTCGATCCGCACAATCAGATTTGCTACGTCGGAAAATCAAAATCACTGCGGAAACGCCTGCTCTCCTATTTCGCCAAAACTCCAGCTGACCAGAAAGCGGAGCGGATTCGCCAACATAGCCAACGACTGGTTTGGGAACCAATGTCGGACGAACTGCTGGCTCTGATTCGTGAGCAAGAACTAATTTACCGTTGGCGTCCCGATTTCAACACGCAAGGTCAACCGACACGTCGCCAACCGGCGTATATCTGTATCGGGGGAGGGCCGGCAGCAAACGCATTTTTTTCCCGAAAACTGACACCCAAAGCCGTCCATGCGTTTGGCCCGGTTGCGGGAACGGGACGGTTACGTTCTGCGATCGAAAGCCTGAACCAAATATTTCAACTCCGAGACTGTCCGGACAAAACGAAATTCGAATTCAACAACCAGCGTCAATTGTTCGGCAACCCCGTGACCGCCAAATGCATCCGCTACGAATTAGGGAGCTGCCCGGCCCCCTGTGCCGGACACTGCAGTCGATCCGATTATCGAAAATTGGTGGACCGCGCGGTCTGTTTCCTGCAGGGAACCGACATCGCAATCCTCGACGCAATCCAGCAACAGATGCAAGCCGCGGCAGCGAGTCAAAACTTCGAACGTGCGGCGGTCCTGCGTGACCACCTGGAAAACCTGAACTGGTTGCATCGCCGACTGGATGGACTGCGGAAGGCCCAACAGCTGTTCAATGGCGTGTTGCCGATTGCCGGTCGCAAGCGAAACACCATTTGGCTGATTCTGCAAAGCGGGAGACTGCTCGGGAGTGCCCTCCGTCCTGACGATCCACAACGGGCCAGCAAAGCCATCGATTGGCTCAGCCAGACGGCTCGGACACAGCCTCAACTACCCTCCAATATCCTGGAAATGAACCTGCAGTTGATCATAATTTCGTGGTTCCGGAAGAATCCGCGGCAGAAACAGGAGCTGATCCCGTTTGACGCTGCCATCGATTTCTGCCGCGAGAAACTGGGGGGTCAAATGAGGCTGACTGCGTGAACCACACGAAAGTTCCGGTTTCGCCACGATCCGAATCGACGAAATAAGCCGATAATTCGAGGTTTTATGCCGTTGTCAGTCCCTTATGAATTGCTATACTACGAGGCTTAGCAAAAACGACCTTTCGAACGAAGATTTCTGGATACAGTCATGGCTCGCGTGTGTGAAGTTTGTGGAAAAGGCCCCCAAATGGGCAATAGCGTGGAAACACGTGGTAAAGCTAAGTATTTGGGTGGCGTCGGTACCAAGAAAACCGGGATCACACGTCGGCAGTTCCGGCCGAACCTGCAGAAAGTCCGTGCCGCCCTTCCCGGTGGCGGGACCCGTTCGATGAAGGTCTGCACTCAGTGCATCCGCAGCGGTGCCATCCGGAAATCGGTCAAGCAAAAACCGTTCAAACTGCCCGGCTAGCGACAATTGTTGCCGGCAATTTCAAATCGTGACCACGGCAACCCATGTCTGAATCCATTGATCGCGAAACCGCCTTGCAGGTTGCGAAACTGGCCCGAATTCATCTGTCGGAAGCCGAGGCCGAGCTCGCCCAGCAGCAACTGTCACAAATCCTCGATTACGTAGGTCACCTCAACGGTGTCGACCTGCCTGACGGAATCGAGCCATTCTTTGGCGCCACCGAATCGGTCAATGCGGTGCGTCCAGATCAAATTGTGGCCAGCCTCAACCGTGAGCTGATTTTGCAGAACGCCCCGGACACCGACGGCAAATTCTACCGCGTGCCCCCCGTTCTGCCATCCTAGGTACGCGATGGACCTTTCAAAAACGACCGCCGCTGAAATCGTCTCCCAGATAGCGCAGGGAAGTTTGTCAGCCGTGGAATGCACGCAGCATTGCCTTGACCAGATCAGCAGCCGCGACGCCACGCTGAATTCGTTTCTTGCAGTCGAACCCGAAACGGCACTGGCAGCTGCCGCTTCCATTGATCGACAACGGGCCAACGGAGAAACACTGGGGGCACTTGCCGGTTTACCGATCGCGATCAAAGACGGCATCTGCACGGCTGGCCAACGAACGACAGCCGGCTCAAGGATGTTGGAAAAATTCGTCCCGCCCTACGACGCCACGGTGGTCGAACGACTGAAGCACGCCGGTGCGGTCGTGATCGGCAAAACGAACATGGACGAATTTGCCATGGGCAGTTCGACCGAACATTCCTGCTTTGGTCCCTCCCTGCAACCCGTGGTCCCGGGATCGCGTTCCCGGTGGGTCCAGTGGTGGATCCGCCGCTTGCGTGGCCGCTGATCTCGTTCCCGCGGCCATTGGTTCGGACACCGGTGGGTCGATTCGTCAGCCTGCTGCCTTTTGTGGCATCACCGGTCTCAAACCGACCTATGGTCGGGTCAGCCGATTTGGTTTGATCGCGTTTGCCAGCAGCCTGGATCAAATCGGCCCGATGACCCATACGGCCGAAGATGCGGCGTTGATTATGAACGCGATAGCCGGCCACGACCCCAGGGACTCAACTTCGTCGAAAGTCCAAAGCGATGATTTTTTCGCCGAGCATGGACCGACCGATCCAAGGACTTCGAATTGGAATCTGCCAGGAACATTTCGATGCCGGCCTGGATTCGACCGTCGAAAAATCGGTTCGCGAGGCGATTGATGTGTTCAGCGAGTTGGGCGCCGAAATCGTCGAAGTGCATCTACCGCAGACGAAAAATGCGGTGGAAGCCTACTATGTGATTGCCCCCTGCGAAGCGTCCAGCAATCTGGCTCGTTACGACGGCGTCCGCTACACGTTGCGGGAATCGGCGGATGAACTGGAACAAATGTATTGCCTGTCCCGTTCAAAAGGTTTTGGCCCCGAGGTCAAACGCCGGATCATGCTTGGCACGTACGCATTGAGTTCGGGATACTACGACGCGTATTACCTGAAAGCCTCCAAAGTCCGCCGACTGATCAAACAGGAATACGACGAAGCCCTGCAACACTGCGATGTGATCCTCGGTCCGACCACGCCGACACCCGCGTTCCGATTGGGAGCCAACACGCACGATCCATTGGCGATGTACCTGGCAGACATTTATACAGTCTCCGCAAATTTGTCGGGCGTTCCGGCAATTTCATTTCCCTGCGGATTTTCGCCCGAGGGGTTACCCATCGGCCTGCAATTGCAGGCGGCATCGTTTCGGGAATCCGTCTTGCTTCAGTCAGCCCATCAGTTCCAGCAGCAGACCGATTGGCATCTTCGGAGGCCGAGCTCATGAGTTCAGATTCCGTTACCGAGCGCAGCCGACGTCCCATTCGAAAGGGCGACCGTCATCATTGGCCTCGAAGTCCACGTCCAACTGCTGACCCGCTCAAAACTGTTTTGCGGATGTTCAACGGCCTTCGGAAGCGAGCCCAACACGCAAACCTGCCCGGTCTGCACCGGCATGCCTGGTTCGCTGCCGGTACTCAATGAAGCCGCTTTGGAACTGGCGATCAAAACGGGTCTGGCGCTGAACTGCGAAATCGCGCGCTACACAAAATGGGACCGCAAGAACTATTTCTATCCCGATTTGCCCAAAGGCTACCAGATCAGTCAATTTGACTTGCCCATTTGTGGTGCCGGTTTCCTGGAGATCGTTTCATCCAAAGGCGAATTTGAACCTCGCCAGGTTCGACTTGAGCGTGCCCATCTGGAAGAGGATGCCGGCAAAAGCATGCACGACGAATCGAATCGAGGTGGGAGTTCCCGGATTGACTTGAATCGGACCGGGACGCCATTGCTGGAAATTGTGACCCGCCCGGACATGCGGTCGCCCGCCGAGGCGAAGGCATTCCTGACCGAGCTGAAACAGATTCTGACCTATATCGAAGTCTCCGACTGCAACATGCAGGAAGGCAGTCTGCGCTGTGACGCCAACGTCAACCTCCACCTGGAGTTCGACGGCCAAGCAATCGCGACGCCGATCGTCGAAATTAAAAACCTGAACAGCTTTCGCGCCGCCGAACGAGCGATTGCCTATGAATCACAGCGGCAATTTGAAGCTTGGCAAAAAACGGGTTGGACGATTGAGGATGCGCCGAAACAAACGCGTGGCTGGGACGATAACACCCAGACCACAACACTGCAGCGAGAGAAAGAAGAATCCGCCGACTATCGCTACTTTCCCGATCCCGATCTGATTGCGTTCACGACGACCGATGAGCAAATTCAGAAAATCGCCGACCAACTCGGTCAGTTACCGGCTGAACTGCGTCAGATCCTGATCGACGATCACCAGCTCAAACCTTACGATGCCGAAGTGATTGTCAGTCAGGGCAGGGGCGTGGTCGATTATTTCCTGGAACTGGCGGAACGAACAGGTGACAGTAAGATTGCGGCGAATTGGATTGGCCAGGAAGTCTTACGTTACCTGAACGAAAACAATGCGACGATTGACCAATACCCGGTCCCGGTGGTCAGCCTCTCAGCGCTGCTGCAAAAAATCTCGGCGGGCGACTTTGACCAGACGCGCGGCAAAGAAGTGCTCCAGGCGATGACAGAATCGGGCGTGTCGCTGGACGCGGCGATTGAAGAATTGGGAATTGTGACCGTCGGTGAAGACGAAATGATCGAGTTGGCCAGGCAACTGGTCGCCGAAAATCAACCGATCGCCGATCAAATCAAGGCCGGCAATGTTAAGGCCGTTGGTTCATTGATCGGACAAGCCCGGAAAATTAACCCGAATGCCAACCCGGGCGTGGTCAAACAGAACATCCTGAAGATCCTCGGGGTTTAGAAACTTTTTCTGCCAAAAGGTGTTTAAAATTCGGGCGGTTCCGGATTTCCATCGTTCGCCATTGGCGATAAAATTTTGCCCAATCAATGACTATCGGCGAGGAGTTGTTCGTGGCAAATCAAATTGAAGGGCAAGTCGTCAGCATCGACGACAGCGGTAATCTGATTACGGATATCGCGATTGATCAGATTTCCGATGCCCCCCGGGACGAATCGGTCACCATCAAATTTGGCGACCACGAGACCATCGGCCTGTTTCCCTCGGACCATGACCAACCGGCTGCGACCATGGTTGCGGTGTTGGGCGAAAGTGGGTTTTTGGAGATCCAGATTGTCGGAATCAGCCTGGCGGAGATGCTGGGGATCAAGGTAGCCGAATCCGTGTCGGTCAGCTGGTGACGGGTCGTCCCGAAATATGGCATGCCTGGCTCGCTCTGCGGCGCGTGCTTAACCGGACGGTTCGGAAACATCAGGTCAGCCAGACGTGCTACCGGTTTGCCTGTTGGACGCCTTTCTTCCTGGCCTCGACGGCCAAGCGATACGCTTCTTCGTCTCCGTACTGGTGGACCGAAAACGATTTGGATTTTCTCCGCCCGTGACCGTCCGTCCACTGGGCAATCCAGTACCAGTAGTGGTATTCGTAGTCTCCACGCGTGTCCTGCTGTTGATGTAGCCGCACGCCCACGACCCCGGAACGATTGCGAGTCGACGGTTGATCCGCGAGTTCCTTGACGGTGTATTTCCTGGATTGCCGCTCTAACTGATCTCGAAACTCCTTGGCGGCGTTGAGTGCATTACGTTTCCCACCGTACACGCTGTCGGAAAAGAACTTCTCCGTTTTCTTACCTTTTCGTTGCAAACGGACTTGCCAGCCTCCATACGTGGTGCCCTTACCACTGGTGGTTTCAATACGCGAAATATTTCGCCGAGGATTTTTTCTGGCCATCGATCGACTCGGGGGAGCGGTGCGCGAAACAGAAAGCTCGCGACAATCACACGGGAAGGGGAGGTGGGAAGAGAGTCTATTCTAGAAGAAGACTTCACGATTACCAGTTGGTTGATGCAACCCGCTGATCCACGTCGTGCTGAACACGCGTCAACGATCCTCCCCCAACTCGAAGAGGGCGGCAGGATAAGTTCGGAAAACCGACCCGGTTGTTGAAAATCACATCCGCGTCGTTTCCAGAATCCACGGCATCATTGGGCCGAAGTGCGAAATCCGTTGGGCCCGCCGGAGATCCTTTTCCCAAAATCCAATGGCCAACACGCGACTTGGTAACCCTCGGAGTAAAGCCAGTCTTTGATCTGGTTGTACTGGCCGTAGCTGTCTGGATAGACCCAGATCGAAACGGTTGTCTTACCCGTTGAATACCGTTGCAGGACTGATCGAAATTCCGAACCTTCCTCCAAGGCGACCTCCGCAGCGACGCCGGGCTGCTGGTTCGCAGGAAAGATCGAAAACCGATCGAACTGGACTGCCTGACGCAGCATCGTTCCGTGTTGAGTTGGTTGTTCAATCGTGGCGGAGACGAGTTCATACTGGAGCCGAAATCCGGCAATCGGGCCGACGGTTTCCAACGTCTGATTGGCCCGTTTGAGTTTCTCCGCTTTGACCTTCCACTCGGACTTCATCCGCTGGACCAATTCGTCAAACGGCACGTAGGAAATTTTTCCATCTCGCAGATGAAAATGAACTTCATCGGAAAACACCGTTTTGGCGATCGGATTGGGATGATGCTCGATCACTTCCGATTTTGGTTGATTGGCCTGAATCGCGTTGGTTTCGGCGGTAATGGAGGCCAATTGAGATTCCAACTGGCGCTGTTGTTCGACCAGTTCCAGTTCCAACCGCCGTTGCTCGTCGAGTTGATGCCGTCGTTCCTGTTGCTGTTGTTCGATCTGCTGCTCAACGATTTGGAGCTGAACCAGCATTTGCTGTCGCATGGATGACAACTGGGTGACCGCGGAAACCTCACCCGCAATCTTCATTTCCAGCTGGTGATTATCCAGCTCCAGCGTCTTCGCCTGTGACGTCAATTTTTCGAGGTTCTCGGCCAGTTCGGCTTCCGTTGCAACCAACGCTTGATCGGGTCCAGCGCCTTGCCAGGCGGTGCTGGCATTGGCCCCAACCACAACGACCAGGATGATCAATACGCCGACCAGGTTGGCCACGATATCGAGAAATGAATCCTGGCCGGTCGTGATCTGTTTGACGCTCATTGATCCGACTCCTTGACGACGATACCGCTGTCTGCCAACAGGGTTTTGAGTCGCTCAAAATTCAACTCTCCACCAGGTAACACACTGATCCGCAACTCAGGAATCCAGTAACTTCGGCTTCCGGAGATTCCCCACGATTCGATTTGTTTCCAGATTTCATTGACCAGTGGATCTACCGAGCGGGCGATATTGCCGTCGATCGCAATCCGCTTTTCCAGCCCCACGGCGGAGCGAACCTCGAGCACGTCCGAACTGCAGACCACACGGATCGGGCGAACGTAACCGGTGGCACCGGGCGTCTGGGAGGGCAAAGCCCAGTTACTGCCGCGTTGACCTGCCAGACTGGTGGCGCCAAAACTGGTTTTCCCCGCCGCTGTTTGCGATGACGCATCCGCCCCGCCGGCCGCTGCTGAACCGCTTGCCGCACTGGACGTCGAATCACCTTCCCGTGACCCGTTTTGACCGTCGATCGTTCCAGAAGTGTCCGTCGGGCTGAACTGGCCAGTCGTGACCTCGCGTTCGCCCCGTTCTCCTGGGGAGGCCGTCTGGCCCGCCGTCCGCTGTTCATCCAATTCGCGAGCCAGTTCGGCGGCGCTCTTTTTTCCAGTCCGAGTTAGCGACGAACCCACCCATGGCAGACGAAGCCGACAGACCGACCGGCTGGCCCTGTCCGTCGGCTTGCCGAGTACCGGATCCATCTCCGACTCCAAGACTTCCGTTTTGTGAACTCACTTGCCCCCGGGGGCTGCCGGTTTGAAACTGCAACATCCGCCGTTGATTGTTGACAAACTGTTGTCGTTGCCTGGCATCGGTGATGGCTTCCCGGACCGTTTCAGCGAGCTGTGGGTCGGGTGTTCCGAATTCAAGCTGCTTGTCGGCTTCGACCAATTCATATCCGAATTCATCATCCCAGCTTTGCATCGCGTGACGCGCCAACGCATAGGTTTCAGCGCCGTCGGGACGCACCACCAGCAGAGGATAGGGACTTCCTTCCTGACCGCTCAAATCATAGCGATTCCAATACTCCCGAATTGCCAACAGTGCAGAATCCAACATATTGCCGGGCTGAAGCGGCGGCGCAAAATCTTTTTTCTCCAATGCAATCCCCAACGGCTGCAAGATCAACCGCTCGGCCGTGCATTCGACAAAAATTGGACGACGAAAGGTCCCACCGCTGCCACCATGGGGAACGATCGAATAGGTAACCGAACCGCTCGTCTTCGATTCGGTCCGTTTTTGTTTAAGCAGCGAGTTGGCGGCGGCAATTTTCGATTCCAGTTCGCCTATTTTTTGCTGCGTCGTAGCAACGTCGATTGCTTCCGGTTCAGCCTGTTCCATTGCCAACAGTTGCTCGCCCAGACTCTGGGCTTTGCGCTTGAGTTCGCGGATTTCCTCTTCGAGATAACCGCGATGGCTTCGTGCGTCGGCCAGTCGCCGCGAGACCTCGGGGCGAAGTTGTTCCAGTCCTTCGATTTGAGCCGTGGCCAGATCCGCCTGCCAACCCAGATCATCCAGCGAACGCTGCACCTCTTGCTCCACCGCCGATTTGGCATCGGTAGCCTGAACGTCGGCCGCTTTGACCGCCAGTACCAGAAGCACAATCAGGACCCCTAAAGTGCAGATCAGGACCGCGAGGAATGGAAACAGGGAAACGCCCAACACCTCACGAGATTTTCTTCGACGTCTCATGCGGCTTGATCGCGAACAGGAAAGTGCAATGATGGCATCGTGTTGGACGACTCCAAATCGACTTCCTCAGATGTTTCCTTGGAGGAGATGGGAAAAATGACCAGGGGCAACTCCGATGTTGGATCTCGTGCCGGCTCCGACGACGGAACTGGCGTCGGATCGTCGAAGGAAGAAAACGGGATAATAATTGGCTCCAGATTGGAGTGTCTCGCCACGCTGGGATCAGCGGACGCGGTTTCTGGAACGGCTGGCGAAGCGAGTTCGTCGGTTGCATCCATGGTTGCCGCCAAACGTTCAGCAGTCTGGTCCGGTTCCGAATCCTGTTCGGGATTCAGATCGTCCGACTGCAGTATCTCACTTGACGTTGCGGTCGCTGGCGGCTGGCTCAATTCAGTAAGATCCGCGGTAGCTTTCGCGTGCAGCAAAGCGGGGTGCCGCTCCAGCACCTGCTTGATAATTTCGGTATGGTCGGCCAGCAAGTTCTGATTGCCGACTAACTGACGCGCGTTTTCCGATAGCGTCACCTGCCATTGCTCCCAGCGTTGGGACATCGAGTCGTCGGCCCGATGGATCGCCTGGCCAAGACACTGGGCCAGTTCGCCAACACTTTCTTCGAGCGCGAATGACAACTGCTCCCGGACTTGATCACTCACGTCTCCCAAGGATGAAATCCACGCTTGCTCGGCAGCTTTCATCGTTTTCCGCCACAATTCCGTCTGTGATTCGACAGCCAGGTTCATGGCCGCAAAGACTTCTTTGTTGATTTGGTCGCCAGTCGATAACGGCTCCTGTTTTTTCAGATCGAAATGCCGTGCGATCTCACCACATGCCTGATTATCGACGACCTCCAACAACTGGGACTCGAATCGATCGATCAGGAACTGCCCAAACATCAAGACCATCGATAGGGTGAGCGCCAGCGCCGTGGTATCAAACGCAACATACAAACTGCCGCGCAACCCATTCATCATGCCCTGAAAATCGTTCTCCGGCCCGATACTGATCCCGCCCAACGCCTGGGAAATTCCGAGCACCGTTCCCAGGAAACCGAGCATCGGAGTTGCCCAGATCAGAATCCGAACCAACGAATACCGCTGTTGTTGCCGATCGAAGTCCATTTCGGCAAAGTACTTCAACTCCGACTCCACGTTGGCGGCGCTGCCATTGCGATAAATCGAATGCAGCGCGTTGACAATTCGCTGCCACAGATAGTGATCGTGGATCCAATGCGGCAGTCCGAGCATCGCGTTGGCAATCCGAATCGACTTTCCAATCACCGGATCGCCCGTTCCCTCGCCAGCGTCGGTTTTTTCAACCGCCTCCGTACCGAGTACCGCATCCGGATCCTCGCCGGTTGTCACCAACGAATCGGCATCGGTTAATGCGTCGATGCGAATGCGTTTGAGCGCACCAAACTGCTCAAACACGTTGTGACCAATCATCAATAACGAAGCGGTACCGATAAAGAACATCGCAACCGTAATCTTGGAAACCGGATGGCCGGTCAGGTATCGGAGGATCGTTTCGTTGGTGAGCACTTCCTGGTCGATCACAGCCAACAATCCGAGGTACATCATCATTCCCAGGCAGAGGGGAATCACCAAGGATGGAAGAACCGAGATCCAGCTTGTCGTTCTTTTCACGAGGATAGCTCTGTGTGGATGACAGATTGAAATGGGTTGGCGCAGGCCCTCTGCAACAACGCAATATGGCGAATCACCTTTTGCATCGGAATATTGCCCCCAACAGAAACAGACTATTTAGACGACACATTCGAAAATCTCTCGATTTTTTGACTAACCAAAATGAACCGAAAACTTTACCAATTGCACCAAAGACCGAATGGCCCCGCGGCCGATAGCTATGGAGCACCTCAACGCTGCACGAGTTGCAAACGAGAAACACCCAGGGGGGTAAGAGAGCCCGACGCGGTCGCCAGACTGTGCTCGGGCTCTTTTTTATCGATCTCCTCTGGTCCTGTTGGCGTCGCAACGCTAGCGTTGAACGCATGAATTCCGAAGCAAGAAAAACACCGACGACAACTCCAGTCCACCCTCTCAAATCCTGGCTACGATTGGCCAGGATTTCCGCGCTGCCGTCTGCGATCTCGAATATTTTGCTCGGTTATCTGTTGGCAACGGGCAACTGGGAACCCGTACCCGAACTGGTTTTGTTGATCCTCAGCTCTGCCTGCCTCTATACCGCCGGGATGATTCTGAACGACGTATTTGATGCCGAGATCGACGCGCAGGACCGACCTCACCGCCCAATTCCCTCGGGTCAAATCGCCAAATCGACTGCCCTGGCGGCCGGGGGACTGTTGCTGTTAGCTGGCATTGGGTTAGCGGCCGGGGTCTGGCTGATTTCCGAGACTTCATCGCCCAAACCGCTGTTGATTGCGACACTGCTGTCGATCTGTGTCCTGCTGTACGACGGTTTATTGAAAAAAACGTGGGCTGCACCTCTGGTGATGGGAACCTGCCGATCGTTGAATATCCTGCTAGGTGCCAGCACCATGCTGGTCGGGCGCGACGCAGGAAGCGTATTCGGTTTTCCACCCATTATTTGGTGGGTGGCGATTTCAGTCGGAGTTTTTGTCTGTGGATTTACGTTGCTCGCTCGCAATGAGGCGTCCAATGCACAACACCGGTTGAAGCTCGGATCAGCCACCCTGGTGATGCTGGGTGGATTGCTCGGATTGGCTTTGATCCAGATTTGCCCCAACCAGTTGTTGCAGCCCAACGCTCGACTGGCCAGCTTTTATCCACTGCTGATCGGGTTGATCGCACTGCCCATCGTCCGGCATACCATTACCGCGGTCGTCACCCTCAACCCCAAATCCATCCAAGCCGCAGTGATCGCGTGTTTGCAAAGCATGATCATTCTCGATGCAGCACTCTGTTTTCTGATTGCACCCAATCAACCGCTGTATGCTGTCACCGTGGTCAGTTTGTTAATTCCCGCGGTCGTGCTGGGAAAGTTCATTTCATCGACCTAGGAACGACCCAGCATCCGATTGCTTTTTTTTCGCGTTGATCCATGATGAAAGCTACCCATCCAATCTGAATCGCCAGATCGCCTGAATATGATTATTGGTTATCACACCAACGGACTTGCGCACCACGAGCTTTTTGATGCACTCAAACTGATGGCAGAAATCGGCTACCGGAGTGTGGCCCTTGAAATTGATCACGGCCGACTCAGTCCCCGAGACGCGGAGCATGGTGTCCAGTTGCAGCGGTTGCAGCACTTCCTGACATCGCATGGGTTTTCCAGCGTGATTGAAACTGGCGCAAGATTTTTGTTGGATCCGGCAAACTGCCACGCACCGACGTTGCTTGATCCGAATCCGGACCGAGTCAAAATTCGCGTCGATTATCTTAAATACTGTATTGATGTTGGCGCCGAGTTGGGTAGCGATTGCGTTTCCATATTTTCCGGAATCAAGTCTGAGGAGATTTCATTTAACGCGGCCCTGGATCGGCTGGTCCAAAACCTCGCGCCGGTCGTTGCCTATGCCGAAGATCGGGGTGTCGATATCGGATTCGAACCGGAACCGGGCATGCTGATTGACAGCACGGGCCGATTCGAACGGCTGATTCACCTGCTGGATGCCCCGCGGCTGAAATTGACGATGGATATTGGGCATCTGTTTTGCCTGTCGGAAGTACCGATCGCCAACTACATCGAAAAATGGCGGGATTACCTGGTCAACATCCATATCTCCGACATGCAGGCCGGCCACCACGAACACCTGATGTTTGGCGAAGGTCAGATTTATTTTCCGCCCGTCATCGAGTCGCTCCTGAAGGCGAGCTATGCCAAAGGAATCCACATCGATCTCGACCGTCACAGTCATCAAGCATCGCAAACCCTGCGAGCGGCTTTTGCATTTTTGCAACCGATCATCGAAGATGCCAAACTGGCCGACCATGAGAACCTTTCCCCCTAGGTCAATCTGAAATCCCAGGCCTGCCACCCCCAACAAGAAAGCTGATCTTAATTTGAATCGCGTCTGTATTATTAACGTCGTTGGCTTGACGCCCAAACTGCTCCAGCATTCACCGCGGATCGCCCAGCTGGCAAAATCCAACGACTATGCCAGTCGAGACTGGCGCAGCCCGCTGCCCGCGGTCACCTGTACATCGCAAGCTACGATGCTGACCGGAACGCCACCGCGCGAACATGGAATCGTAGGCAATGGCTGGTTCTACCGGGACACCCAGGAAATTCGGTTTTGGCAGCAGGCAAACTCCCTGATCCAGCAAAAACCGTTTTACGACGATTACGAAACCGCGAAAATGTTCTGGTGGTTTAATCAGTCTTCATCAGCCAGGTACAGCGCCACGCCCAAACCACATTATGGCTGCGACGGGTCCAAGGTCTTTGACATCCTCGACCACACCGAATGCCAGCTGGTTGACAAGCTTGGCCCGTTTCCTTTTTTCAGTTTTTGGGGACCGGCCGCAGGTTTGCCGTCGTCTCGCTGGATCGCCGATGCGACCGCCATTGTCCTGAAAGAGCAACAGCCCCAACTTACACTCGCCTACCTACCGCACCTCGATTATGACTTCCAGCGATTCCCGAAACATGATCCGGCCCGCGTCGCTGAGGTCGATGGCTGTGCCGCAACGGTCATCGATGCGGCCAACTCGATCGGCGCGCAGGTCATTGTGGTCTCCGAATATGGATTGATGCCGGTCAGTCGTCCCGTGCATCTTAACCGTGTGCTACGAGCGGCGGGTCTGCTGGGAATTCGCCGCGGTCCATTCGGTGAAATGTTGATCCCGGGTGAATCCAAAGCATTTGCAGTCGCCGACCATCAACTGGCCCATGTCTACGTAATGGATCCGGATCGGCGCGAGGAAATCCGCGATTTGCTGCAGGCCGTTGAGGGAATTGCCCGGGTTGTCGATCCCGCCGACGTGCAGTTGGACCATCCACGAAGTGGCGAACTGATCGCGTTGGCCGAACCCGATTCGTGGTTTACCTATTACTACTGGGAACACGACGCCCAAGCACCGGACTTTGCCCGCACGGTCGATATCCATCGCAAACCCGGATATGACCCTTGCGAATTATTTCTCACCAGCAAGTTTCGGGCGATTCGAAAGGTCATCAGAAAGAAACTGGGATTCCGCTACTCGATGGACGTGATTCCACTCGACGCCCAACTCGTGCGTGGAAGCCACGGTATTCATCCGGAGCATCCCGGTGACGGCCCGATCATCATTGGCCCCGGTGCATTGCCGGCCGACATGACAGGCCTGGCCGACTACGTCCGTTCGATCCTTGACGCTTGACTCTGGTCCTTGCTTACGGTCCGACAACCTCACAACCGAGAGCCGTGAAGTGATCGTACAGGTCAAAGTAGCCATCTTCGCTGATCTTGGTGTAGGAGATATTGAGATACTTCAGATTCTCCAGCTTCATCAGGGCTTTGATTTCCCGATCCGTGATTTCCGTTGAACCGACGTGCAGCCACGTCAATTGTGGCATCGACGCCAACAGCGCGATCGAATCGTCGGTGATTTTTGTATTGTCCAGGTTGAGCCAAGTCAGGTTTTCCAATCCGACCAGCGATTTGACACATTCGTCCCCCACGGAAGTGCTCCAGAGATTCAACTGTTTGAGCTCTTTCATTTTGGCGAAATGCGGACCGGCGGCATCGGTCGTGCCCGGCGCGTTGGTTTCACTCAGATCCAGTTTTTCCAGTTTGGGAAGGTTCGCCAACGCCGCAATCCCGGCGTCTGAAATCCGCGTATCGCGAAGATTCAAACTGGTAATGTTCGGCAGCGTCGCCAACTGGCTGATCCCCCGATCACCGACCGTCGTTCGAAACAGAGACACCTCGGTCAGCGAGTCCATTTCCAGTTTGCTGATTCCCTCGTCGGTCACCCGGGTATCGTTGAGTCCCAACACCTTCAGGGAACCCATTTTCTTGACGTATTCCATGCCTTCATCGGTAATCTGGGGTCCCCAAACCTTGACGAACGAGAGATTGGGAAGTTCGGACAACGACTTAAGTCCTTCATCCGAAACACGATTACAATCGCTCAGGTCAATCGCACGCAGGGATTTCAGATTCTTCAGATGAACCAGGGAAGCGTCGCCGATCCGCGTCTGACCGCAACGAATCTGTTCGAGACTGGGATATTCGGACAGCACCTTCATTTCTTCGTCAGAAATGGTCGCCCGAAACAGCTGCAAAAACTTCAGATTCTTAAGCGACTTGAGTTTTTCCAAATCGGCGACCGAAGGCGTCGAACGTTCCAACTCCAAATGTTCGAGATAGGGCAATTGAGCAATCACGCCGTAGATATCCTCGTCGATGTTGGTCCCGTTAAGAATCAGTTTGGTAATGAACGGAAACTCCACGATCCGGGCCAACTCTGCTTTGGTCAGCGTCGAGTCGATTAAATCCAGCTCGGTCACCAAACCGGCGTCGTTCAGAAAAAAGAATCCGTCGTTTTGCTCAACCAGCTCTCTCAACTCGGCTTCGGACTCCGGTGTCGAAGTAACCGAGATTTCCGTGGCCGCTTCGGAGTCGGTCGTCGGAGCGTCCGTTGTGGCAGCCTCGGTCGTCGCAGCATTGGACGTCTCACTGGAAGCTGCCTTGGTTTCTGTTTGAATAACCTCGGCCGCTTTCGTTGTGTCAACTGGCGCAACGCCCTGAGATTTCAGCTCCGCGATTTCCCCCTCCAACCGGTCCACCTGGGCTTGAAGTTCCTTCAGCTGTTTCTTCACATACAGCGGCTCGTAGTCTGTTTTTTCACAACCGGCAAAACAAGTCGTCAGTACCAACAGACACAACAAGTAGCAATTTATTTTTGAGGGCATGGTTACCAATGGAGTTCGATCAGTTGTGATTGATTGGGAAGCCACATTTGGCCGTGGCGGTTGCAGCGTGCAAGTTGCGGGAAGTCCCTTCAACGTTAGGACAGGCCACCTCCTAGTAAAAACCATAGCGATGGCCTTTTGAAGGGCGCCGCTGCTGGAAAACCCGCATTTTTTAATGGCTTAACCAGAACATTGGAACTAACCGCTGAATTCGTTGGATCTGAACGGACCATTACAAACCGAACAATAAAAACGGATTTTGTCTGACAAATCCATTCTGACCGAATTTCAGATTATCGGAGTTATCGGGTTCATTTTACCGTCGAGGTTTCGGGCGTGAAATCAAAGATTACCAGAACATCAAGTCTGGCCCTGATTTTGGCCCTTGCCGGGACTTACGGTTCGGTCTGGAGTCAGGATTTCCGTGTTTCCAACCCACCGGTCGAAACATCGGTCCCCCAGTATCGCCCCGGTTCGACCGGGACCCAGCTGGCACCTCCGGCGCCTTTGAACGAAAAAAGAGCGGCTCGCCAGCCGCAGCCTTCGGACTTCGTCGACGTTCCGCCAGTCGCTACCGCACCACGCGACGCCTCGCTGCACTCCGTTCCTGAATCAAATGAGTTCCCGCTGAATCCCGTGCCTCAGCCGCTACCGGCCCGTTCGAACCAAACACCGGTTCAAATGGAAGAAATCAGCCAACTCCCAACCGCTAATCGCGCCTGGCGTTCCGGTCGATCCAGCCACGCCGTGCAACCCCTGCACGCGGCCACCGGAATCATATCGTCGGCACAGCCTGCAACTGGCGGGGAACCTGGGGCGACCGTACCAGGATCAGGCACCCGGTGGCTGCCTTTGTGGAAAAAAACACTGTCCAAAATGTAACAACTCATCGGTTTACTGGCCGCAGCCGTTATCCGCAAAACTGGAAAAGCATTTTCCCAAGCTAGCTGGGAAACGAGCTGCGAACTTTTACAAACAGAAACCGGTCGACCTGTTTGACCACTTGGCAAACCGCAAGCTGGTTCCGTACCAACGCAAGGACAACGGCTATTGCGGCTGCGGTTCGGACCCGTTTGGCTGCCTCGGTGAAAGCCGACATCGCTCGAATGTGGCTGGCGTCGGCTTTCGACAACCGGGCGATCCCGCAGCGGTCCCAGCTCCGTTTAATCGCTAGGTCGACGGCCTGGCAGCCGACAATTTCCGGTAGCGCTTTCCACGACAAGACAGTCCGTCGCTGGCCCGATCTCAGCCGGATTGAAGAATCCGCAAGACAGACTCATGGATCAATCCGTTGGAACCCACGGCGTCACCGGTCTCAATGCTCGACGCCCCCTGCCAATCGGTAAACGTGCCGCCCGCTTCTTCGATAATCGGCTGTACGGCCGCAGCATCCCAAAGGTTTAAACACGGATCGATCATCACGTCGACGCGGCCGGTGGCCACCAGCATGTATCCGTAAACATCTCCCCAGGTTCGCGCGAAATAGACCTGTTCCACCAGTCGTGGATAAACCGAATCCAGCTCGGTCCCCGCTCGCTCGCCAAAGGTTTCAACTTCAGATGTCACCAACACGGCGTCGGAAAGTTGAGTGGTTTTGGATACCTGAGCCCGAACCGCCGGCTGGTTTCCGCGAAAGTGCCACGCGCCTTCACCGATCGCCGCGTAGATACCCTCGTTCAACCCGGGAACATACACCGCGCCAATCAAGCCGCGTCGGGGAGCATTCTCGCGGGTGTCGCTGACCACGCCGACCATCGTCCCGTACAGCGGAACGCCGCTGATAAACGACTTGGTCCCGTCGATTGGATCGAGTACCCAACAAAAACCCGAATCACCGGGCGTCTTCCCAAATTCTTCGCCAACAATGGCATCACCGGGAAACGCTTTGGAGATTTCCGCCCGCAGAAATTTCTCGGATTCCTGATCGGCGATCGTCAGCGGCGAACCGTCCTGTTTTCGCTCTACTTCAAATTTGTCGGTTTGGAAGTAATTCAGTGTCAGCTTGCCGGCCTCTACCGAAATGCGTTTTGCCAAATCCAGACGTCCAGCGTGTTCGGGGTTACTCATGGTCACTCCTGGATTTCCGAGTCAGTTTTCTCGATTGTTTTTTCTGCCGCCGGGGGAGCGAGAAAAATCGCGTGCAAAAACAGCATGATCGCGCCGGCCACGAGGATCGAATCGGCAATGTTAAAATTCGGCCAGGGATCGAAAAACGGCACGCCTTCCAAGCGAAACAACAACCAGTCGCGAACGTTGGTTCGGATTTCTTCGGGGTAGCCCGGCTGGTAGCCCCATCCAACCCGGTCGTAAAAATTGCCGATAATTCCGCCACTGATCAATCCCAGCGAAAACGTCAGCCAGCGGTCCCAGGCGGCTTTCCAGGGAAACAACCAGAGCACGATTCCGACGAGGGCCACAACAGAAAAGGCTGCAAAAAACGAACTGTACCCTTTCCCAATCCCAAACAATGCCCCCGGATTGGTCGATGTCTGGATGCCAAATACCTCGGGAATCCACCAGACTCCGACAAACTGCGGCAAGTTCTCTGCGGCACGCACAGGATCGAAATATTTCCCAAACACGTATGATTTGGAAATCAGGTCCGCAGCCACACCGATCAACAGGGGCAAAAAAAACAGGGCGTAACGATTAACTGGCAATCGTCCGCCCCGGATTGTCTCGTGGATAGGCTGTGAATCAGTAACCGGAGGATTCGAGCTCACTGGCACATTTAACGCAGTACGGTGTATAGGGAATGGCTTTCAGCCGCATTTTCGGGATCTTGCCCGAACACTCAATGCAAGCACCATAAACGCCGTTTTCGATCCTTTCAAGTGCACCTTCAATCTGGTTTAACGTTTCACCTTCGTTGTTCATCAACAGAATCGTATTGTCCTGCTCGAAGGTGTCACTACCCATATCGGCCATATGACTGGGGACCGCCGAGGATCCGCTGCTTCCCGTTCCTTTGGAAGAAAGCGCCGCGTCGGCCAACGCCGATACATCTCCTCTGAGCCTCGCTCTCAGGACAAGCAACATCTCTTTGAACGGCTTGACCTCAGCTTTTTTCATCTTCATTCTCAGTTCTCCGTTAGAATCCGTTGGCACCGGGTTAAGTCATCCGGCCAGGTCGCACCTCACCTCCGAATTGAGCGACGTATTGTAGGTATCCGGTTTTCGACAGTCAAACAAAATTGCTCGATTTACCGGCACTTTCTCGATAAAGCTCGACTTAAGTGTGATATGACACCTCAAAATCATGGCAATCGGCTTGTCTTAACACACACCCCGAGAACGTTTTGGTCGTCGCCCACCCGTTTGCTCCTTGCGGCAACGTTTAGTACGTTGCCAGCATCGAATGAGTTTCATGGAAAACGGAATCGGGGGCAGTTTTTCAAAAACCTGCCGGGGCGTTAACCGGATCTTCACAAACCAAACAACTGGAACGACAAATGACAAAAGTAGCCGTCTGCGGTTCCGCCGGCCGAATGGGCCTGCGATTGATTGACTTGATTCACCGGGATCCTGACATTTCGCTGAGCGGAGCCGTCGAAACAGCAGGACACTCCGAAATCGGCAAGGATGCGGGATTGCCTGCCGGCGTCGGCAGCATCGGTGTCCTGACGTCGGACTCGTTTCCCGACGAAGTGGATGTCGTGATCGATTTTTCCAAACCCGAAGGAGCCGAACGAGCCGTCGAGTTCTGCCGGGCAAACCACAAGGCCCTCGTGATGGCGACCACGGGCCTCGAACCCGCCACTGAAAACAAACTTCGTGAAGCCGCCCACACGATTCCGATCGTCTGGGCGCCCAGTATGAGCCTGGCCGTTAATCTGACCATGAAGCTGGTCGAAACAGCCGGTCGCGCGCTCAGGCATCACGACACTGGCGTCGACGTTGAGATCATTGAACGCCACCATCGTTTCAAAGCGGACTCCCCCAGTGGTACGGCGCTGAAATTTGGCCAGATCGTGGCCGACTCGATGGGACAGACCAGTCATCAGCACGGACGGGAAGGCCTGGTCGGACAACGCCCGCTCAATGAAATTGGCTATCACGCAATTCGAGCCGGTGATAACCCTGGGCAGCATACGATTCTGTTTGGCATGCTGGGGGAGACCATTGAGCTGAAAGTCGCGGCCTCCAACCGTGACTGCTATGCACTGGGAGCGATCGCTGCTGCGAAATTCCTGATTGCCAAAGAGGCCGGGCTGTATGACATGCAAGACGTGCTGGGGATTTCGTAACAATGGCTAAATGCGATGAAGGCTACCTCTGCTCCGTTTGCGGAGACGACGTCGAAAACATCACCGACAGTGAGCTGTATCTGCGGTACGTCATCGGGTTGCTCGACCCCGAGCTGTTGCATGTCTCACCGGAGAAACACATCCGCTGCAATCCAGCATTGGCTCAGTTCATTGTGGCCGAGGATTTTGAGCCTGTGGCCATCGAAGGAGAATTCGCCAAAGCCAATTTGGATCCCGAGTATGTCGCTGTACGAGAACAGTTGGTGACCCGCGGCTGGCAGCGATTAAAAGAAGTCAAAGGACTGGGAGAAGTTTCGATTCTGGAATTCCCCTTGCCCGAAGTGGTCGAGCGGATGCGCGAAGGCGAACGCCATTGAGGTTAACAACGAAGTCTCCGAAAAACCCGTTACTTCAATTTCGCCAGATCCCAAACTTCAATTCGGCAATCCGTTAATCCAAACACGATGTGCTGTCCGTCGCCGCTCAATCTCGCCGAACTCCGGTCGGCTTGTGTCCCGTCGCGTTGAAAGACTGGCTCCCAGGTATCGGTGCGATAAACTTCGACGGTGGCTTGTTTGCTATTAGGGCAAACCAACATCTTCTTCCCATCCTCGGAAAAAGTCGGCATCAGACTGCTGGGCGATTCTGTTAGTTCTTTGATCAGGCCTCCCGTTTCCCGATCCCAGACACGGCAGATTTGCCGCTGGTCAAGCGTCAACAAGAAACGATTGTCCGGCGAGAATGCCAGCGATCCAACCTGAATCTCTCCCTCAATTTCGTAGGCATCCTGTCCTGACTCAAGGTCGATGACCAAGGCCCGATTGTTATCCGCGATCGCCAGCAGTTTCCCGTCCCGGGAGATCGCAGCAACCTGGACCCACTGGTTTTGATCGATTCCCAACCGTCCCATGCTAAAGTTCATTGAGCCAGTCGTCGCACCTGTCTCCACATTGAATTTAACAAACTTGATCGAGTGGCTTTGCTCCATATCAAATCCGGTAAAGGCGGATCCAGATGACCGATAGGTCATGATCAATGCCACCGAGTACAATTCGGATTCTCCCTCGGATAGCGACGCAAAGAGGGGGAAGGCGTTGGTATTCGCGTTGGACAGACCACCCGTTAACATCATTGCCCTCAGTTGCGATACGACCGAGTTTTCGTCTCCCTTGATCGTGTATTCACGCTTCTGTTTTCCGGATTGGTAGTCGTAAGAATTGATTTTGCCCTGCCATGAATTGGAATAAACGATGATACGGGACCCGTCGGCCGACAACAGCAGTCCCTTGGGCGCCCCCTGGTAAGAAGCCTGATTCAAGAGTTTCCCAGAGCCGAGATCCAGGACGTTGAGCGTGCCGGCCATCGTACCAACCACAAACGATTCTTTGCCTGGGTGGATTCGGCTCACGGCAACAGGACTGCT
The DNA here is from genome assembly GCA_963714685.1 of Pirellulaceae bacterium. Taxonomy (GTDB): domain Bacteria; phylum Planctomycetota; class Planctomycetia; order Pirellulales; family Pirellulaceae; genus Mariniblastus. Next base: position 123,612 of record CAVQPH010000022.1, on the reverse strand, counting down.
AAGTCCTTGATCACTCGACGACGCTACTGAGGAAGCGAGATCAATTTCGTTCAATCCAAACAATCCGTAACCGGTCAGCATCAACGTTCGGCGGTCGGTGGAAAATCGCATCCGCGTCACGTTTTCGCCGACATTCTTGATCCGCTTAACGAGTTTGCCGGAATCAACCTCCATCACGTGAATCTGCATCCGACTGTCTGTGTCACCATTGGACCAGACGTTGACCGCGATCAAGCTTCCATCGTCCGAGAAAACGCACTGCTGCGCGTAACACCCTGCTGGCAAACCCAATAAGCGATCGTTCCCGCCGTTGAGGTTCTTGATGATGATCCGGCCACCGGAAGCCAGGGCAGCAAAATTCCTCGAAAGATTGACTACAACTGACTGTGAAATCGAGCCCACCAACGGTGATTCGGAGCGTCCGACGGGTTCGCCCGAATCCATGTCGATGACCTGAATCCGGGAATTTTTTGGCAGGTAAACTTGAGTTTCGTCGCTTGAAAAACAAATCCGTTGCACATAACCCAGATCAACAAATTCGTGGATCAATTCACCCGTTTTCAAATCGCGAATCAACGCTGCGTTGTTACTGGTCATCGCAACAAAGGAATTGTCGGCCGAAATCGCAACGCTCTGGAGATAGAAGTTTTTGAACGCCGATTCATCGGAAACACCGATCGTCGCCGAAATCGTGTTGACCAGGCTCAGGTCAATCGCATCCCAGACTCGCAGTTGCGAGCCGCTGCTCTCGTAGGTGTAGGCAACCACAAACCGACCATCCGGTGAGTACTGGACCGCCTGGTAGTAATCGCCCGGTTCGCCGATCTCGTCACGAATCTGGTTCTTTTCCAAATCGAAGAATTTCAGTTTCTGTCCACTACAAACGACGGTCTTGCCGTCGGGCGAAACATCAAACGACTGGCAATCGCCGAGTGCGGCAAAACGGTTCGACTTGCCAAACACCACAATCCCGGGGGCGATTTCCTGCCTGAAATCAGATTCCGCTTGTTCCGTTCCTGTCCTCAACGTCGACGAGGATTCAGTGTCGACCGGTGAGGGAACTTGTGCGTTGATTCGATCCACCGCAAAGATCGTCCAGCCAAGCAAAAGGAACAGCAACAAAATTTGAATTCGGTCACAATGGGGTTGGCAGCTGGCAAACCGTCGGAAACTCCTCATTCGATTCTCCTCAAGACGCCTGACATTTTTTCAGCACGGCTCGATTTTAGCCCTCGATCACGTTCGTGCAAATTAGCTGGTCCCGCAACCGGCAATGCAAAATCCAGAAGGTAATCCCGAACCCAGTCGCGAGCACGATCAGCCTATTCGCGATTCAAATCTGGAAATTGGAAATGTCCCGCCGAGTCGACAAACAATTCTTTGACGAAAACCGCCTGTTCCGGCTGCAGCGTTCCATACAGGTGGGGAAACGAATCTCCACCTCGAGAAATCTCCCACTTCAATGCGTCACCCCACTGATTGGGATCGAAGGCAACCAGTAATAAATCGGTCTTTCCGGCAAAGTGCCGGTTCGCCGTCTCCTCGACCTGGTGAGCCGCCGAAAAATGAATGAAGCCGTCCTGCCGATCAATTTCTGCACCGGCGAAGACACCATCCGATTGGGCTTTCACCCATTGCTCGCGATGCAGAATCTTAAAGATCAAATTTGGCTTGGCCATCGAATTACCAGATTTATGATTGTCTACTTCAACTCGAAAATCATCTCGATTTCACAAATGGCCCCGCGGGGCAAAGAGGCCATCCCGACAGCAGCCCGAGCCCCTTTGCCATGTTCCTCGCCAAAGACATCGACGATCAACTGGCTGCAACCATTGATCACTTCTGGTTGCTCGGTCAGCCCAGGCGTGCTGTTGACCATGCCCGTCGTTTTTACCAGTCGCTTGACTTTGTTGAGCGAGCCAACTTCGTGCCGCAAGGTCGCGAGCAATCCAATCCCACATCGACGCGCCGCTTTGGCGCCCTGTTCGACAGTCACGTCATCCCCGACTCGCCCGGTCATGATTTGTCCCTGCTCATCGAGGCAGATGTGCCCGGACAGGTAGGCCAGTTTGTCCACGATCACAATCTTCTTATAAATCGCCAGCGATTGAGCAGGCGTTGGCAACTCAATCCCCAGCTCGACAATCCGCGTCTCGGGAGCCGTGTCAGAAACAGCATCCTGAGCTGTCGCGACAAAACCCAAAATTCCCAGCAACGAAAAACCGCCGGCCGTCAACAGGCAGACCGCCAGAATTAGTTTGGAACAGCCCATAAAAATGGCTCCTTGCAAAAATGAAAGGAGCCATTGTACCAAATCTAGAGTGGAAGACGGTCGAACCGATTATTGCTCGGCGGTTTCCAGCGGGACCAAGGGACCTTCCTCGGCGGCCATTTTGCGAATGTCCTCGGTGATCTTCATGCTGCAATACTTGGGACCGCACATGCTGCAGAAGTGGGCACTTTTGAAGGTATCCTGGGGCAGCGTCTCGTCGTGATAGGCCTGCGCCGTTTCGGGATCGAGCGACAAACGGAACTGTTCATTCCAGTCAAATTCAAACCGGGCTTTGGAAAGCGCATTATCCCGATCCTGGGAACCTGCCCGTCCACGTGCCACGTCGGCCGCGTGGGCGGAAATTTTGTAGGCCACCACGCCTTGCTTGACGTCCTCGTTGTTGGGCAGACCTAAATGCTCTTTGGGCGTGACGTAACAGAGCATGGCCGCGCCGTGCCAGCCCGCCATCGCCGCACCAATGGCGCTGGTGATGTGATCGTATCCCGGGGCGACATCGGTCACCAACGGGCCCAACACATAAAACGGCGCACCGTTGCAGACCTCAATCTGGCGCTCGATATTCATCTGGATCTGGTGCATCGGGATGTGCCCGGGGCCTTCGACCATCACCTGCGTGCCATTGTCCTGGCCGCGTTTGGTCAATTCACCGAGGACGTCCAATTCTGCAAACTGGGCTTCATCACTGGCGTCGGCGATGCTGCCCGGTCGCAGACCATCCCCCAGACTCCAGGTCACGTCGTACTGTTTCATGATCTCACAAAGATCATCAAACGCTTCGTAGAGTGGATTCTGTTTGCGATGGACCATCATCCATTTGGCGATCAGCGATCCACCGCGGGAGACAATGCCGGTTACCCGCTGGGTCGTCAAATGCAAGTGTTCCATCAGTACGCCACAGTGGATCGTCATGTAATCCACGCCCTGTTTGGCCTGATGTTCGACCATGTCCAGGAAATGCTGGGCCCGCATGTCTTCGATGTTCCCGCCCAGTTCTTCCAGCATCTGGTAAATCGGTACCGTTCCGATGGGCACCGGCGAAGCCTCAATGATCGCCGCCCGAATCGTGTCGATGTCCTTTCCGGTCGACAAATCCATCACCGTGTCGGCTCCGAAGTGAACCGAAGTATGCAACTTCTCCAGTTCGCCTTCGATGTCGCTGGTCACCGCGCTGTTACCAATGTTCGCATTAATCTTGCATTTCGAAGCGATTCCGATGCACATTGGCTGCAGCTTTTTCGCCAGGTGATTCACATTTGCCGGGATCACCATTCGTCCGGCAGCCACCTCATCGCGGATCAACTCGGGTGACAATCCTTCACGCTTGGCAACAAATTCCATTTCGGGAGTGATCTCGCCTGCCCGGGCTTTCAAAATCTGTGTCGTCATCTTATCTCCAAAGGGGGTTTTCGCTTTCGCCGCAATCTCGGCGAAACGAATAACTCGAAGTGAGCCTCCGGCAAAACCGGGAATCAAAACTCACTCGTCCGTGTTTGCCCGGCGCGGTTTGGCAAGTGGCAGCGGTCGCACGCAAGTCCACCTGTTGGTCGCCCACGCAATTTATAAACGTCAACTGACCAGCCGCTTGCAGACCGCAAAGCCCGCGTTGCTGCAAACCGTTCTCAGGCGGTTTTGATTGTTGCATATTTACAGTTAATTCGTAATTGCCCGCGTTCGTTTTGAACGAATTCCAATTGAAATCTTGCGATTCTGCTGGCCTTTGGGATGATGGGCAAACAAAACAGGCAACCGGAGACCTCCCCATGACGCAAATCATCGCAGACCCATCCGTCTGGATTGGCAACGAATTGTTGACCCGAGACGACTGGCTCGCCGAGCTAACTCCCGATGAAATCCAGGAAGTACGGACGATCCATCCGCAGCTTCAACCGCTGCCCCTCGAGCAAGTTTCCGAAACCCATTTCGTCGACACCCGGTTGGCGACACGTCTTCAGGCAATCCAGGAATCGCTGGAACATGGCGCCGGGGCGACCCTGGTGAAGGGTTTTCCGCTGGCCGAAATGGACGAGGAAGTGGCGACCAAGTGTTTTTTTGGACTGTCTCAATTAATCGGAACGCCCGTCTCGCAGTCGGCCAAAGGCGAGCGAGTCTTTCATGTTCGCGACGCAGGTTTTCGAGCCGACGATCCCCGAGCTCGCGGCCCCAACACGAAAAAGAAACTCAGTTTCCACACCGATCGCTGCGATGTGATCGCATTCATGTGCATCCATCAAGCCAAAACGGGTGGTGAAAACTACTTGGTCAGCTCGACCGCGATTTACAACGAGATTGCATCGAAGCACCCAGATCTGTTGCAGGAATTGATGCAGCCGTTTTACTACCAGCGACACAATGTCGATCAAGGCAACGCGTTGGCCTATTGCCAACAGCCCGTGTTTTCGTTTTGCGAAGGCCGATTTGCGTGCAGCTTCCTCCGCGTTTTGATCGATCGAGCTTATGCTTCGGGAGATGTGCCGCCGTTGACAGACAAACAGAAATCTGCACTTGATAAAATTGAAGAAATTGCCGAGCGCGAAGAACTTCAACATCGGTTCTACCTTCAGCCAGGTGACATGCTGTTCCTGAATAACTGGACCACCCTCCATCGCCGCACCGAATTCGTTGACTACGAGGATCCGGAAAAAAAACGTTTGCTGCTACGAATCTGGTTGAGCGTACCCAATAGCCGGCCGATCGACCCGCTGTTCAAAGAGAATTTTGGCGCTACCGAAGCGGGCGCGATTCGCGGCGGTATGCGGGCAGCACCGTGAAACCTAGTTGGCCATCGCCGCTTGCAACAACGGAATCACTTCAGTTGGCTCGCGCTGCCTGGCCAGGTCCAGTGCCGTGTGTTGTTTCGCATCGACAGCGGCAGGATCGGCTCCGTTTGCCGACCACGCCTGGCCAATCACCTCTCTGCCAGCCCGAACCGCCGCCATTAACGGCGTCGACTGCTTTTTCGTTCGAGCGATGAATTCCCGGCGACTTCCCAAATTCGACTGGCATGATTTTGCGCAAAACACCCCCAACTGCGCTCGTTTCGATTAAACTACCGTCTTGATTTCAGCAGAGACGTTGATAAACGACCGTCAATCCAACATCTTCCCGATCGCAATGATATCGAGGCCCAACATGTTTCGAAATTTGACGCTGGTTCTGTTTGCTTGCTCGCTCAGCTGGACGGTCGACGACGCGATCGCCGAGCGTCCGAAAACCGATCCGCGTCCCAATGTCCTGTTGATCATGGTCGATGACATGGGATTCTCGGACCTGGGCTGTTACGGCGGGGAAGTCGAGACACCCAATCTCGATCGCTTGGCCGCCAACGGCCTTCGGTTTACTCAATTCTATAATTGCGCGAAATGCGAAACGACCCGTGCGACTTTATTGAGCGGACGATATTACCCGGAGGTCAACAAAGACAAACTGGAAAACTGCATCACTATCGCCGAGGGAATGAAGCAGGCGGGTTATCAGACCTGGATGACCGGTAAATGGCATCTTGCCGGCAGACCCGATCAGCGAGGATTCGACCGGTACTTCGGACACCTCAGCGGCGCCTGCAATTTCTTCTGGGGCGATGATACGTTCTACGACGAAGGTCAAAAGTTCGAAGTGCCAAAAGAAGGGTTCTACACCACCGATGCGAACACCGATTATGCGTTGAAGTTTCTCAAACAGGCCGACCGGGACGAACCGTTCTTTTTATACATCGCTTACAACGCCCCCCATTATCCATTACAGGCGAAACAACAGGACGTCGAGAAATACCGTGGCAAGTACAAAATTGGCTGGGACCAATTACGGCAGCAGCGGTTTGCCAAGCAGAAACAATTGGGGCTGTTCGACGAAAGCGTCAAACTCTCCCCGCGCCCCGATGACGTGCCGGCCTGGGACACGATCAGTGAAACAGAACGAGATCATCACGACCTGATGATGGCAACCTTCGCCGGGATGATCGATTGTGTCGATCAAAACATCGGACGGCTGGTCGAGCACCTGGAGTCCACCGGTCAGCTCGACAACACCCTGATCCTGTTCCTCGATGACAACGGGGCTTGCCCGTTTCAACGCAGCAAACCCAGTTCCATCGAAAACAACCTGATGCCGTGGGACCCAAATTCATATTGGTGCTATGACCAACGCTGGGCACACGCCTGCAATACGCCGTTCCGCGAATACAAACAAAATCAACATGAAGGCGGAATCACGTCGCCGCTGATCGTGCACTGGCCAGCCCAATTAAAAAACGCTGGTGGTATTACCCATCAAACCGGGCACCTCGTCGATATCATGGCAACCTGTCTGGATGTTGCCGGAACCCGATATCCGTCGGAATACAACGGCCAACCGGTCGGTCCACCCCGCGGCTTAAGCCTGAAACCGATTTTTGCCGGCCAGCAACGGACCCCGCACGAAGCGATTTTTTTCAGCTTCTACGGCAAGAACAACGCGTTGCGAATGGGTGATTGGAAACTGGTCAATATCGATTTCAAGGAGTTCGAGCTATACAATCTTGCCAACGACCGTACCGAATTGAACAACTTGGCCCAATCCAATCCCCAGCAATACGAAAAAATGAAACAGGCTTGGGAGGCCTTGTCGAACGAAGTGGGCGAGCCCAAACGGAAAGCCAAAGAAGGCCGAGGCGGAAACAGATCCCAGGCTAAATCGCCGAAAAACGATTGACGGCAAATCGGCAATCAAACGGTTCGTGGACAGGCCGTCCTCGGGCCGAAGTCCGTAACGGCGAACCATTTACGTTGTTTTATGTCGCGAGCCGCCACGTCCCGGATATCGATTTGAGAGATTTTAATCCTTGTCGCAGGACGGGAAATCCGACTACGATATTGACTTCCATTTTTTTCCTTCCAGTCCTTGCGGAGAAACCTGTGCGCCAATCCATTTCTTTCGTCGTTGCATTTTGTGTGACTTTGGCGGCGGCCTTCCTGACTCAACCAGCGGCTGCCGATGACGGAAAAATCACGATCGGCTCGAAGGCTCCCGATCTCGATATCGAACACTGGGTCAGCGACGGTGATGGCCAATTTGCTCACGTCACGAAACTGGAGCGCGGCAAGGTTTATGTGATCGAATTCTGGGCGACCTGGTGCGGCCCGTGTGTCGCCTCCATGCCCGAGATCAGCAAATTGCAGGATGACATGGCGGGCGCAGGCGTCCAGGTGATCAGTGTCAGCGACGAATCACTCGACGAAGTGGAAGCGTTTCTGGAACGTGATGTCCGCGGGAAAGCGGGAGTCACCTACGGTGAATTGACCAACAACTATTGCCTGACTGTCGATCCGGACGGGTCGGTATTCGAGGATTATTTTCATGCCGCAGGCCGAACCGGCATCCCCTGTGCTTTTGTTGTCGGGAAAACCGGACTGATTGAATGGATTGGGCACCCCGCTGAGATGAGAGCGGTCTTGGAAGAGGTCGTCGAAGGAGGCTGGGATCGAAAAGCGTTCCTGGTCAAATATGAACAGGAACGTGCCGCCGCCGAGCAACGGCAACTGGTCCAACGCAAATTGATGGCGGCCGTGCGAAAGATCGAAGGCCAGATGGAAGAGGGTAACTTCCCACGAGCCGTCGAGATGATCGAGAAACTGATGGAAGATGAAGATCTCGAAAGCCTGGTACCGAATCTTAAGGCCATGAAGTCAGAAATTATGATTCTGCATGTCGGTGGCGATGAAGGTGCTACCGCACTCAAGCAGTTCATCAAGGACAACGGCGACGATCCTGAAGCATTAAACACCATCGCCTGGGCTGTGTACGAAAAGCACAGTGAAGACGGCAAGATGGACGCGGCGATCCTCCAACTCGCGCTCGAGTCCGCCGAGCAGGCAGCCCGAGCAGTTCCCAACAACGGTGCCGTTCTCGACACGTTGGCACACCTGCTGTACGTCAATGGAAAACTGGACCGAGCCCTGGAAGTCCAGCAGCGGGCCCTCAAAAATGCCAATGGAATGGAAGCAGAATTGAAGGCGTTCCTGAACGAACTGAAAGCTGCGAAGGCAAAACAGCAAAAATCGGGCAAATAGTATTGCCGTCCGGAGTCGTCCATTTCGCCGGCAGGTTTTGGAGCGCAGTGACACCACCGAAATTACCGGGCAAGGATGTTCGACGATCCTGAAAGGATTGCAGCCAAATCCGCTGTGATCCCGTCAGGATCAATCATCCCCGATTTCGATATTCCGGTGGTATGCGCTTCGCTCCAACCACCGGCTAACGGCTGAAACTCCTTCGGATTATTCTTTAAAGTGAGTGCCATTGGGCGTCAGCCCAACGAACCATCGGCCAACCAACCAAGAAGCTGCGGAGCAGCGACAGCAAAACTGGGGTCAAGGCACCAATTCCGCGTTACCGTTCAACGTTGGCGGTGCAAGGCAACGCGGACGATACCGCGATTAACTTCCGCTTCAGTGCGCCGATGCGAGTTCAATTTCGTGCAGATATTCATGAAGCTGCTTCATCGGTTTGGAAATTGCCACGCGGCCCGATCGCACAAACTCCAGGATGCCGTAGGGCTCCAGTTGCTCAAACAGCAACTGGGTTTCCTCGCGGTGCCCCGTTTTCTCGATAATCGTAAAGTCCCGTTCGACCGAGAGCACCCGGGCGTGATGCGTTCGGACAATTTTTTCGGCGGCACCTCCCGCGGCCAGCACTTCGGTGGGAACTTTGTAGAGCGCGATCTCCTGGTAGATAATGTCATCGTTGATGTGATGCCAGACCTTGTGGACCTCGATCTGTTTTTCCAGCGCCGTGACGAGCTTGCGAACGTACCGCTCTTCGAGATTCACGACGATCGTAAATCGATGAATCCCGTGGACTTCACTTTCGGAAACCGTCAGGCTCTCAATGTTGATTTTTCGACGGGTAAAAGCGGTCGTGATACGATGCAACATCCCTGCGTGATTTTCGCTGAACACGGAGATGGTAAATTCTCTTTTCATGGCGGTTCTCGGTTTGGTTTTGAATGATCAAGGGCTTCAGGGCTGACAGCCGTCAGGACTGATAAATTTCAGGGCCGACGACGGTCAGGGCGACGATCGAGGCGGTTGGCATCCTTATTCGAGCCGAATGTCGGACGTCGCCGCCCCCGCGGGAACCATTGGGAACACGTTATTTTCTTTGCCGACGGCAACTTCCAGCAGGAAGGAGTGAGGATATTCCATCATTTCTTTTAGCGAGGCGATCAACTCCGAGCGTTCCGAAACGCGTTTGGATTTGACACCGTAGCCTTGAGCAATCAGTTGAAAATCCGGATTCGCCATCTCGGTTGCCGAATAGCGTTTTTCAAAAAACAGCTGTTGCCACTGTCGAACCATGCCCAGGAATTCGTTGTTCAACAATAGAATTTTGACATTCACATCTTTTTGAAGCAGCACACCGAGTTCCTGAATCGTCATCTGGAATCCACCATCACCGACCACGGCAATGACATCACGATCGGTGCGCACCATTTTGGCACCGATGGCAGCAGGCAGACAGAAACCCATCGTCCCCAGCCCACCGGAGGTGATATTGGATTTGGTTTTGTTGAAATGGGCGTAGCGACAGGCGATCATTTGATGCTGACCGACATCGGTTACGATGATCGCGTTGCCATCGGTGAGATCATTCAGGTTCTTGATGACTTCGCCCATTGTCAGGGTCTCGCCGTCGGGTTCCGTTTCGGCGCGAATCACCTTCTCGAATTCCTTTTCGTCACAATCCTTGAAACGCTGATGCCAGGCGTCATGCTTTTTCTCTTCCACCAGCGGAATCAATTGTTTCAGAACTTCTCTGGCATCCCCGACCAAGGCCAAATCGGTTTGGACATTCTTGTCGATTTCGGAAGGATCAATTTCGATATGAATGACTTTGGCTTGGGTCGCAAATTTTTCCACATTTCCTGTCACTCGATCGTCGAACCTCATCCCGATAGCGATCATCACATCGCATTCGCTGGTCATCACGTTGGGCCCATAGTTCCCATGCATTCCCAGCATGCCGACATTCAGAGGATGATCCGTGGACATCGCCGATAGTCCCATGATCGTCCAAGCCGCGGGGATACCAGCTTTTTCAACCAGAGCCTTCAGTTCCTGCTCGGCCTGCGACAGGATCACGCCTTGACCATACAGGATAAACGGTCGCGAGGCGGCGTTGATCATTTTGGCGGCTGCCTGGATTTTTGCTTCGTCCAGTTTCGGGCGAGGAACGTAACTGCGGACGTTCACACAACGGTTGTACGAAAAATCCAGTTCGCCGAATTGGGCATTTTTGGTGATGTCAATCACGACCGGCCCGGGTCGCCCCGTTGCGGCAATGTAAAACGCCTTGGCAAACACCTCGGGAATTTCGTCAGGGTGGGTGATCTGATAGCTCCACTTAGTGACCGGGATCGTGATCCCCATCACGTCGGTTTCCTGAAACGCATCGGTTCCCAGCAGGTGCCGGGGCACTTGGCCCGTGATGCAAACGATCGGTGTCGAATCGATCATGGCGTCCGCGATGCCGGTCACGAGATTGGTCGCGCCCGGCCCGGACGTCGCGATGCAGACTCCGACTCTGCCCGAAGACCTTGCGTACCCCTGGGCGGCATGGGTTGCACCTTGTTCGTGGCGGACGAGAATGTGTTCCAGCTGATCGCGGTATTTGTACATTTCGTCATACACCGGCATGATCGCGCCACCGGGATAACCAAAGACAAGATCGACACCTTCGGCGATCAGCGAACGCACAACGGCTTCGGCACCCGTAATGGTCTGTTGGTCGGTGGACTGAATGGTTTCAGGCTTGGTGGTGATAGACATTTTTCGATCGGATTTCTTCTAGAACGCAACGAACAGAAAACACAGACTGACCCACGAGGTCAACGCTTGATCCATGGTCATCGCTGAGTCAGTTGCCGGTCCGCATTATAGGATTTGCACGGAATCGGACCGACAACAATTTGCTTCGCGATTTTCTGGTCCAGAGCCCATGACAAGCATGTGCAAAATCCGGATTGGGAAACGCATCGCCCCTTATTCGCACCGGAGGTAACGCAGAACGTCACTGCCACTGATTTCCCGTGACGACGCGAAGCTCGCGACACCGATTTTTTGATCAAAAAATATTCGAAAATTCTGGCTGAAATTATGGCGCGACGGCATGGCTGGCCCAAATGGGCGTCCAGATCACGCCGATGGCGTCCGGCGATCGGCCAATTCCACCGATTTTGATGAATTCAGGTGGATTTTCCTGCCGTTGGCAGAAGGGCATGGAAATTTCGTTCCCCAAGGTTAAACTGAACAGTCCGCGATCAGCTCGTTCTTCCATCTTCCAAAAAACGTTCGTGATCAGGCACCTACTCTCATAGTGAATAGAACAATCATGGCGCGATTCCCCAGACTGGTATTACCCCTGCTGTTAATCGTCTGCGTTTTTTCTGTGCTGTCTCCGGTTTCCACCGCTACCGCTCTCGACGGGGGAGATGGCAAAAGTCTTTCCAATGCGTCCAAAGGGGGCAGTGGTGGCAGTGGTCCGTTCAATTCGTTTCAAGTTGACTTGCTGAGCTCATGTCGAATTGGACGACATGGGTGGCGGCACGAACGTGTTGGCCAACGATTTGTGGGGCTGGAGTCATTCGGGTCGTAATTTTGCGATCGTCGGGTTAACGAATGCGACCTCATTTGTCGAGGTCACCGATCCCAACAATCCGATTTACCTCGGCAAACTCGATACGCATGAGGCGGGTCAGAACCAGGCATGGCGTGACGTCAAAGTCTACAACAACCACGCCTACATCGTCGCCGATGGCTCAGGCAACGATCAGGGAATTCAGGTGATGGAATTGACCCAGTTGCTCACGGTCGACCCGACCGCAGGCCCTGTTTCGTTCGCCGAGACGAATCACTATGACGGTTTTTCCAGCGCCCACAATATTGTCATCAATGAGGACACCGGATTTGGCTATGTCGTTGGTGCACGTAAGCGCAATGGTCAGGGCCAGAATGTTGCCGTCAATTCAGGTGGCCTGGTGATCTTTGACCTCTCCGATGCCGGTAATATCACCGAAGTCGGCGGGTTCTCTGGCGATGGCTATACGCACGATGCCCAGGCAGTCATCTACAACGGCCCAGACACCAGCCACGTCGGCAAAGAAGTCGTATTCGCATCGAACGAAGACACGTTGACCATTGTCGACGTCTCCAACAAAGCGAACACGACACTGATTTCCCGCAATCCTTACTCCGGTTCAAATTACTCTCATCAGGGATGGCTTTCGGAAGATCAAAAGTACTTTTACATGAACGATGAGCTGGACGAGTACCGGCATATCCGTGGTCCGGACGGGCAGCTGGGCACGGCAGACGACCGCGACCCGATTCCTACCAAAACCCATATCTGGGATGTGCAAGATCTGGATAATCCCAATTACATCGGATTTTATGAGGGGCAGGAGAAAACAATTGACCACAACTTGTATGTCAAAGGCGACTACATCTATCAGGCCAATTACACTGCAGGAATGCGAATCTTGAAAGTCGTGGATGCGGCCAATGGAGTCCTCGAGGAAGTCGGTTTCTTCGATACCTACATGGCTGACAACGATGTGACTTTCAACGGCGCCTGGTCCGTCTATCCCTATTTTGATGAACGGGTGATTCTGGTCAGCGATCGGCAAGGTGGTTTATTTGTCCTCAGGTCGGTTCCCGAACCGTCAGGCCTGGTCGTGCTCGGCTTGGGGATGATTGCCGCTTGCACCCGTCGACGAAGAATCGTCTGAGCCAAGAGAATTCGCAAACGGTTAACGAGACGACAGGAAGCGTCTTGCGGAGTAATCGCGAGGAACGAAGTTTTTGCGGCTCGGTAGTCATTCGTTGCGGATCGGGAGTTGGGTTAATGATTCGATTGCATTCCATTCTGCTATTCTCGGCTTTGAGCTGTTTAAGCTTCCAAACCGCATCCGCGGACCTCGCATTCTATGCGTTCCTCGATGCATCCCAGGTCACCGGGACTTCCACTGAACCTGGAACCGCGATTGCGACCTTCGTGCTGGATACGGCACAACAGAATCTGAGCTATTCGATTCAGGTCAACGGTATGGACTTGAAAGCCAACCCGGCGGACCGAACGGGTTTCAGCGACATCGACAAAATCCATATTCACAACGCCTTTCCGGGTGACACGGGTCCGCACGTGTTGAATATCTTTGGATTGCCAAGTGAAGACGATGCAGAAATGGTGGTCAATTACAACACCGAGTTTTTGACCGGGATTTACAACGATGCGGACGCGATCAACCCGGCAACGGGGAATCTGTTCGACCAAAATGACCCCCTAACCACGAAGTTGTTTTCCAACTTCGTCGATGACTTACTGGACGGGCAGTTGTATGTGGCAATGCATACCGCGGGCCAGGGCGGTGGCATCGCCGTCCGGGGGCAAATCCTCTCGGTACCCGAACCGACCGGAGGTGTGTTGCTGTTTGCAATCGGCTCGATTTACTGCCGCCGTCGTCGCGTGCGCCGCGTTTGACCCCCCAACCTCCGTGGCTTGGCGGCTGAAGGCAGTCGCGCCGAGTCGGGGGCCCGCAGGCCGTCCTGGCAAACGCCTGGTCGACTCCGTTCATCATTCCGTGGGCGTCTTCGAGATTTTCTTTCCGACCGCCGACGCCGTCTGAGAATTGCGTTATGCTATCGGAATCTCCAACGTCGCAGACAGGAATGCCATGCCCGAAGACATAATGCAACGCGCCCATGAGTTGGTTGAAGAGTTGCGCGCCGAAGTCGATTTTGAGATTGACGATGTGATTGCCACGATCATTCGCAATCTGCCAGAAGAGTATTTCCAGAACCTTTCTCGCGAAGACCAGATCACCCACCTCAAGGCGCTGCTGGCGATCAGCATCTGCAATCTTGATCAGGAACTTGCGTTGCGCAGCGCGGACGGCCGCCATATCGCGGTCATTGGACGAGTCAACTACCGGGGCTTGCTGGCCCAAATTATTTCTCGATTACCCGATGACCAGATGTTGATCGGGGCCAAGATCTTCACGTCCAAAACCCACGACTTCATTATCGATCTGTTCGAATTCAAATCTTCGGCCGTCGACGACTCCCTTCGCCAGGTATCGGAACTGCAACTGGAGGAACTGGTCAACACGGTATCCGCACAAACCGGAAAGCCTGCCTCCGTCGTTCGGGAATTTGTCTCGCTTTACCGACCGTCCAGTCGTGTGCTCCAGTCGATCGACAGCGTCCGCGAGCATTTCCTGGCCTACGAACAGGCTCGCCATTCCGACGACATCGCGGTTCGCTGGTCGGATGGGCCAAGCGAGGGTTTGACAAAATTGACGGTCTCCGACGGCAAACTCAAACCCCGGGTTCTGTTTCGAAAAATCGCCGAATTCCTCGGTACCCAGGACGTTGACGTGGAACAGGCCTATCTGGATGATTTTCGTCGTGGCCTGAGAACTTATTTCGCGATTTCCAGCTTCCTGGTAGCGGGCCAACTGCCAGACTCACCAGAACAGATCGCCACGAAACTGGCGAATTATCTTCGTAGCGATTGACCCGCACAACTGCTGCTGCCACTCAACGATTGCCAGGGAGTGAGTTCGCTAACCAATTCAATGCAGCAAGTTGAGTCCGGAAACAGGCGCTGCTAGATTAAACAGACTGTTTGCTGTTGTTTGAAACGCCCTTTCGTTTTGGAGCCGACCGGAAATTCCATGAAATCAAATCGTTATCCGATCCTGAAATCAGCTTTGATGCTGAGCTTGTGTGCCGCATTGACCGCGCCGCTACTCGGACAAGACACGGCAACCCAGGAAAAAAAACGTACAGCAGACGGTCCCAAGGAGCTAAAACCTGACAGCGAATTGCTGGTTGCCAAACCGGTTTTTAAAGACGGTGAGGCCCAGGTGGTCGAGGCCTTCAAAAATCCAAGCGACTGGATTTGGCATGATTTGTTCGTCGAAACCGAGTTCGATACCGACGGTTCGGGCACTCCCGACCGCATGCATGTTTCGGTCTGCCGTCCGAAACAGACCGACACCGAAGGGCTGAAGGTTCCTGTAATCTACGAAACCAGTCCTTACTACTGTGGCATCAGCGGATCCAACAAAGACTATTTCTGGAACCCGGAGCAAGAGGTTGGTGAGACTCCGCCAGAACGCACCAGCCCCCCCGAAATCAAACATCAAAGTCGGCGGCCGATCATCTCACGGACCCACACGAGTGACTGGGTTCCACGCGGATTTGCGGTGGTTCATTCCTGCTCGCCAGGTACCGGTCTGTCGCAAGGCTGCCCGACGGTCGGCGGCGAAAACGAATCGCTGGCTCCCAAAGCGGTTATCGATTGGCTGTGTGGCCGCGCCAAAGGCTACACCGAGCCCGAAGGGGGCGAAGAAGTGACCGCCGACTGGTGCACCGGCAAGATCGGCATGACCGGCACCTCGTATAACGGGACGTTACCACTGGCCGCGGCAACCACCGGCGTCGAAGGTCTCGAAGCGATCATCCCCGTCGCACCCAACACGTCGTACTACCATTACTACCGCTCCAATGGACTGGTCCGTCACCCCGGCGGTTACATGGGCGAAGACATCGACGTGCTCTATGACTTCATTCACAGCGGCCTGCCCAAGAACCGGGAATACTGCAATTGCGAGATCCGTGACAAGGAAATGCTGGAGGGATTTGACCGAGCCCACGGTGACTACAATGACTTCTGGGCCGGCCGGGATTACCTGAACAAAGTCGACAATATCAAAGCCGCCGTTTTGATGGCCCATGCGTTCAACGACTGGAACGTGATGCCCGAACACAGCGTCCGAATTTACGAGGCCTTGAACAAACAAGGCAAGCCCTGCCAGGCGTTCTTCCACCAGGGCGGACACGGCGGGCCCCCGCCGCTGAAGCAGATGAACCGCTGGTTTACCCATTATCTCTACGGCATCGACAACGGCGTGGAAAATGACCCCAAAGGCTGGGTCGTGCGGGAGAATGATTCCCGGACCGAACCAACCGCCTACGCCGATTACCCAAACCCCGAGGCAAAACCCGTCACGCTCTACCTGTCGGGCGATGGCCACACGACCGGCAAACTGAACCTGGAAATGGCAAGCGGACTGGAGAATCAAAAACTGATTGACGATGTCGCGATTGCCGGCTCCGATTTGGCCAAGGCCGATTCGTCCGAGCATCGCTTGCTGTTTGTGACACCAGAATTGACCGAACCCCTTCATCTTTCCGGATACTCGGAACTCAAAATCAAACTCGCCAGCAGCAAACCTGCGGCCAACCTCTCCGTTTGGATGGTTTCGTTGCCGTGGACCGATTCCAAGAAAATCAATGACAATATCATCACGCGCGGCTGGGCGGATCCCCAAAACCACCAATCGCTGACCGAAAGCCAACCGCTGGAACCCGGCAAGTTTTACGAGCTGAAATTCAAGCTACAGCCCGATGATCAGATCATTCCTGCCGGACAGAAAATCGGGTTGATGATCTTTTCATCGGACCGGGATTTTACACTTTGGCCAGACGCCGGTACCGAATTGACGATCGACCTGAACGCGACTTCCATTCAGATTCCGGTCGTTGGTGGTGCAGCGGCTTTTCAGAATTCAATTAAATAAACCAGTCAGAATTCATCGTGAGAGGATTCGAGATGATTACGATGTTCGTCCGACACAAGGTAGAAGATTTCGACAAATGGAAAGCAGCCTACGATGCGTTTGATTCCCAACGGCAGAGCCTTGGAGTCACCGGTCATTCGGTTCATCGTTCCCATAGCAACGAAAACGAAGTCACCGTGTCCCATGAATTTGCCACCATCGAGGATGCCCAGGCGTTTTCGCAAAATCCGAAACTGGTAGAAATCATGAGAGACTCCGGCGTGGTGGGGGTTCCGGATATCTGGTTTACCAATCAGGTCTAACACGGGCCGTCTGACGTAAGCACGTGACTGCGAACCTAAGGTCGCCCCTCGGCCAATGGCAACGTCGGCAACACCGATTGGGAGTCGGAAGTGGTTTTCCAGTTCTGCTCAGCGAACCAGTGTTTTTCGTTGGAAACCCAGTTTCCATTGAACTGCTTTCGCGGAGCTTCGGAAGTATGCAAATATCCCAGTAGGCCAACCTGGAACGACAACAAGGCCGCCACGACCAACACTCCTCCGCGTCGCCAAAAACGGAACAGACCAGCCAGCGACAGTACCACAAACAGCGTGCATAGGCCTTTGCCAAGCAGGAAGAAGGTGACATGCTGCGGCTCCAGACTGATCAGCCAGTTGCAAATCGGGTTATGCTCTTCGATCACATCCCGATACTTGTAAACCAGGTAAGCGTCGTAAACCGAAATCGACATGATAATTCCGATCGCTCCGGCAAACATCGTATTCATCGACGCCGCTAGATCGGCCTGGCTGGCGGAACCTATCCCATTGGAAGGCGGAAAATTCCCATAGCCTGTGAATTTGAGGATACTTCTTGGTCGCATGGGTTGGATATCCAGTAATATGGCTGTCCGTGATTTTGTTAAAACAATTGATATTCGTCCCCAACGCTGTACCCATCCTGCCGGGTAAAATCGCCCCAAGCATTTTCCCTCGTCATGGAACACGCTATCCAGACGACTGGAAGACCGGAATTATTGGAAATTCAGAATTTTGGTGAACGAATCTGGGCAGCGGGCCCAGCAGCACCCGGCCAAACGGAATTTTGGTGGCCGAATCAACCAGTTAACGACTCGTGGCGAATGAAAATGGCGACATCCAAGACCGCTCAATCCGCTTCCGGGCCTGCAGGGCCCAAACGTGCACCGGCCCCAGCTGGGTTTCGACCCTTACGGGTCTGGCCGGTGGTGTTATTGATGATGGCAATGATTTTCTTTCGCTTTTTGCCAAACCTGCTGGAGGATGGTCCCGCCGGGCTGTGGATGTCGGCGGCCTTCGGACCGGCACTTTGCAGCATTTTGATTTTAGCCTGGTGGTTGGCCGCCAGTCGCGCCAGCTGGCGGGAACGAATGCTTGGATTGGTGGGGGTTTTACTCTCTGCATTTATCTGTATCTCACTGATGCATCCAACGATGCTCGGACCGGCGGTCACGGTCCTGACCATTCCCATGGGCATGGCCTGTTTTGGGCTGGGAACGATCCTGTTTGCCAGACTGCAATCGTCGAAACGAACGATCTTCGCGATTCTGCTGGCGCTGGCGGGATTTGGATTCTCGCTTTCGCTCCGCAGCGAAGGCATGTGGGGTGATTTTGCTCCGGCGTTTGGCTGGAGGTGGACCCCCTCGGCGGAAGAAGAACTGCTGGCCCACACAGAAGACCGGGCTTCCGTTGACCTGGATGAGCTTGATCTGAACCGACTGGAATACTCGCTGCTGAATCCCGAGTGGTCGGGGTTCCGCGGTCCCGATCGTACCGGGTCGCAATCAGGTCCCGCGCTGGCGACCAACTGGGATCAGCGCCCCCCCCGTCAGCTTTGGAAAATTTCCGTCGGTCCAGCCTGGTCGTCGTTTGCTGTTGCTGGCGGTCTGATTTTTACGCAGGAACAGCGAGGCGAGTTCGAAACGGTGGTCGCTTATACGGCAGCGACAGGCGCAGAAGTTTGGACGCAGCAAATCCAATCCCGATTCGATGACCCACTGGGCGGTCCGGGGCCTCGCGCGACACCCACGATTGCCAACGGGTCTCTGTTTGTATTGGGAGCTGAGGGTTTTTTACTTCGGCTCGATCCAAAGACCGGAGAGATTATCTGGCAACATGAGCTGCAGAAGCTCGCGGATCGCACCCCGCCAATGTGGGGATTCAGTTCGTCGCCGCTGGTGGTCGACGACCTGGTCATCGTGCATGCCGGCGGGGCAGGGGACAAAGGCATTCTGGCTTTCGCTTCCAATTCCGGGGAATTGCGATGGAGCGCACCTTCGGGAAGCCACTCCTACAGTTCGCCACAGCTCTGTCAGGTCGCCGGAGAAGATCTGCTGATCATGATGTCCGATGACGGTTTTGAGGCCTACGCGCCGCAATCAGGCGAAATCCGGCTACGTTATTCCTGGCCGGTCCAAGGTGGTTATCGCTCGTTGCAAACCCACGTGGTTGAAAAAGATTCCATCCTGATTCCCACCGGACAGGGATTTGGTACGCGACGAGTGCGGCTTGCCCATTCCAACGGCGAACTGACGGCGGCGGAGGTCTGGACATCCCGGCAGTTAAAGCCGGATTACAACGACCTCGTTGTTTTCGAAGGTCATGCGTACGGCTTCGATGGGCTGGCGTTTACCTGCATCGACCTGGCGGACGGCCAACGAAAATGGAAAGGCGGAAGGTACGGAAAAGGCCAGGTTTTACTGCTGGCAAACATGGGCGCGCTGTTGGTTGCCACGGAAACGGGTGAAATCGTCTTGGTCGAAGCGACCCCCACTGCCCACAAAGAACTTTGCCGATTTCAAGCGGTTGACGGAAAAACCTGGAACCATCCAGTCGTGGTCGGCGATCGGCTGTATATCCGCAACGCCGAGGAAGCCGCCTGTTACCAACTGCCGACGGTCGAGGAAGTCTCCGGCGATGCGCCCACTGAGAATGAAGTGCTTTGATCTGACGTCGAGATCCGTTTTATCCATCGATCATTGACGGCTGCCCTGATCCTCCCCCGCCTTTCCACCTTTCCACCTTTCATCATCGACTGAGTCCAAAATCAACATGAACAGCCTGCTTCCTTCGGTCTGTACTGACGCCGTCCTGGCCGAGATGCCTCTGCCCGATGCATTAAGAACCGTTGCCGATACTGGATACGCTGCCTTCGAGTTCTGGGCGTGGTGGGAAAAAGACATTGATCAAATCAACCGTCTGCGTCGAGAACTGGGGCTGACAGTGGCGGCCTGCTGTACCAAATTCATCAGCCTGACCAACCCGGGACTTCGAACGGCCTACGCCGCAGGGGTGGAAGCATCGGTGGCAGCGGCGCAACAGCTTGAATGCCAGACACTGATC
The DNA here is from genome assembly GCA_963714685.1 of Pirellulaceae bacterium. Taxonomy (GTDB): domain Bacteria; phylum Planctomycetota; class Planctomycetia; order Pirellulales; family Pirellulaceae; genus Mariniblastus. Next base: position 103,343 of record CAVQPH010000022.1, on the reverse strand, counting down.
TCTCAGGTCGGCGACTTCCTCCCTGATGTTTCCCGAGCAGAACAGCGGGATTCAATCATCGCAGGGCTAAAACAGGTTGCCCCGCTGCTGGAATCGACCGGCATCACGCTGGTAATCGAACCACTTAACGAACAGGTCGACCATCCGGGCTATTTCCTGGTACGCAGTGACGAGGCGTTTGAAATTGTGGATCTCGTTGACAGTCCGAACGTGAAAGTCGTGTTCGACATTTATCATCAACAGATCAGCGAAGGCAATTTACTGCACCAGATCGTCACGCACATCGAAAAAATTGGTCATTTTCACGCAGCGGGAAATCCGGGTCGCCACGAACTGACATGTGGTGAAATCAACTACCCGCAGATCTTCAACGCGATTCGGGCCACACGCTACCGTGGCTATGTCGGTCTGGAATACTGGCCACTGGAAAAGCCGGAAATCGGTTTGCGCGAGGTTGCCGGCTGGTTCGATCGTCAATAACCCAGCACGGGTGACAGCCACCGTTCCACAAACTCGACAGATTCGCCTTTCAGTTTCGCGTAATGCTCGACTTGATCCCGGGTGATCTTGTTGATCGCAAAGTAACGGGACTCCGGATGTGCGAAGTACAATCCACTAACCGCAGCCCCAGGCCACATCGCAAAGACTCTCGGTCAACTTGATTCCCGTTGCCTGCTCGACGTTCATCAACTCCCACAGCGTTGCCTTTTCCGTGTGATCCGGGCAGGCCGGATAGCCGGCGGCCGGTCGAATGCCGCGATATTTTTCCTTGATCAGTTCCTCACTGGACAAGTTTTCGTCGACTCCGAATCCCCAATCGATGCGGGCTTGGTGATGCAGCATTTCCGCAAATGCTTCGGCCAAGCGGTCGGCCAGCGCCGACACCATGATCGCATTGTAGTCATCATGATCGGCCCGGATATTTGGCCGCCAGTTCATCGCAGCCATGACCGGTTGTCACGGCAAATCCACCGAGATAATCCGCCCGTCCGCTATCGACTGGCGCGACGTAGTCGGCCAGTGAACGGAAATGCTCAAAACCTTTCCGCTGCCACTGCTGTCGCAGCATGTGAAAGCGAGTCAGTTCGTTGGATCGTGTTTCGATCGGTGTACAGAATGATCGAATCGCCCTCACTATTGGCGGGCCAGAAACCATAAATTCCGCGGGCCGTCAGCAGGTTTTCGTCAATGATCTTGCTCAGCATCGCCTGGGCATCGTGCAAACAGCTTTCGAGCTTCTTCACCGACGACTTCATCGTCCAGGATTCTCGGGATACTTTCCGTGAAGTTCCCAGGACATGAAGAACGGTGTCCAATCGATGTATTCGGCAATTTCGGCTAACGGAATCACGACCTCGGGATCCATCCCGGTAGTTGAGCCCCGCGGTCTGCCTCAGCCGACGTTCCAATGGTTCGCGTCCCGGTGAAAGCGGCGGGCCGGAATGTCGACCGTCTCCCAATCGGTTGGAAATCGTTTGGCAAAGGCTTCTGTCGTAGGGCACCAGAGTCATCTGACGTTCTTCGTAGCCGCTGACCAGTCTGGATTGCAGGGCGGCATTGTCGGCCATGAACTGCTTTTTGAGAATCTGGATTGATCAACCGATCGACCACGCCAACGCTGCGCGACGCATCGAGCACGTGAACCACGCCGTGCTCGTACTTCGGTGCGATCTTGACGGCCGTATGTTTGTCACTGGTCGTGGCCCCGCCGATCAACAACGGAATCGTCATCCCGGTTCGCTGCATCTCTTTGGCCACGTAAACCATTTCGTCGAGGCTGGGCGTAATCAGCCCGGACAGCCCGATCATATCGACGTCGTGTTTGACGGCTGCCTCCAGAATTTTGTCACAGGAAACCATCACGCCCAGATCGATGACTTCGTAGTTGTTGCAACCCAGCACAACGCCCACGATGTTTTTGCCGATATCGTGCACGTCGCCTTTGACGGTGGCCATCAGGATCTTGCCGCGGTAGCTCTGACTTTCCAGGCCCGCATCGAGTTTTTCCTGTTCCATGTAAGGCAGCAGGTGAGCGACGGCCTTTTTCATGACCCGGGCCGATTTGACGACTTGCGGCAGAAACATCTTTCCGCTGCCGAACAGATCGCCCACGATCGACATCCCGTCCATCATCGGACCTTCAATGATCTGCAGACAGCGATCGTACTTCTGTCGTGCTTCCTCGGTATCCTGTCTCAACGAACTTGTCGATTCCCTTGATCAAGGCGTGTGATCAGTCGTTCTTCGACGGGGCCATTTCGCCATTCCAGATCTTCGGTCGCGTTCTTTCTTCTTACCTTTGCCTTTGACGGTATCGGCAAACTCCAGCAAACGATCGGTCGCATCGGGACGACGATTCAGCAAAACGTCTTCGACATCGTTCCAGCAGGTCCTTGGGAATCTCCTCGTAGATCTCCAATTGACCGGCGTTGACGATCCCCATGTCCAGTCCGGCTTTGAATCGCATGATACAGAAACGCCGCGTTGATCGCTTCGCGAACCACATCGTTGCCGCGAAAACTGAAACTGACGTTGGAGACACCGCCCGAGACCTTGGCTCCCGGGCACTGCTGTTTGATTTGTTTGGTCGCTTCGAAAAAGTTCACGGCATAATTGTCGTGCTCCTCCATGCCGGTCGCGATCGTCAGAATGTTCGGATCGAAAATGATATCTTCGGGTGGAAATCCGACCTGTTCGGTCAGCAGGTCGTACGCCCGCTTGCAGATCCGGACCTTTTCGTCGGTTTCGACGGCCTGACCCTGCTCGTCAAACGCCATCACCACGGCCGCCGCACCGTAGCGACGGACCAGTTTCGCCTTCTCGAGAAAATCTGCTTCGCCTTCTTTCAGGCTGATCGAATTGACGATTGCTTTCCCCTGGGTAGCCCGCAGCCCAGCCTCAATGACCGACCATTTCGAACTGTCGATCATGACCGGAACGGAAGCGATATCGGCTTCGCCGGCAATCAGCCGCAGAGAACTTGGTCATCGCCGCCTCGCCGTCGAGCAACGCGTCATCCATGTTGATGTCGATGATCGACAGCACCGCCCTCGACCTGATCGCGGGCGACCTCGATCGCCTCTTCGAATTTTTCCTCACGAATCAAGCGGGCAAACTTCCGTGAACCGGTCACGTTGGTTCGTTCCCCAACCATCAGGAAATTGGCATCCGCATCGCAATCGTCAACGGTCGCGATCCGGACAGTCGAGTCAACGGTTGAATTTGATTGCGGCGATGAGGCTCGATCCCGCGGACGGCATCGGCGATCGCTTCGATGTGGGCCGGCGTCGTTCCGCAGCATCCGCCGACAATATTCAACCAACCATTTTCGGCCCATTCCTTGATCATCGCGGCCATCGGTTCCGGCTGGAGATCAAACTGCCCCATCTCGTTGGGAGTTCCGGCATTGGGATGGCAACTGATATAGGGAGTTGCGATTTTGGACAGCTCTTCGATATGCGGACGCATGACGTCGGGCCCGAAGGCGCAGTTCATCCCGACACTGATCATCGGGAAATGCGAGATGCTGTTCCAGAAGGCTTCGACGACCTGGCCCGAAACAAAAGTCGACTCCGGATTCAGCAAATGTCCCCGAAACCATCACCGGCACGCGATTGCCCGATTCTTCGAAATACCGGGCAATCGCAAACAGGCAGGCCTTTAGATTGAGCGTATCAATCACCGTTTCGGGAAACAGAATGTCCACACCGCCTTCGACCAGCGCCGCGGCCTGCTGGTAATACGATGCCTCCATTTCCTCGAACGTAATACCGCGATAGGCCGGATCGTCAACTTTGGTGGAGATCGCCGTCTGCTGTGACGTGGGGCCCATCGAACCGGCAACAAATCGCGGTCGGTCCGGTGTCTTTCGCGTAAATTCGTCGGCGGCTTTTCGGGCATTGGTTACGGCGGCCAGATTGATTTCGCGAACAATTTCGTTCGGGAAATCCAAAATCCGCCAAGCCAACCGGACTGGCATTGAACGTGTTCGTCTCGATGATGTCCGCACCCGGCCTCGAGGTATTCGCGGTGAATCTCGCACGATCGCTTCGGGATTGGTCAAGCCGACAATGTCGGTACAGTTTTTAAGGTCCTTGTCCCAATCTTTGAATCGTTCGTCCTCGGACATCCTGTCTCGGTAAGACCAAGCCCATAAATCATGGAGCCCATGGCCCCGTCAAGGACGAGGATTTCGCTAGCTAAACGATCTAAAAACTGCTGGCTTCGATTTGCTTGTTCTACAACTGACACTGGGCTAACTAACTGTAGGTTGAATTGGACAAAACTCCGAAAAACACCCAGTCTCCCCGGCTTAACTATGCCAGAAAGTCCGCTGGAACCAGATCGGATATTTCTCTATTAAACTCTATCGAACATCTTTATCCACTTTATCCAGCACTCAAGACTCTCACAATCCGAACCGATGATAATGACACGGAGAATTCCAACCTAAAATGACGGCAGACAAAATCATGAATTCGGAAGTATTCGTTAACGCCTCGTCCAGTTTCGCCCCATCCGAGGTCGTTACGATCGAAACACCCATTCCAGAGTACGTGGAAACGGGAACCCAACCCCGGTCCGTAGCTGCTGTGATTCGCCCCGTCAGGCACTTGGGCAAGCAAGACCGAACGGTCCTGATCGATTCGAGTCAGGCTGCCACCGTTCCTCAACCGCATACCCGTAGCCATCAACTCGAGGACTACGTGACATGGTTAAAACAGCAAGCAGCCAGCCAGAAAAACCGGGAAAAAGCGAGTGAATCGAATCCGGGCCAGGCGGCAACGTCGAATCATGGCGAAGCGTCCAAACAAGTGACATCTGCCCCCCGTCCAACTACCTCGACCCAACAATCGTCCAACCGAAGCTCAGCAGACCAGGCAACGTCGAACGACCCTGAATTCACCGTTCGCACCTTTCAGCGAGTTGATTCCGGTCATGAATCACCAGGCGCTCCTTCGTTGGCGGCTTACGAATTCAAAACGACCGCGGACCTGCAACGGATCGAAGCCAAACTGGCCGAGCGCCCCACGGAAATGCCCCGCTCGTCCACGAACGATGCTTTGGAGACTCCGTCCGACGCGGCAGCCGATTCATTGGCAGAAATCCGCGATGCCACACCGATTATCGACGTCAAGTCCAATGCATTCAACCGCGCCGACATCGCTCATACGAACCTAACGAACCACCCCAGGGAAAATGCAGACGATCTGATCGCGACCATCTCCAAGGCAATTGCAACGGTACTGACCGATCAATCCGAGGATCAGGTCGAGCAAAAAATCCGCTTACAACTCGAAGGGACCTCCCATCACGAAGCGTTGGCCGCGTTACCGGCCAAAGTGATTTCAAAAATCATTCAGGAGGTCGCTGACTCAAATAACATCCCGTATGCCACCGACAAAACGGAAGTCGCGACCGTCGCCGAGCTGGTATCCTCGCCAGATATCGAAGCGACCGCGGACGTGGCGACGGACGACAGGGCCAGCGACGTCAACGAAGCGTCACCGTTGGAGCAAGCAACTTCCGTGGTTGAATCTTCCGATCAGCTCACCAACGAGGAGCAAGACACCGCTCGCACCGTACCGGCTGATGTTGCGGCCTGGGATGTCGAGGACTTTCGCTGGCCTGCGGTCACGAACCACATGATCGCGACAGGCTCGCAAGCGATCAGTCATCTGGCGGATTCTACCGCGGCACTGCTGTCTGGCTCTAGCCGCTTGACCGTCGCCAGCAGCGGTCGAGGCGAAGGCTCGACTTCGTTGGCAATCAGTCTTGCGCGTTGGACGGCAAGTAGCGGGAAGAAAGTCTTGCTGGTCGATGGTGATCTTGCCAGCCCCGGTTTGAGCTCGCAAGTCGGATTGGCGTCGGACATTACCTGGATCACCGCGGCCAACGGCTCCGTCGATCCCGCCGAAGTGATTGTGCGCTCACAGGCTAACCAAATCTGCATCATGCCATTAAATCAGATTGAAACACGGGTCACCTATCCGCGTTTCATTTACGACTTGCTGGGCGATCTGGTTTCCCAAGTACAATCGGAATTTGACCTCGTGATCGTCGACATTGGCCCAACCAGCCAGCTGTTTTCGGAGCTGAGCAAACCGGAACTGTTGTCGGATGCGACATTGTTGGTGCATAACAATTCCGGGTCACCCCAAAGCTTCCTGCAAACGACCGATCAGTTGCAGAAGTTTGGGATCTCCAAATATGTCGTGGCCCAGAACACGGTCCGCAAGGTCTCGGCCAACGTCGCCTGATCACTGAAATCTCCGCTGTGGCAACCTGTTCGCCGCAGTCGCGTGGAGCGACCTCGGTTTGTACGCCTTGGATTAACGTTGGCACGAATTCGCGAATGTGGACCGGCAACGCTGTGCCGCGGTGACCACCGCTGCGCGGATCATCTGGTTTTGGATTACAATACGCTGGTTCCCGGCCGCTTGGATCCGATGCGACCGTTTCCAGCAGGCGGGCGGATACCCGGTAATTCTCTGCCGTCCTGTCATGTCGGTGACCGGAATGGGTTCGATGTGTGTCGCAAAAGCCCGCTGTTTTGCCAATGCTCAATCGTTAGACCCTCACTGTGCTCTTGAACCAGTCAAAACTCGTTTGTTTCCTTGGGGTTCTCCTGGCGGTGAGCATTGGTGCCACCATTCGCTATCAAATCGTGCTGCAGGATTTGTTGTGGCTGGATGAATTGCACACTTCCTGGGTCACCTCGGACACATTCGGCGCGGTCACGCCGCGGGCCTTACAGGGTAACCAATCCCCGTTTTACTTCTGGATTGCCTGGCCGGTAACGCAGCAAATGGGCCAGTCCACCTACTCGCTCCGCTTTGTTTCGCTGATTTGCGGTGTCTTGTTGATGCTGGCAACCGGTTATCTGGCGTGGCGTTGGACCCGGTCGGCGTTGGCGGGATTGATCGTTGCCTGGCTGATGGCATTGGATCCCGGGTTTGTTTTCTACGGAACCGAGGCCCGTCCGTACGCTTTGCTGCAGTTGCTGAGCGTGATTCAGGTGATCTTTTTCTGGCTGCTACTGATCCGTCTGCACGACCGGGAGCAAGACGACATGCACCAGGTAGCGTATGCCAAACCGCAGTCGATCACCTGGATTGGCATCGCAACCGTAATCCTCTCGGCGGCGGTTTTTAATTGTCATTACACGGGAGCCTGGCTGTTTATTGCGGAGCTGTTATTTGTCGCCGCTTATCTACTGATTGCCAGCTTCCATCGAGACCGGACCTTTCAAATCGGGCGGGCGTTAACGACGCTACCGCTGTTGGCGTGTGGGGTGACGTTATTGTGCATTCCGGCGGGCCTACATTTGCTGGAGGTCTTTGATCGGCGCGCAACTGGGTGGTGATGTCTTCGGTGGCAGGCCTATTGAATCAACTTCGCTGGCCATTGCTGCTGTCGGTCGTGCTCCCCATTTTAAGCGCCGCTGTTTTTTACTTTCCGAATAAGGAAAAAATCGACAGCCGCCTGTTTGGGCTTCGGCCGATGGATCGAAGTATCACCAAGATCGCTTTCGTACTGCTCTGGGCCGGTATCCCACTGGCCTGCGTGTTGCTGCTGGACGGGTTCGGCATCGCTCCACTGGCATCGCAGCGCTACGCACTCGTTGGGTCGGCGGCGATCCCGTTGTTTGCCGGACTATGCGTCGGCGTTTCGGGAAAATGGTACGGTCAACTGGCAATCGCCGCGATCCTCACGGCAACCAGTTTTGTGCAGGGTTACGAACGTCAACAAATCATTTACAACCCGATCGTCGCCCATTTTCAGGCCACGCAATCGTTGCCGATGCTGCGACTGGAAAACTGGAAAGACACCATCGCAGAAATCAATCGACGCCAGGACAAACAGACTCACCCCGTTTTTTTATACGCGAATCTGATCGAGGATGTAGACGCTTTTGCCAATGCCGACCCGGCCTTTCAGGAGTACCTGAGGTTTCCGATCAGCGGGATTCACACGGTCGATCGCACCGTCCGAGAAGTGATCGCGGCGCCCACCTTGGGTGTTCAGCATTTCCGCCCCACGGATATCGAATTGATGAAACAACAGGGCGGGGCCTGGTTGATTATTCGCACGCGCGATCCGGGTTTCGTTGGAGTGATTTGTGATGAGCTGCGGCAGTTGGCTGTTTTGCTGGCTGAAATCGAGCAGGAAACCAGTCCCGATCCAACGGATGCAGCCGACGGCGTTCAACCGTCAGCCCAATTCATCCGGTTTCCAATGAGTCCGCTGCCGTCGCAAAGCGTCTATCTGAGCGATGTTTACCTGGTTTCGATCAATTGGTAGTTTCACTCAGGCACCGGCGTTTTCAGCGCGAGCGGGAGAGAAAGGCCGAAGGTCGATACCGGGTGATTGGGCTTCGACCAGATCGGCGATCACCTTCGCGGTTGCCGTCGACAAATGCAAACCTGATTTGAAATGCCCGGTTGCGACGAACGTATTCGCGAATCGCCCCAGGGCTCCCAGGTACGGAAAACCATCGTACGATCCAGGCCTCAAACCCGCCCAGGCTTTGACAAACGTCGATGCATTCAGCGCTGGAACGATCGAGGCCGCCCAACGTTTCAAATCGCCGATATCTTGCGGCTCGGTCTGGTCGTTAAAGCCGACTTCCTCGATCGTCGCCCCGGCCAGCACGTGCCCATCAGCGCGGGGGACGAGGTATCTGGTCCCTTCATTTACGATCGGCTGGAAACTCTGCTTTGGCAATTTAAACAAAACCATTTGGCCTCGGACGGGTGTCATTGGCAAACCGACGCCAAACGGACTGACCAGCTCCTCCGACCATGGCCCCGCTGCAATGCAGCAATGCGTCAACTCGATTCGTTGGCCACCCACCATCATGGATTCGGTTGCATTCTGACTGGCCTGCAAACGGACCTCCCCGCAATGCTCGATGACCTCGACACCATTGTCCCGGCAAGCCCGAACCAACGCCGTGAGGTGGTCGGGATTTCGAATCTGTGATTCTCCTGGCAGAAAAACGGATTGAGAAGTTTCGTCACAGGACAGTCCAGCGGCGAACCTGGAAAAACGATCTGGCGAAATGGATTCAAATTCGATTTCACGTTCTTGCCACTGCAGCATCGCGCCGATCAGTGACGCCTTTTCCCCCGGCGTGCGGGCGAGGTAGATTCCGCCACAGTTTCGGTAGCCGTTATCGATGCCCGTTTTTTCCAGCAGCTGTTCCGCCCACCGGGCATGCAACTGATTGCTTAACGCCTCCAACCGTTCCAGCGGGTGGACCGCCGTATCCATATTCGCCGGGGGCAGTATCCCAGCCCCCGACCAGGAGGCCTTTTGACCGATTCGATCACGTTCAACCAACACCACATCCGCGCCCCGCTCGGACAATTCGAAGGCGATCGAAAGTCCGATCACGCCCCCCCCGATAATTCCTACGCGACTCATGACGAATGGTCCCGCTGGGGCACTGGCGCTGTCAGCGTCTCGAATCCGGCCATCGCCAATTCCAAGCTGTCCAACAACGGCCGATCCGGACATGAAACGGGGCGACTGCGCAATTCATCGAGTAGCGTTTTCAAATCGTCCCAATGATCAATATCGTTCATTTCCGAGAGCATCCGAAATCGAATCTGGCGGGCTTCCAGATTGCCGATCGTCTGTTCGAGCACCCGGTCGGTGCTCCATGAAATGCCATCGAACAACCAAGGTTTGTTTTCCCTCATGCCGATCAAGTAATAGCCGCCATCGGCACTTGGGCCGATCACCACTGGACAATCATCAAGCTGTCGGAATGCCTCATCGATTAAGCTGGCATCGATTAACGGACAATCGGACCCAATCACAACGACTTTGCGGTTACCAACTTGCGGCAGGAGAGGAGTCTCAAATAGATCGGAAAAAAAAGCCTTCAATTTCGAATCCAGCGGACCGTTGACTTGCGGCGTCAACTGCCATTGGGGACCACTCAATTTAGAAAACTGCGGTTTCCGATCAGCGGGCTGATAAACAAGCTGGCGATGATCTCCCGCGGCAGCAAGTTGTTTCAACAAATGAGTCAAAAAATGCAGATAAACATTTGCCGCCCGCGGCTCACCCAAGGCCGCCGCCAGACGTGTCTTGACGTTACCCGGATCCCAAAATTTGGCGAACAGGCCCAAATGGTTTGAAGAATTCATCGTAAAAGCGCAGTTTAACTTGATATAATTTGACGATCGGATGAATTCTTCACCCCTAAACTTCCTCGGTCTTTGCACTTCGCCCCCCAATCGCTAGGAATTCCGTCACCGGATACTAAACTAAGACTATCAGTTCAAATCGCCGTTACCAATCCGATGCGCCGAAATTGGATGATCCTGTCGAGGCTTCATTTGTATGTCGCAACCCAGCGCTAAGAGTTTTTTAAAATTGCTGGAACGCAGTGGAATCGTTGCGGACGACCGTCTCCAAGACGTGCTTGAGGGACTCTCCGAAAAAGCGGCCGGGCGCACGGTCGAGGTCAAAGAGCTTTCTGACCATCTGATTGAGTCAGGAATCATCACGGATTGGCACAACGACAAGTTGATGGCCGGGAAATACAAAGGTTTTTTTCTTGGCAAATACAAACTGCTGGGACATCTGGGAACAGGAGGCATGAGCAGCGTTTACCTGGCTGAACATGTCATCTCGGGGCAGAAACGTGCCATTAAGGTCCTGCCCAAAAAGAAAGTCGCCGACAAAAGCTATCTCGACCGCTTCTACCTGGAAGCCCGAGCGGCCGCGACGTTGAATCACCCCAATGTCGTCCGCATCTATGATATCTGCCAACAGCCTGGCGCCCGCAATCAGGCCGATACGCATTACATGGTGATTGAGTACGTCGACGGCAAAGATCTCTATGAGATCGTCAAATCTGATGGACCGCTGCCGATCGCAAAAGCGGTTCAGTACACGGCCCAGGCGGCTGTCGGATTGGCCCACGCCCATCAACGGGAACTCGTCCATCGAGATATCAAGCCCGCCAACCTATTGGTGACCAGTGATGAAATCGTCAAAATTCTGGATCTGGGTTTGGCCTTGGTCAACCAGGACGATTCGGAATCACTCACGCTGTTGTACAACGAACGCGTGATGGGTACCGCCGACTACCTGTCGCCCGAACAGGCCGTCAACAGCCACAACGTCGATCACCGCGCTGACATCTACAGCCTTGGTTGCACGCTGTATTTCCTGCTGACCGGACACCCTCCATTCCCCAAGGGCACGCTGGCGCAGCGAATTGCCATGCATCAAACCGAACAGCCCGCCGATATTCGCGACAGCCGTGCAGATTGCCCCGAAGCCCTGGTCAACATCTGCAACCAGATGATGGCGAAGAATGCAGATGACCGCTATCAAAACTGTGTCGATCTGGAAGCCGAATTGCTGGGGTTTCTCGAAACCGGAAAACAACTGGGTCGGGGTATTCCCGCAACTGCAATTCGCCAGCTCGGCGGAAGTGCAGCGACCGCGACATCGACGGTCTCCAACGAGATCGGCGAATTCAATATCAATACAACCCTTGCCTCGAAATCAGATAGCAGCCTGACAGGTAAAAAAGCGACCTCCGGGACCTACAAATCACGCTTGCACTCGAGCAAAAAACTACCAGGTTCCAGCAAGAGTTTTCGCGGCCGAAAGGCTCCTCTGATGTGGATCCTGGCGGCCGTCATTGTGCTGATGCTGGCAATCCTGTTTGCCGTATTATCGTTCGCCTCCTGGCTGATTGAAAGAGACTCATCATCGCGATCGGAAGCGATTCGGTCAGAGCTGGCAACGGTCGCCAGTTCTCTCGACGCTCCCGATTTGAGCAGCCTGTTGACGGAAAATGCACGACTCGAACCCTGGAATCGTCAATCTACGATGCACAATTCGCGCGGCCAATCGCCGGTCGCAACGCAACCGACCATGTTATCCCATGTTTGAATTGGAATTACAGGAATAGTACTTGATGATGAACGTCTTGAAACGGTTTCTGAAAACCAGCTGCCTGCCCACGCAACGATTTCTCCTGTTGCTGGTCCTGGCGGGTGGCCTGATCACCTGCTCGATGGGTTACGCTCAGGAACCGACGCCACAGGAAAAACGGGCGGTCCGCGGAATCAAATCGAACATCGACCGCGCGGGCAAACAGTATGTCGCCAAGAAATTCGAGTTGAGCAAGCAGTACTTTGACGAGGCAGCCCGTGAGCTTACAGAATTGTCAGCTGGAGCGAGGAAAGAACTGATTGAAATCATCAAACCGGAATTTGAACGGTTAAAGGTCGCTCACCAGCTGTTGACCGAAGCCGGGCTGAAGCTCGAAAACCTGGCCGACCTGCCAGAGCCTGCCTCCGACGACATGAACGCCGTCAGTTTTAAAAAGGACGTCGCGCCGATTCTGGTCGCCAAGTGCGGGAATTGTCACGTGACCCGGAACCGGGGCGATTTCAGCGCGGCGACGTTTGCAGCACTTGAAAACAGCACCATGGTGGCCTTTGGACTGCCAGATCAGAGTCGCATGATTGAGGTAATCGTCTCGGGTGAAATGCCCAAAGGGGGACAAAAAATCGAACCCAAGGAATTGGAAACGCTCAAAACCTGGATCAAACAAGGGGCCAAGTTCGACGGGGAAAGTCCGACCCAGCCGTTGGGGGAATTCGTGGCCGCACCGCCGCAGCCGAATCGCCCGCGGCGACTTGAACCTGCGTTGCCAACCGGAACAGAAACGGTTTCTTTTGGCCTGGACATTGCCCCGATCCTGATCGAAAACTGCGGCCAGTGCCATATCAACGACAATCCGCGCGGCAATTTCAACATGGGCACGTTTCGAAACCTACTGGCCGGAGGTGATTCGGGAGCCGTGATTGAACCGGGAAAGTCCAGTGCAAGCATGTTGTTCAAACGGATTGAAACGGGCGAGATGCCTCCCAACGGAAAATTGGATTCAAAATCGATTGACTTGATTGGCAAGTGGATCGCCGAAGGTGCCAAATTCGACGGCGGTGATGCGCAGCTGGAAACCAGCATGGTCGCTGCGGTCTCCAAAGCAAAATCGCAAACCCACGAAGAACTTTCCGCCGCTCGACGTGATCTCGCAGCCCGCACTTGGGAGCTGGTCATGGCAGGGGTAGAACCAGTGACCGTCAGCAGTGACCATTTTGTCGTGACCGGCTCGACGACCGAAAGCCGTTTAACCGATGTGTCCCAGTTGCTGGAAAAACTCGTCCCCAAAGTTGCCAGTGCGCTCCGCAGCGATTCGTCCGAACCGATTGTCAAAGGCAACGTTTCGACTTTTGTATTCGACAAACGATATGATTTCAACGAATTCGGAAAAATGGTGGAGCGAAGGGACTTCCCAAAGGATCAAACTGCCCATTGGAAATTTACAACCATCGACGCGTATGCCGCGGTCCTGATGACCCGCAATGAAACGGCTGATTCAATCAAGGTTGCCCTGGCCAAGCAGCTCGGGGCGTTGCACGTAGCCAGCTTGGCTCCGGATGTGCCGCGCTGGTTTGCCGATGGCGTCGGTGTCTGGACGGCGAAGAAAATCTACTCGCGCGAGGATGAAGTCAAAGATTGGGATCTCCGCGCAGAGACGGCAGCCGCAGCGATGCAACGACCCGATGATTTTATCAACGACCGGATGCCGGCCGACGAGGCCGCCATGGTTAGCTATCTGTTCGTCAAAAATCTGAAATCGGACGCAGGTCGCTTCGGCAAACTAATGGCAGAAATGCGGAAAGGCATGACATTTGCATCTGCGTTCCGCGAAACCTACGGAACCACTCCCGAAGGTTTGATCACAGGCAAAAACTAGGCCCTGTCTCGACAGATTGATCACCAGGTTTGCAATGGAGAAGTCACAGCCATGAACGAATTTGTTCAAAATCAATGGTCGTTGTATTGCGAAAAATTGAATGCGACCGCCGAGTACCTGGCCCGGGAAGATGCGAGTCAAAGAGCCAAATTCCTGCAGGAAGCCAGCGAATTTACCAACGCCCAAAACGTGACGTCATACTCCGAACTACTGGAAGCCATATCGGCAGGCAGTGAACTAACCAATCGCTGGAAATCAGCCGTGAGAAGTGATGCCGACTCCAGCGATGCCTATCAGCAAGCTACCAACCACGAACCGATGGCAGTGCCGCAGGAAACCATTGCTGAGCAGGCTGAGCAAGTTCGCTCACACAATTCCCCAGACTCACGTTAGCCTGGAATCTCGCAAATGGTTACCCGGATTGTCCTGTCGGGCAGCGAATCCGCGACGATCATCCGGCGTTATTTGATCGCAACCTCGTCCGACCGGATATCGCGGGCACCGGCATCGATGGCAATTGCCCGGGCTAATTCGAGACTGGGCCGATCGGAAACGGTTCCCCGAAACGTCACAATCCCGTCGTTGACATCGTGTTTTAGCTTGAGAATGTTCAAGTACGGGCTCCAGCGAATGCCGCGTTCAATCGCCAATTGGATGTCAAAATCCGATCTTCCCGCCAAGGGATTATCAATCGCCAAGCGGTTGTCAACTTCGACAACACCGTTCAGCGAGTAAGCGGTTTCCGCAGCGCGACGTCGTTGGTACTGTGATGGCACGCTTCCGCTCAGCCGGACGACCCCCGCCTCCACTGCGAATCGAATTCCGTCAAATTTGAGCGTCGACGTTCGTTCAAATGCTGCTTCCAACTCGTCCCTGATTTTTGAATCCGGCATCGGCTCGGCTGGCTTGACCGTCACCTTGTCAACCACTTTCGTGACGCCCGCGACGTTATTCGCAGTCGCGATCGCAGCCGACCGCGATTGCGCGTCACCAACCTGGCCTTCGATAACCGCCACGCCTTGCTTGACCATCAGCCTCAAATTCGATGCATCAACGCGGGGATCGAGCCGCAAAGATTCGAGCAACGAGTCCCTGATTTCGAAATCAAGTCGCGGGAATTCCGCGCGCTTCGTCGCGATCTCCAGGGCTGGATCCACGCCCACCTTGCGATCGTCAATCGTGTTGACGCCAGCGGTCAGGGCCAATGGAAAAAGTCGTGCTTTCTGCGCCAACGAAGCGACGGTCCCTTCGAATATCACATTTCCCTGGTCCACGCTAACGCTTAACCTTTGCTCGTCGATCCAGATATCACTCTTAATTCGCCCGCGTACGTCTTCCAGGATTTCCTGATCCGATCGCTGCGACGGATAAACAACATCAATCGCTGACCGGAGGGAACGCACACCTTTGACGCTGGACGCAATCTTCCGCGAGAGCACCTCTTCTGCCAACGACTGAACCTGCCCCGTCAGTCGGGCCTCGCCATTTTTGACGCGGACCTCCAGTTCGTAGGAATCGGTCGCCGAGTTGGTGGCCAATTGCCGCTTGATTGCGGCTCCGATTTCAGCATCGGACCACATGCTACTGGTGACAAGGAGCTGGTTGACAACGCCACGCGTTCCGCGGATTCCTGTCGCAATTCTCTGAACGTGTTGTTTGTCGTTCAAACTTTGTACCGTTCCGTCCAAAGTCACGATTCCATCCGTGACAAAGACGTTGACCTGCTCGGCATCGACACCGTCATAGGCCATTTTTTTATTGATGGCAGCAACCATTTCTTCGTCCGAGATGTCCGAGTCGACGCGGCCACCGAGAGATCGTGAGGCCGTCGGATAGACCGGTTCGGAATAACAGTTAACCACGCAAAGGAAAGTGACAATTCCAGCGGCCCAAATCATCAATGATCGTGCCCATTGAGTGACTTCGATTATCGTGATGGTCATGAATTTCGCCTCGTTGGTGTAAAAAAAGAAAGCTATCCACGGTGAAGCCGCGGATAGCCTGTTGGTTAAATACGCCCGGATGCGGCTAGCTGGGCGGCGTCGTACCCATGCGGGTCAGTCAACCTATTTGGATTGGTAGACATTTCGCAGTGCGAGCACGCGGTCGTGTCCGCTCTTGACCGTGTCGTAGTACGTTTCAAGTTGCGACTTCAGTGGGCTTTCATCCAGCCCTTTGATGACAGCTTGGAATTTGCCGATGATCACGTCTTCGGCACGTTCGGCCTCGATTAACACGATGGTTGCATCGCCAGCGTTCATTCCGGCCCGAAACGCCGTCCAGATCTTCTGCAGGGATCCGAGGAAGGTCCCGGATTCGGGCGTCTCCGAATCGGCGATCGTAATCATGCCGGAAATATTGGTGCAGATCTGTTTGCGTTCTTCCGCAATGGCTCTGAGAACGTTCGGGATGTACTGATCGCCTTTGATACTTTCTGCGGCCTCCAGGTGGTAAGTCGAACTGTCGTTGAGTGCCCGTACGAGTTCTTTGAGCGAGCCCAACGTTTCGGGTTTCATTCGTTCGGTAGCTTCGAGTAAGTTCATCGTCATGATTGATTCGCTCCTTGGTTGTAGAAATATTCATTAGCTGCGTGCAGTACCTAAGCGACGCAGATTTCATACCAACGCGAAAAAGCATCGGTTTCGCGGGTTTCACCTGGCCTCGGTGGACAGAATTGGTGGCGCTGCGACCAGACTGATCAAACACTGAACAGTCAGATTGCAAACAACATCAACTGACAAGAAAACCAGCTGACAAAAAAAGCGTCCCTGCAAGAAACAGGAACGCTCGTTGGTCAGCGGATAGATTGGGTCCCCCGCAAGGCACTAAACCATTGGATTGGCTTTTAAGAGAGCAAGCGGTCGAGTTAGGACGGCGATCCGGGTGAGAGGCCGCCGCTACCAGTCGATCTTGGGAGGATCGGGATCATTGATAGCTGGTTTCTTCGGCTCTGGTGGCCTGGGAAAAGGAGTCGGATCCGGCCGATCGGGAATCGGATTTGGATTGGGCTCTGGCTCTTTCGGGCCGGGACTGGGTTCGGGTTTTTCTTTCGACATGTCTTCCTGCAACTTCCGTGGTAACTACCGGCTAAGAATCGTTCGCGGGTCAGCGGAGTACTGTGTACTTCAGCCACGAAACAGTTTACGTCAAATTCGACGTCAATTCAAAATGCTCGGATCGACGGGAAATTGACCCTTCGCTGTTTTCACGGGTGTTTTCAGCGGGATGAAGACGCAGTAGTTGGAATGGCGGGTGATTGTAAACGCTGATTGCTCCGAGCGCCTGCATTCGGGCGGCGTATTCGATCCGTTGGACTTGAGAGCCGCGAATGGCGAGCAGGGATTTGCCATCAGCGAGCATTGCCAAATAGTCACTCGGATCCGGCAGGTGAATCAAGGAGGAACGACGCCCCGCGGCAAACGCACCACCCACAATGGCGCCAGCAATCATCCCGGACAGTGGCGAAGCAAAGCTTGAATCGGCAGCAGCCATCAGCAAGATCCCCAACACGGCACCGATACCGGCTCCGGCAGCAATGCCTCCAAGCACCCGCTTCAACCCAATCTCCTCGAGCGGGGCGTAAACGATCGGCGGCAATTGCGCTCCGTTGCTGATCAGCTTGACTTCGAGTCCTTCCAATCGGAGCGTTTGCGCAGCGTGATCGGCAGCCTCAACGTCTTTGAAGACACCCATCACGACCTTGCTTCGTGGTTTCCAATTTAGCAACTTGGGCGGCGTTCCTTTTTTCATGCATGTTCCTCAATTCAGGGTTGTCGAGCCAACGCTTGCCGGCCAGTAAAACGCTTGGTATCGGATTGCGTTTGCAATCGCTGGCATTAACAACTGGTACAGAACTGATCGATTTCTTTCTCTGCCTCTTCACGAGCGACTCCGTAGCGATTTTGGATCAGCCCGACCAATTCTTCTTTCTTTCCATCAATGACTTCCAGCTCGTCGTCGGTGAGCTTGCCCCAACGTTGTTTGGCTTTGCCTTTCAACTGCTTCCAGTTGCCTTTGATTTCGTCCCAGTTCATCACATCCTCCTGAAAAAAACTTGTGTGTCGTTCAAACGGTCGGCGAACCGACCATCGCAAGAAGATGCGAATATCGTACCAACGAACGGGCGAATCAAGAAAATCGGGGTAAGAGGTCGTAGAATCCGGGCTGAGGGCCGCTGCGAGGGGCAAAGCAGGGTGTCTGCTGGCATGAGACTGGCTTGGGATTGGGCGTTTGGCAACCATCACGGTCGATCGCCGACCAGGTTTTCAGCAAACGAACGTTGACACCACCGACGGCCAATCGAATGACGGCGGGTCAAAGTACGCTTCGACAAGACGCAGACAGCCGACCGGAAGCCGGTCGGCTGGTAGTTGGAACGATGGGTTGTAGTTGGGGAATCGACGTAGGCTCAACCGTCGTTTTTATCTGCCAAAGGCTCTTTGCGTTCGGTAATGTTCTCCGACTCTGCTGCTTTGTCTGCATTGATTTGAATGTATTCTTTCCATTCTTCGGGCAGATCGTCTTCGTGATAAATGGCGTCGACGGGGCACTCGGGAACACAGGCTTCGCAGTCGATGCACTCATCCGGGTGAATGTAAAGCATCGTTTCGCCTTCGTAGAAACACTCCACCGGGCAAACCACCACGCAATCGGTGTAACGACAACCATCGCATGGTTTTGCGACAACATGAGTCATCTATCTCTCCTCGTCTGCGAATACGCGCTCAATTGGATCATAAGGGGTCCCGACCCGCATTTCGCTGGCCCAGACGTACCGATAAAATGTAGTAGTGTCAAAATAGGGTGTCAACCAGCAGAGCGGGGTTTGGCAAACTTCAGTTCGACACTTGCGTTAAATCGACTCTTGGGATGCCTGCCGGATTCGGCATCGTCCACATCTGGTCTGGATCGCCATACAGGGCATTGATTTTGTAATCGCCGGCTTCGACGGTTACTTTTATTTCCCGCCCCTCAGGATCGAACAGATGGAGATCGATCCAATGCGGTAAACTTACCTGCTCATCGGCATAGTAGCGATACCTGCTTGAATTGGAATAGGCAACCCGCCGATTTGAGGAGTTGTAAATCGCCTGTTGCAGAATCGTGGCAGATTTTGGCTCGATAATCGAAACCCTGGTCATTGGTCCGGCGGGTGTTTGCCGAGTTGAAACCAGTTTCCAACGGCCTCCGTCAGCGGGATAGGGCCCCCGATGAGTGTCGTTTTCGGTAAACTCGACCAATCCCATCGCATCGATGATCCATTGCGGCTCCAACGGCAGGGCGGACCGATGCAGGTTGGATCGGTAGTCGTCATGGCTGGCGAAATAAATGGCGGGAGACTGGCCCTGCATCGCGGCTTTTGACCAGACCCAGAACAGCTCCGAATTACTGCCAACGTCGACTCCCAATTCGGAAATCCCCATCAACCCGGCCTTGATCCGAATTCGGTCTGGGCGTTCCAGTTGAAGCGACCCCTTGATTCGAGGTAATCCATCGACCGCGAGTGTCACGTTGGTTTCTAACTGGCGGACGCGGGCCGCATTGGCGTTGATTTGGGCAATCAGTTCCGCTTGCGCGGGCATGGCATCGAACACCACGGGCGCTGGTTCAACATCCCGGCCTCCAAACTGGCGAAACATCTGACACCCTGTTTGAGTGGCGATCACGCAACCCAGTACGCTGGCACAGAGGATCCGCCCCCAGCAATCAGGTGACCATCGAAGCGGCTTGGTAATCCGCTGCGAGGCCGAGAATCGAAAAGCGTCACCACACGGTGTCCGAGTTAATTGTCTGTTGAACACTTTTCTTCCCTGAAAAAATGCTTCGTTGGCATCAAAACCGATACCCTGATCACACCTCGACATCTTCGTCGTCGTCATCGGATTCAAATGGCTGATCCGAAAACAGCCGTTCTTCCAATTCGGCTTGGATCTCCCCAATTCGTTCCGGCGTGACGTCGACGATTTCCACGGTGGAACTGGATTTTTCCTGTCGATTCTTCAACTGCAACAGATTGGCGTGCTCCTCATCCGGATCCTCAAGCGTGAGGATTTTTTTCTGGATCAACAAAAGTGCCATGACGTAGGTCGTGTCCGCTTGGTCGGGCTGTTCCTGGAGGTGTTCAAAGTAGGACAGCAGGACGTCACGTGGCGCCCAGTAGACTTTTCCCTTGCCCAGTTCAGGCACTTTGGATTTCCACCAACCAATACAATTCTCCGGGGGTGACTCCCATGCTTCGCAACAAAAATCCAGGCGTTCGGTTTCTCCAGCGGTATCGATCAGTGCCGAGTAGAACTCCTCACCCGGTTGGATCACCCGATCGGATTTTGAGCATTTGCGACTGCTGCGACGGAAATCAAAATTCGACATGAAGAAATTGGTCCACGAAACGAAAATGGCTCGGAATCCTACTGATTTTGTAAATCGGTCTCAAGTCAATTTGGCGGTCCAGAACCCGATAAATCGTTCCGTTTCGGAAAAAGTGCAAGCGAAACCCGAGATTTGACCGATTTCGAGGCTAGATGTAGCCTCCGGACTGATTTTCTCGGTACAAAACAGCCGAGATTGCGTCGGTAGCTGGAGTCGTAAACTGCCCACGAGGCGACGGGTGGTGCTCAATCGCAGTCGGCCGCTGCCCTGGAGGTCAGGTTGCCATTGCGCGTCGGGTCCGAAAGAATCAGAATAACCGCGATTGGGAATGTGCCGCAAACGACGTATTCATGTTCACCCGGCATCCATTCGGGTTTCCATCAAGGGGATTCAGTGAAATTTGGCTCATTTATTACGACCGTCAAGGAGCAGGTTGCGGTTTACCAGGCGCTGGACGACAAAGGCCTGGCAGACGAAGCGTTAAACCTCAGCTTCGAAGCGCGAAATCGGAAAAACTCCATTCACGCCTGATCACTCGAGCCTTCGCGCTGGTTCAGATTGCCGCCCAGCGTCAGATCGAGATGACCCATTACGACGTTCAACTGATGGGCGGTCTTTCGATGTGCCACGGCCACGTTGCCGAAATGCGAACCGGCGAGGGCAAAACCTTGACCGCCACGCTGCCGCTGTTCGTCCATGCCTTGGCGGGCAGGGGAGTCCTGTTGGCCACCAGTAACGACTACCTGGCCAAACGCGACGCGATCTGGATGCAGCCGGTGTTTCATGCCCTGGGGATGAAAGTCGGCGTTATCCAGACCGAAATGTCGCGCGAACAACGCCGCGCGTCGTACCAATGCGACGTGACCTACGGCACGATGAAAGAGTTTGGATTTGATTTCCTGCGGGACCATTCGTCGGAGCGTGAACAGAAACAACGTGAACTCTGGTACGGCGGCGCCGATGGTGGTGTTGCCCAGGCGGCCGCCGCCATGCCGGTGCATCGCAAACCTCACTTTATCCTGATCGATGAAGCGGACAGCATTTTGATCGACGATGCCCGCACGCCATTGATCATTTCGGCGGCGGAAGACGGCACCACGCACGACCAACAAAAAATGCTCTACCTCTGGTCGGCAACCAATGCGCCGAAATTCGAAGAAGACCAGGAGTACTGGTACGACCGGGAACGTCGCAAAGTGGATTTGACGCCCGAAGGCACCGCGCTGGTCCGCGACATCCCGAAACCAGCCGAACTCGAAGGCGTCGGGTTGTTGGAGATGTACGATTTCGTTGAGCGTGCGATTCAGGTCCACCGCGATTACAATCGGGATCGCGATTACGTCGTCCGCGATGGCGAAATCGTGATCGTCGATGAAGCCACCGGCCGCATCTCCGAGGGCCGCCGCTGGAGCCGCGGAATCCACCAGGCTATCGAGGCCAAAGAACGTGTCGAAATTACCATGGACACGCACACCCAGGCAAAAATTACTGTCCAGTCATTCGTCAGTCGATTCCCCTACATCGCCGGCATGACCGGCACGGCGTATACCTCGCGTCGCGAATTCAAAAAAATCTACGGGATGGGGGTGACCGTTATTCCCCCCAACCGCCCGTCCAAACGGGAGACGCTGCCGATCAAATTTGCTTTCGAGGAAGCCAAGAAATTCGAAATGGTCGTCCAGGATGTGCTCGAAATCCATCAGACCGGGCGCCCGATCCTGATCGGAACGCGGTCGATCGCGAAATCCGAGTTGCTTTCCAGGATGCTGCGAAAGGCCGGTATCGAACACGAGGTACTCAACGCCCGGCAGATCGAACGCGAGGCCGAAATTGTCGCCAGTGCCGGCGCGGCGGGACGGATCACCGTCGCAACCAATATGGCAGGTCGCGGAACGGATATCAAAATCGACGATGAAGTTCGGGGATTGGGCGGGATGCACGTGATCGGAACCGAAATTCACGAATCCAGTCGCATCGACCAGCAGTTATTTGGACGATGTGGCCGCCAGGGCGACCCGGGCACCGTGCAACAGTATTTCTCGGCAGAAGATAAGCTGCTCGATTCAGCCTACGGCAAGCAAAAAGCGGACAATTACCGCAAACAGGCCCGACACAAAGGGACCGATTACTGGCATCCGCTATTTGTCAAAGCCCAAAACAAGGTGGAAAACCAGCATTACCGAAGCCGTCGGATCCTGATGTTCAATGAAAAACAGCTGGCCAAATCACAACGGGAAATGGGGCTCGACCCGATCCTCGATAATTACGAATAGAGCCGGAAAATCAAATTCTTCGATGGCCGGAACAATGCCGGCGTTTGAGCGCAGCAACAACACCGGAATTACGGTGCAATTGTTCGACGATCCTGAAGGGATTGCAGCCAAATCCGCTGTGATCCCGTCAGGATCAATCATCCCCGATTTCGATATTCCGGTGGTATGCGCTTCGCTCCAACCACCGGCTAACGGCTGAAACTCCTTCGGAGTATTTTTTAAAGTGAGTGCCATTGGCCGCGAGGCCCAAAAAGCGGCTGCAGTTCCGGCAATTCCCCCGCTTACTCGTCACCGCTGACGGCCCTATCCCGGTTGTCCGCCACCGCCGACGACCGTTCTGAACAGCCAGCCAGCCGCGAAAAACCCCGCCTGGAACCCCAAATTCCGCCGATCCGATGGAGTTTTGCAGGGGTTTTGACGTCGAACCGGGCGACTGGGGAAAGCTTACCAATCAGATCGACTGCGTCCTCGTTGTTTTCTTTCAACGCCGGGATTTCTATACTTAGATTTACGCCAACAGGATGTAAGCTTACTTACTTTGATATTCTGAACTTTTCGGGGCGGTCCCACGTCGGACTTGGTATCCACCCGTTGTTTAGTTCTTCCAGACGATCCTCGACTTTCGACCGCTTGTTACTTCAGATCGCTCAGTTAGCTCATGTCAACCGGTGAAACGCAACAAGGACAAACAGCCGCCATCCGCGAGGAAGTGCGGCGCACGATCCAACAATTGAATGAAATGGCTCAATCCGAAGCCAGTTTCGATCAGTTTTGCGAGGTTGTCCTCTCCAAAGTCGTCAAGATCACCGGCGCGCATGGAGCTTTGCTTTGGCAAGTCAACGGAAACAACACGCCGAAGCTAACGCATCAGGCAGGCGGTCACTCCAGTCCGTTGTTGCAAAGTGTTACCGCGGGGGAGAACCCGCAACACATGAATGCCGTGATGGAAGTCGTCACGAAGGAAGTCGCGATGGGGCTGACTTCCGAGGCGTTCACCAACCCGACATCCTACGCTGGCGATGACCCGCATGCGGCTCGTGACGAGTCGTTTCTGATGCTGTTTTCTCCGGTGTTTAATCGCGCAAAAAATGCTGCGGTACGCTGGAGCTGCTTCAACGGGGAGACATCAGCCCCGCGGCCCAGGAAGGTTACTTGCGTTTCCTGTCTCAGATTGCAGCGCTCTTTCAGCGTTGGCACGAGCAACAAGACCTGGCGCGATTGAGCGAATCTGCCAGCCAGTGGAATGGCAAACTCGAATTTATTACCGAAGTCCATCGGTCGATTGACCCCAACGAAACCGCTTTTTCCATCGCCAACGAAACGCGACGATTACTCAAATGCGACCGGGCCAGCGTCGCTGCCTGGACGGGTAGTCGCTGCAAAGTCATCGCGATCAGCAGCCAGGATCGATTTGACAATCGCGCCAACGTCGTCCGCAAGTTGGGCTACGTTGCGACATCGAGTGTCAGTGCCGACACGCCGTTCTGGATCAATGGCAGCACCGACGGGATCGCCCCGGACGTGGCGAATCAGATCAACGATTATCTCGATGAGGCGCACAGTCGGACCCTCGCGGTGATCCCGTTGATGGCTCGAGTGCCTGAAACACCGGACCTTGAAATGCGAAGTCGGCGCAATCAGAAACCCCACAAACTGGGCGCGTTGATCATCGAATACTTTGATTCCGAAGTAACGCAGGAACAAATCGCCGACAAATTTGATTTGATTGTCAAACAGTCGGAATTGGCGTTGGAGAATTCGCAGACGCACGGCGAGATCTTCCTGTTGCCGCTCTGGCAGCGATTGGGCTGGCTGCAGAAATTCCTGTTTCAGGATCACTTTCACAAGACCATGACCGGCTTGGCCTGCCTGTTGATGGTGATGCTGCTGCTGATCTTCTTCCCCAAACAACTAAAAATGAAGGTTGACGGGGTCATGAACCCCACCAACCTGCAGACGGTCTACTCCCAGATCCAGGGCGACGTGGTCGAAATTCTTGCCACAGGACCAGGAGCAAGTCGCAGCTGGCGAAAAACTACTGGTCCTGGATTCGGCCGATTTGGATTTACAGAAAAGCGAAATTGAGGGCAATTACGATGCCACCGTCCAACAGCTCGAATCACTTCGCTCCCAATCGACCAGCCGCGCGTTCACCGACGAATGGGAAAAAATCAATGCATTGATTGACCAACTGGAAGCCCGCAAGGCTGGATACAAAAAACAACTGGACGTGATCAATAAACGCATGGAGCTGTTAACCATCCGCAGTCCCATTTCGGGCACGGTGATCTCGTCACAGTCGCAAAAGCGACTGCCGGGCTTTACCGTCAGCCCCAACTTTGCCCTGTTTGAAATCGCGGATTTTGATGGCCCCTGGCAACTGGACCTGAAAATTCCCCAGATGAAATTTGGCTACGTCCAGGCAGCGCTTGAACAGAATCAGGGAAAACCGTTGCCCGTCGAATTTCGCATCGGGACCAATCCCAACCTGGTGCTGGACGGCCTGCTGTACTCCGTCAACCAACGTGCAGTTCCGACCGACACGGGAGAACCCGCTTTCTCAGCAATCGTCCAGACCGATGTCGAACAGTTCAAGCAGTTAAATGAGGAACTGCGATCCGGAGTCGGTGTCACGGCCAAAATCCACTGTGGCAAAAAATCGCTGGGATTTGTTTGCTTCTACCAGGTCTACGACTGGCTGCGAACCAAGGTGTTCTTTTAGGAGCTTGTCCGCATGTCGGTGATTCCACCCCCGGGCAATCCGCCACCCGAAGTCGCACCGCCTTCCGGTCCTCCGGTCCGCATGAAAATGCGCGCCGACCTGACGTACGACCGAATGACCTATCAGGGCGTCGAGTACTGGGTTGTCAAAGAACCATTGGGGCAGAAATACTATCAGTTTCCGCCGCACGTGTTCTACTTGCTGCGACAGCTGGACGGTGAAAAATCGATCGATGAATTGCAGGACAACTACCATCGCGAGTATGCACCCAAGCGGATTACGCGGCAGGAATTGCAACAACTGCTGACGCGGTTTCACAAAGATGGCCTGGTCACTGCCGACGTCTCGGGGCAGGGCAAGGAACTGCTTAAACGAGGGATCAAGAACAAGTGGATGGAACGTTTGGGCACCTACTCAAACGTCCTCGCGATTCGCTATCGGGGGTTTGATCCGGAGCGAATTCTTAATTTCCTGATCAAATACACCTGGTGGCTATTTACCCCGACCGCGGTCGTGATCACGATGATCGCGTCTGCGATTGCACTGTTGTCGGTGATCGTCAATTGGGCCGAGTTTCAAGCGAAGCTGCCCGGCTTCGACCAGTTCTTCGACCTCCGACAGTGGTATGTTTTTGTGGCCGTGTTGTGCGTCACGAAAGTCTTTCACGAATTCGGCCACGGACTTTCCTGCAAACGCCTTGGCGGTGAATGCCACGAAATCGGATTCATGCTGCTGGTGTTGACTCCCTGTCTCTATTGCAACGTATCCGACAGTTGGCGACTGCCAAATAAATGGCACCGCGCCGCGATCGGCGCGGCCGGAATGTATGTCGAGATCATCCTGGCCACGATTGCGACCTTTGTCTGGTGGTTTGTCCAGCCCGGTTTGGTGCAGGACATCTGCCTGAAGGTGATGCTGATCAGCTCGATCAGCACGGTGTTGTTTAACGGCAACCCGTTGCTGCGATTCGATGGCTATTACATCCTCAGCGATATCCTCGAGATCCCCAACTTGAACCAGAAATCGACGCGGGCGCTGACGACGCTGCTGGGGCGACACTGGCTGGGATTGGAAATTCCCGATGATCAACTGATGCCCGCCAATCGCCCACTGGCGTTCGCAATGTTTACGGTCGCTTCGTTTTGCTATCGTTGGTTTATCCTCGGTGCGATCATCATGTTTTTGACCCGGATGCTTGAACCCTACGGTCTGGAATCGGTGGGGATTGGGATCGCACTGTTTTCCATGATCGGGCTGATCGGCATGCCGGGTTACAAGTTATACAAGTACATGTCTGTTCCAGGACGGTTACATCAAGTGAAAAAAGTAAGATTCTCAGTGATCCTGGCCGTGTTGCTGGGCGTGATCGGGACGGTACTACTGGTGCCGCTGCCCCATTATTTGAGGTGCGATGTGGTCGTGATGCCAGACCAGATTGAAACGA
The DNA here is from genome assembly GCA_963714685.1 of Pirellulaceae bacterium. Taxonomy (GTDB): domain Bacteria; phylum Planctomycetota; class Planctomycetia; order Pirellulales; family Pirellulaceae; genus Mariniblastus. The sequence continues at coordinate 76,734 of CAVQPH010000022.1, read as the reverse complement.
TCTGGATCAAGCAACCCGGCACATTGGAATCGGTCATGGTGCAACCCGGACAGCAAGTCTCGGCGAACGAAGTGCTGGCGCAATTTGAAAATTCGAATTTTCGTCTCGAGTTGGCCAAGAAAGAAGCGGAGCTCGACGAAAACCGTGCGGCTTGGAAATCATTCAAACGTTTGGGCGATCCCGTTTCACTGGCCGAAGCAGCCAAACGAGAGCCCATCATTGCCAATCTTGAGAAACAAATCCGCCAACTGAAAGAGGTGATTCAGGAGTTGACCATTGTCAGCCCGATCGATGGTACGGTGCTTGAAACTCCCCATTTGCATCAACCCTCCAGCCGGATCGAAATCGAAGGCGTTGATCAACGCCCGTTGCTGGCGGGGCGTCATGACAATATTCCGATGCAGCGTGGACAGCGCCTTTGTGAAGTTGCCAATCTTTCCAAATGGAATGCCAACGTGATTCTGACCGAGCATCAGGTCAGTTTTGCGAAGGCAAACCAGTACGTCAAAATTAAGCTCAACTCAAAACCAGGTCAGATCATTGAATCGAAACTGGTGGCACCGCAGCCAACGGATTTTTCGCTGGATCGCGAAAACTACGATGCCGGCATGCCCGGTCAACCCGGCAAACCGGAACGTCCCAAACAGTCCCGGCCGCCTGATTTGCTGAGCGAATTGGTGGCGCCGGCGCGGCGATCGGAATTGCAGTATGTCGGGTTGGTTCCCATCCCGGCAGACACCGACGTGCCCCTGAGAGTCGGACTGGGTGGCCAAGCCCGGTTGTTTACGGGCTACCGCTCGTTGGGTTACCGACTCTACTGGTGGATCAACCAGAATTTCCGATCCTGATCGGCGACTGAATGCCTGGCGTCAGTTGCCGGGAGCTCAGATTGGAATATTCAACTCTCAGCTGCTCGATTCGGGTTCGCAGGAATGGATTGAGCAGTTCTTCCTGCAGTCCGATTTGAGCCAGGCAGCTACGGATTTTGTCTTCCTTCTTCTCATCGGGGAACAGCTGCTGAAACTGCGCCTCGGACATCAAATCGAAAACCACAGCTTTGCCGGCCGTTCCAGTAATTCGAAACAGCTCCGAGGATACATCTTCGTAGGATTCCAGCCGGTTGTAGATTTCCAGAGCCTTGGTCAATTTCAGCTGCGACAGATAAACTTCTCCGAGTCTCGCCTCGGCTCGGCGGTGATACAGTCGCGTCCAATTGAGATTTTCCGTTTGCGAGGCGTCAATCGGGAAATAGTCGATTACGGCTTGCCAGTACTCGATCTGTTTCTGGGCGTCGTTGGGACCGGTGGCATAGATCATGGCGATGAAAGCCGCGTCGTATTGTTCATCCACCGTCGATTTTTTCGGAACGCGACTTTCCGCAATCTGCTCGTCGTCCAACGGCCCCAATGGACGGTTCTGGTTCGCCGAATAAACACCCGCGCTAATTCCGATCACCGAGGCGATGGCGATCAATCCAATGGTCAACGGGTTCTTCCACCAGGATTTCACGTTGCCGCGCATCACGGCTTGTAACTGTTGCGTCGCCGCCAGTTTTGATTCGGAATAGGTCGCGCCACCGGTGACCGAAACCGACTCCGTCTGGGCAAGTTTTTCGATCAAAACCTCCCAGCCATCGTCCATATCGATTTTGATTTTGCGCAGCTGTTTCAACAATTGGGTCGCATCCTGGGGACGATCTTTGGGGTACTTGCAGATCATCTGATGAACAATGGCACAGAGCTCGGGGGGCACATCAGGCCGAATCTCCGTCAGCGGAATGGCGGACTGGCTGACCTGCTGGACCGCGATGGCCAGTGCATTTTCCCCGTCGAAGGGCGGGCAGCCGGCAAGCATGTGATAGGCCGTCACGCCCAGCGAATAGATGTCGCTGCGGGAATCCAGGGAACCGCCTTCCACCTGCTCCGGACTCATGTACAGCGGCGTTCCCATCGTAATCCCGATTTGGGTCAGCGCTTGCTGCGACGCATCGTTGTTGACCCGCGCCAAACCGAAATCCGTGACTTTGACCTCACCGCTGGTCGACAGCAGAATGTTCTCCGGTTTGATATCACGGTGGACCACGTTAAATTCGGCAGCTTTTTGCAGCGCCAGTGCGCATTGCCGCAGCACCGTTAACGCCATCAACGGTTCGACCGCCCCATGGCGATCGATGTATTGCCGCAAATTTCGTCCCTGTACGTACTCCTGGGCGATAAAATGCAGCCCATCAATCTCGTTGACTTCGTAGATCTGGACGATGTTCGACTGGACCAGGATGGCAGCCGACTGCGCTTCTCGATGAAACCGCTTGACGTAATTCGGATCCTTCGCCAGATCCGGCTTCAGTACCTTTAGCGCGACATGCCGCTTGATCAGCGATTCTTCCTTGGCCAGATACACATCTGCCATGCCGCCACTACCCAGCCTTCTCAACAGTGTGTAGTTGCCAATCTTGCAACCCGTCAGGTCAGGATTAGCGTCCGGTTGTGACTGGGATGATTCATTCGGCTAACATCGAATTAGGATCGGAGATTGATTCGGCAATTCCGCAACAACCCGTTTGCAGTTGGACCGAGTTGTTCCGTCCGATCCATTTCGTTCAGGCTTGGGCGAGCAAGATCCGACAATACAATCATCGTACAACGAAAGTCCATTTTTTTGACCTGCTAGTTCTGGCCCAGATTTCTGACCGAAAACCGCAATCTGCCGTAGTTCCGAATCAACTTTTTCCTGACAGCGTACGGCTTAACCACGAAATTTACCTCAGAATCACGGTAAAAGTTCACAAATCAAAGACTGCGGGCGTTAATCTGAAGCAGTTTGCCCTAGCGTCCGGAGGCCGAATCCGGTTTTATTTTCAGTTCGACTTTTTTTGCCCAATCTTTCCAGCTTTTTGACATTTCGTCGACACGATCGGGAAATCGGGCTGACAGGTCGTTGACTTCGCAACGGTCTACCGAAAGATCATACAACTCCCATGCTGCCGGAGTCAGCTTGTCCCAGACCAGTTTCCAGTTGCCCTCGCGGATCGCGCGATTCTGGGACCAGAACCAGCACAAAGGTTGATAATCTTCTCGGTCGCCTCCCCGCAACAGTTCGAGCATGCTAATTCCTTCCAGGGGAAGCAGCTCGTGGCCGCGGAACTGGATGGGATACTCACCGCCGCCCAGTTCGAGGAAGGTCGGCATCAAGTCGATCAGATGGGCGACGTTTCGATTGATTTGGCCTGCTGGAATTTGTTCCGGCCACCAGGCAATCAACGGCGATGTAATTCCACCCTCATTCAGCCAACTTTTATAGCGTCGAAACGGCGCATTTTGGGCCCAGCCCCACGACGGACCGACCGCGACATAATCGTTGGCCGGTCCCGGAACGCGGATTTTCGGATCTCGGCCCCCGGGCTCCTCGGCGCAGCCGCCGTTATCCGACAAAAACATCACCAGTGTATCCTGCTGATGTCCCGTTTCGGCAAGCGTGGCCAGCAGGCGACCGATATTCTGATCCACCCGATCAATCATTGCCGCATAGACCGCCATCCGGTGGTCTTCAAAATCATGATCGGCATCCTCCCAGCGATAGGCCTTGGAATCCGTCTCGGTCAGCGTCCAGGCCGAAGTGGCCAGCCCCATTTCCTGCTGTCGTTGCCAGCGCTGCTGTCGCATCTGATCCCAGCCCATTTTGTATTTGCCACGGTACTTGGCAATCTCCTCGGGTCGGGCGTGCAATGGGTAATGGGGAGCCGTGTAGGCCAGGTGTAAAAAGAAGGGCTGTTCCCGCTGATCCGCCGCGTGAATGAATTCAATGGCTTTGTCGGTAAAGGCGTCGGTCGTGTAGTAGTCCGGAGGGAACTGGGTAATTCGTTGGTCATTGTCCGCAAAAAACCTCACTCGCCCGCCTTTGTATTTTGGATCTGGCTGCGCCGGATTGAAAGAAATTGCAACAACCGTCCAGTAATCCGTAGTAACGATCAAAGCCGCGATGGAACGGATGATTGACTGGATCACGTCCCAAATGCCATTTACCGCAAAGCGCCGTTGCATAGCCGCACTCTTTCATCGCCTCCCCCAAGGTCAGCATGTTGTATCTCAGGTGGCCATTGGCATTGGTACCCCGCGGATAAAGCCCGGTAATGATCGAAGCCCGCGTCGTGGTGCATTTGGCATTGTTGTAGAACTGCGTGAACCGCATGCCTTCACTGGCAAGTCGATTCAGATTCGGGGTATCAACTTCGCCACCGTAACAACCGATATCGGAAAAACCCATATCGTCGACCATGATCAAAATGATGTTGGGTTTGGGTGCCTCCGCCGTAATCCCCTGGTTGGACCAAGCGTGACTCAATAGCCAGACGAGACAAACAACGGTTGCGAGCTTTAGCTTCATGGTTGGACCTTCGAGGGATCGGTTGCCTGAACAATCGGGCGATTGAACAATCGGGCGATTGACAAATCGGGCGATCGACGAATCGGTTGCTTGAGGGATCGGTTGCTTGAGGGATCGGTTGTTTGACAAATCGGTTGCTTGAGGGATCAAACGCGTTGGCGACCACGAAAAATCTGGTCAAATCCAGCCATGGAGTTGCGACCCTGGAGGATGACGACCCGAAATTCGCCTTGCGGTTGGGAGCATTAAACGAGGTTAAACACGCGATCCATGTTGGCCGAAACTTCCTTAAGTCGATTTAAATCTCCGCCTCCCACTTCCGCCGCCGCCCAGCCGTAGTAGTTGATTTCCTGCAGCGCCGACCGCACGTCGGCCCAATCGAGATCGCCTTCCCCAATTTTCTTGAATTTGCCGTCGGCGCGTGAAAACCCTTTCAGGTCCAACTTGATCACGCGATGGTCAAGCAGGCGGATCCAGTCACCCATGCTGCCGTATTTCCAGTGGTTACCAATGTCAAATTGCATCCCAACCCACGGTGAGTTGAATTCGTCGACAAACCGCACAAACTTTTCTGCTGTTTGCGTGCTGTCGCCGTCATGGTCGTACAAAAACTGGTTCCAGACGTTTTCGATCACGATATGAATTCCTTTTTGGGCCGCCAACGGAATGGCCTTGGCGATATTCTCTACGGCGCGAGGCCAAATTTCGGCCTCGCGACCATCTTCGCCCTTGCCAACGACCAGCAAAACCGAGTTTCCCCCCACCGCGTGCGTATCCACGATGGCTGTTTTCAAATCCGCCAGAGCTTGAGCTCGCGTGTCTGCATTGGGACTGGTGTGCCGAACGTTCCAGTGGGTTGAGCAAACGGTCCCATCAACGGGCAGACCGGATTCCGCGATCGCGATTTTTGTTTCTTCCACGTTCATGCCGGGCGAGTTCATTTCGATGCCCGCAAAACCAGCTTCCTTGGCGGCGTTGAATTTGTCGGTCAGGGAACCCTCGACTTTCACCATCCCAATCTTCAGTGTTTTGAAGATTCGCCCTTTCAAGGAGACATCGTTGACCTTCCGAACGGTTGCCGCGGCTGCGTTCCATCCCGGCATCAAAATCGGTGACGCCATCAAGCTGAGCCGCGGAAGCTTGAACAAAACTCCGACGGGAAATACTGATTGAGCTGGGCTGATTCTTCATATTTTCCTCAAAACGGTGTTTACAGGGATGTTTGATAATCGCTTTCGCAAACCGAACCTGGCTTTCTGACCAAGCGATGGAAACCGACACGACCGGGATGGCTGAACGTTCACCCAACCTATGCCGTCCTCGAGGCAGCGTCAAGTTTTTGATTTTTTTCGACCGCCACGGCGGGCTCATCGCGCGCTAACGCCCGACCCAGGCGGCCAGGTATTCTTTCAACGCGTGCCGCGTCGTTTCGAGGTAAATCGAACTGGGCACGATCAGATTCGGTGAGGGACCTGGTTCGGACGTGCGAAAATCACAGGGCACGGGAACGATCTCCAGGCCCATCGACGAAGCCAGTCGCATGACCCGCGGCAAATGCCAGGCCGACGTCACCAGACCCAGTCGACCGTGGTCTGGATTTTCGTCCTGCCACTGCTTGAGCTTTTTCATTTCTTCGAAAGTATTCTTACCCTCCATTTGAACCACCCGTTCCGATGGCACCCCCAAACTGATCAGGAGATCCGCCGCCTCTTCCCGGGGACTGAGATCCAGTTTGGAGGCCCGAAAGGAATGGCTGCCCGTGCAAATCAGCGTTTTCACTTGTCCAGCGTGAAACAGACGGGCGGCCGTACCGACGCGATCACCGCTGCTCCCAAATTGGGAACCGCCGTTTAACCGCGAGCTGGTCCCACCGCCCAACACGACAATCGTATCCAGCGGTTCGAGCTCAAACACGTTGACACTCTGGTAGGGCCGTTCCAGCGTTGAAATCATCCAGCTCGCACAGAACTTGTTTCCCGCCACGGTCAAGATCAACCAACACAACAGGCCGACCAGCGCCGGCCAGGTCTGACGGCTGAGCATGCAAAAGTAGATCATCACCATCAGCATCAACCACACCAATCCGACGGGCATCACCAGATCGGTCAACATCTTTTCGACCATCGTTGGTCCGCTGACCGCGCCAACCGCCCCCAAAAAGATGCCGCCGACAATCATCAGGAACAAGGCATGGGGTACAAAGCGAAAACCTGAAAAGCCCTTCCGGCCCGGTTCTTTAACACCACGATCCTGCGCGTAAAGTTCGTCGTACTCGTCTTCCCAGTTTTTGTTTCGATTCCAAAAAGCCATGTTTCAATTCTGCTCTTCAACGACCGTCAAAAATTGTGTTCGCAAACCGATCCGTCGTGACAACGGAATTCCATTATCGCATGAGATTCCGGTCGGATCATAATCTGGCCTTCAAATTGCTGAAACCCGCCGTCACCGTCGTGGTCAGTTCGTCTCTCCACCGCTGGATTTTCAGGGCGGCGGCTCGTATAACTCAGGTTAACCATGACTCTGGAATCCTCCCCCTACCATCATCATGCTCAGTCTTCAATCTTCTTCCTCGGAACGCTGGCTGGCCCAAGTCGATTCGAATTTGGCCGAGATCCTGATCGACCACGCTCATTGCGAAAAAAAAGCGGCGGGAACGGCCATGAATCTGATTTTTGCTTACGTCGAAAACCAGGAACTGTGCCGCGAGATGATCGAAATCGTCAACGAAGAACTGGAACACTTCGAAAGGGTGCTGGCACTGCTGAATCGCCGCAACATCCCGTTCCGCCGACTCAAGCCCAGTACCTACGGCAGAAAACTGAACGACCTCGTCCGTCAAGGCGAACCGGAGCGGGCCGTGGATCGGCTGTTGGTAGGCAGCCTGATCGAAGCGCGTTCGTGCGAGCGATTTGATTTTCTGCGCAAGCACATGGAAGGTCGCGATCCCGAACTGGCGGAATTTTACGGCAGCCTGTTTGAATCGGAAGCCCGCCACCATACCACCTACGTTCGACTGGCCAAACATTTCGCGAACGAAGAAGTGGTCAAGCAACGACTCAGCGAACTTTCGGCAGCCGAAGCTGAAATTATCGCCATTGGCGACGAACTGCCGAGAATGCACAGCTGACGGAAGCGAACACAATCGAACGAGCAGAACAGCGTAAGGCGAAAATCAAAAACCGAAAATCAAGAACCGAAAACCATCCCCCCATGCCTGACCGAGAACTTCTGATCAACCAACTCCGCGAATGCGGCCAACTGTTCCATCAACGCGGCTGGTCCGTTGGCACCAGCAGCAATTACAGCGTCGTGCTCAACGACGACCCGGTCGAACTGATCGTCACGGCCAGCGGCAAGGACAAAGGCCGATTGGAGCGTCATGATTTCGTGCACATTGGAGCGGACGGCCAACCGATTGAATCCGGGCAGCCGAAATCATCGGCCGAAACCATGCTGCACGTCGTATTGGCGGAAGCGGGTTCGGTCGGCTGCATTCTTCACACGCACAGCATTTGGGGGACGTTGCTGTCCGATTATTATTTCGATGCCGGCGGTTTTGAAATCACCGGTTACGAAATGCTCAAAGGGCTCGAAGGCATCACCACCCATGAAGCGAGTCACTGGATTCCGATTTTTGAAAACACACAGGATATTCCGGCTTTGGCCGAGCAAGTCAAAAACCGTTTGAATGACCCGATGGAATCGATGACCCACGGGTTCTTGATCCGACGGCACGGCCTGTACACCTGGGGGCGGGACGTTTTCGCGGCCCGGCGGCATATCGAGATCTACGAATTCCTGTTCGAGTGCCTGGCCCGGAAAATGGCACTGCCCGCCAATTGAAACCCACGGAACACGAAACGTCCCCGCAACCGGTACAGCTTCTCATCTTGACAACCAATCGCAGCGACGCGCGTTGCTGGGACGGACCGATTCCCGCCATCCCGCGAACACTCGTCAAACGGAACACCGTCGTGACGCAGTAAATCAGCCAGCTGTCGCGGATTGAGTACCTTTTCATTTTGGCGGTCGATTTTCCGGGCCACGTTTTGTAAACTGGGTCCAACCAAATCACCCTACAAATCCATCAACTAATCGCAGCAGGTAGTTCCCATGGCACGCGTGAGCATTCCCGATCAGAATCGAGACATCCAGGATCCGGTTGAGATTGCCGAATTTCTCAAGCCCTACGGAATCGACTTCGAGAACTGGGACGTGGAAGGACGCGTCGGCCCCGATGCAACGAATGAAGAGATTCTTGAAGCCTATGCGCCCGAGATCGAGCGATTGAAATCCGAGCACGGGTTCGTCACCGCGGACGTGATCAACGTAACGCCCGAGACTCCAGGGCTTGATCAAATGTTGGCCAAATTTGACAAAGAGCATTTGCACACCGAAGACGAGGTCCGCTTCACCGTCCGCGGGAGTGGCGTCTTCCACATCAATCCGCAAACCGATCCTGTGTTCAGCATCACGGTTGAATCCGGCGACCTGATCAGTGTCCCCAAAGGCACCCATCATTGGTTCAATCTTTGCAACGACAAAACCATTCGTTGCATTCGACTGTTCGAAGACATGAGTGGCTGGACCCCCCATTACCAGGACGCCGGCACCCACGAAAATTACGCGCCTTTGTGCTTGGGTCCAAGTTACCTCGAACAGGACACCGATGGCGAATTCGACAACGTGGTTGAAATCTAAATCACCCCGCTGCCGTGGGTGGTCTTGAACCAGGCCTGGCAAATCTAACACCACCAGATTCATGATTGAAACAACCGCACGCGGGATCCTGCTCGACATCGAAGGCACGACCTCGTCCATTGATTTTGTCTACGACACGATGTTTCCCTACGTCCGCGAAAACGTAGCGGAATTCGTCGTGGACCAATGGCAATCCCCAGACTTTCGAGAATGTCTGGAATGGCTGGCCAAAGACCTGAATCGACCTTCGGCCGACGTCTGGCTGGACAACGAATCGACCACCGATCAGCAAAACCTGGTTTGTCGAGCCGTGCTCGCGCTGATGGATGCCGATGTCAAAGCGACCGGACTGAAACAGCTGCAAGGGCTGATTTGGAAATCCGGATTTGAAAGCGGGCAACTGGTGGCACACATTTATGAAGACGTCCCCGCCGCGATCAAAAACTGGAACGCCGCCGGATGCGACGTGCGGATTTATTCCTCAGGGAGCATCGCCGCCCAGAAACTGTTTTTTGGTCACACCATCGCAGGCGATTTACTCGATCAATTCCGTGGACACTACGACACAACGACCGGCGGAAAAAAGGAAAGCCAGAGTTACCAAGTAATTGCTGGCGAGTTCCGTTTGGAACCGGGTGAAATCCTGTTCATCAGCGATTCGATCGAGGAACTGATTGCGGCCCGAGCTGCGGGCATGCAAACACTGTTGAGTATTCGCCCAGGCAATCCGGCGATCGCAGTCCAACACGATTTTGACGCGATTAACAGCTTTCTCGAAATCGACCTGGCCGTTCCCGCAGATACCAACCCTCAACCTTGACGAAGCCACTCTTTGATGAACTTGGCGATGCCGCCAATGGACTGTAAACCCAAGAGAACGCATGGACCTTTCGTCAAAATCATGGTGCCAACCGCTGACATTGTTGGCGGTTTGGGCATCGCTTTCGGCGGTTCTGATTGGCCTCGGCGCAAGCGGCGGTTGCGATGCGCCACTGGACGGATTTGATGCCAACCGTATGACCTCGCGAACCGCGGCGATCCTGACCGTCAATGTGATGCAGACCAGCCGCGACAACAACGCCATCGAAACAGCCGTATTCTACGGAACGCTCCAACCGAATCGGGAAAGTCGACTCGGATTCGCACGTGGCGGTCGAATCAAAAACGTGCTAAAGCAGGTCGGAGACCAAGCCACCGCGGGTGAAAAACTGGCTGAACTGCAACAGGATCAGCTGGAGACCCAACGCGAGGAAGTCGCGCAGCGGCTTCAATCCGCCCAGGGCAGCCTGCAAAACTTTGGACCGGGAGGACAAGCCCCCATCCAACAGGAAATCCAGCAGTTGGAACAGCAACTGGAATCGCTCGACTTCGAATTGGCGAACGGAATCGTGTCCGCGCCCTACGACTGCATCATCGCCGAACGTTACGTCGATGCGGGTGACCAAGCCTCGCTGCAGTCGCCAATTTTCGACGTGATCGACAATGCACCGCCGGTCGTCAAAGCGAGCCTGCCCAGCAAAATCGCCAACAAACTTCAAATTGATCAGTCGGTTTGGGTCGGTGTGGGGCCGTTTGCGGCTCAGGCAAAAGTCAATCACAAATCGCCCATTGAATCGACCGTCGGTAGCAAGATCGTCTCGCTCCAGATCACCAGCAGCCTGGACGCAGACAACTGGTCCTACGGTCAGTCCGTCAAGATCCGGTTTTTCCTGCCCACGAACAAATCCGGTTTCTGGCTGCCGCTAACGGCGTTGAACCGCGAATCCAGCGGACTGTGGTCGGTGCTGGTCGTGCCCACCGCCAACGCCGTTCCCACCGACAACGACTCGGCAGCAACCACGGACACGCAACCTGTCGACTTTCTTGTCGATCGAAAAATTCTCGAATTGGTTCAGCTGGAAGATGACTGGGCGTTGGTCGAGGGTTCTTTGCAAAACGGTGAGCGGGTCATTGTGAATGGACTGCATCGGATCGTGCCAGGACAACGTGTCAAAATCAACGACATTTCCGACCAGTATTCCAAGCCCGGCGCGGGAGCCAGCGAGTGATCGCCGAATTTCTTTACAAGAATCCTCGCATCCTCGTGCTCACGATCGCGACGATCATGATTGCCGGCGTCTCGTCGTTCCTGGTCATGCCGCGGCTGGAAGATCCGGTATTGGGAAAACGCGTCGCCGTCGTCAGCACCGTCTATCCCGGTGCCGACGCCCAACAAATCGAATCACTGGTGGCCATCCCCATCGAAGAATGCCTGGCCGGATTTGCGGAAATTAAACAGGTCCGTTCCAACTGCCGGACCGGCATCGTTAACATCGTGGTCGAATTGAAAGACTACGTCACCGATGTCGTTCCTGTCTGGTCGAGTCTCCGAAATGAACTTTCGGAACTCAGTGGTGAATTACCCGACGCCTGCTTGCCACCCGAACTTGATGTTTTTTCTCTCAAGGCCTTCGCGGCGATTGTCGCGGTCAAGTCACCTTCGGACACGCCACCGAATTTGGCGATTCTGAGAAGACTGGCCGGAAATCTGAAAGCCGAAATTCTCGAAATCGAAGGGACCGAGGAAGTATCCCTGTTTGGCGATCCGGGGGAAGAATTCGTTGCCGAAATCCCGCCGGCAATCCTGAATTCCATCGGTCTTTCCACCGCGGCAATTGCGGACCAGGTTTCCGAGAGTGACGCGGATCGCCCCAGCGGTTCGTTGTCCGGCAACGAAACCGAGCTGCTATTGGACCTGCATGGCCGAACGGTCCCGACCAAACGACTGGCAGAAACACTGATCACATTCGGATCGCGTGGCCAGTCGGTGCAGCTTTCTGAAATCGCAAACATTGAAAAACGCCTGGTGGAACCGGCTACCGAGTTGGCGCTCATCGACGGCGAACCGGCAATCGTGCTGGGGGCATTTGTCAGTGACGATCAGCAGATCGATCGCTGGTCCAGCCAACTGGACAACGTCCTCGGCGAATTTGCACGGGCTTATTCCAGTGAGCTGGTCGTCGAAACACTGTTTTCGCAACGTGAACACGTCGATCAGAGAATGTGGACGCTGTTGCGAAACCTTGGAATGGGCACGGCGGCGGTGGTGACTGTGCGTGCTAATTCTGATGGGCTGGCGGAGCATGCTGGTCGTTGGCATGGCGCTTCCGTTGTCCGCGTTGATGGTCATCATCGGGATGCGACTTCTGTCGATCCCGATCCATCAAATGTCGGTTACCGGACTGATCGTGGCGTTGGGCCTGCTGATCGACAACGCGATTGTGATCGTGGAAGAAGTGCGATCCAAAGTCGTTGAAGGAGCAACTCCCCGGGCAGCCATCGTCACATCGGTCCGTCACCTCGGAATGCCGCTGTTCGGCTCGACATTGACCACGGCGTTGGCGTTTTTACCGATCGCGACGCTGCCCGGACCTGCTGGTGAATTTGTCGGCACGATTGCAATCAGCGTGATCCTCGCGATCTGCGCTTCGTTTGTTTTGGCGATGACCGTGATCCCGGCAATGAATGGCATGCTAAGGATCAATCCTGAAAAACGCGGTTTGTTCAGCTATGGCGTGAACATCAAATGGGTGCGACGATTTTACGAGCGATCGTTGCAATTCGTTTTCCGTTTTCCGGTGCTGGGCGTGGTCTTGGGATTGATCCTGCCGGTTTGGGGGTTTTCGCTGGCACAGACATTACCCCTGCAGTTTTTTCCACCGTCGGATCGATCGCAAATTCAAATTGAAGTCGAAAGATCGGCGAACGACACGCTCGCTGGGGTAAAAACGACCATCGAGAAAATTCGCAAAATTGTTGCTGACAATGAACAGGTCCAGCGTCAGCACTGGTTTCTGGGCGGGAGCGCTCCAACTTTCTTCTACAACGTTGTCCCGCGCCGACGGGGGACAACGTTTTACGCCCAGGCTTTTGTCGATTTACGCGGCAACCGGAAGAATGAACAGGTCGTCCGGGATTTACAGACCGCAATCGACAGCCAAATCTTCGACAGTCGAGTGATCGTGCGTCAACTGGAACAGGGCCCCCCCTTTGACGCACCGATTGAGCTCCGCTTGATCGGCCCGGATTTGAGCAATTTGCAGCGGTTTGGAAGCGAATTGCGGATGCTGCTCAGCCAAACGCCACAGGTGATTCACACGCGCTCGGATCTCGAAGAAACCATTCCCAAGCTTTCACTGAAGCTCGACAAAATTGCCGCCCAACAAGTCGGTCTTTCCGAAGCACAGATTGCCGGGCAGCTTTACACGTCGCTCGAAGGTGCCACGGCAGGCACGATTTTCGACGGCAACCAGGAGTTACCTGTCCTGATCAAATTGGCATTGGGTGGTGAATCAAAACTCGACCTACTGGCCGCCCTGCCATTGGCGCCTCGATCAAGTCGAACCGCTGGCAGACCCGATGCTGCGGGAATGCCAGCGTCCCTTTTCTCCCCGCCCGTGAACCCGACGGTGGCCAGTTTGACAGAAATTGAACTTACGTCAGACGTAGGTGCGATTGTGCGGATCAACGGCAAGCGGGTCAACGAACTCAAAGCCTACATCGAGGCGGGCGTGTTGCCGTCGATCGTGTTGGACGAATTCAAACGCCGGCTGTCTCAATCAGAATTCTCGTTGCCCCCGGGATACCGCTTGGAATTTGGGGGTGAGACTGAGCAACGATCCAATGCGGTCAACAACCTGATTGCCAATGCCGTCGTCTTATTCGCCCTGATGCTGCTGACCCTTGTGGCCTCGTTTCGCTCGTTTCGCTGCGCCTTGATTGTCGCGGTGGTGGGTGCGTTGTCGGCCGGACTGGGACCGTTGGCGCTGTCTTTGTTCGGTCTGCCATTTGGATTTATGGCGATCGTCGGAACGATGGGCTTGATCGGCGTGGCGATCAACGATTCGATCGTGATTCTGGCAGCGATCCGTGCCAGTGAACCGGCGCAGCAAGGGGACCTCCGCGAACTTGCGAAAGTGGTTTCCGGTTGTACCCGACATGTGATCGCCACGACGCTGACGACGATTGTCGGATTTACCCCGTTGATTCTCGGCGGAGGAGGATTTTGGCCACCGCTGGCCATCACCATCGCCGGCGGAGTAGGTGGCGCGACATTCATGGCGTTGTATTTTGTGCCGTCGCTTTATCTGTTACTGAACCGGCGTCGGTTTGGAGCCGCGGATTGAATCGTGCATGTCGATCCTGCCGAACCCATCCGGTTGGTCAAGGATCACGCCGCCGGACTCAACGCAGCTCAATCTCCAGCCTGCTCGCGTCCTCGAATTCAAACACACATTCCTCAAAAGCGGGTGGTCCGAACGGTCGCCGCGCATTGTTGGAGAATCCGTAGGGTTCGGTGGGCAGCCCTAACGCGTTCTGATCCAGCTGAGAATTGAGATTGCGATCGAGATACGCCATGATCACATACTTCCCTTTCGGCAAACCGGTGAACTCGCAACTCGCGTCTCCCGAGTCGCTTAGGTCGCATTCACAACGTTGCAATGGGTTACGTCGATTCAGGAAATCCTGTTCGTTGTCGAACAGCATGGCCCAAATTCGCCCCTCGGTCAGGCCAGCACCGACGAACTTCACTGCCAGCTTGGACACCTCGGCATGAGGCGGCTCAGAATCCCCAACTCCATCACGTGGATTCTCTTCGTTGGTCCTGATCAGGTTGACGGCAACCACCGTTCCCGCCAACAGGACCACCAGAATCATGGCTGGTTTGGGAAAACGCATTGGCAGATTTCTGGCCGTTTCGATTCCGGCAAAGGGACGACGGGTGGCAGGGCTGACGAACCCGTGCCTCAAAAATGGCTGGAAACGTTCAAATCCACGACTGCAGATGACCAATTTCTGTCTAAGTGTTAGTATGACACGCTCGCTTTCGCCGCATAGAGATCAGACCCAAAATGTTGACGGAAAATGTTAAGTCCCAGTCGGCGTCGGTTTTGACGTTGGATGGCAAAAAAATCCGAATCGGAAGCTTGGCAGCTGCTGCCAGGCAAGAACTGGCGGTTCGTTTTACCCAGAAATCCGAAGTCATCGATCGAGTCGAGCGATCCCGTGCGACGGTAGCTCGAGCCGTCGAGCGGGGCGATGTGATTTATGGAGTCACGACCGGATTCGGAGGCATGGCCGACAAATGTGTCCCGGCCGCCCTGGCCGCCGCTTCGCAAAACAACTTGCTGGCGTTTCTTTCTGCAGGGGCTGGACCAGCCATTGATCGCCGACACACGCGAGCTGCCATGCTACTGCGGGCCAATGTCCTGCTGCAGGGCTGTTCCGGAGTCCGATTGGAAATCATCGAGCGTATCTTTCGGTTCCTTCAAATCGACGCGATTCCGGTCGTTCGCGAACTTGGCTCCATCGGTGCCAGTGGCGACCTGGTTCCACTGGCCACGATCGCTCGCGCCATCACCGGACAAACGGGCTACGTCAAGGTTCAAATTGGAGATCGGATCGTTGACGGGAAAACGGCACTGGACGAAGTTGGGCTTGAGCCACTGGAGTTGTTACCCAAGGAAGGCCTGGCGATCGTCAATGGAACTTCGTTTTCGGCAGCGGTTGCAGCCAATACGGTTTACGAAACTGAGCATCTGATGGCGTTGGCAATCGGCACCCAATCGCTGATGTTGCGAGCGTTGTCGGTCCACGAAAACCCGTTTGAAGACTTTGTGCATCAGCGCAAGCCTCACCCGGGACAGATCTGGATCGCGAAAATGACGAAGCAACTGCTCGCGGAGGGCCGTGAGCATTCCAACGGGAAACCGGTTCAGGTTCAGGATCGGTATTCCCTCCGCTGTCTGCCCCAATACTTTGGTCCGTTGATCGAGGGCATCGCACGTGTCCATGAAATCGTCGAAACGGAAATGAATTCGGTTTCTGACAACCCTTTGATTGACCCCGAATCGGGTGCTTTTTACCAGAGCGGTAATTTCCTCGGTCAATACGTTGGCATCGCGATGGACGATTTGCGGCGTTATCTCGGCCTGATGGCCAAGCATCTCGACGTACAGATCGCTTCGCTGGTCACCCCGGAATTCAGCGGCGGTTTGCCATCGTCGTTAAGGGGTAACGACGAACTTTCCTACAACATGGGTCTCAAGGGCCTGCAGATCACTGGAAATTCGATCATGCCGATGCTGACCTATTTTGGGAATCCGGTAGTCGAACATTTTCCGACGCATGCGGAGCAGTTCAATCAAAACATCAATGGCCTCAGTTGGGGCTCGGCGAACCTGGCTTGGCAATCGGTCGAATTGTTCCAGCAGTACATGGCCGTGGCATTGATTTTTTCAGTCCAGGCGCTGGACCTGCAAGCCAAAAAAAGCTTTGGCCACTACGACGGCAGAGTCATGTTGGGAACGCTGGCCGAACCGCTGTACTCGACAATTTGTGATGTCCTGGATTGCCCGCCCAGCCAGGACAAACCGTTCCTGTACAACGACGCCGATCGTTGGCTGGAAGAACACCTCGAAGCGCTCCGCAACAACCTCAGCCAACGGGGATCGTTGATCGATGCCGTCCAACCGATTCTGGATTCCTACTCGCAGTGCTTTCTTGATTCCGCCCGCTAGTGGAAGCCGTTCACCGTTTCGATTTTGCCACTGCTGACAGCCCATGAACATCTGCGAACACCTGACCACTCCTGCGAGATTGATTCCTTCAAACACCGCCCTGGTCTTTGAAGGCCGGCGGTATTCGTTCGCAGAACTGGATGGACTGTCACGATCGGCCGCCGATGTGCTAAGCCGGGCTGGCGTCTCACGTGGCGCTCGGGTTGCGATCCTGCTGCCCAACGTGCCCGCGTTTGTCGTCTGGTATTACGCGACCCTGCGGATCGGGGCGATTGCGGTCTCGATCAGTACTCGCCTCGCGGCCGCGGAAGTCGCCTACGTGATTTCCGACTGTGATGCCCGGACGCTGGTTGCCATTCCGCAAACGCTCGATGCCATTCGGGGCGAACTTCCCGAATGCATTCAGGAGTCGATCGCCGCAGCAGAATCCGGCGATGCCCACGATGATAGATCATTGCTGCCAATCCCCAGTGATCCGTCGACCTGGGTCGAAACCGAACCCGATGACCCCGCATTGATCTTGTACACCTCTGGCACGACGGGCTTTGCCAAAGGCGCGACGCTGTCCCATCTGAACGTGCGCTCCAACGTCCATGCGTTTAATCACCTGTGTGGGATGCAATCCGATGACCGGATCCTGTTGGCGGTTCCGCTTTTTCATTGCTTTGGTCAAAACGCGTTGCTGAATTCAGCACTCCATGCCGGCGCGACGCTGGTGCTGCAACGCAAGTTTGACTTGAGCGAATCCAAACGCCTGATCGCCGAAGAACGCATCACCCAGTTGTACGGCGTCCCGATGATGTTCCAGCTGTTTCAGGAAAGCTGCGAACCGGCGGATCTGGCTTCGGTGGACTATTGTTTTTCCGCGGCGGCGACACTACCGATTCAGACCAGCCGTCGCTGGCAGCAGAAATTTGGGCAGCCGATTTACGAAGGCTATGGCTTGACCGAGACGTCGCCGTTTGCCAGCTACAATCACCGACTCAAGTTCACCCCCGGTTCCATCGGCACGCCGATCGATTGCGTTGAGATGAAAATCGTGGACACCGAAACCGGTGCAACCTGCCCGGTCGGCGAGTTGGGAGAAATTGCAATTCGCGGTCCCAATGTGATGCTGGGTTATTGGAATCGACCCACGGAAACGGCCAACACGATTCGTGATGGCTGGTTTCATTCGGGTGATATCGGTCGCGTGGACGAACATGGTTTTTTCTATATCGTCGATCGGGTCAAGGACATGATCGCAGTCGGCGGGATGAAGGTTTACCCCGCCGAAGTCGAAAGGGTCTTGCTGGACCATCCATCGGTCTCCCAAGCGGCGGTGGTTGGATTGCCGGACGAAGTATTTGGTGAACAGGTCGTGGCCGCCATCGTACCCACCCCGGAATTCGCCGGCCTGAACGAATCTTTGATGCGTGAAATCATTACGCTGGCCCAGAAAAACCTGGCGAATTACAAAGTCCCCCGCCGCGTTGTTTTGATGGCGGAACTACCTCGCAATCCGGCGGGCAAGATTCTCAAAACCGAACTGCGAAAAATGGATTTTTCAACTTCGGTTGAGCTTGCCTCTTCGGACGAACCCAACCCCCACAACCGCTCGGGACCAGGCACCGACAGTCCCAACCCAGTCCGAAAGCCGACGCTCCGCACCCAACTGGCGGCAACCCACGCATCCAGTCGAACCGAAGTCGCGAACACGTTTGTCCGCAAACTGGTTCAGGCGATTGCGGAAACGGACGCATTACCAGATCCGCAAACGCGTTTCCTCGATGCGGGCCTCGATTCCCTGGGGATTGTCGAGATGAGTTCGCAAATTCAGGCAGAGCTCGGTCCGGAGGTCGAAATCTCCGCGACGCTCGTCTTTGATCATCCACGAATCACGGACTTGGGCGAATTCCTGGTGAACCAGATGATGCCGACAGAGACGATCAACGATCGCCCTACGAATCGCCAAACCGATCATCCGGTGGTGAATGAAAATCTTCAGGCGGAGGTCGCCGGGATGACGGAACAACAGGCGTTGGCGGAATTGATGAAAGAGCTGGAAGCCTGAAAACCATTCCGCCTGAGTACACCAGAAAGACAAACAGTTTAATCAGCATGACTTCGAACCAACCACTTTCACCGAACAAGCAAGCCCTGTTAAAAATCCGTGAGTTGAAACAGCAACTTGCCGATGCGCAGGCCGGTTCGGGTGAGCCGATTGCCATTGTCTCCATGGCCTGCCGTTTCCCGCGTCGCTCACGCACCCCCGAAGAATTCTGGCAATGCCTGATGGAGCAAACGGATGAAGTCAGCGACATCCCGCAAGATCGCTGGGACCTCGACGCCTTTCACGACGACGATCCGGAAGTGCCCGGCAAAATGTATGCCCGCCGCGGTGTGTTCCTGGACAACCTCGATTTGATGGACCCTGAGTTTTTTGGCATTTCGCCACGCGAGGCGACCTGGGTCGATCCCCAACAGCGGTTGTTGCTGGAGGTTGGCTGGGAAGCGCTCGAACGAGCCGGTTGGACGCCTGAAAAGATCGGTGAGCAGACCGGGATCTTCGTGGGCTGGATGCATAACGATTATCAAAACGAAGCGAGCGATTCGTTTCTGAACCTGAATCCATACATTGCAACCGGCGCGGCCGGCAGCTTTCTTTGTGGTCGACTGGCCTATTACCTGGGACTGCAGGGTCCGAGTGTTGCGGTCGACACCGCCTGCTCGTCTTCGCTGGTCGCGCTGCATCTGGCGATCCTGAGTTTGCAACGCCGAGACTGCGATCGAGCCCTGGTCGGAGGCGTGAATGCGATTTGTTCACCCACCACCAACATTCTGACTTGTAAACTGAAAGCCCTTTCCCCCACGGGTCAATCACGGGCCTTTGACGCAGCGGCAGATGGTTATCTGCGCGGCGAAGGTTGCGGAGTCGTCACGCTGCGGCGCTTGGCTGACGCTCAACAGGACGGCGATCCGATCCTTGGCATCATTCGCGGTTCTGCCGTTGGCCATAATGGTTTTAGCAGTGGCCTTACGGCCCCCAATCCCAAGGCTCAGGAAAAAGTCATTCGTCAAGCTTTGCGGCGAGCCAACATCTCTCCCGGCGAGGTGGCGTACCTGGAAGCCCACGGAACGGGAACGGAACTCGGTGATCCCATCGAAATGCGGGCCGCCGCCGCAGCCCTGGCGGAAAACCGCTCCAGCGATCAGCCGCTGCTGGTCGGCTCGGTCAAAACCAATATCGGGCACCTCGAAGCCGCGGCCGGGATGGCCGGCCTGATTAAGGTGCTACTCTCGATGGAACACGGCAAAATCCCAGGGCAGCTGAATTTTGAAACGCCCAACCCACATATCCCCTGGGATCGACTGGCTGTCAAAGTGCTCACCGAAACCACTGACTGGCCGGCATCCGATCGAAAAATCGCGGGGGTCAGTGCTTTTGGAATGAGCGGAACCAACGCCCACGTGGTGATTGAAGCGCCCACCACGATCGCTGCTTCGTCGCGGGACCAAACTGGAGGGATCGCACATTCGCTGCCACGGGCCAGTTCAAAAAATAATCGCCAAGACTCCGAGCCCGCCCTGATCGTGCTGAGCGGCAAAAGCGAACTTGCCGTGCAAGCGCTTGCCGAATCCTACCTCGAACGATGGTCGACCGATACGAACTTGCGCCCCGTCGATGTGGCCTATACCACCGCCGTTTGCCGGGAGCATTTCGAACACCGGGCTGCGTTGGTTGCGTGTGATCGCGAACAATCGCTGGAAAACCTGAAACGGTTGGCCCGCGCCGGTTCCTCCGATCGACTTTTTCACGGCAGCGGAAGAAGGCCTCCCAAAACAGCATGGCAGTTTACCGGCCAAGGCTCACAGTACGTCGGAATGGCCCAGGGACTTTACCAATCTCAACCGGTGTTTCGCGATGCGATTGACCAATGCCAACAGCAAATGCTGAGTGCGCGCGGCGAATCCTTGATCGACGTTTTGTTTCGTGATGAACACCAAATCCATCACACGCACTGGACCCAGCCGGCAATCTTCGCCGTGCAGATGGGACTGGTTCAACTGCTCGCGAGTTGGGGGTTGAAACCCGACGTGGTCTTGGGCCACAGTGTCGGTCAGTATGCGGCGGCTTGCACCGCCGGAATCATGTCGTGGGAAAATGGCCTGCACTTGATCAGCGAACGTGGACGTCTGATTGGAGAGCTGCCCTCCGGTGGCCGGATGTTGGCCGTATTCGCGCCCGCGGAGATCGTCGAAAAAACAGTCCAACCCCTCGGCGACGTTTCGCTGGCAGCGTTCAACGGAACGCACATCGTCATCAGCGGTCCCGCAGCGGCAATCGATGATTGCGAGTCAAAGTTCGCGGAGCAGGGCGTGCGCACCAAGCTGCTGACGACCTCCCATGCGTTTCATTCCTCACTGATGGAACCAGCGCTGGGCCCGTTCGAGCAAATCGCGGACGCGGTGACGTTTGGTACCGCTGGCATCCCGCTGATTTGCAACGTTTCGGGAACAACCATCGCCGCCGACCGGCAACTGGATGGTAAATACTGGGCGAATCATATTCGTGAAGCCGTTCGATTTTCTCAGGGCATCGAGGCGGCTGCCGAAATGGGCTGCGAGCTGATCCTGGAACTTGGCCCGCAATCCGTTTTGACCCGCATGGCGGCGGCGAACTGGAAACCGGGTCCCGGCACACTGATCAGCTGCCTTCAAACTGGCATCGACGACTCTGAATCACTGCTGCAGGCAATCGGTCAGCTGTACGTCCAAGGAAGCAGGCCCGATTTCGAAGCCATGTATGCCGGACAATCGCCGCGGCGTGTGTTGCTGCCGACCTACCCATTTCAACGACGTCGATTTTGGGGACCCGATAAGCCACGGGCGTTTCACGCGGAGTACCATACGGCTCATCCCCTGCTCGGTAGCCCAGTCCGATTGGCCGGGATGGAAGATGAAACGCGGTACGAAAGCTTCGTCGCACCGGACAGCCCTGCATGGCTTCCCGATCACGAAGTCATGGGGAATACCGTGCTGCCGGGCGCTGCCTACGTCGAAATGGCAATTGCGGCGGCAGGTTCGGAGCCGGTCAGCGATCTCGTGTTTGAACAACCACTGCGACCCGGCTCAAGAACGACACTGCAAACGATCGTGCGCGTCGACACCGACGGTCGAAAAACGATCGAGACCTATTCGTCGCCCGTTCATGATGCCGAGTGGACACGAAATTTTTCAGGGAAAATTGGTACCAGCCAAGATCAACGGCCGGATTCTAAACAGCCGGATTTGATCGACCGCGTGGCGTTGGAGCGAGCTTGTGTTGATTCGGCTTCGCCGGCCGATTTTTACCGCAAGATGTCGGAACTGGGCCTGAATTACGGTCCTCAGTTTCAGACCATCGCGTCGCTTCAATATTCAAACAACGAGGTCCTGACGCATTTAAAAACCAGCGGCGATATTCGCGGTTTCACGATTCCACCAACCTTGCTCGATGGGGCGTTGCACTCCTTGGCCGTAGGATTGTTGCGCGAAGATGATTCCCACCTGTTCCTGCCGGTAGGGATTGGCAGCGTGCAATGTTTTCAAGCGATCGAAACGGAAGTCTGGTGCCATGCCAAATGGAAACAGCACGAAGGCAAAATCCGAACCGCCGATTTGGTTTTGTTCACCGATTCGGGACAGGTGGTGGTGGCGATCGACGATTTGAAAGTTCAGCAAGTCAGCGTTGCCGCGCTGCGACAAATGAGTGGCTCCGGGGCCGAACGCGTCGTTTATTCGCTGGACTGGGAGCGGTTTCGATTGCCTGCCTCAAGTATCCCGGCAAAAAATTGGCTTGTAATCGGTCACAGAGATTCGAACCTGGGCGGCGCGATCACGAAAAAGCTGATCGACAAAGGTCATCAGGTCGTCCAACTGAACCTGGCAACTGACGCAACTTTTGAACAGCTCGATGATTCCGTCTTTCAGATGGAAGGGGAATCAATGGAAAATTGGAAACGGCTGTTTGAACAGCTGGCGAGCGAAGAATCACCCTATCGACCCGAGGGGATCGTCTGGTCGTTTGATGACCTGGAACCCCGGGACACCGAAACAGTCAGCCTGTCGTCGGTGGAAACTGACGCGCATCGTTTGCTAAGAGATACCCAAACCAATTGCACCGGGATTTTGAATCTGCTCTCCACACTCACCGATCTCGGCCAACGGAAGATTGATTGTGGGCTGCAACTGATCACAACCGATGCCATGTCGATTGGCAACACCGATCCAGTTCAGCCCCGCCAAACCCAATATTGGGGATTGGGACGGGTGATCGGCGCGGAACAACCCGAGTATCGTTGTCGCTTGATTGATCTCTGCTCGTCACAGCTGGAAAATCCAGAATCGCTGGCGGCCGTGATCGACATCCTGCTGACCGAAACGCGCGACAATCAACTGGCCATTCGCGACGGCCAATTGCACGTTCCGAGAATGAAACAAGCGAAGGTCAAACAACGTCATCAAACCGATTTTTCGGTCAGTAGCGATGGCAGTTATTTGATTACCGGAGGCCTGGGCGATTTGGGCCGGCAGGCAGCGAAATGGTTGGCCAATCACGGTGCCCGACAGATCATCCTGGTTTCCCGCGGCGCTCCGGATGCGGCCAAGCAGGCTTTTCTGGACTCGATTTCCACCGCGGGTTGCGAAATCATTGTGCATGCGGCGGATCTCGGCTCGCGAACCGACGTCGAGCAACTGTTCGATCGGTTTGAAAGAGAACGAAAGCCGCTCAAAGGCGTGATCCATGCGGCAGGGGTTCTCGATGACGGTTTGATTGCCGACCAGAACTGGGAGCGATTCGAGAAAGTCCTGTTGCCGAAAATTGTGGGAGCGAGCTTGCTGGACGAATTTACCCGTTCGCTGGAGTTGGACTTCTTCGTGCTTTACTCGTCCGCGGCAGCTGTGCTCGGTTCGCCCGGCCAAAGTAATTATGCAACGGCCAATGCGTTTCTGGACGGCCTGGCCTGGCAGCGAAACGCCAATGGTCGACCAGCGTCCAGCATCAACTGGGGGCCGTGGACCGCGGGCATGGCCGATGATGAACGGATCATCAAGCGATTGGCGCTGCAAGGCATTACGCCATTGACGATTTCGGAAGCCCATGCGGCGATGGAAAAAATCCTGGCGGCCAACGTTGTTCAGGCGACCGTGATGGACGTCGATTGGCGGCGGATGAGCCAGGGACTGGGATCGGAATCCCCGCCGATGCTGGAAGGTTTGGCCCCGGCAAGACAGAAATCCAGGATGGGCGATTCCGAACTGGTCAGTCGACTCAAACGACTGCAGGGCAACAACCGGAGGGATTTGCTGGTCAAAACGCTGCAGCAATCATTGCAGGGAATTCTTTCGACTCCGGACGCACCGGAAACCGATCGACCGTTGATCGAAATGGGTCTGGATTCCCTGATGGCCGTCGAATTCGGTACGGAGTTGCAACAGATGCTCGGCGATCAGTTTGCCGTCGGTCCGACGATGCTGTTTGATCATCCGACCATCGACGCGATTTCCGATCATGTCCTGGAACTCGTTGCCAGCGAAGCGTCAGAGACGGCCCCCGTCGAGACGGGCCAGCACCATCCCGGCGCAGCCGATCAACCAGCGACCGTTCGGGAGGATGTCGCCATCATTGGAATGAGTTGCCGGTTCCCCGGTGCGCATGATATCGACGAATTCTGGCAGAATTTATTGAACGGCGTCGATTCGGTTGGCGAAATCCCAGCAGACCGCTGGGACATCGAGCGGTTTTACAGTGCCGATCGCGAACCGGGCAAAATGTATACCCGAGCAGGCGGCTTTCTCGAAGACATCGCCGAATTCGATGCCGCGTTCTTCAACATTTCAGATCAGGAAGCCTGCTGGGTCGATCCGCAACACCGAATGCTGCTGGAAAACAGTTATCGGGCACTCGAGGACGCTGGCATCTCACCCCATCCGCTGACCGACGCCAACGTCGGGGTGTTCATGGGGATCATGGGTCAGGATTACGCGTTCCTGCCCACACTCGACGATCTGGATGTGATCAAAGCGTTCCAGGGAGCGGGACTTTCCCACAGCGCCGGAGTCGGCCGGATCAGTTACGTGTTTGGTTTTGAAGGCCCCAGCATTGCCGTGGATACGGCCAGCAGCAGTTCGCTGGTGGCGGTTCTGGAAGCGGTTCGCAATCTGCAGGACCACAACTGCAATCTGGCTTTGGCCGGCGGAGTCAACGCGATCCTGGCGCCGGTAAATTCGTTGTTGATGTCGAAAGCAGGTTTGCTGTCACCTGATGGGCGATGCAAATCATTCTCGGCGGCAGCCGATGGGTTTGGCCGTGGAGAAGGTTGCGGGGTGGTCGTCCTGAAACGACTGAGTGATGCGCAACGCGACGGCGATCGCGTGCTGGCGGTCATCCGGGGCGGGGCCGTGGTCCACAACGGTTTCAGCGGCGGCATCACGTCGCCGAGCGGCCGGGCCCAATCGCGCGTGATTCGCGACGCGCTCAACGACGC
This sequence comes from Pirellulaceae bacterium, assembly GCA_963714685.1. Taxonomy (GTDB): domain Bacteria; phylum Planctomycetota; class Planctomycetia; order Pirellulales; family Pirellulaceae; genus Mariniblastus. The sequence continues at coordinate 51,581 of CAVQPH010000022.1, read as the reverse complement.
CCGCGTGGCGCCCTCCCAAGTCCAATACCTGGAGGCCCATGGAACGGGGACGGAATTCGGCGACCCGATGGAATTGTCCGCCGCCGCGGCCGTCTACGGCAAAGGCCGCAAACCGGATCATCCACTGTTGGTCGGGTCGGTCAAAGCCAATATCAGCCACCTCGAGGCAGCCGGTGGAGTTTCTGGATTAATCAAAACAGTGCTCGCGATCCATCATGGCCTGATCCCGCCGCAAGCACATTTCGAAGAACCAAGCCCCCACATTCCGTGGCAGCGGTTGCCGGTCAAAATGGTGACCGAAACCACGAATTGGCCAGCTGCCGATCAGCGGTTGGCCGGCGTAACAGCACTCGGGTTAGTCGGGACCAATGCTCACATCGTGTTGAGTTCCGCCCCGATCGCCGCAACGGACTCAGATCAGCCCGCTGATCCGGTCGAAACGGTGACGGCCGATCGAAAATCGGAGTTGCTGGTGCTCAGTGCCAGAAACGATCAAGCCCTGACGGAACTGGTCGACAGCTATCGCCGCTTTTTTGCCGAACAAACCAACCTCCCGTTCAAGGACATCTGCCATACCGCGGCCAGCGGTCGGCGACACTACGAAAATCGCCTGGCGATCACTGCCGATTCGCGTGACGAAGCGGTGGAAAAAATGAACCGGTGGATGGTTGGACGCGGCGAATCGACCGTGGCCGCCAGCTCAGCCAATGGTTCGCCAACTGCCAACGGTGCTGCGCATGCCAATGGCAAAGCGACTGCCCAGTCATCGGGCTTGGTTGACAACTCCTGCAAATCGGCTCCCAAGATTGGTTTTGTGTTTACCGGAGACAGGACGGCAGGACTGGGAGCCGCCCGCGAGCTGTATCGAACGGAACCGGTATTTCGGACGTCGATTCAGGAGTTGGATCAGCGGTTAAAGAAGCACACGCTGGAGACCGGGCAGACGGTCATCGACCTGCTCGACTGGGTCGAACGATCTTCGGAGGATTCGTTTTTGCCCAATGACGTGCATGTGTTTGCATTGCAAACTGGACTGGCGAAACTCTGGCGATCGTGGGGAATCGAACCGGATGCCGCGATGGGCTGGGGCGTCGGGCAATTCACCGCGGCGTGCGTCGCCGGCGGGCTCTGTTTCCAGGACGCATGCGTACTGGTTGCTGAACGCGAACACGTTTTGGCGGCCGTGCGGAAAAGTCAAACGGAGGCTGACCATCCCAATTCGGGCCAGACCGAAGCAACACAGCGGATCGATGTGGCATTGGAGCAGCTGGAAAAAATCGCAGACCGATTCAATTTCTATCCCCCCAACTTACCCCTGGTGTGCAGCGTCAAAGGCGATGTGGTGCCGGTGCATCGTTCGCTGGGAGGCTCTTATTGGCGAGAGCATTGCCTGGCCGAACCGCTTGTCACCGATTCGTTCACGACCATTTCGGGTCTAAGCCTGGATTGCGTGTTGCAAATTGGGCCGCCGACTGACTCGATCGCATCAGCCGGTTTGACGTCGCGAGTCGTTGAAAGTTTGCAGCAGACCCAACACCCAAGCACGTCGCTGATGAATGCGCTCGGGCAACTGTACGTCTGCGGCGCGAATCCGGATTTCAAAACGTTCAATCTGCATCGAAAACGAAATCGAATCAGTTTGCCAAGTTATCCATTTCAGAAAAAACGGTATTGGATCACAGAGATCGCTCAATATCTGGTCGATGAACAACCCGTGGCGATTGAGAATTGAATTCACCCACCGCCGCGAACCACCAACCTCGCTAACAACTCCAACCAACCCAACGTGATTTGAACCGCAATGATTGCCAATAACAACGAATATGATGTGGCCATTTTAGGTGGTGGCTTGGCAGGTTTGACGCTCGCCAAGCAACTGTTGATGAAGCGGCCGGAAACACGGATTGCCGTGATCGAAAAAAGGAGCTTTCCAGTTTCCGAAACCACCCACAAGGTGGGCGAATCGACGGTGGAAATCGGCGCCCATTATTTTGGCGAAGAGCTGGAACTGAAGAAGCATCTGACCGATCAGCAACTGCCGAAGTTCGGCTTGCGGTTCTTTTTCAAAGACCCGTACCAGTCACTGGCCGAAGGGACGGAAGTCGGGGGCAGCACGTTTTTCTCGGCACCCAGCTACCAGGTAGATCGCGGGCGACTCGAGAATTTTCTGGCCGAGACGATTTTGGGTATGGGAGCCACCATTCATGCAGGCTCCCGAATTCGGGAAGTCCATCTCGATTCATCCGAAGGCGGGTCCAAAACGACGGATCATCAGATCGCGATTCAGCAAAACGGCTGCGAACAACGGGTGCGAGCTCGTTGGGTCGTGGATGCCAGCGGCCGGGCCAGTTTCCTGAAGCGCAAGCTCAATCTGGCAGAAGATCTCAAGCATGACATTAATGCGGTCTGGTTCCGGATCGACGCCGCGATCCAGGTTGACGGCTGGTGCGATGATGCCAACTGGCAATCGCTGACCGGCAAGGTACCCCGCCGCTGGTTGAGCACCAATCACCTGATGGGCGAGGGCTATTGGGTCTGGTTGATTCCGCTGGCGACCGGATCGACAAGTATCGGCATTGTGGCCGACCCTCGAGTTCATTCTTTGCGAGACATTAACAGTTTCGAAAAATCACTTCGCTGGCTCGAACAGCACGAGCCGGAATGTGCCGAAAGCATTCGACCTCACGTGGATAAAATGCAGGATTTCCTGGCGATCAAAAAAATGTCACGGGGGTCACGCCAGGTGTTTTCCACCGATCGTTGGGGGCTGGTTGGAGAAGCGGCTGCTTTCCTTGACCCGTTTTATTCTCCGGGCAGCGATTTTATTGCGATCGGCAATACGATGGTTGGAAAACTGATCGAAGAAGACCTTGCGGGTCGCTCGATCGAACACCTGGCGCCAACGTTGCAAAGTGTCTTCCTGACGTTGTTTCAAAACAACCTGATTACGTACCGCGACCAATACCCGTTGTTTGGGAATCCCAGAATCATGTCGCTGAAATTCGTCTGGGATTACGCCGTCTACTGGGGCTTCCCGGCGCTCCTTTATTTCAACCACAAACTGACAGACGTCGGGTTCATTCAATCCCTGTCCAAAGGAATTGAAGAGATCCGCGAAATGAACTTGAAAATGCAGGAGTTCTTTCGCAATTGGTACCAGGCCGATCCATCGGTTAACGCGAATGCGGCATTTGTGGATCAGAGTCAGATTGAAATCATGACCCGGTTGAACGCTGAACTGAACGAAAAACTTGATGACGCCGCATTACGGGAGCGGTTCAAAGACAACGTGAATCTGATTCGAGATTTGATGTACGAAATCACCGAGCGGGTCAAACGCGTTCAGCCGGATGTGAAAATCGATGTTCCGATAGGGACGGCAACTCAAAACCACCTGACCCATGTGTTTGAAGTTTTGAACATCTGAACCCTGTTGGCAAACGGCAGAAACGAATCATCTCAATGGAAAATCTCATGGACACAAACGGATCGAGCGACGTTACGGTGCTGGGCGGTGGTTTGGCGGGACTGTCGCTGGCATTGCAGATTCGGCAAAAGTTGCCCAAAGCCTCGATCACCATTTTGGAGAAACGGCAGCATCCGGTGCCCGAAGCAGCGTTCAAAGTCGGTGAATCCACCGTGGAAGTCGCGGCCTATTATTTTGCGGAAGTGCTGGGGCTCAAGCAGCATATTCTGGACGAACAACTGCCCAAATTTGGATTGCGATTCTTTTTTCCGGCCGGTGACAACTCGCGGATTGAGGAGCGATTGGAGTTGGGGGGCAAACGCTACGCGCCGTGTCCGAGTTACCAGTTGGACCGGGGGCGATTCGAAAATTTCCTGGCCGACCAATGTCTCGAACAGGGCATTCGCTTCACCGACAACGCGAAAATCCAGTCGTTTGAACTCGGTCAGCGCGGAGCCCGTCACACCGTGCATTACCAGATCGACCGAGCAGCCCCATTCCATTGAATCTCGCTGGCTGATCGACGCCAGCGGACGTCGCGCATTTTTGAAACGGGAACTGGGTCTGCAAAAATCTTCGCCCCACATCGGCAATGCAGCATGGTTTCGATTCAGTAAGCAAATCAAGATCGACGAATGGTCGGATGACGCGTCCTGGCAGGCCGGATTTGGCGGCAAGCTTTCACGCTGGTATAGCACCAATCATTTGATGGGGCAGGGTTACTGGGTCTGGATGATTCCGCTGGCGTCCGGTTCGACCAGTCTGGGAATTGTGGCGGCCGAGGAGTTTCATTCTCTTTCAGATTTCAATTCGTTCGACAAGGCCTTGGCCTGGCTGGATCGACACGAACCGCAGTGTGCCAATGCGGTCCGCGAAAACGCGGAACACTTGCAGGACTTCCGGGCCATCAAACGCTATGCGGTGGAGAGTGAGCAGGTGTTTTCGTCACAGCGTTGGGGGATCACGGGCGAGGCCGGATTCTTTCATGATCCCTTCTATTCGCCCGGCAGCGATTTCATCGCTTTTTCCAATACCTTTCTGACCGACCTGATCCACCGCGATTTAACCGGCAAAGGAATTCGCATCCGCGCGTATTCCTACGATCGAATTTACAAGCGGTTTTACTACGGCACCGCAACTGCGTATCAGGATCAGTACTGTATGTTTGGCAATCCCGTCGTGATGCCTGTGAAAATCCTGTGGGACTACCTCGTCTATTGGTCGATTACGGGGTTCATTTTCATGCACGATCAATCGTGCCACCAGTCGATGTATTTGCGAAATCTGGGCCGGCTTTCGAAGCTGGGAAAATTGAATCACTTCATGCAGAATTTCTTCCGCCAATGGCACGCCGCGACGGAAGGTCTTGATGCCCGCGGAATGGTTGACATCTCGCAGATTCCTTTGGTGCGGGAGGCGAATCAGCGACTCAAGGAGGATTTGAGTAATGCGGAATTTGCCAAGCAGTTTGGGCTGAACCTGGCCCAATTGGAATCAATCTGTGCGGAAATCGTCGAGCACTCCGGGCTGGCAGTGGAATTGCCGTTTCGGGTGAAAGCTCGCGATCAAATCCGCCAGAATGCATTTGAATCGGTGTTTGCGAACACCGTGATCCGTTCAGACTCCGAACAGGTCGTCTCCTCAACCAACGCGACAGAGTTGCCGCAAACGGTTTGATGACTATCTGATTGACGGTTGCTGAACGCCAGGAATTTTCGGCGTGATTGCTGCGGAGGGCCGACGCTTGCCCCCGGCTGCTCGTCACTTTGGCCCTCACGTACGAAGGTTTTTCCTTCGGTTCAGCCACGAAATTCCTTCCTGTCAGCTGACTCCCATCGAAACCACCGTTGGCGAGGCCAACGATTCAACCTGAACAGAGAATCGTTTTCCTGCTAACATCAAATGATTCGGGTTGGAATGCCGCGATTTGGATCCAAGGTGCGGTCTGGGCGACCCCTAGAATCGCCAACCGCACACGTGTGATGCAAGCTGTTTCCGGATTAGAAACCAACAAGGATCGAAATTCATCCGATTCCTGGATCGGCCTCCCGTTCGCAGTCAAGCGAATGGTCAATTGACATTTGGGAAGCGAGCACATGTTTCAGAAAGATAGTCACAAGGAAAAACACCCGGATGCCGGTTTAACGCTGAGCCATTTCCGCGAGGATTTCCTGGCTTCCATCGTGGTGTTTCTGGTGGCTTTACCGTTGTGCATCGGGATTGCCGTTGCGGTCGGCGTCAGTCCGGCCCGGGCCCTGTTGACCGGTATCATTGGTGGCGTCGTGGTTGGATTTCTGGCTGGTTCGCCGCTGCAGGTCAGTGGGCCCGCAGCGGGCCTGTTTGTGATCGTGGCGGACCTGATTGCCAAAGGGCGAGAGAGCTACATCGCGAGGATGGGTAGCGGCGAGATCATTGAAGAGGAGGCGGCGGCCTACTCGCTGATGGTCCTGGGGACCTCGGTGTTCCTGGCGGGCGTGTTGCAGATCATCGCCGGGCGGCTAAGCCTGGGCCAATGGTTTCGCGCCGTTTCGCCAGCGGTCATCAAAGGCATGCTGGCGGGTATCGGCGTTTTGATTCTGGTAAGCCAGTTCCACGTGATGCTGGATCATGTTGCATTGTGGCATGGTGAGAAAGCCCATGGGGGTCTGCAATATCTGGCGACGATCCCGGAAGCAATCCTGAAGTGCTTTTCTTCGGACACGACCGTCAATCACCATCTGGCCGCGTTGACCGGAATTCTGACGATTATCTGCATCGTCGTTTGGCCGTTGATCGCCCCTAAAAAACTGAGGTTACTCCCGGCCGCGCTGGTTGGGATTACGGTGGCCTCGATTTTCGCTGCCGCAACCAACCTCGATATCCAGAAACTGACCGTCTCCACGAACATGTTTCAGGAGACAACATTGCCTACCACGATCACCTGGTTTCAGTTGCTGTTTGATCCGATGGTCCTGACCGGTGCCTTTGTGATTGCTCTGGTTGCCAGCGCCGAAACGCTGCTGTGCGCCACGGCCGTCGATCAACTGCATTCGGGTGTGCGAACCGATTACGATCGGGAGCTTACGGCCCAGGGGATCGGCAACGTGCTGTGCGGTCTGATCGGCGCACTACCGATGACCGGCGTCATCGTGCGAAGTTCGGCGAATGTCAACTCCGGAGCCAAAACGCGTTGGTCGGCAATCTTTCACGGCATCTGGTTGCTGGTGTTTGTCGTTGCGCTGCCATTTGTGTTGGCTCACATTCCGCGTGCCGCGTTGGGGGCCCTGTTGGTTTACATCGGCTACAAACTGGTCAACTTCAAACAGATCAAGGAACTTTGGCAGACCAGTCGCACCGAGGCAGGCATCTATTTCGTGACTCTAATTGTCATTGTTTGCGAAGATCTGCTGGTGGGGGTCGTGGTCGGGATCCTGTTATCAACGGTTAAACTGCTGCATCGGTTTTCTCATCTGGAATTGGATCTGGAAAACCAGGGAGTTGTGTCACGCTTGCAAATGCACGGTTCGGCGACTTTCTTGCGTCTGCCATCGTTGGCTCAGAAACTGGATGAAGTTCCTGAATCAGCGGAATTGCATGTGGACTTTGAAAACCTCAGCTACATCGATCACGCCTGCCTGGACCTGCTCATGAACTGGGCCAAGCAACATGAAAAATCGGGGGGCAAATTGATCCTGGATTGGGAGACGCTGAATGCACGCTTCTCCGCGGATCCCGGTACCAAAGCCAAAGCAGCGATCGCCAATCGCACCCCGATGCCCAAACCGATGACGGACAACTAACCACGAAACGATCGGTCATGTTTCAAACAGCTGATTTCGAGCCTGCTTGACGACCAACAGGGTCGCTTCGTGGTGGACCCGTTTCTCAGCCGAGATCGCGTAGAATTTGTCGCGGACTTCCGGGATTCGCCCAATCAACTGCACTCCGTATTGCTGTTTGACCAATTGCTCGATGGCCGTTGGAACGGGAAAGATTCCCTCGCCGGCCTGGCCAAAGACCTTCAGCAGGGCACTATCCTCGAACTCGGCCACGATGTCCGGATAGATTTCGTTTTCGTCCATCCACACGTCGAGGGCGCGACGCACGGCGGTTTGGTCGGTCGGCAGCAAGCAAGGAGCACCCGATAACGACTTGGGAAAATCCTTGCGGTAGCGGCTGGACAAGGCCGGGGTCGCCATCATCGACATCCCGCATTCTCCCAGTTTGTGATTGTAGACTTTAAAATCCATCGTCGGTGGTGCGGGAGAATCCGAAATCACCAAATCCAGTTTGTGGAGCGCCAGATCGGCCAGCAGTTGATTCAGCTTGCCTTCGTAACAAATCGTACGAGGCCGGTCGTCCATGTGGAGGGCGGGTTTAAGCAATTCGAACGCGACGTATTTGGGGACGACATCGGGCAGGCCGACCACAAACCGTTTTCGATGTCCCTGATGTCCGGTTTTCACAAACTCGCGAAGCTCGTGTCCAATCGCGAAGATTTCATCGGCATACTGATGAACCTGCTTCCCGAACTGCGTGAGCACCAATCCCCGCCCCTTTTTATCAAACAGTTTCTGGCCCACGGCCTTTTCCAGTTCCTTGATCTGGGCCGCCACCGTCGGACGGGCAAGGTGCAGTGAATCCGCCGCCGCGGACACGGTCCCTTCCTTGACGGTGAGCCAGAAATAAAACAGGTGGTGGTAGTTGAGCCAGTCCATTTCCGATTTCCAGTGAATAAACAGCACAATTGAAAGCGCCGCGCAACAAGAAGATATAATCTAACAATCAATTAAAATATTACTTATTTTTCTACCGTTTGCAAACGACGTATAACTTAGAGCAGGTTGTTAAGCCGACCGGCTTCGACCGATCGAAGCCGGAATCTTCAACTTGCACGGAAAACGATGGGCCAATCCATGACCGGTCCTCGATTTTAGCGTCAGCTCGAACGAATCCATTTGACACAGGGATGGTACAACGGAGTCCGCTTTGTGAGGCGTGGATGGATTAATCGGGTCGATCTTTTGATCCAATCGAGAAACGCGGAGAATGAGTTTGAAATCCACCGGTTTTTACGACTTGAGTCCCTTAATTAGACCGTAAATTTTCCTGTTTATCCGCTTGCGAACCACGAACATCAGTTTTAGCCTGAGATCAAAATCCCATGACTGCCGATTTGCAACAAGACTTCCGATACTCCGAGATCGTCGATCTTGCGCAAAATCTGTCAGGAAAATTCGATCGCATTTTCCATCAATGACGTTAACCAGTCGTTGGCAGATCTGGGCGATGCGGATCTATTTGTCGAAGACTGCCAGTTGTTGGACGCGGTTGGCAAGCGGGTTGGGATTCGGTTTCGGGAGGTGGAAGGCGAGTTTCGCGATCTGCTTCTGGCGGCACTTGAGGTCAACCCGATCGTCGTCGCGAGGAGGAAAGCGGGGAGTCAGACCGAGAGCGAAGGCTACTTCCTGGTACTTCGTCCGAAGCGTCGATCGGGTTTTGTCGTCTATGCCGATGGCAAAGAGAAAACGGTGACGCAACGTTGGCTGCAAAAAAACGCCGCGGTCGACACGGAGTCCAATTACCGCTGGTACCTCGCCCAGTCGATGTTCGTGGCCGAAGCTGCTTCGACTTACAACTATCAATCCGGCACGCACTCCGCCCCGTTGTCGCCGCTGAAACGGCTTCTGGCATTGCTGAAGCCGGAATCCACCGACGTTCGAACGGTCATCGTATTTGGGATTTTCGTCGGGATTCTCAGCCTGACGACGCCATTGGCGGTCGAAGCGCTGGTCAACACGATTGCTTTCGGCCGTTATTTGCAGCCGCTGGTAATTCTCTCGTTTATCGTATTCATCTTTTTGGCGTTCCGAGCCGGACTGGCCGTGATGATGACAGTCGTGGTCGAGGTGATTCAGCGCCGGCTGTTCGTCCGGGTTGTCGAGGACCTTTCCCTGCGTCTGACCCGCGTGCCGGTATCCTACCTCAAAAGCCATCACGGTCCCGAATTGGTCAACCGGTTCTTTGACATCGTGACCGTTCAGAAAGTGACCTCCAAACTGCTGCTGGAATCGCTGATGCTGATTCTCCAGACCGCAATCGGTTTATCCGTGCTGGCCGTCTATCATCCGTTCTTGTTGGGTTACGACATCGGCCTGTTAACGATGATGACGGTGGTTCTGTTCATTATTGGGCGGGGTGCTGTGAAAACAGCAAAGATCGAATCGGGACTCAAATACGAAACGGCAGCTTGGCTGCAGGAAATCGTTCGGCATCCGACGACGTTCAAGTTCAACGGAGGGTTGGGGTTTGCAATCAATCGAGCCGATGAGCTGGCAGCGCGCTATATCCAGAGCCGTCGAGAACACTTTATGATCTTGATCCGACAAGTCACGTTTTCCATGCTGATGCAGGCGGTTGCCGCGACCGTGTTGCTGGGCCTGGGAGGCTACCTGGTCATCGAAGGCCAAATGACCCTGGGTCAGCTGGTTGCCGCTGAGCTGATTGTCACGGTGATCCTGGGTTCGTTCGCAAAAATTGGAAAAGACCTGGAGAGTTTTTACGACCTGCTGGCCTCGGTCGACAAGCTTGGGAAATTATTCGATCTGCCTGCCGACCCTGCGGACAAATTACAACTGGCCCCCCAAGATGGTGCCAGCTCGATCGGATTGGTTGACCTCAAATCTATGCCCGGATCTGGAGTTCAAATCACGACCGAGATTCCAGCTGGCTCGACGGTTGCGATCACCGGGTCGTCGGGCTCGGGTAAGAGTCTACTCCTGGAAACGATCGCCGGATTGCACGCTCCGGTCGATGGCTTCGCGCTCGTCAACGGAACCCGTGTCGATTTGATCAGTGCCGAGTCCCTGCAGTCAAGAATCGGATTCGTCAGCGCGATCGAAATTTTTGAGGGGACTGTCGAGGAAAACCTGCGGCTGGGAAGGCGGGAAATCACGACCGGCTCGATCAATGAAATCATCGAAAGAATGGGATTGCATCGCACCATTACGAATCTGAAAGATGGCTATCAGACTCGTTTGAGCGTGTCTGGCTACCCACTTGCCACCGGGCAATCCATCCGGTTGGTGCTTGCTCGAGCACTGATTGCTCACCCCGGCGCCTTGTTGATCGACGGATTATTGGATCGGCTTTCCGATGACGATCTGGAGGACGTGCTGAGCCGGCTAAAGACTTTCCAGCATGAAACCACCATTCTGATTGCGACAGGCAGAGCGGTTATTTCCCAATGGGCGGAACAGGTGATCGAGGCGTAAGGTACGTTATGCAAGCGTACGAATCGAGGACCACACGGACCAAAACTCGGATGGACAACTTTGACGATTAGGTAAGATAGTACCATCAACTGGCAGCTAACTGCTGAACACTGACGAATATAGCGATGATTATAAAAACAAGCAATCGATCGACCAGGGCGTTTCTGCCGACCCGAAGCAATACGGCAATTCACCTGGTGCAGTCTTCGCAACTGGCCCAGCGGCTGGCCCGAATGCTGGTGATTGGTTTGTTTTTGTCGATTCTAGGAATGGCGTTTCTGCCTTGGCAGCAATCGTCGCGGGGGCAGGGGCAAATCGCCGCTTATGTTCCACAGGAAAGACAGCAGTCCATTGAATCACCAACCAAAGGAGTCGTCGCCAGAATTGCCGAGGGGCTGGTCGAAGGAAGCAAGGTCAGGAAAGGGCAATTTCTGCTCGAAATTCAACCTTTTGCTGCCAACCTGCTCGACCAACTGGAGGGGCAAAACCGCGAACTGCAAATCAAGCTGGATTCCGAACTCGCGAAGACGGAAGCCTACGGAGACAACGTCGCGGGATTTACCGAAGCGCGGGAATTCACCATTAAAGCGGCAAATGAACTGGTGGAGTCCGCCAAAGCAAAACTGGACGGCAAACAGAAACTCGTTACCGGCTATCGAGCCAAAGAACTGCAGGCACGGCTCAATTACGAGCGACAAAAAACACTATTTGATGCTGGCCTGAAGCCTGAGAAAGAAATTGAAAAACTGAAAAAGGAATGGGACGTCGCGATCTCGGAACTCCAATCGGTCGAACAGGAAGTCTCCAGCCTCGAAAATGAATTGTCGGCCAAACAAAATGAACTGGAAGAAAAACGAATCATCGCGCAGACCAAAATTGACTACGCCAAGACTCTGCAGCAGGACGCGATTGGAAAAGCCGCAACGATCCGCAAGGAAATCAGAGAAATTGAAGTCAAACTGGGGGAACTCAATCGCCGAATCATCTCGGCACCCCGCGACGGTACCATTTTCCGGATGCCTATTTATGAACGAGGACAAGCGGTTAAAGAAGGCCAACCGCTTATCACCATTGTACCCGAAGCCTCGCAAACCGCGGCGGAACTCTGGATCGCCGGCAATGACATGCCATTGGTCCAGGCTGGCCAGGAAGTCCGCCTCCAATTTGAAGGCTGGCCTGCCGTGCAGTTCCCGGGCTGGCCATCCATCGCCGTGGGTACGTTTAGTGGTACCGTGGCCAGCGTGGATGCGACCGACAACGGCCTTGGCCAATTTCGAATCCTGGTAGTCCCTAATAAAGCAGACAAAAACGAATGGCCATCCGATCGCTATCTGAGACAGGGCGTCCGTGTCAACGGTTGGGTGATGCTGCGCCGTGTGACCTTGGGCTACGAAATCTGGCGACAGCTGAACGGTTTTCCGGTCATTCTCTCAAAAGACAAACCGGATACCAAAAGCAAAGTTCCAAAACTGCCCAAATAATTGGCGGTATCCTGTTGTCGCTGGCCGCGGCCTGCCAGCTGGGTTGTCAGACCGGAAAGCCTGTCAAGTTCCCCAGCCCGGTCGAACCTCACACCAGTCTTTCAGCGAGCTCCGAGTCGATCGGTCAGCCAGCCGTAGCGACCCGCTACCAACACGAAATTCGCCAAGTCGACTTTCAACAGCCCGTCGCCGCGGACGGGTCGAACCGGGAGGGGCAAACGGAAGATATCCCGACGACGGACCAGCCGCCGACAACCACGGATGCCGTGCCACCATCGCTGCAAACTCCCATCCAACCCAGGTTGCCCGGCGATGCTCCGGGTCCCTTTGCCGATTCCGGTTCACAGCTATCACTCGATGACATTCTTGTTTCGGTTACCGAGTGCTACCCGGAAATCGAGGTTGCGATGGCGGAAATCCGTGCTGCCGAAGGCAAACTCCTATCCACCTACGGAGAGTTCGATACAAGCCTCGGAGGATTCAGCTTCTCCGAACCGCTGGGATTCTATCAAACCTACCGCAACCAGGTCGGACTGGTCCGCCCGCTTTACGGCGGCGGTGAATTGTATGCCAACTATAAACTTGGTCGCGGATTCTACCCGACATGGTACGGTGACCGTGAAACCAATGATGGGGGAGAATTCAAAGCGGGTTTTGCGGTCCCGTTGCAAAAAGGGCGTGACATTGATCCTCGCCGTGCCGCCTTGTTATCGGCTGCGGCAGCGGTCGACGAGGTAGAAGCCAACGTCGGTGCAAGATTGCTGATGTTGCAACGAATTGCCACGCAGTCGTATTGGGAATGGGTTGCCTCGGGGCAGGTGATCGATGTTCAACAACGCTTGCTCAATCTGGCGCTGCAACGTGTCGACCAGATCAACCAACGCGTCGAAGCTGGCGATTTGGCACGCATCGCCCAAATCGACAATCAACGATTCATTGCCAAACGACAGAACACATTGATCAAAGCCCGCCGGGGACTGGAAAAATCAGCGATCAAACTTTCCCTGTTCTATCGAGCTGAAAACTGCGCACCGGTTGTCGCCAACAGCCAACAACTGCCAGATGATTTCCCGGCCGCCCAGCGCATCAGTGATCAACGACGTGATGCCGATATCACGACGGCAATCCAAGTCCGGCCGGAACTGGCCGAACTCCAGGCTGCCCGACAGCAGGCATGTGTCGACCTGCGATACGCGAATAACCTGTTGCTACCAAAAATCGATATGAAAGGCTTTGCGGCTCAGGACGTCGGGGCGCCAACTCCCAAAGGCGACAAGACTCCGTTCCAACTCGAACTGGGCTTAATTGCCGAAGTTCCTATCCAACGGCGCGAGGCTCAAGGTAAGATCCAGGTCGCCCAAAATAAAATCGCCCAAATCGATGCGAAGTCCCGATTCATCACCGACAAGATTCGCGCCGAGATCCAGGACGCAGCCTCGGCAGTGAACGCCGCGTTCGAGCAAATCGAGCAATCCTCCAAGAACGTCGAACTGGCCAGGCAGTCGCTGGAACTCGGTAGAAAATTGTTTCTGGAGGGTGATATCGATCTGATCGAACTCAATATTTACGAGTCAGCCGTCGGGGATGCTGAACTGGAACTCCTCGAGGGCAAACTCCAGTATTTCGTGTTCCTGACCATCTACGAGACGGCAAAAACATCGGCTTCTTTCGCTTCGCAATAGCGCACTCAGGATTGGGCGAAACGACTCACGATTCACCCAACCTGCCTGTTTCCGATCGTTCCCCTCGCCCGACTTCGGTTTGACAACCAGACAACCGACGCTGTCAATCTGGGCAAAAGGCACTCAACCGTACGGCCGCGAAATTCCGTTGTCGGACCATGATTCGCTTGCTTTTCAAGTTTTTTGAATCCAATCCGATATTTCCAGCGAATTTTCTAATGTCAGTGCGGTCCGTCAGGGAACAGATAAATCTGATTACCGGAAATCACTTTAGATCCTTGGAACATAAAAATGAAGAAAATTTGTTTAGCCATTGCCGTCGTTGTTACGGCATTCCTCAGTTCGGGCGTTCAAGCTCAACAGAAAACGATCGTGGAAACCGCGATCGCTGCCGGAAACTTCAATACACTGGTGACGGCCGTTAAAGCCGCTGGCTTGGTCGACACGCTCAACGGACACACACAATTCACCGTGTTCGCACCGACTGACGAAGCGTTTGCCAAAGTCGATCCCGCGACACTCCAAAGCCTGCTGCAGCCCGAAAACAAATCGCAGCTGACCAGCGTTTTGACCTATCATGTTCTGGCGGGACGAGTTGCCGCCAAAGACGCTTATGAACTGAATTTAGCAGGCACGGTCAACGGGCAACGCGTCGCACTCGATTTCCGGGGCGATTCGCTCAAGATCAACGACGCCACCATCGTGGTAACGGACATCCCGTGTTCCAACGGTGTGATCCACGTGATCGATACGGTCTTGCTGCCGAAGTTTGACTCCATCCCAGCAACGGCGCAGGCAGCAGGCCAATTCAACACGCTGGTGGCGGCTGTCGGTGCTGCCGGTTTGGCAGACGTTCTGTCCGGGCCGGGTCCCTTCACGGTCTTTGCCCCCACCGATGAGGCGTTTGCCGCGTTGCCAGCAGGAACCGTTGAATCGCTGCTGAAGCCGGAAAACAAGCAAAAACTCGTCGACATTCTCAAGTACCATGTCGTCGCCGGTCGCGTTTACGCCAATGACGCCGTCAAAGCGGGTCGAGCGAAAACGTTGCTCGGTCGAACCCTCGATGTCAATTTTTCAGCCGCGGGGATCAAGATTAACGACGCCCCGGTTCTGGTAAAAAACCTCGAAACGTCCAACGGGGTGATTCACGTGATCGGATCGGTTTTGTTGCCTTCGAGCATGAATCGCACCAGCGTCATGAACACAATCACGACCGCGATTGATCGGGGTGCACCGATTTTCAACGCAGGCGACCATGGCCAGTGCTCGCAAATCTATATGGAAGCGATGGAGTCGATCAATGCAGCCGGCATTGAAAACGCCGATCCCCAAACCATGTCGATGATCAGTCAGACGTTGACCAACGCTCGCAATACCCACAACATGACCGACCGCGCGTGGGTCTTGCGTCGGGGTATGGACTCGCTTTATTCACGTGTCAGTTCGATGCCCATGAGCACGCAAACCAGTCGATAGTGCTGCCGCGAGTCTTACGATTCAAAAGGCGTCGCCAGTATTTCTGGAGACGCCTTTTTTTTGTAGGCGTTGGTTTTTCGATTGGAAACCAATTCGATTGGAAGTTATTGAGAGCAGTGCGTTGCCGGAACTGCGGTCACTTCGATCGGTAGGTCGGACCGGCGGTGGGTTGTTGTTCTGTCACGTCGTGGGCGCTGGTTTGGTTTTGGCAGTGACCTTGTTGCCGGCCTACTGCCCTGACGTTATTGCCGGCCTATTTTTCTGACTTACCTTCCCGGAGTTTGACCGTGGTATCGGTGGGATCGACTGCGCAAACCTGATGGCCTTGCTGACGTTGCGATCCGGTTTTAACCAATTCCTTGGGCACGATTTTCGCGATAGCTTCGACATTGCGGCTGCTATCAGGGTTGATTTTTTTCTCGTCCATGCGAACGATTGGTCCGCACGTCGCGTAAACCGAGTGCTTGGACCCGAAGCAAAATTGGGCGTACTCTTTTTCGCCGCACTCCATGACGGAGTTGTCACCTTGATTTCGTCAACTTGGCCACGATGGCAAGTGTCGATGCCAACCGTCACGCACAGGAGTGCTTATGTTCCCGTTCAAGTTTCAACATTCACTGGTTCACCTGACGCTGTGGGGCTTGCTGATCGTCATCGGTGATCTCGCGGTTGCTGACCAGCCGGCCGTGACCTTTGATGTCCCGGCGCTGGTGGGCGTCCACGTCCTGCCGACCAACGAGTCTCATTCGGGGACCGCGACTCAAAAAACGATTGAGGTCGTGATTCCTGTGACCACCGAAATCCGGCCCGCGGACCGCGACAACATTCAGGAATTTCGGTTCGACGTATTCTGGAACCGAAATGTTTTCCCGATCTGCGATTACGGTCCCAAGACCCAGACGACCAGCCCAATCGAAGGCTTGATCTCGGTCGATAAAACGAACGATAAAAGCGCCGTGTTAGGGCTGAACCTCAACGGTGGCTATCAGGAAATGGTCAAAGGGAGTGGCAAAGCCGAGTTGTCCAATCGTAATGGCATGAATTTGCATTACCAGGAGATCCCGCAACACGAGGTACTGGTGGCCAGCGGTACGATTCACCGCGGCACAGGCGCTTTCTTTCGTTTTCATCCGTCCAGAATCAATTCCCTGGAGGGCGGTCGCGACCTGGTCGTCGCTTTTGAAGTCCCGCAGCATTGGCGAGGTGGACTGCTGCAGGTCGAGTGTCGCGCGCTCGGCAGCCGCAAGCGATTGGGGGCATGGAGTGAACCCTTCGAGTTCAACCGTGCTTTTGTCCTGCCAATCTACCTTGATGGCGACGACCAGGCTCGACGGGCTGCGACTGAATTCGTTCGTAGCGAACAACAACTGCGACGCAAATGGCTCAGCCATGGCCAGAAACCGCAACGAGATCTGTTTCAGCAGTTCCAGGTAGCTCTGGTCCCGGGCAATTCCAAACAGGCATCGCTCACCAAAGTGCCAACCGATTGGGTGCACTACCTGATTCAGTCAAGTGATACCTACCTGGACAAATACCGGCGGTACTTGCCCAGCGACGTTGAAATGGCAGCCGAGCAATTTGTCGTCGCGCGGGCAGACCTGTTGCAGTTGAGCCGTTGATGGCAGCTGGCCGAATTCAATTATCGCTGAATTCAAGGTTCGCAGCTGGCTCGCGGGCCAGCGGATTTTTCACGTACTGGCGGTGGCAATCGCTACAGAGATCAAACAATCGTTGTTGATAGGCGGATTGACTGATTTCCTCACATTCCTCTTCGTCCAGGCCCTCGAGAATTTCCTGCAATTCACCGAGATGGTCGCGATCGTCATCGGGCTCCGAATCGAGCGGATCCATCGCGACCTGTATTTCCAGTCGAACCGTGTACCGCACATCTTCGCTCTTGATCCGGCGATGACAACGGTCGCATGAATAATGAATCATGTTCCCTTCCTTTGAGAAACTCTGTGAACATCAGCAGAGAAACAAATCCGTGAACTTCATCGTAATGGCAAATCGAAAACCGATGCAAGTAAAATCTCGGGCAAATCCGGATCCGCTGGCAGACGGCCAACAGGGTCTACCAATCAGCAAGCGGGTTGGCGACTTGCCAATACCCACATCCGCCACCGGCGTTGCCGTTGAGCGATAAGCAATTGAAATGCAAATCACACGCGAAGGGACTTGACGACAAATTGCGGCGGAGTTGTTTAGGGGTTGAAACTGCCCAACGCAAGCCAACAATCCGCGTCGAAAGCGCCCCAAAGCTGTTCGGGCGCTAGATCAGGATGAACGTTTTCGCGATTTGGTACGAGACGGCTGCTTGCGATCCGATTGCGGTTTTCCACCTTTGGCGCGCTTGGATGTAGGCTTGCCGGAAGTTGGGGACGTTGAAGACTTTCCCCGTGATTTTTTCGACTTCGATTTTTTGGAAAACGAATTTTTGGAATTCGTCGAGACGGAATCCTTCGAACCGGATTTCGATGGACGGGAATCTGCTTTTTTACTTGCCGGACGCTCGTCAGCCTGCGATTGTCTTTTTAATGGCTGTTTCGATTTCTTGCTGGAATCCGTTTTGGTTTTGGGGCGTCTTGGCCTTGGTTGCGTCGACGATGATTCGGAAGCGGGCGGCCTGTTTTTTCGCCGCTGTCCACGCTGTCGACCAACGGCGCGGACGGATTCCCACGATTCGCCATCGGCTTGGCCACCCGCTTGTTTGGAAGCCGATTTTTTGGCTGGCCCTTTGGAGTTTCCTTTGGAGTTTCCTTTGGAGTTTCCTTTCGAGTTTCCTTTCGACTGGCCTCTCGATTGAGCACTTGCACGTCCACTTGAGCGGCCCTTCCGTTCAGCCGATTTGGGACTTCGGCCTGAATTTTTCTGGGGCGTTGATTCCTGCTCACGAGCAGGTTCTTTGCGCCTCGTCACGTTTGTCCGCGACGGGGACACACCCAGCAGCTCAAATTCCAGCAGCCTTTGATCCGGATCGACCAGCGAGACCTTGACCTCGATCGGGTCACCCAATCGGAACTGGTTGTCTTCACGAAAACCGGTCATGGTTCGACTGGCGCGATCGAACTGATATTTGTCACCGGGGAGGTTGGCCACAGGGATCAGGCCTTCGGCGGGAATCTCAATGCCTTGCGCAAACACACCGAACGCCTCGACGCCGGTAATGACCGCGTGCAGAGTTTGGCCAACTTTGTCCGACATGAAATTCAGCAACTTCAGTTTAACCAATTCGCGTTCGGCATCGGCGGCCCGTTTTTCCAATTCACTGCAATGCTTACCCAACATCGCCAGTCGTTGATAATCGGCATCCGGTCTTTTACCGTCGATCAGTTTGCCCACCGCGCGGTGGATGATCAGGTCCGGGTAACGACGAATCGGCGATGTGAAATGACAATAGGCTTTACTGTTAAGTGCAAAATGCCCAATTTCATCCGGGCTGTAAATTGCCTTCTGCATACTTCGCAGAACGGCGTAATGGATCGCGTGCTGCTGCGGCATGTGTTCTGATTCTTCGATGACCCGCTTGAGCTCGTAGCGATCCTGCAGGCTACCGGTTTCGATTCCGAGGCCCTGGACGAAGTTCGTCAAATCGGCCAGCTTGGCTTCCGTCGGCTGGGGGTGGACGCGTCTCAACAGGTAAAGTTTTTCGTCGACCAACCGCTGCGCGACGGCTTCGTTAGCCGCCAGCATGAACTCTTCGATCACCTGGTGACTTTCGGTATTTTCCACCGTGTGAGCGCCGGAGACTTTGCCGTGGTCGTCCAGATCGATTTTTATCTCGGGCAGCACCAGATTGATGGCACCGCCGTCCATGCGGCGCTTCCGGAGTTTCATCGCCAGAGTGTGCATGTCGCGCACCAACTGGAATACGGGTTGGGTCAGTTTTTTCTTCCAGGGCTGGTCGTTCTCCAGGTACTCGTCAATTTCTTCGTAGTTGAAGCGATGGGCACTCTTGATGACGCCACGATGGAGGTCGGTCGCCACCGGAATGCCTGCCTCGGTGAACTCGATCACTGCCGTCATGCAATACCGGACCCGATCGGGCTGCAGGCTGGCCAGATTGTTGGAGATGATTTCGGGCAACATCGGGATCACGCGGTCTGGCAAGTAAACACTGGTGCCGCGTTGATACGCCTCGTTGTCGAGGTCGGATTGAAACGGTACGAAATGGGAGACATCGGCGATGTGAACGCCCAACTTCCAGTGACCGTTCTCCAATCGTTCCAGCGAGATGGCATCATCGAAATCTCGCGCGGTTTTCGGATCGATCGTGATGACCGTTGTGCCGGTAAAGTCGGTCCGGTCGGCGGGGATCGTTTGATCGGAAAAACCTTCAGCCTGTTCGCGGGCGCACTGCAGCACCTTTTCAGGAAATTCTTCTGGCAGGTCATATTGCCGAATGACGCTGAGAGTGTCGACACCCGGTTTCCCCCGCTCGCCGAGAACTTCGACGATCACGCCTTCGCCCTCGTTACGATCAGACGGAAAACGAACCATTTCCACGACGACTTTGTCTTCCACCCGGCAGTTTTTGGCACCGGCGTCCCCCACGAGGATGGCCGACTCAAAGACAGCACCATCGACCGCAACGAAGCCGTAACCGCGATGCTCCTGGTAGGTACCGACAAAACGGCGGGTATGACGCTCGATGACTTCGACAATTCGGCCGCTGCTGCCCGGTTTTTCGTTCTTCTTCGGTTTGTATTTTTCGTTGTGTCCGCGCGACAGCCGGACTCTCACAACATCCCGATCGGCCGCGTCGAGTGTTTTGTGTTTGGGAATGAAGATATCTTCCGAGCGATCGGTGACGACCGATTCCTGAGGCGTGACGAAGCCAAATCCAGCCGCGACTCGTCGAAACACGCCAATCACGTCGTTGGAGCTCTTTTTCTTCGACGCAGGGTCGCTTTTCGATTCGCGTTTCGATTCCGAGTCCAGTTTGGGACGGATCACCAGGTGCTTGGAACCCCACGCCAATCGCTCCTGTCGGACCAGGCGTTTGATGGTCCGTTTGACCTCTCGTTCTTCATCCAGGAGCTTCAAGGATTTCGCGATGGCGGTTGGTTTGAGAGGTTGATAATTGTCACTGAAGACAAGTTCGAGAATTCGTTTTTCCAAATTAAGTTTTTCTTTCATGATCATGAGTTTATGGCTGACTGAGCCAAATTGCTACGGGAGAAGCGGGGGCAGGAGCCCCTGGAATTCGGGGCAAAAACCGGGCAAAATCGTCCAAGCGTCCTCTGAGGAACGGGGCGGTGCGATTTCCCCGTTTGGTTGCCAGGCAATCTGCCGCCGATTTTTAACCGGGGAAAAACCGCGAAAACGAAGAACTTCGTGATCTTCGCGGCTCGACATACCGTCGTTCCGGGAATTCAGGCATTCATTTTGAGGGGAAATTCGGTTGGCGAACCGGCACAAGCCAACGTGGCGGAGTCGCCAAGAACTATGACTGGCCTTTGAAAATCTTACGACCGAGGCTGGGGTGATACACCGTCCAGGCACTGTCCTTATTCAGATCCTCGTCGATCAACTGTTGAAAACTGTGCAGTTTTGCATCGAGGTTGTCGAGATAGTGCAGGGCCACGGCCTCCTGCGACATCGGTAGTTTGGGACTACCGAATTCATGCGTCCCGTGATGAGAGACAATCATGTGACGCAAATGGTTCGCCAGGGGTTCCGGAAAATCTTCACCTGACTGCTTTTCCGTGATTGCGATCATTTCATCCAGCATCGAAACACCCAGGACCAGGTGACCAATTAACTGGCCAGCGTCGCTGTACCCCAAATCCGGCTCATACGTGAGTTCACGGATCTTCCCCATGTCATGAATGAAGGCCCCCATCATCAGTTCATCGGCGTCCACGTTTTCGTAGAGTGGGCCGACCACGTTGACCAATTCCATCAGCGACAGCACATGCTCCAGCAACCCGCCCTGGTAGGCATGATGGTTTTTGATCCCGGCCGGCGCCGTCCTGAAGCCTCGCATGAAATCTTCATCGATCAGAAAGCACTCCGCCAAATTCCTCAGATGCACATTCCCCATGCCTCGCAACAACTCACCGACGCGGGCCACCATCTTTTCCACATCAACGGTCGAGAGTGTTTCGAAATCAGATTCTTCGACCGTGGCCGGGTCGGTTTTTTCGACGTCTTTGGCCAGTACCTGCATCCCGCCGTTATACAACTGCGACGTGCCTTTGACCCGAATGAAATCACCATTGTTAAAACTGTCATAATGTTTCTGATTCGCATTCCACAGCATCGCCGTCAGCGACCCCGTCTTGTCACTCAATCGGACTTGCAAATACAAATTCCCATTGCGATTTGTGCGAAGCTGTTTTTCCGAGGCGAGAAAAACCTGATCGATGACTTCTCCGTCAGCAAGCTCTTTGACAAAACGGCGACTCATGGGTGACTCGTGGGGGTTGAAGCGGCAGGCAAAGACGGTAACCAGCAACAAACTGGTGAGTTGGCCCATCCGGGTTGGACGTGGTGCCAGATTCTAAGACGGTGCCGGATAATCGACAAGAGAACGCATGCACAACGGCCCGGATGTAACTCCCCACTCGAAAGTGGCATCGGCAATGCCTAGAATGCGGGCCTGTCGCAATGCGGCTGTCGGATTCTACACAACTTTTTTTTGGCCCCGAACAACCATGGCAAAAACGGGAATCACCCCTACGCGTGAAGAGAATTATCCAGAATGGTATCAGCAAGTCATCAAGGCAGCGGATATGGCTGAAAATTCGCCCGTCCGCGGCTGCATGGTGATCAAGCCCCTGGGGTACGGCATCTGGGAAAACATGCAAAAAGCGCTGGATGTGATGTTCAAGGAAACGGGTCATGAAAACGCCTACTTCCCGTTGTTCATCCCCATGAGTTTCCTGGAAAAAGAAGCCGAACACGTCGAAGGTTTTGCCAAAGAATGTGCGGTCGTCACCCACCACCGGCTCGAGCCCGGCCCCGACGGCGGCTTGATCCCCGCAGGTCCACTGGAAGAGCCACTGGTGGTACGCCCCACCAGCGAGACCATTATCGGCGCAATGTTTGCCAAATGGATCCAGTCCTATCGGGACTTGCCCCTGAAAATCAATCAATGGGCCAATGTGGTCCGTTGGGAGATGAGGACACGGTTGTTTCTGAGAACGGCCGAATTCCTTTGGCAGGAAGGCCATACCGCCCACGCGACCGAATCCGAAGCGATGGAAGAAACCCATCTGATGCTCGACGTGTACGCAGATTTTGTCGAGAACCACATGGCCGTACCGGTCATTAAAGGGGAGAAAACCGAAGGGGAACGATTCCCCGGTGCGAATATGACGTTGGCCATTGAGGCCATGATGCAGGACCGCAAAGCACTACAGGCTGGGACCTCGCACTTCCTCGGCCAGAATTTTGCCAAAGCACAGGAAATCAAGTTCCAGGATTCCGAGGGCGTTGAATCGTTCGCCTGGACGACTTCCTGGGGAATGTCGACGCGTTTGATCGGCGCCTTGATCATGACTCACAGCGATGACGATGGATTGGTGATTCCCCCCCGCCTGGCCCCCAGACACGTGGTGATCCTGCCGATTATCCGAAACGACGACGAACGCTCCAAGGTCATGGAGTACTGCGAATCGCTGAGGCAGGAAATTGCGGCAACGCGGTACGACGATCAACCCGTCCGTGTCCAACTCGACGACCGGGATTTGCGCGGCGGGGAGAAAAAGTGGTACCACGTCAAACGGGGGGTACCCATCCGCGTCGAAGTCGGACCGCGCGACATTGAACAGGGAAGTGTCTTTGTCGGCCGGCGTGACCAACCAAAATCCAGCGGCGTTTCTCGCGCAGAATTCATCGCGCAACTGCCAGACACGCTCGCGGACATCCAGCAGTCACTGTTTGATAAAGCCCTGCAGATGCGAACCGACCATACCCGCGAAATTGATTCGCTGGACGAGTTCAAAGCCTACTTCACGCCACAGAATCAAAAACAGCCAGAGATCCACGGCGGATTTGCCCATTGCTATTTCGTGGATTGCCCCGAAACCGATGCCATCCTGAAACCCCTGAAAGTCACGCCGCGCTGTATGCCACTGGACGACGAGAAAATTCCAGGCCAGTGCATTTTCACCGGTCAGAAAACGGTCAATCGAGCCATTTTTGCGAAAGCCTATTAGGGCGCCTGCTGACCTTGCGTCGGAAATACCTTCCAGAGTGAAACCATGGGCGAGATCGCCGTACACAAACCAGTGCTCCTGATTACGGCAATCACCAGCCGCCATCCCGAAGCACTTCAATGGGTTGCTGAAACGGCTGCGGCGCAGTGGGGTCCGATCGTCAAAACCAGCCCCGTTTTTGATTTCACGGAGACCGATTTCTACACCGACTCGATGGGCACGGACTTAAAAAAGCAGTTCATCGCGTTTGAACGTTTACTGGACCCCGGTAACATTGCGCCCACCAAACATTTATCCAACCAATGGGAGCAAGAGTTCGCGACAGCTAATGCCTATCCCGAACAGCGTCCGGTCAATATCGATCCCGGATACATTAGTGAAGCCAAACTGGTACTCGTGACGACAAAAGATCGTGACCACCGAATCTATTTGCGTGAAGGGATCTTTGCAGAAGTGACCCTGCATTTTCGCGGCGGCAAATGGACGTTTAGCCGCTGGACCTATCCCGATTATCAGCGATCCGACTTTCAGGAGTTTTTTACCGAATGCAGGCAATGGCTGAGAGAACGAATTCGGATTTACAATCGGCAGCAGGATTTGACGGCAGATTTTTGATTTCACGCGGGTTTTTGGCAGCGTTGCCATTTACCTTGGCACGCCGCGCCTGTATTCTTTCGTTGAGTTCGAAAGATTTTTTCGGGCTTTCTAACCCCTGAATGCCAGGAAGGCAAATTCCGGCTACAGCGACCCACTGTGAGAGGACTGCATGAACCACGCTTGGATTTTAGGTCGGTTCAGCCTGATAAGTTTGGTATTGGCTGGCGCGATTACGACCATCGGTTGTGAGCAACCGCTCTCCGTGTTGCGAATGATTCTAGCCATTCAACAGCCCGGTGCTCAGCGACGATGACAAGATCAAAGTCACCGGCTACTCCGAGTCCGCGGAGTCCAGCCCAACACCCAATCGCACCGAGTTAGTCGCCGATTGGCAAAAACCGACTTTTACGCTGTTCATCAGTGGTCGCCAGCATGGTTACATCGAGCCCTGTGGTTGCACGGGACTGGAAAACCAAAAGGGCGGACTGATGCGGCGCCACGATTGCCAGAAAGTCTTGCAGGAACGCGGTTGGGACCTGGTCTCGATCGACGCCGGCAACCAGGTTCGCCGGTTCGGCCAACAGCCGACCTTAAAACTCAGCAAAACTCACTACAGCCTCTGCCGTGTTTTGAACTATGACGTGGTGGGATTGGGCCCCGATGATTTGAAAATCCCAAGTATCGACTTGGCACAGTCCATGCTCGATGCCCCAGCAGGCGATACTCCGTTTACTTGCGCCAACGTGGAAGTGCTCGATTCATCGCTTTCCAACCGGTTCACGGTGATCGAGAAAAACGGAAAACGAATTGGCGTCACAATGGTCTTGGGAGATGAATACGCCGCCAAGTTCACCGATTCCGACGATGTCAAGGTTGAGAAAGCGGCCGCAGGGCTCGCCCAGGTGGTTCCCAAGATCGAGGCCGCGGGTTGTGACCTGACCGTTTTGGTCGCGTTTACATCGCTGGATGACTGTCGCGATTTGGCCAAACAGTTTCCAGTCTTTGATATCCTTGTCACCGCGGGCGGGGCAGGGGACCCGACATTGCATCCCGAAGTCATCGAAACCAACGGCAAGGTTACGTCCATGATTCAGGTCGGCGTGAAAGGGATGTACGTTGGACTGGTTGGCTACTACGAAAACGACGGCCAACCCACCATCAAATACGAACGCGTACCGCTGGACGAACGCTTTAATGACTCGCCCGAAATGAAAGAGATTTTCTTCGGTTACCAGGCAGATCTGAAACGATTATGGTTGGCCGGAGAATTGGCCGACATCAAGCCGCAACGTCATCCGTCCGGACATTCCTTTGTGGGCTCCGATGCCTGTGCTGATTGCCACAGCGACGAATACGACATCTGGGCTGACGGCGTCGACGGCGATGGTGGTCCTCACGAAAAAGCGACCCGTGATCTGACAGAACCCGGTCAACGGGCTTGGGTACAACGCCATTTTGATCCGGAGTGTGTCAGTTGCCACATGACCGGATGGAACCCGCAGGACTATTACCCATACGAAACGGGATACACCAATTACGAAAAGGACGAGCTGTTATTCGCCAATGGCTGTGAAAATTGCCACGGTCCCGGTTCGGCCCACGTCGAAGCGGAGCAAAATCAGGCGAATAACAAAGCGCTGATTGACAAACTGAGAGACGAAATGCGGCTGACGCTGGCTGAAGCTCGCGAAACCTCGTGTGTCCAGTGTCACGATCTCGACAATAGCCCCGACTTCGTAAAAGAAGGTGGCTTCGACGAGTATTGGCCGAAAATTGAGCACTGACCGGGTGAACGAGGAATTGATTCGCGATGATCCTGTCGCAAGCCAATACGGTCATCATCATCGTCGCCGCAGTATTCATCGGCGTCGTGTTTCTGACCCTGCTGATCGTCTTTTTGACGTTTTTTCGTCTGTGGTTGCAGGCTTTTCTGAGCGGCAGACCCATCCCGTTGTTTCAATTGATCGGGATGAAAATTCGGCGAGTTCCGGGCAGGCTGATTGTTGAAAGCGGAATTGCCGCCAGTCAGGCTGGCTACCCAATTCCTTGGAGCGAGCTAGAAACAGCTTATCTTCGCGGCGTCGACCTGAACAAGGTAACGCTTGCCTTCATCACAGCCAAAAGACGAGACGATCCATTTACGTTCGAGGAATTGGTTGATGCGGAAAGCGAACAGAGATTAGCTGACTTGATCAAGAATTAAAAATCCTGCTTGAGAGAAAAACCTTCCTGCAAAGCTCAAAGTTCCAATCTCAAGAGCGATCTCTCAACCTAGCTGGTCGCCATTTCCTTTTCGTTTCTCGTTCGCTCCAGCCATGGATCCATGTCTTCGAAAATTGCGCCCGGATTTCCGTCGAAAACGCGACCGATCAAAAGATTGGTCAGGTTGGGAGCATGATGTGGAAACGCTTTCATGAATTCAGCAAAGCTAAAATCGTTGTTATAGAAAGCTCTGAACGAGTTTTCTCAACCACTTGACGCCTTCGTCGTACTCACGCGTCCAGCTGCCAAGCTGTTTTGCCGAAGTGTTTCCTGCGTGAAGCCCTGCTGCGACGGCTTCGCCTGCCATCACACCCGATTTCAGTGCCAGGTAGACTCCCGACGAGTAGATTGGATCAAGAAAACCGCCGGCATCTCCGACCAGCACCCAACCGTCACCTGCCTTTTCGTTGACCTGGTAAGAAAACTCTTTGGCGACGTTGAATTTTCCACGCTGAGTCGCATCCATTAATCGGCGTTTGATTCCGGGGCAGTTCTCGATCTCCGTCTCGAAAGTTTGCTGCGGTGAGCCGCCACGCTTCAGCAGGAAATCGTTGTCGGCAACCAGCCCAACACTGACTGTCCCGTCGTGTAGCGGGATGTACCAAAACCAGGCTTCCTTGCTGTCGGTGTGTAAAATGCAAGTGACTTCAGGATTGCTCCCACCGGCACGAATCGCGTTTTCGAAATAACCCCAGATCGCTGCCTTCTTCAGATCCGGGTAAAACTCTTTCAGACCGAGCTTGCCGGCGATCAACGATGATTGGCCGGAAGCGTCGATGATCACGCTTCCGGTAATTTCCTGTTCCCTGTCATCAGCCGTCTTGATCGTGATCTTGTGAGGAGATTTTTTGCGAATCTCCACATCCAATACGCGAGTTTCGTCGATGCAAGTCGCACCACGGTTGTAGGCGGTTTCGTACAACAGATTGTCGAAATCTGCCCGTTTCACGTGCCAACTGACGTTAGACTTACGACTGTCATGGTCAGCAAAGATGAACGGCTTGGATTCTTTGTCACTGCTGCTGACGAACTGGACCCCATTTTTTCGGGTGAAAGTCGTTCGCTCCAACTCGTTGACGATTCCCAGTCGCTCGAACAGCCAGTAAGTTTCTGGCATCAGTGACTCACCCACATGGAAACGCGGCATTTTGTCGCGTTCAATCAGCAGGGTCGAAAGCCCCTGTTCGGCAACGATCGCAGCGGCGGAGGAGCCACCCGGGCCGGCACCGATAACAATACAATCGTAACTTCGATTCGCAATCATGGTTTGTCCCTGGATGATGAAAAACGACCGCCGCGAATTTAGAATTCAAGACGGTCGCTTTCTTAGTATTTTAACTAATCAATTTCAAGATTTCGACAGCGGCTGGAAACCAATGTGTCTCGCTAAAATCGTTTCGCGGTCGTTGAGACATCATTCTATCCGCCATCGCCTTTCGCGGATCTCCTCGCGGCTTAAAAAACCGACAAAAGTAGCGCCCAATAACAATGCTTTTGAGCGAATAACCCCAAGATCTTGCGGACAGAACAGAAAATTCGGGGAATTTGCCGGTTTTTTACCGCTCTGCCCAGTTGGTCATTTCGAACGCAGGCCTGGACGACCTGATGCGGATTCTCATTTTTGGCGGAGCGGATTGCGCCGACAGTCCATCCCGCTGTTCCGAACCGTTTTCAACGACAAATGCGAAGATCACACAGTCTTGCGGCATCATCGACTGGCCGACAAGGTACGATTAGGACAAAATAGCAATTGTCCTAACTTCCGTTTAAACAATCAAATTACCAACCAAGAAAAATCAGGCAATATTCATATGAAATTCGGTTTGGGCGAAAACTCCGCAATTCGATTAATCACCACATTGGCTATTCTCGCATTTTCTTGTCCGCAAGCAATCTGCCAGGAAGCTCCTCTGGATGGGAGCATCGAGAAAAAGTTCCTCTCCGATGTCCGGCAAATTACGTTTGAGGGCCGCCGCGCCGGCGAGGGCTATTTCAGTGCCGACGGGACCAAGCTGGTCTTTCAAAGCGAACGTCGCGAAGACAATCCGTTTTTCCAGATTTATTTGCTCGATTTCGAAACTGGCGACGTTGAACCCATCTCGCCTGGTTACGGCAAAACCACTTGTGCCTGGGTCCATCCCGACAACAATCTCGTCCTGTATGCATCGACCCAAGACGATCCGCAAGCCAAGGCCAAACAACAGCAGGAAATCGAAATGCGAGAGTCTGGCGAAGCCCGCCGGTACGCTTGGGATTACGACGAGACATTTGAGCTCTACGCGTACGACCGCACTTCGAAGCAATACAATCGCCTGACCAATGCCAAGGGCTATGACGCCGAGGGGTCCTATTCGCCCGATGGCAAGCTGATCGCATTTGCCTCCAACCGTAACGCCTACAGCCAACCGCTAACCGAAGAGCAGAAAAAAGCCTTTGAAATCGACCCGGCGGTGATGATGGATATCTTCATCATGAACGCCGATGGCACCAACGTTCGTCAACTCACCGATGTCATGGGTTACGACGGGGGACCGTTTTTCTCTCCCGACGGCAAGCAGATCTGCTGGCGGAGATTCGCCGAAAACGGTGCGACGGCTGAGATCATGACGATGAATATCGACGGCAGCGACCAACGCACGTTGACGAAAATGGGCGCCCTTAGCTGGGCGCCGTTTTTTCATCCCTCGGGCAAGTACATGATTTTTACGACCAATAAACACGGGTTCGGAAATTTTGAATTGTACCTGGTCGGCACCGATGGCACGTCAGAACCAGTCAGAGTAACCGACACCGAGGGATTCGATGGGCTGGCCAGCTTTACCCCGGATGGCAAACAACTGACCTGGACGTCGAACCGCAACGCTAAAAAAGAATCTCAAATCTATATCGGAAACTGGAACCACGCCGCGGCTCTGGAAGTATTGTCTCGGTCCCCAAAATTTACCTCCCGAAAGGAGATCCCCGACACCGAACCCGACGTGTTCGAAGAAGAGGCTGCCAACATCGGCTTGGAATCTGCCAAACGGGCGGCCGCCGATTTTGACCCCCGAGACATCATGCGGCACGTCGACTATCTGTGCCGGAAGGAATTGGGCGGACGAATGACCGGCTCGGTCGGCGAAAAACAGGCCACCGCCTACGTCGCTGCCTACATGGATCACCTCGGCCTCCAACCGGCCGGGGATAACGGGACTTGGTATCAAAAATTTGAATTCCCCAACGGCACCAAACTGGGCCCCAAGAACCAACTGGATGTTCAAACGCCAACTGGAATCGCGCCCCAAGCGATCGACCAGGACTGGCGGCCCCTGACGTTCTCGGGAAATGTCACCGTGCCTGCAACGGAGGTCGTGTTTGCCGGCTACGGCATTGTGGCGCCGGAAAAAGGGGAATTCGCGGCCTATGATTCCTATCAGGATCTCGACGTCGAAGGAAAATGGGCCTTGGTGTTTCGGTTCGTTCCCGAGCAAGTCGCTCCGGAACTGCGACAGCATCTGAATTTTTATGCCGAGTTGCGAAAAAAAGCCTTTTACGCCCGCGAAAATGGAGCCGTCGGCTTGATCGTCGTTTCCGGCCCCAACTCTCAAGTCCGTAATCAACTGGTTCCATTGCGCAACGATTTTTCCCCGAGCGGATCCAGTCTCGCGGCAGTTAGCATTTCTGACGCGCTGGCGGAGACCTGGTTAAGGAACACGGGGAAAGATCTAAAAACGGTCCAAACCGCACTCGACGACGGTTCTCAGCAAACCGGTTTCCCGATCAAAGATACCCAAGTCGCTGTGACCACCGACGTCGAAAAAATCACCGGCATTGGAAGGAACGTCGTTGGCAGATTGCCCGCGGGGGATCAACCAACCGATCAGGTCATTGTTGTCGGAGCACACATCGATCACCTGGGAACCGGGCAGGGCGGCAACAGCCTTGCCAAACAGGACGAAGAAACCAACATCCACTTCGGCGCCGATGATAATGCATCAGGCGTCGCAGCCATGCTGGAAGTCGCCGAATATCTGGCCACACAAAAACGCAATGGAAAAATCAACCTTCGCCGCGACGTCATCTTCGCCGGTTGGTCGGGCGAAGAACTTGGACTGCATGGGTCCGCTCACTACGCCAAATCACTCTCTGAAGCAGAGGATGCCAAACCTGCAAACTTTCATGATTTCATATTGAGAGTGAACCAGGCAGGCGAACTATCCCTCAACGGGGAAGCAACCGATGCCAAAGAGCTGGAAGGCTCGTTGGCCTTTATCGGAAAAAGTGTTCCAGATTTCGAAGTCGAGATCCAATCGGATCCGGACACGCCGGCAGACAAGCTGGAAGATTTGATTGCGTCGGTAAAGGGATTTGGGGTTCAAAAAATTAAAATTTCTACCGTCGAGGCCGAGCAACGCAGCGGGGTTGTCGCCGCGCTGAATATGGACATGGTCGGTCGACTGGAAGACAAATTGATCCTGCAGGGAATCGGGAGCAGCGATGATTGGGCCTCGATGATCGAATCAAAGAACGCCGTGATTGGATTACCGTTGACGCTTAGCGATGACACCGATCTGCCAACCGACGCGAGTTCCTTCTACCGCGCGGGCATTCCAATCCTGTCGGCATTCACCGGTTCCCATACGGACTACCACACCCCCCGCGACACGCCAGACAAATTGAATTACCCGGATGCCGCGCGAATCGCAAAATTAATGGGGCTGATCGCCCGCTCGCTCGCTACCGATCAGGACGTACCCGCTTACGTCCGCCGCGAGTCGAAACCTAAAACGATGGCTCGTGGTGGTCGGGCCTATCTCGGCACCGTCCCCTCTTACGGTGACGATGTCGTGGGAGTCAAACTTTCCGACGTCACCAAGGGTGCTCCCGCGGAAGCAGCCGGGGTGATCGGTGGCGATATCATTACGGAGTTGGCAGGCACAAAAATTGAAAACATCTACGACTACACGGCGGTTTTGGACGGCCTGAAAGTCGGACAGGAAATCACCATCGTGGTCGACCGGAAGGGTGAGAAAATCACCCTCAAAATCACCCCCAGCTCGAGACAGTAACACCCCTGGCGGTCGACAGAAACGAAACTCAGCCTGGATTCCCGGCCAAAGTCGGGAACTGCAAGCGGGCCTGCGACCGAGTTCTCGGCGCAACGCCCGCTCCATTGACCGCCAAACTTTCGTCGCTCAGTCAGGCTGTACTCTCACAGCTGAATTCTGGCTACAATCGACACCATCGAACGGAAGATAACTCGCAGCGACGTTTCAGGGATCGACGACGGAATGAGCAAACAACGCAAGCCGGGCGAGCAGCAGCAACCCGATTCCGCTGACCCCAACAGCGCGGGAACAAACTCTGACAAAACCGAACCTCAAGACACAGCCAGTCATTCACCCGCCGTCGAACCTGCCCCATCCACCGACGGGTCAGAATCGCCCCAACCGGTCGTCAGTATTACGATCGCGCAATACATTTCTTTGGCCATTCTCCTGGCCGTCGTGGTGCTGGTCGGATTCCTGTTTTACGAAGTGATGGTCAGCTTTATTGTGCCGCTGTTTCTGGCGGCGGTTCTGGTGGTCGTTTTTCGACCACTTCATCGTTGGTTCCAGAAAAAATGTGGCGGGCGAGACAAGATCGCAGCCGGGCTGACCACCACGGCCATCCTGCTGTTCCTGCTGATTCCACTGACGGCACTGTTCCTGATGGCATTGGTGGAGGGCCGCAACATGGTAGCCCAATTCAACACCAGCAAGCTACTCGACAGCGCCCAGAATATTCGCAACAAACTGCACCTGACGATGCCATCGGCAGCAATCCTCCGAAATATTGACGCCGCGCTGGGACAGCTGCAGGAGACCGGCTTGATTGACGACTCGGAATACGATCGACACCAATCGCTACTCTACCAGGTCCAGGAATCCGCAAGAACACTTGGAGAAGAGAACAATCTCGCCTGGGTCGACGCTGACGACACGGAATCTCCCGCTGCCGCCGGCGATCCGAACGAGACGCCTGAGGTCGCTCCCGCGTCGCCCTGGGTCGCATTCATCACCGCTGTCCAGACCGCCCGCAGGCTGCACGAAACACTGGCTCCAATTACGTACGGCGATCAATCAACCGAATCCAGACAGCGACGCATCGAGCAAACAACCCGTTATCGACAGCAAATCCTGGAGACCGCAAGCGACTTTGCAAAATTCAAAACCCAACTGCTCGGTGGGAAAATCCGGGCAACGATTATCGAATTTGCCAACCCTTCAGCCCAGGACATGGAAGCTTACGTGATGTCGGGGGTGAAATCGCTCCGCGACCAGTTGTTGAAAATTGGCGGGGGTGCGGCGTCGTTTGTCGGCAGCTCGATCCTCGGAATTTTGATCATGGTGGTCGGCCTCTATTTCTTCCTGTTGGATGGGCCAAAAATGATTGAGTCGTTCAAGGGACTGTCGCCCCTGGAAGATGAACATGAATCTGAACTGGTCGACGAGTTCGCCCGTATCAGCCGCGCCGTCGTTGTCGCAACGCTGTTGTCCGCGCTGGTTCAAGGGCTGCTGGCCGGCATCGGTTTCTACTTCGTCGGACTGGAATCCGTGTTTTTGCTGACGGTCCTGTCGGCCGTACTGGCAATGGTCCCGTTTGTTGGTGCTGCAGCGGTCTGGATTCCATGTTGCCTGTATCTGTATTTTGTCGACAACAACCTGACCGCAGCGATTGGATTGGCAGCCTATGGAACGCTGGTCATTTCGATGGCCGACAATGTGATCAAGCCGCTGGTCCTGCACGGCCAATCAAACCTGCATCCCTTGTTGGCCCTGCTCAGTGTCCTCGGTGGCGTCGCAACGCTCGGTCCGGTCGGGATCCTGGTTGGCCCGATGGTTGTCGCGTTCCTGCAAACGCTGCTGAAAATTCTGCAGCAGGAAATTTCCATCATGGACAACGGAGAAACCATTGCCGAAACTTCCGGCTCCTAACCCCGATCATCCCATTCTCATTTTGCGCATGATGGAACTTTCCACCAAAATTCTGATCGTCAATTTGCTGTCCACGATGTTCCTGGTCGGTCTGATCTGGATCGTGCAAGTCGTGCATTACCCACTGTTCGCCCGAGTCGGAACCGAGATCTATCCCGCATACCAATCCCAGCACGAAAAATTGATCACGTTCGTCGTGATCTTGCCGATGGTGATCGAATTGGTCACATCCATCCTGCTGGCAAAATTCACTCCGCCCGGCGTTTCGCGTTCGCTGGTGATCGCCGGAATTGTGTTGGTCGTTTTGATCTGGTTGTCCACCGCGTTTTTGCAGGTTCCGTGTCATGCCAAGCTGGCCAGTGGGTTCGACCCAGAAGTCCATCGCCGGCTGGTTCACAGCAATTGGATTCGCACGATTGCCTGGTCCGCGCGAGGGGTGATCGTGACCTGGATGCTCGGTCAGTTGCTGGCTGCCAAATCAGTAACGTAGAGCCACTCGATTACCGCGTTCGAATCAACCGCTTCTCGCGCGGACTAACCGTTGCCCATTACCGTTCCACGCGTTGTTAAATCAAGCGTTTTTTCCTGCGTGGCCGCTGGCTGACAGCACCTGAAACCAACAGTAGCAAAAACACGGCCGCACTCGGTTCGGGGACCGCGGTACCAAACCATGCCAGCCCATAGGTTTCACCCGTCTCGCCGGTAAAGTTGAAGTTAGCTCCGGCATAATTGACACCGATGCCGTAAAAACCGGTCGCTGCCAACTGGAACGACAAATGCTCAACCGCATTGAACTGGCTGATGGACTCGGCAACCGTTCCAATAATATTCAGGTCGGTCAGATTGTCGAATTGGAAGACGCGCAGATCGAGATTGGCGAAATGCTCGGCTCCAAAACCACTAAAATCCGCATCAACACCAGAGGTATTGCCGGAATCCATATCCGCAAACCAGGAGAGCGTGACGTTCAGATCCGATCCCGCTCGCAGCATCTGATCAATGAAATAGAAATTGTCGTCGTTGACACCCGCGTTGTTACCAACCAGTCCAAAATCCCATCCCACGTTATTCACCATTCCCTGATTTCCCGTCGATGTTCCCGCGACATCGGTCGTGCCGGCCAGCCCTCCGTTGGCTTGATTAATAAACTGGTCAAACGTTTGATCCAAATCCATACTGCCGGCCCCGTAGGTGTAATCGAGGGCTTGAGTCGTCTGAATCACGCCCCCCACGTCGGATTGACCGTTGTCCCAGCCTGTCAATTTGCCGGCAGCATTGAGCAAGTTCGCTTTGATCACTCGACCATCAATCGCTTGCGACGTACCGTAAATGTCCTTGGCGGCATCCACCATCAACGCAGCACCACCGGCAACGATCGGAGCCGAAAAACTGGTACCGGCGACGCCAGTAAAATAGCTGCTGGTTGTCCCGGACGCGGCCAACGTCAACGCCGTACCGGGCGCTACGATGTCGACCGCAGCACGAGCGCCAGTCTGAACGGAACCAGAGGTCGGCGCAGAAAACAAAAAGTAGTCGTTCGGACTCCGACTTGAAAAACCGGCAATCGTGTCGTAGTTATTCGTATCCGTCCCGGTCGCACCAACGGTAATCGAATTGTGTCCGGCACCGATTCCGCCGACCGTGTTTGTACCTGGGCCCGAATTTCCCGCAGAAAACACAGCCACGACGCCCGTATCGTTGATCATCCCGTCCACACCGATGGTTGTAACAGACGCCCCGCTGGGGGTATTGAAGCCCCAACTGCTGTTGAACACATCCACCGTTTGATTTGCAGCACCAAAACCCGTCTCCAACATCTGCGAATAGGTACTGGCCGTGGATGCATTGGTCGTACTGAAACTGCCACCCGAACCAAACGCCGTCGCAATTGCACCCGTAAAAGTGTTGGCATCAAAAGCGATTCCATAGGCAAAGTAATTTCCCGGATAGGCAGCACCGCCAGGAGCACGTCCTGCCAGGCTATGGGTGACCAACGTCGCGTGTTGATCCACTGCGGTCGTCGCGCCATCGCCGGTCACCCCAACGTTGACATGACCAAGCACATCATGACCGGAATCGGCGTGCCCAGCTTCAATGTTCCCCAAAATCGTTCTCGTGCCCGTATAGCCGGCAGCGTAAAACCGGTCCGCGCCGACAAAGGCATTGATGTCGATTCCCGAAAACACATCGGCGCCCGTATTCGAGCTAGAAATATGGCTTTCGGCTTGCCAAACGTCTTGGCCCTGCAAGCTTGCCGGAGTTTGTGCCGCCAGCGGATTTTGCAAAAGACACAAGCCAACCCAACCGGCAATTTTCAGCGGGAACCTTCGAGCAATATTTTTCGAATTGGACATGAAAGCCTCGTTTTGGTGGGGATTGTCGACGAACTCTGGGGGGACCAGACAAGCGGCCGGTCGGAACTTCGGTGTCCTCGATCAAAGTCCAAGCGAGTTCCAAACGACACCACTGTTCGAGTTCGATGGCCGTAAAAGATAAGAAAGCTGCGTACCAAAATCAACGATTGTTTTAAAGACAATGATAAAAATGATCAAATCGGTCAAACAGCACGTTTCGCAACGAAACGCCTTTGCCGCCAAGCATTCAACGAACCGTCGTCAGGATCCAGTCAACGACGGCGGAAGTCGGCCACGGCGACAGACCCTCGTGCGCTCGTGCCATAGCATGTTCAAACACTGATCGCGGTGATGCATCCCGCATTTCGTTGCGTGGAATCACGCCAACGCGACGAAACGAAAATAGAGTCCCCGCGCTGACCGTTTCGCCGATGGGGTGTGCACGTCCGTCGACAAGTCCGGTGACGCGACGTGGCTCGATACGTGGTGGTGAAGTTCGGCAATTTTGGCCGCTCAAAACCGACCGATTCTAAGCGCGACCGCTGTTCACGCCCGGCCAACCGCAAAACATCCGAAAGAAAACCTGTTTCGATCAGCAACTCCGTTCCATCAGCAACTTTGTCCGCCGAATTTGCTTATAATCTTGGCATGAGAGACCGAAAACAACTTGACGGCGTGTTCCTGACCGATCGAAAACACCGGGAGCTGCTGCGCTCACGATTACCCCGCGCCCAAGCCGACATTCACCCTGCCAGACTGGAACCGATGCGTTTCTTGTTCATCGTCAACCTGACCCTGCTAACACTTGGCAACTGTCTCACCAGCGTATCCGCCCAGTCGGCGTCCCAACCGAGCGTCGATTTCAATCGAGATGTTCGTCCGATTCTTTCGGATCGCTGCTTTCTGTGTCATGGCCCTGATCAGACCAGTGAGCAGGCACAGGAAACGGATTTGCGATTGGACGATCGTGATTCGGCGATTGAATTTGAAGTTTTCGATTTCGAAAATGTCGATTCAAGTGAATTTCTGCATCGGGTCAAGTCGGTAGAAACTGGCTACCAGATGCCGCCACCGGAGTCGCATAAGAAACGATTGACTCCGTCCGAGATCGAAACCATCCGCAACTGGATTGAGCAAGGCGCCGAATACGACCGCCATTGGGCCTACCGCCCGCCTCGACGCCCGCTGATTCCCGAAATCGGCCAAGCCGAACAGCGAGCCAATCCAATTGATGCATTTGTTTTGCATCGGCTCGAACAGGAAAATCTCGCCCCCGCGTTGCCGGCCAACCGAGCGACGTTGATCCGTCGAGCCTCGTTGGATTTGACCGGATTGCCGCCAACGGTGGCAGAAATCGAGCGATTCGAAAATGATCCAGCGCCCCTGGAAACGGCGTTCGAAACCGTCATTGATCGCCTGCTGGCCAGTCCCCATTACGGCGAACAGATGGCTCGTAGTTGGCTGGATGCCGCCCGATACGCCGATACCAGTGGCTACCAGTACGATCGAGAACGCCAGCAATGGGTCTGGCGCGACTGGGTCATCGCGGCGTTTAATTCGAATTTGCCTTTCGACCAATTCACGATCCAGCAGATCGCTGGAGACCTGTTGCCCGACGCAACCGATCAAACGCGACTGGCCACCGGCTTCAACCGAAACCACCCGATCACGATTGAGGGCGGAGTCGTCGACGAGGAATATCGAACCGAGTACGTCATCGATCGAGTTGTCACGACGTCGACGGTCTGGCTGGGTCAAACCTTCCTTTGCGCCCGCTGTCACGATCACAAGTACGACCCGGTCTCCCAAGACGACTTCTACCGCTTCTACGCATATTTCAATAATGTTCCGGAAAAAGGACTGAATGGCTTCGCGCCAAAATCCAAAATTGCGTCGCCCCTGGCAAACGACAGGATTGCCAGTCTTCAACAACAAGTCGAAAACGCGCGTCACGAATTATCACAACTCGATTTGCCGCTGAAAGAATGGACCCGTCAGTTACAAGCTGACGTCCCGGCCTGGACGACGCTAACTCCGGTTTCCATCACGTCGTCCGGCGGCGCAGATCCCGAACCACTTGACGACCAGAGCATCCTGATGACCGGAAAAAATGCGGACCAGGACGATTACGAGTTGACGTTTCAATTGGACCGTGAAGTGCGAGTCATTCGACTGGAGGCGCTCACTCATCCGTCACTCACCAATGGCTCGGCCAGCCGCGGTTCGAACGGAAATTTCGTGCTCACCGAGTTCGTGGTCGAGACATTCGATCCGGAATCGGGTGCGTCCCAGCCCGTCCGAATTTCCAACGCCACCGCAGATTACGAGCAAAATGGATTTGGCATTTCCAAAGCGACTGATGGGAAACTTGGAAAAACCCAGGGCTGGGCCGTCGACGGAAACACGAAACCGGAAAACCGAACCGCCCATTTCCAATTGGAAAACCCATTGCCCGCAGGCCAGCAGATTCGGATCCGGCTGCTGCACCGGTACGGCATGTCGCATCAAATCGGTCGATTCCGATTATCGTTTTCCGATCGCCTGCCGCTGGCCGCCGACATGGAACAACTTGTCAAGTCACTGGCCGAAGAGAGTCCGGAACTGAGGTCCGACGACCAGCTTGATCAGTTGCACCTGTACCTGATCGGCCGGTTTGGAAACGACATGGCTCGGACATTGGGCGACCGATTGACCAAGGCAAAATCTTCGCTCGCCGCGGCGAGAGATTTCCCTGAAACCATGGTGATGGACGAACTGCCGACCCCGCGTGCCGCGTTTGTCCTACAGCGAGGTGAATACGACAAACCGCTCAAAGATCGACCGGTTCAGCCAGGTATTCCCGCGGCGCTCGGATCGATCGATTCGACCTTGCCCGCCAATCGCCTGGGCCTGGCGACGTGGTTGGTCTCCGCTGACCAGCCGTTAACTGCTCGCGTCACGGTCAATCGTTTTTGGCAGAAACTGTTTGGCGTGGGCCTGGTCAAAACCAGTGAGGATTTTGGCTCCCAGGGCGAATTCCCCAGTCATCCGGAATTGCTGGATTGGCTTGCGGTCGAGTTCATGGAAAGTGGCTGGGATGTCAAGCAGATTCTCAAAACGATGATGATGTCAAAGACCTATCAACAATCGTCGGTGCTCTCCAAGGAGGCAATCGAACGGGATCCCGAGAACCGGCTGCTGGCCCGCGGCCCACGATTCCGGCTGGCCGGCGAAGTCATCCGTGACAGCGCTCTGGCGGCCAGCGGATTGCTGAAGCCAACGGTCGGCGGACCGAGTGTTTACCCCTACCACCCGACCGGGTTATGGTTGGAAATCAACAACCGCCCCAATTATTCGCGCGAGTACCCGCATCAAACTGACGTCAACCAGCACTTGCGTCGCAGCCTGTATACATTCTGGAAGCGTACCGTCACGCCGCCGTCGCTGGCGACCTTTGATGCGCCCAGCCGAGAATACTGTGTCGTGCGACGTTCCAGTACCAATACACCGTTGCAGGCTTTTGTGATGATGCACGACCCGCAGTTTGTGGAGGCGGCCAAATTTCTGGCTGTTCGGATGCTGAATGAAGGCGGGACGACCCTGGAATCGCAAATTGAATTTGGTTTTCGACTGACGACGGCCCGCCGACCCAGCGAGGATGAGCGGGACATATTAAGAGAAACCTATGCCGACTGGCTTGAGCGTTACGCAGATGACCCGGATGCGGCGAACAGGTTGCTATCGGTCGGGATGGTGGAATTGCCAGCCGTCGACGATCCCAACCAGTTGGCCGCAATGACCCAGGTAGCGAGAATGCTGATTAACCTCAGCGAGTTTTTGACAAAAGAATGAGAATGAATCGGCGGCAATGTTTTCCGGCGGGCGCAATTGGGCGTTGGCAGACAGGGCGACGAGATTGGATTGACATGACACAACCTGTTCAAGATTTTCTCCGCAACCAGACGCGCCGACAGTTCCTGTCGGCAACGGGTCGCTTCAGTCTTGGGGCCGCTGCGCTGAACTCCCTGTTGAGCGAATCCGGGCTGGCCAAGACCGTGACCACCCATCGCCAGCCACCTCGCGTCGAAGATTCATTGGCGATCAACAATGGCCCGGGTATCACGCCGGGTCAACCGGGTCCGGTTCATTTTCCAGCCAAAGCCAAACGGGTCATTTATCTTTGCCAATCCGGCGCCCCCTCGCAGATCGACACTTTTGACTACAAACCCAGCCTGGAAACACTGAACGGAAAAAACCTGCCCGATTCGATTCGACAGGGCCAACGATTGACAGGCATGACGTCCCGCCAAAACGCTTTCCCTGCCGCGAAGTCGATTGCGAAGTTCGCCCAACACGGCCAGAGCGGGCAGTGGATCAGCGAGATGCTGCCGTTTCATCACAAAATCGCCGATGACATCTGCATTATCCGGTCGATGTACACCGAAGCAATCAACCATGATCCGGCGATCACGTTTTTCCAAACCGGTCATCAACAACCGGGACGTCCTTCCGTGGGAGCCTGGACAAGTTACGGATTGGGATCGGTCAACGGCAACCTGCCGGCGTATGTTGTGTTGCTTGACAAAAACACCGATCCTCAAGCCCAGCCGACCTACTCACGTCTTTGGGGTTCGGCTTTTCTCCCATCCAATCATCAGGGCGTCAAACTTCGCAGCGTGGGCAACCCGGTGCTGTACCTGAATGATCCCACTGGGGCGTCGCTTGACGCCCAGCGGAGAATGCTCGACGGTATGGCCAAACTCAACACGCTGCACAAACAGGAAGTTGGGGATCCGGAAATCGACACGCGGATCGCGGCCTACGAAATGGCTTACCGGATGCAGATGTCGGTCCCGGACCTGACGGACACCTCGGACGAGCCGAACTCGACGTTTGAACTGTACGGTGAAGATGCGAAAATCCCCGGAACGCATGCCGCCAACTGTTTGCTGGCCCGCCGCATGGCCGAGCGGGGTGTCCGGTTCATTCAAATTTACCACCGCGGGTGGGACCACCACTCCGGTTTACCGACACGCCATCCGAAAATTGCCAAAGAGGTCGATCAAGGCTCCGCCGCCCTGGTACAGGACTTGAAACAGCGGGGCTTGTTGGACGACACGCTGGTCATCTGGGGTGGAGAATTTGGACGGACCGTTTACCGGCAGGGCGGCAATGAAACCAGTTTTGGACGCGATCATCATCCACGGTGTTTTTCCATCTGGATGGCCGGTGGCGGTATCCGACCTGGATTCTCGTGGGGCCAGACCGACGACTGGTGCTACAACATTGTCGAAGGTGGCGTGCACGTCCACGATCTCAACGCGACGTTGCTCCATCTGCTGGGAATTGATCACAAGCGACTGACGTACCGCTACCAGGGTCGGGATTATCGCCTGACCGACGTGCATGGCAACGTCGTCGAACAAATTCTGGCCTGAGTTGGCTCGTTAATCTCGCAGGTAGGACTGCGGGACGGATTGCGTCGGGTTTTGAGAAACACCGAAGTTATTCTTCCTGCGATGTTTCGGCCGGCAGCGACGTGGGATCCAATGCTCAATCGACGTAAATTCCGATCAGCCGGCTGGGACCGTCGAATTTTTTCGTGATCCATTGGAACTACAACGTCCAACCGCTACGACACATGCGGACCAACGCGCTGTGGGATCTCGCGCCCGTCCGGCGGCGAATTTCTTTGCCATGCTCGGTGTAAATGAAAGTCGGAACGCTGCGAATGTTGTACTGTTCGGCGATCGAGTAATTCGATCGCACATTCACCATCCGAATTTTGATTCCCTCGCTTCTCAAACCAACGACCGTTGATTTCTGTTTTTCGGAACAACCACCTCAGCCGGGGGAATAAAAGTAGTGCAGCGTACCGGAGGGCGGCTGACTGGCGGAATCGTCACTCAGATTCATCGCCAGCACCAATCCGACAGGCACGACGAACGCGACGGCGCACATCAGCAAAGTCGGTGCTTTCATCCAACAGTCTCCCAAACGCGTGGACCTTGATTCGAAGGGTTGTTCCCATGGAACGGACCTGAAAGCTTACGTTTTCGTTGCGTCGCCGACACGGATAATGCGAGCGGTCCAGCAAAGATCGAGATCGGTTCTCCGGATCGTAACGGAAGTGTGGCCGAGGGGTTCCTGCCCAGGCCTTGTGTTGAGGTTAATCTTTGTCGGCATTCAAACGGGATTCAATTTTCGCCAGTTTTTCCGTCCATTGATCCACTTGCTGTTCGTCTTCCAACTGTTGGTACACGGCGATCGCCCGTTCGCAGACTCGCGGAACCATCCACTGCGTCATCCGTTCCAGATTGGGCAATTCACGCTCGAATTCAGCGAAGCCTTCGTTTAACAATCGCTCACCCTCGATCGCCTCCGGCCCACCCGCTCGAATCAAAATCAGGCCCTTGATGGTTTTGGCTCGAACGACGCCGCGCGGAAATCCTTGTCCCAGTAACGGCACGTTGATCGCGGCATCGGCCAAGGGCAGGGCAGCCTCGTAATCTCCCAGATCGTAATGCGCGACTGCCAATGCCGCGTTGGCTCCTACCTGGAGATAGCCAGGCGCGTCCACTTCACCGCTGACCAACTCGTGAAATCGCTGGGCCGATTCCAGCGCCGCCTGCTGTTGGCCCAGTTCCTGCTGGATCATCACGGCGTGCTGGAGCGCACTTTTGACGCGTGAAGTCTGAAACCCGGTCGAGGCAAACCCATGTTCGAAAATATCCAGGTACAAATTCAGCCCGCGTTCCCGGTCCCCGTTTTGGTAGACATACCACGCCAGTCCCTGTTTCGTATTCAGGAGGTTGGGATCTGCTTCACCATCAATTTCACGTCCGATTTCGAGGGCCTTTTCCAACCACTGGATGGCTTCCAACTCGTCGCCCGCTTTGGCGAGTGCTGCGGCCAGCCCGGTTGCGGCCGCCACGGTTGCCCGGTGTTTCTCGCCGTACTTGTTTCGACAAAGATCGTAATGCTGTCGGTACAAATCCAGGGCTTGTTCGATCTCGCCTTGCTCCAGACTCAACTTCGCCAATTGCATCAGCGAGTCGATGGTGCGGCTGTGATTTTCGCCAAGCTGGGTCAAATAGATCTGGTGAGCTTCCTGTCGGAAACGGGTTTCCTCGACAATGCGTGCATCAGGATCGAGCGATTCGTCTCGATGGATGGCATCGGCCTTAACTTCTTTCGCTTTGGCGATCTCCAGTGAGTTGGGTTCAAACAGGTTCAAACTGATATCATAAAACTCGTTCGACAGCCGGATTTCTTCTTCGGTCCGAGATAACCAGTGATACGTTTGAATCAGGTTAAACATCGCATCCAAAGTATTTTCGTCTTCGCTGCCGAATAACTTCCGCATCCGGCTCAAGACAGATTCGAAGATCGGAGCAGCTTTGGCGTCCTCCCCGTTGGCGAAATACGCGGAACCGAGGTTGTTTTCCGCTGACAGACAGTACTCTTCGTCCTCGGCGTGGTTGGCCAACGTCAGTTTCCAGGCCCGTTCTGCGAGTTCAATGGCTTCTTTGCCTTGCTGATTCGAAACGTAAACATCCACCAGGCTGGTCATGGCGTCGATCGTGCGGCGATCGGATTCTTCCAGCAGTTCCTCGTAAAGCGACAGCGCCAATTCGAGCGCATTAATCGCTTCGGGATACTCGCTGAGCGACTCAAACGAAGTCCCAATCGCCTGCAGCAAAACGGCTTGCGTCAGTTTGTCGTCTGCGTAATCTTGTGGGACGCTTTTGAGGCCGTTTTTCAACACGGTGTAGACCGTGATCGTTTTCCCGTCTTCATCCCGGGCTTGCCCATAAGAACTGACGATATAGTCCCGCACGTTTTCTGCCAGTTTGCGGCTTTGAATTTCATTCTCGCGCAAGGTCGCCTCGGTATCGGCGCGTTGACGTTCGGCGATCGCTTGCCGCCGGTACGAGTTGGCCGCCACCATGGAAACAGCCGACAGGGCAACCAAACCCAATGCGAGGCCGAACAGCAAAGTGGCGACCAGACGATTGCGCTGCGCCCAGCGGACGACCTGGCCCACCGGGGAGATCCGGCGAGCTTTGATGGGGCGATTCTGAATGAACCTCTCGAGGTCGTCTGCCATTTCATCGGCGGACTGATACCGTCGAGTTGGCTCCTTCTCGATCGCCTTTTCGATGATCGTCGAGAGATCCTGAGGAATCCTCGGATCAATGCTCCGTAATCGGTCTGGCGGACGGGTTTTGATTTTTTCCATCAGACTGGCCCGCTCAT
The DNA here is from genome assembly GCA_963714685.1 of Pirellulaceae bacterium. GTDB lineage: Bacteria > Planctomycetota > Planctomycetia > Pirellulales > Pirellulaceae > Mariniblastus. The sequence goes on along the minus strand of CAVQPH010000022.1, from coordinate 7,651 downwards.
TCGATTCAAAAGCGGGACGATGGACCAGCATTTCATACAGCGTGATACCCAGCGCGTAAACATCGCTGGTCACATCACACGTTCCCTTGAATCGCTCGGGGGAAATGTAACGCAACGTTCCGACGACGCCGCCGGTTTGCGTCAGCCCCAAGTCTTCGACTTTGGCGAGTCCAAAATCGGTAATCCAGACGGTACCATTGACGTCAAGCAACAGGTTCGAGGGCTTGATATCGCGGTGAATAATCCCTCGTTCGTGGGCATGCGCTAAACCCATGGCAGCCTGCTGGCCCATTCTTGCGACCTTGCGGCAGTATTCGCGGAATGAAGTGGCATCGAGCCTGGACGACAGTTCCGAGTCATCACGATCGGTCGATCCTGCCAACTCCAGTGCATCCGAGCCCCAGCCGGTAACGTCGTCGTTAGCCAGACGCGAGGCGACCTCGGACGACTCGTCCTGGATCGCGGTCACCGTCTCCGGCGGAGGTGGCTGGGTCGAGGGATGATTCAACAACATTGATTCTGCGATCAAATCGACCAGTAGGTCCTGTTGCGTTCGCTTGGTCGATTTGTCATGACCGGCTGATTTCTTCGTGCTATCCAGCAGATCGCTAATCCGTCTCGAAACCTGATCCAGTCCCAGGCCGCGGATAAATTGCATCGCGTAAAAACTGGAACCATTCTCATGGCCAACTTCAAACACCGGCACGATATTGGTGTGGTGCAGACTGGCCGCGGACCTGGCTTCCATCTGAAATCGTTCTTCCGCATTGACGCCGAGGTCACGATCCTGTGCCAGTGTTTTCAGTGCAACGCGACGACCAAGCGACAATTGTTCGGCTTCGTAGACAATTCCCATCCCGCCACGGGCGATCTCCCGAACAATCCGGTAGTTGGAAAGCCTGGGCCAGTGAGCCGGTTGATCCTGATTGATCATCGTGCGTATTCCCTGAGTACGGTGGGACCAATTTCAGCGTCCCATTTCGCTGGACTTCTTCCGGTAAACTTAATTTATTTTGATCGATAGGTTCTGCCAGTGACAGGCAAAAACGTCCATGAGTTGCCCCCAACTGACCAACGCTGCGACAAATTGTTAGAATCCAGTCTAAAATGGATTGGCGATTCGAGTTTTACCACCTGTCCGATCCATCACCAGGTAAGCAAGTCATCCATCACGGCATGAATCCATTGAATATTTCGCTGTTCATTCCCTGTTTTATCGACCAACTGATGCCGCACGTAGGCATCGCCATGGTCAATGTGCTGGAGCGTCTGGGACACCAGGTTGATCATCCGGCCGGACAGACCTGTTGTGGCCAGCCGGCGTTCAATACGGGTTACGAAAACGAGGCGCGCAGCGTTGCCCAGCATTTTCTTCACACGTTTGCAAACGCTGATTTGATCGCGGTTCCGTCCGCCTCCTGCACCACGATGATTCGTGTGTTTTATCCAGAGTTGTTTGCCGAGCGACCCGAACTCGAATTGGCGCAACAGGTTGCCAGTCGAACGTTCGAGTTCAGCGAACTGCTGGTGGATCGCTTGAACGTTACCGATGTTGGGGCCAAGCTGGTCGGGACAGCCACGTTTCATGACGGCTGCCATGGGCTTCGCGAATTGGGCATCAAGTCTGGACCGCGCACGCTGCTGCAACACGTGACAGGCCTGGAATTGGTGGAAATGGGAGAAGCCGAATCGTGTTGCGGATTCGGTGGTACGTTCGCTGTAAAATTCCCGCAGATCTCGACGTCGATGGCGAACGTCAAACTGGAAAGTTGTCAGCAGACGGGTGCTGATTATGTCGTTTCCTGTGACCCGAGTTGCCTGATGCAGCTACAAGGCTACTTCGAACGTCAAAAATATCCTGCAAAATGCCTACACTTGGCGGAGGTTCTGGTCCGCGTATCGGGCCTGGTCGTGGTACAGGCAGGCCAGATTGTTGAGGCTGGAGGCCGTATCGACGTGGTTAAGTCCCAGGGCTTTCTTGCGGATCGCCAAGGCCCTGCCGTCGAACCGTTCGCTTCGGCGTAGCGTGCCTGGTCGCAGTCGAATGAGCCCAGGTTGTTGAGGCTGAAGGCCGTAACGACGTGGTCGGGCCCCAGGGTCTTTTCGCGGATCGCCAGGGCCCGCTTGTAGAGCCGTTCCGCCTCGGCATAGCACCGTATTGTCGTACAGGCAGGCCTGGTTGTCGACGCTAATGGCCGTGTCCGCGTGGTCGGGCCCCAGGGTCTTTTCGCGGATAGCCAGGGCCCATTTTCTTGCCGCCTCCGCCTCCGCATATTTGCCCTGCCCATTATAGGTGTAAGCCAGGTTGTTGAGGCTGGAGGCCACGTCGGCGTGCTCGGGTCCGTGGAGAGCCTCCAGGATCGCCAGCGACCGCTTGTAGCAGCCGATCGCATCGTCGTGCCGACCCAGCCTGTTGTACAGCAGGGCCATCTTGTTCAGGGCAACGGCCGCGTTGCGGGGCTGGTCTTCAAGTGACCTCTCGGCCGCGGCCAACATCCGCCGGCCCAGCTTCTCGGCTTCGGCGAATCGCTGGGCCGCCACCTGGGCATCGAACTGATCGCGCAGCGAGGCATAGTCGTCTCCCGCGACCGTCGCCTGGCAGAAGAGCGGCAAGAAGGCCAAAAACAGCACTCCACCACAAGCAGCCAACGCGAACCGTGCCGAACCATCATCCCTTCCCCCCTCTGTAGTTCTCGCTGCTGGAGCGATCTCCAGTGCGGCTGACGGGATCCGCGAAACAAGCGTCCGGGCAGGTCTTGGGATTCTCTCTGTTAGGATAGCACAAATTGGCCGCCCTACAATAGCCCGGGGGGCCTAGGACTAGTGCTTTGTCAAGTCTTAAAATGACGGGTTGGGTGCCATGTCCACGCTTGCGTGGACATGCCGGAAACCTCGATCAACATGCCCACGCAAGCGTGGGCATGGCACCCGAAATTTTAGGTTTGACAAAGCACTGCCTAAAATTGGGCCTCTAGTGCTTTGTCACACCTAAGAATTCGGGTGCCATGCCCACGCTTGCGTGGGCATGTTGATCGAGGTTTCCAGCATGTCCACGCAAGCGTGGACATGGCACCCAACCCGTAGTCTTAGCCGTGACAAAGCACTAGTCCTAGGCCCCCGGGTTATTGTAGGGCAGACCATATGTAACAGAGAGAATCCCAAGACCTGCCCGGACGCTTGTTTCGCGGTCCATTAGCCGCACTGGAGATCACTCCAGCAGCGAGAACTACAGAGGGGGGAAGGGATGATGGTTCGGCACGGTTCGTGGTTGGTGCTCTTTTTCTGGCCTTCTTGCCGCTCTTCTGCCAGGCGACGGTCGCGGGAGACTCACTATGCCTCGCTGCACAATCAGTTCAATGCCCAGGTGGCGGCCCAGCAATTCGCCGAAGTTCAAGCTGGGCCGGCGATCCTCGGCCGCGGCCGAGAGGTCACTTGAAGACCAGCCCCGCAACGCGGCTGCCTGAACAAGATGGCCCTGCTGTACAACGGCTGGGTGCGCACGACGATGCGATCGGCTGCTACAAGAACGGTCGCTGGCGATCCTGGAGGCTCTCCACGGACCCGAGCACGCCGACGTGGCCTCCAGGGCCCAACAACCTGGCTTACACCTATAATGGGCAGGGCAAATATGCGGAGGCGGAGGCGGCAAACAAACGGGCCCTGGCTATCCGCGAAAATCCTTCGGCCCCGCGGACACACATAGCATCAACAACCAGGCCTGCCTGTACGACAATACGGGGCATATGCCAAGAGGCGGAAGCGCTTGCAACAACAGGGCCCTGGCGATCCGCAAAAACCCTGCAACGGTTCCGACCACGTCGTTACGGCCTTCGGCCTCAACAACCTGGGCTCCATCCTACTGCGACCAGGCACGCTACGCCGAAGCGGAACGGTTCCACGGCAGGGCCTTGGCGATCCGCAAAGCCCTTGGAGCTGACCGCATCGACCTCCAGCCTCAACAATCTGGCCTGCCTGTACCACAGACGGCCCGATACGCGGACCAGAACCTCCGCCGCGTTCCAGGATCTCGAAGTAGCCTTGTGGGCTCCATCAGGCAAGCTGGGTCACAGGAAACGACATAGATGCGCACCCCGTCTGCTGACAACTTCCAGTTTGACGTTAGTCAACATGAGGGGAATTTTACAGCGAACGTACCACCGAATCCGCAACACGACTCGGCTTCTCCCATTCCCACCAATTCCAGGCCTGTCACATGTGCGCGCTAGTGCGCAGGTCCGGCTCATGCCCCGCAAAGCCCCATGGCAGCCGTCATGAAACGTGGCTGTCCCAACCAGCTTGCCAGCATCGGTAACGTTCAAGCAATCCACCAGCAGTTCGCTGAACTCGAACGAACTGGCAACCTGTTGCGCAAATTCGAGTTGGGTCGCTCGGCAAACAACTCTGGATAAAACACACGAATCATCGTGCAGGAGGCGGACGGAACCGCGATCAAATCAGCGTTTGCAAACGTGTGAAGAAAATGTGGGCAACACTGCCGCATTCTCGTTTTCGTAACCCGTATTGAACGCCGGCTGGCCACAACAGGTCTGTCCGCGGATGATACGACCTGGTGTCCAGACGCTCCAGCACATTGACCATGGCGATGTTACCGTGCGGCATCAGTTGGTCGATAAAACAGGGAATAAAGACACGAAATATCAATGGATTCATGCCGTGATGGATGACTGCTTACCTGGTGATCGATCGGACACATGGTAAAACTCGAATCGCCAATCCATTTTAGACTGGATTCTGACAATTTGTCGCAGCGTTGGTCAGTTGCAGGGGGCGGAGGACGTTTTTGCACTGGCAGAACCTATCAAATAAAATGAATTTTACCCGGAAGAAGTCCAGCGAAATGGGACACTGAAATTGGTCCCACCGTACTCAGGGAATACGCACGATGATCAATCAGGATCGACCGGCTCACTGGCCCAGGCTTTCCAACTACCGGATCCTTGGGAGATCGCCCGTGGCGGGATGGGAATTGTCTACGAAGCCGAACAATTGTCGCTTGGTCGTCGCGTTGCACTGAAAACACTGGCACAGGATCGTGACCTCGGCGCTCAAATCAGGAAGAACGATTTCAGATGGAAGCCAGGTCCGCGGCCAGTCTGCACCACACCAATATCGTGCCGGTGTTTGAAGTTGGCCATAAATCATCAGTTTTTACGCGATGCAATTTATCCGCGGCCTGGGACTGGATCAGGTTTCGAGACGGATTAGCGATCTGCTGGATAGCACGAAGAAATCAGCCGGTCATGACAAATCGACCAAGCGAACGCAACAGGACCTACTGGTCAATTTGATCGCAGAATGAATGTTCTTGAATCATCCCTCGACCCAGCCGCCCTCCGCCGGAGAGACGGTGACCGCGATCCAGCGGCATCGTCCGAGGTCGCCTCGCGTCTGGCTAACGACGACGTTACCGGCTGAGATGCACTGGAGTTGGCAGGATCGAGGGATGACTCGGAACTGTCGTCCAGGCTCGATGCCACTTCATTCCGCGAATACTGCCGCAAGGTCATGGGCCAGCAGGCTGCCATGGGTTTATCGCATGCCCACGAACGAGGGATTATTCACCGCGATATCAAGCCCTCGAACCTGTTGCTTGACCGTCTGGATTACCGATTTTGGACTCGCCAAAGTGGAAGAGTTTCAAGTAGCGCAAACCGGCGGCGTCGTCGGAACGTTGCGCTACATTTCCCCCGAGCGATTCAAGGGAACGTGTGATGTGACCAGCGATGTTTACGCACTGGGTATCACGCCTGGTCCATCGTCCCGCTTTTGAATCGAATGAGCGGGCCAGTCTGATGGAAAAAATCAAAACCCGTCCGCCAAGACCGATTACGGAGCGTTGATTGGAGACCTCAGGATCTCTCGACGATCATCAAAAGGCGATCGAGAAGGAGCCAACTCGAGGTTGTCGGTCTCCGCCGATGAAATGGCAGAACGACCTCGAGAGGTTCATTCAGAATCGCCCCATCAAAGCTCGCCGGATCTCCCCGTGGCCGGGTCCTTGTCGGCGGGGCCTAATGCAATCGTCTCGTCGCCGCTTTTGCTGTTCGGCCTCGCATTGGGTTTGGTTGCCCTGTCGGCTGTTTCCATGGTGGCGGCCAACTGGTACCAGCGGCAAGCGATCGCCGAACGTCAACGCGCCGATACCGAGGCGACCTTGCGCAGAGAATGAAATTCGAAGCCGCAAACTGGCGGAAAAAACGTGCGGGACTATATCGTCAGTTCTTATGGGCAAGCCCGGGATGAAGACGGGAAAAACAATAGCGGTCTACACCGTGTTGAAAAACGGCCTCAAAAACATCCCCACAAGATTACGCAGACGACAAACTGACGCGAGCCGTTTGCTGCAGGCAATTGGGACTTCGTTTGAGTCGCTCAGTGAGTATCCCGAAGCGATTAACACCGATCGAATTGGGCATGTCGCTTCAGAGGAACTGCTGGAAGAATCCGATCGCCGCACGATGAACACCATGACCAGCCTGGTGGATGTTTACGTTTCGAATCAGCAAGGCAAAGAAGCCATTGAACTCGCAGAACGGGCCTGGAAACTGACGTTGGCCAACCACACCAAGGACAAAGAGTACTGTCTGCTGAGCAAAACAACCTCGGCTCCACATATTCGGCCAACGGGGAGGACGCCAAAGCTGCTCCGATCTTCGAATCTGTCTTGAGCCGGATCCGTATTCGGCAGCGAAGACGAAAATACTTTGGATGCGATGTTTAACCTGATTCGAACGTATCATCGGTGGTCTCGGACCCGAAGAAATCCGGCTGTCGAACGAGTTTTATGATATCAGTTTGAACCTGTTGAACCCAACAACACCAAAGCGAAAGAAGTTAAGGCCGATGCCATCCATCGAGACGAATCGCTCAATCTAATGTGCATTGTCGAGGAAACCCGTTTCGACAGGAAGCTCACCAGATCATTTGACCCAGCTGGCGAAAATCACAGCCGCACCATCGACTCGCTGATGGCAATCTGGCGAAGTTAATCTGGAGCAAGGCGAGATCGAACAAGCCCTGGATTTGTACGACAGCGTCGACACTTGTCGAAAGCGAGTACAGCAAGAACACCGGCAACGCTCGTCACGGCCGCAACCGGGCTGGCCGCAGCATCTGCGCAAAAGCGGGCGACGAGTTGGAAGCCATCCAGTGGTTGGAAAAGGCCGTCGAATCGGACGTGAAAAATGATGGTAGACAGATCCCAACCTCCTGAATACGAAACAGGGACTGGCGTGGTATGCTAATTTCTACCAAAACGGGGACCGGGAACGCGGGCTGAATTTGTACCTGGATATTTTCGAACATGGGTTATGCCTCGACCGGGTTTCAGACTTCACGCGTCAAAAGTGGTGCTGCCGGGCGTACGCACCGTGATGATCCAGCAGGAACTGGACGACACAGGCGGGCATGGAATCGGCCCAACGATTTCACGAGTTGGTCGCGGTGAAGTGGACGCGCTCAACTGGCTACTCCAGGTAGGAGCCAACGCGGCATTGGCAGTCGCCGCAGTTTCGATCTGGGAGATTACGTGGCTGCCCTGCCCTTGGCCGATGCCGCGATCGACGTGCCGTTACTGGGACAAGGAGTTCCAGCAAGGCGTCGGTTCGAGCCAAAACTCATCAAGGGTGAT
>CAVQPH010000021.1:0-26869 GCA_963714685.1 Pirellulaceae bacterium | reverse complement strand
AGCAGGACCAGCCGACGGAGGCAACGAACCCGCGCGGAACAAACAAGTGAATCGTCTCCCACCCGTTTGCCGGAGATTGGTTGCAAGGAGGTCGATGACTTCGATTCGAATGCGGTCGGGTCTCGTTGTAATGCTCGGTGAATTCGGACACGAGATGGTTGAGATGGTTCTGGCCGAAAGCAATGAAATGGTCGAGGCATTCCGTTTTGAACGAAGTTGCAGAGAGAACTCTGGGAGCCGACCATCCCGATACTCTGGATTACCAATCGCTATTAAGAAAGGTCTTGCGAGATCAAGAGAAGTAGTACGCCCCCTACCGACGCCTGGGCTTATAAACCCATTCATTACCCTTGGCCTGAGTTTTCGATTTGCCTTCCCTCTCCGAAGCCAACCCCGGTAGGTTGCGACCGATTGGGCGAAGCCAACACCTCGATAACCCAGGCGGCGCGAGACAGAGAGACGGCCGAGAGTTTGGGCCAGAAATGGGGCGTCGGAGGGCCGAGCGTGTGAATAGATCGGAGTCGCGCGCGACGTCGGGAGAGAGACTCCAGCCGCCGCGAGACTGTCGCAAACCCTTGCGAATCCTGGGGATAACTCGCCCCGTCTCTCCGCCAGCGCAAAACAAAACCCCGGGGTCGCGATGTTTCGCTACTCCGGGGTTCAAGTTGCGGGGACAGGATTTGAACCTGCGACCTCGAGGTTATGAGCCTCGCGAGCTACCGGGCTGCTCCACCCCGCACTAATATGGTAGCCAAACCGCCGTTGATGTCGAGGTCAAATTGAATTTTTTTTTCTGTTGAATTACCAACGCATTTTTTTGATAACTCGCGGGGTTGAAAATCTTTTAGGGCAAAGGTGATTTTCCCGCTGCCGCGAATGGTCCGTATGTACCTTGGGGAAACGGATGCGTCCCCAACCAGTCAACGGACCGGCAGTGGCGAAACTCATCTCCCTTTCGTTACAATCTTCGTTGGTCCCCGAATCTGGATAAATATCAACCGATCAGCCAAAAGTGGAGAAGAACATGCGTTACCTGTTTGGGATTTTGCTCGTTTTGTTCGGAGTCGCGGTGGTGCAAGCCGAAGTCGAGACCAAAACCGTGACCTACCAGGACGGCGATGTGACATTGGAAGGTTTCGTGGCCTGGGATCCAGATAAGACCGACGACGAAGCACCGGGAGTCCTGGTCGTCCATCAGTGGATGGGTTTGACCGACTACGAAAAAAACCGCTGCCAACAACTGGCCGAACTGGGCTACGTGGCATTCGCCGTCGATATCTACGGCAAGGGAATTCGACCCATCCAGTCCGCAAGAAGCCGGAAAACTCGCGGGCGAATTCAAGACGGATCGCGAACTTTATCGCCGACAGACTGAACCGGCCTGAAGCAGCTGAAGGCCACCCGCTCGGTTGCCGAAAACCAGCTCGCTGCGATCGGATACTGTTTCGGCGGTACTGGGGTCCTGGAGCTGGCCAGAAGTGGTGCGAAGATCAACGGCGTTGTCAGCTTTCACGGCGGGCTCGATTCTCCGTCTCCCGAGGATGGAAAAAACATTTTAGCCAAACTGTTGTCTGTCACGGTGCCGACGATCCGTTTGTTCCGGCCGACGACATCGACGCCTTCAAGAAAGAACTCAACTGACGCCGATGTCGATTGGCAAATGATTTATTACTCGGGGGCGGTCCATTCGTTCACCCAGCCGATGGCCGGTAACGACAACTCGCGAGGTGCAGCCTACAACGAGAAAGCCGATCAGACGCTCTTGGCAGGCGATGCGGAATTTCTTCGACGAGATTTTTTGAGCACGATCCGGGTTGGGGAAACGGGATGTAGGACAAGGCTTCGAGTCTGTGCTTTCCGCGTATCGACAGCCCGGCAGCCTATCCTACGGCAACGGCTATTTTATTTTTGGCACCCGAATTGGCGGAGTCGCTCTCAAAGCCGCGATTCCGACGGAGGTGGCCAAGTTCAGACTGCGGACTTTGTCAGTCGTCGGAATTCGCAGCAGACGATCCGAGTTTGCCTTCGTCAGCGAACGGGGGAGCCCGGACGTCTCGCTGCCAAAGACAAGCGTGTCCGACGGTTGATAACTGACCGTTGTATAGCTTCGCTCGGCAAACCGCGAGAAAAACCAAACGCTCTCTGGCTGAAGGCGGTCCATTAAGTCGCCCCAGTGATCGGCAACTTCCCAATCGAGATGTTGCCAATAATCCAAACCGGCTCGGCGCAGCGTTTTTTCGTCGACGCGAAAACCCAGCGGCCGAACCAGCCACAATTTGGCTCCGATCGCGACGCAGGTCCGGCCGACGGCGCCCGTATTGCCGGGAATCTCCGGCTGGTAAAGCACAATATTCAGAATCGGCGCTGGTGAAGCCAAAATAGGACTTTCCGGTTAGAATGACAGGTGGACGACCAAGAAAATACCGAACAAACGTCTGTCTGAGAAGCCAGCCGTCGGCGACTGGAACGCGAGGCAATACCGTGGTAGACATTCAACGAAACAAAACGCGAGCCGTAAAAATCGGCTCCGTCACCATCGGCGACGGCAACCCGATCGCCGTCCAATCGATGACGGCGACGAAAACGACCGACATCGACGCCACCGTGGCCCTGGTCCAGTTGATGCAGGATGCCGGCGCCGATATGGTGCGGATCGCCGTCGACAGCAAAAAAGACGCTGCCGCGTTGGCCGAAATCCGCCAGCAAACGACCGCCAATCTGTCGGTCGATCTTGCAGGAAAACTACCGATTGGCCGCGATCGTCGCCCCGCATGTCGACAAGATTCGCTACAACCCGGGACACCTGTATCATCACGAAACGGAAAAACCGTGGCAGGAGAAAGTTCGGTTTATCGCCGAGACGGCGGCGAACCATGACTGTGCCATCCGTGTCGGAGTGAATTGCGGCAGCGTCGATCCCGCGAAAAAGGAAAAATATGCGCCCGAAGATTCGATCACGCCGATGCTGGAAAGTGCCTTGGAGCACTGTGAGTTTCTGGATTCGATTGATTTCACTCGCTACTGCGTTTCGCTGAAGGACTCCGATCCGCGGAAAGTGATCGAAGTCAACCGGCGGTTCTGCCGACCCGGCCCGATATTCCGCTGCATCTGGGCGTGACCGAGGCCGGCATGCCGCCCGACGGTGTGATCAAAACCCGAATTGCGTTCGAGCAACTGATCGGCCACGGCATCGGCGATACCATTCGTGTTTCGCTGACGGTCCCGAACAGCCGCAAAGGCGAAGAAATCGAGGCGGGCCGGTCGATCATTTCGGACATCTACGCGGGCCGGGTTCGCAGCGTCGTTGATTTCAATACCGATTCGCTGAACATTATTTCCTGTCCCAGCTGTTCGCGGGTGGAAAATGAAGCCTTCGTCGACTTGGCCGCCAAAGTCAAAGAAATGACGGCTTATGCCCAGGAATACGCGATTACGATTGCCGTGATGGGTTGCCGCGTTAACGGACCTGGCGAGACGGACGACGCAGATTTGGGTTTGTGGTGCGGACCGAAAGTCGTCAACCTCAAAAAAGGGACCGAGACGATCGGCGCTTTCGATTACGATGAGATCCTGCCGAGACTTAAATCGGAATTGGATAAGCTGATCACGGGGATGTCGTCTTAGGCTGGGAAAGACAATCCGAGGACGCGGCGGCAGCTTGACTTGATCCCGCCGATCGATTCATCGTCGTCGTCCTGGGCTCAAGTTGGGACTTCGGAATGACTGGATTGGGCGGCTTAAGCAAATGATCAATACACTTTACTTGCCCGAACTGCGGGAAATGCTCGCCGCGAAAGATACCAAGGAACTGCACGAGTTCTGCGAAGCGCTCAATCCGGCCCGCGCCGCCGAGTTCATGGAAGGACTGACGGTCGAGGAAACCTGGCAGGTACTCCAAGCGGCAAGTCTGGAAACCCGCGCCGAGATATTTACCTATCTCAAGGAAGACCGGCAGCTGGAGTTGCTCCATCAGCGCAAACTCGAACCGGTGGCCGAGCTGTTGGCAGAGATCCCTGCCGACGATCGTACGGACCTGATGCAGGATCTCGATGAAGAGCGCGCCGATGTGTTGCTCAAAGCGATGCCGGAGGAAGAACGGCGAGATTATTTGCGATTGAGCCAATATCCCGAGGATACGGCCGGCGCGATGATGACCACGGAGGCGGTCAAGCTATCGGAGGACCTGACGGTTCGAGAAGCGCTGGAAGAAATTGGCAAACAGACCCAGTCCTACGAAACCATCTACTACCTGTTTATCGTCGATCGGGAAGACCGATTGCGGGGGATCGTTTCGGCGAGGCAGTTGTTGGCCCGGATCAAGTCGCCCGAAACTCACTTGCGCGATTTCATGGAAACCGACATCGTCTCCGCCGATGTGTTGGAAGACCAGGAACAAGTGGCCAACAAAGTTGCCCGGTTGGACTTGCTGGCGATCCCGGTCGTGGACCACCAGCACAAACTGCTGGGGATCATCACCCACGACGATGTGATCGACGTGGTTCGGATGGAAGCCACCGAAGACGCGCACCGAATCGCAGCGGTCGATCCGCTGGATGAATCGTACCTGCGAACCTCCATTTTGACGTTGACCTGGAAGCGGGGAATCTGGTTGGCATTACTGTTCTTTTTCGCGCTGCTGACGGCGTTTGCCCTGGAAGGTTACGAAACGACTTTCGAAACCTGGGTTTGGCTTAACGCATTTATCCCACTGGTCATCAGTAGCGGCGGAAATTCAGGCAGTCAGAGCGCGACGCTGATTATTACCGCGCTGTCACGAGGCCATATCTCGCTGCGCGATTGGTGCGGGTCGTGCTGCGGGAATTGGTGATGGGATTGCTGTTGGGCACCGGCCTGGCATTGATGGGATTGGCCGTCTCTCCGTTCTTCATTCCAGGCTCGTTGGGTTACAAGGCTTTGTTCATCGTGCCGTTGACCTTGTTGTTTGTCGTGATCTGCGGCACGCTGACTGGTTCGATCCTGCCGTTGCTGTTTGAAAAACTGGGCTGGGATCCGGCCATGATGAGCAATCCATTCGTGGCGGGGATCATCGATATCCTCGGTATTCTGATCTACGTGAACGTGGCCTTGCGGATTTTGGGGTAAGTCTCAAATTCTGTTCGTCGCGTGATCCTTTGTTGAGGCACCGCTAATGGACGCTGATTTACGCTGATTTGACGACTTTTGGCGGGTGCACTTTGGTGGCCATGCGGAGTTTCAAAGTTGCATTCAGTCGTTCGACGCGCCGACGGCAATGCGGCGGTGGTCCTGTTGACGGTAGGACATTTCACCGAAACCGTTCAGGAATTCTCAACAGAGTCCTGTCTCCGTTTGGTCCCGCCCGGAGCATGATCAACCCGCCCGAAGTACGAGCAAGCTCTGAAGGCGTACTTTCGCCGGGGTCCGATCGCATCATGGCCGGTTGATTGGTTAAACTAAGGAGCTCTCCAAATAGTTGAAACCCAGTCACCGAAGGTCATGCGATGGTTTTTTTCTCAAGCATCAAGTTCCCGAGCTTGGCTCGATTTTTAGGTTGTGTGTTCGCGTTGGCCATCGGTGCGAATGCCGGGTTGGGGTGGCCGTCGGACGGCGGTTGCCAGGAAACCAACATTGTTTTCATCCTCGCCGACGATCTGGGATATGGCGAGCTTGGCAGTTACGGGCAATCGCAGATCCGGACTCCCAACCTGGACCGATTGGCGACCCAAGGGATGCGATTTACCCAACACTATACTGGGGCACCCGTGTGTGCTCCGGCCCGGTGCGTGTTGATGACCGGGCAGAATCTGGCTCACGCGGAAATTCGAGGCAATCGGGATTCCGGCAACGGTCGAGTGTTTCCAGGCCAATGGCCGATTACCGATGAGATCGTGACGATCGCCGAGGTGCTCCGGGACGCGGGTTATACGACAGGGGCGTTTGGAAAGTGGGGACTCGGGCCGTCAAATACAACCGGTTCGCCGATGAAGCAGGGATTTGATCGTTATTTTGGCTACAACTGCCAACGCAACGCCCACAGTTACTATCCTCCGTTTCTCGATAGCGACGAGAAAGAGCAGCGAGTCAACAATTATCCGATCCCCGGACACGATCGGAAACCCAAAGGTGAGGTCCGCGCGGAAGATTATCGTGCTGAAAACTATGCCCCCGACTTGATTCTTGCCGAGGCGTTAAAATTCGTCGATGCCAACCAGTCTCAACCGTTTTTTCTGTATCTGCCGTTTGTCGAACCCCACGTGGCGATGCAACCGCCGCAGGAATGGTTGGATCAGTATCCGGAAGAATGGGACCAAGAACATGGCGCCTACCGGGGCCAAAATGGTTACCTTCCCCACCCTCGCCCGCGGGCAGCCTACGCGTCGATGATCTCGGATCTCGACGAACATGTCGGCTCGATCCTGGAGCGGATCGAGCAGCATGGTCTGACGGAGAAAACGATCGTCATTTTTACATCGGACAACGGGCCCACCCATGGCGGCAGCGATCCACGTTTTCATATTGGCGGAGCAGCCTGTACGTTTTTTAATTCAGCCGGTGGGTTGAAGGGCTGGAAGGGGAGCTGCGACGAGGGCGGGATTCGCGTGCCATGTCTTGTAAGATGGCCGGGCCAAGTCCAGCCGGGCAGTACTTCGGATCTGCCGTCGTATTTCCCGGATTGGTTCCCGACGCTGACGGCGGTTGCCCAGGGCAAGCTGCCGAGTCAGCAGCGACTGGATGGAATCAATTTGCTGCCCGAGTTGAAGGGAATCGCAACACCGCAAAGAAACGAGCCAATGATTTGGGACTTTGCTGGCTATGGCGGCATCGTGGCGATTCGCGATGGAAAATGGAAAGCCCTGCGTCGGAACGTCAACCGGAAAGACGTGGGTGACTGGGAACTTTACAATCTGGACGAAGATCGAAGTGAATCCAACGATCTGGCTGCTCAGCATCCTGAGATCGTCAAGCGTCTGGAAACTGCGTATTTGAAGACACGAACAGTAGAACCGGATTTTCCAAATGGGCTCTATGATTCAAGAACGCATTGACTTGAGCAGTGCTCCGTGACGGCCCGATTCGATGGCAATCCATTCTGTGAAATTGTTGGCGGAGTGGTAACGTGGCATTTCACTCTGTGAGAATGTTGGCGGAGTGGTAACGTGGCATTTCACTCCGTGAGATTCGCAATTTCGCGGAGAGGCTGTGATTCTATCCCATGGGGTTGGCAATAATTGCAGCTGGCGCTAAAAAAGTTTGATGAAAAACAAACATGATGAAACCGTGCGAGTGAAGCAACCTGAGCGTCGACAAATTTGCATGCAAATGATGTCGTTGGATCAAATGCTTCCTGAAAATCATCTGGCCCGCACCGTTTGTGCCTATGTGGAGCAGCTCGATACGTCGCTTTTGTACCAGCACATCGAAGTCACGGCTCATCAAGCTGGACGTACCGCAACCAATCCGGACGTAATGCTGAGTCTTTGGTTACTGGCAACGTTGGAGGGCATCGGTTCGGCTCGCGAATTGGCACGCCGGTGCAAGCGAGACATGGCCTACATGTGGATCTGTGGTGAAGTGGGTGTCAATCATCGCTGCTTGTCGGAATTTCGTGTCGACAGTGGCGACTTTCTGGACAAGCTTTTGACCGACACGGTCACGGCCATGATCCACAGCAACGTCGTTACTTATGACGCCGTCGCTCAAGACGGAATGCGTGTTCGGGCGTCGGCAGGCACCAGCTCCTTTCGTCGCGCCCCAACGCTCCAAAAGCTGAAGCAAGAAGTTCAAGCGTTTGTCGATCAACTCAAGGGCGACGACGACAATTCGCCCGGCAGTGGCCAAGGAGTCAAGCTTGCCAGCCACCAACAGCGTCTGTCGCGGATCGAAGAAGCCTTGGAGCAGATTGAGGATCTCGCAGAGCGTCGAGAGAAGCGTAGAAAAGGCGAAGGAAAAACGACTCGCGTCAGTACCACCGATCCGGACGCCCGCACGAAAAACACAATCTAAAACTCGATTTTGAAAAATTCGCACCGAGTTTATCATCACAATCAAGCTGTGGAATACAATCACAGCCTAGGAGTGAAATGCCACGAAGGCGGCTTCGTCGCCAGTTAGTTCTCCAGCTCTCGGGTTTTAACCGGATCGTTTGCTGTCGTTTCCGTATCAGCTTTCTCCGCTCCAGCTTCCTCCGCTCCAGCTTTCTCTGAACCAGCTTTCTCAGTGTCAGCTTTCTCAGTGTCAGCTTTCTCAGTGTCAGCTTTCTCAGTGTCAGCTTTCTCAGTGTCAGCTTTCTCAGTGTCAGCTTTCTCGGTGTCGGCTTTCTCCGTGTCGGCTTTCTCCGTGTCGGCTTTCTCCGTGTCGGCCTGTTCCGTGTTCATTGACGGGAACGAGATGTCGGGTCGTGTAGGTACTCTTTCTGATTCCGGAATCTCTTTTTCGGTCACAAGATCTTTGCGAGTCGTTTGCAGTGTTTTCAGGTTTTCAGCCGTGACGACGTAATACCAGTCGCCGAACCGCAGATTCAATTCGTCGACCAGTTGTTTGCCAGCTTCGACCTTTTTTTCAAACTCTTTCAATTCGTCTTCGTAGCGACTGAGTTCAATTTCGTAATTGACACGACGATCTTCGTAAGCTTTCAGTTCGGCGTCGTACTGGATAAACGCCGGATCACGGTCGTCCGGTGGCGGAGCCTGATCCTCGTTTTCGGTTTCCGATTTTTCTGCGTCCTGTTTTTGGTCGTCTGCGTTCTCCCCTGATTTTTCCTCAGCCGGTGCCGGCACGTAACCCACGGGCTGAGTCGGTTTGACCGGCTCGCTCGGCTTGACCGGTTTCTCACCGAGCAGCGAATCGTCAAAGGTGACTCGGACTACCAAGTAACGATTCTTCGCATCGACTTCTGCATCGGCAAGACCGGATTCGGCGTCGGTTTTTTCGTTTGCGGCTTCATCCGCAGCTTTCGACTCTCCAGGATTCCCGATTTCTATTTCCGCTTCTTCGCCCTCGACCTCTTTGCCGATTTGCAGGAAGTACCGAACCCCTTCGTTGGTACCGACTTGCAATTGGCCATTTTGAGAGACGAGTTCGAGGTTGCGGGCCGAACCGGCGAGGCTGAAGCCTTTGTCTTCGAGTTCGCCCTGGAGTTGCTGGATGGCCAAGCCAAAGCCACGTTTGTCCTGTTCGAATTCCGGAAGTTCATTCAGCTTCAAATCCTGCGTCAGCAGCAAGTGGCCTTTGTATTTAAACTTCGGTCGGACACCGGCAATCTTCAATTCGGTCAGGACATCCGTGATTTCGTTGATTCGTGACGTTTCGAGTTCTTCCGTTTGTTCGTTCAGCTCGGTCAACTTCCAGGGCTCAGTGTTGTTCGAACGGGTCAGTGCCAGTTTGTCTCCCACGACTTTCAGCAAGGCCTGCGGATTTCGCGGATCCTGTTCCAGCGAATAATTGTCGATCTCGATGTCCACCAGATTGTTTCGGTCCAGTCGCAGCAGATCGGGATCAATCCAATCAGAGAACTTCGTCGACAGATCAAGATCCAGTTTGACTTTGTAGGTCTGCTGTTCATCGGCGCGGCGGACGTAATAGTATTTTTCGGGATCCTGCGACGCTTGCAGTTCCCGTTCGCTGTTGGACAGCGAGACTTCACCGGCTTCTTTGCCGATGATGTAATCGACCAGGACCTCGTTGTCGGCGTCTTTGAGGGTGATGCGTTTGCCGACCGATTCCGGGTCGTCGATCTCATCGCCCAACGGATCGACCACCCCCAATCGCGGATGCTCATTCGCCATCCGACCGGCCAGCGCTTCGCGTTGTAGACCCATGACCGAAGTTGCCGTTTCGGCCAACCGGTCGGCGGCCTCGGCGGGATAGTTGTGATGGGAGGGGATCCGCCACAACCCATTCTCGTTTTTCACGCTGAAGCGTTGCAACGTCAGGTCGTCTCCGTCGATGGCCACGACCTCCAACGACTTGGCTTGTTCACTGGAATCAAAATCCGCGAAGAAATCGGTTCCGACCAATTCAAATTCGGCTTGGGCTTTCGGCAAATTGACGTAGTAACTGGTCATGGCCAGACCGACCATTACGGCCGCGCTGATGACAAACGCCAAGGTTTTTGAGGATTCGTTCATGGTATTGCAAAAGATTCTTGAATCTGTTGTTCGTGAGTATTTTAGACACGTCGTTCGGGAGTAATGTTGCGTTGCTCGCTGGAGTAACGCCACCAGAGCACGAGGATTCCCAGCAGCAGTGCCGGTAGCGGGGCGGCAATAATCGACGTGTAGCGGGTGGTGTTCTCGACCGCCGAGATCCGTTGTTCTTCAATCGCGGAGAGTTTATCGATTCGGGCGTCGAGTTCTTTTTCCAGTTTTCGTTTGCGAAGATCGAAACGGCGCTGGGCATCGGACGCTTCCTGGGACGTTCGCTGCAATTTTTGCAACCAGTTCAGCGATTCGTTGGCCTGAATCTCCTGGGTGGCTGCGTTCAGTTTTTTCTGTTCGGCCTCCAGTTCGGTGGTCATTTCCTTCTCCGCCAGCTCCTGTTCCTTGGCCCGTTCGGAACGGAATTTCTCAAACTCGCGTTCGAGTTTCACCAACGTTCTCGGGTTGCTGCGACGGTTGCGGAGCGAAACGAATTCTTCATTGCCGGCCAAAACTTCGATCGAATTTTGCAAAAACGCGAGATTGTCAAAATTCTGTTCCAGTGGATCGAGCGCCTCTTCCTGCTCGTAATAGACTTGGGAAACAAAATCGGAATCGGTAATAAATACGACGTCGATTTTGTTGTCGCCGGTGCCCGTGATTCGCGCGGCAACAATATGATTGTCGTCGTCGAGCATCGTTGGCTGGGAGGGGCGAATTACCACCAGATCTTCGGTGGTAATCTGACTGGTGGGCGACCGGTTGTCGACGGTCATTTCCCCTGTGCGGGGATTGATCGAACGGACCGGTTGCACCGGCGTTTCGGTCAGGCGATCCCAGGGGGTGATGCCGGAATCGGGACCCAGCTGAATCAACGGCTGGAATTCAAGCTTGCTGTCCACCGATTTTCGGACCGAACCGGGATAAAACATCAGTAATTCCCGCAAGCCATTGGAAAGCACACTTTCCTGATTAAACGTCTCGACGTCTCCATGATCGCGAAGGTAGACGAATGCTTTTTCGTAAGGTCCATAATATTCGGGCCAGTTTTCGCCCAGATAAATCGGCCAGGTCCCCTGGAAATTGGGGTGCGGGTTAAACAGACTCCACGCGGCCGCACCGTTATCCCATTGGATGCCGAGTGCCTTCAGCAAACGGCTGGCGGTTCCGCTATCCGATTTCGGCAATTGGGAGCTGGTCAAGACTTCGCGATAGGGTGATCGCAATGCCCGCGGCAATTTGGGGGCGTTGAAGACCGCCAGCTGGGTTGGGTGCTGATAGGTCCAGCTGAACGGCAGCGGGTCAGCCATGATGACAGCCGGATTTCCGGCTTCGATATATTTCACCAGCGCATCGATGGTCTGGTCGTCGAGGCTGCTTGGGTCGGCAACCAGCAGGACATCGGGCGGCGTTTTCGTGGTCGGTTTTTCTTTGTCCTGCTCGGCGTCTGCCGGATCGTCACTGGATTCCGCAGGACTTTCTGCCGATTCGTCGGCCACGTAGTCAGCCAGTTCGGATTGTTTGATGTATTTGATTTTGAACTGTTTCTTGAGTTCGGTCATGGTTGTCAAGAATGGCGGCCAATCGATTCGGCGGCCGTCCAGTTCCGGGCCACCAAAGTAAAGATCAGTGTCCAAAATGCCGAGTGTCAATCTGTTGATCTTTGTCGATCGTGGTCGCAATCGCACGCGTCAACTCATATTCGATACTGGTGTCATTTCCGACAAACGGAACGGCCACATCGCCCAACGAAGTCGAGATCATCGCCCCGAGGTAAACCTCCTGCTCAACCGTTCGGCCGGCGACGTCGGACCGATCCAGTTGCGGTTCAATGCCTGACTGTTCCGCTTCCAGTGCCGCCTGGCTTTTGGGTTGCACATCGACCAGCCGGACCGTCACGTTGTCGCCGCCGTACTCACTGATCTGTCGCAGCAAACCGAGGAACTGTTTTTTGGTGGTGACGTATTTTCGAGGCACTTTGGGACTGACGAATGCCTGGATCGTCACGGCACGGTCGGCCGCTTTGATTTTTTCCAATGTCGAGATCGTCGCCGGATGGAGCGTGTAGAGTCTTTCGCTGGTCAAATCGGCTCGCGACCAGATCGAGGAAATCGCGGTGTTACAGAGAAAGCAAAATGCAATCAACGCGATCCCCAATGAAATCGAGCGAACCAGGAACTGACCACCGAGACTTAGCTGCTCACCGCGATTCCAGTGGCGACGACTGATCACGATCAGGTTCAGATACAGCATGAACACGATCAGTGACAGGAAATAAACCACGTTTCCAAACGGCACCAATCCGATCGTGAAATCACGCAGATTCCAGTCAAAACCGACTCGTTCCAGATACAGCTCCCGGTCGAACGGCAGCGCGATCGGCAGGCCGCGAAAATACTCGCCAATCAATACCGGAACGGAACAAAAAATCGCACCCAGCACAAATGCCACCGTGGCGCTTTTGGTTAGCGACGACGCAAACATGCCGATCGACAGCAAGGCCAGGCCCGCCAACCAGTAACCCAGATAGGTCGTGGTGATCACACCCCAGTCCGGATTGCCAATCAACTTCAGCACGATCAACTGCGTCAATGAAAACACTAGCGCGATCGTGTAAACCGCGGCCACGGCCAGGTATTTACCCAACAGGATGTCAAAGTCCGAGGCCGGCAGCGTGAACAGGATCGAATCGGTTCCCTGGCGTTTTTCATCCGCCCAGACGGTCATCGTGATCGCCGGAACGAAGAACAACAACAGCACCGGGAACCAGCGACTGAGCTGATCGAGATTCGCCAGATTGTCGGCAAAAAACTGCGGACTGAATGCCATCACCGCGCAAACCGTGACGAACACCACGATGAACAGGTACCCCAACGGTCCTGAAAAATATTGTTTGACGTTACGCCAAAACACTGCGGAAACAACGTGCCATCGAAACATGTTGTAAACTTCTCCCTATCTTATTTCGTGCGACAATCGCAATCGAATCTTGTAAGCCATCACCGGACAATCCGGAAAATCTCAGGCGCGCGAGTCTCGGCCAATCAGGCCAGGTTCGCCGTCGCGGTAAAGTTGGTTAGCTGATGAAACTTCTGTTCCATCTCGTTGCGAACACCCATTTCATTCAGGGGTCCGTCAAAGACGATCTTTCCCTGGTCGATCAAAATCACACGGGTGCAGAGAATTTCGACCTCCTGCAAAATGTGGGTCGAAAGCAGAACGGTTTTCGATTCACCCAGTTCCTTGATCAGCCGTCGAATCCCCACCAGTTGATTCGGATCGAGGCCGCTGGTCGGTTCGTCAAAAATCAAAACATCCGGGTCGTGCAACAACGCCTGGGCCATGCCGACTCGTTGTCGAAATCCGCGCGATAATTTGCTGATCGGTTTGTTCCAGACTTCCTGCAAATTGCATTTGTCGACCACGAAAGCGGTTCGGTCCCGACGCTGTGCCGAGTTCATTCCGCGGGCTCGTCCGAGGTAGGCGAGGGCGCCTTTGGGGGTCATTTCGTCGTAAAGCGGTCCATTTTCCGGTAAATAACCGATGTGCTCGCTCCCGGCGATCCTGTCGGTATGCATGTTATGCCCGGCGATCGAAACCGAGCCCCTGGTCGGCGCGAGGAAGCCTGTCAGCAATTTCATCGTGGTCGATTTACCGGCGCCGTTGGGGCCGAGAAAAGCGCACACCTGTTTGCGGGGAACAGCAAAGGTCACATTGTTGACGGCGGCGAACGAGCCGTAGAACTTGCAGAGGTTTTCCGCCCGAATCATCGTATCGTTGGCGTCGGTCTCCGGATTAGTCGTTTCGGTGGTCATCACAATCTGGTTTCCGTCGGTTCAAGTTGGAGGAATGTTGATATTCGAAAGGACTATAAAATTGAAATATTAATAATTTAGGGCCATAGTTCAACGGGCGTTTGGCCGGTCCCGAGATAAAAAATACGCAGCCATTTGAGGCAAAGTTCGGTAGCTGGAACGGGATGAAGGTCATCCAATCTGCCGAGACAACAAATAACCCTGCGTCACGGCTTCAAATCCAAGCGTCTGAAGCACGGCCAGCTTTTCCTCATCCGAGGTTCTTGCCTGAGCTTCCACCCGCCGAACGCCTTGCAGCATCAAATGCCGCATCGATTCGCCAACCAGGAACGTCGCCATCCCGATTCGATGCAGTTCGGGCGGGACGTCCAGATCGTACATCCCACGGCAGCTTTCTCCCCATTCCGTTGCCATCGGTTGTAAGTTCCAGAACGAAACGGTGCCGCAGTCATTCAAGTGCAATTTGTGTGACACGCTGAATCGCTCGCGTTCGAACAATCCCATCGTGCAGCTTTCCCACCAGTTCTGCTCCATTGGATCAGAAACGGCCTTGATCTGATACTGCCGTCGCAACGTCATTTGTTCTCGATCAATCGTGGCCCGGAAGTCCGACAGGTCGCGATCGAGGACCTCGATTTGTTCTTCCAGTTCGAAATCCCTGGCTGCCAGACAATCGCGGAAAAACTGGTCTTTCTGCATGACACCCGGAATTCGGGCGCCGCCGTACATTCCCAAATAAAACGGAGCGTCCGGATAGTGGCTTCCCGCATGGATCGTCTGGGCATCGTTTTGCCGGAGATACTCGATGCCTGCATCCAGCAGTTTCAGGCCGACCTCCATCGCGTGCTCCCCAGGTACCACCTGCAATTGCGAGATAATTCCGCGCGAGTGATCCAGATCGTCCTGTTGCGTATTGGGAGCAAATGCGGCGTGCACAAAGCCCAGCGGAATCGGTTCCGATTCGGCTTCATCGATCGCCAGGATTAATCCGTAGCGATCAAAATACTGTTTCGCAAATACCTCGCGATCGAGGAGTTGCCGGGTGATCTTCGAAATCTGACCGCGAAACCGAGGTTGTTTTTGCCAGATCTCGACCAGGAAAGTCGAATCGGTATTCAAGAACGGACGGTATCGAATCACCGTATTTCAGCCCAACGGGAAAATGGTTTTGATCGTCGTCATCGAAAATCGCTTCTCGGCCTGCGGCGGGGGACCATCATGATCTTCCAAGCCGCGAAGTTTGACAACCATGAACCCCTAGGCAGCGGCTGAATTTTGCATTTTTGATTTTTTTGTTTTGCGTACCGGTTTCTCTTTCCAGCGGCGGTGGACCCACCAGAATTGGTCTGGTGCATAGGCGATGGCATCTGCCATCCGGTCGTTATACCACTGGGTCAAACGGGTCACATCCTGCAATTCCACGGGCATATTCAGCGGATCTGCGATTCCCGTGCAACCAATTTCAAAATGCAGCGGTTTGTCCGTGTGGCGGCAATAACTGACCATCATCGGGGCTTTACCGGACAGCGTAAACAGCGCGACGGCCTTGTGGCAGGATGCCGGTCGACCCATGAAGTTCACCCAACAGCCTTTGGTTCCGGCGTGTTGATCGCCCAACAGCGTCAAGATTCCACCGCTATCGAGAACATCCTGCACCATCGAAGCACTGCCGTCCTTGGGCAGCATGAATTGCCCGTTCGTCGCACGAAAGCGATTGATGAATTCGTCGAGTTTTGGATTGTCCAGTTTTCTGGCGATGGTGTAACTGGGCATTCCCATCAGCCCGGTAACGTATCCGGCCATTTCAAAGTTGCCAAAATGCCCCGAGACCGCGATTAACGGCCGATAATCGATCAAATAATTGGTCATCTCGACTTTGTCTCGAATGTAAACGTAGTCCCGCCAATTTGTGTCGTGTATTTTCCTCGGAGCATGCGCGATTTCGCAGCCCATCAATAGCAAGTGGTACCACATCTCGCGCGACATCTCGCGGCAGCGATCATCGCTGATTTCGGGATACACACCACGCAGATTCCCGTAAATGACTTTGCGGCGAAACCCGACCACGTCTGAGACCAGCCAGGCCAACCGCCGGCAAAGCCCCGCACACATTTCGATCGTCATGACTTGAACGATGCACAGGACGATCTGCACGGCGAGTACTTCTAGTTTTTTCTTCACTGGCATTCCTTTGCGTTGCGTTCAAGTTCGCCGAATGGCTGAAAGGTTAAGCTTCGCCGAACTGCTGCGTCAATTGTCGCAATTAAGCCCGAATTCGCAAAGAGAAGTTTCAGGCGTCCAAAAGTCGTTTTCCCGCGTTTCGAGCCGCGCGAGAATTATTGTAGGATGGAATTCCGCGATTCGTCGAAATCGACCGTCGACGGGTTCGGCAGGCTATTTACCGGTCGGGATGGATTGAGAGAAAAAATGCTGAGTACCAAACGATGCTTGCTGGTGATTCTGGTGGGACTGGTGATCCTGAGCCCCGTCGGTCGGGTTTTCGCTCAACACAACGATTCTGGCAAACCAAATATCCTGTTCATCTCCATGGATGATCTCAACGATTGGATTGGCTGTTTGGGAGGGCATCCGCAAGCCCACACACCCAACCTGGATCGCCTGGCGGCCAGTGGCATCCTGTTTACCAATGCTCACTGCCCTGCTCCGGCTTGCAATCCCTGTCGGACCGCGATCATGACGGGGCTGGCTCCCAATACCTCGGGGCTGTATTCGAATCGGCAGAAAATGAGAGAGGTCCTGCCCGACGCGGAATTGATACCAAAGTATTTTACGCGGCATGGATACTGGTCCGGGGGCTCAGGCAAAATTCTGCACTACTTTATCGATGCGCCGTCGTGGGATGAATATTTCCCGGCGAAAGAAACCGAAAATCCGTTCCCTCGAACGCTGGATCACGACAACCGACCCGTGAGTTTGCCGCGTGGTGGGCCTTGGCAATATATCGACACGGATTGGGGACCGCTGGATGCAACCGACGAGGAGTACGGAGGGGATTGGCTGGTGTCGAAATGGGTTGGAGAACAATTGAGCCGCCAGCATGATCGGCCGTTCTTTCTGGCCTGCGGAATCTATCGGCCGCACGAGCCCTGGTTTGTTCCCAAAAAGTATTTTGACATGTTTCCACTCGATGAGATTCAGCTGCCGCCGGGATACAAAGCCGATGATCTTGACGATTTACCTCCCGCTGGCAAGAAACGGGGGCCCAATCGGTACTTCGAGCACATTCAGAAACACGGTCAGTGGAAACCGGCGATCCAGGGGTATCTGGCTTCGATTGCGTTCGCCGACGCGATGCTGGGGCGAGTCCTCGACGCACTGGAGGCCGGGCCCAATGCCGATCACACGATGGTGGTTTTGTGGAGCGATCATGGTTGGCATCTGGGGGAAAAGCAGCATTGGCAAAAATACACGGCTTGGCGAGCGTGCACACGGGTCCCGTTGATGATCCGCGTTCCCAAAGGTACGCAGGGATTGCCGGAGGGTACGGTCGCCGGGCAGGTTTGCGATCAGCCAGTCAACTTGCTCAGCCTGTTTCCAACGCTGACCGAGCTCTCGGGTTTACCAGCCAAGCCGGATAACGATGGCATCAGTCTCGTACCATTGTTGAAAAATCCGAACGGCGATTGGGATCACGATTCGGTGACCTATTTGGAAGATCCGGAATCCTACAGCGTTAGCGGACGGCAATTTCGCTATATCCACTATGCCAATGGCGACGAGGAACTTTACGAACCTGGCGTTGATCGACACGAGTGGACCAATCTGGCTGGCCAGTCCGGTTATGCATCGGTGTTGAAAAATTTCCGCGCACGATCTCCAAAAAAGTTTGCACCGCTGGTCGCGGCTTCGGTTGGATCGCTACCGAAATTGAAGTTTCAGTCGGTTGGCCAGGAAGGGGTCCCCATGTCGCAACCCGTTGGCAGTCCTTTCGATGTTTTCTTCATCAATCAGACGACCCGTCCGGTCAAGCTGTACTGGATTGATCTCAAGGGGCAACCGATTGCGTACGGCCAGATCGGTGTCGGCGAGCAGCGGCGTCAACACACGCGGCCCGGCGCCGTCTGGTTGATTGCCAGCCAGGATGACCAGCGATTGGGCTATTTCTCGATCGATGATCGTTCGGCACGGGCGATGATTCTCGACGATGAAAAATAGACTGCCGATGGATTGTCAGGCGGGAGGAAGAGATTACGATCGCGGTGGGCGTCGCTTGAATTCAATCGACCCAGCCAAGCAGATTGCGAAGGATAGACCAGCGCGGCTGCTGCGATCGAATATCAACACCCAGGATCCAGTATTCGTACATTTGGTCAAAGGTACCGTCAGATCGTTTGAGTGTCAGCCAGTTCTGCAGGAACGTCTCAAATTCCTGGTCGTTTGCCGTCAGGTAATACAGCGGCACATGAATTCGACCTTGGAGCGGATTGGCGACGGTAAATTTGGGTTGTCGAATGGTCCACGCAGAGCCGGATTCGGCGCTGATGACCAGCCCTTGAATACTCGGATCGCGGTTCTCAAAAAACTCGGCAGCCGATGCCAATTCCACAATCTGAACATTTTCAGGCAGAACTTTCGGCGCTCGTTCGGCAAAGTAACTGCCGCGGATTGCCGCCAGTTTTAAATCGTCGATGTTGAGAATGTTTTCCCGGCTGCGGAAATTGCTGGCTTCGTAGTCTGGAACAACGATCGCCAGTGTGGTCTCCATGTAAGGCTCGATCGCTGGCAACATGGCGGCCTGTTCGATGGTGCCTTCCATCGCTGACATCGCCACATCGAAATGATCATTTTGCAGCTGCTCGTTTAATCGGCCGTATTCAATCGGAACAAATTCAATTCCGACGTGCAGGTCATCGGCGAGGTAGTAAGCCATCTGGACATCGAATCCGACCAGTTTCGCCGGATGATCGGCTGTGTAGTAGCAAAACGGCAGTTTGTTTGGATCAAATCCGATTCGAATTTTACCGTGTTGAAGAATTCGTTGGATGCGACTCTGCCCGGCGGCGATCGGATCGGGATTGGGTTCCGAGCGTTCCAGAATGGTTGCCTGGATCTCGGCCACTTGCCGATCAACCGGGAAAACCATTTCCCGTTCGGTAATCAGTTTTTCACGCGCGTAGTCATCTTTGAAATTTCGGTCCAGATAAAACCGGATCGAAGTCGTCGCCAAGATCATCAGTAGCACACTCGCGGCAACACCGATCAGGACTCTGCGCCAATGAAATCGGATCAAGCCATTAAAATAACAGGTTGCCAGAATCGCGAACGTCATTAGGTGCATCGTTTTCATCAGATCGCCAAACCGGGCGGCGATCACGCCGGAAGCGAGAAACAAATTGAAGATATCACCCGGCAACTCGGCCAGTTCCAGCAGCAATGGTACGGTGATCACCGGTTTTCCAAATGCACTTAGCAAACCGACTCCGATCAGCTGCGGGTAAAGATCGGACTCGATGGTGGATCCGTAAAACCACGCCGCAAAGGGAATAAAGATCAGCCCGACGATGCGGCCGAGGTCCGGAAACGGATACGCCAAAGGGACCAAGAAATCCGCGTCGTTGCCGTCGTTTTTCAGGTTGAGGGCTTGCTCCGAAAACAGGCGATTGACGGCGTCAATCATCATCGGCAATACGACAAACGAATTGCCGATTACGAAAGCCGCCACCAAAGGGCCACGCGCCGTTCGCCCCACCTCACCAATAGAAAATGGCGTGATGGCCGCGATCAAACAGGGAAGCACGCAAAACGTCAGCACGATGGCAGCGGCTCCGTACGTTAACAGATAACCCTGGATCAATTTGAATTGTTCAAGGTCCAGGGTGCCGGCCGTGTAGCCAACGATTCCAAACATGCCCAATGGCGTCAGTCGGACGACCATTTTGTTCAACCGCGACAGCGCATTCACTGCGACGTCTAATGGATCGAGCATCACCTGTTTGTTGGGGACGTTCATTAAGGCAACTCCGATCCCGATCGAAAACACGACGACCGCCGGGACCGCGTTGTCGGACAGTGAGCGAAATGGATTGGACGGAATAAACAAGTCCAACCAATTGGCTTCCGGCGGAACCTCCGTAAACCGACTGCTGAAAAACGAACCGGTTGCCCACGTGGGGAAGGCGGTGGTCATCAGGGCCAACGTAATCAATCCGATCAGCCATAATGCCAGGATCAATCCCACGCCAATCTGAAATAGGCGATATCCCTGGCCGGCGGACAAGCGACCGATGTTGACGATCAACGAAATGGCCACGTAGGGCAACACGGTCATCTGCAACAAGCCGACATACGCATCGCCAATCCACTTGATCGAACTGGCATACTCACCAAAGAACAAACCCCACAACAGGCCGACCAGCAACCCCAGCAGGATGTAGGTCGAAAGGCTCAATCGCCGAGTTTCGGTGTTTGGGGAGTTGGTCATTGCTGCAATGGTCGGACCCAGGTTTTTTCGGTCTCCGATCGGCAAATGCTTGTTCATTGCCCAGCGAACAGCAGCAGATCGAATGGCAGATGTCCATTGTAGCCTCGGTCTCCAATGGGTGTTGGGTCAATCAAACGTTTCCTGCCGCAGTGGTCCATCCGATGAGGTTCGTCCTGTCCTATGTGCGAGATCAGCTTTGGTAAATCGTTTCATTGTTTCGCCACTTGCTTGGGCGTCTGGCTATACTGAATCGGGTGTTCAACCAGTTTTCAATATTCCATCTGAATCGTTATTTGCGGAGTCTGATCATGGCCAACGTTTCGTACTTCCCTGTCGGGGTTAAATCTGTCTTACCGTCGACGGCGATATGGATCCTGGTAGTTGCCAGTTGCGTCGCGACTTTCGGCGGGTTGACCTCCGCAGCAGCGCAGATGCCGTTGGGTGTGTTCCCGGTCCCGGTTAATCCTGCGCCGATTTATCCGCGCCGGCGTACGGGGTGCCTGCCTATGGAGTAACCGGCACGGTTGTGTCCGTACGAACACGACATCATCGACCGTGTTTGAATTGCGTTCAGAATGTTCCGGTCGAGGCAACCTATGCCGCCTATTACGCGCCCCAGGTTCCCGTGGTGCCGATGGCGGCCGTGCCGGTTCCAACCGTTTCCGCTTACTATGTTCCAACCGTTCCAGTTGCCCAGCCCTACTACGCGGCCGTGGTTCCCGTCGCGCGGGTTCGACGTCATTCCGTTGCGGTTGTGCCAACCGCCGTCTATCCGGTTTATTGGTGGCCGTATTGATCGAGGACGTTTTCCGCCTTTCCCTGTACTCGGAGTGGAGATAACATACAGGGATCGTTTGATGTTCGTCACTGCAAGCAAATATGGATTGCAATCCTGAAAGGGTGGGCAATGAGTGCCACCAACGACGTTATGCCGCGCGAACCGCAACAGGCTGCGGCGATCCCATTCCGCATTCAACACGACGAGATTCAGTTTTGCCTGGTCACCTCGTCGTCGGGGCGCTGGATCTTTCCCAAGGGTGGGATTGAAAACAACGAGACTTATGTCGAGACGGCTTTGATCGAAGCCGAAGAAGAGGCCGGCCTGCGCGGCGAGATCATCGACGGTCCCCTGGGCTGCTATGAAATTGAAAAGGATGGCGCGACCCTGAATGTGGTTGCCGTCCTGATGCGTGTCACGGAATCGGACGAGCAATGGAAGGAAAGCGACTGGCGGGAGCGAAAATGGATGTCCTGTTCCACCGCCATCGAATTATTGCCCGAACGGGAACTGCAGGAGCTTGTCCAATTGGCCATCCGGGCGATCCAACGCGATGGATAACCATCGGCTCGGTCCAAATCTCCGTCGGGCTTGTCCGGACCGTAGCACCACTGGTCAGCGGAAAGTCATGAATACCTACCAGGTCATTCGGCCAGATGCCGAACGTCTTTGCCTTCGACCAGGTAGACGACTTCCTTGCAGATATTGACGGCCTGATCCGCAATTCTCTCGAGGTGGCGCACGATCAGGATCTGTGCGACCGAATCGGCCAGACTGCTGGTCCCCTGCAGCACACCGCGCAGATCTTCGTCACTGAGTAATAATTGAATGACTTGTGAATTCAACGCGTCGATCAGGTCATCATGGGTGCGCGTCTCAGCCGCTTTGACGGCGTCCTCGCGAAAATACGAATCCAGCGCGTCCCTGACCATTTCGCAGGTCAGGTCGGCCATCTTGTCGAGTTTATCCCAGGCACCGTTTCCGGCCTCGGCCCGCATCATCTCCAGTGATTCAAAGACATTGATGACTTGATCACCGATCCGTTCCAGTTGGGCGGTCACGTGATTAAGCACGAGGATGTAGCGCAACTGGGATGCGACCGGGCCGTAAACCGTCAGCATTCGGACGGCCACTTTGTCGATGGCGATCTGCATTTCGTCGAGTTTTGCTTCGGCGGCGGCGGCCTGATCAAGCAGATCCGCCCGCCGTTGCTTGACGGCCTTCGCGGCAATTTCCACCATGTTGATGGTCAGGGTGGCCATGTCGTTCAATTGGTTTTTGACGGCCGCGAGTTCGCTCTCGAATTTCTTCATGGTTATGGTCCAGAAACTGGATGAATTGAATTGGCGCAGTCAGTCGACGCGTTGACTTCCCCGAGCCCTTGGGTTGGATTCCCCTGTTTTGCAGGTCGCTAACCGTAGCGTCCCTGGATATACATTTCCGTTTTTTCGTCTTTGGGGTTAAAAAATAGCTCCGAGGTCTTGTCGTGCTCAATCAACTCGCCCATCAACATGTAAATGCATTCGTCCGAAGCGCGACGCGCCTGGGCCATGTTGTGCGTGACGATTACGACGGTGTATTTCTCCCTCATCGTCGCCAGCAGGGATTCGATCTTTTCGGTGCCTTCCGCGTCCAGCGCCGAACAGGGCTCGTCCATCAAAATCACCCTTGGTTTGAGTGGTAGCAGGCGAGCGATGCAAAGTTTTTGTTGTTCTTCCAGGGTCAGCAGCGTTGCTTTTTTCCGCAAACGATCTTTGACCGAGTCCCACAGATCGACCTCGCGCAACGCTGATTCTACCAACTCGTCTCGCAGCTGCTTCCGGTTTTCGCGACGGCGCGTGTGAATGCGAATCCCGAACAAGACGTTCTCGTAGACGGAAATTGGCAGTGGATTGGGTCGCTGAAACACCATTCCAACGCTCTTGCGCAACTCATTCAGCGAGACGTTTTCATCGTAGATGTTTTTCCCAAGGATCGTGATTTCGCCACTGGTCGTGACGTTGCCGTAGCGTTCGTTAATCCGATTGAAGGAACGCAGCAGGGTCGTTTTTCCACAACCCGATGGTCCGATCAGGCCGGTAATGATGCCCTGTTTGATTTTGACGGAGATTCCCTTGAGTGCCTGGAAATCTCCATACCACAAATTCAAATCCAGGGTCTGCAGTCCATATTGCGTTTGGTCGCTCATGATTTAACCAAATCCACCGGTGACATAATCGAGTGTGATCTGCTGATCGGGTTCGGAGAATATTTTTTCGGTTTCACCGACCTCAATCAGCCGCGAACTATTAAAGAAAGCCGTATCGTCGGCCAACCGGTGGGCTTGTTGGACAAGGTTGGTCACCAGCACGATCGTCATCTCGTTTTTCAACTGGAGCAGCACATCCTCAATCTTCATGGTGGTGACCGGATCGATCGCGATCGAAAACTCATCCAGGCACAACACTTCAGGTCGATGGGACAACGCACGGGCCAGTGTCAGGCGTTGTTGTTGGCCACCGGAGAGTTTGGTTCCCAGGGACTGCAGGCGGTCTTTACTTCATCCCACACACGGCTTGGCGGAGGCATTCTTCGACCAACGCATCCAGCTCTTCCCGGTCATGCAACCCGGCTCGCCGCGGGCGCGTACGCGACATTTTCATAAACCGACAGCGGCAGGCCAACCGGCAGGGGAAAGACCATTCCAATCCGTCGCCGTAGTGCGTAGACATTCCGCATGCGATTGACATCGACGCCGTCCAGGGTCACCGTGCCGGTTACTTTTGCGTCACTGATGAAGTCAATGGTTCGATTGATGCACTTGAGAAACGTCGTCTTGCCGGAGTTGGCGGGGCCGATAATTGCGAAAATCGTATTGCGGGAAATTTCCAACGAAACATCCTGCAGCGCCGGTTTGGCTCCGTAGTGAACGTCAACATCGTCGAATTTAATGTGTACTGTCATCTGGTTTTCAATCGGGACGGTTTACCACTTCTTGCGGGAGCGAAGGTAGATGCGGACGATGATCGACAAACTGTTGACGGCCAGCACGAGCCCGATCAACACGACCGCGGTTCCAAACAGGGAGGCTTCACTTGCACCGCTGATCTGGGTCGATAACGCATACAGGTGGTAGCGAAAGTGCCATGAACCGGCTGTCGGCACCATAGGGGACAAAATAATCCCAGCCGGAATCCGCCACTTTGACGTAGAGAATGGCACCGGTGAACAAAATTGGCGCGGTTTCACCCGCTGCCCGTGAAACCTGAAGGATGACTCCCGTCAGGATTCCGGCAATCGAATTGGGTAATACGATCGTGCGAATGGTCTGCCATTTGGAAGCACCCATATTCCAGCAGGCTTCACGAAATGACATCGGCACCGCGGCGAGGGCCTCGCGGGTACTGGTAATGATCACCGGCAGTGTCATCACTGCCACCGTACACGAGGCAGCCAGCAGGGACCTTCCCATATTCATGAACAGCACGAACGCTCCCACCCCGAATAAAGCAATCACGATCGAGGGAACGCCGGCCAGGTTGACCACTGCCAGATTCACAATCCGCGTGAACCAGTTATTAGGCGCATATTCGTTCATGTAGACGCCCGCCAGAACACCAACCGGGGCGGCCAACAGCAACGATAACAGCACCAGGAAAAACGTCCCGATCAGGGGAGCCCAAATTCCTCCCTCGGTGAAGTTGTTTTTAGGATTGCTGGTCAGAAATTCGATGGTCAGTGCCGGCCAGGCTTTGTACGTCAAGTAAGCCAGGATCATCACTACCGGTGCAACACAAAGCAGAGCCATCGCCAGGAAGACGTACTTGGCGATGTTCTCCTTGATCTTTTTCCAACGCTCCAGATCCGTGGGCGTGAAAATTTCGTGGTAGCTGATGGATAGCGATTGCCGCGGTGACAAATGGAATTCCTGTTCGCCGTCCAGTCGCTGCAGATGCTCAAGCGCGGAGGCAAAGTCCGGCCACGGGTTGCCGAGGCTACCATCCCCTTCTTCCCCGGCATGGATGTCGACAAAAAATTGATGTCGCGGAGTTCGGCTGGGACGGCTCCGCTTGCCTGGACGTTCCACCGCGATCAATTCGAGCGAGCGTTGGTGGCCGGAGGGATCGAACTGATCCAACTCGACGGCTTGTTCCCGCAGCGCAGCGATGGCCGATTTCGACATCGGGAAACGGCCGCTCCAGTGTTCCGTCGCAGCGCCATCCCCATTGGGACAGATGAAAAACTCGATTTTCTCGTGATGTTTTTCACTCATCCTGTTTGCCCTTCACACCTTTGACCACAAGATCCGCACTGAGGTTGATGACAAATGCAATGACAAACAAGACAATGCCAATCGTAAAGAGGACTTGGTAGTGTTCGTCTCCCTCCACGGTTTCACCCAACTCGGCAGCGATCGTCGCCGTAAGTGTTCGTACGGGATCCAGCAAGCTATGCGGGATCTGAACCGCGTGACCGGTTGCCATCAAGACCGCCATCGTCTCGCCAATTGCCCGGCCAACGCCCAGCAATACCGCGGCCAGCAGGCCGTTTTTGGCCGCAGGGAACAGGACACGATAGACCATTTCCCAGCGACTGGCGCCCATCGCAACGGCAGCTTCCCGATACGAATCAGGCACGGCACGTAACGAATCTTCGGAAACCGAAACGATAATCGGCACGCTCATCAAAGCCAGAATGATGCCGCCATTAAGAATGTTAATGCCCACCGGGGCTCCGGTGAACTGGATGATGATGGGGCCAATGACCATGTAGCCCACAAAACCCCAAACGACCGATGGAATGGCCGCCAACAGTTCAATCACGACCTTGAGTGTCTCTTTCACGCGGTGATTGGCGAACTCGGAAACGTAGACCGCCGCACCCAATCCCAACGGTACGGCGATCAGCATCGAGAGGACCGTCACCGATGCCGTACCGATCATCAACGCCAAAATTCCATATTGGGGCCGGACCTCGGAAGTCGGTCGCCAGTTCGGACTGGTAAAAAACTCTTTTAGGTCCAATCCATTGAACAGGATCGGTGCGCCTTCACGAAACACAAAAAAGAAAATCGCAAAAACGAACAGGATCGCGCTCCAGCCGCAGAGCCGAATCACCCATTCGACCAGCGGTTCGGATTTATCCAATCCGATCTGAATCCAGCGAGAAAACGATCCGCGTCTGGATTCTCGTTGAGTATTGTTCACGACTTGCTGCCTCAGCGACTAGTTCGGGGTTTCGGTCACATTCGCTTCGGCGGCGGTGTCTCCAACGGGGACGTATCCCAAACCCAGTACGACCTTTTGTCCCGCTGGCGAAAGAATCCAGTCAAGATAATCTTTGGCGGCACCGGTCGGTTCTCCAACGGTGTAGATCAACAAAGGTCTGGCAATTGGATAACTTCCATCTTTTGCGGTTGCCACACTCGGTTCAACGCCTGGTTCGCC
This sequence comes from Pirellulaceae bacterium, assembly GCA_963714685.1. GTDB lineage: Bacteria > Planctomycetota > Planctomycetia > Pirellulales > Pirellulaceae > Mariniblastus. Next base: position 293 of record CAVQPH010000021.1, on the reverse strand, counting down.
CTTGACCCGTGAAACTTTTGCCCATTTGATTTCGTCAGTCTTGTAGCCCATGCCACTGTAGCCAATGGCACAGGGCGTTTTTGAAACCAGTGCGACGACATCTTTCGAGCCACTTTGGTCGATCGATCCAAGTTTGTAATCTCGCTCTTTGCCCAAGACTGCTTCACGAAAATAGACGTACGTGCCCGAATTGTTTTGGCGACTGACCCGCGTAATTTCGTCACTGTTGCAAGCTGAATTGTCGATGCCAATCTCGGACCATTTGGTGACCTTGCCGCCATCTCCATAGATCT
>CAVQPH010000020.1:0-29553 GCA_963714685.1 Pirellulaceae bacterium | reverse complement strand
GGTTTGGGATTGCTGCCCGTGTTGTCGAGGTTGACGGCCAGTCCGATCCCCTCGACTTTGCCAAGTTCTCAACCCCCAGATACCGGTTTCGTCGCCGATATATTTTGTCTTGTCGTCCTTATTGTCGTAGAAATTCAGAATCTGATTGTCCGGACTTGGGCCGCTCAACAAAGTTGCGACAACCCGCGGCCGTGATCGCCATACCGGCCAGAAACATTCGGCGGCCTATTTCCAGTCGGTTCGTCTTGCTGGTTCCGACGTTGTTCTTGCTGGATTGCTTGTTCATACCGTGCCTTCCGTGGCGGGTTCGATTGAAAATTCAGTGCGCACCGGCTCCTGCCTAATTTGGATAGAGTGGGAGATTAGGAGCCTGAATTAGGTCCGTCAACGTCATTCGAACGCTAACTCGAGGGCTGCTTTCGGATTGAAAACCGAGTACCTCGTCAACGCAGATCGCCCAGTTTGTTTCAGGTTGAGTTGGAAGCGGCGACCAGCTTCAGACCGGACCGGAACATCGCCAGTAGGCCCAGGCAATAGGACAGAACAAACGTCGCGATGCCCGACGATATCACAAGCTTGATCCAATGCTCGTCTGAGTTCAGCAAGAATTCGACGCCCCAGATCAGCAGAAATGGGCCAAAAAATCCGCAAGCGGCAATGCCTGATAACGGGATCATTCGTTTGCCACTGGATTGTGTCGTGGCGATCACTCGCGTCGCGGGAAACAGAAACAACATCGTCGCGCCCATGGCAAGCGTTGACAGAAACGCCCCCAGCCAGAGCTGCTGGCCTTGGCTGTCCGTAGCTTTCAACAAAGACAGCGTGAATCCGCAGATGGCCGTGAAGCCCATCAGACTGGAGATTTTCAGTCGTTGATAGTTTTCGTCGGAAGTCAACCCATTCAGTTCGATCCGCCATCGCAGGCCATAATGCTTCGCAACGGCAAACGGAATCGCAAATCCCAGCACGGTGGCTGGAGCCAAGGCGAACGATTTCAATTGGTGAATGCCGGCAAATTCGCCAAACCAGTAGTTTCCCAGCATCAGTGTCAGGACTTGGGAGGCAATCGCAATTAGTGAGATGATTGAACGAAAAAAAAGACTGGCTGGAAACAATGCCAACAAAAAACCGATCAGCGCCTGCTGCGACACAATCACGCCGACCGAACAGAAGTAGGCAACTGCGCGAGGTGAGTTTGCGTTTTGGGGCTGCGAGAACCAGGGAAACAGGAAATCTACCCCGAAATAGAAAAGCAACAGGCACACGATCGAAACATGTCCCAGGAATAGCTGACGGTCCGTCGTCGTTTGCAGTTTGGGTTGGGGGCGAATCAAGAGTGGATCGCTTCGGTTCTAGGTAACTGGCCAGAAATCGCTGACGAGGCTCCCTGAAAAATCAGAGCTGGGCTCGACGGAACACGGGCGACAGAATCAAGATATAATAATCCGTTTCAAATCAAACTCTGTTTTGACCCAAAACCCGGTTTTCGAAGATCGAGACAATGAAATCCAAACCATATTGGCTGTCGTGTGTGCTGAATGTCGTTTTTCTGGCCAATTGTCTGATGGCACAGCCAGCTGACAGGAAGATTGCGAGGGTCTTTATTCTTGCCGGCCAGTCCAACATGCAGGGCCATGGAGTGGTCGATCTGGATGACGAAAAAAATTACAACGGTGGCAAGGGTACGCTGGTTCAAGTGATGGAAGCGGCGAAGAATCCGAAGCTCTACGAACACTTGCGCAACGAAGACGGAACTTGGTCGGTTCGCGACGACGTGTTTGTTCGTTACCAGACTCCGGGCGGCGAACTGAAAACCGGCGGATTGACGATTGGATTTTCGGCCTACCAGGGAGAACCCCACCACATCGGGCCGGAATTGCAATTTGGCCACGTGGTGGGTGATGCATTTGAGGAGCCCGTTTTATTGATTAAGACCGCTTGGGGCGGCAAAAGTCTGTATGAAGATTTCCGACCTCCCAGTTCGGGGGAGACGTCGGGCCATACTTCATCCAAATGTTGGAAGAAATCGGTGCCGCAATGGAAAACGTCGCGACCGAGTTTCCCGCTCTCAAAGACCATCAGCTGGTGATTTCCGGATTCGTCTGGCAGCAGGGATGGAATGACATGATCAAATCCGATGCGATCGGCGAGTACGAATCGAATTGTCTAAATCTGATTTCCGATCTCAGGAAGCAGTTCGGGATTTCCGATTTGCCAGTCGTGATCGGAGAACTGGGAAATGGCGGGGATCAAGACGTCGGTCAATCCATGTTGGCGTTTCGTGCAGCTCAAGCTGCGGTGGCTGATCACGGGGATCGAAATGTTGCGTTTGTAAAAACCAGTCAATTTGCGCGGCCTGCCAACCAGTCTCCCAATGTAGGACATGGCCATCACTGGTATGGCAATGCCGAAAGTTATTTCCTGGTTGGCGACTGCGCTAGGTAAGCGAATGGTCCGGCTGATTCAGGAACGAGGCAAGCCCCGTGTGCTGATTCTGGGGGATTCCATTTCCATCGGTTACACACCGTTTGTCCAGAAGCTGTTAGCCGAAGAGGCGGTCGTCATCCGGCCAACCAGAAACGGCAAATCTGCTGAGAATTGTGCCGGGACGGACAATGGAGTCCAGCATATTGATCGCTGGCTCAAGCTTGACGGCGGCAATTGGGACGTGATCCATGTCAATTTTGGACTGCATGATCTGAAGCATGTAAATGCAGAAACCGGAAAGAATTCCAACGATCCCAGCGACCCGCTCCAGACACCTCCTGAAGAATACGAACAACAGCTGCGTGAAATCCTGGGCAAAATCAAAGCCACCGGAGCAACAGTAATCGTTTGTACGACCACGCCGGTCCCGCCAGGTTGCAAGCCGGCACGCGAAGTTGATGCGCCGCAAAAATACAACGCGATCGCGAAAAAAATTGCCGCAGAAAATGGCATGCTGATCAACGACCTGTTCGAACTGGCCAATTCGCAATTGGAAGAAATTCAGAGGCCTGCGAACGTTCATTTCACTCCCCAAGGCTCGGAGGTGTTGGCGGAGCAAGTCGCGGGGAAGATCCGTGAGGCGCTGAAAAAAATCGCAGTGATTCGTTGGTTCGGGGCCGAGTTTGCCTTGGTTTTTGAGCGTGCGGACGACCAGTCGAAAATGTTGTCGTCGTTCGTGTTTTGATCCGGGAACGACGATCGGTGGACGGCAGGGGAACCGTTCTTCGGATCCTGCTAAACTGCCAACGCGTGCCTGAGCGACGAAGTTGAGCTTGGATTTGTGATGGGCTGCCGTTCCCGTACGATCGTTGGGCAAGTCGGTTTGATCATTTGAATGGGTGGTGTTACTGATGGGCGATTTATCGAACAGTGGTTGCTATGGCGAGCTTGTTCGTTTTCCGCCCGGTTTTTGAAGTTACGGAAAGTCTGTTTATGAATATCGTCGTGCTTGGCGCTGGAACGGTCGGAACCTCGATCGCGGATCTGCTTTGTCAGCGAGACCTGAGTGTTACGGTCGTCGATACGGATCAGGAAAAAGTCCAGGCCATCAACGAAGAGCTGGATGTGCGGGCATTGGTCGGCTCGGCTTCCCAATCGAGCGTGCTGTTTCAGGCCGGAATCAATTTTGCCGACATCTGTCTGGCGGTCACAGGTAAAGACGAGGTCAACATTGTCGCCGCAAGCATGGCCAAAGCGATGGGGGCTCGGCGGGCGATCGCCCGGGTTTATGCTCCCGTGTTTCGCGATCTTAGTACGTTTGATTATCAGCGTCATTTCGGGATCGATCGTTTGCTCTCGATTGAGCAATTAACCGCGATGGAACTGGCCAGGAATATTCGGCAGACCGGTTCGATTGTGATCGAGCAGTTCGCCCACCGTGGGTTGGAAGTTCAGCAATTGGTGGTTGGCCACGAGGGCAAGGTCACTTCGGCGCCGTTGCACCAGCTGGGAATCGCTTCCAATGTCCGCTTGGGGTCGATTCAGCGCGGCAACCGGATGTGGATCGCGACGGCGGATGACCGATTGGAAGTGGGCGACCTGGTGACGGTCTTCAGCCGTCCCGAAAACCTGAAAACGATCAAAGCACTGTTCAAAGCGACTCAACCCACCAAAAAACGACTGGTCATTGCCGGCGGTGGTGAAACCGGCCTGCACTTGGCTCGCTCTTTTGAAAAGGAAGGATTTCGCGTGACGATCCTTGAGCCGGACAGCAATCGTTGCAATCTACTGGCAAATCTGCTGGAGTCGACGTCGGTGGTCAACCTGCATCCCAACCATGGCGAGAACCTCGCGGAGCAGCGGGTGGGTAGTGCTGATTTTTTTGTGGCCTGCACCCACGACGACGAAGACAACATGATGCTGGGTGTCAAAGCCAACGATTTGGGAGCGAAGAAGGTGCTCGCCGTCATTGGTAAACCGGACTACAAAAGCGTGATCGGTCGACTGGGGATCGACGTGGCGGTTAGTGAACGCGATGTAATGGCGCGGCAAATCCTCTCCTACCTGACCGATGGCGCCGTGATTTCTCGCTCAAAAATGCAAGGCGGTTTGATCAATATCCTGGAGGTCGAAGTGCTTGAGGGTGTTCAGGCAACCGAGAAAACGCTGGCGGAATTGGGTTTGCCGGATCGGTGTATCGTGGTAGCCATCATCCAACAGGATTATGTGCGAGTCCCGGGTGCACAGGACAAAATTCACGCCGGCGATGTGGTCGTTCTGCTGGCGGAGGAAGATGTGGTCGAAGATGCGCTGGAGTTGTTCGCACCGCGGTCGGGTTAGAGTCAGCCGGGTTGGAGTAGCGCTTGAAATGATTTGAGGTTGATGGTTGAAGCGGCATCCCTGCGTGGCATCCCTACGTGGCATTGCTACGTGGCATTTCGCTCCGCGAAATTGCGCACATTCGCGGAGCGAATGGCCACGTGGATTTGCTTAGCAGAATTCTACGTAGACTCCCACCTACGTCTCAGGCCGCGGCAACGTGGCGTCGCTGGCAAATGGATTGGTAGAGCGCGCGGTATTGCTTTGTCTGGGTCGCCGCCTCGAATTCGGTCTCGATCATCAATCTCGCCCGTACCCCCATGCAAGTTCGGGCTTCGTGATTTTCGGACAGCCATTGGATCAACTCGGCCAAGTGGGCTTCACAACCCAGCTTGGCAATCAATCCCGTTACTCCATCGCGAACATATTCGGGAATTCCACCGGCGTCGAAGCCGATCACTGGAGTGCCACACGCCATCGCCTCCAAGCCAACTTGGGGTTGATTGTCTTCCCGGGATGGGACGACGACGAAATCCGCAGCCGAATAAACCAATACCTGTTTGGCAATCGAGTCGAGGTAGCCGAGTTGGTGCAGCTTTGGCAGTTCGGGCGTCGGCTCGATTTCTCCCGATCCAAACAGCAGGCATTCGATCTTGGGACGGCCGACGCGATCCGTTTGACCCAATCGTTTCAACGCCGCCAGCAAATGTTGAATACCTTTGCGACCATTGCTGACCTGTTCTGCGCCAAAACCGATCAGCACCGCGTCCGACTGGATCCCCAATTGTTTTCGTGCGAGCTGTTTGTCGACCGGATGAAACTGTTGGAGATTCAAGCCGTAAGGGATCGTCTGGAAAGTCGTATTGTTTGGCCAGACAGGGCTCCGCTGAGCGAGCTCGCCCAGCCAACGGCTGGGTGTGACGACGTGAATCTGTTTGCGGGCCAGTGCCTTTCGTTTGGCTTCCAGGGTGTGTCGCGAAACATCACGGTGGCCAGGATGGATGACCTGTGGGCAATCGCCACAGCCGAACCGAAACTGTCCACAATCGCTGGAGTAATGGCAACCACCGGTGAACGCATTCATGTCATGCAGCGTCCAGACCAGCGGAACTTGATTGGGAATGGATTGGAAGAACGAGGGGTAGTCGGCAAAAAACGAGATCCAATGCAAGTGCACGACATCGGCGTTGATTTGTGGCCAGTCGAGGCAAGTCGGATGGGGCAGTTGCGCCATCGAAAACGTCTCGACGTCGCGGTCACGGAGAGCGAGATGGGTATTGAATTGTCGGTAGACTTCCTTTTGATACCTGCGTTGCAACCGTTTTTGGACTGCCCCACCCAACAGGCTGGCCTTCGGTGGAACAAACTCGATTTTTTGGTAACTCGAATCGGTCTTGAATCCCTGCTCGTTTCGGTAATAGCAAAACGTGCTTTGGATTCCGTCATCCAGCAGTTGACGGTGAATTCGAGTCGCCGCCGTCGCCGCACCACCGTAGGGAAAGGTGTTGAAATGGCTAATTTTCATGGGCGGAAAGGCTCCGTTTTTTTCAGTTTTCGGTTTTTATCTTTTGTTTTTAGTCTTCGGCGGTGCTTCACGGTTGGGTAGTTGATTTGATCGCGCCGAGCGGGCTAAGTCCGCGCTGCTGACGGCGCGATATTCGTCATTTCCTGTGTCGCAATTCCCCGCCCCCTCGTCATCCATGTTTCTTCCCCCTTGCCACCCTGCCCGTACGTCTACTCCTACTCCTACTCCTACTCCTACTCGTGCTCGTGCTCGTGCTCGTGCTCGTGCTCGTGCTCGTCGCTCGTCATCGTCATCGTCATCGTCATCCCAACCAACTCCCAACTACAATTCGAGCTTACCTCGCATCCCCTTCCCCAGATCACCCTGTAATTTCCAGCATTCAAGCAACCTGTTTGTTGAATGCTGGAGAATGGGAATGATCGGAAACGACTCGCTTCAGGTTTTCCTCGGCTTCAAATTTTTGTTTTGCCAGGAACATGTTTTCCAGCATCGCCCGATGGCCTTTACGGACAAACTTCACGCGAATCTGTCGCTGCAGCGTTTCCAGCTGATCCCAAACCGGGTGCCAAGTCGCCGCTTTTTTCTCACGTGACGTTAGCGGTTCGAGGCAACCGGCGATGAAACGATCTTTGTCCTGCATGAATCCGTGAAGCAAAACTTTCGTTGGATCCTGAACATCGCGCCGAACACGGCCGGCGGTGGAAAAGGCAATTTGCCGAGTGAATTTGGCTCGTCCCAAGTTTTGGGCGTATTGGAATACCGCCATGTCAAACACGCCATTCCGTGCTTCGGTCGGCATCTGGTTAGCAAAGTCCAATGCGTAGCAGGCCCCGCCATTGATGTGTGGATGCAAAATCAGTTTTCGTTTTTTAAACAGCCGATGCTTGTAGACCTCCGGAACGTAGCACCCCATCATGATGGGTGTCGGCTGGCCGCTGTCGGTTCCGGCAAACCATTCTGCGGACAGTCGGTCGATCCAGTCGGCTTGAGTCGGAGCCATATCGGATTCGAGCCACAGACTGAACCCTGGTTGTCCTGAAAAGTTTTTGGCAATGAAATCCATGCAGTCCCAGAACATCGCCGTCGGGCCTTCGGGATAACCGAAGACTTGCGTCGGGCAAGCGTAGGGAATCGTGTTGCCGATTTTAGAAAACGCCTTGATCAGTTCGGCACTGGTTTCGGCTTTGGGACTGGATGCCAACAGAAAGTGGTAGCCGCCAGCAGGGACAGGAAATTGGCTCAGCCGATTGGCGATCATGAGGTACCGGTTGATCTCGGCGTCACAAAAATAGGGCAGGATGATAATGTGTTGTGTTGAAGTCGACATGGTCCGACCTAAGTTCCGTCTTTGGGTTCAGGCAATCAGTACACGCGGATTCCACCGCGGCCCGTATGTTACGAAGGCTTGGATTTCATTGCAAAGTGAATGGCCAATTCATTCGTTGCTAGCATGCTCGCTGAAAAGCCCATTCCGGGAGGCCTGTCGTAAAGGTTTTGCGCTGTTTCGATTCGAGTCTGGAGTGGATCGGTAGCGAGCTGACGTCGATCCATCCCCAGCTGAAAACGCAAAATTCCAGGCCCGACGTTGCAATTGACGGAGCAACGCGAAAGTCTCTACGATCGGGCGCGTTCTCGAACATCCGAACATTCGACACCTTGTTCCGGTTTGCGATCGACGAAGACAAACAGTTGGCTTGGAGCAATGACGTGGCAAATTTTTTCTTAATCGAGCATTCACTCCGTGATGCGGCGGGCCATCATTGTGATTATGTCCAGTGTGTCGCGCGGGCTGCCAATGAGATGGGATTTCTGACCACGATTGGCGCCAATTGTGGATTGCCAAGCCATGTTTTGGGAAACGATACGGGACTGGATCGAATTGGAAACATTCGACGGACGTTCCGAAAAACGATTTATCAACCCGAGAGTTTTCTGGCGGGATTGCAAAAAAAGCGTCGTCAAGGTTGGTCTCCCCATCCGCCAGTGGCGAAATCTTTGCTCCAGCGAATTACCAGGCAAGCCAGAAACTATGGTTTCCGGCGGGGCCGTGAGAAGTACGTTCAGCAGTTTGCGGCGGATTGCGAGAAATTTTTCCGCAACACGCTGTTGACTCCCAACGACCATGCTTTTTTTGCGACCGTTTCGGAACTCGAGCTAATGGGGCTGGCGATTTTTCTGTCGCGTCATCCGCGGACCATGCAAGCCCATTGGCATTTGCAGTTTCACTTTAATCTGTTTGCTGGGCGGCCCCCCGAATACGATTCGCAATTGGCCACGGCCAATGCGGTTCGCTCCTGCTTTTTCGCCGCCCTGTCCCGGATGTCGTATCATGCCGTGACGTTTTACGCGACTTCGAAGGAGTTGGCCGATCAATACAATCGACTGGGCGTCGGCGAGTTCGAACCGTTGCCCTACCCTGTCGGAACCGAATATGCGCCTAGTGCAAAACGTGAACTCAGCTTCGCAGCGACCGAAAAAATGGTCGGGCATCAGCAAACAACTCCATTCCAGATTTTTCATCCAGAATCCGCTGACAACCTGATGGAAGATGCCAACTGCCTGATGGACGATCCAGTGACCGGCGATCAGGGATTCGATCGGCAGGGTTTGGCGGATTCATTGGGTCGACAGCCGGAACCGTTTTCGCAACCTCGCCCGATTCGGATCGCCTGCCCGGGAGGAATCCGCCGTGAAAAAGGCCACGCTGCCTATTTGCAGGGATTGGTTGACGAGATTTGGGAGCCGTTGATCTCCAGCGAGCGAGTTCAATTGGTGATGCAGCGACCTGGCCGGACCCGTTTGTTCAAACCAAAAATTGAATTAAAGGTCCCCGTCGTGGCCGGTTCCGAGTCGCCAGGTTGTCCGATCGAGTACTTGCCGCATCCGTTAAGTCGCGAGCAATATGTGAATTTGATCAAGTCGACGGATGTTGGGTTGATGTTTTACGACAGTCGTCAGTACTACAGTCGCCGAGCCGGCGTGCTGAACGAATTGTTAGCCAGCGGGAAACCCGTGATTGTTCCCGCGGGATGCTGGCTGGCCGAACAGATTCAGGAGCCAGTTTTCTGTCACGCCGACCAAATAATTTTTGCCAACGAGACTCGTCGAATCGAGTTGAGTGATTTTCGGTGGGAGTCACGAAACGTGCCGATGCCGGGTGGCGTTTTGTCGTTTGACGAAGGCCGCCACCCGTTTCATTTTGAAATCGAAGTCGTTCCGGATTCTGAAAACGCGCTGGGACTTTGTTTTGACTGGCACTGGCCTGTGGAAAAAGGTGTGTACTGCCGTGTTGAAATGGCACAGTACGACCATCAGGCGAACTTGATTTCGGAAGATTACCAGGTGGTTGGGCACCGCCTGTCGAAAAAATCAAACGTTCTGTTTACAATCGAAGATCATGCCGCGACGGTCCGGTTTTGCCTGAAAAACGCCTTTCATGCTTCGACGGCGAGTATTCGAAATGTCGAGGTCGTATTGGCGGACGCCACTGGCATGGCGGATCACGCAGGAGGGATTCCCCGTGGAAGCGTCGGCCTGATTGCGGCGGATCAGCGACAGTTGGCTCAATGCGTCAACGAAGTCGTGCGACACCTCGAGCATTACCGGGGAACGGCTGAGGAATTTTCACATCAATGGTACGCGCAGCACGATCCAAAGCGAACGGTTGCTCACTTGATCGCAACCGAATTTCCCGTGACCAAAGCCGCTTGACCACACCCTCGGCAATACCTTAAACAACGGCAACTTCGGAGTGAATCATGAATGTATTGGTGGTCGGTGGCGCTGGTTATATCGGCTCACACATGATTCGCTTGCTGGATCGACATGGGCATCGTGTCGTGGTCCTCGATAATCTGTCGACCGGATTCTCGAACGCCGTCACTGTCGGCGAATTGGTCGTCGGGGAAATGCAGGATCGAAGCCTGGTTGAGCAGCTGTTATCGGAACATGAGATCGATACGGTGATGCATTTTGCCGCCTGCGCTCTGGTTGGCGAATCGGTGATCGATCCGGCGAAATACTATCGCAACAATGTCTTGGCGACGATCGAGTTGTTGGATGCCATGCGGGCCAAGGGTGTCGACCGAATCGTGTTTTCCAGCACCTGCGCAACCTATGGCGAGCCCACGGTCGTCCCCATTAGCGAGGCCGAAACTCAGTCGCCCGTGAACCCCTATGGCTTCACCAAGTTGGTGATTGAACAGGCGATGACGGACTACGCCCAGGCCTATGGCCTGGGGTTTGCGGCGTTGCGTTATTTCAATGCGGCCGGAGCTTCACCGGACGGCGGGATTGGCGAACACCATGATCCGGAATCGCATCTAATCCCGATTGTCCTGCAGACGGCCCTGGGACAACGCGAACACGTGACCGTGTTTGGGGATGATTGGCCGACTCCCGATCAGACCTGCATCCGTGACTACATTCACGTCGATGACATTGGCGCTGCGCATCTGGCGGCGATGGAAAAGATCCAGCCTGGCGAGGGAATCAAGCTTAATCTGGGGACCGGCAAAGGCGCAAGTGTTCGTCAAATTATTGAGGCTTGCCGTGAGGTGACAGGGCGAGAAATCCCGGTTGTCGCCGGACCGCGACGCGCCGGTGATCCGCCAGAGTTGGTGGCCGATGCATCGCTGGCCAATCAGGTATTGGGATGGAAGCCGGAATACACGGACATCAAGTCCATTATCGAGACGGCCTGGGATTGGCACCGTCAGCATCCAAACGGATATTTGAGCGGGCAGGCAACGGACCAGGCCAAGGGGCAGATCGGCAGCTCTTAACATCGCGGGAAGCAGAACTTCGTCGAGCGTCGGTGTTGCGAGCGGGTGAATTGCTGGCCAAGCGCGAGCCAAATTCAAAGGCTGAGAATCGTAAAAGCAATTGCGAGTATTGCAATGCAGATCAGAATGGCGATCAAATGTTGTGATGATACGTCGGCGCAAACGCTGGCGGGGAGTCAGCGCAACGAGCGTGATTTTTTCGCCCTCGTGCTCGATTCGAACGACACGTTGATCGATCTGCTGGGTGCCGCCTGCTCCGTCCGGAAGAAGACTTTATTGTCGCCGAATCGCTGACACGAATTTTAGTTGGATCGGCGACGTCAAATCGTGGTGGCAGCAGATGATCGAATTGAATCGCGTTGAGGGCCGGATTCCGCAGGCGTTACCTCAATCTCAAGCTTGTCATCAACTGCTGACTTCTGAGGCCGGACAACGCGGGTGTCTGTGCCGGTCTTTCCAGTGGCGGGCGTCGCTGACTTTCGGAGACTGGATTTCGCGATCGTTACGGCCGATGGCTTTGGACTCGACCTTTGGAGAAGGCGACTGGCGTGGTTGTTTTCGCTGACGATTTTTCACGCCGCGAGACCGACACTTCGTCTCGGTCGGGTTGTGGAATTGGGCAACCGATGGCGAAAGCCCTGATGGCGTGTCGGTCGACATGGGGCTTCGGAGGACTTGGTGGAAAACCGGGAGCAAACAGATCCAGAGACGGCTGTTTCCGGCTGGATGGTGTCGGGGAATCTGGCCGATTTCCGTTTTTGAACTTCCTCCGAGTGTCGATTTCGACGATCAATCCTCGGATTCAGTCGGAGCTGGCTGGAACTGGACCGGTTGTTGGCAATGGGGACAGGCGACCTGAAGACCGGCCATCTCCGCCGTCACCCGAATTGGCCTTGGCAGTGTCCACAGGCGAACATGCGATCGGCCGCGGATGGTGTTGTTCCAGGACTTTGGGGTTTGAATGGCGAAGCGATGGCAGATATTTCGACCGGTTGATTGCACGCTGGGGCATTGAACGATCTGTCCTGCCTGTCCCGCCAACACCTTGAACGGTTGATTGCAATTCGGGCATCCAAAAACCTGCGAATCCATTTACCCGTTATCCAGTCGTGTTGAATATTCGGTCCCCGGCGTCTCCGAGGCCTGGGCACAATGAACTTGTTTTCGTTGAGTCGATTCGTCGATCACACAAGTGTGAATCTCAATATCCGGAAATTCACGTGTCAATCTTTCGACTCCCTCGGGGGCCGAGATAATGCACAGCATTTTAATCGTTGGATACTCCCCATTCCCGCAACGCTTGACAGGCCATCGCCGCCGAGCCGCCAGTTGCCAGCATTGGGTCGAGTACGAACGCAACATCCACGGGCGAACTGGCGGGTAGCTTGCTGTAGTAGTGGATCGGCTGGGCCGTTTCCTCGTCTCGATAAAAACCCAGATGCCAGACCTCGGAACCGGGAATCAATTCCAGCATGGCATCGACCATCCCAACCCCAGCCCGCAAGATCGGCACCAGTCCGATTCGATGTAACAACTGTTGCCCAATCATTTTTTGCAATGGCGTTTCGATCGGGCAACTCGGCCGTTTTCAGAGTCTTCGGTGGCGGAATAGGCCAATAAAGTCGAAAGCCGGTCGACCGATTGTCGGAATACCTGTGAGTTGGTCGATTTGTCACGCAGAACGGTCAAGTGACATTGAATCAGCGGGTGATCGATAACTTTAATGGTTGACATTGTCCGATTCCGCGTCTAATAAAAATATACAGCCGTTGGTTGTCAGTCAGGTTGGATGGCAGATTCATCCTCAAAAGCGGCCCGCGGTTCCTTGGTTTCATCCGCCAACAGGTTCCGAGGTTAAAAACCGTGGGGCCAAAATCTCCGGCTTGTTTCAAATGAATCTAATTGGTGTCGGTGATCGACGGCCGTTTCGACCCTGCATCCAATCATAGTCAGGCGAGCGACTTCCATAAAGCGGTTGCCAGGACTCCCGGCGATGTAAAGTGGTGAAAGGCTGACCGCGCATTGCCTGGATGGTAAAATCGGTACGCGTGATTAGTCTCTCCGTTGACGAAAAGGTTTCGTTTGTTTCTGAAATTCAAACCAAGAACACAGCGATGGCGTGGCGACCAAGCTGACCGGACCGTCTGGATTCGCGGAATCTTCGTCTTCGTAATCGCGTTGATTGTCACGGCCGGTTGTTCGAAGCTGCCATTGCAGCCAGCGACGATCGTTGGGGATTCGATGGTTCCGACGATCTTTGGCGACTGCTATGACGTGGTTTGTCACGATTGCGATTATCCCTTTCGATTTGGAATCACTGCGGCCAGTCCGAAAAGCAAAATCGTCTGTCCAAATTGCGGATTTGATGGCTTGGTGGTAGCTGATGCGCGGCGCCGCAACGCGCCGCCTGCCAGCGTAGACGAATCGAAAACCTTTGCTCGATTTGATGTTGTCGCTTTTCAGCTTCCCAACCGCGACGAACTGGGCGTCAAGCGGATCGTAGGTTTTCCGGGCGAACTGCTTGAGTTTCGTCACGGCGATCTGTGGATCGACGGATCGCTGATTCGTAAGTCGCTGTCGAGACAACGCGAAATGCGGATCCCGGTACATGATTCCCGGTTTCAGCCAAGGTCATTGGAAACAACCCGATGGCGATCCGGTTGGAAAACTGACAAACACGCCGGCGATGTCCCGACCGGAGAAACAATGGAATCGGATTGGCTGGTTTACCATCATTGGCGTTGTTTTGCATCGACGTTCGAACGGCAAACTGATTTTCCGGTTGAAGACAGCTACGGTTTTAACCAGTCGCTGGCGCGAAATCTCCATCCAACGGATGATTTGTTCATGGAATTGCAGATTGCTTCTCCGCAAGCAATGGACCGATCGAGTGACGCCGTATTGCAATGGCGATTCTATCGAGGGCCGGTTCGTTTTGAGTTCAGCCTGAGCCTTGCGGATTGTAGCTTGGCGGTCCGCTGCAGTGATCCAAACCGGATGGTCGACCAGCGTGTTGCGGTTCCCAAATGGAAGGATTCGGAATGGACGCTGGAATTTTCCAGCGTGGATTCGGCGTTAGTGGTTGCGATCGACGGAGAGACGGTGTTCGAGGATACTTTGGACGAACCCACCTACGCCCCGGTCGCGAAATACCCCTTGGAGGTTCGTCCAATCGGAGGGGATCAGAATACCGGTTTGGAGATCAAGCGAATCCAGATTTGGCGCGACGTCTACTATTTTCCGTTATCCGCCACGGATTTGCGGCTGGAGGCAGGAGAACGTGGATACATCCTGCTCGGCGACAATGTGCCTGTCTCGGAAGACAGTCGGCATTGGCCAACCGGATCGGTTGCCCGGAACGACTTGCTTGGCCGAGTCGACGCAGGCATAGGTAAATGAGGGTCAAACCCGATTAATCCATGGTTTTTGCGGGTCCCTGGTGCGATTCAAAGTCAAGTAGGAGTCAACTCGGGAATCGCATACAATGCTGACAGACCGGTTGCCGAGGGTGTTTGATTGCCGCGATTTGAGATCGTTGGAGGCAAGAATCATTCGTTGGCGACGAATTGACTTAAATCTCCCATCTGGGTTCCACCAGCAACGCAAATCTGAACATGGCCAAACGAAGAAAACGAAGTGCCTTCCCGGTCGACGATCGGCCCAAAATGCCTGAGGCCAAACAGCAAATCATCTCCGACGAGCCGATTGGCGGCCTGTTCGGATTTTTTCGTGACTACGGCACACGCGAAACGATTGAGTCGATCGTGATCGCGATCGTCCTGGCTTTGATGTTTCGGGCGTTCGAGGCCGAAGCATTTATCATCCCGACCGGTTCGATGGCTCCCTCGCTGCAGGGACATCACAAAGACCTGCAATGTGAAAACTGCGGGTACTGGTATCGGGCGGGGGCGAGTCGCGAAAACCTGACCGATCCCGAACAAGCCGCCAGAGTCGAAGCGACTTACTGTCCAATTTGCCAATATCGGACCGATATGCGACCCAAAGTCGTCCCGGATCACGCTTCCAATAATGGCGATCGGATTCTGGTCAACAAATTCATTTATGATTTCAGTGAGCCGGAGCGATACGATGTCATTGTCTTCAAGAATCCGAACAATGGAAAACAAAACTATATCAAACGGCTGATTGGGTTACCGGGCGACAACATTCTGATTGAAAACGGCGATATCTATTTGATGTCGCCGGATGGAGCAAACGGCTGGAGTCGTAAAATCTCACGAAAGCCGTCGCATAAACTCCGCCATATTTTGCAGGTCGTGGATGACACCGATCATATCGGGACGTATCTGCGGGCTGTCGATTGGCCATCGCGGTGGCAGGAATTCGACGGTGGTACGTCGTGGGACATGATCGAGGATAACGGAAATCCAAATTTCATTACCAGCAAAAACGAACCGGTCAGCTGGCTGCGCTATCGCCATTTTCGACCGTATAAAAACCAGTGGCAAACGATCCGCAATGGGGAATTGCCAGGTCCCTATCGGAATGGCGCACTGCCGACCGGGCGGTTGATTGGCGATCACTACAGCTACAACGATGGTGTCTACGACCGGGAATATGGCGACAAAGATCTTGGCTTGCATTGGGTTGGCGATCTTGGGCTGCATTGCTGGGTGGAAGTCAAATCCAGCGATGGGGTATTGCTGCTCGACCTGGTCGAAGGAGGCGCCCATTTCACTTGCCAAATCGACGTGGCGACGGGACAAGCCACACTGGAATGCGAAGATCCCAGTGTCCAGTTCAAGTCGGCCGATGGTTCGGTGGTTCAGACACCGGTCGGGGCGACCAACCTGAAAGGCCCGGGCAAATACCGCGTCGAATATGTCAACGCCGATGACGAGATTCATCTCTGGATCAACAATTGATTGGTCAAATTTGACGCCGGTCAATACGAGCGTGAGGGTTACGTGATTCCAGAATACAGCCCCCAGGATCCTGGAGATGCCGAACCGGCAGGGGTCGCGGCCCGTAATCTCGATGTGCAAATTACGCGACTGAAAATGGTCCGTGATATTTACTACACGTCGGTCTGGGGCACACCCAAGCGGTACCCGGTTTCCAACCTGGAGAACGAGACAGAGACGCAGAATATTGGTGATATTGAAATTCTGTACCGGACTCCCGAACTTTGGTCCTCAAAGGAAGCGGTCAATTTCTTCAAACTGAAAAAGCAGCAGAAAAAACCGATGTTTGAGCTGGTCAAAGCCGACGCGCCGGCCCAGGATCAATTCTTGCCGATGGGGGACAATAGTCCGCAAAGTCTCGATGGACGAGTCTGGGATGGGCCAAAGTATGTCGAGCGTGACCTGCTGATCGGTCGAGCACTGTTCGTCTACTGGCCCCATTCACTTAACTCGCCCGTTAAGTATTTTCCCAATTTCGGAGAAATGGGATTCATCCGGTAGTTGATCTTAGAAGCGGAAAAGTGAAGAGCAAAGAGTTGAAAGATTGCAAGTGACGGGTTGAAGGTGACGGTTCGAAGATGACGGTTTGAAGGCATAACGAGAGCTGGATCGCAAAGCCAACAACCAAGGCTCGAACCAGCCCCCGCTTGGCCGGTGTAAACGGAACCCTCAACACTGAAAACCGAACACGGCAAACCGAAAATCGAACACTGCCCCATTCTCAGCGATTAACAAGGAGGTTAACGATGTCAGTCCTGGCAGTTGAGGGATTAGTCAAAACTTACAATCGGCGACGCGTCGTCGATGGCGTGGCGATGGAGGTGGAGCAGGGCGAAATTGTTGGCCTGCTTGGACCCAACGGAGCCGGGAAATCGACGTGCTTCAAGATGATTTGTGGTCTGGTCAAACCCGACAAAGGCCAGGTGTTTCTGCAAGACAAAAACGTCACCGGCTGGCCCCTTTATCGCCGCAGTCGCGAAGGCGGGATGGGTTATTTGCCGCAACAGTCGAGCCTGTTTTCGAAGCTTTCGGTTCAGGCCAACTTGATCGGCGTAATGCAACTGTTGGGCTTTACTCGCAAACAACAGCGACTTCGCTGTCAGGAACTGCTGGAACAATTCAAAATCGCCCACGTCAGGAAGTCGCTCGCCGGTACCCTTTCAGGAGGGGAACGACGCCGGCTGGAGATCGCCCGCTGCCTGGTCGCGGATCCCAAAATTATCATGCTCGACGAGCCATTTGCGGCAATCGATCCCGTGACGGTTCAGAACATTCAATTGGTCATCAAGGACCTGGCGGACAAAGGGATTTCGATCCTGATCACCGATCACGCGGCACGCGAAATTCTACAGATCACCCATCGAACCTACGTGGTCAGCGAAGGGCGAATCCTGTGCAGCGGGACCGCAGATGAAATCGTGCGACACGAACAAGTCAAACGAGAATACCTGGGTGAATTGGATATCGTAACGACTAAGATGGAACCGGCGAAACCGGAACCAGCAAAACCGGAGCCGTCAAAACTGGAACTGGCAAAACGGGTCGAACCCTACGTCACTCCAACGCCAGCGGAAGAGGATCTGGCAACCACTTTTTCGGCGGACCAGGTTGTCGAACCACCGGATACGATTGCCTTTCCCAAAGTAGCGGAAGAACCAACTCAACCGGACCGGCCGCGGATCGTTTTTTCAAAACCAAGACGAAGGAACAAAGAGACGGTCAAGGCACCGTTTCGCTCGTCGGATTTGGATTAGGTTTCGGTGATACGGTTTGCTAAGGCGGGTTTGACCGCTCAGCGGGGCCGCGCGTGATATGGTTGGCAACTCCGCCGGTCTCGGCAGTCTGGGAGGGATGCCAGCAGACGTTGCCTGGTGAAATCTTCGAGCCAACTATTTTGCGTCGAGAATCAGATGCCGATGGCTGGCACCGCTTGAGGCAACGCAGTGCAGCATTTTCCTTCGTAGATTCTCCGTTAGCCACTGTTTACCGGTGCAACCGTGATGATGGCCAAACATCAATCGCAATTTTTGGCATGAGTACCTACACAATTTTTGGTGTTGCGCGTTTTGAGATAAACGCTGGTTGTAACAACTGCGGAGCGGTGACAGCGTAAAGCACTGGGCGTCAGTCCAATGAATTGCTCAGGCTTGTTTCAGGCGGGCTTGTACTGCCTAGTGGTTGACTTGGTGTCTTGCTGACGCCGGTCGGATAATGACGCCGCCTTTCGTTGACGCTGCTTGACACTGACGCCGCCTCGCACGGACTGACGGATTAGTTCTTTAAGTCGTAATCCGATGGCTTCATGCCTTTTTTGGCCGTTCCGAATCCAAAAGCGGTTGGATTGTACGGATCGACATAGTCAACGTTGGCTTCATCCGGGATTTCCGATTCCATGCGCATCGCCCAGAAACAGGCGTTGACCAACAGCCGACGAAGTCCTTCGCTTTGGAAATCGGTTGCCGCGCCCATCGTCGTACAGAAGATCCGGTTGCTCGGTCCACCCGGCCTTTCATATTCCTGCACCCAAGCCAGCGGCATCATTGGGTTATTTTTGGCACCCTCCACCGGCGGATCCGACGGATTCATTCCCTGTAGGACTTGCCCTTGCAGCAGCACGGTTGCGGAATCCTTCAGGTTTCGAATTCCGTAGACATCCGAATCTCCCCACACATCCTCGACCCCTTGGAGGATTGGATGTTGGCTGTTTTTCTGGACAATCACGCCACGTGTGCTCTCGGATTTGTGTCGACCGTGGTGGCTGATCCAGGTATCACCCAGGACCTGTTGACCGAAACCGCCGGGCCATTCCCGGCTGTTAAAGGTATACTTTTTGTAGGGGCTGTCACTGTCACCTGGATAACGAAATGCATGGGTGGAAGTTCGAAAACCGATAATCGGTTTGCCGGACTCGAAATAATCGACAAAGTGTTTCATGTCCTCATCCGGCAAATTGCGGAATCGCAGACCGAGCACGACTAGGTCTGCCCCGTCAATGCGATGCATGCCCGGAATGTTCGTTTGAAAGTCCGGTTGGATCAGGCCCGTTTCTGGATTGACGGGAAACAACACGGTGACCTCAAATCCGAATCGTTGCGAGAGGATTTTGCCCAGCATCGGCATGACTTCTTCGCTGCGATATTCGTCATCGCCGGCGATCAGCACAATTCGTTTGCCGGCACCTGGGCCTTTCCCACCCGGGTATTCGCACCACAATTCTGTAGAATTTGTGTCGTTGACAGACTCGGTATCCTGAGCCGAGATTGGCAAAGCGACCAACATCAGCACGGAGAAAACGGTAAAGGCCAGAATGCCGGATGGAACTCTCATGGGTGTCTGCTTCCTGTGAAAATCGTGCCGCTGGCTTGTCCCGGTAAAAGTCGAACGACCCTCGTTCCGAGATTCAGGGCAAACGGGTGGAAATTTTATTGCGATTTGGTTTGGTTGTTTGCTGAATTGTGCTGATCGCCATGGGCGAGCGATTCAAATTGTTCTAACAGCCGATCCGCAATTTCCGATCTCGACTGGATCAGGTTGTTCTGTTCGCCCAGATCACTGGCCAAATCGTACAACTGGTAAGGTTGCTGAAACGGTTTGCCCTTGGGGGCCTGGCGTCCGCCGGATCCATCGCCCAAGATCAACTTCCAGTTCCCGTCGCGAATCGCAAACATCCCGGCGGCGGAATGGTTGATCACATTCGGTCGTCGCTGGTTGGCTAATCCTCCTGATTTTGCCACGGCCAGGAAACTGAAGCTATCTTCTGCCTGGGTTTTGTCAAAATCACAGCCAGCGGCTTCGGCAGCGGTGGCAAGAATGTCGGTCAGGCAAATGGTCTGATCCGATTTCGATTGGGCCGGAATCTTGCCTGGCCAGCGACAGAAAAACGGAACCCGGTGCCCCGCTTCGTAGACGTCCGCTTTGGTGCCTCGGAGCGGTCCGTTGGATGTGTGATTTTTGCTTTGGAAGCCCTGCACCGATTCATCATCGAGGTGATCCGGTTTTTCTCCATCATCGTAACGGTACATGAATGAACCGTTGTCGCTGGTGACGATGACCAATGTATTTTCAGCGATGTCGGCTTCATCAATGGCAGCGAGGACTTTGCCGATCGTCGCGTCGACTTGATGAACGAAATCTCCGTAGCTGCCCAGTTCTGTTTTGCCTTGAAATTCTTTGGCGGGGATGACTGGTTTGTGAGGCGATGGCATCGGGAAATAAAGGAAAAACGGCGATTTCATTTTGGCCCGGCTCGCGATATACCCGCAGGCTCGATCGGCGAGATGGCCCAAGCAATCAATGTGTTGAAAATCAGGACTGATTTCGCCTTTGCGATAGTATTTCGGAAATGGTACTGCATCAATCACGCGATCGGGCACGGACGTGACGCGATCGTCCTCGATGTAGACATACGGGCTCATGTCCAGCGACGCCGGAATGATATAGCAGGTGTCAAACCCATGATCGGTCGGCCCATCGACGATCGGCTGCGAATAGTCCACCGAACCGGCCTCACCCGCGACCGAGAAATGGTTGAGGTTATCCGGGCGTTCGGTTCCCCATTGCCAACCCAAACCCAAGTGCCATTTGCCGATACAAGCCGTATGGTAACCGGCCTGCTTCAGCACGCCTGCGATCGTCTGCCGGTCGGGGGCGATCAGTGGTTTCGAATAGCCACCCAACACACCGCGTTTTAACCTCGTCCGCCAGCAATATCGTCCACAGACCAAACCATAACGGGTTGGAGTGCAGACCCCGGATCCTGAATGCGCATCAACGAAATTCATTCCCTCTTTGGCCAGCCGCAAAAAACTGGGAGTCGGGATTTTTGAATCTGGATGATTGGGTTGAACATCGCCGTATCCCAGGTCGTCCGCCAGGATGACCACGATGTTGGGTCGGTCGTCGGTCGGGCCCATCGCCGCAACCGTAACACCGCAGCAACTGAAAATCAGGAGAACGCAAGCTGCAAACGTGTTGACTCGATGGAGTGCCGACATCAGTAATCCTCGGTCGATTGGCTAATATTTCAGTACGCTGAATGTTTCATAGTTGGCCAGTTTCTCGCCGCCGTTGAGAAATTCCAGTTCGATCAAAAAAGCGCACGCCAGCACTTTGGCTTTGCAGGCTTCGATCATCTGGCAACAGGCCTGAACGGTACCACCGGTCGCCAGCAAATCATCCACGACCAGCACGTTTTCGCCTTCTTCGATGCCGTCGATGTGCATTTCCAGCGTGTCGCTGCCGTATTCCAGTTCGTAACTGTAGGAATGAACGTCAAACGGCAGCTTCCCCGGTTTGCGAATCGGGACCATGCCGACGCCCAGCCGCAACGCGAGCGGTGCGGCGAACAGGAACCCGCGGGCTTCGGCAGCGGCAATCACTTCCACGGGCTTGTCCGCATACTGTTCGGCAAAACGATCGATCGCCGCGTTGAAGGCTGCGTGATTGGCCAACAGTGGCGTGATGTCTTTGAAGACAATCCCGGGTTTGGGAAAATCCGGAATGTCGCGGATGAAATCGGTGAGATCAATCGTTTGTGTTTCAGGCATTTGTGAAGGCTCAGCGGTCGTTAAGAAATTCCAAGCCCCAATATAACGCAAGCCGATTCAGTTTTCAGGCTTTCGTCGGAAAAATAGCCGCTCAAATCATGTGGGGTGACCCAAACGTATCAATGGGAAATTTTATGTAGATCCGGTCGCGTTTCATACGTTTAGACTTTTTAGGTGAATTGGCCGAGCCGGAACGCAACCGCTGGTGATTGCGCTAACTGCGTGAGAACGTTTTGGGGAGGAGCGGTCATTTGGAAGCCATCAAACTGTTTTGTCTCAATACGTACTGATACGGTTGCTGATATGGACATGGGGCAAACATTATTCTTGTTCTCGCGTTGCAAATTGCGCAGAATTTGATCGCGTGCTGTGGGATATTGGTTATGATCAAGACTGACCTGTCGCCGGGTCTCCACAGTCACGCTCAAGCTCGTCGATTGCTAATCGCTTCGGAACCGCTCCACCTGAATTCAGCCAGCAAGTGAAATTGGAAGGAGTACAACTTGGACGAACCCAGACGGGAACGCATTCGCAAGGTCATTCGCAACCGAACTCAGCCCTCATCGCGATTTGACTCCTCGCATATTATCCAGGAGACGGAGCTTCAACTTTGGAGAAACGGGCACGACTCCCTCGACAAAGATAGTTCCAACGTTGATCAGGCTCTGATTGCTGCCATGGCGAAAGGCCATCTGGCCAAACAGTTTCGAAAGGAACTCGCGGACAAAAGAGATGCATCGCGTGAACAGTCGATCGACGAAAGCATCGCGATAACTTGGTCAAGCTGTACGACGAGTTTGGAAGGTCCGACAAACGAATGGCGGACTGGCTGGTTCAGAATGCTGAGCAGCAACTAAAAATCTCGGATGCAGAGCAGCGAACGTCACTCGTGTCGGCTCACGCGGAATTTCTGCAAGGCAGGGCAGCATATTCACCTTCGGCGATAAACAAAGCGGTTGCGAAATACACCGAGCTATTTGGTGAGAAACATTGGCTAACACGTCTGAAGCAACTTGAGGTGGCTCGTGTTTTCGGAGTTTCGCCGGATGAAGAGCTGTGCCTTCAGCTTATTCAGGACCTTGAAGAAGCGTTTGGCACAGAATCGCTGGCCACGGCAGATGCCTATTATGTTTATGCTCGGATACTGAAAAACCACTCGATCGTTGATACTTCGGTTGAGCAATTGAAGCAATGCGAAGCAGCCTACCTTGCCAATGCCGAAGTGGATCCTTACCGCGCAATCGCTCTGCCGATGGGATATGTTTACTGCTTCACTTTCGATGACAAGTATGATCAGGCAATCGAAATGGATCAGCATGATTCGCTCCGATTCAAAAGCTTGCTTTATCTAAACCTGGCGATTCCCCAGTTTGAACTTGGGAAATATCCGCAAGCGATGGATGATGTTCGCATCGCACATCAATTATCTCTTGACGGCTGTCAAGAATCGTTGCTCAGTCTCGATCTTTATCAAGCAACCGGACTTGCGGCCAGTCCAGCCAGATCTCGAGAGATTTGCACCTCAATCGCGATGTCCCTGCAATCCAAAGCAGCGATTGAACAGGCTGTTGATTTGAATCTGAAGTCAAAAAACTTCTTTCCAATCTGTTGGCCTCCTCCAATGAAATTCGCAAATCCGATACATCGCCCGAATTTCAACAGGCTTGGGAAAAATACTCGGATGCAAGCGAACGGGTTGCTAAGGCGATATTTGATTCGGCTGAAGACAGCATCTTGAAAAAGCTGGAAAAAGAAAAGCGTGATGCCTGGCACGAACTGCAACAGCGATTTCCCAAAACCATCTCACAGATATTTGATGATCAAGACAAAAAGCTCGTGGCGCTAACGGAACTGTTTCCGGTGAATGTCGCAATCGTGGAACTGGTCGTCTACCCGAAATCCGTCGAGCAAGATCAGTCCAATCGGTACGCTGCTTTTGTGATGCAAAAGGATTCTGCCGCGGGAGCAAGTTTGCAGCTGGTCGATCTTGGCGACATGGCGAGAATCGACGGTTGGGTTATTGAACGCAACGATGCGTTAGCAACTTCGCTGGCTAAAACTCAGCTGGTCCAGCGGAAGGCTCCCGGTCTCAAAGGGATCAAATCGCAATCAGCGAACGCGGTCTTGTTGAGCCATGCCTTCGAACAGAATGTCTGGAAAAAGCTTCAGCCCCGTCTCAAGACCGCGTCAACGATTATCGTCTGTCCAACCCATAGGCTGTCTCAGATTTCTTGGTCGTCGCTCAGGAATCCGGACACGGGTAACTTTCTTCGCTCAAGAGGGGATTTCGATCGTCATCAATGACAGCGCTTCCAGCGTCTTGAAAATTCTGGAGAAACCGAGAACTGAGAACAGCCAATCCGGCGTGTTGAGCGTCGGCGGTATCGAATTTGGTACGGCCAATCCGTGGGAGCCACAGGATCGGTTTGTTGCGCTGGACAATACGCTGGGCGAGGCCAAGGCGGTTTTAAAGATATTTAACGACGATCAGCTCTCTGGATTGTTGTTAACCGGTGATGAGGTCACCAAAGAAAAACTGTCGGCCCAAATATCAAACTATGCAAACCTCCACATTGCTTCGCATGGATTCCGGCTTTCCAAATTGGTCGGCGTCGAAGAACAACAAGCGGCCCGTCATCCGTTGCTGGAATCCTGTATCGCGTTGTCTAATGCGAACGTGTCGGAGGACGGGAAGATTTCATTTGAGAATATTTTCACCGGTCGAGAAATTTTGCAGCTGAATTTGGGGCACGTGGACCTGGCCGTGTTGTCGACCTGTCATTCAGCCCTTGGGCGTCTGTCGGATTTAGAAGGCATCTTCGGCATCGAAAAAACGCTGCGTTTGTCAGGAGCGAGAACGACTTTGACCAGCCAGTCCGCGATCGACGACTTGGCCGCCAAACGATTTGTCGAAAGCTTTTTTAAACACGTGGTCAGCGATGGGATGGGTAAGGCCCGGGCTTTTCAGCAGACCCAGCAAGAGATGATCGACCAAAAAATTCCCGTCCAATTGTGGGCAGGCTGGCGATTGGCAGGCGAATGGCGGTGAGGGGAGACCATTTCGTATCCTAAAACCAGGTGCCGTAGGCTCCCTACCACGAAAATTTCACCACTTGCCAAACCGAAACCCAGCGATAAAGGGGCGGGGATGGTCTGACACAAATGGGTTAAACGAGCAAGTTTGGGTAGGAAATCGCGCAAGAACATTGGTTCGTTCTATGGTTCGGATTTCGATATGCAGCCCTGTCAATTTCTTGGATTGGGCCAAGCTCTGCTCGAGCTGAGCAGCGATAGCTGAGGCGGCACTTAGCCTGCGCGTTAAGCGGCGTCTGGCAGGATCAGCCAGCTACCGCAACAGAGCCGAAGTTTTTGTGAGTCGAAACTGCTGAAGACCGAACACCATGTCTGACGCCTGCGAAGCCTGCCCCCAGCAAGAAGCCCCCTCAAGCCTGCCCCGTGGGACGGATACTGGCCGCTGCGCAGCTCCCCGGTGTTTTTTGATTGAGGCGGTATTTGTTGGATGTTTGCGAGTTTTTTGGTGGTTGTCTGCGCGGTATTTGGTGGGTCATTGCGGAATTTTGGTGGTTGATTGTGTCGGTATTTGGTGGGCATTGGAATTTTGGTGGTTGATTGTGTCGGTATTTGGTGGGTCGTTGCGCGAATTTTGGTGGTTGTCTGCGCGGTATTTGTTCGTTGCGCGGTCTGCCGGAACTGGCGCTCGCTCTGTTCCGGCCTACGGCTTTGTTGTCGCGCTGGGTAGGCCGGAACAGAGCGCAGCGGCAGTTCCGGCATGGCGGATGGGTGTCGCGCTTGATTGGCCGGCCGGATCACGGGGCTTCCCCATTTCACTTTGTCGTTCCGTCCTGGTCAGGCTGGATGTTCGGTCTCCCTCAACAATGCGTTGGACGATTGGTTCATCGGCTCGAAACCGTTTCTCAAACGGATTGCCCAATTTGCTCGGGGAAATTGTTCCGACAAACACGCTCGATTGTTGCGCCTGAGTCTGCCCGGTGTTCATTGATTGTGTCGGTATTTGGTGGGTCGTTGCCAATTTTGGTGGTTGTCTGCGCGGTAATTGGTGGGTCGTTGCGCGGTCTGCCGGAACTGGCGCCTTGCTCTGTTCCGGCCTACGGCTTTGTTGTCGCGCGTGGGTAGGCCGGAACAGAGCGCAGCGGCAGTTCCGGCATGGCGGATGGGTGTCGCGTTTGATTGGCCGGCCGGATCACGGGGCTTCCCCATTTCACTTTGTCGGTCCGTCCTGGTCAGGCTTGATGTTCGGTCCCCTCAACAATGCGTTGGACGATTGGTTCATCGGCTCGAAACCGTTTCTCAAACGGATTGCCCAATTTGCTCGGGGAAATTGTTCCGACAAACACGCTCGATTGTTGCGCCTGAGTCATGCGTTTTCGATTGACGAGATCATGAAATTCGTCGCCGCCGATCAAGGCGTTGCCCATTCACAGCGCATCGGATTTCCATCGTCGATACCTGGACGAGAGACCGCTGCTTTGCTGTGTCGCCATCTAATCTCCTTCACGGTTGCGGATCGTCGGAAACGTCGGACCTGAAACATTCAAACAGTTCCGCCAACCTGACGCGGTGCGCCAAGCGGCGTCTGGCAGAATCAGCCAGCTATCGCAACAGCGCCGAAGCCATTGAATCGCAACTGCTGAAAACCGAAAACGAAACTTGCCCCCGGCGAAGGTCCCGAAGGCCATTCCGTAGTCGGCCGGTGAGCCAAGGCCTTGAAAAAAATGAAAAATAAATGGCCAAAACCGCTGCCGCTGCTTTACACATTTGTGTTAGGCCACGTTGGCGGTGATGGGATGTTCCTGTCACGATGATGTATCTCGGAACTCCGGCGTTTAACGAACCAAGGCACGTAAGTTGCAGAATCGAGCAAACAGGAAGCCACATTTGTATTGATAACTACCAAAGCCTCGGCCCAAGAAACCGCCATGCGGCGGCGTGAATCGCTTTCCCCGACAGACGCTCCCATTAAATTCCTGATTCGTTGCATTTTTTTTAAAAAAAAGTATTCAAGCAATTTTGTTTAGGTATTCAGTAAGAGGAGAGTCGATCATTCGACGTTTGGACACAGTCCCAACTTGAATTTTCATACGGGAAGGTTCCAGAGAATGCTCGAAAATAAAAGTTTTTCTACCGTCGATAGAAATCAGAATCATTAGTGTGATTTGACATTGCATCTGGGGGCCAAGAATGGTGCGCTGCTTTTTTGCGAGTTTATGTGTTTTGCTAATGACACAATTCACATTGTTGGGTCAGGACGCCGGAATTGGGGGAGGCAACGATGGCTCCTCCCCACCGTGGCCAAACAACGAGACGGTGTGCTTTGTCGCGAACGCAGAGTACAAAGGTCCCTTGGACGGCGAGTGGGCTCGGGTCGGATTACCATTGCCAAATTAATGTCAATCATGACTTTTCAAGACGATTGGAAAGGAACGGTAAGTACGTGCAGGACAATGTTCCTACGCGAGAACCAACGAACGATGACCTCGGATTTACGTTCGACGGAAATGAGTCGAACGGAATCACGGCCGATAGCGTCGATGAAAATTGATATTAAGGCCCGAGGAGTCCTCCCGGGGATAGTTGAGATCAATCTCCCGCCCAACGTAATTCTGTGGGAATGGGGTCCAGGTACAAGTGATATTTCCGCCTATGGCGAGCTTGAATTCAAGGATCCGGACGGGAGTATTACTGGGAACGAACGAAGATTTGTCAAGAAAACCACTGACCTAAAAAGCAAAACATACTATCTCGAGGCTATCGAAATGAGCCATAAGCGGGCTGTCGATCTGATTGAGCTTGAGTACGAGCCTCTACCAGATAGCAACGGCGTGGTGGGCATCAATACAGCGGCCAAAATTAAAGCAGCAAGAATTGGCAAGCTCTTTGACGATGCGCGATTCACCGCCGTAAATCTTCGGATTCTCTTCGACGGCGACCGAAACGGAGAATTTGAGGAGCATTCAATCTCGGATACCTTCTTGTTGCACTGGTTCAATGACGACACTGAAATGGAAACTGCCTACTTGAATGAGAACGGGTTGCGGTATGATTCGGTTTCCCATGACAAAGGTGATCGACATGATTTGACCACCGAAAAAGGACAGGAGACTGAGTGTGATCCACACGACTCTGACGACATGAGGATTCATCTGAAAAGAGACTTTGAAGACTTTGCGCAGCTCAAATTGATCACCGACCCACTCTTGGTCAAAGAATACAATAACGAGATCGCCGAAAGCCATTTGCTCGATCCGACAACGGCGATTGTGGAAAACGAACATATGCAACGAACAGACATCTTTCCAAATTTCCACGCATTCGAATGGATCCCTACCGAGCAGCTCTCCGAACATCTAAGTAAAGACCATGTTGAAAATGCGGAAGATCAAGAAGACATTCCGCTCATATACTATGAGCCACACCGTCTTTTTGAGCATCGGGTAACCCCCCTGAATGAGCGCGACAATGGAGCCAACTCAGGGCAGCCAATTGAAATGATGGGCAAGACAACGGTCTTGCGAGTTGCCGAGACCAAACGTTTTGTCTTTGAAGCCAGAAAGTCACGTCACCAGCAACTCGACACACCGATTCAGCACAAGAGTTTTATTACGTACGGTACAGAGACTGAGTATCATCTGGTTGACGAGTCTCATACGCGAATCAAACCGATTGATCATTTTTTTGATTCGTTTCAAGTTCTAAGGAAGATGATCAGGTTCAACGGGAGCATCCATTTCCAGCTGCATTCATGGATGCAACAGAAAAAAAAGCTGAAGTTTATGACATGACTGATGAGGATGCAAAATTCTTTAACTTGCCACAGGAGCAATCCACCATCTGCGTTCACGGTCTCGGAACAATAACGAAAAAGACAAGAGTAACTTCGTTGAAACGTTTTTTAAACGAATGCACTGACAGGGCTATCGTGGCCGCCTCGCGTTGTTCAATTGGCCAACGTTTGTTTCGGGGGAAGATGGGCCATATACAAACGAGATCCTCAATCAAACCTATAATCCGAGCGAGTTCAACGGATATCGCTCAGGAATGGCGTTGATGAATTTGATTGCCGACAAATCTGAGGAAAAGAACGGTGAATCGACGTTTTTGCCCATAGCATGGGGAACATACCCATTGCAGAAGCGCAAAGACTTTGGGCGATCGGGCCAAACGAATTTCACATGTCGGATAACAACGACTTGATTGAATCCGGTCAATGGAGTCAGCAAGCAATCGCGTATCATTCGTCCGGAAAGCAATTATTCGAAACATACATTGCGGCTAACGCCGCTGTTCCTGCCGGGATGTATGGTTCCGAAGATACAGAGTTGTTGAAATTAGTGCAGTGACTTATGGAACCTTTTGAGATGCGGACCCCAGATGCCAATTACGACATTCGGGTGGACTTCCTGAAGAGACAGTTGCCTGATGTTTTGATCGGGAGAACCGAAAAAATGCATTGTTACAATTTGTCTGGGGATTGACCGAAAGAGTCAAATCGACGGGGCGTTGCGGTGACTTTTATCGTTATTTTGCATCCGGTGCACCTGAGACTAGAAACGGAATCGTCAGTCTAGTCCATATAGAAGACTACGTATTTGGTAGCTTGCCCGGAACATGGTCCAAAACCACGGGATTTGTTGGTGACAAGTTCTACAGGTCGGGAACAGCTTCAGTTGTTGAGAAGAGGGTTAACCACTTCTCCGAAATCGACTTTGCTCTCGACGGTTGGAAAATAAATATGGCCCTCAAGTCGATTTTTGCTATCCATGGAGTCTGGAGGCATTATGTCTATTCATCCAAGCTTGATGAAGAAAAAGGCACTTGGTCGTTTTGTGCAATGCAAGCCAAATTGGGTCACAGAGCGAGAGTTAGGACTGGTGTCAACCTTCATCAGGTCACAGGTAAGAAGTGGCCTGAGGGAGATGTTTGGACGCAAAGAGGAACAAAAGATTTCGGATGAAACCGTTAATCTATTGGGAAAGATTTTTGAGGCA
>CAVQPH010000019.1:0-48364 GCA_963714685.1 Pirellulaceae bacterium | reverse complement strand
ATTTTCAAGAATGTCGGCGGCCACACCTATGGCACCACCTACCAGGGGCCGATCGGGTCGGTGATCACGCCCCATTTGCGAGGGCTGAAATCGTGGAAACACCTATCCCAATCTTCCTCGTTATGCGGTGCCTGTTCGGAAACGTGTCCTGTAAAAATTGACCTGCACCACCACTTGTTGCGGAACCGGCGCAATTCGGTCAAACAGAAACAGGGCGGAATCCCGGAACGGATTTTGATGCGCGGTTTTGCTTTCGTGATGCGGAGGCCCTGGCTGTACCGAATGACTGGAAAATTGGGCCGGACGATGCACTGGCTCACCAAACCAATTCACGGGACCTTTCTCGATCCGTTCAATGCCTGGAAAAAAACCAGGGAATTGCCCGACCCGGCAAACCAGAGTTTCAAAGAATACTGGGCGACCCGAACATAGATTTCGCCCAAGAAAGGGCAGGCGACTATTTAACGATGAATCCTTCAAACGAAAAACAAGCCATCCTCTCGCGGGTGCGGGAAGCACTTCAACAGGGCACCGATGAACACGTCCGCCAGCGGAGCCTGTCGCCCGGGCACGAGCTTCCAATTGTCGACAATGCCGGGGATTTGTTGGCTCGGAGAACCGAGTTCCTTCCTCCGGTCGGGGCAAATTTTGAAGAACAGGTTGCCTTGTTTGCCGAGATTTCCGAACGGCTGACAACGGAATTCCACCTGGTTGAGTCCATCGAAGCGGCGACCAGCCTGGTCCGCCAACTGTCCCAGGAAAACAACTGGAACCGGATTGGCTACCATCAGCACGCCTTGATTGATCCGGTGATCGCCAACCTGGAGCTGGAGAAACTCTCCACCGATCAGCGTTTTGATGCCCAGGAGCTTGAGCAGTGCGATGCGGGAATATCCGCTTGCCTGGGACTCGATCGCGCAGACGGCCAGCGTGCTGGTGACGGCAAAATCTTCGGGTGGGCGGGCACTTTCTGTGTTGCCGCCTCACCATGTGGTGATCGCGTCGCGAGATCAGATGCTGGGATTGATGATCGACGGCTATCGGCTGCTGCATGCAACCTACGGCCCCGATCGCTGGCCCAGTTTTTTTTCGTTTATTACTGGACCCAGCCGAACTGCCGACGTAGAACGGGTCTTGGTCCTCGGTGCCCACGGCCCGAAGCGGTTGACGGTCATCCTGATTCGATAACAACCTGCTTGATCCGATCACGACGAGACTGAGAAATCCAATGACTCACCCCAACTCATCTCGGCGCAAATTTCTGCAAGCGTCGGCCTCCGCACTGGCCGGGCTGTCCGTTGCCCGCAGCGCTTACGCAAATCCATCCCCCAACCGTCGCACGAAACCACGTGCCAAAATCGAGCGGCTTGGGATCGGTGCAATCGGAATGCGATACCAGGGTTCGGTGATCACCGAAAAGGCTCGCTTGTATGGTGATGTGGTAGCGATTGCGGATGTCGATCGCCACGTCCGGGAACAGGCCCGGGCAAGCTTCGGCAGTACGCCCCGGATCTTCGAAGACTATCGCGACCTGCTCAAACGCAAGGACGTCGATGTCGTGTTGATCGCGACCCCCGATCACTGGCACACCAAAATGCTGATCGACGCGGTCCGGCCGGCAAGGATGTTTACTGCGAAAAACCGCTGACGCTGACCATTGACGAAGGCAAAATACTGCGAGACATCGTGGGAGCATCCAGTCAAGTCGTGCAGGTCGGTTCGTGGCAGCGCAGCGACTCTCGGTTTCGGCTGGCCGTCGAAATGGTTCGGCAGGGACGCTTCGGCAAACTGCAAAAGGTCACCTGCACGACGGATCAAAACCCGATCGGTGGGCCCGTTCGCCGACCGCGCCGGTGCCCGGTCACTTCAATTGGGATTTGTGGCAAGGCCAGACGCCCGACGTGCCGTACATTCCGGAACGCTGCCACTACACGTTTCGCTGGTGGTACGAATACTCGGGCGGCAAGATGACCGACTGGGGAGCCCATCACATCGACATCGCGCAATGGGCGATCGACAGTCTGCCGGTGCAAATCAACGGAACAGCCAATCTGCCGGGCATTCCCGACGGATACAACGTGGCCAGAGACTTTTCGGCCAAAATCAAATACGCCAATGGAGTCGAGCTGGAAATCCTGGACACTGGCCGGAACGGCATTCTGCTGGAGGGGGAGCAGGGCCGAATCTTCGTCAACCGAGGAAGCCTGACCGGGAAACCTGTCGAAGATCTGAAGTCCCATCCATTACCCCGAGAGGCCTTCACGGTTTACGATTTCGACAATCTCGAACGTCCGGCACGGGCGGGGAAACTGGACGCGATCATCAATCACATGGGCAACTTTTTTGACTGCATTCAGGATCGCCGCAGGACGATTTCGGATCTGGAAAGCCAACACCGAAGCGTGAGCACTTGCCACTTGGCCAATATTTCAATGCGATTGGGTGCGGCTTGCAATGGGACCCGAATTCGGAGCAAATCCTGGGAGATGCCCAAGCCAACCAGCACCTCAAACGGGAACAGCGCGAGGGCTTCGAGACGATTTAGCCGGTTCGATTCTCCGGTTTTTGAATCACCCAACACAGCGCCTGGACTGCCTGATGGAAAACTCAATCAACCGACGTCAATTTGCCATCACCGCGGCCATCACCAGTTTGGCGTTTCGAAACTCGGTCGCCGCAGCTGAGGCGAGTTCGGCAAAAACCGATTTTGATTTTAACTACATCCTCGGCAGCTGCCTGTACGGTTACGCCAATCTCACGGAAATCCTCCCGGAAGTCGCCAAAACAGGTGCCACTGCGATCGATATTTGGCCCGAAGTCCACGGCAATCAACGCGAACAGCTTGACGCAATGGGCGAAGCCAAGTTTCGGCGACTGCTTGAAGACAACAACGTCACCCTCGGCTGCATCACGCAGTACAAACTGGGACCGTTTGGTCTGCAATCAGAAATGAAGCTGGCCCAGCGAATGGGTTGCCAATTGATTGTGACCGGTGGCAAGGGTCCCCCCAACCTGCAGGGCGGTGAACTCAAATCGGCGGTCGCGAAATTCGTCGAACAGCTGAAACCGCACCTGGAGGTCGCTCAAGCTACCGGCGTGCGGGTTGCGATTGAAAACCACGGCAACAATCTGATCGAATCCCCCGATTCTTTGAAATGGCTGGCAGAGCTTCGGCCGAATCCGCACCTGGGGATTGCGTTGGCTCCGTACCATCTTCCGCAAGACGCACAACAGCTGGCGAAACTGATCGCTGATTTGGGCGATTCGATCAGCATGTTTTACGCCTGGCAGCACGGGATGGGCTGCATGAAAAAACTGCCAAAGGCTCAGGAACTGCTGCAACTGCCGGGGCGCGGCACGCTGGATTTTGGTCCGCTGATTACGGCACTCCGACAGATCGACTATTCCGGGTGGACCGAAATCTTCATGCATCCGGTACCGCGAGGGATCCCGATTCTCGACAGTGTCGACGAAGTCACAGCCGAAATTAACCGGGCCCGCGAGTACCTCGAGGAGAACGGGACGCCATCGCACTCCGGTTCTGCCTAAATAAACAACAGGTGTGTCCCGTCGCCTTTGGCCCGATCGTAGAAACCACCCACGGTCAGGACACCATCGACATTCTCATAGAGTTGATCCTGTTCCAGTCGAAACATCTCCATCGCCAACTTGCAGGCCCATAATTTGACGCCCGATGCGGAGAGGATTTCGAGAAACTCGCCGACCTCCGGAATATCCAGTCGCTCCATTTCTTTTTTCATCCTGTTGGACGCGAAGGCTTCCACGCCGGGCAATCCACCGAGCATGGTCGGGATGTGCAGTGCTGGATTGCCAACGGTGGCAACATGGAGCTTCTCCATTTTTTCCTTTTGAATGGCTTCCAATCCAAAAAACGTAAAGAAGATCTCTGCTTCGATCCCTTCCATGCGAGCGCCATTGGCGAGAATAAAACAGGCATAGACGTTGTCGAGGGTGGCTTTGGACAGAATCAGCAGCATCTTGCGAACGGAAGCCTGATCATTTTCGTCACTCATGGTTTACCTTTTTGGGTCAGAATCAAACACAACTGGAGGGCTTGGGAATCCCGGCAATCCGACTGGCTTTCTTGAGTGGTCCACCGGGAAACAGCTCGTAGAACTCCTTGATGGAAACCGGCCCGTGTTTGCCGATAGATCGAATCGAGAGCGGAGTCGAGTCGCGATGGCACTGCTGGAGGAAATCGATCAACGACCAATGGGCATCGGTCAACTCGATCCCTTCCTGTTTGGCGATTTCCGTTGCCACGTCTCGATTCCATTGCGATAAATCTTCGAGGTAGCCCTCCTCATTCACCGCAACGACGTTTCCAGCAATTTCTTTGTCCATGGGTATCTCCGGGGTTTGACCATGATTGAGTTGAAACAAGGATGCCGCTTAAATCTCGGCTTCTCCAAAATGCTTGCCGCGTTCATCCATCGTTGGCGTCACAAATGGAATGTGCCTACCCTTCAGCAGCATGTTCCAATAGACCCAGCGGAAGGCCATTTTGCCAAAGTGATTCATGCGACTTTCTTTCAACAAATTCAGCGGCCCGAGACCGGGAAACGGAAATGTCCCCTCGACCGGCTCGTGCGTGTAGTTGAAATCAATCAACAGGGCTTTGCCGTGGCCCGTTTCGACAAAGCAATTCGCATGGCCGTCGAATTCTGCTTTCAACGGCTGGCCGTTGATGAATCGCAGAATGTTCTCGGTCAGGATTTCTGATTCGAAATGGGCCACCGATCCCGCTTTGGAAGCGGGAACATTCGTTGCGTCGCCGATGGCGAAGATGTTGTCCTTGACTTTCGTTTGCAAGGTTGCGTTATCCGTGGGTACAAAATTCAAATCGTCACCGATTCCCGAACGCTCAATCACGGCGTCTCCCATGTTCGTAGGCACCGTGACCAGCAGATCGTAGGGAACTTCCTGACCGCCGTAATCAATAATCTTCCGGGCCTCGTTATCCACCCGTTCGATTGCGAAATCGCTGACGAGGCGAATATGCTTTTCGTCCAGCAGGTGGCCCAACCTTTCGGTGGCCTTGGGCTTGGTGAATGCGCCGCTCAATGGCGTAACGAAGGTAATCTCCACTTGATCTCGCATCCCCTTGTGCTCAAAGAAAGCATCGGCGAGGAAAGCAAATTCGAGAGGCGCGACGGGACATTTGATTGGCATTTCACAAATATGAACCACCAGTTTTCCGCCCGTCCAGACCCGCAGTTTGTCACGCAGTGCTTTGGCACCTTCGAATGTATAGAAATCGAACACGTCCTGATGCCAACCGGGCCCCAGCATTCCCTCGGTTTCCTGCGGTGCGATTTTGGTTCCCGTTGCAATGATCAGCACGTCGTAGGGACAGATCGCGCCATCGTCGAGGACGACGCAATCCTCGGCAGGTACGATTCGATCAATCCGCTCCCGAATCAGCTCGACTCCATCAGGAATAAACTTGCTGATTGGTTTCCTGATCTGTTTCGGTTTGTAAACATCAAACGGCAGAAACAGGTAACCCGGTTGGTAGTAATGCGTTTTTTCCTGATCGATGATCGAAATCGACCAGACGTCAGGATCAAGCTTCCGGTGCAGGTGATTTGCCATCATCGTACCGGCAGTCCCAGCTCCAAGAATCATTAATTTCTTCATTTTGCTTGACCTTCATTGAGTTGCTGCATGCTCCAGGCGCACAATCCGCACGCCGCTTTCGCATGGAGTCGTCAAGTTGTCGCCTGTTTGAGAAAACAAAGGCGATTCCTTGACCCATTCAGGGCCGACTCCCGGATGTTTAAGAGATACCCAAACCTGCAATCGCGATGCCAATCAATCCCGAAACCGCCGCTTGATTGTGCCAGCTACAGGGCGGCGACGAGGTTTGGATTGGCCTTCACATTGCCAGACGCCCCATGATTGGCTGGCTGGATCGCAGTCTTTCTTCCGGTAAAATTTCCAATCAACGGCTTTGAGAATTTATCTGCTTTAAATTGAAAATTTCTGTGGCATGCGACGCGCAGAAGTCTAATTTGGACAGACACAGCAAACCGTTTCATGGCCCTTACCAGGATGGGACAACATTGGAGCCGTCGCCATGACCGTCGCAACTTTACGACCTACATTCGAGATCGCATCTGAGAAATCGGTACCCGAGTTGATGCAGTGTGCCAAAGCGGTCGTGCAGCAGCATGCAGACGATTTCGAAGGGCAATTCACGAATCAGCACGCGATGATTTCGATCGTTACGCCCAAACGGCATTTCTGGTCGCCGTGGCTGCACGTCGAGGTGCTGGAGACCGCAGGCCGGAGTCAAATTCGCTGTCGATTCAGTCCGCACCCGAGCATCTGGACTGGTTTCATGTTTGCTTATCTATCGCTTGGTGTGATCGTTTTCTTTGCCATCATGTTTGGAATTTCGCAACAACTAGCCGGCCAAACCGCTTGGGCCTATTGGTTGGTCCCGGTTGGTGGGGTGATCGCCGGGCTGCTGTGGGTGGCCGCCCAGGCCGGCCAAAAACTGGCGGATGCGGAAATGAGAAAACTGAAAATGGCGATCGAAGAGTGTTGTGGTGTGACCGAAGAAGTCAACTGAATCCTGACGGCAGACGATCTAGCGGAGCTTTTTTCGACTTGAAGCGGCGACCGTCCACAAACAGTTTTTGATCGCCGGAGTGGCTTTCGCAAGAAAAAAGCATAAGATGCGTTTGCAAGTCGATCAGCAATCGTCGCAGCTTGAGGCCGCAGTTCGTCCAATAAGCCAGCTTGAGTCGGGAAAACGTTTTCGATGTCGCAACACAAAGTACTCATTATCATCGGTGACGCCAGCGAAACGCTGGATACGATGTATCCTTACTACCGCCTGATCGAGGCGGGGTTTCAAGCAATCATCGCGGCCCCGCAAAAACGGAAATACCAGATGGTCATGCACGAGGTCAAACCCGGCTGGACGATCACCAAGGAATGGGAAGGCTACACAATCGACGCGGACATCGCCTTCGCCGATGTGAACCCGGATCATTATCTTGGCATCCTGTTTTCCGGCGGCCGAGCCCCTGAATACATCCGTTACGATGAAGATCTCGTTCGGATCACCCAACATTTTTTTGCGGAAAACAAACCGATTGCCAGTGTCTGCCACGGCGTCGAGATTCCTGCCTATGCGGATTGCGTCAGGGGCCGGAAGATGGCAACCGTCCCAAAATGCCAATTCGACCTTGAGGTCTGTGGCGGAACGTTTGTGGATGAACCCTGCGTGATGGACGGCAACTTGATCAGCGGAAGAACCTATCACGACAACGGCCATTACGTTGGTCCCTGGATCCGACTGCTGAAATCCGCTGCGGCGGAAGCGGATTCAGCGATGTAGCCATTCGACCGACGTGGGCGAGGTGTGCGAAATCGACCACTCTAAATTCCTCGAATCTTTGACAGACCACTGTTTTTGACAGAAAGCAGCGATTGGCATTTTGTTTGCATTCATAAGGCAACTGTCGTTGTGACCCACCCCGTGCTGGAGATTTCTGATGGAAAAATTAATCGCGATCGTATTCGTTTTGGGCTCGACCTATCTGGGTGCCAACTTGCTTGCCCCCGCAACATCGGGTCCCGCGAGCAAGGGCAACGCGGCTTTTGCGATGACGCAGGATCAGGATCAGGACGAGCAGGAGACCGCCAAAGCCCAAATGCGTCAACAGTTCATGCGCGGCAAATTGGAGAGCAACAAGAAGATCGTCGAAGGCCTAACGACCAACGATTTCAAAATGATCGCGGCCGGTGCCGATGAAGTCACCGCGTACGTCAAAGGGCAGCATTGGTTCGTATTGCAAACCGACGAATACAAGGACTATAGTCGGAATATGGAAGCCATTTCCAAAAAACTGGCAGGCACTGCCAAAGATCGCAACATCGAAGCCGCGGCACTTCGCTATCTTGAGTTGACCGTCAACTGCATCGATTGCCATCAATACATCGCAAGCACCGAGTATTAGCGGTCGTCCGAGAAAACCAGTCGCTGAAAACCTCAGACTCGATCTTGTGCGCTAATCAGGTAGTTGCCTGCAAAACAGTAAATCAAGATCCCGAACTGATAAATTTGCACAAACAAAACGCTCCCCAAATCAACCATCAACATCGCGACAATCGCCAGAAACAACAGGCTGAAGCCGGCTGCGATTATCGACGCGACGATCGTGGCCCAGCGGGCGCTCGTATTAAAGGGCACCGAGAGCGGAATGGTCAAATAAATCGCAAACACCACCGCTAACAGGCTGCCGATCCAGGATCCCCGGTATCCACAGACCAGTCCGCCCGCGACTCCAATTCCCAATGCCAAAGCAATCGAATTGGAAGCCCATTTTTCTTTGGTCGACAGCAAGTGTCGGCCGAAGGGGTGAAACCTCAAAAACGCATTGAACAGCGGCAGTGCAATCCAGCTCATCATCACGAACATCAGGTAACAAATCGAAATGGGTAACACCCACGGTTGCAGCCATTCGTGATCGCGCACGGCAGAATTCAAGAATCGGATTCCCAACCACAACCCGATGATCAATCCCCATTGAACGCGTGAATCCAAACGGCTCATCGCGATCATGAACCGGTAGAAGTTCCGAAAGATAAAGTTGTTACTGTTGAGTGCCGAAATCATGCCCTGCCGCGCGAATTCATTTCCGGGGTCCAACCGTAAGGCTTCGCGGAATGCCAATTGGGCTTCCCGATAATCTCCTTTGTTCAGCAAAGCCCAACCACGGTTCGCGTGTGCGTAGGGTGAATCGGGATCCTGGCGGGTTGCCCGTTCGGCCTCGGCCAACGCTTCGTTGACTCGCCCCAGTCGCTCCAGGGCATGCGATCGCAGGGCCGCACATTGTTCGTTTTCGGCGTCGTACTCCAAACCGATTTCTGCCGACTCAAGGCACTGTTGCCAACGATTCGATTCGGCAAACAAACCGGCGCGGATGCCGTGAAACGGGGCCGATACCGGATTGAGCTCAATCGCGCGATCGATCGACGTCATCGCCTGTTCGGTCTGTTTGCGTCTTTGCATGACCAGGCAGTGCGCGTAGTAGGCAAACGGATTTTCCGGATCGGAATGAATGGCCGCTTCCGCTTCTCGCGTCGCCTCGAGCAACCGGTCCCGATCGCGAATCATGCAAATTGCCATCAGCGCGTGGGCATCGCTATCCTGTGGATCGTCAGCCAAGGCCAGGCCGAGAAACCCTTCGGCTTGTTCATACCGGTTCTGGTTGATCAACAATTGGGCGCGTTCGATGTTCTGGTTCAAACCTGACTCCGGGGGAGATGGAAGATGAATTCACGACAGCGTTGGCGTCTCGGCGGCTGCCGTAATGGCCACGAACGAGGTCTTATTTGATCTTGAGGTACTTCAGAATTTCGTCGTACGTACCGCCTTGGTTCGAATAAACCGCGTGATTTCTTGCGGTGGCAAACCACTCCGTGGTCGTCGGCTTAACCCGTTTGAGCGCCGATAGCAAATCGCTGGTTGTCAATGGCGAAGGTTGACCGGTCTTGATTGCGTCCTGCAGTTTCGCTTCGACCGCAGAATCGATAACGGCCCCCAAATCGGCACCGGAGAAATCGTTCGTTTTAGCGGCGACTTTCTTCCAGTCAATTTGCTGCATTGGCTTTCCGTGCAACAGAATCTGCAGGATCTCCTGGCGAGCCGGCGGATCCGGGGGCGGCACGAACAACACCTGATCAAAACGACCGGGCCGCCGAAAGGCACTGTCGACATGCCAGGGCGCGTTGGTTGCACCGAGGATCAGCACACCTTCATTGCTACTCTGGACGCCATCCATTTCGGAGAGAAACTGGTTGACCAGATGGCGGCCGGCGCTTTGACGCATATCGCTGCGGCTGGCACCCAGTGCGTCCACCTCATCGAAAAACAGAACACACGGCCGGTTGCTACGAGCCTGCTCGAACAAA
This sequence comes from Pirellulaceae bacterium, assembly GCA_963714685.1. Classification (GTDB taxonomy): domain Bacteria; phylum Planctomycetota; class Planctomycetia; order Pirellulales; family Pirellulaceae; genus Mariniblastus. The sequence continues at coordinate 38,413 of CAVQPH010000019.1, read as the reverse complement.
TCGTGAAGGTTGCGCTCACTGTTTCCAATCCACATGTCGAGCACATCGTTAATGCCGATCGAGATGAAATTTGCCTTGACCTCGCCAGCGGTTGCCCTGGCAATGTAGGTCTTGCCGCAACCGGGCGGGCCATACATCAGGATGCCGCCGCCGGCTTTTTTACCATACGCCGCGAACATTTCCGCGTGCGTGATCGGGTAGATGATTTTGACCCGGATCTGCTCCTTGACCGCATCCATCCCGCCGACCTGTTCGAAATCGATCGTCGGTCGTTCGATCGTTTGACGGGCACCGGGCTCACGATCCTCGCTGATGTGACGAATCCGGCCTTCGAAAACTTCCTCCTCGGAATCTTCGGGCGACTGCCAGCTGCCAGGTTTTTGAATTCCCAACAGCGCTTCAAAATCAATGTCTTCAACGGACTCGTCCGCTTCGATGGCATCTTTGTAGCGGCTGACCGCCATTGAAACCTCTCCGGCTCGGTACAACAGCTTGGCATGCAAAACCATTGCGGCAGGAACAGCATCTGGACCAGCTGCCAGCGTTTCGGCGATCGCCATGGCATGCGAGTTCTTACCGGCACGGTAGAACACCTCGGCCATCAGCAATTGCAATGGCGAAGATTTCGGTTGCCGTCCAAGCAACGCCTTCATGAACGACTCGGCTTCGTCGTACCGGGTCAAATCCAACAGCGTTTTGACATAGTGTGAGGTCAAACCGAAATTGCCCGGAGCCAGTTCGACCGCTTCACGTAGCGTCTCAAGCGTTTTCTCAATATCCATCGTGTTCCTGAAAAAGGGGCAGGTCTCTGTTTAGTCGGGTTGGCTGAAGTCTTCGTCCATGCGATAGGGTAACCGACGGATCCTCTTGCCCTCGCGGTCGGCAAAATACAGGCGGGAAACCGAGAATTTGTCGGCGTGGCCGTCGGCCCAGAACATGAAGAACGGCGAATCTTCCGGCGCGTTGAGGACTTTCCGAACGTAGGAATGATTGCGAGCGCTGGCGGAAGTGACCGCCCGTTGCTTGTCCCAGGACTGCCCTTGATCACGACTGATCCAGGTTGCCAATTCACCGCCACCTCCCCAGCGTTGAGGGCCGCGCTCCGTCGGACCCGTGACGCGCCAGGTGCCATCGGACTCAATCCAGATTGGACCGGTGTCGTAGTTGTGAGTGGATTGGGTGATGGGATGAATCCTCCACGATCCGTTGCTGTGATGAAGGACTTCCCACGTGCGAGGATCACCCGCAGGGCCTGGCTTGCTGCTGGAAGAGGTCACGATCAAGATGACCGGGTTGCCGTCGCGGTCGAGCGTGATGTGGTTCAGATAAACCAGCCGTTGATCCGACGAATAGGCTTTGACCAACGCGGGGTTGTCAGCAGCCACGAGCGGCGTCGCGATGGTTTCCCCCTCGATCGTCTGCCACGTCTCTCCCAGATCGCGCGTTTCGAGATAATACAAATCCGTTCGATTATCCGGCTTGCCGCCCTCGTGCCGGTTGAAAGCCGTGATGATTCGGCGACCGCTGCGAAACGAAACCTGATACTGTCCCTCCATGGCAGCCAGCTTTTGATCACGGCCGCGGGACCCGTCGGGTTGGCGAACATTCCAATATAATTCGCGAACACCGGTGTACTTGGTAAACAGCTCAAAAATGCATGCGAACTCGGTGCCCGATTCATCCGTGATGGCCCAAGGCTGTGGGTAACAGATTTCATCGGAAGAAATCAAATCGAACTGATCAATCTCAAATGGCTGGCGACTGCGGTAGACAAAGCCCGCCCTGCCGCGAGCCCGACCAGAAACATAAATCCACAGATGGCCCAAGGCGTCAATCGTGAGCGCTGCGTTGTCATGAGGATCATTGACACCACCTTTGTCGTGAACGATCGTCGGACGAGGAACCTGATCGGTTTCATGATCGTAATAGGAAACCATGTTGTACAGATAACGCTCGCCCTGCCTGGATCCCCCGTAACAAAAAAATGTCTTGTTGACCTCCGGGGCGTAGATCGCGATCGGCACGTGCTTGGCTGTGTAAGTGCCCAATCCGCCAGAATATTTGTCTCCGTACTCCCAATGTTTCCGCGGATCTCCAAACGTGCTCGGGTCGTCCGAGTACTGGCCGAGCGTGAACCAGATTCCCCGATAACCGTCGGCTTTGGGGTTTCCATCGTCTGCGTCCGACACGTCCGTCAGCAGACTCGGCGAATTTTGGCGGCTCGATTCAGACAACGACTGTCCGACACAAGTGTCCCAAGAGTTCGACGCGTCCATCAGCAACAGAAACGACAGAAGCGACCACCAGGCCAACGCGCCGCAACGACACATGCGATCCCCAATCGGTTACGATCCCGAACCCGAAGATGACTCCCAGTACTGAATCACGTTCGAGCGATTGATCAGGTAGGGCACAATTGGGTCGAAAGGCGGACCTTGGCGAGAAACGCCACTGCAGATTTCCTCCGAACTGACCCAGATGTTTCGGGGATCTTCCCGAAGCTTTTGGACCACGGACTTGCGATAGATCTCGACGTTGTAAAACGAAACGACCACGTGAGTTTTATCAAACTGGCCAGGAATCTGGTCAATGAATTCCAGATTCATTTGAGCCATGTTGGAGACAAGGAAGTCCCGATTTCGGTCGATGTCCAATTCCCAAGCGACCTCGCGAATCGCCGTTTCACGGAATGATTCCTGTTGCAGGCGATCCCCAATGATGAACGACAAAAACTGATCGTCAGGTGACGTTCGGGCTCAGCCATCGCGTTCCATTTTTGTCAATCCTTCGCACCAGCGCAACGGACAAGTCGAGTTTAAGCATGTTGGTTCCCATCCGTTATGCGAAGTTCGGCTATCATGAACGAGTTAAGCTAATTCTGCAGTTTTCGGTAAATCTGTAAACCGTATTTATACCTTAGATTCTAACTACGGCAGTTTATAACACACAGCGGATTTTAACACACAGCGGATTTGCGGAAACGGAAAGGTTGAGGCCTCGAATGACCAGGAATTTAATCGGTAACCGAGTCGCCGAAAAAGATGTTCGCGACTGGCTAACTGCGAACGGCTACATTGGCCAAACCGCAAAAATTCTCGAACTGGAACTACATGCAATCAAGCGACCGGGTTGGTTGCAGATTTTCCGCTTCCACCTCCAGGCGAAGTCGCAAGCCATCGAAACTGACGAGTTTTCGCAGGAAGGCGATGAACTCGACCATTTTCCTGCCGCTTGGGTCGATCTCTACGGCACGGTGCGAGACGACGAACGGGAAAGAAACCCCAAACTCCGAACCAAAATCGCGGCGTTTTCCTCCGCCGAAGACCGTGACGACAAGCTTGAGCAATTGTCCGACGGCTTGCTCACTCTGAAGCAGGGCCAAACGGGCAATTTGGGATGGCTATTGGTGATCGGCTTCGTAATACTCTTAATCTGCGGAATCGTAGCGAAAGTCAACCCAGGCCAATGAAATCATCTGGACCAGAATCATCCACCGATCGTTCCGATCGCAAGGCCAGCAAGACGGGTAAGCGTCGCTGGGTTTCAAGATTTGGCGTGTTGATAACCATTACCGTTGTCGGATTATTTTTGATGAGTTTCACCGCGCCGGTCCCGACCAATCTGGGAGTAATAGACGGCAAATTAGCCGCATGTCCAGAATCTCCCAATTGTGTTTCGTCGCAAACTGAATCGGCGGAACACCGAATGGAGCCCATCCCTTACCAGGGTTCCCCGGCAGAAATGGTCGCGAAAATCAAAAAAACCGTCCAATCAACGTTCCCTCGCAGTCGACTCGTCGAAGAATCCGACGACTATCTGAGGTACGAATTCACCAGCCTCATATTTCGATTTGTTGACGACGTCGAATTCTTTGTCGATGATAAAGCCAAAGTCGTTCACTTTCGTTCCGCCTCACGCGTTGGGCATTCCGACCTCGGAGCCAATCGCCGGCGGATGGACCGAATCACAAAGGAATTGACGCCATGAGCCGACCTTTCGTCGTAATCGCCCTGCTGCTCGGCCTCTTCATGAGCATTGTTTTTTACGTGAACTACCGAACTCGTCGTTGGTCCGAAGAACAGTTTTCCCATTTCGAGATGGACGAAAAAGCGTTTCTGGCGGTAGACGAGGATGCTTACGAGGAAGATGAAGAGGACGGAACTGCCAAGGAAGATCCATCCAAAACAAAAAACGACGAAACTCAAGCCGAGAAAGAACCCAAGATGTCTCAGGACTATAACGAATTGACCCAAGAAGAAGCCGACGTGATTCTTCGCAAGGGAACCGAGTACCCGGGAACAGGCGAATACACCAACAACTCCGCCAAGGGCCTGTACATTTGCCGCCGCTGCAACGCGCCTCTTTACCGGTCCGATCAAAAATTCAAATCGAACTGCGGCTGGCCAAGTTTCGACGATGAAATCGTTGGCGCCGTGAAGTGCGTTCCCGATGCGGACGGGCAACGCGTCGAAATCCTCTGCATGAACTGCGGCGGCCACCTCGGACACGTCTTTGAAGGCGAGGGACTGACCGAGAAGAATATTCGGCACTGCGTCAATTCAATTTCCATGAAGTTCATTCCTGAAGGCGAAACGCCCCCAGCAAAAATCACGAAGAACGATGCTGAAAATCAGGAATAACACAGCTCGGGAGCGCGCGAACTCGGGCTCAGCTGGCGGCTCGCGGTGGCATCCAGATCGCCAAACATTGCCAGCTGAATTTGTCATTTGACGCCGCTTTCGCAGTCAGTCTTCCGGCTCGTTTTCACCCGCGATCAGCAACCTGACTTCGTCGCCCCGGTGGATGGTTCCGTTTTGAACCACGTACGCGGTGATCCCCCCGTGGCCGCGCATCGCGTTATAGCCACCAGCCCCCAGATTTTCTTCCATCAAACTGCAAGGTGCACAATTTCCAGTGGCGTACAGAATGGCACCGCCAATCTGAAATTGACCTTGCTTGAGCGCCTGCAGATTGATCCCACTGACGACAATGTTCCGTCGCATCAATTCGGGTGAGAGCGCGTCTCGACCTAGGATTTTCCGGACCGCTTCGATGTGTTCTGCCTGAATCAGTGTAACCTGGCGGGGAGCTTTCTCAGGCCCCTGGAAAAAATCGCCTTCCAATCCCTGAGCGTTGGCCTCCACTTGGTCGACCACCTGAATTGGTCCGCGCCGCTCGGTTCGCAAACCAATCCATTGAACCGTTCCGACCTGCGGCATGGTTGCCCGAATCTGTTTCATTTCCAGTGCCATTAACAGGATCTCCAAAACGGTCCGTTCCAACAGGGGATCGCGTGAGCTTGGCTGGGCGAAACCGACCCAACCTGCGATGTTCGATATCCTGTTCCATCTGGTGAAATGGGTCAACGGGCCGAAGCCCAAAGTCCAGGATCTTTCACCACTGGCAGGAGTGGTTTGCTGCTCGTCAGCTGGCGACGATTTGGGTAAGATTAGGCTTGAAAAAATCAGAATCATTTGGAACACAAACGATGAAAACAAGCAAGCTGATCTGGATGAACGGGCAGATGATTCCCTGGGAAAATGCAACCGTGCACGTCATGGCCCATGCACTGCATTACGGAAGTAGCGTGTTTGAAGGCATTCGGTGCTATAACACACCCGCTGGACCGTGCATTTTCCGATTGGGAGCCCATATCAAACGGCTGGTCAATTCGGCGAAGCTTTATCGTTTTCCTGTCAATTATTCGCAGGCCGAAATCGAACAGGCTTGCCGGGACGCGATCGCGGAAAATGAACTCACCAATGCCTACATTCGTCCGCTGTTGTTTCTCGGCGCCGGGTCACTGGGGGTGGTCCCCAGCCCCGATGTTCCCGTGGATCTGATCGTCGCGGCCTTCGAATGGGGCGCCTATCTCGGGGAGGAAGGACTGACCAACGGGATCGACGTCTGTGTGTCTTCGTGGAAACGAACGACCAGCGCATCGATCCCGGCGCTTTCCAAAGCTGGCGGTCACTACCTCAACGCCATGCTGATCGGTGGAGAAGCCAGACGAAACGGTTTCGTCGAAGGCATCTCGATCACCGACCGGGGCACGATCAGTGAAGGCTCCGCCGAAAATCTGTTCGTCGTTCGCGACGGCAAGATTTTCACGCCACCACTGGCCTCGGCTATCCTCGGTGGGATCACGCGGGATTCGGTGATGCAATTGGCCAGCGATCTCGGTCACGAAGTCATCGAAATGGAACTTCCCCGGGACCTGCTGTACGTTTCCGATGAAGTGTTCCTGACCGGAACGGCTGCCGAAGTGACCCCGGTTCGCAGCGTTGATCGGATCGAAGTCGGCAACGGCGGTCGTGGTCCCGTCACCAAAGCACTGCAGGACGCGTTCTTCGGCCTGTTCGATGGACGCACCAAGGACGCCCATGGCTGGCTTGATCCGGTCGGCCAAATCAGCCAGAAGAACTAACCACTGGCTGGCTGGTTCGTCCCCGCTCCCAACCCCAATCAAGCCCCGAGGGTTGTGAAATTCATCCCAGCCGGGCTACGGATCTGCGCGTCCGCGGCGCTTTTGTTGGGACAGGTCGCAGCGTTTAACGGCGATGAAAACGCCCCCGTACCCCTAAACCTCGCCCAACTTATCGTTTGACCGCGAGAATCTTGGGTCCCCTTTTCGTCTTGGCCACATTGCCCAATCAAGATTGGCTATAATGGTGTTGCTTGTTTAATGGGACTACATTCTCCGGAATAACTTCCTAATGCAAAACTGGACCGCCATTGACACCAGCGACGGCATACGTGCTCGCCTTGCGAAAGGCGAGCACGAAACAGAAACGGTCCACCAACAAACCTCTACCAACACGACGAACCGCTTCGTCGTTGCTCCCGCTGTGAAGTTCCGATCTGGCGTTCGCGCTTGCCTCGCCTCGATCACCTTCAGCCAGCTTTACATTCTCCCAACCTGGCCGGGAGACCGTTGGCAGCCAGTCGTTCGAAAAGCAAATTCCCCGGCGTTCGCCGGCATCCGATTATTTCCCAAGTTTGAAAGCTGAGGCGATAAATATGGCACATGACATCCAATCGATTCGAAACGTCGTTTTGTGTGGACACGGTTCGTGTGGGAAGACAACGCTGGCAGACGCATTCCTATCGGAAACAGGCGCCGTGCCAGGCAACCATAGCGTCGATGACGGCACCAGCATCTGCGATTTTGACCCCGAAGAAAAAAAACACAAGTATTCGATCGAAGCAGCAGCGATCCATTTTGATCTTGCCGGCATACGCTTCAACGTGATCGACACGCCCGGCTATCCCGATTTCATCGGCCAGGTCATCGGTCCGATGCAGGCGGTCGACACCGCGGTGATCGTGGTCAACGCTCACTCGGGTATCGAAGTCAACACGCGTCGGGTTTTCAAGGAGGCTGGCAAAGCCGGATTCGGCCGGATCATCGTGATCAACAAAATGGATGACGAAAACGTTGACTTTCGAAGGACTGATCAATTCGATTCGAGAGATGTGGGGAAACCAGTGTACGCTGCTCAATGTGCCGATTGGTTCGGGACCCGATTTCAAAGGCGTCGTCAGCACGCTGAACGTTCCCGAGGATACGGCGGGGGCCCTGGTGGATCCGGCTGATCAGTGAACCGCTGATCGAATCGATCATCGAAGTCGATGACGCGGTGATGGAACGGTACTTCGAAGGCCAGCTACCAACCGAAGCGGAACTTTCCGGACTGATCGTGCGGGCGGTCAAGGAAGGAACGCTGATTCCGATCGTCTGCTGCAGCGCCAAAACCGGAATCGGCGTCAAACAGGTTCTGGAACGCTTGCCATGTGCGGCCTTTCGCCGGCCGATTTTGTGCGCTCGGCCACCAACGGAGAGGGCGAAGTCGAACTCAAACCCGATGCCAACGGACCGCTGGTCGCCAGGTGTTTCGAACCCGCATCGACCCGTTCGTCCAAAAACTCAATTTCATCCGGGTTTTCTCCGGCACGCTGCATCGAGACGATCAAGTCCACGCGTCCAGCGCACGAAAAGATATCAAACTTGGCCCGTTGCTCGAAGTCCTGGGAGAACACACGTCACCCGGTCGATGAAGCCGGACCAGGTGACATTGTTGCCGATCGCCAAAATGGATGACCTGCACACCGGAACGGTACTCGGCGACTACGAATTGCCCGCCAGCCGAATTCCCCAGCCCGATGGTCAGTCTGGCGGTGCTGCCCAAATCCGCGGTGACGAAACCAAACTGTCCGGAGCCCTCCACAAAGTCCTCGAAGAAGATCCCACGTTTCACCTCGACCGCGATGGGCAAACCCACGAACTGGTGATGACCGGGATGAGCGAACTGCACCTGAACGTGATTCAGGAACGACTGATTCGACGCGACAAACTGGAAGTCGAAACCAAAGAGCCCCGGATCGCGTTCCGCGAAACGATCATGGCCAAAGCCGAAGGGAGCTATCGTCATCGCAAACAATCGGGTGGTCGCGGTCAGTTCGGCGAAATTCATATTCGCATGCAACCCTTGCCACGCGGCACCAACATCGAAGAGTTTGCCGTCAAAGCCAACTTCCATTCGATGAAGGAGTATCACTACGACGAAAAATCGAACTTCCTCTGGGTCGATTCGGTCGTCGGCGGCGTGATTCCCGGTAACTTCATGCCGGCGATTGGAAAAGGTTTTGCCGAACGAGTTGCCAGTGGCGTGATTGCCGGCTACCCGATCCAGGATCTTTGCATCGAAGTCCACTTCGGCAAACATCATCCCGTCGACTCCAGTGAAGCCGCCTTCAAAACGGCAGCCAGAATGGTCCTGAAACAGGTCTTCGAAAAAGCCAAACCGTGCCTGCTCGAGCCCGTCGTCAAACTCGACATCACCGTTCCCGAAGCCAACGTCGGTGACGTCTACAGTGACATGTCCAGTCGCGGCGGTCGCGTGTCCGGTAGCGACCCCGCCGGTGGTAACTTCACCTCGATTCACTGCGAAGTCCCTTTGCGCGAGGTCACGACCTATTCGCGAACGCTGTCCAGCATGACCGGCGGCATGGGAAGTTACACGATGGAGTTCAGCCATTACGACACGATGCCGGCGAATGTCCAACAGGAAGTCATTGCCAAGGCGTCGATGAAAGACGACGAAGACGAGTAAAAAGGAAATCGAATCGAAGGCAGCCTGGCAGTGGGTGGCCTGTTGATGTGGCCATTCGCTCCGCGAATGTGCGCAATTTCGCGGGAGCGAAATGCCACATAGATCAGCCACATAGATCAGCCACCGAACAGCCTCGGCTTAATAATGCGGTGGTTTCTCGTCTTCAAGACTGCGCGGTTCCGCTGGATCGAGGCTGGCGTCAAGACGATCGCTTAACCGCTGAATCAACGACTTCAACTCGTCCATCCGTTTGCCGTTTTGCAGCACGACTTCGTTCAAAGACTCGAAATCCTTTTGCAAATGCATCATTGAAAACTCGAGCTCAGTCATGCGGTCGGAGTCTCTGTCGTTGGAAGTCATATCGGTTGTCAAGCAATCTTGGGTTCGTTGGCCGGACGGTTACGGATGGAAAATCACACGATTTTCGAATTTCATTAACGGAAAACCCGATTTTGCTAAAGTTTTGTCACCCGCTACCGACAAGGACTTATAGAATACCGCAAAAGTCGAACCGAATCTGCGGTCGATGAATAATCCTACTTGCCTTTTGCATTCGTCCGATAAAATCAACGCAGATTCGACGATCCCATGACCACTCAACTGCCGCAAACCAACGTCGCCAACTGGGCGGTGTCTGTTCCCAAGCGACCTGCCATGACTTCTGAAACCAGAGCTGCCCTGTCGGAAACGAGTCAAAAACTGAACGATGTCGCGCATCGGATCGTCGACTCGCTGGCCTTTCCGGCTGGGTCAGCCCACACGGCCTCGATTCCTGATTTTTCGGCTTTGGTCGATTTGATTCACCGGCTGAAAGCCATTGTGTACCCGGGCTTTCGCTCCAATGAACACTCGCCAGAAAAAGTCCTGGTCGATTTGAACATCCAGCTGGCCCAGGTCCATCAAATCCTGACCCAACAAATTGCCGCCGCAATCGCGCGACATCGGGAAGCTTGCGAGGACATGGGCAAGCTCAACCGGGAAGAGCAGATTTGCAGCCTCACAGAAATCGATGCCACAGCGCACGACATCGCAACCCAGTACATCCGGCAGTTACCCGAAATCCGCGCCACCCTGATGACCGATGTGCAGGCCGCCTACGACGGTGACCCGGCGTGCCGCAACCTGGACGAAGTGATTCTGTGTTACCCAGGTCTGAACGCGACGACCGTCCATCGCCTGGCCCATGCGTTGTACCTGATGAACGTCCCTTTCCTGCCCCGGATGATGGGGGAGTGGGTCCATAGCAAAACCGGAATCGACATTCACCCCGGCGCCAGGATCGGGAAACATTTCTTTATCGATCACGGGACTGGGGTCGTGATCGGCGAAACATGCGAAATTGGCGAACACGTGAAAATCTACCAGGGCGTCACCCTGGGCGCACTGAGCTTTCCCCAGAACGAGCATGGCGACCTGGTTCGCGGCTCGAAACGACACCCCACGATTGAAGACGATGTCGTCATCTATGCCAATGCAACGGTACTTGGCGGTAAGACCGTCGTGGGCCGCGGTTCGGTGATTGGCTCCAGTGTCTGGCTGACCAGCAGCGTCAAGCCGGACACGACGGTGATCATGGAAAAACCCAGATTACGAATTCGAAATCAGAACGGTGAAAACGGTCCCTCGGTCGATTTTCACATCTGAAAATCTGCCCAGACGCTTGTTGGCCGGATAGACTGATCTTGCCTTGGTCGGTCAAGCGGTAGAAAATGGGGTCTTTGGCGAACTCAGCGCACAACTTTTTTCTGACCCCTCGACCGATCATTTACCCCGCCGGGATCTTGATGTCTCCGAACGACCAACCTTCTACGTCCGATCCGCTGCGCAAAGTGTGGCTGCATGTCCATGTCCCCAAGGCCGGAGGTTCAACGCTGCGGCAGTTGATGAACCGAAATTTCGGCAAAGGATTTTACAACTCCAAATCCCTGCTGGAAACCAAGCAGTACACCCGCGAAGATGTCAGCGAGATTATCCGCTGCCACCCTTGGGTCGAGTGTTTTTGCGATCACAAATTGTCGCTTGATTTGCCCTTTCAGCACGAACATGCCCAAGTCTACGCGCTGTGTTACGTCCGCGATCCGGTCGAGCGATTCGTCTCTCGTTACTTTTTTCACCGACACTTCGAAGAGGTCAATTGCATCGCGCAGCGGATGAGTTTTCGGGAATTTGCCAATGCAGAACTGGTCGAACAGGATGTCCACCCCCAAACCAACAGCCAGATTTATTTTCTTAACGGCGGTCGTTCCTTCGACGACCTGACCGTAATCCGTGAAGCGCTGACCACCGAACGTGCGTTTCTGTTTCCGATCGAACGATTTGATGAATCCTGTATCTGCCTGGAGCGATTGTTCCCCAATTCATTTTCAGATCTTTCTTACGTCCCGGCCAATGTTTCCAAAAAAGATGCCTTGATCACCGACGAAGATCGGCGTCTGGCTGAGCGCTACCTGAACGCCGACCTGCCACTGTTTGAGCTGGCGAACCAGTTTCTCGATCGTTTGCTGGACAAGGCGTTCCATTCTGACGATGACCGCGAATCGACACTGGCGGAATTCAAAGATCGTTGCTCACGGCGATTCCATAATTTCTACCCACCCGTCGCCAAAGGCGAACCGGTTCCGCCCATCGGATCCGAACCGCCACCCAAATCCAAACAACCGGAAGTGATTCCCGAAGAACCCAAACCGAGCGCCGAAGCAGCCGATCCGGAACCGCCGGTTCCCGTCGTGGTCGAACCCCCGACTCCGGACGCGCCCCCCAAACCCACTCTGCCGACACGAACGCCAGTCCCTCCTGCGCCGGTTCAGGAAGCGAAGCCTCCAGCACCGGTGCTGGAACCCAAACCGACTCTGCCAACACGCAAACCCGAGGAGTAGCTGGCCTTGTGGGGCTCAACATGTGGCTTTGTGGGTCTGTGGCCATTCGCTCCGCGAATGAGCTCATTCGCGGAGCGAATGGCCACAGACATGCCACAGACATGCCACAGGCTATGCCACAGAAGGAATAGCCACGTCGTTGGATGATCAAAACCCTAGGCCTTTGGTTTTCGTCTGCACGCGACAAACGCGATCACTGGAAGTGATATAAAGCACTGTGCCATCACCACCAAACGCGCAATTGGCGGTCGCTTTTCCCATCAAAATTCGCCCCAGCAGTTTTCCTTCCGGCGAAATAATCAACACGCCCCCCGGTCCGGTGGCCCATAAATTTCCCTGCACGTCAACGCACATGCCATCCGGCATGCCGGGCGAATCGGGGCCGACCAAGCCACTCGCATCGAACAACAACTGCCCCTGCTCGTTGGTGGTTCCGTCATCCTCGATGGCATACTTTTGATAAATCGGCGCCGGCCTGTGCGACTGGGCGACGTACAACGTTTTTTCATCGGGCGACAACGCGATTCCGTTCGGTCGGACCAGTTCCTTGGTCAACAAAGTCACTTGGCCATCGGAACCGAGCCGATAAACGCCACAAAAATCCAGCTCGCGTTTGGCTTCGTCTCTGAGTCCATATGGCGGATCGGTGAAATAGATATCGCCGTTGGAATGCACAATCAAATCGTTGGGACTATTGAATCGCTTGCCATCGTAACGATCGGCCAATGTCGTTTTCCGCCCATCCGATTCCACGCGATACACACGTCGATTACCGTGATCGCAAACCAGTAACCGGCCCTGGGCGTCAAGCATCAGCCCGTTGGACCCCGGTTCTTTTTCGCCGTTCTCTCCATCGTAGCCGCTGGGATCCATGAACACCGAATGGCCAGCTTGCGGGCTCCACTTGTGAATCTTGTTGCGGGGCACATCCGAAAACAACAGGTAGCCCTTGCTCTTGATCCAGACCGGGCCCTCGGTCCATTGGTGACCCGTGGTCAGGACTTCGGTTTGCAAGGACGGATCAATCAATTTCAAAAGCCCGGGATCCGATACTTCGATCCGCCCCACCATTTCCTGGGCCCGCGCCGAGCAAGCAACGCTGAAAGCAGCCACGAGGGCAACGCAGAAGTAGTTTTTACGCATAGCTGGAAGTCCCATTTCAACAAATTCGACGCTTGGATTTCTCAATCAAGTTCTGTTTGAGAAATTTCAACAGCACAATCGTAGCATGTTCGAGGATCGCGGCAGCCACGGGATCCACCTGTCGGAAATCATGGTCAAAGCAGACTGATTCCAGATAGCAGGCTGGGGATCAAGCGAGGCTGCTTGAACCATCGAAAGACGCGATTAACGACGATTCACGCTGCCAGGATTATAAGACATCCTCTCGGCGAAGGCGAATTTACACGATGGATTCATCGTGCCTTATCTCGGCCAACGAAGTAGACGCACGCCAGGCACAACACGAGCCAACTGATGCCACTGACCCAGGCGCCAATCCAAAACGGGGTCGGCCGGTACAGAAACGCAATTGAATAACTTCCCGGCTCGATGATCACGCCGTGACAAAACTCCGAGAACTCCACAAGCGTCTGACAATTTGATTCGTCCGAATCCAGATTTCGAATTTGAGCAATCCAATTGCCATCATTCCAAAAGTGGCAAAGTAAAAACTGACGTTCAGCAGTATCAACGGAAAACTGAAGCCGCTGGTTGGAAATCTCCTCGATGTTCAGTCTGGCCGATGATTGAAACGCGTCATGATTGGCCGCTCGAAACAGATTCGAGTCAACCATCGACTCAAATGGCTCGGCCAACCGAACAAAATCTGGCGCTTCGGCGTTCCACAGGTAAACGTATCCAGCTGGAATTTCCGGTTGAACTGCCACGCGACAGGTCGCGATTGCGTCCACGGAAAAAACCCAACCGGGGTCCGCCTCCGTCTGACCAGGAACTTTCAAGCCCCGGTATTCCTCGGGTTGGATTTCCAATGCCTCCAGGCTGGACAACAGATCTTCGTAGGCCATCGGCCAAATCGAACTGAAACTGCCGACCAACCGAATGCCCGATTCCAAATGGTGTTTGGGAAACAACGTTTCGCGTTGCCAAGTAACAACCTCATCCAATCGCCGATCCGAACCTTGCCGTTGCCAGTCCGGATCAAACGCAAAATTTCTCGATCGGTAAACGGTCGGGGGCCCAACCTGTTCGTGTTGCTGCAACTGAGTCTTCAGATCATCCAGCCGTGGACTTGAACCGGAAAAAACGAGCGCGGGAACTTCAGCGAGCATCCAGCGATTGGCAATCGTGATATCGCCCGCCGTGATCAACACCAATCCGCACAATACCCCATGCCAACTCCTGATCCGGGTCGGCAGGTAACGGACAGCCAGCATTGCCAGTCCCAACACGACCAACGCCTGCCCAAACGCAAGCATCAAATCAAATCGACATCCGGCAGCATCCAACGGCCCAAACAGCACGTCTGGGGCGACATTTTGCAACCAACCGCCGGTCAGCCTCAACGCGACGACCGCCAGTGCCAGTGCGGTCAACGCGACGAAGACCGTTGTCAATTTGCCAGTCAACAGACGACGATGCGATCGCAGTTGCACGCCAGCCAGCAACGAAATGCAAAGACTCGCGATCACAAACAACTTGGCCGGATAACGAAAAGCAAAATATTTGGGCAGTGACATCACCATCGCCCAATAAACTCCCCCCACCTGGGGCCCCAGTTGCGTTGCATGCCAACTGGCGGGGACGAGTTCATTCCAAAGCCAAATTGCTCCAAACCAACCAAACGACGCGACACAGAAAAACAATCCGATTCGACTCAACCAGACGTTGCGGCGCCGTCGCCCCCACAACCTGAACCCGCCCATTGCCAACCAGATCGTTAACACGCCCGCGTACAGAGATGGCACCCAAACCCGGTCTGCACCCGGAAACGTATCGACCCATCGCCGGTAACTGGGGAACAGCTTTCCCGATACATTGGGCCACCACAGTTCCGACAGCGTCCAGGGTGGTTGACTGAACTGGTAGACATGATCGGTCGGCGAACCAGCCGCCGGAGCTGCGAGCAAGTCGGTTCGGACACTGGCCAGGTTTTGACGGAACGAACCATCCAACGGAAGATAAGAGAACAGTTTCGGAGATTCACCGTACAACCGATTTTGACCCGGCACCCATCGAGCCATCTGTTCTTCCACCGAATCCTCCCAGCCAATCAGTTCCTGATAAGCGCTGTAGAGATTAACGGCCGAATCCGAATGGGACCGTTCGCTTAACTTCGACCACTGGTACGTCGGTAACACCTGAACCATTGCCAACAAAGTCGTGACGGCCACCACCAACCCGAGTTGCAACAGCGAGCCGAAGGCCCAGCGATAAGCCCCCAACTGGGAACGATCCGGAACTCGCTGACGACGCCTGCGCCGCCGAAGAAATTCAGCCAGGATCGTGCCCGTTGCGATCAGGCCGACGTGGTAGACCATTTGCGGATCACCACCCAGGATCATCAACGCGCAAACGATTCCGGCTCCGACCGCCCATTTGGCTTGCCCCGTCTTCACCATCAGCCAAACACAAACCAGCGCCAATGGCAGCCAGGCCGCGCTGATCAGGTACACAACGTTGTTGACCTGGAATAGAACGCTGCCGCCAAAAGCAAACGAGAACGCGGCCAGCGTCGCGCCAGCTTGGTTGGCTTTGAGAATTCGTGCCAACCAATACGTTCCGGCAGCGGCGATCGGAATATGCATTGCCAAGTAAATTCCATATCGCGACGGATAGGAAAGAAAACGGCACCAGAAAACCAGTTTTCCCGGATAGAAAACACTACTCGTTCCATCGGCGACAACCGGAACGCCAAAATTGCAATACGGATTCCAGAGCGGTAGCTCGCCGGCTGCCCACTGCGCATCGATCCACTGAAACAGCGGGTAATACAGGTAAGCCGAATCACGAAATCCGGCGACCGTTTGACCACTCATCATTGGCCCAAACAGCCAGACCCAAACCGATCCAATCAACGCAATCGGCCAGTAATTCCATGCAAGAGCTTGAAGCTTCGCGTTTTGCTCGTTCAAATTCGTGTCTCTTGCTCTGGCTTGGCGGTTGCTTATGTTGGGCCCTGGCTGTTTTTTTGTTTGGCCTTGGCAGTTTTTTGTTGGGCCGTGGCTGGGTTCTTTTGTTCAGGCTTGGCCATTCATTCGGTTACGCACGACCCGCAGGAACAAAGTTGATAGAATGCGATCTGGGTGTGGATTTCGGCTGCTGGTGGCTTGGAGATGTGGATACTGGGTTATGTGGCCATTCGCTCCGCGAATGTGCGCAATTTCGCGGAGCGAAATGCCACGTACAGGGCCACCTTTTATTCTAACGGAGATTCATCGTGGGTTGGCTGATTGGCGGGGGCGTCTTCGTATTTTTACTGGTCGTTGTGGCGATCCATGACCTGACACAAAAAAAACATTCGATTCTAAGGAACTTTCCGGTTCTCGGACACGGTCGATATTTTCTCGAAGAACTGGGCCCGAAACTTCGCCAGTACATCGTGGCAGCCAACGATGAAGAACGACCATTCACGCGTGACCAAAGAAACTGGGTCTACCGCTCGGCCAGCAAAGCCAACAACTATTTTGGGTTTGGCACTGACAACGACCTGGAAAACTCGCCGAATTATCTGATCATCAAACAGTCATCCTTTCCCGTCAACGATATTCAGCCTGGGGAGCCTGGTTATGATCCGGATTACCGAATTCCGGCGGCCAAGATCATGGGGGGTCCGCGCGGCCGTAAACACGCTTTCCGACCCGATTCGATTGTTAACGTTTCCGCGATGAGCTTCGGCTCGCTTTCGGCAGCGGCGGTGGAGGCGATCAATCGTGGTTGCAAGATTGCCGGCTGCCTGCAAAACACGGGGGAAGGCGGAATCTCGCCACACCATGATCACGGCGGCAACCTGGTCTGGCAGTTGGGCACCGGTTATTTTGGCGCACGACGGCCCGACGGCGGATTCGATGAACAACGATTTGTTGAAAACTGTCAGCAGTTCAACGTCAAAGCCGTCGAGGTAAAGCTGAGCCAGGGTGCCAAACCGGGACGCGGCGGCGTTCTACCTGGCAAAAAAGTCACGCCTGAAATCGCCCAGATCCGCGGAATCAAGGTTGGAGAGAGCTGCCTTTCACCCAATTCGCATTCCGCTTTTGCCAACTCCGACGAGCTGCTGGATTTCGTCGAACGACTGGCGGATTTGACCGGGTTGCCGGTTGGCATCAAGTCCGCTGTCGGCGAAATGGATTTCTGGCGGGAGCTGGTGCAGTTGATGCAAAACGGAGACCGGGGCGTCGATTTTATCCAGGTGGATGGGGGTGAAGGCGGAACCGGTGCCGCGCCACTGGTGTTTTCGGACCATGTTTCGCTGCCCTTCAAAGTCGGTTTCAGCCGCGTGTTTCGTGAGTTTTCGGCGGCGGGGTTGCATGAAAAAGTGATCTTCGTGGGATCGGGAAAGCTCGGTTTTCCAGAAGAAGCGCTGCTCGCGATGGCGATGGGTTGCGACATGGTCAACGTGGCGCGGGAAGCGATGCTGGCGATTGGTTGCATTCAGGCCCAAATCTGCCATACCGGGCAATGCCCAACCGGCGTCGCAACGCAAAACGCGTGGCTGATGCATGGCTTGGACCCGAAGGACAAATCTGCCCGACTGGCAAATTACCTAACCACTCTGCGGAAAGAAATCTTACAATTGTGCCACAGCGTTGGCACCGTGCATCCTGCCATGGTGACCACCGACAGCTTTGAAGTCCTCCACGACGGCTATGATTCAAGAAGCATCAAGGAATGCTTCCGGCTGCAAGGGATCACGACCACGCCTTCCCATGCGGACCAACTGGCAATCACTCATTTGATGCGGGAGCGTCCAAACAGGGCAGATTGAATCCAAGATATTGGTAACGCTTTCGAATCAATTCAGCCAGGGAGCGTTGGCATGCATCTGTTTCAACTTGCGATTCGGAGTTTCGATGATCTACCAACTGAGATCCAAAATCCTGTCCTTCCATTCCCAGTTTGAGATCAATGATTTCCACGGCCAGCCAGCGTTTCAGGTAATTGGTAAATTCTTCTCGTTTGGACATGACCTCTCGTTTCAGAAAGCCGACGGAACGGAGCTGGCTCAAATTCGGCAGCGATTGTTTCGCTTTCTGCCGACGTACGAGCTGCACCAGGGCGCAAAACATTTCGCGACCATTACGCGCGAATTCTCCTGGTTCAAGAAACGCTTTGCGTTGGATATTCCCGGACCGAATGATTACACGATTCAGGGAGATTTCTGGAATTACGAGTATGCGTTTCAGCGGATGAATCGAACGGTCGCAACCGTCTCGCGATCATTTTGGTCATTGGCTGACATGTATGGCGTCGATATTATTGACGGCGAGGACGACGTTTCCATTCTCGCAGCAGTCGTTGTGGTAAGCTTGTGCAATCAAGCCGACGACAACAACTGAATCATTGTTTGGAATGCACAAAGCACATGGAAGATTCTGCTGAACTGGTGACGGCCCTGTCTGCGGCCGAGGCAGGCGCTGCGATCGTCTCGGAATATTTCACCCATCTTGCGACTGCCGGTATCGAAAACAAAACCAGCGGCGAGGCCTACGACGGGATCGTAACCCAGGCCGATGTTGAGTCCGAACGGGCGATTGTCGCCGCCATCAAAAAATCATTTCCCGATCACGAGTTCCTCGGCGAGGAAGAACATACGGCATCCAAAGATGCCCGCCACCTGTGGGTCATTGATCCGCTTGACGGGACCAATAATTTCGCCCACAACATTCCCCATTACGCTGTCTCGGTAGCCTATTATCTGGACGGCCAGCCTCAGTGCGGCGTCGTGTTGAATCCCAGCACCGGCGACACGTTCACAGCGGAACAGGGCAGGGGGGCTTGGTGGAATGGCCGTCGTGCTCAAGTCAATCGGCACGCGGATTTATCAGCGACGATGTTGGGCGTCGGATTTTATTACGATCGTGGCGCGATGATGCGAGCTACCCTTGACGCGATCGAGGAATTGTTCGGGCAAAACATCCACGGCATTCGTCGCATGGGAACCGCCGCGCTGGACATTGTGCAGGTGGGGATTGGGCGGTTCGGAGGCTACTTCGAATACCAACTCTCGCCATGGGATTTTGCGGCCGCCAGGTTGTTTCTCGAAGAAGCAGGAGGCAGGATTACGACCTGCCAGGGGAAACCCTTGCCGCTGGAAAAGACCTCCGTGCTGGCGACCAATGGATGGCTGCATGAAGCACTGTTGGAAATCGTGCAGAAACACGCGGATTATTAGAGCGGGCTCAAGAAGGGTGACACGGTCGTCCGCTGGTTTTCACGACAGCATTCGGCAGCCGAATCTTGTTATTTTTCGGCCATCCGAATTTGAGCTCGCGCCTGGGCGCAGCGCCTTCTCACGAATTTCAGCCAGTTCGGGATTGCCCGAGGGTTGGGCCTCGGCAGCGGCCAGCGCTGCTTTCGCCGCGGCCAGGTCGACTTTGTCCGCCGACATGCTGCGTCCTGTTAACACCGAGACAACGTTGCCTTCGATTTGCACAAAACCACCATCCACGTAGAACCGCGATTGTTGACCACCACTGGTGACGCGCATTTCTCCGGGACCCAATCGACCAATGGTGGGTGCATGGCCTGGCAAGACCCCGGCTTCTCCGTCGATCAACGGAACCACGACAGCGTCTGCTGTTTGGTCAAGCGTTGTCTCTTCGGGAGTCACGATGAAGACTTGTAATTGGGGCATGTTAGTAGCTGGTTGTTAGTGGTTAGTCGCCAGTTCGTCACCGGTCGTTCAGATTAAACGGTTTCCAATTCGAATCGTCTCGATTTCGAAGTCCACCCGCGAGTTCGGAAATTGGATCCGGATCAGGCCTTGGCTGCGGCCGCTTTGGCCTGCGCCTCGGCTTGCTCAATCACGCCGACGTACATGAAGGCACTTTCGGGCAGGTGATCCCATTTTCCATCACAGATCTCTTCGAAAGAGCGAATCGTCTCGGCCAGCGGAGTAAACTCACCCTGCTTACCGGTGAACACCTCGGCCACGAAGAACGGCTGCGACAGGAATCGCTCAATCCGTCGGGCGCGGTGTACGATCAGCTTGTCTTCTTCCGAAAGCTCATCGACACCAAGAATTGCGATGATGTCTTGCAGCTCACGGTATCGTTGCAGCGTCGTTTGCACTCGTCGGGCGACCTCGTAGTGATGGTCACCCACGTATTGTGGATCGAGAATTCGGGAAGACGAAGCCAGCGGATCAACCGCAGGATAAATACCTTTTTCCGAAATCGATCGTTCGAGATACAGGAACGCGTCCAATTGACCAAACGCCGTTGCCGGGGCGGGATCGGTCGGGTCATCCGCAGGAACGTAGACCGCTTGCACCGAAGTGATCGCGCCTTTGTTGGTCGAAGCAATCCGCTCCTGCAAGGCACCCATCTCGGTCGCCAGGGTTGGCTGGTAACCGACCGCAGACGGCATCCGGCCCAATAACGCGGAAACTTCTGAACCGGCCTGCGAGAACCGGAAAATATTGTCGACGAACAGCAGCGTATCGGCACCGGTTTGATCGCGGAAATACTCGGCCATGGTCAACGCCGACAATGCGACTCGCAGACGAGCACCTGGTGGTTCGTTCATTTGGCCAAACACCATCGCGGTCTGCTCGATGACCGAACGCCCTGTGGAGCCAATTTCGGTCTCCTGCATTTCCAACCACAGGTCGGTCCCTTCACGTGTTCGCTCGCCCACGCCAGCAAACACCGAGTAACCGCCGTGTTGACTGGCGATCCGGGCGATCAGCTCGGTCAAAATAACGGTTTTTCCCAATCCAGCACCACCGAACAATCCGGCTTTACCGCCCCGCACAAACGGGGTCAGCAGGTCAACCACCTTGATCCCCGTTTCGAACAATTCCGTGTTGGTGGAAAGCTCCGAGACCAGCGGAGCCTGGCGGTGAATGGCACGTGTTTCTTTGGCGTTCACCGGTCCACGGCCATCGACCGGTTCACCCAGCATGTTAAACACACGACCGAGCGTTTCGTCGCCGACAGGAACGCTAACGGGTCCACCGGTGTCGACGCAATCGGCACCGCGGCGAAGACCTTCGGTGGAACCGAGTGCGACGCAACGCACGCGACCACCGCCCAGCTGTTTGGAAATTTCTCCCCACAGCGTTCGCTTGTTGCCGCCCGCATCGATCTCGCAGGTCACCGCGTTGTAGATCGACGGCATCGCAGCGTCGCTGAAGTCCGCATCGAATGTCGAACCGATTACTTGGGTAATTTTACCGATGTTAGCCATAGGAATTTTCTTATTCAGTTTTCAGTTATCAGTGTTCAGTTTTCAGTGTTTGGCGTCGGTCGTGCAGGATGACAACCGCTCACTTTCAAATTTCGACGTCTTAGTTTTCCAACGCTTCCACGCCACCGATGACTTCCATAATTTCGCCGGTAATCTGGCTTTGACGAGCCCGATTGTAGGTGCGGGAAAGATTCTTGATCATCTCGTTCGCGTTTTCGGTCGCGCTCTTCATGGCAACCATTCGAGCCACTTGTTCACTGACCGCCGCATCGAGGAAGCACTTGAACAATTTGATCTTGAAACTGGTCGGCACGACTTCCGCGAGAATACTCTCGGCCGAGGGCACGAACTCATACAGCGACTCACGATTGCCAGCTGCGACTTCGGGATCGACCGGGCGTGTCAGCGCCTTCGATACTGCCCAACGGCAGCAAGGTCTCGTTGACAATTTCCTGGCGGGCCACGGTATGGAATTTTGTGTAAGTCACATCCAGCCGATCGAGATTGCCCGCGGCGTACTCACGCAGGTAGCGATCGGCGATCTGTTCGACTTCCGCGTACTGCGGTTGATCATCGAACTGAGTGAAGGACTCGCTGATCTCGATTTCGCGAAACTTGAAACCGGAAATCCCGCGTTTGCCGCTGACTTCCAGCTGAACTTCACTGACCTCACTTTTCAGGGCAGCCAGGGTTTTCGCTCCCAATCGAATCGAGTTTCCGTTGTAGCCCCCACAGAGACCACGATTCCCCGTCAGCACCAGCAATTTGGCGTAACGGGTTTCTTCGCGTGGTTCCAGCAGAGGATGGGAAACTTCCAAGCCGGCTCGCGCCAGATCGGAAACAACCGCCGTGATTCGCTTGGTGTAATCACTGGCCGAGGTCGCACGATCCATGGCTTTCTTGAATCGCGCCGTAGCGATCAATTCCATTGTTCGCGTAATCTTTTTGATATTGCGAATGGATTTTCGTCGTTTATCGAGTGATCTGGCGTTGGCCATGGTTATCTAATTCGAGTTACGTTTTACGTTTGCGGACCCGTCCGCTTCAAATCTCGTTACTTGAATATGCGGTTGAATTCCTCGATCACTCCGATCACCAGCTTGGTCGTCTCGTTGTCGGCTTTTTTCATGGCATCGCCGTTATTCTTGTTTTCGTTCAGGTTGTCCCAGACATCCTGTTTCTTGCCGTGGACGAACTCCAGGAACTCCTGCTCCCAGCGGGCAACATCGCCGACGGCGACTTTGTCCAGGTAACCCTGAGTACCCGCGTAGATGACCATGATCTGGTCAACCACGTTCAGCGGACGGTACTGTGGCTGCTTGAGCAATTCCACCATCCGGTAACCGCGATCAAGTTTCGACTGGGTAGCCGCATCGAGATCGGTACCCAATTGTGCGAACGCTTCCAATTCGCGGAAAGACGCGAGATCCAGTCGCAAACCACCAGCGACGTTTTTCATCGCTTTGACCTGGGCAGCACCACCGACGCGAGAAACCGAAATACCCGCGTTCATGGCAGGCCGGACACCGGCGAAGAACAGGTCAGGCTGAAGGTAAATCTGTCCGTCGGTGATCGAAATCACGTTCGTCGGAATATAAGCGGAAACTTCACCTTCCTGGGTCTCGATGATCGGGAACGACGTGATCGATCCGCCACCGAGGGCTTCGCTCAATTTCACCGAACGCTCCAGCAAACGCGAGTGACAGTAAAACACGTCACCCGGGTAGGCTTCACGGCCCGGCGGCCGACGCATCAGCAGCGACAATTCGCGGTAGGCGACGGCCTGCTTGGAAAGGTCATCGTAAATGATCAGACAGTGCTCATTGTTGTACATAAAATGCTCGGCCATCGCCGTGCCGGCGTAGGGGGCGATGTACTGCAACGGGGCAGGGGTACTGGCACCGGACACGATCACGGTCGTGTAATCCATCGCACCGCTTTCTTCGAGCACCTTGATGACACCGGCGACCGAGGAATCTTTTTGGCCGATGGCGATGTAAAAACACTTAACGCCGGAACCTTTCTGGTTGATGATCGCGTCGATACCGATCGCGGTCTTGCCGGTTTTTCGATCACCGATGATCAATTCGCGTTGGCCACGACCAACCGGAGTCATTGCATCGACCGCTTTGATGCCGGTCTGCATCGGCTCGCTGACCGGCTGTCGTTCGGCCACACCGGCAGCGATGATTTCGACGGGCCGTGATTCGCTGGAGTTGACCGGGCCTTTGCCATCGAGCGGATTTCCCAGCGGATCGAGAACACGTCCGACGACGGCGTCACCGACGGGAACCGACAAGCAGCGTGCCCAGCGATTTGACTTGATCGCCTTCGTTGATCTAGCAGGTAGTCACCGAGGATAATGATACCGACCGAGTTTTCTTCGAGATTAAACGCGAGGCCAATGATGCCGCCGGGAAACTCGACCATCTCGCCGGCTGCGACATTGGTCAAACCGTGCACTCGGGCGATACCGTCACCGACTTCGAGAACGGTTCCGACCTCTTTGACGTCGATTTCGCTTTCGAACTGCGCAATCTCTTGCTGAATGACCGAAGCAATTTCGTCAGCACTAATTTTCATGTTTTCCTCTTTGACTTCAACGAATTGAAGGTGTTTGTTAATTCGTGTTTTCTGTAGTCTCGTTATTTCAGGCACTGGTGAAACGATCCAGGTGTTCCCGAATCGCATCGGCGGCATGTTTGATGGCTTTGGAGCGGACCTGTTCCAACTGATTGGAAACACTGCCGTCGTAGACCGTGTCACCGACCCGGACGATCATGCCACCGATAATTCTGGGATCGACTTCGGAATTCAGCACAACCTGTTTGCCGAACAATTCGACCAGTCGCTCGGAAATTTTCTGTCGGACCGAATCATCGACTTCCTCGGCGGTCGTCAATGTCGCTTTCACGCGACCCAACAGCTCGTCTTGCATCCGCAGCGCCGAACTGGCCACCGCAGTCAGACAATCAAACCGGCCTCGTTCCGCCAATGACTTTCAGAAAATTCAGCATGTCGTCGCTGATCCTGCTCGCCGAAAGCCGATTGCAGCAGGTTCGATTTTGTCTCTTTCGAAATTCGTGGCGACTCGAGGGCGAGCCTCAATTTCGGGAGTTCGCCAATCACACTCCACGACAGCAGACAAGCTCATCGACCAACTGATCCGTGTTCCCGGACTGTTGCCCAAAACCCATCAATGCCTTGGCGTAAACATTGCCGAGGAGCTGCTGGTCGGTATCGAAGACCGTGGGCTGTTTTGAGTTTTCGTCCATTCGACAAATACCGTTGGTTCTCAGCGATTCGATTTTCTCAAAGCCTGTTGAAACCCGCCTAGATCAGGCGCTCTCACAGACACCGGGCTCAAGCACCCGCATTAAATTTCTCGATTGATTGCTCGATCAAGTTCGGAGTGATCTGATTTGTTCAGCGAGCGACCGACGATACTTCCGGCCAGCGAGACCGCCGAATCGACACTGCTTTCAGCCAACTCGCGAACCGCCGCGTTTTTGGCAGCCTCAATTTCCGCCAACGCACGCTCGCGAGTCCGCTGCGCTTCATCGGCCGCTTCGGCCAGAATCTTTTCCTTGGCCGCGATGGCCTCGGTTCTTGCTTCCGCGATCACCGCTGCCGCCTCATCGTTGGCGTTGGCAATCTTCTCTTCGTACGTCGCCAATTTTGCCTGCGCCTGCTCTTTGGCAAGCTGGGCACTCTGGATGTCGTCGGCAATCGATTTTTCGCGTGCTTCCAGGCCCTGCATGATTGGCGTCCAAGCGTATTTCAGCAGGATGGCCAGCAGGACCGCAAAAATGACCAACGAAAAAATCAGCGTATCGATCCGAAACTGCAACGGTGGTTTGGCCGCAGCCTCGGCCAACAGTGAAGTCAAACCCAGATCAAGGTTATCAAACAACATCTCAGTCACCAATCAAACTCGAAATCCAATTTGAACGATCAAGAATTCGCAAACCCGTTCGTCCGCAGACCACACAAATCAGAACACGAGACACAACAGGATACCGGCGAATGCTGCACCTTCAATCAGCGCGGCAAAAATAATACCAGCGGTCTGAACTTCGACCGGCCATTTCTGGCTGACGGGCAATGCTTTCGCAAGCCGCACCGCCAATGCCGCCAATCCCAACACCGGCACCAATCACAGCCAAACCGGCTCCGATTGCGCGGTACATACGAAACGCACTCTCTTCCTGGCCGAGCAGCAACCCATCCAGCCCAAAATCCTGAGCGAATGTAGGTGAACAAAACAAAAATCCACCCATGACGAAAACCAACGCGAACAAATACCTAGCCATCAAAAAATTCTCCAAATTCAAAATGCAATTTTGATTTTCAAAGCATATTCAAATCAGTGCGGATGAATAGCCGCCCCGATAAACAAAGCTGACAAAAACGTAAACACATAGGCCTGAATAAAGGCCACCAACAACTCCAACAGGTAAATTCCCACCGAAGCACCAATCACGCCCGGCACCACGACCGTCGCCAATGCCGTGCTTGCCCAGGCAACCCCGATGAAAGCCACAAACACAGCCAACACCAGGTGGCCAGCAAACATGTTCGCAAACAAACGAACAGCCAACACGACGTGCTTGATAAACAAACCAAAAACTTCGATCGCCCAGATCATCGGTACCAACACGTACTTCAGCGGACTGAGCGGTCCATCAATATCAATATGTGGCGCCTGGGCTTTCATAAACCCCACCGCCCCCATCTTCTTCATCCCGGTAAACACCACGACAGCGAACACCACCAGCGCCAGAGACGCGGTAATCGAAATCGAACCGGTCGCCGACCCCAACCCGGGAACCATCCCGATCAAATTCATCGTCAACACAAAGAAAAACACCGTCCACAACAGAGGCAAAAACCGATCCGCATCGTGCGAGCCGATCGAAGGCCGGGCAATCTCGTCCCGCACATAAACACAACCCGCCTCCAACATATTCCAGAATCGACCCTTGACGGGCTTTCCTGATTTGATTCGGTTACCCAACGAGATGAAAACCACCGCCACCAGAATCGCTGCGACCAACTCCAACACGATAAACTTGGTCGGCTGAAACGTCACGTTACCGAGGAAATCATTCTCGGGAACTTTGACCAGCGGCTGCTCTTCGCTCCACGGCGAGAGATTCGGTATTTCCAGATGATGCGGCTCCTTGAAGGCCTCGGAACCAAACAGGCTGGGCACCTCAAAATACGTCTGATCCTGAACGTGCCCGATCAAATGCTCCGGGTTCAAATACCAGTCCATCGAGTTTTGAACGGTCCAATCCTCCGCGGAAATTTCCGGATGATCCGCATGATCGTGGCCGGCAGCATGCCCCTCCACTTTGTCCGAACCATGGCCATGATCACCCACCTTGGCTTGATCCGTGCCGTGCGGGTCACGGCCATCCTTGCCAGCCTCGGATTTCTCACCGTCGTGCGACTGGCTATCCTGCGGCTTACTGGCCGCCGCTTCGTCGCCGTGCTGATCACCAACGGCAACCGCGCTGGAAACACCCGAGTCACCAGCGGCAGTTTCGTCAATCAAGTAAATAGGATTCGACATTTGAAACTTGTTTTGTATTGGAATGCAAAACTAAAAATTCGACTTGCGACAACACCTATTCCTGGCCGGCCTGCAGCCTGGAAACATGCATGGCCACGTCAACAAATAGCCCCACAAGGTAAAGCAAAACGACAAAAAAAACAAAGCCCGGCTGAAAAGGCGAGTCGGGAATCAACTTGACAAACAACACCAGCAAAAAAGGAGGCCCGGTTCGAGCCATGATGCTCAACGCCAACCGCGCCGCGAAGTAATCATCGCCTTTTGGGAACTCACCAACAACATGGGCAACCAGCGACGAAATGACACACACGACTGCCGCCAACACCGCCAAGCCAAAACTAAACAACTGAAACTGAACGACCGCAAAAACTCCAACCAAGCTGACCGCAACCATGATTGCCACGATAATGGCCGCGCGCGTGACCAACCCGGAAGCAAGGGCGGGACTGGTTTTCGCTTGGGCCTTCACGCGATGTTCAAACGGGGCTAACCGTTGTCTTTCTGTTCGGAGGTTGAGCCTGTCGACTCATCCTGGGCGGCGACAAACTGGATTAACTGCCATACGGCGGACGCGATCCCCAAGACCAAACCGATCGACGTAAACAAAATCAGGGTCTTGAAATACTGATCAATGAAATAACCAATGATGGCGGGGACGATCATCATCAGACTGATCGACGTGACGTGCGAGACCGTCGACAGCGCTTTGGCGGTCGGCGAGCGATCATCTACCGGGTCGGCAACCATTCTCAGCCTTTGGACTGCAAAAAGTCGAAAACGGAGCTGTCGTCACATCGGTCAAGAATCTATCTCCCAAATCCGGATGTCACAAGTCCCCCGAAGAAAGTTTGTGAAAATTTTCTCAAAGTTTTCGCAAACCGTTTAATAACAGACACTTACGACGTTTTCAACTGACAAGAACTACCAATCCGGATCACCCCGCGAGTGAATCCAGCCCAAACGACAAATTCGCAGCGGCCACCCGAATCGTTCTCCTAACCGTAAACTCTTACCAAATATAGAGTTAAGAAGCGAGGCAAACTGAATTTCGAGCCGATAAAACGTCCGTTTCATTTGCGTTTTTCGGGATTTTTGTTAAAATCGAACCCGTGGGGCGCGGATAACGGCCAACTCGAGTCACCTTGGCAGCTTCAAGGTTTCGATGGGCAACTTCCCTCCCTCGGGGGCGTGTTTTTCCTGACGGCAAAATTCAGCTCTGGACGCGTCCATTTTCGGGACGTGCACGCAACGGACGACTGATCGGAGTTCAGTTGTTGAAAATCTTGGCTGATCGAATACGGATAAGTTCGACAGTCTTCACGGTTGGGTTTCGACTCAAAAAAACTACTCGACGAGCCACTTGCCACTTCTTTAAGCAACTCTATCAGTCGAGCGGAGGCGGACGAATTGATTACGGCAAACTCTCTCAGTTCTCAAACATCCAAAGACCTCGCCCAAATGGCGAAGAAAAAAGGTGTTCAAGGCTGGCATTCGATGCGGAAGGAACAACTGATCCGGGCCCTTCTGAAAATCGCCAAGAACAAGGAAAAGGAAAAAGCTGAGCGGAACGCTGTTAAAGGTTCCACCAAATCCGATTCAAAGACCCCCAACCGAATTTCGACCAGCAAAAGCAAACCGGCGGGTCGGAACACGAAACGGAAATCTGCGACTCGAAGTATTCCTCAAAGCTCTCAATCGGCTATCGCGACTCGAATTCGAGCCGAGCGCGAACGAGATGAGAACCGCAAAAACCTGGCTGAGATCTGCGCCAGGAATTTAATCAAAAAGCACCGAAACTGGATCGCGTGATCCTTGTCGTGCGCGATTCTTACTGGCTGCAGGCCTACTGGGAAATCACGAAATCAACCGTGCAACGTGCCAAGGTCGCCCTCAACGGATCCTGGCACCGTGCCAAACCGGTGTTGCGACTGCTCGAGATCACCAGCGATGGCAATACGAATTCCGTCGAGAACATCGTCGAAGAGATTGAAATTCACGGTGGCGTCAAAAACTGGTACATCAACCTGAAAAACCCTGCCGGCACCTACCGCGTCGCCATTGGTTATGCGGCGCCCGATGAACGTTTCCACCTGATCTGCAAAAGCAACGAGGTCAGTCCGCCACGTTCCGGCGTTGCCTCGGTCGACGAGCATTGGACCGACATCACCAATGACGTCGAAAAATATTACGCCTTGAGTGGTGGCTACGATACCGATTCCGTCTCGGCCGACCTGCAGTTCATCTTCGAGGAAAAATCGCGACAGCCGATGAATGCACCGGCCTTCGAACGATTGGGATCAGGCATCAACGCCAACGGACACAGCTTCGATTTTCAGGTCGACGCCCACATGATTGTTTACGGCGCGACCAACCCCAACGGCTCCGTCACCATTGGCGGAGAACCTGTTCGCCTGCAGAAAGACGGTTCGTTCTCGTTGAAGATCGACCTACCGGATCGGCGCCAAGTCCTTCCGGTAGTGGCCTCCAGCCGTGACGGTACCCAACAACGCACCACCGTTCTGGCCGTCGAGCGAAACACGAAAGTCATGGAACCAGTTTCCAGCGACCTCGAAAATATGTAAGTCTCGAAGCCGTTTCAAAACGCCCCCAACAGCCGCTGGCCATTTGCCAGCGGCTTTTTTTTTGCAACTCCTGCCAACCGCCGAGAATCTCGCGCCCATCGGATTGCTTTTCCCGCTTGGACGCGGACGCAAAGGTTGCAGCCATTGCCTTGAATCTGGAAATCCAGAAATAAATGGCGAGGCGAAAACACCGCCCAATTAAAGGGTTATCTCGCCTTCAGGATTGACAGTTCCTACAACCGGCAGCCGCGTTGATTGTCGGATTCGGTTGAATACGTAAAAATTGTCGCTGTGATGATCCCCGCTTTTTTTCCTGGAGTTTGACGATGGCGACCGTAACGCAGCCGAATCTGGATGAGATGAAAAAGCTCTCGCCGAAGCGAAATTCCACGGAAGCGACTTCCGTCGAAGAACTGGTCGATCAGCAACTTGAGCATTTCGGCATTTCCGAGGATTCCGAATACGGACAAACGCTGGCCCGAATTGTCCAGCGGATGTATGAAAGCCAGGGCGACGTGGCTCATCTGTGGAAAATCACACTCGACTCCCTGCATTCCCTGGATCAACCGGACCGGATCAAGCGATTCAATGCCAAGAAATTCCTCTCGTTCCAGTTGGCCAAAATTCTCGACACGCTGCAAAATCCATTTCGCAAAAGCTACCAGGCGTTGGGGTACTCGAGCGAAACCTCAGCGGCCAAAGGGCCTTACCCGGTGTTCGACAACGTGACCGCGCTGTTTTCCGCGACTCCGGTAATCACCCGCACCGCAACTTACATCTATGCTTGCGCGGAGTGGATCGAAGACGCCTTCAACGGCGAAGAGTTGATGCTGGAAATCTATTCGCGATCTGCTCAACCCAACCAGCGTTTGCCTGGCCAACCACATTGTCGACCTCGAGGCCGGCCCTTATGCGGCCGAATACATGGCCTGGAATTTCAACAGCGGGATGGCCGCGATCGACAGCGCGTTGTCTCACCTGCTGGGACGGGACGACGTGCTGATCAGCAGCCGCAACGTGTACGGCGGTGCCCATCAGCTGATCCACGACTGGTTTGCCAAACCAGGCAACCTCGACGTCGCAGTCGAAGACGTTTGACGGATACTCAGGAGAAGAATTCGAGCCGTTTCTTGAAGCAGGTCCAGGAAAAATATGCGGATCGGCTGGCCAGATGGCACGCAATATCTACGTCTATCTCGAATCGCCTTCCAATCCGCAAGGCTACGTCCTCGACGTGCGCGGGGATTTCCAAAGTCGCCCATCAACACGGCTTGAAAGTCATGCTCGACGCCACCGTCGCAACCCCGTTCCTGTATCGACCGCTGCAACGCGAAGACGAAGCCGAACGACCCGATTTCGTGATCCACAGCTACACCAAAGACCTCAGCGGCTGCGGCGCCGTGATCGCCGGCTGTGTGATCGGACGCAACCTGGAGATGTTTATTCCCAAAGGCCAAACCATCGGCGACAAATGCTGGGACCAAACCATGTTCTGGAACGTCTACTACGTCAAAGGCGCGTTTCTTAATGCGGACGCGGCGTTCGAAGTCATGCAGGGAATGAAAACACTGCCGCTGCGAATGCTGCAAAAATGCATCAACACGCAAATCCTGGCCGACGTTCCTGAATTCCCACCCCAGTATCCACGTCCACTGCAACACGGTTGAATCGAGCCCCAATTTTAAATACCGGCAGCAGTATCTTTACCTCGGCCTCCCGGCGCCGCTGTTCACGTTTGATCTGGGTAAAATTCCCCAAGGATGCCTTCCAGCGGTTTTTCGATTCGCTGTCACCGACGTTCGGTCACATGATCAGCCTGGGCCAATCCAACACGATCGTCAGCTGCCCCGCGCTGACGACTCACTCCGAATTGAGCGAATCAGCCTTACTGGCGGCCGGACTGACGCCGACGACGGTTCGCTGTGCCGTCGGCGACGAATCGCCGATGGATTTGATCCGACATCTGGTTTACGCCGCTCGAGGAACAATCGACAAGGTTTTACCGGGATTCACCGAGCAGTTCCTGGACGAAGGCCAAACCCGGGAAATGATTGAACGGACGTACGTTGAAGCCCATGCGGCACATATCGAAGCGCAGTTGGGACGTGTCAGTTGATTTCGATTGGCAGGACGAGAGTGAGCCAAGTTTCGTAGCTGGCGGAGTCTGCCACAATTCGATCCAGGGCTAAGGAAGTATGTCGGCCCGCCGGGCCTTGGGTTCTCGTTGGGAATAGATCCGGCGGTTATCACCGCCGGTTATAGTTGTGTCGGCCTCCGGCCTGGTTCTGAACCTTGTATCTGAACCCTCAATCCTCTCTGTGAGCAGAGAAATTTCTGGCTCCGTGCAGATGCTTTTCCCGATCAGCTTGCCCTGATTTTCAAGAGGGATGCTTTTGCCCGTCAGCACGCCTTGATATCCAAGACGGATGCTTTTTCTCGTCAGCTTGCCGTGATTCCCAAGAGCAGCAAGCCCGATAGGGCTGACACAACTCCTGCCGGGGCTGCTAAGCCTCGGTTGCATCACCGACCAAGAGGAAAGGCCCGATAGGGCCGACACAAGTCCAAGGGTTGGCGGGCGAATGCCGGTACAACGTACTTTTCGCCGGAAAAACGTTCAAGAAACACGGCTTTTATGCTTGAGAAAAAATCCGCATTTCCCGTTTTTTCGACATCCGGCTGGTAACCAACCCCGTATAAACTCGCGAACTGGAGTCGATTAAGCGGCAATGGTGGAACTTCTTGTTGATTTGAACGGGCGACCTTCCAAAAAACCAAACCTGTTAACCAAATCAAACGTTTCGTCCTAGAGCCCTACAAATTCGCCGGTTTTCGAGTTTTACCGAGAATACTTACAATTTCGGGATCCGCTCGATATACTGGATTCTGCGTCGTCCACCAAGATTCGGGCACCGATTCAACGGCGAATGGTTCATCTAAACAAGATTTTGTCCGCTTGGGCGTAGTAAGTCATTTCATTTTTGGAGTGTGCCCCGGACTTCATTCCAGTTTGTACTGTCCGTGGGTTACGCCTCACCTTTTTTTGGGGAACAATTTTTATGAAGTACCAAGCTCAAAAGCGCGGTTTCACACTGGTTGAATTGCTGGTTGTGATCGCCATCATCGGCATCCTGATTGGTATGCTCCTTCCGGCCGTACAGCAGGTTCGTGAAGCAGCCCGCCGCAGTGCTTGCCAAAACAAGTTGCGTCAGGTCACGCTGGCCTCGATCAACTACGAAAGTGCTCACATGCGCTTCCCTCCAGGTACGCTTACCTGGCGTGGTCTGGACGAGTACACGACAGTCAACGGTAACCGAAACTCAACGACAGTTTACCTGCTTGGTTTCATGGAACTGGACAACCTTGACGACCGACTCGTTACTGCCAGAGGACTCGATTCCACCGGCAGGCAACTGGTGGGGTACACCGGACTGTGGACTGGGTTCGCGACACGAAAATTGAGCACCTGCTTTGCCCATCTTCGACCGTCGGTACTCACCCTTGGACCGTTGTTTACGTTCGCTCGTAACACAATCGGCTACGGTACCTCCGCTGGTTGGGCCGCTGGTCCAAAACTCGAACTACCTGAGCTGTGCTGGCTACCTCGGCAATGCTTACGCCGGCGTCGATCCGGAAGGTATCTGGGCCGGTATATTCACCAACCGAAGTGGTTTCGATTATGGTGATATCAACGACGGCTCGAGCAACACGTTTGCTTTCGGTGAAGCTTCGTTCTGCAACTGGGGTGGACAAGACGCTGACTACCTCTGGAACTGCCAGTGGTCGAATCGTCGGTAATGGTACACCTGCAACACGACTTAACTTCAACAGTGAGCACTCGGGCGAAGCCGTCAACATGTCAATGTGCGATGGCTCGGTTCACTTCGTCAACAACGACATCGACTTCTCAACGTACGTCTACCTTGGCGGCGAAGGCAGAAGGCCGAATTGTTAACGTTGAAGATTGGTAGTCGAACCCGCGGTGCGATTATCTCACACCCAGCTGGCAGCAGTATTGCTGCCAGTTTTTTTATGTCTATACTTCATTGATCGTATTACTGCGTCTTAATGAAGAACAATCCTCGGAGCTCAATGATGAAAAAATTCCTGTTTTTGCTGATCCCCGTTTTCATGCTAAGTTTGGCAATTTGCAGTTTTTCTGGCTGCGGCGAAGCTAAGACCGTTGTCCCGACTCCGTCGAGGACGGCCGGAAAACCGCCAGCTCCAGAAACTCAAACGCTGGAAATTCAGAAGATGAAATAACGATTGTCGATGACAATGGTTCGATCAAAGAAGTGCTCCCAAGCGGGAGCGCTGCTTTGCGCGGACGTGGGTTGCCGGAGCTGCCGTGCTGCCGGAACTGCGGTCACGATTCTTGGTAGGTCAGACTGGTAACATGTTGATTCGCTGGAGCTTCGTTTGCACTGTTGCGGTTTTGCCAGTGACCTTGTTGCCGGCCTACCTCCGCTTATGTGCCGTGATGCCGGAACTGCGGTCACGACGCTTGGTAGGTCAGACTGGTAAAATGTTGATTCGCTGGAGCTTCGTTTGAGCTGTTGCGGCTTTGATAATGACCTTGTTGCCGGCCTACCTCTCTTTGCTTTGGCAAGGAAATCATTTTTCGGATACGACTTACGTACGCCCGGCAACCATTTAGAATCAGCTGGACCATACGGGCTTAACAAGTGCTGAACTGATCCAAAAAAATGCAAAACGTGAACTTAGCATCACCGGAAGAACGACTCCCGTATTTTTCAAAATATTATTTGCTCCCCCTCTCCTCGTGAATTCGGACGCGTCAACGCTCCATTCGAATCCAGCGCATTACAAATTGCAAGGCGATCCCAAACCATCGCCAATGCCCCACACACTGGCTCCCCCCTCTCCTCGTGAATTCGGACGCGTAACGCTCCATTCGAATCAAGCGTGCTCCGAATTCACGAGGAGAGGGGGCTGGGGGGTGAGGAGCAAACATCAATCAAGCAAAATTTAACAACCCGATGCAGTCACGATTTACAGAGTTAACAACCTGGCACGCAGGCCGCCTGAACGACCTGTACTCACTCCTGAAACCGGATGAGATTGGTTCGGAAATGACCAACCAGGCATAGGTGGACTTCCCCTCACCCCCAGCCCCTCTCCCCACAAATTCGGAGACAGCTGGATCAAGTGCAAAGTCGTTTCGTCCGAATTTGCGGGGAGAGGGGAGCAATGGCGTTGGTGCTTTTGTTTTTTTCTCGCGATAAATGATTCGCAGCTTTCGGTCACAATTTGCCCGCTTGACTGTCACAACTTCTCCCCTACTTAACGCACTTTTTGACTGTTCCAATCTCTCGCCACGGTCGCAATTTTTGTTTTTTTGCTATCTCGCCACAGTCATGGCTTCCAACAACAAAACAGCTCCCAAGGCTTAACCAACACCCCAAAACCACTCCCACTGCCCCACACACTGGCTCCCCCTCGCCTCGGGAATTCGGACGCGCCCACGCTCCATTCGAATCAAGCGTGCTCCGAATTCACGAGGAGAGGGGGCTGGGGGTGAGGAGCAAACATCAATCAAGCAAAATTTAACAACCCGATGCAGTCACGATTTACAGAGTTAACAACCTGGCACGCAGGCCGCCTGGACGACCTGTACTCACTCCTGAAACCGGATGAGATTGGTTCGGAAATGACCAACCAGGCATAGGTGGACTTCCCCTCACCCCCAGCCCCTCTCCCCACAAATTCGGAGACAGCTGGATCAAGTGCAAAGTCGTTTCGTCCGAATTTGCGGGGAGAGGGGAGCAATGGCGTTGGTGCTTTTGTGTTTTCTCGCGATAAATGATTCGCAGCTTTCGATCACAATTTGCCCTCTTGACTGTCACAACTTCTCCTCTTCTTAACCCACTTTTTGACTGTTCCAATCTCTCGCCACGGTCGCAATTTTTGTTTTTTGCTATCTCGCCACAGTCATGGCTTCCAACAACAAAACAGCTCCCAAGGCTTAACCAACACCCCAAAACCACCGCCACTGCCCCACACACTGGCTCCCCCTCGCCTCGGGAATTCGGACGCGCCCACGCTCCATTCGAATCAAGCGTGCTCCGAATTCACGAGGAGAGGGGGCTGGGGGTGAGGAGCAAACATCAATCAAGCAAAATTTAACAACCCGATGCAGTCACGATTTACAGAGTTAACAACCTGGCACGCAGGCCGCCTGAACGACCTGTACTCACTCCTGAAACCGGATGAGATTGGTTCGGAAATGACCAACCAGGCATAGGTGGACTTCCCCTCACCCCCAGCCCCTCTCCCCACAAATTCGGAGACAGCTGGATCAAGTGCAAAGTCGTTTCGTCCGAATTTGCGGGGAGAGGGGAGCAATGGCGTTGGTGCTTTTGTTTTTTTCTCGCGATAAACGGAGAAAGTTGGACCAAGTGGCGAGCCGTTTTCGTCCGAATTTGCGGGGCATGGGGAACAGACTTTTGCGATGCAAAACCCGAAGTGATGCTTCCAGCGATCCTTAACTAATGATCGCTCGGCTGCCGTAAAAAAAGCCCCCGCAAATTTGCGAGGGCAACCAACTGGCGATTCCAATTGTCAACAACTCAATTTGAGAACCTCTAGACCGCACTCTTGATCTCAATTTTCTTGGGCAAAACTTTCTCGGACTTGGGCACCGAGATGGTCAACAGTCCGTGCTGAAATTCTGCTTCGATTCGATCCGTGTCGATCGACTTCGCGAACTCAAACGAGCGCCGGAATTGACCTTTGCGGCGGTTGTTTTGCAGCACCGTTTCACCCTCGGCAACTTCAGGAATTTTCTTCTCACCTGAAACATGCAGCACGCTGTCGACCGCCTCGACGTTGACTTCCGACGGCTCCACCCCGGGCAGTTCGAAGATCAGCCGATAGGCGGTCTCCGATTCCGAGATCGAAACCGGCAACGTCACGCCAACGGCTGCGTGTGCCGGGCGATCACCAAGAAAATGATCGACGAGATTCTCGACGTTTAATTGAAAGTCACCGATCGTTGGAACATGCAGTCTATCGTTTTGCAATTTCATAATTTTCTCCTTGTGATCAAGTTTTCGAGTGACGATTTGTCAGCGGACAAAAACTATCATGCTGTCTGGAATTGCAAACTGTGTGCCAAACGGATCAGGTTCGCCGTAAATCGTTTCCAGGAAAAGAGTTAATGCATCTGGAGCGTCCTCGAAGAATCAACGAAGGCCGCGGTCTGCTCCGACCGATGGCGATTGGGCGACAAAATTTCAGGATCGCTGGAAGGGTCCGGCCTACGTGGCATTTCGCTTTGCGAAATTAAGCACATTCACGCAGAGAATGGCCACGTAGCAATTCAGAACCACGTAGAAATTCATGGCCACGTAGGAGTGAATGGCTGCGAGGGAGAGGATGGGCAGTTCAACAAATCAGCCGATTTTTGACAGTTTTTTTGATCCACAAACCATTCCCGCACGTATCCCCAATGCAATGGATTTCCAACGCACCGTATCCCCAGGACGGAATCCCCAGCTGGATTCCCAGTCCGCTGACGGTTGCGGTGGAATCAACCGAACGAAGCAACGACACCTTTGAATTCAGAATGCTGGTGACGAAAAAATAACAGAATTGGATTGGCAAAAAACAATTGAATTGTTAGTCGGGTTGTTCGCGTCCCCACCTGTCTGAAAATCGCGAATTCGACTGGCCAGGCGACATCTTTATCCATTCGGCCTGGCCATCGAGGGAAGGGATCCCCGCTGCTCATTCATCCCGATTCATTCAAACGGCAGCGGAGATCCCTTTTTTTATTCGCCCAACGAAATTGGCTGCTTAAGTCGATCAACTTC
Source organism: Pirellulaceae bacterium (assembly GCA_963714685.1). GTDB lineage: Bacteria > Planctomycetota > Planctomycetia > Pirellulales > Pirellulaceae > Mariniblastus. The sequence continues at coordinate 1,063 of CAVQPH010000019.1, read as the reverse complement.
AACTGCTGCGGGTCAAACGCTTGCCACCAGCAACGGGACAGATTGAACCAGCGGTCAACCGTGTCCAGGATAACGCCGTCGGACGTTATCGTAATCCCGTTGATTTGTTTGAGTTCTTGATCAGGGCTCGCATGGAGCTCGACTTGCCAATCCCAATGATGCTGCCGGGCGATTTCAATCAAATTCTGTTTCAATCGACCGCTGTTGGAAACAGGTTGATCCAGCAACCAGTTGGTGCGCCGCACCCGTAGCCGCTGGAGCAATTTCCCAACGTCAAGAATGGCTTGTTGAGTTTCCACAACCCGCTTGTAGGAACCGTGGACGCTGGACAGGCTGCAGAAATCCTTCACGCTCAAATTTCCGCACAATGATCGAAGCATTGTGGCCGCCGAAACCGAAACTGTTGCTCATCGCATAGGTCAGTTCGCGAGGTTTTGCCTGATGGGGCGTGTAATCGAGATCGCACTCGGGATCGGGGGTATCGAGGTTAATCGTCGGTGGAACCATTCCTTCGAGAATCGCTTTGGTGGCCAGCACCAATTCAATGCCGCCGCTGGCTCCCAGGGAATGCCCCAATTGGCTTTTGGTACTGCTGATACTGACCTTATGGGCATGGGCCCCAAATACATTTTTGATTGCCCGGGTTTCTGCCCGGTCGCCCAGCGGTGTGCTGGTTCCATGGGCATTGATGTAATCGATATCCTCCGGGCGAAGATTGCCATGCTCCAATGCCTGTTGCATCGCGGCAGCTGCACCCGTTCCATGTTCATCGGGTGAAGTAATATGACCCGCGTCACAGGTCGTGCCGAATCCAACGACCTCGCCAAGGATATTCGCACCCCGATTCCGGGCATGCTGCAATTCCTCAAACAGGACGATGCCGGCTCCTTCCGAAAACACAAAACCGTCACGGTCACTGTCGAACGGACGACTGACTTGGGCCGGATCACCGGTGCGAGTCGACAACGCTTTCATGTTCGAAAACGCCGCCAGCCCAAGCCGGCTCATGGCGGCTTCGGTTCCCCCGGTGATGACCACATCGCTGACATTGTTTTTGATCAGA
>CAVQPH010000018.1:0-1324623 GCA_963714685.1 Pirellulaceae bacterium | reverse complement strand
CGGCCAAACACAAGTGACGTCACAAATTGATTATTCGCTCACAGTGTTACTTTTCACCAGTGAATGGGAGTCGTTCGGAAAGTGCTGGTCTCTTGATACGCCATGCTCTCAATGGGTTTCGCTCTCGTCTGCCTACGATCAGCCTCACAGCCCATTTGGGTTTGCCATGGAGTGCGAGAAATGCAGTTTATTCCCAACGATTTTCGAGTTCGCAGGGCTCAATTCGACCAAATGGGACTCAACCTGGTGGAATGCCGAATTCCATCATGCTCGACCAAAAAATTCTCAATTAAATGGCGGGCTGGGACCGGATCTTCCCATTTCATTCACGAGGGGAGTAAAGGTGCCCCAAAGTAAATCAAGTTTGACCCATTTTTTGAGAAGAGAGTACTAACATGAACAGCCAGGGATTTTTCCGCAATCTTACCGCGATTGCCGCATTGGGCTTCGCTGCCATTACCGGGTCTGCCCAGGCCCAAACCAACAATGTGCAAGCCGCACTTGAAGGAGAACTGCTGGTCGTCACGGGCGACGACCTGGCCAATGCCATCACTCTTACGCGAAACGCCGTCGGCGACGTGGTTGTCGTGGGCCGAAATGGTACCACGGTCAACGGCCTGCGATCGGTTCGTTTCCGCCGCGCTGTTCTCAACAGCGTTGAAGTTTTGATGTTTGGTGGCAATGACAACGTGATTATCAACAACCTGGTCATCAACAACGATCTGTTCTTGAACCTCGGCGATGGCAATGACACGCTGCGTTCGGGATCACTGCCGACGACGGTAGGTGCAAACCTGACCGTAGAAGGGGGAATGGGAAAACGAAGTCATTCGACTAACCGGTTGGTCAGTGGGATCTGACGCCTATATCGACGGCCAGGTCGGCGTTCTAAATTCCCAAATGACAGGTATGACTGTAGGTTTCGGCATCACTCTGATTGGTGACGAGGCACGTGACATTGTTTCACTGACCGGATGCACTTCGGGTGATTTCACTTCGATCGAAACGAAAGGTGGTAACGACGCAGTGGCCGTCTCGGGTTTCACCGGTTTGGGACTGTTTGTCGGTACCGACACGGGAGCCGATACGATCATACTGGCAACCGTGGCGACTTCGGATGACATCACGATCAACAGCGGCACCCAGAACGACATCGTGGATATGACTGACGTCACCAGCGAGAAAAACATTACTGCTTCATTGGATGACGGTAACGACCTTCTGGATGGAATGAACGTCTTTGCCCAGTTCGACGCTGTATTTGAGGGTGGTGCTGGCACCGACACCTATGTCGATGGCGGTATTGCCGGCGGAATTAAAACAGACGTTAAGGAATTCGAGATTTTCCCTTAGTTCATTCCATCGCCGTAAACGACTGCCATGATTAAAATGACAGGCTAATGCTTTGCGGATGGCCACCTGCGGAATGCCGCAGGTGGCTTTTCAACATAGGGCGGAAAATACAGGTGACCCATTGGAATCGGCAGAACAAAGAAACGACTCTTCGCTGCTTCGCCATATTGGCGAAGGCGACCAGACTGCGGCAACGGCCGTATTTGAGCGTCATGCGCCCGGTTTGCTGGTCGCTGCCCGCCGGCGTCTGTCGACTGTACTCAACTCGCGTGTCGATGCCGACGACATCGTCCAGTCAACATTTAAGAGCTTTTTTCGACGGGCCAGCAAGGGCGGATATGTTGCTCCCAAGTCTGGCGACCTGTTCAATCTGCTCATCGTCATCGCCATGCGAAAGGTCAACGCCCGCGCAGATTATCACCTGGCGGCCAGCCGGGACATTCGCAGGACTTCATCCACCAGCATTCAGGATCAGAATAACCTCCCAGGCGGTGATATGGCAGTCAGTGAACTTCTCATGACGATTGCCGAACTGTTTGAAGAATTCAACGAATTGCAGAGGACAATCATTACGCTTCGGCTTGAGGGATATTCGGTACTGGAGATCGCCGATAAATGCGACCGTAGCAAGCGGACGGTTGAACGCGAGTTGCAAGCGTTTCGCGTCAGGCTTTCACAGGAGTTTGCACCGTGAAGAATTCGATTCGTGCCTCTGCCAATCCGGAACTTCACGGCCCATTCGCGGCATCGGATTGGATCGACCGGTTTGAAGTCGCCTTGCGTCAGCACGGGCAACTGGATGTTCCTTCATTCTTTCCGGAGACCGGGCACCCGGAATTTGATTCGGTCGTCTCGGAAATTCTGCGGATCCTGCTGGAATGGCGTTGGTCGAGAGGTGAACGCGGTGGACTGGAGGAATTGCTGCTCGATGAAGAACTCAAATGGGTTCGCGACAATTCCCGAATTCTGGAACCCGTTGCCTTTGAGGATTATCGATTAAGAAAAACCGATGGACACGACGTGGATCGGGAACTCTATCGGCAACATTACCGGGTCAAAGTGAACCAGTGGGATCGATGGCTTGAGAACCCGGACTTGGAAGGGCCGGAAGTGTTTTCTTCGACCATTTCCGGCAATGGCCAAACGGTTAACCAAAACCGTCCGCATTTTCATGGTGAGCTGTCTGATGATTCCGGCAGCGGAACAAACACGCGACGAGGCGCGAACGTCGTCCTGCCGGAAGTGGGTTCCCGGATTGGAGATTTTGAACTGGTACACCTGGTTGGTTCAGGCGCTTCAGCCGTGTATTCTTGGCCCGCCAGATTTCGTTGGCCAAGCGCCAGATCGTGTTGAAGGTCACCACAACGCCGCTGGGTGAATCACAGCAGTTGGCTCGTTTGCAGCACAGCAACATCATGCCGCTGTATTTGCGCAGCACATCAACGGGCTTTATGTATTGGGAATGCCGTTGTTGGGATTGGTCACCCTCCAGGAAGCCATTGAGAACCGGTTTAAATCCGATGCTTCTAACGCAAACGACGGCGGCGCAACGGTCTCGCGATCATGCATTTGGTTCGGCGGAAGCCCGAAATCATCCGTGACAACCAGGTTGAATTGGATTCCCATCACCGGAATCAGGAGTCTGAAGCAGATCTGTTTGCACTTAATTACGGACAAATGTCCTGGGAGAACAGTATCCTGTCTATTGGACAGCGTTTGGCCGATGGATTGCAGTATTCGCACTCAAGGGGCGTTCAACATCGTGATATCAAGCCTGCCAATGTACTGTTGGGCTTTGACGGTCAACCCTTGTTGCTGGATTTCAATTTGAGCCGGCTGGAATCAGGACAAACGGAAAATCGGACGCGAGCGGTGGGCGGCACACTTCCATACATGTCTCCCGAGCATCTGGAAGCCATGGAAACGGGGATCGACCGGTTCACCCGAGCGAGCGACGTTTATTCGTTGGGTGTCGTCTTGTACGAGGCGTTAACCGGGCATTTGCCGCATGATGCCTCAACGTTCTCAAGTGGTAATCTGGCGGCGGCCATCGAAACCCGGCAACTGGCGATCAAACATCCGCGTGAGTCGAATCCGGAAATTCGGCCCGCTGCCGCGTCGATCATCATGAAATGTCTGGAGCCAGAGCCTGCGAGGCGATACCAAGCAGCGGGCGAGCTGGCGGCGGATCTCAGACTGCAGCTTGCCGACCGTCCGCTTCGATACGCAACCAACCCATCGTGGCTGGAAAGAGCGGGAAAATTCCGGCGGAGAAATGGCTGGCTTTTCTCGGTTGCCTCGCTCATTGCTTTTGCGGTCGTAATGACGGGATTAGCGGTCACGGCCGGCGTGGCCTGGCGACAGAGCAGCCAAACCGCACTTGCAAACAATCGGTACCTGGCTTTTTTTGAAAAGGCACACCGTGCGGAAGCCGAGCTGTTTTTTGCCGATGGAGGATCCAGAGAGAAGGGCGCCGTCTCGCGAACGAAGCCTTGGCCGTGTTCGAATTCGATGCGTCAAAGCCGAACTTGGAGTCCACGACGATGCGCTGGCTAGATCCAGTTGAAAGGGAAGATGTCTTTGCCACCGCGAGACTCCTCTCACGATTGGCTTTCGACGATTTAGCGAATCTCGCATCGGAACATGTCGCGAGCGAGCCAACAACCGCTTTGGAACGGGCGTCAGATGCCTTCATGCATCGCGACTATTCAAAGGCCATCGGGATTCTGGACCGGGAACTGGAAAAGTCCCACGAGCGATTTGCCGTCTGGTTTCTCAAAGGAAAGTGCCATTTCGAACTTCGCGAATATCGGGATGCCGAACGGTGTTTTGCAATCGCCGCGATGGTCGATCCGGATTCGGCAACGTCTTTGATAGCAAGAGGTTCATGCCATTTTTTCATGAGCCAGTACGATGACGCAAAGCGGTTTTTTGAATCGGCACTGCAACTGGATTCGAGCAGTTTCGCCGCGTTATACAACCTTGCTCTGGTCGATGAACGGCGACGGGAGTTTGGGTCGGCTCTGGGATGGCTGGACAAAGCCGAAGCAATCCAACCTGAATCCACACGAGTGCAAATGGCGCAGCGGGATTGCGCGAGCCATGGGGAATGAACCACTTGCCCGGGAGTCGCTTGAACGTGTGATGTCACAGGAACCCACTGAACCAGAGGGCTGGATTCTCAGAGGACTGCGGCGCGACTGTCCCAGTCACCTGCTGATGCCGTCAGTGATTTTGAGAAAGCCCAGGAATACAGCGTCACTCGTTTTGTCGCCGGCCAAAATCGGGCTCATGTGTTGAGCGAATTTATGAACAAACCGGAGGAAGCCATTCAAGTGCTGTCGGAACTGGTGGAAGAAGACCCGCAGTTTCTGCCAGCATTGTCGGGTCGTGCCGTGCTGTTCGCGCAACGGAAATCGAGTCGCTGCGTTGGCCGACGTTCAGCGTTGCAACCAATTGCCCATGACACCTCAGCTTCACTACCAGATTGCCTGTGTTTATGCATTGTTGGCGGCCGAAGATGATTCGCTACAAGCGCAGCCGCATTGCATCATTTGGCGATTGCAACCGCACCTGCTTATGGAGCCCATGTCATCGCATCTGACGCGGACCTGAACAATCTGGAAGGATCAAGTGAATTTCAAGCCATGAAGAATGGAATCCGGACCGGCAACGAACTGAAGCAAGCAGCTGAAGAAAACAAGTAAGGACCGAACCAACCGGAATCTGACGCGTCAAAGGCACGATGAACTGGACCCAAGAAATGTACAACAAATCATTAAAACCTATCGTCGTTTTGAAGATCGCGGCGATTCTCACGCTCGTCCCCAACGCAATGGCTTACGGACAACTCTCTTCATTGCCGCCGCAACCATGGCCCGACAACCCGCTGACCATCAGTTTTGCGCCGGATTTCGTCGAAATCGGTCGCTATCGGAATGAGCTGTTTCAGCACTTGAACGACCAGTTGGGATACCCGGACTGGAAGATTGAAATTCTGCGAGCCTTTCAAACCTGGGCGCGGCACAGCGACGTCACTTTTGCAGTTGCCCCCGACACTTCACGGGCGTTCGGAATACCTGGACTGGCCCAGGGCGACCCTCGATTTGGTGATATCCGTTTGGCGGCAGCTTCCGCAGAATAATGTGCTGGGCAATGCCGTTGCTTATCATCCATCCGCGGGAGTATGGGCGGGCGATATTTTCCTGGATACGAGCCGGAAGTTTATCATTGATGATGGGTCGGGTAATCCTTCGTTGGATGAGTATGATCTTTACTCGGTCCTGTTGCACGAAGCTGGCAATTCACTGGGCTTGCTCGACGAAGAGCTTGATCCGGAATCGGTCATGTTCTTTGCCTATCTTGGCACTCGGCAGGACCTTTCACCCCTTGATATCGCCAACATTCAGGGGCTCTATGGTCCTCCATCCCCGGATCCCTGGGAACTGTTTTCAGCGAACGATGATTTCGCCACTGCAACGCCAATGGTTTACGGAAGTGAATTTTCAAAATCGCTCGTCGAAGTCAAAAACGGCCGGATACAGGAAGGAACCGACGTTGATTTTTACCGCTTTGAAGGCAACTCGCTCGCCGAAAACTGTTGGGTCAAGCTCAGGGCAAAAGGGCGCAGCCTGCTATGTGGCCGGATTACGGTTTACGACGGAAACTTTCAGGAAATAGCGACGATTTCAGCGGAAAATCCATTACGCAACAGTGTAGGCAAGGAAGTTACCGGCATCAGCCCTGGCGAGGTTATCTACGTTGCCATTGACTGGTCTGGCTACCCGGAGTTCGAGTTCGGCGATTATCAACTGGCTTTGGATTTTAATGAAAACGCGGAAGATGAGTTTAGCGAGCCAGACGATGAAGATGACGATGAAGATGACGAAGAACCACCAGATTTTTTTGAAGCTGACGACGATGCGTTGGTGGATGTGCTTTATTCGCTTGAAGGGCCCATTGATACTGAGACCAATGCCAATAACACCTTCGCCAAAGCAGTGGAGTTGTTTTCACCGCTTGGCACTCCAGCTGGATCACGATTTGAGATTGTCAGCGCACTCGCAACCCCTGCCGACAAGGACGTATTCAGAATTCGTTCGGCCCCCGATGCAACCGGCACGATGGCAATTGACCTGACACCACTCGGAATTGATCCGGCGCTGGTTAACGTAGTTTTGTTCAACAATGCGAAACAGACGGTACCAGTCACCCGACGAATTCGTGTAAACGGTGATGTCGTTCTTGAAGCCAGAAACATTCAGCCGGATGCCGTCTATTACCTGCGGGTTCAAAGCCGCACTGGCAATACAATTGCCTGCAATTACCTGTTGTTGGTGAACATCGCTACCCGATCAACGAACTTGCAACGCATTGACGACGTTGCCCTATCAGCCGCCAATCCTGACCAATTTGGAGATTTTACGACTTACAAAACCCAACTATTCCGCTTTGACCTTGGCATGACATCGCCCGACGCTTCAAATCAAGCTTGTCAGTTTACGGTCTACAGCGATACAGGGCGGGTAGAGTTTGTGACTTCCGTCCGATCAGCTGGAAGCCGAACTGCTTACGTCTGGATGCAGGCGGGGAAACATCATTTCCGGTTTACTGCCAAAACACGAAACAACAAACCGGTCGTTGCATCTGTCGTGACACTGGACGGCGCCAGCATTTCCGATGATGAGGGTCCGATTCTGCTGGACCCATCCGGCAACCCGGTGTCCGGCCCGGAACAACCGGGAACCAACCCAACGCCTCCTCCAACATGGCAGTTTCCGCGATTCCTCGTTGGATTAGTCATTCCACTGGAGAAACCATGGTAAGTTCGAACCTGTGCGATCAAATTATTGCCTTTTGAACGGTTCAGCCCCGTGCGGTCAAAAAACTGAAACGAGGCCTGGGCTTGGAAATTCCCGAGCTTGCATCGTTCTCAGTTCTCGGATTTTCGGTCGAGATCATCGTCGACTATCGAAACAGCGGCCGAAAAACGGGATTAATCGTGGGGTGAGCACAGCAGTCAGCACCCCGATTTTGCGTCGGCCAGTGAATCTTCAACCATCTCTCGCTTCACGCTGCTCGGCGATACGAGCGAAGCAGACCACCGAGTCTCTCCGTCGCTTCGATCTTTTTGCTGACATCCTGTGGATGCTGGGTTGATTCAATCAGTTCGTTGCCCAGACCTTGGTGTGGTCGCTCAGTATGATACAACGCAGCGACATACTGAGCAGAAAACTGAGCTGACGATTCATTATGAGTTTCATCCATGGGCTGGTGAAAGTGTTCAATTGGTCAAAAGAATCAATCGGGGGTCGGAACTAATCTACCGAGTTGAGCGAATGAGCAGCGGCAAGCTGCGACGAATGAATATTCCATGTTGGATGTTCGATCGTGCGAGTTGTGTGGCTTTGGTGACCAAAGACGAACCGCTTGTCTGCATCGAGCATCTTGCCCAGTTGCGAAGGCTTTTGGCTTCGATTGCCAATCCGGCAAACCAAAATGATTTAGAAAACGAGCATTCACCTTTACCTTCTCAGGGAAATGCTCATGAAAAACAGAATCAAAAAAATTCGCAGCCTCGAACAACTTGAGATGTTTGCAGACGTCGAGGTGCGTCCGAGATGGAATGACTTACCCGAAAAAACGAGAAAACGAATTAGCGAATTGATCGCAAACTTGCTTGTCGATCACATGCAAAACTCAGACACATCAATCGACTGCAAGGAGGTAGTCAATGAACGATAAAATCAAATCGCAGCATCTCAGCCGCAAGGCAGTGCTGTACATTCGCCAATCTTCGGCTTACCAGGTTGCCAATAATTTGGAAAGTCAAAAACTGCAGTACGGCATGCGAGACCGGATTGAGCAGCTTGGCTGGAAAAACATTGAAGTCAGCGGCGTCAAGCCAAACAGGTTCGCGCGATACTGTTGTGTTCGAGGGCATCTGGATATCGGCGAGCCAAAGTGCATCGCATTTGGTGCTGCGGTTGTTGACGCTAAGATATCGCAAGAAATTCTACGAGTGGTTACGCCATCTGCTATCGAAGCGTCGAGACTTGCAATGAAAAAGTTGACCGAACAAGTCGATGAAGTTCTCATCGCATTGCAGCAGGATCTTCAAGCGGCACAATATCAGGCTTCGCGCGCCCACAGGCAGTACGATGCGGCTGACCCTGAGAATCGCCTTGTTACCGATGAACTTGAGCGACGTTGGAATGCGTCTCTGCAAACGGTTGCGGAATTGGAAGATCGCGTTGCTCAACACAAAGGCTCGCATCCAGAAGTCACCGCCGAGGATTGGAACGAGCTGCAAGAATTGGCTGCTGATCTTGAGTCGGTTTGGGAAAGCGAACGGTGCGATGAGCGTGTCAAGAAACGAATTCTTCGTACGCTGATCAAAGAGATCTTGGTGGACGTTGACCAGGTGGGCGGGAAGATTCATCTCACCATTCATTGGCACGGCGGGGTGCATACGAACTTGACCGTCCCACGAAGGAAACGTGGTTGCGCCGTAAAGACTTCAGCAGATACCATCGAGGCGGTGCGTCAGCTTGCGTTAATTGCAAGCGACGAAATGATCGCAGGATTTCTCAACCGAAACGGGCTCCTCACCGGTAAAGGGAATCGCTTTACGCGAGCACGGATTGTGTCGCTCCGCAGCTACCACAAGATCCCGATTTACAATCCAGAAGAGAAAAAAAAGAATGGCTGGATGACACTCAGCGAGGCTGCCGATTACCTGGGTATCAGTTCACGCACGCTGCGCCTGGCAACTGACAAGGGAGAGATACCAAGCCGCCATCCGCTCTCCGATGGACCTTGGATCTTCCGGCGCAAAGATCTTGACTCAGACACTGCACAAGCAGTCAGGCGCCGAGCCGGATCTCGTCGAAAAGGGGGCGTAAGTGCCTCCCAACTTTGATCTGGCTGCCCCCAAACAAAAGCGGGCGGCCGAAGTCTACGAGCAGGCGTCGGCTGAAAACAAGTCGAGCATCAACGCCAAGATGTGGGCGTATCGCGGTGTGACGGTGAAGCTCAATGTGCTTGACTTTACGGTCAGTCGTCACCGCGACGGACCGGAGTTGTTCTTCGAAAACTAGTCCGGCACCATCCTGGGTGACTGTTGGCACGGGTTCGGTTCGATTGCGGCTGAATCCGACGGGGAGATCGTGCGCGCTGCGTGCAATGCTCATGCCCGGCGAAAGTTTGAAAACGCGACGGACTATCCTGCTGACCATAAAAGGTGGATGGACTGGTTCTGGTTGTTATACGATCTGGAATCCGAAGCCAGGGAACAGTCACTCGCTGGCAAAGCGTTGCTGGCGTCGCGTCGTGCGAAGCAGAAGCCGGTGTGGGAGCTGATGCGGGCTGAGCTCGATGCCGTGGATGACCGGGCCGAGCAAGTGGTGTTACCCAAGAGTGATCTCCGCAAGGCGCTGAACTATGTTCGCAATCACTGGACGGAGCTGACGCGTTATCTGGACGACGCTGATCTTCCCTTGGACAACAACCAGTGCGAGCAGTTGATGCGGGACGTGGCAGTGGGTCGAAAAAACTGGATCTTTGCCGGAAGCCTGGCTGGCGGTGAGCGAAACGCGCGCTTCCTAAGCCTCGTCAGCAGCGCCCACCGGAACGATCTGGACGTGTGGGCGTATGTCGACGATGTCTTGAAGCGGCTGCTGGCCGGAGAAACGAATTACGAGCCAATGTTGCCATGCAACTGGGCGAAGGACCATCCGGAATCAATTCGCACGTATCGCCAGAACGAGCGAAGCGATCGCGAGGTTCGCCAACACAAAAAGCGACAAAGTCGCCGCGCCGAGCAAAAGCGGCAGGCCAAACTCAAAAAGCGATAGACCAAATCGCCAGCGGCTTGGCAACGCCCAGACCACAACTTCGCTCAACGGTGCTCAGAGACGCTTACGAATGCAGACACCAATCGAATCGCAGAACGTCGAAACCGTTAGCCTGCTCCGTTCAAACTCATCAAACCACTCCCGCCACTGTTGCTCAGGATATCGCGTCGCCATCTTGAAACTCCAAAAAATTGAAGTTTAAATAGGTGTCAACATGCGCTTCGTCGTGCTCATACAATAATCGGTACATCACCGACTTCTTTAACATCCGAGTTCCCATGAACAAGTTATTTTTGATCTTAAGCATCGCGTTTTTGACTGTTGGAAGCCCAATTGACAAGGAGACGACGGAACCCGTTTCAAAGCGTCCTCAGGATGTTGTCGTTACTGCAGATGAAGTTCCCGATTCGCTTCAAACTGCTATCAGTCAATATGTCGAAAGCTTCGCAACCGAAAACAAATGCCAATTCATCGTGAAGGTCGGTAAACCAGGAAAGTCGGCGTTTTACGCGGGCTTTGACGGCAAGACGAATAGAAAGACAACAAATTTTGAGACGCCTTATGAGATTGGAAGTGCGACGAAGATGTTTACTGCTGCGTCCATATTGCAACTCATCGAAGGCAATAAATTCGCGCTAGATGATGCGCTAACCAAAGTACTGCCCAATAAAACTTTGTATAAGGGACTTCTTGAGATCGATGGCAAAGACTATATCGATTCGGTTAAGGTCGTCAACCTTTTGAATCATACATCGGGTTTTCCAGACTACTTTGCGGGCTCAGATGAAAAGGAAATCGAATTGCATGCTGATCCCTCACTTGTGTTTACTCCCGAAGAGCTCATAGAACTCTCGAAACAGCATATCACCGACCCCTTCATACCAGGTACTAAGTTCAAGTATTGCAATGTGAACTACTTGCTACTGGGGATGATCATCGAAAAATACAGCGGGATGACGTACCAGGAGTATTTTAAACAGCGGATCTTTTCTCCTTTAAAACTTGAGCAGACATATTTAGGGAGCATTGATCCTCCTGCTAAAAAAATACAGGGCCATTACAAAGGGAAAAAGGTGGAAATGCCACCTACTTTGGCCGGTCCAGCTGGGGAGGTCATTTCTACTTTGGACGATATGGATCGCTTTGTAAACGCGTGGTATCAGGGGGAACTTTTCAGGGATAAGAGCACTCGAAAAATGCTCATGAACGACAACTTTCATGAAATGGGTCTGGGAATTAATTATGGGTTAGGTGTCGTCAATCTAATGGATTTATCCAAGGGGCACGGGGGTCAAACTTTTGGAGTTCAATCCTATGCTGGGGCGTTGGAAAATGGGTACTGCTTTGAGTTTTTGATTGATGATGCTTCCGTTTCCGCATGGTCACCGGCCATCAAGGTTTCTTCCCTGTTGTCGCAGTTGCCAAAGTAAATCTCAAATCGAAAGCAATCACCCATTCGAAATCCACTAGCCCCGTTGCGAGTCCTGGTGGCCGCCTCCACTCACCCGTTGTTGGCAACGGGGCTAAACACGATTAAGGCCCGCAAGCTTCGGCTCGCGGGCCTTGTCATTTCTACGCGGTTATTCGCGTTTCTTTTTGAATTCCGTTTTTCGAGCCAACCAAAATCGCGGGACTCACCCTCGACCAATTTTCGGGGTTGAGGGGCTCAAATCGACTAAATGGCTCTAAACACCGTGACTCACCCCAAGTGAGTCCCGTCGTCACAAGTCGAGCAATCTCAGGCAGTTACGGCCAAACCACCAAAAAGGCTATTTTGGTCGAAACGCCAGTAGGCGGGAGCATGAAAACCTGGGTTTCGGTACACCGAACTATCGAGTAACAATTTGCAGAAAGGTCTGGCTCCTGCGATGCTCGCGTGAATCACCGAAGTTCCTGCGCTGCCTGTTTCTCCGCATCATGGTCGTCCAAGCGTCCGAACAGGGAACGCCATGATTTTCCGATTCGCAACTCGTCGACTTGCCATGTTCCGGTTCCACTAACTGTCAGGCGAATCGACGACAGGGAGGACGGCACAATTGTCCCGTTGCAATTTACCGTCCATACCTGCGGTGGCTCGGAGTCGATTAACTCGTCAGCGGTATAAATCCGCAGAGATGCCTCCCCAATGCCCTTTGAAGCGGCAAACCTGAAAACGAACAACCACGTTTCCCCAGGCTTGAGCGAAGTTGCGATTTCCTGAATGGTCCCAGCGTTGTTGATGAAAGGATTTCCGGCTGCATTCAAACCAAAAGACACGGAATGGCGGCGCGTAAACCTTGGTGAATCCGATTCGGGCTCAAGAACAATTTGAAGTGACGATTCTGCGGATTCGACCGATCGAATTTTGTTCAAAAGAAGTCCTACAAAAACGGGTTCGTCCTGACCGGTTGAAATTGGCGTTTCCAGATTCCTGCGCAGGCTATCGTTTCCCTCCAGCAGGAGCAGTCGACGGCCCGTTCGATCGAATCCGAAAACAGTGTCATTCGGTGCGTCAACTACTTCCGCCAACTGTCCGCGCCCTCGCCCCGTCGATTCCCAACCGGCTGCCCAGCCAAACCCGCTGCGGCCTCTGCGAAGTCCCCCGGCAAGGTTTTCAAAACCGTCGTAGGCAATCAGCTCGGAGCCACCCTGTTCCCGGACTTCTGCCTCGATACGCCGAACGAACTGTCGCTGCCCAAACGGAACGTGATGCAACTTGCCGGGTTCATCCCGGAGATAGCGACGAGCCTCACCAGAGGTGATGCGGTCCTCAAAGTCCGAGCCTGTATGCGCTGACGTCCAAATAACGCTACCGTCAAACACATGAATCTCGGTTGAGGTCGAATCCAAAGCGACTGCGTACTGGGTCCCTTCATCGACGATCCGGGCGTCTGGCGTTTCGAGCAAAAATCCATTGGATACCTCGGTGACATTCACAAAAACCGTCCCCGCCAGAAGTCTTGCCGAATCGGAACTCAGGATCGCCAATTTGCACGGACCTTCCAACAATACGTTGGTTCCTGAATTGAATCGAAACTCAGCCGTGCCCGAAACAAGTTCCACAATCCCCTTCGAGAAATTCCCGGCATCAAGGGCTTCAGAAAGCTGCCACTCACTTTCCGCTTGTTGAACAACCTGGCCAATGAAGGCCGTTGGCTCGGAATCCTTTGTGAGTGAAACGCCATCTCGGGTTGCCAACCCAGGCTGGTCGCCATTGGGCGTTCGTGCCCACCACGTAACGAGCAAAAGAATTGTCGCTGCCAAAGCGGCCAACGCAGTCCCCACCTGGGGCCACCAATGACGGAGCGATTTATCCGAGTCGACGATCGTGGGTCTCGACAATGAATCGCCATCGCCATCCGTTGACCACGTGCGGAGCCCGGCCTCAAGGTCCAGCCGTTCGCGAAGTTGTGCTCGAGCTGAAGAGTCGGCCTTCAATCGATCTTGCAGTTCACGATGTCCTGTTTCGGTAATGGTGCCGTTGATCAACTCGTTGATTTGAAGTCGCAGATATTCGTCATTCATGTCCCGACTCCTTCCTGGACAAGCCGCCAACGAATACAGTCCAGCAGTTTCTCCCGCAATCGTGCCAGTTGTTTATACAGGGCACCCCGTTCCCGGTTCATTTTATTCGCCACATCCGAAATGGATTCTGAGCCGAAGTAGCATTGTCGCAGGATGGACTGTTGCCGGATCGAAAGCTTCTCAAGGCAGTGTCGCAGCGCCTCCAGACGCGACGCAGAGAGCGATTCTTCTTCCGCGGCTTCCTGCGCAAGCAACTCGACCAGCTCCATATCAAACTGCAAACCGCTCCGCCGCTGATTGGTCAGGAAATTTCGAATCTCGTTGAACGCGATCCCACAAGCCCAGTGAAAAAAGCTGCCGTCGCGATCAAAGCTGCCCATCTTTTTCCACAACACGATACTGGTCTTCTGAAAGATGTCTTCCACGTCCGCCGGATTAACCAACTGTTTGGCGATAAACGCATACAGCGTATGCCGATTTTGCAACAACAACCCAACGAACGCTTCGGATGCGTCGTCTTCAGGTTGTTGGTCAGGAATATCCTTGGCCGTCATGGTTTGTCTACATTCAATTTTTGAATCGCGTCAGAATGGTTGCTTTCAGAACCTGAAAGTTGGCACTTATTCCAGTTTCATTTTCAATTTCAACTCTCGTCGATTTCGCATTACGTTCAAAATGACCGTCTCTCCACGAACATAGTTGCTGCGAACATAGGTCAAGAAATCGTAGGCTGACATTTTTAATTCACGATTATCGACTCCCAATATTATGTCGCCCGCACGGACACCGGCCGACTTCGCTTGTTCGGGCATCGATTCTTTTTGGCGAAACGCGAGGTGATCGGCAGTCAAGCCGATCGACTCTTTCTCTTCTGCGGAAAGGTCTTTGCCGTAAACCCGCGCTGAAGCAACGAAGTTTTTCAGCGATGGTCGCCAACTAATGTCGCTTCGACGCCAACGGTCAGGCAGTTTCAAATTCGATTCGATGGACTCGTCCCCGCGTCGCCAAGTCACTGGAATTGAGCCACGTTTTGGAGCAAGATCCAGCGCGTATTGGGCATCTCCAAAAGAGTGAATCGGCACATTGTTGAGCATTGTTATTTTGTCGCCAACTCGAATGCCGGCAACCTCGGCCGGCGAATCCTCTGCAATCGTTTCAACCTGGTTGCCGCGATTAACTTCGAGTTTCATGCCCAGGTTCTCTGGCAGCGGAAATCGAAAAGCCAGATCAAGTTCCCACTTGCCCGCTTCGTCCAGCCGGTTGTAGATCACTTCTTTGGCTTGATGGCAATGAATGCAACGTCCCAATCCTCTGGGCGGAGCAATCTCTCGAATGAAGAACGGTTTTTCGTTGCGAACCATCGCTGTACGAGGTTTCCCGGATTCATGTTCTGCCAACACCGACTCCATTGTATACCTCAGACCCTCCAAAGACTGCCTCGCATCCGGGCCCTGCTCACAACGCCCGCCATAACGCGCATAAACGCGTTCGTCGGGGCTGATGAAGAAGACCATGAACGTCAAATCGTAGTCGAAATCGAATACGCTCAGGTTCGAGCTCTCAATTTCGATCAATCGAACGCGGACGAACTCTTCAGCGATGTCCTCAAACTTTTCCAGACGGACAACCTGCCCGTCAAACTCACGGCAATCCGTTCAAGGGACGCACCGCAAGACGATCATCATTGGCTTTTTGTCGCGAAGCGCGACCGCTTTGGCTTCGTCATAGTTCGCCATCCACCCATTAGCTATCGCGGTTTGATCCAGGCCTGAGTTGCCACGACCTTGAGCGAAAGCTGGCAAGCAAGGAGCAGCAAGCAACACCAGCCACAACCCGATTATTGACCGAGAAACTCGCATTCCGATTTCCTTTTTGAATACCCAAATTCTTTCCAGGGATCAATTTTTGTCCACTTGGTCATTCCCTTGAGGCATCGCACCGCCCCGACCACCTTGCCCACCTCGGCCTCCCCGACCACCTCTGCCTCCCCGCTGCGTTCCGTCTGTTCCTCCCATGCCGCTGCGTCCGCCTTGACCCGCAGCAGGTTGTTCTCCCGCTGCACCGTCCCCCATCCCCGGTGCGGCGCCATTCACGCTGCCTTGGCCTCGTCTTCCCCCAGCACCGGCGCCACCACCGCCACCATGCGAATGACCGCCCCCGCCGGTCGCGCCGGCTTCTTCGGCTGACAGTTTTCCGTCTTTGTCTTCATCAAGTTTCGCAAAGGCTTGCATCGCGTCTTCCATTTCTGCCACTGAGATGGTTCCATCGCCGTCGGAATCCAAGGCGGCAAACAAGGCGTTTGTGGCTGCGCCGGGTGCTCCCGCACCACCCCCGAACCGATTCCCCGCTGCGGAGTTTCTGTTTGCAGGACTTTGGCCCATGCCCCGCCGCCCCATGCCGCGCCGCCCCATGCCTTGCTGCGGTTTTCCTTGTTGTGCCATCCCGGCATCGCCGGCGCCATTGGTGTCTTGACCGCGCAGCGCGTCGAGCCCGTCAGCATTGTTGGCGGACTCCCCTTGTCCCCGGCGACCGCCACCAGGTTGAGCCATCACTTCGGCAGCCAACAAAAAACAACTGATTCCTATGACCAAACTCAGTGGGACTTTGCTATTCATCAGGCTCTCCGGATTTCACAGGGATTGAAGGTGGTAGCATGACGCCGGGCGTCAGCAGATTGTGCGTACATTTGTTGTCTTACGATCAAGCCAAAATTGCCCGCCGAAAATTCGAAAAAATCGGGAAGCGTGAGTTTCTTGCAAATTGCAGATTTCTTTCGGGCAATCAAGCGAAGACCGTAAGACAACATCTGACGAACCATCCTTTTCAATTCTGGGCCAGTTACGGAGTGGATTTAAGGTAAAACATGACGCAGAGAGCCAAAATTGGGTTTGGGTTATTGATCGTGGCATCCGCTATCGCCATCGTCTGGTTTCGAAGCGAAGTTAGCAGCAATGTCAACGCTCACCGGACTGACCCAGCGCAATCAGAGAGTGCAACGGGCTCTCAACTCCAAGACAAGGCAAAAGATGGCTCAACGACGGATAGCGCAATGCCAATGCGTTCTAACGAAGCCGTCGATCCGATACTCTCAGGACTTCAAATAGGTGAAACGTCGACAGCGTTTAATGTGCTGGATGTCAGTGGGCCCCGCGCGGGCAAAAAACTTTGTTACGCGTGCGCTTTTGCCATGCAGCCTGTAATTTGCATTCAAGCTCGAAAACTCACTAACGAACTGATCCAGTTAGTCAACGAACTGGAGTCACTGGTCGATCCTGCAGACTCGATCACCAGCGAATCGAAACACGCCTTTGTCGTCTACATCACCGACGATTCCAGGTCGGCAACCCAGGAACTGACAACGATCGCCGCTGACCTGCAGTTGAAGCGAATTCCACTCACCATTTGCGATGACATCATTGGCCCGCACGGATATCGAATCGCGGAAGATGCCGAAGTGACCGTCATCATGTGGTTGAATAACATCGTAAGTTTCAATGCAGCCGTGGGTGAGGGCGGCTGCGACTCGGCGTTTGTCACCGGCGTGCTGGAGCAAGCTCGCAAGCATCTCGGCCAGACGAATGAAGGTTCCTCGCACCTTCCAGGCGAGTTGAAAATGAATCAAGCCACTATGGTTTCGCTGGACTCATTACGCACGCAGCTCACACAGCACAAGGATAAGATTGTTGTCGTCGATTTGTGGGCACTCTGGTGTTCGCATTGCATCGCGGCGCTTCCTCATTTGGATGATCTTCAGGAACAGTTTCCCCAAGACGTTCATACGATCGCGCTGAACGTCGATTTTGAAAACGAAAGCGACTCGGATTTGGCGGTACTCCAGCAACGAGTGAATGCGAAACTTGAGACATTGGATATCGACAGCGAACGAATGATCTGTTCGGATGCCCGTAGGCAAGTCTTCAAGGAGTTGGGCATTTATAGCTTGCCGGCGACCATCGTCTTTGATCAAAAAGGCGAAGTGCTCAAGACGTTCGAGGGAGCGGTCGACTACGAAACTCAAATTGTTCCGTTGATCGAAAAACAATCAACGGCAACTCAAAGGGGAAAGTGAAACCATGTTCAAACCCGCAATCCAGTCATTGGTGTTGACCATTGCTCTCGGAGCATCGAGTTTATCGGCTACGGCTGATGAGTTCTTCGTCACTATTTATCAAGTCAGTGGCAACCAAATCGCGGTCGTGCGATCGGATGCGGGCGGAGAAGGCGGCGATATGCGGGGAGGGCGCGGGCGGCGCGGTGGTGGGACGCAGCAAGCCGAGACCGTTGTTGTCACCCTTCCGAATGATGTCAAAATCACGACGGCGATGCGCGAGCGACGTACATCAGAATTCCGCGTCGGCACCGAAATCGCTGGCGGCCTCAAACATTCGATCTTCACGGAAATGCAACAACCACTGCAAGCCCGTATCGTAAGTGATGGCGAGCGAATTACAGAGCTGAACGTGATCACCAGGGAGACCGACATCAACCAGACCGCGACCTCTGTGAGCGGGGATGCTGTTATTGCCGTTCGCCCCAAACGTCCACCCACAAAACGCTCGTCGGCATCAAGGAGTTCGAGATGATGGGCAGATTTCTCCGGTTTGCCATCTTCCTTGGCTTGTGCGCTTCGGGAGCAACCGGTCGGGCGCAGGCTCCGGCATCAGACGGGATCCGTTTTTTTGAGTCGAAGATTCGCCCCGCACTTGTCAAGCACTGCTACGAGTGTCACTCAACTGAATCAGGAAAAGTCCGGGGTGGGCTGAAAGTCGATACCCGCGAAGCACTGCTCCGTGGCGGTGACTCAGGTCCAGCCGTGGTCGGCAAGTCGCTGGAAGAAAGTCTGTTGTATCAGGCGATTCTTTATCATGATGATAATGTTCAAATGCCTCCCAAAGGCAAACTGGCGAAGTCGGTGATTGACGATTTTCGTGAATGGATTTCGATGGGAGCGCCAGATCCGCGCACTGTACAAGTCAGTTCGGATGTCGAAAGCGTGATCGATATCGAGGACGGTCGAAGATTCTGGGCCTACCAGCCAATTCTGAAGCCATCCAGGGAAAATGTCTCCGACGACGGTTGGGCACATACTTCGCTTGATCAGTTCATCGAATCAAGCCAGAAGGAGAAGGGGCTTCGTCCCGGACCGGACGCGTCGAGCGATGTCCTGATCCGCCGACTCTATTTTGTTCTTACAGGACTTCCACCGACGCCTGACGAGTTAAACGGCTGGGTGGACAAACTTCAGGTCACTGGCAGCCGACAAGTCGTGATCGGGCAACTTGTTGACCACTTGCTGGACTCTGAACGTTTTGGAGAACGCTGGGGCCGGCATTGGCTGGATGTAGCTCGCTACGCCGAATCGACTGGCGGTGACCACAACAACGTGTATCAGCATGCGTGGCGGTATCGGGACTACGTCATCGACTCGTTCAATCAGGACAAACCATTCGATCAGTTCATCCGTGAGCAGATTGCCGGTGACTTGCTGCCGATTTCCAGTGACGAGGAGTGGGCGGAAAACATCATCGCGACGGGATTTTTGGCGATTGGCGTCAAATCGGTTGGTGCAGAGGACCAGCAACAGTTTTTCGCGGATCTTGTGGACGAACAGATTGATACTACCACGAGGGCCTTTCTGGGTACGACAGTGGCCTGCGCCCGTTGCCATGACCACAAGTTTGATCCGATCCCGCAGACCGATTACTACGCCCTGGCAAACATCTTTCGATCGACGGAAACCCACTACGGGCTGCTGAAAGCGCAAGCCCGACAGGCAACTACACTGATCGATCTGACTGGAATGGGTCCGCCGGCAGGCTCAAAGGAACTCAACGCCGACGAATACGCTGCGCTCGTGAAAAAACGGGACGACGCCGCGCAGGCTGTTGAAGACGCCATGCGAAAGATTCGTTCCGGCGAGAATGTGTTTCGTGGACTGTTGCGAAAACTGCGGTCGGATCGCGACGAAACGGAAGCTGCCCTTCAGGCATACTCTGATCGCGGACAGCCCCGGGTCTTTGCGATGGGCACACAGGATCGGAACGCTTCGATGCCAACCCGTTTGCTGGTGCGGGGAGAGTTGGACAAGCCTGCCCAGTTTGTCGAGCCGGGCGTGCTGCAAGTCCTCAGCCCACCCAACCGTTATTCGCTGGTCAGCCTGATTAAGGATTCCGACTTTCGCCGCAATCGAACCGAAGGCCTGCCCAACCCGTCGTACCGCAGCCAGAGTGGTCGGCTGGAACTGGCGGAGTGGATTGCCAGCCCGAAAAATCCGCTCACGGCGCGAGTGATCGCCAATCGGGTTTGGCACTGGATGTTTGGTTGCGGATTGGTACGGACGGTTGACGACTTTGGAATCGCCGGCGAGCCGCCAAGCCATCCCGAATTGCTGGACTACCTCGCCGGAAGGCTGATCGAGGAGGATTGGTCCATCAAGGCTCTGATTCATGAAATTGCAATGTCGCGCACCTGGCAACTTGCATCCACCTACGACACGAATAACTTCGCAATCGATCCAGACAATCGGTTTTACTGGCGTGCCAACCCACGGCGACTCGAGGCCGAAGTCATTCGCGATGCAATGTTGGCCGTGTCAGGCAATCTTGATCTCAAGCGGCCCGTGGGTACCTACCTGCGCGAGATGGGAGAAGGAGGAGTTGGTCAGAACGTATTCGAGCCAGAGATTCGGGCGATCGAAGCCTGCACGCGCTCGGTTTACTTGCCACGAGTCCGCAGCGTGCTGCCGGAGTTGCTGGAGACGTTTGATGCGCCGGATGCGAGTCTTGTCACGGGCAGCCGGGATACGACAGCGACTCCCATCCAGTCGCTGTACTTGTTGAACAGCAGTTTTGTTCAGGAGCAGTCGAGCGCGCTCGCCCGGCGTCTGGAGAGATTGCCTCAAAACGAAAAAATCACAACAGCGTACGCGATTGTTTTCGGGCGACAGCCCACCGAGCGTGAACGGCAACTAGCAGACCAGTTCCTCGCAGGCGCTGAATCAGCGTCGACTGCCGGCAGTCGGCAATTCGGATCATTGAATCGAGGCGGACGCTCTGCGCCCGAGAACAGTACCGGAAGCTCCCGTCGTGGTCGCGGCCGATTCTCGCCGGTGGGCAGTGAGCCCGACGAAATTTCAACCGCTGATTCCCAACTGAGCCCACTTGCCATTTACTGCCAGGCGTTGCTGGCGTCGATGGAATTCCAAATGATTGATTAAAGGCTGAACGATGAAGAACCGTTTTTGCACTCAACGAGTCGTTTCCCTTTCGAGGCGTGATGCGCTGCGCACGCTTTCTGCGGGTTTTGGCTACCTCGCATTTACCGGTCTTGCCGCGGGAGTATCTGCTCAACAGGCTTCGTCGGGCTCTGAGCGACTTCACCACAAGGCTCGTGCCAAACGCGTGATCTTTCTCTGCATGCGCGGTGGCCCCTCGCACGTTGACACTTTTGATTACAAGCCACGCCTGAAACAGGATCATGGAAAGGCGTCGAGCTATGGTTCTCCGTGGTGTGCATCGCCGTGGAATTTCAGGCAACATGGGAAGAATGGTCTGTGGATTTCGGAGCTGTTCCCGAATATCGCCAGCCATGCCGACGATCTGTGCATGATACACGGGATGAACTGCGATCAGCCGGCACACGCCCAGGCCTTCATTCAAATGCACACGGGCAATTTTCAATCCGTTCGGCCATCGCTGGGTGCGTGGACGTTGTACGGCCTGGGCAGCGAAAGCGACAATCTGCCGGGGTTCATTTCGATCAATCCACCAACCGCTACTGGTGGCGCGCAGAACTATGGCAGCGCGTTCTTGCCCGCGGCTTACCAAGGCACGAAATTCACGATTCAGGATAGTTCGCAACGCAATCGGCGAATCGACCAACTTCGTCGGGGAGAAGCGAATCCGAATGGAATCAACAATGCAGTCAATGGACGTCTCACACCATCGCAACAAAGGGACCAGCTTGATTTGATTGCCGAACTCAATCGGGAAAAGCTGAAACGCGACCAGCACAATCCACTCGTCGAAGGGGCGATTGAGAACTTCGAATTGGCCTTTCGCATGCAGGATTCGGTGCCCGGGGTAATGGATCTGGCCGGGGAAACGGACGAAACACTCGCACTTTACGGAATCAATGAAGATCCGACCGATGGTTTCGGGCGTCAATGCCTTCTCGCCCGGCGCTTCGCCGAAGCCGGCGTTCGCTTTATTGAACTCGGCCATGGCAGCTGGGATCAGCACAGCAATATCCAGACGGCCCTTGCAAACAATTGCGCCGAGACGGACAAACCCATCGCCGGATTGCTGGCCGATTTGAAACGTCGTGATTTGTTGAAGGATACCCTGGTTTTGTGGGGAGGCGAATTCGGCCGCACCCCTTATTCGGATTCCGGCTCAGGTCGCGACCACAATCACAAGGGCTACACGATGTGGATGGCAGGTGGTGGCGTAAAAGGAGGATTCGCCTACGGCCGAACTGACGAACACGGCTACGAGGCCATCGAAAACAAAATGCATGTTCACGACTGGCATGCAACGATTCTGTACTTGTTGGGCCTGGATCACGAACAGTTGACTTATCGCTACGCTGGCCGCGAAATGCGGTTAACGGACGTTGCCGGATCCATCGCAACCGATATCCTGTCTTGAAGCATAAACTGTTGTGTGTTTTGCGCCATTTGAATTCCTGGCAACGGTGGAAACATCACGATCACTCAGAATCGGGGAACTGATCACTCCAAGCGACCGGAATACCCTTTCGAAGCTGTCGAAGGCTAAGCCCATTGGATTCGTTGCAAGCGAGAATTTGCTCAACGACTTTCGGTGACAACGATGTTAACTGGAGGATGGCGCATCCAGTCCACCCGTCAACAAGAGCCCGTCGATGTTCGCGCTGGCTTGTGCCAGTTAGCCTTGAGCCTGAATGAAACGGATATTCGAATCGTAATAGTTTCGTCGAACGGTCAAGACTTGCAAGAATGCCAATTCGCCAGCTCGGTAGGCTTTTTCAGATAAGTCGAGACTTTCCTTTGCTTGAGGAAGGATTTCTTGGTCGTACTTTTGAACCGAAGCGTTGGCCGATTCAAACTCTTGGGCCGATCGAGCCAAACGCGACTTGAGTGCCAATTCGATTCGTTTTACATTCTCGATCGCACGAGCATAGTCGGCACGTGCCGCCGCGATATTTCCGCAGTTCTTATTGCGAAACGGAATCGGTGCTCCAAGCTGAAAATTTATCAGCCCGTTGTCAGTCGCCCGATCATAACCAACCATGTGGCTGACATTATTCAAAGGGCTTATTGCCGGAGCAATTGTCGTTGCGGTGACGGAAATCGGCCCCAAGTATCCTCGCATCGGCGGGCTACTGCTGACACTGCCCTTGGTCAGCATTCTCGCATTCGTGATGGCATGGACAAAACAAGGCGACCTGCCCGCCATCTCTGCCCTCGCTAAAGAAACGTTAATCCTGGTGCCACTTGGATTGCCGTTTTTCATTCCCCTGGCATTCGCCGACCGACTTGGATTTGGGTTCTGGTCAGCAAACTTCCGAGCATCCCGCAGCCAACCTCGCCGACGTTTCCGCTGCTTTGCAACGTCTCGATCCGATCTGGGAAGTCTTGATTCCCGACGAGCAGCGGCGCGTGTTGGAATTATTAATCGAAAAAATCATCGTCTGCAAAGATCGAATCGAAGTCGCTTTCCGCACCGACGGCGTTGAGCAGATCGTCACCGAACTATCGCCGATCGGCGAAACGAAGAAAGGCTAAAAGCAAAATGACCCAACCACTCGACAACAAAGATCCAGGTCGCTCCGTCCGCCGCGACGGCAACCAAATCGTCGTCACCATCCCCGTCAAATTCTACCGCCGCAACGGTCGTCAGATGGTGAAGCCGCAGGCTGGTGGCGATAGCCAACAAGTATTCGTTAATCGTCGAGTTCGAGTGGATTGTTCGCTTTCTGCTGTTCTTCCACATATTCTTTGTATGCTATTTCTTCCAGCCGTACGATCTCGGCATAGTTTAGATCCCCTTCGGTGTACATGAAGTCCGGATCAAGCACACCTTGTTCGTCAATCCCGTTGAGGCCGACACTGTACAGCGTGTATTGGCTTTGGTCTTCCGTCGAGAAATAGCCGATCGGCTTGGGGTTCTCAGCGTCTTTGATAAACGGATCATTGGAAATCGAATCGATATACCTCGGGACCAGCTCGGAAAGCTGCTCGGGAAACATTCCGTGATCCCGTTTGTAAAGTTCCAGTGCAATGGAGATTCGCAGCTGGGCTTGAATCGCTACTCGGCGAAACATGGCAAATTCGACTTGCTCATACGCGGGTTTGAGTGACTCTTCCATCGCCCAATAGTACAGCCGCATTTTCCATCCGTTTATTTGACTGACAAATGCAGCTTCCCGTTCTAATATTTCGTCGATGCCGATGCTTGATTTTGCCCGACGATCCAATTCAGCGGCAGTTGTTTCCAGCGAAGGGCGACTTGCTTTCGCTATCGACTGTTGCATCGGCATAGATCCGATCACGTCGCAGGCAATTCCAACTAGCGCCGTAACCAGAATTCCGTCGTTGGAATACGACTCTGCTGCTTGAATGCATTTAAGTCCATCCGACAGGGCGACATCAAAGTTTCCATCATGAATTTCCTGACGGGCTTTGACGGACAAAGCCCGAGCGACCGAGCGCATCGATTGAATGCCCCATAGTTGCTTTCCGCTCAGCATAGAGTCATTGACCAATATTTCACCTGTCGACCAGTCGATCCAGGTTTTCGTTTTTCGTGTCAGCGCCAGATCCACGTCGTCAAACACTCTTGAGAATACCTCGATCTCATCTCTCGTTTCTTGCCCAGGTTCAAGCACTGTCGATGTGCTCAGGATTGGGCTTTGCTCAAAATTGCGGCCACAGTTCAACAACTCGATCACACCATTGGGTTCGCCTTCGAAAACGATTGGGTTTGCGTTTTCGATGACCGGCGTCGACTTCAAAAGTTGATAGAAAGATACGCTGATTGAACAGGCCAACCACGTTGCCGTCAAGGTTAGCATTGCCGCGGTGCCGATTCTCAATAGGCGTTTCAAGGGGCCGGCCTTCCTGGTAGTGGAATCGTTGGTCTCAGCTCGAAGTTCGGGTGGCCTGCCAAGGCCACGAAAAGAAAACCGGGCCAATAGAGAAATGATTGCCAACGCCGTAGCGAGGACCGCCAGCCCTATAAGCCAGCCAATGATGATGGTCGAATGATTGGAGCTATTAATGAACCACTGGTTGTCCAACGAAGCCCAAATCCAGGTACCCGCCAACGGGAGGATTGCAACCAGGCATTTTTTCCACCACTTGATTCTCCAGCACACGATCCCAAAACCTGCGAGAGACCAACAGCCGATCGCCGCACCCATCCCAATGAGTTTGGAGATATCAACAAATGGGAGTCGATTGGTCTGAGGCAGCAACGCGAGGACGCCACATGACAATGCGAGGATCAGAATTAGATCGAGTAATTGAAATCTAGGGGACACGAACAAAGCACTTCGCTCGCCTTGATCCAATTTGCGAACAACTTGAAGTCGATTGGATTCATAGCAGGCACCGGCCAAAATCACTAGATGCGATACCAATAGAATTGTCATCAGGTCGTTTGCCCGAACCAACAGAAGTGGTAGAACCGCATTGCTCAGAATGATTGCCCGAACAAACCAATGCCACTTGCGGCTCGCAATCAAAAACGCAAAGCAGCTGCTCAGCAGGAATATCCCAACACCAGCAGAATAAATGATCGCCAACCGAAATGCCATTTGAATTCAGCGTACCTGGATGTTAACGATTAAGTGACGTGAGCAACGTTCGACGATTTATCCGGCTGGGTAGGGAAACTTTGTTTGGGCGGCAATCTGACCCAGGTAGGCAACAATGCCAATCTTGATGTCTGCCGACGTCAACGCCAACAAAGAGTGGTCTTTGAATTTCCAGATCGCTTGGCATTTCAGTCCGACATCCGCTTCCAGGTCCAATTATTGGGAAACGGCAAGTATAAAAATCGGGTTCTATTCCTACAATTCGAAACGTACACTTGGAGCGTGTTTCGGACAAGTTATCGGCGATCGTTCAAGAACCCATACCTTTTCTTGGGCCTTCGAAATAACCACCGGATTTTGAGAACGAACGCCAATTTTTGAGATTCGCGTAACGATACAGCTTGGACCGCGAGATTTTCAGCGTTTCGCAAATATCGTCCACCTCCAGGGATTTGTCCGCCAACAGAGTTTTCGCCAGCCTGACCTTGGCGTCGTTGGGACTCGTTTTCGGACGGCCTCCCATTCGGCCACGAGCTCGGGCGGCAGCCAGTCCGGCCTTGGTTCGTTCCTGGATCAAGCACCGTTCAAACTGGGCCAATGCCGAGAAAATGTTGAATATCAACTCACCCGAAGCGCTGGTGGTGTCGATCGCACCTCCGCTCAGGGATCGGAATCCAATGCCGCGTTCGCGCAGATCTTCGACCAACGTGATCAAGTGGCGCATCGATCGTCCTAGACGATCCAGTCGCCAAACGACAAGGATATCACCCGGTTGCAAGACCTCCATACACTGGCCAAGGCCAGGGCGGTCGCTCTTGGCACCTGATATCTTGTCCATGAATATATTTTGCTTGGCAATGCCGCAACGAACCAGGGCATCAATTTGCAAACTTAAATCCTGATCATCCGTTGATACACGGGCATAACCAAATCGACGACCCGCGAAATGCCGTTCCATCGCGGGTGTGAGTTCTTGAGATTCCAATGGATTCCTTTCCCTGAAATGGTATTCGATGGCAAAATATCTGACGCGTTTTTAATTTCCCCACAGCTTGCGTTGTTCGCTCCACAGCGCGGGTATACCTTTTCGTAGTTGCCGGAGGCTCAACCCTTTGCAGTCGTCCCCAGCTAACAGTGATTCCACAATGTCGGGAGCAAGCGACGTCAGTTGCAAAATTTTGCTCACGTAGGTGCGGTCAAGCTTTTTCGCGGATGCTAAATCCTCCACTGTCGAATACTCACCCGACTCCAAGCTCCTCTTGCCACTGCCAAGCCCGGGCCAATGCAACCACTAATGCATGGTTGTCTGCTTTAGACTTCTCTTCCTCGCCCGCGGCAAAGATCATTTGCCGACCGTTACGTTTGCGGAACCGCACCGGAATATTGACAACAATCCGATCGTCTTCACGGTACACGGTTCGTCCCGGATACTTTTCATTGAGTGCTTGTTCGTCCATTGCGTTCTCCGATAGGTTCCAGTTCCGTGACAATTTGCTCGATCCCGTCAGCGCGAAACTGCACCTTCAACGATTTCTTGCCAACATTGATCACGGCAATTAACAACTCGAGGACACGGCGTTGCTCCTTGGGATACAACCTCGTTCATTATGCGGCCTGGCTGTTGAAAGAGATGGGCCGTGGCGACTGATCCAAGAAAGCTTCGACCAAGCGAGCTGTGCCGCTTGTTGGCCTGAAAGGCTGAGTACGGGGAGCAAGCAACAAGGGAAACGTCCGCAGGCATTTGGTCCACACTGAGACGTCAGGTCGTTTATACTTGGAGTGTGTTGTTGGCGTTGGTTCCTCGCTGCACGGATTCGACGACCAACCCCGGAGTGCCGACCATTCCGCGAGTCACCAGGTCCATTGGCTGAAAAAGGAAGCAACATGAATCAACTGAATCGCCGTCAATTACTGAAACACTCGCTTGCCGCATCCGCGGCGGTGGCTTGGAGGCCAAGCCTTGCCAGTGGAGAGGTTGCCAAGAATGACAAACTGAATCTGGCCGTCATTGGCTGTGCGAATCGTGGCGGAGCGATCGGTTCCGAGGCGGTCAGGCACAGCTTGACGCAGTGCGTCGCCCTCTGCGACGTCGTTCCATCGAGGTCCGAAGGCTTCAAAAGCAAACTGAAGGGCCAATGCGATGACGCCGAATGCTTCGATGATTTCCGGGAGATGTTCGAGAAGCTGGGCGACACGATTGATGTTTGTACGATTGGCGTCCCGGACCACGCTCACTTTCCAATCGCGATGCTGGCGATGTCGCTGGGAATTCACGTCTATGTCGAAAAACCGCTTGCCCACACCTTCGAGGAGTGTGAACTTCTGATGGCGGCCGAGAAAAGGTACGGCGTCAAGTGCCAGATGGGAAACCAGGGCCATTCCAGTGGTCAACGACTGCAGTTTCAATCGTGGGTGGAAAATGGTGTGATCAAGAATGTCCGTCGCGTCGATGCCTGCATGAACCGCGGACGCCGATGGCATCCATGGGGAGACATTCAAGCCTTTCCTCCGGCAGAAAAAATGCCAGCGGGGATGAACTGGGACGTTTGGACTGGGACAGCACCCAAACATCCTTACAACAGCAAATACGATCCGGG
Source organism: Pirellulaceae bacterium (assembly GCA_963714685.1). Classification (GTDB taxonomy): domain Bacteria; phylum Planctomycetota; class Planctomycetia; order Pirellulales; family Pirellulaceae; genus Mariniblastus. The sequence goes on along the minus strand of CAVQPH010000018.1, from coordinate 1,296,515 downwards.
TAACTGGCGTGGCTGGTACGACTACGGCAACGGTGCGTTTGGTGACTGGGGGCCGCATACGCTCGACACCGTTCACCGCTTCCTGAAGTTGGGTCTGCCTCACACGGTTCGCGCCGAGAAGATTGAGAAGCCGAACGAGTTCATCTATCCCCACGGAACCACCATCGCATTCGACTTCCCCGCACGTGGTCCGGAGATGCCGGAAATGACCATCAACTGGTACGACGGTGTAAAGAATCGCCCACCCGTCGAAGATGGCGTTGAGATACCCAGCTGCGGCAAGGCGATTTATAGCGACGACCTAACGTTGGTTGGCGGCACTCACAGCGCCACGCTTAAGATCGTCGGTGGAGACAGGCAACAGGAAGTAACGGCCGACCTTCCCGATCCGTCGGTCAGCAAAACATCCACTAGCCATATGGACAACTTCCTCAAAGCCGCGGCCGGGATCGATCCGCATTGCAACTCGCGTTTTGCTGTGTCGGGCCCGCTCACGCAGGTCTTCATGTTGGGTTGTATTGCTCAGCGTTTGGGTGAGGATCTCAAGTTCGATGTCAGCGACGAGACAGATCACGAACAATCCTCGCGGCAATGAACTGCTCAAAGGCAACCTGCCTCGAACAGGTTGGGAGGAGTATTACAAACTCGCATAGGATTCATCCCGATCACACGACTACGAGTTCGGGTTGGCTAAATCTTGGCGTTGCTATGGACGAAAATCTCGATCCCAAAGTGTCGTTGGACATCCACCGCAAACAGTGGCTCAGGCAATTTATCCGGCGAGGTGCGGCGGTTTGAGCGCCGCGAACACTGCCGGTCGGGTTCTGAATCCCGGGGTGGCGATCGAAGTCAATGAAATCCAGACTGAACCGCAGTCACATTCATCTGCATCGAGGTTCTTTGGCATGCTATACTGAGGTCGGCTGTTGGTGGTCGGCCGATGATGTCGCGAATCGGAACGGTCGAAAGCTGAATCCGTCCCGGCGTTCCCTCCCACGAACGACCACCGTCGGCACCAGGCTTGGCTTGGCAATCGCCGGATTTGAACCGAACCTCAATTGATACGCAATATGTTGCTTCGATTTCTCGCCTTGGCCATGGCTGTATCGACGATCGCTTCCGTGCGAGCCGACGATACCTTCAAAGTCCCCCGCGACGTCTCCCCGGTTCTGACCCAACGCTGTCTCGATTGCCACAGCGGCGATTCGGCCGAAGGGGATGTGCGACTGGATGCGATCGCGGAGCTGGGACTGGACGCGCGACTCGACTTGCTCAACCGAGCACAGGAGCAACTCTTTCTGGAGCGGATGCCGCCAGAGGACGAAGACGCAACCGACGGCGGCAGAGCGGACGCGGTTGGCGGATTGGGTGTCGCAAGGAACTTCACAAGCACAACGCGTCGAAGCTCGAGAAGAAATTGCAGAAGCCAGAGTTTGGAAACTATGTCGATCACGAAAAGCTCTTCTCCGGTGAATTCAAGGATTTGCCCGGATTCACCTACGACCGACGTTGGTTGATCAGCGAGTACATCTTCAACGCAAAATTTCAGCGGATCCTGCAGGGCAATACCCGGGCAAATCGAAACGGGCAAAAGGTACCGGTGTTGGGCAGCCACAGGTTCCGTAATTTCAGCCTGACCAATCCGTTTCTGCTGCCGAATCGTTCCGGAGTGAGATACTACGCCGACACCGACCTCACGGGCGGTCATTTGTCGAGCATGCTGACGAATGCCCAAAAGACGTCGGAATACATCACCGACTATCTCGTGAAGCGCAACTCGAAGTATCTTCCCGCCATCAACGAAATCATGGCGCTGGAAGACGAACATCATGCGACGTTGGCTGCTCGCGCGGCAGTTTCTCGAAGACTTCATCGCCAAGCTCTGCGACGAATACTTACGGCAGCGAGAATGAATCGCTGCTGCCGCAGTTTGTTCCGGTAACGCTGAAAGAAGTCAAGGCACTCGAAGAAGGAGAGACCTACAAAAAGGCACCCTCGCAGGTCGCCCTGAACATGCTCAAAAGCCTGGAGGGGAAGATACCGTCTATCAGATTCTGCTCAATCCGGAACACGAGAACAAATCCGACGAGGAATTTCGGGAATTGTGTGAGCGCACCTGGTTCTACTTTGGCGACCATGAACGAGAGATTCAGGGACGGATGACGATTCTACGGGACTACATGCCCGAGATTCGCGACAACCTGGAAAAGAACCGTCGCAAATTCAAACCGCTTGTCTATCAACCGCTTGACGATGACGAGATGGAGGTGATCCAAGCCTCGATCAGGAAGCATCGCAAGAAAGGCGATCACTACGCCGAGATCATCGACAAGTGCATGGCGGAATGGGAGCAAGAGTTCGCGCAGGAACGGATTGAAGCGGGACCACCGTCCGACGAATTGTTGCATCGAACTGGTGGATCAGCTGAGTCTGCAAATCTTGGAACGATCTCCCGACGCAGCGGAAGCCGAAGAGTATGTTGCCCTCACAAAATCCTACATCAACAAGCTTGGCAACCTCAAAGCGATTCAGAAACTCATTCAGACGCTTATTCTGTCGAGTGAATTTGTCTACCGCCAGGAATTCGGCAGCGGAGAACCGGACGAACATGGTCGGCGAATGCTCTCCCCGCGTGACGCCAGTTACGCCATTGCCTACGCGTTGACCGACCAAAGTCCCGACGAGGAACTGGTCGCAGGCAGCCGAGAGCGGCAAGCTCAACACGCGAGAAGATTACCAGCGAGAAGTGACGCGCATCCTGAAGAAAAGAGATGTGTACTACCTGATCGATCCGATCCTGGAAGACAAGAATTATCAGGACAACACCACCGACACGGCGATTCGAAAACTGCGGTTCTTTCGCGAGTTTTTTGGCTACCCCAAAGCCATCACGATTTTCAAGGACGAGAAACGATTCGGCGGCGATCGGCTCGAGAACGCGACGGCACGCCTGCTCAACGAGACCGACCGCATCGTCGAACACATTCTGGAAAAGGATCAAAACGTCTTCGAGGAATTGCTGACCACCGAAGAGTTCTTTGTCTATCACGACGGAGACAACGAGCGGATGCAGGCGGCCTCCGACAGGATCAAGCGCATCTATGCCCACTTCAAAGACCTGGACTGGCAGAACTTCAAGAAGGAAGATCTCCTCGAACATCGAGACTTTCTGAAGGAAGTGAAGATGCGCAGCGTTGATCCGGACAATTTGGAGGCGAGAAATCGGCAAGGGACAACGATTCAGCTGTTCAAGAAGTCGATGACGACCATCACGGCCCGACTCGACAAGGGGCAAAAGGAGGCGGCGCCGTTCGACCTCTATCGAGGCTACGGCAACGATTTCATGAGCGGATACAACGTCGCCAAGTTCTTCAACATCCGGCTGGACAACTGGGACTATCAAACGACGCAGCCGGCCAAAGTCGCCAATCGCAAAGGCCTGCTGACCCATCCGGCCTGGCTGATCGCCCATGCCCAGAACACCGAGACCGATCCGGTCATTCGCGGCAAATGGGTGCGAGAGAAACTGCTGGCCGGCACCATTCCCGACGTGCCGATCACCGTCGATGCCGTCATTCCCGAGGACCACCACAAGACGCTGCGCGATCGACTGGCGAGTGTGACCGAAACCAGCTATTGCTGGAAATGCCACGAGCACATGAACCCGCTGGGCTACGCCTTCGAAGCCTACGATGACTTTGGTCGATTCCGCCTGGAAGAATCCCTCGAATATCCGGACAATCTCATCGAGAAAGGCCCGGAACAAAACGGCGACCATCTCGTCGATACTCGAGACATCTACAAGACGCTGCCGGTCGATTCGACGGGATATCTGAAGGGCACCGGAGATGATTCGCTGGATGGCGAAGTGCAGGACGCGATGGACCTGGCGGAACGCCTGGCAAAATCGCGACGGGTGCGTCAGTCGATCATCCGCCATGCCTTCCGCTATTTCATGGGCCGCAATGAAATCCTTTCCGATTCGAAAACCCTGATCGATGCCGAGCAGGCCTACGTTGAAAGCGGTGGCAGTTTCGATGCCGTCATCGTATCGCTGCTGACTTCCGATTCATTCATTTACCGCAAAGCGATCGAGGACTAAATCCGTGCTCAACAGAAGAGACTTCTTGAAAACGTCGGCACTCGGCGCCGGCGCGATGGCTCTGGCTCCGTCCTTCAATCAGTTGTTCGCTGCTCCGAGCGCTCATGGTATTCCCAAGCGTTTCATCTTCATCCGGAAATCGAGCGGCATCCGCCCGCTCGAAATCGCCCTCCGCGATTTTTCGGACAAGGACAAGGCGCTCGACGAGAAAAAGCAACCGCTCGAAGTCGATCTGGACAAGCACGAGCTGCCCAAATGGTTGCGCGGATTGGATGCCCACAAAGAGCACATGACCATCCTGCAGGGGCTCTCGGCCAAGATGAGCGAGAACGTCCACTGGTCGTTCTCGTCGGTCATGGGCTGCTTCAAGTCGAACCGAAACACGCTGAGCGCCATCAAGCGAACCACGATCGATTTTGAACTGGCCAAGCTCTTCCCCTCGCCGTTTGGGCACGTCGAACTGTCGTTTGCCGGCGGCCGAACGGGCATCGTGGACGGTTATTCCGCACCGGCACCGCAGACGCGAAACTACTGCTATGCCGATCCGGAAACCGCACGAAACGAACTGTTCAAATCCGTGCTCAACCCGGAGGCCGTCAATTCCGACAATGACATGCTGTCGTTCTTGCAGAGCAAAGAGGGCCTGAAAGTCAGCGGCATCAAGGGTCATGAAAAGAAACGTCAGGAGATGCAGATCGATTCGATCGAGGCCATCCGCGAGCGCAACAAGGAACTGATCAAGATGTCCGGATCGCTCGCCGAATTTCTGCCCGAACTTGCCCCCGTGCATGCGGACGGCGGTCCCAATGCGAGCACGCCCGAGAAGCAGGCGGCCATGACCGACGTCCTGATTGCCGCCCTCAAGGCCGGCCTGACCAACGTCGTCACCTACACGATCGATGACCTCGGCACGCCGATCACCGGTCTGCCCGGAAATGAAACGGATCGCGTTGGCATTCACCCCTTGGGGCACGACGAAGCCTTCGGCGGTGTGCCCGCCTGGAAGACCCGAGAGCAAATCCGGATCAGCCACGTGAATCAGATCAAGACGATCGTCGAGCAACTCAAGCAGGTTCCCGAGGGGAACGGCACGATGTTCGACAACACGATGATCATGTACTTTCCGGAGAACGGCGAAACCCACCACGGCATCGGCATCGAATCGCCGTTTCTGATCATGGCCGGCAACAACTGCAACCTGAATATCGCCGGCCGCTACATCCGCCTGCCCTACCTTGGCACCGAAGGTCACAAGACCCTGGGCAACTGGTACACCACGCTGCTCAACGCCCACGGCAATCCGATCGAACACTACGGCGACCTCGACCCGGAGATGTCACGCAAGAAACTGCCGCAAACCGGCCCGATCAAGCAGTTGATGGGCTAAATCACCACCGGGAAGGCCGTTTGAAGACGCCCGTCGCTCTCGATGGTCCTGCGAAAAGGCTGTCGATGCTTTCACGCTTAATTTGGGCTTTCACGCTATTTCCTGACAAACGGGTCGAAAAATCAGAAGCAATCCCCATCGGACCAGAAAATTGCTGGTGGATCATTGGCGCCAGAATCGGCGGCAACAGGAACCCCACGCAGCTCGATATCGCTATGATACGGCAACACGTTGAGTGGCTGTTTTGCCATTTTACCAAAGTACCGATGAAAGGCACTCACATGAAAACGACGCATCTTCTGCTGCTCGTCTTGCTGGCGTGGTTCAGCACTCTCTCGGTTACGGCAACCGCTCAACCCAATATTGTCCTCATCGTCGCGGATGATCTTGGCTATCAGGGTCTCGGTTGCTACGGGGCATCGTTGATCAAGACACCCAATATCGACCGACTGGCGGAAGAGGGCGTTCGATTTTCGGATGCGCATTCGATCGCCGCCATCTGCATACCATCACGCTACGGGATTCTCAGTGGCCACTACTTCTTCCGGTCGGGAAACTCTCTGGGGTCCTATCAATTCCAGTTTCATGACGGTCAGGTCACGCTTCCATCGATGCTGAAGGCTGCGGGCTACCGAACTGCGATGTTGGGAAAGTGGCATAACGGATTTGGACACGAACGTGTGGTCGACTATAACCAAGCGCTCAAGCCTGGCCCTCTGGAGATTGGCTTCGATTCTTTTTTCGGTACGCCCCGATCGCACAACGAACCGCCGCTGGTCTTTGTGGAGGGGCATGATGTCATTGGGCTAGAGGCCGACGATCCCATTAGCGTCGACAAATCACCGGGGACAGGTGCTCATGGCAAGATGATTGGGGGCGCCAAAGCTGCTGCGGCGCGACCCGACGAACGGATTGACCTGATCCTCGCTGAAAAGGCAACGGATTTTTTTGCCCAACAAACGCCGGACAAACCCTTCTTTCTCTATCTGGCGTTTGAGGCTCCTCACACGCCCATCAATCCTGCACCGGAGTTTCGTCAGAAAAGTGAAGCGGCCCTCTACGGCGACTATGTCCAGCAACTTGACCACTGTACAGGCGTCGTACTGGATGCGTTGCAACAGCAAGGGCTATCCGAAAATACGTTCGTCATTTTCACCAGCGACAACGGGGGAAGATACGAACTTCAGGCGTTGGAGGCGGGATACCGCTGCAATGGTGATCTACTTGGGCAAAAAACGGATGTGTGGGAAGGCGGGCATCGCGTCCCGTGTATTGCCCGCTGGCCCAACCACATTCCACCGGGCAGCCTACGGAAAGAGTTATTCCTGCAGATCGACCTCATGGCCACGCTCGCCGAAGCAGCCGGAATCGACCTGCCAACCGGCGCCTCGCCCGACGGTGCCAGTGAACTGGCCGGATTTACAAACCCCGCCTCTCCAGCGAAGCGAACTGAAGCTGTATTGCGCGGGACCGGACCCGACAGCTACGCGTTGCGCCAGGGAGATTGGGTTTATCTCCCCAAGCAAGGTTCCGGCGGCTACTCCGCACCCGAACGCTCGAGACCGTGGAGTGTTCCCTACTCGCGGATGGGCTTCAAGAACAGCGACATCGACGAGCAGGGGCAGATCAAGCCCGGGGCGCCCCCCAATCAGCTCTATAACCTCGCGGCCGACCCCTACCAAGCCACCAACGTTGCCGCAGACCATCCTGAACGCGTTCGGGCCATGGCCGCCAGGCTCGAGCGGCTGATCAAAGTCGAAAAATAATGTATTGGAGCGCCCGGCGGGTGGCCTTAGATCTGTTCCCATGCCGCGTTGGAAGTATAGCGATAGCGGTGGTTGTCCGGCTCGATTGCCAACAGGTGCAGCCAGCCGTTGGTGATCAGGCTCGCGACAAGCTCGTGTTTTTCAATCACGCGCTCGATCGACGACCGGGGAGCGGCGATCACCACTTGCAGCCGCACTGGCAAATGCTGATAGGCGTCGCCGGTGTGCAGTGATTGCCAAGGCAACCCGGTCTTCAAGTCTCCGCCGTTGCCTGACAAGACGCCAAACTGCCCGACCACGTTGTGCACAGTTTTGTTGCCGCTTCCAAAGTGATGATTGTCGACCGTGGAGGCGTAATACTGCATGTTGATCCAGTTGGCAACGACCATCGGCGCGGTCATGATCAACTCCAGCACTTTGCCATCCGGGTCGAGCTGGTGGTCATAGCTGTGCAGGAACGATCGCCCGTTCAGATTCGCACCCAGGGTCATCGCTCGCGGCGCGACGATGAAGGCCGCGTTACCCGCCAAGCCCCATTCGGGACGAACTTCGGACCAATCTGCCGCCCGGCGCATCAGATCCGAGAGCGTCTTGCTCGCCACAATCGGCATTCGTTCCACCCGGGTTTGGGCGGATGCAACCGTCGTCGTTTCGCGCAGTTTTTCCAAGTCGGCCCGATGAGTTGCGGGCAGCTGCTGCAAGTCAAAGAACTCGATGGCGTCGGTCGTCGTGTTGTGAACGGCTCCGAGAAAATGCGTATCTGAGGGAATCGAAATGCCTCGTTCGAGAAGCGCTGCACGGATCTCGGGCCGGTTGGCCAACTGGGCCGCGAATCGAGCATTCGGTTCCCCCGAATGCCCGCCACAGGCACCACAATCCAGCCCCGCGGCCAACGGGTTGTTTTCGGTCTGACTGGCATGCCCACAAAGGACGATCAGCCGGCCAAAATCCTGTCGTAAGCCCAGGTTGGTCAGCATCCCTTCGACCGAGTTCGATTTGCTGTTGTAGCGTGATCCCCTGTTCGGAAAGACCTTGCAGCGTTGGCCCAATCCGGTGGCGGTCTGCGGTTTTAACTCCATCGTATTTGGTAGCAGCCGATGATGGCCAGCCGAGCACGCGGCGCAGGAGTTTCAGCCCAAAAAATGCGCCAGTGGTTTCCACGAAGGAAAAACAGCCGACTGCCGACGTCTGAAAACCTCGCCAGAGTTTACGCCACGACCGGATCTCGACGCGGTTCGTTTGGATTTGTTGTTCCGAGCAACGGGTTGCTTCGCCAGCTGAATCGCTTCCGTCAGAAACACCCTCGCTGACAGCGAATTGGGGTTTCAGGAGGACCGGCAAGTGCGCCACGGATTCGGGCTCGCTGATCGAGCCATAGGCGATCGGCATGCCAAAAAAGCCGGCGAAACCAAAGGTCTCCACCTCGTTCGTCACGGACTCGATCTGGCGTCGGATGCGTTCCGATCGGACGTCAATACAAAATACCATCTGCGCCAGTTTTCTCGATGTCTCCGCAGGGGGCGTCATCGCTGAATGAAGCGACCCCAGTACCGATTTGCGAAAACCGATCTCACTGGCCCGCAGCAGGATATATCGCAGTACCGAATCGGTGCCTGACGTTGGCATCGGAAACCGAACGGCATCGTCGCAGACGAACTCGTCCCATTGCCCGGTGATGCCAAGCGTCTGGCCGAGTACCGCGTCGTAGGCCAATCGCATCGCCAATAATGCCTGGAAATCGTCACTGTTTGGTTGGCCTGTTTCCGTGTCCTGATATTTGGTCCAGGCACTCCAGCCCGGAATCGAAAACGCTTGACACAACAGGAATGTCGACCACAACGGTTGCGGAATATTCATCCGCTGCAGCGAGTACAGGATCGCGAGCTCAGCGGTGTCCGGCATTTGTTGGACGTAGTCGCGAAACCCAATCATCCCCAGCGACTCCATATTGCGGTCGTGAATCGACAGCGAACGCCAAGCCTGGTACAGCGGCAAATCCCGCCATGGACTTTGCCAGCTTGCCTGTCCATCGTCGTAATGGGCGGCGCAACATTTGGTCACTTCGTCGCGAATCGCTTCGGTCCAGTCGACCGACCCCAACTCCGTCGCGATTTCCGCGATCGTCTTGATGCACCGGTAGGGGTTGGGCTCCGGTGCTGGTTGGTCGAGCGTCGAATGTTCCGTGATCTCGCATTGCAATTGCGCTGCGATTTCGTCGACGGACAGCTCCGTGCTCAAACCGGCTTCGGACAGTTCTGCGATCGCCGCGACGAGATCGTCTCGGTCAAAACTCGACTGCTGATACTGGTGTGCGTAGTAATTGACCGGCATCAGGGTTTCGCAATCGGAAAAAACTTTCAGGAATGCCCTCGCGTCCATGAACTTGCGCTCGTGGATTCCGAAGTAAGGATTCACCGCGACATAGTCGTTCAGCGGCCACACCGGGGCAACCACCTCACTGACCTGTTTGAGCATCTCGCTCAATTGCTCGATCTTTCGGGGCTCGTGATCGGAAACAATTGAATCGCGATGCTGAAAATATTTGGCCTGATCCAAGTCACTCATAGGATTCTCTGATTTGAATTTCATTGGTTGGTTGTCATCTCTCGGTGGCACTCACCGAAAATCAATTTGTCTGCCGATCATGGCGGTCGATACGGCTGATCCTGAAATGAAGTTTGATCAAGCATTAGGGAGTCGTGGTGGCGTGCGAGTTAAGATTTTTGTTGACCCTGCCGAATTTCTGTTGGGTTTTTCTCAACCATCGTCGCAAGTGATTCTCAATATAAAAACCATTGGCAACCTGGACGTAACAGGCATCGAGCCAGGCGGGTCGACGCGATGAAGAGACTGCGATTTGCAAAGCCAGCAAGGCAGTAAAACCAAGCAGCAAGAAACCGTTGAGCAGTCCACTGAGGGCCGGTGCGGTTTGCGCTGGCAGGCTGCCGGCAATCAGTTTGTCAATGGCGGCAAAACTGGCGACGTAGACGAGACAGAGTGCAGTCGCCCCGACCGCCGCAGGGATCTGTAATCGAGTCTGGCCAGTTCGCAAAACCTGACCCATCCACTGCGTCAGTGCCAGGCAGAGGACTCCGGCCACAATCACCCCGCCAGGCTTTGCCAGCAGGTCGATCCCGAACACCAGGAAGGAAGCACCGACCATCGCAGCCACGGCGAGCCCGACGACCAGGAGCTTTGGCCACGCCAGTGGCGGGCTCAATTTGGCGGCCCCGTTGGTCGCGTTGCGCAGTTGCATCACGCTGCCGCTACTGAGGAATGCGTGAGCTTTGTACAACGAGTGGGCCAGGATGTGCAGCATCGCGGCTGAGAAGGCTCCCAGGCCACACTGCAGCAGCATGAACCCCATCTGCGCGATCGTCGAATAGGCCAGTTTTTTCTTGACACTCGTTTGCGTTGTCATCACGGCCGCTGCAAAACACGCCGTCCCGCCACCCACGACCGCCAGCAACGTCATCGACCAGGGCTGGAGAACCACAATCGGACTCATCCGGATGATGAGGTAACCGCCAGCATTGACGATTCCAGCGTGCATCAAAGCCGAAACCGGCGTGGGTGTTTCCATCGTGAGTGGCAACCAGGTGTGGAACGGCAGTTGGGCTGATTTCGTCACCGCGCCGATCACCAATAAAAAAGCCGCTACGCTGACTCCTGTGGCCGGCTCGCCACCGAGTTGTGACTGCGCCTCGGCTGCATTAAACAGCTGCACGAAATCCAGTGTTTTGAATTGAGCGTACAGCAGGACTGTTGCGCCGAAGAGCGCGACGTCACCAATCCGGCTGATCGCGAACTTCGTCCATGCAGCACGCCGGGCTGCCGGCCGATGGCTGTAATGCAGCAGCAGCTTGTGTAACGCGGAGCTGGTCATCACCCAAGCCACCATGAACATCAACAGGTTGCCGGAAACGACCATCAGGGAAACCGAGCCGATGGCGAAAGCCGTCCAGCGAAAATAGCGGCCCTGAGTGGCTTCGCCATCAAGATAGCGGACCGAATATTGGCAGATCACCCAGCCCACAAAGCTGACCAGCGTCAGCATCATCAACGCCAAATTGTCGAAGTGCAGCGTCAGGGCCACCGCCTCGTTGCCCGAAAAATCGACCAATGTCCAGTGCACGACCGGAGCCAAGCCAGCGATCTTTGCCGTCATGATGACAGCACTGATGGCGAATTGGATCGCCGCGATGATTGTCACCAGGCGCCGAAACAGCTTAAATTTCAAGTTCGCAACTTGGTTGGGAACCAGGGCCATGCCCAGCAACAGCAAGATCGGCAGGGTGACCAGGAGTTGGACAGTGTTCATCAAAAACCTTGAATTCAAGTGACCGAAATTACGCGAAAGATTTATCACGACAATTTATACACGAAACAGATGTCGTCAATAGAGCTTCGGAAATTTGGCTTCGTCAGCATCAGGAGAAAGTCGACAAACCCGATAAAAAGCGGGTTTTTCTGGGTAGAATTTATTTTCACGAATTACAATTCGCGAAAAATCAGGCTATGCTGTCGTCGTTGACGGCCGAAATTTGGGGCGGAGGAGCCTAGTGGAACCGAATTCTGAGAAGCAAACCAGCAACGAGGCCAAATCTCCATCGACGTCTTCGGGGGACGCGGTCTGGCATCGCTGGACATTCCTGACCAACCATGCGCACGTGTTGATAGCTTTGCAAGCCAATCCTGGCATGATTCTTCGCGAGGTTGCCGAACAGGTGGGAATCACCGAACGAGCCGTCCAACGTATCGTCCAGGAGCTGGAGGAAGAGGGCTACCTGCTTCGCCATAAAGTGGGTCGCAAAAACCAGTATGAAGTACTGAGCGACCGTCCCTTGCGGCACCCGTTGGAATGCCATCGCACGATTGGGGATCTGTTGCGACTGATCACTGAATCCAAGTAGGCTCGATCTCTCCTGCGGAACTTGGCTCCGTCGACGAGTTGTCGAGGCTTGATGCTCACCTCCTCCGTGCACGAGGTGAACCGGCCTTCGACGGTGTGACGACGGCGTTGGAGCGGGAGTCGGGCATGATCGCGACCGATGAAGAACTTGCCAAGCTCATCGGCTTGGTTGAAATACCGTAAACGAAGCTGGCGTTGTTTCTAGCTGATTCGTTTGAGTGCCTCGATTTTTGCTTTCACCGTTCGCCGATCGAGTTTGAGAATGGCTGCGGCTTTTTCATAACTGTTGGTCTGCTGATAGGCCAGTTGGCAATAGTGACCCAACAACTGATCCGCGGTTAGTGATAACGTGTTGATGGAATCGGCGATGGCGTTGCCCTGATCCGAGTCGGCAACTGGCTGAGCCGCGTAGTTGTTGTGGATCATGATGTTGCGCACGCATTGCTCCAGCTCCCGCATGTTTCCGGGCCAGCAGTAGCGATCCGGCATTTTGTGTTGGCACCAGTGGATGACGTCGTCGGACAGGCTTTCCTCGTCACCGGGAGCAACTCGGCTGGCGATCTGTCGAACCAGGAAGTTCAGTTCTTGGGGGTCGTCTTCGAGCTGCTCCACCAAGCGGGGCGTCTGGATGAGATCGGAACACAATCGGTAGTAAAAATCTTCCCGAAATCGTCCGTCGTGGATCGCCGCCCGCAGGTCCCGATTGGTCGCGGAAATAATCTTTCCGTCGAATCGACGCAGCGTGGTGTCGCCGATGCGCTGGAACTGTCGGTTTTGCAATAGCCGTAGCAATTTCACCTGAATGGCGGAATCCAGTTCGCCGATCTCGTCGAGAAAAATGCTGCCCTGTGGATCAAGGCTTTCCAGGTAACCGATCCGACGATCTGTCGCGCCGGTAAAGGAACCTTTTTCATGTCCGAACAACTCTGATTCGATCAACGTCGGCGAAAAGGCGGAAAGGTTGACGGCGGCAAACGGGTTGTCCCCACTGCCAGAAAACGCTTTGGTTTTCGGGTTGAAAGTTCGATAGTTTGACAAACCGACGGCCCGGGCCACCAGTTCTTTTCCCGTTCCGCTGGGGCCGGTCACCAGCGTCGCGATTTCGTTCATTCGATCGTAGAGCGTTCGCCGGTAACGCCGCATGTCATGCGTGAAAATCGACTGCCAAATCCGCGCGCGAAGTTTGGCAATCGGCCATGACCGACCGAGCACGCAATGAAAAATGTTGAAGAATGCGTCCTGAAGCTGACATAGATACGCGTAAACGTGCGCTTTCCGAGAGTGGCTGGGGCTGTTGCGTCCATTCACCACCATCCATTGGTCGAATGCGTCACTGAACTCACGCCAGTTCGCTGCAAGCGTGTCGCGATCTGCATGACGACGAGTGCCGTCGGAAACCGTGGCGTAATAAATCACGTAGTGCGCGAGGTCGTCATAGAGTTCAAACTCGTAATCGGTGACGGATTGCCCGTCGGCAATCCGCGCCCTCAGTTGTTCGATTAACTGGAGGACGCGCTGGTTCAGCCGAATGACGTTGGGGCGATCCGCTTCGTCATCCAGGGACCAGCTCCAGAACGGCCGCGTCGCGTTGTCGAATTCCTGCCCCAAGGCTTCGCGTTCAAGTTCAATCCGCTGCTTTAGAAACGGGTTGCTGAAGGACATCTTCGAAATCGTCTGGGCGAACGCCAGCTCAGCCGGGTTGAATAGGGCCATTCGATTCTCATTCCGAAAATACCAAAGGATGTTCAAAAAATGCATGAAGCATGTACATAAAATGTACTTCCATTGCGGGGCCTGAGTTTGGGTAAAACGGGAAAAACCCGGCTTTTTCAGGGGAATCGCTGTTTTGGATCAACATTTTGAGTTTGGCATCCAGTTCGCGTTACGGCGGTGCGGCACTTGCCAAAACAATCTTCGGCTCAACCACGGGAGACTACCATGTCCGCAACCCCATTTGCTCATTCTGAATCCAGTCGATTATCGAACCCTCGGCCCGGCTCGCTCGCCGGCAGGCTGATGCTTGGATGGACGCTCTTTTCATTCGGCTTGCTGGTCGCCTGTGGCTCCATTCAGACCGCCGCAGCATCCGGATTACTGATCGCCGACGGAGGTTTCGGCGGTGTGCTGAAAATCAAAGAACAGGAAGTGAAAGTCACCATCAACAACGGGATCGCGGTCACGGAAATCAACCAGGTCTTTTTGAACACGGAAAATCGAATCGTTGAGGCGTTGTACACGTTCCCGGTACCCAACGGAGCGAGCGTCAGCAATTTCAGCATGATCATCAACGGCAAAGAGATGATCGGCGAAGTCGTCGAAAAAGAACGCGCTCGTCAGATTTACGAAAGCTACAAATCAAAACGGGTCGATCCTGGTCTTCTCGAGCAAGTCGACTACAAACGTTTTGAGATGCGAGTTTTCCCCATCGCCGCGGGTGCCGAGCAACGGATCAAAGTCACCTACTATCAAAAATTGAACTTTGATCACGATTGGGCAACTTACGTCTACCCGCTGGCAACGTCAACCAAGGGGGCCGACGAGCGTACAACGGGTAAATTTGCTTTGACGATCGACATCAACAGTCAGATTCCAATCAAAGCACTTACCAGCCCCTCTCACGACGGTCAGTTTGTGATCGCCAATCACGGTAAAAAATATGCCCGTGCCAGTTTGGAAACCACCGAGGGCGACCTCAGTCGCGACGTCGTGATTGCGTTTCAAACCAAACGTCCGAGGACGGGTGTCGACATGATTGCCTCGAAGCAGAATCGAGAAGATGGTTACTTCATGATGACGCTTACCGCTGGTGAAGAACTCGAGGATTCCGCCGGGGGCATGGATTATGTGTTTGTGCTGGATATTTCTGGAAGCATGGCGAACAAGGGAAAGTTGGGTTTGTCGACCACTGCCGCCGACGCGTTTATTTCTTCACTGGGCAAGGAGGATCGTTGTGAGGTAATGTCGTTTAACAATGTTCCGAGCTTCCATTTTCAGGAACTGAGGACGGTTGACGACGAAGCCAAACAAGGGGCCCGTGAGTTTCTGAATTCGCAACAGGCGCGCGGTGGCACCGAACTGCGACCCGCGCTCAACGCCGCATTTCGGTACAAGGATCCGGATCGGGCATTGAACGTCGTGATCCTGTCCGACGGGATGACCGAGCAAAATGAACAACGCGAGCTGTTGAGTGCCGTCAACTCAGCTCCCGCTGGAACTCGGGTATTTTGCGTGGGCGTCGGGAATGAAGTGAATCGTCCGTTATTGAAACAATTGGCCGAGGAAGCTGGCGGTCTCTCGGCGTTCATCTCCCAAGGCGACGATTTTCAACGGCAAGCCGAATCGTTTCGACGAAAGCTCGTGCATCCAGTTGCCACGGAATTGTCCATCGAAGTCAGCGGCGTCAAGATTTTCGATGTGCTGCCGGGGGCGTTACCCAATCTTTACCACGGAAGCCCTGTTGTCATGATTGGCCGCTATCAAGATTCCGGAACCGGCACGGTCACCATCCGCGGAAATGTCCAGGGACGACCGTTTGAACAGCAGGTGGAATTGGAATTTCCTGAAACCGACCCCGACAATCCGCAAATCGAACGGATGTGGGCGTACGCAAATGTGCAGAAGCTATTGAATGAAGTTCGTACAAATGGCGAAACCCCCGGTCTGAAAGAGTCCATCGTTCAGCTGTGTGAAGGCTACTCGATTGTCAGTCAGTATGCGTCCTTTATCGTGCTGGAGAATGACCGAGAATACAAGCGCTGGAAAATCGAACGACGCAATGCGACGCGGATCCTCCGGGATCGTGAGGCTCGCAAGAAGGTTCAGGATCAACTGAGTCGCCATGCGGGAGCGATCGTTAGCCAACCTCGGTCCGCAAACGTCTGATCGGCAAACCGTCACAACGGATCGTCCGGCGACAGATCCAGTTGTCAATCGCAACCGGCAACCAATCGTTGATCAAACTCAGCCGGTTTCCACGCGCAGCCGAGATTTGGATTTTGCCCCGACGAATTCGTCCGGCATGGATGATCCGAGCCGCAGTCAGTCCAGCGGCGAAGGCGGCGGTGGAGCCCTGGATCCGATCACCGCGACAATCTGCTTGGGGTTGGGCGGAGCGGCGGCAGCTCGTCGTCGCAAGAAATTGCGGCACACCGAATCGTCCAATTAGATGGTTGGCGAGTAAGTCGTTTTGCATGAGTATGCCCCGGGGCGATTGGCCCTGGGGCACTTGCTGCCTTTTTTGCCAATCTCCCTTGGGGATGATGGGACGGAAGAGACAACAGACAAAACTTCCTTTTGAATCGAGACATGCAGATGGCCGACACAATCAAACAGCTTTCTCAGTTTCGCTGGACCCTCTCACTTTCGCTATTGGCCTGCGTGCTGTTCGCCATCGAAATCGTCGTTCCTGCCAGCGGTCCATTCCTCGAGTATGAATCAACCCGTTCCCCGCTAGGGCAGATCCCCAATCTGTTTTCGTGCCATTGGTTGCACTGGTCGGGCGAACATTTGTTTTGGGACCTGGGTATGTTCGGATTGTTGTGTGGTCTTTGCGAACGCATCTGCCGGCGCACATTAGTCTTGTTGCTGATGTCGTCATCGATGCTGATTCCGGTCGCGGTCGGACTGTATCACCCGGAAATCGCGACGTACCGCGGTTTGAGCGGTTTAGATACTGCGTTGTTTGGAATGGCAGTTGTCTACTTGGGACTTCAGCGGATGAAAGAATCGGACCTTCAGGGGGTGCTGATCTATTTTGCCCTCTTGGCCGCCATGGTTGCCAAAACAATCCACGAACTGAATTTTGGAACGCTGTTTGTTGAAAGCAGCAATTTCATTCCGGTTCCCGTTGCCCACATCGTCGGGGCATTGACGGGGATTTCCATCGGGGTTTGGCAGCATTTTCGCGAATTGGACCAATCTGCCATTGCCGTCTGCGAAGCGTCCAGTCGCCAGTGATGCATCATGCGGACAAAAAGGTCCGCAGCCCTTTGTTGGTGGTTGATTCTGATAAATCTTATAATTTGTGGGATAACTGAGTAGACTCCCTTGATCCCGAGATGCGACGAGCGATGGAACAGCCAGCTCCGAATTTCCGAGGCGAGACGACTTTGGACTAAGATCACTTGAAACGGAACACCATAAAATAATGAGACTGTTACTGCTATTCATTGCCACCATCGGATGCGCGTGTCCCCTCCCGGCCGCGGAACGACCCAACATCCTGTTCATCGCGGTTGATGACCTGCGGCCCGAACTGGGTTGTTACGGTTCGCCCATTGCCGTCACTCCGAACCTTGATGCGCTGGCCGCAGACGGACGGTTGTTCAATCGCGCCTACTGCCAGCAGGCGATCTGTCGACCCTCGCGGGCGAGCCTGATGACGGGAACACGCCCCGAGACGACCGGGCTGTTTCATAATGACGTCTCACTTCGCGAACTACAGCCGGAGATCCTCACGCTGCCGGAACATTTCATTGCCAACGGCTATCAGGCGGCCTACGTCGGCAAGATTTTTCACAATGGAGACACCGACGAAAACCGATCCTGGAATCGTGAAGCAGCCAAGTGGTTGGGTCCGGAGATCAAGCGGCCGAATGGACCCTATCGTCTGCCCGAGAACGTCAAACTCCGAAATGAAAATTTTAAGGAAATGTCCGCCAAGTACGGAGAGTCGGCAAAACGGGGGCTTGCGAGTGGCCCCGCCTACGAAAGCGCCGACGTACCGGATCACGCTTACGTCGACGGCTATAACACGCTTAGGGCGATCAAGACGATGCAACAAATGGCCAATGACGATCAGCCATTCTTTCTCGCGATGGGATACCATCTCCCACACCTCAACTGGTGTGCTCCGCAAAAGTATTGGGACCTGTACGATCCGACGAAAATTCCGTTGATCGAAGACGGAGTGGCGCCCGTCGCCGGAGCGGCGATGGGACTGCACGCATCGTTTGAATTGCGGACACGATCCAACATCCCCAAGGATGGACCGATCGAACCGGATCTGGCCCGAACGCTCAAGCACGCGTACCTGGCCAGCACCAGCTACGTCGACGCTCAAATTGGTCTGCTACTGGAGGCACTCAACCAAGCTGGTTTGCGTGAAAACACCATCATTGTCGTGTGGGGCGACCACGGCTGGCACTTGGGTGACATGGGCGTCTGGGGCAAAGCGACGAATTACGAAATCGCGACACGTGTGCCGCTGATGATCTGGACTCCGCAGCTGCAGTCGCGCGGAGCGAAAACGGATGCGCTGGTCGAACTGGTCGACCTGTTTCCGACGTTGTGTGACTTGGCACGGGTCCCCAAGCCGAATCACCTGGAGGGGCACAGCTTTCTGCCCCTATTGGATCATCCAGATCGTCAGTGGAAAACGGCCGTCTTCAGTCAATATCCGAATCCTGCTTTACGCGAGTGGGCCGCGAATCCGTTGTCACCTGAGATGCGTGAGACCTGGTTCGGACCGCTGATTAAAAACGTCGAGCAACGTATCATTGCGCAGCAGGGAGACCGCTGGGACCGCGAACTGTTCGAGCAACATTTGATGGGTTACACGATGCGGACCGACCGCTACCGCCTGGTCGTCTGGCGTGACCACCGCGATCCACAAGCGGAACCGATCTTTGTCGAGCTCTTTGACCATCAGATGGATCCGCAGGAAACCAAAAACATCGCGAGCGAGAACCCGGAACTCGTGCGCGAGTTGACGACTCAGCTGAATGCCGGTTGGAGGAACGCACTGTGAATGGAAATAACTCCTTCTGGAATTCTTTGACCGTGGCGTATGATCCAGCAAAGCTTTGTGTGGCAACGGTGTTCCTTGCGCTGATGCCGTGGGCCGGGTTTGCTCGGTTGCCTGCCGACGAAGTCGAATTCCAGCGAGATATTGCCCCCATCCTGGAGGAGCGATGCTGGCATTGTCATGGTGAAGATGAGCAGGAATCGGGCCTGCGGTTGGACCTGCGTGGGGGAATGCTAAAAGGCGGCGACTCCGGTTTGGCCGCGATCGTTCCGGGCCATCCGGAGAAGAGTTACCTGATCGATGCGGTGAAACACCTCGACCCCGACGTGGAAATGCCTCCCGACGAAGACCAGATTCCCCCGGAAGAGATTGATCTGCTGGAGCGCTGGATCCAACAGGGAGCGGTCTGGCCGGGGCAAATGGAAGCCACGATAGCAGAGGAAGTCGATCTTTGGTCGTTTCAGCCGGTCATCCGGCCAGAGATTCCGAAACCCAGTGCGGTTGAAAGCGTCACGAATCCGGTTGACGCGTTCCTGAGAACCAAGCTCGCCGATCACAAGCTCACTTTTTCGCAGCCCGCGGATCCCCGCTCGCTACTGCGACGTGTTTCGATCGTGCTGACGGGACTTCCCCCGACCCAGGCAGCGACGGACGATTTTCTGGCCGCTTACTCCGGCAACCCGGATCAGGCGTACGCCGATGCGGTCGACCGTTTGCTTGATTCTCCACATTTCGGCGAACGCTGGACGCAGCACTGGTTGGACGTGATTCGCTGGGCCGAGACAAATGGATCCGAAGCCAATTTGTACCGCAAGAATGCCTGGGTTTATCGCGACTATCTCATTCGCGCCTTCAACGAGGATCGGCCCTACGACCAGTTTCTTCGGGAGCAGATCGCGGGCGATTCAATGGGCGTTGGCGAGGCGACCGGATTTTTGGTCGCCGGGCCGCATGTACCGCCCGCAACGGTGGGTCGCGAGCCGACTGCCATTCGTCAGGCTCGGGCCGATCGAATGGATGAAATCATGCAAACCGTCGGGGCGTCCGTGATGGGGGTCACTATTGGCTGTGCCCGCTGTCACAACCACAAGTTCGATCCGATTTCAGCTCGCGACTATTACGCCATGACGGCTGTCTTTCAGGATATCGAGTTTGGAAGCCGCCAGCCCGAGTATTCACCCGACCATCCGCTGCGCCAGCGCGGGGCGGAATTGTGGAAACAGCTCGCCCAGCAGCGACAGCAATTGCGAACCTTCGGAGGCTGGGAAGAGGATTGGGGAGCTTACCGCGAATTGCACTTCAATCCGGTCACGACGAAGTCGATCCGCGTTCGCTTCAAGATGAACAACGTCTTTCTCGACGAACTCGAAGTCCTTGGGCCGCAGGGACAGGGCCTCAACCTAGCGCTCGCCCAACGCGGCACACAGGTCTCCGGCCACCCGGAGAGAGGATTCGAGACCCGCAATCCCATCGACCGAATCAACGATGGCGAGTACGGCACGATGGTTTGGCGTGCCAAGGTCGAGAAAGACGAAGCGCGTCCGTGGGTGCAGTATGACTTCGAGCAAGCGGAAACAATCAATCGTTTACGGCTGAGCAACAACCGCGAATACTTCTATGAGACCGATTACCTGAACCGGAAACCGAATCTGCCCCGGTATGAATTCGATGTTGAGATCCTCACCGAAGCGGGAGATTGGAAGCCGTGGGTCGGCACCTGGTTCGTGAACAAAAAGCTGAACGAGCAACATCCTCAGCGACAGCAGGCGCTCGATGAGATCCAACGACTGATCGCGCTGCTGGCCGAAGAGGGGCCGCGTCCCAGCTTCGTCGGCCGTTTGATCGAGCCGGATGTGACACGAGTCCTGCTGCGCGGTAGTCCGGAGAATCCCCGCGACGAAGTCTTTCCAGCTGGACCGGCGATCCTGGAGGGTGATCTCGGGATGACTTCCGAGTCACCGGGACAGCAGCGACGGCGCGCGTTCGCCGACTGGATCGCCAGTCCGGAAAACCCACTCACGGCCCGGGTGATGGTCAACCGCCTCTGGCACCATGTGTTCGGGAGTGGGCTGGTACCCACCACCAGCGATTTTGGAAATGCCGGAGCACCGCCGACTCATCCCGAACTGCTTGATTGGCTCGCTGCGGAATTCATGCAGCCGACCCTTGCCAGCGGCTCGGCATGGTCAACGAAATCGCTGATCCGCTTATTGGTGATGTCCGACGCATTTCGTCAATCGAGTCAGCCGCGCGAGGAAGGACTGGCGATCGATGCGGGCTCACAGTTGCTCTGGAGATTTCCGCCCAAGAGAGTTGAGGCGGAAGTGATTCGCGATGCGATTTTGCAGGCGTCCGGCAACCTCGACCTTACCATCGGGGGGCGTAGTTACCGGATTCACAATGAAAAGGCCACCTACGCTCAGTGGGAGGTCGTTGACAACCACGGTCCCGAGACTTGGCGAAGGATGATCTACCAGGAGCGGATGCGACGCGTCGATGACCGGATGTTTACCGCCTTCGACTTCCCCGACTGTGGACAGGTCCGCGCGAAGCGGCCCGTATCGACCACGCCGCTGCAGGCCCTCAACCTGATGAACAGCGAATTTGTGATTGATCAGTCTGGCCGAATCGCGGAACGGGCCCGTCATGATGCAGCGGGTGATCCTCGCCGCGCGATCGACCAGTGTTTCGAGTTGCTGTTGGGGCGTGCTCCCGCGGCAGAAGAACGAACTGCCTGTCTGGAACTCCTCCGGGACGGTGACCTGTCGCTGGTCTGTCGCGCGATCATCAATTCCAACGAATTTGCATTTTTGCCATAGGTGAAATTCATGACGAACCCTGAGTACCTTTCGCCGCACGGACGTCGGCTGCTGGACCGACGCAGCTTTCTGGGAACGGCCGGTCTCTCGGCCGCCGGGTTGGGATTGGCCAGCCTGCTCAGTGGCGAGGGATTGCTGGCTGACGATCCCCTTACCGTTGGCGGCAAGTCTCCGTTGCGGCCGAAAATTGATCCCAATCATCCCTATGCCGCCCGCCAGCCACATTTCGATGCGGCGGCGAAACAGGTGCTGGTGATTTATTTGCCTGGGGCCGTCAGTCACGTCGACACGTTCGATTACAAACCTGCGCTGTTCAAGCTGCATGGCAAAAAGCCGCCTGGGATCCCGGCGGTGACCTTCGAAGGACCCACGGGTAACATCGCAAAACCGTTTTGGGACTTCAAACCGCGTGGCGAGACCGGCAAAATGGTCTCGGATCTCCTGCCGCATCTGGCGGAACAGGTGGATGATTTCTGCTTTCTGCATTCGCTGACGACAGACACCAGTGCGCACCCGCAGGGGGAGAACTTCATCAACACCGGGTTCACGATGGAAGGCTTTCCCTCGTTTGGTTCGTGGGTCACGTACGCACTCGGAACCGAAAACCAGGAACTGCCGGCGTTTGTCGCCATCAACGATCCCCGTGGCCTGGCCCGCAGCGGCAAAAACAACTTTGGAAACGGTTTCCTGCCAGCGGCGTTTCAGGGAACGGATTTTAATGCTAAGTATCCACCCAACAATCTCCGGCGGCCGGCGACGTTGACGAAAGCGGCGGACCGCCAAACAGTCGAGCTGCTTCAGCGGCTCAACGCCCGGCATTTGCAGAAGTATCCGGGGGATGCGAACCTCGCAGGTCGTATCGCGAGTTACGAACTCGCTGGACGAATGCAGACCTCCGTGCCGGAAGTGATGGATCTGTCCGGTGAAACGGAGTCGACGTTGAAAGCCTACGGCGTCGATCAGGGCAGCGACCTGCGGCGCGAGTACGCGAAGAACTGTATTCTTGCACGTCGCTTGATCGAGCAAGGTGTCCGCGTGGTTCAGCTCTTCAACGGCAGCGATCCTTCCGGGGGCAACGGCATCACAAACTGGGATTCCCACTCCGACATTTTCAAGACTCACGCGATGCAGGCAGAGATCATGGACCAGCCGACGGCCGCCTTGATCGCAGATATGAAACAGCGTGGTTTATTGGATCAGACGCTGGTCGTCTGGGCCACAGAATTCGGTCGGATGCCCTTCCTGCAGGCCAATGGTACTGGTCGTGACCACAATCCCGATGCCTTCACCTGTTTCCTTGCCGGAGCAGGTGTGAAGCAAGGAATCAGCTACGGCGAAAGCGACGAATTCGGGTTCAAAGCCGCTGTCGACAAACTAACGGTGTACGACTTCAACGCCACCCTGTTGCACTTGATGGGCCTCGATCACGAGCGCCTTACGTTTTACCACAATGGCCTGGAACGGCGTTTGACGAATGTTCATGGGGAGGTTGTTCGCGAAGTGCTCGCGTGAACGGGCCTTCGCCAGGCTCGTTTTCGCAAAATTGGCGATCGACAGCCACGAAATTGTGCAACAAATGCAACATGCGGCAAGCGACATCGAACATAATGCATGCCACAAGCCAACCGGTAAGCGATAAAATTGACGCGACAGGCCGCCCTGCAACGATCCTTGTTTGCCTTCCCACTTCCAATCTTACGAAGCCTAACCGACTCGATGAGTGAGCTATTTTTTTCGTCTGGTTTCCGATCCAGTTTTCGTTCAGCGCTGGTGGTGTTTGCACTGCTTGTCGGCGGTTCGAATTTTGCTCAGGAACCGCTGCAATACAATCAGCAAATTCGTCCCATCCTGGCCAAAAACTGTTTGGTCTGCCATGGAATGGACGCAGGTTCTCGCCAGGCCGACCTGAGGCTTGACGATCGCGCGAATGCCATTGAGATGGGTGCGATTGAACCGGGCGTGCCCGACCAAAGCGAATTGATTACCCGGATCGAATCGGATGATCCTGACACGCTCATGCCGCCAGCGGATTCAGGACACCAACTGAGCGCGGAGGAAGTCGCTCTGCTGCGAACCTGGATCGCTGAGGGCGCCAAGTACGAACAGCACTGGTCGTTTATCGCACCCGTCAAAGTCGCGCCGCCCGATACGCAAGCGGACCGGTCGGCTCATCCGATCGACCGGTTTGTGTTGGAACGGCTGGAAGCAGTGGGGCTCAGGCCAAACCCCGAGGCCGAACGACTGCAATTGCTTCGACGCGTTTCACTGGATCTTACCGGGTTGCCGCCGACCCTTGCCGAGGCGGATGCCTTTCTCGCGGATCAATCACCTCACGCCTACGAAGCGGTCGTCGATCGCCTGCTCGCGTCAGATGCCTATGGGGAACACTGGGCGAGAATGTGGCTTGATCTGGCCCGGTATGCAGATACCAAAGGCTACGAGAAAGATCGACCGCGCACGATTTGGCGGTACCGCGATTGGGTGATTGACGCGTTCAACCGCGATTTGCCTTACGATCAATTTACGATTGAGCAACTTGCTGGCGATCTGCTACCCAACCCAACCCTCGATCAGCGATTGGCAACCGCCTTTCATCGCAACACGATGGAAAACGATGAGGGTGGCACGGATGATGAAGAGTTCCGTGTGGCGGCGGTCAAAGATCGTGTCGATACCACGTTCCAGGTCTGGATGGGGCTGACGATGGGATGTGCGAAGTGTCACTCCCATAAATACGATCCGATCAGCCAACAGGATTACTATCAGTTGTATGCTTTCTTCAATCAGACCGAGGACGCGGATCGTGGAAAACCAACCATGCCGACACCGACGTTACAGCAACGCCAACAGATTTCGTCGCTGGAGCAGGAACTCAAAACGCTGGACCAACAGTTGAATCAAGAATCGGACGCCTTCAACCAGGCGTGGACTCAATGGCAGGCGCAGTTCCTTGATCGCCCGCTTTGGTCGCCGTTGCCTAAGTCAGCTTTCGAATCGAAACGGGGTGTCTCGCTGCACCAGGACGAGTACGGGACATTCGTCGTGGTCGATGAGTTGCCGGAGAAAGATACGTGGAAGCTGACGTTGGACCTGCCCAGTGATCAAACGGTAACCGCGTTCCGCCTTGAAACCGATCCCAAATCACCGGGCGGAAAATGGACGGACAAGAACGTCGCACTGCGGGAATTGACCGTCGAATTGCTGGAGCCGGAACAAACTCCAGTTCCACTGAAACTCGTCCGTCCACGAGCTGATTTTTCGCAGCGAGATTGGGAAGTCTCCAAAGCTATCGATGGCCAGACGAATGCCGGCTGGGCATTTTCGCCGCAGGCTGCCGAGCCACACTGTGCGGTTTTCGATTTCGCCGAACCGATCCAGGCGGGGCAGGGCCGCCAGTTGCGACTGACGCTTGAACAGGAATATGGCCAAGGGCTGTTGCTGGAGAAATTTCGTCTTTCCGCCAGCTCCTATCCCTCCGAGTGGCTGACGGCCGAGCTTGATCCGGTCGCGGGATTGAAAACCGTTTTCCGGCGGCAAGTTTACCCCGAAACAAGGCTTCTTCAATCGCAGATCGATGCAAAACGACGAGCCCTGGAATCGCTACAACGTGAAGTGCCGACAACGCCGATCATGCGGGAACTGGCCGGAACCCACCGTCGGGAAACCCGGATCCACCGACGCGGGAATTTTCTTGATCAGGACGAAGTGGTGCAAGCCGACGTGCCTGTCGCGTTTGGCAAACTCGCCGAAGATGCACCACGCACCCGGCTGGGTGTGGCGAACTGGTTGATGAGTGCCGAGAATCCACTCACCGCGAGGGTCGCCGTGAATCGTGTTTGGGCGCAGTTATTTGGAATCGGGTTCGTCGAAACCGAAGAGGATTTTGGGACGCAAGGAAGTTTGCCGACGCACCCTGAACTGCTCGACTGGCTGGCCGTCGACTTTCGCGAAAACGACTGGTCATGGAAGAAACTGCTCAAGACGATCGTGATGTCCAGTACTTACCGTCAGAGCTCGGTGACCACGAAACAGCACCTTGAAATCGATCCCCGTAATCGGTTGTTGTCGCGCGGGCCGCGATTCCGCTTGTCGGCCGAAATGGTTCGTGACCAGGCTTTGGCGGCGTCCGGGTTAATGACGCGACAACTGGGTGGACCGTCGGTGATGCCTCCCCAGCCAGGCGGCATCTGGAAGTCAACCTACAGCGGCGAGAAATGGGTCAACGCGACGGGGGCCAATCGCTACCGAAGGGCACTCTACACCTTCAAAAAAAGAACCAGTCCCTACCCGGCGATGACCACGTTTGATTCTGGCAGCGGTGAAGTCTGCCAGATTCGGCGGGTGCGGACCAATACGCCGTTGCAGGCGCTGGTGACCCTCAACGACACGGCGTTCGTGGAAGCCGCGGGAGCGTTGGCACGACGGATGGAAGAATCTGCCGAAACGACTCGCGATCAAATCGCCAACGGTTTCCGGATGGTCCTCATTCGCCACGCCGAGCCCGCAGAACTTGATCGACTGATCGAGTTATACGATGCACTGAATCACGAGCTGGCTGATGGAGAATTGCTGCTGAATGCCGCCGGTTTGACCAGCGGCGATCCGCGGCTGGTTGCCTTGGCGAATGTCCTGTTGAACCTCGACGAAACTTTGACGAAACCTTAGCGAAATCCTACCGAACCATGACACTTCCGATTTCACTTAAACAAACCCGTGCGATCACGCGTCGGCATTTTTTCGGTCAGGCGGGGCTGGGTTTCGGCTCGATCGCGCTCAGTTCGCTGCTGGTTCGCGAAACCGCGGCTGCGGAACGCGATTGGCAAATCCCTGCTAAAGCAAAATCCATTATCTACTTGCATATGGCCGGTTCGCCGTCCCAGCTGGAATTGTTTGAGCACAAACCGGCACTGACCAGACTCCACAATACCGAATGTCCCCAGGAGTATCTTGAAGGCAAGCGGTTTGCTTTCATTAAGGGGGTCCCAAAAATGCTGGGGGCACAATGCGAGTTCAAGCAACACGGCGAAAGCGGCCAGTGGATCAGTAATCGACTTCCCCATCTGACTCAAGTGATCGACGATCTTTGCGTGATTCGGTCTGTTCACACTGAGCAATTTAATCATTCGCCCGCCCAGTTGTTCATGCACACAGGCAATCCGCTGCTGGGGTATCCCTCCATGGGTTCGTGGGTCACCTATGGATTGGGTAGTGAAAACGAGAACCTGCCTGGATTTGTTGTCCTGTCCTCCGGCGGAAAAACACCTAGCGCGGGGAAGTCATTATGGGGTAGCGGTTTCCTGCCGACGGTTTATCAAGGTGTTCAATGCCGAACCGATGGTGGCGATCCCATTCTGTTTTTGTCGAATCCCGAAGGTCTATCGCGACGGGCACGACGTCAAACGCTTGACGCGATTGGCGATCTGAATCGATACCAGCACCAGCATGTCGGTGATCCAGAGACGCTCACCCGGATTGCTCAATACGAACTTTCATTCCGGATGCAGTTGTCCGTTCCTGAAGTGATGGATATCAGTCGGGAGTCCAAGGAAACGCTTGAGCTGTATGGGGCCAGACCAGGCTATATTTCTGCAGCGGAAACCGCAGCCGATCCCAGGAGCTTATACAAGGGTGACGATCCGACGTTCGCGAACAATTGCCTGCTCGCGCGGCGACTGGTCGAAAATGGTGTGCGGTTCGTCCAGCTTTACGATTGGGGTTGGGATCACCACGGTTCGTCGCCGGGCGAGTCGATCGATGAAACATTGCCGATCAAATGCAAGCAAATCGACCGAGCGATTACCGCCTTGATCACGGATCTCAAACAGCGTGGCATGCTGGACGAAACGTTGATCGTGTGGGGCGGCGAATTCGGTCGTACGCCAATGATGCAAAACAACGTCAATAAGGAATTGAAAAAGGGCTTCATCGGTCGTGACCATCATCCGCACGCGTTTACCATGTGGATGGCCGGCGGTGGAATTCGAACCGGCGCTTACGGCCAAACGGATGAGATCGGGTACTACATTACCGAGAATCCAGTCAGCGTCCGCGACTTGCAAGCAACCATCCTGCACCAGCTGGGGATCGATCCTCACCGCTTCAGTTTTCCTTATCAGGGACTCAATCAGCGGCTGATCGGTCCGACGGAAGCAGGCAAAGTTCTAAGCGAATTGATTGCTTAGGCGAAACTAAGATGGCAGATTTGGCACGCTTTCTAGTTCCACTCTGAACCCTGGCGCTGTGATGTGAGTGCGTTGTCGCTTGCCATTGGGATCAGTCGTTTCGGCGCCAGTCGCGGCTGAACATCCAATTACCTTGGCTAGTACCAAACTGGCTGAGACTGCCCGGAGCTATCAATTTGACAACGCACGGGTTTCTTTCCGGGCCTTTGTCGATTGCTTTATTTCCAATTGGCGATTTAGTGACGGCCAATAAAAAGTCCCGGCTAATAAAAAAAGGGCCCCGATCGTAGAACGGGGCCCTGAGCTGATTTTGTCAATTGTCAATTCCTAGTAGATGATGGTTCCATATTGGGAGGCGTCGATTTGAAAACTCCCAAGGTAAGGCCGGTAGACTCGCAATTCTCTCAGGATGGCTCCATCCTGAGCTGGCCGACCGGGGTAAACCGGCATGCCAACGGAAGCGATACCCGTGATCACGTCACCCTGCTTCAGGCCCATTTGCCAGGCCAATCCGTGTCCGACCTGTAATACCTCCAGTTCAAAGTTAGGCAACTCGCGAACTCTCATACCCAAACGCTTGGCGAGCGAGTTTTCCAATTCGGGAGGGGCGGGTGGTGCAGGGGGCATGGACTCCTTGCGAACCCTGCTGGATTCGTATCGCCCGTTGCGGACGTTGATGTATTCGATCTTGAATTCCGGTCCACTGAACCGGTACGCCAAATCCAGATTTTCGACGGATGCTGTTCGATACCCGTCCAGCCGGAGGATGACATCTCCTTTTTCAAACCCCCAATTTTCCGCTGCCGAACCCCGGTCCACGCTGAGGATCTCCATTCCTCTTGTTTGTCCGCCGTGGCGACGGTATTCCCGGACATGGGCTCCGAGCTGCTCGGAATACCCGGAATAAAACGTCGGTTCGTCGGGTGCGATTCGTCCGACGGGCTGCTGGAATTGGTCCAGGTGTCGTGTTTTTTCGTTGTCTTGGCCGTAGGTTGCGGTCGTGGCTGCCATGGCGAGTGTGATGGCCAACGTTTGAGCAAATTTGATTTTCATTTCTATTCTCCTGATTAAGTTTTGAAGTTGTTGTCTGGGTGACATCAGGGAACTTGCGCAGCAGGCCTGTTAACCCTCACCCAAATCAGGATTTTTTGAAAAAACAATTTTTGCCCTGAAAATCGCCATTTTGAAGGAGATGAACCCAACGACGCGGAAGGACTGAGCGGCCGAGCGGGCCAGTCAGTGATTATTCGGGGCGGCGGGTCGACGATTCGGAGTTAGCAGTTCTGAACTTGGACTTCAGGGTGTTCCACGATTGCTGATAGTCTTGTTGCTGCTGAGGGTTCCACGACTCCCAGTCTTGCTGAAGGGTTTGAAGCAATTCCCCAGCCCGTTCGATCTCCGCATTGGCCAACAGTTTGTCGATCAGCAGGTGGGCGTCAACGAACAGGTCGTTGATGAGATCACGGTTGGATTGGTCTTGAACGGCGTAGTGGCTGCGCATCACCACGGCCTGTTGTCGGATGTCCAGCTCCTGTTCGAGATTCTTGAGTGCCTGGTGAACTTTGATCTGTTTGTCGAGGCAGTAAACCAGTTGCCACTGCCAGTCGTATCGCTCTGGCTCGCGTTCAAGACAGTCCAAAGCCAACTCGTAGCTCTTATCATACTGTTCGCATGCCTGCTCGACGGCCTGACGATTGAATTCCAGATCACCCAGATTTTCGTGCACCATGCTGAGTCCCCACTGATGTTCAGCTTCATCGGGAATCAATTGACATAACCATTGGTAGGTCGACATGGCCTGGTTCAAAGCGAACTCAGCGTAGGGCTGGTGCTGGTCAATCCCCAACGATCCCTTGACCAGGTAGTGCGGCGAGGACCCGCAGTGCCTGAATTCGATCGGCGGAGCCCTCTGTTCCCAGCGGTTCGGCGGTCTCAATCGCGAGATCGATCCATCTTTCTGCCGCGGCAATGTCCTGTTTTTCCGAGGCGATTTCCGAGGCGAGTTTGCAGTTGAGCGTGTAAGCCATTTGGAAAAACTCGTCTTCGGGTCCCTCTTTTAATTGCTTCCTGTTGACCTCGATCGACTGGTTTAAACAGGCTTCGGACTGCTCGAGGTCATGAATCGAAAAATAGATATCCGCAAGATTGTGGAGTGCGGTTGCATAATAAAAGGCAACGTTGGCATCTGGCGCCTCCGGCTCCATTGCCTCGTAGGCCGCCCCCAGTAGTGCGACGGCACGTTGGTAATATTCGATCGTCCTGGCCGTCGCGTCCTGCCCCGATTCGTCACCAAAATCAAGACTCAGGTTGCCGAGAAACAATTGCGTTTGTCCCTTCGACGAATTGATTCTCTCGCCCAGATCAAACCCCCGATAGACTTCATTCAAAGAGCTCAGCAGTTCGTTGAGTACCAGTCGACGTCGCTGTTGAATCGGAACGTTTGGATTGGCGAGCAGCTCCACGGTTCGTTCAATCGTCTGAATCGTCTGTTGGGTTTGTTGTTTCGCGATCGCTTCGTTTTTCCTGGCAGACTCAACCCGGCTTTCGGCGAGGATCGCAAAATAGATGGAAACGGCCAGTCCCGTGATGACGGAAACGGTCACCGCTGCCAACAAGGCAGCGACTTGACGATTACGTCGGCTCCATCGCCACGCGCGTTCGAGGATACTCACGGGACGCGCCAGGATGGGACGATCTTCAAGGAAACGTTGCAGGTCGTCCGCGAGTAAACGCGCCGATGGGTAGCGGCGTGAAGGTTCTTTTTCCAGGCATTTCAGACAAATCGTTTCCAGGTCACGGTTGATCCCGGGATTCAGTTTCCGGGGCGCGACCGGTTCATGATTCATGACCTGAAACAGAGTGTCATAGGGGCTGGGTGACTGAAACGGAGGACGGCCGGTCAGTAATTCGTAGAGTATCGCCCCCATCGAATAGATGTCCGAGTGCTTGCCAATTGACTGAATCGCTCCCATCGCCTGTTCGGGCGGCATGTAGGCCGGAGTACCCAAAACATGGCCAGTGGCGGTCAGGTTGGCGTCCGCCTCCAGGGTTTTCGCCAATCCAAAATCGGTAATTTTGGCGCCGCCCGTTTGGCAGATCAGGACATTGGCGGGTTTTAAATCGCGGTGGATCAGATCATGAGAGTGTGCAAAATCAATGGCCGTCGAAATCTGTAATGCAATTTCTGCGGCGCGTCGGTTTGACAGTGGGTTGCGAGCAACGATTTCGGCGAGTGATTCCCCCGTGACCAATTCCATCGAGAAAAAGTGGTGTCCGTCTTCACTGCCAACGTCATAGACCTGGACGATGCCGGGGTGCTTCAAGGAGGCAGCGATTTGAGCCTCGACATGAAAACGTTGCAGAAATTCGGCGTCCTCGGCTTGACTGGCCCGGATCATCTTGAGTGCGACGATTCGATTAAGGGAAAGTTGGCGGGCACGGTAGACAATCCCCATGCCGCCTTTTCCGACCACCTCTTCCAGTTGGTATCCTCCCAGGGTAGCTCCCCGCTTTCCCGATCGCAGATCGCCAGGCAACGCCGGCAGCGTTTCGTGGGGTACATTTCGAGCGTTTGTCTCACGACCTTGCTTCAGGTTGTTGGTTTCGTCTGACGAAAATGACTTCGACCTTGTTGGGTCCCGCCCGGATTGGTTCGCAAACGCTTCCTGTAAAATTTCCGCAAACTCGGAATATTCCTGGAGCCAGTCGTCCAGTGATTGGTGGTGGCCGGTCGAGGCCCGGTAGTCGAGATCAATTTCCAGCAGATGAAAGAACAGGTTCTGCCGGCTTTGGCCTTCAAAGCCATCCAGAAATTCCCGGATCGTTGGAACGGTTCCAGATTGCCATTGGTCTTCGAAACGTTCGCAGACCAAATTGATTCGGGTCAGAGTGAATTGCTTAGCCATCGGCTTCCTGATTCCACTGTTCTCGAATCATGCGCATGTACCGTTCAATGGATTTGACACTGCGATTTTGACGTTCGGCGATTTCCTCGTTTGAGTAGCCTTGCAATCGCAGTAACGCAACCTTCCGCAGTTTTTCGTCGAGTCCACCGAGGAGTTCGGCGCTTGTGACCGAAAGCTGATCAATAAAATCAGGGTCGGCTTTGCCGGCCAAGTGATCGATACCCGCCAGTTCTCTGCCGGGGCGGGAGATGATGGATTCTCCCTGTTCCGGGTCCCTTTTTCCCTTCCTCCACGACTGGGCGGCTTTGCGTGTGGTAATCATCGCCAGCACTTGCCACAGGTCGTCACTGGACTCCAGTTGCCGAAATTTTCCTGCCTGGGCGCCCATGCACAGGGCATTGATTGCACTTAAGGCCAAGTCTTCTTCATCAAACGTCCGCTTCTTGAGATCCCCCAGTTTTTTCCTGGCCAGTCCACAGACACGAGGGAAATATTCGCTCCAAATCGCGGCGGCCGCCTCTTCTTCGCCAGATTTTAATTTTCCGATCCACTGGGTGATGTTTTTATCCATCAATGCCTCAAGCCTTGTGGTTGCGATGCTGCAAAGGAGCATTTTAGCGTGTTTCCCGGCGTTTTTCTAAAAGCTCAA
The DNA here is from genome assembly GCA_963714685.1 of Pirellulaceae bacterium. Classification (GTDB taxonomy): domain Bacteria; phylum Planctomycetota; class Planctomycetia; order Pirellulales; family Pirellulaceae; genus Mariniblastus. The sequence goes on along the minus strand of CAVQPH010000018.1, from coordinate 1,264,048 downwards.
AAAAATTGTTTTTTCATGAGGGGCGGGACCGCTTGGGCGCAAGTACCCAGGTGTTCACAAACAAAAATTTCATCACAACACTTCAAAGGAACAATACGATGAAAACGAAAATGACCTTGGCAGCCTTGTTCGCCTTGACTTTGACCAGCGTCGCAATGGCACAGCAGACCCAGGCCTTGCAAATCAAGGGGTTGACCCCCCGACCGGATTCGAATGACTCTGTCAACCGACGTGCCCACCAGGAAGAACTTCAGGACCAGCACCTCGATGGTCGTCAGCCGACTGGAAGATTTCAGGGCTACGGAATGGATTGGAGACAGCAACCAGGACATCGTCGCACGGAGACAGTGATCCAATACAAAACCGTGACACGCGTTGTGCAGAAATACGTTTACGATCCATACACCGGAACTCGCCGTCTCCAGGAGTTCGAAGTCCAGGAAGTTGTCCCGGTAGAAGTCAAGCGGCCCATCGTGAACCCCTGGGAACCAGAAGACCCTCCGTTTGATCCGAATCCACGTCGCAATGGCTTGGAGTTGTACAAGCTGGGCGTCACGCTGGAACCGATTGGAGCTCATTCGTTCGAAGTTGTCCGAGTCAGCTCTGGAGGGATTGCCGGGCGAATGGGGATCCAGCGGGGCGATCGGTTGACGCGTATCAATGAAGGCAGGATTCATTCCTTCGAACAACTGGAGGACGAGACTCGCAGCAGTTTTACGATTCGCTTTTACCGCTCAAGCTCAAACAGTTTCCACTGGGCCGAGCACAAGGAAAGTGGCTGGCAACCCTGGGGTCGCGTTGCCGGTGTCAGTGACTGGGAGTGAGTCAATTTTGGCACCAAGACTAAAACGTGAGCCTCAAATTCCCTGCGGCGAGGCGAAACCTAGGAATCCAGAACCTGCGGGTAAGAGTCGGCTCGCGACTTTTTCCCGTAGTTTTTTAGTTGTTCAGTTTCAAAAAACGAAAATTCAAGTTTGCCGTCATGCAGATCGAGGACACGTTTTCGCATGGCAATAAATTCGCCCGGCGGCACGATCAGCTGCTGAACCTCGTCGTGGTCAATGTTTTGGCTTTCGGGTAAATAGACCATTTCGCGGAACACCATTCGCTTGGCACCCAGCTCGACCGCAAATTCCGCCAGCGACTCTGCATCGCAAATGTTCAGGTTCGTAATGACCGCCAGAATCTGAATGGATACCTCCGGGCAGGCTGATTTGAATGCATGCAGGTTACGAATGATCTTTTCCACACTCGATCCACCACGCAACCGTTGATGGGTTTGTGGTTTCGTGGAATCCATCGAAACGGACAACAAATTGAGCCCAGCCCTTTTGAATCGGTCCAGATCGTGTCGGTGCAACATCAATCCGTTCGTCTGTAACGAAAATCGGAGATTCGGCCTGGCATTCGAATTCGAAGCCAAGTCCATTAAATCCGCCAGCCGGTCATCGATCGTGGGTTCCATACCACATCCAAACTGAAGATTGTCAACGCCGGTGACGTTTTCGGCAAAAAACGCTTGGAGATCCTGGATGTCAATCCGGCCGTCGGATCGCGGGACGCGGCAGTAAACGCATTTCAAATTGCAGTTGTCGTTGGCATTGATCCGGAGCCATTCCAGGTGCTGTGGCGGTTGACATCGCTGGAAATCAAAATTCGCAGTTCGTAAATGTACGTGCCGATTCATGGTTGCGGTACCGGAACAGTCGGAGGCTTGCGTGTCAATGCGTGGATTAATTATAGCATGGACACCATCAGGGCTTCGGTCTCTTCAGAGATTGGGTGAAGAACTCAATCGCGATCTCCAGCGCCTCGTCGAACCAAATTTGTTGCTCAAGAAACGGATGGGGTGCACCCTGGATGATGGTCAGTCCAGCCGTCGTGCCAAACTGTTCCATTCGCTGCCGAAAGTCATTCCCTCGAGTGCTCGGGTCATCTTTCTCGCCCGTGATGAACCAACTGGGTGGATCGGTGGGGTCGAGATGAACAAGCGGTGATGCGAGACGGTAGGTCTGCGGTTGTTCGTCGAGTGAACCGCCGAGAAATTGTCTCCAGATTTCTCCACGATCCTTGGCACTGGAGATATCCCTCGTGCGCTGCGACAGAAAATCGGTTTGTCCGCCCATCGGCACAACGGCCTGAATGGCGCTGCTGAATTCGGGGTTGCCTCCTTCACCTTCCAGTTCGGGTACGCCGGCCGACGTTGCCAGTAACGCTGCCAAATGACCGCCGGCGGAATGACCAATCGCTCCGATCTGACTCGGGTCGATGCCGTATGTCCGCGCATGTGCCCGCAAGAATCGAACGGCTGCTTTGCAATCGTGAATCTGGGCGGGGAACATGGCTTCTTCACTTAAGCGATAGGAAATGGATGCGGTGACGAAGCCCTTCAATGCGAGCGCTTGAGCGACTTTTCGGTGATTGATTTTGCTGCCACGCTTCCAGCCACCGCCATGAATACACACAATCGCCGGCAATTCGCCCCAGACTCCTTTGGGCCGATAGAGATCCATCTCCAGCGTGCGGTCTCCATAGCGTGCGTAGGTCACGTCCAGTTGTTCGTCCAACCGATCCAGGGTTGATTGCGGTGTCAAGGTTCGACCATCGGCACGAGGCGGTGGTGGAGCCTGCCCGGCAGGCCGCGCGTCGAACTGCATCTCCTGCTGGAACAGGATGGCCATGCCGCGCAGTTTTTTCGTGATCTCCTGATTGCGTACGAGAATTGATTCAGCAGGGTCTGCCGCCAGGTCGTAAAGCTGCAAACTCGGATTCAGATATAATTTCCAATTTTTCCAGCGGACAGCGGCCAGAGCGCCCTGGCTGCCGTGATAGAAGAACGCATCGTTGAATTCGTTGCGACGGATGAGGGGCGCCCATTCGCCAGCTGGATCCCAGCGACGTCGCAGTGGTACCTTCGCATTCAGCGAACGATTCATGCCGGGTGCCGGAACGAATTTGGTCTCACCTTTGAGCAGCGGGCTAAGATCGCGTCCATCAATCACGAGGCCTTCCGGAATTTCAATTCCAGCCAAGGTGGCCAACGTCGGATACCAATCCATCGCGCGCACGACCTCCGCTGACTCCGCCCCCGTTTGCAAACCCAGTTTGGGTCCCCAGGCAATGGCGGGTACGCGAATTCCGCCTTCGTAGGTCGACAGCTTACGGCCTCGGATCTGTTGATCGGGCGTGCGGCCTGGTCCCCGACCGTTGTCGGACGCGTAGATGACGATCGTATGGTCATCAATTTCGAGCTCCTTCAACGAATCAAAGATGCGACCCACATGGTGATCGAGTTCCTGAATGGCATCCCCGTATTCGCCCCAGGTGGAAGTCCCTTTGAATTCTTGACTGACACCCAGCGGATTGTGCAGCATCGTGTGTGGCAGGTAGAGAAAGAACGGGCGATCTTTGTGCCGCTTGATAAACTGGATCGCCTCGTCGGTGTAGAGCTTCGTCAGTTCCGCGGGATCCGCCGGACGCTTGACAACATCACCATTTCGCATCAGGGGGACTCCGCCCTGATCCTCAAAATAGACGACTTCGACCGGGTCGAGGTTATGCAGCAGTCCGAAGTAGTCATCAAAACCCTGGTTGTGTGGCAGAAACGGCTGTTGGAATCCGAGATGCCACTTCCCGATGCACGCCGTCGCGTAACCGTTAGCTTTCAATAATTCCGCAATCGTCAATTCGTCAGGATGAATGCCGGTTTGCGAATCCGCTCGATGGACCCAAATATGGTTGCCAACCCGCCGCGGGTAACAGCCGGTTAGCAGACCCGCGCGCGAGGGACTGCAAATCGGAGCTGCAGCGTAATAGTCCGTAAAACGCGTGCCCTCCTGCGACATCGTATTGATTCGCGGAGTCTTGACCTCCGTGGCGCCGTAACAACCGAGATCATAGTACCCCTGATCATCAACAAAGATGAAAACGAAATTGGGAGGAGTATCGGCATCCGCAGCAGAAACATTCGCCGCAAGACCGGCGATCGTACTGACGAAAATGCTTAGGCAGAGTAGTCGCGTCGCCAATTGGCCACTCGTGAAGTCACTCAAGAATCGATGGAGCATTTCCACGTCTGGAGTCGTTGAGATCGTCTTGCGCTGCACCGATCGAATTCTGCTGATTGTTAATGTTGAATCATTCAACGTGACACCTCTCCCGACGGTTCGGGGGTTAAGTACTGGAAACGCGATTTTTCAGCTTGGCACAAAGCAACCCGAATGTTCTCACCGATGCTTGTCGATCGGGAACTGTGCGTCCACGTCTTGAAGATAACTCCGCAGTTGATTGTCAAGTTCTTTTCGAAGGGCAGGGTGCTGGTCAGCCAGATTTTGCTGCTCACCCAGGTCGGCTGCGATGTCGAACAGCTCGCATCGACCGCTCTCATAGTAATAGATCAGCTTCCATTGGCCCCGTCGAATGCTGCTTGACGGACCCATTCCCGGTCCGCGAGGTCCCCAGTGGTTGGGGAAATGCCAGAACAGGGGACGGGTTTCCCGTTGTTCGTCCTGTTCACCTCGCAGTAACGAAACAAAACTCTGACCGTCGATAATACCACCGACTTGCTGCACGTCTTTCACGGCTGCGAGTTCCAGAATGGTGGGAAAGAAATCTTCGATGATCACCGGTTGTGAACAGACCGAGCCCGGCTGCGTGACGCCGGGCCAGGAGGCGATCATTGGCACGCGCACGCCTCCCTCGTGAGCCGATCCTTTGCCGCTGGAAAGTGGCTGGTTATGCGTGTGCGGCTTCCCACCCCGGCCGTGGGCGCTCAGGCCGCCATTATCGGACATGAACAGCACGACCGTGTTTTCGCGAAGACCATGTCGTTCGACATTGTCGAGAATATCGCCCAGCGATTGATCCATTCCCTCCACCATCGCCGCGTACATCGCCTCGGTAGGGTCGAGTCCTGCGTCAATGTATTTTTGATAAAAGCGGTCATCCCTTGCGAACGGCACATGCACCGCGTAATGCGACAGGTAAAGGAAAAACGGTTTTTCATCCTTGACCGCTTGGTCCATGGCAAGATTGGCTTCGATCGTGAGCGCTTCGGTAAGAAATATTTCCTTGCCGTGATACGGTTCGAGGCCAGGGACATCCCATACCCGATCACCCTGTCGCCAGGCGGCGCTGAAATTCTGCGTACCCAGAAAGCTGCCCGGACCTCCCGCTGCGTGACCGCCAATGTTCACATCGAAGCCGATATTCAGCGGGTCAGCGCCAGGCGTGCCGATCGCTCCGAAGTGCGCCTTACCCACATGGATCGTGCGATAACCGGATTCTCGCAGGAACTCCGGCAACGCTTTGGCATGCACGGTGCGCTCCACTCCAGCTTCAGGACTCAGCCCATTCACGTTCCAGTTTGGAAATCCGAGTGTCGGGTGACTGCGATCATTGCTGGCGTTCTTTTTTAACGTCCAATTCGTCACGCGGTGCCGTGCAGCATTCAGGCCGGTCATGAGACTGACCCGCGTCGGCGAGCAAACGCTGCACGCATACGCCTGGGTGAACTTCATGCCGCTTGCGGCGAGTCGTTCCATGTTCGGAGTGCGATAACGTCGATTCAGCTCGGTGGTGGTCGTGTGAAACGGAACCGATGTATCCTGCCATCCCATGTCGTCTACCAAAAACAGGACGATGTTTGGCTGTTTCGTGTTGTTGTCATGAAGGTGAGCGGCCACCGCGTTGGCGATGGCCAAATAGCCGTCGCGATTGGGATGCACGCCGTCGCCTTCGGATAGCAGCTCGGGACGGTTCTGGAGGACGGCGTTCAACTCCAACAACGAGACGTTTTTCACTGAATTTTTTGAAGCGAGCTCGCGGATCCGTCCGCAGAGTATCTGCAATCGGGTTTGACGCTCCGTCAGGTCCGCTAATCGAGTTTCGGAAAGGCCCTTGGTTTCGAGCACCATCGCGGTTGGCGTGCAAAGCACGATTCTCGGTTGGGTCGGGATCGCTGCCAGCGTATCCATCAACTCAGCATAATCGTCATCGAAGCGTTCGATTTGGTCCCAGTTTTTCCGTTTGCCTCCGACCGTATCGTTGGTCCCGAGGGAGATGACGGCCACGTGAGGTTGGAACTTTTTCACCTCTTCGAGTTTTTGCCAGACGTTCGGGCGGCCGGACTTGATCAGCGTCGCGCCGCCAAGGCCAAAATTTCTGACTTCGTATTTCTCGCCCAGCAGCTGTTGCAGTCGAGCCGGGTAGGACTCGGTTTTTTCGTCAACTCGCGCACCGGCCGTAATGCTGTCGCCGAGGCAGGCGACGCGAATCCGCGTTGTTTTTTGAGCGAGAGCCGTCGCTCCAAATTGGAGAGAAACGAGGCAGACGAAAGCGACGAAAAGCGAAAAGATCGGGACTTTGGAATTCATGGTGGAACTGGCTGCTTCTGATTTTGGGTGCTTGGCAAATCGGTTTGTCTTCCGCCGAGTCTCGATGGCAAGACTGTCCGATTTGATTTGATTACGGCGTCCTCATCTCGCCATCACCAGTATAGCCGGCGTCATCGAGTGCTCGCTGTAATGGGCATTGCTTTGCATCGATGGGGATTCCCCGTCGGTATCCTTCCAGAAGTCGCCTGGATTGTTCTGCCAGCATCCGCCGTACTTCGCGGCGTTTTCCCTTAACCCGCTCGATTTTCATGTTGTCGTAGGCGGTCGTTTCGTGGCGAAGCCAGGCGATTACCGCCGATTCAGCCCGCCGTTCAATCGGGATTCGCTGCGTCCGAGCCACGGTTCCACTACCAATCGGTGTGGCGTGTCGGGTCACGGCAGCGGCAAGCCGTTGGCTGACGTCGTGATGGCAGGCCGCAAAGTCGAGAAATGCCACCACCGCGTCGCAAAAGTTATCGACATACTCCGACTGTTTGCGCTCGCGCCGTTTGGCGTCAGCTTGGCGGCGTTTCGTGTAGGATTCGGTGGATCGTTCCACCTCCAACTCGGCGCGCACCGAAGCGATCCGATCAGCCGGTGCCCAGACGCCGCGCGAAAACGTTCGCCGTCCTTTTTTTTCCTGCACGGTCCAGCTCGCCCCACCCGTTTTGACTCGCCGAGTCAGTGCAGCATCGCCAGGCGGCAGCAATTCCCATCCCGCAGGGACAGGAATGATCTGACCATCCTCAGCGCGAACACAATCTTCGGTCGGGCCCGGGGTGACGATCCTGTTCTGGTTGGGCATCCATCAGTTCCAAGGATTGAGCGATCCATTCAGGGTTATTTTTAATATCGAACCCTGGATTTTGCTACCCAGCATCACCTTATCAGTTCCGGTTATTTGACACCCGTTCCGAGGCAAGAAGTCAAGGATTTGATCGGGTCACGGCAATTCGCTGTCTGTTTCGTGGATACAAGGTCCCGAGCAGAGCGAGGGTCAACAATCCAATGGTTCCTGGTTCGGGCACCGCGCTGTAGGTGAATGAAAATCCGCCTTCGCGAATCGCTCCGGCGACGTTAGCATCGGCAATAAACATCAGACGAAGCTGGCCATTACTGTCGCGGTCGCTGAGTGTTAACCCGTAACCTGCAGAAGTGAAATCGAGAAGCGATGCGCCTTGATCCATGGAATCAATGAGTCCGTCGTTGTTCCAGTCCACCGCGTCCCCCTCCAGCAGCACTAGGTTTCCATTGACAATCAAAGCTTCTCGTTCACCACCGCTGCCATCTTGAACGCCCCAAACCACGGCCCAGTCACCATTCTCATTCATAAATGAACTTTCGACGGTTCCGGTTAAGGACGACCCGCCAAAAACGTCTCCCTCGCGAAGCACAATTTGACCATTCACCATCAAAAAACTATTGAGACTTTCGTCGGCATTGGAATCACCCGTCACCAGGTATTCACCGGACTCGGTAATCCGGCCGGCAATCGACAGGTTTTCGTACAGCTCGCCTGTCTGTCCGCCCGCTGCGCCAGAGATTTCGGAACCCTCTCGCAGCAATCCACCCCCTGCGGTGAGAACCGACCCATTGCTAACCAATGCGTACTCGCTGTCGACTCCCGTATCCAGCTCTACCTTGGCAATGTAGTTGGTCCCGAAAGCAGAGAATCGAGGAGCGAAGATGTTGTCGCTAACCACCTCAGCAATGCCGCCCAGGCTGTCACCAGTTTTCAAAATTACCGTGGAAGCATCGCCATAAAAAATCGCATCTCCTTGCTTGGCCCCATTTCGAGTGTTCGAGTACTGGCCTTCCCAATAAACGTTGCCGCTACGCGTGATCGAAGCACCGCCGATTCCAATCGAATATTTGCCAGTGATGCCAGGAATCGAGTTTCCCTCCGGCAGCAACAACTCCGAGTCCCGCCAAGGACCCCGGAGGTTGGTCTCGCCGGTAGCCGAATTGTTGTAAGGAGCGCTATAACCCAATTGTCCAGAATCACTGATGCCGAAAAAGCTGAGAAAATTCTGTGAGTAATTTCCAATAACGGATTCCGCACGCAGAGTCGCCCCCGACCCGCCAGTCGCATTGCCCCAATAGTAATCGACGGAATTGCTCATTTGGATCCTGAATGCGTATCCTCCAACGCCATTGATCGAGTTGTAAAAAATATTTTCCACAACCCGTCCGCTGGAGTCGCCGTCCAGCACAGCCCCTTCCCGGGCCAGCGCCGAGGCAATTTGAGCGTGGATCGACTGGCACGAGAAAGTGCCCAAAAACAGGGCGATAAGAATAAATAAATCGCAATACCGATTTGGGTTCATGGTGTATCTCTAGCCGGAACGAAATAGGTTGAAGGAGGGCTGTGTCGAGCTGGGGCGTTTTTCACCGAGGCTGAATGGACCGCCCAGATCAAACGTGTATCGGGATTCCCGGCGAAGTCTGCCGCTGAGCTAATCTCGTTGCCCGCCAAACTGGGTAACGCAGAATCTTCAAAAATCTGAAAGATCACGTTTTTTAGCATACGCGTCCGAGTCACGGTGCCACTGCAAGACCTGCCGGAATCATCTTTGCCTTCTTCGGGGCGCTAAACCACCCAACGATAAGATGCCGAACATAATCAGAGATGTCGGTTCTGGCACGGCACTAAGCGAATACCGCAATGCCAGGCTGGTTTCAGTATCTTGGAAAACAGCGAATGCACCCTGGCGGATGCCATTGGCTGCAGCGAATTGCTCGTCGTCAATGATGAACTGAATTTCGCCAATGGATACGCCCGCGAATCCCATGGCTGTATCTAAGAACCGCCAGGTGTAATCTTGATCGGAGTCAAACCCCGCCAATGCACCTTGCGTGTCGTCATTCATCAGGGAAACTAATTCGATACTGAATACATTACCAGTTACGTCGGAAAAGGTAACACCACCCTGGGTCACGTCCAACAGGTCCCAATCAACGCCCATCGCCCATTCGCGTCCGCGATCTCGAATTCGAAGATCGCTGGAAGTTCGTCGATGAGAAAGTCATCCGGCGGCGTTTCGGGGAAGAGCTCCACGGTAAGTGCGTCGTAACCATCTGAAGCGATTGTCAAAGTACCAGGGCTATTGCCGGGCCGAAGTCCAAGCACGTCACCCACCCCGGGCCCAAAGAATTCGCGAAAGATCTCAATACCTCGAATTGCTACATCCCCGCCACTTACGCCTGCCCCGCTCATACCGCCCGTGGTGATTGTGGCACCACCAGAGCCTTGATTTAACAAACCATCCAACCTAAGAGTTCCGATCTGGACATCATCAATTTCTCCATTGCTGCTTGTCATGGTCGCAATTGCGTCAGCGGATATTTCGAAAGAACGTATGTTCGCGTGGTTTCCGATATCCATTCTCAGTGCACCGTCTTGGACCGAGAGCTTGTTCAACATCGAAACCGCTTGCGCTGAAGCTGACATCACCACTGGTGAAGCAGTTGACCAATCCGAATCCTTGAATCGAGGTGACGTTGGCTCCATCACCGAGCGTAGCGTCTCCAAAGATATTTCCTTCCAGTACGCGTTGCCCTGAATAAACAAATTCTTCTCCAGCCTACCCGCAACGACCAGGCTGCCACCCTGAATGTTGAGCGCCCCGTCGCCCAACAAGCTGCCGCTGCTTGTCGATCCGTAACTCACCATCACGAATCGTCGTTAAGCCATTGACATAGAGATCGTGATTTTGAATTCCAACGATTCCGTAGGTGTCCATGGAACCAGTAATAGTCATTCCGGCACTAGACGAACCTACGAAACGACCATCAGTGATTTCCACATTACCGTTGATGGTTCCGTCTCCGCGCAGCGTTGCATCGTTCACGGTGACGATGTGAGAGTCAAGTTGTCCGTTGATGGTGGTGCTGGCAAAGCCGCTCGGGTGATGGCTGTTCCTTCGGTAACCGTAAGAGTCGCACCGGTGTCGATCGTCGCACTGTCAACCGCAGCCATTCCGTTAACGACAACCGTTCCGTTGGTGACAATGCCGTTTAGGCCTAAGTTGCCATTGATTTGCAGGATCGAGTCGGTCCCGATACTTGTTCCTTCAACGGCAACTAGATTCCCGTTAAGAGAACCTGTTCCAAGAATTTGGCTTTGAACCGCATTGACATTGCCGTTGACTTCTCCGTCAACAAGTAGGTTGGCTCGGTAAAGCGAAATCTCGTTGGGACTGGAAACCAACGAACCGGCTTCAATTTCCAATCCTGAGTTTTCACCGAACGCAATTGAATTTCCTTGCAATTGCGAGTTACCAGTCATTCGCAAAGTTTGCTCAGAAAGGTTTAAGTTTGTAGTGGATAGAGTACCCGAAGTTAGAGTTGTTAAACCTGCAACAGCTCCTTCAATGTTGTCGATGGTCAGCGTTCCATCGGCAATAATTTCACCGGCTTCAAAACTTACGCGTTGCAGATTTCCACTTCCAGAAATTAGACCTCGGTTTAAGACACCGTGTTGCAACGAACTACTGCCATCAACGAGAATCTCGCCGGTGTTCGTCAATTTCTGCCCAGCTAGAAAGTCATAATTGGGTGATTGATATAAGGCTCCATTCTTAAGAGACAAGCGTCCTTTGTTTTCCAGGATGGCAACCTGACTTCCATTAACGCCCGTTTCATCAGCGAAACTGGCGTTTCCATTTAGTTCCAGTGAAGCACCTGCATCAATGGAATTTAAGACGGTAGTTCCAATCGTTAGAATACCTTGATCTTGTACTACCCAATTGCCAGACCGAAGCCGATCGTTTGCTATCCTTAATTCGCCAGTACTGGCCAAATATAAGCCATCGCCGCTAAATGAATCTAGTTGAAGTGTCCCGACCTGTGCATCCACGGTGCCCTGATTATTGACCAGCCATCCGATGTTACTTTGCCCGGTACCTGAAGTTTTGCTTAGAACAGCGCCCGCTTGGTTCTCAAACACTTCTATCGAGCCGGCGTCGTATAGCGATTGTCCGTCGCCTTGGAATTGGAAGTTGTGCCTGCCGTATTCGTGATTCTTGCTCCTTCCTCAGAGCCAATGGAACCAGTTTGAAAAGAGAAGGTTCCTTGATTCACAATCTCACGGCTGAGTCGCGGATTGGACGATCCCAAGTTGGCAATCGAATTTCCAGCCAGGATCGTTTTGCCAGATCCTTGCATTCCCCCGCCAGTCCAGTTGAAATCATTTTCGAAAACCGCATCACCGGACCCAAGAATTTCTCCGGCGGCAAATTCTGTTTTAGTCTGAAATCGGAATTGCTGATCTGCTGTTTGTCCAAAAGAAATGGCGGCCCCTGTTGACTCAGGGTTGCCTAAAATGGTTTGGCCTAGTCCTGAAATCGAGCCACCATCTTCCGCGTTCCATGATCCAGTGAGTTGTAAAGTCGCACCGTCTGCGATGTTAGCGGTTCCCGACCAATCTCCACCCCCAGAGAGAATTAGTTGTCCGGTCGCAACTTCCACGGTGCCCTGATTATTAACGTGCCATCCGATGTTACTTTGCCCGGTACCTGAAACTTTGCTTAGAACAGCGCCCGTTTGGTTCTCAAACACTCCTATCGAGTTGGCGTCGTACAGCGATTGTCCGTCGCCTTGGAATTGGAAGTTGGCGCCTGCCGCATTCGTGATTCTTGCTCCTGCCTCAGAGCCAATGGAACCAGTTTGAAAAGAGAAGGTTCCTTGATTCACAATCTCACGGCTGAGTCGCGGATTGGACGATCCCAAGTTGGCAATGGAATTTCCAGCCAGGATCGTTTTGCCAGATCCTTGCATTCCCCCGCCGGTCCAGTTGAAATCATTTTCGAATACAACATCACCGGACCCGAGAATTTCTCCGGCGGCAAATTCTGTTTTAGTCTGAAATCGGAATTGCTGATCTGCTGTTTGTCCAAAAGAAATGGCGGCCCCTGTTGACTCAGGGTTACCTAAAATGGTTTGGCCTAGTCCTGAAATCGAGCCACCATCTTCCGCGTTCCATGATCCAGTGAGTTGTAAAGTCGCACCGTCTGCGATGTTAGCGGTTCCCGACCAATCTCCACCCCCAGAGAGAATTAGTTGTCCGGTCGCAACTTCCACGGTGCCCTGATTATTGACGTGCCATCCGATGTTACTTTGCCCGGTACCTGAGATTTTACTTAGAACAGCGCCCGCTTGGTTCTCAAACACTCCTATCGAGTTGGCGTCGTACAGCGATTGTCCGTCGCCTTGGAATTGGAAGTTGGCGCCTGCGGCATTCGTGATTCTTGCTCCTGCCTCAGAGCCAATGGAACCGGTTTGAAAAGAGAAGGTTCCTTGATTCACAATCTCTCGGCTGAGTCGCGGATTGGACGATCCCAAGTTGGCAATGGAATTTCCAGCCAGGATCGTTTTGCCAGATCCTTGCATTCCCCCGCCAGTCCAGTTGAAATCACCATCAACGATTAGGTCATTTGCTCCCGTTAGTTCGCCACCTGAAAAGTTCAGCTCTGAAATCCGCACCAGTTGATTAATGTCGATCGTGCCCGCATCGATAAAGACTCGCCAGTCTTTTCCGTCGTTTCCGTTGTTGGGTACCGAAGGATCAACATCCCACATCGTCGAATCCGACCAATTCCCGTCCAAGCCCAACCAGGTTGCGTCCTGTAACCCATTTTGAAACCCGTAGCAATTTGCCCCATGGAACATCGTCTGTTGGCTAAAAATTGCCGCAACCGCGATTGACAGTGTGCGAAGCATTCGTCTTTTGGCGTTCATCAGGTAGGTCACTCTGAATTGTGGTTTGAATGAAGGGAAAAAAGCTTGGGACGATCAAAAGGGAGGGCGGTTGTATCTATCTTCCACAGGCAAGCCCCATGCCCCGTTTGCAGTTCTGCAATCATGCCCGTGAGAAAATTTCAGGGGGCGGACTCAAGCAAGTCTCGTCGTCCGTAAGCTGGGGTAACGCAAAAACCTCGAAAGTTTCAAAAATTTGCGATTCCGGTTAAGGAGTTCGCGTTGAAGACCACCGGATCAGCTGGTCGCAAACGTCTCGGTTCTTCGAAAAAATCAAACGCCTTGCCAGTTGGGGATGAATGACGCAAATCGGTCAGGGGGCTGGCAAGTATTTCGAATCTTCGCTTGATTACCGAGGCAATTTCAAGGATGTTGAAAAATTACGTTTTCCGCGTTACTTCTGGCTCGCAACGACGAGGCCGGAATAGGGGTTTATGGTATTGTCAATCCATGAAGATCCAGATACGGAGGAGTTAATCCGCCGAGTTGCCGCGAACGATCGTGATGCGACCGCGATCCTGTTGGATCGACACCGTGAGCGATTGCGACGAATGATCGCGGTTCATTTGGATCAACGGATGGGGGCGCGAGTGGACCCATCCGACCTCGTCCAGGAGGTGTTGGTGAAGGCGCATGCCGGGTTGCCTGACTATGCAAAGCAACCGCCGATCGCGTTTTATCCTTGGCTTCGTCAACTGGCCTGGGCACAGCTGGTCGACAGCTTTCGCGCTCATGTCGTGGCTCAGCGTCGCAGCGTTGACCGCGAAGTCAATCAACACGACCGTTTCGTTCAATCCGGTTTAGATCCATCAGCGAACCTGTTGGCCGAAATTCTGGCTGCTCAGCAAAGCAGCCCGAGCCGACGAATGGAACGAGAACAAAACAAACAACAGGTTCATGACGCGCTTGCTGAGATTAGCTTGGCGTATCGCGAGGTACTCGTCATGCGCTATGTGGAGGAGCTGACGATGCGGGAAATCGCCGAATGCCTCGGGACCAGCGAGAGTGCGATTAAAATGCGGCACATGCGTGCGTTGAAACAATTGGCGAAGATTTTGGGCAGTCTGGAACAATCAAGTGAATGAAGATTTATCCGCGTTTCATGCGAATGCTCTATCGACTCAAGCCGGCCAGGAACAACTGGCCAATATCTTGGCCGAGATCGCGACGCAAATCGAGTTGGGACAAGCCTTGGATTGGCCACAAGTCTACTCCCGCTATCCGCAATTCTCACAGGAGTTTGATGAGATCCGCCCAGCCATGGATGCGTTGGGGAACTTCAAAGTCGCTGCTGGTTCCGGTGATTGTGTGTCGCCATCCTTTCTTGGTTTGAACAGTTCGGGAACGCTGGGTGATTTTCGAATCGAGAGTGAGCTTGGCCGGGGCGGAATGGGTGTCGTCTACGCAGCGCGTCAGATTTCAATTGATCGCCGTGTCGCGCTCAAGATTTTGCCGCTGGCAGAATTGATTGATGAAAGAGCGATCGTCCGGTTCAAAAACGAAGTAACGGCCATTGCCACACTCGAGCATCCTAATATCGTATCGGTGTATTCCATCGGCGAGGAACGCGGGATCCACTATTACGCGATGCAGCTGGTTCAAGGCCAGAGCCTGGCCGTGGTGATTCGTGAATTGCAAGCCCGCGCCTCAGAGCAACGAAATCATCACCGCCGATGCAATCGACGAAGCGGTCTCGGTGGAATTGTCAAAGCAACGCGTCTCTTCGGGCATTGTCTCCCATCCCCTAGCAAACGATGAATCCAGCCAGCAGGACGAGGCACTCCATGAAACCGTCGCCCAAGGTAGGTCAAGCACAACCAAGATCGCTGACCCGCTCTACTTTCGAAACGTGACTCGATTGATCTTGCAGGTAGTTGAGGCGTTGCAGCATGCCCACGAACACGGAATTGTGCACCGCGACATCAAACCCGGAAACCTGTTGATGGACAAGCACGGGAAACTGTTTGTCACCGATTTTGGACTCGCCCGGATCGAAGCCGTTGCGGGCGTTACGATGACGGGCGATCTGATGGGGACATTGCGATACATGAGTCCCGAACAGGTGACGGCGGGCCGTGTGCTGGTGGACCAGCGAAGCGACATTTATTCACTGGGAGCGACACTCTACGAACTGCTTTCGTTGCAGCCGATTTGGGAGGGGCACGATCGGGCGGATCTGATCCGCAAAATCTCTTTTGACGAACCGGTTCGGCTCCGGACAATCAATCCGGCCATTCCCAACGACCTGGAAACGGTCGTACTCAAATCGCTGGCCAAGAATCCGTCTGAACGGTACGAAAGCACCGCAGCACTGGCGGAGGATTTACAACGTTTTCTGGATCGCAAACCTGTGCTGGCAAAACGTCCTACGACCTTGCAACGCATCAACAGTTGGTCGCGGCGCAATCCGGCAATCGTCTGGTCGGCGATCTTGCTGATGGCCGTTATAACGATCGCGTCAATCGTGAGCAACGGATTGTTGTTGAAAGAAAAAAGACGGGTCACCGCAGCCAAGGAACAGGCGGAACGACGGCTAGTCCAGCTGGTGAAAGGTAACGAAATCATCTCCTCGATTTTTGAGGACCTGGACATTGTTGCGATCAGGGAGAACGACCAATCGCTCGAATCCATTCTGGCTGAACGCCTGGTTGACGCCGGGAAACACCTGATCGGCGAAGCAATCGGAGATCCTCTGGTTGTCGCTGGGATGCAGGATCGACTTGGACAATCCCTGGAATCATTGGGTTATGCGGAGGAGGCGATTGAGTTGCTTCGACAGGCCTTAACCACGAGAGCGGCACTCTTGGAATCCGGCCATCCTGATCGACTGGATTCCGCAAGCAATCTTGCGACGGCCTTGCTGTCCAATGACCAGCCGGAATTGGCGGTACCGCTGTTTGAACAAACACTGGAGTTTCAGCAAGCCAAACTGGGTGTCAACGATCCACATACGCTCGAAAGCATGAGCAACCTTGGAGTGGCCTATCACGCCGCCGGTCAACTTGAAAACGCCGCGCCATCCTGGAACGAGCATTTGAGATCTCAACCGTTGAGTCGGGGCTCGAGCATTCAAACACGCTGGCCATTATGAACAATCTTGCACTGACCTATCTCAGCTCGGGTCGTCCGGATCAAGCCTTGCCAATGCTCGAACATGTACTCGAACACGCCAGAGCCAATTTCGCACCAGATCATTCCTACACGATTACGAGCCTGAACAATCTTGCTGGGGCGTACAGTCTTAGTGAACAACCGGGCCAGGCCGCGGCACTCTTGGAGCAGGTGATTGAGCTGGGGCAGGCCAGTCTGCCCATTGGTCATCCGATCATGCTCTCCAGCATGGACAGTCTTGCTTTGATCTACCAGGAAAATGGTCAGACGGACAAAGCATTGCCGATCTTCGAGGAATTGCTGGAATTGACCGTGGCCAAGTACGGAGCGGAACACGCGGATTCATTCGGAATCCGGAACAATCTCTCGAAGGCCTACCAAGCGACCGGCAAAATGGAACTAGCTTTACCGTTACTTGAACAAACGCTCGAACTAACAACGGAAAAACTGGGGCCGAATCATGCTGCGGTTCGCAAGGCCCGTAACGACCTGATTAAAGCCTATCGAACCGTCGGTCAACCGAAAAAAGCGTTGCCGCTGTTAAAGGAATCGCTGGCTCTCAGCCAAACCAAGCTTGGCCCGGAGCATCCCGACACGCTTGTCAACATGAACAGCCTTGCGGCGATGTATCAAGCCGCCGACCAGATGGACGAAGCAATCCCTGTTTTGGAAGAAACGGTGGAACGGATGAAAGCCAGCCTGCGACCGGCTCATCCTGATTTGCTGAGCAGTATGAACAACCTGGCAGCTGGATATCGCGCGACGGGTCGACTCGACCAAGCCCTGCCGCTATTTGAGCAGACGCTTGAGCTGAGTAAGTCGGAGCACGGCCAATCCCACCGCTCAACCCTGCTAGTGATGAACAATCTCGCCGTTTCCTACTGTCAGACCGGCAAAATCGATCAGGCGATACCACTGTTCGAGCAGATGAGTGATGAAGTCAAAGCCCAACTGGGACTCGACCACCCGACCACACTTTTTCGAAATATCAACCTCGGTGCAACGTATCGTCAGGCCGGTCAACTTGACAAGGCCCATAGCCTCTTGCGGCAAACTGTTGAGGTATCGAAGACGAAATTGGGGCTGAAGCACCGGACCACGTTGTATGGCATGAACCAGCTGGCATTGGTATCTCGCGACCAAGCCCAATTGGAATCCGCGTTGGGCATTTTGGAACAGGCGCTGGAACTCAATCTGTCCAGCTTGGGGCCAGAGCATACCAGCACGCTTACCTGCCAAGCCGACTTGGGGGTCGTAATGAAATGCTTGGGGAGGAATGCAGAGTCTTTTAGATTGCTTGAGGACGCCAGCCAGATGATGCGAAACCGGGACAATTTTACGCTCAAATTTGGCCTTGATTTGGTGGATATCTATGTCCAATCCGGTGAGGCAGACAAGGCGAAGGAGCTGGCAGTGGAGGTCGAGGACACGGTTCGAAATCGGTTGCCAAACGATTGTGTGGAATTCGCCAGACAATTCGCCCTGCTCAGCAAGTTCTACTATCTTCCTGTCGAGGCGTATCCTGAAGCCGAAAGATTGGTCCGCGTCAGCCTGGCCATTGTGAAAACGGAAATCCCCAGCCACTGGCAAACATTTGAAACGATGTCGTTATTGGGGGAAACTTTGCTTCGCCAAAAGAAGTTCTCCCAGGCGGAACCCTTGTTGCTGGCAGGATATGAAGGACTGAGCGAGTGTGAATCCTCCATACCGCCAGTTCTTCGTGGCTGCCTGGTTGAGTCGATCGAGCGACTGGTCGAGCTCTATGAGTTGTGGGACCAAGATAACCCAAACGCTGGGTACGACACGAAGGCGAAAACATGGCGCGAGCAACTTGAACAACGTCGCTGATTCCCAGTTCTTCGTTCCTGAAAAAGCGTCCGACGTTTTCGGCGATGTTCGTGATCATCGCCGCGATGCGGGCCAGCCTGTCGAATTCCTGCTAATGCGTGTTCTTCGGAATATCAGCGACAGCGAATGGGCCTGTTCATGCGAAAACAATGACAAACAAGGAAAGCATGATTCGATAATTCGAAGTTGAACCTTCGTCGATGTGATCTTTCGTTTTATTGATTTCTTTTTTTCCGTGCCTGTTGTTCCGGCAACGCAGATCGAAAAGGGCTCGTTGGGTTTCCGGGCGGTATCTGCCGATGATGGCTCAGCGCTGAAGCTCTCCGGAGACGGAAAAATCGTCGAAGGTCAAGTGTCCCCAACTGCCTGTGCTTTTGTCGACCACTCGCAGGAACACCTTCTTTCCCTGCAGGTCGCTGACGTCCCATGTCGTCCGCTTCATCTGTGGGCCGTTCGGTCCGCCAGCGGTCAGCAGGAGGGCTTTTGTTTTGGCGTCAAACAGCCCCACGTAGAGTGAGTCTGGATCAAAACCACCGGACGCCAGGAAACTGGCCCGGTCACCACTGATTACAAACGAGGGCGACTGAATCACGACCTGCTGTTGGTCGGTGAAGCCGTCTTTGGCGTCAACCGTCGAGAGATGAAACTGGCCTTCTTGATTGAACGGCTTGCTAACGTGGCGGGGTAGCGAGGTGTGATCCGAGACCGGTTGGCCTGCTTCGCCTTCGATAATTGACCAGCCGTCAAGATTCCCGGACTCAAACGTGAAACGCAGGTTGCCGAGTGGTGGGAAGCCATCGTACTTGCGCTCCACCGTCGTGTTGCGGTTCTGGTAGGGCGACGCATAGGTTGCGAGCAAGGTCTTCAGTTCTTCCACGACCTCGGGCTGCTCGTGAAAAAGGTTGCGTGTTTGCTTCAGATCGGTAGCCAAATCGTAGAGTTGCGCCGGCGGGGCATCCGGTTTGATTTTTCCGTTTTCGATATCGCTGTTTTGGTAGCCCGCGTAGGTAATGGCTGCCGGTCCACCGAAGGCATGATCGCCACGTTTGGCGGCAGTGAATCCGCCACTGCCTTGAGCTCCGATATACATCCACTTGCCCTTGCGAATGGCCAGGTGAGTGGGCTTGCTGGGGGCGAGCACGAGTGGTCGCGGAGTGGTTCTGTCGGATTGCCGGTTAACGCCGGTAACACATTCGACGCTGTCAGCGACCTTGTCCTTGCCTGGAGCTTGCCGCCGGTCAGCGCGGCGAGCGTTGCGATCATGTCGATATTGGAAATCAATTGATCCGACACCGAGTCGGCTTCGATCTTTCCTGGCCAGCGGGCGATGAACGGAACCCGGTGTCCGCCCTCCCAGGCGCCGAACTTGAAGCCAAGCAGTTCGCCATTAAGGCGATGTCCGGCGTCCCAGGCGTTTTGTCCGCCCACGTTGAACATGCCGCCATTGTCGCTGGTGAAGATCACAAGCGTGTTGTCCGCGACGCCCTGTTCCTCAAGCGTCTTCATCACTTCGCCGACGATCCAGTCGAGCTCGTGGATGAAGTCGCCGTACGGACCGCACTCGCTGGTGCCCTTGAATCGAGGCGGCGGGCGTGAATGGGTGATGGATATTGGTGGTGGCGAGATAGAGAAAGAACGGATCTGCTCCTTTCGAGCCTTGATCCAATCCACCGCCTTACCGGTGAGCGTCGTTCCAACGGCTTCGTCGTCGTACAATGCGTGTGCTGCGTCGGCTCCGCCAATCTGGTTCATCCCCATCTTCTCAGGGAAGTCTCTCGTCTTTGCCTTCGTGCCAAAGACAAACGGATCATCAGCGACAAGGCCGACGACCCGATGATTCTCGACGTAGACGAACGGCGGATGACTGTTGACGACCGGAACGCCGAAGTAGTAGTCGAAGCCGAGTTCCAGCGGCCCGGGTTTGAGTTCGCCATTCCAGTCCGGGGCCTGCTGTCCGAAACCAAGATGCCATTTGCCGATGCAGGCGGTGGCGTACCCAGCGTCTTTCATCACACTGGCGACGGTCTGCTGTTTTGTGTCGATCACCAGACCGGTTTTCAGAAAGACCGGTTTGCTGAGCTTCTTTCGGTGCGGATACTCGCCGGTTAGCAGCGCATAACGCGACGGTGTGCAGACCGCGGAAGCAGAGTGTGCGTCGGTAAACCGCCGTCCTTCGGCGGCAAGCCGATCGATGTTGGGCGTCTTCACCTTGGTTGCGCCATAGCAGCCAAGATCGCCGTAGCCCAGATCGTCAGCGAAGATGATCACGACGTTGGGCGGCTGGTCGAAAGCATTGGCGAAAGAGCACGAAATCAGCAACAGGATGGCATAGGTGCTAAGGGTGAAGCGGCAAGACGGTGTGGGCCGCAAGATGCAATCGCGGGGAACTTTTCCCGCCCCCATTTTCGTGCCATAACCACGTGCTGCTTTCATGTACATCGTGTCGTCCTGAGAATAATGGATTGAAGCCCGTAATTGAGTCGAATTGGGATATTGATGGTGTTTGGTGGAAGTTCACAAATAGGCAGGAAGATGTAGGGCAGGAAGATGTTGCGCTTGACATTTTCCTGCCGTCCATTTTCCTGCCAAAAAAATGATGGTTTTTTGCTGAATCTTGCGTCGTGCTGAACGTGATGGAGTGCGGCCCACTGTTGATCGGATTTGGGATATTGATGGTGTTTGGTGGAAGTTCACAAATAGGCAGGAAGATGTAGGGCAGGAAGATGTTGCGCTGACATTTTCCTGCCGTCCATTTTCCTGCCAAAAAAATGATGGTTTTTTGCTGAATCTTGCGTCGTTCTGAACGTGATGGAGTACGGCCCACTATTGATCGGATTTGGGATACTGATGGTGTTTGGTGGAAGTTCGTAAATAGGCAGGAAGATGTAGGGCAGGAAGATGTTGCGCTGACATTTTCCTGCCGTCGGTTTTCCTGCCGACCTATTCGGATCGCCCCGTTGCCTGCCAACATCTGGGGGCCAACACCTTCGGCTTTGCGTAGCGTTTCAATTCGCAATGACGACAGTGGGTCCGGCACTTCTGCCATCCACACGCTCGCCTGTTGCTGGATTCATTTTACAGGCCGCAGTTGCAGGGCGTCGAGGATCACATATCCGTCCGTGCCCGCATTCGAGATTTGAATGGTGATTTCGGTATCCGCCGGCAGGTCGAATGTATCCAGCGAGCGAAAATGTTTGCCGGCAGGAAGTGGCACCGTTTGATCGATTTCCATCGCTTGTGTGTCGTCCCCGCATAACACAGTCACCGGGACATTTTTAGCCCGCGTTTCATGAGCCGAGTAGGCCATCGACAACAGGTATCGACCGGAATTTGGCAGCTTGAACCGAAACGTCGCGGTCGCTTCGCCATCGCTTTTTAGATTGCCGTTTTTCTTTCCGCTGAACACGTATCCGTTTCCGATGTACGGTTTGAAATTCGTTGAACGGGACCAGCTGCCTGTCAGAACGGCGTCCGAATCGTCGAGCACGATTCCCGGCAGCAATGTCTCAGCGATGGAATCACCGGTCGGGGGTGAGTCGGTGACCTCAGGTAATTCCAGAACCTGCTGCTGAGCCAGCAGTCGTGGGCGAAGATTCGCATACTCCAGTTCTTGCACGGCCAAGTCCTGATCGGATGCCAGCGCCGCAGCGATACCGGCGCTCTGACCGATCACCATCCACGTCCCTTCGATCCTCAGCGACGAGATGCCCACGTGCGTGCAGGATAGCGCGACCGGCACGAGCAGGTTGTCACACTGTTGAGGCTTCGGCAGGATCGCGCGGTACGGAACGTGGTACGCGTAGCCCTGTTTGGGATTGTTTCGCCGCACGGGGAAGATCGTTCCCTCGTTGATCACACCTCCGCCCGCCATTGCAATGCGCTGGCAGTCGTGCGAGTCGATCGGGAACGACGAGATGGCGATCGGGTCGTCCTTTTCCGGCGACTCGAGGATGTCCTGTTGGCGGATGACATATTGGCCCTTCATGCGACGCGATTCACGGACGTAGAGAGCTGGTGAAAAGTGGTCGTAACTGGGGAATTCATCTTTGCACAGGCCGAGCTGGGCAAATCGCTTCCCGATGGCAGCGGGCACGGCCGGGTCGGTCGTCAGGAAATGGAAGAATTCGAGCGTATACTGCCGGTGTGCCTCCCAGATTTTCTTGCGCCCCGCTTTGTCAGCCGAATGCCAGTCGATCCCGCCGCCAATCAGGCCGATCGAAAATTGTCCGCCGATTGAATTGTTGCCGTCGAGTTTTCCGCCGGGTAGTGGATAGAGGTCGAAGCCCACACGTTTCTCCCCTGCCAGGAGCGCGCGGCGAACGACCTCGAACCGCGCAGGATTGTAGTTGGCTGGTGCTGGCATCGGTACGCGGTTGCTCGGATCCTCGGTCAGACACAGTCGAAAGCTGTAAGTCATGATGTTCTGGTCGCCCGTTTCTTCATCGCCGACATCGCTGGTTGTGACCAGCGGCAGCAGCTTACCTTGCTCGTCGAAGCCGCTAATGTTCAGCTTCTGCTTCGGATACTGTTTGCCGGCGAGCGATTCGCCATATTCCTCGCGGCCCTCGCGACCGATCGTCCAGTCAACGCCCGCGGCTGCCATCAAGTCACCTTCATACGTGCCGTCGATAAAGACTTTGGCCGCATACGTGCCGTTGTTCGTAATCAGCGACGTGATTCGCGGCCCATTTTTGGTCACCGATTTGAGATAGCGTTCGGTCAGCACGGTGACTCCGGCCTCGTCGAGCATCTGCATCGTCACACGCATCGCGACGTGGGGTTCGAAAGTCCATTTCGATTGGTCTTTCTTTTTCGGGTCGTAAGGAGCCTTCAGCCCGCGATCGGTGTAATCTTTGACCACCCGCGTGTGCCATTCGTGGAACAGGCCCATCACGGTGCTGCGGACCATCTGGTTCGAATCGCAGTGGCTGAGCCCGCCGGTGCTCATGGCTCCGATGTGATCGGTCGGTTCCAACAGCATGACCGAAGCTCCCTCACGTGCGGCGGCAATTGCGGCACAAAAGCCGCCCGGGGTCGAGCCGTAGACGATCACGTCGGCTCGGGTTATGTCCGGATCGACCGACTGCGCATGAATGGTTGGGCTGAAAGCCAACGCAAGACTGGCGAGGGCGATGAATCGGGTGATTGGGTTTTGACGGTTGATGACGCTTTCTCCTGCGCTACGTTGGCTCAAATGGTTTCCTCAGAGTAATCTCATGATTTCTCTTCGCGCTTGTTGTTCATGAATGGAATCGCCTCCATTTCGACAGCCGCTTGTTCAGCAAGAACGTAGCCCCGAATGACTGCCGGTTTGCCTTCCATCAGCAACAGAGCCACATTTGGTCGCTGCAACAGAGACAGCCATTGCACTCAATGGAAGATAAGCGATGGGATCGGAAGAATCTAGCAGATTCTGGTGGACATCATCGGGATTCGCCGCGACAGTTGACCCGGGAAAGGGGTTCAATGAATGCAACCCAGATTGCCAGCAGTTTGTTTGATCCCCACCGCGATGGCGTTTCATGGGGCGCGAGATTTGGTTTTCGTTGACGATCGACAAACATCGCAGTATAAGAGGTTAGTCGTTGCACAGGGCACCCATGCTTCTCCGGCACACGAAAGGTTGATCATGAGACTTTCAAGTGTTCGCTCATTAAAAGCTGAATTGCTCACCGCGCCTGCTGCGACAGCAAGTGCAGTGTCAGAGTCGTTGTCGTTCCGGGCGTTCTCGACGCGTCGTCTGATGGCCAGGCGAACGATGGAAGACATTGCGTTGGGCGTTACCTCGACCACTAAAAAAAACGATTACCAGCTGGCAGTCCGCCTGCAACGCACCGGGCCCTTGGTCAGCGCCATGGTGGAGGAAATTGTGAAAGAGGCCAAAGGCGAAGTGGATGTAAAAGAGATTGGTTCGATCGTCAAATTCGGAACCAGGGCTCAACCGGCATTCTACCGGCAGCGTCGTCGTCCGCTGGTGATCGGAGCTTCGATCGGAGATGTGCCGCCTGCAGGTTTCGTGAATGCGGGTACTTTGGGATGCTTCGTCGTTCGCCGGTCCGCTCCATTTTACCTCGGCATTCTGACCAACAATCACGTCATCGCGCACGAGAATGCCAATCCGATTGGCAGTCCGATCTCGCAGCCTGGCACGCTCGATGGCGGGAGTTTTCCGACCGACGAGGTAGGGGAACTAGGCAAAAAGATCAACCTGGTCAAAAACAGTGTTAACCTGGTCGATGCGGCGGTGGGTGATATTTTTGAAGGAATTGATTTCGATACCAAGACCATCGGCGAACTTGGTCAGCTACAGGGGCAGGCAAGCGTATTTGATCTCGCTGCCAATGCGACGGTTCATAAAGTCGGCCGAACGACCGGACAGACCTCGGGTCGCGTCACGGCGTTTGACATCGACAATGTTCGGGTTGCGTACGATATGGGAGTTCTGCGTTTTAACAACCAGATTGAAATCGAAGGTGCCGGTAACAAAGCGTTCAGCGATAGCGGAGACAGTGGATCTTTGATCGTAGACGACCAGTTGCGGGCAATCGGATTGCTGTTTGCCGGTGGGAATGTTGGTGGATCAAACGGAAAAGGCCTAACCTACGCCAACCCGATTGAGACCGTTCTCGATCAACTGAAAGTCGATTTGGAAAGATGAAAGATCACGCAAGTCTTCAGTCGGCGCGAGCTGCGAAGCAGCGAGCGGTTGAGCTGCTGAGACCGCTGATTGGCGCCGACATTGCGATTGGGATTACCCGTCTGGATGACGAGGGGTTTGGGCTGAAAGTCAATCTAGACGATGAGCCCGCAGCCGGCATTGATCTGCCGGACAATGTGGACGGCGTGCCTGTCCAATTCGAAGTCGTCGGCAGAATTCGAAAACTTGACAGGGGTAACGACCCGCCCGGAATTATCTCACCGCTCACGCAATCGCCGCCTGTCGATGAGCGGACAGCGGACGAACCGTCAAATCCGCCGCTTGCCACTGAACATGAATGGTTCTTGATCACTCACGATTGGTTTAGCGAGGCGTTCATTCGTGACAACCCGGGTGCCGTCGCAGAGCTGGATCGTTTTCGGCAGCTGGTGAAGTCAAAACATCCCCAAGCCACCGTTTACGAGTATCTGCCAATCATCGGTATCGAGTTGACTGACCAAGAGCTGGAAACCTACAAATCGAGTCGCTTTGTTCGCTGGCTGGTCAAGCCGCGCTATCGTTTTGAGTACTTCGCACCGGTATTAAAAGCATTCAATGCCTTGAGGTCACAAACGGCGCACCAGATGTTTGGATTCTTGAATCACATCAGAGCTAACGGGACACTTCCCAACGAAGCCTGGGAAGGAGGGCAATGGCCCGCTCAAGCAGGGTATCCCCGTGTCAGTGAGTCGGATCCATCGGGTGTCGAAATGGACGTCGATCGATTGATCGAAGTTCCACCTGCCATCATGCCAGTGATCAATCTGAGTCTGGGTCCGAAAGCGGCGATGGAATATCTCGGCGCAGGCGATCCGGTCGTGTTGGCCCAGGCTGCACTTAGCGGCAGTCATCTGCTGGTGGTGGCAGCCGGGAATACCGGGGGCATGATCGCTCAACCCTGGGCCAGATCCGATACCTTGATATCCGTTGGAGCCACCGAAGATCAGGCAGGGAAACGACTGGCCGTCTATTCGGCGATCGGAGAGGAGGACGGCGAGGGTAGTGGTCCCGATGTTGTCGCTTATGGAGGCCCACCCTTCGATGGCGTGGATTTTCTGCCGGGCACGAGTTTTGCTGCTCCTCGAGTTGCGCAGTTGGCTGCCGTTTGCCAAGCCGCAGTCGCTCAGCTGCAGAGATCATGGGCAGTTTGTTCAGGTCGGCCGAACGCGGGTGTTCCGCTGGTCGGAGTCGGCATAGTGGACGAGAGGCAATCCAGCAGCCGGCCACGACTGGATTTGCCAGGGCTGCCGTTTGTCGGGGTTGTGGAAGCCGAGTTGCACGAAAAATTTTGGGCATTGATCCACGACGGGATTGAGCTGCGATTTGAAATTAACTACGCCGCTTTAAAGCAAGCGATCGTTGGCAGTGCGCGGATCATGACCGGTTACGCCCCAGCCGAAGTCGGGGCCGGGTTTGTAAGTCTTGATGGTTTGATTGAATGGTTGAGCCAGCGAAATCTTGCGGAAATCACTGAGTTGTGGTCGTCCACGGTCCTCACCGATAAGCATCGCGGCATGTTGGAAGCGACGTTGCCGTTTGATGCGGACGGCTTGGTTTTGCTGGCCGAATTCGTCATAAAATCACACCCGATTTGGATTTATGATCTTCATCATGATCGGTTTTCAACGAACGTGGCGGTGCCGATCGATCAGTATCCCGCCGCCAACGAACAGGCAAAAGCAACCATGCGCAAAAAACATGGTCATGCGGATGAAGTAATGTGGACAGATCCTTAACCGTTTGCAGCTGACAACGAGTGTTCGGTCCGGGAGGAGACGAACGCTGGTGGCAGTGTCGCCCTGCGATCCGGTCCGCATCGGATTCGTCATCCGTTGTGGCGAAAGGCCTGGCTTAAGTTCACGCGTTCAATCGAATCGCGAAGGCCACGGCATTCGTAATGCCAATAAATGCGTTGATCAATCGTAGGAAGAACTTTCGTCCTTTTGGCCCCCGATGAAATTGTCGGATTGCCTGAGCCAGCGTCACTCCGTCGACGAAACGCATCGTGTCATGGGGAATTCCCTTTGAATCGAAGGCTTCGGTAATCCCTGGCGAATCCTGCTCGCTTAACGGGGCTTTCGTCTTTTTCGATCCTCGTTTGCACCGACCCATCTCGAGCGGAAATCGCGCTCTGTCACCAACGTCCGGGTTTTTGCGGGTGACAATCCACCACGCGGTTACTGGAACGTTTGAGAAGTATATTCCATCGACGATGGCTGCGTGTCGATACAAGGCGTGCACCCATTGGCGCCGCCACCGCATTTGTAGGTGAACCCAAAAGCGACCCAGTAGCTCTTCACCGAGGATGTCGTGTCGCCAAACGTCTTGGTTCCGTCGAACATCCCGCCCACACTGGCATCGAAGTCAATGCCCGGCATGATGTCACGGATTCCGACACCGCCGGTGATGCGATGTTGCGAGAGGACGGCGAACTGTGCCTGCAAATACTCGACGGCCGGAATGCCACCCACCGGAACGACGCCACCGATGGTCCCGGGTACCGTATCCAACGTCACATCGGTGTTGTAGGCGTAACCGGCACGCAGTCGAAGTTTCTGATTGACCGAATACTGGCTACCGAACTGAAAGACCCATTGGTCACGGTAGATCGACTCGAAAAAATCAGCGTTGCTATATTTTTTGAATAATACGTCCGCTGCCAGTAACAGTCGCCCGTTCATCAGGCAACCGTTGGCAATTCCGACGCCGGTGTTCGCCGGCAGATCCAGCTCCACATTCTGAAACGAACCCCCGGTGCGAACGAGGTCGTAGAAAGTGTGGGCCTTTTTTGACTGCCAATAGGCACCCAACGTGGTTCCCGTTCCAAAATCGTAGTTGATCCCTACGGCTCCCCGGGCGGCATAATTCAAAGAGGTGCTGCTGACGCCCACGAGAGGTGAATTCAACACACCGGTTCCAAGATAAAAGGTCGCACCGGCAGACAAGCGGTCGGTCAATGGTACGGCAACCGCTGTCACCAAGTCCAGTTCCAGATAAGAAACATTAGTTCCGTTCGATTCAGGAACCTGACGAAAGTCGACACCCAGACCGGCGTTGCTCATGAAACCAAGCCCTAGTTTCACGGGCTGCCCCATCACCGAAGAGTCGAATACGACTCCGATGTTTCCCAACAAGGAACCCGGGGCCTGGGACTTGGCCGAGTAGGGAGAAACACCAATCAAGGGTGCGTTGCCGGTTTGCGTGACATTGAACGTCGGTTCTGCCCAAGCGCCGCTGAATGCAGTTTGTTGCCCCTTGAATCGGGTCATTGTCGCGGGGTTGCCGTAGATGGCAGATTGAACATCCTGTGGTTGAGTAAAACTTGCCCCACCCATCCCGCTCGATGCCGGCATCAAAGTGTTATGCAGCTCGACACCGTAGGTTTGCCCAAATGCAGACGGTGCCAGTGAAAACAAGACCGCGACAGCAAGCATCAAAATCGGTAAACGCATCAGACTTCCCTTTGGCTTCTTAACCGTATCAAATTAACTTATCGGCATTGCCCGCAGATTCGATTGGATTCGGACATTTGAACGTAAAATGTTGCCTGAATTGCCTAAATGCACTTGGGCTGAAATGGAGGGCTTGCCCAAGGGTGGCCTCAATGAGCGGGTCTAGGTGCCCCCATCCCTGGTTGAACGGCGAAATTCAATTCTATCGTGCAGGTTCAGCCGTCCTGCCAACCAACTGAAAATGCCGAGAGTTTTGCACCCTGCGTGGTAAACTGACTCGGATCCTTTTTTCCGCACGAGCTGAGGGATTCAAAGCGTGCCTGGGTTCCCGGCCCGATCTCCCGGATTGGGTCCACCCAACCAAGATTCGAAACGCCGTGGAAACAACCGATGAATCTTTCCATTTTCATCCAACCCGTTATTGGGTCGATTTTAAGTTTATTCCTGTTCGCTTCGTTGTCGGGGACTTCGGTCGATGCAGCGGACCGTCCCAACATCGTGGTGATCATGGTCGATGACCTGGGTTATTCCGACCTGGGCTGTTACGGCAGCGAGATTGAAACGCCGCGCCTGGATGCAATCGCAGCGCAAGGGCTGCGGTTTTCGCAGTTTTATAACACGGCCAAGTGCCATTCTTCGCGGGTGTCCCTGCTGACCGGGCAGTACTGTATCGCGGCGGGCGATACCGCAATGAGTCATGCCGTTACGTCCGCCGAAGTGCTTCGGCAGGGCGGTTACTTTACTGCCATGACGGGTAAGTGGCATTTGAAGCAGCAGCCGACGGATTTTGGTTTCGATCGTTACTTCGGGCACCTCAGCGGTGCTTGTAATTTTTTCAAAGGCGACAAGACGTTTCGTTTGAATGGCGAGCCTTGGCAGGTTCCGGATCAAGGGTTTTACACAACCGTCGCGGACGTAGATTATGCCTTGAAGTTCCTCGGGGAAGCCCGGGCGGCAGAGCAACCTTGGTATTTGTACATTGCCTTCAATGCCCCGCATGCACCGCTGCACGCACTGCCGGAGGACTACGCCAAGTACAAAGGAAAGTACGACGCCGGCTGGGATGTGATTCGCGTTGCGCGGGTCGCTCGTCAGCAGGAACTGGGGTTGTTCCCAAAATCGCTGACGCCCAGCCCTCGTCCGCAGCACATTCCGGCTTGGAAGGACATGGAACCTTGGCGTCAGAATTACGAAGCGAACCGGATGACAACCTTGGCGGCGATGATCGATCGGGTGGATCAGGAAGTCGGTCGACTGATCGACGACTTGAAGGCTCACGAGGAATTCGACAACACGCTGATTCTATTTGTTTCTGATAACGGGGCCTGTCCGTATGATCGAAAACGACCGCTGCTGGATGTCGAACCCACCAATGGCGATGTTTCACTTGCCGATTCCACCGGCTGGGCTTGGGCGCGCAACACACCGTTTCGCTACTACAAACAGAATCAATTTGAGGGCGGAATTTCTACGCCGGCGATTGTCCACTGGCCAGCGGGTTTGAAAACTCAACCCGGCAGTATCGATCATCAACCCGCGCACCTGATTGATGTGCTGCCGACGCTGGCGGAAATTGGCGAAAGCCAGATTCCTGCCCAATGGCCCGATCGTGAACTGAGACCCGTCTCCGGAATTTCTCTGGCACCTGCGTTTCAAGGAAAATCTCTTCAACGCGAT
Organism: Pirellulaceae bacterium; assembly: GCA_963714685.1. Taxonomy (GTDB): domain Bacteria; phylum Planctomycetota; class Planctomycetia; order Pirellulales; family Pirellulaceae; genus Mariniblastus. The sequence goes on along the minus strand of CAVQPH010000018.1, from coordinate 1,234,133 downwards.
CAGCCTATCCATTTACTTTTTTCCAGCGATCGGGGTCTCCGAGACGGCGACTGGAAGGCAGTCAGCTTTCGTCGCGAAGCCTGGGAGCTGTACAACGTTGCCGAAGATCGCACCGAATTGAACAACCTGGCCGACCGTGAACCGGAACGACTGCAAGCCATGGTCGATCAATGGACGCGGATGACGCGTGATGTTTTACATGCCAAACCCAATTCCTACGCTCCGGCAACGGAGGCCAAGTCAGGGCACCGGCATCCGGAATGGACGGACTTCAGCGACTTGCAGCCCCCTGGCAGAGTAAAAGAAAGATCCGCCACCGAGGACCGCAAACGCATTCGAGCCCGCAAGAACACGAAACTCAGCATTGCCGGCGATGAATTGCAGCTTGTGTTTGACGGCGAAGATCCGGGAATCGCGATGGACCTGCGCTCCTGTGGATTGCCGCCGGGGCCTTATCGCGTGACCTTTCGTCTGAGCGGCGGAAGTGTCGATGGCGGCGAATTATTCTTCACGACCGATTCGAAGACAACGCTTCCGCGGGGAACCCGAATCGCTTTTGAGGTAACCGCAGATGGTAATTGGCAGGATGTGCAAATCGAGTTGCCAACGCCAAAGTCCATTCAGCAATTGAGGCTGGATGTCAGTGCCGGAGCAGGTAGGGCGTCGATCCGTGAACTTCGACTCACCGACGCCTCTGGGAAAGCTTTGTTGAGCTGGCCGAGTCCGTAGCGATTGGGCTTCGCATTCAAAGGGCTCAACCGGGTGGATTCCCGGGACAAGGTCCGAAAGAACTCCACGTCACCCGTTCCAAGTGCCGTTGCCCTGCCGAGTTCCACAAAAAAAACAGCCAGGCGATGTCGCGCCTGGCTGTGTTCGTCTAATTCAGGCTGCCGTATCGAACGACCGATGGGGCAGGTCGCTGTTAATCAGTTGTCTTGATTGCCACCGCCGCGCTGTCCACCGCGCTGACCGCCACCACGTTGCCCGCGCATGGCATCGGCGGGGAGTTCAAACGGTTCGCCTTTCATTTTCTCGAAGCTGGATTTCTGTTTGGCAGAAAGGACTTCGAGAACTTTGGATTCCGTTTCGCTGCGGAGTTCCGCGAATCGTTTTTGCATCGCTTCACGGTCACCACTTTCTCGCAATCGGCCGAATTCTTCCATGGCGTCTTCTCGTGCCCTGGCACTGACTTCTTGCATTTCGGCTTGTTGTTTATCCGAGATTTGCAGTTGTTTGGCAATTTCGGCGTCCTGTAATGCTGCCACGCCGAGCGCCTGGACGTAAATTTCTTGAAGCCGCTCGTACTGATGGTCCAGCAGAATGGTTTTCAGGCCTTCGGCTGCTTTTTTGCTGCTCGCGGCAGCCTGTTCCATCGCTTCGGCGCGACGTTCTTCTCTTTGCTTTTGAATTTCTTCTTCGGTCAGATCCTCATCGTCGGCGTCTCGACCCTGCCCGCGTTGGCCCTGGGGCCCCCGTTCTGAGCGTAGTTCTTCTTGCAGTGCTTCAATCTCTTTCAGTTGCTCATCCGAAATTTCGATTTCCGTTTGAACCGCTTCAATCGCAGTCAACGCGATGATGGACATGCCTCGTCCGCCACCACGTTGCGGACCACCTTGGCCACGACCCTGCTGGTCTTGCTGGCCGGCACCTCGTTGCCCCCGGCCTCGCTGCTGCCCGCCGTCCTGGGCGGATACAAACTGGACACACAATACGGCCATCGCCGCCAGCGCCATACTCAGCGTGATGTACTTTCTCATTGATTCTCTCCGATTTTATTGGTTTCTTTGACTGGCGTGGTTTCGGGACCTTGGCACCTGCAATTTGGGGAAAACCTTGATTTGTCAGCCTTAGTACGTACCATCGCAGATTCGACCCATTCTGAACCACGTAGGGGTCAAGTTGTTTTCGTCAATTTTAAAAAATTGGCAAAATCGTTCGATGTCGCTGGAGCGGCAGGTGGGTCCCATTCACGAAACCCTAGTCGTTCCAAACTTCCATTTCGGTGACGCCACTTCGAGAGTCCCGCTTGTGAGTGAACACCACGCGCAGGCCGGCTGACGTGACGGGGTCGAAACGTACCGTGTTCGTCGCACCGCCGACCGGCTTGGCTGGCGTTTTCCGAGGATTGGAGACGTTTTGCCATGTGCCGTCGCGAAGGTATTGGATCACATAGTCCGCCGGTGGTTGGACGCCCCCGCGATCGTCGTAGATGGCCAGTTCGACGCGTCGGAACTCAACCGGTTTACCGAAATCAATCTGTAGCCAGTCGGTTGGCGATTGGGATTCATAACTGGTCCAGCGGTTCATCGGCGTTGGCAAATAGACGGTCTTGCCATCAATCGCTTTCTCAGGCAAGCCGCCGAAACGATCCGAGTGCGACGCGGACGCATGTGGGAATTCCTGGTTCCCGGGATTGTAAGCCAGATTGCCCGGAGGCGGTGGGACCGGGTCGACGGGCAAACTGGCATCTCCCCACGCTTCGAATTCTGTCAGCCCGGACTTGCCATCCGTTGCGTGCTGGAGCGTCACTCGAAGTTGGTTCGTCTGGACAGGTTCGATCCGCACGACGGCAGGTCGATGGCCGACAGGCTCGAGCAACGCCGATTCATTTGCTCCGATCGGCCGCCATGCGTCGTCGATCCAGGCTTCCAGTTCAATTTGCTGTGGAGCGCGAACGCGGGAATCCCGGAGGTCATCGTCGGCCAATACAAACAGCTTCACGGTATGGATTTGGCGAACCGTTCCGAAGTCCAACACAATCGAGTCGCGGTCGTTCGGTGAACCCTCGCAAGTCCAACGATTGGGAGGATGTGGCAAGTACCAGTAATTTCCATCGTTGAGCTTGCTGATCGACGTTCCAGGTGAGGTGTAGGTCGCGGTCAATCGCGGGTAGTAGGTTCCGTCGTTGTTCACGGCGAAGTTCACGGCCGTCAATGAAGGATCTTTGTCTGGGATTCGAGCCGCCTCGGGCTGGTCCCCAAGTTCAACGGACATGGGTGACAGGGTTGGCGAGCTGGCGACCTGGTTACCGTTAACCAGAATATGCAAGCCGGGGCCAAGCTTGTATCGTTCGCCGGTTTTGTCCCAAACGATGCTGACGCGATGACCGCGGTAGGACACATCATCGAGGGCGAAATAATCCCAGTCCGCCGGTGCCAGTGGTTTGATTTCGAGAGTCTGGTCGTCGCGCGGAGTTAGACCGACCAGTCCGGTAATCACCAGATCGCAGAAACCCGAATGAAAATAATGTTCGGAGTGATTGTAATTGTCGTGGCCTTCGAAGGAGCCGGTATCGGGATGCAGCGCTTCGGCCAGGTAGGGCTTTCCATCTTTACGGTGTGATTTGGCATAGATCGTCAGCAGCTTCAAGTAGTCGGCTTTGGTGACGACCGTCTCGTCGCGGCGGACGACATTGGCAAGTGCCTTCAGCGTTTGCGTCGTAGCGTAAGGCCATGATTGACCGCTCCACCAGCAACAAGATTTCATTAGCAGAAACATCGGGTCGTTGCGTTCGACGGTGGAAGGACCAAAATCAGCATAAAAGCCGTCGCGGTCCATCAGTTTCGCCCAGGCAATTTCGTAACCCTGCTCGGGATCCGGAATGTTGAATTGCCATGGGACATAACCGATTAATTCGCGACCGTGCGGGTCGCCCGCAAATTGTCCGGTCTCGTAGGTTTTGCTCAGTGCTTTGATCTTGTGACCATCACGCTGTTCGTCGTTTTTGAAGACCGGAAAGAAAAACTGGCGTCGTTCATCCCAAAGTCGCTCGATCATTTTGGCTTTCAGCGATTCGGCTTTTTCTACAAATCGTTTCGCTGTCTCTGCTTGCCCGGCCAGGCGGGCAATTTTTGCGATCGCCATCGCGTCGGCCCACATGTAGGCATTGAAAGACGGGCGATAACTGGGGGCACCGCGAACGATGTCTACCGTTTGCCGACTATTAATATTAAACTCCATGCCGTCGTCATGACCGGTCTGCCAAAACAAACCAATCTCCGGAACGAACTGTCGTTGTTCCCAGCCCTCGTAATTCCGGATCAGGTCGGGCAGGAGGTCAACAACCAATGCCTCGTTGGGATGAACGCGATTAACGGCCCAGACAGAGTCGGCTAGCCAAGTTGAATAGTTTCGTGGCTGTGCTCCGGGCGTGCGAAACCAGTATCTCGAATAGTCATTCGCAATTCTCGGCGATCGCAACCAGCGGGCCTCGTACAGCTGATGGCCTGCCGGGCAACTGATCGCACCGTAGGCGCCCGACCAGAACGGTCGATCAATGAACTCTGTAAATAGGTATCCGGTGTTTGGCGAACCGTAGGTGAGGTGCTTCGTGAGCAGATCCCAACGGTAGTAATACGTGGTGGTGATGTCCGCATCGGGACACTCGAAGAACGGAATCTGCTCTACATACCAGTCCCAATCGCGATTGTCCCAAAACGTCTGCGATTTCAGTTGTTTTTGTTTATCGAGAATCTGGCAGTTCGCGGGTCGCGGGACTGCGGCGAGCAGGCTCGCCACAAACCAGGCGGTGAAGATGATTTTCGTATATGCCGTGACGCACGCAAATCTGGATTTGGGTCCGCTGCGCAAAGGCCTGCTATCCGACCAGGTGACGCTCCCCGAGGCCGCGGTTCCAGCGAAAGCAGGGGCTACGCCCGCCAAAGCCACTCTGGATTGAACGGTCGCATGAACCAAGAACTCGTAAGGCATCAGTAGCGTACGACGGTTCTGGTCAATCTCGTTCATGATTGGTTTGCTTTCGTATCGGAGATTCCGGTCGCCGTAGGCCGTATTGGCGAATCCCAAGACGAGGGGATCAGGCCATTTCAACCTCGTTCCGAAGCCGACGCAACTCCTGCCGCCGGTGAAAACCGCCAGAAACCCGTATTACTCCGCCGCAGCGGTCATGTCGATGTTATCCGGCGACGTCGAGTTGGTCTTGGTGATAGACGATGAGCTATTCAGTTTGCCAGATAAATTCGATTAAGCTGTTTGCCGGTATGACGGTACCGCCATATTCGGTGTGGACGATGATGTTTTCGCCCTGAAAATTGATCCCCATGGCGCTATTGATTCTTTGTCCTGATGTTGTCGTCGGAGATGTACGTATCGTGTAGGAAACAAAAATAGGACCAGAAATGTCGTATTTCCGGGATGGTGACCGATTGTGGTCGACCCACCACGCAATCAAGATCGCGACGACGGTAACAAGCATTAGCAGATTCGCAAACTGAAAGACAAACGCTTCAACGGAGTCTTTTGAACCTCGACCGTGGTAGACTCAAGGTCACGCCGATCATCGTCGATGACTGGTTCGATCATGGGTGCCCCAGTTCGAGTAAGAGTACGATTCATGCGGAGTTGTTCTTGTCTCAAGCAGGTTGTCAGCGAGCCGTACTTCGGGCGTTGAGAAATTACCTGACTTGATCATTGGTGCAATTTGTTGCCCCACAAAACTTGGCCACGTTGCTCCTGCGTGTCCTCCTAAATTGCCTTGGAAAATCATCTCGAGCCGAAACGGTTTTTGGACAAGCATCTGGTCGTAGGATTCACGTTCGCGAGGTCCCAATCCTGCAGGAGGTGAAAACCCGAACACCGCCGCTGCCAGATTCAGCTGGCCTTTCAACAAGCCTTCCATAACGGTCAAAGGAAGCGGCAGCGGAGCGTCCAAAAAAGAAGTAAATGCCACCAGCCCCAATCGTGTCCTGGCCATCGCGGGTCTCAAGTCGTAGTTGGTTTGTAAACCTGGGGCAAGCAAGAATGCACGTTCGACCTGGTACATTGGCGGCAGCGCTTCCAAAGCCATAATCGCCATTTTGCACCCGGCCGAATGACCCAGCAAATAGACAGGACGCCCAGGATAACGGGTCTGATAGTCTACAATTTTTGTGGCGATGGAATTGGCTTGGCAGCGATTGCCGCCTAGATTCAATCCGATCATCACTGGTTTACGAGTCCAGTCATAGATTTCGACAGCGCCTTCAAATTCAGACTTTCGCAAGCTCTTGGCAACGTTCTTGTCGCAAAATACGGATCCCAACAATCCTGGCAACACAATCGCGTATCCGTGGTCCAGCGATCCGCCTTGATTCAAAGTCAGACCGGTCGCTTGTGATTCTCTAGCCGAACAATTTGACTTACCATCGCCGACGACCAACGCCCCAGCATCAAGGATTGGAACGGAAGCTCGGCCGTCGGCAGACGAACCAGGACTTTGATCCGAAAAACGATATTCAAATCCAGCGGGTTGGCTCAGAAAGGAACCGCCAACGACCTCGACGTGGTTGGCACCGCTGGGGTGCTGAGTCGATTCGGCGAAGCCATCATCGCTGAATTGGAGTGAAATAGAATGGTCGCATTGGCCCGTGGACTGGCTGAACACGGCGGGTGGGGTGGTCGCGCCGAGCATGAGCAACACAATTATCGTAACGGTTTGGCGGACTGAAAGCGGCACAGGCTTTGAGCATTGGGAAATGGATTGAGTATTCATGGGCCCGGAATAATTGGCTCTTGGCGACGAAAAGTTATGATGGTCTTTATCGGAACCACCGTTAGCACCCAGCCAGATCCCATCCGACGATTCGAATGACCGTCACAATCTGCACGACCCGACCCGTGCATCGCTTGTTTTTGACGCGTAACCACCATCGTGAACTGAAGTCGATGCGACTCTGCGACGCCACTTGGCGATTCGCAAGTCAGCTCAGCGGGGCAGTTTGAACATGGCAGCCGGCGGCGAACGAGACAGAATTCAGGTTCACTTCGAAGCAGATACCATCTGGGGCGCCCGCCGCTTCCGGGCCTCTTGAACAGAAAATTTGAGCATCGGCTCGAACGTTCAAGTTGAGCCCCGCCAGAAACCGCTCGGTAAGCTGACAAAGAATCGTCGTCAGCCACATTTTCGCTGAGACACGCGAGGTTACGACTAGGAATTTCCGACCAATTTAAGCTCGCTTTGCCTTTAGAGGATCAAGCCGTGACGAGTTGCGTTGAGCTGTGTTCATGGAATAACATTCCTGGCTTGGCTGCCTGATTCAAAATCAACGAAGTGGAGACGCAATGGAAACCGGGATGAGGAATAAAATCGCACTGGTCACCGGAGCCAGTGGTGGCATTGGAAGTGCCGTTACCCGTTTACTTGCCGCCGAAGGTGCGGACGTCGCGATTCACTTTCATCAAGGAGAGGAAAGGGCCCAGCAAGTCCGCGCAACTGCCAACGACCTGCAAGTCGCTTCTCGTCAGCGGGGACCTAACCGATGAACCACAAGTCGAGACCCTATTTCAGGAGATTCAGGGACAACTTGGGACACCCAATATCCTGATTGCCAACGCTGGGGTCTGGCCCACCGAGAATATTCCGATCAGTCAGATGCCCTTGCAACGATGGACGCAAACGTTGGAGACCAATCTTACCAGCGTCTTTCTGTGTTGTCGTGAATTCCTGAAGTGTTGCGAACGCGGCTCAGTTGAGGATCCGGCGATCGTGATGATTGGCAGTACGGCCGGCCATTTTGGGGAAGCGGATCACGGCGACTACGCAACGGCCAAAAGTGGGTTGATGGGCGGATTGCTACAGTCGTTGAAAAACGAAATCCCACGGTCGGCGCCTCGCGGTCGCATCAATGTCGTTTGTCCTGGCTGGACGATGACGCCGATGGCGGAAAAATTCCAGGACAACCAGGAGGCGATGGAGCGGGCCTTGCAAACGATCTCGCTCAAAAAGTTCGCTTCGCCGGATGACATTGCCAAAGCGGTCCTGTTTTTTGCGTCCAACCAGCTGTCGGGGCACGTGACCGGTCAATCCCTGTTTGTCAGTGGTGGAATGGAGGGGCGCGTCTTGAACTCGTTGGAAGAAGTTCGATCTTGAGAGTTGGAGCCAGCAAAAGTATTCAGTCGACGGTTCCTGTCAGGCTGGGAACCTTGTCCTATGGCGTGCGAATTGGGTTACCAGTCGAGCATGCTCTGATCCTGTTAAATGATCACGCGAGGTGTGGTCCCAGCGGATGAAATCACCAAAGGTGGTGGACCAGTGGTTTGATGTGTCGGTCGTATAGTTGATCGATCTGTTTTCGGACGTCTGCTGTCAGTGGCGGTAACTGACAGGCTTTGAGATTGCCGTCCAGTTGTTCCAAACGGGAGACGCCTGGAATCACTGTGGAAACTTCAGGGAAATCGAGAATCCACCGCAATGCGACCGCAGCCAGGTTTTCCGTTTCCGGAATCAGCGTCTTCAACTGCGTGACCGCCTCAAGGCCCACGTCAAACGGAATGCCGGAGAAGGTCTCTCCTTTGTCAAACGCCGCTCCCTCGCGATTGTAGTGACGATGATCGCCTTCGCCAAACGTCGACTGTTGACTGAATTTCCCGGTTAACAAGCCACTGGCCAAAGGGACGCGGACGATGATCCCAACGTCGCGACGGGCCGCTTCCTGAAAGAACAGTTCAGCCGGTCGTTGGCGGAACAGGTTAAAGATCATCTGGACCGTCGTGACGTTAGGGTATTCAATCGCCTTCAGCGCTTCTTCAACTTTTTCAACACTCACGCCCAGATTGAGAATTTTGCCTTCGGTCTTCAGGTCTTCAAACAGGCCGAAAATTTCGGGTCGATAATAAACCGCGGTCGGCGGACAATGCAGCTGGATCAGATCGATCGCTTCCAGGCCCGTGTTCTGCAGGCTCGCTTCCACGTAGCCTCGCAGGGCGTCGGGCGTGTAATTCTCGTTCGTATGGGGATTGATAAAACGACCACACTTGGTCGCAACGTAAACACGTTCACTTCGACGACGAACGACCCGTGCGACTGCGGCTTCGCTTTGCCGATTCTCGTAAACATCCGCGGTGTCAATAAAATTTACGCCACGGTCAATCGCGGTTTCCAGGATCGATTCAGCATTGGCGTCATCAAAGCCGCTCCCCCATTTGCCGCCGACTTGCCAGGTGCCCAGCGAAATTTCAGATACGTCGAAATTGGTCTTGCCGAGTCTTCGTCGGTTCATGGTGGGGTCCTCAAAAATGAAGCTATGACAATTCGGATGATTGCTCAAGTTGAAATCGAATCGATGTCAGGCAATTCAGGACATCCCGTTCCGTTTCTTGAGCCGATTTTGAAACGAATAGTCCATAGGCAGAGACCTCGCCAACCCCGACCCTGGCCGAAACCCAATCGCCCGGCTTAACCAGGACTTTGAAGTGGACGCAGGAGGGAAGCTGCCGAACCTGATCGACGTTGAGCACCTGCTGGACTCGGCCTTCGCCCGCGTGCAGGATCGCAACACCTGCCGTTTGATCGGATTGGCTCGGAAACGTGTAGGGCAGATCGATTTCATTGGCGACAAACGCTTCCCAGGCGTCGAACGCGTGGGCCAGTGACATGCATTCCATGATGTACCCGCCAGGAGGTCGAAGCGCAATTTCACCAAACAGCACCTGGTCAGCGTTCCAGTAGAACTCGGCGTGTGTCAGTCCCCAGCTGAGTTTCAAAGCGGCGACGACATCGCGATTGATGGCTTGGACCTGGCCCAGGATTCGCGGGGGGATATTCGCAGGTACCACGTTGGCGTGGGTTTTGACCAGGTAGTTGGTCGTGCTGGTGAACTGGATTTCGCCATGCCGAATAAACGTCTCAACACTCAACTCATTGGCATCCACAAATCGCTCGTACAGTAATCCACGTTCTTTCCGAGCGGTCAGTTCGTCAAGGCTGTGGGCGATGGACAGTCCACGACCGCCCGAATTACGTGGCTGCTTGACGACGACTTTGGGGCCCAATCGCTCAAAAATCTGCTCCAGCGATAATGCCTCCGATTGAGTCAGGTAGTCTGTCATCGGAACATGATGGAGCTTCATCAACGCTTTCATTTTCTGTTTGTCACTGCAGCGCAGGGCAATCGAGTCTTTTGATTTCTGTGCGCCGAGGGCGCGGCGACAGACGGACGCGACATAGACCGCCGCTTCGGTGCCTGCGATGACGTGGCTGAAAGCTCCGAACTCAGAGAACTCCTGTTCGGCGAGGGTCCGAATGTGTTTGGATTGCGACGGGAATGGCTGCGCGATCGACTTCAGGCAATTCGGATTTCGCTTGATCGGTTTGTCGTGCCAGACTGCGAAACGAATCTGCAGTCTTTCTAGCACGTCGACGATCGGACGCCGATAGCCAACCAGTAAAATTTGTTTTTGGTCCAAGCCTGGCAGTTGCGGCCGAAGCTGGTGGTATTTTTGGTCGATTGCCATTCAAATGAAGGTCGTACGAGGTCGTGGATTTAGAACCATGGATTTTAACAGTTCTCGAAACGGCGTTTGGATTTGCCTGGAAAGTTTCATCCCGACAATGGATAATGAGCTTTACCGTCCGCTTGTCCGGAGGGCCGAGTTACTAAACCTCGTCGCTTTGTTGTAACCGAAAAAGCGTTGTACTTTCAATCTGGATCCGTGGTATCCAGTCGAAGCTCCCGGAGGAAAGATGAAAACTTTCACAGTCATGGCGATGTTTTTGATTGCTTTTGCTCCCAGCCCTGCTGTTGCCCAAAAAGATGGCGGACAGGACCAATCCAGGGGGATGTTTGATTCGCGCGAAGAATACAACCAGTTTATGGGCTCGGTGAAAGACGCCTCCAAGGGCAACCCGGAGATGAAGGCGATGATTCCGCTGATCAACGACATCGCGCAGGGCCGAGAGATTGGTTCGACCGCAAAACAGTACCGGACGGCGGGAAGCGAGTTGGGTCTGCTGGCCAATCCCAAAATCCGGGAAGACATCGAAATGGTCGACGAGCAGTACGAGCAGCTGAAGGTCCGGAACCGGGAAATCCAGCAACAGTTGGCAGAGCAGTTGCGTTCCCTGGATCTGAGGGATCCGCAGAACGTCGTATCGGAAATCCGAGCGATCCGCGAACAGGCGCAAAAACGAACTGAATGAAGTGCTGTTGCCCCACCAATTGAAGCGGCTACGACAAATTGCGATGCAGGCTGAACTTCAACGTCGCAGCCTGGTCGATGTGCTGATCAAGGATCCGTTCCGGTCGGAACTTGAAATTACGGAAGATCAGATCGACTCGTTAAAGTCTGCCGAGCAGGAAATCGAGTTGGAGATGCAACGGGAGATCGCAAAACTCCGTGAAAAAATGCGCGACCAACTGCTGACGAGACTGAATCGCTCTCAGCAAACCCAAGTCAGGGAATGGATTGGCGATGCGTTTGAATTTAGCGAGATTGAAAGCGGCAAGCTCGACAAAAAATCGAAAGCCGAAAAGAAACCCAAGTCGGGTGGCAAGCCCAAATAATTTGCTGGGTTCCGGGCCGCGATTTTAATTCAATCACCCATCCGGTGGATCGTGTTGTGGATCTTGCCTCGTAGCGGTTCGCCATTGGACTTCTTGATTGCGTAATTGATTTCCATTCCCCAGGTGGGTTGGAGTTCGGGGATGGTGAGCGTCACGGTCTGTCCGTCGTCGGCGAGTTCGGCTGAGCTGACTTCCAATCGTCGTTCGTTGAAGTGTTTGGAACCATAATTGGCCGTTCGTTTCAAATCCCAAACGGTGACCGCGAAGTTTTTCGGATCGCACCCGGAATCTGAATCGACCTCGCCAGAGAACTGGATTTCAACTCCATTCTTTGTTGCGTGCAGTCCGACTGGCAAATGAACCGGTTGACCGGTGTAACGAATTCGATACAGACCGCCAGGCTGTTGTTGGCTGCCCGCCCAAGCGAACATGCCGCAGCAATAAAGCTGACCGTCGCCTGGATGAAAACGCCCGCGCATCACACCGGTGGGGAATTGCTTGATCGGGAACTCGCACATTCCGCCTTGCATTTGGCCATCAATGTTCTCGTGCGGCACGATATAGACTTTGCCATAGCCATAGGAGAAATTCAGCAGCGACCCATTCAGCGGCCCCCATTTTTCGCTCTCTACCCACAGCAGTTCCGACGGCGAACGGTCGAACGAATTGGTGATCCAGCAAAGCGGATCGTCCATCGCGGAATCGGAATCGTCGGTGACATCGTGGTAACCGAACATGTTGCCGTAAAACCCTCCGGGTTTGACCCAGTTGATCCGATTTTTCGGATTCCAGTGTCCTTCCTGGTCGGTAACGACAAACGAGCCATCGGGGTTGAGGCAGACACCATTGGCAGCCCGAAAACCATTGGCCAGGATTTCCGTCGATTCGCCATCGGGGGAGACTTTCAGGAGCGTCCCATGATGGGGGACGATCGCCGTTTTCGCGTGTCGCGCGGATTTTGCGTAGTAGAAATTCCCGGCCTCATCGGTTTGCAGACCCATCGCAAATTCGTGAAAGTGTTCCGTCACCTGGTGGTCGTTGTTGAGGTTTTGGTACCAATCCATTTCGCCGTCACCGTTCAGGTCGTGCAATACAGCCAGTTGGTCACGGCACGTCACATAGATTTTGCCGTCAATCCACTTGATTCCGAGCGGCTGAAACAGTCCGGCCGCAATTCGTTTCCAGGTCAATTCATGGGAGCTCGTTGAAGCGAAGCCCGTCACTTTCCAGATCGAACCGTCCCAGGCCGCCACAACCATCGAATCGCCGTCGGGCAGAAAGTCGAGTCCCGTCAGTCGCAGTTGCGCGTTCCAGGGGTTGTCCGTGGGGCGCGTCAACACATCCACGGCGAACGGACCGTCCTCCTCTCCGCGAATCAGCGTGGTCGTCAATTCCTGGGGCCAATTGGCCGGGCCGCCATGCGTGAAATTATTCAAGTCAATCGGACTTAACGATTGCCGGATCGCAAGTTGTTGTTTTTCGTCCAACCCCTGATCGTCAACGGGACAATGGGCGACCACCAGATTCAGGGCTTCGCCCGCGGGGATGTTTAGACGCAGGCAGTCGTCTTCATAAATCCAGTCGGGATGGGCGAGGCTGTCGGAAACGATGGCCGCAAGGCCGCTGACCTGGTCGCCGCTGGTGTTCCCGGCATGGACGACGTTCGCATTGAGTCCGTTGTCGGTTCGGTCCGGAAGCTGGCTGCCAACCTGGCCACTCCAGTTGCCAATCAGGCTTTGCGGAGATCTTTGATTGGCATCCGAGATTTCAGCATCTTCGAGAATCCGTTGGTAGAACTGCAGATTTGCAATTTCGCCTTCCAAAGCTGATTGGGCTGGAAAGTTGTCGTTGGTGAAACCGATCCTGGCTACCGACTCGCTCAATTTCTGTTCTGGCTTCAAGAAACTGGTCGGGTCCTGATGGTTTGCCGTCGACGTAAAAGCGGACTCGCCCGTCTTGGGCTTGCCAAGTCATCGCGATTTCGTGCCAGCGATTATCGTTGACACGTTTCTTGCTTTTGGCAGCACCGACCCAGCCGATATCGAAGGTCAGTTGACCGCCGCGGAGAAACAACGTTTTGCCACTGGGGACCCATTGGTTTTGCGGTTGGGTTTGCGCGAAAATCGTCCCGTCGTGTTGCGTCTTCACGCGGCAACAGATCGTGAAGTCTTTGTCGGTCATGTCGAACGCTTCGCCGTTTTCGATTTCGCCGTAACTGACTCCGTTGAAGGAGATTGCCGATGCAGTGGGGGATTGAGTCGAGTCGGTCGTTTCCGCCGTGACGATGGCGCAGTCGTTTGATCGATTCACGCGCAGTTTGGCATTGGGGACGTTGGCGATCTGAAGGACCAAATCCTGTTTGCGCGGGCCGAGATTCAGATTCCGGGTATACACCGGTTGGTTCCCGATAAACGTCAACCCCGGCGATTCGTAAATCGTGGTTTCACCGACGGTGTATCGGATAATTGACTGGCGACCGTAGCGATACATTCCCTGGTAGTGGGCCCATTTGCGGTCCAGCGGTCCGTAATGTTTTCCATCCCGACCCACCAGGCGTTCGTCGACGAAGCTGCCATCGCTGGGCCGGCCCCAACCGGGACCGGTCGGGTTCATGAACTGAATGGGTCCCGCGATTTTTGGATGTCGACCGTGGACACCATTAAAATGAATGCCTTCGTAATCAATGAATCGGCCGGTCCAGGCACCCGCCAATCGCATTGTGTCATGATCGTACATCATCCAGTGACTGCCTGATTCCACGCCACCGGGGCCGTCGTCCAGCCGGATCGCAATTCCTTTTTGCGCAATGTTGGATCCATCCTGGGAAACCTCGATGGTGTTGATCAAACTGGGGCCGTAGTCCATTTTGGTCCACGGCCGATTGACGATCGGTTTTGGGCCCAGCGTGTCCCCCGCGGGGAGGGAAGCGAGGTAGTCGTTCGTGATCTCAAACCACTGATCCTCGTTTTCCGGTTTCAGGAAAGCTTCGCGGATGTAATGGATGACTTCATATTTTTGTTGCGGCACCATCCAGCGTTGGGAATTCATCATGCCAAAGCCGTGTGTCAGCGTCTGGTACATCGTGTAGGGATCGTTGCCCTGTTTGAATTTGCCACTGACAAATCGCAGTGAAGTGGGCATCGAGCCTTCCTGGCTGGCATTGCCGTGGCAGCTTTCGCAGCGCAACCGATAGGTTTCTGCTCCACGCTCGAACGAGGCTTGGCCAAGGCCGCGAATTAACGCGGCGTGATCGATTCTCGATTCGTACTCAGGCAGCGGAATTGTTGCCAGCGCTCCGACCGGTTTCAGCTCGGCGGCCCGGCCGGGGCCACCCGTTGCAATCGCGGAAAGATAGGCGATTAAATCGAGAAACTGTTGACGGTCGGTCAATTGACTGGCCAGTCCTTCCGGCATGCTGGACAGCTTGGTCAATTTCCAGTCTTCCACGTCGTCTCTGGCGAGGACCAGCGGTTTGTCGGTTTGTTCGATGCGATCGATCACGAACGTGGTGTCGGTCTGTTCGACGATCACACCCTGGATTTGCGTGCCGTCAACCAATTGAAACAACGCGGTCTCAAATCCCTGTTTGATCTCGACCGATGGTTGAAGCACTGACTGGACCAGGTACTCCAGTTTGACGTCCCGCTGTTCGGACAAAGCGGGACCGAGCTGTCGACCCTGTTGCGATTCGTGGCACCGCGCACAATTCATCGTCGGTTCATAAAACGCCAAAGCGCCCCGCTGAGGGTCACCGAATCGCCGCGCGTCTTCGGCGAGTTGCCCGGTCGATTCCGCAAGCAGTTTGTCGGTCAGCGTTTGGGCTGAAGTGGCGCTCGTCACAAAAGCGAGGCAGAGAAACAGAAAAAATGGCTTCATGGGAGATTCGTTCGCGACAGTATTTGGGGCGTTAATCTCAAACGATTATAACCAACTTGGGAAGAGCGCAGGCGGCCCTATTCGAGCGGGTCATCCATCGCCTCGATGCCGAGTTCTTCGATCGGCCGGGCCAGAATGTCCCGGTCGCGGACAGGCATATCGGAGACGTCGTTGATTTCACCGTCGTACGGTTGGACGTAAACACGGTTGTTTTTGATGGAAACGACTTTGACCGGCTGGCCAGGCTCGATTGCAAAACCGGTACTGACGGCATCAACTTTGCGATCGTTGATCACGACAATTCCGCTGGGCAACATTTTGGTTTTGGCAATGCCAAGTTGTCCCAGCAATTCCCTGGTTTGGGTGTAGTGCGAGCTGTTGGGAAGGACGTCTTCAGCACTGAGATTTTTCAGCAAAATCAGTTTGCCAATTGGCGTGTTGGGCCAGATCTTGATCATGAATGCGAGCAATGCCGGAACGGCAAGGACCACCCCCAGCAGGACCGCGGCACCGGTCTTGAGGTCGACCATGAAGGCCAATATGATTCCCGAGACGATCAGGATTCCAGCCACGATTCCGATCGTGCCGGCCGATGGAATAAACAGTTCCAGAAAGACCAGAGCCAGTCCAACGGCGATCAGGATTATTGCCCAAAACAGTGGATCCATTTTTCGTTAGCCGCTCTCGTTTTCTGGTTGACCGCTTCCATTTTGCATCGCGGCGAATGTCGTTTGTGTTTCCTGAACGTGTTGGGATGCGGTGTCCTGCGAACGCTGTCCAAGGTGGTGAGGATCTTACGCGTATCCTCCAACCTCTGAATGGCTGATGGTTACCGGATCATTATAACCGTTGGTTCGCACGTTTCCCAACCGTCATTTGAGATCGTCGTCCAGTTGCCTGAAGCTGCGAAATAAGCCGCCTCCGTTCAGGCCGGTCAAGATTCCGTGTTTGATTGCTTCCAGGAATGAATCGTGTGCTCCCGGATCAAGTTTCGCCAGGTTGGCCTCAAACTCGGCAATTTCCGCTGGCGTCATTTGCTCGATTCGCTGTTGAAACGCTGCATTCGATTGCTGGCCCGGTTTCGCGTCATGTTCCAACTGCAGGATGGCTAATTCCCCCGCATCGAACCAGATGACTTCGCAGTACGAACATTCGTCGATGCAAAACTCGTGCGAATCCTTCAGCGGATGTTTGCGCATGGCCACGTGGCAGCGGGGGCAGTAGAGCGTGTAAGCAATATCGTTGCTTGCCTGGGCGGCTTCGGCGATCAGCTCTTTGGAGCGTTTGGCCTGTCGTCGCTGAATGTCTTTCACGCGCGGACTGGCAACGAGGTAACCCCGGCAGCCGGAGCAGCGGAATACTGGAAATCCCTCGTATTTGGTTCGTGCCAAATGACAATGGCAGGCCGGGCAGTTGATTTGCAGCTGCATATTTTCAGGATTCTTCTATCGGTTTGACGACGACGCGATTGCCGACCGCTTCGACAACCCGGATCTTGGCGCCTTTGTCCATCATCCGGCCATCGGCGATCACGTCGTAGACTTGCCCACCGATGCGGGCTTTCCCGGCAGGAAACAAGCGGGTGATGGTCTCGCCGGTTTCACCTTCGAGGTAGCTGTAATCGACGATCATTTCTGGATCGCGTTCCCGTTCCAATCCGGTTTCATCCGGCTGTTGCCGTGGATTCAGCATCATCCGTCGGAAATAAGGTGAATTGGGGAGGACGTTTCGCAGGCAAATGATGGCGACGAAGAATCCCATTCCCGCGCCAACGACCGGCATCAACGATTGAGGCAGTCGGGCCAGCTCTTCACTGGTGCGGGGAATGATGAAGTTCTGCGACGCCAGGACCAACGACACGACGACCATTAGCAAACCGCCGATCCCGAAGATCCCGAATCCCGGCAACACAAAGATTTCCATCCCGATAAACACGATGCCCACCAGGAACAGCAGAATCTCCAACACGTCGGCATTCCCACCAAGGCTCTGGCTCCAGAAAAACAGCAGGAAACAGAGGGCAGCCAAAAAACCGGGCACTCCCAGGCCGGGTGCTGACATCTCTGTCGAAAAGAAAAACATGGCGCCAAATAGCAGCCAGGGGGCAACCAGCGGCGACGCCAGGAACGCAGCGGCTCGTTCGACCCAGCGATCTGCCGCCGAGGGTTGCAACAATTCAGGCGTCTTGTCCAATTCATAAAATGATTTGACCTGTTCCATGTCGTCCGCAATCGTACGGGCGACCAGGGTCTGTTCCGCCGTACTGGAGGTCAGGCCACCCTCCACATCCACCGGACCTAGTGGAGCCCAGTCGGCCGCGTTCGTTTCCGCCATCAATTCTTCTTCTGACAGCAATCGCACCTGCCCCGTTTGCGTGTTTCGAAATCGAGTCACCGAAAGTTTGGAGTCGATCATGGCCATCATCAGCGACCAATCCTGTTGGCTGTCGCGAGCCAGCGCAACCACCATCGGTTTCAGGTCTTCCAATTCCTGTTCATCCAATTCGTTTTCGGGAAGCGTATCGACATAACCTCCCAGCCTGGCCTCTTTGCTCATGATCAACTGGTCACAGCTCAGCGCCACCAAACCGATGGGGCCGCGGGCCGTTCCGCGAACGAATGCCACGGTTTGCACCTCTTCGGTGCTGACATCCACCAGGTACCGAGCCAAGCCCAGGCAGGCATCGAGGTCACCGGTGTTGTTATCGATTTCTAAAATGATCAGATTGGGCCCGTCCTGGCGGGCAAACCGGTATCCCAACGATCGCTGAACCCAGAGCGCGGTTCGTTGATCCACGACGGGGGGCAATTTGACCTGAACAGCCCGCCATTGCCCGGCGATTGCCGATCCCTGTTCGAGTGAATGCGGTGCCAGTCTGAGTTTTCCTGCGAGCTCATCGCGCGAGGCAACTTGGTAGCGGAGCAACCGGAAGTCAGCAAGCTGTTGGCTGGTCAGCAGTGCCATTTCTCCAGCCTTGGTGACCGTCGTGGTCTCGATTGCTTTGCCTTGAGCTTCCAGTTCGGTCAACTGCTCCTGATTGACGTACACGATCCCTTCGTCGGTGCGAACCCGATACAAAGGCTGGTCTTTTTCCAGCATGCTCAAAACGACCGGCACGGGAATGGTCAGACGCTGGGATGCCACGCCGCGGTAAACTTCCCGCACCAGTGGCTGCAGGTTTTTTTCATCGATGCCGGCGTTGCCAATGGCCGTGCCTCGGTCCATCGCCAACTGATTGGCCGCGATCGCAACCAGTACGGCATGCCCCGTCAACTGGCTGGGAAATCCATCGGCTGCCAGTTTTGCGTCTGCAGGAATGTAAGCGACCGTTTCGACGCGATTCAGATCCGGCCCGCCAAGAAAACGCGCCAGTGACAGGCAGGCTTCCAGTTCACTGCCGCGACCCGTTTTACCGTTCGACGTATCGAACTCCAAAACGACCACCTGGCGTTGTTCCGGTCGGACGACGTCGGGTGCTGATTCGACGATTCGTTTGATCGCAGTGCGGAGCTTGGAAGCCGTGTTGCTATCAATTGGCAAGGAAACTTTGAGGGCCACACCGACCCGGGTAGACTGGTCTGCTGATTCGCCGGGCGCATCCTGCTGTAACGCGGCTGGACAGTTTGGCAGCGGAGGATTGGCGACCACCGATTCAACGCCAAACACCAGGATTGCTGCTACCCAGAGAGCCAGGTTTGCCAGTCTGTTTTTGTCTTTGAAAACCATATTCATCCAGGGCCAGGTGCTGGAAAACTGTTTCACCCACGAGGGCGAGTCCGATTACGCGCGGGACCCATGAATTATAGGAAGACCGCTCGCAAAACTACAATTTCCCACCTATTCGAACGGTTTCTAAAAATATTGGAAGGGCTCAACCGGCCCAGGGACAACCTCCAACCGATGGTTATCGAACAACCGTTGAACGATCGCTAAGATATCAGGTTGTTCCTGGCTAGATTGTCCAGTTGATTCGATAGGGTGTCGGTTGCAATATGAAATTTCCTCGCGCCGCCCGTCGATTTTTGACAGGCTATCTTATCCTGCACCTACTTGCCGCCGGGTTTTTCGTGCTGGTCTTGACGCGCCTGGTCCGGTATCAGATGAAGCAGGCAACGCGGGCCCAGCTGAGCGCGATGACCTTGTTGGAATCGGAACACCTTGACCAGGTTGGCGGGGGATTGCGAGATGATCGGCTGGTTGCGCATGTCGAAACGATTGGCAAAAAGACCGGCATGCGTTTCACGCTGATCACCGATGACGGAACGGTGGTCGCGGATTCGATTGCCGGAGCGCGAGACATTGGACCACACGGGACGCGCGAAGAAGTCCTGTTGGCCAAAAAATCTCAGGTTGGGTTTTCAGAGCGTTACAGTGCAACGCTGGATCAGGAGATGATGTACTGCGCCCGCCAGTACCAGCCCTCGCAACCGGACCGGACGGGGGGGTTTGTTCGAGTTGCCATTCCGGCCCGTTCGATCAATGCGGCGATCTCCTCGATTCAAGGTTATGTCTGGATGTTTGCGATTGGGTTGAGTGCTTTGACCGCTTTTTTGATGCTGTTGATTTCGGCCTACAGCATGGAGCCGTTGAACATGTTTTCCGAGGCGGCCAGGCGGATTGGAATTGGCCAATATCAAAACAGTTACCGGTTAAAAAATCGACGAGACGAATGGGGAGAACTGGCCAATGCATTTGACCAGATGCAGGATGAAATCACCCGCCGCGAAGACCGATTGGTGGAAAACACCCAGCGGTTACAAGCCGTATTGTCAAGCATGATCGAGGGTGTGGTTGGATTGGATTCCAACGGCGTGGTGATGTTGGCCAATGATGCAGCCTGCAAAATGTTCTCCCTGTCAACGGCTGATCTGAAAGGTCGAAAACTGCTGGATATTGTCCGCAATCCTGAACTGCGACAAGCCATTGAAACCGCCCAGGACCAGCGTACCTTCTCAAAAGCAGAATTCGAAACGCTGACCGCCCCGAAACGTCGGTTAAAAGCGCGCGTGTCGGTGCTGGCCAACCCTTCGGTTCGCAACCCGGAACCGCAAGCAGGTGTTGCCGTGGTTGTGCACGATGTGACCGAACTAAGACAGTTGGAAACCATGCGGCAGGACTTTGTGGCCAACGTTTCGCACGAATTGAAAACTCCCTTGTCTTCGATTAAAGCTTACGCCGAGACGCTCCGGCTAGGGGCAATTCATGATCAAGCGAAGAACCTGCATTTTGTGGAACGAATTGAGAAAGAAGCGGAGTTGCTGAGCCGACAAATTCTCGATTTGCTGGAATTGGCTCGGGTCGAATCCGGAACGGCCGTTTTTCGGATTGTCGAGGTCTACCTGAATGATGTTTGTCGGCAGTGCGTCGAGCAACTAAGTCCCAACGCCCAGGAAGGGCAGGTTGAGTTGCGGACCAACCTCAGTGAACGAAGTCTGGTGGTTCAGGCGGACGCCGACGCCGTCGCAACGATTTTGAAGAATCTGGTTGTCAACGCCATTCACTACACCCCGGCCGGTGGTCAGGTCACGATCGAGACCGGGCAGGAAGGCGATCAGGCGGTGATGCGGGTTGTCGATACCGGGATCGGGATTGCACCCGATCAGCAGACCCGTGTGTTTGAACGGTTTTACCGGGTGGATCGGGCGCGGTCCCGAGATAAAGGTGGCACCGGGCTCGGATTGGCGATCGTCAAACATTTGAGCCAAGCGTTTGGTGGGACGGTGCAGTTGGAAAGCCAGATTGGCAAAGGCAGTCGGTTCACGGTCAGACTCCCGTTGTCGGCCCGTCGCAGGCTGCAGGATTGACCTGCGTTGTTGGGCGAGTCACTGGGAGCGGAATTCAAAACCGGCTTCAGCGAGTCCGGTCTACCTATTGGGCTGGACGTTTTTCGCGCTCGGTGTCGTCCCGCAAAACCGAAATGCGTCCTTCAATGTTGAGCTTTAACGGCAAACTGGAAACGCCGGAGGATTCGTCGCTGGACAAGGCAATGGCCTCGATTTCTACCGGCCCTCGACCCAGCAGCGTTGCGGGAATGGTAAACGTGACTTGATTGCCAATTTTTTTTGCCAGCGGCCGCATGTTCTGCATCAACTCGATCGAGTCGCCGAAATTGGATGTTGCCGTCAACGTAATCTGATCCGTTTCCAGAAATTCTGTTCGGTCGACGGTCAGTTCCGTCGCCAAACCGCGGTTGTCGATCTGGATCGGTACAATCCTGTTGCCCGTCGATTCGATCGGCCCCTGGGCGATCACGACCAGGCGAAGTTCGTGGTAACCATCGGGGATCCCAGTCGTGTCCAGATCGAGATTATTCCGGAGCGGACCGCGGTAGGTGAGAATTCCGTCCACATAAAATTCCATGCTCGCGACCGGAACCGGTGAACCGGAAACATCGATCGAAAGCCGCTGTTTGCCCTTAAGCGATTCCCCGTCTTTCACTCCACCAATCGAAACCGTTGGCCGCGTTGCAAACGGTTGACAAAGGGCATCCCCGCCAATCAACAGCTGGAACGGGCCGTGGACGGATTGATAAAACGATTCCGCCAACGAGCACCCCCGCGCGTAATGCACGTGGATCATGGGGTCTGGAAACTTGGCCGGGACGGTAAACGGCTCGGTCACCGTTCCGCTTCCGCCAGCGGCTCCATGCCGAAGGAATTCTGAAAATTTGGTTTGCGAGGTCGTGCTGATTTGGCCTCCCAGGCTGGTCAGGTTGTCACCAATGGCACCGGGACTGAATCGACTGCCGGATGCGATCCAGTTGAAATTGGGGGTGCCCGTGGTCAGCCCGATCACGTCTTTTTGCAAATAGGGAAGCGGTGTTGTAATGACTTCTGCCCGGTGACCGATCCGCGTGAGCATGTCGATTGCGGCCTGGTAATTCGGTTGGCGAGTCTGGTTCCGGATGTCAGAGGTATCCGAATAATACACGGTCCCAACGGGATGCGTCTCATCGGCGCTGACGGTTCGTTGAATCTGCGCCAGTGCTTCTTTTTCCGTCGTCCCCTGGTTGCGGGTGATGGCGAGAATGGTCGAAAGAAAAAACTGATTTCCCTGTTGCGGTTCCCGGTTAAGCATGCCGTTGACGCCAAACCGGTAACCCTGTTTGAACCCCCGGGTCATCACTGACTCAAAGGGTTCGTCCGGGATCCTGTCGACGATACCCTGGAATAGCGGTTCGTCCTTCAATCCTTCAAATGCCAGATCCGATTTTGTCTGGAGTTGAAAATGCCACCCGTGACGGACCGCCAGGGTCAGCCAACGGATCGCATTTTCCGAGTCGCCTTGTTTGGCATAGAACCGCGCCAACCAATAGTGCAGGGCGACCTGCCGGGGATTGAGATTGACCATGTTTTCCAGGGCCCCGATGGCGGTCTGGATTTCTTCGTCATCGGTGCTGCGAAATGCTTCGATCGCCCGTTGAAATTCCAACTGGCGTTGGCCGACAAACGGTCGACGCAGTAACTGGGAGGCAGGGACACGGTAATAGGTGTTGGCGTCCATAGACAAATAGCCCGGTTCATCCGCGATCACAGCGCCGGCGAAGTAAGTCAGTGACGTCAGCGAGGCATGCGGCAAAAACAGTTTCTGTTGGACCGGCACATTTAATTTCGCCAGCCGGTCGAGCAGCAGTTGGCGGTGCTCATCAATGCGGTAGGCGGTGGGAAAATCGGACGAATACACGATGTAGTCAATACTGCCTGCCAGTTTCCGCTGCTGAATCTGCTCGAGGATCGGACCGATGATCCGGGTCTTGAATTCATCGAGGCTGGCGACTTCTCGTTCCGGAATATCGCGTAAGTAAATCACATTCCGCGCCGGAATCGAACGCAGCTCGACATAGTGATTGGCAATCAGTTTGGATGAGGCAGAATCGGCGTTGACCACGAGCAGTACATTTTCGGGTCCGCCGCCGGCCCACGCCGCAGGTGGGTGCGACATCGCCACCAGCCAGAAAAGAGCGGCCAGGGGAACGATCCGGTTCCCAAATCCATGGAGGCAGCGAGCAGTAATTCGACAGGTTTTCAACATTTGCAAGGCTTTTTGTGAGTCGGTTTTGTTCAAGGAAACCGATGTTTTACCGCCCGGTTTTCGATCCAGACTTCGCCATTTTCAACGGCGACAACTGCCGACGCAGTTTTATTCCATTATTAAAGAAATCTTAACAGTTTCTTAATATTCCGTCGGTAAGTTATCCGGCTCTGAGTTCAAAACAAGCGTCAATTTCCCAACGAACCCAACCTATCTTACAGCAGGTAACGACACACCATGAAATTTCGTTTTCAAACCATCATGCTCGGTTTCATTTGTTCCGCCGTCGTGTTCGGTCAACAGCCCGAATGCCAGGGGCAAGGCCTGAAGGATCTCCAGGGAAAAGTGGTTGTGGATGGTTCGAGTACGGTTGCGCCGATCACGATCCAGGCCGATACCAGTTTCCGCAGTGTCTGTCCGAAAGTCACCGTGCCTGTCGGTGTATCGGGAACCGGCGGAGGCTTTAAGCGTTTTACCAAAGGCGAAACGGACATTTCCGACGCTTCTCGCCCGATCAAGTACGAAGAGTTCATGATCTGCAAAGAGAACGGAGTTTCATTCTACGAGATTCCGGTCGCCTACGACGGATTGACGATTGCGGTTTCGAAGGACAACCAGTTTTTGGATGTTTTGACGATCGATCAGTTAAAAAAGATCTTCCTGGCCAGCAAAAAAGACAAAAGCTTCGTGAATGCGAAAACCTGGAAAGATGTCGATCCCAGTTGGCCTGACCAGCCGATCAAGATCTTCGCGCCCGGAACCGATTCCGGAACGTTTGATTACTTCAAGGAAGTCGTCGCGGGAAAATCAGACGCCATTCGCGACGACATGTCGCCCAGCGAAGATGATAACGTACTGGTTCAGGGAATTGCCAACACCGATGGTGCGATCGGCTTTTTTGGAGCCTCGTATTATTTTTCCAATCAGGACAAGCTGAAAGCGATCAAAATCGTCAACCCGGCCACCGGCAAGGCGGTCGAGGTATCTGCCGAAAACATTGAATCCGGAGCCTATGCTCCGTTTTCGCGTCCGCTGTTCATTTACGTCAATGCGAAATCGGCTCGGCGTCCGGAAGTCAAAACGTTCGTGAACCACTACCTGGACAATGCTGCCAAGCTGGCAACGCAAGTCAAGTACGTCGGACTTTCAGAAGATATTTACGCGTCCGCCAAGGAGCATTTCAAGAAGCGCATGCTCGGTACGCATTTCTGGACCGTGGAGAATGGGGAACCGGTTAAGCGAGAGGGTTCTCTCAAGTCAATTTACATCAAGGAAAACTTGCTGAAGTAAGCCAGTGTTCTTGATTGGCCGATCCGGTCCAGCCTGAACGTTGGACCGGGTTCACCGCAAATGTATCTTTCCAATCCCGAGGCCATGGCAACGGAATCCATTTCCAATCCGACTCCCGCGGTTATCAGTCAGCGAAACTTTCGCTCGTTATCGATCACACGTTGGCGAGAAAAATTGATCGTGACGACGTTAGGTTGTTGCGCGATGTTCTCGGTCGTGATCACCCTCTCGATCATTTTTCTGCTGGTGGGCCAGACGATCGAGTTCTTCAAAATGGAAGGCACGTCGGTTGCCGGGTTTTTGTTTGGGCTGCAGTGGAACCCGACTCTCGGCGAAGAAAAGCACTTCGGAATCTGGCCTTTGGTCAGTGGCACGATGTGGGTCACGTTCATTGCTATGTGCGTGGCGTTACCGTTGGGATTGGTGACGGCGATTTATCTCAGTGAATACGCGCCGGCAAGGTTGCGGAACACACTCAAGCCGGCGCTGGAATTGCTGGCGGGGATTCCGACCGTGGTCTACGGGTTTTTCGCGTTGATCGTGATCACCCCGGCGTTGCAGGCCATGGGGATCAAGGTCGATTATTACAACGCGCTCAGCGGCGGGATCGCGGTGGGAATTCTATGTCTGCCGACCGTCGCATCACTGGCCGAAGACGCGTTGCGTGCGGTTCCCCGGCGTCTAAGAGAGGCCGCTTACGGATTGGGTGGGACGAAATTTGACGTTTCGATCAAGGTCGTCGTTCCGGCCGCTTTGTCGGGCATCATTTCGGCGTTTTTGCTGGCGGTCGCCAGGGCGATTGGCGAAACCATGATCGTGGCGATGGCCGTCGGAGCGCTTGCCAATCTGACCTGGGATCCGCGACAGCAAATGCAGACGATGACGGGGCACATGACGGCGATGGCCAAAGGCGATCTGTCCAATTTTGATGTCGAATACTACTCCATCTATTCCGTTGCGCTGGTGCTGTTCGTGATTACGCTGGCGCTGACGCTGATTGGAAACCTGGTTCGGTTGAGATTCCAGGAGGCGTACGATTAACGAAGTGTCTCCAAAATTTGATTCGTATCAGACGGCGCCGATCGGGCGACGCAGTCGGGCCAACTGGCTGTTCTGGCTGTTGTGTGTGGCCACCTCGGCATCTTCGGTCGTCATTTTGCTGGTGTTGATGGCTTCGATTCTGTTCAAAGGCCTCCCTGCGATTGCGCCCCCGATGGAGGACTTTGAGCAGCGGATTGCGGAAATCCAAAGCGAACTGGAAACCGCGAAAGCCCGACAGGCCGGTGCGGCTGCCGATTCGGGAGAGTTCGATGCCGGGATCGAGGAACTGAATACGGAACTCGCCGAATTGATGCGTCAACGTGATGCCTGCGCCCGTTCGTTTTTCGTCAAACCGCCCTCTCCGGGGCCCGACGCGCGGGAGGCGGGGATTGGGCCGGCGCTGCTGGGTTCGCTGTGGGTCTGTTTCGGGTGCGCGGTGTTGTTTCTGCCACTGGGGGTAGGGACCGCTATTTTTCTGGAAGAGTTTAAACCCAAAAACCGTTTCGTGCGGTACCTGTCGAACCTGTTGCAACTGAATATCTCCAACTTGGCAGGAGTTCCCTCGATCGTTTACGGAATCCTCGGCCTGACGGCGTTTGCGTCGATGTTCGGCCTGTTTGGTAATCCAGCTGACCCCGCATTTGAAATCGGAACCACGTTTTATCGTCAGTATTTGACCGAAGGTACGGAAGTCGTGCTGTTGCCGACCAGCAGTCGCGACGAAATTCCCCAGCTGAGCGATGGGATGACCGCGGAGACATTCGACGGCGAAACCGTGACCTTGAACATCATCGATGAGGATGACGAATACCCGGAAGATGAGTCCCTGCTCAAGCGGTCGCTATTTTTCGATGCCCAAGGCGGCACGCTGACCAAGAATGCCTGGTACTCGTTTCGGCTACCATTTGGTCGTTCGGTGCTGGCGGCCAGCCTGACGTTGATGCTGGTGATTTTGCCAGTCGTCATCATTTCAACGCAGGAAGCATTAAGGGCGGTGCCTTCTTCCCTGCGAGAGGCGGGGATGGGCTTGGGGTGCACGCGTTGGCAAGTGGTCAAAAACATCACGCTGCCGTCGGCAATTCCAGGCATCATGACCGGATCCATTTTGGCGATGAGTCGAGCGATTGGCGAGGCCGCACCGATTTTGATGATTTCGGGAATCGTCTACATCACCACCGGTCCCAAGCACCTCGTCGATGATTTCGCCATCCTGCCGCTGCAGATTTTTTACTGGGCCGGTTTGCCGATCGATTCAGATTACCCCTTGAACTTTCAGCATACCGCGGCAGGTGGAATCATTGTGCTGTTGCTGGTTTTGTTTGCCTTTAATTCCATTGCAATCCTGATCCGCCAGATCGCCCAAAAACAACTTGACTGAGTCCCGACAAAAACCTGATCAAATTCCAAAGATTCGCATGTCGAACAGCACCCTCACCAATTCCGAGAACGATCCTTTGTTACGCAAGCCCATTGTCAAAGCCGAAACTGCCGCCGCTGCTGGGCAGAGCCGAAGCGGAACCGATTCCGATCCGTCGTCGACGGACGTGATCACGATGCGGGATTTTTCTTCCTGGTACGGGGATTTTCAGGCGCTGCACAATTTGAATCTTGCGATTCCTGAAAAACGTGTGACGGCCTTCATCGGCCCCAGTGGCTGCGGCAAAAGTACGCTGCTGAAGTGGATCAACCGGATGAACGATGTCGTTCCCGGTGCGCGGGCGGCCGGGAAACTGACGCTGCCCGACACGGATATTCTGGACCGGGCGACCGACGTCGTCGCGTTGCGACGCAGAATCGGGATCGTGTTTCAAAAACCCAATCCATTCCCCAAGTCCATCTACGATAACGTTGCTTTTGGGCCCCGGCTGCATTTTGCCAAACTGTCCCGTCCGGATCTGGATGAATTGATCGAATGGGCGTTGAAGAAAGCAGCTCTCTGGAACGAGGTGAAAGATCGACTCAATCAGTCTGCACTCGGCCTGTCCGGTGGTCAGCAACAGCGGCTCTGTATCGCCCGAGCGATTGCTGTTGGTCCAGATATCCTGTTAATGGATGAGCCCTGTTCGGCGCTCGATCCGGCTTCGACATCGCGAATTGAAGACCTGATTTTCGAACTTCGTCAACAATATACGATTGTGATCGTGACGCATAATATGCAACAGGCCGCCCGCTGCAGCGATCAAACCGCGTTTTTCTTTGAAGGTCGGATTATCGAAACCGGCGCGACCGAGCAGGTCTTCACGCGACCCAAGGAAAAACAAACCGAAGATTATGTCACGGGAAAATTCGGCTAACCGGCAGGGGCAGACGCACTGAGGAAAGCAGATGGGGGAAACCGATCGAGAAACGCAGCCAACGGAAACGGATCGGGGAAACGGGCAGAGGGCCACTCGTTGCACGGCCCATCGAGGGATCGCCGTTCCGTCAACTCACCCGTTCGCTCGTGACAGTCTACCTCTCAGGTCGACCCAAATCAATTAACACCTGAAACCGAAAAACGAAAAACCGAAAACCGAAAACGACTGATGTCCAAACACCTTCAAAACGATGTTCAACGTCTCCACCGCAGCCTGATGTCATTGTTTGGGATTGTGGAACAGATGATTGACAAAGCGGTACGCGCCTTATGTGAACAACAGGTCAATCTCGCTAGGGAAGTGATTGATACCGATCAGGTGGTTGACGAAACCGAAGTGCGAATCGAAGAAGACTGCCTGAAGATCCTGGCTTTGCACCAGCCCGTGGCGGCCGATCTACGGCGGATCGCGACGGTCATGAAAATCAACTCGGACCTGGAGCGGATTGCCGACCTGGCTTGCAACATTGCCGAACGTGCCCAATGCATGCATGAACATCCGTTTTTTCCGATTCCCGACCGACTCCCCGAAATGGTTCGGCAAGCGACCGAGATGGTGCGCATTGCACTGAATGCGTTTGTCAATTCGGACCCTGAGCTGGCGCAGCAGGTGATTCAGCGAGATGCTGTGGTGGATGACTGCAACCTGGAGGTCATCCAGGAGCTGTTGGCGCTGAATGAAGCAGGACGCAACGATGATTGAGCCGGCGTTGCATTGTTTCTCGGCATCTCGACACGTCGAGCGAATCGCTGACCATGCTGAAAACATCGCCGAAGACATTATCTACCTTGTGGAAGGCGACATTATTCGGCATCAAAAAAACGAGTTCCACCCGAAAACCCCCTTGAGCAATAATTGACCCGAGTGATTTTTCAACCTGCGAGGATTTCCCGTTCATCGACGTCATGGTTGATGTCCTGCCCGGAATTCGCCCTGGTCCGAAAAACTTCCGACAGTCCGACCAATGAAACCAGCTTGAAAGACAATGCCCAAAACAAGAATTCTGATCATTGAAGATGACCGTTCCCTGGCGGAAGTCCTCGAGTACAACTTTACCAATGCCGGTTATCAAGTCGATTGTGCCCACGACGGGCAGGATGGACTGAACCAGGCCAGATCCAAATCACCTGATTTGATTATTCTCGATCTGATGATTCCGGTCATCGACGGGATTGAAACCTGCCGAACGTTGCGGGCAGAATCCTCCACCCGCGACACACCGATCATGATGTTGACCGCTAAATCGGAAGAGACCGATCAGCTGATCGGTTTTTCCGTCGGCGCAGATGATTACGTCTGCAAGCCGTTCAGCGTGAAGGTCTTGCTGGAGCGGGTCAAGTCGTTACTGCGCCGGCACAGTCGTAAGAATGGATCCGGTTCAGACATCGTCGTGACCGGCAGTGTCACGGTGGATCGCGTCAAGCATCGGGTGTTGATCGACGGAGCCACGGTCGATCTTACGCCGACGGAGTTTCGCCTGCTCGATACGCTGATTCGACATCCGGGGCGAGCATTTGATCGTTCCGAACTGATTGATTCGGCGTTGGGAGCCGACACCCTGGTGCTGGAGCGGACGGTGGACGTGCACATTCGGTCACTCCGCAAAAAAATGGGTGATTCTGCAGAGATGGTTCAAACGGTGCGAGGGATTGGTTATCGGTTCAGGGAATCCAACGCCATTGAGACCTAGGCTAATGGGCAAGTCAGGAAAAATCGCTTTGGCAGGACGATTCGTCGAATCTTTCTGAATGCGATCCAGGTACTACAGGCGGAACAATCAGATCAACCGAAAGCCGATTTGTCGTGTCATTCACAGGCAGCTGCCAGCTTGTGGCCCAATCGGTGGTATGTTTGAGTTCATTACGCAAGCAACGGATTGTCTCAGCGTATTTTGGCGAGAATTTCCGGCATTCACCCGTTTGGCTGGCTGCTGGGATTCGACGAAATAGCGAAATAAAAATCCGGCAGGCCGTTGACCAACCGTGTCAGCGACCCTGCGATATCAAAAGTGCAACAGATTACCTGGCACTTTTTTGGAGACCCGTTCGATGGCGAAATACTACATTCAATCCGGCAACGTATCTTTCATTGTTTGCGCTTGTGATACCGAGGGCGCCGCCCTGTGGGTCATGCACCGCGTAATGGATGAAAAAATCTGCGAATTCGAGGATGCTCAGGCAACCTGGCAGGACGATGCAGAGGATCGGCTCGACTCGGACGATGCGGTTTCCAATGACGAAGATTGGTCGATGGAAGTTCCGCAGGCGATTCCTTACGATGCCATGCTGGAAGGTCTGGCCGAGTTCGCGGAACAAATCTCGATCAGCGAACAGGGCTTTGGCCGCTGCGAAGCGGGTCAACTCCAGACCGAAGATATTTTTCACCAGTGGCGTCAATTGATGCTGGCCGTCGATCGACTGCACGACGAGATGGGCTAAAGGGTCGGGCTAATCCCCGACGCCAATGTCTTCGTTGACCAGTCTCATCATCAATTCCATTTCGTCCTGCTCATGTTGGGACAGGTCAGCGCAAAATTTTTCCAGTTCCGAACACAGTTCGCAAACGGTGTAGTCATCCGGGCATTCGTGATACACGATTTGCTCGCTCTTCTCCACCAATTCGTTCAGCTGCAAATACAGTTTCTCGTGATCGGTGCGAAGCCGGCAGGCTTTCTGAGACACGGACGGATTCTGTTCGGCAGACTGCTCGAAGTACCCGTAAAATTCTTCCAGCGCGAAATAGGTTTCCAGCTCATCGCGCAGCTCACCCAGTAATTCCGAGGCGACACGAGGCTGCATCCGCTCGACAGCGGCGAATTGTTGGTAAACGTCGCTGAGCAGCTTGCGAAAACCAAAGTCCTGTTTGATTTCCTGCAGGAACGCGACGTTGATCGTAACCCCTAATGCCTCGGCATCAGCCTGTCGAAATTCTCTCTCTGACATCCAGACAGTCATTGCTACTCCTTGAAAATTTCACGCAACTCAATTTTTCGCTACCAAGGTGCCGATCAACCGTTCGCTATCGCCAGATAATGCATCTCCGGTTAAAACCTGAGGATCAGCTAAAATTGTATCGCGTTGGGACGCCAAGTCCAAAAAATTAGTTTTCCTGATTGCCAGCGGAACACCAGCATGCAACCTTATGGCCCTTGGACGATCAAATCGCAGGCTAAGGTCTATTCGGACCCCTTTATTGACGTTCGCCTGGACCAGGTGATTCGCCCGGACGGGGACGATGGCCAACACGTGGTGGTTCATTTGAAGCCGGGGGTTTGTGTCTTACCGATTGATCAACACCGTTGTGTTCACTTGACCAGGGAGTTTCACTACGGCATCGGGCGTGAATCACTGGAAGGCGTCAGTGGCGGCATTGAGCCCGGCGAAGATCCGTTATTGACTGCCCAGCGTGAGTTACAGGAAGAGCTTGGTTTGGCGGCGGAGGATTGGCAATATCTTGCGACCGTCGACCCATTCACGACCGTGGTCGTTTCACCGACGAGACTTTATCTCGCCCGTGGCCTCGAGGAAGTTGCCACGTCACCAGAGGGTACCGAGTTGATCGAGAAAGTCGTTTTGCCGCTGGCGGAAGCGGTGGAACAGGTGCTCAACGGCGACATCACTCACGCACCGACTTGTGTGGCGATCCTCCGCGCAGAGCGGATGCTGGATTGAGCTGCCGGGCGAAACCAGGTTGATCAGAATCAAGGTTCATCAGAATCTTGGCTTCAGCTTGGCAAGCCACTCTTTGATCCTGGCTTCCGGCACGGTCGGGTGAGGAGGTTGCTTGACGATCCAACTGAAACCCGTTTTGCCTTGCTCGCTGGAAGAATATCCATAGTATTGGACGATCGTTTGACCGACCGATGAGGTTGAAGCGGGATCATCCGGATTAAAAAATCCGTCTTCGATAATTTCGAATTCGATTTTCCTGACGTCGATCGGATCGCCCCCCAGGCTCCAGGTCAGGATTTCGGATCCTGTCTCTTTCAATTGATAGCGATCGTTCAGTACTCGGTCCCGCAGCTGATTGATGGTTTGGCTGTTGTTGGTGCGAATGATCGATTTCTGCGCGATCAAATGCAATCGGAACGTCCGATCAATCGGCTGGGGGGCGTCATAGAAGTCGAAAAAGTACATGGAATTGAGGATTTCAGCCCCGCGCGAGGGTATCAGTTCTTGAGGGATTTCGGCTTCAAAGACCTGCTGGAACAGTGCTGCTACCTCAGGAGTTTTCTCGACTCTCACCATGGTCAACAGGACGAATCCCATCAGTCCGCCGACCGTCAATCCGAAGACGCTACCGAATAATCCGAAACAGCCACCGAGTGCGGTCCCAGTGATGGCAGCAACGCGATCCGCCGTTTGAGATTTGACATACCGCATTCTCAACAGGCTGCGAATGCCGTAGTAAATGGCGGGGATGCCGGTGATGAACAGCAACACGATCGAAGACAAGCCCAACCAGAGGCTTCGCCAAGCCAATCGATCGGCGGAGGTTCTGACTTGCTCACCGACTCGAAACAGCGCGTGGCAGTTGACACAGATCGCCTGTTGGCCCTGGGGCACCCCTTTGACGATCAATGACGTTTTACAATCCGGACAGGCAATCATTGTTCGTTATCTCCGAATGAGCTTGGTGCCGCAAACCAGATCGACGATTCCCCGAGACGGAGAGAGAATCGAAATCAGCAGACCTAGCACCAGAATGAAACACAATAATGCCAACAGAATCACGCTGACCGCTAATTGGATTGTGGGTTCGAGATCAACCGCCACCGAGGCAGTGGATTCGGCATTGATTCCCATGCCCGCCAGCATTCCCAGCAAACCAATGATGCCCAACGCGGGTGACCAACTGATCCAGTTCCGAATCGCGCAGCGCCATTTCGAACTCGGTTTCAGATCGCGTTTCTGCCGAACCGAGACCCCGCTGAATCGGAACACCGGCCCACCGTCAAAAGAATAACCCAAGGCCAGGATTAAACCACTTCCAACCAATGTCAACAGGAGTCCCAGTTGGTAGGGAGCGATCCAGCCCGTTGATGCCAAGGGCAGACTGGCGACGACGGCGAGGCTTAACAACGGCCAGTACTCGACGCCATAAGTGGCTGCGGCGACGCCCATCCGATCAATCCAGGTCCAGCGGGAGGCGAGATCTTCCATCGCTTCCAACTCCTGTTCCACGATTCGCAAGGGTTGCGGGTGGTTTCGAAAACCTGGTAGCTTTTCCCGAAACTCCAGAACGTGTTCGGGCACAACATGCCGCCGAATGATCGCGTCCATCAGCGTCTCGATGATCTTCATCGGTTCTGACGAGCCAGCGGCAGTGGGCCCGTCCGGATTGAGACTCGTCCCGGCAATCGTTGGGACCCGGGGGTCCAGAAATTTCACCTGGCCCAATTGGTTGATCCAGATTCGGTCACAACTGAACGCCGTTGAGGGCCAGCCTTCTTTTTCCTGGGCAATCAGTTCCAGCGCGACATCTTGCACCACCGGCAGCAAGGAAGCCCAGCTCATCGGCCGTGTCCGTTCAAGATATTCCAAAAGCGGGGCTCCCTGGAGGGCTTCGGTCACCAGGCGTTTGGTCTGGCCGTCGTCGCGGTACGCCAGTTCTCGAATCTGAGTCGATCGAAGTCGTCCGAGCTGATGATGATCGACCGAGTCTGGTTCCGCGACCGTCGAAACCCAGACGTCACGTTCGAGGGAACTGTCTTTCGCCAACAACACCGCTGGGGAATCATCTGCCGAAAATTTGCCGAGGACCTGCAACGATTCGATTCCCGGGATCGAGTATTGCGACGATTCGACGGATATCGGAACCGTGACGGGGATATTGCGTGGTCGCGTGGATTCAAGAGCTCCCGAGAGCCGCACGACACGGGTCCGCGTGAGGAAGTCATGGAGCCCTCGATAGCCGTTGCTTTTGCGAGCTGTTGACATGATTAGCAGGTTCACCATCAGACTCAACAACTGGAATAACTGAATTTTCATGCCCCCATCGATCAGGGATGCCAGATCGCTGTTGGCTGGAGCACCAAACCCGATGTAGTAAGCCGGCAAACTGACGGACAACTGGGCCAGACCCGGGATAATGGCCGCCCGCGTTAAAGCCTGTGCCAAGCCGGGCGCTTCGTTTCGGTGATCGATGACCCGCATTCCCATCAGCCATTTCCCCAGCGTCACACCGTATTTCCATTCCGGGATTGCGAAATAGGCGAGCATTACGCCGAACTGGGTAAACGTACTGATTAGGCTGAGGTCTTCAAATTTGACGTTGGCAAAATACCCGCTGAGCGCAACAAAGACGATTCCCGAAATCTGGGAAATGACGACAATCGCAACCGCACAAACCAGCGCATCAAGGTAGAAAGCTGCCATCCGACGGCCCAGGTCTGCCTGCGAAGCCCCGCGGGTCGAAAACGGTAACAACGTGCTGCGCAATTCTGCCAGGTTTTCCTGTCGCCGAGCCGGATCCTTGTCCAGTGACTGATGAATAACCCGACTAAGTTCCCGGGGAATACCATCCACGATCGTGTGAATTTCCGGAGGAACATCCGAAGCGATACTGGCGATCACCTGGGCCGAGTTACCCTCGAACGGGGCCCGACCGCTGAGCAGATAAAACAGCGTTCCGCCGAGCGCGTAAATGTCCGCCTTGGCGTCTACCTCGGACGCCCTCAGCTGTTCCGGAGCCGCAAACTGTGGCGTCCCCATAAACGTCCCGGTGCGGGTCAGGCTGGAATCACTGATGAAGGATTTGGCCAATCCAAAATCGCCAATCTTGACACGGCCCTCGTGGTCGATGAAACAGTTGGAAGGTTTCAGATCGCGGTGAACAATGCCAGCTTCGTGAGCCGGTTGCAGACCATCGATCACGTCGAGCACATAATCGACAGCTTGCTCGACCGGCAGCGCACCTCGCTCTTCCACCACTTCCTTGAGCGTGCCACCGGTCATCAACTCCATCGTGATGTAAAACTGGTTGTCGATCTCTCCAGCTTCGAAGACAAACGTCGACCGCGGGTGGTTGATCGAAGCTGCAATCTGGCTCTCCCGGCGAAACCGCTCGACCGAATCATCCGTCGATAACAGTTGGCGGGACAATAACTTAAGCGCAACCCGTTTGCCGTTGGTTTGATTCTCCGCCTCAAAAACCGATCCCATCCCGCCTTGACCCAGTTTGCGGATAATCTGGTACGGTCCCAAGGTGGCGTTGGGTGTTGTTGGAGACGGATCGGATTGGCCAATCCGGTCGGGCTCGTGGAGCGGACGAGTTTTTTGGCTGTCGCCTGTGGGTGGGACCGTCGCCATCTCGCTCTCGCTGGATCCTGACGAAACCAGGGTTTCCGGGCGGCCGAACTGGGTCGGCGGCGAATTTGGCGCGACGGTCGAAAGCGGGCTGCCGCATTGGCTGCAGAATTTTGGCCTCGTACCATCGACCGAAAACGTTTCGTGGCAGGAGGGGCAGTGGATTTGCATGCGACTCTACCGAACGGGAATAACCAAAAACGGTCCCGGATTGAACGGGACAACTAAACATGGGGAATCGGGTAACTGGTTCGTTGCGACACGTGGCCGAAGGCAACCTTGGATTGGTCCGCGGCTGCGATCCAAGGTGAAATATCGACCTCTAATTTAGCATGGGCGAGGCGCCAATGGTGCGCCTGATGCCATTAAAATCGACACATCTGGCGGGTCCGACGGAATTGTCACCATTCTGGCTTTGACAACCGAAAACGTTACCATGAGTTCGTGCTTCATTTCCAATTCTTCGGGTCGGTGGGCAATTCCATGGTGGAAAGATCGAAATATCAGCAAAATGTGATTCGTAATTATTACGAAAACCGCGAAACCATCTCCCTGCAACGAGCGCAGGAGATCGTGACCGAATTGTATTTGTCGGAAGGCAAGAAACGAAAAAAGTATTGGGAGAGCTTGGGTAATCATCTGTTAAAACTGGATGTGAAGCAGCAGACCATCGATCGATTAATCGCCCAGGACGATCCCCAGGCCGCCGCCCAACTGGTCCAGAAGCTTGCTCGAGATTGAGGTTGGGGCTTCCGTTTTCACTGATTGGGTGTTTGGTGAACGGCATTGGCTGACCCTTCCATGTTCCACAAATAAAGTACCGTGTTATCTCAACCACAAATTGAACGTTTAGCTCCCCGGATGAAGGTCGCCAAGATCATCACCTTCGGGATTATCATGGGCGCATTGACTTTTGGTGTCGTGATTTTTGCAATTGTCGACTGGGACGACGTTTCCAGTGACCTGAAAATGCTCACCCTGTTCGGTGCGGCGACGGCGGTCAGCATGTATGTGCTGTCGTTCATTATTCCGATGGTGATGACCTCCTCTGCGAACGAGGCTTCAACGGATCAAGGACTGGTTTCATCGGTCCAAGACAAGGACGTTGATTCGGCGTTTCAGACGTATTTGTCCGGCCAAATTGTCCATTGTGCGATGCTCGAGGGAGGGATCTTTCTGAATCTGATGGTCTTCATGCTCGACAGGAGCCTGATTTCGATGGTCGTGGCTGGATTGGGCTTTGGAATTTTGTTGGTCGCGTTTCCTTCGGATTCCCGAATCCTCAGCCGCGTGACTGATTTGTTGCCCATGTCGCGGCCGGACGGGCAACTCAAACGCTAGCTTTGGTTGAAGCGGTTCAAGCTGGCACCATGGGGAGTCGAATTCCCGGCTGGTTTTCTTTTTGCCGCATCTGCAACCGACCGCCAGAAATATGAGGAATCCGGCTACGAGTTCAGCGCACTGCCTGCTAGACTTCCCGCGAATTTTTGTTCGAGATTTCGCGGGAACGTTCATGATGAATCAACATCGCTGGCTGAAAATCTGTCTGTTCCGATTTGCTTTGATTTTGTTTTCAAGTTCGCTTGGCAGCCTCGCGTGCTGGGGTGACAGCAACATTCCGCGAGAAAAACTCCCGGCCGGCTGGAAAGCTGCCGCGGACCTGACCGACGTCTTCTTCCTCAACCAGAACCTCGGTTGGGCGGTCGGCGGTCAGGGTGTGGTCTTGCGTACCGTCAACGGTGGCAAAGACTGGATTGAGATTTCGCAGTTGAACCAGTCGGTCGCCAATGAAATTCCGCTGGATCAGAAATACCGCAACATGCGGCGTGGTGTGTCATCCCAATGGACCGGTGTTGCCAATGGCAGATCGGCCAACCAGGGTCCGTTTCGTTGTCGATTCGAGTCCGTTCATTTTATTA
Source organism: Pirellulaceae bacterium (assembly GCA_963714685.1). GTDB lineage: Bacteria > Planctomycetota > Planctomycetia > Pirellulales > Pirellulaceae > Mariniblastus. Next base: position 1,197,033 of record CAVQPH010000018.1, on the reverse strand, counting down.
ACGAAAGAATCGGCTGGGTCGCCGGGGGATACGACGTCCCGATGGTTGATCGTTCGCATGGTGTGATCCTCAAAACGATGGATGGCGGTTTGAGTTGGAAACCGATCGAAGGATTGGTGGTCCCCAGAATCAAACGGATTCATTTCTCCAACGAGAGCAGTGGATGGGCCATTGGCGAGGTTGGCAATCTGTTTCGAACCGGTATCTACCAGTCGTCCAACGGTGGTCAGACGTGGTCCAGTGCTTCCGCTGACAAACTGCGTGACTGGATCGACGGGGATCGGGTGCAGCAAGGGTTCGTGTGCGTTGACCGGTCAGGAATTTTCGGCGCAATCAAACAGGATCGCTATGAAGCCAGCGTGCTGTTGGGTGAACCGGCATCACCGGTAAATTGTGTGCGGATGCAAGACGATCAACGGGGCTGGGCGGTGGGCAACCGGGGCACGATTTTGCGGACCGACAACGCGGGACTGTCCTGGACGAGCGCCGTGAATCAAACCGATGATCCAGCGTTGCAGCATTTCGATTTTCACGGCCTGTCGATTACCGCCAACAAAATCTGGCTGGTCGGAAATCCAGGCTCGATGGTGTTTTCATTGGATTTACAGTCGGGCCAACTGGAGTCTCATGCTACGGGTGTTGCTTTGCCACTGGCGGACGTTCACTTCGTCGATGATCAAAATGGTTGGGTCGTGGGTAGTTTGGGAACGATCCTGGTGACCAGTGATGGTGGTAAATCCTGGCAGGTTCAACGTGGCACCCACCGCGGTTTGGCGATGTTGGCGATCGTTTTTGACCAGCAGGATTTGCCGTTGGAACTGTTGGCAACGTTTGCCGGCGAAGAAAATCGCATTTGCGGAGTGGCCGTTAACCGTGGCGAGTTTTCCAGTGCAGGCATTCAGGCCGCGGAGCGAGTCGGAAGTTCGAGTTGCCTGGGCAGAATCGGCCGGGACATTGATTCTGAAGAATCCCAACTGGAAGAACTGGTCCGCATGATTCGGGTGATGCGACCGATTGTCGTGGTCTGCAATTCGAAGCCACAGGCCCGTACCCATCGGCACGATCCCGAGACGTTGATTGTCCGCGCGATTCGCGCTGCGGCGGATCAGGCTGCGTTTCCCAATCAGCTGGATCAGGCTGGATTAAAACCATGGCAAGTCGACCGCTTGGCGGTCCTGGATTTCACGGGCGGTCTAACCATTGACCCGCTCAGGATGCTGCCTCGGACCGGCAGCCTGGTCGAAGACCAGATCGCCCTCAGTCGTTCATTGATTGGATTGCCGATGACCGGTACGGATCCAAAAACGTATCGGGTTCAGCATTTCACCGTTGCCAACCACAGTCGCGAAAGCGATTTATTTCGCGGTTTGGGCCAGTTGGGTCGACCGATCCCGACATTTGATGCTGGCGAAGGCTTTCGGGGCAACCTGCAGGCGATCCAGCTGGCCAATAGCAAACACGAAAAACTGGATTTGTTCGCCAGTTACCAACTGGATTCGTCCCAGGATTTTCGCAGCTGGCATCAACAGGTGCTGTCCTGGATGTTGACCCTGGACGAAGACGTGGCTGGCATCTGGCTGGTGGAGCTTGCCGAACGGTACCTCGTCGCTGGCAAGACCGAGTTGGCAGCCAAGACACTGGAGATGTTGGCGACACGAATTCCCGACCATGCATTCTCAACCGCCGCGTTGACCTGGTTGGCCCAGCACTACGCCAGTGACGAGATGGGAGAGATTGCGTTCCAGGCTTTGCTTGCCTCGGCAAAACGGACCGATTCCGGCGGAAGACAAAACCCTTACGAGACGCGTCCCACCGAGATCGTTGTCAATGGCACGCGACAGTTAATCTGGACCCCGGTGGATGCCGAGAACGGCAGCTGGAATGAAAGCAGTCGGGCAGAACAGGCACAGCTGAACGATGTCCAGAGCCTTGGTGCGTCCCTGGCGAGTCACGAACAGTCCGAATTAACTGCTGCAGAAAAAATCGCGCAGCAGCGCAAGCAGTCAGAAGAATTTTTGAACGGCCGCTGGCGATTGGCCAGTCAGTTTTTAAACCGGCTGGGGCAGCGTGATCCGGAGATCGTGGCAGGTGCGCAGTATCGGATGATCGAAGCCAGCATCAATCGAAAACTCAACGGCGTGTTGTCGATCGAAAGCCTGCTGAAACAGTTGGTCCAGCGGGGCGGTGAAAATGCGCCGGGCATCTCCGCGGCCGCGCGACGAGAACTGGTTGTGGGGGGTGTTCTGCCTCAGGACGCCAACCCGCTCGAGGCAATGGTTTGCCAAAGGACTCACGAGCGGCCCCGGTTGGACGGCCAACTGGACGACCCGGTTTGGCAGTCGGCGGCCCAGAACGGATTGATTAAGGCCATGAGCCGTGGTGCTGGCGACGCGGCGATGAATCAAAAGTTGGACGCGGTCGCGTTTGCATTCGACGATGAATTCCTTTACCTCGCGATTCGGTGTTTTAAAATCCAGGGCCAGTATTACGAGGATACCGCCGAGCCAAGACCGCGCGATCCGGACTTGTCCCGCCGAGATCGCGTCGAGATTTCGCTTGATCTGGACCGAGACTACCGCTCCTACGATCACTTCGTCATCGACAACCGGGGCTGGGTTGCGGACCGGTGCGGTGCTGCAACGGGTTGGGATCCGGAATGGTATGTCAGTCATTCCAGCGACGACGAATCCTGGACGGCCGAAATTGCCATTCCGCTTTCCCAGTTGGCGACTCGCGAGATCAACGACGAGACGACGTGGGCCGTGCGATTGGCTCGATGCACCTACGACGACGAGAATCTCTGGGAACCGGCAGCCGTGGATTCTCCTGATCGCAGCGAAGGCATGCGGATCGGATTTCTCTCACAACCGGCGCAATACGAATTAATGCGATTCAAATAGTGTCGTGCCGTCTGCGGGTCGGACTATAGTTGAATAGAGGAACGTATCTCAACGAACCGATTGTCTTGAATGACCGAACCATCCCCCCATCAACGGTCTCAGTTTTCGCGCAATCGCTCCGTCGACGATTTTCAGATTGTCGTTTCCGCCGGGCATCAGCCAACCGGTACCGTCACGGATCAACCCGGCACGATCCGTCAGCAGATTCGGCGCAACCGTCATCCCCTGTCGTCGGTGGTGTTCAGCATGCTGGCGCATTCGATGTTGCTGTTTCTGTTGATGTTGATTGCGTTTGGACAGCCGGCAGAACCACTTAAGATCAGTCTGCAGGCAGAAATCGATGCCGATCCGTTGACCAGGAATCCACACGATGCAGAATCGGAAACGGTCCAGATTGATTTACCGGAGGAAAGTCAGTCTTTTCTGGAAATGATGTCAGAGGATTTGGCGATTGATCAGGAGAATAAGATTGCCGAGAGTCTGAACTCGGTGATCAACTCGCTGGCCGAGAGCGAAACGCCGTCCGTTAGTGAGTCTGAGACACCGGTGCGTCCACTCCAGACACTGCCGACCGGTGGCGGTTTGGAAGGCCGGCAGGCAACGGCGCGATCCCGGTTGGCAGCGATGCGAGGCGGATCGCAGGCGAGCGAAATGGCGGTCGAACAGGGTTTGCAGTGGATCATTCGACATCAGCGCGAAGACGGCAGTTGGCGATTCATTCACGACCAGGGGCGATGCCAGGGGCAGTGCGGCAATCCAGGAACGCGAGAATCCACGACGGCTGCGACGGGTTTGGCCCTGCTGAGTTTGCTCGGGGCCGGATACACCAGCAAAGCGGGACCGTACCAGAGGGAAGTCGCCAAAGGACTGGAATACCTGACCAGTCGCGTTCGCTATACGTCGCACGGTGGAACGCTGGCCGAAGGTAAAGACGGGATGTATTCTCACGCGATTGCTACGATTGCCTTAGCCGAGGCGTTCACGATGACTCGGGACACCGGGCTGATGAATCCGATCGACGAAGCCCGGCGATACATCGTCAGCGCCCAGCATTCCAAGGGGGGCTGGCGCTACAATCCAGGTTACCCGGGAGACATGACGGTCACCGGCTGGCAGTTGATGGCGCTGAAAAGCTGCGAGTTGGCGGGCTTCGACACGCCACGCGAGACGTGGGACAAGGCCGAGCAATTTATTGATTCGTTGGGCACTCCCAGTAGTGGCCACTTCGGCTACCAGAATCCGGACGAAAAAAATCCGACGACGACGGCAATTGGGTTGCTGTCGAAAATGTACCTGGGGCTGCCGCGTGATCACGGGATGCTGGAGCTGGGCTCCAGCTTTGTAATGGATAACGGCCCGTCCAAGACGGATGTTTATTTCAACTATTATGGCACCCAGGTGCTGCACCACCTGCAAACCGAAGACTGGAAGACATGGAACGTCGAGATGCGGGATTTCCTGATCAACACCCAGGATCGTTCCGCCGGCCATCTTGCTGGCAGTTGGCATTTTGAGGACAAACATGGCAATGTCGGCGGTCGACTTTACTCCACGGCTATGGCCGTCATGATCCTGGAAGTCTATTATCGATTCATGCCGCTGTACGAGGACAAAGCAGTCGAGGCAAAAGACGCAGCGCCGATGTTGCGGTGATCCTGGTTTGCGGATGACTTCGGTTGGCCATGTTCTCAGCAGATCCGCTGTTTCGGCGAATGAAGTTTTGTAACGGGCAAATCTCCAATCGCAGGCATCGCCAAATTTTGGTTTGAAATTCAATTTGGGTTGGGCATCGAATGAATGCAATCTCTCCGGTTGTTCCCGTGCTGGATTTGATGATCGGGCAAATCGTGTTGGCGATCGGCGGCAATCGAGACGAATATCGCCCCGTCCATTCCAAGCTGACGCACAGCAGCCAGCCGCTGGATGTTGCCAAGGCGATGTTTTGCCAGACCGGGTGCGACTGTTTGTATCTGGCCGACATCGATTCGTTTGCCGGTGCCGAACCGAATTGGCGGGCCTACAACGAACTGCTGAATGCTGGATTCGGCCTTTGGATCGATGCGGACTGGAATGGCCAGCAACGCTGTGAGCAAGTTGCCGAGCGGCTCGATTCCTGCGAACGGGTCAAAGTCATCCTGTCGTCGGAAACCATGGGTTCGGTTGACCAGTTCGCACAGCTAGGTCTGTGGTTATCGGTTGGGATTCAACCAGTTTTCAGCCTCGACAAAAAAGGCGACTTGATCATCACCCGGCCGGGCGAGCTGGCTGCCACGCCTCCCCTGGAGCTGGTTCAACGCGCCTACGATTGTGGGGTGCGCGACATGATCGTGTTGGACCTTGGGTCGGTTGGAACGATGGCTGGCGTCGGCGACGGTGAAAACGATGTCCAGCCCTTGCTTCAGGAAATCAGTCACGAGCTGCCGGATGTTCGGCTGATCTCCGGTGGCGGTGTTCGGTCGGCCGACGATGCCCAGCAACTTCTGGACGCCGGGTGCCAGCATGTGCTGGTCGCCTCGGCCATTCATGATTGCCGTTTTACACCCGACTGTGTTGCCCGTCTCAAACCGTATCGCCGCGGCTGTGTCGCGTGAACGGGGTAGGTGCAAAATCAAAAACGAGCAATCGCCAGATTCAGGCCGGTGGCCGACATGCCGGCTGCCGGCGGCAACAACCACCGGTTCATCGTCGGACTGACGCGTCGGTTCAAACTGCTTCCCAGTTCAAACGCCGTTGGCGTGTTGGGCCCAACCCGCGGCCTCTCCGAGTTGCCTGATCGGGTGGCGCCGCGCCAGTGCCGCCAAATCGCTGGCTTTCACCCTACTGAGCGGCTAATATCAGGATCTTGAATCAAACCGGTGCCTGCCAAACGGCAACGCACGATCTATCTGCGTGTTCCGTCGAATCCACCCCAAGCCCGTTCACGGCGAGGGACACCCGCGACGATTGCCATTTGTTACCCGAGGAAATTTTGCAATGAAACCAAGCTTACACCTGATCAGCCTGTTGGGTTGCCTGTTCGCCGGCCTATCGACGGCAAACGGTGAAGCACCCGAATCGCCAAACCTGCTCGTGATCATGGTGGACGACATGGGCTACGCGGATGTTGGGTTCAACGGCTGTACCGATATCCCGACACCCAACATCGACTCGATCGCTGCCGGCGGTGTGAAATTCACAAACGGTTACGTTGCCTACGCGGTCTGTGGGCCGAGTCGCGCCGCTTTTATGACCGGGCGGTATGGTCAGCGTTTTGGATTCGAACGAAACCCGCAGTACCGACCTGAGGATCCCAAGATGGGGATCCCGCTGAGCGAAACCACCATCGCCGATGCATTAAAAAAGGTTGGTTATCACAACGGGGTGATCGGTAAATGGCATCTTGGAGCCCACGAAACACTACATCCGCTCAATCGTGGTTTTGACGAATTTTTTGGTCATCTCGGTGGCGGACACCGTTATTTGCCGGAAGAACTGACGATCAAGAACAGCGCCGATGCGAAGGGTGAATCGGAGAGTTACCGCACCTGGATTCTGCGAAATCGGGAACCGGTCCCGCCCACCGGGTACCTGACCGACACGTTTTCGGAGGAAGCGGTCTCTTTTATCGAACGCAATCGTGAACGGCCGTTCTTTTTGTACCTGGCCTACAACGCACCGCATGGACCGCTCCAGGCAACGCAGAAATATCTCGATCGTTTCCCGACTCTGGAAGGCAAACGAAAGACCTACGCAGCGATGGTCAGCGCCGTCGATGACGGTGTTGGGAGGGTGCTGCAGGAACTGCAGAAGCACAATCTCGAGGAAAACACGATGGTGGTTTTTCTGTCGGATAATGGAGGTCCGGAATCGAAGAATGGATCGAACAACGGACCGCTGCGAGGTGATAAAGGCAGCATTTATGAAGGCGGTCATCGGGTCCCATTTGCCATTCGCTGGACTGCCAAGTTTCCTCAAGCAATGGTTTACGATCAACCGGTCATCTCGCTGGATATTTTTGCAACGATTGCGGCGTTGAGTGGTGCTCCCACCGATGAAAATCGGCCGCTGGACGGCGTCAATCTGGCGCCGTATCTGACCGGCGAAATCGGTGGCCGGCCGCATGAAGCGACGTACATGCGGAAATTTGATTCTGGTTCGTTCATGGTCCGCAGTGGAGATTTCAAGTTGGTCATTCCCGGTCGCGATGCCGAACCTCAACTTTTCAACCTGACGGTCGACATCGGCGAAACAGACGATCTCGCCGAACGCGCACCGGACATTCGCGACCAGCTGAAGCAGAAACTGGACAGCTGGACCGGGGAGCTGATCGAGCCGCGCTTCCTGGGTTTGATTCACACCGAAGCGTTTCAAAAAAATCAAAAGAACTCAACGCCGAAGCAGAAGAAATGAGTTGGTTGAAACGTCGTTCCATCTGCGTTGCGGTTGCTTGAGGGGCGACACATCCTGGCGTCGAACCCGCCGATCCTCACGCCCGAATGAATCGTGAAGGGCTGCGAAGCTGCGGTCTCATCGGCCCCGGTTTATCTCTCCTGACCTGCAAAATCCGCGTTTTTGCGTGATTTTGACTGCGAAACGATTGGAATTGGGTTAACAAGTCGCTTGTTTCCCGGAACTTCTGAGCTTGGGAAGGGTTCAATCAGCAGATAGCCGAGCCAATATTTCTGGATAGGGGAGAAAATCGTTGGATGCATTGGCGAGAGAATCGCGATTACAGGTATTGACCTCGCAGTTCGTGCGGCCCTCCAAGCGGACGGCAGTCTGGGGAACGCTCGCGGCGCTGGTCGTCGTGCTGATTACTTTGACCTATTCCTGGATTGATTTCGGGGAAACGGGTCCAACGTTAGTCAGTTATACCGTGACGCCAAGCGATTTACCGATCGTCGTTACCGAGCGCGGTTATCTCGAAAGCCAGGAAAAAACAGTGATCGAGTGCAAGGCTGCCACCTACGATCGCAACAGTGGTTCTAGCAGTGTGGTCATTCTCTCGATTGTCCCTAACGGTAGTGTCGTGAAAAAGGGAGATCTGCTGGTCGAGTTTGACGAATCGTCGATTCGTGATCGTCTCGAATCCGAAACGCTTGAATACCAAAGCGATAATTCGACCTTGATGCAGGCGGAGGCCCGCAAGGTCAACCAGATCACCCAGAACGAAACTTCCGTGGCCGAAGCCCAACTTGAGTTGGAACTGGCCCTACTCGACCGGAAAATGTACGTCGATGAGCTAAGCGGTTCGTTCAAGTTGTCGGTCGAGGAAATTGAACGACAGATTGACGATACTCGCAACACGATTCTGGAAGTGCAGGCTGCACTGAAATTGCAGGAAACGGAAAAGGGCGGCATCGAGGAGTTGTTTCGGCTTGGCTACAAGGGCAAGAGTGACCTTGAGCAAAGCCGGTTTGCCTTCATGAAAGCCGAGGCAGCACTTGCTGCCGCGGTCAACCGGCTGTCCAATCACGAAGCCACGCGACGTCAATTGCAGACTTATGAATTTAAAAAAGAACTCCTGCGACTCGATGGTGCTGTCGCGACAGCCGAACGCAAATTGAAACAGGTCAAAGTCACCAACGAGTCGGAATTGGCTCAAGTGGACGCGCAGCTTTACGAGGCGCGGCAACGCGTCCAGCGTCAAAAGTCCTACATTGACCAGCTGGAAAATCAGTTGGAAAACTGCAAGATCTACGCGCCCAACGCCGGAATGGTTGTTTATGCCCAGGACGATGATGGTCGTGGAGAAGTAATTGCCGAGGGCGTATCGGTTCGCCAGCGTCAGGAATTGCTGACCTTGCCGGATCTTTCCAAAATGCAAGTCAGGACCCAGATTCACGAAGCATCGCTTGACCAGGTCCGACCCGGATTGCCTGTGACCATTCGTGTTGACGCATTTCCGAACAAGACCTACCAAGGCGTGGTCAGTGAAGTCGCCGTCGTGCCCTCGCAAAACTCCAGCACCAATGCCAAGACGTACGACTGCGTTGTCGAAATTCCCACTGAGGTGCAACAACTCAAACCTGGCATGACCGCAGTTTCGGAAATCCATGTCCAACGGCTCGAGGACGTCCTCTCGGTTCCAGTCCAGGCAATTGTTCAGGTCGACAATGAAACCTGGTGCTATGTCGAAACCGAGAGCGGTGTCAAAAAACAGGCTGTGGAGTTGGGTCGCAACAATGACAAATTTGTCCACTTGCTTTCGGGGATCGAAGCGGGAGCCAGGGTCGTGCTCAATCCGATGGCGATCTACAAACAGGAAGCCCGGCAGGACAAGCAAATCTCCCCAGACGGCGGTATCGACGAAGCCCCGGAGATCTCGCCGCAGTCGGAGGCGGAAACGGTGGCAATGGTGGCTGCTGCAGCAAATGCAGATCCGGAATCTCCCAGCCGGTCTGCTCCGTCGGCGGATCGCAGCAGTCGTCGAAGCCGTGGACGAAGTTCCGGTCAAGCGGATGTTCAATGAACTGGAATACGGTCAAAGTCGGCGTCAAGAACCTGCTCCTGCATAAGCTCCGAAGCTTGTTGACAGTGCTCGGTGTGATTCTTGGCGTGGGCTCGGTGATCTCCATGCTGGCGGTCGGAGAGGGCTCCAAGAAGGAAGCACTGGCACGAATTCGTAGCCTGGGTGCCAACAACGTGATCATTCGCAGCGTGAAACCTGCCGATGATGGCTCCAGTCCCGGCGGTTCGTTGAATTCCGGCGGCAACCAAGGTAGACGTCGGACCGTGTTGGAGTACGGACTCAAATATCAAGATCTGGAGCGGTTGAAGTCGACGCTGCCGACGATCAACCGGGCGGTTCCGATCGCCTTGATTTCGACCGAAGCGTCGCGGTCCTACCATCGGATGTCTCGTGCCAGGGTGCTCGGCACGACCCCGGATTTTCTGGAGATCAAGAATCTGGCGATGGGGCGGGGGCGGTTTATCACCGATGTCGATATCCATAACACCTGGAATGTGGCGGTGCTGGCCGCTGGAGCCGCTGAGCGGTTATTCAATTTTGAAGATCCGCTCGGGAAAAGTATTTTTATTGGAGCCGATGTCTATCGCATTGTCGGCTTACTCGATGCCCAGGGCAGCGGATCGGCCACCCCGGGTGCTGTGGGACAACAGAATTACAACGAAGACATCTACATTCCGATTTCCTGCGTGCAACGCCGGTTTGGCGAACTTCAAGAGATTCGCAGCACCGGCAGTCGGAGTTTCGAATCGACACAGCTCAACGAGATCACTTTGTCGGTCAGCGATCCGGAGTTGGTCAGTCAGACCGCTGCCATGGCGCGAAAGCTGCTTCAACGCTCGCACCCCAAGGGTAACGATTATGAAATTCAGGTTCCGCTGGAACTCCTGGCCCAGGCCGAAGAGGAAAAAAGAATCTGGAATCTGGTCCTGGGTTGTATCGCCGGCATCTCGTTGCTTGTCGGCGGGATTGGCATCATGAATATTATGTTGGCGAGTGTCACGGAACGAACCCGCGAAATTGGGATTCGGCGAGCGCTCGGTGCAAAACGATCGGACATCACGTTTCAATTTTTGGTGGAAACCGTGCTGTTGTCTTCGGTGGGTGGCACGTTGGGGGTGCTGGTGGGGATTCTGATTCCAGTCCTGGTGACGTATTACGCGAATCTCGAAACGGTTGTTAGCGTTTGGTCGGTGTTACTGGCGTTTGGGATTTCCGTTGGAATTGGGATCGTGTTCGGAATTTATCCGGCGCGTCGCGCTGCTTTGATGGATCCGATCGAAGCGTTACGGCATGAATAACGATTGGCCTTCATTTGTTTGAACCTCGAGTGGCCTCGAGGGCGCAGGCTGGAGGATGGATTAGATGTTGCGGTCGTTGGCATCGCCACTGTGTTTGTTGTTGGCGCTGGTACTGTTGATTCTGGGATTCGCGTCGCTGTCTTACGATGCGCCCTCCGCACCAATCGAACTTCATCAGGCACGCACCGTTGGTGATCTGGCTTACGAAGAACAGCTCGAATCTCGTTTGGCTCGCCGGCAGTTCTCTCGCACTGTCCTGTTGGTCGGTTTTTTCAGCGGCTCCGCGTTGGCATTGGCACTGGCTTTTTTGCTGATGGATTCCAAATAACGGCTGATTTCCTGTTGATTCTTTCGATCGCACGCGCGGCATCCGCTGAGCGATCTCTTCCGTCGCCGTTTGGATAATCCGCATATTTTTACCCGCGCTGCCGGACCCGCAGGGGCAGTCGTATGCGTTCGTTAATCTGGGCCTCCGGCGCGTCGACGGCATTAAGTGCATCATCCGACGAACCGATACAACCGGTACGTTCACCCGATGTTGATGCGCAAATTTTCGACAGATTCAGTTGGATTGGTGCCTTGATGGGTGATGGTGCGGGCTCGCAGTTTCAATCATTGGCAGCATGTGATCACGATCAAATCCAGCTCGGTATTCCTGCTGACCGTTGCCGTGGGATTGTTGGTCGGTTGCTCGCGTCACCATTACCGAAATCGTGCGGACTGGGATGCCTATTCCGCGATCTACCAGAAATCGACTGGCAAACCCTGGGAACCGCCGACTGCTTATTCGGTGTATCCAGAACCAGGGTCAAGATTGTACGACAGCAGCTGCACGGATTGTCCGTCGCTTCCAAGTCCTGCGCCAGAACTGTACTCGTATCAGGTTCCCGAATTTCCAAAGCCGGAGGTCGCCACCCAAGACGACTCCAAGACCGCCACCACGACGGAGGACGAAGACGGGCCCAGGATCAGCCCGATTCCGCCGGACGCCTGGGAAAATATCCCGATTGCCTGTCGCAGCCGGATGTTCGATTTTCAAAGTCTTCGCAGAGAAGCAAGTCTGACGGACAAGAAGTATGACAGTTCGGTCGGCGATTTGAAAACCAGCGAAGCTCCACGATTCACGCTACGTCAAATTATCGAGTTGGCGTTACTGAACAGCCGGGAATACCAGTCGCAAAAGGAGTCGCTTTACCGAGTCGCATTGGCACTCTCGTTTGAGCGGTTCGCCTACCAGTTCAAACCAACGGCGCGCGGCAACGGGACCGACCTGAACTATCGAAACAGCCAGTTCAATGGCATTCAGGACAGCTCATTGGGCATCCCTTCGGCTTTGGGGTTCGATCGCGTGTTGGTTACTGGCGGTGATTTTCTGGCCCAGTTTGCCAATAGTGTGTTGTTGACTTTCAACGGGCCCGAGGGATTTGCCACCGACGTCAGCACGGACATGCTGTTCGAATTGACCCAACCACTGTTGCAGCGTGATATCGTTTTCGAGGGATTGACGCAGTCCGAGCGAAATGTCGTCTATGCAGCGCACGACTTCGCCAGATTTCGGAAACAGTTTTTTGCCGATTTTGCCGCCCGCTATTACGCGCGGCTGCGGGATTTTCGACAGATCGAAATTGAATCGCAAAACTATTTTTCGCTCGTGCGAGCTTTCAACCAGGCCGAAGCGGAGTATCGCGCCGGCCTTGTTCCGAGGGTGCAGGTTGACCAGGTCGAGCAGAACCTGCTTGCGGGTCGCCGTAATCTGATCAGCGTCTGTAACAACCTCGAACAGCAACTGGACAGCCTTAAGATCGAAATCGGTTTGCCTACCGAATCCCCGATCAACCTGGACTTGACCGAATTGAACGAACTGACGCAGCGCGATCAGCTTTCCGTCAGTGGGGATCTAATCCAGCGGGCCCAGCGAAGATTGACGGCAGCCTTAGGCGAACCCGATCCGCTGGAGTTGTTCGAGCGCTGGCGTGGTGCTGGTCGATCGAATTCTGGCGGCCACGGACATCCAGGATGAGCTTGGATTCCAGGCCAAGGAAACCGACGAACTCAAACTGAAACGTGCCCGGATGTTGATCGAAGCCAGCCGCCTGACCGCGCGACAGATCTCCCAAGGGCTGGCCAGCGAAATCAATAGCGATTCACCTTCGCTGCCGGTTATTTTTCAACGGTCGCTGGCGCTGGTCGAGAATCTACTGGTGGTTTCCGAGCGGCAGCTGGGTCTTGCTGAGTTGTCCGATCTTGCCGAAAACCGGATCGAGCCGCTACGGCTGCGTCGACAAGTACTGACCGAACAGTCCACCTCGTTGCAAACCCAATTGGAGCAAATGATTCGCGATGAACAGTTGCAAAACCTGCCAGACCTGGTTCGCCAGGCATCCGATCTGCGAGCGCGAGTGGAGCAGTTGGTTCGCGAGATAGATGCGCTCAATGGAATTCCAGCTGGCGATCGGCAACCGGAAGAAATACAACAGCAAACGGTCCAGCTGATTCGCGATTTGTTGCAGGAGGCACGGGAGATCTCCAACAGTCTTGGCGGAGGGCTGGAACCGGTGGATATTGACGTCGATGAAGCGATGCTAACGGCACTGGTGTTGAGATTTCAACTGATGAATCAACGTGGCCAACTGGCCGATGTCTGGCGGGATATCAAGCTTCGGGGCGATGCCCTGCGCGATTCTTGACATTAATGTCAGCCAGAATCTTAGTACCAGTGCCATCGGGAATACCTCAGCCAATACCAACAGCGACAGCAGTCGGACGGATGTTCGCCTATTGTTCGACGCGCCTTTGAATCGGCGGGCCGAACGCAATGCTTACCGCAATGCACTGATCAATTACCAGGCGGGCCGTCGTGATCTGATGGAGGCCGAAGACCTGATCAAATTTGGAGTCCGAAACACGTTGCGTAGTTTGGCATTGGATCGAGAACAATACCTGATCGCGGTTGCCGGGGCGGCATTGGCCTATGAACGGGTGGTCAGTACTTCGCTGGAGTTTCGCTTGGGCACCGGTGGCGTTTCCGCTCGTGACTTTCTGGAGGCCCAGGTGGCGTATATCGACGCGCTCAGCGATGTGGCCAGTCGCCATATCGACTACATCGTCGATCGCACGCAGCTGTTTCTTGATTTGGAACTGCTGACGGTCAACGAATCAGGATTCTGGGAAGAGCTCGACAACGAACAGTACCAACCGGAACCCTATTTTGAGATGCCGAATTGGTCACTGCCGGTCTATGGCAACTTGCCGCCGGTCAAGTATTCGAAAGAAATCCAAAGCATGCTGGACGTGCCTGCGGGAACGCCAGGTATTTTCAAGGACGGTAGCGGGGCTGGAACGACGGATACTTCCGCCGAGTCAGAGGCAGCCCGACCAGCCGAAGCCGGTTCGACGGAGGAATTGCTGTTGGAAGAGGGCCCGTTAAGTGTGATCGACGCTCAAATCGACTCGCCATCACCTGCTCTGCAGCCACAGCGCTGAACTTTCGCGGCTGGGGTTGGCCCCACACGTCGCGGAGCTGAGCATTGGCAGCATCGAATGCTGGCAGAATTGTCCACCCAATCAGCATCCTCTTCAAGATCTGCATTGATTCGCTCAACGGTAATCTTTACAAACCGGTTTGAAAAATTTGGGCGTGATTTCCACTGGCCGTAATCGTGGATGCGATCGAATCGGCAAAAACCACGACCAATCTTTCAACCGCCAAGATTCGGAATGAATTGGCACACAACGTGCGACGTTCTTAAATCGAATCACGCGTTACGGGCCAGGCGATCAAGGTGGACCGAACGCGGCAAGCGAAGGATCGTTTGTATCGGAAATCATAACAACCAACGAAATAGTTCGTCAGTCAGGGAGGACGAGTTTTGAAATCGACCATGAAACAATCACTGTTGTTGGCACTTGCTGCCACGATCATGACGACGCTAACCCATCAGTCGGTCAGCGCGCAGGACAACCAAAGTGCCGGCCTGGTCGCCGTGCTCGATGTTGCCAAAGTGTTCAAGGAAAACGCGGGCTTCGACGCGAAGATGAAAGCCATCAAATCGGAAGCCGACGCTTTGAAAGTGCAAATCACCCAGCAGCAGGAATCCATCAAGGCGGAAGCCGAGCAGCTGGGTCAGTACACCGTCGGTTCACCCGAGCGAAATTCTCTGGAAGAACAGTTGGAGCAGAAGCAAACCAAACTCCGCACCAAAGCCCGTCAGGCTGAAACGGAACTGCTCAACCGCGAAGCCAAAATCTACTACGACACCTACAAAGAGATGCAGGCGGTTGTCTCGAGCATGGCAACCCAGTACGGCATCTCGCTGGTGTTGCGATTCGACAGCGAGACGATTGATCCGATGAACCGCGCGGAGGTCATCAAAGGTGTCAACCGGTCCGTCGTCTTCCACCGTCGGCTCGATCTGACGAACCAGGTCATCAAGCAAATGAACCCGGCCCAGGCTCAAGCAGGCACGGCTGGCCGATAACCAGCAGTCCGCTGCGGCAAAATTTGCCATCGCTAACGAAACTTAGAACCGGTCTGCCCGAAGGCAGACCGGTTTTTTCCGTAGGGATCGAATTCTGCTTCCGATCGGCACATTCTCCGTGCTGGACGAACGTGTCCTCGTCGATTTGTTAAGATACAACGTCCTCATTGTCCCTGGCAGATCGTCCGCATGCCGTCTGGTGAACCGGAATTCCTGTTTTGCGTTTCGACCGTCGACGGTCGCTTGGAACCGGTATGCGGCGAGCGGGAGTCCAGCCAGATTCGCCAGGAATTTGCCCTGGGTTCAAACATTGATGGCCGCTACCTGTTGAAATCCAGTCTGGGTCAGGGTGGCATGGGACACGTTTTCCTGGCAACCGATCAACGACTGGGACGGCCCGTCGCGATCAAGGTGGTGTCACGAAAACGGATCGATGAAGACAACTTCTTTGAATCAATGCTGGCCCGGGAAGCCAAGCTTGGTGCGCATCTGAATCATCCAGGCATCGCCACGGTTCACGATTTCGGGGTCCATGCAGGCAAGTCGTACACGGTCTTCGAGTACGTGGAGGGGGAGAATCTCCGCCAAATCCTGAATGCGAATAAACGTTTGAGTTTGACCGAGACCCGCGAAGTCGTTGCCAATCTTGCTCGAGCGCTCGATTTTGCCCATGGCAATGGCATCGTCCATCGCGACCTGAAACCGGAAAACATCTCGCAATCGGTGAGCGGTGAATTCAAGATTCTTGATTTTGGTGTAGCGCTCGATTTCAGCAGTGAATCCGAGCCGTTGCATTTTGCCGGAACACCCGCCTATTCGGCCCCGGAGCAAATTGCGGGAAAGTCATCGGACGGCCGCACGGACCAGTATGCATTGGCGTGCGTGGCGTTTGAATTGTTGACCGGCAATAAACTGTTCACGGCCGAAACACACCAGGAGTTCCTGGATAAACATTTAACCTTCACTCCACCCGTTCCGTCGGATCAATTGCCGGAAATTCCACCGGAGGTCGATGCGGCGATCGGGCGCGCGTTGGCCAAGGATCCAGATCAACGATTTGCCAGTTGCCAGGAGTTTGCCGAGGCATTCGGCTGCGAGCAGGAGAAAGTGTTTTTTCGCCGTTTGCAGGACGTACCCCAGCAGCAGCTGATCAGTTTTTTTATCTGCCATTCGTCCGACGATTCCATTTTCGCGCGACAGCTGTCGGGGCAACTGGAGTCGCGCGGATATCGAACCTGGTATTACCAACGCGACGCGTTACCGGGTCTGTCGTTGCTGGCTCAGACGGATGAAGCCATCCGGCGGTCGGCGACCTGTATCATCCTGATCACGCGCTCGGCGATTGAGTCGGCGGATCTGGCACGTGAGATTCAGCAGGCGCACCGTGTTGGTTGTGCGCTGATTCCGGTCTTGCTGGACCTGTCCCAGCAGGAGTTTGAGAGCTTGCAACCCGTCTGGCAAATCATCCTCGGACCGATTGCCAAGATCGAGACCGAGCGCGGGAGCGCTTCCGAGTTGGCGGAACGCATCGATTCGGCTGCCTCGACCCTGGGGGTTGCCGCCGATCGAACGGTGAAACCAGACGTGCCAGATGATCAACGGGTGGCTGGCCAAATCTGGGCGACCGATGCGTATCAAATTGACATCCACGAGCTTGAGCGTGTGGTGTTTAAAAATGAATTGATCGAGGATTTTCTGAGGCGGAAGAACAAGTACTTCATTTCCGCGACCAAGGGACTGGGGAAGACCCTGTTGTTGACTTACAAGCGTCTGCAATTGACTCGAGAGTATCAGGAATCGGGCAAATCCATCACGCTGGTTCCCAGCGGCCGGCCATTTCTCGATTTTATGGGTGAATTGCGATTCCTGTCACAAAAGTACGAAGCACCGCTGTCCCAGTTGACCAATGCAAAACGTCTGTGGAGCGCGGCGCTGCGAATTTCCGCGATTTCCTACCAACCCGACCTGATCGGCGAAGACGAACATTTTGAGCTGCAGCCGTTCGGGCAGAGGGTTCGCCGCTGGCTGCTGGGTTCGCCGACCGAACCGACGATTGTGTTCAAGGAATTAACCAGCCTGACCGTCAGTGAGTTCAATCGGCTGATCGATTCGACGGAGGGCTTTCTGGATCAGAAACTGCGCCAGGTCCACAAGCCAATTTATTTTTTTATCGACAAAGTCGACCAGGCCATTCGCAATCTCGGCCTGGCCGCCTGGATCAATGTCCAGGCTGGCCTGATCGAAGCCGCTTGGGATTTGATGAACTCCAACAGTCATATCAAGATCTTTGCCAGTATTCGCGACGAGGCATTCAGCAATTACCAGTCGGATATCAAATCAAACTTGCGTGGCGCGGTGACGGTCCTGCGGTATTCAGAAAATGAACTAGCCGATTTGATGGATCGGTTAAGCCAGTGTTACGAAGGAGCATCGTCGTTCAAGGATTTTGTCGGGTTGAACGTGGTCACGAGCGGGCGGAGGATGTTTCTGGAAGACTCGTTTCAGTTGATCCGGCGTTATACGTTTGGTCGACCCCGCGATTTGGTTGCGATCGCGTCGGAAATGTCTTCGGTCAAATCATCGCTCAGTGAAAAAAAATATCGCGAGATCATTCGTGAATTTTCAGCGACCGGACTGATTACAACGATTTTTGACGAGACCAATGTATTCCTGCATTGCCTCCATGATCGTGAATCCAGAACCCGATTCCTGAAAACGATTCCGAGCAACATACTGGATCAGCGGACGGTCGCGAAGCTGACCATGTTGTTCAACGGTTTGCCGGAAGATGCCATCGAACACTACGGAGAATTCACAGATTTGCATCAGCCGTTCCGGGATCTGTACCTGGCCGGCGTCCTGGGAGTCATTTTGACGGACGAAACGGGTCAACAGGTTCAGCATTTTCGACAGCCGGATGACCTGATCAGCCACGTTGATTTCGAGTTGCCACGTTCGCCATTTTATCTGGTGCACCCGGGGTTGGATGGGTTCATTCAAAAGAACCGGCCGACGGACGACTATCTCGTCAACCAGCAAATTCCGCTTGGCCACCAGTTACCGTGGCGTCCGTTTTTCGAACTGATTTGCCATATTGAACAGACGTTGAGCAGACGTTGCGAGCCAGAGGTTTGTGGATTTTGCCCACCACATCATGCAAAAATACCAACTGGCAGCACGCAATCAGTCGCCCGAAGGTCTGGAGAATATTCTGACGTCGGCGGAATGGAAATGGCTGCATCAAAATGCCGATCAGAGTAGTTGTCGGGATGTCGTGGAGTGGTTAACGGAAATGATCAACGGTTGAATACTGAGCGATATGGAAGTCCAAACATCTGCCGCCGACAGTCCGATCAACGTTTTTGTTTTCGAAGACAATGGCGTTCATCAACTATTTCCGATCACCACCGGCAAACCGGCGTACGCGATTACCTGCGCGAGCTATCGTTTGATTGACTGGTTGATCGGATTGGGCGGGCATCTTTGCGGACGCGTGCGGCCTTACCTCGAGACGATCCAGATCCATGACTTTCCCGCGATTCATGCCGAACTGGATCAGCAACGAGAGCTGACCTTGTTGGTGAACGCCGGCTCGTGCCGCGTCAATCCAATCTGGAGAAACTGAAGAAGTTCCGGGATGAGCAGTCGGATTGTCAGCACCAAGTGATTGCCATCCAGGGCACCTCTGTCGCTGCCGCGATGGTTCCAACCCGCAGCCTGGTAGGCTTGACGAGGGATCAACAGATCCAGTGGGTGAATTCTTTGGCGTTCGACGGACTGGAGGATGGGGAGTTACTCGAATCCGAACTGTTGCTGTTTGAGTATCCCCACGAGGTCATCGATCAGAATGCAAAATGCTTTCAGGAAAACCTGCAGTACCGGATTACGCATGGCCATTATCAGCCGCAACGACCGGACATTTATTTCGGTGAGGAGTGAAAGTTGGAGAACACGTGGTGTTGGACGCGGAGCACGGCGCGATTGTGATTGATGATGGCGTCAAGCTGGGACACTTCAGCATGTTGCGGGGTCCGGTTTATGTCGGGCCGCACTCGAGGATCAGCGAATACGCGGCTATCAAGGATGAGGTTTCAATCTCGCATACGTGCAAGATTGGCGGCGAGGTCGAAGCCACGGTAATTGAGCCCTACAGCAACAAACAGCATCACGGATTTCTCGGACACAGCTACCTCGGGCAGTTGGATCAACCTGGGGGCGGGTACCTGCAACAGCGACTTGAAAAATACCTACGGCGAAGTCAATGCCGAGTACGGAGGTCGCAAGGTCGCAACCGGCATGCAGTTTCTTGGTTGCGTGATGGGGGATTACGCCAAAACGGCGATCAACACCAGCATCTTCACCGGGCGACTGATTGGCACCGCCAGCATGGTTTACGGGTTTGCGACCACGAATGTGCCCAGTTTTGTCAACTATGCGCGATCGTTTGGCGAGCTGGGGGCACTTGCCACCGGAAGTGATCGTTTCGACGCAGCGTCGGATGCTGGCTCGCCGCAACGTCGAGCAACGTCCCTGTGATATTCAGTTGATCCATGACATGTACCGCGTGACCCAGGTCGAACGTCCGGCTGGTTTGTCCAATGAGCCGCCGACGCTTTAAATTCCGGTTCGGCCGGTTTCGATTCGTTCACTGCGTTGATACCGGGCATCCTGGGTGTTGGGTCGACGAAATGGTTCGTTAAGTGCGTTTCCGCTCGCAACATTGGCGGAGATTTGGGCTATGAGTCAGTCCCGCGCTGAATAAAATGGAAGATTCCATCTTTGTCCTCCTGCCGAAACGATCTATGACTCTCGACGCAACCTACCGTTCCGACAAAACCGCCATTTCGTTTGAGTTGTTTCCACCCAAGACGCCCAAAGGAGAGGTGTCGCTCTATCAGCATGTCGAAAAATTGATGGAGTTTGGGCCCGAGTTTATAACTTGTACGTACGGCGCGGGTGGCTCAACGCAAGACAAGACGTTGGAGATCATCGGGCGAGTCAAAGAGCAGTTTGCGATCCCGGTTGCTTCTCATCTGACGCTGGTTGGCAGCAGCATTGACGATCTCCGCCGCTACCTGGCCAACGCGAAACAGCAGGGCGTCGATTACATCGTTGCGTTACGCGGTGATCCGCCCCAAGGTGAGACGGAATTCAGTCAAGCCGCAGGAGGACTTCGGTACGCCAACGAACTGGTCGAATTGATTAAGGCGGAGTTTGACAATTTTGGCATCCTGGTCGCAGGCTACCCGGAAAAACATGTCGAAGCACCCAGCATGGAGGCGGATCTGGATAATCTGAAACGAAAGGTCGATGCCGGTGCCGATGCGGTGGTGACTCAGTTGTTTTACGACAACGATGATTTTTTTCGATTTCGTGACCAATGCGAATCTCGCGGGATCGACGTACCCGTGATTCCCGGTATTCTGCCGGTAACCAGCCTGAAGCAAATTCAGCGAATTACGTCCTTGTGCGGGGCCAAACTCCCTGAAGAGTTTGTGACTCAATTGTCTTCGCAGGATACCAAGGAATGGCAATTCCAAGTCGGCGTGGAGCAGGCGACTGGGCAAATTCAACGGTTGATCGATGAGGGAATTCCCGGAATTCACTTTTACGTGTTGAATCAGTCCGATGCGACTGCGAGAATTCTGGATGCTCTGGAATTTAACAAAACTAACCAACCTTGCCCTGAGTGATCCCGATCATTCGAGGGCAGCAATGATTGTATGATGCTATGAATCGAACCAACGCTTTGAAATTTCTGTGCGCTTGCCTTGTTGGCTTGCTCAGCCTGCTGCTGGCCGAGACGGGGTTTGCTCAAATCAAAAGCAGTGGTCTGCCGCAAATCGAGGAGGGATACACGCCTCCCCAGCAGATCGATGGTTCTCAAAATCCGGGAGCGAATGCTGCTGATTTGTCGGCGCCGTTGAATCAGGAACTGACCAGTTCGAATTCGCAAGGCGAGAAAGTTTTCGCGGCGTTGTTTCAGGAACTGGACAACATGATCCCCGGCGATTTTGAAGCGGGGTCGCCAGTCAAAAAGGCGATCGAGGACGCCGTGACCGCGTTCCAGTTGCAAGACGCCAATCGTGTTCGCAGTATCCTGGTCGAGTTGGCAGAGCAAAATCCTGAATTTCCGCCAGCCAACCTGATGCTGGCAGCCTTGAGTTATGCGGTTCAGGACGCCGACAGCGGATTGATCCTGCTGGAGAATGCGGCCGTTGAAAATCCCGAATATCCGGGCATCTATTCAGCCTTTGCAAGATTGGCCCTGAATCAGGGAAGAATCTCGGACGCGCTGGCGATGCTGGAGAAATGTCAGCGGAAGATCGATGCGTCTCAACTGGGACAGTCGACAAAGGATTTCTTCAGCCAACAATGCCGCGACGGATTGATTGATGTGGCAATGCGACAAAAACGCTATGACGATGCCCGAAAGTATTTGCAAACCCAACGAGAAGCACTGCCGGAGAATCCGAAGGTCTTGATGGTCAGTGCGGAACTGGAGTTCCAGCAGGACGACATCCCCAAGTGCCTCGAGTATCTGCAAATCGTCAAAACAAAATTTCCGCAGTCGCGGATGCCCGAATCGATCATTGCCGGATGGTACAACCGTTCGAATAAGCCCAAGGAGGCCGAAGAGTGGATTCGCAAATCAGCCGAAAAGTACCCGGATCTGCCCCAAGTCCAGCTTGAATACGCCAGCTGGGCATTCGACCGAGAAGATTTTCCGACCGCCAGCAGCGCGATTATCAAAGCCGAAAAATCCGGCAGCGAATCCCTGTTCTCACGCAATCTCAAAGGCAAGATTGCATTCTCGAAGCAATCGTACGGAGTTGCCGAGGCACACTTTCAGGCGATTGCCGCGAAACAACCCAACAATTTTGACGCGGTGAATATGTATGCGTTGAGTTTGATTGAAAGTGACAATTCGGAAAAACAGCAACTGGCCCGGGAAATTGCCATGCGAAATTTTCGGGCATTGCCAGACAACAAAGTCGCGCAGGCCGCGCTGGGATACATCGAGCTAAAACTCGGACAGGTCGATCAGGCCAAATCCATTCTCGCGCGGGTCGCTCAGATCCCCGGTTCGGCGCCTGAAATCGACTATTTCTTCGCAATGCTGTTGGCCAAGCTGGGCGAAACGGAGAAGGCCAAGATGGTACTCGAAGCCGCCCTCAAGCATGAAGGCATTTTCCTTTACCGTTCTTCCGCCAAGCAATTGCTTAACGAACTGGGCACAACAGAATCGCTCCCTGAGCCCGGCAAGTAAGGCCGCGTCGGCGCAGTCAGCCGGAAAGACCCAACCCGATCGGGCGGGCACAACTCCTGTCGGGGCTGCCAAGCCCAGGGACGTCGTGGGGGAGCAGGAAAGTCCCAGCGGGACGACGCAAATGGCAGGCCATTTGACCTTTAATCGGCATGCTGATGGGCTACCGCATTGATGCGTTTGATCATCGAAAACAGGCCGTTTCGACGTTGCGGACTGAGGTGTTGATCGAGCCCGAGCTGTTTCAGGTAATCGCCGACGTTGCTGTCCCGAATCTCCGCCGCCGATTTGCCGGCATAAAAAGCCAGCAGAACCACGATCAGGCCTTTGACGATCAGTGAATCGCTGTCGGCCCGGATCTCCAGCGGTGCGGAAGGCGAATCGGATGACAATTTCATCGATAGCCAGACCGTACTCATGCATCCTTCCACGATGTTTTCCGGTGCTTGCAGTTCTTCATCCGACTCCGGGAGCTCACGCCCCAAATCGATAATGAAGTCGTACCGTTCGTCCCATTCGGGGAGATCTTCGAACGTTTCCAGGAGTTCTTCAACGGTGGGTGGGAATTCAGTCATCAAACCGTGTCTCGCGATATTTTCTCGAATCCACCATTGTAGACCGGAACCGCCGGTTGTCGACAACGCGCTACCCAAACGACCGGGTAAACCGTTCCGGATGGAAAGTGTGGTGGTTTGGCTGCAGCAGCTTGGCCGCTTGCATGGCCGCTGTTTGCTGCATCACCTCCATCGCCAGGCTACGATAATCCTGGGCTCCGTTGGATTCGCCGGCGTATTGGAAGATGGACTGGCCGTAGCTCGGTGCCTCGGCCAATCGAATATTGCGTCGAATCCGGGTGTCGAAACTGTGCACATCGGACCAAATGGAACTGGTTTCCCGCTGCTCCTGGAAAAAATATTCAACATCATTGACGACTTCGTTAGCCAGGCGGGTACCGCTGTCGAACAGGCAATAGACCACGCTGGACAATCGCAGCTCAGCATTCAAGCGGCGACCGACCAGTTCGATGGTTCGCAGCAATTTGCTCAATCCGTGCAGGGCGAGAAAATGCGGCTGCAACGGCAGGAAGACTTCTGTCGCGGTCGTCAAGGCGTTGAGCGTCAGAATTCCCAGCGAAGGTGGACAGTCAAAAATCAGATAGTCAAACGGTTCGGTGACTTCTACCATTTTGTCGCGCATGATAATTTCTCGACCCACCGTGCCTGCCAACTCCATTTCGGCGGCGGCGAGATCGATATGAGACGGGCTGAGCCAAAGGTTGGGCTGGACCAGGTGGCGAACCTCGTCCAGGGAATAGTGCTCGGTCAACACGTCGTACACCGAAGGGTAGTCCAACTCCATGCCGAAGCCGAGATGGAGCGTTGCGTGAGCCTGTGGGTCGAGGTCGATCAACCAGACGCGATTGCCCGCCTCGGCAAGCGCAGAGCTCAGGTTGACGGCTGTGGTCGTTTTTCCAACGCCCCCTTTTTGATTGATGATGGCAATACTTCGCATCGGGAAACTCCATTTTCCTGTCGACCGGACTGAACGACCACCAGTATAGATGGCAGCGGATGGATCCTCATAGACGAATCGCTTCCCAGGCTGATAATGAACACGTTCGTCGGTCGAGACCAGGAAAAATTTGCTGAGCAGATCCGAAGGGATCGAGAAAAACTCCCATGAAACTATTCCAGTTCCAGCGAGGATTGATACCTTTGATGATCAGCAATCCCCACAGCGGCACGTTTATCCCGCCGGAAATTGCTGCGACGATGACCGAAGCGGGAATTGAAAAACGAGACACAGATTGGTTCTTGGCTCGCCTGTACGACTTCCCAGTGCTGCAGCAAGCAGGGATGATCAAGGCAAATCTGTCGCGTTATGTGATCGATCTGAATCGTTCTCCTGACAATGTCAGTCTTTATCCTGGCAAAAAAACAACCGGACTTTGTCCTGGGATTACGTTTGGGGAGTTGCCGATCTACTTCGACGGCGGGAAGCCGGATCAAGATGAAATTGACAAACGGATTGAGCACTATTGGCAGCCGTACCATGACCAGCTCGAGCAGGAACTCGATCGCCTGATCGGCGAATTTGGTTACGTCGTCCTGTTGGACTTGCACTCGATTGCGGACGTCGTGCCGATGTTGTTTGAGGGTTCAATCGAACATTTCAATTTTGGCACCAATCACGGAAAATCCTGCGGACCACAATTCCAAACAACGATTGAAGATTTCGCCCAATCGATCCAGGGATATTCCCGGGTCGTCAACGGCCGGTTTATCGGTGGGTACATCACGCGTCGATACGGCGACAAAAACGGAGTGCAGGCGGTTCAGATCGAGCTAAATCGTTCCACTTACATGGATGAGGCGACGCTCAACTGGAACGCCGAAAAAGCCGCGCAGGTGCAGCCGGTGTTGAAAAGGTTTGTTGAATTGCTGGCCCAATGGTCTCCGGGGGGCTGATCAGTGCCGTCGGGCACGGTTTTTCGCTCAACTCTTGGCGGTCGGCGTGGTTTCAGCGGACCGTCGAGTTTACGGGCAGCAGCGACAGGCCTGGTTTCTTGCGAGACCTGGATTTGCGAGGAGATCGCGGGTTTGTGAAAAATGAGGGGTTTTGTGAAAGTTCTTGGTCGAAGATCACGTGACGTCGCGTGTAACACCCTATGCTCAATGTTTACTTTCTTCATCATGGAATGGGGCAAACGATGAAAAAGATGGTCGCAGGCGTCGCGATACTCGTTTTAATCGGTCAAGTTTTCGTGGGGGCTCACCCGACTCCCACCGATGACAGTGATTCGTTACCCAGCGGGATTGTCTGGTACGGCGTATTGGCGGACGGGATCGCGGAAGCCAAAGCGACAGGAAAACCGATCATGCTGCTATCCGCCGCTCCGCAGTGTGCCGGCGTACCGGGCATGTGGTGACCGGGCAAACAGGACATGGACAGGAGTTTCCTGGCCAACGACAGCGTGATTGCGGCCTCGCGAGATTTTGTTTGCATTCGTCTGGCAACCTACGAAGATTCTGCCGAGGCAGAATTTCTCCGCACGGTTTACATCGGGCAATCAGGTGATCTGGAAAACACGGTTTTTGTGTTGCTGTCACCCGATACTCGAACCAACTTGTGTCGGCCCGGACGTGGACCGCAGTTCGCATTTCGAACGCCCGCTGCGCTGGCTGCCGGCATGCAAGAGATTGCCACGAAGTACCCGGCGAAATCCCGAGGTGAAGATTCGGGTTTGCGGTTGCCTCAGATGAAAGACTTCCGATTGGGACTGAACGTCAGTTCGTGCGACGGGTTGCCGATGGTCGTTTGTGTGGCTGACCAGTTGGAGCAAATCAGGGAACTCAGTGATCGAGTGGCGGAATTGGCTTTCCAGCCCCAATTGGCCGGCAAATTTGCTTATGCTTCGGCGGCCAGCCCGGAAGTCGCAAAAGTCATCGATGGTTACGAATCAGAATCCGGATACTTGTTGATCCAGCCAGGCGATTACGGCATGGACGGGCGATTGGTGAAAGCCTTTCCTGCCAACGTGGGACTGGACGAACTGGAGTCGTCTTTGGTTCAATTCGCAAACCAGACCGAGCAGGTCCGCAAAGACCACAATCGACATGTCCGCAGTGGCATGCAGAACGGGCAAAGCTGGGAGACCGAGATTCCAGTCACCGACGCGATGGCATTACGAGCCCAACAGAGTCGCGAAAATCGCACGAATTCCGACCGAGGCCCGCGGGATCGTTAACGTGAGTTTCACCTTCCCCCGCGTCTTGAGAGCGCTGGATTGGCAACAACTCAACCAGGATGTTTGTGCGTCGCACGTCAACCGGAATTGGCGCAGCTCTGATTCGACGGCACCGAAACCGCTCGATCCGCCTGATGCTACTTCGATGACATGGCGGCGATCACGCGGTGCCAATGATTGGCGATCAGATCAGATTGATGCTTGAGTTGCTCTAACAGCGATTCCAGTTCAGGCTTCAATTTAAAATCGTCGCTTTGCACAACCAGTCGCTCGACAACCGACCGGATCGCGGCTTGGTGGTCGACCAGATTTTGCTGTAGCTGGACCAGTTGTTCCTGCTGTCGCTCGATCTGCGACCAGTGCTGTTCCAGTTCCAGACCCTGTTTTCGCAGGTTGGCTTCGGTGGCCAGCACTTTTGTTTCGAAAGTATGCGTTGCTTTCTGCAAGTCGGCTTCGCGCTGGGAAAGTTCTTTTTGTTGAAGACGAAGATGCTCGACCAGTTGTTCAACTTGCCGTGTCGGCGGTTGCTCCGATTGGTAAATATCGGCAGCGTCCGGTTCCGAATCAGCATCGACGTGAATTTTGAGACGAGGCGAGATGGTGGAATCGGCGGCCGGAAGGCCGGTCGGTTGTTGCGCAGTCTCTGGACAGAGATGCGTGTCAATCGTGACCGCGTCCAGTTTTTCAGGGATCGCTGGACCTGCTGACTCGCCCGACATGGCGGGACCTGCCGTGGGGTGATTCAGCAACGCGACCGGGGGATTGAGATTCGGTGGGACCGAATCAATCAGCCCAATGACCGTCACGGGATTGGAAACGAATGATTGAAATCGCACGGAGTTCATTCTGGATGAAGGAGAGCTTGGCCAATAACTGGTGTCGACGAGTCTTCTCCTTCTTTTGATCGGCATTTTGTTGCCGAGATATCCAAATCGCCGATCAAAGCTGGTTTTCACGGTTAGGTAGACTGTGAGGGCTGCTTTTGTTGTCGAAAACGATCAAATTGCGGTGATTCGGAAAACAGTCAATATCCGGGCAGGCATTTGGACAGCGGGCAACCGGTTGAAACCAAGCCGGGGCCAGACCGAAGCGGCTTGAACGTCTTCCGGTGGCATGAAACAATATGACGGTCGTCGGATGACGTTGGTGAAAACGGAATCGGGCGATTTGTTTTTAGGCGGATTGGATGCTGTAAACGAACATTTTCAGTTTCCGGCTCAATCCAGTTTCAGTAGTGGGGCAAATAGAGTTTTTATGAGAATTGAACCTCTGGGTGACAAAGTTGTTGTCAAACGAACCGATGCGGAAGAAATGACCGCGGGTGGAATTGTGCTTCCCGACGCGGCTCGCGAAAAACCGCAGGAAGGCCGGGTGCTCTCGGTCGGCAACGGCCGCCTGATGGAGGATGGTACGCGCAGCAAGTTGCAGGTCAGCGAAGGCGACCGCGTGTTGTTTTCCAGTTATTCCGGAACCGAAATCGAAATTGACGGCGACCAGTTTCTGATCATGTCGGAGTCCGAGATCCTTGCTGTGTTCGAATAAGCATTGTGGTTTGAATTACAACCGATTTCTGTATGGGTGGAGAGTTTGATGTCAACGAAATTTGGGTCCCTCGATCGCGCGTTACTGATCGGCAGTTTGGCCTGCGCCTGTGCGTTCTGCGGCGGCAACGCTGGTGCCCAGCTCTCGCCGACAGCGCCGGTTGAAAGCACGGCTCGCCAGGACCCAGCAACCGGTTCTGTCACAGCCACGGCATCCCGTCGGGCCGGGCTGAACGAGGATGACCGGGAACGGTTTCGAAACACGACACGGGCCGGGATTGATTATCTGCTGGAGAAAGGCCAGGAGCAGGATGGCTCGTTTAGCAAACAGCTCAGTCCGGCCGTCACGGCGATGTGCACCAACGCATTGCTGGCTCACGGTACGCCGGTCGATCATCCCCAGATCCAAAAATCGTTGACCTACTTGGAGGCCCTGGTCCAACCCGACGGCGGGATTTATGCCGCCGGCAGTACGTTGCGGAATTACGAGACCAGCATCGCGGTGATGTGTTTTCAGCGTGCCAATGTGGACGGGAAATATGACAAACTGCTGGCAGATGCCGTGGGTTTTCTCAAAGGTATCCAGTGGGACGACGGTGAAGGTCATGACGCCCAGAGCACCTTCTTTGGCGGCCAGGGATATGGCAGTCACAAACGACCCGATGCATCGAATACTTCCTTTTTTCTCGACGCCTTGGACGCCTTGGGTGAGGATGCGGATAGCGTCGCGATCCAGAATGCGAAAACATTTATGGCGCGATGTCAGAATCTGCCGTCGCCAGACAATACGGCCCAGTGGGCAACCAAGGTTTCGGCCGAGGACCGCGGTGGGTTTATCTACACCGGGGCAGGGGCCGGCGAATCGAAGGCCGGCGAGACTCCCGAAGGCGGTTTGCGAAGTTACGCCTCGATGACCTACGCGGGGCTGAAGAGTTTCCTCTATGCCGGGGTTTCCAAGGACGACATTCGCGTCAAAGCTGCCTTGGACTGGATCCAGCGTCACTACGATCTCAAGTCGAATCCGGGGATGGGGCAACAAGGACTTTACTACTACTACCACGTGTTTGCCAAAACACTGGACGCCTACGGCGAGCCGACGTTGGTCGATGCCAATGGCGTGTCGCACAACTGGCGCGGCGATTTGGTTAAGCAGTTGGCCAGCACGCAAAACGAAGACGGTTCGTGGATCAATCCGGCGGATCGTTGGTACGAGGGAGATCCGAATCTCGTTACCAGTTACGCTTTGCTGGCACTCAGTTATTGCGATCCGGACGGCAAGTAACTTGAACGAGCGTCAGGTTCTGATCGAGGTTTGTGTTGCATCGGTCGATTCAGCGGTCGCAGCCGAAAACGCGGGTGCGGCTCGAATTGAGCTCAATTCGGCCCTGGAGCTTGACGGCCTGACTCCCTCGGCGGGTGTCGTCAAACGCGTCGTTGAGTCGCTGAAGATTCCAGTCATCGCGATGGCGCGTCCCCGGGCTGGCGGATTTCTCTACACCGGCGACCAGTGGCAAACCTTGCTGGCCGATGCAGAATGGCTGTTGGCCCATGGAGCCAGTGGAATCGCGTTCGGTGCCCTCGATGATGCCGGCAAAATTGATACCGAACGCTGCCGGCAAATGCGGCAACTGACGGGCAATCGCGAACTGGTTTTCCACAAGGCATTCGATCAAGTCAGCGATCCGGTTGACGCACTGGAACGCTTGATCGACGTGGGTGTTGATCGAGTGATGACCAGTGGCCTGGCGGCCACAGCGATGGATGGCGCTGCTGTCATCGGACAGCTTGTCCAGCAGGCGGGTGACCGAATTGAAGTCCTGCCGGCCGGCCGAATCAGCGCGTCGAACGTTTCGGCATTGGTCGATTGGACGGGGGCGACACAGGTTCACGGCAGTTTTCAGGGTTCGGGTCGCGGTGATTCCGATCAGCAGTTCCGCGAGATTCAAGCGGTCATTAAAGCGGTAAAATAGAGGAAAACGCCGCCGGGACAGGTCCGGAAAATCGACTTTATGGCTTGACATTTCCGCCAAATTGGCCGAAGATTTCCGATTCCCAAAATTTTAACGCGGTGCCTGATTCGGGTGCCAATCAAAATCCCAATCTCAAAAGTACGATGAAAATCCACAAAGACGATACTGTCGTCGTGATCAGCGGCAAAGACAAATCGGTCACCGGAAAAGTCCTGACCGTGGACCACGAGAATCAGATGTTGGTTGTCGAGGGTGTCAACCTGGCCTACAAGCATGTCCGGCCAAGTCAGCGAAATCCGCAGGGCGGTCGGCTCCACAAGGAAACCCCGATTCGCGCGAGCAAAGTCATGGTCGTTTGCCCGAAAACCAATAAGCCAACGCGGGTTGGTTATCGGTTTCTCGACGATGGTAGCAAAGAGCGATTCGCCCGGATTAGCGGTGCTTCGCTGGGGATGATTTCTCCCCCACGGAAAGCTCACGCGAAAAGCTAGTGCCGTGGAAAACCCGAATTGTCCCGGTGCTCAGCGCCGGGTGTCGGTGTTGAGCGGATTGGATCGGTTGGTCGAAATCGGTTTTTCAGCCGCAACTGCCCAGTCTCCGCTGGCCCGTGACAACGGTAATTCCGTCGTCCGTTCAATCGTTCGTCTCGTCCGTTCAGTCGTTCGCTTTGGCTTGCCGAACCGAGTCGGGCAACTCGACGGTTCGGATCGTGACTTCATCCAGCATCACTTCTCCGATGCCGGTTAATGCGAACGTGACTTGCAATTCACCCGTGTCGCTGACACCGCGGTAGAGCGTGAACTCCTGCCAGTCTTCGGTGAACGGAATCCGCTCGGCCATCTCGAGGCCGCCAAGCGAATCAATGATCATCAGTCCGTCGGGGTTCCCCTGGATGACTTGGGGAATTTTCACCCAGCCATGGATCCGGACAAACTGGCCCCGTTTGACTGGAACCCTTGGTGACGTGATCCAAAGCGGCGTTGCGTCGACAGGTTGAGCCGAATTGTTGGCTTGGACTGACATCCGCAGGCCATAGCTGCCGTCGATGACCGCCGCGTCGGACAACTCGACTTTGGTGGTCAGGTTGGCGTCATCCAGTCGGCGATTTTCCCAGCCACTTTGCGTCATTTGGGCAAGGTTTTCAAAATCTCCGCCGGCCAGGCCATTGGGATTCCAGGTGCTCGAGCCCAACCGGTTTGCCAGTTCCCAGTGGAGTGGGATCAGGCTGCTGTGGGTGATCAGTGGCGAGGATGATTTTGACGGGAACATCCCCAGCGGCTCGGTAATGATCTCGCGACGGGTGAAAGAGAGGCGTTCGTCGGCTTGGTTCAAGTAGGCAATGGCCGCTGGCTCGCTGTTGTTGGAGATTAGGGAATTGGCAGTTCGAAACGCGTTGACCGCCTCGTTCAGCGCACCGCTGGAGGCTGGCGTGCTGCGCCCATCCGTCCCATTTGTTTGTCGATCAGTTGCATGATGGCCAGCCACTGGCGCGTCAGTTCCGCGTGCATTTGAAACGTCGACTGTTCACCGGCCCGCTGGTACGTCTGGTTTAGTTTGGTCGTGATCAGCGGATCCTGGGTTAGCACGACGGCAGCGGTATAAGGACAATTTTCGATCCGAATCACATTCCCGCTTAATTCGCGGGTGTTGGGCAGCGACTCCAGTCCGGTGTCGCCGATCAGCATGGCACGGCCGGTGAACGTCGAATCGGAATCGCGAAACGTCACGGTCCGCAACGGGCTATCGCCGGCCACGTATTGTTCGTGGTGGGTTGGGCGTTGAATCAGCAGCAGTCTGGAACGACTGGTGTTGATGGCGGTGACTTCGAGTTCGGAGTCGCTGGTTTCGACCGACCCCATCAACGCACCTCCAACAACCCACGGTTCCAAGCGAGAGATTTCCGAATTGATCCACTGGATGGTCAGCGCTCGCAAGCGGGTCGCCGGGTCCGACGCATCGAGTCGCGAGCGCGAGCGAAACCGCAGTCCCCTGGCTCCACCGGCAATGGCTTCATAGACCAGAAACTTTAATTGTTGTGGCTCGATCGGCGTCGGCGGCACATGACTGGCGATCGCCCGGATCTGGTCGGCAAGTGGTTTGGAGAGTTCCGTCTGGATATCGGCCCAGATCGGTCTGCTGCGGGCAATGGATTGACTCCGCTGCCGAATCCAGTCGCTGTACTGACTGGCCAGGAAACTGGTTCCAATGGGCTGTAGGCCAACAATCTGGACGTCCAGTTGTCTCGCGAAATCAGTCCAGTGTGAGGCCGCGCTGCCGACGATCGGCCGCCCTTCCCGCAAATCTGATTCCCGGATTTCGCGAATGCGTTGTTGAACGTTCTGCAAATCGCGCCCCGAGAGCTGATTGCCAACTGACCAGGCCAGCACGCGGTCAAACTCAAAATCGATTTGACTGAGGCCCACCGTCGTTGGGGGCGGGCAGATAATCCACAGATCCAGTTCGCGGGCCGATTTGAGTTGATCGCTGGTGGCGGTCGCGGCGATCTCGATCACGTTGAAACCGAGCGACTTCAGGTACTCGAACGACTCGCCGCTGGATTGGACGATCAGCGGGAGGAAGGGCTTCTTGCGGACCAGCAGGACTGTACCGTCACGAACCACCAGGGAATCGTGCTTCTCGATCGCCAGTTCCATGCCGGCCGGTCGCACCGAATTATCCCGGCGGACTTTGCCGACGAGATTGACTTGCCGTGAGACCGAATTGGCGGCCACAATTCCGTCCACTTTCAGGTCATCAATTTCCACCACGTTCGACCCGGGTCCGGTATAGACATTGAGCACGATTTTGTCGATGTAAGCGTCTTTCTGGGTGACATGGGGACCGTGTTTTCTCCGCAACAGCCAGATTTCTTCCTGCAATTTCTCACGCAGGTCATTGGATTCGGAGGCGAAGGAAATCAATTCCCACTGGCCGAAGGATCGGGTTGCCGGGCCGGGGATCAGCGTGGTCATAACGCCTTCACCCGATTCCGCCGGGGTATGGGGCAACACGACTCGGACCATCATTCTTACGCCGGCACGAGATGCCTTGATACGCACCGACGGTTGCAGCTCGGAAATCACGAAAGCGGGGGGAACATCGTGTGTTAGCAGGATGCGTGTGCCCTTGCTCGAATCAAACGAGATCCTTTCAAAGCGATTTTTGGCGACAACCTCATTTGACCGGCGTTGGATCCATTGCGACTTGGGGACGATGCAATCGGTTTCGCTTTGCGTCCAGCTGGGTGTGGGCGATTCAAACGCCTCATGGAACTGACCCCGGGCCTCATTGGATTGGAAGCCAAGTATCAATCCGGCCAACGCAGCGAGCGCCTGCAAAAGAATTCCGTTTCTTTGCATCGAGGTTGCTTTTCTGAAACAAACTGGAAGTTGAATAAAAATTACAACAGTCCCTGTCGCTGGCGTTGCGGTTGGGCAACAGACGGCAATAGGGCGCTAACGGTCAATAAACACCGGCTTTTAGCAGCAAATCCGGCTTGGCTCCAGATCAAAGCGTTGCAATTACTCAACAAGTGCAAAATCGAGACATTTTGAATTTATTGATTTAAGTCATTGCTGGCAAAGGACTTAGGTCTTTGATGCCAGGGCCGTTCGGTGTTTTGGCATTGGGAATGCGAATAGGAGGAAGCATCAAGAACGAAACGCAACTACGAGGAAGACAACATGAATTCGAATGAACGAGCCGTCCAGAACCTTGACCAGCTACCGATGGACCTCAACGACTTGATCGCGGCCGTCAACGAACTCCCTCAACAATACCGCGAGGAGCTTCAACAGCCTTTGAACCGGGTTGTGGAATACACCCGACGTCGTCGCAGAATTTTGAATCTGATCCAGGAAGCGCTCAGCCAGCTTCGCATGGACATGAAATACCTGATGTTTGATCTTGAGGCGACGCGGCGAGAACGCGATGCGTACAAAAGCTCGCTGGAAGACGAAATTTAACGCTTAACCGAGATCGAATGCTTGAATCGTTGTCTCCCTGTCAAAGACCAATCCACACGATCAAGTCTGGATTGGTCTTTTTTTGATTATTTAAAGAGTCAAGGGTAACAATTTGGGCAATTTTGCTGCATTTCGGCGGTAAAACAGCCGAAACGTTGTCCCCCCTCCTGATCTTGAATATCATGGAAATTGGCGTTCAAAAACGGATCGGTGGCCACTCGGCCTCAGGCCGCGTCCGAATTGAATTTGAGCGTCTGCTTGCCGCCCGACTAACTCTAATTTCTTTGCGTCTGTTCGATCAACTTGTTTTTTGCCCCCATGCAGGTCCGGAAGCCTTATGAGTCAACTTACCGCTGAACAGTTGGCTCAACGCATTTACGAATGCGGTTTGATGAGTATGAAAGATCTGGAGGTCGTGCATCGTCACGCCGGGGGACGGGGGCGGGCATCCTTCGACGACCTGATCATGGCCCTGTTGGAGCAGGAGCATCTGACCAACTGGCAGATTTCGCGTGTCGTCGGCGGCCATCGTCGCGGCTATTTTTATGGCAACTGGAAAGTCTTGTACCTGATTGGTGCGGGCACGTTTGCCCGGGTGTATCGGGCATGCCACCAGAAGACGGGCGATATCAAAGCGGTCAAGGTCCTTCGGCAACGCTACGGCAGCGACTTGGCGACTCGCGAGCAGTTCTTGCGAGAAGCCCGAATGGTCATGAAGTTGCGGCATCCGAATATTGTTCCGATTCATGAGGTGGAGGAGGACAAGGGACGGATTTATATGGTGATGGACTTTGTCGAAGGCCAAAACCTGAGGGAGTATGTCCGAGCCCACCAGAAGCTCCCGTTGTTGACCGCGCTACGGATCATTCGTGACATTGCGGCCGGACTCAAATACGCCGCCGAACAAAACATTACCCACCGCGACATGAAATTATCGAACGTGTTGCTGTCTTCCAAGGGCCAGGCAAAACTGGTGGACTTTGGATTGGCGGCCGTGGGGGGAGACGAGGAGGGCGGTGAAAAAGGAGGACCGCGCAGTATTGACTATGCTGGTCTCGAGCGAGCGACGCACGTCCGGCGCAACGACAAACGAAGCGATATTTATTTTCTCGGCTGTATGCTTTATCAGCTGGTTTCCGGTGTCTCTCCGCTGCTGGAAACCCGCGAGAGAATCAAGCGGCTTTCTTCGCAACGCTATCTCGATGTCGAACCGGTGACCAATCACGTATCGGATTTGCCGCATCGGGTCGTGATTCTGATCGGGCGAATGATGGAGTTCGACGCCAGCAAACGCATCCAGACTCCAGCCGACGCGTTGCTGGAAACGGAAGCCGCCATCGAAGCGATCGAATCGGGGGATACGGCCCAGTTCGATGCGGAAATGTCGGACAAACAGGCGAAAGAATACGAAGCCAAATTGCTGGAGCAGGAGGAAGGTGCGGACAAGACGATTCTGATCATTGAATCCAATATGAAGCTTCAGGACACGTTGCGTGAGCGGCTGAAGAATCTGGGTTACCGTGTTTTGATCACCAGCGATCCGGTTCGCGGACTCAGTCGATTCGAAGGGCTGGATCCCTCAGACGATCGCCCGGCCGACTGCGTGATTTTTGGTTGTGTGGGTCTGGGAAGAAAAGGCCTCGATGCGTTCGCCCGATTTGTGGAGGGCGAATACACGTCCACGTTGCCGGCGGTGTTGATCATACCCGAACAACTTGAGCGCCATGTCAATCCAAAATGGCTGAAGAATCACCGCGTTCAATTTTCCCCGCCGATCAAGCTCAAGCGGTTACGGAAGTCGTTGCGAAAGCTGCTTGATATTCCCGAGCTGGAGGGTCGTTCACTCAAGGAAAAACCGAAGGCTGCCGAACCGATCGTTGTCAATGATCCCGGTTTCGATACCGATGTCGATGTTGAGTGAGCGATGAAGAACAGCGATCTCGCCGGAATTTGATCACGGGCGGTTGCGAAATCGTTATTTGCCGCGCACGAACAAGGAGCTGATCATCATCAGTGCGCCCAGGCCGGCAAGCCCCAGCAGGGCAACAGCCATCGTCTGCAAGATTTTCCCCTGGGTCTCATAGCGGGCAAAAACTTGCTCTTCCCATTGCCCCAGTCCCGCCTTGACGTCCATGGCGTTCCATTCCTGCCACAGATCATCCGGAGACATGTCGTCAACGTGCTGATTCCAGCCGACGAAACTCTCTTCCAGGTTCAGCTCGATAATCATCGATGACGCGTACTGGTAGAGTCCCAAGCCGGACAAACCCAAAACGACGAACAGGGCCAAGCCGCCCGCAAACAGGAATCTTTTCAGGGGTGAGTACGTTGGTTTTGCACTTTCATTTCCGACTTTTGGAAGTTGCCGCATTTCGCCCAGGCGGGGAGCCTCGAAAACATGCTGGCATCCGGAACATACGACCTGTTGGCCAGCTTGGGTCGCGACCAGTTCGACCGAATGACCGCATTCGGGACAGGGAAACAAATATCGAAGCGACATGATCGGGTCTTATTCCGGGAGTAGGGTCTGGATTATTACAAGTAAATTCTGCGGCCTGCATTTTGGATTGCGACCCGTTATTTGGCAACTCTCGCTAGGGCTGAGCAGGCCCGCTAAATGGTCTGGTAATGGCTGTTAACCGACAGCTGTCGCGTTCCGGGTACGAAATCGCTCGGTTTTGGCGGGTACAGGCTGGCCTCAGAGGTACCAGATGGCCGGAAACGTGGCTCTTTGTCGGTACGAAAATCAGGCCGGCCTGGGTCACCTTTTCGGTCAGGTTTGCCACACGATCTGGGTCCAGGTGACTGGCTGGCGAGGCAGCCGGTGTGACGAAAATGGCCGTCGGTAACTTCATTTTGATTCGTGGAATTGGAGTTTGGGTGGAGATTTTGACTGGACGACCCAACCCTGACAGTTACAATTTACTAACGATGTTCAACACACCTGCTGTTTCAACAGCCCATCCGGGCGTTTCGGCGACTCACATTGCCGTTGCCCATCCTCAAGAGTGTAATTGAACGCGAACTGAACCTCATTTCGGAATGGGATGAGGCAAACCAACGCGGATGTTGTGAGAAAGATTCTGCGAATGGCAAACAAATCGGGAACAGG
This sequence comes from Pirellulaceae bacterium, assembly GCA_963714685.1. GTDB lineage: Bacteria > Planctomycetota > Planctomycetia > Pirellulales > Pirellulaceae > Mariniblastus. Next base: position 1,160,303 of record CAVQPH010000018.1, on the reverse strand, counting down.
GCTGTTGTATCGAGATAACATGTTGCGAAAATTCTGCGCGATTCCGGTCGAGCGGGCCGAGCGCCGGTTTGACAGGATTCCGTAGAGCTTGAGCGTTGTCACTGGTGGCAACGGCAACACCAGAAATTTGTAATGCCGAGCCGTTAACGTTGGCCGGGATTGGGATTGGCCGGATCGGTGGACGAGATGCTGTAATGCTTCACCTCGCGGCAATGGTTATTTGTTTGCTAATTGAAATCTTTTTCCAAATTTGATCCTGTCCACTGGTTTGGACTTTTGAGTGGTAGATTTTTAACTGGAAAAGATCAGACGTCGAACGAAGATGTGGTCCGGACGATCGTTCTGTTCAATAAAGATTAACAAACTCGCAGGAGTACGAAATTGTACGATACGCTGCTTGAAGATTTAGACAACGAATCAACGCGTACACGCGTCGCACCCAAGAATTTCGACGACGTGGTCGAAGGCAACGGTTCGGTGGTGGGCGTCGAGTCGGATGATTCTTCGGATACCATCACCAAAGAGGAAAAGCTTGAGGACAACGAAGAGTTGTCCGCTGGCATTGATGATGCCGAGTCATGGTCCGATGATCCGGTCCGAATGTACCTGACCCAAATGGGCGAAATTCCGTTGTTGACCCGCAGTGAAGAGATCACGCTGGCGAAGCGGATCGAAGATACCCGGCGGGAATTCCGAACCAAGCTGTTGGAATGCGACTACGTGATCCGCTCGGCTTACAAGACGCTGGTACGTGTCCATCGTGGCGAACTGCCGTTCGACCGAACGGTTCAGGTGTCGGTCACCGATCGGCTCGAAAAGGAGCAGATCCTCGGTCGTATCCCCCACAACCTGAATACCTTGTCGGTACTGCTAAAGCGGAATCGACACGATTTCCTGACGGCTTACTCCAAGAGCCAGCCCAAATCGCGTCGCCGGAAAGCCTGGCAGGATCTGGCTCGCCGCCGCCGCCGCGCGGTTCGCCTGATTGAAGAGCTTGGTCTGCGTACTCAGCGAATCGAATCAATGATCCGGACGATCGAAGATTTCAGTGCTCGCGTGGATGAATTGGCCGCGAAAATCAAAAAGCACAAAAGCGCGAAAAAGCCCGCCAGCGAGCGTGAACCGTGGATCCAGGAAATGCGAACGATTCTGCTGGCCTGCCAGGAGACGCCGCAAAGCTTGAGAACCCGCGTCCGGTTCCTGCGAAAAATCTACACGAAGTACCAGAAAGCCAAACGCGAGCTATCCGAAGGCAACCTGCGGTTGGTCGTCTCGATCGCCAAAAAATACCGCAACCGTGGCTTGAGTTTTCTGGACCTGATCCAGGAAGGCAACGCAGGCTTGATGCGAGCGGTCGACAAATTCGAATATCGTCGTGGTTTCAAGTTTTGTACGTATGCGACCTGGTGGATTCGCCAGGCCATTACACGGGCCGTGGCTGACCAAAGTCGAACGATCCGGATCCCGGTCCACATGGTCGAAACGATGTCACGCGTCCGCACCGTTTCCCGTCAGTTGCTTCAGGAACTGGGCCGAGAGCCGACGCTGGAAGAAGTTGCCCGCCGGAGTGAGACGACCATCGAAGAGGCTCGCCGAGTGTTGGCAATGAGCCGCTATCCGATCAGTCTCGATCGACCTGTCGGCAACAGCGAAGACAGTCATTTTGGTGACTTGCTGCCTGACGGAGAAGCCGAGAGTCCGTCCATCGGTGCGTCGCAGGAAATGCTTCGCGGGCGAATCCAGGATGTGCTCAAGACATTGAGCTATCGCGAGCGGGAGATCATCAAGTTGCGATACGGCTTGGGGGATGGTTACAGCTACACCCTCGAAGAGGTCGGCCACATTTTCAAAGTGACCCGCGAACGAATCCGGCAAATCGAAGCCAAGGCTGTCCGAAAACTTCAACAGCCCAGCCGCAGCCAGGAACTGGTCGGATTCCTCGACTAACGTCACCGATTCCCATCACGAGAATAAGGCAGGACATCGCGTCCTGCCTTTTTTTTCGAGTGCGTCAGCCGCCCGTTCTGAATGTCAATTTTCCGCGGGGGAGTTTTGCGGCTCGCGTCTGCGCAACCAGGGTGAAACCTTCGTCCGAATATCCCGCAGTTGTCGGGTTAATTGGTTGGCCTTGAGTGCCTTTTTGGGATCTCCCTGTTCCCGATACAGTTGGGCGACGCGATCACTCTGATAACTCAACGCGCGAATGGTCTGCCCAAAGGATTGGCCGGATGGTGTTCGTTCGAGTAGAAAATCGATCGATGATTTGGCGTCCGTCAAATTTTCGAAAGCCTCGTCAGGTTGCTGCTTGAACAGATACAGTCCGGCAGTTTTGATTTTGAGATTGGCCAATAGCTGGTGATATTCCATCCGTTCGGCATGCTGCTCGATCAAGATTTCAGTTTGTTCGATGGATTTCCTTAATAACAGGATATCCTCAGCTTGAGGTGGATTGCCATGCACCGAATAGGCCAGTGCCAACGAATAACGGAACTCGGCCTGATCGGGATTTTGATCCACCAACGCCTGAAACGCCTCAATCGCGCGGGCTCGATCGGCGACCGCAGCGTCGCGGTCCCGGTCCATTTCCGCCGCCGCCATCACGCTGAAACAGGTCGCGCGGACCGACAGATATTCTTCGTTTTCGGAATCTTCGGCCAACAGTTGATCGATGATTTCGATCGCCTGCTCAATCAGCTGCCGATTTCTTCGTTCCATCGCGCTGCGACCGCCGCCGATCAACTCGCCCCACGAAAATGGACGGGGACGATTTTGACTCGATTCGGCGTCCCGGTTAGGCCCACCTCGCCCGGGCCACTCGAATTGACCCCGTCCATTACGTGGGCTGGTCCCGCCCATCGCGGGCGGCATTTTGGGATGGTTGCCGGCGACCGGTTTCCCGCCGGCCACATATTGAAACAGATTAAAACCGGTCGCGCTGAGGGTTCGTGCCAGTTCCAACCGCACCTCATTGTCCGTATCCGCCAACGGCGATTCCTCCAGCTGTTTCACGGACAGGCGACTGAGCGCATGGGCTTGCGGTGCATTGCCATTTTTTCGCAGCGCCGAACTCAGCTCGTTTTGGATCCGGATCTGGGTCAGCAGGTTTTCTTTTGAGTCGGGATCGGCATCCCAGGTAGTTTTGTACAACTTGATGGAGTTTTGATAGGCCTCGATGGCGTCGGGCATTTGTCCAACCAGCTGATAGATATTTCCGACCCTCCGGAATGCCTTGGCTGATTCGGATGTCAGTTTTTCGTTGTCAGCATTGAGCGTGGCAAAATCTTCGTAGAACGTCAGCAAGTTTTCCAGGAACGCCGCATCGGCCTTGGTCAACGACGTTTCAATACCCGAGACTTCGCGAAATCCGTCGATGTCCAGTTCGGCGACCGGCGACGAGCCTCCGCCGATCACCTGTTTGAACATTTGGTCAAAGGCGTCGAGGGTAACGGCGATATTGGCTTCGGCCCGGTCATACTGGGCTTGCATGGCGGCCAGGTTCTTTTCGGCGTCTTTGCGAGCCCGGTCGGTTGCCAGTTGTTGGATCGTCAGCCGGGCTGATTTTTCTGCTTCCTGGTCGAGGGCGGCGATGGTCGAGAGGTAGCCAATCGACGCCACCACCGCGACCAGCGTCAGCAGGACTGCCGAAACGACCGACAGCGCGGCGGGCAACGGGTTTCGCCGGCTCCAGCGAATGGCGGTCTCTAACAGGTTGGGGCGTCGCGCTGCGATCGGACGATCCTCGGTAAACGCCAGCAGATCACTGTGCAATTCTTCCGCCGTTTGATAGCGCTGTTGTGGGTCGCGCGAAACCGCTTTGTCGATGATCGTGCTCAAATCCAGCGGTACCTGCGGATTGATTTTCCGCGGAGATACCGGTGAGGAGGTCGCAATGGCACGAATCACTTCACCAGGAGAACCGGGGGCGTACGCTGGCCTCAGGGTGACTAGTTCATAGAGAGTCAAACCAAGACAATAGGTTTCACTGCGTTGGTCGTACTTACCCTCAAGGGACTCGGGGGCCAAGTATTGCGGCGTCCCAATCACGTCGCCTGTTCGAGTCAAATTGAGGTCGCACGAGTTATCTTTGGCCAAGCCAAAATCGGTGACCCAAACGATGCCTTTTCGATCCAGCATGATGTTGGATGGCTTGATATCCCGATGCAGGATTCGCTGATCGTGTGCGTACGTCAGGGCGTCGGCAACACTCGCACCAATTCGGGCGGCCCAGCGAAAGTGCTTGGGATCGTGGGCATCGAGGGTTGCCAGCGTCGCCGCATCACGCTGATAAACGGCGGATGGATCCTGCGCTCGGGGAGCGAAACCGGATTCCCCGGTTGGATTGGAGGCAACATCCTCTGCGACCGACGGGCGGGGTAACGCCAGTTCGAAATCGTTATTTTCGGAAGCGGTGTCGGACTGACATGAGCCTCCCAGCCGTGCGTCCATTTTGGTTGAATCGTTGCCATTGCGCGTGGTGTCCCCGGTTCGACGGTTTAGGCCGAACACAATCTCGCTCAGCGATTGGCCGTCAACGAAATCCATGACGTAATAATGAAGACCGTCTTTTTCGCCGACGCCAAACACGCTGACGATGTTGGTGTGGTGCAGTCGCGCAGCGGACTGGGCTTCCCGTTTGAAACGCTCGACGTATTTCTCGCCGTTGACTAACGGTGTCGGCATGACCTTGATCGCGACACGACGGCCGAGTGACTCATGGATCGCCTCGAATACGACACCCATCCCGCCCCGGCCGACTTCACGGATAATTTTGTAACTGCCGATCTGGGACAGCTGAGAGACCCGATCGAGTAGTTTGCGATTGTTGGGGGTCGGATCGCTTTCGCCTTTAAGTTGCTCGATCATTGCGACGGACGACAGCAACTCCTCGATTTCATCGCTGAGATTGGGAAACTGCTGCTGGTAATCGCCGATCGCCGGGTGTTGGCCACGACGCAAGCGCTTGGTGAAATCAGCGACAATCTGCTCAAGCAATTCAGGATCGGCTGGATCGCGCCAGACCGTTGGGTCACGGTCCGCTGCGGGAGAGCGTGGTGGCTCGTGTCCTCGGTCGTGGGGCGGTTTAGTGGCCATCAAATTCTTTCGCAGTTTGCATGATTTCTCGCAATTTTTTTAGCGCTCGCAAATACCGTTTGCTCGCCGCGGCTGGCTGAATCTTCAGGATCTCGGCCGTTTCCAGATTGGACAGCTCCTCGAAGTGGCGCAGAGCAATCACTTCACGGTCGAGTTCATTCATTTCGTTCAACGCCTGTTCGAGAAATGCGATCTGCTCAGCCCGTTCGACAATTCGGCTGGGCGAGGTCATTTGGGCAACCAGGTGCGCCGCCAACGCCATCGACGTTTGTCCCGCATCGTTGGTCGGTCCCAGTTTCATTTCTTTCCGGATATCACGCATTTCGGCACCAAAATGATGACGGTGAATTTCGTGCAGTTTTTGGCTGATCTCGAGCCGCAGCCAGACAAAAAACGGCAGCGATTCTTGTTTCTCCAAAAAACTGTCAATTCTCTTTGCGGCGCGGACATAAGTATCCTGAATCACGTCAGACTCCGAGACGCGGCCGCTCAACCGATAATCCAGTCGAAAGTTGACGATTCGTTTGAGTCGTGGCTGTGCCGTTTCAAAGAAACGGGCCAACGCTTCGGTCCCGTCGGACTTCAGCGCCGCGACGATTTCACTTTGTTCGGGCAATACGTCGTTCATTCGAGGGCCTGGGTTGATTCACGAGACGGAATGATTTCAAGGACAGGAAAAGGCGTTTGAAACCGGTTGGCGGGGCCGGGTTTGAGCGATTTTGTCAAAACCCCCAGTTATTAAACACTTTTCGGTCTCCTGCGGTTTGGTAATTCTTTAAATATGCGTAAATTTCGATGTCTTCCCATCCCGTACCGCCACGTGTAGAGAAATAGGGAAGCCCGAGTTCGACATGCTGATTTCACGGTGTTCCGTAGCCTGCATGCGGCAAATCGAAAGACAAGGTGAGGTTCAAAAATGTTGCGTTCTATTGCAAGCGGTATTCACCCGATGAGCCTGTTTCAATCCTTATTGGCGGTGGTTTTGCTGATCGCCAGTTCATCCCAGTTGCTGGCCGACGACGAATTGACGGCCGAGCAAACGACGTTCTTTGAGTCAAAAATCCGGCCAGTCCTGGTACGAGAGTGCTACAGCTGCCACTCGACGAAAGTGGGCCCGGTAAAAGGTGGATTGTGGCTTGATACCAAGGAAGGGATGGTGACCGGCGGCGATTCGGGAGCCGCGATCGTGGCTGGCGATCTCGAGGCAAGCCTGTTGTGGAACGCCATCAATCATGTCGACTATCGAATGCCTCCGCGAAAAAAGTTGTCCAACGAGATGCTCTCGGATTTTCGCAAGTGGATCGAAAGGGGTGCACCCGATCCACGGATTCGCAGACCAGCAATATCAAGTCCTCCATTACTGATCAGAACATCATCGAAGGGCAGGAGTTTTTGGTCGTTTCAGAGTCCGAAAAAACCAACGGTTCCGGTCACCGATTCTGGGTGGCCAGTTTCCGACATCGACAGTTTTGTCCTGCGGAAATTGAATGCAAAATTCTCTGCAACCTAATCCGGAGGCCGACGCCGCAACGGTACTGCGACGCTTGACCTTCGATATTGTTGGGCTTCCGCCGACGCCGGCACAACTTCAGTGGTTGGCAGAAGAGCTGGGATGACGATCCGCGATGCTGCATTGGAACATATTGTCGACTCGTTGCTGGCCAAACCGGCAATTCGGTGAACGCTGGGGACGGCACTGGCTGGATGTGGCTCGCTACGCCGAATCCACCGGAAAGGAGCAGAATCTGACCTATCCTCACGCCTGGAGATATCGAGATTATGTCATCGACTCTTTCAACGAAGACAAACCGTACGATCGTTTTGTGCAGGAACAAATCGCCGGCGATCTGCTGCCTGTCAACACGGACCAGCAATGGACGGAGCACCTGGTCGCCACTGGTTTTCTGGCGATCGGTCCCAAGACACTGACCGAGCAAAACGCACGACAATTTGAACTGGATCTGGTCGATGAACAGATTGACGTGACGACACGCGTGATGTTGGGAGTATCCGTCGCTTGTGCACGATGCCACGATCACAAATTCGACCCGATTCCACAGACCGACTACTACGCCCTGTCAGGTATTTTTCGTAGCACGAATACGTTTTATGGGACGATCGATACGTTTCAGAATCGACGACCGAGTGATCTGCTGATCCTCCCGATAGATGACGTCGGCCCGAATGCAAAAAAGATCTCGACCAGTGACCTGGCCGCTCTTACGTCACGATTGGCTGAGAAAAGGGCGGAGCAGCGCGAGGCACAACGTCAGCGGCGAATGGCCACGCATGGAGCTCCGGGTCGGACACCGGTAACCAGCGTGAAATGGTGGCGAGCTTCTTCCGGTTGTCCAGCGAAGTCGGAGTGCTGGAAGCCCAAGTCAATGCTTATGATGACAACGGGAATCCGTACTCGTATTGCATGGGTGTGCAATCAAAGGACCGGCCCGTCAACGCCCGATTGCTGGAACGCGGCGAATTTGACAAACCAGCGCAGGAAGTCAGCCGTGGATTTCCCCAAGTCCTTTGCGGCGAGCCAGCGGAAATCGAAAACCGATCCTCGGGTCGACTGGAGTTGGCCCGTTGGATCGGCAGCCAGGAAAACCCTCTGACCGCCCGTGTGATGGTAAACCGAATCTGGCTTCACCTCATGGGAAATGGAATCGTTCGTTCGCCTGAGAACTTCGGTGCGACCGGACAGCCGCCGACGCACCCGGAATTGCTCGATTACCTGGCCGTGGAATTCATGGAAAATGACTGGAGCGTAAAGCAGCTGATCAAACAAATCGTGACCTCGCGGAGTTATCGAACCAGCAGTGATTATGACGACGCCAGATTCGAAATTGACCCGAAAACAAATACTTTGGCGTATGGAGCCGAAACGATTGGACGCAGAAGTACTGCGAGATTCGATGTTGGCGGTCAGTGGTCAGCTGGATACGAATCGCCCACGGGCCTCGCTCGTGGCGGAATCAGGTACTTCGATCATTCGCGACGGTCAGCTGATCGATGTCGGTGGAACGGGAATGTACTCGATGCGAGACCGCGGAAATTCAATGTCGCGGAAATGTCGATGCATGAACGCAGGGATCAGTTGTCGAAAACTTCGAAAGGCGGTCAAACCAATCGACCAACCCGTCAATTATCCGCAGTATCTACCTACCGATTGTGCGTGATCACCTGCCGCGGGCCCTTGAGGTCTTCGATTTTGCCGAACCAACGATGGTGGTCGGTCAACGGGAGTCATCTAACACGCCCGATCAGGGATCTTTATTTCCTGAATAACGAATTCGTGATCCAGCAAAGTGACGCGATGGCGCGGAGGTTGATCAAGGAAGCTGACCGAGTTAAAGATCAACTGGAAAACGCATTTTCCTGGCTTACGGACGCGAGGCAACCGCAGATGAAATGCGGACGACAACCAGCTTCTATCGTAGTTTCAAACCAGCCACCTCATCTCCGACGACGCGGAGAATCATGGAGTTCCAGAAATTGAGTGGGGTCTGCCAGTCGATTATGGCGTCGGCCGAATTCCGTTTTCTGGATTGAGGAATAGGTTGGGTGGTGTTTGTACGCGTGGCAGGACTTGCGTGGCAGGCTGTACGTGGCAGGCCGTACGTGGCATTTCGCTCCGCGAAATTGCGCATAGTCGCGGAGCGAAGCGCCACAAGTATTCGCGGAGCGCATGGCCATCAGAATCAATGACCAAAAAATCAACGACTAAAAAATAGCAACAAAAAAACAACGACTAAAATCAACAACCAAAAAATCAACAACTAAAAAATCAACAACCTAAAAATCAACGATCAAAAGAACCCTTTCTTATTCTGGGAATGAACCATGAATCCAAACGAATTGTTTACGCCATCGCGTCGCCAAATGCTCAAAACGGTCTCGTCCGGGTTTGGCTTTCTGGCTTTCTCATCACTGGCCACGATGGCTGCTGCCGATGACAAACAATCGCTCGGTGGCCCTTTGGCGCCCAAGGCCCCTCATTTCCCGAGCCGAAGGCCAAGCGGGTGATCTTCCTTTGCATGCGAGGCGGGCCGTCGCATGTCGATACGTTTGACTACAAACCGGAGTTGATCAAAAACGATGGCAAATCCGGACTGTTCCGCGGCACGATCATGAAATCGCCGTGGGAATTTCAGCAACGAGGGAAGCGGTGGTTTGTGGATGACCGAATTGTTACCGAATTGGGCAAGCTGGCCGATGAACTTTGCCTGTTGCGCGGAATGCATACCGACCAACCGGTTCATCCTCGTGCGATGACGCAAATGCATACCGGCAATGCGCAGTTTGTCCGGCCGTCGTTGGGAGCCTGGACGCTGTATGGACTGGGCACGGAAAACCAAAGCATGCCGGGCTTTGTTTCGGTCAATCCCGCGGCCGGTACGGCGCAAACCTACGGCAGCGCTTTTCTGCCTGCGGTCTATCAAGGCACGAAGCTGGGTGGAGGCAGTCGGGGCAGGCGGGCGTGGACGGTTGGGTGGGAGCGGAGATCAGGTTCCCGATATCAGTAACTCCCGCTACTCTTCCAAACAGCAACGTCAGCAATTGGATTTGATCCAGCGGCTGAACAAGGAAAAACTCAAACGAGATCAGCAACAACCGGGAGTGGAAGGTGTCATCGAATCTTACGAACTGGCGTTTCGTATGCAATCGGCGATGCCCGAACTGATGGATCTTTCCAACGAAAGTCAGGCGACGCTGGACCTCTATGGAATTGGTCAAGGTGCATCGGACAGCTTTGGTCGCCAATGCCTGTTGGCTCGCCGGTTTTCGGAATCGGGGGTTCGGTTCGTCGAGATTACCCATGGTAACTGGGACACGCACTTCAATATGAAGAACCAGTTTCCCAACCTCTGTAGTCAAATCGACAAACCGATCGCCGGTTTGCTGGCGGACCTGAAGCGGCGGGACATGCTCAAGGACACGCTGGTAATTTGGGGGGGCGAGTTCGGCAGAACTCCTTATGCCCAAAACGGTGACGGTCGCGATCACAACAACAAAGGTTACACGACCTGGATGGCGGGCGGTGGTGTCAAAGGTGGTTTCAGTTACGGCTCCACCGACGAACTGGGAGCCGAAGCGGTCGAAGACAAATGTCACATCCACGATTGGCATGCCACGATCCTGCACCTGCTGGGGCTCAACCACGAGCAGTTAACCTATCGCTACGCCGGTCGAGATTTCCGCTTGACCGATGTTTACGGCAACGTGTTAAACGAAATTGTGGCGTAGTGGCTCCAGCCAAAATGCGGATCGCTGAACCCCAACGCTTCGAATTGAAAATTCGTAAATGAACGGTGGGGTTGTTTAAAAATCAACGTATCCGGCCCAGGATCCCTCGTCGAAAGACGTCTTGAGCCGGCCGACGTAGGCCTCGTTGATGACGACTTGTGTTGCAGCGTGTTGTGTTTTGTTCCAGCGCTGATGCTGTTGATCGTGGCGATGGTTGCGCATCTCAAAATACAAACCCAGAATGGCGGCGACGGCCAAACCTTCGATGATGAGCGCCTGCAGTACCGACGTGATTTGAATCTTGCCACGTCGCGTCGTCGTGCGGCGTTTCGATTTTCGCTTGCCGTTCCTTCGAGCCATGCTTCTCTCCTCCTGAAATTTTGCGTCCTGTGGTCGAATCGCCTGGCCGGCTACGGATCAGGGGTCGCGAGTTGAGACGTTCTGCTGACGACGTCGCAAAACCGATGCCAAGCCAAATTTCAGCACGGAGAAAACAAGGATGCGTCGCAAGGAAGCGTGCTTGCGGGAGGATTTTCAGCATCGTAGGGCGATAAAAAATTGCTGTCTGTCGCGAATTGGATACGCCCGCCAACCGATTGATTCTTTCATTTTCGCCGGCAGCCTGAGGTCACCCGGTTTGTAAGAATTACAATCACTTCGCCGTGGCACCGGATTTGGCGCGCTCAATCGCGAAATCGATCAGCGGCTGGCAACGAAAGAATCCTTGCCAGAAATTATGCCCCTGGCCTTGAATGACCTTCAGCTCGACCGAATCTTCCTCACCGGCCAGTCGGTAGGTCTCTGCCAGGGCGGCGGAATTCTGTTCGAGTGGAACGACCGTATCGACATCGCCATGAATGATGAAGACGGGGATTTTTGCTTTTGCCAAGACGTCAATTCGCGAGATTGGATTGTGTTGGTCGAGTGAAGCTTCCAGTTCTTCCGCCGTCATCGAATAGGCCGGTGCAGCTTTGTTCAGTCCGGGATACGAGCGTAAATCAAAGACTGGGTAGATGCCCGCCACGCCGGCAACTTTTTTTGGGTTGGCGATGGCCCAACTGCTGACCCACAGTCCTCCCCGGCTGCGTCCCAGTAAACAAACCTTGGCTGCAAAACCGCGACGCTCCACCAGTTCCTGGTGCAAATCCGAAATCAGTTGCTGACTTGCAGGACTGCCGTAGGCCTCCCCGACATCGATTCCGGCGACCGCAATGCCGGCGTCGAGGAATTGTTGATGCATCCATTTTTCATTTTGATCCGGGTAGCGAGGCAAGGTTGGTGCGTACATGATCCAGGGCTGTGGCGTTTGGCGTTTTGCTTCGTCAGGCCAGAGGATAAAGGCCGGGCGGTCGCTGACCCGGAAAGATTCCCCGGGTAAAATCAGCTGCTTGACGGGTTGGTCATCGGTGCCGGCCTTGTCCTGGCTCCATGACGCTTGAGGATCCGCTCCCAGGAAAACCGCGATAACTAAAATCAGGAATCTAAAATTCATCTTTCGCCTCGGAGTAAAAATCGTGATGGATCGCTGAGCTACCGATTCGCAAAATTGTTTTCGATTGTCAAATCGGAACTGGGGGATGCTCGCACCAAATGGTAGATTATGGGCTGCCTCCGTTGATTCACCAATTTGAAACTTTTGACTTGAGCCTTTGATTATGTTCCGACTCGTTCCTGCAAACCTGCTTCGCCAGCTTGTTTGTGTTGGCATTTGTGTCTGTTTTGCGACTCCCGGGGCGGGGCAAATTATCCCTGATTACGATTTCGGGAGGCGCGAGTAAACCCAAGCCTGATTTAAGTTTCCGAAAAGAAAATCAGTATAAACGAGTTCACCAGTCTTCGCTGAGGTTGATTCTGCGAGGTGAGATCGACAAAACGGAGCAGTTTCTGGACGAGTATCTCGCCGACCATCCCGATGATGCCGAGACGCTCTACATGTTGGGGATTCTGCACGGCCAGCGAGGAAATTTGGACCAGGCGGAAGCGTACCTGAATCAGGCGCTGGCGGCTGGGCTGCCGCCCGGTCGGCTAATTGCCGGACCTCGTGAGATGATGAAACCGATGCAAGCCACGAAGTTGTTGAAACAGCTCAAGGCAATCCATGCTCGACAATTGGTGCACGGCCCGCTGGTTGGCGCGGTCACCGGATCGTCGGCCTCTTTTTGGGTGCGCACAGCTACCGAGAGCGAAATCCAGGTCATCATTCGCGATCTCGAATCTGCGGCAGAGCTGATTCGCGGCCCAAAAGTCAAATCGAAGGCCTCCGATGATTTCACCGTCGTTGCCCCTGCCACGGGTCTCCAGGCGAATACGGAATATGCGTATGACATTTTGATGGATGGAACGCTCTGCCAGGATGCGGTCAAGAAGACGTTTCGAACGCTGCCCAGCCAGGGAGCAGCTGCAAAGTTCGTGATCGCCTTCGGCGGCGGTGCAGGGTACGTCCCGGAAAATGAGCGAATGTGGAATACGATCGGGACTTTTGACCCCAACGCCATTTTGTTGCTCGGAGACAATGTCTACATCGACGATCCCGAATCGGTCATCATGCAGCAGTACACCTACCAACGCCGTCAATCGCGGCCGGAATGGCGCAAGCTGACGGCTCGCTCGCCGGTCTTTACGATCTGGGACGATCACGACTTCAGCACCAACGACAGCTGGGGCGGTGCCGATATTGACGTTCCGTTCTGGAAGAAGGAATGGGTGTTCCCCATTTTTCGCCAGAACTGGGCCAATCCGGGATACGGCGGCGGCGATGCTCAGCCGGGTTGCTGGTACACGTTTCCGATCGGCGATGTCGATTTCATCATGCTTGACTGTCGCTACTATCGAACCAGCCCGAAACGAGAGTCCCCGCTACGATGCTCGGTCCGGTCCAGAAGAAGTGGCTGAAGGACCAACTGATCGCGTGCGACGGAACGTTCAAAGTCATTTGTTCGTCAGTGCCATGGGATTTCCGCACCAAAGGCGACAGCCTCGATACCTGGAACGGCTACAAGGAAGAGCACGAAGAGATCCTCAGTTTTATCGAAGAGCAAGAAAATCGAAGGCGTGGTGTTGATGTCGGCCGATCGTCACCGGTCGGATGCCTGGAAAATTTCGCGTCCCGCATGGCTACGACCTGTATGAGTTCAATTCGTCACGACTGACCAACCAGCACGTGCATCCGACGATGGAAAAAGCAGGAGCGATTTTCAGCTACAACAAACCGCAGTCGTTCGGCCTGGTCACGTTCGACACGACCCTCGCTGATCCGCAAGTGACGTACGAAGTCGTCAATATTGACGGCGAAAAACCCCACTCGATTACCATTAAGCGAAGCCAGCTCCAGCGTTGATCCGAACCCGTCATGCATTGGATTCGCATGTGCCGTCAGGAAATCCAGGTGCCTCGTCGAACAGTGGTAACTTCGCGGCCCAGCGCCACGGCATCCAATCCTCCAACCTTGAACATCTGAACCCGAGGCAAAGCTATCAGCGACCCCCTTCAAAACCGCCGCGATGAAATTGCTGACCAGTATTTTGAGCGACTTCGGTTCGATCCCTATCCGGTGCAGGAAGAAGCGCTGCTGGCCTGGTTTACGCAACAGCAAGGGGTGTTGGTATGTGCCCCCGACGGGTACCGGGAAAACGCTGATCGCGGAGGCCGCAATCTTCGAAGCACTGCAGTTGGGTAAAACGGCTTACTACACCACACCGCTGATCGCGTTGACCGATCAGAAATTTCACGAACTCCAGGAGACGGTCGTCAGTTGGGGATTTTCAGCGGACGATGTGGGGCTGGTCACGGGCAATCGCAAGGTCAATCCGGACGCCCGGATCCTGGTCGTCGTTGCCGAAATCCTGCTCAATCGGTTGCTGCACACCGAGGCATTTGACTTCAGCGATGTCTGGGCGGTCGTGATGGATGAGTTTCACAGCTTCAACGACCGCGAGCGCGGGATCGTGTGGGAGTTTGGGCTGGGGCTGTTACCGCGGCAGGTCAAAACGTTGCTGTTGTCAGCCACGGTGGGCAATGCGATGGAGTTTACCAGCTGGTTGAACCGGGTCCACGAACGAAACTTGAAACTGGTTCAAAGTGAAGATCGCAAAATTCCACTGTCTTACTCGTGGGTGGAAGACGAATTGCTGCCTGAACAAATTGAAAAGATGGTCCAGGGTGACGAGCAGACGCGACTGACGCCAGCGCTGTTGTTTTGTTTCAACCGTGAGCTGTGTTGGACGTATGCCGAGCTGCTGAAAGGCAAAAAGTGTGTCGGACCCGAGCAGCAAAAACAACTGTCAGCGCGTTTGGACGAATACGATTGGTCGCAGGGGGTGGGGCCGAAACTGAAGCAAATTCTGATTCGAGGCATCGGCGTCCATCACGCCGGGGTGCTCCCGCGATACCGTCGGATCGTCGAACAGCTGTTCCAGGAAAAACTGCTATCGATTTGCGTTTGTACGGAAACACTGGCGGCCGGAATCAACCTGCCCGCCCGCAGCGTCGTGCTACCCACGTTGCTGAAAGGTCCCCGCAACAAAATGAAACTGATCGAACCCAGTTCCGCCAAGCAGATGTTTGGTCGGGCGGGAAGGCCGCAATTCGACGATCGGGGTTACGTCTTTGCGTTGCCGCATGAAGACGACGTAAAAATTCTGCGATGGAAAGAGAAATACGACCAAATCCCGGAGGACACCAAGGACCCTGGGCTGCGGAAAGCGAAAAAAGCGCTGAAGAAAAAACAGCCCAAGCGACGGGAGGGCCAGCAGTACTGGACCCAGGAACAGTTTGAAAAACTGGTGGCTGCCCCGTCAACGGACCTGGCCAGCCGAGGACCCTTGCCGTGGCGATTGTTGGTCTACATGTTGGATGCGTCGCCGGATGTCAGTCTGATTCGAAAACTGGTGGCCGGCCGGTTGCTGGACGCAAAAGCTCAGATTCAGGCGCAGAAACACCTTAACAAACAGTTGTTGACGCTGTGGCGCGGCGGGTACGTTTCGCTGGAACCCAAACCACCGCTGGAGTTCCTGGGTATCGACCGCGAGCCTAAGGGAAAATCAGCCGAAACGACCGACGACGTTGGATTGGATGATCAAAGTAAATCCTCACCCGAGCAACAACTCGAACCAGCCCAAGCCGTGACGCTGGACCTGGGCCAACGGCAACAGGAGGCGACTGAGTCGAAGCCGGCGGAAGCGAGCCGGAATGAATCCACCGCGGATCCGACCGTGCCGGAAAAACCGCCGTATCAACCCGACCGAGCCGCGCCGACCGAAGAAATGCAGGATCTGTTGAAACTGCGCGGCGTGCATCCGCTGTACGCGGTGTTCCTGATGAAACATCTCGGCATTGCGGACAAAACCGAACGGATCATGGCATTTGAAAGTATCCTCGAGTTGTCTCGATCCCTCGGGCGTTCCATCCGAATTCCGCCTCCCGATATTTTGCCGCCGGGGCCTTTGGCGACCACGCGACTGGATGCGCAGTTGTTGACGTTGGGACTGGCGACCGCCGAGGAGTTAGGGGCGATCGAAAAGAAAGAAGAGGACGACGATTCGAAACGCGGATGGTACGACGAAGATGATTACGTTCCGATTCTGACTTTGCCCTACAAACTTCTCCGGTTATTCGAATACGATTTTCCGGCTGTCGACGATGTTCGTGTGACGCCGGTTTGGGTCGCCGGTGAAGCAATGCAGTTCGGAACGGACTTCAATAAATACATTACCAGCCACAAATTGCAGAAACAGGAAGGCGTCATCTTCCGGCATTTGCTGCGGATGATTCTGTTGCTCGATGAAATGGCAGAACTGTCTCCGCCCGATGTCGAGCACGATGTCTGGCGGGATGACCTGGCCGAAATCGCCAATCAGTTGGAAGAAATGTGTCGTCTGGCCGATCCGCAGAGCACCGCACAATGGCTGGAGGAAAGCGGCAAGGTCGCGGTTGAAAATGGGAATGCGGGATCGGCTGCTGACTGAATGGGAGATCCTCAATTTTTGAGGTCGGGTCGGAAATTAACCTCCCATTCCATGAAAGTCGATTTTGAACCATGGAGTGGAACGAGCGAACAACGTCGCTGCGTTATCTCGGTTGCCTCATGGTCCGATCAGGCATGACTGCGAAACGTCGTTTTTGAACCGTTTTCAACTCCCCAACGCCGATCGGCAAATCGGCCTCTATCTTTTCAGCTCAACCTGAACGCCAAATCCCTGGAAGCCCAGGAATCCCAGGGTCGGGGCGCCGGCTTCGGCCCAAAGTTGGCCTTCGTACGATCCTCGCACCATCAAGTTTCGTCCGCTCGGCAGCTGGCGACTCCATTCGGCTCCGAAACCCAGTTCGCCAATCCCGACGACTTCATCCGCATCGGTCAGTGATAAAAACGGGGCGGCCGGCTGCGGGCTCTGATCACCAAATACCGTGCGGTTAAGGGTCTTGTGTCCAAACAGGAACGAACCTCCGCCGCTGGCGAAAATGGAAAACGGTGAACAGCCAATGCGTCGGCGGGCGTCGACCGTTGCGGCGGGTCCCAGTCCAATGTATTCACGATCCCAACTTAGTTGAGCAACCGGTTGTCCACCTCGGAGGACGGTCGAGCTGACGGTTTGCTTCAAGCGGGCATTTCTCAAACCCATCCCGCCACTGACTTCGAATCCCCCGACCGTCGTGTCGTAGGTCCCATAGTAGTTAACGATTTGTGTCTTCAGTGAATCGTTGTTCAGCAACTGGTCGCCAGGTGCTGCGGCGAAGATGTTGGCCGGAAAAATAATGCTGACGACGTGGGCTCCATAGATATTGATTCCGTCTGCCGTGTTGTCACTCGGTTGACCGTCTGCATCGAAATTCCAATAGGTTACTCGCATGCCGAATCCGCTGGCGGCTTTGTAGCCCAGCCAGGCCCGAATGGAGGCTTGGTAGTCATATTCGAACGGAATTAAAGTCTGTTGGCCGGTTTGCGTATTGGTCTGAGTATGCTGAAAGCCCTCTTTGTAGTGCGGTTTGGCAAAAATGGCGGCCGCACCGAGGTACAGCCCGCCCCTTGATTTTTGTTGACAGCAGTCGCACTGCCCGCAACCCTGGCATTGACCGGGATCACCATAGACTCCCGATTCATCCGCATAGATCGACTCGAGTTGATACTGCAGTGACTCAACTTTGGCTTCGAGAGCTGCAATCGGATCGTAGTTGGCCGCGGTTTCCATGCTCGCGGCCTGAACGTACCCCGGTTGATGAGGTTGCTGGATGTAGTTGACCGTCTCAACCTGTTGTTGGCTGGCGGGTTCAAAGCCGGGAGCTGGCGGTACCCTCTGCGCGTAGGCCTCGGGGGGTCTGGCCGAATCCAGGCTGTTATCGCTCAAGCTTTGTTGCACATGCTGGCCGGGATAGTAGTGGCCAACCTGCGACGGTTGACCGGAATGTTGCCATGTCTGGTGCTGAGGGTACTGCTGAATCGGCGATTGGGCAGCCGTGATTGTGGCGGCAATAGAGACAATCGCCATTTGAAACCCGATTGACGCAAGAAGTCGTTTTGACATGATTCCCAACCTTCCCTGGACGAACGGTGCGCGCAAACTGGCGATCGTTACCTGTGTTAGTCTGTATCGGTGAGGCGGGGGTTAGCAATCAGTAAATGTCTGTGCTCTCGCGAGTTTTTTTGGATTTTGCCGATTGGCCACAGCGATCTGCTGTCGGTGGATGATGGCAAACGTCGTTTCCATGGGTGAAGTGGTTATTCAAT
Source organism: Pirellulaceae bacterium (assembly GCA_963714685.1). Classification (GTDB taxonomy): domain Bacteria; phylum Planctomycetota; class Planctomycetia; order Pirellulales; family Pirellulaceae; genus Mariniblastus. The sequence goes on along the minus strand of CAVQPH010000018.1, from coordinate 1,142,248 downwards.
GACCGGTTTGAGTTTCTGTTTCCAGCTCGGCCATTGTTTTTCCTGGAAGTCTTTCATGCGTTCGGGCCGGTCTGCATCGTTGACATTCCACAACGCGATGCCCTGTCTTAGGAGTGGAGCTTCGTTTTTGGGGAGAAAAGTGGCCAGTTCCTGTTTGGTCGCTTCGTATTCGGGGCTGTCGGCAAGGTTATTCCATTCCTGTGGATCGCTGGAATGGTTGTAGAGTTCTTCGCCTCCGTCAAAGTACCGCGTATAACGCCATTGGTCGCCGCGAACCGAGTAATTACCCCGCCCCCAGGTGGTGATTGCTGGGATCGAAAATTCGGCGGCAGGGTCTTTCAGCTGTCCGGTCAAACTTTCCCCATCGACATATGCGGGGGCTGAGATCTCGGCCAAATCCGCCAATGTCCGATAGACGTGAATCAGCGACACAGCTTCCGTGCAATTTCCGGCTTGCATCCGTCCCGGTCGTGGATCCAAGATGATAAATGGCACCCGCGTTGATTCTTCCCAGAGCGTGAATTTTCGAAAGCTTCTTTTTTCTCCCTGGTGATAGCCGTGGTCCGACCAGAGCACGATGATCGTGTTGTCCGCGTACGGCGATTTTTCCAAAGCGTCGAGGACGCGACCGATGTTGTAATCCGCCCAGGAAATGCAAGCCAGGTACGAACGGTGAACGCGCTCCCAGGCATCATCGCCCCGGAATTGGAAATCATCGCTCAGTTTGGCCATGGATCGGCCGACCCAGGGAACGTCCGCCAGGTCGCGTTGGCGGATCAGCGGTTGTTCAATTTTGTCGGGGTAGAGGTCAAAGAACTGCTGCGGACAAACGAACGCGAGATGCGGTTTGACAATTCCGACGGCCAGGAAGAACGGTTGATCGTGCTGTTTGGACAACACATCGATGCCATACGAGGCGACTTGATAATCAGGATGATCGTCCAGTTCGTTGGTTGTTGGGCAAAAGGCCATTTTCTTGGAATCGCCTTGTTGATAGCCGTTCTCCGGTGCGTACTTGAGTGGTTTGCCGGAATGGCTGTGGTAGTCATCCCAATCCCCGGCCAGATTTTTCGAGCCGTGGAAAATCTTGCCAGCCCCGTAGGCCCGATAGCCATTCTGCCGAAACAGCTTCGGCAAACTGGTGTACTGATTCAACACGTCGGCAGGAATTTTTTCGTGATCGTAAAACGGATACATCCCCGAGTTGAATGGTTGAATCCCATACAACAAGCCCAATCGACATGGTGAACAGGCGGGCGCGATGCAGTGGGCGTTGGTGAAATTGACACCCCGTTTGGCCAATCGGTCCATATTGGGAGTGATCGCTTGCGGATGCCCACCCAGGAATCCCGTCCAATCGTTCATGTCGTCGATTGCGATGAACAGGATGTTCGGTTTGGGTTGATCCGCCGCAACGATCTTCGCCGCCCCATCTTGCGCTGACAGAACCGTTGGTAGCCCAGCGGCGGCGCAGAGCAAGGCGAAAAAAATCCGTGATAATCGGGCTGGCTGAGTGCGGAACATGCGGTGGCTCGCAAAAAAACAGGCATCGGTAGTCGGTTCACGTGTGAACCGCTCGGCAACCGATTATAGAGAGTCGATCGGTCGCTGCAATTTTTTGTCGGTCGGCGGCCATCCATTTTCCTGTCGATACCTCAGTCACGATCACCGCGATCGGTTGCGGATCGTTGTCTTTGCGGCCGCCGGACGAGTCTCCGATTCTGCGTTGGAATCGTCTGTTTTCAGCTGCACCGGGTAAAATAGAACTCGATCGGCCAAAATTAACTTGTCCGGCCCGACGGTACCTGAGAGCTTAACTTGGGTTCGGTAAGGCGTGAGATCGGAGATGGAAAACCCGTTTAGCGTCGCGTTTTGAAAACCGAGAATGATCGGTGTCTTCATTCCGCTGACCAACAGACTGACAGGTTCGTCTGATTTTTGGGTCATCAGTTTCCCGGAAATATAGGGCTCTTCCCCCGACGGAAAGTGACTGCCTACTTCCGTCGGTGTGATCACGTAGTAGTTCAGGCGTTTCCTGGGCTGCGCCATTTCGTAACGCATGTGGCTTTCGTCGTTGAACTGGCCGATCACAAACAGTTTTTCGCCAGGCAGGCCAACCGGGACGCGCGACGGAACAGGTTTGGGATCCGGATCGACAATTTCACCGGCGTCAATCGGTTGTGGTTCAACAATCACTCGTTGATGATCCCAGTCAAACCAGGGCTTGTGCATTTTCATTGCGACGACGGCATCGGGGGCAAGCCGAACTTCAAACTTTTGACCGGAGCTGGAAATCGAGAACGAGTATTTGTTTTGATCGACGACGATTCCAGACAGCGTCAATTTTGCCGTCGAATCACGGTCGGAATCAGCGACGACAGCGGACACAGGATCTTGCGAGATTTGTCCTTCGCTGTAGGAGACCCAGCCGAAGTTGCAGGCGAAAAACGCGATGCCGACGGCGAACAAAAGTTTCTTTGACCCAAACAACATTTTCGTTGACCAACAAACTAGAAATCAGAATTTGCGAAAGGGAATGATGACGGCGGCTGACAGTAAGACTTGGGCACAACCGCCCTGGATTTCTATTGTTATTGAATTCTAACCAAGAGACGCGATTTTGGCTGGAAAAATCCAATTTTTGCCTGGTCTGCGGGAACCTTGCACGCCGAATCGGACCCGTGGCCAGCTGAAAACGATTGTTCCGAGGTTGCCCCGGAAAAGAGATTGGGCAATTCCTGAAGTGTGATACCTGCCAGCAAACGCAACGTCAGATCGCGTGATCCGATCGTTCACCGGGTCACAGCACGCGATTCAACGTCGGCGAGTCCTGGAAGTCGTTGACGATCCGAAACGACAACTCCCCCTTTTTTCTCGCGAGTGACCGCAAACCGGACGGCTTTGTTGACGGGAATGCGGGCATCGATGGGGATGATCACTCTGTCCGTCGACGCGATATCGAACACGCCGCCGTCAACGGGAAATTTCTGATCCTTGTCGGTGTCAAAAATCCACAGTTGATACTGTTGTTCTTGCGGGTCGTTGATGTCCAGGTTTTCCAGAACCATGTAGCCTTCCTGGAGGCTATCGCTCCAGAAAACCTTGCCGCCCAGATCCTCGTCTTGCACGGGTGTCCAGGAAGCCTCGACCAGGTCAACCGGGTCCGTCTGCTTGAATGCGGCCAGCTGTTGCGGTGGTGTCAGGTTTTGCGAGACGACTTCCCCGATTGTTCCGGGAGCACGGGCAAACGGATTGAAACCGCTCAGCAAAACTGCCAGGCAGGCCGCGGTCACAGCCAACGAGATCGCCTCGCGCCAGGAGAAAGCACTGCGAGATCCGATCGATGGTCTCCCCGTTGGCTCGTCGTGTTGACGTTTGGAAACCAGCGGATCGGTCGATTCTTTGGCGTGGCCGAAAAAATCCCCAGCCGCGATGAGCAAGCGATCCTGCAGTTCACGCGGCATGGGCTCAGCCGCGTTTCCGTTGAAGGACAGGTCGAGCGCGGCTGCTGTCAGTTCGAATCGCTCGGCTTCTTTTCGATGTTCCGGACTCGAGGCCAATTGCTCGAACTCCTGCTGTTCTGATTCGGACAATCCAGTCGTTGCCCGTTGGATCAATAAATCCATCAGACGATCGTTGTTTTCAAAATGACTCATGATGATTCTCCCTGGACAAAAGAAGAATCCAACTCGGAAGATTCATCCGTGGAGAACAGCGATTTACGAAGTTTGATCATGCCGCGCCGAATATGGGTTTTGACGGTACCCAATGAGAGACCCGTCGCTTCAGCAATCAGCGAATGAGACAACCCATCATAAACACTTAAACGAATAACTCTCTTTTGGTCTTCGGGTAGCTGTTCGAGGAAGGCCGCGGCCTTGGCGGCTTCGTCTTTCAGCTCCACTTGTGCTGGGGCTCCCAACTGATCCGCCGTGAAACTGTCAAGTTCGGCGGAAGTGGTGGATTCCCACGATCTCTTGCGGCTGAGGTCAATCAAACTGCGGCGGGCAATCATGGCGACAAACGTTGTTTCGCTGGCGATTGACTCGTCGAAGCGATCGGCAATTTTCCAAAGCTTCAGAAAAATGTCCTGAACGGCATCCTCTGCCGATTCAACGTCCGGGCAGCTCCGTCGAGCAAGCGACCAAACGAGGTTCTTGTAGCGATCGAGGCAATCAGCAACTGCTGACGCATCTCCGTCTGCGACCCTCGGTAGTAAGGGAGCTTCGCTTGTCACGCTCAAATCAGCCTTCCCAGTTGTCTCGTTTAAGAAAACGACCGCGTTTCGAAGGTTGAAACGCGGCCGTTCTGATCTCAATCGAGTTAAATCAGTGCCAAAACTATTTAGGCATGATAACCGAATCAATGACATGAATCACACCATTTCCACATTCGATGTCAGTTTTTACGACTTGAGCACCGTCAATCATGACTTTGCCGTCGACGACTTTGATCCGGGCTTTCTGGCCATTGACCGTGGTAGCGGAGGTCATTTCAACAACGTCTTCAGCCATGACTTTGCCACTGACGACGTGGTAGGTCAGGATTCCAGCCAATTTCTCTTTGTTCTCTGGCTTCAACAGTTCTTTCAGGGTTTCCGCAGGAATTTTAGCGAACGCTTCGTCCGTAGGAGCGAATACGGTGAACGGACCTTCGCCTTTGAGAGTTTCAACCAAACCGGCAGCTTTGACAGCAGCGACGAGTGTGTTGAAGCTTCCAGCGCCGACAGCGGTGTCAACGATATCTGGAGTGGTCGGGGGCAGAATGACCGAATCAATGATGTGAATCACACCGTTTTTGCATTTGATGTCGGTGGCGACGACGGTGGCGTCGTTGATTTTCACTTTGCCATCGACGACAGCGATTGCGACGTCTTGGCCTTGGACCGTTTTCGCTTTTTTCAGCTTCACAACGTCGGCAGCCATCACTTTGCCGCTGACGACGTGGTAGGTCAGGATCGCCTGCAATTTTTCTTTGTTCTCAGGCTTCAGCAACGTTTCAACGGTACCTTTTGGCAATTTAGCAAATGCTTCGTCGGTCGGAGCGAAAACCGTGAAAGGACCATCGCCCTTAAGGGTCTCAACCAGACCAGCAGCTTTGACGGCGGCGACCAGGGTGCCGAATTTGCCAGCACCGACAGCGGTGTCAACGATGTCGCTTTCCTGGGGAGCAGCAACCGAAACAGCCATCAGCTGCTGGGCTTTTTGCATCGGGCACTGTTGTTGTGCGTTTGCAACACTTTGGCCTGAGACGATCATCAGGGCCGGTAGTACGATCGAGCGGAATAGCGGGAACGTTCTCATAAATCTCACCTTTGGTAAATTGTTTGGTAGTACAGAAACTGTCTGTGTATGACCAAAGGATTCGCAGAAAGATAACCGATGGATTCAGGATAAATAGAAAAGTTTTTTAAAGCTTTTTATCGGTTAATGATCGCGTCGAAGCACGGTTTGACCGCCTTCTTTGGGGTGGACTTGCGAAGGCACTGCGAAAGCGATCACCGCCAAACCGAGGCCGCTTGACAAGTCGTCTTCAAGTCTACGCAGCGGTGTGCCAACGCCGATGATCCGATACCCGTTGGTCGGCTAGACATCGATCTCGTCGGCCTCTTCGGCTCGTTCCATGATGAATCGAAACCGAGCTGATGCATCGCGGCCCATCAAATCGCTGATGACGCGATCGGTTTCCAATTGATCGTCGATTTCGACTTTTAGCAGTCGGCGCGTTTCCGGATTGAGGGTTGTGTTCCAAAGGACTTTGGGCATCATTTCGCCGAGGCCTTTGAACCGCGTGATTTCCGGGTTTGGCTCGACCATCGCCGTGTTCTTCGAGGATTCGCGCTCGGTCCTCTTCGTCAGCCGCCCAGTAGGTTTCCTTGCCAATATCGATTCGGAACAGCGGCGGCATGGCGATGTACAGCCGACCATCGGCGATCAGCTGCGGCATGTGGCGGTAGAAGAACGTCAACAACAGCGTCGTGATGTGATGGCCATCGGAATCCGCATCGGCCAGCAGGATGATTTGTTCGTAACGCAGTCCAGACAGATCCAATCTTGGCCCCGATCCCGCAGCCGATCGCAGCCACCAGATCCTGAATTTCCTTGTTCTCCATCAGTTTTTTCAGCGAAGCACTTTCGGTGTTGAGGACTTTACCTCGCAGCGGCAGGATGGCTTGGAAATTTCGATCGCGGCCTTGTTTGGCGCTGCCACCGGCCGAGTCGCCTTCCACGATAAACAACTCCGATTCTCCGCGACCTGAATTCAGGCAGTCGCTCAGCTTGCCGGGCAACATGGTTTTCTTGCCCGTCGATTTGCGCGAAATCGCCGCCGACGCCGCCCGTGATGCGGCTCGCGCTCGGGCGGCGGCAATGATCCGGGCGACAATGCTATCGGCCGTCACGCGGTTGTTGTTCATCCACTGTTCCAGTGCTGGTCGCAGCGCTGCGTCGATCGTGCACTCTGAACTTCCGGATTGTTCAACCGGTCTTTGGTCTGGCCCTGGAACTGGGGTTCGGCAATGAAGATCGAAACGATCGCGACCAGGCCTTCGCGAATGTCTTCGTGGGTGATTTTGACGCCGCGGGGAGTCAGGTTGTGCATGTCGATGTAATTGCGAACGGCCTTGGTCAATCCCGACCGAAAACCGTTTTCGTGGGTTCCGCCACTGGCGGTTGGAATCCCGTTGACATACGAGCGGACATGTTCGTCGGTCGATTCGGTCCATTGCATTGCGATTTCCATTCGTTCGTCATTGTCGATTCGCAGCGTGAAACGGCGTTTCGTGAATCGGTTTGGCTTTGCGTTCCTTGATGACCTTGGCCAGGTAGTCGACGATGCCATTTTCGTGGTGAAACGACTCTTTGGTCTTGTTGACGTCGTCGACGAAGGTGACTTTGACGCCGCGATGGATAAAGCTGGTCGTTTCCAGTCGCTGCCGGATCGTCTGCGGGATTGAAGTCGATTTTCGGGAAAATCGTTGGGTCGGGAGTGAACGTAATGGTGGTTCCCGATCCGCGGACTTTGCCTTTCAGCTTTTGCAGTTTGGTTTTTGGCTGTCCTTTGCGAAAACTCCATCCGGTACTGCGAACCCACCGCGGCGAACGATGGCGACCAGTTTCTTTGACAGCGCGTTGACCACGGAAGCACCAACGCCGTGCAATCCGCCGGCCGTTTTGTAGTTGTTGCCGTCGAATTTTCCGCCGGCGTGAAGAATGGTCAGCACCATTTCCAGAGCCGGTTTTTTGGTTTTGGGATGTTTGTCGACCGGGAATGCCGCGGCCGTTATCCGAGACGGTAACCGTTTGGCCGTCTTTGTGCAGTTGGACCGTGATCTCGGTCGCGTGTCCATTCATCGCTTCGTCGACCGAGTTGTCCATGATCTCCCAGACCAGATGATGCAGTCCTGCCATCCCGACGCCGCCGATGTACATGCCGGGTCGTTTGCGGACCGGCTCAAGGCCTTCGAGGGCGATGATGTCTTTGGCGTCGTAGGTTTTCGTGGCGGGCATGGGTTGGTTTTCGGTGATTTGGTGATTCGGTGATTTGGTGATTCGAGTGATTCGGTGGATTTGTGATTGGAATTTGGTGAATCGGTGATTCGGTGCAGCGCATCTTTGCTTGCTGGATGTCGGCCGAACGCGGGTCAAACGGTGTCGGGTTTTTTCCTTGACTTGCTTCCTGCTATTGGGCTTTCCCTTTGAGTTCGGCCGGGGACTCGACCGGTGGCCAGATGATTTTGGCGATCTTGCCGTTCTTCTGAATCTCGTTGCCTTTACCGCCGCGCGAGGTGGTTCGGTACTTGACGGTGGAAATGGTCTTCTTCGCGCCGCGATTGGTCTCGACCACCAATAAATCTCGATCGCCTTTGGACGGTTTAAAGCCAAGCAGACGATCGGTCTTGGCCAGCTTGATCAGCATTACGCCTTTGCCGGCACCGGACAAATAGTTGATCTCTTCGGCGGGACAGATCATCGCACGGCAAGCCTCGGAGATTGCCAGAATGGTCTCGTCCCCCGTCGATCGGATAAACGCCGATGATCTCGGCGCCGGATGCCACGCGAGCGTAACGACGACCGCTCCGTGTCGACGGTTCGGCGAGACTTTCCAGGCCAAACCGCAACGCGTAACCATTGCTGGATGCAGCAAAACCGTGGACGTCCGGGCAGAGCTCGGGTTGTTTGGGGTCTTCATGAATGTCGCCGATCGAACGGGGATCGAACGAAATAGCGGAGACGATGCGTTCTCCGTCTTTGAGTTTGAACAGTTTCTGAATCGGTTCGCCAAATCCGGTCGATGCGGGAATGTCGATCATTCGCGGCGGTGTAGCAAACCCCCAGCGAAGAAAAGAAGCCGACGGTTGACCGGGTCGAGCCAGCGACGCAGGCCAGCACCTGATCGCCCTGGCGGAGCCGGCTTTTTTCTGGATCGGCGATCTGTTTCTGTCGCTTGACCCAGCCATCCCGGGTGATCAGGACGTGACAGTCTTCGGCGACGATGAAATCTTCGGCAGTGTATTCTTTTTCATTGCCAACGGCTTCGATCAGCGTCCGCCGTTTGGAGGATTCGTCCGTACAAAAATCCTTGACGAGCGATTCGATTTCTGACCGAACAATTTTCCAACGACCGGAAGCATTGGTGTCCTGGGTATCCTCGTCGAGCAGTTTTCGAATTTCGCGAGCCCGTTTCTCCTTGTTCTTCAGTTCTTCCTGGATCAAGTTAATTTCCAAACGAGCCAGCCGATACAGTTTCAATTCCAGAATGGCATCGGTTTGTTCTGCGTCCAGGCCATTGTTTTTTCCGCGAACTCCTGCTTGAACCGGGAATCGCTTCATGATTTTTTCGGCCGCATCGGCTTTTCCGTCGCTGCGGCGAATGATCCGGATGATCTCATCGAGCGCATCAAAAATCGTGACGAATCCGCGGAGAATATGCAGCCGCTTGTTGAGCGATGCCAGTTCATTCTCCAGCCGCTGGGTCACGACTTCCAAGCGGAAATGCAAGAAAGTGCCACAGCATTTCCTTCAGACCCAACCGATCTGGAGCACCGACTTCCGGATTTTCGGTCGGGACCAGGCAAGTCATGTTGACGTTGAAATTCGTCTGCAGCTGCGTGTTTTTGTAGAGATAGGCCAGGACTTTCTTTTCGTCGGCTCCTTTTTTCAGAATCAGATCGATCCGAATATCGTCGGTCGAAACATCGCGGACCTCGGTAACCAGCGGCAGTTTTCCGGAGTACACAATTTCCGAAATCCGTTCGACCAGTGTGGCTTTGTTGACCGCGAACGGAATGGAGGTGATTTGCAGGATGCGTCCGGCTGATTTGGCACGCCCCGACCAATTTCCAGGTTCCCCGCATCCTGATCGAACCCTGACCGGTCTTGTAAATCTCCCGCAGTTCCTCTTTGGTGTTGATGACTTGGCCGCCGGTCGGAAAATCCGGGCCCATGAACGGCATCGTTGGCGACCAGCTGGAACGGTTGGATCTCTGGATCCTTCAACAGTTTCAGCAACGCACGGCAGAGTTCCTTGAGATTGTGCGGCGGAATATTGGTCGCCATCCCGACGGCAATTCCCGTGGCGCCGTTGACCAGCAGGTTGGGAACTCGGCTGGGCAGAACGACCGGTTCCTCGCGGCTGCCGTCGTAGTTGGGTTTGAAGGGAACCGTCCGTGTTCTCAGATCTTCGAGGATCTGTCCGGATAACCGGGTTAATCGGCATTCGGTGTATCGCATGGCGGCGGCGTTGTCACCGTCGATCGACCCGAAGTTACCGCTGCCATCGACCAATGGCATACGCAATGAAAACGGCTGCGCCATTCGGACCAGGGCATCGTAAATGGAACTGTCACCGTGGGGGTGATAATTACCCATCACGTCGCCGACGACTTTGGCACATTTGCGATGCTTGGACGTGTGACTGAGATTCTGTTGATGCATCGTGTACAGAATTCGGCGCTGGACCGGTTTCAGCCCGTCGCGGACATCTGGCAGGGCGCGGCTGGTGATCACCGACAACGAATAATTCAGGTACCGCGTCTGCGCAGCAAAACGAAGCGGGATCGTGGTTAATTCGTTTGCCGGCAGATCGTCAAACAGCGTCTTGTCGGATTCACCGTTGCTCCCCTTACGATTCTTCCCGTTTGACTTGGACGAGTCGCTGTTGGCCGCTTTGCGGGGACGCGAAGAAGCAGTCTTTTTTTTCGCAGGTCGACGTTTGGCCAATGTGCTGTGCCTTTCATTTGGAAACGCAGGGGTGTCGGTGAAAAACCCGTGGCGAAACGGGCTGGCCTGAAAAAACGGGCAAACCGAATTCGGGAAAACGGGTGATTTAGGCTGAGTATACCAATCAGGCTGTTTCGGTCACAGACGGTTTTTCCGGCCTGTCCGGTTGTAGAAACGCCCGATGGTCGATTGAGCAGGTGTTGTCGGATTTTTGTTGTGATGTCAATTCGCAGCGGTCGAAAGATTTTACGGGACGGTCGATCCGTCGAATGGAATCAGTCGTGAAAAGATGCCAATTGGCTCGCAGGAATCAGGAGTCTTCTAAATGATCCGAAATTTTATCGTCGCAATTGCCACGGTGGCCGCAATGAACCTTGCTGCCGCCCCAGTTTCGGCTCAGTTTGGCGAGGGCAACTCAGCCAACAATGTGTTCTCGCAGTATTACACCCAACCGGGCGCCAGCACGGTGGAAGCGGGCATGTACCCAGCTCCTCATTACGTACCCTCGCATGTCGGGCATACGTATTACACTTACCAGCCGTTGATGCCTCACGAGATGATGTACCAGCATTCTCGGAACTACTACAACTACTACAACACCGGCGGATATTACGGCGGTTACAACGCGCTCAACAAAACGCAGGTTCGCTGGCAAAGCGGAGCCAATCACATGGGGCCGCTGAAATTCTCCAGCCCCCATGCCCAAGCCCTGATCTGGAGAATTCAGAAGAAACGCTATTGCCTGGACGGCAATTGCGATGGAGCAGGCCGGAGGCACAGTCTGGGTGGAAGTTGCAGTTCCTGCGAAACCGGTGATTGCGGCGTTGAAGGATGTGCCGGCGGAACCTGCGCGGCCAACCCCAACGCGAATCCGATCTCCCGATAGCACGGCAATGGCGATCAGTCGATTGGCTGGTCCAACAGGCGAATAACAGTCAACACGAGTAACACAGGGTCAGTCGTATGAAAAAATCAATCTTTACCTTCGGAATCGTGATGATGGCGATGCTGTTCGTTTCAGCTTCCGAAGCCGATGCACAACTCCGCCGCCGGGCGCGAGATTGCAATAGCAGTGTCATTTACGCCGGTCAGAATGTAGAAGGCATGACGCAGACCAACGACGTCGGGAGAGTCCACCTCCCTCAGACGATCGGGATGGCGATGCGCAATCCCTACAGTCCTCATCCCGTTTATACCTACAGCAACCGCGGTATCCAATCGGGACTGATCAATCAATGGAATCAGCAGGAAGCGAGTTCCCGACCGTGGCACGGAGACTACGGCTACTGGCGATGGGATGAACCCACCGCACTGGTGGTTCCTCCGACGGCCGCCTATCAAACGTCCTACGCGTGGGGGGTTGGCCAGGTCAAGAGCACGCCGATTCATCATCAATTTGGTCGCTACGATGCCGGGATGATTGGTGGGGGGCAGGGCATGTTTTCGCGAACACCTTACTGGCCATCCAGCACTGACCAGTTCGGCGTCTACCCGGTACGAGCACCCTTCTAGTTCGTTCGAGACAGTCAATTTGCGTAACGGGTGTTAAGCTGCGCCCGTTACGCCATTTTTCAGGGCCAGCCAACGCCGGAACTGGAACAATTGACAACACTTACAAATCGTTTTGACGACGATAGCAGTCTTGCATCGGTAAGAGGATGTAAAAAACACCTGATTTTGGCGGTGTTTTCGATTCAAGCTCAAGTCGAGAAACATTGGCCCAGGAATTGCCAACTTACTTCTTTCGTTATTTGACAACGAGTTGGAGGTAAGAAAGCCATGTTCGTTTACCAAGTGTTGTTGTTTGTTGGTTCGTTGGCGACGGTGTTGTTGGCGATTTCTGCAGCTTGTCCACTGCCCGAGGATCAACCGATCAACGGTTGCTAAATAGCCTCCGTCGACGACCAATCTGGTTCCGCCGCCCCAGCGAAGTTCTTCACTTTTTTTTTCAAAGTTCAGGATATTCGAACTGCATCGCGCCGAAGTCGGTTTTTCAAAAAAACGGAGCGTTTTTGCTTCGGAAAATTTGCTTCGCGACTGCCGTGACGTAGATTCCGACTGAGGGCAGAAGCATCGACGATTGTGGTGATCGTCCAAACACGTGCTTTCTGGGTTTCGTAACACAAATTGGTAAATAGTGGATCAATGAACAATCAATGGAAGAGACTAGGAACGGGCGCACTGATGCTTGCATTGCCGCTCGTGGCAACGGCGGCCGCAGCGGCTCAACAATGGGCCAATCCAGCAAAGCGTGCCACCATCCAGGACCAACCCGCGTATCAGACGAGCGTGCAGCCATACCGCTCGCACTCGATTACGCTCAACCAGCAAGGCGCGATTCAGGGGCACATTGCTTCGATTGACGCCCAGACAACTTCGAAGACCGGCCTGTCCGGAATGAATGTGTATTTCATTCGCGATGGACAAATTGCATACCAGGCACGCACATCCAACGACGGAGATTTCATGATCCCGGGAGTGGCTCAAGGGCCATACTCGTTTGTGGCTTCCGGCCCAACCGGATTTGCTGCCTACGGCGTGTTTGTCCTGGCAAACGATGGGCAAAACGACATCAATATCATGGAGGCCGCTGCGGTTTCTCCGCAGGTTTCCGGAATCCGCCAGATTCTGAACGCGAATCTTCCCACCCAGGTAACGGACCAGATCATGCAGGCCGCCAGCCTCAATTCGGCCCAGCCAACCGAGGTCACCGGTGCCAGTAAAGTTCGATTGGTTGATGGCCAGCTGAACGGACAGATCGTTTCCCTGTTTGGTCAGGGCGAGCGAGTTCGCGGGACGATCGTCAATCTGGTTCAAGACGGCCGACGTGTCGCCGAAGTCCAAGTTGACGAACAGGGTAACTACACGATTCCTGATCTGCAGCCGGGCGTCTACGATTTTGTGGCCGTCGGCTACAACGGTTTGGCCGCGCTACGCTTCGAAGCCGTGGGCCAGGATTCGCCGATGACCCAGGTTGCTTTTGGGACCACCCCGATCCTTATCTCCACCACGCTGGATGCTTGTCTCACCTGCCAGCAGGACAACCAGGTAATCGACCAGTCGATCGATTACGCGGTGCAAGGCGATTCCGTCATTGATGACTCGATGATGCCGATGGAGTACGCTGGAGAATCGATCGGAACTGGAACTGCCATGGGTGGTTCCTGTGGTTGCGAAGGTTCGACGATGTACGGCGGCGGTGGAAGATTTCGTGGTGGTTTCCGCGGTGGACACGGCGGCCGACTGCTATTGTTTGGCGCTGCTGCAACCGGGATTACTGCGTTGGCGACTGATCCCAGTCCCGCATCGCCTAACAACTAGGTTCGCACGCTTTCGAAGCTCCGGTGCTGCCGGGATTCGATCAACCAGCGACTTGATTGGCTCCAGTCAGAACTGGAACCTGACAACCAAAGCCCATCGGATTTTCCGGTGGGTTTTTTTAGTGAGGATTGCATTTGCTTAATGCGTATCCGGGGTGATTTGGGCCATGATTTATCGGCGAACCGATGCCGAAATCGAACTACTGTCGAAATTGCTTCAACAGCTGCTCGAACTCTGATTTCAATTTGGAGTTTTCCCAGCCCGGCGGAATGGCTTTCAAGTGCTCAAGGACTTTGCGGGCAGCTTCGGGCTTCCCCGCTGCCTTTAACAACTTTGCCACGTTGTATTTCGCTTCGTACCAGCTGTCGGTATGTGGTTTCAGTTGAACTGCCAAACGCCGCCAGTTGGCCAGCGCGGTTTCGGGGTCGTCAGCTTCGTGCAGCCGCGTCACCGCTCGTGCAATTCGCAGTTTCACACCAGCATCTCGAGGTCGACGCTGGGCCAGTTGCTCGAGCACGGCCAGGGCCGATTCGTAATCACCGGAATTGGCAAGTGCGTCAGATTTTCGGTACAGCCAAGTGTCTTTTTCCGGATCGGAAAGCTCTTCGCTCAGTGCTTTTTCAGCAACCTTCAATTGTGTGGCGTAGGCCAGGTCCGGGTTGGGAATCGGTCGAGATCTCAGAATTCCCTCAATCGCGCCCCAGGCAATCTCGTAATTGACACGATCTCGTATTTCGGCCAGCCTGCGATCAATGGTTTCGGTCGTGGTGGACGGGTCGGTCGCAGAAATGGCGATTAGCAGCGCTTGGCCCGTGGCGTGGGCTGCCGCATCCTCGCGTTCCACCAGTTCAGTCAACGGCTGGAACAATTGCGATGGCGATACGGTACCCTGCCGGAGACCGAACTCGGCAACCGCCAGCAGTAACTGGTCCCGGCCAGCTGTTGTCATTTGACTGTTTGAAAACAGCTCGTTGAGTTGGCCAGTGATCTCGGCGGCGACCACGGACCGCTGTTCCGGGGAACTTTGAGCAACCCAGCGACCCGCAGTACACGGCGCGGGTCAGGGCATCCTCAAACGAATCGCTGGCTGGTGAGACACCGAGGTAGGTCGTAACCGCCGACTCCCAGTTGGAGGAAGTTTGCAATCGGCCTCCCAGCCAAAGTCGTACCTGATTTGCCGTTGGTTCGTTGGGCCACTTCGCCAAATGCTGGTTCAGGAGTTCCAGGAACTTCGCCTGCGTTGATGGCTCCCGGTCAGCGACTTGGGCCCAATTCCAGCAGCCCCGCAAATGGGCGGCGGAGGCAAGTTCGAACTCCGGATATTTTTCAGCCAGTTCGATCAGGCGGTTGGCCGCAGCGGCGTGTTGTTGTTGTTTTTCCAAAGCCTGACTGGCACGAACCGATAAAGAAAACGCTTGCCGGGTGTCCTGCAGCGTAAGGGCCGTTTGGGCGGCGCGATCGTAAGCTTTCGTGGCATCCTCCCAGCGGTTATTCCGCATCGCTTGATCGGCCAGTCGGATCAACAGGTCCAACTCGGTCGAATTGGAGGCATTCATCGCGGCTCGGTTGCCAGCCACGGGAGTTGCGTTAGAGCCAATCAGCGTCAACTCCGCGCGACGACCCCAGTAGCCGCCGTGTTGGCTCTCAATTTCGCGCGTGATGGCTGCCGCGTAGGAAATCCATTTCTGGTTTTCCGGACCCGTCGTTTGCGAGGCCAATTTCATGGCCAATTCGACTCGCGCGAGGTCCAACTGCGGCGTTCGGTTGTCGATCTCCTCGACCTTTTCCAAAGCCGCGGCGGAAATTAACGGGTTACCCGAGACCAGTGCCAATTTCAGCTGCTGGATCATCAAGGATTGGGGTACCGGGTCGGAGTCCGATAGCGATGTGCTTAACTGGCTCAGCTCACTTTGGGCTTCGGCGGTTTGACCCAGTAGCCGCAGGCATTCAATTCGCAGGATTTGGCTGTCCCACCAAAGCGATTGACCCTGGGAGGTCTCTCGCTGGACCTCCGTCAGCCGCTGGAGAACATCGTTAATCGCGTCGAGGCGATTCAGGCGGTCATCGGCCGCGTAAAGCTGTGCCCGGCTGGAGTTGGCAATGGCGAGTTGATATCGGACATTGCGATTGAGGGCCATCAATTCTTCACTGGAAAACTCTCCTGCGGCAAGCGTTTTTGATCTCGCCTCAGGAATCGCTTTTTCAATCTCGCGTTGAATTTGGCTGAGCATGGACCTGGCCGTTCTCAACTCCTCCAGCGCGACCGGGCGAGCCGATTCCGGAGTCATCTCGGCGGCCAGTTCCTGGCTGATCAGGCGACCGTGAGCCAGGTGTGCCAGGGCGGACTGAATTTGAACCAGCCATTGCCGGGGATGCCGTGGATATTGGCTCGAAAATTGGGTTGCGGTCTCAATAGCGGTTTGCCATGCCGACTCACGTTCGGCTCCGGAACTGAGGATTGCCCGAGCCGTCTGAGTCTTGATCAGTTCAACGGTAAACGTTGCTTGTTCGGTCGGCGTCAATTCAGCGGAAGCCAGCAGCTTCCGGCAATGCAGATCGGCCAGATCAAACAGGCGACGAACTCGCAAACCCTCAATCAGACGCGTGTCCTCGTTCTCCAGGCTTTGCGACGGCACGGATTGGGCGAAACCGGATCCGCCGTAGCCACCGATCAGCAGCAGTAAACAGGCGGTCAGCAGGAAGTTGCGATTCATGCTCATTGCTCCTGCAGGTTGACGGCGAATGAGACTTCTGCAAACCCTGATCGTTTGGCGACGTCGTAGGCTTCGATCACGTGCCCCAGCGGCACGATCGGTTGGGGGTGTAAAATGACGGGCGTGCCAGCCTCGATCTGGGAAATGGCTGTCAATCGCGATTGCAATTCTTCAAGCGACTGCAGCGGCTGCTCGTTGATCGACCAATTGGGAGCGTGCCGTCCCAGCCGATCCGGACGACGACATCTTCGAAATCCTTTTCGGGTGGAGGTTCCATGTTCTCGGCTTGCTCTGATCCAATCTGGACGGACATGTCGCTGGGCAGGATGTACTCCACGATCTGAAAGCTTGCCGTCCAAACGAAAAAAACCAACAGCAAAAACACCACATCGATCATCGGCGTCATGGCCGAATCGAGATCGGTGTCGCCGCCACGCCGGACTAATGGACTAACGCGTTTCACGGTTGATCCTCGCGATAGACCGCGTAAGTGACTTTCCAGATTTTTGCCCCGGTGCAGGCCAGCATGATGGGTTCCACCGTCGAGTAGGGGGCCGTCCGACTGCCCCGGATCCGGACTTCGATGTCGCCACCTTCTTTGTCGCGGGCCGCCATGAACCGCTCTTTCAGTTGATCGCTGGCGATCGGGCGTCCGGCCAACCACAAACTCCCGTCCGCTTTGACGTTGACGGTGATTCGCGGTGTCTGCTGATCGACGTCTTCGTTGCCCTGGGTCGCCACTGGCAGTTCCAGTTCCAGTTGAGATTCCTGGCGCGCCAGGTGGCTGCTGACCAGAAAGAAGATAATCAGTAAAAACACGACATTGATCATGGGCGTCATGTTGAACCCGTATTTTCGATTCGGTTTGTACTGGGGGGATCGCATTTGATTTTCAGTTTTCGAGGTTCGGTTTTCGAGGATCGGTCTGGCTTGCCAACTGGCCGACGACATTCGACTGGCCAGGCTCTACGATTTGGCTTTTTTACGTCCGCGTCGCAGCGGCCCAAACACGTGCTGCGCGACGTAGGCGGCTTCGGCGACAAATTGATCGATCCGATTGCGGAAAATGGCAAAGGCGCCAATCGAAGGGATCGCCACGATCAAGCCACCCACGGTTGTCACCAAGGCTTGGTAAATTCCTTCGGCAAGCTGGGGAGCGCTGGCTGTGCCTTGGGTCGAAGCCACGTTCTGGAAAGCGACGATCATGCCGATCACCGTTCCCAGCAATCCCACCATTGGCGCGATATTCCCAATCACCGAGAGGTATTCAATTTTCCGAAACAGTCGGGCCGATTGTTCGGCGAGTGCATCTTCGAGTGATTTTTCAACCGCTCCCCAGCCGAATTCCAGTTCTGAAATCCCGTGCATCAGGACAAATGACAGAAAGCTGGGTTGCGCACTGCAGGCCTGCTGGGCCCCCACAATGTCACCGGATACCAGGCACTGCCGGACTTGCTCGCCGAGTCCTTCGGGCATCAAGTCCTTTCGCCGAATCGTCATCAGGTGATCGAAGATCAGGTAGGCAGCGGTAATCGACAGGGCCAGCAGGATCACGATCATGATCGCGCCAACCAGTCCGCCGGAAAACAGGATCTGCAAAAATCCGGACGGCGCTTGAGTTTCTTCTGAGCCTTGGAACGCCGAAGCATTGGCGGCAAGATTCCAGGTGGCAGCGAAAACCAGGCAGGCAGGCCAGCCAACCCTTCGACTAGTGGCCCACCAACGGTCCGTTTTTTTCAATGCTTCGCGGGCTGGCATTTCATTCGCGGAATTCGGCACGATCCGGGTCGTTGCTTCGAATCGAGTGGAACGCTGAGAGCTCATCGTGTATTTCCGATTGAAAGGAGCATGATTCGGGGGGCTTTACGGAGTTTTCGGATTGGCGAGCGCAGGTGCCTGCGTCGCCCAAACCGTTTCGGCATGTTTTTGACGCAGCTCGTTCCAAACGGATTGCGCTTCGGTTGTCTGGCCGGTATTTTGCAGCAGGCGGCCCGCCCGGTAAAGCGCGACAGCCGCCAGGTGGCGTTGTTCTGGGTAAAGGATGGGAATTCGCATCAGGTTGATGATGGCTGACGGTTCCTGGTTCAGGCGTGACTGGCAGTCGGCAATCAAGAGCCACGGACCGGGCCTCAGGGATGCTTCCATGGAGTCCAGATTTTTTTCCCAGACGGCAACTTGGCGCGGACTGGCAGTCAAGGCTCGCGTCCGCCAAAGTTGCATGATTGCCAGTTGTTGGATCCGGGCGTCGATGTTTTGGCTAAGCTGCTCCAGTACCCTGATTGCGGTTTCCTGTTGACCGCCGGCCAGCGACCAACCAGCTCCAATCAGCTGACGTACGGGATCGTTCGACTTCATTAACTGATTGGCAGTTTGCTCGAGACGATGATTGGTCGCAATCCACGGCAATGGACAAAGATGGAAAAACCGGGTCTGGGGATCGTCCTCGACCAGCACCAGAAACTGTTCAATCGCCGACCCATAGTCCTCGACTGCCAGCAGCGCCCGCACCAGGTCGGCACGGATCGTCCGTTTGGCCCATTCGCGTGGATCGGCGCTGATCGCCGACTGTAATTTCGGGATGGCAAGCTTTGATTTTCCCTGGCCGAGCAGTTTCAGGCCTTCGGCATAATCAGGCAGCCAGCGGGTTTGAACTTCCACGATTTCATCGTTATCGATTTCGCGATCTCGGCCGTTTGACGAAAGCGTCAGGGAACGTCCTTTCCAGTCCTGGATCATACCTTTACGTCGACTGGTTTCGTTGGAGTCCTTGCGGCGAACGACAATCACGTCTTCGAATTCCTGCGTCGCTGGAGGGCCCCGGCAACGAGAAAACACCAAGTATCCAGATCGATGGCAACAGCAGTAATCGGCGAGCGGGATTTCTGGGCAAATTCAATCTCATCTCGACCTATTCATTCTCGATTCGCAAGGAACGAACATTTTTGAAGACATACTGTCCACCGCTTTCGATCGCCAGTTGCTCCAGCGAGCGATCATTCGTGCGCCGTTCGCCGAATTCAATCGCATTGATCACCGCACCCGAGCGATTGAAATTACTGACATCCCGCAGTTCACCGGGAGTGAATCCACCCTCTGCGTCGGTCAGCAAAAAAATCACGTCCGGACCAAATCGGCACGCTTGCTTCAGTGCCTGCATGTGATCGGTGCCGTTTTCGCCGCGGATTGAGGCGACGAAGTTTCGGGCCTGCTGCTTGTTTTCGTCGGTGGCGAAATACAGCGTTCCCAGCGAATCCGGATTCATGATCTTGACGCCATCATTGTAGAAAATGATTTGAAACTGATGATTACGGCCCAGCGAATCGAGACTTTTCAGGAGGCGCCTGCTTGGCAGCCAGCAACGGTCGGGCCTGGTAGCCCATCATGCTCTGTGAGCGATCAAAGACGTAGACAAATCGCGAACCGGTACCCGAGACGCCAAAGACCTCCGTGGTCACCTTGCCACCCAGTTTCACGCTCCCGGTAGGGAGGTCCAGTAAGCTGTCGGCGCCCGGCAAGGTCTCGACCAATTGGTCACCGGCCCCGGTGATTGCGGTAGGATTCGATTCCAGCCCGGGCAGATCGGGAGGCAACTCCGAGTCGGCAAACAGCGGTGGCGGACTCTGATCTGCCGCCGCTTGGGTGCTGCTCTCGGCAATGTCACCTTCGCTAAGATACTCGGTGGGATTGGATTGGAGGTCGACCAGCACGATCCCGCCGGTACGGGTCTCGACTTGACCGGCGCCGTGCTGGACTGTGCGTAAGGCCAATAGCAAGAGTACAAACAGGGCGGTGTGGAAGCACAACGACATCAACCACGCCGGCACCCGTCGATTGGGTAACCCTGGTTCGGTGAAGATGGCCGAATAGTCGGCTGCCAAGTCGGGTTTTGGATTGTCGGCCATTCATTCGTTTTCCGTTGCGGCGGGGTGCCCCTCTGGCCGCGAGTACCTGTTCTATCTTAGGTGAGCCCAAAAAAAGGGTCAACGCGAATGAGACTTGGGAAACAAGTTGGTCAGGCTGTCGGTTGTCGAAAATCATACCATTGATAGCCGTCGGGTAACTCCTGCTGGGCGGCGAATTCAAAATGCAGGATTCGGCGATGGAGGCCGGTTCCGGGTTGCGAGCTGCCACTGGCGTGACTGACCAACGGACGCATGGCCAGCACGTCGCCGGCTTCCACCAGGATTTTTTCGACCCGGTGGTCGGTGCCCGAACGCTTACCCTGGCGGTGTGAACCCACCACGATTTCGAGCGGGCCATTGGCTTCGGTCACATCATCGAGGTGGACCCGGATGGTGAGCATGTTCTGCAGTACCGATGCGGGAGCCTCCACGTGAGGCACGCCCGATTTGAGGGTCGGTTTGGTAAACAGGTCTGGACGGCAGCGTATTGTCTTTGACCGCGATCGTCATGTCCTTGTGCCATGGTAACGACCAGGTTCGTTCGGGATGTTTGTCGAAATACAGCCCGCGAACCAGGCCGTATTGGCTGCCAAGAACGTGCTCCAGCATGAACCCGACCGCGGGACGTTTCGCAATCGAAAACTCGTCCGGAATCGCGTCGAGTATGTTCCGCGCGGCGTAGACAGCACCCCCTCGATTCTTGATCGCCGTCAATTGCTGCGAGAAAACGGCATCCAGTTTTTCCGTCCACGATTTTGCCTCGCCGCGACTCAGGACGCCGGGCAAAATCATCACACCGTCCCGGTCCAATTCGAATTTGTTCGTTTCATCCATCTTCTGTTCCGTGTCTGGCTTCCGGATTGGCAGTCGTCGGGTTGCTGTGACACGTTAGGTCACGTGACCAAAGATGACCGATTATGGTGCGGTCAACAAGTCTTGGGGGGCCTGTTGCTGGCCAGCGGAGGCTTGCAAAAAAATTCTGAAAGATTTAATTCGAGCGGTCCAAACGTGTCATCGGGGCCGCCAATACTTGTTTCCAGACGAAGCAAATGATCGCTTCAAGATGAAAGCTTCTGAGGAAACGAAAGATGATCAAGCCACTGAATGCTCCGCAACTGTCCAGCGTTAAACCAAGAACCGGATTGCAGAGAGTTTCGGAGTTGTTACCCCGTCTAATTCGCCAATACGAAATCCAGGCGGAGTTGATGAAGCAGCGAAGCCAGCCTTGCCCCGTGGTGGCCCCGCACCTCGACCAGCCCGTTCAGCAGGCAACCTTTGGCTGGTACGAGTAAGACTGATCAGGGAGTCGCGTGTGATTCGCGTTGCAGAACGGGCGAATTGTCTGGTCTCAACGGCAGAATCGCTACTGACTCCCGGTTCGCAAGCGTTTTGCTGAGCACGCGGATGCCCCTAATGTATAAAGCTACATTAATTCGGGTTGACTCGCCAGGCTGGATCTCGATAACTGTCATTTGAAACAAATTTGTAGGTAAGTATTGAACTGAAAGAAGGAACGGAAGCCATGCTTGTACTCTCACGACACGAAACGGAAACCGTTGTCATTCCTGGATTAGATATCACGATTCAAATTGTCAGCATCAAGGGAAAAACGGTCCGTGTTGGAATCGATGCACCGCGCGAGATTAAAGTGTTGCGTGGCGAGGTAACGGACGACCATCGCGACACGACTGCGCAACCAGCCTCGACGCGCTGCCGAAGCGAGCACGACCGGGTCGACTCAGACGCGGAGACGGAGACGGAATCTTCCTGTCGACCTTTGGACCGGTATTTGTCGAAAACGAAGCGGGCAGCGACGGTCCGAGAATCGTCCGTCGCCTATCGCTTGAATAACCGGCAGGACGACTCAATCTTCGATTGCACCGAAACGGTCGCCTGTTAGCTCGTGGTGGGCCGGCCCGGACGCTTCGGCGGGTTGTAGGTGCAGCAATCCTGGGGGCAAACATCCCAGTTCGGCGGCATGTTTCCAACGGCGCGTTTTTCAGCACCCGATGTGCGCTCCAAAATCAGTTCGCGGATCATGGAAATGAACTGCGGATGAACACCAACCGATTTGGCTCGAACCATGTTGACACCGATCTCATCGCAAAGCTCCTTGGCCTCGGTATCGAGGTCAAACAGGACTTCCATGTGATCGGAAACGAAGCCGACGGGCATCATCACCACGTCTTCAACGTCGGTCTGTTGTTTGAGTTGGCTGAGGAAGTCACAGACGTCGGGTTCGAGCCACGGTTGAGTGGGTGGGCCAGAGCGACTTTGATAAACCAGACTCCATGGATGATCTCCAATCCGCTCCATTACCAAACGGCACGTTTCTTCCAATTGCGTGGCGTATTTGCAACCTTCGGCCATTGCCATCGGGATACTGTGGGCGGTGAACACGAAATGCGTTTTCGGTTTTCGATCCTCGACGATCTCGTCGAAGGCCTTGGTCACGCGATCAACCGTTGCCTCAATATACAGCGGATGATTAAAAGCCATCCGGACTTTGTGGACTTCAGGAGCGCCCTCGCCAACAACGGACTGAGCATCGGCAATATTTTCCCGATACTGTCGACAACCTGAATAGCAGCTGTACATCGACGTAAAAAACGCGATCGCCCGTTTGACGCCGTCTTCCTTCATCTGTTGAAGCGTTTCTGGCAGCATGGGGTGCCAGTTCCGATTCCCCCAATAGACCGGTAGGTCGATGTTGTGCGACTCGAGTTCTGATTTCAGGGCCGCAATCAATTCGCGGTTTTGCTGATTGATTGGACTGACACCACCAAAATGCCGGTAGTGTTCGGCGACTTCCAGCATTCGCTCGCGGGGAACGTTTTTTCCGCGCAGCACATTCTCCAGGAATGGCATCACATCATCCATGCTTTCGGGGCCGCCGAAGGAAACGACGATTACAGCATCAAAATTGTCTTCAGACATCTTTGGTCACCAGGTTGTTTGAGTGGGGCGAGCCCGCCAGCGCTGCTTCGACGTGTCCGGGAATGAGAACGGCAAAGGGAGGTTGGTCGTTTGGAAATCGGCAGCAGGCAATGTCGAACGTTCCGGTCACCCAGATTTCTCCGGACTGGTCGACAATTTCGAACTGATACTGCAGCTGCTTTCCGTCCAGTTCCGTTAAATTGAGACGTACGTAAACTTCTTGCTCGAAAATCAGCGGTTGGGTCACGTTCAACTTCGATTTAATTCGCGGAAACCCCATGATGCCTCGTTCATCGTGCATCACAACGCTCAAGCCCCGACTGCGCAAAAAAGCGTATTCGGTTTCCTCCATCATCCGTACGTAGCTCGAAAAATGAGCAAAACCACTGGAGTCCGTATCTACGAAGCGAACCTGCCAGGGTTTTTCGAATGTCGCGATGGGAGATTTTCGGTTCATTACGCTAAATTGGTGGTCGCCAAGTTGGGCAACTTCGCAGTTTCGTTCTCATTTCCAATACAACTACATGAAACCGTCAGATGATCATTGGCACAACCGGGCAGCCTGGGACCGGCTGGCAAAACAGCAAAATCGGTTGGCCAAACCGGCTCGCGACGAGGATTTCGCCAACCCCTTAAAATCGGTGGACGGGCCAGGTTGGTTAGGTCCGGATATTTCGAACCAACAGGTACTCTGCCTGGCTGCGGGCGGTGGTCGACAGGGACCGATCTATGCTGCTGCCGGAGCCATCGTCACGGTCGTGGATATCAGTCCTGCGATGCTGGAACTCGACCGGATCGTCGCAGGCCAGCGCAGCCTGAAACTGCGGACCATCGAGGCGTCGATGGATGATTTGTCAGCGCTGGGTGATGCCTCCTTCGATCTCGTCATTCATCCAGTCAGTACCTGCTATGTACCGGACGTTGTTCCGGTCTATCAGGAAGTCGCCCGCGTGCTTCGAGTCGGTGGACTGTATATCAGCCAGCACAAGCAGCCCGTCAGTTTGCAATCGACGATTGAACCTCGAGATGGCAGTTTTCAGATCCATCGCTCCTATTACGACAAACATCCGCTGCCGCCGGTATCACAGCCGAACTTGATCCGCGAGGAAGGAACTTTGGAGTACGTGCATCGCTGGGAAGAATTGCTGGGTGCCATGTGCCGCAGCGGGTTGGCGATTGAAGACCTGACCGAACCTCTGCATGCCAAGCCAAACGCGGAGTTGGACAGTTTTGCGTATCGCTGCCAGTTCATTGCACCCTATGTGCGAGTGAAGGCCCGTCGGACGAGCGACACCCGTCCGCGAGCCCGAGCTTCGGTAATTATCCCCGGGTGAACGTTTGGATCGCATTCGAGATCAAGAAATCTCAAATGCCAAATCCTTCGAATTGGGCTGTTTTTGCAAGTCAGTTGGCAATATTTGGGACGACACGTCGAATTTACCCGGCAACCTCACCGTGACTTTTGACTACGGTGAAGATAATCTTGAGGTTTATCTGTTGCCGGTATCCCAAGTCCGGACAATCATGCAGAATCCAAATTGACTTTCGAATTCAAGGTAATTTATGAGCAGCACCGTGTTTGGATCCGCCCGTTGTCACCTGTTGCTGTCGCTATTGGTTTTGGCTTCAGGTTGGCTATCTTCGCAACTTGATGCGCAATCAACGTCGACCAAGTCGCAGCAAGATGTCGAGAAACCAGGCAAGTTGGCACGAATCGAACAAGCTCCCGAGTCATTTGATCTGGAAGCCAACCTGGCAGCGTTCGACGAGGTATGGTCAACCATCAACAAAGTCCATTGGGACGAAGATAAAGTCGGACAGACTTGGGACGATGCCAGGGCAACCTACCGACCGTTGGTCGAGCAAGCGACAACGATCGGCGAGGTCAGGGAAATTCTGAACAATTTGATTGGCGAACTGGGGCAATCCCATTTCAGCATCATCCCCCAATCAGCCTACGAAGTGATTGGTGGAAAAGACCGCGGCGGTGCCGGAGATACCGGACTGGATTTCCGAGCCGTCAAAGACGGAGTGGCGGTCACCAGGATTCGGCCCGGTTCACCGGCGGAAAAAGCCGGTGTCAAAACCGGGTGGCTGGTGGAAGCCATTGGCGACAAACCGATCTCGGAGCTTGCCGAAAAGCTCCGCGAGGCGGCCCATGGGCCGATGCGATACGAGACTCTCGCGGGAATGGCACTGCCCGAAATTGCCAAGGGCAAAATCGGTGACAAGAAAAAAATGGTCTTTCGAGACGGCGATGGGAAAACCCAGGAGCTGGAAATCGAGCTGGAAAAATCTCCCGGCAAGAAAGTCAAGTTTGGCTACCTGCCGGAAATGCAGCTGGTCTCCGAGTCCAAAACGCTGGACGGTAACGTTGGCTACTACCGGTTTAACATGTTCTTTGATCCAGTCGGGATCATGAAAGAGTATCGCGACACGATTCGCGATGAGAAACATTCCCAAGGCATCGTGATCGATTTGCGCGGCAATATCGGCGGGATGGGTGCCATGACGATGGGGATGGCTTCCGAATTCGCAGAGGAAGAGGCATCGCTGGGCGTGATGACGATGAAAGGGAGCGAACTGAAGTTCGTACTCAGTCCAAATTACGACCCGATTTCTTGCCCGGTCGCAATTCTGATTGACGAGTGTTCCGTATCGTCCGCAGAAATTTTTTCCGGTGGCCTGAAGGACCTCGGCCTGGCCCGGGTCTTCGGATCGCGTTCGGCCGGATTAGCACTGCCGTCGATGGTCGTCAAATTACCCAATGGAGACGGATTTCAGTATGCGATCGCCGATTATCATTCGGCATCCGGAAAATCTCTTGAACTGGATGGCGTCGTGCCGGATGAAACAATCGAATTGTCCCAGCAGTTGCTGCTCAATGACAGTGATCCAGTTCTCCACCGGGCGCTGCAATGGATCCAGCAACAAAACCAGGATCAATGAACCGCGGCGCGCAAGCGGTCATTCGCTTCGAGTTTTGACCGAGAGATTTTTTTTGTTGCACGGAGCTTTGAAGTTTCCCGAACTCCTTGCGTTGACCACCCATTTAACCATCAATTTCCAATTAAACCCCTCAAGGAAAAACATGCGATTTAAATTTTCGAAGCAGAAACCGATGCTGTTGATACTCGCGTTCCTAACGGCGACCGCGGCCGATGCTGTTGCCCAGGAAAAAAAATTACCGACGGCCGAAGAAGTCATCGCCAGGTATGTGGAAGTCACCGGCGGGATCGAAAAATACAAATCGATCAAGACACTGTATCAATCGGGGACGATGTCCATTCCAGCCGTTGGAATCAATGGCACGATGGAATTGAGAGTCGAATCACCCAACAAGCTGCTGATTAACGCTGACATGGGTGCCGCCGGCTCGGAGACCTCGGGCTCCGATGGCGAAACAGTCTGGTCGGAGTCAACCATCGGTACCCGGATCCTGTCCGGAAAGGAGCGAGATCAAGTCTTGATGGAGGCCGATTTCCGCCGCTTTTACGATCCGGCCAAAGTCTACAAATCGCTGAAAGTGGTTGGCACCGAAGATGTGGATGGAGACGAGTGTTACAAGCTGGAAGTTGTTAAACAAAGCGGCGATTCCCAATTTGAATTTTATTCAGCCAAAACCGGCCTGCAGGTCAAATCCGAATCGAACGTCCAGTCGCCCATGGGTGCGATTAACATCGAAAGCACGATCGTAGAATACCAGGATGTCGACGGAATCAAATTTCCGAAGAAGGTTAACCAAAAATTCGTCCAGCAGGGCATGGTGATGGAAATCGATTTTGATAAAGTCGAATTCAATCAGGAATTCGAAGCGGGGACATTCGACCTGCCCGAAGAAATCAAAAAAATGGTCGAGCGAAAAAAAGCGAAAGCTGCTGAAAAGGACAAATAGCACCTTGATTTCGTTAGCCTGATTGATCGTCAACAGGGATTTGGACATGCTTCCAAGTCCCTGTTGCTATGCGCCACCGGACGTGCGAACAAAGAAATCGTTGCCGGAAATGTAACCTCACGTACACCGGGGGGTCAGCGATTTTCAATCTTCCGATTGCGCTGATATATTCCTAACGGGGCAGCAAGTTGTTTAGCACAGGTGTCAAATGATCAAACGTTTCGGATTGTTGCTGTTGTTGGTGGTCGTGTTCAGCCCAACGGTAACCGCGCAGAACGTGACCGGCTATGGCTCGATGGACGACCCGTTTCTCTTTTTGTTGCGGGAACCGGCGGTGCACGCGGATTTGGGGCTCAGTGACTTACAACGTCGCGAGCTTGTCGAGCTGAATGAGTCTTTGGATGCCACCCTGTTGGGTTCTCGTGCCAACAAAACGCCGGAAGAAGCTCAGCAAATGACGCGTGAGGTTCTGGAAAAATCTCGGGCCGCGGTGGCAAAATTGCTAACCGAATCACAACAACAACGCATCCAGCAAATCAGCTATCGGATTAAGGGCATCTCGTTTGTGTTGTTGCCTGAGCCTGCTGCCAGACTAAAACTGAGTCAGCAGCAGCAGGAAGAAATTCAGGCTGCGGTCTCCGAAGCGAATGAGAAAGTAAACGAGGTCTCATCGAACGAATACCAGGGGCCGGAGGCACAGGCTGCAGCGATGAAGGTGATCAATGCGGCTCGCAAACAGGAAGAAGAGACGATCTTTGGGATGCTCGATGACGATCAGAAACGGGAATTGGCCAGCTTGATCGGTGGACCTTTTGAGTTTAGTCAGCTTGGCCGGGTTGCATTTAAAGCACCCCCGTTAATTGACAGTGGGCAATGGATTAATTCGGAAGGTCTCCAGGTCGAGGATTTGCGAGGCAAAGTTGTGGCATTGCACTTCTTTGCCTATGGCTGAATCAATTGCGTGCGCAATTACCCTTGGTACAAGGGTTGGGAAAAAAAATTCGACGGTGAAGACTTTACGATTCTCGGTATCCATACGCCTGAAACGAGTGCGGAGCGAGAGCCCGCCAACGTGCGGGCCAACGTCAAAGAAGTTGGTTTCAGCTTTCCAGTTTTGATCGATACGGGCAAAAAGACCTGGAACAGTTGGGGCAACTCGATGTGGCCCTCCGTTTATTTGATCGACAAGCAGGGGCGGATTCGATACTGGTGGTTCGGCGAACTGGACTGGAACCAGGCGGGTGGTCAAAAATTGCTGGAGCAGAGGATTCGCGAGTTGTTGGACGAAGATGGTTGAAGCGATACTTCTCAGTTGGACAGAGTTGCACGCAACTGCAGCGGTTGGACACCATGGATTGGTGGACCCGTATTTCGACAGAATCACGCCGGTTGCTGTTGGGATAAGCAATGAAATGAACCCAATCCCACGGCCAGGTTTAATGAGTCCAGGCCAACCGTCTCTCGATCAGGGAACAAATTGGCCAGAATCGCCAACGCGTTTCGGTCATGTTTTTTGCTGCCAAATTGTGGCACGATGACTTTCTGGTTGGTGATCAGGAAATTGCAATAGCTTGCAGGAATTCGCCGTCCGCAAAAATCGATGCGTGGAGGAAGCGGCAAGGCAATCAATTCGTGATTTACGGCCCCGTTTGCCAGCGCTTGTTTTAGTTCTCGCAGGTTCGCTGCGAGCCCGGGGTATTGTGAATCACTATCGTGATCTTGCCAGGCGTAGACGATCGAATGACTGCTGGTGAAACGTGCCAGTTGATCGATATGACCGTCCGTATCATCGCCTTCGATCGCGTCCCCTGAAATCCAGAGGATTTGTTTGGCTCCCAGGGATTGTTTTAACGTGGTCTCGATGCTCGGTGTCGACTTACCCGGGTTTCGATTCGGGTTTAAAACGCATGAACGCGTCGTCAGCAGCAAGCCGTCTTGATCGATCTCGATCGCTCCGCCCTCAAGGCACAATTCAGGAGACAGGAGATCGATTCCCAGGTGTTGTGCAATACGGGTGGCGACCTGTTGGTCCAGGTCGTAGGGGGGGTACTTTCCACCCCACGCGTTGTAGTGCCAGTTGACCGCCACGAGTTTTCCTGTCACGGAATGTTTAACGAAGGTGGGCGCGTAGTCTCTGGCCCAGGCGTCATTCGTCGGAATCGCGACAAACTGAACATCGCGAATATGCTGTAGGGCTACCCTGGCGTGAGGTTGTATTGAATCGCAACAGAGAATCATGACCTGCTGGTGATCAGCGATTTGCTGGACCAACTGGACGAACTCGGCTTGTGCGGCGGCAAGATTGGTGGGCCACGTCTCGAGATTATGGGGCCAACTCAACCAGGTCGCGGATTGAGGTGCCCATTCCGGGGGCATGGAAAATGTTTCTGCTTCGATCATGGGTACTCAGTCGATGAATCGTTTTGTCAGCCCATCATAAGCATCGATTCGTCGATCGCGCAAGAATGGCCAATGCGTCCGGGCGGTTTCCACAAGATCCAAATCACACTCTGCCAACAGCGTTTGCTCTGTTTCATCCGTTGCCAAACTCAGCAGGTTGCCGTATGGATCAGCGATGAACGACGAGCCCCAAAACTCAATGTTGTCTTCGACGCCAACACGGTTGGGTGCGATGAGAAAGACCCCGTTGGCGATTGCGTGGGACCGCATCATGGTTTGCCAAGCGTTTCTCTGGCTCTCACCGAATTGGGCTTTTTCTGGAGCCTGCCAACCAATCGCGGTTGGGTAAACCAAAATTTCGGCGCCCCGCAAGGCAGTTAGTCTCGCCGCTTCCGGAAACCACTGGTCCCAGCAGATGCAGACCCCGATCCGCCCCACCGAGGTCGTGAAGGATTGAAAACCTAAATCGCCCGGGGTGAAATAAAATTTTTCATAGAAGAAAGGGTCGTCGGGAATGTGCATTTTTCGATAGATCCCGGCAATGCTTCCATCGGTTTCGATCACGACGGCCGAATTGTGAAAGAGTCCAGCGGCCCGGCGCTCAAAAATTCCAGCGACAATCACGACCTGATGCTGTTTGGCAAGCTCGGACATTCGTTGCGTGGTTGGGCCAGGGATCGGCTCGGCCAGTTTAAACCGGGAGTGGTCCTCCGATTGGCAAAAATAAAGACTGGCGAATAATTCTTGCAGGCAGATCAGCTTGGCACCTGACTTGGCGGCGGCTTCGATTTTTGCCGAGGTTCGATCCAGGTTGGCTTGGACGTCTTCCAGGCAGGTCGACTGAATGGCGGCAACGGAGAGGTTTTTCATTGATTTGGTAGTTTTGGCAAAATTTCGGCTGGATGATTCGGGGGAGAAAGTTGGCCCAATGGCAGATTCAAATCCGATAATACCGCTGGACGGAGCCGAACGGAATGTTAATCTAACGTGATGTTAAAAAAACCCCCACTCGGTCTATTTATTACCGGAACCGATACCGAGGTCGGAAAAACCTACGTAGCCTCCGCGATTATCAAATCGCTGATTGGCAACGGGCATCGTGTTGGTGTTTATAAACCAATTGCGACCGATTGTGTTTCGGACGGTCGCCAGCTGGTTTCGGAAGACGCGGTGGCGCTGTGGGAAGCTGCGGGCCGCCCGTTAAGCTTGGACGCTGTCTGTCCGCAGCGGTTTCAGGCTCCCCTGGCGCCTCACATGGCCGCCCGCAATGAAGGGCGGGAAGTGGATACTCAACTGCTCCGAGATGGCGTCGCTGTCTGGGCTGACGAGTGTGACATCCTGATCGTCGAGGGATCGGGTGGACTGATGTCACCGATCAGCGACGACGAATATTTTGCGGATCTGGCTTACGACCTCGGTTACCCCGTCTTGATCGTTGCACCGAATATGATCGGTGTGATCAATCAATCGCTGCAGGCACTGATTACCGCTGCCTGTTTTCGTGACGGCCTGAACGTCGCAGGCGTGATCCTGAACGATGCTCGTCGGTTTGACGGCGATGTCAGCATGGAGAGCAATCGAACCCAAATCGACAGCCGATCGGTCGCTCCGGTAATCAGCCGTCTGCGGTACGAAGGCGAAGTCTTCGACGACGACATCGACTGGATGGAAATTGCCAAATCCGCCAACGCCAGCATCAGCACGTAAACCAGATACGTACCTGATCCGTCAATGCAGCGCAGCGACAGCAAGAGCTGCCAACCTAACGATCGTAAATTGGTCGCAGTGGTTTATCCGGCGTAAAAACGGGTTCCAAATGTCCTGCTGACCGCACTGGATTGCTCTGCAGTTGGTCGAGGCGGGATTGCAATTCACTCAGCTGCGACTGCAGTCGCTGAATCTCGGTCGAGTTGTCCTGCGGACTCGCACTCCGCTCGTCTTTGGGCGGTACATCGACGGGTTGGTTGACGACAATCTTTGGGGTCGTCTCGACGGGGTCGGAGGTAATGTAGTCGGCTGACGCGATGGTGTGATTCCGAATCATCTGCCCGACGTGGTTGGTCTTGGCAAGTTCAATTTGCTTTTCCAGCAATGACAGCGTTCGGTTCATCGTGGCGTTGTTTGCGGCGACCAATTGCATTTGCTGATAATTGCGATTTTGATTGGTGTAGATCGGCCCCAGCCACTCGCGTAATTGCCCCACGGCGTTGGATTGGGCAGCCATTTCATTCAGTTGAGTTTGGAGTCGGTAAATGGACGCCTGGTGCGCGGCCTCCAGTTTGGCGATTTTGGCTTCGGCCTTGGCTGCGGCAGTCTCAGCAACCATCAACATGGCTGACTCAATGGCTTGTTGGCGGGTGGCAAGTTGATCCTGAGCCTGACTGTTTGTGCTTTCGCTGGTCAAGGATGCCGCAAGCAACTTGGCCATGTTCAGGCAATAGGATTCGACTTGGTCGGTAACCAGCGACGAACTGCTACCGTTGGCAGTGGAGGGCGTGTTGGGTTTGCACAGAGAGCAATCGCAACCGTTTGGGCAATTGTCTGTGGTCGGCTGGGAACCGCTGCGTGGTATCGAAGCATGGTTTGGTTTGGCTTCGCAGTTTTCGCAGTCGCCATCGGTGCAATCGTTAGCGCACGGTGCCATCAGCTGGACGACCAGGTCTTGCAGTGCTTTTTCCTTGGCGGCGGTTTCATTCTTGGCATCCTCGAAGACCCGAGCCGCTTCCGGAATCTGGCCAACCAGGACATCGGCAAGTCTGCCAGCAAGTGGTGCTTCCTGGCTCGATCGTATCGCCGGCTCCTGGGCCGACATCGGAATATTGGCTGCAAGCAGTGCTACTATGCTTAATAGGACTAAACCGCGTCTCATCCTTGACATGTTGGCCTCCTGTTTCTGCGACGATTGACCTGCGTCTACGGTCACGTCGGTTTTGCTCGGGAATTCACCACTGATATCACTGGGTGGGTCACTATTAGATAATACGAAAGTCGATTTCCAACAATACGAATCTGCGAAAAACGGTCAGAGGTGATCGACCGATCGGTCCGCCAAGGCAATTGAGTTGGGCCTCGGGAGTGCTATCATTCTGGTTTGAACAAATGCCAGGTAATTTATGAAAACCACCCTCCATCACGATCTGTTAGCGGTTATCCGTTGCCCGGTAACGCATTCCGAGTTGACGATGGCAGACCCCGAACTGGTCGAGTCGTTAAACCAAAAAATTACCGCACGGCAGCTGGTCAATCGAATCGGGCAAACCGT
Source organism: Pirellulaceae bacterium (assembly GCA_963714685.1). GTDB lineage: Bacteria > Planctomycetota > Planctomycetia > Pirellulales > Pirellulaceae > Mariniblastus. The sequence goes on along the minus strand of CAVQPH010000018.1, from coordinate 1,109,597 downwards.
CGATCAGCCATTGGAAGGTGGTTTGGTCAATGCGGATCGGTCGTTGTTGCTGCCGATCCGTGGCGAGATCCTGGTATTAGTGGTTGATCAAGCCATTCCGCTGGCCTAATTTGCCTTCGGTTGGTTGACCTGTCCATGCAACATGACATGAAATTCACCTCCCGCTGGCTCGCTTCCAGCAGGAAACAGAACGGGAATAGAAATGAGTACGATCTTCAAAAAGATCATTGACGGTGAGATTCAGGCTGACATCGTTTACCAAGACGATTTGTGCCTGGCGTTTCGCGATATCGATGCCAAAGCGCCGACGCATGTTTTACTGATCCCGAAACAGGAGATTGCCAACGTCGCGGCTTTGACCGAGAGCGACAAAATGCTCGCCGGTCACATGCTCTTGGCCGTTGGCCACGTCGCGCGAGAACTGGGGATCGAAGAGTCCGGATACCGAGTGGTCGCAAATTGTGGGAAACAGGGTGGGCAGTCAGTCGATCACCTGCATTTCCACATCCTCGGAGGCAGGCAGATGTCGTGGCCGCCGGGATAGTGCTGAATTGCAGCAGTGGTTGGGCGACAAATAAAAGAAGGACCGATGGAAAGATTCCATCGGTCCTTCAGTTGCTGCTGTTTTGTCACGGCATTCAATCACCGTCGAATGCGATTGATCCGGGCGTTCATGCCTGCATCCCGCATGGATTGGCCGATGCTGCCGACGGGTCGGCCGGACATTCGTCCGCCGCTGCACGTTGCGCAACCGCCGGTCCCGCAAGACGCGCATCCACCGCCGCCGGAAATGACTTCACCGCCAGAAATAACTCCGCTGTCGTAAACTTCGCCGCCAACAACGCCACATCCACCGTCACAGCAGTCAGTTGCACATCCGCAGTCGACCGATGATTCGGCGCCACTGCAAAATCGACCGCCGTAGAGTCCGGGCAGGGTGCTCAACAGAGCGCCTGGTTGCCAACAGAATGGCCGACAGGGTGTTGCTCCGCCAACAAACTGATCTCCGCAACACGGATCGCAGGCGTCTGGCGGCGTGCTTCGCCATTCGCCAACATAGGTTTCGCCGCATCCGCCCCCGCAGACCAGATTACGCTTGGCCTGGCGAAGCGCATCGATCGGGCCATAGGGAATGGCACGTCCGGAGGTTCCGTCACAGTCGTAACAGGAGGTCGTTCCGCAGCCGGGACCGCAACCCATGGGTCCACAACATCCGATCGACATCAAACAGACGCTTAGACAGACCGAAAGCATCCAAAAACGAATCACATTGATACGAGTCATTTTTATTCGCGAAGTTGTTTATTCGCCCCCAGAGTTTTCAGTTCACGTTTGACCTTTTATCGTCGTCCAAGCGGTCATGAATCAGCAAAATCCGTATAATTGTTAAACTTTGCCCATCTCCAAAATCGCGATGCCATGAAAACGTTCCCCAACCTGCATTCGTTGTTGCTGTTACTTGCATGCTTGCTCGCAACTGGCTGCGGTGACCCTGATCGCGCGAGAATTATTGGCAACTGGGTGATCAAAAAACCCGATTCATTAATGGGACGGTTGAATCTTGAAACAGCGGCGTCGGAGCCGCAAACCGCACTAGGGGCGGCGGGTGAATTCAACGAATCCGATTCGGCGGAAGTAGAAAATCCAAAAATGCAAATCGAGTTTCGAGGAAACGGGACGTTTTCGACGATAACTCAAATGGGTTGGGTGACGCCGCAGCCCAAGCAGGGACGTTGGGAGATGCTGGCTTTTGACCCGACGAAAAACAAGATGCGGATCAAATGCACGATCGGGTTGCAGGAAACGGAGCACGACGTCGAGTTCATTGACCCGAACACGATCAAACTGGTCCCTCCCAATATGGCCGGTGTCAAACTGAAAATTACATTTACGCGTCGAGAATGAGCCGCCGGGCTTGGCTTGACTGTTGTTTACTGGCCTGAGGGCGAGAAGGAGTTTGCCGTGTCGGTCGCAAATTTGCGCAACTACGATGTTCCAGCGATTCTGTTGCTGACGGTGGTTTCGATCGTTGGTTTTAGCGGATGCGGGAATTCAACGGAAACGAATCAAACGGAGTACTTACAACCCCAACCCGCGATGGAGCCGGAACAGCCGCAACGTGACTTGGTTGCTGGTATTCCCCTGGAGCAGAAACTGGTTGGTGTTTGGTTAGGCGAGGCTTACCTGGACGAATCGCGGCTCGAACTGAAACTCCAGACTCTGCCGCCGCAGCGCCAACAGGAAATTCTCGAACGGGCACGCACGTTTATGACCACGATTTTGGCCATCGACTTCCGAGCCGACGGGACGTTGGAAAATGACGGTGAAGTGACACCGGTCGGTGGGACCCCGATTCGCCTTGGAGGAAACGGCACTTGGCGGGCCTTGGAATCCAACGAGAACAAACTGTTGATCGAAACGACGGAACGGCTGGTCGACGGCACGATTTCGACAACGAAGCAGCTTTATCGCTTCTATCCGGACGGCCGACAGGTTGCGTTAACCGTGGAAATGGATGAACTGGATAGTTGCAGTCCAATGATCATCTTCACACGTCAGCATTTGTCGCCGACCAATGTGGCCGACCAGGGCGGAACCACGGTGAAATAGAATCATCGTTATCGGCCGACCGTGCCGTTTGCCCCACCCGCCGTTAACGGGGCGAAAACAGGAACTCGACGATCAGGATTAGCACCAGCATCGTCGACAGCCATACCAGCGAACGGTTGTCGACAGGTTGTTGGCGATCAAAAAAGTTTTGGATCGTGCCCAGCCCGTGCCAGAGATAAAGGCCCAAGGTCACGGCAATCAATCCAAAACCAACCATCAGCCAGATTGGCGTGCCATGGTTGGCCATTTCACGGCAGTCACCAATCTGGTGCAGCGAGCCGACGCCGATGTAAGCGCCGTTGGCAATCAAGCAATAACCAGCGAAAAAAATGGCCAAGGGCTGGACAGAGCGGGCCGTGGCTGCCCGCGGAGCCCGACAGCAGGCAGCCAGAATCAGCGGGATCAGTACACCGGCCAGCGGCCCCGACCAGACGACGATCAAGGGGTGGGGGTTTGGCGAAACGGTCGTCGAAGAGACGGTCAGCGGATATAACACGACCTTCTCGACCGTTCCTCCGGTCAAGATCGCACCGCAGATATGTCCCATTTCGTGCAGCGCCAACATTCCAAACCAGCAGACTGCCAGAACGACCATGGCCAAGAGAAAGGGTTGGGTCCGTTGCATCAGGAAGGGGGCTCATGTTCCAATTGATGGGAGCTATCATAACCAGAACGTAATGTGAACACGAACATGAATCCGCAGTCCATTCCGCCCGGCACGATGTTCCGTAGTTTTTTGACGGTGGCCTCGGCGTATGTCATGGTGCTGTTTTTGCTGATTGGAACGACGATCGCTTTGGGGGCAATGTTTTTTCCGGAGTTCATGGCGTTTTTCGAAATGGACGAGGTAGCCCAAAAACGGATGATGGCAGAGGATCCAAAGCAGGCCATTCCGATTGCGATGTTTTGGTCGATCGTCGTAGTCAATGTTTTGACCTGTTTTGGCGTGGGTGTCTATGTCGTGAAGACGGCGCCGTTTGCCAGTTTCGCGCACGCCGTGTTTCTGGCGGTGTTACTGTTTGTTTATTTTCTGCAGATTGTGATCCAGGATCCGGCTGCCAAAAAATGGATGGACATCGTTTACATGGGCGCCTTTCCGATTGCGGTATTGTATGGAGCCAAATGGGCGCTTGAGCGGGAATCTCAATCGGCCGTTGGCAGTGAATCATCCGTTTCGCGTGACGACGACGAACCGTGATGTCCCAAAGCCAGTCCTGGTTTGCGAGACGGGATTGGCCAACGTGTCCTGCCGTCCCCAACCTGTACTTCGCGGAACCCTTTGCTGATTCACCATGAACTTTAAACTGCTCGCGAAACTACTGGGTATCCTCACGATCCTGATCGGCTGTTTCATGCTGTTCAGTTTGATCTGGGCAGATCCGGATGTTGGTTTTCGTACGCACGAATCGATCGATGATCGTCGCCTGGAAACAGAGGGTTTTTGGGGCCTGGCCTACAGCGCGATGATTTGTTGGTTGATTGGCGGTTTTCTGTTTCATCGCGGTCGCGGCGCCGAAACGAAGATTTATCGCAAAGAGGCGATGGCGGTGGTCGGCTTGAGCTGGGTGCTGGCAACGGTGCTGGGTGCCCTGCCGTATTTATTCAGTGGAACGTGCCGAGGACCCTCGCTGCGCGTGATTGCTGCGGAGCAGGCGGTGCTGATTTCGGCACCCAAGATTCAATTCTGGCGGTCGTGGGACCGGATCGAGGGGCTGACAGAAGAGGAGTTTGCCGTTCTGGACGTCGTCGGCAACGCCTCGGCGCGTGGCGTCAGTGAGCAGCAGTTGCGGCAAAAAACCGGGAACGATGACGCGCCGGCCGTCTTTCGGGCACTCCAACAGAACCCGGCGCTGAAACGATCCCTGATCGCGCCAGCTACGGATCCTTCGGCGCCTGCTGATCGGGCTGCGCACTACCGTAATCGTTGGCTGCCGATGAGTTTGATGGATGCGATGTTCGAAGCCCAGTCCGGTTTCAGCACGACCGGTGCGACGGTAATCTGCGATTTGGAAGATCCCTACCTGGTTCCGCACTGCATCCTGTTTTGGCGTTCCAGCACCCACTTTCTCGGCGGACTGGGGATCATCGTACTGTTCGTGGTCCTGCTGGGGCAGGGTTCGGCAGGCAAAGCGTTGATGCGGACGGAAATGCCGGGGCCGACGCAAGATAGTTTCAATGCGCGAATGCAGCATTCGGCCTGGTTGTTCGCTGCCGTCTATATTGGACTGAATATCGTGCTCGCGATCATCCTGGCTGGCTTGGGGATGTCTGCATTCGACGCGATTTGTCATGCGTTTGGAACGATGGCCACTGGCGGGTTCAGCACCTACAACGCCAGCTTGGGTCATTTTCTGGCCGTCGACTCGTATGGAAGATCGATAGAATATGTGGTCATTCTGTTTATGGTGTTGGCAGGCACGAATTTTACGCTGCTGTTTCTGGTGTTGACGGGTAACCCGTTGCAGTTGTTTCGGGACAAGGAGTTTCGGACCTACATAGGGATCATTGTGTTGCTGACAACGCTGGTGATTCTTTTTGGTTCGATTTCCAGCGACGCCGATTTTTCAACTTTTGAATCCGGATTTCGAAACGGCTTGTTTCAGGTGACCTCCATTTTGACGACCACGGGTTTTGGGACGGCTGATTTTGATCATTGGAATCAGGTCGACCGGGCCCTGCTGTTGCTGTTGATGTTTGTCGGTGGGTGTGCCGGGAGCACCGGTGGCGGAATGAAAGTGATTCGGCATGTGTTGTTTGCCAAGATCCTGAAGATGGAAATTGATCAGTCGTTTCACCCGAAAGAAGTCCAGTTGCTTAAAGTCGGCGGGAAACCGGCCGATGATCAGTCGCTCCGGCATTCGATCCTGGTCTACGTCGGCTTGGTCTGTTCCCTATTCGTTTTCGGTTTTGCGTTTGTGGTCACGTTCGAACCCGATTTGACTTGGGGAATCGACCCCCAGGATAAACTGATCGACTCGGCCAGTGCCGTCGCGGCCACATTGAATAATATCGGGCCTGGCCTGGGAATCGTGGGGGCGACCCAAAACTATGCAAACTTCAGTGATTTGACCAAGGCCCTGTTTATCTGGTTGATGATGTTGGGGAGATTGGAAATTTTTCCGATCCTGGTTTTGTTTGCTCCCCGGTTCTGGCGCGATCAATAATGAACCCCTGATACGAGATGGGAAGCGTTGAACAACCGCATTGAGATGGCGAACTCGAAGGATCCCTCGCGGTCGTTGTGGAATGGCGAAACGTTCGTCCACTGGCTGTTTTTGGGGATGGCTTCGGTGGTCATTTTGATGTCGATTCTGATGAGCACCGACGGCGAAACGAAAGTCTTCCTGCCGGGATTTGAAAGCCCGATCCCATCGGTGTGCAGCAGTAAAGTTCTGTTTGGAGTTGATTGCCCCGGCTGCGGTTTGACGCGTGCGTTCATCGCCATCAGCCATGGCGAGTTTTGGCAGGCATGGCAGTTCAACCGGGCTGGGTGGATTGTGTACGCCTTCGTGGCGCTACAAATTCCCTGGCACGCGATTCAGCTTTACCGCCGTGGCCGTGGCCTGCGGCCCTTGGAATCCAATCTGGTTTATCTGGTGCCGATCGGGATGGTCGTTGCGCTGTTGATCAATTGGTTGATCAAGCTGGTCTCGTTGCTGGCGTGAGTGTCGGGGCGAGGGTCACTGGTTGCCATTTTTAAATTTCTGTTGAAAGTCATGGGATGGAGCAAGTTCAAGTTGGTCAATCGACGATTCATTATCTGGATCGCAAATCGACGTCAGACCCCGGCGCACCGACGCTGTTGATGGTCCACGGATTCCCGCTTGATCATTCGATGTGGCGATATCAGATTCGACCGCTGTCCGAGCATGGCCGGGTTCTTTGTCCGGACTTGCCAGGTTTTGGCCGCAGCACGACGGGTGGTCAACCGATTTCGATGCGGCAAATGGCGGATGATCTGGCGGGATATCTGGATCAGTTGGGAATCGATCAGGTGGTTTTTTGCGGACTGTCGATGGGTGGATACATCGGCTGGCAATTCTGGCGACATCATAGTCAGCGGTTGTCCGGTTTGATTGCCTGTGACACCCGGTCTGGTGCGGATACTGAAACGGTGGCCCGGGCTCGCCGGATCAGTGCAAACCTGGTCAGGCAGCAGGGAGCGCCTCGATCGCCGAGGAGCTGGTGGGCAAGCTGTTTTCTGCGGAAACTCTGGAATCTGACCGGAACGTCGTTACCCAGTTGAAAGCGGTCATCGCGGACACCGATGCCGAGTCTGTGGCCCAGGCACAATTGGCGATGGCCAGTCGGCCGGATGCGACGGCCTGGTTGCCGGAAATGGAATCACCGACTTTGTTTCTGGTTGGCGAACATGACACGATTACGCATCCGGAGGAGATGCAGGCGATGGCCGAGCGAGTACCGGGTTCGGCATTTTGCAAAATCGCAGGTTCCGGTCATTTGCCTCCATTGGAAAATGCGGCGGAATTCAATCGCGCCGTGTTGGACTTCCTGGACCCATCCCAGCGGCGACCGTCTTAACCCAGGATCGTGAACCGCGATTCGCTTTTCAGCACCGTGCAGGTGTCCGGAAACGTGTGGAAACACCGAACCAGGACGTGATTTCGGAACGATTGCACGTTGATGTAGCTGATGGCACCGATCGCAATTCGGCCGTTGGACTGAAACCGGTGAACCAGGCCCTCGCATTCGATTTTTTCCCCCAGTTGTTGTTGGATCGCAACAAACATTTTGGGGTTCACGTCTTCCAGACGGACGGTTGATTGATAGCGAACGGTGTCTTTGTAATCCGTCAAATTGTCGGTTGATTTCTCGATCGGATGAGAGATCAGATTGCATTGAGTTGGCAGCGGATGATGAGAGCTGGCACCGATTTCGGCGAGAATCAGATCATCGTGGCGGAAGCAGATCAGGTGGCCATCGGTTGTGATTCGAAGATCCAGTTCGTACTGTTCACGAACGTAGGTTCTCGATGCGCAAACCTCAAACAGCTCGGGATGGACGCTCCGAGCGAACAGGTTGAAATTAAGTTCTGTAATTTTTGGCCGAACGGATAACACGAAAACTTCCTAACCAATCCGATAAACTATTAACGATGACACGTGTTGAAATCACTGCGAATAATTCCTAACTCAAGAGTTCACTGTACTGATCAAATTATAACTTCGCAATTGAAGAAAATAGTCCCAGAAATGAACCCTAATTTCTCCGGTTTTGTTGTTGACAAATTCGAAGTTGCGAGTGTCCAGATTTCAGTCGGCAAAAACCAGCTTGATCATCACAATTTAAAGTTGCGTCAAGACGTCAAAGGCAACGTGTGAACCCACGGCAATGCCAAATCCGCGAAATAAAAATAATACGCAGAAAACGATGCTTGCAACAAACCGAAAAAAGAAACTGGACAATTCAAACTCGGTACCGGCGGGATTAATCAGGCTGTAGTGCAGGGCCGCAAAGACCAGGCTGACCACCAACATGCCAACAATCGTTGCGGCAGTTCGATTGGTCAATTGGCGCATCAGATAAATCATGGAAGCCAGCAGGATTAAACGAAAGAACAGCTCTTCATAAATGCCGCTGCCGAGATACGTCATGATTTTCGCGCACCACTGATGCGGCTGGCAAAACGAAAGTGACGATGGAATGGCTGCGACCAGATTGTTGTGTGAAAACAGATGGAAAGCATTGGCGGCCCAGAACAGGATCAAACCCAATCCGATGGCTTCCAGCGACATCCCCATCAACACCGACCAGCGGATTCGCCAATGGTCACCACGGTGGTGGTGCCAAACGATCATGATGGCAGCGGTTAACATGGGCAGCAGCACAAGCTGCCCAAAGCCAAGCTGGTTGAGGAATTGGCTGATCCACTGATCGACGCCGCTACGAAGTGACTCACGGCCAAGGATGACCGTTCCCAGTTCATAGGCGAGAATCAACGGAAATACAAAAGCCAGGCAAACAATCGGTCGAAGTGTTTCCTGTTGATAGGATGATTTTGCCAGTTGGGCGACCGCTTGTTGTTTGAGTTGCAGGGAATCGAGTTTGGCTTGCAAAACCGACTCAATGGTTTTTTTGTCGGGGGCAGCCGCTGTTTTCTCGATGCCAACGATTTCCGGTCGGGCTGGCAGGCTGCGTTTCGATCGCGCCGGCCTCGCCGGGCGGGGCGATACCAGTGAGTGGGGTGATCGTTTTTGGCAGTTGGATCGGTGCATGATCAAATAGAAATTCACGACCTTGGTGGAAGCCTGGACTGATTTGGGGGCGTGAATCGTAGCGATTTTTCCATTCGGTACCAACGTCGAATGCTGCCGGAATTTCCCGGGAAATGTTCGCCAAAAACAGGGTCAAATTGAGCTTGACGGCGCCACGGTCTCCCATCGAATCGGAGCCAGGCCGGATTCTGCCAACGCCTCGTTGGTGCGGGAGAAGGGGCGGCTTCCAAAAAAACCCCGGTGGGCAGAAAGTGGGGAAGGGTGGGGTGATGCGATGACCGTGTGGTGGTTGGAAATCAATTTCGATTTTTTCTCCGCCGGTTTGCCCCACAGCAGAAACACGATGGATTGGTTCTGTGACCGGCCCAGCAATTGAATGACCTGGTCGGTGAATCGCTCCCATCCCTGTTTGCGATGCGAATTGGGTTCGCCTTGGCGGACTGTCAGAACGGTGTTCAGGAGCAACACGCCTTGATCTGCCCAAGAGGATAGATCGCCCGTCTGGGGCATGGCGAGATCCTGGTCCCTGACCAATTCCTTGAAGATGTTACGCAGGGAGGGAGGCAACCGACAATCCGATTGAACGGAAAAACTCAGTCCATGTGCCTGCCCCGGCCCGTGATACGGGTCCTGTCCGAGGATGACGACTTTTGTATTGGCAAATCCGGTCCGGCAAAACGCGTTGAACACATCGGCCGTCGGGGGGTAAACCGTCCGTGATTCTCTTTCACGCAGGACGAACTGGCTCAATTCCTGGAAGTAGTTTTGATGGAATTCGGATTCCAGCAACGCGGACCAGTCGCTGTTCATCGGCCATTGATCGGGAAAATCATTCATACCGTGACGGTCGATTCGGTGGGGCGAAAGTCGATCAGATGAAGTTCCACCGTACGTCGTCCGCGGAACTCGTTGATCACCGGTCGAAAGGCAAAATCATACCTGGCATTCTGATCGCTTAAATCTTCTGCCCATTCGCCTTTTCCAAACGCGACCGCACGAATTCTTGAATCGTGTTGCTCCAATTGCACTGCGAGATGCCGCCCGTCGGATCCCATTGTTTTGGCAGGGGCAACCAACCCGACACCCGTTGCGCACAAGACAGGTCGAGGATTGTCCTGGCCGAACGGGGCGAGTTTTTCAAGTTCGTGCATGGTCGACAGGGTTAATTGTCCGATCAACGTCTCTGCGTCGATATCAAGATCGGGAACAAATTCGTCCAGGCTGACCTGTTCAATGACCTGCTCACAGAAATCTTCCCGAAACGCCTCGAGATTCTCCGGGCGGATGCTCAGGCCGGCGGCTGCGGCATGGCCTCCAAACGAGATCAGGTGTTCACTCGCACCGGCCAACGCGCGGTAAAGATCGACGCCGCACGAGGTGCGACACGATCCAACCCCCGGACGGTTGCCAAGCGGATCGGTGGAAATCATGATCGTGGGCCGGTGATAGGTGTCTGCAATTCGACCGGCGACGATCCCGATGACTCCGAGATGCCAATCAGGCTGCATCAGTACCAGGGCGGCTTCGTTTTCAGGGTCGTGGTTGTCCTTGATCAGTTGGTTGGCGGCCCGCAGGATTTTGCGGTCGAGCGTGTCGCGATTCTTGTTGAGCTGATCAATGTATTCGGCCAGCGATTTAGCGCGTTCTTCCGATTGGCATGTCAGCAACTCAACCCCCAGCTGCGCTTGCCCCAGTCGTCCCGATGCATTCAGTCGTGGCCCAATCCCAAAAGCGATATCTTCGGCCTCCAGTCGTGGTTTTTCATGGCACTTGGCCAACTGCATCAAATGGGTCAAGCCTGGATTGGCGAATTGGCGCAGGCAGTTTAAACCGTGATGGACGATGATACGGTTTTCGTCCAGCAGCGGAACGACATCGGCGACGGTACCGATCGCCGCCAGCGCGATGGCTTCGAACAAAAAATTTCGCAAGGACTGGGGCAGCTTGGGGGAGCCATGATGACATTGGCAGAGCGCCGAAGCCAGCTTGAAGGCAACACCGGCGCCGCACAGCCCGGCAAAGGGGTAAGCTTGGCCATCGGGTTTCAGCAAGGCAGGATGAACGATCGCATCGGCGGCTGGCAACGAGGGTCCGAGATGGTGGTGGTCGGTGACGACGATCTGCATCCCCAGTTGCTTGGCGAAAGCAACTTCCTCGACACTGCAAACACCACAATCGACCGAAATAATCAACTGAGCGTTGCGTTTGTGCAATTTATCAATCGCCTCGACGCTCAACCCATATCCATCATCGAGTCGGCTGGGCACGAAATAGGAAACGTCGCCGCCGATCAGTTCGATGCAGCGGTAGAGAATCGCCGTTGCGGTCATCCCGTCGCAATCATAGTCGCCGTAAACAAAAATCTTCTTGCGGTCGGTGATCGCAGCGTAAATGACTTCGACGGCCGGGCCCATGCCAGGCAATTCGTCGGGGGGTCGCAAGCCCGTCATTTTCATGTCGAGAAACGAATGGACCTGTTCGGGTGCGGAGATTCCGCGGAGTGCCAGGATCTGAGCCACCACGGGGGAAACATTGGATTGGCGTTCAATTGTTTCTACCAATTGCGCATCGTGCGTTCGCAAAGCCCATCGCAGCCCCATCGCCCTGTCCCTCGTACCCGGTTTGCTTTAAAGCCGACATCCTAAAAAAATAATCAAGGTTCGGCAAACCGGCAGAACACAGCAAGGCAGGCGAAAGTATCCTGGGACCAACAAGCCGGGGAGCGGAAGCCGGTGACTGGCGCGCGGTTCGCACGGGTCCCAGCCCGGGTCGTTGACGAATCCCTGCCTCAACACGGCCGATTCGATTGGTCGAGGCATCCGGTTTACGCCTGCACCCGCCGGAGCGCAAACAAAAACGGCATCCAGCCGGGCCGGACGCCGTTTGATATTTGCCATGGAATCGCAGCAACTACTTTTTCTTTTCGTTGTGGATTGTGTGCCTTTGCAGCCGCGGTGAAAACTTCTTGAGCTTCAGTTTTTCGCCACCGGGCTTTTTACGGAGATGATAGTTGTAATCGCCAGTTTCCTCACAGACGAGGTGCACGACTTCAAGTTTCTTTTTGCCTTTACCGGACTTCTTTTTGGCCATCGAACTTCTCAGAGGCTGATTTTGGAACGAATTGATGAACCTCGAATTCTAGCAAATCGCAAATCTGGCCGTAAGACGCAATTCCGGCGGTTCTGAGGAAAAATCGGCCGGATTGCAGTCGCTTGAACCCGTGATTCAGGACGGAATCGGGATTCCATCGGAATCGGTGTCGTTGTTCAGCATCTGACCTACCTGGGCCATTTGTTCCTCGGAAGTATATTTTTTGATCGGGGAAGGGCGTCCGTAATAAAACCCCTGGCCGAGCTGGAACCCCATTTGCAGCAGGATTTCGTGACATTCTCGCGTCTCGACGCCTTCGGCGAGCGTCTGAATGCCGAGGTTATTGACCAAATTGGCGAACAGCGCGACGACTTCCTGACGTTTGGGAGGCGCGGCCTCAATGTTCTTGGTCAGTTTCATGTCGAACTTGAGAAAATCAGGTCGAACCTCTCCCAGTTCAACCAAGCGGGCTCGTCCGACGCCAAAATCGTCAAATGCCAGCATGATCTCCAGGTCTTCGAGGACCGCACAAAGTTCCCGCATCATGACCATGTTCGTCGCGGCAGCTTCGTGAATTTCCAGTGTCAGCTTCTGGTTGGGGGCGGCGTCCCGGAGATCTTTTAATGATTCATAAAGTTCGGGTCGGTCCAGTTCCATCGGGTGAGTATTCAGAAACAGGTTCGTGTCGGGGCCCAACGCAGAACCAATCTCGACTCCTGCCAAACGGAAGGCCTCGCTGAGTTGGGCCTCCATGTTCAGCTGCGAGGCCGCTTGAAACATCTCGTGGGGTGACTGGAGGCCAAACAATCGGCTGCGTCCCAGGACTTCAAAACCAATCCTCGATTGATCTTCCAGTCTGACCAGCGGTTGAAAGTGGGGATAAAGACCACCGTCGCTGATCAACCGTTCGAACTGAATCAAGGCCAGTGCTTGATCACAAACGTCTTTCTGGACCGTGTTGTTGACCGTGTCCGAACGACGTTCATTTCCGACGCGAAAGACCAGCGCGGCGAAATGAATCAGGTCGTTCTCCCGAATTTGTGTTTCTCCTTGCAGTTGTTCTCCGTTAACGAACGTCCCGTTCGTGCTGCCCAGTTCTCGCAAGATCAAAGAACCGTCGTCGGTCGCAATGATCTCGGCATGGTTTTTCGAAATGCAACCGACTGGCAGGCAGAGGCATGAATCCGAACGACGCCCGATCGTGTAGGGAAGCGTGTGGATGGGAAACTGGCGATTGGGTTCGCTCTCGTCAATTTGGCCAGACAAAAACCACTGGCCAGCCGACCGGATACTGGTCGATTGCTTGTTAATCGGGGATTGAGTCGAAACGTCATTCATGAGATTGGTTTCATCGTTGAAACATTAAACACTGGTTCACATTTGGTTCGCGAGAACCATCTATCTTTTGTTGTAGCTTTCACTGAGCGGTGGGGCGGGATTCGATTGACAAAAATCGTCGACTTGCCGTCCGGTTATTCCGGTCTGGGGATCTACAACAGGATTGACTGTTTTTCCATCGTCTTTTTCCGTGTGCAATTGCGACAGGAGTGTGACGCGCGTCGCACGAAACATGACCTAAACTTTTCGGCTCTGTCTGGGCAGACCTTGTTGAGCTCAACCGTCGCTTCAGACGGAATCGCCCGGTGTGCTGGTAGCGATTCAACTGGTTCAAGTTCATTTCCTTTGAAAGAAAATTCATGTCCAACTCGACCATGTCGCCGGAAATCAGCAGTTTGCTGGCAACCATCATGGCGGACGAATCATTTCGACCCTCGGAACCCAATTCACTGCAGGAAACAGGATTGCCAGTTTCGTTGATCGAGTCGTTGGTACTTAAGCGGTTGGCCAATGTCGGGATCACCAGTGGCCGACAGTTGGCCAACGATCTGTGTTTGCCGTTCCATCTGCTGGAATCGCTTTACCAGCAAATGCGGGCGCGCCAGATCATTGTCCACAAAGGTTCGGCTCCGTTGAACGATTACAGCTACGCGTTGACGGACTCGGGACGGGAGCGCGCGACGATCGCGATGCAAACCTGTTCCTACGTTGGGCCGGCCCCCGTTCCGTTAATGGACTACGTGTTCAGCGCTGAAGCCCAGACGATTCGCGCTGAATCACCCAAACGAGACCAGTTGCGGCAGGCCTTCAAGGATATTTCCATCAACGAATCATTGTTTGAGAGTCTGGGGCCAGCCATCAATTCGGGGGCGGGCCTGTTCCTGTATGGCGAACCGGGCAACGGCAAATCGACTTTGGCCCAGCGAATTACTCAGTGTTTTGGCCACGAGGTCTGGGTCCCTCACGCGATCTATGAAGACGGCCAGCTAATCAAGTTTTACGACGCGGCCTACCACGAACGCAGCCAAGACGACTCGGATTCGCTGCTTAGTGCCGCTGCCTACGACAAACGCTGGGTAAAAATCCGACGTCCGACCGTCGTCGTGGGCGGTGAATTGACCATGGACTCGCTGGAAATCCGGCACGATCCCAACAGCAACGTCAGCGAAGCGTCATTGCAGATGAAAAGCAATTGTGGTTGTTTGCTCGTGGACGACTTCGGTCGTCAGCGAATTGAGCCGCAGGAGCTGTTGAATCGCTGGATTGTGCCACTGGAAAGTCGCGTTGACTTTCTGACGTTGTCGACCGGAAAAAAGATCCAGGTTCCGTTTGAACAGCTGATTATTTTCTCGACCAACTTGGAGCCAGCCGATCTGGTCGACGATGCGTTTTTGCGACGGATTCCCTACAAGATCGAAATTGGAGATCCCGATCGTGAAGAATTCCACCATTTGTTCCAGATCTACTGCGAACGGATGGAGTGTGAATACCTGCGCGAGGTCGTCGATTATCTGTTGGACACGCATTTTTATGGGGCGGGTCGCCGGCTGCGTCGATGCCATCCGCGCGATCTGCTCAGCCAGATTCGGAATTTCTGTGTGTACAACGAATTGCCGATGGAAATGCGAAATGACTATTTCGACCGGGTCGTGAAAAGTTACTTCACGGTCGTCGTCAACAAACAGTCGCAAACGATGGCCAAAGGCGCCAGACAGGTCCCCCAGACGCTTGATTTGGGCAATTGATGTCTCAACCGCAGGGTGGGAATGCCAATTTTGCGGGTTGTCTGGCAAAAGCCATCTGGCTGGGGCAAGAATTTCAGCTCTCCGCAACGATTAAAAAAACGCGATTTCTGCGCCTGAGCTACCCTTTGGGGCTCAAGTCGCTTCTGAAACAGATCAATTTCTTCAACCCGCTTGCCCTCGGAGGGCTCCCATGAACGCCAACCTCAAATCCAAAAATATTCTCGGTTATACCCTGCAAGAGCGAATCGGATCCGGTGGCTTTGGCGAGGTCTGGTCGGCGATCGCGCCCGGTGGTTTACGCAAAGCGGTCAAGGTCGTTTACGGGTACCACGATGAAAAACGGGCCCAAGCGGAATTGAAAGCGCTTGACCGCGTCAAAGAAGTCCGCCATCCATTCCTGCTCTCGCTGGAACGCATCGAGGTTCACGAAGGGCAACTGATCGTTGTCAGCGAGCTGGCCGACAAAAGCCTGGCAGATCTGTTTAACGAGTTTGCTGCCAGGGGTGAATCGGGCATTCCGCGTGAGGAACTGATCCGTTACATCCGCAACGCAGCTGAGGCGCTGGACTATTTGAGTGAAGAGCACGGCCTGCAGCACCTCGATATCAAACCAGAAAATCTGTTGCTGGTCAGTGGTCACGTCAAAGTCGCGGACTTTGGATTGATCAAGGATTTGCACAACGCGTCGCAGTCACTGATGGCCGGAATGACGCCGGCCTACGCCGCTCCTGAATTGTTCGATGGCCGGCCGGGCTCGCGCAGCGACCAGTATTCTCTGGCCATGGTCTACCAGGAAATGCTCACCTCGGTTCGGCCATTTGCCGGTACCACGCCCGCCCAGCTGGCCGCCCAGCACATGCATGGCAAGCCCAATCTGCGGCCCTTGCCGCCCAGCGACCAGCCCGTGATTGCCCGGGCGTTGGCCAAAGACCCGGGCGTCCGATTCGAAAGTTGCCGGGCGATGGCCGAGGAATTAACCAATCGCAAGCGATCCACCAAGAAAGCCATCCGGCGGATCAATTCAATTCGCGAAAGGACCGACACCGAATCCAATACGGTTTCGTTTGATCGCCGGGATAATACCGCGCTGATGTCCAGCAAAGGCCTGCCGTTTCAAGCCAACGAAATCAAGCTGCTCGATCCACCGGACTGCGACACGGAGGCTGCCACGTTTCAGCCGGTCCTGGTCGTCGGCGTGGGCGGGTCAGCCAACCGGATTGTCAAACGGTTCAAGGAACAGTTGATCATCCGGCATCATGCGATGGATGAAGTTCCCGCGATTCGAGTCCTCTGCATTGATACCGATCGAAATGACATCACAGGGCTGTGCAACGCAGGTGACGATTCAGCCTTGACCTTGAAAGAAACGGTCAACACCCCGCTCAGCAAGCCTGAAGTCTATCGCAGCAAAGCCAATACCCACCTGAATTGGCTGAGCCGCCGGTGGATTTACAACATTCCCAGATCCTTGCAGACCGAGGGCTTGCGACCGTTGGGCCGATTGGCCTTTGCCGATCATTTTGATTCGATCTGCAGTTCGATCGATGAGGCGTTAAGCCAGATTACGCTGCCCGAAAACGTGGTCAAAACAGCCGACGCGCTGGAATTAAATCCCGGTAAGATTCAGCCCAGGGTGTTTATCGTGACGTCCATCAGCGGCGGAGTCGGCAGTGGTATGACGCTTGATTTGGCTTACACAATCAAATTGATGATGGCCGAGCATGGGCTGGAAACCGATTCCGTCAGCGGCATCCTGCTGCATTCAACCTATCAGCGTTCGCGCGATCCGGGACTCTCGGCCGCCAATGCCTTTGCATTCCTGACGGAACTGCGTCATTTCGTCGAACAGGGGTATCCGGGCGATGACAACATTGGTCTGCCCCCATTCCCCGGCGAACCCCCACTTGATTACACCTATTTCAATGATCTGGGAAATGACCTGTCCCAAACCGAGTTCGAAGAAAAACTGAATTCCATCTCGGAGTACATCTACCTTTCCTCGACCTCGAAATGTTCGGTGTTCTTCGACACCTGCCGCGAACTTGACTTGGAACTGGAGCATTTTGCGTTGCGGACGTTTGGCTTGAGTCTCGCTGGCCCGGGCAATCAGGCGGTCGGCTGCAACAACGTGAATCATCTTGCCCACGCTCTGGTCCAACGCTGGGTGCACGGTCGACCGGAAGACAGTTTCGATCCGGAACAGTTTGTTGCCGACCAGACGGAAGAGCTCGGCATGGGAACGGATCAGGTGCTGGAGATGGTGACATTGCGGGCCAATCAGGCGTTCGACCATGATTTTGAAAGAATCATCACCGCAGCCTGTGAGACCGCGGTCGGTCCATCCGAGCATCGACTTCAGGAACTGGTTGACTATCTCGATGGCACCCTGGGCTGTCCACGAAATCGTCGCGATACCAGTCACGTTGATCCAGAGTTTTGCACCAAATTCGGTCTCGACCTGGGACAGGCAGCCGTCGTTGTGGGCGACCAAATTTCCACCGGAATCCTTGACCTGATCTCTGGTAGTTCACTGCAGCTTTATCGAGCCAACTCGATCGTTAGCGAATGGTTGAAAGACCTCGAAACCGCTTCGCAACAGATTCATCGCGCCATTTGCTTTGCGACCAACAGGTCGAACGGCTGGTGTTGCAGTTAGGCGATTTTTCGATCGAAAAAGTCCATGGGAAACGCGATGAGCGGACGTTGTACGAAGATACGGTTGGGAAGTACTGCCAACTGCGATTCGAAGAGTTCGTGCTGCGATTTGCAGAACAGTACCTGTAGATCCGCAACGGGCTGTGCTCGACACAGGAGCTGACCCGCAAATACACCAATCGTTGCCCAAAGTCGCCCAGAGTTTCGTTCAGGACGCCGATTGTCGATTCGGAGTCGACGAAAGCCTCTTTCAACATCGACAAATTGTTGACCGACAGTATCGAATCCGAAATAGAAGAACACGTTTCGAAAACCGAAATCCAGATCTTTGAGTCACTCGTCAAAGAACTGGGTGGTTATCAGGAACTGCTAGACGACGCAACGTGCTTGCAGCACCGACTGCCCGGCGAAATCCGAACGGCTGCCCAGCGCATCCTGGCCGACGCCTACAAAAAGATTTCGCTGGAAGAAGTCATTGCCAAGAACGGTATCGGTCCGGAACAAATGATCAAATGGCTGAATGAAAAAATCCGGGCAGCGCGACCCGTTGTTGACGACTGTGGTGGTTCCTCCCGGTTGATGTTGGGCGTACCCGCATTGTCCCAAAGTACCGCGTTGCCGGAGATCCTGAAAAAACATTTCAGTCTGAACGCCACGTCGATCAATGGAACACGGGGCAGTTTTGTGTTCTGCTTCGAAACCGAAGACGTTTCACTGGCCAATGTCGCCTACCGCTTGTTGCAGGCCCGGCCGGACGCGGTCGAGCTGGTCAAGCGAATCCAGACACGCAACGATGTCGAATGGTCCTCGCTCAATGACCTGCTGTAATCCGTACGTGAGACGCTTCGCCGAACGACATCAATCACCCAGGACGTAGGCAAAGATCAGCGGCGCGACGATCGATGCATCCGAATTGATCATAAACCGCGGCGTGTCTTTGGCGAGCTTGCACCAAGTGATTTTTTCATTGGGTACGGCGCCGGAGTATGATCCATAAGAGGTCGTGGAATCGGAAATCTGTGCAAAGTACTGCCACAGCCGAATGTCCTTCTTCAAGTCCTGAATAATCGTCGGGACCGCGCAGATCGCGAAATCGCCGGCGATGCCACCGCCAATTTGGAAAAAACCAATCGGTGCACTGGCGTCATTGGCGAAATACCAGTTGACCAGGTGCTCCATCTGTTCGGTGCCGGTTCGAATCGCGTGGTGCGATGAAATTTTCTTTTCCATCACTCGCGCCGCAAAAATATTGCCCAGGGTCGAGTCCTCAAAGCCCGGTGAATAAACCGTTAAGCCCTTTTCAAATGCCGCCAACAACCATGAGTTTTCCCCGGGGATCTGAAAATGAGGCTCCAGCACTTTGGTTTCGAACAACTCATAGAATACCTCGAAGGGAAAGAGCGATTTGCCAGACGCTGCATTCCTGGCGCAAACACCCATGAAGTTTTCTTCGAGATGTCGCATCACGGTTTCTGGAATACAGGTGTCCGTCACCCGGTTAAAACCCTGTTCGAATAATTCCACTTCGTCATCCGGCGAAAGGTCCCGGTAGTCCGGGATCATTTGGTACTCATGGTGGGCCACCAGGTTAAACACGTCTTCTTCGAGGTTGGCGGCAGTACAGGAAATCGCGTGGACCTTGTCTTCACGAATCATGCGGGCCAACGAGATCCCCAGTTCCGCCGTGCTCATCGCGCCCGCCAGACTGACCAGCATTTTTCCACCCTGCTGGAGATGGTCGCGATACCCTCGGGCCGCGGCCAGCGTTTCGCGCACGTTGAAATGAAGGAAGTGGGTTTCGAGAAAGTCGGAAATTGGCGAGGAGCTCATGCTAATCCCATTTGGCTATCGAGACATTGCGTCGCGGTTATGAAACGTGACGTTGTGGAAAACCAGCATGATGCCAAAAAACCACGCCGCTGAAAACACGCCGTAACACTTGGTAATCGAGCCAATTGCCAAGATTTTGAGGGAAATTGGCTGTTTGCGATCTGCCCTCGAGGCCCCTGGCACCCGAATTGCTTTCTGAAAGGAAAACAGTGAAAACCTGAATTCGAAATGTCTTGCTTTTTTGGGATCGTAAATCAATGCACGCTTGTCAACTCGCCGAAATTGCCAGCTGGGTCGCCGTTCACTCCGCCAATCTTGTATTTGGAGAAAAAGAACAGCCGATGCTCGCGGCTACCAGCTACTGGACTGCTTCCAAAATTCGTCTCCAACGATGGGTGACGGCGTTGAAGATGTTTGAGCAGGATCTTCAGAATGCAGATCCGCGACACGATCCCTGGCCGGCACTGGAAATCGTGGTTCAGGAAATCCTGTTGTCGGAGATGTTGACCCGAATCTGGTCGGCAACCGTCGTGACCCACGATTGGTACCATCAAAGCGACGAATTGCACGGGTTGGTCCATTCCGTCCACATCAGTCACATCGAAGCCAAGAATCGGGCCCTGAGACTTTTGCTTAAAGGGCAAGGACTGAACGAGCAGGCTTTCGATCGCCTCAACGGACTGCGTCGCCGGCTGGAACGCTGGACGGATCTATTTCTGGGGCAACTGCCGCACGGTGATCAAGCTTCGATGTTTGGCTTTGACCGCAACCGAGTCCACGATTTCAATCGCGAACAACGTCAATCCGTCGGGCCCGAATACAGTCGGCGTCAACAGGTCTTGATGGCTTCGTTTGCAGCGGATCTGGCCAAGAATCGCGTTGAGTACACGGCTAACCCCGAACTCAATCGGGAAATCGCCTCGGGAGTCCTGGCCTGCTTCCCCAGCGACCGGTTCGATTCCAACGGGTTGCCCAAATCCGCCAGAATGATCTGGCTCGAGAAATCACAAAACGATACGCAAATGCTGCTTGATCACCTGTTCGGCTACGAAGCGTCAGTCAGAACACCGGAAAAGGTTGAAGGTTGAAGGTTGCGTCCTGAATCCTGAACCCAGCCTAACCGCGACGTCCCAAAAACAGCCCCCAATAAAACGGGACAGACGGCAAATGGGCGTACTGAATATTTTCGAATCCCGCCGATTGCAAGCTTGTTTTGACTTCATTGGGATTGTGCAATCGGCCATGCGACGTTCTTAAGCCCAGCTCCAGCTCGAAAACGGCGCACTGAGTTGTGCCTTCGTCTTGGCCGGGAAAAATATCGATCAATGCGAGTTCCCGGTCTGGCTTGACGAACCCGTGTAACTGCCGCAGCAGACCCTCAACTTGATCCCGATTCCTGCGATGAATCAGGCCCGCGACAACGACCAGATCAAATTGCTGTCCCTTGAGTTCCGGCAGCGAGCCCAGCTCATCAAGCGTTTCGACCTCGATCAGCTCGACTCGCTGCAGCCCGACGCTCTCGACCGTTTTCTTTGCCCGCTCCAAACCCGCCGCCGTATCGACCAGATTCAACGCGGAATCAGGATCACGATGTGCCATCGTGACCCCAAACACGGCCGAACCGCATTCGACTTCCAGGATTCTCAGCCCACGACGGGATTTTCCGATATCCAACACGAGGGCGGCGTCGATGGCTGCGGGGGTCAACGTCCATTCTTCGGTCGCTTTGTTGATCACGTAATCCAATTGGGTTGCCGGTTGAGCGGGATCGTCCGGTAGCGGAATGCCCGATTTAACGTGTGCCGAAAGTTGTTGCCAATAGGGGTCGCCCAAGCCCAGAAACGGTTCCGGGATCAGCCGGGCGATTGTGGAGAGGGCGAAATGCTGATCGTATTGTTCGACCAATTCGGTTTCAGCCAGAACGCTCATCAAGCGAGCGAGCGGCTCCGGTTTGAGATCCAGTTCTTCAGCCAATTCCGTGACCGTTTTTTGGCCGGCTGTTAACGCTTTGATAATCCCCAGTTCGACACTGGCGCGGATCGTATGGCAAATCGCATTGCGATTCTGCAACTGGATAAAATCCTCGAGGGCCTTGATTTGCGAGGTGGACATGGTTTGCTTTCTAATCCAAACTAAGGGTTATTAATTCTTGCACGATTCAATGAACTACATCAATGGGACCGAACTGATATGAAACCCGTCTCCTTTTGTTTGAACGGATTGGCTGCTTATGTTGTCGGTTGGGTGGTTGGCGTTTTGGTGGCAATGCCTGCCGTCGCGCAAACGGCCGGATCCGCCGACCGGTTGAAGCTCCCTGAGGGCTTTCAGGCAGAGCTGCTTTACAGCGTTCCAGAGGAACAGGGTTCCTGGGTCTCGATGACCTACGATCCCAAAGGTCGATTGATTGCATCCGACCAATACGGCAAACTCTATCGGATCACCCCAACGGCGGATGCACGGCAGCGATCGAAGAGATCGATTTGGAAATCGGGATGGCTCAGGGACTGCTCTGTGCCTTCGACAGTCTGTATGTCGTCGCTTTCGAAAATAAGCAAGCCAAGCGTCCAGCGGGTCTATTTCGCGTTCGTGACACCAACGATGACGATCAATATGATTCCGTTGAACTGCTGCGGCAGTTCAAAGGCGGCAGTGAACATGGCCCGCACGCCGTGATTCTCAGTCCGGACAAAAAATCGTTGTACATTTGTGCCGGCAACGCAACGTCGTTGCCCGATCCCGAGACGTCGCGAGTTCCCTTGCACTGGCAGGAAGATCAGTTGCTGACGCGATTGCCCGACGCCAGCGGGCACGCGGCCGGGCGTTTGGCACCCGGTGGCTGGGTCTGCAAAACCGATCCCGATGGCAAATCCTTCGAACTGGTCAGTATGGGATTTCGCAACGAATACGATATCGCCTTCGATCCCAACGGCGAACTGTTTACCTACGATGCCGACATGGAATGGGATGTCGGATTGCCGTGGTACCGGCCGACGCGAGTTTGTCATGTGGTCAGTGGCGGCGAATGGGGCTGGCGTCACGGTTCGGGCAAGTGGCCTGACTACTACCCGGACAGTGTGCCGCCCGTGATCAACATCGGACCGGGAAGTCCGACGGGCATTACGTTTGGTACGGGGGCCAAGTTTCCTGCCAAATATCAAAACTCGCTGTTTATCTCCGACTGGAGCTATGGCCTGATCTATACGGTTCAGATGAAACCCGATGGAGCCAGTTACACCGCGACGGCTGAACAGTTTTGCGCCGCACCGGCACTTCCGGTTACCGATCTGGTGATCAATCCAGTCGACGGGGCGATGTACTTTTTGATCGGCGGGCGGCGTTCGCAGTCGGGACTGTATCGGATTACTTACACAGGATCCGAATCGACGGCACCGGTCAGCTATCCCGGTCCCGGAGAATTCGTGGGGCTCCGGCGGCAGCTTGAGGCGTTTCATGTTCCCGGTGCCCAAGCCGACATGGACTTGATCTGGAACAGTCTCACCCATCAAGACCGTTTCATTCGCTATGCAGCGAGAGTCGCACTGGAGCACCAGCCGTTTTCCAGTTGGTCCGAGCGAGTCAAATCGGCAAGCGATCCGCAGGTCATCCTGGAAACCGTGATGGCGTTGGCCCGTTGCGGCGAAAAATCAGACCAACCCGCGGCCGTTGCGGCCTTGGGACGATTGGATTGGGATTCGCTCTCGGATGAACAAAAATTGCATCTCCTGCGCGATTACGGCTTGGTCATGATTCGGCTCGGTAATTCGGAGGCGTTGACCGCGGCCGTACAAAAACTGTCTCCCCAGCTTCCCTCGGGGCACGAGTTTATCGATCGCGAGTTGGCTAAATTATTGATCGCCTCGGATTCGGCGGAAGCCACTCCCAAGATTGTCGCACAGATGATTGGCCCGAATTCGCAAGAACAGCAGATTGCCTACGCCATGATGCTGGTCGACGCAAACGCGGGTTGGACCCCGGAGTTGCGCGAGCAATATTTTGACTGGTTTTTGAAAGCCGGGACGATCTACGGTGGAAATTCGCTCGGAGGTTACATTCAGAACATCCGCAATGCGGCGATTGCAAGCCTGTCCAAGGAGGAACAGGATTCCCTGGCAAAAGTGCTTGCCCGGAAACCGGAAATCACCGATCCCTACGCCGAATTGAAGGCACGTCCATTTGTTAAAAAATGGACGCTCGACGACCTGATGCCGATCACCGACGAAGAGCTCTCGGGTCGTGATCTCGAAAATGGCAAAAAATTGTTCGCCGTAGCGACGTGCTACAAGTGTCATCGCATGCAAGGCAATGGAGGCATCGTCGGTCCCGACCTGACACCGGCCGGCTACCGGTTTAATACCCGCGACCTGGTCGAAACGATGATCGACCCCAGTAAAGAAGTTTCCGACCAATACGAGGCGACCATTTTCCAACTAGCCGATGGTCGGACGGTTACCGGACGAGTCGCGAATCTCAGCAAGAACGTTTACAAAATCCAGGAAGATATGATCAATCCTGGTAAGTTCACGGACATCAAAGTGGAAGACATCGACGACATGAAGCCTTCCAAGGTCTCCATGATGCCCACCGGACTGCTGGATAATTTGACTCGTGATGAAATTCTGGATTTGGTGGCTTACATGAAGTCGACTTCACCCGTGGCAAAACCGAAGACCGAATAGCGGTCGTTGCACGGAAAAGGTCGTTTCCTGGATCAAGGCGTGGAGCAATGAAAATTCATCTCGCGATGATTGTGTTGACTGGGTGTTTGCTCGGAATCAGGGTTGCACCGGCTCAGGAATCGACCGCCCAGCCTTTTGAAGACAAAATGCTGCCGGCGTTGTTTCAGCAAGAAGTTCAGGTTGAGCTGGAACTGGTGGAAGATCAGAAAGCGGAACTGAAACAGCGACTCGATGCATTGCTGCAGCAAAAGGATGAACTTGGCCGGCAGCTGGCGGAATTCCAACGCAGCGGAGCCACCGAACAGGAGGTCAATGCCAGACGCCAGGAGTTGATCGAAGGATTCGAGTTGGAGAAAGCGGAAACCCAGTCGGCCATCCTGCAGGTCTTGCTTCCTCATCAACGGCAACGCCTGCGCGAAGCCACAGCGCAGATCATGATGCGGGAATCGGCGAAGGGACGCAAAGTTGCCTCACCGATTCTGGTGCCGGAAATCCGAGCTTATCTGGAAATCGATGATCAGCAAGCCGAGCGGATCCAGCAAAGAGCGAGCCAGCTGCAGTCCGAATTGATGGAGCAGATCCGGAAGCTGCAGCAGGAAGCCCAAGCCAAACTGATGGCGGAGTTGACCGAAACGCAAAAAGCCAAATACAAGCAATTGGTCGGCGACCCAATTCAGCGCTAACCGCCCAGCGCGAATCGTCCATCGCGAATCGTCCATCGCGAATCGTCCATCGCGAAGGGTTCAGCGTAAAGCGTAAAGCGGTCAGCGCGAAGCGAACGCGGCAAGGCAAGGAGGGCTAAGCCACAAATCCTAATCGGCTGCCAGAGCTAAATTCCGGCACCAACCGCATCGCAATCCGTGTAGGCCGGAACAGAGCGAGCGCCAGTTCCGGCAGGCCGAGAAGGTTACCCGAGCTACATTCCCTCGCCAACCGCATAGGCCTGGAACAGAGCGCAGCGCCAGTTCCGGCAAACCGAAAAAACCTCTTTGAATCGTAAAGACCTCCAGAACCATCATTGCTGGCCAATGTCAAACAGCCGGCGAGCCGTTCGATGGATACACTCACCGTAGCTGATCGAGCTGGCTGGAAAACGCCAACGATCTGCCAAGCCTGGTGGAGCAGCTGACGGGCCGCTGACGTATCAACGGCGAAGCAAGCAACAACTGACTAGCTACGTCTTCTTCGTCGCTTCAGGAAAAGACCAATTGCGACAGGGCCAATCAAACAGCCGGAACTCGCTTCCGGGACCCCTACGATGCGAAAACTTGCATTCACCTCATCATCGCTTTCAAAATCCGACAGGCGAAAGGCTGAGGCTTTCCTGAATTGATTTAAGTCCAGTTGACGTGCGATATTCGGGTCGACCCGCGCCTGCTCGAAGGAAAACCGAAAAGCCAAGGTGTCTGCCCCGACGGGCACGTCGAATTTGATGTCCTGATATAGCGTTCCACCTGCGCCAACTTGTTGCAATATTCCCGAGTCAATGGAAGCCCCGTTTTCTAACGTCATGGACGCAGACGTGAGAAAAAAATCACCAATGGTTGGATCGTTTTCTTGATCCACCGCATTAGGATCAATTCCAAACAATACGGTGAACTGCTGGCTGGGTTCGGAGAGAAACCCGTACTCACCGACCCCTTCATAATAAACGACTTGGGCGGAAATCGGCGAGTTCCAACCAACGAAAACAGCCAGAAAGCAAACCAATGCTTTGTAATCAAACAGGTGTCGAATCATGTTGCAATCAACCTTTTTAAAATACGGATGTCGTGGATTTGCTCCACTGCCCAGGGGACTTCGCCATCCACGGGGGCAAGCCATCTACGGCAACCAACCATTCACGGGAGCCGACCATTCTTGATGTTGGTTCTACGATCGTCCTGACTACCGAATCGGAAGGATTGGCAGTGAGTTGGTGCCGATGCAGATCAGCCAATTCAAGCTGTTGCTCTCCATCCTATCCACGGAGTTGAACGTCTCAAGAGAACCGTTTTATCTCCTGCGCGCAATTGCGCATTGATTGATTCGGTTCGCCAATGGATAAGTTGCAACGCCACGTTTTTGGTGAACCAGATGGACATCTGCTCGTCGCGAGGTTCGACGAATCTGGACGGAAGTAGTCCGCCATGGCAGGACTCTTTCCTATCGGCCCGCTCGTAGCAGCGGCTCGCGACCCAAGTAACCCGTGTAGGCCGGAACAGAGCGCAGCGCCAGTTCCGGCAGGCCGAGAAGGTCACCAGAGCTGCAGTCCGGCACCAACCGCATCGCGACCCGTGTAGGCCGGAACAGAGCGCAGCGCCAGTTCCGGCAAGCCGACGGTAGAACCCACCGAGTGTTTTGCCAAAGCTCAAATTCAGGATGAGCCGTTTCAACGTTAGCCGCGGATAAACAGCCAATCACCGCGGCGAGGGCCCAACCGCCTGAGACGGCGAACCCGGATCACGAAACATGACCAAGCACTCGTCTACTTGAATTCCGGAATTTTCCGACCCGGTGTCCAGGGTGCTCCGGCTTCGTCCAGTTTTTGATGCAAGGCTGCGAGGTCGGTTTCCACCAACTGACGGAGATCGCCAATGACGGCTTCGTATTCTTCGACGGCGATTTCGTATTGCCGGCGATGCGTACCGGTCGGTCCTTCGGTGCTGCCCATTGCTCCGGACATCATGTTTTGAATCCGACTGTTGATACCCGGTGCAGCCGCTTCGTTGCGGCGTGATTTGGTCGGGTCACCGTCAAATTTTTCCATGATGTCCATCAGTCGAATTTCGAGCGCGCGGACTTCATTCAACATCGCTGGATCCAGTTCCGTTGAATTTTGGATCATCGTCTTGATCGCGTCGAGTTGAGATTTCGATTCGTCGGCAACACGGGTTGCGCCGTTGACGGCCAACGAGAGCTGTTGGGCTTGCTCGACAAATTTCATGATCGCTTCCCGGTCCGGGCCGCTGGTTTCACCAAACGTCAGCGGCTCAATTTCAAACTCGGTGGCCGCGATCAATTCAGTCGTTTCGCCGTTGACCGTTTGCGAAACGTCGACCGTATAGGTGCCGGGGATCGCCAGTGGTCCGCCTCGTCTGCCGCCGCCATGTCGCAGATCCCAGTTGGTACGATGCATACCTTTGGACGTACTGCCCCGCAGTCTCCGCACGACGTCACCTGCGCGATCGCGGATCGTCATCGTGACTTGAGGAGCCACTTCTCGGTCTTCCGCTTTGAGGTCCTCCCACGCAGGGTAGGGGACATCTTTGCCAGCGGCGGCGGCTTTCTTGTCGGCTGATTCCCGTTCGGATTTCTTGGTTTTGAGCGAGTCTTTCAAGTGATAGGTAAACGTCACGCCGTAATCGGGGTTGGGGGCGACATAAAAGTTGGCTCCCTGAAATGCCTTTCCCCCCATCGCCAGCGGGGCGGCCAACGCGTAGATCAAACCCTTCTTGATCGGCATCATTTTGTTTTCATTCAGCAGCTCTTCGTTGACGTGCCGGAGCGGCGTGTAGTCATCCAGAATGAAGAACCCGCGCCCGAACGAAGCCAACACCAGGTCATTCTCGTCCCGCTGAATCTCGATATCCCGAATCGCAACGGTTGGCAACCCACTGCCCAGCTTGATCCATTTTTTACCGCCGTCGACGGTCGCAAAACAGCCAAATTCGGTGCCGCAGAACAGCAGCTCGGGGTTTTCATGATCTTGTTTCAAGGTATAGACGCTGCCCCGTTCAGGCAGATCGCCGGTGATGTTGTCCCAGGTTTTACCGCGATCGGTCGATTTGACGAGGTACGGTTGGAAGTCGCCCCGTTTGTGATTATTGACCGCAACGTAAACGGTGTCGGCATCGTGCAGGTCGGCCTCGATGTCATTGATGTACCCATATTCGGGGATTTCCAACGAGCCAAATTTGCTGATACCGCGCCAGTTTTCACCGCCATCTTCGGTGACCTGAACCATGCCATCATCGGTGCCCACGTAAATCAGGCCCTCGACCAGCGGCGATTCGCTGACGCTGACGATGGTTCCGTACAGGGAAGTCGAAGCGTTTTTGGCCACCGCGTCGACACCCCACACGCGGCCCATGACTTTCAATTTGTTCCGGTCAAGGTTCCGCGAGAGGTCCGGTGAAATGGCGGTCCAGTTATTGCCGCGATCATCGCTGGCGAACAGGATTTGAGAACCGTAGTAAATTCGTTCGTGGTTGTGCGGTGAAATCGCCAGCGCCGAATCCCAGTTCCAGCGCAGTGGCGGCGAATCGATTTCCGGCTGCGGTTTGATGTCGACGGTTTCCCCCGTTTTGCGATTGTAGCGAACCAGTCCGCCGTATTGCCACTGCGAGTAAATCGTGTCGGGATCTTCTGGATCCACGGCTGGATCAAATCCGTCACCGAAGACCGTGATGAACCAATCGCTGTTTCGAATTCCGTTCCGATTATTGGTTTGGGATGGCCCGCCCTGGGTCGCATTATCCTGGGTCCCACCGTAGACGTAGTAAAAGGGTTTCTCGTTGGAAACGGCGACTTTGTAGAACTGCGTGATCGGCAGATTGGCTTTAAAGTCGTACGTCTTGCCGCGATCCCAGGATTCGTAAATCCCGCCGTCACAGCCGTAAATCAAATGGTTTTCGTCATGGGGGTCTATCACCAGCGCGTGGTTGTCCACGTGCTTGTCAGCTTCGCCGACTTGAGAGAAAGTCTTGCCGCCGTCCTCGGTCACCATGTTGTAGGTGTCCAGTGCATAGACCCGATCGAAGTGATGCGGGCAAGCCACGATTTCCTGATAGTACTGGGGGCTGCCGGAGCAGTAATCGCTCATGCGAGTCCACGATTCGCCGCGGTTGGCGCTGCGATAAAAACCGCTTTGATCACCCGTCGCTTCGACGATGGCGTAGACGACTTCTGGATTAATCGGAGAAATCGCCATCCCGATCCGTCCTTTATCACCGCCAGGCAATCCGCGATTGATGGCTTTCCAGGTCTTGCCGCCATCGGTTGATTTGTGAATTCCAGAGCCCGGGCCGCCATTGATCAGCACCCACGTGTGGCGACGACGCTGATAAGATGACGCGTACAGGATGTCTGGATTCGACGGATCGAGATGCACTTCATTGATGCCCGTGTGCTCATCGACAGCAAGGATCTTCTCCCATGATTTTCCGCCGTCGATCGTTTTGTAAAGTCCTCGGTCGCCCCCTTCTTTCCAGAGCGGACCTTGGGCCGCGACGTAAACGGTGTTCGAGTCGTCCGGGTGGACCACGATTTTGCCAATGTGTTCGCTGTTTTCCAGGCCGACTTTCTTGAACGTCGCACCACCGTCAATTGATTTGTAAAGTCCATCACCATAGCCGACACTTCGCTGCGAGTTGTTTTCACCGGTCCCGACCCACAACGTGAATCGATCGTTCGGATCCAGTGCCAGGCAGCCAATCGAATAGCTTCCCTGCCCATCGAAAATGGGATTCCAGGTCACACCGGCATTGGTCGTTTTCCAGACGCCGCCACTGCAAGCCGCGACGTACCAGGTGCTGCGATCCTCCGGATCGATCACGATATCACCAATCCGCCCCGACATCAGGGCCGGACCGATGCCCCGAAACTTGAGTGCCGAAACCAATCCTGAGTTGACACCGGGTGTTTCGTCTTTGGGCTCGTCCGAGTCCTGGGCGCAAACGTTAATCGACACAGTCAGAACGACCGCCAATGGAAGAACGAACGCCAAAAATGGACGCGAAACCATACCTATCTCCGAAGCAAAACTGGATGAAAAACTTGGACAAGTCAACGCTCTAGTCTAAACAGAGCGAACCCGAAAGTGAACCGTTGGACGTTTGAAGACGTGGAAATTAACGGGTGCAGGTCGGTTGTACGTGCGATGGAGCCGATGAATGGGTCTCGACTCTCCGGAATCACGTTTCCAGTGCCACATCAAGAAACGCAGGGGTTGAGAATCGCTTGCTTGAATTTGATCACGGGCTATGGAACAATCACGATCACTTTCAGGCGGGCAAATCGTTGAGCTAACTAACTAACCAGAGGATATCCTTTCATGAATTTTATTCGTCATCACCAAGTGCTCGAACGAAAAACTCTCGTCGTCTGGATGCTCGGACTCATTTGCTGCTCGACTTGCTTCGGCGCTCAAGAAGTTTCGACCGACTTCATTCCGTCGTCCGCATTCATGTTAGTCGATGCCAAACCCAAATCGGCGATGGCTCAGCCGAGCATGGCGTTGATTCCGCGCGAAATCATTAAAGTATTTGGCGAAAAAGAACTGGGAATTGATTTGTTAGAAATCAAACGGATCTCGTTCTTGATGGATCCGATCGAGGACCCCGAAATGCGCCGACCGCCCGAATTTGGAATGGTCGTTCAGTTCGATTCCGCACAGAAGCTGTCGGACAAATTCCTGTCGGAGTTCGAGAAATCCGCTTTCGAAGACAAGACGGCCTACCAATTGGATCCCGATGCATCGTTGGTACTGATCGACGATCAAACAATGCTCGTGGGAATGAACGGCTTTCTGAAAAAAATGTTGAATGCCCAGGGAGCAAGCAGCCCACTCATCGAACGATACAAACAGATGCCTGCCGACGATCATCTCAACGTGGCCATGATTGTTGAGCCGGTTCGTGCGCTGATCAAGCAAAATCTGCCGGGTGAGGATGAGGTGCCCCCCCCGTTTCGCGAGTTTTTTCAATTACCCGACTTGGTGCGTTCGCTGTCCTATCGGGCAAATTTTTCGCCCAACGAGATTTCGGAACTGATGATTGAGGCAACGGATGAGCGTGCAACTCGAAGAATCGTCAAAATGATCGACTACGGAATCGATCTGGCCAAGTCGGCAGCTTTGGCGGCGATGGCCGAAGAAATTGACTTTGAAGATCCGGACTACCAGCAAGCCGTTGTGGCCTACACGGAACGACTTTCCGAAGCCATTCGTAATGGACTCAAGCCCCAAATCGATGGAGTGCAGCTGGTTTACGACTTGAAGGCCCAAGGTCGTACCGGTGCCACGAGTGTGGCGACCACCGGAATTCTGATTGGCATGCTGCTGCCGGCCGTGCAGCAGGCGCGGGAGGCAGCTCGTCGCGTCGAATCTCAGAATCGCTTGCGGCAGCTCGCGCTTGCCACACTTAACTACGAGTCTGCGTTTCGGCGTTTTCCAACGCAGGCGAATTATGACGACCAAGGCCGACCTCTGCTGAGTTGGCGAGTCCACATTTTGCCGTACATTGAACAGAATGCGCTCTATGAAAAATTCAAACTGGACGAGCCCTGGGATAGCCCGCATAACATTCAGCTACTGGACGAGATGCCCGATGCTTTCAAGTCTGCGAATTTTGACGACCCGCAGCGGACGCTGTTTCTCGGCGTGTCGGGCCCCGGCACCGTTTTTGACGGTGACAAGAAAACGACTTTTGGCAACATTACCGACGGTTCGTCCAACACAGCGCTGATGGTCGAAGCCGATCCGGCTTTTGCCGTCGAGTGGACGCGGCCGCGGGACTGGGAGTTGGACAAAACCGATCCGTTGCGAGGACTTGGGAATCTGCGCCCCGGCGGTTTCAATACGTGTTTTTGCGATGGCTCAACTCATTTTGTCAGTAACACGTTGAATCCGGAGACCTGGGCGAATATCTGTCAAAAGGCGGATGGCAATATCGTGGACTGGAATTGGTAAGGCGTGGCTGATACGAGGGAACGTCCTCGCACGACCCGCTCAGCAACCGCCTGTCCCGACCCGCTAGTAGGGGAACTGTTCGGTCATCTTTTCGTTGGACAGATCCACGAGGAATTGGCCCAGTCGTTCCACCAGAACGCCCATCATTTTTTCGCCTTTCGCGGCCGTTGCTGCATGGGGATCGGCAGCCCCCGAGTTTTTGGTCAACAAGTGCCATGGGCGTGTGATGGAAACCCAGCCTTCGTTGAGGGCTTCGAGTTTCGTCGGTCGAGTCGCGCCGTCGTCGGCCGGCAAACTGCCATCTTCGTTTTGGGCCACCAGCTCCCTGAAAAACGCCAATCCAAATGACGTTTCCATTTCACCGGCGTGGTCTTCCCGTTTTTCAAATATCTCAAAATAGACATCGCTGATCGCCTCGTACCAGTTGCAGAGGAATACGTGCGCCTCGGTCTTTCCCGAAATTTCGCGCAAAAACGGTTTCATGCCGTTTCCGCCATGGCTGTTGAGCAACACGATTTTTCGAATCCCGCTGTTGACCAGTGAATCGATGATGTCTTTGACGACGAGGTTCAACGTGGAAGGGTTGAGATTGATTGCCAGCGGGAATTCGCGCAGGTTGGTCTCGGTGCCGAACGGGATCGTGGGCAGCAAGATGACTTTTGCCCCCTGATGGTGCGCCGCTTCGCAGATCTTGTCACCAACGATCGTACCCTCGAAGACATCCGTTCCATACGGCAGGTGCAAGTTGTGCGGTTCGGTCGCACCGAGCGGTAACACGGCCACTTCGTAATGTTGGTCTTTGATGTGACCGTAGTTGTTTTCGGCAAGAATCCAGGGCTTCATGATCGACGGATTTCCAGAAAGAGCGGTTGAAAGATGTCCCCAGTTTAACGTAACGTTTGGCCAGTGTTAGCCTGGCCGACGATGGTTGCGAGGATCACTTTCGGGTTTCAGCAAAAAATCGCCCGCCGCAATTCATGGTCAGCCGCATCCCGAATCGTTAAACTAAACCATTTCATCCAGCGCTTCCGGTCGAGAATTGAAAAACACAAAAAACCGCAGCGATCCACACTTGCGAACGCGTCGAGATCACGCTTCAGAAACTGCCGAAGACTATGTCGAGGCGGTGGCGGATATCGTGACGGCGACCGGGAAGTGCAGGGTGACCGATCTGGCCAAGCGATTCGCGGTCAGCCATGTGACGGTCAATCGAATCGTTGATCGATTGCAGAAAGAGGGGCTGTTGGTGACCGAGCCCTACAAACCGATCACGCTCACGCGAGCAGGAAATCAGCTGGCCATCCAGTGCCGTCAGCGGCACCAGATTGTTTATCGATTTCTGCTGGCGATCGGGGTGGATGAAGCCACGGCTGCGATCGACTCCGAAGGGATCGAACATCATGTGAGTGCAGCGACTTTGAAACGGTTCGAAGAACTGACAAAAAAACTGGACTCGGGAGGAACTTGACGTGATCCTTAATTCTAGTTTTGCACTTTTGCTTAAGGCAGCCACTGGCATCGCGAGCGTCCTGAGATCGCGAGCGTCTGGAGATCGCCATCGTACGAAAAATTCACAGCCGCTCTGTGAAATCGCTGTATTTCTACAGAGTGAAATTTCAGTTGCTCCCGATGACTCGCCGGGACAACTACTTAGTTATCTCCAACGCGGGCAATTTGGCTTGCAGACGGGCAATCCCTTGCTCGGTCACCAACGAGCGGCTGACGTCCAGCGAACGGAGGTTGGGCAGCCGTTCCAGCGAAACCAGGCCTTTGTCGGTGATCCGGGTTGCCGCCAGTCGCAGCGACTTGAGGGTTTCGTTCCCGGCCAATTCGGCAAGCTGCTGATCAACAATGGTTGATCCACTTAAATCCAGTTCTTCCAGGTTTTCGAACTGGGTCAAAGCTTTCAGGCAGCCCGGAGCCAATCGGCACTCGGTCAAAAACAACTGGGACAGGCGTCGGCACCCGACCAGGCGTAGTAAGCGATCCGCGGTGATTGCATTTCCGGAAAGATCCACCCAACCCAGGTTGTAGCACTGTCCCAGTGCATCGAAGCCGGCTTCCTGCAGATCGGTGCCCGACAGTGACATCTCGGTGCGGGTCAGCGGGAGCGTGAGATGCTTGACGACGGCATTCGGATTGACGGTCAGGTAATCCTTGTAACGCGCATCGAGTTCGTCATAGGAATAACCGATCACTTGTTCAAACGTATCGTCTTTCATCCGGCGACTGGGACCGGTGTAGAGCAGTTTGAGAAATTCGGCCAGTTTCGGTTCGAGATTGCCACTCTGGTCGTTCATCAACATGTCGGTCAGTCCTGCTGCCTGACTGTACAACCGGGCAATGTCTTTACGTTGTTGCAATTGCTCGCGACCTATCTGGCTGAGTTCTGCGAGCGGAATGTAAAATCCTTCCAGCAACAGTCGAACGCGGGCGTATTGCATCCGCCGGGCCTCAAACCCGCCGAGCGTGACGTAATTATCGAAGTCCGTCAGTGATTCGAAGTAGGTTGAAATACCTTCATCCAGCCAAATAAACTGTTCGTCAAACGGCGACTTGTTGGTCTTGATCGATTCGCGAAACAGCTGGTGGGTCAGTTCGTGTCGCCAGGTCTCTTCGACCGACGGATCCTGGCTGTCGTAGAAAAACGATACTCGCTCGTCCGCACTGTAATAGCCTGTCGACGCCTCGATGCCGCGAATCATCTGGGCTAGATTGCTGACATAGTCACTTCGATCTTTGAAGAAAATCACGCGAAATCGTTTGCGGGAATGCCGGTACGATGACTTGCCATCGATCCATCGCTGCAGCGCATCGGAACTGCTCCAGTATTCAAAAAAGACTTGCCTCCAAACGCCGTGCCAACGCTCAAGTTGTTCGGCCAGATAGCGCGTCCGCTCCTCACTGGCGTTGGATTCAATTTCAAAATTGGGCGTGAGCACCAGCAAGTAACTTTTGGCAGGCCATTTCAGCAGGTCATTCGGTTTGGACGACGGTCGAACCTGGATTCGGTCGGAGGCCACTCGCCAGCCGTCTTCTGTCTTGCGATGACCGAGCAGATCCCGAACGGCTGCGTGATCCCGATCGAAGAAAATTACCTCGTTGATCAGTTGAAACGCGGCCGTGCCGGCGCCTGCAGCGGCAGCTTTTTTGGCCAGCTCAAAAATTCGTTCGGCTTGCCAGACTCTGACCTCGCTGATCCTGGTTATCCACTGGCCAAGAATTCCCTCCGGTGGAGTTGGCATCGCCAGTTCCGAGGGCAGGAAGATGTATTGGCGGCCCAGATCTCGCGGCACATACAACTTGAAAGTCTCGGCAACCTGCTGCTCGATGTCATTTTCCCGACACCAAGCCGCAATCTCCTGCAACCGGTCCGCATATTCCCGATCCAGAGCATCGCGTTCGACGCGCCAATTGGTCGCGGCCACCTGCGGATCATCCTGCCCACTGGCCATCGCTGGAAACAACGAGAATGACAACACGAATCCGGCCATCGCCCAACCGAAAATCTGGCCGACCACGATCCGCTTCACAATAAATTGGTTTGACAAGCTGTTCATTTGATTATTCTACCATGGAGTCGGCCAGATCACTAACTCAGCAGTCCATCCAGTTCGTCCACCAACTCGGCGAATCGTTTCAGGGCCGTGTCGACCGGTTCCGGTTTTTCCAGGTCGACCCCGGCATCGCGGAGCAAGTCCAGCGGATACTTCGAGCAACCGCCTTGGAGGAAACTCAGATAGTCCTCCAGTTCGGACGGGCCGCCGTTGACGACTCGTTGGCTGAGCGCGATCGCGGCGGACAGACCGGTGGCGTACTTGTAAACGTAGAACGCCCGATAGAAATGCGGAATCCGCAGACATTCCAGCGATAGCTCCTCGTCGAGCGCGAATTCGGGGCCGAAATAATCGACCAGTAATTTTCGATAGGCGGTTTTGAATGCCTCGACGGTCAACGGCTCGCCTGCTTCCGCCATTTCATGCGTGATTTTTTCGAATTCGGCAAACATGGTTTGACGGATGATCGTGCCGCGAATGCCATCGATTTCGTTGTTGATCAAATAGGCTTTCAGCCGATCGTCCTGCGCGTTCTCCAGCATGTGCCGGGTCAACAATTGCTCGTTGAACGTACTGGCAACTTCGGCGACGAAAATCGTGTAATTGTAGTACTCGTACGGTTGATGCTGGATCGAGTAGTACGAGTGCATCGAGTGGCCGGCCTCATGAGCCAGGGTGAAAACATCGTTGAGCACTTTGGGTTTGTAGTTCATCAAGATGTACGGGTCACCGTCGTAGGTCCCGTAGCTGAACGCGCCGCTCTGTTTGCCCGAGTTGGGATAGCGATCGCACCAACGGCCCGCGAGACCACCGCGCAAGACATCACAGTATTCGCTGCCCAGAGGCTCGAGCGAGTTGCAGACGACCTCGACCGCTTCGTCCCAAGAATGCTCGACCTCGATATCGCTCAAAATCGGGACGTACGTGTCGTAGTGATGAACTTCGTCCAGCCCCATTTTACGTTTTCGCAGATCGTAGTACTTGTACAACGCGGGGAGATTTTTGCGAACGGCCGAAATCAGGCTGTCGTAAACGGTTTGGGGAACGTTGTCGACATACAGCGCGGAATGGAGTGCACTGTCGTAGCCACGGGCCCGCGCGTAGTAAATGTCTTTTTGGACGGAACCCGACAGAATCGCTGCGAGTGAATTTTCATGATTCACGAATTGTTCATAGAACTGGTGAAAGGCCGTTTTACGCACGTTGCGATCCGGCGAGATCAGGAACTGGGAGAACGTGCTTGGTGACAGCTCGATCTCTTCCCCGTGTTCGTTCTTGACATTGCCGAACTTCAGGTCGGAATCGTGCAGTTGCCGGAAAATCTTCGACGTGGCGCCAGCCATTTCGCCCTGCATGGCCAGCAACTGCTCTTCTTTTTCGCCAAGCGTATACGGTTTGTAGCGGGCCAGTCGCTCGAGCATCAACTGGTAAAGTTCCAGGGCAGGACTGGCCAGAAACTCGGCCATTTTTTCATCGGGAATCGCAAGGATCTCCGGCCGGATATAGCTGGCGGCCTCTCCCGCCCGAGTCGCAACGTTTTGAAACCGCCCCATCATTCGTTGATAGTCGTTGTTGGTCTGATCTTCGGTTGTTTTCAGATAGGCGTAATTGCCCAGTCGTTCCGCCATCCGATCGACTTGGCTGTCAAACTTCAGGCAAGCCGCAAGGGATTCAGGGCTGTCGCTCAGCGTGCCTTTGAATTGGGCATAGCCGTCGATGGTTTTTTCAAATTCTTGAAATGACTCCTCCCAGGCGTCGTCATCGGAAAACAGCTTCGTCAGGTCCCAGGTGTCTTCGATGTTGACTTCGTTGCGCGGCGGCAGTTTGACGACGGTGGCGGTACTCATTCGGGTCGGCTTCCAGAAATTGAATGATGGGATTGGGTGACAGCGTGAAATTATAGAGGAATTGAGCGTTTCTTAGAACCGAAATGGAACGGTCCGTTTCCTGTGCTAGAATCGAAGGGGCCCGCATGTAAAAAAAACGGTCTCGACCGAACCCGTTCGAAAATGGACCGTTGAGTGGGCCTGAAAGATGCGAGCACCCGATCCGCTGACCGACGTTTTGCGAATCGAATCCGTTCGTGTTGAAATCCGACTGGATGATATCTGCTGGCAAGTTCAGTTTGGAGACGATGTCGAAACTGAAGTTTTAACCAAATCCAGCGAAAGTTGGTTTCTCGATGCTGGTAAGCCACCGTAAAAAATTCATCTACCTGAAAACAGTTAAAACAGCCAGCACTTCGGTCGAGTCCTTCTTTGAGCCCGATTGCATGCCCGCAGGAACGTGGCACTTGGATGTTTTTCGCCCCGAGACCGTTTCCGCAGACGGCATCGTCGGCTACCGCGGCGTGAAACAGCGAAAGTGGTTTGGGCTACGTCGTCGACGTTGGTTTGATCACATGCCGGCCAAACTGGTCAAACGGCAATTGCCGGCTGACGTTTGGGATTCCTATTTCAAATTCTGCGTGATCCGGAATCCCTTCGAGAAAGTGGTGTCGGCATTCCATTTCTTTCAGTGGATGGAAACTCGGGGCCTCCATAAGATGTCAGTGGGGCCGGCGGTCTCCGAAATCGAGCGATTTCGACAATGGGTTGCGGTCGATGTGGGGAAAAAAAGAACCATTCTCGATCGTGCTTGCTACACCATCGGTGACGAAGTTTGCGTCGATTACTTTATCCGCTACGAAAACCTGCAACACGATGTCGACGAGGTTTCCAAACGTCTGGAAATCGAGACCGGAGAACGCGAATTGCCAAACCTGGTGTCTCGCCAACGCGCCAGTCAATCGCCAATCGCAGAATACTACGATCCAGCGACGCGGAAGATCGTCGAACAGGTGTTTGATTTCGAACTGCGTTATTTTGATTACCAATTTCCAACTGGAAGTCGGTAACGTTCGCTAACTGGCCGTGGGTGGAAGAAGGTTCCCCAGGGCCGATGTTCCGTCGGTCAGTTTAATTGCACCAGGCGTTCAAAGTTCTTGGGTACGAACAGGCTGCCCGTTGTAATGTCTTGCGGAGAGTTTTCGTGCAACGCTGTTTCGAGTTCGGTGCGATTTGATTGGCCGGAGAAGTACGCGAGAAATGCCAAACTGATCGCCGTAACTTGATCCGACGATTGATGAACGAATTCCAGCCTAAAATCGACGATGCCGGTGTCTTGCCATTGACGAAGCGAAACCGGATCGGTTTGTGCTTGGGCACCAAACACCGTATTGCGGCAACCAACGTCCGCCATGACCGGGTGGGCCCGGCCCTGCGCGTCCCGCACGGCAACCTGATGTTTTTCACAGGGGTGACCGCAGTTCGTATTGTCCGTGCCGTCGGAGAGGAATCGACAGAAAACACAGTGTTCCGTATGGAATACCGGGAGGTGCGAATAGGCGATGACTTCCATTGAGCTTGCGGGAACATACTGTGTCAGTTCCCTGATCTGCTGGGCGTTTAAATCGTATGTCGGCGTGATCCGGGCCAAGCCCCTTTCGAGGTAGGATTGGCAACTCAGCACATTGGCTGCATTGAGGCTGAAGTCACCGATTAGTTGGAGCTCCGTATTTTTCAGTCCATGGTCGCCGCTGGGATCCGTCAAGTCATTCAGTAATCCGCCGGATCGAACGAGGAGGTCGCATTCCAGCGAGGTTAAAAAACGAATCACGTTCTGTTCAGTTGGTTTCAGGATTCGGGGGCTGGCAACGCGTGGTCGAACTCCAGCTGCGATGATTTTTTCGACGGAAGGACGCAATCCGTATAGCTCGAGGTAGTCGAGCGTGATACTGGCAATGCCCTGGTTGGCCGGCTCGCAAAAATCCCGGTGATCGACGGTCGGTGGTACCTCCGTGGTGGAGCTGTTTTCGCTTTGCCGCGGCGATTCCAAACGGCTGCGACAGCTCTGATGAAGCGCCAGAGCGGCATCCAGTTGTTCGGGAGTCCGGACCAAGAGATGCAACTGAACTGGCTTGGTCGACGAAGGCCTGAGGTTCCCGTTGGTTTGGTCCATTTGAGCCAGCCATTCCTTGACCACTGGCCGCGCCGGGATGGATTTTCGTTTTCCACACTTGCCCAACAATTCGTCGACCAGCTTCCGCCGCGCCTCGTTCAACTCGCTGGTTCGCGCGAACACATTGTCGTCGGACGTCAGCTCAATGGCTTCCAAGTGGAACGGCGTGCCGCCCAGTCGGCCAAGCTTTTCGCCGAGCATGTCAATGTCGAGCGGTCGTTTGTCGGCGGGTGCCAAAGGGTGTTGGCCGACGAATTTGGCGGTTTTCGCGGGGCTGCCATCATTCGATTCGAGAATGGCCACAATCTCGATGGGTAACCCACCGATCGCGTTGACTCGAAAGTTGACGGGTCGTGTGAAGATCGGGATTTGTGAATCGGTCAGTTTTCTCAGGCGTTTGTTAAGTTGCGGATCACGCGTCCGCCAGACCAGATCGCCAATTCGGATGCGGGTAAAGTCAATTTCGCCGCGGCCAAATTCCAATCGGACCTGTTCCTGCCCAGTTCGTTCTGCCGTGGTCCCGGCATGGAGCAGGTTTTCCAGCCGCGTGACTTCGTAGACATTTCCCCCTTCTTCCGGTTGATCGGGGCTGCGCCAGGTCGCCGCGTCAAATACCAGGCCATCGCCCCGCTTGATCGGGTGCGTTGTTGCGACGTCGACGTGGCTGCCCGAAACGTCGACGACTTCGCCGACGAGCACGCCCCGGTGGCGAGGTGCCCGACCACGGACGACCGTTTGGTGATTGGTTCCTGAAATAAAATGGGAGCCCAGACCGCGCGAGTAAATCTGCTCCAATTCCAGTTTTTCCGCCGCCGAGATCTCGTTGGCAATCCCCAGGCAAGCCAGGTCAATCGCTTCGCGGTAGGCGCGGGTGGTCGCTGCGACATAGTCGGCATCTTTGTAGCGGCCTTCGATCTTGACGCAGGCGATGCCGATCTCGACCAGTTCGGGAATCTGTTCGAGCGCGCACAAATCTCCGGGCGAAAGCAGGTATCGGTACTCACCCAGATCTCGCCGCTCTCCGTCCACGATGAGATCGTAGGACAACCGACACGCCTGAGCGCATTTCCCGCGATTGGCGCTGCGTCCGCCCCAGGCTTCACTGCTGAAACACTGGCCCGAATAGGAAACACACAGGGCACCATGGACAAACACTTCCAGCTCGACATCGGTTGACTCGGCGATTTTGCGAATGTCGGTCAGGCTTAACTCACGGCCGAGCACGACGCGACTGCAACCCAGCGAACGAGCCAGTTCGGCTCCTTGGGCGCTCGTGATCGACATTTGCGTACTGCCATGAATCTCCAGGTTCGGTGCGATTTTCCTGGCCAGTTGGGCAATCCCAATATCCTGCACAATGATCGCATCGACGCCCGCCCGCGCCATTTCCAGGATCGCCGTCTCCGCCAGTTCCAGCTCATGATCAAACACGAGCGTATTGAACGTCACGAAACCCTTGACGCCGCGTCGATGCAATGTCTTGAGGACTTTCGGCAGTACCTCAAGATCGAACCCGACTTTGGCGCGAGCCGAAAAATGATTCAGCCCAAAATAGACCGCGTCGGCACCCGCTTCGATCGCGGCGTGCAGTTGCGGCCAATGGCCGGCGGGACTCATTAATTCAGGTTTGGACATAATCGGTATCGGTTGTGTCTTGGGGGAGGATTCGGATCGGTGGTCATTCGATTGACTGGGGCCGCAATCCGTTCAAGGTAAGTGGACGGGGACTACCCACCCGTTAAAACCGACACGGATTGAGGACTGCCGTTCCGCAGAGAAAGAATCGGATCGCTGACATGAGTATATCGCGGAGACGGCTGACGCGATGGTAGGCAGACCCGGGGCAGCCGGATTACCGCCAAACGTCAGTCAACGATCATCATGGCCGTCGAGACAAATTGGTGAATCATTGCGGGTTGTAACAAAAAACTCCGGACCCTGTCGAAACAGGAACCGGAGCAGTTTTGGAGAGAGCGAGCTTGTTCTTTTTTGGGAATTAGCAGTTCTACGGCAGCCGCCGAGAAAGGGTTCGCTGTTCGGGGCCGCGGGGTCTGAAAATCCCAAATCCTGTCAGCGGCCTGGAGTTATGCAGACCGAAATGAAGCCGCATTCATTTCAGTTTACTTCCAAATCGCCCGCGTGGTCGGCGGGGTGGACTCTTGGCCTAGCGGAAACTCGTAGACCGCCGGAGACAGGTGACTGGGGGCGATTACGTTGTCGAGGGCGCGAACGCCGGCGCGACCAGGTTGTGATCGTTGACAAAAATTGCGTCTTCGCCGATGCAGTCGCCTTTGATAAACGCGACGTGCCCGTCTTCGAAATAGCAGTTTTGACCGCAGCCAGCGTGATTCGTGCTGATCCGGCCGTTGAGCGAGGGTTGATCCGCAATCAAAACCACATTTGACCGGCTGTAGTTTTTCGGCGGGCAATAGCGACGGTCTTCACAGTGGCCCATGGTGTAACCAAAATGGCCGCAAAGGATCTGGTGGAACCGAGCCAACTGGTCGTGATCGGCATTGACGATCATCTCGACCGTCGGAATGTGCACCGGCGTGTCGGAGGCGACCCCCGCACAGGCGAACAGATTGTCGTCTTCGATCAGTCCGCAATCCTTGAGGATCGGCGCAAAACTGCCGCTGGCTGACAATGGACCGCTGCGAGGGATCTCGACAAAACAGCCACAATTCATTTCGCTGAATCGGATCAGGGCATTACCAACTTGCGTCAGATTGTTCTGACAGGCCAGCAGTCGGCTGTTGTAACGGACGTGAGAAACGGTCGGAAACAGGATCCCCGCCAGAATGGCCAGGGCCGCCGCGGTGACCGCAAAATCGGGTATCGACCAACCTGAAAAATGGAACAGGTTGCGGCCTTCGGTTTTCTCGGAGCTGGACAGCGAGGCCTTTGGGTCTTCATTGCCGGCAGTCGGCCGCGACAATGTCGTCCGCGACAATGTCGGCAGTTCTTCGCCGGCAAGCTGGTCCAGTGGATAGCTGGCAACCGTTTCGCAGGTGCGTCGAGCCAAGCCAGGGCGGGGGCCGGAAGTTTCGATGCAATCCAGCGGAACCAGGGCAGACTTAATTTCCAATAGCTGCTCTTCCAGCTCCGGATTGTCATCAATGAGTTGCTGTACGTCACGTTGTTCTTGAGCGTCCAGTGCTCCTAACACGTAACCCAGCAAGTCTTCTTGCGAGGGATGTTTCACAGTAATTAGGTCTCTATTTTGCTGTGAGCCAGCCGACTGCAAAAATCGTTTTGCTTTCCGTTCCATCGGACCGCGTCGCGGTCCACGATTTTCTTAATCCACTTGACTCGTATTCCAAACGTCGGTCAGCTTGGTGATCGCAGCGTGCAGTCGGCTTTTGACCGTTCCGACTGGAACTTCCAAAACTTCGGCAGCCTCTCGATACTTCATCCCCTGATAGTAAACCAGGTGAATCACGGAGTTCATCGACTCGGGTAATTGATCAAGTGCTGATCGGACAAGTCGACTTCGCTCGGCATCGACGACTGAGTTGGCTGGGTCAGGATCACAGCTTTCCAACAGATTTACCAACCGACCAACGTCCTCGTTATCCTGCTCGCGAGGCGTGTCCAAACTGACCATCCTGTGTCGTTTGTTGCGTCTGCGGGCATCGATGGCTGCGTTGGTCGCAATCGTATAAAGCCACGGACGAAAACGTCGCCCTTCTTCAAACATTTCGCATTTTAGATGAACCGACAAAAACGTCGCTTGAAAGACGTCTTCGGCCATCTCGGCGTTACCGAGGTATCGCCGCAGGTAACTGAACAGCTCCCGCTCATACCGATAAACCAACTGGGCATACAGTTCGCGATCGCCCGTTTGGCGATATTCGAGAAGTAGTTGCTCGTCGGTCACGGTGTCGGATTTCGCTTTCAGTTGACGCTGGGTGTTGTGAAAAAGAGTGTTAACTGTGGCTTCCATGACTGTGTACGCATTTTACCGGAGAGTGGTTCAAACCGGGGCCAAAAAGCCACGATCGGGACAAATCTCCTCAGTTGCGTCTCCTATAGTTAATACAATTGGACTTGAAAAACGGTCGTTTGAACATGGAGAAAACCGGCTGGCGACCTTCTCTACCTGCTCTATCGAGGAGTCCAGTGTCACGTTTGGTCCCTTTGACAGGGGATTTTTCAAGATTTAAACTCGCCGTCACCGTTGTTCATCTGGACAAACGGACCTGTTGCAATCCTCGTGCCGAAAAGTCACCACGTGACGAATAATCAATACAACTGGGCCCGTGCTGGCGACGTAAATGCCTTTTTTGGCTTGATGTTAGACAATATTGCCGGTCTGGTTTTAATGGTGGGCTTGCTTGCTGGCATCTTCAGCTTCCCTGTAGATTTTGCACTCCGGTACATGGTGCCAGGGACTGCTATCGGTGTCTTGGTCGGCGACCTGCTGTATACGTGGCTGGCTTTCCGGCATG
The DNA here is from genome assembly GCA_963714685.1 of Pirellulaceae bacterium. GTDB lineage: Bacteria > Planctomycetota > Planctomycetia > Pirellulales > Pirellulaceae > Mariniblastus. Next base: position 1,065,741 of record CAVQPH010000018.1, on the reverse strand, counting down.
CCAACAGGACAGGCAATTCGAATGTGACAGCGATGCCATTGGGGCTGGATACACCCAGCACGATTGGCATGGTTTTCTTTGTGCTCGGCCCTGCATTCGCCGGGAAGCTGGCCAGTTTGGCCGCTGACTCGGGTTGGAACATCGCCGAGTTGCGAGAAGCGGCGTCGTCAGAATCGGCCGACGCGATGACGCTGTTAAGCCAGCTGAATTTCGAAGCGGCAACCTACGCCTGGCAGATTGGGATTTGCGCGATCTTCTTCTCGGGTCTACTCAAATTCGGGCTGGCATTTTGCGCCAACTGGATTCGGACCGTGTTCCCCCGAGCCGGGCTGTTGGGCTCGCTGAGCAGCCATTGCCCTGGTGCTGATCACTTTCTCGCCGTTGGAAAAAGTCTCCGCCAATCCGATTGTCGGATTTACCTCATTGGTGATCGTCTTTATCACGCTGGTCGCCCGAGCCAAATTGCCGGGCAAAATTCCGGGAGCGTTGGCTGCGGTCATCGCCGGTTGCATTGCCTGGTACGTGATGGTCGGATTCGAGCAAATGGGCTGGACGACGTTGCCCTACGAAGCGACCACTCCGACCGCCTGGTTTCCCAGCCAATGGTTGACCGTCTTCAAATTCCAGTGGGTCGGCGCGATCGGTGACGCCTTTCTGTACTTGCCGTACATTTTTCCGTTTGCAATTGCGACCGTGATCGGTGGCATTGACTGCGCCGAAAGTGCAGCGTCTGCCGGCGACGATTACGACACCAATCTGGTCATTGGAATTGAAGCATTCTCGACTTTGGTTGCGTCGCTTTGCGGTGGCGTGGTTCAGTCCACTCCGTACATCGGCCATCCGGCCTACAAAGCCATGGGCGGGCGAGCGGCTTACACGCTGGCGACCGCTTTGTTTGTCGGAGGTGCAGGGCTGATTGGCTATTTCGGGCTGTTGTTTGCCTACTTGCCCGAAGCTGCGGTGATGCCGATTCTGATCTTTATCGGTGTCGAGATTACCGCCCAGAGTTTTCACGTTACGCCGCGTCGACATTATGCGGCCCTGGCGGTCGCTTGCCTGCCGGCGCTGGCAAAACTGATCGTGATTTACTTGGGGCAATACGTGTCCGCAGAGGTGATGAGTACCGATCCAAAAATCTTGAATCTCAGCGTATTGGCCGGTGGTTTTATCATTACCAGTTTGATCTGGGCTTCGGCCATGGCCCGCATCATCGATCGTCGCTTTATTGCCGCTTCGGTGTACATGGCAGTCGGCGGGATCCTGGTGCTGTTTGGCGTGATGCATTCGCCGATGAACGATCAAATGTTCTGGCCGACCGCGGTCGCGGGCTTTCCACCCGAGGTCCGGCAGATCGTTGTTGAATACGCGATTGCCTACCTGGTGATGGCGTCCATTCTCTACGGTTACGGTATCGTGATGAGCAAACAGATTGTCATCATCGATTCCGACGAAGATTACGACAAACTTTCCGAGTAACGGATCGCGGTGGATCGACGATCGCTTTCTGATTGTCCGATCAAACCGGTCGTCCATCCACAATTCTGCAAATTCTTTCGACGGGAGCTCCCATGACGCTGGAACGAAAACTGGAACCCGAGGTCATGGATTCGGTCGAGGACGCGCGGGAATACAATGACATGGATCACTCCCAAGTCAATCAGCTGTTCGTTGCCGATTTGCTGGAATTTGCGAAAACGAAACTTCACGTTGATCAGGATGATGAAAACGGGTTTCGGCTTGGCGATGTGCTGGATCTGGGTACCGGAACGGCCCAGATCCCGGTGGAGTTGTGCAAGCAGCATTACAATTGTCGCGTGATGGCGATCGACCTGGCAGCCAGCATGCTGGATTTGGCGGTCTACAACGTTGAGGCGGCGGGAGTTGCGGACCGGATTACACTCCAGCAAATTGACGCCAAGCAAATGCCGTTTGAAGACGAAATGTTTGATGTGACGATTTCCAACAGCATCATCCACCATCTTGCCGAGCCGCTTGGGTGCATCCAGGAAATCGAACGGGTGACACGCGCTGAGGGGTTGATTTTTGTCCGCGATTTGATGCGACCGGAAAATGCTCAGGCCGTTTCGGACCTGGTGAAGACTTACGCTGGCGACGAATCAAACTACTCACAACGGCTGTTCGAAGATTCGTTGTACGCGGCGCTGTCTCTGGACGAAATCAGGGCCTTGGTGGAACAGGTCGGTCTCGATCCAGATTCAGTCACGGCAACTTCCGATCGACATTGGACTTGGGCGACCGTTGTCGAGTGAAGCCAATTCGACCGATGATCCAAATCAGATACGGGAAACGATAACTTCCCCAATCCGGGGGCGGTCAGCAAACACAACAGCACCATGAAACAGATCGTTGCCATCGTGAAGCCCTATCTTGCCGAGAAGGTCGTCCGCGCGGTCGCCGGTCAAGCGGTCGAAGAGATCAACATTCGTGAAGTCAAAGGTTATGGTCGGCAGAAAGGCTACCTGGAAAGCTACGGAGAAAATGAATATTCGCTCGCGTTTGTCCCCAAGGTCGAAATTTCGATCTGGGCCAGGGATGCAGACGTCGAATTGATCGTTAATGAAATTGTCGCTGTCTCACGCACCGGGCGTCTGGGCGATGGAAAAATATTGATTATGCCGGTTGTTTGTGGGGAACGGTTGGCGTTTTGATCGGCACCTGTAAAAACGCTTCGACGTTGGCTGTTTTGGAAGGCTTGGATGTGCAAATGGGGCGACAATTGGTTATTATGGTCGGACCACTTAACAGTGATGATTTGATGTCTCGTCACTGTGCCTTCCATTTTATTTTTGTTTGAATCAAAAAATGTCCAAAATATCACTTTCGGCAGTGGTTCGGTTTGCAGTTCTGTTTGGATTTGCGTTGAGCACCAGTCACGCGGTCGCGCAGGATGAAAAAGTTGATTTTGCCAAATCGATCAAGCCGATCTTTGAAAAACACTGCATTTCCTGTCATGGACCGACAGAAGAGGAGTCTTTTCGTATCGATATCAAGGACGATGCGATGGATTTTATCGAGCCCGGTGATGCTGACGAAAGCTATCTCTACGAAGTCCTGATCTCCGACGACGAAGAAGAATTGATGCCTCCTCCGGATGAAGAAAATCCGATGACGAAGGCACAGATTCAACTGGTTAAAACCTGGATTAATGAAGGTGCGGATTGGCCTGAGGATGTGAAGCTGGTCGAACCGGGTGAATCCACCGCAGCAGATGAGGCCGATCCGAAGGACGCTGCCACAACGAAGCCGGCTGCCGCAGCGGAGCCGGTCGCCGAACCTTCTTCGTCGAACGATGATGACGGTGAGGACCAGACTGAGTCTGCCGAACCAGCCGAACCTGACGATACGAAACAGGAAACCGTCAGTCGCAAAACCAAACAAATCCAGAACGCGATGGGATCGTTGCACCCTGCCGCGGTCCACCTGCCGATCGGTTTGTTGCTGGCTTCCGGACTGTTCGCCGTGTTCAGTTTGCGCGGCAATTTTGTCATGAGCGATTGCGCTTACTACTGCCTGTGGCTCGGTGCGATTGGCGCCGTTTTGGCTTCTGTTTCTGGGTGGTATTTCAGCCCGATGGAAAACCGCGGTACGGTCTCTGATTGGGCGGATTTGACCGACATGGATCAGAAGATATTCTGGCATCGGACGTCTGCGTTGATTATTACTGCTTTCGCGTTGGTGTTGGCGTTGTTTGCAGCCAGCGCGAGGAACCGCGATCCGGACGATGGCATCATGTGGAAACTTGGATTGATCCTGTTGGCCGCCGGTGTTGGTTGGGTTGGTCACGAGGGTGGTGAGTTGACCCACGGAAAGAAACTCTACAAGGATCTTGAAATGCTGGCCGCCGAAACTTTTCCAAGTGTGTTCGGAAATTTGGTGGATCCCGAAGAGCTTGAAAAAATCAAGGCGATGGACAAGCAACCCGAAACGCCGCCTGATTCCCCAGAGGATGACGATGACGATGCGGACGACGATGGCGAAGCGGACGACGAGATTGGAAAATCATCGGACGAAACTTGATTTCGGTGGTTGAGGTGGATTGGCCGCCGTGAATCCGGTCGGGTCGGTCAAACACTGCCCTGACGGTGCCAACGACAAACCAGCACGTTGATCAAACAGCCGGTAGTCCATTCGGCCAACGGAAACTCGGTCATCATGATCATTCGGTGTAGCGAGATTCGTGAGATCGAATCCAGTGACGCATGTCTTGGGAGATGATGCGACACTTCGATTCCGACCAGAACCAAGATCACGATCAAGCTGACGAGGAACAGGCACCCCCACAACCACGGCTGGCGGAGTTTCGGGACGCCCCAAACCAATCCCAGTAATGTCGGCAGAATCACCGAAGCCCAAAAAGCATGCACCGAAACCAGTGCATTGGTGGGTGGGAGTCAGCCCCACTCACCGCACAAAGTCTCGGGATTGGGCATTGGCACCTGTTCCAGCTGCAACGATCCAAACGCCAGAGTCGCGACACCCAGCAAAAACAAGACGGTTCTGGTCAACGGGCTCTCCACAAAACAACGCAAATCCACCCGACTGTCAGACCGGAACGATTAATTCTAAACTAAATCCGCAGCGTTCACCGTCAAACCCAGTACGAATCGGCAGCATCCCGCAGTGGAACCTCAGGACATACTTGGCGAAAACGGATTGATTGCCAAACGGCTGAACCACTACGAACAACGCCAACAGCAACTCGACATGGCCGACGCCGTAGGCCGGGCGATCGCCAACAAGAAACACCTGGTCGTGGAGGCGGGAACGGGCGTCGGCAAGAGCTTCGGCTATCTCGTTCCTGCCATCCTTTCACTCCAGGCCAACCAGGAATCCAAAACCGAACCCAAACGCCGGATCGTGGTTTCGACGCACACGATCAGCCTGCAAGAACAGCTGATCCAGAAAGACATTCCGCTGCTCAACAGCGTGATTCCGCTGGAATTTTCCGCCGTGTTGGCCAAAGGGCGGGGTAACTACGTCAGTCTCAGGCGGTTGCAAAACGCGCTGAAGAAATCCGACAGCCTGTTTTCCAGTGAAGCAGAAATCGATCAGGTTCAGCGTTTGCGGGTCTGGGCGGGCAATACCCGGGATGGCTCAAGGGCCGATCTGAATCTGAAAGTTTTTCCTCAAGTCTGGGATGAGGTTCGCAGCGATAGCGGCAACTGCATGGGGCGCAAATGTCCAACCTATCAAAAGTGTCATTACTTCGCCGCGCGCAAGCGACTGCAGAACGCCGACATCCTGATCGTCAATCACGCCCTCTTTTTCAGCGATCTTTCGTTGCGCCGAATGGGCGTCAGTATTTTGCCTGACTACCACACCGTGATTCTCGACGAAGCCCACACGGTGGCCGATGTGGCCAGTGACCATCTCGGGTTGGGCGTTACCATGCGGCAAGTCGAATATACGCTGGGAAAACTTTATAACCAGAACACCAATAAAGGCCTGCTGGTTCACCACGGCGTCGCCGAAGGCCAGCGGGCGGTCGTCCGTTGCCGCACCCTGTCCGAGGATTTTTTTGGCGACGTGATGCGGTGGGTAGCGCGAACGACGGAGGCCGGCAGCGGCAAATCGCGTAATTCCACGACCCGCGTTCGCAACAGCGGAATTGTCGCCAATCCGTTGACCCCGGAACTCGATTCGCTGGCCAAACACCTCCGCGATTTTGCCGAAACCGTGGAAGACGCCGCGGAAAAACAGAACCTTGTCTCAGCCTGCGATCGGCTGAACGCCATTTCCACCCAACTCGAATCCTGGCGACTGCAAGAGCTCGAAGGCGGAGTCTACTGGGTGGAATCCAATGTCAATCGTTTGGGGCAACAGAATGTCAGCTTGATGGCGGCCCCGATCAATGTCGGGCCGGCGCTGCGAGATAACCTGTTTGACCCAACCGATTGTTGCATTCTTACCAGCGCGACACTTGCCACGGGGGATTCATTCGAGTTTTTTCAAAACCGAATCGGACTGACGCAGTCCGACACGTTAAAGCTGGGCAGCCCGTTCAATTACAACGAACAGGCACGGCTGGTCCTGGTTACCAACATGGCCAGTCCGGCCGATCACCGCGATACCCATGAACGACAGTGCATGGATGCGATCAAGCAATACGTGTCCCGGACTGACGGACGAGCATTTGTGTTGTTCACCAGTTACGAATTTCTCAATCGTTGTGCCCGTGAATTGACCTCTTGGCTGACCGAAAAAAACTACGCGCTGTACGTCCAGGGAGGTGGTATTTCACGGACCCAGTTACTGGATAAATTCAAAGCCAACCCCCGCGGGGTGTTGTTCGGGACCGATAGCTTCTGGCAGGGCGTCGATGTGCAGGGAGATGCGCTGCAAAACGTGATCATCACAAAGCTGCCGTTCAGCGTTCCCGATCAACCTTTGCTGGAGGCCCGACTGGAGGCGATCCGCGCACGCGGCGGCAACCCGTTCAACGATTACCAACTGCCCGAAGCCGTGATTAAATTCAAACAGGGCTTCGGCCGCCTGATTCGGAGTAAAACGGACACCGGAATCGTGGTGATCCTCGATCCGAGAATCAAGACGAAATCGTACGGCCGGATCTTCCTCGGCTCGTTGCCGGAATGCCCGATCGAGTACGACACGATCTAACGGGATCCTTAGGGGAAAATCCCCATGTCACCGTAACACAACGCGATTTTGTTGATCGCGCTGACAAACGCGGCCGTCCTCAGGTCGGCTTTGCCATCCAGCCGTTTTGCCACGTCGCGGATTTCCTGGTACGCCGTTGCCATGGTTTCTTCGAGCCCGGAGCGGACCAGGTCGTGTTCGTCGGCGCCTTGGCTGAGTACCTTCAGCATGTCCTCAGTGAACTGTTTCTCGGTTGCATTTTCGACCGCCGACAATAACCGCCGGAACGCGAATTCTTCGAAGCGTTTTTCCAGTCGGCCGAACCGCACATGGGAAAGATCTTTCAACCACTCAAAATACGACACCGTGACACCGCCAGCGTTCAAGTAGGCGTCCGGAATAACCAGGATACCTTTGCTAACCAGGATCCGATCGGCTTCGGCTGTGGTGGGGCCGTTGGCCGCTTCGGCAACAATTTTGGCTTTGACGCGAGCTGCATTTTCCTTGTTCAGCACGCTTTCCAAAGCAGCCGGGATCAGGATGTCGCACTTCATCTCCAACGCCGATTCACCTGCGGGCAACGGTTTGGAATCGGCAAACCCGGTGATCGAACCGGTTTCCTGCCGGTGTTCATCAACGGCCATCACATCCAGCCCGTTGGGGTTGACGATGGTCCCGTCCCACTCGGCGATCGCAATCACTTTTGCGCCGCCTTCCTCGAAGAATTTCGCAGTGTGAAATCCAACATTCCCAAAACCTTGAATCACGACCGTTTTGCCTTCCAGCCCCGTCGTCAAACCAAGTGGTTTCATGTCTTCGGCGATCTGGCAGGCCTCGCGAACTCCGTAATATACCCCCAGTCCGGTCGCTTCGGTTCGCCCGCGAATGCCGCCCAACTCAACCGGTTTACCCGTCACGCAGGCCATGGCGTTGAGTTCGTTGTTGTTGAGGGATTGATAGGTATCCGCGATCCAGGACATTTCCTTGGCGCCGGTTCCAAAGTCGGGTGCGGGAACATCGATCCCCGGTCCAATGAAGTTCTTGCGGTGCAATTCAAACGTAAATCGCCGCGTAATTCGCTCCAACTCCCGGTCGGAATACTGACGGCGATCGATCTTGATCCCGCCTTTAGCACCCCCAAACGGTACGTTAACAATGGCACACTTGTAGGTCATCAAACTGGCCAGCGCTCGGACTTCATCCGAGTTGACCTCCAGGCTGAATCGAATGCCGCCCTTGGTCGGTAGCTTGTGATTGCTGTGCTCCGCCCGCCAGCCGTGAATCACCTCGATCGCTCCGTTGTCACGTTCGATTGGAAACGCGAACCGACAGACGAAATTGCATTGGCGGATTTGGGCGAGCAAACTGGGGTCGTGGTCGGTAAGCGCTGCGGCCTGGTCGAAAAAAACGATCGACTTGCTCGGAAAAACTGATGTTGGCAGACATACACGGCTCAAAGGGGAGGGTGAAAAAGGGCCCAGATATTTGCCGATTATGGTCTTGAAGTTCCCGGTATGCAACATCCTGTTGGGTGCGATTTTTGGCCGGCTCCCGGGTTGGAGCCCGCTTGCCGCGCGGCCTAATTCGCCTGTTCGCTGATGCAGTAGAGGTAGGCGTCGCTTCGTAAAAACAGCTGATTTCCCGAAACGGCGGGGCTGGCGTTGAACAGGTTGGGATCCGATTCGATCACGTTCAACGCCAGTTGTTCAAACTCCGGTTTGGCTGCCAAGACCTGCACGCCACGGTCGCGCGTGGTGAGGTACAGTTTGTCGCCGGCGTGAACGATGGAAGCGTAAACCCGTTCGCGGGTCGGCATCCGCTCGCGGAACACCGGTTCGCCCGTTTTCGCATTCATGCAATTGGCAATGCCTTTGTCGCTGGCCCAGTACAGATAATCGCCGACCAGTACCGGCGACGTCACGTTGGCTCCGACATTCGTCTCCCATAGTTTGTGGGTTGCGGTCACGTCGCCACGACCACCTAGCTTGATGGCCAGGGCGCGGTTGCTGCGACCCCCAAGACAATAAATCACGCCGTCCCTGGCGATCGGAACCGGCACGACGTAGTCCTGAATGCCGGCGCATGACCAGAGTTGCTGGCCGGTGTTCGGGTCCAGTCCGTAGACGGTTTCTTTCTGGTTGATGACCAATTCCCGATCGCCTGATTCGGTCTCGGCAATGCAGACCGAAGACCAACATTTATCGATGTTGTCTTTTTGCCAGACGACCTCGCCGCTGGTCTTGTTGAGTGCGTATAACGTACCGCCTTCGATGCTGGCGTTAATGTAAACCAGATTGTCGTTGACGACCGGGGACGAGGAAGAACCGAACCCGGCGGTTTTGGAACCGAGGTCCTTGTTATGCCAGAGCGGGTTGCCATCCAGATCATAGGCAACGGCGCCGGATACACCAAAAAATGCAAACACCGATTTGCCATCGCTGGCGGGTGTGCCCGAAGTGTAACCGTGATCCGCCACCCGTTTGGAAAATTCTTGTTCGTTGGGACTGGCGTTGATCGAACGGTCCCAGATCAGGCTTCCGGTTTGACGATCAAAGCAGAGCGTGTGGAGTCGCAGATCAGATTTGTTTCCAGCCTCACCGTTAGGGTCGGTTGTTTGGCCGTAGCCTGTGAACGCACACAACAGGACGCGATCTCCGACAACAATCGGACTGGACGAGCCGCGACCCGGGAGTTTTGTTTTCCAGGCGATATTTTCCTGATCACTCCAGGTCGTTGGTGTGTTTGCGTCCGTCGCGCTGGCGCTGCCATCGGCCCCGCGAAACTGAGGCCAATCCTGCGCGTGGCTCAAGGTCAGGCTCACAAAGAGCGTCGTGACGAAAACCGAAAGCGATAACAGCCGATGGGTAGCGAGCTTCACGTGTCGTTCCTGAATCGAAAAATGAAATGATCCTGCGCATGGACCGGATGCTTGTTGGCTCCGTTTTATTGTGATCACGGGGAAGTCGTGCGGGAGAACCCTGCCGGAGAACCGTGCTTGCGAAGAGTTGCCTGCCGATTGCCGTCGAAACAATTGTCAGGCCCAACTCGGAAGACTGGCCCGATTACGCGTGCTCGATGTCAGGCAGAAAGCAATGCCGACTGGATTTCGACGGGGAGTTCGATCCGGCTTTGGTCGACCATTGCAGCGACTTCGCCAATCACCGAAACCATCGGACTGGAAAATCTGTGCTGGTCGGCTTGCTTCGCAATGTCTTCAAGGGATCCCAAAATCACCCGCTGGCTGGGCAGCGTTGCGTTTTCGATGCAAGCGACGGGTGTGTCCGGATGGCGACCTGCCAGGATCAAATTGGCGGTCAATTGGGAAAGATTCTTGCGGCCCATCAAGACCACGACGGTGTCCATTTTGGACAGGGCAGCATAGTCGATCTCGGATTTCAGATTCGGATCGGTTTGACCGGTAACGACTGCAAACGTCCGGGCGATACCACGGGTGGTGACCGGAATCCCCGCAGCCGAGGGCGCCGAAATGCAACTGCTGATTCCGGGAATGACTTCATAGGTCACTCCGGCGTCGCGACAAGCTTCGATTTCTTCCTGGCCGCGACCGAACACAAACGGATCACCGCCTTTCAATCGAACCACGCGGTTTCCTAGCTTGGCATAATGAACCAGCAGTTGATTAATTTCCGCTTGACTGACGCGATGGTGATCGGGGTATTTTCCAACGTCGATTCGGAGCGCCGATGGTCGGCACCAGTTGAGGACCTCCAGCGGGATCAGGCGATCATGGATCACCGTGTCGGCTTGCTCAATCAGCCGCATGCCTCGCAACGTGATCAACTCCGGATCCCCCGGCCCGGCACCGACGAGATAAACAACTCCTGCTTGGGCAATCATGGTGAAGCCTCGATTCGTTGGGGCGTTTGCCGAATCTCGTTGAGTTTTGCGGTCGCCGTAGCCAGTTCGATACAGAGCTCTGCCATTTCCGGATACATTCCGACGGGCAGATCGCAAATCACACGTCCCTCGGGATTCTGCTGGACCAAGGGAAACTCGATCTCCGGTCCGGTCGGTAATCCGAAGGCCCCGGGAACATCGACGGTCGTGTGCGGACCGCGACTGATCAGGAACGGGATGATCAAAACGTTGGTTGCATTCAGGTTGGGGGCAAGCGATTCCAGGTTGGGATCCTGGTCGAGGAACGCGACGTGCAGGTCGAGGTTGGCAAGCAGCCGGCGGATCTCGCTTGCCAACGCGTAGGTCGATTCGGCGCTCCGGGGATTCCGTTTGGTCCCGTGTCCTACCAACACGATCGCCGTGTCCCCGGTCGATAACGCGTAATCTGCAAACACTCGGCTGATTCGGGAGACAACCAGCGGGCCAACCCGGGGGTGCAGCCCCAATGCGGGGGTGACCCGAATGGCGTACTGGTCGAATTCCGGGTTTTCTGCCAGTTTCGCCGGCAGTACATTTTGCAAGTAGTAACCGTGGCTGGTCATCACCGGTACCACGACAACCGGACCTTCCGGGACGTTCGCCAGGACGTTGGTCGCGTTGGGTTCGCCGTTGAGAAACGCTGGGGTAACCCGAGGGAAGGGATACCGTTTCGAGATTCGGTCGGCCAGATCGAACAGGGGTTGATTCGAGGTAGCGTGGGCCAGGGAACCATGCGCGGCAAGGATCAAACTGGGGCCGGCGCCCGCAGGTTCATCCACGCGTGATCCGGCAGCCATGGGGGACGTCGAGGATTTCAATTGGCCCCCTCAAGCTGCACCAGTTTGGGCTGCAATTGATCGAAAGTCGGTTGTTCTTTCCCGGTCAGTCTTCGCCGCGGTTCGGATTTTTCCATCAAACGCTGATAGAAATCTCCCAAGCCCTCTTCCGGCTGGCGATTGACTGCATATTGCGTCAACAGCGGCGTGAGCACCTCAACAGCGTCTTCCAGTTTGACGTCGGCGGCGTACAGATCGGCCATGCGATCTCCGGCCAGGCGTCCTCCGACGAACAAGTGGTAGATCCCCGGTCGGCGACCAACGAACGCGATGTCGGCGGTGTACGGCCGGGCACAGCCGTTGGGGCATCCGGTCATCCGAATGGTCAGTTTGGTATCGTCCAGTCCCAACGATGCAAGTCTTTGTTCGATTTCGGTGATAAATTCCGGAGCAGCCCGTTCAGATTCGGCGACGGCCAAGCCGCACGTTGGCATGGCGGGGCAGGCCATGGAATAACGACGAGCATTGGAAATTTCATTCAGCAGAGGCACATTGTGTTCACGCAGGATCGACTCCAGCGTGGTCACGTCTTCCGAGTTCAGATCGTTAAACAAAATGCTTTGCTGGGCCGTTAAGGTCATCGAGCAATTTAATTCCTGGGCGATCTTCAGGAACGCGGTCCGCAGTTTCATCGAATCGGTATCTTTGATGCGTCCATTTTCCACGAATACGCCGTAGAACCAATGGTCGTCATCCTGTCGATGGGGACCCAGCCAATCCTGAGTGTCGGTCGGCGGGATCTCTCGCCAGGGGGACAATGCGAATTTGGCACGCCGCCGGAATTCCGCGGTGAATTCATCCACCCCCATCGAATCAACCAGGTATTTCAGACGAGCCTGCTTGCGATCCGAACGGTTGCCGAAGTCGCGATAGATCGAAGCGAGAATCCGGACCGCCTCCACGCCGTCCTCGATGGCGACAAAACCGATCCGTTCCGCGATCTGGGCAAACGTGTTGGCACGACCATGACTCATCCCCAGCCCGCCACCGGCAACGACGTTGTAGCCAATCAGTTGACCCTCTTCGAGAATGCCGATCAGGCCCGCGTCATAGGAGTAAACGTCGATTTGATTGTCACCCTGGACCGTGACCCCGACTTTGTATTTCCGGGGAAGATAGGTTTCGCCGTAAAAGGGCTCTTCTTCGTGGGTTGAGACTTGCCGCTCGCCATCCACCCAGATTTCAAAATAGGCTTTTGTTGCGGGGCGCAGATCGGCGGCAATTTCATGTGCCGTTTTGCGAATCTGTTCGTGAACGGCATTTTTAATGGGTGGGGCGCTGGCCATCACGTTGCGGCAAACATCTCCGCAGGCCGCGAGCGTCGTCATCAAAGCCTCGTTGATCTGCTTGATGGTCTCGCGCAGATCTCCTTTCAGGACACCGTGGTACTGAATCGCCTGGCGTGTTGTGATTCGAATCGTTCCATTGGCGAACTCGTCCGCCATGCGATCCAGGTCAAGATACTGGCGATTGGTGATTTGCCCGGCGGGCAGGGTGATCCGAATCATATAGCTGTAGGCCTTGCCAAGCCCCTCGGCGCGGCGGGATTTGCGCAGGTCGCGGTCATCTTGTTCGTACGACCCGTGAAACTTGATCAGTTGCAGATCATCGGTATTGAATGATTCCTGCGTGGGGTCCTTCAAAGTTTCGTCGATTGTTCCGCGGAGGAACTGGCTTTCGATTTTGGCTTTTTCGACTTTGGATGGCTCTTGGTTGTCTTTAGGCATTGTTTTTTTCGGTGTTCGGTGTTCGGTCGGGCATCGCGGTTGAATCGCCAGTCCCATCAGGATTCAGGTTTTTGGTTGCGTGGTTAGATCGAGTAGTGCAAGCCGCATTCGGTTTTATCTTTGCCTGCCCAGCGGCCTTCGCGGACTTCCTGTTCAGGGGTCGAACCGGGGACGGGTTTGGTGCAGTGGTAGCAGCTGATGCTAGGATAGTCCTGCAGGTGAAGTTGATTGAAGGGGACGTCATGCTCCTGGATATACTGCCAGACTTCGGGGCGAGTCCAAGAGACCAGGGGGCATAATTTCAACAGTTGATACTTCCAGTCCCACCCCAGGGCAGGGACATTGGAGCGATGCTCCGTTTGGCTTCGTCGCAAGGCTGTGATCCAGACACGATAGCCGTGAATGTTCTGTTGCATCGGTTGGACTTTGCGAATGTTGCAGCACATGTTGGGGTTGTTTCTCCAAAGCTGATCGCCATAGGTCTCGGCCTGTTCCTGGATTGAGACGGGAGTTTTCCAGGTCACGAATTCGAGGTTCTGGTAGCGTTGGATCAGTTTCTCCCTCAGCTGCAGCGTTTCAGGAAAAAAGAACCCGGTATCGATGCAAGCGATGGTTAATTTTGGCAAGCCGTGCTCGGCAATTGCTTTGGAACACATGTCCATCAACGAGCAGCCTTCCATGCCGAAGGAGGTTGTCAGGACAATCGGCAGGCCGGCAAATTTTTGCAATCCCCAAGCGACCAGCTCCTGCGGCTGGCTTTGCTCGCCAACCTGCGTGGAAGGTCCCTGCAAGTCAACCAGCGGTTCGGCGGGCGGCTGAGTTAGGGGAGCACCCGCCGCTTGGGGGTGACCACCGGACGTCAATGTGGACTCGGTCAACTCATGGGATGGTGCGGCGGGCGATTTACTCATTGCAGTTCAAGCTCGGCGTTTGAGTTGGTTGTCAGACGGGATCAAAGTCGGGACCAAAGTGCTGGAACAGGTTCGAGGTATTTCGGTTCGGGCAAAAAAAAACGCAGGAGGGCTTCCCGCGTGAGTGTGCTTGAATCGTTAAGCGTCAGCTGAAAGCAAAATCTAGGAGGAATTCATACAACAATTCCCCGGCTTGCAACAACAGCAAGCTTTCCAGATTTGCGGGAGTGGGGAACGTTGAGTCATGTTTTTGTCGAGCTTTCGTGGGCTCATTCTTGGCGATCTGGAGGATTCGTCAAGTTGCTTAGCAGCGGGCTTTCGCCGATCCAGTTGGAAACCGGTGTTGGGTCGGCAGAGAGACCGAATGGTGTCCTTAGATGGTCGATGAATGGCCGTTTGTTGTCCGTCGGTATCGATCAGCCGGGTTGCGTTGGGCGAAAAGAACCTCGCGTTTGTTAAAAAAGCGAGGCGAATTTGCTTTTCCGGTTGAGACTGGAGCTTGAGCTGCGGGCACGACGCTAGCATCGGGTCAGAAAGTTGGGGTTTTTCGATGCGGTGGATCGGAAAGAACAGCATCTCTTTGGGGAGTCGCTGATGGGTTGGGAATTTATTCGAGATCGGTTGAATAAGGTCCGTACGAAAAATTCACAGCCTCCTAGCGAACCCGAGCCACGGATTCGCGCACGACGAGGGTTGCCGGGAGTTCGGTGTTTTCGACGGGATTCCCGCTGATGATGTTGAGCAGCATTTTGGAAGCGGCAATTCCCATCTCATGCGCGGGCTGGGCCACAGTCGTCAACGGGGGCGTCATAAACGCCGACGCGGGCTGGTCATCGAAACCGACAATGGACATGTCGTCGGGGACTCGAATGCCGCGTCGATACAGCGCCAGTCTGGCACCGAAGGCCATCTCGTCATTTCCTGAGAATACAGCGGAGAATGACGTGCCTCGCATCAACAGAGTTTCCATCGCCAGTACACCCGATTGGCTGCTGAAATCGCCTTCCACAAAAAGTTCTGGCTGGACGTCCAGGTTGGCCTCTTTCAAGGCTTGCTGATACCCCAGATAGCGGTCGATGGCATCCGGGTGTTGGTGCCTGCCCATGATATGGGCGATATTTCGATGGCCGGCGTTAATCAAGTATTCGGTTGCCGTTTTTGCGGCTGCCACGTTGTCGATCGTTACCGAATGTTGTTCCCAGCCAGCAGCTTTTCGGGCAACGACCACCATTGGAACATCGTTGCGGAGGGCATCCATCGTTTCGGCTTCCAGATCACCTCCGACCATGATCAGCCCGTCAACTTGACGCTCGATCAGCGTGGTGATGGCTGCCTCTTCCAGTTCTTTTTTCCACTGTGAATCAAAAAATATGGGAAAGTAATCGGTCCCCGTTAGTCCCATAATGACCCCTTGGGTGACGGAGTCGTAGAACGGGCTACCAATATATTGCGTGATCACTCCCAGCGTCATGGACTGGCCACCGGCCAAGCTTCGCGCGAACACATTGGGTTTGAAATTCAGTTTTTTCATCGCTTTCAGAACGGCGGTTCTTTTTTTCTCGTTGACCGGCGTGGTATTGTTCAGAACGCGGGAAACGGTACTTTTGGAGACCTTTGCCTTTTTTGCGATGTCCTCGATGGTGATGTTTTTCTGGGTCATGGATGAAAAAAGGTTAGCCAGTGGTTTGCATTGCGGTCCGGGATAGGCTCGGATAAGCCGTAAATAATTGAAACCGCTTTCATAATTATGTGTCTAATTCTGCCCCAAGCCCAGATGGAATCAAAAATAAATTCCAACTTCGCCGGGTAAATTAGTTTTGAAAGCGGTTTCAAGAAAAACATTTTCGAGCTTGACACTGTTTGATTTACGGAGATAATGAGTCAAGTTTTTGAAACCGGTTCCAAATAAACTTCATTTCTTAATTGGAATTCAATTCACCACAACCGTCTACATTGACCACAGGTAGCCCCCAAATGCAAAATTTACACTCACGCCGTCGGCAAGCTTTCACTTTAGTGGAGTTGCTTGTCGTGATTGCCATTATTGGCATTTTGATCGGAATGCTGCTGCCAGCCGTTCAGCAAGTCCGCGAAGCTGCCCGCCGAACCACTTGCCTGAATCACCTCCGGCAACTCGGCATCGCCATGCACAACTTTGAGTCTTCCAATATGGTGTTTCCATCGGCGGGTGGTTGCGTCAACCAGTATTGGGAAGAGAACTTCGAGCCGACCCACGGTTACGAGCACAGCAGTTGGATGTTCCAGGTCCTTCCGTTCATCGAGCAGAACACGATGGCCGACGCCCGTTCCACGATTGGGTTGGTGGGACCCGGTGGTATTTCTCCACGCACGGTTGAGACATTTAATTGTCCTTCCCGCAGTGCCCGTTTTGCCAACCTTGGGTGGACGACCTTCGCACTGGGCGACTATGCTGGTGTCTTGGCCAGTTGGAACGATCCGCAGTGGCGGGGATTCGCCTGGGAAACATGGGTTCCTCCGCGGGAAAATGAAGAGTTCGAAGTCTGGACGGGCATTCTCAAAAAAGGTGGACACTGGGATTCATCGGCCGGTCGAGTTACGAAATTCACTCCCGTCGGGTTTGGTAGCATCAAGGATGGCGCGTCGAACACGATTTTGCTGGCCGAAAAGGCAGTTTTTGCAGATTCCTGGACGATTGATGGTCGCGATTGGGACTGGTGGGAGCTGATGGGTTATTACACCGGAGCGGATTGGCCTGTGATGCGTCAATTTGGCGTGCTGGGAGCGGACGGAACGACGGGTGGCGACATCAACGAAATTGGTGTCTGGTCCGATACCACCGAACGACCGGCGTACATTAATCGCAACGGTGCAGGCCGCCCCGAGGAATTTGGTTTTGGTTCGGCCCATGCAGGTGGTGTGATTACCTCTGTCTTCGGAGATGGTTCGACGCGGACCATTCGTGCCAATTCCGACTTGCGAATCCTCGACCAGTTGGGAAAACGGTCTGATCGCACGACCGCGACGCAAGATGATCTAAACTAGGTTGATGTTTCGTTCCATGGGTTTTTTCCGCAGCAGAGTCAGCAGGAGTTTGGTGATTACCGTGAGAAAGACTGTAAATTTCCTCTGTGTTCTATCCCTCCTGTTTTCGCTCTGCTGCCTGGCAGGCTGCGGCTCGGGTGCAACGCCCGAGTCCGCAATCGCCGATGCGAATCAATCGAACATTCAACGATTGGCGAATCTGTACATGATGTATCAGGTTCAGCACAAATTTCAGGGGCCGAAGGATGAAACGGAATTCAAAACGTTTCTGCGTGGCATCGACCCCGAGGTGCTCAAGCCGATGGGCATCGAACCCGACGGAATTGACGAGTTGTTCATCTGTGAACAGGATCGCGAACCCTTTCAAATTCGCTACGGTGTGGCCTCTGGTCCGCGCGGTTCGAAGGAAGCTGTGATCTTCCAGAAAACGGGATCCTCGGGCAAGCGCATGGTGGCATTCCTGAACATGGTTCAACGCGAAGTGGAAGACGCCGAATACGAAAGCCTGTTTTCTGCCAAGCCGAACAATAAGCCTCAGAAAACCAAGCCGCCGCGGTCCGGCGCTGGTGAGAGCCGCTCCGGGTAGCCCCCGTCTTTAGGACGACGCTGTCGTTCAGATCCTCTTGGAATATTTGGAAGTGGTCACCAGTCGAACTGGCTGTTGACTTGACTGGTTCTCGGTTTGCGCACGTTGGAAGGTCTGGGCAGGAAATATGAACGACGGTGCAGAAAACGGTACGCGCACCAGTTGAGCCAGGTCAGGTTGCCCAACCGCTCGCTCCGCAGCTTCGGCCGGAAGGCAAGCTTTCCGTTGGCGAGAAAATCGGTTACGGGCTGGGTGATACGGCGTCCAATTTCTACTGGAAACTATTCGAGAATTTTCAGTTGATTTTCTACACCGACGTGTTCGGGATCTCTGCGTCGGCTGCGGCCACGATGTTCTTCGTCACCAAGCTGTGGGATGCAATTAACGATCCGCTGATTGGCCTGCTCGCCGACCGCACCCGAACGGCTTGGGGTAGCTTCCGGCCCTACCTGGTTTGGGGATCGATTCCGTTTGCCGTGACGGGAATCATGACGTTCTACACGCCGGACCTCAGCCCGCAGGGGAAGTTGATTTACGCCTACGTGACTTACACGCTGGTGTTTATGGCTTACACGGCGATCAATATTCCCTACGGCGCGTTGATGGGAGTCATCACGCCCAACTCGCTCGAACGCACCAGCGTTTCCACATTCCGGTTTGTGCTCGCCTTTTGCGGAGGCTTGATTGTCCAGAAGTTCACCGAGCCGCTGGTCGCTTATTTTGGCGGCACGGAAATGCAGATCGTGGACGGCATCGAGAAGGTCGTGGTGCTGGATAAACAGACCGGTTTTTTCTGGACCGTTGTGTGTTACGCGCTCGTCGCCGCGATCCTGTTCCTGGTCACGTTTGCGACCACCAAAGAACGTGTCGTTCCGGAACAAAAGAAGAATACCAGATTCAGACAGGATATCTGGGATTTGCTGCGCAACAGGGCGTGGCTGGTTTTGTTGGCCGTTGGTTTGTTTCAGATTCTCGCGGGCTGGACGCACGGCAGCGCGATTGCCTACTACTTCACTTATTACGTCGATTCGACCTTTGGAAATTTTCTGGCCGTCAGCACGGTGGCGAGCATTTTGGGGATGCTCATGACCAAGCCGTTGACCGCGATGTTCGGCAAGCGAATGCTGATGATTCTGATGAACGTGGCGGTGGCTGTGTTGACTGCCATGTTTATCTTTCTTAAGCCCGACCAGGTCGGGTTGATGTACGCGCTGAACATCTGCCTCGCGTTTGTGGGTGGTCCGGTTCCGGTTCTGCTGTGGGCGATGTACGCCGATGCGGCAGATTATTCTGAATGGAGATTCCACCGTCGTGCGACGGGGCTGGTTTTTTCAGCAGCCACGTTCTCGCAAAAATTGGGTGGCGCAGATCGGCACTGCAATCCCGGGGTGGGCGTTGGCCAGTTTCAATTTCCAACAGCCGATTGACGGTGTGCAGCAAGTTCAGTCGGAAGAAACCATTGGGGGAATCATTCTGATGATGAGTGTCATCCCCGCAGTCTTTCTGCTGGCGGCCGCCGGCTGTTTACTGTTTTACAACCTTTCCGAGAGTCTGCTGCGGACCATCGAAATTGAATTGCAGCAAAGGAAATCTCCGTCAGCCGACAGGGCCGATCAGGAATGAGTGATTCTCCGGAGACTCGTTCGTTCAGGCCAGGATTTTCAACATTAAACGGATCAACACCGACAACATCTCAATGAACAGATCACGCATCAATTTGAAGGCTAATTCGCAGCAGCACAGTTCCAGAGAAACGGCTGGGGAATATGTGTTTCTCGACGGTGAGGCGTTTTATCGCATCGCCAACAGTCAGCACATGGCCCCGTTTTTCATGTCACTGGTCGGCGCGTCGGACCATTGGATGTTTGTTGCCAGCAACGGCGAATTGACGGCCGGGCGACGTTCCCCGAACAACGCTTTGTTTCCCTATTATTGCTCGGACAAATTGATCGAATCTGGCCGGTTCCAGCGGTCCCAAAACGATGATTCGCACCAACGATGCGGACGGAAACCTGGTTTGTTGGGAGCCATTCTGTGAACAGGCTGCCGGCTTCGATCTAACCCGCAACCTCTACAAAAGCATGTCGGGTGGCAAGCTGCAGTTTGAGGAAGTCAATCACTCCCTGGGATTGGTTTTTCGTTACAGCTGGGAATGTAGCGACCGGTTTGGTTTTGTGCGGAGCTGCCATCTGGCCAATGTGAGCGAGCAACCGAGACCGGTTTCGATGGTGGATGGGCTCCAGAATATCCTGCCTTACGGCATCGACGAGATGTTTCAGTTGCGGTTCAGTAACCTGATCAATGCCTACAAGAAAAACGAGTTGAGCCCCAAACACGATTTGGGGATTTTTTACTTAAGCTCGATTCCAACCGACTGCGCCGAACCGAGTGAAGGCTTGCGGGCAACCGTCGCCTGGCAGGTTGGATTGGACCGTCCGACGATTCTGCTGAGCACCACCCAACTGGATGATTTCCGTCACGGGCGTGAATTGATCACCGAGCGGGACGTCCGCGGCCAGCGGGGTGCGTATCTCGTCAACACGGCGTTCGAACTGTCACCGAACGATGTGCGTTCCTGGTCCGTCGTGGCCGACCTGAAATACGATCAATCGGATGTTGCCGAATTGCTTCATCAACTGGAGCATTCCGCCAACCCGCTCGATGAGGTGCGTCGGGATATTGCCTCGGGACAAGAGACGTTGCGATCTCTGCTCTCGGCCGCGGACGGCTTTCAGCTGAGCGAAAAACGCTTGCGCGTCCATCGTCATCAGTCGAATGTCATCTTCAATCTGATGCGGGGCGGGACGCCGTTCCAGGGATACGACGTTTGCGTGGCCGATTTTGTCGAACACGTGGCAACGTTTAACCGGGAGGTAGCGGTTCGTCAGCAGGAGCGATTGGCGCAGCTCAACCGTCCTACCATGCCGATTTCCGAGCTGTTGGAGATGGTCCAGGATACCCACGATCCCGACTTGATCCGAATTACGCAGGAGTATCTGCCGTTTACTTTTGGTCGACGTCATGGTGATCCGACGCGACCCTGGAATGCATTTTCCATCAATTGGAAAAATGAAGATGGTACACAGCGATTGAATTACCAGGGGAATTGGCGGGATATTTTCCAGAACTGGGAAGCATTGGGGTTTTCGTATCCCGCGTTCCTCAATTCGATGGTCTTGCGATTCGTCAATGCTTCGACCGCCGATGGTTACAACCCCTACCGGCTGACCAAGGATGGCTTCGACTGGGAAAAGCCGGAACCGGGTGATCCCTGGGCCAATATCGGATACTGGGGTGACCACCAGATCATCTATCTGCAGAAACTGCTCGAATGGTCCCACAGCTTTTTTCCGGACGGATTCAAAGAGATCCTTACGCGCCGATCGGGTGTCTACGCGGAGCTCCCCTATCGAATTCGCAGTTACCGGGAGATCCTCCAAAATCCGTTTCTGACCATCAATTACGATCAGGATGTCGAAGCAAAAATTGAATCGCGGGTGAACAAGCTGGGAGCCGACGGACGTTTGTTGACAACTTCAGATGGCGAGATTCATCGAGTCAGCCTGATGGAAAAATTGCTGGTGCCGGCGGTCGTGAAGATGTCCAATTTTGTGCCCGGAGGTGGAATCTGGCTGAACACCCAGCGACCCGAATGGAACGATGCCAACAATGCATTGGTGGGGAACGGCGCATCGGTTGTCACGGTTTGCCACCTGCGACGGTTTCTGGATTTCTTTCGTTCGATGGTAGCCGGAGTCGGCGTTTCGTCGATCGAAATCAGCCAGGAGTTCGTTGGCTTCCTGGAAAACGTTGAGACCGTGCTCCAGCAACATGCGTCATTGCTCGAAGGTTCGATTTCCGACCAAGGACGCCGTCAGTTTGTCGACCAGATGCAACAGGCGGGTGAAGATTTCCGCACCGTGCTGTATCAGAACGGTGTTAGCGGCCAGTTTGTCAAATTGGAGGTGTCGCGTCTGGCTCGGTTTGCCGAACTTTGCGTCCAGTTCCTTGACCAGACCATTCGATTAAATCGTCGTGGGGACGGCCTGTTTCATTCGTACAATCTGTTGAGGTTTGAGCCAGGTCAACTGCGAATCGAATATCTCTATGAAATGCTGGAGGGGCAGGTCGCCGCGTTGAGCTCCCAGTTGCTTGCTCCGGCGGAAGTGATTGAAGTCCTTGAATCGCTGCGAAACAGCAAGATCTATCGTGAAGATCTCAACAGTTACATGCTCTATCCGGATCGGGAACTGCCCAAGTTTCTTGAAAAGAATTGCATCGAACGGAAACTGGCTGAGAACTCAGAATTGATTCAGGCTTTGATCGGCAGGGAAGATCGTCAAATCGTCCGTCGAGATGTCAATGGGCAGTTACACTTTAACGGTGATCTGCGAAACGCTCAGGATTTGAGTCGCGCTTTGAGTGCGTTGGCGAAATCAAAACCGGATCTGGCAGAATTGATCGCGCTGGAAAAGGAAATCATCCTGGATTTGTTTGAGCAGACCTTTGATCATCGACGGTTCACCGGTCGTTCCGGTACGTTTTTCGGTTATGAAGGATTGGGCTGTGTCTATTGGCACATGGTTTCGAAGCTGGCCCTGGCGGTTTTGGAGTGCTATGACCGGGCCAGCCAAACGGTCGTTGCCCCGGAACAACGGGAGAAGTTGGCGGGTTTTTATCGTGAGATTCGGGACGGTTTGGGGCTCGAGAATTCTCCGGCAAGCTACGGTGCGTTCCCAATCGAATCCCTATTCCCACACGCCCAAACACGCTGGTGCACAACAGCCGGGAATGACCGGACAAGTCAAAGAAGACATTCTGGCCGCGATTCGCTGAAATCGGGATTCGGATTCGCGAAGGGGTGATCGTGTTCGATCCTTCGCTATTTGAAAGTTCCGAGTTTCTGACGGCTTCGTCGGTGTTGAACGTGGTAGGTCTGGATGGTCAAAATTCCGAAATTGAAGTCTCGACCGGTTGTTTTGGCTTTACGTTTTGCCAGGTACCGATCGTGTTCCGAATGGGCGAGCAAGCGGAGTTGCGAATCTTTCGTGGTGACCAGGTCCAGCCCGTGACTCGCAGCGGCACCCAATTGACGCCCGAAGAATCACGGTCGATCTTCCTGCGCGACGGCATCATCGAGAGAATTGAATTTTGTTTTTCGCCGGCGAACTGAGCCGGCGGAACGAGGCAGTATCCACGCGCTGAGGCGTGTCTTTGAGTAACCAGGTGAGCAGCATGAAACAGCGTCTTGATTGGAAAATTAATTTACACAACGCTTTGTTGATCGCCCTGTTGGGGATCGGCTTGATCGCTTCAACGCCAAGTCCCATTTGGGCCCAAGCGATCTCGGGCCAACCGATTTCCGTCACGATCACAAAAATTGACGGACAATATCAGCTCCAGCGTGGCGGCAAACCGTATTACATCCACGGCGCCGGCGGCGAGGGAACGATGGCGTTCCTCGCGGAATGTGGCGGCAATTCCAACCGGTTATGGGGTGTGGATCAGGCTTCGCAGGAGCGCCTTGACCAGGCCCATCAAAATGGAATCAGCGTTTGCCTCGGAATTTGGTTGGAGCACGAACGCCTGGGGTTTGATTATTCCGACCCTCAAAGTGTGCAGGCACAGTACGAAACCGTGATTGCCGCCGTGGAGAAATACAAAAATCACCCGGCTGTCCTGGTTTGGGGAATCGGCAATGAAATGGAGGGACACGACGCCGGTGACGATCCGGACCTTTGGAATCATGTCGAGAAGATTGCCAATCGGATCAAGCAAATTGACCCACACCACCCCGTGATGACTGTCATCGCAGAGATTGGTGGAAACAAGATTCCAGCCATTCATCAAATGTGCCCTAGCGTGGATATCATCGGCATCAATTCTTACGGCGGCGCGGCCTCGATTCCCGAGCGTTATCGTCAGGCAAAGGGTACTAAGCCCTACATCGTGACCGAGTTCGGTCCGCGTGGAACCTGGGAGGTCCCCAAAAACAGCATCGATGCGATTGAGGAACCAACCAGTACTCAGAAAGCCGAGGCGTATCGCCGGACGTTTCTAGCGCTAAAGGCCGACCAGGAACTTTGCCTTGGCGCTTATGCGTTTCTTTGGGGTAACAAACAGGAAGCCACCGCGACGTGGTTTGGTTTGCTGTTACCCGATGGCAAGAAAACGGCCGCCGTCGATACGCTTACCGAACTCTGGTCCGGTAAGCCACCGAAGAACTTGTGCCCGATGATCGAGGAATTTGGCTTGATCGGTTCGAATTCTGTCCAGCCGGGAGCCAACCTGAAAGCGAGTTTGAAAGCGTCGGATCCCGAAGGTCAACCGCTCAACGTCCGTTGGGAATTGATGGAAGAATCGAAAAATTACATGACCAGTGGAGACTATCAGGCCAGGCCAAAATCGTATCCGCAGAGCATCGTCGAATCAAACGCAACCGGCGCGACGATTCATTTGCCCGATACCGGTGGGCTGTATCGGCTTTACGCTTATGTCGATGACGGCGAAGGTGCGGCCGTTGCCAATCTGCCAATCCGAGTCAGTGCGACCGAGGGGATTGCGATGGGTGTTAAAGTGCCGTTGCCATTGACGCTTTACGACGAGCCAGGCGGCAAGATTGCTTATGTTCCGTCCGGCTGGATGGGGAATGCCGGCGCTATTTCGGTCGATGAAAATTGCCAACTGGCGCCAAAATCCGGCAAGCACTGTATCGAATGCAAATACAGCCAGGGAGATAATTGGGGCGGAGTCGTTTGGCAAAGCCCTGCAGAAGATTGGGGAGACAAGCCGGGTGGGCTCGATCTGACCGGCGCGACCAAGCTGACGTTCTGGCGCGGGGCGAATCAGGCGGTGAGAAAGTCAAGTTCGGCTTCGGGTTGCTGGGACGGGACAAAAAGTACTACGACACCGCCAAAGGGGAGCAGGAATTCGAGCTCGGTAAAGAATGGAAGCAGTTTTCATTTGACCTCACAGAACGGGATCTGAGGAGAATCAAAACCGGGTTTTTCTGGGTGGTCGCCGGCCAGGGAAAACCTCAGGTTTTTTACTTGGATCAGATTGTTTTCGAAGAGTAAGTTTTACGCCTGTCGATTTCACGCTCACCGATTCGCATAGAATTCGGTCAATTAATGCTCCAAATGCTCGAGTCTAGCCATGAATTGAACGTTTTGGCATCTGGCGTTGCCATTCGAGTAGTCGATTCGACGCCATTCGACATAGTTTGCAGAAAAACGGGATTTTTTAAATTGACGGTGCGAAAAATTTTGAACAAAATAGACGCTTGTGAAATCGGTTTCAGGCCAAGCTTAGGTGGTCTGGGAGTATTAGAAATATCAGCGACACCAACGAGTATCTACCACCGGAGACCCATTGAAATGCTAAACAGATTAAAGACTCTCATCGCCATCTTACTCTTGGCCTTCGCCACGGCTGGGACGGCGAATGCCGACATCACCGTTAAGGCTGGATACAGTGATACAGGCTGGAATGGCTATATGAACGTGTTCGAACTTCCCGCCAACGGGGGCGGGTTTGTGTTCGGCCAGCCATGGGGCATTGCCGATCTGACGGCAAATTTTGATGATGTCAACAGCACATTGACACTCGGAGCGGCACCCATCAATACCGGAGATGCCTTTTGGTATCAAAACGGTAGTGGTGGCGCCGGAGCGGCCGGTAACAAGAACATGGAAGCCAATCTTTATTACCAATTCACCAACGATCCACTTTACTCGGGTCAAACCGTTACCTTTACAGGAAACGTGCTTGCTAACAATTGGAACAACGGCCGAACGACAAGGGCATTCATTCGTGACTTTGCTCCGGATTTTTCATCTTCCACTGATCAGTTCTTAAACTTGACCGGTCCTGGAGCATTCAGCTTCAGCTTGGCAACCGATGCTGGCGCTGGCCGTCACATCCAAGTCGGTTTTCAATCGCTCGGACCAAACGTTTGGCCTGGCGATGAAGCTGCCGAAGGAAACTTTGTATTGGGAACGATTCCAGAGCCGTCTTCTGCAACAGTTCTTTTGGGCATCGGTATCCTGACAACGCTTCGGCATCGCCGACGCAAGTAACATTGTGAAATGGATTCTTAGAGGGCAGCTCGGTTGGGCTGCCTTTTTTTATGCGCCAGAGGATTTTCGAAGATCAACATTCGGTTAGCTGGAGTTGCGAGAATTCGGGCTGGAACCTGTGATTGCCGTCCGTCGCTGTCATCGTGGTTGATTGCCAGAACGGCGTACGTGACGGCTGCAGGTCGCAAGGTTCAGAGATATTTCGTTCGGTTTTCGGAATGAGTCGCCAATATTTTCTGCGAAAAACGAAATCGCTAGCTCTCACCCCGAACAGGTTTAAGCGGTTTACAATGCGTAGCAAGAGTTCGAGTATTTCCGATTCACAGGTGGGAGGCAAATCGATGTTCAATTGCTCGCGTTTAGGTTTGGTAGTCGGTGTCATTGTTCTGGTCTGTGGATTCGTCCCCAATCCGAATTGGCTTAACGCGCAGGAGCAGGGTGAGGCAGAATTAGCGGAGTTATTCCGAAGCGCCCAACTCGATCTGGAGTCGGAAGCCTTCGCGGCGGCGGCCAAAAAACTGAAAAAATACACCGCCGCGGACGACAGTAACACGCAGGCCTGGTTCTTTTTGGGCTACTCATTGCATATGGATGGGAAGCTGGATGAAGCCATCGAGGCCCACAAGAAAGCAACCAAGGATCCCGACTTGGGGCCGGTCGCCATTTACAACCTCGGATGTGCCTACTCGTTGAAGAACGAACCGAAAAAATCGCTCGAGTATTTGCACGAAGCACTCGACGCCGGTTTCTCGCGATTCGAGATGTTCTCAACCGATCAAGACTTGGCCAACGTTCGCAAGGTCGATGGCTTTCAGGAAATCATGGAGCGCGCGGCGAACAATGGTAGACCCGTTGAGAAGACGACTGAAATCAAAGGGCTGGCTGGCAAGTGGGTGATTACCTCGGGCCAACGTGCCGGCGAAGACGTGGGTAGCGAGCGACTTCCGCCCGAAATCACGTTTACCAAGAAAGACGTCACGATCCCTGCCGGTCCCGATCAGTTTGTGATGTCTTACAAGGTCGTCGACGATAGCAAGGACGTGATCAAAGTCGATTTCAAAATTGAATCGGGTCCCGCTCCGGAAGGTTCAGCCCTGGCGATTCTCAAACTCAAAGGCAACCAAGCCACACTTTGTTACGATCCCACCGGCGCCAGTCGTCCCGAGAAATTTGAGTCGACCGAGGACAACGGTTTCTTTTTGTTCGTGATGGAGAAAAAAGACAAACCAGTCGCCGAAGAAAAAGCGGACGGCAATGCCAAGATGAAGCAAGACAATCTGGCAAAAGACATGCTTGGTAAATGGAATGTTACCTCGGGCGTTCGAGCGGGTGAGCCGGTAACGCCCGAACGGCTTGACGACGCCGTGATCGACTTCCGGAAAACGGAAATCATCATTCCACTCGGTGACGAACAGTTTGTCATGTCGTATACGCTGGACACATCGGGCTCGCCGGCTGAAATCGATATGAAGATCGAATCGGGCCCCGCGCCAGCTGGGAGCCAAGCCATCGGGATTATCCAGATGAAAGACGGCAAGCTGTGGTTGTGTTACGACGCCTCGGGAGCGACACGACCGGAAGCGTTCGAGTCGACGTCGGATAACGCATTTTTCTTCTTCACCATGGAGCGGGTGAAAGAGTAGCGTTTCGATTCAAACCCCAAATGCGTCGAGTTGCGAATTCAAGCCAAAATCTGGCGGATGCGAACCGACATTCACGCAAAGCCAAGCGAGGATCGCTTGGCTTTTTTTGATTTCAGGATCGCTGGGGAAACCCCGGACGAAGTTGACAGGAAATGTGGATGCAAAGGTCATCCAACGGTAAGGAGCATGTAATATTGTCAAAACTGCATGAATTCGTGGGTTTGATATTCGTTTTGATGCAAATCGTGGAGTAACGTCCTCATAATGACAGAGGCCCAAGTTTTCTGTCGATCGCCGCTGCCTGAATCGTTCGGCCCAAGCCCGAGGACGTCATGGAATTAATTTTCATTTTGGTGTTGTTGCTGTTTGTCGGGACCATCGTTTTCGCCATCGTGGGGCTGGTCCATGTGGTGTCGATGATTTCCGGCGAAGGATCCAGCCGTCCAGATGTCTCTCCGCCGCCCAACGCAACGGCAAACGAGCAACCGCCATCTTTGCAGCAGGATGTCGTCAGTTCACGCCGCTTGCTCGAGTATCTTCGCTCAACCGGTCAGCTTACGGATGTCAATTATCGCCGGTTGGTCAATTTCCTGGAACGAAAATTTGCCACCGAGCTCCAGTCATCCGACTTCAAGCCGACCGCATCGACGTCACCCGTCGTTCCACCCAAAAAATCGACGTCGCCCAAGGTGGCCGCCAGTCCCAAAGCAACCGCCATTCAACCACCGCCGACCGACAAGGCCCGCAGCGGTCGGCAAAACGCGGATGCAATCAAGTCCGACCGGTCGAAACAACCCCAACAAGTCCTGCCGCCCGTCCCTTCCGCCAACGAAGATGCTGTAGAAAGAACACCGCCCTCACGCGTTCCCGTTGGCACCCCAGCGGCAACCGCCAATCCTTTCGTTGCCGCTGACGAGGTGGAAGTGATTTCCGCCACCGTCGCTTCCACCGGCCGGCAACTTGAATCGGTTGCCCCCTGGGATCGTCCGGACCCCGAGCCACGTGCACCACGTCGTTCGTTCGCGGAAGTCATGTCCGGGTTCATGCAAGAGAAAAACATGCGCTGGGGCGAGTTGACCAGCGGTATTTTGATCGTGCTGAGCGCGGTCGGGCTGGTCGTCAGCCTGCGTGATCAACTCAGCGATGCGATTCCCTACTTCTCGTCGATACTGTTCATGGCACTGACCGGTGCCATCATCGGCGCGGGAATTTACACGCTGAAAAAGTGGAAACTTCGAAATACCAGTCGCGGAACGCTGATCATTGGGCTGTTGCTAGTCCCGTTGAATTTTGTGGCGGCGTGTGTGTTTTCCGGGGGCGAGGAGCGACGGGAGCTCTCGGATCCCTGGCTCTGGGCCGCCGTGATTGTGGGCGTTGGCGGTTTCGGTGCGATGACTTACTGGGCCAGCAAGTTTTTGTTGCGGAAGAATAATTGGCCTCTGGTGATCGGAGTGATCGGGTCTGGATTGGCCGCGGTTTTCTTCAATCGCACCGCGGCTTGGGCTGGATCGAGCCTGAATGTGGCCGTCGTGTGTTTACCAGTGATTGCCTGCTTTCTGATCGGAGCCGATTTGTTCGGCAAGCGGACTCGGGAGAAAACGCACTGGCCACCACGGGCCGCCAATCGCCTCTACCTGATGCTGGGCATTTCGGCCTTTGCTGTTTTGTCGGCGCTGTCGTTGTTGCTGATCCGGTCGGAATCGCAATGGATGACAAGCGTTGCGATCACGCCCGTGTTGGTCGTGTTGTCACTGGTGACCGGTTGGTATGGCTCAATCGTGGAACACGGTACGTGGAATTTCGCTCTGCGAAATAAAATGCCTTCGCGGAGCGAAGGCCCGACGTACCGTTCCTTCGCGGAGCGAAGGTCCACGTACCGTTCCTTCGCGGAGCGAAGGTTCGGGTGACCAGGGGGAGCAACTCCAGGCCATGGTGGAACGTAACCAGGCCGGATTGACGCTTAAAATATTGGGTTTGGTGCTGACCGCAATTTTTGTGGCCACCTCGCTCTCTAACCCAACCGTCTTCGTGATCAATTGCCTGCTGACAACAATCGGCGTGATCGCCATCGCCTTCCATCAGCAGTCCTTCACGTTGCTACCCATTGCCTGGGCCGCTTTGTCGGCTGGGGGATTGGCAGGTTTGAATTTGGCGGTGGGGCGATTCGGATTTGACCAGTGGACATCGCCTGAACAGCTGAAAAACGCGCTCGTCAATGGGCAAAGTGGTCTGTCCCTGCTGGCGTGTGGCGGATTGGCGGCGGGGATCCAGACAGCCTTGGCGAGCAGAATTTCCGAGGCATCCGTTTCCACCACCGTTCGGAGACTGGGATTCATCACTGGCGGTTCCATTTTTCTGGTCGGCTGTGTGATCGCCGTCGTTGCCAGTTTGGTGAATCGGGACAATCTGTTTGACACGATGACCGCCAGTGGTTTGCTGTTGATTGCCGGTTGCGGTTTCCTGGCCGTCAGTCTGATCGTCAATCGGCGTTTTCCTGAACTTGCCAGCTCCGCGAACCTGTATTGGATTCTGCCGAATCTTACCGGCGCGATCTTGTTGGCCGGTTTGGCTCACACGCTGTTGTGGAACCCGACCGTGGCTGGCTGGTTGAATGGCCTGACACAAAATCTCAATGCAAACTGGGTTGCGATGTTTGTGCTCCACGCGGTCGGCACGGGATGGGTCGCCGTCTGGATGCGAATGGCAATCGACCGCGAGATCCTCGTGAATTGGGCGACCCTGACAGCCACGGTTGCGTTGGCTGGCATCTTTATCCTGGCCCCACACCAAACGGGAGTCGCCACGGGACTGATGGCGATTTCGATGTTGGCTTGGTGGTCAATCAGTTGGTGTCTGGCCAACGGAGGCGCAGCCGACGCCGAACAAATCAAGCACGCCGGAATTCCCTTTGCCGCGGCATCTGCCGTGCTCGTGGTGATTGCGATTGCCGAACTGGTTTCCCGTCTGGAGTGGTGTCCGGAATATACTCAACCTCGACACTGGTTGATTCAGACCATCGGACTTTCCCTGTGGTCCATCGGCTGGACCATCACTTCCGTCGTGATTCATCGACGCTCGGTAGCAAAGCGTCGGATCTCAGGGCGAACGGCCCGGCAAAAATTTCGACTGGCTGGTTTCGGCCTATCCGCGGTGCGATCAGGTGGTGTTGCATGGGCTGGTGTTGGTGATCGCGGTGGCCGTGATCGCCAGCTTGGCGAACGGCTCTTTGGTGGAATTATTCAGGGCGGCAACCGTTTCGTTCTCGCTGGCAAACGAACAGGCCTGGGTGTGTGGTGCCTTGGCCGCTGTGTCGGTCGCGATGCTGTTGATGATTGTTGAACAGCCGACGGTGATCAAGGGCGCGGCCATCGTTGTGATCTGGATGCTGGCTTGGGGGTTCGGAGCGATCCCATTCGAAGCTTCCAAATCAACGGCCTCGGCCATTCGCTGGTTGTTGCCGATGGGTGGTTTGCTCGGAGCGACGCTGATGTGGTTTCGAAGACCCTTGCTCCCGGCTTGGGCGTTGATGCGCAACCGGTTGAAACTCCAGGGTAAATCGACGTGGGCGGGGCAGTCGACCCAGTCATTAATCAACTTCGCATTGGCGATTGTGGTGGTATTTGTGCTGCTGCTTTCTACGATCACGGTCGCCCAGGTCATGCTCAACGGCGCGGGGGCACTCGGCGGTCCGGTACCCGGTTCCTGGTTTGGGAACCTGGACAAAGTCGTGTCGTTTGGAATCCCGGTCGCGCTGACGGTGACCTCGTTTCTGATGTATGCAATCTCGGAACGCCGGCCCTGGTTGGCCACGGCGGGATCAACGGTTTTTCAGTACCTGGTGGTTCTGGCGATAGTGCTGCTGTTTCTGTCTCCCGATCCTCGACTTGCCTCGGCGTGGTTCGTGCGGGTGTTGCAATCGGTATCACTGGGAATGACGGCTTACGGGTTTGCTTGGTATTTCATGAGCGACCGGATTGAAACTGCCGCTGGCGAGGCTCAGCCTGCCACGTTGGGCGCTGCGACACGCGGCTGGATCAGTCAGATTGAAACGCACACCTTGATTAATGGTTTGTTGGTGACCAGTCTTGCTGTCCTCGTTTATGGAAGGTTCTTTTTCGTGCCGGATCAGCCGGGCGACTGGATCAATTCGGTCGGGAAGTTGTTGGGGGTAGCGGCCTGGATTGCCTACGCCTGTTTGGCGTACTCGGTCTGGCGGGAAAAACTCTCGCAGCCCCATGCGATTTCGCAATGGTTGTGGCTGATCGGCTGGATGGGGCTGGTGTTGGTGGCGATGATCGCCGCGATCGTCGATTACAATTTTGAAAAACGGGACGTCGCTTCGCCGTGGATGGCATTTCGGATTCTCGCCACCGGGACTGTCTTGGTGGGCGTTGGGCAACTGGCCTGGTTGTGGCTCAGCCGGAATGGCGCTGGCTGGCCTGCGATGTTCGGAGGTCGTGGGGAATCGGGTGACCCGCGCGGATCGCGTGCCGCGCTTGCGTCGGCTGAGCCGTTGGCTGGATTGCGTGAATCGAGCGGAGCGGTGATTTGGCCGTTATTGGTTTCTGCCTCGGTCGGGTTGGCGTTTGCCATTCGCGGGTGCCTGGACGATGGCGCGTCGTTTGGGCTGTACTTCGTGCTCACGGTATTGATTACGCTGTTCCTGTTGATGGCCGGTTTCATCGCGCAAAATCGTCCTTGACGTTTGCCGCCGTGGCGATCACACCGGTGCTGTCTTGGATGTTGCTGCACAGTCGGCCGGGCTGGTTTAGTTTCAATCGTCCGGACGGGATCAATCTTACGATCCTGTTTGCGACCAGTTTGGCGATCGCCAATTTGGCGTTCTATTTTTACCAGCGCGATATCCGACACCAGTTGAACCGCCGAGCTTTCGTGCGGATGCCAAATGTTGTGATCCTGCTTTCGTCGATCTGGATTTTGTTGGGCGGATTGTTCCAGTTAGCTTGCAGCAGCTCCGCCTCCCAGACCGACAGTTCGCTGGCTAATCCGCTTGGAATTGCGGCAATCCTGATGGTTGTGGTTCTGATTTTGGGTTCGATCTGGAACGACCGGCGGCGATTCTGGGTGACCGGTTTTTGTCTGTCAACGATCGGGATCGCGATGACGGTGGCTGCGGTTTTGACGACCGAGGGTGAAACTCGCGTCGTCATCGTGCTGTTTGCCTGTGCTGCCATCCTGGCCGGTTGGGGGGTGCTTCGTCGTTCGAATCTGTTGGCGGCGACCGCGGCTTACGGTGCGCCGCGCCTGGTCGCGCTGCGGAGGGCGATGGACATTCAATTACCGGTTTACAGCGCGATCGTGTCTTCGATTCTGCTGGTTGTCGCTTGGCTTTGTATCATTTTCATCGATGACCGGCCGTTACGATATATCGCGGCTGCCGTGCCGTGGGTAATCGCGATCGGATTCGGCTGTTTGTCGAACGTTTCCAGTCGACGGTGGTTGCAAATCGTCTCGTTAGCGTGGGTGACGCTGGGCTGCCTGTTTTTCGGTTGGGCGGATCTCAGTCCAGGCCAGATGATGGATCATTCGATGCTGTCTCTGCTGGTTCGCAGTTTGTTGGTTTTGGCCGGCATGATGTTTGTCTATGGCGGACTGGTCACGCGGTGGGTCAGGGCAGGGGATACGTGGCTGAAATCGTTGCGGGAAATGGCAGCGTTCACGTGTGGATTGGCGATTCTGTGTCTGTTCGCCGTGCTGATGGTGGAGGCCAGTGAGTTTCGAGAATCCGTTGGTTGTGGGCTGTCAATTGCCGAAGCAGCTTCGGTTGCGGTGGTAGTCGTTGCGATGATCATCGGCCTGATCTCGATCGCGGTGCGACCGGAGCGTGATCCGTTTGCGTTGTCCCTGAAAGGCCGCCAGGGTTACGTTTATGTCGCGCAGTTGGTGGTGGCAGGCCTGGTGGTTCACCTCTATTTCTCGATGCCGTGGTTGTTTCAAATCGGGATCAAGGAGTACTGGCCCTATCTTGCCATGTTGATCTGTTTTGGCGGTGTGGGCATCGCCCATCTGCTTGAAAAACGGAATCTGACGGTCTTGGGCGAACCGATTTTCACGACCGCCGCATTGTTGCCGGTCCTGACCGCCGCCGCCATTTTTGCGATTGATTCGAAAGCCCGACCCGAGCTTGTGATGCTGATGGTCGGCATGGCATACCTGGTCATCAGTTACACGCACAAATCCGTCCTAAGTGGTGTGGCGGCCGTCCTGTTCGGTAATTTCGCGTTGTGGTTGTTCTACGGTAACTTTCCACAGTTTGCTTTTTTCGAGCATCCGCAACTCTGGTTGATTCCGCCGGCCGTTTCGGCCTTGATCGCGGGGCAGCTCAATCGTCGTGCGCTGAACGACGGCACAGCTGGCGACATTGCGCTATGTTTGTTCGGCGATCGTTTACGTCAGTTCGACGAGTGAGATTTTCATCAGTGGACTGGGGGATAATCTCTGGCCGCCGATGATTCTGGCGTTGTTGGCCGTCGGCGGCATCATGGCGGGGATTCTGCTGCAGATTCGATCGTTTCTGTATTTGGGCAGTCTGTTCCTGCTGATGGCCATGATCACGATGGTCGCACACGCTCACCGACGATTTGATCACGTCTGGCCCTGGTGGGCGTTCGGGATCACCCTCGGGATTGCGATCCTCGTGATGTTCGGCATGTTTGAGAAAAAGAAAAATGAGATGAAGCAACTTGCTGGGCGTTTGCGTGAGTGGGAGGTTTAACGCGGCATTCGGATGAGGAGCCGGTTGCTGCGGCGTTGTTAAACGGTCTCAACCACGCCGCGGACGAACATTACCGCCGACTGCAATTTTGATGGCGTTACCTGAATCATCCGAATGGAACGACGGCGATCAGTTTTCGCTGGTTTCTGCTGTTTCCGTCAGCTCGTCTGCCGTTGCGTTCTTGACATACTGATTCAGCCATTTGATCTGTTCGTATTGCGTGTGCAACACGGATTGACGCGCCCGGTAGCCGTGCGATTCCTCCGGCAGCATGCAGAGTCGCACGGTGCCACCGTTGCCTTTGATCGCCTGGTACATCCGTTTGGATTGGATCGGAAACGTCCCGCTGTTGTTGTCATTTTCACCATGGATCAACAGAATCGGTTCGTTGATTTTGTTGGCGTGCATGAATGGAGAAATGCTCATGTAGATTTCCTTGGCCTCCCAGAATGGGCGCCGTTCGGACTGGAACCCGAATGGTGTCAACGTGCGATTGTAAGCACCGCTCCGGGCAACGCCCGCCTTGAACAGATCGCAGTGGGCCAGCAGATTTGCGGTCATAAAGGCGCCGTAACTGTGTCCGCCGACGCCAACGCGATTGGGATCGGCCACACCCATTTCGACGGCTTTATCGATGGCGGCTTGGGCCGCGGCGACAATCTGCTCGATAAACGTGTCGTTCATGGTTTCCGGATCGCCGATCACGGGCATCGTGGCCGCGTCCATAATGGCGTATCCCTGGGTCAGCAACGTCAAATGCGAGATCGAACTCATCCGCGTGAACATGTAGGGCGAGCCCGATATCTGGGCCGCTGTTTTGGCGTCACTGAACTCCCGCGGATAAGCCCAGACCAACAAGGGCAATCGTGTGCCTGCTTCGTAATCGGCGGGTAAATAGAGCGTGGCCGACAAGGGGACACCGTCGGCCCGGTTGTACTTGACCAGTTGTTTCTTGATGCCGCGGATCTGGGGTGTTGGGTCTTCGAACACCGTCAGTGTTTTGACCGAGTCATCATTCAAATCACGTAAGTAATAATTGGGAGGGCTGGTGGGCGATTGGCTGTTGGTAATGACGACCGGCTTGGATGCTGGACTGCTGTCGGCGATTGCCACGACGGATTCGTATTTGCCGTCGGCACATCGCCACAGCCGTTCGGTTTCCAACGTTTGGAGATTTTGCCGATCGATGAATGGCAGATTGCCC
The DNA here is from genome assembly GCA_963714685.1 of Pirellulaceae bacterium. Lineage (GTDB taxonomy): Bacteria > Planctomycetota > Planctomycetia > Pirellulales > Pirellulaceae > Mariniblastus. Next base: position 1,030,481 of record CAVQPH010000018.1, on the reverse strand, counting down.
TTGGGGGAAGTGCCGGAGCCCGTTCGGTAAACCCAATCCCCATCCTGCCGGACGACTTGTTGTCCGGTTTCATTCGCGATGGTTACCATCCGTCCGGGGTCGGCGTAACGATCCCGGATGCTACGGTCCATCAACACCTTCGGCGTTGTGCCGGGATGAGCCAGGTCATGCATCAGGTTCCGAATCCAGCGGCGGTCGCGATCGTACTCGGAGGTCACGACAATCGTCGGGTTGTCAAAGTAGGTCATGCCAGCGGCGCGATGCTGGACTTTCAACAGCTCACGTGGCGGTTCGGCAAAAGGAGCCGAGACGGTGACGAATTTGTCACGAAACTCGGCTTCGACATTGGGGTCGCCACCATCGAGGGCTTCGTTCCAGAGCAGCGTTGCCGCCTCTCCGGACTTCCATTCGACGTTGCGGGGGCCGGTGCGGACGCCTTCGATGGGGATGTTTTCATCCATTGGCACATCGGCGATCTGGTAGGCCATGTTGCCGTCCAAATTCCAGACCTGCATTTTTCGTGGAAAACTTCGATACGTCATCAGATAGCTGTAGGGCTGGTGGACGGTTGTGACGAGAATCTGTTCGCCGTTGGGCGAAGGGCTGGCTTCCAGGAAGACCTGGGGTTGTCCGATTTCGTTGCTCGAGCCATCCAATCCCAACAGCGTTAACTGGGTCGTCGCGTAATGATCAAACAGCAGCTCATCACCCTTGCTCGACAGCAGGTCCTGGTAGGTCCGGGTCGGTGACGTATTTCCGTAGGATTCCTGAATGTTGGGCCCGGTCGGCGTGGTGTCGACTTTCGGTTCATCCGCTCGGTTTTTGGGAACCAGGTGACACAGGATGTGTTTGGCATCGGGCATCCAGGTGAAGCCGTTGGTGACGGTATTGAGTCGGTCGGTCAGCAGGATTGGAGCGGACGGATCTTCGACTTTGGCAACCCACAATTGCTGGCCTTGGTCGGTGACCAGCGTGTAGGCGAATGACTGGGAATCGTGTGCCCAACTGACCGAGGCCAGTTTCGCTCCCGCTTGAATCGGAATTCTCGCTTCTACCGGTCGAATGGGGTCGACGTTGCGATGCCGAAGTTTCAGACCTGTGTAATAACTGGTTTGAAACCGACCGTTGGCCACCGGATCGATTCGCAAGCCGCCCAATTGCAGCATTCGGCGTGAGACCTCGGCAATGTCAGGCATGGCATCGCGTTCGATCATCAGCATCCAGTTGGTATCCGGGCTGAGGCTGACGCTTGGCTCGGGTTTGGCGTCGATGATGTCGACGACGATTTGAGGCGGAAGCTGGTAGCCTTGATCGTTGGCAATGGACTCTCCCAAGCCAAGACCAATGAATGCGGCGACAACGATAAGGTAATTTCGATTCAACATGGTGGAGCCTGATTCCTGCGGTTGATTTTTCCCAACAGCATTATTGTAAGGTTCAACGGTTGCCCTGCGAATCGGGAGATGTTGACACACGGGGTGATGCGAGTTGGGAGCAAGCGACGAAAAAACCTTGACAATGCCCGGTGTTTTCGAGCGGATCGTCAAGGTTTTGGGGGACGAAATGGATCGAGGTTTTATTTTTCGTTTGAGAAGTCCGGCTCTTTGCCTTCGTACGCCCGATAGAGATCGTAAATGGCTTTCTTGAGTGCTTCCGCCGTTTCCGGGTTCGCATCCTGTTTGCATTTCATCGCTGCCACCATGACTTTGTGGGCGGTGATCAACTGGTTGGTGTATTCCTTGTTTTCAGGTTTGATCCGCTGGGTCAAAAAATACTGGGCGACGATGTGCTGGGTATTGGTGGCATGAGTTTCCTTGGTCGCAACCCAACGGGAGAACTGATTCAGGTCCTTGGCGACCGGAGGATTGTCGGCAATGCTTTCCGAAAATGCAACGATGCTGTCGATGGCTTTGGCGATCGTTGCGGTGTCTTCCAGCATCTGTTGGAAACGCATTTGGTCCGCATAAATGCCGCAAGGTACTTCACAGTGGGGCGCGACGGTTTTGATCGTCGAACCGCCGTTTTCTAACGGTTCGTTCGCGTTGGTCAAGGTTGCAGCGAACACTAACAAGCAAATCGAGGTAATCGCAGTTTTCTTCATGATGATTCTGTTTCAAATTAGGGTTCGTGGAATGATTCGAAAGAACCTCCAGTTTATCAATCATCGGGCGGTTTGGCGACAACGGCGAGAAAAGTCCGCGAAAGTGACGGAGTTTTGTTCGTCCTGGAACCGTTTTGCCGCGTCTTGTTGAAATCCTGCTGAATTCGGTTAATTACCTGCAGACATTCTGGGGTGTTCGGAGCGCGTCAATTGGACTGATTCTCGCGGGCCAGTCTGTCGGTAAGGAATTGGTCGATCCACTGTTGATTGGCAGGGACGATGAACTCGCGATTGGTGCTAACAAAATCTTCGATTTGCCTGGTCGAGTACTTTTCGGGCAGGCACAACGCGGCGGCAATTCGGGTGGCCGTCTGGAATTGTCCAACGTTGGATTCGAGAAAATTACCTGTTGAAAATTCCAGGGCTGCGGCACGCGCCCGAACGAACTCTGGGATCGCGAAGGGGGGCCCGGCATCAATCAGGCTTTGGAGTTCTGTTGCGATGATTCGGGACTGATTAAGCACGAGGTTCTCAAAATGGCGCTCGGTTCTGCAAATCCTGGGGATGCGGGTCAAGCCAGCGATCGCTGCGTCCCGCAATTCCAGCGATTCCCGTAACAACGGATGATTGGCAGAGATGAGTTCACTTTCTCTGGCATCGGTTACCAGATCGGCAAGATTGGAATAGCAAAGTGCACGTTCAAAGAGAATGGCATTGGCGTGAGGGGCGCCGTCCGGGAACTCGGGAGCGAATGCCAGCTCAAGCTGAGCCTTCAGACCGAGATAAAGGGTTTCAAATTCTTCGGAAGCCAGTTCCGCCTGCGAGCGCAGGCAGCGTTGTTCGAGCAACAGTAGATTGTTGAGGCCGCGGGCGAGCTGCACTGCGGCTCGTCCATCCCGAGCTTCGACGGAGTTCAGCAACCCGATTGCCTCATCGAATCGGCCACGGACTCGCTGAAGTTGGCTCGAAAAATCGACGGTCTGCTTTCTCTGATTGGCCGGGATTTGCCTGATTTCCGCTCTTCCCCAATCGATCAGCAGAGCCGATCTGAGGATTTTGTACTCCGACTCCGAAAAACGATGTTTCAATTCCAACTCAAGGATGGTGCAGGCATGGTCGATCGCAAACACGGCGTCCTCCCGACCGACTGACTTTGGCACGGTAAGCAATGCCAATCTTCCGCGTGCACCGAACGTATCCAAAGCTTCCAGTACCGCCTTGCCGGCGATCAAGTGAAACACAAAATCGAGATCCGCGTTGGCCGACTGGTCCAGTTGGGAATCGAGCAGCAATTTTGCATTGGTCAGCTGGACCACACTGGTGTCAGGGAACCCCATTCTTGCCGTGGTCAGACTCTGAACCGCTTGAGCACAGGCGTACATTCTTTTTTCATCGGTGTTGTTACGCGCCCAATAGCTGCGATCTGGCAATAGCAACTCCGCCCGGGCTGACTGACTGGTCAAGACCTGCTGGTCTTCTTCGTAAAGATCAAGCACCAGTGCCATCAACTGGCCGGCGTAGTCTCTGCGGATATTTTGTCGTTGACCGGCGATGGCCGAACGCACCGAAGTCGCCAGGACGGCAATCAGCAGCACACTGCACACGCAAACGGCAATCGCACGCGTCGTTTTCGCAGACAACGCAGGCGCGGCATCCTGGATTGCAGACTGGGTGCAAAGCTGGGTAAGCAAGCGGTCCCGGTATTGCAGGCGTCGTTTTAACGGGATATCGGATAAATCATCGCTGCCGAAGCCAAGCAGTCTCCAGCGAATTCGGTCTTCGATTCCGGTGGGAGTTGTCGAGTCGCTCATCAGATTTCCTCCGTCAGGAATTGGTCGAATGGATGATGGTCGAGGCCCGCTGAGCTAATCAAGGCGAATGCCGAAACCAAACGGCGTAGCTCAAACAGGCTCGGGTCCAGCCGTTTGGCTTTGCTTTTTGAGTTAACCGTTTTGGCTGTTTCGATCGCGGATTTGAGTCGCGCGACTTCTGCGGGAAAGTCTTTTTCGATTCGCGTATCGCTCAAATCCTCAAACGCTGATGCTTTGTGTTCGCTGAAGATTCGCCGAGTCAGTTCTCGGAGTGGTTGAATCAATCGCCCCATCGGCATCGAACCCACGATGGCAATGGAATGCCGGTCGTGAGCCCCGTGTGTCGCGTATTGGAGTGTGCAGTAAAGCGCATGGGCGATCGCCAAATCGTGGAAACTGGCATTACCCTGTTTACCACGTTTGATTGCACGCGCGATTCGTCTGGCGACTGTTTGCAGCGTGGATGACTGGAACAGAAAGAACAGCAGATCCGAAGACTTGTCGCCGCGTCCTCTGCCCGCCCCCGAGATTTGTGCCTCGGTTCCGAACACGCCCACCATCACCGACGTGACATTTCGAATAATCCCTTTGACATAGAAATCGCGCAGTTTGGAATCGGTAAGGGGTTCGATTTGGCGTTGCTCAAGCAATTCGGGGCCGTGAATTGGGGTGGATTCCGACATCTGGAACTCGGGGATGGTTGATCAGACTCAGGCATCATTAGGAGCACGATTATATCGAACGAATCGGACTCGTCGCGACCAGCTGATTGCGCAGTTGCGCAATCAGCGTTTCTCGTGCGCAGTTGCGCGAAAAGCCCAGCCGGAATCGCTTGTCGGTCGCCAATCCAAAAATATCATGAAACTAAGGAATCTTCCGGCTGTTTTAACTTGTCTCCATCACCTGGCTCCAATGCATCGACACCCTGAACGACCTGTCTCGGCTAAACTCTGGCGGATCATGCTGCGTTCGATTTGCGTAATTTTTATCGCGATGGCCCCTGCGTCAGCGCACGCCCAATCCTGGACGGGTGCAGGGGGTGACGGGCTTTGGACCAATGGAGCAAATTGGAGCGGCGGAAATCCGCCCATGAATGGTTCCTCGGGGATCAGTTTTCAGACCGGGGGCGGTAATGTCGTCCTGGATTTAGGCGCGACCTATGTCTTTGGAACCGGCTCCACGACTTCGGAATTCCGAATCTCCGGTCCAGCCTACGAGTTTTCCGGGGATGCCATCCAGTTCGAATCCGGCAGCCGACTGCGCGTTAGCAACGCGAGTCACACATTCTCCAACGATTGGATTCTCAACGGATTCACCCAATTACAACAGCTTGGTACTTCCTCGAGTACCAATGAGGACTTTTTTCACAACGGAACGATTACAGGTTCAGCCGAGTTGGAAGTTTATCATTTGTTCACGATCGGCGGAGACTATGCCGCAACCGGTGATCTCGACATTCGTGGAGGTGCATTGGGCGGTGCGTTGACCGTCAACGGCACGGTCAGCTCGAATCAAGGAACCTTGATTCTGTCCAGCAGTGCGAGCCTGACCGGCAGTGGATCGGTTAACAAAAAAATCACCGGCGCCCTCGCGAGAATCCGCGGGTTAACCAGCGGCGGTACTTTGACGCTTAACGGAGACGTCGATTTGTCGGGCGGCACGACTTCGTCCAGCCGGAATTTCATCCAGCGACTTGTGGCGACCAATGGCACGCTGACGTTTCAGGACAACTCCCGATCCGTCATCTCCGGCGAAGCGATTCTGTCCGGAACAGGAGATATCATGATCAATCCGAACGCGATCGTAACCAATGACGGAACGGTTGCCGCCGGACATCTGCTGACGGTCACGGGCGGTGAGATTCAAGGGGCCGGAATTTTCAATGGCGACGTGATCAACAACGGCGGTTTTGTGCGCGGGAATACGTTTAATGGGCAAGTCACTCAAAACGATGGTGCACTGACTGAAGGGATTTTTAATGGAGCGGTGACCGTCAATGCGGGCGATCTCGGGATTGCCGGATCGCAACAAATAACGACGTTCAATAATGTGGTTCAAATTGCCGGCAATGCCAATGCCGTTAGCACGCTGATCACGGGTACCGGTACGCTTGAGATTGATGCGGTGCTGACTTTCAACAATAACGTTGATTTTTCAGATACGATCAATTGGGTGATCTCGGGTTCGACCGCGGGCGACTTGGGCAATGATGCTGCGGGCAGTTTTCTGGGCAACAACGTCGTGCTCAACGGCGGACAGCTTAACGGAACGTCGACCAGTTACGTGGTTGCTGGGAATTTTGATTCCACCGGAAATTCGACCTTGAATCAATCGATTTCCATTAACGGCATCGCGGAAGTGGGTAGCGGAGCTCTGACGATTGCGCCGGGAGGACGCTTGCGGCTGACGCTTTGACCGTTCGGCAAAATGCAACGCTGATCAACAACGGGACGCTGTCCCTGAACGATCTGGTGTTGGAATCTGCCAATCTCGATGGCGTGGTCAACCTGACCAACAGCCTGCGGGTGCGAACGTTGGGAACCTCGACACTGAGTTCAGGTTCGGTGGTCTCGGTCGATGGGACGACTACGGTTGAATCCGGTGAATTGCGCATCGACGCGGGGGCTCAGTTGGCAGGAGCCGGCGTGCTGGCCATCCAAAACAACGCAAACGTCGATTTGCAGGGAAGGCTGAACAAAAATGCAACGATTGAATCCGGTGGTCAGTTGCAGGGTGTGGGTCGGATCGATGGCATCCTGACAGTGGCAGGCATGCTCGGGCCAGGCAATTCAGCCGGTGTGCTGGAAATAGAAGGCGACCTGGAAGTCGAAGAGGTCGGCATGATCTGTATCGAGATTGGCGGCACGACGGCAGGTTTGAATGGCTACGATGCGATTAACGGCCGCTCGATTTCCAGCGCTTCGCTGGCCGGTACGTTGGACGTCTCCTTGATCAATGGCTTCACGCCATCGGTCGATGACGAATTTTTCGTGATCGACAATTTCGCTTCCGTGACCGGCCGTTTTGCAAACACGCCCGGCAACTTGCTGCGGTTTCAGGATGGCGAGTTTCGGGTCGAGTACGGTTCCTCTTTTGTTCGTCTGTTTCAATATCAGGCGGTGTCCGTTCCGGAGCCGTGTTTGTGTTCGGTTCTGACAATGATCCTGATCTCTTGCGGATTGTCTCGTCATCGTCGATCAACTCGCCGGGCTTGATTGGTTTGCAGTACAAAGGCTTCGATTTTGCAGGGAACAGGAGAACGAAGGTGAACGAGTCCGCCCAGCCTGAGAAACAGCCGTTTATCGAGGCCCTCCGAAAGCTGATCGATTCCTGTCAGGATCAGGCAGCGCCGGAGGGATTGATCGAAACGCTGACGATCTGGGCCGCCAGTCAGCAAACGTCACTGGACGATTTGCTGGCCACCAAACCGGATCTGCATCGCCAGACCGTTTTCAACCTGGATCAGACGGTGGGCACCGACATTCAAAAGCCGCTGGTTCTGACCGGGAATCCCGAGGCGCCCCCAACGGTTGTGGCTCCGACTACGATCGGTTCCGGAACTGGAACTTGCGACCCGGGAGAATTGACAGGTGGTTCGGGAAACCCCCTTCCAAAGACCCTGCGTGGAGGGAACGAGCAAACGATCGATACGAGAGCTGCTCAGCGGTTCAGCGTCAACAAAGATTCTCACGGCCATTCGGAGCCACCGGACAGCCAGCCCGCAACGGGCATCGCTGGTGATCACTCGGTGTCTCGGCAGCAACCCACGCGCGGCGATTCGGCGTCGGTCCATTCCAGATTTTTTGATTGCGATGCGGAGACCGTTCCGACGAATCCGATTCATTCGGGACTGACACACGTCCCAATCAAAAAACATGCCGAAGGTGGTTTGGGCGTCGTTTACGTGGCCGCCGATGCGCAGCTGCAGCGCGCCGTGGCGCTCAAGGAAATCAAGGGGGACCAGGTTCAAAACGAAGAGGCTTGTGATCGTTTTCTATTTGAAGCCCAGGTGACCGCGCGTTTGGAGCATCCGGGAATTGTCCCTGTCTATGCCTTGGGTCAACATGCCGACGGTCGGCCCTTTTATACGATGCGATTCGTTGAAGGGGAGACGTTTTCAGCCGCCATCAAACGATTGCACCAGCGACGAAAGCAGCTCGGAAAACTGGAATGGCTGGATGAACTTCGCGACCTGATGCGCCGGTTCGTTGATGCTTGTCACGCGATTCGCTACGCCCACTCGCATGGTTTCATCCATCGAGACATCAAACCGTTGAACATCATGCTCGGGTCGTTCGGAGAGACATTGGTCGTGGATTGGGGGTTGGCGAAACAACAATTACCCGCCGACGCCGTTGATTCGGAGTTGGAGACCCGGGCGTTTGAGTTCAAACAGCGAATGCCACAGCTTCAATCGGCCAATCACTCGGTTGAGGGCCGCGCGGCAGGAACCCCCGGATTCATGAGTCCGGAGCAATTGGAAGGCCGAATTGATGAACTTGACGAACGTTCAGACGTTTTTAGTCTGGGTTGCACCCTGTACCAGTTGATCACCGGTGATTTACCGTTCGCCGGGAAAACCCTTCAGGAAGTTTCAACAAAGGTGCTCAATAGCGATTTCCGGCCGCCAAGGGCTGCTAACCCGGTCGTACCGCGGGCACTGGAGTCCATTGGTGTCAAGGCGATCGCACATCAACCCCGTCAGCGTTACCAGTCCGTCCAGGAGCTGATTGTCGACATCGAGTCATGGCTATCAGATCGCCCGGTTTCGACGTACCAGGAGCCGTTGGTCGAGCGGCTGCAAAGATGGTTTCGCCGGCACAAAACCACCGCGACCTTCCTGGCGGCAGGGTTGCTGTTTGCGTTCACCGTCGCAGCCTTCGCGCTGGCAATCGTCAATGCCGAAAAAAAGGAAAAGATACAGGCGCTCAACAGCGAAAGGATTGCAAAATCGCAGACGCGTGATGCTTTGAATACCTTGACCGATAACTTGCTGGGTGAACTGTTGGCTCGTCAAGCTGAACTGAACGATGCGGATCACCAATTCTTTGAACAGGTGATTGACCAATACGATCGATTCACCGAGCTCGATGGCGAATCCACTGAAGCAATCGCATTTCGCGGCGAAGGTCACTTGCGTGTCGCGATTTTGAAACGCCGATTGGGCGCCCATGATGCGGCAGAGCATTCGTTTCAGCAAGCCATTCAGTTGGGCGAGCAGTGGCTGCAGTTGGATTCCCAGTCGGTTGACCCGCGGTATTTTCAGGCTCAGGCGCTCGGTGGCTACGGCCAACTTCATTCCGAACTCGGGCGAACTGTACCGGCGCTGCAACACTATTCTTCGGCTGGCAAGTTGCTTCAATCGCTGGTTGAATCGGAGCCACGCAACACTGGTTTTCGAATCGAATTGGCGAGTGCCTTGAACAACGCTGGAAATATGCTGTGGCGCCAGGGAGAGATTGATGCGGCCATCCAAAACAACCAAGCGGCCGTGGCAACTCTCGCCAGTTCTTCTGATGCGGACGTGCGAGCCAAGATCCATTTGGTTCAGATTCTGAACAATTACGGAGGTCTGCTGTTGAAGGACAACGCGCGGATTGACGAGGCTGTTGAGACGCTGAATCAGGCAATCCAGCGATGGGAAGCAGTTCAGGATCAGACGTCCACGGATCCGCGTGGTGAGCTATCGGGTTTTCGAATTACTCCCCAGCAGCGGATGAACGGAGCGACGGTCCGGACAACGCTAGCGTCGGCCCTGCTCAAAAAACGGGATGTCAACGGTGCGGTGACACAGTTAGAACAAGCCGTAGAGGAACTGAGTCGCCTGGCCAGCCAATATCCTGCATTTGCATCGTTCCAACAACAATTGGCACGTTCACAAATGCAGTTGGCGAAATGTCTCGATGCCGTCAAGAATGCCGAGGCCGATGTCCACTTGCAAGCCGCGGAGACGGTCCTCGAAAGCCTAGTCCAGCGCTTCCCTGATTCGCTGGCGTTTCGGCATGATTTGGCCGGGTTGCTGGAAACCGCCGCTGCCAGAACGAATGACGAAGAAAGTGACTTGGCGATCGAGCAACTTCGTCGATCAAGTCGGATCCGACGTCAGCTGATCGAATCGGATGCGCAGAATGCGATCTATTTTGTCAGTTGGCTGGCGACCGAACTGAAATTTGCGAATCGGTTGCGAAAGCTGGACGAACATCAATCGGCCATCGCGGCTTACCGGGATCTCCTGGAGTCGATTGATGCCAATGACCGGAACGATACCGATTCCAGGATCGGGCAGGTGCAGCGACTGGCAAGATTCGGGTTGGCGGAATCGCTTGGCAAGGCTGGCAAGTATTCCGAGGCGGAAACCGTTTGGGAGTCCCTCGCCGCCAATCGGGACGACGCAAAATGGCGTTCGTTTGAATTGCAACGCATCATCTGCACCATTCGTTCCGGTCAGACGGAGCGGGCCATTCAGGCAATCAAAACGCTGGAGCAGGTCGTGGCAGATGATGATTCGGAAGAGTTTGCGCCGGTTGACTTCTACGATATCGCGTGTTGTTACAGCCTCGCTGGGGAACAGGACAAAGATCGTGTGGCTGACCTGTCGGACCAGAGCATTCAATATTTGAGCAAGGCAAACGCAGCAGGATTTTTCAGCGAATCCATGAAACAGCACTTTGCTACCGATCGCGATCTACGCAACGTCAGCAAGACCCCGGCGTTTCAAACATTCCTCGATTCGGCGGGGTTGCAGTACAACGTCGGGATGGATTTCTGAATTCGATCCGACTAACCCTGCTCGGCAGCCTGTTTAAACCACTGTTCGGCACGACGCTCCATTTCAGCGGGTGGAACGTCTTCGATGTGGGTGGCGATACCCCATTGATAGCCAAAAGGATCGGTCAGTTTGCCATATCGGTCGCCCCAGAACGTGTCCATGACCGGGTAGATCTCGCTACAACCCGCTTCGATGGCGGTTTGAAACGCCTCGTCAACATTGTCGACGTATAGGTGAAGGGATGCAGGGGAACCGCCCATGGTTTCTGCCGACTTCGTACCCCATTGTTCGTTTTCCTCGGTCAACATGATCGTTGAATTGCCCAAATGCAGTTCGGCATGCATAATGCCTTTGCCTCCGGGCCCGGGCATGCACATGCCGCCGGTCATCCCGAATGCTTTCTGGTAGAAATCAATCGCGGCTTGGCCGTTTTTGACAATCAAGTAGGCGTTGATCGTATTGCAACCTTCGGGAATCGAATTTACGTCGGCCATGTTTGCCTCCTGTTTTGAATTAAACCCCTGTTTTGAATAAATCCCTGTTGTGAGTTTAAGTATCCGTGAATGACAATGCAAAATCTTTGTGCAGTTTTAACCGCTACGGCCCATCCGCCCTGGTTTTTGCAATCCTGATCGTTGGGTTGATGACCTCCACGCACGTCTCTGGATTGAACGCGCAAACCAGCGTCCGCCGTCCAGCCAGTGATGTGCCGCAGGCCCAGTGGTGGAAAGGCAACCTGCACACCCATTCGTTGTGGAGCGATGGTAACGATTTCCCAGAAATGATTGTCAAATGGTATCACGATCGAGACTATCATTTTCTGGCTTTAACCGACCACAATGTGTTGAGCATTGGTGATCGCTGGATGGACAAGGAGAAGATCCTGCAGCGATCCGATCCGTCGGTGTTTGAAAAATACGAAGCAGCCTGGGATGCGGACTGGATTGAGACTCGCACCGATCCGACGACGAAGCAGGAACAGTATCGGTTGAAGCCGCTCAGTGAATACCGCGCGAAGTTTGAATCGCCGGGCCGCTTTTTGATGATCCAGGGAGAGGAAATCAGCGACCGGGCAGAGAAAGTCCCCGTCCACATGAATGCGATCAACCTGGCCAGCCTGATTCAGCCTGTCGGCGGCGAGACAGTTGCCGAAGCAATTAATAACAACCTGCGTGCTGCCTGGGAGCAGGAACAGTCGATCGAACGGCCAATTTTTGTTCAGGTCAACCATCCCAATTTTGGCTGGGCGATTACCGCGGAGGATCTGGTGGCCGCGACCAATGGCCGATTCATGGAAGTCTACAACGGACATCCGGGCATCAATCACCTTGGAGATGCAACACGTCCGGGCGTCGAAAGAATCTGGGATATTGCCAATACCATCCGGCTGAGTGAGACCGGGGCGGAGCCGATTTATGGGGTGGGAACGGACGATAGCCACAACTACCACGGTAAAAAAGGGAGCCGGCCCGGGCGTGGCTGGGTGATGGTTCGCTCGGATCGACTTCAGCCCGATGCCTTGCTCAACGCGATGAACAACGGAGATTTTTATTTTTCCAGCGGTGTCACACTGTCCGATTTGCAGTTTGATGTAGCAAAGAATCAGCTGTCGTTGGTGATCGAACCGACGGCGGGGGTTACGTATCAAACCCAGTTTATCGGAACGAAGAAAGGCTTCGAAAAATCCTCCCAGCCACGTCTGGCAGCCGATGGAAAACCAATCAAGGCCACTCGTGTTTATTCCAAAGATATTGGTCAAGTCCTGGCGACCGACGATTCACTGACGCCGTCGTACACATTGACCGGCGATGAGCTCTACGTGCGGGCTGTCGTGACCTCAACGGCTGACCCGGTCGACCCATCGTTTAAAAACCAGAAGCAACAAGCCTGGACGCAGCCGGTTGGCTGGCGAAAGTAGGCCGGGTTTGATTCGGGCGCCGTTAGTTTGGCAGGGATTCCAGTTCGCAAGGCGGATTGCCGAGCATGCGGCGCGTTTGTTGCCTGGATTCCCTAGTCGGACAGCGCCAGTTTTGCTGTTTAACCTTGCAGACATTCGGGCTCGTCCCGGCGGCGACACCATGGACCAGCCACAAGATATCCCCTCCTCACCGGTCCTCCACTTTGGTCGTGAATCGTGAAGCGATTCACGACCAAAGTGGAGGGGTTTGCCTTTGAGTAGGGTAGGCTGCCAGTTGTCGCTCCGACGGCGGAAGCGGGGTAGTCTGATAAAAGCGGCGCTTTCCAACTAGTCTTTCTGGTAGCGTTTCTGTAGCTGTTTTCGTTGCTCGGGCGTCAGGATCTCGCGGTTGATCCTGGCGCGAATTTCCTGATTGAGCTCAAAGATCTCGATGCGCAAGTCCCGCAGCTTGGCGTCTACTTCTGCCTTGTTTTCGTCGGTCACCGTTTCGAGCAGATCCGCACGTTTTTTGCGGATATCGACGTAGCGCCAATCGTAAGAAAGTGCGATTTCTTTCGCTTGCTTAGCCTGCTCTTCGTCCAACAGGGAACGAACCAGCATCACGAGAAAATCGGCGCGAATGTCGGGCTGAAAGGCCAGTACCAGGATCGTTCCGTTCTTGTTGAGCTGTTGGTCCGTATAAGTCCGCTGCGGTTCTTCAGTCGGTTCGGGTGGGGCTTGATTTGGATCGGATTGCACCGTACCTGGTGCCTGATCCTGGCTTGAATCAACCGTGGGCCGAGCCGGATCGGCCGTTGCCGAAGTGCTTGGAGGTGGGGTTTCGGTGGGCAGTTCAGGTCGTTGTTCCTGCGAATTTTTGTCGGTGGATTTCGGTTCGTTGGATTCGGGTCGATTTTCAGATTCAGGCCGGCGTTCAGGTTCGGACTTGGATTTTGCCGGGGATTTTTCCGGCGGGTTAGCCGTGAGGGGATCGGCTTGGGTGCAAGCCGGGATGATGACCGTGAGCATCAGGATCAAGGTCGAAAAACCGGCAAAGACCATTCGTGAGAATCCGGTTTTCATGACAGATTTTCAAGCTTCTCGATGCAGGGGAAATTGCCGGTTCATCAGGCTGGCTTCGTGTGCGGGCTAACACGTATCCAACCCTTGAATTCTGACTCTATTGTCATCGAGCGCGAGTTCCTTGCAACACCGGTTGATGGATAAAACGTACCGATGATTTAATGGATTGGTCGAAAGCGGACAATAATCAGTCAGTTTGGTCGAATAAGTCGTTTGTGATGATGATCGAATCACCCGCTTCGGCTATTTTGATGCTGGTACCAAAAGACGAGCGAGTTGAACCCGTGGCGATATTACCCAAGTTTTCTATCCAGCAACTGTTGATGTTCATGATTGTCGTGGGCGGGGTGTCGGCCTGTCTGGCCGGCGCGGCGCGCGGGAATCCAGTTGCATTCGGGTTGTCAGTAGGGATTGGCGGACTGATCCTGCCGGCGATGGTGTTCGCGGCGGCGTATTGGGTGCTGTATGCATGCGCCGTGGCCACGCAGGCGGTCGTTCCAGCGGAAACGCCGGTCGGAATCAGGGTGGCGGAGGAAATCGGTACTCGACGCCCGAACGCGGAAAGCGGGCCAGCCGAAATTCCGCTTACCGGAGCCGCGACCACGGTGGACGAAGCAGAACCTGCTGAGCCGGAGGGGGAATTGTGAATCCGTTACCATCCGGGTCGTTTTCGATTTTCGCTGTCGTCTGTTGCTTGCTCCTGTCGGTTGCGACGACCGATTTCGTTTCTGCTCAGGGACCGACGGTGCCGCCAGGTGTCTCGGGCTACACCGTCAGCGTGCCAGGCGACGACGCGATGCCAGCCGATCCATCGACGGGCAACAAAACGGTCCGCGTGAAGATTGAGACGAATCCCAAACGCAAGCTGACGACGGACGAAGAATTCCGTGTCACGATTACGCGGCGACCCTACCGGGGGCCCCGTGAATCTGTTTCGGCGATGTTGACGATTGCGACCGGGAATTCGGCGGGCTCGGTGGATCTTTATCTGCCGGAGTCACAGCGAAATTTTCGTTCCGAAATTCTGATCGTCGAACCCGGAGCAGGTGATGGTCGCTTCAATCCGGCTCGCGATCTGCTGGGCGTTCCCTATGCCAACCGATTGGGTCGTGCGTCAACAGAACAGCTCTCCATGTTGTTCGTGACGTCGCAGAAAACCGGCCAGTCCATCCAAAGTTGGGTTTGTTATGATGGACAGGCGATTGCCAGCAGTCTCAATTCTTCCTTCGCCTACGTGGGACCTTCTTTTGATATGTTGGTCGGCATTTATGTCAGTTCGGTAGGCCGTTCTGCCTCAACGAATTCGTCGCCCGTCAATTTTCGACCCAATGAGCAGATGAACGCCTGCAGCCCGAGGGAATTGCCCACGGACTGGATCGGACTTTCGAGCATTCAGCAAATTTACCTTTCGTATGCAGACCTAAAGAGCATTGCTCAGTCGGATCCGGCCCGTCGAAATTGCCTTGAAAAGTGGGTGGCGGCCGGTGGGTCGCTGATCGTGTTCAGCGCCGGTGCGCTGGATTCGTCACTGGATCTCGACCAGCCGACCAGCCTGTTGTTTGGCCCGGAACGAAATCGGCAGTTGAAAAATTATCGGACGATCTGGAAAGTTCCACCGCCCGGGCTCCGAAGCCTCAAGCGACTGATCTCGAATTTAGCGACCAACGACTACCGAATTCAGTCCAACAACTCTGTCTGGGTTTCGATCGACGATGTGAACATCGAGCCGTTCCCGGACTGGCAGTCGTTTTTGGCAACTCCCGATACACCAGCAGCCAAACCTCCGTTGTTCGTTCTCAGTCGGCATCTTGCCGGGCGAATCGTTTTGGTCGCCGACGACATGAGCAACTGGAATTCCGATGACTGGCGGGAATTATTCAACGGATTAGCGGTGGCTGGCAAACCACTGCGGGATCGAATTGGAACGGCCAATTCTTCTTCGGTATTGCTGGGGTTTAATATCCCCGGTATTGGCGAGCCCCCGGTAATCATGTTTGGAGTCTGGATCAGCCTGTTTCTGGTGGTTGCCGGCCCCGTGATGTACCTGGTTCTGAGGCGTACCAAGCAGATGCAAATGCTGTTTGTGCTGGTTCCCTTGGTGTCTGCATCCGTTTGTGTCGGGCTATTGCTTTACGCGATTCTGGTGGATGGCTTCGATTCCTGGGGAAGTGTCGATTCGGTCACGGAGCTGGATCAGCGTACGGGCGCGGCCGTGACGCACGCGCGCAGTGCCTACTATTCGGGAGTGCAGCCGGCTCCGTATTCCTATGCTGATGACACATTGGCCATGAGTCCGCTTTGGGATTTTTCCCGAGACTGGCAGATTTTACAGACGAAGAATCAGCAGCAATTCTCCGGCGGGGATATTCGACCGCGGACTCCCCATCAAATGGTCACGATTCGCAGTTATGAAACCGAACGTCGTCTGGTTTGGAGCGATGTCGATGCTGTGGACGCGTCAGGCAAGACGGTGGAGCCCAGGGTTCGCAATTTGCTGGGGGCCCAGTTGCAATACGCGGTCGCCCAAACGGCCACAGGTCTGTTCGAAGTCGAAGATGTTGCCAACGACGACGTGGCCTCGGCAACTTCTGCGACTTCGGACAATGTCGGACGACGATTATCGGGGCTGGCCATGAGGTTGACCTCTGCGACGGACGACGGGCTGAACTATCGCGTTTATACCGGCAATGATGGCCATGGAACGCAACGGGGCGAAGAGTCCCGGATCACTCGTTTGCTCGTGCAGGCGAGATATCAGGAAATCCTGACCGAACCCAACACTTACATTGCGATCCTGAAAACATTCCCGGAAGTGGAAAATCAAATCGAACCGGTCAACTACAAAAAGCAATTGCATGTCGTCATCGGGAAATGGTAAACACAGTAACGAGGTCATGATTCAGCTGGATCATGTCACGCGCACGTTTGGGAGAACGCATGCGGTCGATGGCGTTTCGTTTCATGTTCGAGCCGGCGAAGTGTTCGGGTTCATCGGCCCCAATGGTGCCGGGAAAACAACCAGTATGCGGATCCTTGCTACCCTGGATGTGCCGACCTCCGGAGAAGCCTGGGTGGATGGTTTTTCCGTGGTCGATGATCCCGATCGTGTCCGTCGGCGGTTGGGATGGATGCCAGACGGTTTTGGTACCTATCCGAATGTCAATTGTGAGGAGTACCTCGATTTTTTCGCACGTTCGTACGGGTTGCGTGGCAAAGAGCGGTTGAGTTCTCTCCGCCGCGTGATGGGCTTTACCCAGTTGGACCAAATGGCCGACAAACCGGTTGACGGGTTATCCAAAGGCATGAAGCAGCGGCTCTGTCTGGGCCGCGCGCTGATTCACGATCCTGCCGTGCTGATTCTGGACGAGCCCGCGGCGGGGCTCGACCCGCGGGCCCGGATTGAATTGCGCGAGATGATTGTCGCGCTTGCGGAGGAAGGAAAATCACTGTTGATCAGCAGTCATATCCTGTCCGAACTGGCCGAAATGTGCGATCGGGTCGGGATCATCGAGCAGGGCAAAATGCTGGCCATGGGGTCGGTTGACGAGATCATGCAGGAGGCAGAGGGATCGGCGACGATTGGAAAAGTCTTGATCACGACGCGGGTCCTTTCCGACGTCACAACGGCCGTCAGCTGGCTGCGCTCGCAGGAGTTTCTCGAAAACGTGAGCGAATTGCGGGAGGGGCAGATCCAGTTCGTGTGCAGTTCCAATCTTGAAATCCACGCCGATTTGCTTGGCCAGATGATGGAGCAGGGGATTCGAGTGGTTAGTTTTTCGAGTAAGCAAAAGTCGCTGGAAGATGTGTTTCTGCATGTTACGCGAGGGAGGGTGCAGTGAATCACGCATCGGAGACATCGGTCGGGACGACTCAGCCGTGGGTGCTACGGTTGAGCGAATGGGTCAGCGAGCATTGCAGTTCGATCCTGGTCAAGGAAACCCGGCAGGCCCTGAAAAGCAAACAGTTTGTCTGGTCCTATTTCGTGCTTTTGATCTGCGTCGGATTCTGGACGTTGCTGGGAATTTCGTTCAGCAATTTCGGTTTTCAGCAAAATTACTACCAGGGTAATGCGGGGCGGGACCTGTTGTTCGGGTTTCTGGTGATTCTGGGATTCCCGCTGTGCCTGATCATTCCGTTTGCCGCCTATCGTTCGCTGGCCCGTGAGTTCGAGGATGGAACGCTGCAACTGATTTCGATAACGACGATGAAGCCCTACCAGATTATCGTGGGTAAGTTTGGCAGTGCGGTCCTGCAGATGTTAGTCTACCTTTCGGTGCTCGCACCGTGCATCATGTTTACGTATCTGCTGCGCGGAATCGGATTGGACCAAATTCTGATTTGCCTGGGGATCGCGGTCGGTGGTTCCATCTGTTTGACGATTCTCGGATTGTTTTTGGCGGGCGCGTTTCGTTCGCGGACCCTCAGTGTGGGCGTTTCGGTATTGTTCGTGTTATTACTGGGGTGGCTGTACGTTGGCTGGTGTTTGATTAGCGCGGAGATTATCAATTCCCGCAATGGATTGAGTCTGTCCGACGTGGAATCAAAGGCGATCGCTTTTGGGTTCGTTGCGCTGTTTGGTTCGTCTGCCGCGCTGTTGTTGGTTGCGGCAGCGTCGCAGATTTCGTTTCCGGCCGATAATCGGTCAACCAGGATCCGGGCCATGATGGTGGTGCAACACACGCTGTTTCTGGCCTGGGTCGTTACGATGGTACAGCTCGTGCCCTACGAGGAAGAGATGCTGGTGGTGATGGTGTTCATCCTGGGGCATTATTGGCTGTTCATGGGGTTGCTGACGATTGGCGAATCTCCGCAGTTGTCGCGTCGAGTGCAACGCTCACTGCCGCACAGCGTCGCCTCCAAATCGTTGCTTTCTTTTTTGATGCCGGGGCCCGGGCGCGGGTTTCTGTTCGCCGTGCTGATGGCCTGGTCGGGAACGCTGGCCATTATTCTGATGGCGCTGTTTCAACGCTGGTTGGTCATTGATGCGATCGAATTCCCTTCGGGCTCGAGAGGCCGGACGGCTTGGTCCGGGTCGGAAGCCATTCGGCTGACGGTTGCATCCCTGGTTAGCTGTTTTTACGTGATGCTGTATTTGGCAATCGCGTTTCTGTTAGCAAGGGTCACCTTGCATCGGACACGACGAGAGTTGCCAACCGGTGTCGGTCCGATCATCAGCTTGATCGCTGGAATACTGATTGTCATCCTGCCGATGTTTGTGATGGCGGTGATCCAGTTTCAGTTCATCCGGAGCTACCGAAACAGCTACAGCCCATTGCAAGTCTTCAATTGGTATTGGACGACCGTCGAGATTATTGACGGGCCGGGTTTTGGTGACAGTTTGATCTGGTTTGGTTTGCTCGCGGTCCCGGCGGCTTTCGTGATTTTGCTGGCACTGCTCCTGGCGTCTCGGGACTTGTTGTATCACCCAATTCCGGTGCCAGAACGGGTGTTGATCGATCAGCAGAAACCAAAATTACAATTGCCTGCGGGCGAAACGATTGAAGAGATCTTTGGTAACCTCGACGGCTAAGGATCACGGGTTGCCAAGCGGACTATTTCGGCGATTTTTCAGGCGCTGAAGGATTCTTCGACAGCACTTTGTTTAGCGGCCCGGCCCATTTGGACTTCATCATGTCGGCAAGCGATAATCGCAGATCGTCAGTTTTTTTGGCGAGCTGTTTGTTGATTTTTTCAACCAGCTTCTGTTCTTTTTCGGTGATCTTTTCGTCGAGCTTCGACCGCACTCCACGGGTGATTTGTTGGGCGACTTCACCGCCAATCTTGCTGACCCGATCAATTCGGAACTCCTCGATTGCCAGTTCGGCGGCCTGGGCCCGTGGAACCAGGATGACGTCCGGGGGGAAGTTGTTCAGTCCCATTTTTACGTCCATTTCCATCGTGACGTGCAATCGGATTTTGGTGCTGCCTTCCGCATTGACGCTGTAGAGTTGAACGCCTTTGACCCATTTGGCTTGCCGAGCGTCGATGTCCAAATGGGCGGCGACGAGGATGTCGAAGACCAGTTTGCCTTCCTCGGATTCTCGAAAGTCCCGGACCTGGATGAAAAACTCCTCTTCTGGATTCCTTAACGTGGCCCGGTATTTCTTCCAGGTCCCGTGGTTGACGGTTTTCTTGCGACGTTTGGTTTCGATTTTCCAACCTTCACGCCAGACTTCGACGCCGTCCCAGCGTTCGTTCTGCCCACCCCAATCTTTGGTCTCCTCAAACTCTTGGGGAATATTCTCCAGGGCAATTTTGGTCAGGAAGCGGTCGATCTGGTCGCCGGAAACGACCGCTGGATCTTTGGCAGCTCGCTCTTCAGTGTCCCGGAATTCACGGTTCGCCTTGGCGACCAACACGATTGGAGCTGACGGGATAGTGTCGGGCTCCTGATATCGCTCGTAGGCCAACGTCACTGGCAGCGTGGCCGTCGCGAACAGGATTAGCGTTATGATTTGCAGGTGGAATCGCACGATGCTCGCTGATGGGACCAGCCGCTCCTTGAGATTTGATTTCGTGTTACTATTTATCGGCGATCACACGGGATGTCGCTAGATTGATTTGTTGGAACGACCCTTCACCAAAGTTCGGTCCAGGCACCATTGAGTCGTTCGCCGTCCCGCAACCGTCCCAGAATGTTTAATGGTAGTACGAAGCCAAGGGAACTCTCGTTCAAATCGTGATGCGATGGCAGATTTCGGACTGAGATTGCAGTTGATAGCATTTTTGACGCGAAATGGGTCAAGGTCTGTTGTTCATGAAGCTGAGTAAATCCAAATGCGTGTTGCTTGGCAAGCTGGGGATTGCCATGCTTGGCTTGTTGCTGCTGGTGCTGGGCAGCGAAATTTTAAGTGATCGGCTGCTGGGTGATCGGAGAATGGTACCAGCCCCGTTAAGCGACGTCGTGCCCTACGATCTTGTTGGAACACCCCAGGGAATCTGGGGCGGCGATAATTTTCAGTTAGTCGAGCCAGACGGGAAACTGCATTTCGTGATCCTGGAGGGAATGAGTTCTCCCAAACCTGGACAACCGTATTTTGCGGAGTCACGACAAACTCTGATTCAGTTAATCAACAACAAAAAAATCCGGGTGCGGGTCCTTCGGAGGGACGAACAACAGCGGGAGATTGGATGGGTGTTTGCCGAAAGACAGGACCTGAACGAGCACTTGGCCGATCAGGTATCGGAGGCCGGGGCGCGAGGCGATCTGGAATCAGTGGCGATCGGCGGCCAGGACTCGAATGAACTTGACGTCGGCTATCAAGTCATCTGGATGGGAATGGGATGGTATAACGGATCTGATTTTGCGATGGCCGATCGTTACCGGGCAGGCCAGGCGACAGCCAGGAAAATGAAGAAGGGGCTGTGGTCGCAACCAGCTCCCAGCCCGCCATGGAACTTTGGCGACGAGGCGGCAAGGTGAACGGTTAAACGGTCGCCAAAGCCAGCTTCCCCCGGGAGCTGCGGATCGACCAAATCCGGTTCGAATCAGTTTTGCCCAAGCGAAATCGCCGTGTGCAGCAGGATGCACACGGCGATACGTGATCTACTAATCTACACAACACGATGTCGGTTGGCGTCGCTCTCCCTTAGTCGATCAGGCGGACGTTTTCGCGCGGGGTCCTTTGGGGCCTGTACCTTCTGAATACTCGACTCTTTGACCTTCTCGAAGATTTTCATAAGTGGTTTCTTCCAGCGCGGAGTGATGGAAAAAAACATCGCCCGTTTCACCTTCAATAAAACCAAAACCTTTGTCCGTCAACTTTTTAATCGTACCTTGCGGCATTTCGCCACTCCCAAAACAGAAACAAGAAACTCGTCGGTCACCCAGCTTCATTCCAACCCGACGAAATGCCAATTTAGAACAGTCAATAACCGCAACTAATCGTTTCGTAAGTGTTGAAACTCGACATACGATCAAGCGTTCCGGCGGAACAAACCAGCCGGCAGATTCGATCGGACGACCTGCAACTCTTGTGATTCTAGGTGACCGGTTGGGGCATTACAAACAATTAAAGCCAAAAGTTTTCCCGTCCCGGCCCCGTGTTAATTTGAACCTGAGCAACGGGACGAACGGGTCGGGGAACGGCAGCTTCCAGCGTCCAGGAGAAGGGACCTGCAAAACGCCTTCATCCCAGAATTTTTAAATTAACCTGATAACTTTTCTTTATGGATTAGTCCGCGAAGTCGCATGCCGATCCGATCCGTCGGGCCTTGGCTAAGCAGTCGGAAAGCGGTTTAATTCCCACGCCAAACGTAACATTGGCAGGGTTTCAAGGTTAGGCTGGTGACGGTGGTGTTTTCCGTTTTGCCGCTGGAATCCAGAATGATTTCAACGGGAGAATCAAAACGTAACACCGTGTCTCCGGCACCCGGTTTGGCCAGTCGCGAACAGAGGTGCACGCTTTGTTGGGGCGTGTCGTAGACGATCGAAAACCGATCTTCCTCGGGCACAACAACGGACTTCATCCATTTCACATCCAGCCAGCCATCGGCGATTCCCCGTTTCCGAAACGCCAGTAGTTTTCGATACCAGTTTCGCATCTCGTGGTTCAGGTCGGATGGTTTGGCTTTGGTATTCAAAAACGCGTGGGGGTCCGAGGGCAGGGGGGAGTTTTGCCAGTCATGGTGGGGGTATTCATCGCGTCTTCCCCGGTCGACGGCTGCCCGCAATTGTGGATCTTCAAAGTCAGCGAAAAATGGAAAGGGCGCTTCCGGAAGCCCATTCTTCCCCCATGAAAATCATCGGGATGGACGGATACAGCAGGACCAAAGGTGCCGCCGCCATTTGGAATTCGAGACCGGCCAATTGGTGAATCCGTTTTCCATGCGGATGATTCCCCACACTGTCGTGCGTCTGCAACGCCATGATCAATGATTCAATGTAGCTTCGATCGCCATCGGGATGATGCAGTGAACGTCGTTGCGGATCCACACGAACGGCCTGGGGCGCCGAGAAAACGTAGGCATGTTGCAGTGCTTCCGATAAATCCTCCGGCTGGTAGGTTCGATTGGTTAACCGGATATCCGGACGGGCATGGGCATACAGCGAATGCATCAGGCAATCCGACCAGATCGCGTCATAACTGGTTTCTTCATCGCCGGGTTTGCCAACCAGATCGGCGTCGTAAATGTTGGATTCGGCGATCAGGTGGACGGTTCGATCGAGCGTCCTGGCATATTGGCGAAATTGTTGTCGAATTTCGTCGACAATGGAAAGCTCCTGTTCGTCAAACATGTAATGAATGGCATCCAACCGCAAGCCATCAAAGTGATACTCGTCGGCCCAAAATAGAACGTTGGCAATGATGAACTCGCGTACCCGTTGACTGCCGCGACCACAGAAATTGAGCGAGTCGCCCCAGGGTGTGCCGAATTTCTTGGAGCGGTAATAACCAAATTCATTGAGATAATTGCCTTCCGGACCGACGTGGTTGTAAACGACGTCGAGGATCACCGCGATCTTCCTCGCATGGCAGGCGTCCACGAAGGCTTTTAGGTCATCGGGCGAGCCAAACGTATTTCGCGGCGCAAAATAATTGACGCCGTCGTAGCCCCAATTCCAGCGCCCGGGAGTTTGCGAAACCGGCAACAGCTCGATCGCGTTAATCCCTAATTCGATCAGCTCGTCCAGTTTTTCAATCGCCGCGAGATAGGTTCCCTGCTCGGTGAAGGAACCGACATGCAATTCGTAGACTACCAAATCCCGTTTACTGATTCCCGGCCATAGCTGATCCGACCAGTTGAATTGGTTGGGGTCAATTACCTGGGAAGGGCCATGGACCCCCAAGGGCTGAAACCGGGAATAGGGATCGGGCCGTGCTTCGCGACCGTCGAGCTGGTACCGGTAGAGCGAGCCGGCTGGACAGTCATCGACAACGCCGGAGAAGATGCCCTCCGAATCGCGATCCAGCGAGTGCGTAGAACGAATCTTTTCCCGGCCATTGGCGAGATCGATCATCTGAACCTGCAGTTGCCGAGATTTGGGCGCCGAAACACGAAACTGGGTCCGGTTTGCTGATTGCGGAGTAGCGCCAAATGAAAGCTGAAATGATGTTTTCGCTTCCTCGGTCGAATTCAAATCCATTTTCAGTCGGTTCCACGGGTAAAAAGAAAACAGCCGGAACGAAGGTCCCGAAAGGCAACCGGCCTCCCCAGTCCTTCAGGCATCGGCTGTTGATGAAGGTCTTGCGGATTACTCGTCTTTTTCCACGACCACCAACACGCGATTTTTTACATCGTACTGATACTTCCGACCTCCCGGCAACACCGGCAACTGGATGTTGTTTTTCTTGATGATTTCTTCCATGAACTCATCGTAGGTTTCGGGATAGCGGTCATTCATTGCGTTGTAAATCTGCAGCGCTTTGGTGATTTCCATTTTGCTGATTTCGCTGACGGCGAAACCATAAGCGCTACCTGCGGCGGAGTAAGGGTTGGCTGATTGCTGGACCTGCAGGTCGGCTTCTTTCGCGTCGCCGCTGGGGTCGTATTCGCCAATGTCCTGTGTTGTCTGGCCAATAATCGGGGTCGGTTTTTCTTCCTTGTCCTTGGCAGCAGGATTGGGATCCGCACAACCGAACAGGCAGATTCCCAGGAGCAGGACGAAGCATGATCGATAACAGTGCAGGGATTGAATCATTTTCGTCTCCAGGAGGAAGTTTAACGATCGTTTTGGCTGGCAAACGATCTCGATTCCATTATATCAGTTTCGCAGGATCAGACGACGATGCTCACTTTTTCTGCTTCGTCCGAAAGGTCGCACCATTGTCCTGGGGCATTGACTGGTGCCAGCTGACAACCTGTTTGGCCAGTCGGTCGGCGATTTCCGGATTTTCCTCAGCCAGGTTTTTCGATTCTCCACGATCCGCTTCGAGATCAAACAGCAGGCGTTGGGAACCGTCGTACTCACACAGCAATTTCCAATTGCCGTCACGAACGGCCAGGTCGGGGCAGTCTTCGATCCCGTAAAAGGAATCTCGATCTGGTGGTCGCCTGAAAAACAGGGGCTGGCGTCGCGAGTTCGTTGATTTTCCCAATAATGTCTCGGCAAGGTTTTCGCCGTCGAACTCAGTCGGGTGGTTTGACCTCCCGATCGAGGCAATTTCCAGCAGCGACGGTACCAGGTCAATCGCTGACAGAGTCGAAACGGTATTCACGGTCCCCGGTTCAGCCGTTACCAGGCCGGGGCCCCAGACGATCAGGGACGAACGGATGCCGCCCTCGAACAGATGAGTTTTGAAGCCACGAAACGGTCCCGCGGATCCAGCTCCCTGTTCCGGACCGTTGTCGCTGCAGATCAGGATTAACGTGTTGTTCCGCAAGCTCTCGCTGTTTCGGACGTAGTCAAACATCACCCCCAGTTGTTCATCCATGGTGTCGAGCACACCGTGGTACAACGCTCGTTTGGAACCGTCGGAACGGCGGGCCTGGGGGGGAAAAAGGGTGAATGGACATCGTCCGGCCAGACGTTGATGTAGAACGGCTGATGCTTGGCTTCGGCCTGTTTCATAAAATCAATCGCGGCAGCAGTAAAAGCCTCGGTCACGATCGAACGATCGACCCAAGTAATTTCAGCCGCATCGCCCAGTTTGTCTGATCCCAGCGCATGGGGTTTGGGTTCGCTGCCGTCGTAGGCATTTTTGAGGGCCAGAATCCGCGGACCAAGTCCCTCAAAATTCGTCAATGAGGTATCAAAACCATATTCGGTGATCAGCGGTGCCTCGCCAACATCACGCTGACCCCCCATATGCCATTTGCCAAAGTGCCCCGTTGCATAACCGGCGTCGTGTAGAAAACGAGCCAGCATCGGCGCGGCCGGGTCGAGCCACTGAGCCATCCCGCGGGCCAGGTTGCTGTTGCGATTGTTCAGATACGAAGTGATCTTCCAACGCGCGGGATACTGGCCGGTCGAAATGGCGACCCGCGATGGCGAGCAGATCGGTGAGTTGACGTAGAATTGCTCGAACCGAATCCCTTCCCGAGCCAAGCGATCCATGTTTTCGGTTTCGACCGTCTGGTTCCCGAAGCAGGAAAAATCACCCCAACCCATGTCGTCGACAAAGACCAGGATGATGTTGGGTTTGTCCTGGGCAGCAACTTCTGAATTCCAACCCCCGCAAACAGAAATGGCAAGGCACAGCAGGCAATAAGGAAGTCTCATCTGATTGTTCCAGGGAAAATGACAGGTGTCCGTTCGATTCACGGCTGGGATTTTCCCAGCCATACAGAATTCCGGGAGAGCTACCTGATCAGCGGCTGCCTATGCGGTATCGAGGTAGCGGTTGACAATGTTCTCAATCAATTCCTGCCGGCCACTTGAATTGGCCTGCGCATCACCTTGCTCCAGCATGATGGCTTCGAGCTCTTTAAAGCCGACTGACCCGTTTTCGATTTGTTTGTCCGAGATCCGTTTCCCAGCTGGCATAGCGTTCTGCCAGGATGTTCTCAATCGCCTTGTCTGCCCGAATCGCGGCGGCAATTTTCAGGCCTCGGGCAAACGCATCCATTCCACCGATATGCGCGTAAAACAGGTCGATCGGTTCGAAGCTTTCGCGTCGAACCTTCGCGTCGAAGTTGACGCCGCCGGGCTGGATTCCTCCGTACTTCAACAACACCAGCATCGTCTGCGTGGTCAAGTAATAATCGGTCGGAAATTGATCCGTGTCCCAACCCAGCAGCAGGTCGCCTGTGTTCGCGTCGATGGAACCCAGCGCGCCTTGCATCCCGGCATACTCCAGTTCATGCATCATCGTATGCCCGGCCAGCGTCGCGTGATTGGTCTCGATGTTCATTTTGAAATGATCCATCAAATCGTAGGCACGCAAGAAGTTCAGGCAGTTGGCTACATCGAAATCATACTGGTGCTTGGTCGGTTCTTTCGGTTTGGGTTCGATCAGAAACTGACCCTTGAATCCAATTTCTTTGGCGTAATCGACCGCCATGTGAAAGAACCGCGCCAGGTGATCCAGCTCCCGTTTCATGTCGGTGTTGTAGAGGTTCTGGTAACCTTCCCGGCCACCCCAGAAGACGTAATTCTCTCCGCCCAGCCGATGGGTGACTTCGATCGCTTTTTTGACTTGGGCCGCCGCGTAAGCAAAAACTTCGGCGTTGCAGCTGGTGGCGGCACCGTGCATGAATCGCGGGTTGGAGAACATGTTGGCTGTGCCCCATAGCAGCTTGACCCCGGTTCGCTCCTGTTCTTGCTGCAAAACGGCTGCAACCGCGTCGAGGTTGGCATTGGATTCCGCCAAAGAGCTACCTTCGGGGGCGACGTCACGGTCGTGAAACGCATAGAACGGCGCGTCGAGTTTCTCAAAAAATTCAAACGCGACGCGGGCACGTTTGCAAGCATTTTCGATTGTCTCCGAACCATCGTCCCAGGGGCGGACCATGGTGCCGGGCCCAAACGGATCGCCGCCGGTGCCGCGGAAAGTATGCCAATAGCAGACGGTGAACCTCAGGTGATCCTTCATCGTCTTGCCTTCGACGACTTCATCCGGGTTGTACCAGCGAAACGCCAGTGGGTTATCCGACTGCGGTCCTTCAAATTGGATTTTGTTGACGTCGGGAAACGCAGAATCAGATAACTCAGTCATGCTGTTGGTCCTCACAATCGCTGGGGTCAAGGTAAGCTCTCATTGTTCCGCACGGGAACGCAGTTGTCAGCCGATCCGGCCAAAAAGTTTGAGCAATTCAGCCGATTTCGGCGGCGGCCGCCAAAGATTGACGATTTTGTAAAGCTCGCAGGCTGCCGCTAACGCAAACGACCGCGATCATGAATTTGCTGAAGCTGCCGGGTCAGTTCCCGAACCAGCGGCTGGAGGTCGGATTCGTCGATGCGATTGTCCGTTTCCTGGAGATCCGAGCGGAGTTCATACAGCTCTTTCGGATTCGCGGTTCCGTCAATCAGCAGTCCGTGATCGACGAACAACTTCCATTGGCCAGCCATTTTTTTTCCTCCGATCACGGGATCATCGGTACGGATCGCCAGCCAGGCAGCCTCTTTTTCTTTGGGATTTTTCCCGGCCGCCCGGGCACCTTCGTTGTGGTCGTGGTGAATCAGCGGAGGTCGGCTCAGCCGGTGGATTGTTTCGCAGGGCAGCCAGGATACTAAACGTGTCTTCGGCTCCGTCGTTAGGCAGATCTCGCCCGGTTATTTCCGCCAACGTGGCAAACAGGTCGACGTGCGCAATCGGAAAGTCGCTGGTTTGGCCGTCCGTTTTGCTGTTCCCGTCGCCGATTCCTCCGCGCTGCCAGGCGGCAATGAAAGGGACTCGGTGTCCGCCTTCATAGACCGAACCCTTGTTGCTACGAATCGGGCCAGTGGCGGTCTTGGCCTTGTTTTCCGCGCCGTTATCACTGGTGAAAACGACCAATGTATTTTCCATCAATTTCGAACCCGGGCGCCTCGGGTCGTCCTGGCGTTCGAGATACTCCAGCATCAATCCCAGCACAACATCATTTTCGTAAATGAAATCGCTCCGTTTACCTCCTGGTTGGCTTGCGCCCGAACCGGCCGTCCCGCAATTTCTTTGCACGGATCGTGGCTGGTGTGGTTCGAGTGGCAGGCATAGTAGAGAAAAAACGGCTGGAGTGCGTTTGGTCTGGCTGTTGAAATGGTCGTCCAGGAACTTCATGGCCATTTCAAAGTTCTTGGGGCCGGTTTCCTTAAGCACGTATTTCGAACGGTCGACGTTCAATCCACCCAGTGCCGCAGGAATCGTGTCGCCGTAAAGCCAACCCTGGTCTTTGGAGGTTGGATGGCTTCGGGATGTCCCGTGAAAGAAATCAAAACCGTGGTTGATCGGACCATCCGCCAACCCCTTGGTAAGATCCACATTGGACCAATCGGATTCTGGTTGACCGGCTGCAGTTGCGGTACGTCAATCCGCAATGCCATTTCCCGGACATGCCTGTTCGATAGCCCGCGTCTTTCAGCAAAGTCCCGAGGGTCGGTCGGCCGGGTTCGATCAACGGATCGCCTTGCGGTCCCCACAGCACGCTTTGTTTTAATCGGGTCCGCCACGTGTAGCGTCCCGTCAATAGTGCTTGCCGCGTTGCCGTGCACCGGGATGACGGTGCGTGGGCGTCGGTGAAGCGGATGCCCATTTTTGCCAGCCGTTCCATCGCCGGCGTGTTAACCTGTTCCGCGTTGGTGTTGCCGGTCCAGTCCTGGTACGGCGCTCGTATCACCGATTCCCATGTCATCGGCCATCATGATGATCACATTGGGAAACGGATCCGCTGGGCTGCTGGCAACCGGAAGTCGAGCAACACAACAAGGACAATCAAGGATCGCCAGCGGAAACCGAAACCATTTGGGAAGCCATTATTGGTCCTCCTGAACTTTTGAAGAACGAAAAATCAAAATAGACTTCGTCGGCATGGTCTTGGCCAACCTCGCACCCGTTTGGGATCAAGCGCGGGGATAACTTCGATCGCGATCGAGTTTTCACCAACTTTCAGTTCGTTCAACACCTCGGGCCGCAGCACAACCTCAGCAACCCGCTGTTCGGGATCCGTCAGCCGGGTCGATTCGTCGAGCACAAATTTTCCGTTGAGATAAACGCGGGCGTGCTGCCATTGCTTTCCCAGGGAACCGTCCGGCAAGGGTTGGCCTTTCAGGTAAGTGTAAAACTGCATCGATGCGGATTTCGGGAATTTATCCAGTGTAAACGGACGTCGCAGCACAAGGCGTCGGCTACCATCCCAAGGCGTGGCAAAACGAAAACGCACCGAGTTTCCGAACGGAGCCCGTCCCATTTCAAATTCGGCATCATCAAAATCCGGCTCGAGCAGAAAAACGAACCGGCCTGCTCCGGATTGGCGGTCATTTCGGATCCAACAACGCAAATTCCCAGGCTTCGCAGCCGCTTGATAATCGTGGTCCGTGGTTTGATCGGTTGATAAAGTCGCTGATGGAACTCACGGAGCTTTGTCTTGTCCAGTTTGCTGACCTCGCGATCAAACGTCAGCCAACCATTTTCTTCGAGCATCATATCGGTCATCTGCGTGTAAACGGCCGCGGTTAAACCGTGTCGTTTCAGCAGGCAGAGATCGTCGATAAATACTTCGTACTGTTTTTCGAACGGTTCTCCATGGTAAACGTCGGGCGAAAGATATCGTGCGCCGACATTGTCATCGCGGGGAATTTCCGGGTCAAAGCCGCCGTGCAATGGGTTGTCGGGCTCCCCCGTCTGGTTGCTGCGGCCGGTCCAGTTGTGGGGTGGTACTGCGCTGGCAAAACCACCGCACTCTCCCAGCACAACGGCTCGTTTCAATTCGGAACCGAGAGCCGGAATCGAAGGGTGAAAGGTGTAGTCATGAACGTCACGGATCTGGCCTTCACCGGGGATGTCAAACCAGCCGCTGGCCACGTTGAACAAACGTGACGGGTCTCGTTTCATCGCCCATTTCAAAACGCTGGAGGAATTGTGCTGACCCCACGATTCATTAAATACCACCCACATCACAATCGACGGATGGTTGTGCAGTGTCTCCATCAGCTCAGCCTGTTCGGCCATCCAGGCCTGAGACTGAAACGGTTTGACCGCGATCCGGTTTTTGTTTTGTCGAAGCGTTTGAGCCGAGATAAAATCCTGCCAGACCAGCAGGCCCATCCGATCGCAGTGTGTGTACCAACGCCGCGGATTTTGTTTGATGTGCAGCCGAACCATATTGCAGCCGATGTCTTTCAGGTATTGACACTCCCATTGCATGGCTTCGTCGCTGGGAGGCGTCAAGCCTCCGCCCGGCCAGTAGTTTTGATCCAGCGGTCCCAGCTGAAAAATCGGTTCGCCGTTGAGGAAGATCTGGACACCATTGTCGGTCCAGCCCAGTTCGATGGTCCGGAGCCCAACATAGCTGGTCACGGTGTCGACAACCTGGTCGCCTTCTAGCAGGGTAATTTTGAGATCATAAAGCGTCGGTGAATCGGGGCTCCACGGTTTGGGTTTCGCCAAGCTGAACTCGGTGGTCCCGATCGATCCAGCTTCGCGCTGGGCAACCGTTTCACCTGCGTCGAGAATCTCGTAGGCGACTTTCGTGTTGGCCGTTGCATTGGTGATCTCGGGCGTGATTTGAATTTTCCCGTCTGCCGTTGCATTGATTTTGATTCCGGCAACGAAGACTTGAGCGACCGGTTCGAGCCAAACGGTTTGCCAGATGCCTGAGCAACGCTGGTAGGCAGTCGGGGCGGCTTTTTGTTTACCCAGCGATTTGAAATTCTTGGTTTGCGGGTCCCAGACCTTGACGGTCAACGTGTTAGATTCGCCGACCGTGATCGCGTCGGTAATGTCGAATGAGAACGGCGCGTAGCCGCCTTCGTGCGTGCCGACTTTGTTGTCATTGACCCACACGGTGGTCTGCCAGTCAGCGGCTTCAAAATGCAGGATCGTCCGTTGGTCAGCTGTCGAGGTTGGCTCGAAATCTCGCTGGTACCAAATCGCTTCGTCTTGATTGACCTCACGACCCACTCCCGACAGGGGAGACTCAATCGAAAACGGAACCAGGATTTTCCCTTCGTATTTTTCCGGCTTGGGTAAATCACGTCGCAAGACGGTGTATTCCCAAAGCCCATTCAGATTTGTCCAGGGTTCCCGCACCAATTGCGGCCGCGGATATTCGGTCCAGGCGTTTTCCGGTGTGACCTCTTTTCCCCATCGCGTCGAGATCGGCGTCGGTTTGGGCTGCCAGTCCTGGTTGAAAGTTCGCCGAGACGAAACCTGATCGACCGGTCGTTGGACAACCAGTTTGCTGAATCGACGTTGGCCTGGTTTTTGGGCCGAGGTCCTGTCGATGGTCGTAATCCGGATGCCAGGTCTCCGGTTGGTCCAGCGGACGGGGCGAATGATAAACCTTTTTCTGATCACCCTGGGTTCGCATCCAGTTTTCCAATTCGGACTTTCAGTTCGCTCACGATTGGTTGATCGGCGGATCAGCGATCAGGTTGTTCTGCTCCCAGCGATCCTGATCCACGCGGTACAGTTCCCACTCGGGGCGGCGATAGTATCGGTCAACGATCTGTTTGGCGTGCGGATCGGTTTTCGCGAGCTCCGCCCACTCGGTCCAATAGGCTCCGGCCAGTGGTTTGCGATGTAAATCCGTAGTGATTGGTAAACGCAAATTCCGGGTGCAAGTTGTGAATTAATTTCCACTGGCCAGTGCGAACCGAACGAATCGGGTAGATGTTCATGGTTCCGTCACCACTGTGCGTGGTGAAAATCCGGGTGCGATGAGTATTGGTTTTGCCTTTCAAGTACGTTGGCAAACGATTGGCCATCGAGGTCTTCAGGTCTTTCGGCATCGACGAGGTCGAGCACGGTCGGCAGCAGGTCGATCCAACTGATCATCGCATCGGATTGGGTTCCGGCCTCAATCACTCCCGGCCAGGAAATCAAAAACGGGACGCGTGTGCCGTAATCGTAGAGCGTCCATTTTCCAAACGGCCATTGCGATCCATGATCGGAACTGTGGATAAACAAAGTGTTTTGGCCAAGTTGTTGTTCGGCCAATTCACGGAGCTCGCCCATCAGCAAATCGACTTCTTTGATTTCCTCGTAGTAGGCCGCCCGGTGGGCACGCGTCGAGGGTGTGTCCAGATGCGTGGGCGGGAATTTTAACTTGGCCGGATCGAACGAGCTTGCTGCGGACCAGGGGACGTGTGGGTTACTGATCCCGACAAACAGGCACAGCGGTTGATCCGAATCCCGATGTTCCAGAAACTGCCGGACGTTTTTACGAAGATTGCCGTACGAGGCGGCTGGCAGCACCGCATCAAATCCAAACTGTTTTTGGTTTTTTCCGTGGGCAACCTTGCCGAACGCCACGACCTCGTAGCCGGCTTGCTTCAAGTCTGCGGTCAAATAGTGCGTGCCGGCAGGCGGATAAGTGTGATTGGCTTCGGCTCCATTTCTCGCCGGCATCAGACCGGTCAGCATTGCCGCCCGACTGGGTGCACACGACGGCGAAGCGACAAATGCATGGGTAAACAACATGCCGTCGTTGGCCAGATTGGAAAAATTGGGCGTCGGAATATCAGCCGCGCCGTAGAGCCCGCAGTCGAATTGTGAATGATCGTCGGAAAGATAGATCAAGATATTCGGTTTTTCCGCGCAGGCAAAACAAGCGGTCAACAACCATACCGAAACAGTCGTCAGGATCCAAAAATAACAGCCTAAAAATGAGCGTAGGCAATCGCGAGTCGCGACGCTGTAAGCGAACGGGCGCGACCCGCACGCTGCGTCCCTGTTGCCACCGCTGTTTGAAACGATCGGTTGGATATCAATTTCACCAACACCGGTGGGCTTGTACCCAATCCGATCCGACAGGTGAAGGCCGTTCAATGGCTCAAATGGCTGGTTCACGTCAACCCGCTTTCTTTTTCGATTTCCTGGTCTGCTCTTTTTTTCGTTTGTTCAAGAACTCGTACATGTTGAATCGTTCCGGATAGGCGACTTTCGTCTGGTCGGCCCAGGTCTCCCACATCGCCACCATTTCGTCCCGTTTGGCGGAATTGGATTGGGCGAGGTCGTTCATTTCCGTTCGATCGGCAGCCATGTCAAACAGTTCCCAGGGCTGTTGGTATTCGCGTACGAGTTTCCATTTGCCCCACCGCATTGCCGCGTTGCCTTCATGTTCGAAGTAGATCGGTTGGGTGTGGATCGGATTGTTACTGCCTTTGAGGAGCGGCACCAGCGACTGGCCTTGGCACGGCGGCAGGCTGTCCGGGTAGTCTGCACCGGCCAATTCCACACAGGTCGCCATAAAGTCTGGCAGGTAACCAAATTGACGGACAAACGTGCCCCGTTGCTTCCTGGAAATACCGTTGGGCCAATAAGCGATCATCGGCGTGCAGGCTCCGCCTTCGTGAACGAAGTGTTTGTATAACCGAAAGGGAGTGTTCGAAGCGTTGGCCCAGGCCAACCCCTGCCGGATACCGGCGACGGACTCCAGTGGCGGATTCTCGATCCATTCCGGTTTGAACTGGCCCAGCGTTCCACCTTCCTGGCAGGCGCCATTATCGGAGAGGAAGAAAATCACGGTGTTGTTCAACTGATTGCGGGACTTCAGAAAGTTTGTCAATTTCCCCACGTTCTGATCAATCGAATCGATGCAGCCCGCGTAGGCCGCCATGATTTTGTCGAGGTCGGATCGCTGTTGTTCGTCCAGCGTATCCCATTTTGGTCCGACATGGGGGGCTGGCACGATGTTGTCCGCAAACAGTCCAATCTGTTTTTGCTTGGCCAATCGCGTTTTCATTAACGTTTCCCAACCTTCGGTATATTTGCCTTCGTACTTCTTGAAGTCGTCCAGTTTGGGTTGTAACGGCCAGTGCGGCGCGTTGTAAGCCAGGTACAAAAAGAACGGGGCATCGTTGTCGTCGGTTGCTTCGGCGATGAATTGACAGGCTTCATCGGTGAACGTGTCGGTCGCATAAAAGTTCTCATCCGTTTCAACCGGTTGATTGCCGCGAGTCATTTTCCGATCACCACCGGGCTTGATGTAATTGAACGCCCCGGATAAGCCTCCGTAGAATCGGTCAAAACCGCGTTGCAACGGCCAGGTATCCTGGGACTGCAAACCCAGGTGCCATTTTCCGGTCATCAACGTGTGATAACCCGACCGTTTCAAAACCTGGGCCAGCGTCACGCAGTTGTCATTCAGGTAGCCTTGGTACGGGCCGGTGAAACCGAGCGGTTGGTTTGGGGGAGCCGTCATGTGGCCGATCCCAACCTGGTGTGGATGCAGTCCCGTCATCAAGCTCGCGCGTGTCGGGCAGCAGCGCCCGGCATTGTAGAACTGCGTGAATCGCAAGCCATTTTCCGCCAGGCGATCAATGTTCGGCGTTTGGATTTCGGAGCCGTAGCAACCAATGTCCGAGAATCCCATGTCATCAACCAGGATGATAATGATGTTGGGTCTGGCCGGTTTGGCAATCGGCGCGTCGGCCGAAAACGGAGTTTCCGCAGCGGTCCAACCCCCGACAACCCAGAGCAACGCAGGCAGCAAAACGATCGCACGGACTAATTTCATGATCGGTCTCTTCGCAAGTAAGACGGGGAAGGGGCGGCAAAGCGGCTGGCAAAACCAAAGTCGGCGGCCATCGTTCGCCAAGTTTGGACGACGGAAAAATCCAGAGTCGAGGCTCAAAGGTCAAGGGGTTCGGACCACTTTGGAGCACGACAGGTTAGTCTGCCAGCTTTTTTACCATCAGATCTTTATACAACACCCGGCTGCCGGGATCGTGAGCCTGCAGCGCGAACGTGCCGCTGGAAATTTGTCGTTCAGGGCGGTCAAGATCGTCCGGCTCGGTGTAATCGGAAATCGTTTTGCCGTTAATCTTCACGACAATCTGTTTACCTTTAACGATGATCTCGTAGTCAAACCATTCATTGTCTTTCACCGGAGCTTCAAAATTATCCTGAACGTTGTAGAGTCCGCCAGTTTTCTTTTTGTCTCGCTGGGTATTGTTGACCTGGCATTCGTAGCCTTGACCCGGCCAGCCACTGTCCTGGAATTTAGTGTGGAAGTAGATCCCGGAATTTGCACCCGGCATCGTCATCACCTTGGCCTTGAAATGAAAGTTCTTGAAGTCAGCAAATCCGGTGGGCCCAACATAAAACAGGTGGGCTCGCGGGCCATGCACGACAATGCAACCCTCTTCGACTTTGCAGGATTCAGGACTCTCGTTGAGATGCCAGCCAAGTAGATTTTCGCCGTTAAACATGGATTGAAAATCTTCCTGAGCCAACGAAAAATTGGAACACAGGGCCGCGACAAAGATTGCGACGCAGAGGTACTTGGGCATGCTTGCTCCGATGTGGTTGAGATTGTATTCGGCAAAGGGAATCCGGCACCATTCTAGTCCCGACGGGGTCAACCGTCACGCACCTATTGCGGCGGCGATGCAAGCTGAGTTTCAAGCGTTTGCAATCGCCTGGTTAAAGCGACGATTGCTTTGTCTTGTCGGGCGAGCGTTTCCTGGAGTTGCTCGATTGTTTTTTCTTTGGCCTCAAGTTTCTGGTTTAAGCCCTGGATTGCCGCGAGTGCAACTCCGTCCTTGTCCATGCCCGCAATCGATTTGTCGCAGCTACCCAGTCCGAACGCGGCATGGAAATCCTGAGCCATCGGCCCCATGTGAGTCGTGTCATTCGGGTCCCGAGTGTAATTCCATGTCGAGATCGGAAGGTTAATCACTTTATTCAGGATCGCTTCTACATCGACATGGCGGATGTTTTCTTTCATGCTTCGATCTGATCCTTCAATTAGTACACCAGCGGAGCGAATATCACCGGCAAGACTGTCAAAGCATAGGCTGTTGGAACTTCCGTACAGAGTCATGCCAATGGATTCATCGTTGGCAGCGCTGACTCGAATCTTGCTTCCGGAGTCGTGTTAGGGCCGTCATCCAGGGTCACATTGTCGATAGTCGTGTCCTGGGCGAGCGCGATGTGCGAACTGAAAACAGCAAGAGTTAGAAATTGGCAGCAAATCAATAGTTGGCGTTGCATGGACGGCTCCTCATGATTCGGGAACTTCGGATTAACTGGTTGACCAACCCAAGTGAAAATACAATCGGCCTGCCAATTGTCGATCACGGGTCAAATCAACAAAAATTCCTGTGCATCCTAAAGTCTTGAAATAGACAATGCAAACTCTGGATGGTTGACTTGAATGTCTGGAAATGCGAGGGCCGAAGCGATAAAAATATCTTCGCAACTTCACCAAGCAACGCGGTGTCTTTGCCTCGGCGGCTGGCTACCGAAACAGCTCAACAAACTCAAATTTGTCGACATCAAACAAGCCCTGGTCGCTCAATTTCAACGCAGGGATCACGGGCAGTGCCAGAAAAGAGAGTGTCATGAACGGGGCTCGCAGTTGACAGCCCAATTTCTTGGCTTCCTGGTCGAGTACGTGATACGTCTCACCGACGGATTGGCAGGAGTGAGTCGACATCAGTCCGGCAACCGGAAGCGGCAGGATTTCGATCGCCTGCTCGGTCGCCACCGAAAGACCGCCGGAATGGTCAATCACCGCATTGATCGCGTGTACCAGATCACTATCCGTCGCCCCGACGGCGATAATGTTATGGGAGTCGTGAGCTACCGAAGAAGCAATCGCTCCCCGTTTCAGTCCGAATCCGCGGACGAAGGCCACCGCGGGACGAGCGGGTTGATAACGATTGACGACAACCAGTTTCAGTATGTCGTGGACCGGATCGGCCATGACATTTCCCTGCTCGATACGGGCTGGACCAACGGACGAGCCGGTAATTAACTGACCCTCGATCACTTCGATCAGGCGAATCTGATTCGATTTCGCGGCCACCACGAGGTCGACCGAATCGATCGGGTCGGCACCGAATCGGTTGATCGTGAGTGGTTCTACTTCGGCCAGCAAACTCTCGCCGTTCCGGGCCACGCAGGCGCCGTTGATGTAGGTTTCGCAAACGTGGAAGTGCTGCAAATCGTGGACCAGGACGAAATCCGCCGGATCGCCGATCTGCAGCAAGCCGACATTCATGCGATAGTGCTTCACCGCGTTAACACTGCAGGCTCGTAACACCTTCATCAGATCGTGACCATTGGCCAATGCACGGGCGGCCAACAGATTGATGTGCCCCAGTAACAACTCGTCCGGATGTTTGTCGTCGCTGCAAAGCATGACTTCGTCTGGATAGTCGTCGATTAGCGATTCCAAAGCCGCGAAATTCCGCGCCGCGCTTCCTTCACGGATGGCAATTTTGCATCCGGCAGCGAGTTTGTCTTCGGCTTCGGCACGGGTCGTGCATTCGTGGTCGGTCGTGATGCCGGCCGAAACGTATCGCCTGGCGTCGTCGCCTCGAAGTCCGGGAGCATGGCCATCGATCGGTTTGTTGCGCGCTTTTGCCGCCGCAATTTTGGCCATGACCTCGGCGTCTCGATTCAGCACGCCCGGAAAATTCATGACTTCGCTAAGATAGCCGAGCCGCGGATCATCCAGCAGTTTTGCTACCGCTGCCGCATCAAGTTCGGCTCCTGCCGTTTCGAAACGCGTGGCCGGGACGCAGGAAGGTGCACCGAAATTGAATTTGAAATTCGTCTGGGCAGCGTTATCGAGCATCAGTTCAATTCCTGCCAGCCCGCAAACATTGGCAATCTCATGCGGATCCGAAACGGTCGCGACGGTGCCGTGCACGACCGCTGCCGCCGCAAATTGGCTGGGCAACAGCATGGAACTTTCGATATGAATGTGCGAATCGACGAAACCCGGGATCAAGTAGCCGGAACAATCCTGCCCCTCGGCCGGCCTGATTTCCTGGATGATCCCGTTGTGCACGACGACGGTCGCGGGCGAGATCGTGCCGCCAAGCACGTCGACACGATTCGCCGTGATGGAAAAATTGCCCGCGCTCGTCATCCTGTCCGCCCGTTGTAAACTGGTTGGCCGCTTTCGCCAAAATCGCGAAACAATTCGGCGGCGTCGTCGGCCAGCACGTCTTCGATGACCTCGATACCGCGTTTCTGCAACTCGACTTGCCAGTGCGGATGAATCGGACCCTCGTCAAATCCAGTCAATCGTTCAATCTGTTCTCCGCTGGCACCGACTGCGAGACTGCGGACGCCCGACCAGGGAATCGAACCGTAACACATCGCACATGGGCGGCCATTGACAACCAGTTGGTGTTCGGCCATCCCCGGCCCGCCGAGGTCGAATGTCTGCAGCATTTGTTGGGCCAGGGAAATGGCCACGATTTCCGCATGAGCCGAGGACATGTTCAGCGGAACAACCCGGTTGACCCCAATCAAAATGACTTTGCCGGTTTTGTTCTCGAAAATCCCGGCAGCAAACGGCCCGCCGGTATCTTGCTCAAAATTCAATCGGGCAAACCGGATGACGGTTCGCATCCGGTCAGCCAGGTCGGGAATAAACTCAGGCAGTTGTTGGTTCTCAAACACTGCCCAATCCGGCAAATTGATTTGTACATTCATGCGGGCATTGTACGCGATGCCGGCGTGCATCCAAGGCTGGCGTCTGTGATCACTACGCCGAGCCGACGTTGGAGGATTTTTCCAGGGCTGCGTTTAAGGTTGGGCTGGGCCGCATCGCGGCTGTCGCTTTTTGTTCGTCCGGAAAATAGTAGCCGCCAATATCCTGGGGAGGTCCCTGGACCGAATTCAATTCGTCGACAATTTTCATTTCCAGTTCGGTCAACTCATTTGCCAGCGGTGTGAAATGGGACTTGAGTTCGGGGTCGTTGTCCTGTGCCGCCAAAGCCTGGGCCCAGTACATCGCCAGGTAGAAATGACTACCCCGGTTGTCCAGCTCGTTGACTTTTCGCGATGGCGATTTGTCGTTTTCCAGCACCTGTCCGGTTGCCCAGTCGAGCGTATCGGCAAGCACTTTGGCTTTGGGGTTGTTGGACGCTTCCGATAGATGTTCGAAGGAAACCGCCAACGCCAAAAACTCCCCCAGTGAATCCCATCGCAAGTGGTTTTCGGCAAGGAACTGTTGGACATGCTTGGGGGCCGATCCACCGGCACCCGTTTCGAATAATCCGCCACCGTTCATCAACGGCACGATCGACAGCATTTTTGCGCTCGTGCCAAGTTCCAAAATCGGAAACAGGTCCGTTAAATAATCCCGCAGCACGTTCCCGGTCACCGAAATTGTATCTTCGCCATTCTTGACGCGTTCCAGGGTGAATCGAGTGGCTTCCACCGGCGACATGATTTCAATTTGCAGACCCGCCGTATCATGGTCGCCAAGGTACTGCTTTACTTTCTTGATCAATTCGGCATCGTGCGCACGATCTTGGTCCAGCCAGAATACGGCAGGGGCTCCTTTGCCGTTGTCGTGATTGCGAGCGCGCGTGACCGCCAGTTTGACCCAGTCGCGAATCGGTTCATCTTTGACCTGGCACATTCGCCAAATGTCACCTGCGTGAACCTGGTGCTCAAGCAGCGTAGCACCGGAATCATCCACGACTCGGACAGTGCCATCGTTCGGGATTTCAAATGTCTTGTCGTGCGAGCCGTACTCTTCGGCCTTTTGAGCCATCAAGCCCACATTGGGTACCGTGCCCATCGTGGTCGGGTCGAAGGCACCATGCTGTTTGCAGAACTCGATCGTCTCCTGATACAGACCCGCGTAGCTGCTGTCAGGAATCACAGCCAGGGTGTCCTGTTGTTTGCCTTCCTTGTTCCACATCTGACCGGAGGTTCGAATCATCGCAGGCATTGAGGCGTCAATGATCACGTCGCTGGGTACGTGCAGGTTGGTGATACCCTTGTCCGAGTTGACCATCGCAACATCAGGACCTGATTGGTACGCCGCGTCGATGTCAGCCAGGATCTCGGTTTGTTTCTCCACGGGCAGGGCCTGGATGGCTTCCAGTAAATTCCCCAAGCCGTTGTTGACGTTGACGCCGGCGGCTTCGAGTGCGTCCGCATGTTTTTCAAATACGTTTTTGAAATAGGTCTTTACCGCATATCCAAAAATGATTGGATCAGAGACCTTCATCATCGTGGCTTTCAGATGCAGTGAGAACAGCACCCCGTTGGCTTTGGCCTCGCTGATTTGTTGATTCAAGAATTCCTTCAGCGCGGCGACGTTCATTACGGTCGCATCGATGACTTCTCCTGCGAGAACCGGAACGGAATCTTTTAACGTCGTGACCGTGCCGTCGCTGGCAACCAGCTCGATTTTGACGTCGCCGGCTTTGGTAATCGTGGTGGATTTCTCGTTGGCACGAAAATCTCCGCTACTCATCGTGGCCACACCGGTTTTCGAATCGGCCGACCAGGCGCCCATTGAGTGAGGGTGTTTTCTGGCGTATTCCTTGACGGCTTTGGGCGCACGACGATCCGAGTTGCCTTCACGCAGAACCGGGTTGACGGCGCTACCGAGTACTTTGGCGTAGCGTTGTTTGATCGCGGTCTCTGCGGGCGATTTTGGCTCATCGGGATAATCGGGGACCGCGAAGCCCTTGGCCTGAAGCTCTTCGATCGCATCCTTGAGTTGGGGAACCGAGGCGCTGATGTTGGGGAGCTTGATGATATTCGCTGCGGGCGTCTTGGCGAGCTCCCCCAACTCTTCGAGGGCATCACCGAGCTGTTGATCGGATTGGAGGTAGTCCGGAAAGCTGGCAATGATCCGTCCCGCCAACGAAATGTCACGTGATTCGACATCGACATCGCAGGCCGCTGCAAAGGTGCGGATGATTGGCAACAGCGAGCGAGTTGCCAACGCAGGGGCCTCGTCCGTTAAAGTGTAGATGATTTTCATTTGCGGGGGGCTGGTAGTTCGGGACCGGGAATTGGTTAGTTTTGGGGTTCACGACAACAGACTGTTATAAGTGTTTCGACGAATTGTCGGTAGCGGTTTTCAGCTTGATGGTTGACGACTTTATCCGCCTTGTCGTAAATCCGGATGGCTTCGCAACTGAGCTCAGTCGCGACTGACCCGCCTCGGCGTGTGAATCGTCCGAATATCAAACCACGCCATTCCGCCACGGCGGGCTGCCTCGATTCCCAGATCGGCATCTTCAAACACCAGGCAGTCTTCCGCAGGGGCCTTGATCCGGCTGGCGACCTCCAGGAAGACATCCGGCTCGGGTTTGTGTCGGGGGGTGTCTTCGGCGCCGACGACGCAGTCAAAAAAGTCTTTCAACCCGATCTGGTCCAGGATTTGAAAGACGACGTCCCGGTTGGAACCGGAACCGACCCCCATCGGATGCGTTTCGCGAAATCGTTTGGCGATCTCGACGATCGGCCCAATCGGTTCGGCTCGATCCAGCGTATTCAGGAATTCAAGCTCTTTTTCGTGAGCGATGGCGACGGCATCCCCCTCAAGACCCTGTTCTTGCAGCAGGATTTCCGTAATTTGAACGGTCGGTTGGCCGGCCATGGCATAAAAACGATCTTCCGAAAATTTAATCCCATGTCGTTGGAACGTCGTATTCCAGGCGACGAAGTGCAGCGGCATCGTGTCGGCCAACGTCCCATCGCAATCAAAGATCAGGCCAGCGTGTTGGGAAAAATTCATGGGTCAGAGTTTCCGTCCGGGAACAGTGGTGGTGGAGGGGTTCGAATCGTGCTGCTCGCAGCGAGCAGAATGCGGAGCCTCCATGATAAACCGTTTGTGATCGTGCGAAATCCCTTGCAATCCTGGCAACGATTCGGATAACTTGCCTGGGACGGGCAATTTTTTGGACAATACGCCGGGTTCGTCAACGAATAAAACAGCTGCGATTTCATAACTCCGTCCGCGAGGGATTTTTCTTGAAAACCAAACCTGATTTTAAGCAGCATGTTCAATTTGCTAGTCCCCGCAGTGGTTGCGGGATGGGCTGTTGGTCGATTGGCTGCATGGGCGTGATCGGATTGTTCGTGCTGATGGGTGTGGGCGGCTATTACGGTGTTTTTCACAGCAGCCTGCCGTTGCGTATGATCGAAGCCGCCATTGAAAGCGAAGGGGAAGTCGAGATTGAAGGGTTGAAGGGGTCTCTTTCGTCCGGTTTCTCCGCCGATGAATTTCGTTTCAAGACGATGGATGACCGATGGTCAAATCTCACCGATATCAAATTCAATTATGAAAGTAACTCGTCCCTGTTCGGGACCGACCGGATCATCATCACAGAACTTTCGGTCGATGGTGGCACGATCTACGCGGACTGGGATCCTGAAGAAAGCGAATTCGAGCCCGAGGTTGGGAAAGAGTTCGAGGAAATAGAAGACGAGTTCGAGGACATGGATCAGGAGTTCCGCAAGGAGTTCGGTGGGCCGCCGGACATTGGGGAAGTCAGAATCGATCTGGTGCGAGTCGCCAATCTGAGAATCGTGAACCCCAGAACCGAGCTTGAGATCACGATTGACGAAATCAAGTTCGATGGATTCGAGTGGCGCGATGG
The DNA here is from genome assembly GCA_963714685.1 of Pirellulaceae bacterium. Lineage (GTDB taxonomy): Bacteria > Planctomycetota > Planctomycetia > Pirellulales > Pirellulaceae > Mariniblastus. The sequence goes on along the minus strand of CAVQPH010000018.1, from coordinate 987,926 downwards.
AGGGCTGAAGAGCCTCGGAGAACTGCTGGTCCGTTCGAGTCAAATGGAATTGTCAACGGTTCCCAGCGTCGAGTTTGCCGACCAGAAGCATGCCCAGCGTCTCGAAGGTATCTTGCGAGCACAAGCCGACCACCGCCTCCGGGTCGACGTCCCGTTTGTGATCGACTTTGCCGTCAGTGACAAATTGGAAGTTTCGCTGAAGTCCAGGCTGTTCGACGATCAGCTGCAGTTTGATCGCCTGCCCGAAGAATCAGAATTGAGATTCCGCGATTTTTCTCCGGCAGAAATCGTGCAATTGGATACCCGGAGCATCCTGCCAGCCAACGTCAATCTGGTGTTGGTTTACCCGGAAAACGCGGAAATTCCAGCCGAAGTCAATGCGGATGGCTCATTCGAATTGGGCTCGACAAAATTCAGCAAGCTCAGGATCGAACGGCCAGAGCAGGGACCGCCCGTGTTGTTGGCCGATGCGGCAATCGGAGCCCAGACCGTGACTGCCAAACTCCGACTTGATCGACCGTTTTGGGAGAGCTGGAAAGTGAGCCTGGAATCCGAGACGTTTGAAAGTCAGGAAGAAATTTGGTCACAAACCTTGTTTCATTTGGCTTATGACCAATTGTCGGAAGATCAGCAAGCGACCGTTCAAGCCGCGCTTGTTCCACCGGAAGCCACCGATGCAAAGGCGGACGATGTCGAATCAGAGCGTGACGCTACCGAGGCGGAGGCAGCTGGCGACGAGGATGCCGCAGACGCACCTGGTGCAGAAGCAGACGACGATTGCGCGGCCGGGAGATTGACTGGGGCTCGTGTTGAACTGGCAAGTTGTTAACAACGGCCGTCAATGCTTGACACGGATGCGCACCGGCCTCCCCCAACCAGGTTGGGAGAGGTGGCCGCGCGGTGTCCGATCGCCTCACTTGGCTGAGAACTTGAACACGGTCGTCGTCTTGTATTCGTCGCCTGGCTTCAGGATGCAGGACGGAAAACTGGGTTGGTTGGGACTGTCGGGATAGTGTTGCGTCTCGAGGCAGAATCCTCCACGGTTGACGTAGGCCTTTCCGGATTTACCCGTTAGCCGTCCGTCAAGGAAGTTGCCGCAGTAGAACTGGATTCCGGGTTCGGTAGTCTGAACCTCCAGCATCCGCCCCGACGTCGGCTCGTAGACGGTTGCGGCCAAAGTCATTTCGTCTGCTGTGCCGGCTTTGTCCAGAACCCAGTTGTGATCGAAACCACCGCCGAATTTGAGCTGCTCGTTATCCATTTCGATATCTTTGCCAATCGCTTTGGCGGTCGTGAAATCAAACGGTGTTCCTGCCACATCTGCCAATTCACCCGTGGGAATCAGGGTCTCGTCGACCGGCGTATATTCTTTGGCGTTGATCATTAGTTCGTGGTCGAGGATGTCTCCTTCGCCCTCGCCCTTGAGATTGAAGTAAGTATGCTGGGTCAGATTAACGGGCGTTGCTTTGTCGGTCGTGCAAAGGTAGTCCACACTCAATTCATTTTCGTTGTTTAATTTGTAAGTCACCTTGCAATTCAGGTTGCCGGGGTAGCCTTCTTCTTTGTCCTTGGCGAGGTAGCTCATTTCCACGCCGGCGTAACCCGGTCCCGAGATGGGCTGGGCATCCCAAACGACTTTGTCAAAACCAACCACGCCGCCGTGCAAATGATTCGGTCCGTTGTTGGTGGCGAGCGTATATTCTTCACCTTCGATTGTAAATTTGCCTTTGGCGATGCGGTTTCCGTACCGACCGACGATGGCGCCGAAATAGGGTTTGTCGACTGCATTGGTGTAGTCAGCCACGTTGTTGTAGCCCAGTGCAATGTCGCCCGGTTGACCGTTGCGATCGGCCGTGACAATCGCTGTGATAATCGCTCCGTAATTCGTGATGTGGACCTTGGTGCCTTGATTGTTTTGCAGTTTGAACAGCAGGATGTTGTCAAAATCATCGATGTCAATTCGCTGGGCCTGTAACGGCTGGCTGCAGAACAGGACAACGCCGAATAGCATTGTGATAAAAGTTTTCACGGTCAGGTCTCCAAAATATTTTTGAGGGTTGAGATCAGAAATCAGGCAATCGAATTCCATCGCCCGATTATAGATTGTTTTTCGATCAGGTGGCCATTCGCCATCCAGGGCCCTACACGGGAATCCAAACGTGGTCCTGCGCCGTTTGCCAGACGAGGTCCTGCGCTGCAGAAATGTGCGCAATTTCGTACGTGGCCATTCGCTCCGCGAACTGCGCGAATTTCGCGGAGCGAAATGCCACGTAAAAACGCGGAGCGAAATGCCACGTAAAGACGCAGAGCGAAATGCCACGTAAAGACGCAGAGCTAAAACTCACGTAAAGACGCGGAGCGAACTACCGCCGGAACCCGCCTACTGGATCACGTTCTCACCGCGATTTTCGACTTGCTGGATCGTGACCGGCCAGCCGGGGTGTTGGTTTTCAGCGGTTTTGTCAGTGGCGTCGACCAGGAATCGAAACGACTCAACGAAATAGGTTTTGGCTTTCGTGTCGATCGTGACCAATCCAAAACCGCTGCCTTTTTGATGCGCCAAATCGTAGCGATTTTTTTCGGTGCCGACTTCCGGATTGCCGACGGCGTAAACATAAATCCGATTACCCAATCCGTCGAGGTATTCCCCCGTATTGGGCAAATCGTGCCGCGGCCGATTTTGGTGAGGCATCCCGACGTCATCCGGGCGCCACCAACGGGGATAGCCGGCGGCAATCGCGGGCGTACAGAATGCCCAATTGCTGTCACGTTGCTGTTCGACTCCGTATTGAGACAGCGAAGCCAGATGTTGATCGCCACAGATATGCAGGGCCATTGATTTTCGCAGGATTGAAATCGCCCGGTTCCGAGCGGTTTGGGGCCAACCGCCGGAATCGAGGTCGGCTTTCAAGTAACCATTGTATTTTCCGTGATGCGTGGCGACGCCGGCGAACACGGTCTGGCTGAGCAGGACCTTCATGGTGTGTCCTCGCCAATCGTCTCCCCAGGCGTCGAGAAATTTTTCCTGCCGGTTGCCGAGCAAAACCAGTCCAGGTTTGTCGAGTGTCGAGCAATCAAAGTCCGGGTCGCGAACGTGATCCGCGCGGCCACTACCGGTCTCCACGTTTTCTGGTCCACTTTTCCATTGGCGATCGCCGAGAATCGCGAAACTAACGCCACCATAAACCATGTCGCCAAAGTAAACACTGATGTCCTGCTTGGAGGGGGCCGGATCGAAAAAATCGGGATGATGCGAAACGCAAGTCCTGTGAACGGCGTTGACCATCCGGGCGGGTTCGCGGTAGCCACCCTTGGACGACGCACCCTTGCCCAGATCTTTCATCTGCTCACCACCTTCGCCCCAGATATTTCCCTGGAAGACATCGTGGTCATCCGGGAGGACGATCGTCGGGCGATCCTTGAGCGCTTCGCGGAATGCCCAGCCGAACATGTAGTACTTACGCAAGTAGCATAGAATGGCGGTCGCGGCAGGATCCCGGCTAAAACCGTACCCGCCGTGACCTTCGTAAATCTGGTCGCCGGAGAAATAGAGCATGTCCGGATCCAGCTTGATCAGATTGTCGACCACCGGCTGGTAAGGAAATCCGTAGTCTTTCTGACAGGTCAGTACCCCGGCCCGTAAGGGACGGTCGGTGGGGTTCGGTTTGATCGTGCCGGTCCACTCGGATTTTGTCGCGGTGCCGTCGAGGTGTTGCTCGGTGTATACCAATTTGTAAAGCGTTTCGTTTTTTTCATCCCAGTTGGGAATGCGAAAACTGGCCACCCAGGCATCGGTGTCGAGCGCGGAAGTGCCTTTTGATTGCCATTGTCCGTCTTGTTCGATCCATAATTCAACCGATCGGTTGTCGTCGCTTGCCCAGCGGCCCGGTCAGCGCACTGATTTTCATGACAAAACCTTCCTGGCCGCGCGAATCGCTGAGCGAATACATCGACCAGAGGATCGGGCCAAACTTTTGTCCCGGGTTCGAAGTAAAAGCCTCGCCGCCAACCGACCAGTGGCTGAAGCGATAGCGAGAACCTCTGCCATTCTTGATGCCGGGGTCAAAGTTGTTGACCAACGCGACGTTCCCGATGATTGCCCGTTTGGGAAATTTTGCGGTGAGCTCTTCATCGGCAACTTCCAAGGTTAGCTCATACTGGTCGTCGACCGGTCGGCCTGAGAGTCGCAGCTCCGTTCCGGATGGGGCCAGGCCGTGATCAAGTTTTTGAGTTTTTCGACCCAGCATTGAGTTCCCCGTTGACCACGCCGGCATGGATGCCCTGTTGAACGAAGCAGTTGCTGCGGTACTCATTAATTTCGCTTTTGATTCCGATTCGAAAGCCGGCTCCACCCTCGACCTGGTGGGTGGATTCTTTGCTGGATCCGGACGGTCATTTCAAAGGGCCGATTCGCATCGGTAATCTGGTGGGTCAGCAAATGAATATTGCGATTGCCATCGGCGGATTGACATTCGGCCGCCCCCTCAGCCACCGTCCAGTCTTCCATCGGATTGGCCCAAAAGTTTTCGCCCAGCCAGATCCGGTCGTGCGTGTTGGACCAACTGCTGACTCGTTCGAGACGCGAGTCCGCAGTCATTGGAACTGGACAAGTCGCGACTTTCGTTTTCCACCACTTGGAAACAAGCGTTAGCGGCAACAGTTTCAGTAGAATTCGTCGTGTGAATGCTGGAAGGGTCATCAGTTCTCAGGGAAACAGGGAAACAGGGAAACAGGGAAACAAGGAAACAAGGAAACAAGGAAACAAGGAAACAAGGGGGATGCGAATGCGAATGTGCGCAATTTCGTACGTGGCCATTCGCTCCGCGAATGTGTGCAATTTCGCAGAGCGAAATGCCACGTAACCAAGCAGAGCGAAATGCCACGTAACCAAGCAGAGCGAAATGCCACGTAACGACTCGGAGCGAATAACCAGTTGCCAGCTTTCACTTCAGTTTTTCCAACGGCCTGGTTGGTTTGATTGAGTCATCCATTCCGGTTGCGGTTTTCTTAAATTTGTTATCCGTATTTGGAACCGAAGGAGCAAACGAATCGGGCACCGAACGGGCGAGCCGATGTTTGGCAGCCAGTTGCTCCGCATTCAATTTTAAAGCAAGGTTGTTCCATTCCATTGGATCACTCTGCAAATCATAAAATTCTTCGGTTCCATCGTTGTGCAAAATATAATGAAACCGCTCATCGTGAATCGACGCGTTGCCTTTGCCGAAAACGGTTAACGTTGGATAGTCCCAAGCCCGTTCCGGATCTTTTAGCAACGCTGCGATGCTGCGACCGTCAAGCTGCGGTTTTTCCGGCAACGCACACAGCTCGATCAAGGTCGGGTAAAAATCGATCAGATTGACGGCTCGCTGACAGTCACGACGTTGATCCATGTTCGGCAATCGAATCAACAAGGGCAGCCGCGTTGATTCGTGCCAGCCGGAACCCTTCCGGTACCTCAGCTTTTCTCCCAGATGCCAGCCGTGATCTCCCCAGATCACCACGATCGTGTTGTCCCGGTAGGGGCTTTGTTCCAGGCCTGCAAAAATCACCCCCAGGCAAGCGTCGGCGTAACTGGTTGCCGCTGCGTAAGCCCGCGCCGCTTCGTCGATCAAATCGTTCTGCTTCAGCCAGAGATAATCTTCGCTGGGGCGGAATTTTGGCCGGTTGGTCCCGTTGATCAAAATATCATCCAGGTCGTCGGTCCGAATCTCCGGAGCTTGGAAAGTCTCCGGATCATAGAGATCAAAAAATTCCTGCGGAACGTAAAACGGGAGGTGGGGTCGCGAAAGTCCAACCGCCAGAAAAAACGGTTTTTCGTGCTGCTGTTGAAGTTGATCAGCTGCCCATTGGGCGGTTCGATAATCCTTGGTCTGCTCGGTTGGCTCGGTGGTCGGTCCCCAGGCAAACTCGGTGCCAATGGGTTGGCTGTATTCCGATGGCGGACCGGGTTGCCCGTTGATCAAATTCCGGTTGCGCGAATAGAGTCTGGTTTTGTCAACGTTGGTGCCGCCCTGGGTTGGTGACCAATCATCAAACGCCCACTGACCGAAGTCACGTCCGTCTTCCGAAGCGTGAGCGTGAAAAATTTTTCCCCGCGAAATGGAACGGTAGCCGTGCTTTGAAAAGTATTCGGGTAGCGTCGCGTGCTGTTGAATCAACGTTGAATTTCGCATGTTCTGGCTGTTGCCATACACGCCGGTGGTGCTGGGCATGAAACCCGATAGCAACGCGGATCGCGACGGCCCACAAATTGGACCGGGGCAATGCGCGTTCTGAAAAACGACCGATCCCCGATTTGCAAAAGCCTCCAGGTTGGGGGTTTTTACCCCCGGGTGTCCACCAAACAGACTGACCCAATCGTTGAGGTCGTCGATTGAAATGAACAACACATTAGGGCGCTCAAAATTCGCACCCTTCGCCTGCGAATGGAGTTGAACCGCGGAGCAGGGCAGGCCAACCGTAACGGCCAAGCCGATCGAAGCAGCAAGGGCCGCAGATCATGGATTTCATTGTGGCACTCGTGAGGTTAGTGGTTCGAGGCGGCCGTCGGTGCGGCGGGTTGGATCCGCCAAACCTTGATATCATCCACCTCCAGTGTGCCGGGCACCGACAACGCGACCCGCTCTTTGGTCAGGTGACCGATTCCGGGTGAACTAAATTTGGCAATCTCCTGCTGGTCAATGTTGACGATGATCGACTCGCCCAGCTGGAGGACTTGCAAGTCATGCCATTTCCCTGGTTCGATCATCGTGTTGACTTTTCGGGATTTGCCATCAAGCAGCTTCGCCAGCCGTTGTTTGTCCTGCCCGGATGTTCGCAGCTCGCGAATTTTAAGATCCATCGTTCCCGTTTTCTGGTCCTGGATCAGGACGAAGTTCGGCGTGATCTGCACGCTCCAGATGTGCCCGGCGTGAACTGTCTTGCAGTTGGGATCGCTGGTGTTGAGATTGAATTTGTCTTTGCCGTTAAGACGAAATTTCAACTCGAAAATCGCATCTTTGAATTTGGCATCGGTGCGTGAGGTGGCCGCGTGATCTGAGCCCTGGGTGCGGACGATGCGCAGCGCATGATCGCTGATTTGCAACTGCGATTTGAATTCGGATTTGGGTGTGTTGCTCGTACGCTGAGCCCGTTCATCGTTGGCAGCCCAGTTTTTTCCGACTTGTTCGCGCTCAAAGTCATCGTTGACGATCAGGGTTCCCGCGGCTTTTAAAGCCGAAATGTCCTGGCCCAGCGTCGATTGGTTGAATGACATTACCGCGACAATGGAAAGGAGCAGGCCGCTGATTCGCAATTCGTTGGTGGTTTTCATATTGAGACTCAATGTTTCCGAAGTTCAGGGTGACAGGGATTGGATCCAGCACGGCGGATTCGCGTGGTTCAGGGCCTTACCTGCCACGCTTCACTTTCGCATTCAACGATTCACTATTTCCACAATTGATCCCATTCAATTTTTTTGCCTTCCCAGATCCAGTCGTCCCCCTCTTTCCATAGCACGCGAGACCGACTGCCGGGGACCAGGGGCTGGCTGGTTTTCGGGGCCAGGGCGGCGAGTTCTTGCTTGCGTGAGGCATATACCGGATCGTCGGCGAGGTTCTTCCATTCGTTGGGATCATTCTGCATGTCGTACAGTTCTTCGGAGCCGTCGGCATAAACAATGTAACGCCAGTCTTCGGTACGGACGCCGTGGTTGCCCGGATTATGGGTCGTGATGGCTGGCCATTGACGCGGGGTATTGGTGTCCTTCAACTGCGGCACAATGCTATGGCCGTCCAGGCCTGCTTTCGCCGGCAATCCACAGAGTTCGGCCAACGTCGGATAGATATCCAGTAGCTCGACCGGTTGCGAGCAGTTTGCGGATTTCAAAACCCCGGGACCCGCGAAGATCAATGGGACCCGCGCCGAGCGATCCCATAGCGTGTTCTTGCCGGTGATTTCCTTTTCTCCCAGGTGCCAGCCGTGATCCGACCAAAGCACCACGATGGTGTTTTCGTCGAATTCATTTTGTTCGAGCGCGTCCAGGACCCGGCCGACTTGGCTGTCAACAAAACTGATCGAATGCCAGATAAGCCCGCGTCAGAGGTTTGACCTGGTTGTTTTCCCGTAGCCAGCTCAAGCGGGGCTCGGGCAACGTCCAGTGGATGTACCACGAAAAATTGGGCGTGTCCGAGCGGTCATTTTCAAGCATCGGCGGCAACTGCAGCGTTTCCAGTGGATACAGGTCAAACCACTTTTGTGTTGCGTAGCACGGTACATGGGGCAGAAAGAATCCAACGGCCATGTAGAACGGTTCATCCTTAGGCATGTCACCAAGTTGATCCACCGCCCAACTGGCGACTTTGTAGTCTCCTTTGTCTTCGTCTTTGTGTGGAAACGTCCCCCAGTCCATCAGCGGGTGATCGCCCATTTCCGTGGGGGGAATCAGCTTTTTTTCGGGTTTGGCGCCGACACTGGCCCGTGGCCCCCAGACGTCAAATTCAGCCGGCTGATTTTTCTTGCCCGGATAGCCGCCGTGATAGATTTTTCCGGCGGTGTACGTCTTGTAACCGTGTTGCTTGAAATACTGCGGCATCGTGACCAAGTCTTTCAGCTCATCCACGGTGCGAAACCACGGCGCCAAACCGTAGATTCCGGTTGTCGAAGGACGGAGGCCGGTCATCAGGCTTGTTCGCGACGGATTGCAAAGCGGACTTTGGCAATGCGCAGTTTAAAAATGTCGTCCCGCGCAGCCAAACGATCCATGCTGGGCGTCTGGACTTGCGGATGTCCTTTTAATGGCCCGACCCAGTCATTGAGATCGTCAATTGCAATCATCAAGACGTTTGGTTTGGCCGTCGGTTGCGACCGATCAGGTTCTTCGGCAAGTCCGGCCGTGGAACGGCTGAACAAAATCAGAAACGATAACGCCAGGATCTGGAAATTACGGATTCGATGCATCGTCGGTGCCTGTTAGAAATGGAAGCGCTCATTGGGAATGAGCATTTTAGCAGTTTAAACCAGGCTTGCCGCCAATTGTTTGACGAATGCGCAAAATCGCCGGCGCAGCCCGGTTGTCGCGCGGGTCCCGTTAACCTGGGACAACCGGCATGCCATTGGCCGAACGCAATTCCGGGCCTATGTCGACGTTTGATTTTCCCTGCACGTCATCACGATTCGAATCGCATCGTAGCCAACCTGTTCGTCGAGCGCAACAAAGATTGGTTTCAGTGGTCCGACGCCCAGTTCGTCGATCGCGGCAGAGACTTTGGCGATCGTTTCCGCATCCACCCAGCGGCTGGCGTCGGTAATCTTTTGATGTCGGAGGTAAGCCTGCAGGTAGCCCCGCGTTGTCGATTCGGCTCGCTGGATTTGTTGGGCAACCTGTTCGACCGTCAGTCCTTGTTCGAATAGTGGAAATGCCAGCGCCGCGGAGGCGGAAGGTCCTTTGGTTTTTTTCTCGTCCAACGATCGGCCCGGTTCGGATTCTGAAACGGCGACGTCAAATTCGAGGCCGCACGCGTCGCAGTGATCCGCAATGGCCTTGAGGAACCGTTCACCAAAATCAGCTAACTTCTGCTGCCCGACGCCGTGGACCATGCGAAACGCGTCCAGCGTCGAGGGGCGACGCCGGGCCATGTCGCGCAGCGAGGCGTCGCTGAACACGACGTACGCTGGTACGTTTCTGGATTGGGACTCGGTAGCGCGGAGGATCCGGAGTTTTTCAAACAGCTCCTGATCGACGCCTTCCCAGGAGGCCGTGTTTTGAGCGCGCGAGGGGCTGCGCTCGGTTGCTTTGGCGGGTCGAGTCAATCGGGGCGTGGCATTGCCTCGCAGCAACTGGTGGCCGGATTCCGTGATCTTGAGCACGTTGTACTCACCCTCTTTTTTCAGAAACGTCTGACTGATCAGTTGTTCGATCCAGTCACGAATCGAGCGGCGATTTTCGGACTCCAGCAACCCGTAGGTGCTAACTTCATCGTGGCCGTTGGCTAGAATTCGCTGTTCCGTTGAGCCGACCAACACCTGCGCCACATACTCGGCGCCAAAACGCTGATCGACCCGATAAACGCAAGAGATAATTTTCTGCGCCAGGATTAAGGGATCATCGACCAGGTCCAACTCGCCCAAACAGACATCACACGCGCCACAGGATTCAGCTGCGAGTTGTTCGCCAAAGTGGCCGGCCAACTCGGCATGTCGACATTGAATCGAATTGCAAAAATTGCTGATCGCGTTGAGGGCCTGGATCGCGCCCGCCTGTCCCTCATGGTAATCGGAATTTTGGATCAGTCGTTTCCAGGAAACGTAATCACCGGCGGTATAAAACAGACAACACTCAGCATCCAGTCCGTCACGACCGGCACGGCCGCTTTCCTGTTGATACGCCTCCAGTGATTTGGGCATCGATGCGTGAATCACGAACCGCACGTTTGATTTATCGATCCCCATGCCGAAGGCGACCGTGGCAACGATGATGTTGATCTCCTCCTGCAAAAAAGCCTCTTGGTGTTTCTTGCGTTCATCCGGGGACAGTCCCGCGTGATAGGGCAAACAGGCATAACCAAGGGCTTGCAATGCGGCGCTGGTGGCATCCACGTCTTTGCGACTGATGCAATAGATGATTCCGGATTCGTTCCGGTGGCGTTCAATGACCTCGGTGATCTGGCCCAGCCCACGCTCACGGCGGCGAATCTGATAACTCAGGTTGGGCCGATCCATCGATCCGACCAGAATGGCGGGGTCTTGAAAACCAAGCTGCTGGACGATGTCATCACGAACCTGTTGGGTTGCGGTCGCGGTGTACGCGTGGACCGCGACGCCCGGGTAGTCCGTTTTCAAGGCAGAAAGTCCCCGGTACTCCGGCCGGAAGTCATGCCCCCATTGACTGACACAGTGGGCTTCGTCGATTGCGAAAAATGAAACCTGGACGGTGCGAAATAATTCCCGGGTCCGGTCGGTCAACAACCGTTCGGGCGCCATGTACAACAGCTTGATCTCGCCGCGCTGAACCTGGTCAACAACCTGGCTGACTGCCCCGCCGGACATCGAACTGTTCAGAAAAGCCGCCGGCACACCGCAGGCCTGCAGATCGTCGACCTGATCTTTCATCAGGGAAATCAGCGGTGAGACAATCACGCCAATGCCGTCACGACACAAAGCGGGAGCCTGGAAACACAGCGATTTTCCGCCGCCCGTCGGAAACACGACCAGCGAGTCCCGATCCTGCATCACGGCCTGCATGGCATCCAGTTGAAGCGGACGAAAACGGTCGTAGCCCCAGTATTTCTTCAGCGCACCGGCAAGCTGTTTTTCGTTCGCGCTCGCAGCGGCAGAAACGGCTGTTCCGCGATTGGTAGTTGGTTGACGAGTTTCAATCGAATCTGTGGCATTGGTCATTTCGAACCCTCCATCGTCGAATCAATAGACTAGAGAAGACATTCCAGGCGACAATATCGCCCCTTTAATGTACAAAAGTATAAATCTATTGCAAGCCATGAGAACCAAGCGCCCTGGTCGCTGGAGTTGTCACGACGCGAAGGCAATCCAGTCAACGTTGCGCAGGACCTGATCCCCGGAAAATCCGCTCAATATCGCCTCATTACCCTGAAATTACCGCTGATTAAAAGGACGCGGTTGCCGCCAAGTCCAACCGGTTCGCCGCTCAGTCCGCCAGGTGGGACAGGGCTGACTGGCGAGCCGCTTCGAATTCGTCACCGGGCACCCAGGCAGGCAGTTGCGGTTGATTTGCCGTCTGTAGCGTCGTGTAAAACAGCAACCTGGCGTCCTGAATGGCACCCCCGAGATTCCAGTCTTCGCGATATTCGTCGCTGGTTTGGTGATAGATGTTCTCGGTCCACTTGCGAAGTTGTTCTTTGCCCCAGCCGTCAGGTTTACCAATCACGTGAATTCCCGAGCTGAGGTAGACGCCGGGCACACCGATTTTGGCCAAACTGAATTGGTCCGACCGATAGTAGTAACCTCGATCGGGGAACTGATCGCCTACCACGACGCGATCTTGCCAACGAGCGATGCGTTCGACGATCTGATCCATGTCGGATTTGCCACGACCGATGACCACGACATCTTCCGTGGGTCCGAGGATATTAATACCATCGATGTTGATCACCGCGGCCAAACGGCCAGCGGGAACCGGCGGATTCTCAGCCAGAAACGCCGATCCCAGCAGGCCTTGTTCCTCGGCCCCAACCGCCGCGAACAAAATCGAACGCTTGGGACGTTCCGACTCGGGAAGACTGGTAATGGCGCGAGCGATCGACAGCAGGACTCCGGTTCCCGACGCATTGTCTACGGCTCCATTGTAAATGTTGTCGCCCCGTTCGTCGCGTGTTTCGGACATCCCCATGTGGTCGTGGTGGGCACAAACGACGACCCACTGCTGGCTCAGTTCGGGATCACTGCCCGGTAACAGCCCCAACACGTTACCTGTTGTGCGTTCGCGAACGCGGCATTCCATTTCCAGTGAAAGCTTGACGCCCAGTGGAACGGGTCGAAAGTCCCTGTGTTCGGCGGCCGCTCGAAGTTCGTTGAGGTCTTTACCGGCCAGTTGGGTGACTCGCTGGGCTGCAGCTTCGGTCAGCCAGCCCTCAAGCAACGCCCGGTTGGTTTGCTCGCCACCGAGCGCCATCTGCTCACCGGTCCACGACGTCTGCACGACCTGGTACGGATAGCCTGCCGAATCATCCGTGTGAATGATCAACGCACCGACCGCGCCCAGCTCCGCCGCTTTGGCATATTTATAGTCCCAGCGCCCGTAATAAAGTCGCGTTCGTCCGGCGAACAAGTCGGGATCGCCGGCGGGGTCATTGTTCAACACCAGCAGAATTTTGCCTTTCAGATCGACGTCTTTGAAATCGTCCCAATCGAATTCAGGCGCCTGCATCCCATATCCGACAAACACAACTTCCGCAGCCGAGATGGTTGCGGTTTCGACCCCGCTCCCGCAGGTGACGATATAGTCGTCCGAATTTTTCAGTTCCAGCGAATCACCAGCCGATCGGAAGGTCAGGTTTTCCGGCGGCCGCGTGGTCACCCCCAGTAAGGGAACATTCTGAAACCATGATTTGCCTGTGCCTGTTTCGTTGATGGCCGCGGGCTGGAGTCCGAGGATCCTGAATTGGGCCGCGATGTAGCGCTGCGCCAATAAATCGCCGCGCGTCCCGGGCCCCCGGCCTTCCAGCAGATCGTCGGCAAGAAACTGGATGTCTCCACGCAGTGACGATTCGGTAATCATCCGCCGGGCAGCCTCCTGCTGGGCATCGTTGGGGAGGCGATTCGAACGGGTGGCGGAATCCTGGGCCAAACCACTACCAGCAGTCAGCAAGCAGACGACGACCGGCAGCAGCGCGAATCTCGATTTCAATTCTGTCACATTGTTTCCTTTAAGCTCAAATCAATTGCTTGGGTTTAACCCAACCCACCTTGCCATTGAGGATTCGGTAGCGAGGCCAACGGCATCTCACTTTACCCGTTGATAAGTCGTTTCTACGGCCTTGGCTTCTCTGCCATCGGGCGAAATGTTGTAGGCCGTGATTCGCAAATGATCGGCATCCAGCAATTCGTAGTCGGTTCGCCAGCCCCAAGGTTTCTCACCCGGACCGACATCGTAACTGCCGATCACCGCAAAACCTGTTTCGGTGGACGGGCCTTCGGAAAACAGGATCCCGTAGCTCATGTGAAAATCATCAAACCACGACGACTGAAACTGGTTGGAGACCGTGTTGTAGGCAACGGTGTCTTCGCCGGATCGAGCCTTGCTCTTGATTTTGCCGCGGTACCGGTGTCGATAGAATTTCCCGTTGAGGATGGGCTCAATTTCTCCCTCGATCTCGGATTCATCCGCCAGGATTCCAGGTTCAAACCAGGTTTTACAATTCCCTTTCCATTTTCCAACGAGGGAACTCAAGAATGCTTCGGGCGTGATTTCCATCGTTTTCTCTTCCTGCGTCTTTGGGTTTTCAGAATTTTGTTGGGCAACCGAGTCGTGGCCGATCATCAGCATCAGGGCCACGATAATCAGCGATTGGATTAAACTCATTTTTCCCCCTGGTGTCGGTTAAAATCGGCAAGATAAACTGGCAGTGCTGAGATACCTATGATACTGCTCCAGCTTCACACGTTCTACCAAAAGGCAGAAATGTTATTTCGAATGGAACGGTTCAGTCGGCCGCTGGTCATTACGTGCTTTGCCCTCGTCGTCTTCTCGGTGCATGGCTTGCCGGCCCTCAGGTCAGTCCACAACATCAAACCTGCCGGTCAGCTGTTCTGGATTTTTGTCTACGTTGGCGAACCACCTGCAAAGCACGAGGGCTATCGCGGATCGGGGAATTCCAAAGATATTGGAAGGGCCGTGCTGAACTACACCAACATTCCAGGAGAAATTTCCGTAGGCGGCGACGTGGTTTCCAGCTGCCACGACAAACGTTTTCTCAAAGGCTACGTTGCCGTGCTGGATGACCAATCAAGATTTAGCCTCTCGATCCCCGACCCCAATCGGACAGGCAAGTTGCAAGTGCTCGCCGTCTATGAAAACGGAGCGTTCACTGGTGATGGCAAGTCTCGAGGAATCGAAAGCGCGACGCTTGTTCCCTATTCCTTTTAACGCAAGAGCTGCATTCGATGAACAGCTTCATTCGTGCCTTGGCGAATCCTGATTCAGAATTGAATGCTCGGAATTTTTTAACTAAACTTGAACCGTTGTCGCTCTTAATTAGCCCACAAATCCATGGCTCTGTTGAGACGTAAGAATGAGAATTTCAATCTTTACTCCGCTGCTGTTGATTCTGCTGATGTCGTCCTATGCGGCCGGCCAAGTCAAACTCGGCACGATTGGCGATAGTCTGTTAGACGAGTATTTCGATCAAAGTGGTTTCGGAACGAGTTTGAGTTACGCGAAAAATTCATTGGAGCTGCTGGTCCAGTCGAGCAAGATCGACATGGGGCCAACGGGAAATTGGGGTGGAACTCGCAAAACCGGATACGAGTACAATTGGGCGCTCGCCGGCTCGACGACGGAGACCTTGATTTCGGACGGCCAGCACACCAACCTGGCAGCGCAAATCGGGACGGAGAGAATTACCCACGCGTTTATGACGATTGGCTCCAACGACCTTTTCCCTGAGGAACCAACATTTGGGACAACCGGGACCCCTGGATCTTTCTATGAGGCAATTTACGAGGGTCTGGCAACCGCTGAGCAAATCGAATTTTATCAGAATCAGGCCATTGACCGGGTTATCACTGCGGCACAAACGCTGAAGGATACGGGTGTCATCCTGGTGGTCGGCACGACTCTGGAATATGGCATCAGCCCGCTCGCGAAAACCCTCTATACCGAGGCCAGTAAAAGAAACCTGATCGATAATGTTTATGAAGATGTTAATCAGCAACTTACTCAGCGACTGACCCAGGAAGTCGGTGTGACCGTGGTTGATTTTTACGGCCTCAGCAAAGACATCTGGGGAGACCACGGCTCGGAGAACGCCGTGTTTGAACTCGGCGGCGTTGCCATGGACCTTGACGGGACGGGGGGTGTCGACTTTGCGACCGTATTGAACGGCACCTATGATCCCACCAGCGTCACGTCGGATACGGTTGACGTTTTTGCACACGACGGAATTCACCCGAATTCGGCGATTGGTGGTATCTTTGCCAACCTGACCCTGGCGGCATTCAATCAGGCGTATTTCCGACACTCTGCTGTTTAAGCTTTGGAAAACGCGGCCAGGCTTTCCCGATCCGCATTGACTGCCTGTCGGAGTTCGTGGGGCAGGTTCGGAAATGCCGCCAAGACTCGGGTCCAATTCGGAATCGCTTCCGCACCGGCAGGATTGGCATAGAATTCCTGTCCGGCATCGGTGATTCGATCAGCGAACGCTTCGATTGCGTGTTCTTCTGCATGACGATCGTATTCAAGCATGTTGATCAATGCGTCCGCGTGATATTGGCGAATGGCATCTTGGGCCGAGCGGAGGTAGGCCGAACGCAAGGTCACAAAATGACCTGGATTCAAAATCATCCCGCGACTGGTCAAGGTCCGGAAAATGGTGGTCAGGATATCGTTGGCCATCTTCATCAGGCCGCCGTTGGGATTCTCGACCGAAAGATCCTGGTGCTTGTGTTCGTACAGCCGGCAAAGATCGACCTGGCAAACGCGTTTGATCGAGGTGTTGCGGAAGACTTCAGCCAGCGTGCCAATCTCCAGGCCCCAATCGCAAGGGATTCGATTGGAGCGAGCCAGTCCCGCAGTTACTGCAAACTCGCCGGCCAGCGGGTAACGGAAGCTGGCCAGGTATTCCAAGAACGGATCATGTTCTTCGATCATCATCAATGCTTTCAGGAAGGGTGCGACCAGTAATCGCACCACGCGGCCGTGCAACCGATCGGTCGCCCGAGCGTAGTAAGCTTTGCAAAAATCAAAATCGAGACTGGGGTGGGCCATCGGCAAGCACAGCCGTGCCAGAATGGTCCGGTCATAGTCGACAATATCGCAATCGTGCAGCATAAACGCTTTGAGTCCAGGGTCGGCTAACAGATAACCGAAGGCCGTCCAGGCGGCGCGACCTTTGCCGGGCACGGCTAGATTGAATCCTGCCTCAACCAGTTTTTCGTACAACGCCTGGATTCGCGGGCCATCGGTCCACAGCACCTGAGCTCGATCCCCCAGTGGGGCAACCTTTTCGCAGGCTTCACGGTAGTCTTCCGGAGTCGGTGCCAATCCCAAGGTCACGGCGATCGTTTTGACATAGGTCGCGCCAACCAATTCCTGGGCAATCTTGCCGAAAGCTTCGGCGCGCATATCCGACGCGGTCACGGGCAGGACCAGTCCCAGCGAATAATCGTGAGTGACTTCGACTAACGTCTTTTCGACCTCGGCCAGATTGGCTGTGTGCAAATCGTGGAGCGTGGTGACGTGGCCGGTTTGTGCAAAATCTGGCATGCGGATTTCCTTTTGATTGTTCTGAAACTTCGTTCGCCCACGATCATTGCAACCAGCGGATTCCAAAGGGCATGATGGTCACCCATTCATTTTCGACGGCTTCACGCCCGATCAAATCCAGCTGAACGGCTGGATCGGGTAACTGTTTGAGTTCGAGGGTCTGCGGCGACGAACTGAAATTCGCAACCACCGTTATCTGTTGCCCGCTCTCCGAATCGATCCGTTGGAACACCAGGAGATTCGGGTTAGGGCAATCGACGACGATTTGCTCCGCATCGGGGTGAAACGCCCGCTGTGACTGGCGAATCGACAGCAGTTGCCGGTATTTTTCAAACACGCGTTGCGGAACAGAATCGGGCGTTTCGATTCGTTGTTTCAGTTCCTGGCTGTCGAATTTTCGCCGATTGATCCGCCGTGGAATCTGACTGGTTTTTGCTGCTTCCACGTCATTTTGAGTTCCGAACAACGAATGAAAATAGATTCCCGGAATGCCTTTGACCGACAGCATGATGGCTTGAGATGCCGTAAAACGGTTGATCTCGGGGCCATTGGGATTTTCAAGATCCGTCAACAGCAGGTCGAGGTACGTGACATTCAATTCATAGGGCGAGGTCGAACCATCCGCATTGGCTTTCTCACCGACATAGCCCCCGCGCGAGCGCGCATGTTCGACGATTCGATCGAGATTTTCCTGCGGAACGAGGCCCTCGAGGGGTCGTACACCAATGCCATCGTGAGAGGCGGTAAAATTAAAAAACGTCGTGCCGGGTGGTGAATGACAAACCGTTTTCAACCAGCTGGAAATCGTGGCGGCGCTTTCCTGAAGATAAGCATCGAGCAACAAGGGTGGCAAGCTGAACTGATAAACCACCTGGGCTTCATCGCCATCACCAAAGTAACTGATGTTTTCCGGGTGCGGAACATTGGTCTCGGTCATCAGTAACGTACCCGGCGCGACGTCGTCCACGACGGTCCGCATCAGTTTGACGACTTCGTGTGTTTCGGGAAGGTGAATGCAGGCAGTTCCCAGCTGTTTCCAGAGGTAGGCAATCGCGTCGAGTCGAATGATTCGGGCACCGTGGCTGACAAACAGCAGCAGGATATCGAGGAACTCCAGCAACACCTCAGGGCAGCCAAAATTCAAATCCACCTGGTCTTCGCTGAAGGTGGTCCAAACAAATCTGGGACCGTCGACGGTCTGCTTTTTCGTTAACAGCGGCAGGTTGCGAGGTCGAACCACCGAAGCCACATCAGCATCTGGCTCGGCTTCGATAAAGTACTCGGTGTAAGGCGGAGTCCGATTCAGGAAGCCTTCGAACCATTGGCTGGATTGAGAGCAATGGTTCAGAACCAGGTCCAGCATCAGATCAAAATGCTCGTTGAGCTGGTCGACGTCGTTCCAACTGCCCAGCGCTGAATCGATCTGCGCGATAATCGACAACGGAAAATCCATCATCCGACGTGTAGGGATTAATTGGCAACAGGTGGAGGACGTTGATCAATGCATCCAGTTGTTCCGAACGCAGGAATTGGCCCAACGTCTGCAGTGTGGGTTCACCGCCGGATTGGACCTGGTCGCCGTAACAAATCAGGACCACGTCCGTTTGATTCCAGGCAGGCGCTGTCCTTTCCTCACGACGAAGGAGCGTGCTGTAATGCCGGCAAACGTTTTCGATCCGTGCTGCGATTTCGCCCAGGTCGGCATCGGGGTAGATCACCGCGAGGTGCTTTTTCAGGCGACCCAAGAGTCCCGTTTCGGAACGAGGATCAGGAAGATCGCCAGAGGAGGAACGTTTGACAGACTCCATGATTTCAATCGGTTTTGAATCAGGCCAGTTGCTAACTGGATACTGTTATATCCGGTTTCGCGTTGGAAAACAAAAAGAAATATCAGGGTGCCTCCCAGCCGGTCGCATCGGTTAATAAGATCCGCAGCTTGCGCCTTAGGACCGAATAACTGAAAAATCGTTTCCCTTGGCGATAATTGTTTTCCACCAGCTGATCACGATACGATTTATCATTGATCACTCGTTTGACTTTCTCGACAACCTCGTTGGTCAAGTAGCCGTTCATGGTGATGACTTCGAAGTTCTTGGGTTCGATGTCGGTAATAAAGATGGAATAACGATTCACGAGCACGGGTTTCTTGAAGTAAAACGCTTCGATCAGGGCGTTGCCGAAACCTTCGTAAATGCTCGGGTAGGTAATAAAATCGGCTTGGCTGTAGGCATCGGCAAGCGTATACATTTTCTTGCCGTCGACGATCCCGCCAACGTCATTGATTCGGTCGCTGGCAATTCGCATGTCGACGCCGCGTTTGATCGCCAGCTCTTTCAGTGAGTTGACGTATTCGTCGCCTTCATCGCCCGACTCGTGAGAGATCAGCAATTTGCACTTCGGGTTGTGCATTTCGCTCAACAGCTGAATCGCATGTTCGATGCCTTTGCGGGGCACGATGCGGGTCGGTTGCAAAAACAGGATGTCGTCGTCCTCCAGTCCCAGGTCACTGCGAAAGGATTTGACGTACTGATTGGGTTTGGGTGGCGGATTGTCAAAATCCAGTACGTTGGGGACCAGCACCGAAGCGACACCGCGGCGGTGCGAAAGCGCCTGCTGCGCGAAACTGTTGATCGTCACATGCTGAATCGAAGGCAGCGTTGGGGGAAACGCCATGCCGAGATAATCTCCGACAGAATTGACCGCAAACCGGTCACGTTCCCAGTAGAAATCGTGGTGGTGAGCAATCGTGGGGATTCCTGTTTCGGCGATGAAGTTGGTGAGTGCCAGGCCCAACGGAATATTCATCGGGATGCACAGTGCATTTTGGATGCACAGCACGTCGATCTTGTATTTTCCGACGAATCGGTAAAGTGCCGCGCGCAAGTAGCCGCTGATGGCCTGAATCATGTCGGTAATTTCCGGCTCCCTGCGAACGCGGCCAAACACCTTTGAGTCGATATACCGAATGTCAGAATGTTGAAAATGGGCGTGGGGCGACAAGCGTACTGATCGCAGGATCACGATCCAGTTTTCCCGCAAACCAGAAACTGTGATGATTGTCCGATGCAAGGACGTGTGCCCACTTGGCGGCTTCCAGTGAAACGCCGTCGGTACCGGCAAATCGCGTGCTGACGAAACCGATGTTCAGGCCTTGGCGGGAATTCGTTTCTGATGACATCTGGATGGGTTAATTTGCAGAACAACGGGTCAGGCAAGGCAGCGGTGATTTGATTCAATTCCGTCAGAATCAAATCGACCAACGAGTTGGGCAATGGTAACGAATGTCCACCCAACCGCAAACTCCGTTCGTCACCGGCGAACAGTGCTGTCGTAAATCCAACGCTTTTCGCGGGCACGATGTCTTTGGTCATGTCGTTGCCTACATACAGCACCTGGTGTGGCTGAATGCCGTCATCGGCCAGTGAGCTGGCAGCATTTTCGTACAGAAACACATCCGGCTTGGCTCGACCCAGGCCGAAGGAAAACCAGCTAAAACGTTCATCGAAGCCGAGCTCGCCCAGGGTTGACCGGCTGTAGCGCCTCAACCGTCAGTGGCGTATAAAACTGGGCATTACTGATGATCCCGAGCTTCAAACCGGCGTCCCGAACCGCGGCCAGTGTGGTTTTCATCCCAGGCATCGGAAACACCGGGTTGGTGGCGATCTCGTACCGAATTGCGAGTTCTCGGACCTTGGAGCTGGGCCAGCCTAACCAAACGCTTGCCGGCGAAACCGAGACGTCGGAGGGATGGAGTTGGGTCCGAATGACGTTTTCCCAGACTCGAACAATATCTATTTCGGGGTGGGGCAAACCGTCTTGGCGGAGGGATTGGTGTTTCTTCAAAATCTCCTGTCGAAGCTTCCACTGGGCTGATTTTTGATCGAGTCCGAGTTCGCTCAGCAACGCATTCAGTTTTGTGTTCCGCTGGTCGTTCAACGCCTCTTCCAATGGGTCGGTCCCAATATCACCGCTGGAACTGACCAACAAGGTGCCGTAGATATCGAAGAGCACGACCTCGATCGATTCGAGTTTCTGGAAACGGGGAGCCACGCCGGTCGGGATCGGAACCAGTGGGTTCGAGTTCTCGCGGATCAGCAAACGGGAATGGGTGTCGCGATCAAGATTTTGTTTTGACCAGAGCGCCAGGTTTTCAAACCGGATCGGGAATGTTTTGGCAGGATCAAGAAACGCCGGTATTAGGGAAGCGGTCTCGTCCAGCCCGGGAAGGGAATGGGGCTGGGTCTGCATGAGTTGGAGGTAAGCCGACAGGATCCGATCCCCCACGCTGGCAAACGAAAACGATTGCTTGACGCATCGGCGATTGGCTTCCATCCGCGGATCACTGCTGGAATCTGCAGCGGACGACGAACCCAGATGCTCGACACAATCAGGATTCAGCTTTCGCAGATCGGCGCGCATTTCCGGATCAGCGATCATGATCCTGGCCACTCGAAATTGTAGTTCGGTAGTCAGTTTGGCGAAATCAATCCAACCTCGTTCGACGGCGTGTTTCAGGATTTCGTCGACGATCGTGTCGTCGAATTCGCGTTCGTAATCCCGATAAAAATCAGTCAACAATTGAATCAGGCTGGCCCGGTAGTCGGCGAGGTTGACCGCTGCGATCGGAACCTTGAATTCGCAGTATAAATTCGGATATTCAATCCCGGCTTGCACAAAATCCGCAGTAATCTCGGGAAGGTTACGGCCGATCAATGGCTTCCCAATTGCCAGTCCTTCCAGAAACGCCATTCCAAATCCTTCGGCGACACTGGTGGTCAAAATCTGGTCCGCCGCCGACATGATGTCGGTAAACGCCAATCCGTTGACTTGACCGAGTTCCAGAAACACCGGCAATCGAAATTCGCGAACCAGCGACTTCCACATTTCGTAAGCGACGGATTCTTCCGGATTCAACGGCGGCAAGGTCAAGCCGACCTGGACCGGACTCTCGGCAATCCGTGTCATCAGGATCGCTTCGCCGATGTTCTTTCTTCGGATGCCACGCACCGGGTAAACCAGGAATGGCAGGTCCGGATCGAACGGTGGTCGAAAGCCAGCTTGGCAACATTCAGCCACTTTCTGTTTTGCCGTATCTTCGTCGGTGATGCCAGTGATCTCCGCAACCGGGTTGGGGAGGTATTTGATTCGATCCGAATCAACCCCCAGACGGGCAAGATACTCGGCATCGCGTCGGTTGATGACGCCGAACAGGACCTGGCTGGCGGCGGGATACAAGGTGTCGGCAAGGCTGGCGGTCACATCACTGGCACGTTCGATCAGCTTCCGATAATTCTGGGGCCGGAAATCCTCGGCAAAATCGTGAATCTGCAACAGCATTCGATAACCGGCTATTTTCAATTGACCAATCGTTTGCAACGTCAATTGGCGGTTACGCCCCAAGCCGTGATTGTGAAAATGCAGCACGCAGTTATCCGCATTCAGCCCATTTGCGGTCAAGTTCTCTAACAGGCACTGGGTCAAATGGACGGGCTTGGTCACCGGCTGGGGTTGCTGTTGGCGAACTTCGTCGTAATCTAACTGCGCGACGACGACCTCGTGGAGGCGAACCTTGTGCAACATGGACGGAAGATCGTCAGGCCAGGCGGATTTCCGGCCGCCGTAAAACAGAAAAACGTCCAAGCCTTCGTCACCGATCACGGCGTCCATTGCCCGCAGGTGGTTGACGATCACTTGCGTCACACCACCTCGATTAAGGTGATGGTGGAAAATGGCGACATGCATGAATGCTATTTCGGTATGCTCGAACGGTGACGATTGAGAAAGACAAAATTCTGGGCCTGTGAATTCGCAACCGCGATGTCTCGAAATCCGTCACCGTCGAGATCCCCGACAGCCAGTCCGTAGGTCGCATGTTCTTCGCCGCCAAACCGGACCTCTTCAAAACGGGTCCCCTGTTCCCGATTGAAAAAGACGGCGTTGGGTTGTCCGGCGTTGCCGACAATCAAATCTGGTTGACCGTCGTTGTCCATGTCCGCCACTGCCAAGGCATAAGAATTTCCGTCAGCGCGACCCCAACGGGTGGTTTTTTCAAAGCTGCCCCCTTCGCTCCCAAAGTAGACCGCGTTGGCTTGGCCGATGTTGGCCGTCGCCAGATCGAGCAGGCCGTCACCATTAAAATCGCCGACACCGACCGCCCGGGTTTCATCTCGTCCGGTCCCGAAAGGAACGCGCTGCGAGAAACTGTTTTGGCCGTCGTTGAGCAAGACATAATTCGGTTGGCGATCCCGATTGGCCAAGACCAAATCTGCGTTTCCGTCGCGATCGAGGTCCACTAACGCTACGTCAATCGTGGAATCGTTGGGGGCTCCAAACGGAATCCCTGGTCCGAACCCGGCCTTGCCGTCATTCAAATAAAAATGATTTTGTCTTCCACGGCAGGTCACCACGATATCGATATCGTCGTCCTGATCGATATCGCCAAGTGTCAAACTGCGTACGCTTGATACCTCGCCAAACGGTGAACCGAATTCGAATTTTCCCGTTCCGTCGTTGAGGAAGATCAAATTGGGTGCGAGGTCGTTGCCGACGACAATATCCAGGTCGCCATCGCCATCCAGATCCGCCAATTCGGTCGCGTAAGTCGTGGCAAGATCCGCCCCCAGTCGCCGCATCAAGTTGAAGCGATTTCCCTGGTTGAAAAAAATGTAGTTCTGTTGCGGCCAGTGTCGACCATTGGCGACGACCAAATCTGGTCGTCCGTCAGCGTTGAGATCGCCGATCCGAATCGAAGCCGAGAGATTCGATTCCGTTCCCAGAATCAAGCGGCTGTTGCTGACGAACATTCGTTCTTGTGCATTCAGCGGGCTAAAGAGCCAGCAAGCAGGTAACAACAAGCCAGCCACCGACGCGAGGTACTGTTGAGAAAATCGCGGAAACATCCATTCCTTTCGGGCGATACATTTGCATCCGTGACCTCCGATCTTACGCGAACCCAGTACGAATGCAAATCCGCCCCAAAAAGGGGGCAGTCAAAAAAGGGGTCAGGTCTCTTTTAAAAGAGACCTGACCCCTTTTGGGGGATTTAGTCGCTACGGGTCGGTTACGTCTGCGGCCGCTGCGGTTCCCATCGCTCCCCAAATGCCAAACGGACTGGGCAGGTTGTCTGCCAGTTGAGTTGCCGTCAAAGTGGATTGGGTTGGGTCGCCGGCGTCGATGTCCTCACGCAGCGGATGGACCGATCCGTCGACCATGGCGACGTTGACCAGGCCGACATGAAAGCTTCCGGCCGAGTAGATTCCGTCCGTGGCTTGCCCGCCGTCAACGGCGCCGCTGGGGCTGTTGGGCGGCAACACTGTATTGAACAGGCTGCAGCCTGCCGCGCCGTCGGCCCAACATCCGCCTCGCCCGGGAACCGCCAATGTGAATTCGGGATCGTAGTAACCCTCTCGCTTGGCATCCATCGTTCGGAAACAACGACTTGGATCGTCCAACAGGGCAGCCGGTTGATCAACGACATAGTGAGCGCGAACCAACTTGCGGTCTGACGTTCCGATTTCAGCCATGGCAATCGTGCAACTTGTACCGTCCGTGATTCCAGCGAGGGTGGAATTGAGTTGGCAGGCAAACGCCCCCCGCAGGTGGTTAGGTTGATGAACCCCGCGGGCCATATCACCAATGCAAAACGCATAATTCGTCTCGCCGAAACCGGTCTCTCCGCTGTTGGCACTGGGGCACCGGAAGTCAGAAATTTCCGACTGCCATGGCGGGTAATCCGGATCCCACGGCTCCGGCCCCATCGCCGGGAATTCCCTTCCATTCAACTTCGACGGCTTTGAAATCTGTTCCCAAGTTGCGGATTGTTCAATTAACGGCAACAGCAAAATCAGGCCGCTCCGCCGGTTCATCGCTTCTGGTTTACCATCCATTTGAAAATCGGGTCCTCCCATCGCGGCTGGAAAGTGACCGTGACTGGATTCGTAATTTAGGTTCGCAAGCACAAGCTGTCGCAGGTGGTTGGCACACGTCGTTCGCCTCGCCGCTTCTCGAGTCGATCGGGTGGCCGGCAGGAGCATGCCTGCCAGAATTCCGATGATCAGAATGACGAAGAAAAGTTCCACCAAGGTGAGCCCCCGCCTGCAGTGGTTTCGACCTGTATCGTGAATCGACTTCATTGGCCTGTCCTTTTCTTCGCCGGGGACCAGGAGTTAGGCGAGTTTGCCGTGATTGCTTTCGCCGGGATTCGCAACCAGAATTCATAAATCATCAGCGGTACCAACCAACTGAACCAGGCGGTCAGGCGGTAAGTCAAATCGGATTCGACATGCGAGACAATCGCGGCACCCGAACTCAGTCGCAACAACAACGGTGAACACAGCAGGATGAAACACCGGGTAGCCCATTGTTGGTGTTCCAAGAGCTTATGTACTTGGATCTGATGCACCGCCATCAGCATGCAAACCGCTGTTGCGATTGACAGCGATGCAAATCCGAATCCTGCGATCGGACCGGTAAACGCATGAGTTGCCATGATCAGACCGCTGGGGACCACTCCCAACATGACAACCAGAAACTGAATCCGTCCCAGCCACCGGTGGGCCTTGTGAAACCGGGAACGCCCGCCACTGGTCATCAGGGCCGCTCCCACCAGGACCGCGGCTGGACCGCTGACAATGTGACCATAAAATGCCACCCGGTAAGTTCCGTCAAAAAATTTGCGTCGGCCAGTCAGAAAAGCAGACGAATCAAAATCCAGTGGAAAATACCAGCGATACTCGTAAACGATCACGAACAGGATTTTCGCAATCAACACCGCGGCAAGCAACTGGGTCAGGAACCGAAGCCGATCCGCCCGACTGAAAACGACAACGGTAGCGGTTTGATTGTGGGCGTTATTGGCACATTTGTTCTGTTGTCCCATTGCCGTTTTCCAGCACGAATTAACAAACTCCCGAAGCTCAAAACGCACGCCCGAAGTATCTTCAACGGAAATTCCCGAAAAGAAAAAAAGGGTCAGTTGTCCAGGATGTCATCGGAGTAGCTCGAGATGCTGGCCACGATGTCTTTGGTGTCGTTCTCGCTGATGCCGATTTCTTTGAGGGTTTCCAGCAGGTGATCGGTAAAGCGATCGAGATGCTGCTGCTCGATGCCGCGACCAAAATGAGCCTGCCGGACCGCGATGTCGTTTTTTGGATCGGGACCTCCGAGTGCGATCGTGAAGAACTGTTCCTGCATCTGTGTCAGTTTGTCGAACGACGTATGAACAAAGAACGGGCCGATCAAGTGATCGGTAAAAACTTTTTTGTAGAACGTGTTGATCAAGTTCTTGATGGTGGCTTGACCTCCGACTCGTTCGTAAAGCGTTTCCATGTGTTCCCTCATTTCGCTGTCTAAATCCAACGTCCCAACGTCCTAGCGTTTGGATCCCCGGATCCCGACCGCCATGCTGGCTGGAATCGGGGAATCTCACTCTGTTATTTGGCTGCTTCGTACCCAATTATATCAATTTTGACGAAACTCGCTGCAACTCGCTAATCTTGATCAGCTCGCAGCACCGAAACGAAGGCTTTCTGAGGGATGTTAACCTGGCCGAACTGTTTCATCTTGGCTTTGCCTTTTTTCTGTTTTTCCAGCAGTTTTTTCTTTCGCGTCACGTCGCCTCCGTAGAGTTTTTCAGTGACGTCTTTGCGAAATGGTGCGATCGTGGATCGCGCGATCACCGTCCCCCCGATCACCCCCTGAATCGGGATCTTGAATTGATGGCGGGGAATTTCCTTGGCCAATCGTTCGCAGTAGTGCAGGGCGCGCGTGCGGGCTTTGTCGCGGTGGACCAGGTAGGACAACGTGTCAACCGGTTCCTTGTTGACCAAAATGTCAACTTTGACCACATCCGTTTTGCGGTACTCGATCGGCACGTAGTCGAACGATCCATAGCCGCGCGTGATCATCTTGAGTTTGCCGTAAAAATCGAACAGGACTTCGCCCAGCGGCATCTCGCTGATCACTTCGATCCGACCCGACCGAAAGATAATTCATCGTTTGGCTTTCGGAACGATGTTCCCGGCAAAGTTCCATCACTGGCCCAACGTAGGCTTCGGGTGTCAGAATCGAGGCCCTGATGTAGGGCTCGGTTGCCGATTCGATGCTCATCGGGTCGGGCCAGTAACTGGGATTGTCGACCTCGACGGTCGAGCCATCTTTCAAGGTCAAGTGGTACTTGACCGAGGGTGCCGAGATGACCAGTCCGATGTCGAATTCTCGTTGCAGTCGTTCCTGGATCACGTCCAGGTGAAGCAGTCCCAAAAAGCCGCAGCGAAAACCGAAGCCGAGCGCGGCGGAGCTGTCTTTTTCGTAGGTCAAGGCAGCGTCATTGATGGCCAGTTTGTCGAGTGCTTTGGTTAGATCGACGTATTGGTCGGTGCTCATCGGATAGATCGAAGAAAACACAACCTGTTTGGCCGGCTGATAACCAGGGATCGGCTCAGCGGCGGGCCGATCGAGCAGCGTGATGGTGTCGCCGATTTCGATATCCTGAACACTTTTGACGCCGGCGACAATGTAGCCAACCTCCCCGGCGCTCAGTTGTGGTTTGGGGACCAGTTTGAGCTGGTTGTAACCGATTTCATCAACCGTGAAATCGCGGTCGGCGTGCATGAAGTGAATCGTGTCGCGTGTTTTCAGGGTGCCCTCCATAATTCGGCACTGCAGGATGACACCGCGATACTTATCGAAATGCGCGTTGAATACCAATGCCTTCAAGGGTGCATCGGGGTCGCCTTTGGGGGGCGGCAGTTTCTCCACGATCCCGACCAGCACGTCGTCGATACCCTGGCCGGTTTTGGCGGAGACGGGAATCGCTTCAAAAGGATCCAGTCCCAATTCGGCCTCAATGGCCTCCTGGGCGCGTTCGATATCAGCGGCGGGCAGATCAATTTTATTGATCACCGGCAACAGTTCCAGGTCATGCTCCAGGGCGAGGTAGAGATTCGCAACCGTTTGGGCTTCGACGCCTTGGGAAGCATCAACCACGATCAGTGCGCCGTCGCATGCCATCAGGGAGCGACGAACCTCGTGCGAAAAATCGACATGACCGGGTGTATCGATCAGGTTCAGCAAGTAGTCCTTTCCATCAGGCGCCGCGGTAGTTGAGCGTGATCGTATTGCTTTTGATGGTAATTCCCCGCTCGCGCTCGATATCCATCGAATCAAGCATCTGATCGTGAAACTCGCGTTGCGTTACGCCGCCGCAGGCCTGGATTAAACGATCGGCCAACGTCGATTTGCCGTGATCGATATGGGCGATGATGCAAAAATTTCGAATGTTTTTCATGCGTTGCTAACGGTCGGAGATGGGGACGGGGTTTGCGGGGGTCGTCGATCCGGCCAGTGGAGGCGGACGAAAGCAGCCGTAAGACAAACTGGCATTGCCGGAGCTGGACAGAACTTGCAACCGAATCCACATCCCGGTTGGTAATCAGTCACAATAATATGGAATGATGGCAGGTTCGTCGCCCCCGGGCCATGGGCCGCTGGTTTTTTGCAGGGACGACGTACGTGGTGATCCGCAAGAAACCTTGCGGCCAGTTGATCCAGTATTTCAGGGCAGCAGCGATTCCAAGCCGCTGGGAGGCCGAACCTGCTGCCAGTTCGGCCTCTCGGGTGTCGGGCTCTTTATCGCTCGGGGAGTTCGAAATTTGCTTCGCTGGTTCCGCCTTTGGGGACGTCGAATTCAAGGGTCAATTCCTCCGTGACGCGTGGCCGGCCCTTTAGTTTTTGTTTCAGGTCGTCGATCTGCTCGCGTTGATCTCGGCCACCCTTTCGGCGGACACTTCGTCGGCATTTTGGGCTTCCCGCAGATCGGTCATCAACTGTTCCATCGCATCGGCTTCGGCATCATCGTATTCGAAAGAAACGTCGTGTTTGCCGATCACGGCACCGTTTTCCTTATATCGCGTTTCCAAAGTAAATTTCCCGACCGCATCGGTGACGCCAGTGGACCATGGCCCGACCGCATAATTATCTCCCACCGGTTGCGGCGCGAAATTCACCCGGAGTCCCGGAACCGGCTCGCCACCGCACGTCACGGTTCCTGATACGGCACCGATTGAATAGTCTTTACCGCCTGTGCATCCGGCGGACAAAAAGGTGGCCGTCGTTAACAGGGCAACCAGGATCGCAGTAAGCTTGTTCATAATTTTTCAGGCCTCTCCGCAGAATTTCAAATTTGAAACAGAAAAAAGGTCCGACGGAAATCCGGCGAACCTTCAACGTGGAATCCAACAACCGATCATGCTGAGCTTAATAGTTTTGAACAACGGCACCGTCGGCCATTGCCGCCAAACGTTTCAGTACCCGGATGTTCAGGTTCTCATTCAAAAAGTGTGTGGATCCATCAGCGAACGTGACGTTCGCGCCGGAGGGATGAAAACTGGAGGCCATGCCCGAAGGCGATCGGGTTCCATTGATGCCCCACGCTCGCTGGTTGGTACCACGTGTTAAGCGACCGATCACCATCTGAACCGTGGACCGCTCGGCCGAACTGGGGGACCCGAAAGAATTCGCTTTCGAAATTTGCCCTGCCCAAATCGCACCGTAGTTGACCTTGGTTGTATTGCCACCTAAGGCGCCCTCGGTCACGCTGGCTCGTTCGCCCAAGACAATCACGTTGCTTGAGCCATCTTTGATATGGCCGAAAGGAGTTCGTGAGTTGCGGGTCATGATGCCCCAGTCGTCGACGAAATTTTTGTTGCCTGACTGGTCAACCGAGCAAGCCCCACAAACGGCAACGTAGTTGGACTTGGCATAAGGCTTACCGCCGGCAGAAACGATGTTTTTGTGTGTAAAGTTGAGATTTCCATTGCCGTCAGGGCTGGCATCGCTAGGGCAGATATGAGTCGGAATGACGTTCGCTGCCAACGCTTCGCCGTCCTGGCCCGTTTTCAACCACCAGTTCTGGTTCCAGTTGTTGGTTTGTCGCTGGAACAAGTCAAACAGCGTGTTGCGTTCAACGTACGGCAGGATAATCAAGCCCCACCCAATCTGTCGTCCCTGGTTCGCGTTGGCAGGTCGCGGGAACACGGGGCCATTCCCGCGAGTTGTATTCGCGGTGAGGTTGTTGTTCACACCAGGAGGGAAGACTTCATTGGAACTCTCATAGTTCAACAAAGCCAAACCCAATTGTCGGCTGTTGTTTTGACAAGCCGATTTTCTGGCGGCTTCGCGCACCTGCTGCACCGCTGGCAACAACATGCCAATCAAAATCCCAATAATGGCAATCACAACCAGTAATTCAACCAGCGTAAAGGCCGTTCGTTGTGTCGAGCGTTTCATACCGTCGTCTCCATTTATCTATAAAAAACATATTTGTCATGGATGTGCTTGGCATTGTTGAGTCGCAGGGCATATCCTACGAGAAACGGTCACTCCAACGCAAATTTTTTTGAAAGATCCAAGGCGTTGAAAAGCTGGGGAAGAAAAGGCTAACTGCGTATGATCCGCCCTAGGGTTTAGAAAATGCAACTTATCGAATCTTGCTAGTTTGCAACGGTTGCAGATACGCCGCTAGGAAATTTTCTGAGCACTTCGCTGGTTGTTTGCTTGCGTACCGGAACCCGGAATGCTTTACTTGATAACCGCTTCGCCATTTGGGGCGTCAAGGTTCGAGCATTCGAATCGTAACCACCCAGAATCCAACCATCAAACCAAGGGGAATTGAATGGAACTTGACTCATTTATTGAAGACAAGCTGAACCATTACGCGCAAACCATTATCGACGGAACCGACCGACGCGACGAACATGCACTTGGCGAATTGTATTTTTATATTGCGTTGCGAAGAGTCACTTCGGGACATGGCACGACGCAGGATGTCGGAATGATGGATGCCATCAACGATACCTTGGAAAAGCTGGGACTGATCGAACCCGGGAAAAAATTCTACATCTACAACGGAAAAATTGAGAAATGGGTCTCCGATTCGAAGGCGGGCAATTGACGCTCGTCATGATCCATCATTCCCCGAATCAGCACTCGATTGGAAGGATCGGGTAAACCGAACTCGCGGTCGCTGCAGGCCAGCTGACGGCGATCATTCTGCCAGGTTTTCACCCAAGAATTTTACCTCTGAACGGCCACCGACTCCAAAGGACTCTCATGCATCGAACCATTCCGCTGATCGTCGCAATTTTTATCGCGTTTCATTCCAGTTTGAGCTCGATCGCTGACGACAATCAGCTTTCCGAGCAGGAGAAAAAACAGGGTTGGCAGCTGTTGTTCAACGGAACTGACCTCACCGGATGGAAATGCAATAACGGTAAACCGATTGCGACACCGGTCGAAGACGGCGCGATCGTGCCGTATCAATCGGGCGGCTATCTTGTCATCCACGAAAAACAGTTCGGCGACTTTGTGTTTAAGTGTGATGTTCGCTGGGAGGACCCTCGCTGCAATTCCGGCATCTTCTTTCGGGTCCAAGACCCTAAAAATCCTGTCCACACCGGTTTCGAAATCCAGGTCATGAGTGGGGAGGGGACTGGCAAACACGATTTTGGTGCGATCTACGATCTGGCCAGCACCAGCAAGAACGCAGGCAAGCCAACCGGCGAATGGAATACCGTCGAGATTCGGTGTGAAGGCCCGAAGATCCAAGTCCAAGTCAACGGCGAACAGGTCAGCTCGATTAACTGCGACGACTTTGATCAACCCGGACTCTGTCCCGACGGAGAAAAACACAAATACAAACTCAACAAACAACCGCGGGCCGTCAAGGATTTCGCTCGCAAGGGTTATCTCGGTTTCCAGGACCATGGGCACAAGGTTTGGTACAAGAACGTCAAATTGCTGGAATTGAATGACGCAAAATCCCCGGCTTCAAAACCTGCCAAGTCGAAACCGCCGAAGCCACAGCAACTGGCACCAACCCACGCCAATGTTTCTTACGGACCGCATCCAGCCAATGTGATCGATTTTTATGCCGCCAAAGGCGACGGTCCACGTCCCTTGTTGGTCTACATTCATGGCGGCGGCTGGGTTGGCGGTGACAAGAAACAAAACCAGAATCGTTTCCAGCCGTTCCTCGATAAGGGAATTTCCTACGCGGCGATCAATTATCGCCTGACCGGAGAGGCGCCTTTGCCGGCCCCGGTTCACGATGCCGCTCGCGCCATCCAGTTCATTCGTTCCAAAGCGGATCAGTGGAACATCGACAAATCCCGAATTGCGCTGACCGGAGGCAGCGCCGGAGCCTGCACTTCGATGTGGATATTGCTTCACGACGACATGGCGGATCCCAGTTCGGAAAACCCGGTGCATCGCGAATCGACGCGCGTCACGGCGGCCGCCGTCGCCGGCGGGCAAACTTCGATCGATCCAAAGGTGATCGAAGCCTGGCTTGGCCCGAACGTTTTGAAGCACAAGATGATTAACATGGCCGTCGGCGAAGACACCATCGAAGGTGCCCTGAAGAACTACGACCAATACGAGTCGCTGTACAAGGAATTCTCGCCCTACAATCATGTTGACGGAAACGACCCGCCATTGTTCATGTCGTATGGGAACAACATGAAATTGCCTTCAGAAAACGCGGGACACGGGATCCATCACCCGATGTATGGAGTCAAACTGATGGAAAAATCCAAACAGGTAGGACACGAATGTCATTTGCTGATCAAAGGCGTTTCCGAATCCAAAGAATACTCAACCGCCGAAGAATTCTTGATGTCGAAACTGCTGGGTCAATAACAGGGACAATAACGGGGACAATAACAGGGACGATGGTGCGGTCGATTGCCAGTTCGGCTCAGGCGCCGGCGTCCGGTTTCGCGGATCCGGATCGGGTCTCGATACGGTTTCCGGTTCGCCCGGAATCGCGGCGGGCCAAAACCTGATTATTGTTTAAATCGACTATGGGTCGCGTCACCACCGGTCATTAAATACCCCATCAGATCATTCACTTCATCAGCGCTCAGGCCGTCAAGCAATTTTTCCGGCATTTGCGACTTCTTCGAAGGGCGGATGCCGTCGATCTCATCCTGACTGACCTGGATGGATTGAGCGTCGACTTCGGCGGGATAGATTGTGACCATGTCGTTCTCCCCCTTGACCACTAAACCGTTAATCAACCTGCCGTCGGCCAGGCTGACCACAAACGATCCATACTGATCCGAAATGTTTTTGCTGGGGTTCAAGATGGCTTCGATCACGTAACGCTGATCAAAACGGCTGGGGATGCTGGTCAAATCAGGTCCGATGTTGCCGCCAAGTCCTCGCATCCGGTGGCATTGGGCACAGCTGGCGCCGAAATAAAGAGCCCGGCCGCGTTCAAAATTGGATTCGCGTTTGACCGCACGCATCGCTTCCTCTACCGTCCAGGCTCGCCCCGGGCCGACTGGTTTGACGATTTCAAAATCCGGAACCGGATTGAAGTCCTCTCCCGTGATGTCTTCCAGTGCGGCGCGTTCGGCGTCATTGCAATTGCCGAGTGCCTCCTCGCGAATCCGGGTCAGATAGCGTGCGAAACTCGCACCCCCATTGGTTTTTGCAGCTTCGTTCAAAAACGTAAAATACGCACGCCGTTGATCCAGCGTCCAACCCTCACGGAGGTTGCGGAGAATAAACGCATATCCCAATTCATGGGTCGGCGGATGGTTCTCCAGCATCCGCTCAACCGTTCCTCCGTAATTCCGGTTTCGCGAAGCAAGCGTCGACCATTCCGGAATCACTGGCGGTTGTCGATCGACAATCAGCTGGATCGCCTTGCCCGCGACGTTTTCGCTGCGCAAAAACGCCAGTACCCGAATCAGTTCCGTGTTGACGTCGGCGTTCTCGTTGGGCAGCAACGGATCAATTTGTGCGATCACCGATGCTCGTTGCTGTGGTAACAGGGGTTCGAGCCGGATGAACGTCAGCGCGTAGGCCCTTAGCAATCCCAGCAACTGATTCGCTGGTAACTGGTCGGCGTCGATCGCCGCCAAGCGTGGAATCAATTCATTCAGCTGCTCGACGGTCCCCATTCGAGCGACTGCGACGGCGCCGGTGATTTGTGCTTGCGTGTCCTGTTCCGAGCAATACCGGGGGAACCACTGCTCGACGGGTTGGCTTTCAATCGCAACCCGAGCGGCGTGCCGAAGAAAACGGTCCGGACTGGAAAGGGCAGGCCAGGCAGCGGCAATCGCAGTTGCGTCCTCAACGCCATGAAATGCCTCCAGCTGTCGGCGCTTGCCGCGGGCCTGTGCGGTTGCCGAGTCATCCAGTTGCTCCGACGGAGGATCAAGCGATTCGTTGCCGATATAACGGACCCGAAACATGGCGGATTTGATTCCGCGACCGCCGACGGCAAAATAAAGCGCCCCGTCATGTCCGATGATGGCATCGGTCACCGGCAGCGGAGAACTGTACACAAAGGGTTCGGCCTCGCCTTCGTAGCCGGCGCCCTTGGCTTTCAGATGAATCGCATAAATCGTTCCGAAAGTCCAGTCGAGTGCAAAAATCGCGTCTTGATAGCGCGTCGGAAAACGACTGCCCAAACCTGCCACCACGCCGGTCGGTGAACCCGGCCCAATGTCAACCACCGCCGGCAAGCTGTCTTCATAATAGGCCGGCCATTTGCCGGAACCGTTTCGCCAGCCGTAATCGGCACCGCTGAGGACGTGACAGATCCGCGTCGGTCGGTACCACGGTGTACCGAGGTCCCATTCCATGTCGGCGTCATAGGTAAACATTTCACCGTGCCGATTCAAAGCGATATCGTATTGATTTCGAAAGCCAATCGTATGGACGGTCTGGGATTTTGTGTTGGGATCCAGTCGTGTGACCCAGCCACCGGGTGCCATGATTCCCCGGGCATGGCCATTGGAATCCGCCATTCGCGGCAACAGTAGATCCTCGGCCCAATGTTGCACACGCGTTGAAACGTACTCCGCCAAGGGGGAGTGGTTGCCGCTGTCCATGTAGATGCCTTGTCCATCCTCGGTGAGAATCAATGCATGATTGCCATGCTCACCGCCCCCGGTGGTCCCCGGATACTCTTCCATCGTATCCAGTTGGTCGTCGTTGTTAGTGTCGGTCAGCCGATAAAGATGGCCTCCGTTACGGTGGAACCAGAGGCTGTCAAAGGCCCACAACAACCCTTGGGCGCCAGATAGTTGTTCCAAATTGCCCGTCGAAACTTTCTCGACCAGCGGCGATTGACCGTCCACGATCGTCACCCGGTAAAGTCCCGCACCGCCTTGATCACACGCGTAGATTCGACCTTGTGGATCGGTCGTCAATGAAACCCAACTCCCCTGCGATGTGGGTACATCATAAATGCGATCGACGACGAATCCGGGAGGTGTAATGATATTTTTTGGGTCCAACGAGCCTCCTTGGCTCGATGGAGCACTGTATTTTGGAACCGCCCAGGGGCCGTCACCCAGTTTCCCTACGACCTTGGGAGTCGCCCAGTTGGAATCATCAAAATCAACCCGATCCCAGCCGTTAGAAGCGACCTTGCTCAACTTCCAATCCGATTTGGACGAACTCACAATCATCGGCTCGCCGTCGGTTGCTTCGCAGTACAGTTTGAAAACGAACCCGGCCGGACCGCCATGATTTTGACCTGTCACGGCAATCACATTCTGGCCACGAACCAGCAGCTTGGTGACGTCCTTTTGCAATGGATCCTGCCAGTCCTCGCTGACTCCAACTTGCGTCCCGTTAATCCACAGCTTCATCTCGTTGTCGCAGGTGGTGTAGAGCCGAGCTGATTTGGGTTGGAAGGGAAGGGCGAACGACCGTCGCAGCCAGAGCTGTTGCTGATCCGTCGATTCCTCCGACCAAATCCACTCGGCTGGCGGTGCAGCAGTGATCCACGAGCCGTCCTGCAACGAAGTGGCCACATCGGTTACCGCCCCGGTCGCTGGAGCGTCGGCCGTTTTCGAATGGTTCTCCAGTGCTGCCACGATTTCTTTCGCACCATCTCCGGATAGACGCCGCAGCAACAAATTACGAAATTCGACCTTCATCGCAGGGCCAGCATGCAATTGAAGTCCGATCACACCGGACGATTTCGCTTGCGGGTGATTGTCGGTAATGTCGACGGTCGTCTCACCGTTGATTTGGTGGAACAGCCGATTCCCGACCGCCACGATTCGAAGATCATTCCACTGTTCACCGTCGAGATTGGTACCATCGCCGACTTTGCCGACGACGGTCGATTTGCCAGCGGCAGAAATTTCGACGCGTTGTCCGCGGGTTGCGACGATGCCCCGCGTTCCTTCGCCGTACAGCATGCCAAAATAATCCTGGCTGGGGTGCAGGTCGGCCTGGTTTCCATGCAGGACAAAATTCTTTTGATTGGCAATCTGGCTGCGATACTGCACTCCCGAGTTGTTGCCTGAAAAACGGACTTTGCAACGGAATTCGAAGTCAGCCACTTCGCCGCCTTGCCAGATCAGAAACGTATTGCCGGCGGTCGGATTCTCAGGTGTGGTTTGTCCAACGATGGCACCCTCTTGAACGGACCAGAATCTCGGATTGCCGTCCCAGCCGGACAGGTCTTTCCCGTTAAACAAGATTTCGAAGTTCTGTTCGTTGCGCAAACACGACAACCGGAACCAGTATCGCGAAAACGACGAAACCGATTGTTCCGGTCACGCTCGACGTCATCACACGGCGAGATCAATTGGAAAACATGCTTGAACCTTGAGTTTGCGTTTGGAAATCGGAGGATA
The DNA here is from genome assembly GCA_963714685.1 of Pirellulaceae bacterium. Lineage (GTDB taxonomy): Bacteria > Planctomycetota > Planctomycetia > Pirellulales > Pirellulaceae > Mariniblastus. The sequence continues at coordinate 951,323 of CAVQPH010000018.1, read as the reverse complement.
CGGTAAACGGACTAATATAACCCGGATTTTTCGACTCGATTGGGTCAACTGCGTAAATTCCCAGCTGCGTTGATAGGACAACCGCAACCAGGTGGGACCGTTTTGTCTCCCGGAAGGAAATGCGACGCGTTCTTGTAGAAACTTACGAAACTCTACGTTTTCCCTGGTAGGTGGTCTTCGCGCCAGCCCGTTCGAACGCCTGGCCAGTCAACGCGAACCGAAAAAACAGCCATGGCGTGGTTTTGACTTAAGGAAAGATTAGGAGCCAACAAATGAGTTTTCAACAACCTGGATTATGGATGACTGGCTTTGCCGCCATTGTGTTTTTGTCGCTGCCGATGGTTCCTGCACAAGGCCAAGGCATGCGAGGCCAAGGCGGTCCTGCCCAGCGAGGTGGACCAGGCCAAGCTGGAGGCGGGATGCAGGCGACGATGGTTCAGCAAATCATGCAGCAGTTCGACGCGGATGGAGACCAGAAGCTGGACGCCACGGAACTTGGCCGGATGTTGGCCGAGTTGCATCAGGCCATGATGCAGCAGGGGCAGGCAGGACAAGGCCAATTTCAGGGCGGAGGAGGGCAGTTCCAGGACGGACCCGATCAAAGGCAACGTCAAGGCGCTCAACTGGGGCAATCGCGCGGGCAGCAACGGGGTGGCGCGGGCGGTGTCCAGATTGGGCAGGGCGGACAAGGCCGACAAGGCGGTGGGCCGGGCGGTGGCCGCGGCCGAGGAGGTGGAAGATAACACCGTAACAACCCGCCGAATATATTTCGAATTGGATTTTGCCCGGAAGTTCTGGATCGTTTAAGCTAACAACACCCAGTCAACAGTCGCTTTCCGGTTGGGCGTGACCTTTCCGGGTTTGGGCAGCGGGAAGCAACGGCGGTTGACCACTCTCCAATCGCGAACTCCCGGTCGAAAAATTCTTGTGAATGATCATCAACAACGTCAGGCTGTTTTTCCCTGTGATGCTGACGTCCACCCGTCAGCCAGCGTCAACAGAACCGATACGTCTCGGTGGGGGACTTTGTCTGCGGCCATCACGATTCTGATTTTGGTATTCGGCCTCGAATTCGACGCCGAGCTGGCCGGTCAGGATGCGTTGCCGCCCCAGCCGATCAAGATTGCCACGTTCGACGTCGATGCCACTCCGCCGTTGGGTTCGGAGATGGCTTACGATCCGGTCAAACGGGTTGGCGAATTGTCGCTGCGTAGTCGCGGGATTGTCATTCTCGGTGCGGACCAACCGATTGTCCTGTGCGCGGTCGACTGGATCGGAATTGCCAACGAAGGCCACGATGCGTTTCGATCTGCTTTGGCCAGGGCAGCGGGCACGACGGTTGACCGGGTTGCTGTGCACACGTTGCACCAGCACGATGCCCCGGGCTGTGACTTCACCGCCGAACGAATTGTGCGAGAACTGGGGCTCGGAAAAGTCGGCCGATTTGAAGGGACATTTCATCGGGAAGTGATCGAGCGAACAGCGACTGCGTTACGCGACTCATTGCCGAATGCGAGGACCGCAACGCACTACGGCTGGGGCGTGGCCAACGTCAGCAAGGTCGCTTCCAATCGGCGGATCCTGGGGGATGACGGGCGGGTTCGCGCGGTTCGCTACACCACGACCCGGGACCCGGCTTTGCGAGCTGAGCCCGAAGGCGTGATCGATCCGGAGCTATCCCTGTTGTCGTTTTGGAACGAAGAAAAAACGGGTGCCGCCCAACCGCTTGCGATGCTCAGTTACTACGCCTGCCATCCGCAAAGTTACTATCGGACTGGCATCCCCAGCCCCGATTTCCCAGGGATTGCCCGGTTTGTTCGGGGGCAGTCGCTTCCGGAAACGTTGCTGGTTCACTTCAACGGCGCGGGCGGCAATATCGGAGCCGGTAAATACAACGATGGCGCGAAAGAAAATCGAATGAAGCTGGCCCTGCGGATGGCCGAAGGGATGAAACAGGCGCTCGATGCAACCGAAAAATTTCCTTTGTCTGCCGCACAAGTCGACTGGGAGACGGCCCCGGTTCGACTCCCGGTTGCCGAACATCTTGATCGGGAAAAGTTAATCGAGTCCATCAAAACCATACCGATTCAGGGCTACATCGATCAAGCCGATCAGTTGGCGTGGTTGCAGCGGTGCAGCGACGGCCACGCGATTGACATTGCCTGTTTGAACATCGACCGAGCGCGGGTGTTGCACATGCCCGGCGAGTTGTTCGTTGAGTATCAACTGGCCGCCAAGGCCATGCGTCCTGATTTGAAAGTGGCTATGGCGGCCTACGGTGATTATGGGCCGGGCTATATCGGCACCGAGATCGCGTATTCCGAAGGCGGTTATGAAACCAGCCAGCGGGCCAGCAGCGTCACGGGGGAATCGGAACAGATCTTGACCGCCGCGATGAGACAATTGCTCGCGCGCCGGTGAAAGATCTCGAAGCTGAACCAGGATCAGCCGATACCCTGGATCCCGACCTCCGGAAACAGGAAAACCAACCTCTTTCACCCCAACAGGCCCTCAAATCTTTCGAGGTTCCTGCTGGATTTGAAATGCAGTTGGTTGCCAGTGAGCCGAACATCCAGGAGCCAATTTGCATCAGCTATGACGAAAATGGCAAATTGTATGTTGCCGAATATTTGAAGTTCCCTGCCAAGGATGGCAAGAGCGACGGACCTGACGGGCAGATTCGCCGGCTTGAGGATCTCGATCAAGATGGTGTTTATGAAACCAGTGTCGTGTTTGCTGACGGGCTTTCCTGGCCGACGGGCATCTGCTGTTGGAAAGGCGGAGTCTATGTGATCGCTGCTCCCGATTTGTGGTACCTCAAAGACACCGATGGCGATGGCCGCGCCGATCTGCGCAAAAAAATCTACACAGGATTTGGCTTCACCACTGAAGAGGGCACGGCCAACAACCTGATCTGGGGACTGGATCATTGGATCTACGGTGCCGGCTCCAATAGCGGTGGGGAGATTCGACCTGCTGACCAGCCTGATGCTGCACCGATTTCGATTCGGGGACATGATTTTCGGTTTCATCCGGTGACCGGTGAATTCGAAGCGATCTCTGGTTCCGAACAGTTCGGCAATACATTTGATGATTGGGGCAATCGGTTCATCTGTCAAAATTCAAAACCGGCAGTGCACGTTGTGTTGCCAGCCCGGTATCTGGCCCGCAATCCATATCTACCGGTAGCGTCGGTTCGAACCGACATCTGGGCCGGCAACCAGGTCTACCGAATCAGCCAACCGGAGCCCTGGCGCATTGCCCGAACAAAATTGCGAAAATCGCAAGATCGAAAATGGGCGGCTCCGTTTGTTGAACACGATGTGTTTACGGCTTGCACCGGCGTTACGATTTTTCGAGGCGACCAATATCCAGACGAGTATCGCGGCAATTTGTTCGTCGGTGACGTGCAAAGCAACCTGATTCACCGACGCGTGCTGAAACCCAATGGAGCCACTTTTAATTCGGATCGGGTGGATGCACAAACGGAAGTCGTGCGTTCGAGCGACAACTGGTTTCGCCCTGTCAACTTTTGCAACGCGCCCGATGGCACCTTGCACGTCGTCGACATGTACCGAGCAGTGATTGAAACACCGGATTCAATGCCAGATGAAATTCTGGCCTCCGTCGATTTGCATGCCGGTCATGACCGGGGCCGTGTGTATCGACTGGCGCCTGCAGGTTTTCAGGCTGCGGGCCCGGTCCGGTTGGGAAATGCACCGGTGGAGCGACTGGTTCAGGAACTTGGCAGTCAGAACAGTTGGCGAAGGGAAACCGCCAGTCGGCTGCTCTACGAAGGCCAGTATCCCGAGGCTGTTGGGCTGCTCAGAAAGTTGCTCCGCAATTCAACTGCAGACTTGACGCAACTCCACGCGTTGTACGCGCTCGCTGGATTCAACGCATTGAAGGCGGACGACATTTTCAGTGCCCTCGGATCCGCTTCGCCACGAATTCGCGAACACGCCGTCCGGCTGGCGGAATCCTTGCTTGATGTTGATCTTCCGGATCGTCAAAACGGACTTGCATCGCTTGATCGTGCCACGCCGGGAAATTCGGAGCCGCCGATTGTCAATCGGTTATTGGAACTGGCCGAAGACTCAGACCCGCGTGTCCGGTTTCAAGTTGCGTTGACACTCGGTCAAGTCAAGGATCGGCGGGCAGCCGTTGCGCTAGTTGGAATTTTGCAACAGGATGGAAGAGATCACTGGATTCGAACGGCGGTGCTCAGTTCGTCATTGAATTCGGCGGCCGACATGCTCGAATCGCTGCTGGCCGATGGAGATTTTTTCGTCTCCGATTCTGCTGACGAAGTTATCAAGCAGCTATGCCTGGTCGTCGGAGCCCGAAACCAACCCGACGAGATTCAGCGAGTTCTGGCGCTTGTTGGGCCGAATTCAACGCAGGCTGCCTCGGACGTTTTCCGAACGGTCGTACTGGGATTGGGGGAAGGGCTGCGTCGTTCCCGGTCCAGTTTGCAGGAATACATCGCAGGAACGGGGGCAGCGTCAAACATCGTTTCCGGGCTCGTGGAATTATCCAAGCGAAAGCTGGCTGACCCCGAAGTTCCGTCTTCACAGCGAATTCAGGCGATTGAAATGCTGTCCCACGGAAGCTTTGATTCGGTAGCGGGGACATTCGAAAGCCTGCTGAGCGGACGTCAATCGCCCCAGGTCCAGTTGGCCTCGATCGGCGGGTTGGCTGGGTTTTCCAATTCGGATGTGGCTTCGATCCTGGTCAATAATTGGAATCGAATGTCTCCGGCAGTTCACGCCGAAGTGATTGAGACGTTGCTCAGTCGTCGCGAATGGGTGAGTGTTCTGCTCGATGCGATTGAAAACCAGAAATTCCCATCGGATCAGATCGACAGCGTACGCAAATTTCAGCTGATAAATCACTCGGACGATTTGATTCGGTCTCGCGCCAACCGGCTGTTCAATGTCGAACAGTTCGGATCACGCGAATCCGTTTTGCAGGATTTTCATACGGCATTGTCGCTCGACGGGAGTCCACAGCGCGGAGCGAAGGTATTTGAGAAGCACTGTCAAACCTGCCATTTGGCAGCGGGCAAAGGCCATTCCGTGGGTCCGAGTTTGGCAACGGTCCAGAATCGAACTCCCGATTCCCTCCTGTTGGATATTCTCGCCCCGAACCGTCAGGTTCAGGCCAACTATTTCCAGTACCTGATTCTACTGGACGACGGACGTGTTCTGTCGGGGATGATCGCCGCCGAATCTCCAGCCAGCATTACTTTGCAACGGGCCGAAGGCGTTCGCCAGACCATCCTGCGTCAAAACATCGAAGAGATACGTAGCTCTGGCAAATCTTTGATGCCCGAGGGTTTGGAAAAATCCATCAGCAAACAGGAAATGTCCGATTTGATTGCGTACCTGATCCGGCTGAAGTGAGGCATGCTGGTTTCGATGACCAATCAAGGCCTTAACGAGCAACGTAAGCGTTCGCCAGTACCATTGTAGGCGCGTGGGGTAATTTTTGGGTTTCCGCCAACCCAGGGAGAGCCAATGCCCCGCATGTCGAAACCCGAACGAATTCAGCTCTGGCTGGATCGGCTTAATTGATTCGCCCAGTCCGCACTCTCGGCCGCTGAATTTTGCCAACGCGAACAGATTTCGCTCCCCTCGTTCTGTCAGTGGAAACGGCGACTGGCGCCAAGAATCGAAACGCCCCGGCAACGCTGGGCGAAAAATAATCGCCAAAAACGACTCGGCAAGCCGTATTCAACCCCGTCATGGCAATGGTGCTGGTGTACGCTTACGGTAAAACACGGGGCAACCGTCATCGTTTGTTCTGCACGGAACTAACCAACCCATTCCGAATTTTTACGACCATTGGCGTTTCCACAACCCACCGGATTTTTGGGTCCAGAACTGACCAGACATAATTTTTTCGAAATGTTGGCTGCTGTTGTGTGTGTTTGGCTGTGGTTGTTTTGCCAATGTCAATTAAAACAAATTGGTCGTCTGCATGCTGTTCCAGTTCTTCTAAAAGAGCTTCACATTTCTCGCAATTGGAATCTAAAAAGACGAGTGTGTATTCGTTTTGTTCAACTGGCAAGGCTGGGTTCAGAAATGGCAAGATCGGTACCTGCTTGTTGTCCCATTTTTCGGGGTGTAAAACGACAAACTTTCCTTCGCTGTCATAACTCTTCACTCCCTCCAACTGAATTGCAGAAGTACTGAGGACGAGTCCCCAGATAATCACGCTTCCATTCAAACACACCAAGGCCAAAGCACTTGCAAAAATTGGATTGATTTTCGAACAAGAGATTGGTTTCCATCGCAGCAACAACCATATCATCGTCGCATCAACCAAAAACATCGCAAAAGCGTCGCTCTGCTGTTTTCCGAAACACGAGCAGCTATCTGCGCCACTAGCAATTTGGTAGCAGAGATAACTCAAGAATCCGAAAAATACAACTTGACCAACAGTTCTTGAATAGAAGGGCTTGATCCCGCTAATCAACCAGGCGCAAGGAAAAACTCAAACTGAATCCAAAGCGTCGTAGCAACCTGAGATTCCAACATCAACAGGCTGGGTAAAGGAAAAGTGAGAGCAAGATGCAGTTTCGAACCAGCGGCTAAAAACAACAGCACTGCCGGAGGTAGGTTGAAAAGCCTGGACCAGCGTTCGTAGGTTGATGAGTCTATTGGTTGCGAGGCCACAATCTGACTACCCCACAAGTCAAAAACAATACTCCAAGGGACCACCAAATCCAACGAAATCGCTTGGGGTTCTTTGGAGTTTCAAGTCCAATGGACTCGGGCCAATAATATGCATCGGATTGTTCGACTTCGGTTAGTTCCAACAGTTCACAGGTAACCGAAAGGTTGTTTTGAGTGCGTTGAGTTTTGACAGGCCGCAATCCATCTGGTGTTTCTTCATAGGTTACGACGAATTGAATCGGCGCGAGTTTTTGGTCGTTTCTTTTTCCGAACGTGACGCTCGATTCTTCAATCAAAAAGCCGTTTTCAGGTAGCCATACAAACTCACCAAAAAGGTGGACTTTGTATTTCCCACTTGGGGTAATTGTCCAAGCAACTTTCTCACCAACTTCGCCAGTGGCCGAAAGTGTTTCGGTAACAGAATCTATTGAAAGTGACGGAATACTTAGAAATTCGTCAATTGGATCTCGATTGATTGTGATTGGAACTTCAAGAAGCTGAATGCCAAACAATAATCCCGCTAAGACCTCTCGTCTTTCAGTTTCTGAGTATCCAACATGCCCGAATACAAACTGATCACCACTTTTCTTGCCTGCCTGAAATGAAAAATTGCCGTTTCTTGCCGATACACCTTGCCAGGACGGAGAATCTACTTTCCGATCAAATCTCCATTTGCGATCGCTGAAAACCGAAAACTCAAACTCGCTCTTTGCGGTATACCTACCGACGATGCGAGTTTCGATTCCCTTTACCTTCCTTCCAGAGAACAGGTTGATTGGTTTAACTCGAGATTTTGAATAACGCAATAAAAGGTCGTTGGCATTTTGTGTGCACAGACTGCTGTCGATAAAAAAAGATATCAAAATAAGAGCGGTCAACTTCAGCGTCATTTTCTAACTTCAAGTTGGGTTGCTTGTTGCTGATTAGTTGGCTTGTTCATTTTTGTTTCGCGTCATTAACGATTCCAAAACGTCAGCTTGGATTCCGTACTTGATGGTTGAAGTACTTCCATCTGCCATGACAAAGTTGACGGTTCTTCCTGAATGCTGACTCGAATAAACGAAAGCGGTCGTATCTTGACCGTCATCAGGAATATCATCAAAAAAACCAAAATTGGCACCAATGCCATTTCCCATCAGTGAGTTTCTACGTATCACCTTGAAAAACTCACCTTTATCCACGAACCCGGATCCACCGAATGCCTCTCCCAGCAAAATCGTATTGGACGATCCATCACCAATATGTTTGTAGCCGATGGTCGAACGAGAAAAGAAGATTCCTTGATTGAGGCCATCCGATACATCTCCACTGCATCCCAGATAATTCGTCCAGCCATTGGAATAGGGCAAATCACCTTCCGCAAATACAACTAAGTGTTCAACAATGCCACCATTAATACCGGAGCGCCCAAGCTGAAAAATTTCTGGGCGTTCGCCCGAATCTGAGGGGCAATTCAGAACTGGAATTCGCCGATTTGATGCTTCCCAAGCCCCCGATGCTCGGTACCAGGGTCGAGATTCGCTATTTAGATCCCAATCCATCTCGCCGAGCGACTTGATAAACGTTCTTTGTTCTAAAAAATTCAGTGCATATGCAAGATGCCCAATCAACTGATGTCTTTCAAAACTGAGGCTCGCCGTTTTTGCCGTGGGTCCCAACTGACCAGGTGGGAAAACTTCATGAGCGGATTCGTAACTCATCAACGCCAACCCAATCTGTTGCGCGTTGTTTTGGCAACTCGACCGTCGCGCGGACTCGCGAATGGATTGAATTGCTGGCACCAAAATTGCCACTAACAATCCGATGATCGCGACCACGACAACAAGTTCAATCAAAGTGAACGCAAGTGTTGTTTTAATCGCTGGACTTTGGACTCGCTTGCACACGAACGACACCATTAATTGGGTTCACTGGAGGATGGGTAAAAAAAGTGAAATGTCGATCCGAAGGAAGCTGAAGTTTGGAACAATCAATTGCTACTCCCAATTCCTTTTTGGATTTCTTACCTACGGTAATTGGTAACGTCGAAAACCATTCACAATCACAACTTTTGTCAATCATTGAGATCTGAATGTCCCTATTAGATCAATTAACGAAAACAAATGTGGCGGTCGCGAGGTCGTCTTCTGGAACTGCGTTCAAGAACGGATTTTCAACCGTAAATCCTACCGAGTTGACGCTTTTAAGACGTAGAAAAACGACTACCAGAAACCCGATTATCAACGCAGTAAAAAACAGCCGATCCGACATTTAGGCAATCTTTCGTTTAGGGACACTGGCAGGCTCCTGCATTGTTCGATGTGCAGTAGCGAAGTTCAATTCCGCCAGCGACAGCTTTCCAGCAGGGGGCGCCAGCATCCACTCCACAAGGATTGCCATTAGGGACTATTGGTACAGCCTTCCAACAAACTGCTGGCGGTTGATCATCAATGACCTGAAATGACATTGCATTCTGAAATGAATAGCCAGACAAAACGAAAAACAACGTGACGATGACCAGTTTTTTGAACATTGATTGGCCTTACTCATGGAATTTGAATATTAGCTTTGAGGAGATCAGGGCCACCCATTTGGATTTAAAGCCAGTGTGATTCTACATCCATGAAAAGGGGGGGGGGCAATAAGAAAATTGAAAGAATAAAGGAAAATTTGAGGGCCAACCATTAACCTGGTGAGATCAATCGAACAGCCACCCGCTGAACTGACGGTACAACGCATTCACAGATCCAGTCCTAATCGTCTAGAGCGTGTCGCCAAGGTTGTACATCCTTGGAGTTATGTGAGGTGGCACCTATTTCCAATGGGTGGTAGCTATTTCCAGTGTTGTGTCGCACAGGTGAATTCGTACCTTACCGGTTGGATGGGCTACTTTCAGCTCTGTACGGATACTCGTTCTTTTTCGCGTTTTGACGCTCACATCCGTCGTCGGCTGCGAGCGACCTTGATTCGTCAATGGCAGCGTCCTCGTCATCTCCTTCGGTATTTGTTAGGTCGTGGCGTTTCTGTTGGGATGACTTGGAAGGCGGTCTACCGTGTCCGAGGACACTGGAAGCGAATCGCGAGTTTCGGAGTGAATCAATTGTACTCCAATGCGTGGTTTGCCCAACGTCTGGTGAACCTGTACGACCGTTGGGCTAGTTGCACCCGCCACGGGCATCCGAGCAACTCCTGTTGTTTGGAGACAATTGATTTCAAGAGTGCAGGTGCCGTAACTCGCTGCGCTCGGTACGGCCTACGCAATCAAATCATGGATCACGTGCCCATGGACATCGGTCAGCCGGAAATCGCGGCCTTGGTATCGGTACGTCAATCGGGTGTGATCGATGCCCAAGAGGTGCAGGATCGTGGCATTTAAATCGTGGATATGCATCGTGCCGGGCGTCCAAGTCTCTTTGGACGGTTGCGGATTCAATGGATTGCCATCCGCGTCGGCGATGTTGTAGCCAAAATCGTCGGTTCGCCCGTAAGTAATTCCAGGCTTCACGCCTCCGCCTGCCATCCAGACCGTAAAACAACGGGGGTGATGGTCGCGGCCGTAATTTTCGTTGGTCAAGTTGCCTTGGCAGTAAACGGTGCGTCCAAATTCACCCCCCCAAACCACCAGTGTGTCTTCCAGCATCCCCCGCTGTTTAAGATCCTTGATCAACGCCGCGCAGCCCTGATCGATGTCTTTGCATTGCGATTCGTGCTCGGTCGGCAGCCGGCCGTGCGCGTCCCAGCCCCGATGGAAAATCTGGATATTGCGAACGCCGCGTTCGGCCAGCCGCCGGGCATTCAGGCAGCAGGCAGCAAAGGTGCCGGGTTGTTTGGCCTCGGCACCGTACAATTCAAATGTTTTTTCGCTTTCGCTGGAGAGGTCCATCAGTTCAGGCACTGAAGTCTGCATCCGATAGGCCATCTCGTGTTGCTTGATTCGGGCCAGGACTTCCGGATCGGCAAAGCGTTTGTGTTGTTCCTGGTTGAGCGCCGCCAGGGTATCCAGTTGGACGCGTCGATCCTCTCGCGTGACGCCTTGCGGGTTGCTCAGGTACAGCACTGGGTCCCCTTGGCTTTGCATCAGCATGCCCTGGTGCTGTGACGGCATGAACCCGGTTCCCCACAACCGGTTGAACAGACTTTGTTCCGCGAAACTGGTTTTTGCATGCATCACCACGTAACTGGGCAGGTTTTCATTCATGCTGCCCAGGCCGTAGCTCAGCCAAGCGCCCAGGGAGGGGCGACCTGGAATCTGGCTGCCGGTCTGGATATAGGTGATCGCTGGGTCGTGGTTGATCGCTTCGGTGAATGTGCTGTGGATGACACAGAGGTCTTTGGCAACCGTCGCGGTGTGGGGCAAGAGTTCACTGACGTAGACACCGCGGTCGTTGTTTTCCTGTTTTGTGAATTTGTATTTGCTGGGGCAGATTGGCAAGCCATTTTTTTGATTGGACGTCATGCCGGTGATACGCTGGCCGTCGCGGACATGGTCGGGGAGCTGCTGGCCAAACATGTCCTTGAGTTTTGGTTTGTAATCCCAAAGATCGTGATGGCTGGGCCCACCACTCATGAACAGGTAGATCACCCGTTTGGCGGTAGCGGGATGGTGGAGACCGTTTGGTTGGGGGATGTCGGGATCCGTTTGCAGCGTTTCGTTGGCTAACAACTGCGGTCCAAACAGGTTGGCCATGGCGGCCGTCCCCAATCCCAAGGCAGCGCGGCCAAAAAGTTGGCGCCGAGTGGTGAGCAGTTCGTGTTCGCGAAGGGGATGGTGATTCATGTTGACACGGTGGTGAAGTTGGAGTTGTTCTCAGTTGGAGCTGTTCTCAGTTGGAGTGTGGTGGTTTTGTGTGGCTATTTTTATGTGGCATTTTATGTGGCCATTCGCTCCGCGAATGTGCGCAATTTCGCGGAGCGAAATGCCACGTAATACTACGTAATGCCACGTAATACTACGTAATGCCACGTAATACCATTTTAAATTACGCTTCGGAATGATCTTCGCTCCTGATCAGTAACCGTTCCTTCATACAACACGCATCCATCCCACAAGCATTCATTCAAAAATTTTAATACAACAAAATAGCCAGATCACTGGCCAGAACCGTTGCCGTCAACTGGGTCCAGGCGGCGTGTTCCACGGCGTCCAGTTTCTTGTCACGCTCGGATTCACCGTAACTGAGCAACTGCTCGGCCGCCGGTTGATCTGCTGCAAATCGCTCCCGCATTGCCTCCAACAGATTCAGGCACACACCGCGCTCGGTCTCGTTCGGTTTTCGGCAGGTCAGCAGATTGAACATCCGATCCATTCGCGTCTGGTCGTCGTTGGCTTCGTGGATCAGCCGTTGGGCCAACTGTCGCGCCATTTCCACCCGTTGAGTTTCATTCATCAGGGCCAGCGATTGCAATGACGTATTGGTTGGCACGCGACGAACGCAACTTGACTCACGGCTCGGAGCATCGAACAGGGTCATCATCGGATGCGGACTGGTTCGCTTCCAATACACGTACAAGCTACGCCGGTAGAGCCGCGGGCCCGAGTCGGCAACGTAATTCTTCGTATTGCTACCCGGGTGAGCCATCGCCAGCCACATTCCCGGTGGCTGATAGGGTTTGACGCCTTCGCCGCCCATCGTCGGGTCGAGCAAGTGACTGGCCCAGAGGCCGATGTCTCGCAGCACTTCCGCATCGAGTCGATAACTTGGACCGCGGGCGAAGAGTTTGTTCTCCGGGTCGTCGACATCGGAACGTCGAGCTGAACTTTGACGGAACGTCTGGCTCATCACCATTTCTTTCAGCAAGTGCTTTTGATTCCAGCTGTTGTCCTGCAACTCGATTGCCAGCCAGTCGAGCAATTCCGGGTGGGTGGGCTGTTGGCCCTGGACACCAAAATCTTCTGGTGTTCTTACGAGTCCGACGCCGAATACGCGTTGCCAGATTTGATTGACCATCACGCGCGAGGTCAGCGGGTGTTCGGGGGCAGTTAGCCACTGGGCAAGGCCCAGTCGATTCTTGGGGGCGTCTTTCGGGAACGGCCCCATGACCTGGATGATGCCCGGTTCCAGGGGTTCACCGACGGGCAGGTTGTACTCGCCTCGTTGAAGCAAGTGGGTGGGGCGGGGCGTCGGTAATTCCCGAGCGACCAGCGTCGTGGTGAAAGACTGTTCGGCGTTGCGGATGCTGTTGCGGATGACCTGGGCAAAGGCCTGAAATTCCCAGCCTGCGAACGGGCCTGTGGCGTCAGCCAGCATCTCGACTCGTTGCTGGATTGTACTTTCTGCCCAACGTTGTTCTTGCGCGTCCGGAATGTCTTCGATTTCCAGTAGCGGTTGGGCGTTTTTCACGAGTTTCGACCGCGCGGTTTCCAAGGCACTCCATTCGGACCAGGCCTGCTGATTTTCAGGGGCTTTGACATGATCACCATAGGTGTAGGAATTCCCGTCCATGGCCGGTTCGGCGGTGTTGTTGAAAAATGCCAGCAAGCGATAGTACTCGGTCTGCGAGATGGGGTCGTACTTGTGCGTGTGGCAACGGGCGCACGTCAGCGACATGCCAAGAAAAACCGTCCCGAGATTTTCGGTTCGGTCGAAATTGTTTTTGCATTGAAACTCGGCAGGGATCGCGCCTCCTTCAGCCGTGCTGGGGTTGAGACGAATGAATCCGGTAGCGACCCGCTGTTCCAGTGTCGGTTCCGGCAACAGATCACCTGCCAGTTGCCAGGTAATAAAGTCATCCAGTGGAAGGTTGTCGTTGTAGGCTTTGACGACCCAGTCGCGATACGGATAAATCCCGCGTCGATTATCCAAATGCAGCCCATGGGTATCGCCGTAGCGGACCGCATCGAGCCAGTATCGCGCCTGATGTTCACCGAATCGGGGGCTGGCCAGCAGTTCATCGACCAGTCGCGCATAGGCTGCCGGATCATCGTCAGCGAGAAACCGGTTCAGCATTTCTGGTTCTGGCGGAAGCCCCGTCAGCACCAATGCCGCACGTCGGGCCAGCGTCGGGCGATCGGCAGGCTCAGCGAAGCGGATGCCAGATTCCGTCAATTGCTGTTGCACGAATCGGTCGATCGCATCGCGGGCGGATTCGTCCTCGCCGGTGCTGGAACGTGCGGGAGGGACGAATGCCCAATGCCTGGTGTACTGCCCGCCCTGCTTGATCCAACGGGTCAACAGTTCTTTCTCTTGATCCGTTAGTTGCTTGTTGGCATCTTCTGGAGGCATCGGATCCTCCGCCGAATGAATCCGCACGAGGATCTCGCTGTCATCCGGCGTTGCGGTGTCGATTGCCAGATAACCGCCGAGGTCCGCGGTGGCGCCTGCGAATGAATCGAGCCGCACCAGGTCTGGGTCGTGGGTGTCTGGACCGTGGCAGACAAAACACTTGTCGGACAGGATCGGCAGAATTTGACGCGCGAAATTGACCGGTTGGGGTTGCTGTCCGAAGGCAGCGACTGACAGGCAAACGACGGTCAACAGGAAAACGATAACGGTTTTCATTGGTGTCTTCATGGGTTGATGCGACATGGGATCATGATAACAACAAAGTCTACGTCTTGGCGTGAATCACGACGGTTTTCAGTTCGGTCATTTCCTCAATCGCGTATTTTGGCCCTTCTTTGCCCATTCCACTGTCCTTGATTCCACCGTAAGGCATCAGGTCGCTGCGCCACATCGGTCCACCGTTGATGTGGATATTTCCGCTGTCGACCTGGTTGGCGAATTGCAGGGCGTGATCGATGTCCTGCGTATAAACCGCGGCGCTCAAGCCATAGGGTGACTGGTTGACTTGTCGGATTGCATCCTCGACATTTTCGGCTTTCATCAGTCCGACCGCGGGTCCAAATAGTTCTTCAGAAACGACTTTCATTTCCGGTGTAACATTTTTTAATACCGTGGGCTCGCAGAGTGTGTGGTTACGTCCGCCACCACAAACCAGCTGGGCTCCCTGTTCGACCGCTTCTCTGATCCAGGCTTCAACCCGTTCGGCATCTTTCAAACGGATCATCGGTCCAACTTGAGTCTCTTGTTCAATCTGGTTTCCCGTCTTGATGCGAGGGATTCGTTCCTGGAGGCGGTCGGACATCTCTTCGAATACCTGCTGGTGAACGATAATCCGTTGGGCAGAGATGCAGACCTGGCCTGCATTTGAATACCCGGCGATCGCGATCATGTCGGTGACTTTTTTCAGATCGGCATCGGGCAACACGACCAGCGGACTGTTCGAGCCCAGTTCCATCGTGACTCGTTTCAGGCCAGCCATTTTGCAGATCTGTTCGCCCACGTTGCGGCTGCCGGTAAAGCTGATTTTTCGAATTCCCGAATCTTTGCAAAGTGCAGCACCGACGTTGGGACCGTCACCAGTCAGGCAGGAAATGGCAAGCGGAGGGCAGCCGGCTTCGAGCAGGATTTCAACCAGTTTTAAAGCGGAGAGCGGTGTTTCTTCAGCGGGCTTGATGATGGCCGCGTTCCCTGCCGCAAGGGCGGGACCAATTTTATGACAGACCAGGTTGAGCGGAAAATTAAACGGCGTGATGGCCAACACAACTCCGCAAGGGATTCGCATGGTGAATCCAAATTTGCCTTTGGTCAGACTGGCACCATCGAGCGGCAGGACTTCGCCCGAAATTCGTTTGGCTTCTTCGGCGGATAATTCCAGTGTGGCTGCGGCTCGGCTGACCTCGCCCGTCGATTCGCGAATTGTCTTGCCGGCTTCCAGGCTGATGGTGTGCGCCAGTTCGTCTTTCCGCTGATTGACAAGCTCGGCTGCTTTTTGCAGCATCACCGATCGCTCGTATCCGGTCAATTTCCGCATGATTTCTGAGCCTGTGACGGCACCGGCAATCGTCGTTTCGATATCCGATTCGCCCGGAACGGGTACGGTATTGATCACCGATTGGTCATAGGGGTTGGTGACTTCGGTTGCGCTCGAGCCTGCGGACCATTTCCCGTTAATAAAGAACTTCATAATCTCTCGGTTGTCTCGATTGGAGGCGGTGATCGAAAATTCGGAACCACTGATTCCCAATCTCATGTTAGACGTTTCCTGCGTGTAGATAAACTCGTTGCTGGCAAAAGCCGGATTCGTCAACTGGCATTTCGAGGCGATTTTCGCGACGATTATTGAAAGGATGCATCGGTGGCCGACGCAACGTACAATGCATGCTGCTTCACTACCCATCGCTTCCATCTCGGGGAAATCAAATCATGTTGCGTGTCCTTCAAAGAATTTCGCCGACGCTTTGGCTGTGCTTGGTCCTGGTTGCCGTTACGATCCAAGCCGACGAACCCGATTCGAAACAGCTGCAAGTCTTCATTCTGGCCGGCCAGTCGAACATGGTCGGTCACGCGAACGTGATCACGATCCCGCGGTTGTTTGCCGATGAGCGACCTGAAGTCCAGCAACTGGCCAAACTTGTCTTCAAACCAGGCGAAGTCGTGACGCGAGAAATGGTTGACCAGCAGATCGCCTTGCGGATCGCACGCGACAAGATTAATACCGACCTGCGTAAAAAAACCATCGAGGGCGAGGATGCCATTGCGGCTGCCCAACTGGAAATCAAGAAACTACAAGCGGCCTACGACGCGAAAACCGAGGAAATCAAAAACGCATTTGCCGTTTCCGAGCGTGTCTATATTACGTCGATCGCAGATAATAACCGAAAATCAGGGCCGTTGACGGTGGGTTACGGCGCGAGCGCTGACAAGATCGGACCGGAACTTGGATTCGGAATGTCGATCGCGGACAAGATCGATGCACCGATCCTGATTATCAAGACTTCCTGGGGTGGCAAATCTCTCCATTACAATTTTCGACCCCCGTCGGCAGGCCCTTACGAGCTTTCCGAGAAAGAGCTGGCGGCTGAGAATCCGGAAAAAATCAAGCAGGACGCCGGACTGAACTATCGAATGATGACAGAGAAGGTGGACGAAGTCCTGGCGAATCTGAAAGATCATCATCCGGGATTCGATGCTGACGCTGGCTATCAGATCGCGGGCTTTGTCTGGTTCCAGGGCTTCAATGATCAATTCTCGGACGCGTTTCGAGACAACTACAAAGACAACATGATCACGTTTATCAAAGACATCCGTAAGAAATATAATGTACCAGAACTGCCGTTTGTGATCGGAGTGTTGGGCACCGGAATTACCGAGGAAGCCGTTGGCAAAAATGCGGTTTCGGTAGCGCAACGGGCGGCAGCGGCCGCGCCGGAATTTGAGGGGAACGTCGTCGCGGTCGAGAGCTACGAAGTCTACGATTTGAGTGCCAAGGAAGTCTTTGACAAGGGCTGGCAAAATCATTTCGCCGAATGGTGTGCCGTCGGTAGCGATCGTCCTTATCACTATCTCGGCAGTGGGAAGTTCTTTGTTCGATTTGGCGATGCGCTGGCCAATGCAATGGTGAAGTTGATGGAACAACCGTGAAATTCGACGGAGCCATTGGTCGGGTCTGCGATGGACGCAGGATGGCATCCTGCCTGGCGCCAGGAGCAACGCGGCAGGATGAAAGCCGTTTGATTGTTGTCTGTTGGCAGACAGGCTGGAGCCTATCTTACATAAGGGCCCAGGCGGCGGCGTATTCGCGGCGAATGAATTTGCGCCGTTCTAGTCGGCTCGCCCTTTTCCGCCGGCACCGATGCCTCGCATGGTAGGTTTTTCAAGTCTTCCAAGTGCGATCAAAGGCACGGGAGAGAAAGCCGCTGCGGCCATTGCAGCGTCCATCGCGGTACGGAATTCTGGACGAATTTCCGCCGAAAGATTTTTCTCGTTTCAGCAGGCTTGTTTCAGTAGGCTTGTTTCAGCAGGCTTGTTTTTCTGGGGGTGTCGGACTTGCGAAGATCGAAACGGACCTGGCCATTCTCATTTCCAATCTGAAACGGAAACGTTGGGTTGTCGCGTCAGCCGAATATGTTGTTAAAACTTTCGGTACGGACTGAGTGCAGGTTTTTGATTTGTGGTGGTGGTTCGTGGCAGTTGTTCGTGGCCATTCGCTCCGCGAATGTGCGCAATTTCGCGGAGCGAAATGCCACGTACGGCGAAATGCCACGTTCGATCGCGGAGCGATTAACTGTCCGTTTAACGACCCCGATCGACGCGCACCGCGTCGACGGCTTCGACTTCTACAAACCCGCTGTTTGCACCGGGGCGAGGGTTGTCTCCCAATCCAACCAGGACGTTGGCCGATTGCGGAAGGATATCGATCGTGGCTCCCGAGGCGAGCAGTTTTTCGACTTCCATCACATTCAGTACGGTGTCCAGCACTTCCGAATCCTGTTTCGCGATTTCATTCAGCGCTTTGCCGACGATACTGGGGCGAGCAGCGGCGGCTTCGGCCATTTTCTGTGAAACTTTAAAGGCCGTTTCACTTTTGATCAGACCCACTCGGTTTTCGCCGTCCTGTTTCATCGCGCTGGTCACTTGAACCAAACGCTTGACGACTTTTTCCGTGATGTTCTCGACCATATGGGAATCGGTGAATTCGACTTTGCGAATGTAGACGCTACCGAGCTGATAGCCCCATTTTTCTGACAGCGGAGAAACCGTTTGCCGGACGGTACGACTGAGGCTGTGTCGGTCTTCCAGCATTTTTTCCATTTCGAGATTGGAAAGCGTCGAAATGGTGGAGCTGGTGACATTGGCCTGCAGCGATCCGTCGGGGTTGGCGTTGATAAACAGGTACGAAACAGGATCCTTGACCTGCATCTCGTACCAGATACCGACACCCATCGGCGTGCCTTCTTCCGAGTTCACCATTTGCGATCGCAAGTAGTGTTGTCGAAGGGCGGTGCTGACGACGTATTTCTTGCCGAAGAACGGGATCAGCAGGGCTTTGGGTCCATAGTACTTAATTGGAAACTGCAGGCCTGGCTTATCGATCGTTCCGATGACCTTGCCAAACAGCGTGAAGACATGGGCTTCACATTCTTGGACACAGGAGTAGACGCCGAACATTCGAGCCATACCCAGCACGAACGGTAAAAATATTAGCCCAGCAAACAGTCCAGAGATAAACCAGATCATGCTGTCGCTCCTTTCTGACTGTTGGATTCGGAGGTCTGCACAATTCTCCCGGCCCGCTCATACAGCGGGACCCTCAAATTGCGAAGGTAGGATTTCAGGCATGCCGATCCACCCTCGGACTTGATCGTCGTCAGGGTTTTGGCCAATTCACGGAGGGGAGCGACTTCCGCTTGGGCATTATTCGTGGCGATTTCCACTGCCCGGGCACTCATCGTGATTTGCTGTTCGGCATCGGCGCGGGCGGTGCTGATGTCCGCGGCGACCTGGTTACGCGTACTGTTGATCGCCGACAGCGCCCGGTCGACTTCACGAGGGGGATCAATTTCCGTAATCAAGGCAGCGTCGAGTTCAATACCGTAGCGGCCGGTTGTCGATCGGCATTGCTCTTCCATGTATTGATTTAACAGCGGCAGGTTCTTGCGCAGATCGTTGATTGAAACGCCTTCGGACAACTCGACGGCGCTGGTTTGCAGGCCAACCTCTTCTCCTTCTGCCCCTTCCAGTTCGGCGTCGGCCAACAGGCTTTGCCCTTTCGGATCGACGAAGTTGGCGATTCTTTCACGCAACACCGAAATGAAGTAGCCCATCACGTGTTCCAGCGGACTGGCGACACCGAACAGGTACGGGTAAAGATTGTTTTCACTGACGCGATAGCGGATTTGCCCGTTAACACCGGTGGTCAGATTATCTTTGGTGACCGCTTCGATGGTGTCTTGTGATTTGGTTGGATCCCAGGAAAGATCCACGGCTTGCGTTGCCACGCTGACTTTGTGGACTCGTTGCCACGGCAATTTGAAATAAGGGCCACCGGGGCCGATCACACGGACTTGCGGATAATGATAACGCTCCAGCTCATCATCGGATAACGGCGGCGGAGCGGCTTTTTCGGTCAACTTCTGCACGGCACCAAAACTGGTGACGACTGCGCGTTGATCTGGCCGAACGGTGTAAAGGCAACCGATCGCGACGCGGATCACGATGAACAGGATGATTCCTGCGCAAAAACCAAGGATGAAAAACATGGTCGATTCCAAAAAACTGGGACGTTTATTTCAGTCGTGTGTTCGCAACAGCGTGTCATTTATTGGCTGGAACAACTGAATTATAGCACGGTAATCTGGGCCAATACCACTTTTGTTGGGCTGCCCAACCGCCGCGAGAAGGCTCTCTTCTGGGCTGACTGGCGGCATTTTTCGAGGGTGATTCTTGTTGTTTCGGTCCGGATACAGACGGACGTCGGTCTTGGCAAATCGCCACTTTCGTCTGGTATTTCCCCGGCTTTCGATTCAGAATCAGGTCTTCATCAGGGACCGAGCGTGTCCGCCCAGGCGAATTTGAAGGAATCCAAATGCATTTTAGACTCGTTATCCCAATCCTCGTTTTATTGGCAACGCCAACCCTGCTGCTGGCGCAGCCGAAGGATCATCCGCAAGAACCGACTCGGCCGTTGCGAGCCCTGTTGATTTGCGGCGGCTGTTGTCATGATTACGCACAACAGCACAAGATCCTGTTCGAGGGAATTCAGGCCCGCGCCAATGTGCAGGTGGATGTGTGGTGGACGGATGATAAATCCACCAATCCGCCGTTGACGATCTATGACAACGTCAATTGGGCGAACAACTACGATGTGATCATCCACGACGAATGTGCCGCCAACAACAAGGACGTGGAAGTCGTCAAACGGATCCTGGCGGTCCATCAAAAAACGCCTGCCGTCCATCTCCATTGTGCGATGCACTGCTTTCGAAACGGGACCGATCTGTGGTTCAAGCATCTTGGCATCCAGTCATCAGGTCACGGGCCCCACGCGCCCATCGATGTGAAGTTTGTGGATCAGCAGCATCCCATTGTGCAGGGCATGCAGGATTGGACGATCGAAAAGGACGAACTTTACAACAACGTCAATTTACTCGAAGCCCACGCGTTGGCGACGGGGACGCAGACCTTTGAACGCAACGGCAAGACGACGACGCAACAGGCCGTGGTCATCTGGACCAACGAGACCCAAGGCGGCGGAGTTTCAGCATGTCGATCGGGCATTACAACGAAGGCGTCGCGGATGATCGTTACCTGAACCTGGTTGCACGGGGTTTGCTGTGGGCCTGCGACAAACTTTCGCCGGAGTACCAGCAACCTTTCGATGGTGAAAACGTCGTGACCTTCGTCGAATCCAAAGGACAACCCAAAAAAACCGACGAAGCCAAACCACAGGTGATGCCCAAGAACGCAAAACTGGTCCACGTTTCCGCCTCTTCGATCCAATCACCCAATTTGCCGGAGAACGTACTTGATGGAAATCCCGGTTCGCGGTGGTGCGCCGAAAACAGTAGCTACCCCCAGTGGATTCAGTTGGATTTTCAAACACCGCAAACGGTGTCCGACATTAAAATCACCTGGGAGCGAAACGTTGCCTATCAGTACCGCGTGTTGGCATCGACCGACGGTAAGGAATTCGTCACCGTCGTCGACGCTACCACCAACACGAACGATCCTCCCAGATTTGAACCGCTGGTAGGCCTGGATCAAGCGATCCATTCCGTCCGGATTGAAGGTCTCGGCACCCGGCAAGGCGGTTGGTGCAGTATTCGGGAAGTCGAATTCAAAGGCAAAAAAATTCGCTCGCTCTGGCCGGCAGACGAAAAATTTCAACCCTTGTTCCAGCCGACTCCCGCCGGTGGCAAGCCCGATCCCAACGCGAAACAGGGAAACATCGTCCCGAGAATTGAGCCGCTCTCGCCGCAGCAGGAAGCCGAGATTCTCAAGGACGTCCGCGTGCCCGCAGGATTCGAGGCAACGGTCTTCGCCGCACCACCGGCGGTCAATTATCCTGTGTTTGTTGCCGCTGCTCCCGACGGAACCCTTTATGTCAGCTCCGATGGCAACGGCTCACTGGGGCGGGATCCGGGGCGTGGTCGCGTGATCCGCCTGCGTGATCTTGACGGTGATGGCAAAGCGGACGAGACCAAAGTTTTCTGCGAGGTCGATGCCCCGCGGGGATTGGTCTGGGATCACGATCGACTGTACCTGATGCATCCGCCGCATCTGTCGGTTTTTATTGATGCGGATGGCGACGGGGTCGCAGACGAACAGCAAATTCTGGTCAAAAACCTCGCATTCGGCTACGACCAACGACCGGCGGATCATACGACCAATGGTTTAAGCTTGGGCGTCGACGGATACCTGTATGTCGCCGGCGGTGATT
Source organism: Pirellulaceae bacterium (assembly GCA_963714685.1). Lineage (GTDB taxonomy): Bacteria > Planctomycetota > Planctomycetia > Pirellulales > Pirellulaceae > Mariniblastus. The sequence goes on along the minus strand of CAVQPH010000018.1, from coordinate 929,442 downwards.
TCGGATTTATGGATGCCGAAGGAACCGACGGTCGAAAGTTGACGCATCGCGGCGGAGGTGTCATTCGAGTTCGCCCTGACGGGACGGGGCTCGAACTTTATTCCACAGGTACACGGAATATTTTGGAAGTCGCGATCAGCCCGCAGATGGAGATGTTCGCGCGCGACAACACGAACGACGGCGGCGGCTGGGACGTGCGATTTCACCATTTCACCGGTGGAGACAATCACGGTTACCCGCGGTTGTACAAAAATTTTCCGGACGAGTGCATCGCTCCGCTGGCGGACTACGGCGGCGGATCCGGTTGTGGTGCGGTTTATATCGACGAACCCGGATTCGGCGAATGGAATGACGCACCGTTTTCAGCCGATTGGGGTACGGGCGCTTTGTTTCACCATGCCGTTCAGGCGAACGGGGCGACGTTCCAGGAAACCCGCGTCCCTCAACCGTTCGTCAAAATGACTCGTCCGACCGATGCGGACGTGGATGCCATGAGCCGGTTGTATTGTGCCAGTTGGCGCGGGGCGACCTTTCGTTGGGAGGGGCCAAACGTCGGTTATATCGTTCAGGTTCGTTCTAAGAATTATCAGCCCTCGCCGCTGCCGGAATTTGATCAGCTCTCGGATGATCAGTTGGTCGGATTGTTGGAATCGAACAGTCACCGACGTCGACTGGAGGCCCAGCGAGAATTGCTGCGGCGCGGTAATCCGAAATATGAATTGTTACTCGACCTGGCGATCGCCGGTCGAACGGAAGCACGCAATCTCGTGCATCGAATCCAGAATAACGCGACCGATGCGGAAATCATCTCAGCGCCGATCACCCCGATTTCGTCGTCCAGCATGTTGCGATCAATGAATTGGCGAAACGGAAATCCTGGGCTGTGTGTTTTTCCGCCTTGGATGGTGGGCAGGTGAATCAGTCCAATCTGCTCCGGGGCTTAGCGATGATTCACGATAAAGAGGTGGTCGACGGAATCATTGCACGACTGACGCAAACGACTGACCCGGCGTCGCGGAGGAGATTGCTGTCCGCCCTGTGCCGCTTGCATTTCCAGGAAGCCCCGTGGAAGGGCCAATCCTGGGGAACGCGACCGGATACGCGCGGTCCCTATTATCAACCGGAGGCTTGGAGCGAAACCGAACGGATCGCCAAGTTGCTGCATACTGAACTGGATTCTTCCGAACCGGAAACGGCGGTGTTCCTGGTCAACGCGATGAATCGAAATCGGATTCAGTCCAATCAAGCTCTGATCCGATTACTGGAACTGGCCGAGCAAGACCCTTCTCTGCTTGGGGCGGCGGTGGCTCAATTGGTCAGTATCGAGGAGATTCCCGATCTGGCTTTGCCGATGTTGAGGCGAGTTGCGACCGATCCGAAATCTGCCGAGACATTATTGGTCGACGCGGTTCAGGCGTTGTCCAAAACGTCTGCTGCTGAATCGGTCGTGGCGATGTTTGCCGCATTGCAGCGATTGGATGAGATCAATCCGGGTGGCAACCTGGTCCGCAAAGCCCAAACGGCGTGTCTTCGGTCCCGAGTCATCGAAAATCAGATTGCTGCCGTGGTTTCGGAATCCAATCGATCTGCGTCCACCGGGATTTGGGCCGACAGTGCTTTGTTGCAGATTGCGTCGCGGAAGAATGCGAGTCCAGAAGCGAAGGAAGCCGCGTCCGCTGCGATCGAATCCGCTTGGCAAAATAACGCACGACGCGTTCGTTTGATTCAGGCGGCAGCCACAACCCAAAATCATTTCCTGGACGAACGGGTTTTGAGGTCCTTGAATGATCGAGACGCAACTGTGGCCGAAGCAGCCGCAATGGCAGCGAAAAAACTGAAGCTGAGCGATCAACCGGTCTACCGAAGTCCCAAACTCATTTCGCTCAAGGCGGAAGTCGCGATCGAACGCGCTACCGGAACTCCAGGAAACATCGCCCACGGCCAGATGCTGTTTACCAAGGCCAACTGCATTGCCTGTCATACGGTCAGCAAAGATGAAAAACAGAAAGGCCCTTACCTCGGCAATATCGCCCAAACCTACAAACGGAAAGAACTGGCGACCGCGATTTTGCAGCCCAGCAAAACGATCGCGCAAGGCTTCAAGACCAACATTATCCTCGACCTCGATGGCCGAATGGTCACCGGCTATGTAACCGAAGAATCCGCCGATCGCGTCGTGATGCGCGATAGCGAGGGGAAAGAGTTCGCATTCTCAAAATCGGAGATCGAGGCCAGGAAAGAATCACTTGTCTCCGCGATGCCCGAGGGACTGATTAAGGATTACTCCTTGTACGATCTGGCTTCTTTGCTGGATTATCTTCAGTCATTACCTTCCGAGGCTGGAACCACAACAACCGAGTAGTACGCCCGTGCTGAGCATCATTAACGGAGCCAGAAAAATAACCGCAATTGTCCCAATTGCTCAATAAATATCAGACACGAAACAACTCAGACAATTCGTCACGACGGTTTTGCACCTCGTTTTGATGCCGCTCAGCTTTTAAAAAAACCTTTGATGGTCAGCTTGTCGTTTTTCAAACAAAAAGGCTCTGTCTGAGTCGCCAGGCCTGCCGTCCAATGGCGGCTGATTGCGTCGACCCCAGTCCTCGAAATTTTCAACCGATCTTGCGACGCCTGCGTGGAAACCTCTAAAAGTTGTGTAAATCGTGGACTTTCCTGACCAGCTGCTCCAACGGAGAAATGGGATCTGTGGATTCACCTGCGCGCTACTCCCTGGCCGCTTCGACGCATTCGAAGGCATTGAGCCCGGCAAGCAATGTGTCCGTTCCGAACGTCCGGGCCGTTAAGCGTACTGACACCATCGCCGGTCGTTCGCTCGTGCAACAACGTTGCCTGGATGCGATCCTGGTTGCATCTTTTCTGGTGGGTTCGTTTTCGGCCATTTGGCTGCCCGGCTTTCGAGAGGCCAGGGTGTTGTTTGGATTGATTCTCGGCGTCATGGCCGTCCGGTGCTGGTCAAGCCCCGTCGAATCAGGTCGAACTGCCGCAGGTAACGCCCGCGACGCCTGGCGATCGATGATGACACTCACGCTCACTGCTGCGGTGTTCTTATATTTGATCTGCGTCTGGACGGGTGCATTTCATCATCGGCAAATTTTCGAGTTGGCTGATAAATCCTGGCGGCACTGGTTGTCGGTAAAACTGCCCACCGTGATTGGGCAACAGGTCATGTTACAAATCCTGCTGGCACCGATCCTGTTTCGGCTGTTCAAAAGAAAGTTCATCGCGGCTTTGGCAGGTGCTTTGATTTTTGCCCTGCTGCATCTTCCCAATCCCGTTCTGGTCCTGTTGACCTTTGTTGCCGGTGCGGTTTGGATCGCGGCTTTCCATCGAGCCAGGCGGCTGACGCCAATCATTGTTTCACACTTCGTGCTGGCGGTTGTCGCGGCAGGCTTTTGCGGCGAATACATTTTCGGGATGCGCGTCGGACCGAGTTGCCTGGCACTGTTTCCCCAACGGATCGAAGGCAGTCAATCGGACAAGTACGAATTCCCGCGATGCGTCGTGGGTCGCGCTGAACGACTGGTTCAGGCTGACGACGAGTTGATGCTGAAGGGTTGGGTGCTGGATCCAATCCACGGTCAAGCCCCAACGGCGTTGTACTTGATGGTGAACGGAAGACTGGACGAAATTCACGACGTTCATTTTGAGCGTGTACCGGCGAGCCACTGGGAAAATGCAGACGAGTCTGGGTTTGTTGATGATTATTGCTACTCGTTTACCGCAGTTTTTCCGGTGTCGAGGATAGGTTTCGATCAGGAAGCTCTGTTGTTCGCGGCCAACGCCAATGGCCATCTGGGTAGAGTCGAAAAGATGGGCGAGATCAGCCCCGTCGCTCAAACTGCGGCGGGGCAACCGATTGTTTTGTTCCCCGTGGAAGTCGACGGGCGAATCAATCATGTGGTTCGGAAGCCTGACGGGTTGCATCTGATCGGCTGGGCGGCCGACATGCGTGATCGTTCACTGCTCGAGAAAATCTGTTTCGAATACGAGGGACAGTTCCGTACCTTTGAGTTGGAGCCGAACCGATCGCCTCGACCGGGCATTGTCAAAGCCATGCAGGCCCCGGCGCTGCAGCAGAGCGGATTCGACATCGACCTGGGACCGATCAGTATTTTCTATCTGAAAAACCTGCGCTGCTTTGGCGTTGACCGGGAGCAACAACTGCATCCAATCCAATTAACCGAAACCGCGGAAACGAACGTCGCGAGGTTGATGGACGGCGTTCCTGGCAACACGATCTGGAGATAATGACCATCCGTCGATCAAGTACCGCATGCTTGCCGCCGATTGGGTTGGCAATTTTGAATCGCACGCTTTGTGTCGCGGCTGGATTGGCATGCGCGATTTGGCTGTTGATGTTCCATCGAGCCGGCGGGCAGGAATACTCACTGATTCGAAACTCGACGGTGATCGGTCGCAATTACGGTTTACCGCCAGCGATCGAATTTTCTGCCGATCGTACCGCCGGCGATCTGGGGTTGGTGGTCGAGAGCATCTTCTTCGCCAAGAATCTTGAACTGACGGGTTCTCCCAACATCGACGGGGAAACGTTTATCGGAACGGTCAATCCTTTGCGGTTTAACTACCTGGCCTCGGACGACGTTCAACTGGAGTTGGGGGCCTACCTTGGGCAGAACTACGGCGATGACGATTCGCTCGATATCAGTGAGTTTCTGGCGCGGCTGATTTATCAGCCGTTGGATAATCAGTTTGCGATTGCGGGATCATTGATTCAAACGCACTGGGTTCACGATGCGTTGTTGGACGATGTCCAGATCTATCGTGATAACGTCGAAACGGGATTGCAATATCGGGTCGATCTTCCCTGGTTGAAAACAGATTACTGGCTGAACTGGCGCGTTCGGGAAACGGCCGTCCGCTCCGAGCAGTTTGAAGGGGCGCTGGTGAACCAGATTCGCTGGGGGCGATGGTGGATGGACGGACAAGCGTTGTGGGCTCACACCGGCGGGCAAAAAAATTTGATGGGACAGGTTGCCAACAATTCCACCGGGATGTTGGGATTGTCGATCGGCCTGGGGCCTGAATCGGATCAAGGTCACCGCTTGCGAATCGGAACAAGATATTTGGCCAGTCATTTCGAATCCCGCACCGTGGCCGCCACGTCGGGGCAGGGCGTCGAGTATTGGGCGAGATACGATTTGCCGCTGGAAGGGCAGCTGTTTCGAATTTTTGGCAGGCACTACGACGGGGACCAGTTTCTTTCGGTACGGGGCGATCCGCTGTACCGCTTTGATCAGTATTCCCAGTTTGGATTCGACTGGGTCAAACCCGTTCGCAACAACTTGGAGTTGGAACTCGGATTTGTTGGCCAACATGCGGATGACACGTTTATGAATACTTATCAGATCAATTTCGTCTGGCAAAACCGGTTCCGTTTGACGAATCTCTGTTGTCAACCGCCGGAATTTGTACCCGCTGCCAATTCAGAATTCGAGGGGGGCGAATGATGAAGCCTCCGCAACGCGTATTTCTGCCAACGATCCGTCCGTTGTGGATCGGCCTATCGCTGGTGGTATTGCTCGGATTCGGCGGGTGTGCGCTGCGTGAATCGGGAATCGTTGAATCGGGCGATGGAATCGTGTTTTCCGATGGCGATTCAATGCGCGCGGTTGACGATCGCGAGGTTGTCAGCCAGGAACCGTTTGATGACCTGTCGTCCGTTGATCCCGGCAGCGCGATTACGGTTTCCGGTGGCATCGGTCCGACCCCCTTGCCGGAGTCGATGACGGCGGTTTCGGACAGCGAGTCGGTGAGTGACTGGAGCGACGAACTGAGTTCCGTCTTTGGCGACGTTTCCCATCCGGGCGAGCTGGAGTTCGTGATCAATCAGGATTTGAGCGATTCCCGCCGTTCGGGGCATCCGTCGGCGCTGAAAATTATCTGGAGTGATCAGGCCCATTTCTACCGACGACAGAATGTCCGACCCGGGCTGTTGACACTGGGAGCAGCATCGATCCTGGCCAATACCACGATGGATCAGGAGTTCGCCGACTGGTATCAGGACGATGTTCGATCCCATTCCTTGAACCAGATCGCGGATTTTTCGAAAGCATTCGGCGAGCAATGGCCGATGGTGGCGCTTATTGTGCGGCGTCGCTCGGGGGCCGCTTGATGGGGGAAGACACTCGCCTGGCACTTTGGGGAGAGCGGAGTTTTCGGAGTATGTTAGTCGGTGTTCCACCGTTGCTGTTTTTGCAGAAAGCGCTGGGTTCAAGTCGACCCAATGATATGCCGCCGTCATCCAACTGGGACTTCTGGGCCGATGACAACGGAGCCAGTGGTCATACGTTTGTCGGCGCCGTACCGTTTCTGGTGGCTGCCCAGTTGGCCGAGAAACCACGACGCAAAGCAGCGCTGATGGCGCTCTCGACGTTAACCGGCTGGTCTCGAATCAATGACAACGATCACTATCTCTCACAGGTGATTGTCGGGTGGTGGTTGGCCTATGCAGCCACGCAATCGGTCGAGGATTCGGATGAGGATTTGAATTATGAAATCGCCCCGATCGTGATTGGGGACGCGTTGGGATTGGAGATGATTTGGCGTCGCTGATGGGGTTGGGCAGCGAAGTGGCTGAGCTCGTCAGCGATGGACACTTCGCCCCAATGAACGGAAAGCCTGTTCGGCGGCGGGGTGAAAGTGGATTATTCTCTCGGCAGTTGGGCCATTGAGAATTTTGTGCGAAACACCCTCTTCTGGTTTTTTACTTGTCGCAAATAGCACGGAAATCGCGAATGGGTTGTCACGGCCTTGGAGAGGCTTGGTTGCATCGAGTTGTTTTCCTTGAGGCGATGGGTGTCTACTCCTCACCCCCCCAGCCCCCTCTCCTCGTGAATTCGGTTCACGCTTGATTCGAATGGAAAGTGGGCGCGTCCGAATTCCCGAGGAGAGGGGGAGCCAGTCGCGCTGGTGGATCCGCTTTCCTCGTGAACACAGAAATCGTTTGAATAAGTTTCGATGCTTTATCGGCCCAGTTCCCGAGGAGAGCCAGTATCAGTATTTCTGTTGATTTGCCCGGTTGCATTCGCGCTATTCTCGATCTGGCGTTCCGGTGTCAGGCAAACTCTGAATGTACTGCCAGATTGCTTCGAACTGCTGCTGGGCATCCCCATCAAAGACGGATTTGAGTTTCGTCGTTTTGCCATCTTCCGCCAGCCGGATCATGCGGCTTTTGATATCGTATCGGGGTGGGTCGAGCATGAAGCGATGATAGGCGTCGCGGCGCAGGCGGTCGCGGATGTGAGTGAAGTTGATCCCGACGGCGATTTCCGTTTCCTTGTCGCCTTGCGGTTGACGATCGCCAATCGCGTGGCATTGGCGACAGTCCAGACCGGTTTTCAGCGTCAGGCTTTCGCCGATCTTCACCAGTTCAGAATCCAGTTCAGGCTGGGCAGCAGGTTTTGGATCGAGGCCGTGTTCGGCGGCCAGTCCGCTTGCGATCACTGCTGCGTAAGCCGGATAAGCAGGCATTCTGGCGGTTAGCCAGGGCCGGGTTTTATATTTCAACTCACCGGTCAGCAGCGTTTGCGTCCATCTGGATTGCAGTTTTTCTCCAGCCCAACTCAGCTGCGGCAGTTGCTCTGGTATTTTGCCGCTCCCCTCTTCCGCCATCACCATTCCGCGAGGGGAACGCTGTCCATCGCGATCATGGCAGTTGGCACATTGCAATTGCTGATATAGTCTTGCCGATGTTTCGACTGCGTTGGTGCGTGACAAACTGCCCAGATCGTGGCTGACAAACGCTCGCAGTCGATCGCGTTGTTCTGGCGTAAAGTCGTAGTCGGGCACCGGCAGTTCTTCGGGCTGGACGTCGGCGATCTTAAGTTTCTCGGAAAGGCAGCCAGAGGAAATTGCAGCACCGTTCCATCCCAACGTCGGCATGCTTGCGGGTTGCTGGCCGATTTGGTGGCATTGCTGGCAGCCCCTTTCCCGGAACAGTGCTTTGCCAGACTTGGCGTTACCGGTAATGGCTGGATTGGGTATCTCCCCTTTGGCTTGTTGTCGGATAAACGCAGCCAGCGCCTGGGCTTCGGCATCGCTTAACCGAAAATCCGGCATGCGGATCCCCGGTGAGTGAGCTTGTGGTTTGCTCAGAAACGCAGCCAAGGCCCCGGGTTTGTATTTGGCATCGGCAAAATGGAGAGACAGGCGATGATACTCGTCGTCGAAGGTCGGTCGTTCGAAATGGTGACAGCCCATGCATCCAAGCTGTTCGTACAATGTCACGCCATCGAGCGTTACTTCCTCGCTAACAGACTTGGTCGTCGACGAAGACTGCTGTAACAGGTACGCGGCAAGGTCTGCGGCGTCCTGCTGGGCTTGCTCCCCCGTTCCCAGCATGGCCGGCATGGGCGATTGAGGACGAAGGGAATGCGGGGAAAGCAGCCACTGCTGTAACCATGGGCCTTCCAGTCGGTCACCCATGTTGGACAGGTCGGGCGGTGACAGGGAAAGTTCAAACATGGCCGGTTCAGCAAACTCGGTTTGATGACAGGCTGAGCAATGGGAAGAGGCAAACAACTGTCGGCCTTCACGCCGATGTTGAGCCTGGACCAATTCTGCGGAACCAGAATCGTGAAACAAGACGTCGGCCGGAATCGGTTCCCAGCCGAAGTCATATCCTTTCCAGTACAGTTGCAAATCGGCAAATCCTGTCTTGGGACTGTCGAATCGGACACGAATGAGATTGTGGCCTTTGCGGAGCAAAACCGATTGGGACGTTTCTGCTGAGTTGGCTTGATCGATCACCAATTGATCGTTGATCCAGAATTGCGCCGCCCCGGAACTCGCCATTCTGAAATCGTAGAATCCGCTCAGTTCAGTTCGGATCGTGCCCATTGCGTCGAGGGAAAACGGCCCATTCTGCAGAAAGGGCGTTGGTGCATCGAGGGTTGATTGCCGTAACGCGACCAGGCGGGAAATGCGGGAATCGACTTGATTGGACGTGGCCGAAGTAAACCGGAACTCCAGTCCCGGGCGAAGGCGTTGTTCGATTGCCGGATCGATCCGCTCGGATGTGTCGAGGCGAACGATGTCCGATTCCGGGATCGACGTTTGGGGTTCCGCGTTGATCGTGTGTGCGAAAGTTCCGCGAAACGGTTGCCCAGCTTCCGATCGCAACAGCCAATCGATGCTGAGTTGATTGACCGCCTGGCGATTCGGCATTTCGAGGAACACGCTGTAGCCATTATCCATTGGAGTCGCAGACTCGACGGGCACTCGATCGCGTCCTTGTTGCTCCGGATTAATGACCGAAAAATCCGGAGAACCATAGGCTTGAGAGTATCGATAGTTCCATTGTTCGGCAGAGAAATTATCCGGGTTACTGGCGAACAATGGGTCGAGTGGTTCCGTGAAGGTCAGCTTGATTCCGTTTTGATACGTCTTGACCGCCGTCGGCAAATGCACCTCACCTCCGGTATATCGCACTCGCTGTAAACAGCCATCCCGAATCGCACGCGACTGCCAGCCACGTAGTCCGCTAACATACAACTGTCCATCGTGCGGGCTAAAACGACCCCGCATGATTCCCGACTCGAAGTCAGAGGGGGTCGTCGGGAATTGGATGGTGCCGCCCTGGTAAACGCCGTCGACTTCTTCGATCAACGCCATCAATATTCGGCATTGCCCGAACGAGAGGTGCAACATTTTTCCGGCCAGCGGCCCCCAACGATCGCCTTCGACCCAGACCTGGGCGCCTCCGCTGTTGTCCATCGATCGCGGGATAAAACACATTGGCAAATCCCAGCCCGTAGGGCGTTCAGGTGAAATTCGTGGACCTCCAAACCCGTAGTAACCACCTTGCTTCACCAAAATCAGGCTCGATTCGGGGGTCCAGCCACCCTGTTGCGGTGCGGCCGTGATGATCCCGTTCGGCCCCACCGCCATCCCGTTGGGGTTTCGAAAGCCATCGGCGATCGAAGTCAACGACGAACCGTCGGCTGACAATCGCATCACGCCGGTCTGCGCATGGATGAAATAAAAATTGCCTTCTGGGTCGGTGTCGAGGCAAGTGACGTAATCGTGAGCGCGCGGGGCAATCATCAGATCGTTGTTGAAATTTTCATAGAAATCCGCTTCGCCGTCTCCATTCTTGTCGTGCAACCGCGTAATTTGATTGCGTCCGATGACGTAAATCTTGTCATCGACGATTTTCAGGCCCAGCGGTTGGCACAGTCCGGTGGCAAATCGGCGCCAGCGAAGTTCATTGAGCTCGCGATCGATTCCGGTCACCGTCCAGACGTCGCCATGGAACGTGCAGATTGCTGCCGAGCCATCGGAAAAGAAATCATGGCCGGCAGTGAACAGCAGGGCATTCCAGGGATTTTCAAACGGCAGCGTTAACGTATCAATCACATACGGATCGTTGGAGGCCGACGTTTCACCGACCGTGGTTAACACTTGTTGGAATCGGCCGGCATCGACGGCAATCAAGCGAGACAATTCTTCGGCTGCACCAGCCCTTGCTGTCAGTGCCTGGATCCCCGGTTCATTGGTCGTTGGATCGCTGATCAGGAGTTTGATCGCGATGGTTTTGTCGTGAGCTGCGATGTTCACGATCCCGGGGCGGTCGTCGAGGCTGGTGTAGCCACTATCGATGATCGTAATTTTGGACTGCTGGTCGGCAACCAGCAATTGCATTGCCGCTGCGGACGGGCCGATCTCCAGTGACCGAACGAATGCCTGGTGAGGGCCGGCCTCGACAAACCAGGGCGACTCCAGCACCTTCGTGTTACCGACCGAGTAGGAAAGCACCACGCGTTGGCCGCTGGTGAACATGCCCTGGTAATCGCTCCATTCTTTCGGCAAGTGAATTTCACTGTTTCCGAGGTTCTTTCGCGCGTTGACCTCCGGGTCGGTGATCTCGTCCGGTTCCGGCTTGAACCGACCGTTGTTTGCCCATCCCGCCAGTTTCTTCGTCGAAAACGATAGCTTGCCAGCGGCTTGTGGGGGACTGATCATCCCAAAACGACGGGGGCCGAATTTTAGAAACTCACCGGTCCAGGCGGCGCTGATTCGCATTCGCGCTGTGTCGAAACAAACGGCGGCTTGGCCCCGGTCACCCACGCGAATTGCGATTCCTTTCAGTGTTTGTTCGGCTCCCGTATCGATCGTCCCCGCCAGAAAGGGCCCGACATCCGTCTGCTGCCAGCGGCTATCTTCCCACTGAGACTCGTTTTGCTGGGCGATTTTTTGAGGGACTCGCGCGTAAGCTTTGTCTTGTTGCGGGTCGGGCTCTGTTTGCGCGTGGGCTACCGTGGAACACAGGATCACGTTCACCGTAAACGTCAAAATCGAAAACCGAACGGGGTTGAGCTTCATGGCGTTAGTCATCCAATGGATCCATTCATGCGTAGTCAGATTGCAGACTTGGCTTGCATCCATCAAGTTTAGCAAGCTGCGACTGTTGTCGCTTCCACCTCCGATTCGAATCTGCACGGAACCGGAAAATCGGGCGGATGCTGCGTTTGTCTGCTTTTTGTAAATGAGTCGTCGCATCATCGGGATTTTGGCGGAACGATCCTCTATACTCAAATCTCGATCCAACTTGATCCTGAAATCCGATTCCAAGCATCCAGGCAACCATGAGAACTCTCGTATCCACAGGCGTTTGCTTCGCGTTTTGGCTGATTGCGTTTTCCCTCGCTGTCGCGAACGATGACCCAACCGTTCGCGTGTTTATTTTTGCCGGGCAATCCAACATGGTGGGTTCGGATTCCAGGGTGGAAGACATCAAGCGGTTTCCACCGTTCGCCGGCCTGGAACTGCCACAACCCGCGGTCAAATTTTCCTACTCCATCGGACGTGAGACCAAGCTGAATTCGAACGGTTGGGTTGACCTTCAACCTGTCAACAATGTCGTTGGTCCGGAACTGAGTTTTGCCCGCAAGGTGACGGAGCAGGTCGAGGCCCCGATTGCGATCATCAAGTGTGCTGCTGGTGGGACCCATTTGGGAGGTGACTGGAACCCCGACCAACCGGAAGGTTTCAAGATGTACCCGTTGGCGCTGGAGCTGGTTCGGTCATCGCTTGCTGAACTCGACCGGCAAAAGATTCCTTACCGAATCGAAGGCTTCGTCTGGCACCAGGGCGAGAATGACATGTTCAACGCTGACTACATGGCGGACTACGGAAAGAACCTGGCGAACTTCCTGCAATGTTGGCGTCGAGATCTCGAGGTTCCCGATCTGAAGTTTTATCTTGGCGAATTATGTACCAAGACGATTTGGGGGATGGATCTGCGACCGAGCATGTACGCGATCAGTTTGGGGCAAAAATCAGTGGCCGAGGCGGATCCCAACGCGATCTATATTCCGACGTCGCACGTGGGTGTCGAGATTGGCGGCGGTGTCGGTTTGCATTATCACTACGGGACGCTGGGGCAGTTGGAGCAAGGCGTAAACTACGCGGATGCTTACCTCCGAACCATTGGCATCGAAACTGGTATGGATCGGCCGCTTGGCAAGTGGCCGTTTTCGCCGGGTAGCGCTGTCAAGTTGTTTATCTTGGCGGGACACCGCAATATGGAGGGGGAACGGGCGTTCGTGGAACAGGTTGAGCGCGGAGAAAGTGCGCTGCTCGAGGACAATCCTGCCATCCCCTTCAAGTACAGCGTCGGCGGCGGTTATAAAACATCCAATGGCTGGGAGCCATTGGGGCCGGCCGGGTGTTATCACACCTTTGGCCCCGAACTCAGCTTCGGTCAGGAACTCCAGGGCAGTTTGAAACAAGCCCCGATTGCGATTGCGAAGTTCACCCACAGCGGCTCGCAGATGAATGACTGGACTCCGGAAGGAAGCCTGGCCAAATCACGCCATGTTTACCCGCAGTTTATCGATTTCATCAAAACCGCGATTAGGGATCTGGAGGATCAAGGCCAACAGGTGGAACTGGCCGGCATTTTCTATCACCTCGGTGAAAACGAAATGTCGATGCCGCCGTACCGGGAAAACGTACCAAAGTGGCTTCAGTCCACCATTGTCCAAACCCGCCAGGATCTCGGGATGCCCAAGCTCGACTGGTATGTCAGCCAGCAGCCTCCCACCGATCACGAACGTGTTAATTCGATCGATGTGACAAGCGAATTGGAACAGCTGGCGATCGCGGACGAGCACTTGTTTCACCTGAAGGTTTTCGATCTTCCTCCCCAGGAAAAACAACTGGTGATTGACACGGCAGGGATCATTGCCCTGGGTCGACGGTTGGCGCAGGCGTATCTCCAACATCCGGCTGAAACCAATTAGTCAGTCCGCAACGAATTCGGGAATGAAGGAAGCATGCAAAATTCAGGCCTCATTACGGCGTTGGCCGCCGTAGCGATTTGGTTTGGGGTGAACGCCGGTGCTGCCGGTGAAGAGCTGGAATGGATTCGGGTGAGTGATCGCGGCACTGGATTTGTCGAGGATAAATCGGGTGAAACGTTTCGAATTTGGGGCGTCAACTACGATCACGACGGGGCAGGGCGATTGCTGGAGGATTATTGGATCGAGCAGTGGTCGACGGTGGAGGAGGATTTCAGCGAGATCAAGGAACTTGGCGCGAACATGGTTCGCGTGCACTTGCAGATCGCAAAATTCATGAACTCGGAGAATGAGGTCAATCCGGAATCGCTGCGGCAGCTCGGCCGTTTGGTGAAACTGGCCGAAGACACTGGTTTGTACCTCGATCTAACCGGTTTGGGTTGTTACCACAAGCAAGACGTGCCCGCCTGGTACGACGGACTGAATGAATCGGAACGCTGGTCCGTCCAGGCACGATTCTGGGCAGCCATCGCAGAGACCTGCGCGGGTAGTCCCGCCGTGTTTTGTTACGACCTGATGAACGAGCCGATCCTGCCCGGCGCGAAGAAGGCGGAAACGGAATGGCTGACGGGGGAACTGGCCGGCAAGTACTTTGTTCAGCGTATTTCTCTGGATCTGGCCGGACGTTCTCGGCAAACGGTCGCCAAAGCCTGGATCGAAAAGCTTGTCGCGGCGATTCGAAGCAAAGACGAACGTCACCTGATCACCGTCGGCGTCATTCCCTGGGCCCACACCTGGCCCAACGCCAAACCGCTGTTTCATGATCCTGAAGTCGGCCGAAAGCTGGATTTTGTCAGCGTTCATTTTTATCCTCGCAAAGGCGAAATCGATAAAGCTCTGAAGGCGCTTTCGGTTTATCAGCTGGGTAAGCCATTGGTGATCGAAGAGATGTTTCCGTTGCAATGCGATCTGACGGAACTCGACCAGTTCATTGAATCGTCGCGAGACGAAGTCGATGGCTATCTCGGCTTTTATTGGGGACTGCGGGTGCAAGAGTACCAGCAACAGCCAGGCATCGCCGCAGCGCTCACCGCCCAGTGGCTACAGTATTTTGCGAAAAAATCTCCTGAAATGAAATAGACCTGTTTTCGTCCAGTCGGTTCAGTTCGATGGTGCGGGCAATCGGATTTCCAACAGCATCCCGGGAAGAAATTCTTCCGGCAGATCGTCCAACTCTCGGGAATCCAGGATGGTCACTTCGTAATCTCGCTCCTGGCAAAGTTTTTGAATCGTCTTGATCGCGTCAACACATCCGTAAGCCAGCCAGACTTTGCCTCCCGGCTTGAGGTGCTGCGGTAAGCCATCCAACAGAGACTGCAGCAACGCAAAATTGGCATCGTACAGTGCGTACTCGTCAATCGTTTGGGGTTCCTGGTTGACCCAAGGTGGATTCGAGATGATCAAGTCAAACTGTTCCTCCGGTTGGATCACTGAATAGGCAGCCGAGTTTTCCAGCGGAACCAAACGCACCTCAAATGATTTGCTGAGATTCAATCGTTGGGCGTTGAACCGTGCGTTGGCCACTGCGGCTGGATTGACATCAGTTGCGGTGACGGACCCGGCACCCGCTTTCAAGAAACAGAGCGATAGCAGTCCTGAACCGGTCCCAATTTCGAGCACCGTTTTTCCTTCGACGGCTCCCGGCTGTCGGATCTGGTTACGGAGGCTTTCGGTATCTCTGGGGTCCCAAAACACCGTTTCCAGGATGGCGAGTTCGCGCTCGAAGTCCTCAACGTTTTTCCATGACTTGACGGGATGACCGTCGACGGAGGTCGGCAACACTTCCGGCAATTCTGCGGAGTGAGTGGGGGGAGCCGTCGTTGTCACCATCAGCCTGACGAATGTGTAGCCGACCAAGGCCAGGCAAATCAGCATGCTCAACGGGAAAACTACGCGTTGCTTCATCTGGAAATCTCTCGGTTCCGTATTCATGGGGCGTTTGATGATTCTGGATTTTGCTCAAACGAGTAAGGCGTTGGGAAGGCCAGTCCGAAAAAAATCACAAAACATACTGATATTTTCTGGTTGAATTGAAACCAACCCCGGGCCAGGCTTTATGATCAAATGAACGCTCGGTCCGGCCCAAGGGCCTGCAATGCGATCGCTTCGAAACCTGGAGT
Organism: Pirellulaceae bacterium; assembly: GCA_963714685.1. Taxonomy (GTDB): domain Bacteria; phylum Planctomycetota; class Planctomycetia; order Pirellulales; family Pirellulaceae; genus Mariniblastus. The sequence continues at coordinate 913,976 of CAVQPH010000018.1, read as the reverse complement.
CCATCATGAAACACTGCTTTATCATCCTGTTAGCGTTGGCGGGTGTTTGCCGACTTGGCGCAAGTCCAGTTCACGGCGACGATCCTGCCTTTGGCAAGCAGCCAAATATCATTCTGATCATTACGGACGATCAGGGGTACTACGATCTTTCCTGCCATGGGAATCCGCACTTGGCCACGCCGAATTTGGACTCGCTCCGCGATCAAAGTCTACGGTTCACGAGGTTTCAGGTCAGCCCGACGTGCGCACCGACTCGCTCCGCGATCATGTCGGGGCGCCCGCCGTTTTATGTTGGCGTGACCCACACGATTCTTGAGCGCGAACGGATGAAGCTGGGGGTGCCGACGATGCCCGAAATGCTGAAGGAGGTGGGCTACACGACGGGTATTTTTGGCAAATGGCATTTGGGAGACCAGGATCCCTATCGACCCGATCAGCGGGGATTCGACGAAGTGTTCATTCACGGCGCGGGCGGGATCGGGCAATCCTACGAGGGCAGCTGCGGCGACGCGCCCGGTAACAAGTATTTCGATCCCGCTATTTTGCATAACAACACGTTTGAGAAAACGGAAGGGTTCTGCACCGATATTTTCTTTAATCAGGCGATGAAATGGATGGAGGCGCAACAGGGTAAAAAACCGTTCTTCGCTTATATCACGACCAACGCCCCGCATGGACCTTTCATCGCGCCGGACTCGTATAAGAAGAAATTCGAAGACGCCGGCATCAAGGGAAACACCGTTGGCTTCTACGGCATGATCGAAAATATCGACGACAATGTTGGGCGTCTGACGGCAAAGCTGGCGGAATGGGGGATCGAAGATGATACGTTGCTGATCTTCATTACCGACAATGGGCCTTCTGCCTCGAACTATAACGGGGACCACAAAGGCAAAAAAGGCAGTGTTGACGAAGGGGGGACTCGCGTCCCCAGCTTCTGGCGCTGGCCAGGTGTGCTCAAGCCCGGAACCGATGTGGACCGGATCGCGAACCACTACGATATTCTGCCGACCTTCGCCAGCATCGCTGGCGGGACCCCCAGGGAAGCTGACCAGTTGCACGGCCGCAGCCTGGTCTCGTTGCTCAAAGATCCCAATGCGCCGTGGGAAGACCGTTATCGAGTTTTCCACAAAGGGCGTTGGGCCAAAGGGCAGGCGGCCGCGTCCCGGGACAACGGGTTTGCCGTTCGCAATCAGCGGTTTCGACTGGTCGGGCGAAACGAACTGTATGACATGGAACAGGATCCCTCGCAGAAGACCAATGTGATTGCCGAGCATCCCGAAGTCGCCAAAAAGATGAACGCTTTTTACGATGAATGGTTCGATCAAGCCTTGCCAAATATGGTCAACGAAGACGCACCGTTGACCGGTCATAACACGTTTCATTTGATGTACTGGAAGCAATACGGCATGGAAATTCCACCAGTCAAAGAACGCAAGCCCCGGACGCCGAAGAAAAAGAAGACTTCGGCTAAGTAGCTTGGGTTGAACTCAAACAGCCGCACGGTTTTCCCGTCGGCCTGTTCTGGTTTGAGCCGATCTTTGTCGCGTGAAAGTTAGTTGTCATGAATCGAAAATTCGTCGCCTGGGCGATTGGAATGATGGTCGGTTGGGCGGGCTTGCCGGTTGTCGGGCAGGCCCCCGATCAACTCCAGCCCAATATCGTCTTCATCATGGCGGATGATCTTGGTTGGGCGGATGTCGAGTTTCATGCCGGCAACGTTGCGACTCCCAAACTCAATCGGCTGCTCAGCGAAGGCGTTGAGTTGCGGCAACACTATGTGGCCCCGGTTTGCAGCCCCACGCGAGCGGGCTTGTTAACCGGCCGTTGTTGGAGCCGATTTGGTGTGACCACGCCGACCAACTATCAGGCGATTCCCCAGGCGACGAAAACCTTGGCCGCGGCGTTGCGGGATGCCGGATATGCCACCTGCCTGACGGGAAAATGGCATCTCGGGTCCAAACCCGAATGGGGCCCCAGTCACTTCGGTTTCGATCATAGCTATGGTTCTTTGGCCGGTGGCGTGACCCCTTGGAGTCATTTCTATAAACGAGGTCCCTATTCGACGACTTGGCATCGCAACGAGAAACTTCTCGAAGAGCGCGGCCATGTCACCGACTTAATCACGCAGGAAGCGATTCAGTGGATCGAAAATCGATCCGATGATCAGCCGTTTTTTCTTTACGTGCCGTTGACAGCCGTGCACCTTCCAATTCGGGAACCGGAATCCTGGCTGGAGCGGGTTCCGAATAAGATCGCCGGGTCAGTTCCACGCCAATATGCGGCGAGCATCCTGCACCTCGATGACGCTGTGGGCCGGATCGTCGCGGCGGTCGACAAGGCCGGAAAATCAAAGGACACGCTGATCGTGTTCACTAGCGACAACGGCGGTTCCACCGCAGAAAACAACGATCGAAAGTACCCGGACGACCAATGCCCCAGTGGAAAATTGCCCGGTAACAATTTCCCGTTGCGAGGAAAGAAAGGCGATCTGTACGAAGGGGGCATCCGCGTTCCGACGATTGTTCGCTGGCCCGGAAAAATCGCACCAGGAACGTCAGATGAGACACCCGTGCAGATCGTTGACTGGATGCCCACGTTCTGTGGGCTCGCGGGAGCTGATTTGGATGGTAGGCAACTGAAATGGGATGGCGTCGATATTTGGCCGGTCATTTCCGGAGCCGGTGTCCTGCCGGAGCGGTCACTCTATTCGGCGGGGACGGGGTTTCGGTCGCGCGCTTTACGCCGCGGTGACTGGAAACTGATCGTCTTTGCCGGGCAGGGGCAGACTGAAGACAAAATCGAACTGTTCAATATCGTCTCCGACCCCAGCGAACGGCTAAACCTCGCTGACCAACATCCTGAAAAAACGATCGAACTGAAACAGGCGCTCGACGCAGCGGCCGCCGCGGATCGAGATGCGGTTGCCATGGGCGATCGTGGGCTGTGATACCGGGCGTATTGAGTGCTTGCCAGGGGCTGGGTCTATCGAAGGCTTCCCCGGTGGGAGACCAGCCATCGCTGGCGCAAGCCTGACCCGAGGGGGTCATAACGCGACCAAGGCATTCGCCAGCTAGGCCGCCCGTCCTGCACGACGGATTTGCGGAAAGGGAATCTCGTAGCCCAGGCGGTCCATCAATTCTCCGCAAATCTCCGTGAACTGCTGGCGTTGCGATTCCGTCCAATGATGGCAACGATTTGCTTTAGCTTGAAAGTACGAACGTTTTTCCAAATCAGACATCTCGGCAAATGCTTTGGGCACTGCGGTCGTCGGCATGCAGTCGATGACATCGCGAATGTTGTTCGCGACGGCCGGGCACCCGCGGGTTCCCGACCAATGGAATAACTCGTTCAGTTTCTGTTCGACCAGGGTCGAGTCGTAAGTCCATTCGTGACGGAACAGGAAAAACCGATCTGGATTGCGTTGTCCCCAATCCAGCATGTCGCCACAACGATTCCAGGTTTGGCAGTGGGATTGGAATTCCAGATCGCGAAACGACTGGTACTTCATCCGCGAGCAAACGACTTCCAGGCCATTGCGGACAAGGCAGACAATCTTTGAATTGGGAAAAATCTGACAGAGATAATCAAGGTTGGCGGCGGACGGATTGATGGCCGCGAATCGAATCGGCCGAGCGGCAGCCAATTCTTGATCAGGCCAGGTCAGCTCGCAAATCAGTCGACGGAATTGGGCATCGTACGTTGGTTGGTCGACCTGCATCGCGATCACGCGTGACGGACGCGTACAGTTTCGTTGGGCAACTTCAGCAACATCCTGAATCAAATTGTTCTCGGCGCCGTTGTAGTAAATGTCCGGATGCAAGCCGATCGAACGGCGCAGGATCGTACTGCCACTCCGACCAACGGCGGCCTGGAATAGGTATTGTGGTTCAGCAAAGGGCGGATTTCCCATGTTCCTGTTGACACCCGCTAATTTGTAACGCAGGGCCATTTGGTTTTGTGGCACGATTTTCTGGGCAGGATGTACCAGATTCGACCAACTAGCGGAGCGCCATTTTCTGGTAAAAAATGCCCGGTCTCGGCCGCCATGAAGGCTTTTCAGGGATTTTCCTTGGTTAACATTGTCTGTGTCAGTCCTGCTACAACTGGAAATCCAACATGACCTACCGCATTTTCAGCCTCGCCGTCTTAGCTGACCGCGATCGGCTTGCTCATTACGGATCCTCTTTGTGCCCAAGGCACACGCTTGTTGCGTGATCCGGATATCTCAGCCGACAAGATTGCGTTCGTGCATGCCAATGATATTTGGACCGTTGATCGCAGCGGCGGTGACGCGATGCGGCTGACCAGCGGACAGGGTGGCGAAACGGATCCTGCATTCTCGCCAGACGGCAAGTCGCTTGCGTTTACCGCTCAATACGGTGGCAACTCGGATGTTTACGTGGTCGCAACCACCGGCGGAGAACCCAAGCGACTAACCTGGCACCCCGGAGAGGATGTGGTTCAAGGCTGGACGCCGGACGGGAAAGTTCTGTTTCGCAGTGGCCGGGCGGGTCAGCCAACGAAGCTCTGGCAGTTCTATACCGTCGCCACCGACGGTGGGTTGCCCAAGCCACTGGATTTGCCCCAAGCCTATCACGGTGAGATGAGCGAAGACGGCAAGTGGATCGTCTACCAGGAAATTGGGCTGTGGGATCCCGAGTGGAGAAACTATCGCGGCGGCCAGGCCCAACCGATTTCGATCGTCTCGACGAAATCGTGGGAGCGATTGACAGCGCCGTGGGAAGGTGAGCGGCAACTTGCGCCCGTTTGGTTGAATGGCGTGGCCTATTATTTATCAGAACGGGATTTTGCGAGCAACGTCTGGTCGTACGACCCGCAAACGAAAACCGAAAAGCAATTGACCCGGCATACCGATTTCGATTGCAAGAGCATCGGGGCCGGTGGCGACGCGATCATCTACGAGCAAGCGGGCTATCTTCATGAACTGGATCCGAAAACCGGAATATCGAAACAGATCAAAATCAATGTGGCCCGGGACTTGAATTGGGCTCGTCCGCGATGGGAAGAGGTTTCGGCCAGTGCCCTTCGCGATGCGCGATTGTCACCAACGGGCAAACGGGCGATCTTTGAAGCCCGCGGCGATCTGTTTACGGTGCCGCTGGACAAAGGCAGTTGGCGAAACATTACGCAAACATCCGACGTGGCTGATCGCCACGCGGTCTGGTCTCCCGATGGCCAGCGGATCGCGTGGTTCAACGACGACGGGGGCGAATACGGGTTGGTGATCGCCGATCAACAGGGCTTGAATCAACGGCGAATCAAGATCGCCAATCCAACGTTCTTTTTCGTGCCGACATGGTCGCCCGACGGCAAGCAGCTTGCGTTCACCGATACCGACTATCGGGTTTTGGTCCTGGACGTAGAAAGCGGGGATGTCAAACCTATCGATACAGACCGTTACGCGCATCCGGAACGCAGTATGAATCCGGTCTGGTCACCCGACTCGCGATGGTTGGCGTATCCACGCCGATTGGAGACGCAATTGCGAGTCATTACGCTGTACGATACCCAAACGGGTGAGAAGCACGATTTGACCAACGGCATGGCCGACTCGATCAGCCCGGTTTGGGACGCCTCGGGAAAATATCTGTACTTTCTCGGGTCGACGGACTACGGACTCAATATCGGCTGGCTGGACATGACGTCCTATGATCGTCCTGTCACGCGTTCGTTGTATGTTGCGATCCTCAGCGCGGATGGCCCGTCTCCGTTTCTTCCGGTCAGCGACGAGGAAGAATCGACCGAAGACGATACATCCGAACAAAAGTCCGAGAAGAAAGTTGATACGCAAAACGAAACACAATCAACGACGGACGAATCAGACGACGAAAAATCAGAGGACGAAAAATCGGAGGAAGCTAAAGACAAGCAAAAGGACGACGTAGAAGTCAAAATCGATTTCGAACATATACAATCTCGAATTGTCGACGCACCAGCTCTCCCTGCCCGAAACTATGTCGGTTTGGCACCCGGACCTGAGGGAACCGTGTTCGTGCTTGAGGCGGTTGAGAATGAGCCGGGCACGACCGTGCATCAGTACAAACTGAAGGATCAAAAAGCGGAAAAATTTGCTGATAAGATTACTTCGCTCACGACCTCTGCCGACAGAAAGAAAGTCCTGTTGCAAACACAGGGTGGCTGGAGCAGCGCCGACGCCGCCAGCCCACCGAAAGATGGCGGCAAAAGTTTGGAGCTCGGTGATCTGCGGGTCAAGGTCGATCCACGGTCGGAGTGGCGGCAGATGTTGCGCGAGGGTTGGCGGTTCATGCGTGACTTCCTCTATGTCGATAACGTGCACGGAGCGGATTGGGATGAGGTCTGGAACTGGTACAGTCCCTGGCTCGCGGATGTCAATCATCGATCCGATTTCAACTATCTGCTGGATATTGTCTCCGGCGAAGTTGCGGTTGGTCACTCGTACGTCCGCGGGGGTGACTTGCCCGATTTAACCAGCCCACGGACCGGGCTGCTGGGCGTCGATCTCGTCGCCGCCAACGGGCGTTACCGAATCGAAAAAATCTACTCAGGTGGCGATTGGAACCCGGGACTGACCGGGCCGCTTTCGGTTCCGGGGATGGATGTGGCTACCGGTGATTACGTTGTGGCGATCGACGGCCGCGAGCTGAAAGATGATGCCAATCCGTTCGATTTATTGGAGGGTACGGCCGGGCGCACGATCTCGATTATGGTCAATGACGAACCCAAGCTGGAGGGCGCACGACAAATCAATGTCGTTCCAACCGCCAGCGAAGGCCAACTGCGAACCTGGGACTGGGTTTCCGAAAACCAGCGCCGCGTCGACGAACTGAGCGATGGAAAACTGGCCTACGTCTGGCTGCCCAATACGGGGCGGGGCGGATATTCGTATTTCAACCGGATGTACTTCGCCCAACAGGATCGTGAGGGCGCGATCATCGATGAACGCAACAACGGTGGCGGTTCGGCGGCAGACTACATTGTCGATATTTTGGCCCGGGAACTGACCGGTTACTTCAACTCCAATGCCGGTGACAAACGACCGTTTACTCAACCGATGGCAGGATTGTTTGGTCCCAAAGTGATGATCATCAACGAGCGTGCAGGATCCGGTGGCGACCTGCTGCCCTACCTGTTTCGGTTCAAGAAGATTGGACCCTTGGTCGGCACGCGTACCTGGGGTGGGTTGGTCGGAACCTGGGACACGCCGCCGCTGATCGATGGGGGACGGTTTGTCGCCCCGCGAGGAGGATTCATCGACGTCGATGGCAATTGGGCGGTCGAAGGTGAAGGCGTTGCGCCCGATATCGAAGTCCGCAACGACCCGCAACCGGTGATCGCAGGCAAAGACCCTCAACTGGAGCGAGCTGTTGCCGAAGCCCTGGAGTTGTTAAAGACCAAGAAAGTCGAGCTTAAACCGGAGCCCGCGCCACCGGTTCGTGCAAGAAGACCGGGGGATAATTGAAAGTCGAACGTGGAAAGTTGAATGTAACTGTCGGCGATCTTGAGTGAGTCTTGACGGAATAGGGCGCGCGACGGGGTTACGGTTCCCATTCACGCGATCCGGCGACCAAGATCCCGGATCAATCGGGTGGTAGCATAAAGAAAGCCCGGCGAGGAGGATCGACCGGGCTGGGGATGGCTTTGAAATTTCCGCCGCGAGAGGCTTCGTTGGTCATGTCTGGGCCAGCGGTCGCCGATTGAGGCATCATCGGATTCTACTTGTGGGCCTTATGGCACTTCGTGCAGTTGGTTGCTGCCTTCAATTCGTCCATCGCCCCTTCACGGCCAACGGCGACTTTGGCTGCGGCCATGGCTGCCGCGCTGGAAAACTGTTTCCATGAATCGGCTTCGCCTTTTTCAGGTTCGTTTTCGGTCAGGCTGATGAACAGGTCCAGCAGTTCCAGTTTTTCCGCATCGGATGCTTCACCGCTTAAGACTTTTTTGTTCAGTTGATCACCTTTGGGTGACATCGCTTTGGCCATCACTTGCTTGATCGTGTATTTGGCTTTGGTTTCTTCATCCTGCACGCCGTCATTCTCTGCAAAAGCAAAAGCACTGATGGTGACCGTGACCAACACGGCCAATGCCGCGATCCATGTTCGGAATAACTGTTGCATCGCTGGTTTCCTGGGTTCAACAATCGTTTGTAAGCAATTGGCTAAAATGTAGCGATTGGAAATCGAAGGTGCAACAAAATCTTCAAAGCGTGTTGTTTTCTGAACAATTATTGAGGAGTTAGCCGGTTGGATCGGTCGCGGTAACGCGTTTTGGCCGGATCGTGCTCTTGGTTGTCCACTCGACACTCACCTATGCCGATCTCATTGGTCAAGGCAGATTGTAGTTGGCGATGGGAAAGATCGTTGCGTGCTGGTCATCAAACGAATCGGTGCCAGAACCAAAGTTGTTGAACAGTCGAAGCAGCTCAGACGCTGGAGTGAGTTCGAGTTCATCATCCCCTTCAAAGGAAAGCATCGCGAAATACATGTCTTTTGCTCTGGCTCCGAATGCGACTTAATCAACATTTTGGCACCGCTGGCCAATCGAGTATCTTCGATTTCCGACAATGTGGCGACGACCATATTTTCCAATACGTTTCAAGTGTTCATGACTTCGTCGTGATGGACATTTCTGAGAAAGAATCCTGATTCCAGATTCATCGCGTTACCACCATCAAAAGTCGAATCTGCTCCTTCGCCCAGGTTAATGAGCAGGTTGCCCACGACCGCTAGGTGCAACAAATCCATGTGGCGAGGCAACGGTTTGTTGGTAAACCGTTGCCCAACACAAGGCCACAAACGTCATGGACAAGGCTGCCTACGACTAGTCAAACCGTCGCGATCTTGACCTTCGTCGGCGGAGCAAGCAGCCAGCCGAAAGACCGACTAGCAATAGGCAGCTGGTTGGTTCGGGGATTGACGAGACGCCGATTACATTTAACGTCGCTTCGGTTACCTGATTGGACGAAGAATACGCTCTCGCGATGAACAGGTTGTTTCCTTCCCGGATATCTCCAACGACCGAGAAATTGCCGTCGAGTCCTGGCTCAAAGTCGGACAGGATCGTCCCATCGGGCAACTCCAATTCCAAGCGTCGAAGTGATCCAAGTTGGTTGAAGACCGTTTCGAACGCCGTTGCCAGATTGTTCACATCGGTGCCGTCGGCGTAAATCCCGCCACCCAGGGCCGCAAGATCCTGCAAAAAGCCTTCGTTCGATCCCGGAAAGCCGATCGTGTTGACCGATTCGATTCCCAATCCAAAGACCCGTTCGACTTCATCGCGAACGTGCTGCTGAGTTTGCCTCCGGCCATTTCCATCTGCCCAGTTGATTTGGCCATCGGAAACGAGAACGATATGCTGCTGGCTGAGGCTGGATTGTTGAGCGGTCAACAATTCGGTGGCCGAACGAGCGAATGGCCGAACGAGATTGGTCGAACCCGTTCGATCAATCGTTCCCAATGACGCAATCAAGTTCTCACGATGAGTCGTTCCATCGTTGATCCAACCTAATTGTTCGATCGGAGCGTGGAGCACCGCATTGCTATCAAACTCGACGATTCCCAAACGAACCCGTGGGTCCAGGTTGCTGATCAGCCCTTCTGCGGCCGAAATGACCCAGTCACCGATTTGACTGCCGCCATTGGGCGCGGTTTGCCCGGCCGGGTCGGCCATGCTTCCCGAGGAGTCGATTGCCAGAATTGCGTCGTAGCTACCGCCAACGGATCCAAACGCCTCAAACGTAATACTCCCGCTCTGTGGAACGGAGACTTTGAAGTTGTTGGGAGTCGTCCATTCCAATGGCACTTGCCCAACCACCGAACCAGAAACGAAAGCGATGCCTGCCAAACTCAGAAAACGTAAAAAAAACCGGATGTTCATCTCGACTCCTTGGAATGATCGCGGGTGAAGTTGATTCTTTCATTGCAAGCAGGAAGCCCCAATGAAGTCGACACCTGATTTTCTCGCGCCGATTGCCTTGCGATTGGCAAACCAGCTTATCAGCGACGAGGTCGTTTCGAGAAAATCATTGGTGTCTGCCATCCCATAGTTTCAAATGCAAAACCGTGACAGAAAAAATCCGTTTTTTTTCCGATCGCCAGGAACTGCACGATAAAACGGCGGAAAAAAGCCGACGCAAGAGGTCAGCCACCATGAATATGGCCCTCGCGTTGAACTTCCGAGAGCGGAACGGGTTGGCTTCAACGCCCGATGATTGTGTGGGCCGAATCAGCAGAGATGAGCCAGGCATTCTCCGGCTCGCCCCGCATCAGGTCCCTCGTCGACCAGTCAATCGTTAGCTTGCTTCCGGCAATTACATCGAAAATTTAAACCGGCAGCTGCGAAAAATTCAATCGTTGGATTCGTTCGCCGCGTTTTTCTGCGCCCGCAATCCTCGGGCTCGCTCCCAGTCCCCGTCGAACTCCGGATTTTCACGATACGTCGCGAACAGCGGATCTTTGGTGATCGCATTCCAAATAGCGTCCCGATGAACATCCCCTGGGGTCGAAACTACCTTGCGGAACTGCTGATCTGATTCCAGTTTTAGTTTCGCCTCATCGGAGGAACTAAAACTCTTGTTCTCCAGCAGTAGTTGATTCATCAACAAGATCCTGAATGGCGATTCTCCGTTAAGATCAGGCTTCAGCGAAAACAGCTCCTTTGCAAATTCGTAGGCTGAATCCTTTTTTCCCAACAAGTATTGGTTGGCGATGTATCCCAATTGATTCAATGCCAGGCGTTCGCCTGCCACGCTATTAAAAGCGGTCGACCGAGTTACTCCGCTGAGCAGCTGATAGGCTTCCTCGCGGATCTGTGCTTCCACTTCGAGGTATTCCAAGCCTTCCAGGTCACTCAAAAAGTCTGCTTTGTTGAGCAACAGGAGTCCCTTGGTTTCCTGGAACAACAGATTGTCGGGATAGTCGGCAAGTACGTTGCTGCAAATCGCGAGTCCTTGATCGTAATTTTTCAGTGTTTCCTTGGCCGTCACCGTTCCTTTAGGATACTCCTGTCGCAGGGCCAAACCTCGATTCGAAATGATACCCGCAACAAGCTGGCGGGAATCCAATGGGCGGAATCCGGCTGACATCAGCTCCTTTCCAATTGACTCCGCCCGATCGTAGAGCGCGAGTCGATTGTCCCGGTCCGTTTCCAGTTCCACTTCAGTCGCTCTATATTTGTGAAGCGCGAGTGCCATCAAGCTCAGGCTTTTTGACAAATGAAATCGGAGCGGCGGCGATTGGGGAAAACGCTTCAGAAGTTGCCCACACCGATCCCTGTAGTTAACGGCTTTCGAGTACGTCTGCCTGGAGTATTGAACATAGTAGTAATGCCGGATCAAGCTGTATTCGGTTTGGCAAAATCGGTCCAGCTGTGCGAGTTCCAATGCCTCAAGTGGAATGCGAGCAAGTCGTGATTCGACTCGGTCTTTCAGCTCGTCAACTGTGTCCGACTGCTGTTTAAAGAAACCAATTTTGAGCAGTAGCGCCTCCGCTTCCGCCATTGACAGTTGAAACTCGGGTGAAGAATCGTCGGTTCGCCTGGCCAGCAGATCAATTCCCCGTTTGGCCATCACCGCAGCTTTCTCGTAACGACCGACGCCGAATTCCAGAGCTGCCAATCGCACCAGGGCAGGCGCCAATGTCGGGATGTCGTCGTCGAATTCACCGGATTCAGTTCCCCAAAATTCATACTCGTCCGCAATCAGGTCAATCAACGCCTCGCGACCGGGGTTTTTCGTGCGCCATACTGGCGAGTCCAACACAAACTCCTGTACCGAACCAAGCGATTGAAGGGCGCGCTGCTTGGTCAATTCGCTTCGCTTGCGTTCTTCCTCTGCATCGCGAGTTCGCTCATTGGCAATCGCTTCCGCGTTGAGCGCACGAAGCATTCCCCATGTTGTCCCGGCAATACCGGCCAGCAGCGAAAACAGAACCAGCAGGAATGCAACTACTCCAACGCGATTTTTGGATGCAAATTTTCGGATCTGGTACGTGAACGAAGGCGGACGTGCCAAGACCGGTTCGTTGCGGATAAAGCGAAGAATGTCATCTGCGAATGCGGAGGCTGAGTCGTATCGTCGAGTGCGATCTTTCTCCAGTGCTTTCATGACGATCCAGTCCAGGTCTCCCGCGAGAATTCGACTCAGTCGCGAAGGATCGATATTTCGACGATTGGTCACCTTGGAGATTTGTTCATGCGAACAGCTACTCAGTCGCCTGCTGGGTTTAACGGGGTCGGATTCGCGTATGAATGTGAGGACATTCAAAACCGCTTCTTCCTTAATAACGGAGTCTGCCAGCGGAGTGGCACCGGTGAGCAATTCGTAAAGCAACACGCCCAATGCGTAGACATCCGTTCGAGTGTCGACGTCAAGTGAACCGAGCTTTGCCTGTTCGGGCGACATATACTTGAGTGTCCCCATGATTTGACCGATTCCGGTAAACAGGGAACGGTCCGTCAACTGCTGGGTACTCTCGATGGCCTTGGCGAGTCCGAAATCGATGACTTTGACAACCGGTTTGCCGTCAACCATTGCGACCAAGATATTGGAGGGTTTCAGATCTCGGTGAATGATCCCTTTTTGATGGGCATGTTGAACACCGTTGCACGCCTCGGCAAACAATCGCAAGCGATCGTTCAGGTCCAGTCGGTTTTCGTCACAATAATTCGTCAAGGCTTGCCCTTGTACCAACTCCATCGCAAAGAAAGGTTGGCCTTCAGGCGTTGTGCCGGCATCCAAAATCTGCGCGATGTTGGGATGATTCATCATCGCCAGTGCTTGCCTTTCGGCTTCAAATTGCGCCAGAATCTCTTTGGAGTTACCCCAGTTTTTGATCAATTTCAGAGCCACACGACGCTTGACCGGTTCGCTCTGCTCGGCCATCCAAACCGAGCCCATGCCGCCTTCACCCAGCGGCATTAACAACTTGTAAGGTCCAATTTGTCGGCCGGATTGGATTGTTTCCCTCGTGAATTGAGGTTCTCCCTGGGTGGCGTGCGTCGCCCGCGCCTGTTCATTGGGCCAGAAAGAGACAAATTCATCCTCATTCGGCACCGGTTGGCTTACTTCGATTTCCAGAGTGTTCAGGCCCTTCAAAACTCGTTCTGCGCAAGTCCCCATCATTGCCACAGATTTCCAGGACAAACGCAACTCGTTCGTCAAAGGGGAGCCGAGCAGCTGCATTCACGATATCACTATCCGACACTCCAATCCTCCCAGAAACGGCAAGCAACCAACTTTTGAAAACCCGCCGACCTAATCGTGGATTTTATATTTAACTTCGGGTCCAATCGAGTTTTCCATTCGATGATTATAATGGGTGTACTTTTATCACGAACCGATTCCCGTGCAACGTTCATTCTACCACTTGAGCAAACCCATGAGCGATCCGACTCAGCACTCCCATATCAGCCGAATCCTCACCAACCCCAACGTGCTGCAAAATCCAGCCAATTTTTTTGACGTCTATCAGGTTCCGATTCGAAAATTTTTCATGTGCTTGTGTGGAAATGCCAACGAGGCCGACGAGCAATTCCAGGAGTTTGCCGTCAAGTTTTTATCAGGAGCCTTCGATAGTTTTAAGCCTGAAAAAGGACGTTTTCGTGACTATCTTAAAACGTCGCTTCGTAATCAGGTTCGACGGAGCATCAAGAAAGGTGCAAATCTGGCAATCCAGATCCCGGAAGATTTGAGTGCTGCCGATCCGAATGCGGTTCAGCCGATCGAGTTGGCGCTGCGGGAGTTCGATTCAATCGAAGGCGAGCAAATCAAACAGCTGGTTGACGATGACATGCGTATCGAAGAAGAAGAGGGTAAAAACCAGTTTCATTCGTTACTGCAATTTGCCATCAGTTATCAGAAAAACCGACTTCAGAAGTTCACCGAGTCGGGTGGCAAAACAAAGCTTCCTGTTTCTGCGATCGTCGAGTTCTTCCGAGATCAGTTTGGCGAATCGGTATCGCCGGATACTGCCAAGCAGCGTATGTTCCGCGCGAAAACCGCGTATTCGTCAAAAATGATCTCTGAGATAAGCGTTCGAATTGCAGATCCATCCGACGTGGCAATTCGGGAAGCCGCCAGGGAAATGGGGCTTGCCCCCTACGTGGAACGCGAACTGGCGCGACGCGAAAGCAAGATTGCTGGCACCTGAATTCGCTTTGCACTAAACTGGCGTCCCGGGTAATGAACCATTGTGCAGCGTATTCCGGATCTCGCGGTTGATTTGATGGACGAGTTTGACGGCGCAGAATCAGAATTCAGCTTGGGCGGTTTGCCTCAAGACTTTGGCACGCCGAATCCAGCTCCAGGCGATTCGGAAAACTTTCCTGACATTCCCGGGTACGTCGTCACAGGACTGCTGGGTGAGGGCGGCATGGGGGCCGTTTACGAAGCGACCACGACTGGTGACCCATCTTTCAAGGTGGCCATCAAGACGATTTTTCTCCAGCGTTTTCAAACGATCGCTCCGGCGACTTTGCAACGATTTGAGCGAGAAGTCGACCTCCTTCGTGGGATTCAACATCCCAATATCGTCCCGATCCTCGATCATGGGAACTATGAAAAGGAGTTTCAGCCAGTCCCCTATTTTTCGATGCCGCTCATGCCGGCCGGTGATTTATCTGAGTGGTTTGTGCGTTCACCCATCGGTAGTAAGGACGACCTGCGTAGCATGGTCGAACGATTGTGTGGCGTCATCGAGGGTCTAGCTGCCGTTCATCGCAAGGGGGTCGTACACCGAGACATCAAGCCCAGAAATATTTTTGTTGCAGTCGACGGGGGGCTGATTCTGGGCGATTTCGGCCTGGCGAAAATTCTGGAAGAAGATTCGGAGTTGACTTCGACGATCGGCCATCTGGGAACGACGCCCTATGCCCCTCCCGAGCAACTGGTGAGTGCGAAGTTAGCCGATGCTCGCGCCGACATCTATGCACTTGGAGTCATTCTTTATCAGTTTGCCTGCTTCGGATTACGTCCATTTGCGCCGGACGACACGTCAGCAGCCAGCCAAAGCGAAACGGATTCGATCGCCCAATGGCAACGTAGTTCCAATCGCACGCCGCCGAAACCAAGTCTCCGCAACAAACACCTTTCCGACCCTTCCTTTGATTTCATTGTTCAGAAGTGCATTGCCTACTACCCTGAATTTCGCTATCAAACCGCCGATGACTTGCTCGGCGACCTAAGGGCTTGGCTAAATGGCGACTCGGTTCGAGGAAATTTTGCCGAACAGATCCGCAATCGTATTCTGGTCCCCATCCGACCGTACTGGAAACGGCTGGTCGCGGTTTTCATCACGGCGGCGTTGGCGATCACTTTTGTCACTGCCTATCAATTTAACTTGATGACCCGTCATGTCTCGCAGCTGACGGAGGACGTTTCCAAAGAACGCAAAGAACGACAACGGGAGCTTCGTGTTGAACTTGCATCAATTTTGCCAAAGCTCAAGGGGGAGTCGCTCGACTATGAAATTCGACGACTGACCAACCCCGAGGCAGAATTCGAAAAACTCCGAAAACGGGCGGACGAAATCTCTCGCGAGCTGGAGCTGAAAAACTCGGACCGCTTTGAAGACCGGCACTGGCACTGGGTCATTCAACGAACCTCCGGCAAAGGGTCTCCTTCCCGGGAATATTCCGCGCATGTGCGAAGTCTATGCGATTCGACAGAAAAGAATCTGGACCTGGTTTCCTCCGGCAGCAGCTCCACCGAACGCTTTAGCGCCGTCTCTGATGTTCTCCGCAGTCGAAGAATGATGCTTGAGATCTTATGGTTCGTTCAGGAACACGAAACGGGGTCAGATTTGCAGAAATATTGCGACTCCGAGCAACTGATGGCCGACTGCCAGCAAACGCTGGAGCGGCTCAACAACGTCGAGTGGGTGGTTGGCGACTCAGCGATCAAGAAGCACCTTGATCTTCTGCTGCTCGAAATTGCCATCAAAGACAATTCAATTTCACCCGTCGAAGCTGTTGAATTGTGCCGGGCAAATCTCGAGATGATCTGCACAAAATCGCTTCGCCAAGCGGGTTGCCAAGCGGTCCACCCATGGAGCGTGGCCTGGTACATTTTTGAACTGTACTACGAAACGACCAAACGCTTGGGGCGACCGCCGGCAGAAAGAGAGATGATTGTCAATCATTGGTACGAATTGCAATCGGCGATGCCGATGGAAGCCAAACAACAGAACATTACATACCAGGCAGATCGTCAAGTCGTGCGAGATCGGCACCACGACGTTCTTCGTGATTCAGGTCGAGTAAAGGAAGCTTTAAGAAATTATGAAGAGGACTGGCAGAGTTGGATGGGCAACTTGAAATTTTATCGACATGATCGAAAAGCCTGGGATGTCGCGGAGCAAGTTGTTGCGTCAATGATCGAACTTGCCGTGAAACAAGACGATACCCAATCCGCTCAAGAGTTCTATCTCAGAGAACAAACGCTGTTGCGCGACAAACGGATTGTCGTCATGGAACACCCGGATTGGTTTCTCCAGGACGAACCTTTCAGACTCCGCTTTAACTTGGCAAGGTCGCTTTTTCAGAGTGCTCAACTTGCCAAAGGGGATGCGAAACATCCATTGTTGGAGGAAGCCGACGGGCTTGTGACGAAAAATCTTGTGGAGCAACCCAACCACCAGAAGTCAAATGGATTGTCTCGGGCGATCCGGCAACAGCTTCATGCCCTTGATTCGAATTGACCGAAACAATTCCGTCCATGACGACTGAAGGCGGTAACATTCTGAACCCGATTGCGGATGGTGTTAACCATGTGGTTGGTGGTAACGATGTGGTGCAAGCTGCCTTGGAATCGGTCGACAGTGAATTCGCATTCTGCCAAATTCTGAAATCGAATGGCCACGCAAGATGTTTTGCATGGCCACTGCGTTTCAGATTACTGATCTCTTAAAAGCGGTTTAGCGGGAATCAAAAGCTGGATGGGTACATTTCCAGACCGAAAGAACCATTGGATCCGCCGCTGCCCAGTACATCCAGGTAATACTCCGTGCCGGAACTAACATTAAGCGTAAAGTTGATTCCGGTGATCGCGTCTGCCTTTACTCGTTTGATCAAGCTTCCGGATTTGCTGCGAATCTCGATCGTGGGTTCTCTCCAAGAGGAGCTGTAACTGGCAAGCTTGATGCGAAGTTTTCCCGAAATGGGCGACGTGAAAGAGTACAGTTTTTTGCCGTTAACGGTTGCGCCATTGGCAAACGCTCGATTCGAACCGGAAAACCGAAGCGATTCACGATCACCCGAATTCGTATCCTGGGTCGCCGATTTATAAAGTTCGACTTGGAAGCTCCCGTTGCTGCCGCTGCTCCCGAGCACGTCCAGATGGTATTTTGTTCCGTGACTGACATTCAACGTGAAGTTGATATTGCCAGCCCCATCTGCCGACTGACGTGTGATCAAGGAACCGGAAGTCGTTCGAATCTCAATGGTGGGCGACTTCAGGCTGGTTCCAGACTGCTGGAGTTTGATCCGCAGTTTGCCAGAGATCGGAGCCGTGAAAGCATATAGTTTCTTGCTGTTCTGAGTTGCACCGTAGTCAAAGGCTCGATCCGAGTTGCTGAACGCCAGTGTCTCACGGCTGGCCTGATTTGTTTCGCCAGGTTTAACGATCCGGTTATAGAATTTCAGTTGGTCGACCAACAAGATGCTGTCGGTTCCATCGTTCAAAGTAATGCTTCGATTGTCCACGACTTTCGTCGTTGTATGCGAGTATTTGTAATCGCTGCCTGTGTAAACCACCATGTCGATGCCAGTACCTCCACTGACAGTATCGTTCCCAGTACCAGGAATGATATAGTCATCGCCGCCCATCGCGCTGATCGTATCGTTGCCGTCGCTGCCAGTGATGTAATCGTTGTCCTGGCCTCCGGTGATATCATCGTTGCCAGATTGGCCGTGCAATCGGTTTTCGCCGTAGATATATCCTTTGATCAAGTCATCACCCGATCCTCCATAGATGATGTTTAGGCCTTTCCCGCCGATCACCTCATCATCGCCTGCCCCGGCAATTACGAGGTCGGCATTTCCGACTCCGTTCGAACCTGGAACACCGCCAGCTCCAGTCTCGATCAGATCTGCACCGCCAAGTCCTACCAGGACGTCTTCTCCATCGCCGCCGTAGATGTCATCCCAGTCGTCACCGCCAATGATCAAGTCATTTCCTTTGTCACCATACATCAAGTTCCAGCCGGCACCTCCAAGCAGCAAATCGTTGCCGTCTTCTCCATACATGTCGTCTTCGCCGGCACCTCCGTCCAAGCGATCGTTGCCTGCACCTCCGTATATTTCGTCGTTGCCAGCGCCACCCTTGATATGGTCATAGCCCGCTCCTCCCATGAGCAAATCGTCCCCGTTTCCACCAAGCATCAAACTTGCCTCGGTCGACCGGTTGTCGAAGTTGTCATTACCGTCGAGTCCGATAAACACAACTCTTTTGACCTGCGATTTGGAATACGTTTGGGGGCCTACGTTGTCGACGGTGGCCAGCAGGTTACTGCCGTTTTCCACCAAGGAAGCGTCGTTGTTGCCCTCGTCGCCATAAATAAACAGGTCACCCGATGCATTATCGAAAAAGATTCCGGCTCGCAGGTGTCGCTCCTCAAGCGTCCCGTAGCCGATTTGATTGTCGCGAGATTTTCTGCGTCGATTTGATTTTTTGCCACCCAACATGTTCGAAAAAAATTGTTTCATCACTCGCGCCACCGTAATCTGGTTTTGTTGATTTCAGGGCCCAAGTGCCCTGTTCACAACCCAATAGCGAGTGATTTACAAAAGTGACAAAGAAATTCAAAACTTCTTGAATTACATGATTGATGGCCAAAAAACTCGGGTTTTATGGCCTCCGGCGAGGATTTTGCGTCTATTCTTGCGGCTGGCAGGTGCCGCTTTGACCGATTCGGAGATTCGAACGGTCATCGTCCGTGGTTTTTCGCCGGGAAAAAGCCAAAACGGTCTCAGCGGATAGCAAGAGGGCGAAAACACCGGGTTCGGGAACGGTCGTTGCCATCAGCCTTAGATGGTCAAAGTCGACTTCCAGGTCGGCCAGCGGAGCCGAACCATCTGCGTTGTTTTGGTTGAGCAGCCGAAGTTCCAGCTTCCACTCCTCGACATAATGGCCGCTGGAGTTGAATCCCTGCCGAACTCATCCGCCTTCCTGGGATGAATGCTTTGCATTTAACGCAATGGTGTCTTCGGCCGTCGTAATTGCCAGTTTGCAGGTTGAGCTACTTGACTGAACGCTGGTCAAACGGGAACCGCCAAGATTCTGACTTGCATCAAACGCTTAGGTTCTCGGACTGCGATATAATAAGCCGCGGGAGTGTCTGAAGATCGACAACAACTGGATATGCGGAGGTTTTGCCGTGATCGATTTCAAGTATCTATACCAAGGGCGTCTGTGGACTGGCGAACGCTCATCCATCTGGGAACGATGGCGGGCCATTTGGGCGCGGCGGTTACGGCGGGGTATTTTATTGGTGAGGATCACGGCGACCTGCCCGATCCGGTTTGCCGGGGAATCGAGTCGGAACTCGAACGTGTGATCGCCGGCGAAGAGGCCATCTGGTTCGACGTCAAAAAGACCGGGGTCACGCCGACAGAGTTATTCAAGTCATTCCCCGACCAGCCACCACAACCGGAGTTGGTCAAAACGATCGCGGAGGCGTTGCAAGAAAACGTTGGCACGCTTCGCCAGTCGGGGCACAACGTCATTTTTGCATCCATCGCGATCCGCGCCTTGCAGGGGCACGATGAGTATGCGACCCCCGAAATTGTGTCGGGAATTCGCAAGCTGATCGAAAAATTCAAAACGACGTCGCCCGGTCGCGGCTATTACGGGAAAGCCACGGGTTGGAAACAAGGAAATCAGGTGCAGCTCGATGAGCAGAGTTCTTTTCCGGACTACCAGTCGATCCAGCAGATGGTGAATGTCACGATCGATGAACTGATTACGTCTGCCGCGATTAAGCGTCAGGGGTTCGGTGGTCTGTGGCACCTGATCAATCACGCGGCCGGGATTGTCGAACTCGATCGCCTCGGTTACTCGGCATTGGCAAAACAGGCTTTGCCGGCCCATCACCAACACATCCGACTTTGGCGTTCGTTGCCGGATGTGGAATCCGAACTGGGCGCCGTGACCAAAGCCCCCCACGATCCGTTGGTGGCGGCCTATTGGCAGGGTGATCTAAAGCGTGACGGTGCCCAGCTAACCCACCGGATCAAGACCCTTTACGGATATCACACGATCCGTCGATTGGTCGAAGATCCAGCCGTCGTCAAACAAGCCGACGATGCCTTCTTGAACTTGATGGCGTAGGCCCTTCTCGTTAAACACGGCAACCTGAGGCGGGCAAGATTCAATAAACGCTTTCGATGATCAATGCGTCTACCAAAGTCTGATTTCTTTGCCATTGATGGAATCGAGCTGTAACGATTTGACCAAAGTGTTGTTCGGGAAAAGGTAAAGCCGGATGTGGACCGGTTCTCCCTCGACGGGCAGTTCCAGGACATAGGTGGTCCATTCGTCGGAGACGGTCGTTTTCACGGCCGCCCGCGACTCGGGCCGAAAGTCCTTTTGTTGGGCCGTGCGCCAGGAAATGGAGAGGCTGCCAGGCTCGGTGGTCTTGACCCGAATCCGAGCCGTGACCGGACCTTTCAGCTTAATTCCGTTTCGCACAAGGAACGGTCTTGTTTTCGTATCGTTATTTTTCGTCTCGATCCCGAAGCTCTCGTTTTCGACAATCAACTTTCCGCCGCGAGCAACCCAGCCTCGTGTCGATGCCGCGTCCTTCGCCCATGTTTTGGTCTGGAACTTCGTCGGCATTGGCGGTGCGGGTTTACCGTCGAGGTAAAAATCAAAATAGTCGTTAGCGCTTGGCGACATCGTTCCGGTAGACAGCCCAGGTGGATCGAGTTCGGCTGACCAGCTCTCCAGTCGTTGCCGCAGCCGACTGGCAATTTCCGGATGCGCTGACGCGAGATTGTGTTTTTCTGCCAGATCGGATTCAAGATTGAACAGGTATTCCCGATCGCCACCGCGCAGCAGTTTCCAATGGCCTGCTCGAATGGCTGACTGTGCGAGCCATCGCCACATCAACGCGTCATGGGGTGCTGCCTGATTTTTGCCCGTAAGAAATGGAATCAGATTCACGCCGTCAAGATCCCGAGGCTGGGTTTCAATTCCTGCGATCGCGATAGCCGTGGCCGCGACATCCAACGCACTGATGGGATGGGGATATTCCTGTTCTCCCGGAATTTTGCTCGGCCAGGCAACCACGAACGGAGTATGCATGCCGCCTTGGGAGAGCATCCCTTTTTCTCCGTTAAGCGGATCGTTGAGTGAACCGTCCCAGCCAGGCCCGCTGCCGGGAATGTCAGCTTTGTGAATTTTCGGTGGAGCACCGTTATCGCCGATGTAAAAAACCAGTGTGTTTTCGGTCAAGCCATTTTCCTTGAGGGCGTTCATGACCAAACCAACTCCATCGTCGACGGCAGACAGCATCGCCAACGCTTGTCGCCGCCGCTCGGGCATTTCTCCCGGAAACCGATCGAGATACCGCTGCGGCGCGTCCAGCCGAACGTGGGGAGCGCGATAGGCGGCGTAGAGAAAAAACGGTTGCTTTCGATAGCGCTCAATCAAGGCCGCAGCGGCGCGGCTGCATCCGTCGACGTGATACATTTCAGGAGCGAGCGGGGCCAGCGGCCTGATTCTGGCCGTCCAACGTGATATGGGCGTCAAAGGGTCGTTGAGCATTTTGGGCAAACACGTGCTGGAATCCATGCTTCGTAATTTCATTTGTCGGACCAAGGTGCCATTTCCCAAACTGCGCGGTCACGTAGCCCGCAGCCTGCAATCGCTGGGCGAACGTGGTTTCGCGATTGAATCCATCGGGCGGCTGGCCATTACTCTCCACCCCAAATCGTGACTGGAATTTCCCCACCAGTAATCCGGCGCGAGACCGGAAGCGCAGTGCTATAGCCGTGAATCGCGCGCACGCCGCTGCGGGCAAGGGCGTCGACGTTGGGCGTGCGAATGTCATCAAGCACGCCTTGGCAGGAAAGATCCGTATGCCCGTGATCATCCGTATAAAACACAACGATGTTCGGGCGCTCATCGGCAAAGCAGGGGGGCGGCGATGGCCAGCAACAACAAAGTGAACAGGTTTCTCATGGCTTGTTTCCCATGAATCGATGCCAGTCACTGTCCGCGGATTCAAGGGATCAAAACGACTTAGGCGATCAGATCCCGGATAATTTCGCCGCCAAATTGACTCAGTTGCTTGTAACGGCCGGCGTGAAAATAAGTCAGTTTGTTGTCGTCCAGGCCCAGCAAATGCAACAACGTGACGTGCAAATCGCGAATTGGATGCACACATTCCACGGCCGTCGCCCCAATTTCATCGGTAGCGCCGACCACTGCTCCACGTTTGACTCCGCCCCCGGCCAACAGCATCGTCATCGCGTCGGCGTTGTGACCTCGTCCCAGTGAATAGACCCCGCCACGTTTGTTGTTGTCGGGAGTGCGACCGAACTCGCCGGTCCAGATCACCAGGGTATCGTCCAACATCCCACGGGCTTTGAGGTCCATGATTAATGCGGCCATCGGTTTGTCGACGCTCCTGATTCGTGCTGAATGGCCCCGCTCCAAGTAATCGTGACTGTCCCAACCACCGCTAAAGATCTGGACGAAACGAACCCCTTTTTCAACCAGCCTCCGGGCCATCAGGCATTGTCGACCGAACGGAGCAGTTTCTTTTTCATGGAGACCGTACATTTCGTGAATGTACTCGGGTTCCCCCGCCAGCTCGATGACTCCGGGAACTTCCGTTTGCATCCGGAATGCCAGTTCGTAGCTCTCCATTCTGGCTGACAAATCGCGGTGTTCGGGATGCTGAAGCTGATGCCGCTGATTCAGGAAAGCGAGTTGATCGAGAAACTCACGTTGGTGGTTGCGGGTTTTGAATTTTGGGGATTGTAAATCCAGGATTGGACTTCCTTCCGGTCGCAGTCGGGTGCCTTGAAAGTGGGCGGGCAAAAAGCCGTTGCTCCAGTTTGTCGATCCGCCTTGAGGCAACGCCAACTCGGTCATCACGACAAAGCCCGGCAGGTTCTGGTTTTCCGAACCCAGTCCATAGGTCGCCCAAGAACCGACCGCGGGATCGCCACCTAGCCGACTGCCGGTGTTCATGTGAAACAGGGCTTCGGGGTGGTTGAGGGACTCCGCCGTACAGCCGCGAAAATTGCACAGCTCATCCGCAACCACGGGGTTGGCAAGATGTTTCCATTGGTCGCACATCTCGATGCCCGACTGACCGACTTTGCGAAACTGGAATGGGCTACCCACAAAAAATTTGTAGCCGTTGGCGAGGCTGCGAGTCGATTTGGACTCCTTTTTGTGCATTCGCGTTAGTTCCGGTTTCGGATCGAAGGTGTCCATGTGTCCGGGACCGCCTTCCATGAACAGCATGATTACGTTTTTGGCCCGTGGCGGATTCATGGCGGGCTTGGGCGACAACGGAGAATCAGCCTGAGGGCGAAACGCAGAATCAGGTTGTTTGTCTTGCGCCTGGAGCAACGAAGAAAATGCGACCGACCCCAGCGAGGCACCCAGGCCGTACAAAAAATTTCGTCGCGAGAGGTCATTAACCATGTTCTTAGCCCGCTCAATAGACATACAAAAACTCATTGCTGTTAAATAAAACCAGGCAGAAGTCCGCCCAAGCTCGCGTTTCTGCATCCGCGTCACTGGCTTTGGTGTCAGCAACATAATTTTCAAATACGGGCAGGATTTCTTCGTATTCGAAAGGTTCGCCAGTAAACTCTTCGACCAAAGAACGCGTGATTTTGGTGGGGTATACCGGTGGTTCCGGTGTGACGTTTTGATGGTATTGTTGCATTCGTTCGACGTAGTTGACCATCTGCCGCTGTTCGGCCGGAGTTGGTTTTCGGCCGAGTGCCAGATTCGAACGCCCGCTCGACTCGTTGGTCGTTGGCGTTTGCATCTTGCTTCAGTCGCAACGCAAACGCGATCGACCGGTCGTGCATCAATTCACTGTTCATCAGCGTGAAGGCTTGTGGCGAGACTGCGGCGACATCACGTACCTCGCATGAATCGTTCGGGTTGGGCTGATTGAAAATTTCGAGAAATGGATCGGCTTGCCCCCGAACTCGATAGGCATAAATACTTCGTCGGTTTCGCATTTCCGGCGTTGGCGACGGTTGGTAGGCCGGGGCCAGCGAAAACTGGATCATCCGCGGTTGCAACGCGACCTCCATGTTGATCTCGGGCATGACGGGCAATCCACCGACGGCCGGATTCAACTCACCCGTAATTTTCAGCATGGCGTCTCGTAGCTCTTCCGCGGTCAGTCGTCGCGTCGGAAAGTAAGCCAACAGTTCGTTGTTGGGGTCGGTGGTTTGCAAAGCGTCAAATTGAGGATGGCGGGTGGAGCGGCGGTAGGCCTGTGACAACATGACCAGTTTGTGCATCCGCTTGATCGTCCAGCCGTGTTCGACAAAGTCAGCGGCCAGCCAATCGAGCAATTCAGGATGCGTCGGTTTTGCCCCCTTGGCGCCAAAACTGTTGGGATTTCCCGCAATGGCTTTACCAAAATGATGTTGCCAGATCCGGTTGACGATTGAGCGGGCCGTCAATGGATTGCGGGATCGGCAATCCAATGGGCAACGGCCAGTCGGCGGCCCGAGATGTCAGCATCGATTACGTAAGGATCCTCTGGAAATTCACCGATTGGCACGCCGGTAGCGCTCATCACGCCCGGCTGAACCTGTTCGCCCGGGGCTTCCAGCGATCCTCCGGTGTAGACGAAACTGACCATCTGGACATCGGATTTGATTTTTTCAGGCATTCGCAATTTGCGTGCGTTCAAAAATTTGGGATCGGGGCCGTTGTAGACGCTTTGCACCATCGGCTGGTACCGTTCCAACCTGCGGTTCCAGATCCATTCATCCTGCTCGCGGACTTTCAGTCGCCCTTGGTCGACAGGGTCCAGGCCAACGTGCCGCGGAGGTTTCATGTCGTCGGGCAGCGACTTTCGCTGGTTGTAGTTCACGTATTCGAGGTCGTGCTCGGCGTACCATTTTCGGGCAGCCGTTTCCCGTTTTTGGATCAGTTGCTGTTTGCGCTGGATCGCGAAATTGAGCAAACGCTGGACGAGGGCTTGGCCGTTGTCAAATCCCTCCAGGTTTTCTTCTGGCAGGAACGGGGCAGGGCGTTCGGCCAGTTGTGTCGTTGCAAACGCCGCGTACAAGCGATAGTAATCTCGCGTTGGAATCGGATCGAATTTGTGATCGTGACACTTGCAGCATCGCAGCGTCGTCGACAAAAAGGTCTGCCCGACCGAATTGACAACATCATCGAGATACATCTGTCGGGCTTCCGGATTTTTGACCATCGCCGGATCCCAAGGGCCCATTCGCAGAAAGCTGGTGGCCACCAGCAGTTCAGGATTTTTGTTCGGCCCTGATTGTTCCTCCCAAAGTTCATCACCAGCGATCTGTTCGACGATAAATTCGTTGTAAGGCTTGTCTTCGTTGAAGGCCCTCACCACATAGTCACGGTAACGCCACATGTTGGAACGTTCGTAGTCGTTGGAGTAGCCCGCGGTATCGGCGTACCGCGCCACATCCAGCCAGTGTTGTCCCCAGCGTTCGCCGTAATGCGGACTGGCCAGGAGTCGGTTGATCAGATCGTTCCAGGCACGCTCGGAGTCCTGCTCCCAGGCTGCTCGAAAGACTTGAATCTCCTCCGGAGTCGGTGGCAACCCGATCAAATCAAATGTGGCCCGCCGGATCAGGGTGTCCGGATCAGCCATTGGTGCGGGGGACACGTTGGCCGCGTCGAGCTGTCGTTGAATCAACTCGTCGACTGGATTCCGGGCTTTCGGGATCTCGATTCTTTCGACTCGGCCGAAATGCCCAGACGTCCTCCGGAAGGTATCGGCGGTTGGTCCACTCGTCCGATGCCCCACCACTGGTTGGCATGATCTGGCCGTCGGCTGTTGAGGCGGTTTGCGATTCTTGGTCTCGATAACGCTGTTGTTGTTCTTCGTCCGGCCACACGGCACCGTTCTGAATCCACTGACGGATCGCGTCAATCTGCTGTTGATTGAGTCGATCGTTTTCCTTGGGTGGCATTTCGAGACCTTCCCAGCTGATGGCTTCGATCAAGGTGCCTTTCCCGGGTGCCCCTGGTACGATCGCTGGATCCCCCGACTCGCCCCCGCGGAGAAAATCTTCACGGCGGAGGACACTGAATTCGCCTTTGATCTCCGCCGGATCGCCACCGTGACAACCGAGACATTTGTCTTTGAGGACGGGGAGTACTTTCAGCGTGAAATCACGTTCGGCTTGCTCATCTGCTGCGACGACCGACGCCAGTGTCAACACGGCAATCAGGCTGATGATTTGCGGTAACTTTCTCGATCGACTCATCATCTTCGTCAGCTAGTTCTGTGAGGGGGCTGATGGATCAAATTCTGGACGCCTGAGTATTCTAAGCCAAACGGGTTGGCAATTCAGCGGCAAATTGCAGGTGCGGCTTGGGCCCAGCTGTGTCGGGTTCGCTGGATTTTCATTGTTTTGCAAGGGTCAGACATGGCTTTTGTTGGGTGGGAGCGATTCGCACGTCTGAGGCGTTGGGCCGCCGGTTTTTGCCATGAAATGGATCTGCATTATTTTCGATCTCAACAACGGCTCTCGGCAAAGGTTATGATGGACGGATTATTCAATTGAATTTCATGGTCGGCGAGAAAGTTGCAAGCGTAAATGAAGACTGCCAAAAAGAGGATTCTCATTGCTGTGGTGTTGGCGGCATGTTCCGTTTCCGTTTCCGCTTCCCTTTTTGCTCAGGTCGATCCGGTCAAGCCCCGAGCGGTCGCCACGCCCGAATTTTCGCCACCCAACCTGGTGCTGATTTTGACGGATGATCAAGGCTGGGCTGACGTCGGTTTCAATGGCTGCCAGGATATCCCAACCCCCAACATCGATCGTATCGCCAACGAGGGCGTTCGCTGCGCGGAGGGCTACGTCAGTTACTCGGTTTGTGGACCCAGTCGCGCCGGATTGTTGACGGGGCGTTATCAGGATCGGTTTGGTTTCTGCCGCAATCCGAGCATCAATCCTGAAGACAAAGCCGGAATTCCGTTGACCGAAGAAACGATCGCTGACATTCTTGGCCGGGCCGGTTACCAGAACGGGATCATGGGAAAATGGCACATGGGAACCCATCCGACGTTGCACCCCCTCGAGCGAGGTTTTCATGAATTCTATGGTTTTCTGTCTGGCGGACACCGATATTTCCCCGAGGAACTGACTCTGCAGGATCTGTCCGAAGTCGATCAGAAATGGGGCTGGTACCAGACCAAGCTGTTGCGGAACCATGAACGCGTCGAAACGGACGAATACCTGACGGACGAACTTTCCAACGAAGCAGTGTCATTCATTGATCGACATCACGATCGGCCGTTTTTTCTCTATCTCGCTTACAACGCACCGCACACGCCGCTCCAGGCAACCGACAAATACCTTGACCGGTTTCCCAATATCGAGGACCCGAAACGGAAGACTTACGCGGCGATGGTGAGCGCGGTCGACGATGGTGTGGGGCATGTTCTTGCCAAGCTCGACGAAAAGGGCTTGGCTGAGCAAACGCTGGTGTTCTATCTGTCCGACAACGGGGGAGCCACCAACAATGCCTCGCTTAACCAGCCTCTGCGCGGTCACAAGGGCAGCTTCTATGAAGGCGGAATGCGTGTTCCCTACGCGGTTCGCTGGCCGGGGCAGATTCCCGGCGGGATGACTTATCAGCAACCGGTCAGTTCTTTGGATATCCTGGCCACGATCGCGGAACTGGCTGGCGTGCAGGTTTCCGACGACCGTCCGCTCGATGGCGTTAACTTAATCCCGTTTTTCAAAGGCGAAAAAACCGGTGCGCCGCATCGCGAGCTGTTCTGGCGTTCGGCGGACAAGGGGGTTCTTTCGATTCGACGCAGTGACGAAAAACTGATTCTGAATTCAGATGCCTCGGTGGAGCATTTTAATCTTCGCGCCGATCTTTCGGAAAAAACGAATTTGGCAGAATCAGAGATGAGCCAGGCTGCCAAGGAGTTGGAAACCACTGCCCGCAGTTGGGGGGCTGAAATGAAAGCGCCTGCGTTTCCAGGGCTGGGAAACTGGGATCCGTCGAAGCCGGCCAAGAAATGAACATGTCTCAAATTCCAAACGACGAACCGTTTGTTGCCAACGCCGTCGCGCTGACGATCGCCGGTTCGGACCCCAGTGGCGGTGCCGGACTGCAAGCCGATTTGAAGACGTTTCAGCAGTTGGGTGTCTACGGGATGTCCGTGATCACGCTGGTCACGGTTCAGAACACTCAAGCCGTTCGGCAGGTCGAGGTGTTATCCCCGGAGTTGATCGTTGCCCAGCTCGATGCCGTACTTGAAGACATTCCGCCGCAGGCCATCAAGACTGGGGCGCTGGGCAGCGCCGAGGTGGTGCAAGCCGTCGGGGAACGTCTCGCCGGTGTTTCCTGTCCGATCGTTGTCGATCCCGTGCTGGTCAGCAAACATGGGCACGCGCTGGTGACCGATGATGTGGTTGAGGCGTACAAACAGTTCTTGCTGCCACGGGCCACTCTGATTACTCCGAATCGGTTTGAGGCCGAGCGGCTATTCGGTTGCAAGCTGGATGACGAAGGCAGTGTTTCCGCGGCAATGGTTCAATTGCGGAAATTTGAAAATCAGAACGTTTTGATCAAGTTTGGCCGGGTGGAAGATCAGTTTCTGCATCTGCTGGTTTTGTCCGGGGAACGGGTGGATTTGACCACGCCCTATCTCGAAGCCGACAATACGCACGGGAGCGGCTGTATCCTTGCCGCTTCGATCACCGCGCAGCTGGCACTGGGAGAATCCAGGATCCAGGCTGCGGTCGAGTTTGGAATCCGTCAAACTTCCGACGCGGTTCGCAGTAACAGCCACTTGGGCCATGGAGTCCACCCGGTTGAGATTCGGGCGATGACCGGTCAGGGGTTGTTTCGGAAATAGGCTGGCAGCCAGTTGCTGCTTGAAACTGGATGTTGTTCCGTCAATTTGCTCGAAAAAAGTGTTTTAGAAACCACGGTTGGAAACGGCTACAACGGTGGCTGCTCTGATCGGCAGACGGGGTCCCAGGTGCAACCTGTTCGTCCGATCTATGCTCGCGACAGCTCAACGTCGGTCCGCTGTTAACTTCCCCGCGAAATGGCCGGCAGGTGGTCCTTCCCAGATTTGAAATTCGGCCCAGACGGGAAAGTGATCGGAAACCTGCAATGCCTGGTCGCGGGTTAATCGGAATGCATTTTCAATATCGAACACGCCCCAACGTCCCGTAAATTCGCTCGTTGATGGCCCGTGGAAGATGATGTTGTCGTAGGCTTTGTTTTTTCGAGTATTCGTGGTCACGCCACCACGAACGACCCAGCTGATGCCGGGAATCTGTGCGATCGGCCCCAGTTCGGATTCACTGGCATTCAAATCGCCCAGCAGAATGACATCGTCTTCGTCTGGCCGTGCCGAACGCATGACCTGGAATACCTGGGCCAGCGCAGCGACCTCTTGGGGAACTTCGTCAGGATCGGTGTGGGTGTTGACCAGCCAGAAAGTGAAAGCCCTCTCCGGTGTCGAGGTGCGGGGACGAAACCGGGCGGCGAAAGGTTCGCGATGAAGCAGGTCAGCAGGATCACCGATCACGCCAACCGAACTTGGGTCATGCTCGACGCGGTGGCTGTCATAGACAAACGCATACTGTTCCGTGCTGACGGTGCGGCCCAGTCGCGGGCTGATCAGAAATTCATAGCGACTGCCGTCGGAATTTAGCATCGCCATCAGCTTGGGCAGGATGTCGTCGTCCTGGGCCCGGATTTCCTGAATCGCCACGATGTCAAACTGGCGAATGACTTGGACGATCACGGACATCACATCACTTTTTGCAATCTTGCTTTGGCCAAATACCTGGATGTTGTAGGAACCGATCAGCAGTTTATCGGCGGGACGTTGCCTCCAGGCGGGCTGGGCTTGGTTGGCTCCGCCGGACGTCGGCACCTGTCCAGGGATTTGATTCTGGGCCGATCCGTTCCAGCCTGGAGACAGCGGACCATCATCAACATTAGTTCCGTCGATCGAGATACCTGAAAGCAGGTTTTTGACCAGCGGTCCAATCACGGGCCAGTCCGGGTTGAAGTACCCACTGACGCCGCCTCCCGAAAGTAACCAGACGATCAGCCAGATGATCGTTCTGGACCGGCTGCTTTTTCGGGACCGAGATTTATTGTCTGCCACGCGAAGGCCTCCCTGCCTGCCCGGAATCCGGATTAAATCGTGGTTGCGTCCGCAGGACGCTCATTCAGTTTTTGGTTGACGGCGAGTTGGAAGTTCATCCACACGCTGTCAGGCGAATCCATCCTGGTTCGCCCGTCGGTTAAAGCTTCTCCGTCGGTGACAACGCGGCCTCCGCCAGACGGACCAGTCGGGGATTGCTCGAGCTGGCTGCCTGTTCCAAAGCTGTCAAAGCGATATTTGTGAATGCGCTGTTGGTGTCTCCAATTTTTCCCAACGCCCACGCGGCTCTTTCCTGAACCGCCGAATCATTGGAACTGGCCAGCACATTTGCCAATGCATCCTGGCTAGGCGCTGCCGAGGGCCCAAGCCGTCCGAGCAACGTCGCGGACCAATAGGCCGTGAGTGGATTGGAAGACGAAAGGAGTTCTACAAGCGGTTCGATTGAGGCTGGATCAGGTGGGCCAAGTTCTTCCAGCGCCGCCACCGCCCAGTTTCGTACGGACTCCTCATCGCCGCATGCGGTGACCAGATCGACCGCCGCAGCAACCGATTCGGCTCCAGCCAGACACAATCTTTCGGCAGCGGCCGCGCGCACCGAGACCTCGGGGCTTTGCAAATCTGCCCGCCATTTCTGTTGGTTATCCATGATGTTTACCCGCAGCCGTTAGTTCCGCTTCGCGACGCGTTGGCGGTCGAGTAGGTGCTCAGCTGCTTGCCGCATTCCGACTCTGATTTCAGCATGGCTTTTAGCAATGGTGGATCAATCGGGCAATGTCATTGTGAGGGGATTCAGCGGTTGGGAGGCCGTCGCAGAGTGCAATAACTGCGGAGCCGTGACAGCATCAAGCCTTGGGCTGACGCCCAATGTTTTATGCTTGCGCAGCTCTTTTCAGGAAGTAGGCCGGTACCAAGGTCACTGGCAAAGCCATAAAAGCGGAAACGACTCTACAGGCAAAAAGCATTTGGCCAGTCCGAACTGCCAAGAGTTGTGACCGCAGTTCCGGCAACGCATAACCCGAATTGATTCTCCCCGCAAACCGCAGTTCACCGCCCCCGATTACGATTCCATCGCGACGATTTTTGATTGGCGAAATTGGCGAGCCTGTGTCAAGGCTGCACTGGCGGCCGCGAGGTCCTGGGCGGCATTTCCTAACGATTTGTAAGCGGTGATTTGATCGTTGGACGTTCTTCCCGGAATTTCGCCAAGTAACACCTGGCCGATTTCGCCTTGAAGATGGCCGATCGAAATTTCATTGTTTTGTAACGGGATCAGCAGATCGCCAGCCTCTTTCAGGGCCGCAGATTTTTGTTCGACGAACAATCGCGATCGCCGGATCGTCTCCGAATCGACTTCCCGGGCCGTCGGTGAATGGGCACCGACCAGGTTGATGTGGACGCCTGGCCGAAGCCATCTGCCTTCGACCAAGGGAGTCGAACTGCAGGTGACCGTGCAAATAATATCTGCCTGCTCGACGGCATTTGCGATGTCGGTTTCGGCCTTGATGTTGCTGCGAATGGTTGGTTGGATGCGTTCGACAAGTGCCTGGGCTTTTGGCAGACTGCGGCCCCAAACTGAAATCTCGCGGATCGGGCGAATCGCCAGGATGGCCCGAACATGAGCTTCTGCCTGGACGCCGGTGCCGATAATCGTCAGCGATCTGGCATCCTCTCTGGCCAGTGCTGCGGTTGCCGCCGCGGTCGCGGCGGCGGTCCGGATCCGGGTAATGCTGGCCGCATCCACGATCGCGATGGGCGTTCCGGTTTCGAGATCGAACAGCAGAATCAGTCCCTGGATCGCTGGCAAGGCCTGGTTGGAATTGTCTGGATTGGGAGTTGAGGTTGGTTGCCCGTTGAGCGTGATGGCTTTAACACCGGCAACGGCCGGTGATTGCAAAGCTCCCGGCATCGTCATCAACAGGGATGTCGGCTCAAACAGCGAAATCGTGGTGCGTTGAGGCAGGACCAGACGTTGTTGGCACTGAGCCTTCATTGTTTCGGCCATCAATTCAATGCACGTCTCCATGGACAAACACGCACGCACCGTTTGGCCGTCGACGATCTCGATTTGCATTGGGCTGGCTTTCAACAATCAGGATAATGAATATTAGTTTTGGCTGCGTGACTCGATCCAGGGTGATGGATGCCCGGACGAGTTTCGGGTCACCCGTTGACGAATGCCGGTCAACATCTTGCGTTCCATCACATAGTGGCCAACCGTCATCAGTGGCCGGAGGAGCCAGCCAGCCAGATTCTGTTTCCAGCGGACGCGAGTCCGGATCAACAACCGACAGGTTTGTGCGGTGATCGGAATCAAGTTGAAACTCCAACTCCAGCAGAATGGTTCTTCTTGCGTGAGTACCAGATGCTGGTTCGGTTCCAGCTCGGCGACGGTCAGTTTTTTTGCCGAAGGATGAAGTGAGATGGAGTCGCCGACGGCCAATGTTTGCCAAGCTTCGTGAATTCGGTCCGCATTTTTGATTCGACAGCCGATCAGATTCTCGAAGAATGAATAACTGTAGAAACCGCCTCGCCCTTGGCCGATTTGTACCAGCCAGGGCCAGACATCAGCTGCCGCAGCAGGAATTTCGATGGCATGGTTGGTGACGACATTGGGTTGGACCACCAACGAATCTCCGGCCAGCGGTATTGCTCTTTCATTGGGACGGGCTCGGCAAAGCTGGATCATGCAAGTCAGGACCTGGGTTGAGGCAGGAAGTAGGAAGGGTCAGTTCGACGCCGTTTTACTGGATAGGATCTGCCAATCCGATGACCGACTGACCGAATTGCGGCAACCAGCAAAAACAGGCTGTTCCCTTCAGGATCGGTTATCATACTGGAACCTTCCATCGTCATGCGATTCTCCCTGATCCCATTCGAGTCATGCAACCATGAAGTACGCAACCATGAAGTACGTTAGCCAGTTCCTGATTCTCGTGATCTTTTTTAGTTCGGTTTCTCTGGCACAGGAATCCAATTCCAACTGGAGTGAAGACGACCTTGCGGGTCTTGAGTTTCGCAGCATCGGCCCGGCGTTCATGTCCGGACGAATCGCCGATGTCGCGATTCATCCCGAGGACGAAAATGTCTGGTATCTCGGGGTCGGCTCGGGTGGCGTGTGGAAAACGGTTAATGCCGGAGTGACCTGGAAGCCGGTTTTCGATGATCAGCCGTCGTTTTCGATCGGCTGCGTGACGATCGATCCGAACAACCCGCATCGCGTGTGGGTTGGGACTGGCGAAAACGTCGGCGGTCGACATCTTTCATTTGGGGATGGGGTTTACCTCAGTCACGACGACGGTGAGAGTTGGCATCACATGGGGCTGGAGGACTCGCAGCACATCTCCAAGATCATCGTTCATCCCCGTAACTCCAACATCGTTTGGGTTGCTGCTCAAGGACCGTTGTGGAATCGCGGTGGTCAGCGTGGGCTGTACAAAACCACGGACGGCGGCAAATCCTGGACGCGAACGCTTGGCAATGACGAATGGACCGGCGTGACCGATATCGCGATCGATCCCCGCAACCCGGATCAGCTGTATGCGGCAACCTGGGATCGTCACCGGACCGTCGCGGCTTACATGGGTGGCGGACCCGGGTCCGGGTTGCATCGCAGCAGCGATGGCGGGATGACCTGGGAGAGCACTGGAAACCGGTCTGCCGGAATCCAATCTGGGGAAAATTGGATTGGCGATCTCGCCTCAACAGCCGGATGTACTGTACGCGGCCATCGAACTGGATCGTCGCCACGGCGGCGTTTATCGCTCCGCTGATCAGGGCGCGACCTGGAACAAGGTGTCGGACACCGTTTCCGGGGGAACCGGCCCGCATTATTACCAGGAGTTGTACGCCTGTCCGCATCAGTTTGACCGGATCTATCTCGCGGACGTGCGGATTCAAGTCTCCGACGACGGTGGCAAAACGTTTCGTCAATTGAAAGAAGAAAACAAACATTCCGATAACCATGCGATGGCCTTTCGCGCTGACGATCCGGACTACCTGCTGGTGGGTACCGACGGTGGACTTGTATGAAAGTTTTGATTTGGCCGAAAACTGGCGATTCATGGACAACCTGCCGTTGACCCAGTTCTACAAAATCGCGCTCGACGATGCCGAGCCGTTCTATAACATCTACGGAGGCACCCAGGACAACGCAACCGAAGGCGGACCTTCGCGAACGGACAACGCCCAAGGAATCCAAAACTCGGACTGGCGTCTAGTCCTCGATTGGGACGGTCATCAGCCAGCGACCGAGCCGGGAAACCCGAACATTGTGTATGCCGAGCGACAGGAAGGATTTCTTTCGCGAATCAATATGTCGACCGGAGAAATCGTCGATATCCAACCCCAACCGGAAGCGGACGAAGATTTCGAACGTTTCAACTGGGATGCGCCGATCCTGGTCAGCCCCCACCAACCGACTCGGATTTACGTCGCATCGCAGCGTGTTTGGCGAAGTGATAACCGCGGGCGATCAGTGGACGCCGATCTCCGGTGACTTGACTCGCGATCAGAATCGACTGGAACTACCGATCATGGGAGGTCCGCAAAGCTGGGACAATGCATGGGATGTTTCGGCCATGTCGAATTACAACACAATCACCTCGTTGGCCGAATCGCCACAACAGGAGGGGCTGCTGTATGCGGGAACCGATGACGGACTGATTCACGTCACCGAAAACGGCGGGCAGTCGTGGACGAAGATCGAGGTCGGTTCAATGGCCGGCGTGCCCCAAACGGCTTTCATCAACGATATTCGCGCCGACTTGTTCGATCCGAACACGGTCTACGTTGCCATGGACAATCACAAATATGGTGACTTTCAGCCTTACCTGCAGGTCAGCCGCGATCGTGGACAGACCTGGCAGTCCTTGGCCGAGAGTCTGCCGGACAAAGCACTCGTGTGGCGACTGGTCCAGGATCAGCGAGCGAAAAATTTGCTGTTTGCAGCCACCGAAGCCGGAATTTACGTCACATTCGACGGTGGCGTGCAATGGACGAAGCTCACTGGCGGATTACCGCGGATCTCCTTTCGCGATATTCAGATTCATCGGCGTGAGGACGACCTGGTCGCGGCCTCATTCGGACGCGGCATCTTTATTCTCGATGACTTGGCTCCCCTGAGAGAAATTGCTGAGGGTAAAACCACAGCTCAGCCCACCCTGTTTTCAAGCCGCCGGGCTTGGTGGTATTTCCCAGGCCTCATTTGAATTTCGAGGGCGGCAAAGGAGACCAGGGTGCGTCGCATTTCGTGGCTCCCAATCCTCCGTTTGGAGCCGTGTTTACCTATTACCTCGACCACGAACTGAAGTCCAAAAAAGACCAGCGGGCAGAGGCTGAAAAAGAACCAGCAAGCCGCCCTGCGAAAGTTCAATTTCCCGGTTGGGATGTCGTCGAAGCCGAGCGACGCGAGTTGGATCCGAAGGTTGTGCTGGTCGTTAAAGCTGCGGACGGAAGCGTGATTCGTCGCGTCGAAGGTCCGGTCCAACAGGGGTTTCATCGCGTCGCGTGGGATCTCAAGTACCCGACACCTAATGCTGTCGAATTGGTGCAGCCGCCGGCACCACCCTGGGGATTGCCTCCGAGTGGCCTGATGGCGGCCCCCGGATCGTATTCCGTCACGATGTACAAAATCGTCGATGGAAAGAGTGAACAGCTCGACGGTCCTCGCGTTTTCGAAGTTCAACCACTGCGGTCCGGTGCACTTCCCGGTGCCACTCCCGAGGCGGTCGCGACGTTCTGGCGCGAATACGAATCGGCGGTCCGAACTCACTCGGCAATGGTGATCGCATTGGCCAAAATGTTGCAGAAGATCGAACGAATCCAGCAGGTGGTTGCCAACTCGACGGCCGACATTGGCGATCTGGACGATCGGGTCACTGCGCTGCGAACGACGTTGCTGGATCTCGACCTGCAACTCAACGGGAATCGCTCAAAACAGGAGCCCGGCGAAAAATTCCGGCCGATCATCAACGACCGGTTGTTTGCCGTCAGCCGCGGGGTCGATCGTTCGACGTACGGACCGACGGCCACGCATCGACGAATGTTGGAGATCGCCAACGAACAGATCGCCGTCGTCCACGATCAGTTAACGCAGGCTCAGACATCCCTGACATCACTTGTCAAAGATCTGATTGCCAGCGGTGCGCCGTGGCTGGAAGGCGAACCGCTTGCAACGATCGGCGGGGATGCAGCGGCGAAGTAATCGCACGAACGAACACCGGTGATGGGAATTCTGCGTGCAGCAAGGCAAATGAGCGATCGTGGTGTGTGGGCGGATGACACTCCACAATCGCCTGAGCGAACTCAGAAAATGTTCTCCCGCGATCCTAAACGGGATCGTCGGCTGCGGATTCAGTTGGTTCATCCGTAACCGGAGCGGGGGAATCGGATTCTTCGTCGGTTTCCAATTCTTCTGACGTGACTTCCTCGGACGTCACGGATTGGCCTTCTTTTCTGGCCAATCGCCGCATCCGTTTATCGTCTGCCTTGCGTTTTTTGTCTTTTTCGCGTTGCATTTTTGCGAATGTATTTTGATTTTTTGCGATGAGATCGCTCCTGTTTCAGTTATCGGATGGCAGTCAAATCAGCGCGTTGCCAATTGCGCTTTCGTCGTCTTCGTTTGGTTACCGTTGCGTCGACGGGATCGCTGTTGGTTAGGATTTTGGGTTGCCGGTTTTTTATTCCGGGCAGCTGACGAGCGGCCGGATTTTCCGGAAACGGAATTTTGCGAAAGTTGCGATGCGGAGGCCGATTGCTGATGGTCGATTTGCAATCGTTTCCCCAATAGTTTTTCGATTGCCAGCAATTCTGGCCGCTCGGCCGGTGTGCAGAAGGAAACCGCGACACCATCGGCACCGGCTCGCCCGGTGCGACCAATCCGATGCACGTAGCTTTCGGCTTCGACCGGCATGTCGTAGTTCACGACGTGTGTCACCCCGTCAATGTCGATGCCCCTTGCGGCGACGTCGGTTGCGACCAGCACGGAAACGCGATTGTCTCGAAACGCGGTGAGTGCCTTCTGTCTGGCGTTTTGAGTTTTGTTGCCGTGAATCGCCACGGCGCTGATGCCCGCCTGATCCAGTTTCCTGGTCAGTTGGTTCGCGCCGCGTTTGGTTCGCGTGAACACGATCGTCCGGTCGACGGCGTGTCCATTCAACAACTCAATCAAGGACTTGACTTTGCCATCGCGGTTAAGCATCCAGACGCTCTGTTCGATCAGTTCGACGCTCGGCGAGGCGGTTGGGATCACGTTGACCGAGACCGGGTTAAACAACAATTGGTTGGAGAGTTGCCGGGTTTTGCTGGGCATCGTCGCCGAAAAGAACATCGACTGACGGTCTTCCGGCAGTTTGGCGATGATGCTGCGTAACGCTGGCAGGAAACCCATGTCCAGCATCCGGTCGGCTTCGTCGAGGACGAAGATCTGGATGTTATCCAATTGGATGTGTCCCTGTTGCATCAGGTCAAGTAACCGACCGGGGGTGGCAATCAAGACGTCAACTCCGCGTTGTAGCTGTTTGACTTGCGTGTGTTGACTGACACCACCGTAAACCAGCGCCTGGCTGAATTTTACGTACTTGCCGTAGACATCAAAACTCTCGCTGATCTGAATCGCCAACTCACGGGTCGGAGCCAGGACCAGCGCGGTCGGTCGGTGCGGTTTGGTTTTCGGCTGATCATGCCCGAGGAAATCGAGGATCGGCAAAGCGAACGCAGCGGTTTTGCCGGTACCGGTTTGGGCGCAGCCCAGAATGTCCTGTCCGTCAACGGCGGGGGGAATGGTCTGCAATTGAATCGGAGTGGGGTTTACGTAGTTTTGTTCGGCGAGTGCCCGCTTCAGTGGAGCGAACAGGTCCATGGAATCAAAGGTCTTCAAGTGAATTCTTTCAAAGTGAGTAGTGCTGCCCGAATTCGATTCAGGGCAATCTGTTAATAAATGGCGTGAGATCAAATTCACGCTTTGTGTGGATGACCGCCCGGGTCTCTAGTTGGGCGAACTTACCGTCCGGTTGACGGATCGGTTTTCTGAGCCAAGTGAAACGCTGATTCACTTGATTTCCGAACAACAAGAAAGTTTCGGAATGCAATTGCTCTCGAAAGCACCTGATGTGGTGGACTCGAGGGCGGCCAATAAAATCGGATTGACGGCCGAGATGGCGAATCAACGTGTCGCCGGTCGAGAAGCAGAACGTCCAGTTCGGCTGTGATTCTCGATGGATGGAATACGATTTCGCGGAAAGCGTACGTCTTATTTATTCCAGCCAAATGGATCGGTGGACTAAATTGGTTCACCGACCTGTTGGGAATCATAGCCGCGCCCGAGCCGGAAACCTATAGCAAATCCAAAAAATGCTCAAAATCGTCGATTTGGCGAGTCTACAGTTGGGCTTCTGTGGATCGTTTTTCGGCACCATGACATTCCTCCAACCCGGAATAAAGAGCAGACGCGGTGATGTCATTGGTAATAGCCCTCATTTACAACCAATAAAGTAGGGTTTTCGCCGTTAATCAATGAAAATCCTTGTTTTCCCCGTGCGTTTGGTTCTACCCTCGGAAGCACTTTGGTACTCGAATTCGTTCGTTAACAAACGATCGACGAGACAAAAATCTCAACCAACTCTGGCTTGGCATTGAATCTGAATTTGACCTCGCCCAATTCGTCGTCTTTTATTCGCGAACAGAGGGGGCAAGCTTTTGCGGCGCAAAACCCGAAGTTATTCTTCCCGCGAAACTTAGATTGAGCGTCTCAGGGTTGGTCAGGCATTTGCAAATGCTTGAGCGCATCAACCTTAAACATGGTCCGGTATTCCAAAGTCAACGATTTGAGTTCGCTAGTCCAGTTTTGAATTTGCGCCCGATGAATTTGAGTTTGGCTAAAAAGAACTGACGACACGCAAATGCCAGTGATCACCAAGAGTTTCAATCGCAAAGCATGGAAAAGATATTTCACGAGGTGTCCCTCGACAAACGATCAGTCATCCAGAATTGCAGGCAAGCCTCAGTTGGACCAGCCTCAATCAGTGTAACGCAATAATCGCTGATTCGTCTGCACTCGAAAAACAACGAAGTTCCAACGTGGTCTTCAATCGCTCAACCCATCCGACCTGGAAATGAAAAAAGGCCCAAAGCAAAAACTTGCTTTAGGCCTGTTTAACTCGGAAGAAACCGAAGTGCGGACGAGAGGACTTGAACCTCCACGGGGTTGCCCCCATTAGAACCTGAAGCTTTAAATTGGTGTTGTATCCAAATTGGAAAGGCGTTGAAAACCTCGATTTTTCTCGGGCGAAACGAATCCAGCATTGCACTCTTAGATGATAACCGTTGCATCTTCGTTGGCAACATTGTCACCAATTAGTCACCAATTTTTCTTCGTTTTCACAGACTAGACAGGTGGATATCATCTCCGGAAACGCTGAAGGTCAGAAAGCAATTTGCGCAAGGCGACGTGGCACTTATCTGCCAAAAGTACAGGCAAGCGTGAACTTGTTTCGGTGTGTCGGAACCGAAGCAATGCATAAACGTTAGTTCTTGCATTTGGACGATGAAGCCAACACGGATTAGTCAAATGTTCGCGGGGATGACGGCTCCGCGTAACTATTGTTTTTTGTCTGGATAATCCATTAAGCGAATCAACTCTACCACCGTTGATTCTCGAATCTGTTTTTCAACGATCGGCCCAAATGTTTCTTCGATAGAATCGCGTTGCAGATCCGTCAGACTCGAATTGATTGTTTTCTCAAGTTTGACTCGGGCTTGCTCGATGTCCTTTTTCAGCTGATCAATGATTTGGTCGGTCTCGCTTCGAAGTTTTTCCTTTTTGAGATTTTCTAGGCCAAGCAAATTGCCGACCGGTGTTTCGGTCAACAGTTTCGTGATTCCAACTTGATGCGGCGACCAACGCGCGAGCATTCGTAGTTGGTCTTCGTTGATCAAGTCTTTGACCTTGACCGCAAATTTTGCGTTGATCTTCCGAAGTTCTTCATGAATCACGCTTTGCCGCATAGGCGGCTGAATCTCCTGATTTTCCTTGAACGCGTCTTGCACGGCTTTTCGGTATTCCTTCAGAGTGACGTTCAACTCCGAAAGTTGCTGATCATCTATTTGCAGTAATAGTCGACCGGAATCTTCTGCCGCTAACTTGCTAAGCATCGGCATCGTCGCCGCATTAAAGACATTTTCTGGTGACGATGCATGAATACTGCTGATCAAACTTGCGTACTGGCTGTGCCGCCAGTCTTTCCGTTGGGAATGAGAAACCGAATCTGGCATTTCCTGCTCGATCTGAGCAAACGTTCGCGTTTTGATTACGACCGGTTTACCGGCTGCATCGCTCAACTCGACGTATCCGGTCGCCGAGGCGGCGATGTAGGGAGGCAAATTTGGAAAAACGATTACATCAGCATGATTGACCTCAAAAACATCTTGAGCAACCACAACGCCGGGTAAGACGCTCAATAAAAACGCAAGAATGATTTTCATCGTTACGCTCCTCCATTTACCGCATGAGCGACTTCGCTCTTCTGATCGAGAACAGAGTGGATTGTCGTCTGAACTGGTTGACCGGTAATCGGATCAATTTGCCCTGCATTGATCTTGGTCATGTGAGTCAGAATTGCCTCTGTATACACATCGTCACCAACCATCAAAAGTATGTTACCTTCAATTCTGATTTGACCTCCGTTTAGGGGAGGACAACTCGCGTGACCAATAACCTGGTTTTTTATATTAGGGCCCTTTTTCCAAATGTTGACATGAAAAGGGTCATTTACCGCGTCGTAACATGTAACGCTCAACTGGAATGCCTGATTGACGACGGTGCCGTTAGCGACGACTGCAGCTGCGCCAAATTTAGGTAATATAAAGTTTTTGCCGTCAGCCCCCACGGCCAAAACTCCCTTAGGATACACGGCTGTTATGGTGCCACTGACGTGGTTGTTGTTAACGACGGGCAGTTGGTTTTTGACCTGTATCATCTTAGGCACAACGCCACCCGGGGCTGGTGCCTGGCCAAAAACGTTCGTAATGGAAAAAGTCAACACAACCAGTGCGCTCAACGCTGTTTTCATTGCTTTGCCTTAAAAGTCGTTAAGTATGACAGGTAGTTTTGCCGAACGACGTGAATCCTTGTTTCTGAATTTTCAATCTCTGCTCAACGTTTCACCAACGAAGTCAGAATTGAATTCGAGATTCCCTGCGATGGAGCGTCCGATAGCGATTGGATATGCCAAGGATTGTTTCGCAACTGGTATAAGAGTGAAAAGCAGATCCGTTTGATACGATATTCTTTAATAGATGTCAAGGAAAAACTCGTTTTTCGAACAGCAGTGAAAACACGAATGAAGAAATACAAAGACAGGTTGAGCTATTGAACGTTTCGCAGGGCGCAGACTTGGTTTTCGGTGTTTTGATCGAAATCCAAATTTGAATGACCGTTAGAAACCGACGGGGACGAGAACGGGTTCGAGTCCAATTAATGAGAATGCCAAACAATCCACAAAGTATTTTCTTTGACCATTTAACCTTAAGAGTTTTTTGAATCGAATTGTCGCGTCGAGAGCAAATCCACCCGCAGCGCCCAAACATGGGTTGCTTGTGTCATCAACTCGTGGATTCTGCATCTGGTACAAGCGACTGCGAACGAGGCACGTTTCAGGAGCTCACAACGACCGATGACAGCGAAGGCGTTGAGCTTGATTACGATCAATTGGTCAAGTTGTTAGGTGGACTCGATTTGAGAACCGGACGCCGTCGAAAACGTTATCGTCGCATCGGATAAAACTTTCCCGAGTTGGGCTTGTCAGCCCGACAGAACAGATTGTAAAACAATTGTTGCCATGGATGACACCAATCCATTACCGAGCGACTTGAGCGAATGCCATCGACTGTTGATGGCTGCCTACAAGCAATCCAAACAGCTTGAGCAACAGACGACCGAAGCTCAGAGTCGAGTCTCCGCATCCGAGCAACAAGTAGCCGAACTGACTCGCGTGTTGGATGAAACAGCCGCCTCATACGAGGAATTGCAAGCAAGAGCATGCCGCCACACTCGATGAACTGGCTGCGTACAAACGGTGGGTATTTGGTCGTCGTCGA
The DNA here is from genome assembly GCA_963714685.1 of Pirellulaceae bacterium. GTDB lineage: Bacteria > Planctomycetota > Planctomycetia > Pirellulales > Pirellulaceae > Mariniblastus. The sequence goes on along the minus strand of CAVQPH010000018.1, from coordinate 871,542 downwards.
GAACGATTTGCCGAAGCCGACGGACAAGGCCACTTGTTTGAACTGGACTCCGTCATCGGATAGCGATTCGTTCAGATTCTGCGACGTTCGACAGCACCGAAGTCGAAATCACCGGACATCGTCGTCGTCGTCAACGACGTCAGATCGATTGGGACAAGCTGCCGCAAGTCGTTCATCGCCATGACTTAGGACGAAGTCAAAGGCAGTGCTCAGGTTGCGGTCGTCACGATGGATCGCATCGGTGAAGACATTACACGTGAATTGGAATTCCAACAGCCGAAACTGGAAGCTCACATTCATGTGCGTCCGAAATACGCGTGCCGTCTGATTGCAAGGACGGTGTCTCTGCTGCAAGTGCTCCAGCGAGGCCCATTCCTGGCGGCATCGCTGGGCCCGGTTTGATTAGCGAAGTGATTGTCAGTAAATTCGGCGATCATCTTCCGTTGTATCGCTTGGAAGATATTCTCGCGCGTTGCGGTGTTTACCTTGCACGAAGCACGCTGTGCGACTGGGTCAAGGCGACTGCCGAACGTTTCTTGTACCGAGCAACAAAACACCGTTTTTTGGATTTCCGTTGGACGCTTCGGTCACATTGATTGCGTCAAGAAAGTCTGGGAAAGGGGAATGAGATGTAATCAACAGCTTTGAAACCTTTCATCGGAACCCTGCGGGTGGAAAGCCCGTCCAGTAGAGCCTGACCAGCAACTGGAAGCGAGTCTTGCGTGGTGTTGGAGTAATCCGCCCTGCGAAGCGTAGCATGTATTAGATCGCGGTAACAAAAACGGGGTTCTCCGCAAGACGCAGAAAACCCCTGTTTTTATTAGTGCGGACGAGAGGACTTGAACCTCCACGGGGTTGCCCCCACTAGAACCTGAATCTAGCGCGTCTGCCAATTCCGCCACGTCCGCTTGTTTGGCAATTCAACGATTTTTATCGCAGTTCGCTGGAGATTCCAACTAACCTTGAAGAGCATAATTTAACAAACTGATTTGGCAAGAACCATTGGGGAACCGCGATGTGCTGGCGGTTTTTTTGGGGAGTGCGAGTTTCGGGCGAGTCGTTGGTTCACGGAGCTTCGCAAAAGATCAGACTTCCCGGTGAAAACGGGTCTTTTCGGGCCACGGAGGGAATGCATCGGATTGAAAGTCCCGCGACCCAAACCGTCCGCGGGGCCTGCCAAGTCCTAATGCCACTATAACCGGCCTGGCAAAGGGTCCGGCGCCGTGCATTTAACGTTTTTCCCGACCCGGTGATGTCGGGTTCCGATCAAGCTAATGGGTTGACCGATCCTCCAAGCTGAAAACTTAACGCCGGATTTTCTCATGAATGACATCCTGATTCGCTCTGCCTTGGCCTTTGCCTTGGCAATCTCTTTGGCACCGGCAGCGAGTGCCGACGTAACGGACTTTCATGCCTGGACGGAAATCGAGGATCCCGCAGATCCTAATTTTTCCAGCGCGGTGGATTCGGCGGCGCAGATCACGCTGTCGGCGACCGGCGGTCCGATCGCTTCGGGCTTCGATATTGGCTACGCATCGGTGAATGGTTCGATGCCGATCAGCTCAACCCAGGGCTATTACTTCGATCCGTCCAGTAGTTTTTCCATCGCGGTGGATTATTCGATGGCCTTTAACAGTCCCGTCGGGACGTTGGCGTTCGGATTCGGTGTCGGTGAGGAAATCGGTGGGCAGAATTCGGCTGGCGTGACATTGATCACCAACGGTGGAACAGCACTTGGATTCGCGGCAGCGGGCCGAAGTAATGACATGCTTGATTCTGGTTCTGGCACGATCTCTGTCGGGGCCACGTTAGCGGCGACCATGCTGACCAGCTACGATGCCGGCACCGGCACCATCACCGTGGGAGTCGATACCACCGGGGACGATATTGCGGAAGGGACGCGGGTGTTCAGCGGGATCCAAAACGACTGGAACGATCGACGACTGTTGGCTTCTTTTTTCATCCGCAGTGATAATATTCTCGGCGCCGGGACCGAGTGGCAGAGCGGTACCTCGAATACCACCGTCACCAATTTTCGCGTCTTGTCGGGAACCGCGATTGCCGTCCCCGAGCCGAGCTCGGCGGCCATTCTGGGTTTTGGTCTGGCGTTGTTGGGTGTTACGCGACGGAACCGCGCTGGTCGCTAATTTCGCGTTTGTGATTCCATCCATTGATAGAGTTCCGGGGTCGCGTAGGTCGCCGACCAGCAGTTGTGGCCGATGTATTCCAGCGAGGTAAACCGGATCTTGGTGCCACCTGCGGCTCGGATGGCATCCACCATGTCGACCGATTTTTGAAACGGAACAGCTCGGTCGCGGTCGCCGTGAAAGACCCAGATTGGAATGTCTTTCAGTGTTTCTGCGTTGGCCGGATCGCCGCCACCACAAACCGGTGCGACCGCCGCAAAGCGTTTCGGATGCTTGGCAGCCATTGTCCAGGAACCGTATCCGCCCATGCTCAATCCGGTCAGGTAAATCTTGCCCTCGTCGATGTTGTATCTCTTCACGACGTCGTCCAGGAGTTCGGTCAATTGTTTCTGTTGCGTCTCGGAGGACCAGTTGTCGGTCCGGGGACACTGCGGTGAAACGAGCACGTAGGGCAGGGAATCGCCGCGGGCGGCAAATTTTGGCGGCCCCCATTTCGCCACCAGGCTTAGCGGACCATTGCTCTCGCCGCGACCGTGAAGAAAAAACAGCAATTGGTATTTCTGATCGCCGTCGGCCTGAAAATTCTCAGGCAGGTATAGCAAATACGGAACCGTCGCGTCGTCGCTGGTTTGAAAGGCCATTTCGACCTGTTGACCGGCGACGGGCAGTTGTTCCTGGGCATGGGCCCCCTGCAAAAGGCAGACACCCAAGAAGAAGGCCAGCAGGGGAGTGGTTTTTCGGTTCATCCAAGAGCCCTTGTAGTCAGGATGTGTCTTAATTTCAGTCGTTGCGAGACAGAATTTTGGTGGTTTTACAGCAAGAAGTCAAATAACCGGCTGGTCTGACCGAATCGCCATCATTCTGTGCTGAACATCGGTCGAATGAGATTCGCTAGGATGAGCGAAACTGGCTCGCCGAATTCTGTGGCAACAGGAATTCTCTTCCAGCGGAAAGCTGGTGTCGCAAAGTTATCCCTGACCACCATCCAACCACCATGAGTCACCAACCGACGATCGAAAACCGAGATTCGCCTGTCCAGCTTTCGGAACGCATTAGGTCACTGGATGTGTTGCGCGGGTTTGCCTTGCTGGGCATTTTGGTGATGAATATTCAATCATTTGGGTTGATTGGAGCCAAGTACTTCAATCCGATGGCGATCGGTGAGATCCGCGGCAGCAGCTACTGGGTCTGGTGGATGTCGCACGTGTTTTTCGATTCGAAATTCATGGCGATTTTCTCGATGTTGTTCGGGGCCGGAATCGTGCTGATGTGGGAGCGTGCCAATCAGTCCGGGCGAAAATTTACTTGGCTGCACTATCGCAGAATGTTCTGGCTGCTGGTGTTTGGTTTGGCCCACGCGCACTTGTTGTGGTACGGGGATATTTTATTCAGCTACGCGATCTGCGGCATGATTGTGTACTGGGTTTGCGGCTGGAAGGCTCGCTGGTTGATCCTGAGCGGCCTCATCCTGTTGGCGATCGGTTCTGGAAACATGTTATTGGCGGGCATGTCCGTGCCGCATTGGCCCAGCGAACAGCTGGCTGAAATGACGAGTGATTGGGCGCCGCCCGCTCAGGTCGTCCAGCAGGAGTTGGCAACCTATCGCGGGAGTTGGTTGACCCAATTGCCCGTCCGCAGCGAACTTGCGTTGGAGTTCGAAACATTTCTGTTGGCGTTTTGGAGTTTTTGGCGCGCCAGCGGGTTGATGCTGATTGGAATGGGATTATTCAAATGCGGCGTGTTCGATTTGCGTAGGTCGACCCGTTTTTATTTGGTGGCGGCCGTTGCTGGCGCGGTAATCGGTTTCGCAATTATTTTGTTTGGCGTGCAGAAATTCGAGGCGGCAGATTGGAGTTTTGAATACTCGTTTTTTATCGGGACTCAGTTTAATTATTGGGGCAGCCTGTTTCTCAGTTTGGCTTATGTCTGTGGAGTCATGCTGATTTGTAAAATCGGGATCCTGAAGACGTTGCAGAGATCTTTGGCGGCGGTCGGGCAAATGGCGCTGACGAATTACCTGTTACAAACGATTATCTGCACGACGATTTTTTACGGGCACGGATTGGGCTGGTTCGGATATTTGAGCCGGGTTGAGCTAATCCCGGTGGTGTTCGTGATCTGGTGCCTGCAAATGATCGGATCGCCGATTTGGCTCCAGTATTTTCGCTTCGGTCCGTTTGAGTGGTTATGGCGCTCGCTCAGTTATTGGCGCCTTCAGCCACTGACGCTTGAGAAACCGGATCGTGCTTCCGGCTAATATCTCGGGACATCTGGGTCGACTTTTAAGCTCCATTGATCGATACCACCGGTCATGTTTTGCGATTTTGAAAAACCTTGGGACCGCAACCAGCTGGCGACCTGGAAACTGCGAATCCCGGCGTGACAGTAAACCACGATTCGCTGTTCCCGGAACGATGCCAGCTCGCCGATCCGTTCCGGCGTTTCGTTCAACGGAATCAGTTTCGCCCCCTCGATCCGGCAGTATTCGTGTTCGTGCGGTTGGCGGCAATCGAGCAGCAGCAAATCGGCTTGCTCGTCCAACAGCTGTTTGACCGAAAAGACGTCGATTTCGATCGGGATTTCAGGTTCAGCAACGGAATCGCTCATAATTGGCATGACTTTACGAAGTGCACTCGAAGGATCTCACAAACGGTGGTGATGATTCAGTCTGGATGTCATAATCAGGGGAGAGTGTCCGTGACTCGAAATGAGCAGGCTGCAAGGCAACTCGTTCAGTTTGATTCGAGGCAAAAACCAATGAGACCGCTTCCCCTGGAAGAAACCTCGGAATCCATTGCGTTCCAAACCCCACCCTCCGACATTCTCGTTCTAGTTTTACCGCATTCGTTTTGTTCCAGCGATGACCAATGAAGATCTTGCCTCTGAATTTGTGCTTGTTTTTCTTACAGGTGTGTTGGGTTGCTCTGCCCGTCGCCGGCCAAGACAAAATAGATTTCGCCCATGACATCATGCCCGTTTTGCAACAGCGGTGCGCTGAGTGCCACAGTAATGGCCAATATAAAGGCGGTTTGTCACTGGAGACGCGGGAAAGTCTGGCCGATTCGGGGACCATCGAAATAGGCTCCCGCACGGATAGCGATCTGTTCGAGCGGATCACTTCCGACGAAGAAGATTTTCGGATGCCCCCCGAGGGCGGACGTTTGACTCAAGCGGAAATCGAAGCGATCGGCAAATGGATCGACAGCGGACTTGCATGGCCCAGCGATCTGACGCTGAAGAAGCCGACATTCAAACGACCGCTGGGCCTGCGTTCGGTGGACTTACCAGGTGCGACGAATGGGACGGATCATCCAATCGACCGGTTGCTGAATCAGTATTTCAACGCGAACGAGATCCAGGCGACCCAGCCACTTTCCGATGCGGCGTTTTACCGTCGCGCGAAACTGGATTTGCTCGGGCTATTACCGACGAGTGCAGAATTGGATGCGATCGCGTCCTCCCGATTGGATCGGAATTCAGTGGTGGACGAATTGTTGGGCCAAAACCGGCGTTACGCCGACCACTGGATGACGTTTTGGAACGATTTGCTGCGCAACGATTACGTCGGTACGGGGTACATCGATGGCGGTCGAACTCAGATTACCGAGTGGTTGCACCGAAGTTTGCTTGAAAATAAACCCTACGACCAGTTCGTTCGTGAGTTGATCAACCCTGGTCCCGACGCGTCGGGATTTATTAAGGGCATTCAGTGGCGGGGCAGGGTCAACGCCAGCCAGGTTCGTGAACTGCAGTTTTCCCAGAATATTTCGCAGGTGTTCCTGGGGATCAACATGAAATGTGCGTCGTGCCATGACAGTTTTATTGACGACTGGAAATTGAAAGACGCCTACGGTCTGGCGGCGATCATTGCCGATCAACCGCTGGAAATTCATCGCTGCGACGTTTCGACAGACGAGATTGCGACCAGTAAGTTCGTTTTTCCCAGCGTCGGCGAAATCGATTCTTCGCTTTCGAAGACGGAGCGTTTGAATCAGTTGGCAGAATTGATGACGGATCAGAAAAACGGCCGGTTTGCCCGGACGATCGTCAATCGGCTTTGGCATCGCATGATGGGGCGGGGGCTGGTTCATCCCGTTGACGTGATGGCGAATCAAGCCTGGTCCGAAACGTTGCTCGACTTCCTGGCGAAGGACCTCGTCGATCACGGTTACGATCTGAAACGGACATTGAAACTGATCGCGACGTCTTCAGCCTATCAATCTCAATCCGTCATCGAGGCGGAAGCGATTCCGGCCGGTGAACCTTTTGTCTTTCACGGGACACGTGCCAAACGGATGACCGCCGAACAGTTTGTGGATGCGGTCTGGCAGTTGTCGGGAACCCATCCATCCCAGCCAGATGCCAAAATTGGTTTCGACGATTCGGTCGAAATTGACAACGCCAAGCCTGTCGGGAAATGGATTTGGAACACGAAATTGAATGCATCGCAGGCCGCTGCCGGAGAGGCGCTGACGTTTCGAAAGAAGTTCGATCTGGACAGAAAACCGGATTTTGCCAAAGCGGTCGTCTCCTGTGACAACAGTTTCGTTGCATTTGTGAATGGCAAACGGGTTGGCAAGGGAAGCGATTGGTCGTCGCCCGTCACCATCGACCTAAGCAATCACTTGAAACCCGGTACCAACGAAATTGTGGTACGAGCCAAAAATGGCGGGAATGCTCCCAACCCCGCGGCCTTCTTTTTCGAAGGGATGATCCACCGCGACGATTCCAACTGGATCACGTCGGGGAGCGATTGGCTGTGGACCGATCAGAAAGTCGACCCGGCGAACCCGGCCGGAACCAACGCATGGAACAACGCGGAGGTCGTCGGATCTTTTGACGAGACGTATACGACCGCGACGGATGCGTTTCGACGAGCCATTGCCAAGATGGGCGCGAAGACGATTTTCCGGTTCGTGCTGCGCTGGTTCAGTCAGATGCACTGATGCGATCGCTGGGCCGGCCGAATCGCGAGCAGGTTGTGACGACGCGTCCGGAAGAGCTTTCCACGCTGCAGGCGCTGGATTTGAGTAACGGAGAAATCCTGACGGAGTGGTTGAAAACCGGTGCAAAAAACTGGCGAGAGAGAAAACTGGATCGTCAATGGTCGAACGAAGAACTGATTGAACAGCTGTTCGTGGAAGCTCTTTCCCGCCGACCGACTCCAGATGAGCTCCAGCCGTTGGCGGCTTCGGTCGACGCGGATTCTGCCGAGGAATTGGCCATGATCGAAGATCTGTTATGGTTGATTGTGATGTTGCCGGAGTTTCAGTTGATCCATTGAATATTCAACAGAACTGGAAATGATTCAGCCACGATGACATTGGCTTGCATCGTGGGTCAAAAAAACTGACGACTGAAAGAGAAGAACTGTGAGTCACGAATTGGAAACACGCCGCGAATTCTTGAGCAAGACGACAGCCGCAAGCTTGGCCGCTTTGGCCAGTGGGGCGCCACGATTGGCCAGGGCGAACGAAGGTTCGCCGGCGCCGGAAGCGACGGCCGATACTTGCATTCTGCTGTGGATGGCCGGAGGAATGGCCGCCCCGGATACGTTTGATCCCAAGCATTACGAGCCGTTCGAGGTGGGCCTCAAGGCTGAGCAGATCATTTCGACGTTCCCTGCCATCGATACCGTCGTCGACAACATCAAAATCACTTCAGGGCTGGAGCAGATCGCCCAGATTCTCGATCGGGGCACGCTGATCCGATCGCACGTGCAAGCTGATCTTGGCAACATTCTCCATTCGCGACACCAATACCATTGGCACACGGGCTACGTGCCGCCCCAGACGGTTGCGGCGCCGCATCTGGGCGCGTGGATGGCCCGGTTGCTTGGACCTCGCAATCCGGCCATTCCGGCGTTCATCGATATTGGCCAACGGTTGGAAGGCGTCGGCGAGAAAGAGGAGCTGAAAGCGTTTCACACCGCTGGCTTCCTGGGGTCGGAGTTCGGACCCTTTGTGCTACCCTATCCAGATCAGGCGATCGCTTCGGTGCGTCCGCCTTCGGGCATGACCCCCGCGCGATTCGAGGCACGATTCAAGAAGTACCGCGAATTGGTCAATCGGCAACACGGTGACCGGGCCAGCGATTACCAAAAAGAATCAATGATGCGGGCGATGGAGAATGCCTATCGCCTGCTCAGTTCGCCAGAAAGAACGGCGTTCGATTTGACGCTGGAGCCGAAGGAATCGTTTGACATCTACAATACCAGCCGCTTTGGCCAAGGCTGTTTGCTCGCGCGACGGTTAACCGAAGCAGGTGCCAGATTCATCGAGGTCACCACCGAATATGTGCCCTTTGTCAGTTGGGACACGCATGAAAATGGGCACACCACGGCGGCCAAAATGAAACAGGATATCGATCGTCCGATTGCCCAATTGATTCTGGATTTGGAGGAACGCGGTCTGTTGGATCGAACGCTGATCGTGGTGGCCAGCGAGTTCAGTCGCGACATGATGATCGAAGGCGTCCCCGGCAGCACGGCCCGAGATCAGTCCCGCGCCAAAGCGGATGTGATGGCGGAAATGAAGCAGTATGGCTTGCATCGGCATTTCACGGGCGGTAGTAGCGTGCTGATGTTCGGCGGGGGAATTGGCAAAGGCGTGTTGTATGGCAAAACGGCAGATGAACGACCTTGCCTGGCAATCGAAAAACCGGTCACGATCAGCGATCTGCATGCCACGATATTTAAAGCGATGGGGATTGCCCCCGATACGGCCTTGGACGTGGAAAAGCGTCCGTTCTATGTGACCGAAGACGGAAAAGGTCAATCCATTGATGAGCTGTTTGCTTAACGGGCATCGGCCGTAATAAATTCGATTTCGAGCCTGCCGTCACCGTCTTGCGTAGGCCGGAATGAGGTCGCGTGCTCGTCCTGCCGGAAGCCGGGGACAATCGGTCTGGGATTGCCCGAATTTCGTTTTCGGAGTACCAACATACTATCCAAACAACCGAACCTGGCCCTCAGCGGGCCGTAATTAATGAGGGCACCGTGAATCACGACGACATGTCAGAACGCCTGGAAGAGATTGTCAACCATCCCAGTTATCGGCTTGCCTATCTCGATCCAGATTTCATTCGCATGGAGGAACTCCGTCCGCTGCGATTGGAACTTGAGTTGCTGAAGCCGGAAATGATGATGGATTCGGCGGGAATCAAATCGACCATTGTTGTCTTCGGCGGAACGCAGGTCGCACCGCGCCACGAAGGAGAGCAGATGGTGGCAACTGCCAAAGCGGCACTGGCAAAGGATCCGGACAGCCACGAAGCCCAGCGGAACATGATTCGCGCCGAGCGAACGCTAAACAAATCGAGATACTATGAGGAGTGTCGCGAGTTCGCCCGGATCGTGACCGATTACAACAAACAATTTCGCGATGGTGAATTCATCGTCAAAACCGGCGGCGGACCGGGAATCATGGAGGCTGCCAACCGCGGTGCTTACGAAGCAGGTGGAATCTCGATGGCACTGAACATTACCTTGCCCTTCGAACAGGTTCCCAATTCCTACATCACACCCGGAATGTGTTTTCAGTTCAATTATTTTGCGATCCGTAAAATGCACTTTTTGTTGCGAGCCAAAGCCCTGATCTGTTTTCCGGGCGGATTCGGAACGCTCGACGAGTTGTTTACGACATTGACTTTACGGCAGACCGGCCGAATGCAGGAGATTCCAATCATTCTCTACAGCAAAGAATATTGGAATAATATTATCGACTTTCAGTTCCTGGCCGACGAAGGTGTGATCAGCGACAAACATCTCGACCTGTTCCAGTACACTGAGACTCCGGAAGAGACTTGGCAGGTGATCAAGGATTTTCATGGCGTGGTCGATAAAGCCTGATTTCAGATTCAAATCGTCGGGCCCGTCCCGGAAGACGGCGTGATTCTTAGCTGACGAGTCGCGCTACCGTCCGGGACAAGCCCGACGGAGGGCCGTTTGGGGGTGATCTGCGGTAGCCATTCAGTTGTCAATTCCGCCCGGGGCATGCCCGACGGAAATTTGCCGCGACAAGATTTGCGAGTTACGGCAGACCGAGTAAGCGGCTTGGTTCCGGATGCATGAGTCCGCATTTTTTTTCGGCCTACAAGAGTGTGCATTTTCGTCAGCGTCCAGCGGCGCACTTCCGGCGGCCGTGGAGCTCCTCAAAATCGACATAATCGGGCCGACTTTCTTTCGATCGGTTTCGGATTCCCCGGTCGTCCGGGAATTCGCAACGTAGACTTTCGCTTCCAGCATTGTTGTCGTGTTTCCGGAGCCGAGGTATGAATTGCGAATCGTGCGGTGACAGCATGGCTCAAGTTCCTGGTCAGAATCATTTCCGTTGTTTGAGCTGCAATCAGTTCCATTTTCTGGAGCAACTGGAGACTGCCGAGGACGCGGTGATTCCGTCGGGGAAACTGACGGAATTTAATTGTCCCAAATGCGATCAGCCATTGCAGGTAGGAACGTTGCGCGACCTGTTGGACGTTTGTTTTTGCGAAAACTGCCGTGGGTTCGTGATCGATAATGAATCGCTTGGTCAGATCATTCGTGAGTTGCGCGGAGCGTATCAAGGGGAAGATGATCGGCCACGCCCTGTCGACCCCGCCGACCTCGATCGGCGGACGAATTGTCCGGCTTGCCAGGAACGGATGGATGCACATCCCTATTACGGTCCAGGGAACGTCGTGATCGATACTTGCATGCATTGTCGCTTGGCATGGTTTGATCACGGCGAACTGGCTCGGATTGTTCGGGCTCCGGGCATTCGACCGGATGCGAAAAAAATTGGCAACTACGAGAACGCAGCGATTCGACAATCGCTTTACGATCAAGCTGAAACAAGAACGGGACAGGCGCTGGCCAACATGTTTTTCAACCTGTAACCGGTGGCTGTTTCCCAACAGGGCGTTCAGGAATGTCGGCGGAATTCCTGACGCCCATTTTTATGCGCTATCAATCGGATGTATTCGAAAGCCGGGCCATTACCGCACTGAATTCTGTTTCGGCGATTCGCCGGTCAAGGTGAACAGCCGAACCATCGAAAACGCAAAAATGGAAAACGGAATGATGCCGCTGATGGCCATCACGGTCATAAATTCCCGGTGACGTTTGCGATAGCTTTCGCGGATCATCATCACATTCTGGGGGCTGGATTCGCCGACGGCTCCGGGGTTCTCAAACTGATTGAGTTCCCGATTCAAAGCTGTCATGTGGCTGGATTGCAGGAACAGACTTCCCACAACCAGAAACACGAAAACGATCGCCAGGCCCGCCACTGATCCATCGACCCACCGCAGCAACGACCTGCCGATGAATAATTTGATGATACCATTGAGGAACTGGCCAATCGCAAATAGCATCAGCAGCAAGGCCACAACCCACATCGCCCAACCGATCGCCACAAACCCGAATTGAATACTCTCGCTGATTTTTTCCGTTCCAAATTTGCCGACGTTGAGCGCGGTAATCGTGTCCGCAAAACGTTTCAGTAAAACCTGCTCGATTTCCACAAATCGCACCAGCACAATCAGTAGTCCGAACCAGAACGCCAAAGTCGCCGATGCGATTACCGCCAGCAGGCCAATGGTCGCACCCTTGCTCGGTGGTTTTTCGATCGGGGCCTCAAAAATTTCTGGCGGTGGTCCGTGCTCCGGTCGGTACTCTTCGGCAACGTCTGGGCGGGTAGGGCGGTGAACCGGCTTGGCGTTGCGAGGCGGGCTTGTACGGGTGCCAGTTGAGCGGGCACGGGGTTCATCGACCAGGCCACGCCCCGACAGGATGTCATCGAGGTCGCTGAAATGGTCATCCACCATGAGCGAGGTTTTCTCGACCTTGACCTCGACCGTCGGAATCGGTGAACTCGAAGCATTTTTGCCGCCGTTTGGCGCGTCAAGTTGCTTTTTTGGTTTGTCTTGATTTGGGTCGCCAGCTGATGTTGGCCTCGATGCTCCGCCTGAAGAAGGCGCAGAGTCCGCCTTGGGATTTGATTTGGCGGAAGGCGGTTCCCCGATTCGAATCACGCTGCCGCACGAGCAGCGGGCTTTTCTTCCTCGCAGCGTTGTTTTGACATTGCGGTAGGACTTCCCGCAATGCGGACAATCAAACGAGAACTTCATGGATGAACCGGTTTCTTCAAATCGACGCAAATGATTTCTTTGTCATTGCGCACAAACATTTTGCCGTTTGAAAACGCCGGATGGGACCAGACCACGTCGCGACCGCGAGCGACCGAAGTCGGTTCCAGCAATTTTGCGCGGTCGAGTTCTGAAAAGCCTTCGGGCGAAAGTTTGCCGATAATCAATTCGCCTAAATCGTCAAAAATGAAATACTTATCCTCGTTTTGGACCATAAATGCCGTGGCAAAAGTCTGCGGTTTTTCGCTCAGCCAATCGTCCTGATTCCATTTCATTTCACCGGTCGCCAGTTCCGTACATCGCATCACACCAGCACCACGACCATTGTAGGCAATCCCGTACGCATAACCGTCTTGGACCACGGGAGTCGCCATCATCGCGTTCAAGGCCTGGTCCAGTTTGGGATTCAGTTTTTTTTGTCGCCATTTCTCGGTAACCGAAGGCGGATTGGAGCCAATTTCCAACAGCAAAGAGCCTTTGTAAAACTCACTGATCAACAGTTGATTGCCGACCAGCACGGGCGTGGCAATCGCGGTCTGCGAGGCATTTCGTTCTTCCGGAAATTTTGAAAACCAGTACTCTTGCCCGGTCGCCGGGTTGAGCGATGTGATTCCGTCGGCGTGCCAGAAGATCAATTGCCGCTCTGTGTTGGGAGGTTCATAAATCACCAGCGGCGCGTAACAGATATCGAGCGTGTCGACCGCCTTCCAGACCTCCTTGCCAGTCAGTTTGTCGAACGCGACCACGCCGGCGCCCGAGTTCTTGCCGGCGACGGGCACCAGCAATAGGTCGCCATCGACCCGCGGATGCGAAGCGTATCCCCAGATCGGTGGTTTGGTATCGTAAGCCTCAGTGAGTTCCTTCTCCCAAATGACTTGGCCGTCGTCTTTCTTGAAACAGATCAGGCGTCCCATCGCCCCAAGTGTATAGACACGGTCTTCGTCAACGGTCGGCGTGCAGCGCGGGCCGGTCGGATAAGCGATAAAGTAGGGGCAGTCATACTTATGCGACCAGATCTCTTTGCCCGTCGCGACATCGATGCAGCGGACGCGTTCGCCGCCTGGCAGCGCACCCGCTTGCCGAATATTGTTCTCGACGCCGATTCCTTTTTGATCATCCTGGGTGCGGTCCATCACGAACAGTTGTTGGCCGACCACCGACGGTCCCGCGTATCCGCTTCCAATTTCCTGCCGCCAAACGATGCTGGGGCCAGCCTCCGGAAATTGGTCGATCATCCCGGATTCGTGCCAGACATTATCCAGCTTGGGGCCGAACCAATGAGGCCAGTCATCCGCACTGACGTTCGAAGTGGTTAGCAGCAACAGACAGAACGAAGCGACAGAAGCCAAACCGAAATCAGGGTGCATGCGGATTTTCATGGAGTTCCTTTTGTCGCGGAAAACAACAGTCATTCACAACATCGCTCGATGTCTATTTGCATTAGAAGGAACGGAGGCGATTTGAGCAACAATTCGAGTTGGAATCACGTAACTGTTTTCCGTGAAATCCCGACCGTTTGCCGTTTTGGCCGTCGAGCATTCGAGCAGTAATGTGAATTAGGGCGGGTGGTCGACCGATCGCGTGAAGGAGCGGATTCAGTTTGGAGACCGAGCATTCGAGTGAGGATGCGAATTCAGGCCGGAGGCCGACACAATTTTTGCCGGCGGTGGCAACCGCCGGAATGATTCGCCATGAGAACCGTAGGCCCAGCGGGCCGACACAATTCATAGCAATGGCAGCTATTTGTATCGGCCCGCTGGGCCTTTTGTCTTGGGTGGCGATGGAACTGGGGCTTCTCAGCCCCGGCAAAGATTGTGTCAGCCCTATCGAGCTTGTTTTTGGATCGGTGCAGAATCCAAACGCGAGCGGCACCCCAAATTCAGTCCTTGTTCCTGTCCGGGAAAGAAGTCCAGAGCTGGCGTTCAAGCTGCCTTGGAGCAGACGCCGGGTGCGTGTTCGGTCCGTCGGGCAAAAATCTGGAACGCCTTGCGGCAGCCGATCAGTTGCTTCATCGCCCAGTGCATCTGATAGCCGATGGCGAATGCTGCCTGTGTTGGCTGCAGCTGAAATAGATTACCGAAGATCGGTTTCCGCAAAATATCGAATCCGGTCTGCTGAAAGAAGGAATTCAGATTTTCGGGCGTGAATGCGTACGTGTGTTCAATGCACCAAAACCGTTGGTAGTGTCTGCCCAGCAGGCGGACTTTGGACGACGAGGCATCGGGGGTTTCGATCGCCAGAATTCCGTCGGGTCGCAATACGCGTCGCCATTCGGCAAGCGTCTGCCGGACGTCGTTCACATGTTCGATGACATGCCAACCGGTAACGATGTCAAAGGTTTGATCTTCAAACGGAAGTTGTTGTCCCTGGTAGCTGATGGCTTCGAAGCCTTGTTGTTGGCAATAATCCGCCATCTCTGGATTGATATCAATTCCGACCGCCTGCCAGCCGCGTTGCCGTGCCGCTTCCAGCGTGATCCCGAGATTGCAGCCGATGTCCAGCAGTTTTAATGGGCGATCGGTTGGGGAACGGTCGTTTCCTGTCAGGGCCGCGATTCGATTCAATCGAACATGGGCCGTTCGCAGTTTTTGGGACCGGCGATCGGCGTAAGTGTTGTATTCCAGTCCGTACTCTGCCTCGCAAATCGGCGGCGTGGCGTGTTGGTAAAGTTCGCAATCTCGACAAAGATAAAATTCAGCCCGATCGGGAACCGAAAATAAGTCCAGCTCATCGCGCCCACACAACTGGCAGACCGCATCCGATAGATCAAGCTGTGGCATCGTATTTCTCTTGTTCGGTGATGGGTGACGGCTAATCCTGAAATCAAGCCATGATGATGGCAATGCACTTGACTGGCTTTTAGCAAAATCGGCCGATTGAGGCAACAGAAACCGCCCAGCGACACCCGCCCAAAAAATGTCCGCTGGCCGCACAATTATGGGTCCGGAATCAGACTCGCCACGTATTGTTTTGCCGCTTCGGATGATTCGATTCGGCCGTCGAGTTGCCGGTCGCGCAGTTCCTGCAGCAAAGTTTTGAATCTTGGCCCCGGCGTAATCCCCATTTCAATCAGGTCTTGGCCGGCTCAGCAGCGGTGCAGGGTCCAGTCGTTCGCTGGGCCATTGCAGTCGCTCCCGGCAAAACCGACACCCATCACCGTCTCCGGAAATTGCGATCGCGACATCGATGGCTTGCCGCGCATCGGCGTGGACCAGCAACGGTTGAATGGTGGACCAGGGCGTGTGTTGCGCATCAACGAGAGTTTTCCAATGAGAAACGATCCAGCCGATGCTGACTGCCTGTTGGTTCGTGATTCGCCAGGCCGCCTGAAGTTGTCGGACACGGACGCGCAGTTGGGTGGGTTCGAAAGCCTCACGCAACAGAACAGCCGTCGCCGCGGGAAACTCCGAGTTTGGCAGACGTTTCAGCTCTTCGATTCGAGGCCGCCATCGTTCAGCTGTCCATGCCCTGGCGGGCCACTGGGGTGGCAGGACTTCCCTCCAGAGTTTCGATTTTACGAGTAATTCGGCAGCGACGGCGCAATTCGGGTGTGACAACATGCGAACCAGTTCCGCACCGATTCGTTCTTCGCTGACGATTTTGATCTCGGCCGCATGTTCTTGAATCGATGCCAGGGTTTCGGATTCCAGTTCGAACCCGAAAGTCGCCGCGAATCGCACGCCACGCAGCATTCGCAGTTTGTCCTCGTCAATTCGTTGATGTGGATCACCAATGGCCCGAATCTGTTTTGATTTCAGGTCGGCCTGTCCGCCAACGTAATCGATGACTTGTTCGGTGACCGGATCAAAAAAAATTCCGTTAATGGTGAAGTCCCGGCGGAGCGCATCTTCACGGGCATCGGTGAATTCGACCGCATCCGGGTGGCGCCCATCGGAGTAGGTCGCGTCGCGACGAAAAGTGGCCACTTCGATCGGGCTGATGCCTCTTGGCCCGAGCACCGTAATCACGCCGAACGCAGCGCCGATCGGTAGCGTCCGGCGTTTACCAAACAGTTGCCGAATTTCATCGGGCGTGGCGTCGGTCGCAACATCGTAGTCTTTGGGGTCCAGCCCCAGCAGTTGATCGCGCACGCAGCCGCCAACCCACAATGCCTGATAGTTGGCGCGTTGAAGTTTCTGGACGACTTCGAAAGCGAATTGGCGACGATTCATGAGACTGAGAATTCTTTGACTTCCGGCAAGGAGTTGAAGCGTTGGGTGACTGGTTCATTATTGATGAAATTGGATCGTAGAATCACCCTCCGTTCGGGCTCCTTGTTCTAAAGTAGTACCGCGTATCGTGGTGACCCAAAATTCGGTCGGTAGTACGACTGGCGATCTGAATGTCACGCCTTCCGTTGGTCGCAAGCCCCAAGATCGGTCAATCATGTTCGTCGCATCACGTGATAAATAACTTCGATTTTACTTCACTCCCGCAACGTGTCGATCCGATTCGCGGTGGAACTCACATCGCTTACAACCACTTCGCCAATGGTCCTCCCCGCGCCGCCATCGCATCCACTTTTTTGCTGACCTCCGGATCTTCGATCAATGGTGGTGCGTGATGCGGTTTAATCCGGGCATCGATGACGAGGCTGCCGCTACACCCCCAATGCTTATGTTCAGTCAACTGCCCGATCCCGTAAATGTCGGTAGCCGGGTTGCTGCGCGTGAACACCACCCACAAAAAATTGTTCAATGTCTGAGCAACAAACTTGCTGTCGTCGACGATCAGCACCAACGGAAATCCTTCAATCGCCTGAGCGGGAAACGCTTGACAGAATAATTCGATTTTCGAATCAGCGCGCGCGTTCGAGGGAAAGCTTGGAGCTTGAATTGCCAGGATACCTGGCAAGCAGACGTGAGGTTGGGCGTAGCCAGCTGGCAGATTCAAATTACCTGGCACCTCGTTGCCCAGTTCACGGATTTTGGGACCGGCGGCCGCGATCACGACTTTGGAGCCGGTATTAAATCCACTGCCGGAGTAGTCGAGTGTATCGATGGTTGTCTTTGTCTGGAAATGCAGATCGCGATTCCAGTCTACCCGCTCCAGCATTCGTCCGAAGAAAGCCGCGATGTCATTGATGTTCAGTTGGGGATCGCAGGCCTGATCGATGATCCAGAGATATTTTGCCAGCGACATCTGGCCTTGGCCCAGGATTGCGTTGGCCTGCGTTAACAGCTCCTGCGGCTGCGTCGTGTTTTGATAGGGCACGTAACGTTCGCTGCCGATTGCCAGCAGTAGCGGATGAACTCCCGAAGCATCGACCGCATTGACTGCTTGGATACCTGGCAAAACCGTGGGAATAACCGGACCGGTCAATTCATGAATCAGCTCTCCAAAAACCGTGTCTTCCTGGGGCGGGCGCCCGACGACCGTAAACGGCCAGATGGCGCCCGCTCGATGATAGACTTTATTAACTCGCAACACGGGAAAGTCATGTTGCAAACTGTAGTATCCGAGATGGTCACCGAACGGACCCTCGGGTAGCACGCGATTCGGAACGATGGTACCGGAGATACAGAAATCCGCTTGGGCATAAATTGCCGCACCGTTGGTTTGCCTGATCATGGGAATTCGGTGGCCGGCGAGTGCGCCCGCAAAGGTCAGTTCCGACATTCCTTCCGGCAACGGCATCACGGCGGAGACGGTCATTGCGGGATTGCCGCCGACGAAGATGTTCACATGAAATGGCTGACCGGCGTCAAGCGCTGCGCGATGTTGAACCCCGATGCCTCGGTGGATCTGATAATGGATTCCGATTTCCTGATCGGGTGCGTATTGATTTCCGGTCAGCTGAACCCGGTACATGCCCAGATTGGATTTTCCCAGTCCCGGCTGGCGAACGTCTTCGGAATAGACTTGCGGCAGCGTGATGAAGGCCCCTCCGTCATCCGGCCAGCTTTTCAGTTGGGGCAGGGCAGTGATCTTGGTTTCATGGGCCTGCACCGCACCACCGCGGACAGATTTTGGCCTCATCTGGAGCGCGATGAACGGTGCCCGCCAGTGCTTCAGTGGCTCACGCATCGCCTGGGACGGGTCGACTTTTAACTGGATCGCCCGTTGCACGTTTTCAAACGTGTCGCGAAAGATAAACCGGGCACGTTCCAAAGTACCGAACAGGTTGGAAACCATTGGAAACTGACAGTCTCGCACGTTGGAAAACAGAATCGCCGGACCGCCGGCTTGGTAAACCCGCCGTTGGATTTCGGCGGCTTCCAGATTCGCATTGATCGCGTCATCCAGCCGGACCAGGTGCCCGTGGCGCTGAAGGTCTTCGACACAGTCTCGGAGCGAGCGATAGCCCATAATCAAAACGACTCGGCAAGAACGCAGGAACATAACGCAACAACCTGAATCATACCCGTATCCAACCAGAGCTGACAACGCGAGGCCTTCGTCCAACCACCTGGAACCGAACGGCTTTCCGCGTGAGTCGTCGGACGAGACGTCGCGGCTGGTTCGTACTGAACGGGCGGTTCGGCAGCTCAGAAATTCTGTGATGCTCACCTTGCCGAATTAGCAGCAATTGGCAAAATGCTCCGATCGTTCTTGGTACCGGATGCGTCCAAGCAGTTTTCATGGCTGTCGATTCCTAAATTGGCTCGCCCAACCTTCCGGTAAATCCAGCTTCCCTTCTTACCGACTTTTTCAGGAGAAACTCAAATGGGACTTGTCAGTGAATTTAGAGAGTTCGCGATGCGGGGTAACGTCGTCGACATGGCCGTCGGAATCGTAATCGGTGCCGGGTTTGGTAAAATCGTGTCCGCGTTGGTCGAAAAAATTGTGATGCCCCTGGTGGGCTTGTTGGGCGGCGTCGATTTTTCGCAGTACGACGTCACCCTGAAAGAAGCTGTCAAAGATCCTGCCACAGGCGAAGTCACCGCCGAGGCCGTCAACTTGGGGATCGGAACGTTTATCACCACGATCATCGATTTTATGATCGTCGCATTTGCGATCTTTCTGGTGATCAAGTTGATGAATGCCGCCAAAGCGCGATTCGAAAAACAGGAAGAAGAAAAGGCAGCCGAACCATCAGCGGAGGTCAAGTTGTTGACCGAAATTCGGGACGCGCTGGCCAAGCAATAGGTTGCCTGTCCGTAATCGAAAGTTGGTGAAGTTCATCACGCTCAAATCAGCACTTCCTTTTCGGGCGTGCTTTTTTGTTGGCAGCGCGTTGTGGCAATTGGACGGAGTGAATTCAAAGTCGAAAGAGAGTTTTCCGTAATCACGATCGAAACACTGGTGATGGCACCGCACCAAGTTGCATTTGCGATCAGGATCGTGGAAACTACGGCTGTCACCTCTCGCTGTTGGAAGTCGGATTCACCTGCTCGGAAACAAGCATGAAAATCAACTGCAATCTCAACCTCGTCATCATCTCGTTGATCGCCGGATTCTGTTGCTTTGGAAATGCGTCCCAGGACGAAGCAAAGCCGGTGGCCCAGGAGCAGGATTCGTTGGAGTCGCAAGTCGCGAAACTGGAACAGCGGGTGGATTTGTTGGAGCGAATTGTGTTTTCGTCCGCCAAGCTATCAACGATGGAGGCACAGCGTCAACTCACCGAGGCGACGGCCAGGCTTAAAGACAGCAAGCAACTGCACTTGCGCGGGATCATTACCGATGTGCAGCTGCAACAGGACCGGTTTCGATTCGACGAAGCAAAAAAAGCGCTTGAGCTGGCTAAATCAGAAATCCGTCAGAACGAGTTGGTCGGAGAACTGGAATTGTTGGAAGCCAGACGTAATTTGCAGTTCGCCAAAGAGCAATTGCTATACTCGCAAACCTTGGCCAATCGTGGTTACGCCACGCGAACCGAAGTCGAAGCGAATCAGCGACGCGTCGACATTGCCACGCAGACCTACGAGAACGCAAAAACAAAACTCGAGGCGGCTCAGGAACTGGAAGCGATCAAAGACAAGTAGGGAATCCTGCTGCAAGCTGGGCGATTCCGATGTGAATCGCCCTGATTTACGTGGAATTTCGCTCCGCGAAATAGCACATTCGCGGAGCGAATGGCCACAGACAAGCACATTCGCGGAGCGAATTGGCACAGACAATCACATTCGCGGAGCGAATGGCCACGTAAGCGCACGTCTTTCCTGCCGACAAAAAATTTAAACTGAATCCATCCGCAAACCAATCGTCCAACCACTCAAGCCTCACTCGGCCGACTCATTGGCTTGCCACGTTGCGAACGAAGCAACGGTAGGTGGGATGGGATAGGCCAAAATGGCGTTTGGCTTTTTCAACTGCTATTCAGTTTTGGGTGATCGCCGCAAATAGACCGTGACCTCTCCCGTGTTATCGGCTAACTCGGTCCAGTCATCCCGGCAGCGTAAATAAAGCTGGCCTGTGACCGGTGCCAAAAACGAGCCGCTTGTGCCCAGTTCGATCGGTTCGGACAGCTGGTAATCATGCAAGATCACACCCACCAGTTTTCCGCGGCCTTCGGGGTAGCCCTCGGCGTCGATCAATTTTTCATGCGGCGAAAGTTGCCATTCTCCCTGTGCCACAAAATCGTAGGAAACACCTTCGCGAACCTCCAGTTTGGTGGGTTGCCAACCGGACTGTGCCTTGATTTCAGATTTTGTCCGGCCGTTGCTATCGAGGTTGGATGCCGCCACGCTCCAGTCCCAGGCGCACAGGTCGACCCGGTATCCGTTGCCAAAATTTTCTACGAACTGGTCGTACTCAAACGAAATCTTATCCGCCACTTTACCAAAGGCTCGTTCGAACGAATCGTCGCCGCCGGCCATCATGCTGATCCCCAATCGTTTGAATCGCCGCGCGTAATTCGGGTTGTTCGCCAGCAGATGGCAGAGCGCCCAACGCCACGCATAGGCTTGCCAGGAGTCACCAGTGATCTGGCCAGCGGCAACAATCTCCTCCATTTTTTTGGGTTCGGATGTTGTCAAATATTCAATGACGACGGGGTCAATGTTGACCGCCAATTCCCCGGGAATCCAGTACTGACCCAGTTCCGCCATCCCTTCGGAATACCAAACCGGACCAGTTGAACCAAATGCCTGGGCACAGAATGCATGGACGGCCTCGTGCTGACAGACGGCGTGTCGGTCACAGGAATAAACCACTGATTTGGCTTGCCCAGTTGGAATATGACGCGCGGTCAGCGTGACGCCCGCGGGTTCCATGATTTTGGCAACACCAGTTGGGTGCAATTTTTCGTTACCCCATTTGCTTAAATCCGAAACGACGTAACATTCGACGGGAATCCGCGGCCGTTTGCCGAAGTAGCTGCCGATCAGTTCGTGCATCGTCTCCAGTTTGGCCAGCAAGATATTAGCATTGCGGTCCGAGAGATCGGTGTAGAGCACAAAATTGTTGGACCGCAGTTCTCGAGGTTGAGCGGGTTCGGGTGACAGGTCGCTGAATTCCTGTTCCAGTTTTTCATGGAACGACGTCGTGATCACCTCCCGATCCGCTGTCATCTTGATTTCGATTTCCCTGGCAATCAAATCGCCGGTCGACAACTTGACGATTTTGAGATTCTCTACCGTGTCGTTGGGACGGACCCGGTTCAAGTCATCATCGGCGACCCGCATCGTACAATCGGGGGCCAGTTCAAACGTGATCCGTTCCTTTTTTGCCCAATTGGACTTGGGGACCTGAAGTCGCAATTTCTGTTTGGTCAGGTTCATCACCCGCCCGACGACTTCGCATTTGCCCGCTTCGCCCGGTTCGGGACGCTCGAGAAAATCGACTTTCAATTCGGTTTGGGTTTGATTGAGCACCTGGATCTGTTTGACCTCTCCCTCCGATTTCCCGTATTGGCTGGTCTTGCCGAGGAAGCGGACAACCATGCCTTTCTCAAGCAGCGTTGCCGGGAGCGTGCCGGTGACCGTGATTTTGGCGGGCAGTCGCAGCGGGGTGCCAGAGACCGAGATCGCTTTTTCATCCCGGTCCTGGATCTTGCAAGTCACCACGCGGCGATCTGGCGTAATGATCGAGATCATTCCCGGTTTCACCGTTCGAATTGTACCGGATTCACGTAGCTCGCTGACAATTTGAATCTGTTGAGCGAGCGTTCGGGAAGCAGATGCAAACGAAAGCACCGTCGCGATTGCCACGGTCCAACAACGGACTCTGGCAGAAGTCGCTGGCGAGGGCGAGCCTAGCATCTGCTGCAACCACCTTGGCAGAAAGGGTAACAAAAAAATGTCCGAATTAGTTTGCAGCTGACGTACCAATTTGTCATCCCAGGTTCAGATTCCAGACCAGCTTACCCGGCGGGCCGTGCCGAAAAGAAGCACCCGCTGAATTCAATTCTATTTTAAGCAATCGAAATCGAAAGCAACACGAATTCAGGGCATCAAATTTCTCGAGAAAGCAGAGCTTTTCGCCTTCCCAGCCTCTTGGTCAAGTTCTAGAATATCGCATTCAAAATCTTGGGCGAATTGATTTTTTTTTGCGGGAACCGTGAAGAACACAGGTATGATTTTCAGACCTGTTTCACGACAATCCCAAACATCAACAGCCACACGTTAATCAAGCAGTCCGGGGATGTGGCGGAACTGGCAGACGCGCTAGATTTAGGATCTAGTTCCCAAAAGGAGTGCAGGTTCGATTCCTGTCATCCCCACTCGGTAAAACTAGGGCTTACGGCACTTTGGCTGTAGGCCCTAGTTTCGTTTTGGGACCCGATTTTCGAAATCAGTGGCAAATCAGTGGCACCGTTGGATTTGCGTCGATGGGCGTCGCGAACGTATTTCCAACAGAGGCAAGACGCAACTATTTCCGGGGAGGTTGGTCAGGGCTTGGCTCCAAACCTATCCTTCCGGCAATGGTTGCCCTCCTAACCGAAATTCAAAACGAACGCCATCGGACACCAAGCACTGAACAACAAGGTTACTTGTCGGACGGATTCGAACTTGTCGGTTGTCCCGACCTGCTGGCAATGAAATAGCATCATGCCTTGGTGATTTCGGTTTCTTTCTAAATGCTTATAATGGTTGGAATTGTGTCAAAACCGGAGGGATCCCATGACTACAAAACCGGAACATCAGCTCAAGCTGCATGACAAGCTCTCGCGGCTGACTTATTTGCAAGCTGTCAAACTGCTGGGGGAAAACGGTAAGCAGTTGATTCAGGAAGGCGGCAAGTTCGAAATTGACATCGAACAACAAGTCTACCTGCGGGGCGATCTTTTCCAGCTGAAATTGCCTATCGACGTGTCGGGAAATACAGCTAACGTTTCCATTACGATGATCGCGGAAGCCCGAAACCGGCTGAAATGGAATTGCACTCGATGCAACGGACCCTGCGTGCACGTCGGCGCGGCTTTGTCGCTGATTCTCGAAGAGAAAATGCTGTTGGGGCTGGCCAAACCACCGAAGGAGCGGGCGCGGTCGAAAGTCTCTCCGAAGAAGAACTCGTGGCGGAGGCTTTGGCCGATCGGATCGCACGGGCCAAAGAAGAGAAATTCAAACTGAATTCAAACCAACCCAAAAAACCCTGGGGTCAGTACACGCTTACCAGCAAAGCATCGGGAAAGACGTACCAGCTATCAATTCAAGGCTTGCAGGTCGGAGAGTCCTATTGTTCGTGCCCCGATTTCCGCAAGAACACACTCGGAACCTGCAAACATTTGATCTACGCCCAACAACGTATCAAGGCAAAATTTCCATCGGGAAAACGTCGGAAGTTCAAGCCCAAAGACTTCGCATTGTCCGTCGACTTTCGTGATCCAGCAGCGAGCAATTCCGTGGCACTTCGCTTGAGACCACCTCACAAGCTCGACGAGACGGCTGCGAAAATCGCGGGCAAATTGATCAACCGCAGCACGACCGACATTTCTACCGTCATTCGCTGCGCCAGCAAGTTGGAAAAATCCGGCTACCAGGTCAACGTCTTCCCGGATGCCGCAGAGTTGATTGACCAGCAATTGCACCAAACGCACGTCGAGTCATTGGTCGCCGAGATTCGAAAAAATCCGGCCGAACATCCTTTGAGAAAATCGTTGCTGAAAAACGAGTTACTTCCCTATCAATTGGATGGAATCGCGTTCGCCGTTGGCGCCGGTCGAGCCGTCTTGGCGGACGACATGGGGCTTGGCAAGACGATTCAGGGCATCGGGGTCGCTGAACTGTTGGCCCGCGAGTCCGGCATCAACAAAGTCCTGGTGATATGTCCAACGTCGCTGAAGAGCCAATGGGCTGCTGAAGTTGAAAGATTCTGTGACCGTGATTGCCAGTTGGTGGTCGGATCGATGGCCGCCCGCGCTGAACAGTATGAAAACGACGCGTTCTTCACAATCTGCAACTATGAACAAGTGTTGCGCGATATTATTTCGATCGAGCTGGTTGATTGGGACCTGATTATCCTCGACGAAGGCCAACGGATCAAAAACTGGGAAGCCAAAACAACCCAGGTTGTCAAAAGTCTTAAGTCCAGATACGCGTTGGTCTTGTCGGGGACGCCTCTGGAAAATCGATTGAGTGAACTGTTTAGCGTCGTCCAGTTTGTGGATGATCGCCGTTTAGGCCCGGGCTTCAGGTTTTTCAACAAACACCGGATCGTCGACGAACGCGGCAAAGTGCTGGGCTACAAGAACCTGACGGAGCTACGAAAGACACTGGCTCCGATCATGTTGCGGCGGACTCGGGAACAGGTGCTTAAAGAGCTGCCACCCCGCACCACCGAGGTCGTTCGGGTCACACCCACCGAAGAGCAGTTGGAGATTAACAACGCGAATATGCGGATCGTGGCTCAGATTGTTCGCAAAGCCTATTTCACGGAGATGGACTTTTTGCGGCTGCAGCGTTCGCTGTTGGCTGCGAGGATGGCCGCCGACAGTACGTTTCTCAACACCAAAGCTGAACCTTCCCACTCCAGTAAACTGGAACGCTTGGACGAACTGTTGCAAGAACTGTTTGAGAGCCAAAATCGGAAAGTCGTGTTGTTCAGCGAGTGGACGACGATGTTGGGGCTGATCGAAAAAATACTTGTCCGCCAGAAACTCAAATATGTTCGACTCGACGGCAGTGTTCCCCAAAAGAAACGAAAAGCCCTCGTGGATCAGTTTCAGAAAGATCCAGATTGCCAGTTGTTCATCTCGACCAACGCGGGATCGACTGGGCTGAACCTGCAAGCCGCCAACACGGTGATCAATGTGGACTTGCCCTGGAATCCGGCGATCCTCGAGCAGCGAATCGCACGCGCTCACCGGATGGGGCAGTCCAATCCGGTTCACGTCTATTTGCTGGTCACTCAAGATACACTTGAAGAACAGATGCTGGTCGCCCTGGACGACAAACGCAATTTGGCGTTAGCCGCATTGGATAGCGAGTCGGATGTTGACACGCTTGAAATGGTTAGCGGCATGGAAGAAATGAAACGTCGGTTGGAAGTCCTGATCGGTGCCAAACCGGAAGTGCCGATCGATGGCTCACAACAGACGGCGGCGGAGAATGCCGGCAATTCGTTAACCTCGCAATTCGAACATCGTCAACGCGTTGCTTCGGCAGGTGGCGAAATGCTGGGCGCCGTGTTCAATTTCCTTGGAGAACTGGTCAACCAGTCGCCAGCAGTATCGGCCCAACCCGATGCGCAAGTTGTGAAGCAAGTACAGGAAGGGCTGGCTAACTGCGTTCAGACTGACGAGTCCGGTCGCCAGCAGCTGACCGTGACGCTGCCCAACGAAGCAGCACTGAAAAATCTGGCGACCACGCTCGCGACATTACTGGTCGGTGGAGTCAAATCGTGATACGGGCAAGACGATCGCCTGAAATTCGACGCCAAAAAAGTTAACGCGTGTTTCTTTCCACTGATTTATGGCTTAAATCGATAGACTCGGCGATCGCATCGCTTCGGCAAATGCCTCGCCGCGATGTTTGGTTGAGATCCGCGAAACTGGATCAGATCCAGGCGTGCGAATTATTTTTTGCGACGAAGGAACATGGTGATCCCAGCCAAACCCAGCACCGAGAGACCACTTGGCTCAGGTACGGTCGAAACGTTGCCACTGAAGGCAACATTGTCAAGAAACAAATGGTGGCCGCCGCCTGAACCTGTTCCGCTCGAGAAAGCAATCTGGATTACAGCCGATTCACCTACCGCCAACGTGTGATCTGCAAGGCCTGTCAGGTCCAGGTCGATATCGTCATGCTGGTTGTGTCCGCTAAGGCTCCCGCCAAGACTGGTGATCGCATCATTTCCGGATGTGAATACGGTGCCGTTGGTAATGTCGCCACTCAGCACGTTCAGTTGGTACGTTCTGGGGGCGTTGGGACGGAAGGCAACGGCGTCCATATGAAACGCCGCCAAATCCAAATTGACTGCGCCGTTATTCGTAATCGTGTAAGTGATCTGGGCGCTTGTTACTCCATTGACCGCCGTGAAGTTGGCAGTCCCAGCATTGGTCACGGCGCTGGCTGCGTTCCCATTCCCATCGAAAGTTCCCCAAGTGGTATCCTCGCTGGAGCCGCGTCCTGGGTCGGTACCCGAGTCAGCGATACTCCAATTGCCAGCGGCCGTCGAAGCCGCCGCCGTTGCGGTGACACCTGTCGCCGTCACGGTGGAACTGGGAGCCGAGACGCTGTTCCAAGTGTCCCAGCCAGCAATCACAATGTCTGCCTGTGCGTCCTGGGGAATCGCCAGCACGGCGATCACGGCAAACAAGATGAATTTCTTCATGGTTGGTCTTTTCTTTTTCAATCAATGACGCAAAACCGAGGTGAAAGCATTTGTCCCAAACGATCGTCACAACCGCGAAATCGCTAGGGCCGGTCCTTTTGCCCCCATTTAACCTCAATTGCCCGCCCGAAACAAGGAATTCAAGCTAAAAAGTGCTGTTTTCTCGAGGCCCTGTTTCCGACACGCGCTATCGCAAAATTATGGTCGTGATTGGCCCATTATATCTGTTGTATTTTTGGCCTGTCCAGTTGGGTAGTTGGAACTGGAAATTCTACCGGGATTTTGCATTTCCTCGCAGTTTCCCGGTTTCGCAAAATGAAAATCGATGGTCGTAGCAAACGATTTTTACAGTCACTAAACTAACGGAGCTCGGCAACGGTGTAATGGTCGATCCGTGATTGGTGCGAATTACCCGTTTTCGTGGAGGCCACCATTTGCACTGACCATTTTTTTTGAAGCCATGGTAAACATCAATTCTTACGCGCACCAACGGTGTCAACATCAGATGGTCAGGCAGTTTTATTCCAGTCGTTTTTCCCCTTGTGTACCTGCCGGAGTTATCAAAAATCTGGGTGTCGGCCTCTTGCTGTTGATCTGCGGTCTTGGCCCAGGGCTGGTTCACGGTCAGAACTCGATTTCTTTGGCCCATGATATGCTGCTGGATCCAAGCGCGCTGTTGATGCCATCTGGCTCGCGGTTCGGACGGGCTATCAATGGCAGGTCCCATCAAACGGAACCGCTGGTGACTTTTGGTGGTTATCAATTCGCAACCTGGTATCACCATGGGGCGAACGACGAACAAGACATCTTTATCGCACGTCGCAACCTGTCGGACCCGACGAACACCTGGCATTCTTTCGACACCGGCTACGACATGGTCAACGGGGATGAAGACGGGGATGGCGGAAGCAATCAAAACGGGAAATGGGACAGCCACAACGTCATCGGCATGGGAATCTCTGGGGATGGGCGGATTCATCTGGCCTACGATCATCACGTCGACGATCTTCGATATTTGACGACCAGAGGGATCAATAAAGCGACCTTGTCTGACACCGCGTGGAACGCCGCGGCAGCTGATCCAGCGAATCTGTTCTTTGTTCCCGGCGGGGAGCGAGCAAAATTCAACGCCCAGGATTCCGGCACGGTCAGCGGCATCACGTATCCCCGTTTCGCTTCCAAGCCCGATGGTGATCTGATCGCGGAGTATCGTACGGGAGGTAGCGGCAACGGCGATACGAATTTCTTGAGCTACAACAGCAGCAGTAGCACCAGCGGCGGCATTCCGAATCAGCGATGGGGATCCTCACACGAGGTTATCGATGGCACCAGCAACTCCGCCGGGAACTATTCGGATGCTTATGACACCTCGAACTCCAGCACGCGCAACGCGTACCTGAATGGCATCGATGCCGGCACGGATGGCAAGTTGCATATGACCTGGACCTGGCGAGAAAGTACACAGGGCGCGAACCACGACATCATGTATGCCTATAGCGAAGATGGTGGCGATACTTGGAAGAACAACGTGGGCACCATTGTCGCGGACAAAACCGCTGGCCAGACGATCCACCTGAATTCCCCCGGCATCAAGGTCGTCGAGCTGGACCGAACCAATAGCTTAATGAATCAGCAGGGGCAGACGGTCGATCAATTCGGCGGAGTTCACGCGTTGATGTGGCATCGCCGATTTGACGAGCCCGGATACGAATGGGAGGCCGGAGAAATTTTTGATCGAAGCGATTCGGCTTATTATCACTACTACCGTAATCCTGTTACGGGTGACTGGGAACGAAACCAGTTGCCAACATCAGAATCGGTTGGCAGTCGTCCCAGAATCGGTCACGACTCAAACGGAGATTTGTACGCCGTCTATACCAGCAACAATGACCTGATTATCGCTGGAGCTACCCGGAGCGCAAATTATGAAGACTGGATGATCTTGTATCAGGACAGCCGTCATTTTGCCAGTGATCCAATTCTTGATCAGACCCGTTTGTTCAACGATGGTTTTCTTTCGGTATTCCTTCAGGAGACGGGGCCAAATTCGAATGTGGCCATCGGGACCGGTCTGCGGGTGCTAGAATTCGATGTATTTAGCTCGGTGCCAGAACCGTCGCATTGGTTGATTCTGTCCGCCGCCGGATTGTTGGTGCTCGGTCGCAGGCGAAACCGGAATTGACTTGCTTTTCCTAGGAGGGCAATCCAGCGGAATGGCTCACCAACTCACGGAGGCTAAATTGTTATCAATCAAGACGTTACATGAATGCGTCTGCTACGGTACGGCAGTTCACCAATCGAAGTTCGCTCGATCGCTTTATCAACGAAAATTGAGCGAATTCGGCAGCCAGAGGGTGGCGTGATTCGGCCTACAGCTCCAGGCATGGGGGCGATAGACCAGGTTGGCGATTGCTTGCTTTCGCCAATATTCAATCAAATTTCCGCCGTTGAGCAGCGGGACAAGTAAGAATAGACTTGAGTCGATCTGTGATGGACAAAGAGTCCTAGTGATGCTTCTGTTACCTTCGCAGGTTATTCCTAATTTCATTTTTATAAACTCGGAGCTTTTATGAGAAAAACGATGTGTGCTGGAGTTGGCCGTAAGGCGTTTACTCTGGTCGAATTGCTCGTCGTCATTGCGATCATCGGGATCTTGATTGGAATGTTACTGCCAGCTGTCCAACAGGTGCGTGAAGCTGCTCGCAGGTCGTCCTGTTTGAACAATTTGAAACAAATTGGCATCGCGGCGCACAATTTTGAATCATCCAACATGCACTATCCAACGACTGGACTTGCTTTTAATGGTTTTGGCGCCGGGGTGGCTGGGCCAGGTGGCGAACCCAATGTGCGGTCCAAAGCTGAGGTCGAGAATTTGACATGGAGCTACCAGGTTTTGCCGTCGATGGAAGCCAATAACTTGTTTCAGTTGCGTTCCACGATCGGATTGGTTCCGCGAACTTATGAAAACGTGGTGCCGAGCTTGACCTGCCCAACTCGCGGGACTCGGGTTGTCGTCAACAATGTGGGTGACAGTACATTTTATGGCGACTATGCCTCGTTCGTGATGGACCACACCCTTGCGAACCGGGTTCGGAATGCTGGCGGAGATGCGACTTGCCCGAACATTGATCCGATCCGTGGAAATCCCAATCAGGCCAGGCAAATCGAAATCGACTTGTACCGGGGAGTGATTGGAAGGGGTGGCTATCTTCGAGCTTCGCGACCGGCAAGTGAGTTGGTTAGATACCAAGAGGTTGGATTTGGAATCATCAAGGATGGCACTTCCAACACCATGATGTTCGCGGAAAAATCAATTGCCGGAGACCTCTATACATCTCCTTCACACCCGACGGAAAGAGGGGGGATTTATGCAGGCGGTTATTCAAGTGTCAGGCGTGTTCTGGGCGGTCCCTATCCAGACAGCATTACTTCGTCCAGTCCCGACTATCGCAGGTTCGCGCAGCGCAAAGTTTTGGCTCTGCTCACCCAGGGACCTTCAGCCTGGTGATGGCCGATGGCTCGGTTCACAACGTTAAAATGACGATCAATGCCGTGAACTTTTACCAGCTTGGTTGCCGTAACGACGGACTACCAGGCAACCTTGAATCTTTTTAAACAGCTTCGTTATGTTTCGGATTCTGTGTGCCAATCGAACACCCGGTTGGCACACAGATCTTTTCGTCGTCGCATGGTTGCAATCTGATTGCTAAACCAAAAAAAACATGAACGGTTCACTCATGAGATTTCCCAATTCTGACCGGCTGCTACTTCTGCTTTCCCTGTGCTGCCTGGTTGGATGCAGCGGTCCGACCCGCGATGCTGACTTCGTCAAGGCAGCCAACGACAACAACCTCAAAAAAATGGGTAGCGCCTACCAACTCTATGCCGCCAGGTTTGGCTACACCGGCCCGAAGTCGAAGGAAGACTTGTTGAATTTTCTCAAGACCAACGAGACGATTGAGAAAAACCTAAAGCTGATGGAGATTGATCGTGGAAGTATCGAAAACTACTTCATCAGCGAGAATGACGGAAAGGAATTCAAATTCCGATGGGGAGTTTTTATTGACCCTGATTCAGAGCGGTCCAAAGAGCCGCTGGTATTTGAGCAGGAGGGCAAGGAGGGTGTGCGGTTGGTGATCCTGTCAAATCGAAAAATTCTGGAAGTCAAGGACGACGCCAAATACAACGAGCTGTTTGCAGGGAAAGTCGATTCCGAAGAGGCTAAATCGGATCTGGAAAAGGAAGAGGAATCCGACATCGAACTCGAGGATTGATGGTGTGGGAGACTGAAGTATCAGCAAAGCTTAGCCACGCAGGCCCACAGCTTTTTGTCGAGGGTTTTTCCTGGACAGGTTTTTTTCGATGAGCAGCGCGGTAGCATTGACGCCCTGGGCGTAGCAAATGCCGGTGGGCAGATGCAGCGGCGTGTGGACAACATACTCCCGTCCCGCACGGTCAAATACTGCACGGCCTGACGATAAATGTGCGGGATGGCATGACCGGTCTCGGATCATTTGCCGAGCGCGTCTTCGGCCCGGGCTGGCTCTTTTCGGCAGCGGCTTTGTATCCCTTGGCCGCCTCGGAAAGCTCCTGCTTCACGGCGTTCCCTCTCGAATAGCATCCGTTCAGAAAATACATCCCCCATGCATCTCCATTGGCCGCCGGTGCGTTGGGAGTTAAGCCCTTGATTCAAAAACCGCTGGGATTCGATTTCAGGGACGAAATGCTGTCACGGGGCGCCCAAAACGGTTCTTCCGCACTTTTGGTGAACCGTCTACCGGCTCAGCATCCGTATTTTGGCTTATCAACTCTAGTTTCACCTCGTTAGGGACAACGACACCACCTTGAACGGAGTCCCTGTGCAGGTACGTGTATTATTGCCGGATTCTAAATCGCTGCGCGTTGACTGCATTGAAGTCGATGCCGAACAACAAACCGTTTGCATCGCGGTGTCAAGTTCAGCGAATGGTGGAAAATGTCCACAATGCCAGAGGTTTTCCCATCGAATTCACAGCAAATATTTGCGAAAACTGTCTGACCTTCCGTGGCAGGGTTCGCAAGTCCGAATTGCTTGGCAGTCCAGAAAATTTTTCTGCGACGCCAATAGTTGCGGTCAAAGAATATTTACTGAACGACTGCCAGAGGTCGCGGCTGCATACGCACGCCGATCTGCACGGTTGGGACTGGCCTTGCGTTGCCTTGCTTTTGCATGCGGTGGCGAAGAAGGTGCTCGTCTTGCCGACCGTTTGGGAATGGCGGTTAGCCCAGATACTTTGCTTCGGGAAATAAGACGTACTGACATTCCGAAACGTGAAACTCCCAAAGCCCTTGGAGTCGATGATTGGGCGTTTCGCAAAGGCAAGCGATACGGCACGATATTGGTTGATTTGGAAAAAGGCCACGCAGTCGAGTTGCTCCCAGAACGCAACGCGGAATCGGTCAGCAAATGGCTCCAAGATCACCCCGGAGCTGAAATCATCAGCCGGGATCGAGGTGATTGTTACATCAAGGGTGCAACCGAAGGAGCACCAGATGCGACACAAGTTGCAGACCGTTTTCACCTGGTTCAAAACATGCGAGAGGCAATCGTCCGGTTACTGAACAAGTATTCCAGAAAAGTTCAGCTCGCTGTCAAGGAACTACGTGAGGAATGTATTTCGAACAACACCAACGAGTGCCCCGAAACTCCGGTGACTCCAAACTCGAAGTCACCTTCGGGCGACCGCTTGACCGATGCACAGAGAAAACGATCCGACCTGTATGAAACAGTGGTTGCGTTATACGAACAAGGAGTTTCAAATCGCGAAATAGCTCGACGGATGGGAATTCACCGAAGTACCGTTGGCAAGTTCATACGGAATGGGCTGCCAGACCGAGCATCGCGATCATATCGAAGCGACACAGATCAGTGTGTCGAAATATTATGCCAACGATGGAATGATGGCTGTCGCAACGCGAAACAGCTGACTCGGGAGATGCAAGACAATGGATACAATGTTTCCTACTGGAGCGTGCGTCGCCGCATCGCACACTGGCGAAATGCCGCGATTCAGGAGAATGGGAAGATCTCAAAAAGCCTGCCCAAACCGTCACCTAACAAGGTTTCGTGGTTATTACTGAAAGACGAGTCAAAACTCACTAATGAAGAAAAGTCCCTGAAACAGGTGCTACTCGGAAATTGTGATGACATTAAAAGTACCCTCACCATCGCATCAGAATTCCTGGGGATGGTGCGAAAGCTGACTGGCCACAAGTTTCCAAATTGGCTCAAGCGAGCAACCGCCGCGACAGTACCGATTGAATTTCGGCTTTTTGCCGAGGGACTCAAGAAAGATCTTGCCGCAGTTTCTGCTGCACTAACGCTACGGTGGAATAACGGTTCGTCTGAGGGGCACATCAACCGTCTTAAAATGATCAAACGCCAGATGTACGGGCGGGCAAACTTTGATCTTCTGCGAAAACGCTTCCTCTACAAAGCGGCGTAGAATTTCAGGCTATCAGGCGCGAACCATCCGAATCTTACCCGATCAAATGGGGAGCTGGTAACAACCGAGGCAATTGCCCGGACCACCGAATTGTCACGGGGCGGTTTTCCTGCACGATTTGACCAAGCTACCGCCGAACCGGTCGCGAGATCTTCACCAAAAGTGCGGAAGAACCGTTTTAAAGCGCCCGATGACAGAAAAAGCAATTACAAATAACAGAACCTTTTTTTCTGTATTGTCCATTTGTTAGGTTACGCGTCCTCAAAGTAGTCGGTATCAATTCGCTTCAACACAAATGCTTCGTGGTGTGAAACGCCGATGTCATACTCAATCATCAGCTCACTAAGTCGCTCACCGTCCATCAGAATGACCTTTTGAATTACTGTTTTCGCGTAGTCAACTGCAGTATCCGTGAAGCGGCTGGTCGTTATGAAAATTCCTTTGTTGGCTTGTTTGCCGGCAAGCTGCGCCGACAAACGCCTGGATTTCCTTGCGGCCAATATTTTCTTTCCAACGTTTTGCTTGAATGTAGATTACATCCAAACCCAGTCTGTCTTCGTTGATGATGCCATCGATGCCCTCGTCGTTTGATGCTTTCGTGACTTTGGCTGCCTCTTCGCGAGAGCCGCCATAGCCCATTGCGAACAACAGATCAACAACAAGTTGTTCAAACTTGTAAGGGTCCATGTTGCGGACGACAGTCAAGAGTTCGTCCGCAAGTTGAAGCTTTAGGGAATTAGTAAGATTGGCAATGCGTTCTTCGGGTGTTTGGTCGTCTGGTGTAATCTCGTCTGTATTCTGCTTTTCTTTGCCAAGGCGTTTTTTGTGAAACCACTCGTCATGTTCTGGATATTTGTCAAGATCACGTAGATTCAGAGATGTGGGGGCGGTGGCGAGTAATTCCAGGCCTCGAGGCGTGATCTTCATCACACCTCTGCTTATGTACTCAATTAACATTGCGTGTTTTAAGTGGGTACGCGCCAGCCAACTCGATTGTTGTGCCTCCGTTGGTTGCCACTGGGAAGCATTTCTTCTCGGTCTTCTTTCGAAAGTTCGAAATGATTTGCGATCGCCTCGATAACCTCTTTGGTCGTATGGTTTTGGCCATCGGAAACAAACTGCAGAAACGGAACAAACATGGATTGGAAATCGGGGACTGCCATCTTTTTAATTCGCCTTGATTCGTTTTTCGGTTTCCGTTTTCGCGTCACTCAGTGTCTTGTATGTCAGCAACGTATCGAGCATGCACTAGCATCGGGCTGAGTATCGAATCCTCGGTCCGCATTTGACTTCGTGTTTCAAATAGCTTGGGTTTTCGAGCGTGAGAACGTAACAAGGAGGGTTCCAAGCATCGTTGCTTGGAGGTTCTGCGAAAACAGTCGATGGCCAGCCGGCATATCGTTCTCTTTGTCGCCTATTTGGTCAACGAAAGTCGGTACTGGAGAACTATTCTGAAGTAATTGCATCGGTTACTCCTTCAATTCGGCCGCAATGTTGGCGAACTGGTCCAGTGCCGTTTGCAAATCATCGGCGATTTCCTGGGCGAGGACGTCAGGATCGGGAAGGTCATCGCTGTCTTCGAGGCTCTTGTCTTTCAGCCAGAAAATGTCGAGGTTGGCTTTGTCCCGTTTGATGATCTCGTCGTAGTCGAAACTGCGCCAGCGTCCGTCGGGCTCTTGCCGCGTTTGCTTCTTCCTCGGACCAATTGCTGCGGCGTTTTTCGCGCGGGTTCGTCAGGTTTGTAGCAGTTTGACGAACTCGTCCAGGTCGGCTCGTTTGAGTGGGTTGGTCTTGAGCGTGAAGTGCATGTTGGTGCGCAGGTCGTAGACCCACAGCTTTTTCGTCCAGGCCTTTTCCTGGGCCGGCTTGGCGTCGAAGAACAGCACGTTGGCTTTGACGCCCTGGGCGTAGAAGATGCCGGTGGGCAGACGCAGCAGCGTGTGGACGTCGCATTGCTGCAGCAGGTTGCGGCGGACCGTTTCTCCGGCCCCGCCCTTCGAACAGCACGTTGTCGGGAACGACGATCGCGCAGCGGCCGTTGATCTTCGAGCAGCGTCTTGACGTGTTGGACAGAAGTTCAGCTGCTTGTTCTTCGTGCGTGGTCCAGAAATCCTGTCGCTCGTAGCTGGAGCTCTTCCTTTTCCAGGTCCCCCTCTTCGTTGACGATCGCGATGCTGCTTTTCTTGCCGAAGGGTGGATTGGTCAGCACCACGCTGTAGCGGTCGCCGGGATCGATGGCGAGGGAATCGACACCGGACTCGATCGGGCAGGGGTCGGCGTCGATGCCGTGCAGGTACAGGTTCATCACGCACAGCCGAGCCGTATTGGGCACCAGTTCCCAGCCGTGGACGAAACCGGTTTTGCAGATGCTTTTTCTGGTCCTTGTCCATGTCGTGATGCTTGATGACGAAATCAATCGCCGACCAGCAGGAACCCGCCGGTGCCGCAGGCTGGATCGCAAACGGTGTCATCGGGAGTTGGCTGGACGCAATCGACGATGGCCTTGATCAGTTCGCGGGGCGTGAAGTATTGGCCCGCGCCTTTGGGGCTTTCGGCGGCGCTTTTGGCGAGCAGACCTTCGTAGATGTCGCCTTTCACATCGGCCTGCATGCTGGACCAGCTTTCGGTCGTCGATCAGTTCGACGATCAAGCGGCGAAGCGTGGCGGGATTTTGGATATCCTGCCGAGCCTTTTTGAAGATCGCGCCCAGCATCCCCGACTTCCTGCCCAGTTCTTCGAGGATTTGCCGGTAGTGCCGTTCCAGTTCTTCGCCGTCGCGTTTGAGCAGACGGGCCCAGCCAAGTTCCGTGGGGACGATCGGTTTGCGGTTGTACGGCGGCCTGGTCTGTTCGTCGGCCATTTTCAGAAAGAGCAGAAACGTAATCTGCTCCGTGTAGGCCATATACGAAAGCCCATCATCCCGCAGCACATGGGCGAAGTTCCAGGCTTTGTTGACGATCTTTGGGTGTTGTTCATGCGATGCTGAATTTCTCGGTCAAGTTGTCTTCAGCAAGATATTAAAACCTTCCTGTTCGAAATGATGATTGTTCGAAAGTACATCGACTATGTCCTTAAAAATTTTCGAACGCTCAAACGCCCGTCAAAAAGCCAATTTTAATCATTCGGGCGATCTGCAGCCGCACGGAGTTTGAGGGCTTCCTTTAAAACAGGGGCGAGGCAGAAGCGTTTGTCCAGTGCGTTTTCAAAGTCTGGTTTTTCATCGATTTGATTGAAATCGTAGTAGGCCGCAAGCCCCTCGCTTTTCGGTTCGACCGGTCTGTTCATATCTCTGTTGATTTCTTCTTTCGATCTGGCGTCATTCCAGAAACGGATCTCATCCATTAGACCTTTGAAATAACGGGGATTCCTTTCAATGCTCATCCCCAGAACAACCTCGTATGGCGTGTCATCAAAGTCGGCGGCCGCCTCGTCTGACGAAGCTTCCAAGGTGCCGTCGATGTACAGGTGAAGCTTGTTGTCATCGCCTCGGACGACGGCAAAATGATGCCACTCACCGTCGGTCATGCCCGTCTGACTGAAGACATCGATTCCTCCCGAATTCCCAGGAGGATTACGGTGAATGACCCGCAGACGTCCGTCCTGATAGACCTCAGCCTCCAAAGCGATGTCCGTTTCGCCTAACCTGATTGTGAAAATAGCAAATGGGAAAACTGATGGACTCGATGAGCCGAACTGAGGCACGTCCGGCTTGATCCACCCCTCGACTGTAAAGTTGGCTTTGTGGAAAGTTGCATTGCCGAGGTCTGCGTAGCTCGCCCCGTCGAAGTATAGCGCGTGGTTTGATTCGAATGGAACTGCCGCCCTTCGCTGACGCTTCGGGTTTCCATCTGATTTCTTCGGACTATTAACAGCCTCCGGCGGCGACTCCGTGGATTCTTCGGTCGACGCGAACGGACTTGCGGCGACAGTGGCGACAATCTGTTTCTTCTTTTGCGAATAGAAGGTGCCGTGACTCTTCCCCGCAATGTCCTTCAGTCGAGACAATGCTTCAACTTCGTCGGGATTCCGGGCGGTGAGTCTGCGGTAGGCTGACTGCAGGCCAATGTAATTTTCCAAAGAGGCGGGATCATGTTTCAGCAGCCAGGCATCATGGAATACTGCGGCGTACCAGTTCTCCGCCGTGGTGGCGGCTTTCGCCTGCTCTTGATGCCAGAACGGATCGAAGCTCGCTTTGGTCTTTCGCCAGGCTTTTTCGTCGGGCGTGTTTTTGTACTCAAGATCGGCCAGCACGACGTTGTTTGATTCGTTGGTCACGAACCATCGACCGCTGGGAGAAGTGTGTGTCGTCACTTCCGGCGGTTCCCACATTGCTGCATCTGGAATGTTCTCTCGCGTTGCGACATTCCAGACCAGTTTTTCGTTTTCGGACTCCGAGAAGATGCGGGAACCATCTGCACTGAAGGTGACCCTTGTGACGGTGTCCGTGTGTCCGCTGAGGAACGTGGTTTCGTGCCTCGGTGGTGCGTTCCAGATCCGGACGGCACCTTTTCCCGCCACGGCGGCGGCCAGACGCGTGCCATCAGGGCTGAAGGTAACGGCTGAGGTACCTGCTTTGCCCGGGACAAGGGTCATAATCTCCTGGCCGCTCAGCGCGTCAAACAGTTGGACAGTCTGGTCCGTGCATGCCGTTGCGATCCGCTTGCCATCGGGGCTGAACGCGACCCCAAAAATAGCTCCCGAACTGCGGGTGGCGGCCGCAATTTGATCGCCTGACGCGACGTCCCACACTCGGATCTTCATGCCATAGCCGGCTGAAACGAGTCGTTGGCCGAGCGGGTCGAAAGCGACAGACCTTACGAGTGCAGTGTGCCCTGTGAACGTCCGTATTACTTTTCCGGTCCGAGGGTTCCACAGCTTGACGGTGTTGTCAAGGCCCGCGGATGCAAGGCACGAACCATCCGGACTGTAGGCGACACAGTACACCACACCCCGATGACCCGTGATCGTGGCGGTTTCCTCGTAGGTTTGCGCGTCCCATAATCTGATCGTTCCGTCCCGGCTTGATGATGCGATTTCCGTGCTATCCGGACGATACGCGACGCCGGTAACCCAACTGGTATGTCCGCTCAAAACGGCGACTTCTTCACCGGTTTCCGTATTCCAAAGTCGAACCGTGTTGTCATCCGCCGCCGAAGCAAGCCGTGTCCCGTCCGGGCTGAAAGACAGTTCGCCGACTTCAGCCGTATGCCCTTTCAGCCTAAACTTCGCATCGCCCGTCTGCGCGTCATGTAAGACGATCGTGCCTGATCCGGAAGCAAGTTGTTTGCCATCGGAACTAAAAGCAACGCAATAAGCCACTCCCGAGTGCCCTCTCAGCGTAAGATCGTTACTGTCGTGCGTATTCCAGATCTTGACGGTTCTGTCCTGGCTGCCGGAGACAAGTCGCGACCCGTCAGGACTGAAGGCGACGCCCCATACCGCTTGGGCGTGTCCACTGAGCGTTTCGATCAAGTTGCCCGTGCGAGTGTCCCACAGCTTGATATTCGCAGAGTCACCCGCGGTCGCAAACTGAGCTCCGTCCGGACTGAAGGCAACACAAAGAACGAATTCGATTGTGCGCTCTACGTCCGCGATAAGTTCCCAGGTCTGCGTATCCCACAGCGAGTACCTGCCATAACTGACGGTCGCCAACCGCGTGCCATCGGGACTGAAAGCCAACCGTCGTGTATGCGGCCTTCCTTTGCGGACGATCTTGATCTGTTCACCGGATCGAGCGTCCCAGATTCGCACCGTTTGGTCACCATCGCTCGATGAGGCAAGTCGCTCGCCGTCAGGACTGAAGGCGACGCCCAACACACCAGCCGAGTGACCGGTGATCGTGATGATTTCCTCACCCGTGTTTGTGTTCCACAGCTTGATGGTCTTGTCATTCGATGCCGACGCGATTCGATCTCCGCTTGGACTGAAGGCAAGACCGCCAATCGGGCCGGCATGCCCGTTCATGGTGCGGATAATTTCACCCGACTCCGCGTCCCACACTCTGACCGACCTGTCAAACCCCGCTGAGGCAATCCGAGAACCATCCGGACTGACGGCCAAGCCCGACACGCGCCCTTCATGCCCCTTGAGTGTGCGGAGTTCCTGTCCGGTTGCCGCATCCCACAATCGGATTGTTCCGCTTTCGCCTGCTGAAATCACCCGTTTTCCATCAGGAGTGAAAGCGACTTCGTAGGCTTCGCCCGTGTGACCGTAACACGTAATATCGCTGCCATGAAATCGCCGATTGCAATAGTGCCATTCGAAATTGTCACGGTACTCCGGCGCGATTTGGTGTAGGAGACTTCGAGCTTCTACCGCACGATTGGCATCGTACCTGGCAACTGCAAGCTGAAACCTTGCTGCCGCTTCGGCATCACGTGCGCGTTGAGATTCTGTAGCAGCAATTTCTTCTGCCTTGCCTGTCTTACCACGTTCTTCTACCGCCTCTTCCGTCTTCTCTTCCGCGAGTTGGGCTTTCTGGTTAGCTCGAATCAGCCCGTAACTCGTTCCGGCGATACCACCAAACATCACGACTGCAATCGCGAGCATGGCAGCAACCAATCCGCGATTTCGTCTGGCAAACTTCTGAACCTGGTACCACGTCGAGGGTGGCCGAGCCGCAACCGTTTCGCCCGCCAGGAAGTTGGACAGGTCCTGGGCCATATCACTTGCCGCTTGATACCTGCGAGTGCGATCTTTTTCCAAGGCCTTCATCACGACCCAGTCGAGTTCCCCTTTCAAAATTTGTTGCAGTCTGGCAGGATGTAGTCTGCGCAGGTCGCTGACTGCCGAACTAACGTCGTGTGATGACGAATTCAAGCGGTTGCTGGGGCGAGGAGGGTCCTCTTCCCGGATCATTTCAAGAATCTTCAGGAGCGCGTTTCGCCCCAGGAGCTCCTTATCCAGTGGTGTGGAACCCGTTAGCAACTCATACAACATGACGCCGAGCGAATAGACATCTGTCCGAGTGTCAATATCCTGCGCATCCACTCCTTTCAATTCGGCCTGCTCAGGTGACATGTACTGAACCGTACCGACGACCTTGCCGAATTCCGTTAGCATGGTCACGTCAGTCAGCTGCAGCTGATGTTCCACGGCTTTGGCCAACCCGAAGTCGATGACCTTGGGGACCGCTTCGCCGTCGATGACGGTGACGAGAACGTTCGACGGCTTTAGATCACGATGAATAATTCCTTTTTGATGCGCGTGCTGCACTGCTTTGCACACGGAGACAAACAGGCTCAGCCGCTCGTCGACACTCAGTTTGTTGTCATCGCAGTACTGAGTGATCGGGATTCCATCAACCAGTTCCATCACAAAGTACGGGCGGCCGTCCTGAGTTGTGCCCGCGTCAAGAACTCTGGCGACGTTCTGGTGATCCATCATCGCCAAGGCCTGTTTTTCGGCATCAAACCGGGCAAGAACTTCTCTCGTCGGCAAATCCGATTTGATCAGCTTGAGCGCGACGCGACGTTTGACCGGCTGGATCTGATCGGCCCGCCACACGACTCCCATCCCACCACGCCCGATTACTTCGATCAAGTGAAAGTTGTCCAAGTCGGGAGGAACGTCGACCGTTCCTACAACCGAATCGCTACTTTCCGAAAAGGTTGCGTTACCCGGAAACGGTGGATTTGCAAGGCCACCAAACACAACGGCGATGAGACTTTCCTGTTGTGGAAATCGCTGCAGGTAGTCGTCTGGTTGAGGGTTATCACTGTGCTGAGTGCGGTATTCAAGTTCCATAGCCAGCAGTTCGGCCAGCAGTCCGTCGAGCGCTGCTTCCGGAGCATCTTCCAGGAATGTTTCAATGCGCGGACCGTGGCCATTCACCAATTC
Organism: Pirellulaceae bacterium; assembly: GCA_963714685.1. Classification (GTDB taxonomy): domain Bacteria; phylum Planctomycetota; class Planctomycetia; order Pirellulales; family Pirellulaceae; genus Mariniblastus. The sequence goes on along the minus strand of CAVQPH010000018.1, from coordinate 830,291 downwards.
TCGATCGAAACGATCACAAAGATCGTCAATCTCGGAAAGTTGCCTATCAGTCAGCGACTGATAGGCTGGATTTCTTATCGAAGAGTCGTGCATTGGATTCGAACGAACATGGAGCTCTTGTACCTATATGGTCAAACGCTGGAAGACTCCGACAGAAATCTTTCAGGAAGCGCACACTCCAGCGAAAAAACTGAGTTAGGTCTGAGGGGATTAAACGCCGTCATGCAGGCCCGCTTCTACCCAGATCCGACGAACTCTTTCCAGTTTTCGTTCAACGGTTCGCCGAGTGCACTTTAATTCGGTGGCAACTTCTCCGTTGGTGGCCCCCTGAAACTTGAGCAATACAATCTTTTTCATCGTTTCATCAGGAATTGTATCGAGCAGTTGGGCGCAACTTTCCGTAATTTCTGCCAGTACAGCGGGTGTCAGCTGGTTGCCATCGATCGCGTTGATCCCAGCGTCACCAAACTCGGCAAATCCCGATTCACCACGTACGGCTCCCCCACCTCGTTTCTTTCGATTCAAATATCGCCGTTGTGCAGAAACTTTTCGGGATGTGATTACGGCCAGGAGGCCCCACAAAGCATCTCGATTCTCGGCTTCAACGCGGCCATCTGCCAGACCGCGACAGAGACTGTGGAACGCACTGTTGGCCGCGTCATGCTCGTCGTAACACCGCCGAGTCTCCACGTCGAGTTTTTTTTTCGCAAACTCCTGTAGCCGTTGGGAGATATGTTGCCAGAGCTGCTCGGCTGCCTGCGCATTTCCGTCTACAAGCTGGTCAATCCAGCCCGTTATTGCTTGGCTTTCCATAGATGGAAGATACTCGTCAGCGGGAGGGCAAACAAAAGGTAGGCAAGCGAATATTGTCCCCTGCAAACCTCTTAAACGCAATAAATTACGCGTCGAAAATTGATTTACAGCGAAATTTTCATGGATTCATGACGGCTTCCCGGCGGATTTCCGTGTCGGATGACCATTAATCTGGAACTTTCCCTGCGGCCAGTGTGGGTCGGTGACTGCCGGCACTGAAATTTCATTCATTCCGATACTCGACGGCGATATGCGACGAGCCCCCGAACAAGATGAACTATCGAAAAGTGATTTATGGGGAAAATTATGGAGTCAAATGTCGCGGCAGGAGCCTTGACCTCCCTTCAGGCAACCGGTTAGCAGAGGACACCGTCGCCGTATAAGCATTGCACTGGTATGCAATCTTCCGCCAATCAAAAACGCGTCGCCGCCAAGCAGCGTTTTCTAAATGTGTGCCTCAGCGCCGCAGGCTTGCCGCTGTTCCCACCACAATTCCGGCGGCTAGTGCCTTGCCGACTACAAAATTGGAACCATTCGAAAACAAGACACGCCGACTCAGCTTCGATGCATCGTCCGGTCCCCAAAGGAAATTCAGTTTAATTCAAAATATTTATCAATTGCCTGTCAGACTTCCGCGTCGGTTGGCCATTAGGAATATGGAAAAGGATCTCTGGCCATCATAGCTGAGTGAAAGCGGGATCAATATTTCGAAAATTCTGCTTTCAGTAATTCAAAGCCAACACAAAAGGTATCGACATCATGCCAACAAAAGTGTTCGCACAACATGCGGCAATCAGCATAAACATAAAAGATTACGAGAGCCGTAAGCTCTTTACTTACCGAAGCCATGGCTTGCCAATCGCGGTAACACTCCACTGATTGTCGGCCCCGCAGGTGCCGTAAGCGAGTCGACAAGTGGTTAACCTGCGAAATTTTTTGGACCTCAGTGCCGTTGGACTGAGGTCAAGACTAAATTAATCCAGAAAGTGCATTATGAAAAAAATCTGTCAACACTGTTTTACCCTTGTCGCGCTCCTTTTACTCAGTACATCCGCCAAAGCGCAAATCGTACTGACTCTCAGTGATGACGGCACGGATTTGACGTTGCATTACACGGGAACGATGGACTTAGTAGCGAACGGCTATAAAGAAATTGGAAATGTAAATCGCGATTGGGCACGCACTTCCCCTGCAGCGACCTCCGAGATTTATTCAATCAGCGGGGATTATTACCGAAGCCATGACTTCGGAACGCAGGGGCAAAACACTGCCAGCTCCTGGTACGACCTCAATGGGTCTGGTCATGCTACCCAATCACCAAGCAACGGAGTGGGGCTCGGTTTTGGGTTCAGGAGTAACGAGCTGTGGTGGGACACGGCGTATGATATTACTGCTACTACGATCACGGTTGATCGAAAGTGGACTGTTGCTGGAGCGACAGTTGCCTCATTTATGTCAGGTGAAACCCTCGACATCTCGACACCGCAGGTCATCTGGACCAACAGAAATACAGGGAGCACGATATCACTGGTCAATGGAAATTTATCAGCAGTGCCGGAACCGACGAGCATGCTAATGTTCGGCATTGGAATGGCAACTTTGGTCTCACGACGAAGAGCCAAGCGGCGCGTTTAGCGAGCAGACATTGCTTTGTCGTTGTTTGGCAAGGAATCCGTAAACGGAGAATATCAATGACACGCGCAGACAAGATCTACATTGCCGTCGATTTTGATGGAACCATTGTGGATAACCGATTTCCAAAAATTGGCGATCCGGTTCCGGGTGCCGCCAAGTGGCTGACCAAACTTCGCAACGAAGGCGCAGGGCTGATTCTCTGGACTTGGCGGTCCGGTAAACACTTGGAACAAGCCTTCGAGTTTTGCCGTGAGCACGGCATCGAGTTTGAATTTGTCAACGAGAACCCCGAGGTCCCCAGTCGTTCTGGCAAAGCGTTCGCGGATATTTACGTCGACGATTCCGGGTTCGGTTGTCCACTTAGGAGCAATCCACGGCGCGGTGGCAATCCCATCGTCGATTGGCGTAAAGTCGGACCGACGATCATGAAAACGGTGATCATGGGTCATCGGGTGCATGCACGGACGCCATCGTTGGCGTCTTCGCTGGCAAGCTTGTTCAGTTTTTGATTAAACGAAGACGAATACGAAGTGCCAGCCAGTGAACTGACGCGCATCTGTTTCACCCAGGCTTCGCGCGGACTTGTCGTGCAGCCGGCGCAATGCACGTGAAGTGTTTTCAAATCCATGAGGAACAGTAAGTAATATGTGACCAAACTATTTTTGGTCCAGACTTCCACGGTAGTAAAGTCGATCGCAGCCACTACGTCCCAGGGCGATTTCAGAAACGTCTCCCACGATTCGATGCGTTTGCGAATTGGCGCCGGTTCAGTACCGTGTGCTTTGAGGATGTTGCTGACTGTCGTGTCATTGATCGGATAACCAACTGTCGCTAACTCGCCCTGGATTCGACCTAAACCCCAGATCGGATTTTCTTTAGTGAACTGCGGAGCCAAGTCGACAATTAATTAGCAGGATCAAAACACCGAGTTTTGCTGAGTCTCAGCTTCGGATGATTGTTTTGATCGCACGGGCTTGATCGTGGAAGCATTGATGACAACTTCATCAGCGAGAATGACGGAAAGGAATTCAAATTCCGATGGGGAGTTTTTATTGACCCTGATTCAGAGCGGTCCAAAGAGCCGCTGGTATTTGAGCAGGAGGGCAAGGAGGGTGTGCGGTTGGTGATCCTGTCAAATCGAAAAATTCTGGAAGTCAAGGACGACGCCAAATACAACGAGCTGTTTGCAGGGAAAGTCGATTCCGAAGAGGCTAAATCGGATCTGGAAAAGGAAGAGGAATCCGACATCGAACTCGAGGATTGATGGTGTGGGAGACTGAAGTATCAGCAAAGCTTAGCCACGCAGGCCCACAGCTTTTTGTCGAGGGTTTTTCCTGGACAGGTTTTTTTCGATGAGCAGCGCGGTAGCATTGACGCCCTGGGCGTAGCAAATGCCGGTGGGCAGATGCAGCGGCGTGTGGACAACATACTCCCGTCCCGCACGGTCAAATACTGCACGGCCTGACGATAAATGTGCGGGATGGCATGACCGGTCTCGGATCATTTGCCGAGCGCGTCTTCGGCCCGGGCTGGCTCTTTTCGGCAGCGGCTTTGTATCCCTTGGCCGCCTCGGAAAGCTCCTGCTTCACGGCGTTCCCTCTCGAATAGCATCCGTTCAGAAAATACATCCCCCATGCATCTCCATTGGCCGCCGGTGCGTTGGGAGTTAAGCCCTTGATTCAAAAACCGCTGGGACTCGATTTCAGGGACGAAATGCCAAGCCAGACGTTTTCCGGCCGTTCTTCCCGCGTCGGGGCAGGCAACGGTGGGGCAAGCTCACTACTGGCCGGACCAATCCGCCGGCAAGTGGATGGCCATTTTCCTGATTCCAGCGACTCGGGGCGCAATTGGGTTTCCGAGTTCGTTGACCATCGCAGCGTGTTCCCCTGCAGTTAAATAGAAGTTTGGAGGAAGCTCGTTCTCGTCACGTTCGGCCCAATCGAATTGTTTGAGATTGGTTGACGGATTGAGCCGGAACGACGCATTGACGACGCACGACTTCGCCCGTCGCTCTCCTCGTGAATTCGGAAGACGCTGGATTCGAATAGATCGTGGCCGCGTCCGAACTCACGTGGAGAAGCGGAGCAAATCGTATTTTGAGAAACACCGAAGTTGTTTTTCACGCGATCCCCAAATGAATCCTGAAAACTGAAAACTGAAAACTCTGCGAAGCGTAAATCGGGGGATGGGAAGCGAAAATTTGAAAATCCAATGACAGCAGTGTTGACAAAGCCAGGGAAATTGTTATTTTTTGTACACCTGTGATCATTTGCACAAAATTGCTTGGCGTTGAAAAGGACTGATCCCGTGCCCGCTTGAATTCCCCGTTTGCTTCGGCTGGTTGGCAGCTTCGCCGGCCAGTGTTGGTATCGAGTGTGACGATGCGAAAATTCAGAAGATTAGGAGGCAACCAGATGGCTGGCTGGTGAAATCAAACCCGTTGTTTCGTCGAGATGCAAGTAGAGTGACTTGAGGTCTGGCGTTCGGTTTTTCGGCGTCGGAAGCAAGAACCAGTAACTTATCAGTAACTTATCAGGAGCAATCATGCTGGAATACAAACCTGTTTGTGTTGTGATTATTGATTCGGAAGGATATCACCTGGCCTCACTGCATGAAGATGTGGCAACGACCTTGATCGCGGTGGCGTCGGAAGATCCGGCGGACTGGGCTGAGATGCTGGCCTATTGGCCACGGTACACCACCCGGGCGGTCCCAGAGTTCGCCAGCAGTTTGCCGATCGAGTCGGTTTCACGCGAGCTTGCGATTGGAAAAATTGGTGATACGGACTCCTGGATCGTGCTTGATTTGACTCAAAAGCGTTATCTCAGTGGAACCGGATTTCAGCCGCTCGGGCGTGACGGCTGTTTTTCCATGACGGTCGACGGCGAAGATGATCAACAAGGCGAATTTTTGAGTATTCATTTAGCTCCGTGGTGGGAGATTTGCGAAGCAGTTGTTCCCGCCGCTGTTGAACAGGCTCGACAATCCACGCTCGTCGTTCCCGATGTCGATCGAGATTTCCTGTTTGGACAACCGTTACTTGATGGATTGGCTACGCATTTGTTGAGCCTGGCGGTCACCCAGCGGGGATGGAAGGCCATAACTTCCGACAACCCTCGTCGACTCTACAAGCTGACCGTTGAAGTCCATCGCGATTGGCTGATGACGCCGCGAGAAGAGATTGGCGGCAAGTGTCCCAGGCAAATGCTGCATGGCGGTAAGGAATGGATCGACAAGATCGTGCATGGCCACCGGTTGAGATTCGAATCTGTGCCGGTTCTATCGTCGCGGCACCGACGAACGTCTCAGGCTATCCAACGGCCCCAATGGGAATGGACGAGATGGTCGTTTACTTCGATTTGTGCCGGGAGTTGATCAATGCTGGCTGGCATTGGTGTCGACAAAATCTTGCTCGGCCCGGCAAGCGAAACCATGCAAAACACCCGCATCCAAAGGACGAAGCATCGTTTCGAGCGTTAGTGGAAACACTAAGCCAAACAAAAAACGATTGGCTGGCCAGTCCGTTCGAGGGGGATTCGCCTCCCGGTTTCATTATCGAATGCAGTCGCCGCCGCGTCCCACGCGGTAGCGGTATCGAGATTGTCGGCATGGATCAACGACAATCCGAACAGCATATCACGGACTGCGATTGTCCGATTTGCCAGATGATGGCGGACGGGGGCTTCGGAGTCGGATTCACATTCATCGACGGCCACCATTTGGAATTGGACAACGAGTTTGCTTTCTCGACGCATGAAACGCGCGAGGAATGGGAAACGGAACAACGGGAATTGGCCGAGTTTTCAACATGGAATCACGATAACGTGACCGATCAACAGCGCTTCACCCATCCGGGAACATCAGATGATGACGAATTTACGTCAGTGTGGTCCAGTGGAATGCCTGCGGAACCACTTCCAGGTGATCCGACTGGCAATATGAAAATGGCGTTTCTGTTGGCCGAAATTGTTTCGGAACTTCAGTCAGCTCCGGAGAACGACGAAACGATCAAAAAAATTAATTCTGAATTCAAGTCATTTCGGATCGGTGATCCAGAAAACCTTGTCGCGATTGCCGAGCAATTTTCGGAGACGCTCGAATCCATCCTCGAAAAGAACCCTGAACTTACGCCTCGCGTTGCGGATTTCCAAAGCCGAATTGCCGAACGACTGCGGGTGCCGGTTGCGGGATGCGACAACGATGAAGTCTTCTAAAAGCGGGATGGTTCAGGGTGTGGATTGGCATCAGTGTAACGATTTGTGATCATTTACCACCGCCTTCAGAAAGCCGATGATGGATAGCCGGTCTGTTACGCCGAGACCAATGGCTTGAGCGCAGCGAAAACTGCGGGACAGCAATTTTAGAATTACCTCGGTAGGGGTAAAAAGCAATCAGCCGGTGGTTGAGCGACAGCGACACCACCGGAAACAGATCCAATCATCCACGCACCCTGGAGGGGTGCCAGCAATCGGCATCTGATTCCCGCCGCAGAACAGTTGGATAAACGATTTCACCAGGTAACGTCTGTTGGCATCCCTTCCGGGGTGCATGATTTTTTTGCGACGAGACCGACGGTGTCGCTGTGCCTCAACCGCCGGCTAAATGCTGTCACTCCTTCGGAGGACTTACCTGTCCTTTTTGAGCAGCCGACCGGCAACTTGCATCAACGGGAACATAGCCGCTGCCAGTCGTGATACCGGGCCGCCGATTGCGACCACGAGGCTTTGGTAACGAACTCGATCTGGCCAGACCCGGTTCATCATCGAATGGTCCGGATCGGCACAGGAATCAACAAATTCAATATTTGCCTCGTGTAACCGTTCGATGTTCGCGAACTCGGCGATCAGGCCCGGTGAATATTCTCTAAATGATTCGTCAAACGTGGTTTTGAAATGGGCTCCCTGGCCTTGGTGAATCAAATCGCAAAACATGCTGATGGGGCGATCATTGAACGACGTGCGCGAAATGATCAGCCGCTCATGGTTCCACATACGTTGGGCCATTTCACAGAAAAAACGATTGGTTGGCTGGTTGGACGCAAGCGAAGTCCCGGACTGGCCTTTCCAGCCGGCAGACTCCAGCCTCAACAGTTCCTCGATCCAAGGTTCGTTGTAAGCCGTCGAAACTTGGGTCACCAAGTCGCCTTGCGCCGAGAGTTTACGGCTGAGCCGCTGGGTCCCTTTGCGCGTGTTTTTGGAAACCTTGGAATGGATGAATGTTTCGGCATCGGTCATCGGCCGGAAACAGGAACGTGTAAACTCATCGCGGTGGAAAACGGTCCGCGTGTTTCGATAAAAGTTGTCGGACAGCAGGTTCGCAAACGGGCCCTCGCCAGCAACCGTATTCATGCTCAGCAGATTCGTTTTCCGTTGTCCGGCGAGAAAGGCAAAGCTAAACTCAAGCACTTCGGCAGCACAGTCGTGGCGAATCAAGGGCGTACAGTCAAAGCACTGGTCATGCTTCCAGATTTCCAGGCAGCTGATTGGACAGCCATAAAACCTTTTCTTGACGACCGGGAACAGCCCGCAAATCACGCGCGGGCCTTGCGGAAAGGTGCGTTGCGGCGCGTCGATGACCAGAACCGAGGTGTTGCCGTCGCTCAAATGCCGGATGGCCGGGATCAAAAAGTCCGGATCAAAAAACGGATTGGGTCGAACCGATGTGTCAATCAGTCGTCTCCACGGCTCGACGAGGGTTTCCAGCTGGTCGGCACTTTGAATCAAACGCCCGGCAAACGAATGCTCGGGCAAATCGGCCTCGGGGAAACGATAGTGCTTTTGGTCCGCGGTCTTCGTTTCTGGAGAGATGGGTGAGGCTCCAGGCGGTGCGAGTTTCATGATCATGCAGTTACCGGACGGGTCGAGCGGTGCGTTGAGGTGCCTGGGTTCAGGTGGATTCCAAAAATTTACTTCACGCTCAGCGACGGCAGGGCAAAAAAATCAAATCCCCGATTCGGCGGAATTTCACTGGCGAGTATAGGCGGACGTGCGGCATCTAGAAACGTCACGCGACTCATAATGCGGATAACCGCTACCTGGCTCGTTTGGGTTTTTGCTGCCGGAATCCGTTGTCATGACGTATTCTTCGGCTGAATGTTGGTGTTGCTGACGGGCTGCCCCCGTTTTGCATGACTGACCGAGCCCGGACCCGCGGAACAGCCCAATCGCTGTCGACCCTCATGAACAAAATAAACTTTCAACGCCAACACGTTAGCCAGGATGTTGCGGATGCGAATTCCTCCCACGGGCCAGATCGGATGGCCCCGCTGACGGTCGTCAAAATCGCTGGTCTCGCAGCACTCGACGCGCACCGTGAAAAGTATCAATCGCTGTTGAACTCACTAGGTCGGGCCGACACGTTTTACTTCGACAGGGAGTTTATGGCCGCCGTGAATCCGTCTTTCCTGGCGGATGATTCGAGTGGCCGGAGCAGGGAACTCTATTTTCTGCTGGCGTTTCGCGGTGACGAACTGATTGGCGTGGCGCCGTTCGTTCGCGAAAGAAAAAGGCTGACGCGATTTGGCGTGAAGCGGATTTATAACTACGGGGAAACGAATGACTCGTTAATGGTGTCGTTTCCCCAATGCCTGGCGCTGGTTCACGAAAAATCCGCATGCATCGCTGCGTTTGTGCAGTACCTGGACGATCACTCCCGTGATTGGGACATCGTCGATTTAGGGTATCTTTTTTTGCCAGAAGAAATTGAGGCGTACCGGGAATTGACACCTGAATGCGTCGTTGAGCCGGATCTGATGAAATGTCATGCGGCGGATTTGCAGGATGGGTTTGATAGCTACATCCAATCGTTTTCTCCAAAACATCGTCGAAATTTTCGGCGGAGTCGAGAGAAGTTGGAAGCATCGCACCGCGATGTCCGTTTCATGAAGACGGAACAACTAACTCCAGAGCAACTTCTGGAAATTGAACAACTGCATATCAAGCGACAGCAAACGCTGCGGCAGCATGGAGTTTCCCGGAATTCAATGTTCGAGCTGCCGGCTCAGAAGCAGTCGTTCCTGGATTGCGATCAAGCCATGAGCCGAAAACAGCTGGGCCGTCACTATTTGTTGTACGCCGATGACCGTCTGATCGCATTTCAGCTTTGTTATCGCAACCGGAATACGACTTACTTTCAGTTGATCGCAATGGACGATGACTTTCGTCAATACTCACCGGCCAAGTTGCTTGTGCTATTCGCCTATGAGCAGGAAGCTCAAGATGGCGTGCAAGAAATCAACTTGCTGTTGGGAACCAATCCGCTGAAGGCGCAATTCGGTAAGCAGGTCACCGATCATTTTCGGGTGAGCTGGCAGAATCGGCGTTTATCGTCGGCCGTTCGCGTCGGGCTGCTGCGTGCGTCGCAGCAAATCAAGGGCTGGCTCCACAGCCTGAAAAAGAACGTTAGAACAAAACGAGGTTAGGCAAAAACTCGAGGAGGCTAACAAGCGAAGGGACGTCCTCTCTCTTGAGGATGCCGACAATTTCCAAGCGGTGCCTGAGGCCGGGCAAGCTGGAGCAATTCTGGCAAACCCGGGGTGTCTATAATGCCACTTGTGTGTTGGTTTCGCGACGTTCCGAGAAATCAGCCCGATAGGGCTGACACAATTTTTGCCGGGGCTGGTAAGCCACGGGGGCTTGGCCATTGAACATGAAAGCCCCGGCGGGGCGACACAATTGCTGATTCTCGGCCCATGGCAATTTGTGTCGGCCTGCCGGGCCTATGGTTTGGCTTGGAGCAAACCAGCGGTTGCCACCGCCGGCAGGAGTTGTGTCGGCCTCCGGCCTGGGCATCGGCGGTTGTCACCGCCGATTGACGTTGTGTCGTGAACATACAATGCCGCTTGGCCGGCTGGTCTCTGACTTGAATCCACTTCGCAATTCGACAGGTTGACCTACGATGGGAGTCTAGCGATTTTCGGGATAGGTTCTGCACGGGCGGAAACCCATGTAGTTATTTCGATTGGCCGGTTTGTCGTTAGGTCGGAAGGCGGATCGAAAGTAGCCGGGGGGATTGTCAAACGAACCGCCGCGGAAGATTCGGCTAAATTGATCTTCGCAAGGCGTGTCAAATTCGCGATCCAATGTGACCGTTCCCGATTGGTTATCGTAGCCGCCGGATGGATCCTGGCACCACTCCCAAACGTTGCCCAGCATGTCAAACAGTCCAAATCGATTCGGTTTCACCATGCCGACTGGTTTTGTCTTGTCCTTCGAGGCTCCGTACTCGACCAACAATTCGTCGGCTTGACCATAGTACCGTTCGGTGATTGTCTGTGCGCGACAGGCATATTCCCACTCGGCTTCACTGGGCAGACGATATCCAGTCCGGCTGAGGTAATCGGCCGGCAACTTCATCCCCAATTTGATCTCGTTGATGGGCGGATAGCACATTTGATCCTCGGGGATATCTTCCTGTTCGCTCAACCAGCGACAATAAGCTGCCGCCTCGAACCAGATCACCGACGTTTGTGGACAAGTGGTTTCGGGCGATTTTTCCTTGTCGTAAGAATGATTGATGCCCGGCGTTGATCGCAGAAACTCTTGAAATTGCTGAACAGTCACTTCGGTGGTCGCCATCGCAACCCTGCGGTCGATCCGAACTCGATGTCGACTTTCATTTTGATCGCGACTTGGCGCGTCGCTGGGCGAACCCATCATGAATTCGACAGGTCCGGGCAAAAGGGCAAACGTATGTTGGTTCGTCTTCGTTTTGGTGACAAACCACTCGCGATTGCCTTCGGCCACGCCGGTTGACAGCTTGTCGTCCACCGTCGTCAAATCGTTTTCTCGCCCCCATCGACGAAGGACCCACTCGGTTGCCCCATGAATGCCAGGATCGGCGTCGTGTTCGTACCAGTTAATCAGTTGCGCCGCGATTGCTTCGCGATCGAATTTCGCTGAGGGAGGGGCTTCGCCGAGAATCAGGATCAAGGCTTCGCGGATGGTGACATCGGATTCCGAACTGAGTCGATCCACGACGGGCTTCAGCGGAGCGCCGAGTGCATTGAAGCGGTTGATCAACCACGTTCTCAGTCTGGGGTCGGGCCGATGCTTGAGCCGCGGCCAAAGTTGCTCGAATTTTCCCATTTGAAATGCCGCGATGGCCGCATTGGCTTGGCGACGTGCCAGATCTTCCCTTTCCTGATCGGGAATTAGCGGCCGACGCCAGACGGAGGCAGTTACAATTTCGCCGTCGACGGAAGCTGCGCGAAGAGAGGCAATTCGATAGCCTTGGTCCTGCAACGCCTGGCACTGATTCCGATGAAGATCGGGCGTGCTGCCTACGCACTCGATAGATTCATACTGGGGGCTGGCATTCCAGAGGGAAGCATAGCGGATTTCTGGATCGGCAGCCGTCGTGCAATCAAGATCCCAAAGGATTTTGTCGAAGTAGCATTTCTCCGAGAACGCTGCGGGCGACTGGTCCCAGGCAATTAGCGAACCTTTATCCTCGGCCTTGGTGTTCACACCAGAACATTTTTGCTGCGATTCGAGCCCACGGAAGACCTGCAATGAACTCGGAAACTTGAATCCCTGCTGTTTCAGTTCTTCATCAACCACCGCGTGATCCAGTGAGGAAACACCCGTGTAGATTCTCGCGTCCTCGGTATCGGATCCGCGTTGTTTCCACAGTACCGCGTAGATCTCCGCGGGTTGTCCACCGTTTTTTCCGAGGTAGCCAGCGACATCGACGGCGATGAATCCGGCTGCTCGTTGAGCTTCGTCTCGTAGTTCGACCATTTCGGTCAACAATCCGAACTCGCATCGCCAGTTTCGTCCGTCGCGGTTCCAGGCAGCCGAGACGAGGATCTCATCATCGTGAGCAAAAGGTCGCACACGGATCGGGCGATAACCGGCATTGTCCAGTGCCCCTGCCACCCGCGTAAACTCGTTCAGCGGCAGCGTTTGGCAAAACACGAAACGCTGATTCACGATGCCATCAGCACTCTCGATCGCCGAGGTCAGTGCGGTGTCCAGTTTCCCCCATTCAGGATCAAGCGGAAGATCAGCCCAATCGAAGGTGACTTGCCGCTCAAGCTCTGCGTCTATTTTTGCTACCGCATCCCCACCCCAGGAAGCGAAATTTTCCTGCAGTGTCGTAAACTGATTGGGTTGAGCATCGAAAACCAATTCCGCCATTGTGTCGATGTCGTCGGCCGTGAAGGTTGCCAATACGTTGGTCGCCAAGTCGATTTCTCTTTGGGAACGGTCCCCATTTCGAATGCGATAGACGACGGCCAGCGGGGCAACCAGGTGTTGTTTAACGGGTTTGAGAGTCGCGACCCAGACCGCAGCGTGCAGCGGGTTTGCGCGAACCAGCGCATCCACAATTCGCTCGGCCGCGTTGTTCCATTGGGTTTGATTTTCCTTGTCGTAGGCAGCCAAAGTGCTCGCTGCTTGCATCAGTTGACTTTCCTGATCTTCCGTTGGATTGTCGACGATGTTCCACAAGTCAGGAACCAAGGCCTCGCGATGTTGATGAAGCAGCGACACGAGCGTCGACACCTGTTCTGGTTCGGCGGAGAGCAACCTGCTTTTAAGAAAGGGCAGTTGCCCGGAATCGACCGGGAGTAAGCCGAGACGGATATTCAGGCTTTCGCTGGAATCGGCATCAAGTTCCTGCAACTTGTCGCTTAAGATCGGATCGGTCCACTGGCGGTAATGATCCAAATCCCTGATGGCCGCCGGGACTTGATTCAGTTCGGCTTGGACCAATCCTTTGACCAGCAATTCGGCTTGTGCCTCCGCCCAATGGTTGCGGACTTGCAGAACTCCAAAACTTACCAACAAAAGAATCACCAACAGCACGGCAAGCCAGTGCGCCATGCACGCGCCCGGCCGCTTTCATCATCCTTGATTGCGGCTCGGTCCATTTTCTGTTGTTGGTGAACAAGCGGATATTGAGATCCTCCCACCAAGTTGGGAGGAAGCGGCGTTCTGGTTTCAAATTCCACGTTTCAGCGTGGTCCGCCAGTCTCAGTTCTGCCCTTCCGCGCCGGGTTTCCTTTTGCTTGCGAGTTAGCCACTCGCGCAGCGAATGAACCAGATAATCATGGGCCAGTTGGTAATATTTCTGTCCGCCGGTCGTTTGCATCACGGAGTCGTCAAGGGGCTCTTTCCCCTCCGGATCGGTTGGTGTGATCAGCCGTATTTCACGATCGAGGATTCGGATCAGATTGTCGAAGTCCTTAACGCGGTTGCCATAACCTGAGGCTTCCAGCAATTCGGCATGGGATCGCATGTAGCCTTTGATATCGGTCCCGGAACCTGGCAGCAGGCTTTTTAAAACGGCACGGGCTGCCTGCTGGTGATATCGATGTTCAGGTGGCGACGTCGAAGAGCTGAATGTCTCCTCCAGGAAAGTGACACCGACGCCCGTGGTTCCGCCGACATTCTTCAGCGTCGCTGGCGTCCAAGCTTTCCCTTTCATCATTTCGGCGAACAGCGCCAAACGGACGCAGATTACTTTACCTTCTTCCGCCAAGCCGTTGACCGACTGCTCGAGAAAGTCCTTCTGTTCTGCGTTTAACTCCGCGAGATTTTCCGGCAAGACTCCATAGGCCTGGCCAAATGCGGCGAGCACTTTTTTCGCGTGTCGGATTGGAAACAGATCGACCGCCGCCGAGTTTTGTCCTTCGACGAGCCTGACCTCCAATTCGCGCATGAACCGGGTCGTGGCCATCCAGAAATCATCCCGGACCATGATGATGCACTGCACGCGTCCTCCGTCACATTGACGCAGGGCTTGCACCAGATCGGTGTCCTGCTGTTCCGGCTGTGCGTGCAACCACTGCTCGAATTGATCAAGCACGATCAGAATCTTATGCCCAATCGGCAGGCCTCGACCCTGGCGTAACGACGCGAGCGATTGTTGAAGATTCAAATTGCGTTCCAGGCCCGGGCAATGTTTGCGCAGCCCGTGCAGCAGCCGGGACTCGGTTTCCGCTTGCGTCGCCTCCACGTAAATCGGGATCACCTCCTCGCGAAGCAATGGCAGCAGGCCTGCTTTGACCAACGATGACTTACCGCAGCCTGAGGGCCCATAGATTAACCCCACAGAAAACGTATTCTCGGGATCCATTTCGTCAATCTGCGACTTCCAGAATCGCAAGCCATCGGGGAGTCCTTCGCGATCTCTTGGTCCCGGCAAAAGTTCCAAAAAGAAGTCCGCATCCTGGGCATCAAACGATCGCAAGCCCTTGGGCACGATCTTGATCGGCAGTCTCCCGGAGGACAACCCGGATGGCTGCGAAGGCGAGGTCTCGGACGCGAAGCCAGGCGCGGTCGATGTTTGCGATGGAGTTTCGTGTTCAAATCCAGTCGGTGCTGTCGAGCCGATTCCGGAAGATGCCGGTTCGGCTAAAAACAGCTGCAGTTCTTCGGCAAAGTCTTTGGCCGTCGAGTAGCGATCGAGTACCCGTTTCGCCATCGCTTTTTGGCAGATGCGTTCCAGTTCTTTGGGGATGCGATCATCGTATTGTCGCGGTGGACGAGGTTCGAAATTCGCGACCTCTTTCAACAGCTCGGAGTGGGTCGCACTGCGAAACGGGCGGCGACCAGTCAACAACTCGTAGAATACAACACCCAGGCTGAAAATGTCGCTGCGGCCATCCACCCGGTGCCCCTCGCCACGGGCTTGTTCTGGTGACATGTAGGCGGGGGTGCCAGCGCACTTCGGCCCCGAACCGATGTTTTCTTCCCGCAGTGCCAATCCAAAATCGACGACGTAGGGCTGACCGTCCGCGCCGATCAAGATATTTCCGGGCTTCACATCCCGATGCACGATTTCCTGTTTATGAGCGTAGTGGAGTGCTTCGGCAACCGTGGCGACCAGTTCGGCGGACTGGCGATGTGTCATCCGCCGGCGTTTTAGCGTTTTCGTCAGGTCGCTACCTTCGACATATTTGGAGACGATGTAGCACGGGAATTCTTTGGTTTGACCGACATCGTGGACGGTGACGATGCCGGGATGATCGAGACTGGCGGCCATTCGCGCTTCGCTCAGATAGGCATCCGCATCCTCGGGCCTGGTTACCAGATCTGCGTGCGGCACCTTGATCGCAACCAAGCGGTTCAGTTGCTCGTCGCGAGCCAGGTAAACGAGCCCAAAGCCACCTTTGCCCAGCACTCGTTCAATACGATAGCGCCCGATCGTCTGCGGCGGTGCCGGCATTCCAGGGCGGCCATCGGCGCCCGTCTCGTCCATTCGATCGCGAGTCAATTCGTCGGGATCGAAATTGGTCACAATTGCCGTCGCCTTTTCGAGTCTGCCAGTGAAGTCCGTTCGCTTTGAATTACCGCCAGTTTTATCAAATGGCGATCCATCGGGCAACGATTTTTGACCAGGTTGTCTGAACTTGATCGAGTTCTACCCGGTTTGAGGGCGTCTTGCCCACATCAACGAAGAACATCCCAGCGAGTTTTGGGAGGTTGTCCACGCAGCATAAAATAAAACGACCAATTCGGGAAACAGTAGAGAGAAATTAACCAACATTGGTCCCTTCAAACTGCTGAAGCAAATTGGTGGAGGTGGGAAGGGCAGTGTCTACATGGCCCGGCAGGAAAAACCAGTCAGGCGACAAGTTGCACTGAAGATCATCCGTGAGAAAGAGCGGTCCCCGTGAAGTCCGAGCCACCTCCCGCAGCTTGCATCAGGTCGTGAAGACGATAAGTTTAAAACTTATCGCATTACGTTGGGCGGTTAGCGTTGCCTCCACTTATTTATTTTCGCTAAAGAAGATCAGCATGCCGCGTTTAATGACACGTCGCCGGGGCCATCTCCTTGTTAGGATCCTCGCACTGGCCCTCCTGCTGGCGCCTACCGGCGGCGCGAGCCAAGAGTCGGCGCTCACCATCGACTCGGATTGTCGCGCAGCCGTCGATCACCGGAACATCGCCGTCCGCTCCGACTTGGTCGCCCGATCAGCAGCCGACTTGCGTTTCTCTGGAACGACTCCGCCATGCCGCGTCGTGAAATCTGGATCGTCGAAGGCGACGGTACCGGACTGCACCGGCTTACTCAGGAGACCGAAGGCACTGGTGGAGTGAGCCAGTTTGTGTGGACGCCCGATGGAGCTGAGCTCATCTATATTCGTGCGGGCGACGTGTGGCGAATCGATGCCAAAGGAGGAGGCGGCGTGCGTCTTACCGCGACCGTCGGCGGCAAATCGAACCTCGCCGTCTCACCGGACGGCCGATACGCGTCCTTCCTTCAGGAGGGAGACCTTTGGCTTCTGAATCTCGAGAACAACGTGCTCACCCGCGCGACCCGCGTGGGAGTTCCCTCCATATCCAGCGTACCGCTGGGAACCTACAATCGCCCCGACGTTGAGATCGGACCTTATGTCTGGGGAGGACCCACGTATCGCTGGTCACCGGACAGTCGCACGATCGCGGTGCACTACGTCGATCGCCGGAAAATGCGTATCGTGCCGTTCCCCTACTACCTCGGCGACGAGACTCTGGTCAACAACCTTCGGCGTGGATATCCCGGTGATCCGAACGAGTATCGCACCGTAGGATTTTACGATGTCGAAAGTGGTCGAGCTGAACCTGCTGGATCTGCCGGACCCTACCGAGCAACCGAGTAGTCGACTTCTCCTGGTCCCCCAGCGGGACGTTGCTGATCGATCGAGAGTCGGACACCGCCGACGAGCGCTGGCTCCATATGGTCGACCCTGAGAGCGGTCGTCTCGAACAGCTCTGGCACGACAAGCGAGACACACGGATATACACGTCGATCGGGTCGGCTTGGCACTACCGACGGCAAACGCGTCGTGTTCCTCAGCGACCTCGGCGATCGCTACGGACTCTACCTGTTGGATCCCGAAAATGGCTGTCCCGAGTTGCTCACGAATGAACGCTTCGATGTCACGGGTCCGCCCTCTGGTCGCTTCCGGCTGCCGGATCGATTTTCTTCCAGTCCAACGAACCGAGTCCCTACGAGAGACACGTGTTCCGGATCTCGGAAGAAGGGGGCACCGCGACGCGCATCAGCACGCTGCCGGGTCAGACATCGACCCTTATCCGTCACCCGACGGCTCCAAGGTGGCACTCCTCCACAGCGATGACCGAGTCCGACGGAACTCTATCTGGTGGCGGCTGACGGACGTCCACAGAACGTAGGATCACCTCTTCACCGCCCGCGGAGTTTGGCGAGAGGTCCTGGGCCCGTGCGCGGTACGTGACTTTCCCCAGCCGGATCGACGACTACACCCTGCACGCACGGATGCTGGAGCCGGTCGACCTCGATCGTGGAAAGCGTTATCCCGTTGTGTTCGGTCCGGTGTATTCCAATACCGTGCGGAATCGCTGGGCCGGCAGGAACGCTGTGCTTGCATCAGCTGCTGGTGGAGCGCGGCTACATCGTGGTTCAAGTGGACGTGCGGGGCAGCACGGGCTACGGACGTGGCTTCCGCGAGGAATTCCTCATGGACTTCGGCGGAAAGGACATCGAGGATCTACACAGCGCCGTCGAATACATGGCCACGCTGCCGTACGTCGACCCCGAACGAATCGGCATCTGGGGCAGCAGTTACGGTGGTACGCTCACGATCTACTCGCTCTTCAAGAAGCCGGGAGTATTCAAGGCCGGAGTGGCCGGCGCCGCGGCGGTCGACCCGTACTTCTTCGGCACCGACGACGTGGCCATCGTCAGGCGTCCGCAAAGCCATCCCGAGGCGTTCGCCCGCGGGGCGGCGCAGTACGCCGGAAATCTCCAGGATCATCTCCTGATCATTCACGGAATGCAGGACGATGTGGTGCCGTTTAAGACGACCGTGATGCTGGCGGAGGAGTTGATGCGTCAGGGAAAGGACTTCGATTTCGCGTTTGCACCAGGTGCCACGCACAGTTGGACGCAAACGCCGCACCATGCCCGATACCTGCTCGGGAAGCTGGTGGCACATTTCGACCGGTATCTCGGAGCGGGACCTCGGGATCCGTAGCGGTTTGGCTCAGGTCGACTGAGTTAAGCCAAAGTTAGCGAAGAACGCACGTATGGATGCTGAGAGCAGGCCGGAACGGAGTGCAGAAGTAGGCCGGAACGGAGCCAGAAGTAGGCCGGAACCGAGCGCAGCGCCAGTTCCGGCAGACCGCGCAACGACCCACCAAAAAACCGCGACAAAAGAAACACGGATCAACGAACACCCCCAACCCACCGAAATCACCAGCGCGAAAATGAAACGGGGCAGCCCCTCAAACCGTCTCCTGATCAAGCGTGCCACCCATCCGCCAAGCCGGAACCGCGTCGTAACCTCCTTGTTCCGGCCTACTCATCACCGCCAAAAAAGGATGCCCGAACCGACGCAGAAGTAGGCCGGAAACCGGCGCAGAAGCGGGCCGGAACGGAGCCAGAAGTAGGCCGGAACCGAGCGCAGCGCCAGTTCCGGCAGACCGCGCAACGACCCACCAAAAAACCGCGACAAAAAAAACACGGATCAACGAACACCCCCAACCCACCGAAATCACCAGCGCGAAAATGAAACGGGGCAGCCCCTCAAACCGTCCCCTGATCAAGCGTGCCACCCATCCGCCAAGCCGGAACCGCGTCGTAACCTCCTTGTTCCGGCCTACTCATCACCGCCAAAAAAGGATGCCCGAACCGAGCGCAGAAGCGGGCCGGAACGAGCGCAGAAGTAGGCCGGAACGGAGCCAGAAGTAGGCCGGAACCGAGGCGCAGCGCCAGTTCCGGCAGACCGCGCAACGACCCACCAAAAAACCGCGACAAAAGAAACACGGATCAACGAACACCCCCAACCCACCGAAATCACCAGCGCGAAAATGAAACGGGGCAGCCCCTCAAACCGTCTCCTGATCAAGCGTGCCACCCATCCGCCAAGCCGGAACCGCGTCGTAACCTCCTTGTTCCGGCCTACTCATCACCGCCAAAAAAGGATGCCTGAACCGAGCGCAGAAGTAGGCCGGAAACCGGCGCAGAAGCGGGCCGGAACGGAGCCAGAAGTAGGCCGGAACCGAGCGCAGCGCCAGTTCCGGCAGACCGCGCAACGACCCACCAAAAAACCGCGACAAAAAAAACACCGATCAACGAACACCCCCAACCCACCGAAATCACCACCACCAAAATGAAGCCGGGCCGCCCCGCAAACCGCCCCTCTGATCAAGCGCGCCACCCACGCGCCTCAGCAGAATACGTTCGTGCGATGGTTGAAAATAAAAGTTATTGGCAAATTCGACTGACATCTGAAAGCAATGGAGAATCGGAACGGTGTCACAATACGTTCCAGGTCTACCGGCCGGGCACCACGCTCTCCCCAGCAATCGGGTTTCGGGATCCTCACCCTCCCAGTTAAGGGAGAGAGTTTGGTTGTGCGGGCGAGGCCGTGCGGGGGACAGCTCATTTCGAATCACCAACCAAAGTCAGCCTTTAAGTCGCTCTCAGGGAGGTTAATGGTTGTTTATTCGCTGTGCGAGCAGCCTGTCCCAAATTTGTACACGACAATCGCGACAGCAGTTTCCCGGAAACCGCAAAGCCCAATCGCCCTGATGAGACGACAGATCGTCAGAGGCAAACATCGCAAATAGCATCTCGATCGTTTTAAGGAGAAAATCTGGCGTTTTCAATTTTCCGGGTTCATGCGTCTTCGACTTGGTGCCTTGCGTTTTTTTGGGGGGGAGCAGGAAGATGGGTGGCAGGAAGCACTGTCGTACTTTGTTGGGTTGGGGAACCGCTGATGGACGCTGATGACCGCGAATGTTTGGATGGTTGTTGGAGAGATTAACGTTGATTATCGGTGTCTTGGTTCAGCCCGCCCGCAGCAAGTCGCCTGGGTGCAGGCGACCGACTGGGAACGGCCGAATTTTTTATCGTCAAGCTGCCGGATCGTCCCAATTCGATCCGACGAATTCGGACATGTTTGGCAAGGCAATCAAGCCGGATCAATTTCCCAACAGAAGGGGGAATTTATGCTGGAGCACTCGCATGGCTTCCTCCGCAATGATCAGGTGTCCGCCGGTCGTTGGGTGAAAATCGTCCCAGAACAGATAATCGAACTGTTCTTCAAAACCCGCCAGTCCTGTAAGCAGGAGAGGAAGAAAGGCATCCGTACCATTTAAAAAACCGAAGTCTTCCGGGTGGCTGGAGGCTGCTTGGATAACTTTCGCGGCATCGACTCGAATCGTATCAATCCCACGCACTTTCTGCCAACGAAGCGTCAGTTCCAGAAAGAAGTTGTAGAGCGAGGAGAGCCGCGAAAGTTCTGGATCGCGATAAAACGGAACCAATCCCAGATCCGGGAGGTTAACGACCATGATCCGCCGTGCTCCGAGACTTCGCAAGCGAAGCACCGCCAGGTTGGTGTTCTCAACTCCCCTGATGATTGTTTCGAACGGATTGGCGGGGGGACCACCGCTGGGATTATAAAAGTCATTGGCTCCCGCCCAAACCACATAGAGCGCATACTTGTCTGCCCGCTCGCCATTTAGGCTGGTCTCGAACTGGTCGATTTGATCCTGCAGACCCGGCAAATCGTTCCCATAAAATCCGTCATTCACGTTGTCGCGGCCGGTCGTCGCCCCACCGAAGGCATAGTTGTCCTCCATGGGGTCGAAATCCAAATTCATCGATTCAGCAAGGTACTCGATCCAGACCGGTCCGTTTGAAAAACGCCCTTCGTAATAGGGGAATGGCGGGACCTGTCCGTAGGTGGATTCGAAGAGCTTGCCTGTGTCGGTCAGGCTGTCACCAAAAGCAACAATTCCGGTAAACGGCTGATCTGAGGATCTCGCGTTTCTCCACTGAGCATCGACCGGAGAACTGAGCGAAACGGCAAGCACCAGCGTCAAGATGGCTCCGGTAAAATAACGAAGCATTCGAAAGTCTTTCATGATGTTTCCTGGGGTAAATGTTTAAGGGCTTCAATTAACGACGTTGACAACGGTCGATACCACTAGTGCGTTTTTTTGTCTCAAAACGTGCCAAAATTTTTTCCCCCGCGATTTGGCTCGGATTTCTTGAATTTCGTTGTCGTCACGAGTAAGAAATCCGGTTCGGTGGTTGGGACGACATGACGGTTTCGCTCGTTGGTGACTACAACGATAGATGTTGCGAAGGTTCAATGCAAATTGTCCATTGCTGACTGGATTTTGGCAGCTTTTGATTACCCTCACTCGCGATTGTTATTGCGATAATTTCGGCGGGAGCGGGGTTTCGCCGAACCTATTGCCGGATGACCAAGTCGTTTTGTTGACGCATGAAATCAACGACCGGCGGTCTTTTGAATCGACGATACGTCCAGCACAAATACGCTGAGGCCGTGGGTTCCAATCACCAGTTCGTTTTCGCGAGGGTGGACGAACAGATCTTGAACGGAAGCGGTCGGCAAATTGTTGCAAAGCGACTGCCAAAGTGTACCGCCGTTGGTGCTGACATAGACGCCCAGATCGGTGCCGAGATACAAGAGGTCTTTGACATGCGGATCTTCGCGGATCACATGCGCTGGCTCCAGCGGCAAACCCTCGCTGATTGATTGCCAGGTTGCACCTCGATCGTCGGAGCGAAACACATAGGCCGAAAAATCATCGCTGCCCAATCCCGACAACGTAACAAAAACCGTTTGGGAATCGTGAGGTGAAGGCGTCACGCGGGTGATCGGCAACCGCGGTAGACCGTCGTGAATCGCCGTCCAGTCCTGGCCATCACTTTTGGTGACGTACAGATTGCCAGTGTCCGATCCCGCGAACAACATGCCTGCCTCTCTGGGAGATTCTGCCAATGCCGTGATCGCGTTGTACCGCGTATTCCGGGGCTCGGGGCCAATCGTTAAATCCGGACTGATCACCGTCCAGTCGTCGCCTCGATTGGTTGACTTGAAAACATGATTGGCGGCCAGATACAGGGTCTTGTTTTCGAACTGGGATGGAAAAAATGGAGTCATCCAGGCAAACCGCAGCGGTGGCTGGTCGTCGAGGTTCGCCGGTTTGATGCCTAGGGTCTGGCCGCTGCTCATCTTCTTTCGCATCAAATCGCCGTACTGATGCTCGTAGTAGATTGTGTCGTCATCGCTCGGGTCCCGAAAGGTGAAATAGGAATCGCCACCTCCCCAGCGATCGAGATAAACGTGTTGCCATGGATCCGGCCCACCATCTTCCGGGACGTGCGTGCTGGGGCCGAACAGCGCCGCGTTGTCCTGGGTGCCGATGTAAATGTTGTACGGTTCCTGCAGGTCGTAAGTCACGGCGTAGACTTCGGTGACCGGCAGGTTGTTCAAGTGCAGCCAGTTGTCTCCACGATCGTAGGACACAAATAATCCACCATCGTTTCCAAACACAATGTGGTTCGTATTGTCTGGATCGATCCACATCGCATGCGTGTCCAAATGCAAGATTCGCGACGGGTGGGGCAGCAGGTGCACGATCGTGCCGCCGATCTGCTTGAAAGTCACTCCACCATCGCTGGAGAAGTACGAATTTTGCCCAATGCTGTACAGCGAGTTTTCATCGTCGGGCACCACGCGTATTTCGCACCAGTCCCACCCCGCTTTGATGGGCGTTTGGTTGATTTTTTGCCAGGTCGCTCCTGCGTCATCGGAGCGGTAGATCCCGTCGCCCTGTTCGCGGCAGTCCACGATGGCGTAGAGCACTTGGGAATTGGACGCAGCAATATCGATTCCGATCCGCCCGACAAAATCGCCTTGCGGCAGTCCGCCGGCCAGTTTTTTCCAGCTGCCGCCGGCGTCCACGCTCTGATAAATGCCACTGTTTTTTCCATAGTGATCCTGTCCGTCCGTGTCGCGTTGCCAAGTTGTCGCGTACAGCGTGTCGGGGGCATTTGGATCCATCACCATATCGATCGCGGATGTTTTGTCATCGATGTACAGAACTTTTTTCCAGGTCTGGCCGCCGTCGCTAGTTTTGAACACGCCTCGATCATCGTTGGCTGTCGATTGATGGCCGATGGCCACAACGTACACCGTGTTGGCGTCGCGGGGATCGATCAACACGCGGCCGATGTGGTGGGTGTCTTGCAGTCCCATGTTCTCCCAGGTCTCACCCGCGTCCGTTGACTTGAACACGCCCATGCCGTGGAGCGCCGACCGAGCCATCAGAACTTCCCCCGTCCCCAACCAAACCACGTCGGCATCCGAGGGCGCAACGGCGACATCACCGATCGCGCACGTCGATTGGTGCTGGAACACGGGTTTCCAGGTCGTTCCGTGGTTGATCGTTTTCCAAAGACCCCCGGAGCCGACACCGACGTACATCACTTCCGGATGGCCGACCGGACAGGCAATCGATTCGATGCGCCCGCTGGACTTGCGCGGCCCGACGGAGCGCCATTGCAGGTGCTTAAAGGGAGAATGCTGTTGTTGCTGGACATGCAGATCCCATGATGCGGAACGGGCTGCTGCCGAGGTTGGGTTGCGGTGGGCGGTTGGGTTGTCAACTTGGGACCAGCACGATTTTGCTGTGTGGTTAAATAACAACAGGAGGATCAGCGTCGACAGAATCGGCAGGAATTTCATACTTGATTTGAGTCCGGGGTGAGTAATCGGTTCACTGATATCTTAGCCTAATGTCAGCTTGAAGATGTTCCAGCTGTTGTAGACCTGGGTGCCAGTCGCTTGCGTTCCCATGTCAAGAAGGGGCGGATTGCAGGAAATTAGAAAGCGGTTGGAATGTTGATTCGCCCGCAAGCAGTTCATTTGACAAACCAGCCAGGGGATAGGGGTTGGGCAAAGAAATGGCCATCTCCCAACAGCGGGTGCAGATCTTGGCGAAACGGATAAGATATCAGTGACCATCGTCCATGTCGCTTGAAAGGTTCGGGCGAACAACGTTCGATTGGTTCAAAATGAACGAATTTTATTCGGCCTATCAGGAAAGCCAAAAATGGGACTGGTTGCAGCGACGAAAGCTTTTTGCAAACTACTTTTTAATCGCGAGCTCAGCGATTCATTTCAACAATTGCTTGACGGGACTCTCGTGCCGAAAATTGCTGCCGCGCCACAAACGTCGGCCGCTCCAGCGAAGAAATTGGCTGAAACGGCGCCGGCCCGAAGTGATGCAATCAGCCTGCTGGCCGCGCTGCAGCGTGAAGCACGCTTTCTGGATCTCGTCAACGAATCGCTTGATGAGTATTCCGATGCACAAATCGGGGCCGCCGCGCGCGACGTCCTGCGTGACTCGGGTAAAGTCATCGACCGCATGTTCGGATTAAAACCGTTGACGGAAATTGCCGACGGCTCGCCGATGGAAACTCCGGCAGCCTTCGATCCGGCAGAATTTCGGTTGACCGGCAACGTGGCGGGTGAAGCTCCGTTTCGTGGATCGGTCGCCCACCACGGCTGGAAAGCAACTCGTTGCGAAGTCCCTCAATGGACAGGCAAAAAATCCGCAGCACTGATCGTCGCCCCTGTCGAACTTGAAATTGGATAAGCGGAGCTGAGCCGTTTCAAGAAAACAAAATGGAAGCAAAATTGAAATACACGATTGGAATTGACCTGGGGACGACCAACAGCGTGTTGGCGTATTGTGAATTACCCGAGGATCCGTTGGGTGCCAAACCGACGCGTCAGCCGGAAATCCACTTGCTCGCGATTCCGCAGCTGGTCGCCACGGCCACGATCGAGTCGAGGCCTTCCTTGCCCTCGTTTACGTATCTGGCCAATGACGCAGAAGCGGCAAGTGGCGCGCTCGATTTGCCTTGGACCGAAAACCGAAAATTTGCGACTGGCGAAATGGCCAGGGCACGTGGAGCCGAAGCTCCCGACCGAACGGTGGGGGCGTCAAAAAGCTGGCTGTGTCATAACAAAGTCGATCGACGCGCGCCGATTCTGCCGTGGAATGCGCCGGCTGACGTGGCAAAAATTTCGCCGGTTAACGCGGCAGGCCAGTACCTGGAACACCTCGTTTCAGCTTGGCACGACAAGTTTCCTGACGCGCCGATCGCCGAGCAACAGGTCGTTTTGACGGTTCCGGCTTCGTTTGATCCCGTTGCCCGCGAGCTGACTCGCGAAGCCGCGGTCGCTGCTGGCCTGCCCGCCGATTTTGTTTTACTGGAAGAGCCACAGGCCGCGCTTTACGCCTGGCTTGCAGCCCGGGGGGACCAGTGGCGAAAAACGCTTACGGTTGGACAGTCCGTGCTGGTGTGTGACGTTGGCGGCGGGACGACCGACCTGACATTAATCGCTGTCGATGAAGAAGAGGGTGAGTTGGTGTTGCGCCGAGTCGCCGTCGGCGATCACTTACTGGTCGGTGGCGACAACATGGATCTGGCCGCCGCACACGCCGTGGCTGCAAAGTTCGCCGAAAAAGGAACGCAGTTGGACCCCTGGCAATCCGTGTCGCTGTGGCACTCCTGCCGAGCCGCAAAAGAGGCGTTGTTGAGCGCAGACGGGCCAGAGACTCACACCATTTCCGTGCTCGGTCGTGGAAGTAAATTAATTGGCGGCACGGTTTCGGTCGAGGTCCAGCGCCAGGAAATTGCCGACCTGCTGCTCGATGGCTTCTTCCCAAACTGCAGCCTCAATGATCGACCGCAACGACAGCCTCAGTCGGGATTTCAGGAAATCGGATTGCCTTACGAATCGGACCCGGGGATCACGCGACACATTGCAGCTTTTGTCAGTCAGCACTGTACGACGGATGGCCCCGTCGAGCGAGCAGGGTTGGGATTGCCAAATCACGTATTGTTCAACGGCGGTGTCTTCAAAGCGGATGGCTTTCAAGATCGCATGTTGAACGTGATGTCGGATTGGACCAACAGTTGGAATGCTGGTGCGGTCGGCGACGCGGACGCTCCGAGTTCGGTGGAACCGCTAACGGGTTCTCACGATCTGGATTTCGCCGTCGCGCGCGGAGGTTGTTTTTATGGGTGGAACAAACATTCTGGCGGACTGCGAATTCGTGGTGGATCGGCTTATTCCTACTATGTCGGGATCGAAACCGCCGGATTGGCGATTCCCGGTGCACCACGGCCGCTCAAAGCGTTGTGCGTGGTTCCGTTCGGCATGGAAGAGGGAACCCAGGTCAGCGTGCCTTCCGGAGAAATCGGATTGGTCGTGGGCCAGCCCGTCAGCTTTCGTTTCTTTCGGTCCAATTCCCGGCCGTCTGACCAACCGGGACTGGTGCTTGAGCGTTGGAATGAGGACGAGCTGTTGGAAACGGATCCACTGACCGCGACATTGACCAGGGATGGATCCGACGAGGCCTATGTTCCCGTCAAATTCAATTCTCGAATCACCGAACTGGGGATGTTTGAGTTGTGGTGTGTGCAGTTCACCGGCGAGGGAATCACGGAGGGCCAGGAACCGCAAAAATGGAAACTGGAATTCAATGTTCGTGAAGACCGTTAGGCCAAATCAGGATTAAAAAAACACACGTGACTCAACCGGAAACATTTGACCCACTGATCGACGAGCAGCCCAGCCGTTACGTTGTGGGAATTGATTTGGGAACGACGAATTCCGCGGTGACCTACATCGATACCGAGGAAACGCCGTGGAAGATCCGCGTGCTGTCCATTCCTCAGTTGGTTGCACCTGGTGAAACCGAATCCCTCGACACCTTGCCCTCATTCTATTTCCAGCCCGTGCCGACAGGCGATCCGAAATCGAATGATCAACTGAGATTGCCATGGGACAAGAAATCACCTGCCTGGTGCGTTGGCAGGTACGCGAGAGATCAAACGGCGCGAACTTCGGGACGGGGGATCGCATCCGCCAAGTCGTGGCTTTGCCACACTGCGGTGGATCGAACGGCCGCGCTGCTGCCGTGGCATGGAGCCGGCGACGTCAAACGGCTGTCACCCGTTGATGTCAGTGCCCAGTATCTAAAACACATCCGCAAAGCCTGGGACCACCAGTTTCCAGGCCAACGCTTGGCAGACCAGGACATCGTATTGACACTCCCAGCGTCATTTGACGAAGTCGCTCGCGAGTTGACCGTCGAAGCGGCAGCGGTCGCGGGGTTGGCCCGGGTCGTTTTGATCGAAGAGCCCCAGGCCGCTTTTTACGCTTGGGTTTACAAGCACGATGCGGATTGGGAATCGCGAGTTGAAATCGGGCAAAAAATTCTTGTTTGCGATATTGGCGGCGGTACAACTGATTTCACTTTGATCCGCGTGCGCAAGAGTGCTGGCGATGGGCAGGATCCGGAAAGCGATGATTTGCAGGCCCAAAAAGTTCAATTCCATCGTGTCGCCGTTGGTAACCACCTGATTCTGGGGGAGACAACCTCGATCTCGCGATCGCTAAATATCTGGAACAAAAACTGACCGACGGCGGAAAACTTGAGGCCCACCATTGGGATGTATTGGTTGGAACCAGCCGAAACGTCAAAGAACAGATGCTGTCCGATGAAGGTTCCGTTTCGCTCACGGTCAGTCTGCCCCATCGCGGCTCGAAACTGATCGGTGGCAGCCTGCAAACGGAAGTCACTCGTGATGAAATTCGAAACTTGGTCATGGAAGGTTTTTTGCCCGAAGTGGCATTGACCGATAAACCGATTCGGCATGCCAGCGGTTTTCAGGAGTTCGGATTGCCTTATGCCAGCGACCCTGGAATCACTCGCTATTTGGCCGATTTCTTGACGACTCACGCGGCCGCAGGGGAAACGGTTTTGCCAAACTCGGGAACGAAGGCAAACGAATTGGCGGTTGAACCGGTCCTCGATTCAGCCAATGAATCCGGTCGGTCAAAACCGGACATCGTGCTGTTCAATGGTGGATTCTTTGCGTCCCCGATTCTTCGCAATGCCGTGGTCGAGCGAATATCAAAATGGTTCCGATCGGATGCAGATCCAGCTTGGTCGCCGCAGGTACTCGAGAATGACCGGCTGGACTTGGCCGTCGCGCGAGGTGCTGCCTATTACGGAATCGTGCGGCGGAACATGGGCGTTCGAATCGCGGCTTCGCTGGCTCGAAGTTATTACATTGGCATTGGTTCGGATCACGGAGTCGATCAGGCGATCTGCATCATGCCTGGCAACGCCGAACCAGGCCAAAGTTTCACGCTTGAAGACCGCGAGTTTTTACTTACCATCTCTCAGCCCGTTGAGTTTTCAATCTACGTTTCCAGCATCCGACTGGCTGATCAGCCCGGTCAGATTCTTCCCGTTGATCCTGAACAGATGACTGCGTTGCCGCCCATTCGAACCGTGTTGCGGGCCAAGAGCCGGAACGAAAAACGCGATGTCTCGGTTAAACTGCAGATCGGGCTTACCGAAATTGGGACCCTGGATCTGGCTTGTCTGGAACAGGAAACCGACCGCAGCTGGAAACTGCAATTCGACATTCGGGCAACGACTCAAACGGATCTCGACGTTCACGCGGCGGTGGGAGAAGCTGAGGGATTCGTTGACGAGCAGACTTGGCGCGAGTGTGAGCAGTGCATTCGAACTGTATTCGAGGGTGCAAACTCCAGCAAAAAAGACACCAACCATTCAGCTGATCCCAACGAGCTGGTCAGACGATTAAGCGACGTCATGGGTGTTCCACGTAGCGAATGGCCGATGTCGTTTCTGCGCCGCATTTGGGAAGCCTTGATGGAGTTTGAGTCGACAGCGGAAAAAAAATCTGGCCGTCGCAAAAGCAGTAAACACGAAGCTCGCTGGTTGAACCTGCTGGGTTACGCCCTAAGACCGGGCTATGGCGTGGCGTTGGACGATTGGCGGGTCACCGAAACATGGCGTGCGTTACAAGGCAGATTGGTTCATGCTTCGGCCAACATCCAGAATGAATCGTTGATTCTGTGGCGTCGATTGGGTGGAGGCCTGTCACGTGGACAGCAAGCCGCTTTGGCCGAGCCGCTCATGGCTTCGCTGAGGGCACTGGAGAAACAAATGTCAGGCAAGCCGATGAAGGGCGGGGCGAATCCAGATCCGGCCCGAAGATTCGATCGAGGTCTGGCGACTGCTTGGGTCACTGGAGTTGTTGCCTGAGTCCCAAAAGATCAGCCTTGGCAATCTCATTACCAAACTTTTGAACAAACCAAGGCTAAGAAACGGCGCGGAACGCGATGATCTGGGCGCTGGGGCGGCTCGGTCAGCGGACGCCCTTTTATGGGCCACTCAACACGGTCGTTAACATCGAGCAGGCGCAAGACTGGATTCTGACATTGATCTCTCAACCTGAAAGCAGTCCAATCGAACATCTGGCCGTTGTTCAGATGGCTCGGCTGACCAACGATCGGTACCGCGACATCGAACCTGGTTTTCGAGCACGCGTCGCCGACTGGCTGACTGCCGAAAACGCCGCTGAGCATCTGGTCCGCTTGGTTACCGAGGGTGGTACCTTTGATGCGGAGGAACAGGGACGCGTGTTTGGTGAGTCGCTTCCGCAGGGCTTGCGAATGTTGAACTGAGAAGCATTCTGGTGCTCCTGATGTCACCAGAGAATGTCCTGTTGGTCTTCCCGTGAGTTCGCTGATTCGGTATCTGGAATTGCTGGACTGGGTAGGGCGGAGCCTGCTGCCGATGCCTTGCGTGCCAGCGTCTGAAACTTGCGATATTTGACGCAATTAAGATGAATTAGGTGTTGCCATTATCGTGCTCCCCCAGAAAAACGCGTGTGGTAAGATCGGAGTTCGCGATTGAACGACCAGGAGTCAGACCATGCCGGACCAAAACCCCGACCTTTCAACAATTCTCCAACGCGTAAAAAGCATCGAATCCGAGGCAGAACGAGCGTTGTTTCTTGATCAGGTTTGCGGTGCAGACGAGCAACTGAGAACGCGTATTGAAACGCTGATCGATCATGACGGTCCGCATGGTACGGTCTCGGATGATCAAATGGGTTCAAAAGAACTATCAGGCTCGCTGGATACTTTCCAGTTCGAAGACTCTCAAGCAATGAATGACACCACGTCACCTTGCGACACGCAAGAGTACCCTGCCAATCCAGGCCTTGAAGAAACGACACCGCCTCCGTCCGAAACACCATCTTCGCCAGACGCCCAATCATCACTGATTCCAACTCAGGCGGGTCGTTATCAGATTCTTGCAGAAGTCGCTCGTGGGGGTATGGGTGCCGTCCTGTTGGCGCATGATCCTGAACTTGACAGAAAGCTGGCGGTCAAGATCATGCTCGTCAACTCGCCCCAAAATCTTGACCTCGAGAGGCGGTTTTTGGAAGAGTCCAACATTACCGCCGGCTTACAACATCCGGGGATTCCTCCCGTTCACGATCGAGGAAGACTGAGCGATGGGTGCGCCTTTTTCGCGATGAAGTTAATCGAAGGGCAGACGCTGGGTGAGTTGTTAGCGCAGAGGAAAGATCGCCAGCAGGACTTGCCACTGTATCTGGGAATTTTCAAACAGATTTGCCAGACTATTGGATTTGCGCACAGTCGTGATATCCTGCATCGCGATATCAAGCCCCTCAACATCATGGTGGGATCATTTGGCGAGGTTCAGGTCATGGATTGGGGGTTGGCCAAAAACGTTAACAGCCCATCGCCAGCTGGGAATACCACTCCCCAACCTCCAACTCCATTGCATGAGCTGGCCGAAAACGCCACGCTCGAATTCTCAGAGGATCCGACCCAACAACGACCCGGTCAGCACCTGAAAACACAGATGGGAACGATCCTGGGTACTCCCGCCTATATGGCGCCCGAACAGGCCCGGGGTGAAATTATCCGCGTGGACAAACGCGGCGACGTGTTCGGTTTGGGTTCCATTCTGTGTGAGATCCTGACCGGAAAGCCAACTTTTCTGGACAAACGGGCCTTGGACCGCGTCCGGAAGTCAGCTGCTGGGGACCTGAGCGACGCGTACCGTCGTTTGGATCATTGCGGCGCGGACCAGGAATTGATCCAGCTGGCAAAAACCTGCTTGGACCCCGATCCCGCAAAACGTCCCAGCGATGCCGGGAAAATCGCGGAAGCGATTTCAATCTATGAACAAAATGTCCAAAACAAACTTCACGAAGCGGAAATAAGTCGGGCAGAATCAGAAATCAAAGCCGCCGAAGAAGAAAAACGATACTTGGTTGAAACGCAAAAACGGAAGGCCGAGCGACAACGAAATCGCCTCCTGCTTTCTTTGGCAGCGACGCTACTGCTGTTCACCATCGGTGGAAGCTTTGTTGCCAATTCGATTGCCGCGAATCGCGCCATGATGACGGCCCGTCAGGGGTATCTTGAGACGGAGATCAAGCAAGTGCTCTCCGTCGTTGAAGAAAAGCGAAACGAACTCGTCAAAGACCTCCGTGACCCGCTCAAGTTCCACAGGTACACGAGCAATCTGGAAATCTGGAGTGCCAAGTTAAAACTGATTAACGAGGCGCACGCCAGGGCTATCAGTTTGATTGATGGAGACAAAGAAAAGCTGGTATCGCCGGAAACCATCGACAAGGAGCAGGAATTAGCCAAGTTGCTTCGCCTGGACCAGGAGCAATTCGAACTCGCATCGAAATTGGATAACATCTTTTTCAACTCATACGATTTGAGCGGGGCCGGACCAATACTTTACCCCAAGATCTCGGGACGTTTCCGTGAGGCGTTCAAGTCAACCGGTATTGATTTTAGTGGCCCGCAGGAAGAAATTGCAGACGCGATCACGGCTCTTCCCTATCACCAGTTTATCGTTTCCGCTCTCGACTTCTGGATCGGCGTGACGCCTGATGAAAAAGAACGTGAGTTTTTGCAGATTCTCAATCGCGCACTCGACAACAATGCACGCAACCATCAGGTTCGCGACGCGATAGAAGCCCAGGATTTAACCCTCCTGACGAAAGTTGCCAGGACGATTTTGCCGCAAGAGCATTCTCCGCAATTGCTTGGACGTTTCGCACGGATAATGCAACTTGAGGGAGGGGATGGAATTTCGTTTCTGAGGAAAGCATCTCTCAAACATCCTCAAAATTTTTGGTTGCATTACCAACTCGGCAGTTTACAAACCGACGTGAAAGAACAGATCGGGAGCTACAACGCCGCCATTGCGATTCGCCCAGACAGCGAAATTGCCTATAACAATCTGGCGGTTCTGTTGGCCAAACGTGGTGATCTCGAAATCGCCATTGATACTTTCAAACGGTCTATCGAAATCAATGACGAACATGATGTGGCTCATTATAATCTGGGCAAAACGTACATGCTGACCGATCAAGTTGACAAAGCGATCATCGAGCTCAAACGCGCGATCGAAATCAATGCTTCTTATGTCAAAGCCTATTTGATGCTCGGTGAAGCATTCGAAAGCACGGGGGAATTGGACAACGCGTTGAAACAATATGATGCAGCATTGTTGGAGGATCCCAATAATCCGAAGATCCAAATCAATCTGGGAATCACCTGGGACCTCAAAGGAGACCCTGAGAAAGCCATTCCTTATTTCAAAAGAGCGCTCGAACTCCAACCCAACTACCATATCGCTCATGGAAACTGGGCCTTGGCACTCCGCAAGCTGGACAAGTTGCCAGAGGCGCTGGAGCATTATCAACTGGCGATTCGATTCGCACCCTACGGTCACCCCGCACGTCGCGAATACGCCCGAGCCGTGAAAGAACTTCAAGACGAACTGGGACTTTAGACCAACACCGTGCAGTTCCCCAGAGTTCTTACGCGGTCAGTCTCCATAGGTCTGGATTGTCAGATGAACGGAAGATTCATGCGACGAAGTCGACGGACATTTGCCGGAGGCAGGCAATCAGCAACACGCGACTCTTGCTGGCACGTCGCCTTGTACAACAAATCGCCTGACCCGCATGAATTGTCGCGGTCGCAAGGCGTCGGACGAGAGGATCGCCACGTCCAGCACACGTTCTAAGCCCCGGCTGATGCTTGAGATCAGTCGCCGCCTCTCTCGGCCAGCCCAAAACACAACCCTGCGGGCACGTCGTTTCGCTGAAAAGACAGTGTTTTTCATTTTTTTAGCGGAAAATGCATGGGGATCTGTAACAGCTGAGACATCGGGGCATATGGGAGGAAAACCGAATCGTCATCCCTGTTGAAAAGGAGCCGAACCATGCGGAATCGCGAACCTCAGATTGCAAACGCGATTACTTCACTGCTGATTGTCTGTGGCTGCATTCTTCCGACCGCCGTGTTGACGGCACAGGATTCTCCGAAGTTTCAATCGTCGCAGCAACGAACCGTGCTGACCAGAATTTCAACAAACGATTCGACTGGAGCAAAGCCAACCCAATTAAGCAGAGGGTTAAAAAGCAAAGGCTCCCAAAGCGGTGAACTCAAATCCAGTTCCGTGAAAAAGAGCCAGGATCAAGATCAGGACATGATCCTCGGTTCGAAATCGTTTGCGATGGATCGTTACGGTCAAAACGGCGAGACAATCGACTCGTCCGAAGTCCATCTGATTGAATTTGGCAAGGTTGATTCGTTACGAGAATCGAGCCTCGGAACGACTCGACTGAAGGGGCAAACAAGAATTGGCGAAGCCCGGGCTCGAACTTATTCCGACCGGTTGGATTTAAAAAATGGCGACTCTTCGGCCTCCATCGGAGCCGAGGCCCAGGCCAACCTGATCCGGGCCGATTACGGGGTCACCAACAAAAGTCGGTCCCAGGCCATCGGTGGTGTCAAAGTTCAACAACAGCAGAAGGCTTCCGTCGACGCCTTTGTTGGCGGACACGCTCAATCTCAGGCTTCGGTTAATCTCAGTTCGGATCCCGAGGTCTCAGCTCGCGCCGGCGTGTTTGCAGGAGCCAAAGTGGATGCCAGTGCGTCGAACACGACCACCGTCCTCGGCGCCAGTTCAACGCAATCGGCCAGGGGCTATGCCGCAGCAGGCGCCGGGGCCGATGCGGGAGTCGGATTGAACAAGCAAGGCGTTAGCGCCGACGCCGGTGCGTTTGCCGGTGCAAAGGCAGGAGCCAATGGTTCCGTCGAAGTCGCGGGCGTTGAGGGTGGCGGTAACGCCGAGGCATGGGCGGGAGTCGGAGCCCGCGCGAAAGCGGATGCCGGTTACGACGCCGGTAAGGTCAGTGTCAGCCTCGGCGCCGGCGCCGCGGTCGGTGTCGGTGGATCGGTCGATACAGAACTCACGATCGACGTTGCCAAAACGGTTCACGACGTCAAGCAGATCGACCGGAACACCGGGAAGTGGATCGAATCTGGATCGCAGCAAGCCCAGGCCAGGTTTGAATCGGCAAGTCGTAAAGTCAAAACCACGGCGCTGACAGCACCTTTTCGTTCCAGCGATCCCGGTGTCAGAAAACCCCAAGTCCAGCTGCCTGCGATCAAAAAACCGGAAATCAAACCGCCCACGATCAAGCAGCCGGTTGTCAAGAAGCCAAGTTTCAAGAAACCGAAAATCAAGAAACCGAAAATCAAATCGCCTTTCAAGAAACGGTAAACGAAGCCCGTCGGTCGGTTCCGCTTTTCATGGTAAGATCTTGTCTTCGGCACCTGAGCGACTTCGGCCGTTGAGGGAGATTCAAGCAACCTGGATTCGTGTTCCGATCGGCGTTTTGCCAGATCGTGCTATCGGTGCCTTGTTGTTCAGACGCAGGTCTGAACCATCACAAACTCGGATTAGACCCTCAAGGCTGCCCTGATCGGCGGTTAAATGGAAAGCAAAACATGACTTGGTTGATAAGTGTTCGCGATGTTATGTCTGGCGCGGCGATGTCCTGGCGCAACTGGTCATGACTGACCTGTTATACAAATTGTTGACTTTCGTGTTATTGACGCCGCTGCTGGCAATGCTGTTTCGAACGCTGTTGGCATTGTCGGGCAACAGCGTGCTGTCCGATGTTGATATCGCTGTGTTTTTTGCCGGACCCTTTGGCTGGTTTTGCGCAATCGTCCTGGGAGCGGTCTGGTTGGGAATCGTTGCTTTGGAGCAGGCGTCATTACTGTGGATCCTTGCCGAACGTTCGAAGGGAAACCGGGCCCCCGTGTTGGCGTCACTCAGCTTTGCGGCAGGGCAGGTCTCACCGGTCCTTCGTGTGACGGGTCGCCTGATCGCCTGGAGCCTGGTTGTGATCGGGCCCTTCCTGCTGATCGCTGGCGGCGTCTATTTCGGTTTGCTAACCGACTACGACATCAATTACTACCTCGCCGAACGTCCGTTGGAATTCAAGATCGCGATTGGTGTCGGGTTGGGTTTGGCAACGTTATTGATCGGCATTCTGTTGCGACTCTATTCCGGCTGGTTTCTGGCGTTGCCGTTGGTGTTGTTCGGACACGCGATTCCCAGGCGTGCACTTCGCGAGAGTCAGCAATTGGTGGCCGGCTACCGATATCGGGTTGTAACCTGGTTGATCCTTTGGGCGGGTTCGGTCGTTGTCGCAAATCTATTGGTCACGGCGATGATCGGTGGGGCAGGGCGGTTGCTGATTCCGGCGAGCGTTGGGTCGCTGGCCGTTCTGGCAACCCGAATCGGATTGATGTTGTTGATCCTGGCATTGGCCAGTCTGATCGTCAACCTGATCGCCACGATCGGTTTTGCCAGCATGCTTTTTCAGGGATATCGGCGGATTGATCCGAACGCTGCGAAGGCATTGGTCGAATCACCGGGGATGGAAAGTCCTGATCTGAAGCGAATCCCGTTGTTGACGCGCGGGCGTTTGTTGGTGGCGGGGGTTGTGGGTGCTTTGTTGGCTGCCGTGATCGGGTATGGAGCGTTCGCAACGATCCGCCTGGAAGATGACGTCGATATTATGGCTCACCGCGGTGCTTCGCAGGTCGCGCCGGAAAACACGATGGCGGCATTTCGTCAGGCGATTGACGACGGAGCGGACTGGATCGAGATCGAATGTGCAGGAGACGGCGGACGGTGAGGTCGTGGTGGTTCATGACAGCGATTTCATGAAACTCTCGGGCAACCCGCTCAAAGTCTGGGACGCCCAGCTGATGGATCTGGAAGGCATCAATATCGGTAGCTGGTTCGATCCAAGATTTTCCGATCAGCGAGTTCCGACATTCAGGGAAGTCTTGCAACTCTGCAAAGGCAAGATTGGCGTCAATGTTGAACTCAAGTACTACGGCCACGATCAACAGTTGGAACAACGTGTCGTGGATATCGTCGAGCAGGAGGGAATGGCTGATCAAGTGATGGTGATGTCGTTGAAGCCCCAAGGATTGGCCAAGACAAAGGCGTTGAGGCCCGAGTGGAAATGCGGTCTATTACTTTCGGTTTATGTCGGCCAGTTGAACAAAATCGAGGCCGATTTTCTGGCGGTCAACGCCAAATTCGCAACGAGAAACTTTGTCAAACGGGCCCACCGGGCAGGCAAGCAGGTTTTTGTCTGGACCGTCAATGACGAAGTAACCATGTCTCAGGTGATGAATCGAAAGGTCGACGGGATCCTGACCGATCGTCCGGACCTTGCCCGCCAAGTGATGGCCGAACGAGCCAAGATGAGCACTTCCGAACGTCTATTGATGGAAATTTATGGATTGCTGGGCAAGCCGCCGGTCAATGTTGAACCTTGATCGTACAACGGTTGTCGCACGAAATCCTGCAACCGAGTGGGTGCCCGGATGTCCGACACCAGGGGTTTAAAACGGATAGGCATCCCCCGGATTTTCAGGCTCCTGCGAATTCCCGTTGCCGGCAGGCTTGGGTGTTGCTCCAAAACGACTGGAAATTATTTTGCTGACGCGGTCACAAATCAATAGGTTAGTTACCGAACTGGGAATACTGGTTTTGGATGGTGGTTTGGCGACGGAACTCGAGCGGCAGGGATATGATCTTCACCACGACCTATGGTCCGCCCAGCTGCTGATGACGAATCCGGATGCCATCGGTGCGGTTCACCGATCCTATTTGGAAGCGGGCTCGATGTGCATCACCACAGCCAGCTACCAGGCCAGTATTGCGGGCCTGGTCGCTGCAGGAATTGCAGCGACCGACGCAAGGCAAATCCTGATCGACTCGGTGATCATCGCCAAGCAGGCGGTCGCTGAATTTACAGGCCGGCCTTGGGAAGCCAACGATACCGATCGGCCGTTGGTCGCTGCAAGTATTGGACCCTATGGAGCCTGTTTGGCAGATGGATCGGAATACCGTGGCAACTATGGCGTTTCCCGTCAACAGTTAACGGATTTTCACGCGCAGCGGTTCGAGCTGATTTGCGAGGGGGGACCCGATTTGTTGGCCTGCGAAACGATTCCCAGTTTTCTCGAGGCCCAAGTCTTGCATGAGCTGCTGAAAGCGTCTCCCGAGGCAATGGCCTGGGTCAGTTTTTCCTGCACCGATGGCGAACACATCAGCGATGGAACTCCGCTGCAGGAATGTGCTGCGCTGTTGGAAACTTGCCCACAGGTTTTCGCGGTTGGCGTCAACTGCACCGCGCCACAATACGTCGGCTCGTTGATCGCCAACGTCCGGGCGGCGGCTCCGGACAAACAAGTGGTGGTTTATCCAAACTCGGGGCAACAGTATGACGCGCTGCGACGTGTTTGGACCGGTTCCTCCGACGCGTTTGAATTCGGCAAGTTGGCTGTCGAGTGGCAGGCTGCCGGTGCCACATTAATTGGCGGATGTTGTCAGACCGGGCCGGAGCACATTCGGGCGATTTGCCATGCGGTTTCCCGTTAACTGGTTGCATGAGACAAGAGCCCACACGTGATCGCAACCGCGTTGCTGATTGGGATCAAGCAAAAGATCGGGTGTAAGAAAAAAAATGGCACGCGTTCAAAATTTGAACGCGTGCCAGAAGTGTAAGGATTGTTAACTACCGAACTTGAACTGCCGCGAGCGACAGCTCAACTGAACAACTGTGGGGGATCTTGCACAGAGTACCCTCCATTGGTCAAGTTTCGAATCGTCAATAACTACACGTTTTCATTTTATCAAAAAACGAGGATCTGCCAAACTTTTTTCTGATTCGGGGCAAAATTAAACTCACTCATTTATCTGCAGCGGGAAAAACCGAATATTTCAACCGCTGGCAGTCGCCAGGTATCCCTGCGGTTGCCAGGATTTCGGTGCTGGCAATCAACCGCCTGATTTGACCGGCCGATTCGATATTGTTGAAACACAGCGCGATGCTAAGCGGAAAAGGTTTGTTATTTCGCTTGCGCTGGACCGAACAAGTGTCGACCCTTTCTCGCGGCTTGGATGCTGGCTTGGGCATCCTGTTCGGCTCCGGGGTCGCCTTGAGATTGCATCCAGTTTTGCAGCTCTGTTCGAAGTTCATGTTTGATTTCAGCAAACTCTGGATCCGCCGCAAGGTTGTTCAGTTCGTAAGGATCTTGGGAGGTCCGATAAAGCTGTTCCGCGGGGCGGCGCGTGTAACGCTTCACCAGCTGATAAGTTTTTGGATTGCTTTGGGCTTCGAAGACCCACGTACTCCAATACGGATTATTCAGGGAGCCATCGCCATTGATTCCCATCAAATGTTTTTCGATGTAGATCTCGTCCGGTTTGAGATTCTGAATATACCGATACTCCCCGTCGGTGATTGTGCGTACCGGGTAGGATGGGCCTTCGGGAATGTTGTTGTGACATCCGTAAGCAAACTCGCGATGATCATCCGTTTCGCCACTCAGCACGGGTAGGAAACTAATCCCGTCGAAACTTTCTGCTGCGGTTTCGTCGGTGATTCCCGTTGCCGCCAACAGGGTTGGCAGCACATCTGCGTACTGCACGATTGCATCGCTGCGACGTGGTTTGACCTTGCCTGGCCAGCGAACCATTAGCGCGGTGTGGACCCCGGTGTCCCAGTTCGTCCATTTGCAACCCGGGAACTGCGATCCCTGTTCGGACGTAAACAGGACCATCGTCTGATCGGCCTTCCCGGTTTCGTCGAGCGCCTGGAGGATCTCACCGACTTGCCGGTCCATGTAAGTGATCTCGGCCAGGTATTTGCCGTAGTCTTCACGTGTGCGAGGGGTGTCCGCCAGGTTGGGGGGCAATTTGATTTTGTTCGGCGGATATTGGGAGGCGTCGCCCATCACCCAGGGAACATGTGGCTCGACCAGCGCGATCACCAGGCAAAACGGTTTCTCATCGCGAGACATAAATGATTTCGCATCGGCCAGCGAGTGTTCCATGGTCGGATTGCGAACACAATTAGGGTCGAAGCCCGAAACTGGCTCAAACGGAAATGCCGATTGCGGTTTCACGTGGACTTTGCCCGACAACCCAACGCGATAGCCTCGCTGGCCGAGGTGTTGTGGCATGCTGGTGACATCCGATCGACTGGCCGAATGGTTCCAGGCACAACCATTGCTCATCGGGTAGAGTCCGGAATACAGTTCCGCGCGGCACGGCTGACACATGGCCTCGCTCAGATAGGCCCGATTAAAAACCATGGATTCCGATGCCAACTGCTCGAGATTCGGAGTTTTGGCGTTTTGACCACCGTAAATCGGTAGGTCGTTGAAAGTGCAATCGTCTGCCATGATGATCAGGAAGTTCGGTCGTTCATCGGCCCGAAGTGGCGAATGAATCGAAAGCAGGACCGGGATCAGGAAAGTCCCAACCAGCTTGAGCGCGGCTGGCAGATCATTGGAAAGGGAAAACTGTTTGGGGTACATTGCGAGGCTTTCTTGGCTTTTTCGATGACGACCCGTTCAGGAAAAAAACAGTTTATCGCAGCCGATTCGCACAAACCAATGGAAGAACCCTATTTTCAGCTCAATCGACGAAACTTGACGACGACCGGTTTCAAACTTAGAGTTAAACAAGACAGTCTTCCACGTTTTCCTTGGGCATTTGCCACCAAATC
This sequence comes from Pirellulaceae bacterium, assembly GCA_963714685.1. GTDB lineage: Bacteria > Planctomycetota > Planctomycetia > Pirellulales > Pirellulaceae > Mariniblastus. The sequence goes on along the minus strand of CAVQPH010000018.1, from coordinate 790,247 downwards.
ATTTGAACCCTGCTCGCTACATTTCGATCCTGATGGTGGCATTGATCATTCTTTGCCCGTTTCGATGCTTTGCCTCAGGGTGTTGCGGCGAAATCGGTAGTGCATCGAAAGCGTGTTCTTCGTGCTGTTGCGAATGTGATTCAAACACCTCGTCGCCGGACAGCCGCAATGATTCTTCCCCGCAGCCGGACGATTGCCCTTGCCATGACTGCGTTTGCAAGGGCGCGTTGACGGCGAAAAAAGTATCTGACGACATGCAGGTTGCCGATCTGGGCGATTTCGTTTTGTATCGGGAAGTGTTGGTGTCGACGATTTCTCCCGCTTCACAGGTCGACCGAAATTCTTTTCTGTGTTCGGTCAAATTCTCCCCATCGGAAGGCGCGCTGCGCTGGGTTGTTGGATCATTTAGATCTCTCAGACGTTTTGTCTTTGTCAGAGATCCAATCAGATTCGTCCCGTGGGCCAGCTTTGAAGCTGCGGTTCACGTGTGGAAAGTCTTGCAACACCCAAAACAGATGCAGCTTGAATTCGAAAATTGACTGCACGCATGACTGGTTAACTGATTCCTGTTTCGAGTGAATGCTGTTGGTCGGCTTCGCGTTTGGTCAAGCCTGCACCATCGTCCTGCCGACGCGATCGTGACGGAATTGCAGGACTACCAAGAATCTGCTTTGGAGCTCTGATCGAAACGATTGAGTGCGCGAATTCTTCGTGCAACGTAATGAACTGCCCAACTGTCACCTTTACCTGGGACCAATCCTTGATGTTATTGCCGTGGGAATATGGTGTGCGAAATCTGGCGCGACGGCCGTTGCGTACGTTGCTCACGTTATTCGCGCTCTCGACGGTTGTGCTGCTGATCTTTGTCGTCGTCGGATTCATTCGGGGCCTGGAAAATTCATTGGTAATTAGTGGTGACGAAAACGTCGTGCTGGTCTACTCGATTAACTCGGAGGAGAATATCGAGACCTCGTCGATTGCAGCCCGCACGCCGGCGTTACTTGCTGCCAGCGTTAGCGGTACGCGGAAACGGTTTGGTGTCAGCCACGTTTCGCCCGAAATCTATCTTGGGACACGGATTCAGGCGGGCGGTGGTGAAGGACTGGGGCTGGTTCGAGGCGTCACCACAGCTGCTCCCTTGGTTCGAACGACCGTTCGCTTGACGGACGGAGCGTGGCCCGGAAACGGGGAGGTAATCGTCGGTCGATTGGCAGCTGCCAAGCTTGGGTTCGAATCGGAACTGCTGTCGATTGGTAAAACGATTCAGTTTGAAGGGCAGTCATGGAAGATCGTTGGACACTTTTCGGCTGGCGGCGCGGCGTATGAATCCGAAATCTGGTGCAAGTTGGCTGACTTCCAGACGGCGACCCAGCGACAGGATCTCAGTTTGGTCGCGCTGATGCTCGAACCCGGTAGCTCGACGGCTGAGCTTGAATTGTTTTGCAAGGAGCGAACCGATTTGGAACTGCGGGCAATCGGCGAGACCGATTATTACCGGACACTGCAACGGCATTACCAGGCCGTGCGGATGCTGGCCTGGATGGTGGTGCTGCTGGTTTCCGGAGCCGGCGTGTTCGCGGGTCTGAACATGATGTACGGCGCTATTGCCGGACGTGTTCGGGAAATTGCGACGCTGCAGGCGATCGGTTTTCGTCGTCGGGCGATCTTGCTGAGTATCATCCAGGAAGGCGTCTTGCTGGCCGCAGCCAGTTCGTTAATCGCGGGTTTGATTGCGCTGACATTGCTCAACGGGGCAGCTGTTCGATTCACGATGGGCGCATTTGTGCTGCGAATTGACAGCATGGCGATCCTGATTGGCTGCGGCGTCGGTGTGTTGTTGGGGGCCCTGGGAGTGCTGCCCCCGGCGGTCAAGGCGTTGCGAGCGAATGTCGCGGTGAGTTTAAAGGCGGTGTGACAAAGTCATTCAAAGATTAGGCAATCAGGACAACATTGTTGGTGAAGAACGACTGAGAAATTCAAACGACTGAAATTTTGACGATGCAATTTATTTTCCAGGAGATGAGATGAAGACGCTATCCAAGTTTTTACTGTTGGGGATCATCGCGGTAGGGGCAGGCTGCTCGCAAACCGACACCAGAACTCCGGGGGTCGCAAGCAGCACCGAACCGACCGGGAAGCAGTTTATCGCCGCGAGCGAACCCGCCGGTGCCGTACCCGTCGGTGAGGCCCGAGATAATGCCAAGGATGGCGATGCCATCACCCTCGTTGGTCGGATTGGCGGTTCGACCGAACCGTTCATTAATGGTCTGGCGGCGTTTACGATTGTCGATCCCAAAGTCCAATATTGCCCGCCCGAAGAGGGCTGCCCGACACCTTGGGATTATTGCTGTACGCAGAACGAAGTCAAAGAAAACATCGCGACGGTCAAAGTGGTCAATCCACAGGGCGACCCGGTAGCCGAAGATGCGCGAAAATTACTGGGTGTCAAAGAATTAACGCTGGTCGTCGTGGAAGGCAAAGCCCAACGAGACGACCAGGGGAATCTGTCCGTGCTCGCCGCTAAGGTCTTTGTGCGAGCTGGACAATGAAGCCATCCGCATGCTCGCAAGTTTGAGGTATGACCATGACGACGAACGCACAACTGGATCTCAGTCGACTTGCCGTTGACCGGTCGCCCCCAGCCGGTGCGCCGCGCTCAGCGCAACGTCGGCCGAGGAAATGGGTCTCGCGTTATCTGTTTCCGATCGCATTGCTGTTTGGTTTCGCCACGCTGATGGCAATCGCTGCTGGCATTCAGTTGTTTCCCAGGCAAGCGGTGGAAATCGTGCCAGTGATTGTGAAGCGAACGACGTCGCAGTCATCTGGAACTCCGTTGTTTCGGGCAGCCGGCTGGATCGAACCCCGTCCGACTTCGATCAATGTTCCGGCGCTGGCTCCGGGGGTGATCGAGGCACTGCTGGTGGTGGAGGGGCAGGCCGTCAAGCAAGGCGATCCGATCGCGAGGTTGATTGCGATTGACGCGGAGATTGCCACCCAGCAAGCCGAAGCGGAACTGGCGAATGCCGAAGGCGAGCTCAATCGGGCTCTGGCGGAGCAGCGTGCGGCGAAGATCCGCCTGGAAACACCGATCCACCTGCAGGTCCAGCTTGCCGACGCCGAAGCTGAATTGGCAAAATCGGAGACAGCGCTGTCAAAATTGCCGTACTTGATCGAGTCTGCCAAAGCCGGCCTGGAATACGCCCAGCAAAGTGTTGTGGGCAAGCGGGCTGCTGGCGAAGCGGTACCGGGGGTCGTGCTTCAAAAAGCCCAGTCAGAACTTGCCTCGGCAGACGCGACGTTGCGTGAATTGCAGCAGCGACAGCCGAACCTGGTTCTGGAAACGAAATCGTTGCGTGCGAAAGTGGCCGCTTTGAAGTCACAGTTGCAACTGCTGGTCGAAGAACGCCGCCAGCTTGAAGAGGCCGCTGCCAAAGTCGAATCGGCAATCGCGTTGCGGGATATGGCGAAACTGCGTTTGCAAAAATCCGAGCTGGTGCTGGATCGAAATACGATCCGGGCTCCTATTGATGGACGCATTCTGCGGTTGATCGCATCCCCGGGAATGCGCGTCACGGGAATGGACGGCAATGCCGGCCACAGTTCCAGTACCGTGGTGGAAATGTACGACCCGAAGCAGTTGCAAGTTCGCGCGGACGTGCGATTGGAAGACGTTCCGCTGGTCCAACCTGGGCAGCCGGTCGAGATCGAAACGGCTTCTTCGGAAAATACGATCCAGGGGCGGGTGTTGCAAGCCAACAGCACGGCCAACATTCAAAAGAACACCCTCGAAGTGAAAGTGGAGATCCTTGAACCGCCCGAGTCGATTCGGCCAGAAATGCTCGTCACCGCGGTTTTTCTGGCACCCGAGGTTGCCGGGGCCGCGAACGAAGCGACTGAAACAGAGCGCCTGTTCGTGCCTCAGCAGTTGCTCATTTCGGGAGCGTCTGAAACGTCCGTCTGGATCGTCGATGCCAAACAACGGGCCAGGCGGAGAGTCATTACAACCGGGAGTGTAACACCCGATGAACTGGTCGAAGTCCTCGAGGGACTGTCGGCGACCGATAAACTGATCGCTTCGGATTCCGGTAATCTGGAAGACGGTTCGAGTGTCAAGATCACGGGCGAACATCGCTCGTTGGGGAGATAGGCATGGCGCGCGTGGAACTGAAACAGGTCAGCAAGAGTTTTACCAAGGGCGATGAGACCATCACGCCGCTGGATCAGGTTGACCTGCAAATCGAAGCGGGGGAATTTGTTTCCCTGATGGGCCCCAGTGGAACGGGCAAAAGCACTTTGCTGAATCTCGTCAGTGGAGTAGACCGGCCCGACGCCGGAACCATCCACGTTGGCGGGGTCGAGATTACCAAGTTATCACGTGGCCGACTCGCCGACTGGCGGGCTGCGAATCTGGGCTATATTTTTCAGACTCACAATTTGATCCCGGTGTTAACGACTTACGAAAACGTAGAGTTGCCGACGCTGCTATTAAAATTGACCCGCATACAGCGACGCGAACGAGTAGAATTGGCGCTCGAAGCGGTTGGTTTGAGCGACCGGGCCAGTCATTATCCCCGGCAGCTTTCCGGGGGGCAGGAACAACGAGTCGGGATCGCACGCGCGATCGTGGCTCATCCGCAGGTCGTCGTCGCTGACGAACCAACGGGCAGCCTGGATACGAAAACCAGCGAACAGATTCAGACCTTACTGCAACGACTGAACCGGGAATTGAATATTACGATGTTGTTGGTCACTCACGACAGCGACGTGGCCGCAATTGCATCCCGACAGTTACTGCTGGACGAAGGCAAATTTCTGGAATCCACGGCAACTGGGGGAGTGATGCAACAACCATTCCAACAGGGCCAGCGAGATCGGAGCAGCAACCGAGATGATTAGTTACGTGCTGAAAACACTTTGGCGGCACCGCACGCGCACGTTGCTGACCGTCACCGGTGCGGCCGTCGCAATGTTCGTGTTCTGTTTTGTGGGTTCGGTCCAACAGGGGCTCGATCGACTGACTTCCAGCGAGGACGCCGACCGAAGCCTGATTGTGTTCCAGGAAAACCGCTTTTGTCCCTCCAGTAGCCGATTGCCTCAGGACTACGCGCGGGAAATCCAGAAGATTCAGGGTGTGGTCGATGTCGTCCCGATTCAGGTGTGGACCAATAACTGCCGCGCCAGTCTGGATATCGTGGTGTTCAATGGCGCCGATCCGGCTCAAATCCAGTCGCACCGGCCATTGACGTTGCTTGACGGTGATTGGCAGTCATTTCAAACCCGCCGCGATGCTGCGCTGGTTGGCCGAAATGTCGCTCAACGCCGCGGGATCCGCACGGGCGATCAGTTTTCGATCGGAGACATCTCCGTGGCCGTCGCCGGTATCTTTCAATCGCAAGTGCCCGCGGAGGAAAATCTGATTTATACCAGCCTCGAATTTTTGCAATATACACATGGTCTCAATGCGGCCGGGTTGGTTACCCAGCACGAAGTCCTGCTCAGCAAGGAGGCCGATCCGGATCGAGTGGCGAAGGCCATCGACACGGCGTTGCGAGGCGGTCCCGTCGCCACGACGACGCGTCGCAAGGGAGCCTTTCAGACCAGCACGCTGGCCGATCTGGTTGACCTGATTGGGTTTGCTCACTGGTTGGGTTATGCCTGTGTTGGATTGGTGTTGTCGTTGGTCGCCACGACAACGGTGATGTCCGTTCAGGATCGAATTAAGGAGTATGCGATCCTGCAGACAATCGGTGTCCGTCCGTCTCGCGCGATGCGACTGGTGTTGGCCGAGAGTACGCTCCTGTGTCTGTTCGGGGGAGTCCTCGGAACGGGCTTGGCGATGACAGTGCTCGCCGTGGGCGGATTTGCGATTGGCGCCGAAGGGGCCACGATCGCGTTTCGACCTTCCACCGATTTATTGGTTTCCGGGATGGGTGTCTCGTTATTGGTGGGGATTGTGGCCGGGTTGGCTCCAGCAATTCAGGCCGCAACGGTGCCGATTGCCAAGGCACTGCAGCAGGCTGCTTAATCACTTCCGCCCGGTTGTCGGGTTTCGTTGCGCGGCCGTGCATAATGCCGGCTGGCATAAAACAAGGCCAGCCCGCTGGCAACCGTCACGGCAAATCCAATCAACTGCTGGGGACGACCGATCGCAGACAGGGCGGCCAGCAACAAGGTTGCCGAAACATAGAGCAAAGCGATACTCGAAAACAGCCAGCGATGGATTCTCGTGTCGTGTTCGCGACGGGTCCAGAAAATACAGGCCACGGTAATCGCGGCACTGACGGAGAGCGTGAAGCCAAGGTAATCCAGAAGCGACTTCAAGGTCGAAAAGTAAACGACGATCGAAGCCAGGCTGACCTGCAACCAGATCGCCGTAATTGGCACGCCGTAGAGCCGGTTGCGAGACATCAGGAATAGCCTGGGAAACGCGCCTTCGTCGGCCATTTTGGCATAAACTCTCGGTCCGGCAACGATCATCGATGAGACAGAACTGAGCAGGGCCAGACTGACAATGATGCGAATCAGGATGGCCAGCGGCTGGCCACCGATTGCTTTCGATGCCGCGGCTGCGACATCGGGAACCGCCCGGATCTTGTCGGGTGATGCGCCGTAAACAAAAATAAAATTCAGTGCAAGATACAGCACCGTGACGATCAGCGTCCCCAAGACCAGTGCTCGAGTGACATTGGTATGAGGGTTTTCGATTTCTTCGGTGATGTACACCGCCGCATTGAACCCGCTGAAGCTGAGCGAGATCCAGACCAGCGTTGCCGCCACGGTATAGATCGAAAACGGGACCGGTTGCGTTTGCGTTTGCAGTCCCTCCCAGCCGCCAGGAAAAGTCGAAAACGCGAAAGCAATGAAGCCAACCAGCAACGCAAGTTTGAGGATCACGACACCGTTCTGGGTAAACACGCCTGTCCTCAGCACGATCGAGTGCAACAAACCGAATAACAGGATCGTCGCAATCCCGGCCATGCCTGGCTGAAACCAGGCCGGACGCACCGACTCCGGAATCGCATACGACTCGAATGCGGTAGCAGCAAAGGCAATGGCGCCTGTGAATCCTGCCAGCAGTGAAACCCAGCCCGCGATAAAACCGACCGCAGGATGGATCATGCGGCTGAGAAACAGGTACTCGCCACCGGACTCGGTGATCCGTTGCGCCAGCTGGCCGTAACTAACGGCTCCACAGATCGCGATCAAACCACCCATCAACCAGGCCAGCATCACGTATTGTCGGTCACCAAGATCGGCAAAAGAAAATCCGCTGGTGGTGAAAACCCCGGCACCGATCATGTTGGCGACCACCAGAAACGTCGCCGACCAAAGCCCGAAGGGCTTGGGGGAGTTGGATCTCGACACACTCATTCCTTTCGGGGTTTCCAAGCAATCGTTTCCTGCAAAACTTTCCTGTCTCGCATCATTCGCAATGGGAAAGACTCGCTGGAGACCGGTTTCGGGCCAGCACAATTTACCGTTTCGCGGAGGTCTTGACCTCCGGTCCAACCGGAAGTTCCCTCGATTCAATGCATGGGGCGATCTGATTGCAGATTCGCAAGCGTGGTTTTTCTGGGAGTTGTCTCAGGCGGACGCCGTGTGCGAAAGGGCTGCGCCATTGCGAAAACTGGCAAATTTCGCTCGTTCGAGCGGCCGAATTCGGCCAGTCTAGCCTCCGTCGCCAGCTCGCGGAACCAAATTAATTCTCGAATTCTGGCCCATTTGCCATTGATTGTTATGCAAAAACATGTAAATATGTCGATATATTAATTGTGGAACACGGGTTGCGACCTGGATTGGCGACGCGCTCGTAAGGCGGAAGGGTCGTTTTTACGGAGGTTCGCCATGGCGTGCCGTTTGCTTGGCGGTCACGACTGAACCGGATGCCGGAAAGTCCGATAAGATGTACTGGCGGACAAGCGGGTGCTTGGGGTGATAGGTCTAATTATACAAGGAAATTGAAATGCTGAAATCAAACTCGAGTTGGTACGTATTGTTGGCCGTGGCAGCGATCAGCCCCTTAATCGGGGGTTGCAATCAATCGGCGGAAACAGAAACGAACGTTGAATTGACGAGCGTGAGTGCCGTGGCTGGGATGGAAGGCGGATGTTGTGGCAACTGCGCAACTGAGCAGGTCACCGCCGGGCTCGCAGGCGATTGCTGCGGGAAATGCAGTGGTGAGGCTGGAACTGCCGCCAAATCAGCAGGCTGTTGTGGCAAATGCGAGGGGGAGCAGGCAGTGGTTTCAACTTCCGTCGCCGCAGCCAAAGGCGAGTGTGAAGCTGGATGCAATGCCTGTGCCGAGGGCGATTCCGCCAACTGCAAGTGTGGTGATGCTCCCGCAAAAGCGGCAAGCGATCCGGCGGAGGGGGATCGTCCCCACGTCAATTCGATGCCGGAGGACCGCGATATCTTCCATGCACTGCTTGATAACCACGAAAAAATCACCCGCAAGGTAACCGAACTGGAAGACGGTGTGCAGACCGTCACCGAGTCATCAGATCCGGCGATCGTTGGCAAAATCCAGGAACATGTTTCGTCGATGTACAAACGGGTCGAGGATGGTCGGCCGTTACGAATGTGGGACGAGCTTTACCAGGAAATCTTCAAGCATGCCGACAAGATCAAAATGGAAATCGAAAACACCGAACATGGGATTTCGGTGACCGAAACCTCGGAGGACCCGTACGTGGTGAAACTGATTCAGGCCCACGCCAAAGTCGTCAGCGGTTTTGCCGAACGCGGGTTTGAGGAAGCTCATCAAAACCACGTTCCTCCCGCAAAATAACCTTCGTTTTGCCCCGTTCGCAAAACGTCTCAAAGACAGATTTAGCAGCGACACACTCAGGAGTCTCGATCATGTTATTCAAGTATTTCTACGACAAAGCTCTCGCTCATGCTTCTTACTTGGTTGGTTGTCAGAAGACGGGCGAAGCGATCATCGTTGATCCAGGCCGCGATATTGAACAATACCTCGAGGCTGCCAGCAGTGAAGGCATGAAGATTGTCGGTGCCGCCGATACCCACATCCATGCCGATTACGTTTCCGGCGCACGAGAGTTGGCAGATCGAATCGGCGCCAAGCTCTACGTTTCGGATGAAGGTCCGGCCGAATGGAAATACGAATACGCTGACCAGTACGACCACCAGTTATTGAAAGAAGGTGACACGTTCTCGGTAGGTAAAGTCGAATTCAAAGTCATGCATACCCCGGGGCACACACCCGAGAGCATTTCGTTCATCTTGACCGATAAGGGAGGGGGAGCGGACAAGCCGATGGGTATTTTCACCGGCGACTTCGTGTTTGTCGGTTCAATTGGTCGCCCGGACTTGCTGGAAGAAGCGGCCGGAATCATGGGGACGGCAGAACCGGGCGCACGCGACCTGTTCAAATCCATTCAGCGATTCAACGAGCTGCCTGATCATTTACAGGTCTGGCCCGCGCATGGGGCCGGCAGCGCTTGTGGAAAAGGCCTCGGCTCGATTCCCTCGAGCACCGTGGGTTACGAAAAACTGTTCAATCCGGCGCTGCAGTACAAAGACGAGCAGGCGTTTGTCGACTACATTCTCTCCGAGCAGCCCGAGGCACCCAAATATTTTGCCGTGATGAAGCGGGTCAATAAAGAAGGCCCCGAAATCCTGGGTGAACCCAAGCTGCCGACCAAACTCGGGACTGACCGACTGCGTGAGACCGTGGCAAAGGAAATGGTTGTCGACACGGCGGTAGCCAAGCATTTTGCCGTTGCGCATGTCGAGGGCACGATTAATCTCCAGCCCAAATACATTGCCATGTGGGGTGGATCCTTGCTGGATTACGACAAACCGGTATTTTTGATTTCTGGAGCTCATGATCTACCCGAGGCGGTCCGGATTTTGCACAAAATCGGGATGGACAATATTGGTGGTTATTTTTGTGCCGAGGAAGTTACCGCCGGTGGTTTTAAAACTGAGACGATTCCGCAGATCGCGCCAGAACAGATGGCCAGCAAGTTGCAATCCGGTGAGGTCGAACTGATCGACGTTCGCGGTTTGGCGGAGCGACATGAACACCTGATCCCGGGTTCTCGGCACAGTTTCCTGGGTAAGCTGTTGCAAAACACGGATCAATTCGAGGGTGACAAAACGTTTGGGTTTTACTGCCGAACGGGTGGACGGTCGGTGATTGCCGCCAGTATTGCCCAGCGAGCTGGTGCCAAGCATGTCATCAATCTCGATGGCGGCATTGTGGGATGGGAGCGTGCCGGTCTTCCCATCGCGGAAGACACGCCCCAGCCGGTGGGGTAAAGCGTCGGACAAAAAATGCTGATGGTCCATTCGCACGTTTGGGTGACCTGTCGGGCGGTTGGCTTCGCGGGTTGCGGGCCGGATTTTGAAAGCGGTATGCGTGCAAGGCTGGGGGCAACCCGTGGGGTTGTGATTCAGTGCCCGGAAGGTGGCTTGAAAGAGGTCTTCCACTTCAGTGATTAACCAGCGGAAGCGATTCGAATGGCAACGCTCATCGGAGCACTATTGATCGGTGCGACACTGGGGCTGCTTGGCTCTGGTGGCTCGGCGATTACCGTCCCCATTCTGGTCTACTTGATCGGGCACGATGCGAAAATCTCGATTGCGGAGTCGATGGCAATCGTCGGGTTAATTTCCCTGGTGGGAGCCATTCCCAAAGCGGCTGCCCGACACGTGGACTGGAAAAGCGTGATCTGGTTTGGTCTGCCGGCCATGCTGGGGACGTACATCGGAGCCTGGCTTGGAGGGTTGGCTTCGGATGCGCTGCAACTGACCGTGTTTGGTGTCGTCGTGATTCTCGCCGCAGCGCTCATGCTGAGAAATGCGTTCGGGGCACGAGCCAACGATTCCGACAGCCAGCCGCAGGAACGAAGAGCGCATGACTGGTTGTGTATTTTGAAGATCACCTGTGAAGGTGTATTGGTTGGAGCTTTGACTGGCTTCGTCGGTGTCGGGGGCGGATTTTTGATTGTGCCAGCCTTGTTGATGCTGGAACGGCTTCCCATACGAACCGCAATCGGGACCAGCCTGGTCATCATTGCCATGAAATCTGCGATCGGATTCGGCAAGTATCAATACATCCTTGGTTCCCAGGGCCTGTCGGTCGACTTTCAAACGATTGTGGCGTTCGCCCTGATCGGAGTTGCCGGCTGTGCGGTCGGCCAAAAACTTAACACGCGGATGAACCAGTTATCCCTGAAGAAAGTGTTCGCTGTATTTCTGGTGTTAATTGGTGTCTACGTGATTTTTCACGAAGGCGGAAAACTGGTTGGTCACCCGGTGAATCAGCCCGCTACGCAGAGCATCAACACGATTGACGATCGGCAACCGTGTGGACACCCGACCTCAACCCAAACCCCGCCCACGCTTGAGAATCAACGGCAGCAGACGATAGACTTGCTTACCCGAGATCTGACTACCCGAAAACGAACAGCAGGTGCATTCCATGAAAATTTCTGAGTCACAAACAATTGAGCAGGTGCTGGTTGAGCGAATGGGGGTCACCTTGGAAGCTGCCGTTGCAACCGGCGCTGACGTGCTGGATGAAAAAGTCGCCCAGGCCGTAGAGGCCGGTGTTGATGTCGACCAGAGGCTTAGCGAGCTTGCCAAGCTGATGGCAAAACTGTCGGAGCCGACGACTGTCGCTGCACTCGGTGAACTGTTGGATTGTCTTCCGCAGCTGGCAAGCCTGGCCAAAATTGCCAACGAATTGCCCAATCTTGTCGCCACCCTGGGCGACGTGCTCGACAGCTACCAACAACGTTGCGCTGCCCAGGGAATTGATGTCGAAAAAGCGGTCACCAATGGCTTGCACGCCGCACTGTTCCTCGGCAGCGAGGTCGACAGCGAACACTTGCAGCGAATTGGCGATCTGTTGGGTTCGGATATTTTGAATCCCGACGCGGTCAACGTTGTCAACAACGCAGCCAGGTCGTTGACCCATGCACAGCAGGACGTTTGCCAGGCGACTGCCAAACGAATCGGGCCTTGGGGGTTGTTGAGTGCGCTTCGCAATCCGGAGATTCAACGAAGCCTGGCGTTTGCGGTTCAATTTGGCAAGTGTTTTGGCAAGAACCTGGATCACCAGGACGTGAACAACAACGACCAGGACAACCACTGATTCATTGACGCCCAGCACACTTACAGGAAGCGAGATCATGTCAGAGCAAAAACGAATCGTCATCGTCGGCGGAGGAACCGCAGGCATCACCGTTGCCGCACAACTGCTCAACGAAAAACCCGAACTGCACGTTACGATTGTTGAGCCGAGCGGCAAACACTACTACCAACCGTTGTGGACCTTGGTGGGTGGGGGTATTTTTCCACGGGAAGAATCGGAACGGGATGAAGCCGATTACATCCCTCGCGGCGCTAATTGGATCAAAGACTATGTGGAGTCGTTTGATCCGGAAAACAGCTTGGTGAAAACCCGGGGTGGAGATTCCATTGGATATGATTACCTCGTTGTCTGCCCCGGTTTGCAGTTGAATTGGACCGACATCGCGGGGTTGTCGAAAGAGGTAATCGGCAGCCATGGGATCTGCAGCAATTACAGCTACGATACAGTCGAGTTGACTTGGAAGACCCTGCAGAATTTTCAGGGCGGGACGGCACTGTTTACACACCCGCTGGGCGCCGTGAAATGTGGCGGCGCTCCCGTCAAAATTTGCTTCCTGGCCGAGGACTATTTTCGCAAGCAGGGCATTCGTGATAAATGCCACGTGATCTTTGGCGTGGCCATGCCCCGGATTTTCGCGGTCGACCGGTACGCGCGAACCTTGGAGGCGGCCGTTGAGCGACGGAAGATCGATGTCCAGCTGAATCAGGACCTGGTTGAGATTCGCCCCGAATCGAGGGAAGCCATTTTTTCTCATCTGGAGTCGGGAGCACACACAACCATCAAATACGACATGCTCCACGTGACGCCAAAAATGGGGCCGCCGGATTTTTTGAAATCCAGTCCGCTGGCTGGAGACGGCGGTTGGGCCGACGTCGACAAACACACAACCCAACACACGAAATATCAAAACGTGTTCGCGCTGGGCGACTGTTCCAGTTTGCCGACTTCCAAGACCGGAGCCGCGATTCGCAAACAGGCGCCCGCGACCGTCGCCAACATCCTCGCGATGATCGACGGCCGCCCGCTGGAGGGTTACTACGATGGTTATACGTCCTGTCCGCTGGTCACCAGTTACAACAGCATGGTGCTGGCCGAATTTGACTATGACAAAAACCCTCAGGAATCCTTTCCATTCGACCAATCGAAAGAGCGGTTCAGCATGATGATGCTGAAGAAGCACGGACTGCCCAATCTGTACTGGCACGGGATGCTGCGAGGCCGGTTGTAGACTTCGGCGGTGTCACCGACACGAGTTTGTCAAGCTTCGCCGCCCGGTTTTGCGATCTGAAAACTCCGTGGTTAACGTTTCAATTCTCCTGACGAAGAAAGTAGCATGATGAAGAACTCCTTGACGTTGCTCGCGGCGACCCTGACCGTCGCGCTTGCCTGGCTCAGCCCCGGACTGCCGCAAGCTGGATCCAGCGGCGAAAAAAAAGCTCTGGATCTTTGCGTGCAGCCAGCCAAAGGCCCCATTGCAGCATCCAATCCCAATCAAACCGCAGCTCCACAAGCAGCGCCGCAACTGGAGATCGCGCGTGTCGGTCGACCCGCACCCGATTTCCAAGCCAATGCGTTTGCTGAAGGTGGATTCACGCCGATCACGTTGTCGGATTACAAAGGTCAATGGGTCGTGTTGTGTTTCTATCCAGGTGACTTTACGTTCGTCTGACCGACAGAACTGACGGCGGTCGCCGTTCGATATGAAAAACTTAAACAACTGGGTGTGGAAGTTCTTGCTTGCAGCACGGACAGTCGGTTCAGCCACAAGATCTGGCAGGAAGGCGAACTTTCGAAAATGGTGGAAGGCGGAGTTCCGTTTCCAATGCTGTCGGATCCTGGCGGCAAGATCGGACAAGTCTACGGGGTGTTTGATCCTGCTGCCGGCATCAACAATCGCGGTCGATTCATTATTGATCCTGACGGGGTGGTTCAAGCAATTGAGATCCTGACTCCCTCTGTTGGACGCAATCCGGATGAATTGATTCGCCAACTGGCGGCGTTTCAATACGTTCGCGAAACGAAGCAAGCCACGCCATCTGGCTGGCAACCGGGCGATACCGCGTTATCCCCGGGCCCGGATCTGGTGGGCAACGTTTGGAAAGTCTGGAAACCGAAGCCACCGAAAGCGGATTCCAGTTCGAAATAGGATTCGTTGGAGCGGATGATTCCAGGGGAGGACGATTGGTTCTCCGAATATCCTTCCGCGCTGCCATGTTCTTGGGAACGCAGAAGGTGATTGATTGACAGGGCTGGAGGGCTTGGATGACGCAGCAATCGGACGATTCGGAGACGAAACCCAACCGCGATGGTTTGGGGGAATGGGATCCCCGTGTTCAACTGGCAACCGAACGAACTCTGCTGGCTTGGGTGAGAACCGGGCTGGCGCTGATGGCGTTTGGCTTCGTGGTTGCCAGATTCGCGTTGATCCTGCATTCGCTGGGTTTAAAAACGAATTCATTTTTCACCATTCAAGCCACCGTGATCGGCATGTTGATGGTGTTACTGGGCGTGATCGCCAACGCGGGCGCCTCGTTGCACTACCGGAAGTATTTCAATCGCATCGGACAGTCGGGAACTCCGCCGTTTGCTGCCTGGTCGTTGGCAGTCAAAATCGCGTTTGCATCGGCATTGATCGGCGTTGCCTTGGCGATCTACCTGTTACTTGTCGATGTTTCGAATTGGAATCTTGGGGAAACCCTCAAACACCAATCGCTTGGCGATTAAGTCCGGCAAAACGCTGTGGCGCTCTCCTGGCGACTACTGGCCGCCGCGCCGGCCTCGTCGCGGCGGTTCGGCGTCTTCGCGAGGTGTCGGTTTGTAGTCAGGATCCTGGATAGTGCGAACATCCATCGCCCACATGCCGCGGCCGTGAGTTGAAATGACCATGATGTCTTCGCGAGGGTGAATCACCAAATCAGAAACAAACGTCGTCGGCAACTGATTGGCCACAGCACCTGCCATTTTTTGCCGCCGTCGTTGGAAACGTAAACGCCCAAGTCAGTTCCTACGTACAAGACATCTTTGTTTTTTGGATCTTCGCGAATCGACATTGATCGGTCCAGACGGAATATTGGCCACGATACTTTGCCACGATCTCGCCGAAATCAGTCGACTTCCAAAGATACGGCAGTCATGTCATCGTTGCGTTTCCCGTTTTGCGACATGTAAACCGTTCCGTCGGTATGGCGAGAGGCTTCGACCTGGGAAATCCAACGATTGGGTCGCATTCCATTGTCAATCTCTTTCCAGCTCAGGCCGCTGTCGTGGGTCACGTGAAGATTGCCGTCGTCGGTGCCCGACATAGATCACGCCGAATTGAAACGGCGATTCCGAAATCGTCGAAATCGTCTGATAAGGAATGTCACCGATCTCGTCCACCGCATTGTTGGTCAGGTCCGGGCTGATTTTTTTCATATTGTCGCCACGATTCATCGAGCGATACAGGAAATTCATCCCGTGATAGAGGATTCGAGGATTGTGGGGCGAGAGAATAAACGGTGCGATCCATTGACCGCGCAGCGGAGGTTCATCTGGATCGGTTTTGGGAAGCAACTGCTTTCCCCGCTGGTTGCCGTCGAGTTCGGTACGACTGATTTGGCCGTAAAAACCAGCGGAATAGACCATATTGGGATCAGTCGGGATCGATCGCATGGCTGCTGCCTTCGCCACCGGGAGCTCGCTCCCATTCGACGGTCCGCATTTGACGCGTACCCGTCCCGATTGACCCGGATCGCAACTTCACCGCGCATGCTGCCGTGATCCTGAATCGATCCGTACACATGAAACGGGCGTATCCATGTCGTACATCACGTTAAAAAACTGCACGGCCGGAATCTGGTTGGTAAACAACCGCCAGTTTTTACCGGCGTCGTACGAGATATTGATTCCGCCATCATTTCCGTTGATCAGGTAGTTGGAATCTTCCGGATTGATCCACAACGCATGGTGGTCGCCGTGCATCCCACCGAGCCGCCGAAACGTTCTTGCCCCCGTCGTTGGAAACATTCAACGCCAAGCCCATCACGTAAATCGTCTCCGGGTCATTGGGATCAACCCGGATCTGCCCGAAAACCCATCCATAGGTCGATGACAGTCGCATCATGTAGTCGTTGGATTCGCTGACCATTTTCCAGGTCTGACCGGCATCGTCTGAACGGTAAACCTCGGCTCCCTTGATGATCTTGGAGCGGGGACGACCGTACGAATCGGTCAGATTGCCTTCAGGCTGTTTTTCCGCGACATCGTAGTTGTCGATAAATGCATACAGTGTGTTCGGCTGGGTCAAGCAGATGTCCATCCCGATCCGTCCGCGGAATTGGGGCGCTGGCAGTCCCTGATTGATCGTTTGCCAGGTTTTACCGCCGTCGGTCGATTTGTGAATTCCGCTGCCGCTGTAATCGGGTTCGTTGCGTGGATCATTCCAGCGTTTTCGGATTCGTTGCCAGGTCGCGGCATACAGGGTTTCCGGATCGGCCGGATCCATCACCAAATCGATCACCCCGGTTTTCTCGTCCACGAAAAACACGCGTTGCCAACTTTTGCCACCGTCGATGGTCTTGTACAGGCCACGTTCCGGATTATCGGTCCATTCGTGTCCCGAGTCAGCGACATAAACAATATCCGGATTGGTCGGATGCACGATAATGCGAGGAATCGTGTGGGCGGTTTCCAGCCCCATGTGCTGCCAGGTTTTGCCGGCGTCCATTGATTTGTAAACGCCAGCGCCAGCCATCGAACTGCGAAAGATATTGGCTTCTCCCAATCCGATCCAGACGATGTCCTGGTTGGATGGAGAAATGGTAACATCGCCGACGGAAGTCGAGACGCCGTGTTCAAATACCGGGCTCCAGGTTGTGCCCTCGTTATCGGTTTTCCAGACACCACCCGACGCGGTTGCCGCGTAAATCGAATAGCTCGTACCGCGTGGCGTCGTCGCGGCGATATCCGTGACGCGGCCGCTAATATTCGTCGGCCCAAGAAATTGCCACTTTAAATCCTTGAACTCGGACGCTTCTTTCAACTCCACATGTTTTTGGTACCAAGCCATTCGGTCAGCGGCCGAAGTGTATTCCTGTGCCACGGCAACGGAATGGGAACCGGCAAGACTCATTAAAATCAGTAAGCTGCGGGATACCAGTCTCATCAAGAATCTCCATCGAATGTAAGCACGCGTGAAGGTAATCATCGTATCTATTTGCCCAGGCGAATTGTCTGATGTTGTCTGATGTTGTCTGACAAACAGGGCACCGGCAAACCCGAGATTCTAGCCTGATCGTTACCGGAATGCGAATTCCACAATCGTGAAAATCAAATAAATTGGCTGGCAACTCGGCCGTCAGTGGATTTGACCATCGCGCAACGTCAATCTTTGGTCGGCCAGCGCGGCGGCGTCCTCGACGCTATGGGTCACATGCAGCGTGGTTACCTGCGACGTCGTTTTCACTTTTCTTAACAGCTCATGCATTTCCAGCCGGGTTGCTTCGTCGAGAGCGCTCAACGGTTCATCCAGCAACAGGACGGCCGGCCGAAACGAAAGCGCCCGCCCTAACGCGACCCGTTGGGATTCGCCACCGCTGAGCCCCTGCACGCTGCGATTGAGTAAGTGTTCAATCCCCAGCACGGCGGACAATTCTTCGACGCGGGACGCGATTTCCGTGGCGGGTCGTTTACGTAGCTTCAACGCAAACTCCAAGTGTTGACGAACATTCAGCGTTGGGAACAGGGCCAGATCCTGGGGAACGTAGCCGATTTCACGGTCGCCAGGGGAAGCGTCGGTAACGTCACAGCCGTGGACCAGGATTCGACCGGAGGCAATCCTGCGGAGACCGCAAATGGACTCCAGGATGGTGGTTTTTCCACGTCCGGTTTGCCCCATCAGTACGGCGTACTGCCCCGAATCGATGTGGAACGAGATGCCTTGGAGCGAAAAATCGCCGGCGGTGACTGCGACGTCGCTAAGCTGGATCATACGTTCAATCCTGTCCCCAGCAGCCGCAGGAAAACCAGCACGATTACAGCCATTGCCACCATCAACAGCGAAACGGCAACGGCTGCATCGAGCTGGCCAATGCTGAGTTCCAGAAAGACGGTCGTCGAAAGCACCTCGGTCCGCATCCGGGTTGCACCGGCGAACACGAGGATCGGTCCGAATTCACCGAGTGCCCGCGCCCACGCGATCGTGGTTGCCGCGATCATGCCTCTCCCGGCTTGGGGTAAGGCAATCTGCATGAACGCCTGGCCACGGGTGCAGCCGAGCGTACGGGCCACCTCTTCGGCCCGGGGATCGATTTGATCAAACGTGACCCGCATCGTGCGGACCGCAAAGGCACAGGCCACGGCAAACTGCGCCAACACGACGGCAGGCCAGCGGTAGGTGACGGGAAACCCAAGCGTATCGCGAAACCAGCCTTCCAGTTCCCATTCACCAAGCTTGAGATGGAACAGGATCAACAGGCTCAACCCCAACACCAGAGGTGGCAACACGATCGGAATATCCACGATCGTATCGACCAGCCAACGACCTGGAAATTTGTATCGCGACAGCAGGTAGCCCAACGGTGTCGCAACCCACAGCGACAGAATGGCGGCGACGGTGCAGGATAACAGGGTCAACCGAAACGCCGCCTGGATTTCTGGTTTGAACAGTGCCTGTTTGAATTCGGCCGGCGAGGTAAAAATCACGTCCGCCACAATCAGCAAAACGATCAGCAGAATGAAGCAGGCCGACAGGCCTCCCATGACCAGAAAAAAAATCGTGTCGGATCTGCGGCGAAGAATGGTCGGTTCCGCGGTCGTGTGTGAGTCTGCTGCCGCGTCGGGTTTCGCTGGCGCCGGTGAATTAGCGTTCATGCTCACCTTCAGGCGTCGTGTCGATCTGCCACCGAAATCCCTGGCTGGAAAATTCTGCTTGGGATTCTACCGTGCAGAGTTTCTCGAACAATCGACCGGCCAGCTGGGCATGGGCCGACCCCGGCGCAATCGCGAACGGTTGGGTTGCAATCGCGCATTCCAGATCCTGGATTTGAACCGCATCCAGGTATTCAGCGGCTCCGGCGGCGTTGCTGAGGTAGGCCACTGCCGCATCGAGCGAACCGGTCTGCAGTTGATTGACCAACATGTCCCCCGTTGGCGATTGGACGGTGACGTTGGCCATGATCTCCTGTTGCAGGCCGCCTTCACGAAATACATTCTGTGTCAGCCAGCCCATTGCGCACTGTTTTTCGTGCCCGATACCGACCCGCAAGCCTTTGCGTCCCAAATCGGCCAGCGATGCGATCTGGTGCGGGTTGCCTTTTTGCACCAGGATCACCAGTTCGTTTTGCGTAACGTCAATCGATTCGGGAAACAGGTCGGGAACCTGTTTCATGAATTCGCTATCGCAGGCAAAATAGACGTCCGGATGCTGGCCACCTTTCATTTGGGCGACGAGAATGCCACAGCCGTTATAAACCCGCGAAACGCGAACGCCTTCGCGGTTTTCAAATGCGGTAATGGTCTCGTCGATTGCCGGTCGCAACATCGACCCGGCAAACACCGATAGCTCCGGAACGTCCGACCATTGGTCACCACCAGAAACCCGAAAACCGTGTGCGGCGTAGTGCTTCAACCCGCGGTCTTTGGCGGACACGTAACGGGCGAAATGAAGTGCGGCCTGCGGCTGTTTTGAAGTGGTAATCACGCCGATAGCAATCTGGGAGGCGGCTGATTTCAGCTCGGGCAACTCGACGTATTCAACCTCAGGGTAAGTATGCAACACCGCATCGTAGACAATCCCTGCATCGGCCGCATTGACAACAATGTCGTTGGCGACGTCGGTCACCGTGGTTCGATAGGCCGTGGTTGCCTGGTCCAGTGGTTCCCAGAGGTTTTGTTCGCGAAGAATTTGCCGAGTCAGTTTGCCGATGGCGGCGGCGTCTGGATTGGCCTGGACCAACCGCACATCTTCGCGCAGCAGGTCGGAGAACTGCCGGATCGATTTTGGATTGTCTTTGGCGACCGCGACCACGCCCTGCATGCTCGCGATGGGCAACACCTCGGCAATCAAGTTTTTTTCCCTGGCGATCTCGAGGAAGCTGTCGTCGGCGGGCAAATAGAGATCTCCGCTACCGCTAACCTCGATGGACGACAGTAGCGTTTGGGAGGCGCCGTACTGAATCTGGACGGAGGTGCCATATTCTTGTTCGTAGTCCGACCGGATGGATTCCATGACCGCTCGATTACTTGCCGCGCAGAACAGGACCAGCGGTGGGGAGTTGACTGCCTGGCCGTCGACAACTTTCCGGCGAGCCGTCATGTCGGGGGCTGCCAGCATCAGCAGCAGTCCTGCCAATACGACGAGCGACGCGATCATCAAGAAAATAGTACGATTCATAACATCTGACTGAAGTGCGAAACTTCAGATTTGTCTGTTCAAGATCTGGAAGATTCCCGCTTCAGCTACCCTACGTTTTAAATAAATCGCCATGCCAAAGGCGCCAGTTGCGGCCAACGTTGGCTATTTGCCCGGTGGCACGGTCAGCAGTTTTGGCTTGGCGTCGGGGGCTGTTTTCGCGGGGGGCGGACGTTGACCGTCCTCGCCGAATAATTGCGTGTCCCAGTCTGCGGTCATCAGCAGATCGAACCCGGGATTCTGCGCTTTGACTTGGCAAGAACAGGCCCCGCTGAGATAGACCGTCATGTTTTCGATCAGGTTTTCATTTAGATCGCGCGCCGGGATTACTTCGAGGGCACGGCCTCGACCGAAAACCGGAATCAGCAGGGGTTCGCCCTCCGCGACGGCCTGGGGCTCGAAACCCGTCAACAGTTTGGTCAAAAACTGCTCCTGTTGGTCGCTCGGATCAATTTCCAGCAGGCTGAATTTCACCAACAGCGGAACCTCGGAATGCAATTCACTGCCAGGCAATCCGATTCCCTCGGGCAGTTTGACCTGCGACTGAAGTTGCTCGAATGATTTTTCCAGCAGATGACGAGCCGCCTGCGACCGTTGTTTATCGGTTGATTTAAGCAACAGCCAAACGACGGAATCGCCGCGGAGCAGGCGTTGGTTGAGTTCTTTGCGAACGGGCGAGTCCAACAGGTTCACCCGACGGGCATCTTCCAGAGAACCTCGCCAGTGGTTGATTGTCTGGCCTCGACCCAGTTTGGTACGGACAATCAGACAGGGCAGGCCAATCGCATCGTCGCCGTTGACCGTATCCCAGAGGCTTCGAAAACTCTCGGTTGGTTGTCCGGTCTCGGTCTTGGCATCCAGATTGACCCGAATGATTTTCGCGTTGGCCAGGCCATCATGCTCGATGGTTGCCGATTCCAGGTCGCGGACGAATTTTTCCTCTGCCGGGGCGAGCTGTCCATCGTGAAAGACAATCAGCTCACACAGATCGGGCCGCCAGCGTTCCAGTGCGTAACGAAAAACGGGGATATTGCAGGCGACTGCCGTCGAGGCAATCGCGACGAAAAACAGAATCAGAATCGCACGCTTCATCGAATTATTTTCCAAAACAGACGACTTCACCGTTGAGCGTGGATAGAAACAACCGCCCGTTGCGCACTGCCAAACCATCCCAGGCGGGCAGCGAATCAAGCGGCACGCCGTTTTGAATCTCGCCGGTGTCAATGTTCACCGCCAGCAGAAAAGCTCCATCGGATCCTTCGAGCGCCTGATCCTGTTTGGCGAGTAATTCCTGGACCTGCGGGTCTTTTTCGGTCAGTTGTTCGAACGTTTTTTCTTCGTCGATAATATCGGGCGGTCCGACGATGAACAAGTTCGACCCACCCAGCACCATCCCGCGGACATAAATTGGAACGTCTTGCGTCCATTTGGGTTTCACCAGGCTGTCCCCGGGTTTGACGCTGTTGTTCGCGCCAGACGATTTCCGCGCCGAAAACTGAACCGCCTTGCCAAATTTTCCTTCGGCGATTGCCGCGCCGACGACCGTACCATCGTGACGGAAGGTCGAGTGGTCTCGCGCGGTTCCATCGTCAAAGCTGACCGCCAGCACCGCGTCGCTGGAAATTTCCGAACCGTCTTTGAATCGTTTGGCGATCTGTGCGTCGCTGGCGGCGAGGAAATAGAGACGGGGTTCATCGATAATGCCGCTGAACGGCAATGGAGATTTGTAGTCGCCGACTGCCGTTTGGTTATCGGCACCGATTTGCAATCCTTGGGCTGGGTCCGCAGTAACAAATCCGCTGGCGGTTGCCTGGCCAGCCAATTCACCGTCGACGAACAGCTTCATGGTTTTGTCCTGGTCGAGGACCCCGGCGACGTGATGCCAGCCGCCGATAATTCGCTGGTTGGCGACGACGCTGGTCAGCTGATTGTCCGAGCGAACCAGGAACGCTGGTTTGCCACCCTGCAAAATCAGGGCGAAACCATTGGCCGGTCCACCGCGGGCCATGATCACGCCTTGCGGTTTGGTCGCCGTAACCCAGGCTTCGGCCGTCAGCGGTTTGTCGGTGGGGTCAAGACTTTTGGGTTTTCCAAAATCGGCAAAAGAGCCGGCGGCGGGGCCACCCGAGCGGACAATCGCTTTCTTGCCGATGCCGCCCTTGATTTCGGGAGGATTGGAATCGGCCGCGAACAGTTGATGTTCCAGGGTTGTGGTCCAACGCAGGTATTCTGGTTTCCGTCCGTATCCAAACGCATACCCGTCACCTTTGACCAGCAATCGACCGGAAGGTGCAAATCGACCGGCTTGGTAATAGCCGCCGTGACCGCCAGCGAAACTTTGGCCGAGTACCCAGTAGGAGCGATGGAACCAGGTTTCGTCAAGGAATCCCATTGGGGCAAAAATGTGGGCGTCGTCTCCGCGTTGCTTGGACGCCTGCGTGGCAAAGTCACCCGAATTGGGACCAATCTCCAGTCGGTTGCCTTCGAGGTCAAACTTCTGGGACTTCATGAAAATGTGCTTGCCGTCGCAGGACAAAATATCCGGCAGACCCACCGGCATTTGCAGAACCTGCAGTTTTTCCTGAATGTTGTTGCCTGTTTCCGGATTCTTTTCATCCATCAACGTCTCGGAAAGTTTCCGACCCGATTGCAGGTCCAGGCGCACCAGCCGCAATCCGCCGTCGAGAAAAATCGATCGTCCCGCCACACAGTAGACCGTATCATCTCGAATCAGCACGCTGCCATGGACCGGCCACAGCGATTCCAGTTGTTCGTAGGCCATGGTGCGGCGGTCCAGGGGGGCCGCGCGGTATCGCCAAGCCAGCTCGCCATCACGGGTCAAGCAATAAACCCAACCATCGGTACTCCCAAACACAACACGCCCGCGGTAGATGGTCGGGGGCGAATCGATCCGGGCACCTGCGGTAAAAGTCCATTTTTGTTGGCCGCTTTGCTCGTCCAGTGCAAACAGCGTATGCGTATCGATTTGCGAAACATAAACATTGGAGTCCGCAATCACGGGGGAAGTCAGGCGGCCGCCCAAATTAACGGTCCATTTTTGTTTTACCTGGGCAGCGATCGGTTTCGTGGTTTTGCCGCTACGGCCCTGGTCATGTCGATAGGTTGGCCAGTCGTCGGATGCTTCGGCCAGATCCGCCAGTGGTGAATCGAAGGCGGGTCCAATTTCCAGTCGGCCCGCTTCCGGTACTTCGGTGGGTATCGGGCGGGTTGGCGCGGACGGGGCGAGCGAATTGAAGCCAAACAATTTTGCTTCCGGGTAACACGCGCAGTTGTGAGGCGGAGCATAGGTCAGGCCATTGCACGGCATCACGCCATACAGGCAGCCACCTCGTACCCAGTGGTGGATATCCCAGTGTTCTTTGTCCGGGTCGACGAATTCAATTCCGGTACGGGACGGCATCAGGAAATTATCCGTGGCTTTGGCGATATAACAGCGGTGGTGAAACCAGTACGTGTCAACGTCCGGCCCGAATTCTTTTTTGACCTCACCGGTTTTGGGATCGCGTCCGGTGTAGACGCCGGAGTCCTTTCCCGAGGTCAGCGGGGCTAACCAGACCAACCCGCCAACCACCATCAAGTCCTGCGGCGATTGGTAACCACTGTTGGGAAAGCTGGCACCCCAGAGCTGTTGACCGCTTGCGGAATCCACACTGATCATTTTCCCATCGCCGCCGGCGTAAAGCACCACGTCTTCGTGAACCACCAGTCGGGGGCCAAAGTTGAAGGTAAAGGATTGGCGACGGGTGACCGGCGGAGTTTCCCAGGCGATCTCTCCCGAACGCTGATCCATGCTGACGACTTTTTCGCCATCGTGGAAATAGATCCGGTTGTCGTCGGCGGCCAGTGTCAGCGGCGAGACGACCGTTTGCTTGGCCCATAGTTGTTTGCCCGTACCGGCGTCAAACGCCATTAACACACGGGGTTCTTCGTTCCAGAAAAAACTGCGGCTTGCGCCTGGTCGCCGACGGTGCCGTGCAGCGGGGCGTAATCCTGGAGTTCGGCCTCGCCTTTGCGGACCACCAGGAACAGCAACCCGTTCGTATGGATAATTTCTTCCGTCGCATCGCTGCCTTCGTAGGTTTGCAAGGTCTCGCCGGTCGCCGCATCGAGGGCCGTCAACGGCGAGTTGTATCCCAGCGTCACGAATACGGCATCGTCTGAAGAAACCAGCCGACGGGACAACTGCGTGGGTCCACTCTTCAGCGGCCACAGATGCGGTTGCCATTCCGGGATGTCACGCTTCCACAGCACGCTGCCGTTAAACGCATCTCTCGCGATCAGTTTCCATTTGGGGGGAAGTTGAATTGAGACGCGGCTGCCTTCATCCATGATGTAGAACATCCGGCCGCCCGTGGAGACGAGCGCGGACATCGAAGCCATCCGGTCGTGGTGGCGGGACCAGCGAGGACTGCCGACCCACTGCAAGTGTCGCGGTGGCGCCACCACGTCGTCGTGGGCAACCGAGTTGCCAGTGGCATCGTGAAGATAATGTGACCATTCGTCGATGTTGTCCGGACGTGGTTTGACGGTTTTGGTCCACTGCCCGTCGTCGCCTTTGATCATCGCGACTCCGTTGGGAACCAGCACGCGGAGGACTTCTTCCATCGGGATCTCACCGAGCTGCTCAGTGACGAACAGATTCACGAGATTATCGACATAGGGCAGGGCGTTGTCGTCGATCAAATCGATCGCGACGTCCCCGTAATGGCCAGTTGAGTGAACGTACTTGCGTGCCTGGGAGACCGCGGCTGGATCTCTCGAAAGTCCGTGCACCTGAATCGAGTCCTGTTGACGAAGGGCCGCTGTCAGCTCGCCATTGCCGGTTCCAAGATGAACCATAAATCCAGCCGAGACGCCGGATTGATCGAGAATCTGTTTGGCATCCTCGATCGAGTCGGCGGAAACCCACGACGCAGGACAGAGCAGGCAAACGGCGAGACTCAAGGTCGCCGCCAGGCGCAGGAACAGATTCTTCATCACTAGCCTCAGGATTGACCGTAATTTCTGGACCGGGTGAGCCTAGCTGGTCCGACGTGGCAATTGTGGCTGTAATCCAGGCGGCTGTCAAACAACTGGCATTCAGCCCAGCCATTCTCAGACGAGAATCCAGACAGGAATCGGATTCTTGTCATGGCAGGGTTCTGAGGCTAATGTGGCGTTGGCAACATTTCCGGCGAAACTGATTTTTGGAAGTTGGGACAACTCGGGATCCAGACCTGGGCAACCAAGCGAGTCAATCATGAAACACTTTTTCATCCCGTTGTTGTGGCTCGGTCTATTAACAGGATTACCAGGATCCGCAGTGGGACAGGCTCTAACGCTTAAGGAACGGTTTCAGGCTGCTGATCAGAATGGCGACGGCAAGGTCACGCCAAAGGAACTTGCCCGTCCCGCTTTGTTTAAGCGGTTGGACAAAAACGATGATGGTGTCGTTACCATCGACGAGCTTTCTGTTGGCCAGCTCACGCAAACCGGTGACCAGTCAGATGATTCCAAAATCACCAGGCAAGTCGATTTAAGCTATGGAAAACATGCGTCCCAAAAGCTCGATCTCTACCGACCTGCCGAAGCGGATCAGTTGCCGGTGATGGTGTATGTTCACGGCGGCGGTTGGCGGAAAGGCGACAAACGGGCGGTAGGCGAAAAAGCAAAATTTTTCTGCGGCAACGGTTGGGTGTTTCTCAGCATCAATTATCGCCTGTTGCCCGCGGGCAAACATCCGGCCAACGTGCAAGACGTCGCCAAGGCACTTGCGTGGGTCCACGACAAGATTGCCAAACATGGGGGCGATCCCAGCAAGATCTTCCTGATGGGGCATTCGGCCGGAGCTCATCTCGTCGCGCTGGTGTCAACCGATCAGCGGCATTTGAAATCGTTTGACAAAGAACTCTCGATTCTGAAGGGTGTCATTCCGCTCGATACCAACACGTACGATATCCCCAAATTGATGGAGGGGAGGTCGACGGGCAGTTATGAAATTGTGTTTGGTAACGACCCGGCGACCTGGCGAGACGCGGCACCAATCAGTCACGTTGCCGCGGACAAAAACATTCCGCCATTCTTGATTTGTTACAGTCGCGGACTGGGTAATTTCAGGAATCCGCTACGCGCCGAGCAGGCCAATGCGTTTGCCAGGCGATTGGTGGACGTAGGCATTGCGGCGGAAGTCGTCGATGCAAGTGATCGGAATCACGGCGAAATCAATGCAAGGTTTGGGAAATCGGACGACCCGAAAGTGACCGGCAAAGCCAAAGCGTTTCTGGAAGCGATTCTCGCTGACGATCCGCCCGCCCAAAGCCGGGACCATCGCTCGCAAGACTCGACTGGCAAATAGTTTTGCCCCGCGGTTTCGGGAGCGAGTCGACTTCCAAGCATGGAGAGATCTGCCTGCATCGTTGTTGGGTTTTCGGTGACTTTGCTCCTTCTTCATCCAATGATCGGGTATCTCGAATGTTGAATTTTTTCCGAATTACCTGCCAAAACCGTATCCCGTGATCCCTGCAACGCTGCCAGCGCACCATAATACGGACAGCATTTGCTGCGAAGGATGCCGTTTCCCCGTTTTTCAGGAGAGTGGTTGTGACGCGTGTTGGACTCATTGCGATGATGGTTTTGGCGAATTATTCGATGTTGTACCTGGTTTTTAATTCGAGCCACCCTCCCGCTGTGGAAGTGCTCTTGGAGAACGACGGTTTCCAGACAGACGACGATACGATCAGTCTGTTCAATGGCAAAGATTTGACCGGTTGGCACGTTGACGTTCCTGAGGCGGACGACAAACCCGAGATCGAAAAAACGTTTATTGTCCGCGACGGCAATCTCGTCAGCCTCGGCAAGCCCAACGGTCATCTGATTACGGACGCCAAGTACAAAAACTATCGTTTGGAAGTTGAGTACCGGTTTGCTGGCAAGCCTGGTAATTGTGGCGTTCTGGTTCATGCCTCCACGCCACGAGCGCTTTACAAGATGTTTCCCAAATCCATTGAAGTGCAAATGAACCACCAACACGCGGGTGATTTCTGGTGCATTGTCGAGGACATTACGGTGCCGGACATGGTGGCGCGGCGGGGTCCGGAAGAGAACTGGGGCGTGACGGAGGGCAAAGCTCGTCGGATTCTCAATCTGACCGACGATTCGGAGAAGCCCGTCGGCCAATGGAATACGATGGTGATCGAGTGCGTTGGAGATTCGGTGAAAGTCTGGGTCAACGGCGATCTCGTCAATCACGGCACCAAGTGTACCGCAAGCAGCGGCCAAATCGCGCTCCAAGCGGAGGGTTCGGAGGTTGAATTTCGAAAGCTCGAATTAACGCCGATCGAGAAGCTGACGGAATAAGCCATCATCTGATTTTGTTTTTCGCATCGTCCGATTACTACCTTCATCAGGGGAATTGTTTTGAGTCGTTTCTTGCTGATGATGTTTGCGTTCGTATTGCCCAATCTTGCGCAGGCTCAGCAATGGCCAACGTTTCGCTGTGACAACGCAAGGTCGGGACGCACGACGACGGACTTGGATGCGGCAAGACTGACGCCGGTTTGGAATTGGCAATCGGAACTTCCGCCCGATCCGGCCTGGGATGGCCCTGCTCGCTGGGACGCATTCAGTCAGATTCGCGACCTCCCGGCGATGCGTCAGTACGATGCTGCCTTTCACCCCGTCAGCGATGGCGATGCGGTTTTCTTTGGATCGTCCAGCCAGGATACGCTGACAGCCTTGGCATTAAATGACGGCAAACCGCGATGGTCTTTCGTTGCCGGAGGACCCATTCGGCTGGCCCCCACGATCGACGGTGATCGAGTCCTGTTCGGATGCGACGACGGCAATGCCTACTGTGTTGATCGACAAAGCGGGAGCCTGATCTGGAAATTTAATCCGTCGTTGCACGCCTCGGCCGAGCAACGACGACTGATCAACAACGATCGCTTGATCAGCTGTTATCCGATTCGAACCGGGATTACCGTTCGGGATGGACTTGCCTATTTTGGCGCGTCCCTGCTGCC
Source organism: Pirellulaceae bacterium (assembly GCA_963714685.1). Classification (GTDB taxonomy): domain Bacteria; phylum Planctomycetota; class Planctomycetia; order Pirellulales; family Pirellulaceae; genus Mariniblastus. Next base: position 761,713 of record CAVQPH010000018.1, on the reverse strand, counting down.
GTGGCGCGAATCGTACATTTGTGCCGTCGATGCTGAAACGGGTGAACTGGACGGTTCGGGAAATACGTTTGTCACTCGGCACGAAAATGCGACGCTCGAAGGAAGCCTGTTGGTTGCCGAAGATCGCTTGATTGTTCCGCAAGGACGAATCGCTCCCTTGTTGTTTGATCGTTCCAACGGAAACAGCCTTGGCAGCCTTCCCGGCGGCGGTGGGATCACGATTGTCCTGACCGAAGCAGGCGAAATTGTCCGAACCGAAGGAGGCGGACCAGCGAAAGCGGGACAGGTGGCGGTGTTCAGAGGAAAAGAACGCGTGGCATCGTTTCCTCGCGGACGTTCCATGGTGGTGACCGAAGATTCGTTCTACGTGATCGATGGCCAGCAACTGTTTGCAGCCGTGAGGGAAACCAATGAACTGCGGTGGTCGCGACAGGTGGACGAACCGCTTGAGTTGATCATGGCCGGAACGCACCTGTTCGTCGGCGGTCGGGATCATGTAACCGCCGTGAATGCCAAAGATGGTGCGGTGATCTGGTCTGCCCCAACCGCCGGCCGTGTGTTTGGGTTGGCCGTTGCCGGAAAGCGAGTGATCGCCGCCACGGATTCCGGGGCGTTGCACGTGTTTGCGGCGACCGCGGACGTCCGCTCTGGCGATCAAGGTGCGGCGGTGCCGGAGGACCTGGGAAGCTGGGAATCGCCCCAGGTGGTTCCCGTTCGTGAACAAGATCTGCTTCATCGTTGGGTGTTTCATCGTTCCGCGATGAACAACGAAGACAGCACCGCGGTTGAGGCAACGACGGTTGCAAAAAGTCATGGTTGCTGATCAAGCGTCGGGTGTTTCCATTCAACTGAATGGTTCGGCCGAGATGATTCGAGTCAACGAATCGACAAAGACGGAAGCCATTGCGTTGGGCGGAAGTATGTTTCCCGTCAACCCGCAGGCCGCCGAAAAACTGCCCCAATCAGCCCTGACGGTCGAAGCCTGGGTGCGAATCAATCAACCGCAGGAGTGGGGCGGGATTGCCGGCTGCATTCAGGATGACGGATCGACCGAGCATGGCTGGCTGTTGGGTTATCGCTCGGATCATTTCTGCTTTGCGATCGCGGGCGGTGGTAACGGCCTGACTTATCTCACCGCGGGTGAGACCTTCACACCCGGATCCTGGAATCATGTGGTCGGGACCTACAATGGGCACGAAATGCGGTTGTACGTCAATGGATCGCTGGCGGCAACCAGCACCGACGAATCTGGACCGATCAGCTACGCCGACAAAAAGTTTTTTACGTTGGCCGGTTATCGTGACGCCAACGAATCCTTCCCGTTGCTGGGAGCGTTGCACGAAGTCCGAATTTATTCCACGCCGTTGGAGGCGAGCCGAATCAGCCGATTGTTTGATTCGACAGCCAATGAATTTGGCATTCGGGATCAACGGGGCACGCCCGCCCGTTTTTTGACATGGGGCCCTTACAGCCGCTATCTGCGATCGGGCGAAGTCGAAGTCTGTTACGGCACGCGACAGAAATCCGCCTCCGTCGTTGACTTGATTACAGCCGACGGGATTCGGCGGTTTGAATCGAACAAGCAAACGGATGAGCACAAGCTTACGTTGACTGGATTACCCTATCGTCGGGAAGTTCAGTTTCAGATTCGAACCGGGGCTGGAGAGGACGCCCAGGTTAGCCGAGGATTCGCGCTCGATACCCATTTTGATTGGTCCACAACCGAACGGATCCAAATGCAACCGGCCATTGCAGCCTTGGTCGAGGCCAGTCCCAATCTGAGAGGACTGGCTTTTGTGGTCGGCCGAGAGAACGTGGAACTGGCCGAACAGTTATCCGCGCAGAGTCAGTTCAATGTTGTATTGGTGCTGGAAGAAGAAACCGCCGCCAGCGAAATTCGCAAGCGATGGAATGACGATCAGAATCTGGTTTACGGGAGAACTTTGAGTGTCTGCGCGACGCCCATCGATCAACTGCCAGCGGCCACCGCGGCGATCGTGATTTCGCAACACGAAAACGATCGTCTTCGCCGGTTGGTGCGTCCCGCTGGTGGGGTCTTCAGTGACGGAAGATCAGTTACCTGGAAACGCGGGAAGATCGAAGGCGCGGGCGTCTGGAGTCACATGTATGGACGAGCTGACAACAGCGCCTTTGGCGGTGAACACCTGTCGGAAGCTTCCGATCGGGCGGACTTGCTGACCCAGTGGATCGGGCGTCCGGGCCCTCGTTATCAAACCGATCGCCAAAATCGAAAGCCGTCCCCGCTGGCCGCTGGCGGACGATTGTTCCTGCAAGGCCAGCAACGAATGATCGCGCTGGACAGTTACAGCGGTACGGTTCTCTGGAGTGTGGAATCGCCGACGGTGATGCGTTGGAATGTGCCTCATGATTGCTCCAACTGGTGTGCCGACGAAAACGGTGTGTATGTTGCAGCGGAAAATCAAGCTTGGTGGATCGACGGAAAAACGGGACAGGTGACACGACGTTTTAAAATTCCAGCGACCAAGCGGAAGGTTGGCCTCCCGGGTTGGGGCTACATCAGTCGGTACCAGGACCAGTTGCTGGGGACCGTCGTCGATTCCGCCGCGATCTATACAAAATGGTGGGGCAAAACGCAGTGGTTCGATTCAACCGGCGGGTCGGATACGCATGTGGTGGCCGGCGAGAAACTGTTTTCGATGGATCACCAATCTGGTCAACTGCAATGGGAATACGACGGATTGGTGTTGCACCCGACGATCACGATCCTGGAGGGTCGTGTTTACTTCGTGGAAGATAAAACGCCGGAACATCTCCAGGCCACCGCTCGAAGAATTTCACTTGATCAGGATCAACAGCATGAACTGGTGTGTCTCGACGTTGCCTCGGGACAGTTGCAGTGGCGTCGTCCGCTGGATCCGTTTGCCGGACACATTGCCAGTCTGTATCTCGCTGGTGGAGGTGACGGAGAACATCGCAGTTTGATCCTGGCTGCTTCCGAAGCAACGAGGCAAGAATTCAGAATTGATTCGTTTGCCGCCTGATACTGGCAATCCCAATTGGACGCAAATCGTTGCCTGGGAAGCCAACCACCACGGCAAACATATCTCGCGCCCGCGATTCAGGGGGACCTGGTGGTTTTGCGACCGGAGGTCCTGCGTCTGGCCGACGGAAAATCTATCCACCGCGGGTTCCCGGGCGGGCACGGGTGCTCAAGCTACACGTTGTCAACCAACGGGTTGTTTTCGCGATTGGGTGAAACCACTTGGTGGGACATGCGGACTCAGAAAGTCAATCGTTTCAGCAGGATTCGCACCGATTGCTGGATCAGTGTGGTACCGGCGCAAGGCATGTTGCTTTCGGCCGAAGGCGGGGGTGGGTGTTCGTGTGGAACGTGGCTTGAAACATCACTGGGGTTTCTGCCCCGCAGCGTTGCCGAGGAATTGCCGGATAAATGATGTGGAACCGAGCGGCTGCTTTTTCTTTCGCTTCGCTGGCGATGTTGTTTTATCTGGTCGTCTGCGGGCGGCTGCTGTCGTCAGTGCATGCGACCGAACCATCGCGTTGTAAGTACAGCGTGCGCGATGTGGCGTTTGTGAATGTGCATGGCAAGCCATGGCAACTGCAGTTGATCAAACCTGTGAATGTCCCCCTGCAGCAATTTGAATCATGGAACGCAATTCTGAAATCCAGGCTTGCCGATTCCAACGTGGGATTCATCTGGCACGATTCGGATTCAGACCAGGCAATGCGGTTGGTTGAGCGAGCCAGTATCGTCAAAGTCGCCGCTGCCATGGAACCTCCGCTGATGTTCCTCACCGGTCCTGATGAAGAAGCGATTCCTTGTTCTCGATCCCAAGCCGCGATCTCGTTCGACCAGCAGATTGGACGATTGATCGATTCGCCAATTCGTCAGGAGATCCTTCATCAACTGGTTGATTCATTGTGTGTCATTGTACTGGTCGAATCGGGTGATGAACCAGACGGGCACGCCGTTGAGACGCTGAATTCAGCCATCGACCAGGTTCACAAACAGATGTGGGCCATGGAGAAACCAACCGAAAAAGGACCTGCGTTGGTACGCCTGTCGGTAGACCAGGCAGCCGGGGAAGCATGGTTGTTGAAATCTCTCGGGATTCGCAATCAGGGCTTGCCGGCGGTGGCGGTCGTTTACGGTCAGGGGCGACGGCTGGGAGATGTTCTGACAGGGGCAGACATTGCCGTAGAAAAAATTGTTGGCCGGGTGAGCATTTGCGGTCGGGATTGTGAGTGTGATTTGGACCGTGATTGGCTGTATCGAACACAGCTGATTCACGTCTGGAGCAGCGAGCTGGAACGCAAGGCTGAATCGAGTTTGAGTTTTGATCCCAGGTCGGGCTGGGTGATTGCCGAAGTCGCTCAGATTTTACAGAAGAACAGGACAAGACTGGCGGCTGACGAAAGAGTGGATCTGGGTGGCGGGCTGTTGATTCACGACCTCGATCCGATCACTCGGAGCGATCCCGAGCTGGGACTGTTTTCCGTGGAGAAAGACGGCGCCGTCGCGGCGGAAGCAGCCGACGCGTTGGCGGAGAGCGAAGGCCATCCGTCAGTGATCGAAAATTCCAAGCCAGTGATTCCCTGGTTTTTGCTGATTGGGATGACGATTGCATTGGTGGCGATATTTTCCTGGTTGGGTAGAACGGCGGCCAAACCAAGATGAACCCCGTTTACTTGACAATCCGAGAGATTCTGCACCGCTGGAAATCCAGTTTGATCGTGGTGTTAATCGTTGCCGCCTTGACGGCCGCTTTGGCTTATTTTTCGGTCAACAACGCGGGCTTTCAACAGGAAATCACGCGCAATGCCCGAGACATCGGCTCCAACGTCGTGATTCTGCCAGCCGACGCGGATCAATATCAGTACCATTCGGACGGCGGTTATTCGGAGTCGACGATGCCGCAGGACATCGTGCAGCAGTTGATTGAGTTCAAAGCGTCGCTCAATCATCTGATCCCGATGCTGGAACGCAGGGTCGAATGTTCGTTTGGCGGGCGGAGGGTTACGCGCACGCGTTGTCGGGATTGCGGCGTCGATCCCGATGCCGGGACGGCCCAAAGCGCCCATGCAGAAAGCCATTGAAGCTGGCCAGGTTCAACTGGGGGCAGCGTTGGCGGAAAAGCTGGGCGTCCAGCGTGATGAACATCCGGAGATTCAAGTCGCGGGCAAGCCCGTCGTCGTCAGTCGCGTCAACCGAGCCACCGGGACCTGGCAGGATTCTGCGGCGTTGCTGGATCTGGCAGACGCCCAGGCGATGTTTGAATTGCCCAATCGCCTCAGTCGGATCGAGGCGATCGAATGCACGAGTGAACAATGTGCACAAACGGGATTGAAGTCCGAGATCGTGTTGGCAAACGAACTGGCCCGGATGACTGATCGAGCCGCCATTTTTCGGCGGGATCAAATCGCGGAAGCCCGCTCGGGAATTCGGGTGATCAGTCGTGCTAACCTGAGGTTGCTGCAGAACGTGCTGTGGATCCTGCTCGCCGCAGCCATCATTGGGCTCTCCAGCCTGAATGCTTATCAACGCAAATCGGAAGTCGGCGTGTTGCAGGCACTTGGGTACGGCGTGGGCCCCGTTGTGATGCTGTTCGTGCTGCGAACCATGCTGCTCGCAATGGCCGGGGCGGCGATTGGGGTTGGGGTTGGAGCTGTTGTGGCCCAATCACAGGGCCAATCGCTGTTCGCAGTTACCGGCAGTAAATTGAATATTGATTGGCAATCCGCGATCACGATTGGTCTGGTGGCAACCTTGTTGTCGGGGCTGTCCAGCGGTATTCCAGCTGTTTTCGCGGCGATGCGCCACCCGGCGGAACTGATCGGAAAAGAAAGTTGAGTACGTGGTCATTGGCTCCGCGAATGCTCCATTTCGAAGAGCGAAATCCCGCACCCAACCCAAGGATAGGCCCATCAACTCGCCGATCACAGACAGAATCAACAAGGTCCAATCAGCAAGGGAAGATATCTTGACTCCAGTCCTTCAAGTCGAAAAGTTAGGCCACTGTTATTCCTCCAACGGCAAACCGCTGGAGGTTTTGCAGGATGTCAGTTTCGAATTGTTCCCATCGGAGATGATCGCCGTGGAGGGCGAAAGTGGCTGTGGCAAGACGACCCTGCTGTTGGCCTGCGGCGCGATGCAAAGGCCAACTGCCGGCGTGGTCAAAATTCTCCGGCAAGACGTCTTTGAGCTGCCCGCCGCCAGCCGCATTCGCTATCGCGCCAGCCAAATTGGCTATCTGTTTCAAACTCTCCAACTGATTCCTTACCTGAATGTTTTGGACAACGTTCGGATGGTGAAAGGCGTATCACTGGAAACAGCGAAGCGCTGGCTTGTTCAACTGGGGCTGGAAGGCCGGATGACTCATCAACCGGACGCCCTCAGTCATGGCCAAAGGCAGCGAGTTGCTTTGGCGCGGGCCATCGTGCATCGTCCAGCATTGGTCATTGCGGATGAACCGACAGGCAACCTGGATCCGGCGAACAAACAGTTGGTGTTCCAAACCCTTCGCCAGTTTGCTGACGAAGGAGGTTCGGTTTTGATTGCAACCCATGATCCGACAATTGCTGAGTTTGCCAATCGGGTTTTGCGCTTTGAGGCCGGTTCATTTTCGGCGGAAGTGCAGGGGAGTCGCGTGTCAGGGGCGTGACGGTTCCAGCGATCTTCGAATGGGCTGGGTTTTGCGATAGACTGTCATGAGGGTCAGAACACTCGACGGAATTTTTGCTCTGGGAAACGAACGGGTCAATCATAAAATCCGGAACTTCGACGGTCGACAATGCCTGTCGAAACGGAAGGCAACCGAGATGCCGGAGTGATTTGTCAATCTCTGTCTGCTCAGTGACGGCATCAACATGCATTCTTGATTTTTTTAAAGTTGGCAATGACGAATCACGATTTACCCAAACCGCCCTTCGATCGACTGTCCGACGAGGAAAAAGCCACCTATCAATGGCAAATGTGGACGCCTGGTTTTGGTGAAGAAGGGCAGCGAAGATTAAAAAACAGCACGGTTCTGATCTCGCGATGCGGTGGTCTTGGCAGCGTCGTTGCGTACGAACTGGCGGCCGCCGGCGTCGGGCGGTTGATCATCGCCCATGCGGGGAATGTCAAGCACTCGGATCTCAACCGGCAATTGCTGATGACTCACGACTGGCTGGGCAAGCCACGAATTGAGACGATCGAGCGCAGACTGAAGGACCTGAACCCGCGACTGGAAGTGGTGCCGATCAATGCCAACCTCGACGACGCGTTGGCGGAACAGTGGGTTCCGCAGGCGGATGTCTGTGTGGGCGCCGCCCCGATGTTTGAAGAACGGTTTGCGATGAACGATGCCTGCGTGCGGTTCTCTAAACCCTTGGTCAATTGCGCCATGTACGATACGACCGCCACGCTTTCCACGTTTCCCGCCGGGGGCAAGCCGTGTTTACGATGTTTGACGCCGGAAGTTCCCGAATACTGGAAACGCGAATTTCCCGTATTTGGAGCCACGTCCGGTACGGTTGCCTGCATGGGGGCGATGGAGACGATTAAGCTGTTGGCCGGATTTGGCGAGACTTTGGAGCGTCGAGTGCTCCATTTCGATCTTCGGAATATGGCGTTTCGTGAATTTTCGATCGCAAAAATCCAGCATTGTCAGCAGTGTCGCGACTCGTAATCTCATTTTGCCCAGCTTTTATCTGCTCGGCCAAGACTCTGCCCTGCGCTGAATTGGCCCTTTTGAACGACGTCGAAAAAAAAATCGCTTTTGGGTGGCACATCCAACGGCACTTTGTCGCACTATGAATGAGGACCGGGCAACCGGGATCAAAGCAGCCGACGAAACCCAACCGATCAATTTCAAAATGGCGGGGCAATCATGATCAGTCAAACTTCAGTCGTTCCCCAACTGCAGATGGACAAGGCACGTTTCAAGCCAGGTTCCAAACCCGTTTCTTCGACGTTGAAAACCGCACTCGACGGCTTCATCGCGATCACATTTTTTACCTCGGTGGTCGGCTTTTCGGGCTGGATGTTCTATAGTTTTGTGTGGCGAGTCGCGACCCTCGGCGAATCTCAAATCGCGAATTGGCTGAGTGGACCATTCTAAACTCGTCTGCGCCGGATCGTCATCAAGCCAACGGATGATAAAAAGTAGAACAACGTGCTCGGTTCCGGGACACTGCTGAAATTCGATAACGTTACCAGGTTGCTGGTGTAGTTGACATCGAATGATCCCTCAGCAAAAAACACTTGTGAGATCGCGTTGTCGAAGCTGCCGGTGATCGAACTGGCCGACAGGAACGTAAACACGTCTGATTGCTGCGGTGTGAAGCCGTTAATCAAATCGATCATCAACATTCCATCGAGCGCCGCCGTTCCCGAGAACGTCAGGAAATCGTATTCGGTACCCTGTAAGTTCCCGCCGATCTCGATCAACAATCCGGATGAGTTCGCAAAGGTCCCGCTGCCGGAAACGGATAGCGTTCCCGGTGATTCGCCAGGAGAGATCATGCCTTCGTTAACCAACTGGGCACCTCCTGAAAAGATGAAACTGCCATCCCCGGTCATCGTGCCCTGGTTGGTAAATGCGTCGCCGTCAAGGTAAATGTTTCCACCGGACGCGTTGAGGATCCCGCCAACGCCATTCTCGAAGGAAGCGAAATTTGTAAATGCAACGTCGCCGACGGCTGCCAGAACCAACCCCTGGTTCAAGTAAGCTGCATCACTGCGGTCGAATGAAAACCGCTGCGTGTTGTTGTTGGCGATGGTTCCATGGTTAACCAGGTTGTCGACGCGGACGTAAGAAGAACCCGTGGTGCTGGTTGTGGAAAACCGAGATTCGAGCAATCCACCGGCATGGTTGGTGAACGTGCCGTTGGTCTGGTTGAGATACGAGTTGGCTGTCCGGTACGAGTAGTTTCGGCTTGATTGCAACGCGAACGTGCCGAGGTTGTCGAGATCTCCATCGACATTCAGGTAGCCGTGTCCGTTTTGCGTGGTTGCCGAGCTGCGTGTCAGGACCAGGTATTCTGCTCCGGTATGGTTCGTGAAGCCATTGTTGAACCAGTTGTTGCGAACGTCGTTGACCACGTCCTGGTTCATGATTCCGTTGTTGACGACGGCTGTATTGAGGGTTGTTTCGCTCAAACTCATCGAGGTTCCGGCCGCATTGGTGTAAGTGCCCGGACCGTTTACCGTGGAACTGGCCATTCCGGTTGCGGCAAAATCGGTGGTGAAGTCCGTGTTGAGATTCAAAGTCGTACTGTTGAACGAGAGGTAGTCTCCCCCGGTAATCGTGGCTCCCGGATTGTGGTTGTAGATGCCTCCGCGAAAGGTAACGGTTCGACCGGCGGCGCTGGTGATCGCTCCGCTGTTGTTGAACGTGCCGTAAGAGCCAACATTCGAACCAATCGTCAGATTCCCACCGGAGACGCCGAGGGTTCCGCTGTTGTCGATTGTGAGCAGATCATCCAGCGACATTCCCCCGGTGGTCAGATTGAAAGTACCGCTGTTGGAGAACGTCGAGGTGGTGTTTTCGAATCCTCGGAAGGTCTGCGAACTGCCGACCACGTTTCCGGCGTTGGCGAACGAATCGAAGTCATCAAAGATCATCGCGGCGCCCTGGATCGTACCGGTACTGGAGTTGGTGTAGTTGGCGTGATCCTGATCAAAATAAAACGAGAGTGAGTTGTTGTTGGCGATGGTGCCGTGATTAAGCAGGTTGTCGACGCGGACGTAAGGAGTTGTACCGAGATGTTGGCTGTGGACAATCGAGATTCGAGCAATCCCGCCGGCATGGTTAGTGAATGTGCCGTTGGTCTGGTTGAGATGAGAGGTGGCTATCCGGTGCGTGTAGTTTCGGCTTGACCTTGCAGCACGATCGTACCGTGGTTGTCGAGATCTCCATCGACGTTCAGGTAGCCGTAACTGTTTACATTGGTTGCCGAGCTGCGTGTCAGGATCAGGTATTCTGCTCCGGTATGGTTCGTGAAGCCATTGTTGAACCAGTTGTTGCGAACGTCGTTGACCACGTCCTGGTTCATGATTCCGTTGTTAACGACCGCTGTATTGAGGGTCGTTTCGCTCAAACTCATCGTGGTTCCGGCCGCATTGGTGTAAGTGCCCGGACCGTTTACCGTGGAACTGGCCATTCCGGTTGCGGCAAAATCGGTGGTGAAGTCCGTGTTGAGATTCAAAGTCGTACTGTTGAACGAGAGGTAGTCTCCCCCGGTAATCGTGGCTCCCGGATTGTGGTTGTAGATGCCTCCGCGAAAGGTAACGGTTCGACCGGCGGCGCTGGTGATCGCTCCGCTGTTGTTGAACGTGCCGTAAGAGCCAACATTCGAACCAATCGTCAGATTCCCACCGGAGACGCCGAGGGTTCCGCTGTTGTCGATTGTGAGCAGATCATCCAGCGACATTCCCCCGGTGGTCAGATTGAAAGTACCGCTGTTGGAGAACGTCGAGGTGGTGTTTTCGAATCCTCGGAAGGTCTGCGAACTGCCGGCCACGTTTCCGGCGTTGGCGAACGAGTCGAAGTCATCAAAGATCATCGCGGCGCCCTGGATCGTACCGGTACTGGAGTTGGTGTAGTTGGCGTGATCCTGATCAAAATAAAACGAGAGTGAGTTGTTGTTGGCGATGGTGCCGTGATTAAGCAGGTTGTCGACGCGGACAAAGGAGTTGTACGAATTGTTGCTGGTGGCCGATCGAGATTCGAGAATCCCGCCGGCATGGTTAGTGAATGTCCCGTTGGTCTGATAGAGATGAGAGGCGGCAATTCGGTGCGTGTAGACTCGTTGTCCTTGCAGCACGATCGTACCGTGGTTGTCAATATTTCCATCGACGTTCAGGTAGCCGTAACTGTTTACATTGGTTGCCGAGCTGCGTGTCAGGATCAGGTATTCTGCTCCGGTATGGTTCGTGAAGCCATTGTTGAACCAGTTGTTGCGAACGTCGTTGACCACGTCCTGGTTCATGATTCCGTTGTTGACGACGGCTGTATTGAGGGTTGTTTCGCTCAAACTCATCGTGGTTCCGGCCGCATTGGTGTAAGTGCCCGGACCGTTTACCGTGGAACTGGCCATTCCGGCTGCGGCAAAATCGGTGGTGAAGTCCGTGTTGAGATTCAAAGTCGTACTGTTGAACGAGAGGTAGTCTCCCCCGGTAATCGTGGCTCCCGGATTGTGGTTGTAGATGCCTCCGCGAAAGGTAACGGTTCGACCGGCGGCGCTGGTGATCGCTCCGCTGTTGTTGAACGTGCCGTAAGAGCCAACATTCGAACCAATCGTCAGATTCCCACCGGAGACGCCGAGGGTTCCGCTGTTGTCGATTGTGAGCAGATCATCCAGCGACATTCCCCCGGTGGTCAGATTGAAAGTACCGCTGTTGGAGAACGTCGAGGTGGTGTTTTCGAATCCTCGGAAGGTCTGCGAACTGCCGGCCACGTTTCCGGCGTTGGCGAACGAGTCGAAGTCATCAAAGATCATCGCGGCGCCCTGGATCGTACCGGTACTGGAGTTGGTGTAGTTGGCGTGATCCTGATCAAAATAAAACGAGAGTGAGTTATTGTTGGCGATGGTGCCGTGATTAAGCAGGTTGTCGACGCGGACAAAGGAGTTGTACGAATTGTTGCTGGTGGCCGATCGAGATTCGAGAATCCCGCCGGCATGGTTAGTGAATGTCCCGTTGGTCTGATAGAGATGAGAGGCGGCAATTCGGTGCGTGTAGACTCGTTGTCCTTGCAGCACGATCGTACCGTGGTTGTCAATATTTCCATCGACGTTCAGGTAGCCGTAACTGTTTACATTGGTTGCCGAGCTGCGTGTCAGGATCAGGTATTCTGCTCCGGTATGGTTCGTGAAGCCATTGTTGAACCAGTTGTTGCGAACGTCATTGACCACATCCTGGTTCATGGTGCCATCGTTAACGACCGCGGTATTGAAAGTCGTTTGGCTCAAACTCATCGCGGTTCCCGCAACATTGGTGTAAGTGCCGGGGCCGTTGACGGTCGTTCCTGAGAAATTGACAGACCCAAAACCTGAGACAGAACCATTTTGAGTGAAATTGATTCCGGAAATTGACAATGCGGAACTGGTAGCACCGGCGATCGTTCCGTTGTTTGTTAAAGCGGTTCCCGAAATACTGAGGTTTCCACTGAGGACACCGAGGTAGCCACTGTTGACCATCGTGGAAGTGCCAGCGCCCTGACCGGCAAATGCGAATGACGTGGCCTGCATATTGCCGCCGGCCAGGTTGTCGAAGGAAGCGAAATTCGAGAACGAAAAACCGCCGTTGGTTCCCGCAAAGATATTTCCGTTAACGTAAGTCGCTCCGGAACGATCAAGAACCATCGTCGCGCCGGATTCATTAACGACCGAACCACTGTTGCTGAACTGGTTGGTTCGAACATATGAATTTCCAGCGGATCCAGTGGATGGAGCAAATGCCTTAATCAATCCAGAGTTTGAGAACGTTCCCGTATTGTTGACATTCAGGAACGCTGCGCCGCCGTTGTTATTCCGAAATTCAATCCTGCCTCCGTTGGACGATTCCCCGTTGACCGTAAATGAACTGGTACGACCGACCGTATAAAACTCCAGGGTGCCGTTGTTATTGGAAAAATTTCCATTGATCGTGTTGGAATTACTGGTCGAGCCAGAAGCGTGCAGCAGGAAATCGCCAGCGTTATTGATATTGCCGTTAGTATTCCAGATGGACCCGACCATCGAGGTTCGGCCGGTCCCGAGGCTGGCACCATTGACGGTGGTGAAAGTGCGGTCGGTCATTCGAAATCCGCCGGTGACCGTCGACAAAGTGAGATAGTCAATGGTGGCATCGACGTCCAGGGTAACCCAGTAATCCGGTTGATTCACGTCCTGGGCATCAATCGTTACCACATCACCAGCTTGGGGTGCAAAGCCGCCAAACCAGTTCGGCCCAGCGCTCCAGATACCGCTGGCCGAGTTGTTCCATTTGACCGATTGGCCGAGGGAATGCGGCGCCGCAAGAGTGATCACGGACAAAATCAGGCAGGCGGCAATTAGCGTTTGGGGCCGAAACATGGGGGTTCCCAGGTTGAAAATCGGGCGAAAGTTGGAGAGGAGGAAGCGGTAAATCGACGTACAATCCTCCGTCAAGTTTAAAACGTAGCCGCAGGTGCTCGTGGGACACCATTTTCGAAGAAAGTCGTTTGAGACTGAAAATGGCGTGGTTTAGAGCGAAAATCTCTGGTTTCACCAGTCATCCAGGCTGTCGTTTAATCGGACCGTTGGGGGCTCCACGAGAACATTTGTGGATCGAGTTTGGCAAGTTAAAATAGAAACTCAGCAGAACATTCGCAGGGGCTTTAGTCGCATCGGAATCGAGTATGGGGGATGGATTCGATTTACTTTTGAATCAGGTGTTCGCTGGGGATTCTGCTGCTGCGGCCCAGCTGGTCCGGGAATACGAGCCGGAGATTCGGCGGATCGTTCGGTTTCGGTTGCGCGATCCAAGAATCCGCCGCGTGATTGATTCCACCGATATTTGCCAGTCGGTTTTTGCCAAGTTCTTTCTAGGGGCGAGCCTGGGGAAATTCGATCTCGATTCGCCCCAAGACCTGGTTAAACTGTTGGCCAGAATGGCGACCAATCGGGTCATCGACCGCTACCGTTCCGAGACATCCCAGAGAAGACTGATTGAGTCTCGATCTAGAGAACGAGAATATGAACACGGCCACGAACTTCTGGACCAATCCCATCTGCCCGAACGGGTGGCCGAATACCGGGAACTGCTGACCGGTGTGCAGAAACGTCTAACCTCCGAAGAGCGGGCGATCTCAAAACTCCGTTCAGCCGGCTGTTCCTGGTTGGAAGTTTCCCGGCAATTGGGATCGTCACCCCATGCCCTGCGCAAGAAACTGAAACGGGCGTGCGATCGAATTTTTGACGAATTGGGTATCAACGAACATGACCAAGCCTGAACGTTCGAGCGATCTTCAGGAACTGGTCGAGCAGATTTGGCTCGAACAGGTTCGCAGTCTCGAACAGGGAAGGATCACTCCCGCCGAAGACTTTTTTGTTCGATATCCAAGTTTCAGTGAACATCCCGATCATGCGATTGACGTCATTTTCAACGAGTACGCGATCCTCTCCGGGATCGATTCGGTTGAAATTCTCCCGGTGGATTTTTACCGGCGGTTTCCCGAGCTGGAAAGCCGGCTGAGAAAGCAATTCGAGCTGTTTGATGCGGTCAGTGAAGCGATCATCGCGCGGCCGGCGATGGGCGCTGAGACCGGCCAAGGCTTGGAGTCGGCCACCTCGTCGTCGACCAATTGGGCAACCGAAAGTCGATTCGAGTTCCGTCGTGAATTGGGCCGAGGCGCGACTTCCGTCGTGTGGGAGGCGTGGGATCATCAATTGAAACGCGCCGTTGCCATCAAAAAGCCGCACTCGCCCGTACAACACTCGCGGCGAAAGAAAAGTCGCTTCATTCAGGAAGCCAGGGCGGTTGCCCGGTTGCATCATCCGAACATCGTACCGATCCACGAGATTCTGGAATTGGAAAACGAGATGTGCCTGGTGTCCCCGCTGATTGCTGGGAAAGACCTGCAGCAGCTGACGGAGCAGAAACCCCCCGAAGCTGTTCAGGCGTTGCAATGGGTGCAGCAGGTTGCCGATGCTTTGCACTACGCGCATGAAAACGGAATTGTCCATCGCGACGTCAAGCCGTCCAATGTGTTAGTCAATTCGAAGCAGCGAGCGCTGTTGACCGACTTTGGACTCGCGCTGGATGAAATGACCCGGCTTTCGATTACGCAATCTGGCGAATTGATTGGGACACCTGCGTTTATGGCTCCGGAGCAAGTCACCGGTCACGGACGAGTCGACCGTCGCGCCGATGTCTATTCGTTAGGTGTTCTGTTGTACTACCTGCTGGGTGGCAAACTGCCTTTTGAAGGATCTTTCTCAACGGTGCTGCATCGGTTGATCAGTGAAACTCCGGATCCGCTAAGGCACCACAACCCTTCTGTTGTGCGCGAGCTCGAAATAATCACCAACAAATGTTTGAATAAAGATCCGGATGAGCGGTATCAAACGGCGCGGGCATTGGGTGACGATCTGCAGCGGTTTGAGAACGGGGAGGTGATTCGGGCCAAACCAGCGGGTCCCCTGGTCCGGGCTTTCAAATTCGCCCAGCGCAAGCCGCAGCTCGTGACGGCCGTCGCGATCAGTCTGGTTGCATTGGCGTTTGCTGCCGGCACGTTGTTTCAGTTAGTGGATGTGATCGACCAGAGGAATCGGGCGATCGACGCCGAGCAGACCAACCGTACACTCCTCACCGAAGCGTCCTTGAGTGCTGGTCAGCTGGCAATGCAACGAGGACGATTGGGGGAAGCAGTGTCGCATTTTGAAACAGCCATCGGGCTGCAATCGAAGCCCTCGGTCGAGATGAATTTGAGCCTGGTTGAGTGTTATCTGGCGCTGGACAACGTGGAACGTGCGACCGAGAAATGGAAAGTGGCAATGACTCAAGCGGGGAATGATGAGCCGAATCCGTTGATCAATTATTGGAAAGTCGAACTGGCTGCCAGTGGCGCAGCAGAATTTGGGGAAGTATTGCAGATCCTAGAAAGCGCCGATTTTTCGGGCATCGATCTTGCCAAACAGAGGTTTTTGGAGGGGCTCAACTGCGCGAATTCAGCCGAGGCATTGAAGTGTTTCAACGCCGCGGTCGCCGCCGATCGTTATCACCATAGTGCCCGTGAGATGTCGTTGATCATGGCACTTTCATTGGCCCGGTTTGACGAATTAATGGTCGACGTTTCACTGGCTCAACAATTGTACCCTGAAGATGTCGACTTCCAGTTGATCGAAGCGATCGCCATGGCCGCTACCGATCAGCCCGGCCTAGCGGAGGACATCATCCAAACGATCGAGTTGGATTCCAAAGATCGTCAGCGGTGGATCGAATTCTGTCAGTTTGTGCACCGGAAGACCCGGCGACTGAATCCCAGCGGTAGTATCTCGAACTATGATTTGAATCGCGTCGCCGAACTGATTTCGGAGTTTACCAGCAACCATGCACGGCTATTGTCACAGCGACGCTGGAGGTTCCCGCCCAGAATTGCCTTGTTTTTCGACGAACTTACTGATCTCGGTTCCGCCGAAGATTTTCTGTCATGGCGAGAACGAACGCGCGAAGCGGTCAGCACTCACCCGGAAGGCGTGTTAATGGTGATTGCTGCGGAAAGCGAATTAAAGGACGACAGCGTGCAACAGCTCGAAGCGTCGCGCGATCTGTTCCGGCAAGCGACCCAACTTCCGGCATTTATCGATGATGCGCCGAACGCGGCCTGGCTGGGTGTTTACGCGACGGCAGTCAAACTGGTTTTTCATTTTCAACACGAGCCACAAAAAAACACGGCAATTTTTATCGACGCCTGCCGCAATCTCGATCCACAATCGATCATCAAGCCTCGGGATCTGAGGACGTTTACGATCACGTTGATCCAGTCTGGCGCGTACGCGGAAGCCATGCCATTTGCAAAGCAGTGGATTGACTGTTCGACATCCAAACAGCAGCTGAATGATGCAACTTGGCATCTTGGCATCGTCTATCAGCGGATGTCCAATTGGCAGAGTTTGCTTGAATTGTGTGACGAAAGAATCTCGGCCGAGGACTGGTCGGATGACTATCCACGCCAAAAATGGACTTCGTTCCGTGCCCAAGCCCAAGCGAAGTTGCGTGAATTGCTGGATTCCGAGTCTCCATAAGTTCCTAAGTTCGCTGGATAGCGAGTCCGGCAATCTATGTTTCACCTGTTGCGCCCAATCCATGAGCAATCTGAATCCGTATTCACCTCCAGGGACGGAAACCGCAGATGCTGTTCCGCGACCACCCGTGTTGACCACGTTGCCGTTGCTGGTGGCTGGCGGTCTGGCGTTGCTGCTGCTCAACGGCCAGCATTTCACCAATACTCTGTTGTTCATCGTTTGCGTGTCAATTAGCGGCACTCTGTGGTACAGGTACCGCCGTCGATCGGCTCGCTATTCAATCGATCGTGGCAGACTGGTGGTGCTAATTCACGTGATCGTTATTGTCGTATTGGTTCTGAGCCTGCCATCACGCTACATTCGACAGCAAAAATTCAACAATGCCGTTGAACGACTGAAATCCAATACGAATTCAGCCACGCAGTAGGTTTGGATTCGCCGGTTTGGAAGCCTGCAAAACTCTGGCCGACGTCGGTCGGAAAGCTGGGTCAGCTTTTGACCTTGATCTGCTCGAGTAAATGGAAGGCCGCGACCGGAAGGGATACACCGGGTTCGTTTTCTTCGCAGGCGGCAATCACCGGGTCAAGCAATTTGCCGTAAGAACCATGTTTGCGAAATTCTTTGAACACGTGGTGGGCCGCTTCGCAAAACTCGGTGTTTCCGGCATTTCGAACGGCCGTACTCAACGTCACCAGCAATCCGGGTTCGCCGAGACTGATCAATCCTTCGGCAGCCAGCCAGCGAATGTCTCCATCTTCGTCGAGCAGCTGTCGGACCAGTGCGGGGGCGGTGATAGGATCGGCAATCGCGACCAGCGCTTTGGCGGCTTCCCAGCGGACGTCGCGACGTGGGTCATTCAATTCGATGACCAAAGCACGGGTCACAACGAACCCGCCGATTTCGACCAACCGTTCCCTCGCTGTTTGACGTTGGATGCCATCGGGATCGCCGAGTTGAGCGATCAGGTTTTCAATTTCTGATTCGTTGCCGGTCATGCACAATTCCTGTTGTTTCTTGTGAGGGGAAATTCGAGTGAGCCTTCCCGCTGCCGGGAATCCAGTGAGGCTTGGGCCAAGTGACGAGTTTATCAAATCTCTGCGGAAAGTTCAGCCAATGGTCAAGTGGGCTTTCCGCCGCAAAATCAACCGAAGGATGGTTTGCAAATCGCCGATTGACTCCGTAACATGAGGGAAAATCGAACCAACTATTTGTAGAATTAGTTGCTGTTTTACACAACCTATCGAATAGAGACTGCCAGATGACGTCCAAGTCCGATGCCAAAGCGCTCGTCACCGTTTTGGAAGATATCGAGTCCGCCAACACCGTTGTTGAGGCTTTGCGGGAGCAGGGATATGCCACCGACAAAATTGAACTGGTTACCCACAATGTCCACCAACAGGCCCCGGAGATCGAACCCGAAGAACATGCGGAGTCGACCTCCGACTCGCTGATTCATGATGCCGGCAAAGGAGCCGGTTTGGGCGTGATCGTTGGGATTGCTGCCTCGGTGTTTGCCCCGGTCCCGGGTCTCGGGCTGGCGATGATTCTGACGGGAGGCGTGATCGGAGGTGCCTTTGGCGGTATCGCCGGACTCCAGCATGCGGCCGAAGACAACTCAGTCGACTTGCCGTCGATCGAAGAATATCAAAAATTGGTCGAAGACGGCCATTTTCTGGTCGTGGTAAATGGGACGCACGATGAGGTCGCCAAGGCAGCCTCGATCATTGAAGACCTGCCCTACATCCACAATCATGTTCATCGCTTGCACGGACATGATGCGCACGAGCACGGAACTCACAAGAGCTGAAGGGGCGGTAAAATTCGATATGGCGTGACCCGCTGGCTTTCATTTGAATGATTGACGGTCGGCTACGTCGGATCCGGGCGCCCAAGTAGAATTCGGAATCAAACGCCGTCGCCGTGTCGCTAAACCTAGCGGACGAGGCGGCATCTGATGCGGGGTTTGCCTGGCCGCCTAACTGCGCAGGATCATCACGGGGCAGTGCGCCAGGCGGACGACCCGCTCGGCAACCGAGCCGATCAGCAGCCGCTTGAGTCCAGAGCGACCGTGCGATGGCATTACGATCACGTCAATCTCGTGGTTGGCGGCGAAGTCTGCGATTCCATGGGACGCATCATCAACCGCGGTTGCGAATTGTAACCCGACATGACCGGTGTCCCCAAATTGTCCCCGCATCATGGTCAGCGCACGTTGTTCCTGCCCCTGGTCAATCGTCGCCGCTTCACTGGCGTTGGGCTCACCCATCTCGATATTCCCCACGAACTCGTAGTCCGCATTGCTGTAACCATAAACGGGTGTCGGATCAACGACGTGCAAGACCGTAACATTTTCACAATTACCGGCGATTTGAATCGCGGTCTCGACGGCTTGGGCGGCCAAGTCAGAAAAATCGAAAGGGACCAGTAGTTTTTTGTTTTCGAAGTAGTTCATGAATGGATCTTCTCTTCGGTGGAAACACGTTTCCCTCCCAGAATACCACATGGGCCGTCGTCGCCAATACGAAGGGAGGCGGATTACCCAGCCAATTGCTATCGAAAATCCAACACCGAATTCGAAACCGACGATCAAATATCCAATCGAAGATCCTCGATCAGTTCGGCTTTCACCCAACCGGATTGGCCAGTGCCCGTGCGAATTTGAGTCCAGCCACCTCGCTTGCCCAGGATCTCGACGCGCTGACCTTCTGAAGATTCCAGCGAAACAACCGGCTCGAACTGCTCGCCGTCTCCCGAACGTAAATCGACCGTATTGACAACCAGGATGCCATCGCAGTTGCCGCGGTTGGAATGGCTGTGCGTCAATCCCAGGGAAGCTGCCGCCAGGATCAAAATCACCAACGGCAAGATCGCCAATCGCACGACCGGGAGTGGAGCTCCCCACGCCCGCCCAATCAGCAACCCCCAGAACAGCAACGACGAAATGGCCAGGATGCCAAGCAGAATACGGTCACCCACCAATGCCGTCAAAGTCCGATTGGCAGTTGTCAGCTTCTCCAACAACGAGGTTACTGATAATGGGTTGGCTTGTTGGTCGCGTTCGGTGGCCGAGGAGGATTGGGTTCCCTGGATTCGTGAATTCGCAAATTCAAGGTTGGTGTTCAACTGACGGTTAAATGGATCAAGCAATTTGCGCGCTCGTAATTGGCGATCGCCTTGCCAAGCCGATTACTCTGCAGATACGCATTACCGAGATTGAGATACAGCCGACTGTTGTGGATTCCGGAATCGACGAGCAACTGGTATTTCTCGGCGGCGGTTGTGAACAGGTCGTTACTCTCTGCGGAATCCGATTTCGTTAGCGCCAGAGCCCGGTCATAAATTTCGCCGGCTTCTGCCAAAATCGTGCGGCGCTGTGCCGCGGTCAATTCCACACGATCGTGATTTTGGTTTTGAACGGAACTCTGGTCGACGATCACTCCGGAATTCATGCCCGCCTGCACTGGAAGGGATGCCGAAAAAATAGTCAAGCCGGTAATCAATAGCAGCAAGGATTTGGTTGCCGCGTTGGAAACTCGCGATTTTGCGCGGCTTCGAGCTGTTCTGGAAGCTTCCGTCGCGCGTCGAGTGGAGCGTCGCACTTGAGATTTTTTTAACGAGGCAACCGACTGCTCGATTCGGATTACCAGTTGGCGAGCCGTCGCTTGACGCTGCTCCAGCGATCGCTCGGCCGTGTCATGGGAGCCATCGAAACCGCTGTGGGCATTGCACTGCAGAAAAGACTCGACTTCACTCGCCAATTGATACATGCCGGAGGTACGGAGTGCCCCCACCGATTCCTGGTGGTTGCTGGCGTTTTTTCCGGACCGTCGAGCGATGTAGCGGACCATGGCTTCTTCGATTTGGGGCTCCGAAGTGGCGCCGCGAGATCTCGGTCAGGCACCGGGTTTTTGCCGATTTGAAACTTGGCAGGACACGGGCAAGCGAGTCGCGGTGGCGAACCAGGATCGTGAGCAGCCATAACACGGGTGGAACGACGATGAAGAACATCCACGAGGGTGGACCCGAGGCCCGCGATTGGGAAACCAGCAGCTCGGTCGAATGGTCGTTGGTAAAATCGGGGCCCGATGATTTAGCGTTTTTGGGGGGTGTCGTCTCACGGTCTGCGTCACGTCGCCTGTTGCTGACGATCGAATCGAGGGCCAAGGATTCGGATGCGGTGACGGTGATTGAAATCGGCTCACTCATCACCGTTTCAAATGTCTCGGTTTCGGGGTCAAAAAAACTGAACGGGATTGGAGGGATGCTGGCGATCCCTTCACGGCGGGGCCGAATGGTGGTTGAAAATAGTTTGGTTTCGTCCTGGACAAATCCGGCCAAAGACTGATCGGCAACTTTGAAGTCTTTCGTCAATGACGGTAGCTCGGACAGCGGCGGAGCCTGCACCAGCTCCATCGGTCCGGTACCTGCGATTCCAATGTTTAACGTGATCGGATCGCCGGCGCTGACCGAATTGGGGGTCGCCTGGGTTACGATTCGATACCGACCGACGGCGCCACGATAATCAGCGGGACGACCTTCGGTGGGGACAGGAACGACTTCGGTGGCATCCACGTTTGCCTCACCAACAACGGGTCGGACGGAAGAAACAGACAGGCGATTGCCAAATGGTGACGCAAAAAAGTCGTCTTTCATCATCCGCGACAACGGTGAAGCCCCGCCAAACGGACTGTCATCGAAAAAACTTTCGAACGGATCCCTCGATTTGGCGAGGGCGGTTGGGTAATTGACGATAATCTGCACGTCATCGGCGTCGATCTTGCCCGACCGTTTGGGATAAACCGTCGCGGTGATTTCATAAAGATAATAGCCGCGTTCGTTGCCGTTTTCGTCCTTCCGCAGGACCTCACGGCCCGATGGCCGCTGGTTGTTTTCCGCCAGTTCGTTGAGGCGATCGGCGAAGCTACCCCAGGAGGTCTGTTGAGAGATCAACTGCCACATATTGGCTTCGGATAGCTTGATTCGTTTTTCGCGATCGACAAAGGGCTTGACCCAGATCTTCAACGTCAATTCCAGCGGCTGGCCAACGAAGACTTTGTCCTGTTTGCCGTCAATCTCAACAAACAGCAGGTCACCCGTTTCGCTCTTGGTGGCGACGAACCGCAAGGGCTGCGTCTGCCGGTCGCGCCCGTCAACGTGGACGGTGAGCGAAGGAACCTCGAACGTCCCGGCGCGACGCGGAATAATCTGGTACTGCATCGTGACGCTTCGATTTTCACTGCGGCGCCCGTTGATAATCGTGATCTGTGAACTCCGTGACGGCGCTCCCGCAGATCGGACGTCGCAGCCATCGATCGTGGGCGTCTCGGGCGGTTCAAAGTCCGAGGCGTTGTTGATGGAAAGCTGCAGGATGACCGGCATGCCAACGTAAGCTTCGCGGGTCGACAGCCGGGCATCGATGTTTTGAGCGGTGAGTGGCTGGGCCATCCCGGTCATCAGCAGAGTTGCCAGGGCCAGCAGTGCGTAAGGGAGTGGATGATTTTTCATCTTGATTGCCTCAACGGGTCGCGGTGTCGCCGAGCGGCACCAAATAAAGTCAGGTTGTTGTTTTAAGCTGCTTCCCGGTCCTACCAGTCACGATCAACCGGAATGTGCCGAGACTGTTCCAGTCGCTGCTGTCGCATTCGACGCAGCATGTCACGGTCTCTTACCGCCTGCAGCATTTTCAGTGCCTCTTCTTTGGTCATCAGACCGTCGGTTCCGTTCGGGTCAGCCATCTCGACCGCACCGGTGGGTTTGCCGTTTTCGTCCTCTTCTCCCGCGGTCGTTAGCTGACCCGCGGGAATGGGTTCCTCGGTGGCGTTCTGTTGGTCGTCGGTCGGACTTGGCTCCGGTTCGTTGGGTTGGGCAGCCTGGGATTGTTGCTGAGACGGTGTTTGCTGCTGGGAAGTTGGGTCAGGATTTTGTTCGGATGTTGATCGCGAATTGGATTCGGACTCCGGTTTCGCATCGGCGGGCTGTTCCTCCGTTGAGGAATTTTCCGAGTTATTTTTGTCAGACTCCTGTTCCGAGTTTGCGTTTTGGGAGTCTTCGGATTGGGAGTCTTCGGATTGGGAGTCTTCGGATTTCGACGGCTGCTGTTGGGGTTGCTCGCCGGCGGATTTCGAATCGTCCTGTTCCTGCGCGTCAGATTGTTGTTGATCGCTCTGGGATTCTCCTTCCGACTCCTGGTTGGGTTCGGATTGATCCTGGGATTTGGAATCTTCGGAACTTTGGTTTTCCGATTCGGAGGGTTGATTTTGCTGATCTTGTTGTTGTTGCTCTTGTTGTTGTTGCTCTTGTTGTTGGTGCTCTTGTTGTTGGTGCTCTTTCAGTGTTTTCATCAATTTCGCGGCCAATTCGATGTTGGTTCGCGCGTCGGTGCCGTTATCAGCGGAGCTTTCCCTGAGCGAAGCACGGTAGTGAGAGATCGCTTGTCGCAGTTGTTCAATCGCAGCAGGTTTGTCCTGTTCGGCCGTGGTTAACGCCGAGGAATAGAGGCAGTTGCCCAAGTTGTATCGGCTGTTGGCTGCGATCGCGGAGTCGGTGGAGCGTGCCGCTTCCGTAAACAGTGTTTTGGCGGATTCAAGATCGCCACTTCGGTAACGTGCGACGGCCAGGTTGTAATTCAGTTCGTCCTGATCCTCCGCACTCGCGTTGACTTGCTCGTATTGTTGAATCGCCGTTTCGAATTCGCCTTGCCGAACCAACTCGTTGGCAGAGTTGATTCGCTGTGCCGTCTCCATTGTGCTGATTGACGGTTGCGCCGCTACTGTGTTTGCCATGGTCAGCACACCCAGTAGCGCGAGGCCGAAAATAGATTGCGTTGGAAAGAATTTCAACATGATTTGGATACGGGTTGAGTTGGGTTTTTCAGTTGCTGCCGCGTGATGCGTCAACATCTGGCCAGATGCATTACGGTACATGGTTAGGCCGCCTGTTCGTGGTCCATGGTTGTCGCTGGATTCAGTTTTCCTGGCCGGCCAGAATTCGACTCACGTTCCTTTCCTGTTTTTAGGTCAGTCGCGATGGGTCGCTGTTTTGTTTTTGTTTTAGAACCGCGTGTTGAGACAAACACCTCCAGTAACAGCAATGCCAAAGCGGGTGCGGCAAACCACTGGAAGCGGGCGATGTAGGCATTGATTTTTGCCGTTTCAAATTCCGTCTGTTCCACGTTTGCAACATAGCCGTGGTAGACGTCGGCCATGTTTACCCGTTTCGTACCGGCGGGAATATAAGCCCCGTTGGTTTCCGTGGCGATTTCGTTCAGAATCTGGCCATTCATTTTGGACCAGACCTGTTGCCCCTGGTGTTGGACGAAACCTCCTCGCTGTGATTCCGTGTCGGGAATCCGGGCACCTTGATCCATGTCGCCGAGGCCGACGGTGAAGATCCGAATGCCCTGATCGGCGTACAGTTTCTTTGCGATCTCAACGGGTTGGCTTTCCTGGTCTTCGCCGTCGGTAAAAATCACAATCGCTTTGTGGTCATTGGTCTTGCTGATGAAGCCGTTGGCTGCCGCTTCGATGGCATCTCCCAGTTGCGAACCTCCGCGGCGGACGGAATGGGTGCCAACCGAATCGAGCGTCTGTTTAAAATCCGCATAGTGACTGGTCAGTGGAACCGGTTGTCGCGTTTCACCTGCAAAAACGACCAGGCCGACCCGATCGCCGGCCATCTCGTCCAACATGTCCTTGATCTGTTGTTTGGCACGGCTCAGCCGGTTGGGGGAGGCGTCTTCCGCCAGCATGCTGCGCGAAACGTCGAGCACAAACATGACTTCGATTCCTTTTTGGGGAACTTCCCGCCACGTTTTACCCCAGCGGATGTCCAGCAGGCTGACGACCATCAATGCGATACTGCCGACCACCAGGAATGCAGACAGCCATTGGCGGGTGCCAGCGCCAGTGGGAAGCAAAGCCTGTCGGTGCCTGGAGGTCGCGAACTGCTGAACCGCGCGACGACGCGCCACGATCGCATAGCCCGTAATGGCCAGTCCTGCAACGACCACTAACAGTAGCCAGAGGCTGTCCGGATTTCCAAATTGAATGTCCATGGTGGTTGTTTTTCGTTAGGTCAAATCTTGAAGAGCAAACGTCAATTCGTTGGGGCACTACGTTGCGGCCACGCTTCGTGTGAAGCGGTAAGCTCAAGTCAGTTCTCGCAGCCAGGTTTGTTGCAGGACCAGTCGTGTCGTTAGCAGAATCAGGGCAATCAGGATCAATGGCGGTAACGGTATCCATCCGGTCGCGTAGGGCTGCACCGCGAGTTCCCGATAGTCAACGAAATGCCTCGCCTCGACTTTTGTTTTTTCCAGTTCATCAATTTCCGCGTAGATTTTTTCCAGTGAATCGGTGTCCGTCGCGCGGAAGTATTTACCGCCCGTGGTTGCGGCGACCTTTTCCAGAGTCGCTTCGTCGATATTGACGGGCATCATTCGAACGACCGTGCGGCCGGTAAATGGATCGCTGACGGGGACGGGGGCTTGGCCCTTGGTGCCCACGCCGATGGTGTAAACCTTGATACCCATCGTTTGGGCCAACTCGGCAGCCTGAACTGGATCGAGCGATCCCGCGTTGTTTTCGCCGTCGGTCAGCAGGATGATCACTTTGCTTTTGACTTTCTCTTCCTGGCGTTCGTCCAGGGCGTTCAGTTTTTCGACGGCCAGCGAAATCGCGTCTCCGATCGCGGTTCCGTCTTCGTTGCGGCTGGTCACGATTTGAGCGTTGTTGAGTTGGGAAACCAGGAACGCGTGATCGAGGGTCGGAGGTGTCTGGCCGTCGGCGTAACCGGCAAAGGTAATCAGCCCGACCAGGTCGCTGAATCGGCCTTCCAGGTCGTCGCCACCGGCAACAAATTTACCCGCCACTTTCTTGATCGCGGTCAACCGGTCGACGTGTTGATCATCGATCTTGAAGTCCATCGCTTGCATGCTGCCACTGCGGTCCACCACCATCTCAATCGCGATCCCTTCGCTGTCGGCGATAGTTTGCTCGCGACCTTCACGAGGCCGAGCCAATCCGAGCACGAGGAACAGGATGGCTCCGAGGGTCAGGGTGGGTGGTAACCACATCATTCGCTGTCGGAGTGTCGGTTTGAGATGTTTGGCCAATCCAACGGAACTGAACACAACGGCCGATTTTCGCTTCGGTCGAAACAGCCACCAGGCGGCGATCGGGATCGTCAGAAGCAGCAGGAAATACCATGGTGAGTAAAACATCAGTTTCGTGCTCCCCGGTTAAGATCGGTTAGATTCGGCATGGATTCGCGTTGAGAGGCGAAACCAGGCGAAGCGGCTGTTTCTGAATCCGCGGATGTCAGTTCCGCCAAATCGCCCGTTTGTTTCACCAACTGGGCGGCCTCGTCGATCATCGCGTCCAGTTCCTGGGGGGAAAGTTGCAGGCCGGCGAATTTGACCTGATCCGCTGCTTCAAAAATTCGACCGAACTGTTGCTGCGTTTCGAGATCGAGGCGTCCGCCGGAAGTAATGATTTGCAATAGCTCGTCGGTCGTCTGTTCTGGCGCAGCAATTTCAAATTGAAGCTCCAGGTAATCGCGGACGATCCGTGAAAGTTCACGACAGATCGAATCACTCTCTCCCGATGCCACGGCGGCCGAAGACTTCAGCAAATCAAGTTCGTCGATCGCCCATTGCACTGGCGTCAGCCAGCGTTTGCGGCGGACCGCCATCGCAACGGCTGCGGCGGCAAAGGCAGACAAGCCCGCGCCACCTGCGATCCACCAAATCAGTGAATTGGATCGGGGCTCAGGTGCGTTGACGTCAATCACCGAGTGGATGTCGCGGAACTGGGTTGGGTCGGCGCGATCTTCAAGGACACTGATGACCCGAATCGAAATCGGGTTGGACTTCAGAATTTCCGACTCTCCGTTTTGAGTGGCCCGAATTTCCAGGCTGGGAATCTCCAGGACACCGGTCACGATGCTTTCCAGCGTGAGTCGACGGGTCCAGATTCGCTGTTCCGGTGAACTTTCGGAGGGAAGATCATTAAGCTCACGCTGGTCGATGATGTCAAAATCACCCAGTTTCGAACCGAGTGCGGGCATCACGATCCGGGTCCCTTTGGGCGCGGTGACTTCCAGGTCGAAGGTGAAGGGTTCGGCGACCTGGACGTCTTGGCTGGAAACCTCACGGGTGACGCTGGGCGCATCGTTGGACGATGCTTGGGCCGCGGAAGCCTGTTGCCAACCGAATAGGCACAGGCTTGCCAACCCTGCGATCGTAGCTCGCACGATGATGAAGTGATATTTTGGGCGAAGTATCATTGTCTGGTTTCGCGTTGGTGGAAAAATTTTCGAAGAGGTTCGACCGGATCCTGTCCGGTACAAAGGTGGATCGGGTCGAGTCGCAGTTTGCGGAATAAATTGTCTCGTGCCGCGGATTGTTCTCGATGAAGTCTGGCAAACAATTCACGATTCGCCCGACTGGCCGTGTCGAGCATGATCCGTTCACCGGTTTCGGCGTCTTGAAGTCGAACCAGCCCGATGTTGGGCATTTCGGATTCCCGCGGATCGCTGATCACGATTGGAATCATGTCGTGCTTGCGGCAAGCGACTTTCAGTGTTGATTCAAATCCACTCGCCAGGAAATCGCTGATCAGGAAGACCACCGTACGACGTTTGCAAGTTCGATTCAGATGTTCAATCGCCTTTCGCAGGTCTGTCCCATTGCCCATCGGTTGGCAGTACAGCAATTCTCGAATCAGTCGCAACACATGCCGAGACCCTTTTCGCGGGGGAATGCTCTTCTCGACTTCGTCGGTAAACAGGGTCAAACCGACTTTATCGTTGTTCTTGATTGCTGACATCGCGAGCGTCGCTCCCAGTTCCGCCACCAATTCACGTTTGGTTTGTTCGCCGGTCCCGAAATTCTGTGAACCGCTCATGTCGACCAGCAACATCACCGCCAGCTCGCGTTCTTCCCGGAACAGTTTGATATAGGGTTGATCGCTGCGAGCCGTGACATTCCAGTCGATCGCCCGGACGTCGTCGCCAACCTGGTAGGGACGCACTTCCTCGAATTCGATGCCGCGGCCTTTGAACGCTGAGTGCCAGGTGCCAGTCAGCAGCTCGTCGACTTTATGCGACGTCCGAATCTGAATTCGGCGGATTTTCTGGATGACTTCTCGGGGAATCATGGAATTCTTTCTGGGATCGAATGGCCGGCAAAGGCGATCGGTGGTCTGGCGACCGCTCGCCCAATTGGGGGCTGAGGGATGTTTTACGGTACCTGAATGTGATTCAGAATTTCGGTCACAATCGACTCGCTGGTTCGTTCTTCTGCTTCCGCTTCGTAGGTGACCATCACGCGGTGACGCAGCACATCGAGAGCGATCTCTTTGACATCCTGTGGGACCACGTAACCGCGGCCGGCGAGAAACGCGTTGGCTTTGGCGGCCAGCGTCAGGTTGATCGTGGCTCGCGGCGATCCGCCAAACAGGATCAGATCACTCAGTTGCATCCCGTAGGCCTCCGGTTTCCGGGTCGCCATCACAATATCAACGATGTAGTTTTCGACTTTTTCATCGACGTAGATCATGTCGACGAACTTTCGGGCGTCCATGATCTCCTCGGGAGTCGTGACTGGTTGAATGTCAAATTTTGCACTGGTTTTGCTCATCCGTCGCAGGATTTGCAGCTCCTGCTCGCGGTTGGGATAATCGACGACGACTTTCAGCATGAAGCGGTCGGTTTGGGCCTCGGGCAACTGATAGGTACCTTCCTGTTCGACCGGGTTTTGTGTCGCCATCACGAGGAACGGTTCGTCCAGTGGGAAGGTTTCACTACCGATTGTGACCTGACGTTCCTGCATTGCTTCCAGCAGCGCGCTTTGGACTTTTGCGGGTGCGCGGTTGATTTCGTCGGCGAGAATCAGGTTGGAAAAAATTGGGCCTTTCTGAACCACAAAGGTCTGATCCTGCGGTCGGTAGACCTGGGTTCCGATCAGGTCGGCCGGGAGCAAGTCCGGTGTGAACTGAAGCCGCTGAAAGCCGGTATGGATGGCCTTGGCAAGACTGGCCACGGCGGTGGTTTTGGCCAGGCCCGGAACGCCCTCGATCAGCAAGTGACCATTTGCGAGCAGACCGATCAACATTCGGTGGACCAGTTTTTCCTGGCCGACAAGAACCTGGTTGACTTGATCGACGATGCGGCGAAACGGTTGGCTGTGCGTTTTCACCTGTTCGGTGAGTTGCTGAATCTGGTCTCGGGTGGTGGTTGCTTGGTTCATCGAATTGCCTGGGAAAGGAGGATATTGAAATCGGATTCCGGAAAAGGAACCGGTCGGAAACATGGTCTTGACGTCGACAGTGAAGCAACACGTATGCCAAACTCCAATATGTTAATATTGCAAGGACTGGTGAAGGAAAACTGACGAAGTTCGCGTATCTGCAGGGGCAATCGGCTTCACTGTGGAATTTTGCCCCAACCAAAATCTGCCATGAAAATTGCGTTAAAAATTGTCGTCGTTTGTTTGATTGCGATGGTTCTGATCACCGCTCTGTCAAGCTATCTGATTGCCCGACGGGAGTTTGTCCGGATCAAGGATCTTCAACAGTCGGATGCCCAGCGGGTTGCCAGTTTGGTTCGCGAGTCGCTCGATTTAGCCTATCAGGGGGAAGGGCACGAGGGCATCGTTAAAGCCATTAAAACCCAGACGCTCGATACAGGAAAGCTACGGTACCGCTGGGTCTGGTTTGATGTCACGGTGAACGATCCCAACCGACCGGCCGCTTCGATGGACTCGTTGGAGAAAATTCTGGCCGGGGATATGGATTCGGTGACTTCGGTCCAGGGTGGCACGAGGAATCTATACACCTACTACCCGATGGAGGTCAAGGAAGATTCGGGCAGGCCCCGGAAGGGTGCGATTGAAATTCGAGACTCGCTGGAGACGGCCGAACAGGAAGCGTTTGAAACGGTCCTGACCGGGCTGGGTGCGATCGTGTTGATGGCCGTGTTCTGCTTCGCATTTGTTGCCTGGGCCGGGGTGCGGATGATCGGCCGGCCATTGTCGGGCTTGATCGAGCGGACGCGTCGCATCGGGGAGGGGGATTACGAACCGACGGCGATCCTGGATTCCCAAGATGAGTTTGGCGAATTGTCCGTTGCCCTCAACGAGATGGCGACCCGGATCGCAGATCAACAACAACGAATTGCCAGCGAGTCGGCGGCGAAGGTCGCGACGTTGGAGCAACTGCGTCACGCGGATCGGCTGAAGACGGTTGGACGGCTGGCATCGGGGTTGGCTCATGAAATTGGAAC
The DNA here is from genome assembly GCA_963714685.1 of Pirellulaceae bacterium. Lineage (GTDB taxonomy): Bacteria > Planctomycetota > Planctomycetia > Pirellulales > Pirellulaceae > Mariniblastus. The sequence continues at coordinate 731,680 of CAVQPH010000018.1, read as the reverse complement.
GCCGCTGAATGTCGTCTCGGGGCGGGCAGGGCTAATCCGAAGTGGTAAACTGAGCCCGGCAGAAATCGCCGAAAGTGCAGAAGCCATTCAGTCGGAATCCAATCGAATCGCCGGGATTGTGAGACAGCTGATGGATTTTGCTCGACACAATCCACCGACCCGGGCCGAAGTCGACCTGCGCGTGATCGTCGAACGGACGGTCGATCTGTTGAGTACGCTTGCCAAAAAATCAAAAATCGAAGTTGAAGTCTTGGCAGTCGGCGATCCACCGTTTACAGCTTTCGTCGATCAATCCCAGATTCAACAAGTGTTGACCAACCTGATCGTGAATGCGATCCAGGCAATGCCGGACGGGGGCAAGATCGAGATCAGGATTGAAAATACGACGGGAGACTCAACCGATCCGCTGGGGCCGGCGGTGAAGGTTACGGTCAAGGACGAGGGAATCGGGATGGACGCCAAAACCGTCGAGCAGATTTTCGAGCCGTTTTTTACGACCAAAGAAGTGGGCAAAGGAACAGGCTTGGGACTCTCCATTGCCCACGGAATGATCGAAGAGCACGGCGGACAGATTGACGTCACGAGCACGCCTGGAGCAGGCACCGAGTTTTGTATACGGCTGCCCAAGCAAGTATCCAGGGATCATGAAACGGAATCCACGTAACACACACACACACAGACGATCAACCTATGAATGAATCGCAACCATCTTCCGTTGACAAACCACGTGTGCTGATCGTCGAGGACGAGAAAAGCATGGGTGAAATGCTGGTCACCGATTTTCGACTTCGCGGGATCGACTCCCAGTGGTGTGCCAACGTCGACGAGGCCGTTCGTGCGCTCCGGCAACGGGACGTCGATGTTGTCCTGACCGACATCAACATGCCCGGGGCGTCGGGCTTGCAACTGTGCGACCAGATCACACGCGACTATCCGGATCTTCCTGTGATTGTGATGACGGCGTTTGGAAGTTTGGAGACCGCGATTTCGGCCATTCGCGCAGGAGCTTACGATTTTGTGACCAAACCGGTTGAAATGGAACTGTTGGCGCTGACGATCAACCGTGCCGTGAAACAGAGGCGACTGCAATCGCAGGTCAAACGGCTGAGCGAGCAAGCCAGCAGTGCGCAGCGGTTTGGGAATCTGATCGGCGAGAGCCCCGCGATGTTGGAGCTTTACGATCAACTCGAACGGATTGCCGATTCGGAATCATCGATCCTGCTGACCGGAGAAAGCGGCACAGGCAAAGAACTGGTGGCACGGACGATTCACGACAAAAGTCGTCGCAAGGACAAACCGTTCGTGGCAATCAACTGCGGCGCGTTACCCGAGCAATTGCTGGAAAGCGAGTTGTTTGGCCACGTCAAAGGCGCTTTTACCGACGCCCGGGCCGACCGCAAGGGATTGTTCCAGGAAGCCGATGGCGGAACGCTGTTGCTGGATGAGATCGGCGAAATGCCGGTGTCGATGCAAGTCAAGCTGTTGCGTGTATTGGAAGAAGGTTCGATCCGGCCGGTGGGCGGCAACAAGGAAATTAACATCAATGTGCGGCTGTTATCGGCCACCAATCGGGATCTCGCCACGGCGATTGAAGAAGATCGTTTTCGCGAAGATCTGTTTTACCGGATCAACGTGATTCAGCTCGAACTGCCACCGCTGCGTTCGCGGGGCACCGACGCACTGCTCATTGGGAATCACTACGTGAAACAATTTGCAGCGAGGGCCGGGAAAAACGTCACTGGTATTTCGGAACCGGCCGCTGAGCGACTGCTGAATTACTCCTGGCCGGGCAATATTCGGGAACTTCGCAACGTGATCGAGCGGGCGGTCGCCTTGACGCGACACGACCAGATCGTCGTCGAGGATTTGCCCGAGAAAATTCGCAACTTTCAATCTCGCCAGTTTCTGGTTGACGGAACGGATCCGGCCGAATTGCTGCCGATGGAAGAAATCGAGCGAAGGTATATCCTGCACGTGCTCGACAGCGTTGAGGGCAACAAATCGACAGCCGCCCGGATCCTCTCACTGGATCGTAAAACGCTGTATCGCAAACTGAAGCAATACGGGGTTGGCGGGGATTGACGGCGGAACAGAGGCGTTCGATTCCCGCTTCTGTTAGGCTGAGGAATCCGAATCAATGATCTTCGAATTGTCCAGAAAGCTGGTGTTGGAAATGTGGCAAGTCATCCCTGCCTGGTTGCAATCGGTTTGCGTTGTTGTTTCCCTTGGCATCGGGCTGTTGGCAGCTCCGACTGCGGTCCTTGGTCAAAATCCGGGAATTGAAAACTGGGTCAGCGTCGGAAATGACCGCGGCTGCATGCGGTATTCGCCGTTGAATCAAATCGATCGCGCCAATGTGCAGCGGCTGAAACAGGTTTGGGAATTCCATACGGGCGAAGGCGACAAGACTTGCGAGTGTACGCCGTTGATTGTCGATGGGGTGATGTATGTGACGACCAACCATCTGCGTGTGGTGGCCCTGGATGCTGCCAGTGGACAAACCATCTGGTCGTTTGATCCATTCGAGCAAGGGAAATCCCAATGGCCGCTCGCATCCGGCGGCGTCAATCGCGGGCTGGCTTACTGGAGCGATGGCCTGCCCAATGGCGAGCGTCGGATCTTGCATGGCACGTCGGACGGCCAGTTATTTTCGTTGGATGCTTCGACTGGAAAACTGGATCCGAATTTTGGCGATGGCGGAATCAAAAGCCTGCGAGAAGATATTGCTCGTGATCTTTCCCGGATGCCTTACGGGCCGACTTCGGCGGCTGCGATTTGGGGTGATCTTGTGATTCTGGGTTTTTCCTGTGGCGAGGGTCCCGGGCCGGCAGCTCCGGGAGACATTCGGGCATTCGATGTGAGAACTGGAAAGCAGGTCTGGCGATTTCACACCGTTCCCAGAGCGGGAGAATTTGGCAATGATACTTGGGCCGGTGATTCCTGGCGGCAGCGCGGTGGCGCCAATGCCTGGGGTGGTCTCAGCGTGGATGAAGAACGAGGGATGGTGTTTGCAGGGTTAGGCAGTGCAGCCTTTGATTTTTACGGCGGCGATCGTCATGGCGAAAACCTGTTTGCCAACTGCACGATTGCCTTGGACGCCAAAACTGGGAAACGAATCTGGCATTTCCAGACATTGCGACACGATTTGTGGGATCACGATTTGCCCGTGTATCCCAATCTGGTGACGGTCCGACGGGATGGCAAGCTGGTCGATGCGGTCGCTCAGGTGACGAAAACGGGGTACGTGTTTGTGTTGGATCGGGAAACGGGGCAACCGTTATTTGAAGTTCGAGACAGTCCAGCGATGCCGTCCGATGTGCCCGGCGAGCGGGCTTGGCCGTCTCAACCGGTTCCTGTCAAACCCCCGCCGATTTCCAAAACCCGTCTCAGCGAAGAGGATCTGACCGACCTTTCAGATGCGTCGCATGCGTTTGCGTTGGAGAAATTCAAACAGGTTCGCCCGGGGGTCAAGTTCAGCCCGCCTTCATTGGAGGGGACCATCGCGATGCCCGGATTTCATGGCGGAGCGACCTGGTCGGGCGCTTCGTTCGATCCGAATTCCGGGTTGTTGTTCGTCAACACCAATAATGTTCCCAGCATCATTACGCTGGTCGCGGCCAATCCAGAAGATCCTTTTCGATTCCGGATTACCGGCTACCATAAATTCCTGGACCAGGACGGCTATCCGGCGGTGAAACCGCCATGGGGATTGCTGACGGCCGTTGATCTGAACGAGGGCAAAATTGCCTGGCAGGTTCCCTTGGGTGAGTTCGCTGAACTGACGGATCGCGGCATTCCGCCGACCGGGACCGAAAATTTTGGCGGAACCATCGCGACGGCTGGCGGGCTGGTTTTTATCGGCGGTTCCAAAGATGAAAAATTCCGTGCGTTCGATCAGTCAACGGGTGAAATACTGTGGGAAACGAAGCTGCCAGCGGGCGGTTACGCAACGCCGTCGACTTACATGGTCGATGGTCGCCAGTTCGTGGTGATTGCGGCTTGCGGCGCAGGGAAGTTGGGCACCACGCCGGGAGACAGCTTCGTGGCGTTTGCGATTGAGTGATCCGTCGTGAACGCGTCGTTGATTCAGGGAACGGCGATTCAGGATCGTCTGATTACGACAGAATCGGTTGTATTACTTTTCCATGGACGTCGGTCAAGCGTCGTTCGAATCCGTTGTGTCGGAAAGTAAGTCGTTTGTGATCCAGCCCCAATAAATGCAAAATCGTGGCGTGCAGGTCGTGCAGGGACGACACGCCTTCGACCGCCTTGAATCCCAGTTCGTCGGTTGCGCCGTAGCTGAAGCCGCGTTTTACGCCAGCACCGCCCAGCCAGGCGGTAAACCCGTTCGGGTTGTGGTCACGTCCCTGGGCTCCTTTTTGAAACATCGGCATGCGACCAAATTCCGTACACCAGACGACCAGCGTGTCTTCCAGCAAGCCTCGTTGTTTCAGGTCGTTGAACAAGGCGGCCACTGGCTGATCCATGATCTCGCCATGAATGTCGTATTGCTCACGAAGTTTCTGGTGCCCGTCCCAATTCAGTGCACCAGCGCTGGCGTAGGCTCCATTAAACAACTGGACGAATCTGACGCCGTTTTCGATCAGGCGTCGGGCAAGGATACAGTTTCGGGCAAAATCGGCTTTGGTTTTGTTTTTTGAATCGGCTCCGTAGGCCGTAATCGAATGCGAATTTTCGTCCGCGAGATTGGCGATTTTTGGAACCGACAATTGCATCTTGCCAGCCAGATTGTAACTGGCGATTCTGGCCGCGAGGTCCGAATCGCCGGGATGTTGGGAAAGATGTTGCTCATTGAGGTTTCGCAGGAGACGGCGAGCGGATTGGTCTTCGGCGATTGAAATGCCGGGTGGACGATCCAGATTGCGAATCGGTTGTGTGCTGCTGAAAGGCGTGCCCTGGAAAACTGCCGGCAAAAACCCAGGCCCCCAGTTGTTGACGCTGGCCTGCGGAACTCCACGCGGGTCGGGGATCGCGACGAAGGCCGGTAGATCCTGGTTTTCCGTGCCCAGGGCGTATGTCACCCAGGCTCCGATGCTTGGGAATCCGTCCAGGATGAAGCCAGTCGAGAGGAAATTCTCCGCCGGTCCGTGGGTGTTGGATCGACTGGTCAACGAATGCACGAACGATAGATCGTCCGCCAACTCCGCGATATGGGGTACCAACGTCGAGATCATTTTGCCAGCTTGACCGGCCGGTCGAAAATCATATTGCGGCCTGGCAAGATTACCGGAGGGTCCCTGGAAGGTCACCGGCGGAATGTCCTGGAACGATTGACCATCTCGCTTGATCAACTCGGGTTTGTAGTCAAACGTCTCCAATTGGCTGCAGGCACCCGCGCAAACGATCATCAGGACACGTTTTGCCTTGGGGACAGCGTGGGCCTGCCGTTCGGCAAACGGCTGCTCCGGGTCAATCTTTGGCCGATCATCCACCAGCAGCCCGTCCCGATGCAGCAAATCGGTTAGCGCAATCGCGCCCAAACCCATGGCGGCGGAGCCAAACAGATCGCGGCGAGTCGGTGTTGGTTCAGTCATGCTGTCGGGATTCAGGGGATAAACAGAAATTCATTGCTGTTGAACAGGACGCGGCAAATCATGCTCAGGCCGTGTTCGTGCGCGGCGTCGAGCACCGCAGAACGCTCGGGCTGGGTGGGCAAACGGCCGAGTGTTTTCAAGAACGCCAATTCAATTTGCCGTTCGACTGAGTCAGGTGCCCGGGCTTTCAAGTGGTCAGCGAAACGATCGGATTGTCGCGCGACGAACGGACTATTGAACAGATTCAAAGCCTGGATGGCGGTGGTCGACCTGCTTCGGCTGGGTGCTGGCTGGCCCGCATCCGGACAATCAAACGCGCCAAACACCGGGACCTGTTCCATGCGAATCTTGTGGGCGTAAATCATGCGACGGAGTTGGGTGTTGTCGAACTGCTCGACCGGAGGGAAACCGGACAGCCCACCACGAGATTTGAAAAAATCAAAACCGGGTCCGCCCATTTTCAGATTCAATTGGCCGCCGAGATACAGGATGCTGTCGCGGATGGCTTCCGCTTCTAATCTGCGCGAGGCAAACCGCCACAGCAACCGGTTGTCAGCATCCAGCGCCTGGGCTGCGGATCGGGTCTGACTGGACTGTTGGTAGGTTGAGGAAGTGAGGATTGAGCGATGCAGTTGCTTGAGCGACCAACCGTTGTCCATGAAGCGGTTGGCCAGCCAATCAAGCAGTTCGGGATGGGAAGGCGGAACACCATTGAGTCCAAAATCACTTGGCGTCGGAACCAACCCCTGACCAAAATGAGTTTGCCAGACTCGGTTGACGATCACGCGGGCAGTCAATGGGTTTTCCGGGTCAATGATCCAATTTGCCAGAGCGATCCGCCGCTGGTGTTCTTCGCTGCCGGGCTCACATCGCCGTCGGAAGACTGTGGGCGTTTGTGGCCCGATCGGTTGCTTCCGTTGCTCTGGATCGCCTCGCAATAAAACGTACGTAGCGTCCGGCTGTCGCATTTTGCCGGCGAAAACCATCCGCGGCTGATCCAGTTCCTGTTTCTGACGGGTCAACTTCTTGAGCTCGGCAGCCAATTCGCCAGATTCAGGATGCTGCGACGGATTTTGATCTCGAGAGGTGACTGGACCGCGGGAAGTTCCCAGCGGCAATTGATCCTGCGAGCTGGCGACGGGTGTCCACTCGCTCCCATCGAGCGAGACGGCGATTTCATATTCGACCGGTAGGCGATCCTTGAATTGCCCCAAACGATCCCGGGCCCATTCGACGCAATTGATCGTTTGGATCGTGGGAAACTCAAGCTGCACCCAACCCCGACCAATCTCGTTGGAAATCCAGCTGTAACTGTTCCCATGTTTGCCGTCGTTGATATGTTTGAGTTGATGTTTACCTGTTTCGGCCCGATTGCCCGATGAAGTCGGTATCGTTCCGTTTTCAGCGAGCGCGATATTCTGCAGTGGTTGGCTGACGGAAAAGACCTGCAGTTCATTGATGCAAGGTTCGTACTGGTTGTCGTTGTTGGTTGCGGTCGTGGTAAATCGAACGAACTTCGCATGGATCGGTGAAAACCGGTCAATGTTTCCAGCAGGGGAAACCGGATCGCGGAGCTTCGTTGAACTGCCTGGGGCGGCCGCTGCTGCTTCATTGAGAATGATTGTGCCCGGTATTGTGGCCAGTGGTTCCTGTTGCCGCAGCTGCTTCGTCAGCTCAGCAATCCGCGTTGCAAGCCTTGCAGATTCGGCTTTCCGTTGCTTTTGGAGAGGGTCGCTGATCGGTCGATCGCCGTATTCGACTCCGGCGAAAAACGCCTGCATCGCGTAGTAATCTGCTTGCGTAATCGGATCGAATTTGTGGTCATGGCACCTGGCACACCCGACCGTCAGTCCGAGAAATGTCGCGCTGGTACCAATCACCATTTCATCCAGCGCGTCTTGCCTGGCCAGTCGTTTGGAGGCATCGTCTTTGCCGATTTGGCCCGGCAGCAAGACGGCAGCGGCAACGAGAAATCCGGTTGCCGCGTCCTGGCCAACCGTGTCGCCTGCCAATTGCTCGAAGACAAAATCGTCGTACGGTTTGTCAGCATTCAACGCATTGATCACGTAATCCCGATAAGGCCAGGCGTTGGGTCGCGGCGTGTTGACTTCGAAGCCGTGAGTATCGGCGTAGCGTACCAGGTCCAGCCAGTGCTGGGCCCATCGTTCTCCATACCGCGGGCTTGCCAACAAACGGTCAACCAGTCGCACAACGGCCAACTCCTGATGTTCGGCAAACGCGGACTCGAATTGCCTGATTTCGTCAGGTGTCGGAGGAAGGCCGTGCAGATCGAGATACATCCGTCGGACCAAAGTCGTCGGATCGGCGGGTCCGTTGGGTTGCAGTCCGACTGCACTGAGGCGTTGCCGAACAAACGCATTGATCGGGTGGATTGCAGGATTCCCGGGTGGATCGGTCGATTGCAAAGGTTGAAAGGCCCAATGCGTGGAAGGATTGATTGGGGACGGTTCATCTGCGGGAGCGTGCGCACCGTTGTTGATCCATGCTGAAAACCAGGCGATTTGATCGGGAGTCAGGGGCTCCGATTCGGGTGGCATCCGCTGGTCGGGATCGGTGGACGCGATCCGCTTCAGCAACAGGCTCGTGTCAGCTGCGCCGGAGAGAATGGCCGGCCCGCTATCACCACCCTGTCGCAACGCACTCGCCGTGTCGACACGCAGACCGGCTTCCTGGTTGATCGCCCCGTGACAGGAGTAGCATTTTTCCTTCAGCAGCGGCTTGATTTTTTCGAGATAAAAATCGGTTGGTTCGTCAGGCGTGTTGGCTGCAGCTGGACAAGCCATCACGAGCATCAGCCCGAGCAGCCAGCCAAGAATCAAATTGCCAATCTTCATGTTTCGCCAACCGTTGTTGGTAACCGGACGCGATCTATTTTATCCCATGTTGAAAGCAGATGCGCGTCGGATTATCGAAATGCGGGTGTTGTGGATCAGCCGGGAATTCATTTTAACCACCATCAGTCGTACCCAAACGCTGCCATGTAGCCGTGCCAATGCGTGTCAATTTCAAGCTTGAGCGATTCTTCCAATTCGAACGGGTTGGTTTGATGGTCCTTTTTGTGTTCGAAGTAACGTTCAATGGCAGGTTGAACCTGGTCAAATTCGCCCAGCCCGAGTTGATCGTAAACCTGGTTCATTTGGGCGACAGGATCGGCGACCAAATCCTCAAATCGAATTTCTGTCAGTTGATCGGGGGGAATGTTGGGCTTTTGTTCAAAGTAGGCTGAGTACATCAAATCCTGACATTCGAAGATGTAATTCTTGAGCATGGCATCGTCGTAGTTGGGGACCTGAAAGGCCTGCAGTTTGTCGATCGTTTGCCAAAGTCGCATGGTGGAAGGAACCAGTTTGTACGGATGGCGAGAAATGTGGACAAATTTCGCACCGGGAAACCACTCCGCCAGTTCTTCGATTCGACCGGTGTGCGGGGGCGATTTCAGCACCAATTGCGATTGATAACGAACCGTCAAGGTTTTCAGAAATTTCTGCATCGCATGTTTCAGCTCGAGCAACTGGTCAGCATCCGCGTTGGACAGATCCAGCAGCATATGGTCGCGGCTGGGTCGATTGGGAAATGCGACACGACGGTAGGGCGTTGGGGCTCCGTATCCGCACAGGGCGAAGTCGTCTTCCTGGGGGGATGCGATTCCCATCGACATGTTGTCCATCGGGCGACGCGCGGGCATCAGGATTTTGACCAGCGGGTACAGCAGGGTTCTCGAGATCAGAAAATGATTGGGAGTGAACGCGTCGAAGTTGTTGGGAAACGCCAATCGCGGGTCCAGCGACAACAGCTCGTGCATTAACGTCGTACCGGACCGCCAATGTCCGACGACGAAAATCGGAGCCGCGGGCAGTTGAGTCGTTTCGATCTGATGGCCGTAAGCCAAATTCTGAATCCCGGCCAACGTCGAGTTGACCACCGAGCAGCAGGCGACCATGAACGCCATCCCGTATCGGCTGGGGTGAATCTGGAATCGGTTCTGGCGGAGCAGGGCGTAGTAGTCTCCCATCCGCATCCCATTCCAGAACCTCGGCGTCCAGGGCGGATACCAGTTGTGGTCGGTTGTTTTGGACATGCCGAAAGGAATGGGGTTGGAGTGGTGATCGGGGTTGCCAGGGAAACTCAATTCGACCCGCGACGTGTGGCCAGCGCGATCGAGGTGATCAGGCGGCCGGACGCCGGGATTGCGCTGCAGTCTCCGTCGCCTTCGGAACAATCTTACCCTTGGGAGTGCGAAGATTGAACAGGCCGAAAATTTCATCCTTGGTCAGTCCACGTCGAGAGGGTTCGTGATCGTCGGACAGGATTTCCCGGAACAGCTCCCGTTTGGCTTCCAGGATTTCGTGAATCCGCTGCTCGATCGTTCCGGCCATGATCATCCGGGTGATCGTGACGCTTCCGGCAGCCCCGATTCGGTGCGCCCGGTTGATGGCCTGGTCTTCAATTGCCGGATTCCACCAGCGATCAAACAGAAAAACATACCGGCAGAACTGCAGGTTCAGCCCGACACTGCCGGCACCGTAGCTCATTAACAGCACATGTCGATCGGGGTTCTGTTTGAACTCTTCGAGGATCGGGTCCCGTTGTTTGGATGGAATGCGGCCATGGTATTGAAGCGGGTTGTATTGAGGGATCCGTTTGGCAATCTCCTCGATCGCATCGACCCATTGGCTGAACACGATTGCCTTTTGACCACTCGAGGCGACTTCCTCCATGTCTGCGGCGAGTCGATCCATTTTGCTGCTGGAGCCACTGGCCGGATCAAAATTGCAAATCTGTTTCAGCCGCAGGACCAGCTCAAACACGTGTTTGATGGTCAGTTCGTCGCCCATTTCATTCAGCCGGACAACACCATCTTTTTCAGCGGATTGATAGGAATCCCACTGCTCCGATGAAAGGTCCAACTCCGCATCGCGCATCAACCGGGGCGGCATGTCTTTCATCACCAGGTCTTTGGTGCGACGGAGGATCAAGTCTTTGACACGTCCGCGAACTGCCCGGGGACTCATTTCAACTCGGACGGTACCGGGGGCAACGAATTCGCAGATTCCAACCAGGTCTTCAATGCCGTTCTCGATCGGTGTCCCGGTCAAAGCCCAACTTCGTTTGCGGGGGATTTTCTGCACCACCTGACTGGTCGCATTGGATTTGTTTTTGACCCGTTGTGCTTCATCGAGCACGACCAGATCGTATTTTGATTCGCGATCGACAATGTGCGTCTGATCCCGGGTCAGCAATTCGTAGTTGGCGATGATCACCATCGCCGGATTGGATCGCCAGTGCCACGCCCGCTGATGCTGGTTACCACCGATGGCGGCGACCGTAATTTCCGGGGCCCAGGTCTTGAACTCGCGCAGCCAGTTGGTCACCAATGGTTTGGGGCAGATCAACAGGATCTTCCGGGCATTTCCTGTTCGCAGCAACATGCGAATCGAGGTGATGCACTGCATGGTTTTGCCCAGGCCCATTTCGTCGGCCAGAATCGCGCTGTAGCGAGGATACAGGAATGCGACACCGGCGTACTGAAAACAAAACGGTTCAAACGGAAATTCCATCGTCCGAGCCATCGAGCAACGATTCGAGCGGCGGCTGCAACATGTAAAACAGCCGGTCCTGCAGTTTGATGACATCCGTCGGTGGCGCCAGTCGAGTCCGTTCTGGGCGTTGGGCGGGAGGCTTGAGAATCTGCAGCAGGGGAGTCCGTGGAACCGGTTTGATCGGCTGTCGTCGGGGTGTTCGTTTGCGCTCCCGGCCGGGGCTCCACCGCGGCAGTCCGCTCATTGTTCGATGTGCGATCGGGTTTCTCCAGTCCGATGTCACTGAAGAAATAGCTGGTTGTTTTGACAGTGCGTTTGCGAAACTGTGCCGAGATGATTTGGGGCAAAGTGGATGCTTCCGCCTGCCAGGAGGTAAAATCCAGCTGTGGAACTGCGCTTCAGTTGTGCGTTCCAGTTGGTTGCGTTACCGGTTCGATCCATTGATTACCCGTCGTCGGTCAGCTGAGATTCGAAATCACAGAGATGCCTGGCACGCCGAGATTATCGGGCCACGGCCTGCGCCTCGTCGATTGCCTTTTGAATCCGTTCAAAGGGCTCATCCAGGGGAAGCGATTTGGTAAACGACCCGGCAATAGATTGGATCCGTGACAAATCGGGTGAGGACGCCCTGGCGAACCAGATGCGTTGGTCATCCAATTGAAAACTGCCAGGTTCCACCGTCCCTTTGGCAGAGTCGTCAGAAATAGACTGCTCGACAGCGTCACTGCCGAGGACGACCACTGGGGCATTGATCATGTTATCGAGAGCGAGAAGTTCGACTCGATCAGCGACATACATGGCCGGCTGTTTCTTGACCTGTTGGATCAATGACAAACCGATTTGTTCGCAAAACAGATATTGCGGATAGGTTCGGCCGTACAGAATTTTTTGTGCCCGATTGATAGCGACCGGAGCCGAACAGTGAAACTCGATCGGCCGGCCAATCTGGGAACACAGCAGGAGTCCACCGCAAAAGCCGATGCCTTCAATCTCACAGATCGAGATAAATCCAAACGACGTTGCTGAACTCGTTGGCGATTTGTTCAATGCGATTCTTCCGTCAATCGGAGTCAAGGTGCGGGCAAAGATCCAGTCAATTTTGCGAAGTCAAAAACACAGGAATGTCAACAATGAAAAATGTCGTTTTTCAGAAACAATCAGATTGCGTTTGCTTATCATTCTTGGTGCTGATTCACTCATCGGAAGCGTCGAATCCGCACTTTAGATTCTTCGCAAATGTCGAATTGCTGCGGTTCAAACGTCATTAGCCGCACAAATCGGAATGTCAATTCTGATTTGTGAAACTGTGACGATGGATTCGTTTTGGCGCTTCAATATTTTTTTCAAATTGCTGATTACGCAAGCAAACTCTCGACACTCGCTATCGCGCGGTTTATACTGAGATTATTCTTCGCACTAATACATGTAGGGTTCTAAAAAATGGCTCATGACTCGCAAGATGTCTCTCCTGTTTTCCACATCGACGTCACCCAGGGTGCTGAGCGATTCGATTCTGGAACAGAAAGAATCGGCGCAAAGTGAAATGGTAGCTTTGATGCATCAACTGGTCATTGGGCAAGACCGTCAAAATGAGTTGTTGGAAGAGATGCTGGAACAGATGGGTGCCGCTCAACGCCAGCGACACGCGGAATTGAATCAATGGAAAGAGGCCAATCCTTTGCTGGCACGAAGGTGTCGCGCTGCAGCGGAAGCCCTATCCCAGGTCCAGACCGAGTTTCTGCAAAGCTTGACCGTCGATGTGAATGACAATTACGAGGACATGATCGACAGTGATTTTGTGTTGAACGAATTTGTCGATCGTTACGGGCCTCGCCTGGCCCATTTGAATGGAGTCCTGCAACTGCTGTCCCAGTTAAGCATGACCAGCCAGGCGACTTCCTGAGCTGATTTTTGAAAATCTGAAAAGCCTTGGTTTTCATCGACCAGGGCTTTTTTTATGTCGACAACCCGGCTGAGAAAGTGAAGGATGCACGGAGAAATTGTTTCTGTTACCACCGAAGATTACCTGCGATTGCACGGGTTGTTTTGTCAATCAAAAAGCAGGTTGCTGGTCTCTCCCCAGGTTGGATCGATCGATGCGGCGGTGCTGATCCATGGCTTGGGCGGAAATTTTTATTCCTCTCGTCTCCTGACGCATTTCGCCCGGACATTGATCGATCTTGGAATCAGTGTCGTCATCGTTAACACACGCGGGCACGAGATGATCAATACCTGCGCCTGGTCGGGACGTTCCCAATCAGTCGGGGCGGCGCTGGAGAACATTGATCATTGCCGTTACGACCTGAACGCCTGGGTCGATTTTTTGATCCAGCGAGGGTTCGGGAATGTGATGTTTTTTGGTCATTCGCTGGGTGCCATTAAATCCCTCTATGCGCAGGCCTATGCGCCGCATCCGCAGGTGCGTTCGATCATTGGATTGTCGGCGACGCGATTGAGCTATCACAAACTGATTGACATGCCCAGCGGCGACCTGTTTCGCGAGACGATCGAACGCAGCGAGGCCCTGATTGCGGCCGGACGCGGTCACGAGCCGATTCATGTCAAATTTCCCTTTCCGACCTGGATGACTCCCGATTGCTACCTCGACAAATATGGTCCGGCTGAGAAATTCAATTGGATGCGTTTTATCGACCGGGTAAAAATCCCTACGCTACTGGTATTTGGCGAGAAAGAGTTGAGCAGCGATCCGGCATTCGAAGGCGTTGCCGAAGAGCTGGAGGAGCTGAAGTCCGGCTGGAATTCGATCACGGTTCAGTCCGTCGAGGACGCCGATCATTTCTATACTTCGAAATTGGGCGAAGTGAGTGATTTGATCGGTCGTTGGTTGGAGACGGGAGTTTAGCCAGATCCCGAAGCTCGCTTGACGCTGTGCAACACTGGGGAGTGTGAGCCGGCAAGCTCACGAGACGGATTGGCCCGTCGTTGACGACCAGTCAATCGCGTCTGGTTTTTCCGATCGGTTGGCCACGATCTGTCGCCGCAGACGGACAATGGTGACGACCCAGAAACTGAGAATCACGAACGGCATGCCCATCATAAACAGGATGCTGACGGCGTAGCCGAAAGCAGCGCCGTTGTGCAAGCTGTCTTTGCAAGTCGGACAGCCAAGCAACGGATCCGCGACGACCCAATTCAAGGCCACCATCAGGATCGCGAGCATGGTGATTCGTCGGTAGTTCATAGTCGACTATTGATAATAGGGTCGCAGCATCAGGTAGCAGACGGGTCCCGTGGTCGCGACATACAACCAAACCGGGAACACCCACTTTGCCAATTTACGGTGCTTGGCAAACTGGTTGGTTACCCCATAGCTCCACATTAACAGGATAAACGGAAGGCTCACTGCTGCCAAGACAATGTGGCTGATCAATAACAGCAAATAGACCGTTTTGATTGTACCTTCGCCTCCAAACTGGGTGGCTTCGGTCGTGAAATGGTAGACCACGTAGCAAAGCAGAAACACCAGCGAGCAAACCATTGCTGCGTTAATTGCCAAACGGTGTCCGGCAACATTGCCGCGTTTGATCATGATCAGCGCAACGATCAGTAAACATGCGGCCAGCGCGTTGATCGCCGAATAGACTGGCGGCAAAAAGCCGAAATCCACTCCCTCCGGCAGGGCGATTTTGACTTGACGCATCAACACAACCAAAATCAAAACAGCGGATGTGATGACCCAGATCGCGACCTTGAGCTTGGCAGCCAGGGCCAGATTGGGGGGTTGTTGAAGCGTCGCCTGCAGGTCCTTGTTACCCAACTTCCGCTCCTTCAAGCTCGGTTTCAGGATCGTCGGAGGATGGCTCCGTCCGCTTCTTTTTGGCAGGCATGAAGACAGGACGATCTTCTGATTCCAAGTCGCTTGATCAAAGCCAGCATTTCGACTTCCTGCTCGGGTTGCTGCCAGTCAAAACTGCCGCGGACTTTTCCCCAGCGATCGACCACGAACAGCAGGGAAGAGTGGTGTGATTCGGTGTTGTGGGCTTTAAAAAATTCCGCCCCAATGCGGCGGATCAGGAGCGACGGACCGGTGAGGAATTTCCAGCGCGGGTCGGCGTCAAGTTTTTCTGCGTAGCCACGCAGGACCTCGGCGGTATCGGTGGTCGGATCCGTGGTGATACTGACGATCAGCGGCGCGTCCTGGCCCAATCTCGCTCTCAGATTTCTCAGATAGGCGTTCTGTTCTTTGCAGATGCCGGGACAGGATGTGAAGAAGAAATTGGCAATCCAGACCTGTCCGATCAAATCGCGTGAGTAGAACTTCTCACCGCTACTCTCGGTCAGGTGAAATTCGCGGATCCAGGGGATCTGGTTGAAATCCACGGGCTCCATGCCGACCAGTGCGTTTCGGGTGTGGATGATGGCGTCGAGCGGGGGCGACTGCTCGGCGGCGACATCCTTGACGACCTCGACCAAACGTTTCATGTCGTAAGGATCATCCCATTTGAAGCGATCGCGGTAGCGGCCCCATTTGTCGACCAGCAAGATGTTGTCGGTGTGCGTGTCTTTGTCGACGACCACCCCAAATACCTGTTCCCCCAGTTGGCGTACTTTGTATTCCTGATCGGTCAAAAATGCCCAACGGTCAGGCGTCGCGTCGTAGTCTTCGGCGTATCGTTGGAGTACTTCGGGTGTGTCATTTTCCGGGTCGACCGTAATGCTGACGAACGCCACCTGTTCTTTTCGCAGTTGCTGGTTCAGCCGGTCCACCTGGTTGTTGAGTTCACGACAGATCGTCGGACAGCTGGCGAAGAAAAAACTGACCAGGTAAGGTTTGCCAGCCAGCGATGCCGAATCAAAAGGCTGTCCGTCCTGGGAGACAAATTGAAACGGCTCGACATCGGGTAAATGTTTCCAGGGCACATCGACAAACACAGCTCCCGGCGGGTCGGACGAGTTTGGCACCGGCAGCAAGCTCCGTTGGAGTCGAATCGCGTCGCAACAAATAGACGATCAAAACGGCGCACGCGACCAGGATCCACAACACGATCGGAATCACTCGGCGTGCTGATACAGGTTGGGAGTCGCTGGACATGATCAGTCGCTACTACTTTCGGTTCTTTGAGAAATTGATTGGGCCTCGGGTGCGTCCAGTTGTCGTTGCTTCGAATACGATTCGGTCCGCAAAGCGATATCCGGGACCAACAGCAACACCAGCAAGCCGCCCATGATCAATGCTGGAATCGTCAAGACATATTTCCAGGCGCGTTCCCACCAAAGATGCATGAAAAACATGACCACCAGGGACGCCTTGCAAACAGAAACCGCCAGCATGGCTCCCCAGGCAACAGGCCGGTTGTCCATCAAATCGGAATTGGCGATCCAGAATGATAGACCGGTCAATCCGCAGAGCATCACGAACACAAACAGGAAGATCCCGGCATTGCTGGTGGATGTCCGATGGTTGTCGATGGTCGTGGGGTCTGTTTCGATGTTCATGGGTTGGGATGATCCGGCAGCAACAGGCTTCAAAACAGATAAATCAGCGGGAACAGGAAGATCCAGACGATGTCGACAAAGTGCCAATAGAGTCCGACATTTTCGAGCAATCCGGCTCGAGATGCTTCCAGGTTCATCGTCATCAAAACCAGGAAGGCCAACAGGCCGCCGAATACATGGATGGCATGAAATCCCGTCAGCAGAAAGTAGGTGTTGACCCAGGTGTTTCCGCTGGGAATCACCATCGGCAATTGCAAGTGGTAATGTTCGTTAATTCCGTCTTCGAGATCGCCAAATTCTGCCAGCGCTTCCAACCGGGTTTCGTAGGGGCGAGCCAGATCTTTCAGACGCGTTACTTCGGCCGTCGCAGCGGTTGATTGGGCGGTCAAATCAATCAGCTCGGCTTTGGCTTTCTCCTTGGCCTGATTGGCGTCCGCAGCGGGATCCGTTTGTTGGGCATCTTCGGTTTGATCGGTGGCCGTGGCGTCGGGGGCGCTTTCGAGTTCGGTCATTTTGGCCTGGATCGCGTTGGCTGTTTCTTCCGCCGCAGCGATTTGCCGTTTCAGCTCGGCGAGTTCAAGTTCGGTTTCGGTTCGTTCGTTATCCAGATAGACCTGATATTCCGGGTCCTGCGAAATTGGGTAGATCTGGTGAGCCAGCGTCGCGATCGCGAGGCGCTGCATCAGCGGATCGCCCGTCCGACCAACTTTGCGCTGCGTCCACTGGACCAATCCCTGTTGGATCAGTTCGAGGTTTTCCAGGTTGCCGGAATGCTGTTCCAGTGAAACTCGGGTGAGTTGAGCGGGCGCACTGATGCTGGGGGAGTCGGTGGTGATCGCCGCGGTGGCGGCAACTTCCGGATTCGCCGCTTCGTTGTCGCCGGAGATGATTTGTTGACTGAGACTGGCTTTCAAAGCAGCCAGATAATTCAAATCGGGACGATCGTAAAGCAAACTGCGAGGGAATTTTGGATAGATCCCATGGCTGAATTTTGACTGGTATTCATAGGCCTTAATTCCCAGGAACACGCAGCCCAGCAGGAAGGTCAGCAGCAGCCATTGTTTCGCTTTGCCAGCCAGGTTGGATTTGGCCGCTTCCAACGCCAGCACAATCGTGACGCTCGAACAGATCAGCACAAACGTATTGACGGCGCCGATCCATTCGACGACGCCGACGGTTTGGGGCGCGGGCCAACTCCCCGCGGGGACACCGAACCGCAAAACGATGTACGTTCCGATCAGGCCCGTAAAAAACATGATTTCGGTGGATAGGAACAGCCAAACGGCAAGCTTGCCGCGCGAGACAGGCACCGCCGGTTCATATTGCAATTCAACATGCCCGTGGTCGTGCGATTCGTTGCGTGGGACCGGCGAATTCATTGGCTCAGGGGATCTGGATCAAGTCAAACAGGCGATAATTAACGTCAGCATATACAGCGGCAGGTACAGCAGCGAAACTCGAAGCAACGAACGTGCCGTATCGAGATTCCGATCCCGCCGGAAAACAATCGAGGCTTTCAGATAGTAAAAACCCAGGATCAGCGCGGGAATGACCAGCAGCGCAACTTGAAAACCGGAGCGAACGCAAAACGCCGGCAGCAAGCTGACCAGGATCAACAGCACCGCGGTCAAAATGGCTTTACGTCCTGCCGCGATTCCGGTGGGTTCGGTCACGGTAATCATCTTCAAACCACCGGTCTCGTATTGGTCGCGATATTTCCAGGCGATCGCCATGAAGTGCGGGAATTGCCAAAAGAACAGCACGGCAAAAAATGACCAACCGATCAAGCCGACCGCTCCGGTCGTTGCCAGCGAACCCATCAGCACAGGCATCGCACCAGCTACCGCGCCAATTTCCGTGTTCGACCAATGCTTGGTTTTCAAAGGCGTGTAGATGAATGCATACAGGATCCAGTTGGCGACTCCGCAAACGGCGGTTTCCCAGTTCACCAGCTGAAACAGTACGGTCGTTCCCATCCCGAATGAAATTGCTGCGAACAGGGCAACTTCGGTCGCCGAGAGTTTCTGGGCAGGCAGGGGGCGATTGGCCGTCCGAGGCATCAGGAAATCTGAGTAACGCTCAAGGTACATGTTCATCGCGTTTCCGCTGGCGGCGATCAGGAACATTCCCAGCAGGGCGCCCAGCATCGTCGAGATCGAAACAGCGACGCCCGCCGCGTTGGCCGCAAGTACGGCAGCCACAACGAAGGTGAACAGCACCATGATCGAAATACGAAGCTTGGTCAGCTCAACGTAAGCTTGCCAGCGCGAAGCCTGCGGGTGAGTCTCCGCATTCGCGGGAGTCTGTCTCGCTGCCAAATGGATTTCCGGTTTGTCGATCAGAGCGTTCATGAATTCGTCATTTCAAATGAAGTTGTTTTGTTGCCGGTCACTCGTCAGACCAGCATCTCGTCGGGCTCGGTTTGAGGGTGGAAATCTGCGTCCAGTGCCGGGTCGCTGTATTCGTAGGGACCGCGCTGGACGATTGGCTGATAATCAAAATTTCCGTGCCCGGGTGGACTGGGCGCCGACCATTCGAGTGTATTGGAGTTCCAGGGGTTACGTCCTGCTTTTTTGCCAAACATCATACTGCCGAAAAAATTCAGCAGAAACAAGAGTTGGACCGCACCCATCCCGAAAGCGCAGATCGTCATAAACTGATTCAGTGGTAACAGATCTTTCAGACCGTCGTAAATGTACGGGTCAGCGATGCGACGGGGCATGCGGCTGAGAAAGTGCATCGGGAAGAAGGTACCGTTGAGGAAGATGAACGTTAACAGGAAGTGCACTTTCCCGAGGCCTTCGTTCATCATCCGCCCGAACATTTTCGGATACCAGAAATAAATCGCCCCAAATATGCCCAGGATACTGGCCCCAAACAGCACGTAGTGCAAATGAGCCACGATGTAATAGGTGTCATGGATCACGATGTCGACCGGAGGCGCCGACATCACGATGCCCGACAGCCCACCAATCACAAACATCGAAACGAATCCAATACTGAACAGCATCGGCGTCGTCAAATGCAGCCGGCCGCCCCAAAGCGTGCCAATCCAGTTAAACACCTTGATCCCGCTCGGCAGTGCGATCAGCATCGTCGAGACCATGAAGGACATCGCCAGCGTGTTGTTCATCCCTGAGATAAACATGTGATGTCCCCAAACGATGAACCCCAAACCGGCGATCGCGGTAATGGAGTAAACCATCGGTCGATAGCCAAACAGAGGTTTGCGGGAAAAACAGGAGATCATGTCCGAGACCATGCCCATCGCCGGCAAGATCATGATGTAGACCGCCGGGTGCGAATAAAACCAGAACAAGTGCTGCCACAACAGGGCTTGGCCGCCGCCACTGACGGCGATCTCGTTATTGGCCGCAATATTCTCGGGCAGGAAAAATCCAGTTTGGAAGAGTCGATCCGAAAGCTGCATCAACAAGGCCGCCGTCAACACCGGCAGCGAAAATGCCTGCATGATTGCCGTAATAAACAGTCCCCAGATCGTCATCGGCAGCCGAAACATCGTCAGCCCCGGTGCCCGCATCTGGATGATGGTGGTCATGTAATTGATCGAGCCCATCATCGATGACACGCCGACAAAAATCAGACCAATCAGCCACAAAGTCTGAGCCGTGCCGCTGCTGGGCGACGCATTGGTCAGAACGCTTAACGGCGGATACGACGTCCAACCGGAACTGGGCCGTAGCCAGGCATGAAAAAACTGAGAATCATGCAACCAAACGCTGGCCACATCAACCAATAGCTGAGCATGTTCAGCCGCGGAAACGCCATGTCCTCGGCACCAATCATCAGTGGGATCAGGTAGTTTCCAAATCCACCGGCAAGGATCGGGATCACGACAAAAAAGATCATGATCGTCGCATGCATGGTGAACAGCATCGTGTAGAACTCGGGCGAAATCTTGCCGCCCGATTCCGCAAACAGCAGGTTGCCAAAGATCGGCATGTCCGACCATGGCCAGGCCAACTGCCATCGTACCGCCAACGCCAGCAGGCCACCGACGAACAACCAGATCAATGACGAAAACAGGAACTGCAGCCCAATGATCTTGTGATCGGTCGCAAACACGTAGGTCCACAGAAATCGCAGGATTGGATTGCGGGTTGGGTGTTGCGAATGAGAATCGGACATCGGTTTTCGGTTTTCGGTTTTCGGTTTTCGGTTTTCGGTTTTCGGTTTTCGGTTTTCGGTTTTCGGTTTTCGGTTTTCGGTTTTCGGTTTTCGGTTTTCGGTTTTCGATCCGCTGACGCGGATCGACCTCAGTTCATTGGGATTTTCAGCCCTCATCCTGGTAACTTGGCTGGCCGGCTTCGGTCAGTTCTTTCAGCCACGCATCAAAATCGCTCCGCGAAACGATCTTCAGATCGGCTTTCATTTTGTAATGGCCCCAACCGCAAAGTTCGGTGCAGAAGATTTCCACATCCTTGTTCTCTCGCGCATGGAACCAGGAAAATTGAGTCATGCCGGGCACGATATCTTGCTTGAGTCTTAACTCGGGAACATAAAAACTGTGAATCACATCCCGGCTTTCCAGCTGGATCACGATTTCTTCGCCCGAGGGAACGACCATCAGATTTTCAATATAAACATCGTCTTGGGTCTCGACCAAACCGTCCGCCCCGGCGTAATGGAACTCCCAACCAAACTGTTTGGCTTTGACCATCAATAGCGGAGGCTGGGGAATGGTGACACCGTTAAGTTCAACGGTGGGTCGGTCCATTTTGTTTTCTTCCCACGATTTCATCTGGTAAAACGCCAGGAATACGAGGATAAAAAACGGGATGATCGACCACACAATTTCCAGTTTGGTGTTGTGGTGGATGAATTTCGCTTTCGAATCCGGGAATCGGCGGTGATCAAATTTCCAGACTACCCATCCGATGGTCAGTCCGGTACCCAGCAGAATCACGGCGGCGAGGTAGTGGATGCCATTAAACAGCTGATCAATCGAATCGCCGGCACTGGTCAGCGAGGCGGGTAATCGACAGCTTGTTAACGGAGCAACCTCCCACGCGACCATGACAAAGGCAGTCACCGCCAGAATGGGGACGAGGAAGAACAGGATGCTCCAGAAACGATTCATGGGGATAGGTGTTCGGTGTTCAGTGATGCGGCGATTCGATTCACCGCGTAGGTTGTATTTCTGGCTGCCGGTTAAACCAGGCTTGTTTACGATTACTTGGCGATTTGCTGTTGGTTGATTTTTTTGTGGGTTTGGCTGGCGACGGAGGCTTCGTATGGCAACGCTTTGACGTAGGCGACGATCGCCCAGATTTCGTCCGGGGTTAACGCGGCGGACGACGGCATCGGCGTTCCCTCGATCCCATTGGCCAGTCGCAAATAGATCTGATTGGCCCGGTCGCCCCCTTTGTAAATCGGTTTGTTCAGGTTGCGGGGCATGATGGGTCGCGGCGACAATGCACCGACGGCCAGGAAATCCGAGAAAGTCGACGGATCAAACGGATCGACGCCGCTGCTTTTGATCCACTCATTGGTCCAGTCGTCAAAGGTTCCTGTCTGGCCATCGCCCATGCCGGTCTCCCCGTGACACTGTAAGCAGTTGCCTTTGGTGTAAAACAGCTGACGCCCCGCATCGACCAGTTCCTGGTGATCGTCGTGACTGGGATCGACCATCGCCGGGGCCGGGGGAATCTCGGTCACCTTCTTGTCTCGCTTCAGCCAGCGGTAAACGATGCCCTCCAACAAACCGTCGCCAAAAATTTCGTAGGCCTGTTCTTCAAACAATTCGAGGTCCTCATCGGACGGTTCGCCATCTTCGGCTGTCAGCAGGCTCAGATCAACCAATGGTGCGCCGCCTCGTCCATTGAGCTGGGTCAGCAGCAACCGTTCGGTCTGTCCCCGGATCGTCAGGTATTTGACGTAATCCACCAAGGCATCAATTTGGTCGTCTGGCAACGTCCGAAACGAAGGCATCGAGGTGCCCGGAATTCCATTTTTCAGAATCGTGACCAGGTCGTGATCGGTCGGCGGTTGCCGCAGCGGTGTGGATTTAAACTTGAATTTTCCCAGTCGGAAATCGCGTGGGTAAGGATTAAGAAATTCTGCCGTCGGGCCGGCTCCATCGCCGGTGATTCCGTGACAATGCGAACAATGTTCTCGATATAGCCCACTGGTTTTTGAATCCGGATCGAATGTTCACCGGGCCAGCTGCCATTTTGAGGTTTTCGAGGCTGACGATGTCGTGGCCCGGGTCGTCGTCACCCATCAAAAACGGAAAATCGGGGTCGTCGGGCGTTCCGAACAACGCGTGCAAAATCGTACCGATTTCCCGGACATAGGCCGGATCGAAATGCTCGTCTTTGGGGAGCAAACGCTCCTGTTTCAGAAATTCAACCGAGTTAAAACGGAATTCCGGAGGCGGTGCCTGCTCGCAGCCACAGCACGCCGCCAACAGGCAGAAAAGAACGAGTTGTACAGGCCAATGATTCAAACAAAAACACCCGGAAAAGCGTTAAAAAAACGAAGTCGAGTCGGACTCCCATTTTTCACCATCGCGAGCATCTGTCGACGGGACATATTGTCGCAGTTGGCTGGCGGCTCGGTCTGTCGATGGAATCGGAGGCGAGGACGAACCGCCGCGGTTTCGGCGATGCTTCTGGAAACGTTCAGTCCATTGGCAAGGGTCCACGGTCAGATATCCCGCATTACTCCCAGTCCATTTTCTCCAGTTCAGCCCGAAGTTCATCGGCCTGTTGCTGGTCATATTGGACCGCAGGTGCGGTTGTCGGCTGATAGCAGCCGGCAAAGATCGCAACGGTCAGCAGCATCGAACCGAACCCAAGGCAACGTAATCGTTCAAACTGTGGCAATTTGGTAATCCTCGATGTGTTGAAGACCTGGGGCAATATCCGCGGGTGAGAATTTGGCAGCCCGGAAACAAAACAGGCGACACTTCCGCTGCGTGTCGCCTGTTTGGCAGGATCGGTATGTTACTTAAAAGAATCGCCAGGGAGGTTCAGCGTCCCCAAATCGAGCGTTTCGTCTGCTGTAAGTTCCAGCTCCGTCTCGCCGCGGCGTCCGAGTTCCTTACCGGGGACTTCCAGCGTTTTCAGGAAGCCGATTTTCTTGTGCCAAAACTGGAATTTCCAATTGCCGGCGGGAATGTTCTTGATTTCGAATTTGCCGTCGGCATCGGTGATGGCGACGTACGGGTTGTCGCGGATCATAATCACACCGTCCATCCATTTGTGAACGTCACATTTGACTTCACCGGGGACCTTGTCCTCTTCTTTGAGCGTGATGTCGACGCTACCGTTGGGTGGCAGGTTGATGTTCTCTTCGTTGTTGAAGGTCGTGATGTGACAGTTGTGCCCGACCGGATCGCTGTTTTTCAGCTCCAATTTCTGGCCCGTCCGGACAAACAGGGCATGCGGGACAAACCGGCATTTTACGTTGTCAATCGTCAGAGTTTGGCTTTTCGCTTCATCGTAAGACGGGTGGACTTCTGGTTCATCATCTCCACGTCCGAGGTACATCATCACGTACACGTCTCGCAAACCGCCCGAATCACCAATCACGATGTTGTCGTCTTTGGGGGGCTGGCCATCGATCAGGCACAGGCCTTTGTCCGGGTTGTCTCCCAGCACTTCGTCTTCGATGGCTGGTTTGTCGCCGGTCACTACGATTTGGCCGGTCAGCGTGCTCCAGCCATCAGGGGTAGCGGTCGATTTGACCGGTTTCGTCGCGGTTGGGCTTGAGTTTGCGACCGGTTCGTTCGCATCGCTGCAAACGGCCAATCCAAAGACAATCATGCAGGCGATGGTGAGCTTAAGAAGATTCTTCATTCGTAATTCCGAAACGCTTAAATTCCAGGTAAGGGGATAGGGCACTCTCGTTAGATGCCGTAACAGAGTCTCCTATTGTATTAGGTTCGGGCAATTTTTGCAGTCGTTAAATTGACCGGCGGTGCGTGGGCAGGATGACAGACGGGTCCAATCCGCCTAAAATCTGAGCGATTTAATCAAGATTTCTATCGCCGTGCCCTCGGCGTTCAACCTACTGATTGTGATGGAAAAATGAAGGTATTGGTCATCGGCAGCGGCGGTCGCGAGCATGCCATCGCGTGGAAAATCGGCCAGAGTTCCCGGGTGGATCGTGTTTTTGTCGCTCCCGGCAATGCCGGAACTGCCGCAGATGCCGAGAACGTCGACATTGCGGCCGACGATCTGGTGGAATTGGTCAAATTTGCCAAACAGAATCAGATCGATATCACGGTGGTCGGGCCGGAAGTGCCGTTGTGTGAGGGGATCGTCGACGCGATGGAAAAGGAGGGGCTGCGGGTATTCGGTCCCAGCAAATCAGCGGCTCGACTGGAGGCCAGCAAAGTCTTCTGCAAGCAGGTGTTGCGGGCGGCGGATGTACCGACGGCCGACTATCGCGTTTTCTCCGACGCTTCCACGGCGGAACGATTCATCAACGAACGTTACGGCGAAACACCGGAAGATGTTCCGGTCGTCGTCAAAGCGGACGGGTTGGCTGCCGGGAAAGGCGCCATCGTCTGCTCGACTCGCAACGATGCATTAGAGGCGATCGATATCATTGCCAGGCAAAAACAATTTGGTTCCGCCGGCGACAAGTTGATCATCGAAGATCGCATGCAGGGAGCCGAAGCCAGTATCCTCGCGATTACCGACGGCAAAACCATTTTGACTTTGCCGCCTGCCGAAGATCACAAACGGGCTTACGACGGAGACCAGGGGCCCAACACCGGCGGGATGGGAGCGTATTGCCCGACGCCTTCGATCGACGAGAAAATGCTGCGGTTCGTGGAAGCCGACGTGCTGGTTCCGACCGTGCACCACATGAAACGAACCCGCAATCCATTTCGAGGCATCCTGTACGCCGGACTGATGCTGACGCCGCAGGGACCTAAAGTCCTGGAGTACAACGTGCGGTTTGGTGATCCAGAATGCCAGCCGATGTTGATGCGGTTGAAAACGGACCTGATCGATCTGGTCGAGGCCACCATCGATCGTCGGCTGTCCGAGATCGGACCACTGCAATGGGACGAACGCCCTGCCGTCTGTGTCGTGATGGCCTCCGAAGGTTACCCGGGCAGCTACGACAAAGGCAAAGTGATTCGGGGATTGGCCGAAGCCAGTCAAATTTCCGACGTCAAGGTTTTTCATGCGGGAACCCGGCGAGAAGCCAACGGCGACGTGGTTACCTCGGGCGGCCGGGTGCTGGGTGTGACCGGCGTCGGGGACAGCGTCGCGGCTGCGAAACTCAAGGCTTATACCGCGGTCAAGTGCATTCGTTGGGACGGTGCCTGGTGCCGCAAGGATATTGCCGACAAGGCGATCACCGCCAAGATCTGATTGGCCTCGGTGCCGCACGAGCGGTCCCCCCTGGGGACGCCAGGTCAAGGCCTGGGAGTCAAAATCCGCTGGCCAAGTTCAAACGGCGATTTAAAAAAAATTGCCAGATTCGTCCGAAGATTTCCGCGACCGCGGCGAATTGATTGGGGTATGTCGTGTGTGCCATCTTTCCTGGATCGCGCCAACCTCTATCGGAGCAGAGCCATGAGACCGTTGTATTTCCTGATCGCCTTGTTCGCTTGCCTCGAATTCGCGATTGCTCCCGCAAATCTGAATGCTTCCCGGCCTCAGGATGTCGATCCAGCGATCGAAGAAACCCTGGAAGAATTGGGCGAGGAACTCGAGGAGGTACTTGAAGAACTGGCCGCAACGTTGGGGGGTTCGGTAGATCGGTTCGGAGCCCATTTCGAAAAATGGGCCGAACAGCATGCCGAAGAAATCGACGAATGGACCGGGAAATACGCTCAGCAATGGGAAACTTGGGCCCACGGCTTCGAGCGGCGAATGGAGCGGCTTGCCGAGGAACAGGAAGCATCCTGGAACCAGTGGGCGAAACAGTACGAAGCCAAATGGGAACGTTGGGCGTCGCAGCTGGAAGACGCTGACGTTGATCCAGAAATCGTCGGCGAATTGGTCAAACGAAATCTGGAAGAGCTCGCCGAGATGCCGATTGGCAAAACGGTAGATCGACTGGTCAAAGAAGGCCTGGGGGAACTGAGTAACGCGCCGTGGGAAAGCCTCGATGAGTTAGCCGCGTTGGCCAGAAGTGCCGCCGAAGAGTCCCTGGATGAACTGGCGGAGCTGAAAGAAGATCGCCCGGCGGAAGTACGCGAATCCACCCAGAACCGCGACCGAGTCGACGCCCAGGATCGCGATCGAGTCGACGCCCAGATTCGCGGACTGCGTCGACTGCTCCAACGCGATGATTTGAGCCGACAGCAACGGGAAAAACTGGAACAAGCCCTGGCGACGCTGTCCGATGCCGCAGCCATGTTGGAAGGCGACCGCCGTGCGAGCGATCAGACGCAGCGCGAGCTGCGAGACCGGAGGGAAGCCGGAAAACGCCGAGGAGCTGATTCGCTGGATGCGTTTAACGACGATCTGCGCAAATCCAGCGAGCAGTCTCGAGCCGACGAGCAACGTCGGCGGGAGCTTGATGCAAGACAGCCGAAGCGAGTCGATGGAGGGAATCTCGATGCCGAATCCAAGCGGGCCATGAAAGACAAGGCGGATTTGTTCTTCGGTGATCCGCGCAGTCGGGAGTCAAAGGCAAACGAGCGATCCAGCGTCGAGGCCGCTCAAAAAACGGAAATCGAGATGCTTCGCAAAGAGCTCGAGACGTTGCGGAAAGAAGTTCAGGCCTTGAAAAAGTCAGGTGGAAAATAGGATCGCTCGATCAACGGATCAACGATCGCTCGATCAACGATCGCTCGATCAACGATCACTCGATCAAAGATCACTCGATCAAGTCATCCCCATAGCCAGGTGGAAAAGGATTGAAAACATCTGGCTCCTGAAGCGGCTTGCCGGACGTTTCATCGACCTCCAGATCCTCGTTTTCATCGAACCCAAATTCGGCTAACCAATCGACCTGCTCCAGTCCCGCGACCTGTTTTTGAACCGGCAGATCTGGTGGCGGCGGCGTGGCCGCGCCGCGTTCCAGCTGACGTAACCAGGATTCGCAATCCACAGAGATTGCTTTGCGACGTCGAGCCGCCGTTTTGAGCCGGTTGTCATTCGAAACAACCGTCAGTGATTTCGGTGCGGCGTGCGTCCGGATCAGCTCTTCAATCAGAGAATCCGCCTCTTCGTGATCCGAGGCAAACACGACCTGGAATCCGGATGCGGTGTATTCTCTTTGGGTTTCCTTGACCGGCGTTTTTTTCGCGTCGAAGACAATCGTCAGGTGGGCGCGAGATTCCACTGGAATTCTCTCGGCCAGCTCGCGGATCAGGCGATTGCGAGCCTGCTCCAGCGCCAGCGAAGTTTTTGCCGTACCTTCCCAGCCACAGCAAAAGATCAAATTGTAACCATCAACGATCGTGTCCATGTTTCCTTGATACCAGCGCATCTAGAGACTGCAAGCTCGAGGACGCTGAAATCAGTCGCCAATCGACCAAGAATTCCGTTTCGCAGATAAA
The DNA here is from genome assembly GCA_963714685.1 of Pirellulaceae bacterium. Classification (GTDB taxonomy): domain Bacteria; phylum Planctomycetota; class Planctomycetia; order Pirellulales; family Pirellulaceae; genus Mariniblastus. The sequence continues at coordinate 703,610 of CAVQPH010000018.1, read as the reverse complement.
GCTTCCATTGTGGAAAACGATCGAATTCAGTCTGCTCCATCGGCGCAAAAAAAAGCGGCAGGTCTTCCCTTGCCGCTCGTTTTTTGTCGCAACTTTCGACTGGACGTTCAAAATCCCGTAACTTTAAAGGTTCAATTCCTTCGCCGACGGATGATCATTCCAATCATCCCAACACCCACGATCAACGCTGAACTTGGCTCTGGAATGCCCGTCAGAACTTGGTCAAAATTGTTGGAGACGACCAAATTGTCGACCGTGATGGTTCCGATAAAGTCGTTGCTTTGGCGAAAGGCGTAGCTCTCGATCAATGTTCCCGTCTCGGTACCGGTGTGCATGACACTAGAACTGCCCATGTTGACCGGATCAACCCACATTTGACTCGTTCCAGTGGACGCATCGAACGATGTTACCACACGGTAGGTCGTATCGAAACTCAAATCGGATATCCAGCTCACGCCGGCACCCAAATTGGAGTTGTCCGCGTTGATAGCCAGTCCGAAGTCGCCCGCACCGGCAGGAACAACGATTCCTGTGTGCCCGGAAGTTAAATCCGGAATCCTTGAAGTGTGCGAAATACAAACCACTGCCGTCAGGATTGACGGTCTGTCCGCTTGGGAGAGAGAAATCAAATTGCGCAAAAACGTGATTGCCGCTGCACCTTGCTGAGTAAAGCCCGTGTTAACGTCCTCACCCGAACCGCCACTTTGCTCCAGGCTAATTTGCCCACCAGCAACCTGAATTGCCTTGTTACCAGCTCCGCTGTGAGCGGTCCACACGCTCCCGTAAGGCGGGTCCTGACCCACCAAAGGAGTGCCATCTGCGTAGTCAAAATCTTCGCGGACCAGCAAGTCACCAAAGGACGGCGTTGACAAAAATGCCAATAAAAGGACGCCAAGGAGATTTTTTAACTTCATTTTTCCAAGCTCAAGTTGCGTGAAATCGAGTGGTTTGTATTGATCGAAGCCGAGTATAACTGTTTGCGTAGGGGTCGCAATCCACGCAGTTTGAATATGTGCAAATCTTTAAGATCCAATTTTTTAAGGCGAAATTAACTTCCTTTAAGCTGGTTTGAGGTTTTCCGCCACGACCAGTCGATCCGCGAAAATTGATTTGCCTGGCGGTCGTGCCACACTGCCCAATCGGATCATCTGGTTGATGGGCACGATCAATTTGCCTTTCGACCTATCACATAAGCGACTTACCGACCAAAATCTGTCGAGCAAAGATCATCCAGATAACGAATTAGGATTGAGGACCAGGAATTGGACGCCAAGAATCTGCTTTTATTGTCCCGTACCAAAACCGTCGCCACTGTCGGGCCCGCCTGCGCGACCACAGAAAAACTTGTCGAATTGATCCGCTGCGGGGTCGACGTGTTTCGGTTGAACATGGCCCACGGCACGCGCGATGACCACGAGCTGGCGTTGCAGAACATCCAGGCTGCGCGGACCGAATTGAATACGCCCGTCGCCGTACTTGTTGATCTAGCTGGCCCCAAGATTCGCTTGGGACAGTTGTTCGGCGATCCGGTGATTTTTGAAAACGGGGAGCAGGTGCGATTCGTCAAAGGAACCCAATCGCAAGTCCGGGAAGAGCTGACCTGTCTGTACGAACCGCTGATCGACGAGGTGGCCGTGGGCGATGCGATCGTGCTGGCCGACGGAGTCGTGCGATTGGAGGCGATCGAAAAATCGAACGGTCAAATAACTTGCGCGGTGATCGACGGGGGGATGGTTCGATCTCGCCAAGGCGTTAATTTACCCGGTACCCATCTCAGCGTACCGGCGTTGGGGGAGGTCGACATTGACAATGCGATTTGGGCCGCGGGTCGAGAGGTCGATTTCGTCAGTCTCAGTTTCGTCCGCAATGCGGGTGAAATCCAGCAGCTGCAAAAGATTCTGATCGATCACGGCAGTTCGGCTTTCGTCGTCGCCAAAATCGAAAAGAAAGAAGCGCTCAATCAACTGGATTCGATCGTCAAATCAGCCGACGCGATCATGGTGGCTCGCGGGGATCTGGGAGTGGAAATTGATATTGAAAAAACTCCCGGCGCCCAAAAGCGGATTATCAAAACCTGTCTGCAGCACCGCAAGCCGGTCATCGTGGCGACTCAAATGCTCGAAAGCATGCACAGTTCCAAACAACCTACCCGAGCCGAAGTCACCGATGTCGCCAATGCAATCCTCGACGGTGCCGACGCCTGCATGCTATCGGGGGAAACGGCGATCGGCGAATATCCCGAACAAGCCGTCAAGATGATGGACAAGATCATGCGGGAGACCGAGAAGGCCTTGGCCGAACGAAGCTCGCGAATGACGGCGTACGATCGGTCCGATCATTGGAAAATCTCCGATGCCGTGATTTTTGGCGCTGCCCAGATCGCACGCCGGATTTCCGCGAAATTGGTCGTGATCTGCAGTCACAAAAGCCACGCAGCCATGCTGAAATCGAAACAGCGTGATTTTATCCCGACCGTCGGGATTTCGGACGATCCTCGCGAACTGAGGCAAATGTGCCTGTTCTGGGGAGTCCTGCCGGTTTTTTATGCTGGCTCGATTGAGGATGAAGGCCTGGAGCAGTTTATCAACGATTGGGCAAAACAACACACCGACGTTCAAACGGACGACCCATTTGTGGTGGTGACCGATACCGAGCTGATGCCGGGGATTCATGATTCGGTGTTGGTGGCAAAAATCAAATAGCCGTCCGGCGGCGACCGCATCAATGGTTAGGGACGAGAGCAGGGTAAACTCTCGCCCCCAACTTGATGCGACTCTTCTCGATCGTGAAAAACTGGCAAGCTCCGTATTGAAGAAGCTTCAGGTCCCATCGTCTGGATGGTGGTGCCTTAGATTCACGATTCAACAGTCTCGATTGATTCGAGGATGCCAATGATACGGCAATTTCTGATCAGTGGTTCGGCGTGTCGGTAACTTTGTCAGAAAACTTGAGTTCGTTTTCTGCTGGCACACTGGGAAATCGCCAAAAAACCGGGTGATCATCCAGCCAATCGCTGCTTCACCTGCTTGAGTTAATCATCTGCCAGCACGCTGGTAGCCATCGCCTTGAAGATCGGTTCCTGTTTGTCGAATTCCCGATCTTCCGCCTGAAACCAGAACATCAGTTGGTAATCCGCCGTTTGAAAGACCTGGAGTCGGACGCGGATCAAGAAATCGAGACAGTAAAATAGGGTTTCGATCGCCGTGCCGGGAAACTGGTCGAAGTCGGGCGTCAACGACGTGACCTCGAGATCCGGATACGTTTCTCGCAACGTGTTCACCGTTTCCTTCAGGATTTCGTCTTGATCGGCATCGCGGGAAAACAGGTGGATGGACCAAAACGCGTCGCCCGAGGGTGTCTCCAGGCTGACTGAACAGGGGAGTTCGGTGTCGGTTTCGTCCGTCAGTCTCCAGTTTTCCGGATACAGAAAACGGACGCCAAGTTTTTCGAAAGTTGCTGGCATGAAGTCTCGGCTTGCTAGCGAATAAGAACGTCATTCAAGCGTAACAATTTCGGGTTGTTTGGGGTACACCGGCGAAACGAATAATTCCGCCGATCCATTATTCCGATATGGTAAATGGTGCAGCGCACTGCTAAATTTCACGACCCAAAGGCAATACTTCGACTGACGAGAAACCGTTTTTTCGTTGCAGGGAAGTTATTGGTAGCACGGAAGCTGCAGCTTTGAATCGACCTTTCCAATTGAATCTGAATTCTCATTCGCGCGGTGCCGGCGCGAAATGCCCGGTTCGTTTTCCAGTCTTTGCGGTCCTGTCGTTGATGCTGCTGACAGGCTGCCAGACTTTTCAACCGCTCAAAAACGCCACGCATCAACAAGTCCAGGTGGCGAGGCAATGGACCCGGGGCGGAATTGAGGCCCTTCAGTGTGGACGGTTGACGCAGGCAAAATCCTGCTTTACCCGCGCGGCTGAACACAATCCTGACGATCAATTGATCCAGGCCAACCTGGCTCGCGCGGTCAATCGGGAAGGGGATCCGGCGAAAGCGATTCATCATATGGTTCGAGCCGTGGAGCTCTCCGGAAACGAACCGAGATTGGTGGTCGAGTTGGGAGAACTTTATCTTCAAGCGGGCCAGTGGCTGCCCGCCAGACGGCAAGCAGAATTGGCATTGGAACTTGACCGCCGATTCGCTCCGGCGTGGGGGTTGAAGGGGAAGACCAGTTTGGCCAAGGGTCAATTGGATGAAGCACTGGCCGAGTTCCAACGGGCAGTTGGCCTGGATTCCAGCCTGGCAGATATTCAGTTGGCGATCGTCGAGACTTACCAGCAGAAACAGGAGCCACTGAGAGCGCTTTCGGCGGTGGAACAATTCCTCAATCAATTTCCTCGCGATCAGCAGCCCGAGCCGGCCGTGATTGCGAAAAGTATTGCCTTGATGCAGTTGGATCATACCGGCGCAGCGATTGACGTGTTGAAAGTGGCGAGTCAACGCAATGGAGCATCCAGCGAAGTTTTCCTGCGTTTGAGCCAAGCTCAGTTGAAAGCGGGCCAGACTTCCCAGGCGCGGCTGACCCTGAACCAGGCGCGCGAGAATTTCCCGCAGCAGCCCGTCTTTGATTCGTTGTTGGCGGAACTGCAAACCGAACCTGCGCGGGTCGCGGCGGTGAGCCCTCAGATGCGGTAGTCGGCCCGGCTGGCGGTCGATCGTGACCCGTTGCTGGCCCAATTCAGGCCCCCGGGATCCTCAAATTCGACTCAACCGATACGCATAACCGCTACAGCCGGCTTGTTGGGTTGAATCTGGACCGGATCGTTCGCAGGAACCGGATGTCGCCGATATATGACGTATCCTTATCGAGGTTTTGAAGATGCCTGCGTCTGCGCGACAGGCATCCAACCGTTCAACCTGACTGATGTAAAGGCTTGATCAATGACTGTTGAAAATTCCCCACTTCCACCCTTGGAAAACCAGTTCGACCAGTTCAACGACCGTCGAAACCCCGAGATTCAACGCAATACGCCGGGGCTGGAACGACGACAGTTTTCTGATGGGCACGGCAACCTTTCGCCGGATGCGGCCGAGTTGGGCCGCGCGATTGATCAGTACAAACTGGAGAAATGCCGTCGCTACATTTCCTACGAGGAAATGTTGTCGGTGATTAAATCCCTCGGATACCAAAAAACAGACTAATCATCCCGGAGGCCAGACCACCTGAATCCGACCGCAGCGTCGTGCAGTCCTCTCGCTGCGATATTCGTCGGGCTGCCCAGCGAACCTTTATCGGCGCAACGAACCCAGGGACCCTTCAAGCAGGGGATTGGTCAACAGGTCCAGCGTCAACAGCCCGATCGTGGCACCGGAGTCGTTGACGACTTTCGCCAACGGCACGCGAGCCGATTGCATTTGCAAGACGGCTTCTCCCATCAATTCCGAAGCCTTGATCTCGATCAGTGGCCGCACTGTCAATGACTCGTCCCCGGGTTCTTTCAATAGCAGATCGACCGTGCGGACATAACCAATCAGCTGATGCCTTTCGTTTTGATAGATCGGAATCTCGGGTAATCGGCGTCGCTGTGCCAGTTTCAGTACGGCCGTTCGGGTCGCGGTGTGCTTGACCGCGCGGACTCGCGTGATCGGAATGCAGATCTCGTTGACGGGATTGGACGCCACCAGAAAAAAGCTTTGCGCCAATTGTCGTTGGGTCGGCTTGAGAATTCCCGCTTCCAAGCTGTCTTCCAGCACCTGTTGCAGTTCTTTGCGAGCCAGGGCCAGGCGGACTGTTTCTGGTGACTGTCCGATCAGCCGCTCCAGGAATTTACCCATCACCCACAGGAAAGCCGCTGCCGGCGCAAACAGTACGGAAAAGAACAGAAACAGCGGTGCACAAAACCGCAGCAGCAAATTGGGGGCCTGGTAGAACAGGCTTTTGGGTAGCAGCTCGCCGTACACAAACAGGACGGGAGACAGCACAATCGGCAGCAGCATTTCCACGGCGCTTGAATTCCAGACGTAACTGGAAATCAGGACCACGGCCAGACTGGTCAGGTAATTGGCGACATTGTTGCCGATCAGCGTCGTGGCGACGAACCAGGTCGGGTTGTTGACCAATTTCAGCAGGGAGCGGGAAATGCGATCGCCGTCCAGTCCGGCCATCACGATGCGGACGCGACTGGCCCGATAGAACCCCGTCTCATTGCCGCTGAAAAATGCGCTCAAAAAAACGCCCAGTGCCAGCAGGATCAGGCAGAGGAAAATCATGATGGATCCCCTGTCTGATCTTGCAACGTCAGTTCAACCAGCAATGTCCCGCGCGAAGACTTCGATAATTTCAAATTGGAACGGACCCCAGTGGCACACGTCTCCTTCTTCGGCCAGACGTTGAAGCGTTTCCTGAATAATGCCACTGACGGTCACACTGGACGTTTCTGGAATCTCGATCTCCAGTCGCCGGGAAAGCTCCCTGAGATTGAGAATTCCGGCAACCCGCCAGCGGCCAGCTCCGATGTTTTCGACAGGCGGCAGGTCGAGCAGGCGTTGGGATCGGCTGGGCGAATAGGCAAACACGGATTCGAGAATGTCTTCGATCGTGAGCACGCCGATGGTTTCGCCGAATTCATTGACGACCACGGTCACCTCACGATCGCGGTGCGACATTTTCTCCAGGGCACTGGCGACGGTAGCGCACCAGGGCAAATACAGGACCGGTTCCGCAGACCGTTCAAGGTTGGTTGCGGCGAACTGGAACTGGTTATCCAGCCGGATGGCACGTTCGATTTCACGGCTGTCTGGTTCGGTGATCAACAAGTAACCGCTGGGTGGGATCGTTTTGAGATCCTGGAGGTTCACCGGCGGTTGGTAGGTTCGGAATTGCGTCCGGGGTCGCATCAGTTCCTCCACGCGAAGATTGGAGAGCCGCACAATATTCTGCAGCACGGCCTGTTCCTGCCGGATCAATGAGGCATCCTGGCCGGAATGCTCGATCGCGCGTTCCAGGTCGGCGACTTCGATGAACGGTTCAGGTTCGAAACCGGGCCAGATCAGCCGTTGTGAAATCAACCGGATCCAGCGGAGAAACGGCATCATCGGATCCACGATTCGGACCGCGAAAGCCAGCGGCAGGCTGAGGAAGCGAGCCAGTGTTCTGGGGGCCAGAACACCGATGCTTTTGGGGAACATTTCACTGAAAAAGATGATCGAGAGCAGTGAAACGACGGCGAATCCGACGGCCGCCGATTGTCCCAGTCCCTCGATTTGTTCCAGCTGAATCGAGCAGATCGAGGCAATCGCAAAATAGCTGACATTGATCAGCAGGTTCCAGAACAACACGGCGGACAGCAAGCGGTCCGGTCTCGACAGCAGCGAAACTGCGGCTTGCTCGCCAGCGGTCCCGGATTGCATCGCTCGTCGGTCGCGTGGCGGGAGATAAAACAATGCGGCTTCACTTGCCGAAAAGAATCCCGAAAAGCCCACCAACACTACCATGGTAATCAGCCACGGCAGCAGTTGTAAAAAGCTATCCATGCTCGCTTGCGTTATCCGTTTTCTGCCGTTTTAGAACGTTCCGAGGATACCAGGAATTCGCTCAGACGCGGGATCATCATCGCCGTGGTGGCAAATCCGTAAGTAAAACAAATCACCAACAGGACCGCCAGGTATTTTTCCAGCAGCAAACTGGTAATCGAATAGAACATCGCCATCGGCAAGATGGCAGACGCCAAAACCAGCGCCGGGGAGGGCGTGTTCCAGCCCAGCGCAACGTACAACCCGATCGATCCACCGACGATACAGGCCAGAAACGGTGTCAATTGCGCTTCGACATTTCCGGTGAACGAAACCATCATGACCATGCTGGTGACGACGCCCAAAAACAGAAAGAACACTGTCCCCAGGCTGACCGCGATGGCCTGACGGCTGCCAGAGTAAGACATGCCGCAGTGGATACCCAGCATGGTCACAAATACGATCACGACCAGCAAACCAATCACCAGGTACAGCAGGTTCTCCGTCGACAGCACGGAATAAAACCAGAGGTAGATGCAGACTGCGATCGGCAGCAGAATCATATCCAGCGCCACGTACAGCACGCCACCCAATTTGCCGAACAGGAATTCTTTTGGCGAAATGTCCGTCACGCGTAATAAATCCAACGCCCTGCCGTCACGCTCGGTCGTAATGGAGGTAACGGCCAACGCATTGATCAAGACGACGCTCAACAGGATAAACGGCGCCAATGGCTTGGCCGTGACTGGAATCGTGACTCCGGATTCTGCGGTCGTTCTCGTCGCCAATCCGGAATTGATCATGGAGTGAATCGAGAGAAACACACAGGCTGCCAGAATCCAGTAGACCGCCCGAATAAACAGAATTTTCTTGCCGTAGGCCCAGGTGCAGACCTCTCGCCACAGAATCGGGTTGTCCCAGACGCTGCGGCTTTTTCGACTGGCCACGCGCTGTCGATCATCGACATGGCCAGACCTGGCCGTTTCTGAACCGGCGACGATTTCCCGCCCTGAACGTTGTGCTTTTAGTTCACCGGTAGCACTGGCAGCGAGGTTGACTTCCCCGGTAAACATATCGATGTGGGTGGCGGCATCGGCATCTGATTGGCCGACGCGAATATCCCGACTCGGGTTCCATTGTCGGACTTTCAGCACGCCAATTCCGCACAGCAGCATTCCGACGAGGGAGGCGACGACCAGGAACGGCAAGACTCCGATCGACCAGGTGGTGGCAACGGTCGGGTGACTGGCTGCGATAATGGCCCGCACCGGGCTGAAGGCTCCGGCAATTTGATCAGCGGTGTATCCGAATAAGCCAATCCCGGAGAGACCAAACGCCTCCCAGAATCCCAGCCAGAACACAATCACGATTCCGACCAAGGCCAGCGTTTGGAAAGTCTTTTCACGCCAGAGCGCGACCGTTGCCCCGAGGCTGCCGGCCGCGAACGCGGTGACGGCGGTGACCGCAAAAGTCCAGCCAACCTGGGCGAATGAGGTGCCGCCAAACAGCACGATCAGCATAAAAATCGGCAAACTGGCGATCAGCATCACGCCAATGTTCAACAGGCTGGCAAAGAGTTTCCCCAGTACCAGCTCGCTGTTGGTCAACCGGGTCATCAGCAGCAAGATCAATGTCTGTCGATCTTTTTCGATCGCGATATTGCTGGCTGCCTGAATGGCCGCCAAAAACATGATCAAGGCCAGTTGAAGCGGGGCCAGGATCTGAAACAGGGCTGACCCAAATCGGGCCATATCCCCGACATTTTGAATAATCTGGGTTCCGTTCAGGATCATCCAGGCCGTGCAGATCAGCAGCAGCAATGCGACTGCGTAGATCGTCCTGAAGACGTAATGGCGAAGGCGACGAGGGGCAACAACGGCCTCGCGTGAGAATACCGGTCCGACTAACAACTTGGTGAAATCTCCATTACCATCTTGCCCTGCAGTAAAAAACGCATAATGACCGGTATCTTGCGGGCTGGCAAGCGGCAGCCCACGATGGCGAGTTTTCAAGGCAAATGGTTGCGTCGATGGGCAGGTTGGGCACCGCAATCGGTCACTTTGGTCAGCCTCGTGTTTTACGTCGCCGCGGCGGCGGGAGTTCGGCAAAGCCGGTGAGGTCAGCGATCGCTGCCGCCAGCTGGACTGAATCTCGTGTCGCGGTAAGCGTTATATAAAAGCAGGTTGCCGTTTGCCGGACGGGTTGCCTCGCAACGGGAATCGGTGGCTTGATGGGGTTGCTGGGCCGATTGAGCGGTCGTGGACTCCTGCAAATCTGGCCGGATCCTGGTGGTTTTGCCGATGAATTTAGCGGTATGGTAGACTTGGCGGCCTTCGGTACCCGGGTTTTTCGCGAACCGCCGCCAGAAACTTACCTTTTGTGCCGAATTTCTCAATATTTTTTGACAACAGCGCATCCAATTCGCGGGCCTGAAAAGCCCCAGCCGAACGGAAAACCAAGTTGACGGCAGACTCCCCAATTCCGAACGAGCCTTCGATCGACCACGAGAAGGTCAAAGAGGTTTACCAGGAGCATGCTGCAGCGCTGGAGCGATTCCTGCTAGGGGTCCTCAAAGACGAGGCCGCGGCGGCCGACGCCCTGCAATCGACTTTCATCAAGTTGATTGAAAAAGGGCATTCGGTTCAGCAGGAGGGTGCGTTCAAGTCTTGGCTTTTTCGGGTGGCATTTAACGAAGCCATGTTGATTCGGCGGCGGGATGCGATCAATCGCAAACATGCCGAGAAGGTGGCTTGGCGACAAGAATTGCATTTGGGGGACAGGGATACCCTCAGTCAGCTCGGACAATCGGTCGAGCGGGCCATGCGACAGGAAGACATTGAGTTGGTGAGAAATGCGCTGGATGAGCTTTCAGAAGTCCAGCGACAGGTTGTGGAAAAGAGAATTTACCAAGGGCTGAAGTTTCGAGAGATTGCTGATGAACTGGACGTCCCGCTGGGAACCGTGCTGGCTCGCATGCAGTCGAGTTTGAAAAAGCTGAAATTAATTTTGCAGGCCCGCTCCGAGTGGGAAGATTTTTGACGCCGTGGAAAGAGAATCGCGATCATGCGAAACGATAACGAGAAAACGATGAATGATCTTGAATGGTTGGCTTTCTGCTACATCGCCGACGAACTTGAACAGCCGCAGCGCGACGAGTTTGAGTTGCGATTGGCGGAGGATCAGGAGGCGCGGGACGCAGTTGTGTCCGCAATGGAAACTGCCCAGTTGCTCAATGCGGCGTTAGAGAGCGTTGCTTTGCCAGACAACGGTACGACGCAAGTCTCCGAACGAAAGTCGGCTTACACAATCTCTTCCCTGCCGTCGCAAAAATCGTTGATGGCAGCGGCAGCGGCAATCGTATTGGCCGTCAGCGGACTGATTTGGCTGGCCAACTCACCTGGGTTGGATGCCCGTCCCGATCCAATCGCGCGGCAGATGAACGCTGACCCCAATGCAGATTTGGCGTTCGCCTGGGCGGGTTCGCTTGAGTTGGCGGACGAACTTGCCGAGTTTCCTCTGGATGAGAATGGTCTGACCGAAGTTGTCTTTGAGTCGGACAGTCTGATCGAGGAAGTCGATGACTGGATGGTCCTGGCGTTGGCCGACCTGGAAGTCGATTCCGAAGGTGAGTCGATTTTGCCTGGAGAGGAACAGAACTAAATGTTGATTGCTGTCCTGAATCGAATTTCCCAGCTGGGTTTGGTCTGCCTGGTGGTTGCTTGGGTTACCAGTACCGCGCCAGTACTTGCGCAGGCTGAGTTGTTTGTTGAATTGGATGATCCTCGAAACGGCCAAGCTGACACTGTCCGGGTGGTGGCGCAGAAACCGGCCGCGCCCGCGAACCAGAAAGACTCGGTCGACAAAACTGCCGCGGCAAAGCAGGCTCCAGCGGCGATCACCGATCAACGACGTAACGAGTTGATGAAGTTTGTCCGAGCCAATCATCCCGAGCTGGAACGGCTGATCAACTCGCTTCGAAAACAGCGTCCTGAGGAATATCAATCGGCTTTACGCTATCTGGACCGATCCGTCAACAATCTTGAAATTTACAAAAAAACACAGACGGAAGAACGCTACAGCCAGCTGTTGGAAGACTGGAAGTTAAGATCCCGAATCATGGTGTTGTCGGCCCAACTTTCGATTACCGACACACCCGCTCGTCGCAAACAGTTACAGGTCTTGCTCACCCGGCAATTGGACAATCGCTACCGGCAGCTCAAAGCCGATGCAGAGCGAACGAAGACTCGGCTGGAGCGGCTGACAGAAGAAATCAGCAAGATCGAGGCCGATCGCGCAGAGATCATTCAGCGCCAGATGGAGAGTGTGATCAAGACATCGCAGCGGATCAATGCGGCACGGCAAAACAGGAAAATCAGGCGGCGAACAAGAAGAGCGAATCGGTGAACAAGTCGGATCAGCCGGATTCGAAAAAGAAAAACGATACCAATAAAAAAGACAAAGCTGGAGAATTGCCTTGAAGACTTCCAATCTGTTTCTGTGCGTCGCCATTGGGTTGGTCTGGTCGGTAGGTCCGTTAGTGGCTGTCGAAAAACCGCTGGGCCAGCCGATTTCTACGTCGGAGTTGAGCGGTGAGACGAATTCGAGAAGCATCTCGGAGCGGTTCAAGCAACCCGGAGAGGCAAAACCCGATTTCCAGCGGCATGTTGCTCCCCTGCTAGGGCGACTTGGCTGTAACGGGCGGGCCTGCCACGGTTCGTTTCAAGGCCAGGGCGGTTTCCGGCTTTCGTTGTTCGGTTACGATTTTGCGATGGACCACGAAGCGTTGATGGATGGTCGCGTCGATGTCGATGATCCCGCCGATAGCCTGGTGTTGACCAAGCCAACCGATGCGGACGATCACGAAGGTGGCTTGCGATACGAGGTCGGCAGCTGGGAATACAACCTGCTCAAAGGCTGGATCGAGGGTGGAGCGGAAATCAGCGAACAGCCCATGAAGCTGACCAAGCTGGTTGTCGAGCCGTCGAGTTTGCAGTTGGTCGAATCGGTCAATCATACCCAATTGCGGGCCACTGCTCACTGGGCCGATGGAACGGTCGAGGATGTAACGGAGTTATGTCGTTTTGAATCCAATGACTCTTCGATTGCGGATGTCAACCCGATTGGTCAGGTCTCGACGCATGAAATCCCCGGTGACACGCACGTCGTTGTGTCTTACGACAGCGCGGTGGTTCCCGTCCCCGTGGTTCATCCTTACTCGGTCGGCGCAGCTACGTACGTCCGCCGACGCCAACGAAAATCGATGAACTGGTCGTGAACAAACTGGAACGGCTCGGGATTCAACCGTCGGGAATTTCCGATGATGCCATGTTCCTGCGACGAGTCTGTCTGGATATTACCGGCACGCTGCCGACGCCGAACGAGATCCGCGTTTCTGGCCGACCCCAGCCCTAATAAACGTCGTGCGAAAATTGACGAATTGCTGGAGTCGCCTGCCTACGCAGCTTGGTGGACGACGTTCTTTTGTGACATGACCGAGAACAATACCCAGCAGCTTCGCAACATCACTTACAACACCAATGCCACCAGCGAGCAGTGGTACCAATGGATTCACAAGCGCATTGAAGAGAATGTGCCCTACGACGAGATGATCGAAGGCATCGTGCTTGGCTCCAGTCGTCAGGCAGGCGAAACCTATCTCGATTATTGCGAGCGGATGAGCAGTTATTTCCGTGGCGACCAAGGCATGGAGAAATTCGTCGAACAGGATTCGATGCCCTACTACTGGATGCGACGTGAATTTCAGGATCGCGATACCAAGGCGATCAGTTTCGCGCACGCTTTCCTGGGGTTGCGGATTCAGTGCGCCCAGTGCCACAAACATCCCTTTGACCAATGGAGCCAGGATGACTTCAAGGAATTCGCCAAATTTTTCTCGGGCACGACGTTTCGCAATAATGTCGGGTCAAAAGCCGACAAAGAGACGGAATCCGAGCTGCTGAAATCGATCGGGATTGATCCCCAGGACAAAAACCGGGGCAACGTCCGCAAGCAAATCGCCGAGGCCTTGAAGAAAGGCGAGACGATTCCGTTCAGCGGGCTCGAAGTGCATGAGCCTCGGCCCACCCGCGAGGAGACCAATGAGTTTCGCCAGCAACAGAATGAATACAAGAAACAGCTGGCCATCTACAAAAAGAAGCAACGCGACAAGTCGGCCGACCCCGGAGAACCGCCGGTGGCCCCTGCGTTGGCTTCATCGCTGGAACAAGCCAAGTTGTTGGGCAGCCAGCCTGTCGTGCTGAAAGAACACGACGATATCCGCCAGCCCTTGATGGCCTGGATGAAAGACCGCGAAAACCCTTACTTCGCCAAGGCGCTAGTCAACCGCGTTTGGGCTCGTTACTTCGGGCTCGGGATCGTCGATCCAGCGGACGATCTGAATCTGGCCAACCCTCCCAGTAACGCCGAGTTGCTGGACTACCTGGCCGAACAGTTTATCGAACATGATTTTGACCTGAAGTGGCTGCATCGCGAGATTGCCAACAGCCGGACTTATCAGCTGAGTTGGGAGACCAACGACACCAACCTGAATGATCGAAGAAACTTTAGCCGGGCACTTCCTCGTCGCCTTCCAGCTGAAGTCGTATTCGATGCGGTCAATGCCGCCGCATCGGATCCGGAAACCAACCGCGAGTATCGGGAAGATGTCGAGAATCGCGCAATTTCAATCCCCGGAACCGTCGGCTACAACGGCGGCAATAAAAACCAGGGCGTCAATTCTTCATTTGCCCTGCAGGTGTTCGGGCGTTCTGAAAGGTCGAGCAGTTGCGATTGTGATCGCTCGGAGGAAACCAGTTTGATCCAAACGGTTTATCTGCAGAACGATCGCGACATCTACCAGATGTTGACTCAGCGTGGCAGTTGGGTCAGCCTGCTGGCAGAACAGCAGCGTTCAAAAGGGCTGACCAAGGACGAACAGCAGCAACTGGCTGCGGCCGGCAAGCGGATCAGTCAAGCCTACGCCCAGCTCAAGAAGCTGGAATCGAAAGGGCAAAATACCAAAGCCGATGAGCTGCGAGCCCAGATCAAGAAATACAATCGGAAGATTCAGCCTCTCCGCGACAAAATTGCCAAAGCCAAAGAACAGGCCAGCGGCGATTTGGAGTTGGACAAGTTTGTTGAAGAGGCTTATCTGCGAACGCTCAGTCGGTTTCCAACGCCTCAGGAGACCGAGCGATGTGTCGCGCACATCCAGGAAGGTGAAGATTTGGTGGAGGGTGTGACAGGGGTCATGTGGGCTCTGGTCAACACCAAAGAGTTTATCGTCAATCACTGATACGTTTTGTTTTCGATTTTGATTGGCGAACGTCAGTTACGTTTTGTTTGTTTGTTTTTCCAGGCACTTTACGTCTTCCATTTCCAACTTTCGTTCGTTGTTCCGCCGTGGAGCAATGGCCGTTCAGACGTAGTATTGAGGAACGATTATGGGTAGTCATCGACAATGTGATGGTTTGAGCCGACGCGATGCGGTCAAACTGGGAATTCTTGGATCGGCTGCCACCGGCCTGTCCATGAGCAGTTTCTTGAAGCTGGCGGATGCGGGGCATGTCGATGCCAACGCCAGATCGCAAGCGGCGATTTTCATCGAATTGCCAGGTGGCCCCTCCCATATCAATACCTTTGATCTCAAACCCGACGCGCTTCGGAATTTCGGGGTAAGTTCAACCCGATCAAAACGAAGTCCCCGGGCGTCGAGATCTGCGAACACCTTCCCAAGTTGGCCCAGTGCACCGACAAATTCGCGATCATGCGAGGCGTCAGCCACTCACTGGGGGCGCACCCGCTGGGCCAACAGTTCGTATTTACCGGCAACCGGCCGAACCCGTCGCTGGATTATCCGGCCTACGGAAGCGTCGTGGCCAAGGAGTTGCCTTCCCCCGACGATCTGCCAAGCTATGTTGCGATTCCCAAATCGCAGCAGGGGCCGGGTCATCTCGGTGTCAAATATGCATCGCTGGCAACCAACTCCCGACCGCGAGCCGGGCAGCCGTTTAACGTCCGCGGGATTACGCTCGGTAACGGTTTGACATTGGCGGAATTCGAAAGACGCCAGAATCTGCTAAAGGATCTCGATCAGAAATTTGACGCGATCAAGCGTCAGGATGATCTGCTCAGTGGGCTGGATAAATTCAGTCAAAAAGCTTTTGACATGATCTCTTCCAAACGGGCGAGAGAAGCGTTTGATATCAGCCAGGAGTCACCCAGCTTTACCAGCATGTTCGGTGAAGACGAATTCAGCCAGAGTTGCTTATTGGCGTCGCGGTTGGTCGAATCGGGCGTCCGATTTGTCACGATCACCCTGGGAGGCTGGGACACCCACTCCGATAACTTTACCAAACTTTCGTCGAATCTCCTGCCTCAGCTTGATGCGGGGCTGGCCGGTCTGTTTAACGGGCTGGAGTCCAAGGGCCTGCTGAATTCGACGACCGTGATGGTCTCCGGTGAATTTGGACGAACGCCGAAGATCAATACCCGGAGTGCTGAGGGCGGACGCGACCACTATCCCCGTTGCATGTTTATGCTGATGGGTGGAGGACCGGTCGCCGGCGGTCAGGTGATTGGCGAAAGTGACGAAAAAGCCGCCGGTCCAAAGCATGAGTTGATCAAGCCGGAAGATGTTGCGGCAACTTTTTATCGAACACTTGGGATCGACCACCGTAAAGAGTATGACACGATGATCGGGCGGCCGATTTCGATCGTCCGCGACGGTGATGTGATCGAACAACTGATTACGTAAAAAACTAGAATGATCGAATTTGTGGGCCGTTTTGCGGTCGACCAGCGCGATCGAAGGAACTACCAGGAATGCAATTTTTTGTTGCTGAGTGACGTCACTTTAATGATCTGAAGTTGCCTCCTTCGGGAAGTGGCGGCTCTCGAATTCCGCCCGGTACCACTGCCTCCGGTACCGGGCTTTTTTTGCGCCTTAAGTGGCCGATTGCCAGTTCCGTGGCGGGGTTTCTGGCCGGATTTTTCCTGACTTTCGCTGCCGAGGGCAATAAATTCCGTATGATCTCGAATACCTGCTGGTGACTTTTCCGAATGTGCCGGGCACTCTGAAAACCCGTTTCAGTAACGCCTCGAATGACGTCGATTATGCTCGCAGGCGGGGCGGAAGGTTGATTCTTTATCATCGTTGATTCGTTATCATCGGGTTATCCACCATCCCAGTCATCCGGGATTCCGAGCGCGTTCACTGCTGACATTACATGAAATTCAGTCAAACTTTTTCCGGTCTGTTTCTGGTCGTCTTTGCGGCGGTGCTCGGTTTTGCGCTGATCTACCTGCCCAACTGGATCGTCTCCAACTACCAAACCGTCAAGGGACTGGGAAGTATCTGGGGGACTTTGTACCTGGTCGTGGTCGGGCTGGGAGCCGTGTTGCTGGTGGGCAGCGGGTGCTGGACCATTTGGAAACTGTGGGGCGCTTCGATCGTCAAATCGCGCCGCCGGAAGCGACGGAATCGCAACCCCAGCGAGCTGACGGTGGGCCAGCAGGAACGCGAGATCCAGGAAAATATTGGCCAAATCGAACAACTCAAATCCGGCGACCGGGGTCGCCTCGGATTTTCACCAGCAGCTCGATCCCCTGGTGCAGGAACTGGAAGCCAAACGCGAGGCGTTGACGCTGGAGATTGTCGCCTTTGGCACGATTTCCAGCGGCAAATCCTCCGTCCTCAATCTGTTGGCAGGGCGAAACGTATTTGCCACCGACGCGCGTGGCGGCACCACCGTGACCCGTAACGAAATTCCCTGGCCCGGAATTGATAAAGTCATCCTGGTCGATACTCCCGGGCTGGGCGAAGTGGATGGGGCACCGCATGTGAACATTGCTGCCGAATCCGCCAAAGATGCCGATCTGGTGCTGGTCGTGGTGGATGGACCGCTCCGTCAAAGCGAGCATGATCTGTTGGATCGACTGGGGCAAATGGAAAAAAGGGTGATCATCTGTTTGAATAAATCCGACTGGTTTACCGAGGAAGATCGGCAAAAACTGATTGGCCAGATTTTTCGCCAAACGGGCAACTTCGTTGACAAGGACGATATCGTTTGCATTCAGGCGCAGCCGGGCCACCGGTTGAGGCGGAAGATCATGGCCGACGGATCCGAAATTGAGGAGACGGTCACAACTGCGCCGGAAATTGAGCCGCTCGCCAACCGCATGCTGGAGATCGTGCGACGTGATGGCAAGGAGCTGATCATGGCCAATCTACTGCTGCAATCGCGTGGATTGGTAGAAAAAGCCCGGACCAAAGTCCAGGATGCGCTGGATGAGCAGGCCTGGAATATTGTTGATAAATACATGTGGGGTGCCGGTGGCGTGGCCGCGCTCAACCCGTTCCCGGTCGTCGATCTACTTGCCGGATCCGCGATTTCAACCAAGATGGTCGTCGATCTTGCGGGTGTTTATCATCAACAGGTCGACCTGCAAACCGCGTCGCGATGGCTCAGTGAGATGGGCAAAAACCTGGTTGGATTTTTGGGCGCCCAGGGCGCCACCGTCGCTGTTTCAGCCGTGGTCGCGTCGCTGATCAAATCCGTTCCATTCGCCGGAACGGTGGCCGGAGGCGTCTTGCAGGGAGCCGTTCAAGCCCTGATTACGAAATGGATCGGTGCGGTGTTTATTGAATATTTCCGAAACGAAATGCAGGCTCCCGAAGGCGGACTCTCCGGACTGGCGCGTCGCGAATGGGAAAAAGTCACCCAAGCCGATGAATTAAGAAAACTGGTCCAAGCGGCGAGGGAAAAATTGAGAGTTAAGAGTTGAGTGCCAAAACTTGAGAGTGAAGAGTAAAGAATTCCTGAACCCTGCAGCAAGAAAACTGAAAACCGAAAACTGAAAACCGATTCCCCCTTGATTCAAAAATCCTCCATCGACGACCCTCAATACCTCGACGCGGTTCGCTCCGTTGAGACGACCCTTGCGCAGCTTAAAAACTGTCCTGAAGACGAGCGTGATCGCTTGCAGGGTGACATCCACCAGCTCACCGAAATGTATGAGAAGGTCACGACCGGCCGTGTCGAGATCGTGATTTTTGGGGAAATTAGTACCGGTAAATCGGCTTTGATTAACGCTTTGATTGGCAAGGCGGTTGCCGAGGTCGATGTGCAAGGCGGTTGGACCAAACAGGTCTGGGGCACGACCTGGGATGGATCGGGACACCGGATTCATGGCTTGGAATCCTCGGAAGTCATTTTGATCGACACCCCGGGTATCAACGAAGTCGGCGGTTCGGATCGTGCTGAACTCGCCGAGGTCACGGCGCGGCGAGCCGACTTGATTTTGTTTGTCACCGATTCCGATTTGAACGATACGGAGTTTGCGGCTTTGGTCGAGTTGGCGGCGGTCCAAAAACCCATTCTGCTGGTGTTCAACAAAATTGACTTGTATTCATCCCGGGAACGCGAAGCCCTGGTCGAGATGCTCAAGTCGCGCGTGTCCGGGTTGATTTCACCGGAGCATTTTGTCCTCACCTCGGCAGATCCGCGTGCGATTGAATACGTGATCGAGCAGCCCAACGGATCCAGCCAGTCGGAATGGCGGAAACCCGAGCCGGATGTGGGGCAGTTAAAGTCCCTGATTCTGCAAACGCTGGAAAAAGAAGGGCTGGGTCTGATTGCGCTCAACGCCGCGATGTATGCGGCGGACAAAAGTGATCGTATTTCGGCCTTACGGGTCGAGATGCGAAATCGCAAGGCGGATCAGTTGATCTGGACCATGGCGGGAACCAAAGCGATTGCCGTCGCGGTCAATCCGCTCCCGGTGATGGATGTCGTGAGTGGGTTTGCGATCGACGCGTTGATGATTGTGATGCTGTCCAAAGTCTACGGACTTAATTTCTCGATGTCCCAGGCCAGGGGCTTGGCCAAAAGCATTGGCAAAGCTGCCGGTGTGTTTGCGTTGGGCGAACTGACCAGTTGGGGAGCCAGCTTGTTCAAGGGTTTGACGGCCACGCTGGGCACCGCGATTACCTTGATACCGCAGGGCGCTGCCGCAGGATTCAGTTCCTATATTATTGGCCAGGCCGCCAAGCGGTATTTCGAGCATGGTGGAAGCTGGGGAGCCGGTTCCGCCAAATCGGTCGTGCACGACATCCTGAATTCAACGGATCGCGATTCGGTGATCAGTCATTTGAAGGATGAGATTCGCACAAAAATGAAGCTTAACCGGCACGCGGCCAGCAAGTAGAGCCTCGCGATTCATCCCCATCCTTCGCTATCGCTGGCCAATCCGGAATAACCGGAATATCTCGTTGGGGATCTAGTTGGTCGATCTGATTCCTGCGGATTTTGAGTCGCCTGTCAATTCGGGCAACCTAAGCTTCCCTAAACGCTTCGCGAATGCGCGTAGGCGTCGTTCATTGTCCAGAACTCGCGCGGGTCGAGAATCAGATGAAACTATTTGTCAGCCGGTGTATCCAGAGCCTGTCCCGGAATGAAGAAGGGACAACCACGGTCGAATATGCCGTTTTGATCGCCATGATTCTGGTCTTCTGCATCGCAGCCATTCTCAGCGCCGGTGATGTGCAAAAAGTACTCTGGTTTGACACCGCCGATGCGGTTCAGGTCATCGTCCCGTAACCCCATTTTGCCCCGGCCGCCCGAACGCTTCTGCTGGCGGCAATGCGTTCTGCACCTGCCTCGGCAAACCGCTGAAATTCTTCTACGATAATCGGAATCTCGATTGTCTTGGTAAAGGAAAAAAGTGGTTTCCGATCCGCAACCCAAATCCATCCTGTTTGTCTGCCTGGGCAACATCTGCCGTTCGCCGACGGGCGAAGGCGTGTTTCAGGCACTGGTCAACTCAAAGCAGCTTCAAGACCAATTGGTCGTCGATTCTGCCGGCACGATGGGATACCACACCGGGCACGCTGCCGATGCGAGGATGCAGGACGCAGCTCAGCGACGCGGTTATTCCCTGCTCAGCCGTGCCCGTCGGATCAGTGCTGCAGACCTTGAGACGTTTGACCTGGTGATTGCAATGGACCGGGAGAATCTTCAGGACATTCAATCGCTTCATCCTGATCCGATTGCGGAAATCAAATTGCTCAGTGATTTTCTGGATGATGCCTGGCCAACCGATGTTCCCGATCCCTATTACGGTGGCGCTGAGGGGTTTGAATACGTGTTGGACATGATCGAAGTCGCCTGCCCGGCAATCCTGGACCACTTGCGGTCGCTGCCATGAACCAGCAACTCCAATGGTCGGTCGAATCTGCCATCGCATTGGCCACCGGAACCTCGACCGAGATTGTCTCCAGCAAGGTCGCCAGTGGGGGCTGCATTCATCAATCAAGTCTGGTCACGACGGTCGATGGTCGATCTTTTTTCGTGAAATCGAATCAGTCGTTGGGCCAGGAGGTGTTTGCAGCCGAAGCAGCCGGATTGCAAGCCTTGCGCGAAACCCGGACGATTCGAATCCCCGAAGTAATTGTCCTCGGGGAGACCGAATCGGGTGCTGCCTTTCTGATTCTGGAAGCCATCCCGACTGGTTCACGGGGCCCAGGGTTCTTTGCCAGGTTGGGGGAACAGCTGGCCGAAATGCACCGAGCCGGATCGTCCGATCGTTTTGGTTTTGATCACGATAACTTCCTGGGCTCCACCGCGCAGGTTAATGCTTGGTCGCAGGATTGGCTCCGGTTCTGGATCGATCAACGGATCGAGTTTCAATTACGATTGGCTTCGGATCACGGTTTTGGAAAATCGCTGAACCGATTGGCGGATCGTTTTCTGTTTCATGTCGAAAAACTGCTCGGCGGCAGGTCCCCCTTGCCGGCCCTGATTCATGGCGATCTGTGGAGTGGCAACTACCTGGCAGCCGGCAACGGTGAGCCCGTGTTGATCGATCCGGCCGTCTACTTCGCCGATCGGGAAGCTGAATTTGGGATGACGACGTTGTTCGGCGGAATGAGTCAGGATTTTTATGAGGCTTACCATTCCACCTGGCCGCTCGAGGAGGGCTGGGAGGAACGCGTTGAAATCTATAGGCTGTATCATCTGTTGAATCACCTGAATCTGTTTGGCGAAAGTTATCTGGGACAATGTCTCGACATGATGAACAGGTAACCATTCGATTCCATTGCGCAGCGTCAACCTTTCCCCTGTCTCCCCAGCCAACCTCTGACACGTCCACGATGAATACGATTGATCAAGTGCCTGTTTTGATCCGAAACCGCTTGTTCGCAGCAGGCTGGATGTTGGTCTTGCTGACCTGCGGCTGTTCGGGCGAACCAACTCCACTACCGTCCACTGCTGGCAGTCAGGTGGCTCCGGCCGAAGCGGTTGATTCGGGCATGCAAGGTCGATCGGCCGAGGAGAATTCCACTTCCGATGCCGATCATCTGTTAACGAAAACGCCGGTTTCCGACGGTCCCGAGAATGCGGATGCTCCGTCGACTGTCCGGTTCGCGACGTTCAACGTCGCCCTGAATCGCAAAAAAGCCGGCGCTGAAAACGGAGTTGGCTTCGGGCAATTCAGCTGCGGCAGCGAAAATCGCCGAGTTGATCCAGCTCACCCGACCGGATGTGTTGTTGATCAACGAATTTGACTATGACGCCGAGGGAGTGGGCGTTGAGAGTTTTCAAACCAGTTATCTCGGCCAGTCGCAAAATGGCCGCGAGGCAATCGAGTATGAATTCGTTTATTTTCAGTCCGTCAATACGGGCGTCGATACCGGTTTTGATTTGAACGACGACGGCAAGAAAGGGACGGCGGATGATGCCTACGGTTATGGTGCGTTTCCTGGGCAGTATGGCATGGTCGTGTTATCCCGATACCCGATCGACTATGAAGCGGTTCGGACGTTTCAGAATTTTCTCTGGATGGATATGCCGGATCATCTTTGGCCCGTCGACCCGCAGACGAAGGCGCCTTACTACGACGGCCAGTTGAAATCGATTTTCCGGCTATCCTCCAAAAGTCACTGGGATGTGCCGATCAAAGTCGATGACAGAACCATTCACTTTCTCGTTTCCCATCCCACGCCACCGGTGTTCGACGGCCCGGAAGATCGCAATGGTTGTCGCAACCATGATGAAATTCGCTTCTGGAAGGACTACATCTCCGGTGATTCCGATTACATTTACGACGACAATCAGAACCGGGGCGGTTTGGAGAAAGATGCGCTGTTTGTGATCGCGGGAGATTTAAACGCTGATCCGGTCGACGGCGATAGCACCAGGGGCGCGGCTCAGCAGTTGACCGAACACCCCTTGATCGACAATTCCTTTACGCCCCAAAGCGAGGGTGGTTTGTTCTACGCCAAACAGCAGGCTGGAAAGAACAATTCCCATCAAGGCAACCCGGCGTTCGATACGGGCGACTTCAACGATGCCAGCGTCGGCAATATGCGAATCGATTATTGTTTGCCCTCGAAATCGTTGAAGGTGGTCGAAAGTGGCGTCTTTTGGCCAACCCCTGACCAACCTGGCGGCGATCTCGTTGGTGTCTCGGATCACCGAATGGTCTGGATCGATATTGTAAAATGACGGTCCGGCCGTTTCTGAAATACCCTTTGTTAAATCACGATGTTGGGAACACCATGAAGAATTTATCCGCCGTGATCTGGTTTTTGACTGCCGCCATGTTGATTGGCCCGGTCGCTGCCGACGATTGGACTCATTGGATGGGCCCCAACCGGGACAACACCTGGAACGAGACCAACATCATCGAGAAATTTCCCGAGGGCGGGCCGACGGTTCTCTGGAAAGCGCCGATTGCCGGCGGCTACTCCGGTCCTGCCGTTGCAGCGGGTCGAGTTTTCATCACCGATTACGTCACCAAGGACAACGTCAAGATTGCGAATTTCGAGCGAACCGAATCGAGCGGAATCGAACGGGTGCTGTGCCTCGACGAAGCGACCGGTAACGAGATCTGGAAACATGAATATCCCGTGATCTACTCAGTTTCCTATCCCGCTGGCCCCCGCTGCACGCCGACGGTTGATGGTGACCTGGTTTACACGCTCGGTGCCGAAGGCAAACTGATCTGCCTGACGGTTGAAAACGGCGATGTCGTTTGGGAGGTCAATCTGGTCAAACAGTATGGCACCAAAGCGGCGTTGTGGGGTTACGCGGGTCATCCGTTGATCGATGGCGACAACCTGATCACGCTGGCCGGTGGTGACGAGAGTCACGTGGTCGCCTTCGACAAAAAAACTGGCCAGGAACGATGGAAAGCCCTGACCGCGCCGGAGCAGGGCTATTGTCCCCCGACGATGATTGAAGCCGGCGGGGTTCGTCAACTGATTTTGCCACAACCCGATGCGATCTCTTCGGTCAATCCGGATACCGGTGAGCTGTATTGGGAAGTGCCCTACGAAGCGTCGAGCGGATCCATCATCATGTCACCGGTCAAACTGGGCGATTATCTTTACGTCGCGGGTTATTCAAAGAAAAGCATCCTGTTGAAACTGGCCAGCGACAAACCGACGGCCGAAATCGTCTGGCGTGACAAAGCTCGCGATGCCATCTCGCCAGTCAATGTCCAGCCGTTTGTCGATCAAGCCAACAACGTGATTTACGGGATGGATCAAACCGGTGACATGGTTGCGTTGGAACTGCCGGAAGGTAAACGGCTGTGGGCGGACTCGGCTCCCGTTAGCCAGCGCCGCGTCGGAAACGGAACGGCGTTCATCGTCCGACAAGCCGACCGGTTCTGGCTGTTCAATGAAAACGGCGAACTGGTGATCGCCAAAATGACCCCGGCCGGCTACACCGAAATCGATCGGGCTAAAGTCATCGAGCCGACCAATGTTGCCTTCGGTCGCGACGTTGTTTGGAGCATGCCGGCGTTTGCCAATCGCAAAGCGTTCATCCGCAACGACAATGAGATCATCTGCGTGGATCTGGAGAAGAAGTAACTCCGTCCCGCCATTTTTGTCACACGTCAGGCGTGGTGTGGATGGGCCACCGGCTTGCGATGCGAGCGAATTGATGATGAGCCGATTTTGGCGGATGAGTCGATTTGGCGGATGAGCCGATTTTGGGGATCGTTGGTTGGGGGGGCTTTGCGCGGTCTGCCGGAACGGGCGCTGCGCTCTGTTCCGGCCTACGGTTGGTGGCGATTTTTAGCGTCTCAGGTTGCGCACGATACGAGAGAAGTATTGGTCTTCCTGGTCTGAGTAGTCTTCCCTCAGGTGCCAGTTTTTCAGCATGTACTTGCCGGATTGGTAAATGAAGACCAGTACGTAAATCAGCCAGACCCCGCCAAAAGCTACCGCCGACATGTGCAGTAGCTGCAGGCTGGTTAATTCGGTTCTCATCAGCACCACGATCATCATCACGACGGTCGCCAGACTGGCGGACAGGAAACCAATTCCGACGTACCGACTGCGAGAGGCGGCAAAGAAAAAACTGACCGTCATGTAAATCATCGGAAACATCCAAATCGCCAGCGACGCATAATGCAACACGAACTCGCGATCGACCGGCACCAGTCCCATGCCGATCATCCCAAATGATGAGAGGATCCCGAACATCGCGGCTGCCCGCATCGACCACATACGATGCGTGTTCGTCATCCAGAGCAAGGCAAAACTGGGAATCAGAGAGAACCCGAGGAAAATGATCGAACCGTTGTAGATCGAATCGTACTGGGTGGCTTGCCGACCCAGCTCACTCAAATAGTTTTGGGTAAACGAGAATCCGCCGGGGTAATGATAGATGGCAGTCGCTGTACAAATCAGAAATTGAAGCACGCCCAATGTTGCTAACACGAGGACGCTCATCCAAAGTATTTTGAATTGTTGTCGCATCGGGTTCATGCTTGGTCGGCAACAGAGCTTATCGGACTATCGGGTGCATCTATTTGGCTTAAGCGTACTTCGGTTAAACCGCTCGAATTCTCTGTGGCCGATTATAGCCGTAGGTGGGCGGGAAGAAATAGGCAGGGAACGTTGCAAAGAAATCGTGGATGGGTTGTTCAAGGGGAAAGTTCCTGTGGATGATTGAACGTTGGTTGATTCGAGGGATGTTCCCCCTTGTTTTCTGAGGCGTGATTTACCAGCAGTCGGTATTGGCTGTTACGTGGCATTTCGCTCTGCGAAATTGCGCACATTCGCGGAGCGAATGGCCACGTGGTGCGAATGGCCACGTGGCGAATGGCCACGTAAGACCACCACGCACCCCGATGACTCGGTCTGGCGTCGACCTGCTACCGAAAATCACGCGATTTAAGCTTCAATTCGTTCAACCGATCGGACATGTCTTCCAGGCGGTTGACCACCACGTGAATCACGCCACTTTTCTTTTCCAGTTTGCCGTGGGCGATCCACGCCGGTGCGCGGCGAGCAATTTTGTAATAACGTTCCCAGATTTTTTGTTTGACGACCAGGTTGGCGGTTCCCGTTTCATCTTCCAGCGTCACAAACGTGATTCCCTTGGCGGTGGACGGCCGTTGACGAAGGATCACCAATCCGGCAACTCGCAGGTGTCGGTTGTTGTCCTTGTCGATCAGGTCGGCACAACACGTCACGCGCAATTGATCGAGGCGTTGACGATGGAACGAAAGCGGATGGGCTCGCAATGACAATCCGGTCGAGCGATAGTCTTCGGTTACCTGGTCCTGCGGTTCGAGCGTGGGTAGCGCCAACGTTTCATCGTCACCCGTTTCCAGCCCTGCGAATAACGGCTGATCCTTGGGTTTCTGCTCCTGCCCCAACGCCTGCCACAGCGCAGCCCGGCGATCCTGGTTGACCGAGCCGAAAGCATCGGCATTGCTCAACTGGGTAATGCTGGCTTGTCCCAGTCGCGTTCGACGGGTGAAATCGGAAACGCTGGTGAAAGGGCCGTCGCGGCGGGCTTTCAAAATAATCTCACCCACCTCAGAACGGAGCCCGGAAATCATGCGGAGGCCCAGGCGAAGGGCTTTTTCGCAAGGGCTTGAGCGGGTGGACGAGTGGCCATCATGGGCGATTGGTGATGAAGCCGGCTGGCCCGAGTGTTGATCTCGTCCTGCGGTTTCGATCGTGCAGTCCCAATCGCTAGAATTTACGTCGACCGGTAAAACGTCCACGTCGTGTTGTTTGGCATCGGCGACCAATTGGGCTGGCGCGTAGAATCCCATCGGCATGCTGTTGAGGATGGCCGCACAGAACGCTGCAGGGTAATAGTGTTTCAACCATGCCGACACGTACACAAGTTTGGCGAAACTGGCGGCGTGCGATTCGGGAAAACCGTATTCGCCGAATCCGCTGATTTGGCGAAAAACCTGCTCGGCAAACTCACCCGTCAAACCCCGCTGCCGCATGCCTTCGATCAATTTGTCATGAAACTGCTGGATCACACCGGTCTTCCGCCACTTGCCCATCGCCCGGCGAAGTTGATCGGCTTCTCCGGGCGTAAAACCGGCGGCGACCACGGCCAGCTTCATGGCTTGTTCCTGAAAGATCGGTACGCCGAGGGTTCGATGCAGGACGGCTTTGATCGCTTCATTGGGATAGACGACGGGCTCTTCGCCGTTTCGACGTCGCAGGTAGGGATGCACCATGTTGCCTTGAATGGGTCCGGGCCGCACGATGGCCACCTCGATCACCAGATCGTACCAGCACCGAGGTTTCAGTCGCGGCAGCATGCTCATTTGCCCGCGGCTTTCGATTTGAAAGACGCCCACGGTGTCGGCAGCGCAAATCATGTCATAGACCTTGGGGTCTTCCTGGGGGATGTTGGCCAGCGTGCACGGCCGGCCCCAATGCCGTTCGACCAGCTGAAAGCACTTGCGAATGGCCGACAGCATGCCCAGGCAAAGACAATCGACTTTCAGCAAACCCAGCTCCTCCAGGTCGTTCTTGTCCCACTGGATCACGGTTCGATCATCCATGGCCGCGTTTTCAATCGGAACCAGTTCGTCCAGTTTGCCCTGGGTGATCACCATCCCACCCACATGTTGAGAGAGGTGACGGGGAAAGCCCAGAATTTCATTGACCAGATGGTTCAGCTGTTTGCCGACCTGGGAATCAGGATCAATACCGACATCCTGCATGCGACCGGCGAGGTTGTCTTCGCGGGTGTAGCCTTCGACATGTTTGGCCAGCGCGTCGACGCGATCGAGGGACAGACCGAGTGCTTTGCCCACGTCGCGGACGGCGCTGCGAACACGGTAGGTGATCACGGTTGCGGCCAACCCGGCCCGGTCGCGGCCGTATTTGTCGTACAGGTACTGCAGGACTTCCTCTCGCCGCTCGTGTTCAAAATCCACGTCGATGTCGGGGGCTTCGTCTCGTTCTTTGCTGATGAAACGTTCGAACAGCAGGTCGCTGGTTCCCGGGTCAACCGACGTCACGCCGAGACAGTAGCAGACCGCCGAGTTGGCAGCCGAACCCCGGCCCTGGCACAAAATGCCTTTGCCCCGGGCGAAACGGACCAGGTCCCAGACGGTCAGGAAATAGGCTTCGTAACGCAGTTCGTCGATCAGTTTCAATTCGTGTTCGAGCTGCTGTTGGACTTTACGGGGGACGCCGTCGGGGTAGCGTTGAGCCGATCCCTGGTCGGTCAAGTTGCGCAAGTATTCGATCGGCGCCTGACCGCTGGGAGCAAGTTCTTCGGGGTATTCGTAGCGCAGTTGGCTGAGACAGAACTGGCAGCGTTCGGCAATTTCCTCGGTTCGTTCGATGGCGTCGGGCAGCTCAGCAAATGCCGTTTGCCGCTGCGGAATCGTTTGCAGATGTCGCTGCGCGTTGGGCAGCAGCAGGGCTTCTGCCGAGGCAACGGTGGTGCGATGTTTGATCGCCGTCAGGCAATCGTGGAGCGGCAGCCGGGCAGGGCAGTGGTAAAGCACATCGCCGGCGGCCACCAGTGGCAATCCAGTCGCTTGAGCAAGCTGTTGGAGTTGCCGGATGCGCCATTGGTCATCGATGCCTTTGTAGAGGGACGCCATCAAATAACCGCGGTCACCAAACAGCTCGCGATAACGATGAATCGACGTGGTGAGTGTGGGTTGGTTCAACGAGCAGCTGGGGGTTGCGCTGAACCGTTCCGATTCAGCCGGCGTTGGCAGTGGGGTGTCGGTGAACAGCGAACGGTAATGCTGAAACCAGGGATAACTGGGGTGTTCTTCGTCGATATGATCGGCGCGCAACCGGTCGCCCTGAAAATAGGGGATCACGCCCGCGAGTAGGCCTTCACTGTGATTGGCGATGTCGTCCAATGACAACCAGCATTCCCCTTTGGGGGCTCGACGTCGCCCGACGGTGATCAGTTTGGAAAGACTGGCATAGGCCCTGCGATCGGTGGCCCACAGCAGCACCGGAGGCGCGTCGTTGGGAATGATTTCGGCGCCGATAATCAGCCGGATCGGTTTTCCCCGGGCGGCTGCGTAAGCCCGCACGACGCCGGCCAGCGTGTTTTCATCGGTGACCGCCAGCGCGGAGTAGCCCAGTGCCACCGCGCGATCGACCAGCTCGTCCGCGTGCGAGCCACCGGTGAGGAAAGAGTAGTTTGTCTTACAGTGAAGTTCGGAATACACAGTGATTAAAATTGTCCATGCAGAAACCAGTTTTTGTTACGGAGATCCTGGAAGATCCAGAACTGTTGGCCCGTTTCCGTTTCGACGCGCCAGTAATCGCGACAAACCGTTAGCCCACGCCACCAACCGGTTTCAATTCGTTCGGGTCCCCAGGAACGAACGATGGAGTCTTCCGTGATGGGCAGCAGGGCAGGGGGCCGATCATTTTCCTGTTCCCCCGTTCCCCGGTTGATTGTTAATGGCGGGTTGAACAGCCGCAGGGGTCTGGCAAAAACGTGAGACTGTCGTGGGGGTTTGGCTGGTTTCCGCGATCGTTTTCGGCGGACATCAATCAAGGGCGCAAGCGGAAGGAGTATTCGGGTTGGGCGCCGGACTGTAGCGTCGGATAAACCACGTTGGCTTGGCCCAGGCGGCTGGACAGGCGGTTGATCAAGTGCGCGAGCGCCTGTTTGTCCAAGCGGGGATTTTCGTCGAACAGCTGTCGTTGCTGTTGAACCAGCAGGACACACGAGGTGACTTGCACCGAAATTTCCTGGACCTGGATCGTCGTGTAGCGATGGAACTGGTATTCGGTAGTCGGTGGTGCGGCGGGCTGATTCTGGGCTGAGGGATTTCCGGGTAGCGGTTGTCGCTGTTCGGCCCAGTGGCTGGCCGGATCGGTTTCGCTTGACGCCCGTAGGCGGTGGACTGTTCGCCGGGTTCGTTTTCGCGATTTTCGCGTGTGTGGTTGAAGGGCTTGTTCCAGCTGCATCTCGATCAGTGGCATGATGTGCGAGAGCGTCGAAGTGGCCTGGAATAGACCAATCTGAAACGTGATGGGCTCGCGATTTTGGCAATTCAGTTCGATCTTCCACTGCAGCGCTCCCCGTTGTTGGCTCCGCATTTGCTTGCAGATTCCGGCCGCCAGTCGGGCAATGATGACTTCCAGTGTTTCCCGATGATTGGTGGGATATTCAAGCACCTGTTCTGCCTGAAAATCAGGGGGCGCTGCCGGGCAATCACTGGTTCCTCGATCTGTCCGTTCGCTTGATCGATGCGGCGATGGATTTCGTCTCCGAACCGCATCGCCAGGTCGGAACGTGGCAGACGCAAAATTTGCTGGATCGTTTTGATGCCCAGTTGATGAAGCGTTTGGACCGTCAGCGGTTCCAGCCGCAGGGCTTCGATCGGCAGTTGCGGAAAGGTGTGCTGGTCGTCAGGGGGCAGGATCACCATCTGTTGAGACTGCCAGGGGGTCAGAGGGGGCAGGGTGGTGTTTGGCTGCGATGTCGGGTGGGCCGGAAGATTGCAGTTGGAAACGTGAGGTTGACCGTTTGAAGTGGGGGGATCCTCCTGATCCGAATGGCCGCGTAAAAATCGAGCCGCACCCCAAGCCGCACCGACCGTGTTGGCGACAGCGATCCGGGGTAAATATCCCAGTCTGTCACAGTGCCGGTACAGCTGACGTGCCAAGGATTGTTCGCCGCCAAACAGTTGCGCGCAACCCGGTGACGTCAAGGAAAATGGAATGGGGCTGGTGGCCTTTTTTCTGTCGGGCCGGTTCGACCGGTTCCAGGCCAATGATGGGGCTGAAGGCTTCTAGTGAGTCGGCCAGTTGTGCCAGGTTCTCCAGGTCTGATTTTGGGTCGTGTTCAAAAATGTGGAAGTCGGCGGGCGAATGCGGCTGCGTTTGGCAGGTGTTGCCGACCGGGGCGGGTGGCTTCGTCGGTCCGGTTGAAGGTGTGCTTTTTTGCTGGAGCGAGGCTCGTTTCAATAACGATTTGGCCTCGGAAAGTGGCATGCCAATCCCGATCCCGTCTTGCATTGCCAGAGGGCTGACGGCGGCCACCCGTTGGCCGCGACGTGGGTCCTGTTGGTACAGCACGATCCGTTGGCAACGCAACTCAGGCTCGTTGACGACCAGTCGTTGGATGGGCCAGTTTGGCAGCCAGAGACACAGCACGCGCCGAAGCGTGTGGGCTCGGAGGTTGGGCTTCGTTCGTGTTTGTGCTTCGCAGGGTTTCATGGTTGCGCGGTGCCGGTTGCACGTCTCCGGTGATGTGATTGATGGTGAGTTGAATCGTTTTCCCCGTATGGGTTCCGCGACAGCGGGTGAGTTGCAGGCTGATGGGTTGTTGGGGTTGTGATGCAGGCGACGGGTGTCTGGATTGGCAGGCATTCAGGGGGCTCGGGTTGGTCAAGACAGACCGGGGGTCATTTGTATGCGAGGACGAAAGGCTCTCGTGCCGCGCGTGACCTTCGCAGGCTGCAGGGTTGGCGGCGACCAGCCATTGAATTTCTGCCCAGGTCGGTTGGCGGGCAGCGGCCAGGGGTTGAATAAACAGACCGAGACAACCACTCGATTCAGCCGAAAGTTGAAACCGGCGAAACCAGCGTTCGTCAATCGTTTCAAGCGGCCCCCAGACCGCCGCGACGGCGGGGCAGCGGAGAGATTGGTCAATGGCCCACAGCAAATCTTTTTCTCCAGCGGCGGTGGACGAATCGTCCGGTAAAACCGATTGGGTCATCGGTGGCGTTGTGGTGGGTGAATGGCGGGAAACCTGGTTCCCGGCCTGCAACACTATCAGGTTGTCAAGCTTGATTCCCAGGGCTGCAGCGGCCGGTGGATAAAATTGATTTTGTGGATCGATCACCACCAAAGCGCCGCCGTCTTCGCAGGCCTGACGGGCAACCAGCAGAGAAAGAAAATCCGCACCCGCCCCCCCTGCGGTAATCCATTGCACCAACGAGCCCCGTGAGTAACCCCCGTCGGGCAATAAGCGGTCGATGGCACGACAGCCACTGGAAATCCGGTTGTCGTCAGCGAGCCGGCCGGCCGTTTCCACTTGCCGAATTCGGTCTCGCAACTGATGGATCAAAGCCGCCGAAGAACCCGGCTGGGAAGCTCCAGCGGTGGGTTGGGTTCGGAGGTTTTCTGTCTGTGATAGGTGGATGTTCATATCGACGCGTCCCAGCGAAGGATTTCCTGTTGGGACCAATTTGCCCATTCGTTTGACACCTTTGGTCACATCGACTTTGAAAATATTAAAAATAACACTAGTGTTCAGGTTGTCATTTGTGCAGATTGGGCGCAATTTTCAAGCACAAACTCCTGGATCTCAGGAAAAGAGCGCAAAACACGCAAAAGACACTTCCGAGGCAGCCATCGGGAGTCAAATGATGCGAATCATTTGTGGAAAACCCGTTTTCAAACGTGAATCGGGCTGAAACCGGGAATTCTGGCCGGAACTGGGCTGCGAGCGAGTCGCGCCAGCCAATCAGTTAAAACAACCACCGGAGGAAGGGTTGCAAGCGGAACAGGCGACGATTCAGGATCTCAAACTGGCCGAGAGGAGGGGGGTACTCTTGCCACGATCCTTCAACCATCCGTTAGGAATCGTCGAAGGTCTCGGGGTAGATGACCAGTTCGACGCGGCGATTGGGGCTGATGCCACCGACCAAACCAGCGGCATGCCGTGGCCGATTGCTGGCCATCGCCATTGTAAACATCTGCTTTTCAGGCAGACCGAGGCGAGCCAGTTCTTCGAACACGGCCAAGGATTGTGTCGCCGTCAACTGGTGATGGGTCGTTCCGGCAGGTGTCAATGGAGTGTTATCCCAGTGAGCTTCGATCCCGATGATTTGCCGTGGAAACGACTCGCGAATCGTGCCAACAATATTGCGCAACATCGGCATCTGCGCAGGTTGGATTTGATAGGTTCCCGGTACGAACATGCGGTCCGAGGGAAACTCAATCCGAATCACGTCCCCGTCCATTCGGGCTTGACCGCCCGGGATCTGGATGGCCGACAATTTATTCAACAGGCTGTTGTTGGCCCGAACCGTTGCGGTCCCCGGCAGTGCAGTGGGTGCGCCGTTGGCACCTCCAAAACCGACCAGTCGACCTGCTTGTTGTTGGGTTTGCTGTTGGGCCAGTTGCAGGTTCTGGTTGGCCTGTTGAAGCTGCTGTTGCAGGCTGGCAACCTGTTGCGCTGCCGTTTGTCGTTCCAGTAAGGCCTGTTGAATCTGATTGGTGGTACCTGCCAACTGTTCCTTGAGGGATTGGTTGTATTGGTTGGCCAGTTGGAGTTTTTGCTGGAGTCCGGCGACTTCCGTGTTCAATAACTGATTATCCGCATCGAATGAACCCAGTCGCTGGTTGAGATCGTAGACTTCCCTTGCTGCATTCCCCGCGATTTGATTCGCTTG
The DNA here is from genome assembly GCA_963714685.1 of Pirellulaceae bacterium. Taxonomy (GTDB): domain Bacteria; phylum Planctomycetota; class Planctomycetia; order Pirellulales; family Pirellulaceae; genus Mariniblastus. The sequence continues at coordinate 670,478 of CAVQPH010000018.1, read as the reverse complement.
CTGGGCACGCGGGTCGTTGATCTCAATCTCGGGAATCTGTGCAGCATACCGATCCTGGTTGGCCGCCGAGCCGCCGAACAGCGAATTCGAGTTATTGGCCATTCGCGTGTTGCCACCAAACAACGGTCGATTGGACCCGAATAATCCTGTCTGCCCGTTGGCACCGGATTGTCGGCAGCCGGCCAGCGTCAGCGCAAGGCAAAGACAACAGATGCCTGCCAGCCATGAGGTTCGAGTTGCCTGTTTGGATCTTAAGTCATTCATGACGGGAGGTCAGATTCTTGACTTGTTGTTTTTGGGCGACCGCGCTGGCCGCGAGCAATCCGAGACGATCGGTAAAATTCGCTGGAACTTTAGCGATCGTGGCAAAAGTCGTAAAGCTCAATCAGAATCCCAACCCGTCTGGCGGCTCGACGGGGCAGCGGTTGGGGCATTTTGCCGCGATTCGTCGAAGTTCGGCGATTCCCTGGACTTTTGGAAGCCGCGCGGACCCATCCTGGAGAATGGCCAAGTCGACTATTGATCAAGCAGATTGCTAGCAAACGTTGCAGCGATCCGGTCGTCCGACTCAAAGAACTTGACTGCCCGTTCCGGATACTCACCCCAGAACCGTTTGATGTAATGTCGATGTCGGCCGTGATCGAGATGGCGTTCCCAGCCGAAGCGCTGCATCGCGCGGTCGGAGATTCTGGGATTGGAAACCTCCGCCAGAATCGCATTCGACTTTTTGAGATAAGCGATGCCATCCAGCACATCCAGGGCGGTTCGAATGGTCTTGAAGCTGGTCTTCAGGGTCGATTCGAAATAGGTCAAAGCCAAAAAACGGCGGTGGCCGACGGGCTGATTGTAATACAGGCGGCAATGGTCGAGCTTGCGACGTTTGTGCTTCCAGCCGCTCAGCCATCTGGCTTCCATGACCGAGCCGATTTTTGGCCACGGTTTCAATTGAACCCGCACCAGTTGGCCTCTTCGAGCTTCGATCATGCCGTACGGTCGATAACGCAGGATATCCTGATCCAGCTCCAAATCCCGCACCGATTCAATCCATGGCCTCATGCCTCAAACTCCTCGCCCAGGAACAGTCCTTTGATCCACTGAATGCAGAACAACAGGATCGCCATTAACAACAGCATGCCGAACATCAACGGCAACATGTACGGACCGACGAATTGAAACTGCATCATGGCGGCGGGCCAGATCGAGTTCCAGCCCAACAGCAGCACCAGACAGCCAAAACAGAGATACGGTCCAAATGCCAACTCGTTGTCGCGCGTAAAAATGAAGCTGACCAGCACGATCAACAACGCTGCAAACGGCGCCATCGCAAACGTCAACAAGGTTGCTTGCCAACCGAGAAAGGCACCGATCATGGCCATCAAGGTCACATCGCCGAATCCCATCGCTTCCTTTTGCAGCGCATAGCGAGCGACGATCCGGATCGCCCAGATCATCCCGCCACCAAACGCCATGCCGTAGATTGAACCAAACAGGCTGTGCCAGTTGGCGATTGGTAACCAGCGCTTTGCCGCCACCAGGCTAACCAGACCTACCAGCCAGAGGATCCCCAGCGCCAGTGAAATTCCGAACGGACGCCGCTGCTGTGTTCGGAATTCGCAGTTTGATTTGCGTCTGGGTCGCGTCACGCTGGCGACAAGCAATTGCAAGCTCCGCCCGACACCGTAACGGAGCGTGCAGATCTTCGGTAGCGGCGCTAGAATCCAGATCGTGAACACCGCCACGGCGACCCACAAACCGACGTCACCGACGTGCCAAACCGGGAGTTCGTTGGGCGAATTGAAATGCAAGGATTCGACGGTTTGCCCCGCCAGGTTCTGGGTCACGACGGGGAGGCGGAACCAGGGGCAGCCAGCAGCAAACGCCAGCCCGATGAGTGTCCCCGGAATGGTGATGTAGTCCGGAATGGTCCGCTCATCGAAGTCGATAAACGTGGCGATGCACATCAGCGCAATCAGGATCGTGTGCGCGTAAAACCAGGTTTCGCTCCACAGTCCCCAGGTCGGGGGCAGCGGCGTGATTGGGCCACCGGTCAGTCCACCGCCGATTTGCCAAAAATAAAACCAGGGCAATCCGATGGCCCAGGCGATCTCAATCAACATCGGGCGGATCCAGAAGCCGTTGCCGAAAGCCGCGGCATCTCGACGCAACAGGATCCAGCCGGCAATTGGAATGCGGTCGGTCCAGTTCCGCCGGGAGGCCGACTCAGCCGTGGTCATCCAGGGACTGAAGGGGCGCTTCAGGAAATAAGTCCAGGAATAAATCGCCCAGTTAACGAAAGCTCCGATCAACGCGCCGGCCAGCGTCAGGATCAGGATAGGTAATGGCAGGTCGGCGATCATGATGGTGCGCGGTTCAACAGAAATGTGGCGGAGGCCCGCAACAGACAGGCAGTTCGTTTAATTCTTATCGACCGAATTCCACCAGTCGGCAATCTTCTCCGCGATTTGTTGGGGGGGCAGATCCTGCACGTCGATCTTGTAATCCGCACATTCCTCATAAACCGGGGTTCGCACGGCCAAGACGTCGCGGACTTCCTGCAGACCGCCCTGGTGGGTCAAATTGGGACGCTGCAGCGCCGAGTTTTTGTCACCTCGAATTCGCTCCCACAGGAGTTCCGGCGGGGCCATCAGCCAGACCGTTTTTCCGGTTTGCTGCAGCCGCGTTCGATTCTCTGCCGCCAGCGGAGCACCCCCGCCAAGGGAGATAATCCGGTTGTCCAGTCGTGACAACTCAGCAATCACCTCCGCTTCGTGAACGCGAAAACCGGCTTCTCCCTGCCTCTCAAAAATCTCCTTGATGGACATGCCCGCCCGCTGCTCAACCTGCTCGTCGGAGTCCATTGCTTCCAGGTTCAGCAGCTTCGCCAGTGCTCGACCGACCGTGGTTTTACCGCAGCCTCGATATCCCATCAGAAACAAATTCATGAAACTTCGACCGTTAATAGCGAGCCGCGCTGGTGGCACGTTTGACTTCGTACCGGAGCGTTTCGATCTTCGGATCGACGCCGGTGAACAGTTTGAACTGCCTTGCGGCCTGCCGGACAAACATGTCGATACCCGTAATCGTCGTGCAGCCGGCTTCCCGGGCGGATTTGATAAACAGAGTCTGTTCCGGGTTGTAGACGGTGTCGAACGCAATGGTCTTTTTGTCGAACCATTCGGGATCAAACGGCGTTTCATCCATGTGCGGATGCATGCCGACCGGCGTGCAGTTAACCAGCACCTGGCAATTGAAATTCGCCCGCGCCGACCAGTCGATCGATTGGCAATCCAGATCGGATGCCAGGGCGTCCGATTTTTTGTAATCGCGGGCACAGATCGTGACTGTTGCGCCCGCTCGAAGCAATCCGAAAGCGATCGCTCGGGCAACACCCCCGGCTCCCAGGATCAAAACGCGCAAGCCGGCAAACGGATCCTGGATTTCCGGATTTTTTTCGTTCAATACCTGCTGCATGCTTTCCAATGCCGCGGTGCAGTCGGTGTTATAGCCGTAGGTGTTGATGTCCTTGAACACGATCGTGTTGGCCGCTCGAATACCGGCCACATTGTCATCGAGCACGTTAATACACTTGAGGACGCTTTCTTTGTGCGGAATCGTGACACTCAGTCCTTTGACCCCCATCTCGGGGCAAATCTGGATGAACTCACGAAGGTACTCTTTGGGGACCCGGAATGGCAGATACAAATAATCCAGTTTCTGTTGCCGCAGGCAAGCGTTGTGGACCCGGGGACTGAGGCTGTGGGCAACCGGGTCGGCAATCACCCCGAGAATCGTGGTTGCCGGCGTGATCTGCTCATAGGCAAACTCTTCCCGCATCTGGGTATAGCTCAGTTGACCGGGAGCCATCTTTCGGTCTTCGCTGAAGGTCGCATACGACATAGGCGCCCCGGCGCGACCGCACAAAATCCGCGATGGCAATCCCATTTCGCCCATGCAAAAGGCCACCGTTGGGATATCCGAGTCGCGGCAAAGTCGCAGAGCTTTGATGTTGTCGATCGGATTGTTCGCCATCGTCGCGATTTTGATGATGTCCGGATCGAGCTGCGCAATCTGGTGATGGATCTCCTCGAGGTTGGCAGGGGTTTCGTCAAAGTTGTGGTAGCTGATAATCCGCTGGGTATTTCCGTAGCGGGGAATCTCGTGCGCGATATCCATTTCAATATCGACGTAATCGGCACCATCGGCCACGGCGGTCCGCAGCAGCATTCGTCGGTCTTTTTCACTGCGCATCCATTTGCCGCCGTCCTCGGGGCGGCGGCAGGTGGCGATGATCGGGCAAGGGCGACCGTCAAGCAAACGACGCAAGTTGACCGGGCGACGAATGTAGTCCAGACGCAATTCGACCAATTCCACCCCCTGTTCGGCAAGGTGATGATGCTCGGCAATCATCATTCGATGTCGGCCGCGACCGATGCTAACGCAGATCATGGGGCAGGACGGCTTTCGTAGTCAGAATCAATAAGACAATCATTCGAAAAATCAGCAGCTCTATTATAGATGAAGGTTGAATCGTCGTATTTGCGGAGGATTTACACCGAGCGGGTCTTTTTCGCCGAATAATTTCGCTGGATGACAATAAATCAGATTCGTTTAAAACGCCGGTCGAGCTCTTCCCGGGAGAAAACCAGCGATGTCGGTCGACCATGGGGACAGTGATGGGAGTCTTGGCAAAGCTCGCGATGTTCCAGCAAAACCGTGATTTCTTCGGGTGTGAGTTTGTCGCCGGCCTTGATCGCTGCCTTGCACGAGATCATGTGCAGCAGCTCGTCGACGAGATCTCGCTGATCCAGTTGCTTGGTCTCGCTCATCAACTGGTCGATCACGCCCCGTAGCATCTCGGCTGGATTGTGGTTGGCCAGCATGGCTGGGTAGGCCGTGACCAACACGGTATCTCCGCCAAACGGTTCGACGGCAATTCCGATTCGGGCCAGCAAATCCGCTTGTTCCAAAACCGCGGACGCTTCGGCAGGAGGGAGTGCGACCGGCTCGGGTACCAGCAGTTTTTGGGATTCCAGTTTGCCAACCAGTACCTTGGCCCGCAATTGTTCGTAAATGATCCGTTCGTGCAACGCGTGTTGATCGATCACGACCATGCCTTCTTCGGTTTCCTGGATCAAATAGGTGTTATGCACCTGCAGCGCTGTCACAGGGCGAGGCGACGCGTGGGCTGGATCGAATCGCGGTTGGCTTCCCGCGGTAACATCGCCGGACGCGAAATCGCGATGCTCGTGGGGAGCTGGCGCCGGTCCCACCAGCGGATTCGACGGAAGGTTCACTGACCCGCCGGCGATGGTTGCCGTGCTGCCAGGGTGGGCCGAAGGAAACGGCTGCCGAGGCGCCTGGGTCCAGTCCACCATGGTCGATGTCGTTGTAAACGGAATGCGTTCCTGGTTGGCCGGCCGCAGGGCAGGGGAGCCGCCAACGTCTTCGGGGAATTTCCTGAATTCAGCAGACTCGGGTTTGGCGAGCTGCGCGTAAGCCGTCAAATCGGTGGTCAAGAAACGATTCCGGATCGTTCCCAACAGTTGGCTGTAAACTTTTCCGCCATTTTGGAAACGGACCTCCAGTTTCGCCGGGTGCACATTGACGTCGACCAGTTCAAAGGGCATCTCCAATCGCAGGAAGCAAACCGGAAACCGACCCGTCATCAACAGGCCGCGATAAGCCTCGCTCATTGCGTGCTGCAACGAACGGTCGCGAATGTAGCGGTGATTCAGAAACAGATACTGCAGCCGGTTATTGGACCGGCTGACCGATGGATCGACGACGAAACCATTGATCTGAATCTCACCCTCCCGATTGGAAACCGGGATTAAGCCACTGGAAATTTCGGGACCAAAAAAGGCATCGATCCGATCCCGCCAGACCTCGGTCGCCGGAAGTTGATGCACGACTTTGTTGTTATGCACCAGCGTCATCTGGATTTCTGGGTGAGCCAGTGCAACCCGGGTGAAAGCTTCGGCAATATGGCCCCGTTCGGTCTGCGGCGTTTTCAGGAATTTCTCTCGGACCGGTGTGTTGTAAAACAGCTGGCGAATTTCGATCGTGGTTCCCGTCGGGCTGCCGCAGGGCTGGATGTCTTCGCGATGCCCCCCGTTGATAATCAGTTCGTATCCACAATCCTGATCGGCTGTTTTGGAACGAATCATCGCCTGGCTGACTTCCGTGATCGAAGCCAGGGCCTCTCCCCGAAACCCAAATGTGCCGACCTGGAACAGGTCATCGGCGTCAGCGATTTTGCTGGTCGCGTGGCTGGTGACGGCCAACGGCAATTGGTCGTGGGGGATGCCCGAGCCGTTATCGGTGACCCGAATCAACTCCAATCCGCCTTTGTCGATCGCCAGCTCGATTTGGGTCGCCCCGGCGTCGACTGAATTTTCCAGTAGTTCCTTGACCACGCTGGCCGGCCGTTCGATGACTTCGCCAGCCGCGATCTTGTTGACCACGCTGGCGGAGAGTTGGCGAATCGGTCGGATGGTGGTTGGCATGGGGATGGTTTTCAGTTTTCAGTTTTCAGTTTTCAGTTTTCAGTTTTCAGTTTTCAGTTTTCAGTTTTCAGTTTTCGCGATGGCGTTTTTTCTGCGTTTGGAGCTCGGGACGATCTCTTTATTTGAGGTCGTATTCTTTTAGTTTTCGATACAGGTTGCGCTCGCTGATGCCGAGGATGTTGGCGGTTTCTTCGCGGTTATGATTTGCCAGTGTCAACGTATGTTCGATCGCCCAGCGTTCGATGTCCTTGAGTGATTTGCCGATCAGCGACGATGAAACGCCGTCGTCCGAGTTGGCCGTCGCCTGCGGTGCGGCGGATTCCCTGGGGGCGGCGTGGCTGTCAACGGGAGGTGCCTCATACAGATCGGGGGAAAGATCATCGAGATCCAGCAAGTCATCGGTGTCCATGACGACGCAGCTTTCGACCACATTTTTCAGTTGTCTCGCGTTGCCTTTCCATTCAAATTCCAGCAACCAGCGTCGCAGCTCAGGAGAAAAGCCTTTGACTTTTCGGTCATGCCGCTTGTTGGCCTGTTTGCGAAAATGGTCGGCCAGCGGCAGAATATCGTCGCGACGTTTGGAGAGTGGATCGAGGTGCACGGAGACGATTTTCAGCCGGAAATAAAGGTCGCTTCGAAACCGGCCTTCTTCCACTTCTTTTTCCAGGTTTTTGTTGGTCGCGGCGAGGACGCGGACGTTGACTTTGATCGGTTTATTGTCACCGACGCGTGTAATTTCACGTTCTTCGAGAACTCGCAGCAGTTTGATCTGGGTCGGCATTGGCATATCACCGACTTCATCGAGAAATAGGGTGCCCCCGTTGGCGTACTCAAATTTGCCTTGCCGGTCGGTGATCGCATCGGTAAAAGCGCCTTTGACGTGCCCGAACAGTTCGCTTTCGACCAGGTGTTCGGCTACCGCGGCGGTATTGATGGCGACAAACGGTTTCTTTTTCCTGGGGCTGTTTTGATGGATGGCTTGGGCGACCACGTCTTTGCCGGTTCCGGTTTCCCCCGTGATCAGCACGCCAGCGTCCGTGGGAGCAATTCGGCGAAGGCGGTCGACGACCGCTTTCATGTTGTCGCTCGAGAAAATCAGGTTTTCGAAGCCATATCGCTCATCCAGCCGCTGTCGCAGATTCATGTTCTGCATTCGCAGCTGAACCGCATCCACGGCCTTGGAGACGCTCGCCTGCAGTCGTTTGGGCGTGATTGGTTTCTCAAGGAAATTGAAGGCCTGTTCCCGCATGGCTTCGACGGCTCGGGGAACCGTGGCGTGCCCGGAAACCAGGATGACCTCGCAGAGTGGCTGGACCTGCTTGGCCTGTTTGAGAATTTTCATTCCATCGACGTCGTTCATCATCAAATCCGTGACGACGATTTCATAGGTATTTTCGTCCAGCAATTTGGAGCCTTCGGGACCGGACGTGGCATAAGTGCACTCAAGCCCGATGCGTTCGAGGCTCTCGGCCATCGCGCGGGCGTGGTCTTTGTCGTTGTCAATCAGTAAAACGCGGACCGGGATGGTGATTTTGACGTCTTCATTTTCCATCGTTCCATGATACAAAATCGCTTGTTCTGCGAGTAGGAGCCCGGTTTCGCCGCGGAGCTTGAGCCCAGCGACGAATCCAGCCGACGCCCAATTCGGGGGAAGTTCAACGATTCCTCCTTTCGGATCGTTGGTGGGGGAAAATCCGGTCTCAAACGGTGGGGACGCCAATGGCGAGCGGCAATCCGGAAAGTTGACCACCGTCAGATTCGATTCTGCGGCGAATCTGGATTTTCCTCGACTATCCTGGAGATTGTCCGATAAAATCAATAATTGCTTGCGGTTACGCGTCCTTAAGCCATCCGGTCCGGTCCTCGATTCGAGGAAACAGGATTCGACGTCCCCGGATCAGGATTCGCTGGGCGTAATCGGTCTCTACTTTGTCCATTTCCCTCACTTTCCCTCTGATGTCAGCCATGAAGTCAAGAAATGGGTTTGTCAAAATCTTCCTGATCATCGCCTTGGTGATCAGCGGTACCCTGATCGCCGGGACGGTTCTGGTCAACAGCTCCAACGACGACCCGTTGGCCGTCGCCAACAGCGCGATCACTTTTCGCGTGTTCGAGGACACTTTCGTCAACTCGGTCAACGAAGTCGGTGATATTGAAAGCTCCCAGAAGGTCGAAATCAAATGCAATATTAAATCGCGGGGGCGTAGCGGTTCGACCATCATCGAACTGATCCCCGAGGGCACCAAAGTCAAGGCGGGTGATTTTCTGGCGCAATTGGACGACTCGCTGCTGAGAGAAGAGTTGACCGAGCAGCAAATTCGCGTTGCCCGGGATAAAGCTACCGTGATTCAGTCGCAAAGCATCTTGGATACAGCGAAGCGCAAGCTGCATGAATTTGAGAACGGCATGTACCAGCAGGAGCTGGCTGAAATGGATGCGGAGATCATGGTCGCGCTCGAAAACGAAAAACGGGCGGCCGACCGACGGACATACAGCGAGGCCCTCAACCGGAAAGGTTATCTGACGAAGACCCAGCTTCAGGCCGACATTTTCGCCGAGCAAAAAGCCAAACTGGATCGCGAATTGGCGGAAGCCCGCAAACGCGTCTACGAGGAGTTTACCCAGGACCGGATGGTTGCTGAACTGACTGCCGACATTCGCAAACAGGAAGCGGACCTTGAGGCCAGTGAGTACACGCTGAAATTGAGTCTGGATCGTGAGAACGAATGGAAAAAACAGGTTGCCAATTGCCGGATTGTCGCGCCTTCGCCCGGCACTCTGGTCTACGCCAACGATTCGGAGCGGCGAGATTCTTCGGTGGTGATCGAGGAAGGGGCCGTGCTTCGCGACAACCAGCCGATCTTCTATTTGCCCGATCCCGATCACATGCAAGTCAAAGCGAAAGTCAACGATTCAAAAATCAATAAGGTCAAAGTGGATCAACGTGTCGAAATTCGAGTCGACACGGCACCCGATACCGTGATCGCTGGGCGGGTCAAAAAAGTCAGCTCGTTCCCGAATCCGAGACGCTACTACCAGGCCCCAATTGAATACGACGTCTATGTCGAAATTACCGAAAGCAGTCCGCTGGTCCGCTCCGGGCTGCGAGCCAAAGTTGAGATCTTTGTCGAAAAAATAGACGCCGCGATTCAGGCGCCCCTGTCCAGCCTGTTGGTCGACAACGGACGTCATTTTGTGCTGGTCAAAAGTGAGCAGGGCATTTCTCCTCGGGCCGTCGAAATCGGCTCCAACAATGAAAAATTTGTCGTGATTGAGCAAGGGTTGGCAGGTCGGTGAAGAAGTGCTCGTCGACGCCGACAATTACCGCGATGCCGTCGAGCTTTCTTCGGTGCCCTAGAGTTCGCGCTGCTGATCGAAGGCCGTATTTTTCCGCCGTCGCCGATCCGGTTGTTCGCTTACCGGTTGTCCTCTGATTTTAAGACCTCTGATTTTAAAACCTCTGATTTTGAAACCTCTGATTTTAAGACCTCTGACTGATGCAACTGCTACGACTTTCAATTTGGAAACTGGGGGTGAAGAGCCTCGCCCTGCATCCGATGCGAAGCGGTTTGACCGTGCTGGGAATCTTTATCGGCATCGCCAGTGTGGTCTGGTTGTTGGCCATCGGTGAAGGCATCAGCCGTAAAGTGCAGCAGCAGATCGAAGAACTGGGGACGAACAACATCATCCTGCGAAGCGCCAAACCGGTCACCGAAGAGGTCTCGCAGGAATCCATGGCCATTTACGGCGTGACACGCGACGATTTCGACGTTCTTTCGGCGACGCTACCCACGATCGATCGCGCCCTGCGAATTCGCGATGCCAAACGGGAACTGTATTACGCCGACGTCGACCGAACGATTCACTTTATCGGTTGTACTCCCGAATACGATGAAGTCATGAAACTGGAACTGCACGAAGGCCGGTTCATTGAGCAGCTCGATGTCGAAAATGATGACAATGTTTGCGTGTTGTCGTACGAGGTGGCGAAGTCTATTCGACCGCTGCAGTCGTGTCTGGGCACCGTGATTCTGATTCGCAGCATGCCCTATCGCGTCGTGGGTGTCACCAAGCCGCGGGGCATCATGGCCGCCGTTGGCAGCTCCCTCGAGGCCCAGGATTTCAGCGATGATGTGTACGCACCGTTGACGACTTTCTGGCGGCGCATTGGCGACTGGACGATGGAACGAAGCGCCGGTACGCGATCCAACGAAGTGGTCGAACTCAGCCAGATCACGTTCCGTGTCAAAGAAATGAAAGATGTTCTGAAGACCGCCAAGGCGATTGAATTGATCATGAAATCGCGACATGAAGAAGTGGATTACGCGATCGTGACGCCGCTGGAACTCTTGGAACAGGCCCGCACAACCCGGTTGATGTTCATGGCATTCATGGGTCTGATCGCGGCCATTTCGCTGGTCGTGGGCGGCATCGGGATCATGAATATCATGCTGGCCACGGTGACCGAGCGAACCCGGGAGATTGGAATCCGGCGGGCCTTGGGGGCCAATCGTGGTGACATTACCCGGCAATTTCTGGTCGAGACGATGGTGCTTTCCACCGTCGGTGGCGTGACGGGTATTCTGGGCGGGCTGGCTTGCCCCCTGATGATCAGCGGCTTGAGAGAGCTGGTCGGAATCTGGTTCCCTTCCACGTTGGCCTCGATCCCGGCCGCGGTTCGCGATATGACGCCGGTGATTGTGCCGATCTCGATTCCACTGGCGTTTGGCATCGCCCTGGCCGTGGGCGTGGCGTTTGGGATTTATCCCGCCATGCGAGCCGCCAAACTCGACCCGATCGAAGCCCTGCGACACGAATAAGGCAGCTGGGAAAGTGCAGGTAGGAAGGCGCTGTTAGGAAGGCGCTGTTAGGAAGGCGGTGTTGGGAGGCGGAAGTGCACGAAGTGGAAGAGCGGTTTCAATCAAGCGGGTTTCAATCAGCAACACGTCGTGTTTTGAAAAACACCGAATTCATTTTTCACGCGTTCCCCAAGCACTGAACCCGGAACGCGCAACACCGAAAACTCCTACCCCCCTGCATACCAACCATCATCACTCTCTTCCCCGTAATTGCCTTCGCCAAACTGGCCCTCTCCGCTTTCGAACTCCTGATGGCTTTGGCTGCCGTCCAGACCCAGATCGGTTCTTAGTTGTCGGAAGCGTTCGGCAAACTCTTCGGAAGAGGAGTGCACGTGTTCGGCTTCGGTGATGAACTTCATATTCTGATTTTCGCCGACTCCATGCGACTCAAGTACAAATTCATATTGCTCGAGCGGGCTGCCGTAGACGATCAGCAACTTGTGTTCTTCGAACTGGATTTCCTGGGGCAGATTGGGATTGAGCACGGCGATTCCTGTGCAGCCGTCGTTCAGCAACAGATCTTCGTAGTCCCACAGCACACTGGTCAGGACTGGCATGTCGATGTGTTCCCGATAGAAATCCACGTGCCCACCAGTCGACTGATCGTGGCTGGATTCGAGCACGACATCGACCGCCGACCCGAGTTTCTGAATCAGCTTCATGAATAGTGGGAACAGCACCTCGCGTGAAGCGGCGGCCATCACCACGGGTACTTTGGATCGGGTTTCTTCGTCAACATACAGATCATGACGATATCCCTGGACGGGTTTGATTTTTAAATCCATTGAGGGACGAACCGCGTCGGTCAACTGAAATGAATCGTATTGATTGACTTGCAAATGTGCGGCAAGCTGCGAGTCGGTAACCGCTTCAAAACTGTTGGGATCCGGTCTTGAATTCTCGGGGGATGGTTGTTGGTAGCTCATGGTAAGCCTTCGGGTCAAGGAGTCAGGTCAGTCCACGACACGGACTGGCGGTGCCGGACTCGTCAGAAAACCGTAGGTTATGGTCAGACGTCGATCGAACCAGCTTTCAAGAAGCGGTTTTTTTTGGCCCAATGCCGGCCACACAATTTGACTAATCCCAATAACCCGACCCCACCTGTCGACAACGCGTCGGTTAGCCATTAACAAGGAGCGATGGATTTGAACGAGGATTTGTGTCCGCCGAAATTACGAACAAGGTAGTGCCCCAGATGGACGCGCCCGCAGAAGACCCCCGTCCAGGCCTGCAAACGGAGCGGTTGATGTTGCGGCCATTCGAGTTGTCGGATGCCGAAACACTGGAGATCCTGATCAATGACCGTGAAATTGCCGCCAACACACGCACGATTGATTATCCCTACCCCAAGGGAGAAGGGGCCGAGTGGATCAGCCATCATCCCAGACTGTGGATCGAAGGAAAATCGGCGATCTTCGCGATTTGTGACCTGGGCTCGGGACAACTGATGGGCGCGGTGGGCTTGGAGGTATCCGAGCCGAATCAGCACGCTGAACTTGGGTACTGGCTGGGCCGCGACTATTGGAATCGGGGATTTTGTACCGAAGCCGCCCAAGCGGTGGTGAAATACGGGTTAACCGAAATGGGCCTGCACAAAGTTCACGCCCATTTTCTCAGCCGCAATCCTGCCTCTGGGCGCGTGTTGGAAAAAATTGGGATGATCCAAGAGGGGTACCTGCGCGGACACGTTCGTAAATGGGGCGTTTTCGAGGATGTGGTCTGTTACGGGATTTTGGCCAGCGATTTGGAATCCGGTCAGCCTTAGCATCCCGGTCAACCATCGCATCCCGACGAGTTTTTTAGTTCCGCTGTTTGAGTCTTCCCCAGGGAATCGGGGTGGTGCTGATCCCTGGGTATTGGATGAAAGCTCGCGAAAAATCGGTCAATCCGCAATTTTTCCGGGGCGGACCCGGTTGGGTTCCAAACGCCGGCGACTTTGGGCCGGCGACGGAATTTTTGCTAGAATTTATCTCAACGAGTTCAAAGATCCGCCATTGGGCGGCGAATAAGGACTGAGATCAAAATCTGGAGTACGGCTCGAGATTTACCAGCATAAGGAATCAAGCAAATGGCCGACGCAGTCGAACAACAAGGCACTCAAGTCGTATTTTTGGACCAAACGGGCGCGCAAAAGTGTCGAGGCAGTCGTTTCGGATACCGTCACCGTGAAGCGAATTTTGCCGAATATTATTACCAAAATGAACCTGCCCATGGTCGGCCCCGACGGTCAGCCGATGAGTTACAGTCTGGACCACAAAGAGGGGGGACGCCGACTGCACGAAAACGAAACGCTGGTCGATGCGAATGTCAGCAGTGGTGACCACCTGATTATCTATCCCGAAATCGTCGCCGGTTAGTGGGGTGCAGCTCCACAATTCCTGCCCAGATGGCTTATGATGGTAGGCGTTGTCAGATGTTGACTTTCAATCACTCGCCCAATCCTGGGTGTGGAATTTGGCTGGCATTTCAGAGTTGGTATGCGGAAATCTCCACGAGATCGAAGACTGAATTCGGATTTTCAATCCGTTCAGAAACTGCAGCAGGAAAGCACGATTTTTTCGTTTGAGTCGGCCGGCAGCCCGCCGCAGCGGTATCGTCTGCATTTCAACGGTGCGGGGTTTTATCGCGATCAGAAAGGGAACATCTCGATTACCAACCATCACGAAGTGCTGGTGGAGCTGGGGGCTGCTTACCCTCGCATGGTCCCTAATTTGGCCTGGCAAACACCGATTTTTCATCCCAATATTTCCAATAACGGCGTGGTCTGTCTGGGGGGCTATGGGACGCATTGGGTTCCCAGTCTGACGCTCGACGAGATGTGTACGATGCTGTGGGACATGATCCGGTACAAAAATTTTGATACCGAAAGCCCGTACAACCGGGATGCTGCGATTTGGGCCAAACAACAAACTGATTTTAGATTGCCCATTGATCGACGCTCGATTCGCGATCGAATTACCGGTCAGCCTCCGCAGGTTCCCCAGGCGGTCCGGGTCACACGGGTTTCCGAAAACAAAACCAACACCGTGACCAGCCAGCCAGACCAGCCGGAGATTGAGATCATTGAGACCGGGATCGAAATCATCGAGAGGCGGAATGAACATCGAAACGACGATCAGGGAATCGTGTTCCTCGATTAGGTCCCTGGCAGCCCGATCCTGGATACGCTTGGTCACCGAGCACCCATGGGATCCTGGATCCCGATCGGCACGCTTTGCAGCGGCTCCCATTTGAAGTCCCCGCGAGATGAAAACTTGAAAAAAAACGCACCCGCCGATCCGTCCCAAAACTCGCCTGTCCGCCCCAAGCCGGACTTCGTGATTGATGATTCCGATCGTTATTCACGGCTGCAGCTGATTGGCTGGTGGGATCAGAGCCGGATCGCGGCCGCCAAAGTTCTGGTGGTCGGAGCGGGCGCGCTGGGCAACGAAGTCCTCAAAAACCTTGCCCTGTTGGGGCTGGGTGAAATTCACTTAATCGATTTCGATCAAATTCAGGGTTCCAATCTCTCCCGATCCGTGCTGTTTCGGGCCGAGCACGAGGGCCAGCCCAAGGCCAACGTCGCCGCGGAAATGGCAAGTCAACTGAATCCCGATTGCCGGATTGAACCGGTTTACGGCAACGTGCTGACCGATCTCGGCCTGGGGCGGGTCCGCGATGTCGACCTGGTCATTTGTTGTGTCGACAATCGCGAAGCCCGACTGTGGATCAATCGAATGTGCTGGAAGGTGGCCACGCCCTGGATCGATGGTGGGATTCAGGAGATCAACGGCGTCGCGAAAGTTTTCGTGCCGCCCCATGGTTCCTGTTACGAATGCGCGATGACCGAGAACGATTATCGCTTGATTTCATTGAGGTACAGTTGCCCGCTGTTGAAGCAGGAAGACATCCAGATGGGCAAAGTCCCCACGGCGCCCACGATTGCATCGATCATTGGTGGATTGCAAGTGCAGGAGGCGTTGAAGCTGATCCACGAACTGCCAAGCGCCGAAGGAACCGCGTTGGTGTTCAACGGTGCCGCCAATAAATTTTATCAAACCAGGTATCAGCGACGCGAGGATTGCCTGTCTCACGAAACCTACGAACCGATTCTGGAGTTGCCGGTCGGCGCGAAGTCAACCGCCACGGAATTGATCCGGCTCGTCGCGGCGGAATCGGATCTGCCACCGGAGTCGCTGCGATTGATCCTCGATCGAGATTACCTGGTGCAACTGGTCTGTCGCAGCTGCGACCTTGCAAATCCGATCGATTTGCCGTTGTGCCAAGTCGGCTCGAGGGACGGAATTTGCGAAAGTTGCCGGCAACCGCTCCATCCGGAAACGACTTGTGAAATTGAATTTGAATCGGAACTTGCCGATCGCACTCTGGAATCCCTGGGTGTCCCTCGTTACGACATCGTCAGAGTCGCCTCCGACGCCAACGAGTATTTCGTCCTCTTAAGCAACGACGGTGAAGGTTGAAAGTGAAGCGTGAATCACCCTGAAAACTGAAAACCGATAATTGAAATCCAACGTCCATGACCTCCGACATCCAATTCGGCAATCTCGAGCAGTCCGAACCGCAACGCGCCTTGCGGCCGGATCAAGACGGTCATTTTGTGGTCGCGGAAATTGGGGAAATCGGTCCCGACGAACTGAAAATTTACGTTGATCTCGATGTGATGCGAGACATGGAAGCCCACGCTCGTGACAACACCCGCGTCGAACTGGGGGGTGTGATGCTGGGCCGACAGCAGATTGACGACGACGGCCAACCTTTTGTGATTATTACCGACAGTCTCAGGGCGCGGCATTACGAGGCGACCAAAGGCAGTTTTAAATTTACCCACGACACCTGGAGCCAAATCACCAATGAGCGTCGGCAGTTTCGGCCGGATTTGGAAATGGTCGGGTGGTATCACACGCATCCCGGGTGGAGCGTGTTTCTGTCCGGGATGGACCTGTTTATTTGCAACAACTTTTTCAATCGCCCGCTGGATGTTGCTTTGGTCATCGATCCCTGCGCCGACGACCGGGGTTGGTTTCAATGGACGGACGACGCTCGACCGGTAACCCATCGTACTGGTGGGTTCTATCTGGTCACCGGCCGGTACCGCGAGCGGGAGTTGAATCACTTTGCACGAATCTACAACAAAGAGCCGATCACGATGAATGATCCTCGATACTCTGGCGATGTTTATGGTACCGGTGCCCAGCCTGTGGTGAACCTGATGGACAATCGAAAGCCCCTGTTTGAAATCTTGATCGTCACCATGTTGATGATGCAGTTCCTGGTATTTGGCGCGATTGCCTGGAAGTTTTTGACTCCCGCTGATGTCAGTCAACGGGAGGAACCGGCTCAAGTGGCCCAGTTGGAGCAGGAGTTGGCCGAGCTCAAGGCCAGTCAGTTGCAGCGAACGCGTGACCAGGCTCAAAATGAAATCTTGCAGGCAATCGTCACGGCCCAAACGGGGGAAGCGGGACTGGTCGAGAACTTTACCAAAACCAAAGCTGACAACCAGCAACTTCAATCCAGTCTGGAGGCCCACCAGGCGTTGGCCGACAAACTCGATCGCGAAAAACGGATGCTGGCGGAAGCATTAAAAGTCAAGGA
Organism: Pirellulaceae bacterium; assembly: GCA_963714685.1. GTDB lineage: Bacteria > Planctomycetota > Planctomycetia > Pirellulales > Pirellulaceae > Mariniblastus. The sequence goes on along the minus strand of CAVQPH010000018.1, from coordinate 653,521 downwards.
AACGACGGTCAGTACGCTATCCGCTCAACTGGACGAAACACGACAGAAACTGGAATTGTCCCAATCGCGAGTTAACACGCTGCTCGATCAGGGTACCCTCGGTAGCGATTCGGAATCCACAGAGGCCGGAATTCAGTTTGCCTGGTGGTGGCTACCGGTGGTCGGTTTGGCGACCGCGCTGGTCGGTGGCTTGCTGGGATTTACGCTGGGCCGGAATGAAGCAGCAGCCGATTCCCGCCTGGAGGAAGACGACGATCCCGAACAGCAGGCCGCGATGGCGTTCAATCCGACAGCGGAAATCGCGACCGGCACGGACAGGGACGAAACTGGCGCGGCTGACCTGACCGTGAGAATGGTCGATAAGAACTTTGGAGACGCTGCGGGAGAGAGCTAGAGGATGAGGTCTCGGTGAGGGACTGGATTAACGAAACCAGGTGATTCAAGTGCAAGTCTTCGCAATATTATTCCTGATCTTTTTATTCGTGATGGTCGGGTATGGCTTCTCGATCCTGAGAAGTTTGGGATCCTGGAATCGGACCTATACCAGGCTGGGAAAACGGTACACCGCCAAGCAATCCCGCGGCGGCGTGTTCTACGGTTACTTGCTGACCAACCCGGGACTGTCGTTTGATTATGGTCGGACATTTTGCACCGTGCGAAATCGCAAATCCCTGCGATTTCCAAGGGGCCGCAATACCGACGTGACGATGAATTGGCCGGGCAAGAAAATTCAACTCGACCTCGCGACGATCCCCAATCGCTTGCGACGCTGGCGTGGAATGCAACCCATCCAAATCGACAATCCCCAGTTTCAAAGCGATTACTGGGGTTCGTCCAGCCACCCTGACGATGCCAAACAGTTGCTCTCTCCCAATGTGCAATGGCAAATTGAACAGCTGCGCCGGCTGACGGCCAATCAGCAGGTGGCCGTGTCGATCTATCGCGGCAAGTTGACCATCAGCAAACCCGGCTATCTCAAGGATTACCAGCAACTCGACGATTTGATCCGGTTTTCGCTGGAGCTGTTTGACCAGTTAATGCTGGTTGGCGTCAAGGGAATTGAGTTCCTGAATGAAGACCAGGCCGCGGTGGTGGATTCCGTAAAATGCCCGATCTGCAGTGAAGTGATCACCCAACAGATGGTGGTCTGCCAGCGTTGCAAAACGCCTCATTGCCTCGATTGCTGGGAGTACAACGGACAATGCGCCACGTTTGCCTGCCGGGAAACACGCTACATCCGCGCCGACAGCGTGAATGTCTAAGCTATGAAGCTCCTCTGGCGTTCCGGCAGCGGACCTGCGCAACGGGCAGTTTGCAAGCAATTCGCTGCGGGATCGTCGAGCCAAGTGAGTCGTTGTGTCGAAGTCGGCAGCTTCAGTTGACTGGTTCTTCCGCCCAGTAGTCGGCCAAGTGCTGCAGTAGCGGATCGATTGTCTTTTCCTGGATTGAGTGCGGCGGGTTCCAGTCGAACCAGGTGTAATCCGCATGTTCGGTTGGCTCGATCTCCACGTCGCGGATCAGTTCAGCGAGAAACACAATCAGTTTTTTACTGACGACTTCGGAGTCGGTCCCGTAGCGTTTTTTCGCCGGGACCAGATAGCGATGCTTGAATTTGAACCCTTCTTCCAGGCGGACATCACTGGGCTTGATCGCAGTTTCTTCTTCCAGCTCACGGAATGCACATTGCAGGTTCGTTTCACCCGGATCCACGTGGCCTTTGGGCAAATCCCAGCGATCGGGATGCCGCATCAACAAAAACGACTTGACCGGTTGATTGCGGTAAATCAGAAAGCCACAGGATTTGATTTTTGCCATGTTGTGTCTGTCAACCGATTTTTTTACGACGGTGCCCCAATTCGATCTCGTGTCCCCAATTCTATCTCGTTGCCAAGTTTCCTAAAATCAGGGGCGGTTCGCACACCCGTTTCTTGAATCGAATCGCGGGTCGCCGCGGAGGATGCTGGTCCTTGGTTGAAGCTCAATTTTCAGATCAGCCGTTTCGGCACTCGCCGCGGTTAAACTTAATTTTCGGATGAGCCGCGGTGGAACAGCCGATCACCTTGGCCTGGTACGACAAACGACGGAGACTGCCGACCCGTGTCTTTCAACTTGACAAAGCACTTGGCAACAGCTCAAAAACAGCTTCCCGATATCGTGCTTGATGGAACAGGAAGCAACGGTGCGACTTCGTATCCACGGTTTTCTCCTGTTCAAAATTGGTGGACGTAGAACGGGAAGAGGTCTTTAAATTGTTTCCAGGCGTTGGATGTCCAGACCAGCCACACCTGCGCGAAAGGCAGTTGACTTTGAAAATCTATACCAAAACAGGCGATCAGGGCGAAACCGGTTTGCTCGGAGGCATTCGTGTCAGCAAAACACATCTTGGCGTCGAGGCCTGCGGTTGTCTCGATGAAACCAGCTGTTGGATCGGATCGGTGCTCAGCGAGGAAGTGCCTGCAGAAATCCGGCAGCTGTTAACGCAGATTCAAAACGATCTGTTTGATCTTGGCAGCCGAGTGGCTGCCTGTTCCAGTCAGACCACGCAGGCTGCCGAATTTCCGGAATCCCGGATCCAACAGTTGGAGCAATGGGTCGATCGATTGCAGGTTGATCTGCCGGAATTGACCGCCTTCATTCTTCCCGGGGGAAATCGTGCCGGAGCCGGTCTGCATTTGTCCAGGTCGGTTTGCCGTCGGGCGGAACGGCGGTTGGTGGAGTTAATCGAGACCCAACCCCAACGGAATTTGGACGTCGAGCTGATTTACCTTAACCGTCTCGGTGATTTGCTGTTCGTACTGGCCCGCGCGGTCAATCATGCCGCCGGTGTTCCGGAAACCCAATGGTTGGTAACCCGTTCCTAGTGACCCGTTCCTGGCGATGATCTGTGCTGCCGCTGCGTACGGGAAACTCCAGCGAGAACCTCTCAGGACACGTTGGAAATTTGCTGTTCCGTTAAGCCCGTCTTGGGGCGTTTGAGACAACGTTCCGGGCCCTCGCTTGCCATCCGCCTCCAGTTTTGATGCGAATCGGCTACAATGCGAGGGTACCGGTCAAGGTGGTGGTTCGGCTCGTCGTCGACCGTCGGTACTCCGTCACGTAAAGTGGACGTGCGGGTTAGAACGTAAAATGAAAGACAACTGATGAAGAAAATCGAGGCGATTATTCGTCACTTCAAACTGGACGACATCAAGACTTCGTTGACCGAATGTGGCGTCGAAGGCATGACCATCACGGAAGTTAAGGGTTTTGGGCGACAAAAAGGTCACACCGAAATGTACCGGGGCAACGAGTACGCCATCGATTTTGTGCCCAAGGTCAAAGTCGAAGTGGTCGTATCCGAAGATAAACTCCGTTCCGTTGTCGAAACGATCATGTCCAAAGCCCAGACCGGGCAAATGGGCGACGGCAAGATTTTTGTTACCGATCTCGCCGAGGTCATCCGGATTCGGACGGGAGAAACCGGAACCGACGCGGTTTAGGTCGAGCGGTTTCAAGCACTGGGAATTCTCGACCAGAAATTCGAACCAGCCGCAAGCGCTGGGCTGCCGACACGAACCTTTGATCCATTGAGACCGTCATGACCACCGCCAGTACCGGCTCTCGCGCCAGCGTGTTACGCGCGAAGATTGCGTGGAACGACGGTCGTCAAGCACTGCGGATTCGTCACGAGGCCGGCGAACCGGGCCAGCAGATCACCCGCGCGTTGTCGGACCTGCTGGATTCCGTGCTGCTGGGTATTTATCGCTCGGCGCTCGACGAGATCTCGCCGGACCTGGTTCCGCGGATTGCGTTGGTCCTATTGGGTGGGTGTGGACGCCAGGACATTGCTCCGTTTTCGGATGTCGATCTGATGTTGCTGTACCAGGGGACGATCACCGACGACCTGGTGGAATTCTCTCGACGGCTCAGTCAGGATATCACCGATACAGGGATGCAGCTTGGATACAGCTTGCGGACCCCGCGGGATGCCTGCACGATGTCTCTCAAGGACGCTTACATTTTTTCTTCCTTGACCGAAGCCCGTTTTTTGGCGGGGAACGAGGAGCTTTTCCAGTATTTCCAGGGCCGATTTCGGCGGATTGCTTCGCGGCGAACCAATGATTTGATTCGCGCGATCATTCAGGCCCGCGAAAAAGAGCGGGTCGAGTTTGGAGAAACCGTTTATCTGTTGCGCCGAATATCAAAAAATCACGGGGCGGATTGCGAGACATTCATTTGATCCGCTGGCTTGGTTTTGTGCAGTACGGCGAAACCGATATCCATCGGCTGCTTCAGCTGGGCGCGATTTCCACCGCCGATTCCACCCAACTTCAATCCTCATCCGAATTCCTGCAACGGTTGCGGAACGAGATGCATTTCCATGCCAATCAGTGTCACGATCAAATGGGTCGGAACGAGCAGATTCGCTTGGCAGAAATGTTTGGCTACGCCGGCACCAACGATGCGATGTTATCGGTGGAAGAGTTCATGCGAGATTATTTTCGCTACACCAGCCGGATTCAGTACATTTGTGATCACGTGGTATCCAAAGCCACCAGCCGAAAAAAAGGCGCGACCGCCAGTGTTCTGGAGCCGTTGATGAGCCGGCAAATTGACCAGCATTTTCGGATGGGACCCAGGGAAATTGGTGTTATCAAATCCTCGTTGCCGGTGGTCAAACTGGATCTGGAGCAGGTCCTGCGGCTGATGCAATTGGCTTGTTTGCACCAGAAACAGATCGAGCACGAGACCTGGATTACCATTCGGCATGCGATGCTGAAATTCCCGGACATCGAATTCACGCGAGAGGCCGCGCGACGCTTCATGGCGTTGCTGTCCAATACCCGGGGACTGGCGGGCTTGCTCCGACGCTTGCATGAAATGCAGGTTTTGCAAAAGGTGATTCCCGGTTTTACCCACGCACGCGGTCTGCTGCAGTTCAATGAATATCACAAATACACCGTCGACGAACATTCCCTGCAGGCGGTCGAAAACGCCGTGGAGTTTGAGAATGACCCATCGATTGTCGGCAAGACTTACCGCAGCATCCGGGAAAAAAACGTGTTGCACCTGGCGCTGTTGCTGCACGATTTAGGCAAGGGCTTTCCGGAGGATCATAGCGAAGTCGGCCGCAGGATCGCTGAGGAAACAGGCCACCGTCTGGACTTGCCTGAAGAGGTTACCGAGGACATCAAATTCCTCGTGCACAACCATCTCGTGATGTCGCACCTGGCTTTTCATCGGGATATCAATGACCAGTCCCTGGTCGCCGAATTTGCCTCGAATGTTGGCTCGGTGCCGCTGTTGTCAATGCTGTTCGTGTTGACTTGCGCTGACATTTCGGCCGTCGGTCCGGGCGTGTTGAATCCCTGGAAAAAAAGCTTGCTGATCGATCTGTTCCTGAACGCCAAAACGATTTTGACCGGCGACAATCGTGAAGGCACCGTCGCCAAACGCTACCAGAACATTTGCAACAACGTCGCGTTGTGCAGCGAAGACCCCGAAACCCAGCATTGGCTGCGGGCGAAAACTGACAGTCTCCCCAACAACTTTTGCACGTCGCACGCACCCGAAGAGATTGCCAACCAGCTGTTGGCAATCAGGGAGATGTCGGTCGACGGCGCTGAATGCTGGGTTAACCGGATCGAGGATTCGAATTTGTACGAGCTCTGTCTGGCAAAATTTCGCAAACGAAGGTCGGGAATCTTTTACAAAATCACCGGGATTCTCAGCAGTCTGGGAATGCAGATTCGCGCTGCGGATATCAAAGCCCTGGGGGATTCGTTGACGTTCTACTGGATCCAGTTCGAAGACAGCGAGTTTGCCGAAACGCCCCAGTCGCGATTGGACGAAATTCGCAAGCGAGCGCTGGACCAGGTGCTGGGCGTTGATGATTCGCCCCCTCGTTTTCGCAAACTTTGGGGCAAACAGGAGAGCCTGGCCATCCAGCTTTCGCGGCCGGAAATTCAGGTCAAGATCAACAACCAGACCGTGGATTCCGCAACGATCATCGACGTATTCTGCTACGACAAAACCGGATTGCTGTACACCATGGCGAAGAAAATCTATCGCCTGGGCCTCGATGTAACTTACGCGCGGCTTTCGACTTATGCCCACCAGGTGATCGGGGTATTCTATGTGACCGACGAATTGGGTAATAAGATCCGTAACAAAAATCAGATCCAGTTAATCAAGAAAGAATTGTTGCAGGCCGTGACCGATTTCCTTGAACCCCCCTCGGATCAAGCCGCGGCAGGTGGCACGAGCGAGTCCACCTCTTTGTAGTCAAGCGTGTTGAGCGATGGGTGAGCCATTTTGAATCTGAATTCTTCTTTGTTGTTGTTATTGTTCGCGTTGCTGGGCTGCGTCGGTTGCCAATCGGAAACGGCGAAATGGGAGTTCGCGCGGGGGCTGAATCTGGCCGACGCCGGCGAAGTCGATTCGGGTTTAGCATTGATGAAGCAAGCCGTCGCTGACGCTCCCGGCAGTCTGCAAATGAACCTCGAGCTCGCGCGCGTGCTGGCGGAGCAGGGCGATCGGGAATCGGTACGGTTGTGCGATGAGCTATTGAACGGGCAGCAGGATTCGGGGCGGAAGTTGACGCTGAACCAACGCAAGCTCGTGCTGAACTATAAAGCCCAATGCCAACAGGAACTCGGGGATTTCGAACAGGCCTTGGTCACGCACAAGCTCAGCATTGCTGACAGCCTCGCCCGGGGCAGCACGGAGCTGAATAATCTCGCCTACTTTCGGGCCTTGGCCAATCGGGAACTGATGATGGCCACCAAGGACATCGAGAAAGCGATTAGTGGACAGGCCGAGCGGGGTGGTCCGGATCTGTATCTGCCGTTAACCGTCAAAGCCGCAATGTCGATCGGTCTGATTTCGCGGCTGGTCGACCGGCAGGAACAGGCCCTTGAGACGTTGTCGAACATGATCGATGAAATTGAGTCAGACTATGCCAACGTCCGCGAATTCGTTTCCTTGACGTTGTATTGGCAGATCCAGGATCAGTTTCCGCTGGATGCCAGCGGCGAGAAAAAAACGCGCGAGGCCAGAAATCAACAGGACATTATCCGGGGAATTCTGGCCGCGCTCTATACTGTCCGTGCGCTGCTCTACCAGGACCTTGGTCGGGAGGCGGAATGCAATTCGGACCGCTTGCGAATGCGGGATTTGGGATTCGAAGAAACGGAACTCGCCAAATCGCTCCCCAACAAATACCGCTGCCTCGATTCCTTGCAGTCGGCGATGGCCTATCTGGATACGCGAGGTTATCTGTTAAGCCTGTTGCCGTGGGATGAAACGGGATTTGATCAATCGCTGTCGGAGGAAGATCCTCGTTTTCGAATCGGCAGCTACCAGAAGGCGCTGGCGGATTTGAATCTGGCGTTGGCTTCGACGCGAATGATGAAAGCTGCCCTCGACGGCGGAGTCTACAATCTACAGGAATATACCCCGGCCATGGTGGCGGCCATGAAGTCCAGCGTTGCTCGGACGGAGGCCGTGATCCTGTTCCATCGGATGAAGACCCACCGGCGACAGCGTCGGGATGCAGCGGCGCAGGCCGATGCCGACGAAATCAGGCAGTTAGGCTTCGATCCCGATTCCAATCTGTTTTAACGGCTTTGGTTTTACGCCCCGCGGAGGACGTTGCCACGCATCATGAAGAATCCAATTACCAGGATTACGGCGGAAAGGCAGACCCAGTGCGGGGTTTCCATTTGCGAGGTGATGTAGCCAAGTTGTTGATTGATCGTTCGCAGGAACGAAGTGACATGGTTCATTTGACTGAACTCCACGGAGGTTGGCATTCGGGATGCCGTTGAAACAGCGGGAACGACTTTGCTGAAATATAGGTTGCCGTGCCAGTGGCGGCGAAACTCGGGTCCGGGTTTTTGGCGGGATGTTTGTCCGGATCCTGGAGACGGTCCGGTTAGTCGACGTTTACTGGTTATTGCAAGGCCCAGCCGAGCCCCTTTTGGGCCGGTCAAGCCGATGTCAGCCGGTTAAAACCGACGGATTTTCTGTCCGTGGCCCGTTCCAGATCGGGAAAAACAGGTTTCGGCTTCCCCGACCCGGTTCAGCCGGAAGAATCGGAAAAAAACCTGCCAAAATACGGGTCTCAAAAATGACATTACGGCTTGCAAAACCGGCGAATACAGGATACTTTTCTACTTCTGTCAAACGCAGAAAAGTTCATCTTTCGGCGGTCGAACTCCGATCTAAAGGATTCACCGGGAGCGAGACGAGCTGAGACGAAGCTGTTGGCTTGGTGGCGGATTAGATCCATTGGCTGTCACCGGGTTCATTCGCAGGTCCAGCCGCTGGCAGAACAAAAAAGCGAACAAGCGAAATCGAGACAAAGAGATTAAGGCGCTGTAGCTCAATTGGTTAGAGTACCGGACTGTCGATCCGGTGGTTGCGGGTTCGAGTCCCGTCAGCGTCGCTAAGGCATCCGGTTGCACCGGATCGCAAACAGCAGCAAGGACCCCGTTTTTCCGGGGTCTTTTTTTGTTTCTGGGTCTTTATCATTCGCCTGCTCTTCGCACACAGGCGCATCCGATAGTTGTTCTGTCGCAGGCAGTTTGCTGCATATTTGCTGCACTCCAGCATTCAATGTCTCAATCGCCCTCGATTCCGCACCCTCCATCAAGTGACCATACGTATTCAACGTCAATGTCGGATTGGAATGGCGCATAATCGTCTGAACCGTTTTTACGTCGACGCCGGCGATGACCAACCACGCACCACAGGTATGTCGGAACGCGTGAAAATCCAGTTTCAGGTGTTCGGAGTTTTCGTATTTCAAGAAATCAGATTCCGTGCGGACCTTTAGTTCCTCCTCATCGCCGTCAGGCCCGGTGGTCAGGTAGCCTGGTTGTCGACGGTGTTGGATCACAAATCACCGCTGCTGAGAGGCTTACTGTTGACGGTAGCACATCAAACTCCATGGCTGAATTTTCGTTATCGAATGGGGCAACGGGTGTCATCGAATCGCTGACGGTCGGCGACAGCCAGCAGGGGCGGCTTTTGATCGCGAGTGGTAGTAAGCTTTCCAGCTTTCGTAGCTATGTTGGCATCGGAGCCGCATCAAACGGAGTCGCCACGGTGACCGGCAATGATTCCCAATGGAATCACTCGGATCTGCTATCGGTGGGATACGGTGGTCAAGGCACATTGAATGTCGAGGCAGGTGGCGTGGTCAGTAACACCGTCGGCTACCTGGCGAATTTTTCAGGTTCAATCGGAACCGCAACCGTGACCGGAGCTGACTCACAGTGGAATCTCTCCAACGTTCTGTATGTCGGCAATGGCGGCGCAGGGACGCTGAATGTAGAGGATGGTGGAGTCGTTAATGACCTGATTGGTTTGCTGGGGCGGAACGCTGGTGCGTCGGGAACGGCCAACGTTACTGGGATCGGCTCAGAGTGGAATCATTCCGATAACCTGTACGTTGGTCACGAAGGCAGTGGCATCTTGAACGTGCAGTCGGGAGGTGCGGTCAACAACGTCACTGGTGTGATCGGCAACAAAGCCGGATCAAACGGAACCGTGACCGTGACCGGCGTTGGTTCGCAGTGGAACAATTCAAGTAACCTGATTGTCGGCGAGTCTGGCAGTGGCATGGTTTCTGTCAACAATGGCGCGTCGCTCATGGCGGGTGATGACATCATGATTGGAAACCTCGCTGGTTCCGTAGGCACGGTGAACGTCAACGGCGGCCAAATCCAATCCAGCAATTTGAACGTAGGCGTCGCTGGGACCGGTCAGCTTATTTTGCAGGACGGTTCGGTTAACGTTGCGGGAGCCTTGGCGATTGGCAACATGGGCTTGGTTCGGATGGCGGGTGGTGCTTTGGCGGCAAATTCGTTGGACCAGGGGAGTGGTCAATTCGAGTTCCTCGGTGGTGAATTGAGCGTGCAGACTTTCGAGGGTGAGCTGGTGCAAGACGGCGGCACACTGGTGGCTGGCAATTCTCCTGGTTCGATGACCGTCAATGGCGATTTTGATTTCAACGCCGGGGAGCTGGAAGTGGAGATTGCAGGACTTGTGCCCGGCTCCGAATTCGATTTCTACCACGTCACCGGGAATGTGTCGTTGTCCGGTTCGCTAGCCGTGTCGATACTCAACCACTACCTGCCAAGCATCGGAGACGAGTTCCTGTTTATGCAGGTGGATGGCCTGTTAAGCGGTCAGTTTCAAGGTCTGGCGGAAGGAGATCTGGCAACCTATCTGGGGAACGGCGTCGGCCTGTACATCAACTACACCGCAGGCGATGGTAACGATATTTCGTTGTCTGCGTTGTCTGCCGTACCTGAGCCCACCAGCGCCCTGTTGTTTGGAATCACGTGTTCCGGATTGCTGTTTCGAAGACGAAAAAGAACGATCGGAATGGTGGCTGGTCAAGCGGCATAAGGGGTCGCTTAAGTGCCAGCGTCGCGTGTCATGTCGAACAGAGTTGCTGCGTGGATGTTGACGACCGCAGTTGACGCATCTCTCGACTAATGCTTTGTCATCGCCTAATCCTTAGTCTTGTATTCGCGTGAAAAACAACTTCGGTATTTCTCAAAATCCGACTTGCTCCCCCTCTCCCCAAAAACTCGGAGCAGGTTGGATCAAGTGGCGAACTTTTTTCGTCCGAATTTTCGTGGAGAGGGGAGCAAAGTTTTGCAACGCAAAACGCGTAGTTATTCTTTGCTTGATCCTTGGGATTCACCGTTTCGGCGCTAGCCGCGGTTGGGTAATCAGTCACGTGGCGAGCGTTAAAAACGGCTGAGCTTGCCAACCCGTTATCTGAAACCTGGAGAAGTACGATGAGGCGATCCTGGGTCAAGGCGAATGGAAATGCCGGGATCCGCCAGCGGTTGGCTACCCAAGAAATGTCCCTTGCAGTACCATTCCACGTTGGCGACAGTCCATTTTATCAGGCAGCACCGTCTAACGATTCGAGGGGATTATGAAACGCTCATCTCAGTTTCACCGCGGGACGCTTATGCGTTACGGTTTCGTGGTGGTGGGACTAACCATCGGGGTAGCGGCAACGATCGTTCCTGCAGCAGCGGCGCTGGCCACTCCCATCGTGGCTCAGGCGGATGACGAGAAGTCAAAAGAAAACGAATCTGATCAAGAACGCGTCTACTCCGGACCACAGCCGGGCGAAACGATCACTCCGTTTAAGGTGTTGCGGGTCAAAGACGGCGAAACGGAAGAGTTGGAGATCGTCGCGGAAACCGAACGCACCACGCTTATTTGCTTCGTGCACAGGCTCGGTAACGATGATCGGATTCTATTCGGTCTGGGCTTGGTGGATTTCTACGCTTCACGGCATGAGGAATTGACCAGCCACTTTGTGCTGCTGTCCGACGACCGGGCAAAGATCACGATGATGCTCCAAGGTTGGGCGCGAGGCTCGCTGTTCACCAAGTCATTGGTTAGCCTGTCCGTTGATGGCGTCGAGGGGCCTGGCGCCTACGGCTTGAATCGTAACGTCGCGATGACCGTCTTGGTTGCCAAGGGAAACAAAGTCGTCGACAACTTGGTTTTCCAAGCCCCTAACTTCCGCGACCTTGAGACCATCATGGGAGCTGTTGCGAAGGCACTCGGCAAGCCAGAGCCGATCTTGGCCGAGGTTCAGCAGGAGCTTCGGGCCGAACGTCAGCGGCAAGCGGATGAGAGGATCAAGGCAAGTCCCGTCTTTAAAATCGCGCCCAACGAGGAACTTGGTCGAATCATGTACGGGATGGTGAACGCGCGAGGCAATCCGTCTCAGAATGCCAAGCGTCGCAGCAAACAGCTGCTCGACTGGGCAGGCGACAGCGAAGATCGCATGTCCGCATTGAAGAAGTATTGCAAAGCCGTACTGGCGGGTGATTTTAAACTCGACCAATATTCCCAATCAGCGATTCAGACGATCGCAGGAGAATAGATTTATGCGGCCGTTTTGGTCAATTCGGGCTCGATCAAATCATGGCTTTCTGGGTGATGACGCGTTGCGGTTTTGTGAGCTCACAATCGCGCACCGCTTGTGCGTCTCGTAACGGAGCCCCCCGCATCGGTCATGTGTTTCGATTTGGTTCCGAACCCAATGGTCAGAATTTGCACCGGCCACGTGGCTGTCTGTTGCGTTAGTTGGATTCCATGTCTTTGCTCCAGACGGAACGTATCAGCATCACTTTTCGACGAACCGACTCTTCCACGCATCCAAGTTCATCAGCGATCTCTTGATTGGTGTAGCCTTCCATTTTCCAGATGGCAATTTGGCGTAGTTCGGGTTTCAGTCGTATCAGCAGCTCATTGCAGGTCAAGCAAAGCGAATCAGCAAAGTCCGGCGCTGGATCCGGTATCTGATCGAAATGGTCGCCGTCACCACCGGCCTTAAGGAACGCGGAATGTCCGCGGATTTGCCCGCCGCCTCGCTTCTGCCGGTTTTGATATCGGTGCAAGTCATTCGCTTTATTGTCGGCGATCACCACCAGTAACCGCCAAATACCCTCTCTGTCTCCGAGCTCCGGAAACTTGCCGTCACCTAGCGCGCGAAAGAACGCATCGAATGCTCCCACGACAACATCTTCTTCGTCCGAAACCCGAGTGTTGCCGGCGGCGATTCGACTTCTTGCCAGGCGAATCAGTCGCTCATAGTACCGAACCCAAATCTGCTGACGCGCGTATTCGTCGCCGTCTTGGGCCTGTTGCAGCCATTGGGTGATTGAATTTTCCCCGTCCAGGTTCGAGTTCGAGTTCACTGAAACCGCCCTCCCGCCGAACAACGATTCATGAATCGGTAAACTAAAGTCAGCGAGTCAGGTCGCTGGCCGTATTTTGTTGTGATTGCCACTGGAATCCCTGTACCATGATCAACGGATTAATCCGATGCGCTAACCGTCCAGAAGCAGTTTAGATTCCGATGCCAAATTATCTACCCGACGAAGAAATCGATCTGCTCTGCGATGAGTTTGAACGAAAGACTCGAAGCCAACAGAAGCCAAAAATTGAGGCTTTCCTGGAACGAGTTAGTGCTGCACCAGGCCCCAGTTGTTGTACTGGTTGCTCAAACTTCAATTGCAATTGGAGCCAATTCAGAATGGTCGCTATGACTTGATGATAGAGGAACTTCGCCAACAGTATCCGGGATTTAAAGAAGTCGTTGACGAGATCGCAGAAACGGTTTTACCGTTGGATGCAAGGCTCCCTCAAATTCCGGGATACACGCTCGAGCGGTTGGTTCAGCGAGGTGGCCAAGGCGCGGTCTTTCGAGCTCTGCAGGATCAGACGGGTCAGCGGGTGGCAATCAAACTGGTCTCAACCCAAGCGCTGAATCGGATCCCGCCTCACCATCGCTCACACGTCGTTGCGCGGCTGAAAAAAGAAATTCGCATCGCTGCCAGCCTGAAGCATCTGAACGTCGTCAAGATTTATGATGCGGGCGAATGTTCAGATGGCTTTTACTTTATTATGCAGTTGGCCGAAGAAGGGAATCTCTCGGAGCGAGCCTCCACATTGAATCAAATTGAGGTTGTGAAGATCATTCGCTCGGTTGCAAACGCTCTGCAGGAAGCGCATGCCTCGGGGATCTTGCATCTTGATGTGAAGCCGCAAAATATCCTGTTTGATGAAGCTGCAAACCAACCACTGCTTGCAGATTTCGGACTTGCCAGATTGTCCCAAGAGGCCGACGACAAACATGCGATTGCCGGGACAATTGGCTACATGGCTCCCGAGCAAGCGATGGGGGCGGAGCTCGATCCCCGAACCGATGTTTATGGCCTTGGCGCAACGCTGTACTTTTTACTCACCGGGAAAACAGCCTACGAAAATGTCAGTTTGCCATTCGCTGATCGGCAACGGGAATCCTGGTCGCCGATACCACCGCGATCGTTGAACCGAAACATCAACCCGGAACTTGAACGGATCTGCCTGCGGTGTCTTGAATTTGATCCAGATGCTCGCTATCAGAATTGCCAGGAAGTCGCGGCAGCGATTGACCAATTTACCGTCGCGGAGGATGGACTGCGAATTGCAACGATCGGAAAAAGGACAATCCTCACAAGTCCGCTGTTTCTGGTAATCAATCTGGTTGTGGATGCTCAAATTCGAGCAGGTTGGGCAGAGACCCCGGCCTATGAGCTGCTGATTTGGATAACCATGTTTTCCATGTACGGCGTGGTCTTCTTTGTCTTCAGCTCCGTCAGTAATCTGGACAAGCATACGCCCGAGCATCTGGCGATGGAAAGCATGTGGGCGGTTTGGCTGGCAAAGATGTTTGCCGCGATTGCGGTCGCCGGATCGTTGCGATTAATGGCAAGTGGCTCGTCCTCGTCAACCGGCGTCGAGGAATCCATCCTGATGTGTTATCCAATGTTCTCTGCTTTGACAGGATTTGTTCTCGCCACGATCGCGCCACGATACTGGCGTAAGCTCTATTGGGGAGCCGCCCTGTGTTGGCTGTACGCTTTCGTTTTGATGTTGTATTTAACGGCAGCACCTATTCTCTACGGATTCGGCGCAACCGTTTTGGCGATTGTCTGGGGAATCAAGTTAAGGCGACTCGCTCGCGAGCAAACTCGGTCACCGCATTCGATTGACTTGGATGAAACGCTCGATTTGGCAAGCGAAAACCGTTGATTTTCGCCAATTTTGGCCGCTGCCAAAATTCTTCTGGTTTTTGGTTGGGTTCCTCCGCTCAATAGCGTTCAACAGATTGCGATGTGGCTTGCATCGCGTTTTCGAGCCGTTGCCTGTTGATCATTACCGGGGAAAACCATGCCAGATTCCAACGCCGTCGAACATGAACTAATCATCCATGAACCTGGTTTTCAGGATTTGGGCAAACCGGGGCGACCTCAGGTCGTTAGTGGAGTCGATTCAATGGTTGCATCGAACCAACTCAATTTGATGACAGCAGGACGTGGTCGAATGACAGAAACACGTACCGACCCCAACTGGGGAAGCGCCCCCAGCCGAATCAAGAATCCTGGATGGTTCGAAGGACGCAAGTACACCGCCGGTCAACTTTCGCTGGGGCACAAGACCGACCAGCAATATTATGTTTACGACGCCACCGGTATGGTCATCAAAGGCCACTGCGATTACGACGAAATAGCCAGAGCCCTCGATGAGGAGGGACTGGCCAGCAATACGGTCGACCGTCGCAGTACATGGCTGTGATTCGAAAAGGACGTAGTCCCATGGCAGTTCAATGTTGGCCTTGGGGAGACGGCGATACGCTTGAGCTCGGCAATGTCGTCAGACCGTCAGGTAGCGAAGTAAATAACGGCCATGACTTGATTCGACAAGCTGACTTCACGCCATCTGTTGTCACCTACCTTCCATTCATGCAAGCCTACATTGGAGAAGCATCAACGGGGTCTCTGCGTTGGAAAGATCGATCTTTCTAACCGTTCGGCTCAACCGGCCATTTTTCAACGGATATGTTTAGCAGAAATGTAGAGCCATGAAACTTGTGCGAAAAGCCAATTTCTCCAACATCCTGATTTATTTGCTAATGCATGGTGGGATGACAATCTGTTTTTTTGTGAAGCCTGAATTGGGTGCGATCGGAGTTGCGTTGGCGCTCTATTTCATCACAGGGGGGCTCGGCTGGTCGGTCGGCATTCATCGGGGCCTGATTCATGGCTCGTTCAAAACTTATCGGTGGGTCGAAAACGGCCTTGCATTGCTTGGCGCCTGTCCGGACTCGGTGGCCCCATTTCATCGTCGCGGATTCACTTCGTGCGAGATTTTTGTCAGTCCAATCAGGGAATTGCCGATTCAGAGTTACCACCGAATTTCTGGCAAAACTATTTTCGGTCACCCTTTTTTTGTAACAGCTGGTTGGATCCAGCACCACACGATTCCATTACCAAGCAATTGCAGCAACGTACTTTTTTTCGCTGGCTGGAACATCGTTGGGTTTTGATCGGTGCAATGGCTGCTTTGTTGTATGGTCTTGGTGGCCTGGCCTACATCGCGTGGGGGCTTTTCGTACGTGTTGCTCTGACGGCGAACATATTTGCGTGCTTTGACTATTTCTGTCATTCACCAAAATGGGGCCGGCAGCGGTTTCAACTTGTCGGTGCTGCCTGCGGCGGGCGAAATAATTGGCTGGTTGGTCTGCTTACCAACGGCGAGGGTTGGCATAATAACCATCACGCAATGCCAACATCTCCGAGAATGGGAGTCGGGCCACTGGAAATCGATTTTGGTTACGTAATGATCCGTGGCATGCAGCGGGTCGGTTTGGCGTGGGATCTAGTGGATCCAGACGATGCCGTCAAATCAAACGCCTTACTCATTGGTCGTCGTCGGACAGAGGTTTCATGACTGAAGGCAAAATATCCTCATGCCCGCCCGCCTTGCAAGATAACAAGTGGTTCAGATTCCGTTCGCTTCCCAGGAAAAAAATGACGCTTCGCTGGGCCGCCATTGGCATAAAAAGACGTTGCCTCGACTCATTCCAATTTGGCTTCTTCTATCGAATCGCGAGCGGTTGGGTTAATCTAGTGATACGATTTGATGGCAGATGAGTTCTTAGTTTGGTCCCTCAAGCGAATCAAGGAAATCTCGAGATGAGAAAAAAGTACCCACGCTTGCTTGCAAGCTGCAGCTTTTTCGCCCTGTTTGTGGTTGCCGCTGCAGTCGATGCTCAGAATGCCAACCAGACAACGAAAGCCAAATCTGCCCGTCAAGCCAAGGCAGTGAAGCAGGCCCCCGCTTATGATGCCTCGGTGCCCAAGCCGACGCTTGCAGAGGTCAGGTACGGGAGCCATGAGCGGCACGTCCTCGATTTCTGGAAAGCTTCGTCGGACCAGCCAACACCACTTGTATTTGTCATTCACGGTGGGGGTTGGTCTGGTGGCAGCAAAGAGCGGCTGCATCGATTTGCGGATACTGCGTCGCTACTGGAAGCGGGGATTTCGGTTGTCGCGATCAACTACCGGCTGATGGCTCATACGGAGGGCGTCGTGCCCCCGGTCAAAGCGCCGTTGCATGATGCCGCCCGAGCTCTTCAGTTTGTCCGCAGCAAAGCGGGTGAATGGAACATTGACAAGGCAAGGATTGGCGCTGCCGGCGGTTCGGCGGGTGCCTGTTCGAGCCTCTGGCTGAGCCTACCATGATGACCTGGCCGATCCGGAAAGCGAGGACTTGGTGGCTCGCGAGTCGACCCGGCTCCAGTGTGCTGCGGTGATGGGACCTCAGACCACGCTCGATCCAAAACAGATGAAAGAGTGGACACCGAACAGTCGCTATGGTGGGCATGCGTTTGGGAAGAAGAATTTTGCCCAGTTCCTTGCCGACCGTGAGAGCATTCTGCCGTGGATTGCCGAGTATTCACCCTACGCACTGGTCAGTGCAGGCGACCCTCCAACCTGCCTGTTCTTCAATGCCGCCCCAGCCATTGGTAAGGAACAGAAAGACCCGACGCACACGGCCAACTTCGGAGTCAAACTCCAGGAGCGATGCGTCGAACTCGGGGTTGATTGTCAGGTAATCTATCCTGGCGCTTCGAACGCGAGCTACGGGACTCCCACCGACTATCTCATTGCAACGCTCAAGGCACGTTCCAGCGATTCGCGAAAGTGAATTCGGGTCGGTTTGCGTGAAAACACTGGGTTCTTGTGCGGCACAAGTTCTCAAATCGAGAAGTCACCGCACGCCCGATGTCACCCCTACGGAGTGGCTCGAGCGGGGCGACTTGCCAACGCTGAATAATGCCCCCCGTATTGGAAAAACTGGATTGGCAGGCGATGTTCGGGAAGACGATGCACTTTCGAATTTCGCTGAGCGAATTACAATAGCTATCAAAGAACTGGTTCTTGTTAACGGTTGGTTTTGCTGATGCAAGAAGGGACAGGGTCGATCACTTGTTGGATTCAATCATTCCAACGCGGCGATAACTCGGCAGCGGAACGATTGTGGGATGCTTATGCGCAACAATTGACTTCGTTCGCTCGGCGACATCTCAGGGGCGTCGTGCAGCCGGAATACAACGAGGAAGATGCGGTTTCCAGCGCTTTTTACAGTGCGTTCTCGGCATTGCAAAATCAGCACGAAACGTCAGAAATGAACCGCAACGATTTTTGGCGTTATGTGGCGACAATTACCGCACGAAAAATTGGACGCCAAATTGCAAAAAACACAGCCCAAAAACGAAACCCGGTTAGGTACCCTGGTGCAAGCTACCCGGACGGCTCAGCGGCGCTCGACTCAGAGGATTCACGTGCTCCGGCTCCTGATTTGGTTGCCGAGTTTGCAGATCAGTTCCGACACTTGATGGAACTGTTGCCGCGCGACGATCTTCGCACGATCGTCGGTTTAAAAATGGAAGGCTACTCCAACCGGGAGATCGCGGAGCGGATCAATCGGGGAGTGAGCTCGGTGGAGCGAAACTGAAAGCGATCCGTGAGGTTTGGGATTCTAGCTTGCTTGAAAACGAATGATCGGAGGATCCAGCCATGTCAGGGCACTCGCAACAGTTGTCAGAGGATATTGGTTATGTAGAACGCCTCTGTGATGAGTTCGAAGACCAATTGCGCGACAGCAGCGGGGTTACAATTCAGGAGTTTTTGGGACGGCACCTGGATCGACCCAAGAGACTTGATCGCGAATTGCTGGAGTCATTGCTCCGAGTGGAGTGGGAGTTTCTGCTTGAATCCGGAGAAACACCAGATCTTGAAAATTTTATCAACCAGAACCTGGTGGATCAATCTTTACTCCAGGATTGGTTTGCCGCCTGGAATGCGACTCTCGGGAAGCAACAGGACTTCGGAGAATTCAAACTGCTGGAGCTGCTTGGCAAAGGACGATTCGGCGCAGTTTGGAAAGCTCTGGATCAATCCGGCGAGCTGGTTGCACTCAAAATTGCGCATCCCGGAATTGAGACCGACGATGCCCGTTTTTTTCGTGAGGCCAAGGTAATCTCGGAGCTCCATCACCCCGGCATTGCCCAGTACCGCTCGGCTGGCAAGGAAGCAGGACGAGCCTTCCTGGTCCGTGAGTACATCGAAGGCGAAACACTCGCGGAAAAACTCAAGCGTTGGCAACCGGAGGTCAAGCAGGTCGTGGCCACGCTCCTGGAATTGAGCCAGGCAATTGCCTATTCGCATCGGATGGGTTGTATCCATCGAGACATCAAGCCTCAGAATATTCTGGTTTCCACGAATGGGACGCTGAAAGTTATCGATTTTGGGATGGCCAAAACGTTGTTCAGCGAAAGCCAGTTGACGGAACCTGGCGAGATCATGGGTTCGGCCGCTTACATGTCACCCGAACAAGCTGACGGCAATGGTAGCGTCGCCGATGCCAGAAGCGATGTTTACTCGCTGGGCGTCGTCTTGTTTGAGTTGCTGACCCAACGACGACCGTTCCAAGGTGAATTTCCTGCGATTCTGCATCAGGTGATTAACAAACCCGCTCCCCGTGTTCGTCTGTTCAACCGTACCATCTCCAGGGATTTGGAACGGATCTGCGACAAGTGCCTGCGGAAGCATCCAGACGATCGCTACCAAACTGCCGACGATCTCGCCGATGACTTAAAACGATTTCAGTTTGGTGAGCCGGTGAGGGCCTCTAATACCAGCCAGTTTTCAAGGGCCGTGAGGTTTCTGCAAGCCAACCCGGCCATCGCCGTATTGAGCCTCGGTTTATTTCTCTCGATCTCGGTACTCGCGGTCGGAGCCCTTTGGGCCGAACGGAATGCTGCCGCCATGCTCGAAAGGGAGTCGCAGCTGTCGTCCAGATTGCGCGAAGAAAGGGATCGGGCAAATCAAGTCACACGCTATCTCGAATCGTTGATTGCCGAGAATGATCCCGTCAAGCAAATCCTGACTGGAGCCATACCCGTTGAGCGGCCTGCCGCTTCGTCGATCCAGATTTTGGACGCGGCGAGTCAACGATTTGAGCAAGAATTGATCGACCGACCCCGTCTTCAAGCCAGGGTCTTGGATGTGATCGCGGGCGTGAATTGTAATTTGGGACGCGTGACACTCGCGGCCAGACAATTGAAAGAGGCGGAATCGGCCAGGGCCGGGCTGGATGTTGATGAAGCTGACTTGCGCGGCGAAAACGCCATTCACTTGTTTAGCAAAGGCCGTGTTCATCAGTTTCAGGGCAACTTTGAAGAGGCGGAAGTTTGCTACAGGGAGAGTCTTCGATTGCAGCAGAGTGATCCTTCGGTATCCAGGAAATCACTTGGAGACTTGCTGTTTCAGCTGGGATGGACATATCAAGAATGGCAAAAACCGCGTGACGCGGAAGCGGCCTTGCTGCAGGCGCTTGAGATCTACCGCGATCAGCTTCCTGCGGATCACCAGTCGATCTGGGCGACTGAGTTGGGAATCAAACTCTGCCGCGATGAAGGAATCAACCTGGAAGACTTTACCAAAATGCTGAGCACTGCTCCCGACTCGCTCAAGAGCTTGAGGGCGTTTTGGGTTGGGGTCGAACTGATCTACGCCGAGCGGTTACATGAAATTGGGCGGCTTGAACCTGCCGCTGCAAAACAAAAAGCCGCTGTGGAGACAATTCAGTCAATTGGATTTGAAAATAGCCGTTGGGATCTACTCGTCAAAGGGGCTTACGCGGGGACGCTTTTGGATCTGGGCGACTATCGCGAGGCATTGAAGATCATCGAGCCGGTGTTGAAAACTGGCAAGCTGCTTGCACCCAAACACCCCCAACTCATGATCGCCGGACGGCAATTCGCCTACGAGTTACTGTTGGCGGAAAGATACGACGACGCCGAAAAGTGGTATCGCCACGTTTTGACAGATACTCGCGCCAGCCATTGGGAAGTCAACGAGCATTCTTTGAAGTTTGTCGAGGTCTTGTTGGTAACCGGCCAATATCAAGAGGCTGCGGCGATTATCGAGGGCATCAACTTCGAGCCGTTGGACAGCGCTCATGATATCTGGATTCAATTTTCGCTTGCCCGAATCTACCAAGCTCGTGGTGAGGTAAACCAATCGCAATTTCATTTAAACCAAGCGAGGAAAACTCTGGCTCTGCTGGAGGCTGACCGGCGATCGGCCGATAACAATCGACTGTTTGCACGTGTGGCGACCGCGTTGGGCGACTTGAAAGGTGCCGAGTTGTATTTGCGGAATGCACTCAAATTTGCGGAACAGCAAGAGTTGCCGGGCCATCCGCGGATTGCCGAATACCTGTTTGACCTGGGGCAGTATTTGGTTGCCCAGCAACGATTTGATGAAGCGAGACCATTGCTGCAACGCGCCTCAAAAATTCGAGAAACTCGGCTTCCCGAGAACGACCGACGAATCGGAAAAACTCGAAAGCTCTTGGCAGCGTGCGGCGAGCCTTAGGCGGCTCGAGATTCCGACGTTTTCCGTCATCTCGTTGCTGCTATCAACTTGATCGCGTCCATAATTTTTTGGAGCTTCAAAAAAAAGTGAGGGGCAACCGAAGCCGTTTTGCATATTGCTTGTAGGGGGCAACCTCAACGATTTGTACATGCAATGCAGGAGACGGTCCCCACCTGCTGATTTTTGGAGATTCCAATGAAAAAACATCTTTTTGCCCTGTTGGTCCTGGTCGTTGTATTACAGATCTCGACGTCGGCTAACGCCCAATACGTTGTCCTCTCGTCGACGGGAAACACGCCTGGTGTGGATCTGCCTTTGTTTGATTTTGGCGAATACTTTGACCGGGATAATTTCAATGTTGGCGACTTGAACGCCAGCTACAGTCTTCTTCGTCTAGAAAACTATCCGACCTTCCTGGCTCCGAGGGTGGTGCCGAGTGGAATGTCTTTGGTCGCGACCGGCGGAGCGCCAACACCCCATGCTTGGAATACGCCCGCGACGGGCGGACCGGCGGTCTATCCGCAACGGCCACCGCGAGTCTCTCAGAGGGAGAGCACCACCTATAACGGAATTGACTGGCGTGGCGTCGTTCCACCGGCCGGGCAGACTTGGACCTACACCCAGTATGCGTTTATTGAGTGGGGGCCAGGTACCAGCATTTATACTGGCAATACGTATGCTGCAGGATTCGCTTTGGTTGCGTTCGACTACACGATTACCAATTAGTCTTGCTGGTGGAGGCGCACCAGCAAGTGGAAGTCTCGCCGTCAATCCGGCAGTGGTGATCGAACCTGGAGCTCGGCAGCGTGGGGCGTTCGGCGATGGAAAAATCAGCTACAATCATCGCGTTGAAACGAAGCCCCCGTTGCGGATTAACTGGTCTGATCCAGATGTTTAAACCGTGTTTGCGCCGGATTTTCATCTAGGACAGCTACCGTGGCGGCCTGATGATGGGAGACTCAAGCCGGCGAATTTTGGTGGTGGAGAATCAAATCCCAATCAATTGTCCTAACCGTAACGGTTCTCCATGTGGATGCACGCAACCTGCTTTCTTGATTTCAATATTCCGGTTGCGACTCCGTTTTTATTCATGCTGCGACCGCGGAGTGGATATCAGCAGTGGGTCGGCCGCGAACAGTACGTTTTGACGCCCAGCGTACCGGCGGTCGAATTCACTGACCCGTTTGGCAATCTCTGCCAGCGGTTGGTGGCGGGACCCGGGCGGTTCTCCGTCCACACGTCGGTCGACATCGAATCGGCCGAATTCTCCGATGTCTGCTCCAGGGGCTCCCTATTCCTGGTGCAGGAACTGCCCGATGAAACGATCCCGTTCTTGTTGCCAAGCCGGTTCTGCGAATCCGATCGCTTCATCGAGTTGGCGCCTTCATCGTCGACGGGCGGTGCTCCTGGGTACGATCAATGCACCGCAATCGTGGATTACATTCGCCGGACGACACAGTACGCCCCTGGAGCTGGCCAACAGATCATCAGTGCCTGCGAGGTCAACGAGCGATCGCAGGCGGTCTGTCGAGACTGGCACATTTGGGAATGGCTTGTTGTCGCGCGTTGTCCATTCCGGCGCGGATGGTCGTGGGTTATCTCGAGGATCTGCAACCGATGGATCTGCATGCCTGGTTCGAAGCCTATGTCGGAGGACGTTGGTACACGTTTGATCCAACCCAAGCAGGCCTTCAAGGTGGCAGGGTGGCGATCGCCTATGGTCGGGATGCGGCAGATGTCGCCATCTTCACGCAGTTCGGGGACCCGGTGGAATTACTTCGCATGGATGTCACGGTCAAACGAATGTCCGCACCTTCCCTCTGAACGTCCGCGTTCCCGTTGAGTGGTCATCGCGTCTGGTGCAAAATCGCGGGCGCGGTAGCCCCGGCCAATTCTCTGTCGGTCCTGCCGGGTTGTTTCGGTCGTCGCATCGCGTCCGGACATCGGTAACAACATTCAAAAATTTACCGGTCGCAAGACGTTCTGATCGTCATCGAACAACGCTGCGGCACCGTTCATGACGGCGCCGAGAATGAAGAAATATTGCTGCTGAGAGCTCAGTTCGAACGGTTCGACGCCTGCCCAGCCTGATGAGCCCTCCGGAGTCGCGGCAAACCAGTGGTGGAAATGACCGATCATGATGACGCGTTGGCTGGTCCTGGCGAAGCACTCAGTCAGCGCCCCGGCCTGTTCGGGTGATTGGCCATCGTAATACGACAGCAAGTCAGTCGCATCGAGATGCGGCCACGTGTGGGAGAACATGACCTCACCGATTGGCAGTTGTGGTTTGAGTGAGCCAAAAAAATCGACCACGCGATCGTCAAAGCGGCAGAGCATTCGCTCGCTGGGCTCGACGCACAGTCCCAGCTCGTGGTTTCCGAAAACACCAATGGCTCCACATTCCCGCAGCAGATCAACGGTCTCTGCGGCGTTACTGCCATCGTAAATGATATCGCCCAGGGTCACAAATTGATCGACATGCAGACGGGTGAGTTGATCAATGGCCTGTTTCAGCTTTTGGACATCTCCGTGGATGTCAGCCAACAATCCGAATTTCACGTGTCCAATCCTGACGTCAGAAAAGTCTGGTAGCCGCGTTCGTTTGCGCCTGCCATTCGGCCTTGCCAGCAGCCTAGCTTGCCGGTAAGCCTGCGAATGCGGGTCGAAGTTATTCTTCCCGCGATGATTAGACAAAATACCCAGTTTTCGTGCACCGCGGAATCCACTGGGGAAGGCTTGGGGCGGAATCCTGTCAAAAACCTTCTTCGGTGTTGGCGAACCTGTTAGCATGATCGGTGTCCCTCTGAATTCGCTTTTCGATTTGAAATCAAGGAGAACGTCCATGAGATCTGACCTGACCGACATCACACTCGTCGTCGACCGCAGCGGATCAATGCAAGAGATTCGTTCGGACGCCGAGGGAGGCATCAACGCCTTTATCGAACAGCAGGCGGGTGAGCCGGGTGAAGTGCTGTTGACGCTGGTCCAGTTTGACACCGAGTACGAATTCATCCATCGCGGAGTACCGATCGAACAGGTCGACCAGTACGAATTGCAGCCACGTGGTGCAACGGCCTTGCTGGACGCTGTCGGCAGGGCGATCCATGAAACGGGGCAACGACTGGCGCAGATGAAGGAGTCCGATCGCCCTGGGCTGGTCATTTTCGTGATCATGACCGATGGACTGGAAAACTCCAGCCGCGAATTCACGAAGTCGCAAATCCGGGCGATGATCGAGGAGCAGCAGTCGAAATACAATTGGCATTTTACGTTCCTCGGCGCCGACCAGGATGCCTTTGCCGAAGCCGGCTCGCTGGGAATCAATGCGGCGGGGGCGGCAATGTTCTCCAAGGATCGAGTCGCGGCAGCCTATGCTGGAACTTCCGCGAAGGTCAAACGGATGCGAGCACAATTCAGGGGCGGCGACACCGTCGTCAATGAATTTACAAACGATGAACGCAAAGGCATGCAAAAGTAGATGGGTTTGTTCGAATCGCCGCGTTCCGACGGTCGGCATTCACACGTTTTTCGTCGCGAAGACGATCGTTGGCGTTTTCAAGCGGGTCTCGTTCGAACCAGCCACTGTCAGTCAATCAGAATCGCCCAGACGCGCGTGTCGCCGCTTTCGAGGGCCGCGTGGTTATGCAGGAAACGCCAAGCATCTCCACGGCCCTTGAATTGTTTGGCACCGGCATATTCGAGAATCCGATAATGCTGCGGTTTGTCCTGCCAGTTGTTTGGCTGGAATCCTGGTAAGGGCTCCACGAGAAACGCGTGATAGGCCGTTGCGGGTTTTCTGCGGGGTTTTGTCATCCGTCAAATTCGGGTTGAAGCAAGCTTGACAACAGTGGTAGGTTTCGGATCTGTGGGTGATCCGTTTGTCCATTACAGTATTCGCGATGACGGTGACACGACTGGTCATGTTGAGGCAAAAATTGCTTCTTCGAGGCTTTTTTGCGTTGTTTTGGGCAAGCTTGGAGGGATTTTCCGGCCGCCAGTGAGGGAGAAAATGGCGTCGTTTCCCGGAGTCGTTTTTGGACACTGAAGGCCCAGAAAAGCCGTGCCGATCGGACGCTTTGCCCCGACCGTTCGCCAATCGGATTTCTCGCTAATTCCAGTCGTGATATAACAGGAAATCGTCCTGCTGAATCATGACCCGAAACCGAATCGGACAAGCGATGAAAACAGCCAGTGATCAACTTCTGGAAGACATGACCTATCCGAATCTTGCCGCCCTGTTGCGATCGGGTGGCAAAATGGAAATCGGCGAGGACCTCTCGGTCGGAGCATTTGCACGAATTTACAGGGGAAATCTAACCATCGCTGTTCAATCGACCTACCGCGACTTCCCTGACGTTCTGGAGAAAATGGAAGCAGCCGCGAAGGATCTGCTCAATCGGACAGGCGAACACGCCGATCAATCATCGGTTCGGTGATTCATCACGGCAGCCTCGTAGACCGTGACCGCGGCTTTGGACATCAGGTGCATGGTCTGGCGATCGGGTAACAGCGGCAAACGCTTCAAGCCCAGCTTGAGGATGACCTCAGCGACAGCTTGCTCCAGTTCTTGTTCGAGCTTTTTGACGATCTTCTGGTCCATGCGTTTTCGCCCCACATCAAAGGTTGCAATCACGTGACGTTCACTCAGGCAGCGTTTTGCCGAGCTTGTTTCCGAATCGGGTGATCCGCCTGCAGCCAGTTTGTGATTTTGCCGAGGATACCTGGCCAATTTTTGCCAAACCGGACATCGAAAAAGGCTTCGTACAACAGGTCCAGCGTTTCCGACAACTGACGAATACTCTCGATCCGGTCAATCTCGTCACGCAAGGGAGTGTCGTCGCCTATTTGGCTGATGCGGGCGGCGCCGACCGAGAATGTTTCGGCCGAAAGTTTGAAATCGAACTGTTCGCCATCACGGACCAATGTCAAACCGGCCTTGCGGGGAAGTTTGCCCATTTTGATCGCCATCATAGCTTCGGGAAGCGCCACCGGTGATTCGGACGAAATGGTCTCCTTGCCATTCTCACCCATTGGACAATCGAGACTTAACGAGCGGGAAAACATGCCGCTAACTTCCGTCTGATCCGACAGCGGCAAACTATCGGAACCCGTCTCCCATTGCCACCACAACCACAACAGGAATTCATTTCCGAGGTAGTCATGATTATCTGCCATGCCATTCCACCAGACCAGGTTGCCATCGGAGTCCGGATGAAAGGCACTGGGTTTCGAATGGAAGATGGCCTGGTTTTGATCTTTGGCATCGGCGATTTCCAGCGCCAGGCTACCTGATGTCAGGCGGCTGAATTCCAATCCAAAGGATCGGTTCAGCAAATCAAGGCAAGCTTCGTTTGATTTCTCGCTGGTGCTGCCAAGATAGATCGACTCGGTTCGAGCATCCCACAGCAAGGGTGTCACGGACATCCGGTGGAAGTTGCCTTTCTCGGCTTCTGCCGCGCAGCGCGCTTCGACCGCTTCTTTGGCCTCTTCGCGTTGCGATTTGGTTGCCCGGGCACCGGGTTTGTCGCTCAGCATGCCGTTCAATTCGATTTGCATCCAGGCCTGTTTGATCGGACCTGGAATCTGGCAGGAATCGACTCGGATTCCAAAATGCATCGCGTCGCCAATGATGTTTTTGGCGAGATCGAACTTGGTGTCCAACAAGTGGGATCCGCCCGTAAAACCAATGCTCGGCGATTCATAGAGATTCGCCTTCGAAGAACTGATTCGGTGTTTCGCGAGAATCTCCAGATGTTCATCGCCGAAAGCATCGGTTGGATCTGCCGTGATTCGAAATCGCTCAAACGTAGTGCTACCGGTGAGAAAACCCATGGTGAATCAAGCTCTGGACAATTGGTCAAAGGACGTTCTGGCCGGATGGCCAGCCGAAGTCTTTATTATCGGTCAACCAAGCGAAAATCTTGATGTCGGTCGAGCGGATCGCGGATGCCGAAGTACGCCCATCATTCCGGCGAATTCGGTTCAGCGAGGAGATTTATTCCTCGATGCAAAACAAAAATCGTTTGCCGCGCAGGAAGAGCTGGTTGCCAGCCAGGGCAGGGGAGGCGTCGATGTCATCGGACAGGCGATTGGCCGCGAGGACTTCGAACTGAGGGCTGTTTTTGATGACCAGCGTCTCACCCTCGCGCGACGTAAAATAGATTCGATCTTTCGTCGCGACCGGCGAGGCGTACATGTTTTTCAACCCGGGCAGCCGCGTCAATTCATAGATGGGCTTTCCGGTCTCCAAGTCCACGCAGTTTAAAATTGCACTGTTGCCTTTGGTGAAGTACAGCCTGCCATCAATCGCCAACGGTGAGGGGACATAGGGCGTATCACGATCAACAACCCACTTGATCTGCTTACCGGGCCCCGTGTCTCGAGTGGGAATGTTGCCTTGCGAATTCAAAGCAATTGACATCGCCATATTCCCCTGATAGCCGGCCATGCAGATGACCTGGTCGTCACTGATGACAGGGCAGGGGATCGCATTGAGTGTTGTGCCCGGTGATTCCCAGATGATTTTCCCGGTGGTCAGGTCGTAGCTGCGCAAACGGTTGGTCCCGTTGGTGATCAATTGGGTCCGACCTCCGAATTCAACCACCAGCGGCGTCGCCCAGGTCGTTGGCTCGTCCCGTTCAACTTCCCAGACGGTCTCACCCTTGGTCGCATCGAGAACGAACAGTTTGGATTGATCTTCCTGGTCCCAGTTCACGACCAGAAAATTGTCGTGAAGCACGGGCGAGACCGCTTCCCCCCAGCCTCGCCGCGTCCGCATGTCACCGAGGTCGCGTTGCCAGACAATGTCGCCGTTGAACTTCAGGCAAAAGACGCCGTAGGAACCAAATGACGCGAAGATATGTTTTCCGTCGGTGGTCGGCGAGGCCGCTGCGTAGGTGGTCGAGTTGTGCCGGCCTTCATGCGGCGCCGCACTGGTCACCACTTTCTTCCATCGGACATCGCCCGTCTCCCGTTCGAGGCACCAGACGACAAATTCCAGCACCCGGTTGGGTGGAACGGTTCTCGATTCGGGGTGACGTTGGACTGGCTGTTTGGGAACATCGTTGGTTTCAATCGCCGAAAGGATGATTACGGCATTGCCCCAGATAATTGGCGTCGAGCTTCCTTCGCCGGCAATGGGAACTTTCCATTTGATGTTCGTTTGGTCGCTCCAGGTCAAGGGAGGATGGGCGGTGTTGGAAACTCCCGAAGCATTAGGGCCACGCCATTGGTGCCAGTTGTTCTGCTTTTCCGTGTCAAAGTCTTGAGACAGAATCGTCGACGGAATGAAGCAGGCAAACGTGAGAAACGCGAAAAGGCGGGGGCCAATCCTCAAGCGGTTAAACATTTCTGATTCCTGATTTCGGGTTGCGCGTGACGTTCAAATTACCTGGAGCCGACCAACGGAATGATTGCCAGTGCCGTCAAAATGCCTGCCGGCGTGGAATCTGAGCCGCCGCCGATATTGACGGGCCGAGTTTCCTCGATGAAAACCGTCGATTTCCGGGCCGGGGCCGCCTTACTGAGGGCTGGTGACGGTTTGGTTAATGTGCGAGTCACTATCCAATTCGACCTCGTAACCAATTTCCGCCATCAGCGTTTCGATTCCCCGGTCGATATCCTCACCTAGCACGTTTTTGTAACGGATGATTCCTTCGGCATCGATCAAGTAAACCGTTGGCCAGCCTTCAATGTTCCAGGTCTTCGAGATCGGGCCCCGGGTACCTTGAGGACCATTCCAGAAGTGTCGCCAGCTCAGGTTTTCGTCTCGAACCACATTCTTGACGCGGTCCAGTTTGTTGTCACTGTTGACTCCCAGCAGGACGAACGGTTTGTCGGCCAGCAAGCGATTCATGTCCCGTTCGTGTCCGTACATCGCTCGACATGGCCCGCACCAGTTTCCCCAAAAATCCAACATCACGACTTTGCCTTCATAGTCGCTCAGCCGGAACGGGATGCCGTCTAGGTCTTCCCCTGCGATCTCTGGCGCTTTCATGCCGATCTGAAGATTTTCGACTTCGTACAACTCGCTGGTGGCCACGTCGGCCATCGTACGTGTGCCTTTGTATTTGATGTCGCCCCATTTTTCGACGACGTCTCGTAGCATGTCAGCCAATTGCTGGTTTTGCTGTTCGGTTCGAACCGCATTGATATAGGCCAGCTGTTCCGGTGGAAGTTTGGCAGCCGTCTGGGGGTTGTGTTCGAGGGTGCATTTAAAAAACGGAATCTGGCTGAGATACTTGGCGTAGGTGTAGATCGTAAAGGCCTTGTCCTCATCGTTGGGTGCTTTGTCGATCATCTGTTGATACCAGGTTTCAATCTGGGGCCGCGGAACTTCTTCTTTGAAAGAATCGGCAATCGCGCGAAAATTGATCCGGTCGGGAAACGTGTCGATCAGGTAAGTCATGGCATCATCTTTTTGAGGGCCATTGGCGATCGCGATCGCACGCAACACCGAGTCCCTGGCTGCCTCGGTGCCGGGATATTTTTTGGCGACGAGCATGAATTGCTTGGCCAACTCGGGCGCCGGGCTTTCCTCTTCCAGCAACCGGATCTGCTCGTCCCGCGATTCCGCGGCAGTGACTTTTTCTTTTAGCTCGGCCATGCGAGCTTCAAAGGTGCCGACGAGCGTTTCGTATTCCCGCTGACAGGCCTGCTGCATGTCTGCTGGAGACATGCCGGTCGCGACGCTGACATCGTCGGTAGAATAGTCAAACCCCGAGACGCTCGGTAAATTCGATTCGGTTTCCGAAACAGGTTCTGTTCCCGCGTCGTTCGAACAGGAACACAGCAAGACTGCGGCGGCCAGCAACCAAAATCGCCCCATTTTCATCTCCAAACAAAATCGTTTAATCGGCATCAGGATTCCAACTTGGACTCATTCTAAGTTACCTGCGGGAAACCAGATAGTTCCGTGGCGGGGCAAAACGTGCAAAATCTCACGGCTGGACGAATTTGCTTCTCGCGAGCCATCTCAGATCAGGCTGACAGCGTCGTGCTGGCGTCGGATCATGTCAGCATAGGCGCCGTTCTGTTGCATCAGGCTTTCGTGGGATCCGGTCTCGACAACTTCGCCTTCCTCGAGCACCACGATCTGGTCGGCGTGCGTGATCGTCGACAGTCGATGGGCGATAATGAACGTTGTCCGATCCCGGAGAAGCTGCGTCATCGATTGTTGAATCAATTGCTCGCTTTCGGTGTCGAGGTTACTGGTAGCCTCGTCGAGAATCAAAATTTGCGGATTGGCCAGCAGCGCCCGCGCGATGGAAAGCCGCTGTCGCTGGCCGCCGGATAATTTGACGCCGCGCTCACCAATGATCGAATCGTAACCGTCGGGAAGCTCCCGGATAAACTCGTCCGCGTTGGCCCGGATTGCCGCTTCTTTGACTTGTTCGAGCGTGGCATCGCGATTGGCGTAAGCGATATTTTCGAACACGGTGCCGTCGAACAGAAAGACTTCCTGCTGCACGACACCGATCAGGTCGCGATAGGATTTGAGCTGATAATCCCGGATGTCAATTCCGTTGAGCAGCACGCGGCCTTTGACCGGATCATAAAATCGGGCAACGATATCCGTGAGGGTAGTTTTGCCGGCTCCGCTGCGGCCCACCAAAGCAATCACGCTGCCGCCGGGGACACTCAGGGTGACATCACGGATGACGAATTTCGGTTCATCGGACTCCGGCTCGGAGGAGGATTCGGATTGCGGTTGATCCGCTGCTGGATCTGTTGCAGGGGGCGAATTGGAATCGTCGGCGTAGGCAAACCAGACGTTTTCGAAATCGATTTGCCGGACTTCGGCTTGGGCGGGGATCGCATTTTCGCGGTCTGGTTTGTCGATGGGCGTTTCCAGTACCTCAAACACCCGTTCCATCGACGCCAGCGAGCGTTGCAGTTCGGTCAGCGATTCGACGATTTGCCAGACGGGATTTAACAGCAGGAAAGTATAGAACTGAAATGCGGAAATATCCCCGATGGTCGTTCGTTGGGACGGATCGGCAATATTGACCTGATCGGTCAAATACCAGTAACCACCGGCCCAGGTGATCACAACGCCGATCAATGCCATCAACAGTCCCCACGTACTCCACAACAGGATTTCCCGGCTGGCGGCGAACATTCGCATCCGCGTGATCAGATTTTGCCCAATCGTGTACTCATGGGACTCCCGGTGTTCGCCACCAAAGGCGCGGACGGCACGAATGCCCTGGAACGCTTCGCCGACGCGACCGTCGACCAGCGAGACGTCTTTGCGGATCGCGCGGTAGATTGGACGAATCTTGCGAATCGCGATCATGCTGAGCAACATGATTGGCGGCAGAATTCCAAGCGCCGTGATGGCCAGTTTCCAGTTCAACAGAAACAGAATCACGATCGCCATCAACAACCGCATCAGGGCCACGCCCGGCGAAATCACCGCCATCTGCAGCAGGCCCGTGGTTTTGTTGATGTCGTCGGTTAATCGTGTGATGATTCCACCGACTTTCATGTCGGAAAGTTCATCCAGCGGTAACCGCAACAATCGCTCGAACAGCACGCGTCGCAAGTGCAAAATCACTCGCATATTGAGCAGGCGTTGGTTCCAGGATCGCAACACGCCCAGTGACTGGCTGATCAGCACGACCGCGAGAAACACGCCGCCGACCACGTTCAACCGCCAGATTTTGTCGACTCCTGAATCGGTGTTGAGTAAAATCTGATCGATGATGTAGCGGGCAAACAGCGGTTGAATCAGTTCCAGCAGGGCGACGAAGATCGCCAGGAACGCCAGCACCGCCACCATCTTCCAATGCGGCCAAAGCTGTCGGATATAAAGCCGCAGGTAGGCGCGTTGGCGTTTTTTCTGTGCGGGATTTTTGGGCTTGGCGCGATCGGCATCCGGTTTGGCTTTGTCCGGATCCTGTTTAAGCTGGCCCTTTCGAAACTTGTTCCGAAAGGTCTTGAACCGGTCTTTTGAGGTTCGGGAGGACGGCTGGTGCGGGCGGGAGTCGCCGGGATCTACGGGTTCGTCTGGAAGTGGATTCATTCAATCAGTTGTCTTTGGACTCGGTCTTGACTTCGGATTGGTTTGCTTTGTCCGGCTTCCGTGACAACGAACGGATATCAAGTACGTGGATGCCTCGGCCATGCGTCGCAATCACTAACTGTTTGTCGCGACGGTGAATCGCAATGTCGTGAACAAACGTGATCGGCAGTCCCGACCCCAGCACATCCCAGGTCATCGCCGAATCGTTGGTCACGTAAATGCCCATATCGGTGCCCACGTACAGCACGTTGGCCGCCCAGGGGTCTTCCCGAATGACGTTCACGGGCCCGCCCGGAATCCCTCCGCTGATGTCTTGCCAGGTTTCGCCGTAATCAGTCGACTTGTAGACGTAAGCCTGGAAGTCATTGTCTCGTTTGCCGTTTTGCGTCACGTAGACCGTGCCCTCGTCAAACGCCGAAGCGATCACCCGGGAGACCCATTTGTGTTGCGGTAATCCGTTCACGATTTCTTTCCAGTCTTGCCCGCCGTTGCGGGTCACATGCAATCGACCATCGTCGGTACCGACGTAGATCAGACCGAACTTCAACGGCGATTCGCTGAGCGTTGAAATCGTCGCGTAGGAAATGTTCCCCTGTTTCTCAGGATCGTTGTAGGTCAGATCCGGGCTGATTCGTTCCCAGTCTTCACCCCGGTTCAGGCTGCGAAACAGAAAGTTCATGCCGTGGTAAACGACGCGGGAATTGTGTGACGACAGCAGGAACGGTGCCAGCCATTGGCCCCGCAGCGGAGGTTGGCCTGTCTCAGGTTTGGGTTTGATGTTCTTGCTTTTCCCGGTGGCAAGATCGATGACGCAGGATGCTGCCGTAAAACATTTCCGCGTACAGCGTATTGGGATCGTCGGGATCGATCGCATGAAAGCTGGCTTCACCGCCGGCGGTTCGTTTCCAATCGTGGGGGTCGTTGCGCTCGGGGTTGTGATTGGACGGTCCGATCCAGCTGTGATTGTCCTGGATGGAACCGTAAACGTTGAATGGTTTTTGATTGTCCAGTGCCACATTGTAAAACTGGACGACCGGCAGGTTTTCAAGATTCTTCCAGCTTACGCCCCCGTCGTAGGAGATGTTTACGCCCCCGTCATTGCCGTTGATGACGTAATCTGAATTGCCCGGATCGATCCACATCGCGTGATGATCCGCGTGCAGCCCGCGATCGTACAGTCGTTTGAAAGTCACACCGCCATCGGTCGACTTTAACAGCGACACGCCCATGATGTAGACCGTGTCTTTGTCGGAGGGGTCGACACGAATCTGGCTGAATACCCAGCCATAGGTCGAAAACAAACCTTCCATCGTTCGACTTTTTTCGCTGACCTGTTTCCAGGTCTGCCCGTTGTCATCCGATCGATAGACTTCGGCGCCCTTGATCACATCGTTTTTCTGTCGTCCGTAGGAATCTCGCTCGCCCTCTTTGGCTTTGCGTGCGATTTCATGATTGTCAATCAAAGCGTAAACGACACTGGGATTCGAAGCGGACAGTGAGATACCAATTCGTCCGGTTTGTTCTCTCACGGGAAGGCCGTCACTTTTTCGTTCCCAAGTCGACCCGCCGTCGGTCGATTTATAGATTCCGCCGCCGGGACCAGGAACCGGATCGGACCACGGTTTGCGAATTCGATGCCACATCGAAGCATACAAAGTGTCCGGATTTTCTGGGTCAATCAAAATGTCATTCGCGCCAGCCAACTCGCTTTCGAACAAAACCTGGGTCCAGTTCTGCCCGCCATCGGTGGTGCGGTAGATTCCGCGTTCCCGGTTTGGTGTGTACTCATGGCCTGCCGCGGCCACAAATACGGTGTTGGAATCGGAGGGGTGAACGACAATTCGCGCGATGTGGTGCGTGTCGGCCAAGCCCATGTGTTGCCAGGTCTTCCCAGCGTCGTCGGAGCGATAGACGCCGGTACCGGCCATGCTGCTGCGAAAGATATTGGACTCGCCGCCACCAATCCAGACCGTATCCGAGTTTTGCGGATCTACCGCGATCGCTCCCCAAGCCGCCGACGGGGCATCGTCGAATAGCGGTTGCCAATGCGTCCCTTCATTCTCCGTTTTCCAAACCCCACCCGAAGCGGTGGTCACGTAAAACGTGAAGGACCGGTCAAGCGGTTTGGCAATGTCGGTCACCCGGCCGCTCATGTGCGTTGGCCCAATAGATTTCCATTTCAGTTTGCTGAATGCAGATTCTTCGGCCATCGCAAGGTGCTGCCGATGCCAGTTCAGCCTGGATTGGGAATCAAAGACCGGTGGTTTGACGGCTTCCTGAGCACTGCCAAGGCGTGCTGTCAGGCCGGAGACGCCCACCAACAGCAGCCCAAGAAACAACAACGGGAGACGATTTTGCATGTTCGATGACCGCAGGGGAGAATTCGCAATTGGGTCACGTATTGTAACGCAAACCGCCAGGGAATTCTGCTGTCCATGAATCGTGCGACGCTCACGGGGTGACCGTTTTCAGCTTGCACCCAAAGACCCGAGATACCGTTTGGGAACTAACCAACGTTCGGCTGAACGAAGTCCTCAATCATTCCAGCGAAAAATCGCCAACGCAATCACGAACGGAATCACCCCCCAGACCACCATCACCAGGATTTCAGGTCCGAGCGTAAAGATCGATTTTCCATCCAGCATGATCGCTCGGAGAGAATTGATGACAGGCGTCAGGGGAAGCATGCGGATTGCGGGATGAACGATCTCGGGAAATCTCTCATACGAAAAAAAGACACCGCAGAGGGTCCACAACGGAAGCAACACCAGGTTCATCAAACCCGAAACGGTTTCCATCGTGCGGGCCCGCGAAGCAATCAACAAACCGATCCCGGAAAATTCGATCGCGCCCAGTACCACGATCGTCAGCGCAGAAATCCAATTGCCGTAAATTCTGACGCCAAAAATCAGGTACGAAAACAGCAGCAGCACGATGATCTGCGGAATCATGAAAACCAGGCGACTGCACATGATCCCCATCAGAAAATGAGAGCGTCTCATTGGCGTTGCCATGAAGCGCTTCAGGAGCTTGCGGATTCGCATGTCGACAATCGCAAACCCGACGCCCCACAGGCCGCCGCTTAACAGGCTCATGCCCAACAATCCAGGTACCAGAAAATCAACGTAACGTCCGCCCGGCTCGCTGAATTCGACATTGCGTGACGTGAATACGTCCTTGCGCCCAGAGGCTTTTTGCAGCTGATTTTCAACCAGGATCCGCGCGGACTGGCTGCCGGGATTGGTTGGATCGAACAGGTATTCGACCGATTCCAGCGAGCTGTCTTCCGCGATGATGACCAACAGGGTTTTGCCGGTGCGCAGTCGGTTGCGGGCATCGCGATCGGACACGATGGTGGGTTTGATTTGTGGATCGGCTGCCAGTTTCTGCGAAATTTCTTCCGCCACCGAAGTCTGCACGATATCGATATCGAACGACTCAACCGGCTGGTTGCGAAACGCGACTCCCAGCACGACGACCATCAGGATGGGAAAAAAATAAACCCAGAAAACAGCTTCCGGCCGGCGGAGGAATTCACGCAGCCGAGCAAGCGTGATCGCAACGATGGGGTTCATAGGTTTCATGCGTTGAGCATAGGCAGCGATCCGGCATTCGTAAAGCTCCCATTTGCTCGGCAGCCAGGTTCCGCCTAGCGGTCCGGGCTGCTGAATTCAGGTTAGCTCTGCTCAGCTCGCACAACGCTCGGCACCCTCGAACGGTTGATCGAGGAATTTCTCGTAGGCGCTCGCGATAATGGCATCTTCCGGTCGCAGGCAGGGGATCCCCAGAACCCTGGGGTAGTGCACAGGCTGCCCGGCGAAAAAAGTGATTCGCCAAAGTCGATTAACTCGTCTCGGTGATTGGGGCAAACCAGACGCGGAGTCTGGGCCGGAGCCGTGGGGTTTTTTTCGATCACGGTGACCGCGGATGGATTCAGCGGATTCACGGAGCTGCCGAGGAACTCATGTTTCAGTACGTCCATTCCCAGTTGGGTTGCCGTTTCAACCAACCCACGGCAGTAGCCCAAACGGTCCATTCGCTGCTGAGCCTCCGCGGAGGCAAGTTCGTAACCCGGTTCGATCAACACGAGATAACGCG
The DNA here is from genome assembly GCA_963714685.1 of Pirellulaceae bacterium. Lineage (GTDB taxonomy): Bacteria > Planctomycetota > Planctomycetia > Pirellulales > Pirellulaceae > Mariniblastus. Next base: position 617,098 of record CAVQPH010000018.1, on the reverse strand, counting down.
AGGTGATCCGAAACAGCTCCTGCAAGATCGTCCGCTCGTTGCCGCCGTTGGGTTCGATCGTGTGAGACGAGTAAACCACGTCGAAACAGGAATCGGCGTAAGGCAGTTTCGTCAGACTGGCAACCGACAAATGGCTGCCGCCGCTCCAGTGATCCCTCAGCCAGTTCCGGCACCACGCGATCCGCGACCAGGATAGATCGAACCCGTAGGCCTCAATCTGCGGATTGCCAATTCCGTCCAGTACAAACGACATCGCGGTCCCTTCCCCCACGCCCGTCTCGAGGATGCTGGCCGGCTCGGTCCACGCCAGGATTTCGTTGGCGATGGCCAGTCCGTATTCCCGTTTGTGGGCAAACATCGAATCCGATTGCATGGCTTGCGTATAGCTGCCGGCCTGCAAATCGTAAGCGATTTCGATATCGGTTGAGGTGTTTTGTGCCGCGCCGGAACGCTGTTTCAAGATTGCGGTGATGTTCTGGCCAGACTCAAACGCGGTTTTAAGTTCGCTGGGATGCATGGGCAGTTCAGGTTTTGGGATACAAACAGGAATTGTTGTTAAGTGGTCGTCAGCAGCAACCATGGTTCATCGATCGGGAACCAATCGCAATGTCTTATTCAACGTGGCAGGCGGCGAACAGACCCATGATCTGATTGACTTTGTCCGCCGTAACGTGTCGTCCGTCGGGTCGAAAGCTGTTCGGGTCGGTCAGGCACATTTCGTACGATGGGAAATAGTGGACGTGATCGTAGCGGCTGGATATTTCACCGGCGACTGACCGCAAGATGGATTTGCTTTCGGTATTTGCTACCGTAACCTCCAGTGGTCGAAAGGTTCGCCCCAGCGGTACCGGCGAAACAGAAAGCAGAATCTGTTTCTGGCCGAAGCAGGCCTCGATCGTGTGGATCGTGGCGTCGACGTTGTGCAAGTTTTCTGTCAACGTCGAAGCTACGAATTCCGTTTCCTGAAGTCCGCCGCCATGACAATAACCTGGTTCGCAACACGCGATCAGACCGTTGTTTTTCTTTCGCCAAACTTCCGTCAATCCGAGCGTGAAGATCAACAATTCAGCCGACTCCAGGCCAACGCGAATCTGGGTGTCGAGCGATGCAGTGATGGCCCGCAGTTTATCCGGTGAACGGGCAAAAATGCGTCGCCGGTAAGGACACTGATACAGCGTCCGGTCGGCGAAAGGAACTTCCCAGAAATCGTCATCCTGTTGCTGCCAGACGCCGGCTGCTTTTTCGATTTCCTGCCGAATCGAGAAGGTATTGTAGTACTGAAGATTGCTGATCCCGTTCCAGGCACCCCAGGAACTTTCTTCTTTGGACGCTTCGTCAAACCACGCCAGGGCCGGTTCGGAAATCTTTGGGTGGACGATGCCAATTCGACTGGTTTCCAGAAACGCCCTGACTTCATTCGCGAAACAGGAGCCCATCGTGAAAACGTGGCTGCCTGTTTGGAACAGCACCTTTCGCGGATGGCGAAACGTTTGGGTCGAAACGAAGTCCCGATAGTATTCGTTCACGGCTCCGGGCAAGTACTGCGGTCGCTGACGAGCGGGAGTTGAATCGGGATTGGGGGCCGGAGCGGCGTTTTTTCGAAGCTTCCGCAGCGTCTTGAGCATAACGATCCAACCCGCGATGATGAAAACTCGATTCGAGATTCAGAAGTTATAACCGCTTCGCTGCTTCGGAAAAATAGCGATCGGTTGGCGTGCCGTGATCCTCGCTAATCCTCGGACAAATGGCGACCGGTCAAGCTGACGAAGACGTCTTCGAGGCTGGCGTGGCGCGTCGTCAATCGCGACAGCGAGATGCCTTTTTCTGCCAATCGGGAAATCAGCTGGGGTAGCACGACATGAGGTTGCCCCACGGAAATGTGGTAGCCGTCTTTTTCCACGTCGACCTGTTCGACCGTGGGGATGGAACTGATCAGACTTTGTTCCAACGGTTCCAACTCGCGATCGATCGCAAAGTCAATCACGTGCTCCGCACCAAGCGACTGGATCAATTCTGATGGTGAGCCCTCGGCGATGATTTTTCCCTCATGGAAGATGGCCACCCGGTCGCAAAGTCGTTCGGCTTCTTCCATGTAGTGCGTCGTCAGCAAAACCGTTCTGCCATTGCGTTTAAATTTTTCGATGATCTCCCAGAGTTGTCGGCGACTGGAAGGATCCAGTCCGGTGGTTGGTTCGTCGAGAAAGATCAATTCGGGATCGCCAACGAGCGCGGTCGCGACCGCCAGCCTCTGCTTTTGTCCCCCCGACAGATTCTTGATCCAGGCTTTCTCTTTCTCTTCCAGGGAAACCTGTTTCATCGCCTGTTCGGGCGTAATGCCCGACGAGTAGAAACTGCGAAACAGCTGCAGCGTTTCTCCCACGGTTAACCGATCGCTCAATTCCGTTTCCTGCAGCGAGACGCCGATCCGTTCCCGGATCTCGTGGGCATGTCCATTCCATTTCAATCCAAACAGTTCGGCCTCGCCGGAGGTTGGCGTCAACAGGCCTTCCATGATTTCAATCGTGGTTGTTTTGCCGGCACCGTTGGGACCAAGGACACCGTAACATTCGCCGACGGGAACTTCGAAATTGATGCCTCGCACCGCCTCGACCGGCGGTTTGCCAGGATAGGTCTTGACGAGATCGGTACAGCGAATGGCAGGAGTCATGGGGTACTCGTACTCCGGTTTGCGTCCGGGGAAAGAAGCGGCTAACGCACGCTGGCGGAAAACTCTTGTGTTAACACCTCGCGGACGTAATCGAGGACCTGGTTTTGCACCGCCTCGAAATCGTTGGAATCGATAAAGGCTCCAGCGGCAGCCTTGTGACCACCACCGTCGAACTGTTTGGCAACTTCGTTGGCGGCGGTTTTGCAGCGACTGCGGAAACTCATTTTGTAGCCGCCATCGATCTGGCCGACCATGATCACTGCGAATTTCGTTCCATCGATTTCCAAAGCCAGATTGATCAGGTCTTCGGTGTCGGTCGGCTGCGCGCCGGTTTCGGCGTAGTCGCCAGGCAAAATATAAGTGTGGGCCAGTCTGCCGTCGAGTTCGGTCTCGGATTCGCGCCAAAACGGTTCCCCGCAAACGGACTCGGCCAACCGTTTCGCGTTCGTAGAGATGGCCGTAGATGTTCGCCTGGTCGGCACCGGCAGCCACCAGTTTGGCCGCGGTTCGAAACGTGATTTCCTTGACCGAAGGAAACCGGAACCAGCCTGTATCCGTCGCCAACGCCGCAAACAGTGGCGTTGCGATTTCGGGAGTGAGCGCCACTCCCAACTGCTCGGCCGCATCCACACACATGCGGCCAACCGCTTCGGCAGTCGTGTTTTTGAACAACTCCGCGTCGATGTCGTCTTCGCCTTCGTGGTGGTCGAAGATGATCTTCTTGTAGGTCGATTCGCGGATGACGTCGGCCATGTCGCCAAGTTGCTTCCAGGCGCTGGTGTCGAGAATGATTTGCAAATCGGCGTCGGCCAGATCAGCTGCCTGAATGTCTTCGTTGATACATAAAACCCGGTTGTCCGGATCGATGAATTTCAGGTTGGGGGAACTGGCTGACCGCAGACGATTCGAACCTGCTTGCCCAGCGATTCGAGGATTCCTGCCATCCCAAGGCAACTGCCCAAGGCATCACAATCCGGCCGGATATGGCTGGTCAGGATGATGTTGTTGGCAGCGGAGATGACTTCTTGAAAGCGGGGCCAGTTGACATTCATTATTTTTTTTCAGTTTTCAGTTTTCAGTTTTCAGTTTTCAGTCCGCTGTGCGGACTGACCTGGTTCACCCATCATTGAGTGGTTGCTCGTTATTCGCGGTAGGTTGCGTTGTTGGTGATTGGAGTTTTCGGCTGGCCTGCTGCGACTGGCCACTTTCAATTCAATTGTCTGGCGAGATTGCGTGTTTGGGCGATGTCTTTCTCCAACTGTTGGGTCAATTCTTCGGCGGAACCGAACTGACGAATATCCCGTAGCCGCTGGATAAAATCAACCTCGATCGGCTGCCCGTAAATGGCTCCTTCGAAATCCAGCACGTGGGATTCGACCTTTTTGACGTGTTCTCCGAACGTTGGATTGGGACCGATATTGATCGCGGACCAGTGCGCTCGGCCTTCGATATAGGTTCGGCCCGCGTAGACGCCGGTGGCCGGAACCAGTGTGTCGATTGCGTCGAGATTGGCGGTCGGAAAGCCGATTTGCGATCCTCGCGCGGCGCCGTGCGTCACCATTCCGCGGATGCGGTACGGGTGGGTCAGCCACTGGGCTGCCTGGGCGACGTCACCCGCCTGGATTAAATCGCGGATTCGGCTGCTCGAGATGAAGGAATCGGCTTCCAGCAGGGGTTCGACGATTTTCAGTTTCACATCGTATTCGCTGCACAGTGCGCCGAGGGTTTCGACGTTGCCTTCACGCTGACGGCCGAAGTAGAAGTTCGGTCCCTCGACCATGGCCTTGGCCCCCAGTTGCTCAATCACGATTTGGTGAAAGAACTCGCGATAACTCAAATTCAGGAGTGGTCGGTCGGTCGGGTAGGCCACGACGACATCCACTCCCAGTTCGGCCAACAAGTCGGCTTTGCGATTGGTCCAGGTCAACGGGGGAGGGGTTTGTTCAGGGCGGAGGATACGGACCGGGTGTGGGTCAAATGTAAATACGATGGCGGCGCCGTCGAGCTGGGCTGCAAATCCTTTCAGCTGATCAATGATGCTTCGATGTCCGAGATGAACCCCGTCAAAGTTACCGATCGTCAGCGCGCCGCCACGCAGGGCAGGGGGGAAGTCGGTGATTTTGCGGAACAGTTGCATTTTGGTGTTCGGGTTTCCGTTTTCAGTTTTTGGTGTTCGGTGGCCTTTGCCGGTCGGGTGGGGGTTCACGGAATGCCTGCTGCCGTCTCCGTTTCCCCATTTTCCTTATTCGGCTCCTCAGTTGGCTCCGACGCGAGGGAGTGTGGGGAAGTGCAGGGTGAAGTGGGTGCCTCGATCGATCTCGCTTTGGACATTGATTCTGCCCCCGTGGGCTTCGATGATCTTTTTGGCCGTGGGCAATCCCAGCCCCGTGCCATGGTCCTTGTTGGTGTAAAAATCTTTGAACATGTTAATCAAGGTATTGGCGGCCATGCCGCAACCGGTGTCGATCAAATCGAGGGCGACGCCGGTCCGCGTGATGCGAGTGCGAGCCAGCAATTGTCCGCCTTCGGGCATGGCTTCGAGTGCGTTTTTGACAAGATTGATCAAGGCGGCCTGAAGTGTTTGCGGATCGAGTTTGATGCCAGGCAGGCCGCTGTCGAGGTGCCGAATGATTTCGACCTTTTGTTTCTTGGCTTGGGTTTCGAAAAAATCGAGCACATGCGAGACCTGGGCATTCAGGCTGCCCGGTTTGAGTTCCAGGCTGCTGAGCCGGGTGAAGCGGAGGAAATCATTGAGCATGGTTTCCAGGCGTTCGCACTGCCGATTGACGGTTTCGATTTTTTGTAAGGCCCGCCGTGATTCGGGGGTATCGATTTCCTGGACGTCTTCGTTGAGCAGTTCCATGTTCATGCGAATGGTCGAAAGCGGGTTTTTGATTTCGTGCGCAAGCGAACCGGCCAAACTGGCGAGTTCGTTGTACTGCTTTCGGAGTTCGTCAATGGGCTCGGTCAAGTCGGAGGGTGCCAGTCGGGATCGAGTAAAAATTTAGTTCATGTCTACAAAAAACGCTCGACGAAAGTTCGTCGAGCGATTTTAGTTGAAAAATGGGCTGAGGAGAAATGGAACTATCGGCGACCGCCGCCGCCACCTCCGCCGCTGCGGCCTCGACCGCCTCCGCCGCCACTGCGACTGCCGCCGCCTCCGCCGCTACTGCCGCGACTGCCTCCGCCGCCGCCGCCGCCACTGCTGCGACCTCGGCCTCCGCCGCCACTTCCGCCACCGCTGCGTCCACGGCCTCCGCCGCCACTTCCACCACCGCTGCGTCCGCGGCCGCGATCACCACCTCCGCCTTCGCGAGGCGGGCGATCGTAGCTGTCTCCGCCTTCGCCACCTTCAAAGTCATCGCCACCGGACGGTGCGTCGGCGGTGGCAAGGGCGAATTCGTCTTCCAGGCCGAGCTCTTCGAGTGCTCGACGACGACTGAGTTTGACTCGATCGGTACCATCGACGTCGATCACCAGGACTTTCATCTCATCACCGACCTGGCAGATTTCATCAACATTGTCGATGTAACCGCTGGAGAGTTCACTGATATGACAGAGTCCATCGCGTCCGGGCAGGATTTCGACAAAGGCACCGAAATCTTTGACGCTGCTGACGGTGCCATCGTAGATTTTGCCGATCTGCACCGTTGCCGTGCAGGCTTCGACTTTCTTGAGGGCTTTTTGGGCCAATTCGCTATCGTGACCGGCAACGGTGACGCGCCCGTCCTCGGAGACTTCGATCACGGTTTGGGTTTCTTCCTGGATCGCACGGATATTTTTTCCGCCCGGTCCGATCAGCATGCCAATTTTTTCAGGATCGATCGTGGTCACCAGCAAGCGAGGAGCGTGCTCGGACAGGTCGTCTTCTGGTTTGCGGATCGTTTGCAGCATCGTTTTGAGAATTTCAATGCGTGCTTCACGAGACTGCGCCATGGCTTCTTTCAGCAATTGGACGCTGATACCGCGGATCTTCAGATCCAGCTGGATCCCGGTGATTCCGTTTTGAGTACCGGCGACTTTGAAATCCATATCGCCAAAGTGATCTTCGCTGCCGAGGATGTCGGTGATCAAGGCATATTGATCGCCTTCCTGGACGAGGCCGACGGAAATTCCGGCAACCGGGTTCTTGATCTTGACTCCGGCGGCCATCAGTCCGAGTGTGGTACCGCAGACGGTCGCCATCGAAGACGAGCCATTGGATTCGAGGATGTCTGAAACGATCCGGATCGTGTAAGGAAACGCATCGGGGTCGGGCAGAATCGGTTTGATACTGCGTTCGGCCAGGGCTCCGTGTCCGATCTCTCTTCGTCCCGGTCCTCGAATCGGTCGACATTCGCCAACGCTGAAACTGGGGAAGTTGTAGTCGAGCATGAACTTTTTCGAGTATTCGTCGAGTAGGCCATCGACGCGCTGCTCGTCACGCCCGGTACCGAGGGTGACCGTGATCAAGGCTTGCGTTTCGCCACGTTGGAAAATCGCGGAACCGTGAACGCGGGGGATCATGTTGATCTGGCACTCGATTGGCCGCAGCTGTTTCGAGTCGCGTCCATCAGAGCGATGACCCGCGAGGATCGAATCCCGAATGACCTTTTCTTCGAGGTCGTGAATGGCGGTTTTGACATCGCCGAGGTTGAACGCGTTATCCGCTTCCGGATCGGGAATCATCTGTTCGATGATCCGGTCCTTCAATTCGTTTTTGGCTGCACCGCGATCGTGTTTGCCGGCAGTCAGGACAGCGGATTTGTAGTCGTCGTAATACTTGGCGACCAGTTTCTCGAGGATGCCGTTGGGAGCAGGCGCTTCGAAAGCGTCTTTTTCGGGATTGACTTTCGCGAGCAACTCGTGCTGCAGCTGAATGACTTCCTTGCAGATCGTATGGGCGAACTCGATGGCTTCGGCCATTTCTGCTTCGGGAACCTCCCGGGCAAATCCTTCGATCATGGTGACGGCATCCGCGGTCGCCGAGACAATCACGTCCATGTCGCTCTCTTCGAGCTGTTCATGCGTCGGGAATGCAATCAGTTCACCGTTGACACGTCCGATTCGGGTTGAGCCAACCGCATCCTCGAAGGGGAGTGGCGAGATGAAGCAGGCCACCGAAGTTCCGTTCATGGCCAACACGTCGCCGTCGGTTTGTTTATCGCTGGAGAGGACAAAATTTTGGCACTGCACCTCATCCTTGTATCCGGCGGCAAACATCGGTCGAATGGGTCGATCGATCAAGCGAGAGGTCAGCGTCTCTTTGGTCGTCGGCCGGCCTTCGCGTTTCATGAATCCGCCCGGAAATTTACCCGCAGCGCAGGTTCGTTCGCGGTAATCGCACATCAGGGGGAAGAAATCGATTCCGGGTCGCGGCGTTCCGCTGACGACCGTGCTGAGCACGACGGTCTCATTGTATTGGACTAACACAGCAGCTTTGGCTTGTTTGGCCAGATAGCCAGTTTCAAACGACAGGATGCCGTCACCAATCTTTTTTTCTACTTTTACTTTCACAATTTTTCCTACTTACAAAAACTAACAACCAAGCCAAATTCAATGTGACTTAGACAAATACGGCGAAGCGAAAGATCGATGCCGGAGACGGCAGCAGGCCAGAGCGGAAACAATGACCGACGGTTTGATGAAACCGATTGCTGAACGAGCGGACAAACAACCGCTCGGGCTGTTCCCCAATCCTGCCATCGCGTGTCAAGAAGAAATGCTGTACGGCCTCGGTGATCCGGTGACGAAATGACGACAACCTGACCTCGAAACAACAGCTCGCAATCCGCGCTTCCGTGGCGCAACCACAGGCAGCAATCGTTTGCAGACACAGGATCAAGAGCAACCGATGACACGATCAAGAATGCACCCAAACCGGCGCAAACCGAGCAAGCAGGCTTACTTTCGAATGCCAAGCCGCTCGATAATGTCGAGGTAGCGATCGGGTTCAATGTTGCGAATGTAATCCAGCAACCGACGACGACGGGAAACCATGCCCAACAAACCACGCCGGGTGGCGTAATCTTTTTTGTGGGTTCGCATGTGTTCCGTCAAGTTGTTAATTCGCGTCGTCAAAATCGCGATTTGGACCTCTGGTGAGCCTGTGTCACCATCGCCACGCTTGTACTCGTCGACTAACTCTGCTTTTCGCTCTTTCGTAATGGCCATAACCAATTGATCCGGTTCCGCGACGTTTCACAACAATTCCGCCGCCTCGCGTTCGATCCAACTCCTTCAATTACCTATAAACAACAACGACAATCTATTTCAATTACTTACAAACGCATCGCCCTGGACCAAAACGATCGGTAAAGATTCGGGCTGATCTAACAATTCAAGTCCCTAAGTTTATCGCTACCGGGTTTTTTTGCAATAAGAGAATTCGCCAAATGGCGGAGGTATCTGCAGAAGCATCGACTCTCCGGTTACGAAAATCCAGTCAATCAAGCCAGTCTGCCAACGGATTGCTAAGCGGAAAATGGGCAAGTTTTGACGGTTGGCCGTTTCTCAAGGTCCAAACAGCCCAACATGAGGCGTTTCCGATCCGCAGTTTTGTTCGTCGCGTCCGGGGATCCGCAGTTGGCCTGTCTGATTTCAGGCGGATTTCGAGGATTTTAGTGCGTCTGATCACAATTGCTCGTCGAATTTCAACCGTAATTGCATAAAATCTCGTTAGGGCTTTTGCTTAAAAAGCGGAAAACCCCGATACTAAAGGGTTGTTAAATTGTTTTCGGTCAACTGCCGTGTGGGCAAGTTGAAGATGTTTCCATTTTCAGGAGAATCGAGATGCGTTTATTTTTAGCCTTGATGGCAGTCGCGATGCTGACGGTCGCCATCGGATGTGAGACCGCTGATAAAGCGGCCGAACCAGCCAAATCAGAAACCCCTGCTGCGGCTAAGACGGCAGAGCCAGCTGATGATTCGACTTCAGACGACAATGCCGTTGTCGCTGATACAAGTGAAATGCAGGAGGTTTCGTTGAAGCTTCCCGGCATGACGTGAGGTGGCTGTGCGAGCTCCGTGAAGAGCGCATTAGCCAAGTACGACGCTGTAATGGACGTCAATTGTGATACCTCGACCACCACCTGTACCTTCAAAGCCCCGAAGGATATGGATGTTGATTCGATGCTCAACGAAATCGTTGCCTCTGGCAACAAGCATGTTGAGGGCTGGTCCAAGAAATAGGTTTTTGGCAACTGGTAATAAAATGCCTGCCGTCTTCGGTGGGCATTTTTTTTGCGCCTCGCTCGATGGGCAAGACGTTGGTGCGAGCCGTGGGTGATCGTTACGGCCTCGGTGAACCGAGTGAGGTAATTCGGAATCCTGCCTGTGGGATTTTCGCAACACGTCGGCGGGCCACATTTGTATAACGTCATTTTTGCCCGGTTTTTTAGGGGGTTTAGCCGCAGTTTGAATTTTGGCATGGCTTGTGCTTAAAGAGTTTGTCATGAACATCAAACACAAAATCACACGGTTCCTCAATTCCGAGTCGGCTGCCACCTCCACCGAGTACGCGTTGTTGCTCGCCGCAATCGCCGGACTGCTGTTGGTCAGTCTGATCACCTTCGGCCACGAATCCGGAACATTCTGGGGAAACACGGCGAACGCGATTAATATCATCACCCCGTAAATCCAACGACGCTTCATTCCAACCTGACCCGACGGTCAATTCCATCGGATCTTTGTCGAAGATGAGCCGACAAAGATCCGATGTTTTTTTGCGCTGTCGGTTTCCGATTCGCGACCAGTGGCTGTGACTGGATTGCCGGCCTGGGGTAAGATTGAGGCATGAGTGAAAATCCATTTGAATCGCCGCGACCGGTCGAGCAGTTGCCTGTCGAAAATGCGAATTACGTCCACGATGGCACGGGACGCGGGTATGTTCGGCAGATTGGCGTAGTCGCCTGGTTGATGATGATCCAGGGCGTGCTCATGTTGATGTTCGCCACGTTCAGTCTGGTGTTCACACTGTTCATGGCCAATCTTGAGACCCTGATGCCAGTCCAGCAGCGGGAGCAGTTCGAGCGAGATTTTCCACCTGAAATGCAATCCATGCTAACAGGCGTTTACGGAGTCTGGGGAGTGTTGTCGGTTGTGCTGGCGGTGCTCTACATCGCCGCCGGTTTTCGTAACTTGCGGTACCAGTCCAGGACGTTTGGAATTGTGACGCTGTTTGTTGGGTTGGTTTCGATCGTGACCTGCTATTGTGCGCCGACGGGGATCGCCTTGGCCGTTTACGGTTTGATTATCTATTTCCATCCCGCGGCGGCCGAAGCGTTTCGGCTAAAGAAAACAGGGCTGAGCAAACCGCAAATTCTCGCGCGGTTTGTGGATTGAATTTCCCTTTCCTGGGCGACCGGAAGCTGGGAAGCTGGTGGCCTTTGGCAGCGACGCATGCTGGCTCGACGCCGGGCGAATTTAATCCAAACTACACGATTTCTTCTCGATAGCTTCATGCTCGTTCGAACAATGGTGGTCGCTGAACGACGGGTTGACCAACCCTTGATTCAAATTTTTTCTGTCGAGTGAAAACATGTTCGAACTGAACAACGAGCCCTACGAGTTTGAAAGTCCCCCGGCAGCCCATTGGTTGCCTTCTCCCTACCTGATGTTCGAAGCACCGGCGAACCGGGCGGGTTGTGCTGACCAAGAGCAGGTTGCGCAACCGGATTTTTCGATGACTCCGGATCCGCTGGAAATCCGCGATCAATGCGAGCGATTGAGAGCTTCGTGGAGCCAATGGGAGCGAGAGCTGAGAAGAATCCGAGCCACGATTGCGTTGGAGTTGGGTGTTTGCCGCAACCACTGAACCCGCGCGACAAAAAAATCCCTGCCGGTTTTAATCGGCAGGGATTTTCTAAAGACAATTGTTGATGCCGTGCAGGCCAAGAGGTTTTGACGGGGTTGGTTTCAGATCACGTTGATCGTCCGCCGTTGCCGCTCAGCGCTCTTGGATTCGGGCATGGAAAACGAGTTGGGGTTGATGCCCTGGTCCACGATTTTTTCGTCGATCACGAATGTCGTGCCTTTCGGCTGGTCGGGTAAGTCATACATGATGTCCAGCATGACCTGTTCCATGATCGAGCGAAGACCGCGTGCTCCAGTGCCTTTCTCCAACGCTCGGCGGGCAATTTTGTGAAGTGCATCTTCTGTGAACTTCAATTCGCACTTTTCCATCTCGAACAAAGATTCGAATTGACGCACGAGTGCATTCTTCGGTTCGGTGAGAACCGAAATCAATCCTTCCTCGCTGAGTGGAGCCAGCGCCGTGGTGACCGGCAGACGACCTACCAGTTCCGGGATCAGCCCGAATTCCAGAATGTCATCACTGGTCACCTGCGGCAGGATCTCAGCCATGCCGGCTTCCTCGCGGTAGCCGGCTGAGCTTCCAAAGCCGATCGTGCGTTCGCCTAACCGCTTGCGGATAATCTCGTCGATGCCCACGAACGTGCCACCACAGATAAACAGGATATTCGTCGTGTCAATCTGGATGTACTGTTGTTCCGGGTGTTTTCGTCCGCCTTGAGGAGGCACGTTGGCAACGGTGCCTTCGAGCATCTTCAAGAGGGCTTGCTGAACCCCTTCGCCTGAAACGTCACGGGTGATCGACACGTTATTGCTCGTTTTACCGATCTTGTCGATCTCGTCGATATAAATCACCCCACGTTGGGCTGCTTCAATATCGAAGTCCGCTGCATGCAGAAGTTTCAATAGCAGGTTTTCAACATCTTCGCCGACATATCCGGCTTCGGTTAACGTCGTCGCATCGCCGATGGCGAAGGGAACGTTCAAGATTCTCGCGAGAGTTCGCGCCAACAACGTTTTGCCCGATCCGGTTGGACCGACCAGCATGATGTTGGATTTATCAATCTCGACTTCGTTTCCTTCCCAGCCAAGCGACAGACGCTTGTAGTGATTATGGACCGCCACACCCAGCACTCTTTTTGCAGACTGCTGGCCGATGACATACTCGTCCATCCGCTCAACGATTTGCGCGGTGTCAAGATCTTGCTGAATAACTGTTTTGTCGGTCCACGACGACGTTGCTCCTGCTCCAGTATTGACTGGCACAGTTCTATGCATTCGCCACAGATGTAGACGTCGCCAGGCCCTTCGACCAAGGGTCCAACGTCGCGGTAGTTTTTTCGACAAAACGAACAATGCGCGTTCTTTTTGGAAGTGCCTGAACGGCGGCTTCCTGAGGAATCGTTGCCTGCGGGCATTATCACTCCTTAAAGCTTTTTAGTCCAACCGATGTACGTCCCAGTTGAGCGTTCGAACATTGTTCTGTGATTACAGACCACAGAACAAAGGTGCTTCCTTGCCCGCGAACTTCGAACTCTTTTAGTATTCAGCATTTAGCCGTCTAGTTCTTCAAAATGCGACAGCCGTTTGTTGTTATCCGACCAGTCCTGTTGCTCCCATTGACCGCTGCGATTTGGCCAACCCGGACAGCTTGAAGTCCAGGCGTGGTGCGGAGCGTAAAATCTGTCCCGTTGACTGTGACAAGTTGTTTATTGGTTATCTTTTGACTGTTTCAAACCCGATTTGCGTTCGGCGGCGGCCAGGCCCGGAAGTTCCTTGGTGGAACCTGGCACCACCGAGGCGGTGATATTTTTGGGAATCGTCTTTTTCAGTCGATCATATTCATCCTGGTTCAGTTTTCCCGCTTCGTGCAATCGTTGGAACTCGGTCAAGTGGCTAATCGTTTCGGTCCCACCACCCAAGGCCATGTCCCGGAACTTCTTGACGACGTAAACGCCGACCAGAATGCAGGTGACCAAACCAAAGAAAGCAACGATCCAGCGAGCTTCTTTGATCTCAAGGGCGTCGGTCCAAATTTCACGTATTTCTTCAAGCATGAATGCGCTAGGGCGTTCGATGGAGTCAGCGAGGGTGCCGGGGTAGGCCTCGATTCAAATTGCCGGGATCCCGTTGCCAAGATTATATCCTCTTGCCTAATGCGAGTTTAGTTCAAAATTTTTGTGCGTTTTCGGGCGTTTCAGGCCACAAACACGGATCGTTTGGGACCGAAATGGGTTGCCTGCAAAGTCGCAAGCCGCGAATTTCATTGATTCGCTGGTGATGATAGTCGTGCCACTTTGCTCGCCGAGAGTCGGCGATTTCCATGGTTCCTCGTCCATCGTTGGATCAGAAAGGCCTGTCTTGCCGTTGGCCTCGTTGGCGATTTCCCTGCCGTGCCGCGTTTTGCCGACCGTCGTTGTTTCCAGCATGTGGGCGGCACCGATGTTACGGAGGGTTTCCCGGTTTCGTTCACAAGCTTTCCAAGATTTTTCCTGTTCTCGGTCGGCGAAAACTGGATCGGCTCGTTTTTAAGCCCGTTACGAGGCAAATGCTGAAAAATCGTCAACAAGTGCTAAATCCCAATACCCGGACAAAATGCTATCGCTCGCCACTCCGCGTTCGAAACGAGTCGATGTTGCTAATGACGTTGAGCCGATCCGACACGCCGCGTTGATCCCAACCCGGCTCCGTCACCAACCAACCCGTCTGCCGACAGGCCACGTCAGTCACTCCATCGAGTCATGGAATCATTCGGAAGAAAAGCAACAGGCAATTCGTCAATGAAGTTGATCAAGAAACCCGAATCCATCCTCTTGCTGGTCTTGATGATCGTGGGGCTGCCAGTGCCATGGGCAAATTCCCAAACCACTCCGGCCGCCAATCCCAAGGTCAAATTCTGCGCAACCCAGCTGAACCGATTCGGTATTCCGTTTGCCGTTAATTCGGACGACCAGTCGATCATCGAGGTGCAACTGTACGTCTCCAAAGACCAGGGCCGATCCTGGAGCTTCGTCGGTCGCCAGACGACGGATCAACAAGAGTTTCCGTTTGTCGCCGATGCAGACGGAGAGTACTGGTTCGCGCTAAAATCGCTTGACCGCAACCGTCGACTGTTGCCCGATGGCGTCACCCAGCCCGAGCTGGTCATTCTGGTCGATACCGAGCGACCCGTTCTCGACTTCCGGATCGAGGCCGATCCGGCGGGCCGCGTGCTTTGCCGCTGGAAAGCGTTGGATAAAAACTTACGCCCTGAAACGTTGCAGATTCTGTATCAACCCGAGGGCGCCGATCCGGGAGCTTGGCTCAAAGTCCCTGTTCAGCTAGCCGGCACCGCCCGCAATGGAGCGTACGCGGACCAGGTTGGCTGGTGGCCAGAAACCACGACTCGCTCGCTGAACGTTCGCTTGGCGATCTCTGATTCCGCCGGGAACACGGCGGAGGCGATGAGGAAGGTCGTTGTCCCCCCCAGCCCCTGGCGGCACCGAAAACAATCGACCGCACGGCCAACCGACTCGGCGAACTACGCGCCAGCGGTCGAGGGTCGGGCCGCCCGCAACGTGGTTTCGCCTGCGCCGGCAGCAGTCGAGAACGCCGGAACCGAAATGCAATTGCAGTGCGAAGACGGTGTCTGCAAATTGGTTCCCAGAACCGGACAAGGCAACGCCAATCTCGCGCCGGCGGCCCAGCCTGGCCAGGGCGGTCGCGCCGATCATCGAACTCAAGCGTCAAGCCAGGCGAATCGTTTTGCGGCAAACTCAAGCTTGCCGCTGGTCGGCGACCCGCCCGAATACGCCGCACCGCCGGTTCCTCCAGGGATGACTGCAGCCGAGTTGGCGGCGCTACAAACACCCCGTGTTACCAACCAGTCGCAACCGGCCATGCCGGCCATGCGGCCGCCCCAAAACAAATCCATCGCCTGGAGTAGTGAACCCGAACGCTGGGTCCCCAGGCGACAATCCGCCAGTTCGACAACCCGAGCTCCCGATCCAAGTCTCGTTCCCAATCCGTATGCGCAAGCATCCGAGACAATCCAACGATCCGGAGCGGATTCATCCAGCCTGCCGGCCCCCAATCCGTCCACCCTGAAAACGATTGGCGACCAGGTGGTCAGCGAATCGAGCACGATGGGGCCGACCAATCAGTACCAGGGACTGAAGCAACTGCCGTCGCCCCGTTCCAATCCACCTGTCCTGATGCCCAATCAAACCATGTCGAGCCATACCGGGGGCGATCAACAACAGGCTTCCGGAATCAACGCTCAAGTCCCGTCGTCTGGTTTTCAGTCCGCCGGCTTTGAGAATTCGCAACGGCGATCGGTGATTCAAGGGCAGGGCATTGGGGAAAACGATTCGGTTCGACCTTCCAGCACGATGATTCAAAATGCCGGCGGATCGGCGGACAACACCGGGGCCGACCTGTCCGACGCGGCCACGGAGATGATCGGTAGCAAGCGGTTTCGGCTGAATTACGGAATTGATGCCATTGATCCGTCCGGTGTTTCACGTGTCGATTTGTGGTTAACCCGGGATGGCCGAAACTGGACTTCCTGGGGGAGTGACCCAGACGCCACCAGTCCATTCGCTGTCGAAGTTGCCGAAGAGGGGCGCTATGGTTTTCGAATTGTCGTCCATTCCAAAGATGGCCTGACTGGCGTGGGGCCATCGACTGGGGACCCCGCTGATATCTGGGTCCACATCGATACCCAGGCGCCGCTGGCCCGAATTACTTCGGTCCCGTATGGTCGCGGCGAGGAAGCCGGCCGATTGGTGATCAACTTCAGCGTGGCCGATCCGCACCTGGTACTTCGGCCTGTCACGTTGGCGTACAGCGAGACCCGGGAAGGACCCTGGAAATTGATCGCCGAAGGGGTTCGCAATGCAGGCCGTTACGTCTGGAAACCGACGACGGATGTGCCCGATCGGATCTTTCTGAGGATTGACGCCCGTGATCGTGCCGGGAATTTGGGCGTTCATGTTCTGGACCAGCCAATCGATGTCTCCGGGTTGGTTCCTCACGGCACGATTCATGGCGTGATTCCCGTCGGCAATTGACCCTGACGAAGACAGGGGGCCTTCACGAACGGGATGGCTTTCAATTATCGAAACGAATCATGAACCGCTGGTCCGGTCGCTGCAGGTACAGCATCAAGCCGTGAATCAGCACCAGGATCCCACCCATTTCCAGGACTTCCTCCAGCGAAGCGAGAATTCCGTAGGTCAGATCGGTCTCAAAATTTGAACGATACGCCGATCCGATGGATTCCATCCCAATCACACCGAGCAGGTAGATCACGGCAGCGCCACCGAACCAGAAGCGGAACGCCGTCGGCAACGAAAAGAAAAATCGGCCGTAGACGATCGCCAGCACCATCACAAACAGGGTTCCCGGAATGATCCAGGCCGAAGCAAGCGGGCCGGCCGAGATATTTAGCAGCTCTCGGAAGGGGCGGGATAATCCATTGTGCAATTCGGCCACTTCGTCCAACGACATCACCAGAAAGATCAGGCTCAGGCCGAACCAGTATTTCGCGCGACCATCCCGGCTCTGGCTTGAAGCTTTCCCAATCACCCACATCAGCCCGGCGCTCAACAGCAGCGTGCAGCTGGAATACCAGGTTGGAATTTTTCCCTCCCCGCTGACGCTCAGCAGGCGAATGTAGATCGACGAGAACTTGCTTTCGTCAAACGCAATATAACGCAGCCAAACCGCATAGGCGTTGGCAAGATGGATCAGCACGGCCGCAACCGTCAGCACCCCAGTGACGGCTCGAGGGCGGATGTGCAGGTCGACGTTTGAAACCGTCGAATCATGGATCGAATTCATGGCTTGGGTTCTCCCTTGGGGGACGCCTGGCAAGCCAGAAACAGGAGTGAGGAAGGTCCCGAAGTTGTGCCAAAGGGCCTCGCAATCGCTGGATTTGCGGCTCGCTCGCCGACCGGCGCGGGTCGATCGTATCAAATCCGCACAATTGATTCCAGAGACGAACTCCGGGTGGGTCCCCGGCCACAATTCGGCCCGATTTTTAAATTTATCTGAATTTCAGGAAATAGGTCGAGACCGGCGACATCACAAAGTGGTTAAACAAGATCGACCGTTTCGGATTTGGTTAGTCGGAGCTGTGCAGTCACCGGGAATGTGGACGTTTCCAGCCTGCCAATTGGCATTTCGTTCTATAGATTTTACGACCACTTTTTGAGGACCCTAATGAACAGACTTTCTCGCGCGGCCTTTACACTCGTCGAGTTGCTGGTTGTGATTGCGATTATTGGTATTTTGATTGGTATGCTCTTGCCTGCTGTGCAGCAGGTTCGAGAGGCGGCACGCCGAGCCAGCTGTATGAATAATCAGCGGCAAATTGGAATTGGGCTGCAAAACTTTGAAAGCTCGAATGAGCATTTCCCGCCCGCTTGGAACGGAAATGGCAGCGTTGCCGGCTACAACAACGACAACGACGAATACTTGCAGCCATGGACGCAGCGCCCCAACAATGGCGGTAATTTCTACGGTTGGTCTTTCTTTATCTTGCCCTACCTGGAGCAGAACACGCTTTACGATCAGTTCGATACGACACGAAACTGGAGCCAAGTCGACGGGTGGTCCGTCAAAGACGTGGTCGAATATCAATGTCCTTCGGATAGCGGTCCCGATCTGCAAGGGAATTCTTCCTATTCCGGTAATAACGGACTCAATCAAGGCAAACTGAATTACCCAGCCTGCATTGGCTCGTTGTCCTACGGTGACCGCAACAATGGTCTTCTGAGATCGGAATGGGGCGTTGTTTGGCAAGATAGCCGAACTACCTATGGTCTGATCAAAGACGGGGCCAGCAATACGATCTTCACCGGTGAGCGTGACAGTTTGAAAGCCAACAGTGCCGGACGCCGCGGAGCCATTTGGATCGGACGTCAGAATTCGCAGCGGCAATCCTGCACAGGACGGGGACCTGGAAACGCCACCAACACCGCCAACGCGCCCAATGGCAGCAATATCGGGTGGAATATCATCGCCAGTCTGCATCCCAACGGTGGCACGACCGGGTTGTGTGACGGTTCGACACACTTTATCTCCGACAACATCGACCTTGAAATTCTCCGTCGTCTGAGTGCGTTCGGAGATGGCGACGTGATTTACGCCAAGTTCTAGATTTTAGTTTTCCGTTCATCCGGGGCGAATCGTTTGATTCGCCCGTTTTTTTTTGCTGCTGGAGTTGCGATGTACCGATTTTTGATTTTGTTGCCCCTGCTGCTGTTAACCACAGGTTGTGGCGGAAGTGCCAACCTCGCGCCGGTTGCCGGTACGGTAACGCTCGACGGCCAACCGTTGGCAGACACTGAAGTGATATTTTCGCCGATTGCGACCGAATCGAATCCCAATCCCGGGCCATTTTCGGTAGGACAAACCGACGCCACCGGGCGATTCGTGCTCAAAACCAGAAATGGTGAAAACGGCGCCGTCGTCGGCAAACACCGGGTCGGAATTGGCGGCAACAACGAGGATGTCGATGCGGATTTAGCGGGCGCTAAAGCCGTGGATGAGGCTTACAAGCAAAATCCGAGTGTTACGGAAAAAGAAATCGCAAAAATCGAACGAGATGCGGTGATCGCAGCCAAAGCGCTCGCAGGCAAAGTCCCCGCCAAGTACAACAAGCAAACGACCCTCGAATTTGAGGTTACCAAGGCGGGAACGGATGCTGCCAACTTTGAGCTTACCACCAAGTAGTTCGACCGAATATAATCAACGGTGTTGATGTCCTGGCTGGGCAGCTTCACCGTTGATTTTTTTTACTGGTGCCTCCGACGAATCCGCAACGGGAGTCCGCCTTGATCAGCCTGCCGCCGATCAGCTTCCCACCGATCGGTTTGGGTTTCTATTCCAGATCGGTTTTTCCACGCTTCTACGACTGCCTGGTCGATACGCCCGATTTGGCCAAGCACCGCCAACAACAGCTGGCCAACGTCAGCGGTAAGATTCTGGAGATCGGTGTCGGTACGGGGCTGAACCTGCCCCACTACCCGGAAAACGTCAATCAGATCGCGACTGTCGATCCGAATCCGGGCATGAACAAACGGCTGCGGCGACGCCTTCGAGATTCTGGCATTTCCGTCGATCAGCGCATCGTCCGCTGCGAGCAACTTCCATTTGACCGAGACACTTTTGATTGCGTCGTGAGTACCTTGACGCTCTGTAGCATTGCGAACATCGATCGGGCAGTGGCCGAAATGTTACGGGTGCTGAAACCGGGAGGACGTTTCCTGTTTCTGGAACACGGCCTCAGTCCGGATGCAAACGTGGCGAAGTGGCAACAGCGTCTTAACGGCGTGCAACGGTTGCTGGCCGACGGCTGCCGTTTGACAGTCGACGTTAGGGCTGAATTGCAAAAGCATCCCTTTCGTTCGGTGGAAGTGGAGAACTGCTACCTGGCCAAAGCCCCCAAAACACACGGCTACCTATACCGAGGTGTCGCGGTCAAGTAATTGCCCGGCGAGCGGATGACTGATTGGCTGTCCGTCGCTGCCACGAGCAGGAAGGCAAGTGCAGAGCATGACCGCTTTCAGCCGATCGAAGGCTGGAATATCGGGTTTGTGCCCTGTCGGTTTTTGCTTTCCTGGAGCGATTCGTTATTCTTATTTCTGGCAACGAACTTGCCGCCCGCCGATCGCCCGAAATCGATCGATCATTTTCGATTGCCCAATGTTTGTTGATCGCCCGATGTTGATCGCCCGATGTTGATCGCCCGATGTTGATCGCCCGAGTTGATCGCCCGAATTCGGAGAATCACGTGGAACCGGAATTCAGCGAACCACCCTTTCAAGTCGTTTCTGGAACAACCTCGAGACGACCCACCGAAGCCATTTTGGGAACGGGATACGAACTGCTCGTGGATTCAGAATCGACCGGTGGAGTTTATGAACTCATGAAGTTCGTCGTGCCGCCCAAACTGGGGCCACCATTGCACATGCACACTCGCGAGGACGAACACTATTTTTTTCTGGAAGGGACTTTCGAAGTCTCGGTTGGGGAGGCAACGCTGGAAGCAGGGCAGGGGACTTTCTTGCATCTGCCTCGAAATGTTCCGCACGGGTTGATCAATATCGGCGATTCCGAAGGCAGTTTTTTATGCTGGGTGATTCCCGGGAATCTGGCGAAGTTGTTTGAGCAGTTCAAAAAGCCCTGGCCGCTGGATCAGAAGTATCCGCCGATTCTGACCCGTGACGACATCGAGCAAATGGTCGACGCTGCCGGAGAGTTTGGGATTCAGTCGGTCTTCTAAAACCACACGAACGAACCAGAACAGGCACCCCGTGGCCATTCGCTCCGCGAATGAGCGCAATTTCACAGAGTGAAATGCCACGTAGCTGTGAAATGCCACGTAGCTGTAAAATACCACGTGGCCGTGAAATACCACGTGGCCGTAGAACCACGTGGCCGTGAAATGCTACGCAATCCAATCTTCCCAGTATTGAGTTCGTCGTTGGAAAATCATACGGTTACATCACGCGAACCCCAACCTTCCACGACGAAGAACTTGAAAGTAACAAACGTGATTGCTCCTCGATGTTGGTTCCTCACCCTGCTATTGGTCGTTGTCGGCTTACCAGTCAACACCCGGGCCCAAGTCAAAATGACGCGGACAGAGAAGATTGAGATCCAGCCTGATCCTGAGCAGGACCAGGAACCCACACTCCGCAATTATGACCCCCAACCGGCACTTCGGGTCGCCAAAACCGATCTGACCCAAGCCAAATTCCCGGTGATCGATATCCACACCCATTTCGGGTTTCGGCTGAAAGGCGACCGGGATGCGCTCGCGGAATACGTCCAGGTCATGGATCGAAACAACATCATGGTCTCGATCAGTTTTGACGCGAAACTTGGTCGCGAAGCGGACCACTTGCAGTTTATCGGCGGTAAATTTGAGCAACGATTGGGCGCGTTCGTTCACCTGGATATGATTGGTGATGGAGACCGTAGCGACCCCCAAACATGGGCGTCCAGCCAGCCGGGATTCGTCAGGAATTGCGTCGAGCAGTTGCCGGTGGCCCAACAGGCCGGGATCCTGGGGGTGAAGTTCTTTAAGTCCTTTGGTTTGACCGATAAAAATGCTGATGGCAGTTTGATCAAAATCGATGATCCACGTTGGGATCCGATCTGGAAGACCTGTGGCGAACTGCAACTGCCGGTGATCATGCATGTCGCCGATCCGGCGGCTTTTTTTCGCCCCATCGACGCCAATAACGAGCGTTGGGAAGAGTTGAGTCGCCATCCCGATTGGAGTTTTTACGGCGAGTCGTTTCCGGATCGAAATGAACTGTTGGCGGCCCGGAACCGCGTGATGGCTCGCCATCCCGGCACCACATTCATCGGTGCGCATGTTGCCAACAACAGTGAAGACCTGGCAGTCGTAGCGCAGTGGCTGGAGCAATACCCGAATTTGTACGTCGAAATTGCCTCGCGGATCAATGAGCTTGGACGGCAACCTTACACGGCTCGCAAGTTTCTTATTCAATACCAGGATCGAATCCTGTTTGGCACCGATGGACCGTGGCCTGAGCTCCGCCTGAGTTATTACTGGCGGTTCCTGGAAACGTTTGATGAATATTTTCCGTACAGCGAAAAATCACCGCAGCCGCAAGGCATGTGGAGAATCTACGGCGTTGGTTTGCCGGATCCGGTCTTAAAGAAGATCTATTCGGAAAACGCGATGCGCATCATTCCTGGATTGCGATTGAAATTCGAACAAGCGACCGGGCAACGGGATCACGCGAAATAGAAATTCGCCATTTGGTCGAACGGGACATCATTGCCTGGCGAAAAGATACTCACAGGAAGAACATCCTGTTCTCCGTGAGCAAAGCACTGCGTTCAAGTCATTTCAACGTTGTGAGCAATCGCTACACGCGGCGATTATTTGCTCCCGTTCCATTGGCCCAGAAGTTCAGGTTGCCGCCGAACATGTTGAACGTGCCGATCTGGGAGAGATCATCGTTTCCCGTTAGCAAATCCAGCGAGCCCAGCTCGCCGAACACTTCGTCAACCGATTCCTCAGCGAAGAAGCAGGTCATCGCCTGGTCGGTCTGCTCGTCGACAGGAACGTCGCTGGCGATATCGCCAGCGAGCACCAAGCCGTCGTCCTGCGAGAGTTCCAGCTCGGATTCCAGCTCGGATTCGAGTTCGGTATTCACATCGTCTGCCGGTAACAGCGATTCCTGTGCTTCGGCGATCAAGGCGCCTGCTGCCGCTGGCATCCCGGGATCATCAATCGGTTGATCGATCTCGATTTCGCTGTTGCAGGGAAGCTCCTGGTCGGCGGAACTTTCCTCTGTCGTCACAACTTCGACATCCAGCGGCAAGAATTCAGGTTGGGACGCTTTCGCCCCAGTGTCGACGGGTTGATTTGCTTCGGCGGGGTTCAAATCTGCCGCAGCAACCTCATCGGTAATCGCCGTGTCAGCTTCGCAAGCATCGCTGGTGGCGTCAGCAGGCTCGTCAATGGCGATTGCGACCGCGTCCTCGGCTTCGTCCAGCAACTCGGCATCGCCCGCGGCAACACCGATCGGTTCGGAGTCAGGTTCGAATTCTGGTTCGGTCATTTCCGGACCGGCAGCATCATTCAACGGGTCGGAAGATTCGACAGAGTCGGTGACAAGTTCCTCGCTGAACGCCTCAACCACTTCTCCGGAATCGGCGGCTGCATTGCACTCGGTTTCGGTTGCCGTGGAAGTGGCTTCCTCGGCGATGGCAGCTGCAACCTCTGGCTGGATCTCGACGGCGTCAAGCTCCATGGCGATGCGGTAGTCACCTTGCTGGCCTTCGCCGGCGGTCACCGCGACGAAGTATTCTTCGCCTTGTCCGACATCGAATGAAATCTGCAACTGCTCGTTGGTTCCGCCTGTTGCGATGGCGTTGCCTTGCGCGTCGAGGACCTGGATGTCGAGGTCAACGCGGTCGTCGTCTACCAGTTCGTTCAGCTGCAGCATGACTTCACCATCAGCATCGGACGTAAACCGAAACGTGTCGACATCGCCGGGTGATTCGAGTTTGCCTTGCAATTCGGTCTGGTTGTCGTTCCATTCCAGTTCGGTCGATTCGGCGCCGATTGCATCGGCGTGCTGATCAACGAATACTTCGAAGCCGACGGTCAGCTGGAATTCACCATCGCCTGCGGAGTCCAGTGACTCGATTGTCAGTTGGTACGTCTCGCCCGATTGCGCATCGAAAGTGGTGGTGACGAACGGGCCGTCACCGCCGCTCAGGGCGTCGATACTTTGCCCATTGGAGTCGGTAATCGTCAGCGATACCTGCTCAGCGTCCATGGACGAAGCCATCACGATGGTTGCCGTACCGTCGGCTGCCGTCGAAAACTCCATCGTTTGGGTTGGCGAGTCGGCGTTGAGCGAACCGAAATATCCATCCATTCCATCGCTCAGATCCAGTGGTTGCGGTCCGTTCGAGCCTGGTTCCACCAGGTTGTGATTCGGCGTGCCGGGGTCCAGTTCGCCAGCCGTCATCTCGGCCATTTGAACTTCGGATTCCACTGGAAATTCCGCCGATGCAACTTCACACTGGCAGGTTTCGATTGGCTCGACGTCGACGGCGGCGCAGCCCGAAAAATCTGCTGCCAGTAGACGGCGTCCTTCGAGTTGCTCGAAACGCAAATTGGTTCGTGAAACGTTGTCTCTGTTTCTCATCTTCTCTTCGGCCAATGGCCGCTCCTGAAAAATACGAAGCCTCAAAAACGAATGGGTCCCGGTTTGCAGGTTGTGTGCCCAAGCGAAAGAAAAGTTGCCAGTCGTTGAGAAACTCGTTGAAACGGTGAAGCTACCGAACAGTGATTCGAAGGATGCTGCCGGTAAAAAGCACTTTTGCCATCGGGAAGAAGTACAAACAAAACCCAATCAAGCAGCCCGACGACAATCCAATGACGTGGCCAATTCAGGTGCCATACTACGTGGCCATACTACGTGGCCATTCGCTCCGCGAATGAGCAATTTCACAAAGTGAAATGCCACCCCAACGGCGACCTCCGATTCACTACTGGAAATCCGAACGCGAATTTGGTCTGCTATGCAAATGGCAGGAACCACCACGTATTTGCAAATCCTTGGCAAGCCGCTCAGCGGAACAGCCCAATGGCGTCTGCGCCGTATTCGGTGGCGAGCGATTTTTGAAACGGCTGAGCGGTTGATTTTTTGATCGCCGGGATGGGAGGCGATGCCGATCCGGATTTTGCTGCCTCCCGTTACGATTCAGATTCAGTCACCTGGGCCGATGTCCACGACGAGCTGGCAACGCGTACCTTGTTTGGTGGTGACGGACCGCGGATTGTCGTCATCGATCACGCCGACAAATTTGTCAAGGACAATCGGGAACGACTGGAGGACTACGTTAACGCGTCCAGTGCGACAGGGTTGTTGATCCTGATTGTCGATACTTGGGCCAGCAACACGCGGCTTTACAAAGCGGTCGAGAAATCCGGCTTGCAAATCAAGTGTGACCCACCGACCAAGAGCACCGCAGCAAACAAACCGACGAAAGGCAGGTCCAGGATTGGCTGGTCGCACGAGCCAAGTCAGAATATGAATTCTTGCTTCCTGCCGGTGGTGCCCAGACCTTGATCGAGCTGACGGATTGTGAATTCGGCCGAATGGACCAGGAGCTGCAGAAACTGGCTTTGTACGCTGACAAAAACGGCAAAGTCGATTCGAAGAAGATCAAACAGGTGGTGGGCGGCTGGCGAACGCGCACGATGTGGGAGGCAATTGACGCGGCAACCGAGGGTGACGCAGCGAAAGCTTTGGAGTTGCTGGACCAGCTGATTCGCAGTGGCGAACATCCGCTGGCTTTGTTCGGCCAAATGTCATGGTCGTTACGGCGTTACGCCACGGCGACCGAGATCGTGATGCGACAATTGCGTTCGGGGCGAAAAGCGGATTTGCCCGGTGCCATGAAAGCGGCCGGATTCCGGGCGTGGGGAGGAGAATTGGCAGCCTCCGAACAGCGGATCAAGCAGCTTGGCCGACGCCGCGCGGAATTGATGATGGATTGGTTATTGGAAGCCGACCTTGCGCTCAAGCGAAGCCATTCCCAGGAACACCGGGGGCGGTTGGTGCTGGAGAAACTGTTCGTGAAAATGGCCAAAGAGCTGGCTGCGTAGGTTGGTAGGTTAACCTTCGGTCAGCGCTTCGAGTTCCTTGAGCTTGGCTTTGGCTTCGGCGTGGTCCTGCGCTGCCGCTTTCAAATACCAGGCTTTCGCGTCCTCATAGTTCGTGACGCCGGCCAGGCCGTGGTGCAGTGCCAGTCCCATCATGTATTGCGAATCGGCATGCTCGGCTGAGGCGGCCTGTTCGTAATGCGGCATCGCTTTTTCGAAATCCTGGTCGGTGTTGACGCCAAACGCGTACGCTGTTGCCAATTTATAGGAAGCCAGCACATGTCCCTGGGCTTCGGCTTTCTTAAACCATTCGATCGCCAGCTGAGAATTCGGTAAAACACCGTCCCCCTCTTCGTAGCAGACCCCCAGTTTATATTGCGCCTCAGCGTCCCCGCCGTTGGCAACGGCAACGAGATCCTTGATCGCCGTTTCGGAGGTTTGCGCGGGTTGGTCGCCACTGGCATGCTGAAACGCCTCAATCGCCTCAGCCTGCGAACCGTCGACGGGCATGAT
The DNA here is from genome assembly GCA_963714685.1 of Pirellulaceae bacterium. Classification (GTDB taxonomy): domain Bacteria; phylum Planctomycetota; class Planctomycetia; order Pirellulales; family Pirellulaceae; genus Mariniblastus. The sequence continues at coordinate 590,975 of CAVQPH010000018.1, read as the reverse complement.
TAATTCAAATCGAACCATCCGCAAGACTTCCTGAATCGCAGGGTTGACACAGCAAATCCGAAAATCGATTCCACGTTGCCGACAGGATTTATGCAAGCTGATCAGCTTCCCAACCATCGTCGAGGCGATAAATTCGACCGCCGACAAGTTGAGTACGACACACTTATTTTGCTGTTGAGCGATGTGTTCCAATAATTCCTGGCCCAGCGAGTGGATGGTGAAAGTATCGCTTAGCTGAGGGTGGTCGACGTGGATGACTTCAACACCGTCGATCGTTTCGGTACGTAAACTCATCGTGATTCTCTTCGTTCGTAGGAAATGTTTTTAGTGGAAGGCTTGCATCGGACATCGGTAGGCCTTCTTCGGGACATGGACGCAGTGGGGTGGCGATGCGGTTGGCTTGGATCGTTGCCTTCTATTTGAGACGATTTTTACCGGTTTCACAATTTAGCCATGTTGAGAATGGGGAAGAAAACCTGGAACAGGGAAGAAAATCCCGGATTCGAATTGGTGAATCGGGCCGATTTGCGTGAATTGGGGGATTCAAGCAGGATTGGCCAGGCTGCTTGCACATTTCACAGCATCTCTTGAAGCCAGTTTGGTGTTCCACTAACATCCGCCGCCTTTGTTCTGATGCGCGGTGAGTTTTACCGCACGATGCACAATCACTTTGCGAGAAATTACCATGCCGGAATGGAATCTGGTCAACCGCTTTATCAGACGCCCAATGTTGCTGAATCTCCGACCACTGTTGATGATTGGCATGGCATTCTGCGTGTTTTTGGGTACACAGTCGGGATGCTCGAGACTTAATTCCAATAGTCTTACCGACCTGATGGACCAACAACCTGATTTGATGGAGTGGACGAAAAACCCAGCGGAGCTGGAGAAGTCTTTTCTGGATGATCCGGATGCCTTCGAGCAGTTGACCGCCGACAACGCCGTTAGCGAAGGCGAGGCAGAATTCTGGACGCCGCCACAAAATATCGAGTTTTCAGATCCCGAGAGTGAATCTGAAAGGGAGCCCGCTTCGGAACCCCAAGACGGTTGCGCAGAAACTGAATCGTGCCAGTTGCGTGACGGACTGCGAATGTGATTCGTGTGCCACAAAAATGGCTCCCAAGCTGCCGCACGCCGAACCGTCCGAGCCTCCGCCGATCGTTGCCACGCCGCCAGCCGGAATTATTAGCCAACCCTTGTCTCCAATTCTTTTTAACGCCGAGACCCGTGCCGTTCGTGTCGATTCGAATCCGGATTTGAGAAGTGCGGAACTGACGGATGTTGAGCGAAATGCAGCCGTGGAAACGAAGTCCAGCGTCGCCTCCGACGTCAGTGGTTCCCGTCGTCAGTTGGCTGATGTGCTTCCCCGCAATCCCATTCGATTGGAAAGCCGGGATGTGACGCCGACGACGAAGGTCGCGGCAAAATCGACCGAGTTGAATCCTGTGCTTGCCGAGCAAATTCCGGGACAATCCGAATCGCAGGAAGGTCAGCCATTGGCAAGTCGTCGCCGAACTGGTGCCGAAACCGATCGAACACCGAAAATCGCGAATCTGAATCTGGTTGCCAGCGCAGCCCCAGAGGGTCTGGACAACGCCGAAGGACCCGAACCACCGTTTGCAGGGGTTCCGCCACTGGATACGCTTCCCGTGGCCGATCCATTCGCCGCAATCCAACCATCGGTCGCGCCACCGTTGCCGCTGACCGAAGCGGAAGTCGAGAACTCGTTGAATTTGGACGCCGTTCAAATCGCGGCAAATTCCGCCTCAAAGAAAAAGCAAGTCAATCTCCCCGACAGCTCAACCCAGTTCGTCATCCCTCCGACGGCCGTTGGTGAACAAGCCACCATGGAGAAACGAAAGCCCGCCGAGAAGAACAGCGACGGGTTACCGCCGGCAGCGGCGAGCTCTGAGTCCAAGCTGGCTGCCGGGGAGGTCCCCAGCGATTTCCAGCCAAGCGTTAGCGATGTGCCAACGGACAGTCAGGAACCCCTGGAAAATCCTTCGCACGCGTCACCAGCGAAATTGGCCGCTAACGTTGTGACTTTCGATGATCTGGACGACGAGCAGTTTGCCGCGATGTTTTTGTTGCCGAATGAATCAGCTGCGCTGGAAAAATCTTCGCCGCCGTGCCCGACCTGTGGCGGAGATCAATGCGCCGGCTGCGAACAGCTTGAACGTTTGTCGTTGACCGAGAGCGGCCAGGGCACCGAATTGTCCGCTCAGCGGATGCCGAGTGATTTGATCGCGCAAATGGTACAGCCCAAGCCCGCGAAGGATTCGTCGCTCCCAGCATCTTCTGGAGACACCGAGTTTGTCCCGCCGATTCCCAAGTTGGAATTAATGCCAACCGCCCCAACCACCAATCCGGCGGGCAATTCCGATTTCGCAATGGCTCAGCCGATCGAAACCGAAATCAAACCGGCCGCCGATGCCAACACCGCCGCATTCTCGCCGGCAAGTCACCACGAACAACTGTCCAAGCCGGAAGTTGCTTCGGCAGACTGGCAGTACCAACTGGACCAGACGATCGACGTCTTAAAACGCGAATTGATCAACCAGCGGGACTCACGAGTTCGTCAAACCCATGAAATCAACTTGCAAGTCCTGCAGGCATTAAAAAAGAGTGACGAAGCAGCGGATCAAAAGCAGCCGATGTCCGCGCAGGAACAGGCCTACTGGCAACACCAGTTGGACGCAATTTCGGCACTGGTCCAGAACGACGAAAGTAGCGAGGACTCGGCTTCCAACAGCCTGGTCCATTTACGTCAGGCGGTCGAACGACTTGAACAAGTCGTCGGCTTGAGATTGGCCAACGCCGCGTTTTGTACCGCAGTTCAAGGCTTTGGGCAGATTCAGCCGTTCGCATCCACCGAGTTCGGACCGTCAGAGCGGATGCTTGTCTATTGCGAGGTGGAAAACTACCAACCGACCCGGATCTCGAATTCTGATGGAGTTCGGTTTGTCACGAAATTACGTGGCAGCATTGTGATCCGAGACGAGCAGGGCAGGGAGGTTCAAACGGGCGATTTTCCGACCGTTGAAGATGTCGCGCTGAACAAGCGGCGTGATTTCTACATGTATTTTCCCGTCACGCTCGAAAAACTGCCCGCCGGCAACTACCAACTGGAGTTGCAGGTAGAGGATTTGACGGCCCAGCGAAACGCAACCGTCAAACCGGCCATGAGCTTTAAGGTACGGTAGTCTGGATTTCTGGATTCTCGGCGGCTTTGACGATTAGGCAATCTGAGCGCGGCAGCGTCAGGTCAGCTCACCCGATTGTGGCATTTGCGCCGATCACATCGATGATGTTGCGCAGGTTGAGTTTGATGGTTCGTTCGAGTTCGGGCGCCACGTCGGACAACCGATGATTTTCTGGATTCGGATTTCCAGAGTACGAATTGGCTGACTTGACCGAATGCAGAATGTCCCTCGGCCTTCCGGACCCGTAGCAGTCAGAGCCAGCAATGGAAATCTTGATTTTGATTGCCATCCCCACATTTTTGGTATGGGGGTTGGTGTTTTTAAAGCACCAGCATCAGACGCGGGCCAACCTGATCGCGCTCTTGGGGTTTCTGATACTGCTGGCCGGTAGTGTGTTTGGTTACGAGTTTTTTCATCTTTCCAGTGGCCCGATTCCGGTTACGCTGGATCGGCTGATGATTGTCGGATGGGTTGCGCTGTTTGCGATTTTCTGCTTCCGCGGTTCGGAATCGCTGGGGCCCATCAACCGTGCTGATCTGGTCATTCTGGCCCTGGTGTTGACGATTGGGGCCAGTGTCGTGACCCACAATTGGCAGTTCCGGGACAACCTGCCCGTTTCCCGGTTGCTGTTTTTGTATTTGATCCCGGTGGCGGTCTATGCGGTCATGCGGTCGACCAAATTGAACGTTGCCGACCTCAAGTGGTTTTCGATTTTGCTGGGAGGCTTCGGGGCCTATCTCGCACTGACTGCGATCGCCGAAACCCGCGAATGGACTTCATGGGTGTTTCCTCGTTACATCATGAATTCTTCCGAAACAGAGTTTCTCGGTCGCGGAAGAGGGCCGTTTCTCAACCCGGTCACCAACGGTTTTTTTCTGGTCACGTGTTGCTGCGCGATGTGGATGTGGTGGCCAAAAACGAAAGCCCGCGGCAAGTTCCTATTACTGTTGTTAACCGGATTGATCGGGATTGGAATTTTCTGCACGTTGACACGTAGTGTCTGGCTGAGTTTTCTGCTGGCGACCGGTCTGTTTTTCTGGTGTCCCGCGTCGCGTCAAACCCGTGGGCTGTTAATCATCCTGGCGACCGTTGTGTTTGTCGCATCCATTCCGTGGGTGGGCGACAAAGTCCATTCCTTTAAGCGCGACAAACAGGTTTCGCAGGCGGATATGGAACGGTCGGCGCAGTTACGGCCGCTGTTTGCGATCGTCGCCTGGAACATGTTCAAAGACCAGCCCGTTTTCGGTTGCGGTTTCGGGCAGTACTCGGGCGCAAAGTACCCCTACCTGCAGGATCCTTATTCGGGTCGACCGTTAGCGATGACCAAATCCTGGATGCAACACAACGTGTTTCTCGCCTTGCTGACCGAGACGGGACTGGTTGGGTTGTTGATCCTGTTGGCAATGTTGGCCTACATGGCGGGCATTAGTTGGAGTCTCTGGAACAACGAACAACTGGACTACTGGAGCCGTTGTTACGGGTTGCTGATGATGGTGGTGTTGCTCAATTACTGCGTCAACGGAATGTTCCACGACGTTTCGATCATGCCGATGTATAACATGTTGCTGTTCGCGATGTTTGCCATCGTCAACAATGTTTACACGACAAAGGGACCGTTTCGGATCCATTCGAATTCGGTTCAGGCAGCCAGATTGGATCAGCAGACGGGCATGCCAGACACGGATCGAACACGGCTTCCGTCGACGGCAGCTACCGACCGAGCCGTCCCAGGCTCTACCACAGGTGCCAAGCCTCGAACTGAACCACGTAGATTCCCAATAGCAGATTGGTAACCGCGTGGGCAATCACGCAATCCCAGAGACTGCCGGTGCGACGCATCAACAGGGTGACCAAGCCGAACCAGAGGAAAGCCGCAATGGCTTCCGATGGATGGGTCAGCACGCCGTAAACACTGGGGGTTAGCAAAGCGATCCAGGAGAGCTGCTTGAGTTGGACCGTTTCAAATTCGGGGTCCTGCACCCAGCGAACCAGCCAGCCCCGCAGGAAGAGTTCCTCCACAATCGGAACCATCAGCGCCAATAACGTGAACCGTAATCCCAGAAACAACGTGCGCAGGCCGGATTCCGGGATCATCTCAAACGGGTTAAATGCGGGTCGAGTCGACACCAGCGAATTCAGCCCGACGGCCTCAAAAAAACTTTTTTCCAGATGCAATTCGCATATCCCGATCCACAACACGACACCCACCGCGCCAACCAGCACGGACAACCATGATGCCCTCAGCGGGAATTGCGAGAGGTAGATTCGATGGAAATAACCCAGCAGGCAGACCGCAATCAAGACTTGCACGCCGACCATAATCAAATATTTCGTCGTCGCCGCTTCGATCAGCGAGGCTGGATCGTCGACCGCAAATTCCGAAAAGTCGGGATAAAAGTTGGCGATTACCAAAAAAACAATCAGTGGTAAAATATAGGCGGTCGGACTGTGGGTCGAAGCGTCGTTTGACATTTTGGCTTTCACTCGGCAACCGCGATTGCCCGACGGTTGATTTTCGATTCGAGATCCCCTTGAGTTGCATGCTACCCTTTAAAAACGGGAGCTGATTCCGGATCCCCTTTAGATTCCGGATCCCCTTTATAATGAGAGCCCAATCGTAAAGGGAGCCCAATCGTCATGGGCGCCGACGAAGAGGGAGCCGGCGAAGATCGTTAAACTCAATTCCCACAACGCTGTTCCAGGCATGAAGAACATGAAACTGTTTTCCACCAAGATTCGGTTGGTTGCCATTGCGATGCTGGGCATCGTGACGGTCATGATGTCCGCCATTCCCGATCCGGCGGAAGCGCAATTGGCCGACTACTATCGTCGCCTGCGGGTCCAAATGGTCGAGGTCGCGGTCAAAGGCGCCGGGGTCAAGGACGAACGTGTCCTGCGGGCAATGTTGGAAACGCCTCGCCATGAGTTTGTGCCCGCGAAAATTCGCAAAACGCAATCTTATCTCGATGCAGGAATCCCGATCGGCGAAAAACAGACGATCTCATCACCGTTTATTGTCGCCTACATGACCGAGTCGCTCGATCCCCAGCCGACCGACAAGGTGCTTGAAATTGGAACCGGCAGTGGATACCAGGCCGCCGTCCTCAGCCCTTTGGTCGCTGAAGTCTACTCGATTGAAATCGTCGAATCGCTGGGCAAACGGGCCGCAAAAGTGCTGGAGAAACTGGGGTATGAAAACGTGTTCACGAAAATCGGCGATGGCTATCAAGGCTGGCCGGAGCACGCGCCGTTTGACAAAATCATCGTGACCTGTTCTCCGGAAGATATTCCTCGACCGTTGATTGATCAGTTAAAAGAAGGCGGATTGATCGTCGTCCCGATGGGGGAACGGCATCAGCAGACGCTGTACCTGATGGAAAAACAGAACGGCGAAATGGTTCGCAAAGCCCTGCGGCCGACTTTATTCGTTCCCATGACCGGAACCGCCGAAGAACAACGTCGCGTGTTGCCCGACCCGACGAAACCGGAATTGCTGAACGGCGATTTTGAAGAAGGCGTCGATGAGTCTGGATTTGTCAAAGGTTGGTACTATCAACGCCAGTTGGAACTGGTGGAGGACAAAGATGCTCCTGGTGGAACCCACTACGTCCAGTTCGAAAATAGTGTGCCCGGACAGCTGGCCCATGTGATGCAGGCTTTTTCGATCGATGGTCAAAAGGTCCCGGTGGTCGTGTTCTCGACGTCTTTTTCCAGTGACTCGGTGATGCCTGGCCCTCGTCCGCGCGACCTGCCAGTCGCCATGCTCTCCTTTTACGACGCCCAACGTGAAGAACTTGCCTTGATCGAACTGGGCCCCTATTCGGGAACCAATGGCTGGCTTCACCAAAGCAAAACGGTGCGAGTCCCGATTGCGACGAGAGAAGCCATCGTCCGGATTGGCATGTTTGGCGCGATCGGTACCGCCAGATTCGACCGCGTGTCGGTGAAGGCCAAATAGCCACGCGTTTCCCGTTGGCAGGGGGCCGGTTGGCACCCGAAACTGGCCCGAATCGCGAACGAACCGTTAAACTTCACATACTCCTCCAAAAACACCCATTTGGCTTGAATTGCCAAAATTGCCTGTTATCCTAGCTGAAGGCTGGGATCCTTTTCGTCTCTGGATTCTTTCGCCAAGCGTTGACACCAGGAGATACTGATGAGCATCGGTGATTTTGGCCGTTCACCTAAAAACGGCGTGATACTAGCAGCAATTTTAGGTGCTGGACTTTTTTTGTTCGTTGATTCGGCAAGCGCCTACACAGGCGGTAGTTGGGGTGGCTCACGAGGTGGAATGAGCAGTGGCAGTTGGGGAAGTAGCGGTGGCATGGTCGCTTACCGAACGCCGGTCCGAAATCTGTTCGGACGACTGCACGCCAGATTTCATGGCTCCTCGGGTGGGTGGCATGGATCGAGTGGAGGTTCGCTGGGTTCGACCGGTTCTTATGCCAGTAGCGGTGGCTACGGCAGTAGTGGCGGTGGCTATGGCAGCAGTGGCGGCTATGGCAGCAGTGGTGGTTCATCAGGTTACGCGTTAACCTCGGCCGGCGTCGGCTACGGAAGTTGGGGTTCGAGCTACTCTGGCACGGTTGATTCAACTTACGGTACTCCCGTCTACTCTGATGTCATGATGGGCAGCGGTGGAGTCATGGGCGCGGCGCCCGCCTACACCGATCCAAACTATTCGTTGAATCCAGCGATGGAAGGTAGTTTTAACTCAACGATGGAAGGTGGCATCATCAACCCGGGTGTTTCGCCGGGGAACAACTTCAGTCCATCGCCTTCGGTGATCGATGGCGGCGGTTCAACCAATCCGGTACCGCCACCGGGTCCCGATGGAGATGACACGAGCATTCAGTATCTCGATGCCGATTCGATCGTGTTGAATTTGAAGGTGCCGAAGGAAGCCAAAGTTTTCATCAACGACCGACTGACCCGCACCGAGGGCGAGCAGCGCAGCTATCGTTCGAAAAACCTGAAGCCCGACCAGGACTACCATTACCTGGTCAAAGCGGTTGTCGAGCGAAACGGTGAAGAGGTGATTCGATCCCAACTGGTGTCGGTTAAAAGCGGCAAGTCGAAAACGGTGGCTTTCGATTTCGATGCGGCGCCCATGACCGGTCTGGCACTCAATGTGCCGGCCGACGCCAAAGTGACCCTGTGCGGCAAAGACACGTCCCGCGAGGGCGAATTCAGGCATTTCGCGACGGATAAACTCGAGCCGGGGATGACCTGGAAAGATTACACGGTCGTGGTCTCCGTCGAACGGGATGGCAAACTGGTTTCCAAAGAGAGGAAGCTGAATATGTTGGCCGGTGAGACTTATGTGCTCGATTTTGAGTTCGATCAAACGACCGACCAGATGGTCAGCAAATAAGTTGCCCTTTAGCAATTGAAAATTTTTCGACCCGTGAGTCAACTGGCTTGCGGGTTTTTTTGTGTCGGTTTCCCAATGTTGGCCTGCCGTCATCGCTCGATTCAATGGGCTTGGTTTACAATGGAAGGATTCTCACTTTTTTCGTCGCGACGCTCATGGCCAAAACCAGGAAAGCCGAAACCCCGAATTTCGTAACGGCCGACGAAACGGCCACAGCGATGGCCGAGCTTGCCGGCGCGGAGTCGGCATCCCACTGGTCTGCGTTGGCCAAGCGCATCGTTTCGGTGGCCTTGATCGGCTACCTGGTGGTGTTGCTGTTGGGTCCGCTTGCCAATCCGGTGGGTTCGGAGTTTCTCACACGCCCGCTGGCGGAAGCGGTGTCGCCGCTGCATCGCCTGCTGTTTCTTGGCCACGGCTATCGTTTTTTCGGCCCGGATCCGGGGCCCAGTCATTTGGTGGTTTACCGAATCACGGGTTCGGAAGGCAAGCAACTGGAAGGGCGATTTCCCGACCGGAAAAAAAACTGGCCGAGGTTGCTTTACCACCGCTGGTTCATGCTCAGTGAAACGGTTTTCCAGGAACACGCGTTGACGCCCGACCAAACATCATTTGCAGAAACGGACGCCGAACTGGAAGCTCAAATCAAGCAACTTCGCCTGCATGGAAAATTCCATTTGAGCGATCGGCTTGGTCGCGGAACGACGGAGGCGTGCGGAGCAATATGTTTCGACGCGAAAGCGCATTGAGGAACTGGTGAAGTCGATCGCCAAACACCTACTGGATCAATCTGGCGGAACACAAATTGAATTGTTTGTTCAGGAGCGCAACATTCCGTTCCCGGTTCAAGTGCTCACCGGCAGTCAGCTTGAAGATGCCGAGTTCCTCTCGCCGCTAAGAAAAATTGGTGAGTTTCAAATCGACTCAGAGGGCAACACCGTGTCGCTTGAGATCCCCGTTGCAGTCACGGAGGCAGGGCGATGAATTCGACGGTGTCCGATGTCGAGGCGAATCGGGGGAGCCAGGCCGACGCGACCGAACCAGCTGGAAGCTGGCGGGATTGGATCCGGTTGTGGCGTGACGGCTGGGACCGATTCTGGTTTACGCCGCGCGATCCGGCGACGTTGGGTCTGATTCGGATCTTGACGGGTTTGATCGTATTCTATTCGCACCTGGTTTGGACTTCGGGGCTGAATTCATTCTTGGGCACCGAGGGCATGCTGCCCGCAGGGTATCGCGAGGCAGTCTACGGTCAACCTGCGTGGAGTCATCTGGATCTGTTTTCATCGCCCGCGACGTTGTGGGGCGTGCACCTGGCCGGATTGGTGATCGTGGCGATCTTCACGCTGGGGCTCTGGACTCGAGTCACGTCCGTGTTGGTCGCGATGCTGGTCATCTCTTATGCCAATCGGCGCAACCGGAGCTTTGTTTGGGCTGGATCAGATCCTGGGTTTTCTTTGTCTGTACCTGGCGATTGGCAATTGCGGCGGAGCGTTTTCGATCGATCATTGGCGGCGTAGCAAACCCGAGCAGAATCTGAAGGGCAGGGTAGGGGAGTTAGCAGGAGTGCGAGCTTTGACACCCCGGCGATGTTTCAACCAACTTGCCATTCGGCTGATTCAGATTCACATGTGCGTCGTCTATTTGTTTGCTGGCGCTGGGCAAGCTGCAAGGTGAAACTTGGTGGAACGGCCAAGCGATCTGGTATTCACTGGCCAGCTACGAATACCAGACGATGGATTTGACCTGGCTGGCCGAATTCATGTGGCTGGTGAACTTGCTGACGCTGCTGACGGTGATTTGGGAGGTGTCCTATGCGGCCCTGGTCTGGCCCAGGTTGACTCGGCCCCTGGTGTTGGCATTTGCGATTCCAATTCATCTGGGAATCGGATTATGTATGGGCATGATGACGTTCGGTTTGGTCATGCTGGTGGGCAATCTGGGCTTTGTTTCGTCTGCCTGGATTCGTCGCTGGCTGGACGTCTTGGTTCGCAAGCCTCGCAGGTTAACGAAAGTGTGGGGTTCCGCTCATTTCGCAATCCGGCAATTGGACTTATACTGGTCGATTGGATTTTTTGGGAATGCATGGGTTGGAGCGAGTTGTGGGCAAGAGAATTGCGATTGCAGGCGCGACGGGTGCCGTGGGGCGACTGGTTCGTGAAATGTTGGTCGAGCGGCAGTTTCCTTACGAGACGATTACATTTCTTGGCGTCGGAGCGGTCGGCCGGTAAATCGATTGAGTTCGACGGTCGCGAATACATCATCCAGTTGCTGGAGCCCGATGTATTCAACGAGATTGATCTGGTGATTGGCAGTACTCCCGATGAAGTGGCCGCCGAATTCGTGCCGTGGGCGGTGGAGCGGGATTGCGTCGTCGTGGATGAGAGCGGATATCACCGAATGCTGGAGCACGTGCCGCTGGTCGTCCCGGAAGTCAACCCGGACGCGATCCAAACGCATCGGGGAATCATTGCCAGTCCCAACTGCAGTACGACGCAAATGGTCGTTGCCATGAAACCGCTCTATGACGCGTCGCGGATCCAGCGTGTGGTTGTTTCGACCTACCAGGCAACCAGCGGAGCAGGGGTGACGGGCCAGGAGGATTTGGTCGAGGGGTCGCGGTCGGCCCTGAACCAGCAAACCTGGAACTACAAGGCGTTTGCCCATCCGATCGCATTCAATCTGATTCCGCAAATTGGTTCCTTGAAGCAGGACGGTTACACCTCCGAAGAAATGAAAATGGTTTGGGAAACCCAGAAGATTTTTGCGGATCCGGAAATCAAGGTCTGTCCGACTTGTGTGCGGGTTCCCGTCTCCAATTGCCACAGCGAGTCAATTCTGGTGGAGACCGAACGCCCGATTTCGGTAGCCGAAGCCCGTGAATTGTTCGAGGCCGCCCCGGGGATTCGGGTCGTCGACGATTTGGGTGCGGGCAGTTACCCGATGCCGAGCAATTGTGACAACCGGGACGAGGTGTTTGTCGGGCGGATTCGCAAAGACATCAGTTGTGAAAACGGTTTGGCGTTTTGGTGTGTCAGCGACAACCTTCGAAAGGGGGCAGCGACCAATGCGGTTCAGATCGCTGAACTGCTGGTTTCCGGAAAATATTCCCAATGCGGCACCTCAAACTAACGCTGGCCTACGATGGGACCGAATATGTCGGCTGGCAAGTTCAGACCAATGGAATCTCGATCCAGCAACGATTGGAAGAGGCTTGGACTTCGGTCACGCAGGAGTCGATTCGAATCACCGCCAGCGGTCGGACCGACAAGGGCGTTCATGCGCTCGCCCAGGTTTGCAGTCTGGCGACCGAAAGCCCGATGACGTGTCACGGTTTGCGGCGAGCGTTGAATGCGGAAACGCCGTTCGACATTTCGGTTTTGGAAATCGAAGAGGCACGCGAGAATTTTCACGCGATTTATGATGCGGTGGAAAAAACGTATTTCTATCAGATTCAATACGGACGAATTGAAGATCCGCTGCGTCGGCGGTTTTGCTGGTTTGTGCCTGTCGAATTGGATGTCGAGGGGATGCGCGAGGCGGCCTTGCATTTGACTGGCGAGCATGATTTTGCCAGTTTTCAGTCGGCCGGTGCGGAACGACTGACAACCGTACGAAATATTTACCGGCTGGATATCGAAGACGATGATCGTCCACCCTTTCGTGGTCTGAAGATCACGGTTACGGCGAATGGATTTCTCTATAAGATGGTCAGGAACATTGTCGGTAGCCTGGTCCAGGTAGGGCGTGGTACCCAGCCGCCCGACTGGGTTGCCTGGGCCCGGGATCAAGCCGATCGCCAGGCGGCGGGGCAGACGGCGCCGCCGCAGGGACTATTTTTGCAACAGGTCGTTTACGACGAATAGCCATCGTCCATTGCGGCGCGGGCTGCCGACAACACCAGACGGAGATCGATGACCGATTCAACACCCACATCCGAACCTGACAACGAACGGCGGGCTGGCTTGGCGGCAAGTCTGCTTGCTCCCTTGCCGCTGTTTGTCCTGTTTGGTTTATTGACCCTGGTGTTCCATAGCTTGCGGATTGGAACCTCGTCCATCTGGTTGGAGATCGGCTTCATTCTCTCCGCCGCGACCGTGATTGCGATCGTGATCTCCGAGGCCTGCGAGCCGTTTGCCAGTGCGGCGCAGTGGGTTGGCTTCAAGCTTCGAATTCCCTCCTCGGTGCGGGGGGCGACGTTGGATGCGATTGCCAGCAGTATGCCCGAATTGTTTACGGGGCTGTTTTTTGTGGTGGTGGCGTTAACCGGAACCAAAGATGCGGCGCAGCGATTGCTCGACAGCGCCGAAGGTTATGGGTCGACGGTCGCAACCTGCGCGGGCAGCTCGATCTACAACCTGATTTTGATTCCAGCAGTCTGCGCTATTGCAATCGCTTATTCGCGTCCCAGCCGGCCGGCGATTGAGGTCTCCCGGGAAGTCGTCAATCGTGACGGGATGTGGGTGATTATCACGCAGTTTGGATTGTTGATATTTTTGTTTCAATCGAAACTGGACTGGTGGATGGGGGTGGTCGCGCTGTTGACCTACGTGATCTACGTATTGCATTTGTTGATCGCCACGCGCCGGTTCCGTTCTCAACTGGCCGAAGGTAGTTTGCAGCGGGAGCTGACCGACGAATCGGCTGAATTGCTGTTCGGTCGATTTGAAGTCAAGTTGAACGGGGTGACGGCCACCGCGATCATTTTCGTTTCCACGCTGGTTGCGGCCGGGGCCTGCTACCTGTTGGTGGAACTGACCAACGCGTCAGCAGAAAAACTGGGAGTCTCGCCGTTTTTTGTGGCGGTGATTTTGACAGCTGCGGTCTCTTCGATCCCCGATACGTTCATGTCGCTGGGGTCGGCCCGACGAGGCGACGATTCTGGCGCGATGTCCAACGTGTTTGGTTCAAACATCTTCGATATTTGTATCGGCATGTCGATTCCGCTGCTGGTCAGCTGTTACCTGAACGATTGGCAGCCGATCACCTGGATCGGACCGAACGATGAAACGTTGAGCGGTGTGGTTGGACTGCGTGTCCTGTTGTTTGTTTTGACCGCGTTGGTGATGGCGATTCTCTGGAAAACCAGGCGTGTGACGCAGAGCACAGGCTGGTTTTTTTGCTTTTTGTATGCGGCGTTTGTCGCGTATGCCGTGCTGGGAGCCGTTGGGATCCTGGACGTTTGAGGCAATCGGACGCGGTTGACGGACTATGTCTTGCTTCCAGGTTTGACTAGAATTTTAAGTTCCGCTCCGTGGCACAAGGCTGCGGGGGTCCGTGACTTCGACTGGATTGGATTGTTTGTGTCTGTCGGCAGAGATTTTATTGGGCCGTTTCAATTGCTGCGGTTAATTCGCGCGGGAACCACAACCCAGGTTTGGGAAGCGATGCGTACCGGCGAAAAGGAACGCATCGCGCTGAAAGTCCTGATGAAGGATTTCCGGCAGGACAAAGAACAAATTGCCCAATTGAAGCATGAGGCATTGGTCGGTGCGACGCTCGATCATCCCAACGTGATCAAAATTTTTGGCTATCACGATGACCAGGGATTTCCCCTGGTTGCGATGCAGCTGTTTAATGCGAGAAACCTGAAAATCGAGATGCGGGAACGGCCGGAGTTCATGATTCCCAATCTCGCACCGATCATCCGTAAGTGTGCAAAAGGACTGCAGCATATGCATGAACGGGGCTGGGTTCACTGCGATGTGAAACCGGATAACTTCCTGGCCGATGAGCAGGCCAACGTGAAACTGATCGACTTTTCCATCGGTTTGAAGATGAGAAAATCGGGTGGGATTGCCTCGCTGTTGGGAGGCAGTAAAGTCAAAACGATTCGGGGCACACGCAGCTACATGGCACCGGAACAGATTCGACGACGTTATCCCGATGCGCGGACGGACATCTACGGATTGGGGTGCGTGATTTTTGAATTGATGTCAGGGAAGGCCCCTTTCACGGCAAATACGCCAGACGAATTATTGAAGAAACATCTGCAGGCGTCGGTGCCGTCTTTGGAAGCGTCCAGTGATGCTTCCACCGAAATGGCGATGTTGGTCAAAAAAATGTTGGCCAAAAAACCCGATGATCGCTTTCAGACGATGGGCGAGTTTCTGGCCGCTTTCAAAGGCGTGCGGATTTTTCGACCCGGCAAACGGCCCAAGGGATACCAACGTTAGTTCGCCGGTCTGCGCAGAGCTCCGGTCGTGTTCGGCGGTGGGCGGCAGGCAAGAGTAGGGCGGGCCATGACGCGGTGTCCGTTGAGAATTGACCTTCATACAAACGACAAATTCTTGAATCAGACAAATTGAATTAAGAGAACAATTGAGATGGACTATCTGGATTTCGAACAGCCGATGGTTGACTTGCAATCGGCGATCACGCAGTTTCAGGCACAGGCAGATGATTCGGTTGAGTCGCGAGAGCGGTTGCGATCGATGAAGCAGGAATTGGTGGAGCTGACCCGAAACATCTATGCGAATTTGAATCCGTGGCAAACGGTGCAGGTTGCGCGACACAAGGATCGACCGCATACGACCGATTACCTGTCGCTGGTGTTTGACGAGTTTGTTGAATTGCATGGTGATAAACTGTTTGGGGATGATCGCGCGATTCGAGTCGGTTTTGCCAGTCTCGACCAGGTCAAGGTGATGGTCCTCGGCCACCAAAAAGGCCGGACGTTTCAGGATCGTACCGAGAATTTTTTCGGCTGCGCTCATCCCGAAGGCTATCGCAAGGCCATGGCCAAAATGCGGATGGCGGCCAAGTACGAGCTGCCGGTGATTTGCCTGATCGACACGCCAGGAGCGTATCCGGGCATCGGTGCCGAGGAGCGTGGCCAGGCCCAGGTGATCGCCGAGAACATGTATGAGATGTCGCGCCTGGAGACGCCGATTATCTGCATCGTGATCGGCGAGGGCGGCAGCGGCGGCGCGCTTGGGATCGGCGTTGGGGATCGCGTTGCCGTGCTGGAACACGCTTACTATTCGGTGATCAGTCCCGAGGGCTGTGCCGGCATTCTCTGGAAAGGTGCCGAGCATGCTGAGAAGGCGGCCTCGGCGCTCAAATTTACTTCCGCGTCATTGCGTGAGATGGGAATCGTGGATGATGTGATTGGTGAGCCGTTGGGCGGGGCGCATCGAGACCATCACAGCATGGCGGCCAAGATGAAAACGTACCTGAAGAAAACGCTGGCGGAGCTGAAAGGCAAAACCACCGAAGATCTGCTCAACGAACGTTACGAGAGATTCCGCCGGATCGGTGTGTTTCACGAAACCGCGGTCGAGTCAACATCCGACTGATGTCGCGACGCCCGTTTGGCCGCGTGCTCGGGTCGGCAGACGGTTGCTGTTGCCGCCGAGTTTCTGAAACGCGGTCGGGATGCAGTTGGGCCTAACCAGTAAAAAACCGTGTAAATCGCCCCCACCACTAACGTCCGATAATGTTTCTTATGTTCGGTTAGAACCCTGTTGAATCCCGGGGTTTATTGAAATTCGCGATTTCTGTCTCATTAACGCGTCGAGGCGTTGCTTTGCCAAGGGCGTCGCGCTGGCAGCACCGCCCCGCAATCCCGTATTGCCGGATCCTACAGGCCGGGTAAGCCGTCGATGCTGCTGGCGTTTTTCTTCTGGATATAGTCAGCCAGTTTGGCATCGCTGCGATCGTCGGCCCACTTCGGCAACTGGGGGCGTTGTCCCAGGAATTCATATCGCGGTACACCAAACCCGCAGGAGTCGGAGATCCGTGTGCAGTCAACCCGAATGAAGCTGCGGACGGCTTTGAATTCCGGGAAATGTTCCGCCAGCGAATTGAATTCGTCATGCCCGGGTTCGATCACGTTACCGCGTCCGTGTAACCGGACGATCTTGGGTGCGCCCTCGAAGGCGCAGAACATCAACACGATCCGCTGATTTTCTTTCAAATGAGCAACCGTTTCGATGCCACTGCCAATCAAGTCCGCGTAGGCCACCGTTTTGCCATCGAGGATGCGAAAGGAATCAAGTCCTTTCGGAGAAAGATTGACGTGCCCGCTAGCGCTCAGCGGCGCGGTTGCGACAAAAAAGACTTGCTGCTGCTCGATGAAGCCAGCCAGCTGGTCATTGATCGAGTCAAAAAGTTTGCCCATGAGAATCGAATTTTCAGTTTTGGTCACCGGTTTCGAAGGCTCGTCGGGCGGCATCGGAAGCTGCGCGGCGGGCGGCTTCGAGGGCAGCGTCGGTGGTCGAGTTGTATAGTTCCCGGGCCTGGTTCTGAACATCCGGCCAGCCGTTGCTGAAGGTCTCCGCGGAGTTGCCGCCGGTGTTGTTGGAATTGGAAAAGAAGCCGCCGTTGTTTTGCGGTTGATTACTGGTGGGCTGTTGGTAGCCGCTAGGCTGAGCACTTAAATTCCAGCCGCCGCCAATCGGCACCTGAAAGCCGTTATTTTGAAACGTGCCCTGGTTCTGCGATGGCGTTTGCCATTGTCCCTTGTAGCTGGGAACGGTGGCGGGGTTCTGCGTGTTTTGCCCGCTGATCTGAAACTGGTTGAAGATCGGAGGAATCACAGAACTCCCATCGTCCGAAAGACCACTCTGTCCGATCAATTGTTGAAAGTTCTGGACATGTGGATCGGTATACTTAGCCAACTCCGGTGGAACGATTTTGGATAGCTTGGTGATCCCGGTGACGACGTAACGTCCGGAACGCGAGTTGTGGATTGCATCGTGAGCTTTTTCACCCAACAGCGAAACGGAAAACATCGTGATCACCATACACAGGATTGCGCCTTTAATCGCACCGAGCAACGCACCGGCTTGCCGATCAAAACCTTTCAGCTCCATCTTCTTGAGAGACTTGCTGACGGTCGCATAGATGGTCCAGATCACCAAAGAAGATCCGAGGAACAGGATCAACATGGCCGCGATGCGATTCCAGGGCTCTTCGGCGGTAATGAGTTGAGAGACCGGTTCGCGAAACTTGACCGCGACGATGTAGCTGACGACGATTGCCGCCAGCGATGCGACTTGCCAAGCCAGGCCTTTCCAGTATCCGAAAGCAATCGCGCCGATCAGGACGACCAACATAATAACGTCATATAAAGCCATGAACGATTCTCCGGTCCGTTAGTTGTAACGCGCAGTAGGTTCTGTTGGATCCGCGGTGTTGATGGATGGTTGTCGGTCGGCTGATGACAATCGTAATCGGATTGTCGGCGTCAGGCCTGCCGATATAGGGAGCCGGATTAAAGAGAATTTTTGCCGGTTCCTCAAGACGAATCTTTTGCCAAAAACTCTGCGATGGCAACTTTGCGTCGCACTCATCAGTCCGCAAGAAACCTGACCTGGCAACATGCTGAGCGAATTGTCGCCAGGATGGCGATCCAGGAAATCGGCATTGGTTTAGTCGGTGAAGTGCTGTTTAATTTCTCTGGGAATCGGTCGTTGGCAACGTTGAGCTTGCGCAGTCTGTTGATTGGGCTGCCTTGCCGCAAGGCACCCGAAGCCCCAAGCGTCAGCGAGACAGCTGCGAAAAGGATTTCGTACCGAACGTCATGGCCGACTTTAAGACACATATCACGACCAGCACGCTGCTTGGGGTCGCCTATGGCAGCGCGGGTTATTTCGTCTTCCACGTGCCGCCGGCGCCTTGCTTTATCGCCGGTGCGCTGTGCAGCGTTGCGGGCATGCTTCCGGACTTGGACAGCAACTCCGGAATTCCGCAACGAGAAATGCTGTCGTTTGTCTCCGTCGTCGTTCCCATGATGATGTTTGACCGGTTCAAGGCGATGGGGTTGACGGCCGAGCATATGGTTTTTGTCGCTGCCCTGCTGTACGTGTTCATTCGCTTTGGGGTCGGCTGGATCTTCCGTCGGTATACCAAGCATCGAGGTATGTGGCATAGCATACCCGCCGCAATGATCGCCGGACTGGTTACGTTTCTAGTTTCACTTTCGGGTGATTTTGAAATTCGCCTGTTCAAATCATGGGCGGTCGTGCTCGGGTTTGTGTCCCACCTGATGTTGGATGAAATCTACGCCGTCGACTGGCAAGGTCGCGGGATCCGAGTCAAAAAGAGCTTTGGCACTGCGCTCAAGTTCTTTAGTAAAAGCAAATGGGCCAATTTCGTCACCTACGGCAAATTGGTGTTGCTGATTGTGTTAATTTTTAGCGACGACTACATGATGGACTGCATTTGCCATGATCAGGTGGAAATTCCGCAGACGGCCACCGACTGGTTCCAAAACCTGTTTTCGCACGAACACGATCATGAGCCCTTCATGCGGTGATCGTGATTGGGCTACCCGGTCGCTGGCTCGCGGCGAGCATCGGGTCAATCGCGCTTGCGGCTATCGAGTACGATCGTAACCGGACCGTCGTTAATCAGCGAAACCTGCATGTTGGCTTGGAAGATACCGGTCTGAACCTCAACCCCCTGTTCCCGAACTCCGGCCACAAACTCCTCGTACATCCGGTTGGCTTGGTCGGGTGGCGCGGCATGGATGAAGCTGGGACGATTCCCCTTGCGTGTGTCTCCCAGCAGCGTAAATTGACTGACGACTAGCATCGCGCCCTCGACGTCTTTGATCGCCAGGTTCATTTTCCCCTGCGCGTCATCGAAAATTCGCAGGCCGACCGTTTTCTTGAGCAGGTATTGAAGGTCGGCGGCCTGGTCGCCTTGCTCGACCCCCAGCAGCACGAGCAGTCCCTGTTCGATTTGCCCGGTAATCTGGTCGTCCACGGACACTTGGGCCTGGCTAACGCGTTGAATGACGGCTCGCATCTTACCTTCGTTGTTGCTGGTTGAAATGCAAACTCAAGTTGCCGTGTTGGTGTTCTGCGGTAACCGCTATTGCCGGTTGGTCGAATTGACCGTCGACTCAGTCTGCAACTGTGCCTGACGTTGGTATTTGAAATCCTCGAACTGGTCGGTGTATTGAGCCGTCGAGTCCAACGCCGCCACGTCTTCGGATTTCAGTTTAAGTAATTCGATATCCGCGGCGAAGACCGGTTGAGGATCTTCGAAGTCGATGGTGGCCATCGGAACCGCATGCGTATCGGTGCCATGGTTCGTTTGATAACGCAGAAATACGATTTCGCGAGGGAATGGACCCAGGGCATGGTTGTCTTCGAATCGGATTTGGATCGCATGCGGGATCTGTGCTGGAGTTTGCTCCCATGGAATCGACGTGCTGTCAAAGCCAGGGTCGATTTGTCGGATTAATTCAGCGAGGTGCACGGGATTCCAAGTGCCGCGGACGGTCGTCGACCGTTGACCATTCGATGCTGAGCTGATTTCCGGTGGGCCGAATTCAAAGGCGTCGGATGCGTTTTTCAGCAGGCTGGGAAAACCTCCGGCCGAAGTCCAGTTCATCGGGTTATTGGGTTCCGTGAGATCGTGTCGGGTTCTGGATTCTTCGATTTGGCTGAGATCGACAAAATCGAGTTGATGGTCGTCAGGCCCATACGTTTGCGTATAGAAAAACCTGCCGTCAGTAATTTTGACAATCGAAAACTGACCCATTTCCGTGCTGATCTGGAACGCCGTTCTCGATTGTTGACTCCCCTGCCCCGCTTGAAGGTAGTTCCCGCCAATTCGGTGCCGTTCTTGCCGCCAGTCAATTTGAATTTGGAAGTTCACTTTGAATGCGAGGCTGCTTAACTCGGCCGCAACGGAGCTTAAGTATTCATTTCCTACTCCGGGGGCGGATGGTTCCTCAAACCCGACCTGCGCAATCGTCGCCGAAGCCGTAATTTCGTGGTCGGATCGAGTCGTTGCCGGGGTCTGCCATTGGCTGAACCACAGCCATGCGCCAGCAGCTCAGCAATACGACGGCAATCGGTAATTCCTGCTTCATGTGATGGATGTGAGGATTTTTCCAAAGAACAGCGTTGTGACGCGCCGAATTAATCAACGATGGAATACCAGCGTTACAAGTGCGCGGTTCTTGAACGGTCTTCGGATTCAGTAACTTTGAATCCAGTTTGCGAAGGCCGATTCTAGAAGTCGCTTCTCCGCTGGTCTACGTCAGTTTGACGGCTTCAGCAGTCGTCAAACGAAACACGGAAACGATTAAAACCAATCCGAATCATCGATGTTCCAATCACGTTGGTAGGAGCAGGTTCGGCAAAGCTCAGCAAGGGTGCCCCGCGGCACAAATAGCTTGGCGAGATTTTTAGGGGGAATCTGATGTACGCACGTTTAATCACGGGCATCACAATGCTGGCATTGGCCGCGGTAACCGCCTCGGCTCAAGCTTGTCAGGTGCGTGGGCCACACGGAGGCCATGCTGGTATTCCGGTTGGGCACAATTTGCCACCGGCCCAGATGTTGTTGGAACCCGGCCCGGGTGTTGGCGGTCCAGGTCCAGGTGTCTTGTCCAGCCGCCGCGGCGGTCCGGACATGGGAGCTTCGGCTTATGGACCGTTTGGCGCGGTTCACTACCAGGCAGTTCAAGTTTTGTTTGACAAACCTGAATTGATGCAGGTTAGCTGGGATGTCACCGGCATTGGTCGTTATGACTCGGCACCACTGATCGTTCCGGGTCGCCAGAATTTTCAGCAGGGCGGAATCTATCGTTTGAAGGTCACCAACATCGAGGGCCGTCCGGGTCTCGAGTTGTACCCGACACTCGAAATTGGTAATGCTTCGCCACGAACGTCGGCCTACCTGGCCCATGCGGCGATTCCGATCCAGTTCAATCAAGAGGACTTTGATCAGGTCGCGGCAGCGAACTTCGTCACGAAAGTCATCTACGTTCCCGATCCGGAATACCAGGAGTTGGCGCTTGCGGGTGTTGACACACTCGTCAGTACACGGCTCGAGCCAGGACTTGATCCGATCACCGAAGCCGATCGGCGGGGCCGATCCTCGCGATCCTGAGAATCGGCAACAAGGATCTGGAAGTTCCCGGCGTTGATCCTGCACTTGCTGCTGGTGCCATGCCAGGTGGTGGAATGGTCGGTGGCGGAGCGGACACATCCAGCTACATTTCGGGTGTTACGGGGCCATCTTACGGCATGCCGTACACCGGAACGACGATCGGTTTGCCCGGACCTCCACACATTCCACTCGGTGGACCTGCCGGACTGCGTGAATACAGCATTCACAATCACACCGCCATGCAGATCCCCGGACCGACTCCACAAGTCGACGTGCACGTCCGACAAAATCCTGGTTTGAGCTATCCGCGACCGGCGGACAAGGTGCTGATTCAGGAGAACACGATTCGGGCTCCGCACTATAACAATCAGCCACCTGCCGACATGGTCCATGGTGCACTTCCGGCGGACTGCCCGCCCGGACAGCGGCCATTGATGCGTCGCCGCTAGGCTGAACGGGAAACCACACGAGCCGCGACAGCAACCTGCTTCGCGGCTCGTTTTTTTGGAAACCTTTGCCTCGGCAAATCAGTTTCCAGCGATAGGCGTCAGACTGTAAGCCCGAGAGGCGACGAACATGATGATGAATTTCAATTGGATCGGATGCCGATTGGCGATTGCATCGCTAGTGGGCTGTTGCGCTGGATTGTTGTTTGCCGGGACATTGCGGGCGCAACGACCCTATGAGCAAAATCACTTCCTGATTCGATCGGATATGGCACCCGGTGTCGCGGCCGAAACCAAACGGCTTTCCAATCCGGAATTGAGTCATCACATCCAATCGGTTCGCTTGATCGTTCCCGACGAAGCCCGGATTGAGCTGGCTGGACAAGGTGCCTTCATGCCGACGGATTCTTCCCGGGTTACCGTGGGGATGGCGATTGGCCCGGTTTACCGATTCAAAGTCACCAATATTCCGCTCAACGCTGGCAAAGAACTTTTCCCCTCGGTTGAGATACTGGGAAAGCTCAACCCACCGGAGGGACTCGAATCGCAATTCCCAGTGCAGGTCGTTGTCACCCAGGATGATCTGGAACAGGCGTTGGAAGGTCGAATGGTCACGAAAGTCGTGTACCTCGAGAATCCAGAAACTGCCCTGCCCCATCGCCATCGCGAGGGACAGCAGCCGTTCTTTGATGTTGGTGGCCGCGAAGATCCGCTGAGAGCTGCCGAGCGGCTTGGACGTCCGATGGCGATTCTGCGTCTTGGTTCACGCGTTCCGCTGAATACGGGTGACGATGCGGGCTTCGGTTTCTATAGCCCGACACCGACGATGATGGAGGAGCCCAATTCCGCCGATCCGCGGCATCGCTGGGAGAAGGTCGAGCCGGAACTCAAGCCGGAACTGGAATCATTCAGGCCATTGAGAATTCCGGACCGCGACCGTCAGAGTGATTACCGTGGATATTCGCCCTCCTATGCCGCCAGCCTATTCGGGACCGGTCGTTCGCGACCAGATCAATCGAACCGGCCCCGGCATCAACCAGTAAATCAGGGATCAACTCATGTCGAGTCAACTGCAACGGAAAAACTCTATGACCGGTTATCTCCCGTTTTACAATCGCCATGGCCATTGTCGAACCGCTGTGCAAGCGTTGAGCATTTTGGGTTGGATCGTGTTCGTCGGTGTTTGCCACGCTCAAGACGGCATGGACCGGTTGTTCAATAAAGCGAACTTGAGAAACAATGCACCGGCTGTTGAATCAGAGCATCCTCCCGATGTTGCCTGTCTGATTCCGAATACCATGCCGGACGACAAGGCCGCTAGGCCGGCCGGCCACAACCAGGAACTGAATTTCACCGATCCCTCTGGTTTTTCCCAGCGGGTTGAGGGGGAAACCGTGATCTGTGATGTGCTTCCCAAACCAATCGGTTACGGAAAAATCTATGATCCGCAGCGGCCAATCAACCCCTGGAATCCCAACTCCCAGCGTGATGAATACGTCTACGATGGCAACGACCGCGGTAGACCGGTTCAGGTCGATCAGTCATGGAATGTTTACGGACTGGATACCGAAGACACCGTTGGGCACTTCGACACGCTCGATGGACGACGTTTGGTGACGCCAAGTAATCGCGTGGCGATTTACGCGCCTCGATTTGCTGCCGTCCGACGCGTTGATGGTTTGATCAATGCACAAAGCAACGTCTCTGTTGGAGAAATGGAAGAGAAAACGACTTTGGCCCAGGCCGACCTGGCCAGTCGATCGACGACGACCAAGCAGCACCTCAGTCTCGATCGATTTGACGGCTCCAAGCGGGCCAGTGGCCTGCTAGACCGGACACGGGGTGTGGTGGCAGATAACGTGACCCAGTTGTTCGGGTTTCGTAACGTTTATCAGCCATTCGAAGATCTGTCCCTGATTCGCATCGGCAAACACGATAATTCCCAGTCGGCCCGGTTGAATCTCGGCATCCAATCCGCCAATGTCTGGGAAGATGATCTCGGACTGCAAGTCACCACGCAGAAAGCTCAACCCGTCATCGTCAACGACGTGGCCAAGGTTCAGCAGTTGGTCACGATTGAATCGGATGACGATGCAGCCATTCTGCGGGTGGTCAAAATTGCCTCCAAGATTGCGGCGAGAGCGGGAGAGCACGTAGATTTCACGATCCGATTCGACAACTTGACCGGTCGCAAGATCGGCAACGTTACGATTATCGATAACCTGACCCGCCGTTTGGAATACGTTCCCGATTCAGCCGAATGCTCGGTCCAGGCGAAATTGATCGAGTCCGAGAACGAAGTAGGATCGTTGATGCTGCGTTGGGAAATCACCGATCCGCTGCCGGCGAATTCCGGCGGTGTCATCCGGTTCCGTTGCATTGTCAGATAGCCGAGTCGGTTAACGACGCGGTTGAAGCAACGGCAAAGCCCGCGGCAGCGAACGCGGACGCGTTGGAAGATTCACCCGCTCGCGATCACGCCCGCGATTCAATCAACCCGGCGATTTGGTCCACCGAGATTTTGAGCGACAGCGCCGCCATTTGAAAATTGGTGTGCGAAGAAATCTCCGGTTGGATCTCCAGAAACAATTCGGTAGCCTGTTTCAGCTTTCTCAGTTTCTTCTTCGCTTGTTTCAGGTATTTCGCGTGATCGCCGTCTTTGAGCGGTCCCCCCAATGCGAGCATGTAGTCGTAAAGGGTCCGGTGAACTTCGTTCAGCTCATCATCTTCTTCGGCTTCTTCCGAGTGCTTGAGAAACGTGCGAACCATCCACACGTGGCTTAGCAACGCGTCGATTTGCTCAACGTACTGAGCGTCAGTCTGTGGTTGATTGTCCATCGCTGATAGTGATTCAAGCAGATTAAACCGACAGAGGTAACTGGCTGCCTAATGATCCTCGCTGACCGCCGAAGGCGATCCGGATTCCGAAGTTTTGGTTGTCGCATCGGAGTGATCGGCCGTAGCCTGCCCCGCCGAAGGCTTGGCCGGTGGATGACCGTGCGGGGTGTAACCCGCCGTCAAGCAGATCCCCACAGCGACCAGCAGCATGCCGACCCACATCAACGGATTGACCGTTTCGCCAGCATGCAGATTGACATAAGCCGCGATTGCGTTGACCGTGACAGCGCCGCCAAACACGATCGGCATCACGTAAGACGGTTTGCCGCCGGCTTTGGTTAACGCAAACGTCAACGCCAGCGCGCCGAGAGCGCGAGGCAACCGGCCAGGAATCCCCATTTCATCGCCGGGAAATACTTGCCGCTGTAATCGAAGTTGTCGCTGAACGCAAATTTCATCATCAGTGACCCACCGACGATCGCAATGACCAAATAAGCAACCCCGATGAAAATGTAGGGCTTGAAGGGGCCCCACTCGCGGTTGAGCGACCTGGCATTGGACAGCGTCGGCCCGTAGAGCCCCCAACACAAGGCAACGCATAGAGCACAGATGATTGCAAACCACTTCATAATTCGACTCCAATATTTGGGGTGGGTCCTCATGAAACAGATTCATTTGGCCCGAGAATTTTCATCGTCCAGGATCGCGATGCTAACCACGTTAGCGATTCCGAAATTTCAATCAGTTAATCCCGATAACGCCGCCATAGTTTAACTGAATCGTCGGCTAAATAAACGGCCCATCCGGCGGAAGCCTCCATAGCCATGTGCGTAGGAATTCAATTGGGATCCAGGTCAACCGCTGGGCAGTGGTCCCAGCCGATCTGAATCGAGCAAATGGTCCAACGATCGGACGGACAAGTCAGCCTTGTCGAGATCATGGAGAAATCTCGAGGAACTGCAGCCCGAAAGCCAGAATCAGCGGGGTCATCAACAAGCTGACCAAAGACGTTGCGATCACAATCTGAACGGCGACGTCCGGCTCTCCGCCGTAATGGCGAGCCAGCACGATTGGAAAAATGGCGGCCGGCATGGCGGCCTGGACGATCAACACACGCTGCAACTCCAGCGAAAACGACATTTGGCTGGCGACCAAACAGAACAGCAGCGGCATGATCGCAAATCGGACCAACATCGAAGTCGAAATGACCTTCCATTTGGTCCGCCATTGCTCTCGCTCGATCACCCCGGCAAGTGTGGCCCCGACCAAAACGACGCTGATTGGAATCGCGCATCCACCGAGATCAGCAATCGTTTTGGCGACAAAGCTGGGGATAAATGCGTAGATCCCGGTGTAATTCAAAGTCAATCCCAGGAAGATCGCCACCGTCGGCCCATTGATCAATCGCCGTAGTGCTCCTGAAAACGTACCGCTCAGCAAGACAATCCCAATCGTCCACATTGCAATTTCCAGTCCCAGGTTGTGCACGAACAACACTCCGAGGGTCGGGTCGGAGGTCTCGGGGAATAGTGCAATGATCAGAGGAATGGGAATAAACCCGTAGTTTTGAATTGCGGATGAAACGCTGAATGTGCTCAGGCCATCCTCCGGTCGAATTCCGGCCAACCATCCAAACGACCAGGCCACCAGGTAACCGGTAAGCACCAATCCGCAACCGCACCCAATCGCGATCAAGACCAGCGAAGGTGCGTCCAGGCTTTCGTTCCCCGGCACCTTGGACAGGATAAAACAGGGATACAGCACGTTCACGACCAATCGCATGATGCTTTTCTCGGAAGCATCATGAATGATCCCCAATCGACGTGTTGCGAATCCGACACCCACCATCAGGAAGACGGGGATGGTGGCGGTCAGGATTTTGAGAAAGTCCATTGTTAGTCCGTCGTCAGTTGGGCCATGCCCTGGAATTCAGATTCCGTGGCGACTGGTTCGACATCAGGTCCCACGTCGATTGCCGTACCATTCGATGTGCTTACGGGGGCAAAAAGTAAACCCATGCTGCTGACAGATGGAAACCAGCCACTCGCCTTTGGACTCCAGCGAATTCGGCTCAACGCCCTGTGGCATCAATAGCACGCGATCGCTTTCGACCGTTTCGAGCGTCCTCAGGTAGTCCTGAATCTCATCCATATCGTCCGGCGCGTCGACCACGAACTTCAGTTGATAGTCGTACCGTTGGATCAATTGGCGGACGATGTCGGGCCGGTAGCGGGTGTTCTGGTGTTTTTCACGCCACTCCCCTGCCCTTTCCAAATCCGGGTCAGAATTGGAAAATTTTGGACTGATCGACATTAAATCACATTCCGGCTCGCGAAAAATCGTGCCCGCTGTCTCGATCGTGATATGAAAGCCCGACCGTCTAAGTTCGCGACACAAATCGTTCAGCTCGCGAGACAGAAATGGCTCCCCGCCGGTGATGACGATGTGCTGGGCTTGTTCCGAAATCTCAACGACCTGTTTCACGATCTGGTTGACCGTTTTCGGCTGGCCGTCGGGTTCCCATGAAGCAAACGGTGTATCGCAAAAACCGCAGCGCAAATTGCATCCGCTGGTACGCACAAACACGCTCGGCGTACCCGTCAGCAGCCCTTCGCCTTGGCAAGAACGATAGATTTCGGAAATCAGCATGCGGGCTGGTCTGTTGGCTACGATTGATTATCTTGGTTTGGCTTCCTGATCGCCGGATCGCTTCCGCGCGACCTGTATCGAAGATTGAAAAACCAAAAGAGCCTAATTGTACCGATGACCAAAAATTTTCGCGACACGCTTGAGACGTTTGAAAACGAATTTCCGCAACGGGATTATCTGATCGAGATTCAGTGCCCGGAATTTACCTCCGTTTGTCCCAAAACCGGCCAGCCCGATTTCGGTATGCTGACGTTCGAGTATATTCCCGACAAAACCTGCGTCGAACTCAAGAGTTTGAAGATGTACCTGCAGCAGTTCCGCAACGAGGGCATTTTTTACGAAAAAGTGACCAATACGATTCTGGACGATTTCATCGCCGTAGTGCAGCCACGTCAGGCGATTTTGACGGCCGAGTTTACGCCGCGGGGCGGATTGTCGTCGGTGATCAAAGTCGAATATTCCGTGGAAGTTTGACGGATCGGTGACCCCAGCCAGCATCCGGGCCAATTCGTCCCCGAAGTGAGCACTGGCGGTTGACGTGACTGTTACCAACCGGTCGCCCAATTAGCGGCAGAGAACACAAGGGACCAAGTCGATTCGGCCGCCGCAATTCGGGCATTTAACGGGTTTTCGGACGCGAAATACGAATCCCTCCGGTAGCCCTTCGAGAATCAGGTTGCGAATGCGTTGGTCCTCCACGCTGTCGATCGCCTGGACTTCTTCCAACGAGATTCCGATCGCCTCCGCGATCAGGTTCAGGTCATCATATCCGCTTTGCAGCATTGCCAGCGCGGCGATGCTGCGGTTGGGCAATTTTCGTTTGGTTCTTGCTGATTTGGGCATGCTTTTTCATTCTCGCTGATTGCGTCGCGGCCTCCTGCCGCAACGCAGTCACGCTTTTGGGGTTCACTCAATTTTCAGGGTCAGGCCTTGGCGGGTTTTCAATGTCTCCGTCGAGGTACCCGTTTTGCGTCATGAATTTGTCCGACGCTTCAACTGGCCGACTTTAAAACGAGGAAGCGACTGACTTCACCGGCCTTGACCAGCATCAAGACGCCGTCGCGAGAACCCGTTTGGTTGATCGCGTCGGCGAATTCCTCCAGGTCTTTGACCGGTTGGTGGTTGACCTCGACAATCACGTATCCGGGTTGGAGGCCTGCTTCCTGCGCCGGGCTGCCGTTGGCAATCGCGGTAACCAGGACCCCGTCCGTTGCCGGAATTCCGATCCGTTGTGCCAATTCGGGTAACAGCGTTGCGACTTGCATTCCAAATTTTGAGTTCGGTCGTTGCAATTCCGTTGATTGTGATTTTTGCGGCACTGTTGCCACAGGTTGACCGGGCAATTGCGTGGGGTAGATGGAGAGCTGCAACGATTTTCCATCCCGGATGACATTCAATATTTTTTTCTGTCCCGGTTCGCAGCGCTCGACGACCAACTGCAGTTGACTTGGCTCTTGGATGTTCCTGTTATCAAAAGAAACCAGGATGTCGCCGATTTTCAGGCCGCTATCGGATCCGGGACTGTCGGGCTGAATCCAGTTCACCAATGCGCCGGATCGTGGCCGCACTCCGAATTTCTTCGCCAGAGGGGCGTCCAGTTCCTGGATCCCGACCCCGATGTAGGATCGTTTGACCATGCCGTAGTCCAGCAACTGACCGCCGACCCAGCGAGCCAGGTTGATCGGAACGGCAAACCCGATTCCATCGTTGCCTCCGCCGCGTGAAGAAATCGCGGTGTTGATGCCGATGACCTGGCCTTGCAGATCCACCAAGGGGCCTCCGCTATTTCCAGGGTTGATCGCGGCGTCGGTTTGAATGTAGCTTTCACGTTCATTCATGCCGATGCCACGCTGTTTGGCGCTGACGATGCCCGCGGTTACGGTGCTTTCGAGCCCGAACGGTTGACCGAGGGCCAGCACCCAATCGCCAATTTCGGCAGCATCACTGTTGCCCATTGGACACGCCATCAATGCATCACCGGCTTCGATGCGGATGACGGCAATGTCTGTTACGGGGTCGCAGAACACCTCTTGGGCGGGAAACTCGCGTCCATCATTCAGGCGGACCATAACCTGGCCTTTGCCACCCATGACGACATGGTTGTTGGTCAGGATGATCCCCGACGAATCGACAATCACGCCGGATCCAATGCCCATTTCGGGCTGCCCGGACCGCGGCCCGACAAACGGGTTGGGTCTGGTGCGATCTGAATCCGAACTGGAGTCCAGTCGCGTTTCAATCGCGACCAGAGAAGGCAGAACTTTGTCCGAAGCCGAGCGGAACGCATTGGATAGTTCGTTGGCCCGGGCCACATCGGCGTTTGCCTGATGTTGGACTTTACTGACCGGATTGAGAAACGGATTGACCCGGTGGTTGTGGATGTCGGCATGGCTGGCCTGTGGCACGAGCAACAAAGCGGCCACGACGGCGGTCAAAGCCAAACCGAAGTATGTTTTTGATTTTAATGGTTGCGCGTTCATGAATTACCCTTTCGTAATGAATCGCAATCGCTCGCCCGAGTCGTCGCTGCGGTTGTCAGCAATTTTCTGGCTCACGTGTGTGCGACCCATTAAAGCATTCGGGATGCCAAACTGACGAAGGCAGCCGGTAATCCGTCATTCCTTAAGAGAATGGCACTAAAACAAGGCATTGGAACGCCGCCACGGATTGATTCCACCCGAAACCGCCGCAGGTTGTCGGGGCAAAATGCCGCGCTGTGGCGTTGTGCTATGGGCCGTTGGCTCGAGCGTCGAGAAGACTTCCCGCGATGCCCTAAATCCAGAGATCCTCAAACAGATCGGTCAGCAGACTGGATTCGACAATTTCCCGGGCCCTGCTCATGTCGTTTTCCAGGAAGTGATCCTTCAGGAATTGTTGTTCGTCGCCAATCGGAAAATAGTCGGGGCCGGACAGGAGTTCGAAAACTTTGGCCGTTCCGATTCCCAAGTCCTGATGAGATTTCGGCAGCCAGTCGTAAGTCAATTGCAATGCGCGAATGGCACACAGCAGTTCGATACCGAGGATCTTGGCCAGGTTTTCATTGATCTTGATCAGGTTGACCACGCCAATGCTGCCCATCGAGACAAAATCCTCTTGGTTGGCCGCTGTCGAAATCGACATCACCGAAGCGGGAGTCGAAAGCACCCGATTGTCCGCCGCCCGTGCTGCTCCTGCATACTGGGTAATCATCAGTCCGGCATCTGCTTCGGAAGTGTCGAATGCCAACGCCGGCGGCAGGCCGTAATTCAGTTCCTTAGCCAATAAGGAAAACGACCGTTTGTCAGAAATCAAACCAACGGAGGTCAGCGCGATTTTCACGTAATCAATCACCATCGCCAATGGCTGGCCGTGGAAGTTGGCCCCGCTGGCGAACTCAAAATCGAGATTGATTTCTGCCGGCGAATCGTCGAAATCAAAGAGCGGATTGTCCGTCGCCGAGTTGATTTCGTCGATTAGGGTGTCCCGCAAATGGTCGATCGCCTTTCTCGCGGCACCGTTGACCTGGGGTACGGCGCGAATGCTGTAACGATCCTGCACACGTGGTTCGGGCTTGGTTGCCAGAAACATTTCCAGCAGCACCTTCGTGAAAGATTCCGTTTCCATGACCGCGATCTCTGGCAGGCGGGTTCTGGATTCGGGGTCTTTCGGATTGAGCGGCGTCTGAAGTTTTTCCATCTGCTCGATGATCGCTCGCAAGACGCCAGGCGCATCGTGTTTGGTGGATCGGGCCAGTTCCCGCTCGACTGTTGTCAGCACCGTGTCCAGGGCTTGCTGGTGGGAGCCGGTTTCCAGCCTCGCTCTCAGCTTTCTGATTTTCTTGTTGCGTTGGGCATCGGACCAGGCGAACAGCGAGGTCTGCCCGGGAGTGCTGGTCCTGCGGGAGCCGTCGGTCAAGCTGCGAACTTCGTTGGCGACGGCAATCTGGAACGGGCTGCGGTCGCTTTTTTCGTTGATAATCTCACCGAAGGCCTTGCGTTCCCCGCGAATGGCTTCCAGCGTCAATGCCGACGTCACGGAAGCGACTTTCAGCAGGTGTTCGGATTTGAGCAGTTCGATCGTCGCGATCCCGGCAATGAAGTTGGAACCATTGGTCAGCCCCATGGCTTCTTTGGCGGCCAGTTCAATCGGTTGAATTCCGGCGCGTGACATGGCTTCGGTGGCAGGGATCGGATTCGGTTCGTCGCCGAAATAGGCTTTCGCCTGTTCCAGTCCGATCATCGTCGCGGCCATCATCGCCAGTGAGACCAGGTCGCCGCTGGCCCCCACCGACCCTTCCTCGAGAACCACCGGTGTCACCTGCCGGTTCAGCATCTCAATCATGCACTGACAGGTTTCCAGACGCATTCCTGAGAGGCCTTTGGCGAACGAATTCAACCGGATCACCATCATCGCCCGGACGTATTCGCGCGGCAGCGGCGGACCGGAACCACAGTTGTGCACCTGGATGTATTTGACCTGGTATTCATTCAGCGTGGCGTTGTCGATCGCGACGTTTTTCAGATCGCCGTGCAGCCGATTGGTTCCGTAGATGGGAAGATCGGGGTGATTCTGCAGCTGTTTTTCGAGACAGGCTCGATTATCTCGAACTCGCTGTTTGGCCTCTGCCGACAGATCGACCGGCCGACCATGGGCAATTTCATAAATTGTATCCGGCGTGAGCGAACGCTTTTTTCCGGTCAGGATGACGGGTTTGAGATCGTCCGACATGAGCTTCCTTTGAGACTGGCGATGTCCTTGATGATGACATTTTCCGGGGCAAACGAAAGAGCCAATCGAGCAATCCCAGGCAAACTCCGGGAAATTGCGTTTGAGCTTTGCTTTACGAAGCCGCCATCGGAGGTCGGTCGACCAGCTTGCGCAGCCGATCGGTCCCCGGGGATGAGGTTCCGAACAACAATAGCGACTCGGTCACCGAGATGCCAAAGGCGCCTTCGTCCCGGAGTTTCGACACGACAGGAAACGTCTGTTTGATCGGACAGATAATTCCTGAAAAAACCGGTTTTGCGTCCAGAGTCTCGGGCCGGGGAACGGAGGGTTCGTAGTCAAACTGGCAACCGTTTTCCTGGCTGAGCGAGGTTTTCAAAGCGAGCAGTTTCTGTTCGTCGATGCTGAAATGGATCAGGCAGTGATCTCGCGATGCCAGCGATGCCTCGATCATCTCGATGATTTGTCGGACCTTACCGAAATCCTCGTCGGCCAGTTGCGAAATGGAATGGCTGCCGATCAGGCATGCCTGCGATTCAATAATCGTCCCGCCCTGGATCTCTTTCAGGTTGTTGGAAATCAGTGTGCTACCGGTCGATGTCAGGTCCACGATAATGTCGGCAGCACCGGCCTTGGGCATGGCCTCGGTCGAACCAGCCGAATCGACAATCGAGAAATGCAACAGCGATTGTTGTTCGAAAAACTCGCGGGTCAGGTTGGTGAATTTCGTGCCAACGCGCAGATTCCGATTGAGTCTGGATTTGATGTCGATCGCGACCTCGGCCAGATCTTCAATCGTGTCGACGTCCAGCCAATAATTCGGCACGGCGACGACCAGTCTGGCATGTCCGTAGCGAAGGTCGTCGATTAAGACGAAGGAATCTTCCGGGTTGGTGTCGAGTTCCTTGACCAGGTCCAGTCCGGTCACGGCCAGGTGGATTTCACCGGACGCGACGCGCAGCGGAAGTTCTTCGGCGCGCATGTATTGCACGACAACGGAATCGAGGTTCTTTAGTTTTCCCCAGTAGCTTTGGCCTTTGCCTCTGGATTTCAGGCCCAGTCCTGCTTTATTCAGCAGTGAGACGGTACCGTCATACAACGCGCCTTTGCTGGGGAGTCCGAGAATGATGGACACTATTTTCCTCCTGCTGGCAGACGCCACTGATTCAGGAATTCCGGCAGTTTCGCAACCGGTATCGTTTCGTCGATGTTTTCTTCAGGCTGCATCACGGTGACCATTCCGGTCTGGGATTGGTTGGCATCGAACCACACGATCAGATTCAGGTTCGCCTGCTTGGCTTGATGAATAATCTTGTCGCGATCGGCACCGCTGTAGTCGGTTTCGACCGTCCAGTCGGCTCGACGGAGATCGGCGGCAATCCTCAGGCACTGCTGCAGTGAATCGTAACAGGCTCCCTGTTCGTTGGCCGCCTTGGGACTTGGATTGCAATCGGGGAGCAAGGCAACGACTGCCTTGCGGGACGGGTTTGATGCTGTCGTTTGCGATTGCCCGCTGAGCAAGCGATCAATGCCGATCGCGAATCCGGCCGCCTTCAGTTTTCGTTTGGCACCGATCTGGGTTAACAGGTCGTCGTAGCGGCCACCGCCGCAGACGGCGCCGTTGTCCGAATTAATATCAAAGATCAGGCCCGAATAGTATTTGAAGCTTCGTTGGAAACTGGGATTCCATTCGATATTCAGCGAAACCTCATCCGAAAGTGTGGATTGGAGCAATCGCGTTTTGTCGACCAGCAGGTCAACCAGCTCGCCGAACTGTTGGGCCTCTTTGAATCCATTGACTTTGGCGAGTTTTTTCAGCTGGGTGGAAACCTGCTCGACATTTCCCGAAATATTGAGCAGCTCGGACAGCACGTCGAGTTGGGGCTGAGTCAATTCGTTTTCTTCGGTGGTCTTTTTTCGGATCAGGCGATCGGCAACGTCTTTGGGAGTCCGGCTGTTGGGCCCATAGGAATTTCCCTGCAGCGACAGGATCTCAACCATGAACTCGGACAGTCGGTCCGGTCCGACCGATTCGAGCACCTGTTCAAACAGATCGCTGCCCTCCGGCGAAGCTGGCTGGCCAATGGGAAGCGTTTCAATCCTCTCACCCCGGATCAGTGCCTGTTCAATTTGGGATTGCCGTTTATGTCCGATCCCAAGTTCCGCAAATACATGCTTCAGGATCCGGACATCGTTGACGACGATCTTGGAGATTTTCACACCGCAGCGAATCAGCGTGTCGATCGCGAGTTCGAGGATCTCCGCGTCGGCTCCCAGTTCGGCGTGGTCACCGATCAACTCCACCCCGGCCTGGGTGAACTCGCTGTAGAAGCCCGGTTCAACCGGATTCATTCGCCAGACCAATCCTTCGTAGCAGATGCGGCAACGTTCGAGGCTGTCGGCAAGCGAATTCAGATAGAATTTGCATGCCGGAACGGTCAGCTCGGGACGCAAGCACAATTCAGCGTCGGCATCTCCGTTGAGTGTAAAAATCTTCTGCCGAACGTTTTCCCCTTTTTGTTCGACAAATGTCTCGACGGATTCGAACGCCGACAAGTGAATCTGGCGATATCCACGGGTCTCGAAGTTTCCGAGAATCAGCCGCTTCAGTTGTTCCAGGCTTTCGGTCTGTTCAAAAGTGTAATCGAAGCGGCTCATGGATTTATCACGGATTGTGGATGCGACGGGATTCTGTAATTCGTGGGAACTCAGGGTCGAGGAACAAAATTGAGAGATTGCCGGAACGAGCAAGTTTGCCAAGGAGACGGGAGTGAAATTCTCGGGCAGTACTTGAAGTCACTCTTCCCCGAGATCCCGGCTTTGCCATTATCCGAGATTCGCCATGGTGGCTCTCACCTGTTTTTCATCTTCGATGATCTTCAGCGCATCTTCGACAATTTGTTTTACCACCGGCACCAACTGCCCGCGGTCGACCGTCGACTGAGCCGGTTGCTGTTTTCGCCAAGCCTCATTGTCGGCGACCTCGGCTGACAGAGCTTTGCCAAGCACCATGTTCTTGATCGTTACGGTGTTGGATTCGAATTCATTGCTGCCGGCGATGATCGCTGCCGGGGCATTTCGTTTGTCCGCGTACTTCATCTGGGCTTTGAATTTTCGGTCGCCGAGGTACAGTTCGGCGCGAATTCCGGCGGCCCTCAATTCGTTGACAATTTTTTGGTACTCAACGCCCTGGTCCTGGTCCATGACGGTGACCACGACCGGACCGAGCGCGGCGGCCGAGTCGGATTTGTTCAATAACCGCAGCGCGGCCAGCAGTCGATCGACGCCGATGCTGGCGCCGGTTGCCGGTACTTTTTTGCCCGTAAATCGTTCGACGAGATAATCGTATCGGCCTCCACCGGCAACCGAGCCGAATTTTTTGAGTTTGCCTTTGACCTTAACCTGGAACGGCAATTCGATCTCAAACACGGGGCCGGTGTAATACTCGAGCCCCCGCACCAGGCTCGGGTCGAATTTGACATGTTCCTCCGAAGCGTTGCTGGCCTCGAGGTACTCATTCATCGATCGCAACTCGGCAACGCCCTCAGCTCCGGCTTCGCTGTTGGCGGCAAATTCCGCGAACGCGTCGCAGGTGTCCGAGCGATTCTCTCTGCGGCATTGCAGGAATTCGATCACTCTCGCGATCGTCGACTCTGGCAGATTCAAGCCTTCGTTGAACGACCCTGATTTGTCTTTTCTGCCGGCTCCCAATTGTTTTTCGATGCCCGCGAATCCGATGTCGTCCAGTTTGTCCAAGGTTCTCAGCACGCCCAATCGCAAATCGGGATCGGCAATCTCCAGGGACTCAAGCAAGCCGTTGAGCACTTTTCGATTATTGACGCGAATGACAAACTCATCGATTCCGAGGGCCCGCATCGCCGCGCTCAATACGAGGCAGGCTTCGGCGTCGGCGGCCATGGTCGCGCAACCCACGGTGTCAAAGTCGCATTGAAAAAATTCCCGGAATCGGTCTTTGCTGGGTTTCCGCTCGCGTCGCCAGACCGGGCCGTATTGGTACCGCCGGAATGGAGTCGGCAGATCGTCTCCGTGTTCGGCAACCAATCGGGCCAGCGGTGCGGTCAAGTCGTAACGCAGCGCCAACCACTGGTCATCCTGATCATCCTTCATGGCAAACACCCCGGCGTCAGGTTGGTCCTGATCCGGAAGAAACTTTCCCAAAGCATCCACGTATTCGATGCAGGATGTTTCAAGATGTTCGAAACCAAATTGCGAATACACTCCGCAGATCGTCTCAATCATCGCCTGCCGCTCGCGACTTTGCTCCGCAAAGGAATCGCGAAAACCTTTCGGTTTTCGAGCTTTCGGTGGATTCGATTCTGACATTGCGACGTTTTCGATTGAGCCAAATTAGAAAAGGCGAGCAACCAGGGCTCGCCTAACAAAAGTCCTTCCGATGGGGCTCGAACCCATAACCTCTGGATCCACAATCCAGCACTCTAGCCAATTGAGCTACGGAAGGTCACGACATAATTTAGGTGTTTTGTGTCGGGTTGAAAACCCTTAATCTCAATCCACGCGACATAAAGACACGAAACTCAACCTAAGGTTCGAGCCAGGAATGCCCAATATTGCGAGCAAATCCGATTATCCATGCTGACGCTGCCGATCGCCCGATCGGTAACGGGACCTGGATCGACGATCCGGGCGAACAAGGCGTTCAGAAATTTGGTTGGACGGTCGCCAATTGTCTCGATCACGGCCTGGCAGGATGCCGGCGATTCGGGACGCTCCAGCGGTCGGCGCTCAACCGCGGCGACGACGCGCCTGCATTTGGGCTGTGACCTGGGGGTCGCCATTTTGCATCCGCAGCTCGTCGCGCAGTTCCTGGTCTGTCATCCTCAACTTCTTCTGGTGGCTGAGCCAGGCGATGCCATAGTCAAGCAGCGAGGTGGCAAACAGCGCGATCGCGACATGCAGGCAAGTTTGCAAGACCAGTTCGTAAAGCTTGTGAATCATCTGGTCCGCTGGAAAACTGCCGAGCAAAAAAAATTGCTGGCGGTTGGTCCAGCAGCTGAAGATCATCACCGCCACGGCCAGGAATGCTTTGGGAAGTCCCACCAGCGGGAACGCCAGCGTGCGCAGCGAAAATAATCGCGAGAACCAATGCGTCGGAGACATTCGATGCAGGTCGGGTGCGGCTTTGGAGGATAGATAAATCGGTCCGGTCTGGCACCAGTGCGAGCCGATGCCAAACAGCATTAACAACACCAGGATCGGCATCAAGACGGCAAACGAAGACCAGATCAACGCGGTCATCTGGGCCGAAAACTGTGCCGAGTCAACGGTCACCAACGTTGACTTTTTGGACCAGATGGCGATGGTGGATTGCGACAACCAGGTGCCCAGCGGCTCAAACAACAAATAGCTGACCACAATGGCTCCCAGCATTTGCAGCGCCGCGGCCAACTCGTGACTTTTGGCAAGATTGCCGTCCCGCCGAGCCTGTTCCAGGCGGGCAGGCGTGGCGGGATGAACCTGGTCGCCGGAAAATTCACTCATGGATCAAGCACCTGATAACTGACAATTTGATCCTGTTCCACCAGGCCATTCAAGGTCGCGCGAATCATCGCGGTTACGTTGCCGAGGTCATCGACAAACAGCCAGACACAACCGCCCATCGTGAGGAAAATGGCCAGCAACAGTACCAGTTGGTTGGAGTTGAGACCAATCCCCAGCATGTTCATTTGTGGATACGTACGACTGACCAATCCGATCACAATCGTAGAAATCATCAACGCCGCGATGGCCGGGCCGACACCGCGCAATGTCAACAAAAAACTCTGTTGCAACAGTCGGACCAGTAGCATGATGACGTCCGGAGCATGGAGGCTGCTGCCCAATGGCAGATCGATAATCGTCTCCAGGACGGCACTGAGGACTAATTCAGGTCCGCCAATCAAGGCAAAAGCGGCCAGTGAAATGATCGCAAACAGCTGGCTGACGGGCGAAGTGGCTTCACCGGTTTCGGTATCGGTTTGAGTAGGCCATTGCAACCCGGCCGTTTGTCCGATCACACTTCCGGCAGCCTGGGCAGCGGAAAACATGATTGTCACGCCCAGACCCAGGACGATCCCGATCACCACCTCGGACAAAATCGCAGAGATGATGTCGCCGGGTTGGGTTGAGAGCGATTCGGGATTGCCCGCCAACGGCAGTGCTGCGACGGAAATGAAGCCCGCGATGATCAAGCGAAACTTTAGCGGTACCATCCGACTGCCGAGGATCGGCGCCGTGAGAACCACACCGGCAACGCGGGTGAAGACCAGCAGCAGGACCAATGGCAGTAGCATCGGGAATGAACTATCCGTCAATGTTCTTTTTCGGAAGGCGTGAGTATCGGTAGTGCGGCAGTGAAAACGGCGATTTTCGTTCCTCGCCCGGCGGCTGGTTTTGGGTGGACGGTCCAGGTGGTTGGGATTCCGGCGGCGGTGTGGCGCTGCGGCCGGCGGTTTGCGTGAACGGAGATCGCAATGGCTCGGTGGCCATGGTTGCTGAACCAGACGTGGAAGTGCGTAATCGGCTTGGCCCAGGCCTGTTCACCGTATTCGACCATCTGATCGGTCAGCCATGGCAGGCAAAGCCCCAGGACGGCCAGCAGGCATAACAGCTTCGGGACAAAGGAAACGGTTTGATCCTGGACCTGCGTCATGGCTTGAAACACACCCACCAGCAAGCCGATTAGCAAGCTGGCCAAGAGGATCGGACCCCCGACCATAAAACAGGCTCGGATGGCTTCACGACCAAGATCAATGGCGTCTTGTGGATTCATCAGCTGAAGGCTCCGAAACTCTGCAGTAACATCCCGACAACCAGGTTCCACCCGTCGACCAGTACAAACAAAATCAGTTTGAGTGGAAAACTCACCATGTTCGGCGGGAGCATCAGCATACCCATCGAAACGGTGACCGAGGAAACCACCAGATCGACGACCAGGAATGGCAAGAAAATCTGAAAACCCAGCAGAAACGCGACCTTGAGCTCGCTGATCATGAATGCGGGTAGCAAAACGTTGAGCGGCACATCACTGATTTCTGTCGGCGGCTGCTCGGCGAGGTCAGGCAGATATTTGTAAAACAAGGCGACGGAATCACCGTTGTTGGCCGCCTTGATTTGCCGGACCATGAACGATTTGACGGGCACGATGCCGCGTTCCCAAGCTTGCTCCCAGCTGATCGCATCTTCGGACCGCGTGTAAGGATCCACGGCTTCGGTTTTTATTTCCTGCCAAACTGGGGTCATGATCAGAAATGTTAAAAACAGAGACAGCGCGGTCAGGACCTGAGTGGGTGGCAGTTGTTGTCCGCCAAATGCCTGCTTCAGCAGCGACAACACAACCACCACGCGAATGTAGCAGGTGGTCATCAAGACAATCGCCGGGGCGAGACTGAGCGTTGCCAGCAACAACGCGATTTTGATGGACGATTGAATTCCGGTCGGCGACGTCAATTGTTCGGTTTGGCTGGAGAGCAGATCGCTAAAATCGTCCGTCACAGGCTGGGGTTGGTCGACGACGAAAGTCTGTTGGAATTCTTTCGGTATCGACAAACCGATTTGTGACCGAACGTCTGGCGGGACCTCGCGGTGACTGGCGATGCTACCAGGCTGGTTTGGAACAATCTGTCCTGACCAACCGCTCGGGTCGGGATTCTGGCCGACGGCGATTCCGCTCACGCCGACGCTTAACAGGCAGACGAGGCTGACCCATTGATAGCGGTTGTGATTGCGGCAGGCCGCCAGCAGCTGGAGAATGATCGAGATGAAAGATGGCATGCTCATGGTTTCAGAATTTGAAGTCTTCAGGCTTCAAAGACGTTGCCTCCGTTTTGCTTGACGACGTTTTCAAGCGAACGAAGAATGTTGGCCAGACCATTGCCCTTGGGTGATGACTGGGCCGTCTGGAAGGCGATCGAGTGATCCTGATTACCTGGGCCGGCGGTGGTTGAACTGCCCGCCGTCGAACTGGCCGTGGTCGACCTTCGCGGCGGGGTAACCCGGCGTTTTGATTTTGAATCGCAAAGCGACGTCAGATAGTCCACTTCTGCGGCATCGGTGATCTCACCGATCGGATGACTTCCTTCGGGACCATTGAGCAGCAGTAGCAGCTTCGGTCCCAGTCTCACCAATTGCAGGTTCTGTTTCGGACCAAACGAAGTATGTCCCAGGACTTGCACGACTTCTGCCGGAAGCTGCGTGTTGCTACCGGGGTGAAATCTCCGAACCAGCCAAACAAAACCAAAATAGGCACCCAGCACGATTGCGAGGCTGCTGAGCATTCGCGCAATTTTCAGCTCGCTGGCCTGGCCTCCAAAAGTTCCCATCAGATCGGTCGCTTTTTGCTTCAATCCGGCAACCGCGAGATTGGCGGTTCCCAGGGTTGACTCGAGACTGGTCTGGGAGGATTGATTCTGAAGCCCTTCAGGGGTTGGCCGAATCTGCGATTCAAAAGCGACCGGCTTGTCTGGCCACGACGTGCTGATGGCGACGTTTCCGCCGGCATGCTGGACTTCGATCCGAGCTTGCGGATCAGGATTCGCGGCCGCGAGGTTGGCCGGCGATTCCCATGCGCCTGAAAAACTGGCGGGTGGGGTTGGCGGGAACTGATTCTGGGCGATTACCGTTGCGCAGGGAAGCGTCACGGCCACCAGGATGGCGGCGATTCCCGGCCAATGCTGTCTGGTTGTTTTGATGAATCTTAAAAATAAGATTTGATTCATCTCGCGAGCCTTCCATGACGATACTGATGATGGGCAGATCCAGAAATTAAAGCCCAACACTCGAATATTTTCGCGTCCTGCGATTCGAGTTTCGTCTTGTCGCGGAAAATCCGGCCAAAGGCAAGTCCAATGTTTGCTCAGCCTGACCGGCAAATTGCAGAATCCAGTTTTGCGTTGAGAATCAGGCGGCCGTGGAACCAAGTCTGGTTCATCCGGTAGAACGTCGTCGATCAAGCCTACGCCGCGTCACGGATCCAGCTTTCAATGACTTTTGCCGCCGCGTCGGGATCCTTTTCGATTAACCTCGAAAGTCGGACTTCCGCCTCTCGCTTCTTCGAGCCGGAGGGTTCGGACTGGGGGGCCGTTTCGAATGAAACCACGTCGGCTTCCGGGTGGGGGCGATCGTCCCAGTCGGTTAACGCTTTGTCGGTCTGGGTAATCAGCGAAATCAGCATCAACCCAATTAGCAGGACGGCAATGGAGGGCCAATTCTCATTGGCAAATGCCTGGAGCTGATCGCTCCATGAGGATGAACGGTCGTTGGAGGGGGTCAAACTGAACTGGATATCGGCCAGCTCGAAATCCTGATCGGCAGCAACGACCGATTGAATGGTGCGGGTCAAATCGGACTTCAGGTGATTGAAGAACTTCGTCGTTGCGTCCTCGACCGGAATGTCCTTGTAAACGTCAGAGCGAGTCGTCAGTGAGCGATCCTGGTTTGCCGCTCCGTAGATTTTTTCAACCAGTTCGCCGGGAACCTGGATGGAAATCAGGACTCGTTGTCGGTTGACTGCCCGGGTTGCCTGGTCAACGGTCGGGATGTTTGCGGTTACCAACTGGATTTCCGGTTCGGGTGCCGGAATGTCGCCGATCGATGCCTGTCCGTTGGCTCCGGCGCGAGCCCGCAGTACCCATTTGCCGGCGTTGGGCGTGGTGTTATCGAGTTTTCTCGCCGTTTGTTCGGGTTCCGGTAGATCTTCGACGGCGACCGTGATTACCAAACCTGGGTAATTCTGTAATGCGTTTCGAATCCGCGTTTCCAGCAGCTGCTGGCGGGCAAACGCTACCCGCTGGGCAATGATCGCGTGATCGGAGTGGGGGTGTTCGGCCGAGTGGCGATGGGCAAAACCCGTGCTCAGATCGATAACCGCAATGCTGCTCGGTTCAATACCTGCGACCGCTCCGCCGATCATCTGCCGTACGGTATCAATGTGATGGTCCATCAACGGAATGTCGTGAGCCGGGCGAATCGAAATTACGGCTGCTTTTTGGGCGGTTTGAAATGCCGAACGCACGTCCGGCGCATCCATCTCGAACCAGGCCTGATCGACAAACGGAAGCCGCTCGACCATCTGCTGGATCAGGCGCTTTTTTGACGCCCGTTGCATGGAAAGCTGTTGTGACCGGGACAGAAAAGGATTGGCTGTTGAGGATTCAATTTCGCTCGCCCGCAGGTCCTGCGGAATCGCATCTTGTTCGGCAATGGCAAGCAGATATTCGGCTTGCCGTGATTCCGGCACCTGGATGCCACCGTCGACTAACTTGAATTCGGATAATCCTGCTTTGCTTAACGCGATTTGAATCCGGTGCAGATCGATGCTGCGGAGCTGACAACCGGAAAGTAAATCGCACATCGGTTGACACTTATTGAGATTGTTGACCTGCAGCACCGCGATCACCACGAGGATCAATACGGCGACAAAGATTGCCTTGGCCTGCTTGTTGCCAAGCAGTTCCTTCACTCGCTCAATATTCGGTGACGTCTGATTCATTTGGTTTCTCCCAATTCCAGGCTATGCCGCATTGACCAATTTGCGGCGTGGCACGACCAGCAGATAAGCCAATCCACCTTGCGGGCATTCCCAACTTTGAATGTCGCCGCCATGATCGAAGGCAGCTTTGTAAGCCGTGCGGAGGTGGTCGCCGACAGGAAACGTCAACAGGACGGGAAGTTCTTCTTCATCTTCTCTGCGTTGAAGCTCTTCCGCAGTCTGGAATTGCGTGGCTTGGGATGAGTCTGCAACCTCGATCTCCCACTGGTGCGTTCCATCGATCGAGGTGACGGTAATCTCACCGCCATAGGGTGTGTTCTGAATCGCGTTGACCAACAGGCCGGACAAAGCCAGTTGAATCAGCTGTACATTGATGTGGGCTTCCATCGGTTGAATGTCCATTTCCAGTCGCAGGCGACGCTCGGACCAGGCCGCTTTTTGGGAATCAACAATCTCGGTGACCAGCTGGTTGATCGAGGTTTTTTCGAAACTGAGATTGGTGGGGCCTGGTCGACCGGTCAACGACATTGGTTGCTGAAAATATCTCTGCATCAATTCACCCAATTACAACGACAACCTGATTTTCGCATTTGACTTCCGCATCGCAGAAGTGGACAGAGCTTGTACTGGACCGGCGGCTTCGGTGTCAATGCAGAGTCTTTCAGTTGGCGTTTTGATTGTGATGGATCAATCGAGCGGTCGTCGGTCACCCTCCGGACAATGGCATTGGATAACCACAATTCATGTCGTGAGCGTAGCGATGTGCCCGGGCAGTCGGGTGCTATCAAGCTGCCCAAGGGCCATGGAGATAAGGCGCGTGTTCGGCCCCATTGTTGCGGTGAAGACCGGCTGAGTTCCGCGACCAAACTGGATCAAGGCGGCGTTATTTGGGATGCCGGTCGATGATGGCCGTTTCGATGGTTTCCATTACCCAATGATTCATGTCCGACATCGTTTTCGAACACATCAAGTTGTCCAGCGGATATTGGCGAAGCGTTACGGAAAAACCGGCGATGTGGAGCAATTTCAGCTGTTCACACAGCGTTGCCTGGTCAAATTCGAGGGAGTCGCGACCGTGAGCCCAAAACACGGGCATCTGTCGGCACTCGAACCAGTCACGCAGTGGCGCTTGCTCCAATGGCAGCGGACCATTAATCGACATCACGCCGGCAAACAGGTCCGGCCGTTCAAACGCCAGGCGAAATGCCATCGTGCCTCCGGCTCCCATTCCGGCCAGAAAAATTCGCTGGGATGCGACATTAAACCGAAGCAACGCCTGATCGATGGCATTGACCACCGAGGTATGGGCCGATTCGATGGAATCAAAATCCTGATCCCAGAAATAGCCAA
Organism: Pirellulaceae bacterium; assembly: GCA_963714685.1. GTDB lineage: Bacteria > Planctomycetota > Planctomycetia > Pirellulales > Pirellulaceae > Mariniblastus. The sequence continues at coordinate 547,052 of CAVQPH010000018.1, read as the reverse complement.
TTTCAGCATTGCCGATGGCCGATTGGGGTGCCACACCGACATAGTTTCTCATGCTCATTTTGAGCATGACATCCTGAACCTGGTCAGCTGTTTTTCCATCGGAGTGCAGCCAGACGATCAATGGGTAAGCATAATTTTTCTCGTAGTGCAGCGGCACGAATAAAGAAAAATTATCGAGCGCTGCGCCAGAGATTTTGTCGAGGCAGTGATGGGCGATGGAGTCCGATTCGAGGCTGGTTTCTGAAAGCGTGTCCGTTGCCAGGGGACTGAGTTTTATTCTATTCATTCGCCGCCGTTAGGTTGACTGACGTCGTTATTAGTACTTCGGAGCCGTTTTTTAAAACAGTAAACTTGCCAAGTCAACTGCAGCTTGGAAACCAACTTCGATCTCCTCGTAGGTTGCCGTGTTTGCTGTTCGCTGAGCAACACCGTCCGTGGTACCGCCAACCCCAAACACCTGCGACGGCTACGACGGCAACAGGTCCTTCACGGCATCGCGCTCTTCTTTTAGCTCCTGCATTGTGGCATCCATTCGTTCCCGACTGAATTCGTCAATGTCCAGACCCTGGACGATCGAATAGGCACCGCCGCTGCAAGTCACGGGGAAACTGTAAATCAGTCCCTCTTCAATTCCATAACTGCCGTCCGATGGAACCGCCATGCTCACCCAGTCGCCGTCGGGTGTTCCCTTGACCCAATCGTGGATGTGATTGATCGCAGCATTGGCCGCCGACGCAGCGCTGGATGCACCGCGAGCCTCGATAATGGCTGCGCCCCGTTTTTGGACGGTGGGGATGAAGCTATCGCGGTACCAGGTTTGATCGACGAGGCTGGATGCCGGGTTGCCGTCAACCGTGGTGTTGCTGATATCAGGATACTGGGTTGACGAGTGATTGCCCCAGATGGTCATCCGCTGGACTGAATTGGAAGCAGAACCGGTTTTGGAGGCCAGCTGACTGATGGCTCGGTTGTGATCCAGCCGCGTCATCGCCGTGATATTCTCAGGCTTGATATTGGGAGCATTGGCTTTGGTAATCAGCGCGTTGGTATTGGCAGGGTTGCCAACGACGACGATCCGGCAATCCGGTTTTGCATGATCGTTAAGTGCTTTTCCCTGGACGGAAAAAATGTTGGCGTTGGCCGAAAGCAGGTCGTTGCGTTCCATTCCGGCTTTGCGCGGCATCGCACCGACCAGCAGGGCAAAATCGGAATCGGCAAACCCGACATTCGGGTCGTCGGTTGCGATGATTTCCTGTAGCAGGGGAAACGCACAATCATCGAGCTCCATCACGACGCCTTGCAGCGCATTCATGGCCGGCGTGATTTCCAGCAGTTGCAGAATGACCGGTTGGTCGAGGCCCAGCATGTTGCCTGCGGCGATTCGAAAAAGCAAGCCATAGCTGATTTGACCGGCCGCCCCGGTAACAGTCACACGAACAGGACTCTTCATTTCGATCATTCCTTCACGATATCTAGGTGGTTTTAAACAGGTGCGCCAGTGGGTGTCTGGCACCGGTGCAGCACCCCGGTGATTGATTTAGCCGTGGAAACAAACCGTTTCATCACGAATTCGTCCAACCGCGAATATCTCGCAGGTGCTCAAATTCCGCAAGTAGGCGAACGTGGTTCCCGTGAACGATGGGCGTGAATTCGAATGCGAAACAGAATCATCCGCCAACGTGGTCGAGGTCATTTTGTCCGGTAAAGCCGGTTCGATTCCTCGCGTCTGCCTTCGATTTCCTGGACTGCGAAAAATCCAGACCATCAATCCGATCAGCAACACGCTGCCGATCAGAAAACCGCCCAGTAACAGATTCAATGTCGATTGGTCCGAGACGACCAGTTCGGGAGCATTGCGATAATCATCGGGCTGATCTGTCCGGAACTGTCTGACTGGTCCGTGAAGTCGGACTGATATTTCCAAAACCGAAAATAAAACCCGTCGACCATAGCTGCTGATTCTCAATCGCGGCCGGTAGACTCCCGCCGGTAAGCGACTCGGGCACAAATCGTGACCGGAAACCGTTGGTAAACCAGTTCCTCGCCATCGGGTTCGATGACCGCAATTTGCTGACCGTCCGAGATCTGGAAACACGATCAACTGGTAATATTTGTCAAACCCAAAGCGTTTCTGGATCGTCGCGTCCGAGATCTGTACGATCGAGCAAGTCCGCACCCGGGCCCGAAGCTGATGGCGTTGCCAAACGTCGTGGTCGGATTGTTGCATCATCTTGTGAAAACTTCAGTCGAGGCACCGAGGCGGAGAGATTCGTCGAATCCACTGCGGCAAGCATTTGGAAAAAAATGTCCGCATCTTCGCTGCCCAGTGGTTTGCTGTTTTGACGGCGAACAAAATCAAGTTGGCCAATGTCGACGCCCTGTTCGGCCAACGCTACATGCGACTGGTTGATCCCCCACTGCGGATGACTGGCTTCAGGATGCCAAGCGATTCGATTGGCAACAAATAGTGGCTGCGATGGAATCGGGTTGAGCGAGGGTTCGGCATCGGGCCGGTCACTTACCAGGGCATACAGAAAACCGGAAAATCGAATTGGCTGATCGATCGTTGTGTCAGATTTCCAGGCCGCCGGGGCGGAAATCGACAGGACTTGAAAACGGGTTCCGTCGTCACTGACGCAGTCGCACAAACAGCAACCTTTGATCGCGTCATCCGCCTCAGCACCGGGCAAGCGCAATCGGCGAAGATTTTGTATCCGCCCTGCCCTTTCAAAAATCTGCAGTCGGTAGGAAGCGGGATCGCTGGTGATTTGCTCCCAACTGACTCCGGCAGAAAATCGGCCATATTTGGCTCGACTGGCAGGCGTCGTTTTTGCGATCCGAAAAATCAGCTTCTGTAATTTGCTGTCCTCAAGATCGAGGGGCTGGTTGTCTTCGATTTCGAAGGCTTGGCTGAGTGAAAAACCGGACAACTCGATCGGGGTTTCGTCGTGATTCTGTCCGATCGCCTGATGGGGCATGATCAGCGTGGCGACGATCGCAGCATACCAGCCGAGTGACCGGAGCGCTGTCAGGCGGGAGGGAAGCAGGTGGAACACGCGGTCCGGGACACCGTTGCGTTGGCGCGGAACTGCTCGCCAGTTACGCCGGATTCGTGGGCCCCCGGAAATGCTCTGCGCTTCGACGCCGTAATTAAATCTAATCTTGGTCACCATCGGTTTGGTAAAGTTCCATGACTTTCTCGAGATCGGTTTTCACGCTGGCATCGTTTTTCAATTGATCGAGTGTGCGGTTGATGGTGGTCGTCGCCTGGCGTCCCGGCTGATAGGGTTTCGATTGGGTGCCTTGATAAACGAGCCAGGCAATCACGGTTGCCACGATGGGAATAAGCGCCAGCAAGAATACCAGAGTCGTGCGCGACGGTTGCCAGGCGTTGACGGATGTTGGTACGGTCTTGGTCACCAGTTCAGGCTGATGGGTCAGGATGACGGGGCTCTCGCGGACCTGGCGCTGGGCGTCCGGGTACGACCGGATCTTGAAAAACAAACCGCTGACCTTAACCGGTTGGTTGTAGTCGCTGAATTCGGTGGTCACGTCGGGAAAACCCTCGGGCAGCGTCAATGCATAAACGCAGTAGGGCGCGATTTTCGTATCGGCCGGCCGCAGCCACAGGATGTAGTAGTGCGACACACCCAGTTCGCTGTCCTGCAGTTCGTCGCGCCGGGCAGATCGCACCCAACCTTCAATCTCAACTGCTTTCCCCCGGTAATATTCAGGCTGACTGATCAATTGCAGCTGCGAAACGGGTTCTGCCTGGCCGAAATCATGAGCGGCGACGCGCTCCCACAGGCGGACCCAAGGTGTCGAATCTCCCGCCCAGCCAATCGAACTGCGATCCTGAACCTTGTTCAGCACACGCAAATCGAGAACCGTCTGCAGTCGCTGAATCTGCCGTTGCTGGCCAAGGGTGATGTCCTCGCCACGGAGCGCGGATTGAAAGGCCGGCAAAATCTGTTTTTCCCAGACGGTTTGTGATTCAAACAGCTGGTCGGCTAACTCGGTTTTGGCTTCGCTACCGTCGGCCAGAATCGCCAATTGGTCAAAGGCTTGCTGGTGAAAACGACTCCGGCGTTCGACAATGATATCGATCAGCGATTGGTATTTGGCCAACGGATTGTCCGTGGACGCAGCCAAGACGCCGGTTTGGCCCGTTCGCAGTGCTTTCAGGAATTGGAATAGTTCCCGGTGCTGCGCGAAATTCATTCGGTCGATGGTCTCAAACCAGAATCTCGACGCCAGCTCGGGATAGTCAATCGGCTCCGCTTGCCAACCGCCAGCCAGTTCGTCATCGGGTGTTAAATCGGTGGTTGGGTTTTGGGCTTTGGTCTGATTGGGTTGAGTGGAGGTCGTTGCCGGACCATGTGAAGGATGATGCTTGGCTGCGTTGTCCACTGAAGTGTCGTCAACCGGATTCGGAACGGCCGGTTCGTTGTCGAAACCCATCCACCTCCAGTTCGCGGGTTTGCCTGCCTCTTTCATCAGAATGATGACCAGGATTAACATGCCAAATAATATCAGCAGTCGTGTTTTGATCGCGCGCGACGCGTAATCGGGTGGTGGGACGATGGAGTCGCGGGCGTTCGGACTCCGCTTCATCGGTTTCGATGTGAAAATTCATAGCTCGATGCCATCGTGTTGCAACAGGCGTTATTTGACCGTTTTATGGCGGCGTGCATGCTGTGGGTTGATGTTGGTTGTGACAGTTTTAGGCAAGTCCCAGCCACCGTCGTTCAATTCGTGGGTCGGATCGCATTTCCCATCGCCTGCCCATAAGGTTATGATATAAGCGTCCCGGTGAACTTCCAACCAACTTCTGTCGCGTCTTGCTCATCAGCCAGGGATGATGTCGCCGTCAAGGCAGCTCCCTGTCAGCGAGATGAGGATGAAGTGTCTGGTTTTCGACACGGGTGCTTTCGGATTGGACGGATTCGAACGATACTTGGCCCGGCGCAGATTGGCTAGGTGCTAGAGGATTTGGCATAGTCCCGGTTTGAGAAACAGTCTTTGTTTTTGTGATAGGAATTGCGAGCCGTGAAAAAGTTTGCGATCGGGTGGTTTTTCTTCGTTTGTTGCGTGTTATCGGCCCAACTCCGGGCTGACGAGCCAGCACAGGCGTTTCTTGATGCGTTGCGCGACGACGGCTACTACGATTTGGCCATCGAGTATCTGACCGGCCTCGAAAACAGCGACCTGATCTCCGACGACTTCCGCCAGATCCTCCCGTTTGAGAAAGCGGACACTCTGATTTCCAGTACATCGGCGATGCGCGACATCAACAAGATTGAATCGCGGCTCGACGAGGCCCAGCAGTTGCTGTCGGAGTATGCGAAGCGGAATCAATCCCCCGAAACAGTCGCCCGAACGTATCGTTACCAGGGGAATCTGCTGCTGGGGCGGTCCAAGGTCTATGCCAAGCGGGCGGAATCCGACCGGCTGACAGCGGGTGAAAGAGAAGAAATCAACGCCAAAGTTCGCGAGATGCTGCAGGCCTCGCGCGACAGCTATCAGCAGGCTCGCAGCAAGATTCGCGCGTTGATCGATCCCAACAGTCCCGATGTGATTCGGATTGACGTGGAGGATCCTTCCACGACCGAGAAATTGAAACAGCTCCAGGCCATCTATACGCTGGTCCGGATTCGCTTGCCGATGGTGATCGAACAACTGGCCGATACCTACCCCGCGACCAGCCCTGATCGGGTTCAGCTCTACGAGGAGGCCGTCAAGGAATACACCGATGTCTACGATGACTACCGACGCTACCCTGCAGGTTTGGAGGCCTGTTTGTTTGCGGCTCGGTGCAACCAGAAACTTGGTAAACACCAGGAGTGCCTACGCGGCCTGGAAGATATTTTTTCGCTTGGGGAAAGCAGTACGTTCAAAATGCTGAAGCGACGCGCTTTTGTGTTGGCAGCCGATAGTTGGAACCAGTCGGATCCCTACCCTTTTAACGAAGTGATCGCGAGATTGGAGCCTTCCGTTTCGGTGTTGAACCGGACCGAAATCCGTAATCCTGAATGGTTGCGAATTCAAATGGAATTGGCCAAAGCACTGCACATCAAAGCGGACGAAGTCAAAAAACAGGGGGGGCCCAAGGCCAGCAGCGACTCCAAAGCATTGGATCGAAATGCGGCACGAATCATGCGCAGCGTCTCTCGGGTCCCCAGTGAGTATCGTGATCAAGCGAGGCAGTTGCTGTCGGAATGGGATATCTCCATTTCTGACGTGTCCGATGCCGAGGAGAAACCACCCGAGACGTTTGTCGACGCACAGCAGAAGGCCAGAGATTTTATCGTCGAGATCGAGTCTTTGTTGACCGAAGTCAACCAGCTGAACAGGGAACTGTCCGACGCCAGTTCGGACCAACAAAAGTCGGACATCGAAGAAAAGCTCGCGGAGACGAGGCAGGATATTAAAGCACAAGCCCAGGCAACTTTGGACGTGTTGGAGCTGTCGCTGCAGTTGGTCGACGATGCGACGTTGCGGGCCGACATCAACAACGTGCGATACATGGAGAGCTACTGTTATTTTGCCACCGAGCAATACTATGAGTCGGCGGTGATCGGCGAATTTTTGCTGGCAAAATATCCGACCGTCGATGGTACCCGCCAGGCGATGACGCTGATGATTCAAAGTTATTCGAAAATTCTCGATGCCGCGGCCGACAAAGACAAACCCTTTGTCAGGAACCAACTGGTGGAATCGGCCCAAGCCGTCGTTCAGCGTTGGCCCGGTTCCAACGAAGCCGGCCTGGCCGCCAGCACGCTGACCAAACTTGCGATGAGCGAGAAAGATTTTCCCGCGGCCGAACAGTATTTCGCGGAGATTCCCGAGAGTACCTTTGGTTACGGGATCCTCGCGTCCCGCTTGGGACAAGGCTTGTGGTTTGACTACAAGGCCAAAGCCAGAACCGCCGATGTCGATCCGGCCACCTTGTCGGAACAGCTTAAAAACTCGATCCGTTATCTGCTTGCCGGAGTCTCGGCCGGCAACCTGGAATCCGTGACCTACGAACAGGCCCTGGCAGCCTTGCTGCTGGTCGACGCCTATCTGGAAGCCGGGAATTCTGATCAGGCGGTTGAGCGACTGGAAATCGCCGAGATCGCTCCGCTGGATTTGGTGAAACAGAAGCACCCCGCGATCGTGGGAACACCGATGGCCAACCTGTTTGTCCGCGAAACCTACAAGATCGCAATCAAGACCTATTTGGCAGCCATGAAAACGGGCGATCAACAGAAATGGATCGACAAAATCAGCGGGGTGATTGCCGCCATGCGTCTGGCCATGGAGGCCAGCAATGACCCCAGCGACCGTGCCCAGATCACCAATATTTACCGGTTGATCGCCAGCGAACTCAAAAATCAATTCGAGTCGATGGAGTCAGCCGAGGACAAGAAGAAATTTGCCACCAGTCTGGCAACGTTTCTCGGTTCGATCGAAAAAGATTCCAATGATTCAAAAACCGTTTTGTGGTCGGGTGCGACTCTGTTGAGTATTGCGGAATCCTTACAGCAAATCGGATTGGCAGATGCCTCGAAGCCGTTGTTCCGGCAAGCGGTTTCGGCACTGAACCGGGCCGAGTCGCTTGGATTTGCGGGCGATCCCCAGGAACAGGCCATGAATCGGGAACTGAAACGCCAACGGGCACTTGCCCAACGCGGCAGCGGCAGTTTTGAAGATGCCGTCAACCAGTTCATCGAAATTCTCAGAGACAACCCGCTGTCACTGGCCGACCAGATCTACGCCGCGGAAACGCTGCAAATGTGGGCCAAATCCGCCAACCGATCACAGGGATATGCCGAAGCGATGATGGGTGTCGAAAAGGTGACCGACCCCAAGACCAAACGGACGTCGAACCTGGTCTGGGGTTGGCGTAAGCTTGTGCAGGCAACCCGCAGCAACCCGAAATTCATCGATACTTACTATCAATCGCTTTACAATTTGACCGAGTGCCGATTCGAATACGGCGTCCTGGAAAATTCGGACAAGGCGATCGAGTCGTCGCTAAAAGAAATTGAGAATGCCGAAAAACGTGATGCCAAACTTGGTAGCCCCCAGTGGAAACAGAAGTTTGACAAATTGAAATTGCGAATCAAGCAGAACCTGCCTGACTAGCTTCCCCGGCGCTGGCAACGCTGGTCGGGTTTGACCGCCACCCCAGCCCAACGCAACTCTAACCGTAATTTAATTTTCAAAAAATGATGAATCCACTCAACGTGCCAAAACGGCTTGCTCCCCTTCTGCTCGCCAGTTTCCTGTCAGTCGGTTTCTTCGCCGTGTGCTCGTCGACGCCAACCCTTGGGCAGGACGATGCGGTCTATCGGATCCGGGAAGGCGGCGGAACGTCTCGCCTGGGAGGCAAGATTTCCAAGGTGACGCCGATTGCCGTGACCGTTGAAACTTCCACAGGCGCCAAGGAAGTGTCGGCTTCGGAGATCGACAAACTGACCTTTGGCGGCGAACCATTGGAAGTTTCGCGGGCCCGAGATCGGATGGAAGCCGGCCGGTTTGACGATGCGCTGGCCACGCTGGAGGAGATTACCGAACCGCTGAAACCCCAGTTACTCCAGCAGGAAGTCGAATTCCTCAAAGCCTATTCCACCGCTCAGGTTTCGCTCATGTCAGGCGCGATTTCTGCCCGGGATGCGGGGAAACTGATGTCGGCGTTCATCAGCAACAATCAGAACAGTTACCACCTGTATCCGGCGATCGAGATGTTTGCCAAACTCAGTTTCGCCGTCGGCGCGGTCGATTTTGCCGAGAAAGAGTTTGCCAAAATGACCCAGTCCAAATGGCCTGAAATGATCCTGCGTGGACATTTCTATCGGGGTGAGGCACTCAATCTATTGGGCAAGCACGACGAGGCCAAACAGCAATTTGAAGCCATCCTCGCTTCCCCCAATACCGATGACATGACTCAGCAGTACAAACTGCTGGCCAAATCGCAAATTGCCAAAACGATGGCGCTGACGGGCCAGCAGGCCGCAGCCATTCCGCTGCTCAACGAGATTATCAAAGTTGAAAACCCGGATAACTCCGAACTGTTTGCCTATACCTACAATGCCCTGGGAACCTGCCACCTCAAGGCCGGAAATCTGAACGAGGCGGCTCTGGCGTTCCTGCACACCGAACTGCTGTTTGCCGGAGAGGCGGAACCGCATGCCGAAGCACTCTATCAACTGGCATTGTTATGGCCACAATTGGAACAAACGGACCGCGCCAGCCGCGCCCGCGAAGGACTTAAGTCCAGATATCGTAATTCCTACTGGGCTTCCAAGTTATAATGAAGGCCTGAGTTGCCATAATCTCGCTCTTTCCTCGGGCGCTGTCGGCGTTTTGCGTTCTTATTACAATGATCCGGAACCTAAGGGTCGGTGATTCCCTACCACCCGAAGAAAGAGAATTCCAGTCAACCTGATCCTCAGGCCGATGGGACACAAGATCGCGAATTTTGGAGACAAAACAAAATGCAGTTTAAACGACGTCCCGGCCTCAAACGAATGGCCCGCACCTGGGTTCCCCGGTTGCTGATCTTTGCCCTCGTCTTCGGTTGCATTTCATTCTCCAGTCCAATCCTGGAAACCGCCAACCAAGTCCTCGCCCAGGGAGCCGATAACGGCGCCGCCACCCCGGCGGTCAAGCAGACGTTGCTGGGCTGGCTGGTGAAGTCACTGGGATGGGTTTACATCCTCGTGTTTCTGTCGCTGTCGTTCATTCTGGTCGCGCTGTTCATCATGAATTCGCTGGCCGCCAGACGGGAATACGTGTGTCCCCAACATCTGGTCGAAGGATTCGAAGCTCATCTCGAAGAAAAACAATACCAGGAAGCCTACGAATTGGCGAAGACGGATGAGTCTTTCCTCGGAAATGTCCTTGCGGCCGGACTGGCAAAACTCAACAGCAGTTACCAACATGCGGTCGCCGCGATGCAGGAGATCGGTGCCGAAGAAAACATGAAAATGGAGCACCGGCTCAGTTACCTCGCGTTGATCGGGACAATCAGCCCCATGATCGGACTGTTTGGGACCGTCCATGGGATGATCAATTCGTTCTACGAAATTGCCAACGGCGGCGGGACTCCCGATCCCAACCGGCTGGCCGAGGGTATTTCCACCGCGCTGCTGACCACGCTGATTGGATTGGCGATCGCCATTCCCGCGATTGCCGGTTACAACATCTTGAGAAACCGGGTTCAGCGACTCGTGCTCGACGTCGGGATCACCAGCGAAAACCTGATGGGTCGATTTGAGAAAGTCGGTACCAAGAAGGCCTAACCCTTGTTTTCGCATCGTAGGCGATCGACCATGAAATTCACGAAGACCGAAAAAACCGAAATTCTCGAAGGTGACCTCACGCCGATGATCGACTGCACGTTTCAGTTGATCGCGTTCTTCATGTTGTTGATCAACTTTTCAGAAGTGGACCGTGCGGAGGAGATCATGCTGCCCAGCAGTGTGATGGCGGTGCCCCCGGAAGTTCGTCCCGATTATCAGATCATTTTGAATCTTGAGCCCAGTGGTAAAGTGAAATTCGAGGGGCAGGAAATTGAAAAAATCGATTTTTTGGCCCCGATTTTTACTCAAGAGATCAACAATGCGGCCCGCGTTGAGGTGACTGATCCAGGTAAAATCGCCGTGATCATCCGCTCCCACGAAGACACGCCGACCGGGTTGGTACAGGAATTGATTGCCAAATGCCAGGAATCAGAATTGGAAAGCTTCAGCCTGCGCGTCAAAGAGGATCTCAACTGAACCCACCATCGTACTCCCTTTGCCAGAATGCCCGATCGTAGTTCTTTTGAACGTTTGCCGATATGAGAATCGCCACCGCTGAACCCGAAGAAATCAAGCTGAATATGACAGCGATGATCGATATCGTCTTTCAGCTGCTGGTGTTTTTCATCATGACCTTCAAAGTCGTCGCGATGGAAGGCGATTTCAACATTCGGATGCCCTTGGCCACCACGGACATGACCGAAAACATCGAAGAAGAACTGCCTGAATTGATCACCGTCAAGCTGCGGGCTGGCGAGAATGGCAACATCAACAGCATCCTCGTGGATGATAACGAAACGTTTGCCGATGAAAATATGTTTCTCGATTTGACCGATTATGTCGAACAGCGGGTGGCCGGCGAAGGCGATCCCGGAATCGGCCAGCGAAACCGAGGTTGAATTCGATATCGATTACGGATTGAAGTATTCCTTCACCGTCAAAGCCATCGAAGCGGTGTCGGGCCGTCGCCTGCCCGACGGCTCCATCAAAAAGCTGATCGAAAAGATCAAATTCAAAGACAACTCGGATGCAGGATTGTAGTCGCCCCTACGTGGCCATTCACTCCGTGAATGTGCGTCATTTCGCAAAGCGAAATGCTCCTCCCGAGAATTCCGTCAGGCTTGTCCCGGCCGGCATCAACCATTGAATTCAGGTATCTTCGCCCCGCCGCAAGAATCCTTCGCTGGCAGTTTTTCCTTCCGACCGGGTGAAGCCCAGCGGAAGCGTTGGTTCCGGCCTGCGCGACACGGTTAGAACTCAAACATGCGTTTGCCGAAGCATGCGTTCAAGTCGCGAGGATGAAACTGGTTGTGAACTTTTTTCAACCTTGACTGGTCGACGTGGGTATAGATTTGCGTCGTCGAAATGCTTGCGTGCCCCAGCATCTCCTGGACTTGACGCAAGTCCGCCCCACCGGCCAGCAGGTGCGTGGCAAAACTGTGACGCATCGTATGGGGACTGATCGACGAAGAGATTCCCGCGACGAGCGCGTATTTTTTGACCAGTTCCCAGATCGCTTCCCGTCGCAGTCGGCGACCGGCACGCGACAGAAACAGCCAGTCGATCTCGGAGGGTCGCAACGCGGCAAGTTTGGGGCGTTGTCGTTCCAGGTATTCGGTAACCGCCTCGGCAGCCGAATCGCCAAGCGGAACCATGCGTTGCTTGCTCCCTTTGCCGAAGCACTTGCAGAATCGTTCGCCCAACTGGATGTCGCGCAGTCGCAGATTGGAAATCTCGGATGCCCGGCAGCCGGTGGCGTACAGCATTTCCAGCAATGCCCGGTCCCGCCAGTAATAAAACTCGCCTCGTTTGGGGGCATACAGGAAAGCGTCGATTTCCGCGGCGAAAGAACTTCCGGGACTCGCTGCCAGAGCTTTTGACTGCCCAACAGTTCGACTTTGTTTTCGACCAGGACGCCTTCAAGCTGCAAATAGCGAAAAAACATTTTGACGGCGACGATGTGCCGGGCGATCGAAGCCGGCGCCAGTTTGTCGGCACTGAGGAACCCGACGAAATCCGAGAGTTCCGCGATGGTCAATTGAGAGACCTGCCGTTCCCCCAGCCACTTCATGAACCGCTTCATGTCGCGTCCGTAGGCCATCACCGTGTTCTCTGCCAGGTGGCATTCAGTACGCAAGTAATCCACGTAGGCTGCGGCCCAGCGCCGCGATGTATTTTTCGCGTTCAACGCCTGCGGTTTCAGTCGTCGTGATGATCCTGGTTGGAGTTTTTTCATGCTATTCATTTATTCGGTCCGTTGCGGGATCGGCAAATGAATCCGTTGTTTTTTTAGGGGATCTTACACGTGAAGCCTGCTCCCAGCTGTTAAAACCGTCAAAGCTGTCAGCGCCGCCGGCGAAACGGGCAAGCAATCCTTGCGGAAGTGGAAGTCGCAAGATGAGCGGTCGCTCGGCACGGGAGCCAAGTCCGAACTTCTACACAGCCGCCTGCTGCCGCTCAATCCGACGAGAGTTTTCCGAGGCCATCAGTCTTTCTGCGCCACGAGAACCCGTTCGTGGCCAGCATAATCCTTGGCGACTTTCACCAGCTTCAAACCAGCCGTCGACTCGATCCGGCGGCGGCAACTGTCCATGATGATTGGGCTGGCCTCGAAAATCAGGTAGCCGCCTGGCAGCAAGTGTTGGACGGACTGGGCCATGAGTTTCGTAATCAATTCCGTACCGTGCGGGCCTGAAAACAGGGCCATTTCCGGTTCGTATTGGCGCACCTCGGGATCGACCGTCCCGATTTCACCGGTGCCGATGTACGGTGGGTTGCTGACGATCAAATGGACTTGACCACTGCCCGGTGGAAGCGCATCTAGCAAGTCGCCTTCAAAGAAACGAATGCGATCATCCACCTCGTGCTCGGCGGCATTTTTGCGAGCGACGTTCAGCGACCCGGCCGACAGGTCCGTGGCCGCAATTTTGCATTCGTCCAGATGTTTTGCCAACGTGATCGCAATGCAACCGCTGCCGGTCCCAACGTCGATCAGTCGTAATGGACGATCGGCGATTTTTTTGGCCGCCTCCAAGGCTTCGACGACGACGTGTTCGGTTTCGGGCCTGGGAATCAACACGTTGGAATCGACGTTGAATCGTAATGAGTAGAATTCACGATAGCCGACGATGTAGGCGACGGGCTCGCCGGCCGCACGCCGTTTGACCCAGTCGCGAAACTGAGCCAGGCGATCCGCTTCGGGGACTTCATCAAATCGCGTATACAGCTCAATCCGGGCGCAGCCCAGTGATTCGGCAAGCAGGATTTCAGCCTCCAGTCGTGGACTGTCCGACTCGGCTTTTTCAAAGTACGACTGGGTCCATTCAAGCAGTCGCTTGATCGACCAGGGTTGCTGAGTTGTTTCGGGCATGGCATTCAGTGAAGTGATGCAGGCACGGGTTCGATCGTTAAGCAATCAACCAAAGTTGACATTAGTCCAGGGCACCCATGGCACTGCGAAGTTCCTGCCGATCGTACTCGACCAGTTCGTCGGTCAGCATCTGGACGGAACCTCCAACGATCTGATCGAGTTTGTAAATGGTTAAATTGATCCGGTGATCGGTCACGCGGTTTTCGGGAAAATTGTACGTCCGGATCCGTTGGCTGCGGTCTCCCGATCCGACGAGGCTTTTTCGTTGGTCGGACCTTTGCTGTTGTTCCTGTCGTTGATAGTGATCGTAGAGTTTTGATTTCAGGATCCGCATTCCCTTGGCCAGGTTTTTGTGTTGGGACCGTTCCTCAAAACACTTGACCACAATGCCCGTGTCGTGATGAGTAATCCGAACCGCCGACGCCGTTTTGTTGACGTGCTGACCGCCCGGCCCGCTACTGGCCGCATAGCGCTCGACCTCGTAATCGTCGGGCGACAAATCAATCTCCACGTCTTCCGGCTCAGGAAGGACGGCAACGGTCGCAGCCGAAGTATGAATCCGGCCTTTGGTTTCGGTGTCCGGAACCCGCTGGACCCGATGACCACCACTCTCGTACTGCAATTCCCGGTAACAACCATCCCCTTCGATTGAAATGGTGACTTCTTTAAAGCCACCGAGCTCGGTCGGGCTGGATTCGAGAGGCGTGAACTTCCAGTTTTTAATTTCGCAATGCTTCTTGTACATCTCGAACAAATTGCGCAAACAGTGCGGCCTCGTCGCCACCGGTGCCGGCGCGAATTTCCATCACGCAACGGGAACGGTTGGCATCATCTCCGCCAACGGTCATGTCCAGGAGTTCATCCCAGATGACCTCCCGTGATTCGATCAAGTGCGTTAATTCCTCCTCTGCCATTTCACGTTCTTCGGGGTCATTGGATTCCGCCATCTCCCGAACGTCGTCGATTTCCGCCAACAGCGCTTTGAATTTCCGATACTTGGCCGCCAGTTTGGCCAGTGAGCCATGCTCGCGCGCGACGGAGGCCATCATCGCAGAATTGGATTGAACTTCCGGATCGGCAAGCTGTTTCTCCAATGCCTCGAACTTGGCAAGTTTTTGGTCCAGCATTTCGCGCATAAATTGGCCCTGACTCAGTGAAGTGGAAATTTCGGGTGGAAACTTCCGATGGCGTTGACTCAAGAAAATTAAGGTCAAAATCGATTTGAGGTCGAATTTACTATATCAATGAGCCATTTTTTCAACAAGGTAATGGAGCTTTCGGCTGGCGTTAACGTTCGCGCCCCTGGCGAATTCGATCCGCAAATACCGTGTCCACGATCAACTGAACCGCGTGGTAAGCAATAATGGGAATGATGCTCAGGCCGAGGCTGATGGCGACCCCCAGTCCGATCATCAGGGTCTTTTGGCTGCCGGCGAAACCAACCGCGATCCGGTCTTCTTGGGGAATCCGGATCAGGCCGGCGATCCAGATTCCCGCCCAAAACACGACACAATGAACCGCCGTCAGCATCAACGTCGCGGTGGCGATCGCTTGAAAGGTTAGTAAATTCGGGCTTCCCGCCAGGCGTAAACTCATATTGGCGGAGCCGATAAAAACCATGCAGAGGATCCCCACCAGCGCCAACGTACTGAGGAGAGGTTTGCGCGACGTGGCCCAATTCGCGGACGGGCGGTCAATTCTTGCCAATTGCGCGATCGCAATTGGCAGCACGACAAACAGGAATAATTTGTAGACGGTCCCCAACAGTAGGCCGGATTCAATCGAACTACCGGTTTGCAGGTTCAACCAGAATGGCATCACCAGAAAACAGGACCCGTTGGTCAAAATCGTTACCATGATCGCAACACTGTCGTTGCCGCCGGCTCGCCGCGTCCAAACCGCTGCCGAAGCCAACGTGCAGGGCGTCGCAGCGGCCACCAGCATGCCCGGACCCAGTTCCGGTCCGGCGAGCGCCGCCAGCGGCCAGACCAGCAAAGGAATCGCCACCACGTTCATGGCACAGGCCAGCAAGGCCGCGGCAGGTCGGTAAATCGTTTGCGTCAAACTGCCGAACGACAATGGCCAGGCCATCAGGAACATCGTGACCGAGACGATCGTCCACTTGATCCATTCCAGCCGCACGATTGACTCGACCGCCGCCGCCAGTTGAAATCCCGCGACCAGCATCAGGATCAACGTGACCAAAAACCAGTGTTTGCGAATCCAGTGCATGGGCAGGCGGGCATTGTTTCTGAGTGAACGAACGACTCATTCGAACGGTTCATCCCCAGGCTGCCAAGCGTACTGTCTTGGTTTGCCGGCGCCAGTGTGGTAGATTTGCCGGAAATATTGCCCTTTCCACGAGATCAGAATCGACCATGCTTCGTTATTGGACCGCCGGAGAATCGCACGGCAAATGCCTGTTGGCGCTGGTCGACGGCTTCCCGGCCGGATTCGAAATCGACGTCGAAAAAATCAATGAACATCTCGTCCGGCGGCAAGGGGGATACGGACGAGGTGGCCGTCAAAAACTGGAACAGGATCATGTCGATATCCTGACCGGCGTCTGGAAGAACACGACGCTCGGAGGACCGATTACCCTCAAAGTTCCTAACAATGACTACAAACTGGAACGCTTGAAAGAGCTGCCAAGACCGCGACCTGGGCACGGCGATCTGAGCGGTTCGATCAAGTACCTGAGTTCCATACGAGGGATCCTCGAGCGGGCCAGCGCACGAGAGACCTGCGTACGCGTCGCCGCTGGAGCGTTGTGTCAACAGCTGCTGGAATCGTTTGGGATTCGCACCCTGGGATACGTCGTGCAGTTGGGCGGTACCAAGATTACCCCGAAATCTGGTTCGTTTGATCAGCGACTGAGTTGGCGGAATGAAAGCAAAGTCTATTCGTTGGATCCGGAGCAGGATCAAGCCGTTTGCGATCTGATTGACCGAACCCGGAAAGCCGGAGACACGCTCGGTGGGATCGTGGAAGTCGTGGTTGAAGGGCTGCCATTTGGATTAGGAACCCATGCCCAATGGGACCGAAAATTGGACGGCAAACTCGCCCAGGCCGTCATGGCCGTCCAGGCGATCAAGGGCGTTGAGATCGGAATGGGGTTCGCAGCGGCAGCCTTGCCGGGCAGCCAGGTTCATGACGGAATTCGGTACGACCGCGACGAGCAAGCGTCGCCCAATCTTGGTTATGTCCGTCCAACCAACAACGCGGGTGGTCTGGAGGCGGGGATGACCAACGGTCAGCCTTTGGTCATTCGTGCCGCGAAAAAACCGATCAGCACGCTGCAACAACCGCTGGAATCCATCGAGATGGAAACGAAATCTGCCAGCAAGGCCAGCTACGAGCGAAGTGATGTTTGTGCACTTTCGGCCGCCAGCATCATTGTCGAAAACGTCGTTGCTTTCGAGATTGCCGCCGCCATGGTCGACAAATTTGGTGGTGATAGCATCGCCGAAATGCACGCTCGTTGGAAGCTTTTTCACGAAATGGCCTCCCAAAAATAGCCAATCGTTATTGGCCAAATCCCGGAAAAAGATCAGAATCGGGCTTTGATCGTGGCTCCGCTATGGGTGACACAGCCGGCCCAGCTACGTTTGTAATCTGACAGGGACGTCAGCATGAGTGACAATCAACGTCGAATCTTTTGCCGACTGGTGTTTCTGTTCACCTGCGCCTTGCCAACGGCCACCGTTTTCTATTGGCTGTGTCATCCGCAAACCGCGGGTCAATGGGAGCAACTGGTAAAGTCACAATTGGGCGTGCAAGCCTCGATTGTATCCATCGAAACCCCCGGACCGTTTGTGACCGTCCTCCGCGGACTGGAATTGAAGGATCCGGAGTTGGACAGAGTCTTCGAAGCCATGGAGGTCCGGATCGAGTTTGGTAAAGCCAACTATGTGACGATCCCGCACACCGTTCGCACGACCAACGCCGGATTGATTCAGTTAGTCAAGACACTCAACGAGCATTTGATTCGGGCCCATGCAGCCGATCGGCCGTGGCGAATCGATTTTCTGGAAAAGGCGATTATCGAGGAGGCCATCTACTCCAGGCAGACTGGATTGGATTACCGCAAGTCGATCGTCGCCGAAAATCTGCAAATTGATATCACGCCGTTGATCGATGGAACGACGGCCGAATTGAAGTTTCAGCTCGAGGGCAACGATACTCCGATTGTCTGCACAATTGGCCGAAGTCATTTCGACAAACACCAGCAAAGTCGATTGCGAGTCCAGTTAAAGACCAATGAAGTGCCCCTGCCCTGTTGGTTGGTGGGCGATTTGGTGCCTGAAATTGCCGCTTTGGGGCCCGATTGCTGTTTCGCCGGGAACGTGGATCTTAACCCGAGATCGGGAAAACCACTGGGCTGGTTCGCGGGGAAATTTACCGGAATTGACCCGTCGAAACTGGTCGGCAATCGTGAAGGTGCGGTGGCGCCGTTGAACCAACGCTATGGCGCACAGGTCTTGCAATGTGCGCTCGACGGCGGCGTTAAAGAATTTTCAGCGTTCCTGATTCATCCTGACGGGAATACCACACCATTGGGAACATCCTATGAAATGGTCGAGCGATTCAATCCAGCTCAGGTTCTTCAGACCGCCTTGCGGATTGACAGCAATGCCACCGTGAACTCGCTGTTGAACCGATAGAACCGTTTCCGCAGCCTCAGCGGAGCAGAGAACCGGAGTAAAAAAATGAGCATTTTGGTTAGTTGGTCCCGGTACGAGACGTTGATTGCTAACTAGCAACCTAAGGCGGGTGCTCATGAACTCGGGCGGGAACTCTCCTCGCGGCCATTGCGGAGGGTGGCCAGTTCTTTATCCGATTTGGCCAGCTTCAATTGTAGATCACCAATCTCAACGAACTGCTGAATAATAAAATCTTCGTAGCCGTTAAACAGGATTGCCTTCATTTCAGTCGCATCGATTTGTTTTTTTGACTGATCGGGCTCAGTGAACACAAAATTGCCGTCTTTCGTTTCGACACCGACCGCTTCGAAAGCGCTGCCGTTGGCCGTATAAACTCTGAAATGCATCGAGGGAATCCTGAAGGTGGGAACTCAAGCAATGCACGAAATTACAACGGTTCGTCCATCGGGGCAACCGTTTTTTTGACTTCGTTCCCCATCTGTCATGTCACTATCGTTAGGACATTTCAGACCACGCAAGCAAGCGATTTGCTACTCTTGCGGGGGCTGGAGGTATGCTTGAGGGGACTTGGGTGGGATTGCGGGCCTTTCGCCTACTTTCATAAGCTAACGACGGGCAAGCAGGTTTGCAACCGGTTTCAAGTGCTATCTTGGCCGGATTGAATCAGCCCTGAAACACCAGGGACATTGCTGGTGTTTTGCAGGGTTTTTTCTTAACCACGGCCCCGACAGAACTTGCTGCCGGCTATCGAAGTGAACGGCCGTGATGCCAGCATTCAACTCTGTTTGGCATAACTCATCCAGAATTTGGTCGGAATCAGCGCTAATCCCAGGATCACGAGGTGGGCCGCGGCGAGCATCAAAATCCGTTTCATTGTCTCGTCCTCGGTTCCGGCGTAAGCGTGCAGTCCGACCCCCATTGCGTTGACCCCTTTCCAGGACCAAAGCGTGATCAGGTTGCCGACAATCGCCAGCGCGGCCAGCCCGCGTTCCCGCACCATGCCTCCCCAGCGTGCGTGCAGCACGACCGCATTCCAAAGGACAATCATTAGCGCGCCATTTTCTTTCGGGTCCCAGCCCCAGAACCGGCCCCAGGAGTCGTCGCCCCAGAGCCCGCCCAGCACCGTTCCAAAGAAGCTGGTCAACAGACCAAAGCAAACGACACCGTAAATGACATTTGCAAACTCGCGCCGGGATTTCTTCGTCATCGCCGGTGTTACCAGCGCCGCGACGATATAAGCCAACCCCATGAAGCCGGCCATGAAAGTCAGACTGTAACCGATCGAGATGCAGACCACGTGGGTGGACAGCCAAAACTGAGTGTCCAACACGGCAACCAGGACCGAGAAAGTGTCCCCATCGACGATCGACATTGTCCAGGCCCACATTAAGGCGAGGAATCCACCGACGCCGGCCATCACGTTCCCGATGCCCAGTTTGGTGATTCGCTCGACGATCAGAAAACCGATCACGAATACGGCCGATACAAACAGGACGGAAGAGTACAGGTTGGTGACCGGTGGACGCCCGGAAATGATCACCCGCATGATCAGGCCAACGATTTGAATGGAGACGCCCAACCCCAACAGCGAGCTCAGCCGCCCGATTCCACGCAGGTGCCCAGCCAACCCAGGCAAGGGTTCCGACCAAAAACGCGATCAGGTAGATCACCATGGCCAGATAAAACGGTGCAAATCCGTTGTAGGTTTTTTCGAGATTCAATTTGAGCTTGCTCATGCCCTGTGGCGGATCGTTGCGGACCGTTTCGAGGTAGCTGACCAACGTCGAATTGAATTTTTCCGCATCGCCGTCGAGATAGGCGGGTCGAAGTTCCAACAGCAATTTCGCCACATCCGAATCGGGGTCGACAATCTGGCCGGCTCCATCGTTGATCTTAGCGAGTTGGTCGGCCATCACTTTCTCGTAGCGTGGCCGCTGGTTGGTGAGCATCATGTCGACAAAAGGGCGTTCAGCGGCCATGAACTGCTCCAAAACGGCTGGCGGAAATTCATCCCAACGCCGCTCCAGCATGCTGGCCAGGGCCTGCGGATCGGCCTCGGAGTCTCCTTCGGACAGCATCTTCAAGATATTCGGGTCCGATGTCATTCGTTCAATAATCCGGCTGCGGATCAATTCTTCGCGCAACGGCGGAATGATTTCGTCGTCGATGATTTTAGTCGCCAACTGATCCGTGGTTGGGGCGTCAAATTTTTCAGCGAGATCACTCAACCAAACCTGGTTTTGCAAGACGATGAATGACTTCCAGGGCTTTTCGGGGTCCTCGGTCGGCACGACCAGCGGAATCAGCGGCGAGGAAACCGCTTTGCCGGCCTGCTCCAGTCGCAGGATCAGGTTGTCATCGTCGTCAGGTTCCGGGCCGCCGAACGTCAGCTTGGCTCCGTAGACGCGCTGCATTTGCGTTGCCACCTGGCTCAGGCGTTTCTGGAATACGGACCAGGTTTTGGGATCCGTTTCCTCACGATTGGGTAACAACTCCATCAACGTCGGTTCCGCATCCAGCAGTTCCTGAAGCGTATACCGGAACCGGTTTTTGTCCCGGGCAGCCGTCGGCATCGTCAGCGGCAGATCGAGTGCCGAAAGGATCGTCGGATCTTCGATGCGGAACGCGCGGTAATCCAGATAGCCGTCGGCTTCGAAAATGGTGTCGGCCAACCAACGGATGGCCGGTTGGCGCTCGTCGTTGCCATCGAAGATTTCTTCTCGTTTACTGAGTTGACGAGCCGTGTTGCGAGCGAACGAATCCAGTGGCTGGACTCGGCCGTCTTTGGTGATGGGAATCTGTCCCAGCAGGTCCAGACGCATCCCATTTTTTTCGATGACCGCGACTTGGGTTTTGACCAGCTCGCCGACGACATAAAATCCCAGAAATCCGACCAGCACCGCGGTGGGTAACCAGAGCAACCATTGTCCCTGGCTGGTTGGATCCGGTGAAGGTTGGGGATTTGGCTTGATCGGTTTGACGGGTTTTCCGGAGTTAAGATTCGCCGAACGGATTGCCGCGGCGGCTTTCTCCGCCGCACCGTCGGCCGTGCGGGTTTGGTTCTTCTCAAGATAGCTGAGTAGGGAACTGCCAAACTGAAAAACCAATCCCACCACCGTAAACATGCAACAGACATACGGGATCATCCAGCCTTTGTTCTTGACGACCTGAAGAATGGTGTATTCCTGGCCCGATGGCAGCGTCCCGAGGCTCTGTTGATAGAAAGTGTTTCCCGAGTATCGCAGCGGATTGTTCATCCAGATTTTCTGGTCACTGGTCGTGCCGTTCTCGACATCGTTCAAAATCACATCCGAGGAAAACCACCGCGGCGTCTCTGTGGCAAGGTAATATTCGGCTTGGACATCGACCAGGGTCAATTCGAATGGTTTGTAGTCGGTCTTGAAACGCAAGTCGATTCGGTAGGACTTGCCATCGACAACGACTTCATCGGCATTTTTTACGTCGAGGTTTTGAGAGACGAGATAGGTTCCCAGCGGTTTGCCGGTCCCCTGCTCTTTCAACTCGACATAAGCGGAGGCGAAATCGACCGTTTGTTCGCTGTCGGTGCCTGTTGTGATCGGCAGGTCAAAGGCCTCCAGGCGTTTGCCAATCCCGGCAGTGGCGACATTGTTCCCGGGATCGCGCAGCTCACGAATATCCGAATTGCTCAGGAAGCGAATGCACTTCACATCGAATGGTAAGGCCGGGTCGGTGATCCACTCTCCCGATTTCAGTTTCGCATCGGGGACGACCGTAATTTCGTCGATTTCTTGATCCGAAGTATCAATAATCGCCAACTCGGTCGAACGGATATCAATTGCCTGGCTGACTGATTCCCCTTCCACGATCGTCATCCGGGATTCTTCATTGGTGGTCGTGACATAAATCTCATTGAACATCAAACCGGCGATGCCAAGGTGCAACAGCACAATGCCGGCTTTCCGTTTGAACAACAACATGCAGGCAACCAGCGAAACGACGGCCGCAATGGTCGACTGTGCCAATTGCCAGAGAATTCTCATGGCTGAATCACCAATAAAAGCCTGTTCGCCCAGCAACAGTGAGACGACCAATAGCCCGCCACAGACCACTGCCGAAATCGCCAACAGGGTGCGTTCCACGCGACGGTTTCGGTCGATGGTGAAAAAACCGAATCCGGCTGCGCAAGCGACTGCCAGAACGGCCAGTTGTAGGAGGATCCACATTTTGTCAAACGAAATCGGCGGCTCATTTTGGAACCCGCTGGCGTCCTGACCATTAAAAATAATCGTCCAGGTTAAAACCGCAGCCAATAGCGCAGCAATGATCCCCGTGATCCGACGCGCGCCCGTCGCCTGCAAGCGAAACCGCAACATGTGGGCGGCTGTCAGATTCAGCAACATCAAAACCAGCAGTGTGACTCCGCTGGGGACGTAAAAACTACCGGGGACATTTTGATACTCGGGGAACCACCGCTGTACGAACAGCGTTTGGAATGGGACTTCCACAAAGACATTTTGAAAATGCTTGTGCTTGACGTCCAGGATGTCGTTTCGAGTCTGATCCACGGTCGCAATAAACGTGACGACCACGGCCAGGACCAACAAGCAGACGGTCAGTCGCAATGAAGCTGAGCGGCGCGAGAATCGCCGCAGCAATGTCCGTAACGCCGACGCCTTCGACGGTCTTCGTATTCGAGCGGACAGATTGGTTGGTCGCATCAATTGCCATGGTTCACCGTAAAACAGAAGGGTATTCAGACATCCCGGAACCGCGCCGTTGCCTGTCAATTCGGGGACGGAAATTTTAGTGACTGCAAAAATTTAGAGAAAGTTTCTTCGTTTTGGGAAACGACTTCACGATCGCCAGTCAGTTTGACAAACCAAGCCGTGTCGCCGGATTTGAACATTCCGCCGATCGTCGCTTTCTCATTGTTCGGTTCGACCAAGCGAAGCAAGTTGCCCTTGGAACTGTCTACCTCGGTCTGGCTGGTTCGCGCGGCCAGTTCCTCTTTCGATAGTCCAGAGAGGCCCAATTCTCGAGCCCAGCGCTCAACATTGGGGTCCCACTCATTGGCTGCCGCGGGTAAAGGGATGACCGTAATTTGGGCATTTTTTTCACCGACGGTTCTCTGCAAGCGAACCGGGACCATGCCCGAAGTCTTGCCCCTGTCCCAGCCCGCTGGCGATTCAAACCGAACGTCGTTCGCCGCGCCCGACGCCGACGCCGGAACCGGTTGCGAATCGTTCAGCATTGGCCGATTTGCAAACGGAGCCATCGAGCCAGATTGTTTGCCCTCGACATCAAATATCCAGGCGGACACCGAGTCAAGGTTCATTTTTGTGATGCTGCCATCCAGTTCGGCTGCGGTGACTGCGGCAAGTCCCATTTGACCGCGCCAACGATTGACGTTCAGCAGCAGGTCTTGTCCGGGGCCCAAATTGGAAACTGCCATTTCCAACGGAGGCGTCTGGTCGCCAATGACCAACGTCGCAAACCTCATCGGACGCTGACTACCTTCGGTCCATCCGTCCGGCAGTTTCCAGTTCGGCTCCCCGTTTTCGAATCGCAGCGACTCCAGAAATGGACGCCATTGGGATTCGGCCTGTTTGACCTGTTCGATTGACCCGTTGATCTTGAAAAACCACGTGGCTTCCGGCAGGTCGTACAAACCGACGACCATTCGATCAGTCGGATTGACCGTTTCTGAGCCGGTTGGGGCGTTCTTCCGTAATGATTCCAGCCCCGAGCGTGCTTTGGGAACTCGATGGACTCGAATTTCATCTTCTGGCAGACAGCCGGTCAACAAACCAAGCATCAGCACCAGCGCGATTACGAGCAAGATGGGTGTTGTTTCAATCTTGAAACGGTCCAGCATTGTAAAATTGTCCAGAAAATCGTGGGATATTTAAAGATGAACGGCAACAGCAGATTATTTGAGCCGTTAACCGCCATCGGCTGGTAATTATAGATTGGCGACCAAGGAGGTCTATTGCGTCATTAAATTCGGTCATTTTGTCACGTTTTCGCAGTTCGTTAATACTCGGACCGATGGACGTTGTTGAGTCTTGTTCTCAACAGTCGTTTGCCCAGCCGGCTCGGTGTCGGTGGAAAAGAATTGATCAAGCTTTCGCTTGAGACGCCAGCTTGGCACCGAAGCATCGCGGACGGGTTATCGGCTTTGGAAACAGCGCAGATTGAACCTGAACGCCACGACAAAGAATTAGGTCGGCTCACAGAGCTCCGAGGATGGTGCCACGACAAGTTCCCAGCCCAATTCGGCGATGAGTGGAGTTCATGCAATAGCCTTTAAGGATTACTTCATCACCGTCGGCCAAAAATTTTCGCTCTTCGCCAGTGGGCAGCTGGATCGGTGTTCTTTGGGAACCGGGCAACGGGTGCTGTTGGTCTCCATCCCACGTTAGCTCCAGCAAACAACCGCGCGAGCTACGATCGAGGCCGCTCACGGTACCGCTTCCCAGCAGATCGCCGGGCCGCATGTTGCAGCCGTTACTGCAGTGGTGCGTCAACATTTGCGCAAACGTCCAGTACATGTTGGTGAAACTGCCGGAGGATAGTTTTTGGGCTTCGATACCTTGTTGACGCATTGTCTCCGTTCTCAGCCAGACCTCCAGTTGTAGGTCGATGGCGCCCTGACTGGAATTCTCGTTGCCAGTCAGATAATCCAGTGGTTGAGGATCGCCGTCAGCCCGTTTGAATTCCGGGCAGCGGAACGGAGCCAGGGCTTCCATCGTGACGACCCAGGGTGAGATCGTCGACGCGAATGATTTGGCGAGGAACGGACCGAGCGGTTGGTATTCCCACTTTTGCAAATCCCGCGCCGACCAATCGTTCAACAGGCACACCCCGAACAGATTGTCTTCGATCACGTCAATGGGCACCGGTTGCCCAAGCGGATTCCCCTGCGCGACAAAGCAGCCGACTTCCAGTTCGTAATCCAGCAGCTTGCAAGCACCCCGGGTTGGATTCCCGCCGGGCTGTTCCGGGGACAATTGACCCACAGGGCGTCGAACGGGCGTTCCGCTGACCACAATGCTGGAGGCGCGGCCGTGATAGCCAATCGGGATATGTTTGTAGTTCGGTAACAGCGGGTTGTCCGGGCGGAACATGCTGCCGACGTTCGTGGCGTGATACAGGGAAGCATAAAAATCACTGTAATCCCCGATCTGACAGGGTAATCCCAGAGTAACCTCGGACTGGTACAACATCGCCTGTTCCAACGCAGAACGATCGGCTGTCGTCTGGGCAAACAGCAGGGCGCTGATTGCATGACGTAGATCACGGCGATCCGCCGGAGCAAGCGCCATCATCGGATTGAGCGTTTCGGCGCTGGTCACGCTGGCCCAGCGATCGTCGAGCAACCCTTGTTGGCAACAGGAACGGAGATTGAGGATCTGGTCGCCAATTCCCACGCCAATGGTCGGCGCGAGGCCGGGTTGGTGAAAAACGCAAAACGGCAAATTCTGGATGGGGAAGTCGGTCGCTTCGTCGTTCGCAGATTCGACCCAGGAGTTCATCGTCGGGTCGTGGGTGTGATCGATAGGATACATGCACTTACTTTGAGTTGGACAACGTCAATGAATTGATCGGCATTCAGGATTGCGACGCGGCAAACAGATCGGGGTAATCGAGCGATTGAAGTTCGGTGGTTGGTTCCTCAAAGGAACAGGAGCCAAAGGACCGAACACCGATGGCTCGCCAATGCTTGATTCGATCCGAGTCAACCTGGTAGTTGCGCCACACCAACCGGTGCGAATCAAACTTGAAACTTGCGGCAGAACTTTCGCTGAGAATTGCCTCGACGGTCTCGCAGTCGACCTGGTGTTCGAACGCAATCACGGCCGCCACAAAGACGTTAAGAAAACCGTGCATCACGCCCCGCGGCGCGTCGTCTTCGTAGGTCAAGCGGTATTCGGCCCGAAGCGGGTGATGCAAACCCGCAGTCGCCTTGAATCCAATTTGATTTTTTGCACAGGTCACAAGGAACCTCGCAACTTGCTCGAGGGTTGCAATTTGATCCGCGATCACGCTGCCGGTGCGGATTTTCGCGAACACGCTCGCATTTTTCAGCCTGGCGATTGCCTGAATGGAAGCGGTCGGATCCGATTGATGATCAATCTCCAGATAAGCCTCCACGTTTGCCGGTAGGCGTGGAACCAAGGCCTCGATCTGCTCCGCCGATTCGGCTTTTGTCTCAATGGAACCGACCTGCAAAGCCGGTCCGGTTGGGGGCTGCCCAAGATTAAACGCGTCGATCGCTTCAACCGCAGAAATGAAATCTGAATCGTCTGCCGAGCTCCAGGTCGGCAGCAGCGCACTGATTCGCCAGGGCTGGCCAACTGGCGTCAGCAGTGGCGCTGCCAGCGATTGTAGTTCGTCCAGTCGGCTGACAGGAATCACCAATCGCCCGAGCATCGAACTCGCCGGTGAGCCAAGGTAATTCGCGTAATGACTGGCAACGTCGCTTAACGTCAAACTCGCTGGCGGAAACAAGCCGGCGTAATCGACCGATTGATCTACGAGGTTTTGGAGCGCGGACATTTTCAATTTGGAGCCCAATGATTCCGTAAGCCAGACAAATAACGGTGGTGTTATCGTAACGCCCGCCGATCAACGCGACAACAGTCGCTGTCGAGGGTGCTGGTGGACACCGCACGTTTTCGCCGCAACAGGCGCATAAAAAAATGCCCGGATTCAAGCGTCTTGAATCCGGGCATTGGCTTAAATGGGTTCCGCGTTAACCGTTGTTCATTCCCGTGATATTCAGGAAGAAATTTAGCACGCTACTGCCAATCACTTGATCCTCTGGCATCCACATGTTGCGAGCCAGGTCGTAGGCGACGGTGCTTCCGGCCAGGAGAATCGTAGCGACCAGTCCAAGGCTGACCACTTGGGCGATCGTGTAGGGCGCTTCCGGTGGCGCAGCCGGTCCGGTCATCCCTGGGGCCATCATCTCGCCGCCCAGTCCTTCGTAGCCGCCAAAGTCGCCGCCCATGGTGTCGTCGAGCATTGCCGGCTGGGCTTCGAATTCTTCTTCACCGAGGATACCGCCAGCGGATTCATCGGCATAGATTTCGGAATCTTCCAACGCGATCACCTGGGATCCACTGGAGTCGTCCTCGTCCATCGATTCTTCCAGCGGAGTCAGGTTGAAATCATCTTCCTGCATCATCGTGGCTTCATCTGGGCCGGCCGCGTTCTCGAGCACGATCATGTCGTCGTCTTCGGGCAGCTCCAGGGCATCAATGTCGGAACCGCCAAGCTCCAATGGTTCATCGGCGAGCGAGATTCCACTTTCGTTCGCGCTCAGGTTGATTCCACTCTCGTTGGCTTCGAGGGTGATTTCGGTGCTCGAATCGCTGTCATCGAGTACCAGGTCGCTGTCTTCAAAATCGCTGCTGAGTTCGGCGCTGTCTTCAAAAGACGCACTGTCGGCCAAAGACAATTCGTCGCTGAACAAATCATCCTCCGACATCAACAGGTCGTCGTCATCTTCTTCACCCAACATTTTGCCGGTGTCCGATGGGCTGTCTTTTTTTGCTTCGGATTCGTCGTCCAGCACGTCGCCCGCGTCGTCCGGCATCTTCTTGCTGCTCTCGGAGGCCAGTCGCAGACTACTGCTGCCAAATGACAGCTCTTCTTCGTCGTCTCCCAATACATCTTCGTCAGAACCGAGAATGTCGCTGCCGCCAAGCTTGAGGCTGCTGCCTTCCAGTTTCAGCTCCGTCGAATCGTCTGCGTCTCCGGCTTTCAACCGACCACTGTCGATCAAACTGATGGCGTCGTCGGCATCCAAATCGACCGAGTCACCTTCACCGACGACTTCCAATTCGTCACTGAGCGGTTGTTGGAAAAGTTCAACCGAGGAATCTTCCATGTACTCGGCGGACTCACCTTCACTGCTGGATGAATCGTCGTCGATAATCAGATCTTTCGATGATTCTGACATCACGAAACTCTCGTCGCTCAGTTGCAAGTCGTCTTCCTCGATGGCGGAAGATTTCAAGCTGACGCCTAACTCGCCCGCGACGCGTTCGATCTCGGACATTTTGAACTTCCAGTTGGAACCGTCACGGTACCCGAAAATCTCGTTGTTCGAGCGAAGCTCTGTAAGTTGTTCAACTGACATACCCAGCATCTGGGCAGCTTCTTCCATCGGGATCAGTTTTGACATCGTCTTTCGGCTCCATAAGTTGGCAAATGCCAAGCAGTTGAATTGCGGGTCGGGCTGTGGTTTTGTGAGAGAATCAACGATCTATTATAACTCGCCAAACTGCCCAAGTTCACAATTCGAACGGCCGAATTTGGGCAAAGAAGTCATCACAAGGTCTGACTGGTTCTCTTCGAGGGCCACGCTTCAATTTTAAAAGCCGCAATTTCGGATTCAAGTCAAAGGTGCTCATACATGGGGAAATTCGGCAAGTTGTCGAGCGGAGTTTGAGTTTTGCTGTCCGATCGCGCCAGCCGTTAAGGCAAAATCGTGAAAAATCGACATAACCGGTCGTTAATCGGAATAATCAGCAAAACAGGCTGAGAACCAGGGGGATTCCCCGCCGGCTCTCCGCTCGATCGCTGCTCGAGGCATGCGTTAAACGTCAGGCCACGCGGCAGTTAGCTGCTCGCGCTGCGGTAGCTGCCCAAGGCTTTTTTGAATACCCAACGGCTGGCAATCAGGCTCCAAATCGTGGCTACCACCGCGAAGGCTGCCAGTCCCCATTCCCACGGCTTCCAGGGCGTTCCCAGTGGTTGAGCCAAAACGCGGGCCGGAACGTTGGACACCACGAGGATCGGGATCAGGAAAGTAAAAACTCCCCACAACGCCATCCCGATTCCATTCCGCTGGTAAATCTCCATTGGATAGCGATAGAAATTGGTAATATAAAACCAGAAGTTGTACAGGTTCTGATTACGCCCCAACCAGATGCTGGTCGACGCCAATGCGATCATCACGCTGTACATCACGATCGCCCCACACCCAACGAAAAACACAAAGCCCAACAGGCCGAAGATCGAAATCGAAATGTTTCGGCCCGGTTCTGCCGCCAGTTCCTGAAGCGAATAGATGATCAAGGCAGACTCCCAGCAAACCATTGGGAATCTGTGACCAATTGATTCGGGGGAATGAAATCAGGAACTGGGTGTCAATCGGTTTAAGCAACGCAAAATCCAGATTGCCCGTACGGATCAACTCGCTGAACTCCGAAGCGTTCACCATGAAAATCGTCTGAATCAAACTGTTGATAATCCAGATGGTCCCGAGAAACACAAAGAACTCGTTTTCGTGCCACCCGGTTCCACGCCCGATTTCCCCGGTGTGTTGGTAGATGATCTTGAACAACCCCCAATTCATCAACGCCCAGGACATCGACGACAGGCATTGAAGAATAAAGTTCATCCGAAACGACATATCGCGAATCAGCGAATTTCTCGCGAAGGTCAGGAAGACTTTTAGATAGGAGGGGTGCATTTTGGGTTTTCAGTTTTCGGTGTTCAGTTTTCAGGCTGTTGGATCTTCTTCGCTTTCGGCTGCTTGGATTTTTCTGCTGGCGCGATTCTCATCCGCCAAATCCGCTGTATCGTTTGACGCCTCGGGACCAAAGCAGCCGTGAGAGCACAACAAAAAACACTACCCAGGCGATTTCAACACGCCAAGCCACGATACATTTCTGCACCCGTCGATCTTGCCCAGAAACACCGCTGCGGGAAAATAAGCCAGGTACTTAAACGGCAGATACTCGACCAGTCCCGGATATCCACGGGTTGATCGGGCAGCAAGTCCAGCGGAAACATGTGTCCTGACAGCAGGAAATTCATCAGCATGTAAATAAAACGTCAGCGAAGTGACTTCCAGAAACCAGAACCCGATCAAGCCAATGCAGTACTTCGAGGTAAAACAGCCCAGCAGAAAGCGAGAACATCAACGACAGCAGGTAAACCACCATCACGTCCGCAGGCGGCCAACCATCGACAAAAAAGTCACGGCACAGAAAAAACACCAGAGCAAACGGCAGGTGGCGATCAGATAGTAAACCAGTTTGTGAGCAATTCGCTGCATCAACAAACAGGCCTGCATATCGACGGGCTGGATCAGGAATTGTTTGACCTCGCCATTGCGGATCTGGTTGGCGATGCCCGCTGGTCAATCCAGGCATGCTGGAAAATGCGCGGCTGATGATGACCAGCAGGTAATAGGCGACCATGTCCCCGTAGCGATAACCGGCAATCGTGCCGTCTGGCCCGGCACTGGAGTCAGCGGTGCCGGCGGTCGAAATCACATCGTAAATTGCCCACCAGAGAAAGATCTGGGTCAACGTCGGCAGGAAACGCATCAACGTTCCCAACATGAAATCGCCACGGTAGATCAAACGCTCGTTAATCGAGATTTGAAAGAAAGTCCACCAGGTGAGTGCTTTTGTGTACATCGATTCGGGGTCGCGCGATCGTTAGGATTGGATTCAGTCTGGAATGACTAGACTTGCAGTTTGCGCGATCCCGTTCGCGATCCCGCTCGGATTGGCCATCTTTGGCGGCTTCCGAAA
Organism: Pirellulaceae bacterium; assembly: GCA_963714685.1. Classification (GTDB taxonomy): domain Bacteria; phylum Planctomycetota; class Planctomycetia; order Pirellulales; family Pirellulaceae; genus Mariniblastus. The sequence goes on along the minus strand of CAVQPH010000018.1, from coordinate 516,190 downwards.
ACACGTTGGAGATGACTTCTTCCAGCGGTGGATCTTCGACAACGATGTCATCGACGGCATGGGCGTTAAGAATCTGGCTGAGAATTTTGCCGACCTGATCGCGCTGAACGCGGAACTTGATCTTCGGGGCTTCGACTTCCATCACGTTGGGCAGGCTGGCCAGTGAATCCAGCGCAACGCTTTCGTGCATTTGTAGCGTGACGATTTTGTCACCGCTGAATTTGTCGACGATCTCTTCCAGCGATCCGTCGTGATAAATCGAGCCGTTGGCGATGATCACCACGCGTTTGCACAGTGCCTCGATGTCTTTCATGTAGTGGCTGGTCAGCAAAATCGTATTTTTGCGATCCTGCTGGTAGTACTTCAGGAATTGCTGGATCTTGTGTTGGGCGACGACGTCCAGCCCGATCGTTGGTTCATCGAGAAACAGCACTTCGGGTTGATGCAGCAACGCCGCAATCAATTCCATTTTCATCCGTTCGCCCAGCGACAGTTCCCGCACCGGTTGCCCGAGCAGTCGCGTTACGTCCAGCATGTCGGTCAGTTCGTCCCGCGTCCGTTCGAACTCTTTCTGATCGAGTCCGTAAATGTGTTGATTCAGCCGAAACGATTCCAGGGCCGGCAGATCCCACCACAGCTGATTCTTCTGGCCCATCACCAGTGCGAATTGGCGGCGATATTCGTTTTCACGCTCCCACGGCATATGCCCCATCACCCGGCACCGACCCGGAATTGGGATTGATCACGCCGGAAAGCAATTTCAGCGTCGTTGTTTTGCCGGCACCATTGGGGCCGAGAAAGGCCACGAATTCGCCGGCTTCGACGCTCAAATTGATCTCGCGAACGGCATGGACCTCGCGGTAATCCCGATGGAACAGTCCGTACACCGACGCCAGCAGGCCTTCCTGTTTCTGGTAGACCTTGTAAGACTTGGAGAGGTTTTCAATTTCGATTATGGCCATCGAACGATTATAAATGTCGGCGCGTGAATCCAACAGGCTACGGAGCTGTTTCCCAATCGGAGGTGAATACCGTAAAACAGTGTCAATTATCACACGTTTTAGGAGCCACCGTTGGATACCAAGTCACTCGCCAGATCGCTGCGAATCGGAATCGGACACGATACTCACCGCCTTCAGCCGGGAGGTCCGCTGCGATTGGGTGGGATCGAAATCGACCATGATTTTTCGCTCCAGGGCCACAGCGACGCTGACGTGCTGCTGCATGCGATCACCGATGCGATTCTTGGCGCCGCGGCGATGGGTGATATTGGCGAGCTGTTTCCGGATCATCTGGACGAAAACAAAGATCGGGATTCGGCCCAAATGCTGGCAGTCGCTTTAGAACAAATCGGAACTGCCGGTTTCGAAATTGTCAATCTGGATTGCATCGTTTTCGCCCAACGTCCAAAATTGTCACCCTACAAACGTGTGATTGCCGATCGAATCGCGGCGATCCTGAAACTCGCTGCCGACGATGTCGGTGTGAAAGCCAAAACGGGCGAACATGTTGGGCCGGTAGGTCAAAACGAAATCATGATGGCGCAATGCGTTGCGTTGTTGGTCAAGACTTGATCACCGACTCCGTGATGAATCACCAAACTCTCTCTATGAAACGAAGTCAGTCGTGACGACCGAAACCCGTGTCCTTGGAATTGATCCCGGTTTGAACATTACCGGATACGGTGTGCTCTCGATTGAGGGACCCAAAATTACGATGCTGGAGGCCGGAATCATCCGTAGCGTGCGAACCCGACAGCTTCCCGAACGCCTGGAAAGTATTTTCGATGGTGTCGAAGAAGTCATCGATAGCTTGCAACCGACTTGCATTGGCCTGGAAGAACTGTACAGCCACTACGAACGCCCCAAAACGGCGATTATCATGGGCCACGCCCGTGGAGTGATCTGCCTGGCGGCGCAAAAGAAACAGCTCCCCATCAATCACTACTCGGCGACCCAAGTCAAAAAGATCCTGACCGGCAACGGGCGGGCGCCCAAATCGCAAGTCCAATTGGCGGTCACGCGGCATTTGAATTTGAGCGAGACTCCTGATCCGCCCGATGTGGCCGATGCCCTTGCGATTGCCCTTTGCCATTACTACCTCACGATAAAACCGACTTTGTTTTCCTGAACGAGATCCAAATTGATTACCAAAATAACGGGGCAGCTGGTTGCCCTGAATGACGACGACGCGACGATTGCCGTTGAGCCGTTTGAATACGAGATCCTGATTCCCGATTTCACGCGCCGGCAGCTGCAAATGAAGATCGGGCAATCCGTCAGCCTGCACACGATTCAATACATCGACGGCAACGTGCAGAAAGGCGGACGGATGACGCCGCGGTTGATCGGTTTTGTCAGTCAAATCGAACGACAGTTTTTCGAGGTCTTCTGTTCCGTCGACGGTGTCGGGGTCAAAAAAGCGCTGCGGGCGATGGTCCGGCCGGTTCCCGACGTCGCCTCTGCCATTGAACGGCAGGACGTCAAAACGCTTTCGACCCTGCCCGGAATCGGAGCCGCCACAGCCGAACGAATCGTGGCCAAACTGCGTCGGAAAATGGCCAAATTTGCCTTGCTCGTCGCGCAGGAACAATTCGACGCGACCACCGGCGTGGAACACAGCATCGTCGACGAAACCTACCAGATCTTGATCTCGCTCGGTCACAGCGAAGTCGACGCCCGGCGGCTGCTGGAAACGCCGATCAGCAGCAAAAAGAAATTCAAAGACGTCGAATCGCTCTTGCAGGCGGTCTACGACCAAGCCAACCCCGACGCTTGAAAAAGGGAGCCGGACGCTTAATTAAGTAAGAGATCGGATCCCTTTTTCCTTTCCCCTGCCCTACTGAGGCGCGACATCGATCGAAACATTCATCCGATGTTCGCCTCCGCCGACGATCACGCCTTGCACCGGACAGACGTCGCTGTAGTCTCGGCCCCAAGCGACGACCACATGATCCTGTCCAACCAAAGTGTTGTTGGTCGGATCGACATCGATCCAGCCGTGCTCGCCACAGTAAACCGAAACCCATGCGTGGGACGCATCCGCGCCGACCAGTCGCGGTTTGCCGGGGGGTGGAATCGTTCGCAGGTAGCCGCTGACGTACCGCGCCGGCAAACCCAGCGACCGCAAACAGCCAATTTGCAGGTGGGCAAAATCCTGGCATACGCCGCCGCGTTTTTCAAAGACTTCGCGAATCGGTGTATGAATCGTTGTCGCCCGTTCGTCATAGGCGAAATCGCGATGGATCTGATCGGTCAAGGCCATCACGGCTTCCAGGATCGGTCGCCCTGAAGAAAAAACAGGTCGCGAATAATCCAGCAGTTCATTCCACGGCTTCACAAATGGCGACGCGAACACGTATTGAAACGCATCCAGCGATTCAGCGGTCCGGTCGCCGCGAACTTGCGCTGCCAACTGATCCCAGGGCACCGTCGTCGCCGGGGCTGGAGAATTAATTTTATCTGAGACTTCCACCTCGCTGAACGAGGTGACCGTCAGCCCACGATGCGGTTGGTCGATCGAAAAATAGGAGACCTGGTTACCAAAATAATCGGAGCGATGGTACAGGCCGTTGGGGTCCGGGCGGACCAGCAAGCGAAAATCGTGACATCGCTGAAACTCCAATTGCCGTGGGGCCAAATGGGCCAGGTTATGACAGACCGGAACCGCCTCCGAGTACGCATATTTGGTCGTGTGGGTGATCTTGTATTTCATTGAGGGTTGATATCGGTGAGCTGATGGGCGGCGATCGCATGGACCAGATAACGATGAGAGATCGCTTCGTACAACTTGGGTAACATCGATTCCCATTCCTCGCACAGCGATGCGAGCAAATCGTATTCACCCAAGCTGTGGGCCTCGGCCAGCGCTTGAATGTCAATCATCCGCACCGAATGCAACAGCGTCATCGCCACGCGTTGTTCCGGCGAGTATTCCGTTTGGGACGATTCTCGTGGCAGCCGGTCAACATGGTTGGCCAAGTGGAGAAACTGGTGGGCCAGCGACCTCGGGTTGGTTTCATCCGTCAGCAACAGGTCCAGCACCGGTGCCAATTGCAGATTGGCCATGTAGCGAGAACGATAGGTCATCAAACTGTCGGCGACCTCCAGGACCGTTTCCAAAACTGGTCCAGGAACCGCCGGCATTGGGATGAAGCAATTCTTGAGAAACGTGATGATCTGGATCGAACTTTCCAGTCGTCGTCCCAATTCGAGAAACCGGTACGCCTGCGTTCGGGTCATGCTGTCGCGGATGATTCCACTAAAGGCCGCCAAATCCGTGATCAATTCATCCAACAGCGCGACCAGATCGGACAGATTGGTTTTGCCCCGCCGCGAGGGCTGGAATTTCTCATCGACACGGTGAACGATTCGCCAGGTATCGAGAGAAACGCGATTTCGCTCGATCAATCCCAAACGAAACAGTCGATCCAAAACGCCGCGCAGGCAAACAGGATTGTTCTGGCTGGTATCGAAGACGAACGTCGAAAGCACCTGTTCGATCGGCGGCAGCTGCGGCCGGATTTTATCCACGGCATATCCGGGTTCGATTTGTCCCTGGTCGGCCAGGCATCGCAGCAGAACGGGGAGTTCCTGGTCGCTGGTCGCCCGGGTTTCACCCGTCATGCGATTGGCGGCACCCCGCAGGACGCGCGCCGATGCGTCGGCGCGTTCGAGATGCCGCCCCATCCAGAACAGATTGTCTGCGGTCCGACTGGGTAGCTCCGCGCCGCTACGACGCAACTCAACCTGCTGGCCAGGCGCGTCCAACAAGGTCACATGCTCAACCGGGCCGTCGGATAAGACCCAGGTATCTTTGCTTCCTTCGCCGCGTCGAATCGATAGCTCAAGCGGGTCCAGCGATGTGGAAGTACGCGCCAGACCGCCCGGCATGACCTGGTAGGAATCTCCCTGCGCCTCAAGATCGCCGCTTTCCAGCAGATCACCGCTGGCGACAAGATACGCCCGCAGTGCCAGATTGGCGGAAACGGGTTTCTGGTTCCAAATTGGAACACTCGAACGCGCAACCTTTTCCTGGCCGACATACGAGGTCGGATCCGCTTGGATGGTATCGGCCAACTGTTCCGGGGTCATCTGGCTGAGCACTTCCCGGCGGGCACCATCCGCCCCGCGGTTTCGAAACGCCGGTTGAATGGTCATCTTGTCCAAGTTTTTCAGGACATGCTCCAAGGCCGCCGGATGCCCGCACCACCAGGAGGCAACGCCGGGCATCAACAATTTCTCCCCCAGCAAAGTCTGGCACAACTGCGGCATGAAGGCCATGAACGCCGCCGATTCAACCAATCCACTGCCTGGCCCGTTGGCGATTCCAACATTGCCCGAGCGGACCGCTTCCATCAGTCCGGCAATCCCCTTGCCGGAATTGGCATCGAGTTCCAGCGGATCGCATTCGTTGCTGTTTTGGCGGCGCAAGATCACATCGACCGGCAATAACCCTCCCAGGGTTTTCAGCATCACGCGCCGATTGCGAACGGCCAAATCGCCTCCTTCGGCCAAGGTGTAACCGAGATAGCGGGCCAGGTAGGCGTCTTCGAAATAGTTTGGACTGGTGGGCCCGTGACTGAGCAGCACCACACGGGGATTCTCACGTCGACCCGGCGCAAGGCTCTTCAGGGTTTCGCGGGCGGTGATAAAAAAGGGCGCCAGCCGCTGAACCTGGCACTGCTGGAAGATGCTGGGTAACATCCGCGAGATCACGATCCGGTTTTCCAACGCGTATCCCACGCCGGACGGTGCTTCGGTTCGGTCCGCCAGGACCCACCATTTTCCGTCGTTGGAGCGAGCCAGATCGGCTGCATAGAAATGTAGAAAACAATCGCCGGGGAGTTTTTGACCGTGGAACGACCGCAGAAAACCGGGGTGGGAAAACACCAGGTCGGCCGGCAAAACACCGTTTTTCAACAGCGTCTGTTCACCGTACAAATCTCGCAGCACCAGGTTCAACAGTCGGGCTCGTTGCTGCAACGCAGCCGATACGAATTTCCATTCTGCCGCATCGATCAACAGCGGAATGGCATCCAGTTCCCAGGGCCGAGCATTGCCGTCAGGCGTGACATAACCGCCGTAGGCAAACCCGTTTTCGTGAACCGTGTGCTGCGCACGTTGCCAACGCCGGATAAACTCATCGCGACCGATCTGGTTGAGAGAATCCAGGAAGGTTGTCAAATGTCGCCGCGATTTTCCGGAGGCCAGTACGAATTCGTCATGGACACCGGGCGTCGGATGGTAATCCTGAAAGACTTTCTGACTGATCGGTGGCGGCGAAGTTGACACGATGGCTGTTGATCCAAAACTTCTAATTTGACGGAATGCTAGAGCTTACACTTCCGAGCGGTTACGGCGTAGATCCAGTGTCATCGGAAAGGCCGCATTTTCTTCCAGCGGTGGTTCGGTCATGGTTCCGGTTGTATGTCCGAAGTTGAAGAACCTGGCCGCACGACGACTTTCCGCTTCCAGGGCGTTGACCGGAAAGGCTTCCGGATTCAGTCCGCCCGGGTGACCGACGTGGTATCGACAGCCTCCGAGTGATCGCTCCAACCAGGTATCGAGCAGGTCGAACACCAGCGGTTCGTCAACCGGAATGGTCGGGTGCAGGCAACTGGGCGGTTGCCATCCGCGGTAACGGATTCCCGCGACCCATTCTCCTTCGGTCCCGGTCGGATGCAGTGGAATGCGACGGCCATTGCAGGTCATGACATAACGCTCATCAAAAATTCCCTCGACCTTGATCTGCATTCGCTCGATCGAAGAATCGACATACCGGGCCGTTGCACCGTGTGCCGGTTCTTCGCCCAGGACATACCAAGGTTCGATGGCGTTTCGCAGTTCGACGTGCACGCCCGAATGGTCCATCTGGCCGATGACCGGAAAACGAAATTCGAAATGGGGTTCGAACCAAGCCGTCTCCAGCTGGATTCCCGAACGATCGGTCTCTTCAATCACATCCTCAAAATCGGCATGCAAAAAATGGGGCAACATCCAGCGATCGTGGATTGAGGTGTCCCAGTCAACCAGTTTCTCGCGGTAGGGCCGTTGCCAGAAACGGGCAACCAGCGATCGCAGCAGCAGTTGCTGCGTCAAACTCATCTGCCAGTGAGGCGGCATTTCGAAAGCCCGGAACTCGATCAGGCCCAACCTGCCTGTCGAAGTGTCTGGCGAAAACAGCTTGTCGATGCAAAACTCTGCCCGATGCGTATTGCCGGTCAAATCAACCAGCAGATGTCGGAAAATCCGATCAACAAGCCAGGGTTGCACGTCCCCGGTTTCGGGAATCTGCTCAAACGCAATTTGCAATTCGTACGTCGCATCACGCCGGCCCTCATCGACGCGCGGCGCCTGGCTGGTCGGTCCGATGAATTTCCCGGAAAACAGGTACGACAGCGACGGATGATTGTGCCAGTAGGAAATCAGGCTGCGCAGCAAATCCGGTCGCCGCAAAAAAGGACTTTCCAATGGCGTTTGGGCACCCATCACAATGTGGTTTCCACCACCGGTACCGGTATGGCTGCCATCGACGTCGAATTTCTCGGTTCCCAATCGCGATAACCGCGCGTCTTCGTACAATCCGCGGGTGATCTCGACCAGTTCGGACCAGTTGCTGGCTGGCTGGACGTTGACTTCGATCACGCCCGGATCGGGAGTCACCTTGATTTGTTTCAGTCGATAATCGTGGGGCGGAAGGTAGCCTTCCACGACCACCGGCAGTTCCAGTTCTTCCGCCGTTTGTTCGACCGCGGTCAAAAGTTCCAGGTACGCCTCCAGGGTTTCCGTCGGTGGCATGAACACGTGCAGATTTCCGTCACGTGGTTCGATACACATTGCCGTCCGGACGATTTCACCACCCGGTTTCCAATCGCTGGGGGAATCTGTTGCTGACCCGTTTGAATCGGCAGTTGGCTGCGAAACGCTTGCAGAAGTTGCCGTAGGATCCGCCAATGCCTTTGCCGCGCCGACGCGCTGCAAGACCTGATGCTGAACCGCAGCGCCCACCGGGTGTTGGGCGGAATGCAATGCCAATTGCTGAGTCAGTTCATCGTATTCGGGCAAAGGCGTGGTCACTTCAAAGGGCGTCACTGGTACCTGATCGAATGCGGCAGTGTTCGATGCGGGAATCGAATCCAGTGGCAGACGGAGGCCCATCGGCGAATCACCCGGAATCAAAAACAGGTGGTCGCTGCGGACCGGCCATTGTCCGCTGATCCAGCCAACGGATTGGCCGGTCGTCTGATATTTCAGCGGCAGCATGCAGCCGACTGGCGAGCCCAGGCCTTGCTGAAAGACTCTGGCCAATCGAACCCGCTCCTCTCCCTCGTCAAGATCCGCCGCATGGATATCGGCGTTGACCGGTAGCCGCTGCTCTTTCCAGAGGTAGTAAAGCGCATCCTCGTACGTCAGGCGCAACGTGCTTCGGATCGAGCCCGAGACGTTGGGTCAATGAGCTGGAAAACCGTTGGGCATGCTCGATCGAAAACCCGTTGTCCTGTTCCGGATCGGCGAGCATTTTTCGATTCTTCCAAACCGGTTGTCCGTCGGTCCGCCAGAGGCAGGTCAACGCCCAACGAGGCAACGATTCTCCCGGATACCATTTGCCTTGTCCGTGGTGGACCAAGCCATCGCGGGCGAATCGCAGGTGGAGCCGTTCGAGCAGATTGGCGGCCAGCCGTTTTTTGTCGGGGCCGACGGCTGCGGTTTGCCACTGTTCCCCATCCATGTCGTCAATCGAGACGAAAGTTGGTTCGCCGCCCATGGTCAGCCGCACGTCACCGACGTCCAGCAGTTGATCGACTCGATGTCCTACCGATTCGATGGTTTCCCACTGTTCCGGGGTGTAGGGTTTGGTGACGCGGGGATCTTCGTGAATCCGGGTGACCGACATCTCGTGGCTGAATTCGACTTCGCATTCACTGACCGCACCGGAGATGGGTGCAGCCGAATTGGGTTCGGGGGTGCAGGCGACCGGGATGTGGCCTTCACCGGCCAGTAACCCCGAGGTCGGGTCCAAACCAATCCAGCCGGCACTGGCAAAAAGACTTCTGTCCACGCATGCAGATCGGTGAAGTCCTCGGCTGCTCCCGAAGGACCGTCCAGCGACTCGACGTCGGGCCGAAGTTGGATCAGGTATCCGGAAACGAATCGGGAAGCCAGGCCCAAGTGGCGGAGCGCTTGAACGAGCAACCAGGCACTGTCGCGGCAGGAACCACTGCCCAGAGTCAGCGTCTGCTCCGGCGATTGCACGCCCGGTTCCAGCCGAATCAGGTAGCTGATTTCGTTTTGAATCTGACGATTCAGATCGACCAGGAAGTCGATTGTTTTGCGCTTCGGAACGATCGACGGATGGACCAGTGCTGCCAATTTTGGACCGGCGGGCATGGGGTCGAGAAACGGCTTGAGATCTTTGGCCAGTGTCGCATCGTATTGGAACGGGTATTCCAGGGCGTCGTCTTCGAGGAAAAAATCGAACGGATTGATGACCGTCATTTCGACAATTAAATCGACTTCAACCTCGAAACGATTCGTGGGGTTGGAAAACACCAGTCGCGAGAGGTAGTTGCTGTGGGGGTCCTGTTGCCAATTCAGAAAATGGTCTTTCGGGTGGACTTTCATCGAATAACTGCAGACTGGCGTGCGGCAATGGGGGGCCGGCCGAAGACGGACGACTTGAGGGCCCAGTTGAACCAGGCGGTCATACTGATAGATCGTTTTGTGATTGAGCGCGACGCGTATCATGATGGATGGGTCTTCCGGTTGCGGGCTGACGGAATCGGGTCAGCGATTAACCGTTCTGCGATTGAGTTTGTGACTGGGATTGTGTTGGTCGGGTGGCCGTCGATGGTTTCGGTTGATTGAGCGTGAAGAAATCATCTCGTACCGACTCGCCAATCCATATTAGTTGAGATTGAAAATCGTCAATGAACTGATGAAGCCCCTGACTGATAATATCGGAGATACTGGTGTAATGCATGTTGGAACAGAGGCGGCCGACCCGCTGTTCCGAGCGATTACGAAACGTCCCGGCGGTACTGCCGGTGATGTGCCGCAACGAATCCTGGGCATTGATCAGGCAAAAATGCATGGCTCGGGGGAAGAGTCGGTCCAACACCAGGAAATCGGCGACTCTTTCGGGCACGATTTTGCCGTGTTCTCGGCGATACATCTCCAGCGCACTGGCTGATTTCAACAACGCCGACCAGCGCACCACGTCCAGCGCCGACCCCACGTCCCGCGCGATTCGGCAGCAGGATGAAGTATTGAACGTCGACAATTCTGGACGTTTTGTCCGCGCGTTCCAGCATTCTTCCGAGCCGGGCAAAATGCCAAGCTTCGCCTTGCGACATCGTCGCTCCGGCGGCACCGACCAACAGGTGGCTGGCCAATCGGACTCGTTCGCAAAACTCGTGGGGCTGCTCCAGGGTCTGGCTGGACTGCGCCGCGGATCGGACCAACAAGTAAAATTTGTTAAGTTGCTCCCAGACGACCTGGGGGATGACTTCGCGGATCGTCCGAGCGTTCTCGCGGGCGTTGGAGACGCAAGCGAGAATCGAGTTGGGATTTTGCTTGTCGAACGTCAGGAACTTGAGGACATTCTCGCGCGTCGGATCGCCGTAGCGTTCTTCATACTCGATGTGGTCACCGGTGGTGTAGACCAGCGGGGCCCACTGTTTGCCCAGCGAATCATTCTCGCCAAGGGTTAAATTGTAATTCACGTCGATCAGTCGGGCGACGCTTTCGGCTCGCTCGACATAACGACTGAGCCAGTAAACCGAATCTGCAACACGGCTGAGCATTAGCGCACCTCCCGATCGACTTGAGATTTTTCGGTCGCGTGTGGCGTCAGAGGGGGGCCTTCTCCCCGCAACACCCAAGTGTCTTTACTGCCGCCACCCTGCGATGAATTGACGACCATCGATCCCTCGCGCAGTGCCACGCGGGTCAGTCCGCCGGGCATGACATAAATATCTTTACCGCACAATACAAACGGTCGCAGGTCCACGTGGCGAGGCTTGAGTTCGTCGCCGATCAAAGTGGGCACAGTGGAGAGTTTGATCATCGGCTGGGCAATCCACTCGCGTGGATTGGCTCGCACGGCCTCGGCGCATGTTTTGCGTTCTTCATCACTGGCCTGCGGTCCCATCAGAATTCCATAGCCACCGGACTCGTTCGTGGGTTTGACCACCAATTTATCAAGGTTGGCCAGGACGTGGTCACACTGTTTTTTATCCGCGCACAGGAAGGTTGGAACGTTCGGCAGGATCGGATCTTCGCCGAGGTAGTATTTGATGATTTCGGGCACATAGGCGTAGACCGCTTTGTCGTCGGCCAATCCTGTTCCCGGGGCGTTGGCCAACGTCACGTTGCCGGCTCGATACACGTCCATCAGGTGCGGAACCCCCAGACAGGAATCGGGACGAAAATTGACGGGATCGAGGAAGTCATCGTCAATTCGGCGGTAAATCACGTCGACTTTGCTCAGCCCATGGGTGGTTTTCATGAACACGAAATCGTCTTTGACCACCAGGTCAGGTCCCTGGACGAGTTGGACGCCCATCTGTTGGGCCAGAAACGTGTGCTCGAAATAGGCCGAGTTGTAAATTCCGGGAGTCAGCACGACCGCGGTCGGGTTATTAACCGCCGCCGGTGCGCAATCGAGCAGCGTTTTGAGTAGCTGTTCCGGGTAATCTTCGATCGGTTCGACGGACATTCCCTGAAACAACGTCGCGAAGGTGCGTTTCATCAATTCGCGATTCTCGAGAACGTAGGACACGCCGGACGGACACCTCAAATTGTCTTCGAGGACATAGATTTGGCCGTCGTGATCGCGGATCAAGTCGACGCCGGTGATGTGACACCAGACGCCGAGTGGTGGTTGCAAGCCCTTGCACTGTTGACGGGATGTCTTCGAGGATCCAACCAGTTCTTCCGGAACGATTTTGTCTTTGAAGATCTTTCGATCGTTATAGACATCGTTGATGAACAGGTTCAGAGCGCGGATGCGTTGCCGCAAGCCTCGATCGATGGTGGACCATTCCTCGGCATTGATGATCCGCGGAAGCAAGTCGAACGGCCAAACTTTTTCGGTGCCGGCTTCGTGACCGTAAACATTGAACGTAATGCCCATGTTCTGCAGGCTCAGCTCGGCAGCCTGTTGGCGTTGTTTCAGCGTTCCTTCGGAGAGCGATTCCAGGCGTTTGACGAAGGCCGCCCCACTGGGGCGTGGGCGACCGTCACTGGCGAACATTTCGTCGAACGCATCGAACGACTCATAGGGTGAGAGTCTCATCGGTTCAGTCTCTGGAAGAAATTGATCATCGGTGGCTGCGAACGAATGACGATGCTCGCCGCCTTGGGGGCTGCATTTTACGTACCGCCTGAAAAATGCCATTGGAAGCGGTCAATGAGTCAATCATTGAAATAACCGTCGTGGCAGCGCAATGACATGCCCCAAGATTGGGCAATTCCAAACTGCTTCATGCGATCAGGCCTTGTTTTTACAGTATTTAATGCCCAGCCGACAGGTGGCGGAGTTTTCATCCGGTGTTGACGGAGCGTTCGCGACCCGTTGAAAATTCGCTTCGAATCGATGGGCGGTTAAGATCCAACGACGAAAGCCACCTCGTCAAAGGTGGCTTTCGGTGAATCGCGTCGGTCGTTTACCGATGGAGTCAGTTAGAAAATATCCGTGATGAACTGGTGGCCCCAGTGGTAACGTCGGGGCGTGGGGTAATAGTTATGCCAGCTCTTGTTGTAAACCGGGATCCGCATTTCCGGGGGATACCGATGGTACATACTGTCCGCACTGCGGTAGTACTCGTTGCCCCAATAGTTCTGGGGATACGTCACGTAAGGATAGTGGTAAAACCGATCCATGTTCCGTGAAGAATACTGCCCCCCCCAGTTAGCTCCGTAAGCGGGAGACTGAGCCATGGGTTGTTGGGCTTGAACGGCTTGAGCTTGGCAAATGACGGCAGCTGCACAACAGCAGGCGGCGGTCAACAAAAAGCGACGGATCATGGAGTCTTTCCTCCTAAGGGATGGCGCGACGGGACGCGACCAAAGTTCTGGGTCCTCGATGCTTAATCCATCGGCAAATCGCACAATCTGAATTAACAGAATAGCCCGAATATTGCGGACGGTTTTGCTTAGCGAGAAGCAATGACGCGCGAGCTTGCCGGTTACGCAAGCCCTGCGTGTGGAGACCGGGAATCAGGCAGAAAGCATTGCCCTTGGATCGCGGCGGTTGCCAGCCAGCGGGTCTAACCTGGCATTTTGCCCGTGGCGATTTCCTCTTCGAATTCATCCATCATCGGCCAATCGATCGCGCAGGTTCCGAAGTCAGCCATGTGCAGGTAGCCTTCGATGCGTTGAATCGCGGCGTCGATCAGCTGATTGTCTTTGCGGAAGATGGGTCCGTGGCTGGGAAGCAACCACTTTGCGTCGCAGTCACGAATCCGCCGCAGCGATTTAATGAAGGCAACAAGATCGCTACCGTGGTGGGCATCGATCGCGCCCACGCAACCGTCTCGATAAATATTGTCGCCACTGAATAAATAATCGCCCATGCGGAAACAGAGTTGGCTGTCGGTATGACCCGGTGTCAACCAGACCTCCAGTTTGATTCCGCCGACCTCGATTGTGTCACCCTCATTGATCAGGTTTTCGACCTCGACCGTCGGCATTTTCATATCGATGCCTTGGGCCTCGATCAGCGCGAAAGTCTTGATCCGATCGCCGTGACGGAGCGGATCGGCTGCCAGCGGGTGGGCAGAAACGGGGGCTCGCAGAATCTGTTTCGCTTTTGCCAGTCCCTGGATGTGGTCAACATCGGCATGGGTTGCGATCAGCGTCCGGCAGCCAGAAAACGGTAAATCGATTTCCCGGATCATTTTGATTACATCATCAACGACGTCCTCGTAGCCAATGTCGATCATGACCCACTGGTCATCATCGAAAATCACGTAAACATTGCAACCGAGCACTTGGCCTAGTTGATGGTTGACTTCGATGATGTTCGGAAAAATCGGTTTTCGTTCGAGCATGCTGGGTGCGAGTTGCTGAGATTGGACTGACGGGGTGGCAAGAGAATTGCCAAGGCAACGATGGGCGAAATGTTGGTTGTGATTTTACGCGTCCATTGAAAATGCAGCAAGCGAAGGGAATCGTTCAGATGGTTGCCGCTGCGGATCGGGCCCTGCCAGTTGCGGATCATGGCAGCGCTTCGGCAAGTCCGGCGAGATAATCAGGGTATTCCAGTTCCAGGTCAATCGAACTCATCAGTTTTCGATTGCGGATCCGTTTGTCCGATCGGGCTGGTGGATGGTCTTGCGTCTCCGTCCATGGGATGGGGCCAGTTCCGAGGATATCGGCGACGGTTGCATAGTAGTCTTTGCGGTTGGCGGGGTGACCGTCGCTAACCAGGTAGGTCTCACCAAACGGGCGAAGATCCGCGATCGCGCGAATGATTCGGGCACCGTCTGAAACATGGATCAGGTTCAATGAACCTTGTGGTGAAAGTTTCTCCCATTGTCGATTTTGAATCGCCGCCTGCATCGGAACTCGCCAGCGGCCGTACAGCCCGGCGAATCTCAGGATCGTGAATCGGTCGGCAAAACGACTGGTCTTGATCAACTGCTCGGCTTCCAGGCAAGCCTTTCCACCTTCGCGAGTGGGCTGGGCAGGCGAGTGTTCGTCGACCCACTGGCCGTCAAAATTACCGTAGACCCCGGTGGAACTGATGTAGATCAGATGACCGGTTTCACTGGGAAGCTGGTTCAGAATATTCTGCAAACCTTCGACGTAAACCTGGCGAATGTCCGAATACTTGGAGCGATCCATCCCGACGGCGATCACCACCGTATCGGCGGTGGGGAAAGCAGGGAGTGAATCCGGATCAACAATGTCCCCCAGCAACGGCTGGAGTCCGTTACTTTCCAGTTCTGAAAAACGGTTCGAACTACGGGTGAGCCCGTAAGTTTTGTTACCGGCAGAACTCCACCCCTTGGCGGTGGGTAGCCCTAGGAAACCACACCCAAATACAAGCCGAATCATTCACGCTCCCGACGTAATTGCAAACTGTCGCGTTATTGAATCCGATTATGGCGGTCATTCGTATTATGAAACAAGCGATAAATCGGGGAATTCGAAGGTTCTGGAAAACGTCAAGATGCCCGATGTCCTAAACAAGTGGTACAATGGGTTAACTAATTTTCGAAGAATCAGCCAATCTGAGACTCCGACATAATTCAACCTGCGTAAACAGGATTCGATCTATGGCCTTTCTGCTTCCATTGAGCCGCAGCATTCTTTGCTGCCTGCTGCTCCTCACCGCTCCCTCACTCGTCTGGTCTCAAGACCTGTTAAACACCGACAAGGTCAAAGACTTGATCCAGTCCGGTTTGAGCCAGGAATCGGAAACCAGCACGGCGGCCCCGGAGCCGGCGATCAATCGCCAGCAGCTGTTGTTTGAGGGGGCGACCCCAACCTCGATCGAAGAGCTGCGCTTCCTGCAAGATCACTTCGCCGAGTTGGCTGAAAAGATCAAGCCGGCTGTCGTTAACATTCAGATCGGTGGCGCCCAGGGATCGGGAGTCGTGATCACCGAAGATGGCTATATCTTGACCGCGGCGCATGTCATCGGTCGTCCAAACGAAGAGGCTGATATCACCTTCATGGACGAAAAACGGACCAAGGTCAAAGCAGTCACGTTGGGAATTGAAAGACGAATTGACTCGGGAATGTTGAAAATCAAAGAGGGTCAAGGCGATGAGTTCCCGTACCTCGACATCGGACTGTCGGAAGAACTCAAAGAAGGCCAGTGGGTTCTGGCGATCGGTCATCCTGGTGGAATCGACGAAGCACGTGGTTTGGTGGTGAGGATCGGTCGGATCATTTACAAAAACAATCGTTTCCTGCGGACCGATTGTACGTTGGTTGGGGGAGATTCGGGTGGTCCGTTAATCGACATGAACGGCGAGGTGGTTGGGATCCACAGTCGAATTGGTCAGGAGCTATGGAACAATCTCCACGTGCCGATCGATACCTATTCAGAAAACTGGGACCGACTGACCGAGGGCATTATTCTCGATGGAAAAGCAGGATTGAAATTCGCCGTCGTTCAAGAAACCAATGAGGTCGAAGACGTTGAGAAGGGCGGTCCAGCGGACAAGGCGGGACTCAAGAAGGGCGACATCATCCTGAAAATTGGGGGTCGCAAGACGGAAGACAAGGAAGACATTGGAGATGCGATCGAACGCCTCCGGCCGAACATGAAGACAAAAATTGTTGTCTCTCGCGATGGCGAAGAGCAGACGCTCGAGGCCATTGTTGGCGAATGGGGAACTCGGTAAACACGGATGAGAATCGCGGGCTTTCCGCACACACTGCGCGTACAAAATTAACCGATTTGTTTTGCTGGTTGCATTGGTAATGAAAACAAGAAATCTCCTGTTGACCGCGTTGGCGTTGTTCATCTTTGCTTTTCCTGCCGTCATTGGGGCACAGGAATCGACTCCCCCAGCGGCGAGCTCGCAACCGAAAACGGACACCCAAGCGGACGAAAAACAGACGAATCCCCCTGAAAACGGGGCTGAGCAGGAACCCGCCAAAGAAAAACCGTTGGCCGGGAAGGAACAAGATTCGGCCGGAAAATCATCCGCTCAGAAATCGGATCAACCGAAAGAGGAAAAAGCGAAGCCAGCAGAAAAACCTTCGAAAGAGCAACAGGACGCCGATTCAGCCGACCAAGGCGACGAACAGGGCGATTCTGGGAAACAAGCTGACGAAACTGACGACGATGACGAGGGCGACGCAGACGACGATGACGAGAGCGAGGACGACGACCAGTCAAACCGCCGTTCCTCTCGACGATCGCTGTTCGGTGGCGATGACGATCGAAACGAAAAATTTTCCCGTCGATCGCAGCAACTTCTAGACGTCTTTGAACCGATTGTGACTTCGGCATCAACGTCGACCGTCAAAATTCTCGCCGGAGATCGTCAGGTCGCACTGGGGACGGTGGTCGACGCGAACGGTTTTATCCTGACCAAGGCCAGCGAATTGCAAGGTGAGGTGGTTTGCAAGTTTGCCGATGGACGGGAATTGGTCGCCAAGGTGCTGGGTGTGCATGAGGAAACCGATCTGGCGATGTTGCAGGTCGATACCGAAAACCTGAACGTCGTGCAGTGGAGCGATGCTCCGACGCCGGTGGTTGGTTACTGGCTGGCAACGCCCAACCTGGAGAAAAATAAACTTGCCGTCGGTGTTGTTGGCGTCGCTGAACGCACGATTCCGCCATCGAGCGCCTTCATTGGAATTACCATGACCGATGTCTTCGACACCGGAGACGAAGACGACCCAGACGATGACAAACAATTGCCGGGCGTGAAAATCTTGAGTGTCGTGGATGGTTCGCCCGCCAAGGATGCCGGTTTAAAGCCCGATGACGTGATCTTGAAGATTGACGATACCGAAATCGAAGGCCGCGTCGGATTGCAGGAGACGATGAAAAGTTACCAGGCGGAGGATCGAGTCGAGTTGAGTATCGTCCGAGACGATCAGAACAAAAAAATCAGATTGACCCTGGGTGAACGTGACAAGATCAGCCCCTTGAATGTTCGCAGCAACACGCAGAACAACATGGGGAGTGTGCTTAGCAAGCGTCGCAAGGATTTCCCGAATGCCTTTCAGCACGATGCGATGTTGACCTCCAAAGCCTTTGGCGGTCCGGTTGTCGGACTTGACGGTCGAGTTGTCGGGATCAACATTGCCAGGGCCGGACGCGTCGCCAATTTCTCGCTGCCGACCCATACGGTGTTGCCGATCATCTCCGAGTTGAAATCGGGAAAACTGGCACCCGAATTGGTCAACCGGGAACGGATCACCGAGATCGATGCGGAACTGAAAGAGATCAGCAAGAAACTGGCGGAGCTACCGGAAAAGAAGATTGATCTTGAATTGAGGTACAAAGTCGAACAGGCCAAAAAAATCGAACTGGAAAAAATGTTGAAGGAGATTGAGGAACGGTTGGAGTCGGTCAACGAGGATCATGACAAATACAAATCTGAATTCTATTCAGCCCGCGATGATTTGGACAAACTCGAAAAGGACCGACAGAGGCTGAAGGAAACCCGTAAGAAGCTTGCGACCGGTGTGGGCTCGGACTCGCTCGGTAAAAAGCGATAAAAAGGCTGACGATACCCGAATGCCATTGTCTTTCAATCGCTGGACTCGCAAGCTCCATCGCTGGGGTGCCCTGCTGACGTTCATCCCGCTGTTGCTGGTAATAGCTACCGGCCTGTTATTGCAAGTCAAGAAGCAGGTGGCATGGGTTCAGCCTCCGACCGCCAAAGCATCTGGCCGCGTGCCCGAAATCGACTGGTCCCAAATGCTTGCCGCCGCGGCAGCCATTCCCGAAGCGGGCGTGGATGACTGGGGCGACATCGATCGGGTCGATGTCCGACCCGGTAAGGGGATCGCGAAGATTCAGTGTAAGAATCACTGGGAAATCCAAATTGACTCGCAATCTGGTTTGGTCCTCAGCTCTAAGTACCGCCGTTCCGATCTGATTGAAAGCCTGCACGACGGTTCTTTTTTTGCAGACGCCGCAAAGCTCTGGATCTTCCTCCCCAATGGACTGGTTTTGTTGGGGCTGTGGTTTACGGGAGTTTATCTCTGGTGGCTACCGATCGGAAGCAAGCGGAAGAAGAAACGAAAACAGCAACAAGATAAATCGGCGGGCTGAGTCGGTTTTGCCGAGAGGATTTCGTGAGGCGTGGATTCGGTGAGACGTGGATTCGGTGAGGGGTTGCCGGATTTTTGAGGCGTGGATTCCGATAGAGGCGTGGATTCCGTGAGGGCGTGGATTCCGTGAGGGATTCCGTGAGGGGTTGCCGGATTTTTGGAGGGTGGGATTCCGAGAGGGGTGGTGGGATTCCGAGAGGGGTTGCCGGATTTTTGGAGACGGGATTCCGTGAGGGGTTGCCGGATTTTTGAGGCGTGGATTCCGAGAGGGGTTGCCGGATTTTTGGAGACGGGATTCCGTGAGGGGTTGCCGGATTTTTGGACGGGTTCTCGTTAGGGCGGGGCTTTCGCCGTGTTTGCTAGCTTTTTGAGCGTAGGTGCGAGGGGCTGTCCCCAATGGCACTCACTTAAAAAAAATACTCCGAAGGAGTTTCAGCTGTTAACGGGTGGTTGGAGCGAAGCGCATACCACTGGAATATCGAAATCGGGGATGATTGATCCTGACAGGATCACAGCGGCTTTTGCTGCGATCCCTTCAGGATCGTCGAACGATTGCACCGTAATTCCGGTGTTGTCGCTGCGCTCAAACGCCGGCTAACAGCTTGCACCCCTATCGGGATATGCGGTTCAGCTTTCTACTTTCTATAAAGTGAGTGCCATTGGGCTGTCACCCTGATTAGATGCCTGATTGACGAGGTTTGACAGGCGACGGTCGCGATAAGCGATCGGCTTGGTGGTCCCACGTGCTTTTTGGGTTGGCAGAACTTGTGTCGGCCCGTTGGGCCTGATGTTTTGACCCGGAGTGTGTCCGGCGGTTGTCACCGCCGGCAGGAAATGTGTCGGCCTCCGGCCTGAAACAGGGTCGCCCTGACGGTTGCGATGCGATATCCGCAGCCGAGTTCTGCGTGACGGTTACGATGCGATATCGGTCGCCGAGTTCTGTGTGACCGTTAAGACACGATGTCTACAGTCGAGTTCTCCGTGACAGTTATGATGCGATATCTGCCGCCGAGTGCTGCCGCGGCGCTCACGACGCGATATCGTTGGTTTGGGGACTGTTGCGGTCCGATTCCAGGAAGGCTGCCAAGAGAATTTGCGCGGCCATTTTGTCGAGTTGGGCCTTTCTTTTTTTTCCCGAAAGTCGGCTTTGATTCAGCAGTTCCCGGGCCATCGAGGTCGTAAATCGTTCGTCAAACCAGGTGACGGGGATGCCCGTCAGGGTATGAAGCCACCTGCCAAATTCCAAGGCTTCCTGGGATTTCTGGCTTGGGTCTCCGCTTAAATGAACCGGCAAACCGACCACGAAACCCTCGATCCGTTCCAGTTTGGCCAATTCCAAGAAATACTGGCCGTCCAGTTTTTCATTCCTGCGTTGGTAAACTTCCAACGGGCTGGCAATCCTCTGTCCCGCGTCGCTGATCGCAACTCCAATTCGGACGGTGCCGTAATCAATGCCCGCCAGACGACCTGCCGATGGCACCGCATCCTTGCTGAAAGACCCAGGCGTTTCAGCTGACGTGGGGTCAGCAGGTTTGGATGATGCCGTACCTCGAGGTGGATCGGGAACTGGCCCGGGCGAACGGCTCATTGGTGCTGCCAATCAGCTGGAATCGGTCGACGCTCCTGCTCTGAGAGAAAGTAGCCACGGTTCAGGAAGCGTAGCGTCGCTTCGTGGATTTCCGGTTGATTCATCATCGTGCTATGCACCAGCGGTCGGACCAGCAGGTCAGCGGCGCCGCCAAGTTTGGTCTCGTCGACCGCCACTGTAAAATCGTCTCTTCCCTTGAGAATGAAATTGCTGAAGTCGGTGTCGGTTTCCTGTCCGCCGGCGACGATCCCAAAGGGGAATTCGGGAGTTGCCAGCTGAGATTCCAGACGGTCCCAGTCCAGCGAAAGTTGGGCCCCGCTGGCTCCCGCCAGCGTCTTGAATAAAAAACTGTTTTTCAGAACGCGCGCCATGCCTGAGCCCTGATTGGGCGGACCATACATGACCATACGATGAATCCTTGAATCCATTTTGACCCCTGCCCGTTTCAGATCCCCCAGATAATGGCGGACGACGATATTTCCCAACGAATGACCGACGAAGTTGATTTCGGTAACCTCGTCGCCGAGTCCCTCGATGACCTGGCGGAGGTCATCGGCATGAATCGCAACCGTTTCCCGCGAACTGGCGTACTGGAAATTAATCGGCGTGTACTCGCCGGTCGCCGCCAGAAAATCTGCCACTGGCGTCATGGCGTTATTGGTCCGCATCAATCCGTGCAACAAGATCACCACTTTGCCGCGATACGGAATGACCACGCCGGCTTTGATCCGCTGGTCCAGTTCTTGATTGCAGTGGTCCAGGTTGCCCCAGGCAAAGCGAACGCTGTCCGGATTCAGCAGACGATAATGCCCCGTCTGGGAATGGCGTTGGATTTTCCAGTCGCCGACGATTCGGACATCGGTCCAGAATTGCATGCCGCCAAGCGTTTTGAGGTTCCAGTTGTAAAATCCATGGGGTTCCTGGTCGTCGGAGTCAGTCGGTGGTTGGGGAAACGGGGCCACGATTGGGTTTCCTTCCAGCGGGCGATGGCCGTCCTGTTGGGCGTGAATCGGGCCATTTTTAACAACGAACAGGCCGATCCCGGCGATGGTCAGCGCGATCATCCAGCGAAATCGACGCAGGGCGTACCGACGTCGAATGGTCATCCCGTTGGGCCCACGGAGCGGAACGATCAATTTGGGCTGAATCCACATGGTACTGTCAGGCGCCTCCCAACGTCAGCTGCTTACAGGTGTTCTTTCCACTGACGGTTTTCGAGCTCCGCCACGATCTGTTTGATTTCGTTTTCCTGATCTTTCCTGGCAATCAAAGTCGCGTCTTTGGTTTGAACGACGATACAGTCCTGAATGCCAATCGTCACGATCAAATGATCTTCGGTTCCCCGGATCACAGTGTTCGCCGTATCAACTCCCAGATGCTTGGCGTCAATCGTGTTGCCGCGATCGTCAACGCCTCTCAGTCGGGGCACGGCGGACCAGTTACCCAGGTCATCCCATGTAAACGGAGCTTCCACGACCTGAACATTTGGATAGCGTTCCATGACCGCATAGTCGATGGAGGTTCCCTTGATGGCAGAAAACTCGGTTTGCAAAACCGACTCGAAATCGGCGGAGCCAACCGCGTCGCCAATCTTCTGGATATGCTGGAACATGTCCGGCTGATATTCCGCCAACGCATCGAGAATCGTGCGTGCTTTCCAAACGAAGATTCCGGAATTCCAGTAAAATGACCCGGCCTCAAGGAACTGTTTCGCCGTCTCGGTGTCGGGTTTCTCACGAAACCTCTTGACCGGGAAAGTCGGAAAGGGTCCATCACCGGTGGCATCGGGGCCGCGTTCGATGTAACCAAATGCTTCTGCGGGGTAACTGGGTTTGATTCCGAACGTGACGATCCGTTTGGGATCCTGTTCCACTAGTTCGACCGCATGCTGCAGCGCGTTTCGAAAAACATCATCCGGTCCGATGACATGGTCAGCCGGCATGACAACCATCGTGGCGTCGGGATCCTTGGCCGCGATCCAGGCGGCGGCGAGGCCGATACAGGGGGCGGTATCCCGTTTGGCAGGTTCCCCAATCAGCGCTTCACGCGGTAGATCAGGCAATTGTTTGGCGATGGGTTCGACCAGCGCTTGGTTCGTGACAATCAACAAGTGGTCGCGATCGACCAGCGAACCCAGGCGATCGACGGTGGACTGGATCATCGAGCGTTCGCCGGCCAGATTCAAAAGCTGCTTCGGATAGTGTTTGCGACTGGCAGGCCAGAAACGGGTTCCAGCTCCGCCGGCCATGATGGTTGCGTACAGCATGTTGTTCCTTGATGAGGGGGGTGAATGTCCGCAGCGAGGCGCATTCCTGGGGCTATTCCAAATAGGTCGGGCTGCTGATTTTGGTGCCGGCGGGAAGTTTTTCCGCCAGTTGTTCGGCATCGATCGCAAACAATGGGTTGATCTCAACGGGCGTACCGGACTCGATTTCGATCCCCGCAGATTTCAGCCAACCGGTATGCAGATCGACGATCGCCCGTTTGACGTGATCCGGCGTTTCTGACGGTGCCGGCGGGGCGTTTTTGACCGCACA
Organism: Pirellulaceae bacterium; assembly: GCA_963714685.1. Lineage (GTDB taxonomy): Bacteria > Planctomycetota > Planctomycetia > Pirellulales > Pirellulaceae > Mariniblastus. The sequence continues at coordinate 493,313 of CAVQPH010000018.1, read as the reverse complement.
GAAACCCTTGGCTGGATCGACTTCACAAACAATCGCGTTTTTCGCGGTCGGCAGAAGATCAAAAATAAATCGCTCGAATTTGATCGCGTTCGGTTCTTCCGGGTCGACCCGATTTCCATCACCGTCGATGAATGGCACTTTCTTGTTGGCCCGATGAAACGGCAGGGAGTCCGGTTGCTGACTGCTGCGAACCAGGAAATCCGTGTCGAATACGTGGACAGCAATCGAGCCCGCCCACAGCTTCAGCGTACCATCTTCGTTGGTCTGGGCCGCATGTTCCTCGGGCAGATCGCTGTATTCGATGATCCGGACATGATCGCCGACTTTGACCACGTTGCCGACCTTTTGCCGTGGATCGTTTTTTCTGACGACTTGGGAAGTCATTTCCGAACCGTGTTGGATGTGATAACCAATCAAGGCAGGGTCGCAAATCTGGACTAGAGGATTGTCGACCTGTCCGTAAAACACATGCTCAATTCCCCGGTCGATCATGTTTTGCAAGCAACCACTTTTGGCAAGCGCGGCAAGCATGCCGCCATGCCCGTCGGGACTGACGAACACGCGACCTTTTTCTTCCAGCAGCAACTTTCCAGCCCGATCGACTGCCGGCATCGTGCCCTGGCAAAAGACATGCAGGTCTTCCTCGGCCAGTCCAAAATTCTGATTCTCAGCGAGAAATGCTGAAGTCGCATCATGCGTCGGCGGGCTGCTCATGATGTACAGCGGAATCCGAGTGCCAAACTGAGTCGCTCTGCGCGGAGCAGATCGATCATCATCTGGTACAACGAGCGGTTGCTGACCGGGCCAATGGGGAACATGCCTTTGGGGTGGTCAAATCCCAGTCGACTTCCCTGCCCTCCTGCGACCAGGATCATGGCCACCTTGCCGGCGGCCAATGCATCGCTGCCGATCCGAATCGCCTGCCGGTGAGATTCCTGGTTTTCGAAATCAGCCAATGTGATTGCGGGGGGAGACTTGGCCTGGGCGGCCAGTTTTGCCCATTTGGCCTCGTCGTCGTGAGAGCGAAACAACCGTTCGATCAATTCGAGATCGAAGTCCTTGATTTGTCCGACTAAAGATCTGCGTTGCGATTCGTCGATCGCATCCCAAAAACGAAGCAAATGGGTTTGATCAAATTTTGCCAACTCGGATTCAAGCTGATCCAGTTGAGTGTTCATAGTGTCCAGATTCCAATTCAGTGAGTGTTTGCAGCGTCCGACGTCGCGATGACTTCGACCAGCAAGCTCTGTTTGTTCAAGCTGGGAACCGGCAGGATGACTTCGATCCGTGCTCCGTATTTTTGCCGATCCGTGACGCGGATCCGTACGTCCGATGCTTCGGTTACCAGGGCTTCAATTGAAGGAGTGCTGTTGAGCGACGGTGTGAACGGGACGTGAAGGATGTGCCGTTGCTGACCAGCCTCGAATGGACAGCGAAAGTAGCCGACGATGTTCTCACGGCCTTCGCTGCGGGTTCGCACGATATGCTGGACCAGCCCGGGGTCGGCGAGAATCCGTTCGAGCATGACCTCGGGGTCGACGGTCGCATCGTCATCGAACGATTCATCAAGCAAGTTGGATGGTTGAGAGTTCATGGTAGGAGCCGTAAGGTCCGCCGGGGAATAAAAAAGCAGCCGGTTCGGCTGCTTTGAAGATAGATCAATTGCTGGACGTGATAAATGGCAAATCATTTCACGCCGGCAGTGGCTGCTGCCTTTTCAGCCAATTTTGCCGCAACTTCTGTGTTTTCCCACGTGAAGTCTGGATCATTTCGGCCAAAGTGACCGCCTTCAGCCGTCTTGCGGAAAATGGGGCGCTGCAATTTAAGGTATTCAATGATTCCTTTGGTCGACAACGGAAAGACTTCTTTGACGATGTTACAAATGATTTCGTCATCCACCGTTCCAGTACCCTGGGTATCGATATGGACGCTGACCGGTTCGGCAACTCCAATCGCGTAAGCCAGTTGGACTTCACAGCGTTTTGCCAGTCCAGCGGCCACGATGTTTTTCGCGACGTGTCGCGCCATGTAGGCAGCGCTGCGATCGACCTTGGTGGAGTCCTTGCCGCTGAACGCACCTCCGCCGTGGCGGCCCCAACCGCCATAGGTATCGACGATAATTTTACGTCCGGTCAATCCGCAGTCGCCGTGCGGTCCGCCAACTTCAAATTTTCCTGTGGGGTTGATGTGATAGATGATGTCGCCTTTGTTCAACTCGGCCGGCAGGCACGGGTCGATGATCTGGTTTTTGACAAAATCATGAATCGTTTTGTTGTCGACGCCCGGACCGTGCTGCGTGGAAACCACGACGGTATCGATCCGAACAGGTGTGAAACCGTCATACTCAACGGTCACCTGGCTTTTGCTGTCGGGGCGGAGCCAATCGACTTCGCCCTCGAATCGGGCTTTGTTCAATCGGGCCAGGATCTTGTGCGACAGTGCAATCGGCAGCGGCATCAGTTCTTCGGTGTCATCACAGGCAAACCCGAACATCAATCCCTGATCGCCCGCTCCATCGCGGTCGACGCCCATGGCAATATCCGGACTCTGTTTGTCCAGTTTGACGATGACCTCGCAAGTGTCTGCCCCGATGCCGGTTTCCGCATCGTTGTAGCCGACATCTCGCATGACGCCGCGGACGACCGATTCAATATCGACATCTGCACTGGAGGTGATCTCGCCCGCAATGACCGCCAGTTCCGTTGAGACCATCGTTTCACAAGCGACGCGGCTTTTCGGATCCTGGGCCAGCATGGCGTCCAAAATACTGTCAGAAATTTGATCAGCCAGTTTGTCTGGATGTCCCATGCTGACAGATTCACTTGTAAACAAATACTTTCCTGAGGCCACAATTCTCTCCTCGAATACCTTCTATTTTGTTGAGTGGCAGGCCGCGATAACGGGGTCTGCTGTTGCGAATAGGCAAGCCCACTATTGTAGTCACAACCGCCGCACTACCTCAACCGAAACGGTGACCAAGGACGAGAATTCACGCCAATTCGGATTTGCTCAAGCCGCATTCATTTTGGCCGCTGGATTATTTTCGGAGGTTCCGGCCGACTGGTCCAACAGCCGGAACAGCTGGCTAACGCTGCGATCTGCCGCACCATCGTGTTGCAATACGACTTTCTGGCCCCTTACCCCTATCCCGGTCGCCCAGCCTGGTTGATCAACAACCTTCCGGACGAAGTTCTCCAGATCCAACTCGTCCCGAACGACCGTGGCGGCATCGGCCGCAGACAATTGACCGACAATTTCACGAAAGTTATCGGTATGGGGGCCGAAACGACACGGGAATGCCATAGGCCGCCGGCTCCATCATGTTTTGACCACCCCGGCGCCCGTCCAGGCTGCCGCCGACAAATGCCAGATCCGCCACGCCCCACCAGGCTCCCAATTCCCCGATCACGTCGATCACCAGGACCTCCGTCTGGTCCGACCACTTTTGCGCCGGTTGTTGTGCCAACTCGGATCGCAATTGAGATGTCAAACCCAAATCGCGAGCGAACGAACCAGTTGTCCGCACCGCTCGGGGTGTCGGGGGACGATGATCAGGCGCAGGGCTGGATGATCGGCAGCGATCTTCTTAAACGCGGTTGCGACCGCAATGTCTTCTTCGAATTGGGTACTGCCAGCCAGGAAGACAGAGGAGCCAGTTTGGATGCCAGCCAGTTTTTTCAGTTTCGAAGATGCGGGGTTAAAACGATCGGTCTGGACTCCGTCAAACTTCACGCTCCCGTCACGACCACGCGTTCCGGTGGAATTCCCAGGGCTCGAAATCTCTCTGCATAGCTTTCATTCTGATTTTCCCAAATGCGGACTGAAGCAAGCGGCTGACTTTCGTAGCCGCGAAGGACGTTTGACTTGCACCCGCGGACGACGCGGAATCTCTGATAGCCGCGAAAATCCTGGTATTGACTGAGGCGTCCGATTTGGCGCACGACGCATCGGAACCGGCCTGTGCGATTGGTTCTGGCTGGGCGACAATCCGGATCAAGTTGGGCCAAAGTTCGAGTTCGGTCAACACAATCAGGCTCGGGCGGATTCGTCGGATAGCATTGCGAATCGCCCATGAAAAATCGCACGGGAAGAAGAACACTCTGACATCGGCGTATTTTTGACAGGCCAAATCGTAGCCGGTTTCGGTGGTTGTCGAAATGACCAACTCGATGTCCGGCTGCGACTGTTGAAGCCGCTTCAAGAACCGGGGCCAATAGATTTACCTCGCCGACGCTAACGGCGTGAAACCAGATACAACGCTGTTCCGATTCCCGGATTGGAGCCCAGCCGAGCAGTCGCTGCGCCCAACCTCTCCGGTTTTTACCCCAACGCAGATATCGCCAAAGCAGCCACGGCGATCCCAGCATCAACAGGCTGGCGTAAATGGCGTTGAGTAAAAAGCTCACCGGAATCCTTTCCAGTAGCAAAACTTGATTGGGTTCGCTGCCAACACGTCAGACGTCAAGCGCATCAGGCGCTGCGTTGACTGCGCAAGCAACACGATTTGTATTTTTTTCCGCTACCGCAGGGGCAGGGATCGTTTCGGCCAATTTTATCGTTGCGGTTGCGAATGGTCTCGACTTTGGCCGCACCATTCCCCGAACGATCGATGGCATCCGCCTGTTCCTGGCCAATCTCCGAATTGGGCGCCTGTTGAGGGGGAGCCTCGTCGTGGCGTGCACTGGTCTCGACCAACGTGTTACTGACGAAGTCCTCGTTCATCTGTTCCATGCGGAAGACCAGATCGGTAACGCGTTCGCCAATGGAAACCCATAGCCCGTCGAACATTCGCATGCCTTCGCGTTTGTATTCGACTTTGGGATCCAGTTGAGCCATGCCGCGTTGCCCGACGGCACTGCGCAGGTAATCCATCGCCAACAAGTGGTCTTTCCAGGCCGAATCAACAATCTCCAGCAGCACCATGCGTTCCATCCTGCGAAACTCGGGATGGAAGTAATCTTCGACAATGGCTTCGAGCTTCTGCTCGAGCTCTTCGCGGTCAAGGCGTTCGACTTTTTCGATTGGCAGTTCGTAGTCGATCGTTGTTTTCAACCACTGGGTCAGGGACGCGGCTTCCCCGTTGGCATTGGCCAGCGGTACACCGCCCTGCGCTGAGAGCTTGGAAATTTGACCGTGCAAATTCTCGATGGCGATTTGCGCCTGTTTCTGACACTGGCGGCTTTTGTCGACCAGGAGTTCCCGAATCTCTTCACGCTGTTTGTTTTTCAGGTCGTCCACCGTGACGGCGGAGTCGAATCGCCGACTGGCCCAAGCCACCAGGCCTTCGCGGTCGATGCGTCCCTGGGCTCCACCGGCAGCAGGAATCACGAACTGGTACATTCCAGCCATGACCGGATAGGTGGCTTCCTTCTCGACATACTGCTCGGTGGCCTTGTCGACCACGAATTCGGTAATTTCTTCGTTGGAGAGGTCGCGAATCTGATCGACGTCGATTTCGATTCCGAATTTGGCCTTCACCCACCTGACGGCGGTCTGGTAGCCGAAAGCCGCATCGAGCATCACGTCGGCGCCTTGGATTTCGACCTTTTGGATCGCCGCCCGGGCTTTATCGATCAGGTACTCATCGACCCGGTCGCGGCCGACTTTCTTGAGGTCGCGGTCACGGACGCCGAGATTCCAGCGGCTGTTGGCAAAATAAGCCAACGCTTCCCACTTCCATTCATCTTCTTCTTCGGCGAGCGAGAGGTTTTCTTCGACCTGCCCAAGGATGTCGGTTTCCGCCTGTCGTTCGGCTTCATCGAGGCAAACGCGGACCGCTTCTTCGGGGTCGGTATTGCGAAAGATCTTGGGGTCGAGGTGGATGGTCAGCTGTTTACCGGCAAATCCGGCGAACGAAACCTGGCCAAAATCGGCGGCCAGAAATGTCTCGAGGTTTCTTTCGACCTGATCGCGAATCATGTCCTGAACGACTTCGCGGCAACTGACTCCATCGAGGATGCGTTGACGGAAGCGATAAACACGTTTGCGTTGCTCGTCCATGACTTCGTCATATTCGAGCAGGCTTTTGCGGATTTCGAAGTTGTACTCTTCGCGTTTTTTCTGGGCGCTATCGATTCGCCGCGAGACCATCCGGCTTTCAATGGGAACGTCGTCTTTGAAGCCACCCATTTCGAGCATTCGTTTGACGAATGGGCCGGCAAAAATCCGCATCAAGTCATCGTCGAGGCTGAGGAAAAACCGACTGCTTCCCGGGTCACCTTGGCGACCGCAACGACCTCTCAATTGCAAGTCAATTCGACGGGCGTCGTGGCGTTCCGACCCGATGACGTGAAGGCCACCGAGTGCGAGTACCTCTTTCCCCATCTCCTTCATTTTGTGTTCTTGGTCGATCGATTTCGACCAATTCGGCCCATTCCTCTTGGGGAACGTCCAGGCGGGTGGGATATTTGTCCTGCAGACGGGCCCAGGCCATGGTTTCCGGGTTGCCACCCATGATGATGTCGGTACCGCGACCGGCCATGTTGGTCGCGATCGTGACGGCGCCCAAGCGACCGGCTTGGGCAACGATTTCGGCCTCACGTTTGTGATTCTTGGCGTTCAGCACTTCGTGTTTGATGCCGCGATTCTCCAGCATCCGGGAAAGCAATTCACTTTTCTCAATCGAGACGGTACCGACGAGAATTGGCCGGCCTTTGTGCTGGACTCGCTCGATTTTGCTTTGCGAAATGGTGTGCAGTTGACCGTCATCACGATCGGCAATCACGACCTCGTCTTCGTTTTCTGTTTTAACTCGACCGACGTAGTACTCGCCGTTTTTCAGGAAGACCATGTCCCATTGGTGATAGTTTTCGATCTCCTCAGCAACAGCATTCCATTTGTGTTTTTCGCTGCTGTAGATGACGTCTGGATAGGCGATCCGCTGCATCGGACGGTTGGTGGGGATCGCGACGACATTCAGTTGGTAGATTTTGTAGAATTCTTCGGCTTCGGTCATCGCCGTACCGGTCATGCCGCAGATTTTGTCGTACAGTTTGAAATAATTCTGCAGCGTGATGGTGGCCAGGGTCTGGGTTTCTTCCTTGATCTTGACGCCTTCTTTGGCTTCGACGGCCTGGTGCAAGCCATCGCTCCATTGGCGGCCTTCCATCAATCGACCGGTAAATTCGTCAACGATCACGATCGCGCCGTCCTTGACGACGTAATTGACGTCAAGCTTGTAAAGTGAATGCGCTTTGAGCGCGTTGTCGATCATGTGCGGCCAGTCCATGTTTCCGGCCGTGTAAAAACTTTCGACGCCCGCCATTTTTTCGGCGAATCGGACACCTTCGTCGGTCAGCGTCGCGGTGTGATCTTTTTCGTTGACCTGGTAGTGGACGTCTTTGGTCAGGGCCGCGCAATCCGATCGGCTTCGGCGTAGCGTGCTGGATTCTGGTGCGCCGGTCCGGAGATGATCAGCGGCGTCCGGGCTTCGTCGATCAGAATATTGTCGACCTCGTCAATAATCGCAAACGCCAACGGCCCCTGCGACTGCTGATAACGCTTTTCGAATCGGTCGTCGCCCCGAGCCGCCGGTCGCATGTTGTCGCGGAGGTAGTCGAAACCAAACTCGTTGTTCGTTCCGTAGGTGATGTCCCTGGCGTAGGCATTCCTGGCGTTCGCGGACCGGCATGTTGCTCTGGATCGCGCCGACGGTCAGGCCCAGGCCCATATACAGCGGAGCCATCCATTCCATATCGCGTCGTGCCAGATAGTCGTTCACCGTAACCACGTGAACGCCTTTACCCATCAACGCGTTCAGGTACGCCGGCAGGGTCGCGACCAGCGTTTTACCTTCACCAGTGACCATCTCGGCCACCGATCCGCTGTGCAGCACCATGCCGCCGATCATCTGGACGTCGTAGTGCCGCATGTCGAGAAAGCGTTTACCGCCCTCACGACAGACCGCAAACGCCTCGATCATGATGTCGTCGGTGGTTTCGCCGTGACGCAGCCGCTCCTTGAATCGCTCGGTCTGCTGACGGAGCTCCTCATCGGTCATCGCCTCATAAGTCGGTTCGAGCGCGTTGATCGCGTCGACTCTTCGTCTGCAGCTTTTTCACGTAGCGGGCATTGGACGAGCCAAACAGATTGGTCACCAGCCGCTCAAAACCGGACACAAAACTCGCCAAAAAATGCGTGAAGGCGTCCCAAAATCGTTCTAGAATTTCCATAGCTTTATTTCCGGCAGAACCACACGCATGAATTTTGCGCAGTCAGTACCGCATTTTTGTCATGTTGGGGTGGTTGCAAACTTCAAGTGCGGCCGCGATTCGCTTGAAAAATCAGGCAATTTACACAAGTCGTTAGTTGTTAACAGATTATAGTGATCCGCGACGATGGTCAACGGAGATTGACAGCACGGCCCACCCCGGCTTGGCAGGGAATTTTCGCCAAAATGCGGCCGATTCACGGTCATCCTGACAGCCCCACTACCGTCACTTAACCTGACACTTAAGTCTCGTTAACGTCGCGGATCATCACTCTGCAGCAACTTGCGTGCCGAGGCGGTAACTTAACGGCTGCAGTCGAAGCCCTGCTGCCACCGCCGGCGTTCTCGTTTCACCCGCTTCGGTCGCAGCGAAAACGTTGGCAAGTCATCACAAATTCGGTTTCCCCTTCCAGCGGCGCGGTGGAGTTCAGGCCGGTAATCTCGGCCACTGGAGATTGGGCAGAGCAAGCAATCTCGGCAGAGCGAGCAATATTGGCAGCTTTGACCGCCCCAGCAGCCTTGGCCCCCCTGCAGCAGCCCTTGGCTCGGATAGGCTAGAATCATGCCTCCCCACGTGGATCGAGGCGTAACGCCGTATCAAAATAGTCTCAAAAATCATCAATGAAAGCGGATCGCAACATTGGCAAAGCTCAAAAAAGACATTCTAACGACCGATTTTACTGGCGAAATGATTTTGCTGGGCACTGGCACTTCGGTCGGTGTACCTGCGTTGGGATGCAAATGTGATGTTTGTCAAAGCAGCAATCCACGCAACCATCGGATGCGGGCAAGTGCCATTCTGGGTTTGCCGGAAGGCAATCTGCTGATTGATACTTCCCCGGATCTTCGCTCACAGTTATTGCGTGAGCAGATTGGTATCGTGCACTCGGTCATTTATACGCACGAGCATTCCGATCATGTGATGGGTTTCGACGATTTGCGGCTGTTTCAGTTTTATTTGGGGCATCCCGTTCCGGTCTATTGCAATGAGCAAGTCGAACAGAGGCTAAAAAAGTCGTTTGATTATGCGTTCGCGGATCGCCCTCAAACCCATCAAGGGGCGGCACCAAGCGTCGATCTTCACCGGATCGACAGCGAGCCACTGGAAATTTTGGGCGCCACGATTATTCCCATTCCGCTGAAACACGGTCCGAATTTTGACGTGCTGGGATTTCGGATTGGAGATGTGGCGTATTGCACCGACGTCAATGAGATTCCCGATACCAGCTGGCCACTGCTGCAAGATCTGGATGTGCTGATCCTCGATGCGCTCCGTCCAACGCCGCACGTGACCCATTTGAGCATTGAGGAGGCGGTCGAAATCTCGTTGCGGCTGCGGCCCCGTCAAACTTACTTCACCCACTGCTCCTGTCACGTCGACTACGAAAAAACCAACGCCAGTCTGCCTGCCGGCATTGAAATTGGGTACGACGGTTTGAGGATCAACCTCGGGCTTTGAACGGCAGGATTGGGTCGGCGCGATTTTTTTGCCTTGCCTGGGAAAACGGTTTAAACTTGTCGGCAGTCCAGGATTGTCGGCGCCCGTCGGGCTCGAATCAACAGATCAAAAACGCTGATCTTTCGGTCCTTTCGTCAACACAAATTCTCAGCCCCAGGTAGAAACCATGAATGCGGAAGCCAGTCATTCGCCTGAATCAGTCCCCCAGGCAACGAAACATTCGACCGTTGGCACTCCTTGGCATCTCTGGGTCATCGGCATTGTGACCGCGTTATGGAACGCGATGGGCGTTCTCGATTTCATCATGACGGTGACGAAAAACGAAGCCTACATGAGTGGCTTCACGCAGGAACAACTCGATTATTTTTATGGCTTCCCGATGTGGGTGGTCGTGATTTGGGCGATCGCGGTATTCGGCAGTCTTTTGGGTTCGCTGATGCTGTTGTTGAGGACCAAGCTGGCGGTTGCCGTATTCGCGATCTCGTTATTGGCGATGGTGTCCACCGCCATTTATAATTTCGTGTTCACCAACGGATTGGAGATTATGGGGACCGGTGGCGCGATTTTCACGGCGATTATTTTCGTGGTCGCAGCGTTGCTGGTGTTTTATGCTGTGAAAATGAAGCAGGCGGGTGTGCTTCGATAAAATGCGGGCCGAATCGGATCGGAGGCTTAAGTCGTGGCAAGATCCTCGCGCGGCTTGCTGCTCTCGACAAAAAAAAGGGAACCAGGTTTTTAAATTCCTGGTTCCCTTTCAATTTTGCTGGATGTCGGTTTGATTAGCTGTTTTTGCCAATCAGGTCGACGTAATCGGCCGTGATGCGAAGCACTTCATCGAGGTAGAAGTTCCGTTCGATCTCTTTCTTCGGCAGAACCTGGTCTTCGATTACTTTTTCGTCTTCTTTTTCGGCGTTCAATTGTCGTCGGCGCTGCATGAATTCTGCTTCATTCAGCGAAACCGTGTTGAGATTTTTTTGCTCAACGTAGTGGGCAATTTTCTTGACCTGGCTAACGAATTTTTCATCCTTCTCAATTCGTTCCTGGGATTTCTCCTGCAGTTTCTGCTTGATCTCCGAATCGACAAAGGAATAGCCCTTGAAGGATGCTCTCGGGACCCGATCGAATTCGACTGGGTAGTCGAGGTCGGCTTCGCCAACATCCATCTTGTCGGTGATCGACGGCAGGACCAGGTCGGAGAGCACGCCGCGTTTTTGAGTGCTGTCGCCGTTGGGGCGATAGAACTGCTGCATCGTGATCTTCAAGGCACCAAAGTCGTTCTTTGGATTGCGAACCCGATAGATGATCTGACTCAAATTGATCAGGCTTTGGACTGTGCCTTTGCCGTGAGTCGTGGTGTCACCGACGACCAGCCCGCGGTTGTAATCCTGAACGGCGCCGGCCAGAATTTCACTGGCACTGGCGCTGAATTTACTGGTCATCACAACCAGCGGGCCATCCCAGGCCATGCCGCTGCGTTCATCGTTGTGTTTCTCGATCTGCCCGTAGGCGTCTTTGACCTGGACGACCGGTCCGAGATCAATGAACAACCCGGTGCAATCAATGGCTTCTCGCAGACTGCCGCCACCGTTGTTTCTCAAGTCCAGCACGACGGCGTCGACGTTTTCGGATTTAAAATCGTTGAGGATTTTTTCGACATCTTTGGTTGTGCTGCGCCCGTCGCCGCTACCACCGCCCATGTCGGCGTAGAAGCTCGGCAGTCGAATGACTCCGATTCGATTGGGCGTGCCATCGGGTCCGATCCCCTCTTCGAAAATCGTTCCCTGGGCAGCACTTTCTTCCAGTTTGATTCGTTCGCGAACGATCATCACGGTGTGCAGGCCTTCTTCGTTTTCAGACATCACCGACAGGCGAACGACCGTTCCGGCTTTGCCTCGAATCATGCCAACGACGTCGTCCAGCTTCATTCCTGTTGCGTCCACGAAATCAGTACCGTGCTCGGCAGCCAGTTTTTTGTCCAGTTTTTCTCCGTCTTCGTCGCCCTGACCTACGGCGACGATTTTATCCTCGACTTTAAGGCCTCCCTGGGTCGCTGCCGCCCCTCCGGGCACGATGTTCTTGATGACGGTGTAGCCATCATCGGTTGCCTGAAGCGTGGCACCGATTCCTTCCAGTTCCAATCCCATCGTGATCAGGAAGTTTTCGAAAGTCCGTTTCGACATGTATGATGTGTGAGGATCAAAACTGGTCGTCACTGCCGTGATGTACATCTCCACAACATCTTCGGCGTCGGTCTGGTTCATGCGGCGTGCGAAAGAAGCATACCTTTTTCGCAACTGCTCTTTCGGGTCGATTTGCTTTTTCGGTTTCTTGGCAACTTCATCGCCCGAGTCCTTTTCGGTTTCAGCCGATGTTGATTTCTTCTCTTCATCCTGTTTGTCGCCGCGAAGAACCAGCAAGCTGTACTTGATCCGCTTTCGCCAACGTTCTTTGGCTTCCTCTTCATCTTTGGGGAAATCGAGCAAATCAGGTTCGGTGATCATTTCTTCTTCGACGGTGAAATCGTGATCCGCATCGACCAGCTCGATTGCCAACTCGGTTCGTTCGTTCACTCTTTCGAGAAAAACGTTGTAAACCTCCAGGGCGGCGGTGAAGTCCCCTTCTTTCATCTGATCATCCAATTGATCTTTCCATTTTCCGAAAGCGTCAATGTCGGACTTAAGAAAGTAGACCTTCATTGGGTCGAGTGATTTGATGAACTGGTCGAAAGCGCGATTGGAAATCGTGTCGTCCAGTGCCCGGCTGGAGAGATGGTCTTGCTGCATCAGTTTCGCAACCAGCTTCGAAACAAACGCATCCGTTCTCGAGGGCTTGCCAATCTCATCGGCCACTAATCTGGAACCGACCAAAACGGCGATCCCCAAGACTGCTACCAATCCAACTCGGTAAATTGTTCCAGTTCGATATCAATTCGTTTCCTCATGTTTGGGTGAACGATGAGAAAAAGTTTGATTACGCATGTCGGTTCCTTTTCTTTTGCGGCCGAAACAACTTAGCTTCCGCAATTTAACATAATTTGCTGTTGAAATCGTAGAGATTGCCGACCAACGGGGCAAGAGCGATCTGAATTGGGTTGGCAATGGATAAATCCCCGTCCTGCAAGTCAAACCCCGAATTCTCGGAATAGTTTCGTGGTCCGGTAGCGTTACGGTCTCGGCTGCTCCCCAGATGCATGTTTCGCTGACGAATTCCACAAATCGGACTTTTTCGATCTAACCACATCCCAACCGACATTGACCAGAATCCGTAACCCAATCGACGAGGACACGAATTGGGTACTGGCGTGCACGTTTATCGACTTGTCATTCACGAGAAATTACAATGCAGGAGACGCAGCAACGCGAGAAAACGGAAAAGCTCTCTCAGAAGACCGGAATCAAAACGGTCAGCGACTGGCTTTTCGTCTTGTGTTTGCGTTCGCCAGCCTGAGAAAATTCGCCGCCACGCATTCTGCTCCCTTCTAGGACTCTTCCGACCGTGCCAGCTTTTTTGATGATGAGTGCCGGGGCCAATGCCGGTGCACAATTTGAATTACTTCGCCAGGAGCAAACGCTGCTTGGGCGTGATTGGCAATGCAAAATTGTCTTAAATGACCCGCAATGTTCGCGGGTGCATGCTGAAATTTTTCATGACGAAGACGGCTGGTGGGTCCGGGACAACCAAAGCAGCAATGGCACGTTTGTCAACGGCCAGACCATTGACCAGGCGCGGTTGATGGATGGTACCGAGATTCGGATTGGCGGCAGCACTTTCACTTTTTCCGAATCAGCCCCGAAGCCCAAACAGCCGTCCGACAGTGCGGCAGAGCGAAACCAGACAACCGGTCAATTGACCATCGTTTTGGACAAATCGATGACGTCGCATCAGGATACTGCTGGCTCGACACTCGACTTTCTCAAAGGCCAGGATTGGGGACAGAACTTTTTCTTTCTGTTTCAGCTTTGCGTTAAACTACTTTCGATCGTCGATCCGGAAACCGTGATTGAAACCTGCATGAAACGTCTGGCCGAACGGTCCAAGGCCGAAGTCGCGGGATTCCTCTGGCTGTCCGACAGCGGGAAATTGACTCCCAAATATGTCTTTCCGGTCGATCAGTCGGACAAACTCGTGCTGAACGAAGATTTGACTCGGCGGGTGGTGAAAGAAAAACATGCCATTCGGGTCGAGTACGATACCGCAGACAAAGTTGCCGATTCAATCTGTGTGCCATTGCTGGACGATGACGAAGTCGTGATTGGTGCGGTCCATCTGTATCGTCATTCGCAGTCGTTTCAGGATTCAGCCTTTGACCTGGCGGTTGCCGTCGCCAACCTGATGGTTCGTTCATTGGCCTCTGCCAATCGTCACAGTTCGTTGGCGGCAGAGCATCTTCGATTGGTGCAAAAATCTGCGACCTTCGACGAATTGCTCGGCGACAGCCCCAAGATGAAAGAACTTAAATCCAAGATCAGTCGCGTTGCCAAAGCGTCGGGGTGCGTCCTGATTCGTGGAGAAAGTGGTGCCGGCAAAGAACTGGTAGCCCGGGCCATTCATCGTTCAAGCCCCCGCGCCGATCGCCCGATGCTAAGCGTTAACTGCGCCGCCATGCCTCGTGACTTGATGGAAAGCCAGCTGTTCGGACACAAAAAGGGAGCCTTTACCAGCGCTGATCGCGACCACATCGGCTGGTTCCAGCAAGCAGATCTGGGGACGCTGTTCCTGGACGAAATTGGTGAGCTCACGCTCGAAGGTCAAGCCAAACTGTTGCGGACACTTGAGGGCCACCCGTTTTTGCCGGTTGGCGGAACCGAAGAGGTTCAGGTCGATGTACGGGTGATCTGCGCGACCAACCGCGACCTCAAAGAATTTGTAGAAGACAAGAAATTTCGCGAGGACCTGTTCTATCGCTTGAGCGTCTACGAACTGTACATCCCACCGTTGAGAGACCGCGAAAGCGATATTCAGTTACTGATCGACTTTTTCCTCGATCATTTCAGGAACCAGCACGGGAAAGCCTCGATTAAACTCTCCAAACAAGCCAATGCAAGATTGTTGGCTTATCAATGGCCTGGCAATGTGCGGCAACTTCGCAACGTGATCGATAGTGCGATTGTGATGGCCGAAGGTGATGAAATCGAAATGGCCGACCTCGGCATTCGTGAGGAATCGGCAGGCGAATTGGGGACGCTGCGAATCGACCACTGGGAACAGAAGCTGATTCGCGATGCTTTGAAACGAACCCGCAACAGTGTTCCCAAAGCTGCCGAGCTGCTGGGAATCAGCCGCGCCACCCTCTATCGAAAAATCGATGAGTATGGCATCGAGAGAAATTAGCGGCGGAAGATCTTTTTGACAGGCCGATCACCGGGATCCAGTCGCGCGGGTGGCCGGGCGGCCATGGAAGCGGTCAATATTCTGCTGAGTTATGCGAAGTTGGCGTGCGACCAAATCGTCGAAAAATTCCAAACGGGGAAAAGCCGCGACTGCCGTTTAACTGCAGTTCCTTACTGCCGGTGACGATCCGTCGCATCACCGCCGGGCCAATCACCTGCCAATCTGCCATCGGGTATCGGCCGCGTTGAGGATGGCGAGTGAGCGGGCAACCAATCGCCGAATCGTCGATGTAGACATCCGCAAAAACTTTTTCAGAGTTTTTCGAGATTTCCGGGTTTTCATTGACCCAGTCAAACTCCAATCCTTGGCTGGAACAGAAGTCGATCGCTTCCTGCAGTTTATCCCCGCTGCGCCAAGTCCAGAGGATGAGCTTGGCACCTTCTTTTTTGAACCGCTTCAACCAGAGAAACGCGTGGGGAACTGGCTCGCCAATTTGGGGAAACTGTTGGTCCACGATGGTACCGTCGAAATCTACTGCGATATGCATGGAAGCACCTCAGGCCCAATCGAATTTTGCTCGTCTCGAGACCCATCCTACCACAATCAAACATCCGAGATCGGAAATAATGATTCAGTTTTCTGATTGCTCGCCGTTGAGGTTTTGATGAGGGGCGAAATGGGCTAACTTAGCCTGTAACGTCTCGTCGACGGCTTTCCTCCCGCCGAAATCCATTGGCTGCTCTGGGAATGAATCCGGCCTCCGTCGCGGGATCAATGGCCGCCTTTCAAACGCGGTTCTAGTTTGGATTTATCCGGAAGGTTCGAGCGACGATCCTTCCCCGTCGCTTGACCGACGTAATACAGGTTCCTGTTTGAGCGGATGAAAATTCTTCCATCCGAAATCGCCGGCGGGAATCTTCAACCGCCTCGAAAACCGATTAGGATAGATGGATTCTGCTTTTGACTTACCGGGAAATACTATGCCGATTCCACGTTTCGTGCTCACTGTGATTGCGTTTGTGACTGCCTGTTTGTGTTCGACCATGTTGCTGGAAGCCCAACTGCTGGTTCCGGCGCCGGACCGGCGCGATGATGAGGGCGTCGGACCGTTTCAATTGCTGGTGATCAAAGATTGCATCGTCATTGACGGCACGGGTGCTCCGCCCTACGGACCCGTTAACGTGTTCATCAAGCAGAATCAGATCGACAAGATTTCCAGCGGCAAGATTCCAGACGACGCTGATCATGTTGTCGATGCCGCCGGGATGTACCTATTGCCAGGCTTCATTGACATGCACGCCCATGCAGGCAGTCCGCAGAAAGCTCCGGAGGCCGAATACTGCTACAAGCTCTGGATGGGCCACGGCGTGACAACCGTTCGCGGCGTGCCGTTGAACGGCAATAACGAGTGGGTGATGCAAGAGAAAGGACGCAGCGATCGAAACGAAATTGTCGCCCCGCGAATCATCAACTACCAACGCCCCCCCAGCGACCTGCGAACGCCGGAAGACGCGCGGCTGTGGGTCGAGGCTGCCCCGGGCCAGGGCATCGAGGGCCTGAAGCTGGGCGCCTATCGCCCCGAGATCATGGAGTCCCTGTTGCGCGAGGCCAAGCGGTTGCGATTGGGCTCGGTCGCCCATCTCGCCCAAACCGGCGTCGCCCACATGAATGCCATCGATGCCGCGCGGTTGGGGCTGGGCACTGTCACCCATTATTACGGGCACTTCGAGGCACTGCTGAAAGACCATACGATTCAACCCTGGCCAACGGATTACAACTACAACAACGAGCAGGATCGGTTCGGCCAGGTCGCCAGGCTGTGGGACAAAATTCATCCGCCCGGCAGCCCGGAATGGAAAGCCTATCTCCAGGAACATCTGGAACTGGGAACGGTCTTCGACCCGACGATGACGATTTACTCGGCGGGTCGCGACCTGATGCGCGCCCGAACCGCAGAATGGCACGATCAATATACCCTGCCGTCGTTGATGCAGTTCTTTGAGCCCAGTCGAAAAAATCACGGCTCCTACTGGTTCGACTGGACCACCGAAGATGAAGTCCAGTGGCGGAATTTTTACCGCGTCTGGATGCAGCTGATCAACGACTACAAAAAAATGGGAGGTCGAGTCACGACCGGGGCCGATTCTGGTTTCATTTATGATACCTACGGGTTCGGTTATATCGAGGAATTTGAGCTATTGCAGGAAGCGGGTTTTCATCCGCTGGAAGTCATTCAATGCGCCACCCTGAACGGTGCCAAAACCATTTTCGAACCCAAGCGAAAACCGATCGAGTTCGGCGTAATCCGGCCGGGCTTACTGGCCGACATGGTACTGATCGATCAGAACCCGTTGCAGAATTTCAAAGTCCTGTTTGGCAACGGAGCGATTCGCCTGAATGACGAAACCGGCGAACCCGAACGAGTCGGCGGAGTTCGCTGGACGATCAAAGACGGCATCATCTACGATGCGAAGCAAATGCTCGCGGATGTTGCCAGAATGGTGGACGCTCAAAAAAATCGGGCGACCGACGATGCCGGCGGCGAAGCGGTTCCGGTCAAACCAATCGAACCCTTGCCGACCGTGCCGCGACAAGATCGGGATCAAACGGAGACCGATTGAATTCGACTCGCGTGAGTTGAAATCATGAACGTCAAGCGTTGTTTGGGGTGAGCGGGACGCATCGTTTGCAAAATCTCCGACGGTCGTAAATCGCCATGCGAGCCGACGCGTTTGTTCGGTAGCGGCACGACCGCCCCTGTCGCTTTTCATTCAGCAAAGCCGGCCCGGTTGAGCCGCTGGGGAGCGGCTTGGGTCCTTACTTAGGGCAATTGACGTTCGCTTGATTCCACCAGACGTTCCAGCAATCATCACACACAAATGAATACAGTTTATCGGTCGGCCAAGCCTTACTGGGATCTGTGATTTTGCAGGCGCAGGACGAGCATTGAACGAATCCGACCCATTCGGTCAGCTCTTTCGGAATGGAGGATTCCGGAGGCTTCATCATCAAACGCTCCTGTCACTTGCGGGCCGGTTCAATCTCAAAAACGCAAATTCGGGCGAGATTCAGCCAGTTGTCGTTGCTTCAAGGTTCGAATCGCCCGCTTTACGTCAAAACTGTGATTTGATTGCCTGGATTAACCACGATTCTCACCCCCGTGGTTTAAATAAGATCTTCGGGATAGGCAAGCTGTTCCGGTCCCTCGCTGCCGATCACCTTTTCAAGCTGCCTCGCGATGCATTTTGCCATCTTCTGCGGTGGTCAAGTTTTCCCCCGAGATCAATTGACGGTAAATCGAATTCAGGGTTTTCGCTTCACGCTCTAGTGGAAATTGACTCCTGGCGTGCGCGACCGACGCCAGTCCCGCTTGGATTCGCGCCGCATCGTCGTCCAGGAGTTTCGCGGTCGCTGCGATCATGGCATCCAAATCGTCGCGTTCGATAATCGTTCCTGTTTGTTGTTCCAGAATCAACTCTGAAAACGCACCCACGTCCGCGGCGACCACCGGGACCCCGCAAGCCATCGCTTCCAGGGGAGTCAAGCCAAATCCCTCCCATCGCTGTGGCGCAATGAACAACGACAGCACTTGGTACCAACGTTGGATATCCGTATGTTCACCGACAAATCGAATCCGGTCGGTCAGCCCTGCCTGCTCGATCCGTTGTCGTAGATCCTGTTCGAATCCGGCATGCTCGGCGGTAGTGCGACCGGCGATGATCCCAATCCAATCCGGTCGTTCCGGCAGCAACTGGATCATCGTGTCCACAAACAGATCGGTTCCCTTTTGGTGCCGGATGCGACCGAAACAGCCGGCGATCTTGACATCCGGATCAAAACCAAGTGCCACCTTGGCGGCTCGTTGATCGGGAACCGGCGCAAATCGCTCACAGTCAATTCCATGCATCACCACCGTGTTGGGCACCTTCAGATAAGACGCAGTTTTCTTGCTGGTCGCGACGACCGCATCCATCCGTCGGATCAACCATCGGGAAAGCCACTTGTGATGTCGCTGCGACGCCGACGTAAACAACAGCTTGATCGGTGCGAAATACATGGCGCAAAATCAATCCACCAATCATCTCGACGTTTCGTCGAGCATGCCAGACCCGCGTTCCTCCACTGGCGGGTCGACCAAGCAGGCGGAACAGGTTGCGGAATCGAATTCGCGGCAGCGAGTCAGGTAATCCCGGTCCGAAGACCGCGACACGCATCCCCAGTTCATTTTGTAACGGGACCAACTGAATGATCGTCGAAGTGACCCCCGATAGTCTCCGTTTGAAATTGGGCGCGACGACCTCGACACCAGTCGGATTTACATCTGCCGTCAAATTCTTGCGCTGTTTGCCGTTGGCCATCCGTGGATTCCCCTGCCTTGATTGAATGTGCCCCCTTGGACACGGGCCACCGCATTTGTGATCCTTCAACAACAACCAGCCGGGTGGCAGAAAGGATTATACGGATATTCAAACAGCCGACTACGCGAATCCGCGACCGGTTTTCATCCAGTCCATGCGGGTGCTCGGCGGGAAACAGAAGGTCGAAAGAAATGCTCAGCGGTACGGGCTCTCTGAATCCCCGTGCCGCGATTGGAAAGCAGGTGGTTTCGAATTGCTGGCCAGAGTCAAACATGCATGGGCGTCACGAAAATCCAATCCGCAAGATCGCTGGTTCGCACTCAAGCTGCGATTTTCGCGACAACCGAAGTCGATTGAACCGTCATTTGCCTCCTGTCGCTGATTGCTTGTTGAAGCAGAGCGCCAGGGGATCGTTTGGCCAAAGTAAATCAGGTCCGTAGTCAGGCGAAAGGGATATGGAAACCATATCCCTGGAAATGTTGATGTACACCGGCAGTTCGTTATTGATCTTCTCGTGACATAGAACGATTCTTGAACGGGATGAGTGGACGACCTCCAATGGAATGACTTGATTCAATTCGAATGGTGAATCGTTTAAAACGCGACATCGTCTTGGTCGACGCTGGAAACAAAGGATTTGAAATATGCCTTCGCGATAGACCAATTCACAGTTTTGGAGCGAACCGCGAGTCACTGGCAGACTGCTCGGGCTGGCATCAGAGTCGACCATGAAATTGGATTTTTGTAGTTGTAACTCCGTGTCAATCATTTGAGTCAAATCACCTGGCCACTTGGCAAGTTGTAGCTCGCACTCCAGGGGCAGGATGGTTTTTGGCAACTCGACGCGGTTGGCATCGAGAAATGTTGCGAGGGCGCTGCGAGCCCTTAAGCATTTCAGCTCGGGTACTACCGTTTCCAGGGAGGCTGGGGAAATCGTGGTCTCAAAGATGGACGTTGGAAATTGTCGTATGAACTCGCCAGCGTTCCCTGCAAATTCTGGTTTTTCGGTCGCCGTCATTGCGACACCGGAGTCGCGACTAAGTAAACCTGTCGATTCGCTGGAGAAAAAAGACTGTCTTGCGTCGTCTGTGTCGTAGGCTCGGTCCTGTGCGAAACCGCAGGTTACGCCAGCAAGCAGAATCGCAGACGGTAGGATGGCTGAGATTGTCTTCAAGAGTAATGTCCAGTTTGGGCCAGTCATGATGCTTGACAACCAGAAATAGAGCTACGGGAAAACTTAACCGTTGGTTCATGATTACCCAACACAGAAAGTTTAAATTGGAAGCGTGCTATCACTCTGTTTTGCTTTTGCTTACCCCCGCGGCCACATGGAAGTTCAACCATTCTGTCGTTCCGGGTTTGCTGCGTTCATTATTCAAAGTGAATTGGCTCGTGGAATGCGTTGATGTTTGTGTTGCGGCCAAACCGCTCACGATCAGCATTGACCTGAATTTGCCAAGCCGGATAAGCTGGTCATCTTTTGGCGACGAAACATCCGCGGCCGCAACCCGCGTTGTGCCACGGCATCAAACTGAGGAAGTCTTTCGATGAACTGCTTATCAACGCTGAAGTTGTCATTGGTCTTGGGATTGGCGTTGTCCACCTGCTCGTCCTGTTGGGGACAGTTCAAAGAGGAAAGCACGGTCCGAGAGTCGATCGCGGTTCTCAACGAAATTATGTCGATTCCGGTCGACGGCATTCCTCGCAATATGTTGAACGACGCCCAGGCGGTCGCGATCATTCCTGGCGTGATCAAAGGCAGCTTTGTCGTTGGCGCCCGGCGCGGCAACGGTGTCGTGATGGTCCGTGATGACAATGGTGGCTGGCATGCTCCAGTATTTATTACTTTGACTGGCGGAAATATTGGCTGGCAAGTCGGCGTACAATCGACCGACGTGGTGTTGGTGTTCAAGACTCGAAAAAGCGTCAGCGGACTCCTCTCAGGAAGATTGACGCTGGGCGCCGACGCCGCCGTGGCCGCTGGCCCGCTCGGGAGACAGGCTGCGGCCGCCACCGATACGAATTTGGGTGCCCAGATCTATTCCTACTCGCGCAGTCGCGGATTGTTTGCTGGCGTTTCTTTCGACGGATCGGTGATTCGCCTCGATCAGAAAAGCAACGCGGCATATTATCGAGCGGCGACGCCGGGCGGTCCTGTCGTGATTCCCGAAAGCGCCCAGCAGTTGGGTGCCCAAGTCATCAGTTACACGGGCAACCAAGTCTCAAATCCGAATCCGTCCACAGGTCAGCAGTCGGCTGTCGGGCAAACCGGTTCGGCCTACCAGGTCCCTGCTCGGTTGACGTCCGCAAACAACGTTCTGGCCCAGCAATATTCCGCCCAGGAAGCCGATCAACTTCGGGATCAACTTGCGCGGCTGCGCCCGAGTTATATGAACTGCTCGACGTCAGCTGGCAGCAATACCTGGGATTGCCCGCACAGGTATTTCGCGACGGCGACCATCCGAGCATCGCCGAGCTGAACCAATCGTTGGCCCATTTCGAAGTCGTGCGAAACGACCCGCGGTATACCGCGCTGGCGAATCATCCAGAGTTCGAGTCGACTTACGGCTTATTGAAGCACTACCTTCAAGCCCTTTCCAATACCCAGCCAACCCTGGTCCTCCCCGCCCCGCCGGCGGCAACCTTTCGTGAGGTCGACGGCATTCGCTGATTCGCGATGCTTGGGTTACGGCAATCGGCGCCGCATCGCCCGCGTTGAGTCTCGCACAAAGTGCGATGGTTGTAAAAAAAGCTCGAAAAACACTGGGTTTTTCGAGCTTTCAAAAAGTACCGGTGAGAGGACTTGAACCTCCACGGGGTTGCCCCCAATGGATTTTGAATCCATCGCGTCTGCCAATTCCGCCACACCGGCGAGTGGGTGATTTTGACTTTAGGATTTTAGTCGATTGGTTTGATTGCTGGCAAGAGGGAGGTCGGAGGAAGCGGAATTCCCGGTTTCTCTACCCGCGCCGCCAGTGGCGTTCCGATCTGTCAAGACTGGCGCAGCTTGACCGCCGTTCCATAGGCCAACAATTCCGCCGCGCCCGTCATGACCTGGGAAGTCACAAAACGCATGTTGACCACCGCATCGGCACCCAGTTGTTCGGCTTGAGCCTCCATCCGCCGCATGCTTTCGTTGCGAGCCTCCACCAGCATCTCGGTGTATTCCTTGATCTCGCCACCGACCAGCATCCGCAGGCCCGCTACGATGTCTTTACCCAGGTGCTTGGCCCGAATGGTACTTCCCCGGACGACGCCAAGGGATTCGACAATCTCCCGACCTGGGATGGTTTCGGTGGTGACAACGATCATGGCTCTCTCTCCATTGGTTTCGATTCCAAGTTACTCGTCCAATAAATTTCCTTCTGATTTTCGATCTTCGATTCGCTCCCAGATCACCGAACTGAACAACAGCAAAAATCCAATCGCGGCGATCACCAAACCGGTCTGGATCGGCAGCGGCAATCCAGAAAACCACTGAAAGACCAGCGGCCAGATCTTTCGCAGCGGCTCGATAAACCATGACAGAATCGTCAATGCCCCAGCACCGATTAAAACTACGCCGAGAATACGTAGGAAGCGAATCATGGTTGCTTCAGGTTCCCTTCGTTACGGGCATCCACGATTCGTTCGATGATGAAGGAAACGGCGACTGCCGAAACACCGGCCAACACCAGCCCAACACCGATCTCAAGTTGGATCGGGAGATCAACAAACCGTAGCAATAATTTGATTCCGTGATAGAGCGCCGTTGCACCCGCCAACAACAAACCCATCCGCCACAGCAACAGTCCTGCCAGCTGCAGGCCATCGTGTTTGCGTTTGCGCGCTGCAAATTTTGAATCGATGCTTGAGCCAGATTTGGTCACGACAGGCAGACAAACGACTTGAGAAACTTGAAAGCGATTGACTCAAATTATAACGCGTTTTCGGTGGCGTTTTGCAGCAACTACCAATTTCGTCGGGGGGAGCTCGAGCGTTAGGATCGCCAAAGCGAATCATTGAAATTGCTGTCGCCGGGAATTAACGCGAGCTATTGTATCGCCGCCTTACGTCCAATGGCACTCACTTTAAAAAATACTCCGAAGGAGTTTCAGCCGTTAGCCGGTGGTTGGAGCGAAGCGCATACCACCGGAATATCGAAATCGGGGATGATTGATCCTGACGGGATCACAGCGGCTGTTGCTGCGATCCCTTCAGGATCGTCGTACTAGTGCCCCGTCATTCCGGTGTTGTCGATGCGCTCAAACACCGGCTATTGGCTGGAATCCCTATCGGGATATGCGGTTCAGCTCTCGAAAGTGAGTGCCATTAGCCTTACGCCCGCAACGATTCCAGCAGCGGCATTTTCGAAATCAGGCGGGAGCCCAGCAAGCCAGCGAGCAGCCCAACGACCGCAATCACCGTAAACATGAATGCCAGCTCTCCCCACGGGACCGATGCCGATCCGACGAACCAGTGCGGCAACGTCGTGAACAGGGCGGCCGCAATTCCGACTCCCAGGCCCAGCAGCAACAGAAACGTGTTTTCCAGCAGTACCATTCTCGCCAACCGCGCCTGACTGAAGCCGACGGCTCGCATCAGACCAAGTTCTTTCTTTCGTTCCATCACGCTACGAATCTGGACCGCCGCCAAACCAAAGGTACCCAACAGCAATCCCAAAGCGCCCAGGGTCTGGAACGTACTCAGGTAAGTATTCTGAACCGCCATGAAGTTCGCCAACAATTGTGGTGCTGAACGGGCATCGAAACCGTAATCGCCCAGTTGCCGCTCAAGCACGGAGACGTTGGTCGGGTCTTCGGCAAGTTCCCCGTCGGGCATCGAAGCGGTGTTGAGACCATCTTTGATCAAAAAATATTGATAGCCACCGATCGCTGGAAAAGCCGTCTTAAAATCGTTTTCGGCAATGATCAAACTGCCTTGCAGAATCGTATTCGCCAAGAATCCCACAACCTTGAAATGTACCGTTTCTCCCGAATCGTAGGCGACTTTTAAAATCGAGTTCAAGGTGTAAATCTTCAAACTGTAGTTGGCGGTGTTTTTATCAATCACGACCGGAATCGGATCGGCTGCGGTCCCCGCATGACGGCTGGAACCATCGAGCAGTCGCCAGGGATTGGCCTGTTCGGCAGCCGTCTCTGCCGTGCTGCCGGCCCAGGCAAAATCGTACTCCGAATGCTGGGGCGCTGCATCATCGAAATAGTTGACAAAGATTTCGGGTACACCGAGGACCCGGGGCTGCGTCGATTGGTACAGATTGTTGCAGCTTGCGTCTTCGCCAGCTTTGAATCGCAATGGCATCACGACCGTTCCGTTCGTTAATTCGTTCCCGCTGCCCAGTGATTCGGCTCGACCTTCGACGGTCGAGAGGTCCTCCAGAATCGGTTGACTGGATTGAGCCACCCAATCAAAACCGGCAGTCCCCTGCTCTGTCGGTGCCAGACGAAATGCACTGACCGCGGCGATCAAAAAACTCGCAACCGCAACCAGCCCAATCGTCAACGTGCTGCGGAGCGGATTGCGTTTACCGTTCATGATTGCCAGCGAAGCCAGTTGTAGCGATTCCGTTTGATCATCACTGGCCGGTCGGCGCAGCCACCGGTAGACCATCATCAACAGCGCTGTCAGGACCAAAAATCCGGAACCCATGAAGGAACCAGCCTGGGCCTCGCCCGACAAACCGGTTGCCATCGCTGCCAGTCCGATTGCCAACACGATCAAAACGTAAATCAGCCACGGTTTTGAGGCAGATTTTGATTTCGGCTTCATTGCGTTCGAATCTTCAATCTGCCCCGCCAGCAGGCTGCGCACATCCTGCTGACTGGTTTTTCGCAACGACCACGCGATCGTGCCAACACAAACCAGCATGCCACTGATCAACCCGATTGCCAAACTCAGCGGTGACACGCTCAACGTCAGAAATGGCCGCGAAATCGCTCCCACCCACCAGGTCGTCAGGCCCCAAATCATTAACGCGGCGTATCCGATCCCAAGCAGGATGCCGACGACCGCTCCGATCAAAGAAACCAGGCTCATTTCCGTCAGCCAGACCCGGCGAATTCGACTCTGATGAAACCCGGTCGCACTCATCAGTCCGACTTCGGCGGCGCGTTGCTGAAACCCCAGTCGAAACAACAGTGCCACCAGGATCAATGCCGAGCCAATCACAAACATGCTCAATGCCAAAAACAACACGTCGAAGGGCGTCGAGCCGGATGACGCTGCCAGGCCGCGGCGTTTGATGGGAACCAGGTGCAGGCCGAGGCTGCTTTTGTGATTGGAAAAGGCCCGGTTCAAGTTCTCCGCAACCAGGCTGGAATCGTCTGGATTGCTTGCGTCAATCGGAATCCGAAAGTTGGTGACTTGGCCAAATCGACTGTTCCAAAGCTTTTGACCGGTCGCCAGCGAAACGAACGCTTTGGGGGTCGTCCGATGATTGGTCCAATATTCATCGTCTTCCGGTTCAATTCGATCGGCGGTTTCAAACGGTAAATCCCAGTTCTCGATCGATTCCGCATCGGTCACGCCCGGGACCTCCGGTGTCAGGTCCGGATCGTTGACCAAACTGGGTGGCTGGTCAAATTCGGGCAGCTCGATTGGACCGCGACGCGGAACGACAAAGCCCTTGATCGGTTCGGTCAATTTGGCAATGTCCACCAATTTCAGTTCTACCTGCCGTTCCACTTGATCGCCGTGAGTCGTTTCGGGTTCGAAATAGGTAACGATCAGCGTATCACCGACCTGGGCGTCGAGATCTTTCGCGGCCCATTCATTGAGCACAATTTCATTTTCGCCGAGTTGGCGGATGGGCTGATTGGAAACCGCGGAGATGGGTTGGAAGGCTGCGTCAAAATCAACCGAGGCGACCATCGAAAACGGCACTCCACATTCCAGTTCTGGCGTTCGAATGTCGTTGGCCAGGTAGGTGAACACGGGCTTGGCCGCAGGAATCGCCGCGGAGACCAATTGGGCTGTCTCGTCATTCATCACCATCCGATCGGAGGTCAGACTCCAGTAATCGAAAATGGTGGCTTGGTCGAAAGTCTTCTTCACCTGTTTTAAAGTCAGTCCATAGTCTTCGAGCGTCGGCCGAATTTGCTCCAGCAATAACTGACTGGTTGCTTCATCGGGTGGCGAAGTCCCGCTGCCGGCGAACATCAGCACATTGGCCTGGGCCGGATCGGATTTGTGTTTCAGCACGGTCCGCGCGAGCGAATCCTGCAACAGTTCAATGGGAACGTAGACGTTGAGCGGATTGGATTGGGTCGGGTGCAGGCCAAAACGGCCCAAGCTTTCATTGGGGATGATCTTGACGACCGATAAATCAACCAGGCTTTCAATCAGGTCCTTCTGTTTGCCCAAAGCGCTGTCCGCCGGCAGCTGATTCTGTTTGGGAATGCGGACGGTGATCTTGGCGGAGTCTTCGGCAACCTGGGCAGCGGTAACCTTTAGATCGTCGGCAAGCGCCTGGTTGATGTAAGCAACCTGGCCGCTGGCAGGTTTGGCTGGCCTGATTTGTTCGTCGCCGAGATTCCAGAACTCGTCGGTAATTCCCAGAACGGTGACACTGCCCGCTCGTGCCGTCTCCCGACGTGCGGTTGTTTCCACCGTTCCACCGGGAAAAAGAATGGCCGGTGCAATCCGGGAATAGGAGTTCGCAAGCGATTCCCAGTCTTTTTGATCTTTGATTTCCTCGGCTAACTTAGCGCGAAAAAAACCGTCGGAGACCAATAACTCGTCAATCGCACCGAGTCGGTCAATCGTCAAGGAAAGCAGGCTGGATCGCATGCTGTCACCTACGATCAGGGCTCCTGTCAGTACGGCCGTCGCCGCCGCCACACCGAGTGCGACGGCCAGGTTGGTACGCCAGTAATAACGAAGGCTTTGGATTGCAAGTTGCCAGATGGACATGGGGTTGCTGGTTTTCGGTGTTCGGTGTTGTCCGATGCGGCGGGGCACTGCGCTGCCGTCAATTTCCAATTGCGATGATTTGGCGTCAGGAACTCAGTTTTCCGTTGACTAATTTGGATTGTTTTTGAAACGACTGGGCCAGTTTTTCGCTGTGCGTGACGCAGATCAGGATGGCATTGTCCTGTTGTTGCAGTTCGAGCAGGAGGCTGCCAATTTTTTCCGCGTTGATCGGATCGAGACTGCCTGTTGGTTCATCGGCAAGGATCAAAGCAGGGCTGCGGATCAGGGCCCTGGCGACCGCGACCCGTTGTCGTTCACCGCCGGACAGTGCTGCGGGGCGGTGATTCGTTCGTGCTCCCAGTCCGACTCGGTCCAGCAGCATGTTGGCCCTTTCGACCGACTCGGAATTTGTTTTTCCGTGCGCCAAAACAGGGATCAGAACATTTTCCAAAGCCGACAGCTGCGGTAGCAGGTGATGCTCCTGAAATACGAAACCGATATTCTCATTGCGAAAATCTGCGATTTGGTGCCGGCCAAGTTGGCTCAGGTCGGTGCCCAGCAGGGTCACCGTCCCGGAAGTTGGTTCATCGAGTGTTCCGGCAATATGCAGGAACGTACTTTTACCACTTCCGCTGTCGCCGACGACGGCGAGGTTTTCGCCCCGGTTTAACTGGACCGAGACTCCGTCGAGAATTCGGAGCGGTTGCCCCGGAGTCGGGAATTCCTTGACGATATTTTCTGCGACAAAATCAGCCATGATGCATTCGTTGAATCGTGATTGAAGCGAGCCCCGATTCTAGCAAACTTGAACGGTCGTGGCGCGCCGTTCAGTTTCCAGCTGTCGTTTCGGATTGTCCAACG
The DNA here is from genome assembly GCA_963714685.1 of Pirellulaceae bacterium. GTDB lineage: Bacteria > Planctomycetota > Planctomycetia > Pirellulales > Pirellulaceae > Mariniblastus. The sequence goes on along the minus strand of CAVQPH010000018.1, from coordinate 465,184 downwards.
GCAACGGGGATGGATTTTTGGCCGGGCCGGATTGGATCGTCAGTCGGCAGCGGAGGCTTGGTTTGCCAGCAGTGCGAGACAGCCCAGACCGTAGAACGAATACTCGACGTCATGGGCTTCATCCCAGGCCGCCGCCTGAAAACCACCTTCGGGCCGCTGCATTTCGAGGACGAATCGGCGGTAGGCCTCGATGTCGATTTCGGTAAACGCGTCAAGTTCGACCAGCGTCAGAGCTCCCGTAAACGAGCTAAGCAGATCGGCGATCGGGATTCGCGTGTTGGCTCGCAAGCCGCCTTCGTCCGTCTGCATCTCGACCAGGAAATCAAGCGTCGTTGCGACCAATTCCGGATCTTCCGCTTCATTGAGCGCGTTGAGAATTTGCAGGCTGGCCACCGCCGCGGCGGTGGGATTAGTGCCGGCTCGTTTGCTTGCCCGGATTTCACGCCAACCACCTTCCGGTTCGCGCTGCGACTCCAGGAAAGCGATGACGCGTTCGGGTTCGGGGACTTCCTTGTCGATCAATTGCAGGACCAGCAACACCAGAAAAGTGTGATAGGTGCTGCCGGCATGGCCTTCGGGGGCTTTCGCGTAACCGCCGTCTTCCCGACGGAGCGATTCCAGAAATGCGGCGACTTGATCGGGCCAGTTGGGATCCGCGTCGGCAAAAATGTCGACGCCGGCAGAAACCTTGAGCAGATTGGCGGCGTAAAACAGCGAGAAAAAATCGACGATCGTCTGGTGCGAAGCCAGTTTGGATCGCAGGAATTCGGCCGTGCGATCGGCCGTTTCGCCGTACAGTTCACCCAGGATCGACAGCCCGCGCATCGCGAAAGTCGTGTAGTACAAATCGCTTCCGCCTTGGCGGCCAGCGAATCCCCCATCCGGCTGTTGGGCGGCAAGAAAATAGTCGATCTGCAACTGCCGAGTTTCCTCGGGCAGGTTGCCGATTCCCTCAGCCAATCGAACGGTCAGGTTTTGCAGGTAGATCGACATGAGGCGAGGAGAATGGCAAGTAAGAAATTGAAATTGCGAGTCGCGTTACCCTTGAATGATCTGGTTGAAAGGTTGCTTAATACTTTGCCGCTCGGCAGTCTGAAATCAAACGACAGCCAATGCGAGCAATTCTCAAACCCTGCACCCTGAAAACTAACCCTCTCACTCTGCCAAAAAAGGTTTCACCGCTTCCACGAATTGCGCGGGAATTGGCACCGACTGCGGGCTTGAGCCGTGTTCAAACAGGCAGCAGACGGTTGTAAGTAATCCTTCGGCAACCAGTGTTTGGCCACGAAAAAATTCAAAACCGTAAGTCATGCTTTTGGAGCCGATTCGCCGCACGCTGACGTGAATATCAATCATGTCTTCGAACCGAATCGCGTTGCGATAATTGCATTCAGCGTTGACACGGGGCCAGCTGGTTTTCTGTCCGTCGATTTCGCAAATCACTCCCAAGCCGACGCTGCGTAGAAACGCGTGTTCGGCTTGCTCCATGTAAACGAAGAAATTCGAGAAATGCACAATGCCCGCGGCATCGGTATCGCGGAATTCGACTCGTCGACTGGTTTTAAAAATTGCCATGAGTTGGGTGTTCGGTGGTATGGACCGCGGCAGCGGATCTTTACGGTTTGCCTTGTGAGTGACGTACGCGAATTGTTTCGTTAATTCAGCCAGCTTGGGCTTCGCGCCGCAACGGAGACGCCTGAACCCTGAACAACTCATTTTCCGGCGACGAGTTAATCCGTTGCTCCGCCAGAATTAAGAATTTCCGCGGTCCACTAAAAACGCCTGCCATCGGACCTGGCAGGCGTTGGGATATCGGTTCAATTTCTTTCGGTACGACCGAAAGCACGGACCGTTAGTCGCCCTTGAATGGTAACAGGGCCATAAACCGAGCTCGTTTGATCGCATCGGTCACGGCATGTTGACTGATCGCGGTGCAACCTGTCTTGCGTCGACCGACAATTCGGCCGTGTCGATTTACCAATTTGCCCAATAACTCGACGTCTTTGTAATCAACGTACATCGGACTGGGGCGTTCGCCGTCCACGTACAACGGATCCTTACGAACGGTCCGCGTTTTTGCCTTCGCCTTACGACGAGGCGATTTTTTTCGAAACTTTCCCAATGAACTATCCTCGCTTAATTTCGACCATCTCGCTGCGACGGTCCAAACTGAATTGGTTTTCTAGGTAATCGGCCTATTATGCAAATTCCCTCATTGACCGCAACCCATTATTTCGCTGTTTTCAACGAGTTTCGGCCGCGTTCCTGTGTTATGGGGCGATTCAGTTATGATTCAGCTTTCTATGCCGGTAGCTTTCCGTCTTACCCAAAAACGTGAGTATCAACCATGAGCCGACCATTGTCTCAGCCGATCCGTCCCGTTTGTTTTGTTCTGTTTCCTGGCGTTTGGCCTTGACGTCTCTCAAATTCTCCAAACGTCACGGTCAAGTTACCAAATTGCCCCCGGAGTCGGTTCCCTTGGGCGAATCTCCCGCAGGGTCAACACCCGAAGCTGGCAAAACCGGCACCGACGAGTGGATCCAGCTGTTCAACGGCAAGGATCTGACTGGCTGGACGGCAAAAATTCGAGGTCACGAACTGGGAGACAACTACGCCGACACCTTTCGCGTGGTCGATGGGTTGTTGACGGTCTCGTACGACGACTATCAACCACAGGATTTCCTGAGCATGGACGGCAAGAACAAACCGACCTGGGAAAAATTCGGTCATCTGTTTTACAAAGACAAATTCTCGCACTACATCTTGCGGGTCGAGTACCGTTTCATTGGCGACCAGGTCACCAACGGTCCCGGTTGGGCGTTTCGTAACAACGGGTTGATGCTGCACGGTCAGGACCCGCCACGTTGATGGCCAAAGATCAGAAATTTCCCGTCTCAATCGAGGTCCAACTCCTCGGAGGTAACGGCACCAGTCCCGTTCGACTTTGAATCTGTGCACTCCCGGGACCAACGTTGTGATGAATGACGAATTGTTCAAAAAGCATTGCACCAACAGCACATCGCCAACGTTTGACGGAGACCAGTGGGTCACCGTGGAAGTCGAGGTCCATGGCAATGACGTCATTCGACACAAAATCGGCGGGGAGGTCGTGTTGGAATACAACCAGCCGCAATTCGACGAAAGAGATCCGGAGGCGAAAGCTCTGATCAAGAACGGCCAACTGATGATCAGCGAAGGTACCATCTCGCTGCAATCGGAGAGTCACGGGACGCAGTTTCGCAAGATCGAGCTGAAGAAACTCAATCCAACTCCCTGACAAGTCATCGGTCCAGCGACGTATGCGAACCCACATTTCCCGACGCGGAGATGTTCAAGATTAATCGTTCGTTTGCTGTTTACTGACCGATTTGTCGGAACTAGCGGGTCGCCAGAACCGCGACCGCCCATGGAGCGTAAATTTGACGCGTGTTATGATCTAGATTCCTACCATTGAATCCAAAATCGACCTCCACACGAATTTCAATACAAGGATATTACCCGATGCGGCTGCAACATAACGACCGATCTCACCGGAACAACATTCTGGATCAATTGCCTGCTGACCTTGGCTCTGCTCGATGGTATTTTGCCTGTTGAGCGGCTGTGATTCCGGCGGCGAAACGGCGAAAGGTGGCGGAGATGATTCGGCCACAGTGGTGATCGTCAATTCGTGACCCTTGGCAGTGCGCCGGTGGGTGGTGTGTTTCAATCAGGTTGGTGCCGCAATCGCGTCGGTCGCTAACGAATTCAAAGGTGACGTCGACTGGAAAGTCCAGTCCAAAGGCACCAAGGGATCGAAGCAAAACATCCGGATGTTGGACAAAGGCGAGATTCAATTGGGCATGTCCAATTCCGCGATCAGCTACTTTGCCGCCCGAGGGGGCGAGGGGTGGGACAAGGAATACCAGATCCGAACCGTGGTGACGCTGGCTCCGAATATTGGCTTGTTCATCACCAAAGCCGATTCCGGGATCAATACGATCGCCGATTTGAAAGGCAAACGCGTTTCGGTAGGGCCCGCCGGAGCCGGATTCGAAATGTTCCTTGGTCCATTGTTGACTGCCCACGGTGTCAAGTATTCCGGTTCTGCGGAAGACGCGGACTTCATTCCGCAAAACGAAATTTACACCGCGGCCGTTCAGTCATTGGCCGACGGCAATACCGATGCCGCTTTCATGGGCGGTGCCATTCCGACGCCGGCGGTTGTCCAGGCCTGTAATTCATCGGACATCCGGTTCATTTCGTATGATCCTGCCGTTCGTGAGAAACTGATCAAGGATCTGCCCTTTTTCTCTCCGGCAACGATTCCAGCAACCAACGCTGACGGCAAGCCAACCTACAAAGGCATGGAGGCGGACTTCGAAGCCATGAACGTCGGTTCCATGCAATTGATCACCCACGCGGATGTGGATGAGGATCTGGTCTACGCGCTGACCAAAGCGATTTGGGAGAACCGCGAGGAGATTGTCAAGCAACATCCGGCCGCTCGAGCGATCAACGAACAGAATGCCGGCCCGCAATACGGGAACCGATTTTCATCCGGGTGCGATTCGGTACTACAAAGAGATCGGAATCTGGCCGGAAGGTGAATAGTTTTCAAACGAGTACTTCGAACCATCCAGGTTTTCACTCGCCATTGCCGGCGGACCTGATGAAACGATGGCCTGAACGGTGGAGTTGCCCCAGTGGATCGGTTACGTAAGGCGCTCATCACCTTCCTGGGCGTGGTGTTGTGTTTTTACACAATCATTTTCGTCAACTACAACATCATGCAGCCGCACTCGTCGCTGGCAATCTTTGTATTGCTGGGGATGGTGTTGTGTTTCCTGGTGTTTCCGGCGTCCAAAAAAATTGCTGAACCGACAGCGGAGTTGGCCACCACCAATCCGGACATGTTTGCTTACGATCAACGGATCTGGCGAATTGATGTGTTCTTCCGTTGGGTCTTCGCGATCCTGACATTCGTCTGTTTCGCCTATATCTTTGTTCAGACCGAACCGTCCCTCAAACGCTTCTGGCCCGAAGGATTTGATGGTCAGGTTTCGTTGGGAGATCGCGCGGGGGATGAAACCAGACTGGACATCTGGATCGGTTACATCGGACTGTTCCTGGTGCTCGAAGCGACGCGGCGGTGTATTGGCTTGGTCGTGCCGGCGTTGGCGATTGCTTTCATGTTGCACGCCTACTTTGCCCCAAAATTGCCCGATTGGTTGTTGCCCCACCAGGGGATGGACCTGGCATCCATCAGCAGTGCGACGTTTTTGCAATCGACGGGCGTGTTGGGCCCGGCCGCCGGCGTGATGTTCAATTATGTGTTCCTGTTTGTGGTGTTTGGCGCGTTCCTGGAGATGTCGGGCGCGACGCAGTTCATTATCGATTTTTCTCAAAAACTGTTTGGTCGTAGCGCCGGGGGACCGGCCAAAGTTGCGGTGATCGGCAGCGGCTTGATGGGATCACTTTCTGGAAGTGCGGTCGCCAATGCGGTGACGACCGGCAGTTTTACGATCCCGATGATGCGCAATGCGGGCTTCGAGCCAAAGGTTGCCGCGGGGAATCACCGCGGCGGCGGCCACCGGGGGTGCGCTGGTTCCTCCCGTGATGGGTGCGGGTGCTTACATGATGCTGGATTTTGTCCAGCCCAACGTGACATTTCTTGAAATTGCCAAGGCCGCGGTGATTCCGGCATTTCTGTACTATTTTTCGCTGTGGATGATCGTCGATTTCTATTCCAAAAAAATTGGTGCAGCGCATATCAAATTGCCGAGCGAGCAACAGGTCGCTCGGCCGATTTCGCTGTTCGAGGCCGGAGTATTTTTCGGAGCGTTGGGATTTTTGATCCTGTTGCTCTGTATGAGCTTCTCCCCGTTTCGATCTGTCACCGGTTCACTGGTGGTGATCCTGTTCCTGGCGATTTTTCGCAAGCAGCTCAATCTGGGGGTCTACCCGCGACTCGGAGCCGTGATGGTTTTTCTGGGCGTGATGATTGCCCACCAAATTTATTCACCGTCGTTGGCAGAAATCAGTTGGATTGGTCAAGGCGTATGGCGAGCATTCCTGGCTTCCCCGTGGATTGATCCGACAACGGAGGTAATCGGCGGCCAAAAGGTTTTTGATTCTCTGCTGGGTTCTTCCTTCATCGCCATGCTGGCGTTGCTGTTGTATGGCCTGCTCCAATCGGCTTGGCGACCCCAAATTGTGTCAGCGCTCAAGAGTGCCTCGATCAACGGCATGGCGTTGGTGGCGGCCAGTGCCTGTGTCGGGATCATCATTGGCATCGTTCAGTCAACGTCGATGGCCAATGAGTTTGGGGAGAATATCAAATCGGTCGTTGAGACCAGCCTGCTGTTGGCCTTGATCGGGATCATGGGATGTTCGCTCGTGTTGGGAATGGGCGTGCCATCGGTCGTCTGTTACCTGTTGATGGCGACGTTGATGGGTTCGTTGCTGGGCGAATTGGGCGTTGCTCCATTGGCGGCTCACCTGTTCATTTTTTACTATGGGATGATGTCGATGGTCACACCGCCGGTGGCTTTGGCGGCGTACGCGAGCGCGTCGATTGCGAAAGCCCCGATCATGTCGACGGCGATTTCATCGTTCAAATTCTCACTGGTCGGGTTTACGCTTCCGTTCATGTTCATCTATCGTCCGGCGCTGTTGTTGATGCCGCTCGAGGGGCAGACGGTCAAATGGCAATATGTTGCAATCGCGCTCGTGATGTCGATTCTGGGCGTGATTGCGTTGGCGGCAGCGGTGACCGGATACATGCGTCGAAATCTGAGTCCGGCACTGCGCGTGGCATTGACCGTCGCAGCGATTTTGTTGTTGGCTCCCAATGTCGGCGGTCGAACGACGGGAATCATGGTCAACATTGCCGGCGCGGTCCTGTTGGGGGTCATCGCTGTGTTGAACAAGCCCAAGCAAACTCAAGCCAGTTCTTCCCAAACGGTGTGATAGGCCTTGATCGATTCGACGTATTCGAAGAAATCGCGATAAAAATCGTTTCCGCCGAGGGTGGCGCTGTCGCCGATGACGAACAATGAGCGTCGGGCGCGGGTCAACGCGACGTTCATCCGACGCGTGTCGGCCAGAAAGCCAATTTCGTTTTGTTCGTTGGAGCGTACCAGCGTGATGATCACGGCTTCTTTTTCGCGGCCCTGAAATCCGTCGACCGTGTCAATTTCCAGATCCCGGTAATCGCGCTTGGTTAACCGGCTGTTTCCCGTCGCGATGTTGGCCAACAGTTGGTTGCGTAGCAAGCGGACTTGAGCCGCGTAGGGTGCGATGATTGCGATGTCCTGGGCGTAGACTCCGGATTCGATCAGTCGTTCGATCAGGCTCAAGACCCAATCGGCCTCGTTGGGATTTCGTTTGCTTTCGCCGTCGGGCTCCAGTTCTTCGTCCCACCCGGCTCCCGCAGTGTCGACGAAACGAACCGGCTGGGTTGTCAGTTCGTTGGCGACCACCGGCTCCAAATCGGACAACAGGTGCTGCTGCACGCTGGGATGGGCAATCAGTTTGCCGTCGTAAAACTCCTGGGATGAAAAATCCATGACCTGTTGGTGCATTCGATACTGCACGGTCAGCAACCGTGTCAGGTGATCGCCGTAAAGCTGCATTTCACGTTCCATCAGGCTGACCGCGAAACCAGCCTTGGCGGCCTCGGCAGAAATGACGGTCGGAGGCAGCTGGCAAGGATCCCCGGCCAGCACGACTTTCTCGGCTCGCAACAGCGGTACCCAACAACCCGGTTCGGTGCTCTGGCAAGCTTCATCAATCACGGCCAGGTCAAACCACCGGTCCCCCAGCAAGTCCTCGTTAAAAGACGTCGTGGCACAGATGACGTGAGCGCGGTCGAGAATCGACTCGATCGCCTGCCGTTCGAGCATGCGTGCATCGGCGAGCAGGCGTTTGGCTTCCTGTCGGAGCTCCTGCCGTTGGCCCCGGGCCGGTTTGGCTCGTGTCCATTTGTCAGATTTGCGAAAAATCGCCTCGGCTTCGCGAACCATGTCCTTGATGACCGGCATATTTTCATGTTCTTCGACCAGTCCGTCGAGAGAATAGTGTCTCAGCCGTTCGGTAACTCTCGCTGGATGTCCAATTCGGACGACTCTTTGTCCGGCTTCCACAAGTCGATCGAGCAAATTGTCGACCGCGGTATTGCTCGGTGCACAGGCCAGGACTTTGTCACCTCGGTGTGATGGCCTGGATGATCAACTCGACGATCGTGGTCGTTTTGCCTGTTCCCGGTGGCCCGTGAATCATCGCCAGGTCATGGGCCGACAGCGCGAACCGAACCGCTTGTTGTTGGGATTCGTTCAACGCGGTTTGAAATTGACATTCGGGTAATTCAGAGAATTCCGGTTTGCGTTCACCCATCAACACCGACCGCAACTGTCCCAGTCGTCCCCGCGAATCCTTGGCAACCATCACCGCCGCCAATTGTCGCTGCCGGGTGACCTCGTCGGCCGTCAGGTCGATCCGGAATCGCTCCCCGTCGGGCCAGCGGTTCATGGCGACCTGGAGACTTTCTCTTCGTTGTCGACTGACGACCCCGGTTTCCGAGCAGTCACCGGGCTGTGGGTAATCGGAAACGACGACGGGGGAACCCACTCGCAAGCGATGCCAGGGCATGGGAAGTTCCCGGTTGCGTCGTTGAAACGTGACCAGCGTGGTTCCGCCCAGGCCTGGACTGTGATCGGCGATGACCAGATCGAGAATCGATTCGCCGCTTTTCTCGGCATCTTCTGACTTACTGCGGGTCCGACGCTCCGCCATGCGCTGGACTTCGGCCCGCGATTCCATGGCCAACCATTCCGCCATCCGCACGAAGTGCGATTCGGATTCCGCGGAGGTCGATTTGCTGCGCCTGCGTGAAGACACCAATCCCACTCAATCGAAGTACATGCTCAATCGAAGAACTTTTTCAATGTTGCTTCACTGGGCCGGCGGGTAATCAGCGACGTCACGACCATCGCGACCAGCGAGCAGGCGAAAATGGCGACGACCGGCATCATCGTAAATACCTGGTTATCCTCCCCGAACGGGATCCTGATTGCGTAATCGCGATTGCCGCCCCAGCCTGATTCCCGGAACAGGTACAGCCAGCTGCCAATGGTGGCGAGGATTCCGGAAACGGCACCGGCCGCAGTCAGCCCGCGCCAGTACAAGGCGGCGTAAACCAGAGGGAACAACGCCGCAAATCCAGAAAAACACCAAACGCCCATGACAAACACGCTCTTGTAGCCTTGCAGGCTGAGGTAATACGTCAGCGCCACGACGGCGATCACAAAAGAGCGTGCGATCCAGACCTGGGCACGATCGGAAATCTTGTCCTTGCCGACGTAATGATCCACGATGTCGTTGGTAAACATCGACCCGATGCACAAAAACTGGCTATCCAGCGAAGACATGATGGCGGCCAGAATTCCGGCGGTCAGCAGACCAGCGATAATCGGTGACAATTTCGATTTAACCAGAAACGGCAGGACGCCATTGGCCGTGATCGACGGCGGAAAGCTCTCGGTGGTTGCCCAAACGCCGATCAAGACGCACGGCACCCAGACGATCATGATAAAAATCGGATGCAGGACAACCGGAATTTTGAAACTCCGGGATGATTTGGCGGTCAGCCAGTGCTGAAACAGGTGAGGAAACATTCCGACCGACAGCGGGATAAACATGTAGGTCAAGAATTTGGTTCGCGACATCTCCGATCGTGTCATGAATTCCGGACTGACCTTGGCTGAAACATTCTGCAAGCTGGCCATCAAAGTATCGCCGTTTCCCATTTGGTTGGCCAGCATGACAAAGGTGACGACTCCCAGCACCATAAACACGACTGTTTGAAATGCGTTTGCCCAAGCGGTTCCCCGCATGCCGCCGAAAAAGACGTAGATCAAAACGACCATGCAGATCACCAGTGACCCCAACCAGGGAGGGACTGAGCCGTTTAGCGGCGATGGCGAGCCGTCGGGCGTTAGTTGCTGGAACATCTCGAAATTGGGAAAAGCGCCGGTCGTCATCGCCTGGATCACGGTCCCGGCGGCCATCACACCCAGCAGCAAATAGGGAATGATCAGTCCAACCAGAATCGGGAACAGCAGCACGCCAACAAAATCGCTGTCCAGTCGGTCACGAAAAAACTGAATTTGCGTTGAGTATCCGTATTTGCGACCAAACCCGTAGATCTTGACGCCGATCATAAAAAAGCAGAGCGAGTGGACAATGCCGCTGCTGGAGGCGAGCAATCCATAAACGCCGATACCTTCCTTGTAGGCTTCACCGGTTGAGCCGACCAGCGCAAAAGCCGTCATCGTCGTTCCAAACAGGCTCATCAACAAGCAGAAATGGACCGATGGAATGACTGGCCAGCAGATAATCCTTCTTGGTGCCCCGGAAGGATCGACTGGCAACAAAGCCGAGTACCAGCAGGAGCAACAGATAAACGACGATCATCAATAATCGTATTTGACCAGGATTCATCAGGCTTGCTCCTCTGTGATCCGCGAGTCTGGTTTCAGGGTCTTCGTGATCTTCAAATGGCCAGGCAAACTGACAGGCCAATAGCCAGACGAGCGCGGCGGCCACGGAAATGCAAACGTGATAAAACAGGCCGATGGGCATGAACCCAAACACCATCGTTTCGTCGTTCCAATACCAAATATCCTGATGCGCGATCATTAACGCAATCACGAGAATCGCTATGACTCGTTTCATTGATCCGTGACCTGAGGCTGAAGTCCCGTACTAAAAATCCGGCGCGATCGAAGTTCGAGCCAGCGAACAGCTGACCAGTTTAGCGGACAATCTGCACGAAAAGTAGCGGCGATCGGTAACGACTCCGGAGCGATCGCGATTTTTATTGGGGCCGGTCAATCGCTGAGCCCAGGCAATCGTCTCCCCTGCCCTGGTTGACCACCGCCCCCGTCAGAGCAAACCAACCTACCGAGCCGGCATCGGCGTGTCGAACTACTGCGCCACGATTTCCAGCAACTCAATCGCCGGCGATCCATCGCAATAGATCAAAGCGGTGCGGCCAAAACAGACTTGGGACTCGTTCAGTCCCATCGCTGACCTGAGGTCGTTGCCGGGTTGGATCCGGAACAGCCGCAACAGTTTCACCGCGCGTAACACATTGTGTTTGATCAAAATCCTCCCCAGCGGAGTTTGTTGGGATTCGATTTCGGCACGGACGCCGGGTGACAGCAGCGACATGTTCAGCCGCACAATCCCGAACATCACGACGTGGTCGTCCGATTGCCGCGTCAAGATGATTTTGCGGGAATAGTCATCCCCCTGGATCAGGGTCTGGTGGACTTTTACATCGACCGGACAACCGTGATAGTGTTCGACTGTCACGGTCATGTGATAATCATGAGCCAACAACGCCTTGGCTGGCGCGGGTACTTCGTCCGCCGAAACCTGTTCAAAGCGACCCAGTTGCTGTGGATCGTCGTAAAACAACCCGATCAGGGAATCCAGTTCGACTTCGGCGGAATCAGTTCGGTTCAAACGTTCGGCCCTTGTGAGATTTCACTGGAAACGATCGGGAGAACCTGTTCGAAAGACAGGTGCGTAATGTCGATGGTCGGTTTAACTTCGGCGGTTCGATCGAGCACGGTATCCACCAGGTAATACATCAATCGCCGCAGTTCATCGGGTTGGATTTCATCGGCAATTTCTTCAGCTTTTTGCTGGTGTTTGTCGACCAAGCGATAGGCCTTCTCGAAAACTCCGGCTTCGAAATATAAATGCCGCGCCCGCAAAATCTTCTTGTCGGGCGATAATTTGGAATTCGGGTCGGTCAGGGAAATCAGTTCTTCCCGCTGCGGTCCGGTCAACGAATCGAACGCCAGTGCCCACAGCACCGTCGGCCGTCCGCCGAGCAAATCGGTGCCGACCGATTTCTTGTTTTCATCGTCGTGTCCCAGTCTTTCAGATCGTTGAGAATCTGGAACGCAACGCCGAGGTTTCGGGCGAACGCTTTGACGGGCTGTAAATATTCGTCGCAGGGGCCGGCCAATCGCAAGCCGCTGTAGAATGCCGCCTCAAACGCCGGAGCCGTTTTCAGTGCGTAAACTTTGAGCGCGTCGATCGGTTTGAGGATCTTGTCCGAGCCATCCCGCCAAATCAGTTCAGCCCCCTGCCCTTCCGCCAGTCGTTGATGCGAATCGGCAAGGTAATCCAGGATGTCGGCGGCGGTTTCCGCCCCCAACTCTTTGCGATCACGGCTGACCAGGCGGTAGCCCATCCCGACGAGATAATCACCGACATTGATGGCCGTCGGAACTCCGTATTTGACGTGCAGCGCTTCTTCGCCGTAACGGAACTGGTCGTTGTCCTCAATGTCATCGTGAACCAGTGATGCCTTGTGGAAGGTCTCGATCGACATCGCGGTCCGGCGAATCGAATCGGGGTAGTCCGCGACCACGCTGGCGCCGTTGGAAAGGGTTGCCTCACCCCCGCTGACCGCATCGTAAACCGCCATGGTGATAAACGGACGCGAATGCTTACCGCCGGCAGACAAAAAGTCGTAGGCGATGGCTTCGGTGGAAGCAATCGGATCGAGCCCCGCAACGCCTTCGCCGTTGGCTTCGGCGAGAGATTTTCCGCCGCGAATTCGCGGTACCAGGCGTTCCAGGTTCTCGGCGTCGAACAGGCGGGATGCTTCCCGTAACAAATGCAGGTAGCTGCGCGTTTCCTGTTGGCTGGTTTCATGAGGCACGCGAACCATCTGTTCGACCCAATCCTCGTCGACGCTCGTATTGCGGCAATCGCTGGAAAGCAGTGGAACCGCCATGCAGGGAATACCGGCCAGCATGATTTTATCAATGGCTTTTTCGAGCACGTTCAGGCACGCCACACCGACGATCGCATCGACGTGACCGCTGACGATGATCTTCAGAACGATCGGCGAACCTTCGGCGACCAGGACTTTGTAGCCGAGTTCTTCCGCGGCACCGCGGAAATCAGCGATGCTGCAAGCACCACAGGTCTTACAGGCCAGGCCAAATTCGTCGTAATCGGCCGGGCAGCCTTCGGCATGTTTCAAGCAGTGAGGTAGCAGGAACAACCGTCTTGAGTGGGGAATCGATTTGATCTGGTCTTCCCAAAAGCAACTCGAGAGCACCACCATCGTCCAGCCCAAAAAGCCTTCCGATAATCCCATGTCGGTCAGCAACTGCCGAGAGATCGCCTCGAGATCATCTTTCGAAGGTGGGATATCACGATTAAGCGAATCGGCAATCACGCGGCAACGTTCACGCATTTCCTCGCGCTGCTGCTTGCTGTCGGGCACCATTTTCAGGTGGGCCGTTTTGCGACGACGCGATCGGCGGATCGGCTTTTCCGGCTGGCCATTTTCGGCTGCCGAATCTGCCGCTGCTGTATCTGCTATTTCAGTGTTTGTCGAAATCAAGTTGGTTCCCCGCCGAATTTTATTTCTGCCCGTCGCCTTCGAGTCGCCGGCCCAGGGCCGACGTCGCAAAGATCAACGGGTACATTTTTTCGTAATACCAAAGTTTGGCAAAATAAAAACCAATCGGACTGTATTCCGACAGTTGGCCTGATTCCGCCGCGATCATCAACCATTGGATTCCGCGCTCCGCTGCGATTCGGGATGGAGGTTTCGAATCGCTTAACAGCGCTTCCACGCAAAGCGATGTCTCTTCAACGCTGCTGGTTCCCAAACGATTATCCGGATGGCGGACCGAAACGCCTCCGCCCCAACCGCCGTCCGAATTTTGATGTTCGACCAACCATCTTAAACCAAACTCGGCCTCTTTGGTATCGAATGAATCGGCTTCTCGGTATGCCATCAAGACTTTGGAAGTGCCATAACAGGGATTTATATCGTCCGGTTGGTCCTGATTTCCAAACCACAACGGCAACCAACTGCCATCGGATTGCTGCTGTCGGGCGATGAATCGAAACCCGTTCTGGACGGCTTTGTCGAGTTTCGGTGAGTCAAACTCGTCTTTCCAGGCAATCAATCCGCGGATCGCGTGGGCCGTGATGTCACTGCCGCTGCGGTCAAACGGAAGTTTTCCCCAACCTCGGCAAAAAGTTGGCCAGCCGTTGTCGCGGTTCTGTAAGTTGATTAACCAATCGACTGCCAATCGCGCCGCCGAACGAATTCGCCGTTTTGCCGATTCGTCAAAGTCTCCCAAATCGTGCAAGTGCTTCAAGGCGATCAAGGCACCCGGCGTGTCGTCGGCATCGGGCACAGCACCGGACAAATCGCTCCAGCCCCAGCCACCGGGGGCTGCACCGGTGAACGGATGAACGGACGTGTTCTGGCAGGCGATCACCCAGTCGAGACATTGGCTCCAGCGTTCAGGTTCCGCGCGAATCAGGTTGCGGAATTCGTGCGGACGATTGGACAACGCATTGATGGCCAAGGTGGTGTTCCAGGTGGCCAGATTCGTATCGATGGGCCAACTCCCCTGCTGGCCCGAGTCTTCGAGTTCACCTTCGTCGCAGTAGGAGTCGAGCAAGAACCGGATTCCGTTTTCCACGACGGCGTGTTGTGATTCTCCGGATTTGATCAAACCCATGGAAACAAAACTCGTCAACGGCACGGCCTCCAGGTAACCGCCGCTGGCCGGCTGCATTTTTTTGAGCACCTGTAGACTGCGTTGAATGCAGGACTTGCGGATCCATCGGTGAACGGGATTCCAAGGCGGATCAAAATGAAATTTGACTTGCCCAATCGCCACCAACGCCGGGATGGCATAACTGACGACCGGCAATTGCATCAAGTTATAAAACCGTTGTGGCACGCACGCGGCCTCGAAAGGCAGTGCGGAAACTTCTTTCCAGGAAACGATTCCCGCCATGGCACAATTCGCCAAAATCGGAACCGCAAACGTTTTGTCTCGGCCGTAGCGCTGACGCAAACCGGAGATTCCGCCCTGGGCATCGACGTAAACCTGGGCCTGGGAAAGCTCGGATTCGAACTCGGCGTTTCGACCGGCCGCGTGGAGCGCGGCGATCACCAACATCGTGGTCGAGATATTCGAGTAATTCTTACCGGTATCGCCCCACCCCCCGTCGTTGTTTTGTTGCGTCTTCAACCAGTTGATACCGCAAGCAATTTGATGTTCGATTCTGGCCGCCTCGGCGACATCCGGTCTGGCGTCAAGGTAAAAACTGAGCGCGCTGATCGCCGTTGCGGTGGAGAGCGCCGATGCGGACAGCTGGCCGATCCAATGACCGTCGTCGGTCCGCGCGGACAATAGCTGTTCGCGAGCCGATTGATACGCTGACTCAAGGCCTGATTGATTTACCGAGGTTTGTGGAATGGTGGAAATTTGATTTTCTCGACTAACTGGGATACTGCGTTAACACGGGACAAAACACAGAACGACAACAAAACAACAAGCGACACCCAACAACAAACGACATCAAAAAAATCAGGATCGATGGCCGCTGGCGAGCGCCTCCGGTTGCCGCAACTTAGTTGATCTCACCAATCACGGAGGTCAGGGATTGATCCGGCAGGATTCGATCCGCCGCCTGATCGTTCGACTGGCATTCGAATTTATTTGCGACGATAAAATGCCCTTCCGTCATTCGCTTAAAAACGCTTCACTGGTCACGACCTGAAAGACCAGATCACGGAGGCCATCGCCCGCTTGTTCGGCCGAGTCGACCAGTCGATCAACGACGGGTCGATCATGGACATTCATCGGTCGGCCGCACGCGTACGCCAGCATTTTCTCGGCCAGGCAATGCACGAATTGCCGTTTGCGGTTTTTCAAGATCTGTTTAAGTTCGGAAACATTCGCAAACGTTTCGCCGCTGGGCATCTTGCCCGAGGTGTCAATTCTCAGCTTGCCTTTGGAATCGTAAAACGTCCGACGACCACCAATGGCGTCAAAATTTTCCAGCGCAAAACCGAGTGGGTCAATTTTACGATGACACTCGGAACAGGATTCCACGTTGCGGTGCTTTTTCAATTGATCCCGAATGGAGACCGAGCCCCGTGTGTCGGGTTCCAGTGGTTCGATGCCTTCCGGAGGCGGAGGCGGTGGTGAACCGAGAATGTTCTCCAGAACCCAAACACCACGGATCACGGGTGAGGTATCAATTCCGTTGGCCGTGACCGTCAACACGCTGGCTTGACCGAACAGCCCGCCGCGTTGTGGGTCGTTGTGCTGGATTTTTATAAATCCATCGCCCGTCATCTGGGTTGATTTGGCGAGCTGGTTTTCAAACTGCTCCAGGTCCATTCGGTAGTGCCGTGCCAACGGCCGATTCACAAACGTAAAATCGGAATCGAGAAATTGGCCCACGTCCAGGTTTTGGTCGAGGAGATGCTGGAAGAACAGCTGCGATTCGCGCCGCATCGCTCGTTCCAGTTCACCGACGAAATAGTGTTGGAAGGACTGACTGTCGGGCGGCATCTGACCGAGTTTGTAGAGTGTCAGCCAGCGATCCGTGAAATCCTCAACGAAAGCTTCCGCTTTGGGATCGGCCAGCATTCGCTTGGTTTGGGCGATCAGCGTGGTTTCGTTTTGTAGCTTTTGATCGGCCGCCAATTGCAATAGCTCCTGATCGGGCATCGAAGACCAGAGAAAATAAGACAGCCGAGAAGCGAGGGAATAATCATCCAGCCGAGGCGTTTTCACTGGCTCCGAATTCAGCGCGGCATTCTCCAATCGCGTTTCGCTCAAATACAGAAAGCCGGGAGAACAAAGCACGGCGATCAGGCCGTCTTGCAAAGCCTCCATCGCAGTCCCGCCAGTTTGCCGGCGCTGTTCTACCAGTTGCAGCAGCGAATCAAGTTCGTCTGGACGGACGGGGCGGCGAAAGGCCCGCGTTGCGAAACTCTCGATGATTTCGGGAATCCGGTCGGCCGTAAACGGTCGGTCGCCAAAAATGATTCGGTGGCTTGCCGGCGGCCATTGATCGTAGAGCGGGCCTTCGATTTCGACGCCGTAGACGCGAATCTGGGGTGTCTTGATCTGTTGGCAGACGTCCCACCAGTTCGAATAAACCAGTTTGACCGGAAACAGTTCGGGATAGCGTCGATGGAGCGGATGGGGGAGTGATTTGAAAAAATACGGCCCATTCTGGTAGGTCAGTCGCGGCTGATAGCCCCGGTCCAGCCAAACTTCTGTCGTCAGCCATTCCGGTTGATCGTCAGGCAAATCGAGGACGGCCAGCGTCTGTTCATTGGCCTGCCGCAGGTGCAACGTCCCGAATTCCTGCGAACCGGAAACCAGTGCCAGTCGAATTGGCTCGGCCGGATCGGTGCCGATCAATTGCTTGTCTGGGTATTGGTGATCACGGTATAAACCGCAAGCCTTGACCCGCACACGATAACGGCCATCTGCCGGCACGCCTGCCTGAATGTCGTCCAGTGGTCGGTAACCGAATCGTTCTTTGGTACCTTGGAAAATCGATTGATATTCGTCGGTGTTTCTTCGTTCCTGGGTGACCCAGCCAGAATGGGCATTGGTGGTTCGATCGAAGGGAGGTCGAAAACGGTACTGCCTGGTGGGAGGCTGGTCGGCCGGCCCGATCGCTTTGCTGACGATTTTCTCGGCAGCTTCAAGATAGTTTTCCAGCAGGTAGCTGGAGGTCACCAGCGCTTGGCCTTGATTGTCAAAACCATCGACCACCTCATCGTCGGGAAACCCGATCGTTGGGTCGAACAAGGTCATGTCGAACTCGAACAGATCGCGGATCGTGTTTCGATATTCGCGTCGATTCAGCCGTCGCAGCACGGTCTGGCTTGTTTGAGCCCGACTGGATTCCCGCGCGGTTTCAATTTTTTTGGTGATCGACGCGATGACCGATTTAAGTTGCTTTGAGTCCGGTTGCGGTTCCGATTCCGGTGGCATGTCGCCGAGATTCAGCTGATCGAGAATGTCTTGCCAGATTCCCAGTTCGGAGGAAGTCGAGGCTTCCGAAAGATCCAGCTTCAAGGTGTCAAAACGACGATCGGCTTTCTGTTTTTTCTCACCGTGGCATGTGAGGCAATGCTGGGAGAGGAAGTTCTTGATATTTGCATCGTCCGCATCCGTCGAGATCGTTGCCATCAGCATCAGGATCGCCCAAACGACGTAGTGGCAGCGAACCGCCTTTGCGACCCTAGCCAGGTCATTGAAAGGGGAACACTTCAGCCGTTCCTGCCCGATGGACAATTCATCCCGGCCTGAATGGGGGTCCATCCAGCGAGGGGGTGGCCCTGGCTCAACACGTCTCGTGGTCCCGTTGCAAATCATGATTTTGCTCCTGAGGCCAGACGCCGAAAATCATCGAAGGTGCCGGAACTGTTTCCGAACCGGTCGGTTTCAATCCCAAATTCCTGCAGCATCGTAACATACAGATTGGACAACGGAATTCGTTCGCGTTTATCAGACGGCAGTCGCAAATGACCGGCGTGTTGAAAGCCTCCGCCTGCCAACAGGATGGGCAAGTTTTTGTTTGAGTGAGAACTGCCGTTGCCCATCCCGCTGCCAAACAGCACCATCGTTTTCTCGAACAGGGCTTGGCCGCTGGCCAGTTGGGTAGATTTGAGCTTGTCGAGAAAACGGCTGAACTGAGTTGTTTGAAATTCTTCAATCACTCGCAGGCCGGCAAGGTTCTTTTCGTCTTTGCCGTGATGTGAATAACCGTGGTAGCTGTTTTTCAGTCCCAGATCCGTCGTGTTGAAACCTTCCGGGATCTCCAGTGAGACGACCCGTGTGGAATCGGTTTGCAGGGCCAGCAAAATCAGATCATAAAACACGCCCAACGATTCGACGAATCCACCGTCAGCCGGTTCTCGCATCTCCACGTTGGGTTTTGGCTTGCCAATCCAGTGTTTCGACATCGCCAATTTCTGCTCAACATCCCGTACCGCGGTCAGGTACTCGTCCAGTTTTTGTTGATCCTGTTTTCCCAGTTGGCGACTCAGCGAGTTGGCTTGTTCGTTGACCGAATCGAGAATGGAACTGCGGCGTCGGTTATTGAGGGCTTTCGATTTTTTGTCGGATGTCGAATCATCGACGAACAACATGCGGAACAACTCGCGCGAGCTATGGATCACAGGAACATTGACCCCCGAACGGGTCCAAGACATTTCGCAGCCTCCGCCAACACCCAGCGTTAACGACGGGAATCGGGTTTGCGTACCCACGAATTCTGCGGCTCGCTGGTCCAGAGAAATGTTGCCGTCCGGTGCGGCATTGGCATCGCTGGTTTTGATACCGGTCAAAAAAGTATCCACGATCCGATGACCGCCGGTGTAACCGTGGTCGAGGTTGGAAAACAGGGTGAAGTCACGCCTGTGTTTTTCCAGGGGCTTCAGTAGCAGCGGTGTCTGATAGTCAAAACCGATTTCATGCGGGAAGAAATCATCCGGGATCATGCCGTACGGATTGCCAATGCAGACCAGTCGCCGAGCCTGTTGGCTGGATTGAGCTTCGGTCGCGGTCTGAGGAAGGCAACCGGCCATCGCTCGTTGATCGGGTCGAGAATCAAGCATCGGCAATGCGACCGCGACACCTGATGCGCAGGAAATTGCGGCGATGAAAATGGGGGAGAGGCATTCGACCATCCATAAAACTGAGTTACTCGTTGAGTTGACGCGTTGAAGTTTGGATACCAATACCCGCGATTTTATTGAATCCTCAATTCAATGCGGCGAATTTAGCATGTTTTATTCGTCAACACGCGAATTACTGGGTCCGGAATTTCCAGCTTAACCAAATATCGACAGGAAGTCGCCGCTGGCGCTAATTCGTCGGGGATTGGTAGGGGTTTCCGGATTCGACGACGGTCGCGACAGGCACCTCGGAATCGCGTTCTGCACGTTGTTTTAAATCGACCGCCTGGCTGAGAAATTTTTCGGCCTCGCCCGGTTCGGTGAAGATTCGCTTGGGCAAAATATGCAGCAGCTGATTGATCGTTTTGAAGCCGAAAAAATAGTCGCTGTCAAAAATGGCTTGAATGTCATGCCAATGAAACAACGTGACCGCATCCGGATTGCCGACCGCCCAGCCCGCGGTTGTCAATCGCGATTCGCATTGCTCCTTGGGGATCTCGCCGGCGCACCGCACGTTCCGCCAGCGAGTCACTTTGGCGTAGATCCAAAGCAATAGGACCGGTAAGACCCAGACAAAAATCAATGCAATGGCCTCCAGCGGCCTAACGCCTTGATCGCCTTGAAGCAACGGAAGCAGGAACCCCAGCATCACACCCATCGCGACAAACACGAACAGCACGCCAACCCAGCCCAGTTTTTTCTGGGGTTTGGCAGTCTGCTCTGGTTCCGCCGCTCAGCCGGAAAGTGGTTTGCAGCGCGTTTTTTAAATCGTCTTGCTCGTAAAAGAAACGCTTGATCGGAAATGGGCCCTCCGGTGAAAATAACTCCCGATAAAGCGGAAGGGACTCCGTCTGCTCGGGCGGACGCGTGGTGACACGAGCGAACAAGTCGCGACAGGCCTGAATTTGGTCGCCCACGATTCGTTTGGGAATCAAGCTGTAACGTTCCAGGCGGCGAATCAGAAACGCGTCGTTTGTCTCCTCAACTTCATCAATCACATGCCAGTGGATTTGACTTTGCGATTGCGAGAACCGGTTGTCCAGCAGCTGTTCCGTCAATTCAACGACCTGGTCGTAGTTTTCAACTTGCCCCGTTTGCCGCGCAAAGGCCATGACTGCGTAAATCGCCATCACGATCGTCGTCAATAAAAACCAGAGCAATGTCAGCTTGGCAGACAGCAAGGCTGCGATTGCGACCGAGGGTAGCAAGCAGAGGATGACCAACGCAAACGTCTTCCATTGCATCGAGACGACGGTACGGTTGAGCCTTAAACTGCGAGCGAATTCTCTTCGGTTTAATCGAAACTGGAATTGCATTTCAGATTTCAGTTTTTGGGGTCGGCTGCGTTTTTCTTGTTGGGTTGGCCGGTGTCAACCTCTGGATTTTCGCGAACGGGGAGGTGTCGAATCGGCTTGCGGCATGCTTTGATCGGTCGCCTGGGATGGCGTGGCGTTTGCGTTTTGAACGGATGGGTTGCCGTCTTGGGTTGAGGCTGGCGGATTACCGGGCCGAGCTTAGCTCGTGGACGGCGTCGACAAGCGCAATCGCGTTTTCTACGGGCGTTTGGGGAAGGATGCCGTGCCCTAAATTGAAAATGTGCCCTGCCCTGCCGGCTGCTTGATCGAGGATGATTTTGGCTTGTCGGCGAATCTCAGCAGGTGATGTCAGCAGGACGGTCGGATCCAAGTTGCCTTGCACTGCGCGGTCGAAACCAACGGTCTGCCAGGCATCGTCCAGTCGAATTCGCCAGTCGATTCCAATCACACTGGCTTGGGTGTCGGCCAACAGGGGCAACAGGGCCGGGTTTCCGGTTGCGAAGTTGATCACCGGGACGTGTTCCGGGATGTTGGCGATGATCTGTTTGACGTAGGGGTGAACGAAAGTCTTGTAGTCTTCGAAACCCAGGCAACCGGCCCAGGAATCAAACAGTTGCAGACATTGGGCTCCCGCTTCAACCTGTCCGTTCAGATAGATCGAGATCGAGGTCACGAGGTGTTGCATCAACTGGTCCCAGGCAACCGGATCGGTGAACATCAGTTTTTTGGTGTCCGCGTAATTGCGACTGGCCCCTCCCTCGATCATGTAACTGGCCAGCGTAAACGGTGCCCCGGCAAACCCGATCAACGGCAGATCGGCGGGCAAGTCATTTCGGGTTTGCGTGACGGTTTCCATCACGAACTGCAGTTCGTCATTCGACTCCAGCGGTTTCACGCGGTCGACATCGCCGGGATTGCGAATCGGATTGTGGATCACCGGACCATCGCCTTTGACGAATTCCAGGTCCATCCCCATCGGGACGAGGATCGGAAGCAAATCCGAAAAGATAATGGCTGCATCGACGCCCAGGCGGCCGACCGCAGTGCACATGACTTCGCTGCAAAGTTGCGGATTGGCACACAATTCGAGGAACGAGACCTTCGCACGGACCTCGCGGTACTCTTGCATGTAACGGCCGGCCTGACGCATCATCCAGATCGGAGTGACTTCGGTTCGTTCGCCCCGGCAGGCTTTCATAAACGGATTGTCATACCAGGGCGCGTTCGGATCTGCACTGCTGGACGTGGGACCGGAAAGTGCGGAGTGGATTTTTTGTTGGCGTTGATTCATGTCAGTCATTCTAGCGGCGAGCTGCTCGATTGCGGATGCCAGATCGGATGATTCCGTTTCGATATCGACAGGAATATTCCGGTCAGCGAGGATTTCTCCGGTTTCCGCCCCGATCGCCATGATCGCATGATGGTCTGCGAGCTGGGACAGCAGGCCGGGGTGGCCAAGCTGTTTGGTCAGGAACTCGCAGCGGTGAAGATCCTCGGGATGGGTGAACAGCAAGGCGTCATTCGTATTGGAAGTGAGTTGCTGCAGACAGGATTGGGCACGGGTTGAATCTTTCAGGGCCAAATCCTGACAGCCGGGGATCGGAATGACGAAACCGCCACGGGCTTCGATTCCGGCTCTCAGTTCGTGAAAGGCTCCCGACACTTCCAGGCCGACGTTGCGATTGGCAACGGGGATACTGGCGTCGATTGCAATCAGCAAATCACGCCAGGAGATTGCCTGGTTGACCACCACGGTTGGCTCGATTCCGTGGGCTCGAAAGGCACTGGCGACGCGCGGCGATCCGGCCACCGATCGGATGTCCGAAAGCGAATCGACCAGGCGTTGTTGGTTCACCGATCGCGAGGCCGTTTCAATCAGGTAATTCAGCCCGGCTGAGGTCGAAAACACGACCACATCCACTTCTCCGGTCAGGATTTGATTTGCAATCAGAGACAACGGACGGTTTTGACTGGATTCCACCGCGACACAATCGAGGGCCGAGAGTTCGCCGCCGCGGGCGGTAATCCACTGATTCAAGCGGTCAAGGTCGACCACGGCAGGATCGCAGAAGGTAGCAAAACGGGTGCCGGAAAATTCGTGGGAGATAGGTTTCATGGCATCCAATGCTAACCAGCGAGCTGAAACGAAGAAAGCCGCGGCCTGAACAACTCGCCAATCACCCGTTAGACTGGTAGCGGGTTCCCGGACCGTCGATTTGAAAATTGTTTTTCCTGAATGCAAACGAAATGACCCGCACGCAAACGCCGTTCGATCAGCTGAAAAAACTTGCTCGCGAGGGTGGAGTCGAGAAAACACTGGACTTCCTGGAACACCGGTTTCGCACGGAAAAGGACTATTACAAACTGTTTGAGGTCCTGAAAATGCGTTGCCGGAATCGGCTCGGCTTGCCGTTGATTTACAGTCAACAGCCGGATCAGCTGGCTCCACAACAGCAGGCTGAGCTGGAAGATGGCTTGATTTCGGCCTGTCGCGAAGTGGGTACGCTGCTGGTCAAAGACGGGAAGCTGCAAGAAGGCTGGATGTATTTGCAGCCGGTCGGTGACCGTGAATTGTCCGAGAAGTTGCTGCGGTCAATCCAACCTGATGAAGACAACATCGATACGTTGATTGAAATCGCTGTTTCGCAGGGGGCCGCGCCAGCACTGGGCTATCAATGGTTGCTGAAACACTATGGCACTTGTAATGCGATCACCACCTTTGACACGCAAGCGATGCGGTTTGACAGGGCGACGCAAAAGGCAATGGCTGAGAATCTGCTGAGACATCTTTACGATGAACTCCGCGACAATCTTCGTCATTCGATTGAATCCGAAAACAAAACGGTTGCCAACGATGCAAGCCTGGCGGAGATGTTGCAACAGTATCCGGAGTTGATGGCCGGTGGCGCCCATCATATCGACACAACCCATCTCGCATCGGTGATGCGAATTGCCAGGATTGTCGACCAGCCAGGCGATCTGCAGAAAGCGGTTGAACTGGCCGACTACGGCAACCAGCTTCACGCAGATTTTCAGTACCCCGGTTCGCCGCCGTTCGAAAACACTTACCCGGACCACCAGTTTTTCTACCGGGGGTTGCTGGGGCAAACGGTGGAAGCCTCGATCGAACATTTTCGCCAGAAATGCGTGTCGACCGATGTCGAACAGTTCGGACCGGTTGCCATTGAAACTCTGGCAGACTACCTGGTTCGGTGCGGTCGCAATACCGAAGCGTTGAAAGTTTTAACACAACAGCTGCTGGGCAAATTTGAACCGCTGGGAATCGCTCCGCAGATTTTTGAGATCGCGAACACGGACGCTGAGCTGGAGCAGGTTCGTCAATTCTACCGCGAGCAGGATGACCTGTTGGGATTTGCGATTGGCGTGTTGAAATCGCCGCAGGCGTAAATGCCCCACCTGGAAAGGGTAGGTCGATCACGTTCATAAAAAAAACGGCTTGATCTGCTCAATGATCAAGCCGTTTTTGGTTTTAATAGCGGAAACAGTGGCTCGCGACGCTAGTGGGCTTCGCGAATAACAAACGCGGACGGATCGACCATGGGAGTCCGGTAGAGGTTCGCTCCGTCGCCCGCTGGAACGGCATTGCCGCCGTCGGCGGGTGGCGTGGCAGCTGGCATGTCCTTCGTAGCCGGAGTCTGCTGCTGGGCAGCCGGGACTGGCTGTTCCTGCATGATGACCGACTGGGGTTGGTACATGGAGCCTGGACCATAGACTTCGCTGGCGCATCCGCAACCGGAATTAGGAACCGGGCACGGTGGATTGCAACCGTCATTGCAGCGGCAGCCACGACGCGAGGCCGGAATTCGGTTGCCGTGCAAACGGTCGAGCAGCGTCAGGCGGTGATCGCGGGAGCAACAATCATCGGCTCCTGATCCACATCCGCAGTCGGATGATCCACCGTTGCAACCACACAGCTTCTTGCGAGCACGTGGTGCTTGGCCGCAGCCGCAGGGATCCTGCCCGCAAGTGTTGCAGCCCAAGTCGCGACTCTGGCGACGTCCACCGAACTTGCATCCACAGTTGGGAGCGTTGTCACATCCGCAAGCAGGAGCTGGAGCGGACTCACATCCACATGCATCGGTACCGCAGTTGTTGCGGTTACCCAATCGCGACAGCAAACCTGGGCGAGCGCCCGTGCCGCATCCACAGTTGGGAGCATTGTCGCATCCGCAGGCGGGTGCTGGAGCAGGTGCTGGAGCAGGTGCTGGCTGGCAACCGCAGGGATCGGAACCACAAGCGTTGCAACCGGCGTTACGGCTGCCCATGCGGGAGAACAGACCTGGGCGAGCGCCCATGCCGCAGCCACAGTTGGGAGCATTGTCACAACCGCAGGCAGGAGCCGGTGCCGGAGCAGGCTGGCAACCACATGGCTCGACGCCACAGTCGCCACAACCAGCGTTGCGGTTACCGAAACGAGCCAGTAGTCCGCCGGAACGCGAGCCCATACCGCATCCGCAATTGGGAGCGTTGTCGCAACCGCAGCTTGGAGCGGGAGCCGGTGCAGGCTGGCATCCGCAAGGTTCCATGCCACAGCTGGAGCATCCGCCGGCTCGATTGCCGAGTCGGGAGAAAAGTCCGGCTCGTGTTGAGCACGGGTCGCAGCCACAGGCAGGTGCGGGCTCAACGGCCGCGCAAGCATCGCAACCTCCGCCACAGTCGCCGCCACAACCCAGGCGGCCTCGCAGGCCTGAGAACAACCCGCCGCCGCACGACTGATCGTCTGGGCAAGTCGGTCCGCAGGTCTCACAACCGCAGTCGTTTCCACCACGATTCCCCAATCGCGACATCAGTCCGCAACCAGGTAATCTTTGTTCACATTCGCCTCCACAGGATGGGGCTGGCGTGTCGCAGCAAGTGGATACTTGTTCGCATCCGCCACCGCAACCGCCTCGGTTGAGCAACCTGTTCAGCAGGCAATCCTGACCGTAACTGGTGCCGCAACACATGAGTGCGCCGAGTAACAGCGCCAATGCAGCAATCTTGATCTTCATCGAGACTCGTCTCCTTGAGTTTTGAAACCTGCAGACCATCGACCGAACTCTCCGAGGGAAATTTCCGGTCCACCTCAAACACGGAAACTGAGAAACCGGATGGAAATCTCAATTCATGTTGGCTGAATGAGGCCTGATTGACTGCGTTATTTTTCCTTGTTTCCGCCTTGTAACCGCCACTGGAGGGCTTCCCAAGAAACCGTTTGTTATGTGCAACAGTCCGTTGGCACAAAATTTCCAGACGTTAGTGTGTCATCGTCGGCAAAAAGCGGACTGCTTTGGTGATCCGGTGCGAATTCCTGTCATGTCAGATGGCCGTGTCGTAAGGGTTGGCAAGGAAGCCAGCGGTTAGCGGGAGTTTGACGGTTTTACCGAAACGGTCAAATCATCGGGGAATCGGGCCTCCGAAAAGGGTTTGCCCCGTTACGGGGGAAAGACGGTCCAGGATTGGTCCTAAAGTCCAGCTTCGATTTCCGTTTGCTGACCTGCTGCCGAAGTTTGTGCTCGATTCAGTGTCGAAACCAGTTTGGACTTTGACGCAAAAATTCCGGTTAGATAGACTGGAGGGATTGAGTCTTTCTTGTCGCCAAGTCGAATCCGTTCTCGTATCGAATTTCAGAATCCGAGCGAAAGGAAACAGTTGGCATAGAAAACGAACGATAATTTATCTTATGAATTCCTACGTGTTGACATCCTTGAATCGACGACTGCTCTGCCTGATCGCCATCGCGGCCTTGATGGGTTGCGACCAGCATCGCTATCAACCAGCCGCGTGGCGTGCTGCGCCGCGGGCCAATACCACCTTGCCCCAAGACTCAACGGACAGCGACATCGACGCCGGCCGGTTTGGAACGGTGACAAACTGGTTGGGCAGCGGCGGCACGATGCCTGGCCGGGGAATGACGATGCCTGGCCGGGGAATGACGATGCCTGGTCGAGGTTGGACGTCACTTCCCGATCGAGGCGGAACGACGCTACCGGGTCGGGGATGGACGACGTTGCCGGGGGGACGCGGGTGGACTACATTGCCCGGGCGGGCTGGCACGACGTTACCCGGTCGGGACGGTAATACAACGTTGCCTTGGCGTGCCAATACCACGTTGCCGGCGCGTCAGTGGACGCCAGTTGAGAATCGGGCGGGAACCACGTTGCCGGTCCGCAATCCGGTTGGCGATCGGGGAATCGAGAGTTATGAAACCAAGCCTGATTTCAAATGGTCGCGATTGAGGGCGGAGGGGTCCACGACGCTACCGGGCCGAAGTCAGGATAACAATCCGCTTCGCGGCGGCAATTGAGCGGTTTTGGACGTTGGGTATTCAATCTTCACCGTTGAACATTGCGCTCGCCGTTTCGTTCGCGTGTTCCGCGTCTGTCTTTCGTGTCGGCGGAAATTGGTCATCTTACGGCGACATCGCGAGGGCGGTTCACGACACGATTGCGTCGCCTTGATCGCGACGCAACCGCTGAGCTTAACACCGATGTTGGCAGTCGGGCCATTAGGTCTTCGTGGTTGAAGATCGTTTCTTTTTCTTGACCTTTTTCTTTTTGACTGCAGCGGCATCGGGATCGGCGACCACCGTATCGTCGGTGACATCCTCTTTGACCCGTTGGACAAAGTGCGGCGGTTTGCCTTCGGGGCTCAGTTCCTTGGCCCGTTTTTCGGCGGCTTTCCGCTGATTAAACTCGTACAAGGCAACGCGTTTCATGGCGTGATTGAAGACACCCCAGTAAAGCTTGCGGCGGACCAATTCGGCTTTTTTCTTTCGCGTCTTTCGCTTTTTCTTGACCGGAGCCTCATCCGTCTCATCGGCGGAGGTTGATTTCTTGGTCGTCTTCTTTTTGGTTGTCGAAGCTTTGGTCTTCTTTGTCGCTGTCTTTTTTTCAGCAGCCTTTTTCTTGGCCATATTTGTCGTCTTTGGTTATATCCTGCGTTTACAAACTTGTTCCAACCGCGAAATCGCCAAATTCGACCGGTTTGATTCCCGAAAACGGTGTCCGTGAATCGCCGCCCAGCAGCCGATTTGACTTCAAGAATCCGACTATCGTAACGTTTTTCCGCTGAATTGAATACCAGCCCGTCGGTCGGTTTTGGGTATCTGATTCACGGGCATAAACGACGGTGGTTGCCTAACAGGATTGGCGGCAATCCGTCGCTTAATGGCTTTGCCGGCTCAATCGGGGCCAATCGGAGTTGCACCTGGCGGCGGTGTTCCACCTCCATCGCGAACGTATCGGGACCTTTGTCGGGCATATTCTTCGGGGGAAAGTTGTTCGAGGGCGGATTCGTCAATCTCCGATGAATGGACTGCGGTTTCGCAATCTGATTGGTTGCCCGGGGCTGGCGAGGTTTCCGCATTCAGCATCCTTTCGAGATAGGGGCGACACCAACCACATCCCGTGCCCGCTCCAAAGCACTCACTCAACTGGCTTGCGCGGCGCGGTTTTTCGATTCGGATGAAATTGGCGACCTTCCGACGACTGACATGGAAACACAGGCAGATCGGATCATCAGGTTTCATTTTTTCCCTCTGGTTTGTCGAACGGATGTAGATTTGGCAGTTGTGATTGGCAAAAACCCGTATAATCAAAAATTCTAAAAAACTTCACGCCGCGCAAGTTCCAGTGTAACGGATCCTGGCTGGGCGTTCCCGGACCGACTGGGGTGAAAACATGGATGTTGAATCGTTGGATATTGTTGTCTCAAAAGATTGACCAAGTCGACTCCTGGTTGAGTTTAGAATTCCTCCCATGAAACATCTGCTTGATTTTTTACCAAAGCTCGGCGATTGGATGACGCGTCGTGAACAGCCTGCATTCCGGACGGCCCAGGTGTTCAACTGGATTTTTGAGCAGCGCGTTACTGATTTTGAAGCCATGTCCAATCTTCCGCAGCCCCTGCGGGACATTCTGAGCGAGTCGTTTTCGGCGTTCACAACGACGGTTGTCAATCATTCGCAAAGTAGCGATGGGACGGAGAAGTTGCTGCTGAAGCTGAGTGATGGGGGCATGGTCGAATGCGTTTTATTGAGGGATCAGCAGCGCAGGACGATTTGCGTCAGCAGTCAAGTCGGCTGTGCAATGGGATGCGTTTTTTGTGCCAGCGGACTTGATGGTGTGATGCGCAATCTGACCGCTGGGGAAATTCTGGAGCAAATGCTGCGGCTTCAACAGTTGCTCCCCAAGCAGGAGCGGTTAAGCCATATTGTCATGATGGGGATGGGGGAGCCACTGGCAAATCTCGACAACGTCTTGCAAGCGCTCAGCTTCGCCAGTTCGCCACAGGGATTGGGGATTAGTGCTCGCCGGATCACGATATCGACGGTCGGGCTGCCGGCCGCGATCCGACGTTTGGCAAAAATTGAATGCAAGTATCAACTTGCGATTTCGTTGCACGCGCCCGAGGATGAACTGCGAACAAGCCTGGTGCCGATCAACGAGAAAATTGGCATTGCGGCGTTGATGGCAGCGGCCGACCATTATTTCGAGACTTCCGGTCGCAAGTTGACGTTTGAATACGTGTTGCTCGCCGGGATCAATGACCGAGCCGAAGACGCGGAACAGTTGGCGGAGTTGATGGCCAATCGCACGGTGTTGCTGAACGTCATTCCCTATAACCCAGTCGCTGGATTGCCGTATCGAACACCCTCGAACCGGTCGATCCGGAAATTCAAAGAGATTCTCCAGGCGGCCGGCATTGAAATCCGGTTCCGCCAGCGGAAAGGCGACCAGATCGATGCCGCCTGCGGTCAACTTCGGCGGCAGAAACTGGTTGAACTTGGCGCCGATGCGAATCCGGCCGATGCGAATCCGGTCGTTTGAGCCGTCTCTGTGTCTGCGATTGCTCCGCGGTTTCCCCGTTTTCCGGGCTCCACCAGTTTGGATGCCGCATTCTCAATGACAGCAGATAATGGTTGAAAAAATCGAGAAACTTCGCGGCCCCACCTGTGTTTAAAAACCAGGAATTGCGATCGAATCCTGTCGCAGCACAATAATTCGCAGTGCCGCAGGATGGCTTCTTAATCGGATTAAGAGTGAATTGTGTTTATTTCAGCCGCGACTTGCGACTTCGTCACTGGCAAGCAGGCGTATAATGGGACCAGCGACAGGAGGGGCGATGAAGCCACCAGGATGGAACAATAAAACACGAAATTCGCGATAAAACTGGAAGCCTGCATTTGTCAACTAGCGATTCCGCTATCAACACGATTCAAAAGTACGAGTTGCTCGACCCGGACGTGCGGCTGATGCTGCAGGTGCGCGAAGGGAACGCTGCCGCATTTGAAAAACTTGTCGAAAAACATCAGAGTCGACTGGTGATGATCCTTGAACAACTGGTTTCCGATCGTTCATTGGCAGAAGATTTGGCACAGGAAGTGTTTATGAGGATTTACCGAGCGCGAGAGAATTATGTTCCGACGGCAAAGTTCTCGACGTGGCTGTACACGATCACCCATAACGTGGCGAGCAACTCGATTCGGAAGTCTTCGCGCAGGAAGGAAGTAAATCTCGTTTCGTCTCCATCGGGCTCAATGCCGACACGCCCGCTCGATACCATGGCCAAGGAAAAAAGTGGTTTGATGCCGACACGTCAGATGGACCATCGCGAGATGTCGGAAATTTTGCATGAAGCGATCCAATCTTTGATTCCCCGGCAGCGAATGGCCATGATGCTCTCCCGGTTTGAGGATCTGAGTTACGTTGAAATCGGCCAGGCGATGGGGTTGTCGACGCAGGCTGTCAAATCGCTGTTGTCTCGCGCCCGTGGGAATTTGAAGACCATTTTGGAGCCCTATGTACGAACCGGGCATTTGCCCAAGTTTTCCAGCGAGGATGTCGATGCGGACGCAAGTGAAAATGATGCGGAGTAAACTGACAGATTTTCCAGATGGGAGCAGCGCAACCGCGATTTGAAAAACCGATGACGATGAGCTTTATTTCCTGGCAGAATTCGTGCTGTGATTAACTTGATTCCACCGGCCCAATGACTGGCCATTTGATTGTTACCGACGTTAGCTTGACAAAAACCCTATGACGCTTGACCCTTCCACGATCGAAGAACTCACGGCCTATCTCGATGGCGAGTTGGAACCTGCCGAGATCCAGCGCGTTGAGCAACGTCTTGATCAAGATCCAGAATATCTGGCGGAAATGCAAAGCCTGCAGCAGACTTGGGAGTTGTTTGACCGCTTGCCCACGACTGAGGCCAGCTCGGCGTTTACCCGGACGACGATGGAGTTGGTTGTCGATGACGCGGTTAAACAGATCAACCGAAGCCGCAAGAAATGGTGGATCTTTCCCGTTCGTCTTGCGGTCCTGATCGGCCTGCCACTGCTGCTGTTTGCAATCAGTTACGGTCTGACGCATTACAACCTGGATCGCCCCAATCGTGAACTGATCAGCAATCTGCCGCTGATCGAAAATTACGATCAGTACATCAAGGTCGACTGCAATCTCGAGTTTCTCACCCAGCTGTTGCAAAATGGTTATTTCTCTGATGACGATGCGATTTATACCAATCCGCAATTGTCGCCAGATATTTTTCGCGATGATGTGATGGAAGTCGAAAACAATCTCGAAAACCTCCAACAGCGAGAACAGCGGATTGAATCGCTCGATATTGATCAGAAAAACGCGTTGCGACGAAAGTATACCGAATTCGAAAAATTCACGGCGGAACAGCGGGAGCGGCTGAGAAGTTTTTTCGAGCAGCTTTCATCCCATCCTCAGCGCGTGAAGCTGACCCGGGTGATGAATGAATACTACGTCTGGTTGACGACGCTGAACCAACAGGAGCAGGCCAGACTGCTGGACCTCGATCCGGCGAAACGCCTGGCGGAGATTGGCCGCATCAAAACACGACAGGACCGGGAGGCCTTCGGGCGATATGGTGCAACGGCACTGCCGACGGCGCGGGATGCCGAATGGCTGTTCGACTGGCTGGAGCTGACGGTCAGCACCAACGAGCGGACAATTCGCAACCGATTTCCAGAGATTGCCAGTGCCGCGTTTAAGCAAAAAGGTTTCAATACCAACGAGTCCTCCCTACAGAAGTTCGCCAAGGAAAAACCGATCAAGACGATTCTGGCCCTGTTGTTTCGCATTGATCGAAAATCACTGGAAGATATCATTCTGGAAGATGTCGACCTGTTGCGGCCCAATCTGTCCTACGAGGCCTTGGCAATTCTCGATGATCAGTCTCCCGAGGGCCAGAAAGAACTGATCCTGAACTGGATCGCCTCGGCGAATCAATCCAAGTCCACCATCAGTGTGGTCAAGCTGAAAGAATTTTTTGACCAATTGCCCCAATACGAAAAAGATGAGCTCGACGACATGGACTCGGAAAGCTGGTTGAATGCGGTCAAGCAGAAGTACCAGAAAAGCCGCCGAAGTCGCACGCGGGCGGAAAACAGTCTCGAAGATGAATGGGACCTGTTGCTGCAAGACGTCGGCATTGACTTCAATTAGTCCAATTCAGAGCGGTCTCCGTCGAGGCAGGCGAGCTCATTTTCGCCCTCGCGAGCGGAAATGGACGCTTTGCCAATTCGTCTCCCGTTAATCCCGCTCCGGTCAATCCGGTGTTCAAGTCGTACGGATTGGACCGGGTCGATTGTCGGTTTTGTGGCTTCTCAACAGGATTTCACCAGTTGGACGAAACTTGGCAATCTGACGATCCGTCTATAATAATGAGGTCGCTTCGTGGCGTCCAAAGCGTATGATTAGCCCGTCGGTCTCGCCTTCGGGAACAGGAGCCGTTCATCGGCACCGCTTGCGTCCCGGCGGCACCTAAACTGTCTCTCCAACAAGATATTGGTTTTATGGCCAGTCAAGTCAGCAGTCGTACCAAAACAAAACCGGGTTCTTCGTCGGCATCGCGGCAGTCTGCGAAAGTCAGGCAATACGTCAATCATCAACTGGAAAAGACCCGTCGGCAGGTGAAATCCACCGATCTGATTTACGGAGTTCTATCCGTTGTTGTTTTTGCGATGGGGTTCCTGTTGCTGGCGGCACTGTGGGACGCCTGGGTCTGGCCGCTTTCCGGAACCGGTCGCTGGATCAGTTTTGGATTGTTGATGACCGGTTGCTGTCTGCTGGTTGGGTTTTTGATCGTGCCGTTAATGATGAAGCGGATCAATCCCGATTACGCGGCCAAGATGATCGAGGAAGCCAAACCGAGTTTTAAAAACAGCTTGCTGAACTACGTTTCACTGCGAAGAAAAAACGAAGCTGTCAATCCGGCCGTTTTCGATGCGATCTCGCGGCAAGCTGCCAAAGATCTTTCCACCGTACCCAGCGATGCCACGGTCGACCGATCCAAACTGATCCAGCTAGGTTTCGTTCTGATCGCGCTGATGGTATTTGGTGTTGGCTACAAGATGCTCTCCCCCAAAGACCCGTTACAGACATTTGGTCGCGTGTTGGCACCCGGTGCGAAAATTGCCAAACCCGCGGTTGTCAAAATTCTCGAAGTCCAGCCTGGAGATGCCAAGGTCTTCTTCGGTGATACTCTGGAGGTGACTGCGATCGTTCGTGGCAGCCACCAACCCCAAGACGTCAAGATCGAATTCTCGACCCTCGACGGTCAGTTGACCAACCAGTCGCTACCGATGAGGCCCGATGGAGACGGCAATCGTTATCGGGCGGATCTTTCGGTCGCCGGTGGCGGAATTCAGCAGTCGCTGACCTATCGCGTCGTTGCTCGGGACGGAGCCTCTCCGGATTTTCGCGTTAGCGTTCAGCCCAATCCAACCATCGCCGTCGAATCGATCGTGCTGCGACCACCTGCTTACTCGAAGCTTCCCGAAACCTCGTTTCAGGGACAGGGCAACATCGATGCGCTCGAAGGCACGGAAGTCACCATCAATGCCATCGCCAATCTTCCAATTCAACTTGCTTACATTGAACTGCTGAACGAGGTGACCGGCGGGACGGATTCTTCTGACGGACTGGCGCGGGAGTCGGTGTACCAGAAGGTCCGGTCCTTCGATATGCAGTCCGATGGCAAATCGGCGACGGCTTCACTGACCGCCCAACTCAATGCGGCTCGGACCAAACAATTTGCGACGCATTACCGCGTGAAGTTTGTCAGCGCTGACGGCGACCGTAATTCCCAGGCGAACATCTATTCGATTCGCGTCACACCCGACCTGGCTCCCGAAATTAAAATTGTCCAGCCCGTCGAGAATGACGTCTCAATTCCCGAAAATGGCTCGCTTTTAATCGAAGTCGAAGCCAACGACCTCGATTTCGAGATTTCGTCGGTCAAACTACAGCTTGATCGACAGGCTGGCCGGTTGGTCGACGCCAATCTAAAGCTCGAATCCAACGACAACAATCAGCGGGTCCGGGCCAGTTACCTGCTCAAACCGGAAACGCTGGGTCTTCAGGCCGGCAATCAGGCCATTTTCTTCGCCACCGCCAGCGATAACCGGACCTCGCCGCAAAGTGGTCAACCCGATCCCAATATTTCGCGATCGGAGAATTTCACACTCACGATCACCGAGGCCGAGCCAACTCCCGAAGAGCAGCCTAAGCCAGGTCAACAGCCTGCCAAAGAGAACGCGGCTGATCAGCCGCCACCGCAGGACCCCAAGCAAGGCCAGCAGGATCCCGGCCAGCAGCAGCAAGATGGTGATCAGGAAAAATCTGGAAAAGAAGCGGGTTCGGAAAACGAACAGGGCAGCGGCGAAGATACCGAATCAGAATCAGGCGATCAGGGCGAAGCGGGTTCTCAACAGAATCGTTCTGAGTCTTCTTCGGAGAATGGAGAAAGTGAATCCAGCGCCGGCGAACAAGGCAGTCAGGCCGAAGGAAGCGAGGGCACGGGTTCTGAAATGTCCAAAGGCAATTCCGAAGGCCAATCCGAAGGCGAATCTGGGGGTTCCGAATCGACCGAAGGTGCAGGTGAAAATAGTGACGGCTCGGCCGGCGATAGCCAGCAACAATCTGGCAGTGGTGCGAATCAGGGTGGAGCTTCCCAAGCGGGTTCGCAGTCGTCCAATCGCGAGAACCAATCGGCCGAAGGTTCGCAAAATCAATCGGGCGACGGCAGTGGGCAAAGCCGCAGCGATCCCAATCGCAGCCCGTTGGATAATCAGAATCAACGGAATCAGGCGGGTGATAATGCAGACAGTGCGCAGGGGGCTGGTGAGACGGAAGGTCAGCGAGCCGACAGCTTGACCGATGGTCAACGTCAACCACTCGATGAGAACGCATCGGAAGCCGAGCAGTTCAGGCGACTTCAGGAGTTGCTTGAGGCTCAGCAACGCAAGGACGATCCTCAGTCTGGCTCTGGCCAAAATCAACAGGACCCATCCGGACAGCAATCGGGCTCCGATTCACAGAACCAGCAGGCCGGCGAACGAGGCGGCAATCCAGATGCTGCCGAACAGCAAACCGACAGGACAAACGAGGATGGCAGTGAGCCGCCGAACCGAGACAATTCCCAGCAGGATGATTCGGGCCAAACATCCGGTGAGCCTGGGAAAACTGCTGGCGGTGAGTCAGGCCAACAAAATTCCGATCAGCAAAATTCCGATCCGCGAGATTCTGCATCCCAGAAAAACGGGACCGACGCCTCCCAGCAGGATGATTCGGGCCAGCAGAAACAGGATGCTGGCTCCCAGTCGAACGGTGACACCGGTTCGAAGTCGCAGGATTCTGGCGATCCGAGCCGAGGTAACTCGGAAAAATCCACACAGGATCAACAGTCTGGCCAAGCCAATGCAGGGATGGATGATGAATCCCAGCAAGAACAGAAAAACGACCCCAATCGCCGGGAAAGTTCGGATGGTCCAAGCAACCAGACGAATCAGCAATCACCTGATGCGCAGGGCAAACAGTCTGGAGATCAAGGCGAAGAATCCGGCGAATCCGGAAACCAGCCGGGCGGAAATCCTGGCCAGCAAGGACCAGGCAATCAGGACGCGTCGCAGCCAGAGGATCAGCAATCTGGACAGGGTTCCTCGGACGAGCAAGCGTCGAAGTCCGAATCCGGCAGCCAGGGATCTGCTTCACAGCAGGAAAGCCAACAAACCGGCGACGGTGGGCTTGCTCAAGCCGAGCAACAAGAGGCCGGCAGCGAAGGTGGTTCCCAGGGCGAAGGGGAACCCGGTGCTACGGGCAGCCAGCAATCCTCCGGCAGTCAAGCCGACAGCGGCAGCCAGGAATCCTCTGGCCAAGATCCAGCCCAGCCCCAGGAGGCCGGTCAGCCATCCAGCCAGTCAGGTAACCCGGCGGAAGGCTCATCACAACAGTCGGGTCAGCCAGGTGAGCCCAGCGCGATGGCACAGGGTTCAGGCAGCGGAAGTGGAACGCTTCCCACGCAGGCCATGCAGCAGGAGCAAGCCAACCTTGAGCATGCACGCAAGGCGACGGACATGATCCTCAATCGTCTGAACAATGAGAAATACGATCCGGATCCCGAGCTGTTGAAGAATATGGGCTGGACCGAGGACGACATGAAGCAATTTCTTAGTCGCTGGCAAGAGATGAAACGCCAGGCCGAAACGGGGGACGTCAAAGCGCAGGCTCGCTACGAGAAAGCTTTGAAGAAACTTGGCCTTCGGCCCAATCAGGACCTTCGCAACGTCGGCCAAAACCGGGATCGTATCGAAGGCCTGAACGAAGACAGCGCGGTCGTCAAACCGCTCCCCCATCTCGAACGCGATTTCAACGCCACCCTGCGCGACATCAACCGCGCCGATAACAATTGATCTCGGACGCAATGTCGTTTTGAAAGCGGAAGTCGTGACCCAATGGCTGGATCAAGGGATTTGAGCGTCGCGACCTGTTGCTTGCGACCGACCGCTTCCAGATTCAAGTTTCGATGTTTCCTACCCGGTGACTCCACCCACCGTTTCTCGTCGATCTGGTCCCGAATTCGCGAAAATCTCGCTTATTGCGGGTCCAAGTCTGGGGCAAAGTCCAAAATCAGCAAAAGTCTGGCAGGTCTTTGAATAAATCAGGCTTGTTCATGGGTTTACACTACGTGGATTGTCATTGGAACAAATCTGTCGACAGAACGTTAACATCCAGAGCCGGTCGAAATGGAGCAACTAAAAAAACGACTGGCCAAGGGGGAAACCGAGGCATTCGTCGATTTGTACGACCTGCTCGGAAAACGACTGTTGGGTTATCTCACGGTCCGACTTGGTCCCCATGACTCGCGCGACGTGCTGCAGGAGATTTTTGTGCGAATGGTTCGTTACCATCGTCAGTTTGGCAAATCTACCAACCTCGAGGCGTACGTTTTTCTGGTTGCTCGAAACGAGGCGAATCGCTGGTTACGGAAAAACCAGCGAATGTCGTCAACGCGAGCAACCGAAATCCCGTTCTCACTGCCCGATGGGCAGCAATCGGTTGAAACGAGCCTGGAACAGATTGAATTTGCCGAGCGGCTGTTGGCCCAACTGGACAGCGAAAGCCGGGAAATCGTGGAGCTAAAAATCTACTCGCAATTGACGTTTGCAGAAGTCGGGAGGATTTTGAAGCGTCCCGATGCCACGGTCGCGACGAAATATCGAAGGGCTATTTCAAAACTGCAATCGGAGGTATCGGAAACCACCGCCGACATGCCTTCAAGAGCTACTTCGACGACGAAATTACCGACACCGGGTGTTTTCCGTGGAGATTGAAATGGAACCGAAACAGATGATTCTGGATCGCGACTCGAACCGACCGCCAACCCGCGACGACGTTCGCAGATGGGTGGTCGACGAACAATGTCGTATGCGCAAACGGTCCTCCCGGATCGCTCTGTCGTTGGTTGCTCTGTTTATTTCGGGTGCGGCAATGCTGTGTTTGTTGATGAACGAGCAGGCGAGAGAGATTCGACGGCTGGTGGAGAAGAATCCTTCGCGGTCTTTAATCTGCCTGGAGGAAATCACCAAAGAGCTCTGCAATGAACCTCCGGCCCAATATTTTGTTCATCAACTGAAGCCGAGACCATTTACTGGCCTTGCGGGTTCAGGTCCACGAGGTTGATAGGTCTTCCTGTTACAAAAACCTGGCACTTGAAAGATCGAGAGCCTTCGTCAGCCGCCTGGCTTTTACCCCATGAATGAAACCTGAGTCGATGCAATGAAAAAATTACTTGGCTATTCCAGTGCCGTGGCCGGCATGCTTGCCCTGATCGCCGGCGGCGTGTTGTTTTACCGCTTGAGCCAATTTCGAGCCGAAGTGGATCGGCTCAAATCCGAGGGCCAGCCCGTATCGATTGCCGACTTGAACCAACCAGCAACCGAAGAGGGAGAGCAGGCTCAGTTGTTGTTCAATCGTTTGCAGACGCAGCTACTGGCATTTGAAACGGAAATGTTCCGCGACGAGAAAGTTTTGGATCGCCCGGTCGACGACGGAATGATTGCTCGCTTTAACGATCTCTGCGACGCCTATCCCGATGTCTACCCGCTCATCGATCAGCTCGCGCAGAAGTCCGAAATCTCGATCGAGTTGGCAGGTCACTCGCAGGAGTACATCGATAGGATACTGGATCGCGCTCAAAAGTTCCGCTCGTGCGCACGGGTGTTGGCCTGGAAGACACGGATTTTGGCCGGGCAGGAGAAACCAGACGAAGCCGTTGCGACCGGACTGCAGATTCTTGCAGCTCAGCCAATTGGTTGATCAGCATCCCACGATCGTGTCGCACCTGGTTGCCAATGCGGTACGTAACATTGCGCTTACAGCGATCCATGATGTGCTGATTACCGGGGAAGTATCCGAACCAATGCTGGAGCGATTGAATACCACGCTGGAGCGACAAGATTCTTCCGAGTCCTACCTGACATCGCTGCAATCGGAACGGCCAATTGGAATCGAATTGCTCAGTGAAATGGGCATGCTGGCGCTGGCCCACAATGGCATTGGCTATCTTGATGTCGTGGACGATGAAATTGAAAACGCTAAGCGAGAGAGTTTTCAGCAAGAATTCGCCGTTGAAACGGGGTACTCGGCATGGCTCGATGGTGCCATTGGAAAATCGCTGTTGCCGGCATTTCAGCAGGCGCGGACTGCCGTCGCGCGGACCCGCAGCCTGATTCGATCGCTCCGAATTATCTCGGCCCTGGAAAGTCAATCCGATACGGTTCCAGTTCCTGTCACCCAGGACTATTTGATCGAAATCGGAGTACCGAGGAAAATGACGGTCGATACGATGAATGGCGAACCGATGAAAGTCAAACGGGAAAACGACCGCTGGATCGTCTATTCCGTTGGGACAGATCTCGTAGACAATGGTGGCAGTGCGAATCTCAGCGAAGATTTTTCCTTGGGCGCAGAACCGGCGAATTAGCGGATTGGCAGAGTTGAGTTCAACCGATGAAAACCCGCAAGCTCAAATTCGTCGCCCATCCGTCTAAAGAAAACGTTTCAGGTTACCTGATGATTCCCGAGCAAGCGTCTGCCTTGCTGGTGCTTGGGCACGGGGCGGGTGCCGGAATGTATCACGCCAACATGGACCGCATTGCGGAAGAACTGGCGAACCGGGGGATCGGAACGTTTCGCTATCAGTTTCCCTTCATGGAACGTGGCGGCGGTCGAGATTCGGAAGCCGTTTCAATTTCGACCGTGTGTAACGCGATTCGGCAAGCCCAGAGATTGTCCGACAACCTGCCGATTTTTGCCGGGGGGCATTCGTTCGGTGGTCGGATGACTTCTCTGGCCGCGGCCGATGGTGACTTTCCTGGATTGGTCCGCGGTTTGATCTGCTTCGGGTTTCCCCTGCACGCGGCCAATCAGCCGTCGGATCGCCGCGCAGCGCACTTGCCGGAGATCAAGATCCCGATGTTATTTTTGACCGGGACGAGGGACGCGCTCAATTCGCTGGATTTGTTTCAGCCGATCGTCAGGCGTCTTGGCGCAAGGCAAAACTGCATTTACTGGACACCGCCAACCACAGTTACCAAACGCTGAAACGGACTCGCCGGTCCAAGGAAGATGTATTCTGCGAAATGGCGAGGGTCTGCGCCCCATGGATGGCGAAGCGGTGCTGAGGTCGAGTAAAACCGGACGCGGGATTGGTTTTTCGGTGCGGTAAATTCGGTCGGCTGGACAACGGACCGAAATGCTCGCTGGTTCGTTTAACCTTAAACGCGGACCGAGGTCTCGCCGTTGTGCTCGAGGGCTTCCATCTGTTCGTCGGCTGGATGATCAAACGCGGCTGCGTAATCCAAACGGTCTTTGGCGACTGTTAATCGGGGCAGATCGGCAGCTTGTTGTTGGCGGATGGTCATTTCGATTCGGTCGACGCCCTCGGCAGTGATCGACAGCAATCCGCTTTCTTCTCGGTCGATCAAACCCTTCTCGCGGAAATACCAGATGTGGAAATCGAGAACTTCGACCGGATAATTGACCAGTGTTTCGAGCGTGCTGATGCCAATTCCTGGCTCTCGCATACTCCGTCGCCGTTTGGCGTAAAACAACTTCAACAATTGGTGGCGTTCGGCCACATCGTCACCGGCCAGCGAAGCCTCCTGGACCAGCTGTTGCTTCTGTTTTTGGTTGGCCGCAAATTCAATATCAAAACTGGCCCGTTTGACCGGGTCCCGAAGAATTTCAAACGCCTCAACGAGTTGCGTGAATTTCTTCATGTCGGCCGTTTCCGAGGTGTCGGGGTGGTACCGTTTGACCAAATACCGGAACACCCGCTCGATCGTCTCGCCCGTGGCGTTGGGGCTGATTTCCAGAACCTCGTACAAATCTACAAATTCATCTGTTTTTTCTGACATCTGTCTGGTCGCTTTGGAAATGTGGATCCAAGTGAAATATTGCCGTTGTCAAACGGTAGGTCAAAAATTGGCTGGGGCTTTGAGATAACCGGTCGAATTCGCAGAAATGATTCGGATCTGACGATTGCAGGGGTTGGGAGCGGGAACTCATGGCCGGTCACATCGGATGATCGGAGGCAGGGCGAACCCGGCATTCGACGAACTGTTTGCCGAAAAACCCGTAATGGAATAAGTGCGCGAAGACGGTCGACAATTCGCGGTTGACCAATAAAAATGGAGCGGCGCTGGTGTTGCCCTGTCCAAGCTCGCGGCGTCTCCCAATTTCTCAATCAGAACGACCAAAATCATGCCACCTTTTGCAAATCCAGCCGGGGACGATCCGAATTCTGAATTGGCGGCCGATCCGGCGACCGCAACGGAACCGGAGCCCGAACGACGCGCGGGTGAGACGCCGATGATCGAAGCCGATCATCTGTCGAAATTTTACGGAATTTTTGCAGCGACCCGCGACGTCTCGTTCAAGGTCTACAAGGGCGAAGTCGTCGCGTTTCTGGGCCCCAACGGTGCCGGAAAAAGCACGACCATGAAAATCCTGACCGGTTACCTGTCGGCTTCGGAAGGCCGCGCCAGAATTGCCGGCTACGACATGGCGACCGCAACGGCTGGAAGGATCGAAGAAACTTGGCTTATCTACCCGAAACCGGTCCCCTCTACCCGGAAATGACGCCGTTCAGTCTGCTGGATTTTTTTGCCGAAGCCCGCGGCATGAACAAACAGATGAAAGCCGAACGGATCGAAAAGGCCGTCGACTTGTGTGCTTTGGGCAGCGTGATCTACAAACCGATCAACAAACTTTCCAAAGGCTATCGTCAACGCGTCGGCATGGCCCAGGCCCTGATCCACGAACCGGAAGTTTTGATTCTCGACGAACCGACTTCGGGACTTGATCCCAATCAAATTCGTGGCGTGCGACAAACGATGCGGCGACTGGGGCAGGAAAAAACGATCCTGCTGTCGACCCACATCCTTCAGGAAGTCGAAGCCATGGCCAGTCGGGTGATCATGATCAACGAAGGTCGCAAGGTTTACGACGGCCGACTGGAAGATATCGATCCCAATGGCGTGGGCCTGGATCACGTCTTTGCCGACCTGACGGGCCACGATCCAGTCACGGGAGTGCTGTTGAAAAAATCATACGACGAGGAAGACGAGCAGGCGGAACACGCGGCGATGGCGGCCACCGGTGACGGTTCGGACGCCTAGAACATTCTGGGTCCTCCGCTTT
This sequence comes from Pirellulaceae bacterium, assembly GCA_963714685.1. GTDB lineage: Bacteria > Planctomycetota > Planctomycetia > Pirellulales > Pirellulaceae > Mariniblastus. The sequence continues at coordinate 423,314 of CAVQPH010000018.1, read as the reverse complement.
TTCTGGCTCATTGCAAACGAAACAATTTTTCCCCCCTAACTTCAATTATGCAATTAATCGAATTCGCTTACATGCTGGTCATCGACCTGATTTTCCTGGTCGCGCTGGTGGTTTTGATGCTGACTTTGGGGCTTTGGCGACAGGCGGCGTTTGCCGTCATGAAGCGAAACTTCGTGGGCTATTTCAGCAATCCAACCGGTTACGTGTTTCTCTGTCTGTTCGTGTTGTTGACTTCGTTTGCCGCATTCTGGCCGCACGAGTTTTTTACGACCAACCTGGCGAACTTCGATCAGCTCAACAAGTTCCTGCCCTACATCATGCTGATCTTCATTCCGGCGATCACGATGAGCATCTGGGCCGAGGAAAAACGCCAGGGTACCGACGAACTGCTGCTGACATTGCCCGCCAACGACTTTGACATCGTGATCGGCAAGTACTTTGCCGCCGTGTTGGTGTTCACGGTTTCGTTGTTGTTTTCACAATTGTCCAACTACGCCGTTCTGTTGGCGATGACCGGCGGCTCGCTGGACACCCTGCTGCTGTTCTCGACCTATCTCGGCTACTGGTTCATGGGCATCGCGATGATCGCGCTGGGGATGGTGGCGTCGTTCCTGACCAAGCAACCTGACCGTCGGATTTATCTTTGGTGCTGCGTTCAATGCACCGCTGGCGTTCTTTTCCAACGCCGATGTGATCCTTTCCAGCAGCAAATGGATTCAACGACTGTTCGACTGGTCTTTGCTGCAGCGATTTGAGCCTTTCGGTCGTGGGCTGATCAGTGCTTCCTCGATCTTTTACTTCCTCGGTATTGTCTTGATCGGGATTTATCTCAGCCTGATTCTGATCGGTCGGCGGCACTGGCTGGGCGGTCGCGACGGAACGTCGATGTTGTGGCATTACGTGTTGCGGGCGGTGTTCCTGGTGGTGATTGCGGTCTCGGTCGTCTTGATCGTCCAACACAGTCCGCTGAATCGGGCTCGCGATCGATATTTCTGACGGCAAGGTCAGCACGCTGGCCGATTCGACGATCAAGGTTCTCGACGAATTGGCCAATGATCCGGACGATTCCAAACCGCCGATCAAGATCGAAGCCTACGTCAGCAACAACGTTCCCAGCGAATTTGTCAAAACCAAATACGACCTTGTTAACCTGCTCCGCGAGTTTGATGTGCTTGGGCGGAAATCGGGTTCAGGTAACTTGCACCAGGGGATCGAGCCGTTCAGCGAAGAAGCGATTCTGGCGGAGAAAAAATACGGGATCCGACCGACCCGCGTCTCCAGCCAATCCCGCGGCGCCGTTCGAGAAGAAGAGGTCGTACTGGGCGTTGCATTTTCCTGTGGTCGCGAACGGATCGTTATCCCGTTTATGCCCTACGGAATGCCTGTGGAATACGAGTTGATGCGTTCCATCAATACGGTCGCCAACAGCGAACGAAAAACGATTGGCATTCTGCAATCCGATGCGTTGGTGATGGGAGCGGCGATGAATTCCAATGGCGAAACCGTTCGCATTCCCCGATTGCGAATCATTGCCGAATTGCAAAAGCAGTACAACGTGGAATTGGTGGAGGCCAGCACGCCGATTTCGCTCTGGCTCGAAGATGAAGATCAACAGGTCGTCAAGCGACGGTACGACGTCTTGCTGGTCGTTCAGCCGTCCAAATTGGCTCCGGTCGAAATGGAAAATTTGATCAAAGCGATCCAGCTCGGTCAGCCGACGGCGATTTTCGAAGATCCGCTGCCCAACCCGGAGAACTTCAAGCACGTTGGCGGTACGTTCTTTCCGCGGCAGCTCAGTCGGGTCAGCAGTGAAAACGCCGATATCCAGCAGCTCTGGGATGCGCTCGACCTGTATGTCGATTTTGTCCGTGGCCAATTACCCGATGGTTCATCGGGAAAATTCTCCTATGTCATTTGGCAGTTGGCATCGGAGAATCCCTATCCCCGGGATAATTTATTGAATGTTCCCGAACGGATCATTGTCAACGATACGGATCCAGGTTTCGATCCGCGATTTTCTCCTTCCCATCCGGCGACCCGGGGTATCGAACAGCTTTATTTTCAATTCGCGGGTGATCTTCAACCCAAACCCAAGACGCCATTGGAAATTGAGCCGCTGATCACGACGTCCAAGGCGGGGCGATTGAAAGTCAGTGATTTGATTCGGGCACGCAGTCAGGAAGAACTGGAGGGTGTGCGGGGATCGGCCAGTCAGAATTTTGCGATCGGCGCCGCCATCACCGGCAGCAAGGCGGATGCAGACATCGCTCAGCTGGCCGCGGATGACCAACCGGACAAATCCAAAACCAATGTGATTTACATTTCTGACATTGATATCCTCTCGGACTTTTTCGTCCAAATGCGAAACTACCCCATCCGGCAGGGGATCGAGTATCGGTATCAGAATATGAGTTTCGTGCTGAATGTGATTGATGCGTTGGCCAACGAGCCGACCTATCTCGGAATCCGCAATCGCAAAGTCAAACACGTGACGCTGGAGGTGGTTGAGAAGACCTATGAAAAAGCGATGCAGGAAGTCTACGACCAAAACCAGCAATTTGAAATCGAATACAACACCCAGCGCAGCCAGATCCAGAACGAACTGGAACAGTTGACGCGGGCGACCGAGGCTTCCATCAAAAAGGAAGAACGAAAACGCGATGAAGGCCAGCCCTACGACGCGGTTCGACTGGAAGCCCTCAATGCGTTGCTGCAGACCCAGCGTCAGGATCAGGTCACCAAGTTCCAGGCCAAAGTCCAGGAGCTGGATAACGAACGACGCGAAAAAAAGCGTCGCACCGATCTGGAAGCCGAATTGGAAATCCAGGAGATCCAGCGTCGATTCAAGCTGGCGGCGGTGATCATACCGCCGATCCCTCCACTATTGGTGGGCTTGATCGTGTTCACGCGTCGCCGTCTGAGAGAGCGGGAAGGCATCTCGAAAGCCAGACGACTGAAGTAACATTCCCCTAACCGCCGTCATCCGCAGGCCGAGACCGCTTCCATCGCGGTCCCCAATCATTATCAGGCAAACCTATGAAAAGCTCTATCTTTACCACCGCCGTCATGGGATTGGTTGCCCTGGTTACCGCCGGGATTGCCGCGGTGTACTACCCTTGGCCCGAAGCCGTCGTCGAAAATGACATGGTCAACAAGCCCCTGTTCGAAGCCTACGACGTGGCCTCGGTTCGATCGATCTCGATCGTCAATTACGACGACGATCGGAACGGGCTGCAGCGTATTAAGCTGGTTCGCAAAGGCGAAAAATGGGTGATTCCGGCTTTTCAGGATTTCATCGCCACCAACGCACAACAGATTGGATTGGCGGCCAATGCGTTGACGGATCTGACGGTGCTGGAGAATCGTTCGAACGACCAATCGGACCATTACGCTTACGGTGTGGTCGATCCCGGTGAATATGAAACGGCCACCAACCGTTCCAGCCTCGGTACCATGATCACTTTGGAGAATCGTACAGGTCAGGAACTGGCCAGCCTGATTGTCGGGCCGCCACTTCCCAAAGAAGGGCAGCAACGGCAGACGAAGCACTTCGTGCGTGTGCCTGGTCAACCCAATGTTTATGTCGTCAATATCGAACCCGATGCCTTGGCGACCGATTTTACCCGCTGGGTCAGTCCAAATTTGCTTCAACTCGGGCCGGAAGTGAAATTCGAGTCGATTCAAATCAAAAGCTATCGCATCCAGCCGGACGCGATTGCCGAGGGGGCCAAACAATGGTCCTACTTTGCGCTGATGGATATCCAGAACAAGGCGATTCAGATCCAGGTGCCGGGTCAAGCTGCCGGAGAACTGGTCGTCGCGGAACCGACCCAGGACAACGTCGTTTCACTTAACCAGCTGGGGCAGTACATCGGCAATATTCGCTTCACCGACGTTCGCAAGAAATCTGCAGCGGCTGCCGCGATCCTGAAACGGCTGCTCCCGGAAGACGATACGACCGGAGTGCTCGATTCGTTGAAGGAATTCGGGTTCGTCAAAAGTGGTTTCGACAACGGATTCAAGTTCATTGCCAGCGATGGTGAGGTCACGGTTCGTACCGATGACGGGGTTGCCGTTTCGATTCTGATCGGCAACCTGGCGGAAAATCCGACAGGCGGAAACCTGACACTCCAGCGATACGTGATGTTGTATGCCTTGGCGGATGAGTCCCTGTTCCCCGAACCGGAAAAACCAGCAGCCAACGAAGATCCGGAATTGGCGAACCAGGAAGAAAAAGAATACTTGCGAAAAGTGGCCGATCGTGACAAGAAGATCGAGCAGGCCAAATTGCGAGCCCGGGAGTTGAATCAGGCCTACGCCGATTGGATCTACGTCGTCCCGGAAGACGTTGTCAACGGACTTCGACCCGATTTGAAAGTCGCGGCAGCCATGCCGGCGGAAGTCGAAAAAACGACCCCGCAAGACAAGGCCCCGGGAACCGACCCGGAAGCATCCGAAGATGACGCGGAGAATGCAGCTGACAAGCAAGACGATAACGGTACCGAATCGGCCAAGGAGTCCGATCAGGAATCCGATCGAAAGTCCGAGCAGGACAGCGCTGATCCATCGAAATCGAATTCGGCTTAGCATCGGAGGAAGAATGACGTCGGCGTTTCTCAAAATACGATTTGCAGCGCCAACCCCGAATTTGTTCTTTCGGCCATGCTTGGAAATTCTCAGAGGCCATGTTTGACGATGATTTCCCGACACGGATTACGATTTGGTTGGCACTGATTGCCTACGGTGTTTCGGTCATCTGCGCACGTCACTTGAAACTGGTTTGGGCCAGGCGGATCTGGACGCTTGGTTGTCTACTTTACCTTTGCCATGTCGTGATCGCGTTCGACCAGCATTATCAATGGAGCCACGAATTAGCCGTCGCCCGCACGGCCGCTCAAACAGAGCAGCTGACCGGCGTCCGCACGAACGCCGGGATCTACGTCAATTATTTCTTTACCCTGATCTGGTTGATGGACGTTGCCTATTGGTGGCTGGCCGGATTGGATCGGTACCGGTTCCGGAATCGATTCATCCCGATCACGCTGCACTGGTTCTTCGTTTTCATGGTTTTTAACGGTGCGATCGTTTTCGCCCACGGGCCGGCACGCTGGTTGGGATTGGCCATTTTGGTTTCGCTGCTTGTGGATTGGCTGGTCCTGCGAATCACCCGGCAGGACAGCGCCGAATGAACTTCGGCAGGGGTGCCGGTCGGTTTTGACTTTTGGCAGGCCCGGACATTAAGATATCGGTCTGGAACGGCTATCATGGCCGGATAATTTATCGACTTGCCTGTCCTGTCTCAGCATTCAACCTTACGGGGGCATTCTCATGTCACGCTTCCTGCTCGCGGCTATCAGTTTTAGCCTCGCAATTACGCTAACTTCCGGTGTTGCTTTGTCAGCGCAGGATGATTTGGCGGTCGGAGACAAAGTCGAAATTAATTATGCTGGCAAAACGGTGGAAGGCGAAATCGTCAGCTTCTTCGGTGGCGCAAAATGGCCCAAGGTTAAATTCAATGCCAACGGCCAGTCTCGGGAAATTCCTTTTCCGCCAAACAGGGTCAAGAAAATCAGTTCCGGCAAACCGACCGCGAAAGACGATGCGGCGTCATCCGATGAGAATCCCTTCGAGCCTTCGATGCCCGAACCGGAAGTTCGGGAATGGGTCGATTCGACGGGGAAGTTCAAAATCAAGGCAAAACTGCTGAGCGATAAAAACGGAAAAGTGGAATTGGAAAAAGAAGATGGGCGAGTTGTCTCGTTGCCGATTAATAAGCTCAGCGATTCGGACCAGAAATATCTTGAGCAATTAAAACTGGCGAATGATGCAGCAAATCCGTTTGCCGGCGGCGAGATGAAAGAGGAAGCGTCGGCAAGCAGTTCTCCAGGCGTCAATGCGGATGGAACTCTGGACAACCCCACCATTCAACCCGACTTCAGCTCTAACGAAATCGTGCTGTCCGCGTCCGAATGGAAAGTCACCCCCGATGTGGCCGTGGCGGCGGAGTACTCCAACAAAGTCATCCGGCCCTCAAAGAGTCTGGCCGGGAATCCGTTCCACAGCCGACTGTCCGATTTCCTCGTCAGCCCGAACCACCAATACGCGGCTGCGACAGCAACCAATGCTTTCGATAAATTCTCTGAATTGATCACGATTGATCTGACCATCGGGAAAGCTCGTGATAATTTGAAAATCCCGATGAAAGACTGCGGGATTTTTGCGATTTCACCTACGGGAAATATGGCGGTGACCTTGAAGAAGGGTCGAGGCGCGGATCCAGGCCGACTCGATTTCTGGAGAATCGGCGATGGGACCATTGCGTTGGCCAATTCATGGAAGACGGCGGGGTTTCATGATCGCAATGGATTCGCACCCGAACGGGGAGTCTTGTTGGACGATACACGCTTGCTGACCTTCGGCCGCAGGGTGTCTCTTTGGGATTGCCAAACGGCGTCCGCGTTTTATTCTTTCCAGACCGGTGGTCCGACGGCGCTGAGCGCCAATCAAAAACAGCTGGCCGTTGCCAACGGCGGCACCATTTACATCGTCAATGTCGATGATGCGGCGACCTTGGGTTCGATCGAAACCGATGCCGACAGCATGGGTGGGCTTGCATTTTCAGACGACGGAAAATTTCTGGCAGGCTACAGCAGCCGCAGCGGCGCGATTTGGGTTTGGGATCTCGCCGGCGGTGGCGAACTGGTGCGGCAATTGTCGACACCCGGAGGCTCAGGCAGTTCGATTCAGTGGGTGGGAGATAAATACTTGCTGATGAATCAGAAATATCTGATGGACATCGAGCTGAGATCAACCATCTGGGATTACAATCTTACCGGCGGTTCCATCTTTTCGTCGGGAGATAACCGATTTTGGTTTGTTTCCAAGGAGCAACTGACGCCCATTACGCTACCGCACAAAAACCTCGATTCGCTGACGGCAGATTTTGATCCGGATGACCTATTGGTGCTCAAACCTGGTGCGTCGGTCGCGGTTGATATCAATCTGCCGTTCCGTCCCGACGAACAAAAGGCGATCCGCGACCACCTCGTGTCCGAATTGGAGAAAAACGGTGTCAGCGTCGATGCATCTTCCGACTTGATTCTGCGTGCTACCGTCAAGCCTGGCAAATCGGAGAAACGGGAAATGTCATCTTGGACCGATCCGTTTGGAAGACGCGGAACGACGACCATCAACATCATACCGAACACCAGCCAGGTTCAGCTGTTACGAAATGACCAGCCGCTGTGGACCAAAACGACCGTTCACACGGTTGGCATGTTGTCGCTCAAGGAAGGAGAGTCGGTCCAAGCCGCTGCCAATCGGGCCTGTCAGCCCCAGCCACAATTCTTTAACAGTATTTCATTGCCAGCCTACCTGGCGGTGTTGCCGCCTGGTTCGGCACCCGGTAGCTCACAGATTACCAACGCTGGGATCCGGTGACGGACGACGGGCAGCCCCGGATTCTAAGTGAATTTGTAATATTGGCCGTAAAAACAATCGCGTAGAAACGGAACAACATGTTGGAAAAACGGGTGCCTGTTCTGTTGTGGTTTAGCGGCGTTGTTGCGTTTTTCGGAGCGATGGCGGTAGCGGTCGGTCAGGATCAACCGGCGCTGCAAACGGTTCCGATGCTGCGTTATCAATTTGAAGCAGGCCAAAAAAACGCCTACGAATTTGAAGCGTCAGCGACCATTGATGACTCGACGATTCAATCCGCAGGTTTCGTAACCTATCAGCTGAAGTCCGCCAATCCCAGCGAAGATCTGGATGGCAACTCGCTGGGGCAGCATGAGTCTGGCGAAGCAACTTCCACGGCGTTTGTGATCACCTCCGATGGCTACCTGGTGACCTGCGCCCATTGCGTCGAGGGTGCTGAGCAACTGGATTTGGAAGTCGGTGGCAAGAAATATGCAGCTGAGATCATTCACAGTGATCCGGCTTTCGATTTGGCGATTCTCAAAATTGATGCGACCGACTTGCCGTATGTTCGGCTGGGTGATTCGAAATCGGTGCAATTGGCCCAGGATGTGCGCGGTCGGATTCCCGCTCAGTGAAGTGTTGGGCAACAGTGTCAAAATTGTCTCGGGTAGTATCGCCGGTTTCGTCGACCTCGATGGTGTGACCAACCTGCAAATCGATGGTGCCGTAAATCCGGGCAACAGTGGTGGCCCCCTGGTCAATCATCAGGGGCACGTGGTCGGCGTCGTGAATGCCAAACTGGGAGGCGAGTCAATTTCGAAAATCGGGTTTGCGATTCCAGTCGAATACGTCAAGCAAATGCTGGAATCACGCTCGATCGATTATTCCGCTGCCGATCAGGACCAGCCGCTTTCGGGCCCCGAATTGGCTGCCCAGCTCACGCCGGCGGTGGCTTTCGTGGTGGCCAAAACTGGCAAAGACGGTTTTCAGAGCACGCGAAAGTTCCTGATTTCCGCCAGTGGAACAGTTTCTCAAACAGATGGCCCTGATACTCGGCAGTCACGGTCGGTCATCCAGGGCGATCTGATTCTCGACACCCAAGGTGGCCTCGTCGACAGCAACTGCCAGGTCAATCTGCCATTGTTGATCGGGCCGGTGGCGAGCATGCCATGGGAAACATTGCCCCGCGTTGCGCGTCGCAAATGGTCGCGTGTTGAAAACCTGGTGTTGCCGTTACCTGACGAAATGCCCGCGCGATTCCGCCAGCCTACTCGCCGGACTGACCCGTTTGCCCCGTTTGGTTTTGGGGGGCGATTGAGATTCCAGCCCCCCGGGTTTCGTTCGGGTTTCGGCGACCAGTTGGGCGTTCCCGAGCGAAACGATTCGACCAAAATGCGAACGGCTGTGGCCAAGCGAACGTTAACCTACGAAATCACCGGCCAGCAGGATGATCGAGTAATGATTTCGTCCACCGAGATTTTCATAACCGAAGCAGATGACGACGAGTTCTCGAACTTACGCATGCAGACCCAGTCCAAGCTTGAGTTTGACCTCAAGCTGGGCGGTTTTGTCGCCAAAACGATGAGTGGCGAGATTCGGTTCAAATTGGGCAGCGAAAATCATTCTTTTCCCGTCAAATTCAGCTACCGACGGGTCAATCTTGATGACTTGTTCGCGGATTCGAAACCCCAACAAAAGACGGATTTGATTTCCAGTCCGCCGGCTGGTTTGACCGAGGAACAGCTTCGGCGATTTGTAGAATTTAACAAAAACTTGCCCGAGCCTGAACTGCTGGAATATTTGGACTCGCTTGCTGCATGGAATGATGTTCCGCAGCTGGCGACCGAAATCACCGCCGCAATCGAACAGGTTCTCGAATCGGCCGGTCGGACGGCGCGGAAGCCGGCAATCGACGCGCTCTTAAATTGGAACCCGGCCGCCGCAACTCCGTTGGTGATTGACGAATTTAACAATGCAAGTACCTTTTCCAAACGCTCGTGGATCGTTCGATTGGGGCGCACCGGCGACGAGCGGGCAGCTCAGGTCCTATGTCAATTGCTGAATGACTCCAGGCGTCGCGTCGTTGCTGCCAGCGCGTTAACGCAACTGGGGCCGAGCGCCGAACCGGGGGTTGTTACCATGCTCGAGAACAGCCTCGACGATCTGACCACGGCCGGGGTCTGCCTGGAAGTGCTTGAGGAAATCGGAGCCGAATCATCTCAGTCGGCAATTCAGGGAGTGCTGGAACGCCAGCCGGATTGGCCGTTGAGTTGGCAAGCCGAAAAAACGCTGAAAGCGATTCAGGCTCGCAATCATAATTGAGACCGACGGTTCTTACAGACAGAAGTCAATGATGGACGGACGCGAATTTAACTTCGATGGATTGATTGGGCCTACCCACAATTACGCCGGGTTGTCGTACGGCAATGTTGCATCCGCCGCACACCAGAATCAGGCTTCCCAGCCGCGCGCCGCCGCATTGCAAGGGCTGCAAAAAATGAGATTGCTTGCCGGTAAGGGAATCGGCCAGTGTTTGCTGCCCCCGTTGCGCCGACCGCGGATCGAGCTGCTCAGGCAACTGGGATTCGGCGGCAAGCAGGATTCGGATGTTGTGGAATCCGCGTATCGTGTGGCACCGCAGTTGGTGGCGACCTGTTACAGTGCAGCGAGCATGTGGACGGCCAACGCCGCGACCGTTTCACCGGCGGCAGATTGTGGTGACCGGCGAATGCATTTGACCCCCGCGAATCTGAGCGCGACGCTACATCGCTCGATCGAAGCGACTTCGACCCGCAAGATTTTGCAAGCCATTTTTCACGCAGAAGATTCCTTCGTGATCCACGACCCCCTGCCTGGCGCGGTTGCGTTGTCGGACGAGGGCGCGGCCAACCAGACTCGTCTGTGCGCCGACCATGGTGGCCCGGGGATCGAAGTGTTTGTTTACGGCTCGATTCCCCATTCACCGAACTCCCCTGCCCCGCGGCGATTTCCGGCTCGGCAAACGCTGCACGCCAGCCAGGCGGTCGCGCGGAAACACGAATTGGACCCGGATCAAGTCCTGTTTTGGCAACAGAATCCGGAGGCCATTGATGCGGGAGTTTTTCACAACGATGTGATCTCGGTTGGGAATCAGAACATGCTGTTGTGCCATGAAATGGCATTCGTCAATCAAGTTCAGTGTTTGCGGCAGGCTCGCGAGGTTTTTCAAGACCGGTTTGGCGCTCCGTTGCAGGTGCTCGAGTTCTCCGACCAGGAGTTGCCGCTGGCCGACGCGGTCCGCAGCTACCTGTTCAACAGCCAATTGGTGACGCGGCCCGATGGCAAGATGAGTTTGATTTGCCCGGTCGAATGTGACGAGATCAAAACGGCACGACATTGCACCCAGCGAATTCTGGAGGAGGACAATCCAGTTGCTGAAATCAGTTTCATGAACCTGCGACAGAGCATGAACAACGGGGGCGGGCCGGCGTGTTTGCGTTTGCGAGTCGTGTTGTCCGCAGCCGAGCAAGCGAAAATACATCAGGGCATCGTGCTGACATCGGATTTGGCGGATCGGTTGGAAGCCTGGGTCTCAACCCATTACCGTGAAGAGTTGCGCCCCGACGATTTGCGAGATCCGAACCTGATTGACGAATCCTACGCAGCCATCGAAGCGTTGGCCGGAATCCTGAACCTGCCTGTCAATTTGTTGCTGGACAGGTAGCGCCGGTTTCGCGGGATTGGACTTCGCCACCGATTGTGCCAGAATGGGCCGCTCAACCTCGCGCATCAAGGAGTATCCATGGACAAACCTCAAGACCCATCGGGCTATTGGAAGGCCAACCTGATCGTTGTGGCTGTTCTGCTGTCCGTCTGGTTCGTCGTCGGATTTGTGATCAGTATTTTCTTTATCGAGAATGTCAACTCGATCAAGATTGGCAAAGTTGGTTTGGGATTCTGGTTTGCGCAACAGGGGTCAATATTCGTTTTTGTCGTGTTGGTGTTGCTGTATGCCGTGATCATGGACTTGATTGATCGGCGTTTCAATTTAGGGGATCGCTCGTGAATTTTTTGGCTCCCCGGATTGAGATTCCCCAGTTGCTGGCTGCAGGCGATCCGGCTCGGCCGTGGACCTGGGCGTTTGTCGGCCTTACATTTGCGCTATACCTGTACATCGGTTGGCGCAGTCGCGTCAAGGAAACGTCCGGGTTTTATGTGGCGGGGCAAGGCGTTCCTGCGATTGCCAACGGTGCGGCGACCGCGGCGGACTGGATGAGTGCCGCCTCGTTTATCGGCATGGCGGGCTTGATCAGTTTTTCCGGGAGCGATGGTTCGGTCTACCTGATGGGTTGGACCGGGGGTTACGTGTTGCTGGCGTTGTTGTTGGCACCCTACTTGCGAAAATTCGGCCACTACACGGTGCCTGATTTTATCGGAGCCCGCTACTACAGCGAGAAAGCTCGAATCGTGGCAGCGATTTGTGCGATCTTCATCTCAGTCACGTATGTCGCCGGTCAAATGAAAGGCGTCGGTGTCGTATTCTCACGGTTCCTGGAGGTCGAACTGGAAATCGGAGTCGTGATCGGAATGGTCATCGTCGGTTGCTTTGCCGTGCTCGGCGGCATGAAGGGGATCACGTGGACCCAGGTTGCGCAATATTTCATTCTGATCGTGGCATTCCTGATTCCCAGTATTGCGATCTCGTCCCAGTTGACCGGGAGTTCGATTCCGCAGTTCGGGTTTGCTGCCAGCGATATTTCGGAACGGTTGAATCTGGTGTTGCAGGATCTGGGCGAGCAGGAGTACACGAAACCGTTTGGCAAGTTTTCGCAGCTGAACGTGTTTTGCATTACGGCGGCGTTGATGTTTGGCACGGCCGGTCTGCCGCACGTGATCGTCCGTTTCTACACGGTTCGAAATGTTCGGGCGGCCCGTTACTCTGCGGTCTGGGCCATCCTGTTTATCGCGATTCTGTATACCACCGCGCCGGCTCTGGGTCTGTTCGCCCGCTACAACCTGATCAAGAGTTTGCATGGAGCCCGGGTGGAGCAGGTGGAAGTGACCGATCCCAATGGCGAGATCAGCAACTACGATTCTTCCGAAGAAGCCAACCAGCATCGGTTGATCAACATCGACGGCGAACCGGGTTCGTTACCCACCATTTATCGGTTGACGTCCCCTGAGGGCAAAGCCCTGGATTGGGCGACCCGCTGGCAGCGAACGGGTTTGCTGGAAATTGTCGATGACGACGGTGATGGCACGATCAGCCTGGCGGTGAAGCGTAACGGTGAAGATGTTAAATCCGAAATGGCCATGATCGACAAAGACATCATCGTATTGTCGACGCCCGAGGTGGCTGGCCTGCCGCCGTGGGTGATCGCGCTGGTCGCCGCTGGAGGATTGGCGGCGGCACTGTCAACGGCAGCCGGATTGTTGCTGGTAATCAGTTCGTCACTGGCGCACGATCTGTACGTCCACTATTTTGATCCGCATGCCAGCGAAGCCAAACGCGTGATGATCGGGAGGATCGCGATTATCTTCGGGATTGTCGTGGCCGGCTACTTTGGGATCTATCCGCCTGGATTTGTTGGCGAGGTCGTCGCGTTCGCGTTTGGTCTGGCCGCGGCCAGTTTCTTCCCGGCGATCTTCCTGGGCATTTTTGTCAAACGAGCCAACCGCACCGGCGCCGTGTTGGGAATGATCGTTGGTTTGGTGTTCACGATGGGCTATATCGTAGCTTGCACGTCTGACAAGGTGCTGCCGATGTTCTTTGATGCGCCTCTGCTGACCCAGGATCAGTGGCTGTGGGGGATTTCTCCCCAGGGGATCGGGACGGTCGGGATGCTACTGAATTTTGCGGTCACTCTGATCGTGTCCTATGCAACGGCTCCTCCACCCCAGGAGGTCATCGACTTGATCGAAAGTGTCCGCGTGCCCAGTGGCAGCGGTAAAGCGCAAGACCACTAATTCGAACGAAGAATTGCCATTCCGGCTGCGGCGTTGGCGGTCACGCCAGTTTAAAATCTTCCGGGCCGCAAATGTACTCGCGCCAGCTGTCGAGTTGTTCCTGGGTCAAGCTATTGGGCCGCTGGATTTCGTAGCGAAATTGCCGACGGTCTGCTCCGCCAATTTTGACTTTGATTCTCAGTCGACCGTTTTCGTCGTATTGGAATCTGACTTCGATCGGCGTCCCGATGGGCAGTGATTCCGGCAAGTCCCAAATCGAGCAACGGCCCAATTGGGAACAGTCATCGGGATGGTTGCTCTCGCCTTCGACAATCTGGACGAGAATCGACTCCTGGTTGAGTTTGTGGGTTTTGAAAACTCGCCGGGAGATCACCGGTAGCGGCGTATTTCGCGGAATGAGATTGACGACTTTGGGGATTCCCGTTTCGACTTCGTTGGCCACGACCCCGAGGCTGTGCGAGTTGACATTCTTGATTTCGGATGGTCGGAAGGCGTGGGACTTATCATCCGACAACATTGCGGCGCGGAGGCACGCGCCGTGGGCAACCGCCTCGTCGGGCGAGAGCGTGGTGTCGGGGTCTTTTCCCGAAAGTGTTTTCAGCATGTCCCGGACCGAAGGCATCCGCGTAGAGCCGCCGACCAGCAGGATTTTGTCGATATCTGACCACTTCAGATTGCCGGCTTTGAGTGTTTGCCGCGTGGTAAAGTCAGTTCGATCGAGTAAATCCAGGGTCAGCGTTTCAAACTCTTCCCGTTTGATCTCGACTTTCATGGTCGAACTGCCAAACACACAATCGACAACCGCTCGGGATCGTGTCGAGAGGGTCTCCTTGGCTTCTTTGCAGTCTCGTTTCAGTTTGCCCAGTGTGGAAAGATCCTCGCGGGGATCGACGCCGTAGTCGTCCTGAAAACGCTTGGCAACATGGTCGACCAGCCGTTGGTCCCAATCTTCGCCACCCAGTCGCATGTCGCCGTCGGTGGCAAGGGTACGAAATTGTCTCGCCCGATTTCCATCAACGTCACATCGAAAGTACCGCCGCCGAGATCGTAAACCAGCACGTTGATCGGCTCGTCGACTTTGCCCGCCAGATCGATCCAGCCTTCGGCGTATCCGTAGGCGACGGCCGCGGCGGTCGGTTCGTTGATGATGTCCAGCACCTCGAGGCCGGCCATGTACCCGGAGTCCTGGGTGGCTTTGCGGCGGACTTCGTCAAAGTACGCTGGCACGGTAATCACCGCCCTGCTCGAATGGCCCAACAACTCGTGCAGCGTCGATTTCAGTTTTTTGAGGATCCAGCCTTGAAGGGCCTCGGGGAGGATATCGGCGATCACCGAGTACTTTGTCGTAAACCTGTTGTCCGATTTGTCGTTTGGGGCAATCGGCGATATTCTCCATTTCAGTCGCGCGGGCTTTGGCGGCTTCCTTGCCGACGATCACGTCGTCGCCATCGAACAGGACTACGCTGGGTGTCAACAAATCGCCTTCACGGTTGGGGATCGTTTCTGGCCGTCCGACATCGTTCACGTACGCGATCACGCTATAGGTGGTACCAAGGTCGATTCCGATCGCGGCCTCTGGTTTGGGAGTGGACATCGAGTTCCGGTTCCATCGTGGGGCGAAAATTTGTTGAACGTTACTGCTATTCTGATTGGCGAAACAATGACGGCCAAGCCATCGACTTCATTTTTTGCAAGTGGTCCAAAACCTCGGGAATCGGAGGCCTGGATTCGGATGGAAATTCGGTTGTTCCGATAGGCGAAAATTCGACGGTGAAGTTGGGCATTCCGGTCAGCGAGACCCTGCCAGGCGGCAATTATTTTTTCACTTTTCCTTCAGCCCCAGGCCGATAACATCTGATGCATGGATGAGTATGCATTTCTCATGGAGGGATCTCGTTACACCTCAGAAGGGAAATATGTTCCATGTCTGTCGAAGGTCTTAACTCGGTTATCGCTCTTGCGTTTGTCGCAGTCTGGTTAATGGCCGGACAATTCTCGTTTATCAAGAGCTGACCGCGCGACAACGAAATTCGGTGACGCGTGTCGTTCGGCCGGATTTCTTGAAGTTCCCCACGCCCGAGCCAACTGCCGGGAATTGAGCTGTGCCTCTACTCGTCGTTGCGTGCTCTCTCATTCCTTGTGCCTGAACTCGCGTGGCAAACTGTGTCAAGCTGAACCATTTGCAAATCTGCACTGCGGCCGCTTTTTCGAAAGCAGCCGCTTTTTTTTTGCCGTCCGGCCGGGAAGGACCGGCCGTAGTCGTTCCCGGTGGGTTGGTGTATCTTTGATGGTATGAATGAATCGCCAGCCCCCGCTTCCGAACCTGATCCGGCCAATTCCGCTGGTTCGGTGCCGCGACGAATTTGGTTCGATCGGTACCCCGATGTCCGCCGCGACGGCCGCCGACAGAGCGTATCTTCATGCCGCCGATTTGGGCGATCCCGGTCATGACGGGCCGTATGTAGCGGAGCAGGTGTATCGTGCCCCGCGAAGGATGACGTTGTTGCCACTGTTGTTGTTTTTGGCGACCTGTGTTTCAACATTCTGGGTTGGCATCGCCTACTGGAACCCGACCGGACCTTTGGCGATTTCGGCTTCCACCGGCAGTTTGATGAACGTGCGACAACTGGTGTTGCAAAATTGGGACCTCGGGCTGACGTACATGCTGGCCGTGATTCTGATCATCTTTTTGCATGAGATGGGCCATTTCGTGGCCACCCTTGTTTATCGCGTGCCCGCTTCTTTCCCGTTCTTTATTCCGTTCCCGATTAATCCTATCGGTACGATGGGTGCGGTCATCGCAATGAATGGCAGCTACGCCGACCGGAAACAGATTTTTGATATCGGGATCGCGGGACCATTGGCGGGACTGGTGGCGGCAGTGCCCATCGCCTGGTTGGGAGTCAGTGAATTGGATTTGACGACTCAGCCGCTGGGTGGTATCGGATTTCGGTTGCCGATCCTGATGGAATGGTTTGCCGTTGCGTCTAACGTGCCGGGATACGAAGCCGGTGATTTGGTCTGGATGAGCCAACTCAATCCGTTGTTCGTGGCTGGATGGGTCGGGATGTTGATCACCGGTTTGAACATGATGCCGGTGGGTCAACTGGATGGCGGCCATGTGACGTATACCCTGTTTGGAAGGATGGCTCATTGGATCGCCCAGGCGACGATTGTGATCGCGATCGCGTTCATGGTTTACCATCAGAATTTCATGCTGGTGTTGATGGTAGTTTTTCTGTTGTTCATCGGTACCAACCATCCACCGACTCGCGACGATTCGGTTCCACTGGGTTGGTTCCGCTGGATCCTGGGCGTGGTTTCGCTCGCCATTCCAATCCTCTGCTTTCCACCGCTGGTGTTCAAGATCGCCAGTTAGCGAATCGTTTCGGGCTTACAGTTGCTCTGAATTGCGCCATTTAACTTTGAATTGGCCCGTAACGCCCGACGGTTGCAACGTCTGGTAGGGCAAGTCACAATGGGGCCTTGAGAAATGCCTGGGAACGAAATGTTTGATTGCAATTCTTCCAAGGATCGGGTTTCTTTAATTTGAATTCATAAGAAATAAAATGGCAAAACCAATTTATCACTCGAGTATTGAAGGCGCCCAACACGGCCCCAAGGGTCTGGATAATTTTCTTGCTTTCGCAAAGCAATCCGGTGCGGCGGGCGCCCAGCCATCGAATTACATGCTCGAGGCCAACGACGATGGTACCGCATTCAAGTCCGCAACCGAGATCCAGGATACGTTTGAGAAACACGGTTTGAAGCTGGATGGCATTTCGGCGCATTGTCCGTTCTGGGTTCACACCAGCGCCTGGACTGGAACCAAAAGCGGCCACCCGTTTATCCATGGACCCAACCAGGACAAATCTCCCTCGGAATTAGAGCAATGGTATGAAGACTACCTGCTGCGATTGATGGATCTGTCTGCCGAATTGGGCATCAAGATTATGCCCATGTTTTGGGGTGTCGCGTTTGGTTGGGAACTGGCCACCGGCTATCCTTGGGGATTCTGGGCGGGGCCTGGTTTCGATCTGATGAAAGAGGGCCAAGAGCGGTTTGTTAACAAAACGGCCAAACTCCGTAGCCATGCCAATAGCCTGGGGATCTTTTTGGCTCACGAAATCCACCCCGGTACCGCCGCAGTTTGTGCGGATGAGTTCAACATGTTGGTGGATATCTGCGACGGAGACCAGTGCCTTGCGGTCAACGCGGACCCGTCTCATTGTTGGGAAGGCGAACACTGGGAAGATCGTTTTCTCAAGGTCGGTTCGCGAGTCTACGGCTGTCACGTGAAAAACTTTACGATTCACAAAGGCGTTCCGCTTCGCAAGATGGAAGCCGATTGGCATGGTCGAGCGATGCAGTTTACGGATTTGGCCACCGGTGATCTGAACCTGACCCGGTACGCCGAGGTCATGATGCGAATCGGGTATCCGAAACGGTATTGTGAAGTGATGGGTACCGAAACGGCGCCGCTGATCGTGGAAGCGGAAAGTAACTACCGTGACGGTGACGCGACCAGCGCCGACGGAATCGCCTGGGTGCGGGACAATCTCTGTTTCCCAGTCGCCGAGGGATCCTTCGAAGACGCGATGGGTGCCTGAGTCGTGTGACGGTCGCGGGTTTTCATCGTGGCCGTACCCAACCGCTGCGGTCAGACGGGCTGTTGGAGTTCCGCCAATGAACCGCGTAATTCCTGGGCGATCCAAAGCAGATCGTCGTTGGACAACTGAGACAAAAGGCCGTGGTCTTTGCCGTTCTTTTGTTGGATCTGCAACTCCATGATTGGGACGCCATTGATTTCCGTGCCACTTGGGCCAACTTGGATCAGCTCGACTTGATCGACGGGGATTTCCAGCCATTGGGTACCGAACATCGATTTCCGCTCGACAAATAGCTGGCCGTCGGCAACGCCGATCATCGCACTGCGCTTGCCCGCGTTGATCGCCGCAATCAGGCTGCCGATTCCGATGGTCCAAAACAGCGCCAAAAACGCGATCGCAAACAACAACTGCGTGCCTTGGATGACCGCGTTTCCCTGGGGAGTGTCGGAGAAGGTAATGATTGCCAGCACGGTTGTGAAGACGACCATGAATCCATTCCAGAACAGGGCGAACCCCAACAGTCCCTTGGAACCCTTCCAGATTCCCATCGGTGGAACCTGGAATGCATCGGTCCCGCCATAATCGTAAACAGAGATTTTGCTGTCGGCGGGTTGAGCATACTCAGTCTCGAACTGCGCTTTGTTGGAGATTCTTCCGGCGATGTCGGATCCGTCGATCTCCTCGGCGCGAATGTGGGGCTCGGTGGAAACGGTGACCTGATTGGTGGGGCTTCGTTGGCGGTTGATTTGGGTACCGACATCGGCAATGACTTGTTGCAGGATTTCCTGAGGGTATCCGGGGGCGACCAGGAAGGACTTGTCACTGCCTAAGGATGCAGAGATCGTCAACAGGTTTTTCCGCTGGCCTCGCGCGTCGGTTTCTATGCCCAAGCGGTTGATCGAATCGACGCGACACTTTCGCCGCCAATTGAACAGGCCCAGTCGCTCATTGCTGATCAAGTACTTTGAGTTGAGTTCGACCTGACACGAGGTCTTGTCCCCGACGATCAGCCAACCGAGGGTTGCGAATTTGGCGGCAAAAAAGATCCCGGCCAATCCCAACAGGCTAACGGCGGCGACACCGATGCCCAACAGTTGTCCCTCTTCAATCATCAGTCCCAGTCCGATCCACAGCCAGATGCTTGACCAGGCCAACAGGAACAGCATGGCCAAACTGCAAAAAATCACCAGGAACCAGCCAAATTTGGCGAATTCACCCAGCTGCCGACGAGGTAACTCAAAGCGGACCCCATCGGTTGTTGGGATCGTTTGTAGGTCCGTGGATTTCAATGGAAACCTCCCGTGATATTCAAAACGAGATTCGTTCGTCGAACGGCTGACTGCATGGGGTTATTGGAATTCGTTATCATGGTGAAAGCAAGGTTGATTGATGAATCGACTTGGCAGCCTAAAATTAGAACAACCTAACGCAATTGGATGAAATGATCGCGATTTCTGATAACGTGCAAATTCGAAAAGACGACCCCAGCGGGACGATTACGCTCAATCGACCCGATCGGCAGAATGCCCTGTCGCGGGGAATTATCGGGTTGTTGATCCAGGCTTTTGAGGATTTTTTGCAGGAACGAAGTGTCCGGGCGGTGATCCTGACCGGCGCTGGCCAAAATTTCTGCTCCGGTTCCGATCTGCATCAGATCAAGGAAACATCGGAAGCAAAAAATTCGATGGAAATCTGGCATGATGACGCCACCCAGCTGAAAGAACTGGTCGAGTTGATGTTGCGGTATCCCAAGCCGATCATTGCCTGTGTCAATGGTTGGACGATCGGGAGCGGATTGGCCCTGATGCTGGCGGCGGATATCGTGGTCGGCGGTCAAGGCTCAAAACTGCAACTGCCGGAAGCCAAACGGGGGTTGTGTGCCGGTATCACGATGCCGCTACTGTCGTTCCGAATCGGAAACGGACGGGCCGCCAGCGTGTTGTTTTCCGGCAGACCGGTCGACGCGACCGAAGCCGTCAACCTCGGATTGATCCACGAAGTTGTCGCCGATGATTTGATGTGGGCCCGCAGTTTCGAGATCGCCAAGGCCTGCGCGGCCGGTGCGCGCGAATCCCACCAGATGACCAAACGGATGCTGAATGAGACCATCGGCGAAAACCTGTTCATGCAACTGAATATTGGGGCGGCCAACATGGCGGCGGCCCGCACCACGGAGGCGGCTCGGGAAGGCATCAATGCATTTCTCGAAAAACGAGAGCCCGATTGGGGGTAGTCGTTTTCGGGCGTCCCGGATTTGCGAGAAAACGTTCAAACAGAACGGTCGCCGGGGTGAACAGGGACCGCGAAAGCCGCGCGTCGAAACCGATATTCGCCAGAACTTGCATGATCGATCAACTCATCCGCCAGTTCATGGTGCTCTCAAAGCCGAACCGAAAACAACTGGGTGGTTTCTGTTTCGGTTCAATGGGTTTTCCGGAGGCAAAATGGAGTTTGTCTTTTATGTCGTTCTGTTTTTGATCGGCGTTTCCATTATCGTGACCTTTGTCCAAAATCTGGTTCATCCGCCGCTCAAGATCGCCGCAACGGAGCTACCCGAATCGGTTCAACAGGAACTTTCCCTCCATTTCCCCAATTTTCAACCTCGCGAGATTTTTTTCTTAAGCTCTCGCCACCGCTACACCATGAATGGGACGATCGACCGACGACCCGCACGGATGGAGTTCGACGTCAATCCGGATCACGAACTGGCCGAAGTCGATTTTGAGGAGACAGCGGTTCCAACGGCGTTTCAGGGCAAAACCAAAATCGCCCCGGCGGCAATTCCCAGCCAGTTGGCTGAGGTCATGGCGCCGTTTTTGGACGCAGAAGTCGACGAGCATGCCACGTGCCGAGCCTACGCCGGCAGGATTGGATCCGAGAACGCTTTCAAAATCAAAATCCGCTCCGAGCATTGGAAGTACGATTTTGAAATCACGCAATCCGGTCGCCTGGTCGAGTACGAAAAAGAAACGTTGCGAATCTGAAAGATCACTTTCGCCCGATCGCTTTCGCCAGATCACTTTCGCCCGATCACTTTGCTGCCGACGTGGTAGTTGTGGCATTGCGTGCAACCGCTGCCCGTGCGACCTTTCTGGTGGCAGTTGGCACAATCTGTTTTGGTGATCGGAGCGAAGTTGCTGAACCATGCACTGGGATCGACCGACAGGAAGGAATCGGCGTTCCGCGTTTTTCGATCCAATGCATGACAGTGGGAGCAATCCTGGAGCTCGGGCTGTAACCGATGTGGCCCGTGAGCAAATCGCGTGAACCCACGTGTGGAGGGATCTCGAAATTCTGCCCGCCAATTGACCGCGAACGTACGGTCCGGCAACTGGTCGGCCGTGTGGCAATTGCGGCAGAGACCGATCCCATTTCGCGCAATCGTTTTCTCAAATAATCGCCTGGTTTCGACCCGACGATCTGCGTCCGTGGCATGGGACACCAGCTCGATCCAGTTCTGGATGCACCGATCCGCATGGCCACTGGGGCGATAGCTGACTCGAAACAGTTGGTCATTTCGAAACCAGCCGCTGGGCAAGCTCAAGGGATTTTGGTTGAGGTCGGCCGTCGCAGCATCACGCTGACCGACACCCGCTGGATCAACGGTTTCTTGCTCGATGGAGGCTGTTTCCAGCGGTTCACCGATCATCCCTGTGACCGGTTCGGCGGGACGGATGATCGCCGGAAGGGCAGCGGCCGGTTCTGCGGTTGTGGGGTTTTCCCGCTCCGCAAAAAGGGCCTTTAGCGGGTTGACCGCCAGTCGCTCTGGATCTTGCTGAGGATCGGCAAAGACGTTGGTTGACCATTTGGTTTCTTCGTCGGAGGGCTGTTGGTGCCGAGCCGGGATCCGGATGATCGGAAGCGCGACGGGCGGTGGATCAGCAGACGCCCCGGCTACATTCGGAGCAGCCGCGGTTGATCCTCGCCAGGAGACCGCAAGTGCAGGCGTTAGCTTGCGCTGGCCCGCGGCGTCACTGCCGGGATCGACAGAATGGTGTTGCGCCAAATCTTGCTGCAGATCCGGCAGCCAGCGTTGCACTGCATTTCCGAATACTGGCTGATCAAGATTTGAAATCAACTGCTGCATTTGTTGGTCGGTAATTTCGAATTCCAATACTTGTTCCAGTCGATTCTGGACGGCGTGCGGTCCATCCTGCGAAAGTTCTAAGAGCAATCGCTTGATCGCCCAGATCAGTTCGACCGCATTCGCGACGGATTCGCGGCGGGTGGGGTCGATGTCGGAAAATTCAAAATCAGGGCCGACTTTCTTGAAGATCTCATGGGCCCGGGGATCCGCCGACAGCATCACCCGCATTAAGGCAGGGATCTCACCATCGAAATCACCTGTTGCTGCCAGCGGCCAACTGCCCACGGTCAGGTTGGCTGCTTCGATCGCAGTCGTGTCGATCATCGGTAGCGCCAGAATGGCCAAGCCCTGTTGACCGCTGTTGATAATCTGTTGGTCGTGACAAGCGGCGCAGCTCTGTTCGTACGGCGCAAGTTTCTTAACGTTTTGAAAATCATCATCGAGATGGCACTGGCTACAGTGAAAGGCTTCCTGTTTGCCAGGAAAGTGCACCGTTTCATGGCTGGCGTGATCGAACGCGATTCGGGGTCTTCGCTGGCGGCCGTAGTCGACAAACTCAGGGTGGCCGTGTTCAAAACTGTGGAACGCGTTGCTGTGACAGGTTTGGCATTGCGCATCGGTCAGTTGTTTCATGTCCCGGTTGCCATGATGCTCGCGGTGACAAACGCTGCAGGCAATCTGATTTTGTTCGTTGACCGGAGGGTGAAAAATCAATCGGCTGTCAAACGAACCTGGGTCATTGGAATTCGATCGCTGGGCCAGTACGGCCGGCGCGACGTTATGTGGATTGAGTGAAAAATCACTTGCCATCGACTGATCATGGCATTTCAGGCACAGCTCCGATTGCGTCAAACCGGTTTGGTGTCCCGTAATCAAAGTGGCCGAAATCCAGCTGGCCATCGATCCGTCGGCGTTGGCGTGACAGGCGGCGCAACGATCGGCTCCCTCGGACGCCAACAACGGTGAATGATGGGAGCTGAGTGGGCCGGGGGCAAAAAAATCGCTGGCAAACGGCGAATAACAGATGATGAGGATTGCGCCCAGCGTGAAAGCAGAACAGGCGGCGGTGAACATTCGACGGCGGGATCGCAGACTGGGTTTTTGCTTCGTCTGACTACTTGATTCGTTGGTGGAACCCGGCGGAACTTCGACCCAGGCATCGTTGGGACGATGGTAGGGGAGTTCCGGAGCGGAGGATTGGTGAGCGGAGAGTTTTTGAATCATCGCAGGCCCCCGTGGAATGCGTGGACCAGTACCAGGTGCAAGAACGAGACCGCCAGTAGGCTGTAGGTCAGTCCGATATGGATGAACAACCAGGTTTTCAGTCGGCCCTGGATGGCATGCTGATAATCGAGGTCGTCTTTGCGTTTTACCAACTCGGCCAAACCCCGACTGGCGGTGCGCTGGTCTTCGCCCAAATAACGATCGAGCTCTTCAATTTCGGCGATCAAGGTCCGCCGTACACGGCCATTCGGATTTGCCAGATACACCAGGCTGCGTGGCCTTTCGAAATACTTTGCCAGGCGATTGGCGTAAAATCGCGTCAGGACTTCGCGAGACGCTCCCGCGGATTGCACCAGTTGCTTTGCTTGATCGACAATCTGCAAACGGACCCCGGGGATTTGTTCAAAAATGATCTCATCAGGTATTGCGGTCAGTCGCCTGGGCAGGATCCGGGTGGCATACAGACCGTAGACGCCGCTGGACGCCACCACCAGATACAGACCTGCCAGTAGCGATTCAAACTTGCCGTTGGGAACGTGCCAGGCAAGATGCATTCCGAAAATCGCAAACGTAGCCAGCCCGACGTAGATGTGAACCTGCATCCACAATGCCGCCGAGCCGAGCACCGGAAGAAACGTCAGTTTTTTGCGGACGTGAAAGGCTGCCAAGAAAACGATGCAGCCCAGCAACAGGTAGCCGGTCGTGAAGCTGCTGCGCACCAGGCTTTGGTTCTGCGAATAAACGACGGCCGACAGCACGACGACGGTCATGGCGGCCAGTGTCGAATTGCGCAACCAGCGGCCAGGCTTGGGCTTTCGTAAACGACTTGGGTGTTGCTGGTTCACGATCAGTGCTGGCTCCACTGAGTAATCTGTTCGGTGGTTGTCAAATCGATCCGCACGAGGGCTTCATGGGGACACGCACGTTGACACGCAGGTCCACCGAGTTGATCGATGCAAAAATCACATTTGGTCGCCTGCGCGATCGGCAATCCAGACCGTTCGTCGACGATGGCGTTGCCCTGCGGATCGTTGATTTCGACCATTTTGATATTGCCGTAGGGGCAGCTATTTGCGCAGGCCGAACAGCCGATGCAGGTTTGATCGTTGATGACCACGATCCCATCGTTCTGCTCTCGACCGATCGCACCGGTAGGACAGCCAATCATGCAAACGGGATCCAGACAATGCATACAGGCATTGGCGATCATCCAGTGATCGTATTTTTCACCGGTCCGATTGAAACGAGGATTGTTGTCGTGGGTCGAGGCACAGGCCCGTACACAATCATCGCAGCGGGTGCAGCGATCAAGGTCAATCAGCATGGCCCGCGTGCCATTGATGAGCCGTTTCTCGACCAGGAACTCCATCAACCCCGCCTCGACCGTTTCCGCTCGCGGGGCCTGACGGCGATTCTCAACGGGTTGGGTGAACGATTCGCTGGATTTGATGGGGGCCGGAATTTGATCGGGGGACAATTCGGGCAGGACGAGTTGTTCGACGGCCAGCGTGGGTATTTTCAAAACATCGACATAGCCGACCGCACGCAGGCTCAGCAGCCACGGATGTTGTGCTCCCGTTTGCCAGTTATGCACCAGCTCACGCAGTCCGACGACCTGGCCTTTGCCAAGGTAAGCAATCGTCTGGTGGCCATCCCCGTGCTGACGGCTGAGTCTGGCAAAACCGCTGCGGATCAGGATCAACCCATTCACGTAATCACCCTCAGCCACGATTACGGGCTCGGCCAGGATTTTTTCGGAGACGTCCTTTCTCGATGTTGATTTGAATTCGCGATTCCATTCGAAATTTCCATACGAAGCAAAAATCACCTCGTCGGCCAATTGCTGGATCGCCTCCACCGATAACGACTTGAACAACGGCGTTTCCCGAAGATGGGCGCGGAGACTGTTCTCGCGGTACAGTTGCTGAATCCGGTCGTTTAAAGCCGGGTGGCGCTTCAGCAATTCTCGAAAGCCCTGCCAACGAATTTCCAGTACTCGCATTTTCGAATTGGCAATCACCGTGGCGGACCTGGGACTTCGCGTCAGTGCCGAGATTTCTCCGAAAAACTCACCGGCTTTGAGTGCGACGGTTTCGCCTTGACGAACCACCCGCGGGATATCGTGCAGGAAATACTGGGGAACCGAATTCGTCCGGGGTTGTTCCGCTGAAGCGGTCGTTGTTGCAGAGTCATCGCGTGTTTCGGGAAACCGTGAATTTTGCCACAGCTGAGCGATCGCTTTGCCCCAGCCTTTGGGCTTGGAAGACTTGCGTCCCAATAGGGCGGCCGGTAGGGGGGTGAGTGAAACCAGTGCTTCGCCAAACAGGATCAGGAAAGCGCTGCTTCCGTAGTCCCCTTCTCTGACCAGCAGATCGCCTTCCTTGAGGTCCAGTAACCGACAGTCGTGTTTGAGAATTCCTGCCAGCGATGTGGTTGGGGGGAAAGACGACGGATCAATTTGATTGAACGGCGCAATCCGCAGTAATTCAGCGACGTCAGAATCCGACATATCCGGATCCAGGGGATGATCGAATCGTGCGGGACGGGGAAGTTTTGAAAGAGACTGGTTCACTGTTCGGCATCCATGCATCGGGTTGTTTTCACGTCGGTCGTCGACAGGCGGCTAACGGTACTCACTGGGCGATGGCAACATCGGATCAAGGATCGCCAATTCCTGGCCGGTCGAAGTTTCGGCAAAGTGCTTGCCTGCGGATTGGATTTCGTCGGCAATGTCGCTGAGCGATTCGGAATTGTTGATTCGTAAATCGGCTTTTGAGAAAGCCAACAATGCGAGTTGAACGTCGGGGTTTTGGATCTGTTGTTGAACCTCGTACAATTTCATTGCCGCACGTGCTGCGCGTTGGGCGACAGCTTTCCCGTAAGTGGATTTTTCTGTGGCTTTCGCGGTTGCCCGTGTGCTGAATTCGAGGTCGGCAATCAAGCCCACAACGAACATCACCCGCAATCGTTCTGGAGACGAACTCGCATTGCCCTGCCCGCCGGTTCGCAAGTAGTTATGCCGGACCTGGCCTTGTGACCACCGGACCAATTCAAAATCCGGACTGCCAGCGACGTGCCCGCCAACGTTCACCAGGTTTTCATTGGGGACGGTATGGCAGTTGAGGCAGCTGCTGGCAATCAGGTACAGGTTTCGCGTGTTCCGCATCCCCAGTTCAGCACTTTCGGCCAACCGTTTGGCTGCATCATAGGAGGATTCGTCAGTTTGGGTGGCCGCTGGTCCGCCGTAATCGTTGTGGACATCGATCCACTCTTTGGCAGCACCATGACAGGATTCGCACGATATTCCAGACACGGGTTTGTTTCGCTCGCTGGTCTGTTGAGTTGTGAAGTGGCAATCGATGCAGACGTCGCTACGTTTGACTGAACGCAGCCCGAGTTTGTCGCAGATTTCACGAGCCTGGGATCGACGGCCAAGTTCTTCAAATGTCCGGAAATGGGTTGTTTTGTGCCAGACCTGAACCTCGTTGAAATGGCACTTCGCGCAGGCTTCGGCAGTGACCACTTTGGCCGGGTCGCAGAGGGTGTTCTGCGCCGATACAGAGGCGGTGAGGCAGCACGCCCACCAACAAAGGATTCCGGTGAACGATTTCATGTCAGGCCCTCAACTCAAGTGGACCAAGCGGCCTGGAGATACAGGTCAGGCAGTGGTCGGGAGCGCAATCGGGTTGTTGTTCGCCCGGGTAATCAACCTGGCCCGAAATGATTTCGGTAACGCAGCTACCACAGCTGCCGGCGCGACAGCCTGATTCGATTTCGATCCCATGTTCTTCCGCCAACTCAAGCAGCGAATCTGCCTGCCCCTGCCAGTTGGCAGAGGTGCCACTACTCACGAATTTGACCACGATCGACTCGGATGACGCCGGGATGGTAGGGGGAATCGCCCCGGATTGACGCGGCAACGAGGCGGGACCAAAGGCTTCGGAGTGAATCCGTGATGGCGGAACTCCCCAGTCGGCAAGGCCAGAGCTCAAGCTCGCCATAAATGGAGGTGGGCCGCATAAAAAGAAATCGCAATCCTGATCCGGCAGCAATTCGCGAATCAGCGGGACGGAAACAAATCCATGAATATCGAAATGGTCCCCTTGCCGATCCTCCGGAAGCGGATCGGAATAACAGGTCAGTAACAACAATTGCCCGCTGTCTTCCAGCTGGCTCAAGTAATTCTTGAATGCGTGATCGAGCGAGTGTTTCACACCGTAAGCCATGATGATCGGACGTTTCGGTTTGGACGAAACGAGGTGTGCGAGCATGCTGATCATCGGCGTGACCCCAATGCCACCCGCTAACAGCACGACCGGCCGCGGGGAGTCATGGTCGAGGTGAAAATGACCTGACGGAGATTTGACCTCCAGTTGATCGCCGACAGCCAAATGACGATGGATGAATGAGCTGACCAATCCCGGCGTTGCATCGGGGTGATCCCGCGGTGCCGCAATCTCTTTGACGGTGATTCGATACCACGGCTGGTTTGGTCCATCGGAAAGCGAATAACACCTGACCACCGGTTTTTGCTGACCAGGGATTCGAAACCGAAGCGCGAGGTGTTGTCCCGGTTGGAAAGTTGGGATTGGCTTTCCGTCTGCCGGGACGAGGTAGAGCGATTTGCAGTGATTGGACTCGGCATCGATCTGCTGGACTCGAAAATTCCGAAAACCGTTCCATCCAGGGCTTGAGGGGACGACTTCCGTGTCAGGTTGGCCGTCGTGCAACGAAGCGATGAGGGCCTTGCGATCTTTCGCAAATTGAGTTCGCTCTTTCGAAAACAGATTCAGCGAGTGTGCGGACCAGTGCGCAAACTGAAACAGGGCGAGCAGGCAGAGCCCGACGCCAATCCAGGGAACGAGTTGATTCAAGATTTCCATTGGGAAACCACGCAAAGGCTTGAACCGCCAGGGTCTGCCTAACCGGTACAGTTTAACGGGTCCAGACATGCGGATAATACTGATTATTCTGGTCATCGTCGGTTGATTGGCGCGGCTTGAGGATTTTGAAACCGGAGCTCAGATTCTCAACGTAGAGTTGGAAAAAGATCGAAATCTTTGCGATCCGCGATTAATTTCCTCAAGCCAGCAAATTCCTCAGTCCAGTCATGGAGGTGAGGCGCTGTCACCCACCAACTTCCCAACCGTTCATGCTTGGTATTGCCTTTTACAATCCGGTTCGCCATCTCCAGGTGGAATGGAATGGGGTCGAGTTTGAGATCGACGATCGGCTGAATTTATCATCGGGCGCATACGATTTGGGGGATGTTCGATCCCACGGAGCTGCGTGCAAGATCCGTCTCATCGAGGGGGCCGAGATTGAATTGGAAAATCACGGCAAAACGATCGTTCTGAGTGATGGCCAGTGCCTGCAGGAACGACAAACGATTCGGCGAAGCCTGCCTGTTTTGTTTCGAGTGGGCGATACCCAATTCGAGGTGGTG
The DNA here is from genome assembly GCA_963714685.1 of Pirellulaceae bacterium. Lineage (GTDB taxonomy): Bacteria > Planctomycetota > Planctomycetia > Pirellulales > Pirellulaceae > Mariniblastus. Next base: position 394,582 of record CAVQPH010000018.1, on the reverse strand, counting down.
GCTACCGATGTTTTCGACGACTCTGATACGTCGTTGGCGCGACTCGATTCCATGATCAATGAAACATCCGATGGCAGTCGAATTTCACCTGGACCGGAAACGTTGCACGCTTGGCTGGATGCCCTGGGGCAGCTCCAGACTTCGGTTGCGGGCAGCCGAGATTTTTTTGCGGCGGCTGCACGGGCTGTTCACAATCCCGGGGGCCTCGATGGTGGGCTGGTTTTACAGCGCAGGCGCAGGGCTGGACGATTGTTGGCAGCCAGCTGCTCTACCCTGAGGCGGGGGTTTCTTTTCGAACGAGTCTCGTGCAACGATGTCTTCAAGAGGCCGCGACTGTTTTCCACGCTGCCAATCAGGTCGAGTCCGAGGATCACAATCTCCACTGGGCCGTCGTCAGCCCGGTATTCAACGAGGCCGGCGAGGTGACTGCGGTGGTTTATGGCTTTCGGAGTCGGCATCACAAAAATCATCGCCGTGGCATTCGCGGACTGGAGGCCCAGTTTGTCGAGGTCGTCGCGAATGCGGTCACCGCTGCCCTGATTCGTTTTGACAGAGAGGCAGAAGCCAGCCGATCTCGCGTCCTGTTGGAAAGTGTCTTTCCGCCGGCGATTGCGCGAGAGCTGCAAGCCAATCCTGCGATCCTCGAACCACAGTCGAAAGAAGTCTCGGTTCTGTTTGCAGATTTACGGGGATTTACCTCGATTTCCGAAAGCCTGGGTCCCCGGCAAACCCATCAGCTGCTGGCTCAGATCATGGACCGCTTCAGTGAAATCGTTGCTCAGCAAAATGGCTTGATCATTGATTTTTACGGAGACGGTCTCTCTGCATTTTGGAATGCCCCATTTCCGCAACTGGACCATGCGACGCTGGCCTGTCGAGCAGCTCTCGAAATGATCGGCTGTCTGCCCGAAATCGATTCGGTTTGGCAACCAAGAATTGGAAAGTCATTGAGCATGGGGATCGGCGTTCACACGGGCGTCGCTCAGGTCGGCAACTCGGGAAGTCGTACTCGACTCAAATACGGGCCACGCGGTGCCAACGTCAATCTGGCCAGCCGGCTGGAAAATCTGACCAAACGAATTGGGATTCCGATTTTGATCTCCGCCGATACCGCTTGTCGGGTAGCCAACCATTTTCGGCTGCGTTGGGTTTGTCGTACGCAGTTGGCTGGTATCCAGTCTCCCACCGACGTCTACCAGATTGGCTTGGAGGCTGACGCGTCTGGTGAGCTTGGGGTTGAGAACCGCATAACGTCCTCAAGTTGCCGCGATTGATTGCCCAGGAGGCAGCAGAGATAACTGAAAGCCTTTGTTTGCTGTGTTTCCTCTGGTTCAAAATTAATTTCTAAACGGAAATCGGGACGTTTTCTTAGAATTGTTTCTACGCCCCCAGCGACCGTAGCAGTTCATAAGTAAAAATTCCGCTACTGTGCCCATCCGAAAAATGAATGTTGTAGGCGTAGTTACCGACGGGATGCATTTGCAGGATATCCAGGGGGCGAGCTTCGGCCGCCGTCAACACGGGCAAGGCATTGGTCTGAACTGGTTCCACCGATTGGGTCCGTTTTTCGATGCACGTCGCGCAGCGGCAATTGTCCCGCAGTTTGCGAAACGGAATTCGCTGAGTCACTTCGTCACTCCAGGTGATCATCAGGCAACGGTCATCCGTTTTGCGTAATTCAGTGGGTAGTGGTTGGTCTGTCATCTTGATTCAGGTTTCAGTTGGCGACCGAGGTAATGGCTTGCTCGATGGCTGCCAGCAGTCGGTCAATTTCTGCGGGTGTGTTGTAGTGAACGAGGCCGATGCGAACCATCCCGTCAGGTTCCAGCCCCAAACGCGTGGTAAATTCGAGCGCGTAATAATTGCCATTCCAGACGTAAATGCCTTGGCGACCGAGTTCGGCGGCCAGTTGTTCGGACGAGATCGCATCGTGCGTAATGGAGATCGTGGGGAAACGGTGGTCCAAACGATCGAGGTCCGTGATTCCGTAGATTTTGATTCCGGCAAATTTTGACAAACCACCAATCAACCGTGTGGACAGATCCTGTTCGTATTCGGTGATCGCTTCGAAAGCCGAAATCAAGGCCGTTCGTCGATCGCTGGCCGGATCACCATTGATCGTGCGTCCCAGATCCGCCAGGTAGTTGACGCAGGCCATCCCGCCGGCGATCGATTCGTGAGATTGTGTTCCGGTCATCCACTTGCCGGGGATTTGATTGTCGGCCGGACGGACTTTGTAGGCTGACAGATCCTCGAGAAACTTGCGACGCCCCCAGAGCAGTCCGAGGTGCGGGCCAAAGAACTTGTAGGTCGAACAGGCCAAAAAATCGCAGTTCCAGTCAACCACATCAATCGATCCGTGGGGCCCAAAATGAACCGCGTCCACAAAAACCTGAGCACCGTGTTGATGGGCGATCTGACTGATCTGCTTGATCGGGTTGATTCCACCGGTCGCATTGGAGGCCGCACCGACGGCGACCAATCGGGTTCGGTCGTTCAAGTGGTCGGCCAGCGCGTCGAGGTCCAACGTGTAGTCCGATTCCAGGAACGGAACCCATTTCACTTCGACTCCCGCGTCCTGGGCGGCCAAAACCCAAGGCGAAATATTTGCGTCGTGGTCCAGGGCCGTCACGATGATCCGATCGCCGGACTCCCAGGTCTTGGCCAGCGCCCTGGAAAATGCAAATGTCAGCGACGTCATGTTTTGACCGAAGGCGATCTCATCCGGATCGGAAGCGCCGACAAAATCGGCGAGGGCCTGGTGCGCTGCGTGCAGCCATTCGTCACTTTCTCGACTGGTTGCAAACTGGCCTCCGTGATTGGCGTTGCAACGGACCAGGTAATCCGAGATCGCGTCGATCACGCACTGCGGTACCTGCGTTCCGGCCGGTCCGTCGAAAAAAACGGCGGCTTGTCCGGCTTCTTCACGTGCCAATGAGGGGAACTGTTGCCGACAGGCTTGAACAAGTTCTGAGTTGAGTTTCATCGTTGATCCACAAACCTTTTACCTTTGGCTTCGAAACGGGGTAATGTCCCGGCAGGGACACAGACGACTTCGACGCGCAGTCCAAGTCTCAGTTGTAATTCCTGTTTGATTCGGTCTGGCTCGTTCAACTGATCTTCCAGTTCGATTTTCAGTTGGTCCATTTCCGATTGTTTGAATGCTGTCATCCGGTATTCAACGACTTCCGGAAAACTGCGCAGGATTTGTTCAATGGCTGTCGGGAAGACGTTGACGCCGCGGATGATCATCATGTCGTCGCTTCGACCCAGGACACCACCCTCCAACAATACGAAATGACAGGGTTGTGGGTCCTGCCAGGTCGGCCGCACCAGGTCACCCGTGCGGTAACGAATGACCGGACTGCCGGCGCGGCCGAGCGGTGTCAAAATCAATTCGGACAACTCTCCGTCTGACGCAGGTTGGCCAGATTCGACAGAGAGAAACTCGGGATAGAACTGGGCTTCGTTGACGTATACACCGCGACCTGCCGGATCGGCAAACCCCCAAGGACCGACCTCGCTGGCCCCCGTGTGATCGACGACGTCCGCATTCCAGAACGATTCCAGGCGACCGCGGATGGCGGGAATCGAACCACCCGGTTCCCCGGCCACTACGATTTTGCGGACTTGGCGACTCACGTTTTCGAGCTTATTCTGGTGGGCGACCTCCGCCATGTGCAAGCCGTAACTGGGTGTGCAGAAGACAATCGTCGACCCCGTTGTCTCGATCAACTCCAGCCTCGCCAGTGTCGTCATCGCGCCCGTTGGCACGACCAGGCACCCTCGTTCGACGGCGGCGTCGAAGGCACTCCAGAACCCGATGAACGGGCCGAAACTGAACGCCATCAGAACTCGATCGGCTGCCGTCATTTCCGCAGAATCGAGCACGTATTGCCAGGTCTCCATCCACCAGGCCCAGTCTTCCAGCGTATCCAGCACCACCATCGGTCGACCCCGGGAACCCGAGGTTCGGTGAAACCGGCAATAGCGATCGATCGAATAGGTGAGGTTCCTGGCAAATCCAGCCGGGGAATCGTCGTCGATCAATTCCGATTTCAGTGTTAGGGGGAATTCGCGAATCGCATCCAGGCTGTCGAGTTTCAGTCGGTGAGGATCCCTTCCCAAAGCCTCCACCCGGTCGGCATAAAACCGATTTTCAGGCAGGATCGACTTCAGCAGATTATTCATTCGGTTGAGCTGATACGCCGCAAGCGAATTCCGATCCAACTGCTGGATTTCCCGCCTTTGTTGACGGTCGGTGCGGTGATATTTGATTTGCGTCATCCCTGAATCATAGTCGATTCGCGACCCGCGTAAATGGAACGCTTGTGACGGGTCATGGGATCGTTCACAATTGTGCCCGCATGACTTCTTCGCCGACCAGGACAAGGACCACCGAATGCCATTTTCCGCTCAGCACATCCGGACTGCGCGACTGCATTTGCAGAAATCGGATCCGGTGATGAAACAACTGCTCAAACAGGTAGGACCGTTCACGGCCAAGGCAAAACGGGATCGGTTTGGCACGTTGACTGGGTCGATCGTTTCCCAACAGATTTCGACCGCCGCGGCCCGGACGATTTGGCAGCGGCTGGTCGAGGCGGCTGCTGTTCGAGCAGCGCACGCCAAATTGGATGCCCGGAATCTGACGCCGGAAGTTTTGTTATTGTTTGAAGTCGACGAACTTCGTGAGCTGGGCGTTTCGAGGCAAAAGGCGAATTACATTTTGGACCTTGCGGAGAAAGTCCAGAACCGGCAGTTGGATCTCACCTCGATCGGACGGCTCAGCGATGAAGCCGCGATCGAGCAGTTGATTCAAGTCAAAGGCATCGGTCGCTGGACGGCTCAGATGTTTCTAATGTTTTCCCTGGCCAGACTGGACGTATTGCCGGTCGACGATCTGGGAATCAAGAATGCGATTCAAAAACACTATGCCTTGAAACAACTGCCGGATGGACCCAGGATCGAAAAAATCGCGGCACCGTGGAGACCGTATGCAACGGTTGCTTCCTGGTACCTGTGGCAAAGTCTCGATTGAAAAAGGGCAACGCGATTCCGTTGGCGTGCCAATTCCGGTCTTACTCGCCCAACAAAAGCTTGTTAGGGCTGCAAAAGAACCCCAATCAGGGTGCTTGTTGAATTTATGGATTTCGTTGATTGAATTAGTTGACTCGCCAATATTTTTTCGTAGTTTACGAGCCGTGAGAAAAATGCAGTTGAAATCGGTCAGCTGTTTGGGTGATCGAAAACAATCGTCATGAAAATGGCCAAGAGAGGTGCAACGTGATTATAAGACTTTTGTATGTATTTGTTGGTCTACTCGTTTACCTACAGTCCACGGCAACCAACGCGGATATTGCATTGGTGGAAGGCCACGATTTAAGGAACGGCGGAACCATCCAGGGACATGGCAGCCTGTTAACTGGAATCAAGGCTTGGACTGTCGTGGGAGATACTTATGGGGCTGATCCGCTTGCTCAGGATACAGGCGAGCGCCCTTTTATCTCTCCAGCAGTGGAGGCTCCGCACCAACGTTTACGTTTGACGCGGCTGATGAGCTGCACGGTAACGACCTGACGGCGGAGCCTGCGCTACGTTTATTGTTCGTGAGTTGGAAACTGATTTGGGCGGCGGTCAATTTTTGATTCAATCTGAAATTATCGCGTTGGACTCGAACAGTGCTCGAACCGATTGGGTCGCCGGAGGAACGACTAGCCCCAATGGCGTTTTTACTTCTTGGCGCATCGACGTTGGCGGACTGGCTGCAGCAGCCAACCTGATCAATCCTGACGGACCGTTTACCGTGCTTACATCGGGTTTCGAATTATTCAACTTGTCCGGATCTTCGCTAGGTGCTTTTGGCCTCTCCCAGGACCCTGAGCGATTCCACTGGCTTGGGCGGAGTTGGCGTCGTGGGCATCGGCGGTGCAGACATCGCTGGTTTCGGAGTTTCCTCGATGCAAGTGTTCTTTACCGTTCAAACATCTTCGGTACCCGAGCCAGCCAGTGCCGGTCTGATTTCTCTAATGGGTTTGGGCATGGTGTTCCAACGCCGTCGGAAATACTAAGCAATCAAAAATTGTTCCCAATCAGCTTGGTGAGAAAAGACGGTCGCAGATTGCGACCGTCTTTTTGTGCATCAGGCATGACGCGAAGGGTGTTGGCTGAAGCCTGAAAAAAGGTGAGTGCAGAATCTGAGGTGTAGAATCTGCGAGGGTTTGCCGGGTTTTTTGCATCAGCTACTCCGAGTGGTTGCCCCGTTGCGAATTATCCCTGTATCGGCCGAATTCCGGCAACCATCGGCGATCACCCAACTCCGAATCAAAACGGTGAGGGATGCCTTGCTGTGTTGTTTCATTTCTCCGGCGTGAGCGTGAATTCCTTGACGGCCAGCCCATACTGGGGAGGTTGGTCGCGCCAAAACCGCAGGATGTTCTCACCCTTGTTGAGGGTCAGTTCGTTGGGCGGATTGTTGCCGGTGGGCGAAACCGCTGTTCGGAAGCCCCAGTTTTCGTATTTACCGTAGCCGCCGCTGAGCATTCGCGTTCCAGATGTGCACGCGTTGGGGTCGCCTTTCCAAGTGCCACCGCGCAGAAGCGTTTGGCCTTCGGGGAAAAAACGTGGCAGGAAGATCTGTAGGCCACCGCCGAAGCTTTTCATGGCAAACACGTCCCGCGTGTTGCCAGATGGTTTGCTGTAGGCGGCGGCCGGTATCGAGATGAAGCCATGGTCTGCGTGATTGATTTTCTTGTCACTGGACTTCGCGAGCGAAGCAATGACTTGCTCGGCGACCGAGGGTTCATTGGCCTCGCCGAGTTCTTCGCCAAGTGCGTCAAGCGCAACGTGTCCTGGTCACTGGTTGTGGGTCGTTTGATGCTGGCTCACTTGTTGTTCGCATTCAACAACTGCACCATCGCGCGGCCCATTGCTTCCCCAACATTCATGTAGGTCTTGGCGTTGCCGCCGTAGTGGGCGTTGGAGCTGGAGCCCATGCTCAGCGGATTGGTGTAGACGGTTGCGACATCGCCCTTGAGTGCGGGGTACTTCGCTCGCGTCGCTAATGGCGAACATGGCGTCGAGGATCAGCTTTTCGTTGCCCTCGGCGTTTTCCTTGTTGGTTTGGCCGAGCGTTGCGCAGACGAACTTGGCATTCGGGGCGTTGAAGTCTTTGCGCAGTGACGCGATCAGATTGATCAGGTTCTTCTCGTACATTGCGGCGTGGCCAGCGTTGTAGCGGTCCTTGTCGCCCTGCCACCAGAGGAAGCCTGCGACCTCGTACCGGTCGCACCAGGGTAATACTCTCCCAAGTTCTTCAGCACATCTTTCGCGCGAGCGACGTCGCCGTCGTACTGGACGCCGGCCTTCCAGCCGATGGGTTCGGGCTCGGTGCCCTTTTCCCAGCTTGTCAGTGGGCTCTGGCCGTAGCCGGCGTAGATAAAGGTCTTGTCTCTACTTGCTTGGTCTGACGGTTCTTCACTTCCAGCTCAAACTCGTACGAGGGGCTGCCGGGAGGAAGCAGGTCCCAGCCGAGGCTGCGGTTGCCGATCGAACTCTTGAGGATCAGCACGGGCTCATCCAGGGCGTTGCCGAGGTGATGTCCGATGCCGGTCTCGATGCCGATCTTGCCGCCGGAGACGGTCAGCCAGTCGTTGCGTTTGACGCTGGATTTGCCGGGGCCGCCGCTACCCATCACATGCACGTTGCGGACGTCTTTGCGGACGGTCCAGTTGCCCGCGTCATCGACCATGAAGGGGTAGAGTTTTTCGGTCTTGACCGCGTATTCGAGCGAGCCTTCCTTGTCGCCCTTGACCTTGCCCATCTCGAGCGTGTTGGACTGCCCCATGATGATGAAGACCTTGACCTTCTTGGTCATGTCCGCAGGCTTGCCGTCGGGGTCAGGCAGTGGCTCCGGGGTCTGGGCCAGGACGGAAGGCGATGTCACCAAGGCGACGAGGGTCAGGATCCCAAACGTAAATAATCGTAAGTTCATCTTTGTCTGTTCCTTAGATTGAATCAATGTGTAACTCAGTGGGAGTACTCGTTGTGTTTTCGCGTTACTCAACTGTTCTAGACTTCGATCATTCCGGCTGCAACTCCTTCACCGATCCCGGTTTGCCGAAACAATGACTTTGCTGGTGGGCCTGGTAGCTTTCGTCGAAAACGCCCCATGCTGAGACTTTCATTCAACCAGCAATTACGCTCGTTCGGAAATTCGTGGACCGCCAACGCCGTCTAAAATCGGACCACCGTTTGCGATCGAGCGCCCGCAATGCGAAACCGTCGCACGATTTTGTTCAGACAGGAGATGGAAAAACTTGCGAGTTGGGCAATTTGAGGTCGCCAATCATCGATCGCGAAGAAGTCCAGGTGATCGCGGCACAAAACCAAAGACCCAATCCCCAACGGCGAATGGTTTTGCCTGCCAAAGGCCCGCAAATCTTCGACCAGGTTGCGGCAACGGTGGTTGGCCGCGTAGCTGGTATCAAAATTCCGGCGACCATGAATCAACAACTCGTACAACGCAACAGGAAAGTTCATTCCACTTGCGATCGCCAGCGGCAAGGATCCCCAAAACCGTGCATTGATTTCCAGGAATACCCAGTTTCCTGTTTCTCGGCAGTAGCGGTATTCGAACATCGCCACGCCAGTGTAGTTCAACCGCCGCACCAGTTTGGCGGTAGCGTCACTGAGTTCCGCAATTTCCGCGATTGACTTCCGGTAAGTGCTGCCACCGGAAAGGGTCTCTCGCAGTCTCTGATGTTGAAACTGCATCAGAATCTTGCCGTCGCTGGCAAGCACTTCGACGCCAATCCCAACACCATCAAAGCTCTCCTGGATCAACAGCCCATCGGGAGGGCAATCGTCACGCAACTGGATCGCCAACTCGGATGCGGACTCGGCCCGTCGAACCGAACGCTTGTTTTCGACGTCGGTATTGGTAACTGAAGAAACGGGTTTCAGGTAAATCGGGAAGTTGATGGGTTGGCCCGTGATTGTGTCCACGAACCCGCGTTCGCCAATCCGCTGAGCTTCTGAATAACTGATCCGGTACTCCAGAGGCGTGCGGATCCCCAGTGAATTGGCGACCTTCGTGGTTTTCGATTTATCAAATGCGATAGTGAACGCGTCTTCGTTGATCAAATACCAGTTCACTTCGGGGGCCAGTCCTGCCTTTTCTGTCTGAAGCGGTATGACGGCGAAATCGTTACAGGGAATCACGAGATCAAAGTTGTTTGAGCGAACCAGCCCATTCAGCGACTCAAGCCATTGCTTTGAATCGGCATCGTAATTCGAAATCTGGTGAAACTGCCGGATGTACCTGGATTTCAACGCGGGTGAGTTTTCGCTGCACCAGGCGACATCGACCGAGATGCCTTCGCGACCAAGTCCACGGGCGACGGCCAGCACGACTCGATCGTCGTTACCGAGCAACAGCACTTTGTTCGTCAATCCGCGAGATCGTTCCAATTTCGACATCTGTGTTTGAGGCTTTACCTCCAACCGTTCCATCACGTTGCACCCATCATCACGTTGCACCCATCATCGCGTTGCACCCATCATCGCGTTTCGGACGGACAAGGTTTTTGAGATGACCTGTTGTTGTTGTTGTTGTTGTTGTTGTTTCGTCAGCGTCTTGCGAGCAAAGAAAGCGTTAAATTGTCGCTTGAAGCATTGGACCGAATCTCAATTCGTCGTAACCAAGCATAGGTTGTGCTGGATCAACCATGGCAGTTATCCATGCTGAATTACGGCCAAAACTCCAGCCGCGCTACGTCAAATCCGATTCAAGATCGGTCAACAGACGAAATATCGGGAAAACCAGACCGATCATCAAAACGTGAACGGACGCATTGGGATTGCAAGCTCAGGCGATCCACGGAGAGTGTTCTTTCGGGAGTGGTTTGCTTTCCGCCGGCTACGCTTCCTGTCCCTCGTACGCTTGCCTGTCCCTCGTACGCTTGCCTGTCCCTCGTACGCTTGCCTGTCCCTCGTACGCTTGCCTGTCCCTCGTACGTTTCATGGATCGCGAGAGTTTCCCCGCTTCCCCTTTAAGGCAGACATCTTGCTCCCTAAAGGCTCTTTATTTGCCTGTCGAACGTTTGTCTGTCCCCCGTGCTTTCCGGCCCCGTACTTTCCTGCCTGTCGGTTGCACTGTCGCATGAGATCCTTTTACCGGTGGAATTCCGGCAACCCTTCAGAGATCCCCTACCCTTCAGAGATTCCCTTTCAAAGATCCCTCTGCTCCTCGACGATCCACCGCTTGGTTTCCATGCATCAACGATTCTCCCGCCAGAGCGTCCATCTGTTCCGCTGATTTTGAGATTGGATCCTTCACCAACGCCGCAAAATGGCTGGCGGGTTTCAACGGTTGGTGCCGTTCAACTGCTGGAGACTTTCCACAGTTGGCGAAGTTCACTCGGCGTCTCTATTGACCCAACATGGCCGTCCGGAGGGCTGCGTCAGCGGGTTTCGATGATAGCCAAATTCCGAAGACGGCCTTTTTGAATTCGATACCGTTGATCACCCCTTTGGCTTGGCCATTCTTGTAAACGGTGACACCACTGCCGGGGGAATAAGCGAGCAGAAACACGTCGCCTTTTTCAATCGGATCCTGAAAGCACTCCCGGAACGCTTGAATTTCGGCAGCGATGGGGCCAACTTGACCCGACGTTGCGTTCTTAAATCCCTCCTCAATCGCATCCAACATTTTTTGCTGACTGACGAAACCTGATTGAATCTCCAAACGCATCGCCATCGGTGAATTCGACGCCATGATTTGGGCGGCATCGCGACTGGGTTGAGCCAGATAAAGCGTGCCTTCATAAAGCGTCAAAAAGTTCTTCTTCCGATAGCCCGATCCGTTTTTTTGAAGCGTTGCGTTGCCAATTTTTAGTGATTCAGGCCCGCCGGCGTAGGTGACATTGACGGTCAACGACAACAATGACGTGGCAACGAAAACGATAAAACTATTGCGGATCACAGAATTCACGTCAGGCTCCTTACGAAAGTTTGCTGGCTGCAAAGATCAAAATGCGAGTTTGAAGAAATCCCCGTAGCCTGACCATACCGATTCCAATGCTATCAACGCGTAGCTACCGGTCCGGCATACGCAGCGTGAAATTTTCGGTAAGCCAACCAATCCATGTCGCGACTTGTGGCTTTGTCCGCGGCCAAACGGCAACAGACCTGGCGTGTTTTTGATGGCAGGTTTTTTTGACAACAAGATTGAAAACTGAGGTTCAACAAGTCGAGCGTTGAGTTTTTTGTCCGCACGCTGTCAAATAATGGCTCACCATTTTTCAACCTGATGAAATGAAAGCCGTGAATTGATGATTTGGAAATTACTGAGTCTCGCCGTGATACTTCTAGCGGGTGTCACCGGAATCTGGTTTTTCGGAGCTCGCGATGGGCGGCCAGAATTGGACTTGGAGACTGGCGATACGGCGCCATCTGCCAGCATCGGAACAGCTCCGGTGAGGGTGTCCGATTCCCCGTTGGGCTGGCGTCGATTTCGCGGCCCCAACGGTACCGGTGTCAGTGCAGATGCCGACATTCCGATCCAGTGGAGTGATACGGAAAACCTGGCTTGGAAAACGGAGTTGCCCGGCTATGGTGCGTCCAGCCCGGTTCTGACCGACGAGTTTGTGTTTCTGACGTCTTATTCGGGCTATGGCACCGACGTCCGAAATCCCGGGGACATCAATCAGTTAAAGCGACAACTGCTCTGCGTTGCTCGGGAAGACGGGAGGATTGTCTGGAGCCGTGAGTTTGCCAGCGAGGCGGCGGAGGACCCTTATCAAGGCATGGGGGTGCCTGAGCATGGCTATGCGACAAATACGCCTGTCACCGATGGTAAACGAGTCTATGCGTTCCTGGGAAAATCAGGTGTTGTCGCATTTGATTTGGCAGGCAACGAGTTGTGGAAAACCTCGGTCGGAACCGGTTCCAGCAATCGCCGTTGGGGTTCTGCGGCAAGTTTGATCATGGCAAATGATCTGGTGATCGTAAACGCGGCGGAAGAAAGCAAAGCCCTTTATGCGTTGAACGCCGAGACTGGCGAGGTCGCGTGGAAATCCGAGGCCGCCACGTTGGAGCTCTGTTTCAGTACGCCGGCGATCCGGCAATGTGAAAACTTGCGCCAGGAAATTTTGCTGGCAGTGCCTAGTGAAGTCTGGGCGCTTAATCCAGAAAACGGAAAACTGATTTGGTACGTCGAAACCGCCGCTCACGGGGAACCTCTCTCCCGGTATGATCATCGAAAACCAAGACCAGAAAGCCTATGCATTCGGGGGTTATCGATCGTCAGGAAGCTTGGCCCTGGATTTGTCTCAACCTGGCAAAGTCACCGACCAAAATGTGATTTGGACCAGTCCCTCAAGCTCCTACGTTTCTACCCCCGTGCTGTTGAATAGTCGGTTCCATTGGATCGATGACAAGGGCATTTACTTTTGTACAGACGCAACAACCGGCGAGTTGGTGTTTCGCAAACGTGTTCCCGGAATCACCGGCGGTGGGCGTCCCGTTTACGCGTCGCCAGTTGCAATCCATGGAAAAATTTATGCACAAACACGAACCAGCGGATTGTTCGTGATTGAGCCAGCGGATGATTTAAAGATCCTTGCTCACAACAAATTCGCCAGTGACGAGAGTGTTTTCAATGCGACCCCCGCCGTCGACAGCGGACAGCTCTTCCTGCGATCCGACCAAAGCCTGTATTGCATTGAGAAAATCGAGGAAAATTGAATTTTGTACTTTTTGACTGAGTTCCATGCTGGTTAATCCGGCATGTTCAAGCCGAGTTTGATTGCCAGGGATGCGCTGTGACGTCACATCAGGCACTGACGCGTTTGCTCGGGTGGTAGGCAGGCCGGTAATGAGGTCACTGGTAATGCCGTAACAGCGCAAACGATTCGTTTGGGAGATGGTGCTTGGCCAGTCGGACCTGCTAGGCGTTGTGACCGGAGTTCCGGCAGCAGGCGAGTTTGCTCGTTACGGCCTACAATCGGTGGTAGGTAGGCCGGTAACTAGGTCACTGGTAATGCCGTAACAGCGCAAACGATTCGTTTGGGAGATGGTGCTTGGTCAGTCGGAACTGCCAGGCGTTGTGACCGGAGTTCAGGCAGCAGACGCGTTTGCTCGTTACGGCCTACAATCGGTGGTAGGTAGGCCGGTAACTAGGTCACTGGTAATGCCGTAACAGCGCAAACGATTCGTTTGGGAGATGGTGCTTGGTCAGTCGGAACTGGCAGGCGTTGTGACCGGAGTTCAGGCCGCAGACGCGTTTGCTCGTTACGGCCTACAATCGGTGGTAGGTAGGCCGGTAACTAGGTCACTGGTAATGCCGTAACAGCGCAAACGATTCGTTTGGGAGATGGTGCTTGGCCAGTCGGACCTGCCAGGCGTTGTGACCGGAGTTCAGGCAGCCGGCGCGTTTGCTCGTTACGGCCTGCAATCGGTGGTAGGTAGGCCGGTAACTAGGTCACTGGTAATGCCGTAACAGCGCAAACGATTCGTTTGGGACATGGTGCTTGGCCAGTCGGAACTGCTAGGCGTTGTGACTGGAGTTCAGGCAGCAGGCGCGTTTGCTCGTTACGGCCTACAAAAATTCGTGCAAGAAATAATGCGGCGATCCCAAAATCCTGCCCTGATCGAGAGGTTTCCCCTCGCTGCGGACGACATTCTGTCCCGTTTGGTTACGTAGCGAGTCGTGCTGATCGGGTTATAATCCATTGCTTACTTCGATGAACGTCCTTTAAATCGGGATGCGATGGTTACGACGCAATCAAGTTTATTGGTTCGTTTGCGGACCCGCGATGATTCCGCCGCGTGGAGCCGATTTGTGCGGCTTTACACACCTTTGATCCGTCATTGGGTTACGCGTTTAGGTGTCGAATCGAATCATGTGCATGACTTGGTTCAGGAAGTCTTCATGGTTCTGCTGGGACGGGTTTCGTGGGTCGCCGAAAATCCGCCCAACCAATTTCGCGCCTGGCTGCGAACGGTCACTGTGAACAAGTGCCGTGATCATTTTCGTCGCAAAGGTCGCAGTTCAGAACCGCAGTTTTCGGATCAATTGGAAATCGCCATCCAGGATCCGGCGGCCGTCTTGACCGAGCGTGAATACCAGATATTTGTCGCCCAATCAGCGATGCAACTGATGCGAGATGCATTTTCCGAAACGACATGGCGGGCCTGTTGGGAAAATGTGGTCTGCGGACGATCGGCCAGCGACATTGCGGAAGAATTCGAGATTTCAGAGAACGCGGTCTATCTGGCGCGGGGGCGTGTTTTGAAACGGTTGAGAGCTGAGTTGGATGGTTTGTGGGATTGAGATTGACTTTGTAGGCCGGCAAAAAACCGCGTTCAACCACCGCGAAAAAGAATTTCATTTTCGGGGACAGGTTTGGCCATACTGTTTCGTCAGGTTTTCGTACAAATCGTGTTTCACCGAATTGACTTGAGCCATGAACGAACCGGACTTTGACGAATTCCTCTTGGGCGCCGCTGACGACCAACAACACCGCGTCTGCGAGGAGTGGTTGTCAAATTCAGAAACGATCGTCAGTGTTCAATCGACGGTCGGCGATGATTCGTTGATCTCGGCGTTGCGAATGGCCGGGGATTCGGTATCCGACATCCAGGAGATCGACTTGCTCGTGGAGCAGGTCGAAAAACTGGTGCCGCGTCATTCGATCACCGCTGACGAAATGAATCGTTTTCTCGACCCACCTCAATTTCCCGATGAATTGGGGAAAATCGGTCGGTTTCGAATTATCGAGTTTCTTGCCAGTGGCGGAATGGGACTGGTTTTTCGCGCCGTCGATCCGGATCTGGATCGCGAAGTCTGTGTCAAACTCCTGAGTCCAAGTCTGGAGTTTAACGCGGAGGCAAAATCCAGATTCGAACGCGAGTCGCGTGAAGCGTCACGGATGGGGTCGGAGCGAATCGTCACCGTGCTGGAGGTTGGCCGGCAACGCGGTCTGCCATTTTTTGTGATGCCCATGCTCGAAGGAATGTCGCTGCGGTCGATGTTGGACAAACACGTGCCGCTTCCGCCGGAAACGAGCGATCCAGATCACGCGACAACTTGCCGAAGGATTGCAGTACGCGCATGATCGCCAGTTGCTGCACCGGGATATCAAACCGGACAACTTGTGGCTGACGACAACCGGCGACGTCGTGATTCTGGATTTTGGGTTGGCTCGATCGACCAATGACGAGCGGGAAAATGAAGCTCCGATCACGAGACAAGGCACCGTCATCGGCACACCCAGCTACATGTCGCCGGAACAGGTTACCGGGAAAGAACTTGATCAACGGAGTGACCTGTTCAGCGTCGGCGTCGTTCTGGTCGAAATGCTGACGGGCGAATCACCATTCAAAAAGGCCAATTTGTTCTCGACGATGGTCTCCGTGGCCGGCGACGAGATTCAACTGGAGCAGCTTGAGCTGATGCGGGAGGTTCCGGTTGGCTTGCGCGAGCTGGCGCAGCGACTATTGCAAAAGGACCCTCGCAATCGGATCGAATCCGCTGCCAAACTGATTCAATCGCTAGACCAGGTCGAAGCATCGCCGAATCTGTCCTTGGCAGGAACTTCAACGTCCCGATCAAACGGCGGTTCGTGGAAGAAATATCTTGCGGCCGGGTTGGCGGGAATGCTGCTGTCGGCGGTTGCGTTGGCCGCTTGGCTGGCTAACGACCGAGGGACATTGGTGGTCTCGACGAGTGATCCCGATGTCGAAGTCAAAATTGCTGGCCAGCAGGTTAGCATCCACGATCCCGTTTCTGATCGTTCCTATCAGGTTCGAATTGGTGAAACGCCATTGCCCAGCGGTGTTTACCAGTTGGAAACCGAAAGTGAAAACGGGGAGCTGGTGTTTTCGTCGCAGACCATTGCGATTCGCCGAGGTAAGAAGACGATCGTCACGGTGGAATGGGTCGCGAGCCAGCCAACGGTCGCAGGCGCGAATTCCCCTTTGGTGGAGACAGAAGCATCAGCCTGGGCCGATACATCGAGAGTCGCTGATGCCTATGAGGCCGAAACACGGATACCGTTGATCGACCGCATCCGCGAACTTCCCTCGATCTCACTGACCGATGCGGGATTCGATTCCTCCCCTGCCCTGTCCGATCACGCCACGGTCCAACAACCGGGGAAGCTCGAGGGAATGGATGCCTGGACGGTGGAACGCTTGGTTGGTTCAGAATTGACCATCTCTCCGAATTGCGATCGGACCCTGTTCGCCGGGACTCCACAAGAACGATCAACTGCCGATGGGTTTGTCAGGATTTTCGATCCCTCAGGGAACATTCAAACGGCATTGCCGATCCCGGGGAATATTAGCCAAGTTCGTTGGTCTGGCCATGCCAATGACTTGATCGCAGTCTCCAGTTGGGTTGGGCATTCTGACGTCACGGAGCCCAATCGCTACGCGCTCACGGTCTGGCAGATTACGCGTTCGGGGGCGCGACTGATTCGATCGGTTCGTGCCAGCAACCGTTCGTTCAACTGGGATGCGGGTTATCGGATCGTCTGTTTTGTGGATGACACGTTGTCAACTCTGCGGCTTGATACCGGTTTAATTTGGTCGATGTCAGAGGCTGCCCCAGAGTATCTGTACGACGAATGCGATTTCTCCCGATGGCCGCTACGTGGCAACCTACAGCGTGCCATCCGACAACGCGCAGATCAGTATTTGGGATTTGAAATCCGGCGAATTGCAGATGGCCATTCCATCCGGTATTGGGTTTCAGTGGGGGAGCGACTCCGAGAACATTGCGGTTGATGTCAGACGCTTGTTTGGCCAAGCTCGCGCCGAAGAGAACTCGCTCGAGATTCTGGAATGTAGCCAACCGGCAGGTCACGAAGTCGTTCTCCAAGCAAGACCAAACAAAGTCCTGCATCAGTCCAGATCTGAGCACGATTGCCACCAAGTTGAAATCGGGACGCGTTGTTTTGACCGATACATCGACTCGGCGTGAGCGAGCCGTTCAGCCTTCGAGTGAATTCATCGAAAAGACGGGGGGCAAATTTTCGATTGGCTGGACGCCGGAGAACCAATTGGAAATTGGGAGCAGTACACTCGCCGTGGTTTTTAGCCGCGACGAATCTGGGAGTGATAACCAGCTCATCCCGCTAGTTGAACAAGGCAGTCAGAAACTGCCCCAACCCAATCGATTCGAATTTACTGATTTGGCCCTGACCAAGAACAACGAACTGGAGCTGTTCGGTTGGAGATATCCGTTGGTCGACGCGTCGAATGAGGGGACAACAAAAGGGCTCCGTGCTTTTGGGCTGAGTATCAATTTTGCCAATAACTGGATTCGTCGCAACGCTTCCTATTTCGATCTGAAATGGCCTGAGAATTACCTTGGCCTGACCTATCTCAGCAACCCAAGCTTCGTCAGTCCCAGAAAGATGGTCAGTCCGAATGGGAGATTCGTTTTGACATGGGGGAATTCGACACTTCGAGTCTCCTCAAGATATTCAAAAACCGAGTCGAGAAATTTACGGGTCATTGATCTGGAAAAACCCGACCGCGTCTTGCCGATCATGAACCTGGCGTGGATTTCGGAAACGGTTTGGAGCGACGATGGCAGCTTGCTCATCGTTCGCGGGAGAGAATGGTACGAGAGGGGAAGTCGCGATATCAGCAAAATTATTGACTTGGAGCAATGGAGCGAACGGGTTGTCGAGGGGTTGCCGCTGGAGTCAGTGGCCCATTTTCATGAATGGAACGATGGATTCGTGTGCAGCGTTGTCAAGATCTTGAAAGGGAACCCGCGCGTCTCGGAATGGAAAGTGGGCTATTTCGCGATCAAAGAGGGCTCCAGATTCCAGTTGGTTAAAGGAGAATTCAATTCGATTCACTTTTTGAAATTCCGTGGCCCGAACGTCGTGTTTCGTGGTTGGCCATTCAACGCGCCGGAACAAAAGACTTCAAGCTCTCGACCATCGCTGTTTTTCGAGCTTTCCCCGGACCTGGAATTGACAGAAGTGCCAAGCCTTCCGTTTGCAACCAAGATTCCATGGAAAGAATACCGTTCGTTTGATGGGAAGTATCGAATCGAGCAGGTAGTCGTTAAGGGCCAGGCAGATCCTCGATCGACATGGCCGGATTTCTCGATCGTCCGCGTCGGAGGTCCTGGCACGCAAGATCCAATTTCCGAGGTTCCAATCTGGACGGGGCCAGTGAGAGATTTTCGCTGGCATCCGAACGCAAATTCTGCGATCTGGAAAGATAACCAAGGGAGTTGGTTGTTGTTTGACCCCGAACAAAACCAGGAACCACAGCGATTGTCCGGAATCAAAGTCGCAACGCCGATTGAAAACGGCTGGCTGATTCTGATGCCACAAACAGTTCGGCAAGTCAGTCTTGATGGCCGGACCATCGCGGAACTGTCATTCGATGAAGACGACTCCGGCGGACCTGTGAATCCTGTTTGGTTATTTGCTGATGGCTCGGTGATCGGCGATCTCGAACCAATGGACGTCATCTACGAAATGAATCAGGAAATCCGCGTCGACCCGTTAGTCGATTTTCTGCAAAAATTTCCAAGCGCGACACCACTGCCCCCATCGAAGCCACCTCGATTGCGGCTTCAACCGCCTGAAGGCAGGTGATGTCCGCCCTGCTGTGCCAGAGTCCAGACAACAATCGCGATCCAATTACTGCTTGCCATGATTCTGGCCTTGTTTCGATCTTTCCATCGCTTTGCGGTGAATTTCGGCTTGTGCTTTCTTCAAACGTTCGGGCCATTGGAACTTCGGAGCCTTGCTCGGATCGTAACCTGCCATGTGGCCGTGAAGTCGCGTTGTCGGTTTGGTGTAAGTGAGCTTGGTGTCGCCGAAAACTTCGCGGCAAAGATCGGCCAAGCCGGGGTCGTACTCGATCAGTTCTTTGCGGGTGTCGACATGGTTATGATCATGATCGGGTTGACGATTGTTATCGAACCAGGACTGCACGCCTTCGGCAAAGTATTCGTGGTGGTTCACCGAAGCGTATTTGCCGCTCCACAGTCCCTTGGCCATCGCGGTGTCGTAGGCTTTCTTGACCCGGGCGTCAAATGTCTCATCCACGTTGACGACACCGCGTAGGTGGATATTGTGTGCCAATTCGTGGATGAAGATGCTTTCGGTCGAATACGGATCGCCCGGATAGCCAAGCAGGTTTTCCTCGGCGCACGAACACAGCGGATCGGTTCGTGACCCGCCCATTCCGCGGGCGCGGGCATCCCAGTAATCTTTGGGTTTGAGGTGTGTCCAGCCAGGCAGGTCAGTCGTGAATTCGTTGTGGCCGATAATGCATAATCGCGAGCCACTCTCGATCATGGCCTCCAAGATATCCGGTCGCCGGGCGAGCATCTCGGTGACCAGAAACGCCGCCTCTTTGAGCGCGTAATCATTGACCTTGCCGGATGAAATCACGGGAAGGCCATTCGCGCTGACGTATTTCTCGTAGAACGGATCGATTTTCAGCTCTGGCGGTGGCGCGGTGACTGCGAAGGAGGATGCGATCCCACTGGCAACCGGGGCATCGTCGGCACGATCTGCAACGTCTTGGCAGTTTGCGGTGCTGGACGCCAGCACCAGGGTACACATCGCGAATGGGAGAAATTTTTTCAGCATTGTCGGTTCTTTCCGCTTTCGGATCAGATAGGGTGACTGGTTTAAGCCAGCATTATATTCGAAGCGACCGATCGAATTTAATTCCGGGTGGCTGTCGGAGCCCAAGCCACCCCAGACCCTCGCTTGGCCGCCTCTACGTCATCCACGATCAAGCCACAGATGCCGCATTGCTGACAATAGTGCCAATCTCGCGAGTCTTCGCTGTCGTAGGTCCAGATTGAAATCTGTTTTCGGTCCGCGTTATTGATTAAATAACGGTTGGCGAAGATCATTGGCAACACCAGCAAGTCACACTCAAGTTCCTGACAACGTTCGAGAATCGATCCGGGCCAGCAAAGCACCCTCAGTCGGTTCTCAACTTCTTTGTAGATCACCGTGTAGCCAAGTCGATCGCTGGTACGAAAAGTGAACCCGGTTGAGGATCAGCAGCCCAAATCCGAGACTGACGATCACCATCATTCCGGTCGCCCAAATCAGGCGTTTTTTCCACGAGAATTTGCTTTTCACGTTTTTGTTTTTCAAGACCTGGAGGTGGCTATTTCAACCCGCATGGTACTGGACTCGCGTATTTTTTGCCACTTGTTGCGGGTCTGGCTGTTGATTCGGGGGGTAGGCCGGAACAAGGAGGTTACGACGCGGTTCCGGCTTGGCGGGTGGGACGCACGCTTGGTCGGTGAGTCGGTTTGCGGGGCTTGCCTGTTTAGTTTCACCCGTGGTGATTGCGATGTGGGGCGGTTGGGTATTTGAGTTTTGGCGGTTGTTTGGTGGGTCGTTGCGCGGTCTGCCGGAACTTGCACTGCGCTCTGTTCCGGCCTACTGTCTGTTCCGGCCTACTATCTGTTGTGGCCTGCTGTGTATTGTGGCGTACGATCTGTTGTGGCTGCTCGTGGTGGGTCTGCCTGTTGATTGGGGGATTGCGTAGGCCGGAACAAGGAGGTCACGACGCGGTTCCGGCTTGGCGGGTGGGAGGCACGCTTGGTCGGTGAGTCGGTTTGCGGGGCTTCGCTGTTTCGTTCCAGCCGCGGTGGTTTCGATGTGGGGTGGTTGGGTGGTTGATGTCTTGGCGGTTGTTTGGCGGTTAAGTTTTGGCGGTCGTTTGGTTGTTTGTTTGTTTGTTTGTTTGTTTGTTTGTTTGTTTGTTTGTTTGTTTGTTTGTTTGTTTGGTTGGTTGGTTGGTTGGTTGGTTGGTTGTTTGGTTGTTTGGTTGGTTGGTTGGTTGGTTGGTTGGTTGGTTGGTTGGTTGGTTGGTTGGTTGGTTGGTTGGTTGGTTGGTTGGTTGGTTGGTTGGTTGGTTGGTTGGTTGGTTGGTTGGTTGGTTGGTTGGTTGGTTGGTTGGTTGGTTGGTTGGTTGTTGCGCGGTCTGCCGGAACTGGCGCTACGCTCTGTTCCGGCCTACTGTCTGTTGTGGCTGCTCGTGGTGGGGCTGCCTGTTGATTGGGGGATTGCGTAGGCCGGAACAAGGAGGTCACGACGCGGTTCCGGCTTGGCGGGTGGGAGGCACGCTTGGTCGGTGAGTCGGTTTGCGGGGCTTCGCTGTTTCGTTCCAGCCGCGGTGGTTTCGATGTGGGGTAGTTGGGTGGTTAATGTTGTGGCGGTCGTTTGGTGGGTCGTTTGGTGGGTCGTTTGGTGGGTGGTTTTGGTGGTCGTTTGGTGGTTCGTTTGGGGGGTCGTTTGGTGGGTCGTTTGGTGGGTCGTTTGGTGGGTCGTTGCGCGTTGCCGGTCTGGCGCCTGCGTGTCTGTTCCGGCCTACTGTCTGTTCGAGCCTACTATCTGTTCTGGCGTACTATCTGTTCTGGCGTACTATCTGCGTCCGTCGAACTGTCGAACTAAAATTTTTGCCGCAGTTCCATTCGGAAGCCGCTGAGGTCGTTGGCGTCGTCCAGGAATCCGTACATTCCATCGGCCCGCAGGATGACGCTGTTGCTCAATGGCAGCTGATACCGGAAACCGACGCCGTACTGGTTGCCGGGTGCGTTTCGATCGGCGATATCTCCCATCACGTTCAACCAGGCTGCTTCGACGACCAGTTGTTGATTGAAATCACAGGTCAACAACTCCAGTCCCAGCGCACCGCCGGCGGTGTTGTTGGCCGTTGGGTCGAGCGTAGGGTAATTCGTCATTCCGTCGGTCTCAAACAGAATCCCTGTGTTGCGAAGCACCCCGCCCGCCTGGACCGCGCGGGCTGCCGACTGGGGGCGATCGAATCCGGCAAAGAAATTCATGTACGGAACGACGGTCGAGGGGGCTCCGGTAATCAGACTGTTTTCCGAAAGCAACAACACGCCGTCGGCCGTATTCGGAACACTGTCCGTCGACTGTCCGGCGTTGACGATGACTCGGGTTGAGTTTGAAATCCAGCGCCCATAACGCCGCGTGTAGCCCATCGCGATGTTGTGATAGCTGCGGTCGTCGAATGTTCGATCCTCCAGAAAAGCATAATCCAGTTCGATGTAGCCATTCAGGGCGTCGATAAAACTGGCGATGCCATACATCCGACCGGCGCTATCGTCGTCCGCAAAGGCCGGAGTCGTGATTTTGTCGAAACCAGCAAAAAACGTGACATCCATGTTGGCGATGTGAAACCGTGGACTGCTCCTCGCCGGTACCGTGGCGGCAAGTCCGAGGAACGCGTCTTCCATCCAGACGCCATTTTGAATGACCATCGGGATCACGCCCATCGTGAACGGCAGGTCGAAGGGCATCGTCTGTCGGATCAGCCCGCCAACCATCGACCCCAAATCACCTTCGAAATAGCCAAAATCAATATTAGCATCGTATTGGTCCACCCATTCGTCATCGTCAAACAAATAACCCGCGTTTTCAATTCCGTTGTCAAACGGCGATATGAACAGGTGAAACCGCTCCGTTGCCGTCAGCCGCAAATCAAAATTGAGATTCAGCTCCAGCGCACTGCGTGTAACGTTGTCGCCAAGCTGCGTGTTGGTCGCGGCCGCGGACCGGAAATCTCCATAGATCAGAAACTGGGGCACCGCGTTGTTGTGTTGGCCAAACAGGTTCGAACCCGGGCTTAATTGGCCCAGTTGGTACCAGGGGCGACCTAGCTCAACCAACGGGCGCTGGTTCGCGTACAAGGTCTTACCTTCGTAAACCATCATTTCCTGGTAGGGATCGTAAGGCAGGCACTCGTCGATCGGATCGGGCGTGAAGTCTTCCATGATCGCGTCCATCAACACGGCGCGAGGGTCGACTTGCGGATCGTCGTGCTGCCATTGGTCTCCGATTGGGGGTTGGGCTGCCAACACAAAATTCTCCGCGCCGATGAGTGCCTGCGGCGTCGGCGAGTTCCGGGAGCTTGCCGGCCGCGGAGCTGGTGGATCTGCGTGACTGACCGAGACCGAACGGATTGCGGTTTTGCTCGCAGTGCGAAATTCCGGATTCGCCAGGGGCTCTAAAGATCCCACATTCAGGGCCGCCGTCTTGTGATCCGGAGCATCCGACCGCGGTGCCGCGTGGCGGGGAGGTTGGGAAGCGGTTCCCAGCCCATTTGTCGCCGCGATGTCCTCGGACTCGTTGGCTCCCGGTGGCACAAAATCTTGCGAGCCACCGGCTGCCATTCCCCTACCCTGCCCCGTCTTTGGAACGAAAGTTTTTGTCGGGCCGGGGTTGGTCACTTGTTGTCGTTGCGCAACCAATGCGTCGACTGTTGTGAAGTCAGAAGCCGTGTTGAGTTCCGCCTTGAGTGGTCTCGAATTTCGCGTCACTTCCAACGCGCTTGCCGAGTTCCAGCCAAGCGTCTGGCTAAAATTCTTGACGACCTTCGCCCCGCTTGGCTGGCGACTGAAACGGGATGAACCTGGAGGGCCGGGACTGGGTGTGAGGCTGTTTGCGGTTGCCTCAACGGTTGCAACTGGTTCCGCATAAGGGTTGACGACTCGCGACGTTGGATTCGGATTTCGTGACGCAGTCGCGGCTTGGAATTGAGTATCGTCGATCGTCGTTTCCACTTTCCCCATCGAAATCGTTGAATCGGTCGCGGGTCCATTGATGATTTTTGGAAAGGCGTGATTGGCAATTGGATCCTGCGAAGCGGAGCTGAAATTGGATTCGACATCATCGGCGGCAAAGCCAGCTGGCTGGACGGCTGCCGAATCCGTGAAAGAGTTCGGGATTCTGGCAGCCGAAGATCGTGAGCCAGCTGGGTGTGCGATTGTTGGGGCAAGGGTGATTCGCCCGGTTTCCTTCGGTGCCAACAGCAAACCTGTTTTGAGCACGGAGTTCGATGGAAGTCCCGCGCGAAAAAGTAGCGCAACCGACAATAAAGTCAGCCCGGTTACCAGCATCGAAATGGACAAACGCAACTTGATCAAGGATTAACAATCGAACAGGAAGTGGTCTCCAAATCGCGACGATGGATGCAACCGGTAAGGGGTCAAGGGTGCACCTGGAATGTAACGGTG
The DNA here is from genome assembly GCA_963714685.1 of Pirellulaceae bacterium. Taxonomy (GTDB): domain Bacteria; phylum Planctomycetota; class Planctomycetia; order Pirellulales; family Pirellulaceae; genus Mariniblastus. The sequence goes on along the minus strand of CAVQPH010000018.1, from coordinate 370,530 downwards.
CTGACATGAAAATCACAGATTCCCTCATTCATGGCGCGTTCCATTTCAGCCGTCGCGTTGCAAAATTTCATAAAATAAATCGGCTCCATTCGCGACCGCATTCTCACGGACAGGCGGTAGATTCCGGGGGCTTGAATCAAGCGTGCCGGCACCGAGTATTTGGCATTGCGAGATCCCAGCGGCGGGATCGAATGGGCCTCCATGCGGATCAGCGGCGGATGATTGAGTACCGACACCGGCTCGGGCGCAGGCCGAATGAACGGCAACTGATCCAGGTCAAAATTAATCGGCAAATACATCTCGCGATCGGTTCCCTTGACGTTCGTCGTCAGGAATTTCGTCTGTAGATTCATCAACTGCTTGTCGAGCGGAATTCGCCGTGCCAGCACGTCGAGCGAATGTTGGTCGGCCAGATCGCCGTTGGAATCGACGTAGCCCGTTTCCCAGATGCGATTGCCTTCCGGATCGATCAGAACTGCGTTCAGCCAGACTTGGGGTTGGGCACCTAAGGAACCGCTGGGCAAGTTGTGTCCGGGGTTTGTATTGGTCAAGCAGTATCGAAATTTGAGTGTTTGGTTAACGGCCGGTGATTCGGCAAAAAAGGGACCGTCCAGTTTCGAACCGTTTTCCAGGACCTGTCGACGAAGATCACGTTTGACATTGCGAGTTTTAAGATTGGCATCGACGATCTCACGTGCGTCGTAGCGGTCATCGACATGCTGCCACGCCGGCGGAAAGGATGTCTGAATGCTGCCTTCGGCCAAGGCGTCTTCGAAAGCTTCGGTACCCCAGCCAGCTCGCCAGTCAAATTCCAGCCATTGGTTGAAGGACCAGCGATCGGCTTTGGGGTTGTCCGGGAAGACGCCGGGGTGGGCGATTGAATACCCTGGGCCGTAGAAAATGTGGTTTGAGTGTTGCTTCTCGGCATTGATGACTTTGTTGTCAACCACTGCGCCAGGGCCGACCGAGTAGCCCGCGTCCACGCCAGGTACTTTGCCCATGTGGCATTCCTGGCAGGTCACGCCATCGCGATATGCGGGAGAAGCGCGGTACTGATCCCAGACGACCTCCAGTTTGATTCCGGGAGCGACGGCAACTTGATGGCACGACGCACAAAACGTGGATTTAGACAGCTCTTCAAATTGAATGGCGCGCTGATGGATTGGCTGGCCGGGGCCCGGATCTTGCGGGTCTGTTTTGAGGTTAAAAAGGGAACGGTACTTATTTGCGATTTCGACTCCATTACCATCTCCAGCGCCGTAAACGGGCTGATAGATGTCGCCGGGCTCGATCCGACGCTCGCCGTTGACTTTTCCGTAAGGCGTTTTGACTCGGTGGCAGGCAACGCAGGTTACGCCTTCTCGGAACACCCGGGGCCCATCCCAAATCGCCTGGTCGCGTCTCAAGCCCATGGTGGTGGCGACTGGGGCGTGGCAACGCAAGCAAAAATACCCGATCGTTCCCTGGGTCAGCTTGTTGACTTTGTCTTCGAAGGCGTTGAACATCGGAGAGACGGCGGCGTATGCGTGACTGGAAGCCGCCCATTCGTCAAAAATTTGCTGATGACACGATGCACATGCCGTGGCCGACGGGTAGGCCGTTCTCGAAAAAACTTCCAAGTGTGGATCGGTATCGGTTCCAGTGGAGCGAGGCAGGCTGAGTTGAGCGGAGGCATTGGCGTGCGGGTTGATCAGCATCGCGTCACGCCGCACCGGTTGACTGGCTGTTTCATGGGTCTCGGATTCGGCGGGAGTACCCAGCGGAGCAGAATAGTCAAAGTCGCCTCCGGGCAGGCTGGCCTTCCCCCCCGCGAATTTGTCAGCAGCCAGTTCAGCTCCGGCCAGTTCAGCTCCGATACGGGCTTCCGGATGTTCCGCGTTCGCCGTGGCAACGTTTTCCTTGCCAAAATCGGGTTGGCTGAACGAAGATTGGGCGATATTGGGTTCGGTGACCAAGTTGGGCTGGGGGACTTGGGAGTTTTCGCTCAAATCGAGGCCTGGTAAGTCACTCGTGCACATTGGAGGCAGGCTTTGCAGGATTTGGAGGTCCTCGTCGGTCAGTGCTCTCGTGATCGAGCTTAATTCGAGCGCTGGCGAGGCGATGTTGGGATCGTTTCGCGTTCCGTCAACCAAACCTTGGTTTCCAGGTTGGGAATTGCCGAGAATGGTTTTTGCCGAGGAGGCTGCCGAAAACTGGTTGCGAGGGTGCTCCGGTTCAGTGAGCGGTTGGCGTTCGCCGAATGGAACTATTGGGAAAGGCGGGTCTGGTCGGGAGCCTGGGTCGTCTGGCCCGTCCGCAAACGACGAGTTATCCACCGAGCCGGTCAACAGAAAGGCGTCCCCGGAGAAACAAAACCAGGCAAACAGAAACGCCGCACCGCAACCGAGGAATGGCAGGCTTTTTTTCCACAGACTCGTCATATACCTAAAACCGACGTTGACCGTTAAACTTTCGCTAGCTGGTAGAGTTCATCGGCAAAGTGATCCGGAATACTAAAAAAAAACGGCTTCGTTTTGGCTTCCGCCGTGTTGTGACAGCAGGATCAGCCTCAAACGGCTGGCTGCCGTTGACAGCGCCAGATGCTCGAAATCCGAGTTTTTCGGTGGTTTGGGCCGCGTTGGAGGGGGCGGAACCCGGAACGGCGTTGCTTAAAACAGTGTTCGCCGAATTGGAAATGCCTCCGAATCTCAAAATCGAGAAAAATCGCGTCGATTTAACGCAATTTGGCCCTTGTTAAATCTGTGCAAAAATCCATATACTGATGGGCTTTAATCAACAAAGAATCAGAGTGAGCGAGCTGCGATGAAAGTCCGCGCTAGCGTAAAGCGAATTTGTGAAAATTGCAAAGTTGTCCGTCGCAAAGGACACGTTTATGTAATCTGCACCAACCCTCGGCACAAACAGCGTCAGGGTTAAGAATGCCGATACCATATTGGTTCGCGATCAGTTTGCTTGGAACTGGCTTAATTGTCGGTCGAATTAGCGATCCGTTCTGCGTTCAATCGGTATGTCCGTCGTTGGATTTGCAGGTCGCAGGTTGCACTTGCCTTAAATAAAACATAGTACTGCTCCGTAATTGGAGACGCTGGAGAATTTTGTATGCCACGTATTCTGGGTATTGATATTCCGAACGATCGCAAGATCGTCATTTCGCTGACCTATTTGTATGGCGTTGGCGGGCAGACGGCTCGCGAGCTTTGTCATAAAGCGGCGGTCGATCCGGATAAAAAAGCGCGCGATATCAGCGATCAGGAGATCAGTCGACTGACGGCGATCCTCGAGCGAGATTACGTGGTTGAGGGCCCGTTGCGCCGTCAAGTTCAGCAAAACATCAATCGACTGCGGGACATTCGGTGTTACCGCGGAATTCGTCACCGCGTCGGCTTACCGGTGCGAGGGCAGAGAACAAAAACAAACGCACGAACCCGAAAAGGCCCGAAGAAGACGGTTGCGGGCAAAAAGGGCGTCAAAGACCTCAAATAACCAGTTATTGATCAAACGTTTACAAAGCCGTTGGGCAATGGCTTGTTGAGCAGGGTCCGAATGATCGAGATCCGTTCAGCGAGCTTCGGTAGGAGAAAGCAGGAAAAGTGGCCAAGTCAAAAAAACGTAGAGTCCGAAGAAATGTCACGTTTGGTGTGGCTCATATCCACGCGACGTTTAACAACACGACCGTAACGATTACCGACACCAAGGGTGAGACGCTTTGCTGGGCCAGTGCCGGCACCTGTGGTTTCAAAGGCAGTCGCAAAAGCACTCCCTTTGCCGGTCAGAGTGCTGCCCAGCAGGCAGCTGAGAAAGCCTCGAAATTCGGCGTCAAAGAGGTGGATGTGCGGGTCAAAGGGCCCGGCAGCGGGCGCGAGAGCGCAATCACGGCGTTGCAGGCAGCCGGTTTGAACGTCAAATCAATCGAAGATTGCACCCCGATTCCCCATAACGGCTGTCGCCCCCGAAAAAAGCGACGCGTTTAAGTTGTGGATTGACCGAAAGAATTCACGATGGTTCAGCCCATCGTGTCTCGACCTTTCCTAATAGAGAAGCAAATATTTTTGCGGCCCTGAATCCGTTGGCAAATTACAGGGGTTGGCGATCTTCGCAGAATTTCATTCGCGATTGCCATCACCAGAATTTCGTAACCTTCAGGTTGAATTCATTTTAACGGAGACACTCGATGCACATTCGTTGGCGCGGACTGGAATTACCAAGCGTTGTAAACTGTGAGCGTGAGACCCTTTCGAGCACGTATGGAAAGTTCACGGCCGAACCATTTGAGCGCGGTTTTGGGACCACGGTCGGCAATAGCTTGCGGCGAATTCTGCTTTCCAGTTTGGAAGGCAGCGCAATCACCCAGCTGAAAATCCGCGGTGCAAACCACGAGTTTTCCTCGATCCCCGGGGTCCTCGAAGACGTCACAGACATCGTGCTGAACGTCAAATCGCTGGTCGTCAAAAATCACACCGATCAGATGAAAGTCATCACGATTGAGAAGGATACCGAAGGCCCGGTTACCGGTGCGGATATCCAGACCGGTGGCGAAGTGGATATTATCAACAAGGATCACACCCTGGTCACGTTGACCGACAACGTGCCGTTCATGATGGAGATGGTCGTGGAAAACGGGCGTGGCTACGTCCCGGCAACCGAGCACAGTGGACGCGATCATGAGGTCGGAATCATTCCGATCGATGCCGTCTACAGTCCCGTCACGCGGGTTCGTTACGACGTGGAAGAAACCCGGGTCGGCCAGAAAACCAACTACGATCGCCTGACCATGGAAATCTGGACCAACGGTTCCAGCAACCCGGAAATGGCGTTGGTCGAATCTGCCAAGATCATGAGAAAACACCTCAACCCCTTCGTTCAGTATTCTGAATTGGGAGCCCAGGTTCATTCTCAGCCCCGCAGCAAGGGCGGCATCGACGCAGCTTTGGAAGCAAAGCTGAACATGCCCATCTCGGAACTGCGGTTCTCGGTACGAGCCAGTAACTGTCTCGATTTCGCCGACATTAAAACGGTTCGCGACCTCGTCCAGCACAACGAAGATCAGCTGATGGAGATTCGAAACTTTGGCGAAACCACACTGGTGGAAGTTCGACAAATCCTCAGCGAAATGGGGCTTCACCTGCAAATGAAAGTTCCTCAAGCCCCTGTTATCACTTAGTCGAATTCCGTTCGACCTTGCATTTAAGTATTTAAAGAAACCACGCTTGGTGTAGACCATGAGACACAAGAAAAAAGGACGACGACTCGGTCGGTCCTCCAGTCACCGCAAAGCCATGTTACGTAACCTGGCTTCCAGCCTCCTGCTAACCGAACGGGATGATGCCTACTACGAAGGCATGGTCGGTCCCGACGGCGGGAAAGTGAATCCGCCCCAATACAAAGGTCGCGTGGTAACCACTTTGCAAAAGGCCAAAGAGGTTCGCCCGATGGTCGAGAAGTGCATTACGATCGCCAAGAAAGCACTTCCCCACCAGGAAGCAGCCGAGCAGTATGCGACCGATGCCGAACGAAATTCATCGGCCTGGAAACAGTGGCGTGAAGGCGAACAGTGGCAAAAATGGAATGCGGCGATGGCTCCGTTTATCGCTGCCCGTCGTCGAGCTTTCTCGATCCTGCGAGATAAAGACGCGGTTGAAATCCTGTTCGAGGATGTGGCACCACGATTCGTCGATCGTCCCGGTGGATACACCCGTGTGATGCGGTTGGCCAAGCCTCGATTGGGTGATGCCGGCACGCGAGCCATTCTGGAGTTTGTTGGCGTCCACGATCGGGTCACTCAAACCAGCCAAGCGCCCTCGTTTGTTGATGACGAAGGAGACGAGGAAACCGTTGAGCCAGTTGCCGATGCGAAGCCAGAAGCCGCCGTTGAGGAAGAGGCGGTTGCCGAAGCGGGCGAAACCGCCGGTGACGATGCCGAGCAACAGTCCAAAGACGACTGAGTCGCGTTGGCAGACCAGCAATCGAAAATCAACAAAGGATCGGGTTTGAAACCGGTCCTTTTTTTTTGTGCGGATTGCTTTGGATGGCTTGATCTGCAGCGAGCAAGTGCTGGCTGACGATCAACGTGTGCGCTGACGATCAGTTGGGGCGGATCCAACTGCCGTCGCGAAAAACCGATTCTTCCGGGTTAAATGGCGTCGCGGATTGGAAGCTGGTAACCATGCTACCGATGGAAGAAGGCGTCCTGGCATACTCACTCCAGGGTCGTCGTTGGTTGGCGATGGCGGTCGTTGGCGGTTCACGATTCAGAATCGCCAGTTCGATTTGAAGCAGTCGGTGGAGCTGCGAGGTCGTGAGCTGATTCAAAATCGCCAGACGTTTGAGTTGGTCCAGTGGATAAATACTCGACCAAGGCCGTAGCGCCGATTTGGTTTCGGGTTGCTCCATCAGGCGAATCGCCTCGGTGCCGTTTCCGCGACGTAGCAAACGAACGACTGCCAAGGCCTGTTGGCGTTGGTCTTCCGTCAGAGGAACCGCTGGAGGTTCCGGTTCGTCATCCAGGGGCGCCGTTGGATTGTAAAGAAACCTCAGCGTGTTCCATTGTTCGCGTTGAGCGTCCGAGTCGGCCAGTGCGACCAGGCCATTCAGGCAGCTTTGTCTCAGTTCGGAACCGTCCGGCTCTTGGCCAGCTAAAAAAGCGCCAAGCAAATACAAGCGGACCGCCAGTTCCCGTGCCGAGGGATCTCGCCGTTGCGAGGCAAGTTCCTCCGCATAGTCGCGGTAAGCGACTGGATTTTCCGGATTGAGCGCCTCGAGTCGGGGCACGTCAATATTCACGACCAGCGTTTTAATCGAATCCAGGGGGATTTTTCGAGACGAATCCGCGGCACTGCCAAATCGACGGAAATGGATTTCTGTCGCGGTTCGCTCGATGACGGTGCCGTAAACTGGTTCGGTTTCGCCCTGGATCCAGACAACGTCGGCGTCGGCGGTTAACTGATAATCGGGGTGGCAGTTGGCACAAACGAACAACCAGGCGGTCACCAAGAATACGGCAGCTCGCTTCGTGACGGATTGACGCCGCCCCGGCAGGACCAGTGTAAAGTTTGTTCGATTGCTCATTTCTTGCTCAGCAGATTTTCCACCATGGCTTGCCTCCAGCGTGACGAAAGCCTCAGCAAGCCGAGCTGGATTACGAATAATTGATCCGAGATGAGTTGGCTGTCGGCAAACAGCGATTCGGTCTGACGGGTCAATTGCGGAATCTCATCGGAGGCCGCCGGGGCTTCGGCTTCAACAAGCCCAGTCAAGGCTTCCAGGATCAATTGGTTGGCGATGATCACCTGTTCGAGTTCACTGTGCGATCCTCGTCGCAACATCGCGTTGCCTCGCTGAATTCGCTGTTGCAGATCCGGGCTTAAGCGTTGGTCAGTGGTGAAACGCTGGAGCGTGGCCCGGACAATGTCCAGCGGCCGATCGTTGCTGTCGAAATCGGAGGTGAATACCGAATTGCCTTCGTCGCTGAAAAGCAGCTGATGTCGGACGCGGTAGAGCTCGTTCAGCAGGGCTTCCAGGCGATCCCAGTCGCTGTCAACGCCACCGGGATTCTCTGCCATTCGGCTTTCAATTAATCGGCGGGTCGAAATGAGCAGTTGATGTTGGAGCGAGCCTGGCCATTCGTCGTCTCCAGTTTCGATCCCAAATTCGCCACCGAAAAACAGTCGTGAGATGGTCAATGCCTGGTCCATTTTAATGCCTCCGGCACCGATTCGATCGGCGATCGCCAGGCCGAGCGTCGGCCAGCGGGCAAAACTGGAGATCCGACGCTGGATGTTCAGTGCTTCCACATCCGGCCAATCCGTTAACAGGTAGTCTGCCAGTTCAGTGGCGTCCGCAGTGGGAATATCATCGAAACGACTGGCAACCTGTTGTAGCTGTTCCAGTGCCAAAACACGTTTTGAGGCAAGTTCCGGAGACCGATCACGCAAATTTGAAATCGCCGCGTCTTTGCGATTTACTTCATAGGCAGAGGGCTGAACAGAAGCTTGACCGTTTTGCGAATTCCCCGCAATTGAAATCAGATCACGAAGACGTATTTTTGGCTGGGTCAACCAATCATCCAGTTGTGAAAAATCCTCCGGGGAGGTCAGCGTTCCTCGGCGGATTTGTTGACAGATCGCGAGATTCAGGTTGGTTTCGAAGACAACCTGTGCGACCAGGTCAGCCGTCACGGAGCGATCGGACGCGTCCAGACCCTCCAGAAATTCATCCGTTCTCAGTGCGACTCGTTGATTGCGACTTAACAGGGGCTGAAGCACGCGATTGCGGTAACGAAGGCTGAACTCTGTCAGCAATTCCCTGGTCCTTGTCGGTGGGGATCGGTCGGCCAAATCGGCTTTCCGCAACAATAACGGGCCGACGAACTGCGCGAAATCTTCGTCGCCCGTGTTGGCGTAAAGGTCGATCCATTCCATCAACTCGACCTCGTCACAGGTGGAAATTGTGTCGCGGATCGGACGCTGCAGTGATTGCCATTGGCGGACATCGAGCTTCAGAATGGATTCCAGAATCCGGATCCGATACTTGCGCAGTGATCCTTCTGGCATTCGTGGCTCCGTCAGATCATACAACGTTTGCACGACCGACGCGGCCCGACCCGGTGAAGCCCAGCAGTGATTGATCAGGTAGTTCCATTGATCAATCGCCAGTCCCTGTTCGGATTCCTGAATGTACTCGACGAACAGCAGGCCCTCGGGTGAGACCCCGCTTGCCGAGCGAATCTGCAATGAGAGCTGCTGTCTTCGTTGGATGAGATTGCTGCCTGATTCAACGGTCGACGCGGTAGCGTAATAGATCAAAGCCAAAAGACGATTCGCCCGAATCTGCGTTTGAAATCGGGATCGCGTGACGTCAAATTCTTCGTCGGACAGGCGGGTCAATTGGTAAACCCGATCGGTGATCGCGAAAGCCAACGAATCATCCGGTTCCTCGAAAAACAATTGGCAAATCAGATCTTCCACCCGTTTTCGATTTGCCAGATCCTGTTGGCAGCAGATCACGGCAAGGCGTTGGTAGGCGGAACGACGAGCTTCGTGTGCTTCCGAACGGATGGTTGCCCCCAGCTCGCTGAATGGTTCGATCGACGACAGCTCCGTCAGTAATTGAGCTGTCCGCGCCGACATCCATTCCGGTTTCGTTGGACTGATCAGCGGTTGCGAGTTGGTGGTTGTCGTTGTGGCGTTTTCCGGATGCTCGTCCGGGGACAATCTTTTCGCGAACCAGCCGGACCAGTATCCGATCGCCAAGCCTGCGGCCAACAGGAGTCCGCACATCCCCAGCACCCAACGGTAGCGTGATCCGAACCTTCGATTTCTGCGGTTTTCCTGCAGTCGTCGCGTGATCTCCTGTTCGATTCGCTCCGCTGTCAGCCCGAGTTGGCGGCCGCGCGAACAGATCCGCTTGCAGTTCGGCGTCCACCTGCGAGCGTCGACCGATCCGCTCGGCAATGAACTGGGTCGCATACGATTCGGCGTCGCTGCGAGAAACGCGACCGATGGAGGCTAATTCGGCCTGTTCCTCGATGATCTGATCGGCTCGATGGGCAGGAATCTGATATTTTTTGACCGCCAATTCAAGGGCATTCTGCTCCATCAACGTCGACAATACCCCGCCCTTCAATTTGTCAAACTCTCGTTCGAGGAAGGTCGCGAATGCCCGTTCGTAACGGTTGCGCTGTTTGGGGTTTGGGTCGTTTTCCTGAAGTTGTTCCAGGGCCTGGTCGAACAGGCGGGCGGGCAGTTTTTGGTGTTTCGCCAGAGATTCCAGCTTCAGGCGGCTTTCGACATTCAGTCCTCGCTCGGCCGTAATGATGGCTTGTGCTTGCCGCAGGAACTGGGCCAGCCGCATTTCGTCGCGGATTTCGGCGCTGGTTTTTTTGGAGGGATCGTCGTTTTTCACAGCTGCCTTTGTCCGCGTGCGAGCAGGGTCAGACCTGGTGGGTGCTGCTTTTATTTTAGCATCTTGGCGGCAGGAGTCGCGCGACCTGGCCGGGAGGGTGATTCAGTAACACATCGGGGCGAGTTGTTGAGCAATGGCGGCAAACTTTGATCGCCACGGTTCCGGCATCTCGGGGCTCAGTTGGGTTGTCTGGCGGTAGACACTTGCCGCCGTTGGGGGGTCCGTCTCCAGCAGGCAGACGATCAGCTGGTATTTCGATTCGAACCAGTCATCGGTGCCCGCCTCGGCGTTAGCGGCCAGTCGCTGCCACAGCGGCAACGCAGCTTTTTTTTCGCCTAACGCCAGTTTTGTTTTTGCCAGACCGTGGATGTATTGGCGTTGGTTGGGAAAACAGTCCAGCAGCAAGTGGTAGATCCGATCGGCCTCAGCATGATTCTCCAGCAACGACTCCAGTTCCGCCAGTTTGTTCATCGTCACCTGCGCATTCCTCGACTGTTTCAGCGTGGCTTCAGAAGTACCGAGCGTGTCGGCCAGCCGACGATAAATGGCTCGAGTTTCTTGGACAAGTGCTGTCTCGGGATGCTCGGATTGCTGCATTCTCTGTTCCAGGATTCGGCCCAGGTAGATCAAACCCGGCTGTTTGAACCGGGTGTTTGCGGCGTTATCCATCAACCACCTTGCGTGGACTTCGGCCGCCGCTTCGCTGCGGATGTTTTCGTTAAACGTTAGCTGATAGTACCGATACTCGGCGTAAGCGGAGGAACGGGATGAGATTGCTTCGGCCTGCTGGCCCGCAATGTCCAACAGCTGTTTTGTTTTGGCACGGTTAAGGGGGTCGTATCTCAATAGGGCATCGACCACCAATAAAGTCAATTTCAAGCGGTTTTCAATCAGGATGCGATCCTCGCGCCGGGCTGCCGCTTCGGCGTCGATCAGGGCATCCAGTCGATTTTCCAGATCGGATTGGCGGTTTCGAAAAGCATCCAGCCACAGTCGAAATCGCGTTCTCACGAGTTCTTCGAGCGCCAACGGGTACTTGCGGTCAGCTGCCGGGATTCGTTCGAGTCGTCGAATTGCCTCATCGCCGGGTAGCACCGCCAGATCCAAACGCAGTTTTTCAAATTCTGCGCGGGTGCGGAACCTGGAGTCGGGAAACCGCCGGATCAGATTCTCCACCGCAGCGTACGCCAATCCCGATCGACGGGAATCCTGCCGACTCAATTCAATCAGCGATTGGGCGGCGAGCCATTGTGATTCGGCCGCCAGCTCTTGGTCCTCGGAAGCCATCGCCGCGGCGACCATCTGGAACAGATCAGACGCTTTCTGAAAATTTCTTTCCTGGAAAAAAATTCGGGCCAGCAGGTAGCGGCATCGCGCGAGATCCGAGATGGAATCCTGGGGCCCCGACGTCTCAATGGCGCGCTGGAGATACCGCTTTGCGGACTGCATTTTCGGGGCTTCCCCCGAGGCTTCCCCGCGGTAAAAATCCAGATATCCTTGCGCCCAGTTGCCGACAAAATCATCGGCGAACTCAACCGGATTTTGTTCGAGAAATTCGAGGATCGTGGGGGCCTGCATGGTTCTTGTCAGCCCGGCAATGGCTTCGCTGCGGAGCAGCAAGGAGAGTTGCTGGTTCTGGCTGGCAAGGATCTGGCTGGAGCTGAAGACGGTAGACCAGAAGCTCACTTCGGCCGCGAGTGAATGCGATGGCTGCAGCTGGAACTCCGCCAACACTTCCCGGATTCCCAGTATCTGCCCGAGGAACAATCGGCTGTTGAGCTTCCAGACGAATAACTGGTCTTGAAATGATCCGTCGCCATGCTGTTGGAGGAGGTCAAAGCAGTGATTGCTTTGTTGTGGATGGTCGAGTCCCCTCTGCACCAATGCCAAGCCGACGACCGCACGCAAGTTCCAGGGGGAGTTGAGATCAAACCAGTCAGCGGACAACTCCGTCAATGATTTTTCGTCTTCGATTTGCAGAAAGATCCGCAGGTGTTCGTCTGCCCGTCGCAGCAGCGAAATTCGATTGGAGACATCAAGTATTCCTTGAAAGTACGATGACCAGCCAATCAAGAAACTGGAATGTTGCAACAGGCCCTCGATCCGGGCCAGGCGTTCCGTCGCCAGTGGGTCGCCACTGGTGGCCTGGACCTCGGCCAATGTCGATTGATATTGGGTTTCCATATTTGCGTTGAATTGGAGCAGTTCACGCGAAAGCTGCTGCCATTGTTCCAGTAGTTTTTCCTGCGGCGAATCCCGTTTGGAAAACCACTCCCGAAAGGCACGCTCTTGAACAAGGTACCTGGACTGCAGCGTTGCGATGGTGAATCGAGGGTCATCCAGCTCCGGGTAGATCGTCACCAGGCCATCCGCTTTCTCAATCCAAAGGCGGGCCGTTTCGGGATCGAGTTGGGAATTCAGCAGTCGGTCGGTGTACAAGTTGATCAAGCGAGTCGCTTTCTGCAACCGGACATCACGATCCAACTCACTGGCGACTTCGTTTTCCAGTTGCCGGATTACCAGGCGGTCGAGCTTGAGTTGCTTCAGATACTCTTCCAACCGGTCTTGGGCCACCGATTCCTGGGCTGACATCATCGGGAAGAACAGGAACAACAGCAGGCTGCCGAAAACCGAAAGCTGAGAGACCCGCCGTCCCGGGCACGAAAAATTTCCGGATCCGGTCCCGACAGGAGGTTGTGGGAGAGAGGTCGTCAATCTCGGATGAGCCTGCATGCTTGCTCGATTATTTTGCCGGTAAATAGGAAACCGTTGAAAAGCCACTGGCCTTGCAAATGCCGATGGCCTGGGCAGCTGCTTCAAACGGCACGTCATCGGCCGCACGCACAAATGCTCCCTCCGATTTGTCCTCAAATTCGCGCAGCAATTTTTTGATTTCGTCCAGGTCGTTGGTCTTGATCGCACCCAATTGAAAAATAATCTCGGAACCGATTCGCCGGACATCCACGATCGCCGGATCCAGTAACGACTGCGCCTGTGAATCCTGTTTCTGATTGACCTTGATGGCGGATTTGATCTGGCGTTCGGGACGCACGAACGTGGTTGTCACGATGAAAAAAATCAGCAACAGGAACACGACGTCGATCATGCTGGTCATCGATAGCTCCAGTTTGGTGTTTCGTTTTTTTCGAGCTGTCAATCTCAAGGCATCAAACCCTGTGCTATCAGGAATCGGTGACCGCCGCCCGCACTTGCAGAAAGCCCAGTTTCGATAGTTGTTCCAGCAGGCGGCTGACGTGTTGGCATTCGCAGTTTCGGTCCGAACGAATCTGAATTTTGATCGCTTTCGGATCGCCGTCTGATTTTTTCAATTGGTTTTGCAGCGCGGCTTCCAGTTGGGCTGGGGTGAGGGGATTACCGCCTACAATGATTTCACCTTGTTGATTCAGGTTGATGGTCACTGTGGCAGTAATCGACTCGGTATCTCCCTGGTTGACGCGTGGGAGCGGGACCGGATAGTCGGCGACTCGCGTAATCTGGGAAACCGTCATGAAGAAAATAATCAACAGAAAGACGATATCGATCATCGGCGTCATGTTAAACGCAATGGCGGCGGACGGGCGATGCTTGCTGAGTTTCATGATCGGTGGAATTACTTCTTTCGGCCCAATGGCATCATGACTTGCTCGATTCGTTTACCCGCTTCGGCGACCAGCGAGTCGATCTTGTTACGAAAGTAGCTGAACGCCACCATGGTCGGGATGGCCACCAGCAATCCCAGCAGCGTCGTGATCAGCGCTTGACCGATCCCCCCCGCGAGTTCCTGGGGCCGAGCCATGCCTTCCAGTGAGGCGATCGTGGTGAACGCTTCGATCATGCCGAGCACCGTGCCCGTCAGGCCGAGCATTGGAGCGATGGCCCCGATCACATTCAGCACTTCGGTTCTGCGGTAAAGCTTGCCGGTCTGATCTTCGCCCGCTTCCTCTACTGCCGAACGATACTCTGCGTATCCGAATTCGCTACTTTTGTAGCGCTGCAACCCCGCCAGGATGACTTCGGTGGACAGCGAGTAATTTTCTTTTTGATGACAGACGTCAATTGCTCGGTTGACCTCTCCGTGCACGATCAGCCGTTCCAGTTCGGCTAACACCTCGTCGGGCATCAAGCGTCGGTGGGTAATGGTCAGGAAATGTTCAATGATGAAGTAAACGCTGACGACCGATAGCAGCAGAATCAAAACGACAATTGCGTGCCCGAGGTAGTTGCCGCCGAACAGCATCCGCAACACGGTGGGCGATTCGGCCCCGTCCTCCGCTTCTAAGTCCAGTCCGTCGACACCGATTGCACCGGTTGGCTCATCGTTCGGCAGTTCCTGGGCCCATCCGATATCGGGGACTAGGAAGTTTACCAGGATCAGGGTTGCGACGAGAAACGATAGGCAACGTGGCATTGCGGGCTTTTTGAAAGGACGATTTTTAAAGGACGATTCGCAGAAGGTGTGCTCAGAATTTTGGCCGGCGACCGTTAACCGCGGCCGAACAGGCTTATCCGATAATCTAATCAGTTCGCGCCTCAAAGTCAGTTGCAAATTTATTTTTCGATCTCGCGTTGGGTTTTTCGAACCAGCTGGGCATGAAAGGAACGCGGGTACCGGATCGAAAGTTCCTGCTCCAAGGTCTGGCTTTCGGCATCCCAAGCCATTGATTTGGCAATTTGAGACGATTGGTAAAGCGCGGCGGCTGACAAAGCGGGATATCGCTCGCCAAACAGAGCAGGAATTCTCAGCAGCCTCAGCATGGCATCGGCTCGCTGGTCGATCGCCGTTTGCCGAGCCTTTGTCAGTTGATCGGAAGCGTTGTCGGGCTGGTGTTGGCGTTCGAAAAATTCTGCGGCGCTGAGGTAGTGCGCGACCGCAACGGATCCACCAACCAGGTTTGCCTGGTTGGATTCCAGTAACTTGGACGCGGCAGCAGAATCTCCCTGGGCGATTTGAATCTGGGCCAACAGGATCAATCGCCAGGCTTTCACTTGATCGGTGGAGTCGGAAAGCAGTGGGAGCAGTTGGCGAGCCAACTCAAGCCGTTTCATTTCGATTGCCATCGAAGCCATGTAAATGATTGGGCCCGCCACTTGGGTTTCCGATGTCGGGACGAACGAACTGGCAAATCGGGGGAAGGCCAATTCGACTTGCTGATGCTCAAACCAGATCGGTAAGATCTCCGAGGATTGCAGGGAACGTACGTCGGCCGGTGGCAGGAAGGTCAAGTGATCTTCTTCGTTAGTCTGCCAAGCTTGCTGAATTAGGGCAGCCTGTAAAAAGGGGAGTACGGCCGAAGCACGATTACCGCGATACAATCGGCTCTTCATGGTGGCAACGCAAATCAGGTAGGTTGATCTCGGATTTTGTTTCGCTTGCAGTCCATCAAAGGCAAGACGCTCGTATTGGCGTTCGGCCAGATCGGTTAGGCCCGCCCAATCCTGAACCGAAAGGCGACGCCTGATCCGGTACAGCGGTAGCCCAATCTCGACGATGTTTCGATCAAATTCCGCTTGCCGTTCCGAGGCCACGGTCGCGGTTAGAATTTGGTCCCAATCCAATTCGCGACCATCGGAGAGTCGCACGGCTATGATCATCGAAGCCAACGACGCTTTGGTCCTGGATCAAAGTGAGATCCCGCAGGACGATCGGGTTCTGTGCGACGACCATTACTGTCCAGTTGGGATTCGACAACGATGTGGCCGCTATCAGCATCGCGATGAGCCGCATCGCGATGAGCCGCATCGCGATGAGCCGCATCGCGTCGGTTTGGGCCGGAATAGAGAAGCGTGAGTTCAACTGAAGTAAGCCTTGCCGAGGTGAAACAATCTAAGAGGTCGTCCGGAACGGAAAGGTTGTCCGGTACTGAATTGCGAAAAACGGGGTATCCAGATCAAAACGTAAAATCTAATGGTCCAATTGAACGCCAAACTGGATCAGCGACTCAAAATCCGCACGATTCAGTTTTTCGGCGGCTTCAAATCCCTTGGTTGAAAGCGAAAAATCTTTCTGCAAATGGTGCACGACCAGACCATGCTCGCACAGTTCTCGAAAGCCCTCCAGGAAACGGATCGTCTGTTTCGGGTTCTCCTTATTGAGGAAAAGCAGGCGTTGGTCGAGATCGTATTCAACACAAACCGCCAGAAAACGATCTGCGGAATCGAACGAGTCACGATTGGCCCGAATGTCAATCGTTCCCCGATCGGCTGCGACGACCAGAATCGCCTTGGCTTCGTCGGAAATCTGCCCCCAGTCCAATTGATCCTGCGGGTTCAACAGAGCGGCACCGCAGAGGTTTGCCAGCCCCGTAATGGTCGGCGCACCGTCTTTCAAATCGGTCCAGGAGGTTTGCTGCGGGGACGAATCGGAGCCAAGATTTCGAAATAACATGTTTTTCCGTCGGTCTTCAATGGGCGTGTCCAGGCGACCGGGAAGCGCCGCCTGAGCTGGTTGAATTATACAAGACACGGGACTGCCGGCATCAGCTTGCGATTTTTCGCGATCTCCCGAAGCAAAATCTCCGATTTTTCGGAATTTGCTCTAACGCCTGTGCACCGAATCCGTATTCCTAACGTACATTCGGAACGCGAGGGCTGTGTGGGCGTCTATTAGAGCAGTTTCGCACTCTCAGCACGCGTATCCGCTGAATCTGGTGCTGCGACGAACAACATCCCGGACCCGTTGGTCGAATTGCACTAAAATAGACATCCGCAAACACGCTGAAAACACCCGGAGAATAAACATGCGTCTGTTCAACCTGTCATTGGTCAAACTGGTCGTCGCCATCGTCTGGTTGGCCCAATTCAGCCCGATCGGATTCAGTACCCAAGACGACACGGCGTGTGGCCAGGAAATCGGTTTCTCGGAAGAGTTTGCTTTGGCCGAGAATCGGGAGCAGGTGCTCAGCCGATTGGTGCCGGGCACCGAACCGTACTATTTTTATCACTGCCTGCATTATCAAAACACGCAGCAGTTGGAGCAGGTCGATGAGATGCTCAAGCCGTGGATCAAGCGATTTGGCTATACCAGCCAAGTCAACCAAATTCGCAACCGCCAGGCCCTGTTGAAATACAGCGATGATCCCCAAGCGACATTGCAATACCTTCAACAACAACTGAATCTGAACTTCAATCACCAGCGCGTGATTCCCGACACGCAGCGCGACCTGCCGACGGCGTTGGATCCGAGCTTGATTTCCAATGACCGGTTGGTGGCCAATGCGATGTCTCGCTATCAAAACTCCGACGGCTTCACCGATGAAGGGCTGCGCTTGCTGGCGACCCAGAAACTGAACAAGGACCAATTGAGGCATTTGTTAGAGCGCTTGCAATATCCGGACATTCCAGACCTGATCGATTTGGTGGTGCGGGACTTGCGAGAGCGAGACAGCCGCGGATTCGGTCCGATGGCGATCCATCAAAATTTGACGCTCGAGCAAATGCAGGAGCTGGCCCAGAAGTTCCCCCAGGTCTCACAACAGACCAACTATGTGAACATCTACCTGCGAAAGTTGCATCCATCGGAGGATGTCAACTGGATGGCCGATCAACAGCAGCAGCGAAAATATCTCGATCGGCTCTGGAGCTATGTCAAAGATCTGAATGCCACGCACAATTCGTTGAAAGCGTGTGTCCTGTATCGAAAACTCGAACTCGATCTCGCTCAGGAAAAATATGATCTCGACCTGTTCAAAACCTATCTGCAGCTGCCGCGGAATGTGGGCTACATCAATCCGGTCATGGTCAAAAATGTTCAAAACCGCGCATTCCTCGTCAACCTCAGCCAGGATTTCAATCAGCAAACGCGATTGATGCCGATTTACAACGATGAACCGTTGGTCCGTGACTACCTTGCCCACTTCCTGCTGGCTGCCAACGACACACGCGAGTTCCAGCCGTTTATTGAAAGCAACTATCTGGCCCGTCAATTTGCCATTACCAAGATCCTCAATGGGCTTGGCGACCGCGAAAAATGGGCCTCCGCATTGAATCCACAGGAATACCAGGAATTGATTAAGCGAATCGATCTCGATTTCGTTCCATCCAATCCAGAGTATTTCTCGCCCGGTGATGAAGTCGAACTGGAATTGCATCTGAAGAACGTCAAAACCTTGATCGTCAAGGTTTTTGAAATTAACACGCAGAACTACTATCGCAAACACAATTCCGAAATCGATACCAATATCAACCTCGACGGCCTGGTGCCAAATTTCGAACAGACGTTCACCTACCAGGAACCGCCCGCGTTGCGGATTCGACGGTCGTTCAGTTTTCCGCAAATCGAAAAGCGGGGCGTTTACGTCGTCGATTTTATTGCCGGTGGAAAAAGCAGTCGAGCTTTGATTCGCAAAGGTCGGTTGCAAATGTCGGGGCAGACCACCGCGGCCGGGCAGTTGTTCACCGTGCTTGACGATGACGGAACGGTGGTGACCGACGCCGATTTGTGGGTTGCCGGTCGCCGCTACAAACCGGATGACGAGGGACGGGTGTTGGTACCCTTTTCGACGCAACCCGGACGCGCCAATGCGATCATCATGCAGCAGGATTTCAGTTGCCTGCAGGCCTTTGATCATGCAGCGGAACAGTACCAGTTCAAATCGTCGATCGTGTTGGATCGCGAATTGCTGACGCGCAGCAACCAAGCCAAAGTCCTGCTTCGCCCTTCGCTGCGAATTGGTAACGATCATCCGGTTCCCGTCAGTTTGCTCAAAAACGTCAAACTGGTGGTGACGACCCGAAACCAGGATGACATTCCGGCTACCAAAACCTTCGATCATTTTGAGCTGTCCGAATCCAAAGCGACGATGCTGGAGTTTGTGGTACCGCCGCGACTTCGAACGATCGATCTGAAGCTGACGGCCGAGATTGAAAATATCAGTCGTGGCAACAAGGAAACCGTCAGTGATCAGCAGTCATTTGTGATCAATGAAATCGACCGTTCGGATATGATTCAGGACGTTCATCTGCTGCCCTCGGATTCCGGCTATTTCCTGGAAGTCCGCGGCAAGACGGGTGAACCGCGGGTTAAACAGGGCGTGCGGCTGAATCTGCAAGTCGCCGGATTCAAGGACCCGGTCGATGTCGAACTGCAGTCAGACCCGAATGGTCGTGTCACGCTCGGAAACCTCGCCAATGTTCAGGTGCTCAACGTCTTGGTGGCCGGGGGTTCCTCGAAGGCGTGGTACCTGCCCACCGATGATCAGACAACACCCTTTGCGATCAACAGTCTTGCCGGCGAGAAAATCGTCGTCGCTGCACCACCGGGGATGACCAAGCTGGATCGTTCGCAGGTCGCCCTGTTTGAGATGCGTCGGGGCACGGTGGTCCGGGACTGGTTTGAATCGGTATCACTGCAGAACGAGCTGTTATCGATCGAAGGGCTTGAGCCAGGCGACTATCGGTTGCGACTGAATTACTTTGCTGCCACCCATCGACAGCCGGCAACCGAGGTCACGTTGCGGGTCACCGAGGGCAAAGCCGCTGCCAACGTGCTGGTCGGCCGATTTCGCCATCTCGAGGATCGCGAAGCCGACGCATTGCAGATTTCCGCCGCAGTTGCGACCCCCCAATCGATTGACGTGACCCTTCAGAATTCCAACGCCAGTACACGCGTTCATGTATTTGCTACCCGCTACCAGCCTGCGTTCAACGCATTCGGCGGATTTTCAAGAATTCAGGAAATTGAACCTTGGAGCTATCGCCCGTCGATTCGAAAATCCGTCTACATGCAAGGTCGTCAGATTGGTGACGAGTATCAGTACATCCTCGAACGTAAATACGCCCAGCACTATCCGGGAAACATGCTGCAGCGCCCCTCGTTATTGCTGAACCCTTGGGCGACCAAAGAAACCGACAACGACAGCCAGGATGTCAACGCCGGCGACGAATTTGCGGAAGCGGGTAACGAAGCCGACCGTGGATTGGCACGCGGAGGGGCATCCCAGAGTTCCGAGACGGGCAACACCGATTTTGCCAACCTCGATTTTTTGGGTGAGGGGGCGGTCGTGATGGCGAATCTCGTGCCGGATAAAGATGGCAAATTGTCCATCGCTCGTGAGCAATTGGGGAATGCCCAGCACATTCGAATCGTTGCCGTCGACACCACTTCGACTTGTCAACGGACCGTCAATACGGAACTTCAACCGCTGAAACCCCGAGACAGCCGACTGGCCAATGTGCTGGATGCGGACGGGCATTTTTCCCAGCGTAAACAGATTGAAATCCTGAACGAAAATCAGGAGCTGTTGATTGAGGATATCATCTCCTCAAAATTCCAGTACTATGACGACCTGGGCGACGTTTTTCGTCTGCTGGTGACTTTGAATCCGGATACAGAACTGAAAAAATTCGAATTCATTCTGAACTGGTTGGATCTCGACGCGCAGCAGAAACAGGAACTCTACTCAAAACACGCGTGCCATGAGTTGAATTTCTACTTGATGAAAAAAGATCCCGCGTTCTTCAAGCAGGTCGTCAGCCAGCATCTGCAAAACAAGAAAGACAAGACGTTTCTTGACCATTGGTTGCTCAACGACAACCTCGACGCGTATACCGATCCCTGGAAGTACGCTCGCCTGAACACGGTTGAGCGAATCCTGCTGGCCCAACGACTGGAGAATCGAGCCGCCGATATTGTGCGGAATGTCAACGAGATGTATCTGCTGTCACCGACGCCGCGTGAGAGCTTTGATCGACTCTATGACACGTCGATCACCAGCTTTTCGCTCGATGATCGACTGGGCCGCGAATTGAATGAGAAATTGCTGGAACAGAGCAAGTCGCTACCGAGTCTGGCGAAGTCAGAGCCCCAGTCGGGCCGTTTCGAAGGCGGAGCGGGCGGTGGTCTGGGTGGTGGCGGTTTCGGCGGCCGACCTGCTGCTCCACTACCTCCCTCCGGCGCCGCCGATTTTGAGGGCGTCGCGATGGAAAGTGCCGAAATGGATCGCTGGCGCTCCAACCGCAAAGTAATGCAAAAGGCCAGGCGAGAGCTTTCGCCGGGAAAGAGCTTGCCGATGAGGCAGCAGATAAATTCGCGGCCGAAAACCGCTTGTCCGACAGCCGGCGCGCCATTTCCGGTCGGGCGTTGAGAAAACGAAGCGAAATTCAATCCAGGAATGAAGCCAAACAGGTTGACGGACAAAACCTTTCGCTCCAGTTGGGTGTTCCAGCCGAAAATGAAGAATTTTTTGGATACTACTTCGATTCGAAGCGTTTGTCAGAACTGCGTCGCAGTACCAAGAGTCTGTATCGACGAATTAGCCCGACCCAGGAATGGATGGAGAACAACTACTATCAGTTGCTGCCCGAGCGGCAAACGGCGGATTTAGTGACGACGAATCGGTTCTGGCGAGACTATGCCAATCACGACGGAGGCGATTTCCTGTCGCCCTATTTCTCCGAATCCCATCGGAACTTCACCGAAATCATGTTTGCGTTGGCCGTCCTGGACCTGCCCCTGAAGAGTCCCGAGCAGAAACAGGAATACGCTGACAATCAAATGACCTTCACGGCCAACAGCCCGACGATTGTGCTACACCAACAGGTGCAACCGGCGATGGTCGAGCGGGGCAATACCACCATTTTGGTCAGCGAAAATTTCTTCCAAAAGAACGATCGCTTTCGTTTCGAAGATGGAGTCCGATTCGACAAATTTATCTCGGACGAGTTTCACGCCCACACGCTGTATGGTGGACAGGTCGTGATCACCAATCCGACCTCGACTCCGCGTGCGGTCGAATTGCTGATTCAAATTCCACAAGGTGCCGTCGCCTGCAGCGGATCGCAGGATACGAAAACAATTCAACTCAATCTTGAAGCGTTCAGTACCAAGACCTTCGAATACTCCTTCTATTTCCCGACGGCAGGCCAGTTCAGCCATTACCCGGCTCACGTCTCGGCCGAAGAAAAAGTATTGGCCATCGCCGATCCCGTAAATTTCGCCGTGACGGATCTGCCAGCCGAACTGGACAAAACCTCTTGGGAGTACGTCTCACAGAATGGCAGTGACGATGAAGTAATCGAGTTTCTGAATCGTAACAACATTCTTCGGCTCGACCTTGACAAAATCGCATTTCGAATGAAAGACAAATCGTTCTTCGAACGAGCCGTCGACACCATTCGTGACCGCTATGCGTACGACCACATTCTCTGGTCGTACGCCGTCAAGCATAATGTTGCTGAGGCCATTCGTGAGTTCCTGACGCATGCTGACCCGATCGCGACCAACGTGGGCGTTTACTTCCAGTCGGAACTGTTGGCCGTCGATCCAGTCGAACGCAACTGGTATCAGCATCGCGAGTATTGGCCGCTGATCAATGCCCGGGCCCATAAACTAGGCCCCAGTCGCAAAATCTTGAATCCCGATTTCTTCCAGCAGTACCAGCGATTGATGGATGCACTCAGTTATCGACCATCGTTGGTTGACGAGGATCACCTGGTGGTGACCTACTACATGCTGCTGCAGGATCGAATTGAAACGGCGCTCCAGCATTTCGGAATGGTCTCTGTCGACGCGTTGGCGAACAAAGTTCAGTACGCCTACTGCGATGCTTACCTCGACATGTACCGCGAAAAACCCGAGGCTGCCGCCGCCAAAGCCGCCGTCTGGGCGGACTACCCGGTGGACCATTGGCGGAACCGATTCAAGAACATCCTGGCTCAGGTCGAAGAAATCCGTGGCGGTGACGCGGAAGTCGTCGACAAGGAAAACCAGACCCAAAAACAAACTGAGCTGGCCTCCCAGGCGGAGAGTTTCGAACTGGCCGTCGAATCAGGGACCATCAAGATCAACCATCAAAATGTGTCCCAGGTTAAGGTCAACTTCTACGAAATGGACGTCGAACTGCTGTTCAGTCGCAGTCCGTTCGCCCAGGATGAACTGGACGGTTTTTCCATGATTCGTCCGAACGTGACTCGAACGGTCACGCTCCAAACGGACGATGCTGGCAAAGGAACTCATGAAATTGCTCTGCCAGATGAACTGAAAAATAAAAATATCCTGGTCGAAGTTGTCGCAGGTGATCAGGCGAAATCCGAGCCCTATTTCGCCAATTCGCTGAATCTCCAGATGGTTGAAAACTACGGTCAGTTGCAGGTCACCGACGAAACGAGTGGTCAGCCGATCCCGAAGACGTATGTCAAAGTCTATGCAAAATTGGGCGATGGCAGTGTGAAATTTCACAAAGATGGCTATACCGATCTCCGTGGACGTTTTGACTACGTCTCCCAAAGTAACAATTCGCTTGATGGCATCGAAAAATTTTCCGTCCTGGTGCTGAGCGAATCGCAAGGGGCAATGATCCGGCAATCAAACCCTCCCAAGGAATGATCTGAATCGAGTAGCCGATCCGGAATTCTCCGGATCGGCCTGGCTCGGACCAGTCGGCTCTTTCCAGCGGCCCGAAAGCGATATCGGGCCTTTTTTCCCACAAATCGGCCCTGTTTGATGGGGCAAGGGTCAATAAACGCCGTCGTTGGATCATCCATTCTGCAACGTTGTGGGGCAGCATGGCCTTACGGTATCATCCAGCTCGAACGATGGTTCTCCGTACCAGGTGGTTCGGCGTTCTGAGTTAATCGACCGTCTCACGCCCGCTGTTCGGGGTTATAACTGCTTACTTGGCAATGGATCCGCGATCTCCCGTTTTGATCACCCCGAAATCCACCCAGTCAATGATGAAGATTGAATCAAACGGTATGTTAAAAATCGTTGTTGCAACCGCGATGCTGGTTTGCGTGCTTGGCTTGACTGCCGAGTCGGATGCGCAACAAGTTCCCGATCGTTCAAGACAGTTTCTCGAAAAGAATTGTTACGACTGTCACGTTGGCAAAGGTGCCGAAGCTGGTTTGGATCTTGAGTCGCTGGATGGTCGACTGACCCCTCAAACCGATGAAGATTGGGTCCAGATTTTTGACCGCGTCAACGAGGGTGAGATGCCACCAGCGGATTATGGTGAAATCGCTGCCGAGGATCGTGATTCGTTTTTGGAAGCAACAGGGAACTGGCTCCGTTCGGTTCAGCAAGTCGAATTCGCGAGCCAAGGTCGGGTCAAAGGGCGTCGTTTAACCAATTTGCAATTGGAGCGTTCACTGCAGGATCTGCTGGGCATCGATATTCCACTTGCCTCGCGGATGCCCGAGGAGCCTCGCACGGCCGGGTTTACAACTGTCGCTGACGGGCAACCAATGTCACACTTCCAGCTTCAGCAGCACTTGGCAGTCGTCGACAAGGCATTGGAGGAAGCCTTTCGGAGGGCATTGACCCCTGACGATGAATGGGAAAGAGAATTGTCCGCACGACAGATCGCACGTCGAAATCCGAGATCCCGGACTCGCGAGCCGGAGATGCTGGATGATCACGCCGTGGTCTGGTCTGGCAAATTGGTTTTTTATGGTCGCATCCCGGCGACGACGGCGCCGGCCGATGGCTGGTATCGGTTCAAAATTCGAGCTAAGGGACTGAAAGTTCCACCGGACAAAAAGATTTGGTGCACGGTGCGAACGGGGCAATGTATCTCGACGGCACCGTTGATGGGTTGGGCCGGTGCGTTCGAAGTTGACGAAGACTATACCGAGGCAACGGTTGAGACCTGGCTGCCCAAAGGTCAGATGCTGGAAATTCGTCCCGGAGATCTGACTCTGAAAAGAGCTCGATTCCGTGGTGGTCAAGTCGGAACTGGTGAGGGAGGACCGCAAGATGTCCCGGGGCTGGCAATCGACACGATTGAAATGCAACGGATACATCAAGGTCCCGACAATCACGAAATCAGGAAAATCCTGTTCGGTGATCTGCAGGTCAAAACGGCTGGTCGAACCGGTGATGCGGAGGTCCATTCGGATTCACCTCAATCGGATCTCCAGCAACGAATGCATGCTTTCGCCCAGACCGCGTTTCGCCGTCCGGTGCAGTCGGAGACCCTTGCCGCGTATGTCGCATTGGCACAGGATTCGCTTGACCGGGGCGGTCGTTTCAGCGATGCGATTCGAACGGGCTACCGGGCAATTTTGTGCTCCCCCAGGTTTCTTTATTTCCAGGAGCAGCCGGGTCGACTGGACGATTACGCGATCGCCTCGCGGCTGAGCTATCTGATCTGGAGTAGAATGCCGGATCGTATTCTGCTTGATCTGGCCAGTCAACAAAAACTGCAAGAGACGAAAGTCATTGCGGCGCAGATCGATCGCATGTTGGCGGATCCCCGGGGCCAGGCCTTTGTCTCTGATTTTGCCAATCAATGGCTGGATCTTAATCTGATTGATTTTACGGAACCCGATCCCCGCCTGTATCCTGGATTCGACGTGGTCGTTCAAGATTCGATGTTGCGAGAAACCCATGCATTTTTGCAAAAACTGCTGGAGGATGACCTAAGTGTCAGCCACTTGATTGATTCGGATTTCACCTTCCTCAACAGTCGCCTGGCCGAGTACTACGGCATCGAAGCTGTGCAAGGCGATCAACTTCATCAGGTTTCGTTGTCGGACGATGAGCATTACGGCGGCTTGATCACCCAGGGCGCGATCATGAAAGTCACCGCCAATGGAACCAACACCTCGCCGGTCATTCGTGGTGTTTGGGTTTCCGAGCGACTACTCGGGCAACCGATTCCTCCGCCGCCAGAAAACGTACCGGCGATCGAGCCTGACATTCGGGCGCAAAGACCATTCGCGAACAACTGGCCAAACACAAGGACAATCCTGACTGCGCTGCCTGTCACCGCAAGATCGACCCTCCCGGGTTTGCCTTGGAGAATTTTGATCCGTCAGGCCGTTGGCGCGACGGATACGTCCGGAAAATTAACGGAAAACGAGTCCGCATTCCCGTCGACAGCAGCTTCCAAATGCCCGACGGCGAAACATTCGAGGATCTGGCGGGTTTTAAACAGCTGGTTCTGAATCAACAACGAAACCTGGCCCGCAACGTGGCCGAAAAACTGGTCGTCTATGGTACCGGAGCGACCATTCATTTCGCCGACCGGGAAGAAATCGAAGCGTGCGTCGATCGCACCGAGGAACGAGATTTTGGTTTCCGATCGTTGCTGAAAGCGGTCGTTACCAGTGATCTGTTCTTAAAGAAATAAATGGCAAATCAACGACCACAGACTTTAACAAAGGAAACTTGTGGACAAATCGGTTCATTTCAATTTTCGTAAATCCGTCAACCGAAGAACAATTTTACGCGGAACGGGGGTCTCACTGACGCTTCCCTGGTTGGGCGCGATGACGCCCGCGTTTGCCCGGGAAGACGAACAGCAACCGCCGAAACGATTCGTCGCCATGACGCTTGGTTTGGGGCTCCACGCTCCCAATCTGAATCCGGAGCAAGCGGGCCGGGATTACCAACCCAGTCGTTACCTTAAAGCGGTCGATGATTTGCGAGAGAAATTCACGGTCATTTCAGGTTCATCGCATCCGGGGGTTGGGGGTGGTCATCGGGCCGAAGCAAGCATTTTGACCGCCAATCCCGTTGGTAGTTCGGGCCGCGCAAAAAACACCATCTCGATCGACCAGTACTTGGCCAAGTATCTTGGCAACGCGACGCGATTTCCGTCATTGGTTCTCAGCAGCGCTGGCTCCAACAGCCCTGCCTACACCGAAAACGGCGCCATGGTTCCGGCGGAGGATTCTCCGTCGCGGTTGTTCGAGCGTTTATTCGTCAACGATTCACCTCGCGAGCGAGAGCAGCACGCGCAAAGCGTTCGGGAGGGGCGCAGCATCATGGACCTGGTCAACGAAGATGCCAGGCAGCTTCAGCGTGAGTTGGGACGTGGCGACCAGCAACGACTCGATGCTTATTTCACCAGCGTCCGCGATCTGGAAAAACGGATGGCTGCATCGGAGGAATGGGCCCAGCGTCCCAAGCCCAAAGTTGAGGTCCAGAAGCCCGTCGATATTGGGAATTCCAACGACTTTATTGGTCGGCAAAAGTTAATGTCCGACATGATCAAGCTGGCTTTGCAGACCGACTCCAGCCGATTTGTCGTTTACCACCTTGGCAGTTCTGGCGGCGTGATTCCGATCCCCGGCGTCGAGGAGGGGTACCATGGCCTGAGCCACCACGGGCTGGACGAAGAAAAACTGGAGCAACTAGCGATCGTGGAATCAGCCATCATCAGCGCCTGGGGTGATTTTCTTCGCGGGCTGGATTCGGTCGACGATCGGGGCAGCAGTCTGCTCGATCAAACGTCGGTGTTGCTGACCAGCAACCTTGGCAACGCGTCGAATCACAGCAACAAAAACATGCCGGTTTTGTTTGCCGGTGGCGGATTTAATCATGGTCAACACTTGGCGTTTGATCAAAACCGAAACTATCCGCTGCCCAACCTGTTCGTGAGTCTGTTGCAAAAACTGGGGTTGGAAACAGATCAGTTCATGAGCAGTACCGGGACGATGTCAGAGTTGGGATAGGTTCGATTTTGCGCAGAAGCCAGCGAGATTTGGCTCAACGCATCTTTGGAAACAGAATTCGCGAGAATTCTGACGAAACGGTTGTCGGTCCAGTCCAATCGGGGGCTATTCCCCGTTGAAATTCGCCCGGACCATTCCCAGGTGGCCCGTGGTTTGAGCGTGTTCAGCTCATTTCCATCTCATCGCCGGGCGCCGGGATGATCACCGGCGGAAACCCTTCCTGTTGGAGTTCGCGTTGAAACGGTTCAGCTCCGTCCAGTTCGCAGTGGACCAGAGCGACCTGTTTCAAATTGCCCTCGTCTCGGGTCTGTTTTGCCCACTCAAGGAGTTCCTGGCTGTCGGCGTGTCCGCTGCTGCCCTCGAGCTTGCAGACTTGAGCTTTGACCTCGTAGGGTTGCCCATAAATTTTGACCACATCCATGGTTCGATCGAGCAGGATTCGGCCAAGTGTATTGGGCGCCTGGTAACCGGCGAACAGGATCATCGTGTTTTCTTTTTCGATGTTGTTTTTCAAATGGTGCAGAATTCGACCGGCTTCGCACATGCCGGAGGCACTGATGATCACGCATGGTTCTTTGACGAAGTTAAGTGCCTTGGATGCCGTCACGCTGCGGATGTAAACGGCTCCGTGGAAATTCAGCGGGTCATCGTCGTCTTCTGCAAGAATCGCGTCGACCATTTCTCGATCAAAACACTCGACATGATCGCGAAAAATATCGGTGGCGTTCACCGCCAACGGGCTGTCGATGTAGACCTTCATGTCCGGCAGCTCACCAGCTTCTGCCAATTGGTTCAAGCGATAAACGATCTCCTGGGTTCGGCCCACGGAGAAAGCGGGAATGATCAGCTTGCCGCCGGCGTCGAACGCAGCGTGGGCGGCTGCTTTGAGAGTTTTCTTCGCGTCTCCACCCTCGGGATGAATCCGGTTTCCATACGTGGCCTCCATGATCAGGTAGTCGGCACCGGGAACCGTTTTCGGATCTCTCAGGATCGGCATATCTGGACGTCCGATGTCGCCGCTGAAAACCAGTCGAACCGGGCTCCCCTGCCCTGTTTCCGGTGGCAGCATCAACTCGACCGTGGCCGCACCGAGCATGTGGCCGGCGACGTGAAAGCGGGCTTGGACCCCAGGTAAAACCTCAAACAGCTGGTCGTATTCGACCGTTCGATATTGCCGCAAGGTTTGAATCGCATCGTCCATTTCGTAGAGCGGCTCGAAGGGCTTTTGGCCATTCCGTTTGCGTTTCTTGTTGACGTACTTCACGTCCGAGACCTGGATTTTCGCGCTATCGAGCAGCATGATCGCGGCCAGATCGCGTGATGCGGAGGTCGAGTAGATCGGCCCTCGATATCCGGCCTTGATCAGTGAGGGCAGATTGCCGGTGTGATCAATGTGGGCGTGCGAGATGATCACGACATCAATGTCGTTGGCATCAAAGGGCAAGTTGCGATTTTTCTCAAACGCAATCTTTCGTTTCCCCTGGTAGAGTCCACAATCCAGCAGAATTCGTTTGCCGTTGTGGTGCACCAGGTGCATCGAACCGGTTACCGTTTGGGCCGCACCCCAAAATTGGACTTTCATGGATCACGTTGGGCGAAGAAGATCGGAATGGTGAAACGGCCATCTTCGGTCGATGGCAGATGATTCACAAGACCAGTTTGTCCGCTGTCGCCTCGCTCCAGTCAGTCCAATTCAGTGGGCCGGAAAGTACCAGGATACGGTTTTGGTCAGGGGGGAAGTAACCCGTTTTGACGCCCGCATCACTTAAGCTACGCTTTCACGCGTTCGATGTACTCTCCGGTGCGGGTGTCGATGCGAATGATGTCGCCCTGATTGACAAAGATCGGGGTTTGGAATTCGCCACCGGTCTCGACGGTGACCGGTTTACGGACGTTGGTTGAGGTATCGCCTTTTGCGCCCGGTTCGCAATACTCCACTTTAAGGTCGACATGATTGGGAGGCGTCATGATGATCGGGTTGCCGCCGAAAAAGGTCATCTGACAATCCATGTTGTCTTTCAGGTATTTCCAGTCGTCCCCGACCTGTTCGGCTGTCAGTTCGTATTGTTCGTAGGTTTCTTTGTCCATGAAAACGAAGGTATCCCCCTGTCGATAAAGGTATTGCACGTTCGTTTCGATAATGTCGGCCTCGTCGAGTGTGTCATTACCTTTGTACGTGCGGTCGAGCGTCGTGCCTCGCAGCAGGTTTTTCAGTTTGCAAATGAAAAGCGCGTTCCCCTTTCCGGGTTTCTTGAATTCCATGCTGGTCATGATGTAGGGCTCACCGTTAATTTGAACTTTCAGCCCTTTGCGAAAATCGCTTGCTTTGTACGCCACAATATTATTCCTGAAACGGGTCTCTTGATTTGTTGATTCCAATGGTATTCTGGGAAGATGACAATTTTAACGACTGATCCTGATTTTGTCCGCGCCGAAACGGGCAGTTGGCAACAACAAATGAAAGTGGCGGTGCGGACCGTTTCCGAGCTGTTGGAAAGGCTGAATTTGCCTGCAAATCAGGGGCGCGGTCAAATCAAGTCGGTGAAAGCGGTCGAACAATTTCCCGTTTTCGTCCCGTTGCCGTTTCTGCGGCGAATCGAGCCCGGAAATCCCGCTGATCCGCTGCTACGCCAAGTGCTGCCGGTTGTCGCGGAAGATATTGTTTCCCCCGGCTACCAGGCTGACCCGCTGGGCGAATCGGAGGCGACCCTGACGCCGGGGTTGCTACAAAAATACGACGGCCGGGTTTTGTTGGTGACAACCGGCGCCTGTGCGGTCAATTGCCGGTACTGTTTTCGTCGGCACTTTCCCTACCAGGAATCCCCCAGCTCGACGACTCAATGGCAACCCGCGCTCGATCAAATTGCCAACGATCCGACACTTCAGGAGGTCATTCTCAGCGGCGGTGATCCGCTGACGTTGGTTGATGAGCGGCTCGAGAAATTGATTGAACGACTCGATGACGTTGAACAGCTCCGCAGATTGCGGATTCATACACGCCTGCCGATCATGATTCCCCAGCGGATCACCGATCGTTTGCTCGAGATGCTTTCCGGGACTCGCCTGAAAACCGTGATGGTGATTCACAGCAATCACGCCAACGAAATCGATGCGGACGTTCAATCGTCACTGGCAAACATCCGCAACGCCGGAATTCTGTTGTTGAATCAATCAGTGTTGTTGCGTGGCGTTAACGATCACGCAGCGACATTGGCCGATCTCAGCAATCGCTTGCTGGACTGTGGCGTGCTGCCGTACTATCTGCACAAAAACGATCCCGTTTCGGGTACCTCGCATTTCGAGGTCACGGTCGAACGAGCGGTCGAGATCATCGAGCAGCTGCGGGCACAACTGCCAGGCTATGCCGTGCCGCGACTGGTTCAAGAGATTGCCGGGCAGCCAAACAAAACCGTGTTGGCGTAGCTACGCGAACAGGTTGGTCAAATATTCCATCGCCGTTGCACACTGGGCAATGGTATCCTCTTCCGTATTTCTCTCGACCGTCAAAAACCCGTTGTAGTTGTATTCTTCCAGCGTTGCCAGCAGCGTGGACCAATCGACGCTGCCCCGGCCTAATTGGACCTCGATGCCACGACCGAGAGACAAATCCGAAACCGCATCACGAACGCGGAAACTCATCACGTGTTCGCCAAGCAGCTTGATAGCGGCAGTTGGTGAATAACCGTTGATGACAAAATCGCCGGGGTCGAAATCGACGGCGAGGCTGTGGGCAGGGAGCGAATTGATCAATCGCTTCAGCGTTTCCCCCGGTTCACTGCCGGTACGTGCCGCCAACCAGGCTCCGGCTTTTTGACTGTACACACCCAAATCGGTCAGCGCCTGAACCATGGTGATCCAGGATTCGTCTTCGGTATCCTCGGGCACGCGCCCAATCTTGTTGACGACCACGTTGCAGCCCAGTTCGTAGGCCAGTTTCATGGCCGACTTGGTCGCGTCCAGGCGACGATCGAGATCGGCCAGGACGCCGTAGCCGCGACGGGTCGGAAAGTTGATCGCGGAAACTTGGAGGTTTTGATCGGCCAACATTTTTCGCAAATGACGGATTGCCGTGCGTGACATTTCCGAGGGACGAATTTCCGTCCGACCGTTAATCTCGACGCCCTCGGCTCCAATCTCTGCCGCGGTGATCAAGGCTTTCTTGAACGGCAGGCGAAGACTTTCCAGGCGAATGGCTTTCTTGAGCTGTAACATGAGAATGCTGATTCGGAAATTAGGTAGGTATTGATTTTCAATCGGTTGGTGGGTTGTTATTCTACTGTTTGCCAATTGCTTCCCAACCGCATAATCCAAAGTCCCTCAGGTTTACCGTGAAAACAATTCAGCAAGTTTGCCAGTTTCTCGACGCTTTTGCGCCGACCCGATTGGCCGAAGACTGGGACAACGTGGGATTGCTGGTGGGGGACCCGATTGGACAAGCCGACCGGATCATGACCTGTTTGACCGTGACCCCCGAAAGTGCGTCCGAAGCGGTTGCCAGACAGGCGGATCTGATCGTCACCCACCATCCGCTCCCGTTTCGTCCGCTGAAACGATTGACCACGCAAAACACTCCGTCGAAGTTACTCTGGGAATTAATTCGCGCCGGTGTTTCCATCTACAGTCCTCACACCGGATTTGATTCCGCCAGCAAAGGAATCAACCAGCGGTTGGCCGAGCGATTGGAGTTGAGCGAGATTCGACCTTTGATCCCGATGGTCGACGATCCCGATTCGCTGGGCGCCGGGCGATTTGGCAGGCTGCCGAATCATTTCACGTTGGGGCAGTTGGTTGAGAACATCAAACAACAGTTTGCGTTGGAACAGGTGCAATTCGTCGGTGATCCTGGCGACGTTGTTTCGAACGTCGCCATTGCTTGTGGTAGTGGCGGTTCGTTCCTCGAACAGGCACGTCGCGAAGCATGTGATACTTTTGTGACCGGTGAAACGACCTTTCACACGTGTCTCGAGGCCCGTGCCAGTCATATCTCCCTGGTGTTATTGGGTCATTATGCGAGCGAAAGATTTGCGGTAGAAGAGCTGGCGGTGCAGTTGGCAGCTGAATTTCCCCAGGCCCGCGTTTGGGCCAGCGAAAAAGAGTCCGATCCGGTTTCCTGGGCATAAAATTGGCCTGTTTCGGACCTTGGCAGCAAAAATGCCGTCAAAGTTTCCCCAATCGTTCATTGCGGACCGTCTGCGTTGACCGTCCGGTCGGTCAACCTAGAATAGACTGCTTACGCTCAACCCGTTTAAAAAAACATTCCATGAATTGCAAATCTCTGACGGCCCTGCCGGTTTTTAATGAAGTCCAAAGTGTGTCGTCGGTCCTCGATGAGGTCGCCAGATACTGTGACAGGATTCTGGTCGTCGACGATGGCTCGACCGACGGGACCTCCGATTTATTGGCTGAACGTAACGACATCATTCTGGTGACTCACCCGGTCAACAAAGGCTACGGGGCGGCGCTGATCACGGCTTTCGAATACGCGATCGAAAATGACGAGGATATCCTGGTCACGATCGATTGCGATGGACAGCATGAGCCGCAACGCATTCAGCAGTTTATTACGGCCAGTCTGAATACGGGGGCCGATATCGTTTCCGGTAGTCGTTACCTGAAGTCATTTGACGCCGATACGCCGCCGCCCGCGCAGCGTCGTCGCATCAATCACCAGATTACCAAAACGCTCAACGAACGCCTGAAGCTTGGTTTGACGGATGCGTTTTGTGGTTTCAAAGCCTACCAAGTCGAGGCACTGCAGCGACTGGAACTGCATGAGACCGGATACGCGATGCCGTTGGAGCTGTGGGTTCAAGCCGCTTGCTCGAAGCTGTCCGTGGTGGAAGTCGCGGTGCCGCTGATCTATTTGGATGAGAGTCGGTCGTTTGGCGACAAACTTGATGATCCGGAAACGCGCCTGGATTACTACTACCAGGTTATGAATCGGGCGTTTGCGGCACTGCCATCCGACTGCGAAAAACTTCGAGGTGAACACGTTGGATGATGTGACGTGCGGCCGGAAAGCAGCTGTCGACTGTCCAACGTCGGTCGATGATTCAACGACCAGCGCGCTTCAGAAAATTCACCTGCAGACTCCGCCCCATCATGGCGATACGCTGGAAGTACCGCCGCTCGACGAAATTTCCAGCCTCTGGCAACGCAATCTTGAACGGATCCAATCGCAGGATGTGGAGATTGGAAACACGAGCTTGCAAAAATTGCGGGCGATGGCCAGGTCCGAAGTTCTGGGAATCGCCGCGAATTACTGCCGGCAGTACGGTGACTTCGATTCTGTTTGCGGCGAACTCGCACCGATTGTGATGGCGGGGCATCAACCGAGTCTGTTTCACCCTGGCGTTTGGTTCAAAAATTTTGCCCTTTCCAATCTGGGGCGACGACTGCAAGCCACCAGTCTGAACCTGCTGGTTGATAATGACCTCGCGACGGATTCCGCGGTTCGTGTACCTCGCTTGATCGACGGAAAAGCGACCACGCATTCGGTCGCGTTTGACGCGCCGGCTGCGACCCTTCCGTTTGAACAAAGAAGGATTCTGGACTGGGAGGTCTTCCGGGAATTCGGAGCCCATGCCGCGGCTGAGATTCGACCTTTCGTGACCCAGCCGCTGGTGAATCGGCTCTGGCCCCTGGTTTGCGATGCCGCCCATGCTTTACAGCAATCCCGTTCGCAAACGGCTCGTGTGGGGCATTCGATTGCCGCCGGCCGTCATCGGCTGGAAGCGGAAATTGGTCTGAATACGCTGGAGGTTCCGCTCAGCCAAGTTGCTGAATCTAAGGCCTTTGCTGTGTTCACCCATCATGTTTTCTCCAACATCGCTCGGTTTCGAGAAATCCACAATTCGTGTTTGCTGGAGTATCGGCAGCTTTACCGGATCCGCAGTCGATCCCACCCGGTTCCGGAATTGGAACAGGTCGATCAATGGCAGGAGACACCCTTTTGGGTTTGGAGTACGGAGCGGCCCAATCGTCGGCGTTTGTTTTTGAAATCGTCGGACGATCGCTATCTGCTCAGTGACCTCGAGGGTTGGCAGCAGGAATTCGATCATCAGAATGCCGTTTCCCACCTGCAGGAACTTGGTGCAACCGGAATCAAGATTCGCTCTCGGGCTTTGATGACGACGATGTTTTGCCGATTGCTCGTCTGCGATCTGTTCATACATGGAATCGGTGGTGCGAAATATGATCAATTGACCGATTTGCTCGCGTCGCGATTTTTCGGGATGGAGCTTCCCGAGTACGCCGCTGTTTCAGCGACGCTGCGATTGCCAACCGGGGCGTCGCAAGCGTCTTCCCAAGACCTGCAGGAAACCAGGCAGATGCTGCGGGAGTTGCGGTATCACCCGGAGAAACATGTCGAAGTCACGAGACACCCCGAGGCCGAGCGACTGATTTCAACGAAGGCTCGGTGGATTGAATCAGGGGATCTCTGTCAGCGCAAACAACGTCACGAAGCGATCGTCGAATGCAACCAACAGTTGCAGCCGTACGTTGAATCGCTGCGCCACGAGCTGGAGCGGCAGTTGAAGAAGCTGCCCGACGAAATCCGCAAGAATCGGATTCTTTGTTCGAGAGATTACAGTTTCTGCTTGTTCCCCGAGACCCTGATCGAGGAACTCAAGGCCATGTTGTAGGAGATTTCTCACGCAACTGGCGTGTTCCGGCCTAATTGATTGAATTCCCGACGGCCGCGTTCTAATATGGGAGTTCTATCTTTGCTGAACTTCACGACCGGTGAATCGGGATTGGTGAATTCAGCCACCCGTTCCGCGAATCGGTTGTCGGACCGACGATGAATTAAACGTCTGGCTGACAGGCGACGTTATTAACTGTTCGCGGATTCGGTCTCCCATCCCAAGTCTTGCAGTTCGTTCAACCACACCATGACCTCCAACCGTTCATTGAAAACCGGAAAAAATATGAGTCGATTGAATCTACTTTGGAAGCTGAGTTTATGCCTGATGTTGCTCGCGAGCACCGCGCTCAACGCCCAGGACGCGAAAAAGAAAGACGCAGACAAAAGCAAGCAGGCGGCCAAGCAGAAATCCGCTGACGACGAACTCAAGCTGGAAGATCTGTTTCCTGAAAAAAGCATGTTCGGACCCTCTGCGAGCAGTCCCGAGTTTTCCAGCGACGGCCGATTTGCGGCTTACCTCTATCGCCCCTACGACAAACGCCGACATGGCAACGACCTCTGGATTTACGACTTCAAATCCGGAAAACTAACCCAACTGACCAACGTCAGCCTGATGTCAAAGTTCCAGCGTTCGGCACGCCAAGTCAAAGAGGATCGCCTCGCGAAGCACAAAAAAGCGGAAAAGGAAAAAGCGGACAAGCAGAAAGCCGAAGAGGAAGCAAAATCCGGCAAGCAGAAAAAGGATTCGGGCAAGGCGGATGCCAAGACCAGCGATGAAAAATCCAAGTCCGATAAGGGCAAAAAGCAGGAAAAAACGAAACAGGAAATCGAAGAAGAGCTGAAAATTATCGAATCGGTGACCGAAAAAGATGCCGACGATGAAAAATCGCCACGTTACTCGGGGATCTCGTCGTTTCAATGGCATCCAACCGGGAATTCGCTGCTGATCAGCTCCGAAAGTGACGTTTACTTGATCGACGACGTCACCCAACCCGAACTCAAACGACTGACCAAAACCGAAGCCCGTGAGTCGCAAGTCGATTTTCTTCCCGATGGTTCCGGATTCTCGTACAGCTCTGACGACGCCGTGATGCGTGTCAAGTTTGACAGCCATATCATCGAGCAAATTAATCCCAAGCTGAGTGGCGGACAATCGCTCAGCCGTTATGAAATCAGTCCTGACGGCAAACGGATTCTGATCGTCGCCCGAACCGGCGAACGATTTTCGAGTGACCGTAAAGTCGACATTATTCGCTACCGGGATCGATTTGCAAAATCGGATTCCATTTCCCGGACCGTTTCGGATGATGCAGTCAAACCGCAGGACGTCAACGTTTACCTGTATGATCTTGATTCGGCCGATACCGAGGAATCCAAGTTGATTCATGTTTTTCAAACAAAGATCGATGAACCACGCGACGTGATCAGCACCCCCAAATGGTCGCTGGATAGTGAAAAGGTAACGTTTTGCTTCTTTGACCAGGAAAATTCGGAGGTCCAAATCCGGCTGGCCAGTTTTCCCACGGAACAGGAACTGAAAGCGGCCGAAAAAGATTCGAAGCCCCAAGCCGACACCAAACAATCAGGCGGGGATGACGAAGACGACGAGGATCAGGACTCCGGAAGTCGTCGCAGGTCGTCGAGTTCCACCGGTCCCGAGTCGATCAAGCTGGAAGCCAAAGTCGTTTACCGGTTCAAGCATTACGGCGGCCCCAATACACCGCGGATGGTGGCTCCCGATTTTGCCTGGGACAACGATCATATTGTGTTTGTCAGTGAACAAAGCGGGTTTCGGCACGTCCACATTTTGGACCCGCTCTACGAAAGCGTCCGGCAATTGACCAACGGAAACTACGAAGTCTACCCAATTCGATTTTCGGACGATCACAAGCACTTGTTCATGACGGCCACCAAGGATTCGCCGGCTCGTCAAATGGTCTACACGCTGAACCTCGAAACCGGGGAGCTGGAACGCTTGAACAAGGAAGACGGAACTTTCTCCAGCGTCGCCGTTTCCAATGGCGGGGAGCGGTTGTTGGGCAATTTTGTTCGCTATGGCCAGTTGACGGAATTGGTCGTTCAAGACGAAAAGAAGAAGGTCAAGACGCTGACGGATTCGCACCCGGAAAAAGCCAAAGAGCTGACCAAGATCGAACCAGAATTCTTTGAATACAAGAATCGACATGGTCATCTCATTTCCGGCATGATGTTTAAACCCAAAGGCTGGAAAAAATCCGAGAAACACCCGCTGTTGATCTATGTGTACGGCGGACCGCTGGGCAGTCGCCACAGTGTCAACGATGGTAGCTACAGTTCTGACGGATATTTTTTCCAGATGTACATGGCCCAGAAGCATGGCTACGTTACGATCGTCGTCGATCCACGAGGTCAATCTGGCTACGGTGGACTGTTTGAAAAATCGAATTACGAGCAGGTCGGCAAACCGCAGGTGGAAGACCTCGTCGATGGTGTGAAGTACATGACGGAGAACTACAACACCGACGACCAGCGCGTGGCGATTTACGGTTGGAGCTTTGGCGGTTTTCAAACGCAAATGTGCATGTACACCGAACCGGATGTTTTTCAGGTCGGCATGGCAGGGGCCGGACCGACCGAATGGGAAAACTACAATTCGTGGTATACCACGGGAACCATTGGACCGTCACGAACCGGTCAGCCAGATCAGAAAAAATACTCGTTGATTCCCTTGGCGAAAAACCTGAAAGGCAAATTGCTGTTGGTGCATGGAATGGAAGATACCAACGTGTTGTTTCAGGATACGGTTGCCGTGTATCGTGCCCTGTTGAAGGCCGGCAAGGAAACCAACGTGGAGTTGTTTCTTGACCCAACCGGAGGCCACGGCCTTGGCGGTGACGTCAAGCGACTCGGTCGGATGCGGAAGTACGAAGCATTTCTGCTGCGTACGATCGGTGAAGGGAATCAAGGCAAATAAGTCGGCCGATGGGGTCCGGTGTTTGGCCTGTCGAACGTCCCGCGCACAACGCTCGGGACGTGACCGCGGGAAGTCGATCGATCCGCTCGTTCACAACCACTTGGGTCTCAATTGGCAAATCGCATTTCGGTAGGCGTCGGCCTGTGATTCGGGAATGCCATGATGGTGGTCTGCACCTTCGATGACAAACACCGATTTATCACCGGCATATTGGTCGTAGATCAGTTTTTGATATTTGACCGGAATCACCCGGTCCAACTGTGAACGAACAAAAAAGGCAGGACATTCCGACCGTCTGCGCGTTTTCAACCGCGTCTAACTCGTCGGGAACCTGGTTGGCGATCCACTTGGCCAGGCCAAAATTCCACCAGTTGTATCGGGGCCGGGTCGCGATCATCTGCTGTAGCGGCACCGGATTGCGCAGAAAAATCCCGTTGGCGTCATGGCGTGCGGAAAGATAAAGCGCCGAAGCACAGCCCAGACTGTTGCCAATCAATACGATCGGCAGCCCGGAATGGACCTGCCGGACATGGTCCCAAACGGCGGCGCACGACGCCGGCAGGCCCTTGACCGTGGCAACGCCCTCGCTGCCGCCGTAGCCCGCATGATTGATGGTCCAGATTTCGGCGGCGATGCCCTCCCAGAGTTCAAACGGATGCGGGCCTCCCCGCTCGGCCCGCCCGGCGGTCCCCGGAAACTTGATCGCGACCAGGTCCGGTCGAGTTCGCCCAGGATCGGTTTTGAAAACCCAAGCCTCAAGCTTGCCGTTGGGAGTCTCGATCCAGTGACGAATTCGGTCTTCCGGATCAATCGGATCACGGGAGGGAAACAGGATCATCCGATCGGCGATTCGAGACAGCATGCGGCGTCTTCAAGCGGTTGGGGCGACGGTGAAAAAACTCTCGCAGTCTGCTGCGATCAGTGCACACGTTGGCCCGGTTTGGCACCCTCGTCGGGGCTGAGCAGGAATACTTCTTCCCCGCCGGATCCGGAAGCACAAACCATGCCCTCGCTTAATCCAAATTTCATCTGCCGTGGTTTCAGATTGGCCACCATCACGACCAGGCGGCCGACGAGTTGTTCGGGTTCGTAGGCCGCTTTGATACCGGCAAACACCTGGCGACGATGATCGCCTCCCAGGCTGAGCGTCAGTTTCAGCAGCTTTCGCGCGCCTTCCACATGTTCGGCGTTGACCACCCTCGCGACCCGCAGATCGACCTTGATAAAGTCGTCAATCGTGCATTCTTCGGCCAACGGTTCATCGGTCAGGGCTTGATCACTGTCGCTGTATTGATTGGCGACTGATGCGGCCGCTTCGGCATTTTGCTCGGCCTCGGCTTCGGATTTGCTTTCTTCTTCCATCGCTTTAATATCCTTTTCTTCGATTCGTTTCATCATGTGTTTAAATTTCGCAACCGGTGTTCCGGTCAACGGCGTTTTGGATTGGTCCCAATGCTCGATCGGTGAATTCAGCAACGCACCGGTCCGTTCGGCTAATTCTGGCAGAACGGGGGTCAGGTAAATCACCAATTGCCGAAACAGATTGAGCGCGATCGTGCAGACATCTTGCAACTCTCCTGCTTTTTCCGGATCTTTCTTCAATGTCCAGGGGGCCGCGTTTTCGACGAAAGGATTGGCTCGATCGGCCAGTTCCAGGATCAGCCGCATCGCCCGGTTGTAATCGCAATTCTCATAAGCACCGGCAATCTCATCGCCGGCGGCCGCAGCCTGTTCAAACAGGCCGCCGTCGTTCGGGTAGACCTCCGAC
Organism: Pirellulaceae bacterium; assembly: GCA_963714685.1. Classification (GTDB taxonomy): domain Bacteria; phylum Planctomycetota; class Planctomycetia; order Pirellulales; family Pirellulaceae; genus Mariniblastus. Next base: position 330,867 of record CAVQPH010000018.1, on the reverse strand, counting down.
AAGCCAACCTGGGCGACGAATTTTGCGCTCCGCGAGGCCAGGTTGACGACCTTGCCGACCAGGTCGGCGTTGACCTTGGTCATGAATTCTTCCAGATTCAAATCGATATCATCGAGCTTGTTGCCCAGCTTGGAGGCATAGAAATATCGTAGCGCCGACGGGTCGAGGTGTTTCAGATAGGTCGCGGCCTTGAAAGCGGTACCTTTGCTTTTGGCCATCTTCTCACCGTTGACCGTCAGGAAGCCATGCACGTGGACTTTTTTGGGCAGGTTGAAACCGGCCGCCTTGAGCATGCCGGGCCAAAACAGGGTATGGAAATAGGTGATGTCCTTGCCGATGAAATGATGGATTTCGACACGGTCATTTTTCCACCAGTCCTCCAGGCTCTCGCCGTTCCGTTTGCACCATTCCAGTGTCGAGGCGATATAGCCAATCGGTGCATCGAACCAGACGTACCAGTAATTGCCGGGGCTGTCGGGGATCTCAAACCCGAAATAGGGTGCCGGTCGGGAAATATCCCAGTCACGTAGTTGTTTCGCCGTCGCCGTCTCCGTGGTGTCGGAATGGTCGCCCGTGTCGCCCAGGAAATGACCTTTCAGGTAATTGGCGATTTCCGGTTGCAAGTGATCTCCCGTTTGCGTCCATTCGTCGAGGAAATCGTGAAGCTGCTCCAGTTCGATAAACAGATGCTTGGCGGTTCGGACCTCTGGGGTGGTTCCTGACAAAGTACTGATCGGGTCGATCAGATCGGCAGGCGTGTAAGTCTGCATGCACTTACTGCAGTTGTCGCCAGGTTGGTCGGGGGTTTTGCAATTGGGGCACGTGCCGCGGACAAAACGATCGGCCAGGAAAGTCCCCTGCTCTGCATCGAACAACTGCTCGACGTCTTTTTCTTTGACCAATCCCTGTTCGCGGATGGCTTGCCAAATTTCTCCGCAGAGCTGGCGATTTTCGTCGCTGTGGGTGCTGCCGTAGTTGTCATAGCCAATCTGAAACCCGGCAAAATCGCGTTGATGTTCCTCCGCTGCTTGGGCGATCACCTCTTCTTCGCTGCGGCCTTCCTTACGGGCACGGATCATGATGGCGGTGCCATGAGTGTCATCGGCCCACATGAAAACGCAACGGTGGCCGCGAAGCTTCTGAAATCGCACCCAGATATCGGTCTGGATGTATTCGACCAGATGTCCAAGATGAATCGGTCCGTTAGCATAAGGCAATGCTGCGGTGACCAGAATTGTGCGTGGTTGGTTGTTCATGAATATCTCGTCAACCAAATTGTGCAGGTGCAAATGGCTTTTTTAAGGGTGAGCAGACGATTTTAGACCATTCTGGGAACCCACAAAGGGGTAACGCGGCTGGCAAATGTTGAAAAATTGAACGATCGAAAAAAAGACCCATGCAATTAGAAAATCGAGCCCTGAATGCTGAACTCTATCGGTTGAAAGATGCCAGCCGGATTTATTCACCCGGACTGGTCGTGTTTTTGGAAACGCTTCGCCGCAACCTCGAAGAAATCATTCGCATTGCCGGGGGACCGAGTCGCTTGAGGCCCCACTGCAAGACTCACAAGACGCGACAGATTATCGAGTTGCAGCTGGCGGCGGGCATCACCCACCACAAATGCGCAACGATTGCCGAGGCTGAAATGCTGGCCGAGGCAGGTGCGGAAGATATTTTGATCGCGTATCAATTAGTGGGGCCTAACCTGAATCGACTGGTTCAACTGGTAGACAAGTATCCCCGACAAAAGTTCATCTGTCTGGTCGATTCGCCCCAGGCGGTCGAGCAATTGTCGGAGGTGCTCCAAAGGGCAGCGAATTCTTCGTTGGTCGAGGCCATGATCGATCTCGATCCGGGGATGAACCGGACCGGGATTGTGCCCGGTCCAGAAGCGATCGAGCTGTATGAAATGGTATTGGCGGCCGAGAATCTCGGGGTCGGTGGGTTGCACTGGTACGACGGTCACCATCGCCAATCCGATCTGTCGGAACGGAAAATTGCGGTCGAGACGGATTGGCAGCGATTGGTCCAGTTTCGCGATCAGCTGTTGCTGAGTGGGCTGCCGGTGCCGCGAATTGTGGCTGGCGGAACAGGTTCGTTTCCGATTTTGGCGGAATCGGGGGAACCCGGACTTGAACTCAGTCCCGGGACCACGACCTTTCATGATTCGTTGATGACGGACCTGTTTCCGGAAATGACGCTGGAACCATGCCTCGGGGTGCTCACCCGCGTGATCAGCAACCGCCGCGCTGGTTTTCTGACGTTGGACGTTGGTCATAAAGCGTGCGCGGCCGACCAACCCGTTTGGTCAGCGTCTGGCATTTCCTGACATTCCCGATGCGGTGGAAGTACAGCACTCCGAAGAACACTTGGTGATCGAAACGAAAATCGCTGTCGCGTTTTTCATTGGGTGACCCGTTGATTGCGATCCCGCGACACGTTTGCCCGACGACCGCGTTGTTTGACTTCGCGGACGTGGTTGAAGGAGGCCGCGTGGTGGACCGTTGGGTGATTGAAGCCCGAAAACGTCAACTGACCGTGTAATCGGTCAACACGTTGGTTGCCAAAAAGCATCATTCCTGGTCGTAATAGGCGAAGTCGATTCCAGGTCAGGCGATCCGGGATTCGGCCAATCACGCGGAAAACCGCAGGAAATGCTTGAGAACTCTCGACCGCGAATCTGGAGCACCAGGAATTCGGACGTTTCTTGCTGAGGCTGGCACACCCGTTGCGTGGAAGGTCTTGCAACAACAACGAGACCCGGAGCAACGCCATGACCAACCCACCCACCAAACATTCTGTCCGTCTTCTCCGCAGTGGAATTCTTGCCGCCGTTTTGATCGCTTTGGGAGCGGCACTCGGATTTTGTGCTGAACCGAATGGAGGTTCGCCATCGTCATACGAATCCGCTGTCGCCAATGCCAAAGAGAGCGGCCGACCCATCATGCTCGTGTTCACTGGCAGCGATTGGTGCGTTTGGTGTCAACGACTTGAGCATGACATCCTCAGGACTCCAGAATTCGAAAAATGGTCACGAAAAGTCGTCCCGGTTGAACTGGATTTTCCGCAACTGAGCGGCTTTGCCCGCTAACGTTGCCAGGCGAAATAATCGGCTGTTGGAGAAATACAGTCATCATGTCAGCGCTTATCCGACGGTGTTGTTCGTGGACGCACAGGGTCGGGTTTTGGCAAAAACCGGTTACGTCGCGGGCGGCCCCGCCAACTGGATCAATCATGCCGATCAGATATTGGCGGCTGCCCAACAGAAAAAATCCAGTGTCCGGGTTGCGACGTCCAAATAGAACATCGCCTGGTCTCTGGCTGCCAATGCCCGGTCGCAAGTTTTGCGGTCGGGCATTTTTGTTGCGAGATCGTTCAGCCATAATGGAAGCCAACGCGTGGGTACTGACGAAGATCGCCCACTTTCGTTTGAATCGGCAGCTTCCTTCGGGCATCAATAACATCCAGGATAAGATTCATGAACGTCCAGCAATCCAGGCCATTGTTTCCGGCTTTCGTTTTCATTCTGCTGATCGCGAATTTGCCCTTGGTGGCATCGGCGTGGCAGTCAACATCGCGGCCCAATGTGTTGTTCATTGCGGTGGATGATTTGAGGCCGGAGCTGCAGTGTTACGGCCAGCAGCAGATTCATTCACCCAATATCGACGGTTTGGCGGCCGGGGGAATTTTGTTCGAGCGGTCTTACTGTATGGTTCCGACCTGCGGTGCGTCCCGCGCCAGCCTGATGACGGGACTGCGTCCTTCCCGAAATCGGTTTGTCAGTTATTTGACGCGGGCTGATCAGGATGCACCTGGCGTGACGACGCTCAATACTCACTTCAAAACTCAGGGTTACGAGACCGTTTCGTTGGGCAAGGTTTTTCATCATCGCAATGACAGTCTCGCCGGGTGGTCGAAACCACCATGGCGACCCACGGCCCAAAGTTACCAGCTGGCCGAAAACCGGAAACTCCAGAGTCGAGCCGGTAACCAAGGCAAAAAACTGCGCGGACCTGCGTTTGAGTCGGCGGAAAGTGACGATGAGGTTTACGCCGACGGCATGATCGCGACCCAGGCGATCGAGGAATTGGAACGACTGGCGGGAGCCGATGATCCGTTTTTTCTGGCGGTGGGCTTTTTGAAACCTCACTTGCCTTTTGTGGCGCCAAAGAAATATTGGGACCTCTATGATCCTGCGAAAATTGAACTGCCGGAAAACTATCGGCGACCGACCGACGCCCCCGACGAGGCGATTCATTCATCGGGAGAGCTGCGGGCGTATCACGGCATTCCGGCCAAGGGACCGGTTTCGGAGGAGACGGCTCGCAACCTGATTCACGGGTACTATGCCTGTGTCAGTTTCACCGACGCCCAGGTAGGACGTGTTCTGGACGAATTAAAACGACTTGGTTTGGCGGAGAATACGATTGTGGTGTTGTGGGGGGACCATGGTTGGAATCTTGGCGATCACACCCTGTGGTGCAAACACAGTTGTTTCGAATCGTCGATGCATGCCCCGTTAATCGTGCGGGCACCTGGAATCGCCGGTGGTAAAAAGACTCGGGGACTGACGGAGTTCATCGATATTTACCCGTCGCTGTGTGAATTGGCCGGCTTGCCGAAACCCGATCACCTGCACGGCGAGAGTTTTGTCAGCCTGTTGCGAGAGCCGCAGCAGAGCTGGAAGACCGAAGCGATTGGTCGATTTCAGAATGGCGACACGATCCGAACCGATCGATTCCGGTTTTCGCAGTACTCGACCAAGGACGGACGACCGACGGCCCGGATGTTGTACGACCATCTCAATGATCCGCTGGAAAATGCAAACCTTTCCGAGACGAGCGCGAATCAGCAAAACGTCAAATTGCTGAAGCAACAACTGGATTCAAAAATGGGCCGGGATGCTGATTTGAAAACGGACCGGTAGCGAACGTGGCAGCGTGTGTTGCCGGAACTGCCGTCACAACTTTTAACAGGTCGGGCTGGCAACGTGCTGTTCTGCTGAAGAGTCGTTTGCGCTGTGACGGCTTTGCCAGTGACCTGGTTGCCGGCCTGCTTCCCGGCGTCGGCGGATCGCTCCGGCAAGTCAGTCTTTGAATTCGCTGACAACGACGGAAATATTCTGGCCGCCGAATCCGAAACTGTTGGTCAGCGCGAGGGAGCATTCTGTTTCGCGGGCTTCGTTGGGGATGTAGTCGAGATCGCAGAGTGGATCTTCGTTCTCGTAGTTGATGGTGGGTGGCAAAACGTTGTCGCGGATCGCCAGCAGGCAAACGATGAATTCGGTTGCACCGGCTGCGGCAATCAAGTGCCCCATCATGCTCTTGGTACTGGAGATGGGTGTCTGTTCGGCGTATTCGCCGAAAACTTCCCTGCAAGCCCTGGTTTCGACTTTGTCGTTGACTGTCGTACTGGTGCCGTGGGCGTTGACGTAATCAATTTGTTCGGGCTTGATTCCGGCGTCTTCGAGTGCCATGTTCATGCAACCAATGGCTCCCCGGCCTTCGGGGTGGATGTCGGTAACCCGGTAGGCGTCTGCGGTTGAGCCGTAACCCAAAACCTCACCCCAAATGTGGGCACCGCGGGCTTTGGCAAATTCCAGCTCTTCGAGGATCAGCATCGCGGCGCCTTCACCAAGCACAAAACCATCTCGCAAACGGTCAAACGGTCGCGAAGCTCCCGTCGGATTGTCATTGTTGGTTGACAGGGCCGTCAGCAGATTGAATCCAGTCACACCGAACGGGTGAATCATACTGTGATGCCTCCCGACAGCATCACATCGGCTTCACCACGGCGGATGATCTCGGCGGCTTCGCCGATCGCCTGGTTACTGGCGGCGCAGGCGGTCAGGCAATTGGCGTTGGGGCCTTGAGCATTGAACAGATTGGCGAGATGGCCGACGGGCATGTTCGGCTCTTGTTCCAGTTCCATGACCGGATTGAGCGTATCGAGGCCGGCGCGGGTGAATTGGACAAAATCCAGTTGGCCATCGGCTTGCAGCGACGAAGCCATGATGGACGCGAATGCCATGAAGTCCTGGTTGCCTTCACCGCTGCCGAGGTAGACGCCGAACCGCCGCGGGTCCTTGATGGCGTCCCCCACTCCGGAGCTTTGGTAAGCCTGAAGCGCTGCGCCGGCAGCAAATTTGGTGTGTCGGCCCCGGTATTTCCAGGCTTCCGCATCCTTGAGCACTTGACTGAGATCCCAGTCTTTTACTTCCGCGGCGATTCGCGTGGGAAAACGGCTGGCATCAAAAACAGTCGTCAACCCGACTCCGGATTTGCCTTCTTTAAGGGCAGACCAAACGGTATCGATGTCGTTGCCCAGCGGATTGATGACCCCGATTCCGGTCACGACCACACGGCGGCGTTGGTTAGTAGCAATCATGGTTTACTTTGAATTGAATTGGGTGATCGAGTGGTCAACCTGGACGATTGGTCACTGAATGCTCAGCCAATTTTCAGGAATTCTCTTTCGGCTTCGAGCATGTAATCGGGAACCTGAACGGGCGAACCGTCTTCATGAACACCCACTTCGAACAGTCGCAGCAGGCGAATCATGCGGCAAAACTCGGCCGGCTCGAACAGCTCGAGTTCCGAAAACCTGGCATCATCCAGGGCCGCAAACATCAGGCTAACCTTGCCCTGGATCCGTTCGCCAATGTGCGAGGTGGCTTCCACCATGGTGCCGATTCCCTCGCGATTACGGATGTGGACTCGGTAGGTGAGCGTGTCACCGGGATAGGCTTCGCAAAAAAACTCGCTGGAATTGATCTTGGCCAGCACGATGCGTTCACGAAAGTCGCTGATCTGACCGACCAGCAAACCACCGGTTTGCGCGATGCCTTCGATAATTAGCGAAGCCGGCAGATAATTGCGACCGGGGGCGTAATCGTAGACTACTTCTTCGCTAAGACTAACGCTTTTGACGGCTACCGCCGATTTGCCACTGACAAACTCGGTAAACCGATCAATCCAGAACCAACGCATTGTGGATCATCCGATTCTAACTAGAGGCGATTGAGCTATCGGGGCAACGAAACAGAATCAACAACGGGCCCAAACACCGAAATCCCCGGGCCCTGTTGCATGAGCATCATCATCCAAGGCAAAACTCAGGCGGTTTTTGTCTGGACATACCGGCAAAGATCCTTGACCGTCAACAAATTGCCGAAGTCCTGAACCATGGGATTGGATTCAAACTTCGTCAAATCCGCAAACGGCATTCGCTCTTTGAGCTTCGCCAGGCCTTCGGGAGTTACCTTTCCATCCTGGATGTATTCAGCATTGGTCAGGATGTCATCGGGGAACAGTTCGTCACGCGGAATCGTGATACCAAACGACTGTTCCAATTTGAAGACGATATCCAGAAAGTCGATCGACTCGGCTCCCAGATCGCCGACCATCGTCGCATCTTCGGTCACTTCGTCATCGTCGACTCCCAATGCATCGACCAAAGCTTCCTTTACTTTTTCGAATACCTCTTCATTGTCGGGCATTATTGGCTCTCTCTGTAAAAAGATTGTGTATAGATTGTTGTCAGAATTGGTTCGGTGAACGTCGCTTGCGACGTCGAGTTGGGGCTGTTGTAGGTTTTATTCTGTTTCCAGAACAGCTTGGTTTTCGGCCAACCGATAAAGACTGTTTGAATCCAGTTGATTGCACAGGCGTCGAAACATCTTACGATACTTGGTGCTCATGTAGTTATCGATTGCCGGATCGACTCCCTCTCGTTCGGCCAAATTAAAGCTCTCAATGATCAGCCGTCCCGAGGTCGCCTGTTTTCCAGCCACGCTCCCGGATACTTTCAAACTGGTAAGAGAACCGGTCACATTTTTGATTTCTGCATGAACTTCCAGTGAGTCACCTGGCTGGACGAATCCCTGATACTTCAAGCTTTTGGCCTGCCGAAGCACAACCGTTGAGTACTGAAACTGATCGCTCAACCGGACCAGCCACATGCTCACCTGAAACATTGCTTCCAACATCAGGACGCCCGGCATGACCGGAAATCGCGGAAAATGATCCTGCAGATACTCTTCGGACAAAGACAGGCATTTGACGGCCGAGATCGACTGCCCCAATTCAAGGGATGTTATCCGGTCAAGTTGAGAAAATCGCATTCGTTCGTCGCGGAAATCAAATCGGTCGGGTTGCCGGCCCCCTCTGGTGCCTTCGCAGAATGGCTGAATATAGCAAAACCGCCATATTGCCTCAACAACAGTCGCCCTTAAAGTTTTCCCAGACTCCACCTGAAATTGCCGCGATTCTCTGGATTTGGGCTCCCTTCCAATCGCTCGAGGCAGGCGTCGCTGCAGGTCGGCCGTTGGGCGTGAATCCGCCCTGCTGGGGAACCCCCATTTGTTTCCAGTCGCGGTCGGTGGTAAGTTCTTAAGTCATGCGTCGAGGAATATCGGTCTCTCCAGGTGTCGCTATTGGCACGGCCTACGTGATTCACCAAATCTTCGTGAATCCCGATACGAAGCGCCTTGAGGACTCAGAAATCACCGCTGAACTGGCCAACTACGAAACGGCTCGGGATAAAGCCGGAGCGGATCTTCGCGCCTTGGAAATGAAAGTCGATGCTCAAGTGGGGCACGAGGAGGCGTCCATTTTTGCCGTCCACCAATCCATCTTGAGGGATTCGGCGTTTACCAACAAAATTCGCAGCTGGATCGTCGATGAACGGATGAGTGCGGCCGCGTCGCTTCATCGCTTGCTGGGCGAATACACCGCTTTTTTCACCAATACGGCGGATGAGTACCTGCAAGAACGGTTGAACGACGTCCGTGACGTGATTATCCGGCTGAGTGCTCACTTGACCAACGTATCCGGACCGGACAAAGCCCTGGTGAACGGCCCGCTGATCGTCGTGGCCGATGAATTGTTGCCATCGCAAGTTGTTGCGTTGGGCGACATGGACGTTCATGGAATCGTTACGCAAAAAGGAAGTCAAACCAGTCACGCTGCGATCATCGCTCGCTCGCGCGGGATCCCCGCGGTCTCAGGATTGAGTGGAATTGTCCGCAAAGTAAAAACGGGCGACACGATCGTCGTCGACGGACGCGACGGCCATGTCGAAGTCAATCCCAACCCGGAATCCCTGGCGGCATTTCGGAAACTGGAACGGGAATTCTTCGACCTAAAAGATCAATTGGCGACCAACCGGGATTTGCCAGCCGTCACCGCCGACAATGTCGAATTGCGATTGCAGAGTAATATCAATGGTGTCGCGGACGCGGAAGCCGCCTGTGCGATGGGAGCGTCGGGGGTGGGCCTGTATCGTACCGAGTTCCTGTACCTGACCCATCGAACGGTCCCCGATGAGGATGAGCAATATCAGACTTATCGCAGGATCGTCGCTGCCAGTCCCAATCATAACGTTACCATCCGTACGCTCGACATCGGTGGCGACAAAACCGTGGCCTACCTGGGGCACGAACACCATGAGGCCAACCCGTTTATGGGCTGGCGCAGCATCCGGCTCTCGTTCGAGCACCCGGAGTTCTTCAATACCCAGATTCGCGCCATTGTGCGGGCGGCCAGTAAGTTTCCCAAGGGCACAGTGCGGTTGATGTTTCCGATGGTGACCACGGTCGAAGAACTCAGGAAGCTGCGGAGTATGGTCCGGCGGGCTTACAAGACGCTGAACGCCCAGGGCGTGAAAACCAAAGAAGTGCCCATTGGGATGATGCTGGAAGTCCCGGCCGCAGTTGTTTCGATTAAATCGATGCTGGAGCTGGTCGATTTTGTTTCGATTGGAACCAACGATCTGGTTCAATATCTGATGGCAGCCGATCGGGATAACCCCAAGGTTGCCCATCTCTGCCAACCGCTGGCCCCTCCCGTGTTGTCGGTTTTGCAGCAGGTTATTTCGGCTTGCAACGAGGCTAACGTGCCCGTCACCGTCTGTGGCGAAATGGCGGGGCAACCCAAGGCGTTTGTGCTGCTGCTCGGGATGGGGCTGCGGAGATTCAGCATGAGTCCGGCGTTTGTTCCCTCGATCAAACAGCTGGCCAGCCAGCTGACGATCGCCGAAGCCGAACAGGTCGTCGAAACGGTACTTAAATTCAAAACCACGGCACAAGTCAAAAAATTCATGACGCGCGTAATCGAGCAATCCGCGCCCAATCTGAAAATGCTGGCCTTGGGATAGTTAAGATGATGTCCCCCGGTAATGATGTCCCCCGGTCACCGCGGATGGATTCATCGAGGCTGTTGGAGGAGCTGGGCTTGGGTGCGACCCTCCGGCATTTATCCGGTTGATCCCGGCGCGGCCGCCGCCGTCTGATGGTTGGCCGCGCAGTACATCAGGCTGACCATCAATCCACCGGTCAACAAGAGGCTCGTCTGGCATCCGAGCAGGTTTGCCAGCGGGGCAAACAATCCCGCCATGACGTAGAGCAACAGCACCACGACCAGAGCCGATTTGCCAGCGAAGGTTGCTGGCCGGACTCCAATCACGGTCAGAACCAGCAGCATGGGCAAGAGCAAGATCGTCAGGTCGTAAGTGTAAAAATGCGGGCTGAGCAGCACGGTAGCGGCCACCAGCAGCGAAAATTGAATCGCGTAACGGTCTTGCTCAGGATCGAGATCGCCTTTTAATGCCACCACCAGACAGCCCAGCACAATCAACCCCAACGCAGCCGTGATCAATTTGGTCGTGCTCGGTCCCAACGAAGCGAATAACATTTCGACTCCGCCCCACAAGCTGTGAGATTCGGCCAGTCGGTATCCGCCGGTGTTCAGATAGTCTCCCATGCCGGTAACGACTTGGACATAATCCAGCCAAAGCTCGGGTTCGTACATCCAGGAAATTCCGATCAGGCTTGCGGCCATCAGGACCGCCCCCAGAACAAATTCGGATTGCTGCTTCCACAACATCGCAATTCCGATGACCAGCCCCAATTGCGGTTTGATGATCAGCATTCCAAACACAACACCCGCCCAGAAGCCACGCCGATGATGTTGCAACACAAACGTCGCCGTCAGTAACAGCAGCAGAAACGAAGATTTTTGCCCCATCGTCAAACATTTTAACCAAGGGAAAAACAGGCTGGCTGCGATGAACCAGACCGCAAATCGATCGCGGCAAGGTGGATAGAACTGGTACAGCAAAAATCCGGTCAACGAAAATGCCAACGTCGACAGGAGCGCCAGACGATCGTCGACCACCGGTAGCTGATCGAGGAAAGCGGACTGACCAACAGATAGTAGTGCGGAGGGTAAACCATCGGGAAATAGTCCCGCTGGGACCATTCAAATCCGACCTGCGTTTGATCGTGCTGCGCCGCGTTGGAAAACCCCGGATCGTAAAGGCGTCTTCGCTGGCTGGAGCGAATGATCCGACCGCCGATCCACTCCTGGAGAAAATCACCGCCGTAGGGCGCCGTTCGGTCTTTCCCGTCGGACCAGTGAAAATTCGGGGATGCCACCAACACCAGCAGCAGCAAAACAAAAGGCAACAACAAAATCCACGGTGTTCTTTCCGTGGATCGGTTGTCGCCTTGATGGTTTTCAGAATCTGGCATCATGCCAGTTTAGTGTGTTCGTGGTAGAACCGAGTAGGTCGATTTTGCAGGTCGAACCACTGCTTACGTTTGAGGACTAAGCCGTGGCTTTATGGTTGTTCAGCAGTTGCTGCAGTTTGTCTTTCGGCTGGACGCCTTGAACGCGCTCGACAATTTCTCCACCTTTGAACAGCAATAACGTCGGGATGTTGGTAATCCCGTATTTGACGGCTATTTCCTGGTGGGCGTCGACATCGAGCTTGCCAACCTTGGCGTCGTTGTTTTCGCTGGCCAGTTCTTCAATGACAGGGGTCAGCTGACGGCAAGGCCCACACCAGGTAGCCCAAAAATCAACCAATACCGGCTGTTCCGAGTTCAATACGTCTTGTTCGAATGTCTCAGCGGTAAATTCCAAAGCCATCGAGGCCCTCCCTTGTCGTCGAATGAATCGACTGTTTTTTGGTAAAATTGTTTCCTGCCCGTTTAAGCACTGCAAGATTTTAGTCGTTGTGGCCGACGCGTCAACAAACGGTCGCTGCCTCGTGGAAATAGATCAAAAAAAGACGGGATTTGAACGTTTTTGGTTACCATGACAGTTCGCTGACACGGTTAGCAAAAACCTGCCTAGAGGACTCGCTTTACCTGGGTGGATTAAAGTGCAAAACCCTGGGCGACTTCCGCCGGAGCGGGCGCGTATTCAAGCGGTTCGAGCGACGTCCCTGCCCTGCCCTGACTGAGACTGCGCATGGCACTGGAATAACCGAACAGCTCGGCCAACGGGGCGTGTGCCACGATCGTCGTCGTGTCCAGGTGCGTATCGGTTTTGACAATTTGGGCGCGACGTTGAGCCAGATCGCTGACGAATTCGCCGTAGTATTCCTCGGGCGTCATGATCGTCAGTTTCATGATTGGTTCGAGCAAAACCGGGCCCGCTTTCTTGAGCGCTGCCTCGAACGCTTCACCGGCCGCGATCGAGAATGCCATCGGTGTGGATTCTTCGGTGGCTTCGGCGTCCAGCAGCGTGACGCGGATCTTCGACAGCGGAAACGAACCGATCGAACCGCCGCCTTCACCCCGGGCTTTGATTTCATCCTTGACCGTCTGGACCAATTCCATCGGCATCGAATCGACCGGCAACTGGCTGCGGATGGCGACGCCCGATTCGACTTTGTCGTCCGGTTCCATTCTCATTTTCAGTTTGGCGAATAGTTGCTGACCGTTGACCAAGCGATGGCACTCTCCCCAGACTTCCACCGTCTTGCTGATGGTCTCTCGATAGGAAACACGGGGTTTGTGGACTTTGACGTTCAGGTTGAAGTCCCGAAGCAGGCGGTTTTTGATCACTTCCAGGTGCAACTCGCCCATCCCGGAGATCAATGTCTGGCCGGTGTCTTCATTTTCCTGTCCTTTGAAGGTCGGGTCCTGCCGTTCGAAGCAGCTCGAGAGCGTCGCCAAGTTTTTTTCGTTCGGCGGTCGTTTCCGGTTCGATTGCCATTTCGATCACGGTCTCAGGGAAATCGATGGACTCCAGCAGAATCGGGGCTTTGGGGTCGCACAGTGTGTCTCCGGTGACGGCAAATCGGGGTCCGATCACGCCGACAATTTCACCACAGGCAACCGAATCGATCTGGCCTTCCCGGTCTTTTTTGGTGGCGTGAATCTGCCACAGTTGGGCCGCGTTTTCCTTTTTGTCCTTCGACGGGCAATAGACTCTCGAGTTGCTGGTCAGCTTTCCGGAATAGACTCGGATCCAGTACAAGTCGCCCGTTTTGGCCGGCAAGATCTTGAACACCAGTCCGCAAAACGGTTCCTTGGGGTCCGGTTTGCGGAATTCTTCTTTGTCCGGTTTGGCCGGATTGATGCCTTCGACCGGTGGTCGATCGAGCGGGCTGGGCAAATAGTATTTGACGCAATCCAGGACACCTTGCACGCCGATCCCGTGCAGCGCCGAACCGCAGACGACCGGTTGGATCTGCCCTTCGCAGCGTCGCTTCGCGAATGACCTTGCGAATCAGCTCGTTGGGAATCGGTTCCTCGGCCATTGCCAATTCCATCATTTCGTCGCTGAAGGTCGTAGAGCGCTTCCAGCATTTCCTGACGGGCCAATTGGGCGGCGTCTTCGCAGCTCTGCCGGGATCGGCGATTCCTGCAGCTTTTTGCCTTCATCTGCAAAAGTCTGAAATCGCATTTTGATCAGGTCGATCACACCACGAAACGGATCGTCGACGTGGGCTGGTCCCATGCCGACGGGCATCTGAATTGCGACCGGATTGGCACCCAAGCGGTTCTTGATCTCCTCGAACACTCGTTCGAAGCTCGGCACCTTCCCGGTCAAGTTTGTTGATGAAAGCGACTCGCGGAACGCGAGTAGCGGTTCGCCTGCCTCCAGACGGTTTCGCTTTGCGCCTCGACGCCCTCCCGGGCACTGAAGACGACGACGGCACCATCGAGCACCCGCAGCTGAACGCTCGACCTCGGCCGTAAAGTCGACGTGGCCGGGCGTGTCGAGCAGGTTGATATGGATGTCTTTCCAGTCGAACGTCACGCAGGCCGAATAGATGGTGATTCCGCGATCCTGCTCTTCGGGATCATCATCGGTCGTCGTCGTTCCGCTGTCGACCTTGCCGACGCGATGTTTTGAACCACTGATGAACAGCATCCGCTCGGTGACCGTCGTTTTGCCGGCGTCGATGTGGGCAATGATGCCGATGTTTCGCAGTTTTTCGAGTTTACGGGCCATGGTTGAGCGGGTTGTTTTTCAGGTTGAAGAGTGTTCGGTGCTGCGTTTTGTCTTTCAGTTGACCGGACGTGTTCTGGTTTGCGAAACGGGTCCAGCGCAAAAAAAAACCGCTTTGGGTTAACAAAGCGGTATTGGAGATGTTTGGCGATTTACCAGGCAAAGTGGGCAAATGCTTTGTTGGCTTCGGCCATCCGGTGAGTGTTTTCGCGTTTGGTCATGGCCGCACCTTCGCGGTTGTAGGCCGCCACCAGTTCGTCGGCCAGTCGCAGATGAGTCGGTCGACCCTTCTTGTCACGAATCGCGTTCAGCATCCAACGAATCGCCAACGACTGTTGACGGCTGCGATTGACCTGCATCGGAACCTGGTAGGAAGCACCACCGACACGCTTGGAGCGGACTTCGATGTGCGGTTTCACATTTTCAACGGCCGTGGTGAAGACTTCGATCGGTTCGACGTCGGGAACTCGTTTTTTGATTTCGTCCAGGGCATTGTAAAAGACAGCCTGCGCGATCGTCTTTTTACCGTCCCACATCAAACAATTGATGAACTTGCTGGCCAGGATCGAATCGAACTTCGGATCCGGTTTCAGCTTCGTTCGACTTGCAGTGATATTTCCCATGTTTTGATTATCTTTTCAGCTGGTTATTTCTTGGCGCCGTATCGGCTGCGTGACTGTTTTCGATTATCGACACCCAACGTATCCTGGGCACCTCGGACGACCTGGTAGCGAACACCTGGCAAATCTCGAACCCGACCACCGCGAACCAGAACGATCGAGTGTTCCTGCAGGTTGTGGCCTTCACCAGGAATGTAAACCGTGACTTCCTTGCCGTTGGAAAGTCGTACACGAGTGATTTTCCGCAACGCCGAATTCGGCTTTTTAGGGGTCATCGTACGGACTTGCAGACAGACACCCTGCTTCTGAGGACATTTCTCAAGCACGGGTGATTTGGTGAATTTTCGTTTCGATTTTCGTCGCTTGCGAACAAGCTGATTAATGGTTGGCATTCGTTTTTCAACCAGGGTTTGGTTAGCTCTACGGCCATTCAAATTACTGAATGGAAGCCCGTAAAAATAACTTTTTTTTAAAAAATGTCAATTGCTAATCTGTTTTTTTGGCAGCGACGCCGTTTTCGAAACGGCGTCCCGAGCATCCCGTTTTTCAGATTCCACCGTTCAGCTCATCCTGCCATTCCTTCAATTTTTCCCATTCGCCGATCGCCGCAAGCTGGGCTTGGTCGGGCCAGGTCGAGGGGTCGTGGACAGCCATGGAAGGCCCGCCAGCCTCTGTTAAAATCTCCCGAATTCGTTCAGGGGACGTCCCGATAGGTCTCGGTAAGACTGGATTCCGGCACGTTCAGCAATTCGGCAATCTTAGGGCCAATTCCTTCCACTTTGGTCAAGTCATCCTTTTCGACGACAATTCGTCCACCGTCGAGTGCATCCTGCCACTCGCTCAGTTTGTCCCATTCGCCGGCTGCAGCCAATTGAGCCTGATCGGGCCAAGTGGTGGGGTCATGGGCTCCGTAGCCACCGACCTGATCCA
This sequence comes from Pirellulaceae bacterium, assembly GCA_963714685.1. Classification (GTDB taxonomy): domain Bacteria; phylum Planctomycetota; class Planctomycetia; order Pirellulales; family Pirellulaceae; genus Mariniblastus. The sequence continues at coordinate 315,071 of CAVQPH010000018.1, read as the reverse complement.
GGATGGCCCGAATCTGTTCTGGCGTTGTCGTTGCCAAGGTGGCGAATGATGTGATCCCCGCTTTCTGAAGATGCTGCGAGATCATCGGGCCAATGCCTTCGATTTTGGTCAAATCATCCATGTCCTGCGGCGATGGATCGGCAACCATTGCCGAACCGGTCGTCTCCGCTGGTGAGGATTGGCCGTCATCCCCCAAACCTCCGCCAGGCATCTCTCCGCCAAGCATGGATCCGCCTTCCATCACCCGGCCGCCATTGAGGACGTCCTGCCATTCTCGCAATTTGTCCCAATCACCTGATGCGGCAAGCTGGGCCTGATCGGGCCAAGTCGATGGATCGTGGGCGCCAAAGCCATTGGCGTCAAGGATTTGCTTGATCTGCAGAGGATTGGTCATTGACAACGTGGCAAAGCTATCGATTCCTGAATTGCCGAGCAACTCAGCAATCTTGGGGCCGATCCCTTCGATTTTGCTCAAATCATCCGCCCCGAAGTTCTGACCCTGCTCGACCAAAGCAGTCAACGCATCGGGCCGGCACCTGAGCCACCGTATTCTGAGCCACCGCTGAGGCCAGCATCGACCGTCGACGAGCCGTACTCGGACGGAGTTGACGCGGGCGTACCGCTGGCGGTATCGAGCAACGGGAAACTTTCTTCCAGTGAACGATTCGGTGCCGACGCGATGGTCGCAATCGCTTCGAGGTTGTAATGAACCTCCGATTCCTGGAAGGTTCGAAAACCGGTTCCCGCCGGAATCAGGTGTCCCAGAATCACGTTTTCCTTCAATCCGACCAGGTTGTCGACTTTTCCGGCCAGTGCCGCTTCGGTCAGTACCTTGGTCGTTTCCTGGAAACTGGCCGCCGAAATGAAACTGGAACTTTGCACCGCGGCTTTGGTGATACCCAGCAACTGAGTACTGCAGGTCGCCGCTTGCGGTTTGGTGCCTTTGGCAGGTTTGCCTCCGAGCGTTTCGATTTTGGCGTTGGTCTCTTCGAAGACCACTTTAGGAACGATCTGATTTTTGTTGAAATCACTGTCACCCGGGTTGGTAACCTTCAGGCAGTTGCCGAGTTGATCGTTGACACGTTGGAAATCAAAGCGATCGCAAATCAGGCCGGGCAGCAAGTTGGTATCGCCGGCGGTTTCAATTTTTACTTTCCGCAACATTCGCGCAATGATAATCTCGACGTGCTTGTCGTTGATTTCCACACGTTGGCTACGATAGACGCTTTGGATTTCGTGACAAAGATATTGTTGAACCGCTTCTTCGCCAGAGACTCGCAGAATGTCGTGGGGAACCAACGGGCCATCAACCAACTGCTGACCGGCTTTGACATGATCGCCGGTGTGAACACGGAATCGTTTTCCTGGAGGCACGAGGTGCTCGACTTCCAGCCCGCTTTCGCTTTTGACGACAATCGTACGTTTGCCCCGTTTCTTCTCGGCCAGAATCTCGACGACGCCATCGATCTCGGCCAGAACAGCCGGGTCTTTCGGTTTCCGAGCTTCGAAAATTTCGGTCACACGCGGCAGACCACCCGTAATGTCGGAAATGCCGGATGCTTCCCGCGGTGTTTCAGCGACCGTGGATCCAGCGGAAATCATCGCCTTCGCTGACCGTGATATTGGCACGTTCAGGCAAGTAATAAACGTCGATCGGTTTTCCGTCGTCGTCTTCGATGACGATCTGCGGGTGACGGTCTTTGAAGTCGACGATCGTTCGACGAATGGTACCGCTGGCCTCTTTTTCGGTTTTCATCGTCTCGCCATCGACGATGTCTTCGAAGCGGACTTTGCCGCCGACTTCGGTCAAAACCGGCACGGCGTGCGGGTTCCAGTGACACAGCCGTTGGTTGGCTTTGACTTCCTGATCATCGGCGACCATCAAGATGGCACCCTGCGGAACTTTGTGGTTTTCCAGTTCACGACCACGTGGATCGAGAATGGCAATCTCGCCGTTTCGATTCAGAACGACCGTGTCGCCTTTGTCGTTGGTCACGTACCGCATGCGGGTGATCTTGACGCGTCCGGCTTTCTTGCAGGATTTTTCGTTTTCTTCGGTCACCGTACCGGCAACACCACCGATGTGGAACGTCCGCATCGTCAACTGAGTACCCGGTTCTCCGATACTCTGGGCGGCGATGATTCCGACGGCCATGCCTTCTTCGACCTGATCACCGGTCGACATGTCCATTCCGTAGCAGCAGCGGCAAACACCGAGGGCCGCATCGCAAGTCATGGGGCTGCGAACCTGGATTTTTTCCAGTCCCATGTCTTCAATTTTCCTGGCGATTTCCGCCGTGATCATCTGGCTGTCTTTGACGACCAATTCATCGGTGACCGGATTGACGATGTTCTGTCGCGAAACGCGACCGCTGATCGCGGTGGCCAGTCGAACCTCGACCTGTTCACCACGATAAATCACGCCTTTGGTAATTCCCTTCGTGGTTCCGCAGTCTTCCATGGTGATCACCACGTTCTGCGCGACGTCGGCCAATTTTCGTGTCAGGTAACCGGAGTCAGCCGTTTTCAAAGCGGTATCCGCCAGACCTTTACGAGCACCGTGCGTCGAACTGAAATATTCCAGCACGGACAGGCCTTCACGGAAGTTCGCCTTGATCGGCGTTTCGATGATCTCACCGGTCGGTTTGGCCATCAGACCACGCATCCCGGCGAGCTGTCGAATTTGTTCGACACCACCACGAGCACCGGAGTGTGCCATCAGGAATACCGGATTGACGTAACCCATGCCACCGCGATCATCCGCCTCCATCGCGGACATCATTTCTTTGGTGATGCTTTCGCGGGCGTGGGTCCAGGTATCGAGAACTTTGTTGTATCGTTCTTGTTCGGTGATCACGCCACGATCGTAGTGCTTGCGGAATTTGAGCACTTCTTTTTCCGCTTCGGCAACAATTTTTTCTTTCGAATCGGGGGTGACCAGATCGTCCGTCGCGAACGAAAGTCCACTTCGTGTACTCTCGCGGAATCCCAGTTGATTCATGTCGTCCAGAAGTGTGATCGTGGCCCGTCGACCGAGCGTCTGGTAACAATCCGAAATCACGACCGCCAAGTCTCCGGACTTCATGGAGTAATTGTAAAAATCCATCCCGACAGGCAGCATCATGTTGAACTTGACGCGACCGTAGCTGGTTTCCACAATCCGGCTGGGTAATCTCTCTTCTTCGTTTTCGCGTTCGAATCGTCCTTCGGGCAAACGGACCTTGATTTTTGCGTGCAGGCTGATGACCCCCTGCGAGAATGCCGTATCGGCTTCGTCCAGCGACGAGAATGTCATGCCTTGCCCTCGCTGGTTGGGTAGAACCAACGTCGCGTAATAGCATCCCATCACGGTGTCCTGCGACGGTGACATAATCGGCCGGCCGTTGGAGGGGGCGAAAATGTTGTTCGTCGAGAGCATCAGGGTATGAGCTTCGACTTGGGCTTCAATCGAAAGCGGCAAGTGGACGGCCATCTGGTCGCCGTCGAAGTCCGCATTGAAGCCTTTGCAAACCAGCGGATGAAGATGAATCGCGTTGCCTTCGACCAGAACCGGCTCGAAGGCCTGGATGCCCATCCGGTGCAGCGTGGGGGCTCGGTTGAGCATCACCGGATGGTTGCGAATGACTTGTTCGAGAATATCCCAAACTTCTTCATCCTTTCGCTCCAGCATTTTCTTCGCGCTTTTGATCGTGTCGGCGTGACCGAGTTCTTTCAATTTGCGAATGATGAATGGCTGGTAAAGTTCCAGCGCAATTTTCTTGGGCAATCCACATTGGTGCAATTTCAAACGGGCACCCACGACGATCACGCTGCGGGCAGAATAATCGACGCGTTTACCGAGCAGGTTTTCGCGGAAACGTCCCTGCTTACCCTTGATCATGTCGGTCAGCGATTTCAGCGGACGGTTGCTTGAACCGAGCACTGGACGTTTGCAGCGATTGTTGTCAAACAACGCATCGACCGATTGCTGCAGCATTCGCTTCTCGTTGCGAATGATGACTTCCGGGGCATTCAGATCGACCAGTTTGCGCAGCCGGTTGTTGCGGTTGATGATCCGACGATAAAGATCGTTCAAATCGCTGGTCGCGAAATTTCCCGAATCCAGCAGAACCAGTGGCCGGAGATCGGGAGGAATGACCGGAATCACGTCCAGCACCATCCACTCGGGCTTGTTGTCGCTATCGCGGATGGATTCGACGATTTTCAAGCGATTGGTCAGGTCTTTGCGTTTTTGCTTGGAACCGGTTTCGGCCAATTCGACACGGAGGTCGTCCGACAGTGCCACCAAGTCGAGGTCCGACAGCAGCTCACGAATCGCATCGGCACCCATGTTGGCTTTGAAGCTACCTTCGCCGTACTCTTTGCGGGCCTCTCGGTACTCCTCTTCGGTCAACAACTGCTGTTTGTCGAGGTCGGTGTCGCCGACATCGGTGACGACGTAGTCCTGGAAGTAAATGACTTTTTCCAGGCTGCTGGTTTTCATGTTCAGCAGGTTGCCAAGCCGACTGGGCATGGCTTTGAAGAACCAGATGTGGACCACCGGTGCTGCCAATTCGATGTGCCCCATCCGCTTGCGGCGGACGCGGGAGTGGGTGACTTTCACTCCGCAGCGATCGCAGATCATACCCTTGTACTTCATCCCGCGGTACTTACCGCAGGCGCATTCCCAGTCTTTTTCCGGGCCGAAAATCCGCTCGCAGAATAACCCGTCTTTCTCGGGACGGTAGGTTCGATAGTTGATGGTTTCAGGCTTCTTGACTTCACCCATCGACCAACTGCGGATGTCGTGGGGGCGGGCCAATGAGATCTTCACCGAAGCATAATCGTTAACGCGATCGTACGTGGTGTCGGCAGTTGCCATAGATTTCACCTTTTCTTTTTTGCTGGTTATTGGTCGCCGGTTGCCAGTTCAGGGAACAAAAAAACTGGCGTTTGGGGCGGATGATTTTTTGGGTTGCGGTTGTTTGGTTGAAGCAATCCGTCGGTCAAGACCGGGTTTCCTTCAACCAGGAGTGGTGGGTCCGGATCGCGGGCCGCCGGAAACCGGCCGACCGCGATGCAGGATTAACCTCTTCGTTTCTCCAATTGCATGTTCAGGGCCAGACCGCGAATTTCATTGGTCAACACGTCAAAGCTGGCAGGCGTGCCGGCTTCCAGCGTATTTTCGCCTTTGACCATCGACTCGTAGATCTTCGTTCGGCCTTCCACGTCGTCACTTTTGACGGTCAACAACTCCTGCAGGATGTAAGCGGCACCGTAGGCTTCGAGGGCCCAGACTTCCATCTCACCAAATCGCTGGCCACCAAACCGGGCTTTTCCTCCCAGTGGCTGCTGCGTGATCAAGGAGTAGGGACCCGTGGACCGCGCGTGGACCTTGTCGTCAACCAGGTGGTGCAGTTTCAGCATGTAGATGTAACCGACCGTTGTTTCCTGGGTGCATTTTTCACCGGTGCGACCATCGTACAGGCTATGTTTGCCGTGTCTCGGCAGTCCCGCTTCGGCAAGACAATCGTTGATTTCCTCTTCCGAGGCTCCGTCGAAAACTGGCGTGATTGCCTGGAAGCCAAGCTTCGAGCCTGCCCAGCCAAGATGCGTCTCGAGAATCTGGCCGACGTTCATACGACTGGGAACACCCAGCGGGTTGAGCATGATCTGGATCGGCGTTCCGTCCTCAAGGTAAGGCATGTCTTCGACCGGCAGAATCTTGGAAATCACACCTTTGTTGCCGTGACGACCGGCCATTTTATCGCCGACGGAGATTGTCCGTTTGGTGGCGATATAGACCTTCACCATCTGCAGCACTCCGCTGCGAAGTTCATCGCCGCGCTTCATGCTGTTGACGGTTCGATCGCGTGCATCAATGGCTTTTTCAACGGCCGGCCAATGCTCTTTGTAGAGGTCATTGAGCCCGTTGATCTTGTCATCGCTGCGGAGCGGTTCGACGATTGGTGCAAGCCGGAAGTTAGCCGCTTTTTCGGCGACGAATTTCGGGTCCTGGTCACGGACCAATGGCGTTTCGTCTTCGTCGGTCAGTGTTTTGCCGACGACTTTTTCCATCTCGGTGATCATCTGGCCAAAGACCTCGGCAATGTTCTCGTTGCCGTCGGCTTCCGCGGCTTTGAGGTCTTTTTCGAAAACTTTTCGTTCTTCTTCGGACAGGCTCATTCGCCGCGAGAAACGCTGCGTATCAATCACGATGCCTTCGATCCCCGAAGAGACCTCGAGCGAATCGTTCTTCACATCTTCACCGGCTCGGCCGAAAATGGCGTGCAACAGTTTTTCTTCCGGCGTCAGTTCGGTCTTCGACTTCGGCGAGACTTTACCAACCAGGATATCGCCCGGTTTGACGTAAGTACCGACGCGGATGATTCCGTTTTCATCGAGATTGCGAAGTGCTTTCTCACTGACGTTGGGAATGTCACGGGTGAATTCCTCACGGCCGAGCTTGGTTTCGCGAACTTCGACGTCAAACTCTTCGATGTGAATCGAAGTGTAGGTGTCGTTTTGAACCAATTCCTCGCTGATGATGATCGCGTCTTCGTAATTGCAGCCGTCAAACGACATGAACCCGACCAGAACGTTACGACCCAGGGCCAGTTCGCCGTGGAACGTTGCCGCGCCGTCCGCGATGACCTGGTTCTTTTCAACGACCTGGTCCTTGTGGACCAGCGGTTTCTGGTTTTGGCAGGTCCGCTCGTTCAAGCCGACGTATTTCTTCAGGTCGTAAACGTCGTTACCGATCTCGATGCGAGTCGAATCCACATAGGTGACTTTGCCTTTTCGTTTGGCCCGGATCAGCATGCTGGAGTTTTCAGCGACCTGTCGCTCCATGCCGGTGCCGACGATGGGCGGTTCTGCCACCAGCAAGGGAACGGCTTGCCGCTGCATGTTGGAACCCATCAATGCCCGGTTGGCATCGTCGTGTTCGAGGAACGGGATCAAACCTGCCGATACACCGACCATCTGGGCCGGAGCGATGTCGATAAAGGAGACATCCGTGGGTGCGACCAATTCAAAGTCGGCGCGGAACCGGGCGATGATATTTCCACCCAGCTGTTTGACGCCGACGATCTCTCCGTTTTCCACATTGGTATCGGCCGGAGCAACAAACGCTTCGGTTTCTTCATCGGCGCGCAACCACTGGACTTCGTCGGTGATTTTTCCGTTTTTGACGACCGCGTAGGGCGTGACCAGGAATCCGTAGTCATCGACACTGGCGTAAATTGCCAAGCTGGAAATCAAGCCGATGTTGGTGCCTTCCGGTGTCTCAATCGGGCAAATCCGTCCGTAGTGCGAAATGTGAACGTCGCGAACTTCAAATCCGGCTCGTTTCCGGTTCAAACCACCGGGACCCAGGGCAGACAGTCGACGTTCATGTGTCAGTTGCGACAACGGGTTGGTCTGATCCACGACTTGCGAAAGTTCTCCGCGCCCGAAGAAATACTCGATCGCGGCCGAGATGCTCTTGGGATTGACCAGACTCCGGGGAGTCATGTCATCCACTTCCTTCATGCTCATCCGTTCCTGAACGGTCCGGCGAAGTTTCAAGAAGCCTTTGCGAAGTTCATCGCAGGCCAATTCGTCGATCGTCCGCAGACGCCGGTTGCCAAGATGGTCAATGTCGTCGATGTGGGCTTCTCCGCCGGGCGATGACAACTCCAGCAGGTATTTGATCGAGGCCAGAATATCATCCGGACGCAGCGTCATTTCCTTTTCGGAGACACCGAGATCGAGTTTCCGGTTGATTCGGAAACGGCCGACGCGACCGAGTCGATAGCGGTTGTCGTCATAGAATTTTTCGTGGAACAGGGTCCGTGCTTTTTCGAGTGCAGGCGGGTTACCGGGGCGCAGCCGCTGGTAAATCCTCAGCAACGCTTCTTCGTGACTGGATGTGTTGTCTTCGATCAGCGAGTTGAAAATCAGCGGCGTCCGTGGTGGCGCCATGATCTCACAGGTTTTGACGCCGGACGTACAAATCTGCTCGGCCGCTTCTTTGGTAATCTTGTGACCGACTTCGACGATGATCTCACCGGCGCGATCGCTGGTCGCGGGATAGAGAATGTCATCGACAGCGATCTTGCCTTCCAGTTTTCCGGCGCTGCGTCCATCGACAACTTTGACTTTTGCCGTCTCGTAAAACGCACGAATGATCGCGGAGTCTTCGCTGTACTTGGGATCCATCGCCCGCAGCAGCGTCAGCGCGGAAAACTTACCGCTTTGATCGATCCGTACGGTCAGTGCATCTTTCTTGGTCGCGTTGATTTCGATCCAGCTGCCCCGTTCGGGAATCACTCGGCAACTGGCAAGTTTACGATCCGAAGTCGTGTCGGCTTCCATCACGAAATCGATACCGGGGCTGCGGTGCAATTGGCTGACCACGACCCGTTCGGCTCCGTTGATGATGAACTCGCCGCCGCCGAGCATGATCGGAATGTCACCGAGGAACACTTCTTCCTCGACCGGTTGCTCTTTTTCCAATCGCAACCAGACACGGAAAGGTTGTCCGTAGGTCAGTCGGAGCTGGCGGCATTCTTCGGGCGTGTAACGCGGTTTGCCAAGCTCGTAACGCACGTAGCTGAGTTTCAGCTTTTTGTCGTAACTTTCGATCGGGAAAATTTCCTGCAAAACACCTTCGATCCCCTGGTTTTTTCGTTTATCCGACGGCACATCATTCTGCAGGAATGCCTGATAGCTCTTGGTTTGAATCTTGGTCAGGTCAGGGGGCATCTGGTAATTGCGACCACTTCCAAAACGACGGACTTGCTGGGGTCGTAACCGTCGCTCAACTGGGGTTGCCATAAGCGCAATATCTCCGGTATCAGATTAGGCAATGATTGATTGCCAGGTACAAGGTTGGGAATGAGGGATCACGGTGCGCAGAACGATCGCACACTGACTTTGGAACTCAAAAGTTTCCTCAAGAGTGCAACTGGCGAGCATACAGTTCCCTGTTTGGCCGAACGTAAAAATTCGACGCAACCGAATGCGACTTGTGAACAAATCATCACAAGGAATGACAATATCAAGGTTACACCGCGGAGCCATTCCATCCCGCGGCGAACCTAGTTTTCCTATCCTGCCGTATATGTTCGCAATTCCATAGGCCAAACGCGGAAAAACCGCAATTTTTTGGCCCGGAACATATCAAAACGACCAGAAATCGCCCTTTCAGGGGGCTTCTTCGCCCTATTTCAGTTCGACGCTTCCGCCAGCGGCTTCCACATCAGCCTTGATTTTGTCAGCATCTTCCTTGGAGACGGCTTCTTTCAGGGTCGCCGGGCATCCCTCGACCATTTTCTTGGCTTCCATCAAAGTGGCGCCCGTGATGGTTTTGACGACCTTCACGACATCCAGCTTTTTGTCACCAAAACCGGTCAACACAACGTCGAACTCGGTCTGGGCTTCGGCTGCACCACCGTCGCCTTCGGCCGGACCTGCCATGACAACAGCACCACCACCAGCTGCGGCTTTGATACCGTGCTCGTGCTCGAGGTAATCACTCACTTCTTTGGCTTGCTTGAGCGTCAAGCCAGCGATCTGGTCGCCAAGTTGCTTGGCTTCAGCGGAAAATTCTACGGTTGCTGTTTCTTCAGACATCGGTCACCCTTTCTCGGTATGGAACCAGTTGAGCTGCGGAACCCAACCAGTTAAAAATTTTTTCTCAGTTAGTAAATTAAAATTTCAATCAAAATTCAGAAGTCCTGCTACCTGATTCACGCGGCAAGGCATTCTGATTGTTCGCAGCAGATTCAGTGTTGACGTTTCGCGATCACGAGCCACAGGAATTAACCGGCAAAGCGAAATTGAATTTCGACATCGCCCGAGCCCGGTTACTCGTCGCCCTCGCCGATTTGCTTGATTTGGCTGACCAGCTGACCTCCAGGGCCAATCAATTGGGCCGACAGGGTCGCTCCTGGTCCAAGCATTTGCCCAACCAACAGGCTGAGCTGTTCTTCGCGGTTGGGCCACTTACTGATTTCCTTGACTTTCTCTGGCGTCAGCTTCTCGCCGTCCATCACGCCACCACGGGCTTCGAATTTTTCGAATTCCGCTTTGTCTTTATCCAGTTCGGTGACTTCTTTGACCAGAGACACAAAATCAGCCGCGCCCCACAGGACTGCAGCGGTGCCGTCGACGCCTTCAAAAGCAGGCGCGAGCGAAGAGCCTTCGGTGGCCCGACGGGCAAGGCTGTTCTTGACCACCATCAGCGAAATGTCTTTGTCTCTCAGACGCTTGCGCAAATCAGACGTCGAATTTGCATCGAGTCCAATCACATTGGCGACCAGGCAATTCTCGATTCCATCGAGTCGACTTTCCAAATCTTTGGTCAGCAGATCTTTTACGTACTTACTCATTTCAACTTCTCTGGTATCTCAAGCGTTACTTGCCGCAAAGCGGCGAGCGATCGACAAATGGACTGGATGTTTACGCGACCAACTGCACGCCGGGGCTCATGGTGGCCGCCAGGGAAATACCTCGCACGTAGGTTCCCTTGATCGCATTGGGTTTAATGGACTCGATAAATTTCAGAAATGCCTCAGCGTTTTCCTGGATTTTTTCAGGTGAAAAACTCAGCTTTCCGATCACGGCATGCACGTTTCCGCCGGAATCATTCCGAAACTCGACCTTACCGGCTTTATATTCAGACACGGCGGTGGCGACGTCCGGCGTGACCGTTCCGGCACGAGGAGACGGCATCAAACCACGTGGGCCGAGGACTCGACCCAGCGGACCGACGACTCCCATCATGTCGGGCGAAGCGATACAAACATCGAAATCGAGCCAGCCATCCTGGATCTTCTTGGCCAGTTCTTCCTGCCCGACTTCATCGGCTCCGGCTTCTTTGGCGGCTTCGGCCAAGGCATCTTTGGCAAACACGATGACTCGTTGAGTTTTGCCGATTCCATGGGGCAACACCATCGAACCACGAACCAGTTGATCGGCCTGTTTGGCATCGATCCCCAGTCGCATGTGAATTTCGACCGTCTGATCAAACTTGGTGCCCTCGAACCCTTTCAGAATCCCGACCGCGGTTGGCAAATCGACCGGGGATTCCGGAACTTTCGCAGCCAGCTCTTTAAATCTTTTGGAACGTTTCATTTTTGTTTCTCGTTTTATGTTCGGCCGGTTCGTGGCGGTGACAATCCGTCAGTCGCCAGCCGGATTCAACCTTCGATTTCAATTCCCATGCTGCGGGCGGTGCCTTCAATCATGCGGCAGGCATGTCCAAGATCGCGGGCATTCAGGTCCGCCATTTTCTTTTCGCAGATTTCCTCGACCTGCTTGCGGGTCACCGTGGCGACCTTGTCGCGGTTGGGCACTCCGAGCCTTTGGCGATCCCGGCTGCCATTTTCAACAGCGACGCCGCCGGCGGGCTTTTGGTGACAAAATCAAACGTTCGATCGTTGTAGACCGTGACGATGACCGGAATCGGAGTACCGTTAAATTCCTTGGTGCGGTCGTTAAACTGTTGAACGAACTGCCCGAGGTTGATCCCGTACTTACCCAAGCGACGTACCGACCGGCGGAGCCGGAGTTGCCTGTCCGCCAGGAACCTGAAATTTTGCTTGACCTGTTACTTGTTTTGCCATTGTTTCTTTATTCTCGTTTCGCGGCTGTCACGACGGACAACCGGAACCTGGTTACACTTCTTCGACGTGCCAATGATCGAGTTCCACCGGATTGGGGCGACCAAAAATATTGATCATGACCGTGATCCGACCATTCCGTTCGTCCAGATTGGAAACTTCACCTTCGTAATTTTGAAAATAGCCTTCCTTGACCCGAACCCGATCGCCCACCTTGAACCTGATCGACGTTTTGATGGTTTCCTCACCATCTTCTTCTTTTTCCGGTTTGGTAGTGGCGATGATCCGGGCGATTTCCTCTGTGGTCAGTGGCGCTGGTTTGCCCGCCGCACCGGTAAAATCGCCAATTCCGCGGGTTTCCCGAACCAGGAACCAGGAATCGTCATTGATGGTCATGTTGACGACGATGTAACCAGGATACAGCTTTCGTTTAACGATTCGCTGTTTTCCGGCTTTGGTGAATTCCCGAACATCCTCGGTGGGCACCAGTATCTCACCAAAATATCGATCCATCCCGGCAACTTTCACTCGGCGTTTGCAACGTGTCGCAAATCGAATTTTCCCGATTGACCTGGACTTTGAGGATGTACCAGTCCATGTCGGGTTCGTCGTCGCCGGCCTCGACGCTGGCTTCGTCGACAAATTCTTCAATCGGAGAAGCGTCTTCATCTTCGTCTTCTTCGTACTCTTCCTCGTCGTCGTCGTCGACCATTTCGTCGGCCGAAATCCCAGCTCATTGACGTCTTCGTCAGACAACTTCGTTCGGTGGCTTCAGCCGACTCAGCCGCGCCTCGGCGTCTGCTTCGGGCATCAATGTCTGCTGCGGCATCAGGCTGGACTGGACGCGAGTTCGCTGTTCGGCAGCTGCCGCCTCCGCCTCGGGCTGTTCAGCCGTAGGCTCAGCGCCGTCCCCTGCGGGACGTTCGAGCTGTTCATCCGGAACTGCTTTCTCTTCAGCCATTGCCACTCTCTACAAACTTCAACCAGATTATCGCAAATTAAAGAAACTCAAAATCCTGACGAACATCGTTTCGCCGTCAGAGTATCGAATTCCAATCAGTTCAAAGACGGCGTCCAGATCGCATCAAACAGGAACAGCAAAGCCGCCATGGAAAAAATCACAAACATCACCACCAGCGAGGCGTTCCACAATTCACGCCGGGTCGGCCAGGAAACTTTGTTCATCTCGGCTTCGACGGCGATCAGAAAATCCGCGAACGCCGAATAGTTGACGATTCGGTAAGCCAAACCAAGTGCCGATTGCACCCAGACCAAGCAAACCAAGGTAACTTCGCTCCCAAACCCAGTGCAGACACAGCCGGATCGCTGAACTTCGCAAGCGCCAGGCAAGCCAATCAAGGCAATCGTCGCGAACGTCACTTGACGAACGACTCGACCCTGATTCGGTTTGTACAGACCAAACTGAAAAAGCTCGGACCAAAACCCGCCCCGGGCCGATTCCTGCTTCTGTTTTGCCATCGAACTCATCACAACCTCTCACCTGGACGCGAACACAACTTGCCACAGTGGGCGACAATCCTTTATCGAAGGCTCAATGGCAGGGGCGGAGGGACTTGAACCCGCAACCGCTGGTTTTGGAAACCAGTGCTCTACCAATTGAGCTACACCCCTCCGTCTTGAGACAACCAACGAGGCAAAACCATGCCACCTTAATCGCTGGAAAGCGTCGCGCGAACTCGGCACACGACGCTTCACCCATCCATCGCGAAAATCAACGGACTTTCGCAATTTCGCACTACTATTTAATCGAGGATCTTGGTCACAACGCCCGAACCAACCGTTCGGCCACCTTCGCGAATCGCGAATCGAACACCGTCGTCCATCGCGATCGGCTTGTGCAATTCGACGGTCAATTTCACGTTGTCACCAGGCATGCACATTTCGGCATCCACCAGATTGGCAGTGCCGGTAACGTCGGTCGTGCGGAAGTAAAACTGAGGACGATAACCGCTGAAGAACGGCGTGTGACGTCCACCTTCGTCTTTGCTCAGGCAATAAATCTCGGCTTCGAATTTGGTGTGCGGCGTAATCGAACCCGGCTTGGCCAAAACCTGGCCGCGCTGAATCTCTTCACGCTTGACACCACGCAGCAGGCAGCCAACGTTGTCACCGGCGCGACCTTCATCGAGGATCTTGCGGAACATTTCCACACCCGTGCAAGTCGTCTTGCGAGGCGCGGCATCAAGACCAATGATCTCGACTTCTTCGCCCGTTCGCAGAACACCACGTTCGATACGACCGGTGGCAACCGTTCCACGACCTTCGATCGAGAACACGTCTTCGATGGCCATCAGGAACGGCTTGTCGTCTTCGCGCTTCGGCTCGGGAATGTAAGCAGTCAATCGCATCCATCAACTCGCGAAATGCACTTGCTGGCTTCCGGATCGGTCGGATTCTGGTAGGCGGGCAAAGCACTACCGCGAACGATGGGAACATTGTCGCCATCGAAATCGTACTTGCTCAGCAATTCGCGAACTTCCATTTCGACCAGTTCCAGCAACTCTTCGTCGTCAACCAAGTCGCACTTGTTCAGAAACACAACCAACGCCGGAACGTCAACCTGACGAGCCAGCAAAACGTGCTCTTTCGTTTGAGGCATCGGGCCATCAGCGGCCGACACCACCAGGATCGCACCGTCCATCTGGGCGGCACCGGTAATCATGTTTTTGATAAAGTCAGCGTGACCCGGGCAGTCAATGTGCGCGTAGTGACGATTGTCGGTTTCGTACTCGACGTGGGCAACCGAAATCGTTACCGTCTTGGTATCGTCACGAACCGTACCGCCCTTGGCGATCTCGGCATAACCCTTCGCTTCTGCCAAACCCTTGGCAGCTTGAACTGCAAGAATCGCGCCGGTCGTCGTCGTTTTACCATGGTCAATGTGTCCAATGGTGCCAACGTTCACGTGCGGTTTTGTCCGCTTAAATTCTTCCTTGGCCATGTCTTTTACCTACCTGTTATTACTTAATCGATTAACCAAGATAAAAACACGACCCGAAGGCCGAAATACAATCAAAGCTGCTGATGGGACTTGAACCCATGACCTCGTCCTTACCAAGGACGCGCTCTACCACTGAGCTACAGCAGCAATCAGCGCCAACAATCGGCAGTTTCAAACTCATCAACAAATATCGATGAGCGGGTGAAGGGAATCGAACCCTCACAACCAGCTTGGAAGGCTGGGGCTCTGCCATTGAGCTACACCCGCTAACACCGTTATCGACCACCATCGCGCCGATCCATCCGACGTCACGCAAATCAACCCGTTAATGTATCAAATTCAGCCGAAAACCCCAATGGACGATCTGCAAGATTTTGAATCCCGCAAAAATTATTCCGAACAACAATTCGTAACCTTCGCTGGAAATTCCAGGCTCAAATCGAATTCGCTGGCCATTTTCGCAGGATCTTTCGAGTCCGTCAAAGGTCAGGATAATCTTGTCGACACGAGCAAACAACTTTCTGAGCATAACTCAAATGGGGGGTGCAGGATTCGAACCTGCGAAGGCTGAGCCAACAGATTTACAGTCTGTCCCGTTTGACCGCTTCGGTAACCCCCCGAAAACATGCCGTCGGTTCTTGCCGAAACGCCTAAGTTTCAGCCGAACACGAAAAGCCAGCGGAGGGGCTCGAACCCACGACCTGCGGTTTACAAAACCGCTGCTCTGCCAACTGAGCTACGCTGGCGGATCAGCTTATTCGAAAACCGGTAAATATATCCAAATCCAACTGCCCCGCAATACGAAATGACAGGAATTCATGGGTTGCGGTTCGCACCATTCCTGGATCGGAGCCTCAGTTCGTAAAAAACCCCGAAATCCGCGCGAATCTACAGGGCAACGTTCTGTCAAAATGCGGGGTTTGGTCCGTCCTGGGGGTCCGCGTGATTCCAGAAAGGACAGGCAAGTTGTCAGAAAGGACAGGCAAGTTGTCAGAAAGGACAGGCAAGTTCTCAGAAAGGACAGGCAAGTTTCCCCGCGGCACGATCTGGCAGCGGATCGCTTTGGATTTTGTTCTAAGGTCTTAGGGGGCATGGTAACTCCCCTCGCTGGTGGCCGGTCTTGACCGGTTGTGAATGAAGTTGGCAGGAAGATAGTTGGCAGGAAGATAGTTGGCAGGAAAATAGTTGGCAGGAAAATAGTTGGCAGGAAGATGTTGCGTGGGTATTTCCTTGCGTGGATATTTTCCTGCCCACCATTTTCCTGCCGAAATCTCCCCGCCTCAAAAGGCCGGGCCAGAGCCCGGGGCGCTGATCCGCAACAACGCGAACTCTCTTTGTCGTTGTCTGCGTCCGGGATCTCAAGTCGACCCCAATTCGCGGCGACAATCCTGGCGCCACGGATTTCGCTGGTTGCCGGTCTTGGCCGGTTGTGAATGAAGTAGGCAGGAACATAGTTGGCAGGAAGATGTTGCGCGGGTATTTCCTTGCGCGGATATTTTCCTGCCCACCATTTTCCTGCCGAAATCTCCCCGCCTCAAAAGGCCGGGCCAGAGCCCGGGTGCGCTCATCCGCAACAATACGAACCCTTTTTGTCGTTGTCTGTGTCCTGGATCTCATGTCGACCCCAATTTGCGGCGACGATTCTGGCGCCACGGATTCCGCTGGTTGCCGGTCGTGGCCGGTTGTGAATGAAGTAGGCAGGAACATGGTTGGCAGGAAGATGTTGCGTGGGTATTTCCTTGCGCGGATAATTTCCTGCCCACCATTTTCCTGCCGAAATCTCCCCGCCTCAAAAGACCGGGCCAGAGCCCGGGCGCTCATCCGCAACAATACGAACTCATTTTGTCGTTGTCTGCGTCCGGGATCTCAAGCCGACCCCAATTTGCGGCGACAATCCTGGCGCCACGGATTTTGCTGGCGGCCGGTCGAACCATCGACTGTCGCGCGTCCGTGTTCTCCTTAGCTACCACGGAATTCAACGGGTCGGGAAATGGCTGCTGGAATAATGAAACCAATTCATTGAATCCGGCCACAAAAAGCCCCGGCCAAATGGTGGGGCTTTGGTTGGACAGCAGTTCTCTGCGTTATCGGTCGGTTTCGTGAGAATGTTATCGAAGCCTGCCGTGACGGAACATCAATTATCGGATTCCAGGAATTCTTCTGGAATATCGATGTTGTCTTCTTTGGCCGCAATTCGAAGCTTGTTCAAAGCTCGGGTCTGGATCTGTCGGATTCGCTCTTTGGTGACGCCCAGTTCTTCGCCGACTTCCTTCAACGTTAGCGGTTCCTGGTTGTAGTCCAAGCCAAAACGGCTGATGATGATCTTCTGTTCGCGATCGTCCAGGCCGACAGAATCCGATTGACCTGTTGTTCGCGACGTTCCTGTTCCGACTCCAGCAGGTAGCGATCGGTTCGCTCGTCCGCTTTGGCCAGGAACACCTCTTCGGATGTCGGTCGGAAACGATCGCGTTGTTTGAACTCGCCCGGAATCGTGCGAGCGAAGTTCTTCATGATCGCCCAGCTGGCGTAGGTGCTGAACTTGTTGCCACGCGGCGTAGTCGAATTTCTCAACCGCACGGATCAGCGACATGTTTCCATCGCTGACCAGTTGGAAGAAATCTTCGCTGGCGTTGACGTGCCGTTTGGCGATCGAAACGACCAGTCGCAAGTTGGACTGAACGATTCGGTTCTTGATTTTCACAGCTTGATCGTACAGGCTTTCGATCTCATCCATTTCCGATGCACGGGCACGGGCAGGATCGAGTTGCTCGCGCAGCTTGGACGCCTTGTACTTAAGGAAATTGTACTTGCGGAACAGGTACTGTTCCTGCTCGCGGGTCAGCAACGCAACTTCGTACAACGAAGCCAGGTAGCGTGGCAAACCAGCCGGCGGCTTGGTGCGACGCGTCTTGCTTTCGGCTTCGGGCATCTCCGATTCGACAATCCGCTTGAACGCAGCTTTGCGATGGAATTCTGGATTGTCCATGAAGTCCAGCGGCAATTCCATGATCATCTTGGCGCGCATCTCGTTGATCACGCGATAGACCGTCGTCTTGGTGCGGCAATAACGCTTGGCGATCGAATCGGCAGACTTGCCCGCGGCGAAATCTGCGTAGATTCGTTCCTTCATTTCCAGGTTCAACGGTCCGGTCTGATTCGGGAACACGGCAATTTCGGGGTTCAGTTCATCGAACCGTTTGATCGTGTAACGGATCGTCTCCACGCTCCGATCCATGTGCTTGGCGATTCGTCGCGTCACTTCAGCTGGGCAGCCGCCTGCACGGGTCAATCGACGGGCGCGGTCGATGATTTCGTCTTTGTCGACTTCGGTCAACTGACTGAAACGCTCGCCTCGTTTGACTTTCTCCCGATTGTTACGGATGAATTGGTCGACGCTCGTATGGAGAAAACCCACGCGTTTCCGGCCGCCGTCAAAAATGAACTTGCGGCTGACCAAACCCTGCTGCCGCCACCTCGAAATCGTTTTGGTCGAAACGTTGAACATCTTGCTCAGATCATCAACCGTGTGAACCGGCTGGCTGAATTCTTCGGCGCTGACATTCGCCGACTCGGAAAGATCCTCAATGAAGCAATGCAGGTCGTGCTGCAGATCCTCACCGCTGATTTTCACAATCGGTGGATGCTCCGGACGGAAGTCGGTAATCCGGAAGCAAACGAATTCGTAGTTATAGTTTCGATCGGAATGAATGTCTCGCAATAGCTTTTCAGCCTTGTCGACTTGTTCGATCTTTTTATCTCGGGGCGCAAATCGAACCTGTTGATCTCGCAACTGTCGGATCGAATCACATTTGTAATCGGAATGCATATCAACTCTCTCTACCTCCCAGCCAGGATTCCGAATTGGATGTCCGTGGACTGGGCAAAGTTCCTGTGGTTGATCCTCCTGATCTTAACTGCCGAACCGACATCATGTGTGTTCGGATTGATTACGTGGTCCAGTGGTTCCCTGTTCGCAGGAAGACTGGGATCGCGAATCAAAAACGCTGTCTTAAAACCTCTGCTAGAACACCAAATGCTTTCAGCATCTAACTCTATTACTAATAACCGTTTGTCTGGGTTAAATTTCAACGGATATAAGCGGCTGTTCATTAGACGATTTTTCCGGAAATGCCTTACCTGACGGTTTGACGTTTCCGATACCCAGTGCCGCAAAAGCCGTTCCAAGTTCGCAAAAATCCAGCGAATTTTCGCCTAAGGGTGATTTTTCCGGCATTTGGAAGCCAGCAAGCGTTCGTGTTTGCCTGTCAAACCGTAGCGGTAACGAACAGATTGCTCTATTTGAGACAAGTTTTGGCCGATGTTGGACCAAGTGTAAGTGGGTTGGGAAATCAATTTCTGGCCAACACTATTCGCAATTGAGTCACGAATATTGGACAAAATAGATGACGATTTGCCGTAAAATTTGGATGCGTTTACTGTTGGCTCTGGTAGCGATCGGTTGCACCGCGAATGGATTGTCCGCCCAGGAAACGATCGACCTGAACGTCGAATACCAAAACAGCACGCAGTACGAAGTGCAATCGCAAGTTCAACACACCGGACGCGTACTGATTCTCCAAAGCGGTGAAGAGGCGACGATTCAGTCTCTGCCGCTGCAAGTCGCGGCAAGATTGGGGTTCCATGAAAGATTTGTTGGGATCCCAGGCAACCCGCAGGTGGTCCGCTATTTCAATCAGTGCAAAGCGGAAATTCAACTGGACCAGGGAACAACCGTTTCCCAGCTTTCTGAAAACAACAAGCTGATTGTGTCACGGCTGAACACGAAGGCTTCCGAAGGGATTCAATCTGCCAGCATCGTCGATATGCTGGAGCAAGCTGAAATGGATTTGTTGATTACTCCTGCCGATCCGCTCACCTTCGCCGCTCTGCTCAACAAGCAACAGGTTGAGATCGGGGACGAATGGGAACCCGGTCGCCAACAGCTGGCGAAATTTCTCGCCGTCCACGAGGTTTACGCCACCGACGTCAAACTCAAACTTAAGTCGGTCGATGACGGACAGGCCAAGGTCTACATCATGGGTAACGTCAAAGCGGACGTGAACGACGTCTCGACCGAAATGGATGTCACTGGCGTATTGACCGTCGATCTCAAATCCAACCTGGTTTCGCTGGTCCGACTGAATATCATCGAAAAACGCGAAGCCGGCCAGATTGCACCGGGTTTTGACGGCAAGACGAAAGTCAGCATCAACATCAGTGCGGGCCATGAGATCGAACCGCTCACCCGGACGGCCCTGGCCGAGGTCACCCCGTCCCGCCAGGTCAAGCGTCTGCTCCGATGGCAATCCCGCGAAAGTCAGTTCCAGCTGCACTACGATCCTGCGTGGAGAATTATCACTTCCGACCAATCCGGCGCGATCATGCGTTACCTCGAAGACGGAGATCTGCTCTGCCAGGCCACCGTCGTTGAACTGGAGCAGCGACCGGCGTCCAACCCACTCAAGCTGCAGGAATACCGACAGTATGTCGCCAAGATGATCGAAGTTGACGAATTGCAACGCGTGATCGACGCGTCGCAAAGCGTGACCAGTCGAGGCGACGAGGTGCTACGTGTGACGGTTTACGGAGAAGAGCAGGAGCTGCCGTTGAACTGGGTCTACTACAATGTGACTCATTCCGATGGACGCCAGGTCGCTTTCGTGTTCACGCTGGAGGAAGCGGTCGCCAGTCGCGTCAATCCGATTGCCGAGAAAATGGTGAACGGATTGATCTTTCCCGCCGCCAAGCAGCGAGATGCCAAGGCTGAAACGAGCAGCACGCGTCGTTAAGACCACTTGAGCCGTGGGACCGGCATCGGTTAACTTTTTGTGACATTTCATTGTGACTGGAAGACCGATGCTCGACCTCTACGACAAAATTCAGGATGCCGTCGAATTCATTCGCGGCCATTGCGACCGCAAACCCCACGCCGGAATGATCCTGGGCACCGGCCTGGGGCCATTAGTCGACAAAATTGACGTCGCCGCCTCGATCGACTACGGCGACATACCCCACTTTCCAAAATCCACCGCCGTTTCGCACAAGGGCCGATTGGTTTGCGGCACGCTGAATGGGCTGCCCATCGTGGCGATGGAAGGCCGGCTGCACATGTACGAAGGCTATCCGCTGAAACTGATCACGCTGCCGGTGCGAGTGATGAAGGCACTGGGTGCAGAGCTGTTGGTCGTTTCCAACGCTTGCGGTGGACTGAATCCGTATTACCACTGGCGACATCATGTTGATCGAAGATCAAATCAACCTGATGGGCGACAACCCGCTGATCGGGATCAACGACGATCGACTGGGACCTCGGTTTCCGGATATGTGTGAGCCCTATACCCATGAGTTGATCGAACGGGCGCTGGCGGTCGCCCGCCGGGAAGACATCGTGGCTCACAAAGGCGTGTTCGTGGCCGTCGCTGGTCCCAACCTGGAAACGCGGGCGGAATATCGTTTCCTGCGCACGATCGGAGCCGACGTGGTCGGCATGTCGACCGTTCCGGAAGTCATCGTCGCAGTCCACTCCGGAATGCGCGTGGTCGGTTTTTCAGTGATCACCGACATGTGCCTGGCCGATGCACTTCAGCCAGCCAATGTCCACGAGATCATCAAGGTTGCCAATGAAGCCGAACCGAAACTGACCAAACTTGTAACCGGTGTTCTGGCGAAGAAAAGGCCGCTAGTTGATGCCTCCATCGCTTGCCGGAATCGATCAACAAGTTGCCGAATCCGCCGCATTTATTCGCGGCCGCTGGGATCGTACTCCCCGATTCGCCGTTGTATTGGGCACCGGCGCGGGGCAATTGGCCGACGAGATTGAGTTCGAACAGGCCATTGCCTACCACGAGATTCCCAATTTTCCTCGCAGCACGGCGATGGGCCACAAAGGTCAACTGGTCTGCGGCACGCTCGCTGGGGAAGCCATCCTGGCGATGCAGGGTCGTTTTCATTTGTATGAAGGCTATTCGATCGATCAAGCCACCTTGGCGATTCACGTGATGCACCACTTGGGTGTGCAAACCTTGTTTGTCAGCAACGCGTCCGGCGGAATCAATCCCCAATTTGCCAGTGGCGAAATCATGCTGATCGAGAGCCATATTGATTTGATGTTCCGCAGCTCGCCAAACGTGGTCGGTCCCACCGAGCATCAGCGTGCCCTGGTGCGGGCCGACGCTTACGATCGCGAGTTGATTGAGCAGGCAACCCGCTGTGGCAGAAGGCATGGATTTACCGTTCACCGCGGAATCTACACCGCGATGTTGGGCCCCAACTACGAAACCCGGGCCGAATACCGCATGATCCGGCGAATTGGGGGCGATGTTGCTGGCATGTCAACCGTTCCGGAGGTCTCCGTCGCTGCAACCTACGGAATTCGGGTATTGGCTATGTCGATCGTGACCAATGTTGCCAAACCGGACGTGCTCGAACCGACGTCCGGGAAAGAAGTGATTGATGCTGCCGAGGTTGCCGCCCCGAATCTGAAAACGCTGGTCGTCGATGCCATTCAGCGGGCTTGATTGGGTTTGCCTCCGCAGTCTCGCAGGCTGCATTTCGGGTGGTTGGGGTTGGTCAGGGGGCGACTTCCTCGTCAAAACGAAGCCCGACCTGCTCAGCCAGTCTAGCAGGAATCACAAATCTGACTTTGGTAGTTCGTGGAGGAGTTGCTAGACTTCTTTGCTCCTAACCAACGACCCCGTCATTGAATGCACTTGAATCAAGGATGATCTGATGCTCAATGGATGCAAAACGTCTGTGCTGTTCTGTTCGCTGATTCTGTTGGCCGGGCCCGTCTTCGCGGCTCAAAATTCCGGTCCCGCGGGCCAAACGCAAAACAACCAGGCATCGGTTTACGGGAATTCAGCCCAAACATCCGGTTACTCTGGCCAGGCTTCGCAGTACCAGCAATCCCCCAGCCAGTCTCAGTCGAGCAGTAATTCAAGTGTTGTTCCGTTAACGGCGCAGCAGCAGGCGGCGGTCGAGCAAGCGGCGCGAAATACACTTCAGCAACAGTCGCTCGCCGCCGACCAGCAACCTGAGGTTCAACCGCCTCGACAACCGTTTCCGGACCTGCCGCCGGAAGAAGTCGATTATCTCTATAAGTTTCTGGACCACTGGGAACAGCAAAGCGACAAAGTAAAGCAATACGTTTGTGGTTTTCGAAGATTTGAATACGACTCCGCCCGCGTCAATTATCGTAATCCGACGACGCAACAACTTGCCGCAGCGACCGTTGCGTTTGGTGAGATCCGGTATGCGGAGCCGGACAAAGGATCCTACGAGACCAGCGAAATCTATGACTTTGCCGGGCCACCCAAAGCGGCCGGCGAAGACGCCGATTACGAAGTCCGCAAGGAGGAAGGCGGCAAAGAAAAATGGATCTGTGATGGTCGTAACATCTACGAATTTGATTTCGAGAACAAGCGACTGTACGAAACAGAAATTCCGGCCGAGTTGCAGGGGCAAGGCATCGTCAACAGCCCGATCCCGTTTTTGTTCGGCGCCAACAGAAGCCAGATCCTCGACCGCTACTGGGTCCGCATCGTGCCCAAAAATGACCAGACCATTTTCTGGTTGGAGGCCTATCCCAAGCGGATCGAAGACGCGCGTCTGTACTCGAAAATCGAAGTGATCATCTCGCAAAAAGACTTTCTGCCCGAAGGCATGCACGTCTATTCGCCACATTACGACCCGAAGAAAAACAATTTCGAGAGCCGTTACTTCGCGTTTGAAAACCGCCAGATCAACGGTCAGCTGTCAGCATTCAAAGACTTCTTTGGCCATTTCGTCCGGCCTCAGACACCCGTGCTGCAGGGCTGGAAACGGGTCAAAAGAACACCGCTTCACGATCAGGCTCAAGCCAATTTTCCACAGGACCCCGGCACCAACCGCGGTACCGCCAACGGCACACTGCGGAAGTAGTCGCTGGGCAGCATCGAGTCGGACCCGATTCATCTTCTGCCGCGACCAGCACGCTACTTGCTCGGTTGCCAGAGGACTGGGGCGTAGCCGACGGCCACCCCGACCATCAAGCCGATCCCGTGGGCCCAGTTGGCAACCGAGATTCCGAGCAGCTGGCCCGTCAATCCAGGTACCATGCAGAGGAACATCCAGCCCAGCATGATCACCAGGGTCGACTGGGGCAGATAGAATCCGCTCGAGCGATCGTAAATCGATTTCATCCAGACGAAGCCCAGCAATCCGTAGACGACACCCGACATCCCGCCCAGTCCCGAAATCAACCAACTCTTGTCGGGGAAGAAACCGGGACTTGATCCGCCCAGACTATCCGGGACGGCGCACTGGAACAGGTTTGAAATTGCGGCCGTCAACAATACCAGCATCAAGAATTTGAAACTGCCATAGCGGTTCTCGATCAGTTTTCCCAGTTGGTACAGCCAGATCATGTTGAACAGAATATGCATCGTGCCGTGGTGAATGAAGATCGGCGTGATCA
Source organism: Pirellulaceae bacterium (assembly GCA_963714685.1). Taxonomy (GTDB): domain Bacteria; phylum Planctomycetota; class Planctomycetia; order Pirellulales; family Pirellulaceae; genus Mariniblastus. Next base: position 291,067 of record CAVQPH010000018.1, on the reverse strand, counting down.
ATCGCCAGAGTTCCCCCTTTTTGATGTTGGCCAAGCGGAGATTCAGGCTGTCATAATCACCGCCATTTTCTGTCAGAATCTCGATCGCCTGGTCACGGGGAAGCGATACAAACTCGAGGGCTTTAAACACGGTCGCATTGCCTGTTTGCAATCCGGATCCAAAATCAGTCAGCAGCGCAACAATCGCGCAGAGCCCGATCAGGATCAGGGTGACCGTCGGTTTCCGCGTCAATCCGCTGGCGCCGACGTGGACAATTTTCTTTTGAATCGCGCGACGCTTTTTTTGCTTTTCCCGCTCGATCAATGCCGCTTGATGAACCGCCCCGGAATACTTCTGGTTGCCGGGGTCGTTTTGAAATGCCTTCCATTGTTCCAGCGCGGACTCAAACTGATCCTCCTCTTTCACCCAAATTTCGCTCGATCCGCCATCGCTGGATTCAACTTGAGCTTCGATTCCTTCGGTGATCAGGAAAGCTGCAAAATTTTCAGCTTGCTGGGCATCGTTCAGTTCTCCAATCAATCTCATAAGTCAAATTCGATCTGGGTTTGCTAACAGGTGCTATCACGATTGATAGTGAGGTCTCGCCGTCGGCCAGTACCAATCGAGGTTGTCAGGCCAGCGTTTTTCAGGGAAAGTCCCACGCAATTATCAACGACAGACCCCGTTTTTGTCTATCGGTCACCCGGGCGTTCAACCTCTCTAACTACGCTTGAACCAATGTCTAACGACTCAACTTCATCGACTGGCCCGGTTTTTCCGGACCCACCACGATCGTTCGCAGCCGGTGCGAGGCCATTTTCGTCGCTTACCAAGGCAACCGAATCCGCGGTGCCAACACAACCTGGATCCAAACGCCCGTCTGGTCCAGTGACGCGAGCGGACAATCGTTCCGCCGTAGCCGAATCGGGCGATGAATCCAACGGCAACCCGAAATCCGCTCAGGCCGCATCCAATCGCGAGCTCGATTCGCAACTAATCCACCAGACCAAATCACAAATTCGCGTTTTGGTTCAGGAGATTGCCGCATTGGCGCAGTCGGGATGTGACATCGAAGAATTCTTTGAAGGATTTTTGACGCGCACGACCAACGCACTCGCCTCTCAGGGTGGCGCGGTGTGGTTGCGTGACTCGACCCAGGATGCGATCAAGCTGCAATATCAAATCAACCTCAAGCAAACGGTCTTGGCAACCGATCCCGACGCGCAAAACCAACACAGCAAACTGCTCAACCGGCTGCTTCAACAGCGGGAGCCAACACTGATCAGTCCCCATTCTGGCGGCGACGATACTGATCAGGCTGGTAATCCGACGGCCAGTTTGCTGGTGGTTGGCCCGCTGATCATCGACCAGGAAATTGTTGGATTGGTTGAGATCCTGCAGCGGCCAGGTGCCGGACCAACGACTCAGCGAGGCTACCTGCGGTTTGTTGCGCAGATGTCTGAAATTGCCAGCGATTATCTCCGCAATCATCGGATTCGATTGTTCGCGCAACAGCAGGCGATGTGGCAGCAACTGGAGCAGTTCATTCGTTCTGTGCATCAAGGCCTCGACACCAAACAGACCATCTATACGATCGCCAATGAAGGACGCAGGCTAACCGGCAGCGATCGGTTGAGTGTCGCCGTCGGGACCGGTCGAAACTGTCGGATCGAGGCGGTTAGCGGATTGGATTCCATCGAGCGACGGGCCGAGCAGGTGAAGAAACTCGGTTCACTGGCTTCGACAGTCATCCGCACCGGTCAGCCACTTTGGTACAACGGAGACGACACCGATCTGCCACCGCAGATCGAAAGCCGATTGCATGCCTACGTCGATAAATCCCATGCGAAGATGGTGGCAATTGTTCCGCTGAAGGAAAACCACGCCGGCGAATCAGCCCAGGCAGAAGATCAACGCTCCGGCAAACTGCTGGGCGCCCTGATTCTGGAGCAACTGAAAGACTCGGAAATCACCGAATCACTAAGACAGCGGACCGATGTGCTGGTGTCGCACAGTGAAACGGCGTTGACCAACGCATTGGAGCACAATCGCATTTTCCTGATGCCGTTGTGGAAGCTGCTCGGAAAACTCACCTCGGCGTTTGGGACCGGAAAGCGCAGCAAAGACACTGACGATGCTTGCCTGTGCGGGTGCCTTGCTGTCGTTTTTGGTCCTGTTCCCCTACCCTTTCGGATTGGGCGCCAAAGGCAGCCTGGTCCCGGAGACCGAGCACGAGGTATTCGCCCAAATTGACGGTGTGCTGGAAGAAATCGCGGTCTCCGATCACGGCAACAACCTCGTTTCACAGGGGGACCTGCTGGCGGTCATGTCCAACAATGACCTGCAGGTCGAAATTGCGAATCTCCGCGGGCGGATCGACGAGGCCAAAGGGAAACGCCAAAGAAACCAGCTACTGCAATCCAAACGGATGGATCCCGCCGACGCGGCTCTGGTTGCGGGTGAGATTGCGACCGCCGAACAGACGATCATCAGCCTCAGTCGAGAGCTGGCGTTAAAAGAGGCCGATGCGCAATTGCTGAATGTATGCAGCCCGGCGGATGGACAAGTCATCAACTGGCAAGTTCGACAAAACCTGCTGCGGCGGCCCGTGTTGCGGGGCCAAAACCTGATGACCATCATCGATCCCAACACCCAATGGCAAATCGAGCTGGAGTTGCCCGAACGGCGATTGTCTCACCTGTTTGAAGCTCAAAAAACGGCTCCGGAGCCATTGCAGGTCACATTTGGATTGGTCTCCCATCCCGGCGTCGAATTTACCGGGCAAATCCTGCAGGTTGACCAGCAACTGGATGTCCATTCGGATGAAGGAAACACCGCCTTGGTGCGCGTTGCGTTTCCGAACCAGGATGTCCAACCCGAGTTGCTGCGTGCCGGAACCCGGGTAACGGCGAAAATCCATTGCGGAAAACGGGCAATCGGATACGTTATGTTTCATGAGTTGATTGAAACTGTCCAATCCAGTGTTTTGTTCTGGCTGTAATGATTTATGTTTGGCTGACCTTGTTCATCCTTCTGGTGGGAGGATTCTGGGTTCTGAATTTTTTCGGACTACCGGGTAACTGGATGATTATTCTGGTCGCGGCGATCTGGATCTGGCTGGGCCCTGAGCGGTTTCAGTTTTCGTGGATGGTCCTGCTTGGCTTGGTCGTGATGGCGGTGGTTGGCGAGGCGATTGAGTTTTTGGCTTCGGTTTTTGGTACCCAGCGGTTTGGCGGATCAAAACGGAGTGCTGCGCTCTCGGTGTTCGGATCGATCGTCGGCGGAATTGCCGGTGCGGTTTTGGGAGTTCCGATTCCGATTCCTGTTGTCGGAATCCTGATCGGATCGGTTTTGTTTGCGTCGATTGGGGCCATGATTGGAGCCATGATTGGCGAACATTATCAAGGCACCGCCGTAAAAGACAGTATGAAAATTGGCAGCGCCGCGTTTATGGGACGGTTGCTGGGGACGGTTGGGAAGATCACGGTCGGCTCTGCCATGGTTGCCCTCTGCCTAGTGGCTCCATTCATTTTCTGAGTGGTCGGAAATTCGGCGAATCAGCCCTCAGCTCGTCCAACTCGGTTCTGTCCAGATTCTTTCTGGCGGTCATTTGCCGTAGCTGTCTTGTTCGTACCAAGTGAACGAATTGTGAAAAAACCGAGGAATTCGGAACATGCTCACGGTCAATTTCGTCAACCCCTACGTACCGACCACCAATTAGGGTGGCTCTCGTCCGGCAATCGACAAACAATTAACCATGCTGTCAATAATTGCCGATTTTTAACACTGAACCGGTTTGCAATAGAAATCATCGCTGCCGCTATCCTGATCAACGAATGAAGAAAATTCAAATGACTCGAATTCTTTTGGTATTGGCCGTCGCGACCGTGTGGTTGGGTGACGTCACCACGACAGTGTCCCAGGAAAATTCGAATGCTCGTCGTTTTACCAATCACTTGACCGGTGATGATTCACAACCGGAATTAGGTGGTCCGTCGAGGTTTCAGGCGGATCCTCAGTCTGCCAGTCCCGGCAGCTTTCAAAACCGGACCGCCAGCTACGATTCGGATGAGAACGCCGGACTGCCGCTGGATTGGCAGCAGCCAGTACCGAACTCACCCGTCGGTCCTTCCAATTTCACCACGCCCAATTCCGCGGCGATTGGTTCCCCAATGACGAACGTGGCCTATACCCAGTTGCCGGCGATCAATCAGGAACCGGAGAGTTTTTCGTCGGGCTATGGACAGATGGTCACCCAAGACGGCTATCGAATCTCACCTTGCACGGTTCAATTTATTGACGACATCGAATTACCCGCTTTGGAGTCCGGGCAGATCAAACAGCTGCTGGTCAAAGAAGGGGACCTGGTTCGTGCGGGGAGCAAGGTCGGGCAGATCGACGATCAGCTGTATCAGCGAATGAAAGAGCAGGCGCAGCTGCGGCTTGAAATCGCCGTTCAAAATGCGGAAGACGAGACCTCCATTAGCACCGCCTACAATGAAATCGAAATCGCCGGGATCGAACTTAAGCGAATGACGAATCTCGCGAGTAAAGGCTCTCGGGCATCTTCGGACAAGGAGAAAGCAGAGTTTGATTTCAAATTGGCGATGCTAAAAAAACAGGCCGCCGAAAATCAACAAAAAAGTGCCTTGGGTGAATCGCGCGTCGAACGGTCGAAACTCAATGAGGCCGAAGACCGGATTCAGCGACACGAACTCAAGTCGACTTCGGAATTCGACACCAATGTGATCGAAATTTTTCGGGATCCGCTGGAGTGGGTTAACGCCGGTGAGCCGGTGATGCGATTGGGCCGAATGGATCGGTTGTGGGTCAACGGTGTGATCAATACCGACGATTTCAATGCCCACGAAATTATCAACCAACCCGTGACGGTCACGCTGCAGTTGGCACGAGGAGAAGAAGCCCAGTTCAAGGGCAAGATCGTCTATGTCGGTCTCGAACGTCAGCACAGCGACAAACTGATGGTCAAAGCAGAAATTGAGAATCGCCCGATCGGCGGCCACTGGGTATTGCAGCCCAACAGCACCGTCGAGATGACGATTCACGTTTCGGCGGATTCATCAACCGCGGCGGAAGCGGATCAGTTTCCGATCAATCGCTAATCCGTTTGTCCAGCTGGGTCAGTGCCGGTTCATTGGCGGATCGTTGAGATCCACAGGAACGGTTTGCCGTTTTCGTCGACCCGCATTTCGTCAACCAACGCGGGTTTGCTTTGGCTCAATAATCTTCCAAGCGCGACCATCAATGACACCTGGTCCCGAACCAACGTGACTTTCGTCTCGGCCAGTTCAACGCCATGCCGCGCCAGCGAATTGTGATCATAAAAAAACGGAACACCCGATCTTTTTTCAATCGCGTTCAATACATCCGCAAGTGGGAAACCGCGAATTTCCAGCTCCAGCCGGTCGAATAATTTGGGCTCCAGTTGGATGGGCGGTTTTTCGGCGGGCCAACCGATCGGCCAGTGTTCGTCACTCATTTGAGAATCGACCAACATCACTTCGACCGGCTGCCCCTGGCGGCGACGAGGTTCGAGCACCAACCCCAGCGGACGCAGAACGACTGCCAGTGCGGTCCCCGCCGAGATGCCTTCGAGTTCTTCGGCAACGGTGGCGTCACCCCGCAACGCGGCGCGGGCCGTGGCGTCGGGTTGGAGGCGGATGCCGATCAGCTGTTCAATTTTTTGGACGGTTGCGGCCGAGGATTCTCCCCGGGTCTTGAAGTCCAGCGGTTTGCTTAGTTGAGAGTGCAGTTGGACGAGTTGCTCCGACGTCATCCCGAATGCTTTTTTCTCCGCCAATGCAACTTTGGTTCCGTCATCGCGAAGGTTGGTTAGCAGGGCTCGGATTTTGGCTTTGTCCCGGATAGAAAACGTTCCGCCGGGAAGGGCAAGTTTGTTCCCTTGCAGCCAACCGGTTACCAAAATCAACGTCGATGAGGAAAGTTCGGTTTCCTCGACCGACGGGGTCCCTGCCCTGCCGGTTTTCACCACCACTCGGTCCGCGCCGACCTCCTGAAGCATCTGCATCCATTGCTGCTGTGTGCCTGGTGCGGCGCGAGAATCAGCAAGCACTTCCAGTTCAATCCGTCGCTGTTGGGCAAAACCGAGCGAGGCAAAATTCAAAAGCAGCACGCAGGTCAGAGCTTTGAGCGGCCAGGATTTTCGGTGGGCAATCATATGCAATGGAGTTGTCAGATTGGAGTTTGCCAGCGTTGGATTGCGGTGGGTGGTTGCGTCCGGTTAATCGGAAACGCCGTATCGCCCGATACAGTAAATCGCGTTGAACAGGTCTTTGACTCCGATCTTCTTCCCTTCGTCGTAGCCACGGCTTTGGTAGGAGATCGGGACTTCGGTAAAGCGGTAACCGCGTCGAGCCAGTTTGGCAGTCAGCTCTGGTTCGATCCCGAATCGGTCCTGATCGATATCGATGTCTTTGATGACTTGTCGAGAGAAAGCTTTGTAGCAGGTTTCCATGTCGGTCAGCTTCAATCCGCTGAACAGATTGGAGGCCTGGGTCAGCACGGCATTACCCAGCCGGTGAATCAGGGATTCGTCCTGTTGTTCTTCGCCAATGAACCGCGAGCCGTAGACGATGTCGGCCTCGCCACGCAGCAAGGGTTGGATCAGCTGCGGAATGTCGCGTGGGTCGTATTCGAGGTCGGCATCCTGAATCACCACGAAATCGCCGGTGGCATGCTCAAATCCGGTTCGCAGCGCAGCCCCTTTGCCGGCATTTTTTTCCTTCAGAATAATTCGGAATCCGTCCAGCCCCTGCAGTGTTTGAAGCACTTCGCGCGTGCCATCGGTACTGCAGTCATCAATCAGCACGATTTCGGTGTTCAGCGGGAGTGCGGCCACGCGGCTGATGACCCGGCCGACCGTGCGGATCTCGTTGTAGACAGGGATCACGATGGACAGCAGATAATCGGTCCGACAGCTCGCGTCGCTGCCGAATTCGGCTTGTCGGTAGCAATCCAGTTCGGCGGTTACCAGGTCAACGCAACCCTCCAAACGGTCGAGTACCTGGTCCAGGTCGTGGCCGGTTCCAACGGGCGGTTGGGCTCGATTGATGATCGGCATCGCTGGAAGGCTGGACATGGGCGAACTGTAACTGGTGGTTTCCGAATTTGGCTGATTCACGCTAATTCTCGATTCACTGACTGCAGATTATTATACCCACCCGACTGAGTCCGAAGGCGAGTCCTGTTTATTTACCGATCGGCCTGCATCCTGAACAACGTTCTGGGCTCCTGATCGATGGATCGAGGGGCGTTTTCACTATTCCAAGTATCGGCTCGGAGCCTTGGATTTAGCCAAAAATGCCGGGCGGCTGACAATTATGCTTTTCAATTCCGCGAAACATGGTTTTCTGCCTTTTTTTTAGCCAACAACCACCCAATCGGCTCGGATTGGCGGACCGAAATCGCTGAAATGAACGATTTTGAGGATCATGCCGGCGCAGGGTCCATAAAAAAAGCCGCCCAAATGCATGGGCGGCTGTTTCATCGAGGTCTGTTTAAGATCCGCAGCGGGAGGACATGGGAGTTAGTCCCAATCCAGCGTGCCACCGGTCTGGTATTCGGTGACCCGCGTTTCGAAGAAGTTCTTCTCTTTGGCCAGATCCATCGTCTCGCTCATCCACGGGAATGGGTTGTTGCTGTCGTACTGCGTTGGCAAACCAATTCGTTCCAGACGACGATCGGCGATGTACTGCACGTAATCCCGGAACAGGTCGGCGTTCAGGCCGAGCACTCCGTTGGGCAGGCAGTCCTTGGCGTAGTCGATTTCCAGTTCCACCGATTCGCGGACGCGATCGACCATCTGCTGCTGAAACTCGGGTGTCCACAGCTCCGGGTTTTCCGATTTGATGCCGTTGATCATATCAATTCCGAAATTCAGGTGGATCGTTTCGTCGCGCAGGATGTACTGGAACTGTTCGCCAATTCCTTTCATCAAATTGCGACGATGAAACGACAGGATCATCACGAATCCGGTGTAGAAGAAGATACCTTCCATGATCAGATAAAAACCGATCAGGTTTTTGAGCAGCGCCTGGGCACCTTCGAACGTCTCGGTCGTGAAGTCCGGATCGAGAATCTTCCCGGGTCAGTTCCATTTCGAAAGCGTCTTTGCGGGCGATCGCGGGAACTTCGTTGTACATGTTGAAGACTTCGCCTTCGTCCAGGCCAAGACTTTCCACGACGTACAGAAACGTGTGAGTGTGGACCGCTTCTTCGAACGCCTGACGCAACAGGTACTGGCGACATTCCGCATTGGTGATGTGCTTGAAAATGGCCAGCACCAAGTTGTTGCCAACCAGGCTTTCCGCGGTCGAAAAGAAACCGAGGTTGCGCATGATGACGCGTCGTCTCGTCGGCAGTCAGCCGATCCGACTTCCAGATCTCGATGTCCTTGTTCATCGGAACTTCGGTCGGCATCCAGTGATTGGCACAGCCGTTGACGTAATGTTCCCAAGCCCATTTGTACTTCAGCGGCATGAGCTGATTCACATCGACCTGGTGGCAGTTGATCAACCGTTTTTCGCTGGCTTCAACTCGTTTTTGTTTTCCCTGTTCAGATGGTCTTGTCTCGAATATCCGTTGCCATTTTGCGACTCCTTGCAAAAAAGAAAAATGAATTTATCTGAAAACCGATTTTGATCCTGCCAAGACAACGATCCCAATCGGTGGAGCAATCGAAAAAGCCGGGGTCGCGGGTGCGACCCCGGCAGGTACTCAAATTTTCGCCGAGCGATGACCGATCGACGAGCGTCTATCCCGGCCTCAATCTACTGACACGCTTCGCAATCTGGATTGTCAATGCTGCACTGTTGCACTTCCGGTTGCCGTTGCAACGGTCGATCTCCGCTGAAGAACTCGCGTTCTTCATCCAGCGTGGCTGAACACCGAACTTGTTGATATCGACCGTCGATTTTTCGACCTGCGTCGCCCCGAGCGAACGCAGGTAATAGGTCGTTTTCAAGCCCGTTCGCCAAGCCAGACGATACATTTCGTCCAGCTTTTTGCCACTGGGTTGCCGAGGTACAGATTCAGCGACTGTCCCATGTCGATCCATTTCTGGCGACGGCTGGCACATTCAATCATCCATTTCGGATCAATTTCAAACGCCGTGGCGTAACGTGCTTTGATGTCCTCCGGGAACTTGTCGATCTCGCCCAGCGAACCATCGTAGTATTTGATGGCTTCCAGCATATCATCGTTCCACAGGTTCCGCTTCTTTCAGCTCGTTGACCAGCTGAATGTTGACCTGAACGAACTCGCCCGACAGATTGCTCTTGACAAACAGATGTTTGTACGTCGGCTCGATCGACTGCGTGACACCGATGATCGTCGAAATCGTCGCCGTCGGAGCGATCGCCATCACGTTGCTGTTCCGCATTCCGTGTTTCGGCGACCTGCTCGCGAACCACCTCCCAATCCATCGTCGAGCTGAACGATCCATTTCGACCGGCATCCGCGTTCCTGTTCCAGCAGATCAATGGTGTCGATCGGCAACAGGCCGCGATCCCATTTGGAACCCTGGTAGGAGGAATAGGTCCCGCGTTCTGCGGCCAGGCGACTGGAGGCCAGGATCGCGAAATACGAAATGGCTTCCATGCTGTGATCGGCAAATTCCACCGCCTTCGTCGCTGGCATAGCTGATTCCGCAGGCCGCCAAGGCATCCTGGAAACCCATCAACCCCAGTCCGACCGGACGATGACGATGATTGGAAGTTTTGGCTTCGTCGGTCGGATAGAAATTGATGTCGATCACGTTGTCCAGCATCCGGACCGCCGTGTTGACCGTTTCTTCCAGCTTTTCGAGATCCAGTTTCCCGTCGGTAACGTGGTTCAACAGATTGATCGAACCCAGATTGCAAACCGCCGTTTCGTCCTTGCGAGGTGTTCAGCAGGATTTCGGTGCACAGATTGCTGCTGTGAACAACGCCCGACATGATCCTGCGGCGAGCGAATGTTGGAAGGATCCTTGAACGTGATCCAGGGATGACCGGTTTCGAACACACGAGTCAACATTTTTCGCCACAGTTCCATGGCCGGCACTGTGCGGTGACAGCTGGATTTTGCCGTCTCGGCGCCTGCTGCTCGTAATACTCGTATCGCGTTCTTGAATTTCTTGCCGACCAGATCGTGCAGATCGGGAACTTCATCCGGACTGAACAACGTCCAGTCGCGATCCTCGGCTACCCGCTTCATGAACAGGTCAGGAATCCAGTTCGCCGTGTGCATGTCGTGCGTTCGGCGACGATCATCGCCGGTGTTCTTGCGCAGATCGAGAAACTCCTCGATATCCAGATGCCATGTTTCGAGATACGAACAGACGGCACCCTTTGCGTTTGCCGCCCTGATTGACGGCCACGGCCGTGTCGCTGACGACTTTCAAAAACGGAATCACGCCCTGGCTTTGACCATTGGTACCCTTGATGTGGGAATTGGTCGCACGGATGTTGGTCCAGTCATTGCCCAGTCCGCCCGCCCATTTGGACAGCTTGGCGTTGTCGGCCAATCGACCTTGAAAATGTGGTCCAGATCGTCGGTGACGGTGCTCAGATAGCAGGAACTCAACTGCGGATGCAGGTGCCGGAATTGAACAGCGTCGGCGTCGCGGAAGTGAACCGGAACGTCGACAGAATGTTGTAGAACTCGATCGCACGCTCGTTTTTTTGCTGCTTCCTCGATCGCCAAGCCCATCGCGACTCGCATCCAGAAATACTGGGGTGCTTCGATGCGCCGCCCGTCGATGTGCAGCAGGTAACGATCGTAAATCGTCTGCAGCCCGAGGTACGGGAACAACCTGATCCCGTTCGGCATCAATCGCGTCGGCCAGTCGTGGCAGATCAAATTCGGCCAGCTCCGGCGAAATTCGACCTGCGTCGATGCCAGTCTGGACAAACTCGGCAAATTGTGTCGCGGTACAGATCGTGCAACTCACCACCAGATGACGATTTGTCAAGCGATTCACGATAGATGATGTTCAGCACCAAACGGCAAGCCACCGTGTCGTAGTCGGGATCGTTTTCGATTCGAGCTCGGGCGGCCAGCACCATCGAGCGACCGATTTCCTTGGGGGTGATGCCGTTGTAAAACTGCTTTTCGACTTCTTCGAGCAATTCCCGGGAGAACAGGTTCGTCTTGCAGGCCATCGCAAGCATCTTCGACCTGATCCCGCAATCGCTGAAAGTCAATGTCTTCCAGTTTGCCGTCGCGATTGACCATGATCGCCGGAAAGGCCTCACCGCTTTCCATGCGCTCTTCGGCCCGCAGCTGCCGAATCTTGTTGTGCTCGGCACGATACAGAATGTATCGGCGGGCAACCGAGTAATATTCCGCCCGCATCAGCTCGCGCTCGACGATGTCCTGAATCTGTTCAACAGAAACTCCCTGGTCCGTATTCGCCTGGTCCTCAACCTGACCCACGACCGAGGCCGTAATGCCCTCGATCTGCTCGCGGAGATCCACAGGAAGCTCCGCAGGGTCATGACGACCCTGTTCCGCACAAAAAGCTTTCTCGATAGCTCGGGTGATCAACCGGAAATCAAAGGATACCAGCCGGCCATCTCGTTTGGTTACATTCATCGTTTGCCGCACAGTGTTTTCCAACATTCCATCGCTCCAAAAGTTGTTTTCCTTGACTTGTCAGGATCAACCATGAACCCGAACTGTCTCATGCGCCACTCAAAAATCAACAACTGAGCTTCAGTTGGTCGCATTTCGGATCAGGTCAGCATTCACCAGGATGTGACACGTTTGGTCACCTGCAAAAGAATCACCCATTCAAGCAGCCACGACACTGGTTTCCGTACCGTTAACTGATCAATTCAAGCGAATCCTTGCGACAACTCCATTTGTGAACCGACTCGATCAACTCGCCGCTCTGGTGTTAACAAAACCATCGAGCGTCGAGCTTGGGAGGCCGTTAATGAACCAGATCCCCCAGATTGCCCGGTTGATCTATTTGCTCATGTTTAGAAAACTGAACCATCCCAAAAGTGGCGGGAGCCCAATATATCGACGTTTCTTCTTCTGTCAACACAAAATGTTGTGCTTGCATGTTTATCGTATATCTTTTCCATTGAGTCCACGAAAAGCAAATTTGCGGATGAAATAGGCTCAAATTCCTCGTCGGCTCAAGCTGGGATCGCTCAGCGTTTTGTTGCCAGCAGAATGTTTCTGGGCAAGCGATCGGTGAGCCGCCCCGGGATAATTGCGCTACTGGGAAACGACAGAAAACATTAAATTTGAAGTCGAGTTATGGTCACCTAAACGACATTACTGAACGTGAATAAATTTCGATCCGATTGCGAACTGCTGACGAGCATGGTCAAGCTGAAAGCCTTGTCCCGCTCGGAGCGTCAACAAAGACAACAGGTGGTCTATCAGCACCTGCTGAGAAACTCGGACAGCATTGCCTCGCCCAATTTCAAAACCATTTCCGCGGCTGATCTCGGCCTGCTGTTCCACACGATCGATGAGAATTTCTTTGATGGGAGAGTCGCGAACGCCTGCGAATCAAAGTCTTACAGGCCGCTTTCGTTTCGCCTTTCGACTCGCATGACCTCCGCTGGTGGGATGACCACGATGCACAGGACGACAGGTTACCGCCCCAGGTTTGAATTTCAAATTGCGATTGCCACCACGCCGCTGTTTGAAACTTTCAAGCTGGACGCGACGGGTATCGTCGGCGGATTGGTCTGCCGCAATCGTCTCGAAGCACTCCAGAGAATCATGGAGCATGAGATGGTGCACCTGATTGAGATGTTGATCTGGGGTGATTCCAATTGCGCTGCCAAACCATTCCGCGAAATTGTCGGCAAGTTTTTTGGTCATTCCGAATCCAATCACCAGTTGCTGACCCCCCAGGATGTCGCCAGGCGCAAGTTGGGAATTTCGGTTGGCGATCAAGTTGTCTTTGCCCACGACGGCCAATCTCAAGTCGGTTTTGTCAATCGGATTTCGAAGCGGGCAACCGTGTTGGTCGAGTCGTCCCAGGGTACACGCTACAACGATGGCAAGCACTACCGGAAATTTTACGTGCCATTGAATCGACTGAAGCGTCTCTCTTCGCAACCGGGTTGACGGGGCTCCGCGGGTCTCCAGTTCGCTACCGAAATCCGCGGCTGGCAGATGTTCCAATGATTTGTGTGCGGCTGGATGAAAAATATTCGGCATTTACCGGCTGAAGTGACTGGAAAAGTTCAGCGGCTGTCCTGAATTCGGACGTTTGAGCTTCGTTGCTTTTTCGAAAATTCGTTAGGTAACCTTCTGTCGAGCTTGGAAGACGTTGCCTTCGGGATCGTGTCCATCGCACGCACGAATGCCACGATCCTCCCACTCCTTTGCAGGTGGCGCGAGACGGCCACCGTTTTGCTTGGCGATTCTTCGCGCATCGGCGAGGCTTTTAACCGGCAAGCCAATTTTCACTGCGCAATCCTCTCGGATAACCGGCGGGATAGAAATCTCGATCTGCTTCGCGATGGCTTCCGGAATTCCATGAATCACTAATTCGAAACCTTCAATCGTTAGTCGTTCATGAGTCTGTGCTCGTTCAGCAATTTCCATTCCAAATACGGTGGCATAAAAGCCAGCAAGCTTGTGGACATCGGTCGAGAAAAGAACCGCGGAAGGAGTCGGAAGCATGGACGTCTTCTCCTTTGGGAGAATGTTGGCTGATCGGAATTGGGTGGGAGATGCCAGTTTTGGATGCCTCAGCGGCGGAGATGCCAGGCTGGCCAGTGAGCCGTGTTGATGAGTTGCGACCCACTGGGCTGTGGCTGAATCCTCTGCGGAATCAATGGTACACCGTACTTGAGTCACGGGCCAGCGGAAGAACTGGGACCTTCTTGGCCACCGGCGGCCAGATCTTCGAATGAACCGAACTCGGTGGTTTCGGGGAAGCGGAGTTGGTTTTCTGGAGCCGCCGACTGTCTCGTCTTGCCGAACCATGAACGTCACGTCGTTTTGTTTTGATCCGTGGAAACGATCTGGCCAGCGGAGATCGCAGGCAAGGCTGGATTTGCGGCGTGGTCCGAGTTGGAAACCGGCAACAGATGGCGACAGCCAATCCGAAATCGCCAGCAAGCGAAACGATGGCCAGCCAGCCTCGCGTCCGCCTTATCAGCGTGACTTTTCATCAGCGATCAACCATCACATGCTCTTGTTAAACCGCTAATCGACGCTGATGGAACGCTCATGGTAGGGTAAGCGGTTGTTTGGACCGTGCTCCAAAGATGGCCAGGGAAAGACGCTCGACCCCCTCGTTGAAGTCAGCCTCACGCCCGTTGGCACGCACTTTGAAAAAGTACTCCGAAGGAGTTTCAGCCGTTAACCGGTGGTTGGAGCGCAGCGCATACCACCGGAATATCGAAATCGGGGATGATTGATCCTGACGGGATCACAGCGGCTTTTGCTGCGATCCCTTCAGGATCGTCGAACCATTGCACCGTCATGCCGGTGTTGTCGCTACGCTCAAACACCGGCTACTGGCTTGAATCCCTATCGAGATATGCGGTTCAGTTTTCTATCAAGTGAGTTCCATAGGCCTCACGCCCAATGGCAACAGCCGGGCGGTCCCGAGGTACTTGTCGTCCTCTCCTCGTGAATTCGGACGGGGAGATTTTCCAGTCGAATCGAGCGGCACTCGAATTTATGAGCAGAGTGGTTAAATAAGGCATGGCCCAACGTGAAACCAACGGCTTGAGACGAAGCAGGACGCGATGCGATCAATGGCAATCGGCCCAAGAGCCAGATGTAATTTGTTCATTGCAGCCCCACCAGACAGTGGTGGACATCCCCTCACCCCCAGCCCCTCTCCCCGCAAATTCGGAGTCAGCTGGATTCAGTGACACAGCGGCGGCGTCCGAATTTGCGGCGGAGGGGAGCACGGAATGGGTTGTTGTTGCTGATTGGGTTGGGCAATGAACGATGCCTCGTCGGTTGTCTCGCCAGAACGATTGGCTAACCGCAGTGCCAGTGATGGCTGTGGGAAAGAGCGTGCCCCTTGTCGTTGCCGCTTTGTTTCGAGTTACAACTCGCAAAGTATCACACGACTCTGTTGACGGCCCTTTAGCATCATCTACGCTCACCGTCTTGTCGGTTTGTGTCGCGCGGAACGATTGGCTAACCGCAGTGCCAGTGATGGCTGTGGGAGAGAGCGTGCCCCTTGTCGTTGCCACTTTGTTTGGAGTCACAGATCGCAAAGCATCACACGACTCTGTTGACGGCCCTTTAACATCATCTACGCCCACTGCCTTGTCGGTTTGTCTCGCCCAGAACGATTGGCTAGTGCAGTGCCAGTGATGACTGTCGGAGAGAGTGGCAACCCTTGTCATTGCGACTTTGTTCAGTGTCAAAACTCGAAAAACATTTTACGACCTTATCAACGGCCCGTCAGCGAGATCTAATCGCACCGCCCTGTCCACTCCAGTCGCACCGGCTCCCGCAACATCGCCAACTGCCGCACCATCAGCGGCAGCCGTTGGCCTCGGAAATTCGGATGTGGAGACTCTCCATTGGAATCAAGCGGCACCCGAATTTACGAGGACAGCAAGCTTTAGTCGCTCAAATTCTGTTGTGGTGCCGCTCGCAATGCTTCGTCACGAGCGAGGTACAAAAAAAGCTCACTGGATTAACAGTGAGCTTTTTAAAATGGTCTATTGTCAGCTACCGAATTAACTGTTCGGTGAAGCTCCACCCGGATCTGTCGGGTTATTATCAGTCAGAGCAATAATTCCGACTGTCAGTCCAGCGATTGCCGCCAGGCCAAGCAATCGACCGCCGCCGAAGCCACCGGCTCCGCCGCCGCCGCAACCACCGCCACAGCTGCTGTAGCCGCTGAAATCTCCACAGGCTCCACAAGCACCGCCAGCAGCGGCACCGCATCCGATTGCCTGTCCAGCGTAGTCAATGGGAGCTGTCGTTGGGTAGTAATCACCCGTGTAGCCATAATCCATTCCGGTCTGGCCGCAAGTCAAGCAGACATCCAGATTGTCAGAATAGCCGTAGCCCGAATCCATTGGCAGGTCGGTCGCAACCGAATCCTGGTAGCTGATCGGATCGGCCGGTACCAAAGCTGAACTGACGGGCGAGGTTTCGGCAGAAACAGCGACTTCATCGGAATCGGATTGAACGATTACCGACTCAGCACCGGAATCTTGAACTGCGTGAAAACTGACCGCCGCGAATCCGGTCGGGCCGGCAGCGACAAAATCGTAAACGCCTTCTTCCAAATCGTTGACCGTGAAGTTTCCTTCTTTGTCAGCTTGGACTTCCGCAACCTGCTCATTGTTCTTCAGGATATGAACGTAGGTGCCTTCTACGGCAGCCACATCTCCGAGGATCGGGACTACGTGACCGGTTAGCGAACCGTCGATCAGGCGGACGCGGTTGGAGCCGATCAGTCTTTCCGAACCGTTGGGTTCTGCTGAAACCGCAATTTGGTTCACAACGTCTTGAGGAAGTTTCTCGTCGAGAATCTTCTTGACCACAGCAAACTTCGGCGAAACAGCGGCTGCTTCCATGATGTTGAGCTGGTCGTTTCCGTCGTTTGCGACAACGCGGACACCGTACGCTGCGAAACCGTTGCTGCCTGTGGCAACGAACGAATAAACGCCTTCGGCAATTCCTTCAACACTGAAAGTGCCATCAGCATCGGTGATGGATTGGCCGGCAACCTCACCATTTTGCACAAAGAACACCTTCAACTCAGCGAGTCCTGATGTCTTTTTCGTTTCCTGATCAATCGCGGCGATTCGGCCCACGATCGCTCCGGAACGATTCAGCGAGACAGAGTGGATTCGAGCCGAACCGAGCTGCTGGACGTCTTTTGCGACCACGCCTCCGAGTTCGATTGAGATCGGATTGGAATCCGTTAGCCAAGTGTGGGCCGAAGCTGCAGCTGTCGCGATCAAGGGCAAAGCAACAAACAATGCTACCGTCTTAATCATTTTCCCATAGTTTTTCATTACATACACCACGTTATTCAAGGTTGCCTAGTCTTTGGATTAGATCATTGGCGAGTCTGTCTGCGCAATTCGCGCAAAAGATACGCTTGGTATCACCCCCATTTCTAACCGGGAATTAACCAGCTGTCAAGCAAATCGTCAAAATCGACCTGATAAAACGACAGAAATTTCTCGATCGCCGGCGAAACACGCCGAGAAGCCGAAAACGGGTCAATTCGCTCAGCCATTGTTAATTTTTCGAGAAATAACGCCGATTTCCGGGCTGCTGGCCGAGCCGTAACGAGATTTCCGGATTCGACCGGCCCGAAACGCGATTCGGCCGGCAAGTACGCCGTGTTTCATCGCTTCCGCCATCGCAATCGGATCGCCGGCCATTGCGATGGCCGAATTCATCAGAACTCCGTCAAATCCCATTTCCATGGCGACGGCAGCATCGCTGGGAGTACCGATCCCTGCATCGACAATCACCGGGTAGTCGGGATCGTCCCGTTTCAGGTCTTCCAGGATCAGCTGCAAGCTGTTGGGGTTGGAAATACCCAGTCCAGAACCGATGGGACTGCCCGCCGGCATCACACTGGTCGCCCCTGCCTCTTTCAGTCGTCGCGCCGTGATCGGGTCGTCGTTGGTGTAGCACAGCACCTGAAAACCCAGCTTAACCAATTGCTCGGTGGCCTTGACGGACTCAAACGGATCCGGCAGCAACGTGCGGCTGTCACCAAGAACTTCCAGTTTCACCCAGTCGGCACCGGGATTCTCCAGCTGTTTGAGAATTTCGCGTCCCATTTTAGCGCAGCGAACGGCGGTTTCCGAATCGTAGCAGCCGGCCGTGTTGGGCAGCAGCACGAATTTCTCAAGATCGATGTAATCAAGAATATTGCGTCCGGAGCTGTCATGCAGTTTTTCCCGGCGGACTGCGATCGTGATGCAATGGGTTTGGGCAGCCACGTGGGATTGCCGCATGATTTCGAACGAAGGGTATTTGCCTGTCCCAAGAATCAAACGGCTGGTTAAAACGTGATTGCCGATCTTGAATAATCCGTTATTTCCCGGCATTTTCGAGGCCGCAGCACTCTCATTCGCGGGCCGCGTTCCCGGATTCGGGTTTTCCGAAGCAAAATTCGTTGGCAACTTACCCGCCTCCGACAAGCGTAACGATCTCCAGGCGATCTCCGGGCTGCACCACTCTCTGTTCGAATTCTGCCAGCGGCTGAATTTCCCCGTTAATTTCTACCGCGACTGCCCGGCTTTGCACGCCCAAGTGGACCAGCAACTGAGAAACCGCCATTCCCGGATCAACCTGGACCAATTCGCCATTAACGACAATTTCCATGGTCGGAGCCTCCGCATACGTCTTGCTTCGATCGCTCATCGTCTTCAATCGCTCTCTGCCATATCCCTGGCGTGATAGCTGCTGCGGACAAACGGGCCGCTGGCAACCTGCTTGAATCCCAGCTGTTTGGCCTGTTCTCCGAGCATTTCGAACTCTTCCGGCGGTACGTATCGGACCACCGGCAAGTAGCGGTCGGTGGAAGGCTGAAGGTATTGGCCAAGCGTGAGGAAATCGCAATCGTGGTCGATCAAGTCTGCCAGGACTTCCATCAGCTCTTCGTGCGTTTCGCCCAGTCCCAGCATCAGGCCGCTTTTGGTTTTGATGTTCGGATCCAGGTCTTTGACCCGTTTCAATAAATCCAGCGTCCAGCGGTAGTCCGATTTTGGGCCTCTTACTCGGCGATACAAACGCGGAACCGTTTCGGCGTTGTGATTAAAGACCTCCGGAGCCGCCTCGACAACCCGATCGAGAGCGCTGCGGTTGTGGATGAAGTCGGGGGTTAGCACCTCAACACTGGCTCCGGTTTGTTCGCGAACGGCCAACACGCATTGGTAGAAATGCTCCGCACCGCCATCGGGTAGGTCATCCCGGGTGACCGAAGTGATCACCACGTGCTTCAGCCCCAGTCGCTTGGCCGCTTCGGCGACTCGCGCGGGCTCATCGAGCTCTAACGCTTCCGGTCGGCCTCTACCGACGGCGCAAAAACCGCAGGGCCGCGTACAAACATTTCCAAGAATCATGAAAGTCGCGGTTTGCTGCGAGTAACACTCCATCCGGTTCGGACATTTCGCGTTGTCGCAGACGGTCTCCAGGCGCAGTTCTTCCAAAACGTTCGCCGTCGAGCTGACCAGGTTGCCTTTGGGCACCTGACGTTTTAGCCATTTGGGCAGTCGGCTGCGGGTGGATTCCACCGAGCCATGGCTTAGTTCTCCGGTGCCGCAGCCGACACTCGGCGTCACGGTTTCCAGCTCAGAAATGATGGGTAGTTCACTCATTAATTGCTTGACTTTCGATCCGGTGTACCCGGCAGTTCGGGATTGATGAGGGCTGGAAACCAACCCGCGGGTGCTCTGCGCGATCGGCCTTTTCAGGACCGTGGTGGGCTGTGAGGGCCCATTTTACGCCAAGCGAATCGTTGTGGCCATAGTTGAAACGCTGATTCGGATGATGGCTTCGCCGGATTCAGCGAATCTCAATTCCGGAATGCAACCCGATGCCAGGCAGTGCTTTCCGGTATAGAATACCAGCTCCGCTTCGATCACTTTGCTTGAACCGATGGCCGCCAAAAAATCCAACAAGAAGAAATCGTCTGCCAAAAAAGACGGTCCCGAGGACCAGAGCCGGACGATCTCGGAAAATCGGAAAGCCCGCCACCGGTTTGAGATTACCGAAAAAATCGAATGCGGGATCGTGTTGATCGGCAGCGAGGTCAAAAGTCTCCGCGAAGGCCATGTTTCGCTGGATGAGGCCTATGTTCGGGTCATCGACAAAGAACTTTGGCTGGTCGGTGCCGATATCGCCGAATATCGACAGGCCAGTTTCTGGAATCATCAACCCAAACGCCATCGGAAGCTTCTGGTTCACCAACAGGAGTTCCGGAAATTGGCCAGTCGGGCATTCGAAAAAGGCCTGACGCTGATCCCGCTGCGGCTGTATTTCAACTCCCGGGGGATCGTTAAATTAATGCTTGGCGTGGGCCGGGGTAAGAAACTGCACGACAAACGCCAGTCACTCCGAGATGCTGACGCCCAACGCCACATCAGCCGAGAAATGAAACAGCGTTCCCGGTAATCCAATTCAACAGGCAGCGGCAAGTGGTTCTCGCAACCCTGGTTTCGAAACGACTGATGCAAACGCAGGCAACGAACCATCCGGTCGACTGGTCGTAGAACACATCCGGGGCTCCCAATCGCGGCTTTCATCATTAAGATAGCCAGTCAAGCCACCCTGAAACTATCCCGCTCCGTAGCAACGTCATGCTGAAACTGCAAAACATCAAGAAAAGCTACCTGCAGCCGGACAGGAAACTCGTGCCGATTCTTGATGTCCCCAAATTTGAAATTGGCAAGGGCGAGCAGGTCGTCTTGATTGGGCCCAGCGGATGCGGAAAAACGACTTTGCTGCATACAATCGCCGGGATCACCAAACCCGATTCTGGCTCCGTGTTTCTCGATGGCGTCGAACTGACCCGTTACTCCGAAGCCGCCCGTGACCGGATTCGCGCCGACAAACTGGGCTACGTCTTTCAAACCTTCAACTTGTTGCCCGGTTTCTCGGCTCTGGAAAACGTCATCCTTGGCATGACGTTCGCCAGCAAGAAACTGTCGCCCCAACGCGCCCGGAAACTGTTGGAGCAGGTCGGATTGGGGCATCGACTGCACAATAAACCGGGTGCCATGTCGGTCGGCGAACAGCAGCGCGTCGCCATCGCCCGAGCCTTGGCGAACCAGCCTGCGCTACTGTTGGCCGACGAACCGACGGCCAACATTGACCCCCAAAATCAACAACAGATCGTCGACCTGATCAAATCCTGCTGTGAGGCAGAAAGCATTGCGTTGCTATTGGTGACCCACTCGATGGAAGTCGCAAATCAGTTCGATCGCATCGATCGACTGGAAGAAATGAATCTCGTGGTCAGCCAGGCCAGAGCGGCAAGCGTTCCCCATTGAGCCGCCCTGAATGGCCTTGGCCGTCATTCTCGGCCAGGCCGGTTTCCACAGCCGATCCCACAAACATTCGATCAAAACCGGAAGAACACACCAGCATGAACGTCTTCAAGATCGCTTGGCGAAGTATTCAGCATCGGGGATTTGGATCGGCCCTGACCATCCTCAGTATGGCACTGGGCGTGATGATGGTCGTGGCCGTGCTTTCGATCCACGGTGTGGTTTCGCAGTCGTTCAAAAACAACAACAGTTTTGGCTACAACGTGCTGGTTGGAGCTCGCGGCGGCGGACTGCAACTAACGCTCAATACGGTCTACTATCTCAGTTCGCCGGTCGAGAACATTCCCTACGAGTATTATCTCGCATTCTGCGATGCCGACACGCGCGGGAGCGAACTGAAAAGCTCCATTGCTTACAACGCGTTTGCCCATGAAGATGACGCCCGCTCACTGGCCAGTCTGATTGCCCCCGCTTGCGGCGGATTGGGGATGACGCTGGCGGACTATGTGACGCAGCAAGGCGCCCATCATCAGCAGGCCGCCATGATGGGGCTCGACAAACCGGGGCTCTATCGACGCTACACCCATCTGGCGGTCCCCATTTGCATGGGGGATTATTACGTCGATCCCGAAACTCAGGCCGCCTTTCGGGTGGTCGGAACCAAGCCGGATTTCCTGACGGAGTTGGTGCTCGATGTCGAGACGGAAGAAAAATTCAAGTTTGAACAGGGGCGGTGTTTTGAAGAAAATAACAAGGAACACGGTTTCTTCGAATGCGTCGTCGGCAAAACGGTCGCGGCTCGCTGCGGGCTGAAGATCGGCGATATCATCCACCCGACCCACGGCGATCCCAACAGTTCGGGCGCCCATATTCATGAAACCGATTTTTTTGTCGTGGGGATTCTGGAGCAGACTGGAACCCCGCACGACCGCGTGCTGTTCGTCAATATGGATGGCTTTTACCTGATGGATGGGCACGTCAAACCGGTCGAAGATGAACGGATTTTGAAATCTGAGAACGAAAGCAGCAGCAGCAGCGAGGCCATCGATCCGGCCAACGTCGATCCATTCGCCGACGAGGAAGAAGAGGAAGCCGACGCGCCCGAATCGGGTCCAGAGCCTTCGGCCGACGCATCGCAGGACCTGGATTCCGGCGACGCTGATTCCGGCGAAACTGATCCTGAAAGTGATCCTGAAAGTGAGCCTGAACCGGAATACGTCGCGATCGATACGAAATCGGCATTGCCGATCGAGCAACGGGAGGTCACGTCGATCCTGGTCCGCACCTCGCTCAACGATCCTTACGACATGCTGGGGATGATCCTGCCCTCGCAAATCAATGAAGGCGATTTGGAAACCACGCTCGACTGGTCGCCCTACCGGCCGGTTCGCAGTCAAAAGGCGGCCCAGGCGGTCAATCCGATCCAGCAGGTAACCTCGCTGTTTCAGCTGTTTGTTGATCCGATTCGCTGGTTGCTACTGGCTTTGACCTGCCTGATTTGTGTCGTTTCGGCGATCAGCATTCTCGTCGGCATTTACAACTCTATGAGTCAGCGAAAACATGAAATTGCGGTGATGCGAGCACTCGGTGCCGGACGGGTCAAAGTCATGAATATCATGCTGTGCGAAGCGATGTTGTTGGCACTGGCGGGTGGGATGCTCGGATGGGTTGCCGGTCATGCACTCAATGCGGGTGTCAGCCCAATTGTCGAGTCTCGAACCGGCGTCCAAGTGGGCTTTTTCAGTTTTGCGCCCGGCGTGCCCATCAGCTTTTTTCCCGGTGGAGACAGTCTGCCCGGTTGGATTGCGGATCTTTCGATTTCCCCGGAATTGCTGCTAATCCCCGGATTGATCGTGTTAGCGATCATCGTGGGCATTTATCCCGCCATCTCGGCCTACAAGACCGACGTTTCCAAATCGCTTGGCAAATAGCCAGCATGGGTGAAAGTTTCATCACGATAGGTGATAGCTCGTTTACATTTCGGGCCCTAAAACGATAACATAGACGTCGTGTAGCGAATCTTTTGTTTTTAAGTTTTGAATGTCAGCAAGTTCAATGATTTGGCGATCCAGAAACCTGTTTGTGATCCCTGCCGTGGTGGCCCTGTGTGTGGCGGCCATCGCGAGGCCGGTCAACTCCGCGACCAACGTTTGCCCGTTTTGTTCCGCCGTTGCCCTGACGTTTTCTGAACAATTGAATTCCAACGATGTCGTTGTGGTGGCAAAACTGTTGGAAGTTCCTCCTCCGTTGGACGACCCCGAGGCCGATTTTCCCAAGGCCAAATTTGAGATCGTCAATGTGATCAAGGGCGATAAGTTTGTCGGCAAGGAAATGCAGTTCCGAACCCAATTGGTCGGCAACTACCCCGTGGGCCAAAAATTCCTGGTCATGGGTGTTGATCCTCCCCGACTGGCCTGGTCGACCCCGATGAAGGCGTCGGACCGCGTCTTTCAGTATCTGGAGGACATCCAGCAGTTGCCTGAAAAAGGTCCTGAGCGTCTGATTTTTTTCCAGGACTACTTCGAGCATGAAGAATCCATGCTGGCGTTCGACGCTTATGACGAATTTGCGCGGGCCCCCTACGAAGACCTGATTGCCATGAAGGACCAGATGCAACGCGACAAGTTGCTGGGTTGGATTCAGGACTCCGAGACCTCCGTCAATCGCCGGCGGTTGTACTTCACGATGCTTGGTGTGTGTGGGCAAGCGGAGGACGTCAAGATCCTCGAGGAGTTGATCGAATCGGGTGACCGCAAGAAACGCGCTGGACTCGATGCGCTGATTGCCTGTTATTTGATGCTCAAGGGCGAGACGGGTGTCGATTTGATTGAGAAGTCGTTTCTCGACAATTCAGAAGCCGACTATGTCGATATTTTGGCGGCTGTTTCGGCACTCCGTTTTCACGGTACCGAAGTCGAAGTGGTGTCCAAGGAGCGAATTGTCAAAGCGATACGGCATTTGCTCGATCGCCCGAAGATGGCGGACATGATCATTCCCGATCTCGCGCGCTGGGAAGATTGGACCGTAATGGAACGGCTGGTCCAAATGTTCAAGGACGCCGACGAAGAAACCAACTGGTTGCGAGTCCCCGTGATTTCCTACCTTCGCGTGCATGCCCCAAACCGGAGGCCAAGAAATATATCGACGAATTGGCGAAGATCGACCCGGACGCGGTACGACGGGCCGACTTCTTCCTGGGCGGTTTTGGCGACGATGAAGATGACGATGATCAAGAGGAAGCCGACAAGGCGGGCAGCCAATCCGAAACGCCGAAACCCCCGACGGATGCCGGAACCCAAGGCAAGCAATCCGATGACGGCGACGCGGGCGACGGGGTAGCGGCCTTGGATCCGACTCCGGCTCCCGACCACGACCATCCGCCGACGCTTGATAACAGTGTGATTCTCGATCACCGCGAGATCGGGATCGACGAGGGAACCCAGCCAGTCAGTATTCCGGTCGAGGACACGAATCCAACCGCTGCGGACCGCTCGGGTAGCGCCCGTCACGACTCCAGAACAGGTTGGCGAGAAGACCGAGACTCGATTTCCAGCTGCCAACTCGGTGGTCAAGTCCGCAAAACGGACGAACCCGGCGTCGACTTCGTTCGTATCAACTTCACCGAGTCAGTCGCTTGAAACGGAATCGTTCGGGCCAGTCGCCCAGACCATGTCCGAATCAGCACCGGTGGCTACCGTCTCCGCCGCGCCCAATTTGACCTGGGCGATCATTTTCGTCCCGATGGGTGCTTCGGTTGGCATCTTCCTGTTGTTGTGGTCGGTGGTCAACGGCTGGTTCGAACGGCTGATTTTTTGAGCTTTCCGCCGCGAGCAGCCAGCCGATTTTCAGGCTGGATCATTGGGTTCCCGCAACGCTGTTCCAGGTTGCCCTCGATTCGCGGAGTGGCTCGATTTGAGTGATTCGATGTGGTTAATCCTGGTTTCTTTCCTACAATGAAATTATGAACTCTGTCGCACTTGAAGAACGACCGACCTTTCAGGGCCACGAACAGAATTTTCAATACCGTTCCGTCTGTAAGTCTGCAGTGGCCAGTGTGGTGTTTGGAATTCTCGGTCTGACTTCGTTTTTGTTTCCGTTATTCGTCCTGCTACCGGCGTTAGGCGTCGGTTTCGGAATCGCTGCGCTGTCCAATTTCAGGCGCTACCCGGACGAACTGGTGGGAAAACTGGCTGCCAAAATCGGGCTGGCGATCAGTCTGGTTTGTCTGGTTTCCAGCATCGGCATGCACGCGTACATTTACGCCACGGAGGTCCCCGATGGTTACCAGCGAATCTCTTACGCGATGCTGCGCGACAATCCGAAAACGCAATTGCCATTCGCCGAGCAAGCCAGGGAACTGGACGGCAAGAAAGTTTTTCTCAAGGGCTACACGCGTCCCAGCACGAAAAAGAGGGGCTTGAAGAACTTTATTCTCGTCGGTGATTTTGGCGAGTGCTGTTTTGGTGGCAGTCCGAAGATCTCCGAGGTTGTGGCGATCGATATCAAGATCGACAAAACCGTGAACTACAGCTATGCCCTGCGGCGGATCGGAGGCGTCTTTCGACTGAATCCGAATACCGCCCTGACGATGGACGACGAGGTGCCGCAAGTGTTTTATGAAATCGAAGCGGACTACGTAAAATGAAATCGACCGCTGACTCTCGCAAACCTTCCTCCGCAATCCCCCTCACGTGGGCCTTGGCGGCGGTGTTAATCACCGTTGGCCTGAGTGGTCCTGGAGTCGCTCTGGGCGAATTTCTCTGTTCCGATCAGGAGCGGGCGGCAACCGCCGACGGCACCGCTGCCGAGACCGACGAGGACGATGAGCCGAAGGAATATGACCTGACGTTCGATGACCTGGTGTTCAAGATGGAGAAAACCGAGCGTTTTAAACGTGAGATGCTGACGCCGACGATCAACAGCTACGATGGCGCGACGATTCGGCTGCGGGGGTTCATTCGTCCCTCGGTCAGCCAAAAAGGACTGACCAAATTTGTATTCGTCCGCGACAATCAGAAATGCTGCTTTGGTCCCGGCGCGGCCCTTTATGACTGTGTGCTGGTCAAATTGGCCGAGGGTGAAAAAACGGATTTCACCGTACGCCCGGTCACAATCGAGGGAAAATTCTACTTAAAAGAGTACACAGGGCCGGATAACCGCGTCTGGTCCATCTATCGCATGAAAGACGGACACATCAAGTGATCCCAATTTCGTTTAGCCCTCCCCGCTGATCCGCTGGCCCGATACAATCGGATCCACATTTACATCCGTTATCAGGCAATGTTTGAAGTCCTATGGTGCTTTTTGATTGGGTCAGCCGCCGTGTTTTCACGACGGTTCACGGAAATAATCTGGTTTACAACACTTGCTGGGAAGACCCGCGACTGGACCGAGTCGCTTTGGATCTTGGCCCCGATGACAATGTGATGGTCATCACCTCCGCCGGCTGCAATGCACTGGACTATTCCCTGGCCGGTCCGAATCACATTCACGCCGTTGACATGAACCCCCGGCAAAATGCACTGCTGCAATTGAAACAGAGTGCGATTCGCAATCTGGAGTTTGAAGACTTTTTTCAAATGTTCGGCAAAGGCCGGTTGCCCGGTATCAAGACGATCTATCAGCAACAACTTCGGCCCGAGCTTAACGATTGGTCGCGCGCGTTCTGGGACAAGAAAATCAAGTGGTTCGACAATCCTCGCAAGTCGTTCTACTTTCGGGGGACCTCCGGTGCGATTGCGAAAATGGTCAAGTCGTACACCGATCATGTGATTCGGGTCCGTCCGCACCTCGATGCGATTCTGAACGCTGATTCGGTCGACGAACAAAAGCAAATCTACGAGCAGCATCTGCAAAAGAAATTCTGGTCGGGGCTGATGAAGTTCACCATGAACCGTGACACGACCATGTCGATGCTGGGAGTTCCCAAAGCCCAACGCAAGCAGATTGAGAACCAATACGAGGGTGGTCTGGTCAAGTTCATTCAGGACTGTATGGAGGCCGTATTTGTCAAACTCCCGCTCAAAGACAACTACTTCTGGCGAGTCTACATGAACGGTGAATACTCGGAGGATTGTTGCCCGGAATATCTCAAGGCCGAGAATTTCCAGAAACTGAAAGACGGCTTGGTTGACCGCATCACCACCCACACCAATTCGGTCCAAGGGTTCCTCGAGCAGCACGACGGGACGATCTCGCGGTACATCCTGTTGGATCATATGGATTGGTTGAGCGATCATTTTTTCCCGTTACTGGAATCCGAGTGGCAAGCGATTGTTGATCGGGCAGCTCCCAACGCACGGATTATCTGGAGAAGCGGTGGCCTGCGCACCGATTTTATCGACCAGGTGCAAGTCAATCGGAATGGTGAAATCCAGCCGGTCAGCCCGATGCTGAATTTTCACCCGGACCTGGCCGAAGACCTCCACGAAAAAGACCGGGTGCATACCTACGGCAGTTTTTATATCGCCGATCTCAGCGCTTGATTCCGAATTCTTAATTTTCCCGCCACGTCCCCAACGCTCGCTGGTAACGAATCATCATGGCTTTTGTCTCCGACATGAAAATTCTCTACCACATGCTGTTCAAGCCTGTGCGCGGAGATGACCATGCCCAGCGGATGGAGAGTTTTTATGGCGGTCAGGCGAACGCGTACGATGATTTTCGCAAACGATTGCTCAAGGGCCGCGAAGAGCTTTACGAACGACTGCCCAAACCCGACCAGGGCGTCTGGGTCGATCTCGGTGGGGGAACCGGAGCGAATATCGAAAATTTGTCGGCCGATATCGGGCGACTGAAACAAGTCTATGTCGTCGACCTCTCCGAGTCGTTGTTGAAAGTTGCCAGTGACCGGTTCCAGGCCCGTGGTTGGGAAAACGCAACCGCCGTCGCCGCCGATGCAACCCAATGGCGTCCGCCTGAAGGCCAGGCGGATGTTGTCACGTTTTCGTATTCCTTGACGATGATCCCGGACTGGTTTGCGGCAATCGAGAACGCGCTGGCCATGCTCAAACCTGGTGGTCACATCGGCGTCGTTGATTTCTATGTCGGTCGCAAATATCCTCCAACGGGTATGAAGCAGCAGCGTTGGTTGGCGAGGTCCCTGTGGCAACCCTGGTTTGCCACCGACAATGTTTTTCCGTCGCCCGATCATCTGCCGTTTTTACGTCACCATTTCGAGCAAGTCTATCTGTTCGAGGGGCGCAATCGGCCTCCCTACGTGCCATTCCTGAAAACCCCGTATTACGTGTTTATTGGAAGGAAACCAGGAGCGAGTTGAACCACGATGTTTCGCAATATTCTGTTGGGAAAATTAGGCGTCTCGATTCTGGCTTCGTTAGCCGTGGGCGGGTTTTGTGTATCCCAGCCCTGGCGGCAACAATACACGTTGATCGAATCAGGCAGCTGGATCGGCGTAGGCCTGTTTTTTCTGGTCTTGGCCGTCGCCCAGGTCGCCGCGGTGTACCTGATGACCAAGCGACTTTAGGGGCGGGCGGTGAGGAGATTATGCTCAACGCCTGATTGATCCTTGCTAAGCAACGCGCGTCTGGTGTTTTGACGCGTTGCAATTTATGCTCAGTCGATCGGTCGGGTGTTTGGTCGTAGGAGGTTGGCTGCAGCGGTTTGTTTTTTGCGGGATGGGTTTCTCCAACACGCGAGGGAAAGAAATTTCCGTTCCTTCCAATCCCGGATGGTTGCCGCGTTGTTCCGTTAGCTGCGGAGTTCTTGGCAGGCGTTGTTGAGAGTCCTTTCACGGCAAAACGGCTTGGCTAAATATGTCTCGCGTGGTGAGCGATTTGGCACAATCGTTCCAGGGCCGTCGGCGGATTTGGCAATTCGGAAACCTGGTCAGCCAGTTTTACGGCTGCTGATTCGGTTTTCCCAAAAAAAATGCTGAACCTTGTACGGTTATTGAACAGGCTGGCATTTGGATTGCTTATCCCTACCCGGCACCGCCAGCTGTATCCATCAGGAGTTGAAAATGACGAAATCCAAATCGATTGCTTGCTTCAAAAATCTATGCGTGAAACAGACGGTTGGCGATTTACCACCAATGGAGCCGCTGGGGCTCTTCGGGCAGTCCTGCCGTGGCTTCGGCAGGTTTCAGGCAAAATTCGGTTCTGCATTCTTAGGCGTATGGCTGGCAATCCTCGTTCCGGGCTTCCCAATTCTGGCGCAACAGACCGAGTCACCTGCGGCTCGGCAGGCTGAGACCCAATCGCCAACGATGAGCGAATTGAACCTGCGTTATGCGATCCTCAGGCTTCGCGTGGCAGAAATCGAATTGGAACGTGCAAAGCTGCACAATCAGGAAATCAACGACGCCATTTCGGCGAATCTGGGTGGAAGTTTAAAGGAAAAATCCCTGAAACTGAAACTCATCCCGGACACGACCTTGGAACGTCTCCAGTCCAACGTCGAAATTGCCAAAGAGCGAGTCGATTACGCGAGCTCCGGTTCAACCGCAAGGCCCAAACAGGTTCAATTGCGGAATGCCCGCGAAAAAGCCCGCTTGGCTGAGGTCCGACTGAATGATGCCGCCGCCGGTCGGTCGTTGCTGGTCAAGAATCAATCGAAGGCCCAAGCGGATCTGACGGTTCGACGACTGGAGCTGCTGCTCGAAATTGCGAAGCTGCGAGTGGAGCTCCCGGATAAACCTGAGTATCTCGTCGAACGAGTTGACATTCTGCAATGGCAACTCGATTCGTTGACCGACGACTTTATGTTGCTGGAGCAGCGAATTCGTGCCCTGGAAGATCATCAGAGTCAGCAGGACAACGATAACTGAAATCTCGGCGATCACCAACATCTCGGCGACAGCCAACGTCTCGGCAACCTGCTGGTCCGCAAGCGGAAAACTACCGTAGCCGTTGGATCACTTTCGCCAGCGCTTCCGCGAATTGTTGCACTTCTTCGAGAGTGTTGTAAAGATAAAAACTGGCTCGGCAGCTTGAGCGGTGCCCCAAGTGTTTGTGCAGTGGCATGGCGCAGTGATGGCCAGCACGGATCGCAATCCCCTGTTGATCCAGCAACACCGAAATATCCTGCGGAGAAACACCTTCGACGGTGAAACTGACCAGTCCCGAGTGTCGGTCGGCGGGGGGGCCCAGAATCGACAGGCCCTCAATGTCGCGGATCGCTTCGATGGTTGCCGCAGTCAATTCCTGTTCATGGCGGGCGATGGCGGACAATCCGATCGGCTGCAGATATTGAATCGCGGCGGCCAGTCCGATTGCTTCCACGATCGCCGGGGTGCCGGCTTCAAATTTTGCCGGCAATTCGCCCGGCGTGAAGCCATCGACGGTCACTTGATCGATCATGCTGCCGCCGCCGAGAAATGGTGGCATCGCTTCGAGAATCGTCTGACGACCCCAGAGGACTCCGATGCCGGTGGGCCCCAATAATTTGTGGCCGCTGAAGGTAACGAAGTCGGCATCCCAGGCCTGGACATCGGTCGGTTCGTGCGGAACGTGTTGTGCCGCGTCCACGAAAACCATCGCACCGACTTCCCTGGCCAGTGGTACCAGATCCTGGATCGGGAGTTTGCACCCCAGCACGTTGGAAACGGCCGAAATCGAAACGATCTTGGTTTTGTCCGACAATTTTGATTTGAAATCGGCCAGATCCAACTCGCCCTGGTCGGTGATGCCGGCAAACTGAATCTTGGCGCTGTCCGTGCGGCCAGTTGTTGCCAGGGCACGATGTTGGAATGGTGCTCGAAGATGGTCAACAGGATTTCGTCGCCCGCCTGGACATGTTCCTCTCCCCAGGCCCGGGCAACCAGATTGACGCTTTCGGTTGTCCCGGAAGTGAAAATCACTTCGTTGGCAAACGGAGCGTTAAGGAACGACTTGACCGTTGACCGGGCCGCTTCGTATTGCGCCGACGAGCGTTCGCTCAGCCAGTGAATGCCCCGGTGAACATTCGCATAGGTCCGCCGGTAGCAATCGGACATGGTGTCGATCACCGCTTGGGGGCGTTGCGTCGAGGCACCATTGTCCAAATAGATCAACGGTCGATCGCGATAGATCGTCTGGTTCAGGACCGGAAAATCGTCACGGATGGATAACGGATTGAAGCGTGGTGTGGTCAAGGTACTCATGAACCCAAATTACTTCCTGTTTTCCCAGTCGATGCCGGACATTGCGGCCAGCGATTTTTGCAATGCGTGGGTACCCAATCTGCCGTCACCCTCGCGTTGGACGTTCTGATATAGTTGGTGGGCCAGTTTGAGTCCGGGAAGCTCCAATCCCATCTTCCGCGATTCTTCCAACGCGATTCCCAGGTCTTTCACGAAGTGTTCAACGAAAAACCCGGGGTCAAAATTGTTGGCAACGATCCGCGGGCCCAAGTTGGTCAATGCCCAGCTGCCGGCAGCGCCGCTACTGACCGATTGCAATACGGTCTCCAAGTCCAAACCGGATTGGTATGCGTAAAGTAACGATTCACAAACGCCAATCATCCCCGCACCGACCAGAATCTGATTGACCACTTTGGTGTGTTGTCCGGCGCCGGGACCACCTTGTCGGACGATGGTTTTGCCCATCGCCTGCCAGCAGACATCCAGGGCCGCAACGGCCTCTTCGTCGCCACCGATCATAATCGAGAGCGTGCCGTTTTTAGCGCCGACGTCGCCACCGGAGACCGGTGCGTCGATCGCGGAAATATTTTGTTGTTTGGCGGCGGCGTAAATTTCTGCTGCCAGGGCGGGTTGGCTGGTCGTCATATCCACCACGATGTTGCCCGGTTTGCAACCGGCGAGAATCCCGTCGTCACCGAGAAACACCTCACGGACGTCGTGCGGCATCCCGACGATGGCAAAAATCACGTCGCTGGATTCAGCAACCGAACGCGGTGAGTCGGCCCATTGGGCACCTGCAGCGATCAGCGGCGCGGATTTTGACTGGGTGCGAGAATAAACGGTTACGTCAAAACCCGCGTCCATGATGTGACGACACATGCTTTGGCCCATCACACCCGTTCCGATCCAGCCGATGCGCAGTTTGGCCGGGCTTGATTTCAATCATATCGGGTTCCCGTTAGTCCATTTCATCCAGCCGGTCAAAATCTGGCCGGTTCAGGACTTCCGCGATCAGGATCGCCTGTCGGATCGACTCCGGCGTGGCCAACATTTTCAGCAATTGGGCCGCCAGCGGGGCGGCTTCTTGGCCGACCACGCCCGGTCTGGGGTCGTCGGTGATCGTGGGTCGGTCGTCAATTTTCCCGATGTCGTGATCCAGCCGTTGATGGATGGCCAAATCGACACGTTCATGCACGTCGGCGATCCCTTTGCCCAACCGACCGGCTTGGGCGGCAATGTCGCTGGTGTCGAGGTGTCGTCCGACATGTTGATCGATCGATTCATCCCGCATGTCGCGTTCACGTTGCTCGTTGTCGAGCCGTGTTTGCCGTTGCTGTTGAAGCGTTTGCCGAGGTTGCTTGGTGGCCGGTTTGCGTTTGGGGGGAGTCCGCCGAACGATTTCTGGTTCGACGATCTCCACCGGCTGTTGAGCGGGGCGGGCTGACGCTGTTGCGGTTGTCCGCCTTTTTGCTGTTGCCGGCGCTCGGCGGCACGTCGGAGAAATTCTTCGATGTCTCGTGCCATGGTTGCTCCAATGGATTGAACGATTGAGGTTGGACGAACTCGTTTGGACGTTCGCGGTCAAACGTCGATTCGGCGAGGGGGGTGACCGACGGACTCGGCTGCCTGCCGGTTAGCGTTTTGCCTGGTTGGGGCCGGCCTTGGAAATCGACGTCCTCATTTCGGTGTCGGCCTGGACATTTCTCAATTTATAGTAATCGAGAATTCCAAGCTTTCCCGATCGAAAACTGTCGGCCATTGCCCGGGGAACCTCGGCTTCGGCTTCCACCAGTTTGGCCCGGCTCTCTTCAATGGACGCTGTATTTTCCTGCTCCTGGGCAACGGCCATCGCGCGGCGACCTTCGGCTTTGGCCCGGGCGACCCGGGTGTCGGCCTCTGCCTGATCGGCTCGCAGTCGGGCGCCGATGTTGTCGCCCACATCGATATCGGCGATATCGATCGAGACGATTTCAAAGGCCGTTTGCGAGTCCAGCCGTCGGGCGAGTACGGCTTTGGAAATCATGTCCGGGTTTTCCAGCACCTCTTTGTGCGAGGCGGCCGAACCAATGGCACTGACGATCCCCTCACCGACGCGGGCAATGATGGTTTCTTCGGTCGCACCACCGATCAATTGTTGCAGGTTGGAACGAACGGTCACGCGCGCCCGGACTTTCAATTGAATGCCGTCCTTGGCGACGGCATCCAGTGACCGCCGGGAACCGCCTTTGGGTGGGCAATCAATCACGCGAGGGTAAACGCTGGTTTGAACCGCTTCCAGTACGTTTCGACCTGCGAGGTCGATTGCGGTGGCCTCGCGAAAACTCAGTTTAATGGTTTTGGCTTTGTTGGCTGCGATCAAGGCACGAATTACCATCGGCACGTTACCGCCGGCGAGATAATGAGCCTCAAGCGCTTTGGTGGATAATTCTTCGTCCCGCAGGCCAGCCTGGACCGCCATGATTTTGCTGGGCACGATCACACTGGCTTTGACTTTTCGGAAAGACATTCCGAACAGGTCCCAAAAACTGACTTTGGCTCGCGTGAAAAAAGCCTGGATCCACCAGCGGAAATAGGACAGGAAGACGGCGAACACAACAAACATGAAGAACAGGACCACCAAAATGATCGCGATCAATACGACCTGTCCGGAGGAAAGTTCTTGAGCCAGCAGTGCGGAATCGAGGATCGTCATGTTGTCTATATCGGTTGAAATTGGGAACGGTCAGAACACGTACCGAGCCTTCATTCTAGCGGATTGTGGTTCGGAGAAGTAGTAACTTTGGGCCAAATAAGAACGGGCAAGACCCGGATTTAGACTTGCGGTTTGGTCCAAGCCGAGTTGTTGTTGGACGATTTGACCGCCGCTTCGATAAAGGCCATGCCTTCGACGCCGTCCTGCACGGTCGGGAAGTCATAGCCTTCGGGACGCGGGTATCGGCCGGCAAGCTCGTCGGCGATGGCTTCCGCCGCACCCAAATAAACGTTCGCGAAGGCCTCGATAAAGGCTTCCGGATGCCCGAACGGCAGTCGCGTGAATTTTTGACAGGCTTCACCGTTGTAAACGTTGCCACGTCGGTGAATTTGGCGGGGCTGTTCGGCGAATTTGATGATCAGCTCATTGGGGTGTTCCTGATGCCATTCGAGCGAAGCCTCGGTCCCGTAGATCCGAATGTTCAGGTTGTTCTCATCGCCGGTCGAGATCTGCGAGGCGTACAACACGCCTTTGGCGCCACCCTCGTAGCGGATCAGCATGTTGCCGTCATCGTCGAGCGGCCGGCCGGGAATAAACGTCGACAGGTCGGCTGCCAGTTCCTCGATTTTCAGTCCGGTGATGTAGCGTGCCAGGTTTTCTGCGTGCGAGCCGATATCGCCAATACAGTTGGACACGCCTGAGACATTGGGGTCCATTCGCCAATTCGAAATGGCGCCGTCCGCTTGCTCTTTCAGTGCGGTGATTGCGTAGCCCTGGGGATACTCGGCAACAAGCTTGAGGATCTTTCCCAGTTTGCCCGCCGCGACCATCGCGCGGGCTTCCTTGACCATCGGGTAGCCGGTGTAGTTGTGAGTCAGTGCAAACACCTTGCCGGTTGAGTTCACGATGGCCGCCAACTGTTGGCCCTGCTCAAACGAGAACGCAAGTGGTTTTTCGCAGATCACATTGAAGCCGGCCTCGAGGAAGGTCTTGGCGACTTCGAAATGTAGATCATTGCGAACCACGATCGAAACAAAATCGATCCGTTGATTGTCTGGCAAGGCAGCTTCTTTTTCCGCCATCTCCTGGTAGCTGCCGTAAACCCGGGACGGATCGAGGAACAATTCCTCTCCGGAGGCGGCGCTTTTTTCGGGATTAGCCGAAAACGCTCCAGCGACCAGTTCGATTTTGCCATCGAGTGCAGCGGCCATGCGATGCACGGCACCGATAAACGCACCCTGCCCTCCCCCAACCATTCCCATCCGAAGTTTTCGATTCAACGACATGCAACCCTCGACATTAACTTGGAACAACGTTTCGTGAAGAAATCCGGAACGCTGTTTTACCATATTTTGATTAGGAACAGGAGAAACCGAGGGCGGCTGTGGCGGGAAGGTGAACTGGGGTTGGGGGTTCCGGCGTCCGCCTCTTCGTCATCCCTGCCAACCTTCTTACCGCCCTGAGCTGTGACGTTGACCGCCTGACTACTGGCTGCCGTTTCAGATTTGTGTTTGGACCAATTGTTTGAGAGCGTCGAGCAGGCCAATCATGTCGGCTTGGGAAATCTCGCTCCATTGGTCGGCCTTGTGGCGGATGATGGCAAGTTTAAAAGCGCTGCAGGCTTCCATCACATCGTCGGGAAGATCGGTGAAGGACTCAAACGGGCGTACCGCTTCGGCGGGGGGGAAGCGGATGATGGTTCCGTTGCCTCGCCGGAACGGTTGTCCGGAGCCGGGCCTTCGTCGCCGAAATCGGGTCCCTCGTGGACGGGGCCTTCGATGTAGTCGCGATCGTTGTGTCGTTTGGCTTCGGAAAGATCCAGCGATTGAACTTCTTCTTCGATTTCCGTCGCGACGATCTGGTCGGGCTGCGGTTGATCGGCGGGAATTTTGCCCAGCGTTTCCCAACGGTGCTGGCGCATCTTGGAGACCGACCAGCGATTCTGAACGGCTCCTTCGAGCCACATCTCGGGATCATCCCACTCCAGCGACGCGTAAAAGTGACTCCAGTAAACGCCTTCGTATTCCTGATAGACGTGGCCAAAGCGTTCAAACGTCCGTCGTAGCCGACCGACGTGTTGGGGGCTGACGCCGCCGACCAATTGGCTCCAGGCCTCATCGGAATACTCGCTGCTGCTGGCGTCGCTTTCTTCCAGCGATTTTCGCCATTGGCAGATGATCTGCCCTTTTTCCCAATTGGTTGTCGAAATCAATTGATTCCACTGACCGACGAACGGTCGGGACTGATCGGTCGCTTGTTCACTGATTTCGACGGTATGGGTTGATTCGCGCTCGGAAGATTGTGGCATCGTCAATTCGCCCGGTTTGAAGAAAGTTGCAGGTTTCGTGGACCCACAAAGTTAACGGGAAGATTCCAATTGAAAACCCAAAACGAGAATTTTGAATTCGTGCCGCAGAAAACTGGAGGAGTGGATCGAAAAACCCGACCCGTTCCCGGAAAATCGAAAGCTCCGTTGGAGCCGATCGAACGAAATGTCAAACGAGAGGAGTTGCGTGTGGTTTGACGAATGGGCTTCAGCGTGGAAAACCTGTTGATGAAAACCGTTTTTTCCGTCGCAACTGCGAATTGATTCGATCGCCAGAGTTTGACGTCCGAAAAGTGTTCCCCATGGAGCGCGAGGCGGTGGGCCATCCCACGCCAATGCATCGGGTTTTCCTGGTTCATCCGGTTTGCAGAGAACCGGACTACTTGTCTATCTGGCCTGGGGAGGATTCCTCGGAGGCTGGATCGGTTGGTGTCTCGCCATTGGATTTCGGATCCGCAGTGCGGACGAATAACAAAAAGTGAATCAGGTCGCTGTCGGGATTTTCTGCTGACAGATTGAACCACTTGTCGAGTTCTGCAATTTCATTATCCGCGTTACCGTTGACCGGTTTTTCGGTTTTCAGCAGTTCCTGGCCGTCCCTGAATTGGTAGCCACCATTTTGATTGTTCCCGAATTCCCACGGTTCAAGTTGTTGTGCGGAAGCGTTGGCATTTTTGGACCCGTCGTCCTCCGGCTGTTGTTTCTCGGCAGCCGGTGAATCTTCGGGAACCGAGTAACCGGCAATCAAGGCTTGATCGGCAAGTTCCGTGATGGCTTTCCGCATTTGAGCCGGGGTGGACACGACGTAAACGGCCTCGATCCCGGACTGCGATCGGATGGAAAACAGGCTGCTAGAATTGTCATTCGAGACACCACTGCGAATCGCCTCGGGCTGACCCGGCGAACGGTTCGGCGAATCACTGCTGGCCAATTCAGCTGGCGGCCTGTTGGGATTGACGATCTGAATCGAATTTCTGGCGAACACTCGTTGTAGTTCGGCCAGAGCTTGTTCGCGGTGCTGCATATTGATCAGCAGGACGCGATCCACCGAAGGTTGCTTGGTGTCCGTCAAACGGGCTGGTGAATTCGGTTCGGCGGCCATCGCTTCGGAGTTGTCGGGAGCAGCCGTTTTGTTGCTTGAGGCCAGTTCTGTTTCGCCATTGGAGTCAGCGGATGAGTCGTTGGACGAATCTCCGGTTGCTGTACTGATGCCGATCGGCGTGGGAACCGGCGGCGACTTACGGTTCGAGCCTGGTCGGGCTGGATTCGAGGTCCCACTGGCTGAAGTTGGCGGCGTGTTCTGATTGTTGGCTAGCCGTTCTCCTGGGCGGAGAGCCTGGTTGGCGTCGGCCGACATGCCTACCTGTTCCCCGGGGTTTCCCAGGGCAACCAGGTTCGTATCCATCGAGCCGCCTTGGGTATCTGCGTTTGGCTGATCGGGAGAACTCGCGTTCTCGTTGGCGACCGAATTCTCCGTTTGCATTTCTTCCCAAGTGGGGCCTTCAGCAACTTCGTTCCGACTTGCGAGTCGAGGAAAGACAAACACGGTCAACAGCAGTAACGCCGCCAAAGCCGCAATGGCGGCGATGCCTGTCTTCCATTGGCTCCGCGAATTCGCGGTCGCGATCGCCTGGTCGTCCTTGAGCGATTCACGCATCACGCGAAACGCGAACGCTTCATCCAGCTGGTAACGCGGTAGCTTGCGAAGGGCCTGCTGTTGTTGTCGCCATGAATCAAACAATGCCTGGTATTCACTGCTATCGGCCAGCAGTTGCTCGGCGCAGTCGCTCCTCGCCTTCCAGCTCTCCGTCGAAAAGGGCAGTTAAAAGTTGTTCGGTTGGCGAGGCGTCAGTCATTGTACTTATCTGTTGGTCTTCGACAGGGAGTCAAGATTTTTAATCGTTCTCAGTTTGCAGGTCGGTTCAAAAGGCGTCAGGCCAGGTTGCCGTCAGGTCAAGTGACCCATGATTATTTCCAGCTGTTCGCGAAGTTGCGCTCGAGCCCGATGCAGACGGCTTCGCACCGTCCCAATGGGCAACTCCAGGATTTCCGCGATTGCGTCGTAGTCCAGTTCATCCATTTCCCTCAAAACCAGGATCGACCGGTGTTCAATCGACAGTCGATCCAGCGCCTGCATCAACTGCGAGGCCTGTTCTTCCTGTTCGATCCGGCGCGTCGGTGCTGGCCCGCTATCGGGGAAATCCAGCCGCCCGGTTTCCTCTTTACCTTCAATCGAAACGGTTGATTTTCTCCGTCGAATGCGAGTGATCGCAACGTTGTAGCCAATCCGGTACAACCACGTAAAAAATGCGCTGTTTCCTTTGAACGAGTCAAGTTTCGTGAATGCCAGGACAAAGGTGTCTTGGACGACATCTTCGGCCTCTGGCTCGCTCCGTAAGATATGAACCATGCCGTTATACAGCCGGTCCTGATACTTACGGATCAGATGACCAAACGCGTCGTTGTGTCCGTCAAGAGTCCGACGGATCAACTGTTGATCATCCTGGTTCGCGATTGACTTGTTCATGTGCATTGACGCGTTACGTTTTCAGAAGTTCCAATTACCCTCAAGAGCCTCGAAAAGATGGCAAAAACTGCCCAGAATGCCGCGATTATCGTCTTAACCGCTGCCAGCCAACGTTGCTTGCACTCCGTTTCGTCGAGATTCTTCGGCAACAGTATAACCATTTTGGCAACCGCAAGCACATTTGTGTGGCGCGACGTTTGCTCTTTAATTTGTCGAAAAATGGGTTCCCACCCCGGCCGTCACTGGTGAGACACGGGTGGGTCGGCCGGATTTTGAAGTGGGCGGGCCAGGCTCAAGAGTGCGAATCCAACGACGATGGTTCCAATACTGACCCATTGGGAAATCGTCAGATTGGTCCCGAATAATCCGGATTCGTCCCGGCGGATGATTTCCAGCAGGAATCTCGCAATCGAGTAAAGGATTAACATCCATGCGAATACCTCGCCGTCGCGTTTGCGAACGGTCCAGAAAAACCACAACATCATCGCCAACAAACCGGCGTTGATCGCGCTATAAATTTGGGTCGGGTGAACGGGACGGGAGACACTGGCAAGTTCATCCAGTGAGACGGTCATTCGGCCCTGACGCTGACTGTCGACAAAACAGATCAGATCCTGATCCTCGCTCCATTGGTCGCGATGTTGCTTAAAAAACCGGACCCGCTCACTGTCGGGGGCATAAATGGAAATTCGATCGTTGACCTGGATCCCCAATCGGGCCGCGATCGAGTCGGGTTGGACGCGGGTGACAACTCGGTCGGTGCCGTTCTGATCGTCGCTCTTTTCTTCGGTCGTGGTCACTCCCAGCAGGTCACCATACGCCACATGCTGCATATACGGCGGCGAGCCGGCCGGAAACTGAAGCGTCGGCAGCGACGCGTCGTCGCAGACGCCGCCGTAGCAGCAGCCATTCATCAAACAGCCCAGTCGTCCGATGGCCAGGCCCAGCATCATTCCCGGCGCGATCAGGTCGGCGGTTTTGGCAAACGACATTTGATGAAGCCGCAAATAAACGGTTGCCGCCAGCAGGCCGCCAATCAGACTGCCGTAAACCACAAGACCGCCTTCGGTCATGTCCAGAATGCCCACAACCACATCGCGCGGTCACGCCAGGTTGAAAAAACTGCTCTGATTTTTGAAT
This sequence comes from Pirellulaceae bacterium, assembly GCA_963714685.1. GTDB lineage: Bacteria > Planctomycetota > Planctomycetia > Pirellulales > Pirellulaceae > Mariniblastus. The sequence goes on along the minus strand of CAVQPH010000018.1, from coordinate 251,325 downwards.
GACATAGAACAATCGGGCGCCGAAAATACCGATCACGATCATCCAGAACGCCAGCGACAGGATCTGGTCGGGTTCCACCTCGGTGTTGCGGCAACGCGAAAGAATCAGGCTCACGCCCAACGTAATTGCCACGACCAGACAAACGCCATAACCCCGGATGGCCAGCCCGACTTTTACAAACGGTCCGGTCGGATCGGCCGGGTTGACGCCGTAGACTTCCAGTTCGGGCAACACAAAATAGATCGCGGCAGCGACCATTCCGACGACCCACAGAAAACTCCAGGTTTCCGACGTCGGACCGTTGCGAAATAGCAGCCACGCCATGATCAACGCGCTGACCACCAACCAGCCCATCAGCAAACGACCCTCAACGAACCATTCATGGGGGATCATCAACAAGGTTTGCTGCATGGAAGTTCGTCTCGACGATGGCGGTGATGGAAGTCCCGTTGGCGCTCAAGCGTTTTTCAGGCGAGTTCCGCCAGACCTTGCTCGCGGGTACCTTTCGCTGAGGACCAGCCGGGCGATTCGGGAAATTCTCGTGTTCGACGTCCCCGGCCACCCATTAGAACGGATCGTTACCGACGCCGACCATCCCAAATGCCGCCAATGGCTAATCCGATCCGAAATCGGCTGTTCCAGGTTCCGGCGCCGGGGAGCGAATCAGTCGATTGTCGATTAACCGGGTGTTGCCGACGTGGGCGGCGACCAACGCAACCACGGGAAGCCGGATCTGGTCGACGGTTTGCAGCGTGTCCGGACTGGCAATGGTGGCGTAATCAACGCTGGTGACGCCACCGTCGATCAACGATTGCCGCATTTCGACAATCAGCTCGTAGCCATCGGTCTGTCCGTGTTGAATCTGCGACTCGATATTGGCCAACGTCTGATTTAAACAGAGCGCAATTTGCCGTTCATCCGGTGACAGGTAAGCATTTCGGGAGCTCATCGCCAGTCCATCGGGGTCGCGCACGATCGGGCAGACCCGGATTTCGGTCGGGACGTTAAGGTCATCGACCATTTTTCGAATGACCAGTTGTTGCTGGAAATCTTTTTGGCCGAAAAACGCCAGGTCGGCTTGGGTCAGGTTGAGCAGTTTCAAAACCACGGTTGCAACACCAGAAAAGTGGCTGGGGCGAAATTCACCTTCCAATCGTTTCGCGATTTTCGGGGGGGCGATTGTTGTGGAAAATCCAGCCGGATAAATGGCCTGTTGGGGCGGTGCGAAAACATGCTTCACGCCCGCGTCGGCCAGCAGTTTGAGATCGGTGTCGAGCGGGCGCGGGTAGCTGGCCAGATCTTCCCCGGGCGCAAATTGGGTTGGATTGACAAAGATCGTGACAATCGTTTCGTCGGCTTCCCGCAGTGACCGGTGTACCAGACTCAAATGGCCGTCGTGAAGGGCACCCATGGTAGGTACGATTCCGATCGTTCGACCGGCAGATTTGAATTGGTTGACCAATGCACGTAGCGGCTCTAATTGGGAGATCAGGTTTTTGACAGTTTGCGGCACAGTGTTTCCAGTGGGATTGATGCGTTCACGGTTCGGTCGATTCCCGGCTCGCGTTCCTGGACCGAATTTGCAGGCCGGGTGAGGTTTTTTCGGGCGAACGTCGGCTTTGGGCCGGCTCAATTCCCCTTTTTGGTTTAGCCGGAGCCCGTTCAATCCAGACAATTCGCTTATTTTCGCCTAACTCGTGCTAAAATAGAGTCTGGAAAACCCAAGCGAAACCTTTATAGTTCTAAATACCCGTTCTCTTCCAGCCGCTCCATTTGCAAATTCTGTCGCCCCACGCCCGGACGCCGTTGTATGAGCCAAGCGAAACCTCAACCTGCGAATGACCCCAAGCCTGCTGTGAAATCCCAAACGGCCGATGATCACGTCGAGCCTGAGGAAGAACACGAAGAGCTGGGGAATCGGTTTTTGCTGTTCAACGTGATGCCCAGTTGGATGGTCAGCTTTCTGACGCACATCGCCGTGATCATCCTGTTGGCAATTATCATCATGCCCAATAAGGTCGACCGGCGGGTCGCGCTGGAAACCTCCGAGACCGCTTCTGAACCGCTGGATATGATCGATCTGAACCTCGAAGCGATGGAGTTCGACGCGGAAGATCCATTTGAAACGGAGATTTCTCAAGAGATTCCCAACGAGATTACCGAAGAATTGGAAATCTCTCTGCCAGAGGCGGAGGTCGATTTTGGGAATATCATGGGGGCCGAGGAGTCCAGTTTTGAGCTCGATTCGTTGGGGGAGCTGAGCACTTCGGAAACTTCCAACGAAACCAGTAGCCGAAATTCCGACTCCAAAGACATGCTGGTTCGGAAGTATGGGGGCAATGCGGCCTCCGAAGAGGCCGTCGCATTGGCCTTGAAATGGATTGTTGATCACCAGTTGCCCGACGGGGGATGGAACCTTGATCACCAAATTGGCCCCGGTGACCACCGCAATAGTCCCGACCCTGGCACTCTGCCCCAGGCCCGTTCCGCAGCCACCGCGCTGGCTTTATTGCCGTTATTGGGTAACGGGCAAACTCACAAAACAGGGACCTATAAAAAACAGGTCCGATACGGCTTGGAGTTCTTGATGAAACGGGCTCAACGCAGCGGTCAAGGGATTTCCTACCTTGAGCCGGGCGGTTCGATGTATTCGCATGGCCTGGTGTCGATCGTGTTCTGCGAAGCTTATGCGATGACCAAAGACCCGATGTTGGCCCCGTTCGCCCAGGGAACCGTCTGGTTTATCGAAGAAGCACAGGATCCCATCGGGGGTGGTTGGCGATACCGGCCGCGAGAACCGGGCGATACGTCGGCTGTGGGCTGGCAATTAATGGCCTTGAAAAGTGGTAAAATTACAGGCTTGCAGATCAACCCCCGGACTTACAAACGGGCCGAGAAGTTCCTGGATAGTGTTTCATCCAGTGGCGGCGCATTTTACGGCTACATGACGCCTCCGAACCGTCCGACGGCCGACGCGCGGACCGCGGTTGGGTTGCTCTGTCGAATGTATATGGGCTGGAGTAAAGACGCGCCCGGAATCGTCGACGGCGTGAATGCGATGGCAGACAAGGGACCCGATACGAGCAAGGGACCCAACATGTATTACAACTACTACGCGACCCAGGTGATGAAGCACATCGGTGGACGAACCTGGAACGACTGGAACGTGAAAATGCGGGACAGTCTGGTCAAAAACCAGGTCAAAGAAGGCCCGGGTGCCGGCAGTTGGACCCCAGGCAACGGTCATGCCGAAGAAAAAGGGGGACGACTCTACGCGACATCGCTGTCATGCATGACCCTGGAGGTCTACTATCGGTATTTGCCGCTTTACGGTGACAAAGCGGCCAATGACGAGTTCCCGTTGGACTGACGGCGGGTCCTACCAGCGAAACAGGCAGGATCCCCACGTCAAACCGGCGCCGAAACCAATCATCAGGATGTTGGAACCGGGTTGGATTCTGCCATCGGAAACCGCTTCGGCAATCGAGATGGGAACGCTGGCCGCCGACGTGTTTCCGTAACGGTCGAGGTTGACGACGACCTTTTCTCGGGCGATCCCGAGCGTCTCCACGGCAGCGTCGATGATCCGAATGTTGGCCTGATGGGGGATGAAAACATTGATATCCTCCAACATCATTTCCGCGCGAAACAGCATTTCGCCCACGATCTCGGGGATCAGTTTGACGGCCCATTTGAATACCGTCCGCCCGTCCATGGCCAGAAACTGTTCCCGGTTTTTCAGGACTTGTTCGCAAAACGGTTTTCGCGAACCACCACCGGGAACGACCAGGGCCTCGCCAAGATTTCCCTCAGAGGCCAGGCGAAAAGCCAGGATTCCTGACGCGGTGTCTTCGTCGGGATTAGGATCGGCGGAGATCAACACCGCTCCGGCACCATCGCCAAACAGCGGGAATGTCTTTTTGTCCTCGGGATTGACGATCATCGAAAGGGTCTCGGCCCCAATCACCAGCGCATTTCTCGCGCAACCCGATTTGACGAATTGGCTCGCGGTGATCAGCCCGTACAGGAACCCCGAACAAGCGGCATTGAGATCAAAGGCCGCGGCCGGGCAGCCGAGATGGGCTTGAACCAGGCACGCCGTCGAGGGGGTAATGTGATCGGGTGTCACCGTCGCGACAATGATCAGGTCAACTTCGCTGGCATCCACATTGGCCTGCGCGAGGCATTTTTTGGCCGCGCGAATTGCCATATCGCTGGTGGCTTCGTTTTCATCGACGTGATACCTCGTCCGAATGCCGGTTCGCTGCACGATCCAGTCGGAATCGCAACCGAGCTGCGAAAGATCCTGGTTGCAAATTTTCCTGGAGCCGGTCGAAAAGCCAGTTCCCAGCACCTTGATTCCCGGGATGGTCGTTGTTTTTTCGGTGGCGTCGGCGCGAGGCGATTTTTGCGGAGCACGACGGACAAAGGCGTCGACAAAATCGGGCGTGTTGATCTGCGGGAGACGATCAATGCGCACGCTATCCATTGGTTTGCCTTCCGTAGCAAATTGGTTGGTTGGTCGACGTCCAAAACGGTGACGATCCTCCCGGTGGAGACCGGAAAAACGAAAGCCGATTTCAACGTGTGATAGTTGTTTAGAATTAACACAAATCGGGAATTCCTCCGATAGCAATTCGTCGATTTGTCGCCTAGCAATCCGGCTGAGCCATGAATCGCCGAGGTTTTTCTTAAGTCCTTTTTGAGTAAGGGTTTAGGTGTTTATTGATGGAATGGAAAATGCGTCGATAATCCGAGTTTTACCCCCCTTTTTAGGGTATCTATTTGGTTTTTATGCGATAAATTGGTTGCTTGTAACGGAATATGACCATTTCTTTTTGTTCTTTGGAAAAGTGACCTGCAAATGAGCCTATTGGCAATCGTATATCACCTTGTTCCCGAAGCTCCTATTCTGGTGGCTTACAATCGGGAGGAACCATTCGAGAAAATCTGTCCCACTCCGGCAATTCAGTCTGGCAAACCAAGGGTTTTGGCCAGTATCGATCAACAGACAGGCGGAACTTACCTCGGGATGAACCAGAATGGTCTGTTCATCGGCGTCGTTCGCAGGAAAAAAACAAATCGTCCGATGAACCCTAAATCCCGTAGCGGACTGGCTCGGGAATTGCTGAAATGCAATTCGGCTCGCCATGCCGTCGACATCGCCTTAGAAGAATTGCATTCTGAGCAATACGAAGGCGTCAACTACGTGATTGCCGATCCTGATTCCGGCTGGGTCGTTCATTCGGGAAATGACACCAACGCTTGCGAGTTGGGCCAGGGATTGTGCATCGTGGGCGATCGGGACATGGACGATCCTCGCGACGAACGTGCCAATATGGCTCGTCGTCTGTTGACGCTGCAGACGCTCGATTCTCCGGTGAAATTCCTCGCGATCGCCAGCAAGGTTTTGGCCCGGACCCAGACTTCTCCCGGCCGTCCGAGCATGGTGGTCAAGCAGCCGGGCTACGGGACGGTTAGTTCCACGCTGATTTCCCTGGGCACCAAGCCCCGTGATGCGATCTACCAATATTCCAATGGTGCACCCGACGAATCAAAATTCGAAGATTATTCGCCGCTGCTCCGAGACATTCTCAGCCGCGGGTTGCGCGAGGCTCGAGCCAAGGCACAGGCAAATTAGTTCGCAGGTGCCCGGTTGCTGGAACCACAAAATTGACAAGCAGGTAACAGGCAGATCCGTTCGTTCGGGTCTGCCTTGTTGTTTCGCCGACGGGGACGGGGCGTTGGCCCGGTTCAAGCTGTCTTTTTCATTCGGACCCTGGCTGCCAGCCTCTGAACCGGTGACTCGGATTCGTAATTGGAACGCTCGCGATGTGCTTTGAGCACGTGGTCCAACGCGGGTTTTTGCTTAGGCCGTTTTTTCTTTAATTCTCGATCGGCCTCGCGTTGGGTGGCGCACCGGCAAATGATCGAATTGCCCCGCTTGCCGGTTTCAATAATGCTGCCTGTTTTTCTCAGCACGTAAGCGATTCGCTGAGCCTGATAGCGAGGGACACCCAATCCTTTGGCCAATTCCTTGGTATCGAATTCCTTGGGCAAATCATCGGGTAACAAGCGATGCAAGTCGGAGACTTGCGAAAATGAGTGCAATTCGGTCATCTGCACGATCTGCCGGTCCTTGACCTGGAAATCAGTTGAACGTCTGCGTCGACGGCGACCGTGTCCCGGATATCGGTACTCTTCGATCTCGACCAACGGCGCGATCAGCGTCAGGTTGGGGTGGGGAAAAACGCGCGTGAAGTACAACAGTTCATCAAAAATATTCAGCACCGAGCAGCGCAGGGGGCTCCAGCGACGTTCGACTTCTTTGCCATTCTTGCGGTTGAGTTTGATCAGACGTTTGCGGGCGACCAGCGGTTTGACGACATCGACGGTGTAGCCTTGTGAAAGCAGTTTGTTGATTTTGTCGCGGATGGCGGCCAAGCCACTTTGCTGGATTTCGACCAGTCTTTCTCCGTTGACGACATCAATTCGATAGCGACCCAGTTTCACCTCGATTTCCGAATCAGGCTCGCGAAATTGGTCTTTGAGTTGGCGATGTAACGTCGTTTCCATGATGGCGTCTTCCGGTTGCGGGTGATTCCGGCTGGCTCGCGCGAGACCCTGTTTTCTGGCAGCTGTTTATTTTGATCGTCAATTGAGGAAAACGGGAACATTGAATTTTGCGTTGGTGGCAGCTGCAAGCAAACCAAGTTGACCCATTTTTCTCAGGTTTGCTATACTTCGACTGGATTCGCCGAATAACCCGGATTTCCCGTGCGTTTCGCCGTCCGAATGACCTTTTGAAGTTGGAGAGAGATTCATGTCAACTGCTATCACACGCGGAATTCACGAAGAAATCACGCAGTGCATCGGTAACACGCCGTTGGTGCGTTTGCGGAGGGTCACCCAAGGCTGCGTTGCGGACGTCGTTGCCAAAGTAGAAAACATGAATCCGTTGTGGAGCGTCAAGGACCGCATCGGCCGCGCCATGATCGACGCCGCCGAGGCCGAAGGCAAGATCAACCAGGACACCACGGTGATCGAACCTACCAGTGGAAATACGGGGATCGCATTGGCGTACGTTTGTGCGGCGCGAGGCTACAAGATGAAAGTCACGATGCCCGATAGTATGTCGGTCGAACGTCGGCGGTTGCTGGCGGCTTTGGGGGCCGAACTGATTCTGACACCGGGAGCCGAGGGGATGCCGGGCGCAATCCGAAAAGCGACGGAGTTGGCTCAGTCCAATGAAAACTACTTCATGCCCCAGCAGTTTAAAAATCCTGCCAATCCGGAAATCCATCGCAAAACAACGGCCGAGGAAATCTGGCGGGATACCGAAGGTCAAATCGATATCCTCGTGGCGGGAGTCGGCACGGGCGGAACGATTACCGGCTGCAGCGAAGTGCTTAAATCTCGTAAGCCGGAATTGGTTTCAATTGCGGTCGAACCGATCACCAGTCCGGTCATCACCCAGCGGCGGGCGGGACAGGATCTTCAGCCAGGCAAGCACAGCATTCAGGGAATCGGCGCTGGCTTTATTCCCGATGTTTTGAATGTGGACATCATCGACGAGGTGATCACCGTCAAAGACGAAGACGCTGTCCAAATGGCCCGTGATTTGGCAACGATGGAAGGCCTGTTCTGTGGCATCAGCTGCGGTGCGGCTGCCACGGCGGCGCTAACCGTTGCCCGACGACCCGAAAACAAGGGCAAGATGATCGTGGTGATGCTGCCCGATCTGGGCGAAAGATATCTTTCCACTTCCTTGTTTCCCAATCCGGGGCAGCATTAAGCCGGATTGCGTTCACGTGCCTTCGATGAACGTGGTGCAGGGTGAGGAATTGTTGGACGTGCGCCCGGGGCGAGGTCTGTTGAATCCTCGCCAGCAACACGATTCAAGCCGAAGCCTCGAATTTGAATTTCTGTTTCCCAATTTGAATTTCATCTCCTTGCTTGAGCTGGATTCCATTGCTGCGGGTTCCATTGACCAGCGTTTCAAATTCGGGCGTTAAATTCAGCAGCATCAGGTGATCCTGGGCTTTGACCAACATGCAATGCAGCGGCGCGACATCGTCATCCTGCAGTCGTAAATGGCAGGCCGAGCGCCGACCGATGACAAATTTGGGATTGTTGATCTCGTAAGTCTCGCCGGTACTCTGGGCGATGATCCGGCCAATCGAACTCCGTTTCGATTCGTCCTGTTGCTTCAACGCATCGCGCTTGAGCAACTCCTTGCCCTGCACTCGGTCGAACAGATACATCATTTTTACGGTGTTGCCCGAGGTGTTGTATTTGACCGAGTCCATGAAGGCTTGCATCAAATTGGCGCCGCGGGAACTCAGGTCCGTCAAATCTCCGATCTGGCTGGTGTCAAAACCGGGGCCTTCGTCTTTGATCCGAATCGCGAATCCGTTAGGTTTGATTTCAATCACGACATTGATGATCCGGCTTTTGTAAGGCTCCTGCTGCATTCGCTGCTCGGTGCCGGTATCGGGACCTTCGGCGAGGAACCGGGAGAGCGAGGGGACTTTATGCTCGCGGGGGATTTCGAGGTTTCCACGGAACAGGGCATTCTGCAAGGCCTGGTCGACCGCGACCGCAATTCGCAAACAGTCAATCCGGTCCAGCGGTGTCATCGTCTTCAGCATTTTTTCGATAAAACCAACCAGTACCGGAATCAGTTCCGGCTTCATGGGGAGATTAAATTCGAAATGCGAGACTTTCGAACACGCCAACAGCTCTTTGTGGCTTTGATCATTATGGAACAGCTCGAGAACATCCCGCACCGTGGAAACCAGCATTTGGTTCAGTTTGTTTTTAGGGATGTAGCCGGCAGCGCCAGCGCGGAGTGCTTTGGCAGCAATTTCTTCGCTGCCAATGCCGGTGGTCAAGATCACCGGGATTTCCCATTTGCCCTCACGGATCTTTTCAACCAGTTGCAACCCGTCCATCTTCGGCATTTGCAGGTCGGTCAACACGACGTCGATCGCCCATTCGTCGAGTTTCTTCAGCGCCTGAACACCATTCTGTGCCTGAATGGTCACGAATCCGGACGAGCGTGCCAACAAGCCATCCATCAATAGCCGATCGACATCAGAATCATCGACGATCAAAACATTGGTCATGCGCACGCCCCATCCGTCGTTTGGAAAGTCGTAGGGAAATGGAGCCCGCCGGCAGCGCAACCGAATCATTCGTGCAACCGCGTAACCCGGCGGTCTCGATCCACCGATTGTAGCAGGTTCCGATCTCTCAAGTTCACAAGACGGGGCTTGGCTTCCCCAGCCAATTTTCCGAACAAGTGCATTGTCAATTTTCGAGATCCGGATTGGCAACCTCAGCCGTTTGGGCGGTCGCCAAGGTGAATGACCGTTCAATTCCGGCTGCTGCCGAAACGGCTAAGCCTGGAATTGAGCTTGGTCAAAGAACTACTGCTGGCGGAGCAAGCCCGAGAAGACTTCGAGATATCGCTGACGGATGTTTTGCCTGGCTTCATTAACGGTGTCGCATAGCCGTTGGGATGATTCGATCCCCAGCAGGAATGCGAGTTTTTCCAGGGCCATTGGGTCTTCCGGGAAATCGTGACGGGCCGTGGTATTGATCAGTCTCAAACGAGCCTCGACGCTTCTGAGCAGTTGATACCCGGCTGCGAGGTCGTGCCCCACGTTGCGATCCAGATGCCCCTGCTCCATCAGGGCTTCAATCGCATTCAGGGTTCCGGTCTCCAGTGATAGGCAGGACGATGCGTGTTTCAGCTGCAAAGCCTGGATGGCAAATTCGACGTCAATTGTACCGCCCTGCCCTTTTTTCAGGTTCACCGGTCGGCAGCTCTGTTGAATCGAATCGCGAGATCGCATGATCTCCTCTGCCATCGCGGGCTGCCAAGGTTGGCTGCCGATGGCCGTTTGGACCCTGCGTTGGATGTCCGCACGAAGTTCGGCTGAACCAAACACGGGACGTGCCTTACAAAGCGCCTGGCGCTCCCATAACCACCCCTCCCCCGATTCGAAGTACCTGCCGAATTCGTCGCAGGAGACCGCCAGGGGGCCGTTCTTGCCGGTGGGTCGGAGGCGGCTATCGAGCTCGTACAGCCGCCCAAACCTTTTCGAGTCGTTAAAAAATCTGGAAATGTTAGCGGCCAGCTCGCTGAAGAAAAATTGACTGCTGACACCATCGTTCAAGGTCGCTTCGAACTTGGGATCATGCTGGTACAGGAAAATCACATCGAGATCGCTGTGGTAGTTGGGTTCTTTGCCACCCAGTTTTCCCAATCCGAGAATGACAAACGGAATGGATTCACCAAGCTCCGGCCAGGGACGGTATCCCGACGGCGAATGACGTGCCATCAGTTTGAGAAATTCGTGCATGGTCACGGTCACCAGGCACGATTCCGCGATGTCAGATAACATCTCGTGGATCCGGCGAACCTCGTCGCGACCGAGGATGTCGCGAATTCCAACTCTCAGGTGCTGCGCGTTTTTAAAGCTGTGCACAATGGGTTCAATGTCCTCGGCGCCTTTGACCAGTTCGTTCAGGCTGGATTGAAGAAATTCGAAACTGGGTAGCGACTCGACCTGTAACGAGTCGAGCAATTCGTCAATCATGCCGGGATTGGATTTCAGGATTCCGGCCAGGTAGTCGCTGGTTGCACAAAGCTGAACATACAGGCTTAACGTCGGAGGATTAAAACTGAACAACTCCCACAACACGCCTTTGGCGCCCAGTGAGTCGCTCACCGCAGCCAGCGCGGCGAGCGTCGCGTCGGGGTCTGGTGTTTGAGAGATTTCATGCAGTAACCTTGGCGCGACGGCGGCGAGGAAATGATGGCAGCGCCGGGGCGAGAGGAACGGAGTTTTTTCTTTCGACAACTCCATCAGATTTTCAAAGGCCCTGGAAACGTCCGTGAATCCGTGCGGCTGAAGCACCGCAGAGATCATTTGCGGATCCGGCTCGGGCTCAAGCACGAGATCGACTTCCGCGGGTACCACCGGGTCACTGGCAAAAACGAGATGGCCCCCTGAGTCCCGCAGCGATCCATAAGTCATCCCGAATGCGTCGTGTAGCAAGTGGTTTAGAATTGTTCGATTGGACGTGGTGACTTGAGCGAGTTCATGACGAAATCGCGAAAGCGCGTCGGCACCCCGGAATCCCATTCGGCGGGCAACGTGCAATAATTCCTGTTGGTCGATGGGCAAAGAATGGACCTGCAAATCAAACATCAACTGCAAGCGATGTTCGAGTTTTCGCAGCCAAATGTAGTTTCGGGTCAGCAACGTCCCTTCGGCGGTTGTCAGGCATTTTGCGAGTTCGAGTCTCTCAATCGCAATCAGCGTATTGGGCGTCTGGATTTCGGGGAGGACTCCGGCGTTGAGCAGTTGCAAAAACTGGATCACAAATTCGATATCGCGGATTCCGCCGTGTCCCGTTTTGATGTCAGTGTGTTGCGTGCCTTTTGAGATAGCGCGACGTTCGATGCGTCGTTTTAAGGCTTTGATGCCCGTGATGTCTTCGCGGTTGAGTTTGTCTCGATAAATCCACGGATGCAGTTTGGACAGCAATTCCGTTCCCAAACCGAGGTCGCCCGCGATCGGCCGGGCTTTGATTAGCGCCTGGCGTTCCCACGTTCGACCCTGAAAATCGTAGTAGTGCAGCGCCGATTTCAGCGAGCAACAGATCCGGCCGCGGGAACCCTCGGGGCGTAACCTCAGGTCGACTCGATAAGCGATGCCTTGATTCGTCGATTCGCTCAACAGTCGTACCATGTCGTGCGCCAGTTGCTGGTAGAACTCGCGGTTGGTTTTGGGGTGTGCCCCCTCGGTGAATCCCTCGGAGCGATAGACCATCACCCAATCGATATCGCTGGAATAGTTGAGCTCACTTCCGCCCAGTTTTCCCAACGCCAGAATGACCATACCCGAGCCAGTCGAGCCCCTCGCGGGTTGAGCGGGTTTGCCCCACCGTCGTTCTAATTGCTGGAATGCCCAGTCGTAGCCCGATTCGCAAATCGCCTCGGCCAGCAATGAGATCTGCTGGGCCACGTTTGCCAAACGTTGCCTCTCGACCAGATCCCCAATCGCGATCCGTGCGGTTTGAGTTAGCTTGAAATCCCGAATCAGGCTCATCGCCTCGCGACTTTGCGTGACGTCGACCAGTTGGGTGCGAAGTTCATCGACCAGGGCTTCGCGGGATCGCAGCTGGCCATCGGTCTGGATCAAGCATTCAATTTTTTCCGGATTTTGGATCAGGAAGTCGCTGAGATACTGGCTGTCGGAGAACAGCGTCATCAGCCCTTGTAGATTCAGTTGTTCCGCACGTTGGAACAGCTCGCGATCGAGGGCAGGTTGGACAGACAGGAATTTCGCCAGGTTCTGCAAGCCGCGGTCTGGATCGCTGATTCGCGGCAAGGTCATTCCCAGCCAATTCAGTCGCTCAGGAGACTTCAAAGGGCCATCCAACCACAGCGATTGAAGTTGGTTCCAGGCCCCCACAGGGTCCGTCACGCCGGTCTCGCTCAGCCAACTCTGGCAGCGTGCGGCATCGCGGATCAATTCAGAAAGTGGCAATGGGTTCATGGTGCGCTAAAAAGCCGGTGCGCTACCAAGCCGCTGCGCGAGAAAGGCCGTCCGCAACCACGATCCTGAATCGAACGGAGGTTGGTTCGGACCTGTTCCAAATCGCTGTCACGTCCCCGAAACCGAAATTCAACCAGGGTTGCTCGATCGCGTGCTTGGCAGTCGAGGTGTTGTCAGCTCAGAGAGCGCGGCGATAGCGGGATTTCGCTTTCACTGGTTTTCTCTTGGGTTCGGTTTGCTCACGAAATTCATCGATCTCGGCTTGTAGCGGGTCGGTTTTCAGTTGCACGTTGATTTTCTGCTCGATCCGGGTCAGCTCGTCTCCCTGTTCCGGCGTGACCATCGTAAACGCGACACCCTGTTTACCCATCCGGCCGGTCCGACCCACGCGGTGAACGTAGTCGTCACTCAGTTCGGGGATGTCGTAATTGATGATGTGGGAGACGTTGGTGATGTCGATGCCTCGGCCAACGACATCCGTGGCGACCAGGTAGCGGACTTTACCCGAACGAAAATCCTTCATCATCCGGTCGCGCGCCGATTGTGACATGTCGCCATGCAACGTGCCAACGGCCTCGAGCACTTTGGATTTAAACAATTTCCGGTACAGTTTTTCCGTGCCGAGTTTGGTGCGGCAGAAAATGATGGCTTGCTCGGGGTCTTCGCGGGTCAGCAGTTTGACCAGGATGTCGTATTTCATCGTCCCGGGGACGTTGAGATAAAACTGCTCAATCGACTCGGCCGCGATATTGTTTTTCGAAAAGTTGATTACTTTGGGCCGGTACATGTATTGCTTGGCCAATTTCCGGATTGGCTCCGGCAATGTCGCGCTCAACAGCATGGTTTGTCGTTCGTTGGGGCAACGCCGCAGGATTCGTTCGATGTCGGGTCGAAATCCGATGTCCAGCATACGGTCGGCCTCGTCGAGCACGACAAACCAGAGCTGGTCGATGTTCAGCGTCTTGCGGTTGAGGTGATCAATCACACGACCTGGGGTACCCACGACGACATGGCAGCCTTTATTCAGCTGGTTAATCTGTTTTTGGATCGGTCGCCCACCATACAGGCAGCAGCAGCGAACGGTTTCCGGATCCGCCAGCCGACGGAATTCGTTTTCGACCTGGACGGCCAATTCCCGGGTGGGGGTCAGGATCAGCGCCTGGGGTTTGACTTTTTGGACTTCCAGATCGAGCATTTCGAGAATTGGAATCGCAAAAGCGGCGGTCTTGCCCGTACCGGTTCGCGCCTGTCCAATGACGTCAAATTCGTCGAGCGCCAATGGGATCACGCCGGCCTGAACGGGCGAAGGCTTTTCGTAACCGATCCGGTCTAACGTTTCCAGCATCTTTTTTGACAAACCCATGTGCTGGAAAGACAAAATCTGTTTGCGTTTAACGACTTGTTTAGCCACAGTATTTGAGACCGTTGCGTCCTTTAAAAAAATGAGATTACGGGATGTGCGAGGGGAATTTACCCAACCATCACGTGCCACCGATGCCCTAGGCTATCCGGGCGTGGGAAAATGGTCAACGTGCAACCGTCCGGATGCGACGATTCGGCAATAAAACTTGAAAAATCAGATCTTGATCATGATAGATGCGATATACGATGCGATTCATTTTGCCCTCGAAGACCCCAGTCAGGCCGCGGCGTTTGCCAATCTTGCTCGATCCGCCGAAAATCTAGACGATTCAGAAGTCGACGCGTTGGTGATTCGGTTGGCCAACCTGGCCCTTGGAGCCGAACCCAGCGACATTGAGCCCGCCGAAGTGGCCGCCGGCTTCGGCCGATTGCTTCAGCCGCTGGTCCTGCATTTGACACAGCGGGAGATGCGACTGATCGAAGACGGCTCCGGTGTGGGCTGGTCGGACGAACGGCTGGGTGCGATCGAGACCATTTATGGTTGCACGCCAGCGACCAGTGATCTCAGAAACCACTTGTTGCGCTGGCTGGCAACCTCGGATTCAGAAGGCCCGAGAGAGCTGTGGGGTGAGCTGATCTGCGAAGATCCGCCCGAACATCGGCTAGGGATCGTGCTGGCGTTTTCGCCGTTGATGCAATCTGGTTTCGCGCCCAGTGATGAATTGCTGTCCAAATTGCTGAACCGAGCGACTCAGCATTCGCAAATTGCGCCGGCTGTGTTCGACCTGTTCAATTATTACTTTCGAAACGGTCGAATCGAAACCCACCCGGTCGAGCAACGAGCGGAACAGTTGACCGATTTGCTGGGCCAATTAACGGGGCAACTGGGGCGGGTCGAAGAGGGAGACCTTCCCGCCGGTTTCGATGCGCGGGAGCTAAATCAACTGGTTTCCGATTCTGTCGCTCTGATTGTTTCACTCTGCGATGCATTTGCGCTGGCCGAACACAAACCCGCGATTGCGAAGCTGCATCAAACCATGCACCTGCGCCACCGACGTGTGCAAACCGAAGCGGCCGCGGCATTGACCCGGCTGGGTGACGAGTTGGGGCAGCAAGCACTGATTGAATTGGCCGAACAGCCGGTCGCAAGGCTGCGGGTGCTGGCCTACGCGGAAGAATTGGGCTTTAAAGACGAGATTTCACTCGAATTGCAAGGCGAAATTGCGCTGGCGGAAAGTCACCTGGCCATCTGGTTGTCCGAGCCAGATCAAATGGGATTGGCACCCAGTTCGATCGAGTTGCTCGATAACCGAGAATTGTATTGGCCCAGTTACGAGCATCCCATTCAGTGCTACCTGTTCCAGTATTCATACGGGCAAGGTGAAAAAGCTCATAGCAACATCGGAATTTGCGGTCCGTTGACCCACGCATTCGCCGCCGACCTACGGCACCTGTCCAAAGAAGAAATCTACGCGGCGTTTGCAGGGTGGCAGACGATTCATCAGGAGATCTTCAACATGCCGCTGGCACGCGCTCAACAGACGTTTGCCAATCAGGTTCGACGACTGAGCGATGCGTTGGCCGAAAATGAGGTCGAAGATACGAATATTCAAATCGTCGGCAGCTTCTTTGGTGAATTGGTTTTGGTCGCAACCGGAATCTACGAAGGCAAGCCGGGAACCGTGATCGTCGATGATCATGATTCGAGCTGGTTTGGTCACGGAAATCCGGATGCGCCAATTGATTGGCAAATGGCGTACTCGATCTGGCGCGGCAAACAACTGCTCGCCAAATTTAATCCGACCGAAACGATTTCCTTTTGAGTCGGAAGACCGTCGCTCGGTCGCACGCTCCGCCGCGATGGGTAACCGACCCGACGTGACCTTGCTCGACGGTGCGAGAAACCCGGTTTATAATCCGGTCGAACCAATCCACTCCCCGGCGTGACCTATGGAATCCGAAGAAAAACAACACCGCGTCCTGATCGTCGACGATAATGAGGCCAACTGCGAATTGCTGGAGGCCTATCTTGTCGATATTCCGTGCGTCACCGAAATTGCCTCCGATGGCCAGCAGGCACTGGAAAAAGCCGCGTCTTTTCAGCCTGATTTGATTCTGCTGGATGTGATGATGCCCAAATTGAGCGGATTTGAAGTCTGCGAGAAGATCAAGAAAGACCCGGATCTGAAAAAAATCATGATCCTGATGGTCACGGCGCTCAACGAACTGGGGGATATCGAACGCGCCGTTAACGCGGGGACCAACGACTTTTTGTCCAAACCGGTCAACCGCGTCGAGTTGCTGAAACGGGTCGCCAATATGCTGGAGTTGAAAGGCGTGACCGATGAAAACGAACGTCTGCGGCAGTACATCGAGCGAATGGAAGAAAATAAGTAGCTGATTCGTCGAATTTTCGATGCGAGCGGTTGGACGGTGTTGGTCCGTCGGGTGGCTCGTCAACGTTGCAATCGCGTGAAATCAAGAAAAAAACGTCAATCGCGCGAAACTGCACCCCTGAATATGGAAGATTCCGAAGCCGATCCGGCGTCCGGGCAAACCAATTTCGGGGTCTTTTTTTGCTCAGTCCGAGTTGTTTTCAAGGCGTTAATGGGTTATCATTCCGATATTGAGACTGATTCTCATTACCGGAAACAAGAACATGCTAACTTCCGCCTCCATTCCCCTGCAGAATTTGCGACCCGGGCAAGCTGCCAGTATTTCGGAACTCGCCGGACAGCCTCACGACGTGGCTCGCCTGGCCGAGATGGGACTTCAACGGGGAACGGCCCTGTCGGTCATTCGGGGAGGCAAGACCTGTATCTTGCAACTGCTGGACGGAAATCGCATGTGCGTTCGAGCCGCCAATGGATTGCAGATTTTTGTTACGCCCGGTTAGTTTTCCAGCGCCGGTCGATGCATCGCGGCGAAGGACAGTTATTGCGACTTGTGATCGGTCATGAGCAAAACAGCGACTGATGTCAAACCTGTCACCGTCGTTGTGCTGGGCAATCCCAATACGGGAAAATCGACTCTCTTCAACGGCTTAACCGGCATCCACCAGCATGTTGGGAACTATCCCGGTGTCACGGTCGAAAACCGTACCGGACATCTGCGAATTGAGGGGCGCGATTTCGAACTGGTCGACCTGCCGGGCACGTACAGCCTGGCTCCCAAATCGCCCGACGAAATGGTGACGGTCAATGTTTTACTGGGGAATCCGCCGGCCACCGCCCCACCCGATTTGATTCTGTGCGTGGTCGATGCCAACAATCTTCCCCGGAATCTGTTCCTGGTCAGTCAGATTCTGGACCTGCACCAACCGACGGTGGTGGCGGTCAACATGATGGACGTGGCGGATCGCAACGGCGTCGAAATCAACCTCGGGCGGCTCTCGGAATTGCTGGGGGTTCCCGTCGTCGGCGTCCAGGCCAAAAAGAGAATTGGTTTCGACCAGCTGAAATTGACTTTACTCAGCGCGCTCGACCACCAACCGGATGTCGAACACGACCCGTTTACTGACGGTTTGAAGCAGCGGATTGCCCGGTTGGAGGAAGTTTGCCCCGACGACTGCAAATTGAAGAAGTTCGCGGTCACGCGAATGTTGTTTGACACGGACGGGTTCATGACCAACCAGTTGAAAAATCAGGTTGGCGACGAATTGATTCAAACGCTCAAAAGTGAACAGTCCGGAATGGAGTCCGAGGGTCAGACGATTGCCGAAAGCGAATCTTTCGCCCGCTATCACTGGATCCAGCATCACGCGGACTCGTTTATCTCGCACGTCGCGCCGAAACGGGGGTCTTCGTTGACCGATCGGTTGGATCGCTGGTTGACTCATCCGGTCGTGGGTCTACTGGCGGCCGCGTTGGTTCTGATCACGCTGTTTCAGCTGGTGTTTATGGCAGCCGAACCGGCGTCCTGGTTGATTGATCAGTTCAATCAGATCGCTTCGTCTGCGGTCAATACGTGGATTCCTCCCGGTGCGTTTAATTCCTTGTTGATCGACGGCTTGATCAACGGCGTGGGGAGCGTGCTGATTTTTTTACCGCAAATCCTGTTACTGTTTCTGGTTCTGGCGGTACTGGAAGATTCGGGTTACCTGGCACGAGCCGCGTTTTTGATGGATCGCTTCCTGTCCCGAATCGGCCTTAGCGGGATCAGCCTGTTTCCGTTACTGTCGTCGTTTGCCTGCGCGGTTCCCGGAATCATGGCGACCCGGGTGATCAAAAATGAGCGGGAACGATTAATTACGATTTTGATTTCGCCGTTGATGAGCTGCAGCGCCAGGATTCCTGTTTACGTTTTGATGATTGCTGCGTTTGTGCCCGATGACCGGTACCTCGGGGGTTTGTTGGGGCTGCGCGGGCTGACCATGTTCGCGATGTACCTGGTCGGAATTGTCACCGCGGTCGCGGTGGCGTGGTTACTGAAGCAAACGATTCTGCAGACTGGCACCTCTTCGTTTGTACTGGAGCTGCCGTCTTACAAGATGCCCAATCTGCGGAATGTCTGGCAGCGAATGTTCGACGGCGGCTGGGCCTTTGTCCGTGATGCCGGGACGATTATTGTCGTGATGACCATCCTGGTTTGGGCAGCCGGTTATTTTCCACGCAGCGACGATCGCTTACCGGCCAATCTTACCAATCGGCGGGAAGCGATCCGGCAGCAGATTGCCCAATTGGAAAACAGCGGCACCGAATCGCAACTGGCAACGCTGGAGGCTCAGCGATCGGAGTTGGCCAACGAGATTGACGCTTACCAGTTGCGTCACAGCTACCTCGGTCGATCGGGGCAGTGGATTGAACCCGTGGTTCGGCCATTGGGCTGGGATTGGCGAATTGGCAGTGCCGCCATTGCCTCGTTCCCCGCCCGGGAAGTCGTGATTTCCACCATGGGCGTGATCTTCGGTCTGGGTTCGGAAACGGACGAAGAATCCAGTTCGCTGCGTAAAACGCTGGAAACCGCCACCTGGGAGGGCAGTGATCGAAAGCTGTTCACGCTACCGGTCGCCCTGTCCATCATGGTTTTTTTCGCTCTCTGTGCCCAGTGTGTTTCCACGTTGGCGGTAATTCGGCGGGAGACGAATTCCTATCGTTGGCCGATTTTCACGTTTGTGTATATGACAATTCTGGCTTATTTGGGCGCGTTGGCGACTTTCCAGGTATTCAATTACTTTGGTTGACCAATCATTGAAATAATGAACGTGGCAGATTTGAATTCCGAATTACTGGACTGGCAAACGGTGTTGTCGCTGCTGATTGTTGCGCTGGCCGTGATCGTGCTGGTACGGCGAATGTACGGCAGTTGGAGATTCGGTAGCGGGCAGTCCGGATGCGGATCTTGTTCAGGTTGCGGCCATCATCCGACAAACCAGGCGCTGAAGAAAACGGAGTTGTTTCAGTTGAAGTCAGGCTCCGAGTAAGTTCCGGATACCGGATTCCCTGGACAGTTGCGATTCGGTGGGTAATCGGTTTATCGAACAACCGGTTTATCGAACAACCGGCCTATCGGGCCAACCAGTCCGCATACAGCTCGGGGCGACGATCCTTCATGAACAATTGTGCGCATGCGACGAATCGACCGCTGCCAAATCCAGTTCGCAGATCAGTGTTTCTTCCGTCGCCCGTCCCGCCCGTGCGACGACCGTTCCCATGGGATCGCAGACAAACGACTCGCCGGCAAACGTCAGTTTCTCTTCCTCGCCGACGCGATTGCACAGCGCCGTGAAGTAGCCGTTTTGGAACGCGGCCACACGCAGTTCCGATTCGTACAGCCCTTCCGGCCATTCATCGACTGCACCGGCTTGCGGTATGATAACCAGTTCGGCACCGGCGACCGCCAGCGCACGCATGTATTCTGGATAATGTCGGTCATAGCAAATCGCCACGCCAAGTTTGCCAAACTCGGTTTCGTAAACGGGGGCGCCGCGGTCGCCCGGCGTGTAGTAGCTTTTCTCGTGGAAACAGGGGTAGTCCGTAATGTGGATCATCCGGGTAACTCCCAATAGTTTTCCGTTGGCGTTGATCACTGGCGAACTGTCGTAAGTCGATGCTCCATCACGTTCAAACAGGTTGATGACCACCACAATCCCCAGTTCACGGGCCAATTGGCAAAATCGTTCGGTGGTGGGGCCGGGGATCGGTTCAGCCAAATCGGCCACGTGTTGACCCCCCGGGCATTGAGGATAAAAGGGCTCGAAAGCGAGCTCGGCAAAACAAACGATTTTGGCCCCTTGCTGGGCAGCGGCTCGGGTTGCCTCGAGACCCCGCTGTAAGTTCGCGGTTTTGTCGTGCGAGGCAGATTGTTGGATCAAAGCGATTTTGATGTTGCTCATGGAATTACGAGAGTCAGGATTTTTCGGTTAAACTGCACTTCCGGCGCCGCAGCTCAGTGATGCGTCTGCCGATTGGCGACCACGTTGGGTCAGGCTACCATGTTGGAAGTCGGATCCCAACCAGCAGTCGGCTGATTCCTGTTCTTCTGTTTTTGTGAAGCACTCCTCGTATGACGTATCCACGAATGAATTGCGTATTGGCCGCTATCGCGATGGCGCTATTGGTTTCCTGTTCCGGATCGGATTCGGAATTGGCGGAGGGACAAAATAGACCGTCGCCCAACCCCCGCGCAAATAACTGGACCCCGCCAGTGCCGCCGAATGCGGAACCTGACAACGGTCCAGAAACGATGAAAAATGAGCTGGAAGAAGCCAATCAGGCATTCGTTGACGGCGACTACGCACGGGCCTTCCAAATTACCACCAGGCTTTGTCAAAGCGATCCCAACTCCCGGACTTTCCAGTTCCTCCGGGGGGAAACAGCGTTTGCCGCCGGTCAGATGGCTGATGCGGTCGCGGCCTACGACGAGGTCATCCGCCTTGAACCAAGTTTGGAGCCGCAACTCTGGCAACGAGGCCTTGCGCTCTACTACGCCGACCGGTTTCAGGATGGAGTCAGTCAATTCGAAACGCACCAGACCGTCAATTCGCAGGATGTCGAGAATGCCGTTTGGCATTTGTTGTGTGCGGCTCGCATCAGCGACGTCGAGCAGGCTCGGAAGAACCTGATTCCGATCGAGTATGACCGCCGGGTCCCGATGGCCCAAATCTACGAGTTGTAT
Organism: Pirellulaceae bacterium; assembly: GCA_963714685.1. GTDB lineage: Bacteria > Planctomycetota > Planctomycetia > Pirellulales > Pirellulaceae > Mariniblastus. The sequence continues at coordinate 230,272 of CAVQPH010000018.1, read as the reverse complement.
GCCGGCCGAATGAAACAGGAAGACGTCATGAAGGCGGCGAATCAACTCTCGGAGCGGGTACAACAAGATAGCCGAATGCACAAACTCCAGCTGTATTATGCTTACCTGTACATCGGCCTGTTTGAGGAAATGATGGGCAACAACGAGGCCGCGATCGAAGCGATGACGAAAGCCGCCGAGATCAATCCGTTACCCAAAGACAATTTCATGGGGAATGTCTCCACTGTGCATTTAAAATTGCGAAGCGGAAGCGAAGAGTCTGGGTCGTCCGAGGGAAACCAGTGAGAAGGTTCAAGTTCTAGTTTTGCAGTTTTCTCAGGTCTGCGTTTGTTTGCGCGGGCTGTGGATTGATTCGGACTGAAAACCTCGGTTCACGAAACGCATTAAGCTTGCGGTTTCGATTGGGCAGCAAGTTGGAGGGCAGCAAGTTGGAGGGCAGGAGAATGGGTTGGACCTTCCTGCCTTTAATTTCATTGCAGTTCTGTCCAGCACCCACAGGTCGGGCACCTCGATAAAATAGAAACACCCGCCAGTGGTGCAAAATGGCGGGTGCTTCTCGGTAAATAGTGTTTTGAATGTTTGTAACGGGTGATGACGATGCTACGAGAATCCTTGCGGTTGCAAAGCGTTCAGCGAAGCGGAGTTTGTCATAGGCTTTCTCCGTTTGACTAAGTTCAAAACCAACTGCCTTCAAACGAACTATATCACCGTTTTCTTTCGCTGCAGGAAAAATGGAGGCCGAGCCCCAAAGATCGGTCAAATGTTTTTGGCAGAATTCCTTTCAGCCGGATCAGCGAGACTTTGACGACCTTCGAGGACGGGGCGAGAAGGCAGCGGTGAAAATTGGGACCGGAACGGACTCTGGCATCTCGTGCATCCGCTGGGCCGAGACCGTCTGGATTGACGGAGGATGCGTCGACCCAGGGCTCAACGGGAGCAAGCCAAAACGGCAGTTTTGGAAGGCAGCAGGTCGATCAGGCGTGTCGATTTGGCAGCGCCCGAGATCGAACGGAAGACAGTTTTTTCTGACTGGATGAGTGAATTTTCGGTCAGAGATTGCTGAAAACACGGTTAAATCGCTGCTTTCGAGCCAAGATCGAGTGCTGGCACCGGTTTTGCTACGATTGGTTGTACTTGATAGCATTCGCCGAGGTAACCAACGAAGTCGATTTGGTTGCTTCAGCGATTCCAACCTGTTCCGTCGCCAGAAAGTTTAGAATTTCGATGCAACTGATTGCTCAGACAGTTCGTGAACACCAAAAATTCTTGCTGATGCTGCTGTCGCTGCTGGCTGGCGTAATCGCCAGCGTCATGTTGGTTTAGAGCGGTAAGTACCGACTGGCGTCATTGCCCGACTTGATTGAATTGACGGCATGCGAAGATCTCGGAATCCGGGATGGCTCATGCAACCTTGCTGTCAAATTTTCCAAACACCATTCGTCCAGCACTGGTCTGCAGCATACTGGTCACCGTGATGTTGATTTCCTGGCCGATATGGTCACGTCCATCTTCGACGACGATCATGGTTCCGTCGTCGAGGTAACCCACGCCCTGCCCCGGGCCTTCTCCTGGTTTCACCACGCGGATTCGAACCAGTTCGCCAGGCAAAAAGACCGGCTTCAGCGAATTGGCAATTTCATTCAGGTTGATGACTGGCACGTTCTGGAGTTTCGCAACTTTGTTCAGATTGTAATCTCCGGTCACGACTTTGCCGTCGAGATGCCTGGCCAACACCAGCAGTTTGATATCGACTGGCTGCCCCTGCATTTCGGGAAGTTCCCGGTCGTAGACTTTGAAGTCAATCTGATCGTTGTTGCGCAGGCGATCCAACACGTCGAGCCCCCGCCGGCCACGTGCCCTCCGCATTTTGTCGCTGCTGTCGGCAATCGTCTGAAGTTCCCCCAAAATGAAGCGCGGCATGACCAGTTGGTTGTCAATGATGCCGGTTTCAATGATGTCTGCAATCCGGCCATCGATCACGACGCTCGTGTCGAGTACGTACGGTTTGAGTCCCTTCACATCTTTGCTGAATTCGACATAGGGAATCACAAATCGAAAGTCTTCCTTGGTCTGCCAAAGCAGGCTGATGCAGGCATAACAAATGGAAATCCCACAAAACGACACCACCAGTACCCGCATCATGTGCGGATTGATTCTCGCCGCGGACGGGTCGCTCATGCCGAACAGTGGCGTCAGCGCGAGATCGACCACATAGGTCAGAAACAGCCCCACGATCAGGCCAAAATAAACGCTGGAGATCATGTCAATCCGCTTGGTTTTGATGACCACATCGGTGACCACGGTCGCAATCGCACCGAGCAAAAACAGCATGAACGCGATCGTTCGCAGATTCCCCTCTTCCTGATTGGGATTAAGAAACTCCTGGTTGCCTGTCAAAGACAATCCCAAACCAATTGCCACGACGAGGAAACAGCCCCGCAAAATCCAAAGTGCCATTTTGTTGCTCGCAAAAAATGCGGAATCGGGCGAATGAAAGGGCCCTTATCCACGAATGAAAAAATCATGACCGAATTCTGGAACTCGGCCAGCGGCCTCTCGCATCGAGAGTCAATCCGCTCGCACATCAGTACTGTTAAACTTCGTACTTTTCCGATGGCCTGGCGATCTGGAAAATAAATGGGTCAACCGCCAAGAATGAAAATCTGCCATCAACACCATTTTAAAACCGAATGGTGCCAAGAGGTAGGCTAATACCGGGCAAACCGGCGGACTAGGGAAACAAACGGCGAAACGACTCTTCAAAAAAGTTGTCAGTCATGCCGGCGATATATTCGACGGCCATCCGTCGAACTCCGACTTGCCGGCGCGGACCTGATATTTCGGCGGAAACAGCTCAGGATTCTCGCAATAAGCTTCCACCATCTGGCGAACGCGCGATTGGGCTTTTTCCCGTATGGTGACCAGCTGGGGATGCCGATAGACGTTTTCGTACAAAAATGTTTCCAGTTCCCGTTTTTGTTCGCTCAGTTCCTGAGACTGACCAATCAGGAAATCACTGGCGAGGGCTTCATCGACGTTTTGAAAGTCTCGGTCTTTCAATTCCCCGGCGCAATAGGAAAGCAGTCCCGTCACCTGTTTTTCAACCAGCCGATGAACCAGGGCTTTCCGCAATAAGTCCTGATTCAACGAGGTGTAGTTTTTGCGAACATAGCCCAGGCAATCGCGAATCAAGGCCAGGTGCCGCATTTGTTCGATGCTGACCAGGCCCAGTTTGATGGCGTCATCGGTATCGTGGGCATCGTAGGTCGTGCTGTCGGCCGCGTCGACCAATTGGACTTCCAGTAGTGGTTTGCGGGTCGCGAATTCTTTATCGACCCGGCTGGTCTGCCCCATCAGGACTTCGTAAGTCAGATTCAGTCCCGGAAATTTGTGAAACCGGATCTCCATTTCTCTCACGATCGTTAGCGCGAATTGATTGTGAGAAAACCCACCCTCGTCTTCGATGCATTCCGAAAGCGCATCTTCACCGGCGTGTCCATACGGCGGATGTCCGATGTCGTGCATCAGGGCCAGCGCTTCAATCAGATCTTCGTTCAGCCCCAGCACGCGCCCGATCGTCCGCGCAATCGTCGCGACTTCCTGGGTGTGGGTTAACCGGGTGCGGTGATAGTCACCCATCTCTCCGGTGAAGACCTGCATCTTGCCACTCAGTCGCCGATACGCCGAACTGTGCAGAATTCGATCGCGATCCCGTTGGAAGGGGCCCCGATAGGGATGAACCGGTTCGGAGTGTTCACGACCGCGCGAGTCCACACTGTGCATTGCGTAGGGTGCCAACAAAAGCCGTTCGCGTTTGTCGACCCACGCCAATGCAGGATCGGCTTTCGGCGGGTCAATGCCGGTATTCATGTTCCGCAACAATTCGGTTAGTTGATCAGGCGCCTGGAGAAATCAAACCTCGGCCGACTCTCGCAGTTTCGAAGCATGACCGGCTTGTCCAAACTGGGTCATTCGATCAATGCAGACCTGCTTCATGGCGTCACGGGCGGGTTTGAGGTACGCCCGCGGGTCGAAGGCTTCAGGAGATTCGGCAAAGACTTTGCGAATGGCTCCAGTGATGGCCAGTCGGTTGTCGGTGTCGACGTTGATTTTTCGAACGCCGTGCTTGATTCCGCGTTGAATCTCTTCGACGGGCACGCCCCAGGTCTGCCGGATTTTGCCTCCGTTGGCATTGATAATATCCTGCAATTCCTGGGGCACGCTGCTGCTGCCATGCATCACGAGATGGCAGTTCGGCAGTCGTTTGTGAATTTCGACGATGCGATCCATCGCCAGCACTTCCCCGTCAGGTTTACGGGTAAATTTGTAGGCCCCGTGACTGGTGCCGATCGCGACAGCCAACGCATCGACGCCGGTCTCGGCGACAAACCGTTCGGCTTCATCGGGATCGGTCAGCAGCTGTTCTTTGGTCAGAGTACCGACCGCGCCATGACCATCTTCCTGTTCGCCTTCACCGGATTCCAGCGAGCCGAGACAGCCGAGTTCGCCTTCGACCGAAACACCCTGGGCATGGGCCTGTTTGACGACTTCCGCGGTGACCCGCACGTTGTAGTCATAATCCGCCGGTGTTTTTCCATCTTCCATCAGCGAACCGTCCATCATCACCGAGGTAAATCCGTTCTCGATCGCACTCATGCAAGTCTCGACGCTATTTCCATGATCCTGATGCATCACGATTGGAATGTGGGGATACAACTCGGCGGCCGCCAGCATCAGGTGGCGTAGATAGTTGTCCTGCGAGTAAGCTCGCGCACCGCGGGAAGCCTGCACGATCACCGGAGAGTCGGTTTCATCGGCGGCCTCCATGATCGCCTGGATTTGCTCCATGTTGTTCACATTGAACGCGGCCACGCCATAATCGTTTTCGGCAGCATGATCCAGAACGACTCGCAGGGGTACCAAAGGCATCTTGAAATTTCTCCAGGGCTGACGGGAACGCGGCGGTAGCGACGTGTCCCCATATCTATCTAATTGAATTTAAGCTGGATTGAATCAATACGCGTTGACCAACCAGCGGTTCGTTTTTGTTGGAAGGGTCTGATTATTGTGGCTTCGACTGTGAAACTCAATGCCAGAGGGGCTGCCTGCAATCCGGCCCGGGCGATCGACCCGATCCGGGATGCCACAATTGTCAGCCTCAATTCTGGGCTAACGGCTAGTGGTGAGACGTTGTCGTCAGTTTTTCAGAACCCGCGCTATTTCCAAACAAATCATCGATCTGAGTCTGGACCACGCGAACCATCAGGATCCGGTGTGTGTAATGGTTCACCTCATCGATACCCGTCAAAGTCAGTTGATTCGAATCTGGCTGGACCTGAGGAGTCCCGAAAAACAGATGGCCGAGATCCTGCACATCGGCGGTCGGCGCGACGAATACGGTCTCGCCAGCGCGAACATTGACCGTGAAAGCAAGTTCTGGCAATTTGGTAATCTGTTGTTGTTTGTCCATGAAAAAGGCACGATCCGCGACGCCGATAGTCGGCCGCAAATCGCCTTGATGGATTTCCGGCGTAAACTTCAAACGGACCGTCCCGTCGCCGAGGGGGTGAGTCGTGACCGAGAACACACCTCGGACCAGTTTACCCGTGGCGACGGACTGACTTTGGTCATCCCGGACCGTCCAGCTCAATTGCGGATGAATTTCGGACGTGGCGATCGGTAACGCCTGGCCGTCGCGGTTGGAGGTTCGGCGATGATTAATGATCCGCGGTTTAGGTTCCAGCTTGCCCTGGGCCGCCATTTGCTTTTCTACGAGATCCAAGTTTTCGAATTCGACCGGTCGAGGTACCAGTAGTTCGTGCAGCGTCGCCGGCGCATGCGATGCCATTACCGCGACGCGTAAGCCGTTTCGATCCAGCTGTTTTCGGACGGCCAAGTCGATTTCCTGGTGGTCGAGCAACCCCCAGCATTCTTCCAGCAGCTCATTCTGGGAATCGTCCAGTTGAGCCACGCAGATTTCCAGCCCGACCGAATCGAGTGCCAGGCGGCCGACGGGAAACTTGAATTCTTTGATCCCGTGGTTGCCATCGTCTCCCCAGCGCGCGCACCCCTCCCCGGTGGCTAGAATCAAGCACAGAATCAGGATGCGAAATGGAGGAGCCATCCAGCTGAAACCGGGGACAGGAGACCTTGGGAATTGAAAAATCCGGCAATTGGGCGATCAAACAAACGCCGGTGATAGCGAGGATGAATAAAACAGGCAAGATGGATTTTTGGGTCGAAACCCGCACGCAGGGCTATTGAAATACCGCCCCGCAACGGCTCAACGGCTCTGCACGAGCTGTTGACCAAGGCGGAATGCCGATCAGCGAATTGTTTTTCCAGATTTTTTGATTTTGATTTAATTTTTGGCCAACAAGCCATCCTGTGCACCGAATGACTGAATTGACCAGCCGGCAATGACTTTTCGACCGATCGCCGATTGCAGGCATTCAGTTGACCCATTGATAGCGTACAAGGATCCCATTCATGCTTGCCGAATCCGATTTCATTGAAGTACTGCGGCAGATTGACGACGACGTTCTCGGGGCCGTCATGATTCTATCCACCATCGGTTTTTTTCTGACTTTGCTGGTGACCATCGTCGGGGTGATCCGGACGTTTAATAACGTCACGTTGACCCGGATGAATCACAACATGGTCAGTGGTTTGCTGGCCAAAGGTTATTCGGTCGAGGAAGTCGAGCGACTGACCTACGGAAATCAACGTTGGGGCAACAAACTTCGAAATGTCGTCCGGTTGGCAACCCATCGTTTGGGCCGGTTCAAGCGGAATCGTTACTATGCTTCCGGCTTCAATCCGCCGGTTCCACCGCGAAAACAAACGGCCTAAATGAAACTCACGTTCAATCTTCAGGTTCTGTTTGTCACGACGTTTCTGATCGCCTGCGTGATGGCGATCGTCGCCTATCATCAGTTTTGGTTGTTGACCATTCTGGCTGTTGTTTTGGCGATCAATCTAATGGGAGCAATCGCGGCGGTCACGATTACCAAGCTGTTGGGATTCCCAACGGATGGCGGATATCGCGATCCTGAAATTTCCGGCGAGCTGGATCGTCGATCGAAAGCCCGGTCCTCGGACGGCGGGTGACTCAGGAATTCTAGCGATTGACCGGTGAAGGTTTTTTTGAGCCGCTAATTGAATGAACCGCCAATGAACGCTGAGGCACGCCGAGGGGGTTGCTTGTCGAGTGAAATGGTTGGTCCGCTTTCTGCCATCACGCAATGATTTGTCGGATTGGCTCGGCGCCTTCGACGCCGACCAGTTTTTGATCCAGTCCACCGTAGAAATAGGCCAACCGATTTGGATCGAGACCCAGTTGATGAAGAATCGTGGCGTGAATCCGTCGCACGTGCATGCGGTCCTCGACGGCGGTCGCTCCCAATTCATCCGTTTTGCCGAAACTGACTCCGCCCTTGATTCCGCCGCCGGCCAGCCACATCGTGAAACCATAAGCATTGTGGTCTCGGCCGGTACCTGTCGCGTATTCCGCCGTCGGCTGTCGGCCGAACTCGCCACCCCACACGATCAGGGTTTCATCGAACAATCCGCGTTGTTTCAGGTCTTTGATCAGCCCGGCAATCGGTTTGTCGGTTTCGCCCGCGTGGAGATTGTGATTGACCTCGAGGTCGCCGTGGGCATCCCAGTTGTCATCGTTGTGGGCGCCGCCCGAATAGACCTGGACGAACCGCACCCCCCGTTCGACCAGCCGCCGGGCCATCAGGCATTGACGGCCGAAGTAGCTGGTTTTTTCGTCATCGAGCCCGTACAGCTGATGGGTTGCCTCGGTTTCCTCCGCCAGATCGACGGCTTCCGGTGCGGTGCTTTGCATTTTGTAGGCCAGTTCGTAGCTGGCGATTCTGGCGGCCGAATTCGGAATTGCCGCCGCGCAATGCCTCATGCTGCTCGTTGTAACCTCGCAGCGCATCCAGCAATTTCCGCTGCGTCCGCGTCCGTCATCGACTGCGGGCCGTTTCAAATCCAGAATCGGCGTGCCCTCGCTGCGAACCACGCAGCCCTGGTAGGTCGCCGGCATGTAACCGCTGGACCAGTTCTTGGGGCCGCTGATCGGTCCGCCTTTGTCGTCGAGCATCACGACGAAGCCAGGCAGATTTTCGTTCTCGCTGCCCAGTCCGTAATTGACCCACGAGCCGAGGCAGGGATTGCCACTTTGGATTTTCCCGGAATTCATTTGCAGCATGGCCGAGCCGTGAATCGGCGAATCGGCGGTCATGCTGTGGACGAAGGCGATGTCGTCAACGCTGTTGTCCGAGATGGGGAAACAGATCGGAAACCCATTTTCCGCATTCGCCGTACTGCTTGAATTTCCAACGCGGTTCGACGACGCGGCCCTCGTTCTTGTGTCCGCCGCGTCCGAACGTTTTGACTTCGATCGGTCTTGCCGTCCATGCCGTACATCGTCGGTTTGTAGTCGAACGTGTCGATGTGACTGGGGCCGCCGTACATGAACAGGAAGATCACGGATTTTGCTTTCGGAGCAAAATGCGGATCCTTGGCTGCCAGCGGGTTGGTCCATTGGGTGCCGTCGGCCTGGACATCCTGCGCAGCCAGAAATTCTTGATCGAGCATTCCGGCTAATGCCAGCCCGGTAAATCCACCGCCGGCTTGCCAAAGAAACTCGCGTCGGGTGCGACGACAAAATTGCTGATTCATGTTGTGCTCAAACTTTCTCGCTCCGGTATCGTGCCGGAACCACGGGTTAGTCGACGTAAACAAACTCGTTGAGGTTGATCGCCATCAGGCAGAAATATTCCAATGCCTGTTGCGGGTCGGTAGGTTTTCACGGGCTGTCAGGTCTTCGATAAACTTGACCCCTCGCTCGATCTCGGCGGCCGACGGTGTCCGCTGCATCACGCGGCTGAGAACCGCTTCGATCTGGTCGTCGAGGGAACCAAATTGCTCGCGGATATCTGCGGCGAACAATCGAGCCTGATCGTTGGTGAACTTGCTGTTCAGTAATCCCAGCGCCTGGGTCGGTTGAGTTGTAATAAAACGGACCGGGCACGGATTGTCGGTGTCGGCTGAATCATTAGTCGACAAGATCGGGACCGGTAACGATCGTTTCACATGAATGTAAATACTTCGGCGGCGCCGATCTTCGGCCGAAGAATTCCCCCAGTTCTGACCGGGCCGCGATTGGCCCGCCAATACCTCGGGTGGAAGTTCGGTAAAAAAACTGGGGCCAAACATTTTGGAAAGATTCAGTTGCCGGGTCACCGCGAGAATCGAATCCCGAATCTCTTCGGCAGTCAGTCGCCGCAAATTGAACCGCCAGAAGCGATCATTCTCGGGATCGATTTCATAAGCACCGGGATTGAAAGCACTGGACATTCGATAGGCATTGGAGTTCATGATCAATCGGTGCAGCGATTTGATCGACCAACCCTGTCGTACAAACTCATCGGCCAGCCAGTCCAACAGTTCCGGGTGTGTGGGCGGTGTGCCCTGGAAGCCAAAATCGCCCGACGATCGCACAATCCCCCGACCAAAATGGTACTGCCACAATCGGTTCGCCATCACCCGTGCGGTCAGCGGGTTGTCTGGACTGGCAATCCATTTGGCGAGCGCCAAACGGCGGCCGGTCGATTCCCCATGCTCCGGAGTTTCGATAGCCGGTTCTGGCGGTGACAGCACCGAAATGAACGCCGGTTCGACTTGGTCACCTTTGACGGCTGCGTTTCCGCGAACGCGAACAAAACTCTCGGGTGCCCGTGGGCCTTTTTCTTTGACGCATAAGACCTTGATCGATCCGGCGGGATTTTCCAGGTGTTTCTTCAAGTCGTTGGTCAGTCGTCGATATTCGTTAAATTGCTTCCGCGTGATCAGCCCGTCAACTCGTTTTTCAACCAGCGGCAGTCGATTCATTTCGTATTGAAAGTCCTCGTGCTCGACGGGCTCAAAATCGGGTTTGACGATCGCTTCGATTTCCGCCAGTTTTGCTTGGAGTTCATCCGTTCGTCGCTGGTGTTCCTGTTTTTCACTTTCGGTTGCATCACCGGGCATGATTCGGACCGAGGCGGCCATGACCGAGTCGTCCCCCCGCACTCCGTACCGGCGAATGTTTTCGAAAAACGAAACCATCTGGTAATAGTCTTTCTGCGGAATCGGATCGATTTTGTGATCATGGCAACGCGCACAATTGACGGTCAGGCCGAGCATCGTTTGCGATGTCGTGGCGACGATGTCGTCGAGGTCGTCGTAGTTGGCCTGGACGGGATCAACCGGTTCGTCATCCCACTGGCCCAATCGGAAATAGCCAGTGGCGATCACCGAATCCAGCGTCGGTGTTTCAAGCTCATCGCCGGCGAGTTGCTCGATCAGAAACTGGTCATAGGGTTTGTCGTCATTAAAAGCACGAATCACGTAGTCGCGGTATCTCCAAACGAACGGCTTGGTGCCGTCCCGTTCAAAGCTGTTGGATTCCGCGTAACGGACCAGGTCCAGCCAGTGGCGGCCCCATTTTTCTCCATAGTGGGGAGAATCCAGCAGACGATCGATCAGTTTTTCATAGGCCAGCGGGTCAGCGTCGTTGACGAAAGCGTCGACTTCCGCTGGCGTCGGCGGAAGTCCGGTCAGATCGTAATAAGCACGGCGGATTAACTGTTGACGGGTCGCCGGTGGCGCGGGTGAGAGACTAACCTCTTCCAGGTTGGCCAAAATGAACGCGTCGATTTCGTTGCGAACCCAGTCTTGAGCATCAACCTCAGGCACGGCGGGGCGATGAACCGGTTGGAACGACCACCATTTTTTGGTCTCTGCGTTGACTTGCGGGACCGACGAGTGAGATTCGGCGGCGGCGGTCAGTTCTTCGGATTTCGGAAATGCCAATCCGGTTTTCACCCATTGCGTCAGAATTTGGATTTGTTCGTCGGGCAGTTTGCCGGTCGGCGGCATCTCGTAGATCTCATAATTGATCGCCTGCAGGAACACGCTTTCGGAATGGTCCTCCAGGTCAACCGCTGGACCCGAGTCACCACCATCAAGAAATCCCTGGCGGGTGGCAAGATTCAGGGAGCCGCGGATCTTTTCCGGATCGGCGCCGTGGCATTTCCAGCAATGTTCCTGCAGGATCGGTTTGACCTGTTTGACAAAAAACTCGTCCGGTTCCGAACGTGGATCGGCCGTTTCCGGGCCGGCCGTCTGGGCGTAGACGGGACCATGCAGAAGCCAGCCGAAACCAACCAGACAGACGGTGATCACGGCGAACAGACTTTGGATCCGGAAAAATGGTGTTGTTGAGAATTCAAATTTCATATCAGTTTTCAATGCACTCGCATCGCGGAATGAATTGGCAAGGTGACGAATCGAAGCCGAGGCAATGCGACCGATCTCAATTCGGCGTGGGCAAGCTTGGTGGCAATAGCTGGATGATCGGGTCGGCCCTATTATCGATCTGAGCCCAAGAATCGTTTTGGGGTCGCCAGTCCCGGAAGGCCCGAGCATGACGTTTCCATCGTACTTTAACTCGAATCCTGCGGGCAACCGAAGCGGAACGTTAACACTTCAATTCCGGTTTTTCCGCAATTGGGCGCTGTATTTATTCAATATTTTTCTTTCTTTGGCGGTCAGACTTTCCTCTCCGTGCTCGCTGATTTTCTGAAGTATCTGATCCGCCTGAAGTTTGAGTTTGTCATTGGCGACGTCCGGATCGTGAATTTTGAGTTTCGGTCGATTTTGGAAAACGCGGTTTAAACCATCCATTTTCAGACTGCCGAAATCCCAGCGAAAGCGAAAATAGGCAGCCCCAAAAGCAGCGCCGATCAGGTGAGCTTCCCAGGCCGTGTGACTGTTGGGATTAAACGCAGTCACGAAATCGGACAGGATGATCAGCACACCCAACAGCCAAGCCGGCATGGGAATGATTCCAAAAAATAGCAGCGTCTCGCGCGGGTACATGAAAATGAACAACACGACCACCGCTGAAACGGCGCCCGAGGCTCCCACGATAAACGAGAACGGGTTGTTGAAGAGGAGATGGATCAGCGTAAATCCAATTCCCGACGCGAGGATCGCAATCAGGTAGAACTTCAAAAATTCGAATCGACCCAATCGCATTTCAACCGATCGACCAAACATCCAGAGCGCGAACATGTTGAACGCAACATGCCAAAATCCCGTTTGGGTGTCGTACGAGGCATGGGCAAATCCGTAGGTCAGGTAGGTCCAGAGATACCACGGGTTTTCGTATTTGATGGCCAGTAGATAGCTGAGCCAGTGCGTTCCGGCCCCGCCGTCAATCTTGGGAGAGAACGCATCGAGCACGAAGACGACGACGTTAATGATCACCAGCGTGACGACCATCGTGCGGCCGCCTGCCGAAAACCGGAACGACGGCTGATAACTGTCTTCGCGGTAGTACTGTCGGTCTTCCAGGCCCATGGGATTCGTTGTGGGAAAGATGTCAGAATACGCTGACCGCCGAATCGATCAGCTTGAATGTAACATCCACATGATACCGGGAACGATGGATCAGGCCATGCGAATTCGCAAATTTGGCCGACCATGATGATTTCTTGGCACACGACCGCAGGACGTTTGGGCGTCCGCGTGCCGGGTTGCCAATCGTTACGCGACTTAGCCAGTCACCTTGGGAGGGCTACTGAGTACCGGCGAAAGCCTTTCGCTCCGCCTGTCTCGCGTTCTCCTGGATCTTGACGTAGGCTTTGCGGATCTCGTCCTGCAATGACTGAATTCGCGCGACGTAGCCACGATTCTCTTCGTCGCGAAGTGTCAACAACGCCTGAATGGTTTCCAGGTCGGTTTTCAAGTTGCCGTTATCTTCTTCCAACCCGGCCGTCGTTTTTAAACGGATTTGCAACTGGGATTCGGTATCGGCAAAGGCTTTATCCTGAACCGCGTTGTTTTGCCGGATACGATCAGTCTCTTCCATGAACCGTTCGGTTTGCCGGCTGAGATCGCTCAGCATGTAGGGATAGTCCCGTAATTCGCGCTTGTAGATTCGGTCAACTTCCTCGACGTCTTCTTCGGTGGCAAACGGCGGAATCTGATCGTTGCCGCGTTGGTAGCCTTCGGCCGTCAGCTGATCGACCATGACGATATCGTTCTCGCTGAATTCAATGTCCTTGCCAGCGTGCAGCGACGGTTCAATGGCCTGTCCCAGTGGCGTGAACGGACCATCGGTGTCGAGACTACCATCGGCATCGACTTTATAGGCCCGCTTTGATTTGGACTTGAATTTGTAAATCACGAATACCTCTTCCGGAGCGGGCTCAAATCGCTGGGAGATCCGGGTCCCCGCGTTGGCTTCGATCCAAATTTCGATTTCTCCGTCGGTCAGTCCGTCAAACGCGTACCGGTCAATCAGTTTTTCGTACTCGGCGCTGTTGGGATCCAATCCGAAAGTTTCCGGTTTCAGGTAATTTGCCATCAACGCGGCGCGGAAGGCCGAAATGTCCAATTCATCGTTTCGAATCGACTCAGCCAGCGCCTTGTATTCCTCGGAGGCCCCGTCCGGATTGGAATCGACGAAAGCCACGATTCCGGTCTTGAAGGTGTCGTGACGATCCAATGGCATCTTTTCGAACAGCGACCAGGTCGTGGAGGGCTGCGTCCACTCCTGGCCATTGGCGATGAACATCGGCTGAAGCTTGAGCGATTCGGGAGACTCTTCGGTGACGAACACGGTACCGATATAACTTTCCGGATAGGGTTGTCCGAAGATTGGGGCGTCGGCAAACGCGTATAACATCACATCTTTGAGTTTCAGTTGGTCGGGGTCATCGGCCGGCCGTGCTGTGCGAAATGTGAAATTCCGCAGATTGCCTTCCGCATTGACCGTGCCGCCTGACCAAACTCGGCCTCGACCGGTCAGAGCCAATTCAAGCGCCTGGCTTGCACCTCGCAGGGAACCCTGATCGTAGGTGATCGATTCGGGGGAACCGTAGATGGCCAGGTCAGCCGCCTCGGTTTCTTTCTCAACCCGTTGCTCTTGTTTCTGGGCTTCGGCGATCGCTTTGGAGCGCAACTGAAAGACCTGCGACATACCGATCGATGCCGCGACTCCGACGATGAATGTCAAAATCAAAAATACGATATTGACCCAGTGCCAGGTTTTCGAAGCCAGAACACAAAAGACGATCAGGAGAACAAACGCCAATCCGATAATGCCAGCTGAAATTGGGTCCATTTATTTTGCCCGTCTTAACGAATTGGATGTTTGCAGAAAAATAAAAAAGCAGCGTCAATCGACGCCACCGAGCAACATGTGGATTAGAGAAAGTCCCCAGACTTATATTAAATTGGGCAATTTGGCCCGTCAAGTTTTCCTATCGACCGAACTCGACTTGCGGCTGTGCTTTCGTGGTCTGGGAGGTATCGACCGCTACGAGGCCAATAATCATTCAAGTCTACACTGGAAAAATCCCGAAAACTCATAGGAATGGATAAATTCCGCAAACTGGAGTAACCCGCATCTCCAGATTGGGACGAATTTCCCTAACTACCGTCACTCCGAGCCGTTTCCCGCAGATTTGGCCGGTGTGTTTGGCAATCCAGGAGTTGAAGGTGTACAAGACCCAAGTCACCCGGCTACTAGTCATAGTGGTTTTGATCGATATTTGCGCGATGATCGGCTGTAATCGCAGCTATTATCGCCGTCAAGCCGATGCGGTTGCGCACCGCTTGATTACGGAAAAAGCCAACGACCCGCGCTGGGACTCCTACGATGGCTCGATCGAGATCGATCCCCAATCGAGGATGTTCAATCCGTTTTCGGCTGATCATCCACCAATTCCTCCCGATGATCAGGCATCTCATCAGTTGATGAGTACGGTAGACGGGAAACCGGGGTATCCGCAGTGGCATGCCAATGGTGATACCGATTACGTCGCCAGTCCGGAATGGATGGCTTATCTGCCGGTCAACGAAAAAGGCCAGCTGGTGATTGACCTCAATCGGGCTTTCCAACTGGCGTTGCTGCATTCACCTGAATTACAACAACAAAAAGAGACACTTTATCAGTCGGCCTTGGCGGTCAGTCTGCAACGATTCGGTTTTGACACCCAACTGTTCGCCGGCGTTTCATCCTTGTTACGCCTGGAGCGAGGCACGTCGAGTGTGCGGACGGTTTCCAATGGCATCAGCCTACAGCGTTTGGGGCTGACCGGAACCACGTTCGCGATTGGATTGGCCAATACGATTCTGTTCAACTTTACGGGTCCGGATTCCCAGAGTGCTACCACGCTGTTGGATTTTTCGATTATCCAACCGCTGCTGCGAGGAGGGGGCCGCGATCGGATCATGGAAGCGTTGACCCAGGCCGAGCGTCAGTTGTTGGCCAACGTCCGGCAATTCGATCGTTTTCAGCGGGGCTTCTATCTGCAGGTCGCGATCGGGCGTAATCCTGGAGCGGGTCCCAGAACGGCGGGGAGTTTTCTGCAAAACCCGACCGGCAGTTCGACCAACGTTGGTGGATTTTTCGGGTTGTTGTTGCAACAGCAGGAAATTCGCAACCAGGAATTCAACGTTCGCCAGCTGGAAGCCGTCCTCGATCAGTTCCGTGAATTGTTTGCACGCGAGCGACTCGATCCAGTCCAGTTGAAACTCTTTGAATCCAGTGTTTACTCACAGCAGTCCCGTTTGGTCAGTCAACGAATTGCTTACCAAACTGCCGTCGACCGGTTTGTGATCTCGTTGGGGCTACCACCGGATCTGGAAGTCGTGATCGAAGACGATTTTCTGGATCGGTTTAACTTGATCAGCGACCAGATCAACGATCGTCTGATCAGTATTGGCAAACTTCGCGAGGAGACTGGCGGCGCACTGAACAAGATCGATGATCTGTTGCCAGCCAACCCGGATCCGCAATCGGTGGAAGCTGCTGGCTTCCAATGGGATGAGCAACTCAAACAAGGTATCGAAAACCTTGCTCCCTATGTCGATCGGGCGTTGGCAACGTTGAATGACATTCAACAACTGGACCTGAAACAACTGGAAGACGACTTCGCGAAGCTGGACTCGGTCCGTGAGGATCGGATTGCGTACCTGAAAGAGCTTCAGCGAGCGATTGCGACGGGCGAAATCGAATCCGATGTCGATCCGAGGCTCTACGAATCCGACACGGTACCGCTGGGTCCGGAGTTGACAAAAGTCCTCTACGACGAAAACAACGTCCGCAGTGTGGTCAACCGGATCTCGCAATTGCGTCAACAGCTGGAGCGAATCAAGAATGTGATCAGCGAGATGGAACAGATTCAGGCGGGCCTGGACAACGTTGCATTGAATCAGTTTGTGCTGGAGGAACTGCAAAAATCCGTTCCGGGAAGACTTTCCGAGCTTAACAACATCTTGTTGGAGATGACCCTGCTGCAGGCCCAGGCCCGTTCCAATTCGATCGAAATTCGCGACGTGGATATCGATTCCGATATGGCGATCCGAACGCGCACGATGCTTCCGCCGCGACTGGATGAATGCTCGAGCCAGTCTCGTCGATCAGTGGCGTCAAATTGAATTCGTCGCGGACCAGTTGGAGTCCCAATTCGATCTGATTCTCGAAGGCAACGTTGGCAATGACGGGAATTCCAATCCGTTCCGACTGGACCTGAAAACAGGGCAGATTCGCGGTGGTTTCCGCTTCGATACGCCAATCGTTCGGCTCAACGAACGAAACCAATACCGGTCGGTGCTGATCGATTACCAGCAGACACGCCGCCAGTTCTATCAGTTTGAGGACGAGATCAAACGGAATTTGCGCGAGACCGTGCGTAACTTGAACCAAAACAAAGTGTTGTTCGAGCTTAATCGGCGAACGGTGCAAGTTCAGATTGAACAGATCGAGTTGAACCGTTTCGAATTGGAAGCACCTGTTGCTCCGGGAGCGGGGACCAGTCGGCTGGGCAGTTCTGCCGCACGTAACTTGACCGATGCGATTGTGGGTTTGAACGGTGCCCAAAACCAATTCCTGCGGGTCTGGACTCAATACGAAATCCTGCGACGAAATCTCGATTACGATATGGGAACGATGCAGGTCGATGCGATGGGTGCCTGGATCGATCCGGGTGTCATCGACGATTCCATTGGCATCCGGGCGGCTGCCACGATGGGGATCGAGCTCGATTGCCAGTTCTGCGATCTGACCCAGTACGAGACCGTGAATGTCTCCGATCGGGAAAGCGATGACGCCGCCGAGTCGATCCTGGATTCCGTGATCGAGCCCGCGGACACGCTGGAACAACCGGTTCCGCGTCGCAGTGGAGCCCCAGACCTGAACGCACCTGCCGACCTTAATGGTGCCGGTCAGCCAAGCGGTGGCTTACCAAGCGAGCGAGATTATTTCCGCGCGGCTCCCCAAACACCCGCCGGGATCGACGGTACGATCAAGCCGCCGCAAGCGGCCCGATGTTCCTCAATCGAGTGGAGTCAATTCGTGGGAGCAATCGCCGTTAGATCAACTCGATCCAACCCTGCGAAGTTTGCCGAAACTCGGGTTGCAACAGGCTTCGGCGGAAACGGACGACTCGGGCGCAGCCAGGCGGTCCGGATTCCAGTCGACACAACTCGGATCGCTGATTTGATCTCCCAACCGGAACTGGCCGATGGAAAGGACCCAAATTCCGAAAAATCGTCGCAAGCTGCCCCAGCGTCGGTGTCGTGGGATGCCGAAATGCAGTCATTTGGAGGCGTCTTCGATCGTTTTCGCGCCCCTTCAAATACCGCAAAAAATTCGAATTAACAGAATTGTTGCGAAAAAGCCGATTCTTTCAGTGAAAAAAGTCGGCTCTTCACGGCTAATCCCGGAATACAAACCGAAACCTCGCGGTGCGAATTCGGTTTAAGTAACAGAGGATCGCCTGACTGCCACCAAGATCGTTGTAAAACGCTGCCAACTGCTGTTTCGGCCGTGTTGGCAGAATTGATCCTGTCTAAAACCCGCCTCGTGATACAATTGGGGTACGACGTGTGGGTTGTCACATCGGTGGGGATTTCTGTCTGCTCAAGCCATTCCCAAAGGCCAGTCCCAAATCGCTTAACATTCACTCACTTCCTTGGAAGACCGGGAAAACGCAATGACGTTCCAAACATCTAAATTTCGCCACGCTACCCAGAGTTTGAGAAACTCGCGGGGTGTCGCAGCACCGCTGGTTATTTTTGGCGTAATCTCCTTCATCCTCGTGTTGGTCGCATTGGGGTATTACCTCCGCAGTGGTGATCAAAGCGATATGATCTCGCCGATCATGACCTCCGTGACCCGAGGTGAATTCGTCGCCTCAGGTAACCGATCAAGGGGAAATCCAGAGTAGCGAGAACGTCGAAATTCGCTGCGAGGTGCGCGCCCGCAACGGCACACTTTCGGTGATTCAGAGTCATTCCCGAAGGAACGCGAGTCAAAGAAGGTGATTTCCTGGTCGCAACTCGATTCGACGTCGTTCGAGAAAGAGCTGGAGCAGCAAAAGATCGCCATGGCCGAATGCCGAGACCGCCGTGATTCAGGCCGAGACCGCGCTGGCCACCGCCGAAGCCACGCTGAACGAGTACATCAACGGAACGTTTGTCGAGGCCGAGAAAACGATCCAAAACGAAATGTACGATGCCGAAAGTCAAACCACGACCGCCCTGCAGGAACTGAAACAGGCCAAAGCCGTTTTCGAGCACAGCAAGAAACTGGCCGCCAAAGCGTTCGTCACCCAGCAAACGCTCGAAGCTGACGAATTTGCCGTTCAAAGAGCCGAAATCAAAGTGAAGCAGGGAAAGAATGCTGAGTCATTGGCCGCGAAAAAGATGGAAGTGCTGAAGGACATCACCTACGAAAAAGAAAAAGTCCAATACGAAAGCGACATCAAAGCTGCCAAAGTCAAATTGGCCAGTGAAAGAGAGGCGTACGAAGTCGAAACAGCAAAACTGGTCGAAATCCAGGACATGATCGAAAAGTGCGAGATCATCGTTCCCCCAGGGCGTTTCCGGACAAGTCGTTTTTGCCAAGGAATCATCCCGCGGCGGCAACGACTGGGTGCTCGAAGAAGGAACCACGGTTCGCGAAAACCAGGTTCTGATTCGATTGCCCAATCCGGACAAGATGGAAGTCAAAGCACTGATCAACGAGCAGAGCATCACCCAAATCGAACCCAACATGCCGGCCACCATCAAGGTCGATGCGCTGAACAACACGACGCTCAACGGCGTCGTGACCAAAGTCAACCAGTACGCCGAATCGAGCGGCTGGATGAGCAGCAGCATTCGCAAATACGCCGTATTCGTGCGAATCATTGATCCACCCCCGGCGCTCAAGCCCGGCATGAACGCGTCGGTCTCGATCCAGACGCAGTACGAGTCCGATGTTTTGCTGGCCCCGATTCAAACCGTCTACGGGGTTCAGGACAACAATTTTGCCTTGGCCAAAAATGGTGACCAATGGGAAACGCTGGAAGTCGAAGTCGGTGGCGACAACTCCCAAATGGTCTTCTTCACGACGGCGTCGAAGAGGGTACCGAATTGGTCATGAATCCAGGTGCCTACAAAGAGTTCATGGATCTGCCAGAGGTGAAACTTGATACCAAGATCGACATTCCCGAAGGGGAACTCAATGGACGTGGCGAAAACTTCCAGCGCCCGCAGACGGTCCCTCCGCTGGAGGCGCCGATGGCCAGGCGGTCCGGGTGGTGGCGGTCCAGGTGGTGGCGGTCCAGGTGGACCCGGTGGTGGTGGCGCTGGTCGGCCGGCTGGCCGGCGGCTCGGTCGAGTGGGATGATCGACGGAATGATGGGACGCTACGATACCAACGGCGATGGAAGTATTGGCGCCGACGAAATGGCCGTCGCTTTCGGATCGAGCCAAACACGATGGTCGAAGCCGCTGACGGTGACGGCGATGGTACGGTTACCAAACAGGAGCTGACGTCCGCCATGGAGAAAATGATGCAACAAGGTGGTTTCGGCGGTGGCGGTGGCGGTGGCCGGCGTGGAGGACGCGAGCAATGAACGCACCCCCACAAAGAAATGGCGGCCGTCATCCGCGACCTGAAAAAACACTACGTCCTCAAAAGCGAAACGGTGCGGGCCCTGCGTGGTGTGAGCGTTCGATGTTCCCGAAGGTGACTATGTCGCGATCATGGGACCTTCCGGATCTGGCAAAAGTACGTTGCTCAACCTGCTCGGCTGTCTCGATCGGCCCACCGAGGGTTCGTTCATGCTTGGCGATGACGATGTCGCCAAGATGACCGACGATGAGCTGTCCGGGATTCGAGCCTCGCGAATCGGTTTTGTGTTTCAGTCCTACAACCTGATCCCGCAGTTAAGTGTCGTTGAAAACATCGAAGTCCCGCTGTACTACATGGGTGCGCTGAACGCGGAATCACGAAAACGAAGCACCATGTTGGCCGGGATGGTCGGACTCGGTGACCGTCTGGACCATCGTCCCACGCAGCTTTCCGGTGGTCAGCAACAACGTGTCGCGATCGCCCGCTCGCTGGTCAACGATCCCGTACTTCATCCTTGCCGACGAAGCGACCGGTAACCTCGATTCGGTCACGACCGACGAAATCCTGGCATTGTTCCAGCGGCTCAACGACGAGGGCCGGACGATCATCATGGTGACCCACGAAGACGAAGTCGCCGAGCATGCCAAGCGAGTCATCCGGCTGAAGGACGGGAAAATCGTGGTCGATGAGCAGATTCAGAACCGCAAGATCTTTCTCGGCCGACAAGATCTCACACATTTCCCAAAACGCCGAGAAAGCTGGAAGTCTAGGACTGTTTCGGCACTAAGACTCCTTCGTCAGCGCCGACCACCGGTTTACCAACCCCACAGCAAACGCCATGTTACTTTTTCGAACCTGGAAACTCGGAATCAAGAGCCTGCTGCTGCACCCGATGCGGTCAGCACTGACGGTGCTGGGTATCTTCATCGGCGTGGCCAGCGTGATTTGGCTGTTGGCCATCGGCGAAGGGATCAGCAAAGAAGCCCAACGGCAAATCGAAGACCTGGGTGCCGAGAACATTATCATTCGCAGCATCAAGCCGCCCGATGAAAGTGGCGGCAACTTTCGCCAAATCAATGCCTTCGGGGTGACGCGGGACGAAGCCGAACTGATCGAAAACACGATCTCGACGGTCGAACGCGTCCTGCCTATCCGCGAGATTCCGCAAAAATTCGCCTACACCGGCAACCCCAACGTCAAACCGATCGACGGTCGGTTGGTCGGTTGCACACCCGAATACGCCGACGTCACTCGGTTGACGGTCGATCGAGGCCATTTCCTGACCTCGCTCGAATGTGAAGCCAAAGCTCCGTCTGCGTGATCGCGGGTCAACTCGCAGCCAAGCTGTTTCCGTCCGAAGATCCGCTCAACAAACAGATTTTCCTGCCGGAAAAGAAAGAATATTTCAAGATCGTCGGCGTGCTAAGACATCGCAACGCGACCGCCGCCATCGGCGGTTCGCTGGCCGCGCAGGATTTCTCGCTCGATCTTTATATCCCCATCACAACGATGCGTCTGAAAATGGGGGATCAGGAGACCAAGCGGACGGGCGGTTCGTTTTCCACCAAGATCTTTGAGTTGACCCAGATCACGATCCAGGTCGAGGATGCCAAAGAAGTTCCTCGCACCGCAAAACTGGTCGAGGCGACGCTAAAGGCCAAAGACCCCAACCGGCAGGACATGTCGGTGGTCGTGCCTTACGAATTGCTCGAACAAGCCAAAACGACTCGTTTGATGTTCATGATGTTCATGGGCTTGATCGCTGCGATCTCTTTGATCGTCGGTGGCATCGGGATCATGAATATCATGCTGGCGACCGTGACCGAGCGCACCCGTGAAATCGGAATTCGACGAGCTTTGGGCGGCAAGCGCTCCGACATCACCCAGCAGTTTCTCGTCGAAACCATTTCGTTATCGGTCGTGGGTGGAATCACCGGGATTTTGGGCGGCCTGCTCTGCCCCGTCACCGTCACGTTCGCCCGTTGGTTCGTCTCCGAATTTGCACCGTCTTTTTACAAGAACCTCCCGGAAGTCGCCAAAATCATGACTCCCGAGATCGTTCCGGTTTCGATCCCCGTCGCGTTTTGCATCTCGGTGATCGTCGGAGTCTTTTTTGGGCTCTACCCGGCCATGAAGGCCGCGCAAATGGATCCGATCGAGCGCTCCGGCACGAGTGATGACGGGCCTGTTCAGAACGCCAAGGTTCGATTCGCGAACATTCGACCCAATCTGATCAATCGAACCGTCGGATTCTCGCGCACGCGTTGGACCGTCTGGAACACCACAACCGCTGGCGCGTGGCTCGCTCCGGCGGTTCTGGCCTACTTAATTGATTCGCCTGTTTCATCCGTGTCATAAATTTCAGACCAGGCTTCGTTGAATTCGTCCGTCTGGCGTACCCAGACCAAATACGGATCATTCAGGATGACTTCCTTCAGCTTGGCGTGCGGGATGGTCGCTGCCATTTGTTGAAGCGCGGAAATGGATCGGTTCAAAAACCCGGAAACCGCTTGATTCACGCTGTCGTCCGAAGATCGTGAGGCGTTTCTCGCCAAAAAACCATAGACTTGGGCGTCGATTATTTTTTGTTGTTCCACGACCAGCGGAGCAACGCCCTCTAGTTGGTAAACGTAATCAAACAGGTCTTCGAAGCTTGAGCCATCCAACTCGGTACCGAGGGCGGTGGCCAAGTCGACTGTCTCCCGAGAGAGCGTTTCGTCGGTCGCCGTTTTGCTATCCCGGCGGGCGGACAGCAGCAGTGCCAAGCATTCTCCGGAAACCGTTTTTTCCACTGGCGGACTGCCCGTCAGCCAGTTCACGGCCTCCAGCATGATCGCGGCACCGTCGCCGAAATACTTGACACTTGCCTGATAGGGCGCAGCGAATGACTTGCGCTTGATTTCCTGTTGAATCGAGTCGCAAACAACTCTGCATTCCGAGAATTGCTCCTGATACATCTGCATCATTGCCAATTGGAATTCCGCCTGAATTTTCAGGATTCGGGCGACATCACTCGCTCCCGATTCGATCAGCGTCTGGTAGGTGTCAATCGCGGAATTGAGGACCTGGTCAGCGTCATCGAATCGCCCCATCCGATCGTAGGCCGTGCTGATGATGATTTGCGTGTTGGCAATATTCTGTTTCTGGTTCACATCATCCGGGTCTTCGTTTGCCAACTTAGTCAGGGTTTCCAGAGCTTTTTCGAACAGGACAATGGATGGGGCCAGCTGGGCATCGGACGCCAAGGCCATCCCATGTGCTCGATCCAACACCGCAGATGCAGCCTGCAGTGCAACATTCCGCGGTGCCTGAGACAATGCCCTATCCAAATAGGGCCGCGCCGCGGCGAAATGTTCGGCAGCTTTTTTCGCTTGGTAGGATTCGAGGTAGCCACGGCCGATACAAAAGTGAATCGCCTGAGCGGCTTCGCAGGCGCGTTGGCTGTGGTCGCTGAGCTCGAACAGCCGTTCAACATCCCCAAGAATTGACTCGCCGTAGTCGATGACCCGCTGTGGTTCCATCGGTGCATTCATTCGAATTCGCTTCAATTGCAGGTCGTGTAGAACGACCATCTCAACCAACGCATCAAAATCGTCCGGATCTTCCATCACAACCTGTTGCAGTAATTCGGTAGCCTCGTCGAGGGGCGCTTCGGATGGCTGGCTTCCCGTACGAAGGTAATACGCCGAAAGCCGACTGAGGACCTTGGCCAACTCTCGTTTGGCCAATGCGTTATCAGGCTGATTTTCCAGCAGCACGCGACCCAGTTCGATCGCCTGTTGGTAGCTTTTCTCGGCTTCCGCATTGGCGCCTTTGAGGACACATAAGTCTCCGATGCGGGTAAATGCCTTGACCGAAGTCCGATCGGCCTTCAGGTCCCCTTCCACCCGCGAGATCGATTCCAGTCCTTCGATCGCAGCGCCACGACTTGCTCGCGTGTCTTGATCGTGGCGGCACTGTCCAGCAGTTCCTCATAGAGCGTGTCGACCACCTTCTCAAGTGCTTCGATGGCCGCGTTGCGGTCGTTGATGGCAGCCCGTTCTGCGGCCGTCGCCTTCTCTTTCTCGCTGAGAATTCGCTGGTTGGCCGATTTCAATCTCCACGCCGAAACACTTGATCCCACGACCAGGGCCAGCAGCAATAAGATGGATGTCGCACCGAGCGCGGCCACTACCCGATTGCGATCACACCACATCCAGAACTTTTGCCAACGGGTCGTTTCGCGGGCCAACACGGGTCGACCGTCCAGATAACGTTGCAAATCGTCAGCAAACTCAATCGCCGTCGAATAACGAACGGCTGGATTTTTGGCAATCGCTTTCAGGCAAATTGTTTCCAGGTCATGCGGCACTTCCGGATTCAAGCTCGATGGTCGCAACGGGCTGGTTTCTCGGTGCTGCTCAAGAACCTGAAGTGGCCGGCCTTGAAACGGCGCCGCACCGGTGAGCAATTCGTAAAGCGTGATTCCCAGGCTGTAAATGTCGGTCGAGGGTCCGAGCTCCGAATTTCCGGACGCCTGTTCGGGGCTCATGTATTGGGGAGTCCCGGTCAACACGTCCGCCTGGGTCAAGGTTTCATCGCCGTGCGACCGTGCCAAGCCGAAATCGGTTAATTTCGCCCGTCCATCGGTCGCATCCAGCAAAATATTGGCAGGTTTCACATCGCGATGAATCATGCCTTGCCGATGGGCCGCTTCCAGCCCCAGGGCAATTTGCCGAATCCAGTCGGCGGCCTGACGTCCATCGACCTTGCCGTGCGCGAGCTGGTCCTTTAGCGAGGGCCCTTCGATGAGCGGCATCACCAGGTACGGCGTGCCGGCTGCGGTGTGCCCGGTAGCAAAAACCGAGACGACATGGTCGTGTCGAAGCTTTGCTGCCGATTTTGCCTCGCGCATGAACCTCGCGTCGGACTCGTGACTGGGGCGGCGCGAAACGACTTTCACAGCGACTTTGCGCCCCAGTCGTAAGTCGCGGGCCTCATAAACGTTGCCCATTCCACCGGTACCGATTTGGCGAACAATTGCCAGCTCATCCAGTGTACCCAGTTCACCCGCCTGCAAAGCCGGACCGAAGTGACGGGTCGCCTCGCCGTGAATGGAAACGACCTGCCGGTATTCATCCAGTTCGGCTGAGTCTGTCAATTGATCCAGCTCAGATTGGCAAAACTCACAAGTCGAAACGTGATCTGCTACCGTTTCGTCAGCGAATTTTCCGCTCAGCAGTTTCAACAGGTTCGCTTGACCGGGACAGGCCGGAGTTGCTTTTGTATCCATGAATTGCCGAATTTCGAAAATGGCCTTCAATCAGTTGGCGGACGGTTTAACTTTAATCACCGCTCGGTATCGGCATGTCATCGGCCAAGGTTCGGATTTCTGACTCAAGTCGTTTTAACACGCGTGATTTGTTGACGTACACCGAATGAACGGGAATGCCCAGTGACAACGCAACATCACCGGCACGCTCGTTTCGAATCCAGGTTGCCTCGAAGCTGGACCACGTTGCCTCAGAAAAACCATCACGAATTCGATTGCAAGCCGAACGAAACACCGTTTCCGAAAAAATGTTGACCCAATCGGTGTCGGGATCCACATACTGCTCGGGTGCTTCCGGCTGACCGTTGTGCGACGATTTCTCCTCAATCCGGTTTTGCCTCCCCAGAAACGATTTGATTTTGTTCGCCGTGACGGTACCAAACCAGGCTCGAAAACGACCTTTTGCCGAATCGTATTCGAAATTCCTGATTGCAGTCGAAACCGAGGACATGACGTCTTGAACAATATCGTCGACGTCGGCACGCTGGATCCTGCGCTGGAAACAATAGGCGCGGACCATTGGCTCATAGAGTTCAAGGAATTGGTTCCAGGCGTCTTGATCCCCCGGGTCGCGGATCCTGATTAATAAACTTGGTGATGTTTTCGAAGTCAAAATGAACTTCCAACCTAACTACTGTCCTTGGACCAGCATCTCTCCCTGAATTCTCAATTTTTGATCAAAGTTGGGGAATTTGCAACAAACTTTGGCCGGCCGAAGCAACGTTCCAAAGAAATTTACCCATTCGACTCTCTGAGAATCTGCAGATTGGGGGGCGGCCGCAGTTACGACTAAGAATAATTTGAACTTATTTTGAGAGATGTGTCGCTTTGCCCGCTAGTTCATTGGAGGAGACGAATTTTTTTCCCGTGCAGAACCCGCAAAATAGTTTTCCACGCGCTTGGTCTATCGCCTCGAACCAGGGTGTTTGCTCACCTGGAAATCCAAGCCGGACCCGTCAACCCCCTACAGTTCGATGAAATCCAATGACCCTGCCTTCAAGTTTTTGCCGCATGCATTTCGTAAACGGCCGAAAAAACGCACCAGTCAAAGTGTGGAGCTGCAATTCGAAAAACTGGAACCTCGTCAGATGCTGGCCGGTGATCTCGTTTTTCAAGCCGACTTCGAGGACGTCAATGTGCCGCTGTTGGGGTACCGGTTTTTTTCGCAGGTCTCGGGGCTGAGGGCGACCGGTGCACCGGTTGAAGTTCAGCACCACTATCCGCTCGTGGGTCCGGCTTCCCAAGGCAATAATCTGCTCGAGCTCGATGGAACCAACGGGGTCTTTGTGCAGATCGCGAATGTGCCGAGCAATGGCTTGTTGTTGCAAGGAGATTATTCGCCGCGGCCTGGATACGACGCGTTGCAAAACAGGATCGTGGTGCTCTGGAACGGTTCGATTGTCGGAACCTTGGGGGAGGACGGGCGAGCGAATGAGACTACTGATTTCCAGCGATTTGAGTTTACCCTTCCCGCCACCGCGGCAGCGACAGGGGGCCGACTGGTGTTTCGCTCTGCCGGTGTAAAAGAGGTGCTCGGCGTCGGTGGTTTATTGGACGACATCAAGGTGTTCGAGTTCGGTGACGCGGCGCGGCCGCCGAAGCTGAACCCGATCAGCGATCGGACCATCAATGCGGGCGAAAATCTCTCGCTTCGATTTACCGCGACCGATCCTGACAGCAATCAAAACCAGCTCAGGTACTCTCTCGTTCGCGCGCCCAAGGAGCGATTCTGAATCCGCAGACGGGTGTTTTTCAGTGGACACCCAGTCGCGGGGCTGGCGGGCTGCGGTTTCCTGTTGAATTTCGCGTGACCGATCAAACCGGGCTGAGCGATACCAGAATTTTCAGGGTGACCGTGAACGATGTTGCCGGGAACCAGGCCCCGAAACTTCAACCAATCACCGACAAGACCGTTGCTGAGGGCAAACAGCTGACCGTTCAATTGGTTGCAACCGATGCCGATAGCAATCCGGCTCAGTTGCGGTTTTCCATGCCGCGCGCGCCAATCGGGGCGACGCTGGACCCAGTGACCGGCGTTTTCAAATGGACGCCCAATAGTTTTGCCGGAGGCCTGCGGTTTCCAGTCGACGTGACGGTCACGGATCAAACAGGGTTGACCGACACCCGGACGTTTCGCATCAACGTGATCGATGTGAACCAGCCTCCCCGGCTTCGAACGCCGGGTGATCAGACGATCGACGAAGGCCAGAGGCTGACGGTTCAGGTCTCGGCGACCGATGGGGACAGCGCTCAAAGCCAGCTTCGATATTCGACCACGCGTGCGCCAGTCGGCTCCACGATCAATCCCGTTACCGGAGTTTTCCAATGGACACCCAACGCTTTCGCCGGGGGGCGACGGTTCCCCGTTGATCTCAAGGTCACCGACGAAACGGGGTTAAGCGATGCCAAGACATTCTGGATTACCGTCAACGATGTGATCGGCAACCAGCCACCCCAGTTGCAAACGATCGGTGACAAGACGGTCACCGAAGGCGAAACGATCTCGGTTCAACTGGTCGCGACCGATCCGGACAGCGCTCAAAGTCAGCTTCGATTTTCGGCCAGTCGCGCACCCTTCGGCTCGACGCTCGATCCACAAACAGGCCTGTTTCAGTGGACTCCCAACCAGTTCGCAGGTGGGCTGCGGTTTGGGGTCGATGTTCAGGTGACCGACGAAACCGGGTTGAAGGACACGCAGACTTTCCGAATCAACGTCAATGATCTGGATGGGTCTCCGGTGTTGGAGCCGATTTCCGATCGCCGGATCCGAGAACTTGAACCCATCACCATTCAGCTGGTCGCCACCGATCCCGACAGTGAGCCCAGTCAGCTTCGCTACGGCGCGACACGTTCCCCGCTGGGTTCATCACTCGATCCGGTTACGGGAAAATTCACTTGGACTCCCAACCGGTATGCCGGTGGCTACACGTTTGGGATCGATGTTCGGGTGACCGACGAAACCGGGTTGAGCAACCAGCGGACGTTCCGGATCAGCGTTGACAATCTGAACGCTGCGCCGGTGCTGGCAACCATCGACGATCAGACGGTGGAGCAAAACAGCCAGCTGACGTTCACGGCGTCCGCGACCGACGCCGATCTTCCCGCCGAACCTCTGCGGTTCAGCCTGTCCGGGGCGGTTCCCAGTGGAGCAGCGATCCATCCCGTGACGGGGCAGTTCACCTGGACGCCGATGATTGATTCACCGGCTGGCAATTACATGTTCAATGTGGTGGTCGATGACGGAAATGGCAATCAGGACTCGCAAGTTGTCAATGTGACTGTCACTTCGGTCGACGATGAGATCCTGCTCGATAGAAGGTGACCGGTTTGAAACATCGGTGGAACGACCGATTCCGGTTTCAGGAGACGTTCGGCAGCTTTCGTTCGACTACGTGCCGATCTTTGACCTTGCGGATCCGAATTCAATCAACGATGCATTCGAGGTCGCGTTGCTTGACGCCGACGGCAATTCACTGGTTCACACCATTGCAGGCGATCGGGACTCGTTTTTCAATCGGACCGAAGGCGAGCCGCATTCGGAGGGCGTTAACACGCGTGTCGCCGGATCGACGGTGAAGCTGGACCTGTCCCATATCGCGGCCGGGACGACCGCCAGGTTGGTGTTCCGGTTAGTCAACAACGACGATGACACCAATACCCAGGTTCGCATCACCAGCCTCGCGACGTCCGCGGAAGCGCTGCTGACACCCGCTGGCGCGACGGCCGACGTCGCAGGCAATCGGCCTCAAGGCCCGGTTGATTTCGCCAGCCTCACGGATGTCACCGGCAGCATGTCCATCCGCTACGGTCAGACGTCGCTGAATCGGGCGACGAATGCGCTTTACTCTCAAATTGAGTTAACCAATGTCGGGCAAGTCGCCATTGCCGGGCGAATGCTGGCCGTGCTTGAGAATCCGACCAGCGAACAGGTGCGGCTGATTCGTCCCGACGGTCGGTTGCCGGATGGTCGGTTTTTCATTGAGTTGACGTCCGAAAGTGGCGTGCTGGGTGCTGGGGAAACGACGCGGTTGCGGGATTTGGTAATCTCGAATCCGGCCAGCGAGCGGTTTGATTTCAAACTGACGATTTTGGCGGGAGTCAACTCGGCTCCGACTCGGTTTACGTCGATTCCGCCGACCGACATCGAGGCGGGCCGAACAGTGCGATACACCGCGGTTGCCGAGGACCCAGAGGGTCAGTTGTTGCAGTACTCGGTTGTCGCAGGGCCCGAGGATATCGTGATCGATGCGGATACCGGCCGGTTGAGTTGGCTGACGACGGTGGATGACATTGGCTCCCATGTAGTGACGCTGCGCGCGACCGATCCGTTTGGTTTGTTTGTCGAGCAGACGTTTGCGATGGAAGTCCACGAGACCCTGCAAAACCGGCCACCCGTTTTCACGTCCACGCCCGTCACGGAAGCGATCGCATCAAGCGGTTTTGAGATTACCACGTTGGGAACGGGAAGCAATCCTGGCGGCATCGGTGTGATCGGTGGATTTCTGGGGCTGCGCATCGTTTCAGCCAACACGGGGGATCAGACAGTCGGAGTCTATGCGGGCCAAAGCAATGACCGCTTTGACAACGCAACTGTCTATTCAACCGGATTCCCAACGGCCGCTGGACAGCTGTTTGATGTTGGTTATTCCGTCGATGTTGGCATTCCAGCGTCAATCGTGTCAAGCGACAGCAACGGCGTCTTTGGCATGGACCATGGTGACCTCAACGGAGATGGCATTCTCGATTTGGTTACGCTGTTTGTATTTGACTCCTCGGCACAGGGGCTGAGATATCAGTTGAGAATCACAGCCCAGCTCGGAGATGGCGATGGCGGTTTTGGTGCGCCGTCTGAAATTTATGCGCATGACATCGGCAGCAACATTTACGACATTCGTAATCTCTTGCTTCGGGACTTCACGGGCGACGGACATCTGGATGTGGTGGCGGTCGAGCGTCGTCGGGATCCGCGACTGATCTCGATTGTTGGCAATGGCGATGGAACTTTTGCATCGGCGGTTGAACAGACATTCAGCAAATCGGTCAGCGATTTCCATGCGGCGGACGTCGATGAGGACGGAATTCTGGACCTGATTGGGCGAACGGCGGTGCTGGGTTTTGGTGCATCCTATGAAGCGATGTGGATGAAAGGTGCCGGGGATGGCAGCTTCTCCGAGCCGATCGTCATCGCTCCGGCGGGTACTGCCCCCAACTGCTGTTACACAACACAAACGCGGCCGTACGATGTGTTGGATTTGAACGGTGACGAACATCTGGATCTGGCGATCGCCGTAGGGAACAACATTCAAGTTTTCCAAAACGATGGTGCCGGCAACTTCACCCTGGCCGCCGATTTTGATCCGGAAGGCAGCTTTACGACGTATTATTGGCTGCGCGGAGGTGATTTCAACGGGGATGGGTTTAACGATCTGGCCTATAACCGGTCAACCGACAGTCTCGACGTTTTGCTTGGCGACGGAAGCGGAGTCAATTTCACGCATCAGGCGGGGCCGGCGACCGATGGCTGGCTGGCGAACTACGCCGGCAGCGCGGGGCCCGTAGATATCGACTTTGATGGTGACCTTGATTTGATCTTCGGTCATGCGGGCAGTGATTGGACTTCACCGAAGGTCGCTGTCAACGACGGTAGCGGACTGTTTCAGATTAGCGAATTCGCGATGGTGGATTTCACCGCTGAGGACCAGCCACTTGAGGACGGGGATATTGCCCGCGGGGCGATGTTTGGCGATTACAACCGCGACGGCGTGATGGATTTTTCCTACTTCACCAGCAGCGGTGACACCGACGGAGTCGGCATCCGACTGGGTACCCGGCCTGGCGAGTTTGGTGGAACGCGGACCGTTCCTGCGTTCGCTGGTTCGAGTCTCAAGGAGACGCTGGCTGCGGACTTTGATGGCGATGGCGTCGTCGATCTGCTAGACGTCTCGGTCGACCGTATTTATCTGGGAAATGGTGATGGGACATTCGGAGCGCCATTCCCGTCGATTGGCGTATCTCGGCCAACAGGTATTGGTGCCGTTGCCGACTTCAACCAGGATGGTTTGCCAGACGTCGTTGCCACCCGGGCTCGACAGCGAGGCAGTCGTTACTACGTTGCTCTGGCGAATGGGGACGGAACGTTCACGGTCAGTGATGATCAATTGGGGGGCGGTTTTTATGGCTACGACGATTTCCAGATCGAAGACTTCAATTCGGACGGATTCCCCGATTTTGTCGCGAAGGATACCGTCGCAAGAATCATTGATGTCTACGTAAACGATCCGCTTGATCCTGGTGTGTTTACACGTACGCATCAAGAGGTTCTTCCTGACGGTTCGCAAGGAGTGAATGTCTCCAACTGGGAACATGCCTTCGTCGCCGCTGATTTTACGGGTGACGACCTGCCGGATCTTGCGTTTGCGTCTCGAGAAATCGGCGAGCAAATGATGCTGGTCGTGATGGCTGGTGATGGTGCTGGCTCCTTTTCGCTGCATTATCAGTTCGCTGCGTATCAGGCAGATGTGCTCACTCCACTCCTCGGTTCGTACGACACGGCGGGCGACTATATGGCTGGCGACCTGGACGGCGACGGCGATGTCGATCTGGTGATTGCTACAATTGCGGGTCCGCGAATCTTTTTGAATGACGGCACGGGAGTCCTAGAGTTTTTCCAGCACCTGGAAGATTCCGGCAGGGCACAACGAGCTCGCGATAGTTGGTTGGTCGACTTCAACGAGGATGGTCATCTGGATCTTTTGACCGTTTCCAATAACTCGTCGGCGGTTACCGGGGCCGGGCCGCTCTCTGTTCGTTTGGGGCGTGGCGATGGTACCTTTGAATCTGCCCAACGCATCGGCATGATTGGCTCTGCGGCGGAAGGCGCTTTTGTCGATGTGGACCACGACGGCCATCTCGATTTTGTGCACGGATCTGCCGGCTTTGGCAACTATGGTACCGACACCACATTGATTTACGCGGGACGTCGAGATGACCTGGTAGATCTGGTCACTGTCGATCTTGACGGCGATGGAAATGAGGAGGTGCTGACGATTCAAGAGCAGATGGATCGTCTGCAAATTTTCGTGGGCGACAACCTGGGCGGACTGACTCGGCAACCGGATTTGCTGGCTGGCCGCGCGCCCCAAGCCGTCGCCGTGGCGGATCTCGAGGCTGACGGGAAGTTCGAGTTGATTGTTGCCAATCGCGCCAGTCGTAGCCTGAGCGTCTTTGTCGGCGATCTGACTGCCGGATACACGTCAACGGAAGTACCGGTTGGCAATGGTCCGATCGACGTCGCGGCGGCCGATGTTAACGGCGACGGCCATGTTGATATCGTGGCTCTGGACGATTCGCTCAATGCTTTGTGGGTCTTTGTTGGTGACGGAACCAGCACGCTTGGCCAGCCAACCGCCATTCCGCTCGGTGATCGGCCGGGTCGTTTGATCCTCGCGGACGCCGATGGTGACGGCACGATCGAAGCGGTGATTACATTGCCCGACAGCAACCGATTGATGATCATCGGCGATCTGGCCAGTGGTACTCCCGGCACTCCCCGCTATGTGGATCTCGAGTCCACACCAGGCGACGTGGCCGTGGTGGACTTGAATGACGATGGTAATCCGGAGATCGCAGTGACACTTCCAGCGGAAGACGCACTGGCGGTGTTTTACGGGAGAGGCAACAACCAGTTTACGGCTCCTCAGAGTATTCGCGTCGGCGACAATCCAACTCGCGTAACACTTTCCGATGCGGACGAAGATGGACGCATGGACTTGATCGTCGCGAATTCGGGCGACGACACGGCCAGCGTGATCTACAATCGCTTTGACCCGAACGAAGTCTACCGCTATGACAGCAACGCCGTCGATCCAGACGATGATTCGCTGACCTACTCGATTGTCGATGGCCCCGGTGGACTGATCATCAATCGCGACTCGGGTGCTCTGCTGTGGGCGGCCTCTCCCGATCAAGTCGGCGTCCATGACGTCACCATCGCAGCGGATGACGGGCGCGGAGGTGTCGCTACCCAAACATTCAAGATCGTTGTTCAACCAGCCAGAGAAAACGCGTCCCCGATCATTGCCACCGTGCCCAGTGTCACGATTGGCGCGAATGAAACGTTTGAAT
This sequence comes from Pirellulaceae bacterium, assembly GCA_963714685.1. Classification (GTDB taxonomy): domain Bacteria; phylum Planctomycetota; class Planctomycetia; order Pirellulales; family Pirellulaceae; genus Mariniblastus. The sequence continues at coordinate 196,865 of CAVQPH010000018.1, read as the reverse complement.
ATTCAGCAACCGCGATCGACGGCGACAACGATGCCTTGCGATATCGGTTGTTGGATGGGCCTGCAGGCGCGATGATTGATGCCACAACGGGCGAGGTTCGCTGGGATGGACGAGGACAGGCGTTGATTTATGCTCCCGTCGGGCTGCCGGGCGATGTGCGTGTCCCCGCGGATAATTCCCTGCAGCCCAGCAACGTGACGGTGGAAGGCTGGTTCAATATTCATACTTTGACGGCCAGTAATGGTGCGTCTGTGCTGTTCGGGCTGCCAGGTGCCTTTGGTCAAGCATACTACCTGAGGACCCTGTTCAACTCACAATTCCAGTTGATCATGAATTTTGATGGTGCAACGATTGATTACCGTACGGCATTCGAGGTGAGCGCTGATCGCTGGTACCACATTGCCCTGACCATCGATGATACGGCGCGGACTGCCACGATCTGGGTCGATGGTGAAGTCGTTGGCTCGACCGCCATTCCTGATTCGATCGCCTATGCGGCGGGCAAATACCTGGAAGTTGGGAATCGCAACACGTTCGAAACCTTGGCAACGATTGACAATTTCAGAGTCTGGAATGTCTCGAGGACCGCCGCCGAGATCCAGGAGGGGATGGCCCGGCAATACGAAAATGACCCGCGGATTGTGCTGGATTACCGGTTCGAGGGCATTCAGGCGTTGTCGGTGGAAGACCACTCAAATTACGGCCATGTTGGATATCGGACTTCCAACGGGATGTTGCCAATGCCGACAAATGGCCTTGTCGATCCAGGCCAATATGAATTCACTATCGCAGTCGAGGATGGTCGTGGCGGCTACGATGAGCAGTTGTTTACCGTGAGTGTATTACCGGAGTTGCGCGGCCGCATTGCCGGGCATTTGTTCAATGACCTCGACGGTGATGGGGTTCAAGACGACGGCAGTCAGAACGCAGCCGAACCGTCACTTGAAGGCTGGCGATTGTTCGTCGATACCAACGGCAATCACTATCCCGATCCTGGCGAATTACAAACGATCACTGATGCCAATGGTGATTATCGGTTTGATCAACTGCTGCCGGGTAACTACCCGCTGAGGATTGATCCGGTCGCTGGTTTCGAAACGCCGGACGTCGGCCCAGTGTCGGTGCAAGCAAACCGCACGTCGTCCGTTAATGTCGCGGCGATTCAACTCGCGCTCAGCCAGATTCAAGGCCAGCTGAAAACCGAAGACGGACAGACCATCGGGTACTGGAATGTCTACGCCGATCTGGATAATGACGGATCGCATGATACCGACGAGCCCTCTGCGATGACCGATCGGGATGGCGCATTCGCATTGTTCGGTTTGGACGCTGGCTCCTACCCGATTCGTGCAGAACTGCCCGTTGGATGGCAGGAAATCTCTGACGCGTTGGTCGTGGATTTGGCTGACGATGAAATCTCCACTGGAAACGACATTGTTGTCGGCCCAACCAATACTTCGGTCACCGGTGGAGTCCGATTCGTGACCACGCCGCCAACGATGGTCACTGCCCGCGATGTTCTCCGATACGCTCCGGTCGCAACCTCGATCATTCCGCAAGCCATTACCTACGATGTGTCGCTGGCTCCCGACGGATTGACGATCGATCCGACGACGGGCTTGGTTGCCTGGCGTCCGTCGATCTCGCAAGTCGGTGATCACCCCGTCATTTTGAGAGCGACCGCTGCCGACGGTTCGATTTCGTTGCACGATTTCACCGTCACGGTTGCAGCGCCCAATACGGCGCCTGTCATTACCTCGACAGCGCCCGAGGCAGGCTTTGTCGGAAAAGTGCTTTGCCTATGATCTGGTGGCCCAGGATGCGGAGCAGGAAACGATCACGTTTACGCTGATCAACGGGCCAGCTACGGCGAACCTTGATCCTGATTCCGGACAGCTGCGCTGGACGCCGGCTGCCGGTGATGTTGGCGTTGTCAATTTTGAGATGGAAGCCCGCGACGCGTCGGGCGGAACTTCGACGCAGCAGTTCGCTGTCTCGGTCAGTGCCGATCAACCTGCCGCCACGCCGTTTGAGATCACTTCACCTCGCCAAACGGTGGGACTCGGACAAAACTACGTGTCGCGAGTCGTGGGTGTCGATCAGCTAAATCGACCGCTGACGTGGACGAAAACCAGCGGTCCCGCCGGTTTGACCGTCAGCGAAAACGGCGACCTGAATTGGACACCCGGTGCCAGTGACCTGGGTCAGCAGACGGTCGAACTGTCCGCCACCAGCGTCGACGGCGAGACCGAAGGCTACACATTCGCAATCACGGTTGTCGGCCAGCCTGTGCTCAATCCGCCAACAATCGTTTCGGAGCCAACTCGGTCGACCGTCCTCGGAACTCCGTACATTTATGACGTTCAAGTCGAGGATGCCGAAGACAATTTGTTTGCCTTCACGCTGCTCGATGCGCCGGTGGGAATGAGCATTCACCCATCCAACGGCACGATTCGCTGGACCCCTGCAGTTGATCAGCTGGGCGAAGCCGATGTTCTGATCGAAGTGACCGATCCGGATGGTTCCGCCGCGACGCAGGCGTTCAAGCTGAAGGTGACTCGATTCGGTGGTCCGCCGGTGATTACTTCGACACCTCCGACGGAAGTCAATGTCGGCGGCACCTATCTGTATTCGGTGATCGCCGAGGACGCCGAAGGCGATCCGCTTTCGTATCGTTTGTTGACGGCGCCAGCTGGCGTGATGATCGTCGAAGCCACGGGTGAGATTTCCTGGACACCAACCGCTGCCCAATTGGGACCGCAAGAAATCGCAATTGAGGTCAGTGACGGCATCGGCGGAGCGGCGACGCAAGCGTTTTCGATTCTCGTCGGTGATGGAATCGTGAATCTGCCTCCGGTGATCGGGTCGACGGCCCCGCGGTTCTCGGCCGTTGGATCGGCCTACGAATATCAGGTAATGGCGACCGACCCGGAATCAACCGCCCTGACTTATGCCGTTGGTCGCGGTCCGGCTGGACTGTCGGTTGATGGAAATGGTTTTGTCACCTGGACGCCGGCAGCGGGTCAAACAGGCAAATTTGTTGTCACCTTGGTGGTGACCGATGCCGGTGGTGCCAGCGCGATCGAATCGTTTGAGCTGGATGTGTTGGCAGCAAACAGGGCTCCAGTGATCAACAGCGTTGCGCCGACCGTTTCGGTGAAAGGAGCCGGGTTTGGCTACGACGTGTTGGTGACGGACGCAGATCTGGATCCACTGCAATTCGAACTGACTCGCGGTCCTGCCGGGGCTCAGATCAATGCGTTCGGTCAAATCAGTTGGGATAACAGCAGTGCCAGCCTGGGTGCTTACGATTTCGAGGTAACGGTTTCCGATCCGCGTGGTGGCGAAGCGACTCAGGCATTCACGATTGACCTCGTTGCTGATACGGAAGCCCCGAAAGTCAGTCTGATTGAAAACCTGGGCGATGCCAGTCGGAATGTGCTTGCCTTGGCAAGGACCGTTCAGGGTCTTCGTCCGAGCGATTGACAATGTCGAAGTCGCGTCGTTGACGTTGTCGGCCAATGGTCAGGACATTCCGCTCGATGCCGACGGCACGGCGACGTTTACGTTTGAAGATTGGACCTTCCGAACCATCAACGCGACGGCGACGGCCATCGATACCAGTGGCAATCGAGACGACGAAGACAATCACGTTTGATTACGACATTCCCGAAGGATGGACGGGCGTTGGTGGCGACGAGATCCCAACGGCGTTGATTACCAGTCCTGCCGATGCGGACTCGGTGACCGGAATGGTTTCCATTGTCGGAACGGCCGAACCATGCCGATTTTGATATTTATCGGCTGTCGTATCGACGAGTCGATCAAACGACGTTCACCGAGATTTTGGAAAGCCGCACGGCGGTGACCGATGGCGAGTTGGGCGTCTGGGACACGAGTTTGTTGCTCAACGATGAATACGTGATTCGTCTGGAGGTCGCGACGACCGAGGGCGTGGCCAACGTCGTCGAGCGCAACGTCGGTCTGGCCGGTGAGCTGAAGCTCGGCAACTTCCAATTGCAGTTTACCGACATGGTGATTCCTGTTGCCGGCATTCCGATCGAGATCACGCGCGTTTATGACACCTTGCAAGCCGATCGCGAAGGCGATTTCGGGTTTGGTTGGCGACTCGAGTTCCGCGACACCGATTTGCGAGTTGGATTGCCGACGAGTGGGTTGGAAGACATCGGGATCTTCCCGGCACTCCGGCCTGGCGTCAAAGTTTATTTGAACGTTCCCGGCCAGGGTCGGCAGGGATTCACCTTCAATCCAGACATTCGCGTGTTGCCTGGATTCGGCGGCGAAAACCTCGTGTTGGCGCGGCCTCGATTTACGCCGGACCCGGGTGTGACATCCACGCTGGCGACGGGAACCAGCGGCTACTTGCAGGTCAACGAGCTTGGCGAGCTATATGCCCCTGGCGGCATCCCCTACAACCCGGCCAGTCCTGATTTTGGCGGGGCGTATGTGCTGACGACCCGGGAAGGCATCACGTATCGAATTGATGGTGCGAGCGGGAAATTGGATACGGCGACGGACCGCAATGGGAACCAGGTTCGATTTGATGACAGCGGAATCAGGAGTGACAATGGAATTTCCGTGATCATCTCCCGCAACAGTTCGGGTGCAATTGTCACGATTACGGATCCGCTCGGCAATTCCATGGGCTACGAATATGCTAACCAACGGCTGGTCGCAGCCGTCGACCGGGAGGGAAATCGAACTACCTATTCTTATACACCTGGTGAGAGCCCAATACTGGATGAAGTGAATGATCCGCTTGGCCGTGGTGGCATTCGTGCCGAGTACGACAGTCAGGGTCGGCTCATTGAAAATATCGATTTGGCCACCGGAGCCAGCGTGGTCTTCCGTCAACAATTGGAAGACGGTCGGACTCGAATTGAGCGTAGTGATGGTTCGGTAGAAATCCTTTCGTATGACAACCGTGGTCGCGTTGTTCAACGACAGGACCAGGATGGGCGGATCTCAACCTATGAGCATGGTGAATTCGGTGTTACGCGACTTGTAGATCCACTCGGACGCGTGACTCGATTCGAATACGACTCTCTCGGTCGTCGAACTACGATCATCCTTCCCGGTGATATCATCACGCGGTTTGCCTACGATGCAGAAGGAAATCTGATCAATTCTGTGGATGCATTGGGGCAAGTGGTCGAATTGGCGTACGACAACCAAGGAAACCTGATCATGCAATCCGATGGCGATCGAACCAGCACGTACGAATACGACGCACAGGGCCAGCTCATCAGGCAAACCGACAGTGTTGTCGGCGTCCGCGAATTTGAACGGGATGCAGCCGGGTATATCACGGTGGAGGCGTCACCCGGCGGCCGGGTCGTTGCCTACGAACGGGATGCATTGGGAAATTCAATACGTGAGCAACTGACGATACTTGATAGTTCCGGCTCGGAAATTCAGTTGCTACAGCAAAACCAATACGACGCAAACGGATTTCTGTCGGAAACGACAGATGCCAATGGTGGCGTATTGGAAAAGCGTCACGATCATCAAGGGCTGCCCACCAGCATCACCGACCAACTCGGTCGAACCAGTGAATTGTCCTACTTGAATGGACAAGTCGAAAGCTATGAGTTCAGTGACGGAACAACCGTCGAATACGCATACGACCAGGGGGGGAGAGTGACTGCGGCAACGGATCGCTCCGGGCTGACCACCCACTTTGTTTACGACCTGCGTGGCAATTTGATCGAGAGAATCCTGCCCGACCAGACCCCCCAGGATCTTTCGGATAATGATCGTTTCTCCTATACGTACGATCTGCTGAATCGCCAAATCTCCGTCACTGACCCAAATGGCGCGACCACTCGGTTTGAGTACGATCTGGCTGGAAATGTAGTCTTGCTGATTGACGCCGCGGGCAATCCAACTCAGTTTTTCCGTAATGCGCTTGGTCAGGTCGAGCGGATGGTCGACCGCGAAGGCCAGTCGATGGTGTTTGAATATGACCGTCAAGGCAATCAAATCTCGCGCATCGAAGCGGACGGAAGCACACACCGAACGGAGTACGACGCGGCAGGGCGGATTATCGAGCAAACCGACGCCCGGGGCAAGCGGTGGCGGTACGAATGGAATGCGGCCAATCAACTCATCGCTGTTGTTTCCCCCAATGACTCGAGGCACCTGTACGAGTACGACGTTCGAGGCAACCTCGTCGCGGAGGTGGATGCAAATGGAAACCGCCGGTTGTACGAATTTGATTCGATCAGTCGGCCTGTCGCCAGCGAGCGATCAGATGGAAGTCGAACTTCGCAAACCTTCACTCCGGACAGTCGCCCACAAACTCGAACCGATGGTCGGGGTGTCACCACATCGTTTACGTACGACAATGCGCTTAACATCCAGCAAGTCAACTACGGGGACGCTTTCCAGCACTCTTTTGATTTCGACGACCGCGGGAATTTGCTAACCGTCCAGGATCAAACGGGAACGATTCTCCAGGAGTTTGATTCGCAGAATCAATTGGTAAGACGCATTGATGGTTCTGGTAATGAGGTCCGTTACGAATATGACGAGAACGGAAATCGGACAGCGATCATTTCATCCAGCGGAACCACGGAGTATTTTTACGATGCTCAAGACCGAGTCGTCAGAATAGTTGAAACTCCGACGTCGACCACTCCATCGACCTATTTGTTCGAATATGGGCCGGAAGGTCGGAACACCCGAACAGAGTTTCCCGACGGATCGGTGGAATCGCGTCTCTACGATGTCAACGGGCGTGTTGCAACAATTGAAGTGAAAGACGCTGGTAACTCCGCAATTTCGAGATTCGATTATCTCTATTATGCCAACGGGCAAGTTCGCTCGGTCACAGAAATCGACGGTACGGTCACCGAATACACCTACGATGACCTGGGCCAGATCGCTACCGCCGTCCGAACAAAGGCTGGTGTGTCTATTAGTGTGACGGAGTATTTCTACGACGACGTTGGCAACATTGTCCGCGAGATCAATGATGGTGTCGAAACCGTTCGTACCTATTCACCGGATAATCAGCTGCAGACGGAACAGATCGGTGGCGTGACCAGGCAATATGCCTATGACGGTGCTGGAAACTTGATCCGAGTTGAGGAGGACGGTGCTCCGATCCAGACGTATGAATGGGACAACGCAGGAAGGCTCGTTCGATCGGTGATTCAACAGGATGTCGAAATAACGACCGAGTATGTCTACGACTGGTCGGGACTGTTGGTGAGTAAAACAGTCAATGGGGAAACAACAGAATTCATTTACGATCGCTCGAAACGATTGCCTGTTATCATCGCGGCCACGCGGAACGGGCAAACGGAACGTTTTGTACATGCGGATCGTCCACTTTCGAATTCCAGCGACACGACGACTCGTCACTTCCTGCTCGATGCATCAAATTCTGTCCGAGGACTTGCAGGATCGGGTACGGCAGAGGGACTTAGGCATTATTCTCCATATGGCGTGACGGTGGCCGAAGGCGGGCTTAATGATGAGCCTCTGGTTTCACTTGGATTTTCCGGTGAGATGACCGACGAAGCCACCGGCAACATCTTCCTTCGTCAACGATATTACAGCCCCTCGCAGGGCCGGTTCATTTCGGTTGATCCATACGAGGGACTGCCATCGCTGCCATTGTCGAGGCATGATTATCAATACGCATACAACGATCCTGTCAACGGCAGCGATCCTTCAGGAGAATTGAGCGATTACACGATCGTCTCACTCAAGGTTGCTGCCAGCATTCTTGGAACCATTGCGGTGCTTGGTGGCATCCAGTACCTGGTTTCAATTGGAGGTTACGGACAGATTGAGTGGGCGGGAGTGCAAGTCGGATTTGTCGCGGAAGCTGGAGTTGAAGTCTCAGCGAGTGCCGATGTTCTGACGACGCTAGCGACCAGCCTTGAGTCCTATGAAGGAGGCCCCGAAGGCAATGAAGGCTATCGAATTGCTACTGGCCCTACGGTCTCTATTGGAGCAGGTTTCGGTGCAGTACTTGTAGCAGGAGCGAACGCGGGCGGAATATCTCTGACCCTTCGCCGAAACACAGTGACGAGAGGACTGGGCGGAGCCGCACTTTCTGGTGCCTACATTTTAGGGGAATCTGGCGGAGGCGCTGGTGTGGGGGCGGCGTGGGCCCCGGTTTTGGTGATGGGGCACGCTCACGGGAATGCCAGTGGTTTGACGGTAGGCACGATTGTCGGCGGGTCCGCAGGTGGCAAGGCGGGAGTATCGGCGATTGGGTCAATCATTGGTGACGAATCGGACAAAAACCTTATCGCGTCGCTGGCCGATTCACTTGCTTTGCCTGATATCAAGCAAAAAGTTGATGACTTGATATCCAGATACGTGTGATCGAAGCCGTGTTCCGATGCGTCGTCGATTCACTGATCCGTACATAATGACTCAAACCGCCTGTCCGCCAAGCGAGGAGGTGTTTTTAGCATTGAAGTGATCTACGAGCATTTCGGATCGCGTTTCACCGTAATGATTGACAAACCCGAGACGATTCAAGAAGGATCAAAACGGATTTATCCTGCCGGGAATTTAGCGAAGTTGCCTTTGCCGGGGTACCTGACGAATCAAGTTGACGACGAATTCCAAGGATTTATTGCGACAATCGTCAAGGTCTCCCTCGAGAGGTCGAACCTTGTCGAAAAATCGGTGTCACAAGGCTTGAAAGTTTCGACTGGATTTCGGACAATTACGTGCCAGCCGGAGACGTGGCTGAGTGGTCGAAAGCGCCTGATTGCTAATTAGGTGACGGGGTCAAACCCGTCCGCAGGTTCGAATCCTGTCGTCTCCGCTCCGGCAGGTTGCAATCGATTGCAACCTGCCGTTTTCTTTAGAATTTCGCAACATTCCCTCTTTTTGTTTCGAGGCGCTTCGAGCCATTTCGGAACATTTCTGCACCACCTTTTTGAGTGGCGGTTTTAGGATGATCGCCGCTCTCGACCCTTCCGGTTGCGGCACGTTCAAAGTTGTCATCGGTCGTCCGCAGGTATTGCTTGATGGCGATGGATGGCGTGTTACCAATGCGGGACCGCATGCTGAATGCGGCCAGGGAACCTCGACCTCAACATCGCGATAAAAAAAGTTGCTGGATCACCATTGTAAGATTAAGATCAGGCTCAAGCTTTGAAGGATAGGACTCTGCTGGGGCACGACCCGCGTATCACTTGCTATCGAAGTTACAAGCCGGCCGATGGTTCGTCGTCGACTTCGCTTTGGATTTTCCCCAACGCGGGAAACCCTCTCCGCACGATGCCCGTCTGTGTCAACATGGGTGAGGCAACTTTGAGATTTTTCAAAGTTTGAGGTCACGGAGATTGACTATGAGTGAAACGACTGAAAAAGATAGAAAAAAATCCTGAAGTGGTCGAGAAAGCGTCGCGTCGCCGCTTTACGCTGGAGTACAAACATCAGATCGCAGTGGAGGCTGAGCAGTGTAGCCAGCCTGGTGAGCTTGGAGCTTTGCTGCGTCGGGAAGGTTTGTATTCATCGATTGTCCAGCGTTGGCGTCGTTAGCTTCGGGTTTCTTACGTCGCTGCGGAGGATGAATCTTCCGGTGTCGGGAGGTTCTTGATCACAAACGAAAGCATCACCCAGCTGAAGCCGTTAAATAGCAATTCGATCCCAACCAGCAAGCCGATGATCCATAGTATTTGCCCGGACTCCGCCTCGCCGAATTGGCGAAAACTTTTAATGATGATCAAGCCGAGAATCAGAGTGATGATTCCGTTGAACAGGACCCAGCCCCATTGCGGGAAGCGGTCGGTGAGCGCAAGACAATTCGAAACAACCCACCGACGACAAAAAATCCTGCCAACATCAGCGTAAAGATCGCAGCCGAAGCAATCGGCGCATCGGCGACCAGGAAGCCCGACACCAGGTAGATCAATCCCACCAGGATCTGCAACATGAAGGCGCTCCATTTTCCCGTCCAAAACGCCGAAATGATCATCGCCACGCCCGCGAGCATTAACGTGACGCCGAGGAAAACCATCACGCCGACGGAGGTGACGAACGGATAGGAAATGCAGGTAGCTCCCGCCAGAATTAATAGCAGGCCGAGCACCAGGAACGCCCACCATTCTTTTCTCAGTCGGGCCAGCTCGTGTTCCACCGTCTCAATCGCAGGCGATTGAATTTCAGTCAATTCGTTACTCATGATGCCGTTTCCAGTTGTTTGATTAAAAAGATAAAAAGGTGATCGGAGATCGCTCCAGGGTCGCCTTGTCCAACGTGATCGTTGCGAAGATCTTTCGCCAAGTGCCATGGGATAATTTAGTCAAACGTCGGACCAAAATCTACGAGCAGGAATCCTGGACTTGCTGCGGTTCAGTGTTAGCGAATGATGCGCTACGTCCCGCTTGCGCTGTACGTCCCGCTTGCCGAGCGGGACGTTGTGTCGGCTTGATCATGGCATGCGTCGACACAATTGCCCTGCCAACACAGTAGCAATACTCGCAGCCTACCCCCGGCGATTCTCATTCTTTGGTCTGGATGCGCCTGAATCGTTGTCGTCGGTGGTGGCCCGTCGTATCATTGGGGCTTGGTCCGGTCAGCCCTTGGTCTTGGTTGCTCGGTTGGAATTCATCGACCATTTCTTCCAGGGGTGAAATCTTCGGTCTGGACTTGGGAGCCGAACCTTGAACGACGACATTCAGGCCGCAAAGATTTTTCAGGCAGCAATCAAGCTGACCGACTCGGACGCCCGCCGCGCGTATCTCGATCGCGAGTGTCACAAGAATCCGTCGCTGCGACAGGCTGTCGAGAAAATGCTCGAATCGCACCAGCGTCAGATCGGTGACACGGTTCCCGAGCAGGGGGAGTTGGTTGATCGGGCGTCGGATTCATTTAATCAGCACGCTGAAACAATGGACCGCACCAGCGGTACGGGCGGATCGTTGAACGCGGATCGCCCCCCGGAAGATGACTTTGGCGTGGCCTCGCGCGGTACCAAAATTCGGTACCTCGGAGACTACGAGATACTGGAGACGCTTGGTCGGGGCGGGATGGGTGTGGTGTATCGCGCACGCCAGGTCAGTCTGAATCGATTGGTCGCGTTGAAGATGATTCGGTCGGGAATTCTCGCTGACGATAACGAACTGCGGAGATTTCGCAACGAGGCCGACGCGGTTGCGTTACTCGACCATCCAGGAATCGTTCCGATTTACGAGGTCGGTTCATTCGAGGGTCAGCAGTATTTCTCCATGAAACTGATCGAGGGCGGTAACTTGATCGAGGGCTTGGAGAAATTCCAAACGAATCCTCGCTCGTCTGCCCAACGGGTTGCCAAATTGGCCGACGCGGTCGCCTACGCGACATGCGGGGCATTCTTCATCGCGACCTGAAGCCCGCCAATGTGCTGGTTGACGCAAATGGAGATCCCCACATCACCGACTTTGGTCTGGCCAAGCATGTGGAAGCGGACTCGACCTTGACTCAAACCGGCCAGATCCTCGGAACGCCAGCGTACATGCCTCCCGCAAGCCGCCGGAGGTCGTGAAGACATCACAACTGCGACCGATGTTTACGGACTGGGCGCAGTGCTTTACGCCTGCTCACTGGGAGGGCTCCTTTCGGTGGAGATAGTACGGTGCGGACGCTCGATGCGGTTCGCAATGACCCACCCGTGGCCAATGAACTGCCGGGCTTGATCACCGAAATGGAAGCGGAGGTGGCGATTAGCGATCGTTTGCCGGCCTTGCTGGCTGGTGAAGAGCAGCCGGTTGACGACGCCGAAACGCTCGTGCTGGCGAAGCTGTGCAACACCCGTTCCCAGTTCGCTTTGGCGGCTCAGTTTTGGGAGTCTGCATGGGAATCCGATCCGTCGCTGTTTGACGACCCGGAAACACAGCTTCGATTCAATGCCGCCTGTGCCGCGGTGTTGGCCAGTCGTGGCGCCGGTAAGGACAGTCCGGTTCAGGACGCCAATGAGCAATCGAGGCTGCGCAATCAAGCATTGCAATGGCTGAAATCTGAATTGGACGTCGCCAAAAGTCTGATCGAAACGGGTTCGCCCGAAGAGCGAGCTTTGACAGTCCAGATGCTGGAGAGCTGGCGTTTGAAACGTGCTTTGGCCGAAGTCCGTGATCCCATTGCCAATCTGCCGGAATCGAGCAACCTGGATGGCAAGCCCTCTGGACAGAAGTTGATCGTGTGATCGATTCTGGCAAATGAATCTCGGTCTTCGAATCGTCCGATCAACGACACCTTCGAATCCATCGACACGAAAAATCGATGTGGTTTGCCACAGCGACAGGAGGGTGAATTGAAACCACGCGTCCTTGCGGGTATTCGTGTCGACACATCTCTTGATGTTGTGTGGAGCGCCAGGCGATGGATTCGCAGATTGCAATCATGGCTGAGCCGCGAAACCCAAAAGCATCGGCTGCAAGTTCCTTGGGAAGGCACTTCCTCAGAATAACTGTGTTGCCGATAGCAATGAAGAATCCTGAATCCGCGTCGACCATGGAGGCGGAAAGACTCCAATCTCGCTCTGTCGACGCAGGAAATAGATGTCAAGCAAGCGGTGCCGCCGTTAATCCAAATGCATCCGAGCTGCCCGTTGGAGTAAATCGCTGGACTTTACCGGGAATGGCAGCATTCCAGATCGAGACGAGGCTGTAGACTCCCAACTGATTGGCGTAGTTTTGCAAATCCAGTTTTTCGATTTGGGCGCCGGGATCGTTCATGTTCTTAATCGTGACTTGGGCACTTTCCCGGTTGAAGACACCGTTCATGTTGAGCTGGACGACCAGGTCGTTACCCAATCGTTTGAACGTCAGATCATCTTCCAGGCTGCTCATGCCGAGTTTTGCCTTGATTTCCAAGGTATCGATTCCGCCGACGGCTCGCGTTGAGCCAAATTCGACAATCGTATCATTGCCGTCGCCAACGTCCATCCGGTACGTATCATTGCCATGATTCCCAACGAGGTAATCGTTGCCGCCCAATCCGGCGAGGATATCGTTGCCGGGACCACCGTCGAGAGAGTTGTCCCGATGATTCCCGGTAATGATGTCGTCATGGATGCTGCCAGTGGCATGCGGGATAACATCGTCGATGGAAACGGTGTAGCTTTGCCAGACGCCACTGCCCATTAAGTAACTGGTTCTTGTTCGTCGCAGATCGATGGAGGCGGGCCGATTGGAGTTGACGGCACTAATCGATTGTTGGCGATAGCCATCGACATTGTGAATCGTTTTGACAAACGGTCGATCGTTATCGCCCAGCCGATAGGCAGCTTCTGGATCGCCGCTGAATCCGCCTCCGTATCGCTCTCTCAAGAAAGCAACGTCGTAGCTGCCAAGCGTTTCGGGGTAGGGTTTGCCAGTTTGATCCGACCATTTCAATCCGACGACCGATTCTTCGCGGGTCAGTTCAGGCGCGAAGTGCTTGACCCCCAGCGACGAAGCAACTGCTTTGAGGATTTCAAAATAGGCTTTGCTTCCCGGTAACGCTTCCGCCGAACCCGAGTAAAAATTGTTGTCCAGTACGATATCCCCTAAACCCGCCGTGCCCGGCCAGTAGCCGACCGCGTACGAATTTGCATCGGCGGTGAAAATCTGGATGTCGGCATTCTCGGATTCGTCAAATTCAAATGATAAACCGAGCTTGGATTCCAGTCCCGGTCCACCCGTCAGCAGGTTTTCGTCCGCGAACAGATTCTCGAAAACAGTTTTGACTTGGGGGCTGACAGCTTGAAAACCGGTAAACCGACCGGGCGCAAAATAGGACGGAACCTGGTTTGCGAAACGGAAAGTGATCACGTCGCGATTTTGATTTTGCGTATTGGTTGCGTTCCAAAACTGATCGATGTTTAAGATGGGATCCGTATCATGGAATGTCTCGATTGTCGATTGCACCCAGGCCGAGCTGGTTCCTCCGCCGAGCAATCGCAGATTGACATCGTATTCTGTTCCGGGTGTCGCTGCGTTGAACGTCATGTTGGAGATTTGGTTGGCCGAAAAACTGTGCAGCTGGTAACGGGGGAAGGTCGTTGAGCCAATGTGAAAATCGGCTTCCGAAACAACTTGCACCTGCTCTGTTGGGAAGCCGTGTTCCCAAAACAGCCGATCCAAGGTTCTGGATTGATCGGTGAACAAGGTGCTCGTATATGGATATGCGGTGCTTGGTTTGGGGACGGCATTGTCAACGATAAACACGGTGTAGCGAGCATTATATGGGCCTGTGTTACCGAGCGGTCCGACCAATTCGATGTAGTGGGAGCCCGTTTGCTGGGCTTGAAAATAGGTGGGTTTCGCCATTCGTTCGAAATTCGGATTGACGATCCGGGTATCGGGTGCAGCGGAGCCGGCGTTGTCCTGATACACCGAAGCAATTTGATACCATCGGCCGGCGACCATTTCCACTCTCAGCCAATTGATATCGAAGTTTTGTTCCAGCGTTCCGTCCAGCCAGGCAATCTGGCTGTCAGGTTTGACTTGGATCTGACCCGTCGTTTTTGTGTCTTGAGAATAGTCGTCGGGAGCCGCGATGAAACGATGAGAGATTCGATACTCGCCAACATTGTCGAGCAGTCCGGCCGCAGTCATGTAATACGTGCCAGAATAGGGAGCGACATAGGCAAAGCTGGAATCTCGCCCGTTTCCACTGTCGTTATCGTCTCTCAACAGTTGGTAGTCCCGATCGTAAAGTCGCAAAAAGGGATCGGGAAGACTTGCAGCGACAAAAATGGAGTCTGCCCCATAGAGATCGAATCGGTAGGTAAAGCCTTCCAGCAGTTCGACCGCAAACGAGTCACGATCCCTCGGTGTTTCAATGATGCCGGTCAGTGCTGCGGCCAATTTCGCTCGCACCAACGTCGTTGGTCCCTCGGGGATTTCGTATTGGCGAGCCAGGAGTGTGTAGTTTTGATCCGAGGTTCCCGTCCCCAGATTATTGGCTTGAAAATAGACTGTGTTCAATCCAGCCTGGATGACGTAGCGAGCGGTTGCAGGATTGGTGCCATTGGGATGACCTGGCCGGGAGAGTAGTACCGGGTCGTAGCTGTACGATCCTTCAAAGCTGACTTCGATCGAACCGCTGTCCACCGTTCCAAGGATTTCGTACATCCGACCACGGATCGCCGGGAATCGAAACTGATCCTGCTCAAAATCCACCGTTTGGCCGACGTCGGGGCAGAATTCGAAAACGGCATGGAACGGAGTGTTCAGTGTCAGTTCGCCATAGGTGCCGGCGGGAAAATCGTCTGTTTGAGCCATAGCCACTTACCAACGCGATCTAGAGGAGCGATTGACCTAATCCGGACGTTCCTGGAGTGGCAAAGTTCCGTTTATCGAGCGGATTTAGTTTGGGATCATTCCGTATTTTAGTCCGTCGGCGTTCTGGTAGTCAAACAATCACCCTGTTTTCGCGGTACCGCTCGTCGGTCACGAGCGGCTATACGGGCATATCGACGAATTGATTTCTGTCGCTGTTTCGCAGCTGGATGGACTGAATTGACAATCAATGAGCCTGCTCCCTATCTTTTGTCCTGCCACTGCGTTGCAGTTTTTGCACCGTTTGCAAAGAGCACCAGATTCTGCACCGCCTGTTTCCGAAATGGCGGGTTCTTTCGAGGATTGGCTACTCTTTCGAATCCTGTCGTCTCCGCTTCCAATTAAAAGCCGTTCTGAACCTTGGTGGTTTTGGACGGTTTTTTGTTTGTCGCTTTGATTGAAACCAAAGTGTGACGAGTGCGGTCGACGGAGTTGATGGGTATCATAGAGGCTACCCGGTTCCAGATAGTTTCGTCCGATTCGTTCCTCGAAAATTCCAATGACATTCATTAGGCCTACCCTGCGATCGCGATTCGACAATCCTTACCCGCACCATTGGACGGCCTTGAGATCGCTCATTCTCCTGTACCTAATTCTGCTGCCCACATCAGTCCCAGCCCAAATCGAATCTTCCACCGATGCCGTAACGGTATCGACCGCGTGGTCTCATGATGCCGGCAAGCCGGGGGAACAGGTTGTGTTGGCTGTGGTCCTGGATGTCGCCAAGGGATACCGGATCGGAAATGCAGCGCCTTTCATTCCCGCCGCTGACAAGGATGCCATCATGCCAACCGAGGTACGCTTGCGACGGGTTGGCGAAAAATCCGGGCTCGTGGAGATTGATACGGCCAGCTTCCCTGCTGCCTCCAATGACGGTCAAAAAGCCAAGCCATCGTATCTCAGAGGCCAGAATATCATCTATGTTCCCCTCCGGTTTTCCGAGTCGGCAAGTTCCGGCAGTTTTCAATTTGAACTGGAGCTGGATTTCCAGGCCTGCGATGACCGATCCTGTTTCGCTCCGACCCGCGTCAAGCGTAAGCTCGATCTGAAGCTTGTTTCCGCAGACGAGATTCGACAAGGCTGTTCCGCACCGGAATTGTTTGCCCGCTGGAGCGATCGCCGCTCAGGCAAGCCCGCAAGCCGAACCGGCGGTTTCGACTATAAATCGAAAGAGCCACCGATTGGCCCTCCCTGGGTGCGTGATTTGCCAACGGCTCAAGCGCTGGCGCTGAAAACAGGGCGTCCAATTTTTCTTTATTCGACCAAGACGTTTTGTCCGCATTGTGTCATTGTTGAAAGCGAACTGCTGAGCTCGCCAAAACTTCAACCTTCTTACGACAAGGTAATTTGGCTGTACGTTTACCGGGACTTTAAAGATGGTGAAGCAGATCGGGCGGCGCGTCGAATTGGCGATCGATACAGCCTTTCCAGTTGGCCGCAACTTTGGTTAATCGATCCCGGCGATCTCAAAACAATCGCAGAGACGGGCCGGACGGTCGAATCGTTTACCCAGGCGATCGGAAATGTGAACATCCAACCTACGTCCGACACGACGGCTTTGAAAGCCCTGCGAGAATCGGAACAGCGGGTGCACGAATTCGAACGTAACCCGACGTTGGAGTCGGCGCTAACCCTGCTTCGATCGGACGATGTGGTCGGCAAAGTTTCCGCCGCTCGTTATCTGGCCGAACAGCAACAACTGCAGGCGCTCGCCGATCAGGCCCGGGAATTGCTTGAAATACCAAACGACGTATTGAGAATTGAGACACTCAAGGCGATTGCCGCCACGGGCGTAAGCGACGTCCAGCCAATGGTTACGGCGCTCGTCGAGAATCCTCAACCTAGCCGAAACTTCAATGTACTTCGGTCCCAGGCCATCCAGGCGCTGGCAGTCTGTGGCGACGTCGAATCCGTCTCGATCATCGCGCCGCATGCACTTGGCACGGCAAGAAACTCAACGTCACGAATTGCGGTCAAGGCAATGGTTCAGCTGGCCGAGCGGCACCCGGAGAGTCGCCGCGCGGTCGTGGCTGCTTTGGCCCAAAGTTTTCCGCCGATCGAAACGGGAATGGAACGTTTAGTGACCTCGCACGCCCAACTGGTTCACGATCATCTGGCCAAATTGACTGGCGCGGAGATCCCGTTTCCCAAGGCCTATACAGCCGAATCCCGTTTGAGTTTGATCGAGGCCTGGTCGTCTGAAGTTACCCAGTAATTTTGGAGGAATACGGAACTCTCAGATTTCTGCAGTTGGCACGTCAACGTCGATCGGGTGGCGCGAAGACACGCATCATCGCGGGAAAAAACGACTCCGGTGTTTCTCAAAAAACGACTTGCTCCCCCATCTCCTGCTGAAAAGTTTTCTTTGTCAGCGATTTTAACGCCCGCAGTGGAATTCGGAATTTTTTTTGCTTGAGTGGCGGGAAGACGGAATCTACAACGGTAGTCAAGTGAAAGGTCTACGGTTGACCTTGCAGACCGGTCGTTGAAAGATGTGCTGTGCCTGAGCCAAAGCCATTCCGTCCTTCACCCGAACTTGAAGCGTTGGAGCGGATCGACGCGATCTGCCAACAGTTTGAACACGCGTGGCAGCAGGACGAAGATCCATCGCTTGAGGCATATCTTTCGCAGGGCCTGCCCGACGATCGCGATTCGCTGCTGTTCGAACTGTTGATGATCGAATTGTCCTATCGACAGCGGCACGGACAGGATTGGGAATGGGGCGAATACCACCGTCGCTTTCAGGCGGAGCGGGATTGTCTCGACGCGGTCGCAGAACAACTTGCGCGGTATAGCTCGGCGACGACCGACGGCCAGGGCCGAAGAACATCTCGGGAACCGCCGCAGCTGCCACAGCGGATTCGCTATGTTGGTAACTACGAGATTCTCGAAGAGGTTGCCCGCGGTGGCATGGGAGTTGTTTTCAAAGCCCGACAGACGCGGCTGAACCGGTTGGTCGCGCTGAAGATGTTGCTCGGTTCCTCGCTCGCCACGCCGACGACGATTCGACGGTTCCAACACGAAGCCCGCATCGCTGCCCGTTTGAAACATCCTCGAATTGTCCCGATCCACGAAATTGGTGAGTTCGAAGGTCATCCTTGGTACAGCATGGATTACGTCACGGGACCTTCGCTCGATGGAAAGTTGCGGCTGGGACCGTTGGAGGCTCCGCGAGCGGCGCGGCTGGTCCGGCAGATTGCCGAGACCGTTCAGTTCGCCCACGAGCAAGGGGTCCTGCACCGGGATCTCAAGCCGGTCGTCGCGTTAACGCATCGACCATTCATGATTGCCCGGTGCTTTGTGTCGAGTGGGATTTCACGACCAATCGAATATTGACCCTGGATAGCCGCGGACGCCTTCGTGCGACAAGGCGGCGGATGACGAATTGGCGCATGGACCTGTGGGCCGATCAAGAGAATTCTAAATTGCGTGAGAGTGAAACCATTGTGCAAATGGCTTGGAGGACCGGCAAACTCGCCCAGCTGAGCTGCCCGATCGGATCGCCAGGTTTGGATCATTGACCCGGTTCAAAAACAAGTCATACGTCGAATCCGTCCCGGTAACGTGCTGGCCGATGTCGCATGGCACCCACGCGACCCGAAACTACTCACGCTTGACCGCGAGGGCACGGTCAAAGTCTGGGATACAACCAATGGAACCTTGATTCACCGGCTGCAGTCGGTCTCTTCCAGTTTTAATCGTTGTGCCGGTTGGAATCCCGACGGAACCCGCATCTTTGCGGCGAGCGGCCAGACCTGGAAACCTGGCAAGCGGGGAACCATCGAAATCTGGGATGCGACATCCTACGAATTGGTAGCCCGCCACGGAGACAATTCCCCTCGTCTTTTAGTGAGTTGGAGTCCGGTTGGAAATCGTCTCGCAGCGATTCGATCCCAGGGAGATGCTCGTCTTGAAATCATAGATCCTGAGTCGGGAGATGTGCTCGCGGAGTCAATGCCATTGCAGGAGGGGTGGCAAAATTCGTTAGCCTTCCATCCAAGTGGAGAAGTCGCTGCCATCGGCTTTAACACGGGCAAACTTGCTTTATTGGACGTGCGAGATGGTAGTGTCCGGCACTGGAGCCAGCTGCCTGGAGAAGGCGCCTCGAGTCTACAATGGTCGCCCGATGGTACCCGCATGGCAGTCATTGCGTCGTATCAAGGTTTGATGTTGCTGGATGGAAAGACGGGAGAGTTGTTGATTCAATTCGATTCGCTGAGTGAATTTAGCTGCTGTGGCTGGGATTCGACGGGAGCTGATTTCGCCCTGATCAGCCGAGACGGTTTTTTGTGGATCTGGAGCGCCTCCGAATTCAATCGCCAGATCTCTACGCCATCCAGCCAGTTGTCAATTCCGGTGGAACAATGACATGCAGCTGAACAACGGTATCTCGGTTTGCCTTGAAAGGTTGCGGGAAGGCGATCCCGACGCGGCTCGGGAGATTTGGGAGTCGTGTTACCCGCGCCTGGTGCTGTTGGCCAGGAAGCGACTGGAGGGATTGTCGCGAAAAATGAAAGACGAAGAAGACGTGGCGTTGAGCGCGCTGAAGAGCTTCTTCAAAGCAGCCGAAATGGGCCGATTCCCAGACCTCCGCGGAGTAATGTTGCGTCAAGCTTGAATCCCTGTCGTGATATGCGGTGCAGCTTTCTAAAGTGAGTGCCATTGGGCGTCACCCAAGCGAAATGCCAACCGAGCGGAATTTCAACCACACGGAATTCCAACGAGATTTCTTCAATCGTTGGGTTGGGTGGCGGTAAATCGGGCGGGCAACCGGTAAGCCCAATGAACCGCGGCTTTGTTTACTGGCCGCTTTGTCGTACCGCCCTGTTTTACTGGAGAATTCCATGTGCCGAACGCATACGTTTCGATTTTTGACCTCCCTGTTACTCGTGCTTTCACTGGCCTTTGCCGGTCAGGCCCAGGTCAACACTTCCCAGGTTTATACATTTGGTGACAGTCTGACCGACAACGATTATCTCTTCGTTTTCTTTGGAACTCCGCCAGGGATCTATGGGGCGGATCCCATGCAACTCGCGTTTGAAAAAGCGTCGCAACCAGGTGACCAGCTGACCAATTTCGCCATACTCGGTTCGAGAAGTTATGAAGTCCTGGCACAGGTGCAGGCGTACCAACAGGGACGCGATGCAGGTGTACTTCCGGCGGCGACGTTGGTCAGTCTTCAGGCTGGCGGCAACGATTTCATTGACCTCCAGAATGGGTCAACGAATCTCTTCCTGCTGGCATCTGCCGCCCCGGGCGAAAACAAAGCGGTCGACCAGATTGTCAAAGATTCTAAAAAAAATCTGCTCAAATGCCTGCAGATCCTGCAACGCGGCGATCGACCTCAGGTCGTGTTGTGGACTGCGCCCGACGTGAGTCTCACGCCGTATGTGCTGTCCCTGGGATTTTCTCCTGAGCAATTGGCTAACATCCGGGCACATAGCGAGCGGTTGAACAAGTTTCTCCGCGCGATCAGTCGTCAATCCAACGTCGCGCTCGTCGATTCTTCCGCCATTCTGACAGGCTTCACTTTTGATCCTCCGCAAGTATCGGGAGTCACGATCGAGCCGACTCCCGCGTTCGGTTTCGCAACCGCCCAATTCGCCGACCCCATCCATCCGACGGCAGTCGTCAATGGTTTTGTCGCCAACGAGATGATTCTCCAAATGAATCTGGTGTTTGACGACGCGGTGCCGTTTTATGATGAGCCGGAGTTGGCCGAGATGGCAGGTTTGCTTCCTTGAAATTCGATGATAACACGACCGAAACGAAAGGCCACTCCGTTGCCAGCGAGCAATTCAAACACGGTAGAGCCTGAGCGGAAGAATCGCAACGCGATTACCACCGAGAACGCGGCCGCATGCAACATGAAAAATCTTTTTCGAAACAGATTTCAGCACGCTGGAGATAAAAAATGACGGTTATCTATCGAAACTTGGCTATCTCTACTTGTTTGGTACTTGGCATGTTCGCAGGGCCTTTCGTTTCTCTTCAGGGTCAAAGTGATCCCTTGACTGGCGTTCATTCCAATTCTAACGCCGAGTTGCTACCGGATAGGAAAGTCACGGAGGAAAGCAATTTGATCGACAAGTGGTGGTTGGGTGAATTTTCTCCCGAATGCGAAAAAATTAGAAGCCAATCTTCGGATGAGGCTTGAAAATGGAGTTGGACGTCCTGATGATTGGGCTGAAGCGTTGGCTTATTGATTGCAGTGTGAACTCCGTTTGTTGCAACTTGAAAGCCAGCCCAGGTAAGTCGAACGGCACTTGGATTATTTGACATAACAGCGTTGTTCGGTATCGCAAGCCACAATCGTCCCATGGAAATGTTTGGAGACACCCGAGTTGACCAAGAACGTAATCAACAGCCGGTTGTTTCATCTGATTGGGCTATCAGTTGTTGCGTTAGTAACCGGCGGCGCCGCAGGCCAAGATGCACCCCAGCCGTTGCTGCAATTGACTCCACCAGCCAACCACTCGTTTCAGGATGCAGCGATCAACTTGGATCGAGCCCAAATCGTCAGCGTGGGGACCAGCACGGCAGTCCTCTGGGACATCAACGGCGGCGCTGGCAAACCGACTGTCAATTTGCCGAACGGTAAACGATTCGAGAAGTTCAGGCCAAACGGAAAAATCATTTCTCCCAATGGACAATTTGCGATCGAATATTGGATCGCGACCAGTAAGTCCGGACGCTGGCGAACGGCGTTTAGTTTGTGGGATCTGTTCGCCAATAAAAAGATCTTGACCAACCAATCGGCCGATGCAGTGCCCATTTTCAGTTCGAACAGTGAGCTGATCGCCTATCCGGAGTGGAATTCCTACAGGTCGGCGAAGGAGAAACAGTCCATCAAACTGGGTTTGATTGTCGTCGATTTGACGTCTCGCAAGAAAATGAAAACAGAACCTGTGGCGGGAGGCTTCAGTGGTAATGCACTCGGCGATCAGCTGAGCTTCACTGCGGACGCCTCCCGGATTGTGGCCATCCAGGCGCTCGAGGGTCGCAACAAGAAAAGGGCCACTGTCTGGAATGTGGCGGATCTGGCGCCGGTCATGCAATTGGATTTTGACGGTTTTCGTCCAACGCTCGCGTTCAGTCACGATGGCAAATATCTGTTAATCAATGGTCTGGGAAAACAACAGATTTATGATGTCGAATCGGGCGACGTCGTTTCCACGTTCGAGGGTAAGCAAATTCGTGGCTTAAGATTTTATGAGTTCAACCCCGAGCGAGATCAGGTTGCCGGGAAGGACGTTGCGGGAAACGTTTATTTCTGGGATTGGAAACGGCAAATTCTGACTGCGTTGCCTGCCCAGGATGAGCCTGTCAAGGATTTGGTTTACAGTCCGGATGGGAAAACACTTGCCACCACCGAAATGGATCAGGACTGGGCGAACCTTTGGGACGTTGGGACACGTCAGAGAATTGCCCGGCTGCCCACCCAAGTAGATCGCGATCAATACGTCACCGCCAAATTCAGTGGCGATGGAAAACAGCTGCTCACGTTTTCGGCCAGCGAGTTGAATGTCTGGGACGTTGCGAGACTGCGGGAGTCTTTTTTGCCCGACATCGCCGGTCGCCCCCAACCGGACCCTCGAAATCTGGCCGGGAACGCTCAACGCGATCCAATGAACCGTGAGCGAGCGGTTGGTCAAAAGGCGAATCGTGAAACTGACGAACCAGTCGCCGCCGGACAGTTAAGACTTGAGTGGGCACCGATCTTGAACGCGATACCTTCCGGGGTCAACAACATCGCCATTTATCGCCATGCCGACATGCTGCAGGGCGAATTGATTTCCAGCAAAATCCCTCCCGATAACCGGGATCGGCTGGCCGAGGATTTGGCGGGTGCATTTCAACCTTCGGCTGCTCAATATGTTCACCGGGAATGGGCCACGGACAAGTCACCGGAATATGTCCTGCTCGGTTATTTCGATGAAGTCAAAAACGACGGTTCCCAGGGAATCTACGTCGAGTTCGCCCTTTCCGATCGGCCGCTCAATTTTGAATCAATCAAACAGCACCTCAAAGGTAGCGATTTTCGCAATCGCCAGTTTAAGGGGGAAGAATATATCGCTGGAGCGTCAGGAAAAACCGCGGCCTACATGCCCGATTCCAGGACGCTGTTTGTCGGTCAAACCCCCGCGGATATCGAAGCGATCATCATGCAGCTCCACCAAAAGCCATCGAACCTTGCGCATTGGGTTAATCGCGAACTTTCAGAAAATCAGTTTTTGGTGTTGGTTAGTCGGTTGAGGTTCCGAGCCATTTTTTCCGTGATCTGGCCAGACCGACCGCGCGACGAGGAGTGGCAGGGATTGGCCAAAAGACAGCAGGTGGAATTGTTGGACAAAATTGAGAGGAACAAAATCGAGTTGGATTCACTCGAGCAATTGCAGTTGACCGGTTCGTTTTCTGAAAACGCGGGAATAAAGCTGAGTTTCGAATTTGCGGATGCCCAAAATGCTTCAAACGCGTTGAACAAAGTTGAGTTTCACCGAGAACGATTCAGTAAGATCTTGAGCCAAGAGAAGTCCCCGACGCTGGTCGTGCTGGACAGGCTGCTGGAATTTGCAAAACCGAAAGTCACGGACCGATTTTTAACGCTGACGACCGACGTTCAGGCTGTCAAGAAAGTCTTGGAAAAATTGTTGCAAGGTCTGTCAGAGTGACGCGGCGTTTTTATCCGATCAGGATGGTTGGGGGTATCGCCCGTGATATTTTTCGGGTGACACATTGCGATGGTGATCGGCAGTGGGGATGGTGTTTGGAACCGCTAATGAACGCTAATGGACGCTGATCTTATTGACTTTGGATTGGGAGTTTAATGGTGTGCATTCGCGATGGTTTGGCTGGGCGAATGGGTAACCGTTTTCAATGGTCATAAGTGCAAACATGGCCAATTCTCGACATGTCAAAGGTGACGTCTGCAACGGCAAGTTTTTGACACCCGATGCAAGTTCGATCAGGCAACTCCGGTAGCTTAGCGATCCAGTGTTTGACAACCACTGGATCCGCTGCCAGTATACTGAAGCATTGAAGTCTTGTTTCTGGCCTTCGAAACCGAACGATTGAGCAGATGTTAGCCATTGAAAATTCATGCCTGCGGATTGTCGTCCTTGCGCTATTCTCATTCGCTGGGCAACTTGCTGGTCAGGAATGGGAGCACAGCGGGCAAATCAAGGCGCCGGAGGCTCACCAGGCCGCTGCTGCGGATCACGAGTTCGTGTACGCCATCACGAACCAACGGGTCGCCAAATACGATCGCGAGTCGGGAGAACGTGTCGCCGTCAGCCGTGGCAAAGCCGGTCACCTGAACAGCGGGTTTCTGTGGGAAGGCAATCTTTACTGCGCCCGACTCGAACTATCCCAACGAACAGGAGCTAAGCCAAATCAAGCTGCTTGACGTCGACTCGATGCAGCTATCGACATTCAAGGATTTTGGCGACTACGGCGGCAGCCTCACGTGGGTCTTGCGGGACGATGAAAATTGGTGGTGCAATTTTGCCTGCTACCAAGACCGAAAAGCGGAAACGTTTCTCGCCAAGTTTGACCTGCACTGGCGCGAGCAGGCCAGATGGACTTATCCTGCCGAAGTACTTGAACGACTCGGCGAATACAGCCTTTCGGGCGGTGTCTGGCGAGGAGATGAATTGCTGGTCACCGGACACGACGATCCAATTCTGTTCCGGCTGGCACTCCCTGACGTCGGCCACGAGTTGATCTATGCGGGTAATTACGGTGTGCCGTTCGCCGGTCAAGGCATCGCGTTTGATCCCAAGACTGGCGGGATGGTCGGCATCATCCGCGGCCGTTTGTCCCCTGTTAATACGGGACAGAATCAGATTGTCTTCGCGTCGCCTCCCCGGGTCACGGAGCTGCGTGTGCTGACGTATAACATTCACCACGGTCAAGGAACCGATGGCAAGCTTGACCTCGAACGGATTGCCAAAGTCATTCGATCGGTGCAGCCGGATCTCGTCGCGCTGCAAGAGGTCGACCAAAGAGCTAACCGATCGAAGTCCGTAGACCAGGTGGGCGAACTGGCGCGGCTGACATCGATGAACGGCGTGTTTGGCGGCAATATCGATCTTCCGGGTGGAAAATATGGCAACGCGTTTCTGTCTCGTTTCCCGATCCAAAAACATCAGAATCACCCGCTACCCAGGTTTGACGACAGCGAGCAGCGAGGCGTGCTGGAGGTTGTGGTCGTCCTGCCCGGTCACGACCAACCACTGATTTTTCTCGCAACCCATCTGGATCATCGTCGTCCGGCTCGCGAACGTATCGCTTCGGCCGAGGCAATCAACAAACTGATCGCTGAACGGAGCCCGGCATTGCTGGCGGGAGACATCAACGATGATCCCGGCAGTCAGACGCTCAAGGTGCTAGAGCAAAAATGGACCCGCACGAACGAGGGGGATAGGCCAACCGTCCCGGTGGCAGAGCCAACCCGACAGATCGATCACGTCTTTTATCGCTCGAAAGGTGACTGGCGTGTCGTGGAAACAATCGTCCTCGAGGAAGCCGTCGCTTCGGACCATCGCGCACTGCTTTCGGTCCTGAAGCTATCGGAGAAAGTCATCAAGCAACCGGCCGATCACTAGTGGTTTTCGACATTTGCGATTCAGAAATACTGGTTGCTACTTGTTCGATTTGGGGTGAGTTTGATGGGCTGGCGGTTGTTCAGGCGGGCAACAGCGCCGGCAAAAACGCAGGTTTGGATGGAATTCAAGACTCGATTCGCCAACGGGCGTAGGTGATTCTCGCCTCAGGTTATCGTTAAGCATTCGCGTCGAATACTCCGAAGGAGTCACTGCCATTGGCCGGCGGTTGAGCGGAGCGACAACGCCGGTCTCGAGCGCAGCAGTAGAATGTGTATCTGGCATTTCATTGGGCTGTCGCCCAATGGCACTCACTTGAGAAAGCTGAACCGCGTATCCCGATAGGGATTCAAGCCAGTAGCCGGTGTTTGAGCGCAGCGACAACACCGGAATGACGGCGCGATTGTTCGACGATCCTGAAGGGATCGCAGCCAAATCCGCTGTGATCCCGTCAGGATCAATCATCCCCGATTTCGATATTCCGGTGGTATGCGCTTCGCTTCAACCACCGGCTAACGGCTGAAACTCCTTCGGAGTATTTTTTTAAAGAGTGCCATTGGGCTGTCGCCCAATGCTTTATTCTGTCACTGCTCCGCAGTTGTGGTTGCCTGCGACTGCCTCGTTTGATTCCTGACGCCACTTTACGCTGACTTTAGTTACCCACCAGTTATCCGCTTTGACCGGGACGAACCCGACGGAGGCGGCGATTCTCGGAGTATCTCACCGAAAACGCGTTAATGCCCGGTGGGTTCAGGCGCCCGAAATTGCATCGAATACAGATCGGCGTCCTTAAGCACAAACCGAACGCGGATCGGCCGCCCTGCCAGCGAAGAGACTTCCGTGCTCATGTTCCATGAAACCGGAACCGCAATCGTGTCGCCATAAAGCTCATCGCATTCGCCGAGCGTAAAGCCTGGAATCGGCTGGCCAGACGCGTCCTGCAGTTCGACTTTAAGCGATCCCGCTGCGGATGTGGAGAGATTCAAAACCAATTCCGTTGCACCGCGAAGCGGGGTCGCTCTTTCGGTCACCGAAATGGGCCGTCCGTCCTGTCGTTCATCGGCAATCAACAGATCGGCGAGCAGTTGCTGCTTGGATTCCATCGAGTACAACGCGCCTCGATCAGCCGCGAGATCCAGGCTCGTTTCCGCTGCCTGTTGAGCGAGGTCCATGATCTGTTGAGCGTTTAAGGCTCGCTTCAAAACAAGGATTTCGTCGACGTTGCCGAGGAACGGTTCGTTGGCTCTCGACGTCGGGGGATAATCCTCGCCAAACTGAAGGTCGCCAAGTCTTGAGACCAATTCGCCGGCTCCCGCTTCGCCCCCCTGCCCCACCAATCTGCCATCGAAGTAGACCGACATACAGCCGTCATCCCAAACCGCAGCGAGATGGTGAGTTTTTCCGTCTGCCGACCAATCACCAACGGAGGCAGCCGGCACATCGACGCCAAATCGGTCGTAGTGAAAACGAATCGCAGCCCCATTGCCGATATTCCCGTCGCTGTCAAAATCAAAAAACAGCTCGCCTGGCACACAAGATCCGCCGTTGTAGGAACTGAACAAGCGTCGCCGCCCCGGCGGTACATCTCGAACTTTGGCGGCCAAGGTCAGCTTGTTTCCTGGAGATTGGGTGTCGGGAATCGTGATGATCGTTGGGGCCGTGATCGTGATTGACTGGTTTGCTTCCTCCTCGCCAGCTCGCGCAATTTCAAACGAACCGGAATTCTCGTGCTGGCTTGATTTAACACGCTCATTCTCAGGGGCCGCGTCAAAGGTCAACGGATTGGTCACCAGTTCACCGCCGTCGCCGGACGCGCGGACCGAGACGAAACCGTCCAGTCGCCAGGTATGCCGGCGAAGCGTCACGCCATCGCCGGTGTAATAATCGCCCGTCGTATAAATCGACAGCTCTTGAGGGCCGCCCGGAATCGACGACTCGGTTTCGACGATTCCCCAAGCGGGCAGGTTGTTGCGGTTTACCCATCGCGACACCTGCAGGCCAGGTCGAACCACTGCCTCGGCCCAACGATGAAATGTCTTGCCGTCACGACTGGTCATGAACACCGCATCGGACACCCCGCCGGCAGGATGGCCTTGCGGATTCCGCCCCGGTACGTATCGCTTGGGTAATCCGATGAAAATGTGTGGGGCACGATGGTAGGCAACAATTCCGTTGGTGTAGAGATGCTCAGGCTTTGCACCGGGATAATTCAACCACTCCGGCTGGGTCCACTGCAAAAAATCTTTCGAATAAGCCGTTTTGATATCGCGAACGCCGTTTCGAAAATCACGATGAAAGTCCACGTAGCGATTTCGATCGCTGTCGTAGAACGCCAGGTTCAAAGAATCGAATTTGCCATCGGTGATGACTGGCTGGTCGTGCATCCGTTGCCAGCGGATTCCGTCTGGTGAAGCAAACGCATACAGGCCTCCCTTGCCTCTCCCGATGGCTTTGAATTTTTCGCCTGCGGTGGCTTCCGGGTTTTGATCCAGAAAGGGGGCAAAGTCATGAGTCGCGGGGTCGTTGGCCAAGACGATGTTGTTTTCCGTGGACCCGTTAAACTCAAACAGGCCCAGATTCGGACGAGTCCAATGAACTCCGTCTTCACTTTCGGCATAGCAGGTGAATTCGGGGTGATCCTGGATGATCCCCGTTCCCATTTTCTCAGTGTGGCTCGCCCGATAATACATGCGGTACTTCTGGCCGTCATGAAAGACGGTATGGTACGCGGACGTATTGCCTTCCCAGGGTTGGTTGTGCTTGATCACGACCTCGCGATCGACGGGCGAATGCAAGCGAAGTTCGGCACTTCCTGATAAACGATCGATCAGGAAATCATCGACGAATGGCTCCAGCCGGTTCGAGATTTCAACGGGCCTGGTTTGCGGCGATGATTCTTGAGGCGGCTGATTGACTTTGACCTTGGCCAGGTAGATGCTCGATTTGCCTTCGTGCGAAGAATAATAGCTGACGTACAGGATACCGTCGTGAAAGACAAAACCGGGATAGGATGTATCTCCGCCGGATGGGAGTTTTAACGCCTCGGTGATCTTCGCCGTTTTGGCGTCGACCCAGAACAATGAAGTCCGTGGGCCTCCGTCGTACAATCTCCCCCCACCCAAGAGTCGTCCATCGGGAAGTTGAATCAGCTCCGGCCCACCGATCGCCACGCCGGTTGCCGACCAGGCCCAGTCCTTATAGGGCGGCTTGGCGATTCCCAACTGGGCGGGGCCTTCGCAACGCAGCAGGCAATAAGCGGTATCCTGATCGTCAAAAACGATCGCACTTTCATTCGGATAGCGATTTTCGACCGCGAGGTTGTCAACGTGGCGACGGAACTCGTCGCCTTGTTCGGTGGTGTATAACCGGACAAAGCGTGGCTCGACGGTTCGGTACCCAATCGAGTAACCGGTGCCTTTGTGGAACTGGATTCCCCAAGCCCAGATATCGGCGTCCCCAACATCGCAGGGCCCTTCCCAGGAAATGAGGTCACTGGAAAACCAGGCATGGGATTGATGCCGCTGTTTGGACGTGTCGAAAAACTGCGTCGCGGTCAACATCATCAACCGACCATCCGGAGCCACGGCCAGTTTGGCATCGCGAATGTCGCCTCTCGGGTCATCCATCGACGCCGCCGACTTCCACGACAGGCCATCGTCGGAAATGATGATGCGAACCTGGGACCCTTTGACACCGCCGGTGTGAGCAGGTGCCTCGCGAAAGGCGCATACCCACTGGTCTCGATAGCGTACGAGATCGGTGAAAGCATTGTGGGGCGCCTGATCCCAGATTCTGACGACGCTTTCCAGCTGAAGTTCGTTTTGCGCCGCCTGGGACGTTGAGGCCGCGATTAAAAACAGCAGGCAAGGCAGTAGAATTCTTCGCGTTAACATGTTGAGGCCTTAATTTGCTGGTCGTGATTGGAGCGGAACAAACTTTTTTGAAGTGAACTCAGTTCAAAGCGTCGATCCAATGCAAGGTTATTCAGGAACGGAAGTCAGCATTGTAACGCATTCCCGATCCCCGTTTATTAGCTGAAGAAGCTTGCCGGGCATTGCAAATGAAATTGCCATCGCGTGAATTCAGGGTGGAAGTTTCTATCTGGTTCAGCAAACCGCGCCAGAAGATCACTAACGACCCGCGTTGATCGGCAATCTTAAATACATCAATCGGTTAACCAACGGGCAAGTCCTACTTGGACAGGAATGTTCGGCCCGCGATGAACTACCGCCCAATGGCACTCACTTTAAAAAATACTCCGAAGGAGTTTCAGCCGTTAGCCGGTGGTTGGAGCGAAGCGCATACCACCGGAATATCGAAATCGGGGATGATTGATCCTGACGGGATCACAGCGGCTTTTGCTGCGATCCCTTCAGCATCGCCGAACAATTGCACCGTCATTCCGGTGTTGTCGCTGCGCTCAAACGCCGGCGAATCGCTTGAATCCCGATCGGGATACGCGGTTCAGCTTTCTCAAGTGAGTGCCATTGACCAACCGCCCCAAGCCGATGGCGGGTGTCAGCTCCTCAAGGATCCGAGAAGAGGCACCGAAAATAGACCTGGTCTTTTTTTTCGCTTGCCTCTGCCATGGGATGCGACAGGCGACTGGCGGTCACTGTTCCAGGGCTGATTTGCCGGGAAACATCCCTTGGATGTCTTCCAGGATCATGTAGAGACAGGGGACGAGCACAAGGATGATGGCCGTCGCGAAGAGAATACCAAAACCGAGCGAAATGGCCATCGGGATGATGTATTGGGCCTGCAGTGATTTCTCAAAGATCAGCGGCATCAGTCCGCCGAATGTCGTCAGCGTCGTCAGCATGATTGGGCGAAATCGACGAACACCGGCTTGCGTGATGGCGTCGAGGGCAGACTGTTGACCGCGGCGGCGATTGGCGTAGTCGATCATGATCAACGAGTCATTGATCACCACGCCGGACAGCGCAATCACGCCCATCACGCTGACCAAGCGACAGGTCGTAGCCAAGCACGATGTGACCAATCAACGCGCCGACCATCCCAAAGGGAATCGCGACCAACACGATCAGCGGCTGAACGTAACCTCGAAAGGCAATCGCCAGCAACGAATAAATCACGGCCAACGCCAACCCGAAGTAGCCCCACAACGACGCGGTCGCCTGCCGCATCTCTGCATCGCTACCTTCAAACGTCCAGGTGATCCCGGGGAAGTCTTCCCGCAATTGAGGTAACTCTTTGGTTCGCAGGGCTTCGATCAGCTGTGTGACCGCACCAGCGGGCTCGGCGTCCATCGAAACACTGATCACGCGACGCCCGTCGCGACGGTTGATCGAAGTGAACGCAGAAGATTCTTCGACGTCGGCGACGTCGAGCAATGGCACTTCGGAACCGTCGGGCGTGCGGATGATCAGATCTTCGAGATTGTGGATGTCTTCCCGTTGATCTTCCGGCAATTTCACTCGGACTTCGATTTCATTCGTGCCACGCAGCAGGCGGAGCGCCAAACTGCCGAAGAATGCGCCGCGGAGTTGTTCACCAAGCTCTTCGTCGGTCAGTCCCAGTGACGCGTCCTTCTGGCCGCAGTTTGAAAATCGTATTGGGATTTGCCTTTGTCATAATTGTCATTGACATCCCGGGTGTTGGAATAAGCTTCGACGCGTTTGACAAATGCCTCGGCTGCTTTTTCCAGGACCTCGATGTCGCTGTGGCTGAGGTCGATGCTGATATCGCGGCGATACCCGCCCGGACCACGTTCGGCGCGAAACGACACCTGGGTCACGCCGGGGAGATCGCCGATCGAATCTCGCCACAGTTCGATTACTTCGTTGGCGGTCATATCGCGCTGATCCGGTGGTTTCATGACAATTTCAACATCGACGAAGCTTTGACCGCCGAACATTGGTTTTAATGCCCTCGGCAACTTCGTACAAATTGTGTTCTTCAAACATTCGCAGGCTGGCTGTCGTCACGGCTTCGGCAATCTCAGCGGCTTGGTCGGGAGTGGTGCCAACCGGCAATCGCACACCCGCCTCGATTTCATCGGCCGATACCTCCGGCATCAGAATCATCCCCATGTGGGCACTGGTTGCGTAACCGCCCAGCACAACCAACAGTGCCAGAGCGAGCGACGCGGTGATGTAACGAAAGCGCAGGCAGAAGACCCAACACAGGCTGGTAGAGCAACTCGACCAGCCGGTTGAAGCCACGACTGAATCGTTGTTGCCCGTGGTGCAGCCAGGCCCCCAACTGCCGGACGTCGACCCGCCGGGCGTGAATGTGCCAAGTGGGCCGGCAGGATGAACAAGCGACTCGATCAGCGACAACGAAAGCACGATGATCACCACGACCGGGCAGCGGACCCCAGAATTTCCCGGTTTCGCCGGGAATGAACATCAGCGGCACGAAAGCCACGATGTTGGTCAGGATGCTGAAAATGACCGGACCGGCGACTTCTCGGGTTCCGTCGACGGCGGCCACTTCGTTATCTTCTAGCAGTTGGCGTTTTTCATAGACGTTTTCACCGACGACCACGGCATCATCGACCACAATTCCCAGCACCACCAGAAAGCCGAACAACGAGATCATGTTGATGCTGACGCCGGCCACCGGCAGCAACAGAATGCCGCCGATGAACGAAACCACCATCCCCATCATCACCCAGAACGCCAGTCGGAATTCGAGAAACAGAGCCAGGATTGCGAACACGATGACGACGGCCATCAGCGCGTTTTTCATTACCAGCGAGAGGCGACTGCGAAACTCTTCGGCGTTGTTACTGTCGATTCGCCACTGGACTCCTGGCGGCAAGAGCGCTTCAAACTCCTGCATCGTCTGCTCGACGGCCTCGGCAACATCGATGGGCGACTGCGAACCGACGCGGTAGATTTCCAGTTCGACCGAAGGCGTCTGGCTGAACTGCGAATGAAAACCAACTTCCTCAAAGCCGTCGCGAATGGTGGCGATATCGCCCAAGGTGACCACGGGTCCGTCGCGACCGGAGACGATTTCGATCTCGGCAAACTCATCGGCCCATTGTTTGCGAGCCTTGACGCGCAGCAGAATTTCGCCCGCCGTGGTCTGCACCGAACCGGCGGCGACGTCCTGGCTGGACGTGCGGATGATGTTGGCGATGTCGGGTAACGTCAGGCCATACTCGCGCAGTCGTTGCCGCGGAATTTCGACGTGGGTGACATAGGCCGGTGCCCGGCCCAATTCGACTTGCGTGATCTGTTCGTGGGCTTGAAGTTGATCGCGGAGTTGTTCAGCGAGTTTGCGCAGTGCCCAGATGTCGATCGGGCCGTACAGAGCAATCTGCATGACTTCCTGTTGCTCGGCCTGCAAACGGACTTCCGGTTGTTCGATTTGTTCGGGAAACGTCCGAATCCGGTTGACCGCCTGATCGATGTCCTGATAGACCTTCATACGCGGTCTGACCGGCGACCAGTTCGATCGTCACTTGCCCCGACCTTCGCGTGCCGAGCTGGTGATCTCCTGAATTCCTTCCACGCCGCGCATCGCTTCTTCGATCGGTCGCAGAATTCCCTGTTCGACTTCTTCGGGGCAGCCCCGGGATAGCCGACATCTGACTTCGACAACATCCAGCAGAAACTGCGGAAAGACCTCTTTCTGGATCGTGAACATCGACCAGATCCCACCGCCCAACAGCAACACATCAACAGGTTGGCAGCAATCGAATTGCGGGCCATCCAGGCGATCGGACCGCGCCGAAGATCGCGGGCGTCTGGCTGTTCGTCGGACGATTGGGCGGTTGGTGCGTCGTCTAGAGCGTCATTCGGCTGACTCATTGTGACGCATCCTCCGTCAAGGACTCATCCGACTCGGATAGTTCGTTGTCAGCGGTCGTTCCTGACTTACGGAGACTGACGCCTTCAGCAACGGTTGAAAGCGTCGTGATGACGACTTCTTCGCCGTCTTCCAGCCCGGACTGAATGTAGGCGTAGTCGGCGTCGCTGAACACGATGTCGACGATTCGGATTTCCAGTTTTTCGTCCTTCATGACCCACACGGTGTCCTGGTCACGAACGAATTCGCGTTCCAGGCGAACAACATTTTCAATGGGGCGACCGACGATTTCGGTTTGCAGCAAGGTGTCCAGGATTAAGGGCGGCACGTCAGAATTTTCGCCCAGTGGATCATCGACGATGATCAGCACCCGAGCCAGTCGAGTTTGTTGGTTAAGCGTGCCAATCAAACGTGAGACTCGCGCTTCGCGTTCCACGCCGGGACCCCAGGCGTCCGGATTTCGCAAAATGACTTTTGAGCCTGAGGTGTCGCAATCGTCGTGGGACGCTTCAGCGGTCGGGTCGCCATCCTCTGCCGGGGGGTCCGCAGATTCGAGTGTCAATTCAGCGGTTTGTGAATCATCGGAATTCGCTGCAACATCGGATTCAGACGGTGCTACTGAACTGCGAACTGCACTTGGAAATTGAACCCAACGCAGACTGCGAACGGGGACCGCGGCCATGATCCAATATTCTTCCCTGCCAATTAATTGACCTAATTCGTCGCCCGGCCCGACTTGCGAGCCAATATTGACCGATCGGCTCAAGACCTGAGCATCGAAGGGCGCGTAGACTTCGGTGCGATCGAGATCCAATTTTGCTCGATCCACCGCCGCTTTGGCGGCTGAAACTTCCGCCTTCATCGAAGCGATTTGCGGCTCACGCATCACCAGGCCACGGTTGGATTCGTCAACCGATCCCTCCAACAGTTTCAGCTCTTTTTTCGCGAGGCGTTGGCGAGCCTGCTCAATTTCCATCGACGCCTCAGCCTGCTCCAGTTCGCTTTGCGTAATCGACAACGCATTCTCAAAATCTGCCGGATCAATTCGCAGCAGCAGATCGCCTTTGCGAACCATCCCGCCGGGAACAAATTCCGTTGCAAGTTCAATCACTTGACCGCTGACTCGCGGTTGAAGGCTGATTTGTTGTGCGGATTGGACGGTCCCCAGCACGACCAATCGCGGCGAGTAGGTGCCGCGTCGAACCGTCAGCGTCTCAACGAGTGCCGCAGATTTTCGGGTCGCGTTGAGTTTCTCAGCCGTTGGTTCGGTGCGATTGATCCAGATGACGGCCACCACCGCGGCGGCCAAAATGGCAAGACAGACCAACAGGTTGACGACGACGCGAAGCAAACGCCGTTTTAGCGAGGGGGATGGTGGAGTGGCTTCATTTATCACGGTGGTTCTCGCGTGAACGTTCGTCAGTCGAAATCGCCAGCCAAAGCAAGGTACAGCGAGACCCGAATCAGCACTAATTCTAATTGAGCCGACAACAATTGTCGCTGCAACCTTTGTTGAGCCGTTATCGAACTCAAGACGTCCAGATATTCCACGTCTCCGATCAGATAGTATTCTCGCAACTGATCGGACGCTTGACCAGCCAGTTTGACCTGCTCTTCTAGGTGTTTGATCCTTTCCAACTGATATTTTTCCTGAGCCAGACTGTCTTCGACTTCCTGAAACGCCAACAACATTGACTGGGCGTATTCATAGAACCGCTGGTACGTGGTCGCTGCCGTTCGATCGACTTCGGAGCTCGCCGCTGTCCGCCGTCAAGCAAGGGAGCAATTAATTGACTACCCATTGAAACGAACCAGTCGCTGATGAGCGTTTCAGGGTTTTCGGCAACGTTGATCAACGCCCCAGAGAGACTGAGCCGAGGAAATTGCGCACTAAAAGCAGATGCGAGATCGCGATCCGCGGCTTGAAACGCCAAGTAATCACGGCGAACATCGGGCCGTCGCTGTAACAACTCCCAAGTCATCCCGGTCGCCGGCAGCGGTGGCAAACTGGGCAACACCGAACCGGTTTCATAACTGGCCGTTTGAGGCATCTCGCCCAGCAATACCGCCAACCGATGCTCCAGGACGGCAATTTGCGATTCGACCACCACCGCTTGTTCCAGGGTCGACTCGAGTAACTGGCGTTGGCGAACCACGTCGGCACTTCGTATCAGCCCCAACTCGAATCGCGATTCTTGCAGCTCAAGTCCGGTGCGGTTGGTCTGGATTTGTTCCGCCAATAATTTCGTTTGAGCGTGGGCTTCGATCAGCAAAAACCAGGTGCCGTGCGATCTCCCCGGAAAGCGTCAGGGCGATCGCTTGATAGTCAGCACAAGTTGCATTCGCCCGAAATCGAGCCGCGTCGACTCGTGAACCGATCTCGCCCCATAGGTCCACCTGGTACGCGGTATCAAATCCCAAGGCAAAACCTGCGCGATCCTCGCCGGGTCCCAAATTGCTATCAAAATTAGTGATGCCATTCAAATCAGGCCAAAGGTCAGACGCTTCTCGACGGGTGATTGCCCGCGCGGCAACCACTCGTTCGAGGGCCGCGGACAGTGTGAAGTTGTTGTCAATCGCATTGTTGATCAGTTCGTCCAATGCGGGTTCGGCGAAGGCCGTCCACCAGCGATCCGGAGCGACAGCATCACCGCTATCGGAAAATGAAGCGCAGTTTCCAGCAGTGGTGGCGTTTCAGGCATCTTTCGATAGGCGCATCCCGCCACGACCAGTAGCAGCACGAAGAGCCACGGTGGATAGCTGGATCTAGTTGAAACAGGTACTTGCATTACTCAACGCCGCACGCAGTTTGGCAAAAAAACGATAGAAAGAGGTGCCAAAATACTGTTCGTGTACAGAAAGGTAAGGAAGGATGCAAGAGAAACGCCCGAAAACCGTGGGTCCGCATGGCCCCGAAGATCCAGCCCCGGCAGGGGCGAAAGCCTAAAGCCCCCGGCGCAAGCCGTGGGTCCGCATGGCCCCGAAAATCCAGCCCCGGCAGAGGCGAGAGCATAAAGCCCACGGCGCAAGCCGTGGTTCCGCGTGGCCCCGAAGATCCAGCCCCGGCAGGGGCGAAAGCCTAAAGCCCCCGGCGCAAGCCGTGGGTTCGCTTCGGCGGTTGAGCGATTTCGGCGTGGATCGGGCGTGGTGTGTGTCACTACCGCACGTTTTTGGATTCGAGAGGGCCGTGCTGTGCGTTTCGCGATTGATCCAATAACGGACGTCGGTCCCATCCATGCAGTGAACGTCTCTGCGACCGCTTGATCCCTAGCTGAAACGGCTTCGCGATCAACGTCGAATAAAAAACGAGCCGAATGGCTGCCGTTGGCGAAAACGGGTTCAAGGATCTTGGCACAGGCTTTGCGAATAGCATCGACCGTTCCTGCACCGCTTTAGGGTCGCTGCTGATGATATGGAAACGTGGATTACAAACAGAAACCGGCCATTCACTCGGCAGAGTGGTCGCGGTTCACGGTAGTGTAATCGATGTGGCGTTCGAAGCTCATTTACCGTCGATCAACCATGAGTTGCGTTGTGTCGACACTTCCCCCGATCGCAAACCACAGGACGAGGTTGTTATTGAAGTCCTTAGCCAGTTGGATGATCGGAGAGTGCGTTGCATCGCGTTGACTCCGGTGCATTCCATTCATCGTGGTACGCAGGTCCGCGACATGGGAGGCCCATTGTCCGTGCCTGTCGGGAAGTCGCTGAAAGGCCGAATGCTGAACGTGTTTGGCAACCCGATTGATCGTGGCGAACCCTTGCAGGCTGTTCAGTACCGGAACACCCACGTGCCGGCTCCAGCGATTGCGCAGCGCACGAAGATTCCGTCCGTGTTCACAACCGGAATCAAGCTGATTGATTTACTCGCGCCGCTTGAACGTGGCGGAAAATCCGGGTTGTTTGGGGGGGCTGGTGTTGGGAAAACGGTCTTGATCACGGAACTGATTCACAACGTTGTGGGGACCCATTCGGGGGTCAGTCTATTTTGCGGCATTGGTGAACGGTGCCGCGAAGCGGAAGAGCTATACCGCGAAATGAGGGATACCGGAACGCTTGAAAACACAGTGATGGTTTTTGGTCAGATGAATGAGCCGCCGGGCGCCCGGTTTCGTGTGGGTCACTCGGCGCTGACCATCGCCGAGTATTTTCGCGACGAAGCCCGGCAGGATGTGCTGCTGCTGATCGACAATGTTTATCGTTTTGTTCAGGCGGGGATGGAGGTCTCCGGATTGATGGGTGAGCTGCCATCGCGCGTCGGGTATCAGCCGACCTTGGCGACCGACCTGGCAAAATTGCAGGAGCGTATTTGCTCAACGCCCTCGGGCGCCATTACGTCGGTTCAGGCGGTTTATGTTCCAGCCGACGATTTCACCGATCCGGCCGCTGTGCATGCGTTCGCTCATTTAACCGCCTCCATTGTCCTGTCACGATCACGAGCGGCAGAAGGATTTTATCCTGCCGTTGACCCGCTCAAATCGAATTCCGAAATGTTGTCGCCGCAGATCGTGGGGCAACGTCACTATCAAATCGCCCGCTCGGTTCGAAAGAACCTGGCGCAATACGATGAACTGAAAGACATTATTGCAATGCTCGGCTTGGAAGAACTGTCACGAGACGATCAAAAGGTCGTCAACCGCGCACGACGCCTGGAGCGATTCCTCACACAGCCGTTCTATTCGACCCAGCAGTTCACCAGTCAAACAGGGGTAGCTGTCTCGATTGACGACACGCTGGATGGTTGCGAGCGAATTCTGGACGACGAGTATCGGGATTGGCCTGAGCGGTCGCTCTACATGATTGGAAAAATCAGCGAGGCAAAAAGGCAATGATCCTGCAGTTGCTTACGCCGACGCGTAGTGTGGTTCATGAACCGGTTTCCAAGATCGTTGCCGAAGCTGCCAACGGGAGTTTCTGTCTGCTGCCCCGGCATGCCGATTTTCTGTCGACACTGGTCCCGGGATTATTGATGTATGTGCCTGAGACAACAGGCTCCGCACAGCTGGCTCTCCCGCAGGTGGAAACCTATGTGGCCTGTGATGCAGGCTTGTTGGTGAAGCAGGGCGACCAAGTATTTGTTTCGGTCAGGCAGGCGTTCGAGGGATCCGACCTGGGTTCTCTCCGCGACACCGTGGAGCGCGAGTTCGAAACACTGGATGAACGCAGTCGGATATGCCAGTCGGCGATCGCAAGTCTTGAAGCCAATTTACTCAGGCGGATGTTGGATTTGGAAAGTACCCGATGAACGCGAAAAAAACAGACGACGCTGAATCGCTCGACCCGACGATGTTGGACCGCGACGCTCCAGCGAGCCCAGCAGAAGCAAAGAGTGGATCATTTGGACAGGAACTCCAGCAGGTGGTCCAAGCCAAGGAACGGCGCAAGCTGCGTTCCAAGCGCGAGGGCCGGCAGTCGCCATGGTTCGGGCTGGGGATGTTTGGGATTGTTGGTTGGTCGGTCGCTTTGCCAACACTGATGGGAATTGCCATTGGTACCTGGATCGACCGTCGCTGGCCAAGCCAGATTTCGTGGACGTTGACGCTGCTGATTTTGGGTGTCGCGGTTGGAGGCATGAATGCATGGTATTGGATTCAAAAGGAAGCCAGCTGATTCAATCACTGATCAACAGGCTGAGAGACGGGAGGTTGCCCATCGGCAGCCACTCCCTGCGGTGACGGCAGAAAGTAAAGACGTAGATTTTGGTTGATGGGAAATTGAATGAACGAATGGTTTGAACTGGTTCCGGCATTTCTGCTGGGCATGATGTTGGGCGTCGTGTATTTCGGCGGATTGTGGTGGACCGTCAGCAGGCTCCAGCGGTCGGCGAGTCCCGTCGGGTTGTGCCTGATCAGTTTCGTCATCCGCGGTGGCGCGCTTTTGGGGGTGCTGTTCGTGGTGCTGCAATTTGGAATGGCGTTGTTGATTTCGACTTTGACTGGTCTGGTCGTGGTGAGATTTGTGATTGACACGATGGGCGGAACGTTCGCGGCAAGTGCTGTTGCGTTAAAGGAGAGTTGGTGTGAATAAAATTCAAATCTCAACCGACGACATCCTGTTTTGGCAGGCAGGCTGGTTCAAGCTGAACGCGACGATCGTCGGCACGTGGATTTCGATGGCGGTGTTGGTTGCTTGTGCAATCTACGTTCGTCGCCGATTTGTCAGTACGACTGAAATTCCACGTCTACAGAATCTGCTGGAAGTCGTGGTCGAAACGATTCGCGAACAGATTCGTGAGATCAGCAATCGAGACCCGACACCGTTCGTCCCGTTCGTGGGGACCTTGTTTTTGTTGATTGCAACCTCCGCCCTGTTGGGGATCATTCCGGGCTACGTTTCGCCGACCGCCTCGCTTTCCACGACGGCCGCGTTGGCAACTTGCGTGTTTGTTGCCGTGCCGTATTTTGGCATCCGTCAGTCAGGATTGACTCGTTATGTCCAACAGTATGTGAAACCTTCGATCCTGATGTTGCCATTTAATTTGATTGGTGAATTGTCCAGGACGTTGGCCTTGGCGGTGCGGTTGTATGGCAACATGATGAGTGGAGCCGTGATCGCGGCGGTGCTGTTGATGTTCGTGCCCTTGCTCGTTCCGATCGTGATGCAAGTGCTCGGTCTGATTACCGGCATGATTCAAGCCTACATTTTTGCTGTTCTGGCAATGGTCTATATCGCCTCCGCCATGCGTGTGAAGACAGCAGTCGCAAACGAAAACCTAGAGGGAGAAAAACATGGATAACCTTGGAATCATTGCGATGATTTCGATCGTCACGGCTGGCATGACAACCGCGATTGGCTCAATCGGGCCAGCCTTGGCGGAGGGACGAGCGGTGGTTCAGGCCTTGTCCTCGATTGCGCAACAGCCGGATGAATCGAATACGATCACGCGGACGTTGTTTGTCGGCCTGGCGATGATTGAATCGACGGCGATTTACTGTTTCGTGATTTCGATGATCCTGCTGTTTGCCAACCCATTCTGGAACTGGATTCTGGAAAACGCCAAATGAACATTGATTGGTTTACGTTCATTGCGCAGATCATCAATTTTCTCGTATTGATCTGGTTGCTGAATTGGTTTTTGTATGAGCCGATTACCAAAGCGATGCAGGCGCGCCAGGACAACGTAGCAAAACTCCTGAGTTCTGCAGAAGACCAGCAACGGGCGGCGCGGCAGGAGAAAATGCGTTACGACGAGCTTTCCAGCCAGTTGGATTCCGAGCGTCAAAGGATTGTCGCAGCCGCCCGCGAAGAGGCGACGCAAACGAAACAAAAATTGCTGAACGAAGCGAGGACCGAAGTCCAAATGCGGCGCAGCGACTGGTTGCATTCCCTGGAGCGGGAGCAAAACTCGCTGATCAACACGGTCCGCGATCGGGCAAGTCAGCAAGTGATCGCCGCAACTCTGCGCGGCGTTGTCTCAGTTGGCCGATGTAGATTTGGAGGAACGGATGATTTCCCGGTTCATCGAAAACTTGAAAGGTGACGACATGCTGAAGCCGTTGCAACTTGAGTCCAGTATCGGCAACCGGGTCGTCGTGGAAACCGCCTTTGAGATTTCTCAATCATCAAAACTCCGGCTGCAAACAGAACTGGACCATCAGCAATTGGGGCAAGCCGAGTTTGAGATGGATTCTGGTCTTGTGTGCGGGATCGAATTGAACGTCGGCGGACATAAAATTGGCTGGAGTGTGCAGGAATACCTGGTCTTGCTGGCCGATGAATTCAGCGGATTGATCTCGCAGGAGGCCTAAACATCGCGATCCCAACCAACTGACATCCATGGAAATGACGAAACTTCAACAAGAATTCTCAAATTCACTCGATCAACTTGGCGAACTCGTTCGCGCATAAAATCGAGGGGAAACCGAGAGAAGTGGGGCGAGTGACCAGCGTCGAACGCGGCGTTGCGGAGATTCGTGGCTTGCCGAAAGTCAACTCGAATGAAATGTTGATGTTCCCGAACGAACAACTGGGATTTGTGTTTGACCTGAATGAAGCCAGTATTGGTTGCGTGTTGCTGGATTCTTCCGCCGGACTGGATGTGGGCGACGAAGCTCGCCGCACTCGCCGGGTGTTGGATGTCCCCGTCGGTTCCGATTTGCTGGGCCGGGTGATTGACCCGGTCGGTCGTCCGCTCGATGGCCAACGGTCCCTGGGGGCCCTGCGTCGCATCGCCAGTGACCGGGAAGCGTATCCGATCATGGATCGTGCACCGGTACGTGTGCCACTGCAAACCGGGATCAAAGTCATCGATGCGTTGGTTCCGATTGGTCGCGGGCAACGGCAGTTGATTGTCGGCGATCGCCAGACCGGGAAAACGGCGGTGGCCGTCGACGCGATGATTCACCAGCAACCCGATGACGTAATCTGTATCTATTGCAGCATTGGCCAACGGAGTTCGTCCGTCGCCAATGTGATTTCGGCGTTGCGAAAACGTGACGCGATGGACCGCAGCATCGTCGTGGTCGGGGCACCGGATTCGACGCCCGGTTTGCAATTCATTGCACCGTACGCCGCCACCTCCATTGGCGAATATTTCATGGAGCAGGGACGCGATGTGTTGATCGTCTACGATGAATTGACGACCCACGCGCGAGCTTACCGGGAAATGTCGTTGTTACTGCGACGACCGCCCGGACGAGAGGCCTTTCCAGGTGATATTTTCTATATTCATGCAAGGTTACTGGAACGCGCTACTCATTTGCGGGAGGAATTGGGAGGAGGATCGATAACGGCGCTGCCAGTGGTTGAGACCGAAGCGCAGAACGTATCGGCTTACATTCCGACCAATCTGATTTCGATCACCGACGGACAAATCTATCTTTCTCCTCAACACTTTCAGCAAGGGATTTTGCCAGCGGTCGATGTCGGACGATCGGTATCGCGAGTCGGTGGAAAGGCACAGTTGCCCGCCTATCGGAAACTGACAGGGCCTTTGCGGCTGGCCTACACCCAGTTCGAGGAACTGGAAAAGTTTGCCCGGTTCAGCAGTCAGTTGGACGAGGAAACGACCCGCTCGCTGAATCGTGGCCAACGTGTGCGGGAGATTCTCAAACAGGAACTGGGGCAGACACTTTCCGTTCCCGAGCAGATTTTCGCGTTTGTTGCCCTGACCCGCGGTGCCTTCGACCATGTGCCCTTGAGCCAAATGGCGGAGCTGGAAAAACAGTCAGTCCAACACGCTCTGAAGGAACTGCCCGCCATCGTCGAGTTGATCGAGAGTGGAGGACCGCTCGGCGAGCAAGAGCTGGTGGCGATTGAGTTGGCCGTTCGGGAAGTGACCACAGCTAAGGCAGGTGGCTGATCCGTGAATACCCAGGAAGATCTCAGCCGAAGACTCGATAGTGTCCGCGACCTGCAATCGGTGGTCGGAACGATGAAATCGCTTGCAGCGGCCAATATTGTGCAATACGAAAGAGCAGCGGACGCAACCCGAGAATACGATCACATCGTTCAGTTGGCGCTGCAGGTTTTGTTGCAAAGTGAAACGAGTTTGCCGAGTTTTGTCGGTAATTCTCATCGCTTGAGCTCCCGTGACGCCTCGTCCGCCAGTCCCGCCGGCATCATCGTGTTTGGGACGGATCAGGGTTTGTGCGGAAGGTTCAACGAAGAAATTGCGAACGAGGTCCGTCAATATCTCGAATCGCATCCACGCGAAAGTCAGCCCATGGCGATTCTCGTCGGAGCGAGGTTAAGTCACCTGCTGGAAAGCCGACAGATTAAAGAAACGCGTTTGTTTCGTGTTCCGGTCAACGTGCCTGACATCACGATTCTCTTGCAGGATATCATGCCGAAAATTGCCTTGTGGCA
The DNA here is from genome assembly GCA_963714685.1 of Pirellulaceae bacterium. GTDB lineage: Bacteria > Planctomycetota > Planctomycetia > Pirellulales > Pirellulaceae > Mariniblastus. Next base: position 153,373 of record CAVQPH010000018.1, on the reverse strand, counting down.
ACGGGATCATCACGTGCAACGAATTGATTTGTTTTACAACCGGCGAACTTCAACGGCTTCCTTTGAACCTGTCCACCAACCGTTGTTGCCGCTGGATCCAAAATTTCTGCAGCGGCTGAAACAACGCCGATGGGATTCTCGCGGTTTACCGTTTTACCGTCTCACGTCCCGGGAATTACTGTCAGGAGTTTTGCAACAGTTTTTGTTTATCCAATTGTATCGCGCATCCGCTGAATCGAGAGCCAGCGAAAACGCCAGTCGAATTGCGTCGATGCAAAAAGCAGAAAAAAACATCGAGGAGAAACTGGCCAACCTGCAAACCGAATTCAATCAACAACGCCAGAATTTGATTACGGATGAACTGCTGGACATCATTTCCGGATTCCAAGTCGCGATGTCCCGGCGAGGCGAATGAGCCGCGCCGGGGAATGTCGTCTGAATTGTGACCTATCCAGCGTTGTGGAGACGCGATACCAGCACGAATCCGACGGAAAACCGTATTTTCATCCGCCAGACGCCAAAACTGGCGCTCTCCATCTCGCATCAGGTGATCAGCAGCTCAGATCTGCCTCAAAATTATTCCTGACCGAAAAACTCTTTTACTTTCGCCACGAATTGAGGTTGCGTCATTTTATCGGCCGCTTCGACCGCCAGGATACTCGCTGGCAAGCCCCTGGTTTTTGTTCGTTTCTGAAACTCGCCTTTGGCCTCTCCAGGGCCCACCAAAAAGATGTTGTCGACAGTTTTTAATTCGTCGATGACTTCGTCATAGTAGCGGTCCAGCAATTGGGTGAAGCGATTGTCTCTCCGGTCGCTCGTGGCGATGTTGCCAGAGCCGTAAGGCTTGCTTGATCGAGCTCCGCGCGCGGCCTCGACCTGCTCCTCGACATCCGATTCTACGATTTTCGTTTTGATATCTGAGTCGGAAAGAAAGACGATGACAGCATTCCGATGGTCAATCCAGATACCTGCGTTAGTCGACATGTGATTTTCCTTCTATCGGTAGGGTTCGTTGCATCCGCCAGACTGGCGAAATCGGCGCCCGTCGGCAAATGGCCCATCGGGCAAAAAAATTGCCGTTGATTTGTCATTCATCAAGGTGTGCAACCTGTGTGCCAAAACCAGTGGATTGTCCTTGCTGGTTCCCCGAACGCGATGTTTGTTCGGAGTCCGATGGCTTTTGTTGCCTGCCGCTAACGTCAGAGGGTAATTACCCGCCGGGGCAATTTGCCAAAGACTGTGCGGATGTTGCCAGGCACGTCGGCTTTGACAACCTCGCTGTTCGAAATCTCTTTCGTTGACGTTGGGTTTTGAAAGGCAGGCGTGACAGCCGTCATGGCTGGGAGACGCCCAAAAACGCCGGTTGGAAGCTGAAATGAGCCGAGGTGAAGTACATCGCCACGCGTCATTTCGATGGACTCAGTTTGGAATCACCGGGGGCCGCTTGTTGCAGCAGGTCTTGAAAAGCCTTGGCGTCCAACGTCTCGCGTGCCAACAACTCCGTGGCGACCCGCTCTAACTGGTCGCGATGTTCGGTCAGAATTGCTTTGGCTTCATTGTAAGCCGTGTCCAGCAGTTGTTTGACCTCTTCGTCGATCAGCGTTGCCGTTGACTCACTGCAGTCGACTTGACCATCGGTTGAATCGACTGGCAAAAACATGGACTCGCGTCGTTGGCAGTGGACAAGTCCGACTTTGTCGCTCATCCCATACATGCAGACCATTTGGCGGGCCATGATGGTCGCCCGTTCGAGGTCATTTTCTGCACCGGTGCTGATTTCGCCATATTTCAGGTCCTCCGCTGCGCAACCTCCGAGCAATCCCCGGAGCCGTTCAAGCAACTCGGTTTTGGTCATCAGGAATTGATCGTCGGTGGGTAGTTGAAGCGTGTAACCGAGGGCCGCCCGGCCCCGCGGTATGATGCTGATTTTATGGACGGGATCGACGTGGGTTGAGTACGCCGCCACGATCGCATGTCCGGTTTCGTGGTAGGCAACCCGTTCCTTTTCCTCGGCTTGCATGCGGCGACTTTTGCGCTCCGGACCAGCGACAACTTTTTCGACTGCCGCCTCGATGTCCGCTTGGGAAATGGTTCTGGATGCACGTCGGGCACTCAATAATGCAGCCTCGTTCATGATGTTAGCCAGGTCGGCGCCGGAAAGTCCGGGAGTTCCCTGGGCGATCGTGTGCAGGTTGACGTCATTGGCGAGCGGTTTATTTCTGGCATGGACCTTTAAAATTGCTTCGCGCCCGTCGATGTCAGGCGAGTCAACGACGATCTGGCGATCAAAACGGCCAGCCCGCAATAACGCCCGGTCCAGAATTTCCGGACGATTGGTGGCGGCAAGTAAAATAACGCCGACGTTGGCTTCGAATCCGTCCATTTCGACCAGCAACTGGTTGAGCGTCGTTTCACGTTCATCGTTAACCACACCCATGTGGACACCGCGCTGACGACCGATCGCATCCAGTTCATCAATGAACACAATGCACGGCGCAGTTTTGGTTGCTTCATCGAACAGGTCGCGTACCCGGGCCGCGCCGACCCCGACGAACATCTCGACGAAGTCACTTCCGCTGAGCGAGAAAAACGGCACTTCTGCTTCTCCGGCAACCGCCCGAGCGAGCAGCGTCTTGCCGGTGCCCGGCGGGCCGAGCAACAACACGCCTTTGGGGATCTTGGCCCCCAGTTTTGTGTATCTTTCCGGGTTTTGCAGGAAATCGATGACTTCCTGCAATTCACTTTTCGCCTCGTCACAACCGGCCACGTCGGCAAACGTAACGCCGGTGTCCTGGTCCGCAACCAGTTTGGCTTTGCTTTTGCCAATACTCATCATGCCTTGGCCAGCCGTCGAGATTCGCCGTGAAACGAGAATCCCAAACAATAACAGTAGTCCCAGCGGCAGCATCCAGAGGATCAGGAACTGCGAGGTCAAGCTGGGGCGAACGCCCTGGAAAATCACGCCGGCTGCGATCAGTTCGTCGACCAGTTTTGGATCTTCCACTCTGACCGTACGAAAACTAAAACGGTCGCCACGTTGGTCTTTAACGCTGGATTCGTCCGGTATGGCGGCGGGCGTTTCGGGGTTGGACTGGGAGCTTCCATCGGTATTGGTCACCGTTTCGGGTGGGGCGTTCGCTGGCTTTGATTCGCTGGCGGTCGGTCCGTTTTCCTTGGTCGATCGGTCGATGATTCCGACAATCTCGGCTTCTTTGACTTCGCATTGGGTAACCTGCCGCGCCGAGACAAATGCCTTGAATTCACTGTACGGAATTGTCTGGACGTCGAGCGAACCAAAAAGATCTTGCCAAAACCAGAGGATCATCACCGCCAGCGGCAGGTACCACCACAGTAACCGCCATTCAAATTTCGGACGCGGCAGCCGTTCTTGATCAGGTGTCGTTTCTGGTTCAGGAGTATTTTTAGGTTCAGGATCTGGCATGTCTGTCTGCGATGTTGGTGCCACGATGGTGACGGTGCGATGGCGTCGTGAAAGAAGAACGGCTGTTTTTCATGTTCGCAGCAGTGACCGAAATGGCCTTGAACACAGATGCCGAACCAGGATTCGTAACGGAGCCAACTGCCGAAACCAACATTGTTCGTCATGCTTCATGTTGGTTTTCCTGTTTGCCTAATGCTTGGCCGATGAAGCGTCGGCTGGTGCCTTGTTTTCTGCAACTGCCTGATCGGTAGGGCGAGAGAATCGATCCAGCAGATCCAATGCGAATTGGTCGACGCGATCCCAATCGGTGTATTCATAGTTTCGCGAGGTATCCGTATCCCCACCGGCCTTGCGCACAATCCGTTTCATGATCCAGCGGACGAACCAGTTGTATTTCTGATAAGGCAAGGCCCCGGCAAAACTGATCTGCAAAGTCGGAGACCATCCCGTATGCTCGAGGAATTGGTCGATGCAGCGTTGCGCGTCGTGTTTTTGGGATTGATCGCCGTAGGAAGAAAGGCTGACACTAAAGAATGCGGTCAGTTTATCATTGAGGTCGGATAAATTGGTTTTGATGAAGTGCCCGATGGCGGGGGAGTGTTTCGCCGCGTAAATCGGAGGCGCCGATGACAATGCAATCATATTTGGCCGACGAAGTGTGTTTCTTGCACTGATCAATGTGCTTGACCTCGACATGCACCTGCTTGGATTCCAGCGCGGCAGCAATTCGCTCTGCGATTTTTTCCGTTTGACCATATTTCGAGTGGTAGAGGACCAGGCAGTTCATGATTGGCCTCCCTGGTTCTGGTGGATCTCACGTGAGCTTCTGACAAAACGGATGTTTTCAATTTCTTCGTCGGGTGAACTCAGGATCGCGTGGATTGACGGAGCAATCAGTTGCTCCAGCCAATCGCCAGGTGAAACCTGATGCGATCGGTGTGCGAACCGCTCGAACGCATTGAGAAAGACCTCTTCGAGAAGATCGTCAATTTGAAGATCGCCGTGTAACCGCTGCTCAAGTTCAGGGTAGCGGTCAAGCCATTGCCGAATGCGTTGCCGCATGGTCGAATCGAAAACATCAAGCAGGTCACGGAATTTTTCGTACTCACCCTCCTCGACTGCTGTTTCAATTGCGGCGAGATCAAATTCAGCACTCGGCTCCACGATCGGATGGGTTCCTGCTGCTTGTTTCGCCGACTCAGCTTTGTGGGCCATCCGTGCCTTAAAGGCCGTTACCTTATGTACCAGTTTGCGAACGCAACTTTCGAACGCCGTCAACGCATCGTCGCCCCGTTCACCAGTGAACAGCGTTTTACCGGGGAGCGCCAAGCTGGTTTTAACGTGGTAATCCTGTGACGAATGGTGAAAAATCACATCGATGTACAAATTCGCAACCGGAAATGGTTCGGTAATCTTTCGCAAAGTGTCGAGCATGGATTCCATTTTCTCGATTTGAGCAGGCTGTAGTTCACAGCCCTTTTGGTCCAGCTCAATTCGTAAGTCATAGCTCTCGTCAGAAAAACTCATCGCACACTCCTTGTTAATGGCATCGTTAAACCAATCCCAATCAACCCCAATGTCATTCCGATTTAAAGTTCATCCCATTTCCATCTTGCTCGAGGAGGTTCTTACGGACGACCCTCGATGTTGCCTTGCTCAACGGGAGAAGATTTACCCTGTTCCGACCGCGTTGGAATCAAGGGATGCAAAGTGCGTGCCAAGCTCCAATCGCGTTCTGACGATTCAAGATTGCGGACCGAACGAGGTGATCCGGGGGTAAAACCATTGCCCTTTCCCGGTTCGCACAGGACGACGTGCGGCAATGCACAGCGATTCCCGGCAAGATTGGCACACAAGGATTGGGTTGGTGATTGCCGGCGAGCCGAATCTTTGCCAGTCCGCGTTGGTTGCGGCCACGTGACCTTTGCATTGTGGTGAAAAAAAAATGGCGGCACACGGAGTGCCGCCCATCGCTGGTTTTCGATTTTCAAAGGGATTTAGGCAGGCAGAGTCATCGTGTCCACGAATCCAAAGTTGAATCCCGAAAGACTTTGGCCCGGACCAAGTGTAATCGTATATTTGCCACCGACGGGTGCCGTCTGAGTGGAGCCGGCAGGAACGATTGCCCGCAACACGTAGGTCCCCGGCGTCAGATTATCAAACCGGTACGTGCCGAGTTCATTGCCGGTTGTCGCGCTGTTGTCGACCAGCGTCAATTGCGATCTTTCGCCGGCGTCGAGGACTCCGTTGTCATTGTCATCAATGTAAACGGTAACTCCGGCGATACCCATTTCCGTCGTCGTACCGCCGCTGCCGCCACCCACGGCGATACCGCCAAACAGATTGATCAGCTCATTGGTCGAGGTGAAAATCTGTGCTGTCGGATCAATTTTCTGAAGCTCCGTCAGGCTGGCACCTGTTCCCACTCCGAACGCCCGAACGTTGTTGGCTTTGGTTCGGATGACCATGGCTTCGTCTTCAAACGGACCGCCGTTGGGAAAACCATCGGAAAGGAAGATCACATTGCCGTTTTCTGGCGTTGTGCTCACGTTGTCGAGCACTTGGATCACGTCCTGCAAGGCAGCTTCATAATCGGTCGTTCCACCATCGAGCAAGGTCCGCAAGCGATCCTTGACGTCCGGAATGCCGTTCATGTCGTCATCCTGGTTGGGCTTCAGCGGCGTTGGCGTCAGGATGTCCGAACCGGACGAGTAGGCGACAATCGAGACGTCGGCGATGTCCCCAAATCCGAGTGCAATCAACTGGTCGTTCAACGCCTCGAATCCCGCGATTTCCGCGTCGAGGATGGTGTCGTCTTCCCCGTCGTTGTTCAAGTCACCGACTGGGTCTCCGCCGAAACTGCCACTGGTGCTGCCGGAAACATCGATGACAAACACAACGTCAGGCTGGTCGCCAGCAATCAGATTATCGAAGATCCCGTTAAGATTCAGATCATTGAAAGCAATCCCTGAAATGCTTTGCATCATCACCGGACGACCTTTCATCAGTCGCGTGTACACACCAAACTGGTCGGGTCGGCCGTAGCCATGCCAAGCCGCGGTGATGCCGTTGGTGCTGCCTGCAATCGAGACAAACCGGTCCATGCCATGGGGCGTATCGGAAAGTCGATATTCTCCGGCCAATGGCTGAAGAAGCGGGTTGAATTCGCGAATGTAAACCCCGTCGGTTTCACTCACACCACGACCTTGCCAGGCAACCGCAACGTTTCCGTTGGGCATCGCCACCACATCCGAGCGCCACTGCGTGCCCAGCCATTGGCCATTAACCCGCGTCGGTCCGTGATCCAAAGTCATGTTGGCCTTCACTTTTTGCAGATAAACGACTTTGCCACTACCATCACCGACATTGCTGGTGTAACTGACAAACAGATCGCCGTTGTTGTTGGTCGCCAAAGCTGGCTGCCATTGACGTCCCCTGCGAAGCTGCTGATTGACCAGGAACTTGGGCGTCAGCGATCGCCCCACCTGATTGTAGGTGCGCAAATAAATACCCCGGTTGTCCGGGTCTGCATGCCCTTCATGGGCCACTGCGAACCCGCCGTTGGGGAGTTTGGCGAGATCAAATTGATCAAACCCACCGTAGTTGGTCATGGCAATCGGAATTTCGCCGGAGACCGGCTGGCCATTGCTGTTGGCAATCCGGGCCCAGATTCCCTGTTTTGCTTGCCCGTTGAGACGCCCGTGGCCTTGCCACGCAATCACAAAGTTGCCGTTGCTCAGCGTCGCAACTTTCGGATGCATCTGATTACCCCATTCAGATGAATTGACCATCGTTTCGGTGCCAATCCGATCACCGTTGGCCGCGAAACCTTGGGCATAGACATTCCAAGTGCCGGTCTGAGATGACATCCAGGTGATAATGAAATCGCCATTATCAAATGCGGCGACCGATGGCGTGTATTGAGCTGACTTGGTCGTTGTATTGACCTGAAATTCCGGTCCCAATTTGGCACCGTTGGCATCGTATCGTTGGGCGAACACCCCCCAACCCTGACCGTCCTGCCGGAAGCTGGTCCAGGTAATAATCGAACCATTGGGATGAGCCGCAACATCCGAGTAGATCTGAACACGTTGCGTTTCCGAATTGACCAGCGACTCCGGCGTTACATTGTTGGAGATGCCGTTGTTGACCTGGAGCAGAGGAGTCACCACGCTGGTCGGCATCAAATTCTGCAAGCCGTACCAGCCACCATTGTTGGTGGTCGCAAATGACTCACCCGGATCCAGCAACTGGTTGCCATTGTTGTCGCCGTACACCACCCAGTTCGCCAACCACGGTTCAAAGTTCTGCCGAACCCCGTCCTGGTTGGTATCTGCATAAATCCGACCAACACTTCGATCATTGGTTCGCTGGATTTCCTGAATGCCGACATCGTCGATTGTGGCCGGCGTGGAGACGAACGCCGCCAGCAGATGCCTTGGCTCCATCGTTTCAAACTGCAACCGGTTATGGCGATGTCTTCGATGGGATGATGAGGATCGCGACGAACCCGGAAACGGATCCTTGAAATTCCCCAGCAGCCTGAGCAACTGCTGCTTGATCAAGGATTGTTTAACTGAATGCGATACTCCGTGCTTTGTGGATGTGTACATGATCTCCTCGCAGTTGCAAAACAAAATGGGTTGACATGACTCGTACTCTCGTGAGGCTTATCGCATCGCGCAACAGTTGAATCCAACTGGATCGTCAGGTTGCACGCGTTCAAAGTCATCCTTGTTCCTCGTGCCTTCCGTCAACGCATTTTAAAGAGTTTGATGCGCGGCAATAGGGAAAGAAATTTTTTAACGGAAATCGATGCGCGCGATTGGTTTGCGACCGGCGTCCGCAGCGGTCAACGATTGGGAGTGGGTAGATTCCCAGATTGAAGTGGGTTCTTGTCGTTAAAATTACCCTTAATCGGGCTGTTGCCGGAATCAGCGTCGTGTCATTTTCCATTGGTTGCAAACGAACGTCGAAAACCAGGTGGGTCGACGATTGGTTTGTGTCGGTAGAAAATTACGCCGTTCCGCACACCCGCCGTCCTACCGGTTTGCGACGAGCCCGAAGGGGCGCAAAAATGCGAACGCTTTTGGTAGCCAATCAGTGACTGAACCCGTCGGGCGTGTTCCAGCGAATCCCTCTACCAGGCATCTGCAGATCGACCGGCCGTTAGGAACCTTGATTGAACAGAATCCAGGTTCCGTCCTTCCCGGCCACGGCAATATCGATTTTCCCGTCGTCGTTCAGATCCGCCGTGCGGATTTGCAAACCGGTCCCGATGTGTCCTTCATCGATAACGAATCGGTTGAAAGAATTTGATTCCGAATTCCATCGGTAGTAATACATGCAAGGTACGTCCCGGCCACCGGGGTCGTTGCCGTTGTGGGCCCGGACTCGTTTACCCGTGATCAGTTCTTCCTGGCCGTCGCCGTCCAGATCCGCCAGATGGAGCGAGTGCGGTTGGGAAAAGCGTTCGTCGATCAGATGTTGTTTGAATTTCAATTTTCCGTTTTCATCCGGGCCCTCGGCCTGCCACCAGTACAATCCAAAATCGTGGCCTTTACCCCAAATCAAATCATTTTTGCCATCGCCGTCGAGATCCTTCACCAGCATTGGCACACTGGCATGTAGGTACTCCCAATCAGGATGGAACTTCCAGGGCTTGTTCCAAAGTTCGCCCTCGGGGCGCTCGTACCAGCCGGTCGCAATCAGGATGTCCTCGCGACCATCGTTGTTGATATCGCCAAACCCCATACCGTGTGAATTGCCGTCAACGCCGACCAAATTTTTGGCCAGGCTGGGCACCGTCACCCGTTGTTCCACCTGCTTGGCATTCTTGCCTTTGCCTTGGTTCACGATCTGGGTTCGCTCGGATTGCGTAAATTTCCAGACGACGACCGGATTCTCTTTCTTCCAGCTGTTGGAAATCCACTCGGGGATTCCATCGCCATCGAAATCATGCAAAAAACTGCCTTCGTTTTGGCTGAGGCCCGTGTCAACGAGCAGATGTTTTTTCCAAAGTTGACCCAATTGCAAACCTTCGGCACCGGGATTCTCGTACCAGTTGACTTCGGTGGGCAGAAAGGATCCAGCGACGACGTCAACGCGTCCGTCTTGATTCACGTCGATGGCAAAATCGCCGTTGGATTCAACGTAGCCATTCCAGTCGTCGATCAACCGCAGAGGCCGCGGCGCAAATTCGGGAGCTTGAAACCAGTTGCGGCCGGCAATGACATCAAGTTTTCCATCACCATCGAGGTCGGCCAGATCGATGCCTTCGTTGGCGTCGACCGTTAAAAGTTTGGGTTGGAACTTCAGCTGGCCTTCCTGGCCACTGGCAGCAGTTCCCCAGCTCGTGTGAAGCAAACAGATCAACAGCAGCGAGCTGCAGAAAAACGGGTGGCTTGGATGCTGACCCCAAATCATCAGGCGACGAGGAGTATGGAAAATCATGGTTCTCTTTCTGCGATTTCAATCGCGTCGGGCCAATGGAGCCAGCCCCGTATCGCGGTGCGATAATTTGGGATCTGGTAGTTTCACCAACGTTTCTCAATCATTGAAAACGATTGCACGCCCGCAACCCTGGATTCGAATTCGCCATCCAGCAGCGCGGCACGAAGCGTTTTCAGCTTCCGACAATTTCACCCAGTTTAACCTGCCGGGGTACCCGACCGGAAGCCGGCCGTTGTTTTAGTTCGTCACGGATCATTGTAGGCGACGATGTTTGTAGGCCGTAACGAGCTAACGGGTGTCAAGCCGGAACTGCAGCCGCGGTTGGAGGGCCGGGCTGAGCTCGTGGTCAGTTTGGGTTTGGGTCCGTTTGCGCTGTTACGGCAGTTTTGGGCGCGGCTTTGTTCCGGCCTACGGGCTGGCGACGATGTTTGTAGGCCGTAACGAGCAAACGGGTTTCAAGCCGGAACTGCAGCCGCGGTTGGTGGGCCGGGCTGAGCTAGTGGTCAGTTCGGGGTTGGGTTCGTTTGCGCTGCTACGGCAGTTTTGGTGCGCGGCTTTGTTCCGGCCTACGGTTTGGTGACGATGTTTGTAGGCCGTAACGAGCAAACGGGTGTCAAGCCGGAACTGCAGCCGCGGTTGGTGGGCCGGGCTGAGCTCGTGGTCAGTTTGGCTTTGGTACGTTTGCGCTGTTACGGCAGTTTTGGGCGCGGCTTTGTTCCGGCCTACGGGCTGGCGACGATGCTTTTGTAGGCCGTAACGAGCAAACGGGTGTCAAGCCGGAACTGCCGCCGCGGTTGGTGGGTCGGGCTGAGCACGTGGTCAGTTTGGGTTTGGGTCCGTTTGCGCTGTTACGGCAGTTTTGAGGCACGGCTTTGTTCCGGCCTACGGGTAGGTGACGATGTTTGTAGGCCGTAACGAGCAAACGGGTGTCAAGCCGGAACTGCCGCCGCGGTTGGTGGGCCGGGCTGAGCTCGTGGTCAGTTTGTTTTTGGTCCGTTTGCGCTGTTACGGCAGTTTTGGGCGCGGCTTTGTTCCGGCCTACGGTTTGGCGACGATGTTTGTAGGCCGTAACGAGCAAACGGGTGTCAAGCCGGAACTGCCGCCGCGGTTGGTGGGCCGGGCTGAGCTCGTGGTCAGTTTGGGTTTGGGTCCGTTTGCACTGTTACGGCAGTTTTGGGCACGGCTTTGTTCCGGCCTACGGTTTGGTGACGATGTTTGTAGGCCGTAACGAGCAAACGGGTGTCAAGCCGGAACTGCAGCCGCGGTTGGTGGGCCGGGCTGAGCTCGTGGTCAGTTTGGCTTTGGTACGTTTGCGCTGTTACGGCAGTTTTGGGCGCGGCTTTGTTCCGGCCTACGGGCTGGCGACGATGCTTTTGTAGGCCGTAACGAGCAAACGGGTGTCAAGCCGGAACTGCCGCCGCGGTTGGTGGGCCGGGCTGAGCACGTGGTCAGTTTGGGTTTGGGTCCGTTTGCACTGTTACGGCAGTTTTGGGCGCGGCTTTGTTCCGGCCTACGGTTTGGCGACGATGTTTGTAGGCCGTAACGAGCAAACGGGTGTCAAGCCGGAACTGCCGCCGCGGTTGGTGGGCCGGGCTGAGCGCTTGGTCAGTTTGTTTTTGGTCCGTTTGCGCTGTTACGGCAGTTCTGGGCGCGGCTTTGTTCCGGCCTACGGTTCGTTGGAAACACAAAAAAAAGCTCCCGCAAATTGCGGGAGCTTTCTGAAAGCGATCCATCAATGACACGCCATTGGCAATCAAGCATTGGCTTTTTTCTTCTTTTTCTTGGTGCTCGATTTCGGATCCCAATCAATCACGTCGCTAGCACCAGTGCCGGGAACCGGAACAGGATAATCGCCATTGGCGTTGGGCTTGACCGGTGCTTCGTCCTGCATGCTGCGGAACGAATCCACGTCGGCGAGTTTGACGTCCGAATTGATCGCGTCGTCCCACATCAGTTCTTTACCGGTGTAGGTTGCCAGACGACCCAGGATCGAGGTCATTGTACTTTTGGCACCGTATTCAGCTTCGTTCGGAATCACACCGTTACGAAGATCGGCGAACAAGTCGTGATGTTCCTGTTGGTGACCACCGCGTTGGCCTGGACCTTCCTTGCATTTGAAGATCTCTTTGCCATCGGCATCGTAAATCCGTCCGCCACTGATATCCGCCCAGCCTTTGGAGCCGTGGACCCATTCGGAAACTGAGTTCCAGCATTCCTTCATGTGGCGGCATTGGCTGATCATTTTGTGACCATTGGCGTAGGTAAATTCGACCGCGTGGTGATCGAAGATTTGTCCCGTGTCCTTGCCCGTTCGGACCAGGCGACCGCCCATGCCGTTGGCTTTTTCGGGAAAATCATTCATCAGCCAGTTGCCGACGTCCAGATTGTGGATGTGCTGCTCCACGATATGGTCACCGCAGATCCAGTTGAAGTAATACCAGTTACGCATCTGGTATTCGAGTTCCGTCTGGTCTTCCTGGCGAGGCCGAGTCCAAACGCCACCACCGTTCCAGTAGACCCGGGTACAAATCAGATCGCCAATGATTCCATTTTGCAATTCGGCAATCGTCTCACGGTAGGCTCGTTCATGGCGGCGTTGCAAGCCGACCTGAACCAGCAAGCCTTTCTGTTTGGCCAATTCGCCGGCAGCCAAAACACGACGAATGCCGGGCGCGTCAACGCCGACCGGTTTTTCCATGAACACGTTCTTGCCGGCATTCACGGCCGCCTCGAAATGCAAGGGCCGAAATCCCGGAGGCGTGGCCAGGATGACCATGTCGATATCGGAATCGAGGACCTGTTTGTAACCGTCAAATCCGGTGAACTGTCGGTCTTCGGGCACGCGCACTTTGTCCGCGTGGTTATTGGTGCAGGTTTTCAGAGACGACCCAAGTCGATCCCCGAAAGCATCGGCCATCGCAACCAGTTCGACATTGCCGCTGGTGGTGTTCATCGCCTGAATCGATGCTCCCGTGCCTCGACCACCGCAGCCGACCAGGCCGATTTTGATCGTGTCGGATCCGTACGCGTGCGCAGATCGAGCAAGCGACAGTTTGGGAGCCGCGATCGCCCCAACGGCTGCTCCGGCTACCGCAAGCTTCGAGCCTGTCTGCAGGAAGCTGCGCCGAGTGCTCGTTCCGCTTTGCGGTTCAGCAGGATTTGTGTTCTCTTTGGTCACCAGTGGTCTCCTTGATAAAATCCCTAAGGGAATTGAAATGGGTCAAAGTTGGTTAAACGTTCGTCCAGCTTGCGAAAGTTCAGCATTCGATTGCCCGATCACAAGTGACACCAGTTTACCTGTAGTCGATCTCAAATTCAATTCGCTGGCCGATTCTCCGAGCAGCATCTTTTTCAAAGAAAGCAGCAGTTTTGTTCAATCAAATGGATGCGTTAAGTATCTCGCACAACATCAACGGGTTGATCTTCAGCCGGATTCGCTGGCAGCATCGCCATCAAATCAGCGCGTTAAAATCGGTCAAGCCAATCGGTTCGCGGCTGGTAAACGGTTCGCCATAGCGGACGCCAATGGACTTGCCCCAATAAGCCGCTTCATCTCGAAGTTGGTCGAGGAAAGATGGATTCATGTGTTCCCTGCCCTGCATGAATTGGCTGTGGTAACAGCGCAGCGATTCCTGTTTCTGTTCCCATTGATCGCTGATGTCCAACACGAAGGCTGGCGTCGCATGCATTTTCAAATGGACGCAGTAGTAGTTGTAGATGCGTTCGGGATGATGGCGTTCGCCCGGCATATCGGTTTTGGAGAGTTTTGCCCAGAACCGGGCGGCCTCGACCAGCTGCGTCGCCGCCAGGTGGTCCGGATGGGCGTCATGCCAATAGGGTGCGAATAACCATTTGGGGCGCGTCCGACGGATCACGACCGCGAGCTGTTTGCGGGCGTCGAGCGTTGCTTCGAGACTGCGATTGGGCAACCCAAGATTTTCCCGCCACGTTACACCGAGCACCGCAGAAGCGGCCCGAGTTTCGGCGGCTCGGATTTCTTCGGATCCATGCGGCGTCGGCTCTCCACTGGTCAAATCCAGAATGCCGACCCGAACGCCGGTCGCCAGCAGTTTGATGATGGCTCCACCCATTCCCAGCTCCGCATCATCGGGGTGGGGGGCAATCACCAGAGCATCGAGTTTCGTTTCTTCCACCACAAAGAATCCTTGCAAATTTTACTGCTGGCATGAATTTTGGCTAAAGTTCATAAATGATCTGGACGGGCAGTTCCCAATTTGGCAAAGTCCGCAGCCTTATCAACTGAACAGCTTAACGCCAACCGCGACAGGCTGAAACCGATAGGGCTGGGGCCATGGAGTTTGGAACCGAACCAATCAAGGGAGTGTCAATGCGATTTTTCATCGTTGCTTGTCTGTTCGGTTTACTGATTGGCTCGGTCGGGTGCATGACTCACAACTGGTCGTCCCCACTGCCGCTGTTTGAACGCGGCCAGTCAGGCGGTTCCGCTGCCGATCAAGCTTCTACCGAAGTCAGCAATTCCCGGACGGAACGCGTAGCCCCGGGAATCAGCCGCCGCGCCGGGATTGATCCGCGGGCACGCGAAATCGAAGGCCGACTGGGGCTGTAGCCAGTTGCGTAGCAAATTCCGCCTTGGCGGCGCCGAGCATCCGACATTCCGCGTTCAACCGAATTCAGCGACCCGATCATCCAGCCGCGACGTTCTACTACGTTGAAGCGGGTCCAATTTCGCCACGCGTTCGCGTCAGTGCGGGTTGCGGAGAAATCTGTTTGTCCTGCTCTGGTTGGCCGGGTTGCGACGTACGTTCTCGATCCCCGGTGTCTTCATCGTCATGGAACAACGGAACCCCAAACTTGGCCAGCGTGGCACCGTAGATGTCATAGAACACCGGCACCAGAATCAGGATCAGCAGCGTACCGGTCAGCAATCCAAAAATCAAACTGACTGCCATGGGAATCAAAACCTGCGCCTGCATCGATTTTTCCATCAACATCGGCAGGAGGCCAGCGATCGTGGTCATCGAGGTCAGCAGAATCGGACGGAAACGGCGTTTCCCGGCATTCATTAACGCGTCGAATAGCGGGATCCCGTCGCGCACCCGGTGGTTGATGAAATCGACCAACACGATGGAATCATTGACCACGACCCCGGTCAGGGCGATCAGTCCAAAAAAGCTGAACAGCGTCAAGTCGAGACCCATGATCACATGTCCAAAAATCGCACCCATCCAACCGAAAGGAATGATGCACATGATGATCAGGGGCTGAACGTAAGACTGAAATTCCAGCGTTAACAGGACGAACATGCACATCAATGCGATGGCAAATCCAATAAACATGCTTTTAACCGATTCGATAGTTTGAGCCTGTTCACCTTCCCAGTCGACCGAAAGGCTGGCGTTTTCTTCGGACTTGTAACGAGCCAGCAGTTCGGGCATGAATCCCGCTTGCATTTCGGCGACGATCATGGCCGCGTTGGCTTTGTCGGCCTCGACATCGGCAGTGACGGTAATCGATCGTCGCTGGTTGAGGCGATTGATTTCGGCAAGCTGCCGGTGGTAAGTCACCGTGGCAACTTCCCGGAGTGGCCGCTCAACGCCTTGGTTGTCCCGAATCCGGATGTTGTCGAAGCTTTCCATGCTGGAACGTTCGTCTTGAGGGTAACGTACTATCAACTTGACTTCGTGGCGACCTCGTTGCAGTCGCATGACTTCATCGCCGTAATAGATAGCCCGAATGGTCTCGGCGAGGGTCGCCTCGTCCAGTCCGAGCGCCCGACCCTGTTCGTTCAAACGCAGGTTCAACTCCCATTTTCCGGGCGCGAATCATCTTCGATATCGACCACACCCGCTTTGGTGTCCAGGTAAGCTTTGCACTCCTCGGCAGCTTGTTCCAGGAATTCGACGCTGTCATCGGAGGCAAGTAATTTGAATTCAATGGCCGAACCGCCAGGGCCCATCGCGGGCGAATTGAATTTGATGGCCTCGACGCCAGCGAGTTTGGGCAATGAACGCTTACGCCATTCGTTAATCAACTGCCGGGTGGTGATCGTGCGTTCGGCAGCGGGGGTCAGCAGCACGGAAACATTACCGACGTGACTGCCTGCCGTTACACCGGTCGGGCCGCCCTGCATCGCGTTGCCGATCTCTCCCACTTTCTCGTGAATCGTGTCAATCACGCTGTCGTTGCCGGCTGCCTGCCACTCCCGGTCGATTTCAATAATCTCTTCCCTCAAAATACTCGTCGCCTCCATCGCAAAATCTCCCGCCGTGCCGTTGGGAAACGCGATCACCCCAGTGATTTCCCGCCCGTCAAGTTTCGGGAAAAAGGCAAACGGCGCAATGCCGGAGGCGATTAAACCGCCCACCACCATCATCGTGGCCAGCATGCCCGCAAGCACGATCGGCTTGTGATGCAAGGACCAATACAGCATGGGTTGGTAGATGTAGCTAATGACAAAATCCAGTCCTTTGGCCGCCGCCCGGTTCACCAACGTGAAGACAACCAACAGCGGCTTGAAGACGTACAGCACAACCGAAAGGACTTTGATAAACAGATTGTTTTCGTGGGCCAGATGCGACGGCAGAATGAACGTGCTTTCAATCAGCGAAATCACCAGCATTGCGATCACGGCCACCGGCATGATCTCGATAAACTTGCCCATCACACCGGTGACGAACATCAGCGGTAGAAAGGCAATGATCGTGGTGGCAACGGAGGCAAACACACTGGGCAACACTTCCACGGTGCCTTCGATGGCGGCCGGAACATATGACATACCTTCCTGTCGTTTCATGTAGATGTTCTCGCCGATCACGATCGCATCGTCGACCACGATTCCCAGCGCCATCAGGAAGGCGAACATCGACAGCATGTTGAGGGTGTTACCCGTTATCAAAAGGACGAATCCCGCACCCAGGATCGAAACCGGGATTCCGACGGCCACCCAGAACGCCAGCCGCAATTCCAGAAACACCGCCAGAACGAGGAAAACCAACAGCAGGCCTTGCAGGCCATTCCGGGACAACAGGTCAATTCGGTCCTGGACGTCAAGCGAAATATCACCCCAGGTTCGCAGTTCGTAGCCGTGCGGAAGTTGCTTGTTGGCAACGTAGTCTTTTACCGTTTCCACGACGGTAAACAGATCTTCCTGTTCCGTTTTCGAAACCTGAATCACCAGGCCGGGTCGACCATCAATCAGGTTGACCGAGACGGTGTCGGCAAAGCCATCGATGACGTCTCCCAGTTCACCGACGGTCACGACATCGCCATTGGGCTTGGTAACGACCGGAAGCTCGGCAATTTCATCGCCTGTTTCACGCTTGTTGTTGCCGCGGAGCAGTAATTCCTGGCCAGCGGCTTCCATCTTTCCACCTGGTACATCGATGTTTTGCTGGCGGACCGTCTGCGCGAAGTTTCGCAAACTCATCCCATATTGTCTGAGCGTATCTTCGGAAACTTCGATGCTGATTTCATAGGGTCGTTCGGCGGCAATTTCAGCCGAAGTGATCGCGGGCCCGGTAGGTTGGTACAGCGGAGCCAGAATCTTGCGAGGAGCCGAAACCACATCCGAGGGTTGAAATTTGACCGCTCTTAATTCGAGCAACTCAGCTCGCACCTCTTCGGCAATCTCGCGCAAGTGTTTCTCAGCTTGCAGGTCGCCGAGTTGTGCATTCTCAGGACCGAGGATGCCGACCGCGATTGCCGGCGCGCGGAAGATAATCTGTTTGACCTCCGGATCTTCTGCGCGGTGGAAGGAAGGCAGAAACCTGCTGGATCCGGGAGCGGATATCATTCAGAACTTGCTGGACGTCGTCGACGTCGCTGGTCAGTTCCAGCACGATGTAGCCAAAGTTTTCTTTTGCGACCGCCGTCATTTTCTTGACGCCGTCCGCTCCGCTGATCGCAGATTCGAGTTTCTGGCAAATTCCGTCTTCAACTTCGGCGGCAGTCGCACCGGGAAAGGGGACGCTGACCAGCAGGATTTCGAGGGCGAAACTGGGAAACACCTCCCGTTTCATCACGACCATGCTGATGGCGCCAACCAACAAAGAGGCGACCAGCAGCGTGTTCATCGCGGGCGAATTGGCGATCGCCCATTTAATTATTGATCTCATTAGGCTTGGTACACCGCAACGGAGTTTTAAAAATTCAAAATGAATGGATTCAACAAGGCAAATTGGCAGAATCGCAGTCGACGCTGATGCCCCGTTCAAAATTGGGTTGGTTAACTGGTCGGATCACGGAGCCGTCGGATGGGTTGTTCCGGTTCCGCTGCATCGGCCTGGACACCCGCGGGATCGGCCGGGGCCTCGCCAGAGGGTAATTCCGCTGGATCGTCTGCATCATCGATCAGCTCGACCGGGGCGTTTTCACTGGGCTGTGGAAGCGGACCGGCAACGACTTGATCGTCCACCGAAATCTTGCCGGGTTCCGAGCGGACGATCACCATTTCGGTTGTTTTTCCGTTGATCATTTTTTCGATACGATCCACGATCTCGACCTGGACGCCGTGGATTCGGCCGTCTTTTACGAGCCAGGCAACCCCGTCTGGCTGAATGCCAGTGGCGGGAAAGGTTACCAGTTCCTGATCACTGGTCGTGGTCGAGGTCTGGACCTCGACTCGGCACTTCACGTACATCCCTCGGACCAGTGCTCGCAATCCAGTTTCCGTTTCCACAATGGGCTGGGCGATGGTGATGCGACAAGGAATCGTTTTGGTAACTTCATCCCGCCCAATCCCGTCAAACCGCTCCAGAATGCCTTGCCAGATCACCGAGGGTTCATCGGGATCGTAAATGGAGACATTGGTTTTGGGCAGCCGGTAGACCAATCGTCGATCGTTATTTTCCACCAGGTCATCGGTCGGAGGGGCATTGGCTTGGATCCACTCCAAATCGGCGGTGGTCAGATTGCTGAGCACCTCGGCTTGGCTGGTGTCTTCGAACGTTGCAATTTGAGTCCCTTTCGCGACGTAGTCACCTTCCTGGACCATCTCGCGAACAATGACCCCATCGTCCGGTGCAACAATGGTCGTGCGTCGCAGATCGAGTTGGGCCAACTCCAGACGCCGTTTTGACAATTCCAGGGCGGCTTCCAGTCGAGCCGTGCCGGCTTTCAATGTTGCCAGGTTGCTTTCCCGATTGGTCAGCTGAGTCTGGGCCGCGTTGAGTGCCCGCTGAGCTTGATCCAGCTCGGTCTGCGACAGGACATTGGTAAGGCGAATGTTTCGATCGAACTCCTTGCGCTGCAACAGAAAATCCTGTTTGGCAAGCTCGATATTGCTCTCTTCCCCTTCAATTTGGCGTTTGTTTTCTTCAATTCTCTTTTCTGACTGGACGACTTCCGCAGCAAGTGTCTGGATTTCCAACTGATATTCCTCGGGGTCGATCTCGACCAATTTTTCACCCTTGCTGACGAACGTTCCCGATTCGCAGGCCGGGTATTTTTTCTTGATCCGCCCACCTACTTCAGTCGCGATCTTGATTTCCCGAAACGGCACCACGGTGCCACTGACTTCCATGTCGAGCAGGCCCGAGTAAGGCTGAACACTTCGCGTTCTGACGCGCTGAATCAAATTCTTGGTTTCTTTGGTCGCAGGTGGTTTGGCCAGCGATTTAAGACCCACGAAAGCGGCGATCCCCATAACAACAATGACGAGCGAGATGATGTATTTAATCACTTCCCAGGTCTTGGGATGTTTCACTTGGGGAGGATGGTCAGTAATAGCCATGGGTACTCAAAAAATTGTGTGGGTGATTTGATACAGTTCGATACCGACGGGAATTGATTTAGTTTTTCTCGGCAGCGGAAGGTTGGTTTTCAGATTCGGCGTGAGCTCGTAAACGGTCGATCGCCCCCAGCGAAAACTCCGTGATATGGGTCGCGATTTGATCCAGCTGGAAATGTTCTTCGAATTCATTTTCCTCGATCATCATCGAGATCATCTCGGCAGAAAACCGGTAGTGCATGCACTGGCCGATAATGCTCAGGCCTATTTTGTGCCGCTGTGCATCAGGTAAGCGAATCCCGATCAATTCATCGATCACGCTCAGCAACGAATCAAAAAAAGGGCGAAACGATTCTTTCATCAGTTTTCGGGAAGCTTCGGTTGGTTGCAGCACTTCTCGCATGATCAACCGGACCTGCCAGGGTTCGGTCTGCAGGGCAACCAGACGCTGGAGCAGCGTGAGGATGATGTGACCGAGTTTCTGCTCGGGGGACTGGCCAGGAACCCAGGGTTTCTGCGGAAACTGTTGGGCTCGCATTTCCCTCGTGCGCAGTACTGTTTCGGTGTACAAATTCTGTTTGTCACCAAAATAGTAATTGATGCTGGCCAGGTTGACGTTGGCAGCATCGCAGATTTGCCGAACGGTCGCGTTCTTAAACCCTTTGCGGGCAAAAATCGGGCCGGCCGCCATTAAAATGCGATCTCTTGTCGATTCGTCTTTCATGATTCTCGTACCGATATCCAGGCTCACCTTCAGGCTGGACCGCAGGCGGAAGACAGACTAAACAAGCGTATTAAACACTTGTTTTAATTTAAATAGGAATAATCGAGAAGACCGAACATCGAAGGAAAAGACCGTTTTTTCGAAGGCTTCGAGGCGTGGAGACCGAGTGGGGTCAGAGAAATCTCTTAGGGCTTTGCCAAAGCCACCGGTTGGAGCCGATTTTCGCGATGGGGTTTGGGTTCTGCATTGATTCGACCGCTGGTTACGGCTTCGGCAGCTGTTTTTCCAGCAGTTCGATCAATTTTACTTCGACATCCATGTCTTGCCCGCCATGCAACTGCAACGCGAATTTTCCCTCTTTTCGGCCTTGAGGATCGACAAGATCGACGGCGAGGATGTCATTGACGTGGGTGACGATTCGGTCGCCGTGAGCTGAAACGACCATCGTTGACCAATCGCCAACTTGTTGGGCTTTCTTCCATTGCTTGGTCCGGCCGGCTTGCCGGTCCTCAGCGAATCGGTCGAAGTAGGCCAGCGGTTTGACGATCCACGCCCGTCCTGCGGTTTCGTATAGACCACCGACCAATTCGGAATTTTCCAACTCGGCTTGGATTCCCGCGATTCCGACGCCGCTGTCGTTGGGTTGGCTGCGGAAATAGAATCCGCTGTTGCCGGCAAGGACACGGAAAGTGATTTTGACCGTGAAATCGGCATAGGTATTGTCGCTGACCAGTAGCCCATGGCGTTTTTCGGACGCGGAGCTTTTCCCGACCAGCACGCCGTCGACGACCTCCCATTGGCCACCGCCCTGGGGTTTCCAGCCGGTCAGGTCTTCGCCGTTGAAGATCGTTTGCCAAACGTGTCGCCCGTTGTCTTTGATTTTAAGATTTCGAAACCGGTAGAGCTGGCCCTTTTCTCCATGGTGCTGGAGGCCAATGTGTCCCGACAGATCGACGGGATCGTAGTAGTCGGTCGTCTGAATGCCATTGACAAAAATCTGCAGATGGTCGCCTTCGCAAACGATTCGGTATTGGTTCCAGTCTTTCAGTTTGAGCGCGTCCTGGGCGTCCGGTTGATCCTTCAGCGGGTTGAGCCATTGCCGGCGGCCTTCATCGTACAGCCCTCCTGACCATTTTCGGTCAGTCGGATCAATCTCGGCCTGATATCCGAAGACCTTGTTTTTTTGTTCCTGGCCACGCAGCATGAATCCCGAATTGGCTTTGCCTTCGGGCAGATGCATTTCGCCAATGAATTCGAAATCATGGTAGATCTTGTCGGTCATGACAAAAAATTTCTTATTGGCAACGAGGTGCACCTCGCCATTGACGATCGAGACATCGCCCCAATCGTAGGGGTTGTGCCAACCGTCGAGAGTCTTGCCGTCAAAGATCGAAACGAATCCGTCATCATTCGTTGCTGCGGCAGGAGACTGGGCCAACATTGGCGATTGGCGAATCGTTAGCGAACCCAGTAGCGCAAGCAGCGTGACGAGGATCCAGGAAGTGAAATTGAGTGACGCATTCATGCCCGCGCTCCGGTTATTAGCAAATATTAAGGTTGCCAGTATACTCGCTCGTTCGGCCAGCGAGAAGAATTCCTTGCGTTGGTTTACTTGAGTTTGCGGACCACGAGTAACCAGTCTTCCCCGTCAGCTTTGGTTGAATCGATGGTGACCGGCCGACCGGCTCGAATTGTTTTTTTCAAATCGATGGGTTCACCGCCATTTCTGGGGTCAAACAGCTTGATCGAAAACAGGCCCGCCGCGTCGGTTAAATCCAGCTCGGTCTGCCCGCCATCAGGTAGATAAACCAAATAGATTTCGTCGGGTTGGGCAAAACAGTATCGGCGATTGTCATGTTCTGGATTTCCAACCAGTTCGTCCATCGGCTGCATATCGACAAAGGGCACATTTTGCGACTGGAAAAACTCAATCGCGATCCGGCAATAATCCCAGCTTTGGTCGCGCGATCTCCAGTCTTCACACAGCAGGTCGTTCTCGGGGAACTGGTAGCCAAAATAATATTCCACGCCAGCACCGCCTCCCATCAGGGTCCCCCAAAGCGTTTGTCGGCGGACCTCATGCTGGGTGTAGATCCGTTTCCCGGTTTGGTCTGTCCCATCAAAACCCTGATAGCCGAGATCTGGGCATTGGCCGTGCGCCGCCGATCCCGATTCGTCGAACGAAACGATCCAGGGCTTGCCGGCCTGTTCGGAGGCGCGAACCCATTTCACGGTTTGCCAATGCGTGTCTTTGATGTGGCTGTTCTGGAGTGAGACGCCCGTCAAATTCGAGCGTTGTCCCAGCAGCGGTCGGTAGACCTGGTCCTGCTGGGGCGGGAAAGTGTGGATCACGATGTTGTGATCGTAAGGATCGGTCTGGTGAAGGTAATCGATCATGGCAATCTGTTGTTCGGTCGACTGGGTGTTCTCTTCCCCGAGGTTCCAGTTAAGCGCCAGGTTGTGGCCGAATCTCGCAATCAATTCGCGACAGTAAAGTTTCCGTTGAACGCCAAGGTTTCCGCCGTCGAGGCTTTCGGGGACATAGTCGGCTGGTCTGGCTTTGCCGTTGCCACCTCGATGATCGTCGATCTCGGTTTCTTGCATTTTAAAGTGCAAATACATTCCTTGACGGGTGGCGTGATCGAAGACCATTGCCCATTGATCGAGTTTGCTGCAATCGTAATGCAATTTGTCATCGCGTTGAACGAAGGGCCAAACGTTGTCCCCGTCACCGCCGGCGTTGTAAGTCAAAAACGAAAATGCGTTGCAGCCTTTGCTGGACAGATAGTTGACCGCCCCGATCAAGCCTTTCCCTTTGCCGTCTTGCCAGCTTGGATCGCCCGGTTTCCAGTCCGAAGCATGTTGCGCGTATTTCTTGAGGGGAACTTTTTTCTTGCCGGCGATCGTGTCGTCAAAATCGGCGTAGCCCAACAACGTTTCCGGTGCATCGGCACCTGCTTTGAGGAAGTATTTCTTGCTGCCGCCGTGCTGCAGGTAACGTTTGCCGACATATTGCAATCGACCATCCGACCGGAAATCGCGTCCGGTTTTATTCGTCGGTTCGACGAAGATCGTGCCGGCGAATTGGTGAACCAGTTCCGCAGCGGGATTCGGCTGGACCGCAGCCAATTTGCCTCGTGTCAATGAAATGGTGTAACTCCATTGACCCGGGCGATCGGGGGCGAAATGGACTCGCCATTTCGTTCCACCAGCGGCCGATGTTTCAGCGGCGTTTCCGTCGGCAGCAAAGTACCCGGGAACCAGGTAGCGCGTGCCGTCGGGATGACGAAAATCCGCTTCTATTCGATAGTCGGTGAACGGGTTGGGGTCATTGTCGTATTCGTGGGCGTAAGGGCCGTCGAGCGTCCAGGTGATTTTGTGCCAGGTCCTCAATTCGCCTTCGATGGCAAACGTTCCGCGTCCATCGGGTTGGCGGCTACCGAACAACGGCGTTTGGCTGACCGGTGTGGTTGGGCTGGTTGAGGGATCGCGTTCCTGAATTGGCTCGGCTGCCAGGGGCGGAGCCTCTTGGGCAGGAAATGGCTCGGGCAATTCACCAGCCAAAACCAACGAGTTGGGCCCGGCGTCGAGCGGTCGGATGAAATCGCGATCGGTTGTCATCAGCCATTTGTCAAATTCAAAGCCATCCTCTCGCATTGAAAATTGGATGATGTGTTCGCCGGCTGTGTCGATATCGAGAAAGATCTGATGCGGCACGCCGCAATGTTCTTGTTCGGTGCGCTGTTTGCTTTCCCACCGCCAGCTCTGTTTTCCTTCGCACCACTGCAGTCGTTGTCCACTGGCGGGCCAATTTCCATCGATGCCGACGTGCAGCCCGTTATCTTCCGAGCCGGTTGAATAGGCCCGAACCCACACGTAATAACGACCGGGGTTGCGGACGTTGACTTTGTAGTGCAAAACGGCCAGCTTGCCCGGTTGATTGGAGAAATTCTCGTTGGCGATCAGTTTGTCTGAATGGTTTCGTCGCGTATCGGGCAGGATTTCCAAATAGGCTCCACCGCTTGCTCCACCGACGTGGGGTGGGTCACCATCACGATCAAATTCGGGTTTCTGTTCCCGTGTCGTGCGATAAAAAGCCCGACGCTCGGTTCGGGTTTGCTTGAAAAAATGCTCGGCTTCCACCGCCAGCATGCCGTTGTTTTCAGCGAACACCAGGCTCTCGGCGACGATTGGAGTCAGCAGTTCGTCTCCCGTGGAGTTTTGTGTTGGAAGGGTCGCCAATGAAACGAGCGTGATAGAAACAATCAGGATTGAGTACTTCATGACCTTTGCCAGACCTTCAATATCAGTGACAATCGAAGTTTTTCCGATGATCTGTTTGGATTAACAGCTGATGAGCCAAATTATCCAGCAAGTATATCAAGTCCTGCAATCGACCGATTCGGTTTTAATCACGAATGATGCCGTTATTTTCGGCATGTTGATGGTCATTCTGGCTTTCGTATTCTGGACCTCCAAGAGCCAGCTCCCGGTGCTGAAAGCGTTCTACAAAGTCGTTCCGATGCTACTGCTGTGCTATTTTCTACCAAGCTTGTTGACGTTTTTTGATGTGGTGGATCCGGACAAGTCCAAACTCTATTTCGTGGCATCGCGATACTTGCTGCCGGCAAGCCTGGTGTTGCTGACGCTGAGCATCGATTTGAAGGAGATTTTCCGACTTGGGCCAAAAGCCCTGATCATGTTCCTGACGGGAACGGTCGGAGTGATCCTCGGAGGCCCGCTGGCGGTGTTCCTGGTTGCCTGGTGGGATCCGGATTTAATCGGCGGCAAAGGGCCGGAGGCGCTTTGGAGAGGGTTGTCGACGGTCGCCGGCAGTTGGATCGGCGGCGGCGCCAACCAGGCTGCGATGAAAGAGATTTTTCAGCCATCGGATCAACTGTACAGCGTGATGGTTGCCGTGGATGTGATTGTGGCGGAAATTTGGATGCTGTTTCTATTGCTGGGAGTCGGCAAAGCGGAAGCGATTGACCGGCTGTTCAAAGCGGATGCGTCAAGCGTGGAAACACTGAAAAATAAAATGGAATCGTTTTCCAACAAGATTGCCAGAGTTCCCACCTCGACCGACTTGATGGTGATCGGCGGAATTGCTTTTGGCACCACCGCAGGATGTCACCTCGTCGCCGACCTGGTGGCGCCCTTGATCGGCGAAAATTTTCCTCAGCTACAACGGTTCAGCCTCGATTCCCAGTTCTTCTGGTTAATCGTGCTCGCAACGACCGTCGGCATTTTCATGTCGTTTACACCGCTACGTAATTTCGAGGGCGCCGGGGCGTCAAAGATCGGAACCATCTTCATTTTTATTCTCGTGGCAACGATCGGACTGAAGATGGACATCCGCGCGGTCGCGGAACATCCGGGTTTGTTTCTGGTCGGCGGAATCTGGATGTTGTTCCATGTCTTGCTGATGTTCTTCGTCGGTTGGATGATTCGCGCTCCCTATTTCTTTTTGGCAGTGGGGAGCAAAGCCAATATTGGAGGTGCGGCGAGCGCTCCGGTGGTCGCCGCCGCGTTTCATCCCTCCCTGGCACCGGTCGGCGTGCTGTTGGCCGTGTTGGGCTACGCGTTGGGAACTTATGGCGCCTGGCTGTGCGCGATTCTGATGGAATTCGCCGGGGGCACGAATTTTTGAGGCATCCGTTTCCAATGCTTGAAAACTCTGCAAGCTAAAAATTCAAGCGATTGATTTGGTCGATGCCCCCTGCCCGTACCACGCAAGTCGGTACTCACGCTTCCTGCGGGCTTGTCCCGGACGTTGCAAACAACTGATTGGCTACAAGAACAAAGCCAACCAAAAACAAAGCCAACCAAGAGCAATCTTGGCCCACCGTCGGGCTCGTCCCGGACCGAAGGCATGACTTTCAGCAAGCCAGTCGCGGTACCGACCGGGACAAGCCCGACGGAGAGCAAATCTTTATGAGTTCTTTCTGTAGCCAACCAATTGTTGATCCCGCCCGGGACAAGCCCGACGGAAATCTTGGTCGATTAAGACGTGTGGTTCGTTGGCCTTGAGCCCTGAAAACTGAACCCTGAGCCCAGAAAACTGAACCCTGAGCCCTGATAACGGAACCCTGAACCCTGAACCCTGAAAACTGAAAACTGAAAACTGAAAACTGAAAACTGAAAACTGAAAACTGAAAACTGAAAACTGAAAACTGAAAACCGCCCCTAACCCACGTGCTGCATGATCAGCGAAACGCCGTAAGCGACCACCGCAAAGACGAGTAGCGTGCCGACGATCAGCAAGCCGCGGGCCGTTTTTAACCGATTGATCGCGATCACCTGGGCGATCACACAAACAAAGGTCACGATGGCCAACTTAAACCAGATCAATCCGTAGTGACCCCAGAGATCGAGAAAGTACTTCGCCACCGGGTTGGCTTCCACGCCGCCGACTTCGAGCACGATTCGGGTCATGAAAATGTCCAGCACATTCACCAGGATGAATAAGGACGTCTCCGTTTGCAGGGGTAACGGATGCCGGAAAATATTGAATCTGGTTCCGGAATCCTGTTGGGATGCGGCCTGGACTTTGAATCGACGCTTGGCACCCCGGCGGCGGGTTGTCGAATCGGGTGCTTCTGATTGATGGGTTGCTCGCTCTCGATCGCGTTTCGCCGAGTGATTTGCCTGCATGGAACTGGTATTGGGTTTGTTAGCGGTTGCCCTTGCAGTTGATCGCCCAGGCCGCGTTAGCGATTCATAAGCCTCGTTGACTTGCTGAAACGCCCAGACGTCGCCACCCATGTCCGGATGGTGTTTTTTGACCTTTTCACGATAGGCTTGATGAATCTCATCTAACGATGCGTTTGGAGAGACACCGAGGATTTTTCTTGGATCCATCTTTCCTGTCGAACGAGAGCAAGGCTAGAAACAATCGCAATAGGTCGGTTGAGATGATAGCGTCATGGTACCAGCCTGAAACGCCATCGACAAAGAAAAGTTTGACGAAGTGACAGAACCGCGGTACAACGGTCCCAGGGGCATTCCTCGCCAGGCAACGACAGCGCGCCGGCGGGGTATTCAGCGGAGAGTTAACATGAGACGTCATCGAACATCATCCGTCCAGCAACCAGCGGGATTTACGCTGGTTGAATTACTGGTCGTGATCGCGATTATTGGAATTTTGATTGGACTGTTGTTGCCGTCAGTTCAGATGGTTCGTGAGGCCGCGCGGCGAACGAGTTGCCTGAACAATCTACGGCAGATCGGGTTTGCCATTCAGAATTACGAGACATCCAACACGCATTTGCCCCCGGGTTGGCAGGGAACGACCTCCGGATCCGAAGTCGGTTGGGGCTGGATGGCCAACACGCTGCCGTTTGTTGAACAACAGAATTTGCACGCGACCATCGATTTCAATACCAATCTCCTGGACCCAGCCAATCAGTCGATTATTCGCTACGCACTGGTCGGGCAACTCTGTCCGTCATCGGGAAACGATTCGCCATCGTTCAGGCTTCCAATTTTGACTGATCCGCCAAGCGATGTCGAAGTCGGTCGCACCCACTATGTCGGCTGTGTCGGCTCGTCGGTTGAGTTGGAAGAAATGGAAGATGGTCAGACTTGCCCTTCACTCAGCCTGCTTGGCAGCACGGGGCGACTGGACGGTGTGTTCTACAAAAACAGCAACACGGAATACCGTGACATCGTTGACGGAGCCAGCAATACGGTCGCACTTGGCGAGCGAAGCTCCGACCGGTTTGATTCCATTTGGCCCGGCGTGGTTAAAGGATCCGAGTTTACCGGCTGGCGAGTGGTCGGCTGGACGGGCGAGCCGCCGAATAACCCCCCCCGGACGGAACCCGTTATTATCGTGGACGACAAAGGTGGAGAGGAAGAGCTGCAAATTCACTTCCATGGATTTGCGCAGTTTAACAGCATGCATCCTGGCGGGATAACGATGTTCGCCATGGCCGATGGTTCGACTCATCCAATCAATGATAGGATTGACCCGCGAATTTTTCGGGCACTCGGCACGATTCGCGGTCGTGAAACCAATGTCGATTTCAAGTAATCGCCAGGGGCTTGAAACGGCTCCCCAGACCTGATTAAAAATTCCGGGCGGAGTTCCTAAAATCAATCACAGCGGTTCCCGTGTTGGTAGAATGACCTTCCACCCAACCAAGGAAACCGCTGATGACACGAGCCGTGATTTTGAATTCGAGTTTGTCGTTTTTTGTCCTGTTGTTCTGTTTCGCCGGTCCAATTTCATCGGTCGGTCTGGCTGCCGCCGAAGATTCTGCGTCGCCCAACACGCGACCGGCCCAGCCCAATATTCTGTGGCTATTCCAGGAGGATTTGTCGCCGTGGCTCGGATGCTATGGACACGAAATTCAGGTCGGGCATACACCCAACATTGATGCCATGGCAGCCAGGGGCGTCCGTTTTTCCAGGGCATTCGTTCCGTCGCCTGTCTGCTCGACGTGTCGCAGCGGAATCATTGTGGGGGCGAACCAAATCAGGTTTGGAGCCCACGAGCACCGATCCCGCAGAGGCCCAGCGGAACTTCCGCTCCCTGCGGGCATCCAAGCGGTTCCTGAACTGATGAAGGATGCAGGTTATTTTTGCTTCAATGTTGGGAAGACGGACTACAACTTCGAGCATGCGAGCTTTTACTCCAGTATTTCCAAATCCAACACCAAAACCCCGTGGCGCGACTGCCCGGAAGGTAAGCCATTTTTTGGCCAGATCCAGCTTAAGGGTGGAAAGCTCAACACCACCAAGTTCAAAGACAAAACCGATCGCGCCAAAGTCACGATTCCAGGCGACTATCCACAAAACGAAATGTATCGCGAAATTGTCGCCGAGCATTATGACTCCGCCCGGATGGACGACGGGATCATCGGAGGGATTCTGGAGCGACTGGATGCCGACGGTTTGACCGATTCGACGATCGTGGTCTATTTCTCGGATCATGGTGCCAACAATCTTGTGCGGCACAAACAGCAGCCGACCGAAGGTGGCAGCCACGTCCCCTTTATTATCATCGGACCGGATCCGTACGTCCCGGCTCCGGGCGTTCGGGACGATCTGGTTTCCATGCTCGACCTCTCCGCGACCACACTGACGTGGGCCGGAATTGAGCTGCCCGAATGGGTCGAGGGCCAGGATCTGTTCGGCGCGGTCGTCAAACCTCGCGAGTTCGTTGCCACTGCCCGCGACCGTTGCGACCATACGATTGAACGGATTCGCTCGATTCGCACCGATCGTTTTCGATACACCCGAAACTACCTGCTCGACCGGGTGCTGTTGCAACCGCAATACCGCGACCCTCGGCCTTTCGTTCAGTTCCTGCGCGATGCTTACGCCGATGGGTCGCTCGATCCGAAACTCGCCGAGATTTATTTTGGGGAAAGGCCCGCGGAAGAGCTGTACGATGTCGTCGAGGATCCCGCGCAATTGAACAATCTGGTGAACGACGCAGCGTACCGACAGGAGTTGAATCGCCATCGAAAACTGATGGATGGCTGGCTTGCCAAAGGCGACCTAGGTGCCGGGGAGGAACCTGACATCGAACTGGAAATGGCGAGCAACAAAAAGTGGGGTCAGGGCGTGAACGCCGAGTATGAAAAGATACGTACGGACTCCGACGGTGACGGGCTGTCCGACGACTGGGAGACACTGAACGATCGTGACCCGGTCGACGGGAAATTATTATTCCGTTTCGATTGCGGTGGTTGGCAGACCGAGGGTTGGACCTGTGATGGCAAAACGGGCAATCTTGCCGGCCGACAAGGATTTCTCGAGTTTGAGCTGGGAGAATCCCCGATCAGCCTGGTCCGCGACGGGCTGGAAGCGTCAGCGGCCAAGAACCAGGGACCGATTTCTATCAGGTACCGGATCGATCAACCGGCAAAATTCAGTTGGTACGTCAACGGTGAATTGCAAGCTTCGTTTGCCGCAAAACCGAGCCGCGAACTACAAACACAGCCAGCCAATCTGCCAGCTTTAGCGACCCAAGCGACGATCAAGTCGCTCAAGTTGGAGATCGAGGGCGCAATCGGAACCGTCGTTGAAATCGACGAAATTAAGACTGACGATTAATCGCTTGTGAAATTTTGATCCAACCCAACTTCCCATGCCAGGCGTGCTCCCCATGAAGACTTCGAAATCCGATTTTTTACTTCAGCTATTTCTGCCTTGCACCTTGTTGGCACTCTGCCTGTTTCCGCGTGACGCCGTCGCCGAACAGCCCAACATCATTCTGATGATGGCAGACGATGTCAGCTGGGAATGTTTTAGCTGTTACGGTGCCGAGGACTACCAAACCCCGCGTATTGATCAATTGGCATCGTCAGGGATTCGTTTCGCCCATTGCTACTCGACGCCGATTTGTACGACTTCCCGGGTCAAAATCATGACCGGCAAATACAACTTCCGGAACTATACCCATTTCGGTTACCTCAGTCCGGAAGAAAAGACGTTTGGTCAGTTGCTGCAAAGTGTCGGCTACAAAACGGCGGTCGCCGGCAAGTGGCAGCTGAATGGTCTGTACAACAGCTTGCCCGGTTGCACCGATTCCTCTCGGCCGATCAAAGCCGGGTTTGATGAATACATGCTGTGGCAATTGACCACCGCCAAAGGTGGCGACAAACGAGGCGGGGAACGTTTTTGGAGTCCGCCGATCGAGCACAACGGTGAGTTTTTGACCAAGGAAATGAACGCCGGAAAATATGGTCCCGATATGTTCTGCGATTTCATTTGCGAGTTTATCGAACGCCATCGGGAGGAACCCTTTTTTGTTTACTACCCGATGGCGCTGGTTCACAATCCGTTCGTTCCCACTCCGGACACGATCGGGGATCGGGCTCCGACTCACGAATTGAACCAGCCGCCGAAAGACAGGGCCGAACAAAAAGCGAACTTCGTCGCGATGGTCAATTACATGGATCAGATCGTGGGGCGGATCGTCGACAAAGTTGACGAACTGGGGCTGTCGGAAAAAACGCTGATTCTGTTCACCGCCGACAACGGTACGAACACTTCGATCACGTCGAATTGGAATGGTCGAAAGATCAAGGGCGGTAAAGCCGGCATGAAAGACATGGGGACCCACGTCCCGCTGGTTGCGTATTGGAAAGGCCACACACCTGACGGGCTTGTCTCCAATGACTTGATTGACTTCACCGATTTTTACGCGACCTTTGCGGATGCGGCAGAGATCAAACTGGGAGCGGATGACCCGGTCGATGGGCGTAGTTTCCTGCCGCAGCTGAACGGCGAACGCGGGCAGCCACGCGACTGGGTACTCTGCCATTACCAACCGTACTGGAACAAGACGCCGGGTCAGTTTCTACGCAATGCGCATTTCAAGCTTTATCGCGATGGCCGCTTCTACAACGTCCCCAATGATCTCGAGGAATCCAGTAATCTGGCGACCTCGACCGATCCCCGATTGGTCGAAATTCGCACCAGCCTCGAATCGGTGCTGCAGGCTTGCCCGCCCGCACCGGTCGGAGAAAAAGCCGGCAAGAATCACGAGGATCGTCCGGTGTACCCGGATTGGGCGAATCTGTTGGAACCCAAGTGAACGTTTGTGCTTCCAGGTAAGCCCTCCGGCGACCATTCGGCAGAGCTGCCGGGGGATGGGCCGCGACGCGTGACTGACGTCGATGTCATTGTTCTCTCGGCATGCCCCCGCAGATTTCAATTCAGCGGAATCGGGCAGGTCGACGCTATCCAGCAGCGAAATCCGCTCTAAACTGATTCTTTTGAAACTCACCTCGGCGTCAGACCACGTTGTTCTATCTTGCTTTACAAATCCTGTTTGCGTCGGCGTTTACCCTGATCATCAAATGGGTGCAGATTCGCAAACGGGAGAACATTGTCACCGTTGGTGCAATCAACTACATCGCCGCCTTTCTTTCGGTCATCCCGGTGATTCTGACCGACGATGTGGTTGGCTTTTCAACGGCTGCTATCTGGACCGGTGGCTCCATGGGAGCCGTCTATTTCGTCGCCTATTTTTTTGCGATCTACTGCATTAAGACAGTGGGTGCATCCAGCACGACCGTCGTGAGTGTTTTGTCGATCCTGTTTCCCATTACGATGGCGGCGTTCATCTGGGATGAAATTCCCAGCGGGATGCAGACGATGGGGATCGGGCTGGCACTGGTGGCCTTGCTGTTGATTGGATTGAAAGATCAGACGGAAAGGAAAAGTCCGAAACCGTGGCTCGTGCCCTCCGTATTGCTGGGGTTCTTTTTGTTGTGTGGCTGCAGTCGGCTTTCGCAGGAGACGTTTAAGCATTTCCATCAGCCCGAACAACGGCCGACGTTTCTGTTGACCGCGTTTGGAGTCGCTGCCGTGCCTTCATTGATATTGTTGATCTACCGGCATCGACGGATCGAACTCACGGAACTGGGGTTTGGCGTGTTGATGGGTTTGGCGAATGTTTTGCAGAGTTTCTTTATTCTGAAGTGCCTGCAGTACTACCCAGGCTATATCGTATTTCCGGTGGTCAGCGCCGGTGCGATCGTGTTGACGACGTTACTGGCCACCCGCCTGTTGCAGGAGACGCTGAGCGTTCGTACCTACGCCGGAATCACGGTGGCGGTGTTTGCGTTATTTATGCTGCAATGAGCAAATAAGAAACAGGCGGACAGCGAAGACGGATAGGGTGGGTCGGGGTAAAACCGGTTTGAAATAGCGAATGAGAATATTTTACGAACCAGGTTCCGCCAACCACTTCACGCCCGGCAGGTGACGGGTCGACACTTCGTGCCGAGGAACGCGATCGTCTGATCGCTCGATCCAGTCGACGTCCAACCATTTCCCGCGGGGCAAACGGACGATGGTTCAGAAATGGTTGCTGCTGTTAACTGGAACGCTGAAGCCTCTTCCAGCGAATTGTGGCAGCGAACATCGTTGGGAACTTGGTTGGATCAGAACCCCTTATTTGCTGACTTGGGTTGCCCGATCTGGATTGAAGTCGGGGTTGATGGTTGGCATTTGGGCGTCAACCGATGTTCGCCAGGCGTCCAATTTGACTTTCAATTGCTTGGCGACGTCGGGTTGCGAATCGGCGAGGTTTCTGGATTCCGCGAGGTCGCGAGCCAGATCATATAGTTCCAGATGCTGGTCTTCCAAAGATTCAATCAGCCTCCAGTTCCCCGAGCGAATTGCGCTGTAGGGCCAATCGCCACCGGCATGGTAATGCGGATAGTGCCAGAACAGGTCGCGATCCAAGGCCGCGGCGGGGTCGTTGAGAACCGGGACCAGGCTTTTTCCATCCACGTTTGCGTTATGTCCAGGTTCGCCATCGACGCCTGCGATCTCCAACAGTGTCGGGTAGTAATCGATCGTCATTACCGGTTGCTCGCACACGGCGCCGGCCGGGGTGTGTCCGGGCCAGCGGATCAACGTCGGGACCCGAACGCCGCCCTCGTAGGCCGATCCTTTGCCGCGGCGAAGGGGCAAATTTTCCGTAAAGCCATCGTGTTTCCCATAACGTTCCGTCAAACCGCCGTTGTCCGATGTGAAAACGACGATCGTGTTTTCCGTCAAGCTGTGGCGATCGAGTCGCTCCAGAATGCGACCGACGCTGTGGTCAAGGCTGGCAACCATTGCGGCGTAAGTCGGATTGTCGTGGGTCGGCCTGCGATCGACCGCGTTGGATTTCAGTTTCTGCTGAAATCGAGCCACCAGATCCTCGCGACCTTGAATGGGAGTATGCGGCGTGTGGTAAGCGAAGTACAGGAAGAAAGGTTGGTCGTGTTTTTCGTCGATGAACTTGCACGCCTGATCCGTGAGGTAATCGGTCGCGTACTCGCTGCCGGATTCACCATCCGGGTTGGCGCCTTTTCTAAGTTGATAGCCTTTGGTGCCCGGTGGTTTGGTGAATTCGAAATCAAATCCGTGTTGTTGAGGCCCATATTCCCTCGCGTTCCGCCCCGCGTGGTTCAGGTGCCATTTGCCGACCAACGCCGTTGTGTAACCGCCGGTTTTTAGGGCTTCGGCGATTGTCGTGTAAGAATGGTCCAGGCCTTTGTTCCAGTCGGGAATTTTCATCCGGGCGAACGGGCGGTTCTGGCCGGCGATGAAATCCGTCAGGTGCAAGCGGGCGGGATACATGCCGGTCATGATGGACGCTCGGGTCGGGGAACAAACAGTACACGCCGCGTAGGCATTGGTAAACTTGATTCCGGTTTTGGCAAACTCGTCCAAGTTCGGCGTCTCGTAGAAATCGCTGCCGAAACAGCCAAGCCCCGTCCAGCCGAGATCGTCGGCCAGCAGGAAAACAATATTCGGCTTAGCAGCGGTCGAAACGGGTTCCGATGATCCTGCGTCTTCGGCCGTTGCCACGTCGTCGATCGCGAACGCTGACATCGCCGCCAGGATGAGCATGACCCGCATTGCGATTTTCAAAATGTGATCAGGTAGCGGTTTTTCTCCGTCCGTTTGAGATATTTCAGGTTTCTCAGGATGATTGATCGCCTCCCTGTGGGCCAAGCTGTGCGGCATTTTTTTCTTTCCCCGAGGTTGTCGGTGTTTACGTGAATTGAATTAGGTTTTGCATTTTCGATTTTTAAAGGTTTGAGGTGTTGAGAGCTGCATCAGTAGCAGCGAAGCTGCGCAAGCATCAAGCATGGGGTGCGAGCCCAACGAATTGTATCGTTCCAATCGGATAGCTGCGGAGCAGCGTAAGATATTTGAGGTCAATGACCTGTTCTATCAGGCTGCTGTCGCTGCTCCGCAGCTGTAGGATTGGTATTTGGCGTTTCATTGGGCTGTCGCCCAATGGCACTCACTTTAAAAAAATACTCCGAAGGAGTTTCAGCCGTTAGCCGGTGGTTGGAGCGAATGCATACCACCGGAATATCGAAATCGGGGATGATTGATCCTGACGGGATTACAGCGGTTTTTGCTGCGATCCCGTCAGGATCGTCGAACAATTACACCGTAACTCCGGTGTTGTCGCTGCGCTCAAACACCGGCTACTGGCTTGAATCCCGATCGGGATATGCGGTTCAGCTTTCTATAAAGTGAGTGCCATTGGGCTCCCCCCAGTGCGTTATGCTGACACTGCTGCACAGCGTTGCCCTGTGGGGTTCAGAGCCCTCTCGATTCTATCTGCCGGAAGATGAATTTTCTGCGTTGCCCAAATATTTTGTTGCGGCTACCAAAGATTCGATCCACCTGATCTACTTCAAGTCAGATCGAATTGGCCGGGCGGCAAAACTGCGGTCGTGTTTTTTAGTTTTGATCATCCTGAAATTTTGAAAGCGAAGCTTGCTTTTTTTTGCTCCCGTTATCAGCGCGTTGATTTATCCGTTTGGCAGCCTCTGGACAAAGCAGGGGCAGGCGTTGGGGATGGGCTCGTGGCAGATTGCTTTCGTCGGCAATTTGATCATCGCGGCCTGTTTCATGGCTTTGTTGGTATTTCGACCGGAAATGCCCAACTGGAATTACCTGGGTTGGCCGTTGCTCGCGGGTTGCTGTTTTTTCGGTGGGCAGTTTTTCACTGTCCTGGCGCTGCGATTCGGTGATGTCTCGCTGATCGCTCCGATCATGGGCTGCAAAATTCTGTTCGTCGCGTTGTATTCTTCGCTGCTGGGTGTCGAAGCACTAGGCCCGCTCGTCTTGCTGGCCGCCGCGTTAGCCGCCGCCGCAATTTTCCTGATGGGTTGGACCGACCGCCGTTCTTTACCTCACACCAAGCGACCCTCCATCTGGCTGACGGTCGGTTTGGCGTTAACCTCGTGTGCGTTCTTTGGCGGGGTGGATACGATCTTCAGCCACGCCGGTGCGTCCTTTGGGAAAATCCCGGTGCTGTTGACGGGGATGGGGTTTTTTGCCCTCCTGTCGCTGTTGATTCTGCCGTTGGCCAAGACGTGAGCCGTCGCCGACACCCCTGGGCCGACAGGCGATTGTGAAGGCCAATTTGGCGTTTGGGATTCAGGCGGTCATCCTGAACTTCGCCAACGTGATGCTGGCCCAGCCAACGGTCGTCAACATCATTTACAGCTCTCGCGGTTTGTTCGGTATCACGCATACCTGGTTCATCGGGCACTGGTTCGGAAATCGGGAGCGGCAGGAAGTCGGCACCGCGATGATGATTCGTGCGTTGCATCGGCGCCTTGATGCTGATGGTCTCAATCGTTCTGGTGGTGATCAGTTAGCTGCCGACAGGCGACCCGTGGGTCGGCGCGACTGGATTTCGCGTCCCAACGGCGTCAGGTGACATCCGTGTCGAGTTCGCGGTAGACCGGTGGCAACGGCGACCAAATCGTAATCCTGGAACGTGACGACTTCGCAAGGAACGATTTGGCCTGGCGAGAGTGCATCGTCGGTTTCGGTCACAAAGACCAGGCTATCCACGTCGGGCGCGTCCCCTGCGACTTCGACCAATCCACGCACCCGGTTGCTCGGCCACCGGTTGATCAATGATCACATCGATCGTTTTGCCGACCTGGGCTTCGTTGAATTCGAACATGATTTCCTGTTGGACCTGCATCAGACGTTCGCGGCGATCATTCTTGACGTCTTCGTCGAGATGACCGTCCATTTTCGCCGCGGGAGTATCGGGTTCGTACGAATACGTGAACACGCCCATTCGCTCGAATTTGTGCCGTCGAGTGAAATCGACCAGTGCTTCGAATTGCTCGTCCGTTTCGCCGGGGAAACCCGTAATGAACGTCGTTCGCAGGACCAGGTCGGGAATCAACTCGCGCATCTTCACGATTT
Source organism: Pirellulaceae bacterium (assembly GCA_963714685.1). Taxonomy (GTDB): domain Bacteria; phylum Planctomycetota; class Planctomycetia; order Pirellulales; family Pirellulaceae; genus Mariniblastus. The sequence continues at coordinate 116,338 of CAVQPH010000018.1, read as the reverse complement.
GGGCATCGGTCTGCTCGCGATTGACGCGTCGCGACATTCGCCGAAGCATGACGTCATCGGCGTGTTGCAATGGCATATCGATATACGGCAGGATTCGATCGCTGTCCGCGATGACACGCAGCAATTCTTCATCAATATACATCGGATAGAAGTACATCAAGCGAATCCAGTCCAGTCCGTCGACCTCGTTCAATTGCCGGAGCAGTTCGGCCAGCCTCGGTTCACCGTACAGATCCATGCCGTAGTAGGTCGTATCCTGGGCCACAATGATCAACTCGCGAACGCCGTTGTTGGCCAGTTGTTGGGCCTCCGAGATGACGCTTTCCATTGGCTTGGTCGCGTGCTTGCCCCTCATTTTTGGAATCGCGCAAAAAGTGCAGAGCCGGTCGCAGCCTTCCGAAATTTTCAGGTACGCAAAGTGTCGGGGCGTGATTTGCAGACGATCCTGATCCGGCAGGGCGCGAATCGGCGCCGGCTGGAAAATGTTTCTTTGTTCGGCAAGATCACCGACCAGCCGATCGGCGATTTTGGTAATTTCTTCCCGGCCAAAAACACCGACGAGCGAATCGATTTCTGGACGGTCTTCCAGCAACTGTTCTTTTTGACGCTCGGCGAGACAACCGGAAACGATCACCCCCCGGGTTTTGCCAGCTTTTTTCAACTCCAACATTTCGTCAATCGCGCCGAATGACTCTTGGCGGGCCTGCTCGATGAAGCCACAGGTGTTCACGATCACGAAATCGCTTTCCGCCGGATCGGAAATCAGCTGGTAACCATCGAGCTTGAGCAAGCCCATCATCCGTTCACTGTCGACGGTGTTCTTGGGACAGCCAAGGCTAATGAACGCGTAATTGCCTTTGCAGTCTTTGGATTCTGGTATTTGTTTGAAATCAGTGGTCAAGGACGTCTTTCAGGTAAGAAAAAAGGCCGTTAGGGAATTGTCTGCCTACCGAATCGTAGACGATACGACGAATCTGCGGGAGAGTTAAAATCGGATTTGGCAGCCAAAAGCAAGGATCCGACCTACTCCTGCGGCCGGTTGGACAACCGTCCGTCCCGCAAAGTCTTCTCGAAAAAATCGGAAACGTCTATTTCCGTGCTAGTTAGCGGCCGATTTTTGTGCCTCGGACAAATCAATATCATATTGACTGCGATCCGGGGTCACTTCGAAGCTGAGCGGGGAATCGGAAAGACTGGCGAACATGGAAGGAATCGGGCGATTCTTGAGTGTGCGGGCGAATTCGGAGGCGATTTGCTGCGCCTCTTCGGATTGGCCTCGACTTTCGTCAGGCATCGGGCCTTCGAGCACCATGACTTTGTTCTCACCCAGGCAAACACCGCTTTCCTCGCGACCGGGAAACCGCAACACAAACTTCCCTTCTTCATCCGAAACGCCGCGCGCGATGTAGTTGCCACCGGTCAGCTCGTTCATGGGGACAAAACGAACTTCCGCATTGGCCAACGGTTTTCCACGGTAGGTGATTGTGCCACCGGCCGTGGTTGTCTCAGGTGTGTACTCGCCACAGCCGACGCACAACAGGGCAACCGCGATCACGACGGTCGCCGCAATCAGGGAGTCAGAAAAACGACCACTCTTCATGGTTTTTTTTTTCAACAGACAATTGAAGTTTCAGAAAGTGAAGCTTGCGACAATCACAACCGCTCAGAATTGCACGATGTTGCCGTCGTTGATCTTCGAGAGATTCTGATAATTCGCGAGACCACCGGTTCCCGACGAAGTAAAGAACTGGGTCGAGCCGTCACACATGGCAAAATTCGCGCCTTGAGGATGCCCGCTACCGAACGAACTCAGTCGTGCATCCTGGAGTGCAAAACTGGGACGCGGTCCCGATCCAGCAGGCAGCTGATAGTTCACCGGCTCCAAGGTGCCGGCCAGGCAATCCTGGGGGGCAAGGAAATTGGACCACGCCCAGCCACGCCGGTTTGGCAGATCTTCCCACTCCGGATCCAGACTGTAACGTTCACCCGCCAAAAGTGTGTTGGAGGCCCCATCCTTAATCAACGCGAACGTCGTCCGGCTATTAATCTGGAAAACACCGTCAAACGTCGCCGAGAAAATGTACCACGATTTGACACCTCCATTACCAAAGTAGCTGTTGATGCCGAAAAAATACTGCCTGCCTCCGGTCGTGTAATCAATCACCCGTTTGGGAACGTAGTCTGAAGGACAGATGTAGGACGGGACGACTTGGGCAGCGATCGAGTCTGGACCGAGTGCGTTTCCATACTCTCTGACGTCGTAATCGTAATTGGCATTGATGTTTTGCTGTTCCATGTAGGGCAAAATCCAGGCCAGCCAGGAACCGAACTTGTTGGGAAACGGCGCCGGTTTGATTTTTCCACTGGTAACCAGCGAGTTGCTCGGGAAGACCATGCCGGACGACGATCCAATTGGAATGTTGATGCCCGGCGGAAAGAACTCATTGGAAGATTCGAAATTGACCGCCGCAATTCCGATCTGGCGAAGATTGTTTGCACAGGCTGACCTTCGTGCTGCTTCACGCACTTGCTGTACGGCTGGCAGCAGCATGGCAATCAAAATTCCAATGATGGCAATCACAACAAGTAGTTCGACAAGCGTGAATCCGTCCGTGCGTTGGCGGGAGGAGCGAGACATGGATCCCTCAAAAATAGAGTTGGTATTGAACGGCAAAAATTTCCGAAACGGAAAGATTGATAATTGGAACGTGAGTACGGATCGGAGCAGTTGATAATTGATGCAAAAAAGGCAACCAACAACCTGCCACACTCGTTTTGCGACCCGCTGGCCCCGACCTGATTTGAACTGTATCCGGTAGGCGGGTGAACGGATCTGGACGATTCAAAGGCACAGCGACCCGGCCCAAAACCCTGTTCAGTTCCCGCGGATTATATCCTGATTACGCAAGCTTACAAGCGACTCCCAACGGAGATTAAGAATTCACAACAATCTCGGACGTTGTGCTTGGTCACGGTCTGTTCTGGAGAGAGTTATTCTTCGCGCATTTGGCAATAGCTCTCGTATCGCCGCACATCGAGTTTCCCATCCGCAACCGCCCATTTGACGCAGCAATCGTCTTCGTGGGTGTGCGTGCAATCGGGGTAGCGGCAGGAGTTGATAAACGGGCGGATGTCGCGAAAGAAACCAGCTAATTCGTCCGGGATTACATCCCAAAACTGGAATTGGCGTATTCCGGGGGTGTCAATTAAGTGTCCGCCTGCTGCCAACGGGATCAGGCAGGCCGATGTTGTTGTGTGTCGGCCTTTTTGGTTGTCATCGCTGACATCGCCAACGCGCAGTTCGAGCCCGGGTTCAATCGCGTTAAGAATGGACGATTTTCCCACGCCACTTTGTCCCGTCAGCACGCTGTCCCGGCCATGAATCAAAGACCGCATTCGGTCCAGCCCCAGACCGGAAACCGTGGATGTCAAAATCAGCGGATAACCCATCTGGCACCAGACACCAACGACTGGCTCCAGGTCGGCGGGGTCAATCAGGTCTGTTTTGTTGATCACAATCACCGGATTGATCCTGGATTGTTCGGCGGTGACCAGAAATCGGTCGATCAGGTTCGGTTTTAGACCCGGTTCGGCCGCGCTGGCGACGAAAAACACCTGATCCACGTTCGAGGCGATAATCTGTTGGCGTTTCCGGCTGGTTCGGCTGAGTTGGTTTCGGCGTGGCTCGACTCGAACGATCACAGCCTGGTCTTCCTCCCCGCCGGTTTCGTCCAGTTGAATCGTCACATGGTCGCCGGCAACCACAACGTGTTGCAAGTCGGTTGCCAGTGACTTCAGCACTCCACGGACCGTGCACCGATATTCCCGGCCATCCTCGGCTTTGACCAAGCTTGTCAGGCCGAATACCTGCATCACCCGACCATCGAGGCAGCGTTCCTGGTCGACATCCAGCTCCACTTGGAATCCAGAATTGTCTACGGCATTTTCCGAACCGACCACTGTCCGTTTGCGCGTGAATTTGCCTTTGCCCGAGACACGTTCGGCGTTGGACGCATCAGCCATCTGTTCGGCGTCGTCGGCGAACTCTTTCGTAAAATCCGTCTTTCGCGTGCGTGAATCGTAGTTCTTGCGAAACTGGGTGCGGATACGTTTTTTGGATTTTTTCTTTTTTGACATTTTCAGCCTGCCCGTTGTAACGAGGTAGTCATTAGGCCGCTTAAACAATCGTTCCATCCGGATGTTGTCACGTTATCTGCCGTTAATGGAAGGCCAGGGATTCATTGCAGGTTTTTATCGGCTCGCGATCGCGTGCGATCTGCCGTCGGAGGCAAGTTGGTCGAAGGCAGCACGTATTCAGGATTTTCGCCGTATTTCAAAAACGATCTCGATTCTGGGCGCCAAGGGGATAAACTTATGACAAGCGAGATGCCGATTAAGCTTTGTAGCGCGTCCGAATTAACTGAGGGTTGTCTCCAAGGCTCGGGTGTCAAGAATAGGGAATGTCAACGACTGTTTTTTCGACGGATCGTAGCATTTGACCTGTTCCTGAAATCTCGGCATGAGTTGTTAACGACGGTGCCTCGTAAGTTTACCTCAACCACTTGCATTTTGATGTAGCTGATTAAAACGTGCCTAAAATCATTTGTATCCCCGGTCGCGCTGGTGAGCAAAAACCGCCAGAAAATCTAGATTCGTCTTACAACGTCAGATACGTGGAAGATTCGTCGGAAGCGTTGCGGTTGATTCGCGAACAGGAATACGACGGTGTCCTGTTTCATGACTACCGCGGCAAACGCTGTTCGGCGATCGAAAATGCCGCGATGATTGACTTGATGCCCGATGGCATTGCTTTGCTGGACAACCAGAACAGGATTATCCGGGCGAACAAAAGGCTGATCGAATGGTTCGAAAACAAGGACCCGGTCGGCCTTTCTTTTTATGAAGCCTTCGGTCATCCCACCATTCTGGGTCCGGAGCCGAGTCCCCTGGCCACGGCGGCGGCCAAAGCGATTCCGGCTGTGTCGACCATTGAGGTCGGTGATCGGTATTTGCGGCTGTCGGTGGTCCCCGTCGTCGATGCGGACGGACAGAGCAACGAATTGATCGTTTCGGTCGTGGACTGTACCGAATCGGTTCACCAACGGCAAAAACTGAAAGCACTTCATCAGGCCGGAACGGCGCTGGCGGATCTAAGGCCGGAAGAAATTTATCAGATGAATGTGCAGGACCGGATCGATCTGCTGAAGGATAATATCCTGCACTACACCAAAGATCTGTTGAATTTTGACGTCGTGGAAATTCGGCTGGTCGACCAAAAAACCAAATTGCTGACTCCGTTGCTTTCGGTGGGCATCGATTCGAGTGAAGCCAAACGGCCCTTGTACGCGCGTGAGCAGGACAATGGAGTAACAGGATTCGTCGTAGCGACTGGCAAAAGCTACCTGTGCGAAGACACCACCAATGACCCGCTGTACATGGATGGTTTGATTGGCGCCAAAAGTTCTCTGACCGTGCCGTTGATCTACCAGGATGTGGTGATTGGTTCGTTCAATGTGGAAAGTCCCGAGGTCAGCGCGTTTACCGAAAGCGATTTGCAGTTCCTCGAGTCGTTTGCAACCGATATTGCCGTCGCGCTGAACACACTGGAATTGCTGAGCGCCCAACAGACCAATACAGCTTGGGAAAGCGTCGATAAGATCCGCGCGGCGGTCGCCCTGCCGATCGATCAGATTCTTAACGATGCCGTTCTGGCCATCGATAATTATTCGGGTGACGATCCGGATATCAAACGCCGTTTGCAAGACATTTTGCTGAACGCTCGTGAGATCAAATTGATCATTCACAACGTCGGTAGCGAGCTGGGGGTGACGGAGAAAGTGCCGCCGGGAATGCAAACCGATATCCGCCCCAAATTGCGAGACAAACGTGTTCTGGTGATCGATGCGGACAAGGAAATCCGGACCGCAGCTCATGCGATGCTGGAACGCCTGGGATGCGTGGTGGAAACCGCTCACGAGGGACGTGAAGCCATTTTGATGATCCGCAACACCGAAAGACCCTATGACGCGATCATCGCCGATATCCGGTTGCCGGACATTGGTGGATACGACCTGTTGATGAAGCTGCAGGAGTTTGTCGAGGATCCGCCGTTGATCCTGATGACCGGTTTTGGGTACGATCCCGGCCACGCGATTGTAAAAGCACGGCAAGCGGGATTGCATCCAAACGCGGTACTGTTTAAACCTTTTAAGGTACAACAAGTCATCGATACGGTTGAAATGGCCGTGGAAGGTGCCGAGACTGCCTCGAGCTAGAAAACTTCCGATTCCCGAACGGCATTCAGATGGATTTGGTCAAATGGACAGTCGCTTTGATCGGCCACCTCGGATTGTGGTGTGTGGCCTACAATCGGATCCACGCCACGGCTTGGCCAAGATCCTCTCGCAAGTTTTCTGAAAAAATAATCCTCCTGATCGTGATCCTGCCGATCGTCTACGTTGCGACCACGCTGGTCGCATGGCAGCGACGCGGCGTGACGGCTGACCTGGAAACGATTTTTCAGTCCAGCAAGCAATTTACGTTCGGACTGCCGGGAGTGATTTATCTTTACGTCTGCATCTGGCTGGGGATCTTTTTCCTGGTGCGGTGGATCTGGAGAAAATTCAAGCTCCGGATGCCCGCGGCGGTGACCAGCGTTAGCATTCGACAAGTCGATTTGAAGCAGGAAATTGGCGAACCGGTGTTGTTCGGCATGCTCCCGAAACTGCTGGGGCGAATTCCGTTCAATCAGATTCTGAACCTGTCCGTTCAGGACATGACTTTCACGCTTGATATCCCCCCGAAGTTTGACGGGCTGAAGATTTGCCAGTTGTCCGATCTGCATTTCACAGGGCAAATCGGGATCGAGTTTTTTCAAAAGATTGTTGAAAAAGCAAACGAGTTCGAACCGGATATTTTTGTGATTACGGGCGACCTGGTCGACAATCGCAGTTGCCTGCCCTGGCTGGATTCGACGTTGGGTCAATTGCGTCCGGCCATTGCCTGTTACTACGTGCTAGGCAACCATGATCGTCGCATTCGCCAGGAAGACGTGTACCGAGGCCGACTTGAAAGCCTGGGGCTGATTCGCGCTGCCGGTCGTTGGCGGACGATCAAGTTTCGAGGGCACGAAATCCAGCTGACGGGCAACGAGTTGCCGTGGTACAAGGGTGCCGAGTCCTTGCCGACGAAGCCACCGGGTGACAAACAGGGCTTGAAGATCCTGCTGACCCACAGTCCCGACCAAATTGAATGGGCTGAACCGTATAACTTTGATCTGATTTTTGCTGGCCATACTCACGGTGGCCAGGTCGCGATCCCCGGGATCGGTCCGATCGTTGCGCCAAGTAAGTTCGGTGTGTTGTATGCCGGGGGGACGTTTCAGATCGGAAATTCTCTGATGCACGTCAGTCGTGGAATCTCGGGCGATGAACCCATCCGAATCTGTGCCGCACCGGAATTGGGCTGCTTTACGATTCGGTCCAAAAATGCAGTTGCGAACTCCGCGGACGCAGAACAACCGGCCACGGCGTCGTCAGCTGATAACTTGGAGCAGGTCGCGTCCTCTCCGTCCTGAACAAACGAGCATTGTCCTGCCGCGGTCTGATTCGACTTTTGGGGACGGATCAAAAACAAATTCCATTGCTCAATCCCAAATCATCAGCGGTGATCCTGATTGAGGCCAACGTCCGACCAGGTATTCGTCGGCGTTGGTATCCCCGGATCGTCGTTTTCTGACTTGACCCCCTACCTCTGATTCTCTCACTCAAGTGGTGAACGCAGCGAGTTACTTTGGTCGGGGCGAATCAAGCGCTAACCATCTGAGCAGGAAAGGCGTTCAGCCTGCCGGTTAAGCCGAGACCGATGGTGTGAACGCAGCGAAAACTGCGGGAGAACAAGTTTAAAACGACGCCGGCCGAGACCGGATGTGTCGCTCTCGCTCAACCGCCGACGAATGGCTTTAACTCCTTGGGAGTTCTAAAGAATAAGTTTTTGAGTAACGTGCTGCTGCGAAAGTCATTCAGCAAAATATGTGCGGTACGATCCGCCCGATACCCGTATCCCGACCCGTACTCCCACTCCCACTCCCACTCCTACTCCTACTCGTACTCCTACTCGTACTCGTACTCGTGCTCGTGCTCGTGCTCCTACTCGTGCTCTGCTCGTGCTCCTACTCGTGCTCGTACTCGTGCTCGTGCTCGTGCTCGTGCTCGTGCTCGTGCTCGTCCTCGTCCTCGTGCTCGTGCTCCTACTCCTACTCGTACTCGTACTCGTATTCCTACTCATCCTCATCCTCATCCTCATCCTCCCACCCCAATCTCAACCCAACCCCCAGCCCAACTTCCATCACAATCGTCTCGACAATGACCGAATTACGCTTCGCGTTGGCCTGTCGAACATGAAGCGGTAATTTTTACGCTCCGATATCGTGAGCCGGTCAGCAATCTTGTACGATAGTTCATTCGAGCGCCAGCACGGTGACGCCGCGTACGATCAAATTGGAATCCAGAATCAAGCCGAGCGGCGGGGATTGACGTTGGACCGCTGAAAATTCGATTTTCCGCCCTCGTTGACGGCAATCATGATGCCTTGGAGAAGCGATGAGCACGCGAACACACACACACCAGGAAGATTTTGCGACGTCACAGGAGCGAATGTTTGCGATCTTGGTCACTCCCAGTTCCATTCGAAAGTGGTGGCATGCCGCGCGGGCCATTGTCATGCCGAAAGAAGGTGGTACGTGGGCCGCTGCGTGGGGTGACGATGAGGACGAACCCGATTTCATCACCGTTGCCACGATTCGTGAATTCAAGCCGCCTCATCGACTTGTTCTGAGCGATTACCGTTACCATTCAAAGACCGGCCCACTTGGTTTTGACGCTGAATTCGTGACGGAGTTTACGGTTGCTTCGACTTCGGCGGGCGCCTCACTCCAGGTTACGCAGGACGGCTTTCCAAGCGATCCGGAAGCCGATGAATTTTTTCGCGCCTGCAAGCAGGGATGGGAAGATACTTTCGCTGGAATCCGAAAATTCCTGGAGGAATCTGGGAATGCGGCCTCATGAATAACAATTAAGAAGCGGTCAGAAAAAAAGGCAGGAGTTTTTGCTTGCCGCGCAAAATGGCTTAAATTCTGGTGTCAGGCTGGGTTTGTTGGACCGTTTTCGACCGGTTCAATGAAAGACGCTTGACTTTTTTTGGATCTTTTGGGGATCCGTAGAGAATGGGGGATTTAGCGGAATGGATGAACAATCCAAATCAATCGTGCGACGGTCGGTGCTGCCGGAATCGGTCAGCCGTCCAGTCGTTACGCCGATTTATCCTTCGGTGGTCTATGGATCAGAATCACCCGACCAGTTGGATGCGATTTATGAAGGCCAACAACCAGGATTCACGTATGCTCGCGAGGGCCACCCCAATGCGACCCTATTGGCCGAGAAAATCGACTGGCTTGAGGGAGTCAGTGGTGGCAGCATAACCGGTTCGGGAATGGCTGCCATCTCGGCTGTTTTTCTGGGACTGTTATCGGCGGGTGATCACGTGATCGGCGGAGACCAGTTGTATGGGCGCACGTCACGGTTGCTGACTCAGGATCTTCCTCGGATGGGCGTGAAAGCGGATCTGGTCGACGTCACCGTGGCTTCGGCGGTGGAACAGGCGATCCGCCCGGAGACCCGGATGATCTTTGTGGAGGTTGTTTCCAATCCGACGTTACGAGTGGCCGACATGGCAGCCCTCGCCGCCGTCGCGCGGAAACGTCAGGTGTTGTTGGTTGTGGATAATACTTTCACGACCCCGCGTGGATTTCGTCCCATCGCCCGCGGCGCGGATGTTGTATTGCATTCGATTACCAAGTTGTTGTCAGGACATTCTGATGTAACGCTTGGTTATGTGGCCGCTAACGATCCCACGCATAATCAGGCGATTAGGGACGCCGTGGTCACTTGGGGTTTCACCCCCAGTCCCTGGGAGTGTTGGTTAGCCGAACGCGGGTTGCATTCGTTCGATCTGCGATTCGAACGGGTGCAAGCCAACGCTGCGGCGCTCGCCGATTTTCTGGCTGACCAACCTGGAGTGGCCGAGGTGATCTATCCCGGCCGGGAGGATCACCCGGATCACGATCGGGCCCGCGAGTTGTTGGGAGACAATTTCGGTAACATCGTCAGTTTCCGACTTACCGGAGGTCGTGCGGCTGCCAATGCGTTGACACTGGCGGCCGCTCATATTCCGTTTGCTCCCACCTTGGGGGATGTCGGCACGACGCTTTCGCATCCCGCATCCTCTTCGCATCGAGCGCTCAGCCCGATTGATCGCGAGTCGTTGGGGATGACCGAAGGCTTTTTCCGGGTCTCGGTTGGCATTGAAGACATCGAGCAATTAAAACGCGAATTTTCCGTGGCGATCGAGGCTGCGGGGAAGGCGAATGATGCCTAAGTTTCGTTCGCTCGTGCTCTTGATCATCGCCGAAATCGCCGCGATGAGCCTGTGGTTTGTCTCCGCGGCGGTGGTGGGTGAAATGGCATTGGAAAAGCCGATTGGCGCCGGTGCGAGGGCTGCGTTGTCTTCGGCGGTCCAAGCGGGTTTTGTGCTGGGGGCTTTAACCTCCGCTTTCCTTGGTCTCGCGGACCGGTTTGATCCGCGTCGGGTGTTCGCCGCATCGGCGTTGCTGGCCGCGTTGGCGAATCTGGTTTTGTTGTTCGTGCCAATTGGGGGCGTCGCTGCGATCGTGTTTCGATTTTTGACCGGGGCCTGTCTGGCAGGCGTCTATCCGGTGGGAATGAAAATCGCAATCGGATGGGGCAAGGCGGATCGGGGGTTCCTGGTGGGGCTGTTAGTGGGCGGATTAACACTGGGCTCTGCCGTGCCCCATTTATTGGCCTGGGCCGGTGGCGCAGACTGGCGGATCACGTTGTGGATTGCTTCAGGGCTGAGCCTGTTGGCTGCGTTGTTGGTGCTGTTTTGTCAGATGGGGCCTTTCCACGCGCAGTCGCGGGCCTTTGACCCACGGGTGATCACGTTGGCTTGGACCAACAAAAAAATTCGCGGGGCTTATGCGGGCTATTTCGGGCACATGTGGGAGCTCTACGCCATGTGGGCCTGGATCGGCGTGGCACTGACTGTGTCGTTTTCCAGAAGTTTAAGCGACGATCAGGCCGCTGAATTGGCCAAGCTGGTAACGTTTTTCGCGATCGGGGCAGGTGCCTTCAGTTCGGCGTTGGCGGGAAAGATCGCCGATCGAATCGGCAAGGCCGAATTGACGATCGCAGCGATGACGCTGAGTGGTTGTTCGGCATTGGCCACCGCGGCGACGTTTGGGGGGCCGGTGTGGATCAGCGTGATCTGCGTGATGATTTGGGGGATCACCATTATTCCCGATAGCGCCCAGTTTTCCGCCCTCGTGGCCGATTTTTCGCAACCGGATACCGCCGGCAGCTTGCTGAGCCTGCAAACGGCATTGGGGTTTGCGTTGACGGCGGTCACCGTTCAAGTCATGCCCATTCTGGCACAGGCGTTTGGTTGGCCTTTCGTGTTGGCGTTATTGGCAGTCGGGCCGATGGTTGGAATCATTGCGATGTGGCCTCTACGTCGCTCCAAGATGTCCAAGGCTCAGCCGACGTGACTTTGTTGTCTTGCGTTCGAACCAACGGGGGGCTTTCGGATTGTTGCTTAACCAAAAGAAACAATCGCTGAGCCAGTCGGCAGTTTCTGCCGATGAACGCTGCGAAAGTGGACTTCGAAAACGCTAATGAGCCCAAATCAACGCTCATTTGCTGCGCCGCATGGCCCAAGTTCGGGACGTTTCGCTGCCTCATCCCTAACGCAATTCCGGACTGGTGCCAGTGTCCATCTTCCAGCTTCAATCCCGCGGACGAGTTTTTATTCCGTCCGTTCGCGACGCCAAGTCACTTCGTCTGGAAGGCTCGCTTGCTGGATTTGTCCGGCGTCGGGAAGTCATCCGGTACTTGGATCGTAACGGTCCCCGTTGCCGCCCATTCGCAGCCCCGCAGGAACGTCGTGATAAAGCCGACGCACTCGCACGAATAATCGGCATGTCCAAGTGTCGAATGGAAGACTCGTCCTTTGCCGAAATCAATCGCCATCAGCGTAGGCTCGTGACGACCGCTTCCACGTTTGTCCGGTGCAGCGAACGCCGTGGCCAAAATTGTCATGTTCTCCGCTGGGCCGCGCAGTCGTTCATAAAGCTCATCCTGCGAGTGCATGAATTCTGCCGGCAAGCCCTTGGTGATCGGATGATCGTCCGCCCGAATGACGACTGAAAATTCGTGCTGGGGACCGTGTCCGCCGCCGCCGCCCTTGCTGGTGTCTCGAACAAATTTACCGTCTTCGTTGTAGTAGACGTACGGACCGCTGGCCTCGTTACGTCCACCCCAACCGCCGATGCCAATCATCTCGTTGTATTCCCGCCAGTTGGGAAAGCTGTTATCGGCGGCGTGGATCGAAACGAAGCCCCCACCGTTTTTCATGTATTCAACGAAGGCGGTTTGCGTTTCTTCGGGCCAGGGAGCCGCATTGTGCCCGAAGTTTGAAATCACGACTTGGTATTTGCTGAAATCTGGTTTGAAGTCCGGATCGGTTTGCGGCTTGCCCAGATCTTCGTAGGTCTTCCCGTCATCGAGCGGGAATTGCTTGACCAGGTCTTTGCCATTCCAAGTGTATTGGGTCCGCGCGATGTCGACCTTGAACCTGCCGGATTCCTCCAGGTACGATTTCATCATCATTGTAGTTTTGGGCCACGCGCCATGGTTGTTTTGGCCATTGATGATCAACGCGGCGATTTTTTCGGGTGAGCCCGATTGAAGTGCTGCAGTCTCGGTAGTCGTCTGTCCCCAACAGTCACAGGGGATCAAAAACAGCAACAGTACCACGGTAGAAATTCTTGCCAGATTCATCGTTACCTTACCTCGTCAAATAAAAAACGTTCTCGCTTATGATAGTTGTCCCGAAAACGCTTTAGAAGTACGCAGGCCATCCGACTGGAGAACTGACGCGGGCAAACCGGCTCGGATTTCGCGGCGGTTCATCCGCTCCAAGCCGGCGTTCGATGCTTTTTTCATTCTGAAGATCCAGCACTTCGGGGCCGATCGGGCATGAATTGGCGAAAGCCCGAAGTTTTTTGGCGAAAAACGGGTGCGGCGTCTATCTGAAGTTTGTCTTGGCCGCGAGATGGGATAAAATTGATCTCCATGGATTAACCCTAGTCAGGGTTGACGATCTGAACAGGTTGGAGAGGCGAATGACTGTCAAAAACTTCACGAACTACAGGTTCCTGGGTGTAGCCGCGACCGGGCTGGCGCTGACTCGTTTCCGCGTCCACTTGTTTGGGTGTGTATTTTGGGACGCAGCTGAATCCGTCTGGTCCGTCAGGGGAAATCACCCCGGCAATGCAACTGAAAGCGTCGACATCGGCGCGGGGCAAAGACCTCTCCATGGCAACCGGTTTTATCAGCGACGGCGTTGAAGGCCTGTACGTCCTGGATCACATCAGTGGTAACCTGCAGTGCTGGATGTTGAGCACCGAAACCGGCAATATCGGCGGAATTTACCGAACGAACGTCCGTGCGGCCTTGCAGATTGACAAGTCTGGAAAACCCGATTACATCATGACGACCGGTGCCTTTATCTGGCAGCGGGGGAATACCGGAAACATCTACCCGGCCAAATTGATCTGCTACGTGGCCGACGGTTCGACAGGAAATGTCGTTGGTTACCATCTGACGTACAGTCAAACCGACATCAAGCGAGGCGTCGTGCAAACGGGTGAACTGAATGCAGTCTGCCGAGGGGTTGCCAGGGACATTGTCACGCGAGACCAGTAAACGCCTGCCGCCTGCTTGAGATCATTGGCGGCCTTGCGACTGGACGGACCAGCCTTCGCGGAGAAATCCGACGAAGGTTTTTTTATGCAGTTTGCGAGATTCGCCCCGGTTGGCCGGACTCGTTGCGTTGGTCGTCTGGTCGTTTTACAGGCAGACGACGAACTGACACACGAGAAAGCAGAATGGCTTTCAGCGAATGAGTTGGTAGATGAAAAAAACGAAGCGCGACGGTAGGAGAAATGTCGCGCTTCGTCCGTTTGGCAAGAGTGAGCGAACAGCCCTGAGACGGCGGTGAAAAGACTTGTTTGGGCTTTACGTTCGCTCACCACATAACCACTTTGCACTCCCCGTGCCAATCGAATCCAATTAACATTTCCTCGAAAAACCGGCAAACGGAAGCCGTTGGCAGGTCTCTTTGTGTCTCAATCTGAGAGGAAATGTCAATTCGAGACGGTTTTCGACTTCCTGGGTGACGGAACCAAACGATTGGGCAACGGCCGATTCCTTCCAGCACCAACTTACACCGCATCTTTGAGTTTCATCGCGGGTGGATGAAAGTCAGCCATGGAGCGGATCAATTGTCGCCAGTTGCCTGGCCGTCCCGGTGTGAGCCGACCGAGAATCCGTTGGCTGTTGGCGCCGGTCAACCACGGAATGTTGGCTGGCATCTGATCGACATGCAGCAGTCCCATGACGGCAGCTGCAATGGCATTGGGCGGGCCTGGGGCGGCTGCAGCCCCGTGGAATGATTTCACGTCCATTCCCGGATGGCGCTGGTCCAGACGATTGATGATGCAGGGCGCCAGTTGCGGTGAAGTGACCAGTTGGATTTCATGAAGCTCGCCATGACGCGTCAGGTTTTCCAACAGATGATCGACGACCGCCACGATCGAGGTGCGAATCAAGGCACGGCAAGCGTTGTTGCGACGTTTTCAGAAATGCCTGGGCCAAATCCCAAAGCTCCTCTGCCACGTTTTCCGTTGGCGAATTTTGCTCCTCGCCACGATTTAGCAGATTCTGCATTTCCAGCTGCAGAGAATTGTCCGACTGGCCGTCACAATACAATCGTTCCAGGCGCGAGCTGGATCGACCGTCGCGGTTCGTGCCGGCGTCTTGGTCCGATTCCAGCGATCGCTGTTGAAGCCATTTGAGATACCGAAATCCATCCAGTCGAATCTCAGCAATTGCGGGAAGCTCGGCATCCAGCCCGTCCGACGCCGGCAACCAATAACCACGATGTTCCTCCGTGATCAGGATTGCCTTGTTCTGTTGCGCAACTTTCGGATTGCGATCGGCCAACATCAACCACAATGGCATCGCGTCCAGCGGGTGACCGCAACCGCCGGCCGCAATATCCTGTTCGGGGAAGGCATCGATCACGGTCAATCCGGAAAGTTCTGCCAAGCGAGCCGCATTGCAAAATCCGAGATAGGCGATTCGGTCGTCGAAATCGATTGGCCAGATGCCGGGATCGACCACTGAAACAGCCATCACGCGATCCACGTATTTGCCGGCCTGGGTTTTAAGTTGCTCCACCAGCGTCGCCTGAACTTCGGCCAGGTCAGCAAGTGCTGCTGCGACCCGCGTCAGGTCGCTTTGTTGAGGATCGCTCGCCACCCGGCAATGATCCGCAATTGCTGCCGGGATGTGGGTGGATTGGGCGACGGAGTGGATCAGCCGCAGGTACTTTCCATGCCCAGCGGTAACGGTCAGCGCACCATCGATTCGCGAGAAGTCTCCCGAAACCGACAGGCCGGCCATCAAGCGTTGGCTCCGGTTGAACAACGCCCGGTCAATCCGATCACTGGGATCTTCAATCGGCGGTCGTGACCAAATGGAAGGTGCTGGAAACTGCATCGAAACCTGTCGCACATAAAAAAGTGGATGTTTACCTTATCGGCAACATCCACTTGGGAGTGTTTCAGGTTTTAAAAACGCTAGCTGATAAAATAAATGCTGACGTTTAATGGACCAGCGTTTGGGTGGGCCCGACGCGCTGAATCGAGGTTCCATGGGACGCGAAGCGCGGCGTGCACTAGCGATCTCATCGACGAATCGTGGCGTGGTTGGGGCTCTTCCGCCTAGGCGGCGATTCGCAGTCTGGGAGCGGCTGCAGGTTCGCGAATCATGTCGAGAAACTCCTCAAAGATTCGAACGTCCAAGGCCGAGGCTGCGTCATTTTCCGGGTGGAATTGGGTGCCGATGGCGATCCAATCCGCAATTTCACTTTCGATGGCTTCGACAACGCCGTCGGGGCAGCGGGCGGTGACTTGGAATCCTTCGGCCACATCGTCGATGGCCATGTGGTGGCGGCTGCTCACGCGAATCTCACCGTCACCGTAAACGCGTTCCATGAGTGAGTTGGGGACGATTTCGAGGCTGTGTCGATGTCCGGGATCCTGGGGGTCGCGATGGGGGATCGCCGAGGGCAGATCTTCGGGGATATGCAAAAACAGATTCCCGCCCATGGTCACGTTCAGGAGTTGCATGCCGACGCCAATTCCGAAGACGGGCATCTGACGTTCGGCAATAAAACCCATCAATTTGCGATCAAACGTCTCGCGGCGGAGATCCATTTGGCGGACCGAAGGGTGTAGCATGAATCCGTCACGGCGAGGGTCGAGGTCAGCACCACCGATCAGTACAAATCCGTCGAGTCGGTCAAGGACGCAATTGATATCGTCTTCTTCGGTCATTGGCGGGACAATCACCGGTACGCCGCCGGCACGCAAAATGCTGTCGTAGTAGCCAGCCGTGACGACAGAAAAGGCAGGTTGGTTGCCGTTGGCACTACGAAAATCCGCGTTGATTCCGATCATTGGTTTAGTTTGCATCCTCGGTCTCCTGTTAGATGTGTTGA
Source organism: Pirellulaceae bacterium (assembly GCA_963714685.1). GTDB lineage: Bacteria > Planctomycetota > Planctomycetia > Pirellulales > Pirellulaceae > Mariniblastus. The sequence goes on along the minus strand of CAVQPH010000018.1, from coordinate 99,640 downwards.
CTCATCGTGAGCCGGCCCAGCTTGGTTCCGATCGCAGAAGCAAGCCACTTAAAAACGAGTGTTTGAGAAGCCGCGACAACAGATGCATAGAAGGGTTCGAAACCAATCGAACTGCCGGGAAGTAAGATCTCTAGGGTCAAGATCTCAAGGCGTTTCGCAGTCGAACTGGAGGATCGGGGTTGGCGGTCGCAAGAGCCGATTGCATAATGCAGGTTCAGCTGATGTCACACCGACGTTTTGCCCATCCTAAGCATTCGTCGGAAGCGGATCCTCACAGTTTGGAAATGTTTATGTTGCGGATCATCCGCAACGACCGAGGGCCATTGTTAGAAGCCCGGAATCGACGTCAAGCAATTGCTGTATTTTGCCATTGCGACCTGTCGTTTTCCGATATATTGTGCAAGCAGTGACAGCAGCTGAGCACGTTTTTTCGGCGGCACCCCAACGAGTTTCGCTGGTTTTGGATTCGGGTTCTGCGTTGGCTGTCAAGCCCAGTTTTGCCGTAAATCCTTGAAAAAACAAGCTTTTTGCCCATGCTTCGCTACTCCGATGTCTGTATTGAGTCGTTCGGATATACGTTACCCAACGAAATTTGGACGACCTCCGAGGTCGAGTCACGGCTTCAACCTCTCTACCAGCGGTTGCGACTGCCCGAGGGTCGTCTGGAGTTAATGACGGGTATTGCGGAGCGTCGTTTTTGGCCGGCCGACATGCGGCCCAGTGAAATCAGCGTGCTCAGTTGCCAGCTGCGATTCGGGCGGCCTCGATCGACCGCGAAAAAATTGGTTGCCTGATCCATGGCTCGGTTTGTCGAGATCATTTGGAGCCGGCGACGGCCTGTTCAGTCCATCATCACGTTGGCCTGAGCCGGAAATGCGTGATCTACGATGTCTCCAATGCTTGTCTGGGAATTCTGAGCGGCATCTTGCAGGCGGCCAACATGATTCAACTGGGGCAAATCGAAGCCGCCCTGGTCGTGGGGTCTGAAGGCGGTCGCCAGTTGGTGGAGAATACGATCCGGACGTTGAACCAGGACACCACGTTGACGCGGAAAACGATCAAGGGGGCCGTTGCCAGTCTGACAATTGGTTCGGCCAGTTGCGCGGTGTTGTTGACGCATCGTTCGATCAGTGCCACCGGCAACCGGTTGAACGCTGCGGCGGTCAATGCCAACACTCAGTTTCACGAACTTTGCCAAAGCGAAAATGACCAGGCCGGAGTCGAAATGCAGCCGTTGATGCAAACCGATTCAGAGACGCTGATGCGGCAAGGCGTACAGACCGGTGTCGATACATTGGTTGATTTCCTGGCGGCGGGGCAAGTCTCGGTCGACCAGTTCGATCGGTCGGTTTGTCATCAGGTCGGTGTAGCACATCAGAAACTGATGCTGGAGTCGTTAGGCATTGATCCGGCAATCGATTTCTCGACCTTTCCCTGGCTTGGCAATACCGGATCGGCTGCCTTGCCAATTTCCATGGCGATTGCCTGCGAAGAGGGGTTTATCGGGCCCGGCCATCGAGTCGCGATGTTGGGTATCGGTTCAGGAATCAACTGCCTGATGCTCGATGTGCAATGGAATCAGTCTCTGGTTGCGGGGGGCACGCTGATGGATGAAGCGGCCGGCAGCCAGTTGGGGACGGGTCGTTAAGGATTCTGTCAAGAATAGGTTCGGTATTTGCGTCGCCAAATTGTGTTTTGAGAAACACCGAAGTACGGGCTCAAAAAAAACGAAACAGGACGACGACCGTGGTTCGGAGCGTTCGTGGTGGTGCGGTGGTGGCCATTCCTCATTGCAACGAGCTGTCACGATTGACAGCCGATTATCGCCGCATGATCGAGGCATCTAGGAAATCGCTTATCGACATCGTCTCATCGCCGGAGATCGTCAGTGTATCTTGCAGTTGTCGACCCTTTTTGACGATCCGCGTCTTAAATGCAGCCGTCACAATCAGCACGCCGTTCTCATTCGATTTTCCAAAATCCGCGTCGGTCATTGAATCGACCTGGATCGCGCCAGGCTGAGTCCAAATGGTTTCCGATTTGGTTCCGGCTTCGATGACGATGGTGGTCCAGTTGCGGCGATCGGAAATCTCGTCAAGCTTGGGTGCCTGGTTGTCATTGCGATACAGGCAGTCGTCACCCGCTGGCAACTGGATTCGCGTTTTGTTTGACGATTGATCCGAGGAGACAATTTTGTAGACGTCGGGAATCTGCTCGGCCACTGCCAGGTTGTCCTTGCTGTCCCAGGGCTGGGAGAAGTCGAATTGGTCATAAAGTTCCTGTTCGCCCAAGAGCGGCAGCAGTGCAACCCGCCAACTGAACGGATGGGATTGATCCTCGGAATCACCAAGTGCCACCGCTGCGGCGGGCAATTCGCCGTGGGTGGATTCGTATTCTTTCAGGGCGTCGGCGATTCGGGCAAAATTCTCCGTGCGGACCACCAGTCGCGTCTGGTTTCGGCCGTCATTGATCAACGCGGAGATCAAGGCTTCGGTTTTCTCCGGCCTTTTCAATTTAATCGAAACGACTTTGTCCTTCGCCAGTACTGTCAGCAAACCGCGATCACGAATCTCTTTTCCAACCTCCTTGAGAACTTCAGTGGATTCAACCGGGATCATTAATTCCGGAGTCGCCGCCGGCATGCCTGAGGCGAGCGGATTGGATTGGCTGGCCCCTGTACCCTCGTTGATCATTTTGCCAAGTTCTTTGGTTGTGTTCTCGTCGTCCAGGTACACCTTGGCGACAAACAGATTTTCGTCGTCGATCGACAACTGCATTTCCACGTACTGGATGAACTCCGGCATTTGGGAGATTTTCTTGGCTTCTTCGCTAAAACCTCCTGCCATTCCGAACACACTTTGAATGAGACTGCGGATCGGGCCAACCATCAACACGCCATTCACATCGGCCTGGATGTCGAGCTGGCCAAATTTTCCCGCCAGGCTGGTCGTTTGTCCGGTTCCGAGGGCCAGTTTCTGAATTAGTTTTTGGCCACCCATGGCGATCCGTTTGGGATTCAATGGCTGGACCACGAAATCAGCTGCAACTGAAATTTCTTCGCCGTTATTCTCCGCCGGCTGCTCGGATTCGCCTCGCTCCGAAACTTGATTGCGATCCGACTCGGCCTGCGAGACGATCGCGCTGTTCAGGCTGTCGGCGTCGAAAGGTTCCGCGTATTCCAGGACGAAAACAACAGGCGAAGCAGCGTTCTGCGGGGCAACCAGATTGGCGAGATTCAGATTTTCGCGATCGACCAGCAGCCACGCACGTTCCATTTTCTTGAGATCGGCATTTTCTTCACCCACCCAGGGAACCAGTTGTTCGTGCATTCTCTCCCAGGGAATCCCGGAGAGTTGCGGGTTTTTAATGCCCTTGGCAATCGCGACCTCCAGGCAGGCAAAATGGTCTTCGTGGAAAAAAGAAATATCCAATCCGTTGGCAGGCGGGCTGGCTTCCGCCGGGGTCTCCGATTCCGAATCGTCGTCACCAAAAACAGGTTGGTAGGGGGAGTTCCTGGGGGTCGCGTCAACGACCGTCCGTTCGTTACATCCAATCAAGGAAACGGCTGCCAGTGCGACTGTCAGCATGAGTGCCGTGCGGGATCGAGTGCGAAGGTTCTGAACCATGAAGACTGAGTTCTGTTGTTAAAAAAAATCGGGTTTAAGCCAAGATTATATCAAAGTCGCAACCTTCCGGGACAAGCGTCGTTGTGCCGTGTCCAAGCGAACCGACAATCCGATAAAACCCATTCTCCTTGCTAGCGACGCCGGCCCTTGGGAAACGGCGAAATTGGGGAATCGAGAAGCAAAAAAAATCGAACTTCGCAGTAAAAGCCCGTAATTCCGAGCCTTCTTCAATCTTGGAATAACGGTGCGGTTTTGCTAACCTACGAACGTACCAGTGATTGCTTGGGCGACTGCCATTTGCCAAAGGAGTTAACGGTAATAGTCAAGAGAATGTGATTCACAGGACGATCAATCATTGCAGGAACTGAGTCGGGTCGATCGGACGAAAGGTTCGTGAACGCCCAGAATTCAGACTGATCCGTTCCGGTGTTTGGCCGTTGTTTTCTCTTGCGGATCGAAACTGGAATCATGCCGGTCAGGTTGACCGTAGCACGAGTATATTTTGGTAAGGAAGCCACTAACAATTCACTCTCTGGCAAAGAGCGGATTTCGACAAAGGACGTCAAGATGGAATCGACTAACGAATTTGACATCAATGTGCACATCCGCTGGATGATTCGGCGAGACATGCCGGAAGTGCTCAGCATCGAGCAATCAAGTTTCGAGTTTCCCTGGTCCGAAGAAGATTTCATTCGTTGCCTGCGACAGCGCAACTGCATCGGGATGGTTGCCGAGTATGATGAACGCGTTGTCGGTTTCATGATTTACGAGTTGCACAAAGATCAGCTGCACGTACTGAATTTTTCCGTGCGTCCCGACGTCCGCCGACGTGGTGTGGGAATGCAAATGGTCAACAAACTGGTTGGCAAGCTATCCCAGCAGCGTCGCAACCGAATCGTCCTGGAAATTCGCGAAACGAATCTCGCCGCCCAGATGTTCTTTAAGAATCTCGGCTTTCGAGCTGTTTCGGTCCTGCGGGATTATTACGACGACACCGTGGAAGACGCCTACGTGATGCAGTACCGGTTCAAGGGCGATGCCGCCAAACCGCTGGAGCCGGTCAACCGCATTACGCGTTTGGCGGGTTAGCAGCCTGCGATCCGCGAAAGCCAGGCTTTCACCGAACGGGAGTCGCAGGTTTCCGTTGCGTCCTGAAAAAACACCAAGCCCGGATTGCATCGCGATCCGGGTTTTTTCGTTCGCTGGTCGGAGCTCTACTTGCTGGTCGGAGCTCTATTTGCCGGAAGCTATCCTTCGCCTGATCTCGCCGGCCCATTCCATCAAACAGGCGTTTGCTGACGTTTCGCTGACACCCCGCACGAACAAGCTGACAACGGGACGTCCGCAGGCGATTTGCGAACCGGGGACTGGGACGTCGGTGATCCAGCGGTCGGCATCCTGCCGCCCCGCGGGAGACCGGTAGAGGGAGGCGCAGGTAATCGAACTTGTGCTGGTCGATCAGGACTCCGTCGGGGTTTTGGCAGAACAGGATCGCTTTCCCCAATGTTTGGTCCTGATTGACAACGACGGGCGGTTGGCGGGGCAATTCGTTGCCGAGGCAGGCTTCTACGTGGAGTCCGACGATCGAACGACGTCCGTTGGGGCGTTCGAACAGTTCGGCCGAAGCGGGGATCCGAGGATTGATATCAACGACCCAGACCAGGCTCCCAGTGGGTTGATTGGCAACGATAAAATCGATTCCGAAAACGCCTTCGAATCCGAAATGCTCGGCGAGCGCGTTGCCGACCGCGTGGATCTTCTGAGCGATGTCGGTGCCGTGGGGAAACGTTTTTGGCGCCAGCGATCCACAATAGGCAAACGTTGTGGCTCCCAGTTCTGCCCGGCCGACCAGTTGCGTCGAACTGCCGATCACTTGGCACCACCGACCCTGATTGCCAGCGAGGAAAACGGTGGAGACCAGTTCGCCGTCAATCCGTCGTTGGCACACGTAGCCTGCAGGCAGGTGATGCCTTAAATCGTCTGTTTTTGCGACGCTGACATGTTGTCCGCCGGCCCCAAATAACTTTTTGATCAGCCAGCCGAATGGTTCAACTCGCGGAAGCTGGAATCGGGTTTCGGGAAAACTTCCCCCAGCCTGCTCGATGACCGAGGTCACGGCATGGACATACTCCGCCAATTCCAGACTGCCGATTGCCATGGTTGCATAACCCAGCACGGGCACCCGATGATTCAGCCGCCTGACCAAATCGAGATCGTTCTCAAATCCTCCGCCGAGGACGGCGGCGTCCCAGCCGTCCAAGCTCGCGACTCGGAACAGTTCGTGGGATGATTTCAGCTGAATTGCTGTGCATTCGCTTTGGTTTCGGGGCTCGCACAATTGCTGCAAATCCCAATCTGAAAAATAGTCGATCGCCTGAAACGGATGTCCGGCATTCAGGCAGCTTTCGGCCAGGTATCGGGCGCTGGCTGAGAGCAGGATGATTCGCATAGGATCGTCGATAGAACGGAGATTGGCTGGTTGGCACGGCGGCAAACGTTTGATAACCTTACGCTGCGCAAGCACTTTTTATGTAATCGTTTATTGCAGCAGAGATGCCAGCGAATATCAAACGCGACACGATTGTATCGCGTTTTCAGTTCAACAACCCAGGAGAATTTTATGTCGATGCATATCGGTGAAGCACTTGCAGGTGCAGACAACGAAATCGCCCACATTGACCTGATGATTGGAAGCAAGGACGGACCGGTTGGTGTCGCGTTCGCCAATGCATTGTCGAATCAAAGCGAAGGACACAGCAACCTGTTGGCCGTTTTGACTCCCAACCTTGCCGTCAAGCCGGCAACGGTGATGGTCACCAAGGTGACAATCAAGGGCATGAAGCAGGCTGTCCAGATGTTCGGCCCCGCCCAAGCGGCCGTTGCCAAGGCCGTTGCTGATAGCGTTGCCGATGGCGTGATTCCGAAAGACCAAACCGAAGATCTCGTTTGCGTCTGCGGCGTGTTTATTCATCCGCAAGCGGAAGATGACAAGAAAATTTACGAGTACAACTACGAAGCCACGAAAATGGCCATCGCGAATGCGATGAAAGGGTCTCCATCGGCCGACGAAATGATTGCCGGCAAAGAAGAGGCGGCCCATCCATTTCGTGGATTCTGAATCAACGCTGAATTGAGCGTCAAAGAAAAATTCTGGACGAACCATGGCCTGCGTATTTCACGCAGGCTTTTTTTGTCGAACAAACAAACCTATTGACGGATGCGATACAGTTTTTTCTCCGATCGGATAATCAGGTCGTCTCCAATCACCGCCGGACTGGCCATCAACGAGCTGTCGAACTGGTGGGTGGCAACGGTTTCGAGGCCTGCCGAGCAATGGACAATCGTCATCAATCCTTCTCGGCTGCCCAGATACAGATTCCCGGCAGCCAATAGCGGCGAGGCCGAGTAATTGCCTCCAATTCGCTTGCGTTCAAGTTCTTCGCCCGATTCGGCATCGAGGCAGATCAGTACGCCCTTGTCCAAAATCGAATAGAGACGACCACCGTCGACGATCACCGATGCCATGGATGGCGCGTTGCGAGCTCTCCACTTGAGGTGCGTTTCCGTGACATCACCTGTACCCCGCGGGTCAACCGCCACGAATTGGGGTTTCATGAACCCCGTTGAGAAGATGACCAAACCAGATTGATAGGCAGCCATCGGGGTGACGGAAAAACCCGATCCATGATCGGCCCGCCAGATCTCTTTGCCGTTGGTCGGATCGTAAGCCACGATCCATTGTGCCGTTGGAATGACCGCCTGGGTTTTGCCCTCGACCTCGATCAGCAAGGGCGTGCAATAGGCTTTCTGCCGCTCACCGTCCGCATTCCGCATCGGGGGTCGATCAGTTCGCCAGATTTGTTTGCCGTTAGTTAAGTCAACGCCAACGACAAACTGATCATCGGTGCCATCGCAAACCAGCATGACGGTCCCCTCAAAGACAATCGGTGAACTTCCTGCGCCGACGCTATGGTTGACGACAAACCCGGTTTGCCAGAGGATTTCGCCTGATTTCGCGTCCAGGCACCAGGTCCCGTTGCTGCCGAAATGACAGATGACTTTCCCATCGGCCATTGCCGGGGTTGGCGAAGCGTAGGAGTTCATCGGATTGATCAATTCTGGTTCATCCACGGTCTTGAGTGAAAGATCGTGGAGCAGCTGACCAGATTCGAGGTCGACGCAAATTGCCCGCAGTTCAACCGAGCCGGCCGCCGTTTTCAGTACCGTGACTGCCGCGTCGGCATCGCTGCGCTGCCGGCGGGCCTCCAGTTCTTCCGGAGTTGCTTCTCTGGTAATTGCGGAAGTCAACCAGATGACGCCATCGGAGAACACGGGTGATGACCAACCAACACCTGGAATATCGGTTACCCAAGCGAGGTCCTGCTCGAGATCCCACTGCGTCGGCGGATTGGATTTTTCTGGCGCAACGCCGATGGCCGCAGGCCCGCGAAACTGGGGCCAATCGTTGTCTGCGGTAACCGTGGCGGAACCGATCAAACTGGCGATCAAGCCCACACATTGAAAGACGACAGGGACGATATTGATGGGTTGCATTTCTTGTTTCCGCAGCAGTCAAGCGATTCAAAATTCGGATCACGAAAATCCGCAGTCAGGACCTTCGCCTCTATCATACAACAGAATTTGCTCCGCGCACTTACCACCGGCGTCGACACTCGCTAGATTGGCGTGATGGGGAGGCCGATGACCGTTACGCATCAAGGGAAAAGATGAGCAAGTCCAAAATTCTGATCCAGCTCGACCCGGATCCACAGCCAAGTGTGTTTGATTCCATCGTCGCGATTGACGCGGGCGTCGACCATTTGATTTCACACGGGAACATTACCCCAGACAATACGACCGGGCTGGTTCACGGCGCAATGTTCACCCGGGGGCCGGAAGACTTGAGGCATACCGCGCTGTTTTTTGGTGGCAGCAATGTGGAGGCTACGGAGAAAATCGTGGAGCAGGCGTCCAGCTGTTTTTTTGGCCCAATGCGAGTCTCCTATCTCTCGGATCCCAATGGCTCCAATACAACCGCGGCCGCTGCCGTGATCTGCGCGGAAAAACACCTCGCGTTGGCCGGCCAGACAATCACCATTCTGGCAGGGACGGGGCCCGTGGGGTTGCGGATCGCCCAGATTATTGCCACGACGGTGGGCGGCGAGTCGTCGACGTCCATCCGAGTCTGTTCCCGGCAGTTAGGGAAAGCCAAAAAAGCCTGCGAGTACCTGGAAAGCATCTGCGAGAGCAGTGACCTGTTTCTGCCTGTTGAGACGGACTCACCGGAATCGGCAATGGATTCAGTGAAAGGATCCGGCGTCGTCTTCGCTGCCGGTGCAGCCGGGGTTCAATTGCTCCCCAAGTTGTGGACTTCCTTCCGTCCTGCCCCAGCGGTGATGATTGACTTGAACGCCGTCCCGCCATCGGGAATTGCAGGGGTGGGCGTCACCGACAAAGCGGTCCAAAAGCAGCAAACGATCTGCTACGGCGCGATTGGCGTCGGTGGGCTGAAGATGAAAATTCACAAACGCTGCATCGCGTCGCTGTTTGAAAGCAATGACCGAGCCCTCGATACGCTCGAGGTTTATGAAATCGGTCGTTCGGTCTAAGGGATCGGATGCAGGCAACGTGAACGATCGACATGCAAGTTCCCAGCATTCAGTCTGCGTCGCTACGGCCGCTTGTCAGATTTCCGGTTGAATTCCAGAACGGATTTGGGCCGGGCGGTTTCGGGTGTCTTCGGGGCATCGGCCGATGGGGTTGGTGTCTCCGCCGGTTTGACGATTTCAGGAACCCTCGCAACCGGCGTTGGCTCGGTCAGCGTCGGCGATGATGACTCGGTTGGAGGTGCTGGAGCCAACGCGACAGGTTTTTGGGCCGCGAGGCTGTTGTTGTTCGTTGCATCGATCACCCAGCCTTCGTCGGAACGATTGATGGTGTATCTCCCGGGCTGGACAAGGTCGTAAGTCTGGTCTGGACTCTTCCGATTGTTGAGGCCGATCTTCCAGGTCATCCCAGGATCCATGACCACCGAGCTTCCTGGTGACAATTGAAATGGAGTCCCATTGATGGTGTATTCGATAGGCCGTTTTGCATCCGACGAAAGTTTTAGCACGATCTTCTCGCGGGTTGCCACTTGCTGCGGGGCCACCCCAGCAGTTGCCGCTGGCTTGGGGGTATCCACTTGCGGGGAAACTTGAGGGGAAACCGGTGCAGAAGTTGGTCTTGGGGCAGCGATGTTAGGACCAGTTGCTGGAGCGTTCAACAACGGCGTATTGGCCAAAGGAGCGTTACCACCCGCAGCAACAGGCGGGTTGGGGATTTGTCCCGGGTAAGTGCCGGGTGCCGGATAACCTCCGGTCCCACGGGTATTCCAATTGCCGAACTGCAAGCCAAGACCGCCTCCGACCTGGAACCCCTGCCCTTGTGGTCCAAATCTCGCGCCTTGTCCGCCGCCAAATTGAACACCATTTTGACCGCCAATTCGCAGGCCCATGCCACCTCCTCCGACAACTCCATTGGGTCCGCCAATTTGGAATCCACGTCGTTGGGCAAAAACCTGGTTGGTTGAATCCGCCAGTCCTGCGGCCAGCGCAAAAAACAAAACGAAGATTGAAATATTCCGTAACAACATGGCGAATCCCTCTGTGCTTGTGATTTGGCGGGCGAAGACTTGGCTCGTTCAACATCCGTGCGAGCTGCCCGGCGGAATCACTAAAACCGTGATCCCGCGCAAATTATTGCGGAATTGCCTAACAAAGGCGACCCCTTTTCCATGGCTGTGAAGGCCTATTGGGTTAATCAACCCGGGAAATGGCCCAACCGCCCTGGTATCGTCGCGAGGAGTAGCTGCCGGTAAAACACCCGTCAGAAATTTGTCCCGAATAGGTGTAGCCCCCCGAAAACGGGCCAATTTTTTTCGAGCCGCCGACGATTGTCAGGCCAGGCTCCTGGTACACGATCTTCAGTCTCGCCCGGTACCGAAACGGAATGACCTTGGCAAACCGTCCTCGAAATTTGACCTGTAATTCGTCCCCGCATTGTTGAACAAACGTCGCCTGCATTGGGCCGCCGTGGTTGTTCGTGCTGCTTTGCCAGCGACCGGTCCAATTTCCGGACAGATCCTGACCAAGTGCCCGATCGCATTGTCCCGTCCAAATGAACAGGGTCGCAAGAAACAGGAAGTTCACGATGATCGGTCGCATGCTCATTCTAAATCCCCTTCGTTAAAATCGGTGTTTATCAGGTTGTTTTTCATTTAAATCCAAATTTCAGGGGCAACAAGAGGACTTGTCGTTAGGCCAGTCGGAATCTTCCGGTTCTACCAACGATTGAGTTCGTTGAGGTGAGCTTTGGAGCTCGAATGAAAATTGTTATTGCTGGCGGAAGCGGGCAGCTGGGCAAAATTCTGATCCGTGCTTTTGCCGCTGCCGATCACCAAATCTCCGTTCTTTCGCGGTGTCGAAAATGGGCAGAGACTTCGGGCCAGTATACAACCTTTCACTGGGATGCGAAAACGGTTGGCGCTGGGCCAAGGAAATCGAAGCCGCCGACGTGGTCATCAATCTTGCGGGCAGATCCGTCAACTGTCGGTACGATTGTCGCCATCGAGAGCAAATCATGCGATCCCGGCTCGAGTCGACTCGCGCGATCGGGCATGCAATCGAACGAGCACGAATTCCTCCTAAGCTATGGTTGCAATCCAGTACAGCGACGATTTACGCCCACAGTCTCAATCAGGCCAACGGCGAAGACGGGACGCTGGGTGGAACGGAGCCCGACATTCCCGAAACCTGGGGATTCAGCGTCGATGTCGCAAAAGCTTGGGAAGAGGCGGCGAGGGAATTTGAATCGTTGCCAACCCGTCTGGTTTTGATGCGGATGGCGATGGTGATGAGCCCCGATCCCGGTGGCGTATTCGACGTGTTGTTGGGACTGGTGCGGAAAGGGCTCGGCGGAACCAATGCCTCCGGCAGGCAATACGTTTCCTGGATCCACGAGTTCGATTTTGTGAGTGCGATTCGGTGGTTAATTGAGCGAGAATCGCTTTCCGGACCGGTCAATCTCTGCTCGCCTCAACCTGTCCCTAATCGCGAATTCATGGCAGCACTGCGTCAGGCGGCGGGCATGCGAATCGGCTTGCCGGCAGCCCAGTGGATGTTGGAAGTTGGTGCTTGGTTGATGAACACCGAAACCGAATTGGTTTTGAAAAGCCGTCGTGTGATTCCGGACAGGCTGGTCCGCAGCGGTTTCGAGTTTGCACTTCCGGATTGGCAGTCTGCTGCGAAGGAGCTGTTTGCCCGCTGGGACCAGACAATCGGCTGCAATTCGTCTGGCTCCGATTTTTAAAACCAAGCCATGCGCACTTCAGATTACGCGGCGCGACTTTGGTTGCCTTTTTCTGGTTGGGATTCCGGATAAGTGTGATGGCGAATGGCGTCGTCGTCAGGCTGTTGCAATCCGTGATTGATCGTCCACAAACGAGCCTGTTTGCTGAAGGAGTAGAACGCAGCCAGCCAGGCGGTCTGAATTCCAGCTTTGCCGTCAAGGATAGATCCCTGCAGAATGTACTCGCGGAAGAATCGCCACATCGGACGGATCAGTAGTTTGAACGCCGTGGTATCACGTCCGTCGTCAGCCCATTGTTGCGCTTGCAACGTCGTGTAACGGTGGGCTTTTTGGAAATATTGATCGTAATTCCAGACCGAAAAATGGTCCATCTTTTCACGTAATTTGCCAACCCGTCCGGTCGAAATATGGACTTCACCATGGTCGCTCGGGCCCACATATCGCCCTCGATCACGATGAAATAACCTCAATACCCGGTCCGTTCTGGCGTCGCCAAATTTCAGCCGATGTCCCATGAAGTGATTGTCGCGATAAATCCAGAACCCGTCCTCACTGGGGCCGCGACTGAGCTCTGTCACGATTTCATCCGCCAGTTCAGGCTTGATTCGTTCGTCCGCGTCGACGATCAGGACCCAGTCATGGGTCGCTTGGGGAATGGCCCAGTTCTTAAAATCGCCCGAGGTTCGATAGTCTCGTTGGATAATCCGAGTCTTGTCGAACTCCAGCGCAATTTCCATCGTATCGTCGGTTGAACCAGAGTCGGCAATCAAAATTTCATCCGCAATGCGGTAGAAACTCTCAATGCAGGCGCGCAAGTTCAGCGACTCGTTTTTACAGGGAACAATGACAGTCAGTGGCTGCTTCACGGATCAATCTGGATGCTAAACGCAAGAATCGGTCACGCACGGGGCCTGTCCCGTGCCGCATGTCGCTCCATCGCGGGGAAAGTAAAGGAGTGACTGAATTGTGTCAATGTTGTTTCTGTTCAGGTCCTGCTGGAACCGGCAAACACACGGGAACAGGCTGTGAGCATCTTGCTCGTCAGGTTTGAGCGAGAGCCTGGTCCGCCGAAAACGTCATTCGATGAGTCTGTTTCGGTTGCCCGTTGTTCTCCTCGGATCGGCAGCACCGCCACGGCGTGGATGGGATTGCCTTGAGTCGCTGACTTGGTGTTCCAAACCGTTAAGTGTGGTCCTCCAATCTGTAATGCTACAAACCGCTAATGAACGCCGATCATCGCGAAAGGGTTGATTTCTGTTGTAAGTTGATTCCGAGTCCATTCGCCGTGGGTGGTTGCTGAGTTTGGACTGTTTTTCGTGCCGACTTGGCCCTCTGCTGATTTGGCCAATGCGCAGTTTTTCTTGCGAGCGAAGCTCAGGTTCGATGATATCGAATCGGGCACGTTTTCGGGCTTGATCAGCCGACGCGCTGGTTAACCGATCAGCTGCCGTTCGCAAATTGCGGCAATCGATGCTTCATTTTGTAGAAACCGGGTGGTGATCCCTTCGTTCAACAACGGTCCGGAGACCGTCAGGAATTCTTGTTCGTCCAAACAATTGACGATCACTTCCACTGCATAGCCCTGTCGCCGAAGTCCGCCGATGGCAACGGCATTTGCCAGATTGACTGCTGAAAGGATGACCAGCACGGTTGCATCCCGGGGCATTCTCGCGGTGGATTCGACCAGCAGTTGCCCCAATTCCAAACCGTCTGTCAGTTCCAGGCGGGCCAACGTCCGCAGGATATTCAGCATTTGATCCGCGGAATTTCCGGTCGGGACGATGACCGGCAGCAAGCGGTCGCTGTCAGATTTCATTTGCACTGATTGTTGGGCTTCCGCCCGCGTCCGGCGATCACCTTTCCAGCCTTGGGTGCGAATCCGGTCCACCGCATCACGGCCATTGGAAACCAGCCCAACCTGTTGTCCCAGCTCATGGAGCGAATTGGCGATACTGGCGGCGGCAGTGATGGCGAGTTCGCTGCGAACGGGTTCGTGTTTCGGGTCGAACGAGTCACGATGGAAATCAACGACGATCGTGGCTCCCGAAAGCGTCGATGGCTCATAGGTTTTGCTTTGCAATTTTCCGGTCCGGGCGGTCGCTCGCCAGTGAACCCGCGAGAGGGGATCACCATTTTGGTATCGACGCACACCCGAGATGCGAGTTGGGTCTTCGAACAAGCGGTGGGTCATGACGACCTCGCCAATCGGACGTCGCGAAGCAATGTCGTAGTTTGGAATGGCGATTGTGTTTGGGAGCACAAGAATAAAGATCGGATCGGTCAAGACACGGTAACGTCGATTGAGCCCGAACATATCGCCCGTTTCCAGGACCAGTGGCCCAACCTGAAAGTAACCCCGTTTATTGCATTTCAGTTGATAGATCAGTTGTTTCTGCTCACCCGGATTGAGCTTCAGCACTTCCAGTCGTGCGACCGGAAATTGAAAGTGCAGGGCGCGGGAACGCCGAGCGCCACGGGCTTCCAGCAAATCTTCGACCAACACCCAGGTGATCGGCCAGCGTCCCGTGTGGCGAATTTTGATCATTACGGAAATCGTACCGCCGATCGCCACCGATTCTGAATGACAGACTCGCTCGGCTTCGACTGCCTCAGCCCAGTCGCGGGTTACCCAGCGGCTGATCAGCAGCATCGCGACGATGACGTAAAACGCATACACCAGCATGGTGAGGTTCAACAGCATCGCCAGCAAAGCCAGCAGAATTAAAGCGACAATATATTTCATGGTAAACAACGGCAGCGTTGAGTTTTCGAGCACATTCAATCGCCAATGACGGGGACGGAGATCTCCGAGATCAATTGGTTGACCACCTGGTCCGCGGTGACTTTTCTCAGTCGACTTTCCGGTTTCAAGATCATCCGGTGTCCTAACACGGGGGCGGCAACCATTTTGACATCATCCGGGAGCACGAAATTGCGACCGCGGATTGCTGCCAAGGCTTGCGACGTCCGGAACAGTGCGATCGAAGCGCGTGGGCTGCCGCCCAGGGCCAGGTGTTCATGGTGTCGCGAAAGGTGGACGATTTGCAGAATGTATTTGCGAATCTTTTCATCGACATGCACGGATCGAATCTGCTGTTGGCAAGCCACAATCTCTCCGGCCTGAACGACTGGCTTGAGTTGGTCGATCGGATGCTGGTGCTGTAAGCGATCGAGGATTTGCAGTTCGTCTTCCAGCGAAGGATAGCCAACGGAGAATTTCATCAGAAATCGGTCGAGTTGAGCCTCTGGTAGTGGGAAAGTTCCCTCGTGATCGACCGGGTTCTGAGTCGCAATCACGAGAAACGGAGCTTTGAGGGAATGGGTGACGCCGTCGACGGTGATTCGGCTTTCGGCCATGGCCTCCAGTAAAGCAGCCTGGGTTCGCGGAGTGGTTCGATTGATCTCATCGGTCAGCACAATATTGGCGAACAATGGGCCGGGACGAAATTCAAACTCACTGGTTTGCTGGTTGAAGATCGAAGCGCCGGTCACATCGCTTGGGAGCAAATCAGGCGTGCATTGAATGCGCTTGAATTCGCAACCGACGCTACACGCCAGCGACCGGGCCAGGATCGTTTTCGCCACGCCAGGTACGTCTTCCAGCAAAAAATGGCCCTCGCAAAACCAGCAGACCAACGAGTAAACCAGGGGCTGTCGTTTGCCAACGATGACTTGTTCAACGTTCTTGATAATCCGTTTGGAAACGTCCTGGACTTCTTTCATCTTGGTTCCAATCAGTTTGTTGTTACCTCGGAAACCGATTATGCATGCTAGCGAAACGATTTCCTAGCTTGTTTCAAGCTCCCAGCAGATTCGCGAATCGTTTATGCAAGAACAGAAAGGGGATTGAGCAGGTCACAGCCAAGTGTTGCCCGATTCATGCAAACGCCGTTTTACCGCCGAATGTGCGGGCACGCAGGCCAAGTCTGTCTTGACGTCACCGGGATCACATTGGATCATCCGCGACGAAACCCTCTCCCAGATTTCATATTTAATTGCAAACAGCGATGAATCATTTTCAGAACTTTCGACTGCTGATGTTAGTCGCCCTGATCGCCGCGAGTTCGGGCTGCCAGTCGCTCGGCCCCAATGCGACGGCGGGCGGATTGTTCGGAGCCACCGGCGGCGGACTGATGGGCGCGGCAATTGGGGCGTCCGAGGGGAAATCTGGCGAGGGCGCATTGATCGGCGCGTTAGCCGGTGGCGTTGCGGGCACCGCGATCGGCGATCAGGCCGACCAAGCCGATGCGCGTCAGCGAGATCGGTTCTATCAGCGGCAGCAGGCGGCCAGCGACGCCGCGGTGACGATGGAACAGGTCATTCACATGACTCGCAGCGGCGTTGGTGACGAACTGATTGTCAATCAAATCAACCTGTCTGGCGCCGCCGCCCCGCCAACACCGGATGACTTGATCTTGCTGAAAACCAACGGCGTCAGTGACGCGGTGATTCAGGCCCTGCAGTCAGTTCCGCGTCCGATGTATCCGGTTGCCAATTTGCAGCGTCGACCTGCGACCGTTTTTGTTCAGCCCGATGGATACTGCCCGGCTCCCTATTTTGGCCCGCCTGTGATCGTCCATCCCCATCATTATCCGGCACCGTTTCATCGTCCCCACTGTCGTCCGGGAAACCGCGCGTCGTTCGCGGTGAGTTTTTAGAGTAGCGAATTTCGATCGACCGCATTAATCTAGGGTGATCAAGCGAAGCGTGAGCCTCGACGCTCACGGTTTGTGCATGGATCCTGGAGTTTAACGATGGCCGACGGTGCGTGAACAATTTCGAACAGCAAAAACTGGTCGCCGGGATCGAGGACGACTTAATCGCTCAACAGCTTCCTGAGCGAACGACGTTCATCCCGCTTCGGCATACGGATTTGAAGCTGCAACTGATTGAGAGGTTCTTTGACGCCGACGCGGACCTGCCGATATTTCAGCTTCTCTGCAGGCAGCTGCAAAAGATCTTTCATGTGGAGCATCTTTCGGTACTGTTGCAGCTGGAGGAAAGCTATTGCCATGTCGATCCTGACAGCGAGATGCTTGATCTGGAAACGGTCAGCGGCGAGGAACGTGATCGGCTGACGGGCCATTTGATTGATCGTGTTTCCGGGTTGTTGTATTCCGCCCATTACAAACGGTTGTCCCAGGAGGAGGTCGAGCGAGCCGTCGAAATTGGCTGGCAATGGGGGGTTCGACTGGATGTTGACTTCGAAAAATTTCAGCGGCTGGAAATCTTTGCCCGCGGCTACCGGACGGTGATGATTTACCGCCGTCGGTGGACAAATCTGTTTCGCCGGGAAGCCATCGAGTTACCGGAATTCCAGCGACTGATCATCGTGTTCCGTACGCATCCTGCACCGGCCTCGAGCAAGCAGAAAAAGGATGATGAAGCGATCGATTCCAATTGCGTGTACCTGAAGACGTTTAAAAATATCCCGGAAACGGATCTGGAAATATTGCTGCCGGGATCCAAAGTCAGGCTGACGCGACTGGATCATGCCAAGATTCTGTTTCCGACCGTCTCTGGCACGTTGATCACGATTTATAAACTGGTCCGCAGTGCGTTGGTCCTGGTCGTCGCATTCACGATCAAGGCGATCATTGGCTGGATTATTTTCCTGGGCGTCACGATCGGCTACGTAGTCAAATCGGTGCTCAGCTATTTTCGGACCAAAACGAAATATCAATTTGGACTGACGAAGAGTCTGTACCTAAAAAACCTGGATAACAATCTTAGCGTGATCTACCGGATTCTGAACGAAGCCGAAGAACAGGAGCTTTGCGAAACGATCCTGGCCTACACGTTGTTATGGAAACACGAGGCGATCGGTTCTGACGGCGTAACCAGTCGGGATCTGGATGGGTTGGCTGAGTCATTTTTGTTGGAAGTGACGGAACAAGACGTTGATTTCGAAATCCACGATGCGCTTGGCAAATTGGCTCGATTGGGATTGGCGGAGGTCGATGCCTCCGGTCGCTGGCAGGCGACGTCGGCTCAAGCAGGCTTGGTCCGGCTACGTGAAAATTGGGAGAGCCTGTTTCGCAGTCGAGCAAAAGAATCTTCGGCCGATGGCTCGGCGGATGATCTTTTTACGGCAGATTAAAAAACAGGCCGTCAGATGTTCAGGATGGCGGATTTTCAGCGTTGAAAATCGTTGGGGTTGCCTTCCCCTTCAACGATGGCGTTGATCGTTTATAACTGCCAACTGGATGAAATGAATTATTGGCTATTTCTTCGAACGATGACAAAATTCCTCACCTGCTAAGGCGGACATATGTTAGCCCACAACGTTTATTTTACGCTGGACGATGATTCCGATGCTGCCCAGGACGCGATGGTTGCTGCCTGTTACAAGTATCTGTCGGGCCACCCGGGAACTGCCTGCTTTTTTGCGGGACGCCGCAAGCAGGAGTTTCAACGTGACGTTAACGATCTTGGGTTCCACGTCTGTTTGAATATCGTGTTTGAAGATCAGGCTTCCCACGACGCGTATCAAACAGCCGAGCGACATTTTCAGTTTATCGAAGAGCATAAGGATAACTGGAAACGGGTTCGCGTGTTTGACGCGAGTGGTGAATTGATGGTGGGTTAAAGGTGAGATGAATTGGCGGATGGTTGGAGATAGTGAGAATGTGTCCATTTTCGAATGGGGTTGCTAATCTCCTCCGCTCTCCCTCGTGAATTCGGAGCACGCTGGATTGAGGATTTCGGAAAGAATAACCTCTCCCCGGGTTTTGCCGACGCCAAATTTTGCGGGTGAGGGGAATACGGGTATCAATCAAAACGGAATTTAATCAGAAACAAGTTGAGAGAGTTAAGCAAGAAACGGAATCAGAGTTTGTTGCTCCTCACCCCCCACCCCCCTCTCCTCGTGAATTCGGAGCATGCTGGATTCGAATGGAAAGTGGGCTCGTCCGAATTCACGAGGAGAGGGGGAGCCGGTACATTAGATGAATGTTGCGCGTGCTGGATGGTTGGTGCGGGCGTAGGATGGTTGACGCAGGCGTAGGATGGTTGACGCAGGCGTAGGATGGTTGACGCAGGCGTAGGATAGTTGACGCAGGCGTAGGATAGTTGACGCGGGCGTAGGATGGTTGACGCAGGCGTAGGATAGTTGACGCAGGCGTAGGATAGTTGACGCGGGCGTAGGATAGTTGACGCGGGTGTTGGACGGTTAACGCGGGTGTTGGACGGGGGGCCTTAGCAATACGTCAAGCAAAGTTGTCGCGTGCGGAAAGCTACGGGTTTCGTTGCGTTGGGAGCTGGAGGTTAGTGCCATTGGGCGAATGGCTGAATGTGCCGGTTTGCCGGTTGGGCGAGTTGGCCTTCATGGATACGATTGATTGAAATCAGGACTTGGGCGAAGTTTGCGTCAAGCAACAGCCAGTGAGATCGGGACAGTCGCTGTCGAAAACTTGCTAACAAATCGACCGTCCGAAACCCTGAACTCTGAACCCTGGACCCTGAACTCTAAAAACTGAACCTTGAAAACCGAACCTTGAAAACTGAACCCATGCCAACCAACCGACAAAACAGCGAACTTGTCTACGCCCGCGCGATCGATTTGATGCCGGGCGGAGTCAACAGTGCCGCGCGGGCCTTTGGGGCCGTCGGCGGGGTGCCGATCGTGTTCGAACGGGGCGAAGGTCCGTACCTGTTCGACATCGACGGCAACCGGTACATCGACTACATCGGTTCCTGGGGGCCGATGATTCTGGGCCATCAACAACCGGACGTCAAAACGGCTGTCCATGCAGCGGTCGATCGGGGGACCAGTTTTGGTGCGCCCACGATCGCCGAAAATCAGCTTGCCGAACTGATCATTGACGCCGTCCCGTCGGTTGAAATGGTCCGGTTGGTCAACTCGGGAACCGAGGCGACGATGTCGGCGATCCGCCTGGCACGCGGTTACACCGGCCGCGACGTCGTGATCAAATTTGCCGGTAATTATCATGGGCATGTCGACAGTCTGTTGGTGGCAGCAGGTAGCGCCGCGGCCACATTGGCGGTTCCCAATTCGCCGGGGGTGACGGTCGGGACGAGCCAGGACACGATGGTGCTGGAATACAATGACGTCCCGGGTCTGGAGCTGGCTTTTCAGGATCACGGTGATCAGATTGCGGCGGTGATTCTCGAACCGGTCTGTGGCAACATGGGCTGTGTGACTCCCTCGACGGGTTTCTTAACTCGCTCCGATCGTTAACCGAACAACATGGGGCTGTCCTGATTTTTGACGAGGTGATGTGCGGATTCCGGGTGGCCTACGGCGGAGCGCAGTCATTGTTCGGTGTGCTACCCGATTTGACAACGATGGGAAAGATCGTTGGCGGCGGACTGCCGTTGGGCGCGTTTGGAGGAAAACGCGAGATCATGCAGCACGTATTGCCGGCTGGAAAAGTTTTTCAGGCGGGCACGTTGAGCGGCAATCCGATCGCCACCGCTGCCGGGATCGCGATGTTGACCGCTTTACGTGACAATCCGCCGTACGACGAATTGGAGAAAAAATGTCAACAGTTGGCTGACGGTCTCTCGGCTGCCGCGGAATCCGCCGGGATCGAGCATTGTCTTAACCGTGTCGGCAGCATGATGACGTTGTTCTTTCATCCGGGCCCGGTCACGGACTGGAAATCTGCGTCGCAAAGCAACACCGAGCGATTTTCGAAATATTTCTGGGGTCTGATTGACCGCGGAGTCTACATGCCGTGCAGTCAGTTCGAAGCGTTGTTTGTCTCCTCCACTCACAGTGACGAAGATATTGCCAACACGATTTCCGCGGCGAAGGAAGTTCTGGCCGAATTGGCTTAGACGCTGTCAGCTCCGGTGCGAATTCAGAATGCCAACCAGGCGGAGGCAATCACGCCCAGTCCCAGCAGGATGACGATCGCAAATACAGTCCATTGAAGGGCTTTCGGGAGTGCTTTGGCCGGGTCTTTTGGATTGGCGTACAAAAAACCGAAAGCGACCAGGATGATCGCAATCCCGACTGCGGTCAAACCTGCATGGTAGGTCCCGAGCCCACGGTTATTGCGGGCGATTTCCTGGGCCAGCAGGAAGACAATGCTTTCGAACATGTTTGTGGACCTGACTTGGGCGTCGCGTGTTTATTCAACCAGCTTGATTCGCAACGATTTTCTTTCGCCGTTTCTCAAGATCGTAATCGGTAGCTCGTCACCGACCGAATAATTCATTTTGATGTACAAATTGAATTGGGCGTTATCCATGTTGCGGACCGGTTTGCCGTCCAGTTCAACGATCACGTCGCCTTGCCGCAAGCCGGCTGCGATTGCCGCTTTCCCACCAGGTTGACTGCGATTGATAAACTTGACGATCATCGCGTGGTCGGATTCGTCGATCCCCAGTTTCTTTTTTTGCTGGGCATCCAGTAGTGGGGGTGAATAGACTCTTAATCTCGGCGAGACCGACCAGTTGGACCCGCGCCAGGAAACATCCATCGCCTTCCATGGGCCTGCCAGTTCGACCGTGTGTTGTTTGCCATCGGTGGTTTCGATTTCAACCTTGGCTTGGTCGTCATTCAGTTTATGTAGCACCCACTGGATGTCGGCAATGGAAGCAATTCGTTGGCCGTTGATTCGAACGATATCCTGTTTGGGGTTCAAGCCTGCCTGATCTGCCGGCGATCCGGCGATGACTTCATTGATGGTCACCCCGCTGGTCCGATCCATTTTCAGGCCAATCGTATGCGGCAGCGGATATTTCCAAAGCATTTTGTTTTCGAACGTACCGGCTTCCTGGGCCTGGAAATGAATCGCATCATGAATCATGTGGCAGTGGATGCAATTCTGCCGCGTGGTCTGTTGCTCCAGTTTTTCGGCATTCTTCATTCCAGGCAATTCCAGCGCCGTCATACCGCTGGGTTTGTCCCCCCGTTTGCCAATCAGTTCTGCCCGGTTGTTGGGGTAATTGGCGTGCAGTTCCAGGACTCGATTCATGGTCGTTGACGAGGCCATCAATGGAATTGTAGGCGTCCGGTCCCTCGGCACTCTGTGTTCCATAGCGTGCGTAAATCGTGCCGTCGGCATTGATGAACATCGCTGCCCAGTTCAAATCGTGATCAAATTCAAACAGCGAGAGATCGACATCTTTCATTTCGACCTGACGGACGGAAACGAATTTCTCTTTGGCGAGCTCGCGAACTTTTTGGTTGCCGTTGGCGACATCCGCGTCGAACGCCGCACACGCTTTGCACGGCACGCAGCGGAACGTGACGAAGATCGGTTTGTTTTCGGATTTTGCCTGTTGGATGGCGTCGCCGATGTTGTTGTAAACCCAGACATCGGTACGAATTCCATTTTTGTCTTCAATGCGTTCCCGCAGATCGTCGGCCTGAATCGCGGCGGATACTCGCGGAGAACCGCCGAACACACACAGCATCAAACCGAAAGCAGCAAAACTGAGTGATCCAAATTTGGGCTGGCTCATGAAACTGGTGCTCCGAACAAACTGTCGATTATAAACCGTCTGATTGTAACTCCTGCTGCCGGTTGCTTCCAAGCTGATCAAGGTAGTTTCGGTAAGACCTGAAAGGCGGATGGTTGGGTCATGATTGGTTTGGGTTGGCCGTTTTGCTTGCTGCCCACTTTCCGTTGAACTGGAATCGGTTTGCTGGCATGGTTGATGGACCGGTAAGAATATCGACTGAAGCGCGTCTCGGCAGCTTGCGCAGCGTGGAAGCGGAAGAACGCCCCGGAGAATTACTGGGGCAATTGAAACCGTTAAATCTCAACTGATATTGACAGCTGGGGCAGTTTTCAGAACGATTGCGACGGTCGTAATTCCCCTGCAAACTGGTGCCTGATGGCAAAAATTTTCCTGACCCGAACCCTCGGTATCCACAGCAGGTTGACACTGCTGATGTTGGCCATCGCAACAATTTCAGCTTTGGTGGTGGGCCTGATTGCGTATAACGCGGGCACTGGCGCGGATTGACCGACCAGGTTTTAGGTCAGCTAAATGCAATTCGAGTGACACGTGGCAATGCGGTTGCCAGCTACCTGAAGCAATATCGCACGCAGGTGCAAACGTTGACTGAGAGCGAAAAAGTCATTGAGTTGATGAGTGAATTCCGGGCAGCGTTTAACGAGTTACATGAGCAGGAGATAACGAATCAACAGCGGCTGGAGCTGTTGGAGTTTTACAAGGCCGAGCAAATTCCCAGGCTGGCCAAATGCGTGGACGGTGAACCGGTCCCCGAACAGATGATGCCAGTTACGTCGGCCGGCCAGTACCTGCACTACATGTACCTGGCGAACAACCCCGAATCGACCGACCAGCGATTTCGCTACCTCGGTATTGAGGATGATACGGCCTACAGTCGGATCCACGCCAAACGACACGCGAAGATTGCTAACCTGGTGGATCAACTGGGGTATTACGATTTCATGCTCGTCGATCCTGCAACCACAAATATTGTCTATTCCTACCGCAAAGAAGTTGACCTCGTCGCGACGCTGAACGAAGGATCTTTATCGTTTACCAAGCTGACGCAGGCCATTGAGCGACTCCGCCGCGATCAGGATAAGCGTTCTTTTGAGCTGGTTGATTTCGAACTTTATCGTCCCTCGTTTGGGCGGGCCGCGGCGTTTGTGGCGAGTCCTATTTTCGATGGTGTGGAGATGGTCGGAATTTTGGTCTTGCAGATGCCGACGGACGGAATCGAAAACCTGTTGAGCAACAACCGCGACTGGGTTGGGGCCGGATTGGGGAAAACGGGGGAGACCTTGCTGGTTGGCGATGATTACCTGCTCCGATCAGAATCGCGGTGTCATCTTGAATCGCCGCAACAGCTGTACGCTGATCTGGAGGCCAACGGCATGTCTCCCCGGGATTTGGCCCGCATCAAAGACAGTGGCACGGTGGTCTTAAGCGAAGCAATTCACACCGAAGCGATTGAAAATGCGCGTCTCGGCGCGGTCGGGATGGGCAAAATGCTTGATTATCGCGGCGAGCCAGTGCTGGTAGCCTATGGACCGCTCAACGTCGAGGGTCTCGATTGGAACGTGGTTGCCAAAATGGATGTCGCAGAAGCGTTTGCGCGATTTATCGTCTGCGACGACGTTTGTTGATTACGGTGACCGTGATTGGGCTGATTGCCTGTGTGTTTGCGATGCTTGCTGCTCACCAACTGCTGCGGCCGCTGCAACGAATTATGGATGCGGTGGAAGCCATGTCGGCGGGAAATACCCACGTTGAAGCTCCCGTCACTAGCAGCGATGAATTTGGTCAACTGGCACACGCGCTCAATCAAATGACGGGCAAAATGCGAACCAATACAGCGAGGTTGCATGAGCAGATCCTTCAAGACGAACGCCTGTTGGTGAGCGCTCTACCGCCGCTGAGCCATTTGCAGGCTGCGGGCAGAAGAGCCGACTGGCGTTGACCTGTTGCCGTCTGTTTCGATCTACTGCGCCAAACTGTTGGGGCTGGAATCGCTTGCTCCCGAACGCGGTGAACAGCATGGTTTGGAGGCCTATCAGTCATTGATCGAAGCGTTGGACGATCTGGGACGGAGCTGCGGTGTCGAGAAACTGGCGAGTTCAACAGGGGATTATCTCGCCGTCTGTGGCCTGTCCGAGGAACGCATCGATCATCAGCATCGTTTGGCTGAGTATGCAGTGGAAACATTGCAGTTGATCGAGCGATTCAATGTGCAACACGAAACGCAGATCAAGATCCAGATTGGTATGGCTTCGGGCCCTGTGCTGGGTGCCCTCACCGGCGCGACCGCGTGGGCTATGAATTATGGGGGGCTGCGGTTCAACATGCCAAACGGTTGGCCGGTTTGGGGCCTGTGAATATCATCCGTTTTCGCCCTGATGATTTTGGGGGCTTGCGCGATCTGGAGTCGAATCAGGAATTAATGGCGGTCGCGGATGATGAATTAGTAAGTCGTGATTTTCAGAAATCATCGGCTGCCTGAACGTCGAGGCCAATTCAACATCAGTCAGGATCCGATCGCATGACGATTTTTGAAATCACGGGTTACGAAACCGAAATCGCCTGGGCAATCGGTTTCGACCGTTTGCTTTCCATTATTGATGCTGACGTTGGGCGAGATTATTCACCGCCTCCGCCGTTCGGGGCATTATCTGGTGGTCCCTGTGACGCATGCTCGCTGGTTGGTGGTGCCTGCGCTGGCCGCCTACCTGCTGTTGACCCAGGTGATCAGGCTCGATGGAAGCGAGCTGTACGTACAATTAACGCTGACGGCACTGTTGATCGGCATGATTTACGCGATCCTGTCGTTTTTCAAGGCGACGTTGTTTGCCGACTCTGCCACGGTCAGTTGGCGGGCAGGATGCCACGGATCCTGACCGATCTGATTCGTTTGTCCCTGGTGCTCGTGGGTTCGCTATTCGTGTTGTCGTCGGTTTGGGGGCACGATCTGGGGAAGATGTTTGCGGCACTCGGTGTTGGTTCAATCCTGGTCGGGCTGGCCCGTACAGGAACCGTTGGGCAACGTGTTTTCTGGGATCTTTCTGTTGGTGGAACGTCCCGTGGAACTGGGGGACTGGATTGAGATCGCGGGGGAATCGGCGAGGTAAAGGAAATCAACTGGCGTTCGGTCCACCTGGTGACGAGGTCCCGCGAACTGGTCGTGGTTCCCAACTCGGTGTTGGCAAAAGGCAAATTCAAGAACTTTTCACGTCCACAGCGGTGGCTTTCGCAGGTTGCAGAAATTGGTTTTGCCTACACGATCCGCCCATGAAGTCAAGCAGGTGTTAATGGAGATCGTTCGTCAAACGCCGGGCGTGCTGGCCGATCCGCCACCCACAGTCCAGACGACTGGATTTGGAGACTTTTCCGTCAATTATACGATCCGGTTTTATCTTTCCGAATACTCTCGGCAATTTGAAATCGGTGACGAATTGATGACCCGCATCTGGTATGCAGCGCGGTACAACCTGACCATTCCCTATCCAATTCGTACGCAGATTCAAACCACGCCGGAACAATTGTCGGCCGGTCGCGAGCGCACCAATGCAAGTAAGATCAGCGAAACGCTGCAAGACTTGGGAGTGGCCGAGGGAACAGGATTTGTCCGTCGACTGGAGGAATCCAAGCTGGAGATGTTTCGGCGAGAAATGTCGGTGCGCGAGGGTGATGAGTTGACGGGGTTGCATTTGATCGTCTCTGGCCGTGCTCGGATGTCCATGGTCGATGGGGCGGGAGGCCAACAGGAAATCGGACATTTGACTCGGGGCGAATTTTTTGGCGAACGGGCCCTGCTTTCGCGGCAAACCAACACCATGACGGTGGAGGCGGTCGAGGACCTGGAAATCCTGGTTCTGGAAGGCGATCTGCTGCACTCGGTTTTGGCGGCTTCGCCCCGCGCCGTGCGAGATATCGGCAGCGTCATTGAATCGCGTGCGGTGTGATTTGCATCGTGTTCGGGCCGATCAGAGGGCTGCCTGACGCGAATTTGCCGTCAACAACGTCGCAGGGTTGGTAGCAAATGGCGGCGTTTTACGTTGATCTGGGTAAGTCCAGGGTCCGATCAGGATCCGACGCGATTGATCTTGCCGCAAAAAACCAAATGAAATATTTTACAGGAGCCCAGGAGTGGTTTTCTTGCATGGAGGTTTTTAGATGACACGGCTGACCCGCATCTTTTGTTTTTGTTCGTTCGTCTTGGTGGTTGGCGTTGGCCAATGCATGCTCGCCCAGGATTCTCCGTCTCAGACGCCCGACTTGAACGAGGCCCCGGCGAGTAAACAATTGTCCGTCGAGGAAATTGGCGCTCTGCTTGATTCGATTGATCCCTATTTGCCCGGCGAGACGGTATCGGGCGAGATTGATATGTTTGGTTCCACCAGCATGGATTTGCTCGCCCATAAATGGGCCAACGGATTCAAGAACTTCCATCCGGAAGTCGAGGTCGTTATTTCGGCCGAAGGATCCGAAACCGTGTTTGGCCGACTTGCCAAAAATCCGTCCAGTATCGGGATGGTTTCGCGACCGGTCACAACGGAAGATCTGGAGAGCCTCAAAGCGGCGGGATTGAAGCGTCCGGTCGCAATTCAAGTTGCCCGCGAACCGCTGGGAGTATTCGTCAATGCCGGCAATCCGCTTGAAGTCATTACTTATCCTCAGCTCGTAACGCTGTTTTGTTCCCAGGATGAAACCACAGAAATTACCTGGGACGCCGTCGGGGTTGCCGGTGAGGTCGCGGCTAAAACCGTTCACATTATCAGCCGCGATGAGAAAAGTGGCACCCGGAAATTTACAGAGAAATACCTGTTCCATCTGAATAAGATGAGAAAAGCCGAGCGAGAACTTGGCTCCAACGCGCAGGTGGTCAGTGCTGTCGGGACCGATGTTCAGGCGATTGCAGTCGCCGATTTCAAATTCAGTAATGCGTCGGTACGCCGTTTGAAACTAAAAGACAAAACCAGCGTGATCGAGGGTGATGAGCACGAAATTCTGTTGGGTCGATACCCGATCACGCGCCCGCTCACGTTGGTTTTTGATCTTGAAGGACAAGGGGAACAGGCGACGGCGAATCGAGAATTTGTGAAACATGCCCTGGCCAAAAGTGGGCAGTCGAGCACCATTCTGGCAGGTTTCTTTCCTTACGATCCCGCTACACTGCGGGGGGAGCTATCGAAGCTGGAACTCGGCGAGACCGATCAACCATAGTTGATTTACCTGTCATTTATGACAGTTGCTCGCCCGCGACTTTCGGGATTCCCGACCCGAATCACTGGACGCTCTCGAACAAATTTTTACCGAATGAGGAATCACTGGAATGGATGCTGCTTTCAAGAAATTGATCGGAAATGGAGTTGGCTGGTTGCCGCTGCTGGTCGTTGTCATGGTCAGTCAAGATGTCTGCGCAACGCAGGGGTGGGGTGACCGTTCGTTTGATACGACCCCTTATGCCAATACCGATCGAGGCTGGGATAGCGGTAACTGGATTGGTTCATCAGGGTTCAATAAAATTTGGCATTTTGGAGTGACGGCCGAGAGTACCGATGTCGGCGCGTTGGTTCGTCAAGTGGATCCCAGTTCGTCGGCCGCGCGGTCAGGAATCCTTCCGGGTGACGTGATCGTCTGTGTTGCCGGTGATCAGGTCGGGCGAGTCGGAAATCAGATTTTCGACCTGGCGGAAGAAATCAACCAACATGCCGACTCAACCGGTCGGATTGCCATGCTGATGCTGGACAGGCGACTTGGTCAACTCCGGTCATTGAATGTTCAGCTCGACAATCAGTCTTCCGGGCTTCGTGGCTCGCTTCAATTTCGTGGCGGTCGATTGCCCAGCGATGCGGTTGTTACGATTCGGCTGGAGAATCAGACGCGGCCTGCCTACCAGGTACGGAATGGCGAAACATCGTTTCGGCTATCGAATTTCGGAATGGGAAATGTACCGTTTGAGTTGAATTATGATCCGACGTATATTGCAAACAGCGACATCTACCTGCTGCGAGCTTTTGTCACCTCGGGAGGCCGCACGATTCTTCAGACACAGAATCCTCCTGCGGTGATTACCCGGGGAAATCCAACCAATGTGCAATTGGTTCTCGAACCTGCGATGTTCGGGGCAGGCGGAGGTAATTTCATTCAGGCCGGGTATGTTCCGACAGACAGCTATCGACAGACCATCGCAGCCACCTATCGAAGAATCCTGGGCCGCTTGCCGTCGACCATGGAAATGGCCGCGTTTGAGCGAATGCCTAATCTCTCGCAGCAAGTGGAGCGACTCCCGGTCGAACTGATGGCGACCGAAGAGTTTTTCACTCGTACTGGTGGCGATAGTCGAAATTGGGTGCGCGTGGCATTTGAGGAGATTGTGGGACAACCGCCGACATTGACCGAACTGGATCTTTGGAATCGCCGCTTCGCAGAACTGGGGTATTCTCGAACCGCCTTGCTGAATCAGTTGGCGATGCAAGCTCGCGGTTAGCTCGGGTGGCCATTGCCTTGGCTCGGTACGCGGGCGGCTACTTGGGAGCCGCCAGAATTTTTTCGACCGCTGCGGAGATCGCCGGTCGCGATTCAGCATTGACCTTTTGGTAGATTGAGCGGATCTTTTGATCTCCGGTGATCACAACGACGGCCGGCAGGTTTGTCAGACGTAGTTCGTGTGCAGCATTGCCATCATGGTCGAGCAAAACCTGGCCATTGAATTGGAGCTCTTTCAGGAATCGAGCGATCTGCTCGGGCGTCTCCGCAACATTGATCAGGCGAATCTGAACTCCGCGGGCCTCCAGCGTCTCGGCAAATTCCAGGACTCCGGGAAGCTGTTCGACGCTCGGTGCAGCCCAGGTGGCCCAGAAATACAACAGCATCGGTCGTTCGTTTGGTTCGACGGACGCTGGTTGAGCTTGCAGATCGATCAAGTTGAGTTGAGGTAGCGGTTGCCCGATCAGTTGTTCCACGCCGCGTCCGCTGACCGAAGCGGCCAAATCGTCAACCTGTTTGGCGGAACCCGGAAGCTCGAATTCAAAGGCGACGTCTTCGAGGTTCTTGTCCAAGGTCCATTTGAATTCGGTTGATTGGGACTGACGGATGGTCCGTCCATCGGCGAGGGCGAGCGTTTTTTCATTTTTCATGGCAATTGGCAGTCGAGGCGACTTTGTCGAAAACCACCAGTCAGCGACATTGCCATCGAAACAGGTCAAACGAAAATGTCGTCCCCGAGAGTCTGTTCCAAGGTCGACCACTTGCGTAATCTTGGAAAAGAAGACCTCGCTGGGTTCCGGCATCACTAAATAGTTCGCCGAGAACAGGTCAAGATACCAATGGGACATACCGCAGGACTGCAATTCGCCATAGGGCTCTTCCGTGGCTGTCCGGCTGAATTGATTGGCCGTCGCTGCCCATCGCAGTAACTCGGAATCCCGATACAACACCAGTAGCTGCAATCGATCACTCGGCTCTTCGCGGACCTCCATTCGGAACGCTGGACCGCGGGAAAGGTACGTTAGGCGCAGTTGCGATGTCGTCCGCGTATCGCTCACGCTTTCGAGAGTCGTATCGATCTCGACTTGCAGGCTGGGAGCTGCTCGGAGTGATTCTTCGGTTTCCGTCAACAGTTCGCTTAGCGATTTGTATTCTGGGCTGGGGTTTTGAAGGCTTGACTGCTCGGGCGTCTCAGGTTGTGATTCCTGCGAGCAAACAGACGCCGAGCCGAATCCGGTCAATCCCAGCATGCATGCGAAGACGATTCGCAAACGGAGGGCAAACAACACAGGCATCATGGTCGAAATCCTTTCGCGGAAAACTGGCAGGGTGAGCCGTTTGGAATCTGATCTTGGACAGGCGATCGCCATCATGACGGCTACTATTTTGAGGTTGTTGGAAGGGATTGTCAGTGCGGCATCCTCAGCGCGCCGAGGCGACGGACATCAGCTGTTCCATTGCGTTTGAGAGATTTGTCAGGCCATTGGTATTGACCATCCCGGTGTTGCGTAACATGGCGTTCCAAGCGCGTTCAACGGCCCGGTAAGAATTGTTGACCTTGCGGGCGCCGGCTCGGATCGAAGCACTGCTACTGACCGGAGTCAGGCTGGAACGGAAATCAGAGAGACTATTTCTCAATTCACGTGTTTCCTGAGAAAACCTTGAGTAGTCGCCACCGTAATAGTTGTAGGGCTTGAACTGGTAAAGCAACAAATCGGTATACGTAATTGATTGGTCGATAGCACGATAAAGCGAGCGTAATTGGACTGGGTCACTCGTTCCCACTCCCGGATTGAAACCGCCCAGTGAACCCAGGCTGTTGGTCAATTCATTGAATGACTGAATCACCGTCGACCATGACTGCGAGAGACGTACATCGATCGTCTGGTTGTGTAGGCGTCCGGCGATATTCTGGACGCGACCACGCATTTGGGATGCCTGGTTTTGTAATCGGATCTTGGAAAATCCCTCCTCGATGGAATTGTCCAGATTCTGGGCATCGGCGGTCAACCGGCCAAGATCATGTACCAGGGCGCTATAACGGTAGTTGTATCGGGCGAGGTCCTGGACAATACCATACGTTTGTTTTAATTGGTCGACGAGCCGGTCCGCCGTCCGGGCCAGGCGTCGCGCTTCCTGTCGCGTCAAGCCATCAGCGACTACGGGTGGTTGATTCGGCAACTGGACCGGCCGGCCGCCCGAATCGACAGAGTTCAAGTAATCACTGAGCGTTCTTTGAATCCGATTGACTTGATCGAGATAGAATCGGGAGTTGATTCCGCCTGAGACCGAACGGAATTGAATATTCAACCCTTGCACGGCGGCGGCAATTCGTTGCATCGCAGTCTGCGCAGCCACTGGATCACGGTTGCTGTTGTTAAGAGTCGTGCGACTGCGTTGTGCCAAGTCCAGCAGGTTGTTGGCTTGCAGCTGGATAATGGTTCCCCGCCAACTCGAAAACTCATTGCGTACACTTTGGGACAGTTGCTGTGCACTGGTCACCAATTGCGTCGAGAGATTACCGACAGCAGGCGGGCTGGGAAGCGTGCCGTATGAGGGGTCATAGTTCGGCCCGGAAGCAACTCCCCCCATCTGGGTTCGCAGGAATTCTTCGGCCAGTCGGCGTCGATCGTTATTGACGCGCCTCAAGCGTTGGCTCCAGTAGTTCAAGTCATCCTGATTGGGTTGGCGGTTGTTAACGGTCAAGAACATTTGGCTCAGCCATTTCAGGTTGTTTCTGCCATTCCTGTTGAAATATTCATCGCTGCCGAGAAACGCCGCATGAATCTGTTCCAGCGATTCGCCACGACGGAACCCTTGCATCCAGACCTCCACTTCAGCTGGACTTGGGAAACGCAAATAGTATTCCTGGTACAGGTGGGTGATGAACTGGCGTGCCTGATACTCTACCGTCGAATTTCGGCCCTGGATTTGGGTTTGAAGCGAATTTAATTGTGCGTTCGAGACGCCACCAATCGAAACCAATAAACAAATCCAAAACCAGTATCGCATCTCAACCACTCTCCACGTCAGGTTGTTGATTACCGCTCCGACCGCGCCGAATCTCCATTTTCGATCAAGTCATCTTGACGGAACTATTATGGCGTGAGTCGCCACTAGCAAAAGTGGTTGGCCGATTTTTTTCCGGCAGTCATGCACTCGCATTTCAAAGGCCCCGGGCCGCCCGGATTCCGCCAAATCCGCCGCCGATGATAACAACGTGTGGGCGCGGTTGGTTGGGCAAGTGTTCCTCGCTGTTTCCGGTGATCATACCATCTCAATTTTAACGCGTTGGGATTTGGATCACCATCCTGTGCGTGGCAGGCTCTTTCGGCCTGAGCGTCATTTTGTCGCCTGGAGTACGTTCAAGATTGCCGTTACTTAAGACGGACAATTGATTCTACCATTGCAAAACCGCGCGAGCCGTGCTCACGTGCACGGTCTGGTTCTGACTCCCTGCCGTCGTCGTTACTCGTACTTGTACTCGACCTAAGGATCGCGGGAAGAATAACTTCGGCGTTTTGCGCGCAAAATCTTTGCTCCCCTCTCCCCACAGATTCGGACGATAACGGTTCGCCACTTGATCCATCTTGCTCCGCATCGGTGGGGAGAGGAGTGGGAGTAAGGGGAAAACCAGGTGTCAATAAAACGGGTTTCAATCAGAAACAAGTTGAGGGAGTTAAGCAAAAACAGAGTCTGAATTCTTTGCTCCTCACCCCCCAAACCCCCTCTCCTCGTGAATTCGGAAAACGCTGGATTCGAATGGAAAGTGGGCGCGTCCGAATTCACGAGGAGAGGGGGAGCAAATAGGATTGTGAGAAACACCGAAGTTGTTCTTCTCGCGATGCTAGGCATTACGAACGCGACGGCGTTCCGCCACGAAATCATTTCACGCGATCAACGATATCAACATCGAGACAATCCGTTCAAGCCGTTGCTTTCGTGCTCAATGGTATTCATCCTCATTTCCTGGTGTAGCCGCAAGCGCCGAGACTACGCGCGTGCCGTGCTAAGTAGAGCCGTTGAGATCGTTGGCGAGGGCAAATGAGGACGCGATGTAAACGATCTGGCGTCGATAACATGCCACGTCGATCGTAAACGACGCAAGGTTGGGACGTTCGTGTCCTGTTCGAGTACGAATACGAGCTGACTGCTAAGTACGAGTACGATTTTGTTCGGTACCACGCATTTGAGAACTGCGAGCTTCGCAGCAATTTCGGCGGCTTGGTTGTTGATCCAGCGAGCTCCGAACGCTGGACCGACGTGACATGGGTTGATGCTTCCACCCGCTCGGTCAGCCCAAAAAAAAGCCGCACTTCGTCAAAGAGTGCGGCTGGGGAATGTCGAGGAATCACGAGATGCTATTCCATCTGCTCCAGCAGTTCGTAGATTGTTTCGTCGTCCGGTTGGTGGCCAACCGAATGAATGACACCTTTTTCGTCGAGGATCATCACTGTGGGGAAACCGGCGATGTCATAGTCTGCGAAAATTTCGTTAGAGTCACCGGCAAAAAAGGAACGCCAGATCAGATTCTTTTCTTTGACAACCTTTTTGATGACTTCCAGTTCGTCGTTGTAATTCACGCCAACCAAAGCGAATGGTTTGTCTTTGAGGTCCATTACGAGCGCCGCTCGTGGTCGTACATTGCACGACAGGGCGGTCACCAATCACCGTAGAAATCCAACATCACGACCTTGCCACGGTAGTCGCTCAACTTGAACGGGACTCCGTCGAGATCGACCCCTTCGATTTCCGGTGCGAGCATGCCAACTTCACTGCCGATTTCCAGCCCTTCTGGATTAAATTCACCTGAGTAGGAAGCCGGCTTGGCGACCACAAATGCTCCAGAATCCGCTTTTTTCGCGGTTCCTCCTCCGCCTTCACTTTTTTTGTTGGCTGCCGGCGGTGGTTCGCAGCCGACCAGAACGGCCAGCGCGACCAGCAGCAATGCCTGCAACAATTTGAGTTTCGTCACTTTCGTCTCCATTAGGAATTTTGTTTGGATTCGATAATCGCCGGTTTTGATTATAGCCGCTTGCGTTCATTCTCGCGTTTTTTGCTTTCGCGGTCCAGATTGAGTGCGCCAATCACGATCGCACCGGTGGCGGTCAGGAACGCTGCCGCCATCATCAACCACGCCACGATCCAGAAAGAAATGTCTAAAGACATGGGCTGCAACTCGACTGATGGTGAAACAAAAGGTGGCTTGATCTTGACGGCAAGTCATCAAAAATCATTACGTTTAATCTCGTGATCTGTATGTCTGCCAACATAACCGATCGTTGCCTCGGTGATTGCCGGGCCAACTCATTGGCTTGCGCGACCGCCGGGCACGACGCCTTCGTATTCAAACAGGGCAAATGCAAAATGCACCGTTAACGCAAACAGGGTTGCCCACAGAATGGTCGACGTTACGGAGCGGCTGACATCGGTGGTCGAGTATTTGGGTGAAAGCCCTTGGTAGTAGGCGATCATCGCGATCCCGACCCCCGAACATAATAGTTTGGCAATCAGCCAGCCGAAACCCCGATACAGGAATTGCCCCGGTTCTTCTAATCCGCGGTGAAAATTCAGGTGCCAGAAATCTGGCCCGCGAACCGCGTCGGCCACAACAAAGGTGACCAGGCTGGTCAGGCGAGCAACGTAATAGGCCATGTAGGAAAGCAACGGCGTTCCGATCAGGAATGACCACAGAATCGGCGTCAACAGATAAAATTTGGGACTGGCACCAAACGTCTTCATGGCGTCAATCTGATTCCCGTATTGTCGTCCCCCCACATCAGAAGTCACCGCGGCACCACAGCGGGCCGCAATCAAAACACACGAAAGTACAGGGACAAAAATCCGGTACATCGCAAACCCCAACGCGGTCAACAGATCTTCGACCAGCAGAGGTTCGGTATAGGAAGCGTAGGGCAGGAACTGGAATGTAAAATAGGTCGTCACGAAACCGGAGATCAGACCGGACGCCATCAAGTACCACCAGGCTGTCGGGCCGAAAACCAGTCGGGCGTAATGGGCAAAGAAACGCAGTCCCCACTTGGGATTCTTCCAGATTGGCAAGAGTGCCACGATTCCACTAAGAGCGGCTACCAGCACGTTCGTGGTTCGCGCGAAAAATTGCCCGAACAGGCTTTTGAGCCACACGCCAAAATCATCCAGTTCGACGTCCTCTTCCTGTTCCACTTTGGCCGACGCCATGGGTGCCAGTTTCGCCGGAATGGTGTCCCATTGCGGCTTGGGAACGTCGATCAATTTCTTCTGCAGTGGGTCCAGCAGAAAAATCCGATCGGCAATCGGCATCAACGAGTGATAATCATGCGTAACGATCACCGAGGTCTTGCCATGTTGTTGGTGCGTATCGCGAATCAGCTCCGCGACTTGACGGCCGGTGGAGGGGTCCAGTCCCGACGTTGGTTCGTCGAACAGAATCGCTGGCGGGTTGTAGGCGAGGGTTCGCGCGATGGCCAGACGTTGGCGTTGGCCACCGCTCAATCGCGAAGTAGGCACTTTGAGCGGGACACGCAACTGGTCCAACAGGTCGGCATTGGAAATCGGGCTGGCATGCTCACCGCCACTGTCGTGCGCGAACTCCATGTTCCCCAGCGGGCTGAGCTCGTCGAACAGCGCAAATGACTGAAAGACAACGCCCACGCGGCCGCTTTTGGCAGGTTTTCCGTCGATCAGAATCTGTCCACCGACGACAACACCTTCGCTGGCATCACCGACGATACCGGCAATCGCTTTGAGCAGAATGGATTTGCCAACACCGCTGGGACCGACGATCAGGGTAATTTCACCGGGCTTGAAATCGGCCGCCGCATCGACGATCAGCGGATTGCCACCGGCTGTCACGTTGATATTACGAAGCGAGATTCCTGCCGCAGATCCGGCTGACGATTCGGAGGGCGTCCGAATCACCGCTTGGGAAGATTTGTTCAATTTTGTTCCCTCGCCGCCGCGTAGGGGATCATCGTATCGCCGGCGCCGTATCGGACTTCGATGGAATCAGGGAAGGGAACGCGTTGACCATTACGCGACTCGGGTCCGATAGCTGCGTTCGCCTGATCTTCGCTGAGGACGAGCGTCAACCAGCGGCTATCTTTATAGAGAATTCGGTGACGCAGAACGCGGGCAAATTCTTCGGTGATCTTTTGACGGGGCGATCCGAACAGGGCAATTCCGATTTCCGTGATGGTCGGTTCAAGCCGACGGCTGGCCAATTCGATTGCGTACCGGGCTTCCGGGCCTTGCCAGTGCTGTTCCAACGCTGCTTTCAATCTGGAATTGTCGATCACGACTTCCTGGAGCACTTCGCTGAAGATGGCCTGGATCTCCCGATCCTCGACGACCGATTTCAAAGCTGCAGAAAAAGTCTGGCGGACTTTTTCGTTTTTTGCAACTTCCTGGATAATCTTTTTTTGCACTTCGACAAAGTCATTGACATGCGATTTCAAAATCGGCATGGCTTTTTGATCCAGAAAGCGATTGAATTCCCGCTCGGTCAGATTCTTGTCGGGTAACGGCGAGCGATCGTAGACGTAGCGCCAGCCAAATCGGAATACGGAGACTTCCTGCCAGATCTCCTGACCAACCTGGGTCGCGACTCCTTCACTCTGCCGTTGGACAATCGGCCAGATCTCCTGCTCCAACAGCGGTACCAATTCGTTCTCGATCAATTGCGATTGATATTTTTGACCGACCTCACGCATTTGGCTTTCACGACGCGCAAGTGCGGATTTCAGATCGGCTTTGATGATTTGGGTGGCCTGCCGCAGCGACTCTTCAACAACGGGTCGGAGTGCGGCGACAATGTCGGCTTGATTTTTCGTGTAGGCGTCCAGCAACAGCTCGCCGATTTCCTGCCGCTTGCTGGGCGGTAGCATGGTTTTCAAAACCCATTCTGCCGAATGAGCCGCGTCGTTGTAGTTCAGAAAATCATCTGCCGAGACATTGGGGGCATTCCCGTAAAACGTCACGTAAGCCTGGTCAGTGTAGCAGAGAATTTTTGTGGGCTGGCCGTTGAAGTCGACGCGTGAAACGAAACCGATTGGCTCGAACTGATCGTTGCCCTCGAGGAACACGGGATCGCCCAATCGCAGGACCATTGGGTCGGGCAAATCCAGTTTCACTGTATGCCGCTGGCTGCCAACGTATTCCGCCAGCTGGGCGAACGCCTGGGGCGATTTCTCAAGCGATTTTCGCGCATACAAGAATCCGCCACTGATCAAACCAATCCAGATCAGCATTCCGACGATCACGCGAGTTTCAAAACGTTGCCGCATAATGATTTAGATCGGTTCGGTGTTATGTCCAAGATGATCAAAAATGGGTTGGCCGCTAAGCCATCTGACCCGAGGTGCAGTTCAAATACTACCGAATTTGAGCCCAAATTGTTTCAATCTACGCCCAGATAGCAATCGTGTCGTTGAAAAAACGGCGTTTTTTCGGACCGTTTCGCTCCGCTGTCGAATCGCATCTCGAGAGTTCGTTGGTTAAGATGTCAGTTTTTCCTCGGCGAGTCCGTGAGGATTCGGCCGCCCCGTCGTCGAATACGGTTCCCATTCCTGACAGGATTCATGCCATGCCACTGGTCAACATCAAACTGATCGAAGGTGTTTTTACAGCAGAACAAAAACAGGAAATGATCCGGAAGATCACGGACACGATGGTTTCTATCGAAGGGGAAAACATGAGGTCGGTGACCTGGGTCGTTGTCGAGGAAGTCAAGAGCGGCGACTGGGGCATCGGCGGCAATCCACTGACAACTGAAGATGTCAAAAAGCTGGCAGCGGGCTAGGGTTTCAACCGGGAAAACGAATCGGACAATGGGACGGGGACGGCCGAAATTGCCGAAGCATGGCCCCGTAATCCGCGGTCGTTGCAGCTTGTGAAATCGGCCGAAAAAAAAGTAAAATTTGTTGGAAGGCGAGATATTGTTGGCTATATTGAGTCGGACATCATCGTTTTGATTGTTAGGACCATCATGATCAATAAATCGCTACGTCCGGTTTCCAACACTTTTTTTGTCGTTGCGCTTGTGTTTGGCAGTTTCATTGCTTGCCCCCAGCATGTCATGGGGCAAGTGTTCTCGATTGGGCAAAACTTTA
The DNA here is from genome assembly GCA_963714685.1 of Pirellulaceae bacterium. GTDB lineage: Bacteria > Planctomycetota > Planctomycetia > Pirellulales > Pirellulaceae > Mariniblastus. Next base: position 61,635 of record CAVQPH010000018.1, on the reverse strand, counting down.
CGGGGAGCAATCGCAATCAATCCGGTTTTATTCCACCCGATACCATGGGCGCCGTCGGACCCAACCATGTCGTGGAATTGATCAATGGCCGGTACGCCGCGTATGATAAAACCGGCAACTTTGATGAAGGCTCTACGTTAAATAATTTCTGGACCAACAAGGTCGGGATTACGCCGTCAGGCTCGTTTGCCTTTGACCCAAGAATTGTTTACGACGCCTTCTCCAGCCGCTGGTTTGCGACGGCCGTGGATAACGCCGGCGGTAATAACAACTATTTGTTGGGCGTCTCCGACAGTAGCGACCCGACTGGTGGTTGGAATGGATTCAAAATTGATTCTGATTCGACCAACACCAGATGGGCTGACTTCCCAACTTTGGGATTGAACCAGGATTCGGTAGTGCTGTCTGCAAACATGTTTGCGATCTCAACGGGCGGGGCAGCCACGGGATATGTCGTGATCGACAAGAGTGACTTGATTGCCGGTACTTTAACGACCACCACTTATGAAAACGTTTCGGCCAACAATACCGGATTTACGGCGCAGCCGGTATTCGATATGGACAACAATACGGGTTCGATCAAACTGTTGTCCGCGTACAACAAACCAGCTGGTTCGTTGAAGACCTCGACGATCGATAGCTCGGCATTGACGACCTCTGGAGGTTTCATCAGTGTCACGGCACGGGGGGCTCCTCCGGATATCGACCAACCTGGCTCGAAAGTCAACATCGATGCTGGCGACAATCGGTTTTCCGGCAACGTGATCCAGCAGCATATCGCGGGACGCACCAATCCAAGCCTGTGGGCTGCCGAAGGCGTCGAAGTCAATGGTCGGGCCGCGATCGAATGGTACGAAATTGATGCGGTCACCAACGGGGTTCTTCAATCGGGCATTATCGATGACCCGTCTCTGGGGTTCAATTTCCCATCCATCGCGGTCAACGATTTCGGCGATGTGTTAATTGGATTTAGTGGTGGGGATCCTACGACGTTTATGAGTACCTATTTTGTGGCTGGCCAAACCGTCGGTGGCGTGACAACGTTCAGCTCGATTCAACAATCGAAAGCAGGTGTCGCCGACTATCAGGGGCTGGATGGGATTGGACGCAACCGCTGGGGTGACTACAGTGCCACGGTTCTCGATCCCAGCAATCCGAGAAGTTTCTGGACCTTTCAGGAATTCGCCAGTGGCACTGATGTGTGGTCCATTCAGGTCACACAGGTTTTTATCGGCGTACCGGAGCCAGCCACGGCCAGTCTGCTGGGCCTTGGGACGGTGGGATTGTTGATGCGAAGACGTCGATCCAGAGCTAAGGCTTAATTCTGCTTGCCGCGATTCATGTCAAGTCTTACCGAAGGATCGATCAGTCGATCACTTCTGGACCGGCAGATCTTTGTACGCCCGATCTCCGTCACGCTACAACTCCGTCACCTACCTGCGGCCCTCAGTTTTGCAGCGCTGCCCCGTGCTATTGGGCACACCCCGCTCAGTGGATTGGTGATGGCGAGCCGAAAACGGTGGTCTGCGCGTTATGGTACGTGCTTTGCAGTTAGCTTAGTAACGCTTGAGGGTCTCGGAAGAGACCGAGCGCTTTATTCGTTTAACGTATCAATCGGTTTGCAGGCTGTTAGGATCAAAATCCATGAGATTGTTAAATCCAAAATCCGTGGTGGTTGTTCCATGGGATTTTTCGGATCAATCGCGAAAGGCTCTCGATCAAGCAATGGAGCTGGTCAACGATGTCAGTCAGATTCGGGTGATCAACATTGCGTTCATGCCGACGATGGTCGGTCCCGGGATGATGCCCCCGAGCGTTGACGAAGAAACGACGATTGAAAATTCGGAGATCCGCTTTCGGGAGGCCGTTGCGGATAATCCTGACTTCAAAGACATCAGCTACACCACGCTCGTGATGCAGGAGATTGGTCACTCCATCTGTGATTTTGCAAAAAAGGAAAAGGCGGACATGATCGTGATTTCGTCGCACGGTCGGACCGGGTTTGCTCGACTGGCGTTGGGAAGTGTGGCCGAACGCGTCGTGCGTTACGCGCCGTGCCCGGTGTTGGTATTGAGGTCCTGAAAACTATCTGAAAGTTGATCATGTTACGTTTGTCCATGGGTGTCCGTCGGGCCCGTTTAACCGTCGGTCGGCGACTGTTGGTTGCCGGATTATTGCTGGTTTGCGGCTCGCTGAGTCTGGGTTGGAGGTCGTCGGCCATTGCCCAATCGCCGAACTCGATTGACTCCAGCACAAATCAGGTTGTGATCGAATTGTTTTTTCGTGGTGATTCCGAGCAGTCGCTCAGCGCGAAGAAATTTCTTGATGAACTTGCAGGTCGTCGACCTGGCATCAAGGTGAAAGCGTACGATGTGCTAAACGACCGGCAGCAGTTAAAACGACTTTGGGATCTTTCGAAGCGATTTGGACTGGAAAAAGCCCAGGTCCCGACGTTTTACCTGTGCGATCGGCTGGTAATCGGGTTTCAGGACGAGCAGACAACCGGAGCCCAAATTGAAGATTTCCTGACGATCAAGGCCTATATTCGTCCGGGCTGCAAACACTGCAAGGCCGGCAAGGCCTTTCTCGACACAATGATTCAGCGCTGGCCGGCGTTGAGAGTCGAATACTATGACGTTGTTGCGGATATCAATGCGAGAATCGCGGCTCAAAATCTGGCAAATGAATTTCGAGTTCAGATTCCTTCCTTTCCCTGCATCAAAGTCGGTGGACATCTGGTCGTCGGTTACCAGACCGACGAAATTACCGGTTCCAAAATCGAGGCTATTTTTGAGGATCGCTCGAAAGAATTTCCTGCCATTCCCAAAGTGGATGCCGGGGGGGACAGCCGTCCTGAGGACTCCAATCAGGCCAGCTTGTTCACGCGCCCGATCGTTGGCGATGCGCTGGATTCGCCCATTCGACAACTGCAAATCGTGACGTTGCAAAGTGGAGTGATCGGATCGCTCTCGACCTCCATGCTCGGATTGACCATCGCTGACCAGGCTCAGGATCCAGCCAAAAAAAAAACGCCACCGGCGGACCGGTAACCGAACAACAGCCGCCTCCCGCTGAGTTGGCGCTACCTGACGATGTTCCCTTGCCGGGAGAAGTGCAATTGCCTGGCGACGCGCCGTTGCCCGGTGAGGTTCAATTGCCCGGTGAGGTAAAAATTCCTGCAGATGCAATCGAACAGCCGGTCGTTGGAGGGGACGGGCTGATCGAAGGCGAATCCAGTGAGATTGAAGTCCCTTGGCTGGGACGACTGAGTGTGGATCGTCTGGGAATGCCGGCTTTTACCTTTTTGATTGGATTGATCAATGGGTTCAATCCTTGCGCCATGTGGGTGTTGGTATTTCTGCTGTCGGTGTTGGTCAACATCAAGGAACGAAAAAAGATCATCATCGTCGCCGGTACGTTTGTCGTGGTCAGTGGACTGGCCTATTTTGTGTTCATGGCGGCCTGGTTCAATGTTTTCCAGTTGATTGGATTATTGCGACCCGTGCAAATCGGATTGGGGATCGTCGCGATTGTGGTCGGGCTGGTCAACGTGAAAGACTTTTTTGCGTTTCACAAGGGCGTTACGTTTTCAATTCCGGAATCAGCAAAACCAGGAATTTACGCGCGGGTGCGAAAGATTGTGTCGGCCAACAGTCTGTTCGCCGCACTGACAGGCGCGATCGTGCTGGCGATTGTGGTCAATATCGTCGAACTGTTGTGCACAGCAGGCTTGCCGGCGTTGTACACCGAAATCTTGTCTTTGCAGCAGTTTCCGGCGTGGGTTAATTATGCTTACCTGGCACTGTATATTGCCGCCTATATGCTGGACGATTCCATTTTGGTGTTGATTGTTGTCTGCACGTTGTCTCACCACCGTCTGCAGGAACGAGAGGGGCGGTGGTTGAAGTTGTTGAGCGGATCGGTGATTCTCACGCTCGGAATTGTCATGATTTTCTTTCCGGATTTGTTGGTTTAGGCTTTGCAGCAGGCCGGGAAAGCCCTGTTTCCATCCAAACGTCCGTTGCGCAGAACCGGCAAATGTCAAAATTTACGACCGTGTGCAAAATCCAGGACGTCCCAGAGGGAACGGGCCGAATGTTTATACTGGACGATCTTCGGATTGCCATTTTTCATGTCAACGATCAGTTTTTTGCGATCGATGATCGTTGTCCACATGCTGGAGCGTCGCTCGCATGTGGATTCCTGGATGGTGAAGTGATTTCGTGCCGGATCCATCATTGGCAGTTTTGTCTCCTCGATGGCAGGCGGCTGGATGATCATGGCAACCAGGACCACGTACGATGTTTTCCGTTACGCTTGGTTGATCAGGATGTTCAGATCGCGCTCGATGACAGGCAGGATTCGCGACGATTCGGTGCAGGCGAATGAAAGGCAGCGACCCAACCGACGAAGACCTCGCCCCCGGGGCCATCCATTCAGCGTATCGGAAAGCGTTCGCGTTGGCAGTCTTTACGGTCGTCTACAACGTCGCCGAAGGGCTGATCGCGAAGCTGGGTTCAACGCTTTCGGGCAGCACGGCTCTCTGGGGATTCGGCTTCGACAGTTTCATTGAGTCGATGTCCGGGATGGTGATGATCTGGCGATTCTGGAACCCGGAAATCGACGAGGAGTCGGAGCAATTTGAACGACTTGAAAAAAATGCATCTCGCTGGGTCGCCGGTTCGCTGATTATTCTCGGTTGTTATGTCAGCCTGGAAGCGTGCGTGGACCTTTACCTGCAGCATTCACCGAAAGTCAGTTTGATTGGGATCGGATTGGCGTTGGCGTCCCTGTTGGTGATGCCAGTGCTGTTTTGGTCAAAATTTCAAACCGGCAAAGCGATGGGTAGTCGGAGCCTGATTGCCGATTCGAAAGAAACACTCGCCTGCATGCTGTTGTCGGTCGCGTTATTGATTGGCACGGGTTCGTTCTACCTCTGTGCTGGTGGTGGATTGATTCGGCAGCCAGTCTGGTCATCGCCCTGCTTGTTTTTCGGGAAGGCTACCTGACCTACCTGGAGAGCGCTGAAAGCCCGTGATCCGAATCCCGTCAATGGTCATCGTGATTTTTCTTGAACAGGTCGAGAAAGCGGTCCTCGTATTCCCGAAACACCTGTAATCGGTCCAGTTCGTTTTTCAACTCAAACGCTTTTGCTCGGTTCTCGGCAGCCTCATTGAACAACCGCTCGATGTTGGCTTTTTCTTCCGGCGAGAGCCGTTCGTCTTCCTCGGGCGATGGGATAAAGGTCTCTTCTTCATCGGCTTCGGGTCCGCCCTGTTGTTCGAGGCGGCGAAACTGTTTCATCGCTTCACTCAGGTGCTGATCCATGCGATCGACTTCGAGCCGCAGTTCGGACAAATCGACTTCAATGCCAACGAGTTTGCCAAAAGCTTCGAGAACCGCCAACGAAGCCTTTGGAAAGGGAACGTTGACCAGGGTGGCGGGCATTTCACCGAGCAGGCAGCCGCCCGGGATTTTCCGCTCGCCGGCGACCCCCAACAGGATCCCGTTCATGCCCGTGATGCTACCGGACTGTAGCACACCAATTTCCTGAGCAATCAACTGTTGCAATGTGTCGGTATCGGTGGCAACGCCAATCACGCGCGAGTCATCCTCGAGGCCGGCATTGGTGGCCATGGCGGCAAAGGTAAAGATTTTTGAAATTCCTTCATCCTGGACATAGTCAATCAGCTTGCGACAGAAATTATATTGACCCTGCGGGGGCTGGGCTTCACCGATAAACACGATCAGGTCGCTGCCTTCGTCCGGGTTATTCCAGACGAAAAACTGGTTCCTTGGATAACGAAACGGTTGGACCAAACCAGCCTCGATCGCGACATGATCGACATCAAATAGATCGCTGGTCGCGTATTCGGCCCGAAATTCAAGTCCAAGTTTTGCAATCAAATAGTAACAGGCCGTCAGCGCGACGTGCCCCATACCGGGCCACGCGGCAATCAGAATCGGATCGTTGAGTTTGTTTCGTGTCATAGCCATGATCGGAGAGCTTGCCTCCCTTATTACTGGTATCAATCTTGTTGTTAAAAAAATCTCGCTGTTCGGCGAATCAACGGATGGGGGGACCTTGGATCCCCGCTCGTTTGGTGCGAGCGAAACTCAGTGCTTCGAACAACCGTCGACTTTCGGCCGCTTTTCTCGTAGCTTTGCTCAGCTACTGGCCGAGCAGTTTGCTCAGCTGTGATCTTTCCTCTTCGGAAAATGTTTTTTTGGGGACTTCAATCACGACGCGAACCAGATGGTCTCCTTTGGCTTTTTTGGTCTCGATTCCCTGGCCGCGAATTCGCAGTCGCTGATCGGATGATGTTCCTGGAGGAATCGATAGCGAGACGGTCCCACGCAGCGTTTTTACATCGACTTTTCCGCCGAGCAAAGCCGTCGCCAAAGGTACCTCAACGTCGCTGCGAATGTTATTTCCTTCACGATGGAATTTGGGGTCCGGTTTGACTTTAATTTCGATCAACAGGTCGCCTTCGGCGCCGCCGCGGAGACCTGCCTGACCCTGCCCTTTCAATCTCAAGACGCTACCGGTGTCGACTCCAGGGGGAATGGTGACCGAAATCGTCCGCACGGATTCGACTCGTCCCTGACCGTGACATTTGCCACAGGGGGTGCCACCGAGTCCCGTCCCGCCGCAGGCTGGGCAGGGCGACGCGATGGTGAAGTAACCTCCCTGTTCGGCGGCCTGCCGTGCGACCTGACCACTGCCTCGGCAAACTTCACAGGGCCGGCCCGCCTGATTTCCCAACGCCCCGGAGCCTTGACAGTCGCTACAAGTGACCGGAATCGGAGCCTGGATGGTTGTTTTGCCGCCCAGTGCTGCGGTGACAAAATCAACGGATAGGGTAAATCTCAGATCCTGACCAGGCAGGGGGCCAGCACGTCGGGCGCAGAGTTTGAGTTCGATTGCCGAACAGATCGCCAAACAGATCGCCGTAACGGGAGAGAATTTCCTCGTTATCGTCGAAACCCTCGAACCCGGATTGCTGCTGCACACCGCTCATTCCCCCCGAATCGTACAAGCTGCGTTTTTCGGGGTCCTTGAGAATTTCGTAGGCTTCGGAGGCTTTCTTGAACTGTTTCGCCGCGGACGCATCATCGGGATTCCGGTCCGGATGGTACTTGAGCGCCAGTTTTCGGTACGCGCGTTGAATTTCGGCTTCGGTCGCGTCTTTGTTGACGCCCAAAATTTCGTATAAATCGTCGTTCACAGGCACGGTCGAGTTCATCGTTGCCTCTCGTTTGCGTCACCAAATTCTGCGCCTGGATTGGCCATGTTTTTTACGGCAAAAATCGAAAGCACGCCGTCCTCGTAGACGGCTCGAATACTGGTCAATTCGATCATGCAGGGCAGATCAAACTGCCTTTCGAAAAAACCGTATCGCCATTCCTGCATCGCGGTTGACCGTTTGCGCATGTCGTAAGGCGGGTACCGCTCGCCCCGAATGGTCAGTCGACCTTGATCGAGAGCAATCTCCAGATCGTCTTCGACCATGCCGGGAATGGACACGTAGAACCTGAGTTCGTCTTCGGTTTCAACCAGATCTGCCTCTGGCTGGAATCCGATACGTTCAGTATTTTCGGCTGGACCGAACAATTGTTCCAGCAGCTCATCCAGCATGGCATTGGATTGACGCCGGAATTCGTCAAGTCGCCGGTGCGGATCGAACGACTCCAAATTCATGGTAGTGACTCCTGTATTATCAATGGCGATACCGCCGGTTGTCATTGTGGAAACCAAGCTGACATATTTTGCAAACTGGATTCCACGATGACAGTCTACAAAATTTAAACACGGTTGTCGGGCACCCAGGATTTTTGATTCCTGAATGAACGGCGATCGCCTGTGATCGCGACATTGAACAGGCTCGTAAAGTCTCGGTTAATTCAATGGCTATTAATCGCCAATCGAGAGTACTTTGGATCCACGAATGGAACCTCGCTTCAGTTCCATCAACGCGGTATTGGCTGCTTCGAGGGGATACAATTCGACATCTGGCTGGAGTGGGATCGAGGCGGCGATTGGCAGGAATTCTGCGATATCGTGACCCGCAATGTTGGCAACGGTCTTGAGCTCGCGTTCCATCCAAAGGTGCTGTTCGTAATCGAGTCCAAGTAAAGCAGATTTATCCGAATCCTGTTTCCGAATCGCGTTAATCACTAATCGGCCGCCGGGAGCCAGATTGTTCATGGCTGCAATCACCGGCGTCCAGACGGGAGTCGTGTCGATGATCGCGCTGAGTTTTAACGGCGATCGTTCCTCCGTGTCCCCCGCCCAAACGGCTCCCAATTCCAATGCAAATTCTCGTTCCTGTGGATCTCGAGCAAACACGTAAACGGCCGAGTCGGGAAACTGGTGCCTCGCCAACTGGATGACCAAATGTCCCGAGCCTCCAAATCCGGTCAATCCCAAAGGTTGTCCGTTTTGCAAACCCGTCAGTCGCAGCGCCCGGTAGCCAATGCTTCCGGCACACATCAGCGGTGCCGCTTGCCGATCTGTGAAGACACGGGGGATCGGGTAGGCATAATTTTCGTGCGCGGTCATGAATTCGGCATAGCCACCCTGTTGATCGCGACCGGTGGCAAGAAAATCGTCACTGAGGTTTTCATCACGGCTGCCGTCGGAGGAGAAAATCCAGCCCACGCCGACGCGATCACCCAACTGGTGTCGGGACACACCACTGCCAACCTCAACCACCGTTCCGATAATTTGATGACCCGGCACCATCGGAAGTTGGGATGGGGGAGTTCGCCCTTCGATCTCATCGAGTTCCGTGTGGCAAACGCCGCAAACCGAAATCTTGATCAGGACTTGATGGTCGCGCGGTGACGGTTTGGGGAGGTGGACCAGTTCCAGCGGTTCTTCATTGTCCGCCAATCGACCCATCTGTTTCAAAACCATTGCTTTCATCTTGCCACTCTGCCGGTCGCCGTCGATGCGAAACTGGATCCAGGAAACTGGTTCACCAAGCGATCACTGGGATCGCGAAGTCAAATGCCCCCAGCAATCGCCCTTGGGGCCTCGCAGGTGATCGTCGACCTTTTTCTCTCGCAAATCGGATGAAATCGAATGGATATAGGCAATTCGTTCCTCCTTGGAATTGAATAAATGTGAACCTCTGGCTGCCAATTCATTCAGCGATTTGACATGCAGACCCTCCATATACTGGGTCAGGCCTTCGATCATGGTGCCAATCACCGTCGGCCCGTCTCGATAGACCGCTGAGGTCACCATCGCGGTGCTCGCACCCGCCAGCAGGACTTTGGCGACATCACCGGAGTTTCCAATTCCACCGTTTGCCGACAGTGCCAGATCTGGGAAGTAATGATGAACCTGCATGATCGCGTGCAATGAATCGACGATCGAGCCCGACGTCGTGAGGCCCCATTTCGTGCTCAATTGGATGTGGTCCAGTTCAATGTCCAGCAAGGGCGATCGTCCAAATAGCACCAAACCGTCTACGACCGAATGCAAGCGGCGGGCAATGGCATGCAGACAGATCTCATCACGAAACAGCTTGAGGAAAACCGGTAGCGACGAGCCTTGTTTAATCGAATTCACGGTTTCCAGCACGCCTGACTCCAGCCCGCCGAGGTTTTCAAAATCCTCCGGCAAGGGGCGTCGCAATTGAAGCTCAATGGCATCCGCTCCCGCCTCGGCCAGCTTTGCTGCGAATACTTCCCAGTGGTTCGAGCGGCAATTGCCGTTAAGGCTGGCGATCACGGGGATCGACTGGGATGATTTGGTTCGTTCCACCAATTCCAGATACGAGTCAACGCAGATCAACTCATGTCCTGCCAACAATTGTTCGCAGTCTTCCAGTGATGCTGTGGATCGGTCGTTGGTCTCGTCGGGCCTTCCGTTTCGATGATTCCACACGATCACCTGCTCTTCAAAGACCGAAGGCAAAACAATCGCGCCGGCACCAAAATTGACCATGGCGATTTGTTGCAAGTCCTTGGCTGTCAAAGGACAAGAACCAACGATGATCGGCGAATTTAGTTTTAACGGCCCGTGGCGGGCGGAAAGATCTATGCTCATTTTCACATCCTGGAAAAGACTCGAATGCAATTTGGAAAGTCAATCAAAGAAGTGGTCGACAAGCCATCAAATCCGTTCAACCGCTCTGGCCCATCAAAGTAGATCAGGGTCCAATGATCGTTCCATGATTCTTCGAGACCGTGGTACCGAGCGGCAGCTTCTTTCAAATAGCGGTTGCCATCAAAGAAGCAGTTAAGTAACAAAGAAATTTAATGAAGCAATTTTCGCGCCATTTGATAAACTGAGGCTTAACTTGCGTAACGGGTTCGTCGAGCCGGAAAATCAACGAGCTTGCCGTGCGAATTCGCTCGAGCTGGTTCGAAATAACAAAGTTCGCTGTGTCCAATTGAACGTAGCAGTCCCCAGCGGAACGTTATCTGATCCGTTAGCTGGTATTCTGGAGCACGAAGTTAGGTCAGCAGTCGGGTCGAGAGTTGGCACGGCGTTTGCCAAGCCATTTCTCAGAAACTGAACGTGGTTAACGAAGTTCGGCCTCGAATTCGTCACACCCGTTTGCCCCAATTCGATTTAAGCTAACGGAGAGTTGAATGTCAGAAGACCAAAAATCTTTCATCGCTGAATTAATCAGTGATTTGAAACAACAACGTGATGAAATCAAGGTTCGCCTGCACTTGGGGGGACAGGACCTCAAGGACGAATGGAGAAAGCTGGACGATCGTCTGAATGAGCTCAATCACCAGTTCGATCCGTTAAAGGAAGCCGTTGGTGAAACGGCAGACGACGTTTGGGATTCGCTGCGTCTGGTTGGATCCGAGATTAAAGACGGCTTCAACCGAATTCGCAAATCGCTGTAGGCGAAGCCTGGACGTGCTTCCGCACGTTCTCCAAATTGACGTTGGTTGGCCGGGCTGGCGATCCCTAGGGATTTTGCAAATCACTGGTCTTGGGAATTGCTGGCGGCAAGCAGTTGTTCGCCGTTATGGCTGTCCAGTCCCAAGGCGCTTTCTACCGAGCGGTCAACGCTGCGAATGTGCAGGTCTCTCTGTGGGAAGGAGATTTCGATTTTTGCGTCTGCGAATTCCCGGTTGATGCGACAGTGCAGATCATCAATCGTTGCCAATCGGCTTTCGATGTCACGGACAAAAGCCCGCAAAACGAGATTCAATGAACTGTCGCCGAATTGCTGAAACGCAACGGTCGTGGGAGGATCAGAGACGATTTTGGGATGTTTCGTGCAGATATCCATCATGATCTCCTTGGCCCGATCGACATCGGATCCGTAGGCGACCCCGACGGTGATTTCCAGTCGATTAATCGCATCGCTGAGTGTCCAGTTGACCAGTCGACCTGTGATAAAGTCCTTGTTGGGAATCACGTATTCCTTTCGATCCCAATTGACGATCGTGGTGGCTCGGGTGCGGATTTTCGTCACGACTCCGGTGAACTCATCGATCGTGATCCAGTCCCCGATTCGCATTGGTCGTTCGAACATCAAGATGATGCCGGAGATGAAATTCGCAAAAATCTCCTGCAGGCCAAACGCCAATCCAAACGTTAACGCGGTGGCCAGCCATTGAATATTTGACCAGCCGATCCCCAATGCCTGGAAGGCGAGGATCAAGCCAATCATCACGATCGCGTAACTGAACAGGGTTTTTGACGCGTAGCGTACGGATCTGTCGAACGGCAACTGATTGAGAAAGATCATTTCGAGCGTACTGGGCAGGCTTCGCGCCGCCGCAATCGTAATCGCAACAATGATCAGGAACAGCAGTAAGTCCCCATACGTAACGGCTCGCAGCTCATTTTCGACGCTGGTGGGAGAGCCGATGGCTGCTGCCGGATTCAACGGGTTGAGTGTTGGCGGAGCTTCCGTCTCGGCGTTTTCTGCCGTCGGAGTAGCCGAGGCGATGGCTGGTTCGACGATCGCTGTTTGATTGCCGAGCAAGCGATCGGGAAAGACGGGTTGTTTGTCGAGTGCCTTGAGTGCCGGCAGCACATCCGCCCAAATCAGCCATAGTCCAGCGACCCACACAATCCACATTCCCAAGCCGACCAGTTTATTGGCTTCCACGGCGTTTTCGTCAATGTCGACGACTGGATCCTTGTCCGCAATCGGTTCGGCCAACACGGGAGCTGCGCCATCGCCGACAGCGGCCAAGCGGGCTTGCAGGCTTTGTTTTCGTTGTTCCCGCTCTGCCTCGCGTTTGCGTTTGGCCGATTCGATATGCGCGTGCCGGCGGCGAACGAGAATAAATCGCATCAGCAGAGCCCGCAACGTTTCGACCACGATTGCGAACACCAACGTCGAAAATGCAAAAGTGACCAAGCTGGTGGTTGTGTAGTAGTACCCCCAAATCGTGAGGCCGCCAAGTAAGATCGGGATGGCGAGAATCGTACCAAACCAGAGCGCCGAGGTCTGGTTTAGCCACGAACGAGGCCGGGCGTTCAAATATTCGTGAAAGATCCCATGGACGGGTGAAAGCACCCGCCGCAAAAATACAAACAGACAAGCCAGCCCCACCAAAAACAACAGTCGTTCAATCAAGTCGACGCGGAGAGACTGATCCAGTCGCTGTAGCAGACAAACCAGGAACACCAGCAGGGTGCCGACTGGACTGAGCCATCCCAGGTTTTCTTTCAGAATCGATACGGCATCGTCCGACCAGGACAGATGTTTGTGGGCAAGTCCGCCATCCCGACAGACATGTCGAAAAAATTCGATCGGCAATGCGAACAGTCCCGCAGCCAGCAGGGCGACACCCAACGCTGAAAACAGTGAGCGGCCATCATTCAGTGGCGATTGATGAATGGCGAATCCAACCATTAACAGCGGTAGCGGGACAACCAGTGCGAGTAGGCAGGTCGCAAACAACGTTCGGATCGTGGGCCAAAAAGTGTCACACGCACCCCGGGCCGCCGTTTGTCCCATCGCGCGAACCTCGTTTCTGAATCTCGGCCGTAGCAGGCCAAAACCCGTGACCACCATCAACAAAAGCATGAACAAGGCAGGGGAGGCAACGACCAGTTTGGTAAAATCATCTTTCACCTCCTGCCATTTTAACGGCTGAAGCAACAAACGATCACTCTTGTCGATGCTCAGCTCGGAAAACAGCAGGTCATTGCTTTTGATCCAGAAGATTCTTTCGTTCAGGAAATCGCGATAATCACTGGTGACGTCGGCGTAGGTCCGATAACGGTATTCCATATCCACCAGTGAATCGAACAACGAACGAACGTTGCGACGAGCCGTGACCAACAGCTCCTGTCGGGCTTCGATCAGTTTGGTGATTTCGGCTTCGAGTTCAACCAGTCGGTCAGGTGTGACCGAAGAGTTGGCCAGCATGATTTCTGATTCGATGAGCTCTCTCGACAGATCCGATTGGCGGCGCGTCAGGTCAAACAGATTGAATTGTGTTTTTTCAACCTCCGTTTTCAATTGGCGGGCTTTATTGAGACTGGACTGCGCATTGGGCAATTCGTTCTTGCGTTGACGGAGCAGGTTGCCGACGGAGCCGGATGATCCGACTTGATCGATCATCACCACCGTTTCCGAATACTGGCCCTGAAGATCCGAAAGCCTCTTTTTCAAATCGGTCAGTTCCTTTGCCACCTCCCCTGACCGTTTCACATATTGTTCGTTCTCTTCGGCCAATTCCGTGTTGACACCATAGCTGTTGGTCAACAAGGGATTCTCGCTGGTGCTTTCTGCCAGATCTTTTTTTGCTTTCGATTTGACGTCCGCTGCTGCTTTGGTCTCCTGGCCGGTTCGCGCAGCTTGCAGTCGCTGAAACAGCTCCTGTTGCCAAGCCTGTTGGCGGCGATACAAATCGAGCTGCAGCCGCAGAACTCCTTCTTTTTCTTCTTCGTCGAATTGGTCCAATTCCAGTTTCAGATTGGCCAATTCGCGGTCGAGATTCCGTTTTTCAAGCGACAGCCGAAGTCGACGGACGCGGGCAGCAAGGGAGATGTCGCTGTCCAGCAACGCGTCACGCAAGGCGTCCAGGTCTGCCGTTTCTTTTTCAAGTTCCAGCTGTCTGGTTCGGATCTTCTCTCGGCTCCCCAGTCGACGCTCGGGTTCTTTATCCGTTTTGTCGACAAGTTTTTTTAGTTCGTCAATCTTGTCCTGGGTCGTGCTGAGTTGGCTGGATAACTCGGCGACGTCAGTCGGCAAGGTGGGCTTGACCGATTCCGTCAGTTTGAAGGCTTCAATTTGCCGTTCCAGACTCTTACGTTGTTCGGCCGCACCGGGAACTTCGCTCAGCAAGCTGGCTTTTTGATCCAGTTCCGGAGCGCGGGCCAAAGCCTGTTCCGCCAGCACAAGGCCGCGCTCAATTTGGACTCTCTTGACATCATCCAGATCCGTTGCTGTCGCGAATTCGGCCCGCAATTTTGCCAGCTCGTCGCTGGGTGGAGGCGGAGCAACCGGCGTGGTCTGGTAGCCGGCGCAAACCTGCGAAACCGCGGCAATCAGCAAGAAAACGAAGGCTTGCCGGACACGTAAGATGTAGTGCATGGTGGAATTGGGTTTGCGCTCAGCGCTTCAGCCCAAGCGTCCTCAAAATGGAAGGTTTTTCTGCGTTTTCGACCACTCGATCGTTGAATTTCAACTTTTTGGCGCGATTGCGGACAACGTCCAGAAACCGGAAGACGGAGCTTTCGTAGACTTTCGCGATCTGCCGGTAAACCAGCATTCGCTGCTCACGATCCACTCGACTCATGGCTTGCAAATCACGAATCACTTCGTTGGCTTCAAACACAAAGAAAAAATTCTCCACATCCTTCAGAAGGTCCATGTCCTCGTAAAGAAAAGTCGATTTTTCGCTGTTGCAGGATGTCAAATACTGAAGGGTCGAGACAAATCCGCCGCCCTCCACACCGAACACCTGCAATTTGAACTTTCGCTGTTGCTCGTCATTCAGTTCAACCATGAACTCAGAATCAGCAATCAGCTGCCCTCGGAATCGAAGCTCTGGTTTGTCGCCGTCTTGAATCAGGATTTCGTTCATTGCTTCAGTTACTCCAATTCGAAACAAACTACCGGGCTCGCCGACAGATCGAACATGCGTTGACTTCGTCGTAACGTCCGTCTGCCAACCGTTACAGAAGCCAAGGCAATCGAGTCACTGGAAGTAATTCCCGACCTGATCTTCGGTGTCCGTAATGGGCCGTTTTCTACCGAACATGAGTTGGATCAATGCTTCGGCGCGATAACACCCATTATACGCAATATCCTGGGATGGCGGGCCAACGTTTTCCTTGATGACTGCCAATCCTGTCAAGATTCTCAATTCTAGCCGTCCGAGGCCGGTTACATGAAGGCCAATTTACTGATTAGGCAAAATAGGAGGTGTTGTCGGAACTGGGAGCAGCAATTGGAGCTAACTTGACGGTGGTAGCACGACTGGATGGCTTCGCGAAAACCGGGGTTGGCGTTCTAACGGCTGGGGTGTCCAGCCTGCCCCCCTCCCCGGCAACAGACTAAATCAGTTTTTCCAACCAAATGGTCGCGCAGCTGAGCACCAGGAAAAAGCCGCACATGTCGGTCACGGTGGTCAGGATCGGTCCGGACGCCAGGGCCGGGTCCATATTCATTCTCCGCATCACCAGCGGCAACGTTCCGCCCAGGGAAACGGCGACCATGGTATTGACCATCATTGCCAAACCGACCACCAGTCCCAGCCACGCATTTCCCTTCCAGAGATAGCTGATCACCGCTACCAGAATGCCGAGCGCAAATCCGTTGATCAGCCCGACCCCGATTTCCTTCAGCCACACGCGGAGGATTTCTCGCGGTCCGACTAACCCCAGCGAAAGTTCTCGCATGCTGACGGCCACGGCCTGATTCCCACTGCATCCGCTCATGTCCGAAATGATCGGCAAAAAGACCGCCAGGGCAATCACTTGAGCCAGCGTGTCCTGGTAAAACGCGATCACACTCGCCGCAATCATGTTCAGAAAAATGTTGACGCTTAACCAGGCCAGCCGCCGGCGCGATCGCAGCCACAACGGCATCGTACGCAGCTCTTCGTTGACAATCCCCTGCGTTTTCAGGTAATCGTCGGCGTAGTGGTCGGCCATGGTTTCTTCAACGTCGCTACGCAACAGCACGCCAACCAGTCGCTGCTCGGAATCCACAACGGGCGCACCGAGAAAATTGTATTCAATGAAAAAATTGTGCAGATCTTCCAGCGGCGCACGTACGGACACCGAAACAGGATCGGGGATCATGACCTGCTTGACCGTGGCATCGCCGCGCGACAGCAACAGGCGTCGTAGCGGCAAAACGCCCTTGAGCTTGCCCTGTCGGTCAACGACATAGATGTATTGCACGGCGAAATCAGAGAATTCGTCGCCGCTGGCCTGCAAGTGCTCGATGACCTGCGAGATCGTTTGGGTCTGATCGACCGAAACATAGCGGACGACCATGATGCCGCCGGCCTCTTCGTCTTCGTAGGACGTCAGCGTTCTCAGTTCTGAAGCATCCTCAGCTTGCATCTCCGAGAGAATGGAATCCATCGATCGCTGTGACAGCTCTCCAACCAAATCGGCTTGTTCGCTGGCGGGCAGTTCTTCCAGAATGCCGGCTGCCACGGCTGGTTCGAGGTCGTCCAGCAGGTCGACCGCCTGGACTTCCGGCAGGTTATGTAAAAAGTCCGCCGCGAGTTCAACATCGATCCCGGTCAGGAATCGTTGTCGCAATTTGGAGGGGATGCGGGAAAGCACGGCGGTGCGAATGGACGTATCCATGCGTTCCAGCCGTTCCGCCGCCGCCGCCAGATCATGTGACTCCAACTCGTCGACCACTTGCTGCAATGACTCGTGGATGTTGTCGCTCAGCAAAACAGGATCAGATTGGACCATCAGATTGACTCATATCATTTCGTTCGGGAGGATTTCGCGATCCGTGAAGAGCAAAAATTGCCATCGGCTCGTGTTTTTTTGACGCTCGGCAAACTACCAGCTTAAACCAATCCAGCTCTGACCAGCAGAGGGATGCAGGGGCCGGAAACGATACGAGGCAACACGCAAGCGGTCAACCCAACAGCTGCGAGACCAGTTCCATGGATACGGCAGGGCCCTGTTGGCGTTCGTATTCCTGCAAGCCGCTGGGGCTGAACACGTTGACTTCAACGATCTTGTCACCGATCAAATCGAGGCCGGCAAAACGAATGCCGTCGTGCGAGAGGTGAGTCGCGATTTGATTGCAGATTTCGATTTGCCGCGGAGTGAGCTGGACCACCGAGGCTTGGCCACCCAATGAGACGTTACTCCGCAGTTCTCCCTGGGCCGGCGTCCGCCGAATACCGATCGGTGTCTGCGGACCGACAATCGCCTGGTCCAAGGTTAACACGCGGATGTCCCCATCGCTGGCTGCCGGTAGGAATTCCTGTACGACGAGGTAGCCGGTACGTCCCAGGATGTCGACGACCTGGGCTGTATTTAACGACGATACGCCATCAAAAAAGAATACATCGCGACCTTGCGAGCCGAGCAGGGGTTTGATCACGAGGGCGCTGTTGAGCTGTTCTGCGAATTCCAGGACGCTTCGCAGGGTATGGCAAACCAGTGTTTTTGGCACAAATTCCTGTGGCAAGCAAACGGTATAGAGTTTGCTCGAGGCTTTCTGCAGTCCCGCTGGTTCGTTCAGGACCCGCACCCCGGATTCGCTGGCCAGACGCATGACTTCAATGGCCAAGCGATGCGCCCACGATCGCTGAATGTCCTTGCCCGGCGTGGTTCGAATAAACACCGCTTCCAGCTCTTGTAAACGGATGCGTTGCGATTTGGCGTTGGATAATTTGGTTTGCAGAGCGTACGTGGTTCTGGCTCGAGCGGGGTCGGGCAGTCGAATCGCATCCGCAAAAATGTCAGCGGAACTGGAGGCCTCAAGGTGGACCACGTCGGAAACGTAAACCGCGTTGCCGCGCACTGCGCACGCCTTCATCAGTGCGACATTCGTGCCCTCGGGTTTGAGCATCAGGCGGTCATTCAGCAGAAACAGGATTGGCTTCATCGCAGTTCATCCGTGGCGATTTTTTCCAGTAGTCGATCGATGACCAAACCGGCGAAATCGATGCCGGAAAACTGAATGGCGTCAAACAGCCCGCCGGTGCTGAAGACGTTAAATTCAATGATTTTGTCTCCGACCAGATCAACGCCCGCGAGCCAGATTCCGTGAGCGTTTAACAACTCGGCCGCATATTTTGCCGCTTGGCGTTGCGAGTCCGTCAGTTCCAGTGGTCGGGCACTACCGCCAGCGTGCAGGTTGCCCCGAAAATCGCCTGCGGCGGGCCGTCGCTCGATTCCACCCCAAACCCCGCCGGATTCGAGGATTTCGCCATCCACCACGACAACCCGTTTGTCTCCCGGGTCATCCGATGAGACAAAGTGTTGGGCGACGAGGCCTTTTTTGCCGTAGGTTGCTGCGAGCAGCTCCCCGAGTTTCGCGGTCGCCCGGGAGACCCGGATCACATCGCGTCCACGTGAACCAACGAGTGGTTTGATCACGCATTCGCAGTTGGCGTTTTCGACAAATGCGAGGATCGGCTGATGTCGTTGGCTGATGATCATGGGCGGGCGATGGGCCGGATCAACGACGGCCAGTGAGGCTTTGCTGGCAAAGTAGTTGAGATGGGCCGGGTCATTGAGCACTCGGATGCCGTGCTGTCTTGCCGACCGGCAGATATCGAGAAAGGTCCCTTGGGCGCGAATCCGGGACAAATCGCGTCCCGGATTGGTGCGGATCAGGATCAGATCGCCCGGGGCCAACCGCAACGGAACGGGTTGGTTGGAATGATGAGCAATCGATTCGATCAAGTTGGAGTCAGACTTCAGGTCGGGCGGAACGGGCACGGCATCGACTTCGTAGGCGGGCTCCCGGTTGCCGCAATTGGCAACCAGCCCGTCGACGTCCGCCAGGAACACCTCGCAGCCTCGATTGGCCAAGCCAGCGGCCAGCAAAGCCGTGGTCTGTCGAAAGCCAATTTCCTTGACTCGATTTACTACAACGATCACGCGCACCAGTGAACTCCGTTCTCCGTTAGTTTGTTGTCGAGCTAAGCAGCGGTTCCGCACTGGTTCCCCGGGTGGCGACGAACCGGGATCCTGTCCCCCGGCTGGAGCCTAACTGGCCGCAGCGTCCAGTCGGGAATTCGGCACGTCAGTTCGTGCCTTTCAGGCCTCTGGTTTCTGAATGGTTTCGCGGGTCTTGTTCGACGCCGGCTCGATCTTGCAGCCGCTGAGTTTGAGGAATTTCTCAATCCCTTTTTCCTTCATCGGGACGCCGAGATGAAGCACTCGTGCGCCGGTTTGCCCCAGCGGATTGACGCAGTGTCCGATCACAATTCCGTCCTCGGGAGCGCGGTACTCGCGGATCACGTCACCAAAGATGTTCGTCTGGGTTGCAATCAACTCGTCCTTGGAAATCCGATCGGTCACTTTGTGATAAACGTTAATCAATCCGCCACGCTGGGTCAGAATCCAGTAGGACTTGCTGCACAAAATGGGCGGTTTGGTTTCGTGGACGGTCTGTTGCCGACTTTGAATCATCCCGACATGCGTCAGAATTCGGCGGATGCCGCTCAAGGTTCGCTTGATCGGGTCGCGCTGAAATCGTTGCGGGTCGCAGATCTCGACGGTAATCGCGGGGTGTCCCATTTCGTCGGTCACGCCTCGAAGCGTGTAATCGGAGGGTGGATTGTGCACGATAATCTGCGGCCGTAAAAGATAAGCCATTTGAGCCGTCATTGGCTGGCTGAGATCAGCCCGACAATACAGCGAGTTGACTCGTCCTTCGCTGGCCGTATGCAGATCGATCAGATAATCAAAATGGCTGGTGATCCGGTCCACGAGATTGTGGGCGTAAACATGCGAGAGTTTGCCGTAGGCCTTGCCCGGCATGATGTGGTTCAGGTCGACGCCGTCGGTAAATTCTCGCCGTTCGGTCAACAGCCCGGGAACGTTGGCGACGATCACGCAGACCAGCGTTCCGTGCAGGTTTCTGAGGCTGATTTTCTGCAGCAGTTGGTGGATCACGGGAATTCCGTTCAGCTCGTTGCCGTGGAGCGCGGCGGTGATGCCGAAAATCGGACCGTCTTTCTTGCCACGGGCGACGACCACGGGAACCTGAATCGGCCGGCCCATGGCATTTTCAACCAATTCGATAAACAGCCGGGAAAACTCGCCCCGCGGGAGACCTTCAATTTCCAGCCGGTCAACCCGTTTGACGTGTTTGACATTTTCATATCCGTTGGAGGGATGAGGTTCAGGTGTCGGTTTCAATACACGGGCTCCAGAGTGAAAGGGAGATCGGAAACAGATTCAGTCATTGAGCGGGAGTTTGTCGAAAGCACAGCACGGTCAGGTCGTCCGGCTTCCCGGACGTCCCATCGGCAGCCAGCATGCGAGTGCGAGCCAGATCGATCATCTCGTGGGCGCGACGATCCAGTTTTCCCGATCGGATCCTGGCAACAATTTCTTCGTTGGTCAAATTATCAAATAAACCATCGGAGGCCAGTACCAGAGTGTCATAGGCTGCCATGGCGACGCGAGGGCCGATTTCGATCTTCATTTCGGTCGAACCGACGCAGTTTGAAATGATATTTCGGTCTTCGTGGACCATTGCTTCCTGTTCGTTCAGCACGCCAATCTCGACAGCCATCGCAACCGGGCCATGGGCGACCGTGAAAAATTTCAGGCGACCACGGTTGCTGCAGAGGATCGCACTCGCATCACCGACGTGGATGATGCGGAGATGCCCATCGCGGTATTCAGCCACGACCACGGTCGCGCCGGCCCCGATCCCCCAGGTCAGGATTTCGTGATTCGCTCCCTCGATGGCGTCGAGCAGTTGGGGCCGGAGACTGCCTTCCTCGTTGACAGCGGTGCAGTGATTGACGATGGCCTCAATGACGGTCCGCGCTGCCCGATCTCCGGCGTTTTGACCACCGACGCCATCGGCAACGGCCAAGATGCCATGGCCAGGGGATAATTCGACCAGGGCGGCAGCATCTTCGTTGCGTGATTCCTTGTGAGGGCTTTTGAAAGAACAGCCGACGACCGTCCCCTGGCAAAAGCCGAGTGTTTCGATGGGCCGCGATTCTTCTTCAAACCAGGTTTGGCAGCGCGCATGGCTCGGCTGACTGGGCATCAGGATCGCTTCCGTTTCTTGTGGTGTCGCAAGGCCATCGGGTAAAGCCGTTCAAACTCGGTTTCCATTTTTACGGCGTCGGCAAACCGGTTGCGCGGCAGTGGGGCGATGGCTTTCTTGATGAAACGAATCATCTCGGGATGAATTCTCTTGGTTCGCAGGTTGCTGGCGCCCAGCGGTGGCCATTCGAATGGATACTCCGGCCAACAACCGGAAAGCATCCGGTAGATGATCAGTCCCAATGAAAAAACGTCTGAACGCATCGACGGTTTTCCCATGGCTTGTTCCGGTGCCATGTGGCCAACCGTTCCGGTGCCTGAGCCCATGATCGTCAGTCGGGAAACCTTGGCAATTCCGAAATCCGTCAATCGCAGCCAGTCACCATCAAACAGAATGAAGTTCTCAGGTTTGACGTCGCAGTGAACGATCCGGTTTTCATGAGCGTAAGCGACCGCGGCGATCATCTGTTGCGCCAAATGACAGCGATTTCTCGACCGAAATCCGGCGCTCCAAACGACTTTGGAGAGTTTCGTTTCCCAGCAAGGTCGCCACCACAAACCGTCCGTCGATGAAATCAGCGTTCCGTAACGGCAAGATATTTGGGTGATCGAGTCGGGCTACCAGTCGAACCTCTTGTCGAAACAGGTCCAGCATGTCCTCGTCAACATATTGATCGTAGGGGATCTTCAATGCGACGCGAATTCCCTCGATCGTATCAACGGCAGCATACACCTGCCCAAACCCACCGCTGCCGATCAAGCGTTCGATTCGGTATTTTCCGATTCGCTGACGAGGACGAAAACCGCTCGGTTTTTGCCGGCGGACCGTCGTTTTGGATCTGGAATCGCTCATAACCGGATGCTTTTGTTTCACTCAATGGGCCCCCAATTTGGCTCGCGACAACCAAACTCAGACCTTGTTCAACTTGACGCGTCACGAGTCTACTCAGCATTCTGGTTTTTTTGAAGATCGGAACCGCTCCATTTTGACAATCTGGACAGTGGGGCCAGATCGCCGATGACCGCGTCCCCTGGCCTGCGGAAGCGGTGAGTGGATTCGATCGACGGAGGTTGGCGGTCGAAAGGTCGCCAGAAAGGCCGGCGAGGCGGCTGGAAATCGCTTCGGAATTCCACTGATTCGCCGAATCGCAAGGACGGCAGATCGGTGTGAACGGGGCAATTACCGGCGAGACCACGACAAATCGGGCTTTTTCCGAGTTCGCAAATATGTTCAAGTCAAACCCTGAATTGACCTGTTCGAATTCAACCGGCCATCGAGAAATTCGAATTGGGTTGCCGCAGTCTAGATCCCAAACGAGCAGACAAAAGAAGAGCACCCGGATGACCAGGAAACGCTACCACCGCCGACGTCGACCGCCGAGAATTGAGCATTACGCAGGTGCCCCGCCGGGGACGATTGATGTCTCCCGGTTCCGCTTGGTGCCCGAAGTGGACATCTTCATTTACGACGCGAAGTCGTTTGAAGAACGGAAGATTACTGAGCTCGATCAATTGAAAAAATACGTTGGTCGGGATTCGGTGCTGTGGGTCAATGTCTGTGGCCTGGGAGACGAGCCAACCATTCGCGAGTTGGGCGAGATTTTTGGTATCCATCGGTTGGCCCTCGAAGACGTCGTCAATGTTCATCAGCGCGCCAAAGTCGAGGACTATGATGATTTGCTGTTCTTTGTCCTGAGGATGGTTTATTCGACCGAGCAATTGCACCTCGACAGCGAGCAGCTCAGTATTTTTCTCGGCCGTAATTTTGTGTTGACATTTCAGGAACGGGTCGGGGATTGCCTGGATTCACTGCGTGACCGGATCCGGAACAACAAGGGACGGATCCGGACCTGCCAGGCGGACTACCTGGCATACGCGATCATCGATACGGTCATCGATGCCTATTTTCCGATTGTCGACGCCCACGGTGAGCAAATGGAGCGACTGGAGGCCAGCGTCGAGAACGGGCATTCGGGAAACTTCATGGGTGATGTCCATACCGTGCGCGGCGACTTGGTCACGTTAAGACGCGCCGTCCGGCCGCTTCGTGACGCGTTGGTGTTATTTGTTTCCGATTCTCATTCGCTGGTGAACAAGGAAACTCAGTATTACTTCCGCGATTGTTATGACCATTCGGTTCAGTTGATTGATCTGCTGGACAACTACCGGGAAATGTGCAGCGACCTTCGCGATTTCTATTTGTCGATCGTCAACCAGCGAATGAATGAAGTCATGAAAGTGTTGACGATTATCGGGACGATTTTCATTCCACTCAGCTTCATTGCCGGACTGTATGGAATGAATTTCAACACCAGTTTGCCCGGCAACATGCCGGAGTTGAATCTTCCGTATGGCTATCTGATGGCACTGAGTTTTATGGCTGTCGTGGCGGCTGGCCTGATCGGCTTCGTCTACCGCAAAGGCTGGTTTTCGACACCCTGATCAACGGGCCGTGTATTCGGGACAACGTGGTTGGATAGGCCGGCAGAGGTCCCAAGCGGCTGCGATCGAATCGATCGCCGTGCTACTCACTCCAATCAATCACCAGGTGGTGGAGCGCGGTGAACAGTCGCTGACGGCAATCATCTCGATCGGCCATGAGGTCGGGAATGTGTTCCTCTTCGAGCTGGACCAGGTTGTCCTCGGCTCGGCTGAGGTCGTCTTGCCAGCGGGCTTTCTGCTGATCGCTCACGCCGGCCTGGATGTTTTTTCGCAGTCGCTCCTGGCGTTCGTTCAGTCGCTTGATCTCGGCATGGGCATATTTCAGTTTTTGGATTGTTTCATCCAGTTGCTTTTGCAGTTCCATGCAGCGGGCGATCGCAGGGTCTTGGGCCAACGAAGAATTCGAATCGATCAGGTTTTCGTACAGCCAGGCAATGCGAAAATCTGCGTCCTCGGCTGTGTCGCCCGTGAGCCGTACGACGGATTTGCTGACCGCCGTCTCGATGAAGACAACTTTGACGACGTCTTTTTCGAGCAACTCGAATTCGACGCGTCGAGCATCTTTGAGTTTTTCCAAATCAAGGTCGACTGCGTCCACGTGCGGCCGGATCAACTGGCAATTGACATTCGCATTGGCGATTGTCAGCTGGTGGTCGATCAAAAATGGAAGCGCCTGGTCACGCTTGCTGTTGATCACGTACTCTTGTCTCAACAATTTGTGATAGCTTTCATACGCCACGCCTTCGGCGACCCGAATTCCAATCCGGCGAGTTTCCACTTTGCCCGGTTCGATATGCACTCGGACGGCCGTCTCGAGAGCGTGCGGCAACAATGCGATCCCGCCCGGGGCGATCGTTGGCACGATGCAATTGCCAACGTACGTGGTCCGGTCATAAACGGTACAGGCACCGCGGCCGAGGCTGTGTTCCGTTGAGTTCTTGAACCGGATGGACTGGTACGGTCGCTCGGGATGATGGCTGGCTCGAAAATGCAACACGGATTTGGATTCATCCAGCACGGTTTGAAACATCGGGATGCTGGCTGACCTGCGGGCGTCGATGGAAACGGGATTGGCTGACTCAAAAATACAGAAGTCGCCGGTGTCGGAAACTTCCGCTGCCTGAATCGACGCCGAGCCTGCCCGTTCCCGCGCGTCGCTCCAATTCAATTTTGCGCTTGCAGCTGCCGATGCACGTCGGGGAGCGGCAGCAGCCCGGTCGTAATGGGCTGCGACGCCGGATGAGAGCATTTCAAGATCTGCGATTGTTTCTTCGACTTCGACCGAACCGACAGCTTCATCCTGAACCACGTTGACATGGCTTCGGGCGGGCGTCTTGCTCTCGGCCAGGTCGGTGGAAAACGTGATCGGCTGCCCCATCACGACCGAAATCACAAAATCCTGCCAGTCTTCGTCGGTGTTATTGTCAACGATGGCGTGACCCTGAAGTTCCATCGACGAATCCGTTCCGGTAATGATTCGGTAGGAAATCTTCCAGGCGGCTGCCGGAATGGTGTACTGAATGATCGCATCGGTTTTTTTTCGTTTGGTGCTTAACTCCAGTTCAATGAACGTGCTGTTGGGTTTAATCTGTCGGAGTTGGCGGCTGAGGGCTTTGTCAATTTCCGTACGGATGGCCGGATCGGTGAATTGCAGTTTCTCGATCTGCCGGATGGAAATTTGGGTCAATCCCGTATCGGTATGGACAACCAGTTTCTGCTCAACGAATGGCTCGCCTTCACCACCGACTTGCTGATCCTGCACGCCGAACAACTTGCCGGTCACGGATTGTTCGCCGATGGTGAGCTCGACGTCGGCGCCTGCCAACTGCCTGGCAAAGCTGGTGATCGAGTCGCTGGTGGGAATCCGCAGGCTCGTTTCGTCCTGGTTGGCCGGTTGGAAACTGGGCGGCGCGGAGATGACGACGTCACCCGAGATGGTCAACGACGCCAACACGTCCGCCAGGTGCTGTTGGCGGACGGGAATCGAGATGACGTTTTTGCGGCCCGAGACTGGAAAGACGCGTTGGAAATCGGCGATTCCATTGGAATAAATCGTGGCGCGGCTATTGGACATGTTGTTTCTTCATGGGTAAACGATCGGTGCGATCCATCGGAATACTATAACAGTTATGGCGGGATCATTGGCTGTCAACGTGACCGGTAGCAGCCGAGATCGCCGTCCCGAATGGTTGGGGGAAGGGATTTCGGAAAAACTCTTAACATTGGATTCTTGCAGCAGACCGCAATTGTCCAACGATCAAAAAAAAACCGCCCAGGCCGATGCCTTGGCGGTTCAACCGCGGTGAGTGCCGAAACGGCTATTCCCGGAATTAAGCTTTGACAAAACGCTCGGTTGGATCAAGAGACCGCTTGTTTGCCGAGATCGGGTACGACAAATCCGGCTCGGTAATCGCGTGTCATCATGCGGTTGGCCTGTTCGTTGTTCGTGACCTGTTCGGTGGCCGGGTCCATGATCAGCTCGGCTCCCAAGGTCAACGCAGCACCTTCTTCGACATCGACCTCGTTGGCTTTGAGGTGCTCCACCATTCGCTGGAACGATTCGCGGAACAATTCGCTTTCGGAAGCCAGCGATGCTTCGATGTCTTTCAACGCGGTGTGTTTGCCCAACTGGTGCGATACGCCGCCGGTGTGACACAGGGCGCTCGACAAATGGCCTGCCAGGATCGGCCCGTTAAGTTGGCTCTGGTCGTTTGCCTGAGCTGCTTCGATGAAGTTCTGGTAGTGATTGCCACCGCCGCCCCATTTCCTGATTTCGTTTCCATCGTGATCGAACGCCACGGCGCTACTGTAGGATGGAATCACGACGTAGCCGTTTTCACATTGAACAATCACACCGATTTTTGAGCCCCGGTAGTTGTCCATGTTCTGGCCCCAGCCATCGGACTGGAATTTTTTGGCTTTGGGCAATCCCCGCGTTTCGAAGATCAAAGGCGCTCCCGGGTAATCGTGAATCACCGTTTGCGTGTTCGGTGTATCACCCGCATCGTCATAACCGAGACGTCCGCCGATGCTCAACACGCGCGGCGAAACGGTATCGTAGCCAAGAAACCAGCGAGCGATGTCCATCTGGTGGATACCCTGGTTGCCCATGTCTCCATTTCCAGTGTTGAAATCCCAGTGCCAGTCGTAATGGAGTTTCGGGCGATAGAGCGATCGTTTTTCGGCCGGGCCACACCACAGGTCGTAGTTGACGGAAGCTGGAATCTCCAGGGGCTTGTCCAGTTTGCCGATGCTTTTTCGCGGCTTGTAACAGGTGCCCATGGCATAATTGATCTTGCCGAGTTTCCCGTCGCGGACGAACTGAACCGCGGCTTGCAAACTGGGGCTGGAGCGCGATTGGGTGCCGCACTGAATGACGCGATCATATTTTTGTTGCGCGTTGGCCAGTTGGCGACCTTCCCAGACATTGTGCGACACCGGTTTTTCGACGTACACATGTTTCCCGGCCATCACGGCCTCGATCCCCATGATCGAATGCTGATGGTTCGGCGTGGCGATAGAAACGGCGTCAATGTTCTTGTTGGCCAGTAATTTTCGATAGTCGACGTATTTTTCAACGTCTTTGTTTTTGGCCCGTTGGTTTAAAACCGCTTCGTCGCAATCGCAATACGCAACGACGTGATCGCCCAAACCGTTAAGGTGGTCCTTGCCACGGCCGTTCAGTCCGATCACAGCGCAACGAAATTTTTCGTTGGCGCCGATCACTCTTCCGTAGGCAGCGGGGGACATCGAAATCGCAGCGCCTGCCGCGACGCCTGATTTGAGGAAGCTTCGACGATTGAATGACATGGTTTTCTCCGGAAGGGCATTCAGGCTCACGCTCGGATGAGCTTCGTTGATGATTTCAACGCAGGCTTTCATCTTAATGGGCGCTCCGACGCTTGCCAACGAAGTAAAAATGAAAAGCTCACGGTTTGCGGACGAAAAGCCAGCAACTTGACACCGGCAAAACCCAAGTCGATGATCTTGGGTGTTGTTTGGCGGAGTTTCCCGATAAATCGTTTTTTCAGAGCCAAAAAATGCATCGAAAAACCATGTCCCACGTCTGCCGTTACGTCGCGATTTGTGTCCTGCTGCTGAATGGATCGCTGGCCAGCGGGGATCAACGCATCGTCAACTTGCAGCTGGACGACCAATTGGTGGCCACGCTGAAAGTTGATTTCAACGATGCCGGTGACGCTTACAAGACGTGGCAGAATTTGCTTGAGCAGTTAAGCGTTGAACAAGCCAACTGTGTTGATGGATTTGTGCTTGAGCCTGATGAAACCAACGGCAACCGTCTGACGATCCAAGGCAACATCAAAATCGCCGTCCAGGATTTTAGTGTTGCCGAGGCCGAAGACTTGCACTTGGTGCGAGCCACCCGAGGCGGCGCACGATGGCAGATTCCGCCGCTGGAGCACAATCGCTTGATGCGGGCGATCAACCATGGCTTCGGAATCCAGGAGCGACCCAACGTGGTGGTTGTGATTTGCGATGACATTCGCTGGAACGCGATGAGCTGTGCCGGCCACCCGCATTTGGTAACGCCGAACATTGATCAGTTGGCGGATGAAGGTGTCTTTTTTGAGAACATGTTTTGTACCACCAGTCTCTGCTCACCCAGTCGGGCCTCGATTCTGAGCGGACTGTATGCACACACCCACGGGATTACCAATAATTTTACGGACTACCCGCCTGAGCTCGATAGTTTTCCGCTGGCGTTGCAGGATTCCGGCTATGAAACGGCCTACATCGGCAAATGGCACATGGGGGAGAAAAACGATAACCCGCGTCCGGGTTTCGACTATTTTGTGACCCATCAGGGCCAGGGCCTGTACTATGACACCGAATTTGCGTTCAACGGCAAAGAACGCAAAGTGATGCCGGGTTACTACACGCACGTCGTGACCGACATGTCGATCGAGTGGCTGAACCGCCCGCATGACAAGCCGTTTCTGCTGATGATCGGGCAAAAAGCACCGCACAGTTTCTATCTGCCTGAGCCAAAGTTCGAACACACCTTTGACGACGTCGAGGTCAACTACCCCCAGTCGGCGTTTCAGCTTGACGACAAACCGGCGTGGATGAAAAAACGGCTGACGACCTGGCATGGAATCTACGGCCCGTTGTTTGCCTGGCGGGAGAATTTCCCGGACGAGTCGGCCGCCGGCGTGACTGATTTTGCCAACATGATTCGGGCCTATTGGGGCACGATCCTGTCCGTCGACGAAAGCGTTGGACGACTGACCGCAGCGCTTCGCGATAGCGGCGAATTGGACAACACGGTATTCATTTTTATGGGTGAGAATGGCCTGCACGAAGGTGAAAACGGAATGGTTGACAAACGGACCATGCATGAAGCCAGTATCCGAATTCCCATGATCATCCGTTATCCCGGACTGACTCCCACCGACCGTCCCAAGCGAATCAAACAACAGGTTCTGACACTCGACGTTGGGCCGAGCGTGCTGGATCTCTGCGATGCGCGTCCCTTGAAAAAGACCCACGGTGCGTCATTCAAAAACCTGGTAATCGAAGGCGACTCTTCCTGGCGAGATGCCTGGTTCTATCACTACAACTATGAAAAACAATTTCCCTACACGCCCAATATTCGGGGAATTCGGACCGATCGCTGGAAGTACATTCGCTACCCGCATGGCGATGGATCTCCGGACCGTCACATGGCCGAACTGTATGATTTGGCCAGCGACCCTGGTGAACGCAAGAATTTAATCAACGAAGCCGGGATGGAATCACTGGTTCACGATTTGAATAATCGCTTGCTCAATTTAATGCAGCAATCCGACATTGGCGACGATGAAATGCCGCTCGACGAAGGCATCAAATCCGGTTTGCCAGATAAAGATATCCGCTAGGTTGGCGTTGGTAATCAGCAACGTCTGATTGTAAAACTCGATGGCGAAACGATCCCGGGAATTCCGATTTCAACGCTTTTCATTGTCAGATGATCGCTGCGGCATGAAAATTGGTACTGACGGCATCCTATTGGGTGCCTGGGCCAACTGTGATGATAAAACCCGAATTCTCGACGTCGGGACAGGCTGTGGCTTGATCGCGTTGATGCTGGCCCAGCGTACCGAATCGTCAGGTTCGATGATGGACGCGATTGAATTGGATGCGGTCGCGGCGCAGCAGGCTGCGAGCAACGTCGCGCGGTCGCCTTGGTCGACGCGAATCCAGGTCATCCAGCAATCGTTGCAAGAATATGCCAAGGCATTTCCCCCCGAGTCGATGCGATTTGACTTGATCGTCTGCAACCCGCCATTTTTTGAAAACCAACTGCCATCCCAAAAGCCATCGCAACGGGCGGCCAGGCATGCCGTGAATTTGACCTTGGAATCGTTGATCCGTATTTCGAAATCGTTATTGGCTTCTTCAGGCAGTCTCGCCATCATCTTGCCTTTTGCCAGGTCGCCGGAGGCGATGGCAGCGGCGACCACGAACCATTTGCATTTGCATCGCGAGACATCGGTTCGTCCTCTGCCTGGCCATCCCTTTCATCGCAGTCTGCTGGAGTTTGGTGCGACCCAAGATAATGCCCACGATCGCTCTGAATTTATCCTTGAATCAGAACACCACTGTTATACGAATGAATTCAAGGCGTTGACGCGCGAATTCTATTTGCGTTGGGCGAAGGGCTGTTGATCCGGCCAGCACTGAAATTCATGGCCGGTTTCAATCGAATGGACTGATTACCTTCACACCATTTTTCTTGGCCTGATCCAGCACTTCCGGGACGCCGAACTGAATCAAATCGCCGGCCGAGAGCTTTTTGCGTGTTCCGTCTTTGAAATCGCAGAACAACATTCGCGATCGGTTGTCGTCTGCAAACCCATATCGAATCTGAGTCAAATTCTCGAATGGAATATCCACGACCGTGGGTGAAAACCAGAATCCATACCGTACGCCGAATTCTTTTGGGTTCACTCGCAAGTAATCCAGCAACATGCTCGGCGTGGCGATAAAGAAAATCAGCGGTGTCATCAACAAGCAGACCATGCCCCATTTTCTCGACACAAAACGACGAACTGCCATACCAATTGGAATCAATAACAGACCCGCCAATGGCACGCCTAGTTTCACGTAAATCGCAAACGTGTAGATCGACTCGTTTCCGTTGGTACGCTTTTGGTAGCAACCGCTGACAAGCACCAGGATGCATGCCAAGCCGATCAATCGAATGATTCGGTTTTTCATCATCAGCGAATCCATTTTTTTGGTGAGACCAGGGTTAACCCTTGGATGTTCGTGAGAAGAATCAGGCTGTATGGCTGAAATCGACGATTCTTTATCGGCCTACCTTGTTGTATTTTTCAAAATTCCAAACGACTTTTGCCAACGAAAAAATCACCATCAGAATCAGGATCGCGGCCGGAAACCCGCCCAGCGTCGAGATGATTTTAATTCCTTCGATGTCTGCAAAACAGATCATCACCCAGGCGACCAGGCCGACGGTCACTCCCCAAGCGACTTTGATTCCCAATCCCCCTTCCGAATTCTCCGGGGTGATTCCGGTGGAACTGATCGCGGCCATCGCGGTCGTGTTGGAATCCGCCGACGTCACAAAGCAGATAAACGTGCTGCCAACATAAAACGCCACCAACAGCGTTGAGAACGGGAAATAGTTGAACATCGCGAAAGTGACCTGCTCATAGTGGGTGTTGCCCTCGGCGTCGGCTTGAATCAGTTCTTCAAAATTCGCGTTGGCAGCCATTTCCAGATACAACGCCGAACCGCTGAAAATTGCCATCCAGGCGGCACTGAATAGCGATGGAAACACGAAATTGACCAGCATCACTTCTCGCACGGTTCGGCCAAAACAGATCTGGCCCAGGAAGCATGCGGTGATCGGCGTCCAGGCCAGCCAGACCGCCCAGTAAAACGTTGTCCAGCCGAGCGACCACGGTTTAATCTGGTGGTCATCGGCGTCCAATTTCAGGGCGGTCAGCGAATCTGCATAGAGATTCATCTCAAAAAAACCCGTGATGTACTGGCCAAAGGACTCCAGTCCGAATGTCAAAATAAAGACCGTGGGTCCGAACAACAGAATAAAAAAGGCTAGTGCAAACAGGGCGTAAGTATTGATGGTCGATAAGATCCGGATGCCTTTCATCAACCCCGTCGCGCTGGAAATCACGAATGTCGTGATGATCACGCAGGCAATGATCGACCACAGGATCGGTGATTTCCCGTCAATGACTTCCGGAGCCAGATGGCTCAGGCCACCCGCCAGAATCAGGATCCCACCTCCCAGGGATGCCGCCATGCCAGCCACCAGCGAATAAAGACAAACCGCATCGACCACATTTCCCAATTTGCCTGCGATCCAATCGCCGAACAGCGGTGCCAATGGTGAGCCCAGACTATAGGGTTTTTTCATGTTGTAGTAGGAGAACGCAAACATCAACGAGGCGGCCGCGTAAATGGCATACGGAGTAAATGTCCAGTGCAGATACATCGTCGCCATGGCGAAAGACGCTGCCTGTCCCGTTCCCGCGTCAATACCTTTGGATGCCGGGGGAGACGTGAAATGAAAAATCGGTTCCGCCGTGGCCCACAACAAAATACCGACCGCGATCGTCGTGCAAACGGTGATCGAAAACCAGTTCCACATGTGCATCAGTGGCTTGGCGTTTTCGCCGCCGATTCGCACATTTCCGAAGCTGGAAAAACAAATGAAGAAACAAAGCAACACCGCGAGAAATGCAACCAGGCTGAATAGCCAACCAAAATTGAAAAGTACCCAATCATTAGTTGTGTTGATGAGCTGGTTAAATTGTTCCGGAGCGACGAAATTGAGCAATACGGCAACCAGCAGCAACAAAAAGGGCGGCCAGAACACGACATGATTCAAATTGCCAAACGAACGTTTCCGTCGCAGATTGGGAGAGTCGTTTTTCGCCGCCACCAGGTACCTCAAAATCAGAACGTTCGGTTGGGATCTGTCGTCGCAACAACGCGGCGACATGGGCTGGCTATCCGCCAGCAGTCGCGGTTTTCCTGGCTGGCGCGACAAATTCAATAGCCCTTGGCACAACTGCCTCCAGGCCGGTGGTGGACTCGAAATGAGGACTGATGGCGATCACCCGACCTGATCCAAATTGCGAATAAACAACGGCAGGCGTATTAATCATCGTATTTTTCTGTGCCTTATAGATGCCGTTTTCGGATCGAAAAACGGCCAAGACCTTGAAGTCAGGCGCGTCCGACTGATCGCCGATCGAGAGAATCGGACCATT
Organism: Pirellulaceae bacterium; assembly: GCA_963714685.1. Lineage (GTDB taxonomy): Bacteria > Planctomycetota > Planctomycetia > Pirellulales > Pirellulaceae > Mariniblastus. The sequence goes on along the minus strand of CAVQPH010000018.1, from coordinate 28,758 downwards.
TTGATAGCGCACCAGATGAATGCCCTCGAGCCCTAAAGCCTGTTTGCCTGATTGATTGACTTCAACCATCACGTTGGTCGGACCGCCGCGATACCACATCGACTTTGCACCCACCTTCGGAATATTCGACGGTTTTGTTAAACACAGCGGCATTCATCAAATCGAGGGACCACGAGTAATGCGTCGTGCAAAGGTAGGCCCCCGCGCAGATGCCGATCAGCCCTCCACCATCGCGAACAAATTCGTCGAATCTGTTCGCGGCCGTCGCGCTCCAATGGAATTACCCTGCTTGCTTCCAGAGCCGCCGGGGAACAGCAGGACATCGACTTGCTGGAGCACGAGTGGTTGAATATCCTGCGGTCCAATGTGGCGGAACACGACATCGTCCCTCTGTCGTAAAACTTGAGTTGCGGGAGTTTCATTGGCACCGGCAGCATCGAAAACACCCACGTGAATCTGCCCTGCCTGTTTGCTGGGAAACAGACAATCGGACACAACTCGTCTTCGATTACCCCAATCTTCAGCAAGGCAGCGGACACGATTTGACGGTGTTGCCGTGTGCGGAGCGAGATCGGCTGGTTCTTGAACGTCGTTTCGATGATGAAACTGTTGGTGCCAAGCACTTCTGTCGACGACCGCGTTAAACTGCCCGTGGCTGGTCCGGTTCCGGCGAGCACATCAAATTGCTTCTCAGGGGCGAGATCAAGGTTGACACAATCCGCCAATTCTTTGGCAAACTCTTCGTTGTGCCGGAAACGCAATCAAGGATGAACCAACCGATTTCGAGTTGCTGCGATGGAAATCGTACCCCTCATGAAGATCAATAATCCAATCCGGTTTTTGTGCCCTGACGAATTCCCAGATGGCATTGGCCAAGTGCGTGGCTGCTTCGGACCGTTCCTTCGTTGGAAACTGGCGATTGAGATCTCGCAGTTTGCGATCGTTTCGAAATTCTGGCATCCAGCGCATCTCGGCTGCCAATCCCAGTCGATTTGCTGCGGGCAAAACGATCAGTTTACCCGCCGAAATGGGCCAATGTCGAATTTGTTCGGCCGCATAGGATCCAGCTGGCTCGTTACCATGGATGCCGCCAATCACCATCACGGTCGGACCCTGTCGACCGCTATCGAGGCAGAACCAGCTGGTTTCCCAATTTGCGCCGCGCCGAGCTTGCCCGAGTAAGCAGCGGGCGTCGCGTCTTTTTCAGCTGTGCCCGCCCCTTGCGACAAAGCTGCCACATTGCTGAGCAGGAACAGCCAGATAAACACCAACCCGATCAGGTGCCGTGCGTTGAATTTGAGAGATCGCTGCATTATTTTGAATCCTATCCGTTGACTGGCGATTCCATGCTAACCTAGCGTTAACCCAAAACCAAACCGACGTTGAATTGGCAGGGATTGATATTCAACAGGTAGGTTGTTTTGCGATTGCAGGGCATCGACTACGATGATCCTCTTTAGTCAATCGACTTGGACAGTTACTCCTTCAAACTTGATGTTTGTGAACGAAAAAATGAAGCTGAAACCTAATTTGATTCTTGTAGCAACTGTCTTGTTCCTAAACGTCCTCTCGGGTGAGTCAAACGCAGTGGATCCGCCAGGCGACAAACAACCAAACGTGATTTTTATTCTGGTCGACGATCTCGGATGGGGGGATTTGGGTGTCCTGCATCAGAATGGTTCTACCCATGATCGCAAACACAAAACTCCGTTTCTGGATCAGATGGCGGCCGAGGGAATGCAGCTTCGCGCGCATTACTGCCCTGCCCCGGTTTGTGCTCCCAGCCGAGCATCCTTGTTGACGGGGGTGCATCAAGGCCATGCCACGGTTCGAGATAACCAGTTCGATAAAGAACTGATCGACAACCATACGTTGGCGACGGTGATGCAGGCCGCCGGCTATCGGACGGCCTTGATCGGAAAATATGGACTGCAAGGTCAGGGCCAAGATTACAACTCCTGGCCGGCTTATCCCACCAAGCGGGGGTTTGACGAATTTTTTGGCTACGTGCGACACGTCGACGGGCATGTTCACTACCCGGCTGACCTCTGGCCGCTGGGGAACTCGGAAAGTCATCGAACCGGGAAACAGGTTTGGTGGAACGACAAAGAAGTCTCTTCCCAACTCGAAAAATGCTACACAACGGATTTGTTTACCGCACGCGCTAAGCACTGGATCGCGGAACACTCCCGATCCAATCCGGAACAGCCCTTCTTTCTGTACCTCGCTTACGATACGCCCCACGGTGCGTTGCAAGTTCCTGCGGTACCGTATCCAGAGGGTCACGGGCTGAAGGCCGGTTTGCAGTGGACCGGAAAACCGGGAGCGATGATCAATACGGCCGTCGGCGAAATCGATTCGTTTCGGCATCCCGATTATGTGGGGCGTGGCTGGAGTGATGTGGAAGAGCGTTTCGCGACCATGGTTCGGCGGATCGACAATGCGATCGGTGACCTGTTGCAAACACTCAAAGATTTAAACATTGCAGAAGACACGTTGGTGGTTTTCACTAGCGACAACGGCCCTCACCACGAATCGTATCTTAGCGAAATGCGAACGGTCGAAGTCAAGCAAAACGGAAACACCAAATCGGAATTGAAGCGAGTTGGAATTGACTACGAAGCAAACTCGTTTCAGTCCTACGGCCCGTTTGACGGAACCAAGCGGGATACCTGGGATGGAGGCATTCGCATGCCGACCTTGGCATGGTGGCCGGGACACGTTCCCGCGGGATCGACCAATGAAGAGCCGTCCCAGTTTCATGACTGGATGCCAACGCTTGCCGAGGTCGCTGGTAAGGTTGCGCCGGCGAGAACCGACGGCGTTTCGTTGGTTCCAACCTTGACCGGACAGGGCGACCAGGCCGCCAGCACGGTTTATGTTGAATACGAGCAGAACGGCCGGACCAAATCCTACTCCGACTTCATGGAATCGCGCCGCGGTAAAAAACGTGGGCAGATGCAAGTTATCTTTCTCGATGGCTTCAAGGGTGTCCGAACGGACATCCAGTCGCACAGCGACCTGTTTGAGATTTACGATTTGAAAACGGATCCGGGCGAGCGAAAAAATCTTGCCGGAGTCAACCGACAGTTTGACCAGCTACAGCAGCAAATGCATGACCGAGTGTTGAGATTGAGGATTGCCAACGAATCCGCCAAACGACCTTATGACCGGGAACCCATTCCTGGTCTCGAGATCGCAAACGGGCCAACCGGCAATACGATTCAATGGTCAGCGTTTCATGGCGAGTTTTCGTACGTGCCGAATGTGAGCAGCATCCAGCCCGATGAAACGGGGCAAGCCCGCATGACCCAAGCCTCGACGCGGGAGCCAGGGGCGGTTGAGTTTCGACTGGGGCTCGAGGTCGATCAACCAGGCGAATACACTCTGAGCTTTCAATGTCCGACCAAAGGATTTGTTCGCGTTCACGACGCCGGGGTAATCGATGCGGATTTTGGATATCAAGCTGGCACCAACAAAACCGCAAAGCTCAATCTGGGCAAAGGCTATCACCCAGTCCGGATCATCGTTTTGACCGACCGGGATGGATTGGCAGCGTGCAAATTCGATTGGTCCACCCCATCAAAATAGCGATCCTTGCGGCAACGTTGACGTCATGATTGGCTAAACGCCTTGCACCAAGGTGTCGCCACGATGCAGTCCCAGACCACACCGAGTGCGCCCGGTCGCACACTTTTTCGTGGCCTGTCCGCACTCATGCCATGCAGCAAGCCGTCTGAGAACTCGGTTCGGAGCTGCCAAAGTCACCGGCGGCCGCGAGTTTGACGAATTGTAACAAGATTCTCTAATCGGGTTCGAATGTTGCATTGAAGCTAACCGATTGGTTGCTGTCGATTGGTTGCTGTCGATTGGTTGCTGTATTACCGAACGGAGTTTTGATTGATGTGCCGGATTGGTAGAACTCGATGCTGGATCCTGATGTTTGGCGTTTTGTTTCCTGTTTGGGGAGCTTTGCAGGGCCAAGAGCCGGTCGTCGATCCGGTGGCGACTGCCAAACAGGAGATTGAGGCCGTTTTGATTCGGTACCAGCAGGCTGCTGTCAATGCCGACGCGGAGGCGTTTTTCGGGTGCCTTCACCCGGACGGGATTTTTTTCGGGACGGATGAGATTGAACGGTTCACCTTTGATCAACTGAAATCAACCGTCGGCCCCTATTTCGAACGTGGGATCGGATGGAAACGCGTCGTCAAAAAACGCCACATCTACGTCGGCCCCAATGCGGTCGTTGGCTGGTTCGAAGAGGTATCCGTTCGGGAGTCGATTCCGATGCGAGCCACGGGGGTGGTGCGAAAAACCGATGATGGTTGGAAAATCATTCAGCAGAATACCTCGTTCACGATCCCGAACGAGATCTACCCGAAGCTTTCCGAGCTGATTCTGGAAACAAAAAAATCGGCAGCTGACCCTCGGGCGTCGGGCGATTCGGTCACACCGATGACGAGCGCAGAGCGTGCGCTCTACGACGAAGCATTCGAGTATGTCTGGAAGAAGGTTAAAGATACGTATTGGGATCAGAACCTTGGCGGCGTCGACTGGCAGTCGGCTTACGATGCTTTTAAACCGAAACTGGAATCGGCCCAATCGGCGGCCGAAGCGCAGGCGATTCTGAACGATCTGCTTCAGCAAATGAAGGTTTCCCATTTTGGTATCATCCCTCGTTCGGCTTACGATTCGTTAGGCGAGCTTGACCAGCGTGGTTCACTGGCCGGAACCACTGGGATCGACGTTCGAATTGTCGGCGATCAGGTAATGGTGGTGGCAATTGAGCCCGAATCAGCTGCCGCCGAGGCCGGAATTGAAGCCGGTTGGACGATCCTCGCGATCGATGAAATCGACGTACCGGCCAAATTGATGGAACTTCGAAAACAGTTCCAGGGTAACGCGCACGCGCGGACCATTTTGGCTTCCGCCGCCAACGCGCGACTACGGGGAGCTGTCGGCGACAGGATCACGATCAAGTTCCACGACGGAGACGGGAAAGACGTCATTCGGGAATTGTCCCTGCGCGAGGGACGAGGTCAAAAGGCAAAATTCGGAAATATCCCTGACTTCCGGGTCTGGGTCGAGGTCAGCCGTCGCGACGAGATTCCCTATTTCAGGTTTAACGCCTTTATGAATCCAGTCCAATTGATGGGTGCCTACAACCAGTTTATCCAGGACAACATGGAAGCGCCGGGATCATTATCGACGTTCGAGGCAACAGCGGTGGGATGGGAGAGATCGGGATGGGCATGATTGGCTGGCTGATGCCCGGTGAGAAGCAGGAACTCGGCAAACTCATCTTGCGCGATCACGAATTGAAGTTGATTGTGCGTCCCCGTCCAGCGACTTATCAAGGCTCGGTCGTGCTGTTGACGGATGAGCTGTCGGCGTCGGCCGCTGAGTTGTTCGCTTACGGGATGAAAGAATTTACCAGCGCCCATTTGATCGGAACTCGAACCGCGGGCGCCGTGCTTGGCAGCCAAATTGAGCGATTGCCAACGGGGGACGGCTTTCAATTTGCCGCTGCAAATTTCATCTCTGCAACCACCGGTGAAACGCTGGAAGGCGTCGGGGTCACTCCGGATGAAGTCGTTCCGCCCGATCAACAGTTGTTGTTGGCTGGACAAGACGCTGCCGTGGAAGCGGCGATTCGCTGGATTCGTCAACAGCATCGCTAACCAAGATCTTGCCCCAGTGGCTGATCGAGGAAACTCACAACAAAGGAAAAACCATGAATCACTTAAATCTGCGTTCCTGGCCGGCCGGACTTCAACCGTTTATCGTCATCGCCGTTGCGTTGGGTAGTTTGAATATTGCTTTCGGACAGACCACCCAAACAGAAGGCAAGTCCGAGGTGCCTGATCATTCCTCGTCTCAGGATCTCCCGAGTGGCGCAAGTGTTGGCCAAGCATATTCAGTTTTCGGGCGGGCAAGCTGCGTTCGACAAGCTTCAGAATCGCGTGACCGAATCCAAGCTGGAGATTGTTGGGCAGGGAATCACAATCGGAATCAAGCTGTTCTCCGCCCGACCGAATAAGTTCTATTCGATCATCGAGTCGGAGGTTACCGGGAAAGTTGAAAAAGGTTGCACGGGTGAGGAATACTGGGAGAACTCCCTGATTGCGGGTCCGGTGCTTCACGAAGGCAGCCAGAAATTGATGGGGCTCCGCGAAGCGACATTCGAACGCTTTGTTTACTGGCAGTCCATTTACGAATCGGCCGAATGTGTCGGCACGGAGAAAGTCGACGAACTGGAATGTTTCGAAGTGGTATTGAGGCCAAAAAAAATCGACGACACCGATTCAGCAAGGCCGGTGACACTGTTCATCGATAATCAGGAATATTTGATTCGTAAAGTCGAAAGTGTGGTTGAGGTTGAGGCGGGAGAAATTCCCGTCGTTGCGTTTCCAGGTGATTACAAAGAAGTCGATGGAATCAAGCTGGCCCATTCGACCCGCATGGAAATTCTTGGACAGAAACGAATGATGAAGCTAACGGATGTCAAGCACAACGTTGATTTACCCGACGATCGTTTTGAGCTGCCGGACGAACTAAGGCAAACCAAGTAGAATTTATCGACATCGTAGCGGGACTGTTTCCTTCACGCCGACAGGCATTGCTGGGCCGCATTTTTGTTCGTCGATTTGCCGTTAGCTACGTTTCACCGGTGCGACCACGACGATGGCCAATCATCACGCTTCATTTTTGCGCGCGTGCGTTCACAAAAATTTGGTGTTGCACGCGGAACCAAACGAGGTAGTCGAAGATGGTAACAGCTGCTGAGAAGTGACAGCATCAAGCATTGGCTACGAGCCCTATGAAACGCTTGCGTCGTTAGGGCGGAATTCCGTTTCACGCGATCAACGGTCCGTAACGCTCCGGCCGCCCTCAACCGTTGCTTCCAATCTGGCCTCGAGGTCTTTGACCACCTCGGGGTAATCAAAATAAAGATTCTTCGTCTCTCCCGGATCCAATTCGAGATTATACAGTTGCCCCGGTGCATCGGGTGCATTGTTGGGGAGGATGTAATCTTTGAGGTACTTTTGTTTTGCATACCGATTGCCCCCCGAACCCTGGTGTGCCAGCAACTTCCATTTGCCCAATCGGATGGCCAGATTTTTGGCGCCGAAACCCTGCTGAAGAAGGATCGGTCGGATCTGATCTTTCGTCTCATTTCTGAGTGCCGGAAGCAGGTTGAAACTGTCCTCGGCTGCGTCGTGCGGAAGCTCAAATTCGACGATCGCCGCAATCGTCGCCATGACATCCGTCAGTGAAGTGATTTGATCGCAAGTGGAGTCCGATTCAATCTTGCCTGGCCAACGAGCAATGAAAGGTACACGGTGCCCGCCCTCCCAATTATCACGCTTAACTCCTCGCCAGGGCTTGGCAGGGTCGTGTTGGTGGTCTGTGCGCATGTGATAGGTTGTCAAGACTTCGGGGCCATTGTCGCTTGTGAATAGGACCAACGTATTTTGGGTAATGCCCAATTCGTCGAGCGTGGCCAGTAATTCACCGACGACATAATCAAGTTCAAATACGAAGTCGCCGTGCGGTCCCGCATCGGTCTTGCCTTTAAACGGATCAGCTGGAAACGACGGCAAGTGCACCGCCTGGGCTGAATGAAACAGGAAAAAGGGCTGCTCGGGCGAGCGGGCGACGTGGTCCTTGATGAACTGTCTGCTTTTGTCCAGAAATACCAGGTCAACTGATTCGAGATCGAAATCGTCGGCGACCATCCCGCGTCGGTTGTCGATCGCGTAGGGATGGTCCGGCAATTCGCTGCGGTCCAATACTTGGGTTGGTGGCTTCGGAATTTTTTTACCGTCGATATAGGCATACAGCCAATCGGTGGTTGGGCAACACGCGGTTCCGAAAAACTGATCAAAGCCGCAATCGATCGGGCCGCCATCAATCTCGCGTGAAAAATCGATCCGCTGAACGGCTTCGAGACCCCCTTGGTGGATCGCGTTGCCTGCTGAATCATAAAACGTCATGCCGATGTGCCACTTGCCGAAACAGGCCGTGGTGTAACCGACCTGTTGCAACATCTTCGGCAGCGTCAAGCGATCTGGAGCAATCAGGGACGGACCGCCGGCTCCGGTGAACACCGTCCCTCCACGCGGAATTCGAAAGGGCATCTGGCCGGTCATCAAACCGTATCGGGTCGGCGTACAAACCGTGCACGGGCTGTGCGCGTCGGTGAACCGCATGCCCTGGCTGGCGAGCCGATCCAGATTCGGCGTGGGAATTTTCGATTCATCGTTGTAGCAGCCGAGATCGCCGTAGCCGAGATCGTCGGCGAGAATCAAAACGATATTGGGTCGTTGGCTGGACTGGGCCTGCCCTGGCGTTAATCCGAAACTGGTTGAGCTGAGGATTGCAAATGCGATCAGAGAAACCGTCGTCAGCCGATGGTGAAATTGAAATGGCCCGGTGGCTCGGTCGCCGGTGGTTCTCGCGCCATGGGTGGACGGACTGGCAAAGAACTTGGACATCTTGAAATCCCTTCTGGGGGTGCAAGGGCAGCTCGGCAAACCGATCATGTTGACGCTTTCGAATCCGATCCATTGCGGTCGATAATCGCGAAACAGCAACCTCAACGGTCGATCATCGCAGGGGATTTTGCCGCCAATTTGATCGCCAAAAACCAGGCCGGGTCTGGGTGCCAGTTTCATCTCTGGAATCGCCCAAGTCAATTCCCGTCGCTTGTCGGGTGTTTCGGCTCTGTCGCCAACAGAATCGGCAAAATTTAGAGAAACACCCGCAACGCCGGTATGGGTCAGTGATCGTGAAAACAAAAAGCAAGTGCCAGACAAACGCGAGTGTTGTCTGAGATAAAAATCGAATTCGGCAGAACCGGGCTGAATTGTCACATCGGTTATCCAGAACGCACAGACACCAGCCGCAGGAGCGGAAAAACTTGGCTAATTGGTGAATGCAGTAACTGTGAATTGATTGGCACGATGTTTGCGAAACGTGTTGGAAGCATTTCGAAATTCGACAGCCTTTTATGTGAAGGAGAATTTGCGATGTCTAAATCTTTCGTTGCATTCAGCCTGACACTGACTTTCGTTTTCGCAATGGTGGTAACCGGGCAGGAAACCAAAACCGAAACCAAAACGACGGCCAAAACGACAACCAAAGAGTCAACCACAGCCAGTGTCGAAAAAGAGGCTTATTTAGGAATCGGTATCTCGCCGCTGCATCCGGCAGTTGCCAGTCAATTGTCCGAGGTGATCAACCATGGTCGCGGGATTATGGTTGCCAACGTGGTTGCTGGCTCACCCGCCGAGAAGGCTGGCCTGCAGGTTCATGACATTTTGTTTCAGTACGACAAGCAGGACATTTATTCGACGGAGCAGCTGGTCAAACTTGTTCGCAATGATAAACCCGGCCGTGAGGTTGTTCTGTCCTATATTCGCAATGGCAAGCAACTGGAATGTTCGGTGACGCTCGGAGAGATGGAAAGCCGAACAGAGACTGTCGGAATCAGGCGCCGTTTGCCCGTGCCGTTTAGAGGCCAGTTTCCAGCTCCGGAATGGTTTTCGCGAGACCGGTTTGCGGAACTGCCAGCCAATCCGGAGAACTGGACCAAGTTCGAGTCGCTCTCGATTTCCAAAGACGCCGAGGGTAACTACGCGGCCAAAATTTCCTACAAATTGGAAGATGGATCCCTGCTGGATCGAACCTATCAGGGAACACGATCAGAAATTGTCGATGCTGTCAAAGCCGACAAGGAACTACCCGAGACGGCCAAAGACCACGTATTGCGTAGCTTGGATATGAAAGTGCGATGGCGCGAGTTCTTTAATCCAGCCGATTTCGGGCCGTTCAATGGCCCGGGCGCCGAGCGGTTTGAATGGCCGGAACTGGACTTTTAACCATCGCATCAGTCAAAGTCAGCAAGGCAGGACGGTTGATCACCATGCAAACGCTCAACGACCAAACTACTCAGGCTCGTCACGAAATGGTCGAGCATCAAATCGAAGCGCGCGGCGTGCGTGATCGAAAAGTTCTCGAAGCAATGCGAGCCGTGCCGCGCGAGTTGTTTGTCTCTGAAGCGCTGCGCGAGTTCGCTTATGATGATACGCCGCTCCCGATCGCCGGTGGCCAGACCATCTCTCAGCCTTACATTGTTGCGTTCATGATCGAGGCATTGTCACTCAAGGGTGGCGAAAAAGTGCTTGAGATCGGAACGGGATGTGGGTATGCCGCAGCAGTTCTTGCGCAGATTGCGGCGGAGGTTTACACCGTCGAGCGAATTCGGGAGTTGGCGACGCTCAGCCCGTCAGGCGTTCCTAACACTGGACTATCGAAATATCAAAATCCAGTGCGGTGATGGCACGCTAGGCTGGCGCGAACACGCGCCATTTGACGCGATTGTGGTTGCCGCCGGCGGGCCCAAGATTCCTGAATCGCTGAAAACGCAACTCAAAATCGGCGGCCGATTGGTTATTCCCGTCGGGCCCACCGTCACATCGCAGGAGCTGGTCCGGATCACCAGGATTTCGACGACGAAATTCAAATCGGAAGACATCGCCGACGTACGCTTTGTTCCATTGATTGGCGACGAAGGCTGGACCGAAAAAGAGACGAGTGATTTCGAAACCGCGGCGTCAAGAAAACTGCCAACTCGGATCCCCAAGCAGGCGCCGAAAATCTCGTCCTTGATTGCGGACTGCGGTGAGCCATTCGAGTCGATCGAAACGGTTGACCTGGCGCCGATGTTGAAACGGATCGGTGACGCGAGGGTCGTGTTGATTGGCGAGTCGTCGCATGGCACCTCGGAATTTTACCAGATCCGCGCGTTGATCACTCGCGCCTTGATTGAGCAGAAAGGTTTTAATTTTGTCGCGATCGAAGCCGACTGGCCGGACGCGGCGCGGATTGACCACTATGTTCGTCATCAGGAATATCCGCCGGCCGAGTGGACAGCATTTGCACGGTTTCCGACGTGGATGTGGAGGAATCAGGAGGTCCGCGAGTTCGTCGATTGGCTACGCGAGCACAACAAAGATCGCTCACCGTCGGAACGCGCCGCGTTTTATGGTTTGGATCTGTACAGTTTGTACCGTTCCATTAACCAGGTGCTGGAATACCTGAAATCGGTCGATCCACACGCCCAGCAGATCGCACGAAAGCGCTATGGTTGTCTGACGCCATGGCAAGCCGACCCGGCGACTTATGGCCACGCCGCATTGTCGGGTACCTACAAGAGTTGCGAATTCGAAGTCGTCAAGATGCTCACGGAGTTGTTGGAGAAACAGTCGCAATACACGCCGCAAGACGGCGAGCGATATTTTGACGCGGTCCACAACGCAAAACTGGTGGCTAACGCGGAAAAATACTACCGCACCATGTATTACGGATCGCGGGCGTCGTGGAATCTGCGCGACGGACACATGTTTGCGACGCTGAATTCGCTGTTGCAACATCATGGCCTGTCGAGCAAAGCGGTTGTCTGGCGGCACAATTCGCATCTTGGTAATGCGGCCGCGACGGAAATGTCGAACCGAGGTGAAATCAACCTTGGTCAACTCTGCCGCAATCAGTTTGGAAACGACTGTTATGCGATCGGGATGGGCACGCATACGGGAACCGTTGCGGCGGCGTCTGAATGGAATTCACCGATGGAAATCAAGCATGTCGTGCCTTCTTTGCCGGAATCGGGGGAACGGTTGTTTCATGATTCGGGAATTCCGAAACTGCTGTTGCCGTTACGCAAATCAAAATCAACCGAGTTGCTCGACGCACTTTCGCTGCCGCGACTCCAACGTGCGATCGGGGTCATTTACCACCCGGAATCCGAACTGGCCAGCCACTATTTTGAAAGTCGTTTGGCCGCGCAGTTTGACGAGTGGATCTGGTTCGATGAAACGCAGGCCGTGACGCCCATGAAAACTCACGAACTGGAAGGCATCGCGGAGACGTACCCGTTTGGTTTGTGATCGAATGCAACGCAATTCTGGGAGGTAACGATGAATCATTATTCTGGTTCAAAGACCGGGCTGCAGGAGCAACGATCGGCTGGATTAAAAACCGCTGTCGAACCCTCGCAACACGTCTCACGTGAATCGGGACGTCAGCTGGCCGAACGGCGGTTCCGTCAAAATCACGGAGTCGTCGCAAAATGGGCTGGCCGAATGTTGCAACGATTGGGGGATTTGCCGTTGCGGTTGGAACTGCCCAACGGAGAGGCCGTTGAAGGAACGTCGGAACGACTCCCGGTGGCGACGGTCACGATTCATGACTACCGAACTCTGCTGGCCTTAATCGCCGACCCGGTCTTTCAGTTTGGAGAGGCCTATACGGCAGGTGCGATCGACTTCGATGGCGACTTGCGAGAATCATTGGTTGAGGTCTATCGGCGAATGAAGCAGAGAGCCCTGCCCAGTTGGTCCGAGCGGATCCTGCCACACTTGCACCCGCCTCGCACCAACAGCCTCAATGGCTCGCAAGAAAACATCCACCATCACTACGACCTGGGCAATGATTTTTATCGACAGTGGCTGGACGAGCGGATGCAGTATACCTGTGCCTATTTTGCCAAGCCTGAATTCACGCTGGAACAGGCTCAGCGGGCGAAACTCGATCACGTTTGTCGAAAACTCAGACTTCGTCCCGGGATGGAAGTCGTGGAAGCGGGTTGTGGTTGGGGAGGATTGGCGCTGTACATGGCCGAACACTACGGCGTGCATGTCCGGGCCTATAACATTTCGGCGGAACAGGTCGCGTGGGCCAATGCCGCTGTCCGAAGAAATGGGCTGGTCGATCGCGTCGAATTTGTCCGGGACGATTGGCGAAATATCTCCGGCCAGTACGATGCGTTCGTTTCGGTCGGAATGCTTGAACATGTTGGCCGAAAGAATTACCAGCTGCTGGGAAGGACGATCCAGGACTGTTTGAAGCCGGATGGAATGGGGCTGATCCATACGATCGGTCAAAATACACCGCAGCCGATGAACGCCTGGATCGAGAAGCGTATTTTCCCGGGCGCTTATCCGCCCACATTGAAGCAGATGATGGAGATTTTCGAAGGCCCCGATTTTTCGATCCTGGATGTCGAGAATTTGCGGTTGCACTACGCAGAAACATTGCGGCATTGGCTGGCACGATTTGAAAACGCAAGTCGAGCCATTGGTGATACCTTCGACGAATCATTCGTGCGGATGTGGAGGCTGTACCTGGCAGGATCGGCAGCTTCGTTTGAAACAGGCTTTCTCCAGCTCTATCAAGTCGTGTTTGCTCCAGGGCAATCCAACCAGATTCCGCGAACTAGGGAACACCTTCACGATACGGCCAACGCGAGATTTGCCAGCGCGATTCGGGGCCAGTCATGAATCACTATGATGTGATCGTTGTCGGGGCAGGTCCCGCTGGATCAACCTGCGCAGCCAGGCTCAATCAGCAAGGCTTTCGCGTCAAATTGTTTGACAAAACCGTCTTTCCACGTGTCAAACCGTGTGCTGGCTGGATCACACCGCCGGTGGTTGAGAATTTGAAGCTGGATCTTGAGTTCTACCGGCAGAGTCGAACTCTCCAACCAATCCGCGGTTTTCAGGTTGGCTTGATCGAGGGGCGCACGTCCGATATCGAATTTTCGCAAACAGTCAGTTATGGCATCCGCCGGTGCGAATTCGATGATTATCTGTTGAGGCGATGCGGCGTCGAGTGCGAATTTGAAGCGGTCACCAACCTGGAACGTGATGGTGGGCAATGGGTCGTCAACGAATCCAATACGGCTCCATTGGTGATCGGAGCAGGAGGCCATTTTTGTCCCGTTGCGCGGCGCGTTCGAGATCGAACAAATTGCATCGCCGACAGCGTTGAACCAGCCAGTGCGAACGGCCTTGCAGGGGACGACGGTTCGATGCAGCCTGTTCAGCCCGTGGTGTTTGCCCAGGAAGTGGAATTTGAATGCCCGACCGAAACGCAGGCTGCGCTAGGTGATGAGTCTTTCAAACCCAAGATCTATTTCTGCAACGATTTGTCGGGCTATGGCTGGTGCTTTCGCAAGGGGAACTATTTGAATATCGGACTGGGGCGGACGGAAAAATCTGGATTGGCAGAACGGGTCCAAGCTTTCTGTCGATTTTTGCGGAGGCAGCATCCCGATCTGCCGGAGATTCCTGACCGGTTCGCTGGACACGCTTACCGATTGTACGCCAATGCCGAGCCACCTCTGGTTGCGGACGGGGTGTTGTTGATCGGCGATGCAGCGGGGTTGGCACACCCCTACAGCGGTGAAGGAATTCGGCCAGCGACGGAATCGGCGATCATTGCCGCGAACGTTGTCTTGCATTGCCAAGGTGATTATCAAGCGGCGTCGCTCTCGCGATACCAGACTCAAATGCTTGCCCGGTTTGGGAGACCACCGGCGTTGGGTAAGGCAAGTTGGATTCCCAGTTCATGGGCTATTCTGGCGGCGACACAATTGTTGAAATCCAGTTGGTTCAGCAAGAACATCGTGATCCACCGCTGGTTCCTCAACCGGCATTTGCGGACATGAATCAGAGAATATTTTGCGTGTGTTGATGGGTTTGGCGGCCAACGGCAGCTTGACCGTTTGGGGGTTGATGGGGCACGGGGCCAAGCCAAATCACGGAAAACGTCGGTTTTTGCGGTTATTTCCGTGAACGGTCGGCTGTTTCGCTCGGTCAGCGAGCGAGGAATAGCCATGTTTGCCAATTCTTGACAGAGTCCAGAAATTGACATAAGCTAATTTTTGTCATGCATAACGATCCAGCACAATTTTTACGCGAACACGGTGTCCAGGTCACCGCCCAGAGACTGGCGGTGCTGCGTGCGGTCAGCGGCCGCCCCCACTGCACCGCGGAGGATGTCGCGTCGGACGTTCGCGGCGAGATTGGCGTCATTTCACGTCAGGCTGTTTATGACGCGCTTGGGATCTTGTCAGAAAAAGGGATTATTCGACGGATCCAACCAGCCGGCTCTCCAGCGTTGTACGAAGACCGGGTGGGGGACAATCACCATCATGTGATCTGCCGGAATTGCGGAAAGACGGTCGATGTTGACTGCGCCGTAGGGCAGACTCCGTGTCTGATCGCCAACGATGACTCCGGTTACCAGATCGACGAGGCCGAGGTGATTTACTGGGGGACTTGTCCGGATTGTCAAAAGGCATCGTCCGGCCCAGACGATCGCTGTCAATCGACTGGCAGCTGAATAATCGGTCGATCGACGGATACCAAAAATAGAATTCAGACCCACTAATTTTCAATCAAACACAAGGAGAACAAACTTGTTAAGCACGTTAACCAATGGCCCGTCGCCGGACGGAATGGTGGTCATCCGCGGGTCCAGAAACAGAGTTGCATTTCATCCAGTCTGGATGGCGGCAGCGGCCGTAAGTTGTTTGCTTGGGGTTCAAAGTACACCAACGTTCGCGCAGGTTGCGGATTCCAATTCGGTTTCGTTTGTCGACAGCTCTCAGCCGACGAAAAACGACGGAAAAACGCCGCCGGCGGTCAGCAAGTGCCCGATTACGGGTGCGATGCAAAGCTTCACTGCCCTGCGAAACGCACCGACGGCTGCGGCTGCGACAGGATACAGAAGCCTATGACAACATGTCGGGGCGAGCCATGTCGAACCGAGACTGGTGGCCCAACAAGTTGAACTTGGAGATGCTGCACCAGAATTCGCGGAAAAGCAATCCAATGGGCGCCGATTTCAACTATGCGGAGGAGTTCAAAAAGCTCGACCTTGCAGCATTGAAAAAAGACATTGAAAAATTGATGACGACTTCTCAGGATTGGTGGCCTGCCGATTATGGCCACTACGGTCCGTTGTTTATCCGGATGGCTTGGCACAGCGCGGGTACTTACCGCGTAACCGATGGGCGGGGTGGCGCGTCGGATGGAACACAGCGTTTTGCGCCGCTGAACAGTTGGCCGGACAATGCCAATCTCGACAAAGCGCGGCGGCTGCTTTGGCCCATCAAGCAGAAATACGGCAACAAAATTTCCTGGGCCGATTTAATGGTTCTGACTGGAAACGTCGCCCTGGAATCAATGGGTTTTGAGACTTTCGGATTTGCCGGAGGTCGGGAAGATGTCTGGGAACCGCAGCAGGATGTCTACTGGGGTCCTGAGACCGAATGGTTGGCGGACAAGCGATACAGCGGCGACCGAGAACTGGAAAATCCTCTCGCGGCGGTCCAGATGGGATTGATTTATGTCAATCCGGAAGGCCCGAACGGGAAACCGGATCCGCTGGCAGCAGCCCGCGACATTCGGGAGACATTTGGCCGCATGGCGATGAACGATGAAGAAACAGTTGCCTTGATTGCCGGTGGGCACACTTTTGGCAAAGCCCATGGTGCGGCCACGCCGGAAGGAAACGTTGGACCGGCGCCTGAAGCCGCAGACATTACGGAGCAGGGCCTTGGCTGGAAGAACACTTTTGGTAAAGGGAATGCAGAAGACACCATCACCAGCGGTCTGGAGGGAGCTTGGACTTCAACTCCGACTCAGTGGTCCAATGGTTACTTTGATAATCTGTTTGCTTACGAGTGGGAGCAGGTCAAGAGCCCGGCCGGCGCCTGGCAGTGGAAACCAAAAGACAAATCGGCCGAAGGCATCGTCCCAGACGCTCACGTTGCGTCGAAGTCCCACGCTCCGATGATGTTCACCACTGATTTGGCGTTAAAGATGGATCCGATCTATGGACCCATCTCGAAACGCTTCCACGAAAATCCGAAAGAATTCGAAACAGCCTTTGCCAAGGCCTGGTACAAACTGACTCATCGGGACATGGGGCCTGTCTCTCGCTGTCTCGGTCCGGAAGTGGCTGAGCCGCAACTCTGGCAGGATCCGATTCCCGCGGTCAATCACGCGTTGATTGGTCAACAGGAGATCGTTGATCTTAAGAAGAAGATTCTGTCATCGGGTTTGACGATTCCTCAGCTGGTCTCGACCGCTTGGGCATCGGCGTCGACTTTCCGAAGTTCTGATTACCGTGGTGGCGCCAACGGTGCATCGCGTTCGTCTGGCCCCGCAAAACAACTGGGAAGTCAACCAACCGGCTCAGCTGCGTGAAGTCTTGCAGACGCTCGGCAAGATCCAAGAGGATTTCAACAACGGACAAGCCGGCGGCAAGAAAGTCTCGCTCGCTGATCTGATTGTGCTCGGAGGTTGTGCTGCGATCGAAGCAGCCGCGAAGAAAGCCGGTCAGGAAGTCCAGGTACCGTTCACCCCCGGACGAGCCGATGCGACGCAGGAAATGACTGACGTACAGTCATTTGCCGTGTTGGAACCCAAGGCGGATGGCTTTCGAAATTATCTTGGCCAAAGCTATGATCGTCGTCCGGAAGAGCTGCTGGTGGATCGGGCGAAGTTGCTGAACTTGACTGCTCCCGAGATGACCGTTCTCGTCGGTGGTATGCGTGTCTTGAACGCAAACTTTGAGAATTCTCAAAACGGTGTGTTGACGAAACGGCCGGAAGCGTTGACCAATGACTTTTTTGTTAACCTGCTTGACATGAATCTTGACTGGCAAAAATCCGGTCAAGACGAACAGGTTTTCCAGGCCCGCGACCGTGAGTCTGGCGAGATCAAGTGGACCGGTACCCGAGTTGACTTGGTGTTTGGTTCGAATTCGCAACTGAGAGCAATCTCGGAGGTTTATGCCAGCGAAGACGCCAAACAAAAGTTCGTCAATGACTTTGTCGCGGTTTGGGACAAAGTGATGAGCCTTGATCGGTTTGATCTTGATCCTTCTGCGGGGAGCAAGGTCAAGGCTGTTGTATCTAATCGACGCTAGTCGATGTCAAAAGTGAATTTGCTGCTGCACGGCAGCTGAGAACAATCCGACCCGCTGGTTTTTCCAGCGGGTCGATTTTTTTTGTATGGGCAACGCTTCCAGCGGTCGGACGCATGTTTGTTCAGGCCGGAGGCCGGCACAAAATTACTGGGTATGCTTCAAGGCAGGTGTATCGGCCCTTCAGGCCTTGGGTTCATTTTTGTGTCTGCACCGGGGCTTGGCAGCCCCGGCAGGAGTTGTGTCAGCCCTATCGGGCTTGGTTCCGGCAGGGCTCAGCCGCGTCGGGCTTGGTTCTGCGAGCCCTGACTGCCCTCCGGTTTTGGGTGGCTGGACCAGCGCTAATCGCCCGGGTTCATCGACTGCATCATCGGCTGCGACAAAAGCCACTACAACAATAAATCAGACACAACACCTTGACTGTCCGCAAATCGATCCAGTTTCAGGCCCATTGCCTGCGCCTCGGTTAACCACAGGTCAGCCAGCGGTGTTCCGTCAACGCAATTCAGATGCTTTCCGGTTTTGAGTCTCCCACCGCCGCTGCCGGCGATGACAATCGGCAGGTCACTGTACCGATGCGTTGAACCGTCCCCCAGTCCTGAGCCATAGGTGAAGAGCGTGTTGTCCAACAGCGTCGTGCCATCGGCTTCCTGGATACTGTTCATTTTTTTAACGAGGTAAGCATACTGCTCCATGTAGAACCGATCGACCTTTAACAAGTCAGCGGCAAACTTCTTTTGGTTGTGAGACATCTGGTGGTGACTTCTGGGTTTGTCAAAGACACCGTCAAACATAAATGGCGTATTCCAACGTTCGGGAGCGACCATCAAAGTGGCGACATGGGTTAGTCCGGTTTGGAGCGCGGCGACCATCATGTCACCCATCAGGCGAATGTATTCTCCCCGAGGTAAATGAGCCTCGGTCGGCTCAGCCAAAGGGACTTGATCAAGTTCACCTTTCAGTTGCTCCAGTCTGTCAATCTGCTGTTCGATGGTTCGGATCGAATCAAAATATTCAGCAAATTTCTGTCGATCGGCAAAACCAAGCTCGGTTTGCATCGCTCGGGCATCTTCCAGCACCAGATCAGTGACATTTCGAATCTCGTGAATCTCCTGTGTCCCGAACAGTCGACGGTAGGCTTGCCGCGGATCGCGAATCGAGGGAGCCACATGTCCGGTCCCGTACCACGAGATATTGTCGAAGTAGATAGACTCCAGGTTGTCACGATGACTGTTGCAGCTGAATTCCAAAGTCCGAAAGGGAGTCATCAAGCCAATTTGGTCGGCCACAATATGATCGAGGGTGCGGTCCAGCGGCCATGCCGATGACTTGATCGTAAATGGAGCGGCACTGCTGAGAAAACAGGAAGCACACTGGGCGTGGACATCGGTCCCGTTTTGGAAAGTTCGATCAAGTCCGGTGATCAAGGTAATCTTCTGGGTTAACGATTCGAGCGGCTGCAACGTGGGGGTCAGTTTTAATTCATGCAGGCCAGTGTCGAGCTTCGTTTCAAAAACGGACTTCATGTCCCCGCCGCGAAATTCGGGCAATACCGCTTGGGCTTCTCCCGGGAAGAAGCCGCGACGAACAACGCCAATCGGCACGTAGAAAAATGCCATTCGCCTGGGGAGGTTGTGCGTTGCTGGCTGGTCCAATCAATGGCCATGCCGCCGCTGCCAGACTTTCCAGCCAAGGCAAACTGAGCACCGCGCCGCCGGCCCCGTGCAAGAATCTTCGTCTGGAATGAACAGGCATGATGTCCCTGGCCTATCGTGAGTTCGAAGTGTTGGAGTGGGTGGGCCCGGCGCCGGGGTTATATTTTTGCAAGAACGGCTTGCTCAAAACAACTTGCTTGATCATCGCACGAAATCGAAAATCCGATTGAGCAGACGACTTGATGATCGAATTTATCGCTGGCGAATCAACAGCAGCCGACTCACGACCAAGGCCAAACGACAGCAAATGCTCGACAAAGGCTTTCGCAAACCTTTCTTTTTCCAGCAGTATCGCATCTTTGAATTCCACGATGTCACGAAACGGATGTCGATGAAACAAGACCCCGGTCGCATCGACTTCACGGCCATTTTCGTACTGATCTCGCCAGACACCGGTCGGGCCGTAGTTTTCCAGTGCAAATCCAAGCGGGTCAATTTTCACATGGCAGCCGGCGCAATCCGGTCGGGTGCGATGGGCTGCAAAAATTTCACGCAGCGTCAAGTCTCGGGTTCGGCCGCGGAAACCTCTGGCAGTGGCGGAACGTCGGCCGGCGGCGGTTCTGGCGGATCGTTGAAGATCACTGAGGCAATCCAGGCGCCGCGCGTGATCGGCTGGGTTCGCGCGGGACTGGACGTCATCGTCATCACGGCCGCGTTGGGCGATCACTCCGCCGTAACGACGATCGGTAATTGAAACGCGATGAAACGGAATCGCGGTCGGTGGTTGTCTTTGGGATCGGCTGCCATCGGCGTACCAGGCATCGAGCAAGTCACTGCGGTAGCTGAAGTCAGAATCGAGCAATTCGAAGATTGGCCAGTCTTCGATCAGGATCGCTTCGAACAGCAGCAATGGCTCCAACATCATGTGCATGCTGGCTCGGTATTTCGCAAAATAAAAATTCGGATGTTGCTGTGGATCAGGAACCGCAGAAATGATGCGTTCCAACTGCAGCCATTGCGATGGAAAGCTGTCGCAGAATCTTTTCAGCCGAACGTCATTCAACATCCGATCAATTTCGCTGATTCAAAATCGCCGGCTTGGACAGTTGGCCGGTGGCGGCCAAATCCAGTAACCGCTGATCCGGAAGGCTTCCCCATAGGAAAAAATACAATCGCGATGCCAGCTCATAATCATCAAGAGGTTGAGCTGTTTCGCCGTCGCTGCGGCGCTGTAAATACAGAAACCGGGGTGATGCCAGGGTCGCCGAGGCCGCGAGCTTCATGGCGGCGGTGAAGGTTGCACGTCCAATCCAGCGCGGACATAATCCACGTAACGATCGACCAAGGCCTGTTCGACCGGTCTGCGAAACGCCTGCGTTAAAAACTGCCTGAGCCTGTTCGGCAGTTCCTTTTCCATTTCGTCTTTTGGCGGGGCCGCAAAAAACTCCTGCCAGATTCCGCAGGTTTGTGAATTGAAATCCGGACTTTCTGACAATCGAGCGACTCAGTTTTAGAAATGACTCCAGTAATAGCGGCGAGAGTGACAGGTGATCCCCACGGTTGTCAAAGCCATGCTCAGGCGAAGATTTGGGGAAAGGGACCGACGCCGGCCAATCGTTTTTCGATCAACTGCGATTTCCCGAGCGGTCGGCTACCTGTCTTCCCAAGTTATCCGGCATCTTTCCGCTGTTGGATTGAAATAACCATAATCGCGAAGCATTCGTTCCGTAGTGGGAACACGACCGGTTTCAGCTGAAACAAATCCTGAACGGCATTGTTGTATTGGAACCGGTTCATCCGTCGAATCGGCGTCTGCGGGACAGGTTGGCCGGAGCTGACCGCGATGTCGAACATCCGACGCAACTCGACAAGCATCTGCTGGCGAGACTCTGGGGGTAATTCAGGTTCACCCTCTGGCGGCATTGATTCCGCATCGAGAACTTCGATTAACTGTTCGAGCAATTCCAGGTCGACGATCAGATCGGAAACCGATCTAAATTTTCGCAGATCGACATTGGCTTTGCTGTCCGGTCCCTGCCCGTGACATTTGCCGCAACTGGTTTCAAAAACGGATGGAAGCAAATGATCGAAGACATCGGGAGCAGGCCCAGTGGACGGTCGCGCCGAAATCTGGGCAGTGAGTTCGATCGACGGACAGTGGACATTGAAAAACAACACCAACTGGCTCCCACCGCTTTGCCACGCCAACGTCAATGCGAGCACGAGGGTCAACCGGGCAGTCCGTTTGGGACATTCGGTTTGTGGGTGTCTGAAATTCAACATCCGCAAAAGATCATACCCTTCTTTCCAAAAATTGCGTTTAGTTGAATCTTATTCTAATTCCAAATTGCCGACAAAGCTGTTTGGGGTTTGAAGCGTCAAATATATTGGTTTGACTGCCGGTTTTGATGTGAAGCCGACAAAATATCGTTAAACTGTTGTTTCCAATTGCATTTTTTGGCAATTAAATCGGCTTCGTTTCGAAGTCTTTTCGTCATTCCCAATTTCCTGGTCCCGTTGTCATGTCTCAACAACCGCCCTCCGTGCCGCCCATTTCAGGTGAGCAAAAACCTGGCAAGCAACCGCAAACCAGCCGCAAGGCGATTTGGAGTTTGGTTCTGGGGATTGCGAGTTTCCTGTGCATGTTTTTTACAGGGATTGTCGCGCGATGCTGATTCTTGGCATCATTGCAGTCGGCGAGATCGGCAAAAGCAATGGTCGTTTGACGGGATCTGGCTTGGCCATTACCGGGATCGTAACCGGCGTGCTCGGTTGCCTGTGGACGTTGCCCGTCATGGTCGCGTTGCTGTTACCGGCAGTCCAAGCGACTGGAGAGGCGGCCAGACAGCAAGTTACTTTGAATAACCTGCGACACAACGGCCCGGAGTGTCTCGATGGTGAGCTGGGAGTGATCACGGTGAACCACCGCCAAGGCGCCTTCGTCGGCTACGAGGGAATCCAGGTTGAGGTGGGCAGCGATGGGTGGTGGGTTGTCAGCGACGTCGGCCCGCTGGACGAGACCACGATCCGGGTACGGGCCAACGGAGGGCCATACGACTTCTCGACGGAAACCTCGACGTGGACGCAACCGGACGATCAGTCCTCGGCCACGGGTGCGTCATGCGGGGACGGCACCGTGATCGACCGGGACCAGGCCGCTGCACTACGCGAGAAGGCTCCGGATCGGTTGATCCAGAGCTGCAGCGAGCACGTGGGTCTGCTCACCGATGCCGCTGGTCAACGCGGCGTCATGATCGACCGGGGCACCGGGCAGACTCGAGACCTTCCCTCGAACCTGTTGAGCCCTCCGCAATCTGCAGTCGTCGGCAACGAGGTCGTGCAAGTCACGGAAGCAGTCACTGGCGAGCAGACCGTTGCTTCGTCGATCGCAGGCCAACCGGATGCCGTGGAGCACCAGCTGACTGTGTTCACGTTGACCGACGAGTGGTTGCCGGAGCTGAGCTTCACCCAACGCGAGGCTCTCAGCCGCAACCTGTACGTGGTGGCAGAGGACGTGTGGCTTGTCGACGCAGATGGCGCAGTCGTCGTGCTCGACCTACCGAGGGCACCATAAAGACTGCTCCATGGGAACCAACGAGACCCGGCTGTCCACGGCCGTATGGAAACGATGTTTGATTCCGGCGCTACCGAGGGAAGGACCGAACCTCGACCAGCAGACCGGGCGCCCTGGCAAGCCGGGCGTCGTCAGTAGCTACGACGACTTCCGACCGGTGATCGGCCTGCAGTCGTTCAGCGAGGGCGACGTAGGCGGCGTCGTAGGCGGTGAGGTTGTTGCGCATCTCCCAGATACGCAAGGCCATCGGTTGGGTCACCTGCATCCGGCGCGAGGGAAGCTCGATGAAGGCTCGGACCGCTGCTGTGGCCTGGTCGTCGCTCAACTTCGCCGCCAACGACAGCCGGCGGATCGCGCTGAGGTACTCGAGCTGGGTGAAGTTCTGGAGCACGTGGACGCGCTGCCCGCCCGTCAGCTCGATCAGCCACTGCTGCACCTCAGCGCGCTCGCGGCCACCGCCGGCCAGGGCCATTACCAGGATCGAGGCGTCGGCGACGACGAGCATGGGCGATGTCGCGCTGGACTCAGCTCGACCCGTCGCGGTCCTTGCGGATCATGGCTGTCACTTCGGCGAGCGTGAACTTCGGCTCCTTGGCCGAGGGCCGCTCGAGGTTCCGGAAGAACTCCTCCAGCGGTTTGGATTCACTGCGTCGCTTCGATGCTGAGTCCGACTTCGCCACCTCCCCGTTCTACCAGCACTACGGATTCCCCGACGTGGATGGTCCGGGAAGGGAACCGAACGCCCCGCTGCCGCTACTGGTCGCCCACGGCCGGGGCGCTGCCGAAGATGTCTGCGGCAACGACCTCTGCCGCATGGGCATCCATCGCCGGGCGGACCTTGCTGTAGATGTCAAGGGTGACCGAGATGTTGGCGTGTCCGAGGCGTTCGGACACGACCTTCGTGTGAATTCCCTTCTCCATGGCGAGCGTCGCCCAGGTGTGCCGCAGCCCGTGGAAGGTGATGCGCGGCAGACCGGCTCGATGTATCCACCGGTCGAACCGCTTGCTCAGCAGGTCGGGGTGGATGAGGCTGCCGTCCTCTCGGGTGAACACCCGGCCGGTGTCAACCCAGGCGGAGCCAGCTGCGAGCTGCCTCTCGGCCTGGCGCTTGCGGTGGGCCTTCATCACGGCGAGCGTGCCCGAGTCGAGGGTGACCACGCGCACGCCCTTCTTCGTCTTCGGCGGTGAGAACACGAGCTCGCCGTCGACTGGGATGACCGACTCGGCCACTCGCAACACGCCCGTGTCGAGGTCAATGTCGATCCATCGCAGCGCGGCGACCTCGCCGCGGCGCATACCGGTGGTAGCCGCGAGCACGAAGGCGGAGTAGAAGAGCTCCTCGGCCGACACCTCGAGGAACGTGCGCAGTTCCTCGGCGGTCCACACGTTGTCGACGCTCGTGAGCGCCGGCACGGTAGGTACAGCGACGTTGCGGGCGGCGTTGCGTGTCACGAGCCCGAGGCGCTCTGCATCGGCGAGCGCAGTGTGCAGTGCCCGGTGCGTGTGAAGCACGGTTCGTGGGTGCAGAGTTCGACCCCACCGGCCGCCGGTTGAGAGCAGGTCGGCATACGTGCGCTCGATGTCGACCGGCCGAAGGGCCTGGAGTCGGATCGGACCCAGCTCGGGCCGCAGCCGGGCCAGGCACTCCGTGTAGCCCTGCACGGTCTTGGGCTTGACCCGGCGCGTTGCAGTGAGGTTGGCCAGCCACTTCGTGAAGTACTCGTCTACGGTCTCATCTGTGCGCTCCACGAACGTGCCGTCGGTGAGGGCAGAGATCGTCTGGCGCAACGCGTCCTCGGCCTCCTTGCGGGTGCGGAAGCCTGATCGGCGCTGCTGTCGGCGACGGCCGGTGGCGGGGTCGATACCGCGGTCCACCACGAAGGACCATGATGATCCCCGTTTGGTGACCGACCCCCGCATGGGCGTGACCATACAGCAGATCCGTGACCAATCCGTGACCAATTGGCGGTTGTCCCCAGGGTGTTCAAAATGGATGCGCCTCGGCAGCCCTTGGCGCTGCTAGGTTCTCGGCATCCGGAGGGATGGCAGAGCGGACGATTGCGACGGTCTTGAAAACCGTTGGGCCCTTCCGGGGTCCCGGGGGTTCGAATCCCCCTCCCTCCGCTGTCACCCTGGCCCGGCGATACTCCGCCGGGCTCGCGGGCCGTGCCGGGTTCGAACGTTGTCGCAGTAGGCCCGCTGATCAATGGTCCGTCAGCCGAGTTCGAACCCACTCCGATGTGCCGATGAGGAGCAGGACGGAGCTTCGGATCGTTGGCACGTTCTGAGCGGACTCGGTCAGCCGTCGAGCCAGACTCCGTCTCGAACGATCGTCCGACCGGTGATCTCGTTCGGGCCGTCCCAGGCCTGTGCTCGACGTGGAGTCAGAACGAGGATTGACCAGGCACCGGGGTTGTCCCGGGGATCCCATCCGACTCGTTGGACGTAGCGGTTGATCAGCGACTCGTTGGCCTCGTCGAAATCCAACACGGTGGCGTCGGCGTCGAAGATCACAACGTCATCGGCGCTGTCGAGAGCAGACGCGGGCTCGGGCACTCGACATGGCGTTCTGGGAGGTCGGAGTGTCCGAGGGAGTGGCGACGATGATCTTGTCGTCGATCCACGCCAGCGACAAGGGAACCAGGTGCGGGACTCCGCCGGACGATGCCGTGGCCAGCCAGATGTTCGCGTCGCTTTCCAGGCGGGCTCGGGCTTCGCTTGCACGCACAGATGTGGACCGGTTCGTCATGGTGTGGACCTGGCTTCCTCCCCACCGACTCCGCAGCTCCGCACCAGCAGGAAACCGCTGGCCGCATCCATCTCAGCCGTTTCGAGGATGAGTCCGTGCCTGCCGCTCATTGCCCCGCTTGTAGTTGCCGGTGACCCGTGCCATCAGTTCCTGGTCGTCGCCCGAACCGACGTCCGCGAGGAAGTCATCAGCCCGACGTCCCCGCAGCACCGCAGCCCGACGGCCGTGGTGCTCGACGACCACGTCGCCGTTCTTCCTCCGAGTCCACGCGAACCCGTTCGCGTCACCCATTGCTCCTCCCAGCGCGGCGCGAGATCGAACCCGACGGAGTCGCCCCGAGCGCGGTCAGTGCCCGAACGATAGTGACCGATCGGCGGTAGGCCCGCCTCGTCGCGGCCGAGTCGGAAGATATCGATGCCGGCGCACTCGAGATCGCCGGGCTGGTGGCAGTGGAGCACCACGAAGTCTCCGTCGATCAGTACCCGTTTGAACTCGACTCGCTTTCGCGGGTACTCGGCAGCCATCCGGTCGAAGTAGTCGATGAACGCTTGCTTGCCGTCGCCTGCTTCAGGATTGTGCTGGCGGTAGTCGGCTCCTGCGAAGCGCTCGATGGCTTCGGCGGGCCGGCACTGGTTGAACGTCAGGTCGTAGAAGGCGACGACGTCGGCCGTCCTGCGCTCGGTCGGGTCAACGGTCACCGTGGCGACGACGTCCCGCACGGTCCGACCATTCCCCGAGTCAGTCCCCGTCGAGCGCCTCGAGCCACTCCGTCCAGAAGAACTTCCACTCTGCGACGTTCTCGAACGCGGGGAGCCGCTCATGGGCGACCACCACCTTGGCTCGGCCTACCGGCCTCGGTTCGATCGAGATCAGCGCCACCCCTGGCCCGATCCCGAGGCGGATGGCCTTGGATGTCGGCTTCGACCGGATCTCGGTGGCCACGCCGCCGAAGAGCGCCCGGCGATCGTCGTCGTCCAGGAGCAGCGCCCGGAGGCGTTCCGCATCCACCGAGATCGTCTTGGACTTGTCGGCCGTGAAGGTGCCGTCCGGTCGCTCGTGTGGCCGGCGGAGGCCGGTGATGCGTTCGTATCCACCCGTCACCGCCTGCCCCCACCAGGGGTCCACCCCGAGTTCCTCGCGCACGTACGTGGCGATGGCGGTGTGGCCGTCACCATGGCCCGGCCACGCGTCGATCAGGTCGCACCAGTCGTCCCAGCCGCGACCGGTCTTGGCGCGGATCACCTCGTCGGTGTGCTCCGGTTCGGACGCCCAGACCCGGCGACCCGACCTCGCGGTCTGCTCGATCAGCACGCGACGGGCCGCCGTGTAGCGCTCGCCGGTGCCGGCCATGCGCTCGCGCACCCGTTGCTTGAAGCGCTCGTTCGTGGTCATCTCAACTGCTTTCCGTGCCCCCGGGCATGCGGTGTGACCACCCACGCTCGTCAACCTCATGCATGGGGCGCGTCAGTCGAAACGAACCTGCACTCCTGCCGGGCACGCAGAGGTCCCCTTTGCCTTCCTGAGCCGACCGCGTGGGGGCCGGTGCGAAGGTTCGGCGCGCCAAGCCGCCGCGATTCACGCTACCGACGACCACGCCAGTCGGCAAGCACCCGCGACGCCGTCCCACGGGTCCGACAACCGACCCTTCTCGGGGTGAGAATCGTCGGGGTGTCAGCCGGTCGCGAGCGCGGCGGCCGTGGCCGGCCATCCCTCCAGCGTCGAGGGGTACTCCGGGGCCCAGTCGGCCGCGTCTTTGAAGCGCCCGTTGCTGGCCCGAATCGATCGGGTCAACGAGGTGGTCCGGTCGCCGAGAAGCAGCGCGGCGCGGCCGGGGTACCGCAGCCACGGCCGGGCGTGGGCCGCTGCGGCGAGCGCGTCGCCATAGGCGCGTTTGGTCAGGGGCTCGTCGTCGACGACGTTGTAGGTCCCGGAGGCGACGCGCAGCGCGGCCTCGACGGCGGTGCCGGCATCGGCCATGTGGATGCTGGAGACGTAGGTGTCGGCGCGTCCCATCTGCACGCAGACGTGGCGCCGGGCCATGGCGAAGAACTGCTCGCTGTGGGTGGCGCCGGGTCCGTAGAACCAACCGAACCGCAACACCACGCCGGTGCCGCCGCGCTCACGGAACCGCTCGGTGTTGGCCTCGGCGGCCAGGTTCGCTGCCGCAAGGGGGAAGTGGTCCGGCGGGGTCTCCTCGTCGATCCAATGGTCGCCACCGTCGGGGTAGAGCATCACCACCGACTCCTGGAGGAAGCGGTCGACGCCGGCGCTGAGCGCGGCGTCGACGATGGCGGTCGAGCCCTCGATTCGGACTCGATCGTTGGCGGCCCACGCCTTGGCGCTCATGAACTTCGAGACCGGTGGGATGGCCGTGGCGAGGTTGACCACCGCGTCCGATCCGACGAACGCGTCCGCCAGGGCCGCGGCGTCGAAGATCGACACCTCGACCGGCCGGGCGCCGTCACCTCGCAGCTGCTCGGCCTTCTCGTCGCTCCGGGCCACGGCGGTCACGTCGTGACCCGCGCCGGCGAGCGCCCGGACCGCATGGCGTCCGACGGCGCCGGTGCCGCCGATGACGAAGACGTTCATCTCTCTCCCCTTGGTCACGATCCCGAGTCATCGCAGGCTGACTATAGTCATCGTTTGATGACCTCCACCAGAGAACGGCTTCTCGACGCCGGCGTTCGCCTGATGAGCCAGCGGGGATTCGCCGCGGTCACCGTCGGCGAGATCGAAGCCGAGGCCGGGTTCGTGGCCCGCGGCGGCACGCTCTATCGGCACTTCACCTCCAAGGCCGACCTGCTCGACGCCGCCATGCGCCGCCACATCGACTCGCTCGATGACCTCGACGGCTTGGCCGGTCTCCTCCCCCTACCCGACCTTCGCAGCGAGCTCCAGGTGATCGGACGCTGGATCCTGACCCGACTCAGCAACGAAGAAGCCATCAGCAGGCTCATCGAGAAGGATGGCGACCGGGTCCAGCACCTGATCGACGAGAT
>CAVQPH010000017.1:0-196403 GCA_963714685.1 Pirellulaceae bacterium | reverse complement strand
TGGGGGTGAGGGGAAAACTGGTCTCAATAAAGCGAGGTTCTATCAGAAGCAAGTTGAACGAGTTAAGCGAAAAATTGGAGTAAGCTGCCGGAGCTGCGGTCACGAATTTTTGATAGGTCAGACCGGTCGAAACGTGTTGTTGCTGAAGAGTCGGTTTGGCTGTTTCCGTTTTGCCAGTGACCTTGTTGCCGGCCTAAGTAAGTCGCTGGATTTTCGCCTTCGATTTGGTCTGGACCGAGTGAATAGATCTGCCAGCGATCGTCGATTCGCTAACCCGATTCCGGCAGGAACGTCGGCATGGCGACGCCTTCGACCGGGATGTATTCGCCCAACACTTGGGCCACATGCAGTTCGCAATTTTTCGCGCCCCAGCCGTAGGCGGCTTGCACGATCCGATCACAATCGACCGGCACCAGGAACACCATCGTTTGACCACGCCGATAGTTGAGCTCGTTTAACAGCAACGCGATCGCGGTTTCCTGATCGCGCGCGAGGCAGGGACCGATCATGTTGGATGCTGGATGGGCAATCGAAGCAATCCAGCCGCGCAATTGATCGCCGTCGTACAGCACCGACGTGTGCCAATGTCCATCCTGGTTTTCGACAAAATAACGGTAATCCTGTTCACGCCAGATTTTGGCGACTTCCATTTCCAATTCTCCCATCGACCGGATATCGGTATCGTTGGCCGTTCGTATTGTTCCAGCCAACTCGCTGGGGGCGACAAGGCCTTCCTCGGGAATCTCGATAATCATGTCTTGAAATGTCTGCCGAGGCACGAAACCGGCTTTGGTGTAAAGCGAAAATGAATCGAGATTCATCGCGCTCGAGACCAGCCGGACCGGCTTGTTTTCGCGTCCGGCCAACTCGATAATCCGCTGCAAGATCGACCGCGCGACGCCACGGCCGAACGCTTCGGGATGAACGTTCATGATTCCCAATCCAAAGTGCGTTTCGCGGGGATGATAAAAACAGGATCCGATGATCTGCCCACTGGCATTCGATTTGGCGACCAGGCAACAGCCGGGGTCCAACGCTTCGTAGACGTCGCAGAACAGCCGAGTCGACCGCGGACCCTCGTTAAAAATCGAAAATCCCCGGTTGGCTTGGTACCAGCCGTTGGTGGAATCGTGAATCAGCGCCGCAACTTCATCCCACTCCCGGGGTTCCATTGTCTGCAAGCTAAAATCTGACATAAAACTCCGTCTTTCCTCTGGATCGAACGATTTGACACCGTCATGGGCACTCGATTTTAGTAAACTGAATGAAATTTCCTGGATCCAATCCATTAGCCAAACCAGTTCAAAATGCGATATTCTAAACTTCCATTCTCGTTGCTCGGTCTGTTTTGTATCAGCTTGCTCACCGGATCATTATTCGCGCAGGATACCGCTCAGGCGCCCGATGATTCTGAAGTGGTTTTTTCCGGCCCGCAACCCGGTGAGGTACTGCCCGGTTTTTCGATGAATCGTGTCAACTCGGAAAATTCCGCCGAATCGGTCGACGTCGTCAAAATGGCAGGACAGAAACCGCTGCTGCTGATTTTCTTTCATGAACGAACACGTCCCGCATTTGGATTGATGAAGGCGCTGACCAAGTACGCGGCGTCGAAAAAATCGGCGGAGGAAAACAGCCTCACGACAGGCGTCTGCTTTCTCACCAAAGACCCCACCGAGATGACCGACTGGGTTAACCGGATCACACAGCATCTCAATGACGGCGTTGTCTACGGAGTTTATCCCGATGGAATCGAAGGCCCCGGATCTTTGGGTTTGAATCGAAACGTTGCGTTAACCGTGTTGGTTGCGAAGGAAGGCAAAGTCACGTTTAACTCCGCCCTGGTCCAACCCAGTCTTGAAACCGATGGTCAAAAAATCCTGGCAGCGATCGTGGAAGCGACCGGCGGTGGTGACGTCCCAGACATTCGGCAACTGGCCGGCCAGACTCGGATGACTCCCCAACGACCCGATACCAACCAAGAACCCAATATGCGATCGTGGCTGGCACCAGTGATTCGCAAAGGCGCGACCAACGACGAGGTCGACAAAGCCGCCAAAGCACTGGAAGAGCATTGTGCCAAAGACGCCGCCGCCCGGGCCGCAGTCGGACGGATTGCCAACACGGTAGTCAATTCCGGCAAATTGGAAAATTACGGAACATTGCAGGCCCAGGACTATCTGAAAAAATGGGCCCAGCAGTACGCTCGGCCAGACCGCGGATCGACCGACCGGCGGGAAATGAAAAACGATACAGATTCTGACAAGTAACATAATCCAGACGATTTAAACGTGAAGCCTTTCCTTCTGTTCCTCGCTGTGCTGCTGTGCGGCAGCAACGACGAACCGGTCGACTTCGATACCGAGGTTGTTCCGGTGCTGACGCGCTACGGCTGCAATGCGGGTGCGTGTCACGGTTCGGCGGCAGGGCGGGGCGGTTTTAAACTGTCGCTATTCGGCAGTCGCCCCGAATCCGACCACCGCGCGATCACCAGCCAACTTGAAGGCCGGCGGATCAGTCAGTCCCAACCCGATCGCAGCCTACTGGTCCTGAAACCGACGGGCGAACTCGAACATGGAGGAGAGCAGCGGTTTGAGCTCGATAGCGAGGCCGCCAACATCTTGGTCCGCTGGATCCAGCAAGGTGCACAACGACCCGTCAGCCGTCGCCTCGAGGCATTTGTTGTTTCGCCAGCCAACTCCACCGTCAACCTGAGCGATCCACCGGTTCAACTTCGGGCCACGGCCAGATTCAACGATCAGGCCGAAGTCGATGTGACGGACTGGACGGTGTTTGAAGCCCAGGATAAACAGTCGATCCGATTGGATCCGGTTCTGGCAACGGCAAAACCACTGCGGAAAGGCCGGCACATCATCATCGCTCGCTTCATGGATCGCGTCATTCCCGTCGAAGTGGTTGTTCCGGTGGCAGATGTTGCAATTGATCTTTCGGCAGAACCTCGGGCCAACTACATCGATGATTTGATTTACGAAAAACTGGAATTGCTCCGTATCCCGGTATCAGGCCGCTGCAGCGATGAAAGCTTTTTTCGCCGTGTTCATCTCGATCTGACCGGCACTTTACCAGAACCACAGCAACTACTCGATTTTCTGGCGGACACCGCGCCGGACAAGCGAGCTCGGCTGGTCGATCGGTTGATGCAAAGCGAAGCCTTCGTCGATTACTGGACGTACCAGTTCGGCCAGTGGTTACGCGTGGGTGCAAAAAATCAGGATCCCGTCTCGGCAACAACCTACTACCAATGGCTGCGTCAGCAAATCGAGGATGGCCGTCCGGTGAACCAGACCGTGCATGCCTTACTGACCTCCGACGGTGACACCCATCAGGTCGGCCCGGCGAATTTTTATCGGACCAACGAGGGGGCTCGGCTGCAAGCCGAATTCGTTAGCCAGGCGTTGACGGGATCCCAATTGCGCTGCGCCAACTGTCATGATCATCCGTATGATCGCTGGACCCAGGATGACTACCACGGGCTGGCAGCCATCTTTGCTTCGGTCCGCACCGGCAGGACGGTTTCGTTTGATGCGAAAGGGGAGTTGATTCATCCGCGAGACGGAAATACCGCGATCGCCAAAATCCCAGGCCAGCCGATTCGATCCACAATCTCCGGCCGATATCCAGCATTTCGCGGATTGGCTGACTCGGCCCGAGAATCCCTATTTCGCTCAGGCCTTCACCAATCGCATTTGGGCTAATTTCTTTGGTCGCGGGTTGGTGGAACCGATCGACGATTTTCGCGCTACCAATCCGGCCACACATCCCAAGTTGATGGACCGGTTGGCCGCCGATTTTCGGGATCACGAATTCGATTTTCGCCACACGATTCAGTTGATCTGCCAAAGCGAAACCTACCAAAGATCGTCGATCGCCAACGAGGGAAATGAAACGGATTTTGAGTTTTTATCCCACGCCCCGACCCGCGAGTTGTCCGCCGAGGTCCTTGCCGACGCCATCTCCCACGCAACCGGTGTCTCTGAAAATTACGATCGCCATGCCGCCGGTGAGAAAGCAATCGAGTTGCACAAACCGGGCTTCCAATCCGAATTCCTGCAGATTCTCGGCCGCTGCACGGACGAGAAGACTTGTGAAATCGGCACCACGATCACCGGCGGCATCGCCCGACAGCTACAAATGATCAACGGTGCGATCCTCAACCGGCGGATTGAAGCAGACGACGGCCGACTGCAGCAACTGTTGGATTCGGGGCAAGACGATTCTGAAATAGTGGACGAGCTGTATCTCCGGTGCTTGACGCGCCAGCCCAAACCGGACGAACGTAAGTTTTGGTTGAAGCAGATCGACGCCACAAAATCCCCTACCAGCCGGGTTCAACTGCTGCAGGATTTGTACTGGAGTCTGTTGACCTGTCGTGAATTCCTAACCAACCACTAACTCATGATCCAACACTACCCCCCCAATCGACGATGCGATGGAGTTACGCGACGCGAAATGATTCGGATCGGAGGACTGACCGCGTTAGGCTTGGGTTTGACCGACTGGTTTCAGCTGAAATCGGCCTCCGCGCAACCGCTGATCAATCCGGCTGCTCTTGCCAAACGCTGTATTCTGATCTGGCTGGATGGTGGCCCGAGTCACCTGGAAACGTTTGACCCCAAACCCCTGGCCTCGAAGGAAGTCCGCGGTCCGCTGTCGACGGTTGCCACATCGATCCCGGGTATTGAACTCAATGAATGCCTGGCGGAGACGGCCAAACAAATCGACGACATTGCGATCATCCGCTCGATGACGTCCCCGCTGGGTGAGCACAATTTTGGTACGCATTATTTGATGACTGGATACCAACCCACACCGGCTCTGGAATATCCTGCGTTCTCCAGCGTGGGCTCGTGGATTCAGAAATCAAAATCGGTCCTGCCACCTCATATCGCGGTCCCCAATTTCCGCGTCGGTGGCAGCAAGTTCTCCGGCAACGGCTTTTTGGACGGGGAAGTACGACCGTTCAGTCTTGATTCGGACCCCGCCAAACCTGATTTCAAAGTCCCGGGATTGGATTTTTACCCGGGCCTGGACCGAGAACGGATCCATCGACGACGGTCGTTTGTCAAACAACTGGAGCAATTCGATTCATCGCTGCAATCCACCGGAGCTGGAGTTGGCGATCCAGCGTTTGAGCAGGCATTTGAGCTGGTCAGTTCGGCCGGGGCGCGAGCCGCGTTTGACCTGAACGAGGAGTCGCCTGCGACCCGTCGCAAGTACGGTCCCAAAACGATCGGCCAATCCTGCCTGCTGGCCCGACGCCTGATTGAAAGTGACGTCCCCTTCGTAACGGTCAACAACACCGGTTGGGATACGCATGAGTCGTTGGTAACCCGGTTGAAGGATGGATATACCGGCGCGCAGAAACCAGTTGGACTGGTTCCGTCACTGGACCTCGCGCTCAGTGCCCTCATCGACGACCTCAAAGATCGAAGATTGCTGGATGAAACGCTGATCGTTGTGATGGGTGAATTTGGACGAACTCCCAAGCTCAATGTTGCCGGTGGCCGCGACCACTGGCCTCGCGTGTTCAGTGTGCTACTGGCAGGCGGTGGTGTGCAGGGAGGGCAGGTGATTGGTTCCAGCGACAAAGTCGGTGAGCAACCAAAAGATCGACCGGTCACTCCGGCGGAACTGGTCGCGACGATTTACACCCTGTTGGGGATCGACCCGGGCACCATGCTGCAAACGCGTGACGGTCGCCCGATCCGAATTACGCCAGATACCGCCCAACCGATCGCGGAATTAATCGGATGAAGAATTGATCGGGGCAACTCTGGCGGCGTCGGGGCCGGTTGCGAATGTTCCTGCTGGCGCCGATGCTGATGGTCGGTTTGCTGTTGAATGGATCGGCTCGAGCTCAACCCCCAATCACGGCGATTGCCTATTCGCCAGATGGCACCGAACTGGTTGTTGGATCAGAGGCGACTGTGCAAGTCATTGATGTCGGTTCGAAAACTCGGTCCGATTCGTTGCCCACGAAACTTGATTATATTCACGACGTCGAGTTCTCACCTGCAGGAAATCGCCTGGCGGTTGTCGGCGGTTCACCCGCCCAATCCGGTGAGCTTGAGATTTATTCCTGGCCACAGCGACAGCGGCTAACTTCCAGGCAAATCTCCGATGACGTGATTTACGAAGTTGATTGGTCAACCGACGGCCGGCAGCTTGCGGTGGCAACCCACGCCACAGACTGTTTTCTGATTGATACCGAGCAGTATCAGAAGCAGCAAAAATGGGCCGAGCATTCGCGACCGGTTCGCAGCATCCGCTTTTTAAACGATGAACTGGTGGTTTCCGGCGGCGACGACATGACCCTCCGCGTCTGGAGCACAAACCAGCCGGAAGCCGTCCGCTCGCTCAACAATCACACGGCCGAAGTTCATGCGATCGCGGTCGCCCCAGACGTCAGCAATCCACGCACCAGGCTGATCGTCAGCGTGGGGCAGGACAAAACCGTTCGCTTTTGGCAACCGGCAATCGGTCGCCTGGTCCGATTCGCGCGGCTCGATTCGATCCCGCTATCGGTTGAGTGGGATCACCAAAGTCGTTACGTGGTGGTCGGTTGTGAAGATGGCCAAGTCTTGGTGGTCGACTCGCAAACGGCCAAGATCCACCACAGCCAAGCCGTTTTACCGGGACCGATTTATTGCATCGCCCGACACCCCAAAGAGAACCGGTTTGCGATCGGTGGATTTAAAAACCTTTGGGAAATATTGGAACCGCTGGTCGATTAGTCCTACTCGGTTGTGCTTGCCTATTGTGGGCTTGGCTTGTTGCCCGGCAAAGGGTAGGCCGGAACAAGGAGGTCACGGCGCGGTTCCGGCATCGCGGAGAGGTGGCACGTGGTTTCGGCTCCCGCAGGACCAACGGATCGCACGATATTTCGGCTCGTTGGTTGCCGGTGAGGGGTAGGCCGGAACAAGGAGGTCACGACGCGGTTCCGGCATCGCGGAGGCGTGGCACGTGGTTTCGACTCCCGCATGGCCGATGGGTCGCACGTTGTTTCGGCTCGTTGGTTGCCGGCGAGCGGTAGGCCGGAACAAGGAGGTCACGACGCGGTTCCGGCATCGCGGAGGCGTGGCACGTGGTTTCGACTCCCGCATGGCCGATGGGTCGCACGTTGTTTCGGGGTAGCCGGTTGGTTGGATTGGGGGTGGGATGTTGTGGCTTGTGGGGGGCGTTGGGTGCGGTCTGCCGGAACTGCCGCTGCGTCGGTTCCGGCCTACACACTGGCGCTACGCTCGGTTCTGTTTAGATACCACAGGTTTGGCTTGTTGCCGGTGAGGGGTAGGCCGGAACAAGGAGGCCCACGACGCGGTTCCGGCATCGCGGAGGCGTGGCACGTGGTTTCGACTCCCGCATGGCCGATGGGTCGCATGGTGTTTCGGGGTAGCCGGTTGGTTGGATTGGGGGTGGGATGTTGTGGCTTGTGGGGGGCGTTGGTGCGCGGTCTGCCGGAACTGGCGCTGCGCTCGGTTCCGGCCTACACACGGGCGCTACGCTCGGTTCTGTTTAGATACCACAGGTTTCGCTTGTTGCCGGCGAGGGGTAGGCCGGAACAAGGAGGCCACGACGCGGTTCCGGCATCGCGGAGGCGTGGCACGTGGTTTCGACTCCCGCATGGCCGATGGGTCGCACGTTGTTTCGGGGTAGC
The DNA here is from genome assembly GCA_963714685.1 of Pirellulaceae bacterium. Lineage (GTDB taxonomy): Bacteria > Planctomycetota > Planctomycetia > Pirellulales > Pirellulaceae > Mariniblastus. Next base: position 188,731 of record CAVQPH010000017.1, on the reverse strand, counting down.
CGGTTGGTTGGATTGGGGGTGGGATGTTGTGGCTTGTGGGGGGCGTTGGTGCGCGGTCTGCCGGAACTGGCGCTGCGCTCGGTTCCGGCCTACACTCTGGCGCTACGCTCGGTTCTGTTTAGATACCACAGGTTTGGCTTGTTGCCGGTGAGGGGTAGGCCGGAACAAGGAGGCCCACGACGCGGTTCCGGCATCGCGGAGGCGTGGCACGTGGTTTCGACTCCCGCAGGGCCGATGGGTCGCATGGTGTTTCGGGGTAGGCCGGTTGGTTGGATTGGGGTTGGGATGTTGTGGCTTGTGGGGGGCGTTGGTGTGCGGTCTGCCGGAACTGGCGCCTGCGCTCGGTTCCGGCCTACACTCTGGCGCTGCGCTTTGTTGCGGCCTACACCTTGCAACACACGGGCGCCTTGATTTGTTCGGCTTACCGAATCTCGGAATTTGGGGTGTCCTTGCAATCGACAGGTTCGGATTCGATCCGGAGCCGGCTCGCATCAGAAATTGAGGAAGAATGGGCATCCGCCAAGGCCAGTCAGAAATTCGATCGCTCACGCTGTTTCCCCTTGATAGCGATCCGGTTAGATTAACCTCATGGATCTACTAACGATTTCTAAGACAATCACCGATCCGGACGATTGGGACGGATCCCTGTTTGATACGACATTGGAACTGGTTCAGCTGGTCGGAGAAGAGTTTCGCAGTTCCCAAGTGGTGACCGAACTGGGGCTGGGGGCCAGATTGCTTCGATTGACAGTCAATCAACCGGTCAAGGTTCGTTCGCGTCCGTTATCGCTTCGCTATGTCGCAACGTTGTTTGACAATTCACACAGCGGGCAATTCGCGGGTGCCTCCATCGAGGCGGGCCAGTTGTTGATCTTCCCGCCGGCGTACGATTTCGATGCGAGTATCAAAGACGCGGCCTTCGCGTGTACCAGCATTTTTGTACCGCCAGGGTTGCTGGAATCTTACTACCAAACGCTGATGGGTAGTCCGCTGGAACCACTGAATCAGCTCAAGGTGGTGATCCCCGACCCCAGTTCGATTCAGTGGATCGGCGCCTGGTCGGATTTGGTTTCGCCAGGGAATTACGAACAACTTACCGCCCAACAACGCTTGAGCATCCAGGAATCCTTGCGCGACGATGCATTGACCCTGTTGATCCATTCACTGAAATCGCCCGATTCAACGGCCAATTCAGCATGTGACCTCTCGGGCAAAAAATCACGTTTGTCCAAGGCACGCAAGCTGGTCCGGATGGCGGAAGATTATTCGAACAGCATTCCGGATGTCAACATACGAATGGTTGATCTGTGCAGGGCGACCAACGTCAGCGAACGGACGTTGCAATACGCGTTCAAGACTTGCCTGGGGATTTCACCCATGAATTATTTAAAGCGTCATCGTCTGCACCAGGTACGGTGCGCGTTAAAAGCAGCGGATCCAACAAACACAACGGTTTCTTCCATCGCCAGCCAGTTCGGCTTTTTTCACTTTGGAGATTTTTCCCAAGCGTACAAAGCCCAGTTTCGAGAATCGCCATCTGAGACGTTGAAGCATATTTAAACGGGAACCGTCGCGGGGCCCGGCTGCTTAGGGGCAGTATTTCGGACGCGCCGGGTCTTCCGTAATCGTATCGAATCACTCAATTCATCTCTGCGATCCAGCTTCGGATCAGGGCCAGCCCCTCTTCGTGAACTAATGACTTACCGAATTCCGGCATAATCTCGCCGGGCTGAATCGTTCGCATCCGATATTCCATGATTGATTCGTCTGGCTTTCCGGGAACAATTCCGTACAAACGCCCTCCGGTCCCTTTGCCCGCTGCGATCGGGGTCTTGAAGGTCCCCAGGCGATAAGGGTTGGTCTCCTCAAGGTTCAGGTGGAGACCCGAGTTGCGGGCCGGTCCCTGCTCGTTGTGACAAAGTGCACAATTTACATCGAGATAGGCTCGAGCACGGTGGTCCACGCAGACGGATTCATCGTCCCAACGCGCCAATCGCGGCACCTCATCGAGATCGGGTAACCCCGACAGGAAACCTATTCTGGCCCAATGGACCAACTGATTCTCGGCTCCAGATGCGAACACGAAATCGCGGTTAAGGTTGCTTGCCTTGGGACCAATCGGTTTCATCTCCAGATTGGTGTGACAGCGTTTGCAATCGTTCAAGTTCGGAACCGCGTGGGAATTGTTGCGTTGCTGACCATCGGTGTGAATCCATGCAACGTCCACCGTGGCACCGGCGATTGCCAACCGGGCTTCCGTTTGCTCGGCATTCCAGACATAAGGAATCCCGACCCATCCCGACGGGGTCAATTCCAGGATCCTGGTTTCCACCAGCTTTCGCGAGGAACACGAATCGTTCAGGTCCTCAGCATAGAAAAAAGATTTGGCGATAATCGTTCCGACTGGAAAATCCAAGGATCCGCTGGAGGTGTAACCAACCTTGGTGCCCTCAGGAATCTTAATGACTCTCTGCTTCTGCGCATAATCGGTAAACAGTGGCGTGTTGAGTTCGTATTCCATCACACCAACTGCCGGTTTGAGTTCGTTAAGCGGTTGGACGAACAAACCGTAGTCCGACAAAACCGGTTTGTACTTGCTCAGCCGTGCCTGGCGTGATGCAACCGCTTGTTTCGTTCCGGCAGCAGCGCTTGGCTCGGCCGTATTGGTTCCTCGCTCACAACCGATCATGACAGCCACGAGTAATGCGAACAGCGTGAAACGCAACGTCTGACGGCGGAGGGAACGTTCCGGAATTGTCTTCAACATGGAAGTTGAGTTTGAATTCATCAAGGAAAATGCAATCAGGAATGACATCGGCAATTAACTATTCAACACCAGGAATGGAAACAGCGTCAACCGCGGGCAGTGAACCGGCATACGGCCCCAGGTCCATGCCGAGACTGGGCTCTTGCCCTGAAAACACGGCACCCAAATCCAGATTCACGAAAGTTGCTTCGCCATTGTCTTTGATTGAAAACCGCATCCCGACGGGCATTTCACCGTCGACCAGTTTCGACTGATCGAGAATTCCGTCGAAAACGATATCCGGAACCGGTTGCCCCGTGGCTGCTTTGAAGTTTGACAGGAATTCCCCCTGAGGATTGCCACCCGTTCCTGAAAACGAATTGTGGTGAATACTGATGGACTCCGGATAGGGATCATATTCGGGATCGTCATATTTTCGCTGTGTCGTCAAAAAACTGACGATCAAACAGCCAGCGCGTATGATTGTCGGTAAATTTGTTTTCAAACGCCTCGACACGATCGTTCGCCATGATCATTAACCCGGTTCCCGGCGGCACCGTCGAGACCATGGCGCCTTCCTTGGCAAAATTCTCGTGGTTGTTGCTCGCAATTTCGTTGTCGAATACGCGACAATCAGCCCCATTCTTGATGGTCAGACCCGGCAATGAAAACACGAGAATTCCACCTGTGTTGTTGTTGGCGACATTGTTGTAGACGTCGGCTCCGATGCAGTTCTCGATTTCGATCCCGGCAACATTTCGTTCGGCCTGGCAATGTCGGACGATGACACCTTGTGATTGACCAACATAGATTCCCGCATCCGACGCACCCTCGGCCACACAATATTCGATCAGGACATGCTTTGAAAGCACGGGATACAGCCCATAGGCGCCGTTGTCGGTATTGGGCCCGCCGGACCACCAGGTGCGAACGCGACGCATCGTCAAGCCGTTGCAATCCTGGAGCTTGATGGCGTCCCCAGGTGTATCTTCGATCGTAAGGTTTTCAATTGTGAAGTCATCGGCTTTGACTTTCATGCCCTCGCCGCCTTTTCCGGCTTTCATCTGCGCAAAGTTCAGGATCGTTTGCTCCATGCCTTGCCCTCGCACCGTGACGTTTTCGACGCCGTCGACCGAAAGCGTTCCGTCGAATTCAAACTTACCGCTGGCGAATTCAATCACATCCCCCGGCTCGGCCAGGATCAGCGCTTCCTGAGCTTTCATTTGTGCGTCCGGTCCCGGTTCAATCACGATGCGGTTTTCAGGAATTTGGTTTCCGCTCTCTGCCGACTCAGTACCGGCACTGGTTTCCAGATTCGAGGAAGACGCCGGTGGTGCGTCGGCGCATCCAAGCAGAACCACCAATACCAATCCAATCAGCGAACTCAATACGGGTTTCATAAGGCTGTCTTTCGTTCTTTTATTATTGATCAACGTCGATTGAAAGGTTGGCGGGTTTAACCGCGCAGAGCAAGAAAAAACAACTTCGGCAGTTGAAATACGGACGGCCGAGTGTAGAACCGGATTAATTCCAAACCTGCCTGATAGGCGGTGCGATGCGAATGAAACCAAACTGGCTTGGGCCAGTTACAAAGGGGGCCCCAGAGCACGGATTTATCGAAATCTTGCAGTCCGAAAACATTGTGCACGTGTCCCAGTCCACTTTCCGGCGATTCCAGAGTCGCACTCGCATGCCCACCCCATGGAGGGCTCATCAGGCCGTAAACAACCCCCGACCACTGGTTGATGCAGACGGAACCATAACGCATTTGTTCAATCGCTGTTTCAAGTTCGACAAGCTGTTGCTGCCGGAATTCGTTCGTCACCGTGAGCGTAGCACACAAGGTCCCAAACAATTCTTCGTTGGCAAACCGAACCGCTGCCTTGAGAAATCGCGTCGGCGAACTTTCCTCCAAAGTCGTTTCCGCACAAACGCAGACAAATGACTCTTCGCGAAACAAGTGTGGCGTTGTCTCGATCTTCGCGTCTCGAATCAACGTCCAAGGCAACTGGCCATCGGCTGGTTCGGCCAAATTGATTCCAGTGAATCTCCGAAAACGGTCCAGCGCACCTGGGTAATAGGCGAACCGCGGTCGCACGTTCGCCAACTCCAAATCAACCAAATCCAAAAACTCGGCTCGCTGTGACCAGCCGGCCGAAGTCACGATCATTTTCGTGGCCAGGCAATTGAAGGAAGCGTTGTTGACGATTGACGAAGCGATATGCCGAGCCTGAAACTGCAGCTGACGTTTTGAGTACTTGCCAGGCACAACAATCCAGGGTGTCACATTGCCCAGTTCGCTGGTGATCGGTTTGTTGACCAGCGGCGTGGCAGACCGCTTGCGTTCCGTCCGTTCGCTTTCGTCAGTTCCCCAGACGATTGCATCGTGCGTTAACTGGGAACCCGTAATGTGAAGAGTGTCGATGCCAGGATTTTGAACGATCTCCTTGCCAACGTTCGCGCCTCCACTGACGATTCGTAAGAGATCGGCTTCGATCAATGGCTGGAACAATTCTTCAAAAATAGAGTGAAGATAATCGTTGACCGGGTTGAGCTTCAGCAGGACCGCCTGTTTGTCATAAAACAGTTTGTACAACATGTCCGTTGCGGGAATCGCACTGACATTGCCGGCCCCCAACACGCCAGCTACTTTGCCTTCAGCGGATGGGAAATGGAAAACGGGCTGTTTCACCTCGGCATCCCGCCGGAACCAGACTTCGGACTTTAGACCGATGAACAACCATTGATCGAACAGGTATCGAATCGGCAGGATCGGAAGCGCAAGTGATCCCGATGGAGTTGACGCGGAGACGTCCGGGCAAACGGGGGTTACCCTTGTCCTGCAAATCGCCAAAGACCCTTGACAACAGTCGCAAATATCGCAGCAGCGTCGCGGGTCCGGCCAGCACGACCTCCGCCGCCACCGGGCCAGCGCTGGAAATTCTCTTGGCGTCGCATTCGGCTTGAATCCAACGCGCAGATACCGCATTCGATATTATTTGCGCAGTTGTCGATCAGCGCCTGCTGCTCTTGCCAAGTCAGCGATTCCAGCTGGATCGAGCCTTGCTTCAATTCGGAAATCGCCGAATCCAGATCGGGTTCAGGTAATCGCGAAGCGACAACAGCCAAAACAGTCATTCCCCTGATTCAAGCCGGTAGACGGGCGGAAATTTATCTTACCGATCAGACGCCGTCCCCGCGTCCAACAACGACACATAATCGGGCAAGCCGTCGCGTTGATCGAACTTTTGGTCAGTCAAGCGTAACGACTTCGTTTCCGTCGATGGTGGAAAGTCCCTGAAACACGGCCGTGCTGATGTTTTGATTGATAAATTGAGTGGAACCGTCGGCCATCGAAAAAACGCATCCTCCAGGGTGTTCACCACGGAAGTTGCTGGTCGCGTCCGCATCCGAGGCAGTTCCTCCAGCCGTTCCGTTAAATCCACCATCATCGACCAATGTCTCAGTCACAGGATTTTTGTTCATCCGATCAACCGTGCAGGCGAACAAGCTTGTTCGCGCGGTCAATCCCATGCTTTTGAACGTGGTGCTATTGGGTTGAGGCAGAATCCATGCCTGGACCGCCCTGACGTCCTGACCGAGCGCGTTTTGAACTGGCGGTCCGGAGGAACCTTGGCCTTCGCTCACTTTCCAGTTTTCGCCTGTCGCTCCTTCACCCAGACAAATCGTATTGCTCGAACCGTCCTTGACCAATTGAAAAGTTACTTCCGCGCCAGATCGAACATGCCACGATTGCTCAGCGTTTCCGGGCGATTGCACCAGCGATGGTTTGCACCCTTGGAAAGCACATAACTCGAAGCCCCAAATGTTCCACCCACCGGTAAACTCATTGCCATTGCCAATTGCGTGAATTCGATATCGAGGTGAGGGTTGTCACCAGCATCGGAGGGACAGAAAAATGTTTCAATCCGTGTCGATGCGACGGCGGACGGCTGTTGCTCCCAGGGTCGAGTCTGATCGATCAAATTACGAAGATTTTCCTGCTCGATAAATGGCAAGGTTGAAGCAAAGGCACTGAGTTTCAAATTGGTTTGCGGCAAACTGGGTCCGAAATCGGCCTCCGCTCCCTTGGGGAAATATTCATGCGAGCTCTCGTAGTTGTGCATCGCCAAAACAATGTTCTTGAGGTTGTTCGAACAAGCTGCGCGTTGCGCCGCTTCACGAACTTTTTGAACCGCAGGCAATAGCATGCCAATCAGAATACCAATGATCGCAATCACAACCAGCAATTCGACCAAGGTAAAACCTTGCCTGTTGACTTTCATCACGATTCTCCAGCGTAGAACAAAATGAAGATATTGAATGAGCTTGTAATTCGGATTTCAGCCCGGGCAATGGAAATGCCACGCGCAAAAAAGCATCCCTGTAAATCTTAAGACAACAATGCGACGAATCTATCGAAATTCCGCAAACGGCAAAAAGTCCGATAAAAAACTCGCATTAAGGCGTTCCATCTGCTCTTTAAACGACTCCCATTGTCCCGCCCGCACGGCTGGGAACAAGTTTTTTCCCAAAAATCGCGAGTGATTTCGGCAATTTTCGAGCTTGGAGGCTTTCGGCGAACCATTCGGCTGACCCTTTGGACCGGGTTGCCTGGACCGAGGGCAAAATCGGCCTGCTAGAAGCACCGAAATTTCGCCGCCGTGCCGTAAGCAGGAAACAGCAAAGAACAACGGATATCCGTTTCAATCCCCTTCCTCCCAGCACGTTCGGATCGGACCGCCCATCCCGTTGCGGAGCATTTACAGGATCAAGCAAGGGGCCTCAGCCCCACGTACGTTGCCCAACGTCAACGTAAAGCTACGGGGCAACGACAGCAGATCGATAGAGCAGATCATTGACCTCAAATAGAAATGCTGCACAGCCTTACCCGAACAGGCGTCACGGTCGACGGCTTGAGCTGCCCGCAAAAAACTAATAGCCGGAACCAGCGGCGGAGATTTGCTCAATCGGATGCCAGGTTGTCTTGACTTCGCAGAATTGGCTGATGAAGTAGGGACTCTCGGCCGCTTCGTCCGACCAATCGGAATGGAAAGCGTGGATGCGTTTGACATTTTCGACCGCATGTTGCTGGATTCGCTTGAGCATGTCTTGATCGTCACCATCAAAACCGATCGCGTTGATATCCATGTGTTTCGAAAAATGGTCGCAAAGTTCAGCCCTGGATCCCGTCAACAAATTGACCACACCGCCGGGCAGATCGGAGGTGTGCAAGACTTCCGCAAAAGTAATCGCCGACAACGGGCAGGCTTGGGACGCCAACACGACACAAGCATTGCCACTGGCGATCGCCGGCGCAACCAAAGACACCAGCCCCAGCAGCGGACTGGTTTCCGAAACCACCAAAAACACAACGCCAGTGGGCTCCAGAACCGAAAAATTGAAGTGGGAAGACGCCACCGGATTGACCGAACTGAAAATCGCCTGGTATTTGTCGCACCAGCCAGCATAGTAAATCAACCGATCGACGGTCATCGCGACCTCTTTTTTGGCCGCGGCAGCCGTCAAGCCTTGTGTCTGCAATTCGGCGACAAACTGGTCGCTTCTGCCTTCCAGCATTTCCCCGATGCGATAGAGAATCTGGCTGCGATTGTAGGCAGTTTTCTGCGCCCAACTTGGTTGCGCCGCACGAGCTGCTTCGACCGCGTTTCGCAGATCCTTGCGGGAGGCCAGACAAACGTTGGCGAGCGGTTTTCCATCAACCTCAGGCGAATAAAACCTCCCCGACTCGGTGCGAGGGAAGCTGCCGCCGATGTAGAGCTTGTAGGTTTTTAGGATTTCGAGACGTGATTTGGGTGTTGGCATGCGGGGACCAGTTTTCAGTTTTCAGTTTTCAGTTTTCAGTTTTCAGTTTTCAGTTTTCGGTTTTCGTTTTTCGTTTTTCGTTTTTCGTTTTTCGTTTTGGGTTTTCAAGGTTCAAAGTTCAAAGTTCTGGAACTTGGGTGAACTCGGTCGGATTTTGAATCGAGAATCTTACGTTTTTGGGAAAGCTTGCTTCGCGTTCGTCAACGGCTTGGGCGTTCTCGCTGGATCAACGCTTCCTTCGGGCACGCCCCGGGCGGAGCGAACAACTGACTGGCTACAAATCACCCACCAAGAACTCAATTGGCCCACCGTCGGGCTTGTCCCGGACGGAAGGCATGACCTACAGCTAACCAGTCGTGCTACCGTCCGGGACAAGCCCGAACGGAGAGCCATTTTTTGGGAGGCGGGCAGGTAGCCAGTCAATTGTGGATCCCGCCGGGGACAAGCCCGACGGAAATCTCGAGAAATAGAAATCACATGCTGCGGCGAACCGTTTTGGATGAACTTGAAAATTACCAGACATTTGCATCGCAAGACTCGACGTCAAAAATTTAATGGAACGCTGTCAGACCATCATCCAACTTGCTGACTTCGACTTTAGGCATCCAGTTCCAAATAGGCGGCCAGGCCATGCAAGCCGCCTTCGCGACCGTGACCGCTTTCCTTGTAACCACCAAACGGTGAGGCGGGATCAAATTTGTTATAGGTATTGGCCCACACGACACCAGCCCGCATTTGCGCGGTCATGTTGAAGATCCGCGAGCCTTTGTCTGTCCAAACACCCGCCGATAGTCCGTACGGGGTGTTGTTGGCCTTCTGGATCGCTTCGCTGACGGTGCGAAACGTCTGCACGGCCAGCACGGGCCCGAAGATCTCCTCTTGCGTAATGCGGTTGGATTGAGCGACTTCGGTGAACAATGAGGGCCGGCACCAGTAACCCGTTTTCGGTAGGTCGCAACTGGTTTGATAGAATTCGGCCCCTTCCTGTTTGCCGATCTCGATGTAGGACTCAATCGTATCCAATTGCTCGCGGGAGTTGATGGCTCCGATGTCGGTGTTCTTATCCAGTGGATCGCCGACGATCAAGGTGTTCATCCGATGCTTCAATTTTCGAATGACCTCCTCACAGACCGATTCCTGAACCAGCAGCCGGCTGCCGGCGCAACAGACGTGCCCCTGGTTGAAGTAGATGCCGTTGATGATTCCCTCGACCGCCTGATCAATCGGCGCGTCATCAAAAACGATATTCGCAGCCTTGCCACCCAATTCCAGCGTGCAACGCTTGTTCGTGCCGGCGATCGCTTTTTGGATAATTTTCCCGACACTGGTTGAGCCAGTAAAGGCAACTTTGTCGACACCTGGGTGATTCACAAGGGCAGCGCCAACGTCGCCGTGGCCGGTGAGGATGTTGACAACTCCCGGTGGCAAGTCCGCTTGCTGGATGATTTCGGCAAGTTTCATCGCAGTCAATGAGGTCGTTTCCGCGGGTTTGAGGACGACTGTGTTTCCGGTGGCCAAAGCGGGAGCGATTTTCCAGGCAGCCATCAGTAACGGAAAATTCCAGGGAATGACCTGGCCGGCAACGCCCAGCGGTTCTGGCTGGCGATTGGGAAAAGCGTAATTCAGTTTGTCCGCCCACCCGGCGTAGTAAAAGAAATGCGCGGCCGCCAACGGGATGTCGAGATCCCGAGATTCCCGGATCGGTTTTCCACCATCCATCGTCTCGATGACGGCTAATTCGCGAGCCCGTTCCTGGATCAGTCTGGCAATCCGAAACACATATTTTCCGCGCTCCCGGGGCGGCATTTTTCGCCAGTGTTTATCGTAAGCCGCCCGCGCCGATTTGACGGCCTTATCGACGTCGGCCGCGGTCGATTCGGTGATCGAGGCGATTTTCTGTTCCGTGGCCGGATTGATAGAATCAAAATGTTGCTCGCCCGTCGAAGGCTGAAATTTCCCGTTGATAAACAGGTCGTACGACTCCTGCAGCCGAACGTGGTCGGTGCTTTCCGGGGCCGGTGCCAACTCCCAGTCGTTGCCTTCCATTTCCAAGGTTCTCTCCATCGTTTGGTCCGTCCTATCTACCGTGTTTTGATTCGCAAATCGCAGGCCAACGTCGCGACGTTCCCAGCCACCCGACGATTAGTCGTTGGCAAAGTAACTTGCCGACTGATAAGCGCCGGTCGTTTGTTTCATGTATTGCATCAGCACATCGTTGGCCAAGGAGCTGGCACCAAACCGGAACCACTGGTTGGTCAGCCACTGGGGTCCGAGCGTCTCTTTGACCATGATCAGATAATGCAAGGCGAGTTTTGACTTCGAAATCCCGCCAGCAGGTTTCATCCCAACCATCTGGCCGGTTGCAAAATAGTGATCGCGAATCGCCTCCAACATCACCAGTGTCACCGGCATCGTGGCCGCGGGCTTGATCTTCCCCGTCGATGTTTTGATAAAATCTGCGCCGGCAGCGATCGCAATATCGCTGGCCCGACGGACATGATCGAACGTCCCCAGTTCGCCGGTTTCCAAAATGACTTTCAGCCTCGCCTCACCACAGGCCTGTTTGACGGCGATAATTTCGTCGAACACGTACTGGTGATCCCCGGCGTGAAATTTACCGCGGGAAATCACCATGTCAATTTCGTCGGCGCCTTGGTCGACCGCCATTTTGACGTCGTCCAGTTTGATTTCGAGTGAAGTATTACCGCTGGGAAAGCCCGTCGCCACCGAGGCGACCTGGATCGGGGAGTTTTTGACTTCCTGTTTTGCCAACGCGACATAGTTGGGATAAACGCAGACCGCTGCAACCGGAGGCAAGCCCTCGACCGAATCATGAAGGTGTCTGGCTTTGTAGCACAGCTGTTTGACTTTGCCCGGCGTGTCCATACCTTCAAGCGTGGTCAAATCAATCATGTTAAGAACCATTTTCAGGCCTTCGATTTTTGTCGCCTGTTTGATGCTTCGCGTGGTAAATCGGTTGGCGCGTTCGACCACGCCGACTTGATCGACTGCGGGCGAGCGTTGGGGAAATTCAGGACTGAAGGTTGCCATTACGTCGTTTCAGAATTCAAGAGGATCATCGTTTGTTTGAGGGAAACCAACGCCGAATGGGTGCCGGGCGGGTAATTCTAGCATAGTCCGCAGTGAGTGAAGCATGGATTTAAACCGGGGTCCGGATCGAGTTGTTTAGCCGGATTGTCACTGTCATGCTGGCTCCAATGGCCGAAAAACCATGGTCCCGGGCAAAGCTGAAAACACGTTGCTCCGGCCAAGCGTCTCAGTATTCTTCGGTCATGGAGACGCGAGGCGTATTGGGTGAGACAGCGGCAGTGGCGTTCGCCTGTTTCAAAGACGTTCCGCCGGAAGGCGAAAAAGCACGATCGAGACGTCGACGCGATTCACGCAGCATTCGATTGACAAACAACCACATCCCGATCGTCACCACGAACAGAAACAATGCAGCCAGAGCGGCCAACTGACCAAGCTGGCGACTGAGATCTTTGGCAGGGGCGATAATGGACGCGTAGTCTTCGACGGCCAGCACCACCAATCCGGTTTCTTTACGGACGACAGCCTGATCCGTGGAGTTTTCATCGGCAACCGCTGCGCGTCCACCTGAATCCGCTTCGACCCTGACGTCGGCTTTGACAACCAGAGACAGCGCATTTTCGTGACCTGAATCATCGCCGACCGAAATATCCATGGGCTCGACGACGTGGTCGGTCTTGAACAGCGAGGTCAAATCAAGTCGGCGACTGGTCAGCTCGTGGGGAATCCTGCCGGTATCCCGCAACAGAGCCTGAAACAACGGATGCTCCAAGACGATTCCCTGGTTGGCACCGAGACGAACGTCGACCATCATCGCGTAGTGCGTTGGCAGCGTGTCGAATTCGACAAAGTTACCCAGATCCACCGTCACGGCAACAACGCCTTCGACTTGATCATCGATCCGGATCGGGGCCGAAAAAGCGACTTTCCAGGTATTCGATTGCTCCGAAATAAAGACGGCCGAAAGATAGGGCTCGGTGATAATTTTTCGCCGGTGGACATCCTCTTCGACGAGATAGATCTCGGTTTCGCCGTCTGGCCCCATTTGTTTCAAATCGCGATCGGTGCCACTGAAATAACTTCGGTACGCATAGTTGTTACCTAGCGTTTTGTTGTCCTCTTCAAAGGCGGAAGCGATCTGGTTGCCGAATCGATCGTTGACAAACCAACTCGCCGCGACGGGAAAATCTCCGCCCACATTATTCAGTCGGTCATCTAAATACGATTGCAGTTTTATCGGCAACTTATTTCGTTTGAATTTGGCCCTCCATTCGGCCACTGCTGGATCGGGTTCAACGAAGTCTTTTGAGTTGTTCGCCGGATCGGCAATGGCGGCGCGAATCTTTTCCAATTCCTGGTCGCGAATCACCGTTTCAAAATCCTGTTTGAACTTCGGATCTCGCGAGAGTTGTCCCACGACGCGAAAATACTCATCGATCTGCTCGGCGGCGCTGCGGGCGGCGAGCTTAGCTGCGAATTCGTTGCTTTCGATCGCCTTCTTCGTAATTTCCAATTCGGAACGATTGACGGCTTGTCGAAACGCCCACCAACCAAACAGCGACATCACGCCGACCAATACCAAGGGTCCCAGTAGACCCAACACCATCAACGGCTTTCGGGCTTTCGCCAATTCGCGTTGCCGCAGAGCCAGCAGGACACTTTGAATATTGCTAAAACGCTTTTTCGGATCGGATTCGATGCAACGGTCGACGATGTCTGCCAATGCACGATCCACCCCCGCGACGCTCCGGTGCTCAATCGGCTTGGCCGCCGTTTGCAGGCCCGTTCGATAGGCAGCCAGGCGATCGGCAATGTCCAGTTGAGCTTCAATTCGTTTGGCCAATTCGGGACAGTAGTACGGCGGTTTCCCAGTCAACATGCAGTACAACAACGCGCCCAAACCGTAGACGTCCCATTTGGCGTCTGGGACAGCCTTCAGATCTGCCTGCTCTGGGGCCATGAAAAACAGCGTGCCCAGGGCTGCCGTTTCTTCCGTGCTCAGGCGAGACTGTCCGAAATCCGCGACCCTCGGTTTACCGTCCTGGTCGAGTAATACGTTTCCGGGTTTTAGATCGCAATGCAGGATGCCTTTGCCGTGCAAGTGCATCATCCCGCTGGCAATCTCGGTGAACAATTCAACCGCGTCGGACGCCGGCATCCCCTGTTGCTGATTCAAACGATCTTCGAGCGAACCATGCTCGATGTAATCCATCACGTAAAACGGAGGATTGGCATCCCAGCCAACATCCAGCAACTGAACCACGTAACGATCGGCCGCCAAGACGACCAGTTTTTCGACCTCCCGAGCCAACAACTCAACGTCGGTCGATGAACGGCGAGTGTAAAACTTGATCGCAACGCGGCGGCCTGTTTTTTGATCGATCGCTGCCCAGACTTCGCCGTATGCACCGCTGCCCAGAAACTGTTGCATCTTGTAACCAGGGACCTGGGCCGGCGGGCGAGTCGGTTCAAGACTCAAATCCCGGGCTTTCTTCAGCTCGTGGGTCGATTGTTGCTGAGTGCGTTCCAACGACATCGTGTACGGATTGCCCTGATCTGGACAACAGGAAACTGGGGATGGCGACTTAAGTTTAACATATCAGCCCGTTGACCGCCCGGTGGCGAGGTGACCGAATCGCCCCGTTGGGCACCCGAAGTCGGCTTCCATTGGCTCGGGCGATCAATCGTCAAACGGTGAATCCGCTACGGTTTTTTTTGTGTCGTGATAAATCTGAAAATCAGCTTTCCGAATCGCTCGGACGGTCACGATGAACGAGATAATCATCAATAGTGCCAGCACAATCTCGATGGCAACCAATCCATAAACGGGATTTTCGGGTGAGGTATCCAACAGGGAAAATCCCATTGCGGTCATTGCGAAACTCCCGACGTAGGTCATCGGAATCACCAATAATGAAATCTGGGCACGCGCGCTGACGTTGGTAATCCCGGCCTTGGAAACGCTCGCGATCGTCGTCCACCAGACCAGAATCATCGCCGAGCTAAACACCAGCCCAACGACGTAAGCCGGAGCCAGTTGATCCCGCCCCGGATTCAGCTGAATCAAAATGGCCCAGGGAATTTGCACCATGAAAATCAGACTGAAAAAATCGACCAACAGAATTTTAACCGGTCGACGGTGAATTTTCGCAGCCCTGTCGATTTGCCGGAGCGTCGTAGCAGCGCCCGCGAGCGGTGCGACCACCAAAACGATCAGTAGAATTCCAGTCAAAATGATCATCTTCCGTCGCGGGGTTTGGAAATAACGTTCGAGCCGGGTTCTCCGGATTGACATCGACATTCTGGCCAACCAAACTCAGAACACCAATTATTATGCTGTTTGAACAGTTTTTTCTACGTGACATCCCCCTCCATTGATCCTGTATCGCTGAAATAAAATCATCATGACCAGAATCCTGCCGACGCTCTTGCTGGTTTTTTTGTTCGCCAGCGCTCCGCTGCCTGCCCAGGAAAAAGCCGACGATTCTTCAACATCTAAAATCAATTCCGGCCTTTTGTCGAGTTTGAAGTTCCGTAGCATCGGCCCAGCGTTGATGTCCGGACGGATTGGCGACCTCGCGGTTGACCCCCACAACCCCAACATCTGGTATGTCGGGGTCGCTTCCGGGAATGTCTGGAAGACCACCAATGCGGGGACGACGTTCGAGCCCATTTTTGACAACTACGACTCCTACTCGATTGGCTGCGTTACGATCGACCCGCGCAACAGCAACACAATCTGGGTCGGGACCGGAGAAAACAACGGCGGCAGACACATTGGGATTGGCGATGGAGTCTACGTCAGTCACGACGGCGGTAAAAGCTTCAAAAACAAAGGCCTGAAAGCATCGGAACACGTCAGCCGAATCCTGGTTCATCCGGCCAACTCCAACGTTATTTTCGTTGCGTCCCAGGGACCGCTCTGGTCACCCGGTGGACAACGTGGGCTGTTCAAATCGACCGACGGTGGCGAAACCTGGAAAAACGTGCTGAGCAAAGGCGAATACACGGGCGTAACGGATGTGGTTTTCGATCCCCGCAATCCGAACACACTGTACGCCGCAACCCACCAGCGGCATCGCACCGTCTGGGCCCTGCTGAACACCGGTCCGGAATCGGGAATTCATAAATCGACCGACGGCGGTGAAACCTGGACCGAATTGAAAGCGGGTTTGCCCGGCGGCGACAAAGGCAAAATTTGCTTGCAGGTATCGCCACAAAAATCCAACGTCGTCTATGCCGGAATTGAGTTGCCGAATCGAACCGGCGGGTTTTACCGCAGCGAAGATTTTGGGAACAGCTGGACCCGGATGAGTGATTTCGTCGCCGGGGCGACCGGTCCGCATTACTACCAGGAAATCTTCTGTGACCCCCATCGCTTCGATGTGATTTATCACGCCGACTCACCCTTGATGCGCTCCGAAGACGGCGGCAAGACGTTTGACAACCTCTCGAAGTCATCCAAACACGTCGACAATCACGCCGTTGCTTTCAGCCCCACCGATCCAAATTTCTTGCTGGTCGGCTGCGATGGCGGCGTCTACAAGTCCTACGATTACGCCAAGACGTTTCAGTACTGCGCCAATCTGCCAGTCACCCAGTTTTACAAAGTCGACGTCGATTACGATTACCCGTTTTATCACGTTGCCGGAGGAACCCAGGATAACTACTCGCAATACGGGCCGACTCGGACCAACAACATCCAGGGCATTCGCAATTCGGATTGGATCAAAACCATCGGTGGCGACGGACATGACGGCGCGATTGACCCGGAAGACCCCAATATCATCTACTGCGAATCGCAGCAGGGAAACCTGCGGCGTTACGATCGCAGAACCGGTGAATCGGTTGACATCAAACCTCGCCCTGGCGCCGGTGAAGAGAATTTTCGCTTCAACTGGGACTCGCCGATCCTGATCAGCCCACACAACCACAAACGCCTGTATTTCGGTTCCAAACACCTTCACCGCTCGGAAGATCAGGGCGATTCGTGGACGACGATCAGCCCGGATCTGTCCCGGAACAACAATCGCCTGGAACTAAAAATCATGGGGCGTGTCTGGGGAGTCGATGCAGGCTTTGACCTGTTTGCCATGTCGCAGTACGGGAATGTCACGTCGATTAGCGAATCCCCGGTGGTTGAGAACTTGTTGTACGTTGGAACCGACGACGGCCTGATCCAGGTCTCGGAAGATGGTGGCCAGAACTGGCGAAAAATTGACGAAGTCTACGGGGTTCCGCAATATGGTTTTGTGAACGACATCAAGGCTGACCGGCACAATCCCGATACCGTTTACGCCTGCTGGGACAACCACAAGAACGGCGATTACAAACCGTATCTGGTCAAAAGTAACGATCGGGGACGAACCTGGACTTCGATGGCAGGAGACCTTCCTGACCGCCACCTGGTTTGGCGGATTGAACAAGACCACGTGAATCCCAACCTGTTTTTTTTGGCCACCGAATACGGCATTTTCGTTTCGATCAATGCTGGTGAAAACTGGATCAAGTTATCAGCGGGCCTGCCCACGATTTCTTTCCGCGACCTGGCAATCCAAAAACGTGAAAACGATCTCGTTGGTGCATCCTTTGGACGTGGATTCTATGTGCTGGACGACTATTCACCGTTACGCGAGCTGACCGATGAAATGTTAACGGAGAGTGAGTTCCACCTGTTTCCGGTCCGTAAAACATTCTGGTACGTCCCGGCCGATCATCTCGGAGGTGCCCAAGGGTTCCAGGGCGATAGCTTCTTTCAGACTCCCAATCCAGAGTTCGGCGCCACGTTGACGTACTTCGTGCGGGATCCGGTCAAAACCAAAAAACAGTTGCGAAAAGAGCAGGAATCGAAGATCGCTCAATCTGGCGGAGATGTCCCAATCCCCAGCCTCGAAGAACTTCGTGCCGAAGAACAGGAAGAGGCCCCCTCGATTTACTTTGAAATCTACGATCAAGCTGGCGAACGGGTCGCCAAAGTCAATGCGAACGCCAGTCAGGGCCTGCATCGCACCAGCTGGAATCTGCGCTACAACGGCTTGGGTGGTCCCGGCGGGCCGATGGTCGCACCGGGAAATTTTCAAGCCCAGGCTTTCAAGCGTGTTGCCGGAGAAGTCACCAAGCTGGGTGAACCACAAATGATCGAGGTGGTTTCGATCCTCGATGAAGCCGCTGCGGCGCGCAATCAGAATCAGGCCCAACGCGTCGCCGCCCAGAAAGACATGTTCAAACATTTCAATCTGGCCACGTCGACTTCCGCAAAAATTGATCGGGCCATCGAAGAACTTCAATCGGCGAAATCGGTGATTGCCGGCAGCCCCCAGGGCACGGTTGAATTGCTCGATCAGACCCGAAACCTGGAATTGTCGTTTTCCGAGTTGAATCAAAAACTCAGTGGCGACCCAATCAAGGACCGGCTGTATCAAGAAGCCATCCCGTCAATCCGCAGTCGTCTGCAAAGCACTTTGTTCGGTTCCCTGGGCAATACGTATGGCCTGACCAGGACACAACAGGAACAGCTGGCCATCGCCAAAGACGAATTGGCCGAGGTCGGTGCCTCCCTGAAAGCCTTACTCCAATCCAAACAGGATCTGGAAAAACGGCTGAACGATGCAGGCGTGCCATTGACCCCCGGCCGGCCAATCCCGGGGATTGATGACTAAGGTCAAATGACTTAACTGAATTTTAATGCCGTTGACACTTTTGGTGGCTGGCGATTCCTGCAATGATTGATGGTGTTGCATCATTCAATCAGGAACCCGCCATGATCTCACCAGCCCGTTCGATTGCCAACACGTTCAAGTTTTCGATCTTCGCCTGTCTGCTTTGGCTGACCGGGGGGCAACCGTCGGCGGCTCAGGTCGAATGCGTCGTCCTCGACGAACAGAACTGGGACCAGTTCGCGCCGGCCGGGAAAGAGGTCGACGCGATTTATGGCGATATCGTCCTGCGTAACGAGCGGATCATCGCAGTGATCGCCAACCCTTCTCCTAAGCGGAATGCGAACCTGACGGTCCGAAAAGTTGGCGGCTGCCTGATTGATTTGACGATCCGCAGCGAACCGAATGATCAGCTCAGCTGTTTCTACCCAGGGTCGGATCGAGTTGCCTTCAACCAGGGCATCGAAAGCGTCCAATTCAGCATCGCGGCCACGGAGAACCCCAACGCGGCCACAAAACCTGTCGGGCTGAATGAACTTCCTTGCCGCTCGGACGAATTCGTCGAAATCACCATCACCGGCAAAACGACTCAGCAGAATCATCTTGCGACTGTCACCTACCGACTTGCCGCCGAATCCGAGTACCTCGAGGTTGTTTCCAATGTCACCAATCAATCCGATTCTGCCGTAGCGTTTTCCCTGCCGGACATGATCCGCGCGGACAATACGTTCACCAAACGACTGGATCGCGAAAACCAGCTGTTCAGTTTTTACGACCCCTGGTTTTATCAAGCCTACGGGGTGCTCGCGGCGGGAGATTTCGCGAAGATTGCATTCAATCCCAAACAAAGAAGTCGTAACCTCAGCTGGAATTATCGGTCAGCCGATGCCACTTCAGCCGATGCACCGCAAAAAATTCTCCCGGGTGGTTCGCTGACGTGGAAACGCAGGGTCATTCCCGCCAGGAACGGGTTTGAGCTGGAATTAATCGCGGCAAGAATTCAGTCGAAGAATCCGGCCAAGACCACGATTGTGGTCAAGGATGCGACTGGTCCTGTGAAAGATGCCAAAGTCGTAATCCTGCAAGCTGGCCAGGAGCTGGGTTTTGTCCGCACCGATCAGACCGGGAAGTTCGATGCGTTATTAAACGAGGGCCAATATCAACTATCGGTCAGCGCCGATGGCCGCCAACCGGTTGAAAAATCCATTGAGGTTCCCGCAAATGGCCTGGCCCTGGTCGAAATCCCCATGTCCTCACTGGGAGTCATCGTCGGCAAAATAACCGACGGTCAAGGCGTACCAATTCCTTGCAAAATTGCGTTTCATGGAGTGGAGGAGACCGCCGACCCTGATTTTGGCCCCGATAGCCGGGCGGTCGCTGTCAAGAATTTACGTTACAGCGAAAACGGGAGCTTTGCGCAACCACTCGGGCCCGGAAAATACGAAGTCATTGTCAGCCACGGACCGGAATACGATGCGAAAGTGCTGCCGCTCGAAGTCATCGCCGGGGGCGTGACGGAATTGCAAGCCAGCTTGGTTCGGTCGGTTGATACAACGGGCTGGGTCAGCACCGAGTATCACAGTCACTCCTCACCATCGGGCGATAACACCAGCGACCAGCTGGGACGGGTACTTAACCTGCTGGCGGAGCACCTTGAGTTTGCGCCATGCACCGAACATCAACGCGTCGCAAGCTACCTGCCGCATCTTGAAAGACTCGATGCGGTTGGCTTGATGGCGACCTGCCCGGGAATGGAGTTGACCGGCCAGCCGCTGCCCATCAATCACCAAAATGCATTCCCGATGATTCTCAGGCCGCGGACCCAGGACGGCGGCGGCCCAACCATTTCCGCCGATCCCGTGGTTCAGATCGAACGTCTTAAATACTGGGACAACAACAGCGAAAAACTGGTGCAGATGAATCACCCCAACCTGAACAGCATCCTCGGTGACCAGGATAATAACGGAGAAGCCGACGCCGGGTTTGGAAAGATGTTCAGTTTCGTCGACGTCGTGGAGATTCACCCGCTGCCATCCATTTTCGAAAAGGTTGATTCGCTGCCGCCTCCGGGCAAACGTGGCAATACCATTTTCAACTGGATGCAGTTGCTCAATCTTGGCTACCGGATGCCGGGTGTCGTCAATACGGACGCGCACTACAATTTTCATGGCTCTGGGTGGCTGCGAAACTTCGTGGCATCATCCACGGATGATCCGGCAAAAATTGACACGATGGAAATGGTCCGCAATTCGGCCGCGGGCAAAATCGTGATGAGCAACGGCCCTTTCCTGACCGCCGTTGTCCGTGGCAAATCGCTTTCCAGCGGAACACCGGCTGCTGCTGGAGTTGGCGAAGAAATCAAACTGGCTCGCGAGACCGTTGAAATTGATGTGACCGTACAATGCCCCAACTGGTTTGACATCAATCGGGTACAGGTGATCGTAAACGGCAGAATGCCAGAGAACCTTAATTTTACGCGTCGTTCCAACGCAGCGATGTTTGAAAACGGCGTCATGAAATTCAACCAGACGATCCAAGTACCATTGCAGGAAGACGCTCACTTGATCGTCGTTGCCGCGGGTGAAGGCCTGCAGCTGGGTCGGGTGATGGGACCGAAGGAAGGCGAGACCATGCCGATTGCGGTTACCAATCCGATCTTCGTCGATGTTGATGGCGATGGTTTTGAAGCCAACGGGGATCGGTTGGGGGCTCCCATCCTGATGCCCGTAAAACAGTAGATCTTGACCCGTTACTCACAGATTCTGGAAACGAATTTGAGCCGTCCCGAGATTCGCGCCGTTGCCTTTGACATGGACGGCCTGATGTTCAACACCGAAGATTTATACGACCAGGTCGGTGAGATCCTGCTGGCGCGAAGGGGGCATCAGTTCACGCTCGATTTGAAACTGAAAATGATGGGCCTGCCCGGTCCAACCGCCTTCGGAGTCCTGCGGGACGAGCTGGGGCTGGCGGACAGCATCGAAGTCCTGCAACGTGAATCGAACCAAATCTTCGAAGTCATCCTGCCAGCGGAAATCGAAACCATGCAGGGACTCGAGCGTCTGCTCGGTTTGCTCGAAGCGCAGAACATTCCGAAGGCCGTTGCCACCAGCAGCCATCGAAACTTCGCCACCGAAGCGCTGGGACATTTTGAACTCGAACCCAGATTCGAGTTTGTGTTGACGGCCGAAGACGTGACGCGGGGGAAACCCGACCCGGAAGTTTACCTGACCGCGGCTCAACGGCTGAACGTCGAACCCGCACAGATGCTGGTGCTGGAAGACAGCCTGACCGGCTCCCGCGCGGCCGCAGCCGCTGGAGCGTATACGATTGCGGTGCCCACCATACATACCCGCGGACTGGATTTCAGCCACGTGCATCACGTCGCCGAATCCCTCGAAGATCCTCTGATCACGAGATTGTTTGAATCTTCACTGCGGCCTTAAAATTGCACCGCAAACTCAATCAGTAACGCAGAATTTTGCTCCCATCAACATCAGCACCATGGAATATCGCCATCTTTCACTTGCGATTGCCCGTGGATCCATTTCTGGATTCCGACTACCATGAGTAGCCGGGACCGTGCTGGATGGACAATCGGTCCCGCGATACTTCCTCCACCAAGAGGTCCCAGATGCTTGAGTTCATTGGCAAAGGCAAAAGCCACAACTGCAACGGGACGACTCGCCGCGATTTCCTCCGGGTCGGCACGCTCGGTGCGGTTGGATTTTCGCTGCCGCACTACCTGTGGGCCCAGCAACACGGGGCTGTCAAACCCGACAGCGACAACAAATCGTGCATCATGATTTTCAATCTCGGTGCGCCCAGCCAGCTGGATACGTTCGACATGAAACCCGATGCGCCAGCCGAGGTACGCGGGCCGTTCCAGCCGATCAGCACCAAGGGCGATTTTCAGGTTTCAGAAATCCTGCCGATGCACGCCAAGGTGGCGGACAAGTTTTCGTTGGTCCGCAGCTGTTACCACACTTCGGCGGCGGTGCATGATGCTGGCTGGCAGATGCTTCAAACCGGTCGCAAGTTTTCCGGCGGTGTGCTGTCGCCGCATGCGGGATCGGTTGTTTCGTTTCTGAAAGGTCGCAAATCCGATTTGCCTCCCTTCGTGGTCCTGCCCGAGCTGATGGGCCGCGGAGGTGGAGGTCTACCCAACGGACAAGCCGGCGGTTTCCTGGGCAAGTCGTACGATCCATTTGCCTTGATGGCCGATCCGTCGAAGCAGAACTTCAAGGTCCCGGACCTGTTGCCCCCCGACGAGATCGGCAGCGTGCGACTGGAAAGACGAAAACGGATCCGCGAAATCGTCGATCAACAGCTGGCCAACTTTGAACGGTCTGATGACGCGCAGCTGCTGAATGAGAACTTCCAGACAGCGTATCGGTTGATGACCAGCACGCAAGCCAAAGATGCGTTTGATTTGACCAAGGAGTCGACCCAGGTCCGCGAACGGTATGGGATGAATCGGTTTGGCCAATGCTGCCTGTTAGCCAGGCGGTTGATTGAGGCGGGCGTTCGGTTTGTCACAATCAATACCTTCCTGACCGTGTTTGATGAAATCACCTGGGACATTCACGGTTCCAAGCCTTTCACGTCGATCGCGGGAATGAAAAATATTGTTGCCCCGATGTACGATCGTGCTTACAGCGCACTGATCGAGGACCTTGATCAGCGAGGAATGCTGGAAGACACCCTGGTGACCAACGTGGCCGAATTTGGCCGAACGCCGAAGGTCAACCCGGCGGGTGGTCGGGACCATTGGCCACAATGCTTCACCTGTGGATTTGCCGGGGGTGGCGTCCAGGGCGGAAGAGCCGTCGGGGCCAGCGATCCAATCGGGGCGGTTCCCGCTGACCGACCAACACCGCCGGGGGATATCATTGCCACCATTTTTCATGCACTTGGATTGGATCTGCATGCCCAGTTGCCAGGTCCGGGAGGTCGGCCTTTTCCGCTGGTTGATTTTGGTTCCCGCGAAATTCGTGAGTTGTTTTAAAATAAGGTTTCAGGTTTCAGCCGGTAGCGGCTGGGGGTCGTCGCATTCGACCAGCCCTAACTTATGCACTTCCGTCGTCGGATGGATGACGACCATTAAGGTTGAGCATGAGTTGGAATTGGAAAGATGCGAGTTGGCACGTTGAAACTGGGCCATTGGTTATTCGATTCTTTTGTTGGTTTTATTAATTTTCATGATCGACGGATTGAAAAAATCTCACCTGGTTCGCATTCGCGGTTCGTGGATGACGATGCTGATAATGACATTCGGCTTGGCTGTCGTTGCGGCACAGTTTGTGGCCGAGGTCAGCGGCGAGGAGTCGGTTGCGAAAACCGAAACAGCTTCCGAAAATATCGAATTTCGCCGGCAGGTTCTGCCCATCATCTCAAAACTGGGATGCAACTCCGGAGCCTGTCATGGTGCCTTGGCTGGCAAAGGCGGATTCAAGCTCTCACTTAACGGCTATGACCCGACGGGCGATCATTTCAACATCACGCAACAATCGCTGGGCCGACGGATTGAAATGGCGGATCCAGGTCGCAGTCTGCTGCTGACCAAACCCACTGGCAGCTTGCCACACAAGGGTGGATTGCGAATGGAAGTCGACTCGCTGGAATACCGATTGCTCTCCCAGTGGATCGCCCAAGGGGCAGTTGGCCCGGGGGAAAGCGACCCGCAGATTGAGCGACTGGTGGTTGAGCCCAACCAGGCCGTGCTGAGTATGGGCGAGAAGAGACAATTAAACGTCAAAGCCGTTTACGATAACGGACTGGTGGAGGACGTTACGCGGTGGAGCAAATTTACCTCGACGCTGTCGCCGGTGGTCACGGTCGATGGCGAAGGAATGGTCCGCGTTGTAGGGCAGGGCGAGGGTTCGGTGGTGGTCTGGTTCTCGAGCCAACTGGCGGTTTCGACGATCACCTCGCCGTTCCAGTTGAACTGCGCCAGCGGACGCTTACGATCAATACCCGCAGCGGAATTTTATCGATCAGCTTGGACTACAAAAGCTAGCTGCAGTTGCGACTGACACCGTCCCCTCGATGCGACGATTCCACATTTCTTCGTCGAGCTTATTTGGATACGATCGGCGTCTTGCCGTCGCTGGAGGAAACAACGGCCTTCCTCGCTGACGATTCGCCTGGCAAGCGCGACCGCGTGATTGAGGACTTGCTGCAGCGAGAAGAGTTTGTGGATTACTGGGCCTACCGTTGGTCCGATGTGTTTCTCGTCAACGGCAGGAAACTTCGCCCCCAGGCGGTGAAAGCCTACTACCAGTGGATTCGCGGACACATCGCAAACAATACACCGTGGGACGTGATGGTGCGTGAAATCGTGACGGCTCAAGGCAGCAGTTACGAGAACGGCGCTACGAATTTTTACGCGCTACACCAGACCCCGAAGACATGGCCGAAAATGTTTCGCAGGCATTTCTCGGATTGTCAATCAACTGCGCCAAGTGTCACAATCACCCACTGGAAAAATGGACCAACGATCAATATTACGCGATGGCAAACCTGTTCTCGCGAGTCCGAGCCAAGGGCTGGGGGGGCGATGCGAGAAATGGAGATGGATTGCGTACCGTATTCCTGGTTGACACGGGCGAATTGACGCAGCCACTGACCGGCAAACCGCAGCCGCCGACACCGCTCGATGGAACGCCGCTGGATTTTGATGATTCCCAGGATCGCCGCGTCCACCTGGCAAATTGGTTAACCGCGCCGGAAAACCCCTACTTCAGCCGGTCGATCGTCAACCGGGTGTGGGCGAACTTCCTCGGTCGCGGTCTGGTGGAAAATGTCGACGACATGCGGGTCTCCAATCCGGCAACCAACGAGCCTTTGCTGGCTGCGCTGTCGGACTATTTGATCGAAAACGATTACGACCTCAAAACGCTGATGCGGCTGATTTTGCAATCGGAAACCTATCAACGCAGCAGCTTACCGGTTGCCGGCAATCAGCTGGATGACCGGTTTTACGCTCGCTATTACCCGCGTCGGCTGATGGCGGAAGTCATGTTGGATGCGATTTCGCAGGTTACCGAGGTTCCCACGGTCTTCAACCAGATCGCCTACAACGGTGCGGATGTCAAGAAAACGGATGAGTATCCACTGGGAACCCGGGCGATCGAGTTGCACGACTCCGCGGTGCGTTCTGAATTTCTTTCCACCTTTGGCAGAAACAAACGGGACATCGTCTGCGAATGCGAACGCAGCAATAAACCGAGCATGATCCAGGTCTTGCATCTCGCCAACGGCGTGACGATTAACGAAAAACTGAAGTCCGACAACAGTTGCGTCAGCAAATTATTCTCCGATCTCGAACCGACTGCCGAGGTGGCCGGTCCATCCGGGCAGTCGGAAAAAGATCAACCTGGCGGCCAGCGCGTGAACCAGAAAACAGACGAAAGGCCGCGCCCAGCAACGGCCATCGACCTCGAATCCATGCTTGAAACCGCCTACCTGAAAACGCTGGCTCGCTACCCGAATGAATCAGAGCTCGCGCAGTTTCAAGCGTTGTTCGCCGAGGTATCCGACGACGAATTACGACGGACGATCGAGGATCTGTATTGGGGGTTGATGAGCAGCCGCGAATTCCTGTTTCAACACTGAGTTTCATCAAGTCTCGTTTTTGTTTTGGTCGCTCCATCCAGATGCAAAAAATCCCGGTACGACGCATGAAGATTTACTGGATCCCGATTGTTCTGTTCGCGTTAATGTTGGGCTGGCACGACGTCACCGCGGCTGCCGATGAAGTGGATTACGCCACGGCCAATGGGGTACTGACCAAGTACTGCGCGGATGCCACAACGCTGACGATGCCAACGGAGATTTCGCTCTCGATACTTTTGCGGGCTTACAATCCGGCGGTGAAACCGGCGCAGCGTTGACGCCTGGCAGCGCGGCGTCCAGCCGCATGATCCAGATGATGCGCGGCAAGCTCGAACCGAAAATGCCTCCCGATGGCGAGCCGCGGCCCGGTCTTGACGAGGTTCAGCTGATCGTCGACTGGATCGAGAATGGAGCACCCGGCCCGGATGGAACAGAGCAGATCCCCACCGAACTGAGAGTTCCCCAGATCGAATCCTCCATCACCCGGATTCCGATCACAGCCCTCGCTTTTTCGCCGAACGGATCGCGACTGGCGATCGGTCGCTTCGGGAGCATCGAGATCCGAAACCTTGAAGGCTCCGACGGAGGCAAACAATCTGTCAAATTCGACGATTTGCCTGGCAAGGTCACATCGCTCCAGTTTTCCGCAGACGGACGCAGGCTGTACGTCGCCACGGGGGTTTCCGGGCTGTACGGAGAAGCGATTGAAATCACGATTGCATCGGGGAAGCGACGTCATTTTCGCGGCCACCGGGATCTAGCCTACGGGCTGTCGCTCAACCAGGACGAGACGCTGCTGGCCACCGTTGGCTATGATAAAAAAGCGATCATCTGGGAGTTGACCGCGCCAACTTCGAATGAGCGGCCGACCGACGGGGCCGCCGAGCAGCATCGGACTGCCACGGAATCACCTCCGCCGAAAAAGAAAATTGAATTGGTTGGCCACAACGGGGCAATCTTCGATACAAAATTTGACCCCCGTTCCCAGACCCTCGTCACCGCCAGCGCCGACGCGACCGTTAAAGTCTGGCGAATCAGCGACGGACAGCGAATGGATACGCGTGGCGAACCGTTGCAGGATCAGTACACCGTTGACATTTCCCCGGATGGAAACTGGATCGTGGCCGGAGGCGAGGATCATCGCATCCGCAAATGGAAACTGGAGTCTCGCGAAACCGCCAAGATCAATCCACTGATGATCTCGCGATTTGCCCACGAATCAGCCATTCAGTTGCTGCGTTATCATCCTGACGGCAACTGGATAGTTTCCAGTTCCAAGGACCGAACCCTTAAAATTTGGGACGCCCACTCGTTGGACGAAGCGCACCTGTTTCCCAACCAGCCAGCCGACGTTCAAGCCCTGGCGTTGACCCATTCACGAATCGCGGTTGGTCGAATGGATGGCAGCCTCGCGTTTTATCGTTGGCCCCAACTCCAATCGCCCACCAGTTCCACCGGGCATCCAATTTCGACTGAACGCCCGCCGAACCAGTTTTCCGATGGACCAACCGCAATCGCCAAGATCGCGGAAGAAGAACCCAATGACCGGTTGCCGGAAGCCAGGACTGGCAACGTCCCGTTCGAGTTGACTGGCAAAATTTACGCGGGTGACCGGGTGGATGTTGATCTGGTCAAGTTTTCGGCAACCGCAGGCCAGCAG
Source organism: Pirellulaceae bacterium (assembly GCA_963714685.1). GTDB lineage: Bacteria > Planctomycetota > Planctomycetia > Pirellulales > Pirellulaceae > Mariniblastus. The sequence goes on along the minus strand of CAVQPH010000017.1, from coordinate 161,178 downwards.
TTCATGATCGAAGTCCGAGCCGCCACGAATCAATCGCCGCTCGATTCACACATTGCCATTCTCGCGGACGATGGCCGTCCTGTCCCGCGGGTGTTGCTACAAGCGGTGCGGGATTCGTATTTCACATTCCGTGGCAAAAACTCGAAACAGACCAATGACTTCCGGATTCATAACTGGGAGGAAATGCAGATTGGCCAATTGCTGTATTGCAACGGCGAAGTGGTTCGACTGTACCATTACCCGCGCGGGCCGGACTCGGGGTTCAACGTCTTCCCCAATTTCGGAAATCGTCAAACCTTGTTCGACACGACACCGATCGCGCATGCGTTAAACGAGCCATGCTATGTCGTGGAAGCATTTGCCCCTGACACCGACGTCGTGGAATCGGGACTACCGAGTTTCCTGGTGAACTATGAAAATGACGATGATGCCGAACAGGAACTGGGACGCGATTCCAGATTGCAGTTCACTGCCCCGGCCGACGGTGATTATTTTGTGCGGATCAAAGACGCGAGAGGATTTGGCGGCGAGGATTTCGCTTACCAGTTGACCGTGCGATCGCGTCAACCCAATTTTTCAATTGCTCGATTACCCGGCATCAATCCCAAACTGGCCAAAGGAACGTACAAGAAATTTGGGATCGAAATTGACCGCGTGGACGGGTTTGCAGGGCCGGTCGACATTCGCGTTGAGGGGCTCCCGGACGGATTTCAGGTCGTTGGCGACACGACGGTTGAGGCCGGCCAGCTGCGCGCCTGGATGGTTTTGCATGCGACCGAAACCGCGATCGAGCCCCCCGAGAAATCGCCCCAGCCGACCGTCGTTGCGACCGCGCGAATCGGTGATCAGAATGTTCGTCGAACAAAATCTTTGGGCAAAATCAGCTTGGAGCCGGAGGTTCAGCTGAGAGTTGGTCTGTCGGGCAACGTCGCAGCAGAGGGTGAGTTGCCGGTGATTGAAATCCGGCCCGGTTCGACGACCTCGGCACAATTAAAAGTCGAACGGATCAAGCACAACGCACGGATCAATTTTGGCAAAGAGGACGCCGGGATCAATTTTCCGTTTGGCGTTTACGTCGACAACATTGGCCTCAACGGCGTCCTGATCCCACCCGGTGAATCGGAGCGGACCATTTTCTTGACGGCCGAGAGTTTCGTGCAGCCATGCGAGCGTTTGGTGTTCCTCGAGGCGGAAGAAGCAGGAAAGCCGTCGTCGAATCCGGTTATTCTACGCGTGATTGAGTAACGGCCGATTCGGCCGGATCGTCGCTTTACTGACCTTCGCCCTCCGATTTTGCACCGGGGCTGGAAAAAAGTGACTGGATCGGGTTTCATAGAGGACTTCCTTGGCCGTCTAACTCCCCACGAAATTCCGATGAATGCTCCGATTGCCGTTGTATTAGCCGCGGGTAAAGGTACTCGCATGAAGTCCGAATTGCCCAAAGTCCTGTGCCAGGCCAACGGCCGGACCCTGGTCGATTACGTCCTTGACTCGCTGGAAGCCTCCGGGGTCAAGGGTTTTGTTGTCGTCGTAGGATACAAAGCAGATTTGGTCGAACAAGCCTTGGCGGACCGGAATGCGGTTCAATTTGCTCTGCAATCCGAGCAACTGGGGACTGGACACGCGGTGATGATGTGCCGTGAGCAGATCGCGAATCACGATGGACCGGTGGTGATCGTGGCCGGCGATTCACCGATGCTGCAAGCCGAATCGATTAAATTGTTGCTGGAAGAATTCGAGCAAACGAAACCGGCCTGCATTCTGGGGACATTGATCCATGACAACCCAACCGGATTGGGGAGAATTATCCGGGACAGCGATGGCAACTTCCAATGCATCGTGGAACACAAGGACGCGTCGGAAGACCAACGCCAGATTCAGGAAGTGAACATGAGCACTTACGTTTTCGATTGCCAGAAAATGCTCAGTGCGCTGGACGAGCTGACCGATGACAATCTGCAACAGGAGTATTACATTACGGACATCCCGGGAATCATGCTCAAACGAGGCGAGGATGTCCGAGCGCTTCCAGTCCTCAAGCCAATCGAGGCGTTGAGCGTCAATACGGTCGAGCATTTGCAGGAAGTCGAACGCGTTTTGAAAGAGCTGGCTGCCAAGTAGTTCCATCCCTTAGATCCTGATCCTAACACCAGCAGAACCGATAATCCGGCATGTCAGAACTAAAAATTTTCAGCGGTCGTGCACATCCCGAGTTATCGAAAAAGATTGCTCAATTTTTAAAGCTGGATCTGGGGGGCATCCGGTTGATGACCTTCCCGGATGGTGAGTTTCATTGCAAGATCGAAGACGTGCGGGGTCGCGATGTATTTCTGGTGCAGCCGACCTGTCCTCCGCGTCAATGACAACCTGATGGAACTGTTGATCATGATCGACACTTGCCTGCGAGCCAGTGCCGAGCGGATCACGGCAGTGATCCCCTATTTTGGCTACGCACGCCAGGATCGCAAGGACGAAGGTCGGGTCCCGATCACCGCCAAACTGGTGGCCAATCTGATTACGCGAGCCGGTGCGGATCGGGTGCTGACGATGGATCTGCACGCGGCTCAGATCCAGGGGTTTTTTGATGTGCCGGTCGACCACCTGTACGCGGCCAGTGTGCTGAACGACCATTTCCGACGGCTGGGAATCTCGCCGGCGGATTTGGTGATTGTCAGTCCCGACGAAGGCAGCATCAAGCGGGCCGTCGGTCATGCCAAACGACTGGGAGGCGAGATTGCGATTATCGACAAACGCCGTTTGAGCGCCGATAGCGTCTCCCAGGAAAACATTATCGGTGGCCCGATCGAAGGCAAAGTTGCGTTGATGTTTGACGACATGATCAGCACGGCCGGTTCGATTTGCGGTGCCGCTGAATTGGTCAAGAAAAAAGGCGCCTCGCAAATTCATGTGGCTGCATCGCACGGAGTCTTTGCCGGACCCGCGATCGAACGACTGCGGTCGGCACCGATCGATAGCATTGTCGTGACCGACAGTATTCCGCTGTCTGCCGAAAAACAGCTACCCAACCTGAAAGTGTTGAGTGTCGCACCGTTGCTGGGGGAAGCGATCAAGCGAATTCATCACCATGAATCGATCAGCTCGATTTTTGGTGGCAGTACTTGATCACGCCGCGAGCTACCGACGGTTTCGCTAGATTCATGCCGATCGCATCATCGCAATAGCGAATACGATCCAGGGTTCCCGATTCTGGCTGGGCAGTTGACGCCTTGCGTCGGTTTGCTTCCCCACCTGCCGGAACGACCGGTGGCTGATCCGCGTTACAATGTGTGGATCAGCCTGATCTGGGCAACTCAGCTTTGTCTGGGGATCGCAGAAATCGTGAGTCTGCGATTCAACCCTTCGCGTCGCTTTGGGAAAATGGATCAGATTGCCTTGAATTGTCTCGCGATTTTGTTGAATTGCCTGCATCGCGACGCTATCATACGGCTGTCAGTTTTCTCTATTCTGCGACCTGCCTTGGGAACACAATGTCGATCATTCATGGTAAGCACTCCCATCCTGACGACCCACGCTTAACCAAAATCGTTTCCCTGGAATCGGATTCGGTTCGGAGCGATCATCCGCTGGTCGACGTGCCGAAGCACATTGGTCGCTATGAAGTGATCAAGTGCCTGGCCGAGGGCGGTCAGTGCCTGATTCTGCTGGGTCGCGACCCTCGACTGGATCGGGTTGTTGCGATCAAGATCCCCCGGACCGATCGCCAGGTCGACAACACATTGTGGCAAGAGTTTTTGCACGAAGCGCGAAGCGTGGCGAAGATCCGTCATGAGTCCGTGATCTCGGTCATCGATGTGGACCGGACCGAAGATGGCCTGCCATTTGTCGTGATGGAGTACATCGACGGCAGCGACCTGCATACCTATTGGATGAAGCGGGAATTTGACCTTCACCAAGCGCTGACGATTATCCGCGAGGTCGCAGCGGGTTTGCAGTTTGTCCACGAACACGGGATTGCGCACCGAGACCTCAAACCATCGAACATCATCATTGACCAGCAAGGCCATGCCCGCATCGCGGATTTCGGATTGGCATTGGAGCTTCACAGCCTCCGTCATTCGAGGAACAAAACCCAAATCGCGGGTACGGCCAGATTCATGTCGCCGGAACAGTTAAGCGGCGAGACGCATTTGATTGATGAGCGGACGGATATCTGGGGCTTGGGCGTCATCCTGTACTGGATGTGTGCCGGTGAATATCCCTTCCCCGGGGGTGATAATTTCCAGGAGCAACAAGAGCAAATCCGGCGGCAGCAACATCGACATCTGGATCAGTGCAACCGCAAGGTTCCCAAGGAACTCGATCGAATCTGCCGGCGTTGCTTGTGCGAACTTCGCCAGGATCGCTACCCGTCGGCCAAGCGATTCATCGAAGATATTGATGCGCTGATCGAGTATTTGAACGTCGACTCGAAGTTGGTTGCGAGATGGGCTCAAGCGGTCGATGGGATAATCGCTGATTCCCAAGGTTTGTCGGATGGTGGATCGCTGGAAAATGTCGTGCCGAAAGGCCTGCTGCCCTACAACGAAGCCGACGCCGGATTTTTCACGGCGCTGCTACCGGGCCCGCGTGACCGCTTTGGCGTTCCAGAATGCTTGCGGTATTGGCTTTCGCGATTGGTTGACCAGGTTGGTGTCTGCTCCCATGGACTGATTTACGGCGCCTCGGGTTGCGGAAAAACGTCGTTTATTCGAGCCGGATTGATTCCACGCTTGCCGGGTGCGATTGGCGTGGTTTATTTCGACTGTTCCGTCAAAGCGACCGAATCGTCACTGACCATGGAGATTTGCCGAAAATTACGAGTCGAGTACCACCCGCAACTGCAGCTCAATGAACTGCTCCGAGAATTGCGAGAAGGCAATATCCCCCATCCTTTTCGTCGGATATTGATCGTACTGGACCAATTCGAGCAATTCCTTTCGAGTTCAAGCGAGCAACATTCCAACGAACTGGTTGCGGCCTTGCGCCATTGCGATGGTGAACGATTGAGCTGCCTGATTTCGGTTCAGGATGATTTTTGGGTCGCCACCCAGGAGTTTCTCCGACTCCAGGAAATCCAGATCCAGGACGGTCGAAACTCCCAGGCGTTTCCCTACTTTGACGACCGACACGCCGAAAAAATTCTAACCCGTTTTGGCCAGGCCTATGGCGCGATTCCGGAAGACCTCGAAAGCCAACAGCTGAGAGATGAGGCGCAGGATTTTTCACGTCGCGTGGTGGCGTCGATCAGTATCCATGGCAAAGTCAATTGCGCGCACCTGGCGATGGTGGCGTCGGTCATTGGCAGTCGACAATGGTCGGCCGAAGAGCTCGAACGAACCGGAGGCTGGAAAGGCGTTTTGATTCGATTCATGGACGAGCAGTTTTCACTGGAAACCGCGCCGATTGCCAATCGGCGATTGCTCTCACAAGTCCAGGGGATTCTCCAGGTGTTGCTACCGGTACCCGGTGCCCACTGCAATTCGGTCCGTAAGACCGCCCATGAATTGATCAAAGCCTGTCCCAACAGCACCAGCGCCGAGGCATTTCAAAATGCGATCCACCTGCTGGAACGGGACTGCCATTTGATCAAATCCGTTGACGCCAACGGCGGATCGGACCACTCGTCAGACCAAACGCTATTTCAATTATCCCACCACATGCTGGCTGAGCCGTTGCGAAAATGGCTGGAATACGAAAAACGATCCTCGTGGCGGGGGCGGGCCGAAAGCGAATTGTCCGAGCTCTCCGAAGCTTGGCATTCCCGCCGGAGCCGACAATACTTCCCGTCGTTGCTCAAACTGATGCAAATGAAGCTGGCCGTTCGCAACCAGCCGATTCGCGAAAAAGAATCTGAATTCCTGTCCAAAGCGATACGGTACCAACTGGCCAGGCTTGGGGCCACGAGCGCGTTGCTGATGGTCATCGCATCGGTCACCTACGTGGTGATTTCTGAAAACCGGAAAACAGGCCAGAAAACGGTTGCCTACCTGGATTATCTTTACAGCGATTCCGGCGATTCCCTGGAAAAACTCGAAAGCCTGGACAAGCAGTCGTTTGCACCGATCATCCTCGATCGGGTGGCAGAAAATGCAACCGAACTGGCGCGTTTACGTCATGCAGCAGCCCAAATTACGTTCGAAAGCGGCGACGATAAAACGCTCAGTCAACTACTAAAGTCTTTCGGTAAAGTTGACATTGAGGAAAAAACGAACGTGGTCGCAGTGCTGAAACGGAATTCCGATCTCCAACAAGTATCGACAGCCATCCGTTCGGTTTTTGAATCGGCCAAAACGATCGACGAGCAAATGAAGTTGTCCTTGCTGGCCTTTGATTTGGGTGAAAGCCAATATCTGCAACAACTGCTGACAAGATCCTCGCAGCAAGCGGCCGGGAATACGATCCAGTTGCGCCATCGATTCTGGGAATTCAGCTCGCTGTCCCCGTCGGATGTCGCCGAGCGATATCTTGCCGGTATCGAAGATCGGGAGACGGAGCTGCTGTTGCTGTCGGTGCTGTATCTGGAAGACGGCTATCTGAAACTCTCGCCGGAGCAGTCGGACAGCCTGATCGATTCAATGCGGGCGATGTACGTCGAATCGGAAGACGCGCTGTCCCATGCGTTTGCAAAGTGGATCCTGCAGAAAAACAGGATCGAACTACCGGATGTAAGAGGCGTCAAGCGGTCGAATTGGGAATGCCTTCCGCAAGGAGTTACGCTGGTTTCGGTCGAAGGTGGTTTGGTCGAGTTCGTTGATGAATACGCCCCTCCGGAACTCAAGGAGGTCTTGGACATCGAAATCACCGACACCCAAATCACGATCGGGCAGTTTCGCGAGTTCATGAATGATGACGATTACAAGGGGGAAAAGCCATATGAAGTGCTTTACCAGGAAGGGCGAGCCCCGATGCCACATCCGAGAGAATGGCAATTTGATCCGATGGCTTATCCCACCAATGAACACCCTGTTACGCGGGTCTCGGCCATTATCGGAGCCATGTATTGCAACTGGCTCAGCGAGAAAAACGGATATCAAAAAGCCTACACGTTTGTCGAGAATTCTTTCAAATTTGATCCGCAAGCCAATGGCTTTCGCTTGCCAACGGTCGAAGAAGTCCACTACATCACGCAAGGTGGAGTCCAGGGAGCCAGCTTCCTGGGGAATCAGATTCCGACGGACTGGGTCAACAGTTATGGCAGTTTTTTGGAATTTGTTTCTCGAGACAGCCGCTTGGCCTACGATCGCTCCAATTTTCCATCGGCCAGGCGACTTCCCAATCCGCAGGGGCTGTTCGACACCATTGGCGGCTGCTCCAAAATCAGCGTAAATTATCTGATTGACGTTGGCGTCATCACGCGACATTCCGGACCGGCATGCTACGAAACGGGTAAAAACGTCTTGGAAAATGACTACCAAAGCTGGCGAGCCAACGTCCATAGCTCGACACGAAAACTGGGCTTTCGCGTAACGCGCGGGCCAATTGCCTTGCTGGACTAGCCGACGTTGGACTAGGCCGGGTTGGATTTCGGCCGTTCAAGCGGGAAATCATGATTCAAAAAAAACCTCACCACTCCTTAACAAAGGACTGGCGAGGATCTTGGGGTCAGTATCTGAAGCTCACGTTCTGAAGCTCAGTTCTGAAGCTCACGTTCTGAAGCTCACGTTCTGAAGCTCACGATCTGAAGCTGATTGACGGAGGCATCGAACCAAGGCAGGTTCGCTTGGCTGGATTCGGTTGGTCTGTTTGCCACCACGTCTTAGTCGTCTTCTTCTTCCATCTCGACGCTACAGATGTGGATCGGGCCGTACAGCGACATCACCGTGATGCAGTTGCAGGTTGCAACCAACTGCGGACAGTGTGTCTTGCACTCGGTGTTGCAGGGGCCGTTGGGAAACAGAGCATTGCATCGTTGTTCACACGTCTCGACGCGCTGTTTGAGAGGGTCGCCGGGATTGAGCGTATAGGTCCTGTCGATTTCCGCCAATTGTTGAGGGCTTAGCTTTGAGCCGCAGGCACAGGGGGCCGAGGGATAATTGACGACCGATGCCGTTGCAGTGGAACCGTTAGATGCAAAAACTGGAATCTGCTGGCAGCCAGGTGCCCCAACGGAAGGTTGGTAACAAGCGGGTGATGCACAAGCACGGGCCTGGAACGGCACCCCCACCATCGGCACGACTTGCGGTTGACAACGAGTTTGCTGGCAGCACCCCCGAGCCGGCGCTGCGTAGCAAACGGCGACCGACGGGTTAAAACAGCCTTGAGGTTGGCAGACGGGACCCGCCGCGGGGTAGGCTGGGAAGGCCGCTTGGACCACGACGGGCGTGCCAGGCATGGAGTAAGCGGGCGCGAGACTGGTTTGGCAGGAACCGCAACGCTGTGCGCCAGCCGTACCAACACAAATTAAAACCGCCGCAACCGAAAAAAAGCTGGATATCCGTAACATCATCGTAAGACCTTCCCTGTAGCGAATGAGACAATCGGCAAGAATTTGCCCAAGTAGGCCGTCAAGCTAAGCAGGGGGAAAAAACGCGTCAACCTCAGTTTCCAGGGGGCCTGGACCGAGCCCCAGCGTCCGCCGAATCTCCGCTTGGATCGACATCCGATCCTATTTCGCGATGGCGTCGCCGCCTCGCTGGATGGAGGATCGTTCAGACGGATTCCAGAGGGATCCGGCGACAATCATCTCGGATCGGCACTAGTCCTCGGGAGGCGCCTCGCGACGAAAAACCGCCACAATATCCTCGGCGGGCACCACAAACAGCTGATTGTCCGATTCAAAATCGACGGGAATGGCATTCTTGGGATGAAACAGGACCTTATCATAACGCTTTAGCGGCAAGTCATCATCGTGCTCAATAGCGGCCGAAATGGTGACGATTCTGCCGGTAATCGTGGGAATTTCCGCGGCGTCGGGCAGTGCGATTCCCCCCTTGGTCTCCTTCTTGGGCTCGTCCTTGCGGACCAGCACGCGCAACCCAATGGGTTCGACGTATTCGAACTTGGGACTTCTTGCCTTTTTACTATCTGGCTCCTTGGCCATTCCAATCAATCCTGTACAAGAGCGGTCTAAACTTTGATTCGCTGTTATTATGGCTGGTTTTCTTCGGCGGTCGAGGCGCCCACCAACTCACCGGACTTGCGACAACCTGGAATCTTCGACTAAAAAACCAACTTGGGCTTGTAAATGAGCGTTTTTTTGGGAAAATCGCCAGACTGCAGCCAGCCTCGAAAACCGAGCTGCTGTTTCATTGTGAATTTACATTCTGTCAATGGCTGGCATTTCAACCGACGGGTTGGTCCGGCGAATTGCTTGGCTTGATTCGCAATTCCATCGTAATCATGAGGAATCATGAATGCGGGCCATGATCGTGTCCGATTTGAATTCGTATTCCGAAGAAACTTGAACGTTGTTCCAGCGATTTAACGCTATTGAAATACTGATAAAAGGCTAAATTCGTGTCTGAGTCACTTAACGTAACAAAACGTAATGAAACGGGAACTTTGCGGATGCGAAGACTCCGTAAGGCAGGAATGGTTCCCGCCATTCTCTATGGTCACGGGGAAGAATCCGTCATGCTCAATGTCAAAGAGGCTGAATTGAGCAAAGTGATTCAACATGGCGGTCATGTCGTCGAACTCGCTGGCGAGATGAACGAGAGCGCGTTGATCAAAGACGTCCAGTGGGACGCTTTTGGATTGAATGTGATCCACGTTGATTTGACGCGGATCAACGCAAAAGAAGAGGTCGAGGTTGACCTTCCGATCGAGCTCAAGGGCGACGCTCCGGGTACCCACGATGGTGGTGTGGTCAATTTCCTCAAACACGAGCTGTCGATCGCCTGTCCGGCAAACAAGCTGCCCGACAAGATTGTCGTGAAAATCAATCACTTGAAACTCGATGACATGATTTTGGCCGGCGATATTGAGCTGCCCGATGGAGTCAAACTGTTGACGTCGGAAACCGACGGGATCGTAAGTTGTTCGATGCCAGTTACCTCGATCGAAGGCGAAGAAGCCGGGGAAGAAGCCGGAGCAGCGGAGCCGGAAATCGTTGGTAAAGATAAAGAAGACGAGTCGGCTGCCGAGTGACGTTTGGTGGGACTCGGTAATTGACTGCCTCGTTTTCGATGATCGAACATGAAATTAATCGTCGGCTTGGGAAATCCTGGCCTTAAATATAAGGGAACAAGACACAACATTGGTTTCGAAGTGATTGCGAATTTGGCCCGCCGGTACGATGTCGGTCGACCCAAGGCGAAATTCAACGCGGAAGTTGCGGAAACCATGATTGGAACCGAGAAAGCTGTCTTGCTCAGCCCGCTGACGTTCATGAACTTGAGCGGGCGAAGTGTCAAAGCAGCGATTGATTTCTACAAGCTTCCGCTGGTTGACGTGCTGGTTGTTTGTGATGATCTGGCCCTGGAAACGGGACGGATACGACTCAAACCCGGAGGTTCGGCCGGCGGACAAAAAGGACTGAAAGACATTATCAGTCGACTCGGTTCACAGACTTTTGCGAGGCTGCGAATCGGAATTGGTGCGCCCCCGACAGGCTGGGACGCGGCGGATTATGTGTTGGGAAAATTTAACGACCAGGAGCAACCGGAAATATTGAATTCGATTCAGCGGGCAACCCAAGCGATTGAAAGTTGGGTCACCGATGGAATTGAAAAATCCATGAGTCAGTTCAATGCGGACCCCAACAAGCCGCGCAAATCAGATTCCAGGTTGGTCAAACCGGATCAGAACAAGACGACTGAAGACAGGAGCGGCAGATCCGATCAGGGTCGCGTTCTTCCAAATCAAAGGCCTGCGGGTCTGAAAACCGAATCAGATAAAATAATTTCAAAAGAAAACGAAAAAGGATCACGAAGTGGCTGAAACAGTTTACGAATGTATGTTTCTCTTTAATGCCAATGCCTACGCACGCAATCCCGCCGCGGCGGCCAATGCAGTAGAAGAAATGATCAAATCGGTCGATGGTGAAATTCTCGCCAGCCGACTCTGGAACGAACAAAAATTGGCTTATCCGATCAACGGACACCGCAAAGGCGCGTATTGGTTGGCCTATTTCCGTGTCGAGAGCACCAAACTCGCAAAATTCAACCGGGCCTGCAAACTGAACGACCTGATCCTTCGCCATTTGCCGATCAAACTCGATCCGCGTCTGGTTGAACCAATGGTTGCTGTGGCCAAAGGCGAGTCGCCAGAGGAAGTCGTCGAGGCGGCTGAGGAAGCGAAAACGGAGCCCGAAACGGCAGAAACCACCTAATCCTGTAAAATAACCGTGACTTTTCCGGACCGTTTGACCAGACGTGTCACCGTCTATTCCATACTGAAATCCTTGATTGAATCGCCGCGGCAGAAAGGAATCGTGACCGCGTAACCTTGTTTTTGCTGGGAGATAAACATGGCCAGTTACAACCGAGTCGTGCTCGTTGGAAACCTCACCCGTGACGTCGAACTTCGATACATTCCCTCCGGCACCGCGGTCACCGATATCACCCTGGCTGTGAACGAGCGAATCAAGAGAAACGATCAGTGGGTAGAAGAAGCCAATTTCTTCGACGTCACACTCTGGGGTAGAACCGCGGAGGTCGCCGGTGAATACCTGTCCAAAGGATCGCCGGTGCTGATCGAAGGTCGGCTCAAACAGGACAAGTGGGAACAGGATGGTGAGAAGCGTTCGAAAATCAAGGTCATTGGCGAGAGAATGCAAATGCTCGGTGGTCGCTCCGGAAGCGGTGGCTCCTCCAGCGGCCCCACCACCCACGCAAAACCACAATCCGAACAACCCGCTGCTGCGGCTCAGCAAGGGCCCCCGCCAGCGGACGAAGTTCCTTTTTAAGCGAAATTGAACCCTAAACTCAATCACCGAGAGACGATAACCGATGCCCAGCACGAAAATGAAAAAGCAAAAACGCCGATCGGCTAACTTTGACAAATTGCCCAAAGGAAAACACGGTGGCGTCGAACTGCTGCTGATTCAGTCGGTCGATCACCTCGGCAAACAGGGAGAAGTGGTCGAAGTCAAAACGGGTTATGCAATCAACTACCTGCTGCCCCAAGGGCTTGCCACGATCGCCAGCGATCATCACAAGCGGATGGTCGAAAAACACAAATCGAAACTGCAGGAAATCGAACAGGAACGCCTGAAAGACCTCAAAGATTTGGGCAAGCTGATCGCGAAGCAGAGCATCACGATCGAAGCCAACGCCAACGAAGAAGGCCAACTCTACGGCAGCGTCGGCGCGGTCGAAATCGTGGCGGCCCTGAAACAGAACGAAATCTCGCTCACCAGCGACCAGATCCGACTGGACGGCGTACTCAAAGAACTGGGACTCTACACCGTCAACGTGCACCTGCACCAGGATATTGAATCGGAATTGAAGGTCTGGGTCGTGCCCACCGTCGATACCGATGCGTGATCGCGGTAGAAAACCAAGATCAGGTTGTTCATGAGTTCTGAACAACTTTTCAATTTACCGAGAGCCCGGTTTGATTCGACCGGGCTCTTTTTTCTGCAACGATTCAACGCTGGTGCGCCGGTAGATTCGTCTTCCGCTGCTTTGGCTTGCCTGTCCGTTGAGTTGCCCTATGATGGAAATACGGCGCCGCAAAAGTCGTCAATTCGGCGAAGCACCACATGGAGGGACATGCAATTATGGCCAAACGAAAACCAACCAACGGGAAACGCCCCGCTGAGTCAATCGAGCGGCAACCGCCGTTCAACCTCGAAGCAGAAGTCGGCGTCCTCGGCAGCCTGATGCTGATGCCGGAAGCCTGTGACGACCTGGTTCATCTGCTCCGACCAGACGATTTCTACGATGAATCGCACCAGAAATTGTTTGCCCATATCATGGAGATGCACAATGCCGGTACCAAGATCGACATGTTGCTGCTCCGCGAGCGTTTGATCTCCAGTCAGGACTACGAGGCCGTAGGTGGCGCAGCCCGATTGGCGGAGATCTTTACCTCGGTTCCGCACGCGGCGCACGCGACCTACTACGCCAAGATTGTGCGCAGCAAAGCGACCTCACGAAATCTGATCATGACCTGTTCGGAGTTGATGTCCGAGGCTTTCCGCCCTGAGGGAGATCCGGATACGTTACTCAATGACGCGGAACAGAAGATCTTTGCGATTCGAGAATCCCGTCAGTCGAATAACCTGTCTTCGATCGATGAGGTCCTGTCCGATGCGATGGATCGTCTCGATGCCCGCGTCCGGGGGGAAGGGCAGGAAGGCACCGTCGAAACGGGCTTCACCGATCTCGATCGGATGACGGGCGGCCTGCACGCGTCGGAGTTGGTGATTCTCGCCGCGCGACCCAGTATGGGAAAAACCGCATTCGCGATGAATATTGCCGAAAACGTGGTGATCAAATCTCGCAAGCCGACGTTGTTTATCAGTCTCGAAATGGCTTCCATCGAATTGATCGAACGGATGCTCTGTTCCGTCGCAAAGGTCAACGGCCACCGATTGAGAAATGGAACGCTGGCGGCAGAAGACCGAAAACGTCTGGTTAACGTGGCCGGTGAATTGTCCACCGTGCCGCTGTTCATCGACGATTCACCGACCCGCAACGTCTCGGAAATTGCCGGTGCCGCTCGTCGAATCAAGCGTCGCGAAAATGAGCTGGGACTGATCGTGATCGACTATTTGCAGCTGATCCAGCCCGATAATGCGAATGATCCGCGACAGGAGCAGGTCGCCAAAATTGCCCGACGATTAAAGGGCCTGGCACGCGAACTGAAGACCCCCGTGCTGTGTCTGTCCCAACTGAACCGGCAAGCCGAAGACTCACGGGACCATCGCCCCAAACTTAGCCACCTCAGGGAATCCGGGGCGATCGAACAAGATGCCGATGTGGTCATGTTCGTGCATCGCGAGAGTTACTTCAAAAAGGGTGACCCCGACGCCGACGAAAGCAATGACACCGATGCTTTGATTATCATTGAGAAACAACGAAACGGGCCAACCGGCGACGTGGAGTTGCATTGGGAACGGAATTTTACCCGGTTTTCCAATCGCGCCCCCGAACGGTACTCGGAATTCGATGAATATCCCCAGCCCGCATCGTTTTGACGCGGCTGCAGGCTAGGTGCGGTCGATCTTCCGAAGGCCGGCATTCACAGCTTGGGGTCCGCCAACAACTGAGGTTCCGGCAAGTCGACTATCCTCCCGTTTTTTCGATTTTCTTGACAACCCGGGGCCAACTACGATCATAGAATCTATGGAACTGACCCGCGATTGCGTTTGCGACAGGAATTGAGACGTCTCTCAATCGACCCAATGGATACTCCCGGCCCACGCGTTTTCCCATGAAGGCAACAGAACCGACGGACATTGTGATTATCGATGAAACGGAGAAATGTCCGTATCTCGACGGCGAAACTGCGCCATGCCATTGAGAATGCCGCTTGGCAAAGTCTCACTCCGGGAAGCAGACCAGCGATTGGCGGATGGACACCGGCGAACGGGTGAGTTTATCTACCAAACCAACTGCCCGCGCTGCAACGCCTGCGAACCGATCCGCCTCGATTGTTTTGAGTTTTCCTTCAGCCGAAATCAACGACGGATTCTCAATCGCGGCAATGCCAAACTGGAACAGCGGCGTGGCCCGCTGCTGGCAGACGAACAACGTGTCGACCTGTTTAATAAACACCGGCGACTTCGGGGATTGGCCAAACGCGATACGGATATTGATATCGAAGAATACGTTTGGGGATTTGTTCGCAGCTGTTTCGAATCATTTGAAATCAGCTACTGGCTGGAGGATCGCCTGGTCGGACTGGCCGTCTGCGACCAAGGTCAGACCAGCCTTTCGGCCGTCTATACTTTTTTCGATCCCGAGCTGTCGTCCTACAGTTTGGGCACCTATTCAATTCTGAAACAGATCGAATACTGCCAACGACACCACCTCCAGCATCTCTATCTGGGGTATTACGTCGCGAACTCGCCGCACATGAAATACAAATCGAGGTTCAAACCCAACCAGCGGTTGATTAACGGGCACTGGCAAACGTTCTCATAAAACCGTTTTGGCCGTCGAAAACCATCGTGAATTGCATGAAACCCGCTCTCGTTTACAGCGTCACGATCGGCTTCGCGGCGACCATCGTGTTCATCATTTGGGCAGCCAATACAGGACAGAATTTTTTCTTTTTCCGAATCTGCGATGCGATTCCCTGGGGTGACAAACTCGCCCACTTTTGCCTGATCGGCGTGATGACCTATCTGCTCAACCTCAGTCTTAAAAACCGACGGGTCGATTGGGGGCCTCGAAAATGGCTGCTCGGCAGCCTGATTGTTTTCGTCCTGATCTCGCTGGAGGAATTCAGCCAGGCGTTTCTACCGAACCGCACGATGGACATCGCGGACCTGACCGCAAATTATCTGGGGATCTATGCGTTTGGCTGGCTGAGTCAAACAACCGTCCCGAAGCCGACGGGATGAAGAACACAATCATGGCGGCGACGTAAATCAACACGGCAATCCGACTTTGCACGAAATAGTCAAATCCTTTGAACAACGGGTCGAACGTCATTTGCCCTCCCTTGGCGGTGGTGATTAAACAAATCACCATGCCGCAGTACTTGGGACCGATCAGGACCACAGGGACCGCACCACCGATTCACAATCCAACCATTGAATGGCTACAGGAAGATTTTTTTGGCAGTGGCTCTCCGTCGGTCTCGTCCCGGTCGGTAGTACGACTCGTTGGCTGAAAGTCACGCCTTCGGTTGGGGACAAGCCCGACGGATTCGTCAAGATGGACTTGGGTGGTACGGTCAAGCCGCTGGCTTAAATTAAGCCAAGGTTTGGCGAAGCTATTCGGCGGGGAGCCACTGCTTTAATCGCTGCACCGCGGCGTCAAAGGTTGCATCTTGCCCGTTGACATGTTCGACCTCGATATCGGGCGGGACACCGGTATCCTCGATCGGGGTTCCGTCGGGCAGCATGGAAACCCAACGCGAGTAATAGACGTCGACGCCATTGGGCAGCTTGATCGGCGCCGGATTGCCGCTGGAGCCTCGCGTTGCCTGGCCCATCAACGTGCAGTGAGGCAGCGCCGCCATCATCATCGCAAATCCTTCGCCGCTGCTGATCGCGCCCGGACCAGTCAAACAGACGATCGGATGGGTGTAGGTCTTACCCTTTCGCGGCTCCAGCACCCGCGGCGGATAAACGGTGTACGCGTCGTGACTGGGCCCCGAACGAAACTTATGGGTCGCGTAGACCATTTCTTGATTCGTAAACATCCCGGCAATGGTGGCCGCAATCGGTTCGGCCCCACCCTGGTTTCTGCGCAAGTCCACGATCATGCCCGGCGCGTCAAACAGGGCCTCAATCTCATTGATCAGTTGATCAATTCGTTCCTGATCGATACCAAACAGCTTAACGATCCGCACGTAGCCAAACCCGTCTTCGGTTCGGCCAACCAAGGCAAAATCGCCGATCACTTTCTTGATTTTCAGTTTTCGATCAACGACCGAAAAATCGTAGTTGGCGTCAAACCCGACCTGAAACTTTTGAATTCGCCGGCCCTGGTGCATGATCCAGACATGGCCATCCTTGAGCTCGGCCAGCATTTCGCTAACGACATCGACGAATTCTGCTGCATTTTTGGCAGCGTTGGCCCGCGTGCGATACCGATCGCACAATGCCTTCCAGTCAATTTGCTTGAGCTCAAAATGGCTGTAATGCCGGTCCATATCCGCCGCCAGGATCTCGAAGCTGTCGGTTTTGTCCAGTTTTTTTAGGACAACCTCTTTGACGTTCAGCGTGCCTGTTTTTGACAGAAAGAAAAACAACTGTCCGCGCGTAATGCCCTCGGGGACGGCGAATACCAATGACTCGGTCAGGTAGTCTTCCCAGCCAACGGTCGACAAGACCTGGGAAACATTTTTGTCCTGTCCGTTCTTGAGAAAGATTCCGCCGTAACAATTGTCGAATTGGTTTTCGTCCAGCCGGATGCCGGTCGATTTCGCAGTGAAGCGGAGCTGGTAATAAGCTCCTGGCTGCAACGTGACTTCCTGCATGACGTAATTCCAGCCTTTGGTTGTCCGGTCGCCATGCAGCTCGAGGCTGGGCCCTGCACCTTGCCTCACCTCCGAGGCCGGAGTCTGGCTGCCGCGGTACGCACCGATACCGACATTCCAACCATCGGGGACTCCGTTGGTCCACTGCTGGAACGAGCTGTTTTTAACAAGCGTTTGATCGGTCGATTGAATCGCGAAGGCATGGCTTGGCATTTGACCGACCGAAAGTAACAGCCCCCACAGTGCAAACGCAGCAAACATTCTCATGGCAATCTCGTTCCCAGCCGATCTGAATCGTCCATTGGATCCCCGCTTCGAGTGCCAGCGAACAACGACACCCACCCCGCCAAATGGTTTGAAACGGATAACCGCATCCCATTTCCAACGAGATTCAAAACGAAAACCCGAATCTACCTCCGTAGCGTTATTTTAAAGGACGCCGGCGTTGCGGTCGATCAGTTTCCGTGATTAAGCCCAGGCACCCGCCTCGATCCATCGCGAAATCTGGCTAAAATGGAACGCCTTCGCTTCACGGGAACGGCAACTTCGATCCACGACTTGAAATTCAGCTGGCAATGTCAATATGAGAGCTTTGGTCACAGGCGCAAACGGTTTCTTGGGATCGTACGTCGTTCGCGCTTTGTTGGAACGGGGCTACGAAGTCACTGCCATGACCCGTCGTCGGGATGAGATGCTCGCCAGCATGGACCTGCAGGTCGTGCACGGCGACGTCCGCAGTTTTGACAACATTCTGGAGGCGGTACGCGGTCAGGAAGTCGTTTTTCACACGGCCGGCGTGTCCGGTATCTGGGGACCGTGGAAGCATTATCACGGCAACAATACGATCGGAACTCGGAATGTCGTCGAAGCCTGCATTCAAGCCGACGTGCGGAAACTCGTTTACACCTCCAGTCCCAGTGTGACGTTCACGGGGGATCATCAAATCAATGTGAACGAATCGGTGGGGTACCCAAAAAAGTGGTTATGTCATTATCCGCATTCCAAAGCCCTGGCCGAGCAATACGTTTTGCAAGCCGATGACGATCCCGATTTGATGACCTGCGCGTTGCGACCGCATTTGATTTGGGGACCGGGCGATTCGCACCTGATCCCTCGGTTGTTCAAACGGGCCCAAGCCAAACAATTGCGTCGGGTTGGGGATGGAACGAATCAGGTCGACACGATCTACGTCGAAAATGCGGCGGTGGCTCACATCCAGGCCGCCGAAGCGATGGAAAAAGGATCCTCGGTTTGCGGCAGCGCTTATTTCATTTCGCAAGACGATCCGGTCAATTGCTGGGAATGGATTAACGAAATCCTGGCCTTGGGTGGGCTGCCGAGAATCAGGCAATCGATCTCCTTTTATGCGGCTTACCGGTTGGGCTACGCGATGGAGATGTACCACGAGTTGTTCAACATTGAAAGTGAACCGAGAATGACCCGGTTTCTGGCGGCACAATTGGCCAAAAGCCATTACTTTGACATCTCAAGAGCCAAACGGGATTTCGGTTTCCGTCCGCAGATCTCGATGATTGAAGGCATGAAGCGTTTGGGCGAATCGCTGGGAAAGGTTCCCGTGATCGAAGCTTAGGCACCGGCTTGGAACGCTATCAGTCGGCCGCCGAGCACGAAATAGCAGCCGGAACGTCACGCAACTGTAATTTCTCTGACGTTCGGTGAACGGCCCGAATTTCGCCGGTTGAACAACCGGACCTAAGCCGGTAATTTTAGGGTGGTTCGTTCTTACCCAGGAATTCCATGATCTCTTTCCCCAAACCAAGTGAACTGCCGGATTCGCAGCGAATCGTCCTCACCGGGATCGGCTTGACGTCGCCCAACGGGAACGATTTGGCCGAATTTCGAGCTGGATTATTGGCAGGCCAAAGCGGCGTCCAAGACTACGAAATCCGCTACTTTGGCAAAACCTTAGCCGGAATCTGCAATTTCGATGTCC
Organism: Pirellulaceae bacterium; assembly: GCA_963714685.1. Taxonomy (GTDB): domain Bacteria; phylum Planctomycetota; class Planctomycetia; order Pirellulales; family Pirellulaceae; genus Mariniblastus. Next base: position 142,181 of record CAVQPH010000017.1, on the reverse strand, counting down.
GCAAACACCAGAGTCGAAAAGACGCGCGTCGTGGCACGCGAGCTGGCAGCGTCGGCTGTTATTGTGCCCACGAAGCGATTGCCAATTCCGGGATCGACTGGGACAATACCGACACCAGTCGTGTCGGCGTCTATATCGGGGTGACCGAGCACGGCAATGTCGAGACCGAAAGCGAGATCCACGAGATCAGAGGTTTTGACTACGACACCAAGGTCTGGTCCCACCACCACAATCCCCGCACCGTTGCCAACAATCCGGCCGGCGAGATTGCACTCAATTTGGGCATTACGGGGCCCCATTACACGATCGGGGCGGCTTGTGCGGCCGGAAACGCCGGTTTGATTCAGGCACTGCAGATGTTGCGGCTGCACGAATGTGATTTGGCAATCGCCGGCGGTGTTTCGGAGAGCATCCATACGTTTGGTATTTTCGCCGGTTTCGCCAGCCAGGGAGCCTTGGCATCCCACGCAGACCCGACCAAGGCATCTCGCCCGTTCGACCGAAACCGTAATGGAATCGTCGTTTCGGAAGGCGGCTGTCTCTACACGATGGAACGATTGTCCGACGCCAAGGCTCGCTCGGCGGAAATTCTGGGTGAAATCGTGGGTTACGGCATGAATACCGACGCGACCGATTTCGTATTGCCCAATCCCGAGCGACAGGCACAATGCATGCACATGGCGCTCAACCGGGCCGGGATCAACGCCGAGGACATCGATATTGTCAGCACCCACGCGACCGGGACCGGAATGGGAGATACGCTCGAATGCGATGCGGTTCGGCGGGTTTTTGGCCAGTCCAACAAAACGTACATAAACAACACAAAAAGCTTCATCGGGCATACGATGGGAGCGGCCGGCGCGTTAGAATTGGGCGGAAATATTCCGGCGTTCAAAGACCACGTCGTTCACCCGACCATCAATCTGGATGACCTCGACCCCGAGTGCGAGCTTCCCGGTTTGGTAAAAAACGAGCCTCGTGAAATTGAAAAAGTCGATTATATTTTGAACAACTCGTTTGGCATGCTCGGAATCAACTCGGCGGTGGTCCTGAAACGATTTTGATTCAGATCGAGTATGGATTGGAAATGCCGAACGAGACGACTGATCGGACAGCAGAAAATTAGAACGGAGAGACGCCCATGGGGCCCGATGAAATCAAAGAAGCAATTTTGGATATCCTTGCAGACATTGCACCCGACGAAGACTTAAGTGAGCTAAAAGACGAAATCAACTTTCGGGATCAGCTGGAATTGGACAGCATGGATTTCCTCGACATTGTGATGGAGTTGCGGAAACGATATCGCGTGCAAGTTCCTGAGGAAGACTACACGGAGTTGGCTTCGATGAGCACGACAGTCGCCTACCTGACCCCGAAAATGGTCGATTGCGTGGCAACCTAGAAATCCGTCACGTTCATTTTTTCGGTTGACCGAAACGACAGCCTTCCAGGTGAACCTCGGAAAATCGAACCCTTGCCAGTCCAACTTCCCGCGATTGTTGCTCTCAAATTCTGATTTGAGGCTGGCACCCAACCAACCAGGAAACTTGGCAAACCGTGGCATGAGAAACATGCCACGGTTTTTGCAATCATGTACGACACGATCATTATTGGCGCTGGGATGTCGGGCTTGGCTGCTGGAATTCGGCTGGCTCACTATGACCAGAAAGTCTGCATCCTCGAGCGGCACTACACGATCGGCGGCTTGAATTCGTTTTATCGAATGAATGGCCGGGATTACGATGTCGGCCTGCACGCGGTAACCAACTTCACCGAAAAGGGTGCCAAGAAAGGTCCCCTGGCACGCATCCTCCGACAACTGCGATTCAAATGGGATGATTTTGCGCTGGCACCACAAAAAGGTTCGCGAATCGTGTTTCCGGGTGCCCAGCTTCGATTCACCAACGAACTTGATTTTCTGCGATCCGAAGTCGAACAGACCTTTCCCGATCAAATTGATAACTTCAATCGGCTGGTTGAGAAAATCGCGGATTACGACGACCTGGACCAAGCGGCTTTTGAGCTGTCTGGCCGCGAAGTGCTTAACGACACAATCTCTGAGCCGCTGTTGATTGAAATGCTGCTCTGTCCGTTGATGTGGTACGGCAATGCGGCTCAACACGACATGGCTTGGGGGCAATTCTGCATCATGTTCCGCAGTATTTTCATGGAAGGCTTCGCGCGTCCCTACAAAGGCGTACGTTTGATCCTGAAACACCTGGTGAAGAGATTTCGGGGACTCGGTGGCGAACTCAAACTCCGCTCGGGAGTAAAAACCATCCATGTGGAAGACGATCGAGCCGTTTGTGTCGAACTTGACAGCGGGGAGCAACTGACGGCCAAGCGCGTGCTATCTTCGGCAGGCCGATTGGAAACACTCCGGATGTGCAGCAACACGAGCGAGCCGGATCCGCGGAAGGCCGGCCAATTGACGTTCATCGAATCGATCTCGATTCTCGACCGACAACCGGAGAAGATCGGCAATTCGGACACGATCGTGTTTTATAACGACTCCGAAAAATTTCACTGGCAAAGTCCAGAATCTGAACTTTGTGATGTTCGCACTGGCGTGATTTGCTCACCGAACAACTACGAGTATTCGGACGAGGACGGCCAACTCTCCGATGGCGTGATTCGCATCACGACAATCGCCGATTACGATCGCTGGAATTCGCTTTCGGAAGAAGAGTACCAACGTGAAAAACTACGATGGTACGACCGTAGTGTTGCTTCCAGCGTGCGGTTCACACCCGATTTCCGACCTTTCGTGATTGATACCGATCTATTCACGCCCACCACGATCAGCCGTTTCACCTGGCACGACAACGGAGCCGTTTATGGTGCGCCCGACAAACAACTTGACGGGACCACGCATCTGAAAAACCTGTTCCTTTGCGGCACCGACCAGGGCTTCGTCGGAATTATCGGTGCCATGATGAGCGGAATCTCGATGGCCAACCTGCATTGCCTCCGGGACTGACCAAGGTTTACCTGAATTCACTATTCTCTTTGAATTCAACGAAGCATGATCGGAATGATGCATTTTTGGGCAACCATTCGGACAAGATTTCACGTTATCGGTGATGTGGGGACAAATGCAAACCTTTAGCCGCTCGATCGCTTGATGGACCACTTAATCGTTTTGAAAACGATCAGACAGTGCTTCAGAGTTGGGCGGTTTTTTGTGCTCTACGTAGCCGATTCCAGCGTGCGAAAAAAACTTTTGTCAGTTTTGGATTGCAATCAACGGGCTGAGGAAACCAATGGCCGTCGAAAAACCATATCGATCTCCTGCTCGCCGAGTTCCGTTTTTGAATTGATGTAACGGGAGCGTGAATTGTGGTATGGCGTTTGCAAAAGGTCGTTTGCAAAAGTCGTTTGAACAAAGTCGTTTGAACAAAGTCGTTTGAACAAAGTGTTTGCACAAGATGTTTGAATTCAATGGAAGGTAACAAGATCTCTTTCGCAAGGATGCGATCTCCGTGTTGAAGTCGGTGGCTCAACCACATCGCACGACTTGGGATTTGAATCTTCGGATCCAGTTTCAGTCACAGGACGGAGGCATCTCCAAGTGGTCAATGGTGGTAGGAGCGTGCGCCGGCGTGCGAAATCACGCCGGCGTGCGTTTCCTCGATCATTCAAAATAAAAGTAAAAAGGTTTTCGAATCATCCGGAATCTGTTTCCGTCATCGGTGAAAACCGGCAGCTGACAGAAACTGTTTCTTGGATTTGAAATCCAGGAGTTTACAAGGTAGCCCGCAAACCTCGGTTCGCGGGCTCTTTGATGCGGTCGCGTCAGACCATCTTTTTCAAGGACGGTTTCAGGTGGAAGACGAATCCTAGCTCTGGACGATTCGTCGATATCTTCACTTCAATCCGCGACGGTTGGCAAACTCAGCCAACTACACAACTACCTGAAAGCAACCGAACTCAAACTTGGATTGCTGGTCAACTTCAAACACTTTCCGAAAGTCGAATGGGAACGCATTGTCCGCCAACGAAAATAGTAAACGCAGGATGGACAACCGCTAAAGACGCGAAGAAAAAGCGGCGCTCGGGCCTTCTTTTTCAGCGACGGTATCGAGCATTTCAGCTTGAAAACGAATCCGATTAAGATCTCTGTCGCAAGGCAGCGGCCTCCGCGTTGATAATTGGTGGCTCAGCAAACTTGCAGAACTTGGAATTTGTATCTTCGAATCAAGATAGCTGCGGAGCAGCGGCAGCAATGAGCATAAGGAAGCATGCGGTAGCGTGATGTTTGTCAGAGAATAATGCGAGGCTTGTTTCCGCTGCTCCGCAGCTTTCCTCCATTCCTCCATCGCCACTAGAACGAACCAAACCCAAACACAAATTTGGCCGCCGTTAAACAGGCGACCAGCAGGATCGCGATTGAACTGGTCCACAGCGCCAGGTCATAAACGGTTGACGGCCTTAATCGCGGGTCCAGACGTTGGTAGCGAAAATGGAGCGCGGCATAAACGACGATGATCAGAATCACGACAGTCACGATCCCCCCGATGATCACCATGAACTTGGGGTTTTCCATCACCAGATACAGGATCCCCCAGGCGGCAGGAAACAACCAGGCAAACAGCCCGATCGCTTTTCGACGAGACGACGCATTTTGGAAATCGTAAAGCCCAATTTGCCCGAAGGCATCGGAAAACAGACGGGTCCAGGCAGCCAACGCGGCAAACAGCGTGGAATACAACACCACCACCGCGCCAATCACGAACGAGGTTTTCGCCCACGGGCCGAGCGATTCGGTATACATCGTTCCCAACGTTGCAATCAACTGGTTGGGATCCGGATCCATGCCGTTGCGATTCAAAACCGCTGCCCCCAACAGATAGAACATCGCCGTCACCAGCGTGTAACAAATCATCGCCAGGATCGCGTCCCAGTACATCACCCGAATCCAGCCTTTGGCTCGGCGTTCCCAAGCCTCCGAATCGTTGATGGGCCCGGTGTACGACGCGTACCCCTTTTCGATCAGCCAATAATTGTAAGCCAGAATTTCGTCTCCCCCGACACCCGTAATACCGAACGCCCCCAACGCGACGAACAGGATCGCGGCATCGGTGGGTATACTCGGAACCATTCCGGAAGCCAACTCACTTGAGGTCACCGCCATCTCGGTTGACTGCAGCGAGACCAGCGAGACGAAGGTGAAAACAGTAAACAACCCGATCATGATCAGCGACGCTTTTTCGAGTAACTGGTAGTAACCCCGAAACACCAACAGCGAAACAGAGATCGCCACCAGGAACACCGAGACAGCGCGAAGCGATACATGGATTGAGGCAGACTGAAAAACAGCAGCATCTTGCATTCCGGGGAACAGTTGCTCCATGGCCAAAACGACAGCGCCAACAATCCCACCGACTTGCAACATTTTGGAAAACATCAGAATCAGCCACGTCCAGATTGACCAACTCGCGTTCCCCAACCGGGGCCCCGGCAAAGAATTCAATGCGGTCATCGTTGTTTCGCCCGAACTGATTGCGTGTTTTCCAAACTCGAGTTGCACCGCGACTTTGATGAAGCAACTAAAGACGATGAACCACAGCAACACAAATCCGGCTTCGGCTCCCATGGCGGTCGTTGCGATCAATTCGCCGGAACCAACAATCGAGGCCGAAAGCACAAAACCGGGCCCGAGAAACCGAATGCTCTGCCAAAACGAAGTCGGCGGTTCCCGCACGTCTTGCTCTCGCAGGACATAAGGATTCGAATCTTGTGCAGAATCAGGCATCGGATCAGCATATCATGAACCCCTCTGATCAGCGCTACCATGAACCCGATAACTTGCCGTCGCCTGATTCGGCAAATCCGCAATGCACCCCAGGCCGATTTCGTTTTGCGATGTCGCATCGTTGCACGGCCGGCTCCCAACCACCAAAATGGGGCAGCCGTTGCCAACTACCTTGGTTTGGCTGCCGGAACGTTGCCATGGCCGGTCGATTGGATGGTTCAACCAACGTGATCTAGTTTTACGAAAATAACCATGAAAAACAGGATGCTTATTCTCTGTCCCCTCGGGGCGGCACTGGTGGGCGGACTGTTGGCTGCATTCGGTTTTGACTCGGCGATCGCTTGGACGGCCGCGATCACCTTATTGGTGGCTGCCTGGTGGATTACCGAGCCGATTTCCATCGCCGCGACCTCGTTCATTCCGATGGCCATTTTTCCCCTGGTTGGCGTGCTGGACTCGGACCAGGTTGCTGCCGCCTATGGGAACAAGCTGATCCTTTTGATGCTGGGTGGGTTCATGCTGTCGTCGGCGATGGAACGGAGTGGCGCGCATCGTCGAATCGCTCTGCAGATGGTCCATTTGTTCGGGGGCAGCAGTGCCCGCCGGCTGGTCTTTGGATTCATGGCTGCCTCGGCGTTATTGAGCATGTGGATTTCCAACGCGGCCACAACGTTGATGCTGCTGCCGATTGCGATGGCGATTGTCGATCAAACCACCAATCGAAGACTTCGGGTCAGTCTGCTGCTGGGGATTGCCTATGCGGCCAGCGTCGGAGGTGTCGGGACTCCGATCGGGACACCTCCCAACGTATTCTTCATGGGTCTGTACGAGGAAAATTTCAACATCGATATCGGGTTTGTAACCTGGATGAAGTGGGCGATCCCGGTCGTTGTGATCATGTTGCCGCTGGTGGGGTTTTGGCTGACCCGCGGGTTGGGAAACATTGAGAAAATTGAATTGCCAAAAGCTGGAAGTTGGCGAATCGAGGAGAGCCGGACGTTGATCGTGTTTGCGGTTACTGCATTGCTTTGGATTACGCGAGTCCAACCGCTGGGGGGTTGGACCGGCATGATTGAGTCGCTGGGTGCCAGTTTCGGCTCAAGTGAAATGCAAGGCCCGCTGACCTATGCCGACGACGCCACTGTAGCGATTCTCGGCGCATTAGCCTTGTTTCTGATTCCTAACGGAAAAGGGGAGCGGCTGCTCGATTGGGAATCCGCGGTTCGCATCCCCTGGGGAGTTTTGATTTTGTTCGCGGGCGGCATTTGCATCGCGACCGCTTTCAAGTCCTCGGGGTTAAGCGAAGCACTCGGCAGCGCTCTCGCCGGCTTGGGCGCTTTGCCAACGATTCTGTTGATCGGGACTATCTGTGTATGCGTCACGTTTCTGACCGAGGTAACGAGCAACACCGCGACGACGACGCTGTTGTTGCCGATCTTGCTGACCGCGGCCATCGCCGCCGACATCGAGCCCAAAATACTCATGGTCCCGGCCACAATCAGCGCAAGTTTCGCGTTTATGCTGCCAGTCGCCACACCTCCCAACGCCATTGTCTATGCGTCCGAAGAGTTAACCGTCGGTGATATGGCCCGTGAGGGTGTTGTGTTGAACCTGTTCGGCGCGGTCGTGGTGACCGTCATTTGTTACCTCACCTTTGGATAAGTTCCGACAACGCTCGCCGGGCTCGAACTCAACCCAAAAACTCAGATCGTTCGGCATTCCCGGGGAAAACGGTTGGACCGTTGAGTTTTGTTAATAAATGCCGTATTCTGCGGGATTGCACCGACATTACCCAATGTCGAGACTCCATATCAACACGGCTTTCGCTCAGCCATATTCAAACGCTCCCAGACATCCCATGCCAAAAGATTTCCTCCAAGGTACCGCCGACAGCTACGACGTGATCGTGATCGGTAGCGGGTTAGGTGGTTTAACCGCTGCCAATATCCTGGCCCGTGATGGGATGTCCGTCCTGCTGCTGGAACAGCATTACAAACTGGGAGGACTGGCAACCTGGTTTCGACGTCCGGGTGGACACATCTTCGACATTTGCTTGCACGGTTTTCCATACGGAATGGTCAAGAGTTGTCGCCGATACTGGTCCAAGGAAATTGCTGATTCGATCGTGCAGCTGGAAGGCGTTCGCTTTGACAACCCGATGTTTTCCCTGACCACCACTTTCAACCGGGAAGATTTCACGAAGTTGTTGACCACCGAATTTGGGATTGCCCACGAAATGGTCGATCGCTTTTTCGATGCGGCCCGCAGTATGAACTTTTACGATGATCAATCGAAAACGACCAAGCAGCTATTTGACGAGTATTTCCCGGGCCGCGAAGATGTTGTTCGCCTGTTGATGGAACCGATCACCTACGCCAATGGATCGACGCTGGAAGATCCGGCCCTGACCTACGGAATCGTGTTTTCGAATTTCATGTCCAAAGGGGTCTTTGTTTTCCAGGGTGGGACGGACAAACTGATCAAGTCGATGGAACAGGTGATGAAGTCCAACGGGGTGGATATTCGCATCAACTGTTCGGTCGAGAAGATCAACGTTGGGGTCAAAGGCGTAGAATCGGTCGTCGTCAACGGCCGCACGATCAAGACCAAGACCGTGGTTTCCAATTCCAATCTCCGTTCGACGATCTTCCATCTGGTTGGCGAAGACAAATTTGACGGCAATTTCATCGACGATGCCAAAGCCGTTCGCTTGAACAACTCCAGCACCCAGGTCTACATGGCGATGCGAGACGGCGACACGGTCCCGCGCGAGACCGGTGACCTGCTGTTCTCGAGCACCGCCGAACATTTCCAAACGGACCTGCTGCTCAGCCGGGACATTACCAGTCGAACGTTTTCGTTTTATTACCCCGATACGCGGCCCGAAGGCAAAGGCCGGACATTGATCGTTTCCAGTACCAACGCCAATTTCGAAGATTGGGCGGGACTGGAGAAAGAAGAATACGAAGCCAGCAAACAAGATCTGGTCGAAACGACGCTGGACGCATTGGAAAAATATGTTCCCAATTGTCGTGAGCGAATCGTTCACGCCGAAGCCGCGACGCCGATTACTTTCGAGCATTACACCAAGCATTTACACGGCGCCAGTTTTGGAACCAAGTTTGAAGGACTGGCCGTCAGCCGCAAATTGCCCGAACAAATTCCCGGTCTGTACCACGCCGGGCAGTTGTGGAATCATCATGTCGGGTTGGCTGGGAACGATCAATTACGGTGTGATCGTGGCCAATGACGTGATCAACCACTTGAGCGACATGCCTGCCAATTCACCGGTTTCATCCAACTGAGATTTGGAAATCAGAATCAATCATGGAAACCGCCCACGCTTCACTGGAACGGATCCAAGCCGCCATTCCTCATCGAGCGCCGATGCTGTTGGTCGATGAGATTGTCCAGCAGGATGAACGATCAATCGTCTGTCGCAAGACGTTTCGTGACGACGAGTACTTTTTTCAGGGACATTATCCCGATCATCCGCTGGTTCCCGGGGTGATTCTATGTGAATGCGCCGCCCAGACCGGCGCCATCCTGCTGGCCTCGATGATCAGCAGTGACGGCGGCGTACCCGTATTGACGCGGATGAGCGACGTAAAATTCAAACAAATGGTCCATCCTGGCGATTCCATTGACGTCACCGTGAAGCTGGATGAAATCGTTTCGAACGCTTATTTTTTGACGGGACAAGTCAAAGTCGGTGGCAAAATGGCCGCCCGACTTTCGTTTGCCTGCACTGTCGCCGCACCACAAAAATAGAAACGGGTCATGGATTTTCTACAGCTTGCCGGCAAAACAATTGTGGTCTTCGGTGTCGCCAACAAAAAAAGTGTCGCTTGGCACATCGGCAAAACACTGGAGGAGCACGGCGCAATCGTTGTTTACGTGGTTCGATCAGAGCAACGAAAACAGTCGCTACAGAAACTGATGGGGGAACGAACCGTTTATGTCTGCGACGTAGAATTTGAAACCCAGATCGAACAAGTCCGCGACCAGATTGCGGAACATCACCCGAGCATTGACGGCTTGGTCCACTCGATCGCGTTTGCGGCGTATGATGAATCGGGAATCAAGCCATTCCATGAAACAGGCAAGCAGCAACTGCTGCGAACTTTCGACATCTCTTGCTTTTCTCTGCTGGCAATCGCCAACGCATTCAAGGATTTGTTGACCCACAATGCATCGGTCGTCACGATTTCGATCTCGACAACTCGGATGGCGAGCGAAAATTACGGCTTCATGGCTCCGGTGAAAGCAGCCCTGGACAGCTCGCTGGCATTTCTCGCCAAGAGCTTCAGTAAGTTTTCCGAGATTCGTTTCAATGCCGTCGCACCTGGCTTGCTGAAAACATCGGCTTCCGCAGGAATTCCCGGGTATGTCGATGCGTATTTGTTCGCCGAGCGAGTGATTCCCAGAAAACGGGCCGTCACGACCCAGGAGGCCGCCAATGCGGCCTGCTTTTTACTCAGCCCCCGTTCGTCAGGAATCAACGCCCAGCAGATCGTGATCGACGCGGGGATGTCGATCAATTACTTTGATAATGACATCGTCCATGATGCCATGAAAACCGATTGATTTTTCACGACAGCGAGTTGGTCTGCAATTGCTTCGCCAACGGACGATTCCCCTGCTATAATAATCGTCCGCGTCTTGTTCGAGCCAGCTGAAATCCGTTGTTAATAAGTTGCTTTTTGAGTCATGGGCATCCGCTTCATTTGTATCCATTGTCACAAGCACTTGAATGTCAAGGCGTCCCAGGCTGGCCAGGTTGGAGAGTGCCCGCATTGCCGCGAATCAATTCAGGTCCCTGCCAGTTCCGCCGATTCGATGGCCGAGCAGGCAAATTCGGAAAGCGAAACGATCAATGCGGTGTTTCACGTCGACCGACAAATTACGCAGGCCGGATTGAGCACCTCCATTCACCTTGAATCGGAATCGGCCCTCGATCAATTCAGCATTCCTTACTCGCCATCGGCGCAGACCGCCAGCACATCGCAGCCAACCCCAATCGTCGACCCAGCCAATACCTTTTTGCTCGACAAGCCACGGCTGCCGTCGACGCTCGGGAAAGTCGACCCGATCGCGCAGGCGCCTCGCAAGATTTGGTACTTTCGCAGCAAGCAGCTGGGTGAAAAAGGTCCGCTGAAAGCCAAACAGATGCAAGAACGCCTCGACAACGGGGATGTAACCATTGGCTGTATTGTCTGGCGCGAAGACTGGGAGGACTGGCAGCCGGCTGAACGAGTCTTTCCAGCTCTGGTCGCGTTGGCTCAACAAAACAAAACAGCAGAACAGCGGCAGGGTGGCGGGATTCCCGATGAATTCAACCCGCATTCCGAGTTGCAGAAACGGAAACGAAAAAAGCAGATCCTGGGGATCATTGCCATTGCCGCGGGATTGTTAACAATAGGCTTGCTCGTGATGTTCTTGCTAAGACTGCTTTCCAACTAACACGCACACACCCCCCTCAAAGAAAGTGATTCAAGATGCTTACAACCGTCCGTTTCGTGACCCTGGTTTTTGTTTCCCTCGCCCTGATTTGCGGCAACCCAATTCAGGCTCAAGACGTCAAGAGCGATGAAAAACCTGCTGCCGAGCCAGCTCCCTTTGTGGTCAAGGTGGCCAATGGGGACCTGCAATTTGAAGTCTCTGGCAACTGGAAATCCGTGCAACCCAAAAGCCGCATGCTGGAGACGGAATTGCAAATCCCCAAAGTCGGCGACGACCAACAGGATGGACGATTGACCATCATGGGAGCCGGTGGTTCGATCGACGCCAATATTGTCCGGTGGCAGGGCCAATTCAGCCAACCCGATGGGGGCGACACTGCCGATAAGACCAAAGTTGAAGTCAAAACCATCGACGGCCAGAAGGTCAGCATCGTCGATATTACGGGGACCTTCCTCGATGCCCCCGGCGGTCCCTTCAGTGGTCAAGCCAAGGTCGAGCGCGAAAACTATCGCATGTTGGCGGCGATCGTGCAGACCGAATCCAACGGAAACTACTTCGTCAAGTTTTATGGTCCCAAAGCAACCGTGGACAAAAACGCGGAGGCCTTCAAGGCCATGATTGAAAGTCTGAAAGTCTCTCAGTAACCGCTGGCCGGCCAATCAATTCTTCCCGATTGGCCGGAACGGTCGATGCTCGCGAATGGCGTCAAGTGTTTGGACAACATCTGCGGGGACGGGAGCAACGATTTCCATTTCCTGCCCCGTGACTGGATGAGCAAACTTGATTCTTCGCGCATGCAACGCTTGACGCCCGAGAATGTTGCGATCGGCCTCGGCGGCATTGCGAGTCAAATCCTGGAGTGAGAGCTTTGCCCGGCCACTGTACAGGGCGTCGCAAAGGACGGGACAGCCGATCGAAGCCAGGTGGACCCGAATCTGATGGGTTCGACCTGTCTTCGGTCTGACCTGAACCGCCGCGAAACCATTGAATCGCTCTTCGACTTCATAGTAAGTAGAAGCGGCGCGGCTGGTCGGGTGTCCAGCGCGAACCGCTTTTTTTTCGCGTTGATACGGATGGGCACCAATCGGTTTGTCAATGATGTCACGATCGTGATCAGGAGCCGGTGTCACGATCGTAAAATATTCTTTTTCCGTCGTTCGATCGGCGAACTGCGACGACAGCGCCAAATGCGCCTGGTCCGTTTTAGCCACCAGGATCACCCCGCTGGTGTCTCGATCCAGTCGATGGACAATTCCTGGTCGAGTCGGACCTCCGAGCGAGCTCAGCTGCTCGAAATGGTATGCCAACGCCGCGGTCAGTGTACCCGACCAATGTCCTTTGGCGGGGTGCACGACCATCCCGGCCGGTTTATCGATCGCAACCAGGTGCGGATCCTCGAACAGGATTTTTAGCTCGATCGCTTCCGCGATTGGTGCTTCCGACTCCAAGTGGATCGGCATCACCCTGATTTTCTGGCCGGCTTTGATGCGGGTCGAAGAACGGACGGGCCGATCGTCAACGAGAACCTGCTTCGCGGCGATTGCCCGCTGCAATTTCACTCGGCTGAATTTGCTGAAGTGTCTCACCAGAAAAGAATCGAGCCGTTCGCCCTCTTCGACACTGGTAACTTCAAACTCCTGCATGATCACCAACCTGAAATTGCACCGAACCCGGAAATTCGTCATGTTTTGTCGAGATCCGGACACGATCCGGCATTGAACTCTCGGCGGATTGTGGAAAAACCGGCCAACCGGTATTAGAATGTCTGGGAACCAAATTGGTCTAGAGGTCGGTGGAACAATGACTGAACGCGAAACGACAAACGGATATTGTCCAATGTGTATGCAGAATATTGAACATACACGCAAGTTTTCGTCGAGTGTGTTCGAAATTCTCGACCGGCTCTCGTTCCGCTGCTTGATGCTCTTCCGAATCGGCCCTTGGTACTGTTATCAGTGCGAAGGTCGATCGCTGTACCTGAGACAACCCAACCGCAGGGCTCCAACTTTCAATCGAGAGCGATCTCGCTCCGATTTCATCAACCAGTCCACGCCGGATCTCGATACCGCGGAGGCGATCGGTAATTTTATCAAGTCGGACCAGTCTTTGGTCATGCGGCATAAACGGACCCGAAGGTATTCGGCGAAGTTTCGGGACGCGGCGGTCGAGCGACTGCTTGGCGAGACCAGTTCGATCTCGCAACTCAAAACAGAACTGGACGTTTCCGAACAGGACCTGATTGGATGGATCGCAGATCTCGTGTCGCGCCAACAGGATCGCATTCGATCGATTATCCAAAGTCCTGTCCGCATTCCAGGCGAAATTACCGGAAGAGGTAAAAACTGCTTTGGAATACTCGCAAAACTCGGAAGCCGTTTCCAGCGATGATGTGGTTGAAGGAACGATCCTTCCGAAATAGTATCCCCAGGCATTTCTTCACAACGACTGCCATCGTCTCAACTTCCGGCGGCGACTTAAATTGGCACCCAAGTGATGCTAGACTGATGCTCTACGATCCCTGGTTGAGAAAATAGCGATGCCCGATAAAAACCAAATGAAGTTTATTGAAATGACCGGCGCCATGCTGGAAAACGTGATTAATGACGGTGAGTTGCATTCACCCGATTTAATGGCCGCGGGCGTGCAGGACGATTCCATTGTTCGCGTGAATCAGCAAGGCGACATCGAGGTCCGCCGGGCCCACAAATGGGACGTAATCGGCGGCTTGCTCGGTAATTTTGAAGATCGCATCAAAAAGAAAACCGGATTTGACTGGGCCTCTTGAAGTTACCAACCAGACTTTCGTGGGAAACTTCGTAACGGCAACCAGCCTTGATCAACTGTCAACCGCGCCGCGGCTCACCCTCCATTGAAAGGGAAACCGGCAACGCTCGATCACTCATCCAGATTTTTGACCATCAAATCCAGCAGTTCATCGATCCAGATGCGAATATCATTTCCGTACTCGCTGGCCATGTCACTTTTAATCAACTGCCGGTGAATGGCCGCGGCACCTTCGTCAACCAAGCGCCGCCGCCTCGGCATTTTGAAATCTTTGCTGCGGGTCTGGGGCGATCATGCCACGACAAAACGACATCAACAGGTCATTACAGACGACATCGTCAGGAAGAATTTCCGGCAAACGATAAACCAATTCACGTTTCGCTTTGATCAATTCCTTTAAATCGTTGATTCCACCAAAGACCGGCTTGCCTGCCAATAATTCGATCGCGACATAGCCGAGACTGGCGATGTCACTACGCGGCGTATTTTCACGACCCTCGATCACCTCCAGCGCGGCGTACGACGGCGTACAAGCCCTGCGTTGTGGTGGGTCTTCCATATCAAACGCAGATCCGATATCAATAATCTTCGAATGACCACTCTTTTTTAGCATAATATTGCCGGGCTTAACGTCCCCGTGAACAATTCCCTCCCGGTGCATGGCCGCAAAGCGTCAAGACAGTCTCGGACAATGGCCACGGCGACCCCGGCCTTGAAGCGTGGCTGCTCGGGACCTGCGGTTACCACGACTTCGTTCACATGTCGCCATTTTCGCTCGCTGAACCGTTCCTCGATAATGCCAAACATCCGCGGCGTCAGCAATCGGCGAAGTCGAAACCCTCGACCCACTCCATCACCATCATCCGAATCCGGTCGCGGTCGAGAAAATTCTCCACAACCAACAGATTCTCGTGCTGAATTCGGGCAACCTTGGCCGCCACCCGTCCCATTCTCGCCATGTCATTGTCGTAATGGATCGGCGTCAGGTAACGTTCTGGCGAGAAAATCTTCAGCGCCACCGGCAATGTAAAACTGTCCGACCCGCGCCGTTCCGTGAAGTACACCACTCCCTGTCCACCCGACCCAAGTTTCTTCAACAACCGCAGATGAGTCGTCCAACTGTGACGTCGTTTGTCAAGGATCTCTTGATATCGGTCAACCAACTCGATGCATTGATTTTCAACCAGTCTCCCCGTCGTGAGAAACGGTCGGTGAAAGATCATCACCATCGGTCGGAAATAAAGTTCTATCGTCGAAACCCAAACTTGAGTCCAGTCGAATCAACACGGCGGAAGGGTCATTGGAAGTGATCTCGTCATTCTACGGTCGGGCCAGCCGAAGTGGTCTATGGCAGGTCGGTCGCCAAGCTGTGCAGAACGGCGGAATGAACCAACGGCCCGGGGTTTCCTGACAAGAACGCCAGTATTTTCATCCCCCGGACATTCGAACCAGCAGCGATAGCAGATTCGACGGGGCGGTTCTGCGATGACTGACGTTCGTCTCGCCAGATCGGCCAACCGGTCCGGAACCATTGGCCAGTGATGCAATTATCTGCTTTGCTTACCAGGCCAACCGGTTCCCGCTTCCGCTCAAAACGGAATTCGATATTCTGGCCGTGGAAATCCCAATGCCTTGTCAACCAGATTCAACAAAGGTTGGCCTGCGCAATAACGTTGCAAGTTTTCGCAAAACAGATCAACGGTCATCGGCACCCTCAGCGCCGATTGAGCACCCACGTGCGGCGTAATCAGCACGTTGTCTCGGTCCCAGAGTGCCGAATCGACCGGAAGCGGTTCGGGGTCAACGACATCCAGGCCTGCCCCTGCCAGCTCGCCGATTTCCAGATGTTCAATCAGGCTGGCGGTATTCACCACCGATCCCCTACCCACGTTAATCAAATAAGTACCCGGGTCGCATCAGCCGAAACTGCCGGTCACCGATCCGTCCCTCATTCTCCTGGGTCATCGGCAGCGTAATGATGACGACGTCAACTTGGCCAAGCAGATCGTCCAATTCGTCCGCGGCAATACCTGGTCGACCAATCGCTCTTCGACCAGCGATTGACAGTGCTTCCCAAAACACATCCGTGGCCAGAATTCGGTCGACCAATGGACGGAGCACACGCGCAATCCGTTGTCCATTTCCGCCAAATCCGATGATACCGACCGATTTGCCGAACAGATCATCGGTCGGCCTACGGATGTATTCCTTTTCCAGTTGTGCCCGGAAGAATACGGGCATCCGACGGATCAATCCCATCAACAGGGCCAAAGTCTGCTCCGCGACCTGGTTGGCGAACAACGCCGAACAGCCACTCACCACGATGTTCGGACTCGATGACCGCGGGAACGAGACAATGATCCAATGCCAGCCGCCGAAGACTGAATCCATTGGAGTCGATCGCGTTTTACGACTTGCTCCCAATCACCGGTACTTTGGCGTGGCCGCAAAAAATGTCAGCCTCGAAAATATCCTCGGCGATCTGCTCCTGAGTGGAAACCAGCACGCGTATTCGCCCCTCGCCTGTTCGGTGATCTGGTCAACATGTTTTTCCGACATTGGGAAGCAGGTCACGATCTGAAGCGTTGGCATAGCAGTATCGATCGATTCAAGGCGTTTTTGGACTATCGAGATGACCAAAAAACGAGGAAAATCGCAAGGCCGGTACGACTGACTGCAACGACCCCGTCTTCGATGCCGTCAGCCTGTCCGGGGACGCCGGCGATCTGTGAAAAAAGAGTACTTGATTGTTCCACCCCCGTTATCCAAAATGAAGCAATCCATCCTGAACAAACGACCGACTCGCCCATCGCGTTACATGTAGCCCAGCAATCGGTTGATCGCTGGATTCGTGAAATCGGAGTCAACTATTTTTCCGAATTGACCAATTTGGCACAACTGGTCGAGGAAGTAGGTGAATTGGCCCGCCTGATTTCGAGAACCTATGGCGATCAAAGTTTTAAGGATCCGAAACCGAAGATCACCGACGCCAGACGCGCTCGGGGATGAATTGGCAGACATCTTGTTTGTGGTGATTTGTCTGGCCAACCAAACCGGGTTCGATCTGACTCACGCTTTCAAAGACAACCTTGACAAAGAAAACGAAACGGGATTTTTCCCGACATCAGAACAACCCAAAACTAAAGTCGCAATCCCGATCCCGATCGAACTGAATCGACGCGACCGCTACACAGAAAGAACAACGAACGGCCATGAGCATCACGATCATGCGGAAGGTAACATTCTGTGCCGGTCACCGCTTACTGAATCACGAAGGCAAATGTGCAGAACTCTGCATGGCCATAACTACCTCGTGGAATTTCACGTTACGGGCAACGAGATCGACGAACTGGGTCGCGTAGTCGATTTCAGCGTTTTGAACAAACTGTTCAAGGGCTGGATCGACGAAAATTGGGATCACGGATTTCTGCTTGTGGGACCAAGATACAAACGCAATCGATGCGATCCGACAGGTGAAACCAAACCGCATCTATCTGCTGCCCTACAATCCGACCGCCGAAAATATGGCAATCTATCTGTTAAGCAAGATTGCACCGCAGTTGATCGAGACGATCAAAGGCTACGACCTGCGGGTCACGAAAGTCGTCGTTTGGGAAACCGAAAATGCGTTCGCCGAAGTCACCGTCGATGCCAGCCGTAATCAAGCCGACGCTTTGCTCCACCGTGTTCAGCAGGGTGCGTTTCATCCAAATTGAGCGCCCGTGAAAGGGTTGTCTCAGTCGAAAAACGTGGGTGTCAAATTCACTTGTTTTTTTCGACCTCGTCCCGTTTCCGCGGGTGAATGGTTCCTGCCAAGCGGCTGCCGGTTCTTTCGTGGCGATCTTTGTGAAGCTGTTTTACTCCGACACTTTCGAACTTCCGTTGCCCGAAAAACATCGTTTTCCGATGGCCAAGTACACGCGGCTGCGCCAGCGAATCGCCGATTCGTTGGCTCGACAATGCGAACTACTGCTGCCGCCGGCTGCCTCGGACGATCAACTGCTGTTGGTGCATACGCGGGAATACCTGGAAGCCGTCAAAACCGGAAACCTCAGCAGCGCTGCAACAGCGTCGAATTGGTTTTCCCTGGTCTCCCCAAATGGTCGAACGATCGCGTCGCTCGACTGGCGCATCCATTGCCGCTGGGCGGGCCGCGCTGCGGACAGGAATTTCCGCCAATCTGGCAGGAGGCACGCACCATTCGTTCGCCGATAGTGGCCAAGGCTACTGCGTTTTCAACGACGTATGCGTTGCCGCCAGAACACTCCAGACTGCCGGTGCAATCGAACGAGCCCTGGTCGTGGATTGCGATGTTCATCAAGGCAACGGGACCGCGGCGATTACGCAGACGGACGATTCCATTTTCGCTTTTTCGATGCACTGTGAAAACAACTATCCGTTTCAAAAAACCGCTGGAGACTGGGATATTGCTCTACCTGCCGGCACCGGCGACGTCGATTATTTGCGACAGCTGGAACAGGCACTGCCCATCATCTTTCAACGCTTCGAACCCGATCTGGTCTTCTATCTTGCCGGTGCCGATCCGTTTACCGATGATCGGCTGGGGCAACTGAGTTTAACCAAAGCGGGTTGAGACAGCGGGACGAATTTGTGATCAACTATTGTCGAAATATGGAGGTCGGTGTTTCAATCGCCATGGCAGGCGGTTACGCGCCGAACCTCGATGACATCGTCGACATTCATTATGCAACTATCCAGATTGCCGCTGATCGTTTTTGGAAAGATTCGGTTGCGGTATGATTTTCAGAAAGCGGAATTGAGATGATCGCGACTGTATTTTTTGACATCGGCAACACGCTGGTTGCGGACCGGCAATGGCTACCAGGTGCGAAGAAACTGATACATCAGTTGGAGCTTCAACAGTTGCCGGTCGGCCTGATTTCCAACACCGGAAACTTGACTCGTGATCAGTTGGCCTCCCGGTTGCCCGAGGATTTTGAGTTTGCTGCCTTTCGTGAAGACCTCGTTTTCCTGTCCTCGGAAACGGGAGTTGAAAAACCGAAGCTGTCCGCGTTTTTGTTAGCCGTGCAACACGCCAACGTTTCGCCCTGGCAAACCATGTTCATTGGTGAAAGCCTGACCGAATGCCTGGCGGCCCAGACAGCTGGCATGCAGGCCGCCCGAATCAACGATCCGGAGACCGATTTTGCAACCTTGGCAGAAATTTTGGGGCGACCCTAAACGTCCATCGTCGATTGGCTCCAGGGCAGACAAAGCTCCCCTGAAATTCTGGCGATTTTCTGGTCCGTGAGTCCCTGGAAATCCTCGACCGGACCGAAATCGGATCGAACGTCCGCGGCACCATGCGTCCCGGGTTTCTGCTCGGTTTCCAAACTACTGGAGACAAAAATCACCGCGACAGCCAGGACTGCGATGATCAACGAAAACAACAGAATCAGTGCGGCAATCGCGAGCACCCAATTGGAATTGGCCTTTTTCTTCGTCCCTTTGCGTCGTACTGGCCGTGGCTTTGCGGGGGCGACGGGAGGCTTGAACGTTGGCTTTTCAGCTTCCGTCGCATGGCTTGCTGCCAAGTTGATAATCGGGGCCTGAGCGGAATCTGGCGCGGCTTGAGCCGCGGCTCGACTGGCAAGTTTGGCAATTTTCTCCTCGGCGGAGTCCATTCCCAGTCTTTCCTTACGCAAGGCGAGATCATACCGTTCTCGCTTGTTCTCATCCAACAGACAAAGTCGTGCGGACGAGACTTCATTCAAAATCCGCTGGGAGATCTCAACGCGTTCGCTGCCGGTCGCAATGTCCTGCAACAGTTCGACTCGCTTGAGCGAGGCAGCATCAATCACACTGGGGCGATCTTCGAAGATTTTGACGCCGAGCAGTTCATAATAATTCGGAGGACGGCGATCACTCGTAATTCCAAGCCATTCTCGATAGGGATCAAATCCAGAATTCACGCGATGCGATCTCACCTAACACGATTCACAGATAAATGGTTGGCGACGGATACGATAACAGGCGACCATGTTATTCCAATTCCGACAGGAAATCATCGAGTGCCGATCCGCTGGCACTGGCTTCCTTCCTGGCCACGTTGTTAAGGAAATCCAGCACCAACGCGCCTGCTTCGGCCGGTTTGGGCTCGTCATCGAAGGCAAATATTGCAGAATCTTCGTCAAATTCGATGGCCTCTTGTGGCTTTTTTTCGTCTTCGAGTTCAATCGAAATCGGCTCAGTGGTGACCGGTTTTACCCGTTTCTGGCCGGTGTCAATTTCGACCGAGGAACGGTCGGCGGCTGGCTGCTTGGAGGTTTTTAAACGGGTCGGTTGTTCCGGTGTTCCCAAAGACTTGCCCGCGAGACTGTTTTGTTTCACGGTTTTTCCGGATCTGTTTGAATTGGTCGGAGGCTTGCCCGATATCTGGCCACCGTCGGTGACCGCTTGGGGACCAACGCCAGCGGTCACAGTGGCTGGGGGTTTTCCTGCAGGCTGCTGCCGGGCTTCGACGTCCCTCGTTTTTGGCTCCTTGGATTTTGGCTCCTTGATTTTGGCTCCTTGGTTGTTGATTTGTTGGATTCTGGCGGGTCAATTGGAATTTCGTCCAGAAATTCGACGCCCTTCTGGAGCCGGCGTTTCCACTCCGCCAGCTGCGTGTTTGACATCCCGGACGCCCGTTCGATGGTCGAATCGGCCGACAAATTCAAGGATGGAATTTCCGCAACCACGTCGATTCGGCCTGAGCTGAGGTAGTTGAAAGTCACCAGCACTTCGGTTCCCTTCCGAATGGAGTCGGGTAAATCGGTGACCACACATTTGCCGATCTTGGTGGCCCCTTGTCCGGTTTCGGTGCCCCCTTCGACCACCCGAACGACGATCTTCTGCTGGCCATCTTTGGCGGTGATGAATTTCTTTGCGGCTTTGGTGGGGAGTTTGTGGTTTCTCGGAATCACGACTTTGCGGCGGGGTTCCCTGGTTTTGGGATCGATACCCAACACTCCCAGATCGTGCGAGTTGACATTCGTTACTGAAATCCCTTCGCCGACGGCCGATCCATGTTTCAGCAGAATCCCCGCGTAAATGGCCGCGCCATGGGCAACCGATTCATCGGGTGAAAGAGAGCGGTCAACCTGCAGGCCGGATTCCCGTTCCAACATCGCCGTGACCATTGGCATCCGGGTGGAACCACCGACCAGCAACAAACGGGTTAGATCCTGCCAGCCCAGTTTAGCGTCACGCAACAACCGGTCGGTTGTCAAACGAGTTCGTTCCAACAGGTCTTGGGTCAAATCCTCAAACCGCTCGCGGTCCAATTCCACTTTGAAGCGTTGCCCCTGGTATTCCAGCCGAATGGCAGTTTCCGTCCGTGCGGAAAGCGTTTTTTTTGCTCGCACGCACTCGTTCATCAGTTTTTCCTGAAATTCGGTATCCGAATTGAGGTCGATGCCATGCCGGTTTTCAATTTCGCCGGCCGCGTAATCGTAAATTCGTTGATCCCAGTCGATTCCGCCCAGATAAACATCGCCCGCCGTTCCAATCGCCGAGTACCTGGATTGGTCGATGACCATCAGCGTCACGTCAAACGTTCCTCCGCCGAGATCATAAACCAGAATCAATTCGCGTTCCTCTGCTTCTCCCCTGGTATTCAGGAACCCGCGTTGCACGCCGTAGGCCAAAGCGGCGGCGGTCGGTTCATTAATAATGTCGATCACGTCCAAGCCGGCCAGTTTACCGGCATCTTGCGTTGCGATCCGCCGCGGTTCGTTGAAATAGGCAGGGACCGTGATCACCGCTTTGGTAAACTCGCCCAATTTCAGCTCGGCGTCTTCCTTCAGTCGTTTCAACACAAAGGACTGGATAATTTCAGGTGGCAGGTAGCGACTGTCGATCGACTTTCGATAACGATCGCCGCCCATATCCCGCTTGGCCGCACGGGCCACCCGATGATGGTCCGTTTCACCAGCAATGGCCGCTTCGGTTCCCACAATGATCGCGTCACTGTCAAAAAACACAACGCTGGGAGTCGTCAATTCACCTTCGCTGTTGGGAATCGTGCAAGGCCGGCCTTGGTTATCAAGATGGGCGATGGCAGAAAAAGTGGTGCCCAAATCGATCCCTACAGGGATTGTCGGATCTGTCATTTTTGACCTTGAAAAGGATAATTTCAACGTCCGCGATTTTAAACCAAAAGCAGCTTGACTCAAAAGTCTTGGTTCATCGAAAGCGGGCTTTTCTACGAAATTCCTCAGTTCACCAGGCACCCCAGCCGGGATCCCTGAGCGCCAGCCTGCTCGCCACGGCACGCGTGTTGCCGTAGACTTGGTGGGCTGAGGAAAATGCCCTTCAGTTGATTTTGAAAGGAAGAAGATGTCGACGGTGGAAACCGAACAAGTGATGGTCGTGAAAACCGATCTGTTTCATTCCTGCGGTTACTTCCAGGGGTTTTGTACCGACACCGAAAGCTACCTGACCACGCTGCTCGATCCATTGAATACGCAGTACTTGCCCCGCGATCGGATGGAGCAGGATCCTGGATTTAAACAGTTGATCCCTTATTGCATTTTTCAACATGTCGACGACGAGGGCACAACGACCGTGTTTCAATACACGCGAGGCAAAGGGCAGGGTGAAGCACGACTGCATGCGAAACGCAGCGTTGGCATTGGCGGACATATTTCTACACTCGATTCGGATGATGTTTCCCCGTACGATTTAGGGATGCAGCGGGAACTTGAGGAAGAAGTCATCATCGACACGGCGTTTGAACAACGGCGGGTCGGAATGATTAACGACGACGAAACCGAGGTTGGCAAGGTCCATTTGGGGGTTGTGCACCTGTTTGATGTCGCACAACCCAAGGTAACCGCCCGAGAGAAAGAGATCATCGAATCCGGTTTTCGACCTGTAAAGGAACTATTGCAAGAGCTGGACGGATTCGAAACCTGGTCGCAAATCTGCCTGAAAGCCATTTTTGCATAGGCCGGAAGCCAAAACGTTCAACGTCCAGCGAGTTTGTTATTTGGCACGAATCGTTGGAGCATCGGCGAAATCCAGTGAGAATGCGAGAAATTCGGAGGCAATCGCGAATTCATAAGGAATCCTCGTCAAAAGCTCTGGACAATTAATCGCCAGTTACAAAGAATGACGAATAGAGAAGAGCCCGTTTTTACAAATCTTCGAGACTTTGACTCGAAACACATAATCCACATCAATTTTGGAGATCAGATCGAATGAGTGTCACGGTTACCGAAAAAGCCGCCAAGGAAGTTCAACGCTTTATCACCGAAGGCGAGTACGACGAAAATGCCTGCCTTCGTATCGGTGTCGCCGGCGGTGGATGCAGCGGTTTCAATTACAGTTTGAACATTGCATCGGATTACGATGAAGCCAACGATCACAAAACCGAGCAGCACGGTGTGACCGTCGTGGTCGACAAAAAGAGCGCCCTGTTCCTCGAAGGCACCACCGTCGACTACTACGAGGGGATCGAGCAACGTGGTTTCCAGTTCCACAACCCCAACGCCAAGAAGACCTGTGGCTGCGGAAATTCATTCAGCACCTAGATCACTGGCCCATTTGCCAGCTGCCAACTCATTCAGCGACCGGGTTACCGGTCGCTTTTTTTTTCAAATCTGCGGCCTGGCTAACGCTGAGCAACGCGACGGTTACGCAACGGCGGTACGGTCGCAAATCAACCGAAAGCGTTTCGGCCACATCCCCACACCGGTTTTCAACCCAGTAAACGACGGATCGTCGCTTCCAACCGTTCGGTTCCACCGAACGCCATGCCAAGATTCCGGATTTTTGTGGTGTCGATTTCGTGCTTTGGCTTTTTCGGCTCGCCGATAATCTGGCTGCGACTGCCAGACATCCGCTTGGCAATCGTGGCGACCTCGTATTGGGAGATGTAACGATCGTAACAGGCGAATGACTCACCGGTTATCGCTTCGGCTTTGGCGTTGATCAGCAATTGGATGGCTCGCGCGACATCCACGACATTGACTTCTTTGCCACCACCTCCGACCTCCACGTCTGCGCCAGTGGCCACTTTCTTCACCAGCGAATACCATTTGGAATCAGTCACCGGATCGGCGACACCATAGATACCGGTCGGTCGGATCGCACAGATCGGAAATCCCTGACCGAATCCGTAGCTATGGACGAATTTTTCAATCGCCGCCTTGTGGGCTCCATAGTGAGTCAACGCCCACAGGGGATGGGACTCGTCGAGCGGACGGTCGTCAAGGATTTTTTCATGAACCGCACAGGTCGACACAAACACAAATCGCTTGACGTCGGCGGCGATGGCGGCCTCGATCAGTTCCAGCGTCCCCAGAATGTTCTGCCGGGCGAACTCAACGACGTCGGCGCCGGCGCCTTCGCGAAACGATTTTCCCGATCGATAGAGTGCCGCATGCACCACCACATCACAACCATCCACCAAACGCTCTGCCGAAGGCCGATCCGCCAGCTGGCCAGCGACCCATTCGACCGCATCGTTGGACAACGCCTGCAATTCCGGATGCGACTCGGGTCGATACCAGCATTTCAACGGGATTGCCTGTGACTTCAATTGGGCGACCAGTTCCCGCCCCACAAACCCCGTGGCTCCCGTGATGGCAATTTTCATGATTTTGTGTGTCCCCAAGTCATTCCGCAGATGGTTTCGAAGAAAATACCGGGTAGTCATGCTGGATAATCACGCTATTTTATCGCATGTCTAATCGTCTTTCCGCCCAATTTGAATTTCCCAGAATCGAAACATCCATGACCGAGTTACGGCTGGCGACCCATCACGACCAGGCAGCAGTGATTCAATTGATTGATTCCGTCCTGCAGGAATACAACGACCAGATTTGCCTCGAGGGCGCCGAATCCGACCTGCTGGATATCGAGGGCCAGTACTTCGGTCGAGGTGGCGCGTTTTGGGTTTTGTCGGATCCGGGCTCCCAGCAAGCCCCGCGTCAATCGCAAAAAAACGACTTCCGCGTGATCGGCTGCCATGCCGCGATTGGCAATCGCGAACAGCCGGAAGTTTGCAACTTCAAGCGGCTGTATCTGGCGCCGGCCTACCGTGGCGGTTCTGGAGGTCAACAACTGATGCAAGTCGCAATCGATTGGGCTCGCGAATCGGGGTTCACGCGGATTGAGTTCTGGTCCGACACGCGATTCGAACGAGCCCACCGCTTCTTTCGCAAATTCGGTTTTCAAAAATCCGGGCAAGTCCGAGCGATGCACGACTCTCATGCGCCCTACCAGGAATACTTTTTCTGGCTGGATTTGACGACCGATTAAGGTCGGACGGCTATTCGACGACTTCCAGCAACTGAACCTCAAAACAGAGCGTCTGGTTGGGGCCAATTTCGTCTCGTCCGGCGGCTCCGTAAGCCAGCTCGCCAGGGATCACGATGTTCCATTTGTCGCCGACCTTCATGGCTTGCAGGGCCTGCGAAAAACCTGGGACAACGCGAGCCACAGCAAATTCAGCCGGGGAGGGCTGGGAACCGTCCTGAGGTTTCAGCGTTGAATCGAAGACCGTCCCATCGGGCAGTGTGCCGTGGTAGTGAACTTTGACGCGACTCTTGATGTCCGGCTGAGCACCGGTACCGGCCTCGATCACTTCGTACTGTACACCACTGGGAAGTTTATTGACGGTGTCCTTCTTCGCATTTTCTGCCAGGTAGGCATCCCCTTCGGCCCGGTTCTTGGCCGCCATCACTTTCATTTTTTCGACTTGCTGTTTTTCAACGACTTTTGCAAAGGCCATCATGACCGATCGAATCTCCTCTTGGGTCATCCCGATCTCTTCACCTTGAAGTGCTTTCTGTACGCCACTGGTAAATTTTTCCATGTCGACGTCGACCCCCTGACGTTTCAGGTCGATCATTAGCTGGGAGGTCGCGTTGAACCCAATGATGTAGCTTGATTTCTGCAGCAAGGTCGCGTCATCCGGCGTGTCGACGACTTGCTTGGGCGTCAAACCGGAAATCGTGCTCTCGGAAGTATCCTGGGCATCTGCAGCCTGAACCAGCAAAACAGCCGATATCACGCCGATGCCAAAACAAAGAACCAAATTAAGTGGACGGCGAGGCATAGGGGTTTCCTTTCGAAAGCGCGAGGCTAACAGACAGCGGGAAGATGACCTGACGATTCGGGCCAAAACGCATGATTATAAGTCGCGAATCGGTTTTGTCCTAGCCAACATGGCCAACCAACGACCGGCCAGCCAACGACTTCAGAAACAGTCTTGTGCCCGCCGAATCGAGACCGCGGCCGGCAAAACCCAGTTTTTGCTACTTGCCCATTCCAGCTTCCAAGTAAAATCTCACCGATTCTGCACGCCGACCCCAGCCTGCAAGTAAATCGCGAAGGTCGCCAGCCAATGCTCGCCTTCGTAATGGCCACTGAATACGTATTCGAATCCCTGTTCCGCATGACTCGACGCCGAATCACGAAGCAACTTGACTCGACGGTCATCCGCCGGCAATGCCGCGGCAATTCCCTGCATGCACCAGCCTCGGGACAGATCCAGACCGGCCAGATGCACGATATAGCCATCGGTAACGTCGCTGACGGTCACGGGTGTCAACAAATTCCCGCCGTCACCGGTCTTCAAACCGGGTAAGTAGCGGTCGAACCATTCAACGAATTCGGCCTGCGGCAAAACGCGTCGCATCAAATCGGCTTCATTCAGGCACGAAGAAAAGAAATCCTGCCCGGAAGGTTCGTACCGGGTCGGATAGTTAACGTCGTCGGCATAGTATTCTCGAGCCCGCTGGACGATCAACGACTCCAACTCGACGTTGCCAACCGTGCGCGCGTAATCCAGAATCAATGCCAATGCAAAACCCGTGTCCGGATGGATCCCTGTCCGGATCGGATACGAAAGTTTGGGCAAATAATCCAACGTTCGTTGAACCAGTAAATCTTCAAGCCCACGAAGGTTCTCGCGCCAACGGTTCCCCTGTTTGTCATCCCACGTTTCCAATTCCTCGACCAGTTTGAGGTACCAGGCCCAACCATACGTCCGCTCGAATGCCTTGTGTTGTTTCTCCAGGAAGTAATTCAGCTCCACCGTGAGGTTTTCCGCCGTCATGTTCTGCGACAGCTTCTCCCGGATCTCGCTTTCCACGGGGCTGTCTGGATAATCCTTCAACAACCGAACCAGCATCCAGTGGCCGTGCACGCTGCTGTGCCAATCAAAACAACCATAGAAAGCCGGATGCATCGTCTTCGGTGTGCGGACCGATTCCTCGTCAACCACCACGTTGCTGGGTTTATTCGGATACTCGGTTTGAATGTTTTTAAGTGCCAGATTGGCGAATTTGACCACTTGATCCTCTGTCAAGCGATCACCTAATTTCGGCAGCACGATCTGCTCCCCGGGTTGGTCATCAGAGTCAGGCTCTTGGGCGTCGATCATCGGCAACATTCCCAGGACGATCATGAGGGTGATCAAGAATTGTTTCATGGGGAATTGGTTTTCAGTTTTCAGGATTGAGTCTTCGGTTTTCGGTTTTCAGTTTTTGGCTTTTCAGATTTCGGTTACTTCCCCAATGCTGACGCGATGTCCTTTTTCATTTTGGGGGATTTCATGAAAGGGTCCTGGAACTGACGGTCGTATTCAACCAGCTTTTGGGTCAACTCACGCAACGTTTCCCGATACGCTGGCTGTGCAACGACGTTGTTGACTTCGTCGGGGTCGCGTTGCAAGTCGAACATCCACGGCGCATCTTTGGTCGAAAAAACCAGTTTGAAGCGGTCGGTCACCGCCATCAGCCACCCTTGTTCGGCCCCCGTGCCACGGACAAAGGCAATATCTTCCCAATCTTCCGGGGCTTTGCCGGTCATCAACAGTTCGGACACATCGCGACCGTGGAAAGCGATGTCGACGTTCTGTTCGAACATCGTCATCAGCGTCGGCACGAAATCAACACTGGTCATGGCCTGATTCACCACGGTTTTGGGTTGAACCTTGGCCGGATAGTAAACCAGGAACGGAATCCGGGTCGAACCCTCATACGGCACTCCTTTATTTTGACGATGATGTTCGCCGCGAAGATCCCCGTGATCCGACGTGAAGACAATCATCGTGTTTTCCAAAATGCCTTCGGATTTCAGTTTCTGAATGATCCTTCCGACGTTGTCGTCGATGCATTTGACCATTCCATAATACTTGCTTTGACTCAGCCCCGACTGTTTATCCGGCTGGCCCCAGCTTGGTAATCCCCTGGGGTCCTGATCATAAGCAATCGGTTTCTCATATTTTTGATCACGGAACATCGTATCGTAGGGAGCCCGCACGGTATCGGGACCGTGAGGATCAGGAATGCTGACCATGTAGCAGAACGGCCCGGATTTGTGCTCATCGATGAATTCGATTGTCCGGTCAGTCAAAAAATCGGTGGTGAATGTTTTTTCATCGGCGTCATCCACCTTGTACGACGGTCGATTGTTTTCCTGCGCCCCGACCCTTGGCCCGTCGGTCGTGAGCTCCAGTTTTTTCCAATGGCCGCGATTGAACATGTAACGATTGTCTTCAAATCCGAATTTACGCTTTGGTGCCCACTGCGGTTTTCCGTTTCCATCAAGATGCCATTTCCCCGCGTAGCCGGTGGCGTATCCCCTTTGGCGGAGCAATTCGGCAAACGTTAACACATCGTCTGCCAATGGAATGTTATTGGTCACGACCTGGTGCTTTTGAGGATACAGACCCGAAATCAAACTGCCTCGCGAAGGGCTGCAAACCGGTGTCGTCGCGTAAAAACTGGTACACATCGCTCCGTTGTTGGCAATCCAATCGATGTTGGGGGTTTCGACGACAGCCGGTCCCCACATATAAGCCTGCCGGGGCTCCATCGTTTCGCGGTAACAGCCGAGCGTTCGAAAATTGTGCTCGTCCGTCATGATCACGATCAAGTTGGGTTGGGCCACAGCTTGGCCATCATCATCGTAAGCCGCGGCATCGAACTGCGATTGCTCCAGGGTTGCCAACGCAAGGCAAAAGAAAAACAGTAACAAAATTCTGGGTCGTTGGCTCATTTCGAACACCTGTCGCGGATTACATTGGCAAATTCGGCTTCGACCAATATGTTCGTCGAATCGGCAGCCAGCGTCAATCAAGCACGATCACGCGGGAAATTGCCACAAGAAAAAGCCGCCGAGAAACCGCCAGGAAGCCCATCCAGACCGACTGCGATCCGGTGACAAACTGTTCGGGCTGGAAGACTAGGGCGGCAGGTACCGGCCAGCGAATCGCCCGACTGCTCCACCAATCACGGGATTGCACGCCAACCCTAAATTTCGTCGAGTGTCTGTTCCAACTGCATGATGTGATTGCGGACACCCTCGAGGTCAGGATTGATCTTCAAAGCCAACCGGAAACCATCCAACGCCCCATACACTTCACCCAGCTGCAGGCAGCAATGCGCCAGTCCCATTGCCGCCGGAAAATGAAAACGATTGCAGTTCAACGTCTCTTTGCAGTCTTCAATGGCTGCTTCGAAATCGCCCTCGGCACAGTACGCGATCGCCCGTTGATGCCATGCCTCACCCAATTTCGGGTTTTCATGGACCAGAATCGTGGCGGTTTCGACCACTTCATCGAGCAGGCTTTGCGAGTTCAACCGGTACAACTGCTGGACCAATTGCTGTTGCGCTGTCGTGCCTTGCCTGGTCCAAATCTGCCGAATGCCATGATCGGCCAACATCCGTACTGCCCGGTCGTCGTCAATCAATCCCCGTCCCATGACTTCGTTGACACCAAAGTCCCCAAGGAATCCAATCGCCAAAATTCCTGCCCGTCGCGACAGTCGACCGCCATACGTCGCCAGCCGAGTTAACGTGCCAAGGGTATAATTGAGCGAAACGGACCGAATAAAATCAGCCGAATTTTCGTCGGTCAAATATTGCTGGTAATATAGTTCCAGCAGCGGATATCGGACGTTTTCTGCCGACATTGGGACCGACTCCAACGATTAAAGTTTGCCGGGATGGCGAGGATTCAAAACGATGAAGATGACTTAGTCAAATTCATTTCACGAACCCTGAGTTTAATTGTCGGGGCGATACGGTACAACGATAACCTTTAGCCGAAGTCCGACATTCGCAGGGAATTCCAGGCCCTGCGGACGGACCATTTCAAACGGTAACGAATATAACGACTAGGTGATTCCCAAATGCCGTTTTTGAAAGCACCCAAACAGCTATCAAAATCGCGATACGCGAAACGACTGGCGGTAAGCTGGCTCGGGGTTACGATCCTGGTTTCGATCCAGGTCGCTGCGGCCCAATCCAACGATCCGGCATCGACCGGGAGCGAACCAACCGAGTGGCGGACCGGCAGAGCATTGACCGATTTTAGCCAAAGCTTGATTTCGGTGACTTGGCGAAACGCCCCGCTAAAAGACCGGCTGCTGAATTTCGCGCACCAACAAAAGGTCGCCGTGTTTGTTGATCGCAGGATCGATCCTGGCAAGACCATCGATGTTTCAGTGGCCGATGCAACCGTCGAAGAATTCTTGTGGACGATCGCGGAGCAGGCCAGTTGCGGCGTTACTCGTCTGGATGATTTCTATTATTTTGGTCCCCGACAATCGGTTGCCGAACTGGCTGTCTGCTGGGAGCAGATGCGAGCGGAAACTTCCAAGCGCGGCGCAGCTTTAAAATTGAATGGAATGCCCGGATCCCGTTCCCGATGCAAACTCCCTCCGTGCCCGGAGAAGTATTATCCCGGCTCTCGGAGCAGCATGGCTTCCAAGTCCGTGGCCCGGCACTGCCCCACGACTTTTGGTCCGCGGTCGATCTCCCCAACATAACGCTTGATCAAAGTATCGCATTATTGTTGGCAGGATTTGGCAAGTGGTTTGAGCGTTCGAGCGATGGAACCGAAATCAACGTGATCGATTTTCCCAGTCCCCAGGAAGGCAAACTGTCACTGGGAAATTTCCCTGATGCCCGGGAGCGAGTAACCCAATTGCGAAAGGAGTTCTCCGACCTGCGGATCTCGATAAGTGGGAAAACGATCACAGCCACAGGGCGACCGCTGGACCTCGCCGACGCAAAAGCGGCGTTGATTCGGTCCAACGACAGGGCGGCGGGGTCGACCGTCGTTGAGAAACGATACACGTTGACGACCAGAAATTCTCGCGGCACCATTTTGGCGAGCGTTGCCCAGCAAACCGGTAACCAATTGGAGTTCCAGCCTGAGCTCCATGCATTACTCTCGGAGGTGATCGACCTGAACGTCAATCAGGTCACGCTGGAGCAACTGATTGAAAACGTACTTGCCGGGACATCGGCCAAGCACCTGATCGAAGATGGAAGACTCAAAATCGTGCCCAAGTAAACTCCGGCCCCAGTCCGCTGGATCAGTGTTCAACGTTTTTTCAGGCTTTGGCATCCTCAACCTGTCACGCCGGACTCGCTGATTAGAATTTTCGGGTCAAGGAAATTCGTTTTCGCGCCGCATCGACGTCCAGGACTTTGACTTTCACAACATCCCCAACCGAGACGACCGCATTGGGATCCGACACAAATTCGTTTGACAGTTGAGAAATGTGGATCAAACCATCCTGGTGCACGCCGATGTCAACGAACGCCCCGAAATGGGTCACGTTGGTGATCACGCCTTCGAGGACCAAGTTGGGATGCAAGTCGTCCAGATGATTGACCTGATCGTTGAAATGAACGACCCGAAACTCGTTGCGCGGATCGCGACCCGGTTTAGCCAGCTCCGAAATAATATCTTCAATCGTCGGAAGCCCAAATTGATCGTCAACGAAATCCTGGGCCTTCAGTTTTTGGGGCACCGATGCGTTGCCGACAAGATGCTTTAAGTCCGTTTTCAATTGCTTGGCCATTCTCGCGACAACCGGGTAGCTTTCCGGATGGACTGCCGAGTTGTCAAGCGGCTGATCCCCGTCGCGGATTCGCAAGAACCCCGCCGCCTGCTCAAAGGCTTTTTTACCAAGCTTGGCAACTTCCGTCAGCTGTTTACGATTTTGGAACCGACCCTGGCGGTTACGGTACTCGATGATATTTTCTGCCAATTTGGGGCCGATACCCGCCACGTAGGAGAGCAGGGGAGCGCTGGCCATATTCAAATCGACCCCCACGTTGTTGACGCAAGATTCGACAACACGATCCAGGCATTTTCTCAACTTCGTTTGATTCACGTCGTGTTGATACTGCCCAACACCAATCGACTTAGGATCCGTTTTGACCAATTCGGCCAGCGGATCCTGCAAACGTCGTGCGATACTGATCGCTCCGCGAACGGTAATATCCAAATCGGGAAACTCATGGATGGCGATCTCGCTGGCCGAATAAATCGACGCGCCGGACTCGCTGACCGTCACTTTAGTGACATCCAGCGAATGGTCCTTGATCAGCGTGCCGACAAATGCGTCGGTTTCTCGAGACGCCGTCCCGTTACCAATTGCAATCAATTCCACCGCGTATTTCTGGATTAAATCGAGCAGGCTCCGGCCCGCTGCTGCCAGGTCGTTTTTTGGTGGCGTGGGGTAAATGGTTGTGCTGGTCAGGAATTGCCCGGTCGCGTCGACCACGGCAACTTTGCATCCGGTGCGGAAACCGGGGTCGATTCCGATGGTGACCTTCGGGCCAGCCGGGGCGGCCATTAACAGCTCGTGCAGGTTTTTACCGAATACCTCGATGGCCTCTTCATCCGCCTTGTCTTTTAATTGACCCAGCACCGTGGATTCGGTCGCCGGGATCAACAGCCGTTGAAAACTGTCCTCGACGCAAGCGAGCAAATCTTCAAAAAATTCAAACTGCCGATTGTGAACCAGCCGTCGTTTCAATTCGGACAGTTCCCGGACTTCCCGGCCCTCGGCAGCGCTGAACTCGATTCCCACGTTCAGGATGCCCTCGGCTGATCCGCGGAGCATTGCCAGCAACCGATGACCTGCGACACGGGCAACTGGTTCCTGACGATCGAAGTACTGCTCAAATTTTTCCGCCCCTTCGCTGGTCTTCTTACCGCGTTTGACCTTCGCAACGACTTTGCCGTACTGATTCGCCTGATCCACTAACCATTGCCGCGTCTCCGGATCATCCGCCCAGACTTCGGCGATGATATCCAGGGCACCCTGCAGCACGACCTCCGAATCAGGCAAATCCTTGGCCGGGTCGATGTAGGGCTGCAGCGTTTGCTGCCGCGACCGGTGCAGCGTTTGCTGTTTCAGCAGCAACTCGGCCAACGGTTCCAAACCGCGCTGCCCGCGCAATCGTCGCGCACGTTCGACGTTTGGGTTTGAAGGGCTGGTAAACGGCTTCCAGAGATCGCAAATCGGCACAATTTTCAATCTGCGATTTCAGCGGATCGGTCAACAGCCCCTGTTCGGCAATACTGTTCAACACCGTGGCTTTGCGCGCGGCCAGTGTCTCAAACCGTTCAAGAGAATCCTCGATTGCCCGCAATTCAATTTCGTTCAGTCCGCCCGTCGCTTCTTTGCGGTACCGTGCGATGAACGGAATTGTATTTCCGTCCCGGAGCAATTCGACCACTGCGCGAATTTTTGTGGCGGGAAGTTTCGTCTCTTCTGCGATCGTAGAAGTGCTTTTTGAATCGTCTTTCATATCCAGAGTATACGTAAACTCTGAGGTAAAGAAATCGCCCCGAAACAAAGTCATTCCAGTGGATTCGCCGGTCCGGGCAAGCCGAAAATGGGATTGTTCCACCGACCAAGGCCCACTAGGATCTCCCGCCCCTGGTTTGTTGCAGAGCGCTTATGTCGATGATCAACCGCTGTCAATTGGCTTGCGAATTTCTTCTGAATTACGAGAAACATCTGATTCGCTACGACGGCGATCAGTACCTCGCCTCACAAGCTGTTTTCCGCAACCAGGGCTGGCAGGTCTCGGTTTCTCCACCACTGTCCGATCAAGCTTGCTACTTGTTCCACAGCGAACATCATCTGTTCGTGGATAGCTGCGCCGCAAACCTGATGGCTCCGGCCGGGAGCGGCTGCAAAAGAATCGTCAACCAGGGCGTCGCTCGACGAATTGGTAAACGTTACCTGGCGGAAAATTTTGGTGCAACTTCCCAGTTTCGTTGGCGCCGGTTCTGGCTGGAATGCAGCGACGCTTACACGAGACTGTATTATTTATTGTCAGCCAGCTGGTTCCGTTCGAACCAATTTGATCTCGACAAGGCAATGAATTGGGTTCGCGGCGGCAACAGCCTGATCGTCTTCCCCAGCGGAGTTTTCGGTCGCGGCAAAATGGCGACAAGGGATCGGTTTGTTCGTCATCGATTACTTGAACCACTCCGCAGCCTACCGGCTTCCACTGCAACTGGTTTCCCTTAACAACCATTTCAATTTCGCCAGCAAACAGCTTGAGGTTAGGGTAAGCGAGTGTTTGCCGGTAACGGAAGACCTGCTGAGGCAAAGCCTTGCGTTAGAATTAAGCGGTGAGTTAACCGCGAAGTCGATCACCGCGGCGCTTCGCCAACGCTATTACGCGGAAGACACTGGCTGTGGCAACCTGGAGAAAGCTAAAAAGCAGGCCGCGTAGTTGCGCGTTTTCATCCGATCTTCGTGCAACAACCCTACTGCGACATCAGACCAACAGGTCCAGCAGATTATTAGACATCTCGTGAGCAGTCCGAAAGACCGACGCGTTCACTTTCATGCCCTGCTCGGCACGTTTCATTTCGACAATTTCCGTAACGCCTGCGACCGTATCAGGATCCGAGATTCGCCTGGCGGCATTTGCGAACTGTTGCAGGTTCTGTTGGATACCGTACGAGGCGGCAGAAAATGAGTTGGTTAACATCGCTCAAAACGCCCCGTTGACTGACTGGAGTGACCGAGGAAAGTCTACGTCGCACGTCAGTTCCGAGCTTTAAATTCGCGAAAATCAGGCAAATCGGGCAGGCTCTGCCGTCTGAAGTTATCAGCTAGAAGGATTGGGCCAAAAACCAGGGCCGGAACATCGGGGAACCATTAGGAAGTAAGCCCAACGGAGAATCCCAGTTCCACTGACACTTCTGCTGACGGCTACGACAAACGAACTGACACGGGTACACAAGGTGTACATCGCTAATCCTGGGCCGGGCCAGTTGGTTGAAAAGATCGTTTTTTCGGAGAAAAAACAGAGGCGTCGGCGGGAGTCGAACCCGCGATGGCGGATTTGCAATCCGCTGCCTTAGCCACTTGGCTACGACGCCTTTGGTTGTTCGTTCAACGATATCGATTTCGATAATCTGGTCAAGTGGTCTGGGCAATTTGAGGCGACTTTGAGCCCCCGATACGATTGAATTACAATTGTAAAAATTGTAACAACCCGCCCCTATTAACTTCGGAGTTTCGACAGCTGAACTTTAGCGACGAAGAATTCGTCCCGGGATATTTGATCGCCTGACGCGTTTGCCGTGAAAAACTCGGTTTGATTGCAGCGATTCATCAGCCAAATGTTGGGCTCAAGGACTCGATCAACCATTGCCGGCGTCAAATTTCTTCCCCTGCCAGGAATCTCGACGGGCAAATTCGGCCTCAATCCCTTTGAGAATCGCCGGTTTGTCCAGGCACCATTGCGGCCCAATGAAATAGTCGCCGGGAGCCTCGCCGCTGATTCGCTCGATCACCATGGTTAGGCAGCAGCTCCAGAAAATCAACCAGCGTCGTGATGTAATCGTCGAACTCCATTAGTTGAACTTCGCCGCTACGGACCTGTTCGGCCAACGGCGTCTTTTCGACGGCGTACAGGTTGTGAATCTTTACGGCGTCCAAACCCGACGTGGCGACCTCTCTGGCCGTGGCCATCATGTCGGCATGCGATTCGCCAGGCAGACCCAACATGATGTGGGCGCAAATCTCGAATCCGCGACCGATGCTGCGTTCCATCGCATCGACAAACGAATCGTGTGTATCAGCCCCGATTCATCCATTCCAGCGATTTGTCATGAATCGTTTGCAAGCCGTATTCGACGGTCAGCGGCACCCGTTTGCCGAACTCTTCCAGCAAATCCAGCACGTCATCGGGGACACAATCCTGGCGGGTTCCGATCGCCAGTGCGACGACTTCCGGATGAGCAGATGGCCTCTTCGTACAGCGGCCGCAGACACGTCCACCGGTGCGTAGGTGTTGGTCGCCGGCTGAAAATAAGCCATAAAGTGATTGCATTTGTAACGTTTCTTCAAACGCATGATCCCTTCGTCGATCTGCTCGGCAATTCGTCTGTCGCGGCAACCGGCGACTGGGGCTAAAGCTCCGATTGTCGCAAAACGTGCAACCGCCAATGGCGACCGTTCCGTCAACGTTGGGACAGGTAAATCCGGCATCGACGCTGACCCGCTGGACCCGGTGACCGTACAGCTTTTTCAGGTAATAACCGTAGCTAAAATACCGAAGCCCGTCGGCCCGCCAGTCCATTTGCGGGAGCGAATTCGAGGATTGAATTTAGTTGACGTCAAATTGGCCACCGAATAGATTGGAAGGGTAAGCATCTGCAATTTTCTGCTATTTCCCCACCGATGGGGAGCTTTTCATTCCTTTGTACAGCGCGGATCTGATTCGCGAAAGAATCATGTACGGTGAACTTGTTCCCATTGGTGGCGGAGACCCAATTCCGCTGATGAAGAAACGACTTCGAGTTGGCCGTCGTGAAGGTTGCGATATCGTCCTCAATTTTGGCAATATCTCCGGCCACCATTGCCTGCTGGAAATCGAGGAAGGATATTGGTTCGTCCGCGATCTGCGGTCGCGAAATGGTATCAAAATCGATGGCAAGCGAATCCTGCCTGGGGTTCGACGCCGACTGGATCCGAATGTCGAAATGACGATTGCCAAACACAGGTTCGAGATCGACTACGATCCAACGGCACTTGGTGCCTATGGGATCGCCCCCGCAGGACGAAATGGTCGACGATTTCTTTCGAGAATCCTTGCTCGATCGAGCCGGTTTGAAACGACGCGAAAAAGACAAGTGATGGGGCGGTTGCCGATCCAAGCCACGCCGGACCTCACCATCAGGCAAAAAACAGGTCGCTTTTCGCGGCATTGCCAATTCGGCGCTGGGCAGCGCCATTAACGCTGTGCAGCACTGATTGGCTCTGAATTTACGCATTCCTGGTCGAAACCGCTCGTTTAAAGGTAGGCGATATCCACCAGCTCAATGCCAATTTGTCAGCCTGTCCCTGCTCCAGCTTGGCTGAATTCCGACCGCTGGGATTCCAGAAGCATTGATTTCTGTCGAATCTTGCGCGATTGTGACCGCGAATTACTCGATTTGATTGTCTGGCACGAGCTTTGCGTCTGCATCAATAACTTGACGCGTTGGGCTGTCCAAAGGTCAGGGAACGTTGGCCCGTGTCATGCTGGCCAAGTAGCCAATCGCAATCAAAACCGATTTAATCAAAAGCTAAATTGCGATCCCGGTCGCTAAAAATTAAATAAACAAAGGAGAGCAGGAATGGCTCAAGGCGAAAAAATTATTGGAATCGATCTCGGAACAACCAACTCGGTCGTCGCCGTGATGGACGGAAACGAACCGACCGTGATTGCCAACCAGGAAGGTGATCGCACCACTCCCAGTGTGATCGCGTTTACTGACAACGGTGAAACCATTGTCGGCGCTCCGGCTCGCAACCAGCGGGTTACCAATCCCACTCGAACCGTTTATTCGGTCAAACGATTCATGGGACGGCGTCACAGCGAAGTCGGCTGCGGAAGAAAAAATGGTTCCCTACAAAATTAAAGGTGGAGCCGAAGAATACGTCAAGATTGGAATTGGCGATGAGGAATATACGCCTCAGGAAATCTCCGCCAAAACGCTGCGGAAACTCAAAGAAGCGGCCGAATCGTACCTGGGCCACAAGGTCAACAAAGCCGTGATCACGGTACCAGCCTACTTCAATGACGCCCAGCGACAGGCGACCAAAGACGCTGGTCAAATCGCTGGCCTGGAAGTTGCCCGGATCATCAACGAGCCGACCGCGGCCGCGATGGCTTACGGTTTGGACAAATCGCAAAAAGAACAGAAGATCGTCGTCTTCGACCTTGGTGGCGGTACGTTCGACGTTTCGGTGCTCGAACTCAACGACGACGACGGCATGAAAGTCTTCGAAGTTATCAGCACCAGCGGTGATACGCACCTCGGTGGCGACGATTTCGACGAAGTCCTGATCCACTACGTCGCGGACGAATTCAAAAAAACCAGCGGTGTTGATTTGCGTACCGACACGATGGCATTGCAGCGTCTGCAGGAAGCATGTGAAAAAGCCAAGAAAGAACTCAGCTCCGCCCAATCTTCAGACATCAATCTGCCGTTCATCACGGCCGACGCGAGTGGTCCGAAACACCTGCAGATGAACATCACGCGATCCAAATTCGAAGAGCTGATTGATCCGCTGGTCGAGCGTTGCAAGAAACCGGTCGAGCAGGCCCTCAAAGATGCGAAACTGTCACCCAGCGACATTGACGAAATCGTGCTGGTCGGCGGTTCGACTCGCGTTCCCAAAGTGCAGGCGATGGTCAAAAAGGTCTTTGGCAAAGATCCGCACAAAGGGCGTGAACCCGGACGAAGTCGTTGCCATCGGTGCGGCGATCCAGGGTTCCGTACTCGCCGGCGACCGCAAAGACGTGCTGCTGCTGGACGTGACTCCGCTGACGCTGGGAATTGAAACCGAAGGTGGTGTTTTGACGCCGCTTGGTCGAGCGGAACACCACGATTCCGACCGAGAAAGAAGCAGATGTTCAGTACCGCTGCCGACAATCAGACGGCCGTCACGATCCAGGTCTTTCAGGGCGAACGGAAAATGGCGGTCAACAATCGGCTGCTGGGCAAATTTGATCTGACCGGCATTCCGCCAGCTCCCCGGGGTGTTCCGCAAGTCGAGGTCAAATTTGACATCGACCAAAACGGAATCCTGAACGTGTCCGCCAAAGATCTGGGTACCGGCAAAGAAGCCAACGTCGAAATCAAGGAATCGTCCGGACTTTCGGAAGAAGAAATCAAGAAAATGAAAAACGACGCCGAGGTGAACGCCGAAGAGGATCGTCGCCAATACGAATTGGTCACGGCTCGAAACGAAGGCGAAACGATGTGCTACCAAATGGAAAAAATGATGTCTGAGCACAAAGATAAGCTTCAAGGACGAGCGACAAAGCTCCCTTGGAAGCTGCGATCGAGAAAGTCCGTGAGAAGCGTCAAAGGCGATGACACGGACGCGATCAAGTCGGCTGTCAAGGAGCTGGAACAAACTTCGCACGCACTGAGCAAAGTGATGTACGAAAGCTGCCGAAGCCGGCCGGCGCGAGGCAGCAATCAGCTGACGGCGACGCCGACCGCGAACCGGCTGCCGAAGACGACGCGATCGACGCCGAATTCGAAGTCAAAGACTAAGTTGGCCCGAACCGCCTGAAATCTGTTTCGGCTCGGGAAGCGATTCGCGTCACGACGGTTTCGGGTTCAAGCCGATGATCTAAAAACTCGAAAAGCCGCTTCAACCGATGTTGGAGCGGCTTTTTCTTTCGAAACGAGTGCGGCCAACATATCCAGTTTGGCAAGCCGTTTGCCACTAGAAGTTGGCTCCAACCATTCAAGCCTGACTTTGATCGAATAAAATTTGCCAACCCAATCGCGGAGACATACATGTCGTTTCGATTTGAAAAACTAACCACCAAGGCTCAAGAGGCGGTCGCCAATGCCCAATCGATGGCCGGTGGCAAAGGCAATCCGGAAATTGGTGTGTTGCATCTGCTGGCGTCGCTGCTGGGTGAGTCCGACGGCATCGTTCGCCCGGTGCTGGAAAAAATCGGTGCACCCGTCGACCAACTGGCCGAGATGGTCGAGTCCGAGCTGGAGCGGTTGCCTTCGTCGTCCAGTGGCAGCTCTCCCAATATCAGTCGCGAACTGCAGCAGGTTTTCGAAGCCGCCGCCAAGCAGGCAGAGAAAATGCAGGATGAATTTGTTTCGACCGAACATCTGCTGTTGGCGTCTGGCGACCGTCGATTCGCAAGCAAAACGACTGTTCGAATTGAATGCCATCACGAAGCCGCTATTCTCGAAGCCCTCAAAACCGTACGTGGCTCCGCCCGTGTGACCGATCAAAATCCAGAAGCCAAATACCAGTCGTTGGAAAAATACTGCATCGATCTGGTCGCCCTGGCGCAGGCCGGAAGACTCGATCCGGTCATCGGACGCGACGAGGAGATTCGCCGCGTGATCCAGGTTCTTTCCCGGCGCACGAAAAACAATCCCGTTCTGATCGGCCAACCTGGTGTCGGTAAAACCGCCATCGCCGAAGGGTTGGCCCTGCGAATTGTGCACAACGATGTACCGCAAAGCCTGCGCAACAAACGCGTCATGGCCCTGGACATGGGGGCGTTGATCGCGGGAGCCAAATTTCGGGGCGAATTTGAAGACCGGTTGAAAGCTGTCCTGAAAGAAGTCACTGCCGCCGCTGGACAAATCGTGCTGTTCATCGACGAGCTGCACACCGTCGTCGGTGCCGGCGCCGCCGAAGGTGGAAGCGACGCGGCCAACCTGCTGAAACCGGCGCTGGCCCGTGGTGAACTGCACTGCATCGGCGCGACGACGTTGGACGAATACCGCAAGTACATCGAAAAAGACGCCGCGCTCGAACGACGATTCCAACCCGTGTTTGTCGACGAGCCGTCGGTGGAAGATACCATTTCCATTCTGCGTGGTCTGAAACAGCGGTACGAAACCCATCACGGTGTTCAGATCAAGGATTCCGCCTTGGTCGCTGCCGCTCAATTGTCAAATCGCTACATCACCGATCGATTTCTGCCCGACAAAGCGATCGATCTTGGTCGATGAAGCCGCTTCGCGACTGGCCATGGAAATGGACAGCGTGCCAGAGGAAATCGACAACGTCCAGCGTCGCTTGACTCAACTGGAACTCGCCGCCCGGCAGTTGGCAGACGAAAACGACGAGGACGTAAAGGCGCGGCTGGATGTCGTTCGGAAGAGATGGAAGAAAAACGTCGCGAATTGGCCAGTCTGCGCGAACAATGGGAATCTGAAAAACTTGGCATGACCGGTATTCAAAATGTTCGTCAGGAACTGGCCAAGGTCGAACTGGAGTTCGACAAACTGGATTCCGAAATCAAAACCAAACAATCCAGCGGTCGCCCGGTCAGCGAAGATGACTATCGCAAACTTTACGAACTGGACACGGCCAAGAAAAAACTGCAGCAGCAAATCGAAGCCGCGGAAGCGCGTGAATCCGAAGCCGGCGATGGATCCGAAGAAGCCCCAAGAAACGCTTGCTCAGCGAACAGGTGACCGAGGACGAAATCGCCGAAGTCGTCAGTGCCTGGACGGGCGTGCCGGTCAGCCGCATGCTGGAAACCGAACGGGCAAAACTGCTGGTCATGGAAGAACGATTGCACCAGCGCGTCGTCGGCCAGGACGAAGCCGTCGCCGCCGTCAGCAACGCCGTTCGGCGCAGTCGCAGTGGACTGCAGGATCCCAATCGCCCGATCGGCTCGTTTATGTTCCTCGGCCCCACCGGTGTCGGTAAAACGGAAGTCTGCAAAGCCCTCGCCGAAGTCATGTTCAATGACGAAAGCGCAATGATCCGCATCGACATGAGCGAATTCATGGAACGTCACAGCGTCAGTCGTTTGATTGGTGCCCCTCCCGGATACGTCGGCTACGACGAGGGCGGCAAACTGACCGAAGCCGTCCGGCGTCGCCCCTACAGTGTCGTCTTGCTCGACGAAATTGAAAAAGCACACGACGATGTCTACAACATCCTGCTGCAGATCCTCGACGATGGCCGACTGACCGATAATCACGGCCACACCGTTGACTTTACCAACACGATCATCGTCATGACCAGTAACGTCGGCAGTCAGATCATTCAAAAAATCACCGAAGAAGGTGGCAGCATTGAAGAAATGCAGGCAGCGGTCGAACAGGCTCTCCGCGCTCGATTTGCTCCCGAGCTGTTGAACCGGATCGATGAAAAAATCGTCTTCCGCACACTCGACAAGGACCAGATTCGCAAAATCGTTGATTTGCAAATCGAACTCCTGGAGCATCGCGTCACCGAACAGGGTTGGGAACTAACCGTGACCCCGGCCGCACGGGAAGAGATCGCCGACGAAGGCTACGATCCGCAATATGGAGCCCGCCCGTTGAAGCGAGTGATTCAGCACCGGCTCGCCAACCCGTTGGCCAGTGAGTTGCTACGTGTCGGTGACTCCGACGACAAAACCATCACGGTCGACTTCGATGGGCAGGATTTCTTCTTCAAATAATCCAACCTGATCATTTGAAACGCTGGGAGATCCAGTCGACCATCAATTCCAGGACCTGCGGCGAAATCGTTTGTTCAATCGTGGCGTATTCCGTTGGCAAACCGGTTTCGCATTCCTGGAACAGGTGATTCAAATTGGGCATCCGCTTGATTTCAACATCATCGTTTCCGGCTTTGTCGAGCGCTGCCTTGATCGGCGGCAGGTTCAAATCCGGATCAACCTGAGTGTCTTTGTTACCAATGATCACCAACACCGGACACTGGATTTTTTCCAGCACCGGCGCTGGATCGTGGAGTGCAAAAAACTGAAACCAGGGAAGACTCAGCTGGCCCTTGGCGGTAGTGACAATCGTCTCAACCAGATTTCCACCCTGAATTTCATCTGCGATCAATTCTTTCATCTCGGCAGTCAATGCTTTTACAAATTCATCGTCGATCGCCTGTCCCTGCTCCAACCTTGCATACATGCGAGTCAGGATTTTTTCCTGAACTTCGACGATGAACGGCGCCATCCCCGCCCCGGCCGAAATTTTCCGCGACTGGTTCAATGAGATCTCCTTGCCCGACACCCCGGTTCCGGCCAGCAGGATGATCCCGGCAACGTCACGATTTTCGTCGGCGACCAACGGCGCGATGATACCGCCTTCGCTGTGCCCGGCCAGCAAGATCTTTTCCGGATCGATTTTGGGATGTGTTTTCAATCGGGCCACGATGGCCGCAACGTCCCCGGCATAATCTTCGCTGGTCGCCTTCGACCGATCACCTTTGGATTTCCCAATGCCCCGATCGTCAAATCGAAACACGGCAATCCCATGCCTGGTCAAGTGATCGGCGATTACCAGGAACGGCTTGTGTCCCATAATCGTCTCGTCACGATCCTGAGGGCCGGAGCCGCTGATCGTGATCACCACGGGAAACGGCCCCTTTCCGCTGGGCGTCGTCAAGGTTCCGGCCAGCACCGAACCACCTGGCTGGTTTTCGATCTCGAGGTCTTCCGCCCCGTAGGGGAACGGAGGCTGCGGGGTTTGGGGGCGATTGTATGTCGCACCGAGCTTGCGGGTCGCTGCCAGGGGAATGGACTTCAAAGTAATGGGAAGTTCGTTACCGTTTTGGAGCCATTGACCGTCGATCGTATCCCCGGCCTTGTTCAAAGTGCCCACCAGCTTTCCAGCACTGATCGGAACTTCGATCGTGACCTGATCACCATCGAAGGCCGCTGTGCAATTCAGGTCGCCGATGTTTTCCGTAAAACTGTCAAGCAACCAGGTCGAGGAACCATCCGCATCTTCGTAAGCGCGAAACTGGAAATCGAACGTCCGCGGACCGGCCACCAGGTTGCCTTGCCAGGTCTGAACGTGCTTTCGCGGGGGTACTGCGGCGACTCGTTTGAATTCCAGCTTGGCCTGGGTAGGCCCTTGCTTGAACGAACCGCTGGCGATTTGACCGGCAGCATCCAGCTGGCCTTCAAACGAAGCCTGCAGGCTGTTGATGTTCCAGCTCAATCGCTGATCGTTGTAGGTCAACGAATCAAATGGAATCTCGGTGGTTGACTGGTCCAGACTGACCATCCCTCCCGACCACGAGCCATCTGGCTGCTTCCGC
This sequence comes from Pirellulaceae bacterium, assembly GCA_963714685.1. Classification (GTDB taxonomy): domain Bacteria; phylum Planctomycetota; class Planctomycetia; order Pirellulales; family Pirellulaceae; genus Mariniblastus. Next base: position 98,345 of record CAVQPH010000017.1, on the reverse strand, counting down.
AGCCGAAGCTCCAACCGGAGTTTCGCGACCTGGAGATCGAGCACGCCAAACCACTTTTCGTCAGCTGGATTGAGTTCATCCTGTTTGGTATTGTCTTGCGGCGACGAGGGCATCAGCGCGGGGCATGGAGTACCCCAACCCACCGCAACCACAAACAGCGCGACGGTCAGGAGATTCGCTTTCAGGTTCTTCATTTTCATTTTCATTAGCCTAATCACTTGCGGTCCCCAGTTCCTGTGCCTCCGGCGTCTTGGTGCGTAGCGAAATGTTCATCACTTCGACAACCAAGGCAAAAAACATGGCAAAATAGATGTAACCTTTGTCCAAATGCGCCCCGACTCCTTCCGCCACCAGCATCACACCAATCAGGATCAGAAAGCTGAGTGCCAACATTTTCAGGGTCGGGTGATTCTCGACAAATCGGCTGACAGGTTCTGCAAAAATCAGCATCACAATCACAGCCAGGATGATCGACGCGACCATCACCCAGACATTGTCCACCATACCGACAGCGGTGATCACCGAATCGAGTGAAAACACTACATCCAACAGGGCAATTTGAATCAGCACCCCGGCAAACAGGTTGCCGCTCGGCGCAATCGCGTGTTCGCCATCGGCTCCAAATTCGTCATGAATTTCATAAACACTTTTACCAACCAGAAACAGTCCGCCCAGGAACAGAATGATATCTTTCCACGAAATGTCGTTGGATTCATTGAAATGCTCCAGGTTGATTTGCGCAATCACGGTTTCGTCCAGCACCGAGCCATGAGGTTGCTCGGAAACGGTCATGCGTTCGATCAGCTGTTCGGGAATACCGAGGTCGGTCAGTTGAAATACAGGCCTTTGAAACTGTTCTCCATTGACCATGTAAAACAACAGAAATAGCAACATCAAACGGGTAATCAAAGCTAACGCCAAACCCAAGCGCCGCGCCAGCGGTTGCTGGTCCCGAGGCAGTTTGCTGGAAACGATGGTGATGAAAACAATGTTGTCGATGCCCAGCACAATTTCCATTGCGGTCAATGCGAGCAGCGCGATTGCGATTTCCATATTTGGCTAGTTTTTAGGGTTCAGGTTCGGACTGCCGACGGTAGGTCAATGACTGGCAGTGGGCTCGATTCGTACTCGGACCGGTTATTGTAGGGCTGGATGAGGACGAGTACGAGTATGAGTTGGAGCGGGATTCAAATTCGGGAGCTGCAGCTGGATTCCGGACAGCGGTTCCCAGAGCAGCGACAACTGGATGCCAACCCTCGCGAGCGTCGCCCGTGGCCGATCACGGACAGCAGCATTGATCGTCCGCAACCATGTCAAGCTTAATCAATCAATTCGTTTTTGCCTGCATCAGCTGGTGTTTCTTGATCCCTCGGTTGCGGCTTCGAGGACGAGTTCATTCCCATCAAACTGCCGAACCCGCCGAACAGATCAAACGAAGGCAAGCTTGATTTTTGCTCGTCGCGTTCGATATCCAGAAAACCGTGGATCGCGAATTGGCCTTCGCCCTTGATCACTTCCATCTCCAGTCCGCGAAACCACTTCAACAGCGGAGCGGTGTGATCTGGGGGAAACGCCGGATTGGAAAACGAAGGCCACGCGTCGGAACTCCAGATGCTTCGGCCCGAAGGCAACGTTGTCAGTTGGTACTCCCCGTCGAGTGAACAGACCAGTTTCACATCCAACAGCCGTTCGGCCGTCGCCCTGGCTAACTCGGGAGGAACCCGAAACTGTTGCGTCAACAAATTCAGAAAACGGACATTGGCGATCGAGGTCTGCCAGCTCCTGCGGTAGTTTAAACCGTTGGCCCATTCGTTCAACTTGGACCGACTCAAATCTCCCACCACCAATCGCAACTGGGCCGGGCGCTCGGTTGGCACGACTTTCAAATGAGGTTTCAGTTCCTCCAATCGATCGCGGTCAAAAGCGAGTGCGGAGAAACCCTCCCATTGCAGTCTCCAGAGTTTGAGAATTCGGGAGTACGTAAATCCATCTGGATCAGGCTGGCCGCCGAGCGCAGGCATCCAGTTCAAGTATCCCGGGCTTGGCCAAGCCCCGATGTAGGCCGGGGCTTCACGCACCATATCCATCGTTTTTAAAAACGAAGTCGGAGTTAACTTCATATGCACATCGAGGTCATTTTGAACGGCTGCGAAGATCTGATGGGGCGCGACGAATGGGTTTTCCAGTCCGCCCTGCATGCTGGCTTGCAATCGAATCAGGTCATTGGGGGTTCCCGCGATTTCGTTTTGCAACGGTGGTCCCAACATGGACATCAACCAACCGTATTTTTCCTCCCCAAAGGGAACAATTCTGGCATCAAAGACGACTCGCTCGACGTTGTCCCGAAACTCGTAGCGTTTGATCGCGACAAACATCGGATCCAGCGAAGTGATACTCTCGGCGAAAAACTGCGCACCGCTGGTTATACCAAGCCGTCTCCCTGGCAGTCACGCGACCAAGTTCAAGATCGGGAATCGGCGTAAAAAACCCGCGGCGACCACGGATCGAATCCACCCAGTTTTCGCCGACCCGTTCAAACGACCCTTGATCCGGTCGGCTGCCAAAGCCTTCTGGCAGATAACCATTTCGGATCAACGAGGGAATATCGGTCGGTGTATTTTCGTTGGCGCCAGCCAGTCTGCCGAGCTCCAACAGCATCATGTCAGTAATCACTCGGTTTCGCCGTCGCAGCTCGATTTGATACTGGGGCGTCAACAAGTTCTGCAAGAATCGTGTCGACATGTAGACAAACACGGTGTCATCTCGCTTCAACGGTATGTTGTAACGCGCGAACCGATACTCGTCCGACTGTCCAAGTGACCCAATCCCGTCCCCGGCTTCCATGAAGCGTTGGGCGATTCGTTTCGACGTTGTCATCAAATGGCAATCGCCACTGACGGCGTAGTACGAGCGATAGCGGTTATCTGGCGTGGACAACAACTCGATCGTGTAGTTTCCGACCTGGACCGCCGCCAGCGACGCGTTCAAGGCCTGGTTTTCATTGACGAATTTATTCCGCTTGGACAGCAGATTGGATCGCAAACGATCCGTGCTTTTTGCATGCAACACAACACCGACCGCCGAGCCATCGTCGAAATAAGTGTCGGAGCCGATGACCGCGACGTCGTCAATCAGATTGCCTCCAAACAGCTGATCCCACTCGTTGGACTGAATGGCCAACTGATTCAGGAATTTGGATTGCATCCGGTACTGAAATCCCCGCAGAGCAATCATGCGCCCCAGATTACCGCCAAATTCTTCCATCAAACGCTGCAACCAGATCTGGTTTTGCCAGGTACCGAATCGCAGGTAGAAACACTCCTCAGGGATGCACTGCGCGATCGGTTCAATCTCAATCTCTTCCGGCAGCCCGGAGACAATCAACGGCGTCCATTGTATCGCCGGAGGAACCGGTAAATTGGCAGGGGCGGGATCGACTCCCCGCAGCATGGAATTTTGAATCGCTTCCAGTCGAATGGATTCCGCATTAAAGATCAGTTCGAAGGTCTTGAACAACGGGTCACCCCCGTCTTCGGGAAGTGCCTTCGGTTGAAACCCAAGTCGCTTTCCGACCATCGTGGTCAAATAGGTTTCGATGATCGGCGGATAATCGCCGGCGTCATTCAACTCGTCCACCGAACGAGTAAATGCCTGCCACCACTGCCCGGCAAATCGCTCATATTGGCGACTCCGAGAGTACTTGATCGGAACCTCGAACGTCACATCACCAGTGCTCCGCAACGTCAGCTGCAGTGGCTGTTCACCTCGAAACAGAAACCACACATCATGCACATTCTCCGGTTCCACCTCCTGTCGACCCGTCAACAGCTTGATGAAAGTCCGGTACGCCGTTTGTGTCACGACAGGGTAGAGCACCCGTTTATCGGGATCTTCCAGCAATACGGCACCTGTCCGATCCACCAGCTGATCCCCTTCGCGCAAACGATAGGAGACTTTCCCAATACCATACGGCCGACCGGCATAGGCCTCGGCCCGTATAATGACCGGTGCATTGTTTTGCACCAGGTCGGCGGCTTGCTGACCGGTCGCTGGATCTTGCCCCATCACCGGTGGCTGCGGTGCAGGTTGGCCAGGCTTGTTCGCGGGCCGATCGACTCGTTGTTGCCGAAATCGCGGAACCGGGGCAGCGATTTTCGGTTTCTTCGCGTCCTGTTTATCGGAATTGGTTTGCCGCTCCTGCAACCGGGCATCGCTGATCGTGGGCAGCATCCCGATCATCAGGAAGGCCAAAGCACAGCACAACACGAGTCCTCGTTTATCCATTTTTGATTTCCAAAGGCATGTCCACGCGGCGTGACATTGCTCCAATGAACAATGAGTTAAGCGATCGTTGGCACGTAAAGGCAAGCGATCTGGGGCTTGATCCTTGACAACGCTTAGCCTTAACGATTGTCATGCAAAGACGATCACTTTCAAAGCCCGAATCCGTTCGCAGCGAAAACCATAGAATTCCAGATCGTTACGAGATCAGGCTGGTTTAGGTTTGTTTTTCAACGTTGCAGCTCAAATACAGGTGCGAATACGTGGAATTTTGCTCCGCAAAATCAGAAGATTCACAGAGTGAATGGCCACGTAGCTAGTGAGGTTGCAACGCAAATGCAAGCGTGCCTACGTGGAATTTTGCTCCGCAAAATCAGAACATTCCCAGAGTGAATGGCCACATAGCAAGTCCCACGGATGTCTACATGCTTTCGGCTTCTTCCATCGTTTCGGAGACTTCACCGAGTTTGACTCGGACCGACCAATCCTTGACTTCGGGACCCCCATCATAGGTCATCCCGGGCTCCTCCTCAGCATTGACCACAACTTCGTCGCCTTCCACAGGAAAAAATATGTAGTCCAGCCCATCGGTATCGATCCGTAGCAGCGGCCCAAGTTGCGGGTGACTCATCTCCAGAATCTTGGCGTACCGGACAACGCAATTCTTGTTCGAATCGAGCTGATTGTAGAATACGAAATCGACGGGTTCGTCGGTCGGAATTATCTCGTCCGGTGGCGTCTGAAAGAACCAGTACTTCTGACGCTCACCTAATACCAAGGACTGATCCAGTTCATACCAACCGGGTGTCCAGACGGTGCTTCGGATTGTTGATTCGGACATTTTGATTCCTGCTTTCCTGCAGTGGTCGTCGGTAAAGTTAGCGGCCGGAAAATACCAGGCGGTTGAGCGTCGCGAAAATCCGTCGTGCATCGACAAATTCGGGAAGACTGAGCTAACCCACTGATTTTAAGGCACGCCAGCCTGCAGGGTAGCGGGATCCGGGAGAATTCCGACAGAATTGTTGCCCATCCGGCTGCGTCCGATTGCCACCGCAACATCAAACCGTTCTGAATTCCGCACGGTTAAAGGTTCAATTTCAATCCGAACCCGATCATCTGCCGCGTCAATTCCTGCGCCGAATAGAAGGGAACCGCTTGGATTCCCGCTTCAAGTGCCCCCTTCACATTTTCGTTTCGATCGTCCATGAACAGAATCCTGCCCGGATCGACGCCGGCCTGCTCAATGGCGGCAAGGTAAATTCCTGGATCCGGCTTCATCGAGTGGACTTCGTAACTGAGAATCACCCGGTCAAAAAAATCTCTCAGGATGACGTATTTTCGATACACGAAATCCCAGTGGGCCTCGCAGGTGTTGGACAAAATCCCAATCGGAAAACCAATCGACACCAGTTTTGCAATCACCGGGACAATCGCAGTGTTCAGCTCAAAGATATCACTGCCCGCACGCAACAGTTCATTGATATTCGACGTCGATTCGGTCGCTTCGCAAAACTGCTCGAAAAACTCCTGCGAGCTGACAACGCCCGTTTCATACTGGTTTTGCAGTTCCGTGTCGAACAGCACCTCACGAACCCGTTCGACTGGTACACCGGCGACCTCGGCCATCTGCTCACACGCCCTCTGATGGCTGAACTCTAAAATAACCTTGCCCAGGTCGAAGTACACAAATTCGATCATCTTGATTCAGCCGTTGGGGAACGTTGAGATTCGCGTCACTGGTCCAAGGGAACTTTCTACCAGCAGGCGCAGAACGGGAGTGCCAATCCTATCGAGCGTGACGATCCAGTTCAACGCACGTGCTTCAACGCAGATTCGCATGCAGTGGGTCACTCACGAAACTGTCGACTAAAAAAATTCAGCCGAATTTTCTCGCGAAACTTGCCAGATGAAGGAACAAAACAACGTCCTTTGGGTGCCGATTCGGTCGAACCGCCGTAGATTTCAGCGAATCTGTTTGCTGCCGTTAAACCGGACCTTAGATTGGCGGTTGCCCGGGTGGGCAGAAAGCGGGTGGCACCTGCGAGCGGGCACAAAAAATTTTCCTGTCCGGATAACCGCGTATAATGCAGCTCGCACGTGATTCAATAAGGAACAGAGACTCGATGGCAACGATTACCAAGACCAAACCCACCAATCTTCAGGAATTAGTCGATAGCGGATGGAAATCCAAAACCGTCAAACAGGAGATCAATGACAATTTTGTCAGAATGCTGGCCGCCGGCGAAGAGCTTTATCCGGGCATCGTCGGCTATCGAAGATACCGTCATTCCGGAAATCAATATCGGCCTGCTTTCGCAGCACGACATGCTGTTCCTGGGTGAAAAAGGGCAAGCCAAAAGCCGCCTGATGCGTGGCCTGATTCGTTTTCTGGACGAAGAAATCCCCTATCTCGACATCCCTGCGGCCCCCTTTCACGAAGATCCACTCAATCCCATCAGCCGCGTTGCCAAGCGAATTCGTTGCCGACCACGATCCGGCCGACATTCCCATCCAGTGGTGGCATCGAGACGACCGCTACGCCGAGCGACTGGCGCCGGGAACCAAGTTCGCCGACATCATCGGTGAAATCGATCCGGCCAAGCTGGCCGGTGGCGTCAGCATGTCGACCGAAGAAGCGCTGCACTTTGGCCTGATTCCTCGGATGCATCGCGGCATCTTTGCGATTAACGAACTGCCCGAACTGGACGAACTGGTCCAGGTCGGTCTGTTCAACATTCTCGAAGAACGCGACGTGCAGATTCGCGGCTATCCCGTCCGATTCGACATCGACGTGATGATTCTGTTCTCCGCCAACCCGTCGACGTTCAACCGCAGTGGCAAAGTCATTCCGCAACTGAAGGACCGCATCGGCATCCTGATCCAGACTCACTATCCCCGTCGAACGCGATCTGGGAATCGAGATCATGGAACAGGAAGCCGATGTCGAACTCGATGGCGAATACCCGGTCCGCGTGCCGTATTTCATGAAAGAGATTTGTGAGCAGATCACGATTCAGGCCCGCAAGTCGAAATACGTCGATCAGCAATCCGGTGTCAGCGCACGATTTCAGCATTGCCAAATTATCGCACGATGATTGTCCAGTGCCCGGCATCGAGGCGTGGTGCTGGGCGAAAAACCGGCGGTTCCGCGGATCAGCGACCTCGGCCACCTGTACACGTCGTCGCTGGGAAAACTCGAACTCGATCTGATGGGCAGCCATCAAATGTCCGAAGCGCCAGGTGCTCGACAGCATCATCGCCGAAGCGATCTCGGATCGTGTTCGAGGAATACGTCACCGAGCATGGGCTGGACGAAATCGCCGAGATCTTTGGCAAAGGGCGTCCGGATCGAAGTCGGCGACATGATCCCCTCGCTCGAATATGCCGAGCGTCTGAAACGCGTTCCGCCGGCGTGGGAGAAGGCGTTTGAAGTCAACGCGTCATCCGACGATGCGGTGCGAGCCTCCTGCGTCGAATTCGTACTGGCCGGCCTGTATTCGATGGACATGATTTCCGCGGTCAGGAACACGGACAATCGGCCTACGAAGTCTAACCGGTGGCCTGCGACTGTATCGCATTTCCCTGACGCTGCCAGCGGAAGCCTCGACGACTGATCGAAATCATGAGCACTAAAAAAGATATCGGCGGAATCGTTCATACGTACATGAAGTACGATCCGATCAAGTTTCCCAGTCCCGACCCAGCCGCCGCCTGATTTCGTCTCGCCGCTGATGAACCAGATGCTGGCGTACGGAAGCATGCGCGAATTGACGGAAGAGGAACTCGCCCGTGCGGTTCGATCTGGATCCCGCCAGTTCCAAAAGCTGGGCCCGAGCCTCGACATGATTAAGGCGTTGCTGGAAGAGCGAAAACGGAAGATCCTCGAAACCTATGAAACGAGGACGGTCCAGAAGACGGCCAAACAGGCCTTTCGCAAGAAAGCCAAACAAGTGCCCGGACGCACCGCCTCACATCTCGAAGAGCGATTCGGGAAGCCGTTCAGCAGGAACAGCTCTACGATCTGGAATGACTGTGCTACGAAGTCGACGACGATACCGATCCGCTGGGCACATCCATTTGTTCGGACTGATGGGACGGCTGGCGGACAAATACCAGATCGATGAACTGGCAGCCAAGTACGTATTTCACCGGGTCGAGAGTCGATGACGATCCCGCAAGCGATCGAGATCAAGGAAGAGCTGGAAAAGATCGACGAGCTGCTGAAGCAACTCGAAGAGGCCCGAGAAACGGCCCAGATCGCCGATTATCGACATGGATCAACTGGGTGAATTCATGGACGAAGAAACGATGCAGTCGCTGGAAGAGATGCAGCGGATGATCGAAAACTACGTCCGAGAAGCCGCCGAACGACAGGGACTCAAGAAGAAAGACGGTCGGTTTCAGCTGACGCCCGCAGGCCTACCGCGTCTTTCAGGGAAAATTGCTGGAACGAATTTTCAGCCACCTGAAGGCCTCCAAGACGCGGTCGCCACGAAGGTAACATCGTCGGCGAAGGTGCCGTCGAGCTGCAATCGACCAAACCCTACGAATTTGGTGATTCGCTGACTCACATGGACATTCCGCAGACATTTGTCAACGCGATGTTGCGGGGCGGAGCCGAGTTGCCACTTCGGCTGAAGACCGAAGACATCGAGATTCACCGGACCAAGAACAATCCGAAATCGGCGACCGTCGTCATGATGGACATGAGCGGCTCGATGCGTTACGACGGCCAGTACATCAACGTCAAACGGATGGCACTGGCGCTGGATGGCCTGATTCGCAGCGAATATCCCGGCGATTATCCTGAACTTCATCGAGATGTACACGTTCGGCAAAGTCCGTCGTCCGGGCGAAATTGTCGATCTGATGCCCAAACCGGTGACGATCTACGACTCGTTCGTGCAGTTGAAGGTCGACATGAGCCGCGAAGAAGTCAGCGAACACATGGTGCATCAGCACTTCACCAACATTCAACATTCGCTGCAGCTTGGCCCGGCAACTGCTGGCCAACTCAGGACACGCCGAACCGCCAAGTCGTGTTGATTACCGATGGTCTGCCGACGGCCCATTTCGAAGACTCCATGCTGTACATGCTCTATCCGCCGCATCCGCGGACCGAAGAAATGACGATGCGCGAAGGGCGGATTGTGTGCCCAGGAAGGCATCACGATCAACACGTTTCTGGTTCCCAGTTGGTCACAATCGGAAGAAGACATTCGGTTTGCTCACCGGCTGAGCGAACAAACCAAGGGACGCGTCTTCTTCACCGCCGGCGGCGACCTCGACCGGTTCGTCGTCTGGGATTACCTCAACCAGAAACGCGAAATCCTTGGTTGAGATTCTGTCTCGCGAAGCAGACAACTCCGTCGCAGCCATCCCTGGAATGCGTTCAAAACCTGATGGCGGGCAGTTCAACTTGCTCGGTCGATAGCGACAGGGTATCCCAATAGATCGCCCGATCGCTCATCACGCGCTCAACCGGCATGAACCAGGTACCGATCCCGGCGACCTGTTGCTTGGTCAGTGGTTCGGCAGATTCTTCGGCCTTGTTGCGAGACACGACCAAGACAAAATAATCGATTGCTTTGCCCACACCCGCGTCGACAACGACTTCGAACTGGCCATTTTCGTCGGCCCGGACAATGGCCCCACCCAGTTGGTGCACGACCTCAATTCCCGGATTGTCGAGTGCCATGAAACTGTCCGGGTTCACCGAACTGGCTGCGGCGCGTTGTTGCGGTTTGGCCGCGCGCGGCAACAGAAAGACCACCGCACCCGCATCCGCCAGGACGTCGCCACCGTCGGCATACTGAACGACTCCCGACACGCGACAATCAAATTTCTCAATCGACTCCGTCACGCTACCGGACGTGACACTTCCAACCATCAGACCGAAAATGAAAAACGTCGTGGCGACGATCCCCAACATGGCCGCTTGAAAATAAACCAGCCAGCGGGGCAGGGTAATGGTCTTCTGAAATTGAGCCATCTCCGCCTGATCAACTTCTTCCGGCGCTGGCTCGGGTTTGGGAATTGATTCAGGGACGGACATACGGGATCAGTTTCGATTCGTGCTTTTGATTAACCTACCTGATGCACTATAATACAACGGGCAAAATCATGCATGGTTTCGTCGCAAACCAGAAAGGCAAAACATGGACTATCGATTCGCACGAATCGCTGGCTTTTCTCCGTTCCAACCCACTTCGCTGATCACGATCTTGCTGTTTTCCCTGTCGTTTTTGACGCCCCACGTCAATGCGCAGGGTATCCAACGGGTGGTCAACATGAAATCGGGCCTGCAGCACGAAGGCGAGGCTTACGGGGTTCCAGCCATCATGGAGGGGGCTGGAGCGATCACGGTTTACGGGACCCAACCCACGGTGCGGATCGATGATGGTCTGCGGCAGATCTACGTATCGCTGAATTCCGTCGACAGCGTCGGCGACAGTCAACGCAACGAAGTGGAAATCCCCATTTTCCAGAATCCCTACGGAGGCCAGGAAGGCTACGGCAGCATTCTGAACGTGAGCCCGTTCAACGAACACGGACACCGGACCATCACGGTCCACACCCCGCCGCTGGACCCGGTGACGTACATCCAGGGAATTACCAAGGTCCACCCGCGGTACTGTGAACTTCAGGTCGTCGATATTATCGGTTCTGGGCCGATGAAGCAGTGGACCATGAAAATCGGAACCGGGACGGTTCCCGCCGATGTGTTGCGAAATGTCCTCCACGCCCAGATTCATGACGGTGACAACCCCGCGGCCTATCTGAAAATCGCCGATTTTTTTCTCCAGGCCGAACGATTCAACCTGGCCATCGAAGAGCTGCGTTTCATCCAGAATATTTTCCCGGATTTGCAGGAACAACTCGACGACAATCGGAAGATGATCCGGCAAGCCTACGCCAAACAGGTGCTGCGGGAGATTCGGATCCGGATGGAGAATGGCCAGGATCAACTGGCCACCGCATTTGCCAAAGCATTCAATAAGGAAGGCATCGCGCTGGAAGTGTTGGCGGAATTTCGCGAGCTGGAAAATGCGTTTGCTGAATCTCAAAAACAGCTGGACCAGACGCGGACTCAGATCAACGAGCTGATTGCTGCGAACCAAAACCTGGATGCCGACCAGCTGACGGCGGTCAACCGATTCAAGAACGAAATTGAAACCAATCTCAATCAGGTCAATGCGCCTCGACTCGACGGCTACCTGCGATTTGCCAATGATGCCGCGATGCCTCCCGAACAGAAGCTTTCCCTCGCGATCAGCGGCTGGGTGCTGGGAAGCAACGCCGCCATTGACAATCTGGCGGTCACCCAGGAATTATTTGTCGTTCGGGATCTGGTGATTGAATACCTGACTTGCGGAGACGCGTTGCGTCGCTCGCGTATTCTGAACCAATTGGCAGAGTTTGAAACGGGCTCACCAGCTTACATCGATGCAATGGTGAAGCAACTCAATCCCCCCCAATCGCCGGACCTGGCGGACTACACGGGCGAGCGGCCTTTCGAATTCACGGTCGAGATTCCCGGTCCGAAAATCGATCCAGCACCGCTATCGTTCCGTTGCCTGGTCCAGCTGCCGCCGGAATACGACCCCTATCGGCGTTACCCGCTGTTGATCACTTTGCCCGGCGGTCGACAAACGGCCGATCAGAACCTGGAAATGTACTGCGGTGGCTTCAGCCCAAACCTGGGTGTCCGAACGGGTCACGCGATGCGGAATGGCTACATTACGATGGCCGTTGATTGGCGATTAAGTGGGCAATCAGTTTATGGTTACTCGGGCCGCGAACACGCGACGGTGTTGAAAGCACTTCGCGGTGCCCTGCGGAGGTTTTCGGTCGACTCCGATCGGGTCTTCCTCGCGGGCCACGGGATCGGGGGTGAAGCCGCCTATGATATTGGACTCTCCCATCCGGAACATTGGGCAGGCATCCTGGGCGTCTCGGGGAAAATGGACCAATACCAGGACGTCTACAAGGACAATGAGCATGTCAATCTGCCGGTCTACTCCGTGGTTGGCGGAAAAGACCTGCCGACGATTATCGAAACCAAAAAACAATGGAACAACTGGCTGCCTTCGAAGAAGTATCAAGACTGCACGGTCGTGATGTACGACGGACGTGCCAACGAGTTGTTCCCGGAAGAGATTCCGGAGATGTTCAAATGGATGCGAGTACAGCGTCGAAAGCTACCCGATAAATCGGGGTTCCGTTTCGAGTGCAAATCCATTCGTCCCTGGGATTGTTATTTCTGGTTCTTCGAATTCGACGGAATTCCCGCCGAGGACGTGATCTGGCCGGAGGCTTATCGAGAAAAAAACGTTTCGACCAGGATGACGATCGAAGGCGAAATCAAAGCTTCGAATCCCAACCAGTTTCGCCTGGGACCCTCGTCATTCAAGATCCTGAACGATTCGACGCTTTGGCTTTCTCCGGAGTTTGTCGATTTTGACAAACTCATTCAGATCAAGGGCCGAGGTTCCTGGAAGGGATTTGTGAAGCCTTCGACGGAAGTCATTCTGGAAGATGTTCGCCGTCGGGCGGAACGACAACACGCGTATTGGGGCCGAGTGGATTGCCGGAATAATGACTGGCAACCCAACGATTAAACAACCAACGTTTAAGCACCCAACCTAAGACAGGCTTCCAGCGTTGTCTGCAAGCATGACAGGAATTCCAGCCTGTCTGTCTGCAAACAGGACAGGGTTTCCAGCCTGTCTGCAGCACGGCGAGCTACCCGTTCAGCCTGGTGGCACCGGTTCAACCAGGTATCGGTCAAGACAGGCTGGGAAGCCTGTCCTACGCGATGTCGCTCAACCGGGACTCGTTCGTGTTGCCTTACCGATTCGGGTTTTTTTCCGCATCGGCGTCGCCAATTTTTTGGACGACTTCACTTACTTGCTTTTTTTTTAGGACACAGCTGGTCAGTCTCCAACCGTATTTTTCAGTCTCCAGAACCCAACCGGTGGGTCCCAAATACGGGGCGATATCGTCGGCATAACTTTCGGGCAGTTTGGAGCCGTCCAGTTTCTGAACCCGATCCTGTTTGTCCACCGTTTGATCGCTCTCGGATTCAAAGATCTTGTTCAGGACGCGGGCCAATACGGTTTTGGATTTTCCCATGTTGCCTTGGCGAAGCATCTCGTAGTTCGTTTCCAAGGCTCGATCAATGCGGCCGAACTGTCGGAAACTCACGTTCTTCGAATCGGTCAGTTCTGCCAGCGACTCGTAGACTTCGATATAGTCTTCGGTTTCGTGGAGGTGCACTTTCGGTTTCTGCAGCAGAACCTTCTTGAAGTAATCCTTGTCGTTGGCAATCAGCAGATAACCATCGTGAACCGCGAAGTAGCGTTTTTCGAACAGTTCAAATTCGCGATCTTCTTCCACGAATTCCTCTTGCCCCGGATCTTCCAGGCCTTCGAGAAACTGTAGATCTTCGTCCATTTCAAATTCGGGCTCTTTGGTCGTGTCGACCTCAATTACTTTAATCCCGCCAAGCGTGATCTCTTCCCCATTTCCCTGGCCGACACCCCGTTTGATACTTTGGAAAATAAAGTCGGCCTCGTCGCCAACAGGAATTCCAATCACCACGCGTTCGCTGGTCTCGGAAATCGGACGCTCGGTCGTTGAAAAGATCGTCAGCTGGTTTTTGAACATTCCGACCAGTTTCGGAATGTCCAGTTGCATGTCAGGGTCGGCTTTGAAATCGCTGATCATCTGATCGAATTCACCTTCCGACAGGAACGCGTCGTAGATATGTCCGACGCTGTCCAGCAGTTTGGTGAAATTCCAGTTACCCGAAAAATATCCGGCCGCATCGGCGGGAACCCAAGTCGCTGGCATGGGAACTCCGTTTTTCTCATTGGAAAAATCAAACAGCTCAAACACGCGCTGCTGGTTCTTTTTGAGATTTTCCCGAGGTGCGTAAATGTAAGCCCGATGAAGGATCTCATGATCACCGGTGGCAACGGACACATGACCGCCAACTCCACGAATGGCATCAAATCCCTGTTCTTCCAGCGTCGCCGCCCAGTCATCCTGATGAGCTCTTTTTTCGCTCTCTTCTTCTTCGATGGCTTGGGCCAATTTAATGTAGCCGAACGGGTCGACGAACCAGGCAATCTCGGATGAAAAATCTTCGGACTTGGTCCGTGTCATCACCTCTCGGAACGATTTTCGCGATGCCAGCGTGCCAGCTTCTTTCGGTTCATCAGCGCTTACCAATCGTTGTACGATTTCCCGGAAGATCTCTTCATTATCAGCTGCCAACAGCCATCCGTTGGTCACGGTCTGGAAATTGACTTGGCTGTGGCGGATCCGCTTGGGATGCTGAATGGTCGTTTTGACAACCTTGATGCCATTGATTTCAATATTATCCTGATCCCACTCGCGGTTCTTCAGCAATTTGGCATTCAGTTTGGAAATCAACTCGCGGGCTTCCTCTTCGTGTTCGCTGACGTCGACCAGTAACACCAGGCCATGCGAACCGCGGGCAGGCTTATCCCCCTCGAGGTCCTGCAAAACACCGGCCAGGCAGATTTCGCCGGATTGGATATCGTTGAGTTCTTCGACCTGGATCCCCAGTCGAACGTTTTTCTGTTCCAACCAATCCTTGCCTTGATCTTTCATGCTTTCGATGAAAGGCGCGATCTTCTCGTTTTTGGCGAGTTGACCGAATTGCGTCTCATCGAAATTCGCATTCAGCCGATCCAGATCCGGGATGGACACCCAGAGCTTCGTGGAAGCCGGTAGCAGCATCGTGCTATCAAGCTTCCTGTCGGGATCCGTTGGGACCTGGATGACGGGTTCGGATTCGGGCTCAACAACCGTTTGTGTCAGCGCAGGACCGACCAAACAAACGAAGGTTAGTCCAACAACACTCGAAAGAAAACAGAGTAAACGCCTGCCCACCGAATTCTCCTTATGGCAAAGATCTTCCGTCCAACAAATAACGGAGACCAGTTCCGCCCATTTGACCACACACCCATTTGGTATCGGCCAATCCAACAGCACCGAACACACCAAATCCGCTGACTGGAAAAGTTTGGCTTCGTTGCCCAAACAATCCATTATCGTACCGAATTTTCGTCCAACGCGGAAAGTCGCCGACAGCTTTTCACATCATTTTTGTAAATATTGCAATCGCATCACCGGCCGTTTGAGATGAACAAGGGGAAAAGGACTACCCAAAACTCAGCTCGCTGCCGCGGGAAAGCAACCTGCCCGCCCCGTTAATCGGTTCGGTCAAGTGCGTTATAACTCTTTCTCACCGAAACCTGATTTTGAACCGAAAACCGTGACACCCAAGCAACGTTGACGACGTTGCATCAAAAAACGATGGCAGTTCCCATGATTCCCAACATCCTCGCCCAGCGTTATGCCTCGACATCAATGACCGAAATCTGGTCAGCCGAAGGGCGAATCGTGCTCGAACGCGAATTGTGGATCGCGGTTCTAAAAGCCCAGGCACAGCTTGGCCTGGCCGTACCTGAAGATGCGATCGCTCAATACGAATCGGTGAAACAGGATGTCGATCTTGATTCGATCATGCAACGCGAAAAGATCACTCGACACGATGTCAAAGCGAGAATCGAAGAGTTCAACGAATTGGCGGGCCACCAACAGATCCACAAAGGCATGACGTCGCGGGACCTGACGGAGAATGTAGAACAGTTGCAGATCTACAGGTCGCTTCAACTGACGCGAGACCGGACCGTTGCCGCGCTGTCCAAGATCAAGACCAGGGCAGCGCAATGGAAAGATCTGGTGATCACCGCCCGCACCCACAACGTCGCCGCCCAGCTAACGACCTTTGGAAAGCGGTTGGCGATGTTCGGCGAAGAAATGTTATTGGCGTTGAAGGCGCTGAATTGCCTGTTGGCCCACTACCCCGTCCGCGGCCTCAAAGGCGCGGTCGGAACGCAGATGGATCAGGTTTCGCTGTTCGACGGCGACCTCGGAAAAGCCCGTCAGTTGGACGAACTGGTCGTCAACACCTCGGAATCCCCTGCCAGTTTGACAACGTCGGGCAAGTCTATCCCCGCAGCCTCGACCTGCAGATCGTCAACACCCTGGTGCAATTGGCCAGTGGACCTTCGTCGCTGTGTCGCACGCTCCGCCTGATGGCGGGCCACGAAACGGCCAGCGAGGGATTCGCCAAAGGTCAAACTGGCTCCTCCGCGATGCCCCACAAAATGAACTCCCGTAGCTGCGAAAGAATCAATGGTTTTCACACGATCCTCAAAGGCTACCTGACCATGGCCGCCGGCCTGGCGGGCGATCAATGGAACGAGGGCGATGTCTCCTGCTCCGTGGTACGCCGGGTCATGCTGCCCGACGCTTTCTTTGCCAGCGACGGACTGTTCGAAACTTTTTTGACGGTCCTGGAACAGATGGACGTCTATCCTGCGGTGATTGAAGCCGAAAACAATCATTACCTGCCCTTCCTCCTGACGACCACGATCATGATGGAAGCGGTCAAATCGGGTGTCGGCCGTGAAACCGCCCATCACGCGATCAAGGAACATGCCGTCGCAACCGTGATGGCGCTTCGCAACGGTGAAGTTTCCGAAAACGATTTAATCCAACGACTCGCTAACGATGATCGACTCGGGCTGTCACTCGGGCAGTTGGAACAGATCATGCAAACGGGTCGAACGCAGGTTGGCGCCGCGCACCAACAGGTGGATCAATTTTCTCGCCAGGTCGAACAGCTGGAAACGGAATTTCCGGCGGCGGTAGACTATCGCCCGGCCGGCATTCTGTAATGCATTCTTCGCCGTTGGTGCAGTAGAGACCTAAATCAAATCCACTTTACGGCGAACACGACGTCGGCTCTTGCGGCATGATTCGCAAACGCCGTTGATAATCAAACGATGCCCCCGAACCTGGAACCGGTGTTTCCGGGCGATCTCCGCCCTCAACTCGGCTAACTCGTCGTTCTGAAATTCGATCAACTGCTCGCACTCGGTGCAGTACAAATGGTCGTGCTGAGGATACCCGTAATCGTGCTCGTAAACGCTGCGGCCGTCGAGTTGGAACTTCCGCAGCAAACCGGCGTCCACAAATTCGCCTAGCGTGCGATACACGGTCGGGCGACTGATGTATCCGTCTTTGCCTTTTTTGGGCAGCCGCTCAATCAATTGATCCGCATCAAAATGTTCGTGCTGACTGAAAACATGCTGCAACAATCCGCGACGTTGCTCAGTGTTGCGCATCCCACGACTTTGCAAATAATCTGCAAATCGTTGCTGCGGCGTCAGGGAAACTTCAATCGGGGTTAATTGCGACATGATCGTTATTGAGACTAACCACTCAAGAAAACCAAGAAAAACATAAGAACTAACGGGACACCGTCTCAATAAGATTCTACCGTAAGTGTCTCTGGATTCAAGCGAACCGAACCGCCAAACGTCGACCCACGGAGATTTCCAGTCGGAATGACGGTTGCAGCAGGTCGCAACGTTGGACGGATGTGACAATCGGCACTCGATCGAACGGAGCGAAGCCGGGGGAGGGCGGATGAACGGACCGATCAGCGCAGCAAAAAAGCGGCCCGGAATTCGAGCCGCTGTCTGCGTGTTGGCTGCCGACGGATTATCGCCGACGATTTCAGCACGTGTCAAAATTATTTAATGGTCAAGCGGTTCGTGCGAGTCGATTTTGCCTTTCAGAACGGTCTCTCCCATGACAATTTCAATGTCGACGCCCAGCGGAATGGCAATGCCCAGTCCCTGATCGTCAAGCGAATAGACCGATGCCTTGCCTTCTTCGTCCGGAGATTCCGCCACCAACTCAAACGGTGTTTGGTCACTTCCGGCAGAGGGAATCACTTTGAAACTATCGACTTTAACAACTACTGGTTTGCCTTCTTTGTCGAGAATGTGCATCTTGATTACGTTATTGTCTTTGAACTTGCACCATTCGCCTTGGTAGTCGGCCGAATCGATCGCGAAAATGTGTCCACCGTTGGGACCGTGGGCAGGATGATCATCGTCGTGATCATGTCCTTCTTCCCCGTGGTCATGGTCATGGTCGTGGTCATGATCGCCAGCGTGACTGTGATCGCCGCCACCGCCTGCGGCCTTTTGGGCTCCCGTGTCACAGCCAATTGAAAAAACCGCAATCGCGGCCAAAGCAATCAAAAAATGAAGTCGCATGGAATTTGGTCTCCGGTAAAGTTGGATGTCTTATGTTGCCAGGGTAAACGACTGAAACCTTGCTGAATCCTGATTCAGAGGCCCCTACAGTTTACGAAACTCGCGGATTTCTGTTCAGCCCCACACCCCAGGAGCCTGGAAGCCGTCGGGCGAAGCGACCGCGGAAAGCCGGCAAATCGTCGAATATCGTCACGGTGGCGTCCGAGGTAGCGACCGAAAAAATCCCAAAACTCACGGAAAATTCAACCGAGGCGTGTGCGGGAAACGGCGTGGAATTAATTCAACCACGGGTTCGGTGGCAAATCGTAGATTCCCAGCATATCCTGCAGTACCTGCAGGCCGTAATGCCGGATGAACTCTTCCCACATCATTTCTGGATCGTCAAAAACGCGGATTGGATGCACGTCCAGTTGGAACCAGTTCCCACGCTCGATTTCGCTGGCCAACTGGCCCGATTCCCAGCCGGCAACGCCAAACACGATTCGGAATTCTTCGTCCTGGTTGACCAACTCCGTGAACTTTTCGCGGTCCGACGAAACGAACAGTCCGCCCGGAATTTCCATTTCTCCCAGTGATTCATCGCAGTGAATGGCGAACACGGGCCCACCAATTGGCCCTCCCTGAACCACAAACTCATCGGCAAACTGGATGCCGCTGATCTTTTGCCAAGCCGTTTTGATTTTGGCATCGGCCGGTCGATTCAGAACGACGCCAAACGTACTTTCGTCATTGTGTTGCAAAACAAACACAACCGATTTGTGGAACGGCGTCTCACTCAACCGGGGTGAAGCGATCAAGAAACTCCCGACCTTGACCTGAACTGTGGGAGTCGGTGTCGCGAACTCGTCAGACGAATCAAATGAAAAGCGATTATTGGCCACGGAATTCCTCATATTCGGGGAAATACTTTGGACGCAAACTTGAAAACCAGACACTCGCCGACCGAGACAAACCGGCACGTGACGTCGCGGAAAACGAAAATCTCGTCGTCGGTCGACAAACGAATTCAAAGCAAACAGGGATAGAAAGCTGGACGATAAAAAGCCACTTTGGGGGTACTACTTGCTAGACCGAAGATTCAGCGGAATCTCAACAGGCAGGAAACAGGCAGCAGCGAAATAGGACGCAATCCGCGTGCCGAAGTCCAAACGGTTTCTTCGGTACCTAATCCTACGCAGCGACCAGGATCTGGCCAGCGTTTTCCCGATTCTGCCTGCCAACCGTCATTCTGGCAGTCAGTGGTCAGTTTGGTTTTTGGCGACCGGCCGGCCGAGTCTTGGAAGTCAGCACCTCCTCGGCCGCGCTGGGTCGGAAGTAAAACGGCTCGACCGTCCAGAAATCGTCAACTTCCCCAGCCAGAAACTTCTGCATTCCAACGTGGCCGACTCCCTCCGCATCGCAGGCCCAAAGAGCCGGATCCGCAATTTGGACTCGTTTTCGACGCAGCTCATCGGAGTCCTCCAGCTGCTTTACCATCGGCTTCAACCCGGTTCCGGTCAACAACTCTTCTGGACCGATGCCCGCAATCCAGTCTTGTCGATCGACAATCCGATTGGGCTCGATCTCGCGGACGCCACCCCGTTCCTCCGGTTGGTAGACGCCGGCGAATAATTGCTGTCGCTGCGCATTGAGGACCGGCCGAATAAGCTTGGCCGATGCCATCGCCTGGGACGCCCGCGATGCGATCACTTCCAGCGTATTGACGGCAACCAACGGTGTCTGATTGACATAGGCCAATGTTTTCGCGGCCACCACACCCATTCGAAGTCCGGTAAACATTCCCGGGCCGTAGGCCACCGCGATCAGATCGAGGGCCCGAAAGGATTTTTCGGCCTCCGCCATCAATGCGGCCAGCGCGGGGAACAACGAAACCGAAGCATTGACCGTTGGAATCGAGCTCAGCGGAGCTCCTCCCGAGTCGGGACGCTGCCGAGCCTCCCAAGCCAGCGAGTCCACGGATTGGATCAGTTTTGAGTGATGGAACAGCGCCAGCGAAAAATCACGAGCGGAAGTATCAATGGCGAGCGTCAGCAAAACTTTCCATCCTGGACTGGGAACTGGGACGCTGGGACCTGGGGCAAAACTTGCGAGTTGGCGGATTCGCGACTTCCAGCGTTTTTGAAGTTTATTCTGCTGGTTTGCGTCGGCCCCAGATTGTACGTAAACTATGGCACTGCGTAAAATTACGATATTGCGGATTCTGATACGTCCGGCGTCCGTTTTTTACACCGGTTGGCGAGTTGTTTGACATTCGACCCGACCGATGCCGAACCTACTTCTATCAGAAAAATCCAGATCGCGGCCTAGGCCTTCCCCCAATCAATCGAAAGCTCTTTTTGTGAAGCGGGCAATTCTTAGTGACATCCACGGCAATTTCGAGGCGCTGACCGCGGTGATGAACCGGATCAGCGAGCTGGATGTTGACGAGATCGTTTGTTTGGGCGACATCATCGGCTATGGCCCGGATCCAATCCGGTGCTTGGATATCGTCATGGAAAAGTGTCAACTGACGATTTTGGGAAACCACGATCAAGCTGCCATCTTTGATCCCGAAGGCTTCAACCCCGTTGCGATGCGAGCCATTTTCTGGACTCGAAAACAGCTGGAGCAAGATCTGGACAATCCCGAAAAGGCCGACTTGCGGTGGGATTTTCTCGGCGAATTACCCCGGCGGCATGACGAAGGAGAATACCTGTTCGTCCACGGCTCTCCCCGCGACCCCACCAACGAATATGTCTTTCCCGAACAGATTTACGAAAAAGACTTGATGTCGATGCTGATGAGTCGTTTTGATAAAGTCTGTTTTCAAGGTCACACCCATATTCCCGGCTTTTTTACCGAATCGGGTTCGTTTATCACTCCCGAACAACGCGATTATCATTTTCGGCTCGACAGCGAAAAGTGCATGATCAATGTCGGCAGCGTCGGCCAGCCTCGCGATGGTGACCCTCGTTCCTGCTTCGTCGTCTCCGACACCACTGAAGGCACGGTCGTTTATCACCGGGTCGAATATGACGTGGAAACCACCCGCCAAAAAATCCATGATGTCCCCGACCTCGACAATATGCTGGGAGATCGACTGATGACCGGTCGTTGATCGGTTGACAGAAGGTCGGTAAGTGAAGATATTCGTGCGAAGATTTACAATTTCAAACGTGATTGAGAACCGAATGGACTCGACTGCGACGGTGCCAAATCGCATCTCGACGCAATCATCATTCACTTCCTTGTCTTGAGCCAGCGAAGGTTGATCCTTGTCCAAACGTGCGATCATCAGCGATATCCACGGAAACCTCGAAGCTTTAACGGCGGTTTTGGAAGACATCCGCCGAGTTGGTGTCGACGAAATCTGCTGCCTTGGCGATGTGATTGGGTACGGCCCGAATCCTCGTGAATGCATCGACCAATGCCGTGAATTCAAATTCACTCTGCTCGGCAACCATGACAATGGAGCACTGTTCGATCCGGAAGGTTTCAGTAGTGGGGCCGAACGAGCCATTTTCTGGACGCGGAAGCAACTGGAGGATAATTCGTACGAAGGAGCTGAGGAGCGCTGGAATTTCCTCGCCCAACTTCCCCGCACCGTCCGCGAAGACAAACTGCTGTTCGTTCACGGCTCTCCCCGCAGCCCCCTCAACGAATACGTTTTTCCCGAAGACATTTACAATCAGCGAAAAATCGAACGCATTTTTGGCTTCATCAAGAATTACTGTTTCCAGGGACATACCCACGTGCCGGGCGTTTTCACTGAAAATTGCAGGTTTTATTCCCCCAGCGAAATCAGCAATCAATACACCCTCAATCATCAAAAGCTGATGATTAACGTCGGCAGCGTCGGCCAACCGAGAGACAACGATCCACGCAGCTGTTATGTAATTCTGGAGGACTCACAGATCGAGTTTCGCCGCGTCGAGTACGATCCCGGTCCCACGCGAGAGAAAATTCTCCAAATTCCGGACCTGGATGATTTCCTGGGGGAAAGGCTTCTCGACGGCCGTTAGACAACCTCGGGGATTTCTGATTTCAGTCATTCCCGGGCAATGAAAGTGCGATTATCCCCCTTTCCAATCATTGTTGATATCCAGAGAATAAGGACTTGGCGGCGGATTCATTTCCGATGCTCCGGTTGGTCCTCAGTTTGATCGGGAGCTGCATCGGCTCCGGTTGAAATTCGTTTTTCCGCTGCCCTCAATCCCGACCGCTTGCTCGATTTCCAGGAATCATTTTTCGTGAACAACCGCGCTATTTCTTTTCTCTTGCTGTCGTCCGCCATCATGATGACGGCTTTGATTCTGCAAACGGTGTTCATGAATCCGCCACCGCCACAAGCCGATGCGGGCCCGGATGTCGTCAAATTGACGACCGACACTGGCGAACCGGAGGAAAACGGCGAGGCGCAACCGGACGCAGCCGACCCCTCCGGCACGCCCGACGATCCCGAGGCCCCGGCAACGGTCCAACCCCAGGACGACGACTCCCAACCCGATCCCACCACCGAGCAAGTCGCCGCGGTGCCCCCCCGAGAATCAGTCGACCGTTTCGTTACGATCGGCTCACTGGCCGCCGACGGTTCGGACCGGTTTCTGGTAACACTTAACGAGTTGGCCGGTACGATCCATCGTGTCGAACTCAACTACCGGAATCAGAAAAATGGTCGGCTGTATTATCGTGACCTCGAATACGAAGGCGGCTATCTCGGTTGCCTCGATTGCATTGATACGGAGAACGGCTGCCGGATTCGCACCGTTGGCGACGGAACTCCGGCAAGCCTCGCCGTGGCGGCGAACGTCAGCGGCGGCCTGCAGGTGGGAGACGTTGTGCTGGCGATCAACGACCAGTCCATCACGACCGCCGCCGAAATGGAGTACCTGCTTGCCCACGACACTTCTCCCGGCACGACCGCCCAAGTCAGAGTCAAACGTGATGAGTCCGAAATTGTCTTCGACGTTGAGTTGACCGACAAACCGATCGAGCTGCTGCGCCCCGAAGAATCCAGCATCGATCCCGGCTATGACTACCCTGAGTCGTTTGTCTTGTCATTGCTGAAGCCCGGTTCGATCGATTCGGCTTGGCCAGATCTGGACCCGGAAATGCGATCCTCCAATTGGACACTGCTCCCCAGTGACTCTAGCGATCAGAGCATTGCGTTTGAGTTCGTGATTCCCGAATCCACGTTGAAGCAACTGGAATTGGCCGGTCCGATTTCGGTGATCAAGCGATACCGATTACCCACACTGCCCACCGAAGACATCTACAATCTCGACTCCAGGACTTTCCATCTCGACCTCGAAATCGAAATCGCCAACCAAGCCGATCAAAAACAGACCCTGGCTTACGAACTCGATGGCCCCACGGGCGCCCCCACGGAAACCTGGTGGTACGCCATGAAAATTCATGGTCGCTCAACGGCGATCGGATACGTCGCCGGCGCCCGGGATGTGGTCGGCTCAAACGGCAAACAACCGTACGTGTTCTACGGCACGACCGAGATTGTCAAGAACCAGCTGAAGACGGTACCCGAAGCGAAATTCATTTGCGACCCGCTGAAGGGCGAAGATCGCTACCGAAAACTGAACTATGCCGGCGTCGATACGCTGTATTTCAATATCTCGCTGATTCCGGAAGAAGATCCAGGTGAGGAGTTTTTCTGCAATAGCATCACGGTCGGAACCAATGGCGGCGAATTACCCAAAAAAAATGTCCGTCTCCAGAAACTGGTTGACTGTACGTTCTTCATGGCGAAATCGATTGAGCTGAAACCCGAATCAACCTATCGACAGACGTTTGAGATTTTCTGCGGTCCCAAAGAAGCTGACTTGCTGGATCAATACGGTCTGGACGACAACCGGTCTTTTGGCTGGTTCGCCTGGTGCTCCAAACCGCTGATGTCGCTGCTGCACTTCTTTTACAACATCACGTTTCAATTCAGCTATGGCCTGGCGATCATCATGCTGACCGTGCTGGTTCGCAGCCTGATGATTCCGATCTCGCGGAAAGCCGCACTCAACGCCCAGATGATGCAGCACCTGCAGCCGCAAATGAAAGAAATCGCGGACAAGTACAAAGACGACATGGAAAAACGGGCGTCTGCCCAACGGGAGCTGTTCAAACGGTACAAGTACAACCCGTTCGGCGGCTGTTTCATGATGTTTTTCCAACTCCCGATCTTTATTGGTCTGTACCGTGGATTGTCGGTCGACATTGCCCTTCGCGATCAACCGTTGATTCCCGGGATGAGCTGGTGCACTAACCTGTCCGGTCCCGATCAACTGCTGTATTGGGGGGACTGGATGCCGACGATGCTGGGCGGCGAAACAGGTTGGCTGGGGCCGTACCTCAACATTCTGCCGCTGGTGACGATGGTCCTGTTCATTGTTCAGCAAAAACTGTTCATGCCACCGGCGACCGACGACCAACAGAAGATGATGCAGAAGGTCATGACGTTCATGATGGTCTTCATGGGCGTGATGTTCTTCAAGGTCGCCTCCGGACTGTGTCTGTACTTCATCACCTCCAGCATTTGGGGCATCGTCGAACGAAAGATGCTTCCCAAACCAACCCTGGACACCGACAAACTGCCGGGTGGATCTTTGGAGTCCGGCAAGTCCACAGCGCCGACAAAAAAGCAGAAAAAGAGGCCCTCAAGCGAGAAGAAGAAATTCTGGAACGCAAACGCCGCAACGCAGAACGCAAAAAACGGCTAAAAACCCGCGACACCGAATAAGTCCATGCCCACTTTCGACGTCGACGACACCATTGCGGCGATTGCATCCGCGTCCGGTCCGGCGGTCCGGGGCATCATTCGCATCAGCGGTCCAGACTGCCAATCGTGTCTGCTCACTGCTTTTCAATTACCCGGCCAAATCTCGTTGGCCAGTCGACTGGAAAATCTCAAAGCGCCGACCGTCCTCGAGGTGTCACTGGAATTGAGCCCCGGTACGGCTCTGCCCGGCCAACTGTTGTATTGGCCCAATGAACGCAGCTACACGCGACAACCGTCCGCCGAATTCCACACGCTTGGTTCGCCCCCACTGCTGAACCGCGCCCTGGCAAAAATCTGTCAGGGCTCCGTTCGACTCGCTGAACCGGGTGAGTTTACGCTGCGAGCCTTCCTCTCTGGTCGTCTTGATCTGACCCAGGCCGAAGCTGTCTTGGCGACGATTGATGCTCACGATCAGGACCAGTTGGGGATTGCTTTGAAACAGCTTGCCGGTGGACTTTCCGGTCCTTTAACCGACGCCCGCGATCAATTGGTGTTGATTCTCGCTGAGCTGGAAGCCGGACTCGATTTTGTCGAGGAGGACATCGAGTTCATCAGCCGCGACGCGCTGCTGCAACGACTCGGCGAGGCCCAATCCGCCATCCAAACCGTGACCGCACAAATCGACACCCGCGATCATCAATCCGATTCGTTTCGCGTTGCCCTGGTCGGCCCGCCCAACGCCGGCAAAAGCAGTCTGTTCAACTGCATTCTCGGTTCCGATCGCGCAATCGTCACGGACGTCGCCGGGACAACCACCGACTACTTGACGGCGCCGGTCACGATTCACGGCGCTCGGTTCGAGTTCGTTGACACCGCTGGCATCGAGGAAACCAGCCAGCCCCAATCGATCGCCGGCCAAGCCCAATCGCAATCCGGCATGGCCGCGAGACAGTCCGTCATCCAGCTGCGTTGCTTCGACGCATCCCGCAGGATCGATGGTCGGGAATCGGAAAACCTGCGCGCCACGAACGACTCCGTGATTATCGTCCGCACCAAGTCCGAACTGCCGGTAGCGGCTGAAAACGTACCGCTGGTCGAGCAGCTTCGCAATCGGGAGAAATTCAACCGGCAATATATCGAAACCAGTTCGCGTGCCGGATGGGGAATCGAGGATCTGGTTAATGCTGTCTTCGAAACCGCGATCCGGATGATCAATTCCGACAGCGACGTCGCCGGATCCACCGTGCTGCGCGCTGCGGATAGCCTTCGCCTGGCCGAGCAATCCGTCGCTCGGGCGATTTTGGCCGCCCAGGAGAATCTGGGAGAAGAGCTGATTGCGGCCGAAATCCGCCAGTCGCTCGACGAACTCGGGACGGTCGTCGGAACCGTTTATACCGATGATATCCTCGATGTCGTGTTCAGCCGGTTCTGTATCGGGAAATGAAATTCCAATCGGACAAAAAGGCCTTTCGCGACGCGATTTTGCAACCATACTGGGGATTGACCACTAATCACCACCAATTTTCATGCACTTGCCCTCGCTGATCAACTCGATGAATTCCATGTTCTCCAAAATTCCGGTAGTCCTTGTTTGCCTGTTCGTCTGTTCGCTCGGATGCCCGCTTGTTGCCCAGCAGGTCGGTGATCGCGTCGTCGTCACCGCAAACTTCGAAACCAAGATCTACAAACAGGTCGTCGGCCAGGTATTCGAAGGCGAAATCCATACACTCACTGCGATCAACGACAAATGGTGTGCTCTCAGCGACGTCGAGGGATGGTTGCCGCTGCAGTATGTCATGAACCTGGACATGGCCAAAAAGCTGTACGACAAACGCATTTCTGCCAACCAGCAGGATCCCTATGCATTGGCACATCGCGGGATGATCCATTACGAAAATGAGGATTTCGTCAGAGCCTTTACGGACTTAAACGCGTCACTGGCACTCGACCGCAATAACCCGGTGACCTGGAGCAACCGCGGGATGGTCCTCAACGCTCAACAGAAATACGCGCTGGCGGTCGATGACCTGAAACAGGCCATCAAATTAAACCCAAAATTTCCGCAGGCCCACTTCAATCTTGGTCGCGTCTATTATGCGGTGAATGATTTTGCCAACGCCATCGCCAGCTATAACGAAGCGATCAAGTTGAATCCCAAAGTCTCGCGGTACTTCGTCAATCGCGGCAGTGCCCAACTCTACGCACGCGACTTCGAACAGGCCAGGCAGGATTACCTCCAGGCACTCAAACTGGATCCGCGCAGTTCCGACGCGCATCTTGGTTTAAGCAACCTGGCCCTGGCAAAATTTGAACTCGACACCGCCTACCGGGAAGCCGATCAGGCGGTGGAACTGGAGCCGAAAAACGCGATGGCGCTCAATGCCCGCGGCTGGGTGTTGTACAAACAGGGGAAAATCGATGAGGCTTTGTTCGACCTCAGCCGCGCAATTCGGTACGCTCCCAAACTTTCGCTGGCCTATAACAACCGCGGCGTCTGTTATGTCGCCAAACAACAATACGAAAAAGCAATCGCCGATTACAACCAATTCCTCAAGCTCGATCCACAATCCCCAATCGCGATCGCCAATCGCGGGGTGGCGTTGATGGGGCAGGGGAACTTTAAAGCAGCGAAGGCCGATTTGGAGGCGGCGGTCAAACTGGCTCCAAAAATGTCCGACGGATTGAACAGCCTGGCTTGGTTCCTTGCCACCTGCCCCGAAGATCAATACCGCGACGGCAAACAGGCCATTGCCCATGCAGAAGCAGCCTGCGAGGCCAGCAACTGGAAGAACTGGTCCTACATCGGCACGTTGTCGGTCGCCAAAGCCGAAACGGGTGAATTCGACGAAGCCATCAAGTTGGCAAACCAAGCCCGCGAATTGGCCCCGGCAGACGAACAGTCTGAATTCGATGCGAAAATTGAACTGTTCAAATCGGGCAAACCCTTTCGCAGCCAGATCGGCAAAAACTCCGAGCAAAAACTCGGCCGATCGCCGTCGTCATAGGCATCGGGCTTGGTCAATTTTCAAGACACGCGTTGGCAGCTTCAGCCGATTGGGCGCAGGCGTCGGCACCTGGTTGTTCAATCGCGGCGAACGCCGAAACGGCTGGTCCCAAAATGAAGCTCTGACACTGCGTTATCGTTCGACCATGGCGGAGCCATTCGCGTCAGCCCAAACCGCAACCTGGTGGCGGACGTTGGAGTCGCTCAGCGCGTGGCCGGATCGGACATTTGAAAATGTCGACTTTGGTTGAAGAAAGTCAGCGGGTTTTCGTAAACGACTTGGCGGATCAGGCTTTCCGGATGCCCCCGACGGCGCATTTCAAGGATCAAATCAGGAACCGCCGTTGGTTTGGAGGGCCCCCAGTCGCCGGCCGAATTGACGCACAGACGTTCGGCCCCGACTTCTTCGATAATGTCAACGGCTCGAGCAGGCGTGCACTTGGTGACCGGATACAACGTCATACCGGCCCAATAGCCCTGCTCCAAAACGACTTTGACCGTGTGCTCTTCCACGTGATCGACCAACACCCGACTGCGATCCAGTTTGGAATGGTTGCCCAGCATGTCCAGGATCATCCGCGTGCCCTGATACTTGTCTTCCAGGTGGGGCGTGTGAATCAGGATCTGCTGGTTGTACTTCAACGCCAATTCAACATGTTCCTGAAAGACAATTGCCTCGTTGCGCGTGTTTTTATTCAGCCCGATTTCACCGATTCCAAGCACGTTGGGACAGTCAAGAAAATCAGGAATCAGCTTCAGAACCTCGCGCGACAGTTCGACGTTTTCTGCCTCTTTGGCATTGATGCATAGCCAGGTGAAATGCTGGATACCGTATTGCGCTGCACGTTTCGGTTCGGTTTCGGTCAGCTGTCGAAAATAATCCCGAAAACTATCAGCGCTCCCCCGATCAAAACCGGCCCAAAAAGCGGGCTCGCTGAGGGCGACACATCCCATTTTGGCAAGTGTCTCGTAATCATCCGTGGTCCGAGAGACCATGTGAATGTGCGGATCGATATAGTACATGCGATCTTCCTGTCAGGGGCAAAGCCGTACATGCGTCTTGGCGACGGCCTACGAAAAAAATTCCGATCAAGTTCGAGAGGTTAGCTCGAATTTGTCTTGCCAGGCATCGTCGTATTCTCGCGAGAACAGCAATTGTATCCGCTCGGCGCGATGGAGATCGCCCACCGACAGAATCTGGATGGCCTCCTGGATCAAACCCATCCGCGGTTCCTTGGAAACATCCCCTTCGGCACGGTCAATCCGGTCCAGGGCCGCCCCCACTTCCAGGATCTTGGCCCGAATTTCCAAAAACTCGCGGTCAAGTATCTCGTTTGAATTCATCAATCCACCATTTGAGTTCAGAGTTATGCACCTACAATATGATATTCAGAGAACGTCCGGGCGACCAGTTCTTCTGTCGAATCAGCGACATTTTACCGCTGGCCAATTCGGCGTGAGGCCAGTCACTCCCGGCAACCAACCCAATCGAGGACCGAAATGCACTGGCTGGCCGTTTTTAATTTGATGATTGTGAGTTTTACGCCGGTCCACGTATTTCCGGATGGCTATATCGACCGAGCGATGAGCGTCGTGATCCGTGATGACGAAGTTTGCATCGAATATTCGGCCGCGATGAATGACAATACGATTCGCGAACTATTGGACGATTGGCAACAAAAACCGGAATCGCCGGCCGGTCCGCCAATCCGTGAGGATGATTCGCAGACGGCATTCAACCCGAAACCAGCACCCTCCGACGTCCCAACCGGTTCGGAGGAAAAAACGACTCCGGACAGCTCCGAAGCCAATCAAGAGGACTTCAAGAACGACGCGGAATTGCTGCAACTGCTGCAAGATCGCGCGGTGGCGGAAATCGCAAAAAACCTTGCGATCAGCTACCAGGGCAAACCGCTTAATCTGGAACGGCCAACGGAGGTTCCGCCGGCCCGATATCACATGAGCGTCACCCTGCAGTATAAGTTGAAATTACCCGAACCAGGGCCGGGTGAAAAACAGCCCCAGGCCCTCTCGATCGTCGACCGGAATTTTGACCGATTCGACGGAGCCGTCCGTTATTCTCTCAAAGCCGGCGGAAACTGTCTGCTAACCAATTCCAACGTGGCACCGATCCTGGTCCGTTCCGAGCGAATCGAACTTGCCGGGTTGAACGAAGAAAACCGCGAGCAGGCGAAAACGATCCAGGCAAAAATCCTGCAACTTAACCGCACCGATCAATCCAAATAGACCGATCCCCTGCCGGTGAAAGATCGCCGCTCGGCAAATGGTCCGGTTCGGCTTTGCCCGGGCCACCAAAACCGGTCCATTTAAACCAACCTATCGCAAATCCGGCTGGCGGCGTAAAATACGACCTGTTTAACGCTCCCTGTCTGAAGTTGATCTTCGGTTTTGGAACCGCCCGTTCCAAGCCATTCCCGATTTGGAACGGCAATCCGAGCAAGCCATCCTTGCCTGATTTCGCGTCCACCCCACAGTCTGATCCCAATCATCATCTCTGTCTCGCTGGAATAGTTCTCCACCTCCATGTCTCGAACCATTGCAATTGGCGATATGCACGGCTGTGCCACGGCGCTGGTCCGGTTGCTGGATGAAATCCAGCCGACGTCCAAAGACATCGTAATCGGGATTGGGGACTACGTAGATCGCGGGATGGAATCCGCCCGCGTGATCGACACGCTGATCGACCTGGTTTCGCAATGTCGGTTTATCCCGCT
This sequence comes from Pirellulaceae bacterium, assembly GCA_963714685.1. Classification (GTDB taxonomy): domain Bacteria; phylum Planctomycetota; class Planctomycetia; order Pirellulales; family Pirellulaceae; genus Mariniblastus. Next base: position 67,451 of record CAVQPH010000017.1, on the reverse strand, counting down.
AATCGGCAACCACGAAATCATGATGTACAAAGCTCTGCAAGGTGGAAAACAGGATTTCCAATTCTGGTACCAACATGGCGGCAGTGCGACACTGGCCAGTTACGGTGGCGATATTCAGTATATCCCCCAGCATCATCTGACCTTTCTTAGCCACTGTGTCCGGTTCTACGAAACCGACACTCATTTTTTTGTGCATGCGAACTACGAACCGGACCTGCCCCTGATCGAACAACCGGACGAGATTTTGTTTTGGCGTCACGTTGGTGACTATCCACCGGGACCACACATCAGCGGCAAAATCGCGGTCGTCGGGCATACTCCCCAAACCGAAGGCGACATCCTCGACCTCGATCACCTGAAAGTGATCGACACCTACTGCTACGGCGACCAGTGGCTGACCGCGGTGGATGTTGATTCCGGGATGATCTGGCAAGCCAACAATCTTGGCAAACTCAGGACATCCAAGATGAAGGTACCGGAACAGTATTACGCGGATCAGCCAGACGATTCGCGCAACGAGTAAATTGCCAGATCACCGCTGCTTGCCGGTGCCGCCCGAAACCCTCGTTCGGCATGACCTTCAGCATGGATCTGCCGTGAATTTCCGGTTCCTACCACGGTTGGACGGCAATCTTGGAAAATATTCCTCGCGCCACTAGAATATGCAGCCCATGGTAGATGTTGCGCCGCAACCCGGGGTGGTCGAGCAATTACTCGGTCTACCCAAGACGTTCGCCCAACGGACTGAGTTTCAAACATGCGTCCAATCGCTTCGCAACGGCGAAGCGGTCACTTTCGATTCAGTCTGGGGTTCGTCCTGCGCGCTGTTGATGGCGGCATTAGCAACCCAGTTCGACCGTTTGTTGGTCGTCGTGGAGGATGCCAGATCGCTGGACAATCTACTGGACGACCTGCCGACCTTTTTCGACAAAACCGTGGAACGATTTCCATCGTGCCTGACCGATGTCAATCACTCCGTCACGGTGGACCTCGAATACGGGGATCGTCTTCGCCTGATCAAGGCACTTTCGGCCAACGATGCCGGGCCGATCATCGTCACGACGGTTCCCGCGTTGCTACAGCCCGTTCCGTCAAAGGACGCCGTGCAATCTCAATCGCGGAGGTTGGCGGTCGGCGACCGGATCGACTTGGCCGAATTTCGTGACTGGTTAATCGAACAGGGGTTTCACCAAACGACCGCCGTCGAATTGCCGGGTGAGTTTTCTGGTCGCGGCGGAATTTTCGACGTGTTCGCCCCGGACTGGGCCGGACCGATTCGAATCGAATTCTTCGACGACGAAATCGAATCCATGCGTCAATTTGACGGAGCAACCCAACGCAGCAATGCCGACGTCGGCGAAATCGAAATCACGGTACTGTCTCCGGAGCATCAAACCCGGGGCCACCTGGCTGATTTTCTGGCCGCCCGAAACCGTCGTCGTTGTATGTTGAACCGTCGCTGTTGAACGAACAGGCCAAGTTGTTTGTCGAACGCAGCCAGCGGCCCGAAGCTCTGTTCAGCTGGAACGAGGCACGCCAACGGCTAGTCCAGTTTTCCCTCGGCAACTGCCAGCGCCGTGACCGAAGGTCATTTGGGTTCTTCCTGGCAACTACCGGTTGATCCCGTCGAGAAATTCAGCGGCGACATTGGCGACCTGCGAATCCAGGTCGAACGGCTGGGAACCGATAGTTCCGGACAGCCGACCGATGTATTCGTTCTGGCCCGGGTCGAAGGTGAAATTCCCCGGGTCAAGGAAATCCTGGGATCCACGGCCCTGGCCGGTAACGGTCGCCTGCATCTCGGACCTGGGTTGTGCCCATCAGGGCTTCCGACTGCGCGATTCGCGAATCGTCATCGTGGGTTGCGATCAACTGTTCCATCGGACCGAGTTGCGTCGACGCGGCCGCCGGCGACTGGGAAAAGCGATCGACAGCTTTCTGGATCTGCGGGAAGGCGATTTGATTGTCCATCTGTCGCACGGCATCGGCCGATTTCGTGGACTGGAAATGCTGGACAAAGAAGGGCAACTGACCGAGCACCTCAAACTGGAATTCTACGGCGGCACCAAAATCTATGTTCCGGCCACCAAGATTGACCTGGTGCAAAAATACATTGGTGGCTCGAAGACCCGACCGATGCTGGCCAAAATTGGCGGCAAATCGTGGGCCAAGCAAAAGGCTTCCGTCGAAGAGGCCGTCAACGACCTGGCGTCCGAGATGATCGAACTGCAAGCCCAACGGGACGGGCGACCCGGCATCGCGTTCGGTCGCGACACCGAATGGCAACACGAGTTTGAACATTCGTTTCCCTACCGCGAAACTCCCGACCAACTGACCGCGATCGAGGCGATCAAGGAGGACATGCAACGTGCTCAACCGATGGACCGGCTGTTATGCGGTGATGTCGGCTTTGGCAAAACAGAAGTTGCGATGCGGGCCGCGTTCAAGGCCGTCGAAAACGGCTATCAGGTCGGCATTCTGGTTCCGACGACGGTCCTGGCCGAACAACATTACAAAAACTTTCGCGAACGGATGGGCGAATTCCCGCTGGAGATTGCCAAACTCAGCCGTTTTTGTACGACCAACAGACTCGCGAAACGATCGATCGGTTGGCAACGGGCAAAGTCGATATTGTGATCGGCACGCATCGACTGGTCTCCAAAGATGTCAAGTTTTTTAACCTGGGCCTGGTCATCATCGACGAAGAACAACGGTTTGGCGTGGAACACAAAGAACGCCTGAAAACGCTTCGCAGCAGCGTCGACGTGCTGACCATGTCGGCCACGCCGATTCCCGCGAACACTTGCACATGTCGCTGGTCGGTGTGCGCGACATCTCCAATCTCGAAACCGCCCCGGAGGATCGCTCGCCGGTCGAAACCAAAGTTCTGCGATTCAACAACGAAGTCATTCGATCGGCAATGCTGCGTGAACTGAACCGCGGTGGGCAGGTATTTTTTGTTCACAATCGCGTCAACGACATCCACATCATTGAACAACGGATTCAATCGATCGTACCCGAAGCCAGTACAATCGTCGGACATGGCCAAATGCACGAACGGGATCTCGAAAAAGTCATGACCGATTTCATCGACGGCAAATTCGACATCCTGATCGCGACAACGATCATCGAAAGCGGTCTGGACATTCCCAACGCCAACACGATTTTCATCAACGAAGCCGATCGCTATGGACTTTCCGATCTGCACCAGCTGCGGGGCAGGGTCGGGCGTTACAAACACAAAGCCTACTGCTATCTGCTGCTGGAACCGCAAAAGCACCTGAATCCGACAGCCGCCAAACGGCTGCAGGCGATCGAGACGTTCTCGGAAATGGGAGCCGGTTTTGCGATCTCGATGCGAGACCTGGAAATCCGTGGAGCCGGCAACCTGTTGGGGACCCAGCAAAGCGGTCACATTGCCACGATCGGGTACGAGCTGTATTGCCAGCTGCTGGAAACGGCCGTGCGGAGGCTGAAACACCTGCCTGCAAAAACTTTCGATTCACGTCGAAGTCGATTTGCCGATCGCCGGCGTATCTGCCCGATGACTATGTTAACGACCGCCGACAAAAAATTGATCTTTACCGCCGGCTGACGCGGTTGGAGAAGTTTGACCAAATCGACGAACTGCGAGACGAAATGCGTGATCGATTTCGGCAAAATTCCCGCCGCCGGTCAAACGCTTGCTGAAACTGGCAGAAGTCAAACTGGAAGCCGCCGTCTGGCAAATCACGTCGGTTCTTCTTCAAGACAAATACCTGGTGCATGAAATTTCGCGATCCGCGATCGGTTGGATCAGCTCTCCAAACTCGTCAGCCGCTGATTCGCAAAATCGACGACGAAACGGCGCATGGTAACGCTGAAATCCACCGAACATCACGCCGGACAAAATGCTGGCACTCGTGAAATCGCTCTTGCAGCCACCGAAGTAACCCTTCTATTCTCTGCCGCCGATTTCTCCCAGACGGCATGAACTCGATCGAGACAGGCGTCGTATCAACACGCCGCGGATCTCCGACGGATTGGGACCACTGCCTGCATTTCACATTCAGCGCGATGAAACAAATGAATTTACAAAAAAGCCCGCTCTACCTCGTTCTAGCCGCGGTCCTGGTAATTTCTGTTTTGAATCAGTCGACGATCGCCGCGCCCCCTATTCAAACCAAACGCAGTGAGACCCCGGATCCCTATTTCAATCCCAGATCAGAAATTGCGAAACAGACAAAAACCAACCTGCAGATTCCCAGTCTCCCAACAACCGGCTGGCAGCCTCCGTCGACCACGAAATCCGGTCCAGCGACCGGCCTGGAAACCGCCGGGAATTCCAAATCAACAACGCAGCCAACCCCCAACACCACCATCATCCGCGAAAGCCAGTTACAACCGAATCAGCCGACCAAACGCTTCGTTCCCGAAGTCAAACAGGTCAACAACGTCGTCACCGGAAACGAGTTTTCTCCCGGGGATTTCGCCCCGATGGCGACCCAATCCAGCTCGATCGATCCGGCAGCCGAATTCTCGATGGGTTTTGGCGGAGCGACGACGAACGCCGACAGCTCATTGACTGGGTCCGAAAACTCGTTTGCGCCTCCATCAGGCGGGTTTGGATCAACCGCCCAACCGTTCGCTACTGACGCCAATTCGTTTTCAGCATTGAAGCCCAACGCCGCTCCAGACACGGGCAATGCGGGTGCCAAACTCGACTTGCTCGGGCCATTGGAAGCCGAGCCCGACCAGAGATTATCCGATTCAGCGTTTCCCAATGAGCTGCCCCAGCCCGAAACGACTCCGACCCAAACTTCCGTAGGCAACTCCTCCGTCACGACCGCCACGCCAGAATCCGCCTACACCGCTTTTGAACCATCGCAGGTATTGGCAATGGTCGGAACCGAACCGATTTTCGTCGGTGATCTGTTGTTCGAAGTGAACCAGTTGCTGGAACAGTACATGCCCGGGTGCCTGAATCTGTCCGCGAACCGGAACGGAAAAATCTGATCAAACGGCTATTGCCAAAATTCGTCGATCAAAAGCTGCTGTACCTGGGCGTGCTCCAAACGCTTCCCGAAGAGGCTGACATCGAAATGATGGTCGAACAGGCCGCCAAGGAGTTCGACAAAAACGCGTTGCCTGAAATGATCGAACGCTCCGGATTGAAATCTCCTGGCGACTTCGATGCCCAACTGCGGGCTCAGGGGCATTCGCTGCGAAAATTCCGTGATGCCTGGTCCCGCGACCAGCTGACCAAGTACTTTCTCTCTCAACAGTTAAAAGTCGACACCGAAGTAACACACCAGCAAATGCTGGACGCATACCGGGAACGACTGGATGAGTATGCGATTCCCGCGCGAGCGCGATGGGAACAAATCATGATCCGGTTCGATCGTTCCGAATCGCGAGAACAGGCGGAGCAGCGGATCGAGGAGCTACTCGACCAGGTCGTCTACGGCGCGAATCTTGCCGCGTTAGCAAAGAAAAACTCCCATGGTTTTCGCGCTGCCGAGGGCGGCCAGCACGACTGGACCTCCAAAGGCGCGTTGGTATTAACCGAACTGGACGAAGCGATCTTTTCCCTTCCCGTCGGCGAACTCAGCAAGAAAATGGAGTCAGCCGACGGGTTCCACGTCGTCCGGGTGCTGGAACGGACCGATGCGACTCACAAGCCCTTCCTCGAAGCCCAGGTTGAAATCAAAAAACAACTGGAAGATGCCAAACGCAACGAGGCATTTCAGGAACACCTTGAGAAACTGAAAGCAGAAATCCCGGTCGAATATTTCCAAGTCGACGACCCATCGGTCTCCCCGTCGATCGTGAACAACGACGCCAAGTGAACCGCAACGCCGCCGGCCGTTACACTCAAATTCCCCCCAGCAATCATCGCGATTGACAGGGAATGTTCTAGCGCCAGCTTGGTCCATCCGCGCCCGGGAACGGAATAACCCTCCCACCTCTCCCAGACCTCAGCGTCCTGACCAAAACCCGGTATTTCTCTGTCCGCTGCGGATCATCCCACCCGAATAGGGAATTCCCCTCCAACAGCTTTGGATAGGGCAGAGAATTGTTTCCTCCGCCCCCAGAGCGTCCGGCGAAACTCTTGCGAATCAGAGAATCAACACAATGTGGTCCGTTTCATCTTGGTTCAAAACGCGGTAAACTATTTGATTGGCCAGGATCCTGGATTGGTCCAGTATTCCGGAACCGCAATTGAATTGATGCAAATTGGACGTTTTTGAATATCTGGAGAGCCCCCGTGACGACAGTTGCTTCGGGAAAAGAACCTATGGCGAAAGTGGCGAAGTTATCCGTTGATGAAAATGAGTTTGAGCTTCCGCTGGTACATGGAACGGAGCATGAAACGGCAATCGATATCTCAGCATTGCGAGCGCAGACCGGCGTGATCACGCTTGACGAGGGCTACGTCAACACGGGGGCAACCAAGAGTGCGATTACGTTCCTCGATGGAGAGCAGGGAATCCTGCGATACCGGGGCTATGAAATCGAGGATCTGGCTGCAAATTGTGATTTTGTTGAGGTCGCCTATCTGTTGATTTACGGGGAACTGCCGACCGTCGAACAGATTGAAGAGTTTCGCTACTCCATCCGACATCACACGATGTTGCACGAAGACATGCGAATGTTCTACAACGGCTTCCCCCGCGACGCCCATCCGATGGCGATCCTTTCCAGTGTCGTGGGAGCCATGTCGACCTTCTATCAGGATTCGCTTGACCCACACGACCAGGCTCAGGTCGAGATTTCGATTCGCCGCCTGATTGCCAAACTTCCCACCATTGCGGCTTACAGCCATAAGAAATCCATTGGCCAACCTTCGGTCTACCCGCAGAACCACCTGGGATACTGTGAGAATTTCTTGCAGATGATGTTCTCGGTTCCTACCGAGCCCTATGAAATCGACCCGACTTTTGTCGAAGCCCTGAATCTGCTGCTGATCGTTCACGCCGATCACGAACAAAACTGCAGCACGTCGACCGTGCGGATGGTGGGCTCCGCCGATTCGAACCTGTTCGCCTCGATCTCCGCGGGAATTTGCGCGTTGTGGGGTCCGCTGCATGGTGGAGCCAACGAGGCAGTCGTGCAAATGTTGACGCAAATCCAGGAAGACAACGGCGACGTCGAAAAATACGTCGACATGGCCAAGGACAAAGAAAACAACTTTCGGCTGATGGGATTCGGGCACCGGGTCTACAAGAATTTTGATCCCCGGGCCAGGATCATCAAGAAGGCCTGCGACCAGTTGCTGACAAAACTGAATCTCGACGACCCGCTGTTTGAGATTGCCCAAAAACTCGAAACAGTCGCCCTTGAAGACGAGTATTTTGTCGAACGAAAGCTGTATCCCAATGTCGATTTCTATTCTGGCGTGATCTATCGCGCGATGGGAATCCCGGTCGAAATGTTTACCGTGCTGTTTGCGATGGGACGGCTGCCCGGCTGGATCGCCCACTGGAAAGAAATGCACGAGTCGCCAACCAAACGCATCTGTCGCCCGCGGCAGGTCTACACCGGCCCCAATCACCGGGAATTCGTCCCGATTGACCAACGCTAGGTTTTCGGAACTCCCGCGATGAGTCGTCGGTCACCGCGGCGGGCATTTAGAGCCTTGCCCCCACGGTCATGATGGCTGCGGAAGGGATCACTGCGGATTTGTCGGCGGTCCCTCCAGGAGCGACGAGCCATTGGCCGTGCATCCGGTGTTGTCGAATCCGTCCGGAACAGGGGAGACGTAAATCCTGGGTGAAACAACAGAACAGGGCTTACCCAATCCGAACGATCCTTAAACTCCTATCCCGCCCGTCAGCACAGCGTGACATCAGACACCAGCAAACATGTCAAACCTGGCAGGTCATAACGGTTTTAGGTAGACCGTTTATTGAAATTGTGCGTTGTCAGGCAAAGATCCGTTTCAATCCGAACCGTTCAATCCGATAAACCGGTAAAGGAGTTATCGCCCGAACCAGAGGATTGATCATGCGTTGGCCAAAAATTATCCTGACAGTCATGTGTCTCGCAACCGGATTGATCGTTGCCAACGTCGGAACGGCAGACATGATCTACAACGAGAGCATCTTGGGTGATTTCTCGAACTTCGAAGCGGCTGGGACCAACCTCGGCACGTTTGACGACGGTGTCCATGCCGTGGTCGGACAAGTCGGCGGCACCAACAACCCCAATATCGGCGATGGATTCGACGTGTTTGCGTTCACCATCGACGTGAATCATAAACTGGATTCAATCCTGGTCACGGACTACCAGACATCCGGGGGCAATCTCAGCACCGGGTTCAATCTCTACAATGGCTCCGGAACGTTTCTTGGTAGTACGGCGATCGATGTGGGCGATATTGGCTCGGACGTTCTGTCACTGATTGGTACGGGCGATTTGACCGCGGGGGATTACTACGTCAGTCTCCGCGAGTTCACCGCTCCCAACCAGTCGTATTCCTTTAGCTTCACGGTCGTCCCCGAACCCACCGCCATGCTCGGATTGACGATTGTGTCCGTTGCCGGAATGCTCATTCGTCGCCGAAGGTCGGTCGCGTCTTGAAACGACAGGAAACGGAGTTTCGGGACTGGAGTTGGCAAACCCGGAGCCTCAAAAAAATTCCTGTCCTGCCGGCGCAGCCGGTACCCCGACCGAAAACGTGGTTGACCCTGATCGTGATTGACCTGGAACGTTCCATCGCAGGTTGGTTCATGGATTTACGGCCTTTCTTTACTCAAACCAATGGCCTTCGCGACAGCCGCATGCGATTTTACGTAATCCAGGACCAAATAAGACTCTTGGCGAAGTGAGCGGTCCGCGATTTTTTCAGCGGCTTCAACCCATTCTCCAGCCTTCTTTTGCTCGCCCTTCGCGAAAACTGCGGCAGCTTTGATAAAACCGGCGGAGCAAAAGAAACTGTCTTCATCTGACGGCAGCAAATCGATCGATCTTTCTGCAAATTCCAGATCGTCGCATCGCAAGGCAACGATCGCTTGAATCTCCAGGCATTGTTTTTTCTCCAGCCCTGTCGCTTGGGCAACACAATGTTCAATAATCGGCACCAGGAATTCCGCAGAGAAAAATCCGTATTCCACTTTGGTTCCATAAGCAAATCGACTGGAATCATCGTCACCGATTGCACGGCGAAGTACGGCCATAAACAGATCGCTCAGTTTAAATATTCCCTGATCGAGCAATCCCTGCAGCTTTGGAATAACCTCGTCGTCTCGATTCAAGTGGTTCAATACCTGGCAATAGGTCAGCATGAAATCCGCGTTGCCAATTGCATCTTGCTCAAGTTTGGATCCGAGAATTTCCAATGAGTCGTTCAATCGATCCGCTTCGGCAAGAGCCGATCCATACCGGAGCCTCGCTGCCATCGTGGTCCTCGTCGGATACCGCTGGAAAAACTGCTCCCAATATTTACATGCCTCACGGTGGTTGCCCAACAACATTTCGACTTCCGCCATGCGTTCAAGACCGGTGATGTTGGTTGGTTCAAGCTCCAGCGATCGCCTCACCTGCTGCCTTGCCTCTGCTAACCTGCCCATGCGGATCAAACCAGCTGAATAATGGACGTGGATATAGGCGTAATCAGGTTGCCTCTCGAGGCCACGCAGAAAAATCTCTTCGGCTTCCTGCAGCCGACCGCTATTCACCAAGCTCATTCCCCACAAGTCATAATCCCAAAACGTTTCAGGAGACAAGTCAAACAATGCTTCGAAGGCTTTCGCTGCCGCAACGAACTCACCACCACTGAATGCCCGATCCGCATATTCCGTATTGTATTCGACAAGTCGACGAATGGATCGTGGAACGGCACCGGATCCATCAGCGCGTTTGGCCAGTTCAAATCCTCGCAGGTAAGCATCCGAGCCTGGCACCGGATCTTTCAACAGTGTCAGGCTCACAAAAGAATCGATCGCAACCGGATGATTGGGCCGACTGGCAATCGCGGCTGTGGCATATTCCATGGCGACATCAAAATCGGGAAGCGGCTTCATGACCGCATTCCGACTGAGCGCCAACAGCACCCGAAAATCACTGGGCGACTTCAAGTGCACATCTTGCAACAACTTGAAAGCAATCATTCGCGGGTCGTCAAATTTCGCAACGTCATCGTTAGTCCATGAAATCCTGAACTTTTTCAGTGTCGAGGAATCCGAAAACAGGAATTGGCCGTTGTTGAGTTGGACGATCGCCTGCCCACCAAACTTGACCAACGGGCTGACGTCCAACTTGAATAGCGAGGTACACTTGGCGCGACCAGCAGGGTGAATAACTTCCCAAACCGTCGTAGTGTCTCCGTCGGTAGCTAGGTTGACGCGTCCGCGCAGCTTTTGCTCGTGGTTGGATGCCGTTGAGACCACGTCTCGCAGTTCAAACAATCCGGATTCTTCGTAGCGAAGATAGATCTTGATTTCGCTCAGTCGACCCACATTGATATTGGCAGTCTTGCCGTCTGTTCCCGCAACAGCTGGGGCAAACGTCTCCAGCCGGAACATTTTTGGAATCCTGTTTTGGTCCAGTTGATCGTATCGCAAATCGTAGGTGTCCACGTAAGCATCCACCTGCGACACAATGGACAGATCATCCTGAAGCTCCAGCTCCGCCGACCGCGCATTCATCGTTCTCGGTTTTAACGTAACCCAGGAACATGCTCGATTAACACGGTCTGCATAATAGACCTCCCCGAGATCAAACAATTGGTCAGCCAGCCAAATGACATATCCTGCTGGTTGCGCTGCCGCGGTTTCGTCCTTCGCTAAATTGAGCATCATCTCAACATCATCGTTCTGCATTGCTTCGCAGAGCCGTTTTTGCCATGGATCGGAGACGACATCGCGAATCGCTTTTCCCACAATGTCAGAAACCCTGGCGATGTTTTGCTGGGCTGCCAAACGCCCAAAGGAAATCCGAAAACGCCCAAGATTCTGGTCGTTGCACTCCGGTGCGGTGTTAAATTGAATCCGGACTCGGGCCAGAATCGGATTGCCGGATCTGGATTCACTGAGCATCGCCTTCGATTCGGCGGCCACGAGTGCCTCATCCGCCGTACTCGCCAGACAACCCACAAAGGTTTTGGCGGCAGTGCCCGCATTCGTCAGATTCCAGCCGCCAACCCAAAGTGGGACTTCTGCAAAGCAGTAATCGGCTTTCGCGGATGTAATGGGAATCTCGACAATTCGCGAAAGGTCGTTTTCGCGGGCGACTTCGACCGTAATCCCAATCACCGCCGCGTGACCTCCGCGGCCTCGCCCCAAGAAGCCCTGGTTGGAACGGTCCGGCAAAGCCTCAAGTCGAATCGAATTCCAATCACTATCCGTGAGGGCAAATATCATTTCATATTTATCACCTGGCGGGTTTTCACCGGTGGCCAGATAGGAACCGTCTTCCTGACGATTCAATTGTGCTCCCCCCAGCGATACCGCAGATTTTGCAGTCGGGGTAAACCAACTCTGATCGACAATGGCTTCCGCAAAATTAGAACTTTGCGCGGCGTCCACAAAGCGGTGTAACGAGGAAATCACCGTTGCTTTGGCCCAGGGAGGCATCCGCAGAATTCGATTGGTCAACTTGTCTGGCTGGTTGGATAGTTTGATTCGGTCCAACCAATCCTCAATCACGGCATGCAACCTCAGCACGGCAGTCGAGTTGTCCACAACGGCGATCGGTGTTGGCGACTCCGAAGTAAAAACCAAATTTCCTTGGTTGAGAAAGCGGCCGCCAATTTCAGTCGCCCAGCAGTCCTCAAGGCCTACCGTAAAATCGAAGTCTGCCTGAAGCTCGATTGCCCGGTCTTCCAGAGCTTTCTGTCTGGCCGTCAATTCTGTGGACGGATCCGATTTTTTCGCCAGCAAATTGGCTCGAGACGCTGACTCGATCACGCGGTCGATCGTCAGTATGGTGGGGGCTTGTTCGCCTTCGATTTCTTTCAGTTGCGATTCCCCAATGGCCAACTCTTCGACCAGCTGTCGACGTACCTGCTCAAGTCGCAATCGGTTTTCTTCGTCCTGCTTCAGCTTCTGCAGCTCGACTTTTCGTTGCTCCAACTCCACGTTGCCTTCGGCGACCTCAGCGCGGTGTCGATTTTGCTGTACGAGAAAAATACCCATCGCCGCAGCGGCGATGAACAACAATACCAGCCCCGAAATCGCAACGGAAAGTCGCCGGCGCCCTCGCTCCGCCGCGGCAGTTTTCGTCGCTTCGATTGCCTTGGCCGCGGCAGCAACTCGATCCAATTCCGCCTGACGCAACCGCTCGGCAACCGAATCCTGATAATTCTTGAGACGCAACGCCACTTCGAAACCACTTGTCAACCGATCGTCCCGATCGACGCACAGGCAATCACGAACCAGGGCAACAAGTTCGGCGTCGCATTCACTTTGCTCCAGTCGTTTGAAGCAATCTGACAGGTCGCCCTCGATGGCCATGCGATGCAGACCCGCGAAGTCTTGAGCCAAATAGATTGGCTGTCCGGTCAGGATTTCGGCCAGGATCGCCCCCAACGCAAAGACATCCGCGCGAGCATCGAGCTCTTCAATGTTGCCCGCTGCCTGCTCGGGTGACATATAAGCAATCGTGCCCATCACGCTACCCGCTTGGGTGAAATCTGCGCTTTGTCCGGATGAAGCTGGGAGCGAACCCACCGGCTCAATTTTCGAGACATCCAGCGAACGAGTGTCGCTGTCACCTTCGGGCCGCAGCACCTTTGCAAGTCCCCAATCCATGACCTGAACTTCGCCAAAGGAGCCAACCATCACGTTGGCGGGTTTCAAATCACGATGAATCACGAATTTGGAATGCGCAAACGCGATTGTTTGACAGATACTCTCAAAGATACCCAGAAAATTTGAGAGGTCCGATTTTGGGCTTGTCCGTTTGCGAAGCTGATCGGCCAACGTCTCGCCTTTGATCAATTTCATCGCAAAGAACGGATGACTATCGCCAAGCGTTCCGATGTCATGAACTGGCGTAATTCCGGGGTGTTGAAGCTGGCCACAAATTTGCGCTTCGTCGACAAACCTGCGAATCAGCGAGGGATCACTTGTCCCACCTGCCAACATGACTTTGATCGCCAACTCCCTGCCCAATAGCCGATCATGTCCACGAATAATGGCGCCCATGCCGCCGCGTGCAATTTCATCCCCCAGAAGATATCTTTCGCCATTCCGTTGGCCGGCTTTCAGGATCTCCAAACTCGATTGATAAGAATTTGGTTGGGTTACGTCCGCTGCCACACTCGTCGTCCTGGCAGATTTTTCAGGTCCGCCAAGCTGTTCGGCAGCCTGGGTTGCCGCATGAAATCCATCGCCTTCCGAAGGAGCGGTACGAAATTCGGGGAGATTAGCCTGGCGATCCAGTTCTTGTTGATCGCCTGCATCCGTGTTTTTGCGAACGGTCGTTTCATCCAGTTCGGGAAGATCACCTTCGTTCGGCGGTTCTGGCTTCGAATTCAAGGATTCAATCCCTCCCCTAATTCGCAAGTTAAAAAAAAATGCCGCCCCATTTGGATGCAAACGGGCGGCATGAATGAAAGTTCAAGATTCGATTTAGCTGAGGAAATAACTACCCGTCACTTCGAACTCACCCAGGTTGAAAACGCCATTGAACTGATTCGCATGGAAGGCCAAATCGCCATCGGTAAATCCTCGCGAAATGCCTGAGACATTCCCACCCTGACCTTTCAGTGACGTGACCGTGTCAGCGTCAAAATCAACCGACGCCACCAATCGGTCACCGGCCACAGGTGTAAAGTCCAGCCATCCAGTATTGGAATTGAACTGCCAAACGGTTCCGTTGTACCGAACGGCAATGAAATGGTCACCGGCCGTTGGCCAAACATTGGCAAATCGCGAATGAACCGCCACGTCGGAGTACATGATGAACCCGGTTCCAGTGGCTGCGTCATCGACCGCGATATTGCCTGAACCACTGACTTGCGTAGCTCCCAGGAATTCCTGCTCAATCGTAAAGTACGAACCGGTCACCTGGAATTCGCCAAGGTTGTAGCTTCCATCCCAACTGTTGGCTTTGAAACGCAGATCGCCAAATTCGAATCCACTTTCCATTCCCATCAGGTTGCCGGAAGTGCCTTTCAACGAACTCATTTTGTCGGCGTCAAAATCAATCGTCGCCAACAACCGGTCCCCCGTGGCAGGTGTAAAGTTCACCCAGACGTAATTGGTGTTGTACTGCCAGTTGCCAGCGTGGTACCGGACGGCAACCAGATGCTCCGCGTTGCTGGGGTGGACACCGAAGCTCGAGGAAGCACTCGAGATACCAAACCGGCTGAACAGACTTTGCTCAGAGTACATCACGAAACCGGTGCCCGTCGCTGCATCGTCGACCGCAATGCCCCGGCCAAGGTTGCCGATCTCGGTAAATTCGGCCTCGGTAAAGTAGGTTCCAACGACCTGGAATTCACCCAAATCGGTTGCACCGTTCCAAAGATTACCATTGATGGCCAAATCACCCCGCTGGAAGCCCATCGTGATGCCGTGGAAAGTTCCGACGACGCCACGCAAAGCGGTTCCCTGGTCGGCATCGAAATCAAGCGTTGCCATTAGGCGGTCACCCGATTGTGGAGTGAAATCAGCCCAGGCAAAATCCGTATTGTATTGCCAAACACCGGCATTGAATCGTACCGCAACAAAGTGTTCTGCATTATTTGCGGCGACACCTGCGTTGGGACTACCGGAATCGGACGTTCCAAATCGCGTAAACAAATTCTGTTCCGAATACATCAGGAACCCGGTGCCCGTCGCCGCGTCATCGACGGCAACACCACGACCCAATTCACCGACGCTCAGCGGCGCATCCGCAGTGAAGAACGTGCCCGTCACCTCGAATTCGCCGTCGTTGGCGACTCCGTTCCAGCGATCGGCAAAGAATTCAAGATCACCGCCCACAAATCCCTTGGCAATCCCCTTCACGATGCCATTTTGGCCCTGCAAAGATTTCGCCGTGTCCGCAAAGAAATTCACTTCGGCCAGCAACCGATCCGATGCAACCGGAGTGAAGTTCACCCAGGCATAATTGGTGTTGAACTGCCAACTGGTTCCGTTATGACGAACGGCGACCAGGTGTTCGCTACTGTTGGCCCAGACCGCTCCGCCAAACCGGGTGTGGACGTTTTCATTGGAGTACATGATGAAGCCGGTCCCGGTCGCTGCATCGTCGACCGCGATCCCTCGATTCAGATTCCCCACTTGGGTTTTCGGGAATCGCGAATCATCAATCACGAAGTAAGTTCCGGTGGCTTCAAACTCGCCGTCTGGAATGGCAGGATCAGAAGCCGCGGCTTCCGTTACACCATTCCAGCTGTCAGCGATAAATCCAAGGTCGCCGGCAGCGAATCCGGAATCAATACCGCGAACTTTTCCGCTGGCACCAAGCAACGAAGTCATCGTGTCGTTGGTAAAGTCAATCGAGGCCAGCAAGCGGTCACCCGACTGAATGTTGAACGATCGCCAGGTCTGGTTGTCACTATATTGCCAACCCTGTCCTTCGACGTGCCGGACCGCCAACAAATGAACGCTGCTGCCCGGATGTGGCGGGTTGGTAACAAATCGCTGGTAAATATTCTGGACGGAATACATCAGATAGCCCGATCCCGTCGCTGGTATCGATCCCGGCGATTCCCTTGTTGAGATCTCCGATCTTGAACTCGACGACATTCTCAATCGGTCCGGCGTTGATTGCCAGCACATAATCACCACCGCCGGATTCTGCGTACGCCCGAATCGTGTAGCTGCCAGCGATGGGCACAATTGTGGACATCGCATCGGTGCCGGTGGCTACCGTCCGTCCCAACGGATCAATCAATTCCAGTCGCAACTGGACATCGCCCGCGGCATCAACCAGCTGGTTATTGAACAACAACGGACCACGGCCTGGAATGTTTGCGTGGACGTCGATCCGTTGGAATCGACCGAGATCGATCGAAAAATAATCCGTTTCATCGCTGGAGACCTGATATTTCAGGTTATCCAGCGGTGCGACATCGTTGCCCACGCCACCGGCCCTGATGTAGGCGATCTCGGGGCGGAACCAGTTAATGACCAGAGTTTCGCTCTCGCCAGGGGCGATTGAACCCGTGGTGACTTCTTCCAACAAATTCCCGTCGCTATCGTAGGCTCTCAAGAAACCAACGTCATTGGCACCGTCATCAGAACCGACGTCAATCGAAACCGTACTTTGAAGAATCGCGAAATCTGCTCGAAACTCATTGACGCCTTCACGGAATCCCGAGTCGTCAATGGACGAAGGCGAAAATACATTCTGGCCAGTCGGTGCGTTGTAGTTTGCCTGCACGCCAAAAATCGAATTGCCGGTAATGTGATCGGTCAGCGTCACTCCGGCAAAAAAGTCGTCCAGGACAGTGCCATCGGGTTGAGCGTCCGGTTCGGCGATCGCGTCAGAGACAGCTGAAGTATGGGCCAATACGACTGGCAGATCGGTCAAATCCTGAGGCGAACTACTATTATTCGAGTCGGTTTGCACGTCCGCATTGCGAGTGACCACCAAGCTGTAAGGCGTTTTAGCACCAACCAGCCGGGCAAAATACGTGTCGGTTGCTCCCGCGTTGGTGTAGCGACTGACAATGTTGCTGGCTCCGGATTCGAACGCCGAACTATTGGCCAACATGGTCAGACCGGAGTCATACAGTTCGAGTTGAAGTTCGCCACCGGCATTAATTTTCTCGGCGGCCAAGCTTGCGGTTTCTCCCGCACCAAGGGTGAACGAGTACCAGTCCTCGACCGTTGCCGAGCCATTGATTTTGATCTCGTCGTATCCACGTCCGTCCGTGGGAGCCAAGCCATCGTCATATTGCTGGAATTTGATTTTGAAATCTGAACCGAGACTGAAGCCCTTTTGGCTGGCGAAGTTGGCCAGGTTGATTGAGAACCGATTCCATTGGCCGGCTGGCGTGTCGGTGTTGGTCATGATCGTATACCAGACCTGCCCGTTGGGACTGACGGAAACGCCATCTCCCACTCGGCTGTTCTGGAAAATTGGCGGCAAGGCCGTCGTTTCATCGTTCCACTCCGCATGCCAAAACTCAAGCAGCGGATCCTGAAGGCCCGACAAATCGACCGTCCAGATCGCTTCGCTCAAGTTGTTGACGCCGGAGTTCCGCGTATCCTGCAACAAGGCAAAATTGCCGCCGGCCGTTCCAAAGTCACCGGTGATTAAATTGCGGCCGAGTGGATCGGTCGTCGAGGTTGACCAACTCGACGGCAGCACGCCACTTTCAAAATTCTCTGCCAACACAACCGTGGACTCGTCGAGCGAGAGCTCACCCAGGACTCCCAATCGGTCACTCGACGCGACCGGTGTCAGCACAATACTCGAACTATCAATGTTCTGTGCCTCCGTGGGTGTACCGTTGCTGGTTGAAAACGGCTCCGTTTCCGCCGACGCATTCAAAATGAACTCGATCGAATACTGCCCAAAGGTGCCGGCCAAACCAGCAACATCGACCGAATAAATCCCGGCCGCGGGAGCGGGCACGCTTTGAATGATCGCCGTACTACCGTAACTGGTGCCGACATGCGTGTTCGCCGCTGGATCCACCAAACGGATGTCAGGCAGCAAGCCGCCTTGACCTTCGACGATCACGGTTACGCTTTGCCCCTCATCGAGGCTGATCGTCACCAAATCGGTTTCCCCGGCAGCGATCTCGTCCGAAAGTCCACCCTTATAAAACTCGGTTGCCTTGGCAACATGCTCCATGTCGTAGATTTCCAATTCAGGCCCGTACACTCCGACGGCCCGCCAAGCCAGGTTGGTGGAAATATGTTCTTGCGATCCAGCTCCAAACAGGTCAATCGCAGCTTGGACCGCTCCATCTCGAGCATCCTGGTAGGTAGAATTGGGACTGAGATACGTCACCAGATTCGTGTAAGCGATTTGAGCGGCCTTTTCAATTCCAATGCCCACCACATTGTAGTTTTCGTTGTTGTCGTTGCGTCCAGACTCACCTTCGGAAAGCACATAAAACCACTTGTTTTGCACGCCCGAATTCCAGTGGACGCCACCGTTGTCTAAAGGTCCGGTGTACCAGAAATCGCCTAAATAGGTGTCGGGATCACCAAACAAGTTTGGGTCGGCCATGCTGCGGATCGCGCCGCTGCCGCCAATCCCGATATCATCCCCCAGCAACCAGTCATTCGTATCGCCGGGCCCGGCACCGTACCACTCGACCACCTCGCCAAAAATATCGGAAAACGACTCGTTCAACGCTCCCGATTCATTGGCATAGATCAGGTTCGCCGAAAATTCTGTTACCCCGTGAGTGATTTCATGTCCGGCAATATCCAGCGTCACCAGCGGGCCATAGTTAACGCCGTCTCCATCACCGTAAAGCATTTCCGAACCGGACCAGAAAGCATTCACCACGTTGTTTCCAAAACCCACGTAAGAACGCAACGTGGTACCGGCGCCATCAAAGGAATCTCGACCGAACGTATCAAGAAAATACTGGTACGTCGTTTCGGCAGCGTAATGGGCTTGCACACCCTTATGGAGTGATGGATCGGTAAATTCCGTGGTGGAATTGACAATGTCAACACCCGCTCCCGGGTTCGTGCTGCCGTTGAGCTCATAGGTTTCTACCCCCTGAACGGCTTGGCGCAGGCGGTAAGTTCCCCCGTTGGAATCCGCGGTGAAACTAACGTCCCCTTCGTAGAGAGAAATACCCGTCGCCGCGACATCGGCTTCGTGAATTCGATCGACTTCCATCGCGATGTCGCCGTTGGCAGCATCCACATAAACGTATTGTCGCGAGAAAGGTTCAAATGAATATACATCGAATTTGTACGTCATCTTGGCCGGGCCGTCAGCAACAGCCAGCAACGTCAATTCGCCCTCCGGAGGACCTTCCAATCCAGCGGCATCAACATAATCCAATGCCTCCCAGGCGTATTGCGATGCGCCGACATAATCCAGTGCCGACTGCAGGGCAGCTTCACTGCTGATCCAGGTACCCGCGGCGGGGTCTTGAATATCCTGATACTCACCGCTCAACCGCACGATCTGGTCGGCTTCGGTGTGCAGTGTATAGACTCCATATTCTACCGGCAGACCGTTCAACATCTGCTGGTACTTGAAACTCTCATGACCTGACGGCGTCTGGATGATATCGGTCAACACCATCGTCTCGTTTTCAGCCAGCTCGAGATGACTGCGCAGCAGTTCCATGCCCTGCGAAAATGGCACGGGCTCGGCAAGCACAATCAGGTCCGTGACGCCGGCCAACAGGTGGCGCGGTTCCAAGTTGTTGTAATCGAGATCGGAACCCGATCGTTGGTGGTTAACCGGTTTGGAACGCTGTTGGGATTTCGAAAATCGCTTGCGTGAACGGCGGGACCTTTTCATTACCAAGCCTCGGTAGAATCATTGAATAGAGAATGGATTATCGCAAAATGGTTGGATGGTTCGTCGGCGAAGGATGTTCCCCGCAAAACCGCTATGATCAATCATATATGGTGATTTAAACATCCGAAATAGGCAACTGATTAGATTCTGCTGACCTGATTTTCGCTCGATTTCGCAAAAATTGCGGACGCCGCGAAGCTGACATCGGACCGCGCACCGTCGCTCGGCCGTCCCGAAGCAGCGTAAGTCTGAACGGCCCAACCTCGTTTCAACGTGAATTTATGGGCTTTCAACGCTCTGAAACGGCAAAAAGTTCCATCGAGGTCGGGCCAAAGTCCGTGAAAAACGGCTCGGACTCAGTTGCGCAGTTTCACCGGTGGTATCAAATCCAGGTGCCTGCGGCTCTGCCAGCTCCTCCTCGCCTGCCATCGCATGATCCGCATCCTTCAACGAATCAAGGTGCATCAGCATTTTGACCAGCGGCGAAATCAGGATCACGATCACACCAGCGACCACCGCCCACCAGCCAATCGTCCAATAGACGTCCGATACGGTGGTTAAATAAGCGACTGCTTCCGGACTGCCTGGCACCATGTCTGCGGCACCACTGTCCAGACTACTGGAACCCGTAGCTTTCGCAATCAAACCGGCGGCATAATTACCCGTGGCCGAAGCAAAAAACCACGTCCCCATAATGATCGACGCCAGATGCGCTGGGGCCAGACGATTCATCGCGCTCAGTCCCACGGGGGACAGGCAAAGCTCGCCCATCGTATGCAACAAGTAAATCAAGAAAATATAGACGACCGGCGTCAGGTTACCGATTCCAGACAATTGAACGCCATAAACCAGAACCAGGAATCCCGCCCCCAACTGGATCATCGCCAACCCAAATTTGGCCGGTGCGGAAGGCTCGATGCCGCGGCGACCAAGCCACGTCCAGGCCCCGGCAAAAACCGGGGCCAACATGACAATGTAGATCGCGTTAACCGATTGAAAAACCGACGCTTTGACTTCCATTCCGAAAATATTCCGGTCAACCATCCGGTCGGTCAGCAAATTCAACGACGATCCCGCTTGCTCAAACAATGCCCAGAACAGGATGGAGCCGATAATCAAAAACATCGCGGCAAAAATTCGATCGCGATCTTCGGAAGGAAGCTTCAACACGGCGGTCAAAATCACATACAAAACCAGAATGGCACCCGCGGCCCCCAACAGCCGACCGACAATCGCTTGGTTCTGAATCAGCCACCAGCACAGTCCAACCACACCGACGCCGATTAAATACAACCACCATTCAAACTTGATTCCCACCACCGAACGGTTCAGCAACGCTGGAT
Source organism: Pirellulaceae bacterium (assembly GCA_963714685.1). Classification (GTDB taxonomy): domain Bacteria; phylum Planctomycetota; class Planctomycetia; order Pirellulales; family Pirellulaceae; genus Mariniblastus. Next base: position 46,725 of record CAVQPH010000017.1, on the reverse strand, counting down.
CGGACGGCTCGCCACGCCCATACAAGAGAGGCTTTCCCAAGACGAACACGATCAAGCCTAGCAACATGCCGAAGCCAGCCGCACCAAAACCCCACGACCAGCCATAGGTTTCACCGAGCCAACCGCAAATGATGGAACCCAGGGCCGCACCGAGATTGATTCCCATATAGAAAATGGTGTAGGCACCATCCCTGCGGACATCCGTTCGCGGATACAACTGCCCCACGATCACCGAGATGTTGGCTTTCAGAAAGCCTGAGCCGACAATAATAAACGCCAGTGCCAGCCAAAAGATATTGATCGCTTGGCCGGTTTGCCCTCCGTCTCCCTCCACACCCATAATCAGGTGGCCGAACGTCAGCAACACCGCGCCGAACACAACCGCTTTTCGTTGACCCAGATAGCGATCCGCCAAATAGCCGCCAAGCACTGGCGTGATATAGACCAAAGCGGTGTAGGCACCGTAGATAACTCCCGATTCTGCATCAGAAAACAACCAGTGTTTGGTCAAGTAAAAAATCAGCAGCGCCCGCATTCCGTAGTAGGAAAATCTTTCCCACATCTCGGCAAAAAACAAAATGCCCAATCCTTTGGGATGGCCAAAAAAACTGGTGTCGTTGATTTCCGGCAGCGCGGGTGCGGATGATTCACTCATGAATGATTCCCGTGATGGATTGCTGGTTTTTGGCGGCCATGGAGCGAGCGTTTTCGCCCGCAATTCGTTACCCGGAACGCTGGGTCCTCAGGATAGCTCTAAATCTCAAATCGCTAATCTAATAAAAATCGGGGCTCAAGCCAGTAGCAGATTGGGAGATTCAGTCTCCAAATGCGATCGGGAATTCCAATTTGCGATGCAACCCGACTAAACCAACCCCTCAAATAACAGGGAACCGACGCGGACCAGCGTCGCCCCTTCCTCAATGGCGACTTCGAAATCACCACTCATCCCCATCGAAAGTTCTTTCAGATCCACGTTGTCAGCCGCGTGTTTCTGATGCGTTTGCGATAACTCCCGCAACGACGCAAACTCGCGACGGGCCTGATCGAGATCGCCATCGAGCCCTGCCATACACATCAAACCCTCCACCGAAACCGGCTCCATTCCGGCAGCCAACTCCAGGATTTGCCCAAGTTCTTCCGGAGCCAACCCGTGTTTTGCAGCTTCCCCTGAAACATTGACCTCCAGCAACACCGAGACTTTACATCCTGCTTCCCCAGCGGCGGCCGCGATCGACTTGAGCAGCCTGGGGCTGTCGACCGAGTGAATCAGGTGCGTCAGCCCAACGGTCCGCTTGACTTTGTTGCGCTGCAAATGCCCGATCAAATGCCATTGGACGTCTAAATCAGCCAGGCTTTCCGCTTTTTCCCACAGGACCTGGGGCCGGTTCTCGCCCAGCTCACGACACCCCGCTTCAACCAAAGCACGCGTCATTGCGGCGTCGACATATTTTGTGACGGCAATCAATCGAATCGAGTCCGAATCGCGGCCGCTTCGTTTCGCAGCGGCCGAAATCCGCCCCTTTACTTCGGCCACATTCGATTTCAATCGTTCCATCATTTGTTACCCATCGTATTACTCAATACAGATCAATGCTTCGACTTTGCCGTCTTCATCGAATCGATTCAACACAAACTCCCCCATGAAGTTTTCTCCAAGAAAGGTCCGATTACCGCCAGCCGACACAACCCGGTAGAAAAACCATTGTTGCTTGTTCAACTGGATTCGAAACGCCGCCGCGATATCACGGGGAACGGGTTGCCGTTCCTCGGCGACGGTCAGTTGACGCCAGGTCCGTTTCTTTTTGCTGCGTTTGGGGCTCAGATCAAACAGCAACGGTACATAAATCCCGGCACCATCGATTTGATCCGTCAGGATCAGGTTGTCGTCTACCAGTTCCAACCGACCGCTCGACGGGCCGACCTTCCATTCCGGCAAACTTAATGGCAACACCAAAGATTGGATTTTTCGATCCTGCAGATAGACTTCCCGCGTTTCGGTCTCGTGCATGCCAGTGATTCCGGGGGCAAGTGGCCAGGAACAGGCATACTCAATCTTGCCGGGGGATGAGGGGACAACACAGTCGGCGATCAACAGGAATTCTTCTTCCCGGGAAAGCAACAATTGCCGATTCAAAGTCACCGATTCCGATAACGCCATCTGGAATTCAACGTAATCGACATCCTGATCACTTTCCTCGCAAACGATTTCAAAATCGGCCAACGGCGTCACCGCTTCCCCGTCAACGCGGATGCTCGGCATGGCCAAACCGGCGACCAGACTTTTTGCGGTCCCGAACTCGATTGCAAACGAACGATCGGAAAAATCAAACCCGACTTTCGGCGAATCCTGGACCCAATGGCTTCGCAGCAATCCGGACAATCCCCATTCAGAAATTGAACTGGCTTCCGGAAGTCCGCTCGCGCGAGATGTTTTCCTGGACTTCTGAAGGTCCGCGACTTTTTTCGAACTCAAACGCCGCAACAATTTCCGGTCCTCGAGCTCGCGAGACATGTTCGACAATACGGCCAGGCACGCCTCGTTGGCCGGGGGCGCGATTCAAATCCGTCAAACACCAGTGTTCGATCAGCGCGCAATAAACGCAGGAACTGACGAAACGCCCACTCCAGCTGCGACTCGGTATCGGGATGAATCTCCAATTCCATCGCATGAATCAACGCCAAACTGCGGCCCCAGCTGGCCATCAACGCCCCGAAAAATGGCAAGTTCTTTGCCTGCGGCCAACCATCGTAGTCCAGTAACTCATCGACCAATTCCGACATCATACTGGTGGCTGCGTCTTCGATCTCAAATTGATTATCGATCGGCGAAAGCTGAAACAGAACCGTCAACGGAAGTTCGACCATCAGCAATTGCTGCCACCAGGCACTCGCCTCGGCCGGTGGACAATCGGCCGATTCCAATTCCGATTCCGCCAGATCCATCAACCGATTTCGAACCAGTTGCAATTGCTCGTCCACGGACTCACGGTGGGTTGCATTCTTGGTTGCCCATTGATGGAGGACGGGGAAACCGTGCGCAGGCAGCCAAGGCCACCAAAGCAGTCGACCCAGGATCCGCATCCCGATCGGCGGCTGTCAGCTCGGCGGTCAGCTCGTCAAGGCAATCCGAAATTCGCTCCGAACTCAACGAGTCCGTTGTCAGCAGCTCCCGATACCAACGATCAATAGTTTGCGCGGTCGACTCGTTAAACAGCCGACAATTCAACAGCCACCACAGCGGGGATTGTTCGGAGCTGCCGAACAGCTTGACCAACCGCCGGTTTCGCGACCGTGATTTCTGGTGTTTGGAGTTCTTGGTCTTCATCTTGAGAAATCTGCATTGTCCGGAGGATGGCCCAAGGTTCGATGCACTGAAAGCCTGGCCGATTTATGAATCCGCCATCTTATCACCCGGAACAAAACCCGAAAGCCTTGTGGCTGGACGAAAACCATCGTTGCTACTTCCATCGCTGACGCGTATCTTTAGGTATCAGCGATAACCCATTTCCCACTTGAACTCTGACCTGACTGGATACGGTATGTGCCGGAGCCTGATTTGCACTGGACTGAGCTGTTTGCTACTGGCACTGGTGGCCCAAGCTGGCTGCCAGCCCGAAACGAAACCCGCACCAGCCCCTCCAACCCAAACGATCGAACCCGCGTCGTCGTCACCTACAACCGCCGTCGCACCGTCCGACGACCAGCAGCAAGCGACCAACGGAGTTGAGCCAGGTAATCTGTCCGAACCACCGGACCAGGACTTCGCCGCCAAGGGTAACGACCAGGCATCGAATCAGGAAGAACAGACCATTGAGATTCCGGCTGATTGGCATCGGATGTTCAAGGAAGAAGTCTGGTTGGACCTGAAGAACAAACAGGTCATCATCGCTGGCACGATCTGCCTGAATTTCGGTCCGCTGGAAATGTTCGTCTGTCCGGTCAATACCAAAGAACACGAATCAGTGATCGCCGCACATGCCCAATCGAAACAAGTCCACGCCGCGCTGCTGGCGATTGGTTTCAATCCGGGTTCGCCCTGCCAATGGGACCCCGAATACAAGCCTGCCAGTGGCCCGGTGATTGAGGTCGATATTCGTTGGTTTGACACCGAGCAAAACAAAGAGGTCACGCGTTCGGCCGCTTCCATGATCCGTGACTCGCAAACCAAACAACCGATGTCGCAAAAATGGGTCTTTGGAGGAAGCCAAATCTGGAACGACCCTGAAACGGGTGAATCCATCTACTACGGCGATTCTGGCGAAATGATTTGCCTGTCGAATTTCTCCACGGCAACGATCGACTTGAATGTGGAAAGCAGCGCATCCAATGATGGCCTGCTATTTGAAGCCTTCACGGAAAACATCCCCCCCGTGGGTACCAAAGTCTACGTGGTGATCAAACCCGGAGAGTCCATCGGAATGGAGGATGCCGACGCGGAAAAAGATTCTGCCACTTCCAATCCACCGGCGGTCAACCAATCCGAATCAAATTCCCCAGTGCCAGACCTGACCGGCCCCGAAGATCCGACGAAAACAACAACGGACCAGCCGAAAACCGAATCCGCCAGGGACCAAGGCAAATGAATGCCGGGAATACGGGTTGTCAATTTGATTCCACCTTTCTGCCCTCAATCCTCCGTAACCAGCGAACCCCAATTTCCCTTTGCTGTCCTGATTCCATAAGATAGACCGCCAGGTGATGTTCGCCGAGTTCATCACCGCCCCTTATACATCCCGTCTTCCAGTTGCACCGATAATAAACCGATAGCAACTTGTAGCGGCATCAAACCCCCAGGAGCCCACTCCCCACCGTGCAGGATAGAAAAAAATCACAACAAGTCGATCAGGAAATCGCAATCATCGTCCGAGTCCTTTTGCCCGGGGATACCATTGACTTGGACCCGCTCGATGAGCTGCAAGGACTTGCCGAAACGGCCGGCGCCGTGGTCATGAGTGGCCTGGTTCAACGGCGTGAAAAACCGGACCCGGCAACCTACTTGGGTAAAGGCAAGGTCGACGAACTGATGCAGTTGGTCGAATTCCACGCGGCCGACGTCGTGATCTTCGACAACGACCTTTCACCGGCACAAAATCGAAACCTCGAACAGGCGCTTAACGTCAAAGTTCTCGACCGGACCGAGCTGATTCTGGATATCTTCGCGACCCACGCGCAGACTTATGAATCCCGACTGGCCGTCGAACTGGCTCAACTGGAATATTCCCTGCCGCGCCTTAAACGCATGTGGACTCACCTGTCGCGGCTGAAAATGGGCGTCGGCATGCGAGGTCCGGGTGAAAAGCAACTGGAAACCGACCGCCGGTTGGTCGAAAAGCGGATCCATGACCTGAAGACCGAACTGGAGAAAGTCGAAAAACGAAAAGAGCGCCAGGTCGCATCCCGCCGTGGCACGATGACCGTCTCCCTGGTCGGATACACCAACGCCGGTAAGAGTACGTTGATGAACGCCTTGACGAGCGCTGACGTGCTGGCCGAAGACAAACTGTTTGCCACACTCGATACGCGGACACGTCGCTGGCAACTGCCGCAATGGGGACCCGTTCTGTTAAGTGACACTGTCGGGTTTATTCGTGACCTGCCTCACTCGTTGATCGCCAGCTTCAAAGCGACCTTGGAAGAAACTCGGCAGGCAGACCTGTTGATTCACGTCGCCGACGGCAGCAACCCCAAAGTCATGGATCAGATTCGTTCGGTTTATGAGGTCCTGCGGGAGCTTGGGATCGAAGAAAAAGACACCCTGCTGGTGATCAACAAAGTCGACCAGGTCCCCAGCATCTCGCAGCTGGATTCGGTGCTCAATCGCTATCCCAACGCCGTCCCGGTCAGCGCTAAAACGCGCCTTGGTTTTGAAAAACTGCACACCGTCGTCAGCGATGCGCTCAGCCGATCCTTTCAGGATGTCGATATCGAATTATCCGTTTCCAATGGAAAACTTCTGGCCTACCTCGCGGCCAAAGGGGAAATTCTCTCGACGCAGTACGGTGAAGATTCGGTCAAAGTCCATTGCCGATTACCGCAAAAATACCTCGGGCAAATCAATCCCGACGAAGCGATCATCGTGCCCCACGTCCGCTCTGGGAGACGCCGACTCCAGACCGGCTGACAACCACGATTCGAAATCGTCCGCAGCGGCCAATCACGAAAACGGAACCGCAAGTGCAACGAATCTCCCGTCATCCGACCAAGCCCCCAAGGCCGCCGGGATACCAGAATTCGAAGCACCGGCCATCCTGACCCCAACGCGAAGATCGGGTGAAACGCTGGATTGAAACTGAAACACGCGGACGCACAATCATGAGGTTTTCACGTCCACGCGGGTTCAAGGCAGACGTTGTTCCCGCGAATATTCTCGGCTCCATCGAAACGATCCCATCATGGCGAAACGCCAGCTAACCGGCAAACGCGTTATCGTGACCGGCGCCTCCAGTGGAATCGGCTGGTGCCTCGCCAAAGATCTTGCAAGGCATGGATGTCGGGTCTGTGCGGTGGCCCGCCGGGAAGACCGGCTGCTGAAACTCCAGGCCGAAATCCGCACCCTCGGTGGCAACTGCGAAGTGGTCGTCGGCGATGTGACTCAACCCGAGCTTCAACGACGCCTGCTCAACCAAGCACAAACCCGCTGGGACGGTCTCGATATCCTGATCAACAACGCCGGCATCGGCGCGATGGGCCCGTTCGCCGATGCCGCCCCCGAACGGATGCGGCAGGTTTTTGAAGTCAATTTTTTTGCGGCCACGGAATTGATTCGCGAATCGCTCCCACTGCTACGCCAGGGCGTCGATCCCCTGATCGTTAACATCGGCAGCGTGCTGGGCCACCGCGCCGTTCCGCTCAAAAGCGAATACTGCGCGAGCAAATTTGCCTTGCACGGTTTCAGCGACGCGCTCCGAGCCGAACTCTCGTCAGAAAAAATTGGCGTTTTACTGGTCAGCCCCAGCACCACCGACAGTGAGTTTTTCGATCAGGCCATCGAGGATACGACGCAAAAGAACTGGAAGAATTCCGGCGCCATGCCACCGCAAATCGTTGCCGCCAAAACGATCCGCGCGATCCAAGCCCGAAAACACGAGATCATCCTGACGACCGGCGGAAAACTCCTCGTCTGGTTCGATCGGCTATTGCCGGGCTTGGCCGATCGCGTGATTGCGAAATACGGAAAGTGAACGTTAATCAACAGGGCAACGCACTTTTGCCGATCAATCGCTTCGCGTAAGATGCTCGGTACTCGAGTTTCCTAACGATCAACGGTCAAAAACCGCGAACCATGCCTCCTGCCACCGGCTCCCCCAACACAAAACCATGAGCGAAGAAAACGAACTTTCACCGGAAGAATCGCGGCGCCGAAAGCTGCAGCAAATCATCGAATTGGGTCACGATCCGTGGGGTCAACGATTCGATCGATCGCGATCTGATCGGTGATATTCGCAGTCGTGAGTCCGAAATTCGATTCGTGGCCGAAGACGGCACCGAACAATCGCTGCCGACCGAGGACGAACTGGCAGGCCGACCTTTCCGCGACTGGCTGAAAGAGCAAGGCAAAGGTACCCTCGCCGGACCGAACGTCCGCGCTGCCGGCCGGATCATGTTGCACCGCGACAAAGGCAAACTGCAATTCATCGATATCGAAGACTGGACCGGACGGATTCAGTTGTTCGTCGGCAAGAATCAAGTCGGTGAAGAAAACTGGGAATTGATCCAATGCCTCGATCTGGGCGATCTGATCGGCGTCGACGGCATGCTGCGGAAAACCCAAACCGGTGAACTTTCGATCTTCGCCGACAAGATTCACATCCTCTGCAAAACGCTGGAACAACCTCCGGCCAAACATGTTGGCCTGGTCGATCCCGAAGTCCGTCAACGTCGTCGCTACGTCGATCTGGCCTACAACGAAGGCGTTCGTGACCGCTTTCTCGATCGCTCCAAAATTGTCCAGTCGATTCGCGAAACGCTGTTCGACGAAGGATTTGTCGAAATCGAAGGCCCGACGCTGCACACCATCGCCGGTGGTGCCGCCGCGCGACCATTCGAGACGCATCACAACACGCTGGACATGCCGCTGAATATGCGGATCGCACTGGAACTGCACCTGAAACGATTGATGGTCGGCGGCATGGAACGTGTGTTCGAACTGGGTCGCGTCTATCGCAACGAGGGGATCAGCCCGCAACACAATCCCGAATTCACGATGCTGGAAGTCTATCAGGCGTTTGGCAACTACGAATCGATGATGGATTTGACCGAAGCCGTCATCGCCAATGCCCTGAAAGCAATCGGTGCTCGGCCAATGTCCTGCCCTACGGCGACACGCAAATTGACTTCTCGACCCCCTTTGCGCGACGACCCTACGACGAACTGTTTGCCGAACACACCGGGGTCGATCCCCAAGATGCAGCTGCCGTGAGAAATTCGCGGCTTCGATCGGGCTTGGAAACTGCTGGCAAACATCCGGACGTGATCAAGAACGAAGTCTTCGAAGAAAAAGTCGAAGATGCGTTGATTGGACCGGTGTTTGTCATTGACTATCCCGCTCAGCATTTGCCCGCTGACCAAACGAAAGCCTGACAATCCCGAGATTGCCGAGCGATTCGAGTTGTTTATCAACGGGATGGAACTGGCCAACGCTTACACCGAGTTGAATGATCCGGATCTTGCAGGAACAACTGTTCAAAACCCAGTTGGAGGGGCTGTCGGAAGAAGATTCGATGGCCAAAATGGACCACGATTTCGTGCGGGCGTTGCGGAATGGCATGCCACCGGCCGGCGGACTGGGAATTGGTATTGATCGACTGGTCATGCTTCTGACAAACTCACCGTCGATTCGCGACATCATTCTGTTTCCGCTGTTGCGAGCCGAGACAGTAGCGATGGACCTGGACATTTCCAGCTGACGTCGCAATCGGACTTGCGAACACAACAGCCAAAGGATTGGCGATGTACAAACTGCTGCTTTCGTGGCGCTATCTGAAAACACGATTTATTGCGTTGGCGTCGATCGTCAGCGTCACGCTGGGCGTCGCGACGCTGATCGTCGTCAACAGCGTGATGTCGGGATTTGTCGAACAAATGAAGGGCCGACTGCACGGCATCCTGTCGGATGTCGAAATCTCTGCACCGCTGCTCGGCGAAATCCCCTATCCGGAAGACAACGTCAGGGTCGTCAAACAGATCATTGGCGATGATCTCGAAGCGATCACTTGCGTCGTTCGTAATCCTGCCTTGTTGACCTTCAATTTTCACGGTCGTCCCTGGACGCAGCAGGTCATGTTGCTGGGTGTCGACGACGAGACGTTTGGCAAAGTCACGGATTTTGAACCGTACCTGACCAACGCTCTGAAACGCGCTGATTTTTCGTTTCGCTTGGAAGAGGAGGGCTACGAAGCGTTGTTCGAAGAAGCCGGTTGGCCGTATCGTCGCAACTGGGTTCGGGAAAAACGCGAACTCGAAGCCTACCTGAACGACCAACGACAGCTGTATGACGTCGCGGCGGCCCGCATGGTCGAGGAGACACAAGCTCTTCAGGTTGGGGCCGCACCTCGCAGCACCGGTTACCAACGACTTCCCACAGCCGGGCCAGTCCAACGTCGCCAGTGACACCCCGAAATTTACACCGCTACCGGAGGAACTACCCGATCTTGAGGCCGCTTTGGCGGCCGGTAACGCCGCCGCCGACAACCAGGAATCGGCGATCGCCAAAACGACGATTCCTGGCGTCGTCAAAATCAAACCTTATGATCCGCATGCCGACCTGCGACCTACAAATTCGCCCCGAAGACATGTTTGACGAAGCGAAGGACCAATACACCGGGATCATTCTCGGTTCAGCGATCTCACAGCGCAAATTCGCCCACGAAGACGGGACGATCTCGGACATTTACATGGTTCGGCCCGGAGACGATGTGCAAATCATGTTTCCCACCGTCGGTGCCAATGCCCAACCGGTCAGCGAGAATTGCACGATCGTCGATTTTTATTCGTCGAACATGCACGAGTACGATTCCAGTTTTGCGTTTGTTCCCTTGAGCGAGCTGCAAAAAATTCGCGGGATGGTCGACCCGATGACCGGCGATGCGTCGGTCTCGGCGATTCAGATCAAACTAAAGGAAGGCACCGATCTGACGGCCGTCCGCGACAAACTGATTGCCGCTTTTCCGCCGTCGCAGTTTCCCTATGACATCCACACGTGGCTCGATACGCAGGCCCCCCTGTTAAGTGCGGTGAACATGGAACTGACGATTCTCAACATCCTGCTGTTCCTGATCATCGCGGTCGCCGGCTTCGGGATCTTGGCAACTTTCTTCATGATCGTCGTCGAAAAAACCAAAGACATCGGCATCCTCAAGGCCCTCGGCGCACCGAGCAGCGGCGTGATGTCGATCTTCCTTGGTTACGGAATGTCTCTGGGAACCGTCGGGACGGGTGCCGGGATTCTGTTGGGCCTGGTGTTTGTTCATTACATCAATCAAATCGCCGATTTGGTGGGTTGGTTGACCGGCCGCGAAGTCTTTGATCCCGCGATTTATTATTTTTCAGAAATCCCGACGATCGTCAGCCCGTTGATGGTGTTGCTGGTTGCCGTGGGAGCCATTGCGATCGCGGTCATGGCCAGCGTGCTGCCGGCACTCCGCGCCGCTCGTCTACATCCCGTTGAGGCCCTCCGTTATGAGTGACGTCGCCCAAACCCGAATTCCAGCCGACCGCCCTGCCGGTCGATCCCATGCCGCCGATTTGCATGCGAATCCAGCCAACGGTCGCGTGCCGTTAAAGATCGCGGATACTTCGGTCATGTCGGTTTCGAACCTGCACAAAAGCTATCGCAAATCCAAACTGGAGATCCCCGTCCTCAAAGGGGTCGACCTGAGCGTCGAGGAAGGCGAATTCACGGCCATCGTGGGCCAAAGCGGTTCCGGCAAGAGCACGCTGTTGCATTTGCTGGGGACGCTGGACGCGCCCGACCGAGGCGAAATCTATTTCCGCAACCAGCGGATCGACAATCTCGCGTCGCGTAAGAAGGAGCGGATTCGAAATCGTGACTTCGGCATGATCTTCCAGTTCTATCACCTGCTACCCGAACTGACGACGTTGGAAAACGTGTTAGTGCCACGGATGGTCAAAGACAATTTTTTTCAATACCTCCGCAACAAACAGACCTACAAAAACCGGGCGATGGAATTGCTGGAAATGGTAGGTCTGAGCCACCGCTTGAACCACAAACCGAGCGAATTGTCCGGCGGCGAAATGCAGCGGACGGCGATCGCCCGCGCCCTGATTTCCGAACCCTCGGTATTGCTGGCCGACGAACCGACCGGGAATCTCGACGCAGAAAACGGCCGCGAAGTGATGGAGACGCTCAACGGACTGCGAGCACATGAGAATTTGACGATCGTGATGGTGACTCACGATGACTCGCTGGCAGCCACGGCCGATACCATCATCCACTTGGTCAACGGCCAAGTCGCCTGATGCGGATCCAGAGCATTCGGTTTCGATTCTTGAAAATTTGCGGGAGCGGCTCGCTGCGGCGACGGTTGACCAACGGATTCTGCCCGAGAGCCTGATTTGGCCAATGAATGACGAACTACTGTTCATCGTGTCGAGAAAAATCTTCAGCGAGCCTTTGATCGCAGGCTTTCTGTTTGGACAGTACACGAACAACACAGATTCTCGCTACTTCCCACAGGTGTTTCCCGATGACGAAGTTTGCTGGATCAGTAAGAACATTTGCCGCTTCCCCAAAATTTTTGGAAACTACCATTGGATCGTTGAAGAAGCGCTAAAAAACAAACTGAGCGCCCAATGCGATGTAAAATGGCGCACGGTTGAGATTGCTGAACCGTTCGAATTCTCCTGGACTGGCAGGGACGGGTTCGAGATTTTTGAGGAATTGCACGAGATTCAATACGCCGAGTGTTTGGAGCAGGGAAAATCCGAGCATGAGTGCGACAACGAAATTTCCACAGATCCCGACTTGGCATATTTGGAGTTCGTAAAACGATACCGAGTGCAGTCCTTTGATCCGCATTGCAATTATTTCGAGCTGATTACTGGCAGCACTTCGTACATTGCCAAAACAAATCAGTACTCGGATACGGTCGAAGTTTCTTACATTGATGGAACGCCCGTGTTCTCAGCGCTGAACGAAGATTCAGGCTCCTACTTCTCGCTTACTGCGCTGGGTCAATTCGGGATCCTCTCGCTTAACCATCAAAGCTATGCAACGACCGCGTCCGCGCTTTCAATTCTAGAGCCGTACTTGGAACCGGAATTCTATCAAGTCTTTGCGATTGAAACAGCGATCATCACAAACTTGATCTAAACATCGCGGGAAGAACAACGTCGGTGTTTGTCAGAATACGACTTGCTCCCGCTCGCCTCGTGAATTCGGACGCGCCACGATCTATTTGAAATCCAGCGTTCTCAAACTTCACGAGAACAGCCGTGACGAGTCGAAGCAACGGGGCCTAGCAGGGGAACCGGCCAGCGACACCAACCGCAAATAGCCAGCCAATTTGATCGGCAAAACATCACGGTCGCTGACCCGCTCTCGCGTAAAAAACGAGCCAATTAAATAGATTCATTTGAGTTGGCCATTTTTTTTCTTTAAAATCTTCCCAACACCGCGACGCAACGGTGTCTTTCTTTGTACCCGACCGAAAGCCATCCCGATGGTTCCACTCTCTGAATTGATCAAGGGTGCACAAGCCGGAGATTCGGCATCCGTCGAATTGCTAGTGAATCGGTTTACGCCGTTGATTGAGACGGAATGTCGAAGATTCAGACTATTTCAACATCCGGACTGGAGTCACTCCGACCTGTTTCAGGAGGTTTGTCTGCAGCTGTGGACCAAGATTGGTCAGTTTCAAGGCGTGGAGCACGGGCAGACGACCGTCGTGTTTGAACAATGGCTGAGAAAAACGGCGCACTCCGTACTAACCAACACCTTAAGACACCAAACGGCTAAAAAAAGAATGCCGGAAGGAGGACACAGACCACTGGAAGACGCCGCGCGGAACCCGGCTCGTGATCACCATCGGGAACGTACTGCCAGCTCGGTCATTGCTGGCCAGGAAGAAGCCCAACGGATCCAGGCGGCGATGGAAAATCACCTCGATGAGCAGACCCGACAAATTCTCAAACTGAGAATCGTGGAAGGCCTCTCGATGCGAGAAATTGCGGCACGATTATCGTTAACCTACGACCAGACACGTTACAGATTTCAGATCGGCATCGCCGAACTGGAAAACCGTCTGGCCTGATTTATGTTTTGAAAAGGAACGACAGACATGCAACACTTCGAAAGAATTCACATTGCCCCCGATCCCTCGACTGAACGGTTTGTTTCATTCATCGACAAGGGATCCAGTTATTACACCGGCGCAATAAAAGAGCTGTCGGATTTGACCATCGGATTGTTCTTGAAGGCCGCCTGTTTTTTCCGCTTGCCCAAAGGCGCTTTTGCCATCATCGACGTCTATCAAATCAAAACGGTCGACGACAAAGGCGTCGTCGATTTATCGCACGTGTTTGATTATACCGTTCACAACTCGCGGGGTACGCTCACACCGCTGGACAGACTGCCTGAATTTCTGGAAGCCAAAGATCGTTTGCTACTTGGTGAGCTAACGGAAAAACTCAAGCCGATCTTCGGGTCGCCCGATCCGGTTGAACCGGGGGAGATCCCGCCCTTGAACTGCACGACCGTCTGCGGCGGAATCAAACGCACAATTCCATGCCCTGATCCGGATGGACAACACGCACAATGCAATGGTGGTCCGGACATTTACAACGTGACTTGCGTTAACGACGATGCGCCAACCGATGGTGATTAACCGTTCGTTGAATCGAATCAGCATCGGGCATTGGGTCTCGGCAGCGTTTAGCTCGAACTTGAAGCCTCGCCGACGGCCGAACCGGGTGCCTATTGCTCTTGCTGATCGTGTCGGCGGCGTTGCTTTCACATTCGATTGATCCTCGTCCGATCAACCTCGTCAGCCAGGTTATTTTCTCATCACTGAACCATGCGCGGAGCGACCCATGAACTCCGAAAGTTCGAACGACGAAAACGGCGACTCGGAAATCGAGCGACGAGTCAATCAGATTGCCGAGGAATATCTCGCTGAGCCTCCGCAAAGGTGACTCCGGAAGCCGCGATCAGTGGGTTGCCAAATATCCCGAACTTGCGCCCCACCTGGAATCCCGATTGAAGCTTTACGAAGCGGTGCTGAAAGCAACCCGATTGTCGGGAATGAAAAGCTCGTCGGGAGGCCAGGAACCCGATTCCAATGAGCCAACCGATCTAAGCTTCGAACATCACGAATCGCAAATTGAAACCCAAGCGACTCCCCGAGCTTCGTTTCCCGCAGATCGCACAATCCGGATTCGCTGCCCCCATTGCGGCAACCATGTCCAGTTGGTGGGACAACAAATTCAGGAAGTCACCTGCAACAGCTGCGGTAGCGCGGTACGAGTTGATCTGGAAGGTACGCTGACGGACCTGCCGCGAAAACTGCCGGAAACACTGGGGCGATTCAAAATCGTGCGGATGCTCGGCGAAGGTGCATTCGGAACCGTGCTGCTGGCGTTTGACCCCGAACTCGAGCGGCAGGTCGCCCTCAAGCTCCCTCGTTACGGTTTTTTTTCTTCGCCGGACGACGAGCAACGGTTTTATCGTGAAGCCAAAAGCGCATCCCAACTGCAACATCATGGCATCGTTCGAATCCATGAGATTACGCAGGTCAATGATTTGCCTTTAATCGTCAGCGAATATGTCGCCGGACTGACACTCGGTGATATCGTCAGCGGCAACGTCCTGACGTTTCGGGAATCGGTCGAGCTGATGATCCAAATCTGCAGCGCCGTAGAACACGCGCATCAACACGGGGTCATTCACCGCGATCTGAAACCCAGCAATATTCTGGTGACCGACGACCGCAGAGCCTACATCACCGATTTTGGACTGGCTCGCCGCGACGATTTGGAAATCACGATGACATTGGATGGCACCATCCTCGGAACACCAGCCTACATGTCTCCCGAACAGGCACTCGCCCGCCACGAAGACGTCGGCCCGAGAAGTGACGTTTATTCGTTGGGCGTCATTCTCTATCGCATGTTGTGTCGCGAGCTTCCGTTCCATGGGACCAAACGCATGCTGTTGCAGCAGGTAATCCATGACGAACCGATCAGCCCAAGACGTTTAAATGACGTTGTTCCCCGGGATCTCGAGACCATCACGCTCAAAGCCATGGCGAAATCTCCCGACGAGCGATTTTCGACTGCCGACGAAATGCAGGCAGAATTGCAACGCTGGTTGGATGGAAAACCGATTCAATCCCGCCCGATCAGCCAACTTACGCGTCTGGCCCGCTGGTGCCAACGACATCGGGCAGTGGCTGCGCTGGCGTCAGCCATCGGAATACTGTTGTTGATTCGCGCACTGCTCGGTGTGATCTGGGGCTTTCGCGAGTCCAGCCTGCGCACCCTTGCGGATCAAAACGCCGATGCCGCCGAACAAAACCGACTGGAAAGTGATTCACGGCTGTACCAGACGCAAATGCTCAACGGAAACAACGCCCTGGAAAAAAATGACCTGGGACGATCCCTGTACTGGTTTTCCAATGCACTGGCGCTACAGGATACCCGGAACAATCGGGTCCGGATCGGCATGATCCAGGACCGTTTGCCAAAACTGACGAACCTCTGGGATTTGGAATCTGAAATCCAGATGGTGCGGACGAATCAAACTGGAACCCGACTGGCGGCCAGTGCTCGTTCCGGCCGCATCTCCGTATTTGACCGTCGCTCACGGGCAACGCTGCTCAACCTGCAGACGGACGGCCCCCCGCTAACGGCGTTTGGTTTTTCGCCCACGGGCACTCGAATTGTCGTCCAGTCACAACCTGATTTTTTACAGCTGTGGGACGTCGATTCCAATCAGCTGGTCAAATCGTTGCAACATGATGGCCTGGTCACCGACTGCAATTTTGACTCCCGGGGAGAACAGATCATCTCTGCCAGTGCCGACTCGTTGGCGAGAATTTGGTCAGCCGCCGATGGCAACAAGAAACACGAAATCGAGATCACCGGTACTCGCCTGCTCTCAGCCCAGTTCATTGCCAACCGAGAACTGGCGTTGCTGCTGAGCAACCGGGAGCTTGCCCGGGAGCACGAGGTTCGGATCTGGGATTACGCCAATGACCGGTTCCTTGGCCAACCGATTTCCTTTCCGCAGCAGGTCACCAGCATCGATGTCTCGACCGACGGAAAACGGTTCGTGGCCGCGTCTGGTGACCGTTCGCTCCAGGTCCGGGAAATCGACACCGGGGAGTTGGTCGGCCCTGCCATTTCCCTGTATGAAACGGCGGGGCATGTTTTTTTTGTGGATCAAGGCCGAGCGATTTGCGCCGTCGACGTGACCGGGCAGGTAAGCAATTGGGACTTCTCAACAGGCCTCCGCGTGGGGAGCAACTTCCACAGCCCCATCGATTTGACCGTGGCGACCAGGAATCCGTCCGGACAATTGCTCGCACTCGGCGGAACCGACGGAACAACGAGATTTGTCTGGCGTGCGTCAGGTACCGAAGCCAGCAGCCTGGTCCACAATGCCGAACGCGTCACAGAGATCGAGTTTTTTTCTGACGGCCATTCCGTCGCCATTGGCGGCAGTGATGGCATTCTGCAGATCTGGGATCTGGCCGGCTCGCACCCAACCGCACACGTCTTCCAGCACGAGGGCAAAGTCCGGAATGCGCTGTTTATCCCCAATGGAACCAGGTGCGTCTCGGTTGGACTCGATGGAACCGGTTATCTCTGGGATACCGCCAGTGGAGAAAAAATTGGCCAGCCCCTGCGACACGATGCCGGAATCTACGAATGTGCGACCGATCCGGGCGGTCGCATGGTGGCCACGGCCGGTGGTGATGCAACGGCCAAAGTCTGGGACAGTTTTACCGGTCAACAAATCGGCCCGGCTTTGCCGCATGAAACTTCGGTCCTCTGCGTTGCGTTTGATCCGACTCGTGATCGGTTGGTCACGGGGTGTCGTGATGGAACGGTCAGTTGTTGGCAGCTCGGTTCTGACCCAGCCGCCGAACCAAAACCATTATTTAGCAACCAACAAGCAGAAAAGATTCGCCGGGTCAGCTACCGATCATCGGGTGACTTGATCGCTTCGGCCAGCATGGATGGGACGGTTAGAATTTGGGATGCGAACACCGGGTTGCCCAAGGCAGGGCCCTTCGAGCATCCAGAGTTCGCATCCTATTGCGAGTTCCTGCCCCACGCCAATCAATTGATTACCTGCGGATCCAATGGGGAAGCGAGAATCTGGGATTTAGCCAACGGTCAGTTGGTCCAAGTGCTCCCCTGCCTGGAGAAGTGTTCAGCGCTGAGGTTTCCGACCATGGCCGCCAGCTGATCACCTGCGATTCGTCCGGCAAAACCAGAATCTGGAATTTTCAAAACGGGGAATACGCCGTCAAAACGATCATTGAACATCCGTTCAATGCCTCGGTCTATTTTTCCGACACGCGACCCGAACAGCAGCGAGTTGCAACTGCCGGGGGATGGACTGGGTTGCAAGATCCACTCAATCGTCGGGGGGCCGCAATCCTCTGGGATCAGGAAAACGACGCCTTGCTGGCTCCCCCGCTGCTCCACGATGCCATCATTCGGCGCGTCTGGTTTGATTCCACTGGCGAGAAACTGCTGACTGCTTCGGACGACCACACCGCCAGATTATGGAAAATTCAGATGTCGGATCTGGCGACCGAAGACGCGCAACGCGTGGCCAATCTCTACGGCCGATCGCTTGGACTGGCCAACGGCCAGCTCCAGGCTTGGAAGGGCAGCGAACAAGTGATCCAATTCGAGTTCCTGTCCGAAAAATACCCGGACCTGTTTCGCTGCGACGCCAATGAAATCCAGCAATGGCAGGCCCACGCGGCGAGAGTCAATTCATGGGGATCTAACCGGCAGGACGGTCCAGGAGCGGCCCCACAGTAACACTGACTGGCCAAAACGACGAAAGGCAAATCATGGGCAAAGGCAGCTGGACATTCGACGGCACGAGCTATCAGTTCGAGCTCTTTGTCACCGCGGTCGCGAGCGATCCTGCCGATGAAGTGCAATTGATGGAAAGCTGGCAACGGGCATTCGCCCACGCCTCGGAAATCCTGTTCAACGCAACTCACGGCCAAATCAGGATCGACAAAATCCACTTTCTCAATCAAGGGCCCACGGCCTCGGATGAAGACATCCTGCTCTACGAAACAACGACCGGAGACAATGTCACGTCCGGTAAATGTTTCGCCTGCGCATCGCCCGTGATGAGCGGCCAAGTCCTGTTGAACACCGAAGCGAAGCAAGGGCCCAACACGATCATTCATGAATTGGGTCATTATCTGTTTTGCCTGGAAGAGGAGTATTACGAGGCAAAAATCGGGGGAAAGAAAGTAGCGTTCCGACTCTGCACGAACGACGCCGAGCTGCATGCCTGTTTCATGGAATTTGGCAACGACAAAGGCATCCAGCTGGACGGGTTGGGAGTTCCCGCGACCGTGCAGCCCGAGCCAATGGTCAACCAGTTCTGCTACGGTGACTATCGCGATGGCAGCGGAATCCACCTGAACTGCGTGCAGTTTGGTCTGGGGATTTCCTGGAACAGCCAGCATGCCAAAAACAAAAAATCGTGTTGGGAGACGATGAAAGACGGATTTGACCAACTCACACTGCCCGCCGACATCACGACGACGCCGCCCGCATTTGAGGCTCCCACCTGGATCGAACGCACCGCCAAAGACAAGTTTGGTATCGTCGTTCTGGGAACCAACCAGTTTGCAGATTTTGGAATCGAATCAGCGGTTAAGAGTGGCATCGGTGCCTGGGCCAGCTTTGCCGCCAATGGTGGTCACCAATTCGCCTTGCTGACCGATTTATCATTCGAACAACCGGTCTGGGAGATGGCCTCGCTGAGCGCGGAGGGCCTTCAGGACCTGCTTTGCGCGTGGACGAACTCGATTTTTCCCAACCCGCGGCCGCACCTCCGCCAGGTGATGGATTTCAGCAAATCAATTTCTTTGTTGGACCAATGGCCGCGTTTCAATATCTGATTCTGTTGGCTCCCGGCGATTTCGACAGCAATCCTCCGCTGGCCCTGAAGGAGTTTGTGAATTTCTTTGAACAATCCAAAGTGCAAGTCATTATCACATCCTATGGCAGCGGTGAATTGGCCAGTCAATGGGGACAGCTAAGCCAAACCAGCAAGTGGGTGGAACACCAATTAATCCCTCGCAACGAACCCGAATCAGGCTCGGCTTTCACCCTCCAAAATGAATGGCTGCAACAGTATTTCAATTGCGTGCCGGGGTATGGAAGCGTGTTGGTTGAGCTCGACCAATTACCAGCCGTTCCCGATCTCTCCGGACTGTTGAAGGGCAAACAGCAACCCGCTCAAAACGCGACCTTGAGCGGCCCGACCGACTTTGACAACCTCAGCCATGGCGTCGATGTCCCGGTGTTCATTGAAACGGGGGCAGTATCGGCTGTATTTGTATTGAGTGAGCCGAAACGGGGAAACATCCAGTTCGACTTACTCAGCCCCAAAGGCAAAATCATCAATCAAGACACCCCAGGCATTTCGATCTCACGCCCAACCGACGACGTCACCTGGTACAACGTCCCGGAGGACCTCTTGGTCGGCGGTCGATGGATTTTGCGGCTGCAGAGAATCAATAGCCTTGAGCCGCTTGCTTATTTTTTGAGCGTCGCAACCCAGCATGAACTTTTGAACCTGGAAACCAAGATCGAAGTCTCCGGTCCGCAAACCAAATTCGAATGCCGGGTGAATTACCGGTACCCCCTGGATTTTGTCAACATCTCAATTGCATTGTATCCGGGCGGTAAGCATGACGCGTTAGCTGGTTCGCCGTTGCAGACGTTCGTTCTGCCAAGACAGCGATTCAAGGAACCCTACAGCCAACAGTTGGTCGCCCTCTCGACCGGCCGTTATCAGACGACGGTCGCACTTGAGCCGGGTCACTATGTGGCGGTTTTTCGCATCAGCAATTCCGGCCGCGCGGTTTACGCCTCCAACATTTCGGGCTCGTTTAACGGATCTACCTTCATTTCGGATGACAGCCCCATTCCGAATTTTGACCGAGTTGCCGTGAAACGATTCGTGGTGACCAATTAACGTTAGCGGTGTTACCCTTAAGGCGACCGTTGTCCCCTCAGGCGCCTTCAACGGTGCTCGACCAGGGAGTCTCGGGAGATCAACGGTGCCTGTTGCGATGCGCAGTTTGATCCGCTGTCCACTGTGACAAAATCCAACGGGTCGCGATAATCGACGACGGACTCGAATTCGATTCGCTGACGGCATTGGATCATGCCGAAATCCGCGTTCTCAACCAATGGCCAGCCAATGCCTGGTTCACCTCGTTCGCAACACACTGATGCCCAGGGATGGCTTTTCCAATGCTCGGACTTTTTCAATTCATTCAATCCAACCTGCGCTGGCTCGCTGGTGGGTTGTTGCTGGCTTTCTTTTCCAGTTTCGGCCAGACCTTTTTCATCTCGCAGTTTTCCGGTGAGATTCGCGCGGAATTTGATCTATCCGATGGACAGTTCGGATTCATCTACATGGTCGGAACATTGGCCAGTGCGATCAGTCTGATCTGGCTGGGCAAGGTCCTGGATCATGTTCCGGTGACCCGCATCACGTTTTTCGTGATCATCTGCCTGGCCTTGGCCTGCTTGGCGATGGCGACGGTTTCTTCCGTGGCGATGCTGTTGGGCGTGATCTACTCGCTCCGCTTGTTTGGCCAAGGCATGATGACGCACACCTCGCAGACGATCATTGGCAAATGGTTTTCGGCCGAACGCGGCCGGGCCATTTCGCTGACCACGATGGGTCACCAGGTCGGCGAGGCCATTTTGCCGTCGCTGGTTCTGGTTTCGGTAGGCGTATTAGGTTGGCGATCGACTTGGGGATGTGCTGCGGCCGTGTTGCTGTTGTTCGCCCTCCCGGTGATTGGATTATTAATGCGAGTCGAGCGTAAGCCGGTCGTGCGTCACCCTTCCTATCAAGAACCGCTGGCCGTTCGCGACTGGACCGTTCGCGAAGTCCTGAAGGATACGCCGTTTTGGTTGTTGTGTTTGGGAGTCTTGGCCCCGGCCTTTATTGGAACCGCTGTTTTTTTTCATCAGGTGCGGATTTCTGAAGTTAAGGGTTGGTCGCCCGAGGTATTTCCTGCGTCATTTTTGGTACTGTCACTGACGACGATCGTGTTTACGTTGCTTGGCGGTTGGCTGGTGGATCGGTTTAATTCCAAACGACTGTTGCCTTCCTTTTTGGTTCCCATGGGATTGGGCTGCGTCGTGCTGGGGTTCAGCGATGCACCCTGGGTCATTTTCGTGTTTATGTTTCTGCTGGGCTGCTCTTACGGATTTTCAAGCGCCATTTTCGGGACGATTTGGCCGGAGACCTATGGGATTCTGCATTTAGGTGCGATCCGGTCGATTGCCGTTGCCGCGATGGTATTTGCCTCAGCGCTGGGGCCCGGATTAACAGGCTGGGGCATCGACTTGGGAATCACCATCGATTTCCAGTTGTTGCTGATGGCGGGATACTGCTTCCTTGCAACTGTGGGCATGGTCATGGTCAGCAGGTCTTTACTGGCCAGAGAGTCGAAAACAGATTCGCCCCGTCCCGGAGTGAACGGCTAAACCGCTGGCGACCGTGTGTGCCTGATTTGCCTTTGTCACAACTTCGAAGCAGTGACAGCATAAAGCATTGGGCGAAAGCCCAATGAATAGCCCAACCCCTAACCTAAAGCTGCGGAGCAGCGACAGAAGTTTCACAGCCGCGACAGACTTCAAACAAATTCCGCTGCTCCGTTGCGATCCGATTCAATCAAAACAATGCATCGCGCGCGCATGCTTGATGCTTGCACAGCCCCGCTGCAAGGCTACTGACGCTGCTCTCACAAACCGCCGAGACCGGCGGTTCGCCAGGTCGTCTTTTCCAGGCAGGGACGAATGAAACTTAAACACAGAAGAGCATGTCCAGACAAAGGCGCCAGCAAACAGTGCCAGCAGAGCAGTCCTAAACTGATTCGGGCTGCCATTGAATGCTTGCACGTTTGATTGTTGGGATCCTCCCGACCGGAACGACTAATATTTTCGCGAAAAACGGCATAAGTGCAATCTTCGTTAAATTCGTCATAGCTTATCTCCCGATCATCTTGGTGAGGTGATGGGACTTCCGTTCCATTGGCCAGATATCCATTCAGCCTTTTGCTTGGTGGAATTCGCAACAGGGGGAAACCATGTTCAAGGACGCAAACGTGCCCGGAATCACCACAGCACGATGTTCGCAACAAACCGCCACGATCAATTCGGTGGTCATTCGCATTGCCATGATTGCTTTCTCGGTTTTGACGCTTTGTCAATCGGGCTGCAAACTGAGTGAGCTCAAAGGACCGCAGGCGGCGATGATCAGCTACCGCGACTTCGTCTGGTCTCAGCGAGCTTATAACCTGCGGTTTGGCAATTGCGATCGTCCTTACGCGGAACACTTTGAAGCAGGCTTTTGTGAAGGCTACGAGGACATTGCCCGCGGAGGTGATGGCTACGTTCCGGCGATGCCTCCCAAAGAGTATCGCAGCTACGAATACCAGTGTGCCGAAGGTGCCCAGTGCGTCAACGCCTGGTTTGAAGGCTATCCGGCAGGCGTCGCAGCGGCCCGGAAGGACAAGATCGGAAATTACAATAACATCATGATTTCGCGGATGATCAACTCCGCGATTTCGCAGGAATCGGCAGAGAAAGTTTTGCCCTCGGACGTCCCGATTCTCAACTCGGAATCCAGCGCTGGACCGCCCACCCCCTCCACGAACACGAACACAACGCCGGTCAACTATTCAACGCCGGCATTTCCTCGGAATATCGTCCCCAGCATCAACGGCCCCATGACCGCGCCGTTGTTCACGCCCGCCGAATCCAACACGGAGCAGCAACCGCAGGCTTCCAGGCAACCCATTCCAGTGGTCACCAACTCGAATCCCAACGGTGAGCCGCTCGCCCAGCCGAACGCCGGCGTTGCGACCATGCCACCGATCGTTGTCGGTTCAGGGGTGGATACCCAAAGCCGTGCGACAACAACCGGCAACAATCAGCCGCTAATGTCTACAGCCAGCCGATTCGATCCCCGCTTCAACGCGGCGAACAACCCGATAGTGCTTTGGCAGCCAAGATAAATTGATCGACCCAAAACAAACGACACACAACAGTTTCTCGGCTGGTCACCCAGCTGTAACGTAGGGGAGTCCTAAAGTGATGGTTACTGGCAGAGCAAGTTCGATGTATCGTCAACGATACGGACAAATGGCCATCGTGGCAGCAATCCTCGTGAGCATGTCGCTCACCGGTTGCACAGCGTTATTTTCGCCGATCGACACGATCCCGGCGTCTCGCGTTCCGCCACAATTTCTGGCCGAGCCACAAGCCAACAAAGTTCCGATTGATGTGGCGCGACTGCGCCAACCGAAACCGGAGTTTTACACCCTGGATTCCGAAGACGTCCTCGGCGTGTTTGTCGAAGGCGTACTGGGACAATTTGAGGAAGCCCCTCCCGTTCAACTTCCGGCGCCCGACAGTGATTTACCGCCAGCGATCGGTTTCCCGGTACCCGTCCGCGAGGACGGAACCCTGTCACTGCCGCTGGTCAAGCCGATCCCGGTTCGCGGCTTAACGATTCAACAAGCTGAAGCGTTGATTCAAAGAGCCTATCGAGGAGGCAGTGAACCGATCCTGAAAGAAGACGGACGGATCATCGTCACACTGATGCGAGAACGAACCTATCGAGTCTTTGTCGTGCGGCAGGATAATTCGCAGTCGATCCGCGGCCAACAGTTTCAAGGCGTCGGTCAAACACAACAAGTCACCGACCGTTCCGACTTGAGTAGTCGCGGTTTCGTACTTCAGATGCCAGCCTACCAAAATGACGTCTTGAACGCACTTTCTCAAACCGGTGGTTTACCCGGTGTCAACGCTCGTGCGGAAGTAAAAATCCTACGAGGTGAACGACTGGCGACAGCTCGTCGAGATGAAGAAATGGCCGAATTTTTCCGTACGCAGAATCCGGCGGATTTCCCCTATGGAAAACTGCCCAGCATCGCTGACGAAACGAACGTGATCAAGATTCCGTTGCGACTGAAACCCGGACAGGTTCCCGACGTGCGTCCTGAGGACGTGATTCTTCGAGACGGTGATATCGTCTACGTCGAAACACGCGAAACTGATGTCTACTACACCGGCGGATTGCTGGGCGGCGGTGAGTTCCCGGTTCCCCGTGACTACGACCTCGATATTCTTGCGGCGGTTTCCCTGGCCGGAACACGGATTGGATCGGCTCAACAAACCGGACTGTTGGGAGGAGCCGCAGCCACCGTACCGCCAACGGAATTGATTCTGCTACGACGTATCCCCGGGAATCGCCAACTGGCCATTCGAATCGACCTTAACTCGACGATCAATGATCCGAGACAGCGACTGTTGGTGAAGGCAGGCGATACTTTGATCCTGAGGTACACGCCTCAGGAGGAAGTGCTGAACTTTGTCTCCAACGTGTTCTTCACCTACGGTGTTCGACAACTGTTCAACTAGTTTGAACGGGTCGTCGATCGCAATCGAAAAACAACGGGCTGCCCGAATTCGGGCAGCCTGTTTTTATTCATCAGCGATTGCCGCCGGGACCTCAGACAGAAGCTCCCGCGTCGAGTGATCAAAGATCAAAGATCAGAGACCACCTAACCCCCACCACTTCCGACCTTCAGCTTGCCGCTTTCCACGATCCGGTTGACCGCGTTCAGGATGGCCTTGACCGACGCCTCAATACAGTCCATCGAAACGGCCCGTCCGCGATACATTTCGCCTTCGTATTCGACTTCGACCGTGATATCCCCCGGTGCGTCCTGTCCCAACGACGTGCTTTGCAACAGGAATTCACGGCAATGAAAATCAACCCCCGTGATTTGCTTGACCGCCAGGAACGCCACATCCACGGGGCCGGTCCCACCAGACAGCTCGGCTGAGTGTTCCTGTTCGCCTTGTCGCAACGTCATCGAAATCTTGGGCGTTTTGTGGTATTCCAGGCTGAGGGAAAAGGTCACCAGCGACCACTCGGGCTTGGTTCTCCCCAAAATTTCCTGTTCGATCAGAGCCGCAATATCGCCATCAAAGATCTCTTTTTTGCGATCGGCCAGCTTCTTGAATTCATCGAATACTTTCTGCAGCTGTTCGCCAGTCAGATGGTAGCCCAACTGCTTGGCTCGATCGGCCAACGCAGCCCGCCCGCTGTGCTTCCCCAGCACCAGATCGGTGCTGGCAAATCCGACATCTTCGGGTCGCATGATCTCGTACGTCGTGCGTTCTTTGAGCATTCCATCCTGGTGAATTCCGGCTTCATGGGCGAACGCGTTTCGTCCCACGATGGCTTTGTTTCGCTGAACCTGCAGACCGGTAATCGTCGCAACCAGTCGACTGGTTGGCACCAGTCGTTTGGTATTAATGGACGTTCGGCAATGGTAGAAATCGGAACGGGTCTTCATCGCCATCACGGCCTCTTCGAGCGAACAGTTACCGGCCCGCTCACCGATCCCGTTGACGGTACACTCAATTTGTCCGGCCCCATTTTGAACGCCAGCCAAGCTATTGGCCACGGCCAGCCCGAGATCGTTGTGACAGTGGACACTGATGACCGCTTTGTCGATATTCGGCACCCGGTCGACCAGATTTTTGATACATTCGCCCATGTGAGCTGGCGTGGCATAGCCGACGGTATCAGGAATGTTGACCGTCGTTGCCCCCGCATCGATGACGGCTTCCACCACGCGACAGAGAAAATCAGGTTCCGTTCGCGCCGCATCCTCTGGCGAAAACTCAATGTTGTCGCAGTAGCTTTTGGCGCGTTGGACCCCGGCCACCGCGCGGGAAATAATTTCGTCAGGAGTCATCTTGAGCTTGAATTCGCGGTGGATCGCGCTGGTTGCGAGGAAGACGTGAATTCGGGGATCTTCGGAGTGTTTGAGGGCTTCCCAGGCACGATCGATGTCCTTGTCGGATGCTCGGGCCAAACCGCAAATCTCGGCGCTCTCGAAAATTCGTCGCGATTTCTTTCACGGCCTTGAAATCACCCGGCGAGGCAATCGGAAAACCGGCCTCGATGACGTTCACCCCCAAGTCGATCAGCGCCTGGGCAATTTCCATTTTTTCCTGGAAATTCATGCTGGCACCCGGTGACTGCTCACCGTCTCGCAGCGTCGTGTCAAAAATTTTTACTAATCGTGCAGTTCCCATTGGGGTCACCCGTGGTTTAGAAGATTGCCGCCGTCGGCCAGGCCACGACGGGATGTGGATTTGATGAATACCCTAATTATCTGGCAATGGAAGTGATTTGGAAAGCCTAAACCAGCGGGTTGGTCGCTGAGAAACTGTTTCCAGGAACGGGTCACTTGCTGAATCATCGTTGATTTTTTTCCGGGACCGAACTAAAACGTGAGCACTTGAAAGATCGTTTCACACGGTTTCCTTCGGTTACTCGCTCCATCATGTCAAAATTCGCCATCCGAATCCTGCTGACCGCGATCCTCTGGATTGGAATGGGCCTGCCGTCCTGCTGCATGGGTCAGGAAAGAACCTGGTCTGATGTGACCAACACCTTTCAGATTGTCGCCGAACTGGTTTCCTACGACGAAACCACCGTCACCTTGAAGAAGCCCGACGGCGAACGAATTACGGTCGATTTGAACAAACTTTCGGCGGCCGACAACCAATACGTCGCACGACTTCGCGAATCTGCCATGCCGCCAAAGTCAGATTTCAATCGGCCGGCGGTCTCGGAAGATCCAACCGCCAGCCAAAGCCAGTCACCGTTGATTCCTCAACCTCGGCCAACTCGATTGCCGCGATTTGTGAATCCCAATCCGCGGACCGTGTCTTTGGATCCAACTCACCTGTCAGGTCTTGATCTGCCCCCCCGACCGATCAAAAAATCAGCGACGGCAATCCGGGCCCCAATCGTCCGCACGACGGAAACCACCATCCCCAACCCGCGGATGGCAAATGAGGGTCCGCGTGAGACAGCCGCAACTTCGCCCGTCGCCGATACGGAACAGGACCTGGTCCGACTGCGCCAGCAACTGGTTGAGCTGGAACAAGCGTGGCCTGCCAATCCGGCTCCTGCCTTGATTCAGGAGTTAGTTAATCTGTCCAGTTCGGACGATAAGTTTCTCAGGTTGACGTCACTTCAACTAATTGGCCGTCATGACGGCGCCCAACAATTTGATGCGATCATCGCTCGCCTGGACGATCCCGATTTTGAAATTCGCTGGATCGCTTACGACATCGTTGAATCGCTGCACGATGACCGGGCGATTGAACCGCTGTTGGCACGATTTGCTTCCGAGGACGTCAATAAGATTGCGTCGATTCTGCAAACTTATGGCTCGGAGATCGAATCAAAACTACGACCGTTTCTGGATCATCAATCCCGAGACACCCGACTGGCAGCTTGCAACCTGTTGGGCAAAATTGCCACTCGCAGCAGCCTGACGCGACTGGAACAGCTTCAGGTGGAGGATCCGGATTTGTTGGTCCGGATGCAAGCCAAAGGTGCGGTTCGGCAGATCACCGCAAGAACTGGCGGACAATAGCAGGTCGCCGATCAGCGAACGACCGACGGCGGGATCATTGTGCACGAGGATCCCAAGTTGCGCAAAGCGATGCTGCATTAACGCAATTGATTACCGAGGTTGCGTCATTTGGATGTGACATTTCAGCAGCGACTTGCGGTCGAACTCAAGTGTGAATTAAACTCGAAACCATCGGCCCCCTTCGTCTAGTGGCCAAGGACGTCGGACTTTCCGTTCGGAGACAGAGGTTCGAATCCTCTAGGGGGTACATTACTTGATGAAGGCCGTCGGAGTCCACTCCGGCGGCCTTCATTTGTTTCAGCTCCGTCGCCCCAACCGCAATCAAATCAAAGGGTTGGCGAAATTCGACGGTCAACTCGCCGTCGCCCCAGGATGAGTTCGATAGTACGAAATCGAGCAATCGACGTTTCTCACTCGCGGATTGCTTTTCGAAGAGCTCTGCCGCACGATTGGCTAGTTCGAGAATAGCGACGCCTTCCTGCAGGTAGCTCTGGTTGGCGTTGGACGAATGCCAACAGAAACTCGCCGCAGTTGGAGTGCAAAAACGGAGGAATAACCTCGTTTTCCGGGTCGGCCGAGAATCTTGACCTAACGGCATTCTGCTATAGTGTATCGTCAGCACTGCATCGCCTGCTTCGGGGGAATGCGCGAGCACACGATACGATTGGCCTATGGAATGTCTGACGGATTGCCTGGTTGACCTGCCGGAGGATGACCGAGGTATCGACGCGTGCGAGTGCTTTGACCGTCAGTCTTGCTTCGAGCGAAGCCGAATTCGAATATTGGTGGCATCATCATGGGGAAGGAAAAACCTCCGCACAAAAGGATCGTCCGTGATGGGCAATCAAGCGTCGAGTCACACCAGCCCATTACGTGCCCCGTGCCGTCGATACACTTGGAAACGGAGCCACTTGGTTCGAATCAATGCGAAACGTTGGGTGCTGCCGGTTGCCCTTTGGCCGCATCCTTGCAAGAGCGTTTGGTTTTTGAGACTATGTTGGCGGAATTGTCGACCAAGTTTGTGAACGTTCCGGCCAGTCAAGTCGACTCCCAGATCGAGTGGGGCCTGAGGCGGATCGTCGAGCTCTTCGGAATCGATCGCTGTGGTCTTGGAGAAGTGTCGGCGGACGGGAAACAGCTGTTGGTCACTCACTCGTATCAGCTGCCTGGAATTCCGCCATCGGCGAAGTTGATGTTGGATTCACAGTTTCCAACGTACGCCAGGATGGTGCACCGCGGAATGGTGGTGCGGTTGCCGGACGATCTGCCGGAGGACGCGATCCAGGAACGGGAATACTGTCGCACAACGGGGTTGAAATCGAACTTGACGATCCCGCTGATCGTCATGGGGGCGGTTGTCGGTGGCATCGGTTTCTCCTCGTTTCGATCGCGTCGAAGACTGCCCGACGAGTTGGTGCCGCGACTACGTCTGATTGGCGATATTTTCACCAACGCCCTGGCCCGCAAGCGGGCCGATGAGGCGATTCGCGTCAAGGAGCAATTGTTGCTGCAGGCCAAAGAACGACTGCAACAACTCTCAAGTAAGCTCCTGGTTTCGCTTGAGGACGAACGGGCTCATATCGCTCGTGAAATGCATGATGACTGGACGCAACGATTGGCGGTGCTGGGCATTGATGCCGCGAACCTGGAAGATCAACTCGGCGATCCTCAGGGTGCTCTACCAATCGTGCAGAACATGCGTAAACAACTCGTCAGTTTGGCGGACGACGTGCATGCACTTTCAAGACAACTTCACCCGGCAATCATTGACGATCTGGGCCTCAAGGAGGCATTGCGATCTGAGTTGGCCAGCTTCACGCGGCGCGAAACGATTACGGTGAACTATCACGCCGAAAACGTGCCTGCGAACATACCGAATGATGTGGCCTTGTGCCTGTACCGTGTGGCCCAGGAAGGTTTACGCAATCTTGCCAAGTACGCGGGAGTCAGCGAAGCGACGGTGGATTTGGTTGGCTCCAAAGGTGAATTGCTGTTGCGAGTATGCGATCAAGGCGTTGGATTCGATTCAGAGTTACGGCTCACTCCGCCGGGCATTGGACTTGCCAGTATTGCAGAACGTGTTGCTCTCACGCACGGCAAGTTGATCATCGACTCTGCTCCTGGCTGCGGCACGACGATTGAAGTCCAGGTGCCACTTGAAAGGGCTGGGACATGAGCCGAGCCCGCGTGCTGATCGCCGATGACCATCAGATTCTTGCCGAAGGTGTGCGCAGTCTGCTTGAATCCGAATTCGAAGTGGTCGATGTCGTCGCGAACGGACAGGAACTAATTGAAAGCGCAAAAGCACACCTTCCAGATATCATCGTGGCCGATGTCACCATGCCCATGCTCAATGGTATCGAAGCAGCCATCTTGCTGCGTGAGGCAGGTATCGGATCCAAAATTGTCTTCCTGACGATGCATCGAGATGTCGCTTACGTCGCCGGGCGATCGATGCCGGGGCGTCAGGTTACGTGCTCAAACATTCGGTTACATCAGAACTGGTGACTGCCATTCACGATGCCATCGACGGCAAGACCTACATTTCTCCTCAGATTGCTGGAGAACTCATTGATTCCTATCGAGAAGAAGACGCCTCGCCGCAAGAATTAACGGTGCGGCAATTGGAAGTCCTGCGCCTGATCGCAAATGGGAGTTCTGCGAAACAGATCGCATCGGCGCTGAAAATTTCAATTCGAACCGCCGAGGCTCATCGCGCCAATATATTCGCGCGACTTGGCATGCAGAGCACTGCAGAATTGGTTCAATACGCAATCCGCCAAGGCATCATTGCCTTAGAATGAATCGGCGAGCCACGTTCGATCTTCGAGGCTGCTGAGCATTTCAATTCTTCAATCTGCGTCATGGCGATGGCCCAGTGCGGATGCCGAACTCAAGTTCAGTACTTTTGCGGATGGATCTCCACGTCTGACAATGAGATGCTTGTCACTATTGAGATGATGGGTAAGCACTGTCACGGGGAGCGATTGATGAAAGTCGTTATTGTGGGTGGGGTAGCAGGTGGGGCGTCCTGTGCGGCGCGACTGCGTCGATTGGACGAAGCGGCCGAGATCCTGATGGTCGAGCGGGGCCCCTATGTTTCCTTCGCGAATTGCGGATTGCCTTATCATGTAGGCGGCTCGATTCCAAAAGAATCGAGCTTACTCGTGGCCACCGAGTCGACGTTTCGTGAACAGTTTGCGATTGATTGCCGGACGCAGTGTGAAGTCGTAGGTGTTTCCACAGAACACAAGACGATTGAACTAAAAAACCTTGTCACCGGTGAGCTCACGACCGAACGCTACGATAAGCTAGTGCTCTCGCCCGGGGCGGCTCCCATCCGTCCGCCGCTGCCAGGCATTGACCTGCCAGGCATCTTTTCGGTACGGACGGTCCCGGACGCCAGACACATGCGCCAGTGGCTGGAACGCGACCAGGCGAAACAATCCGGCATGGACCAGTACACCGGTTTTCAGACGGTGACCAGGCCGCAGCGGGCGGTCGTTGTCGGTGGCGGATTTATCGGCCTGGAAATGGTTGAAAACTTTGCCCATCGCGGACTGGAAGTGACGCTGATCGAGAAGTTCAATCAGGTCATGCCTCCGCTCGACGCGGAAATGGCGAACCTTGTCCAGACCTACCTGAAAAAGCATGGGGTACGCCTTGAGCTTAACGATGCCGTTGCCGGTTTCCAGGAAGCCGCGGATGGGACGCTGGAAGTGCTAACGGGAGCGGGACGGACCCATCCTGCAGACATCGTGGTTCTGGCGATCGGCGTCCGTCCGGAGACGAAATTGGCGAAAGCGGCTGGGATCGAAATTGGGGAGCGCGGCGGAATTCGTGTCGACGAACAGATGCGCACTTCCAACCCCGATATCTTCGCCGTCGGCGATGCCGTCGAGGTAAAGGACTTTGTGACTGGAAAGTGGACGCTGATTCCGCTGGCCGGTCCGGCCAACCGCCAGGGCCGGATTGCGGCGGATGTGATCGCGGGACGGGATTCACATTACCGCGGAACCCAAGGCACATCGATTTGCCAGATTTTCGAGGCCGCGATCGCTCAAACCGGCGTCAGCGAGAGAACCATGAATCAGCTGGGTGATGCCGATTATCGAGAAAATCTACCTCTACCCAAACTCGCATGCCGGCTATTATCCCGGCGCCAAGATGCTCGCCATCAAGGTACTGTACCGCAAATCGAATGGACGACTGCTTGGTGCGCAGGTGCTTGGCGAAGCCGGTGTGCCCAAGCGAATTGACTCATTCGCCATGGCAATTCAAATGGGTTGTACGATCTACGATCTGGAAGAGTCTGAACTCTGTTATGCACCTCCCTTCGGCAGTGCAAAGGACCCCGTCAATTTTGCGGGAATGGTCGCCGCAGATGTTCAACGGGGCGACATGCCCTTGTGCCACTGGAATTCAGTAGGAAGTGGATTCTTACT
Organism: Pirellulaceae bacterium; assembly: GCA_963714685.1. Classification (GTDB taxonomy): domain Bacteria; phylum Planctomycetota; class Planctomycetia; order Pirellulales; family Pirellulaceae; genus Mariniblastus. Next base: position 14,555 of record CAVQPH010000017.1, on the reverse strand, counting down.
TGACGTCCGCAGTCCGCCGGAATTGGATGTCGAGTCGATCCCTGGGGCGATGAACATCCCTTTGGCGGAACTTCGTTCGCGGCTGGACGAACTGCCTCGCGACCGTGAGATCCACATATTCTGTCGGTCCGGGCAACGTGCCTACTACGCGACGCGTATCCTTGCGCAAAATGGATTTCGCTGCCGAAACATCGCCGGCGGCTTACTATCGCGATCTCATGCGGTCTCGATTTCATGAATTCCAACTTTAGTCCGCACGACTTTAAGTAACAGGAGTACATTATGTGTCGCTGGTTAGCTTACTCGGGAAGCCCACTATTGGTGGAGGAACTTCTGTTGAAGCCCACACATTCGTTGATCTACCAAAGCCTCCACTCAAGGCTGGGTGCCACGACAACCAATGGCGACGGTTTCGGAATCGGCTGGTACGGCTCGGGTGACACACCCGGCGTCTATCATAGCGTTGAGCCTGCCTGGAATGACCGCAATTTGAAGGAACTGTCGCAGCACATTGTTTCTCCCTTGGTATTCGCCCATATCCGTGCATCGACCGGGAGCGCAGTCCAGCAGACGAACTGCCACCCGTTCCGTCACGGGGAGTGGCTGTGGATGCATAATGGCGTGATCCGCGAATTTACAAAGGTGAAGCATGATCTGGCCTTTGCTGTCGATGCTTCCCTGTATCCGGATATCGAGGGTTCCACTGATTCAGAGCTCTTTTTCTACCTTGCCCTGACGTTCGGGCTCCGGGACGATCCACCCGCGGCGGTCGAACGGGCGGTCGGTTTTATCGAGCAGACTGGCCGGACGCGAGGAGTCAAAGACCCGATTCAGATGACGGTCGCCACGACCGACGGCGCGACCGTGTGGGCGTTCCGCTATTCCAGCGAAGGTAAATCACGGTCGCTGTTCTACAGTTCCGCCGTCGCGACACTCCGCGAACAGTATCCCGACAACCCCATCATGCAAAAGCTGTCGGACGAAACACGATTGGTGGTATCCGAGCCGCTTAGCGATCTTGCCGGCGTCTGGAACGAGGTTCCGGAGTCGATGTGCGGAATTGTCAAGGAAGGACAGGACGAACTGCGTTCATTTACGCCACGCACCACCTAAAAACATTGCCGAACGTGCATAGCTCCAACGATCCACTGAGGAATCACGATGAAAGCGATCACAGTTGAACCCGAACCAGCCGGGAACGGCCCGCCTTGAAGACGTCCCCGAACCCGATCCGCGTGATGGTTCTGTACCTCGTCGAAGCGATTGCCGTCGGCGTGTGCGGGACCGACACGGAAATCGTGGACGGCAAGTACGGCTGGGCTCCGCGTGGCAAGACTCGTTTGGTCCTCGGTCATGAATCGCTGGGTCGGGTCATCGACCCCGGTCCGGGCGGCGTGCTTGAGGAGGGCGATCTTGTCGTCGGTATCGTCCGGCGACCTGACCCCGTGCCCTGCCCGAACTGTGCTGTGGGCGAATGGGACATGTGCCGCAACGGCCAGTATACCGAACGCGGCATCAAGGAGATCGACGGCTTCATGTCCGAACGATGGCGGATTGAGCCTGAGTACGCGATGAAGGTTGATCGATCGCTCGGGATGCTTGGCGTGCTGCTGGAACCCACAACGGTCGTCGACGAAGGCCTGGGAGCAAGTCACCGCGGTCGGCCATGCGTGCCTTCTGGGAGCCGCAGACCGTCCTCGTCACCGGGGCAGGGCCGATCGGTCTGCTGGCGGCATTGATCGGAGCCCAACGCGGGCTGGAGGTACATGTTCTCGACCGAGCCGAATCGGGGGCCAAGCCGGAACTCGTTCGTGCCCTGGGGGCGACCTACCACACCGGCACCGTCGCGGACATCGGCTTCGAGCCTGACGTGATCGTCGAATGCACCGGTGTTGGGCAGGTCATCGGCGACTCGATCAAGGCCATTGCACCGGGAGGTGTCGTGTGTCTCACAGGCATCGGAAGCGGCGGGCGCACCGTCGGGCTCTCGACCGCCGACGTGGCGAGCAACGTCGTGCTGCACAACAACGTCGTCGTCGGCAGTGTCAACGCCAACAAACGGCACTGGTACAAGGCGGGCCAAGTCCTGGCCCGTGCGGATCATGCCTGGCTGGCCAAACTGATAACTCGAAGTGAGCGGCCGGAGAACTTCGCTCAAGCACTACAGCGGAATGCCGACGACATCAAGGTCGTCGTGCAGTTCGCTGAAGCATGAGTTCGCAACGGTGGAAGGTTGTTTGGTGTGATGGCAAAGCAACAGCCGAGTTTTTCGACTTCTGATTCAAAGGAACTTTTCGTATCGAGTCAGGTTTTGAGAGTGACAGCGGAGCGTTTTCGAGCGATGCTGCATGGTCTGAAGCACTGCCACGTTCGAAACTGTCGAATCGTGACGACTGAACACAAGCGACTTGAGGCCACCAAAGAACAGAACATCCCCTGGAAGAAATGGGGCCCTTACCTCAGCGAGCGTCAGTGGGGGACGGTGCGCGAAGACTACAGCGAGAATGGTGATGCCTGGAATTTTTTCACCCACGATCATGCCCGCTCGCGGGCGTATCGCTGGGGCGAAGACGGTTTGGCCGGCATCTCCGACGACCAGCAGCAACTCTGCTTTGCCCTGGCACTGTGGAATGGAAAGGATGCCATTCTGAAGGAGCGGTCTGTTTGGATTGACCAACAGCGAAGGCAACCACGGCGAAGACGTGAAGGAGTACTACTTTTACCTCGACAGCACGCCGACCCACTCGTACATGAAGTATCTGTACAAGTATCCGCAGGCCGCCTTTCCCTATGCCGACCTGGTCGAGACGAACCGCGCGGCGCAACCGCAGACGAAGATGGAATATGAGCTGCTCGACACCGGCAGTCTTCGAGCGACGACCGATACTTCGACGTCTTTGTGGAATACGCCAAGGCCGATCCCGAAGACATTCTGGTGCGAATCACGGCAGTCAATCGAGGACCCGACGCGGCGGAACTGCATCTGCTGCCGACGCTGTGGTTCCGAAACGACTGGTCCGCGTGGATCGCCGAATCGAATCGAGCCACACGGAAGCCAATCCTCAAGCAGATCGAGGCGTCAGCGGGCGTGAGCGCGGTCGCTGGAACGCATTCGGTGCTCGGCGAATTCACGCTTTTCTGCGAAGGCGAGCGCGCCGCTGCTCTTCACCGAAAATGAAACCAACCACGAGCGGCTGTTCCCGGGCAACCAAAACGAGAGCCCATTACGTCAAGGACGGCATCAACGACTGCGTGGTTTTGGGTAACCGGAACGCGGTGAATCCTGCGAACCAGGGCACCAAGGTCTCGGCCCACTACCCTTTCAATGTCGGTAGCGGACAGACTCAAGTCATTCGCTTGCGGCTCTCCGAAGCGCTCCGAACCAGAGCACGCAAACCGTTCGGCAAGTCGATTTGATCAGATCTTTGCCGACAGGCTTCGAGAAGCCGACGAGTTCTACGAGTCCGTCACGCCGCCATCGGTGAGTGCCGACGCCGCCAACGTCATGCGTCAGGCACTGGCGGGAATGCTCTGGAGCAAGCAGTTCTTCTTCTTCGACGGCGACAACTGGCTGGATGAGCACAACTCGAATCCGCTGCATTCCGGATATCACCCATCGCGGAATTCGGAGTGGTTTCACATGCTGAACAAGGACATCATCTCGATGCCCGACAAGTGGGAGTATCCCTGGTACGCGGCGTGGGACTTGGCCTTTCACACGCTGCCGCTGGCGATCGTGGACCCCGAATTTGCCAAAGAGCAGATGAAGCTGATGCTCAAGGGAGACTACCTGCATCCCAGCGGTCAACTCCCGGCCTACGAGTGGAACTTCAGCGATGTGAATCCGCCGGTCCATGCCTGGGCGACGCTATTTCTGCATCGCAGCGAGCAGGCGTCTGGGGGCGAGACGGACGTGGAATTTCTAAAGGCGACATTCAACAAATTGGTGATGAACTTCACCTGGTGGGTCAACCGCAAGGATCGCTTCGGCAAGAATGTCTTCGAAGGAGGCTTTCTCGGCCTGGATAACATCGGCGTCTTCGATCGCAGCGCCCCGCTGCCAACCGGCGGTCACCTGGAACAGGCGGACGGCACGGCATGGATGGCTCTGTTCGCACAGAATATGTTGGAGCTGGCGATCGAGCTTGCCGGACTCGATCCAACCTACGAAGACATGGCGGTCAAGTTCGCGGAGCACTTCTACTACATCGCCCGGGCGATGAACAAGCCCGGCGACGACGGCATGTGGGACGAGGAGGATGGCTTCTACTACGACCTGCTACTGCTGCCCGACGGCACGTCGACGCGGCTCAAGGTGCGCTCGATGGTCGGACTCCTGCCCCTCTGCGCCACCACGGTGACCGAGCCCTGGCAACGGGAACTCGCTCCAGGCGTGACGGCCGAGTTGCACAAACGCCTGCAGCGGATGCCCGAACTCCGCGATTCGATGCATCCCATCGGGCCCGGCCACTTTGGTGTGGCCGAACGAGGCCTGTTTGCTCTCGTCAATCCAGAGCGACTCCGTCGTATTCTCGCGAAGATGCTCGACGAAAACGAGTTTCTAAGTCCCTACGGCATTCGCTCGATCTCGAAGTTTCACGAACAGCATCCCTACGTGTTCAATGTGCAAGGGCAGGAATACCGCGTGGACTACCTGCCGGCCGAGTCGAACACGGGGATGTTCGGAGGCAATTCGAATTGGCGGGGACCGATCTGGATGCCCGTGAACGCGATGATCATTCGTGCCCTGCTGAACTTCTACATGTACTACGGCGACGACTTCAAAATCGAATGCCCGACCGGGTCCGGCAGAATGATGAACCTATTCGAGGTGAGCCAGGAGATTTCCAATCGGCTGACACGAATCTTCCTGCGCAATGACCAGGGTCGACGTCCAGTCTATGGAGGCACCGACAAGTTTCAGACCGATCCGCACTGGCGGGATCACATGCTCTTCTTCGAATATTTTCACGGCGACAACGGTGCAGGGTTGGGCGCCAGTCATCAGACCGGATGGACCGGACTTGTGGCGAAATTCATCCAACTCTTCGGCCTTCTGGATGCGGAAATGTTCCTGGAAGGCGGCAAACACCAGCGCCTTCGCCCGACAAGCAGAAGTCAACAGGATTCCTGACACGGCAACCTTGGCAACGCCCCACACTGCGCCCGACGTATCGCAAGCAGCAGTCGGCTTTTTCACCGGTGGACTGCGCAAAGCAGCATTGTCTCGGTCGTACTTTTGCCAATAGCGGGCTCCGCTATGTACCGTGACAATCCGTAATGCCAACTGTGGCTTTTCATTGCTCTGGACCGAATGCGTCGCGGTTGGAACCTCGCCATTCGCGTTGTGAGCATTGGTTTGCAATCAGGATCGAGAGCGTGGTTGGAGGCGTTTGTTTGGACGCCCTCCGTTACTGAGATCGAGCATTTGACCCCCGAAGGAAAGAGAAGATGAATAGCACGACATCATCGCAGGCCCACACCACAAGCACTGCGAACGCAGATCTGAACGCTTCCACAGCACGGGTCACGGCAGATAAGGCTCGGATCGATCGGCTTAAAGAGCGCAACAGAAGTACACCTCAGGAGCTTGATTTCGAGCGGATCAGGATCATGAAAGAGGTGTATGAAGCGACGCCCGGTGACGTACAGATCCTGCGGCGTGCCAAGTTCCTGGCGGCTCTGTTGGAACGCAAAAAGCTTTTCATTGATGACAACCTCTTCGTGGGTGCCATGGCAGGAAGCTACAAGGCTATCTACCCCAATCCCGAGTGGAACGTCCTGTGGATGAAGGAAGAGAAAACCGTTGAAAAATCGAAAACCAAGGAAGACAAGGAAGCCAATGCATGGGCGCTCGATTACTGGGACGAGCGTGGGCTGAAGAGCCGGACGGAATCCATATTCCAACAGCGCTATGGTTTCGATCCGGCCCCGTGCTACGAATCTGGTCTCGTTGTTCCGTTCCATGACTGGCCGGGTGGCGGCGGCAATCTCAACTACCCGATGGTTTACCAGCAGGGTCTTGCCAGTGTCATCAAGGATGTCGAAGAGCGGATGATGTCCCTGGAAATGCGACTGGACAACACAGACAAACTTTACTTCTACCAGGCCAGTCTCATTGTGATGAAAGCGATGATCCGCTGGGCCAACCGTTATGCCGAGTTGGCTCGCGAAATGGCTGCTAAAGAGAAAGACGAAGTCCGCAAGGCGGAATTGATCGCCATCGCGGAGACCTGCGAGCATGTGCCCGAGCACCCGGCCCGCAACCTGCGGGAGGCCATGCAGTGCCATTTCTTCTGTCACCTGGCCGCAGAACTTGAGCAGGTCGGCTGCGGATATTCAGAAGCCTACCTGGGCCAGAACCTGCAGCCCTACTACCAAGCCGACAAGGCTGCCGGGCTGATTGACTATGACGACGCCGTCTTTATGTTCCAGAACCTCGTTGTCAGGTTGAATGAGATTAACTATTACTACGGCGAGAAAGTTGCCCTGCAGAACTCTGCCGACCTGGGTCAAAGTATTACCCTTGCGGGCTATACCGAAGAGGGGGGAGATGCCACGGCGGAGATGGACTACGTGATCCTCGATGCCTGCACCTATCTGTCTTTCCCCCAGCCACCATTGTCCTGTGCACTCACCCCTAAAACGCCGGGCAAATTCCTCGAAAAAGTGCTCGATTGTATCGGTACCGGGGTCGGCATGCCCCAGTTCGTTAATGCCGACGTGATGGTAGAGCGGGCACTGTACCTGTGGGGGAACACGGAGAGAAATGGCGCTCTTCCCCTAGGTAAGGCCAGGCGGACCTGTGTCGGGGCGTGCGTGGGGAGTTACATCCCCTATGAAACAGGGCATCCGGTGGAGGGACAGCCTAATCTCGGCAAGGTGCTCGAGCTAACCCTGAACAACGGCTTCGATCCTCGCACCAAAACGCAGGTCGGGCCCAAGACAGGCGATCCAGAGACCTTCAAGGACTTTGAGGAGCTGTATGCGGCATTTGAAGGGCAGCTTCAATTCGCTGAAGATGTTCTCCGCCGGGGAGCCTGGATTGCGAGCATGCTGAATGCCGACTTCCTGCCCTGTACCTGGCGATCCATCCTGACCAAGGGCTGCATTGAAACCGGCCTCGAAACCTGGAAAGGCGGCGCCAACTATTACACCGTCGCCCAGATCTCTGTCGGAGCAGTGGATGCGGGGAATGGACTGATGGCCATCAAGGATCTCGTATTCGACAAGAAGAAGCTGACCATGGCTGAACTCAAGAAAGCACTGGCGGCCAATTTCGAAGGGGAATACGAAAAGGTCCATAAGATGTGCTACGAGGATGTACCCAAATACGGCAACGATATCGATGAAGTGGACTTCATGGTTCGCAGGGTGAATGACAGCGTATTGCGTGCATTTGAAAGTGTAGACGGCGGTGGCAACTACATCAGCAAGGACATCAAGACCTCGATGGACCAGTACACCAAGAGCGTGCACAACCTGATGGGCTTGGTGACCGGCGCATTGCCCACCGGCAAGAGAGCCGGTGTGGCGCTCACCGATGGAAGTTTGTCTGCCATGCCGGGGACCGACACCCACGGCGCTACCGCGCTGATAATGTCTGCAACCAAGGGTAACGATCCCGTCAAGTGGTGTGCAACGCATATGAACCTGAAGCTCCCGCCAGATCAATTGAAGACGCGCAAAGGCCGGGACAGCGTGCTGAACCTGGTCAGAACCTTGTTCCAAAACGGTGGCTATCACGCTCAGTTCAATGTGCTGGATACGGAGATGCTGAGAGATGCACAGAAACATCCGGAAAACTATCGCGACCTCGTGGTTCGCGTTGCTGGGTTCAGTGCGTTCTTCACACAGCTGCACGTGGGCGTACAGAACGAAGTGATCGAACGCACTTTGCAGCGTTGCTAGTGACGTTTAACGGGACTGGTACGGCGTGTCGCTACGCCACGCCGTACCGCCAACTCTGTGGCAATAACCAAACACCGAGGGGTCTTTGATTGTCGTCTTTCGCTCCGCGAAAGAAATGAAGAACGCAACTTTCGCGGAGCGAAAGGCGACACTTTTTGAACACCGATCAAGGTAACGAATATGGATAAAACCAAAAGACGAATTGCGATCAACGTGGGGGCTGGCTTCGTGCCGGGACTGAACGCGGTGATCAAGGGCGCGGCGCTGGCGGCAACGAGACTGGGGTGGGAGCTTGTCGGAATCCGCGACGGGTTTAGCGGAGTCTTGAACCCGGATCAATACGACGAGGGTGGGCTACTGCCTCTGAGTCCGGCTCTGATCGACAACCTCGATCCCTCCGGAAGCCGCCTGCTGGGCATGTCCCGCCGCGTCGATCCATTTCACGTGAGGTGCGAAGATGAATACGGCATGCTGGAGGAACGCGACATGTCCGATCAACTGCTGGCCACGCTCAAGCAGGAAGGCATCGATGCGGTGATTTCTGTCGTGGGCATGCAGGGGCTGAGCATCCTTTTCAAGTTGAATCAGAAAGGCCTGAATACGATCTGTGTGCCGCGATCGATCGAGAACGACATTGCATCGACCTTGGTTTCCTTTGGATTCAACAGCACGCTAAGCTTCACCATCGAAATGCTCGATCGTGCACGACAGGCGGCACAAGCATCGCAACAGGTCTTTGTTGTGGAAGTGCTCGGCGAGCAAGCTGGCTGGCTCGCGTTGCAGTCCGGTATCGCCGCCGGTGCCGATGCAGTGGTGATCCCCGAAATTCCGTGCAAGCTCGATGAACTGGCAGCCGAACTGCAGTCACGCGTCAACGCCCAGCGTCCCTTCGGTCTGGTCGTCGTTGCCCAAGGCGCCCGATTCGTGGAGGACGCGACACCGGCCGACTCCGAACCTGCCGTCAATTCACTGAAAGCGTCTCTGTCACCTATGGCCACCGAACCGAGTGGGGCGCACGCCATCAACCGCTCAGGATTTGCTGCAGAGACGGTTGCCAATGGACTTCAACAACGCACGGCTTTGGCTGCCAAGCCAATGGTCCTCGGCCCTTGGGTCCGCGGAGGTGCTTCATCCGCCGTGGACCGTCAGTTGGGCTTGGCGTATGGCGCGGCAGCAGTCAACGCCCTCGAGGCCGGCAAGGATGGTGCGATGGTCGCCTTTGTTCCGCCTGACATCAAGTACGTACCGCTGGAGGACGCGATCAACAAAGTCAGAACGGTGACTGAGAACAACGAATTCATTCAGATTGCCCGTTCCCTTGGCATCTTTTTTGGAGGGAAACAATCATGAGCCCAACTACCAAAAACTCCGCTGTAACTGGTCGAGTCCTGAACATTCAGCGCTATTGCAGCCACGATGGCCCTGGCACTCGCACCAACGTTTTCCTCAAAGGCTGCTCGCTACGATGCAAGTGGTGCAGCAACCCGGAAAGCATTCGCCCCAAGCCCGAACTTGGCTATGACGCCAAGCTGTGCAAAGGCAAAAAGGAATGCGGTGCGTGTCTGAAGGATCCTTTCCCTCGGGGTGCGTTCTACACGCTCGATGGGCCGGATGACAAAGTGCATGTGAACTGGGATCTGGCCAGTGGCTGCACGGCGGAACAGACGGCGCTGTGTCCAACGAACGCCTTGTACATGTTCGGCGAAGAGATGACCGTCGACCAAGTAATAAACGAAGTGGAGAAAGACGCCTCCTTCTACCACAACACGGGCGGGGGCATGACGTTGAGCGGCGGGGAATGCATGTTGCAACCCGACTTCAGTGCCGCGTTACTCAAAGAAGCCCACAGTCGTGGCATCAACACGGCGATCGAAACGGCCTGCAATGTCCCTTGGGAGTTCGTCGCAAAAGTTCTGCCCCATGTCGATTTGATGCTGCATGACATCAAGCTGATCAATCCGGAGCGGCACAAAAAATGGACCGGCGTCGATAACAAACGAATTTTGGAGAACTTCAAGCGAGCCTACGAGACCTTTCCCGATATCGACTTCGTTGCTCGGACGCCGCTGATTCCTGGTGTGAACGCTGATGAAGAGAACATTCGGGCGACGCTGGCGTTCATTCGCCCCCACAAGAACGTGATCGACTATGAGCTGTTGCCGTATCATCGTTTTGGTTTGGGCAAGTACGACTTCCTCGGCAAGGTTTACGAACTGGCGGACTTTCAGTCGCCTTCGACCGAATTGGTCCAGCACCTGCAATCGATTATTGACGAGGCCTTCGGCCGTACCGGGAAGAACGCCCATGGCGAGAATTGACGGCGCTGTTCATGATACTAAGCGTGAGGACGGCTCAACCAATGATCAGCTCCAAACCGTCAACTCCAGGCTGTCAGCCCTGAGGAGGATTGCCATGCAAGCTGCTGAATTGGCCCAACGGATCACATCGAACAGCGCACCGTGGGTTATCGACGCGCGTAGCGAGCTTGAGTTTAAACGCGGCCATATCCCGAATGCCGTCCATGCGCCGTTTCTGAAGATCTTTCTGAAGAGGCGCGCTTGCCAGAAAACAAGAATTCCGAACTGGTGATTCACTGTGAGCATGGCCCGCGCGCCATGATGGCAAAGGCACTATTGTACCTCTATGGCTATCGCAATACCACGCTTCTCGAGGGGCATATGCTCGGTTGGCGCAGAGCCAACCTGCCTGTTGAAAAATAGCTGTTGTGAAATGACTTTACTTACGACCAAGAAATCATCGGCAAGGCCTTTGGCCGCAAAAAGGAGAATTGACAGATGGCCGAAACCGGAGGACACAACGCACTTCACCGTTGGTTGAGACGAACTGGCTGTCAGAGCGTCTGGACAACCCCGACGTCCGGATTTTGGATTGCTCTGTGATCATGAACGTCACCGATGATGGCGATCGGGCCCCGGAGGCTACCATACTCTCATCTCAAACGCCAACAGCTTCATTACGAGCCATCTTCGACGAGGAATTCGGCCGCCCGTCCCAATGCATCCGCTGCCGATTGATGCAGAACTCGACATGAACCACGACTCGCAAAACTTGATCTCAACACTCGGCAAAGGAAAGACACGATGCTCAATACCGTCAACTGTTTCTTCAATCGCCAGGCTGACCACCTTGAGCTAAACGAGCAATTGCGAAATATTGCTGACGCCCAATCGCGTCGTTCGTGTGGAAATCGTCACCGAGAAAGACGATGGCGGATTGCACCATCATCTCGGTTATCGCGTTCAACACAGCGCCGCGCGGGGACCCATGAAAGGTGGATTACGCTACCACCCCAGTATGGACGAAGACCATGCAGCAAGTCTGGCCAGCCTGATGACCTGGAAGACAGCCGTGGTCGACGTTCCCTATGGCGGTGCGAAGGGTGGGATCAATTGCGATCCATCCAAACTCAGCGAAGCAGAGCTGTACCGGATCACCACCGACTTCGTGAGGCTGATCAAGGAAATCATCGGCCCCACCATCGACATCCCTGCGCCGGACGTAAACACGAACGCCCAGATCATGGGGTGGATCATGGACGAGTACTCGAAATACTACGGCTTCAGTCCCGGCGTCGTAACGGGCAAACCCGTCGATCTGTTTGGCTCGCTGGGACGCGATGAGGCAACGGGCCGCGGCATCATGTATGTCTTGGAAGAATGCCTTGCACCCGACAATCGCAAACTCTCCGACGTGACCGTGGCGATTCAGGGTTTCGGCAATGTGGGCAGTCACTCCGCCCGGCTGATTTCTGGCCAGGGTGGCAAAATCGTAGCGGTCTCGGACATCAGCGGCGGTATCGCCAACGACCAGGGCATCGACATTCCCGCACTTCTTGCCTGGGTGAAAGAAAATCGAGTGGTAAAAGGATTCCCGGGGGCAAACGCTGTCGAAGGTCACGAAGTTCTCGCTTACAAGGCGGATGTTCTGATCCCGGCAGCCATGGAAGAGGCCATTACCGCGGCCAATGCCAGCGATGTTCAGGCGCAGATCGTGGTGGAGGCGGCCAACGGGCCTTGCACCGTCGAGGGACACGACATCCTGGTCGGCAAAGGCGTGACCGTGATTCCCGATATCCTTGCCAATGCAGGCGGTGTCACCGTCAGCTATTTCGAGTGGAGCCAGAACATCCAGCAGTTCCGTTGGGAAGAAGACAAGGTCGTGGCGGAGTTGGACAAGATGATGCGTCGCGCCTACCGCAGCGTGGCCGAACTTTCCCAACAGGACGGTATTGATCTGCGCACCGCCGCGTTTGTCCTGGCCATTAAACGGGTAGCGCGCGGCCGCTTCGCGTCGCGCGATTCGCCAACATTTGCCACCGACTTTGCTGTCCTAGTTGAAAGAGGAAAGTCCATGCCAATGTATCCAAAAAACATGTTGTTCACTTCGGAATCCGTCACCGAGGGGCATCCGGACAAGTTCTGTGATCTGGTTTCCGATGCTGTGCTCGACGAATGCCTCCGTCAGGATCCTCTGTCGCGAGTTGCCTGCGACACTTACGTGATGATGGGGATGATGATCGTCGGTGGCGAGATCACGACCAGGGCGATGTTCAACGTCGATGACCTGATCCGCAAACTTGGCAACGAAGTCGGTTACACCTCACCACGTTACGGCTACGACGTCAACGCCGGTGCCGTTTTGCCGCAGGTTTCCACCCTCGGTCACCCGACATCGATCAAGGCGTATCGCGTGACGCTGGCAAGCTCGGTGCCGGTGATCAGGGAATGATGTTTGGCTATGCCTGTCAGCAAACCCCGGAACTCATGCCGCTGCCAATCATGCTCGCTCATAGGCTGGCAATGCGTCTGGCCGAGGTGCGCAAGACGAAAAGTGTTGCCTTTCCCCGGCCCCGACGGAAAATCACAGGTGACGGTGGAGTATCGCGACGGCAAACCCGTCCGTGTCGATTACGTCGTTCTCGCCTGCCAGCACACACCGGACGTCGTGACGCCCGACGGCCGGTTCATGACGGAAGAAGCGAAGCGACAGGTCATCGACGAAGTCGCCCGCCCCGTGCTCGGCGAGCTGATCGACGCCAATACGAAATTCACGGTCAACGGTACGGGTACGTTTCTGGTGGGGGGACCGCAAGCCGACACAGGACTTACTGGCCGCAAGATTATCGTCGACACGTATGGGGGTTGGGCAGTGCATGGAGGGGGTGCATTCAGCGGAAAAGACGCGACCAAAGTCGATCGCTCGGCCGGGTACATGGCGCGATTTACGCCAAGAACATTGTCGCCGCAGGTCTGGCCGACGAGTGCCTGCTGCAACTCGGCTATTGCATCGGCCTCGTCGATCCAGTCTCCGTGATGGTCAATACCTGTGGCACGGGACAGCTTCCGGACGAGGCACTTTCGGCGCATCGTTCGCGACGTGTTCCCGCTTTCGCCCGCTGGCATCATCGACCACCTACGGCTGAGGGAGCCGGTGTACCTCAAACCCGCTGCCTACGGGTATTTTGGCCGGGACGAATTCACTTGGGAAAACACGGATGCCACGGATGAGTTGCTGGCCAGGGCAAAACCTGCCTAGTGTTCCCCATTCGGTGAGTAAGCGTTCAAGATGCCGACTTCGTTGTCGGGAATATGAATCGATAATTGCAGCCATACGGACAGAAGATTTTCCAGATGTTTATCGCATTTTGCTGGGGCCTGATCGCAACGTCCTCGCTTGTCGTGGGCGGGATCATTGCCACCCAATTCTCGATCAGCAAGAAACAGATCGGGATCATCATGGCCTTCGGTGCCGGGACATTGCTCTCGGCTGTTCCTACGAGCTTATCTATGAAGCTGTGCAAAACGCTCGATCGACTGGCTTTCCGGCACTGGGACTGTTTACCGGAGCGGCCACATTTTTCTTCAGCGATGCTTTGATCGGGAAGTTCAGCGGCGGAAACAGTCCGCACCCAGGTGTCTCGGCACAAGCCAAGCTGGCGGTCCCGATGGTGTTGGCCATTATCCTGGATGGGATTCCCGAGTCGATCGTTATCGGCCTGGGAATCCTCGAAGGTGGGACGGTTAGCGTTGCCCTGTTGGCTGCGATTTTTGTTTCCAATCTGCCGGAAGCAATCGCGGGTTCGGTTGGCATGAAAGCGGGCGGTGCCAGCCGCCGCCGGATTCTGCTGATGTGGTGCGTCATCGCGTTGGTTTGCGTAAGACCGTCCGCAGCCGGTTTCGTTCTTTTCGCTGACGTTCCCGCACGCTGGATTGCGTTCGTGCAGTCCTTTGCGGGCGGCACCATCCTGATGATGCTGGCCAATTCGATGATCCCAGAGGCCTATGAGCACGGCGGAAGCTGGCGGGCGTCTTCACGGTTCTGGGATTCTGCGCCTTCGGTGGGTGTCATCGTCCTGGAGCACTCAAAATGAAACTGGTTGGGCGAACTTTTCTTTTGGAGCAAAAAATTGTCTGATGAAAAACTTCTCCTATTCAAATTGCACCCCTGTTCGCGCAGTTTTGACCGACGAAGTCGCCCACGAGATCGCGGATGCATCGGAATTGATGCGCTTCGCGGTGACATGATTTGTCGAGCTGACGAGCCAATGCACTTCGTGTTTCTGGTTGTGCACGGGCGAGTTCGCCTCGAGTTGCTGGATGTCCACGAAAAGCTCGTCATGCGAC
>CAVQPH010000016.1:0-9150 GCA_963714685.1 Pirellulaceae bacterium | reverse complement strand
GCGCCCCGTTTTCGCAGGTACCGATCCAACCCCAGCAGGCTGGTCAACATTAGCAATCCCAACCCGGATGCCAGGTAAACCCCAAACAGCAGGGAGATCCATCCAAAACCCAGCTCCGGATCACGGCTGGCAAACCACTGGCCGGTTCCAAAAATCGGCAGTGCAGCCAGTGAAAAATAGAACACCCACAAACCCGGCGAATTCTTCGTTTTCGTGCCTGCAAAAAACAGAAACAGCAAGGGGTTTTGCTCGGCCTGCTTGCCGCTGGCGTCGCGACTCGATGCGGGCCCCGGTCGCGTCGGAGCCGGATCTTCAGCACGTTTGGTGGTGATTGTTCGGGAAAATTTCCGTTTGACCAGTTCGGTTAAACCGATCGCGGAAACGTCACGGCTGTCATCAATCAGGGTGCAATCCCAAGTCAACCGATTGGCGGACCACATTACGATCAGGATAAAGCCGATCAGAACGACCGGTTCCAGCATTGCCAAACGGCCATAATCGAATTCGACGAGAGTCATGGAAGTGATCAGCGTTGCCACGCCCAGCGCCAGCCCAAATAGCGAGGCCCGATCGCTGCCTGCTTCGATCGAGATTCTGCTGACCAGGACCGCAGCGATCGTAAACAATCCAAATACCCAGCAGAGCCGACTGGCATGGGGGCCCCGGTAGCCGATGTCGATCAAAAAAAAGACCAGACTGCCGATCATCAAGCTGATCAGGACTGGCCCGATGACCTGCAAAATCAAATCCCGGAAGGGAAGCGGCTGCGTTTTTTTTGACCGAACGCTCAAAACAATACCTCATGGGGTTGCCATTTCGATCATTCTAACTGAAATGTCCGTCGCCGGCTGAATCCAGGCAGTGGTTGGGTGGCAACGGCCAATTTGGGCCCCGACCGGGGCCCGTCCGCATTTCGAGGTCTGTGAAAAAG
The DNA here is from genome assembly GCA_963714685.1 of Pirellulaceae bacterium. Classification (GTDB taxonomy): domain Bacteria; phylum Planctomycetota; class Planctomycetia; order Pirellulales; family Pirellulaceae; genus Mariniblastus. Next base: position 8,219 of record CAVQPH010000016.1, on the reverse strand, counting down.
TCGAGATTTGCTATCCTGAATCCGATTGGGCTTCCCAGCCGAGCCGAGCTCGATTTATCCTTAAATTTATTCTTAATTTTGGCAGCAGTTGGCAATTCGGGTTGCGCTGCTCCCTTCCGTTTGTGACCCAACATCTCGTTTGGAATTTAGATGAAAATCAGTCTTACCGTGAAATACTTCTGGATAGCTGGACTTTGGATTGCGATCGGTCTGTTCGTCAGTCTCGGTTGTGATTCAACGCCTTCGCCTGGCCCCGGCGTTACCCCCCCCGAATCGACGCCGAACGAACCGGCTAATTCCTCTGAGACCTCCGCATCGCCCGCCACAGCGGACTTAGCGGATGAACAGGTTGCCAGCGGAGAATTTGATTGGTTGCAATATCGCGGTCCCAACGGACAATCCGTTCATGACAGCGATCATTTGCCAACCCAGTGGTCGGACAACGAAGGCATCATCTGGAAATCGGAGCTGCCGGGTCGCGGATCGTCCAGTCCCATTGTGGTTGGCGATCGCGTTTTCGTGACCGCCTATTCGGGGTACGGTATGTCACCGACCGATCGGGGCAAGGTTGGCTTCCTGCGGTACCATCTGATCTGCAAAGACCGACGCACTGGCCAGACAATCTGGCAGCGAAATATCAAAGGTAGCATGTTGACTCAGTATCTGAATGACACCGTGTTGGGGCATGGGTTTGCTTCGAACACGCCTGTCAGTGACGGTGAAATGGTCTACCTGTTTTGCGGCTGCACCGGCGTGTTTGCCTTCGATCTGGATGGCAATCTGGCTTGGGAACAAAACGTCGGAACGCAATTTTACTTTTTTGGTTCCAGTGCTTCGCCGGTGGTTTACAACGACCTGTTGATCGTGAATGCCAGTGTTGAAAACAAAACGATCTATGCGTTTGATAAAAAAACAGGGCAGGGCGTCTGGAAAATCGACGACATCGATCGTTGTTATTCGTTGCCGGTATTTGGCCAAGCCCCCGACGGTTCCACGGAAATGGTAGTGGTCGAAGAAGACCTGGTGCACGGCTACGATCCGGAAACCGGGCAAGAGCTCTGGAGCTGCGAAGGAATTCACAACTACATTATCGCGGTCCCGATTATTCAGGACGGGATCTGCTATTGTAACGGCGGTCTGGAACGCCAGATGATGGCGATCAAACTGGGCGGCCGGGGTGACGTAACCGAATCGCACAAAGTCTGGGAGGTTCCGTTTGGCGGAAATGTTGGTTCGCCGGTGCTTTACAACGATGTCTTGTTTGTCGCCGATGATAACGGCATCATGGGCTCCTACGATTCGAAAACAGGGCAACGACTGAAACGTCAGCGGACCGGGACCAAGGACCCGCGGATTTATGCCAGTCCATTGCTGGTTGGCGACCGAATCTATCTTCCGCTTCAGGATGAAGGCGTCCTGATTGTGGAAGCCAATCCCGAGATGGAAATAATCCAACGCAACAAATTTGAGGAAGATGAGTCGCCGATTCATGGTTCGATCGCTCCCAACGGTGATCGGATGTTTATCCGGACGGATAAGTTTCTGTATTGCATTGGCAGCGCAACGGGCGCTCCAAAATTGGTGAAATACGACAATCAGCTAATGCAGCGAAAGCCGATCGAACCGATCGCCCGTGTCGATTTTGATCCCAATACCAACCGCCTGAAGCCCTATTGTTATTACTTGGCCAAGGACGAAGCTGCGGTCATGAACATTCTGCTGTCGCCCTATAAATCGGTCATAACGGAAGAACAAACGGCCAAATCGAAGGAACTGATTCAAGCCGACTATGCCAAATTTGATGAACTCAGAAAGGCGCACGACGAAGCCTACTGGTCGTTCATGAAAGGCGAGATTGATCGGGAGACGCTGATCGAACAACTTAAACCGATCGAAACCGAGACCCTCGCGCACAGTGGCAAAGTCAGGATCCCGGTCAAGAAGCTGTTTTCGAAAGAGCAAATGGATCAGCACTTGAAAGAAGCGGCGGAATGGCAACGCAAACAAAAAGAAAAGCAGCAGCAAAACAACAAATAATTGCTGGCTGCGGTAGAATCGGCGTGTCCGGTGGGTTCACCAATCATTCGAAGCGGTGGACGTCGCCAACATTGTGATACCTCGGAATCAGACTTCACCATGACCAAGCGAACCGTTGCAGTTACCGGGATCGGCATTAACAGTGCGTTGGGGACCGGCCTCGATGCAAATTCTCAAGCTCTTCAGGCCGGGAAATCGGGGATCGTCTCGATCCGGGACCAGTGGGAGAAATTTGCCTTCAAGTCACTCGTGGCAGGAGATATCCGGGTCGACGGGCTGAAGGAAAGATTCGACCGAAAACAGCTTCGATTCATGTGCGAGGCTGCCTTGCTGGCAGCGGCTTCGACCAGCGACGCCATCGAAGACGCCGGATTGACCGAAGCAGAAGTTCAATCGCCGGACACCGGGATCATCATGGGGACCGGAGCCGGTGCCAGCAGTCCCGACGTCGTCTTCATGTGCGATCGTCTGCGGAACCGGGGTGCCCGCAAGCTGGGGGCCTACCACACGCCGATCATCATGGGATCTTCGCTCACGGCGAACATCGGCAGCATCTTCCAGATCCATGGCCATTCCTATTCGATCACGTCGGCCTGCGCGACTTCCGGACACGCGATCATGCTGGGGATGGATACCATTCGCTCGGGCCGACAGAAACGGATGATCGTTGGAGGTGCGGAAGACATCAATCAATACAATGCCAGTTCGTTCGATGGAATGCTCGCGATGTCTTCGGCGTTCAACGACGAACCGGAAAAATCGTCCCGTCCGTTGGACCGGGATCGGGATGGATTCGTTTTTTCAGGCGGTTCGGGCATCGTGGTGCTGGAAGAGTTGGAAACCGCCAAAGCCAGGAATGCAAGGATTTATGGGCTGGTCGTGGGTGCCGGGGCAACTTGTGACGGCCAGGACATGGTCGCGCCGAATGGGATGGGAGCCGAGCGGGCGATGCGGACCGCATTGGACGACGCGGAGCTCAATAGCGAACAAATTGATTATCTCAACCTGCACGGAACGTCAACGCCGCTCGGTGATCCCGTTGAAATCCGGGCCGTGCAGAGTGTATTTGGCGCGAAAGTACCGGCGTTCTCGTCCACCAAGTCGATGACCGGCCACGCGTTGGGAGCGGCCGGTTCACAAGAGGCCATTTTTTGTCTGCTGATGATGCGCGATCGCTTCCTGGCACCCAATATCAATCTCGACAATCCCGATCCCTGCATTGCGGGCCTGCCGATTGTCAGCCAAACCCGCGAGGCCACCCCTCGAATTGCGATGAGTAATTCGTTTGGATTCGGTGGCACCAACTGTACGTTGATCCTTCGCAGTTACGACGGCTCAGCCCAGCCAGTGCCGGACGATGGCTTCGACGGCGTCACCTTCCACGGTTTCGTGGGCGAGCAACTGATCGGCAATCTCGGCAACGGCAGCCCATTGGTTCGTGAGATTCATGGATCGATGGAGTTGAAGTGTTGTTTGTTCAAGCAGCCTCAACCGGGGCTGTTCCTGGCGGAACAATGCTTCCGCTGCTTTCCAGGCAACCTTCCAGTCGGCCGACCATTCTGCGACCAATCCCGGGTGGTACCGCTCGCCTCGATAGATCATTTCAGCCACGGGGCCGGCCAGCGCAACCAGAATGAAACTGGTTTGCAGTTCCTGTTTGGTAAATTTATCCAACGGCCAATGCACTTCGATATCCGCGAATCTGGCTGGGCCGTCGTCCCAATTCGGTTCGATCGTTACAAAGCTAACCCGGGCACCGACATAAATCGCCATAAACGCATGGCCCGCTTCATGGTAAGCGTTAATTTCCGCGGATTCGTCTGTTTCGTGCGGTTCGTATTCCAATACAGCTCCAAATGAAAACAGCCGATCAGCCGATCCAATCAGTCTGCCGAACCGCCCAAAGGGATGATTCTTAATCAAGTTTCTTTCTTGATCACAACTTCCAGCGGTCCCTGTTGGTCGTCAGTCCTCCCATAGGCATGGCGAACCGAAACCGGAAACTAAATTCCATGTTGGGCGGAACCCAACGAGAAAGTCGCAGGCTGTCACAACTACGGGGCATCGACAGCATAACGCATTGGGCGACAGGCCAATGGAATTCCCAATACCAAACCTGCCGTTGCGGAGCAGTGACCGCAGTTTGATCGACTCGGCTATCGACGTCAAATATCTTCCGCCGCGATCCGATTCGATCGAGACAATTCATGGGGCTCGCAACGCATGCTTGATGCTGGCGCAGCTCCGCTGTTAAGGTGACCGATGTAGCTGTCGCAAACAGCAACACCTCAAACATCGAAACAGCAAAGATGAAAAACCTAATTCAACTCGCGTAGATACCGATAAATTCGGGGAAAGTGTAAAAAATGCTGCACAGCGTTGCCTCCCTGTACCCAGGCAAAAAAATTTGCGGACCACGGCGATTCGGCGTTTCGATCTCCCGTCGTTTTGCCATCATTCGCGTTCCCTTCCGCGTCGAGTCAACGAGGCTGGAGCTTTGATGATCAAAAATACGTGGTTGGCTATTGTAGGATTGGTATGCTGGATGGCCATCGAGGCGGGGCCAGCGGTCCTTTCTCAGCAAGTCGAACCGCAAGCGAACTCCTCAAATTCTGCGGATTCGGAAAGCCTTACTGAACTTCGCGATGAGCTGATTGAAATTCGGACACGCCTGGCCGACGCCCATCAAGCCAGAAACCTCGAAGCGTTGATCAACGAGTTGGGCCCGGACGCCGTCTTGACTTGGCAAAATGCCGATTGCGTCCAAGGACATCAGGAAATCAAGGCATTTTATGCCAGGATGTTCCTGGACGAGGATTCGTTGATTGTCGAGATGCAGAGTCAAGTCGTATCCGAAGCTGAGGCGGTCTTTTACGGAAACGACATGGCGATTTCGACGGGTTCGAATCAGGACCGGATCATCTTCCGTGACGGTCGCGATCTGACTCTCGAAAGCAAATGGACGGCCGTGTTTAGAAAACACGAGGGCAGCTGGTCGGTGGCTTCTTACCATGTTTCAGCGAACGTCCTGGACAACCCGATTCTCGACTCGGCTCGCAAATGGGTGGTCAGGGTCGCAGTCGTCGGCTCGCTGTTGGGATTCGCGATGGGAGCCGGATTGGTCTGGTTTATGATGATTTCGTCCCGGCGACTGGCGGAAAAACTGGCGATCTAGAACGGGGCATTGGCAAGCATTGCCGGATTCAGCGGACTTGCCGACAGAATTGGCAGCGTTGAGCAATCGACACACTGGTGAAATCGTCGCCCATTAAAACGTCCGCCAATCTTCCTTGGATTCCTGAGCTGCAACGCAAAAACCCGAGATTTGCAGCTGATTGCCTTTCAGTTTCTGGAATTTGGCAGTTGTGAAAGCGTGTTTTTTGGTTCGAAATGGTGGTTGCATCAGGTTAGGATGGAATGGGGTGAGCTTTCGCCGATTTAGGGCTCACGCAATCGGAGCATTCCGGCAACAGCAGACTGCCCAACTTCATCTTTGACCGACATCCATGATCAAAATCTGTAAAACTTCCGCAAGGTTGCTGGTCCTGTTCTGGGCTGCAATGGTGTTCTTGCGGCCGCTTGCTGCCTGCGAAAAACCCAACATTATCCTGATCACACTGGACGATGCGGATACCGAGCTGTTCGAGCTTTCTTATTCGGACGCGTTGTTTCCGAACCTGATGAACGTCGCTCGTCAGGGTGTGACGTTTCGGAACTGCCACGTCACGACCCCACTGTGTGGGCCGTCCCGAGCGTGTTTGTATCGTGGTCAATATGCACACAACACGGGGAACCGGGTCAATGATTCGAGTATCCCGGACTCCAACCATTTTGACGGTGGGTTTCGATTTTATCGCGAGCAAGGGTACTTCGAGGATGACCTGAGCGTTTGGATGCAGCGGGCGGGTTACCGCACGATGATGGTGGGCAAATTTCTGCACGCCGATTTCGAAGCCTATGTTCCACCGGGCTGGGACGATTTCTACTTTTATCTGGGGGGAGCGTACTACGACTGTTTGCGGTTTTCGAACCAGGACGTGTCGACCGGCAAATCAGATCGTTTGCCGGCGGATTTGTATCGAACCGACGCGGAGGCACTGGATTCGATTCGCTTGATCCAGGCACATGTTGCCCGGAATAACGGGAAACCGTTTTTTTTGAACATCAACACGCTCGGTCCCCATCGCCAGCAAGCTGGGCAGACGACGATGGTTGCGAATCGGCATCAAAACTGGTGGCCTCGCCTGGAAATGCAGTATTCGGCGGCCTACGACGAACTCGACATCTCCGACAAACGCGGCCATTTTGCGTTGTTACCGCCAGTTCCGGACTGGGGCCATCTGTACAGCGCGACCCACTACCGTGACCGGGGGCTGGCAATCCGGTCGGTGGATGACCTGGTGGGCGATGTATTGCAGACCGTTGCCGATTTGGGACTGGAGCAAAACACCTATGTCTTTATTACCTCGGACAACGGGTTTCTGATTGGGCACCATCGCGCGTTGGGCAAAGGCGTGCCGGTCGACCGGGCAACGGGTGTGCCGCTGTTCGTGAAAGGTCCAAATGTTGCGGTGGGTGAGAACGCCGAGCACTTGCTGGCTCATATCGACATCACGCCCACGATCCTGGAGTTGGCCGGGGCCGACATTCCAGAATTTGTCGATGGCGTTTCCTTCCGACAGTTATTGGCCGCCCCGGGGTCGGTTCAGCCGCGAGACTGGCGTCAGTCAATTTTGATTGAAAACTGGCAAGCGATGGTCCAGTTTGGGACCACGGCATTTGCGGCCTCAACCACGCTGCGGATGTTTGACTCGGTATATACCGAATGGGCCAATGGGGATCGTGATTTCTTTGATTTAAGAACCGATCCGGACCAGCTCTACAATCTGTATGACGAACTTGATGAACCCGAACAGTCTTTTCTAAGGCTATCGTTGCGAGCGTTGAGAGACCCCGAGCAGCCAGCGGAGGCGAGATTTTCGTACCCGTTTGAACGTGGTGAGATCATCGAACGCAACGGCAGATTGCGGGGGTTGGCCGAGCACGGGTTGGGGGTTCGGAGTGTGCGATTGGCCATTCGCGATTTAACCACCAATCAACACTGGAACGGCAGTCAATGGCAAGCTCCTTTTGTGTTGGTTGATGCGGAGCTTGAGAACCGTGACGGCCAGTTAACGTTCTGGAACTATCGCTTTGCGCCAGATCAGGATCAGGTCCCGGCCGGTAAAATTGCGGCTTGGAGTTGGGCCTATGACCAAAGTTTCTCAAGTGCGCCGCCGGCTGCCGCGATTTTTGAACTCGATGCCCGTGGTCCTGAACTGACGATCGTCTCGCCATCCCGGCAACAGCATTTTGCGGGCAGAGCGTTTGTGTATGGGACCAGCGATGACGTTTCGAAAATCCGGGAGGTACGAATCGTGATCAAAAACCTGGATAACGACCAGTATTGGAATGGAGTGGGGTTTCAGCAAGTCACGGTGGACAACATCGTACGGCCTGCGAAGACGGACCAGTGGGGAATGTTCGCGATGCTTCCTAGTGGCCAATACTGGGTTGCGGTCACCGCTGTCGATGCATTTGGAAACGAGACAACACAGCCGGTGACGCAGACGTTTGTTGTGGATTGAGCCACGATGAATCCGGGCCGGAAAAACACCGTGGAAAACGCGATGAAAACGGGTCAAAGATTATTTGCGAATTTTTTCTTGAAAATGCCAGAACGCCCCTTGAGCAGATTCGATTGGTTCGTATACTTTGTCACTTCGCTACAAGTTCAGCACGGAAGTCGCCAAGGGTGGATCCCGGAGACGGTTTGAGTCCCGCCCAAATTTGGCCTTTCTGAAAAATCGAGATGAAGACCCGGTTGACGAAGACCGAGTAAAGTGTAGAATCCTCGATTCGCAAAGACAAGAGTTGGTTCCGGTGTGTTTTGAGTCAGGTTCGGGTTGCGAACCCTCAAGGCGTACCGCAGTCAATTTGACGGCGAATGTCGGACAAGTGCCGGCAGGATGTTCTTTGACAATTTAGTTGTAAAGTAGATGGCATCTGAGTGTTTGATGCTGGTCTTGAAGATCTGTTCTTTAGCGGGGGCAGGCTGGATAGTCCGGCAAACCAATCAAGCATTCAAAAAAACCACTCTTAAGTAGCGTCGAAAGCGTAACCAATTTTATTTGGTTGCGTTT
>CAVQPH010000015.1:0-236553 GCA_963714685.1 Pirellulaceae bacterium | reverse complement strand
CAATCGCGAATTTGCTGAATCAAGGCTGCATTGTCTGCTCAATCAACCGTTCAAGCTCGTCTGGGCTGGGCTCGGTCGTCGCCGACACGGTAGCTTTGTCAGCCAGTTTGGCGGCGATACCGGAGATGGTCGGCGAATCAAAGAACTCAAACAGCGGCAAATCGACATCAAAGGCACTGGATTCGAGTGAAAACGTCAACCGCGGCCAAAGAGTCGCCACCGAGATCCAGAAAGTTGTCGAATCGGCCGATCGTTTTTGACGCCCAGTACCATCGCAAAAATCTCCGCCAGCCGTTGTTCCTGCGGCGTTTCTGGTGCATCCCGATTTGGGTCGTTGGATGATTCAGTTTCGTGCAACGAGCGTAACTTGTTGCGATCGACTTTTTTGTTGGGGGTCAGCGGTAAACGCTTCAGTTTGACAAGCTGGGCGGGAAGCATGAATTCGGGCAAAAAGCTCGCAAGGAACTCGCGCAATTCTTGTAGCTCAAGTCTCCTGCCCTCTTGGATTACGACGTAGGCCACTAGCCTTTTCGTTCCGCTGGACGATTCGCTTGGTTCGACAACCGCTTGCTTGACTGCGTCGTGCAACACTATTTTGCGATTCGATTTCTCCTAATTCGATTCGATGTCCGCGTAGTTTGAGTTGACTGTCCGTTCGCCCCACATACTCAAGATCTCCGCTTTGATGCCAACGAACGAGGTCGCCGGTCCGGTGAGGCGTTCTCCGATTCCAAACGGGCTGGCAATGAACTTTGATCGCGTAAGTTCGTCCAGATCAAGGTAGCCGCGAACCAATCCCTGGCCGCCGATGAAGAGTTCGCCGACAGCTCCCAATGGCAAAAGCCGTCGGTGCTGATCCAGCACGTAAACCTGAGTGTTTGTGATCGGCTTGCCGATCAAAATATCTCGTTCGGTAGATCGCATCTCATGGGTCGTCGACCCAATGGCATTTTCGGTAGGCCCATACATATTAATCACACGGCCCGAGGCAACCGTTTGGAGATCGACCCATCAGGTCCGGCGTCAATGGTTCGCCGCCGATCAGCCAGTGCCTGATCTTGCCGAGGCTTTCACGTGTCTCCGTATCACTGATCAACATCCGGGCCATGGAAGGTGTGCATTGAAAGTGAGTCACGTTGTGTTGCTGAATCAATGTGGCAATCAATTCCCCGTTTTGTCGGATTTCTATCGGTCGCTCGGAAACAACTTCAACGCTATTCTGGATCCTTTCTTTCAGCTCCAGCAAGGCCGGCAAGTTCTCGAGAACGGTCTCCTGCGGAATCCCAAAATCCACGAGACAGGCAACTTCGTCGACACCGATTTCCTGCATTTTTGCCAACATCGACTCACAGAATTCTGGTGTTCCGAATAGTCCACTCGTTTCAAAATATCAATCAAACGCGTGTGCAAGCAGCACTTCCAGATCGCTCTCGGACAAATTGGCAAACTCTTTGTCGATTTCGTTGCGATCAATGTTGCGAAACGCTGGAAAGCTCGATGCCTGCTTTTTGACCAGATTGGTCGCGTCACTCGCAGGTAATGGGTCAACGGCTTGGCTACATGCTCTCGGACTGATTCCTGGTCATTGGAGACAAAGGTGTGCAGCATCAATGTCACATGTCCTGGTCCGCCATGACCGGCGGCATGTCTGGCGTTGCGGTAAGCGTGAATTTTGCCAGCCAATTCCTCGATGGACTGACCCAATAGATGCGTCAAAACATTCGCACCGGACGATCCAGCCAAACGAAAAGTATCCGGGTTGCCGGCCGCCGTAATCCAAATTGGAAGGTCTTTTTGAATCAGACGGGGTAGCGTCTCAAATTCACCGACCCCACGGGCCCGTCTAACGTCATGTTTTCACCACGCCAGAGCTTGCGCACCAGATCAATGCCATCAAGGAATTCGTCGTGCCGATTCTTGTAGCGGTGAGGGGCCAATACGAAATCGTCTGGCTGCCAACCGGTCGCAAACGAAATGGCGATTCGACCGTTGGAGAGGTTGTCGACGACCGCCCATTCCTCGGCGATACGGATCGGGTCGTGTAGGGGAGACAGACTGCCGGCGCAAATCCTAACATGGTTAGTGATCGCGGCGATGGCAGCCGAAATCACCGAAGCGTTTGGGTAGGCTCCGCCAAATTCGTGGAAATGTCGTTCCGGAGTCCAGATGGAGGAAAAACCGTTGGTATCGGCGAATTTGCAGCACTCCATCAACAAATCGTATTTTCCACCCGATAGTGCCGGTTTGTCCGCCGCGAAGAAATAGAGTCCCAGTTCGAGAGGCGTAGTTCCATCTCCGGCTGAGCCACTGGCAAACGTCGATTGAGGTAGGGCATGGGATCCCTCACTTGATGACTGGTCGCTGGAGATCTGCTGTTTTCCAAACAACTCCCCCTCGTGAAGCACAACCTTGGAGCCCCGACAGAGCGTCCAAAACAGCTCAAGCACGGAAATGTCAAATGAGATGCTGGTAACGGCCAGCCAAACTCCTGCGCTTCGGGGTTGCCGATTCGTTCGTCCATTCCCGCGAAAAAATTAATAACAGTCGGTGCTCAACCATCAGTTCCTTCGGGCTGACCCGTCGAACCCAAAGTATGAATGACGTAGGCCAGATCGCCGGCACTCGCCTTTTCAATGGTCGTTAAAGCGTCATGCGAGTCTTCCGAACAACAGGCGACAACCTGATCGACGGTTCGGATGCGATCGGCAAACGTTGGCAGGAGATGTGACGCTGGAGTATCGGAGATGATCAGAGTGACATGGGAGTCTTCGACCATGAAAGCCAGTCGTTCCGGCGGATAGTCAACATCGAGAGGGACGTACATTCCCGGTTTTCAGGATAGCCAACAGGGACGCCACCATATCAACGCTACAGCCATACATAGCCCACCAACGAGCCAGGTCGAATTCCCAACGTGACCAGGCCCTCAGCAATTCGAATCGACCGTCGGTTCAATTCCTGATAACTGACAAGTTGACCACGAGAAACCAGGGCGGTTGCCAGTGAGGATCCGATCAGCCTGTTCCGCAAAGACTTCGTGAATCGTTTTCGTTGACGGATTGGCGGCCAGGATCGGATTGAACTCGTTCAACAATTTCTTTTCATGGGGTCCGACAAGATCGACAAATCGGTTTCGCTGAATCGGCAATCTGACGACAGAACGTGTGAAAGCCGTCCAAGAAGCGTTGCGACGACAGTCGATTCTCTTTGGAATCCAGAAATCCAACGCTTGCTTCACCATCATCAGTGATGGTAACTCGCCAACCGGATTCAATTGCGAAATTGCTATTGGACTCGGTACAGCGGACTACCTGAATCGCCTGACTGGATTGCAACCATTCCCTGATCAATGCCCGGATCTCGGAGTTTCGAGCGGCCAAATCGCGGGCAAACGCGGGGTTCTTGCGAGTGCGGCTCAGTCGGGCCAGGAACCTTGTACAGAATGGATCAAAGCTCTCGTCCGGGTTCGCTTCGAACTTCAAACAGAGACGTCGGTCGAATAGAGCTGCTGGATCATCGCAGGTAGTTGTTCAAGACGGATACAGAGCGAGTAGGGCAGTTGAGCTGATACCTGGCTGAGGTAGGCCGCTAACGCCGCAAGGACGAGGTCCCCTCGTTGAGTCTCCGGAAAGCGATCCGTCAGGGTCAGAGTCCTGCCGGGACGCCGATTTCAATTCTTGCCAGTCTAAGTTGCTGCCTGGTTCATCGGGCGATAGCCAGGGGACGTGCAGAGGTGCGACCGACTTGAAAACTTTTTTCCAAAACTCCTCGGACCGTGCAATTCGCGATTCAAATTCGGAGACGGCTGCCCGGGTTTCGCCATAGAGGAGATCAAACCCAGCGGCTGGATTCGATTCGAGGCGAGCGTTTGATAGACCGAGTTCACTCGGCGGAATGAGCCGGCCCGACAGGTCGCAAAGCTCGGCGATCCGAAGGGCGTTCGTTCCGGTGGCTCCGACGAGTCCGTTTTGATCGGTTGCGAGAGAGAATGGATCCGGGTTTCCACGCTGCGGCGTCGAAAATCGTCGTCCAGAAAGGCTGTTTTGACGATCATTGGCCGGCCAGCGAACAAAGTCTTTGCTGAGCAAAGCGGATTGTCATATGAATCAAAATCGAGGGCTCGAATCAGCCGCACAATCTGTTCGGCTGGCACAGCCCAATCAATCAGGCCTCCCGCATGGGGTCGTTTGGCTTTTGAAAAGTACTTTCGGCAGGAAAGGTCCTGCGGCTGCGACTCGACCAGCCCGCTGGACAGACCAACAGGTCGCAAAAGCTTGTGAATCCGTACTCAAAACATTTGGCATTCAGTGAAAAGGCCGATTCGTCATCGTCGATCGCGAACCGTTTTTGTTGGACGATATCGCCGACGTCGAGCTGTTTATCCAGAAGATGCCAAGTCACGCCATGTTCGGTTTCACCGTTGAAGTCCCCAACTGGTGACATTCGACCCGGCGTATTCGGGCAGGATCCCGTCGTGGAAATTGATCCGCATTTCTGCGGTCAATCCCGAATCGCGCTCGAAAGTCGGCGGAGGTGGACGACACTGAACAAAAAGTCGAAATCGGTAGGGTCGTTCGATGCCAGGAACTCTTGTTCGGTCAGGAAGGAGCTCACCTGGTTGTTTGCTGCCCACTGGATCGCGCACCGTGTCCTCGGAGACGACGGCAACGACTTGATTGCCACGGCGAACGTACTCATCCATGCAGCGAATCAACAGCGGGCGACTGCCGATGAAGACGGCGGATCCGGATTCTGCCGCGGAGTCTTTTTCCCAAGGACGGTTCGTTTTCACGAATCGGTTACGCTGGCTAGACATCGGCCAATTCTTTCTGACCCGGTCTCTTGCTCGTGGTTTTAAGCGGCGTTGCTTTGGCAGGATTGCCTGCGACCAGGCATCCTTCGGGCACAGGGTGATAAACAACGGCTGCGGCGGCGATTTTGCAGTTGGCACCGACCTCCACGTTGGGCGTTACCACGGCATGGCTGCCCAGGAAAACGGCGGAACCGAGTTTTGCTCCCGCCGCTTGCCACGGCGTAGGGCGAAAATACGGTTTGACTGCCGATCTGGCAATCGTGTCCCACCGTGGCATAGAGATTGATCAGGGTATTCGAGTTGACGACCGCATTGGCTCCCACGGACGCAAATGGGGCAACGATGCAGCCAGCTCCGAGTCTTGCTGAATCCCTGACATCGGCCCACGAATGAAGATTGGCTTCCACAAACTCTTCCAGCTTGGCCTGCAGCCGATCAACGAGGCGGCTTCTGGTGGCTGGGTTGCCAATCGCGATAAGGAACCGATCGTTCTCCTGAATCTCGTAGGATTTCGTGTCACCGATTACCGAGGGCCGGATAGATTAAAGATAATTCGTCCCATAGTCGTTCGTCTAACTGGATCGTCGTCTAAAAATCCTTTAAACCGGAATGACTGATTTTCTGCCTGGGCGGCCTGCAAATACTCAAGTAATTCGGTGCCAAAGCCGCTGGCGCCGACAATGATGATTTCAAACATGGTGTTTCGAGTCGAGGTTGGAAGTTTTCGGCAGCGAGGCATTCACTGACTCACTGCCGGCCCCTACATTATCTGATCCGATTTCGATTTCAAGTAAAAAGGTCGATTCCGTTGCGACGAGAATGCGTAGGGTTTGACGTCTCGATCGAGACATTTTTGGGTAGCTGATTACGGGAGTTCCGCTCAGCAACCCGGCTGCTTGTTGCAGAGAAATTACATTCATGGAAGACTTTTTGAACGCGAGCGGTAATCGGTTCGGTTTGGGCGAGATTGCGGCCCTTACAGCGGCTCTGTTGTGGACCTCATCCAGTATTCTCTGGGGCCGCATTCACCTCAGCGCATTTCGGTATCAACCTTTGCAAGAACGTCATTGGCACCGCAATGGTGGCGTTCCATCTGCTGTTTTTGTACGGCTTGACCGATCGAGCCGCATTCCTGGAAGCTCCGCCCAGTTCCTGGTTTTGGTTGGGCGTAAGCGGATTGGTCGGTGTCGTTCTCGGCGACACGCTTTACTTCGCCATCTCCAGATTCTGGGGCCGCGCATGGCGCTGATGATGGCAACGACAGGGCAACTTTTTCGGCACTGCTGGGGTGGTTGATGCTGGGCGAGTTCCTCACATCCTGGGCGATTGCGGGGATTGGCATGACGATTGGCGGAGTGTTTGTCGTTGTTGCGGATCGCCGGGCGCAACAAGAGTCACCCGGATTGATGCCTGGGCGGATTCGAATCGGAGTGTTGACTGGAATCGGCGGAACCATTTCTCAGGCGATCGGCGGCGTGTTTTCGAAGCTGGGTATGAGAAATGGCGAAGGGCTCGAGATCTGCGACCCAGCGGAGACGACGTTGATTCGGTTGCTGGTATCGGCCGTGGTTAGCATTGCCATTGTTCGCTATCGGAATGAGCTAAGAGCAATCGGCAAAAAAGCGTTGGAGCCAGCTACGATTCGGTTATTGATCCCCGCCACAGCATTGGGAACCTGGCTGGGCATCTGGATGAGCCAGGTGGCGTACAACCATACGATAGTCGCGGTGGCTCAGACGTTGTTGGCGACTTGCCCCATTTTCGCTATCCCAATCGTTTGGATGGTCGACAAGCACAAGGTCACCTACTATTCCGTGATTGGAACGCTGATTGCAGTGCTTGGGATTGCGTTGGTCGTTGGTTACTCTTAATTGCGAACGATAGTTTGGGTCGGTTGGACATCCGATTGGGGAATTCAATGAAGTTTCGCGACCTGCAAATCTTGATGCCTACCCTGTTCCTGGTCTTCGTGATTTTGGGGATCAACCGTTGTTCCGGTCAGGGACTCCCCGAGCTTCCAGTCGCACCGAATTCTCGCTATTTGGAAACAAGTGACGGGAAAACGTTTGTGTGGCTCAGCAATACGGCGTGGGAACTATTTCATAAACTCGGTCGAAGAGGCGAACCTCTATCTGGAAGACCGCATGAAAAAGGGTCCACGGTAATTCAAGCCGTTGTGCTGGGCGAACTGGATGGGCTTCATCTTGCCAATTTCTATGGGGATCTGCCATTTCACGACCTCGATCCCACGCGGCTCAATGAAAAATATTTCGAACATGTGGACTGGATTGTAAACCGGGCTGAAGCATGGGCCTGCGAGTGGGGATGTTGCCAACCTGGGGCGACAAAGTTGAGTCGCGGAATCCTGGATCCGGTCCCGTCGTATTCGATGCGAAAAACTCGCGTCTAGTTATGGGGAGTTGTTAGGACAACGGTATCGGAACAAGCCGATCATCTGGATTCTGGGTGGCGATCGAAACGTCGACAATGAATCTGCCATGGAGGTTTGGCGTTCGATGGCCAATGGAATCAAGCACGGATGTGACGGTGCGCAATTGATGACCTTTCATCCGCGAGGCGGTTCCTGTTCCTCGACGTGGTTTCACAGCGAAGACTGGTTGGATTTTGACGTACCAATCCGGCCATTCCAAAATGAACGCTGTCTATCGGTTCGCCAACGCCGCCTATTTGCTGCGTCCTACTAAACCGTTTGTTGATGGCGAGCCAGCTTACGAGGACATTAATTGGCCCGGTTTTGGGACTACATGGACTTTTCGAAAGAGGGTCGCCAGCGTGTTCCGCTTGGCGTCCTGGACGATGATGGTTTTTCTCAAAGACAAGAACTTCTTTGATCAAGGGTACATTTCAGCCTACGACGTTCGGGTGCATGCCTACTGGAATTTTCTGTCGGGTGCTGCTGGCTATACGTACGGCAATAACGCCATTTGGCAGATGTTTCGGCGAGGCGATGACCCGCCCATTCCCGCAACGATGACATGGAAGGAAGCATTGGATCGACCGGGTTCGACGCAAATTACTCACCTATCAAAGATTCTCCATTCCCGGCCGCTAGGGAAGCTTTCAACCCAATCAAGCATTGGTTTTTGGGGTCAACCCGCCCGACTCGAACTACCGGGTCGCTGCCTCGGCTGGCGATGGCTCGTATGGGTACGTCTATTTGGCTCGTGGTCAATCGGTACGAGTCAGTCTGCGGTGTTTTGATGCTGCTCAGGTGGAAGCCTCCTGGTTTGATCCCGAGTCTCGGGCTTTATCAGTCGATTGGAGAATTCCCTAATAAATCGACGCCGACATTTACGCCTCCGACGAATGGCCCCGGGAACGACTGGTTACTCGTTTTGGATGCGAAATAGAAACGGATCGGGAGGATAAAGTTGTCTTCCACCCAGTTCCGCGATGAAAAGTACGTTCAACGCTGATGGCCAAGTCGTCTTGAGCAATAGGTTTGCCCGCAATGCAGAAATTTTGGCAGAACTCGGCGTTACTCTCATTGCGGCAAGACGCCGAGCCCGGAAGCTTCGCAAAAATCATCAGCCCAACGGCATTGGAAAAGACTGTGCCGGACAAAAATTGGGGCCGACATCCAGTCCGTCGTCGAACAATCCAGGTCTTGCATCGGCTCAAAACGTCCAATGACTGAATTGATATCTAACGGCCAGAGGGGAAGCAAAACGATCGGCAAGCCTACGAAGAACCAATTAAGCTGTAGGGAACTAAATTTGGCTGGTTCAATCAAATCAACCCCGAGCCCACCTCTCGCGCAGGCTACTGATTGACAATGTCCCAACGAACGCATTTGTGGGCTACCTTCATGTTTGATCGAAGAGTCGATGAATAAATCCAATAGACGCCGACGAAAAACTGAGGTTCAGAAGACGAGTCAGCTCACGCGGGCAGTTGGATTTTTCGTCGCTTGAACCGAGAAGGTTGTTGGCGATTGCGGGAACGCCGATTGCGAGTTACCTGCAAGGGATGGTCTCCGATCAACCGGGTTGGGAATACCTTTGGAACGCACCGGAAAACTGGTCGTCCGATCGCCCCGGCATTGCCGAAAGTGGCTCGATCAACAATGGTCCTACCGGCCGCTAATTAAAACGGATGATGGTCCGTTTTGGACGCCGGACGGCGGAGTCCGCGGGCACAAATTCTGAACCCGCCAGCTATTTGCGATTGGGTCCGGCCGGTGGTGTGCCCGGAGCCACATCGTCGGAGCTGGTTAGTGATCAGTACGATCGCTACTCCATCGTATCATATACGGTCGACCGACCTGGCAACTATTCCATCGCGGACAGTCGGGTTGAACTGGCGGGGTCCTCGGGCGACGGTGTGGAGGTAAGGGTCCACGTCAATTCAGACGCACCGCGAGTGCATACCGCTACGGATATTGACTCTTCGAATACCGAAGCCTATTACCGATCAAACTTTGATACGTCGTTGGGCTACTTGGCCACGGGGGACCAGATCTACGTCGCCTATGGTGGAATCGACGACGGAACTTATGACTTCTTCTTTACCGATTTCACGATTTATCGAACCAGCACGGACATCGTCGTCGCCGATTTTGTCGATGACTACACGGGAAACGGTTCGCTCGCCGCTGGTTGGGAGTATTTCTGGAATGCTCCGCACGGTTGGCAAGCTGGCCAGTCGCTCGGCGACCTTCAAACTGGCTCGCTATCGGACCTGGATTCTTTTCAACGACTCCAGCCGGCCGGACAGGCAGGATTCTGGACGGCTGACAGGAGATCTCGTGGAACCAACAATGGACCATCCAATTTCATCCGTTTTGGACGAGCGTATGGGGTCCCGGGGGCCCATCAGGGAATGTTCATTCCCGATAGTACCGGACAATCGGAATCCTTCGTTCAAAACGGGCTTGATCGCTATGCGATTGCGTCGTTTACGATCTCCAACAGCGGATTGTACGCGATTACGAACAGCTTCCTGCGGACGCTTTCTGAAACCAATATCAATGGCGTGGAAGTTCGGGTCTTTGTCAACGACGAGAATCGCTGAAATCCATCGTCTCGCGCCGGCGAAGAGGTCGATTTTGATGGAACACTGGGGTATTTGAGTCAAGGTGACCGGGTGTTCGTCGCTTACGGCGCTAACGAGAATCAGGATAACGATCATTTCCATACCGATTTTTCGATTACCCGCATCGTACCGCGGGGTCGGGACACCGCTCAGGGAACTGGAAAACACGGTCGATTTTTTTGTCGCAGCGCCGGATCCCGGCGACGATCGACAAGCGATCTACGAGACGATTCTGGCAGCCCGCACTTATCAGGAAACTAGCCCGGGCCCCGTCGAGATCCATCTGGAGCCGATCGGTACCGAGTACATGGCCAATCCGGATGATGGCGCGATTTTTTTGCTGAGGCGATACGAAAAAGACGGAACGGTTTATCGGCCGAATAACCTTGTGATCAATGGACATGGAGCAACGATTCTGATCAATGATCCGACTCGGAGCCTTGCAATCGAAAATGGACTGAACATCATCATAAAGGTGGATGAGTCGAACTTGCCGGTTCCAGGGACCATGATCGCCGTTGATCTCAATCGCGGCAACATTTTGAAGTCAGCGCCAGTTTCCCCGGACGAATTTCCCGACCAGACAGGCGCTTCGGTTGGCGCGAGAAGCCAGCCGGGCCTCGGTCACCTTGCGCCTGTGGGGATATGCTGAAAGCGGATAGCCAATGGCTGTAAAAGGATGATACCGAATGGCTTTATGCTCCAAAGTATGAAAAAGCGTAATGTGGGAATGGCGTATTTCGAATTCAGCTGAATCGCACCAACGGATGAATCCCAGGATCGGTTTGTATTGCTCAATCGAGACAATCGAGGCGGTCTGTTTACGAGCTACCAGGAATCGGAGCAAATCAGCTACATCAATGTCACTGCGTACGCGGGGCCCAGCACTTTTATTTCGGGCAACCACAATCTCTCGCTGAATGTGATCGGTTCGAAAGTCCTGGTGAAGCCGGGCCGACTGAAGAGTACCAACGGCGACGCGATTCACGCGCAATGCAATCGCGTGGGGCCCTGGATCGAAGATTCGTTCTTTGAAGGGATCAGCGACGATGTCGCAAACTTGTATACCACGGCTCATACCGTACTGGAGCAATCGGCGGACGGGAAAACGTTTGTTTTTGCCAACGTCAACTTTCCGGGGCGAGAGTGGCAAGATCCCGATCAGAATTTGGGCTTTGACAAATCCTTTCGGGTCGGCGATCACCTCACGTTTTACCAATCTGCCACGGGAGACGTGTTCGGGGAAATGTGACCATCGAAGCCGTCGAATCCTTCGCCGGACGTGCTGTCAGCGTGTCAGTCGATAAGCCCGTTCTGGGGTTTCGATTGAACCGGCGGGCATTGGCAATGGTGACGACTCGTACTTGAATGACACGACGGTATTTAACGACGAACTGGGAAGCGACTTCATCATTCAGGGTTCGACCTTTCGAAACTCGCGACGGTTCGGAATTTATCTTATGTCGAGGCGCGGACAGATCGTGGACTCGGTATTTGAGGGGATCAGTGATCAGGCCATTGCTGGACACAATGAAACGCGATGGCCGTTGGGTTTGTTTCCCGATGACATTTTGATTCAGAATAATGTGTTCTCGAACATCGGATTCAGCGGTCCGTATCAGCGTGAATCCACAGTTTACCGCTGCCGTCGCGTTCAATATCGGACCGCCGGGCGGAAAACGTCTTGTGGATGCTGCCGAAGGCCGATTCGGGACATCCGACTGCCTGGACAACGAGCTTCGAGAGCTCGACGGAAAGGCGAGGAGTGGGATTCGGAACGCAGTGGGTGTGACGATCGAGGACAATCGTTTCTACTCGGCGATGACGCATGACGCGACGGATGCCGATAATGCGGGGCAGAACCATGCCGGATTCGAATCGACGTGTCGAAGGACGTCGAAGTTGTCGGCAACATCGCGATTGATTTGGGCAGCAACGAAGGGTTTGCGGAGACGCTGTTGGAAGTGGAACAAGGGGCAGTTGAGGTTGTCGAATTCAACAACAGATCGATCGGCCTGGATCGAGCTGGACGAAGTGGCTGAATTGGAACGAAGTCACGGGTTTTGTGGCGGAAGACGAATCGGACAACCAGTTGAATGCAAGTTGGTAGGAGCGGATCCTGGGGTAGCGGGTACGCAAGGAAGCGGTGTCGGTTTTGATGGGATCAATGACTATGCATTTTCCTACGACGCATCGGATGTCGAACAAAAGCACAATCGAACAATCGCGTTTTCAGCGAGGATTGACGACGTTTCTCAATCGGGTCGGAAACAAGTTCTTTTCGAAGATGGGAGTTTCGTCAGGGGCACCAACGTCTATGTTGCCGATGGACGCGTCTATTTTGCGGATGTGGGGAGTCGATGGTGGATCCCGGAAACTGGTTGAGTTACGAAATCAATCCCGCAAACTTGGTTTCATTTTGCGATGACGATTAATGATCTCGGTGAGTTCAGTGCCTACGTTGATGGTCGAAGGATCGGCAGCGAGCTGGCAACGTCCAGCGGGTTGGGCGTCGGCTACCTGGGTTTTGCCGCGGCGGATCGTAACGGAACGCGATTTCATGACGACTTGTCTCCGGTTGGTATTTACTCGCATCACCTGAGTGGTCGAATCGACGAAACGAGAATCTATAATCGAAGCTTGAGCGAGCAGGAAATTCGCGCGGTTTCAAAGGCTTGATGGGGGACGGGAAAGGAGTCGACGTTGTTTTTTGGATCGAATCTTTGCTTGGCTTAAAGGTCCCCATCCCGTTTGCCGAAGTGGTTGGGGTGGGGTTGGTTGGTACCAGAAAAACTTTTGGAATTTTTCCTTGATGGGCCTTGAGCAAATCGCGAACAGCCGTATACTTTGCCTCTCACTCGCTGCGATAGCACAGCACGGAAGTAGCCAAGGGTGATGGAGCAAACGCTCAAAGTGACGCTCGCCCAATTTTGGCCTTTCTACCAGATCGACGCTTGACGTATTTCAAGAAACGTTAAAATCGTCGATCCCGAAGAGTTTTAAATTGATAGCGATTTGTCCTGGCTGGTGGATTGGGTGAACCTTTCAGGCTAAATCGCTCTCAATTTTGACAGCGATGGTCGGACAAGTGCCGGCCGGATGTTCTTTGACAATTTGGTTTTGAAGTAGATGGCATCTGAATGTTTGATGCCGTTGGTGAATGCTGGCTTCTTTGCGGGGGCTTGTTGCGAAGTCAGTGGCAAAAACATCAACATTCGAAAACACCACTCTTAAGTAGCGTCGAGTTAACTAATTCGTCTCGGCCGTGCTAGCAATTGGTCTGGCTTGCTGGAGTCGAAAAAGTTGGCTTGTCAAAAGATTTAAAATGAAGCGATTATCGTTAATCTGGATCTGTGGTTTAACCCAGATATGCGATTCACCTTCGGCGATTGGTTCTTTGGGGTCAGTTTCCTGGGATTTGAAAATGAAGCGAATATCGTTAACTGGATCAGTGGTTGACTCAGATTTTCGATTCACCTTCGGCCAGTGTTTCCTTTGGGAAGCAGCGGCTCGGGAGGGTTGGATATTTGTGGTCAAGCTACTAAGGGTATATGGGGGATGTCTTGGCATTAGAAGGCGATGAAGGGCGTGGAAGTCTGCGAAAAGCCTGGGGGAGTTGACAAACAAACGATGATCCCGGGATTCCCGAACAAGCGTGTGCTGAATACATAGGCACATTGCGGCAAACCGAGTGAACTGAAACATCTAAGTAACTCGAGGAAAAGAAAGAAAACTCGATTCCGTCAGTAGCGGCGAGCGAAATCGGAATAGCCCAAACCATGGGGGTTTCCCCTGTGGGGTTGTAGGACTTTGCACATGAGAGTTACAAAACTCTAGCTAGAAGAACGACTTGGAATGGTCGACCACAGAGGGTGACAGTCCCGTATTTGAAAGCTACAAATCTCTCGCAGAGCACCTGAGTAGGGCCAGTCACGTGAAACCTGGTCTGAATCTACGGGGACCATCCCGTAAGGCTAAATACTCTCTAATGACCGATAGTGAACTCAGTAGCGCGAGTGAAAGATGAAAAGAACCCCGTCTAGGGGAGGGAAAGAACCTGAAACCATATACCTACAAGCGGTCGGAGCACTATGACTTGCTCAGTGTGACGGCGTGCCTTTTGCATAATGATCCGGCGAGTTGTCGTATGCGGCTTGGTTAAGGACTTACGGTCCGGAGCCCTAGGGAAACCGAGTGTTAATAGCGCGAACAATTGTCGTATGCGGCAGACGCGAACCCAGGTGATCTACCCATGAGCAGGTTGAAGCGCGGGTTATACTGCGTGGAGGACCGAACCCACTTAGGTTGAAAACTGAGGGGATGACTTGTGGGGAGGAGTGAAAGTCTAATCAAACCTGGAGATAGCTCGTTCTCTGCGAAATATCTTTTGGGATAGCCTTGTGCCACTATGTGTAGGGGGTAGAGATACTGAATTGGATGGGGGCCCTTCCCGGGGTACCTCACTGAACCAAACTCCGAATACCTACATAATTATCACAGGAGTCAGTCCGTGTGGGATAAGCTGCACGGTCGAGAGGGAAACAACCCAGACCATCGTCTAAGGTCCCGAAGTATTACTCAGTCACTAAGGAAGTTAGATTGCTGAGACAGCCAGGATGTTGGCTTAGAAGCAGCCACCATTTAAAAAGTGCGTAACAGCTTACTGGTCGAGCAGTCTTGCGCCGATAATGAACGGGAGTAAGTAATACACCGAAGACATGGGTTTATGCCTTAGCATAAGCGGTAGCAGAGCGCTGTACGGGAGATACAAGCCTAACGGTAACGATAGGTCACGGTCCGTACAGGTGATTATGCCGGAATGAGTAACGATAAAACAGGTGAGAATCCTGTTCGCCGAAAGCCTAAGGTTTCCTGGGGAAGGTAAATCCGCCCAGGGTTAGGCGGTACCTTAGTCGAGGCCGAAAGGCGTAGACGATGGATAGCAGGTTAATATTCCTGCCCCAACTTGTGGAGCGATGGAGGGACGGCAACCAGAATGCGCGCGGACGATTAGAAATGTCCGTGGAGGTCACTGAGATGGAGGGATTGGAAAATCCGCCCTCATAATTCAAGGTGATCGACCAACTGGCTTGACCGGAATTGCGTTGGAAGGTTGTCCAAGAAAAGCTTCTAAGTGTTGAAGCAAGTTGACCGTACTAAAACTGACACAGGTAGGCGGGTCGAGTAGACTAAGGCGCTCGGGAGAACGGTGGTTAAGGAACTCTGCAAAATGGCCCCGTAAGTTCGCGATAAGGGGTGCCCCTGGCGGTTCACGCTGCTGGGGGCCACAGTAAATCGGCTCCTTCGACTGTTTATCAAAAACACAGGTCTCTGCGAACACGTAAGTGGATGTATAGAGACTGACGCCTGCCCGGTGTTGGTAGGTTAAGGAAGAGGGTTAGCCTTCGGGTGAAGCTCGCAACCGAAGCCCCAATAAACGGCGGCCGTAACTATGACGGTCCTAAGGTAGAAATTTTCTGCCCTCTGGTCTGGTGACAGATCAGGTTGCACTTTGCTATATGCTGGAACCTCTGAGTATCCGACAGTACGTAACGAATTTGTTCGTCCGTAAAAATCTGTTCGGTGCAGACAATCAGCAGGAAACCATTTTATCGAGTTGGATTGATCCAGCTTGACATTGATGGGCTCCTCAGAGACTAAACGCAAAGCATCCGCGTCGCGGATGAAGATATAGTCCGAGCTGCATGGCGACATGCAGAGGTTGGTAGAAATGTCAGCCCGCCGATCGCAAACCAGACGGTAACTCAACACCAGGTTTGCAATTGCTTGAAGTGCTGAGATTTCAGCAGGACAAGCCGCATGTTTCTTAGCTTATTCATTGGGTTTGATATTGTTCAAACCATTCTTAGAAGATTCGGTTGGATCAGTTCAGATCCGGTTAGTAGTGCTAACACTTTCATGTGACTTCGGTAGTAACATTACTGAGCGAAGTTCCTTGTCGGGTAAGTTCCGACCTGCATGAAAGGCGTAACGAGAGGAGCACTGTCTCAACCACCGACCCGGTGAAATTGTAGTTGTGGTGAAGATGCCACATACCCGCAGTTAGACGGAAAGACCCCGTGAACCTTTACTGTAGGCAGATATTGGGCTGAGTTATGTTTTGTGTAGGATAGGTGGGAGACTTTGAGACCGGCACGCCAGTGTCGGTGGAGTCGTCCTTGAAATACCACCCTGGATATGATTTAGTTCTAACTTTGACCCTTGAATCAGGGCAAAGGACAGTTTCTGTTGGGCAGTTTGACTGGGGCGGTCTCCTCCCAAAGAGTAACGGAGGAGTACAATAGGTACACTCAGCCTGGTTGGCAATCAGGCGTCGAGCGCAAAGGTAGAAGTGTGCTAAACTGCGAGATCCATCAATCGAGCAGGTACGAAAGTAGGTCTTAGTGATCCTGTGGTTCCGAATGGAAGGGCCATAGCTCATCAGATAAAAGGTACTCCGGGGATAACAGGCTTATCGCATCCGAGCGTCCATAGCGGCGATGCGGTTTGGCACCTCGATGTCGGCTCATCACATCCTGGGGGTGAAGAAGCTCCCAAGGGTTTGGCTGTTCGCCAATGAAAGTGGTACGTGAGCTGGGTTCAGACCGTCGTGAGACAGGTCGGTCCCTATCTGCCGTGGGCGTTCGAAACTTGAGGAGGTTCTTCTTTAGTACGAGAGGATTTGGAAGGACGAAGCGCTGGTGTTCCAGTTGTCACGCTAGTGGCACGGCTGGATAGCTATCTTCGGAAAAGATAAACGCTGAAAGCATCTAAGCGTGAAGCTCTCTCCAAGATTAGGTTTCGTAAGCGGTTTACCGCGAGAGTCCCCTGAAAGACGATCAGGTTGATAGGCCATATGTGTAAGCCCAGTAATGGGTTCAGCTAAATGGTACTAACGGACGAAAGCTTGACCACATATATCCAGGTCTCTCATTTTTAAATCGTTGGATGACCTGAACTAGTAGGATATTCGCAAAGACTAGTTCAAGCTACGGTCATCCAATCGACGCCAACAAGTTTGGTAGCCATCTACAATACAACTGTCAATGAACAAAGATCTTCGGATCAAGCCACACCGGGTGAATAAGCCGGTGTGGTTTCTTCCGGCGAACATATTAAAGTGGTCACACCTGTTCCCATCCCGAACACAGTAGTTAAGCACTTTGAGCCGATGATAGTACTGCAAGTGCGAAAGTAGGTACCGCCGGATATTTATGAAGCCCGTCACGTGAAAGCGTGAACGGGCTTTTTTTATGATGATCGCCCAGGAACACGCTAAAATCGAAAGCTAAATCCTAACCAGCAAACGACACGACGAAATTGACTTGATCAACATCAACATGAATTACAACGAATCAGAAATCCAGACGCTCAAAGCACAAGAAGCCAAAGACCTGTGCGTGGAATTGCTGCGGAAACTCGAGGCCCGTGCCAGTGGGCCCATTTCCGCAGGGGAAGTCCAGTTGCAGGAACTCCAGTACGAGCTGGAAATCAAACAGGCCGAAGCGGAGGACAACCGCCAACGCGAATCCCACCTTGAGCGGATCAAGGAACTCGAGCTGGAAATCGAGCGAGAAAGGGGAGAGTTTGCCAGGGCTCAAAAAAAGTCCGAAGAGGTTCGCCAGCGGCAGGTTCAAGTTATTGAGCAGGTTGCCCAATCCCAGGAAAAACTTAGCGTTGCGTTGGATCGGGCAACTCGCGAGCACCAGGTCAAGCTGCAAATGATGCAAGCCGAACATGATTCCAAGCGGGAAGCACTCAATCGCGAATTAGCCGAACTGACCGAACGACGCGACGCTTTTTTGGAGCATCTCAAAAAGCTGGGTGATTTGGGCAACGCAGTCGACGACGTCGAACGACTGCAAGCTGAGATTGAACAAAAACGGTTCGATGCACTGCGACAACAAAAAGAGCTGGCCGATCAGATGGAAGAAACGGCTTTCGAAAAAGACAAGGAACTGAAACGCATCAACCGTGAACACGATTTGGCATTGGCTGAATTGCAAGCCAGTCACCGGAAGATGATGCTTGATGTAAAAATCGAAGCCGCCGACGGGTTGCTCAAACAGCTTGGCTACACCCGGATCGATCCGACCGAACTGGAGCAGCTAAAGCAGCGGGCTGCTGATACCGAGATCCGCTCGGATCAGGAAATCGCGAGGATCCGGCAATCCGCCATCGACCAATTCAGAAAACAGTTCAGCATCAACGTCGATGAACCCCTGGATGTAACAGAACTTTTCTATCACGAACGAGCCTTGGCTGAAGAAAATCGGGCGTATGAACAACAAATTGCCAAACTCGAAACCGAAATTGCCCGCATGCGGTCGCACATCGAAAACGAATCAAACCGTGTCGCCAAAGCAATCGAAGCCGCCCGCACCAACATTCAGAACAACATTGAGCCCGGGGTGAAGCGTTAGTCAAATACGAGATCGGTCATCCGCACCAAATAACTGCTCAATGGCCCGTCGGAATGTGTCAACGACTTTGAGACACATTTTTTTTCATCAAGTCGCCTTTCTTTTGCTGCTCGGGGGCCAGCCCCCGAACCCCCGGGATTTTTTGAGGCATGGCTCGGGTGTTCAAAGTTGTTTGTGGTTGTAAGTTGTCATTGTCTGGTGAAACGGAAGCGAGCACTGCGGGGACGCAACTCGCCGAGGGATAGCCGGATCGAGGGTGCGTCAAAGACGTGTCTCAGAAGCCCCAAGGCAATGAACTCTTGGGGCTTCTTTTTTGTCGACCACCTTGGTCTTCGGTGGATTGATCCAAACGGCCTTGGGTGCTTGCAGCGGCTTGGGAACGCCATGGACGAACCGCTCAGGATTCTTTTCGAATGCGAACTTCAGAGTCGTTTCACGTTGGTCAAGAATCTCGGCAGCTCGACCTTCATGCAGACAGAGGGGAGTCAGCAAGCCAATTCCGCTGTGGTAGTGTTCCTCGTTGTACCAAGCGAAAAAGCGTCGGCAATGACTTAACGCGTCTTGGTAACTGCCAAACCGTTTGGGGAACTCAGGGCGATACTTCATCGTTTTGAATTGGCTCTCGGAAAACGGATTGTCATTGGAAACGTGAGGACGGCTGTGCGATTTGGATACGCCCAGATTGGCCAGTAAATGAGCCACCGAATGAGACGCCATTGATGGGCCGCGATCACTGTGGAGGATCAGTTGATCGGCTGGACACCTGCTGATTTTCGATCGTTTCACTCGATCAGTTTCTTCGCCAGATCAGCGCTTTCCCGATGGGCCAGCATCCAGCCAACAACGCAGCGACTGTAGATATCCAGGATGACGTAAAGGTAGTAATAGGTCCATTTTTCCGGGTCTTTTAGCTTGGTGATGTCCCACGACCAGACTTCATTGGGACCACTGGCCAGCAATTCCGGCTTGGTATATTCCGGGTGTGACAACTGATTGCGACGCTCCCGCACTGACCGGTTGTCGGCCAGGATTCGATACATGGTGCGAACGCTGCACGGTACGACCCTTCGTCAAGCAGCTTCGCGTAAACTTGCCCAGGAGCCTGGTTGGCGAACCGATCACTGTTGAGCTGATCCAGAACATGCTGCCGCTCCTGCGGGGAAAGAGCCCGCGGAGGTTTCGGGCGATCAGAAGCTGGCAGAGGTACCTCGCCGACGGCGATACAACGTCGCACGAGAAACGTCTAGGCTGCGGCAGGCCGCCGCCACCCCAACCTGCTTGCCGAGCTTCTCTGCGGCGGCTAATCGTCCTTCTTGTGAGCGTGTCTGGATCATCTCCGAGACTTTTTTTTGAACATCAATGATCAGCTCAGCCTGTCGGAGCTTCTCCGTTAAACGGGCGTTCTGCCGCTTTAGCCGAGCATTCTCCTGAGAAGGTGTTTCCTTGCGTTTGGGTTTCCTGGACGAAGACAAAGTGGACTCCTGTAGTTCTTTACGCCAACGGTTAATGGCACCCGAATAAAGGCCTTCTCGACGAAGCAAAGCCCCGAGTTCACCGGGTCTGCAACAGAGATCGGCCTCACCGATCATCCGTTCTTTGTGGGGATGTCCCGTTCATTGTTGAAACTCGATGCGGTCTCGAGAAGAATAAACGTAACAAGTTTGTTTTGAAAAAACAAACCATGAACGGCCGGTGACATTTTTACAGGAGCGCAAGCGACTGAAAAAAAGTCACCGCCGGCAAAATTTTATACCCTCCGTTAGCTCTCCTTTCTGCCCAATGCCGCGATCATCATTGGTAAATCTTTGTGTCCACTGATTCGCCGATAGCCCTTCTCCACCTCGGTCAAGGCGAACGCCAGCCAACGAGTTGCCTGGTCCGTTTCAGCCCGAAATCGCGTCACGCGTCCGAGCTTGCGCCGAGTGTTGCGAAACGAGTTTTCGATCGCGTTGGTACTCAGCAAGTTTCGATGAAGCGTGCTTGGGACCTCTAAGCAATGAAGGGCAATCAAATCCTCTCCAGCTTCGTTGAGGCTGCGGAGTGCTTCAGCGTTTAAAGGCTTCAAAAATCCGGTCAAGTCGTCGACGACTTCCCTGGCGGCCGCTTCACCCTGCACCTCACGAAGCCGCTTGAACAACCGAGCCAGCTCGCCCCAATGACGCTTCGAAAAGTTTCGCACGAATGTTCCGTTGCTTGTGGACCAGACACCGTTGAATCACGGCGTCCTCGAAGAATTCCTTAACCGTGTTGCGAAGCACATCGCTCCCATCGAGCACTGCAAACAAACGTCGGTCGCAATGAAAGCCGCGGTTCATCAAGCGACGCATCAAAGCTCGGCAAACTTCGGTATTTTCCGTACTTCCCAGATCAAAATCGAGCACGTGCTTTTGTCCGTCGGCCGTAATCCCAATCGCAACAATCGCGGTCTGCGCCTTGCTCAACCGAATCCCATCCAGCATCAGAACGACCAGTCCTGAGTCGAAAGATCCACCCCCCGAAGTTGATCAACAAATTTGTGACCAACCGTTTGCCAATGACGCGACACATTGGATTTGCTCACCCCTGGTGCTTTCTCGCTTTGCACGCCGGCGAGATCACGAGTGCTCACCCCCGCGGCCAATGCCTCGACAATGGACGTCTTGAGCTGAGATGAATCGCTCGCTGCCTGGTAGGTCTCCAACTGCACTTCGGAAGAGCTGCCACCCTCGTGCCGCTGACGGACTCTGGGGCGAACAACTTCTTCGCGTTCTCCTTCGTAGATCACTCGCCCTGAACTACTTCCTGATCGGAAAACTCGACGATCACCTGGCCGATGTTTCTCGCCACAAAGCGACGTAACCTCCTCGGCCATCACCTCACTGATCATCTTGAGAACCGCACCACGAAGGTGCTGACGAAAAACATCCGACACCTGCTCGGAAGAAACTTGTCCCAGAGTTTGTAAAAGTGTAGAGTCATCCATGGTGGTCTCCCCGTCGGCTGCTACCGACGTATTGAAAGTTGAAATTTTCCAAAGGCGACAGTGTCGCCTTCGGGAGACCACTTTTCAACTTTCAACAATTTTTGGGACACTTCCTTCTTTGTACTCTCGTGCGTACCTCCGACGTGTCGGTTTCTCCAAAACTTCAGGAGATTTCGAAACTTTTTTTGCGTTCATTTCCATCAGTGTCATTGCTCCATTTCAAAAATCTGAAATTGTTCAAAACTGTCTTACTCATGTTGACACAGTGGGTGGGCCACGCGGCTATTCTCGGCGACATTCTCCGCCAAGTAAAAACAGCCTAACAGTTCGCATACGGGAAAACGGCCTTTTTACGCGCTCCGCGTCGGCCACGACCCAATCAGTTTTGAGCCTTCCTCTCATTTATTGTTGAACGGGAAATAGTTTAGAGAGGAGACTTTGGTTGTCTTGGTTCAGCGGGAAATGGAATTCTATTTCTGAGTTAGCGTAAACGAAGGGCGCATCTGCTCGTAAGATCTTTGCATCCATGCGAAGAAAGTCTATCGCTTGTTGGAATCGTCTGACGAGTTATTTGTCGATGGTTTCCTTAGGCTTGAATTGTTCCGTTGCGCTCTAATTCCAGATAGGCTCTTCAGCATTAACCACCCTTTTCTTTTTCCGGATTCAAGGTGAAACTCAAATACATAACAAACACCTGGTTCGTTCATTCCCCAAACAAATATCGACTGGCGATGGCTGTCCACACTACAACTAAGAAACAGATTTCTCATTTCTGGACCAGAATAACCCGCTTGTCCATAAGGATAAGTGGAAAAAATAGGCGAACTCCATTTCTCAATTCCATTGGAATCAATTAGGCGAATACGCCCGTTTGAGATTCCAGTCCGTCGACTCACAATTACCTTGGAATGGTTGTATTTGAATTTGTGCTCGCGCATTCTTTTTTGGGATCTGAATCTCGCAACGTTTTCTCGGCAAAGAGTGATTCATACCATTCTTCAGGCACGCTTACGCCAAGCCTGCCACGCATGAAGCCGCGAAACCACCACTCTTGCTCCAATCGTGTGTCATTTGATTCCAAAAGCCCTTTTTGCAGGCTGTGTTCCCATGCATTTCGCACATCAAAGAACACATCCGAAGCAGGAAAGTCAAGATCAAAACGATGTTTGAAAATCTCCCGCTCAAGTTCCAGCCGGTCGTGAAACGTAGTGGCCGCCCGCCAGGAGGCCAACGTGTTTTCAATATCCTGCGTGAATGCCAATGGTGGTCCACCAATCATAGTAAAGAGGGCACAAAAAACTGCCGGCGATCCAAGTGTTAGTGTAATTGTTTTCATGCTTTGGGCCGATCAAAAATGGGTTAGGTCAGATGAATTGTTTCCGTTTTGAGCATCCTGCAATAATTTGAGCTCTTGTCACGTTGACGAATTTGGAAAATTCCGAAAATTTCTTTGTCACCCTTCCGTAATACTGCCGAGCGTAAACGTCGCCTTTTAAACATTGGGAACTCTATTTCAAAAAAAGCAACGTGATTGATGCCAATTAACTTCCGCCCTGGCTGTTGGTTTCAAATTCAATTTTTGACTTTTCACTTCCTTCACAGCATTCATTTAGGATACTAACAGTACTTTTTACGATCGGTTCTAGCAGTTTTTTGGAATCTTCTTTCCCCCATTTCCATACGGTTGGTTCTTTTCCACTGGATCCGTCAAACGTCGGAAGCAATCCGCCGGCAGTTACCCGACAAAACCCTTCGCCGTGGTAAATCGGATTCCACGGACCAACCAACTTCCAACCATCTCTGTGGATTAGGTAATTGAGTGACACCCCGTTCACGTATCTTGCCTCTAGGATACGTTTATCGTATCGGCAAAAATCCGAGTTACCGGCTTGCGATTGATAGTCTCGTCGGGGCCAAGGTCTCGAACTCTCACTAACCTCCCATGCTTCGAAATAGACGAACGGACCTTTGTTCTCGCAACTATCATTGTAATCTTCGAGGGGTTGGCGGATTTTTGTGGTGAACCGAATATAGACGAAATCTTCGAGGGGTTGGCGGATTTTTGTGGTGAACCGAATATCACGCAATCAGCCAAGCTTTCAGCGAGGCGATCCCATCCACGGTCGCCGATGTTGTGTACGGCGTGGAGCCGGATGAGCGAAACTTACCGTGAAACGCGATGGACGCTAATTTAATGAGCAAGATTAGCGCCATAGCGTCCATCAGCGTTTCCTAGTCCAAAAAATCTTCGAGACAAAATCTTCGAGGGGTTGGCGGATTTTTCCCAGGCAGACCCATTATCGTCGTCGTCGGAAGCTCAACCCGATCAATCCGAGCGTACCAATCGCAAACGCACTTGGCTCGGGAACGTACACAATCACGAAATTGACACTCATTCCTCCCACACGCAATTTGGCTTGACCGCCAGCGCCTCCCGACGCGTTGCTTCCGGAATTAATGATTGTCGATGAACCACCTCCGGCAGCATAGAGTCCGTCTGTACTTGAGCCTGGATCGATACCGTCAATGTCGGTGCCGGTCACGGGGTTAGTGTCGAAGAAGTCAATTTCCAGCGCAGTAATCGACGCGCTTTGAACCTCTTTAAAAGCTCCCTGCGGACTGGTGTCGTTGGCAAAACCAAGATTGGTGATCGAATACGTAAACGTTTCAGGACCACCGCCAGGAGAAATATCAAGACCAAGATAAGACAACGTCCCCGTCGTGACGCTCCAGCCACCGTCGTTGAATCGAACATCATTAGGGTTGCCGCTGGCCGTGCCTGAGACCACCAAATCAAAAGAGATGTCGACCGTTCCTGTATTGCCCGGTCGCGTCCCAAAATCAATGCCGGAAACCGTACCAGTAAACACGGTCCCGCTGGAGTAGTTCGTATCAAGGGTCGCACCGCCGCCGGACCAAACCAGACCTTTGCCCTGCACCGTACCGCTATTTCCGTCAATCCCTACGCCTTGGATGATCTCGGTAATATCACCGTGAACCGACGGAACCGCCGCGAACAACAGGACGGCCAAAGAAACACCAAATTTTGCAAAGCGACTCTTCATAGCAATTCTCGGACTGATCAAGGACTGGATGGGCGAGTTGGTTGGGCCCGCATTTCCCGCGGACGCTATTTTGCCCCTAATCCACCCATTTTTCCAGCAGCCAACCATAGAATTTTGCCAGAAATTACAATCCATTACCCCGGACGGCTTTGGCGGTGGGCCTGGCCGTTCATCGTTCCAGCGAAATTTTCTGTTCGTGGTGACAGATTAATAGGGGAATAAAACGGCAAGGACGTTGGTGGTGCAAGCGATGTTGGTGACGTTATCGGGGACGGTTGAACTGTCAGGCCGTTGGCCCTACGCATGTCCGATACCTCGGTCCCCAACCCTTCAGGCTCGGCTACGTAAACGGCTGGAGCTTAGGTCCGTTCGGCAACGCTGCCATCAGATTCAAGACTGGGCTTTTGGTCTGATGCGGTTCAGTTCGGGGCCTAGACCAAGCAGATTAGGCCAGGCAGATTCCGTTAAGCTTCCAGTGGATTGACAATGATAAAACTTCGGGGCAACCGGATGGGGCAACGCAACGAGCCCTGGTCTGGATTGCAACGGTGAAGGCCCGGTAACCTCATCCTCAGCCCTAAAATTCAATCCGAACGAACCCCGGCGGACTGTTTCCGCCTTGGAACGACGCGTCATTACTCCATTTCGCGACTCGAACATTAACAAATTACCATTCAGCAGGCTTGCAACTCCCGAATCACCGCGGGCAGGCTTATAATCCGGGAACCAAAATTCTTCCGACTGATTCACCGGTTCGACATGACATCCCACGAATCTGCCAAACAGATCCAGCAAGTTTGTGACGCGTTTAAATTGGCATGGTCGAACGGAGAGCGACCCGAGATCGACGATTTCGGTTTACGCGTCGACGCGGCCAGTCGTCATTCGTTGATCGAAAAACTGATTTTGATCGACATCGCCTTCCGTCAACAGGCCGGCGAGTCCATTTCTGAAAACGACTACCGATCATTAAAAGCCGATCTGGCTGGTTGGTTTACCGAAGGTCCGCATGACAGACAAGCTGGAGACGACGCGCCGGTCACGCTGACACAGCCCCATCAATCGGAGTTCGAAGGAACTGCTCATCGAGCTGAGCACGAATGGACGACCGATTCGGGAAAACCGAAATCTGAAATCGACACATTTCGCGATATATCCGTGGGACAGCGATTCGGCGATTATCTGTTGATGGAAGAAATCGCCCGCGGCGGAATGGGGGTCGTTTACAAGGCCGAACAAACCAAATTGAAACGGATCGTCGCGCTAAAGATGATTCTCGCGGGGAGTTTTGCCAGCGAAGACGAAATCCGCCGGTTTTATGCGGAAGCCGAATCAGCGGCCAGACTCGAGCACCCAGGCATCGTGCCGATCTACGAAGTTGGCAGGGTCGGGCAACAGCATTTTTTCTCAATGGCTTTCGTCGAGGGATGCAGTTTGGCCACGGTCGTGCAACCGGGGCCACTGACTCCTCGGCGCGCCGCGGACTACGCAGGTCAAATATCCGCAGCGATTGCGTATGCCCATGAACACAACGTCATCCATCGCGATCTCAAACCGGCCAATGTGCTGCTCGATGAAAATGACCGTGTCAAAGTCACCGATTTCGGGCTGGCCAAGCAACTGGAACTGGACACGGGACTGACCGCCACCGGCCAGATTATGGGAACCCCCGGTTTCATGCCGCCGGAACAGGCGTCCGGAAAAATTTCCCAGGTTGACCAAACCTCCGACGTTTATTCGATCGGTGCAATTTTGTATTGCTTGTTGTCCGGCCGGGCCCCATTCCAGGCGGCGACCCCAATGGAAACGCTGGCCCAAGTCATGGACCAGGATCCAGTTTCGCCGCGCACGTTGGTGCCCGGGATTCCTCGCGACCTGGAAACCATCTGCCTCAAATGCCTGAATAAAGAAAAATATCGTCGCTACGCGTCGGCCCGGGAATTGGCGGATGAAATACACCGGTTTGAGCAGGGCCAGCCCATCACGGCTCGACGCGTTAGCGGAGTAGAGCGAGCCGTCCGGTGGTTGCGGCGACGAAGCCAGCCGTTGCAAGTCGCCGCGTTTACCGGACTGGCCGTGGTTATCTGCATCGCTGCAGGATTGTTAGGCTATTTTGCCTACCAGCAATCAATTCTGGGCTATGTCGACCTTGGCACGCGGGAAGAGGAAGGCTATCTCGTCGCCACGATTTACGACGATGACCAACGGCAAATCGAACGGCAGACGTTGCCGACCCAGGAACCCATTGCATTGCCCGAGGGCCGGTATCGGGTTCGCTTGTCCGGAGCCAGGCGAATGAGCAAAGACATACAACTGGAGGTCCAGCGAGGCTCCCGTCGCCAACCCTATTCTCCGGAACTCTCCCTGCAGGACACAGAACTTTGGCCGACCTTTCAATACGATGGCCAGATCGAATTTTCTCAAATTTGGCCAACGCAACGATCCGATTGTGTTCAATGACCGGTTCATTACTCGTCGCAGCGGCGTTAGCGGAAGAATTCTCTGGCAAACCAAAATCGGGGATCTGTTCAAACGATTGGACGACCAGAATACCATTCGTTGGTGGACCAGTTTTGGTAACCTTTCCAATGGCCAACGCAGCCGCCAGAATCAACCGGCATTGCTTCAAGCTCCGGCGGATCTGGACGGCGACGGCGTTCGAGATTTAGTTTTTGCTGGTGGCGAACAAGCTTGGTTGCTGGCGTTGTCGGGCAAAACTGGAAATTCAATCTGGTTCAGGCGGCTGGACGAAATTGGTCCTGCGAACAAGAAACAGCGCTATTTCGGATCATCAATGCTCGATAGCGGGGTGATTCATCCACCCGTTACAATCGCCGACACGGATCAGGACGGTGTTGCTGAAATCTTGACAATTGTGTTTGACTTTGGGTCGGATACAAATGTCGCTCCCCATCGCTGGATCGAGTTGACCTCCGGAAAAACCGGTGAGCGAATCTGGAGGCGCGACCTCGATAATTCCTGGTTCGACGAGCAGCGTATCCCGTCCGATTTCCGTTGGATTTATATGCCAGGCGGCGTTCGTTCGGAAGGGAACAGTTCTGGCGATCGATTCCTGCGAGATCGTTCGTCAGTTATCGAAACCGGCTCCGCCTATTTTTCGACCTCTCCGCCGATGTTTTCTGCGCAAGCAAGCTCGTCGGACATTTGGCTGTTGGCAGGCGACCGATTGATTCAATTGCAGCCAAGTAACGGAGAACTGCAGGCAATTCCGCTCGGATTCCTACCCATCAAAACTCCGGAAATAGCGGACCTCGACAACGATGGCTTTGATGAATTTTTGTTTTTGGTTGACTACGAGCCAGACGCCTCTGGTTCATCCAACGGTTTGTCAAATTCCATTCCAAACCCGAAACCACTTACCGAACTCATCGTCTGGTCGGTGGTGAAAAACGAGATCGCCTGGAGGAAAACATTATTTTCAAAATGGGGGGCTGTACGAAAATTGGGCAATGAATTCGCCCCGTGGCCTTTAGTCGTTGATCTCGACGGTGACGGTTCTCACGAAGTCGTTGTACCGGATGAAACTTCAAATCCTGGAAATTCGGGCATTGCCAATTTTCAAACCCAACCGTTTGGCGGTTTGAGCGTTTTTGATTCGGGGGGCAATTTGATTTGGAAACAAACGCTCGTTTCACCCAGGGAGCAATTGGACCGTTTTGTGGCCGGACCCGACATCAATGATGACGGCTGGAAAGATCTGTTTGTGGTTACCGACGATGCCAGGGGCCGACTGGGCAAATGGAATCAGCAAGCGATTGTTGTCGACGCAATTTCTGGTCGCGACGGTAACCGAGTTTGGTGGAACCGGCTGTTTCTTCAAAGCGGAGAACAACCTTATTCGTACGGAGAACTCCTCCATTGGTGGAATCCTGGCAACGACGGCTGGCCTCAACTGCTGGTCGGTATCAAGTCGGACTTGTTTTCCCTGTCTCCCCGAACAGGTTTCCTTACGGGATTCGGCCAGTTCATTGACTCGGTTCGAATCGCCGACGGAAACGGCGACGGATTAGACGATCTATTTTTTCTGAGGAAGGGGAATCTCGGGTCGTATCGTGGTCGGATGCAAGTGAACTGGTGGCGACCGCCAATGAATATTACGAGATCGGCGGATGTGAACGGTGACGGGATCGCTGATTTTGCCTTTGGAAGCAAACTGGTCTCGGGGCAGAACGGAAAAACACTTTGGCAAAACGGTGTTGAGAATGGGCCGGTCTTTAACGCTGCCCCAGCTGAAACGATGTTTGTCCTCGATGCCGATCTCGATAACGACGGCTGTCATGATGTCCTCACCACTTGCCCGTGGCAAGCTGGGCGTACACCAATCGCACAATTGTTGTCTGGAAAAACCGGCAGGGTGTTGTGGCGTTCGGTAGGAACGTTTGCGAATAAACCAATCTGGATCGCGAAATTGATTCAAGCCAGAAGCTGCGTGCTCGCTGACGGGAACATCGATCTGACAGCGATCATCAGTGAGTCTCGGGAGGAATTTACGGGATCGTATTATGCGATGGAGCCCGGGCAGACATGGTTGGTTCGTTTCGACGGGACGACGGGCAAACCGAAATGGAAAATCCCGTTGTTGGCGACTGAAATTGGCTACCCCGGTCTGGACTTCACGTTTACACGATCTCAATCACGATGGCGTTCAGGATGTTCTGGCGCCGGCGAACTCGAATCACGTCTCCCGACGGAACTGTCGGTGGAAGGTCCGATGCAACTAAGAGCGTTCAATGGTATCGACGGATCGCTACTTTGGGCGGCTCCCGTCGTACAGTTGGATGACAGCCAGATTGCTTCGTTCCCCAAACTGACCGTAGCCGATACGCCGAAAAATGGTGCCGTTGTCGCGTTTTATGACCATCGCAATGTCGACGGTTCCGCAGCAGGTTTAATGGTGATTGATGGAGCCAGCGGGACTACCAATCGGATTGCCATTGATTGGACCGAGCCGATGCCGGAAACGACTGTTAATCAAACTCAACTTCCGCGACCGGTCATTCTGAAGGATAAAAACCAGGCTAAATATTTCTTTGCGTTTACCGTCTGCAACAGCCAACCCCGCATCAGAAACGATTGGCAAGGACAGCCCATTGAAACTACCCTTGCCGAAGAGGTGATCATCGCGGATACGCAGGGAAACGTCATCTCGCGTTTCGGTTTGCCCTTGATTCGCGGAAATCCCTTTCGGGCAAATCGCCCGCGTCTGTGGAATTATGATACGGACGGAGACGGTGTCGATGAGCTGATCTTTCTGGATCATGACGGGCTCACTGCGATCGATCCATTTGAACGGCATCTGGTTTGGTCCTGGAAGCGACCGACATCGGAGGACCTGAGATTGCATTCGATCATGAATCGACCGGGTCAATCGAGTCTCGGTCTGGTCAGTGCGAATCGAGAAGTTTTTGGCATTGACCTGTCCAATGGCACGCTGGTCTGGTCCGCCTTTGACCACTCATCCAACCGAGACCTGTGGGCCTGGGAAGAGATTCATCTCCTGGAATGTGAAAACGGAATGCCACGTGTTGTTTTGATGAATGGTGACCAGACCGTCTGTATCACACCGCAATCGAAAAACGGGACAACACCTGGCGATTTGTTGAAGGTACCTTCCGAGCGTCTACCCGAAAACGATCCGCTAAATCTGAGGTTTCTTCCCTGGGTCGAAGCTGTGCCATTTGCTCACGAGCCGGATCCACTTGCGATCGCTTTGGAGCAAAGCCTCGGGCTAATGGTTTGCCTGCCAACGCTTTTTATTTTGGTGGTGATCCCTTGGTACTGGATCAAACATCTTTGCCGCAAACGTCGGTTTTCGATTCGATCAATGTTATTGATGATGGTTCTTTGCAGCCTGGCCATTACGCTTGTCGCCTCGAAACGAAGTCTGATTCCGGAGCCGCTAAAATTCAGTTACGAGTCGCTGTTGATCGGCGTAGTGATCGTTTTACCATTCCTGATTTTCGTGTTTTCGATCGTTCGGATGTTCCTGTTAGGGCAATGGAAATTCCTGAAATGGAGTTGTCTCGCGCTGTTGTTATTGGCGTTGGGATTTGTGATTTTCGCTGCGATTGCGACCCGGGACTTCAACCCGAGTGAACGCTATACCTATCAATATGCTTGGACGCTGATTTTCTGGCTCGGATACATCATGGGGGTGGTGTTCGTGGTCGTCGAATCCGGTCGACTTGCCTGGATCGGATTCAGCTGGGTCGCTGCAAAAACCCCGACGTTTACCAATCCAGAACCACGAACCCAGACGTGGCGCCGGTAAGCGTGAATCTTGGTGTTTGGACACGGTCCTGAAAAAACCTGAAATGCATGGCGGTCCTTACCCTGCTCCATTTTCATTGGCAACATCAAACAGGCGTTTAGCGTGTGCTGGATCTCATCCGGAGTACTGGTGGCAATCGACCCATGGCGAAGGGCCGGCCGGTTTACATCGCTTTGCGCGAGAACGGGCTGAAGGTTGTCGCGTGACACGTCCCGAAAAAAAACGATTCACTCGAGTTTGTTTCGTGTTTCGTTCTAGCGACCATTCCCGGACCGCAGTTGCTCGAGCAGCTGAAGACCCAGGAAGCCTTCAATCTAACGTCGTTTATTGACGCGCTGACAAGTTCTTATTAGTCAAACCGATATGCGACCTTGCCGGAAATGGATTTCGCAGATTGCTTGAGCTCTTCAAACAATTCGGCCTGGGTGTGGTTGTCGACCGAGTACTTTGACAGGACCTCCTCCAACCAGTCACCTTCCTTTTTATCGATTTCGCCCGGCGAATCCAGATCCATGACAATTAGT
The DNA here is from genome assembly GCA_963714685.1 of Pirellulaceae bacterium. Taxonomy (GTDB): domain Bacteria; phylum Planctomycetota; class Planctomycetia; order Pirellulales; family Pirellulaceae; genus Mariniblastus. Next base: position 205,419 of record CAVQPH010000015.1, on the reverse strand, counting down.
TTGGCCACCGTGGTTTTAAAGAATTCGGTCCAGGCCGGGCATTGCTGGTCGTTTTGACCGACTGCGCAAATTGACGCGGAACAGCAGTTCGACCTCCGGCCGATCAACGACCCAATCTTCGCGGACGTAGTTTTCAAGCGCGCGAACCTCATGCTCGTCGACGACCCCATCGCCAGCAATTCTTTGGAGGATTTGGTCGGGTGTATCTCCAGTTATGCCATTCACGATTGGAACTCCAAATTTAGGTTGAGAGAATCGGATTGTACGATGTCAAATGAAACGTGACTGCATCCGCCATTATAAATATCGCCTGGATGGCTGTGCTCCCGTTTAACGACCACTTTGGGGAAATTTGAAACGTTGCGCGTCTCCGTAAATCGTATCTTCAGGCCATTTCATGCAGAGGCGTTATTTTGTGCAAACTACTTGTTGTTTCATGTGGCCAACATGGAATTGCGTTATTGATTATTTAGCTTTTAGCTCCGCAAGAGATTCCAGCGTTTCATGGATCAAGATGTTCACACCCAAAAAACAAGCCAGCTTGGGCCAGCAGGCCGTACTGGCAAGACTTGGATATGGTTGATCCGGGTTCGGCCTGTTATCATGTTGATTCGGCATCGCGCACCCGTTGCAGCGTTTTGGCCGGCTGCGTTTTAAGACATCCTGCGTTGCTTTGTCGTGACAGATGGCAAACGGTTTACTGATAGGCAATCCAGTTTGAAGACTAAGCACTCGCCCTCGTAGCTCAGGGGACAGAGCACTGCTTTCCTAAAGCAGGTGTCGCAGGTTCGAATCCTGCCGGGGGTGCTTTCTACGATGACACTGATCCAACGCAGGATACCTGTCGACGCTCCGACTACCGCTCCTTTTTAAAACGTCAAACGGTAGGTACCGGTTCTTGGCCAAATCGAAAGAACCGTCCCCCCAAATACCGCAAACACGAGCAATGTGGCCTTGATTTAATTGGCGAAGATTTCGTTGACATCTCCGCGAATCATATCGGCAAGTTTTTGGGTTGGCAGGTCATTGGCGTCCCGTCCAAACGGCATCTCGATTTCTTCGGCGATGATTTCCAGAGAAACCAATACGTAGAAGACAAAAACCGAAATCGGAATCGCCCAGTACTCGAAGTAGGCGACAAATCCGATCGGCAACGTAATGATATAGAAGAAGATGAATTTCTTCAGAAAGATGCTGTACGAAAAAGGAATGGGCGTGTTCTTGATTCTCTCGCAAGCCCCCATAATGTCAAAAAATGACTTTAACTCCTTGTCGATCACAATCAATTCGTCACCGCTAAGGTGGCCGGCATCGAGCAGGGATTTCGTTTTGCGATACAGCGATTGAATCATTAGGTTGGGGACATGCTGGCGATCAGCCCAACGTACTTTGAATCCCTCGACGTCTTCGATTTCATTTAGCTTGATGCCTTCACGAAGATGTTCTTTGAGGGCAGTTGGGAAATTGCCGATCATTATCCTGAAAAACTCTTTGTCCGCCTGGCAGCTTTTCGGGAGGAAGGAATTAATCTTCACAGACAGATTTCGTGTGTTGTTGACTAGCGCGCCCACAACTTGCGCCCTTCCCACCAACGATCGTAAGCCGTGTTGGTTCGAAATACGACCAGCAGGGAAAGTACGAAACCAAGAATCGAATGCATGATGGTCGTGTTTTTGAGCACTTTCTCAACGGCTTCACCCGACTCACGCATTCGCAAATCGCGCAGCAAATGAATTTCAATCGCCGCGACAATGGCCGTGTAGACGGCAACAATCAACATCTCTCTCAACAGGATCCGGAAAGTATCCGTTTTGTGAAAGTTGAGGATGTGTCGAAACCAGACTTTGTTGTCGTATTCAATCATCGCCCGTGCTAACGCGAAACCAAAATTTTAAGAAGGAAATTCGGTCGAACTTTAAACAACAATTTTTGTATTGTCTAGCCACTCACGCGACGAAGCATTCCGCAACGTCTGTTTCCTGTTTCGCGTTAAAAGCTCAAGAGACAATGGGAGATTATCGCCGTAACGGCTGATCCTTGAATTTAGCTTTGACGAAACACCAGAACTAAAAACGCGAGCTCAGAAGTAAACCTGAAATCGGATCTCTTTGTGTCGCCCCGCCAGGCCTCAAGGATGGATTGGCCGTTTACCGGGCGTTGCCACGCCCGGCAGGTGTTATGTCGACACTTCGTGCCTTTGCATGACCGTCTGATGGCACGATCGACTGATGGCACGATCGACTGATTGCACGATCGACTGATCGCACGATCGACTGATTGCACGATCGACTGATTGCACGATCCGAACGCCCACCGGGGAAGTCATTCTGAACCGTCTGATGATCGAGTCCAGAATGAATTCTTGTACCGCTCAATCGGCAGCCTACTGTTCGCGTTCGGCAGACGGTTGATCCTGATCGCGAACCGGTCGAAAGGAACCCTCGAGTGGAAAGAACTTACCTTCGATGGGCTGATCCGGATCCGGTTGCCGGCGTTGGATGACATCGAGGATGTTCCAGCCACCGTGCAATACATTTTGCTGGCTCAACGCTTCGTCGTTTATCCATTGGCCTTCAATCACGGTGACCTCGTTGGCGAGGACAACGTAGGTATGACGCGCGGTGAGTCCCCATTCGGCTTTCTTTGATTTGTCCGCACCGGGTTGAAGAATTCGAAGACCAATTTGATAGTCCACGCGCGATCGAGCTCTTTGTTACTGGAACCGGCAATCCGGACGGTTTCACCCGGACCCAATTTTCGCAGGTCGATGTCGATTCCGATGATGTCGAAAGGTTCCGCATTATCGGCCTTCAGGATCGCCAACTGGACATCCCAATTTTTGTAAAACGGCGCGATCCCTGCGTTGTGAAGGTCGACTTCGAGATGCGTCAGGCCGGAATCGTCGACGGCAACGAGGTGTCGGACGGCTTTGACCTGAAAATTGTAGCCCATCTGGCGGTGCATTTTTTTGAAGCGTTCATTGAAACGGTAGTCGGGAAGCACTTTCCTGATTTCCTTCAGTTCAGGGACCAGCAAGGTACTGTAGCGGCCTTGGTCGATCAAAGATTTACCAGCTTCGGAGTTGAAGAACTGGTCCCAGTATTCGGCTTCAACATTCGCTGGCCATTCACCGCTGATGGGGCCATTTTTCCAGAGTTTCTTTTTTGCGATGGCTGCCCCGAACGTCAGCCCGTTGTCGGTCAGCGTGGCACTGCCGTTGGTGTATCCCAGCGATGCCCGGGGTTCCACAGCGGGTTCGTCCGGGTAAGGAATCTGTGTGAGTCCATCGGTTCCTAGATGCTTCAGATAAGCGTTCAGAATGGCGGCCTTGGTCGACGCGTTTGGACTCCAATCCTCCCGAGGATCATTGTGCCACTCCCCCCGGAAACCAACGACTCCCGCCTGAAAAACAAACATTCGCGGATCATCACGGTAGTGCTTAAGCAATGCTTCGATCGCTTCCGTTGCTTCTTCGATGAATCCAGGATCGTCGTAACGAGTGGCCCTGGAAATTCGGCTGTTGGGGTCAGCTGGAAAAGCAGGTCCGCGATTCTCACCGACCTGGTCAAGCAGCCAACCGGGCCCCTTGTAGTGGCTGTCACCCTCGGGCTCCTGATTATGCCAATCGTCCCAGTCGACGACCATCTGCAAGATCAGGTGACGTCCCCTTGAGCCTGATCGGCTAAGCACTTCCTCGACGTAATCCCAATCGAAAACGTCATCCTCGGGCTCCAGTTTTCCCCATTCGATGTACTGATACCCGACTGACGCGTAGTCGTCATTTTCCCTCCGCCAACCCGATTTGAATCCCTTCAGTGGATTAATGTCCGGACCGGCAGTGGTGGCCGGTCGGCTGGTCACCACTGCGTCCCGATCACCTGCTGAAAACGTGAAGTAATCAATGTTCGTTCCCCCATCCAGATTCTTGAAACGCAAGGTATGCACACCACTGGGAAGCGAAATCGTCAGGTCCTGACTGCTCACATATTTTTCCCAGGCCCCCGTTTTGGGCACGTCCAGTTTGGCCAGCAGCGTTTCCTTCCCCTCTGCCTCCACGACCGAAATTTCAAATTGTGACCCTTCTCTGGAAGCGGTTTGAAGCGAAAGGGTGTAGTTAAGCATTTGAGGCACATCGACTTTGAGTTCCACCCATGCGTTGGCCCAGAAGTAGCCAAGATTCTTCTTGCCACTGCACCACTCCGATTCTTCAATTCTGTAGCGAAAATCGCTGATCGCCGAAAAATCCTCTCCCTCGATCAATGTCTTGCCTCGCTGGCGTAGCCGGTGCGTTTTTTGCCCGCTTGCCTGTTGAGGAAGGTTGGCCGCGGTCAAAACGGCGAGGAACAGCAACCACTTGCCAACCAGTACCGAAACTGGCTGGAGGCAAACTTTGGCTGGGGGAGGTTTCATAAATCTTCTTCGTGGTGGTTTTCTTGGTGGCAGTTGAATTAACATTGTGGCGACTTGACGCGAAATGCCAAGCCGCACTGCCAGCCGGATTTGATTCGGGGGGAAACGCGATGGAGCAGTTCGCCGGTTCTGTTTGATCTCGTCGAGGATGCCCCAACGTGGTTGGGACGTGTTTGGTGGATCCCACGCTCCCTCGCTGGCTCCGATTGGATATGCGAGCTCAGCATGCACCTCGCGAGTATTGAGTGTTCACCCCCCAGCCCATCGCTTAGGATGGAAGTTTCCCAAGACGCGTTTTTTACGGCCAGGTAAGCTTTTTGCATCGATTCTGCAGTTTCCCAGTCTGTCGAACAACGATCCTGTTGCGTTGTTGTTCCCGCTCTTACGCGTCGTTTTACCACTGGTCCCTTTATTTTGGATCGAAAAAGTTTTGAGATGGTCGTTGCTACTCGGGGTAGATCCCGGGATCATGCAGGCTTGTCAAAAATACCTTGGGAAACCGGCTGCTGTGTTACAATTTTTGGTGTCGACAGGTGGTGAGGTCCGATTTTGAGGATGGCTTGATGAGCGCGGAAAACAACGATGATTCAGCCCAGCAAGACGTGACTCGTTTGCTTCAATCTCTCCCAATTCGACAGGATGAGCTTTACGAATTTGTATACAGCCATCTCAAGGCGATCGCCCGGAACCGGCTGTCGGCGGAAAGCCGCGTAAAAAGTCTGAACACGACCGAGTTGGTCAATGAGGCTTATTTGAAGTTGGCCCGTCAGAACAGTGCGTGGCGTGACAGAAAACACTTTTATGGCGTTGCCGCCGAGGCCATGAGGCGGATCCTGATCGACGCCGCCCGCAGCCGAAAACGTGCGAAACGAGGTGGCGACCAGGTGCATCAATCTTTGTCGGGAATTTCTCTACCCGCGTGCGAGTGGCAATCGGATTTGCTTGAACTCGATGAAGCACTCAACGAACTGGAACGCCAATCCCCGGAAAACGCCGAGATCGTTCGGCTCCGGTTTTTTTCCGGCCTGACCTGTGAGGAGTGTGCTGACATCCTGGAAATCAGCCTGTCGACCGTCGAAAGACGCTGGAGATTTGCCAGAGCCTGGTTGCAAACAAAAATGCAAAAAAAAGACTGAAGGGATTGATCATCCGTTGACGCGTCATTCACCTGGAGCGCAAATTTAGTCTTGCCCACCCAAGTTTGTCCTAACCATCGAATTTCCGTTGACTGACTCAACCCACTCCGACGAGGCATCCGAGAACACCCAAGGCTCCAGTATCGATAAATTGGAGCAGGTTTTCTTGCAGGTGACAGAGGTGCCAGAGGATCAGCAGAACGCTTTGTTGGAACAACTGTGTCCCGATGTCAGCCTCAGGCAGCAGGTGCGAGAATTGCTTGATGCCGACTCCATGGAACACCAGTTTCTGGACCATTCGTTGCTTCCCGAGCAGATCACGATTCAAGCCGGTGAATCGATCGATGGTTACAAACTACTGCGAGAGCTCGCCCAGGGGGGAATGGGCGTCGTCTTTATGGCCGAGCAACTCGAGCCTGTCCGCCGTAAGGTGGCCCTCAAGGTCGTCAAGCCGGGCGTCGACACACGCCAGGTCATTGCCCGCTTTGATGCAGAGCGACAGGCCCTGTCGATGATGGACCACCCCAATATCGCCAAGGTGCTTGATGCGGGTACCACCGAGACCGGGCGTCCTTATTTCGTCATGGAACTGGTCAATGGCGTGCCGATCACGTCCTACTGCGAACAGCATCAACTGTCAGCCCAGGAGTGTCTGGAACTTTTCTCGTCCGTTTGCCATGCCATTCAGCACGCCCATCAGAAAGGAATCATTCATCGCGACATCAAGCCGTCAAATGTACTGGTCGCCGAATACGACGGCCGGCCCATTGCCAAGGTGATCGACTTCGGTATCGCGAAAGCGATCAATCAGCCGCTGACCAAAATGACGGTCAATACCGGATTCGGTCAGATCATTGGAACTTTTGAGTACATGAGTCCTGAGCAATCGCGAGTCGATCAACAGGACGTCGACACTCGCAGTGACATCTATTCACTCGGTGTTTTGCTGTACGAGTTGCTGACCGGCAGCCTGCCCTTCGACCAGGAACGGCTGCGCTCGGCCGCGTGGGACGAAATGCTGAGAATCATTCGAGAAGAAGATCCTCCCAGGCCCAGCACGCGCCTGGCAAAAACTAACCACTCCCGCCTGGGCAGCAAGCGAGGTCCGGACGAACCCGCGAAGTTTGCCCGGATGGTACGAGGCGAATTGGATTGGATTGTCATGAAAGCGATCGAAAAAGATCGCAATCGCCGCTACGAAACTCCGAATGATCTGGCAAACGACATCGCTTGCTTCCTGCGGGGAGATGCCGTCTCTGCTTGCCCACCCTCTGCCACCTATCGTTTCCGTAAATTTGCCAGACGCAACAAGGTGGTGATCGCGACGTCGGCGGTTGTGACGGCTTCTTTGGTGGTCGGCCTGATCGGAACCAGCCGTCAGGCGATTCGGGCCAGCCTCGCGGAATCAGCGGCAGCGGCCAATCAGCGGGCCGCCGAAGCGAGCGCAGCGGAATCCCGGGCGATCAACTATTACCTGATCAATGACCTGCTGGATCCCTTCGGCGCCCAATCGCAATTGACCGTGGGATTGCGCCCCGATCCAAACCTGAAACTGGAAACATTGCTCGACCGCGCACTCTCTCGAGTGGAGCAACGTTTCGCTGGCCAGCCGGAGCTGGAGGCAAAACTGAAAGCCACGTTGGCCAGTTCGTTTAATACCATTGGTCGCTACGATACGGCATCCAGGCTCTACGAGGAAATTCTCAAGTATCAACAGCAGCAAGGACATGGGCGGCAACTTGATACCCTCGTTTTTATGCGGCGCCTCGCTCGGATTTATCTCTCCCAATCCCAACTGGTCAAGGCTGAGAATCTTTGCGTGGAAGCCCTCCGGATCAGTCGCGACGAACTGGGGCGCGAGCACGATGTTACCTTGCTGCTCAGGAACGATTTGGCCATTTTGCGTCGGGAAAGGCGGCAATTTGGTGAGGCCGAGCGAATCCATTTGGAATGTCTGGAAATCAAGGATCGGCAACTAAAGCAGAACCAGCCGGACACGCTTAACATCATGAGCGACCTCGCGCTGTTGTACGAGGAAATGAATCGCTTTGATGACGCGGAAAAACTGCATGCCAACGTGCTGGAAGCTCACGAAAAGGAAATATCCCCCGATCCGCTGAGCATTGCGGATTCATTGAACAACCTGGGGCGCTGTCGCCTCAAACGCGGCAGGCATCTCGAAGACCGTCAACAATTGGAAGCGGCCGTACCCCTGTTACAAAAGAGCTTGGCAATTTATCGTCGCAATCAATGGAATGAACACCCCAACACGTTCGTGATCAAAGGATACCTCGCTCACGCGTATGGTGAATTAGGGCGGTACGAGGATGCCGAACAGAAACTCGTTGATTTGCTGAAAAGTTTTGAAGAAGCGCCAGGCAAAGACCTGGGCCCACAGTTGGAAGCCATGTCCATGCTCGGATGGGTCTACCTGAAACAGAATCGACTTGCCGAAGCCGAAAACATCCTGAACGAAGCACTTGACCAACGCAAATCGTCGAATTTGAGTGACAGCTGGAGTGTCCAGGCCAGCGCAAATTTGTCGATTATTCGTCGCTTAATGGGCAAGGTCCCTGAGTCCATTTCACTGGACGAGCAAACACTCAAACTGGCGCAGGCCGAGTTGGGGCAGAATCATGTCGAAACGTTGAAAATCAAAGCGAGGCTTGGCCTCAGCTACCTCGATGCTGGTCTCGCGGAGGACGGCCTGGTGTTGCTTGAAGAGGCATTCAATGCCGGGCAAGATCTTCCAGGCGTGTTCTTGATCGCTGGCACACTGGCCGAAAGTTACCGCAGCGAGGGTGATTTTGAAACGGCACTGCAATGGACGCAGCGGCAGATCGCAAGCGGGCGTAGCCAACTTGGTAACGATCCGGTTCAACTAGCTCGGCTCCTGGACGTTTGCGGTTCACGAATGTTGAAGACGCGAAATTGGGCAGTCGCAGAGAATTGCCTACAGGAATCTCTGGCAATCCGGCAGACAGCCGCAGATTCCTGGCGTACCTGCGACACACAATCAATGCTGGGCGACGCCCTATGCGGGCAACAGAAATACAGCGAAGCCGAGCCAATCCTGACGAGCGCTTACGAAAACCTGAAACAACTATCAGCACAGGCCGACAGTATTCCAGTGGAAGTTGAACCGGTACTAATCAAGACACTCGAGCGACTGATCACGCTGTACGACGCACTGGGAAAAACGGGCGAGGCTGCCAACCTGCGAAACGAAAAAGCAAACTTGATTCAGGCGAACTAGCAGTCGTTCTGCTTTGGAGTGAAGCTACGGTCGCTCAAGGTCAACTCCGATTAAGCCCATCGCGATCAACATCCATGCGAATTTCTGCAGCTTCATTTTTCTTTAGCTTGATGATTCGATTCTGATTGGTTCGGAATCACCATTGTCGAATACGATTTGGAGCTCCGGAAATTGGACCGATGCCAACCGCCATTTTTCCGGCGAGTCGTCCCCCTTTGATTTGGGGACCCAGCGACGGGCCACACCATAATCGACGCAGATGGCTCGACTTGAGTCGCGCGCGATTCCATAGGGCTGGCTGTAATGACCGAAGAAGCAATAGGCTTCGTCATCGTAATCGTGCCACCAGGGAAAACGATCGAGATACCGGATTTTGCCGGAGGCCTCAAACGGTTCCTTGATTTTGACCTCCAATCCGGAAGTTAAAACTTTGACCGGATTAAGATTTTGATGACGCTGCTCCCGTTGCCAATCGCGCAAATCGGATCTCAGCGCCAGTCCGACGTTGACGTTGAAACGATGCTGTTTATAAAACGTGAGCGTGTCGATCGCCTCGGTGGCCATGGAGACCATTTCCGGTTGCCAGCAGGCGTGCACCACGCGCACGTCATCCCGAACTAACACCAATGGCAGACTTTGAAAAAACACCAGAAGTTCATTCCGCTCCAAGTCCTCTGTCACCAGCCGCTGTTTGACCTGACGTCCGTCGCTGTCGAGAAAGCGTTTGCCAAAATACCAACCGTTGTCAAATTTCTCCTCGTCCAACAGGATGTTCAGTTCGTGGTTGCCAAGCACACATTGAGCTTGCCCGGCCTCAATCAAGCTTTGAACCTGTTGGATTACCGCGACACTGTCGGGGCCTCGATCCGTCAAATCGCCGACAAAAACGAGATGCCGGTTTTCAGCATGATGGCCGCTGGCGTCGTAACCCAGGTGCCGAAGCAGGTTTTCTAAAGCCGCAATATCACCGTGGACATCGCCGACAATATCGAGCGGACCTTCGTTGAGTTTTTGAACAAGTGTCGGCATGGTTTCGTTTGAAATGGGAATCGGGAATTCGGAACTAGCTGAATCCTGGACGGTGGAGCTTCGTCACCTAATCAAACGTTAACTGATTTCGCAAAGCGCTGGGGTAGGGCTCATCGTACCATACAAATGGTAATCGCAACGAGGTAGTCGCAGGTCGTAACAGCGACAGCGTAAAGCATCTAACGCGAGCACTATGGCACTCCTTGGAAAAGTACTCCGAAGCAGTCTCAGCCGACAGGCCGTGGTTCGAGCGTAGCCCATGCCACGGGAAACCGAAATCGACAATGAATGATCCTGAAGGGAACATAGCGGATTTTGCTGCGATCCTTTCAGGATCGAGGAGCAATTGTCGGTAAATCCGGTGTTGTCGCTGCGCTCAAATACCGGCTAACGGCTTGAATCCCTATCGGGATATCCGATTCAGCTAATGGCTTGAATACCCATCGGGATATCCGGTTCAGCTTGCTAAAGTGCTTGTCATGGTACGTCGGCCTCGTCGGGCGATCATCGCGGGGAATTCTCAACTTCATCCGTTTGATCCAACAAGTGTTCGCGAAAAAAATCAATCCGCTTTCGATTACCATAGGCACCCCCGCTACTGTGGCCAACGCCGGGCAAATAGACCAGCTCGAATTCCTTGTTGGCCTTGATCAGTGCATCCGCGAATTTAAAAGTGGAAGCCGGTGGAACGTTGTTGTCGACCTCACCGATGATCAACATCAGTTTGCCCTTCAGATTTGCCGCGTTATCAATGTTGGAAGACTCTCCGTAGTGCGGCCCGACCGGATAGCCCATCCACTGTTCATTCCAGGAGGCTTTATCCATCCGGTTGTCATGGCAACCGCAGGAGGCGACCGCGACGTCATAAAAATCACCGTGGAAGAGGACCGCACCGGCCGCATTCTGTCCTCCGGCCGAAGTGCCGAAAATTCCGACGCGACTGGTGTCCATGCAGGGATATTGCTCCGCCGCAGCCTTGATCCATTTGATTCGATCGGGAAATCCCGCGTCTTTCAGGTTGTGCCAGCAGACGTCATGAAAGGCTTTCGAACGGCCAGCGGTCCCCATGCCATCCAACTTGACCACCACAAATCCCAGCTTGGTCAGCTCTTGATAGCGTTTGCGCAAACTAAAAGATTTCGGCGTAAAGTAGCCTTGGGGCCCGGCGTAAATGTCTTCGATAATCGGGTACTTTCTGCCTGGTTCAATCTCATCTGGAAATTCAATATTGCCCCAGATATCCGTTTTCCCATCGCGGGCTTTGGCCACAAAAACCGTCGTCGGCTGCCAATCCGAACGGGAGACGTCGGCCGTCTCTAATTGGCAAACCAGTTCTCCGTCGGATGAACGCCGCAATTCATGGACCGGCGGCAGGTCAACACGTGAATACGAATCGATGTAATATTCGCGGTTGGGTGAGTAGGTGATTGCGTGATTTCCGTTACCCCGGGTCAGTTCGACCAACCCGGACCCGTCAAAACCGATCCGATAGTAGTGTGTAAAATAGGGGTCCTGATCCTTGTTTCGCCCCGTCGCCCGAAACCAGATTTGCCGCTGTTCCTCATCGACTCGATCGACCTCGGTCACCACGTATTCGCCCGGTGTGATCGTGTGTTTGATTTCGCCGCTTTCCACGTCGACCAAAAATAACTGACGATACCCATCCCGCTCCGAAACGTAGATGATCTCCCGGTCGTTGCCCAACCAATTCACCATCGGGTACCGCATCAGGTCCCTGTGCATGGTCCAGATAAACGTCTCTGACTGTTCGTCGATAAGATTGCGAGCCTGTCCCGTTAGCCCATCGATCTCAACCAGTCGAAATCGCTGGTGTCCGCGGTCGACTTTTTGGTACGTCACTTTGTGATCGCCGTGCCAATCGAAACGAGGATTACCAAAATCAATCCGCTCCACATCGGGTTTGATCTGTTTTTGTTCGGCGACCTCGAATACGTTCGGTTCGTATTTGCTGAACTCGTCGCCTGGCAGTGGATAGCCCTGTTCTTGCAGCTCAGCCCGGAAGGCGTCTTCGCCGATTGCGGAATTGATGCGATAGACTTTCTCGGCCTCCACGCGCTCAACGCGAAAGGCAGCAAGCGATTGGGAATCAGGCGACCAGGAGAGTCGACTGTAGCTGTTGCCCTCGGTTCCATCCGAACTCAATTCGATTTGTTGGTTGGTGCTGGTGTCGACGATGACAACATTGTGATCCTGCACCTCCGCTCGCCATTTTCCGTCCGGGGACACCGGACTGGGCGACGGACGTTGAAAATCTCTGCCTCGCCAGGTTCGTCCGCGCGGATTCGAGCGGGACTCCGCTCTGGTCGTCGGCTGGATGATGGCCTTGTTTTCGTTGGGTGTGGCCTGAAAGAATGCGATGGATCGTTCCCGATCATCCACGATTTGCCAGACGTGTCCGGCAAATGTGTGTTGCTCGTGAACCTGTTCAGGTTTTAGCGTGGCGTAGCGGGTTCGGTCTCCCGGGGCACTCACCCAGAAAACATCGACCGAATGTTCGGTCTGGTTAACAAAAGTGATTCTTGTTTCTTCTCCCCGGAAGGTCCGTCTGGGGAATTCCGCCAAGGCCGGCAAACCTTCTGCCTGATGTGCCGCGATCGCTGCTCCTACGGTCAACTCCGACGATTTCAGGTTCCATTTCCAGTTCCGACCGCCTGCCGTAAACGATACCTCGCCGGCTACCAAATCGAATGTCAATTCACGGAACGGCAGTTTCTTCGAATCGGCTTGGACACCGGACTCGGTCAGTGCTTCAGCAACTTTCGTGTGGTCGAACGCGGGCTTGCGATTTCCTTGTCCCGCATCGACCAACACAAACTCGCGTTCACCATCATGCAGATCGTTGCGATACCAGAATTGTTCACCCTCACCAATCCAATTGGGTTCGATTCTGGTTTTGTAAATGCCATTGGAACTGCGGTTGAAACGTTGAGCCTGGACTTGAACCAGACCAAAGCAAAACGAAGCCAACAAGAAAGTCATCGTAAAATGGCGAGCTTGATTCATCATGACTTAAAATCCAGGGATCCAATCGATTACTTGAGCGAAATCAGACGAAGCCAATGGTTCGGTTTCCAACGACCTGCCATCGCCGGCTGAAATTCGTCAGCTTGAACGTGAACGCAATTGTTGAATGCGTTGATTCATCATAAGCCATCGCTGCCGGTTCACCGAGGGCAGGCGGTTGCACCGGAAACGGAAGCGGTTCGCTGGGAGAGCGACCTGTGTGATGGCTCACCGTGCCAGGTCCAACACCCGCCATCGAGTTCGGATTGACTATCTGCTAATCCGTTCGGACCCAGCCCAGAAAATCGTTCACCTTCATCGTGCCGTATTTCAGATACGCATCCCCGATTTGATTCAGGTTGGAAAAGTTCTGCGAGCACTGTTGGCAACAATCTTCGATGGGGACCGTCACATTTCGCTGCTCCATTCGGCAGACGGTATAAGGAACCCGAATCTGAACCTGATAGGGAACCTGGACGGTATACGTTTTGAAACGCTGTCGAGCGACCTGTTTCGGAACCGGCACGAGGACCGTACGCATCATGGTCTTGGGCACATCCACCCACTCCAACTGGGTACGGATAAACGGGACGTCACGGTATTTGGTTTTGTAGACGGTGCGAGTTTGGACTTCGGGCACGCTGGTGATGTACGTCTTGTATTGCACATCGGTTACGGTCCGCGTCTCGGTTCGCGTCCGGGTGCGTGTGCGAATCTCTGGCACCATTTCCGTGACCTTTTTTGTTTCGATCACCGGGACTTTTCGTTCGACATCTCGGTATTCGGTTCGTGTTCGAAACTCCGGGACTTGGACGGTATACGCAACTTCCTGCACCTTGGGAACTTCCACGTAATCCGTTTCGGTGACCTCTTTGTATTCGATATTGGGAACCTGGACCGTGTAGGTTTCGGTGTCCGGTTTGGCAACCCGAACGGTGTACTGCTCCTCCGTTTCCCGGACCCGTTCTTCGGCGACGGTAATGAAGTAATCTTCTTCGACGGTATAGGCCTCCTGTTTGAGATATTCTTCTTCGACCTGGCGGGTTTTCTTGACGGGAACCCGGTACGTGTAAGTGTTCTTTTTAACGACTTCGGCGGGTTCATATTCGATAAACGGAACGATCTTTTTTCGGGTTTGCTCCGCGATTCTCTTGACCGGAACCTCGCGAGTTTTGGGAGTCTGACGGTACTTGGTAACGGTGAACGACTGCGTCCGGACGTCGTCGCGGATATCGATCACTTTGACGGTTGCCTGACGTTGCTCCGCGCGATAGCGCGTGACAGGGACCTTCCGGGTGCGGCGTTCTTGCCGTTGTTTGACGATCGGAATGGAGTAGGGCACGGGTTGCTGAATCGTGCGGTAGGTCGTGAAGGGGATCCGTTGCGTGACAATGTTGGGGCACCAGATCCGCTGTTGAATCGTCTGCATCCCGGGACAAGCGGTTGTACAACCGCACGCGTCGGTAGCTACGTCGCAGGTGGGAACATTGACGATTCTGGTTTGCCAACATCCCATGTCCCGCGTGACACTGCGGTAGCTGGTTTCGGCGATCTGTCGAGGAACCGACCGGTACGCAGTTTGGGTGACTTCGTACGGGACCGAGACGATGTACGTCTGTGGCACGTGTTCGACCACCGGTAATTTGACGTTATAGGTTTGGGTCACCTCACGGGGAACGTAAACCTTGATCGGAAAACGACGGGTGATGGTCTCTTCATACGGCTCGTTGACGTAGTACGTTTCCGTTTTTGCGTCGGTGAAGGGGACGGCAATCTTGTATTCCAATTCCTGGTCAACGGACTTGGCAATCTGCGAGGTTTCGACGTAGTCAATCGTCTTGTTGCGATCTTCGTAATCGATGTAGGACTGCTCCACGATGCGTTTGGCGGGAACCATTCGATACTTGGTCACCGTTCGTTTCTTGGGGACTTGCACGTATTCGATGTAGGGCGTCCGAACGATCCGCGTCCGGGCCTCCGTCACGTACCGCACCACTTCGCGAGTTCGTTGTTGGGGTGCCGTGGTCATCACGGGCTTGCGAACCGTCTTTGTTTCGGGGACTTTTTCATACGTCGTCACCAGTCGTGTTCGTTGTTGGGGGACGTTCACGACGTACCGTTTTTGGTAGGGCTCTTTGTCAACAACGGTTTTGTAGGAGGTCGTTTGGACTTCTTTTTCACGCGGAACCATGACCGTGTAAGCCTCCTCGTAGGGAACCTGGTAGGCTTCTTCGCGATCCACGGTCACCTCGCGCTGCATCGGTTTTTGGACCATGATCGTGTACTGTTCCTGTACCGGTTCCTGGAATTCTTCCTGTCGGGTTTCTGTGTATTTTGAGTAGCGTGGCTCTTTTACATTGATCGTGTACGTTTGGGATTGCGGTTGCTGCTCGTACACGGTTTCGTACACCGTGTATGGCTGTTGGCGAATCTCGGTGCGATAACGGGTTTCAACAATTGTTTGGTAACAGGTGTCCCAAACCGGAACTTGCACCGTTTGCGTCGTACAACGGGGCTGGCAGCCGCAGGGGCAGTTCGCTGCGTGCAGCCCCGTCGGCGGTTGCGTCGAAACGGGTTCCATACGATGGGCGGTCGTCGTTTGAATCTGAAGAACCGCGTTGCGCTTGGCCTGGCCGTTCGAATTCTTGGCGATCGGCAAAGTTGGCGGACGATCGGACAATCGAGGTTTCAGATGGGTCTTGATGACTCGACGATTCGTTTGGTGAATTGGCAGGAAGTCTGCGACTGGAATCGCGGGTGGGATGTCTTCCTCCGCCTGCGAGGAAACATCAGGCACTCGGAATATCGTCGTGGAATCCGTGAGCTGATCCGGCGTCGGAAGAATGCCAATTTGTGGATCGGCTGGGTCTTGTGTAATCTGAACGAACGAGACCGTTTTCAGAGCGCCAGCCATCGGTTGCAATGACGGAGTGCTCACAGCCGAACCGAGCAGGCACAGGGTGACTGCAATTCCCGCAACCACGACTAATCTACGAGGAAACAGCATTCTGATTGGGCAAAAGTTGAAAAACCGGGGGCATCTGTGGCTAGATCGTAGTTACCGCCAGTGCTTTCTTCAAGCAATTGAGTCGCGTTTGCCGCGAATTCGGCTGAATATCTCGCTTAATGCCCGCGATCAAATTGCCTCTGGGCGTCGAATGGAACGGACGCCGCCGGGGCCGAGAGAACAATCCCCGCGGCATCGACAGGCCATTGCCGTTAGCCAGGTTGCCGCATCAATCGGCGACAATCCGTTTGAGCAGATCCTCGGCCGGCGAGTTGATGTGAATCAATCGGAGGTTTTCGTCGACTTGCTCGAAATGGATGTCGACGTCGACCGGCGGTAATTCGTTCATGATTCGCTCCGCCCATTCGATAACCAGAACGGCTCCATCTTCCAGCAGTTCATCCAACCCCAATTCATCGACCTCGGCTGGACTTTCGATACGATACGCATCGATATGCACGAGTTGCAGTCGACCGGAGTACGGTACGCAAATCGTATAGGTCGGGCTGACAATCCTTTCCCCGGAAATGCCCAGCCCGCTGCCGATTCCCTGGGTGAATCTCGTTTTGCCACTCCCGAGGGTCCCGTTGAGTGCGACGATCATTCCCGGCTGGAGCAATTCGCCGAGCCGTTTCCCTAGTGACCGGGTTTCCTCTTCGTTGTTCGTCTCAATGGTAATCATCACGGAATCGCTACTGTGGTTAATGGGAATAACCTTTGGGCTGGAAGGGCATTCGGCTGCCGTCACTGTTGATCAGCCAAAAGCCATTGGCTGCGACGAATTGGCCAACGGAAGTCAGCCCCAGCGGAGACAAGCGATCAATCTGCGCAGTCCTGTTTTAACCGTTGCCACTGCAGCGGCGGAACCGCAAGCAACAATCCAAAATCTTCGCCGTCGGTAAGCGCATGTGCCAGGGCCGATTTTCCATCGCGGTCGGCTAATTCGTAAGCCGCAGCGGCAATGGGAATTTGATCCACCCGAAGTTCCACACCCAATCCGGACTGCGTCGCCACGGCCGCTAGATCGAGGGTCAATGAATCGGAGATATCCGTGGCGGCGTGCACCTGATAGTTCTTTACCAGGTATTCGGCCAGACGAATCTCGGGCAGGAAATCGAAGTGATGGCCGAGGAGACTGCCTCCGAATTCGCCCGAGACCACAATTTCATCTCCGGCTTGCGCTGACGACATTTTCCAAACGGATAATGGGCCAGGAATTTCGACAGGACAACCGATCAGGGTCGCGGAGACGTTCAGTGGACCGTGACAGGTATTGGTGTCACCTCCGACGATCACGACGCCAAATTCATCGCAGATTTGCTGACAGCCCAAAAACAGTTGCTGCAATTCCGGTAGCGTAAAACCCTGCGGGACATTGAAGGTCAACACGGCGGCAACCGGCTTGGCTCCCATCGCAGCAATATCACTGAGGTTGACCGCGATCAACTTCCGACCGATTCGGGACAGGTCATGCTGGTTTCGATCGAAGTGGGTTCCATCGGCGATGGCGTCGGTTGTGATCACAACGCTGGCTCCCGTCGGCCAGCTGAGCACAGCAGCGTCGTCTCCAACTCCCAACTCGACGAGCTTGGTTGCCGGAAGCTGGTTCTTCAGCCAGTGGTGAAATTCGCGTTCCATAAAGTGTCAATCGAGCCCCAGAAAAATCCATCCGCCGCCGAATTCGCGATTTTATCCGAGATCGGTGCAGAAACGTAAGGCCGGAGGATGTGAGCGCAGAATTGTGCTGAGCAAAACAATAAAACCCGTCAGCTACGCGGATAGCTGACGGGTCTATTGTGGAACCGTTGGGGAGCGACTCGTCTGGGTCGAGTCTAGCAGCAGCCCCCTTAGCGAGTTGGCCTTTGTGCCACTCGCATCTTTCCCCAAAACGGTTCTTTATCTCTCAGGATGTAAAACATGAAATCGGGTCGTTCGAAAACATCGGACTTCTGCAGGATATAGGCCAGGTTTTCCATCGACTCGGTTTTGTAGCCGTGCATGGCAACGATAATGTCGCCCGGCATGATTCCCTCGCCTTCGGCTGGACTTCCTGGCTTAACGCGGGTCACTCGGAGGCCACGTTTGTAGTTAGGATGTAAGTCATTCATTTCAGCGGCGGAAACTTGCGTCAACTTGATTCCAATCGAATCCCAGGCCAGTGACTGGCTGCTGTTGGTTTTGGCCTGCAACTTCAACGCAACCTCTCGTTCGCGGGATCCACGCATGACTTTCAGGCCCAGCGGTTCATTGTAGCTCGCTCCAAGCAATTTGGATTGCAGATCCAGCTCGAATCGGAGGGGACAGCCATCGGCGGTCAGTAAACGATCCCCTTTGGCCAATCCGGCTTTCTCTGCCGGGCTGTTTTCATCCACGTGATCGACGACCAGTTGGGGTTGATCGTCGACATAGATCGTGGTCGTCGAGAGTCCATGGTTGACTTCGTCGGACACCAGTTGTCCCATCAATTTTGCCGCGACTTCCAGGGCTTCGTTGACCGGAATCGCGAACGCAATTCCCTGGGCTCCGATCCGGACGGCGACGTTGATCCCGATCATCTCGCCATTCATGTTCAACAACGGGCCGCCCGAGTTACCGGGGTTGATGGCGGCGTCAGTTTGAATCAGATTGCGATAAACCTGGTGATCGTTGACCTGAACGGTTCGTCCCAGTTGGCTGATGATGCCGACGGTGACCGTGTGTTCGTATCCGTAGGCATTTCCAACCGCGGTGACCGTTTCGGCCAACATTAAATCTGAGGACGTACCCATCTTGATTTTAGGCAGCGGTCTCTCGACGTTGATTTTTAGAATGGCCAAATCGGTCACCGGATCATGCGCGATCAGTTTGGCGATGGTTCGTTGTTCATCGGCCGTCGTGACTTCGATTTCTTTGACACCCTGGACGACGTGATAGTTGGTAAGCACGTAACCGCGTTCGTCGATCACGACACCGGTCCCCATCCCGTTGACCTGTTTGAGCTGTTGTCCGGGAACGCCGTTGGGATCGGCGGGAACGGTTTTTCGGCCTCGGAGATTGACCACCGACAGGCTGCAGTCTTTGACGGCTTGAACCAGTGGCGTGTAGCGGCGGTCGTAGGCGTTGTCAGCTTGAGTCAGGGCCGGTTTGGCAGACAGCGAGCTGAGGATCAGGCCAAAAAGCACTAGCCGAATCACGTACTTTGATCGAAACTGCATCAGCTGTTGCTACCTGGAGGGTCAATCAGGATGTGAAGGCTCGCCAGTGCGGGCTGAGCGGGACTTTCACTGCGTAAATCTCATAGTGCGTTAAATCGGATCGAGAACAGCAACCCGTTAAATCCGAACGATCTGCCCGTATACTTTATCCAGGTTGTCACGCGAGAGGTGAATCTCGCCCGCACGTCGTCGCTAGAAACCGTGGACTTGCTAACCGTCAAAGTCGATGAGGCCATTGGTTGGAATCAAATCCGGCCGCGTTGGCGGTGCCATGGGGGCGTTTGCAACCGAAAACGAGTTAATCTTGAGGAAGTGAGCCCCGGCGTGAATTGGCTCATTCGATGAGCGGCGCAGGTTTTTAGAACAACGGCCTACCCCCAGTTTGCCAAATCGTTAAACTCGCTCACCTTTGTCGAACCGCAGCCAGTTCGGCAAACGCACGACCTCGCCTGATCGGTCGACCGCTGCGACGACCGTTTCGCCCTCCACCAGCAATTCCTGGTCGCGAAAGATCTCGTATTGATGGGTAATTCGCACGCCCCTGGCCTTGGTTACCCGGGTTTTCAGTGTCAATAGATCGTCGTAATTGGCGGGTCGATGATACTGACATGTCAGTTTGACGACGACCAGTAACAACCCTTCCGCTTCCAGGTCGCGATAGGTCTTACCCGATGCCCGTAGCATTTCGACGCGGGCGACCTCAAAATAGTTGGTGAAGTTCGAATGATGAACGCGACCCTGCGCATCGGTCTCCTGATAGCGAACCCGAATTTGCATTTCGAATTCCCGCGGGACACAAGGTTGATGATTGACCGGCGTCATTGGTTGCCTTACAGTGTTTTCAACAATTGGTTGGAAAAATCATCTCGTCGCCAATGATTTGTTTCGACCAGGAAGTCCGTAGATTTACACGATACCGCATGAAGTACCAACTGACGAGAACACGATGAGTCAAGGAGAAGATTTTGGATCGACGGTCGACTTCGAGACCATCCGGGGACGTGATTATCCAACCGTCCGTCAGTTTACGGTCTTTTTGGAAAATCGGGTGGGGATCCTGCTCGGCCTGATGCGTCGGTTTCAAGGGACGCGTGTCCGCGTGATTGCGTTGAGCATCATTGATGCGACCGAGTGTTGTATCGTTCGATTTGTCCTCAGCCACCCGGAACAGGGGCGTGAGATTCTTGAGCGGGCCGGTTTGGCGATGATTGAGAGCGATCTGATCGCGGTCCAGCTGCCGCATTCGGATCAACCTTTGCTGCACCTGTTCAACGCGTTGCTGCGAGCCGAAGTCAACCTGGTTCAATCCTATTCGTTAATGGTCAAAGACTCGACGGAGAATCTACTTGCCATCATGGTCGACAATGTGGACAACGCGCAGATGATTCTCGCGGACCAGGGGATCAAAATGATCTCTGAAAACGACCTGATGGATATGTGTTAATCGTCGCGTTTCCCCGGCCAACCATCTGATTCTGAACGCTATGCCCATCCGAGTTACCTGCAACAAGTGCCACACCCGGTTCAATGTCAGCGATAAATTTGCTGGCAAAGAAGGACCGTGTCCAAAATGCAAGGCCACCATCACCGTGCCCAAGGCCGACGAGGTGGTTATTGCGGTTCCCGACGATGCCCCCAAGGATCAGTCGGGTCGATCGTTGATGAAACCGATCTTTCGAAAAGACACGGTCCTTTCGGGAGTCCAGATTACGTTAATCATCGCGGGCTTGGTGGGGTTCCTGGTTGGTGCTTTGGCCATTCGCTACATGAATGCGGGTGATGTTTCCAAGTATCCATGGTGGTTGAATTACCTGGCCGCAATCGCCATTGCTCCACCGATCATCTACACGGCTTACTCGTTTCTGCGGGATCCTGAATTAGGCACGTTCGTTGGCCCGGAGTTGAGAAATCGAGTTTTGATTTGCAGCGTGGTTTACGCATTAACCTGGCTTGCCATGCCGGTCGGAGAATATGTTTTTGACAACTATGAGATGGCGCTTGGATTGTGGCGATGGTTCCGATGCTGGTGATCGGAGGTTTGGCAGCAAGCTTTATTTTTGAGCTTGATTTTTTGATTGGTACGGCTCATTACGGCATGTACCTTGGATTCTGCCTTGTGGGGCGTTTGTTAGCTGGCATCGGCTTGCTGCCAGGCATGATTAAAAACCCCGATGCAAAACCGTTTGTGCCTCCGGCAGCAAGCTTGCTGGACAACTGCGATTCGCTATTGTGCAGCTTGGTCAATTTGCTGCCGTTTTGATGGCGATTGCTTGTCTCCGTTGATCGTTGGTGATTAGGTGAGGTCTTCGCCGTCGAAAATCCAGCGGTTTTGAATCCATGGCGGCAACGGATGGTCTCTGTTCAACTTGCACGTCCATCGCGTCCTTCAAGCGTTCTCTGATTTGGCTGGAACCCGAACGATGAAATCAATCCTGGAAATTCCGGAAGTGAAAGCGATCGAAGGTCCCTCCGGATTGGTCAGGATTCCAAACCAAATCGACGTTCCGATCACGCCCCGCGTGCTCCGGTTGATTGACGCTCCCGAGTTTCAGCGTTTGACCCACATCAGCCAATTGGGCGTGGTCTCATTTGTCTATCCCGCCGCCCACCACAGTCGCTTTGAACATTCACTTGGCGTGTATCGAATGGCGTTGCTGGTGCTCCGCCGATTGGCCCACCAGTCCCGGTTCGTGGAGTCGGTGTCAACACACGAGGCAACGGTTTTCATATTGGCGGCTTTGCTGCACGACATTGGTCATTGGCCATTCTGTCATCCGATCGAGGATCTTGATTTACCCGGTTTACCGAAGCATGAGAGTTTTGCCAGTGCTTACGTGCGCTCTCCCCAGATCCAGGGCTGTCTATCGGAGGATTGGCAGGTTGACCCTCAGGAAGTCATCGACCTGATGAACAAGCAGGACCAGCGGACGTCCGGCCGGATTTTAAGTTCCATTCTGTCCGGCCCGATTGATATCGACAAAATGGACTACCTTTACCGCGACAGTTTACATGCCGGTGTCCCGTACGGTCAGAATTTCGATCAGGGGCGGTTAATCGGCAGCCTGTGTCTCAACGAAGCGGGGGATCGTCTGGCAATTACGCAAAAAGGAAAAACGGCCGCCGAGCTGATGGTTTTTGCCCGCTATGTCATGTTCAGCGAGGTGTATTGGCATCACGCCGTGCGGAGCGCGACCGCGATGTTTCAGCGGGCGTTCTTTATTTGGTACCTGAAATTCGGATCGACGGATCCCCAGGTCGCCGCCCGTCTGTTTCGCATGCGGGAGCAGGAGATGGTGCGTCAGATGATGGCGGACCTGCGAGACGATTCAAGCTCGGACGAAGCCTCCCGGCAGGCCGCCAATTTGCTCGACGCACTGTTCGGCCAGCGACGTCAGTTGTTTAAGCGGGTTGCGATCTTTAGCTGTTACGAAGGCGAAGCCATTTACCGCCGCATTGCCCAGCGGCCGTATCCGTGGATCATGGCTTGCAGCCAACAGTTAGCCGAATTGATTTCAAAACAAATGAATTGTCGGATCACACCCAATCAAGTCTTGATTGATGCGCCTCCCGGTGGGGCTGGAGGTTCAATTCGACGTCGACGTTTATTATGAAAAAGAAAACGTCTATCGGAAGCTTGGCTCGGTCTCACCGGTCGTTGAGACGTTGGCGAAACGGCAGTTCGATGATTTCGTCAAACAGGTACGCATCTTTGTCGATCCAGAAATTCGGCCACGGCTAAAGGAGGCACCCCTGCTCGAATGGGTTGAGCAGGCCATCAATGCAACCCCGGGATCGTAGTGTTGTCAACGTAGCTTCGGCGGCCGAAAGCCAACCTCCTGGAAGGCTTGGCTGTTCAGATTGATCACGCGGACGTGTGGAATGGACGCGGCGAATCGCGCGAACGCGGAATCGACAACTCCCTGCTGGGCGAGCGACTCCAGCTTGCCCGTGTCCGGAATTTCGCACGACTTCAACAGGACGACTTCAGCCGCATTCAACTGCCGGGCCACATGTGCGGCAATCGAATCGCTGGTGATCTCCCAGCCGCAGGGCAGAGGATCCGTTTCGGAAAAGTCATTTTGAAACCGCAACATCGGACGGGGGTCAAACAGAATGTTCGCTGGCGAATCGGTGGAGGCCAGGCCACTGAGTGAAGTCATCACGGGCCACGGTGCCAACCTGCTGGCCACCATTCGAAGTGTCACACTCATCAAGTCGATGCACATCCAGTGGGCCTCGTCCGCTGCGATCGGAGACTCCTCGCTCCAGCGTCTGACCGACTCCACCAGTTGTCCTCCCCCTGTCAGCCAGACATTGTTCATCACGGGTTGCCCGGCAAGCCACGCCAACATCGCTGCTGGCGAAAACCGTTGATGGAGCAGGCTACCCCCGATTTTGATCACGCGGATGGGCGCGATTGGTGATCGGGATGAGACGATCGTTGGCCTGTTTGGTACCAACGCTGGCGAACGCGACGCCAGTTGCGCGACCGCATAGGCAGCAAGACTATCGGAAATCGGACGGGAGAAAACCTGGGACGTACCGACGGCGACGGCATCGGGATATTTGTCGCGCAGCAAACCAATGGCAAGCCCTTCGCCCTGACCTCCGATGACGAAATGCCTGGGTAGGTCCGGGTTGGCCTCCAGCACGTTAGCTACCGAGCTTGCAATCCGTTCCAGCAACCGTTGCTTGACTTGGACCGCCATCGCCCGGATGACGTTTGTGCCGAGACCAATCGCGTCACTACACACCATTCGGGCCAGTCGTTGTGCCGCAAACTGGATCGTCGCGGGACGATGATCCGCCGTATCCGTATTGTCAGACTGCTCGGCCGCATCGCCGCTGATGATCAACGCGTCGTGCACGGTGGCAAAAAACTCTCTGGCGGCGTTCACCGTTCTGCCGTCCAGCTCAAATTCCTGGCAAATGCCGGAAACCGGGGTACGACTTACGCCGGCATACAACAGCTGATGCTTTGCGAGTCGATCAAAATCGGTGTCGCCATTGGCAGCTGGGCGACCGTCTCGAATCGGAATGATATCGGTGGTTGTGGAGCCAAGGTCGATTAGAAATCCGTTTCCGGATTCAAGCAAGGATGAGGTCAAGTTCGCGGTCGCGTGCCAATTCGCCGATGCGACGTCCGACCAATGCTCGATCGCCTCGCTAGCCGAGTACCAGCCGCCATGCGAATGATAAAACTGAATTCTCCGTGCCCCGGCGCTATGCGTGACAGCATTCACGATGGCTGCGACGCCGTGACGCCGTGACCGAAAGCAATCCGCTAATTCCCCCGTCATGGTGACGGCGATGGATTCACCAGCCGCGGCCTCCCTTTGGATGAGGTTGGACAATTCGCTGGCCAGTTGATCGTGACGCAGCCAAAGCGGAAACGGAATCGAGCCTGCGCGATTGCCGTTGGCAAATTTCAGATTCGCCCCGCCGATATCCAATCCAATCCATGAATCAACCATTGCTTACTCAATCCAGCAGGTCATTCAACGCATCATGAAGACTGGAAAACCGAAAATGAAAGCCCGCGGACAAAGCCGCTTCCGGAATCACATTTTGGGAAAAGAACAGGGAGTCTGCAAATTCTCCCAACGCCAGCCGAACGGCGAATTTGGGAGCCGGAATGAACGCCGGACGATGGAGTTTCTTCGCCAGCTGCCGGGTCAACTCCTTATTGCGAACTGGATTGGGTGCCGATGCATTGACCGGCCCAGAAACTGAGTCGGTTTCCAGGCACCAGACGATCAGGCCGACCAGATCGTCAACGTGAATCCACGGGACCCACTGCCGACCACTCCCCAGCGGACCGGCAATCCCCCATTTGAAGATCGGGATCAAACCTTCCAGCGCACCGCCTTCGAGTCCCAGCACAATTCCGATTCGCAGGTTCACCACGCGCCACGCCATGATCTTTCAAGCGATTGCTTTCGGCTTCCCACTCTTCGCAAACTTCGGTCAGGAAACCGCTTCCGTGTGCGGATGTTTCGGTGACTTGCTGTTCTCCGGCGTCGCCGTAAATTCCAACCGCCGAGGCCGAAACAAACACTGAAGGCAGCGGGCTGGTTTCCAACAGTGCGTCGACCAAACGCCGCGTTCCAGTGACCCGGCTGTCGCGAATTCGTTGTTTTTTGGCCGCCGTCCACCGACCTTCGGCGATCGGCTCACCCATCAGATTGACGACCGCGGAAAAAGAGCGGCCCTCAAGATCCAGTTTTTCCTGTATGGGATCCCACTGAACGGCGCCGGAAATTTTCGATCCCAGTTGTCGCTTGGCCCGGTCCGCATTGCGGGTACAGATCACGACATCATCGAGCCGGGAGATTAGTTTTGTTCCGACAAATCCAGTTGCGCCGGTGATGAGAATTGACATTTCCATTGCCCAACGTGAAAGCTGCCAGTGTAACGGACTGTGACGAAGGCAACCAGTTGGTGAAATTTTAGTGAACTGGAAAACGTTCAAACAAATCCGAATTAGAATACCAGATCGGGGATTTGTGCGCGCGTTGCGGTGGTGCTACCATCGTTCCGGGGTAGAAGCGAATTCATCAACCATTGCGAGACCACATCGCATCCCAACTGGAGTATGTTAATGACCACCGTAACTGTTCATCGAGTATTGCAATCTTGCGGATTGCTGGCTGCACTGCTGGCAGTCAGTCTATTAGTTTCGGATCTTTCTGCCCAGGAAAGACGCGGGGGACGACGTGGCGCACCGGGACAAACCCAACCGAGTCGTCCAGCAACGCAGGCGAAGACCGAAATCAAACCGGCGCTGACCCAGGAAATCGCGGACAAGGTGACTTGGCGATCGATCGGTCCAGCCAACATGAGGGGACGAATCACCGCCATCGCCGTCTACGAGAAAGACCCAGCGATCTGGTGGGCCGCGTCGGCCTCCGGTGGACTTGCTGAAAACGACCAACAACGGCATCACGTTCGAGCACCAATTTGACGATCAAGCGACCGTTTCGATTGGCGACGTCCAAGTGTCGCCAAAGTGATCCGGACATCGTCTGGGTCGGAACCGGTGAATCGAATCCGCGCAACAGCGTTTCCTGGGGCGATGGAGTCTACAAATCGACCGACGGCGGAAAAACCTGGAAGAACATGGGCCTGAAAGAAGTCCTTTCAGATCGGTGCGTTGGCGATTCACCCAGAAAACCCAGACGTCGTCTAGGTGGGCGCACTGGGACGACTTTGGGGGCCCAACGCAGAACGCGGCCTTGTTCAAAACCACCGACGGCGGCAAGACCTGGAAGAAGGTCCTGTTCGTCGATGACAAAACCGGCGTGATCGATGTCCAAGTGAATCCGAAAAATCCGGACGACATTGCTGGTTGCGACCTACGAACGAAAGCGAGACGGATTCGACGGCAACGATCCGGTCAACGATTTGGCGACGGGCTCCGGAATCTACAAATTCCAACGGACGGCGGAGAATCGTTTCAACGAATCACCGAAGGATTGCCGACCTGCAAGATGGGTCGCATTGGATTGGACTACTTCGAAGCCGACCCGAACTTCGTGGTCGCCATCATTGAATCTGAAAAGATTGCGAAAGAACCTGAAAACTACGCCGTTTGTGGGAATTCGCGAGGTGAAGACGCCGACGTCGGGGCGCAAGATTGACCAGTCTCGTCGAAGATGGACCGGCCGACAAAGCCGGCCTGAAAGAAAACGACATTGTCGTTTCGGTCAACGGGAAAATCGTGGTCTCCTACAACGAATTCCTGGGCGAAATCCGCAAACACCAGGCCGGACGAAACGGTCAAAATCGTGGTCGTTCGCGGATCGCAAGATCGAAGATCTTGAAGTCAAATTGGGAAAACCGAACCGCTGAAGACGCGTCGGGAAGGTCGGAGACTTTGCGGGCACGCTAGGTGGCCAAGCGGCCAATCTGCAGGACAAGCAAGGCCCGAAGGATTTGAATATGGAGGCATTTACCTGTCGGAAGATGGTGGCGATACCTGGAAGCGAATCAACTCGCTCAACCCGCGACCGATGTATTACAGCAACATTCAGATTGACCCGGTCGACCGAAACAACATGTACGTTTGCGGAACCAGCCTTTACAAATCGAAAGACGGCGGCAAAGACCTTTACCGGCGATGGCGGTTCCGACGGAATTCACGTCGACCATCACGCATTGTGGATGAATAACAAAGACCCGCGGCACATGATCCTTGGTAACGACGGAGGTATTCACGTCACCTACGATCGCATGGACCACTGGGACCATTTGAACCACGTGGCGATCGGCCAGTTTTATCACGTCGGTGTCGATACGCAATCTGGACTACAAGGTCTACGGTGGACTGCAGGACAACGGAAGTTGGGGCGGTCCATCACGCGGCAACAATATGGCTCGGGCCCCGTCAATACGGACTGGTTCCGCGTGGGCGGCGGTGACGGTTTTGTCACGCTGGTCGATCCGGAAGACCCGAATCAGATCTATTTCGAAAGTCAAAATGGTGGCGATGGGACGGATCCATCTGACCAACTGGTGAACGCGGTTTCATTCGTCCGCGACCACCGCGCGGTACTCGTTACCGCTTCAACTGGAAAACGCCGTTCATGTTGTCACCGCACAATTCAAAGATTCACTACAGCGCCGGCAATCACGTGTTTCGGTCGCTATAACCGGGCAATGACGTCAAGCGCAATTTCGCCGGAGATCACGAACTCCGACAAAGGCGCCGGCAGTGCGATCACCGAATCGCCCGTCGAACCCGGCGTGATCTACGTCGGTACCACCGATGGCGCCGTCTGGATGACGGAAGACGGCGGTGCCAACTGGCAACCCCTGTTCTATCAGCCGGAACCCAAATAAGAAGAAAAGAATGACGAAAGAATCGGATGAAGTAGAGTCCGAAGGAGACCTGGCTCGGAAAATGAACCGAGCTGTAGCCAGAAGACCGAAGCAGCCAGCTGAATAAACCGGATCCCGAAAAACCAGCTCGCGGCAGCGCGATGATCCTGGTCAGCGGAGCGTGGGAAGGCAAAATGATCTGAGCGATCGCATCCCCGAAGATCGCGCAGCCCTGGCTTTCAAACTGAAACTCGATGGTAACAAAGTCACCGGCGAATTCGAAGGCCGTGAAGGTGCGATCAAGATTTCCAATGGAAAGTTCAACCCCGAAACGGGAGAGATTTCCTTCTCCGTGGAAGGAGAACCGCGGAGAACGGGAATTTACCGGCAAAATCGAAGGCAAAAAGATGACCGGCGAAATGTCCGTCGGTGGTGGCCGTTTTCAGATCGAATTCGAAGCCGAACGAAAATCGCAGCAAACCGAAACATTCGGTCGAAAACCTGACCAGCCTGAACGCGGCTCTGGTTGGGGTGCCTTCGGGGCGTGACGATCCGGTGACGGGCGTCTCGGAATGGTCGGTGCAATCGAGAACGAAAATCTACCCGGTGGTCGAGTTGAGTTCACTATTGATCTCAAAATGAATGACAAACAGGAACTGAGCGGCACCATTGTTTCACCTCAGGGAGATTCGGAAATTGTGGAATGGTGTTTTCAATCCCGATTCAAAAAGAATAGTGATTTTGAGGCAGAGAACGAAAACAGTTCGGTAATCGAAATCCAGGCCGACGTCGAAGGCGAACAGATGATCGGTACCATGTCCAGTTAACGATGGTTCGTTCGAAGTTGATTTTGAAGCAAAGCAGGAAAAAGACGGACGTCGAAAAGGCGGAACCGCCAGTAACCGAGCCCGCGAAACAGGAAACTTCTTCCGAACCAAAACAGGAAGCAAAACAGGAAGCAAAACGGCGGCAGCTGAGCAAAACAGGAAGCAAAACAGGAAGCAAAACCAGCGAAGCAAAACAGGACGAGGAAAGAACCGGCAGCGTCAATCTGCGGAGACGCCGTCAACGCAAAACAACCCAGCCAGCCTGCGGCTAAGCCGACGATCCCGTCAGTGGAAAGTGGAAGGGAACCATGACGTCGCCTCGCGGTGAGCGCGAAATGAAACTCAGCCTGAATTTTAAAACCAATAACGAGATCACCGGCACCTTCGAATCGACACAGGGTGAGCGGGAGATTTCCAGCGGCAAGCTTCGACCCGGCGACGAAGTCGTTGACTTTGTTGTCTGAAACCGACCAGTTTACGCTGGAGTTGAACGGGACCGTCGAAGGCGACGAGTACGAAGGCGAAGTTGAAATTAATGAAGGTGCTTTTACGATGGAGTTTTCCGTGAACCGAAAAACCAAGTCGGTACCAAAATCGGAAGAGCCGGATTCTGTTGCCACCCAAGATGCGGCAAAGACCTACCAACAACCAACGGGTGACAAAACACTGTCCAGCCTACTGCCAGGCCCTCGTTGGGTGAGCTCGATTGAAACCTCTCACTTCAAGAAGGACCGCTGTTACATCACCTTTGATGGGCATCGTAGTGACGACGACGGAATCTATGTTTTTGTCACCAACGACGGCGGGAAAACCTGGGAGTCGATCCGCAGCAATCTTCCCGATACTGCCGGGTCAGTTCGCGTGATCCGGGAAGATATCAAGAATGAAAACCTGCTGTTTTTGGGATGCGAGTTTTCAGCTTGGTATTCCATTGATGCCGGTAAAACGTGGACTCGAGTTAAAGGAGGCCTGCCGACTGTTGCCGTCCACGAATTTGCAATTCATCCTGACCGTGAGGAGATCGTCGCCGCGACACATGGTCGCAGCCTGTGGATCGCGGACATTTCTGTTCTGCGTCAAATTTCTCCCGCAACGATTGCTGCAGATTTCTATCTGTATCAGCCGCGGGATGCAATCGTCTGGCGATCGTTGCGGTCTCGCGGCAGCAGCGGAACACGAAAGTTCGTCGGTACGAACCCTGCGAGGGGTACAAAAATCGCATACTCACTGGGCAAAAACGCTCGCAGTGTAAGCCTGACGATTCAGGATCTGAAAGGTGACGTCGTGAAGACTTTCGAAACTTCCAATCGCAAAGGTTTGCACGAATTTAACTGGGACTTGTCGTCGGACCAACAGGGCGGCGGGGGTCGTTTCCGCCGTAGCGTTCCTGCTGGGGACTATTTGCTAGTAATCAAGGTCGATGGGGAACGAAAACAAAGAGTCGTGAAGGTAATGTCCGACCCGGTTCGGGGTGACTCGGCAGGCACCCGAGGAGCTGGAAACAGTCAACTGAATTTGACTCGTCGCGCGCGAAACTGAGCTCGCAAAAGACCAAGCTATCCTAATCGTTCCATAAATAATTAAATTTTTCGAATTATTTGTGGAGACTGACTGGTAAAACAGAACGTTGAAGTTAAATTAGGGGGCTGATAAAGATCAAACAATTGTTCAAGGTATTCTGATTAACAAGAAGCAGTTTAAATTTCGCATTGTTCTGGCTAATTGACATTCCCACCAATAGCTCTAATGCCCATCTTTGATGATTTTTGCTTGCCTGTTGACTCGCCCCAGAATTCCTTTTCGAAAATACTTTGATTGTCAACTTTGAGGTGCGTTTGGTGATCGTATCGCCTTCGCCGAAATTAATTTTCTTTGTTTGAGTCTCGTTCTGAGGAGGATATTTTATGTCGAAACCCATGTTCGGCATCATGGTGGCTGTGTGTTTTGCGATCGCAACACCTTTGGCCAATGCTGGAACGCAATGCGGCTGTGGCCAGGTGGCTCAGCCCTTGTGGAGATTGCTACGGTGCATCCGTAGTCAGCCCGTACGCGGGGTGGTATGATGATGAGCGGCGGCATGGTGCCGCTGAGGTGGAAACGCATGCTGTGGACCAACGGTTCAGTACGAAACACGTACTGTTTATGAAAACCAGATGGTCACCGCAAATGCGAACCGTCACACGGACTCGTATGCGAACGAAAATCGCACCGACAAGTAACAGTTAACGTTCAAGTTCCAACCACACAGACCCAAACTATACAGTCATGGTTCCGGAAAACCGAACACGCACCGAGACCTTCACGGTCAACGTTCCTTACACGGAGAACGTCACTCAAGAGTACCAGGTTCAAGTCCCCGTTCAGCAGACGCGTGAAGAAACCTATCAGGTCTACGTGCCGTACACCGAGACGGCTACTCAGGACTACGCGTGATGGTGCCTTATACGGAAACCGTTAGCTCAGCAATACAAGTTTGCGTTCCTTACACCGAAACCGTGACCCAGAACTACACCGTTCAAGTTCCCTACACGGAAAACGTGACCCGGCAATACACGGTCCAGGTGCCCTACACCGAAACCGTCACTCAAAAGTATCAAGTTTGTGTGCCTTACACTGAGCAAGTCGCTCAGAACTACATCGTCTGTGTTCCCTACACGGAAACCGTAACTCAGAACTACACCGTTCAAGTGCCTTACACCGAAACCATGACTCAGACCTACCAGGTAAACGTTCCCTACACCGAGCAAGTTCGCTCAGACTTACACTGTCCAGGTTCCTGTGACGACGCAAGTCGCTCAGAACTACACGGTGATGGTTCCAAAACCGAGCAGCGAACTGCAACTCGAATGGTTTGCGAACCTTATCAGGAAACTCGCTACCGAACGGTTTGTCGTGATGCCGGTAGCTGGCAGATGCAGACTCGCACCGTTCCTGTTGGTGGCGGTTCGATGGGTGGCGGCGGAAATGGCCGCTGGCGGATCGGGCTTGTTGCTGAGCCAGCAGCTGCGGCGGATGTTGTCCCTCGCTTGTGCAGGTCGTTGCGCAATGCCTGTGCAAGTTGTTGCCGATCGCCCTGTGGCGGATGCGGCGCTGGTGGCGTGGTTGTCTGGCGGCGGTATGGCCGTGGGCGGTCCTTGCACCAAACGGTAATGACTCGTGTTTGGGTTCCGAACCAAGTACACGGAACAGGTTCCTTACACCGTCACGTTGCAGCGTCAGGTTCCTCAGACTTACACCTACAACGTTACGGTAAACGTTCCTGAAACGCGGACTCGTATGGTCAACCAAACGACCTACACCACGGAAACCAAAACTCGGATGGTTACGGTCAACAAGTGCCGTACGGAAACTCGCACCCGCGAAATTCCGGTGACCAAGTGCCGAATCGAAACTCGCACCCGTACGTTCCCGTAACGCGTCAGCGTCAAGAAACTCGAACTCGTATGGTTCCTGTTACCCGCACTCGCATGGAAACTGCGCACCCGTGAAGTTCCCGTGACGAAGTGCCGCATGGAAACTCGCACGCAAGTGGTTCCGGTTCAACGATGCCGTCTGGAAACCCGGACTCGCGAAGTTCCTGTGACTCGTACGCGTAAGGAAACTCGTACCCGAATGGTGAATTTCCCCAAATGCCGTCAGGAAACTCGTACTCGTACTTACAACGTCACGAAAATGCGTTGTGAAACTCGTACGCGTACCGTTCCTTACACGGTCATGACCACGGAAACCAAAACGCGAACCGTTCCGGTCCAGCGTTGTCGTCAGGAAACTCGCACCCGCGAAGTTCCTTACACGGAAATGGTTGCCACCACGCAAACACGTGAAGTCACCGTGATGACTTGTCAGCCGCAGACGCAAACCCAAACCTACACGGTTCAAGTTCCGGAGACTTACACCGAAGAAGTTCCGGTTCAAGTATGCGTTCAGGTTCCGAAGACCATCCAGGTTCCAGTCACCGTCAACAACTGCTGTGGTACCGCTGGTGCTGGTGGAATGGTCTACGCCGATGGCGGAGCTGCCATGGGTGGTGCAGGCTGTGGTTGTGGAGTCGCTGCTGGCTGTGGTTGTGACACCGGTTGCGGTGTTGCTGCCGATTGCTGTGGCGGAACTCGCATCAAAAGCGGATGCCGACTTGGCTGCCGCCGTAACCGATGCGGTTGCTGCAACTAAGGTCCTGACAGACTGATCATTGATTGAAAACCAAGGCATGCCCGACTTCGGGCATGCCTTTTTTGCTGCGCGGACGAGTTTTCTCTGGGTGTGGTTTTCTCTGGGTGTGGTTGTCTCTGGGGAGGCGTTATTCCGGGGAGGAGTTATTCCTCCTGGCGACCAAGTTCCTTGCGGATTCGCAGAGCTCTTTCGCGTCGTGCCATTCCTTTTCAAATCCCAGCAATCGTCGTTCGAGTTGGCTGGGTTGCCGGCAATTTTGTCGGAGTTCTGGCCAACTGCGTGACAAATTCTGGCGAACCGCGCGTCAGCCAATGGCGACGCATCCGAAGCCCATTCGGATAGGACCGAACCGGTGAGAACGGCTGCCGGCCGCTATTCTTTCCAACAATGGACTCGGCAATCCGCTCACCGCTCACGACGCCCTCAGGCAATCACCAACCCCCGAGCAATCGTTAGGATCCATGGAACGTCGATAGATCGAGGTTGAATCGAAACCATTGCAGTCAATTCAAAACCTCCCTTGGCACCAAGGCGATCACGACGTAAAATCATCTGATCAATAGCCGGACAAACCTTTCGGGCGCGTCCGGTTAAACAAGCACCTGTAGCTCAATTGGATAGAGCGTCGGTCTACGGAACCGAAGGTTAGAGGTTCGAATCCTCTCAGGTGTACTTAAATTGATGAAGGTCGTCGGAATCCGCTCCGGCGGCCTTCATTTGTTTCAGCTCCGCCGCCCCAACTGCAATCAAATCAAAGGGTTGGCGAAATTCGACGGTCGGGTTCTTGAAAAGATTGTGCACAGTGGCTGCAAGATTTCGACTGCGTCCAAATTTGAGACCGCTGTCGGTTGCCAAGTCCGCAATCTCAGCGAGCGAATAATTACCAGTCGTGTACCACTCGAACAGTTTGGTCACGATGGGGGCCGTATCTGGGTCCGGCTCGATCCCCTTCTTTCCTGAAGCAAGCGTGACATTCCGATATCCCGCAGGCGCTTGGCAGGGCCAGATTCCCTGTGCTGCTTTCTCGTGCATCCCCTTCTTGATTTCCTGCCGAGATTCTCGACGTATGCCTTGGCCATGCCGACCTTGATCAGGTGCATCAGCTTTTCAGACGAGTGCGATTCCGGAGAAAGTACAACTCCCTCTTTGAGGAAGTGAATCTCAATCTCCAGGTCTTCAGCGACAATGTAGTCCTTCAGGTTTCGGTACAGGCGGTCTGTTTTTTCGACCAACACGGTCCGACAACGATTCGATTGACCCTCTTTCTGGAGAAGCCCCGCTGGTTGCATCACGTGTCAACACGACCTCGTGCCTTGAGGGTAGCTGCAAATGCAATCGATGCAACGACACCCAGAATCGTTCCGAGAGCCAGTAATCGCCAGAGCGTCGCCAACGCATCTCCCTGGAACGCGGATGGATACATGCCCGGATTCAACAGAAACACGTCAGCGGCCCAATACCCGAAGGCAAGCACCGGGCCTGCGACCAGCGAAGCCAACGGGATCCACCATCGTGATTTGTTGGACCGCGACTGTATTGTCTGAGAAGAATTGATCGTGGCCGGCGATTGAAACGGGTTTTCGGACATCTTCAGTGTGTCGCGCAATTAGAAACAGGAACAATAGGGCGTCCGCCACAGCGGGCCATGCCAAGGCGCGTATCTTAACAAAATCAGAATCCGCAAGCTCCTGAGGCCCCGCGACATTCGAGGTAAAGGGCGATTGAATGCGCTACGAGGACTCAAACGACGGAACGCCGTGGATATCGGAATTCAGCCGGAACAAAAAGTAACGACTCATCCGAATTGGATGTCTGCGGCGGGCGTCGTTGAAGCACCCTTAAATCGTTGCGACCAGTTTGTGCGCAACTGCACGCGGTTGCATCGACCAGCGCCTCGAAGCGGAATTGTGTCGAAGCAGTCATCGTGAAGTTTCGGACTTGATTTCTTGAATACTGCGTCAAAGCAGCGATCCTTTTCGCTGCACGTTTAGGGCGTTATCGGTATTGGAATTTAATCGTGACCGACTCGTCCGGCGAGACGTCAACCCACCATACCTACCCACCGGAGCTTGAAGAACAAACTTGCCGTGCGCATCGCACGTGGCGTTCAATGCATGACCCAATATCCCAGCGGTTGCGTCCTTGACGAATTGTCCTTCGTGATCCACCACCGCTCCCTCGATTCTCCCCAGATCCGCCTTGCGGATGGTCAACCGGTCACGGCCACGGTCGTCGGGCAGGATCCAGTTATCCTCCGGTGCTTCGGTAGCAAGGTCGAAGTGGTTGGGGATGTACCGTTGGGGAGTCTGGTCCGAGTAACGCAGCCGCGCCGTCAATTCGTCGCGAGCGTCCTCTGCGGCACACCTGCTCGTCAAACTAAGACAGGCAAACACCACCAATAAACATGTAGTCGTAAAAAGCATATATATCGAGCCTTATTGAGGATGAAAAAACCTTGTGCAGGTACGAGTCCAGTTTTTGGCGAATTCGACATTGCCTCTACGGGGGCACACCTTGCGTCATATTTTCAAAAGCCGCAGATACATTGTCAACGGTTATGCCATGGGAGGTGCGAACGGGTTCTGGTGTCCTGCGGAATCAAGGGTACAGATCATGTCCCAGCGGACTCGGTATTCGGTCGACCGTCGTGCGAGCGGTTGCATCGACCGAAGCAAGTTCGGCCGATCGCTACGACGCAGTTTCCTGGAAATCCGGGACCAAAACCTGGATAAACTGCGTCGAAGGCTCGGATCTGCAGCGGCGGGCGGAGGCAATACGATGAGCGCAGGCAATAAATGGCGTTGAGAGATGCCTCGTCGGCGAACATCACGTCAGTTGCGTATTCGCTTTCGCGCATGGTCCAGTAATAAGTAGGGAACATCAATTCAGTTGTCGATTTGAGCCAGGGATTAAATCGACGAGCCAACGCAATGAGAAAATGGACCCAATTTCGCTTCTCCAGATCGTCCATCATCTGCTGCGCCTTGGTTAGGTCATCGATGTGAGTAAAGCAATTGCCTTGTTTCTGATAACCGATTCCAGCTTTGTCCAAGCGTCGAGCGAGATATTCGCGTCCGTTCAAGCATACTTGGATGGGCATCGGAAGCCAGGTTTGCAACCGAACATGCATCAAGCCGAATTCACGATCGACAAAGTAGAAGCAAAGGTACCCGCACCACAAGGGCTTCCCGTGTTGCCCGTCGATTCACCTTTCGCGCATGCTGTCGTCATTACCCCGGTGAGACCTGTCGGATGCTATCGCTTATCTCGTCCGACTGGCATCGGCCTTCCCCAGAGAATTGACTGGGTCGGCTCCCACATTACAAGTTTCGAGGCCTGCTCAACGTTCACTCGCTTACAGCCTGCACGCTCGCTGACTCCCTGAAGGAGCCTTCTCCTGAAATGCTTCAGTCCGGTTCGTTACCTCCCCAAACCGCTCCAGGTGCTACCGGTCGCAGCGACCCATGACCGGGCGGGATTCGCACCCGCTAAAATCAACATGCCTTTCACGGCACACAATTCTTAGGTGTTATCCGCTACGATGTAAGAAAGCGGAATCGTCCCGACCACCACCCATGAGAGCAACAATCAGGATGTCGTTACCATCGACATCAAAATGAATGAGAAACGAGAATCGTTTCAACCGACAAGGACGCAGTCCATTTGCAGCTATGGAAAACAGGAGTGGATTGTCACGAATCCGCCGGATGGCAGCTAGGTATTCGAGCAGAAATTCGTCGCCCAGGCCAGTTCGTTTGGCGTCATACCAAGTAACAGCGTCGACGACGTCGTTCTCGACCTCAGGCCGATACGAAAGTTGCCACATCAGCGACGCTTCTCAACGCGTCGCATTAGTTCGTCATGCGAAATTGCGGTAGACGGATCCGCCTGATGGGCAGCCAGTCGACGGTCGAGTTCAGCTTGCTGCTCTGATGTGGTCGATAAGTCCACGTCATCGGGAAGCGTGTCCCAGATAGCGTGAACCACCCGCAGTCGATCGCCGATCGGAAGTGCGGAAAGGTCTGAAATTGTTTGGTCTAAATTCATCGTTTGTTCCCCGACACAATTTTACCCACAGGGGCATGCTAAGTCGAGAGCGTGCCAATGGGAGCGACTTGAGCATTTGCAGTCGAATATCCCGAACAGCTTGAATCTCGAGCAAGAATTCAGCCTCGCCGCTCGCGCACGGAACGAGGTCCCCAATTTCATATGCCGCATTTTCGTTCAAACTAAGGCCGCCAGTCGAAGCCCAGTCACCGAGAGATTCCTGTACCGTCCGTTGCAGCTCGTCAACATGTGCCGACTGTTTTGGCGGCCCCTCGACGCCGTGACGCCTGCATCTAAGTGTACAGCAAGCGATCACGATCAATAGCCAAATAGTCTTCATGCCAAGCCAGCGGATAACGAATTGCGATCTATCCGGGTGTCACTGAGACGCCTTCGCAATGGTTGACGAAATTTAGACACACGGATAGATCGTGCGTTGAACTTTGTCGTTTGAGGCGACTTGGTTTAAGGCGATGATAGTGGATCTGAAAGAAGATAGCCAGTTTTTTTGCGTTCAGGAGCGCCTGTACCAGCGTGGACGGTGTCTTGAATTCATGACCGTAGCCCAACTGCGTTTGGGAGATTGGCTACGGGGAATCAATTAACAGCCGCAGGTTTTGCAAAGCTGAATCTCGATTTCGGTTGGAGACTCGTCGGCTGATTTCTCAAACGGACCAAAGTTTGTCGCGCCAGCGGGAAGCTTTACTTCAGCGGACTCCAACTGCTTGGCAACCGATCCCTGTAATAGTCATCAGAGATCATGGTTGAATCTGGGAAAACCCGAAGAAGAAACGATGTGAGTGCATCAACGTCGATTTCTGAATCGGATTTACCAATGACAAACGGCATATGGTCGACAAGCTCAAGTCAAATAACGACTAAAATCACGCGGTTGCGGCCAAGTAGCTTACCATTGGGAAACGCGTCATCCGCAACTCGCGTGCATTTTTTTGTTCTGTCACGTTTTCGGGAGATCGGCAAAATCGTCGGCGATCAGTTCGACCTCGCCTGTTTCATGATCCCACCAGTATACCGAATGCTGAAGCGTGTCTCGATGTTCGGGCATCGGAATCAGCACTAGCAAATCGCCGCCGCCGTTTGCCCCAATCGCAACAGCATCCGACGGAAACCCATACCAGTCTTTTCGTGCGGTGGTAGTTTCGCGATCAATGCTGCCGCATGTTCGTTGAATGCGTTTACGATCGGACGCGTCCAAAAACGGAAACAAGTCAAAGTGGTCGATTCGCGTTCGGACGGTGCCACCGTTCATTTTCGACATTGCTGTCGCGAATGACGCGGGGAATCGTACGCCGAGCTTCTCTTCGGTTTGCGCGATCCATTTTGCGTCAACAGGGAACGGCATTGGGGTGACGATTCTTAAGTGACAGCGGTGAAGTTCAACGAGCGGCGAGATTAAACGATCCGTTCAATAACGCGTTGCTTCGCCGCTTCGTTATAACGCATTACTATCCGGCCATTCCTTCGTGGGGATCACGTTGACCTAAATTGCTACCCCAAGTTTACTGAACCATCCGCCATCGACCAGCACGATTCCATCAAGCTCGGCGTCAAGCCGGTCAAATACTGAGTCCGGTGTATTCAACATGTGTCTCTGTTCGGGCAATGGATTTGACCAGTACGTTTTAAACACCAATATGCCGACAAATTTGCCAATCGTTCGTTTCGCATTTTCAGGATTCAAACTGAAGTGCGACCTTTCGTCGAATTGTTGCCATACATTTTGCATGTGTTCATCACAGCCGTTTGTATCAAGAAAATGACATTCCAGTTTTCCGGGAAGCGTCCAACTCGAGGAGCCCCATTCAATATAGCAGGATCATCGCAGGGAAAAACGTCAGGCACATGATCGCGAATAGTCCCAACGCGTGTATCAGCCAGCCCCCAAAGCCACTGACGCCACGCGACGCAGCAAGTGAATCAGCAATGCGACTGGCCACGTGAAGAAGCACAGCAATCGCAGATTGGTAACCGCAACTTCGCAAGTATTCGACGATCAATTGCAAAACAAAGCGCAGAGGTTGCCAACGCTACGGCACTGGCGAAGTAGCGCAGGTTTGTTAGGAGCAACGAACTGTGTATCACCCCGGAACACCCGGCTGGGCATTCGCCGCCTGCTTATTTTTAGCCTCTGTTAGCGGCTTTTTTCTTTCACGATTTCAATGATGGTTTGATTAAATCTTTCAGCCTCTTCATCCGGTACTTCATGTCCTGATTTTTCAAACCAAATGAATTTCTTTTCAGGAGCTGTCATTTTGTTTAAATGGTTTTCTGCCACTACACTGGGTAAGTTCCAGTCATGACGACCACCAATAAAATAAACAGGTAACTTTAATTCTGTGATATGTGAAATGTCCGTTGTGAAAGCAACGCCATCCATTCGAGCCGAGGTGTAGTTAAATGCTTCAAACCAGTCATAGTCTTTGTAATCCTCATACATAGTTTCCGCTTTCTCAATTTCTTTCGCAATATCTGTATCGTAAACTGTTCCTCCATATTTTACAACAAGTTCGTACTTGCTCATAAAACAATCCAAAATTGTAGCACAAACAGTGCTGTCCTTTTTTTCAATTAAATCCAACTGCCTTAATGCTGTTGTATCATTCTTTTGTTGGGCTTGCTCTTTCAACCATTGCATAGAAACGTCCCAGCTTTCTGACACACTTATCACCTGTGAGACACCAATATAGGCGTAATAATCATCAGGGTATTTTTCGGCTAATTTCATTCCAATAACACTACCATAAGAAAAACCCACAAGAAATATTTTTTCTTTATTGAATTTCTTTTTTAAATATTGTGTCAACTCATGTGCATCATTGACCAAACTTTCAGGACTTAAGTTTTTCGGATTGGGATTATGCATATAAGATTGACCACATCCTGCCTGATCCCAGGAAACTAAAATCATTTCGTCAGTCAAATCAGCATTAAAATATCTCAGATGTGGAGTCTGAGGCCAGCCTGGTCCGCCATGCAAGAAATAGCAGAACAGGTAATTCGTCAGACGCACCCGTCATTTCCACATATTGTTTTTCGCCACCTAATTCAATAAATAGTTTTTCTGAGACACTTGTTTTGTTCTGGTTTTGACAACCAATCACAAAAACTACCAATAATAAAAGTAAAAGATGTTTCATGTTTTCAATATTTTATTTTATCTGTTTCATCATGTTTTCTTTAAAGACAAATTGCCCTTAGCTTCCCCACGTACGCCGTGCGGGCTAATTCCCTGTAATATCCTTGCATGGCTGTTTATGCTTTGTTCGCTGGCGGCTTCCCGGCCCTCCTTGGCCGGTTTCAAGGGCCGGTTGCCCGCAATCTTTCTACCGTTGGACGCGAACGGCAACGATCACCGAGCCGGAACGGAAATCGTTACTTCAAAAAACACGCGCAAGTCCGGCTTCGCGGTGAGTAGACCAGGGTCTCTTGGATTTAGGCTAAGCTTTGTGTTCCCTGTTGTCCACCTGTTTCCTTTGGTGGTGTCACAATATTATAACCCTGTCAAATTGACCGCTGGCCCCTCGCAGATCCGGACGTGCCACTTTCTAGCATCCGGCTCCCAGACCTCACTCGTCTCTCTCACTCATTCGCTGACGGCCCAGCGCAATCAAGTCGATCAAACGACCTGGATTGGCCAAGGCGTGGGCTTCCGTGAAGCGGTTGAAATCGCTCCAGTTCACATAGCTCTTCTGGCTCCGGCGGCTGAAGTGGCGTTTGGCCATCACCCGAACGTACGTACGGTAAGCCATCACCAGCGACCAATTGTCATTGATCTCGTAATACTGATAGTGACCTCGTAGCTTCGAGTTGAGGACCTGCTACATCTCGCCCACTGGAACCGTAAGTTGCTTCTGAAACCAGAGACGCATCTCCCGAAGTTTCACGCGAAGTTTCTTCCGTCTCTGTGTACGGGTAGTGCCCGGTCTGGATCGCGTAAGATCTTGACCGCCTTCCCTGCATCGGTATTACCCGACTTGATTTCACTTGATTGGCAATCAAGCTGCTGCGGTACTATGCGGTCATCCGATTCCCTGTCCGTCATTTGTCTTCGTCGCTTATTCCACTCCTGGGACATACTCGGCCGCCCGCGACTGGGGGTCGCGTTCCGACCAAGAACGACAGGGCCTCACTGGTTGCCTGATTGACGGCTGCTCTACAAGCAGACGGTGTGTTGTGCGAATGGGCCGTCGACTCCGGGTCTCCCTGCACAGCTGGCCAAAACGCGGTGCAGGGTGTTGCCTTCAGGCATGCACAAACCATGGGCAGGATCCAACAGATACAAAATTTCGGAGCTACATCCATTCATTGCTGCGGGGCCACCCACAGTCAATTCATCCTCACAACCTTTCTGTGTACGCTTCAAGATGTCACTTCCGGCAATGCCGTTATAGACATCCTGCAACACTCGATACGAGGCGCGTGGCTAACGCTTACCCCGGCGGGATTCACACCCGCTAGTCAATCAGACCTTGCCAGTCCGCACGTGCAACGTTTCGTTCGGCAAATCTTGCATCAATCGTCATCGTTTGAATTTCTCAAACGACTTGCCATTGAATTTGTACGACCCGCCATTGTGTGACCCAAGCCACACGTCACCTTGGTGATCTTTGTAGATGGAAAACACAGTGATCGTGGTATCGCCATCCTTGATCGGATACTGAGTCTTTTCCTTGCCATCATAACGGGGCCGCCGCCAAAAAATTAAATTTCACAACCGCGTCATCTGCAGCTCCCGTTCACCGCATTATTCGCTGCGGCTTCGATCGCCGCTACCAGGTCATGTCATTCTTGGATTGACAGTATTGCTTTCATGACTTTGGGCAATTTGTTTGAACGATTCCAAGTATACACGCCGTCTTCCGACTGCTTGAGGTCGTCGTGCCATTTTTGGAGATCAAAGCCGAAGTGCTGCCCCGAAATTGGGCGCAACATTTCGCGACGTCGCGTAATTGCTCTCGAAGCGTGCGCTGCGGCCAACCGCGTGGCGACGGATCATCGCCACACGTGAGACGAACGGCAATCTGCAACGGGGTTCAATCGCATCAGCCAACGAATTTTCCAAGGTCCCGCGGTCGCGGTTCTTCTGTGTTCTTTGAGCCGCGAAGGACAAGGGTAACTTGCCGGCGGATGAAGATGGTTGATTTCAGAACTGGCGTGAGCCGTCGCTCAGATTCACCTCACCTTCCCGCGTTTTCGCGATTCGAGAAACGACTCAATCTCTTTCACTGCGGCGCGAGAAGTTTCGTCGAGCCCTTCCTTAAACGCTTCTGCTTCACGGTCCCCATCCTGGTTTTCACCCTGTTTTTGCGGCTTTTTTTCAATTTTTATGTTCGACTTATGAAACAATGTTGGAACGTATCCCATCGATACGTCGATACGCTCTGGGATTTTCAGATCGTCAAGTTTGACAGATTCGTTTCGAACGAAAATCGTAAGTGTTGGCGGAACAGCCACTGGCGCTGCTGTGAACTCAATCTTACCGAACGGATTACGTACACGTTCATACCACTGGTCGATAACCGATTGGTCGCCAATCGAAAATATCACTGGTATTCCATTTCCTTCGGGAATTCGCGTTACCCAGCCAAGTCCTCCGGGTTCTTTCAAATGCGAAAGCCGAATCTGCCGCAGTTCGGTCTTGACCGCTGCCAATTTAGTAATCGACCGGTTCAAGTCGTTTGTCGACTTGATTTCAAACGCGTAGTGATTGACGTCACTCGGCCATTCTGAAAACCACGAATTCCAACCCGAGGAACGCGACGCGTCGTTGACCAATTCGCCAACCCCTTCAGGCCAATTCGGATACACGTAAGCCGGTCGCCCCTTAAACGCGATAGTCGACGTTTCGCTTTGAGCGAAAGAAGTCCCCGCGAATACAAATACGCTAGAAAGGAAAAACGCCAGAGTTAAACAGCGGCAAGAAATCATGGTTTATACCTTGTGAAGCATAGTTTCCAGTCCTAGGCACGGCGTGCCAACGTAGCAATACAACATCAGCCATACTCCATTGGCATGGCCTTGCAACACAAGAACGCATCACGGTGTGGTTTATTAGGTCCAATCTTTGGGTTTCTATGAATAAGTCTACGGAGCAATGGGCGGCGAGACAAGAATCGGCCGCTCGGCTGCATTGGACGGCTGGCTGGCGTTATTGTTCAGTCGCTGCCTCGCCGGTCGATCTCCGGGAAGCTATGAATTTGATTTTTTTGACACCAGAGTCATTGAGTTCGATGATCGTCGCGGTCAAATACTTGTAAGGCAGGTCGATCGATGCAGTCATTTCGGCCGCGCCGTCAGCGACGTTGACTTAGTACGTAAGCTTTGTGCTTTGCGTCATTTCGTCAGGCTGCACGACTCGCAATGAAAATCTGTTGGTTCCTGCCTCTTGCATCGTAGTAATTGTCGCCCTAACGAATTGGTATTCGGTATCTTGCGATGCTCGCAATACTGCGGTGTCGCCAACGAGTTGAACGCTCCACCGTTGTATCTCGGCATCCGAACGAAAAAATCACTTGCAATTCAAACCAATCAACGTAAAAAAAAAACCAACCCAATAAACTGGCCGAGGCGAGCCCGATCATCGACGGCCGGTTTTAACCCGATCAATGACACGAAAGATTTGCCTTTGTCAAAACCGAGGACTCCGCGACCGGAGTAAATCACCTTGTTCGTCGGCCGTATTGCCGAGGGTGAATTTCTAGATAGGCTAATTCTCACTCCCGGATTCTGATTCCTCCAGCTTGAGGATTCGATCACGGATGGTTTCCAGTATTTGTCCACGAATCGCTGCGTCCCAGTCGATTTCGCCATCAGGATTTATCAAAAAATACGTGGGGTATGCCTGTAATCCCAAGGGCTCATAGGCTTTCTTGATTGGTTCGTCGAAACGGTCGACAACCATGGGGTAATCCATCATCCGTTCATCCATGTATTTCTGAACGATTTCGGCATCCTGGCCAGCGATGTGAATCCCGATCACGGAAAAACTTCGGTCTTTAAATCTCTGATGCACCAATTTCAAATTCGGTATTTCACGTTCGCATGGTCCGCATCCGATAAACCAAAAGTCGAGCAGGACATATCGGCCACGAAATTCGCCTAAAGACCGTGAGCCATGGCTTTCCAGCCACTTTCCATCGGCCAAGTCGGGTGCAAACCTGTGGTTGGCTTTGATTTCCTCATGTCGTTTCTTGGACTCCTCGACTTCCTCACTAGCGTAGTTGCTTGAGGCCAACATCCGCTGCATTTCCAGTTCTGACTTTTCCTTTAAACGGTTCAGCAACCAGCCAACAGAATGGCTCTTCATTTCCACTTGGAGGTCAGCAATGCCTTCTTCATTGGTGATATCAATGGATTCCATGCAGCAAAGCCTAGAGCCCAGGTCGAATGCAGAGAGGGTCTTGAATTTGCTTGTGGACTCGCCTGCTTCGTCGTAATCCAATACCGAAACAGGTACCTCGAAGCGACCTTCCTGATCTGCAAAAATGTACTCGTCCGTGTGGTCGACCAGTCGCAGAATCGCATTTGGCACAGGCTCCCCCTCTTCATTAACCGCAATGCCTTTGATGATTGGCATCGGCCTGACGACATAGTCGGGGAGTTCAGTTTGGCCTTCGTAAACAAGTTCAAGTTTGCCCGGATTCGAATAATACCCGCTGTCCCACCATGCGGAAATCGAAGACTTTCCCTTTGGCAATTTGCATTTAAATCGACCTTCGTAATCGGTGGTCACGATATCGGTGGCAGTCGGATGTTCCTCGACGACTTGTTGTTTACCTTCTTCATCGATATATAGATTTTCATACTCCACATGCAACATTAAATCGCGTACCGGTGTCCCG
Organism: Pirellulaceae bacterium; assembly: GCA_963714685.1. GTDB lineage: Bacteria > Planctomycetota > Planctomycetia > Pirellulales > Pirellulaceae > Mariniblastus. The sequence goes on along the minus strand of CAVQPH010000015.1, from coordinate 160,637 downwards.
TTGGAAGTGACAACTCGGCCTTTGACCGCGTGCAACTCGCGAACGACGAATTTTTTTTGAATGCGATCTAAATCAGGGATATTTGCAAACTCGGCCAATCTGGAACTGCTTGGTAACGCGGGTGTTATGATCAAATCCGGCGAGCTTGAAACGTAAAGACTGTCATATCGCCCTGGCACGAGCGAAAACTCGAATTTTCCATTCTGAACTTGAAACGAATGTAACAATCGGCCTTTCTTTCGATCGCTAGTACGAATCCCCAACCGCTCCCCCTCCAATTTCTGCATTACCTCCGGAGTGCCAACCAAATAGGCCTCGACGGTTGTTCCTTTCTTGAGCTCAATTTTTGAGTTAGCAAGTTCAGAAGCTTTGACATTCCTGATTTCGCCCACGGCAAACTCAGGATGGGTGACGGTTATCGATAGGACGGCATCGCTGGGGAGGGGTGGCAAATGCAATCGTCCCTTGGCGTCACTTTGATACGGCGAGCCGTCGTTCTGCATCATGGCCATAAAGAAATCATGATTGGCAAAGTGCTTTTCACCGGTCAATTCGCTTGAGAATTCCAGCCGCGTGACTTCCGCACCCGTCAAGGGCTTTCCATCAGGCGAGTACACATCCACAAAAGCCTTTGCGGCCGGGGCCAATCGAATGGTGGTCGAAACGTTGTCTTGTCCTGCTATCGATAAGAAATGGATCACCGGTGCGCAATCAGTATGACGCGCGACCAGATACGCGTGCCCTTGAAACGCGACACCCTCAAATTGGATCTCACCTGCGGCGTTAGTTTCACCTTTGAATTGCGTCGGTTTCAAACTGCCGAAAGACTCAAAGATTTCAACTTCGGCGCCGGGCATCGGTGCGTCCTTCGAATCAACCACCTTCACAGTGACATCTTGCGACTGAGCAAAAGCGATTTTGCTCCAGACATTACTCGCAACAAACACGAAGATAGCAAGGGCCAGGACCGCTCGTAAATTGTCACGATGCAACTTGCACATGAATTGTCCTTAACTGTTACTGAAGGGGCCTGGGGACCGCACACCTGGGGCTGATTGGATTGATCATTTCAGGCGACGAACGTTTGCGATCATCCGGTCGCGACGAGAGATTCACAATTGCCAAAACGCCCGACTTCGCGACTCGGGTGCATTGCGTGGCTCAAGAAAGCTGCTACCGCGGCGTAGTTCTCGAACGCAGGAAACGTGAGGCATGTTTTTCCTGTTGACACCTGTTTCCAAAACGAGATCATCATGTCGACGTACCACAATCTACCACTGCCCAGGGATCATTTCAAAGGAAAATGGTACCGGAAACTGATCGAAGACCTGCAACTGGCCGGCAAGGCCCAGCGGACCGTCTACGGATACGTGCGAGCGGTTCGAAAACTGGCGGACTTTGGCCAGCAATCTCCCAATCAGATGACCGAGGCCGACGTTCAACAGTTCCTGCTGCACCAGATCGTTGACTGCCAAGTCGCCGCCGGCACCCAGTGGGTGCTGCTGAGCGTAATCAAGTTCTTCTATCGCACGATTTGCCCCCGAGGCTGGGACGTGATCTCCCAACAAGTTCGGACGCAAGTGATTGGCCACTTGATGCATCTTCCTCCGAATTGGTGGCGATGAGGTGGGGCTGTTTGAGGGAGTAACACCAGCAACGGAGCTGCGCAAGCATCAAGCATTGGGCGTGAGGCCAATGGCAGTTACTTTATAGAAAGCTGAACCACGTATCCCGATAGGGATTCAAGCGATTAGCCGGTGTTTGAGCGCAGCGACAACACCGGATATACGGTGCAATGGTTCGACGATCCTGAAGGGATCGCAGCAAAAGCTGCTGTGATCCCGTCAGGATCAATCATTGCTGATTTCCATGTTCCGGTGGTATGCGCTTCGCTCCAACCACCGGCTAACGGCTGAAACTCCTTCGGAGTATTTTTTAAACTGAGTGCCATTGGGCGTCAGCCCAATGAATTGGAACGATCAAATCGGATAGCTGCGGAGCAGCGGAAGATGTTTGAGGTCAATGGCTCCATCTATTAAACTGCTGTCGCTGCTCCACAGCTGCAGGATTGGTTTTTGGTATTTCATTGAGCTGTCGCCCAATGCTTTATGCTGTCACTGTTCCGCAGTTTTGAAAGCCTGCGACTATCTCGTTTCGTTCCGCAACCAACACCAATAATCGTTGATCCACCTGCTTCCGCCAACGTCAGCGCACGTTCAAAATCAACGACTGTCGGCTCGCGTTCAAACCTCTTGGCAGACGTTGATTAGCCAGCTGACTGATCGCTCCAAGAATGCTGAAGGCCCTGCCGATGATCAGGTCGGCAAATGCCAGCGGAACGTCCGCCGAGAGAAACTCGAAAACAATTGCGCGGTGAGCTCAGCGCGCGTGCAGTAAGATCAGCGTAGCTGAACGGGCACGGTGTTCAAAAAATGGTCCGTTGTCGGGTGTTTGAGAAAAGAGATTGGCAAATTAAAACGGGTTGCTTTGAAACTGACCATTCGTCATCAACAACTCTCGCCTGTTCCGATTGAATTTGCGATTCTACGCCAATTATTCTGTTGGAAGCATTCATTTATGTGATAATCCACGTGGACATCTTGACTGGGGTAACGAAACCATGAACGACGAAATCGGCCGGCGAAAATTTGTGATCGGCAGCTCGGCCCTATTGAGCGGCATGTTGCTGACGGTCGGGCGGGTTTCACTCGCCGAAGAACGCAGCTTGACGGAAAAGCGTTTGGTTCTGCTGGGCGTCAACGCATTGGCGAGAGCTCCGGAGATGAACTATTTTGCTGACGGGCACCGTGGTGCAGCGATGATTTCGGCTCACATGATGTGTGTCGATAACAAATTGAATGATGCCGCTGCCTCGCGGATTGTTGAGTTGTTTGATTTGAATTGGGCACCCTCGAAACTATGCAAGCCATTTCCGGATGAGGATCCAGTACCGGATGCGATCGAAAAAGTTGGCCAGGCTCTTGCCGAAGGGAGCGGCGTGTTGCGGGAAGTCGGTCACGACGCCATCTTTGCGATGCATGCCATCAAAGCGTTTCGGATGATGCCTGAAACCGCCACGCCTGAGCGCGTCGACGGAGTTTGCAAATTGATTCGATCCATCAAACCGTGGCGCGACGTCGAACCAGAGGAGGCCGTCGATCCACCTCCGTTTACGGACGACGTGGCCGCGTCGAAATTCATCTTGAAGGAAGCCAGCGATTCGATCGATCGCTTCAAGGGTTTTGGCCAGGGCTTTGCCGGTCACATGCTGACGTTCGGTCAGTCGCTGGTCGAACTGGCCGCTATGGGTGATGAGGAGTGGGCTGAGAGTTGCCGAACGGCGTTCCGCAAATATGTGACGGTGACCCGGATGGGACCGCAGCAAGGTGATCGCAAGATCAAAGATCACCCGTTCAGCAAACTTCGGCCCAGCGACGCCGAGTACTGGAAGAAGCGTGGAGATAAGACGCTTGGCATCGGCCACGTCTTTAAATATCCCTACGCCTACTATGATCTGCTGGCCCGAGCGAACGACCCGGAGTTGGAAACAGTGATCGAAGCAAAGGCTTGGCAGTTGTTTTGAACGCTTGTCGACCGAGTGGCATCGATGTCGACGGAGGGGTGAAAAGGTAACACGTTAATCCAAATGGCGCAAATCCTCGCTCGATCGTTCGCCGAATCACCAACGTTTCTGTTTACTCAGCTGACTTGAGAAGTTCGAGCATCCCTTGACCCAGCGCCTCGCCGACGAGCATGTAGGTTTCCGCGTTCTGGTTGTAGTGGAAGCCCTGGTTCTTCGGCGACACGTCCGGCTCGCGCCAGAAGTCGCGAGTCTCGACCGTTATTACGTTGCCTTTGAACTCCGGATATTTGCCAGTGTCTCCGCTGACGGCGAGTTGGGCCTTGGCAACGATTGTGTGCGGTCCCGCCATGTTCCAACCGTCAAACCCGATCGTTGCAATCGCGAACGGTGCCTGGGGTGCATCAAACTCTGTTCGGAGCGTGTTGATCAGCTGGACGAGGTTCTGCTCATATCGGCTTGCGTAAGGCTCTCCGCCGTCCTTGTGCCCCTGCCACCAGACAAATCCGGCAATCTCGTAGCCGCGCCCCTTCCAGTGCGGGAACTCTTTGTCAAAGTTATTCAGCACCTCGTGGGCCGCACTGAAACAGTCGTCGTATTGCTTGCCCGCGTACCAGTTGATTGGCTGGGGCGTTGTTCCCTTTTCCCACCGCGCTGGCGAGTCCTTGTACCCTGCATAGATAAATCCCTCGTATTCGAACGGTTCACTGCCTGGCGGAAGGTAATCCCAGCCCAAGGATCGGTTGCCCTGGGAGGCCTTGAGTAACAGCACCGGTTCATCGTGGAAATCGCCGACGATGTTCCCAAAACCGAGTTCAGGGCCGATGTTGTTGTTGCCAGCCCCGCAACCGACGCTTAACCATTTGTTTGCCGTCGCGGTCACCACGCCCTGTACCAAACGTCATTGCGAGAAACCCAGTTGCCTTGCTGATCAACCAAATACGAGAAACTTGCCGTCTCGCTTGACCACGGTCGCAAGCGTGCCGGGGATGTCCACACGAGCGATCCAGCCGAGCCCGTTGGCTTGATCGTTCAGGTAGGTGATCCTGAAGGGGACCCGCTGGTCGGCGGTCAGCTTGATCGGCGTATGAACCGCGTCCTTGACCGGGTTCCTGACGATAGACCTCCTTGCCGTCGACTTCCATCAGGTTGTTGGTCGACGCTCCGTAACCGGGGCGAAACTCGTATTCCCCCGAGGTCTTGATCTGAATGAACCCGCGGACGATCTGTGTCCCGCCGCCAGGATACGGCGTGGGATTAACGCCGCCGAAGCTCTCCAGCTTGACCGTCTTCGTCGGATCCAGCTGGTCGTAGTCGACACCTGGATCGTAGTTACCGGGATAAACCGAGACAACCGGGTCGATAAACTCGGAGCCCCAGCGACTGCCTCCGCCGGTCACTTGGCCGATCCCAACCATGTTGGACTGACCGGAGAGGATGTAGACTTTGACCGGTTTGTCGATGGCTGAGGCGGCTGAATTCAGCAACGCCAAAACCAGCATGAAAGGGAGCGTAAGCACGGACGCGTTGCGGCTGAGTTTCATCGAGATGCCCTTGGGAAAAACTTGATCATGATCGTTGTCGTGCACGTTCCAGGAACACGATTGTTCGATGCGGAAAGGCATGGTCAGTTGGGTTTTGCGTTTGATGGCGCGGGAATCAGGGATTCATCTTGCTTTTGAATGTATCGGGGTTCGGTTTCGACTTGGCTCACGCCCCGATGTTAGCGAATCAGAACAGCGGAGGCCAGAGAATTGACGTCTCAAAGTCCGACGATCCGGCGGTTGTCACCGCCGGCAGGCGTTTTGCCGGCCTCCGGCCTAAACTCCGGTTGGTTACGTGCGGGCCTCCGACGTGAATTTTCTCGCGATGGTATGTCGGATTCCGGGGCTGAGTTTCTTCCGCTTGTTTGTTGTTCGATTGGTGAGCCGCCTGGTGCATCAAGGGAGAGATTTGATCTGTCTTGCAAGGTTAGACGGGCTGGAATGGATTACAATGTAAACGGTGTCGGCCGTTTACCGGTATGGCGAACAGGTTGTTATTGATTGGCTTATTCCCGACGTTGTTCCGTTGCCTGACTCGATTCAAAAAAATTCTCGGTTGAATTCAGGATTCAAAATGAAATTCTCACTGTCATTGCTTGTTTTATTCGCCCTCTCTTTTCCAGCCGGTGTTCTTGGACAATCGGATTCCATCAACCCGGAAGAACCACTGATTCCCCGAATCGAAGACTGTCGGACTGGAATGGATCTCGAACTGGGTCAGTTTCTGGAAAATTGTGAACGGGCGGATGTGATCCTGCTGGGCGAACAGCATGACAACGATTCCGGACATGAATTCCAATTGAATGTGATTCAGAAGCTGACGGAGACCGGTCGTCCAATCGCGATTTCGATGGAACAATTCGAACGCGATGTTCAAGGCGTATTGGACGATTATCTGGCGGGACGGATTGACGAAGAACAGTTCTTAAACTCGTCTCGGCCCTGGAAAAACTACGAACCGCACTATCGTCCCATCATCGAGTTTGCCAAAGCCAACCAGATTCCAGTGCTGGCGGCGAACATACCCGGACGGATTGCGAAAGATGTCGCCGATGGCAAACCCGTGGCCTTGGCTGACAAGCCGTTTGTCCCGCGTGAGACGACCGCACTCCAAAATCAGTATTGGGAAAATTTTCGTTTGGTCATGAAAGACCACGTGGGCACCGGCGGCGACAACGCGCTGCAACGATTTTACGCGTCGCAGTGTCTCAAGGATGATGCAATGGCGGAGGCGATCACTGACTACCTGGCAACCAACGGACATCAGAAAAAAACCGTGGTGCATCTGTGCGGCAATTTCCATTCCGACTACGGCCTGGGTGTCGGCGCGAAAGTGCTTCAACGCGAACCGCTGGCCAACTGCACGATTGTGACGATGGAACTTCAGCCGATCGCCAAAGAAGCGGACCTGGCGAAAGTTCACTCGCGGGCCCATTATGTTTTCTGGACGGTCAAAAACCCTGATCAGTCGGTCGACGCCAAGCAGGAAGTGACCGAGAAATAACCAGTGAGCCTTGGTCCAGCCATCTGGCCCCGGTTGAAAAGCTTTCTAGCAGCCTGGCACAAATCCGAAGACTGTCATCAAGGCAAGACCGACGAAGTGTGCCGGCTATTTCTTAATCAGCTTGGGGCGGCACAGGGTTTTTTCTTTTTTGGCAATCGCGCCGCATTTCTCGCAGCAGTATCGGCCGGGTTTGGCCTTCTTGGTAACAGGTTTTCCTTTTTGGCACCCCATCGGGACTCCCAAGTTGGTCGGGCGAGATCCAGAATCATTCCATTGGCACAACGCATCGATGCCGTGCTATATAAGAATAGTCTTTGTATCCATCGAGTCAATGATCGTTCAATTTAACTCTCAAATGTCGCCGCGGCCCGTCGCAGTCGATCCATGATGGCGACTCCCAGTCCGGTCTCAGGCACGGGCGAGGCGATAATCAGGTCCAAATGGCAGGCGTCCAGTCGGCGGATTGCAGCATACAAATTTGCCGCCGCCTCACGCAGATCACCCTGTGGCGAAAGCACCTCGACGGCAGAGAAATCGCTGACCTGATCCGGGGCATGCAAACACAACAATCCGATTCGGGCACCGCGACGGGGACGTTTGCCAGGGTCGCCCAAGACCAACGGAGTCCGCGGGGCATAATGACTGGCCAATTGTCCTGGTGCGTTCGGCTGCGATGATAGACCCGGCCCGGACGGCAACCGGGCCAATCACTTCAACAATCTGTTCCACGGAAATCCCCCCGGGCCTCAATACTACCGGCGTTGCTTCCATCAGCGAGAGCACCGTTGACTCCAGCCCGACGCGACACGGACCATCGTCCAAAATCAGCGTCAGCCGTGAGTCAAATTGTTCGTCAACATGTGCGGCCGTGGTTGGGCTGGTTCGACCGAATTGGTTGGCACTCGGGGCGGCGATCGGGACATTCCGCGGCACGGATCAGTTCGAGGGTGACCGCAGAATCGGGTTGCCGAACGGCGACGCTTGGCAAACCCGACGTGACGATGTCCGGTACCAGCGGCCGTTTCGGTAACACCATCGTTAACGGACCCGGCCAAAACTGCTCAGCCAGCTGCCGTGCCGCAGCGGGGATCTCTGCAGCCAGCATTTCGACGGTGTCGAAATCCGCGACGTGCACGATCAGAGGATCAAACTTCGGACGGGACTTCAGTTCAAAAATTTTGGCGGCCGCGATTGGATCCAGGGCATTGGCCCCCAGGCCGTAAACGGTTTCGGTCGGAATCGCGACGACTTCGCCGGCCTGGATCAATCGAGCAGCCAGTTCAACGTTTTCTGTTGCCGAGACGATTCGGTTGCTTGTCATTTTAATAAGAAATCAAAGAAAGGCGTTAGCACGGTACCGGAAACAATTGACCTGTCATTTAATGGGGGTCGCTGGGATTGCCCGTGCCGAGACGGCAGACGACAAAGCTCTGGCTTTGACGACTGGGGAACAAACCGTTTTTTCGAACCCTTGAAACTTTCCGATGCGGTAAGACTGAAATTGGCGATCGGCAATTTGAAATGCGAAAAACCCGACCTATTCGACCTAAATCTACTACTTTCGACAACGATTCCGTGGCGAACCTGCAGAATCCGTCCCCATCCGAAACGGACCGGCGTGGTTGTTGTTGCAGTTAAATCCATCTTCGCTAACGATTGCAACCGAATTCACGTCAACCTCATGATAAAAATAATGACGAGATATTAACATCGCTTCAAGTTGAGTTAAATGTCGTCAATCCGAATGCCTGAGCAGAAATTCAAGCCGAACGCCGAAGTCGTTGGCCTCAAGTGAGCATCCTGGCGGCGCATCGGTCGCGTTGTGTGACGGCTCAGTGCACTTTCTCAGTGACCATCTGGGAATCAACATCCTGGGAGGCCTGGCTTCCATGAGGGACGGGGCGATCGTGCCAAGTTTCTGAATTGAGATGCATCGTCGGATGATGGCTGCCAACCAACCACCTACAGGACGGACTTTCATCCACCTCGATTTCAGAGGATAATTGCAGCTTCTGTTTCATCCCAGGAGTTTGCCATGTCGTCGATTCGCCCGTTGCTTCTTCCGCGGTTTCAATTCGTCTGCGCCGTTATCGCAGGGGTCATTTTTCAAATTTTCTGTTCCCATTCCGCATTGGCCCAGGAACAACGTTTGACGAAGTATGTCAAAGTTCGTTTGACGGCAGATCTCGACCACCTATCGGAAAACCAGAAGAAAATGCTGGTTTATTTGATGAAAGCCGGTGAGCAGATGGACCGCGCTTTTTGGCGGCAGGCCTACGGCAGCAAGCAGCAATTGATGAATACGATCAGCGACCCCGAACTGAAGGCGTTTGCAGAGATCAATTACGGTCCGTGGAATCGCCTGGAGAACAACGCCCCCTTCGTGGAAGGCTTTCAATCCAAACCGGCGGGAGCGAACCTCTACCCGGCCAAATTGACGAAAGCGACAATTCGAAAAACACCTTGCCAACCACCCAGCCGACGCCGAGGCCTTTAAGAGTCTGTACACGGTAATTCGTGGACGCAAAGGGCAGGGGCTGGTCGCGATTCCGTACAATGAGTTCTTCGTCAACGAATTTGGCAACGCGTCGATCAACCTGATCCGCGCTGCGCAACTGGCCGAGGATGAAGGCTTCAAGAAATACCTGATCGCTCGCGCGGCGGCGTTGCTGACGAACGAATATCGCGAAAGCGACATGCTCTGGATGGACATGAAAACCAATCAAATTGACTGCGTGATTGGCCCAATCGAAAATTACGAAGATCAACTGTTCGGTTACAAAGCGGCGTGCGAATGTTACGTGTTGATCAAGGACATGTCGTGGAGCGAACGGTTGAGCAAATACGCGGCGATGCTGCCCGATCTGCAAAAAGGATCTGCCGGTTCCGACGATCAAATACAAATCGGAATCCCCCGGAACCAATTCGGACTTGAACGCCTACGACGTGTTTTTTACCAGGCGACTGCAATGCGGGTTCCAAGACCATTGCAATTAATCTGCCCAACGATGAACAAGTCCAACTGGAAAAAGGCTCCCGCCGCTTGCAACTGAAAAACGCGATGAAGGCCAAAGTTTGACAAGATCCTGATCCCGATCGCCGACACCTTGATCGTTCCGGAACAACGAAAACACATTACTTTCAACGCATTTTTTTCCAATACGATGTTCCACGAAGTGGCTCATGGATTGGGGATCAAAGAAACGCTTACCGGTAATGGAAGCGTCGCGCACAGCATTGCGAGAGGCGTCGAGTGCCCTGGAAGAAGGCAAAGCCGATATGCTGGGACTGTACATGGTGACGAAGTTATTTGAAGACGGCGAACTGCAGGGGTCGCTGGAAGACTACTACGTGACGTTCATGGCAAGCATCTTTCGCAGTCGTTCGCGTTTCGGCGCTCGAGTGCCCACGGAAAAGCCAACATGATCCGGTTCAATTTCTTTCAAAGCGCAACGCTTTTACCGCGATCCTGCGACCGGACGGTACCGCATCAACATGCCGGAAATGAAAATCGCGATGTCGGAACTCACGTCAGAAAATTCTGATGCTGCAGGGGGATGGCGATTACGACGCCGCACGGACCTTTACCGACGAAATGGCCTATGTCGGCCCGGAATTGCAAGCCGATCTTGACCGCGTCAATCGCGCAGGAGTCCCAACGGATATCGTGTTTGAACAAGGGCCTGAAGTGCTGGGGCTTGATAAATAACGACTTCGGACAGCACAACAAACGAATGGCTTCCAGCTTGTCAACTCACCGAGAGACAGGCGTGGAGGCCTATCGTATGTGCTATTGGGAGGCAGGCTTGGAAGCCTACCCTGCGTTGGCGAATTCCTGGATCCGACTTCAATTCGATTTGATTGGCCGGGCGTCGGCGGTGTCGTTGGCATCGAGGTCGACGGGGGTGACCAACGGCTTGACCTCGACCACGGCTTTTACTTTACCGGCGGCCTCGGAGTCGAGGTCCGTATAGAAATTCAATTCACTTTCATAACGTCCCGGGTCGCTGTCGGCAGAATAAGTGACTTCGATGAAGTGTACTTTCTTGGCCTCCGGATCGGCTTTGACGCTAAACGACGGGCTGAGGCAAGTCACATCCGTGATCTTGAATGGCCGGTCGGCTTTCAGGACGACGCGCTTTTTCGTTTCTTCGCCTTGGCTGACTGGGCCGAGGGTGATGGACTCGGGCAACTGCAGCGAAGAAACGACCTTCGCACTGAATTTAAGTGGGACTTCGCGTCGTACCCGATTTTCCTCTACGACAACATACAATTCGCCTTGTGAAAATCCGTACGGCACCGACTCTTTCAACTGGGTCGTCATCTCGTAACCCACCATTCCGTTTTGTCGCATCGTTTCACGCAACCGAACTTTGATATGCGGAAACGTACTTTTGACGTCGACAATTTTGAAATTGGGCGTGCCGGTGTGCTGCAAACTGATGTTTTTCTCGGGCAGGTTTTTGTCGGTAACCTGGCCAAAGTCGATTGAATCCGGAGTGAAGTTTAGACCGCGGACAATGTTTCCCCGCACCGTCAATTGGACTTCACCAATGTAAGGTCGATCGAAACGGACCGTCACCGTGGCTTGTTTAAATCCGTCAAACGCCGGACTGTTAAAACGACAAACCACCTCAGATTTTTCCCATGTCTTGAGCAAGTTCTTGGTCAGCGAAACAGAGGTACAACCACAGCTTGAACGAACCGAAGCGATTCGAATGTCTTCCTCGTAGACATTTTCGATTTCAAATCAATATTCGGGAACGTCTCCTTTTTGAACGGTTCCGAAATCGTGGGTATATTCCTTGAACATCTTGCGACGCCCAGTCCTGACCAGCGGCCGGGAAGGAATTGCAACACAGAAAGGCAAATACGACGATCGAAAAAGACAAATGGTTGCGTGTTTGTTTCATGACATTCGACACTTAAACGAATTCTTGATTTCAGAGAGCCGTTATCTTAAGCTTATCGAGCGAAACTGGCTAGATAATCAACGTTTTAATGGCTTTAAAGTGTTGCCAGGCATGAAGTTTATCGCCTTTTCCGTTCCGAACAAATATGCAGAAACGATTGGCCGTTTTGCGAGAAAGTTTGCTTTTTCAGCCGCTTTTTATGCGGGTTTATCTTCCTCAACGGGGATCGGGTTTGCCGATTTGACGCAGTTACGCTGGTTGAAATCCGTTCGCAGATCCCTATCCGAACGACTAAAACGGACATGTTTCAGGAAAATTTGTGGCATAGGAAGGTCAATTGGCTAAGTCAGGAAGCAGCTTGTTTGGACCCGCGATCCTCGTGACGGCGGCATTTATTGGGCCGGGAACGGTGATGGCCGCGAGCAAAGCCGGCTCCCAATACGGATTCACTTTGTTATGGGCGGTCGCGTTTTCGATTCTGGCAACGATCGTGCTGCAGGAAATGGCGGCTCGGCTGGGAATTGTGACCGGAGCTGGATTGAGCCAAGCGATTCGGAGTTCGGTTCGCAATGGCTTCCTCCGAGTTGCGGTCCTGGGACTGGTGTTGCTGGCGATTCTGGTTGGTAACGCCGCGTATCAGACCGGCAATCTGCTTGGCGCCGCATCCGGTGTAGAAATGGTGGCCCAGGAAATGGAGTCGGGCGGTAGCGATTCAGCGACAACCAAACTCGGCACAACCGACACTGCGGAATCGTGGAACTGGAAGCTGTCGCTCTACACGATTGTGGTGGCGGCCGTGGCGGCCGGTTTGATTTTGCTGGGTCGTTTTTTACTGTTGCAACGAGTTTTAACCTTCCTCGTCGTTTCGATGAGCGTCCTGTTTCTGCTCGCGGCCATCCTGAGCGGTCCGAATTTGAGTTCGCTTGCTGCCGGTTTTTGGCCCCGGATTCCCCAGGGCAGCGATTGGTTTGTGATTGGATTGATAGGAACCACGGTCGTGCCGTACAACCTGTTTTTGCACGCCAGTGCCGCAGCGCAACGCTGGCCAGCCGATGCGGTAAAAAAAACATTGGATAAAGAAAAGGCAATCAAGGATTCGAGACGCGATACAACCTATTCCATCCTGATCGGCGGCGTCGTGACGGCGGCAATCCTGGTGACCGCGTCGGCAGCTTTTCACGGTCAATCGGTTGAGTTGGTGGCCGTCAGCGATGTCGCCAGCCAGCTACGGCCTGCGTTGGGCAGATACGCAAATTGGCTGTTGGGCGTTGGTTTGTTGGCCGCGGGACTCACCAGCGCGATGACGGCGCCGATCGCGGCAGCCTACGCGACAGCGGGTTGTTTTGGCTGGCCCAATCAGCTTTCGGACTGGCGGCTGAAATCGGTCGCGCTTGGCGTCATTCTGGTTGGAGTTGGATTTGCGATTGCACTCGGCAAGAGTCCGGCCGAAACGATCCTGCTGGCTCAAGTGGCCAATGGTTTATTGCTGCCGATCATTGCCGTTTTTTTGCTGTGGATGCTCAACCGTGTTAGTCTGATGCATCGCTTCCACAATACGCTCACCAACAATATTCTCGGTGGATTCGTGTTGATCGTGGTCAGCCTGATTGCTGCTCGCCAATTGAATCTGGCCTATCAGAAATTGCTGGAATTGTTGGCCGAGTCGTCGTCGGTTGTTTCGTTGTTGTTTTAGGACTGAGATTGGCTGCCGGGGGTTGAAGTCGTGTCCATCCGAACGAGGAAAAAATCAAAAGCATCCGCTGCAACCAATCGCGCGTCGATTCAAAATTTCGAAGAAATTATCAATGTTGGCCCGGCCACCGCGGGAGACTTTCGTCAACTTGGGATGACTCGACCGCAACAATTGATCGGGCAAGATCCAATGGCGATGTATCGGAAAATTTGCAAACTCAGCGGTCACTTTCACGATCCCTGCGTTCTGGACGTCTTCATCTCGAGCGTCGACTATATGAACGGGAATGCACCGCGTCCCTGGTGGGAATTTACAGCGGAACGCAAGTCGAAGTATTCCGACCAAGTCGATCGACTGCGGGCCAAGTACGGTCGGGCTTAGGGTTTTGTTGATCTTTAATTTTCCAATTCGCCGTTTCGAGGTTCGCCGCGGTTGGACAACCCATTGGCGTGGTTCAAGATCAATCGGCGGAGACGGCCAGCCCGCAGCTTTCAACTTGACACGGCGTTTGTCTCTGAAGGAACACGGACGTTATCGATCATCTGATGCTTAGCGCGACTCCAAGCGATTCATGTTAGTTGGGCAGCGTCGACCATTCGTTGCCGGGCCCAATCTCGCAACTGTTCGCGGAAAATTTTCGAGTTGTGACGGATGTCGACGGGCAAAGACCGATGCAACAGAAAATGTTCGATTTTTTCGGTTTGCCAGTACTGTTTGCCGAGCTCGCGTAGTTCTTTTAGCAGCCGCAATTCCTGCTGTCGATCTTTGGGCCAATGCTCCGAAGACGGTTCCGCAATTAACACCGGAACCTGGTTTCCGGCGACTTCCCACCCCCACCAGGGCGGTTCGGTAGATGCTGGCATGCTGGTTAAATATGCCCTCACACGGAATCGTAAACATGGTTCCGAATTGAGTGCGCACGCGGTGCGACTTGCGACCGCAAAACCAAAACCGTTCTTGGTCGTCAAAATATCCGACGTCACCCATGCGATGCCAGAAACGATCTCCGTCGGCGATTTTGTGGTAACGATTTGCTTCGGTTCGGGTAACGTAACAATCGGTGACGACCGAACCTTGAACAATTAGTTCTCCGATTTCGCCTGATTCCAATGACTGGCACTCGTCGATTTTTTGTACGGGTTCGTCGGTAATCTCGATCAGTCGCCAACGGATATCGGGAAACCGTTGACCGACGCAGGTGCCCTCGCCGTTGCGGGTCCTTTCGGCGGTCTCACCGAGCACCTCGGTCGCCGAATTGCAGGCAACGGGAAGTGATTCGGTGGCACCATAGGGTGTAAACACCTCGCCATCGGGATGGATAATCCGTTTGACGCGACTCAGGAGTTCCGGTGGGACGGGAGCCCCCGCGGTAAGCACGCGTTTGATTCCAGGCAGTGTGCTCGAATGTTCCTGGCAATATTTGGAAACCGTATTCCAGAGCGCTGGCGAGCCAAAAGACTGGTCCGCGGAAAATTGCTCCACGGCCGCGATCAGATTCGGAGGGTGAATATCGGCAGGTCGAGTCGCGTCCATCTCAGGAAAGACAGTCGTTGCACCCATCGCAGCGTTAAACAGGGCAAACAGGGGGAACCCAGAAACATCCGTCGTACCCGGTCGGATGTCAAAATAATCCCGGACCTGACGGGCTTGCTCAATGAACGTTCGATGTCGGTACAACACGCCTTTGGGAGGCCCGGTGCTGCCGGTTGTAAAGATGATCGCGGCCTCGTCTTCGCGGTCGATGTTGACTGGCTGAAACTGTTCCGGGTCGAGTTTTTCAAAGGTGGAAGCGTTAACGCAACCCGGAAACCAGCCGAGTGAAATATTGTTTTTACATTCGGGGAATTTGAAACGGAACAGATTGCGAGCCACATGGGCCAAGGGGATGCCGACCATGCCTGTTGGTTTGGATTCCGCCAAACAGCGAATCATGTTTTTGCGGCCCATGCCCGGATCGATTAAAATCACAACCACACCCGCTTTGAACATCCCAAAGACGAAAGCCACGAAATCAATCCCGGGGGGAACCATCAGGGCCAATCGCGAGCCCGGACGGATTCCCTGCCGCGCCAGCCCCATGGCAATCTGATTACTTTTCGCCTCCAGTTCCGCGAAGGTGATCTGGTCGAATGAAGAGTCTGATTTTCGTTTTGAGGGACAGGCCACTCCAATCGCCAGCGGCATCCGGTGTGCCGTCTCGGTTAGGGTATGCCCCACGTTCTGAACCGAATCCAGTGACCAAGGCAGAAGGTCCGAAGTTGTTGTCGAATCACTCATCAAAGGATCTTTTCCGTGGCATTGTCTTTGGTATTCTCTGTCCCTGCGAGGCCCAAAAAGCTGCCTCAGGCCCGGTTGTTCGTCTATCATAGGGTTTCTTACGGGCAACGATTGCCCTAAATTATTGCCAGGGCAGATTCCAATCTTAGCGTTGGTTACGGCTTAACTCGATCCGGCCTGATCGCGGATTGAGATGGGAGCCTCGAACGAGTCATTTTTGGCTGGTACCCTGACAGGATCAAATCCAGATGCAATCTTCGGTTTTTCCAAATTGTCAGGAAAAATCGAAATTCGTTTAACAATATTACTCTCAACTGTGCTGAGTATCATCAGTAGTAGGATCCATCGAAATGGACATCGACGTTTATCAACCCTGCCCCTGTCACGCTGACAAAAAAATCAAATTCTGTTGTGGCAAAGAGATCGTGAATGATCTCAACCAGGTATTGGCAAAAAACTCCAGTGGCCAGGCTTTGGCAGCGCTCGATCAACTGGATCGAGCGATCAAAAAATTTGGCCCCAAGGACTGCCTGCTGACGATCCAGACGCATATTCTGATCGCCAACGACGAATTGGAAAAAGCCAAGGAGTCGAACGAACAGTTTGCCCGCAACAATCCCAAGCACTCCACGGGATTCCATCACCGAGCCTTGATTCAGCTGGCCGAAGGAGAGACGTTACTCGCCGTCAACAGCCTGCAGGATGCCATGGACGCAATCACGGGAACGGACATTCCGATTTCCCTTTCGAACGCATTCAGGATGATCGGGCTGGGGTTGCTGGCCGAAGGACACTTGGTTGGCGCCCGGGCCCATTTGCAATATGCACTGGGATTGAAAAACGGCCAGGACGACGAATTGCAGCGGATGGTTTACGAGACGTTTCGCATGCCTCAGGCTTCGATCCTGCTGAAAGACGAATTTCTTCCGCAACGACCGCCCGAGGGTGTTGAGTGGGAAAAGACTTACTCGAATGTGATGCGCACCTTGGACCGGGGGCAATTTCGCAAAGGCCTCCAATTTTTACAAAAAATTGACAGCCAGTTTCCCGACCAACCCGTGGTCGTGCGGTCGATTGCGCTGATGCACATGTACCTGGGCCACCAAGCCGAAATGGTGGATGCCTGGCGACGTTACAGCCGCCTGCCTGGCGTTGGCCGCCTGGACGCGATTGAAGCCGAGGCGCTGGCCCAACATTTCAGTATGGAATCGCTCACCGAAACCATCGATATCGTTCGCGTCACTTATGAAGTGACCGAAGCCGATGGCCCCATGGAGGCAGCCCTGTCCAGCCCCCGCTTGGCGTCCATCAACTCGGTCGGCGAAGATCCGTTTGAGGAAGGACCACCACCACGAGCCGCGTTTTACGTGCTTGACCGTGACAACGTCGCCTCGGCCGCCGAGTTGACTTTGGATCACGCTCCGCAGGTCGCTGGCGAATTACTGTTGTATGGAAAACAGACCGACCGAGCTGCGCGGCTGGAGTTGATCACCACGCAGAAAAAACATGTCGAAGTCTGCCAACCGCTGGTGTCGCAGGCGTTTAAAGACTTTTTGGCGGGAGAGCCAAAGTTACAGAAGGTCGGGGAAACCACTGCGCTCGATGAAACGATTACCTGGAACTGGCACTTACCCCCCGATACAACGCGGGAACAACATGAAGAATTGGTAAGACAAAAAAATGCTCGGGTCATTTTGGAAGATTGGGTTAGGCTGCCTTTTTCCGTACTCGACAATCAGTCACCTCTGGAAGTGAAAGATAACCCGGAATATGCCATTCCGCTGCAGGCCCTGATTCTACAGATCGAACAATCACCCGACGGTCAGGGTACCGAAGCCGAGACCCTCGCAGAATTAAAGCGTCGTTTGGGGATCGAGCCGACCGAGAAGATCGATCTCGCCGCGTTGCCCGACGGGACGAGGCTCTCTCCGATTCAGCAGCAGGCTATCGATTTCCAGAAGCTAAGTGATCATGAACTGGTGAACATCCAGTCCGATGCGATGGCGATTGGAAATCTTCAGGTCCTGAAATGCACGGTGCCAGAGATCCTCAATCGCCCTGACTTTGACCTTGTTCCCCGCGATGTCTCTTACTCGATGATGGCCCATTTAACCGACGACACCGATCAAGCGCTGGAATATCTGACCAAGGCTCGCACGGAAGCCAAGCGGCTGAATCGCCCGATCGGCATGTACCTGGTCCAGGAATTTGATTTCAGGATTTCCAAAGGACTGACCGAGAAGCTGCCCGGACTATTGCAGACCATTCAGATGCATCACCTACAGGATCCGGAAGTCGAATACCAACTCTCGCGCGTGCTCGAGAAATACGGATTACTTCGAGGGAATCCTGCCGATCGGCCGGAAGAATCCGAGCCGGCTACCTCGGCATCGGGAGCGATCTGGACTCCCGAGGGAGGAGCGCCCATGTCGGCCGCGCCCGGTGAACCGACGGGGGCAGAAAAAACCGAACCGTCCAAACTATGGGTTCCCGATTAAAACCAACCAACCAACGCCAGGTGAATCGCTTTGACGACCAAATTACATTTGCGTGTACTCCGCCCGTGTTCGCACCGGCTTGGTCGCCAGCGTTGGTTTGATTCGGCGAAAGGCAAAATGCGAATGGCAATGCCAACTGATTTTGGAGGCTTCTTTGTCTAGATACATTGTGCGCTACGGAACCATGCGCAGCCTCGGAGTGATGGGGGTTCGCGGTGACTCGTCGTATCGACGTGGCATGCAGGTCATTGTTCGTTCTGACCGAGGGCTGGAAGTGGGGCAGGTGCTCTGTGAAGCGACTGAAGATGCATTGTCCCATCTCGACCAATCGCCGTCGGGACAAATTGTTCGGGAGGTTTCCGGGGACGATGTCAACGAGATCAATCACATTGATGGCTCGCGCAAAAAGAAATTGGAGACGTGCCAGAAACACATTGACACACTCGGTCTGGAGATGAAACTGATCGACGTCGAGCAACTGTTCGGCGGGGAACGATTGGTCGTATTCTACCTCGCCGAAGACCGGGTCGATTTTCGCGAATTGGTCAAATTACTGGCCGCCGAATTTCAGACGCGGATCGAGATGAAACAGATTGGTGTTCGCGACGAAGCGAAACTGCTGGCCGATTACGGGGACTGCGGAAAGCCCGTTTGTTGCAACACGCACCTGGTGACCATGCCACCAGTTTCCATGAAAATGGCAAAACTCCAAAAAGCCACGCTGGATCCAACAAAAATTTCGGGTCGATGTGGTCGGCTAAAATGTTGCCTGAGGTACGAGTTTGATACTTACGAAGAGATTCAAAAACAACTTCCCCGTGTCGGCGCCCAAATCGTGACGCGGGAGGGGAAGGCAAAGGTCCTGAGTCAACAAATCATCGCGGAACAATTGCTGGTCGAAACGGAAGATCACCGCAGAATGGTCATCGATGCCAGTGAAGTCCTCTCGGTAATCAAAAAGACAAGTGGTGAATCCCCAAGAAAATCAGAAAAACTTGAGAAGAAAGCCAAAGCCGCGGCGACGGATGCCGCGCGATCTGAGCAGGAAACCACGACGGGCCAATCAAGTGGCAAAATTTCCGGCACTGCAAAGACGGACGCAACGGATACCGCGAGTCGTGACGAAAATGACAGCACTGGGGATCGAAAGAAAAAGGGACGACGCAGAAAAGGTCGCAATAAGTCTTAAAATTGGTAATTGGAAAATTGCCTTGGATGGATAAAATATAGAGCACCTTTCAAAACCACTTCATCTCAATCAGAACGGTTCCATGAGCAACGAGACCCTCTCTCTCCACGAACTGGTACACCAGGACCCTCGCTACCCGCTCGATGCCTACATGTTTGTCAGCGAAGCACATGCTTATGCGGCAGATTCCATGGAGTTGGGCATGCAGACCTACGACTGCGATCCCGAACCTGATTCGGAACTGTACATGGCCCGTCGCGAACGGCATTTGACGGGACAACAGCTTTGCGAAGCCATTCGCGAGTACGCCCTCAACCAATTTGGTTACATGGCCAAAATTGTTCTCAAAAGTTGGGGGATCGAAAAAACCAGCTGTTTCGGTGACATCGTCTACAACATGATCAACGTTGGCATCATGAAAAAATCGAGCTGGGATGAACGCTCACATTTCGACGGTGTCTACGAATTCGACGAAGCGTTTCAAAGTAGCTTTGAGATTTGCGATACGCTGGCCAATAAGCGATCCTGATCGATCACCTGTCGAGCGTGGGCTCTGGCGTTAACGTCGGGTCGCCGTTCCCGATTTTCGACCACCCAAATGCAGGACGGATTTCTGTGGACAATCATCGTCGACGCCCAACCCTCAATCCAGATCGCTCCTTTCGCGTTGTCGGCGGAGAATCCGATCCGCAGGATGGCAGCGAACGCAAGCGGCGTGCCGTCGTCCCGCAGCCGATCGCGTTCCGGATTAGTTTTGCGCTGGTGATAGGTTGGCTGTGTTTTTTAGCCTACGTCAGTTTCAGGACGCTAAATCCATGAACATCGTCGTATTGGACGGAGCGACGTTGAATCCCGGTGACAATCCATGGGACGAAGTTGCCAGGCTGGGAGAAATCAAAGTCTTTGACAACACTTCACCCGAACAGACCGTCGAACGATCGCAAGCCGCTGACATTGTCGTAACCAACAAAGTCGTGATTGACGGAAGCGTTCTGTCCCAGCTGCCGAAGCTGAAATTCATCGCCGTGACGGCCACCGGCTACAATGTGGTCGATGTGGCAGCCGCTGCCCAACGCGGGATTCCGGTTTCTAACATTCCCGTCTACAGCACCGATTCGGTCTCTCAACACGTATTCGCTGGCCTGCTGTGTTTTTTGCATCGACCCGAGATGCACCACCAGATGATTCAGGCTGGCAAATGGCAAGAGTCTGGCAATTTCAGTTTCTGGAAGTCTCCGCTGTTTGAATTGGCGGGTAAAACCATGGGAATTGTTGGCTGGGGCCGAATTGGCCAATCCACTGCAAAACTGGCCGCCGCGTTCAAAATGCGGGTCGTCGCCAACAGCCGTACCGAAAAACCGGTGTCCGGTTTTCCAGGATTCCAGTGGTTGAGCATCGAGGACTTATGCGCCCAAGCTGACGTGATCAGCCTGCATTGCCCCCAAACCGATTCGAATACCGGCTTGATCAACCGGAATCTGATTTCGTCGATGAAGCCGAATGCAATCCTGATCAATACGGCTCGTGGCGGCCTGGTGAATGAAGCCGATTTGGCAGAGGCACTTAACGAAGGTCAGATTGCCGGCGCAATCCTGGATGTGGTTTCCGCCGAGCCGATTACTTCCGACAACCCGTTGCTATCAGCGCAGAACTGCCTGTTGACTCCGCACATGGCGTGGGCCACGATTGAGGCTCGTAAACGGGCGATGACAACCACCGCCGAAAACATCTCGGCTTTCCTGAGTGGTTGTCCGGTCAACACCGTTTGACGGAACAAGCTCGCAGCCTGCCGAACCACAGGGTCCTTGGTGGAGGCGGCGCGATCCCTGGTAATTCAACCGCCGGTAATTGGGAACGTTGAGTTTAGACCGGCACCGAGTAAGGACTGTTCAGGATCGTGCCAATTTGGGATGCGGTCAATTCGTCTCCATCTCCCATTAGATTTGCGGGATCGTTAACGTGGCCCAAGCCGAGATTGTGGGCAATCTCATGAGCGGCAACGTTGGCAACCACTTCTCTGCCACCCTCGAAGGTCGGCAGGTTGTCACCGACATGCATCGAGATTCCATTGCCGCCGACGACCGCCAATCCATTGACGACATTTTCGCCAACATCGTCGTAGCCAGCGGCAATTTCGGAAAAATAAAGATCAATCACCAACGGATCCGAATTTCCGAACCCAGCTGCATCTCCCTGGTCAATGATCTGAAACAGATCGTCTTGGGGCCGTGTCGAGTAGTTTCCGACATTCGCAAAGGTACTGTTCCAACTCCGTGGTTGTAACCAGACAATTTCAATTCCCGCCTGGTAGTAAATATCATTGATCAGCGACTGAATCTCAGCTTGCTCGATCGAGCTGCCAAAATACTCGGCCGTGTTGGAACCATTGTTGTTGGACGCAATAATCGGCTGAACCGTGACAACTTCGATGATCCCGGACTCAGCCGCCTGATCGCCGTCGCTGAATCGAAAGACGGCCGCATCCCAAACGGAGTCAGTTCCGTCGGCTCCGAACCGATCGGCAACCGTCAATTGCGATCCGAATCCCGTCACGCGGTAAGAACTCGCACTGCCACTGAAGATCACGATGTCGTTGCCATTTCCTGCCCGAACCGAATCATTGCCGAAGCCTGGCAGAATAAAATCAACGCCACCGAGTCCTTCAATGGTATCGTCACCGGTGTTGCCGGAAAGGTAATCGCTGAATGAGCCTCCAATCAGGTGGTCATTGTCACCTTGCCCGTGCATCCGGTTTTCTCCCTCGCCGCCAGTCAGCGTGTCCTGACCACTGCCTCCGTAAAAAACATTCAGTCCTCCCCCACCGTAAATCTGATCATCGCCGTTAAGCCCGAGTACCAGATCGGCTTGTTCCGTCCCGGCGCTGCCCGCAACTCCACCGTCACCGCTGTAAAGCTGATCGTTTCCATCGAGTCCAAAAATCTGGTCAATTCCGTCACCGCCGTAAATCGTGTCCACGTCGGCGCCACCAAAAATCAGATCGTTGCCGGTGTCTCCGTAAACGGTGTTCAACCCATCTCCTGCGAACACCGAGTCGTTTCCCTCGCCTCCGTAGATCAGGTCGTTGCCTGTGAAACCAATCAGACGATCATGGCCACCGTTACCGCGAATCTCATCATCCCCTTCGCCCCCGTTGATTTGGTCGTAGGCGGATCCACCGATCAAAGTATCGTTGCCGCCGTTGCCAAGCAATTGTCCTTCGATCGCAGTGCCATTTGTGAATTGGTCATCGCCATCGAATCCAAGAAATACGATTTTGCTGACAGCCGATGAACTGTAATCATTCGTAATCGAGTCAACAGTTGCCCGAATGGTCGAACTGTCCAACTGGGTCACTTCGCCGACGTTATTATTGGCATCGCCAAAAATCGACAATTCGCCGTTGCTGACATCGAGGTACATGCCGGCGAGCAACCGACGCGACTCCAATTTTGTAAATGAAAACAGGCTGGGCCGGCTGGAGGTTCGAAGCGAACGGGCTTGGGTCGCCGGAGAACGCAGTTTTTGAAGCAAGTCAACTAACATGTTCTGATCTTTTGTGGCTGAGTCGGTCCGTGGGTCGGCTGTTAAAATATATGCCAGAAAATTGCAGTCGGCGAAAATGCCACCAGGAATCGACGTTAAAACTTCGGAAACAAATTGTTTGTAAAACCTGCGTTTGATGAATCGAATTGCGTTGCCAAAAGTCAACTTGTTGGCGATTGGCATCCTGCAGTACGGAGAATAGATTCTTAGCCCAGGCCGCAACAGGCACGTTTCCATGCATCGCTAGCGAACACGTCCAGATGGCGTCGGTTTTCCGGCGGCGGCGAGGTGGAGGAGCAGGCCGTGCACGCTAGTACGGCCCGCTGTCATCCAGGGAATGAGCTCGTAAGATTGCCTAATTCTCAGCTCGGTGAGGCTGGAAAACGGTCGTTTTGGGATCGGTGTGCGCCGCATGAAGTTGACAGGCTTCTTCGAACAGGTGCTGCTGTGCGCGAAATTCCGGTTTTTTCTTTTTGCGGGTCACCTGGACATACTCGCCGTCACTACGAAGCTCGGTGGCTCGAACATTGTCATCGAAGTACGAATTCAGGATTCGCGTCAAACGCGTCCGACAGGCTTCGTCCAGAATCGGCACCAGCAACTCGACTCGCCGATTCAAATTCCGTCCCATCCAGTCTGCGCTGGAAATGAATAATCGGTCATCGCCGCCGTGTTCAAAATAAAAGATCCGCGCGTGCTCGAGAAACCGGTCAACGACACTGATGACACGAATGTTCTCGCTGAGGTTTTTCTTGCCGGGAATCAGGCAACAGATGCCCCGCACGTTCAGTCGTACTTTGACGCCGGCTTGAGAGGCGGCGTAGAGCGCATCGATGATTTCCTTGTCGACCAGGGAATTGACTTTGGCAACGATTTGCCCACTGCCTTCACGGCTGGCATTCTCGGTTTCAATCTGGATCAGCTCCAGGAAAGTCTCGCGCAGATTGATCGGGGCCGCGGCCAGTTTGCTGAGCGTCTGCGGTACCGACAGGCCGGTCACGGCATTGAACAGATGAACGGCGTCGGTACCCAGTTGTTCGTCGCAGCTGAACAGACTGACGTCGCTGTAAAGTCGCGCGGTTGATTCGTTATAGTTGCCGGTCCCAAAATGCAGATACCTGCGGATGCCCGCCGGCTCTCGACGGACAACGATGCAGACTTTGGCGTGTGTTTTCAAGCCTTGCACGCCGTAGATCACGTCGGCACCGGCGTGTTCCAATTGCTGCGCCCAGTAGATATTTCGCGCCTCGTCGAATCGGGCCTTGAGTTCGACAATCACCGTGACATGTTTTCCATTTTCGGTCGCCTGCTCCAGCGCTTTGACAATGTCGCTGTCGGCGCTGGTTCGATAGAGCGTTTGCTTGATCGCGATTACGTCGGGGTCATTCGCCGCTGCTTTGAGCAGATTGATCACCGGATCGTAGGACTGATACGGGTGATACAGAATTCGATCACCGGCCGCAATCGTCTCGAAGATGTCACGGTCTGGCCCAAAATCGGGAGACGGCTGGGGTGGCCACGGTTCATCCTTCAGTTCCTTGAATCCGTTCAGTCCCGCGATCCGAAAGTAATCGGTAAGCGCTAACGGACCATCAATCGGATAGACTTCGTTGTCCGAGGCCCCCACACATTGCTGCAAAAACGTCTTCATCACGTTGGAGGCGGTGGATGAGATTTCCAGCCGTACGCAATCGCTGACGCGGCGGGCCTCCAGCATTTCTTCCATTCCGGTCAGCAGATCCGCCCGACCGTCTTCATTCAGCTCAACATCGCCGTTGCGCGTGATCCGAAGGGAAGTCCATTCCAGTATTTCCTGATTGGGAAACAGTTCGGGCAACAACAATCCGATCACATCTTCCAGCAGCATGTAGCGATACCCGCGTTCGCTGGGTACCGTCCAGATTCGACTGAGTGATCGTCCCAGTGGAATCAGAATGAACCGATCCGTCTGAATTTCGGCGGCTTCCTCGATACCCGGGAAGGCAGTTTGATCGATCGGACGCAGCTTTTTGTCCAATCGATTCCGTAATCGTACGCACAGACACAACCGGGCTCCACTGAGCATGGGAAACTCCTCGGTCGCCTCGATCGCCAGTGGCGCGATTGCGGACAGTGTCTCCTGTCGAAACCGGGTCAACAGATACTCGCTCTGGGAATCGGTAAGATCATGGGGGGCGACGCGCACGATGTCCTGCTCCGCCATTGCAGGTTCGAGCTGATTCAACAAGCAGTCCGATTGGGACCGATTCATTTCCAGCACGCCGTTGCGAATCTGTTCCAGTTGTTCCGACGCCGTCAGGCCGGCAATGTCTGTTTGTTCGCTGCCAACTCTTTCGACCAGTTTCAACCCACCGACGCGAACCATGAAAAATTCATCCAGGTTCGAAGCAGAAATCGCGAGGAACTTCACGCGTTCCAACAACGGCGTTTCCGACGAAATCGCCAAGTCCAGGACCCGCTGATTGAATCCGAGCCAACTGATTTCTCGATTAAAGTAATTCGATTTTTGAGTTTTCATCAATTTAACAGGGAGGTGGAGTGGAACGAAAATCCGATTTTCGGAAGCGTCATGCGTCGTCGCCGTTAAGTTCCAGCGAAACGCGTTTTCCAAAGATATCCTCAAACAGCCCTCCGGCCTGGGCCAGTTCGATACTCTCGATCGTGATGTCCGCGACGTCCGTCGTGAACAGCCTCAGACGGTCACCTTCGATCGACGAATTGATCGTGTGAATCCGCTGCGTGAAGGTTGCGTCCAGGGCTTTTGCCAACCTCAGCAGCGATGCGATTTTGGCAACGACCACGCGTTGTCTCCGCCCGAGGCGCGAATAATTTTCGTGCGTTGGTTGGGGTTTCGCGCCACGATGATAACGAGCCACGAGCGAGATCAGGTTTAAATCTGCCGACCCGATTCCAAAAAATTCTGAATTCTGAATCAAGTACATCGAGTGCTTGTGACGGGATTTTGAATTGACAAAAATACCAATATCGTGCAGCAGTGCCGCGATCTGAATAATTCGGCGGTAGTGATCCGGTAATTGATGCAACGACTGAAGTTGATCAAACAGGGTACAGGCCAGGCCCGATACATGCTTGGCATGCTCCTCATCAAACTGGAACTTGCGTCCCGTTTGGATTGCCGACTGAACGATCTGCTGCTGGATCGAATCCGACCAGCCTTTCCCTTCGGCCATTTCCTGAAGCAGGCCATCTCGCAAACTGACATTGGCGACCAGGATATGTTTTGCCTTGAATTCCTTCGCGAAAACCAGGTTGGTCAGCAGGGCAGGCCCCAGCGTTTGGGCGTCGGGCAGGCTCATGTGGTACTTGGTCGCCAGGGTATCGGGAGACTGGTTGAGAATCTGGTTCGTAAACTGTTCGATTTTGTCGATCGGCAATCGAACCAGTTTATCAGCGACCGGCTGTTGGTTGATTTCCTTGGCAGCGAAACGTACATCGCCACCCATCGCAACGAAGTTGTCAGGGCTCTCAAAATGCGCACTCAGTTTGAGCTGGTTAACCACTTGCAACACGTGCGACTCCATCAAGCCTCTCGATTTTTGTTCGGTGGCGTGGAAACGATCGATCGCGTTCCGCAGTCGCAGTGCTCCCAGACGATACGTTCTCGCAAACGCGACATCGGCCCGGTTCAACAACAACACTTCGGACGTGCCGCCGCCAACTTCAATCACGAGGGAATTGCCCTCGAAATATTTCGGCTGGCCTTCCAGAAATGGCAAAATTCCGAGGTAGGTGACACGGTGTAACTCGGCTTCCTCGAACGGTTCGATTTCAAAACCAGTGGCAACAAATATCCGGTCGACAAACGTGAGTCGATTGCTCGCTTCCCGCACGCCGCTGGTCGCAATGACCCGGATTCGCTCCGCGGAGTGGATTCCGAACTCGACGAGTTTGTCGCGGTAGGTCTGCAGGACATGCACGCAGTCCTCGATCGTTTCCCGCCGGATGTACCCCTTGGCGAAGGAATCCTTGCCGATACTGACGGCTTGCGAATAGGATTCGAGTTTGCGGACCTCGCGATTTCGATTGATCTCAGCGATCTGCATCCGTAGCGAGGTCGCGCCAATGTCGATCACGGCAACCAACTTCGGCGAGTTTGGCAAACGGGTTTTGCTGGCGACGAATTTTGAATCTTTTTTCATCAATAGAAACCGACCAGTTGCTGACAATACTCTAAATTCGATCGCGGTCCGCGCGTACCGGCAAACGATCGGCTGATTTGCTCAGCCGGACATCGCCTAGCCTTCCAAAATAGACTGACGCGCCAACGCCGCGGCCCCCATCACACCCGCGTCGTCACCGAGCGTCGCCAATTCGATTTTGAAAACATCCTTTAACGACGGCAGCACGCGGGCTCGAGCCTGTTTCTCGATGGCAGGCAGCATTCGATCTCCCAGAGCCTCAATCAGTCCGCCGCCAAACACAATCACGTCGGGTGCGAGCAAGTGCACGATTGTGACGACGGACAGTGCCAAATAGCCACACGCATGGTCGATGATCTCCACGACGGCCTGATCATTGTGCTCGACGGAGGCAGCAATCGCAGCGCTCCGGATCTTGGAAACATCGGTCCCGGATTTTTCCAGCAAAAAAGGAGCTTGCCCCCGGTAGCAAGCCTGGGCTGCGGCTCCCGCAATCGACAACCGGGACGCGACGGCCTCGAGAGTTCCCGGATTGCCTGCACCGTCAAGCGGACCTTGGGGAATCAAGGGGATGTGCCCAATTTCCATGCACGTGCAATTGCTGCCCCGAAAGACCTTGCCTTCATAGACGCATCCACCACCGATCCCGGTCCCCGGAAACAGGCCGAAGACACAACGCGCGTGCTGGCCGGCGCCGAATTTGTATTCGCCGAAAACCCCTGAATCAACGTCGTTAAATACGCGAACAGGAAAGGGATATTGTTTCTCGATCGAGCGAGCGATGGGAACGTTGTGCCAGCCCAGATTGGGGGCTGTTCGGATCAAACGCTCTTTGAGATCCAGCGGACCAGGACAACCGATTCCCAGGCCGCAAACCTGTTCTGGTTTAAGGCCGGCTTCGTCGATCGCTTCACCGATCAGATTGTTGATCCGTTTCAAACCAGCTTCCATGCCGTCACGGCCTTTGGTTTTTTTTCGGGCCCGGCCGAGCGGTTTGAATTCCGCATCGTAAACGACCGCCATCATCTTCGTACCACCAAGGTCGAAACCAATCCAGTGCGAGTCTTTTTGATCCATTTTGGTACCTGAACAATAATTGAAAATGTCTTAATCCGCGAACATTCGATTGGGATCCTCAGGCACCGAACTCTGCTCCGGATTCAGCGAGAATTCGTCGGCTTCAAATCGCTGAATTCGGTGGTTGTAGGAATCCAGCACATGAAATGATTTCTGACTGTCCTGGCACATCGCCCAGGGCTGATCCAGTTGCCCGGGCTCTCTGCCGGCACACCCCCAGGAGCCAAGCGAATCCCCATCCTGCGTAAACTTCTGAATTCGGTGATTCCCCAGCTCGCAAACGTATACGAATCCTTCGTCATCAAGATAAACCTGATAGGGATAGCTTAACTCACCAAGCTCTCTTCCGGAACTTCCCCAGCTTTTGACAAATCGGGGTTGGTCACCGGTCACATCGAACACCTGAATCCGGTGATTACTCGCATCGGCCACCCAAAGCTGATCAGCCGCATCCATCCAGAGGCCCTGGGGGCGGAGAAAATGCCCCGGTTCGTCACCGTGACCGCCCCATTGATAAACATACTCACCAGCAGGATTGAATTTCTGAATTCGATCGTAGTCACCATACTCGGCGACATAATAATTGTCTTTGGAATCCTGCACGACGTCGGTGACAAACCCGAATTCTCCCGGACCTCGACCGTTGGTCCCCCCAATGGTTCGATCTTCCAGCAGTTCGCCGTCGGGCGTGTAGAACAGGACTCGGAAATAATGCGTATCGCAGACCATCAGCAAATCATCATTGCTGATCGAAAGCCCACACGGTTTTCCTTGCAGACAAATCGGCGTTTTCCAGACCCGCAGAATGTTGCCATCTCGGTCGGCGACCTGAATACGACTGGTCATGTCAACGATGTACAATCGATCCTGTCGATCGATCGTAATCGCACGCGGCTTCATGAATCGGCCATCATCAAGCCCCCTGCGTCCCCAGACATAGGCTGATTTGGAAGTCAGATCCTGATTCTTGCATCCGCAAACCATGGCGGCAGTTACGGGCACCAGCATAATTAACAGAATTCGGGACAATTTCCGCCGAATCCACCAACTCCATTGGCTCCATTGGCGTTCCACCAAGGAAACGGGAAGACATTGTTGCTGGCGCATGCGGTGCTGAAGATCGTCGATGAATTCGTACGGAGCCGATGCTGATTAATCCCTTACTTGACCCTGAGAGTTAGTGAACGATATAGTAAAACCGTGTCGGATCTACCCAAACCGAAGCTTGTATTCCACTCGGCGATGCCTAAATGACAGCGGTCACCATTGATCTTCAGGATACCGAAGACGTGCGGGATGTCATTCAACAAGCCGTCGAAGCGTTGTCGTCTGGTAAAATTATCGCTGTTCCGACCGAGACTGTCTACGGATTGGCCGCCAGCGCCCTAATTCCGGATGCGGTCCAACGGCTTGCCGAGCTTACCGGGCAGACGCCGGACCGACCGCTCGCTTTCGTGGTCAACAGCCTCGAGGGAGCGCTGGACTATGTACCCAATATGCCTGTCGTGGCCCGACGTTTGGCCAGACGATGCTGGCCCGGGCCGGTCACCTTGGTGGTTGATGGAAACCATCCAGACAGTGTGATCCGCCGACTTGACGATCGCGTGGTGGCGTCCGTGATGCCGGCCGGAACCGTCGCGTTGCGAGCGCACGGCCCATGAGATTCCGTTGCAGATCAAACAATTGTGTGCCGGGCCAATCGTGATGACCAGCGCAAACTCACAGGCCAGTCCGAAATCACCGACGGTCGTGACTTGGCCGCGGTGTTCGGTGAGCAGGTCGAGTTGATACTGAATGATCGCGAATGCAAATTTGGCGGCCCCTCCTCCGTGGTGCAGGTGAATGGCGACCAAATCAAACTGCTGAGGGCAGGTGTGGTGGACGAGAAAACGCTGAAGCATCTCTCCGGATTTATTGCCTTGGTCGTGTGTACGGGAAACACTTGCCGCAGTCCGATGGGAGAGGCCCTGCTGAAAAAACGGCTCGCAGAAAAAATGGACTGTACCTGCGATCAGTTAAGTGAGCGTGGGATCACCGTCATGTCGGCGGGGATTGCCGCGATGCCAGGGGCTCCCGCGTCCAGCCAGTCCACCGAGACGATGAAGGAGATGGGGCTGGATATTTCCGATCACGTCAGCCAGCCGATTACCGGTCGACTCGCCCAGTATGCGGATGTGATTTTGACCATGACCAACCGCCACCGCGAAGCGCTGATTTCCCACTGGCCGATGCTTGAGGCGCGGACCCATACCGTGCGAATCGACGGCGCTGATGTCTCCGATCCGATTGGTGCGCCAGTGGAAGTGTATCGGCAGTGTGCCAGCCAAATCGATGAGAACCTCTCGAAATGGGTCGAACGTCTCGATTTATCGCAATTTAAACGCTAGTCAGAACTTTCGCGCAGAAACAGATCATGAAAGTCTCCATTGGCTCGGACCATCGCGGAACTGAGCAGAAGAAAATCGTTGCCTCAGCCGTCACGAAGGCTGGATTCGAACCCGTTGATTGCGGTACGTATTCGACCGAGCCGTGTGACTATCCCGACATTGCCCTCAAAGTTGCCCAGCAGGTTGCCGCCGGCGAAAGCCAGTTTGGGATTCTGATTTGCGGCACCGGGATCGGCATGTCCATTGCCGCCAACAAAGTCAATGGGATTCGCGCCGCCGTTTGTTGCGATGTTGAGTCGGCGATCTTGAGTCGTCAACACAACAACGCCAATGTGTTGTGCCTTGCGGGCAGCGGTCATGACGCAGCCGCCTATACGGAGATCGTCACCAAATGGCTGGAGACGGCCTTTGAGGGGGGCCGTCACGCCCGGCGAGTCGACAAAATCATGCAACTGGAATTGGAACAACCCGAGTCGACTTCGCGAACCGCTTGAACCTCTCAGGACTGCTTTTCAATCCCGAACTTTTTGATCTTTCGGTCGAGCGTCGATCGTTCGATGCCCAGAATTTGAGCCGATTTGCTTTTGTTCCAATTCGTTGAATCGAGCGTTGCCTCGACGTGCCGACGTTCGACGTCTTCCAGCGATTCAGGAATGTATTTCGGAACGATCGAACCAAAATCGAATTGGGATTCACTGGCGGTGGACAGACTGGTCAAGGAAAGCTCGTCCAGCTGGATGACCTCGCCCCGGGCCAGCACGACGGCCCGTTCGATCACGTTTTTAAGTTCCCGGACATTTCCTGGCCAACGATAGCGTTCGAGTTGTAATTTGGCTTGAGGCGAAAAACCGGCGATCTTTCTGCCAGTCTCTGCGTTAAATTTCTGCAAGAAGTACTCCGAAAGCTCAAGGATATCCTCGGGGCGATACCGCAGCGGCGGGACATCAATTTGCACGACGTGCAACCTGAAAAACAGGTCTTTGCGAAACGTACCTTTGCGAACGTCCTGCTCCAGATCACGGTTGGTCGCGGCAATGACCCGCACGTCAACCTTGATGGCTTTGGCACCACCGACGCGTTCAAAAGGATGTCCCTCGAGCACGCGCAGGAATTTCGCCTGAATGGAAGGGCTCATTTCGCCGATCTCGTCCAGCATCAACGTGCCTTTATCGGCCGCTTCGAATTTACCCATCTTGCGATCGGTTGCCCCCGTGAAGGCACCTTTTTCATGGCCGAACAATTCGCTTTCCAACAGCGATTCGGAAAGCGCGGCGCAGTTCAAACAGACAAACGGGCCTTTTCGCCGCGGACTGGAAAAATGGACCGAACGTGCAACCAGCTCTTTTCCAACGCCGCTTTCGCCACGTACCAGCACGGTGGCCTTGCTGGGGGCAGCCATCGCAACCTGTTCGTGAACCTTGAACATCTCTGAGCTGGAACCCACAATTTCGCTTTCGACACCCAACTGGCTACGCAGAAGATCAATTTCATATTTTGTCTTCGACAGATCTTCCTTAAGTTTCTGTTCTCGGAATCGTGTCTTCATTGCCAGCGCGACGGTTTCCGCAACGGCCAAAGTAAACTCGAGATCGTTGGGGCCAAGGCTTTCCTTTTTCTGTGTCGTATAAAGATGGACCAGTCCGATCGTGCGGTTATTCATCCTGATCGGTGCCGCAATCACCCCGGTGGCATGAATCTGTCCGGATGCGTCGCGGATCCCCAATGCACTGTCATCCTGGACATTTCTGGCCAAAACCGCTTCGCCTCGATTGAGCACGGTCTCGGTCAGAAAATTTGAGACACGTTGGTAATTGGGCAGGTTCTCGCTGCGCCAGGCCAGAATTTCCAGTTTTTCCGGGTCGACGGTCGTCCGGCGACTCTGAGGAACCATCAGGACGGCGCCCGCATCGACTTTGGTTTCTTCCAGCAAACAATCCAGCGCCAGTTTCGCGATTGCCCGCGGGGTTGATTCATTGGCCAATTCGAATGCGAGCCGGCACAATCGTGTCGCGTCCCGCCCGACTTGGGAATCCTGATCGTCGTCGTTGGCCTCGTCTTCTTCCTGAAGAAACCGCGGCCGTTGACGCCGGTGGGTAATCTGGGTCGGCTCGGCAATCTGGATTTCCGAAAGCGTTGCCTCGTCGTCCGATTCCTGAACTTCCAGACCGGTTACGGTCTCACCACCAATTTCCACTTTGGAGAAGACTTTTCTTTTGTATGCGGTGGACAGGTCAGTCACAAAAGCCATTTGCGTACTGGCGATCCAGATGACATCGCCCGGCTTAAGCGTGTGATCACCGAGCACTCGTTCCTTTCCGACGGCGGTTCCGTTGCGGCTGGAAAGATCGCGAACTGTCCATTTTCCGTCCGAGATAAAAATCTCGGCGTGTTGCCGACTGGCCTGATCTTCTTTGATCACAATTTGGTTGGTCGGGGATCGGCCGATCGTGACGGTTCTGCCGGGCATAAGGCGAAAAACGTCTGACCACTTTTTCCCGTCACGGATGACCAGGTAGGCGATCGAAGAAGACGATTTTGATGTGGTTCCAGATGCCATCTTAAGCTGCAGTGGTGTTTGCCGACGATAAAGAAACATACAACAGGGATCAAGATATCCAAATCGCGGGCGAAAACCGCGATTTCTTGATTTTTGGGACCCCGGTGATTAACCTGGTGTAAGGGTACGCTATTGGCGTGCGGTAATATTTTACCGGTTTTCTACCAAATTTGACCAGTCTTCCGGACACCAATCCCTAAGACTGCGACTATTATCTACATAGAGCAAAAATAAACAGGACAGCGGGGCAAGTCCTTTTTCATCAGGAGTTTGATTATGTCGGCAAGAATTGCCAAATTTGTTTTGACACTGTGTTGCGCTGCGGTGCTGGTTGTCTCTTCGGAGTCATTATACGCTCAAGGCGGTGGTGGTAACCCTCCCGGTGGCGGCGGTAACCCAGGCGGCGGTAACAACACATTGGGGAACAACTTCATCGCCACGGGCGTTGTCGGCGGCGTCATGATTGACACCGCGGGTGTGATTTCGGGTCAAAAACAGGTCCTCGATCAACAACTGCTGCAGCGTCTACAGGACGGTCTGCGAATGGTCGACCCCGATATGAACGTTGAAACCAAATTGCGAATGATCTCGATTCGCGGTTTGGAGGCCGCGATCAACAAAGCACGTGAATCAGGTCAACCGCTGCCCAACGATGTCCAGTTCATGGCGGGACTGCAGCGAATTGAATTCGTAATCCTGTCTCCCGAAACCAACGATGTGATTATCGCCGGTCCGGGTGAGGGCTGGAAAGCGGATGATAGTGGTAATGTTGTTGGCAAAACGACCGGCACTCCGGTGTTGCGGCTGGAAGACTTCCTGGTCGCCATGCGAACTGCCGAAAATTCGCGAACCGGGCAGGGGATTTCGGTCTCGATCAATCCGACCGAGCAGGGTATTCGCCAGCTCCAGCAACTCTACAAGACGATCGAAATGCAAAATGTCAGCTTCGGTCCTGCATTGCAGCCGGAAGTCGAAAAAGCCATGGGGCAGCACCTGATCAAACTGACTGGTGTACCCGAGGACAGTCGTTTTGCCCAAATCCTGGTTGCTGCTGACTACAAAATGAAGCGACTTTCGATGGGCATCGAAAAATCTCCGATCAGCCACTTTCCCAGCTTTATGGAGTTGGCGGCTTCGAAGAATGTCAAGAACATGAAAGCTGCTCCACGGTTCTGGATGGAATGCAGTTACGAGCCAGTCGCCCAGGACGCCGCTGGAACAGTTTGGCAGATTCGTGGGAACGGCGTGAAAACGATGACTCAGGAAAGCCATTTTGACAAAGATGGCAAGAAATCAACGACTCAGCGACAAAATCGGTTTGCGGTCCAGTGGGCCAACATGATGACGGAGCGTTTTGAAGAGCTTTCCGTTGCCGAACCAGCATTCCGCGAGCTGCGAAATGTGATGGACCTTTCCGTCATCGCGGCAATCATCAACGGAGAGCAATTGCTGGACAAAGTCGGGTTGGAGATTCCTGCCATCCTCGGCACGACCGACGTGGTTGCGACACCTTCACGTACGGTACCGAAATCTGTTCCCACTGAATGCAGCTTCGTACGAATTTCACGGTCCTGGTTGGTTTCGGCTTCCGGCGGCATCCAACTCGACCCTTGGGGAATCGCCAGCAACAAAGAAACGGTCGGCGAACTTGCCCAATTGACGGCCAAGACCACGCCGACGGCCGATCGCTGGTGGTGGAACGCAAATTAACGGCGTTGTTACTTGCCGTGATTAATGAAAATTAATTCAAGCCGGGTTTGTTAACCCGGCTTTTTTAATGCAGAATTGTCCCTGTATGAAAACGCAGGAACAAACCACACCGATCGAAATTGACGCCGCAGCATTTTGGCACCGCGCAACGGAGTATCCGATGATGCCCGTCCTGGACGTTCGATCGCCGGGTGAATTTCAATCGGGGCACATCCCGGGCGCCGTCAATGTGCCGCTGTTCACCGACCAGCAAAGAGCCGAGGTCGGAACAATCTACACGCGGATTGGACGCGAGCCGGCGATTCTAAAAGGCCTGGAACTGATTGGTCCGCGATTGGCGGGGCTTGTCCGACAAGCCATGGATCATGCCAAAGACTGCGAGGTTCTCGTCCATTGCTGGCGAGGTGGAATGCGGAGCAACTCGTTTGCGAAGATTCTTGAGATGGCCGACCTGAGGCCAACGGTGTTGGCAGGCGGTTACAAAGCCTTTCGGCAAATGGCGCGTGCTTCATTTGAGCAGGAATTGCGTTTCATCGTGGTCAGCGGACTGACCGGCGCAGGAAAAACCAGCGTTCTCCACCGGCTGAAGTCCGCAGGTGAGCAGGTCATCGATCTTGAGGAGCTGGCAAATCATCGTGGATCTTCGTTTGGCGGCATCGGTCAACATCCGCAACCCATGACCGAACAGTTCGAAAACAACTTATTTCAGCAAATCGACCGCTTGGATCTCGACCGGAATATCTGGGTCGAAGACGAAGGCAACCGGATTGGAGCCGTTGTTGTCCCGGATGTCATTTACAGGCGAATTCAGCTTTCGCCGGCGGTCACCATCGAATGCTCATTCGAACAACGGGTCGACAATCTGATGGTGGATTATGGCGATCACGTGCAACAGCAGTTGATCGGCGGGATTGAGAGGATTGCCAAACGACTGGGCGGCTTGGCGACCAAACAAGCCATCACGGCGGTCGAATCGGGCGATATCCGAGCAGCAATCGAGATTTGTTTGGCTTATTACGACAAGACTTATCGCACGGCCATGAGCAAAATGCCGCGACAACGTAACGTTTGCCTGGCAGTCGATCAACTGAGCCCTGACGAATTGGTCAGTCGGCTAACCGAGATCGCCAGCCAAATTCGAGACCAATGGACAGAGTAACGCTCGAAGCAAGCGGGGACAGGCACTGGCGGATCCAGACGAGTGCGGGGACAGTCATAATCCGAGAAGAGACCAGTGCGGGGACAGTCAAGGCCAAGGGGGGACCTTCATGGGAGATCTGAAAAGATACCGGGTACAGCTACTGGCGGGTTGAGGAGAGCGACGGTCTTAGAGGTTTTCAAGTCAGAATCTTAAATTCTGACAAACTTTTTATTATTTGGCAGTTGCGCGGGGGATTTTCTTTGGCATGACGCCGGTGTTCAATGGGTTTGTTTTGCGGCCGGCGCAGCATTAAAATATTCTCGATGTTTGAAACGCAAGGGAGTTCTGCGGGGACGCAACTTCGCCAGGGATAGAACAGTCGCCGGTGCGTCAATGATGCATCGAGCACGTGGCAGCTGCGTTCAAGTTTAGCGACGGTACGCAGCTGCTTTCTTTTTTGTTGCCTTGGTCTTTGGTGGAGCCGCGATTCGGTTCCCACACCTGCCCATCCGGGCGAGCCATCTGATTTAAGATCGTCAGCAGTTTTCTGGCGACCGCGATCAAGGCTAATTTTTTGGCTTCCCTTTTCGAACGAGCCGTGTGTTAGACGCTTTGAGTTGCTCGTTGTTTTGGCTGGCCGATAGCGCGGCCATAGAGAGGACACTGCGAACGGAGGAACGACCACCTCGCACCGAACGCTTCTTGTCGGAGTTGCCGGACTGGCTGACCAACGGTGCCAATCCCATCAGCTTGGCGATACTTCCTCGGGAGAGTTCGCCGATTTCTGGGACTTCACATACCAGCGCTGAAACCGGACAGGCAAAAAGGACAGGCAAAAAGGACAGGCAAAAAGGACAGGCAAAAAGGACAGGCAAAAAGGACAGGCAAAAAGGACAGGCAAAAAGGACAGGCAAAAAGGACAGGCAAAAAGGACAGGCAAAAAGGACAGGCAAAAAGGACAGGCAAAAAGGACAGGCAAAAAGGACAGGCAAAAAGGACAGGCAAAAAGGACAGGCAAAAAGGACAGGCAAAAAGGACAGGCAAAAAGGACAGGCAAAAAGGACAGGCAAAAAGGACAGGCAAAAAGGACAGGCAAAAAGGACAGGCAAAAAGGACAGGCAATTTAATCCACTGGATGAAACTATATCTACCCGACATTTTAAGTCGATTTTTTAAATTGGATCTCGAAGACCTTGAAAACCGGCTCCGATTGCCAAGAAAGTCGCCTCTTTTGCGCTCAGAGTTTGCTCAATGCGCAGCGGCGAACGTGAAGCGGGGAAAGCTAACGGTGTTAGTCTTTCCGTCCACGGGCGATATGTATTGGGATGCTCGTTTAAGCAGCTTGTGGAGATAGATTCAGCGTGCGTTTGCCCCGGCGGTTGGCAAGCTTTTGAATCGACTCCGGTTGGGAAGAAAAAAAGCTACCTCGTAAATCCCGACTCTTCAGCATTTTGTTCATGCGAGCCGACCAGCATGCTTCGCTTTCGCCCAGCCGATCGAAGATCTCTTTCACCGCCGAATCCATCCGGGCTTTGCCCTCGCGGTAAAGCCGAGCCGTGTAATCGACCAACAACAAATAGCTCCCCAGCGAAAACGACTCCAACATCCCCTCGCGGCACGAACAGGTCATCGCGTTGGTGTGATCGCGCCGATCCTCAATGGGAACCAGCCAGTGATCCTGCTCAACATTCCCCGCCGCCTTGCTGCCAGCGACACTACCAGCTCGAGCCGCTTTCAGGCAATCAAGCTGACCTGCCTTGCGGACATGATTGATTCGTTGTTTGATCGACGTGTGTTGGCTGGCCTCAGGCGTTTGTGCCAGTCCAGCTGCCAACAGATTCAAATCGACATAGGCCGACATTGTCAACAACGCTTCCGGATCGAGAATCCCGATGCTTTTGTATCGCTGGTCCCAAAAAGCACCCCGAGCTCCATCTTCCTTGTTGGCCAATCGAGCCAGCGGTTCTTTCAGCGACTTCATGAACCAGCCAAGATTAGCCAAGCGTTCCCGCAGTTCAGCGACGCGCGACACGGTCCTTGGCCTGCTGTTTGACCCATTGATTGATAGCTTTCTCGTCATCGAGCGCCGGCTTCCTGGGCGGGTAAACGGCCATCCACCGCCGGATTACCTCTTCGGCTGACCAAATCTCGGCATCTCCAGGATCCAGACGGCAAATCACATGAAGATGGTTATCGAGCGCCGCGTAACCGCCAACGGAAATCGCAAAATGTTTTGCGAGCAACTGAAGCCGGTCCTCGATCCATTGCTTTCTGTCGGAGGTGCCTTCCCGCATTAAAAAAGCCATTCGCACACACCGCGAAATGCAGTGATACCAACGAGTTACGTCCACATCCACCAATTCGCTTCGGGCAGTCGTCATGAGCAGGACTCCATTCAGTAATAGACAAGAGGTCATTGAGTGTACCAATTAACACCCCTGTGTCAAGCAACCGAAGCGTCGAAGTTCAGAAAATTACTGAACCTCACGATTTCGATGGTGCGATTTTGATTCGTCGAGCTTCTTGACTCCGCTGAAATACAGATTGCCGAGCTGGATTGCGACTGACGCGTTGAAATTGCCTAGTTGTTGGTTTGAAATTTCCTGCCCTAGCTCCGATTTGTATCTCTCTTGTTCTTACAACTGCCGCAGTTCATCTCTTTTGATTCCCGCTTTCAGATTTGCAATGAAAACTCTACGTACAATTATTCCGCGTGTGAATTCGATGCGAATCCAGCGACGCACCAAATCAACAAATTTGACAACACTTCCATTTACGGCCAGAATGCTAAACCGCTGAGTGTAAGAAATACCTGTCGGCGATTTGATGGATCTGTAAGTTGTTGAATCGGCTGGCCCCATTGGTGGCAGTGCTCCGGCTTGGCCAACGACTCAAGCTAGATTCCAAGGTCGTTGTCGCCTCCGTGCCACTGAACTACCGAGGCCTGTGAGGCCGTATTGTCTGGCAATGAACTGGCGAGATCGTCATTCGCGTGTTCGCATTCGTTGCCCAATGTTTTCCCGCAATAGTTGTTCTGATCGGTAAAGAAACAATGCCCGAAGCAAACGAGCTCAAAACGAATACATTTTTTATCGAAGTTTCGGGAGCTGGTCTTCCCGAAGTCGACGGTTTGTTTGTTCCATCAACGGCACCACCGAAAAAATCAGAATCAGGAACGACATCAAGCCCGGGCTACTGGAACGGCAAAATGGCGTGGGATCGTGCTGACGGCAAATCCGTCCGTAGCCCCTCGCTTTCGTATTCCAACAGCTACCGGTCGTGGCGAATCTGTCGGCTTGATGGCCATCTTGCTTATGACGCCACATGTGACGATGAGCTGCCTCCCACCGATGGACAGTGGCATGTTTACAAAAAGGGAGTTTCGCCGGCCCCGAAGGTCGTGATCCATCACTTCGATCCAAGAGAACCCTGCCCAACACCAAACGTCGTCTTCGTGCTTGGGGGCCCGGGAGCCGGTAAAGGAACGATGTGTGAGCTGGCGGAATCTCAGCTTGGTTGGGTTCATTTGTCGATCGGGGAACTCTGCCGGATGGAGCAAAAGTCGGGTGGTCCATCCGCTGCCAAAATTGACGAGTTTATTTCCGCTGGCAAACTGGTTCCCAACGAAATCATCGTGGACCTGATCAAAAACGCAATGGATACGGTCACCAGAACGACTGGAAAGAACAACTTTTTGCTCGATGGCTTCCCCCGTTCGGTAGCAAATCTGGAAGTCTGGCATGAGATCTTTGGCCGAGAAACTGAGCTGCCAAAAATGATCTATTTTGAATGCCCTTATGATGTTCTTGAAAAACGAATCTTGGGCCGTGCCAAGTACTCCGGCAGAAGTGACGACAATGCGAAGAGCGTGAAACTGAGGTTTGACACATTTAAGGCCGAAACGCTTCCCATCGTGACTCTTTTCAAAAGCAAAAACAAATGCGTCGAAATCAACACGGGGCAGGATCGGCAAGCTGTCTACGCCGAAGTCCGTACCAATCTCGCGGAACATACACTTCAAGACGTTGCCGCCCAACCTCTCACCGAAAGAGCCGAGATGCTGCTCGGAATCAGACCTTACCCGAAGCAGGACAAGTAGCGACAAAAATCGTCATCAATATGCGCCCGTCGCCGCGCATACGATCTCGAAATCCGGCAGCCAGTCGTGGCGAGGTTGAGCCGATTACGAATCAGTGGAAAATCAAGCATGGCCAGCCAAAGGTCAAGCTGTGAATCCTCAACTGATCGTAGTCAGGCTTTAAATTTCAAAATGGAGAACTTGGGCGAGCGTGTCACTCGTTTAAATTCGACGCTCGTGGGTTTAGCGAAATCCCAAAGATAGCCACATAACTCCTGATCTCCTCCACGCTGCCCGCTGTTATCGCCGGTCCTCCGTTACGTTCAGTCCGTTGTTGCTTCCGCTCGGCCTGCCAGAAAAAGCGTGTCCTTTTATAGACGCCATCCCTGGGGATTTCCCCCACTGAATTTGCCTGTCCTTTTCCCAATTTTGGAATTAGCCTGTCCTTTTGCTTTTTGCCTTCCAATTTACCTTATCTGCCACGGTGCCAACTTTATGGCCGCTGCCACGATGGCTCGCTGCCAAAGACTTTCTGCGCGAATGCTATCACTGGCAAAGGGCCTGTCCTTTGAAATTATTCTGAATTGATTGCTCGTTGCTGCTGATCTACATCAACTGCCTTTAAACCCGCGTTTACGGTCTGAAGTCAATTCTGTACGCTTCCCGCATCTCTGCCAGCATGGTTCTGGCAAGCTTGAAAAGTGCTGATACCAAGGAAGGTCTGGCGCGATGGCTACGCAAATCACCTCAACCGCTCCAGCCAGGGACTGGTCGCCGCTGGTTGGCAGATGCTATCTGAATCCGGTTCTGGACTACTCACTGATCGGGAGGCGATCAGCATTCCATTTGTGATCTGGGTGTTGCTTGGATCCTTCCATCACGCCCCAAAGTTTCCAAACGAAAGTCATCGTCTTTCTGTTTTTTAACTACGCGCATTTCGCGGCCTCAACCGTGCGGCTGTAT
The DNA here is from genome assembly GCA_963714685.1 of Pirellulaceae bacterium. GTDB lineage: Bacteria > Planctomycetota > Planctomycetia > Pirellulales > Pirellulaceae > Mariniblastus. The sequence goes on along the minus strand of CAVQPH010000015.1, from coordinate 119,823 downwards.
ACCAAGCCTGGTGAGATTCCGTCCCGAGCCTGGGTTTCGATCTGGTTGCCGTTGCTCGCACTGGTGATCACCATCGCTGTGTGTCGCGTATCCGAAGGTCCTCGGTGAGCACCTGTGGGCGTTATATTTGTCCTGGTCACCCTATCACTACGCTGCGCAGACCTATGGTCTGGCATTGATGTATTGCTATCGATCGGGCGTCTTTATGGATTCGACTGAAAAACGGATGTTTTGGGCGATCTGCATGCTGCCGTTCATCCGTGCCATGTTGCTGGAGAAAGAGGGCGGCATTCACTGGTTCATCGACCTATCCGACCATCCTGGCTGATCCCTTATCTGGGCACCGCGTCGGTCGTGTTGGCCGTCTTGATTTTTGCGCTACCGGTGATCTGTTTCTTTCCGACTGCAAGACAAGGGAAAAACGTTGCCACTGATTTCCTGGTTGCTGTTGGCCATGAACGGACTTTGGTGGGTGACGCTGTCCTATGGTGACGCCTGGTTTTGGGCAACCATTTTTCATTCGCTGCAGTACATTGTGATCGTGGTGATTGTTCACTCGAACGACATGATGAAAAAGCCCGGCAACACGCGGAGTGGGATTTTTCATGTCACTTCCTTTTATTTTATGAGTATGCTGTTGGGGATGTTTCTGTTCCTGGTTTGGCCATGGATGTACGTGTTTGCCGGATTTGAACTGGAGGCAGCGATCTTGATGACCGTTGCGACGATCAACCTGCATCACTTCATCGTCGACGGCTACATCTGGCGTTCCAAGAAAAAGAAAAACACTGCGCCCAGCGTTTAAGGCACCTTTGCCTGCCAGCAAATAATTGACAGCCTCTGGATCAAGCTTTAAACTCAGCCTGAACCGAAAAACGCCTCACGGGATGCCCGATGACTGACCAGCTACCACCACCCGGCCAGGACGACGAGGAAATCGAAGCCCTCGCCATGCTGGTCGCCCAGAACCTTAACGATGGGGAAGACCCCCAGCAAATTGCCCAGCAATTGGTCGATAATGGTTGGGAACCAAGCGACGCCAATGGCTTCGTCGGATCTATCCAGGCACAGTTAGCCGGTCGGACCGCCTCTCAAGGCGGTGGTGAAGGCATGGGGTGGCTGATCTGGATTGGAGCTTTGCTGGTGATCAACTTGTTGAGCTATGTTTTCAACTGGGGCTTCTGGCTGTATTAGGTGGTCAATCGTGTCCGGTTCTGAACGTTGGTTCAATTTCCTACTGGGTGTTTCCGTGCTGGGCTGGGCGGGAATGGGATTAATTTCGAGTTGGCAGCAACGGCCCGCGGCGATCATCCTCGTCATTGCTGCGTTGCATTTGTGCGTTGGAATATTGCTGATCTTTCGCGATCAGGCCAGCGCGCACGGAGATCTACGGGCCTGTTCGATTGCTGTCCCGGCGGTACTGGTCGGAGGCTGGGTCCTCCAGTTTTCGCCAAGTCAGTGGAACGTTTGGGCCACCGGGCTGTTCGTTGTCGGCGGAACGGTAACGGTGATCAGCTTTTTGTTCCTCGGCCGTTGCTTCGCGATCTTGCCGGCCGTCCGAGGAACGGTCACACGAGGCCCTTTTTCGTGCATCCGCCATCCCGCCTATCTGGGTGAATTGCTGATGGTCGCGGGGTGCCTGTTTGCGATTCCCTTTCACTGGATTCAATTGGCGATTGGGATGCTGGTTTTATGCCTTGTCGTGATCCGGATCCAGGCCGAAGAACGCCTGTTGCTGGCCGGCCAGCCCTATGAATCCTATGCGGCGAAGGTCCGTTGGCGGTTGATTCCGCTCGTTTGGTGACCCTTCCGACGAAACTCGATGTTTGAAACTTGCTCCCGCGGTATTGGCCACTATTGGCAACCGCTGGTTGGAACTAAACTACGAGTCAACGGCCGACACCATCCCCCGAGGTGACGAAGCTTCCCAGCTTGCTCAGTTCCCAATCGCTTGACGCCCAAGCTGATTTTCCACTTCAATCGTTTTCCACACCAATCATCTTTCCACTCGATGAATTTTTCCTTGAACGCTCACGCCGCCGCAAACAGAAAGTCGTTGGATGGGAATCGGTGAATGGGCTGGGTTGTGTGCCGCGTTGATGTGGACGCTCTCCAGTATGCTTTGGGGGCGAATTAATCTCACCGCACTGAATATCAACCTCTGCAAAAACGTGATCGGGACGGTGATGATCCTCCTGCACGTCGTGTTGATGGCTACCATCCTTGGCCAACCTGCCTTCAGCGCGCCCTGGCAGTCCTGGGGTTGGCTGTCATTAAGCGGTATTTTCGGGATTGTCGTGGGCGATACGTTTTACTTTCGCAGCCTGCAGATCCTGGGCCCGCGCCGAGCGCTGATGATGGCAACCTGCAGCCCCATTGTTTCTGCCATTCTGGGATGGTCGGTGCTTGGTGAATCACTCAGCTACCTGGCGATCACGGGAATTGCTTTGACCGTGTGCGGCGTATTCGTGGTCGTCGCCGACCGGAGAGCTGCCAAAGAAGCTCCAGGAATCGTTCCGGGTACGCTTTCCATCGGCATCCTGACCGGGTCGCTCGGAGCCATCTGCCAAGCCGTCGGTGGCGTATTTTCCAAAAAAGGAATGCGATCGGCCGAGGGAATTGAAATCTGCAATTCCGCTGAAGCGACCTTTATCCGGATCTTCGTCGCGGCCGTCGTGACGACTTTGATTGTCTGGATTTACCATCGGTACATCGCTGCGGAGTCGAGCTCCCAGAGTCACGTTCCCGATTCCGTTTCGCGAAAACTGATTCTGAATCGATCGACCGTCAAGATATTGATTCCCGCAACCGCATTGGGTACCTGGCTGGGAATTTGGCTGAGCCAGGTCGCTTATAATTTTTCGGATGTCGCAGTCGCCCAAACGCTGCTTGCGACGTGCCCCCTGTTTGCAATCCCGGTGGTCTGGCACTTTCACAAACACAAAATTACTGCTTATTCCTTGATCGGTACTTTGATTGCCTTATTCGGGATTGCCATGGTGGTTCGTAACTCTTAAGGGTTGTTAACGGCCGCTAATTTCCACAAGTCGTTTAACCTGCCTCTCATCGCCAAGCCTGCAGATCGGCCGCCAGCTTCGAAAACGAATCATTTTCATCCACTGCGAACAGGAAACCGAATTGATTGTCACTCAAATCAGCCCGGACGTTCATCGAGCCGATCTGTCTCCGCGCCAGGTCGAGCGAGAATTTGGCAAATTGATCACCGGCGGCGCCCGCTTCTCCATCGCCGGACTGGCCCGGTCGAAGCCTGAACTGTTACTGTCCGGTGGCCAACTGCCCAAACACAAGATTGCTTTATTCGACACGACATTTTACCTGACCAACGTCCGTCAAATGCCGGAACTGCGGTTCTTCGTCAGCTATGTTGTTCAGCCGACCAAAACACAGGCGTCCAATGGGGCTCGATCAACAAACGGCCGAAGTAGTCGACTGACGATTTATCCGCGAATTTTTTACAAAGATCTCTCCCTGGTCTGGCGATCGGCTTCTCATTTCAGCTACGAAGGTGACGATTTCTGGATCGGCAAAGGCGATGTGCGATCAAGGACCGAAGCTGGTTTTGAATGGATCGAATCGGACGAAGCGACAACCGACCTGCCGCTGGAAATGCAGTCGGCGCTGGAGAGTTTGTTAGACTGGTCTCGCGGCCGTCCCGGGACTCCGCAATTGATCGGACTGGTCCTACGCGAATCACCGGGTCATCGGGTACATCCGTACCGCGATTTTTTGCAGCCGAGAATTCAGGCGAGTTCCAATCCCGGCAACTTAATCAACGCCGGTCAGCCGATTGCGACATTCAAGCGAAAAAACGATCCGGCGTCGTTGGAGATTGTCCGCGGTTACGAGCCCGATTTTAAGGCGGGTGTTGTCGCAAAAAGCACCTCCACCAGTCAGCTCTACGGCGGCCAACTGCGGCGATTCCGCATCCTGTCCACCAACCGTCAGGTGCAATATTACTTTATCGCTGCAAAAAAACACGATTGGATTTTTCCGCCGCAAGCGTTGACGACCGAGTTGTCGAGTTACGGAGTACGAACGATCAGCGTCGTCGCCGATGATGATTTGTTCCTCGCAGGTTACGAATATCACTATTTTGAAAACACGCCGGAGGGACGCCGACTCTATAGTCAGATTCCACCGGGATTTGCAGGCGAGACCTGCGACTTTGACCCGGCCAAGGCTGACACGTCGAAGTGGCTCGATCAAATCCCTTTGATTCAGGAATTCCGAAGCAGGTTTCTGGGCCGCGGATAATCGACTGAAAGTGGAAACGTTAGCCTCCCTTAATCGTCGGGTGGTGACGTCTTGATTGCATCAAGACAGTTCAATCCAACTGCTGTACAATCAAAACGCGTAGCCAAACGGAAACGCACCAGGCAATTGGAATGAGGAAGTCGGCCATGGCCAAGTTGGACGGAAGAGTCAATATCACGTTTCGGATCCCGGGGAACTGGGAACGACCCGGAAAACTGCAGGAACAACTGCCCGCAGGTTTTCGAATTACTCCGGAACACCTGACCATGCCCGACGGCTCCAAGGTTGATTTTTATCCGATGAAGGCGGACGGGCAATTCGCGAATATTTTCGCCAATTCCTGTCGCCGGCCGCCGACAAAATCCGAATCGCAGGCCGTCGACGATTACACGATGAACGCATGTTTGACAGGTCCCGGCGGTTCCCTGGAATCCGCACAACGAATGATGCTTGCCGCTGCGGCGATTGTGAGAGCCGGCGGGGCAGGTGTGTTCATTGACAACAGTGGCTTGGCCCACGGAGGTTCACTGTGGTTGGAAATGAGTGATCATGCGAGCGCGGATGCGTTGAGTTTTGCCTATGTTGGAATGGTCGGCGGCCCGCAGGATATCTATACAACCGGCATGCATCTGCTTGGCCGTCCGGACGTTGCCATCCGCCGCTCCAATCAGCTTGATCCATCTGACAAGGATCAGGAAGCGATTATTGAGATCATTCGCTTTCTGTGCGCGACCGATCGCGAATTCGAGGTCGGACATATCATCGCAAACGAATTGGGTCCGCGATTCAAGGCGACAGGATTTGAAGAATTGAAGTTCGATCCGTCCAGCCCAATGTACAACCCCTGGGGGCGACTCCGACTGGTCAGCATCAAGGAAATCGCAGAGAACAATTAGTCCTATTCGGAAAAATCGAAAATGTTGCACGGCTTGTTTAAAAACCGGATTCCCGTCTGCTGTTGCATCTTCGCTATGCTGAATGGAATCGCCTGTTTTACATCGCCTGGATTTGCCAGGCAGGACGACCAGCGCTCGACGCGAAAAATCCCGGTTGAACCAGGCACGCGAATCGCTCCCAACTTGCTTCGGTTAGCACCAATCTCTGCGCCCCAAACGAATGGCGTTGATACTGATTCACTCCCTGTTCTCAGGCCCGGTGGCAATCTAAGACAGAAAGTGAAGATCGTTGCTGACCCTGATTCCGGCATGCTGACGCTCGTCGGACTCAAAGAAGATATCGAGATCGTTCGCCAAGTCATTCTGCAGCTGGATCGCCAATTGCAAACCAACTCCGATTTGACGACCGCCAAAGTCAGACTTGAATTCCAGTTGTCCGAAACGGTGGCGGCAATTCTGCAAAATTCCTCCCCGCAAACAGCAACCGGCTCTCCCAGCCTGAAAATTACGGCTTTGCATTTCCCCGAGGCCATTCTGTTGAGCGGTCGCGCAGCTGCCGTGGCAGAGGCCAAGCGAATCATCAAACAAGTTGACAGCCATCCGGATTTCGAGACTTCGAAATAAAGGCATGAACGATTGTGGAGCTGGAATTCGCCGGCGAAAGCCCGAAATTGCGAAAACGCTCGTTGAAAACGCTTTTTATTATTTCGATTCCAAAATTTTGTGAAATCCCTGATTCGCTTTGCCTGGCGAGTAATTCGATTGCGATTGGTGTGGATCAGAGGCCGCCGATGCGGTAACCGGGATTGCTTTCTGGCGTCAAATCGTAGACGATTGCCGTCCACATAATTCCCTCCTTGATTTGCCTCTTTCAGTTCTGGCACTTGCATCTCCAGGTTCGTGACCGGCCCGCCCGTGGACGGCGAAAAACGGGATGTGATGACTGCTTTGGCTTTTTCCCGCTAAGCGTTGAAAGGATGCTTTGTGTCAAACGAAAATTCAGAATGGATTCAGACCGCGCGATCGACGCTGATGAATTCGGAGACCGATTTTTTTAAAACGCGTCCTTCGCGGTACTGGTTGGACTTCGCAATCAGCGCGACGCTGGCCTACACCGCCGCCTCGATCTATTTGGTCTCCCCGCTGTTTTCAGTGGCCCAGATTGTTGCCTTTCCGTTTGCCGTATTCTGGCTGTATCGAAGCGGTTCACTGATCCACGAAGTCGCCCATTTGCCAAGTCGTGAGCTTCGCTCGTTCAAGGTCGCCTGGAATCTCTTGGTTGGCGTCATCACGCTGGCCCCATCTACTTTTTTCACGAGTCACCATCGAGATCACCACAGCGGCAAGATGTATGGAACGATCAAAGATCCTGAATACGTCGTGAATGTATTTCGCCGGGGCAGTATCCTGAGCATGGTTTTTTATGCTCTGCATATCCTGTTGTTTCCCGCATTTGTATTTTTGAGATTTTTGCTGGCGCCGCTGACCTTCTTGCATCCGAAACTTCGTGATTTTACGTTGCGTCGACTATCGTCCTTTACACTGAACTGGAAGTACGAAAAAAACCTGGCGCGACTGAACCACCGAAATTTTATCGCGATCGAGTTGCTATGCTGGTTAAGGGCATCCGCGATTTTGATCGGCGTTGCCTTGGGCATCACGTTCTGGACGCGGATCCCGTTAATGTATGTGTTGGCCGCCAGTACGCTGCTGTTCAATCAAATGCGACAGTTGGCCGATCATCATTTCGAAAGCAACGGCGAGAAAATGTCGATGTCGAATCACATCATGGATTCCTGCAACTACACCGAACGAGATTTTTTCACCTGGTTATTTTTTCCGTTTTCGATCAAGTTTCACGCTTTGCATCATCTGTTTCCATCATTGCCCTACCACAATCTCGAAGCCGCACATTTGTACCTGACCGAGCATCTTCCAGTCGATTCGCCGTACCATGGGTTGAGTCAGCCCGGTTGGTGGAGTGCCGCCAAGGTCACGTTTTCAAAGCCCTCGTGAACTAGCGGGTGACGACGCGAGCGAATAAACTGGAAAACTCCCGCCCGTGTGTGGAATTTGCAGTGTTCGCCAAACCTGAATCCAGCCGGTCCAATGACTGCATGGCTGCCGAGCCCGGAAGAGATTATCGTCCCTTTTGCTACGGCTGTTTTCGTCCGGCGGCATTTTGCTATTGCCATGCAATTCCAAGCATCGGCAATCAAACAGAGATCGTCATCCTGCAGCACCGTAGCGAGCGCGTTCACCCGTTCAATACGGCGAGAATGGTCGACCGGGCTTTGATGAACTCGCGGCTACAGATTGGTACGAACCTGCGTTTGGCGCAGGCTGATTTGTCACTCCATTCGGATGCAGGATTGTTGTTCCCAAGCCGTGACGCGGCAGATTTATGTGATCTCGAATGGGACGCGCGGCCACGCCAATTGGTCGTTCTGGATGGAACCTGGCATCAGGCGAAAACCATGTTGCGGGATATTCCGGCATTGCACTCCCTCAGACAATACAAATTGGCTCCTGCCCAACCGGGCAATTACCGAATTCGTATGGAGCCTAACGAGCATTCGTTGTCCACCGTCGAAGCGGTCGTGGCAGCCCTGACGGAACTGGAGCCGGAAACCAGTGGCCTGAATCAGTTAATTCGCTGTTTTGAGACAATGGTCGAAACGCAGCTGGCCCATCCAAACGCAACCTACGATGGATCGACCAAGGGCCAGTCAAACTGCCGTAATTTCAACGTGCCTTACCCAATGCTCGGCAACCCCGATGACCTCGTTGTCGCGTGCGGTGAAACCACGCCGCGACCACGTTCAGGTACCGTTGGCAAGCCCCAACCGCCGGAACATCGATTCCCGGTCTACTGGGTTGCTCAACGTCTCGGAACAGACGAGACATTTTGTCTGCCGATCGAACACGGTGGACGTCTGCAGCGGGAGAACTTTGAACACATGCGACTTCCAGTCAACTGGTGGGATTCGGCCGTGTCGCTCCCTGAATTTCGCAGCCAATGGCAAGCATTTGCAAAACCCCACGATGTATTGGTCGTTCCCAACCAGCCAACGGCCAGGCTGTTAACGCAATGCCAGATTCGTCTCGGAACCCACTTTTTGCTGAAATCCATCCAGCTTGGAAATCAAATCAAGCGTCCATCCCAGGCAGAGTTGTTTCAGCGTCTGCCCAAATGTGAAACCCATCCGCAACTGCCCGGGCGAGCCGGCAGACGGCTGTTAGAATCGGTGGCCCTGGTCAGATTCTTACGTGCCGAAGGTAAGCGGCTAAAACTCGCCGACCACGAGGAAAAGATCTGACCGCTGACAGTTCCGTCTCGATCAGCGGCCAACGATTCGCGGGTCACTGAACGTTTAGCGGCTGGCTGCTGCGCAGGAAGGCGAATAAATCCCTGAGTTCCTGGTCCGTCAGTTTATCCAGCAATCCATCCGGCATCAGCGATTTTTTCTGAGCCGACATGTCCTCGATATCATCTTTCGAGACCGTGACACTTTGACCATCGGCCCCCCGGATCACAATCACTTGATTGTCTTCATCCGCGATAAAGCCCGTTAACAACTGACCGTCCAGAGTTAAGACTTTGAAGTTTTCAAATCCTTCCCGGATCTCAGCGCTGGGATTGACAATATTGGCGAGCATGTGATTCAGGTCGGTGCGATTATACGTGGTCAGGTCGGGACCAATGAACTCGCCCTCACCAAACATCAGGTGGCACTTTCCGCAATGCAGCTGGAACAGTTGCCGACCATGAATTGGATCTGTTTTCATTTTTGCATCCGACTCCGGTCGATCGACGACCGCCAATGCCGCTTGCACCCGGGCCACCGTCGCAACCATTTGCTCCGAACTGATCCCTTCAAGATTCGGCCAGTGTTTCGAGACCAATTCTTTGATGACAGGATCGTCATGGATCGTGAGCTTACGAACAATTTCCAGCGGGATGGCGTCGGCATCGAACTGCTGTTTTTCAACTTCCTCCAACCACAATGCACTCCAGGTTTTTCGCGATGACAACACGGATTGCGCGATCGCTTGTTCTTCTGGCGCGAAGTCCGGATATTGTTCCAGAATCGACTTGGCGAGTTCCGGATCGTCAAACGCCTGCATCGCCGTCAGCACGGCAGCCTGGAATCCGGGATACTCCAGCTGGATTGCAGATTTAAGGATTGGGATGCAAGATTCCTCATTGATCTGGCCGAGCGTTTCTACAATCTCGATTCGCGTTTGCAAATCCGCGTTTTTGTCGGCGACGACCTCGTAAGCTTTCAAGAGCGCGTCGTGGTCTTTACGGCGCATGCGAAAAGCCAGAGAACCGCCTCCCCATTTTCCCAGCGACTCGGTCAATTCGTCTGGCAACCTGGCAACCGACCGACCGCGAAAAGCCTGTTCGAATCCGGCAATCAGCTGTTTCCGGGTCGCATCGTTGACCGGCAAATTCAAGAGTCGTGCACAGTATTTCAAGTCTTCCCGCTTGCCCGACTGGGCGAATCTCCGCATCAGTTTCTCCGTGATATGCTGCTGAAACATCGCAGTCTGAAAAACCTCCGGACTGTCCGCCAACGCCTCCAGCAACAACTCAGGCGCCTCGGTGCACTGGGCCTCCAACGCCCACCAGATCAGCAAGGGAATATGAATGTCGCTGACAAAATCACCGGCTGCGGCCTGGTCCAGCAGACTGAACAGGACTGGCAAACGGGCTGCCGGTGGCAGCCGCTTTGCACTGCTGGCCAACTGGCTGGCAACGTGAGCGTTCGTGGTCGTTCTGCCAATCTGAGCCAGGGTATCAACCAGTCGATCCTTCTTTTGATCGTTCATCCCAACCGTCGAATCGACCACTTCGGTCGACAGCCGAATTGACCAGGCCTGCACCAGTGGATCCGGATGGTTGAGCCCCAACAAGGAATCATTGACTTGGTCAACGTAGGCATGCAACGCCCAACGCGCTTCGAGGGCGACTTGCGGATCGGCGTCCAGCAACAGGGCTCGTAATTCATCCAAAATTGCTGGATCACGCCGATCGTAAATCAACCTCAGCACCGTTTGTCGTTGCCATTTATTGGGTGACCGCAACCGTTCGACCAGCTGACGGGACGTCAATTCAGACAAATCCGTTGGTGCAGACAAAGCTTTGTCTTTGGCTTTCAGCCGGTAGATTCGACCGTTTGATTTATCAATATTCCCGGCATAATGATCCCGGTGACTGATCAGTGGTTCATAAAAATCGGCAAAGTAAATTGCGCCGTCGGGGCCGGTTTTGATGTCGACGGGTCGGAACCAAACATCCTTGGTCTGAACCGGTCGCTCGATGTCAGTCGTTTTGAAAGAGGAACCATCGGGAGAGATTTTCGAACGCACGAGCTGGCCCTGGAGCGGTTCAACACCGAACAAGTTGCCGTGGTATTTTTCCGGCAAATGATCCGACTGGTAAATCACAAAGTTATGCACAAACCGACTGACCTGTTCGTGCTTCATCATCGGAAAGTAGCCGAAGGCAAAGGGATTGGAAAGCGGCCCGTGCTTGGCAAATCCTTTTTGATAGTATCCACCCTGAACATAGTGAAACCCGCGCGTATCACCGCCGTTGTGCCCCGAATAGACCCGGCCTTTTGCGTCGAACTCCAATCCAAACGCGTTCCCGCCACCTTCGGCGAAGATTTCATAAATCCGTCGCTCGGGATGATACCGCCAGACCAGTTGACCCAGTGAATGGATGACTCGTTCTTCACCCGGTTTGCGAATATTGCCCGTCACGGTGCTCCCCTGGCAGGCGTACAACCACCCGTCGGGCCCCCAGCGCAGGCTGTTGGCGCAGGAATGAGTATCCTGAATGCCGAATCCTTCCAACAACACCTCCGGATCGCCATCGGGAACATCGTCTTGGTCGACGTCGGGATAATACAGTAAGTAAGGCGGGTTCAACACGAACACTCCGCCGCGTCCGCGGGCGAACGACGTCGCGATATTGAGTCCATCAACGAATATTTTTTGGGTATCAAATACGCCGTCGCCGTCGGTGTCTTCATGGATCGTGATCTGGTCGGCGCCGCGGACGTGATTTGGCGGAGCGACGGGAACTTTGTCGTAAACCACCCGCCAAAATCGATCGCGACTGACCATTTTCAACCCGGCAGGGTAGGGGTACTGTCGATAATTCATGACCCACATTCGGCCACGTTCATCGAAATTGAAGAATACTGGTTGCGTGATATTTGGCTCGCTTAAGACCAGCTCAACCTCCAGATCAGCGGAAACCTGAAACGCCCCCACGGCATCCTGCGGGGATTTCGCCTCGGGTTTTACCGGCTCGGGTTTTTCTTGTCCATGAACCAGATTTACCAGCGCGAGCAGCACGGTAATTACCAATTGGATGGTTAATTTCGAATGCATATTGGTTTCCTTTATCTGGTCACAACACAGCATCAAATTGCCGCCGTGATGTCAATCGGAATCCTTGACTTCGCGAAACAACCAATGGGATGGAGACCCCAAGCGCGGTCAAACCCATCGATTGTCCCACGATCATGGCCACTTGTCTTGGAAGCGCCCCGGTACCAACCCGATAGGCAAGAATTACCACTAGAATAACACCAACCGAATAGACTGTGGTCCAAAGACAGCCTGTTGCGATCTGTTTCGACCCAAAGAAAAGAATCAAGATGGGAACGCATCCGCAGCTGACCACCAGAACAACCATCGCCATTCCGAGATGCTCCCGCAAATTGGCCGACTGTGAAATCGACATGAACTCGCGTTCCGCTTTGGCACGCGCAACCGCGTCTTCGATGGGCATGTCCTGCCAATCATACGAGCCATCTGCCTGGGGCACTGCATAACTAGTGATATGCCCGAGTTGTTCCCGCAAATTCGACTTGGACAAAGCCATCGCCAACTGTAGCCCGGAGATCGCCAATGCAAACGCACACGTGATCACAAACATATCACGCAAACTGATCGTGGGTCCGGGGCGCTGCGATCGGTGAACCAGTTGTATTCCGAACACCGCGCGCAAGATCCAAAATGGAATCTGCGCCACCATTGTTAACAGCGGCAGGGAAACCAGCATGGTCAATGAGACGCTCGCGATCGTCGTCGCCGAATGGGTCGTTGCCATACTTAGATTGGCAGCGAGATAGCCAAATCCAAAGCCCGCTGCAACGATCAACCCGACCAGATGAGCATAGCACAGGCGTTGGAGGTAAGTTCCAGGACCTAAAGCCGACCAGATCGCGACCTCAATCACCGTCGCCACTGCCACGGCGTAGATCAGCGGAATCCGCGTTTCCAATGCACTCACGTCCAAACTGCCCACAGCGATGAATGCTATCAACCCATAGCCGATGACGAGAAACACCAGGTGGGGGAAGTGTCGTTGATCGGCAGGCGACGAAGCTGAATTCAATTTTGATTCATGGGTCACCATGCTTGATTCACCGTTCATCCTTAAAAAAAATTATTCGTCCCCAAGTGGGTCAATCGGTCGAGCCATGGCTGTTGAAGAATTGGCGACGATTTTTCCTCGCGTTAATTGACTTCGGTGCCGTCGATACGAAACCAATCGGAAACCAGTGTAACGAGAAACCGAAAGCGGGATCGCAACAGCGCCACCGAACAGTCCACTGGTAAACAGGATGTAAAAGATGCTTTCAATCATGGCAGGATCGGATCCACTCAGGATGCCAATCAAACAAATCAACAGGAACGCCAGTCCGAACACGTAAAAAGCCACCGCGTAACAGCCCGTCGCCTCACTTTTGGGGGTAAACATCAGCAACACAATCGGAAAATTCAATAGTGATCCAACCGCAAATGCGATCGCAAAAGACAAATAGCTGCCAAAGGTCGCCGAACGCATAACCTGTCTGTTCAACCTACTCTCCGCCAAACCATTGCGTGAAGCCGAATCCGAGGCGGCAAGCGTCCCGTCCTTGTTCACCTCGGTCAGCTCATAAGTATCCGTTACGCTCGCTTCCAACGCCTCGCGGCTGGCCTCCCAGGCAATTTGAGGTGCTGCAAAACTGGCCGCCACCAAAAAGGTAAACGTAAAAATGTCCTTGAGCGAATAGGGTTGGCTGGGCGGACCATCACCCAAAACATATTGCCAACCAAAACAGATCCGAAACAACAAAAATGGTGATTGGACGGCCAACGACGCCGGTGCAATGGAAATCAGCAAGACCAAAACGGACTTCCAATCTTCAAAAACCTGCGACTCCTGAATCAAAATTGCCAACAACAAAGCAAAACCGACGATGGCGCCAATCAGATGGGAAACCAATAACCGTCGCAGGTAGCTGCCCGTCCCCCAAGCCGACCAGCTCGCGACCAACACAATCGTCGAACCCAGCGAACACGTTAACAGGATTCCTAAAACGGGCGCTGCATCAACTCTTTGACTCAAACTACTGACACTGAGAAATACGACCAGACCATATGCGATCGCAAAGTAAACCAGATGCAGGTAGGGACCGACCCGAGAATCATGTTGTCGTGGAAACGTAATAATTATTCAACCAGGATTTACTTGGCGTGGGCTGTCTGTTCAATCAGAAATCGGACGCTATTGGCTAACAGCCGTTGAAAGGCGAGTTGCTTAAAGTCTTCGACGTGGCCCAGAGAGGTGTAAAATGAACGGCCTCCGTTTTTTCGCGTGTTCAACCAGGCGACCGGCTCACGGACGTCCGCCTCGCTATCGAGCGTCCCGTCAATCAGCGGCTGCGTCGACGTCATTAAAGGGCTGACATTGTACAACGACTTGTGGCCTTTGAGTGACACCAGATCGACGCCTGCGAGCACTGGATGTTCCGCCATCGACGCAACGGAAGCGAGCGAGTACTGGACGCCATTCTTAGTGTGCCCAGAATAACTCCCGCCCCAAACTTCTGCGTCGAATTCCGGCCAATCCGCCAAACCTTCCGATGGATTGTCTTGACGCAAACAAAACGCGTGACTGGCGGTACGAATGCCGATCATCGGTTTTGCGGAGGCTTCAAAATCCCGAATTTGCTGCAGTTGTTCCGGCGGCAGCGTGCGCCGGCGAACACTCAACATCAACAGGTCGGCCTCGGCAATCGCCGACAGACCAGGCAAATCGTTTCGTTCGGTTTTGCTGCCGAAGATCAAAGTGATACGAAAATCCTTTTGCAGGTGTTCGCTCGCCCAAGCCGGTAAGGTCGTCTCGGTTTCGTATTCGTCCTCGGCAATCACGATCGCCACGTGTTTTCGGTCGTCACCGGGAAACCGGAATGCCAACCCGCCGATCAACTGATCACTGGTGATCGTGGGGCATACAAATTTCTCAATGTGTTCAACAATCAAATCGGTCCCGGAGAAATGGCTGACGTAAGGCCAGGCCGCCGGGTTGTACATCGTGTCCGTCATGTCTCTCATCAAGACCACGTTTTTGCCGTTCTTGGCCATTTGTCGCAGGCCGAAGGGTCTTCCAAGGACACACATGTTGGTGTGTACGCCGACCAGGATCACGTTTTGAATCTGGTGTTTTTCCAGAATGCTCCAAATTTGCGGCCCGCTGTCGCTGATGTAGTCGACTTGCTCATCAATCGTGAGGTCGCTGGTTTGCCGAGTCCAGGGGGCTCGCGGGTTCAGTCCTTTGGCAGTCAACTCTTCCGCCCATTTTTTATGGATCTCCGGATCATCGTCTTCGCCACCATCGGATTGGTCGATCGGATATTTGCCTCGCTCTTCGGCGGGAATTTGATTGCACCACTGTTCGATTCCCTCTGGAACACTGGCTGCCAACGCAACCGACTGGGCTCGTTTTCTGGCGGGGTGATCTGCGTAAAAATCCATGCAACTACTGGGGGCGTGGACAATCGTGGCGCCTTGATCGCGAGCGAACTTCAGCACCTCATTCATGCGTGGCGCCAGTTGACCGACGCGAACGAAGGCGTTGTGGCAATGATGAAGGTCCCACATGTCGCAGACGATAATCGCCGTTTGATCAGCCGGCCAAGTCTCCGACCGCTCGATCGCGTGAAAATGTCCACCGTCACTTTCGATCTCAATACGATGGCGAAGTGAGAGCTTAAAATCACGCTGGGCGTGGGCTACGGTCGTGTTCAGGCCGCATAATAGAGTCAACATCACGATCAAGGAGGCTTTTATGGATGTGGCCATCGTGGTTTGCCTGATCATTGAATTACTTGTCTGTTCGAGAATTGGGACCGCGGAAGGATGGGCAGCCAGCGCCTGCTGTTTCGTCGGACAAGGCATCCAGTTTGTCATCCGATGATTTGACAGGCTGGCAGTTAATCCTGCGACACTCCCCCGCCAAAATGAAACCACTTGCTTGAATTTGCTGCGCAAGACCAATCTAATTGTAGTGTATCCGCGTGCCCATATTCGAGACAAAAATGAAGACCTCAACCAGTGTCGAAATCTACCGACCAATCGAAGAAGTCTTTGACTTCACCAACGGTAATGTAGCGCAATGGAGCCTTACGGTCATCGAAGACACGATCCTCGAAAGCAAAAATGATGGTGGTGTCGGAACGACGTTCCGCTGTGTCACGGAGGAAAACGGCCGCCGCATGGAATTTCATGGATTGGTCACGCGCCATGATCGTCCCCGGCTAACGGCATGTCGATTAACGGGCCAGTATTTCGACATCGACGTGGAGTATTTGTTTGAAGATCTGGGTGCCAAGACCAAATTAACTCAAAACTCCGAAGTGCACGGCAAGGGTTTCACGAAGGTCATGTTTGCGTTGTTTGGCTGGTTCATGAGGAAAGCAGGTTGCAAGGCCCAGGAAAACGAGTTGCTGAATTTGAAACGGATCTTGGAAGCCGGCGACTAATCGCAACACAACTTCGTTGGGCAATTCGCAATTCCAGCCTTACCGCCGAATGCTGGCATCCCCAAGGCGCGTTGGTCATTCGACCATCGGATGTTAGCAATTTTGGACGTCCATCTCGTATTGACTCGCCCACGCCAACAAATCCAGTCCGGTACCAGGAAGATCGCCTGTTAAGGTCTGACGGTTAGGGCTTTTCTGCGCAATCGAACGAATCGGTGAATTCCGAAAACTGTTCATCCCAAGCAGGCGAAATAACAGAGTTGAGCTGGATAATCCGATGAACACAGACATCCCCAACTGTTAAGACCCAAACACTCGTTTTTGTCAGAAAGCGCCGTATGTCCGTTACCAAACTTCAAATCGTCTTGCTGGTCGCCTTGGCCTGTCCCTTTTTGGTCAGTGTTTCAGCAGCCCAATCGCCGTTGGTCCAAAACGCCAATCCGCAAACGGCAAACAGCACCCATCCCAACGCTGCCATGCCTGCCATCGTTCAACCCGGCAGCTCGTCCTACTTCGACGGATGTGCTGACAACTGCGCGTCGGATTGTGATCTTGGCAACGGGTTGTTCGGGCGTGGGTTCATCAAAAAGAGCGACCACGCTTTCGACGATTTCATCAGCCCGATGACCAATCCGATCTTCTTCGAAGACCCTCGGGCACTGACCGAAGCACGCGCCATCTTCTTCAACCACAAAGTTCCGCTCGCAGCGGGTGGTGGGAATGTGCAATTGTATGCGTTGCAGTTACGAGCCCGGTTGAGCGAAAACGTCTCCTTGATCGCGACCAAAGATGGCTATGTGACCTCGAACAATCCGTTGGTGGACGACGGTTGGGCAGACCTCGCGGTTGGCTTGAAATTCAATTTGTTGCGAAACGTGGAAGCACAGCGACTGCTCAGCGGCGGATTCACCTTCGAACTGCCAACCGGCGAAGCGTCTGCCCTTCAGGGCAATGGCGATGGAGAACTCAACCTGTTCATGACCGGCGGCCGCAAAGTTGGTTGCAACAGTCACTGGATCTGCGCGACTGGCCTTCGCCTGCCAATGAACACCACCGACGAATCTCAAAGCTGGTATTTGTCTAACCACTTCGACACCATGGTACGTCGCGGCATTTACCTGTTCACCGAAATGAACCTTTATCACTGGACCAAATCCGGCCAGGACGGCCCAATTCCCGGAATCGAAGGCCTGGACGTGATCAACCTCGGATCACCCAATGTGACGGGTAACGATATTGTCACGGGTGCCGCTGGCATGAAATTCAAGCCACGTGGCAACAACGAAATCGGCGTTGCATTCGAATTCCCAATGACCGAGCGACGCGATATCATTGACAACCGCCTGACCGTCGACATGATCTTCCGTTATTGATGCTCGATCACGTTGATCAACGACCGAAAACTGGATGTTTGCTGACGCCCCGTCTCGTTCCAACCCCTGTCGCTCCGTTTGAGCGGCGATAAAATAAGAGAAATTGAAACTCCAATTTCTCTAACGGATTGAGACGGTGGCTAACAGCACGATTCCTTCGACCTCTTCGAAGACCGATTCCCAAACCAATCGCAATCATCATCTTTGGCAGATCGACATCCTTCCAGTCGACGGCCAGCCCAATCGTATTGCGAACGAGATTCTCTCCAACGCTTTGGATTTGCAGTTGCCCTCAAGCCTGCGGGTCATCGCTGCGAGGGGATTCCTGCTGCAGGGGTCTATCGCCGAGCCCGACGCCGAAAAAATCGCCCACGATTTGCTGGTTGAACCGGTGGTCGAAACGGCGTTGCTGGCAGCCGTCGGCGATTCGTTACTGTCGCAGGCGCCTGGCGATAGAATGCAGCTGGTTTATGTATTGCCGCTGCCGGGGGTCACCGATCCGGAAGCCGAAAGTGCTCGGATGGCGATCCGCCAACTCGGCTATCGACGTCGAGGAGGTTCGCACGTTTCGCAAATACTGGGTCTCCGAGCTTGCGGCTGACCAGATGAATCTGCTTTGCACGAAAGTGCTGTGCAATGATTCGATCGAAACGATTGTGCACGGCAGTCTGGAATTGGATGAACTCCATCTCGGCAATCCCTACCAGTTCCGACGAGCGGACGTTGTGCTTGACGGCCGTTCGGATGACGAATTGCTGGAGATCAGCAAGCAGTGGCAGTTAAGCCTATCGTTGACGGAGATGCATACGGTTCGCGACCACTATGCAGCACAGGGCCGCAACCCAACTGACGTCGAACTCGAGACCATCGCCCAAACCTGGAGCGAACACTGCAGCCACAAAACGCTCGCCGGCCGCATTGTGTACCGTGATGAAAACGGCGAACGCAAGTTTGAAAACATGCTGAAGGAAACGATCTTCTCCGCGACGATGCAAATTCGCGAAGAGTTGGGTGGGGAAGACTGGTGTGTCAGTGTGTTTAAGGACAACGCGGGCATCGTCCGTTTCGACGACGATCATAACATTGCTTTCAAAGTCGAAACCCACAATCGGCCCTCGGCACTCGAGCCTTACGGCGGTGCGAATACCGGTATCGGCGGCGTGATTCGCGATACGCTGGGGACTGGATTGGGAGCCAAGCCGATCTGCAATACCGACGTCTTCTGTTTTGCCCCACCGGAGACGCCCTACGACAAATTGCCTCCCGGTGTGATGCACCCGCGGATGATCATGAAAGGCGTTGTATCCGGGCGTGCGTGACTACGGGAATCGAATGGGGATTCCCACCGTTAACGGCGCCGTTTATTTTGACGAGCGGTACGTTGGTAATCCATTGGTGTTCTGCGGGAATATCGGCCTGCTACCGAAAGACAAATCCTTCAAACAGCCCCAGGCCCACGATTTGATCGTCTCGATCGGCGGCAAAACCGGCCGGGACGGGATCCACGGCGCGACCTTCAGTTCGGCAGAATTGACCGAGGAAAGTGACATTACATCGGGCGGCGCGGTCCAGATCGGCAACGCGATCACCGAAAAAATGTTGATGGACGTGATGCTCAAGGCACGTGATCTGAATCTGTATAGTGCCGTCACCGACTGCGGAGCTGGCGGCTACTCAAGTGCCGTCGGCGAAATGGGTGAAGAGATCGGTGCCGAGGTCTGGCTGGAAAAAGTGCCACTCAAATACGAAGGACTGTCCTACACCGAGATCTGGATCTCGGAAGCCCAGGAACGCATGGTGTTTTCCATTCCTGAATCCAACTGGGAAGCCTTTCGAGACCTCTGTGCTGCGGAATCGGTCGAGGCAACCGTGATCGGGCAATTCAAACCGACCGGCAATCTTGTTTTGAAATACGGCGATCAGCAAGTCGGCGAAATCTCAATGCAGTTTATGCACGACGGTAGGCCTCCGGTGATTCGACAAGCCGACTTCGAACCCCCTCGGGAGCAACCGATCAAGACGGATACGCAACCGCGTACGACGCAACAGTGGAACGATGATCTTTGCAAAATCCTCGGTTCACTGAACGTCGCCAGCAAGCACTGGGTGATTCGTCAATACGATCACGAGGTTCAAGGGGGCAGCGTTTTAAAACCCCTGGTCGGTGTCGACAACGACGGCCCGGGAGATGCCGCCGTGGTACGGCCGGTTTTGAATTCCCGACGCGGCGTGGCCGTTTCCTGCGGAATGAACCCCTATTACGGCGACCTTGACCCCTACCACATGGCCGCCAGTTCGATCGACGAGGCCATTCGGAATTGTGTTGCCGTCGGGGCAGATCCGAATCGGATCGCGATCCTGGACAACTTCTGCTGGGGACATACCGATCGGCCGAGCACGCTAGGATCCCTCGTTCGGGCGGCAATCGCTTGTCACGATTTTTCCATCGTTTTCAAGACGCCGTTTATCAGCGGCAAAGACAGCCTGCATAACGAGTTCAGCTACACGGACGCCGCGGGGAATCGCCAGACCATTTCGATCCCCGCGACTTTACTGATCAGTGCCATGGGTCAGGTTCCTGATGTGGCCAAATGTGTTTCCATGGATTTCAAATCGGCTGGAAATTTGGTCTACCAAATCGGTGCGACGGGCAATCACCTCGGGGGCTCCCATTGGTTGTTAGCCAACGGTCTCGCAGGAGGACGCGTGCCCACGGTGGATGCCAAGCGGGCCAAGTTGACGTTCGAGGCAGTCTTTGAGTCCATTTCGGCGGGCTTGATTCGCAGTTGCCACGATCTGAGCGAAGGTGGATTGGCCGTCGCGGTTTCTGAAATGGCGTTTGCCGGAGGCTTGGGAGCCAGCCTCACCCTTGATTCCATTGGACTGGAGGATTCGGTTGAGCAGCCGAACCTGGTCCGACTTTTTGCAGAATCGAATTCCCGATTTGTAGTTGAGGTGACACCGGAGAATCAATCCGCGTTTGAAGTTTCGATGCAGGGTGTTGAATGCTACAGAATTGGAGAGGTGACCTCGACACCGCAACTGACCATCCATAGCGACAACCGCAAGCTCATTGAAATTGAGATTGCCGCGCTCAAGCAGGCTTGGCAAACACCACTGGATTGGGAGTGAGAACAACATTCATGATCACGTGGCCATTTGTAGTACGTGGCCATTTGCATTACGTGGCCATTCACAGTACGTGGCCATTCGCTCCGCGAATGTATTTAACTTCGCAGAGCGAAATACCACCTAGCACCACACCTAGCACCACAACGACCACCACCCAACAAAACTTCGTCCAACCTCCCCAACTAAATTTGCTCGCGAGTTACCAGCAACCTTCAGCCCAAAATCCAATCCCATGACGACTCAACCCACCGTTCTGATTCTTCGAGCGCCCGGAACCAATTGCGATCAGGAAACTGGTTTTGCGTTTGAACAGGCAGGAGCCAAACCAACCTACGTGCATATCAACCAATTGATCGAATCGCCGTCACTGGTTGCCGATGCGCAGATCCTCTGCCTGCCCGGTGGGTTCAGTTACGGTGACGATATTGCTGCCGGTCGCATCCTCGCCAGCCAGATGCAATCGCGTTTATCCGAGACCATCTCAGAGTTTCGGGAATCCGGAAAATTGATTCTCGGCATTTGTAATGGCTTTCAAGTCCTGATCAAGTCCGGATTCTTGT
This sequence comes from Pirellulaceae bacterium, assembly GCA_963714685.1. Taxonomy (GTDB): domain Bacteria; phylum Planctomycetota; class Planctomycetia; order Pirellulales; family Pirellulaceae; genus Mariniblastus. Next base: position 98,752 of record CAVQPH010000015.1, on the reverse strand, counting down.
TGCCGCCGGACGACGAGGGGCTGCCGGCGACGCTGACCTGGAATGACTCGGGACGGTTTGTTGACTGCTGGGTAAATCTGAAAACCGACAGTTCCAAATGCGTTTTTCTTCGCGATGTGGAACAAATGTATTTGCCCATTGCACACGCGGAAGGAAAATTCGTACCGCGAAATGACTCGATTCTGGACCAGTTGCAGACCAATCACCAACTGGCTCTGAAATACTGCCGTCCCGGTGGGCTCAATGGGCATGTCCCTTATCCGCACAACCCCAACGGTTCGACTGCCCACGTCGCGGGCGTTTGCGATGATACGGGGCGAATTTTTGGACTAATGCCCCATCCCGAGCGTCATATTGATCCAACCCATCACCCACGCTGGACGCGTGAAGGTTTGGCCGAGAAGGCGGATGGCCTGGCCGTATTTGAAAATGCGGTAAGCTATTTCGAATGATTAACAGGTACGCCATCTGGATCTTCGGCCTCTGTTGGATTGTCCCTTTCGTCGGATGGGCCCAATCGCCACTACCGGATATTCGTACGGTCCAACCCGATGTCAGCACGCCCTCGATGGAAGAGGGCCCACCAGCGCCGGGCAAACGAGTCAAAATTACCGCGAGTGAATTTGCTGGAACCGACGTTCATCACAGTCTTTATCTGCCGTCCGACTGGGCTCCGGGCCAAACGTTCCCCGTGATCGTTGAGTATGCGGGCAACGGTCCCTACCGAAATCAGTTTGGGGATACGTGTTCTGGCAAAGTCGAAGACTGCAACCTCGGCTTCGGCATCAGCGGTGGCGAGGGTTTTATCTGGCTGTGTTTGCCTTACATCAGTCCGGACGGGCAGCGAAACCAATTGCAGTGGTGGGGCGATGTAGATGCAACCGTGGAATACTGCAAACGGGAAGTCGATCGGGTCTGCGAGCAGTTTGGCGGCGACCGCGACCGTGTGCTGATCTGCGGGTTTTCACGAGGGTCGATTGCCTGTAACTTCATCGGCTTGCACGATGATGAGATTTCTAGCATCTGGTGCGGGTTTATCTGTCACAGCCATTACGATGGATTACCAAGCAGGAATTATCCCAAGATTGATCCCCCATCCGCCGCCGAACGGTTGTCGCGACTTGGCGACCGCCCCCAGTTCATTTCTCACGAGGGTTCGGTGGCGGAGGTCCAACAGTATTTGCGGGATCGGCCAGGAGATTTCACGTTCTTACGCCTGCCCTACCGCAATCACACTGACACATGGGTCCTGCGAGACATTCCAGAACGGGAGCAACTACGCCAGTGGGTTCGAGAGAAAATAAAAAAAGGGGCAGGTCACGGTAAAAAAAGAGAGCTGAACCCGCAGCAAAACCGCTGAGCAATCAACTTGTAAATTGGGTGCTTTGACATAAGTTTTTGGATTATTCGAAGTTTGACGAAAGAGTCAACCTTGCTGATTCCGATGATTTTCCTGACAGACTCAAGAATGCGCGCCTACGTTGCGCCTTGATCAGAATTACAGGAAGATCGAAATGTTTTCACCCCCCCAATTGAAGACGATCGTGGCAGTGCTGACGGCTTTCATCACGATGACCTCGTTATGCGAAGCTCAGCAAGCCGAGTTTAATCGGCGAATCGCGGCGATGCAGCAAGCGAGATTGCGAGCACAGGCCAACATGAGTGGGCAAAGCGATCCCAGGGTCGACCCAAACGTGCGGCCGGCCAGTGCGGATGTCGGATACGATTACGCAGCCCCACCCGAGCCTGCGGGAACTCGCCACATCGCTCAAGCACCAACCAACCAGTTACCCAGAACAACGCGACCACAAACAAGCAACCGGACGTTCGGTTCCGGCGTGGTTCAGCAATCCCCAGGACGAACCGTTTATTCCGGTCAGGGTGCGCACCGAATCGAATGGCCAATCGCGGCATGGGAATGCAGACCAGGATGGCGCAATTGTCGGAATCCAGTGTGATCGAAGGGGGTTCCCCGATCGTCGGTCAATCGACCGCTCCGATGATGGGCAGCTATGAAACGGTTGTCGACGGAGGCTATGTCGACGGAGGCTATGTCGATGGAGGCTATGTCGACGAAGGCTACGTGACCGACGGCGGATGCGCGACGTGTGGCGATTCGTACTTCAGTTCCTGCGATGACTGCTGTGGCCGAGGTGGCTGTCCTCCGGGGCCCTGCTGGATCACCAGCTTTGGTGGATTGCTTCGCAACGCTGAGTACTTTGCTGGAGCGAACGGGTTTCAAAACGGTTTGTTTGCTGATCCAACCAGTACCTCGGGCAATCTGCTGGGTGACTGCAGTTTTGGATTCTACGAGGGATTCAACGTGGGAATTCCGCTGTGCCGGCTGAGCTGCGGGCTATTGTCCGGCCAATTTGGTTTGCGAGCCACCCAGACGAATTTCAATGGCAACGAATTTACACCGGCAGACCGCAACCAAATCTTTCTGACGACCGGGCTCTATCGCCGGGTCGATTACGGATTCCAGATGGGTGTCGTTGCAGATATTCTGTGGGACGACTGGTTTACGACCGAAAATTCGGAGACGGTCCAACTCGAAGTGATTTCGGATGGGTATTCCCCAACGGCGGGTCGTTTGGCTTTCGCTGGGCCACGAATGTCCAGGACGACAATCAACCGGGGACGATCAACGGGCTCAACTTCGCCACGATCAACATTTCCAGCGAAGATTCCTACCAGTTCTATTGCCGTCGGGATGGTTGTGCCGGCGGTTATGGTGAGGGAGCGATCGGCTGGACCGATAGTGAGCAGACCGTTTTTTCTTTCAGCAGCGACATTCCAATTCGTGACACCGTCTCCGCACAAGCCGGATTCACCTATTATCTGGACGGCACCGAGATTCCAGCCAATTCGGGCCGAGCCGGTGGCAACCTGGGTGATGCCTGGAACATCTATGTCGGCATGGCTTGGCATCCTCGCGGCAACAGTTTCTACCGTTCGTACGATCGACCCCTGTTTGGTGTCGCCGACAATGGATCGATGCTGACGACTCGTCAGTAGGCCGCGTTCCAAATCGCAGTTTCAACGAAACCCGGGGCTTGACTCCGGGTTTTTTTATTAACTGCCGAGAATGTGAAAAGCCTTGGCAATCCGGATCTTTGCCTTCGTCCCTGACGTTGCCGGCTGTTTTCTCGGTTATTGGCTGTTTGGGAGAGCACTTAAGCGCGTTTATCGAGCTTAGCAGGCCTTCGTTGCCGCGATCGTTTGCGATATATTTATGAGCAGGACAAAACCAATCATTCGGCAGTTCAGAAACGACTGCCGCCCGGGGCATCATGGTGCCCAATACATCGTTCAGGAGAGCGAAAGTGACAGACGAACTTTATGACTATTTCGGCGGTAATGCTTCGAAAAAGGTGGAACCGCTGGATGACGACGAATTGGGAACCGTGGAAGACCTTGTCGAAGAGATTGCCACTCCAACCGACGGGCCGGAAGACGAATTTAACGCAGATATCGTCATCGAATCAGAGGAAGTCGTCGTGGTGCAAGAATACTCCTCCGACGAGGATTTAGGCGTTGCCAGCTCAGATGACGAGAGCGACACAGGCGATGCTGATCCAATCGAGACGGAAGACGAAAATGACGATCACTGGGCGGAGCTCGCCAGCTCGTTAGGTTTAACGACGGATACTCCCGAAAAGAAACCGACTCCGGCAAAAAAACCAGCTGCCCCGAGGGTCCAAGCTGTGCCGGCTCGCAAGGCCCAACCGAAATCACCCAAGAAATCTGACACACCTCGGCCGGATATCCCCAAATCAACGTTTCCCGACGCCAGCGCCGTATTTGACGAACCTGTCGAAGCAGCTGAATCCGACGAACCGGAATTAAAGGGATTCGCCGACGAGCTTTTTGCAACCGAAGACACCAGCGGAGCGGAACCATCAACGCTATCCAAGATGTTTCAGCCCGGACAACAGAAACCTGAGCTGCGGTTTGAGGAAACCGAATCGGAATCGGAGCTGGCGGAACCGGAGGACAGTGCCGAGCCCACCGATGGGGACGAGGACGAAGAGTTCCTGGAGTTTGAGATCGAGGATCTGGACGAGTCCCCTTACGAAGAAGGCGAAGTGCAAAAGCACGGACGCCGTGGGGGACGCCGACGCAGCCAACGAGCCGATTCAGATGCGGGCTCTTCGCGCCCTCGGTCGGCTCCTACACGTCGCCAAACGCCCGCTTCCGAAACGACGCGGGACAATCGGGATGCCGAGGAGTCGCAGGCGGATGATCGGGAACAGGAACAGGAACAGGCCAACCAGCCGGCTGCCGAAGACAATGCTCGTCCGCCGAAACGCAGGTCGCGACGACGGGGGCGGGGCAGAAATCGGGATCGTGACGAAAACGAAACCACGGCTCCAACCGCCGCTGGCAAATCAGAACCGAAAACGCAAACCAAAACGCAGTCCTTCGAAGATGAGATTGGCTGGGGGTTTGCGGATGATGAAGTCGACGACATCGACGATTCCCTGCCCGACAGTGAAGATCTGGAGTCGAGCTCCATATCAACTGTCAAGGAACACGAAGAAGAAGTCAAAGAGGAAAGCGGCGAGCGAAGTAGTCGTCGGCGTCGGCGTCGGCGAAGCCCTCGACGCGGCGAACGCCAAGATCAAGCCAAGGCCGAATCGGATGAAACCGAGGATCTTGATGAAGAATCGCTTGACGACATCGCCGATGAATTCGACGATGACGACGAGAAGCCAGTAGGCTACTCCAACCGTCCTCCGCGTCAACGGACTCCCGGTCGCGAAGGCTGAGCCTGCGGAGGATTCAGATGGTCCTGACCGAAAATCGAAGTTCCCAACCTGGGACGAAGCGATTTCGGTTTTGATCGATTTGAATCTTAAAAACCACGCCAGATCCGGCCGATCTGGCAGTAGCAGTAGCGGCACCGGTGGTGCCGGACGAGGAAGAAGTCGAGGGCGTGGACGTGGTCGCGGCAAGTAATGAGTCGCTGCCCAATGAGAAACTGCCTAATGGGACAGCGTTAGTTTTGACGTTTCGACAATGAAAAAACGGTTTTCCGTCGGGCTCGTCCAGGCGGCAACACAATTGAACAGGTACAAGATAGGCTCTCGTCACTGGCACTCCACTATGGTCGTGAATCACGAAGCGATTCACGACCAAAGTGTCGGCTTTTGCGCTTAAGCTGGGTAGCCAGCCAGTTGTCGCTCCGGCCGGGACAAGCCCGACGGAAGCGGGGTATTCTGATCAAAGCGGCGCTGTCCAACTAATGAGAAACCGCAGCGTCTATTCAGAAACTGCAGCTTGAAAATTCAGGCGTTTGGCATCAAGCCAACGCCTCGGCAAGCGTAAAACCAGCCGAAGCGATTAGTAAATTTCCAGCTCAATCAGTAGGGACAATCGGTAGCAACGCTCAGAATCGTGCGGCCGATACGGAATACCCGATCAGTTACTTCCCAGCTCGATTTTCAGGTCCGTCACGCCCCCTGCCGGAACGTCGATTTCTCGGCCTGCATCTGCCGGGATCTTGGGCAGGCTGGCGAGCTTGGCTTTGAGCGCGTCTATCTGGGCTTGAATCTCGACCACTCGATTGGCAGCTCCGTCCGGGTTTTCGTCGTCTTTAACTTTCGCCCTCTGTTTGGCTGTTTCCAGCTCACCTTGCAGCGCACTCATGTCCGACGAGTCCGCTTCAGGGAACTCAAATGATACCGAGTGTTTTCCGACCACGGCACCCGCATCGCCATAACGGGTTTTCAACTCGAAATTCCCGCTCGCATCGGTCGTCGCCAGGGAATAGGGTCCTGGATTCGGATTGTCGTTACCCGCTATCGGTGAAAACACGACTTCGACTCCGGAAACGGCTTCGCCATTGAGCGTCACAACGCCCTTGACCGGAACGGTTGGCCCACCTTTGTCAGGACCACCGCAGCCCGTCAAGATTGCCGCTCCAACGAACAAGCAAGCTAGTTTTATGGAGATTAATTTCATTTTCATTTTGTTTTCCAATTTATCAAACGGATGTTCTACTGGTCAGCCAGTCCTAGGCTTCGTTCGTTGTTGAATTCGATCGACGGCAACGAGTCCTTGGGACCGCCGGTTGCCTAATCGGCTGATTCCAATAAATTACCGAGTTTTGGCCGATTTAGCGATCCCCAGCAGACTATCTGGGCCACTGGTCATGCGATCGGCATGCAGCAGACCTGCGCAAAAAAAAGCCCGGCCCTCCGGCCAGGCTTCACCATTTCACACGCTAATTCGAGCTCTTGAGTCAACGACCCTACTTTAGAACTTGGAGACAATATCGCCGTCCAACATCGAAGCCAAATCTTCGAGGACATTGATTCCCAGGTTATCGCTGAGGAAGTGGGTCGAACCGTCGCACATGGCTACGCTTGCCCCACCGGGGTGATCGCTGGAGGCGATGGATTGTGGAGTCCGCCGTCCGTTGACACCCCAGTCAACTGCGGTGGCGTTGAACACCACGCCCAAACATGCGTACTCGACATCGCGCTCGTCGGCGTCGGCGGCCCCATTGGCCCAGGTATTCGCCTTCGACAGAAATCCAGCCCAAATCGCGCCGTAACTGACCCGTGGATTGGGATGACCGGACTCGGCTTCATCTCGCCCGGAACGTTCGCCAAGGAGAATCACGCTGCTGGAACCGTCCTTGATCAGCCCAAAACCAGTTCTGGAGTTACGGGACAACGGTCCCCAGTCGGTCCGGAAAGCGGTTTGAGCGGACTCGTAGATCCAGCAAGAACCGGCGTTGCCGATGTAATTCGATTTCGCGTAGGGAGTTTCGCCGTTGGCAATGATGTTCTTGTGGGTGTAATTAAGGTTTCTGACACCATCCTTAGGATCGCTGGCGCAAATAAACACCGGCAAAACGTGCGATGCAAGGTACTCTCCATCGGAAGCCCGGTTCAGATAAAAGTGCTGGTTAAAGCTGTTGGTGTTGGCCTTGAATTCGGCGAACAAATTGTCCTGCTCAGCAAACGGCAACACATACATTCCCCATCCGTACCAACGGCCTTGAGTTGGATCCAGGGGCCGTGGTGTGACCGGCCTTCCTCCGTCACCGCGCACACCAATTGTGTCCCGATTGACGCCTGGAGGGAAAGCTTCGTTGGTACTTTCGTAGTTGTGGCAAGCCACGGCCAACTGTCGCAGGTTATTGGAACATGCCGAACGTCGGGCCGCTTCGCGGACCTGCTGAACCGCGGGAAGCAACATCCCAATCAGAATGCCGATAATGGCGATAACAACCAACAACTCGACCAGCGTAAAGCCAATTCGGACCGGAGATCTTTTCATATACGAATCCTGTAAAATGCCAACCAAAAAGATCCGGGTGTTTCGATCGCATCCGATCAATCGGAGCGAGCCTGGATTAATCGAAACGGATCCCTTCAGACGAACATCATCGAACCGCATTGGCATCGTCCGGTTTCGCAAAATTTGGAAATTTTCAGAAGCTCCCACCGCGGTGCATTGAACCGCCAGGTTGCCGTGATTTATCGCCTGACCCGTGTGGCCCGTGAGCAGCCGGAGCAAAGTACCCATTGCCCGGAATCGAAACCCAAAAAAACTGTGAAAAAAACAACGAAAACCAGCATTCCAGTTCGACCGAGCCGAATAGTCGTCGTTGAATCGCAACGACGTAGTCAGTTTCGATTTCCGGTGGTATCCGCTTCGCTCCAACCACCGGCTAACTGCTGAAACTCCTTCGAAGTACTTTGCCAAAGTGAGTCCCCTTGGGCGATAGCCGGGCAACATTTGGCCCACCGTCTCAGATTGAAACAATCCATCAAGGTAAGTTCATCTCATTGTGAGATTGCGTCGCGGTGTAGCTTGCTGGGATGCCATTCCGTCACGCTGCTAGGCTGCATGAAACCGCAACGGCGTCCACCGCCAATTCGTTTCTTGTGGACTCAGCCTTTTGAAGACATACCACTGAACTGCATCATTTTTCATCGCTGACCAACTCGATTTTCAGATCGGGCAAGCCGCTTTCCGGGACTTTCATTTCACGGTCGGCCGTGGCCGGGATCATGCGACGCCCTTTGAGTTTCTCGTTGGTCGCATTGATTTGAGCTTGAATTGCGGCGGCGGCATTCTCGGCGTCTTCTGCAGAAAGTTCCTCGTCCACGGTCTTCACCGCGTCTTTGGCTTCCTGAAGTTCGGCCCGCAGAACATCCATCGCCCCGGACTCCAAGTCGGGATACTGGAAGGAAACCAGATGTCTGGCGATCACGGCCCCTTCGTCACCGTACCGAGTTTTCAATTCGAATTTACCCTGCGCGTCGGTTGTTCCGAAAGAGTAGGGCCCCGGATTCACATTGCCCTCAACTCCGATCGGTGAGAACACAATTTCAACGCCAGGAAATGGGGTGCCATCGAGCAGTAAAACCCCGAATACTGGAGCGATGGGGCCTCCTTTGTCAGGCCCGCCACATCCAATGTTCAAGATTAATCCCATCGTCATCCAAGACAACAACGCCCAATTGCCCAATGTTTTCATTTGATTTTCCAGATAGTTTCCTGCGATCAACTTCGACAACGATCGTCCTGGGAGATGACAATCGAATCATCACATTATGCTTGTTCCCCGTTTTCGCTGCCAGAATCCGAAGTCGAATTCGGCCGGCCAAAAAACAAAGGCCTGGCAACGAATCGCCAAGCCTTTGTAAACATTGGTTGAAAACAGCAGATCATTAAAAGGGTGGAACAACTGCTCCGTCGAGCATCGACGACAGATCTTCCAACACATTGATACCAAGATTGTCGCTCAGGAAGTGCACCGAACCATCGCACAACGCGACATTCGCACCGTTAGGGTGATCGCTGGAAGCAATCGACTGTGGAGTCCGGCGACCGTTGACTCCCCAATCAAGCGCGTTATTGCTGAAGACAACACCCAAAACGGCGTATTCATCGGCTCGCTCTTGTCCGTCGGGAGCCCCGTTGGCGTAAGTGTTCGCTTTGGATAGAAATCCAGCCCAGATTGAGCCGTAAGAGACTCGCGGATTCGGGTGTCCCGATTCGGCCTCGGTGCGACCAGATCGTTCGCCCAACAGAATCACGTTGCTCGATCCATCTTTGATCAAACCATAGCTGGTTCTCGAGTTTCGAGACAAAGGCCCCCAATCGGAACGGAAATTCAGTTGTGCCGATTCAAAAATCCAACAGGAACCAGAATTTCCGACGTAGTTGGATTTCGCATAGGGGGTTTCACCGTTGGCGATGATGTTTTTGTGCGTGTAATTTAAATTACGGACACCGTCTTTGGCGTCACTTCCACAGATGAAAATTGGCAATACGTGGGAAGCCAGGTACTCGCCATCAGATGCACGATTGAGATAAAAATGTTGATTAAAGTTATTGGTATTCCTTTTGAATTCGTCATACATCGTGTTCTGCTCGGCAAACGGCAAAACGTAAAGTCCCCAGCCATACCAACGACCCTGGTTCGGCGCGGCGGGACGCGGCGTCACCGGTCGGCCATCGTCACCACGCTTACCGATTTTGTTGCGGTTGAGCCCTGGTGGAAAAGCCTCGTTTGAGCTTTCATAGTTGTGGCAAGCGACGGCCAATTGGCGTAAATTGTTCGAGCAGGCTGACCGACGTGCCGCTTCGCGAACTTGCTGGACGGCCGGTAGCAACATCCCGATCAGAATGCCGATGATCGCGATCACGACCAATAACTCGACGAGCGTAAAAGCAGCTCGTCGAACCCCGATTTTTGAAAAATCTCTCATTGCGTTTTGCAACCTCCTTAAAACGAATCAAAATAATAACGGCGCCAAACTTACGCTCACATGACGTGCCTTTGGGCCTTCCGCGAGCATAAGTACCGTATAAAACAACCCGGCTCGCAGACTTAAATGATAGCAGATTGTGGCTTTTTGCGGCATTATTAGATGAAATAAATCGAAATCCAACCTTATCTCGATAAACCTATCTTTTTGCCAATCTGTCAAAATCTCCTGTCAACCGGGTTTCCAAGGCGATTTTAAAGGCACCAAGCAAGTTGGCTAAATCACCCAGACCTCCCAGCGACCCAACCCTGCCGGCTTTCCAACTGAAGATTACCGAAATTGACTGGTTTTTCTGACAAATTGCGAGATGAAACGAGAGCACAACTGCTGTGGGTCTTCGCGTTGCTGACTGGCGTCACTTGGATGTTGGGAATTCTGCTGCCTCGGTATACCCCGGTGACATCCACCGTTTCGATCGAAGGCCAGGGCCCATCGGCAGCCTGGAAACTGGCGGATGACGCTGGGGATTTCCAGATGCTGCCTGACGGGATTTCCATCTCCCGTTCGACGACCGGGAGCGGTTGGGCGAAATTGCGTTGGGAACGGCCGCTCAAAAGCGCGGGCAACAACAATTGATTGCGAGTGGGATGCCAGATTTCCTGCGAATTGCCAACGACACGAAATGTCAAACCGCCGCGCGCGATCGTCTCGGTCTGTGAATTTGGTGGGGATCAGGACGAGCGGCTGTCGGTCAACAACCTCGCTGTCTTTCGAGGTTGGGGTGGGGCAGGCCAGCATTGGATCACCTTTCAACCCGATCCGGAAACAGTGCATTTGGAGCTGTTGATTCGACTGCTCAATAGCCCCGGGACCATTGCGGTTCGCGGGCCGCGTCGTTCAAGTCGTCAAGCCATTGCCCCTGTTTTACCTGGGCTTCGGAATCCTGTTATTCGGTTGGGTCGTTTTTCTGGTACTGGTGGCAGCCCATCTGATCGAGTCCGGACAGGGTCGGTTGCTGGTACTGCCGGCGATCCTGGTCTTCGCGATGGCTGGCTGTATCATGATGCCTTTGAATTCGATTAATTATTTACTCGAGCCCCTCGACTCTTTGGTTGCAACCGCCCACGCAGCCTATCCGGATTGGACGATGTTCCATTTCACAGCGGGCAAGCTGGGTCACACGCTATGTTTTGCATTGTTCACGCTGATCACACTGGTCTTAAAATCAAAGTTTCGGATGACATGGCTGCAGCTGATCTCAATTGTTTGTCTGTTGGCGCTTGCGACCGAAGGCTTGCAGTTGTTTCTAAGTGATCGGACCACCCGGTTAACGGATCTGGGAATGGATGCAGCGGGCGTCGGTTTGGGGATCGGCGTTTTTGCTGGTTTTACGGCGATCAAAGTTGGGCTGCTTCCGATGCTCCCCATCCAACGGGCAAACCAGCAATCCGACTCCGACGGTGAACCGGAAACGCGATGACGAAAGAACGATGACGAAAGAATTGACCGTCCGATTCTATCAACGTGCCCCTCAGACAGTTGCCCGTCGGCTGGTCGGCAAGGTCTTAATGCGGAGCTTCGGCGACCGAATCCTTTCGGGACGGATTGTGGAAACGGAAGCTTATTTGTTTGGGAACGATTCGGCCTGCCATGCCAATAAATACCGCACGCCCCGGACCGAGGTCATGTTTGGTACGGCCGGCGTCGCCTACGTCTATCCCATCCACAGTCGCTGTTGTTTCAATGTTGTGACCGAAAAAAAAGAAATCGGTTCGGCCGTGTTGATCCGGGCACTCGAGCCTTTACAGGGACTCGATCAAATGATGCGACACCGCAATTGTTCAAATCCCAAACGTTTGACCCGTGGTCCATCGTGTCTGTGCGAAGCGCTCTCAGATTGATCGAACCTTCAATGGTGTCAAACTAGCGCGGGCAGCGGGACTTTGGATTGAAGACGATTCGCTTACGCTGCCCGACCGTGACATTAAAACCACAGTCAGAATCGGGGTCACCAGCGCCAAAAACCGAAAGCTCCGATTCGTCTGGAGGGGCCACGAATTTGCGAGCGGTCCGAAGTATTTACGTTAGATCCGGGGCGTGGGGATTCCGGCGCAAAACCCCAAAAGGGTAGGGCGTAACCAGCAAAAGCAAGCTTCTCACAGGCCACATCCGCCCAACCCAATCCGCTCCATTCGCGTGCAAGCAGCCCTAGCTGAGTTTCTCGCAGTTACCGCGGCCTTGGACTTAGCATCGCCGGAAGAATAACTTCGGTGTTTCTCAAAATCCTATTGGCTCCCCCTCTCTGAACCCTTACGACATTCGAACCGCGTTCCGAATTGGATTTACGTGGATTCCTACGGCAGAAACCACAAGGCAGCGGGTTTTTGCCCCTCACCCCCCAGCCCCCTCTCCCCACAAATTCGGAGTCAGTTGGATTAGGTGGCAGCGCGATTACGTCCGAATTTGCGGGGCGAGGGGGAGCCCGTGTGGTTGTGGGTGAAGAACTTCAGATCGGCTGTTCTCGCGCCGCGCGATGCAACGTTTGTCTGCTGAGACTCAAATGATCAACAACTTCGGTGTTTCTCACAATCCTATTGGCTCCCCCTCTCCTCGTGAATTCGGACGCGCCTACCTTCCATTCGAATCCAGCGTTCTCCGAATTCACGAGGAGAGGGGGTCGGGGGGTGAGGAGATTGCCTCGTTTGATTTATGCTGCAATGGTTTGTTACGCAGGGATTCCTACGGCAGAAACCAGCAAGGCAGCGGGTTTTTGCCCCTCACCCCCCAGCCCCCTCTCCCCACAAATTCGGAGTCAGTTGGATTAGGTGGCAGCGCGATTACGTCCGAATTTGCGGGGCGAGGGGGAGCCCGTGTGGTTGTGGGTGAAGAACTTCAGATCGGCTGTTCTCGCGCCGCGCGATGCAACGTTTGTCTGCTGAGATTCAAATGATCAACAACTTCGGTGTTTCTCAAAATCCTATTGGCTCCCCCTCTCCTCGTGAATTCGGACGCGCCTACTTTCCATTCGAATCCAGCGTTCTCCGAATTCACGAGGAGAGGGGGTCGGGGGGTGAGGAGATTGCCTCGTTTGATTTATGCTGCAATGGTTTGTTACGTAGGGATTCCTACGGCAGAAACCAGCAAGGCAGCGGGTTTTTGCCCCTCACCCCCCAGCCCCCTCTCCCCACAAATTCGGAGTCCGTTGGATTAGGTGGCAGTGCGATTACGTCCGAATTTGCGGGGCGAGGGGGAGCCCGTGTGGTTGTGGGTGAAGAACTTCAGATCGGCTGTTCTCGCGCCGGCGATGCAACGTTTGTCTGCTGAGATTCAAATGATCAACAACTTCGGTGTTTCTCAAAATCCTATTGGCTCCCCCTCTCCTCGTGAATTCGGACGCGCCTACTTTCCATTCGAATCCAGCGTTCTCCGAATTCACGAGGAGAGGGGGGCGGGGGGTGAGGAGATTGCCTCGTTTGATTTATGCTGCAATGGTTTGTTACGTAGGGATTCCTACGGCAGAAACCAGCAAGGCAGCGGGTTTTTGCCCCTCACCCCCCAGCCCCCTCTCCCCACAAATTCGGAGTCAGTTGGATTAGGCGGCAGCGCGATTGCGTCCGAATTTGCGGGGAGACATGAGCAAAGCATTTGCGACGCAAAGCCCAAAGTTATTTCTCCCGCGATTCTTAGTACGTCAAACGTCCGTTCCGCGATAGCAACGGATGGCGGGCGTCCAAACGAAAAGGGGCCGAATGTTGCTTTTACGCAACATCGTGAATGGATAGCCAGCTCTTTTCAAAAAAAGTTCGGATTACCGACAACGAATAAGCTAGGTTTTTGTTAGGCAAAACTCGCAGACCTTCCAGTAACCCAACGCTATGACTGACAAAAAAGCACGCCATTTTCGTAAGCAACTCTGGATCAACCGGGAAGCCCAAGGCGCCATTATCAAGCGCAGTATCTTTCATTGGTACCTCTGCACCTCATTGATCCTGTTGGTGGTCGTGATCTTCACCGCATTGAAGGATCCATCTCGGTCCGCACTTCCACTGATTTACGAGCTTTGGAACCATTATGCTCCGGCAATCCTGGCCAGCTTTGTTTTGCTTCCTGTTTTTGCTCTCGACCTGTTGAAGGGATCCAACAAGATCGCCGGACCGCTGCATCGGTTGCGGAACGAAATGATCAAACTCCAGAACGGTGAGCAGATCCGTCCTTTGCACTTCCGCGACGGAGATTTCTGGCCGGAACTCGCGGAACAATTCAATGAACTGGCCTCGCAGATTCAGCGGGAACGTGAGGCCATGTCGTCCGAGCACTCTGGCGCTGATTCAACGTGCGCCAATCCGGTAGCTGGCTGACCCGGCAATCCTCTGTTTCTGCGATCGCCTTGTTTGATTTGCCGCCAGATCTTCGCTCTAATGCTGGGTGTCGATTACGGCCCGAAAGAATTGTGCATGGCGATGTCTGTTTTGCATGAGCGATAAAATCCAGATTGATGCGACGACCGAACGTCTGTTTCCCGGCGAGACAAAGACGGTCAAGGTTCGAATCCGATTCGACAAACCGACGCGCGTGCGCGGCATCCGAGCCGAGTTTCACGGCGCCGAAAAAACCGAAGCGACCTACACCACGACGTCCACCGATTCCAAAGGGAAAACGCAGACAAAAACGCAAACGGCGACCCAATACGTTGACATCGTGCGGGAGAAGTTGCTGTTACAGGGCAGCGAACGAAAGGGGTTTTTCGCCCGGCTATTGGATTCTCTGGCAACCTGGTTTGGCGGTGGCCAGCATACCTTGGTTCAGCCGGGCGAACTGGAATTCTCCGTCCCGGTAAAGATTCCGGAGCATGCCGCTGCGTCATTCAAAGGCAAAAAATGCCAGATTTTCTATCGGCTGACGGTCTCCGTCGACCTGCCGATTCGGGTCGATTGGTGTGAATCCACAGAATTCGAAGTGGTCACCGAACCGCGACCCCCGGAATCAATCCACCCCGTACATGCCGTATTTCCCGATGAAAACGGGCGATCATTCTGGGAAGGGATCTTTGGCAAATCCGTCGCGCTCAATCTTGCCGTCGAGCGAAACACGATGGCCTGCGGAGATTCGGCACTGGGTATGCTGACCGTGGAGACTCCGGAACCGCTGAAGGTCGACGAAATTGGTCTTTGCCTGGTAGGTAAAGAATCCGTATCCGCCCATGGTCACACCGACAGCCATGTTCATCGCCACGAGTTGGGCAACGTCGAATCTCCAAACTTGATCAGCAGTGAATCTGTTCATGAATTTCCAATTGCCATTCCGGAATTCGACGGCCCGTGGACTCAATCCGGCTCGAATTTTGAAGTAAGCTGGATGCTTGAGGCAAGACTCAAAGTGCCTTGGGCCAAAGACCCTGTCATCCAGGTTCCCATTCAATTATTGCCCCAACCGACTGAATCAAAATGAGAGCTGATTTTTGCTTCCTGTTTGCTTGCCTGGCCTCCGCGTTGGTGCTAACCCACAGCGTGGCCGGGCAGGACGATTTGCCGATCAGGAACTGGCCGGAGTTTCGCGGCCCGACGGCCGACGGCCACGCCAGTCAAAGCGAGTTGCCAGTCGAATTTGGTGAAGACAAAAACGTTCAATGGAAGGTCGCGATTCATGGCAAAGGCTGGTCGTCGCCGGTAATCTGGGGCGAGCAAGTCTGGTTGACCACAGCGACCGAGGACGGCACCCGAATGTCGGTCATCTGCGTGGAGCTGGCCACGGGTAAAGTGCTTCACGATTTTGTGTTATATGAGAACGAAACTCCAGATTTTTGCCATCCAACCAATAGCTACGCCAGTCCAACGCCGGCGATCGAAGATGGCCGGTTGTATGTGCATTTCGGCAAATACGGGACGGCTTGCATCGACACCCAAACGGCCGAGGTCATCTGGAGCCGTACCGATTTCGAATGCGACCATTACCGGGGGCCGGCTTCCTCACCCATTCTCTTCGCAGGGCTGCTGATTGTCGCCTTTGATGGCTACGACCAGCAGTATGTGGTCGCGCTCGACAAAACGACCGGTCAAACCCGGTGGAAACGCGATCGAAATATTGAGTACGCCAAAGATAACGGTGACTGGAAAAAAGCCTACGGCACCGGCTCGATTTTTGAAGTCAATGGCAAACCACTGCTGGTTTACCCGAGCGCTTTCGGCGACGATCGCCTACGAGCCATCAACCGGAAAAGAAATTTGGCGGGTGTTTCATGACGGCATGAATGCGTCAGCGCGGCCGATTTTGACGGCAAACGGATTGGTGTTAATCACCAACGGGATGGGCAAACTCTTCGCTGTGCGTCCGGACGGAACAGCCGACATTACGGAATCGAACATCGCCTGGAGTTTGTCGAAATCGGTGGCTCGAAAATCTTCGTTGATTTCGGTTGACGGTTTGGTCTATATGGCAGACGACAAAGGAATCATGTCCTGCATTGACCCGGTCACTGGAGAATATATTTGGCAACAGCGGGTTGGCGGAACCTTTGCCGCGTCACCGGTTTACGCCGATGGTAAGATCTATTTTTTCTCAGGCGAGGGAAGTATCCATGTCATCCAACCAGGCAGGAATTTCAACTCGCTTGCGGTATCGCAACTGGGTGACGGGTTCAATGCCTCGCCGGCCATCAGCGGCAACAGGATGATCCTCCGGTCACTGTCCCATCTTTATTGCGTTTCAAACAACTGAGACTTTGCGGCCGCGATTCATCGGCGACATGAAACAACTGGCTGCCGAGCAACAAACGTTTTCCAGCAACTATGTTGAACCCAATTTCCGCCCAACTGATTTTGCTCAAGTGCACTGGCGACGAAATCTGGCAGGAAGCGACCTGCCGCCAGGAAGGGATTCCCGAATCATGGATTGAAGAACTGGTCGACAACTTCGAATCTGGTTTTGACACCAACCGCAATACCCTCTACACCGACGACGGCCTGGTGAATCAATATCGCGGCGTCCTGGATCTCCACCTGGCCTATAAACTAGCCGAGTATTTGGGCATCGATTGGAAACGGGCAACCGCCCATGCGTTGGGACGTCGGGCCGAGGTCGAGGCGATCAAAGCGGAATTGGATGAGCTGTAGTTTCCACCTCAAGTCTCACTCCGCCTCGTCTCCGGCTTGCGAATCAGCTCAAAAACCCCAGAATAGGCACTGCATTTTTCGTTTTTTTCAACCCCCAATTTCGACGCGAAGCGAGCCATGAGTCAATCCACAGAAAAACAGACTTGCCGTTGGGGCTTTCTCAGCACTGCCGAAATTGGCAAGAAAAACTGGCTGGCGATCAAGAACTCCGGCAACGGCGTGGTCGTCGCCGTCGCCAGTCGCAGCGGGGAAAAAGCGCAGACGTTTATCGATGAATGTTCATCGACCGTTCCCTTTTCGAATCCCCCTCGGGCAGTCGAAGGCTACGACCAACTGCTTTCCCAATCCGATATCGATGCGGTTTATATCCCGTTGCCAACCGCACTTCGGAAAGAATGGGTGATCAAGGCCGCGCAAGCGGGCAAACATGTGATGTGCGAAAAACCGTGCGCCAATCACGCCGATGAGTTGGCGGAAATGACCGCGGCTTGCGAAGCAAACAACGTCCAGTTTATGGATGGCGTGATGTACATGCACACCCAACGCCTGGCAAAGATGCGCGAAATCCTCGACGACGGGAGATCTGTTGGAGAGATCCGCCGAGTTGCCTGCCAATTCAGTTTCAATGGCGGCCCTGAATTCGAACAGGGGAATATTCGGACCAATAGTGAGCTCGAACCCCTCGGATGCCTGGGGGATCTTGGTTGGTACACGATCCGATTTATCCTTTGGGCCATGAAATACGAAATGCCTGAGCGGGTGACGGGCAACCTGTTGCGCGGATTTAAACGCCCGGACAGTCCCCAAGCCGTGCCGATGGAAATCTCGGCAGAACTCTTTTTCAAGAACGGCGTTTCGGCGGTGTTTTACAACAGCTTTGCGACGCAGCATCAACAGTGGGCAAACATCAGCGGAACGAACGGCCATCTATCGGTGCCCGATTTCGTACTCCCCTTTGCGCACGAACAGGCTACGTTTTTCGTTACCAATTCGGAGTTCACCGTGGACGGTTGTGATTTTGCGATGATCGAGAACCGAACGGATTACACATTGCCAGAAGCGGGACATGGTACCGTCAACTCGCAGGAAGCCAACCTGTTTCGCAATTTTTCCAAGTTGGCAAATTCGGGAACACCTGACCCGCACTGGCCTCAGATTTCCCTCAAAACCCAACAGGTGATGGACGCGGTAATGAAGTCGGCGAGCCACGACGGTGCCGCTGTCACGATTTAGGCAGCACTCGCTGTCGGCTGCCGGCAAATTGCCTGCAGCCAACTCAGCGACCGTCAATTCGTTCTGTTTTTCGTTGATTTCGCCATGCTGTCAGGTTTCTGAATGCATCGGCAACCGTCATTGCATTGGTCTTTATGTCGCCTTTTTTGGCAATGCTGAAAATTATGTGGATAGCGCAAACCTTGTCGACCGACATTGATAAATACGATTTGTTCTTCAGGAATTATCTAAAGCGAAGCGTAATCCATGTGGCGGGCAGGTCCTGCCATTCTCAACGGACTAGAACAACGTTGGAATCAAAGTGACCTGATCGCCCTGCCTTAGGAGGCAGTGTATGAACAGGCATTCTCTCACGATGTCCTTGGTGATTGTTTTCTTAATCACTTTGACATCCAACGCGCAGGTTGGCGACACTTCCGGACTCTGGAAGTGGACCAAGAAGCTACCTCACCACCAATCAATTGTTGAGGTCGCCTCACAAGGCGGAAACGGAACCGGTGTGGTGATCAATGTCGATCAAACCAAACCGGTCAAAGACGGTTTTGAAGGCTACGTTTTGACGGCCTGGCACGTGATCCAGGACGACATCGAGGAAAGCAAAATCAAAGTCAGCTTTCGCAACGGCAGGCGTTCCAAAGGCTGTCGGGTCGTCCACTACGATGAAGACAAAGATGTCGCGTTGTTATGGGTTTGGGTGCCGAATGATATTCCCGCAGCGAAATTGGCCAGCAAGCCGATCGAAATGGGCGACGAGTTGGAGTTCGCCGGCCTCGGGGGTGGTTCCGACCTCAAGTGTTGTGTCCGACATTTCTCGGCCGTGGCGTCGTCTCCGTCCAGTCTCGAAAAGATTTTTGCAGATGTCCCGCTGCTGCCAGGCGATTCCGGCGGGCCCGTTTTCAATGAAAATTTTGAGGTCGTGGGGATCATCTCCGGAGGCTGGTTTTGGTGGGACAGCGGCATCAAAACCGAGACCGGGTTTGACATCCGCACGACTTGGCCCGCTCGCGCGAGTAACGTGGGCCCGATCCAGACACTCGTCGCCAAACTTCATGACGATACCGCCTCCACGACGACGAACAATTATTAGTCATCGCGGATGACATCGAGCTTGAAACTCCTCGTAATGGCGAGGAGTTTTTTTTGCGCTGACGCCCATTCGAGGCAATGCAATATCCATCGGATTCGCTTACATCCTTCAAGCTACTGGCCAGCCATGGTATAACGAAAGCGTCAAGATCTTCCAAATGATTTTTCAACCATGAATCCTGAACAAAGAGTAGAAATCCTTCGAGCCGCCTGTTGCGTTGCCGGAATCGACGGAGAAACGAGCCCCAACGAAAAAAAGTTAATCGACAAACTGGCCCGCGGTGTCGGTTGCGGCACGGCGTCCGTCGAGGCGATGGTGGCGCGAGCTAAACGTGACCCGAATTTTTATCAACAACAGTTCAAGGTCCTCAAAGAGGATCCGAAAGAAACCCTGGTTGAATTGATTCAGGTAGCCATGGCCGATGGAGTCGTTTCCGAGGTCGAACGCGATGTGTTAAAGAAAATTGCGGCCAATCTGAACCTGTCCGAAGACGTTTTCGATCAGTTAATGGTCAAAGTCGGCGAAATTCTGGCAAAGCGATCGTCTCAGAACGACGGCTAAGATTCGCAGGGAGAATAACTTCGGCATTTCTCAAAATACGCCTTGCTCTCCCTCACCCCGTAAATTTGAGGAAAGCTGGAGCAAAGCGGCGATCCATTCTCGTGCGAATTTCCGGTGAGAGGGGAGCAAAGTTTTGCAGCGCAAAATTTTGAGACACACCAAAGTTATTCTCGCCGCGATGCCATGGGCGCAATCACTCAATCCGCGTCACGTACGCGTAATAAGCACCGACACTGGACCCATCGGCAGCGTGAAAAGTGGCTTGCAGCTGCGTTTTGCCGACGGGCAATTCGGTCGTAATCACCGCTTCGATTGCATCCGGATCAAAACTGGCTTTCAGTTCTTTCCCAGCAATCTCGACAGTCGCGGTGCTGAGATCAAATTGCCGACCGGCCGCGGTCCGCATCGCTTTGACACCTGGTACGTCGGCACCCGGTTCCATGCCCGCATTGATTGCGGCATTGGTTTCTTCCGGCCAACGGCGTAATCGAATTTCGTACTTTCCGGGCCGCGCGATGTAGACATTCCAGTAACCCATGCAATCTTCGCGATCCAGTCCACGGCGGATGTGGCCCTGGTTCCACGGCGTCGATCCAATGGTGATCCAGTCATGGCACGTCAACCGCGCAGGATTGTCATTTTCATGCCCCAGGTAAATTGCCGTCGCGTCGGAAAAGCTGGGTAACAGCTCTTCCCACCATCCGTCGTAGAATTCACGCAATCGCCGAACTTCCGCCGGGTAGGCCGACGCCACATCGACCTTCTGCCCTGGATCAGACTTGATATCGTACAGCTCTTTGCCATCGATCAAACGCCATTTCGAAGTCATCACGCTGCTGGATTTCCACTTGATCGGGTCTTTGACGCGCTGCGAATCCGTGATCAACATCCGTTCGTCCCAATCGACCGAGGGATCAGGATTGCCTTCGATCAGACTTTTAATGCTGCGTCCATCAAAACGAACATCCGCCGGAGCCGGAATTCCACACATCTCAATTAACGTGGGCAGCACATCTACGGCATGGCATAGTTGGCTCATCTCGCGCCCCTCGTTCAGTCCCTTGTTCGGCCAAGTCAGAAAAAACGGGACCCGATGACCGCCTTCGTATTGGCTGCCTTTCTTGCCACGCATTCCGGCGTTGAAGATCTTGTCTCCGCCCGCCGTGCCATTGTCGGTGGTGAAGATGAAAATCGTATTGTCAGCCAGGCCTTCATCGGCGAGGAACTTTCTCATCCGACCAACGTTGTCGTCAATATTCGCGATCATTCCCAAAAAATGTGCTGTTGCGACGTTGTAGTCGGAGACATAGGGTTCGGCAAACTCGGTCGGCGCATGATTCGGCCCGTGAGGCGCATTGGTGGCGATGTAGGCAAAAAACGGCTGATCCGCCGCTGCCGACGCTAGGATGAATTTCTTGGCGTAATCGAAAAAGACATCGCTGCAGTAGCCCTCGACCGGCACCGGTTTCCCGTTGTGCCAGTAGCTACCATCAAAATACGCGTTATCCCAATAGTCGGGGGTTTGTCCGACTCCACCGCCACCGTGCCGAAGGACTTCCGTGTATCCGCGATCTTCCGGGCGGAACGGATAATTGTCTCCCAGATGCCATTTTCCAAACATCCCGGTCGCGTAGCCCGCGGCGCTGAAAACCTGACCGATCGTCGGTTCATTTTCGCGCAACATGCTGCGTCCCATGATCGTGTGCCAAACCCCGGTCCGATTTGTCCAATGTCCCGACTGCAGCGCAGCGCGGGTCGGGGAACAGGTGGGGGCGACATGATAATCGGTAAACCGCACCGATTCTGCATACAGCTGATCCAGATTGGGCGTCTTCAACACCGGATTTCCATGACATCCTAAATCACCGTAGCCCTGGTCATCCGTAATCACCAAGACCACATTCGGTTTCGAGGACACACTGGCATCGCTGTCCTGGATGGCCCCGGAAACATGGACCGAGGATGCGATCAACGAAAGGATCCCAATCAGAACAATGGACAGGGCAATCTTAGGCGGGTTTTTCATGGTACAAATCGGCCAATTGAATCAGAGTCGTTGTGCAAACCGATCGGATGTCGTTTTGCAGCCAGTTTGAATTCTAACAATAATCCAATGGCCTGTGTCAAACCTCGAGTCAACGAGAAACCATTGCCCGAAGCATCGCGGGAAGACGACGAACGCGGCCGAATCCGAGAAGCAGAATGAGAATCCCGGCGCAGGCAAGCACCGATTGCGGCGAACGAAATCAATGATCACTACTTGGTCGAGCGGTCGAGCGAAATTCTTTAAACCATAATCTCGGTCACGGCTCGAGCCGGTTCGACTCCGGTCAATTTCATGTCCAGACCTTGGAACTTCACGCTGAACCGATCGTGATCAATCCCCAGCATGTGCAACATCGTGGCGTGTAGATCCCGGACGTGCACGATGTCTTTCACTGAATGGTAACCCAATTCATCGGTTTCGCCGTAACTGGTTCCACCTTGAATTCCACCTCCGGCGAGCCACATCGAAAACCCCTTGATGTGGTGATCGCGACCCGGTCCGCCTTTGCCCTGGAACATCGGAGTCCGACCAAATTCGCCACCCCAGATCACTAACGTATCTTCGAGTAGGCCACGTTGTTTCAAATCCGTAACCAACGCCCAGGTTGCCCTGTCGGTGTGTTGACAGCAGATCTTCATGTATTTGTCGAGATCGCCGTGGTGATCCCAACCGCGATGGTACAGCTGAATAAATCGGACACCGCGTTCTGCCAGTCGGCGAGCCAACAAGCAATTCGACGCAAACGAACCGTCGCCAGGTTCCGCGCCGTACATCTCCAGGATGTGCTGTGGCTCGTCTTCGATGCTGGTCAATTCAGGCACCGAAGCCTGCATTCGGAATGCCAACTCGTAGGCAGCAATGCGGGTAGCGATTTCCGGATTTTGGGTCTTTTGGTTTCTCAGTTGATTCAGTTGGTTGATTGCCTTGATCAAATCCTGCTGCTGATGCCGGGAAACTCCAGCCGGATTGCCGACGAAGTTGACGGGGTTTCCAGCCGAATTGAATTCAACCCCCTGGTATTGGCTGGGCAAAAATCCTGCCGCCCATTGACGCGAAGCGATCGGCTGCGGGTTTCGCCCCCCGACACTGGACATCACCACGAAACCTGGCAGGTCCTCACTTTCACTCCCCAGTCCATAATTAATCCAGGAACCCATCGACGGACGACCACTGATCGCGGTCCCGGTATTCATGAAAGTATGGGCCGGATCATGATTGATCTGCTCGGTGACCATCGATTTCACAACGCAAATATCATCCGCCAATTTCGCTTGCCAAGGAATGTAGTCGCTGAATTGCAGACCGCTTTGGCCGTATTTCCTGAACTTGGCAAAGTGCCCCTGGACTTTCAGTTTTTGTCCCTGCAACTGTGCGATTGGTTGACCAGCAGTAAACGAATTGGGCATTGGCTGCCCATGCAGTCGATCCAGTTCCGGTTTGTAGTCAAAGGTCTCCAGGTGGGATGGACCACCGGCCATGCATAAAAAAATCACACGCTTGATGCGAGGATCATGATGCGGCAAACCCAACTCGTTCTGTTTCAACGCCCCGGTGGTTGACGTGCCGACCTGGGCGAACAGCTCTCGTGAGGAAAGACTGGTCAGCGCTGCCGCCCCCAATCCGACTCCCGTGGAGCGCAAAAAAGTACGTCGGTTGATTGCGTTCAGGATTTGAGAATGACGGTTTTGATTCATGGATTAATTTCGGGTCATGGATTCGTTCGTATTCAAGATGGCCCTGGCAACCATCGTCCACGCCGCCAGTTCGATCGCATCCAGATCGTCGGCCACCGGTGCGATCCCAACGGCGATGAGTGACGCCGCAGACGCAGGGGCCGCCGAGAATTCGCGATAGTTCCCTGCGAATACCTGTTGAAGCAACGCCTGTTCGGCTGGATCCGGTTTTCGCGAAAGCGCCCGTTCAAACATCCGTTCCAGTCGTGTGACAAACAGATCGCTGGGGTTATCGCCAACGGAATCCGCGGCTGGCGTTTCGCGGATCACCTGTTCAGCGAATACGCGTGCGGCTTCCACAAAACAGGGGTCATTGAGTAGGGCCAATGCGGCGGAAGGCGTATTCGACCTGGCTCGCTGGGCCGTGCATTCCTCCCGCGACGGTGCGTCAAGCGCCTTCAGCGTCGGGTGCAAAAACTGTCGCTGCCAGTGAACGTAGACGCCTCGACGCCACTGGTTCCGGTCAGCGTCGGCGACGTATTTTCGGACGGGGAAATTGAGGTGTTGGTAATAACCGGCGGGCTGGTAAGGCTTGACACTGCGACCGCCAATTTGATCGTTCACCAACAACCCACTGATCGCCAGCGCATTGTCTCGGACCATTTCGGCGGGCAGTCGAAATCGCGACTGACGGGCAAACAGCTGATTGTAGGGGTCCGTTTGCTGCAGGCTTTCCGACGTCATCGAAGTCTGCTGGTAGGTTTGACTGGTCACAATCTGCCGAATCAGCGATTTGAGGTCCCACTGGGTTTCGACGAATTCGATGGCAAGATTGTCAAGCAGTTCGGGAAACGCCGGAGCCTCGCCCTGTCCACCGAAATCGTCCAGCGATTTTGAAATGCCAACTCCCATCAACAGGTACCAAATCCGATTGGCCATGACTCGCGCCGTTAATTTACCACTGGCCTGATTCGCATCGGTCAACCAGTTGGCAAGATCCAATCGCGTCGCGCGTGGGCCAGCGGTCTTGATGGAACCTAGAAATTTGGGAATCGCAGGTTCGACAATCGGCCCCGATTCATCCAGCCAGTTGCCTCGTGGTAAGACCCGGATGGTTCGCGGTTGCTCCAGTGCCTGGGTAACCATTGACCAGCGGCCTCGGCGTTCCGTGTTTGCGGCGGCTGATTTGACCGCGTTAAGTTCTTTTTGCAGCGACTCCAATTGCTCGGTGACTTGCTTAACATCGTCAGGATTCGGATTGCACGAATCGTCGGCTCCGTCCGTTGACTTGGATTCCTGTTTTTGCTGGGCGGCTTTCTTCTGCGCCGCTAACTCTTGTTTCGTTTCGGCAACCTGCTGCTCCAGCGTTTTGATTTGGGCCTGAAACTCGTCAAGTCTTGCCCGATCCTGTTCGGAAATCAGCAGGATCTCCGGCGGTCGTTTCGTCGGTAACGAATTGGTACCCGTTTTGAAATGGGATTCGTCATCGATGTCGGCAAAAAAGGCAGCCAACGAATAAAAATCGGTGGAAGTATAGGGGTCATATTTGTGATCGTGACACTGGGCACACCCGACGGTCGCCCCCATCCAGACGACGGAAACATTGCGTACGCGATCTGCCGCGTAGATCGCCGAATACTCTTTCGGTTGCAACCCGCCCTCGTGAGTCGTCTGAAGCAAACGGTTGTAGCCCGAAGCAACTTTTTGACTGATCGTCGGTTTTGGCAGTAAATCGCCCGCCAATTGCTCGCGTGTGAACTGGTCAAACGGCATGTTTTTGTTGAAGGCATCAATGACCCAGTCGCGATAGGGCGAGATGTTGTGGTCCTGATCGCCATGATAGCCAACCGTATCGGCGTACCTGACCAGATCCAGCCAATAGACCGCCATTCGCTCGCCGAAATGGGGCGAAGCCAACAACGAATCCACGACTTTTTCAAAAGCGTCCGCTGATCCGTCCTCGACGAACTCCTGGACCTGCTCGGGGGTCGGTGGCAATCCGATCAAATCGAAGTAGACGCGTCGAATCAGCGTGACCTTGTCGGCCTTTCCGGACAACTGGAGATCGAGCGTTTCCAGCCGCGAACTGACCATTCGGTCGATCCAATTCGCCGATTTATTGAAGAACTTTGAATCCGGCACGTCGAATTTGACCGGTTCGACGTACGCCCAGAATTCCGACCAGTTGGCGCCTTCCTCGACCCACCGCTTCAGCAACTGCAACTCCCGCTCCGACAGCGGCTTGTTGATTTCCGGTGGAGGCATTCGTTCGTCTGGGTCATCGGCATGCACGCGGTAGATCAGCTCACTCTCGTCCGGATCACCAGGCTCAACCAGATCCAGGGCTTGTTCCCTGACATCCAGTCGCAGGCCAGCCTCGCGGGCATGTTCGTCCGGACCGTGGCATTGAAAGCACTTGTCGGAAAGGATTGGTCGGATATCCCGATTGAAGGAAACCGGCAGGTCCTGTGCGAAGATTGCCTCGCAGCGGCAGCCAGCAGTCACCGCCAGCACGACCAGCAAAAATTGATAGGTTCGAGTTTTCATTCTCAGTCGAATTTCTGCGATGGTAGTTGGTGTGCATCCCATTCGCGTCTGTACGAGGCTTCCCGATTGACACTTGGGAAGCGCGATCAAGCGTTGAACAGCGAATCCGTTTTGTCATTCTGTCAGTTGGAAACTTCCGTGTCTTCCAGCTCTTTCGTATCGAGGATCGTCTTGTCTTCCGATCCTGCGACGGGCTCGGGTTCGCCATTGACAATCATTTCCCTCGGAATCTGGGATTCGATCCAGCAAACAATCTGATCCATTTCCTTGCGTGAATATTTCAGATCGTCGACGACAAATTTTTCGGTCCCGTTCGGACCTTCGTAGGTCAAAACACCGATTCCCTTCTTTTCCCATTTCTTTTTATCGAACTGGGTAATCTGAGAGATGCGGACCTCCTGTCCCCAACTGGATTTCAATCCATCTTTTGTCGATTCGATCCAGGTGCCGCGATTTTTGAAATACCAAAACAGGCAGGGAAAGCCAATCAGTGCCGCCAATCCCGATGAAGATATATTGCCAGACGATATCGTACTCAATCTCTTTAGGCGTCTTGGACGGTCGTTTTTCAGCAATCAAATCGAAGCCGTCCGCGATTTTTATCGGATCGAATCCGCGTTACCCAGCCTTTCTCAACCGCGACTTCTTTCCATCGTTGTTGCCAAACGGACGCATCTTCGTTTTCGGTTTTCAAATTGGCGAGGATTTTTGCTTTTTCCAGCTTCTTGGGATAACTGACGAACCCGTCGTAGACCGCCCAAGATCCGAAGGCGAGACATCCGATTCCGA
Organism: Pirellulaceae bacterium; assembly: GCA_963714685.1. GTDB lineage: Bacteria > Planctomycetota > Planctomycetia > Pirellulales > Pirellulaceae > Mariniblastus. Next base: position 71,969 of record CAVQPH010000015.1, on the reverse strand, counting down.
TCAACAGATACTTCATCAAGAATCGGGAATCTGAGTTGGCGCGAACAGTCATTCAACATCTCGTAGAGGGGTATCTGAAATACTCTTATATCTTAGCAGAAATGACATTTCTGGCACCGTCAGACCGTTTTTTCAACCGTGTTGGAGATTTTGCCTGAATCAACAGCGGATGGAAATTCTCGATTTGCGAAAACGGCACGTTCAAATTGGGTAGTTCAATCAAATTTAGTTGTCCACGTTCGGTTGTGCTCGTTTTGGCATGACAACCCGCGACTCGGTTGGATCATGTCGCTGTTTTGAATTCGGAGATTTAACCAACCTGCGGCGTATTTTTTGGATCCAGTGCTGCAAAAATTTGACAAATTAGCTATGATGGGATGGTATCGCATCAGTTTGAAAAGTTGAGGAATTTACCGAATGGCCAGCGACATTACCCGAGAACAATGGGAAGAAGAAACAGAACGACTTTGCCCTAGCGGCCAAGCCTACCACGCGTATGTTGACCTGGAACAATTCATTGTCGAAGCAACCGATCTGAACGTCACCTATCAAAAAGTTGCTCGTGGAAAAACTGATTACGCGACCTTTTTGGCAACCGCCGGTGACAAGTGCAGCATTGCACAAGTCTACAAAGGCAAGTGCCAGTTGAATTGGAAACTGAAAACCAAAGTTCCCGGAATCTCGGAAGAGCAGCGCGAACAAATTGACCAAGCCTACGAAGAATTTCGGGTGGCACTGGATGGCGAGGAAGGCAAGGGTTGGGAAACCGTTCGCGTTCTCCGTCTCGGTGAAGACGCGGTGCAACAGGCCGTCAAGAAAATTGCGGACGACCTGAACCAAATCGTCAACGGCCAAAGTAACGGTAGCAGCGAATAATCATCCGCACGTCCTGACAGTTTCCCTGCCAACTGGTAACGATTCGGCGATCCATGCGAATTGACGAAATCCCGATTGGTGACGATCCCCCCAACGACGTCAATGTGATCGTGGAAGTGCCCCTGGGTGGGCAACCGATCAAGTACGAACTGGATAAAAAATCCGGGACGCTGTTTGTCGACCGGTTTCTTTACACACCAATGGTCTACCCGGGGAACTACGGTTTTGTTCCCCACACTTTATCGCTCGATGGCGACCCGATCGATGTGCTGATTTGCAATACGCGCGAGATCGTCCCGGGTGCGGTTTTGAACTGTCGTCCGATTGGCGTGCTGATCATGGAAGATGATTCTGGCCAGGACGAAAAAATCATCGCCGTACCTGCCACTCGGACCACGCGCAGATACGTCGACATTCGCAGTTATTCCGATTTACCGGAAATCACGATCAAACAGGTTGAACATTTTTTCGCTCATTACAAAGATCTCGAACCCAACAAATGGGTCAAGCTTTCTTCAGTCGAAGAAGCCGATGTCGCGAGGCAAATGATCGCGGAAGCCATCGAACGAGCCAAACAGGCCTGAATCAACTGGGAGCCTACGTTGAGTCACGACTTTCTCAATCGACGCCAATTCGGAAAAATCGTCGCCAGTACCTCACTGGCTGCCTCCCTGCCACTGAAAACCGCGCTCGGAAGGTCGGCGCCGGCAGTTGCCAAGCCGCCCATCCGACTGGGATTTGACAATTTTTCGATTCGCGCTTGCAACTGGAAAGCCGACCGGATTATTGATTTTGCTGCGGAACAGCAGGTGGACTCGGTGTTGTTCTCGGATCTGGACGTGTTCGAGAATCACACCCCGGACTATCTCAAAACGTTGGCCGCCAAAGCCAGAGACCAGGGGATCTTCATTCAGTCCGGTACCGGTGGCATTTGCCCGACGGCCGGTCGATTCATCAAAAAATGGGGGACTGCGGAAGAGCATCTGAAGCTGTGCATCCGCGTAGCCGCTGATGTTGGATCGGATGTGGTTCGCTGCTACCTCGGTGGTCAAAAAGACCGGGAAGGCGCAGGTGGAATTCAGCGACACATTGATGAAACCGTCAAACTGTTGACCGCCGTCAAACCGATCGCCGTCGATGCGGGCGTCAAAATCGCGGTCGAAAACCATGCGGGCGACATGCAGGCGTGGGAACTGATCGGTTTGATCGAAGCGGCAGGCAAGGATTTTGTTGGCGCGACGCTCGACAGTGGCAATGCAACCTGGACCCTCGAACATCCACTCAATCATCTCGAGCTCCTCGGACCTTATGCCGCCTGTTCCGGCATCCGCGATTCGACGATCTGGGAAGTCGAACAGGGAGCCAAAGTTGCCTGGAACGCCATCGGGGAAGGCCAGGTCGACTGGAAGCAATACGTGGAACGCTGGCAACAGCTTTGTCCGGACGTTCCGTTTCAGTTGGAAATCATTTCTGGATTCAATAAACTTTTCGCTTATCACGAGGAAGAATTCTGGGACATTTTCCCCGAGGCGAAGGCGCAGAGATTTCGAGGCTTTCCTGAAACTGGCCCGGACTGGCCAAGAAGTCCCTGTCGGCAAAGCTGGCGATGCCGATTACCAACTGGCAGAACTCAAACGCAGTCTTGATTACTGCAAGGACCAGTTGGGGCTCGGAACAGAACGCTGAACAATCAATCCCGCAATGCAAGACTGAAATCGGATCCGCGGCGTCCACAACTCCTTCCAGCCTACGCCTGACCGATCACGTAGTTTTCGGCGGGCTGGAGTTCCAGATTCTGGATCCGACTCAAATAGAACTGCCGGGGTTCTTCGCGGGAAAGGCAGAATCCGAGGAACCGCTCGTTGGACAGGAATCTTACGGGACTGACCACTCGCTTGGATTCCTTCCCTTTTGAATCTCGGTAATCAAATTCGACAACCCAACGGTCGCAGTCTTGCATCGATCGAACTAATTTGGCTCGCATGGATAATTCCTGAAGGTTAAAGGACACCCCAAGTATCGTGAGCAAGCCGGACACGTTTGGTCAAAGCGGACGATAATTTCCGATTTTCCGCCGCGGCCCATGGCGGCCGGAACAAGCCATGTAGGCCGGAACAAGGAGGTCACGACGCAGTTCCGGCTTGGCCCGTCGGTGGCACGTTCGAATCGGGTTCGGGGTCGGCTCGGGGCAGATTCGAATCGAATCGGGTTCGAGTAGGTTCGGGTCGGGTTCCGGTCGGTTCACGGCAGGTTCGGGTCGGCTTCGAGGCAGGTTCGATCGATGGACGCGGCCGTTTTTCGGCTTCGCCCGGTTTTTGAGCGTTAAATGCTGGTTTGTTCGACTGGCTTTTGACTGCGGCGGTGGATTGTGGGGCGTTGCGCGGTCTGCCGGAACTGGCCGTGCGCTCGGTTCCGGCCTACTCAATTCCGACGCTGCGCTTGGTTTCGGTTTCGGGTTGCGGATGCAGCCGTGTAGGCCGGAACAAGGAGGTCACGACGCAGTTCCGGCTTGGCCCGTCGGTGGCACGTTCGAATCGGGTTCGGGGTCGTTCGGGTTCGGGTCGGTTCGGGTTCGGGGTCGGGGTCGGGGACGGGTCGGGTTCCGGTCGGGTTCCGTCGGGTTCCGGTCGGGTCGGGTTCCGGTCGGTTCACGGTAGGTTCGGGTCGGCTTCGAGGCAGGTTCGATCGATGGACGCGGCCGTTTTTCGGCTTCGCCGGTTTTTAGCGTTAAATGCCGTTTGTTCGACTGGTTTTTGACTGCGGCGGTGGATTGTGGGGCGTTGCGCGGTCTGCCGGAACTGGCGCTACGCTCGGTTCGGCCTACTCAATTCCGACGCTGCCTTGTTTCGGTATAGGGTACGCTCGGCGCCACTCTATTTATTTGCGATCGGGTTGTTGGGGTTTAATTTGCTTGACGATCACACCGAGGGACTGCTTGGCCAGGTCCACCTCGCTGCGTGCCCATTGTAATCGTTGTTTTACCCGGTCGAATGTCGACTGGCTGACGGATTTGGATTTGAGCAACTCTGTGACCATGTCAAATTCCTGCTCGACCAATTCCAGTTTGCGCTCAGCAATTCGCACGTCCAACAAATTTCTCGATCCCGAATTTCGCGCCACTTCCAAATTTAATTTGGCAATGTCAAACGCCGACTGGGTTCGCTCAAATTCCAGCCGAGAAACCGAACCGCGTTCAAACAGCTTTTCAACGACCGCCAGTTCGGTCTCCGCGTATCGGTACTGCAGCTCGGTAAGCGCCAGTTCCGTCTGATCCTGTCGATCCGGATGACGGATCGAGAACAATTCCAATTGGGCTCGTTCGGATTCCAATTTGGCACGCCGCAGTCGGTATTGGCTGACCGATCCAGACATGGCCAGCTTTCGAATCCGCGCGTACTCCGATTGCTTGACATCTGCCCGCCGCTGATAGGAAGCGAGCAAAGCTTCATCGGCGGTCTTGTCTCGCGGTGCAGTCGGCAGGCTCTGCGTACCGTCTTCCGACTCTTGAACATTGCGTGTGCGCTCGGAAGACAACTCGAGCGCCGACGGAACATCACCCATCGAACGGACGCTCGATGAAAACCCTACCACAATCAGAGGCAGCACGAACCCGATCGAGCAACACGACCGAAACAACCGCCCATTCATGATTACACTCTCGAATTGCGTCGGACTGGCTTACTTCGATTTGCAGTAGCGATCCAACCAGTCAAAAAACACGCGTTGCCATAGCACGCTGTTCTGGGGCGAATTGACCCAATGCCCCTCTTCGGGAAAATACAAAAAACGGGAAGGAACTCCCTGGACCTGGGCCGCGGTAAACGCCTCCATGCCCTGCGTTACCGGAACGCGAAAATCTTTCTGGCCGTGGATAACCAACAACGGCGTCTTCCAGTTTCCAACGAATCGGTGAGGAGAAAACTGCTGATACTTTTTAAAGATATCGTCTGACTTCCAATAGGGCCCACCCAAATCCCAGTTAACAAAAAACAGTTCTTCTGTCGACCCGTACATGGATTCAAGATTAAACACACCGCAATGAGCAATCATCGCGCTGAATCGGTCCTGCGCATTTCCCATCAACCAGTAAACCGAATACCCACCAAAACTGGCACCGACCGCGGCGACCCGATCCGGGTCAATGTAGGGTTCGTTCAGCATCTCGTCGGTTGTCGAAAGCAGGTCACGCATCGCTTGACCGCCCCAATCACCACTGATCACATCGTTCCATTGGCGTCCAAATCCTGGCAAGCCTCGTCGATTGGGAGCCAGGACCACGTATCCCTCGGAGGCCATCAAATGAAAATTCCATCGAAAAGAAAACCATTGACCAATTTGTCCCTGGGGGCCGCCTTGGCAATACGTCAACATGGGCCATTTCTTGTCGGAGGCCGCGTCGAACTCCGGTGGGTGAATCACCCAACAGTGGATTTTCTCCCCATCGGTCGCCTCGACCCACCGCTCTTCGATGGTGGGCAACTCCAAACCTTCGTAGATCTCGTCGTTGATACCGGTAACAACCTTGCTTGACCCATCGGCGATCGAAAGGACCGTCAGTTCGCTCGGCCGGATCATGTCCTGCCGCGTTGCCAACAGAGAATTTTGATCAGGCATCACCGCGACGGGATCCCAGTTGTATCGACCATCACTGATCTGCGCGAGGCTACGGTTTTTGAGTTCCAGTTTAAACAACTGGTTGGTGCCGCGACGTTCGGAGGCAAAAATCACACCGGATGAATCAGGTAACCAGACCGGGTGATTGGCATTTTGATCCAGACCCTCAGTTAAATCCCAACTCCGCCCAGATTGGCGATCAAAAATCATGATTCGATTGCGATCCGATTCGAATCCCGGTCGCTCCATCGACTGGTAAGCCAGATATTTCCCGTCAGGTGAGAAAGTTGGATTGTTATCGTAGCCCAAATTCGAAACGGTAATATCTTTCGCTTCCGCACTCCCATCGGCCGGAACCAGATAGACGTTGCTGTTGGTGGATCGCTCCCACTGATCCACATTCTTCATCGTGAATGCAAGTTGCTTGCCGTCGGGTGACCAATTGAATTGCTCCGCCCCACCAAACGGCGGGACCGGACAATCGGCCTTGATGCCTTCCATCAGATCACGCGATTTGCCCGCCACCCCCTGTTCATTGAGTTCCGCAACGTGCACGTGACTATAAGCGTAATCGTGCCAGGCATCCCAATGCCGATACATTAATCCATTGATGATTCGCGCGTCAGCTTTCGGCAGATCCGGGTAGAGTTCGTCTGGCTTTGGGTCCAATTTGACATCGACGGTAAAGGCAAGTTTGTCTCCCGTCGGCGCAACCTTGAGGTTGGAAATCCCGTCCTGCTCGAAAGTGATTTGCCTGGTCGCCTTCGTTTCAAGATCAATGGTGAACGCTTGAGACTTGGGGGATTCTTGTTCCTGATCTTCGGGAAACGGAGCGCCGGAAAAGTACAGCTGCTCCCCCGTCGAATTCTTGATCCACTGCAAGTCACCGACAGATTTCCAATTGTCCAGCAGCGTCGATTGCTCGCCGGAATTCAAATCAAGCAGATACAACGAAGATCGCCCTTTGTTTTCCGCCAGGTCATAACGTCGGACGGCAAAGGCCACCTGATTTCCATCAGCCGACGCGGCCGATTCGCCCAGCCGCCCCATTTTCCAGAGCAATTCGGGAGTCAAGCGTTTGGGAGCATCTGTTTGTGCGGGCAAGTCCGTATTCATCCACAGCCCCATCACGATCGTTAATAATAAAACTGGAATTGCATTCCAGGACGCTTGAAGGATCTTCATGTCGGCACCATTGGACTCTGTTCAAGGAGACTGCATCTTCGTAACCAGTCGTTTCTCCGGTCAGACTCCAATATAATCCCAAACTCCGGTGCTTAACATGGCTGGTCCGCGAGAGCTTTTTCGCACTTGCTTCGATCATCCACCTTGATGATTCGTGTCGTTTTCGTGTTAAGATCCTAACCTGTTCAACATTCCGGGTTCGTTGAGTTTCAATTTAGCCTGTGCACGACAATAGGTTTTTCACCCTTTAAGCTATCCCCAACAGAGGCATTTCATGAAAATCCAGAATTCAAAGCAAGCTCTCCTGCCCTTGATTCTCTGCCTGCTTTGTCAACCTCTGGCAGCTCAGGACAATCAAGCTGCGACCTACAAAATCGACAACTCACATGCCTCGCTGGTATTCGCCATCAGCCATTTTGGTTTGAGCTACACCTATGGAAGATTCAATGAAATCAGCGGCTCATTCCAGTTAGCCGATAGTCAACTGACCGACGCCGGATTTCAATTCCAGTTAAAAACCAACAGCATTGATACGAATCAGGCGGACCGAGACAAGCACTTGAAAGGCCCCGAGTTCTTTGATGCCGATCAATTTCCAGAAATCACTTTCGAGACGATCGAAGTAGTGCAAGTCGAAGGTGAATACCAGGTTACTGGTGATTTGACGATCCGCGGACAAACGCGAACCGTGATGTTGCCGATGACGCTGGTCGGGATTGGAAAGGGACCGTTCGGAAAAGACTGCGCCGGTTTTTTCACAAAATTTACGATCCAGCGAAGCGACTTTGGAATGACAGCGCTACAAGGGCAGGTCGGCGATAAGGTTTCCATTACGTTCAGCTTCGAAGGGATTCGCGAGTAGTTCGAAGCGCCAAAACTGGTCTGCGACGGTCCGAGGAACAAGTCCGAGACGGCTGGCACAACTACAACCGGGCTGCTAAGCCCCGGTGAAATCGCCTCCAAAACAAAAGGCTTGAAGCGACTAGATCGAATTGATCTTCTGGATTGGAGGATCGGATTCGCTGGTTGTATCGAGGATGGAAATTTTCTGCCAGATCTTGCTGGACAAGCCAGCGGTCAGGGTTTCCAATTCCGAAGCCGATGCCATCGCGACCGGATCGTCGAATTCCTGCACGTACACGGCCGCAATTTTTCCAGTCAATGCCAACATCTCACTGCAATAATCCAAATATCGCCTCAACAGAAACGGAGTCAACTCCAACTTGGGCGACAAATCGGTCGACTGGTAAATACGTTTGCGCAAAATTCGGTGCGGGTCCTTGGTCAATTGATGCATGTCGATAATGTGGGCAATCGTCCGCAACTCATGCATGGCTTTCAATGCCCGTTCCCGTTTGTACCGGGTTTCGATCGTTAAAAAGAAAAAAATCGCAGCACCGATCAGGACCACGTCGTTGATGGCGGATTCCATCAACTGAATAAATCCGGCCACACCGCCTTCGGGGGCACCGAGGTTGAGCGTTTCATCGGATCCCAGCAAGTAATAGAACGGCAGGATCGTGACCAACAAAATCAATACACAGATACCCCAGGTCACGACACGCAGCTTCATTACGGGCCGGCCAATCCACTCGGCCCGCTCAATCATGTGCTTTGAAATTTCATGGAGTTGCCAACAGACACCGCGTAACCCTGAATCAGGGAACCGCTCACCAATCCGTTCTTCCAGACGGCCGACGGTGTCCACAATTTTTTTCGGGTCGAGGTTGAGTTCGGACTCAATTTTCATGGCAACAGACAACTGAGATGATTGGATAGCACATTAATTGCATGTTCGTTGTCCCCACCTCGGGGAACGATTAAATCGGCGTGGCGTTTGCTCGGCTCAATAAACTCAAAAAACATCGGCCGAACCGTGTTGTGGTACTGAGTCAAAACCGAGTCAAAACTCCTGCCACGCTCTTCCACGTCACGCCGAAGTCGACGGGACAGGCAAACATCCAGCGGTACATCCACATAGACTTTCAGATCCAGTAGATCCCGGAGATCCGCCAAGTGCAAAATTAAAATCCCCTCCACGATCAAAATGCGTGCCGGCTCCAAACGATCGGTTTCCGGAACCCGATTGTGAGTCGAATAGTCGTAACGAGGTACTTCGACGGATTGGCCATTTCTTAACTGGGCCAGCTGCCGGGCCAGCAGTTCATGGTCGATGGCGTCCGGATGGTCGTAGTTGATCGTCTGTCGCTCCGCAAAGGTTAAATCGTCGCGACGCCGGTAATAGGCATCTTCGTGAAGAATAGCGACATCATCCCGGGTTCGAGTTTGCCGCAATCGCTCGTGAAGCTGATTGGCGAACAAGCTTTTCCCGGCTCCTGACGCACCCGCGATGGCAATAATGGTTGTCACGATGGGGACGATTTCCTACCGGTTTGACGGTAACGGGGCTGTGGCGCGAAGTTTGATTTCCACCAAAATTTATCAGGAAAGCTGGATAAAAGCGATTCTTGTTGCGGGATGGTCATTGAAAAAAAATTCATGCCAGCATCCACACCAACTTCGCTTGGCAAAATCCGGATCTGACTTTATCCTCCGCTTTCCTCAGTTTTCTTTTCGGAGCCATCGGTGTCCCAAGTCCGCGTTAAAACTGCCTGCCTGATCTCGCCTGTCCTGTTGTTGCTGATCCTCATTGCCCTTCCCCGCCATGTCGCGGGTCAGTTGGATTTTGCCTTGGCCGAAGGCGAGATCGCCGACGCCCCGGAGGCCACGCCCTGGACGGGCTCGATCGCAGCGGGATTGAATGCCAAAACGGGTAACAGTGACAACCTCGACATGACGCTGTCGGTGAACCTGACCAAGGAAACCGATGCCGCTACGACGAATCTATTGGCAAACTATTTTTATTCGGCCAATGCGGATACGACGACCACCGACCGCTTTTTTGGCCAAGGTCGCCGAGAACGAAAATTGTCGAACCCTCGGCTGAGTTGGTTCAACCAAGCCGGTTTTGAAACCGATCGCTTTAAAGATTTCGATCTTCGCATCGCCTTGCATACCGGTCTGTCGTACAAAGCGTTCGAATTCGAGGGCGGTTTCCTGAAACTTCGCCTCGGTACAGGTGCCTCGAGAGAGGTTGGCAGTGCCAACAACGATTGGAGCCCGGAATTGCAACTCGGTAGTGATTGGGAGAAAAAGATCACCGAAACGACCAGGCTCTACGCTTCGCTGGACTACTATCCCAATATTTCTGACTTCGGCGATTTTCGACTCAACACCAACACCGGCGTGGATTTTCTGTTGGACGCCACACGGAATATCAATTTCCGAATCTTCGCGATCGATCGCTACGACAGCACGCCGCCACCCGGAAATAATTCAAATGATCTGGAATACGGACTGGCGTTGGTCGTTGGCTTTTGAAGTTCGGTTGTCAGGCGTTGTAACACACGGAGCCAGCCAGCCCAAAACCGGAACTCCGGCGGCCGACAACGCGTAAACCGGAGACGACCGAGCAGAGCTGTTTTGGTTTGTCTGTTTTCTGCACAGCGTGAAGCTGCAAACGCGGTGCTCAAAAGTTTCTACACGGACGCATCTTGTTGTCGGGTCGGTAATCAAACTGCACAAAAATCTCGGCTTGCAGCTGGCACCGAACTTGCTCGTTGGCTCCACAACGGTTGGCTGAATCAACGAGATCCTTCCTCCGCAAGGTCCCTCCTCCGTTGACGCAGTTCCCTCCTGCGGAAACCGCCGGAAGGACTGCCTGTTTCAAACCAGCTGGTTCTTTTCCCAACGGTTCTTTTCCAAGCGACGTGATCGCCAATTGCCTATTTCTTGGACACGTCAATCGCGTTGGCTTTTTGGGGCGGCAATTCGTCGGCCAATAATCGCTGGGCTTCGCCCATCAGGAATTCGTCGTCCATAAAGGGTTCGTAACCGATATCCTGCCAGCGGATCCGACCGGCCCCATCGACCAGGAAAGTTCCATGCAATGGTTGCTGCTCGAAATCGTCGTGGGCGCGGAACTTCTTGAAAATTTCCAGGCTTTCATCGGATGCCAAACGGATCGGCATGTCACCGTTGAAGGCTTCGATGGACTTCTGCAATCCAGCCCGGTCATCACTGCTGATGGCAATCATTTTGATCCCGGCCGCTTCAAAATCTTTGACGCGCGGAGCAAATTTCTGCAGTTGCTCGGCACAATGCAGACAACCGTGTCCCAGGTAAAAGATAACCAAGTGCGGCTGGCCACGATATTCGCTACTGCCAGCCGATTGCAAATTGGCATCGGTAAGCGACCAGGACGGTGCTTTGGGGGGTGACCATCGAAACGGTCCCAGCGAATCCAGCTCGGGACGATAACCCAAATCCGTCGGTGGCAAATACGGCTTCCGCCAATCGGCAGCCAGTTTCATCTCGTCCGCCAGATCGCTCAAACGTGCAAACATCGGCAATTCAAGATCCATGCAACTGGAGGTGTCACGCAATTTCTCCATCGTCTCGATGGCGTCGTCGACATCGCCATTTTGATACTGCAGGAACGCCAGCCGAGCCAACGGGATTACCTCCTGGGGTCGCCGGTCGACCTGTTTGGAAACCGTCTCCAGGCCTTTGTCAAAATCGCCTCCGAGAAACTGAAGCTCACCCAACCAACTGACATCTTCGCCGGTCGCTTTCTCAAGTTTGGCATGTGCCTCGGCATATTCCTGGACCGCAACCAGGCCGTAAGCCTCAATGGCCAATTGGGCTTTCTCAATCTGCCCAATCAGTGATTTGAGCTTGGTGACTTCTTCTTTCTTTTCCTTCAGCTGAAGTTTCGCTTTCTTCTCGTCGATTTTCACGGTCTTGGCAACTGGCGGTTTGTCTTTCCCCTTGTCCAGCGCGACATCCAGCTGGGCAATCTCCGTTTCCAGTGTAGATTTCGTTTCGTTTTTCTCGTCCAGCAGAGCCCGCAGTTGGACTTCGGCCAGTTCCAGCGTGTCCGATTCTTCCAGCAGTGCAGCCGAACAGCCCAGCAACCGGAGTGCCTTGACCCGTTCGTCTTCGGGTACATCGGGGGTATCTAAATAGTGGGACTGGCAAAGCTCGATCGCGTCTTCGAACAATTCGAATTCTCGCAAGACCTGCAACAACCGACGGCGACCATAACTGGCGCTGCCGTTGCGTTTGGTCAACGTGTTGTAGCGGGGGTGCCGAGGCAACTCGACCATGTTTTTCGCAAGGTCCAGTGCGTCATTGGCGCGAGCCGACAAACGACAGATTGCGAATCAGCCATTCATTGTTGTGGGCAAAATTATTGATTTCATCCGGCATCACCTGGTCCCGCATCATTTGGGAATGGTCGACGCGGGCGGAGGCTTCCTGTTGATAGATGGCATCTTCGTAACGTTTCAAGCGAGAGTAGATATGGCCCGGCATGTGCCACATATGAGCAATGCTGGGAGCCGAGATGCCGCCGCGGGCTGCCGAGGTAACCGCGTTTTCAGGATGACGTTGATCCCACAGGTGAATTTGGTAATGGTGCGCCGGATGCAACGGCTCCACCTCAAAAATCTCATCCAATAAGGCTTGCGTGGCAAGGTAACTGGCCACTGGAATTCCTTCACGAGCGTTGTACCAAATTCGATGAGCCACAAACGCCTTGGCTTCCAGATCGTCAGGATGGGCGATCACGATCGATTCGAGATCTTTCAGGAACGCAGCGGCACGTTTGGATTTCTCCTTCGGTTCGTCTTTCAGGTATTTGTCCAAGGCATCGATATACAGTTTTTCCCGCGCGGTAATGTTGTCCTTTCGCTTGACGGCCTCAGCGATGAACCCTTGCGCACGTTTGCGATTGGTACCACTGGATCCCTCCGAATTGGCTGCCCAGGCGGCTCCCCAATAGGCCATCGCGAAATCCTCGTCGATCGCGGCGGCCTGGCGGAACGATCGTTCGGCTTCGAGATACCAAAAACCATGCAACTGCCCGATGCCCTGGTTGATAAATTTCTGTACCGTTTTTGATTCGGTCGTTACCGGAAACTGGACGTTACCCGTTCCACCCATCAAATAGGCCCGTTGCCTGGGTCCTTCGTTAAACGCATCGCCGTGCAGCGAATGGCCCTCAAGGATTTCGGCCAGCGGGTCCTCCGAAACGTCAGCCGCTTCGCTGCTCGCCGGAGAATCCTCTGTTTGCTTCGAAAGCACCTTGTCAGCCGTTCCCTCGTCATCTTGAGCAACAATCGTCGAACCAATTGCAACGGTCAAAATGCAGATCAGCAAGCTGTTAAAAAATCCCCAACTCAATTTTGCAAAATGACAATCCATACGTCGGTCCCTTAAAGTGGCCGTTGTGGTTGAAATGACTGGCACTGCCGCGCCGTTCAACCCTCAATTCTAATCGCCCCCGAGTGATTAATAAACTGCTCAGACGCTCGAATATTTGACACAGCCAGAGGCACTGCCTGAGCCGCCGAATTAATCGGCACCATTTAACGCAATCCTCGTCGGCCACCCTGAAAAAAACGACTTGAAGCGGTATGATTAGGTAGGCTTTGGGCTCAAACACGATAAATTTCCGTTATCAAATGACGGTCCCCAGCCGTATTCCCGGAATCTCAATCCTCTACCTTTCTGCTCAACCCATGCAAAATCACTGGTCGCCTGGTTCATGGCGAAATAAAAAGATCACCCAGCAGCCAAGCTACCCGGACACGGATCACCTGCAGGATACGTTGCGAAGATTGGCCAAATTGCCTCCGCTGGTCACCAGTTGGGAAATCGAGAATCTCAAAAATCAACTGGCGGAGGCGACCGATGGTAAAGCGTTTTTGTTGCAGGGCGGGGATTGCTCGGAAAGCCTGCACGACTGCGAAACCGACTCGATTGTCCGGAACCTGAAAGTCCTGATGCAAATGAGTTTTGTGCTGATGTTTGGCTCGATGAAACGAGTCATTCGGGTCGGGCGAATCGCCGGGCAATATGCCAAACCGCGATCATCGGATACCGAAACGCGTGACGGCGTCAGCCTGCCCGTCTATCGAGGCGACATCGTCAACCGACCCGGGTTCACCGAAGCCGAGCGGACACCTGATCCGGAACTGTTGCTTCGAGGCTACGAGCGGGCGGCGCTGACGTTGAACTTCATCCGTGGACTGAGTGTCGGTGGATTTGCCGACATGCATCATCCGGAAAACTGGGATCTCGATTTCGCCACCGATTCGCCCCGGGCAAAACAATATCATGAGATGCTGGATTCGATCACCACCTCCCTGAATTTTATGGAAGCACTGTTCGGTGCTTCCAGCTCCCAGAGTAAAGCGGTTGAGTTTTTCACGTCGCACGAGGCGCTGCATCTCAGTTACGAGCAAGCCCAGACTCGACGGGTTCCCCGCCGCGACGGCTGGTACAATCTCAGCACCCATTTCCCCTGGATCGGTGATCGCACACGCAACCTCGATGGTGCCCACGTTGAATACTTTCAAGGGGATCTGCAATCCGATTGGGATCAAGATTGGCCCGGGATTTGAAGCCGAAAACGTGGTTCAACTGATCAAGACCCTGAATCCCGACAACGAGAAAGGCCACATCACCCTGATTCATCGTTTCGGTGCAGATCAAATGCAGAGAGCGCCTGCCCGTACTCATCCATGCCGTCAGGGAACACGAACTCCCGGTTCTGTTTTGCTCCGATCCGATGCATGGCAATACCTTCTCCACCAAAAGCGGAGTAAAAACCAGGAGCTTTGACAAGATTGCGGACGAGCTGGAAAAAAGCTTCGCCATCCACCACGAGCAGGGCTCAATCATGGGTGGCGTCCATCTCGAACTCACCGGCGATAATGTCACCGAATGTGTCGGCGGATCCGGGCAACTCGCCGAGACCGACCTCGACCGGGCCTACAAAAGTTCTGTCGATCCACGGTTGAATTACGATCAGGCCATGGAGATCGCATTCCTGATCGCCGAAAATATGAAAACCAAACAAAAACACGATCCAACAGCGACAACTTGATTGAGGAACTTGGAAAGTTCCAGCAACGTCGTCGGCCTGGCAGCACAAGGAACAGCCAATTGCCAACTGCAAACACCAATCGCCCAGTTCCACGCGCCGGGTCCTGATATCACGCTGTCTTAAAGATCCGCCAAACTACCGAATCCGCCAAACCGCCCCCTGAATTCCCGCGAGCCATCATGGATACATCGGAACCATTGACCGATGAACAACTCGACATCCTCGCCCGCTGCGAATCGAGGTTGGGATTTGAGTTTGCCGACAAAACCTGGCTGTACGAGGCGCTGACCCATGCATCGGTCGCGGATTCCCGGCTCGATTCCTACGAACGGCTTGAATTTCTGGGAGACTCGATTCTCGGTTTCACCGTCTGCGAGTACCTGTTTCAAACTTATCCGAACTGGCTGGAAGGCGACCTGACGAAAATTAAATCCAATGTTGTCAGCCGCCAGACTTGCTGCATCATGGCCCGGGAACTGGGGCTCGAAGAATTTTTGGTGGTCGGCAAAGGCGTTGGTAAAAGCGGCAAAGTTCCCATGTCACTGTTGGCCAACGTGTTTGAATCGATCGTGGCAGCCATCTATCTCGACGGCGGTATGGATCGAACCAAGGCCTTCCTGCTGCCGTTAGTTAAAACCCATGTCGTCGCCGCGATTGAAGGTGGGCTGGAGGTCAACTATAAATCCGAATTACAACAGTATTCCCAGAAACGATTTGGCTTACCACCGCATTACAACTTGCTCGATGATCGCGGACCGGACCACGACAAGTGGTTTAAAATCGCTGCCCAGATCGACAAACGAGCTTTTCCCCCGGCTTGGGGCCGCAACAAAAAACAAGCCGAACAGCGGGCGGCTGCCAATGCCTTGGCCACGATCGAAGGAACCGATCTCCCTTTCCCAGAAGACGATCGTTAATTCGAAAATCAGCTCTGATCGGTCGGGCCAAAACTTAAGCGGTTCGAACCGTCTCTGAGCACGAACGGTTACCGCAGTTGGGTTGCTCGCGAGTCAACGTTGCCGAGTGAGCTCGGACGACCTAATCCTTTCCCCCCCAACCCTCGCAAACGCTGCCGGAAAATCCTCAACGCATTCGATTGAGCGCCACCAACACGAACAGCACGATCGCTGCCAGAATCGCCAGCACAAATTGGACCGACCAGCGATCGGATTTCTCGCCAGCCACGGCAACGGGTTGCTCCTGCTGCGCATTAAATCCGCGACTGGATCCGTCTTGCCCCCCACGTCGGCCACCCACGAGGCGGCCGGAATTTGATCCATTCGTACGGTCGTCGCTGGATGCTGCGCGGCGGTTATCGCGGCCATCACCGCTCGCGTTTCCCCCGGCACCGCTGCCGCCATTGTTGGCATTTTCACCGCCGCCGCCCCGACTGCCCGCGCCGTTGCTTCCCGCCCCGGAACCTTCAACGCGACTGGTTCCATTGCCGCCAACACGACTTCCATTGGCAGCGTTAGACCCGGTTCGACCGGATGCTGCGGCGCCTGAATTGCGGCCACCTCCCGACCTTGGACCCGTCGCTGACGAGCCCGCGCTTCCCACGCTCGCCGAGATCGGGTCATCGTCAATACCGAATCTCAATAATTCGTCTGTGGCATCGTCAGCCAGGTAGCCCAGGTCACCCCCTACGCGAACCAGCAGCGCGAGAATGAGACAGGAGACAGCCAGGATCAACACGACCTGCAGCGTTTCCATCCCACGTTCGTTTTGGGACAGCGTCAAAAGTCGCTGATGCAGTTGGCTCAAGGGCCTTCGCGTTTCTCGGGGCATGCCATCAGCCTTTCTGGTCATCAGCGAACTGGATCCCGGCCTTCAACACCGGCATCGTGAAGCTGTCAGGACTGTCGTGTTCAGGATAGCCAAAATCGGCTCACATTGCAAAATTTGAATCAAGATCCTGTTAATTTTGAGGAACATGCGGCGACATGATCGAACAAAACCTGATGAACCACCCTCGTGCCCACAGCCTCTGTACGCGGAGCTCCCGAGTTTCGGGCCACGACTTGGGCCACTACTGGAACTCGTTCAACAACTGTTTCCAGGCCATCGCTTCAGCTCGCGGTTTGAACTTGGGCGACTTGCTGTCGGCAGTGCCGACGAAGTTGCTGGTAAAACGCTGAATCGGATTCGGCGGATGACAATAGCGCTGCCAGGGCTGAAGCATCCCCCACGGGAAACAACCCTGGGTAATCACCGCCCAACATCCCAATCGAAGCGTCGATACGGGTACTGAGGACCGGCACGTCGTTGACGATGGCTTCCGAAATCACGCTGGGGGCACCTTCGATCCGCGAGGTCAATACGGTCAATCGACTACGGGCGATTCGCCGGATGGTCTCTCCATGCGGCTTCTCTCCCAGCCACTGGTATCGCGGATTGGTCAACGATTCTCGTTCAGCACGGCGTTTCATCGGCAACGTCAGGGCTTCGCCTAAATGAACCACTTTGATTCTCGAAGATTCCGGTAAACAGCGGGTGGCTTCGACGATCAGAAAGGGATCTTTCACGTCGCGCAAATGCCCGACCAGGGAGACTTCGAAACACCGTTTCAGCGGAGCTGGCCGTCGTGCGAGACGCTGCGCCGATTGAAAAATCACGACAGATTTGTCTGCCAGTTTCGCATCCAGTCGTTTGCGACATTCTGGTTCGAGCAAGACAATCCGGTCGGCAAGCTGCAACGTCGCCTCGACGACCGGTCCTTGATCAATATCTCGGTGGATATCGGTTCCGGTAATCATCACCACCACCGGTTTGTCGGGATACTGATTTCGAAACGCCTTGACGGCCACCGCACTGCGCCCGGCGTGGAGTGCGATCAAGAGATCGAGGCTGGGACCTGTTTGTCCACGGTTGGATCGCCGAGGTTCCAGCTCAGTCGAAATCTCGACGCGATGGCCAAGTTGTTTCAGGATCCGGGCGATGCGGTCGGCCGTGATCCGATTTCCGCGTCTGGAGCGTTTCTTGAACGGCGTAACAACCAAAATCCTCATCTCGCTACGTCTTTCAGCAAAACCGGCTGACGGAAATCAACGTCGGTGTCAGGCGGCGAAATCCGCAAAGAATTTTACTCGCCCGTTTTCGTGGGCGGGGCAAGCGGCGAATGATCGAGCGTGAACCGGATTCTTTCGGCGTGATCGTTCTGCACCACAATGATCTCGGCGGTCGCACCGTCAAACACGATCCGATCGCCTTCTTCGGGCATTTTGCCAGACCTTGACATCAAGACACCGGCAACGGTATCGGCATCATCATCGTCGAGGTTCAGGTCCAACACCCGTTCAACTTGAGAAATCGGAGTTTGCCCCAACACCATAAACTGGCCGTTGGACAGCGGCGTAATCAGCGGTTCTTCTTCGTTATCGAATTCGTCGTCCACCGGCCCGATAATTTTTTCCAGCAGATTCTCCAGCGTCGCAATCCCGATGATCGTTCCGTATTCATCGACAACAAACGTCATCAGTTGATGGGTCGACTGGATTTCCCGCAGGACTTTGCTGATCGACATATTCTCGGGGACTTTCACCGGGTCACGCATGATCGTCCGCAAATCAAATTTGGCGTCATTCGGATCGACGCCTAACAGGTCTTTCATGTGGACGACACCGAGCAGGTTGTCGAGCGAGCCGTCACACAGGGGGTATCTCGTGTGTTTCGTCTGTTTGGCGATTTCCAACGACGAGGTAAACGAACTGTTGACGTCCATGATCACCACATCGCCACGGGGTACCATGACCAATCGGCAGACCATATCATCAAATTCAAAGACGGCATTGAGCAGCGTATGTTCGGAGCGGGTTAAATGCCCATGGACATGAGACTCCCGCAACAGCGCTCGAATCTCTTCTTCGTTGTGCGGTGTACCGTGACCGGTTCCGCCGCCGAGCCCCAACCAGCCAAGAATGACTTCCGTCGCACCGTTCAACACGAACATGAAGGGATACAGCAGATAGTAAGACACCTTCAGTGGCAACGCGCACCAACGGGACATGATCTCCGGTTTGCGAATCGCAAAAATCTTGGGAGCCTGTTCGCCGATGACCAGGTGCAGCGAGGTAATAAAAGAGAACGCAATAATGAATGCGATCACGTGGACGGCGTAAGCCGATTCCATCCCCAGCCAGCGAAAGACCGGTTCGACCAGTTTTGCAAAGGCAGGTTCTCCGACGTAACCCAGCCCCAGAGACGCCATCGTGATCCCGAGTTGGCAAGCTGAAAGCGAATGGTCGATTCGATCCACCAGCCACTTCGCCGTTTTGGCAAACGGCTGTCCGGCGGTGATCATCTCGTCAATCTGACTGGGACGAACTTTTACGAGCGCGAATTCGGCCGCCACAAAAAATCCATTCAGCGCGACCAGGAAGAACGCAATCAGAATCATTACGGAAACTCTGGTCAAATCAAAGTCATCGCCCGCAACTACATCAGACTCAGCAAGCAACAAAGTCCAACCGTCCATTTACGATTCCTGTTCTCCGAATGCTGTGTGACGAAAGGACAGTCCATTTCGTCAGTTGTCGCCCTGGTCCCCGGTGGCAAAGCCGAATCCCTTGAGATTCATTGCGGCTGCCGACAAACCAATGGCGACCGAAACCACTTCTCCATTTGCACTTCCCAATTGGTTCGAGCGGCAAAATGGAAAACGCTATTTTGCACGAACTGATCCAGCAAAACAGGTGACTAAAGGGACAAGAATTCAATTATTCCCCAATTGGTTGGATCTTCCAGATTTCATCGGCGTATTCCCGGATCGTCCGATCGCTGGAAAACTTGCCGCTGCATCGCCGTATTGATGATGCTCATCCGATTCCAGTGGTCCTGATCCTGGTACGCCTCGTTGACCCTCGCTTGGGCATCGACGTAGCTGCGGAAATCGGCGATCGTCAGCCACTGGTCGCCTGGATTCCGCAGGCCGGCGATCAGAATGTCGAACACACCGGGTTCGTCGCGGATTGAAAAGCACCACTTTCCAGCAGCTGCATCACGCGCTGCAGATCGTCATCGCCGGCGATGATTTCGTTGGGTCGATAGTTCTGCTTCTTGTTCGACCACACCGGCTTCATCCAAACCGAACAGGAAGAAATTCTCGGCTCCGGCCTGTTCGCGAATTTCAATATTGGCACCGTCGAGCGTTCCGATGGTCAGCGCTCCATTCATCATGAATTTCATGTTCCCGGTTCCCGAGGCTTCTTTCCCGGCCGTCGAAATTTGTTCGGAAAGTTCCGTACCGGGGCAAATCACTTCCATCGCCGAAACACGATAGTTCGGGAAGAAAGACCACTTTCAGCAGATCGTTTGTACGCTGGATCCGACTTGATCGACCGAGCGACATCGTTGATCAGTTTGACAATCAATTTTCGCGACGTGGTAACCGGGTGCCGCTTTGCCACCAATCAGGATGCTGCGGGGCATGCAGCCCTTCCATTTCGCCGCGACGAATCCGGTCGTACAGGTGAATCACATGCAGCACATTCAAGCAACTGTCGTTTGTATTCGTGAATCCGTTTGACCTGGACATCAAAAATGGAATTGACGACAAACGAAACGCCGGTATGTCTTCTGGACGTATTGGGCCAGCCGGAGTTTGTTCTCCAGTTTGACCTGTCCCCAGCGATTGCGAAACTCGGCGTCGTCCGCGAACGGTTTCAGCTGGCTGATCTGGCTCAGGTCCGTTTCCCATTCGGTGCCGATCGCTTCGTTGATCAAATCGCGCAGTTTCGGATTGCAATGAGCTAACCAGCGACGTTGAGTCACCCCGTTGGTTTTGTTGTTGAATTTTGTTCGGCCACAATTCGTTGAAATCGGAAAACAACCCGTTCTTCAGCAGCTCGGTATGCAGTTGAGCCACGCCGTTGACTGAAAAACTGCCAACGATCGCCAGGTAGGCCATTCGCACATGCGGATTGTCGCCTTCTTCGATCAGCGACATCCGTCGTTGCTTGTCGACATCGCCCGGCCATTTCTGCTCGACCTCCAACAAGAAACGGCGGTTGATTTCGTAAATAATCTCCAGCAGTCGCGGCAACAGATGACTGAACAGCCGGACCGACCATCGCTCGAGAGCCTCCGGCAACAGCGTATGATTGGTGTAGGCCATGCAGCTGGTGGTGATCTTCCACGCGGCATCCCAGCTCAAGCCATGTTCGTCCATCAGCAATCGCATCAATTCCGGAACGGCGCAGGCCGGATGCGTATCGTTCAGCTGGAAACAATTCTGTTTCGCCGAAATTCGGTAAAGTCTTCGCCGTGCTGGTTGACCCAATAGGTCAATACATCCTGCAGACTGGCCGAGACCAGAAAATACTGCTGTTTCAGCCGCAGCTCTTTGCCGTTCTCACTGGAATCGTTGGGATACAACACCATCGTGATCTGTTCGGCGTTGTTCTTGGCCGCCACCGCTTCGGGGTAGCTGCCCGCATTGAACTCGCCCAAGATCGAACGCGTCGGTTGCCGACGCTTTCCATAATCGCAGCGTGTTGACCGTTTCGTTTCGGTATCCCGGAATCGGCATGTCAAACGGAATCGCCAACACGTCGTTGGTGTCGACCCAGCGGGCGTGGTCGATACCGTCGGCGTCGTAAACATGTTCGGTTCGACCATAAAATGGGATTCGGCGGGTCTCTTCACCGCGTTCGATCTCCCACGGATTGCCGTCGCGCAGCCAATGGTCTGGATGCTCGATCTGCCGACCGTCTTCGATCTTCTGATAGAACATTCCGTATTCGATAACGAATGCCGTAGCCGACAACGGGCAAGCTGCGAGATTGGCACAGCTATCCAGGAAACAGGCCGCCAGTCGACCGAGGCCGCCGTTGCCCAGCCCGGCGTCGAGCTCCTGCTCTTCAACCTCTTCCAGCTTGGCCCCGTATGCTTTGAGGGCCTGCTCGATCTCCGGTTGCAGATCGAGGTTTTGCACCGCGTTCCCCAAGGACCGGCCGATCAAAAACTCCATCGACACATAGTAGGTCGTACGGGTTCCCGGCTGGGTCATCTCCACCTGGGAACGGTACCAATCAGGAATCATCCGATCACGGACCGCAATGGCCAGCGCTCGATACAGATATTCTGCTTTAACATCCGGGTCATGGCGCCCAAACGTAAAACACAGATGGCGGCGAATTTCTTCCTGAAAACTGCCGAGGGCTTCCGAGTCAATCAAACCGTTCTGAGAGTTTTCCAACGAATCAACAGTTGCAGACATGACTATTCAAGACTTCCTGAGATCAGAATCATTGTTTTAGGTTGCGGTAGAGTATACCGGTCAAATCCAATCGTCGGGAGTGCAGATCCAATTGGCCCTCGCTGGGACGACCAAACAACCGATCTGGTCGCTTATTGGCGATTCAGATTCAGAAAGCGTTCACCTGTCGCAGGCTCGATCGCACCCGGTTGTCCGGCAAACGAGATCGCGAAACCGCGCGCTTTCACCAAGTTGGATCGATCGCCCAGTCAACCCAGATCAGCCAGTTCGGTATTTGTCGTTCAGCCCCACGCCCTTGGCAATCATCGGCAGAATCTTCTTGAGCCTCTGCTGTTTCGTCTCCGCTTTTTTCGCCGAGGCGATGTAATCTGCGTATTCACGTCGCTTACCGAGTGTCAGTTTCTGATATTGGCTATCAACTTGCTTGTTTCTGGACAACGCCGCTTTCAATTCGTCCGGAATCACAACTGGACGACGACGATCCGGTTTGATCTCCTTGCCTGCCTTGACCATCTCGATTGCCTCGGCAACATAGGCCTTAATGATTGTCGGTTTGATTTCCTTGTCAGAGTTCATCCTCCATTGGCGCATCGCCTTGGTGCGACCCTCCTGGCAATTCACCAACACATTCTGGGGGTCCGTCAGTAGTGCCCCCTGGAAAAACCAGAGCCCAAAATACGACTTAAAAGCGCCGATCCCGACAACATTTTTGCCGCCGAATGTATACGTCGGGCACCCCATTTGACCGCCTCTTTTAATTCGGACGCCAGAAGTATCTCGCGAAGCCGGAGCAACTGGTCGCTCCATTGATCCTGACAACGGATGAATTCATCAACGGTTTTGTAACGCTTCACGGTTTCTCCCCGATCACACGAGGTGGTCGTTCCATCCCAATCGGAATTTGGCTGGTCAATGCCAAGCATTCTAATAAACGGTGATCGGGCTGGCAAAATCGAATGGGCAACCAACACGGGCGATGGGCTTGAGAATTTTGTTGACCCCGTATTGGCAGTACTCTAGGATCATTTCCACGGCAGGATCCCACCGCCGCAAGGGGCCCTCGATCGCGACCTTTTGTCTCAATACGGTTGTTTAGAACCAATGGCGATCATCAATCAACACGATTTGATCGAGCACGTGGAAGGCGATCTCGAATTATTGCGAGATGTCTTTGAGCTGTTCACCGATGAAAAATCTGAAATGCAGGCCGAAATGGAGGCCGCAATTAAAGCGGAAGACGCGGAAGCGGTGCGCAAAGTGGCTCATTCCATGAAAGGCATGCTCGCAAATTTTCTTGCCGAATCGGCTTGCCAAACAGCCGCAAAGATTCAGGAGCTTGCCGCCAAACAAACGCTGGAAGAGATCCCGAAACTCTCCCAAAGCCTCGCTGCACAAATGGACGCTGTCGAACTGGAACTCCAACAAATGCTGGATTTGGAAAGTCCATAGATTCAAGAATTTCACGGTACAGCCGATGAACATCCTGATTGCCGAAGACGAAAAAATCACGCGACATTTGCTGGTAAAATTCCTTTCCGATTGGGGCCTGAATGTTGCGGTGGCCCGAAACGGTCGCGAGGCATGGGAGCTGTACCGGACGCAAGAGATTCATTTGGTGATCAGCGATTGGAACATGCCAGAGATGGACGGGCATGAACTGGTCCAGCGCATTCGTGCGCCACGATCGATCGCCCTATGTCTATATTATCTTGCTGACAGCACGTAATGAAAAATCCGATCTGGTCAGCGGTCTCGACGCCGGCGCCGATGATTATCTGGGCAAACCTTTTGACCGCGATGAACTGCGGGCGCGGATCCGGGTAGGCGAGCGGATCATCCACTTGCATCGCGAACTGGAGGACAAAAATCGCACCCTGCTGGCCGCCAAAGAACGGATGGAGCAGGATCTTGCCGCCGCCGCCAAAATGCAACAGGCGCTGCTTCCGGCTCAGCTTCCTGAAAGCAGCGCGGCAAAGTTTGCCTGGAGCTTCCGACCGTGTGAAGCGTCAGCTGGCGACAACCTGAATGTGTTTCGCCTGGATGACGATCAAATCGGATTTTATGTGGCTGACGTCAGCGGCCACGGCGTCGCCGCCGCGCTGTTGTCCGTCACGATTCATCAAATCCTCTCACCGCACCGCTCGGAACACAGCCTGGTGGTCCAACCCGATCGCTGTGATGCTTCCAAATGCGTCGTGAATTCACCCCAAAGGGTTGTTTCCGAACTCAATCGACGATTCCCGATGGAGGAATTTAATGGAAAATATTTCACCATTGTTTATGGCGTCCTGAACACCAAAACCTGCGAACTGAGTTACGTTTCTGCCGGTCATCCGCCCATCATCTTGATTTCCAAAACCGGGCATTGCCGATTACTCGAAAACACGTGCGTGCCGGTGGGCTGGAACAAAGACCTTCCAACCGTAGAAAAAACGCTGCGAATGAATCCCGGCGACCGACTTTGCATCTACTCAGACGGAATCACCGATGCGGAAAATGGCCAAAATGAAGAATTTGGAGACGCCAGGCTGCTCGAATCGCTGACCAGCACCGTTTCGCTGCCGATCAATGACAGTGTGGCTCAGGCGATGTTGAAGATCGACGCTTGGCGGGGAACGAATGCATTGAAAGATGATCTATCAATGTTGGCAATTGAAATCACTGATTGATTCCGGCCCGGCAACATGTATACTCGACGGCCTATTCTGCGTTGCTGCGTGACTCCCCAATCGCACAAAACTCTATTCGAATCAGGTTTTCGATGGCGATGAAGGAAAAACTTCAGGGCTTGTTGATTGTTCGGTTGAGCGACCGTGACTTTCGCGATCAAGATGCCCGAAACCAAATCCGCCATCGTTTGGATTTCATTGTCGATACGGCAAATATCTGGCGACTGTTAATCGACTTTCGCAGTGTCGAGTTTGTGTCGTCCGATACGATCGGCCAACTCATCATGCTCAAGAAAAAATGCGAACAAAGACAGATCTCCCTGGCTCTTTGCAACTTATCCCCCAGGAATCTCAAAATCCTGCGAATGGTCCGCGCCGATGAAGTCATCGATTTGTTTGAAGACCGGGAGTCGGCAATTGAATCACTGGCCCGGACCAAAACCCCAATTCCCGCCGAACCGATTTCAGAGTCCGAGTTTGCGGAGTTATCGCGTCGGATCGATGCCAATCAAGTTGACGCAATGCATGAGTTGGCCCGGCGTAAATTGGAAGGCAATGGCGTCCCCCACGACCCGATCGGTGCGGTCGAGTGGTTTCGAAAGGCCGCGGAGCAGGGCCATGTCGCCTCGCAATTTGAATTGGCTACGCGGTTCGCGTTTGGTCAGGGAGTCGATCAAAATTTTGGACTGGCGATGCCGTGGTATCGCAAAGCCGCTGCAAACGGCTACGCCGACGCCCAGTACATGGTCGGAATGTCTTACCAATACGCACTTGACGACTGTTTCAGCGTCGAACAGGCCCGGGATTGGTATCGGCGAGCGGCCGATCAGGGACACGAGCAAGCCAGGCTGGCGCTGCAGGACCTGCCGAGCAACGGCAACTGATTCTTACACGAGACCACTTATGTTTCGGCATCGCCACATTCCGCTGATGTGTCAACCAATTCACTGAGGAAGCCGTAAGGTTGTCAAGCCTGCAAGGACATGCTGCGGGCGAATTTCGATTCAATCAGCCCTGGAAAGTGGCCGCAATTGGCTGAAACGGCTTCGGTCGATCGCGAACAGTCTTGGTCGCGATTCTTATCGGCACGGCGGCGAAAAACCGGAATCAGAATCCATGCAATTCATCCGCGATGTCCCGCCAGCTGGAAGATTACGAAATTGATTGTTTTGCATTGGTCGGCTAAAATCGTGTCGAAAGCTGATTCAACGTTCCGGGTTCGATATTTTTGAGATGGCAAATGAGACCAGCCTTATTGGCGATCTGTTTTTTATTGCTGACGCGGTTGCCGCTCCCGGCCCAGTCGCTTGACAAAGGAATCGGGGTCCGCGACGTTGCCGAGGCAGTGCAGCGATTGCCAGCCAATGTCAATCCCGGAAAGCGTTTTGCGCTGATCATCGGCGCCAGCCAATTCGAAGACGACGCCATTCCGGACCTGGCCCAATGCGAGAACGATGCCCGAGCGATCCAGGAATTACTGGTGGATCCACGAATCGGCATGTTTCCCGAAAATCAGGTCCGCGTGATTCTTGGCAAACAAGTTACACGAGGAAATGTGATTGAGGCGTTTGAGGATTTGGCACGCAAGGCAGGACCCGATGACTTGGCGTTGGTTTTTTTTACGGGACACGGAACCGTTGACGCACGGGGTCGGGGCTATTGGCTGATGCAGGACACCCAACTTGAACGGTCGCTACGGGCTACCGCCATTACTTCCGACGAAATCAGCGACCTGATCAACGACATCGACAGCCAGCGACTGCTGGTCCTCGTCGACGCCTGCTATGCTGCCGCAACGGCAAACGTTCCAACCAAGAACGCAACGGTCAATTTGAACCAGTTGTTCGAAGACTTTGACGGAACGGGCAAAGTCATGATTTCCGGGTCCGATGGCAGTCAATTGTCGCTGATCATCAACGATCCAGCGCACGAGGGATTCGGACACTCGGTGTTTACCTGGCATCTGATCGCGGCGCTGCGAGGAACGGCTGATTCCAATTCCGATGGCGTGATCACCGTGGAGGAATTGTGGCTGCACGTCAAGGACCGGACGTTGCGCACTTCGCGAGAATTGGGGGGTAAGCAAACGCCACGACTTCAAGGAGAGTTCGGCAGCAAGTTCCTGGTCGCCATCAACGCCGCCAAACTGACGGCCAACAAACCGCCACCGGTTCCTGCGCCTACTGTTTCCGGCGTCGATCCTCCCGATAACTGGCGTGAGTCGCCCGGTGGGAAGCTCATTGCCCGCCTGACCGAATTGGCACTCGGGAATCAGATTTCTATCCGACAAGCCAAGCAGGGCCGATACTTGCTGACTCAAACGTCGCGGGAGCTAACCGATGCCGAGCGGAATCTGCGCGTGGCGTTTGAAGCACTTGCCCGGGGCAACCTGGAAGTCCGCAAGTTCAATCTGGAATACGAGGATCTGGATTTGACGGATTCCCAGATTACGTCGGCGGCAAGCCAGTTGGCGATTTATGAGAATCCGGATCGTTTTTTTGAATTGGCAGAAATTTACTCTGATCGTCCGGGAATGATCCCATCGCTTTTGCAGCGGTTGATGACGAATCAGGATTTTCTGGATTTCGAGGGGGCCCAATCGACCCGTGACGCCCGCGAAATTCGCGAGGACGCCGTCAAGTACCTACGTCAATTTGTTGACCAGGAACCGATGGCGGTCGCAATGATTGGTGCCACGCAAGGAATCCGCACACCAGCCATCGTGGAAGACCTACTCGAATTCTGCATCGACCAGGCCAGACTTCCAGCGCACCGCTGCGCATACAAGCTGGCTTTGGCTCGCCATCTGTTGATGGTCAGGGATTTTCGCCGGCTCAAGCAGGACGCCGGGTTGGACGTTCGAATTTTCGACATGACGAATTCTGCCACCGATGACGCCCGCGCCATGGAACTGCTGGAAGAGCCACTGAATCTTGAGGGTAAAACGGAGCTGGAGCAACACCTTGTTAATCTGGCGAAACGGATGCAAGAGCTGGGAACTGTCGATCCCAATCATGTTTACGACCGACCGAGCATGGGCCTGTTGCCGTTTTTCGCCCCAACGCATCCGCTTGACCTGCAAAACAAAATCCGTGTTCTGCGACATATTATTGGTCAAACAGGCGATGAACAGATGCGTCAGGTGGCCAGCCGTCAAATCGGATTGGCGCTCGCCGACCTGCATAACTTCAAGCACTCAATTATCTATGCAAACAGCGATCTTCGATTGCACCAACGACTGGTTCGGACCATCGCTGAGCCGGGGCGAGAACTGAATGATTTGATTGATCAATTGTCAGTCGCCTGGGGAGCCGATCACGATGTCGTGCTGGATTTAATGAATCGCCGGGACCGCCTGAACGGAAAACCGGCTCCGGAGTTGGTCGGCAGTGACCTGAACGACCAGCCAATCCGGTTGTCGGACTATCGCGGCAAACTGGTTTTATTGGACCTCTGGGCGTTTTGGTGAGAGCCTTGCATTCCGATCCTGGAACACGAGCGGTCGCTCGTAAAAAAATGCGCAACCTGCCCTTCGAAGTCGTCGGCATCAATTTTGACGAAAATTCAGCAGAGACGGCCGAGCGATGCCGATCCGAGGGCATTACCTGGTCTTCCTTTGATGCCGGGAAACTCGGTGACACGACCAGTGATTACAGCCGTTGGTTCAAAGAAGGCATTCCCCAGTTTTATGTGATTGATGCCAACGGAATCATCCGAGCCCAATTTAATGGTGATCTTGAATCGATCAATCGAAGCCTTGAAATAGCGTTGCTGGAAATGGGCCACGAGGTTGATTTATCCAAGCCGGATTTGTCACCGGTTCGTTGAGCCGGGCAATCCCGACCGCCGCAATCCTGGGGGAAGGTCAGCCACCCCTGTCACCTACCGTTGCTTTCCACCATCAATTTTCCACTTGTGATTCGTGTTATGAGGACGCAGCTATGATCAGGAACTTGTTGACATTCGCAATCCTGACAATCGCGGCGTGGCCAGGTTTTGTTTTGGGCCAGCAAGTCGGAGACGAGTTGGATCAACAGGTCACGGCCATCTTTCAAGCCCGCTGCGTGAATTGTCATGATTCGCTTGGCGAAGATTCGGCCGGAGGAGATATCGCTTTTCTGTTGCAGTTTGATCAATTGATCGAGGATGGAATTTACATCGATCGTGACGATCCCGAGTCTTCGTACCTGTTGGAGGTAGTACCCGATGAAATGCCGAAGAAAAAAATGCGGGACATTTCATGGCAGGGGCCGCTCAATGATGATGAATTGGCTGCCTTTCGCCAATGGGTCAAACGCGGTGGGCCAAGTCAAAAGTGGTTGGATGATCAATCGATAACCCAACGCGTTCTTATTCGCCAAGACGATCTGACCGGCATGCTGGTCGCCGATCTGGCGAAGCTTCAGGGCCTGCAACTTCGCAACGCGCACTATTTGACGATCACCAATCTACACAACGACCCTCAGGTTTCCTCCAGCCAACTGAGTTCCTACCGCGCCGCGATTAGCAAATCGCTTAACAGTCTATCGCGGCAATCCGATGTCGTCGTGCCGGTTCCCGTCGATGACCAACAAACGGTATTTCGGTTTGACTTGCGGGATCTCGGCTGGCAGGATTCCGATTGGGAGGCGTTGGTTAGGCACTATCCATATGAGATTCAGCGACGTGGCGGAGCCGGCAAAAGTCTGTCCCAATTGACTTCGTCGGATCTGCCCCAGTTACGGGCTGACTGGTTTGTTTTTGCTGCGACTCAACCGCCACTTTATCACCAACTGGTCGGGATCCCGGCAAATTTGAGTGAACTGGAAGACCGCCTGTTTGGTCGATCCGGTGCCCGCGAGGAGAACATTCGGACTGCCCGCTGCCAACGCGCTGGTTTCGGAGACTCGGGCGTTTCGGTAAACAACCGGTTGGTGGAACGGCACACCATCCCGACTGGTTTTTATTGGATCAGCTACGATTTTGCATCCAACGACGGCAAACAGAACTTGACGAAATTCCCCCTGGGGCCTCCCAACGCAGGCGTCAATGCTGAATTCGAGTTTGAGCATGATGGAGGTGAAGTCATCTTCAGTCTGCCCAATGGCTTTCAGGCCTATGGTTTGTTCGACGCTGCCGGAAATCGAATCAACAAGGGCCCGACCAATATCGTGCATGACGACAGCATGACGGGCGGTGCCATTATCAATGGCATTTCCTGCATTTCGTGTCATGACCGGGGCATGAAACCGGAAAACCAAAGGGAATTGGTCCAACTCGATCGGGTCCGTAAACTTGCCACTCATAACTTGCGTCGATTTGACGAAGCGACTCGCAATCGAATTGAAGAACTTTATCCAACCGGCCAGCAATTTGCCAAACTCGTCCGGGAGGACCGCAGGCGTTTTGAATCGGCGATGGAAAAAGCCGGTCTTTCGAATTCAGGAGACGAACCCGTTCGGGCACTGTTTAACCAATTCATTGCAGATGTGAACGTTGAATCTGTTGCTGCAGAACTGGGAGTCAGTGCAGACGAACTGCGACAGCGATTGGATCGCGAAGGCGAAACGCGTCAGATTCTAATGCGACTGGAAGATGAAGGTCTCAAACGCCAGCTCTTTCTGACCGACTTCCAGATTATCGTACGGTTGGGAGGATTTGGTGAATTACGCGAATTTGTCCCGCTGAATTTTCCATTTTTTGGCGCAACGGATGTCGAAGTGGAAAGCGACCCCAACGCAACAAATTCATCGCTCGGTCAGACGACCGGCGTCGCGCTGCTGGATCAGGATCATTTTCAAGGAGAACTTCAGGTTTCGCTGGCAACCGCCGGTGGACAAAAACACTACCGGCAAGGCGAGGCAATCCGTTGCGAGATCTCGGCAAGTGCCAAATGCCACGTCACAGTTTTTGCCTTGGACCCAACCGGGGAGCTCACTGTGTTGGTGCCGAATAAATGGCATCCCGAGGGGTTGTCCGTGAAAGCCGGGGAGAAATTAATTTTCCCGACACCTGCAATGGGGTTTGAGCTGTATGCCCAACCACCTCACGGCCCAACCATTCTTAAAGCGGTTGCCACGCGGAAGCCACTTGCCATTTCCGGAATCAATGCCCAGAAACTGCAACAAGACGCGATGGTGAACCTGGGAAACACCAAAGGTCTGCAAACCAAAGGGATCGGCGTTCGCGGAGCCGCCGCCCGGGAACGGAAGCCTGAGTTCGATCTGACCAGTGACGATCCCAATTCGGTATTTCAACCCAATGAATGGGCCACGTCACGCTGGACAATTATCACGCACGCAAACTGATCTCCGCCCGATTCGCTTACTCGATCGTTCTACTCGCCGCTGCGTTCAAATTTTCGCGGTCCGGTCGCGTCCAACCTTAATTCCATGGACATGATTTTGCCGTCCGCATCCGAGAAAAATTCGACCTCACCGGCACTTTTGCGAAACCCGAATTTGGATTTCGAAAGCGCGATCATCTCCAGAGGCTGGCCTTGAAAAATCAAATACAATCGGTCGCCGCGCAGCTCGATTTGTTGGCGACCGTACTTGCCGATTAAATTTTCAACGGTTTGTTTATCGAGTTCCACAGTGGACGTTTCCGTTGCATACGGCGTTTCCGGACGTCCACGAGTTGGGGATAGTGGCCGCAGCCAGATATTCCGGTAACGAACCGGATTTCCGTGATCCTGCAACGACAGGGGGAGCTTACTCTCCGACTGGCGATAGTTTTTGTGTTGAATCCAGTTGGTAGGCCCAAACAATTCGGAATGATCCTGAATCAGTACACCGTTATGAAACACGGTCATCCGCGCCGGCGTTTCCAATTCACCCGATTGGCTGAATTTTGGTGCTCGAAAAACAATATCGTAGGACTGCCATTGCCCCGGTTTTCGGGAAGCGTTGACCAGAGGCGGATACTGGCCGTAAAGTGATCCGGCACTGCCATCGGCATAGGTCGAGTTTTCGAAACTATCCAACACCTGTACCTCAAATTGCCCCATCAAGTAGACGCCACTGTTGCCTCTGCCTTGGCCATTCCCTTTGACCTTCGAAGGCGACGCCCATTCAACATGCAATTGGCAGTCACCGAATTTCTCTTTTGTGAAGACATAACCGCTGCCGGGAACCGACTCCATTGCGCCGTCGACCACTTTCCATTTGGGTTCGCCGCCCTTGCCATCTGTCCACTTTGACAAATCGGATCCATCAAACAAGACAATGGCATCGCTCGGAGCACTGGAATCGGTCGGACCGGGGTCCACCACCTTCGGTAATGGACGGTTCAAATCGTGGGCTTTCCAGCCGGTCGGCAACTGGGCTTCGATCCGGGCAAGACCCGTCCAGCTCAACATGGCAATCAACAACAGCAAACGCAACATAAATTGACTCCGGAAAATCTCCAAATTTCAGTGCCGGTGACGAACGTCAGGCCGATCAATAGAATAGTCAATCTGACCCGCCACGCCAGTTGGCCGTGTTTGCTACGATACTGAATTCCGTTAAACGAACTTTGCAGGACAATCCATGAAAATCGCTCGAATTCGCGCCTACCAGGTCGATTTGCCGCTCCACGAAGGTAGCTACAAGTGGTCCGGGGGTAAATCCGTTGACGTCTTCGATAGCACCGTCGTCGAAATCGAAACGGATACCGGTCTGGTCGGTTATGGCGAAGTTTGTCCGCTGGGGCCGTTTTATTTGCCGGCCTATGGCGGCGGTGTACGAGCCGGATTGCGAGAACTCGCACCCCATTTGATTGGCCAGCCCGCATTGCATGTCGGACAAATCAATCAACTGATGGACCGCGCCTTAAAAGGACATCCTTATGTCAAATCGGGAATCGATATGGCTTGCTGGGACCTGCTCGGTAAAGCCTCTTCCCAACCCGTTTGTACTTTGCTCGGTGGTCGGTTTGGAGACGATTTTGTCCTTTACCGCGCCATTTCACAACAATCTCCCGAAGCCATGGCTGAGAATGTCGCGGGTTATCGCGCAGAGGGATATCGACGATTTCAACTGAAGGTCGGCGGTGATCCGGACGTCGACATTTTGCGGATCAAAGCCGTCGCCGATCAGATTCAACCCGGCGAAAAACTGGTCGCCGATGCCAATACCGGATGGGTCCAACATGAAGCTGCCCGCGTCGTGCGGTCGGTCTCGGACATTGATGTTTACATAGAACAACCTTGCGAAACCTATGAGGAATGCCTGTCCATAAAGCGGCGGACGACGCACCCGTTCGTGATGGACGAAAACATTGACAACCTGTCGATGATTTTGAGAGGCAACGCAGATCAAGCGATGGATGTGGTCAATTTGAAAATCAGCAAATTCGGCGGCATCACAAAACTTAAACAAGCCCGCGATTTATGTGTCTCGCTCGGGATCGGCATGACCGTTGAAGATAGCTGGGGAGGCGATATCATCACCGCCGCTATCTCCCACCTGGCGCACAGTACGCCCCCGGAGCTGCTATTTACGTCGACCGATTTCAACAGCTATGTGACGGTTAGCATTGCCGACGGCGCACCTCACCGCGTCAACGGTCGCATGTCCGCATCCGTCGAACCCGGTCTGGGTGTCCAACCGAAGATGGATGTTCTTGGTAAGCCGGTGTTGGAGATCGCCTGATTCGGTTGGGCCTTAACCATCCGCGGGAAATCGCCTGTTCGGGATCAAGGCTGGATTGACTTCGCCAGGCTTGCCTCCGTCGGGCGATAATCCAATCGATTTTGCAATTCGATCCCAGACGGCCATGCCGGCGACAAGCAAACTCGACAGGCGTCAGATCTGCCGTCGCCAGAAGTCAAAGCCGACTAATTTTTTGCCGCGGCAGCAGTCTGCGGGACCGCGTCGCCTAACCTTAAGAATAACTGCGTCTTGATCAGCGCTGACCACAATTGGTACCCCGCTTCGTTCAAGTGCAGTTGGTCTTCCACGAACAGTTCCGCTCGCGGTTTCCCATCGCGTCCGAGATAGGCACCTGCGGTTGGAATGAAGTAAGCGTAAGGGTCACGGTCCAAAACACTGCGAACCTGCTGTGTCGCCGCCTGGATTTCCGGCCAAACTGCCCAGCGGCGGTTGGTCGGTGTGACTTCGATCCAGAACACAGGAAGCGTTGGATCCTGCTGGCGAATCCAGCGATGCAGGCGGGAAAACCGAGCGCCGACTTCTTCGGGCGATGCGTCGGCTTCTTTGTTACCCGAAATGTCATTACCCACGAACAGCACAATGGCCCGGCAACGTCTGGAATTCTGTTGCCCCAGATGGGGACCCAAGATCCGGGGTGCGTAGTGACTGATATCCGGCAATTTGGCGCCGCCGTAACCGCGTTGGATGGCAGGCCACGGTGCCATGTCGTCCGCAAGGGAATTCCAACGGCGAATGGACGACGAGCCATAATAAACAATGCCGTTCTCTACGGTCTCAGACTCTTGTTGCTGCTGCAATTTGACAATCGCGTCTTCCCATTTCGCAATCGCAGGGTCAAGCGACTGTTGGGACTCCTGCTGGCAGACCAACACAGCAAGCAGCAAAACAAGCGTTTTCATACCGACCTCGATTGGAAAAACTGACGCAGTCAGAATCAAGCATCTACTGATTCGTGATCCGATAAAGTTTCTGCTCTGTACGAATGATCAAATCATTGTCGACGACCGCTGGACTGGCCAAAATGGAGCTTTCAAATTCGTTCCGCGCGACATCTTCCAGATCTTCCGAACAGCGCACGACAGACACGATGCCTTCTCGGCTGGACAGGAACAGATTCCCCGCAGCCAGTAGTGGAGAAGCAGAAAAATTGCCACCAATTCGCTTGCGTTGAATTACTTCTCCTGAACTCGCGTCCAGACAATTCAGAATCCCCCGGTCGGAGATCGCATAGATTCTTCCGCCAGTCGCAATGAACGAAGGCATCGTCGGGGCGTTGCGGACTCGCCATTTAACATGTGTCGACGTCACATCGCCGTTGCCGGTCGGGTCGACGGCCACAAATTCGGGCTGTGTGTAGCCGGTAGAAAAAATTACCAATCCCGATTCGTAACTGGCCATCGGTGTCACCGAGTATCCGTTGCCATGATCGGCTCGCCAGATTTCGTTGCCGGTTTCCGGATCGTAAGCCGCCACCCATTGCGAGCCCGGAATCACAGCTTGTCGCCGACCGTCGACGTCTATGATCAAGGGCGTACAGTAGGCTTTTTGATGCTCACCGCTGGTCGCCCGCATGGGCGGTCGGTTGGTCTTCCAGATTTCCTTGCCAGTTGCCAAGTCGACCGCGACGACGAACTGTTTGTCCATCCCATCGCAAACGAGGATCAGCTTGTCACCATTGATCAACGGTGAACTTCCCGGCCCCACGCTATGATCGACAACGTATTGGGTTTTCCAAATCGTGGCACCCGTCTTCGCGTTCAGACACCACGTACCGTAGCTGCCAAAATGACAAACCACCTTCCCGTCCGAAATCGCACAGGTCGGTGAAGCGTACGAGTTCATGGGATTGATCAATTCGGGGTCGGCGACTTTGTCCATCGTTAAATCGTGTTGAATGACACCGGTTTCCAAATCGACGCAGACGACACGAAACTCGACGGAGGCGGCCACTGTTTTGATTTGCGCGTATTCGACGCCTTGAAGTTTCTTTTCAATCTGTTCTGGCGACGCTTTCGTCGTGATCGCCGATGTCAGCCAAATCAGCCCGTCTTCGTAGACCGGCGACGACCAGCCGACACCGGGAATTTCGGCTTGCCAAACAATTTGAGCTGAATCCCATTGAGTAGGAGGCTGAGCCGTTGCCGGTGCAACACCTTTGTGATCCGAACCACGAAACTGGGTCCAATCATCGGCATTCAAGCTGCCTTGGAGCATGCAGGCCACGCAAATCGACATCAGGCAGTCGCGCAAAACAACGCAGGAAAAAAGATCGAGTTTCATAAGTTTCGTTCGTAAAAGGGTCTAAAACTCGCCGTTCATCGGCAACCGGCGGGGATTGCAGCTTAGCCGACCTGCTCGGATTTGAAAACGGTCGACAATGGAAACAGCTCGTAATTGAGTGATCACGTGAAGAATAGCTTCGGGTTTTACGTTGGAAAATTTTGCTCCCCTCTCCCCGAAAATCCGAAGCACACTGGATTCGAATCGATCGTGGACGCGTCCGAATTCACGGGGAGAGTGGGAGTAAATAGTATTTTGAAAAATACCGAAGCGCGTGCTGCCGGAACTGCGGTCACAACTTTTTGCAGGTCGGACCGGCAGCGTGTTGTTTCTCTGAAGAATCGTTTGCGCTGCGACGGCTTTGCATGTGACCTTGTTACCGGCCTACTCCGTCTGACTTCCCAACCCGTTTGCGAAAGCGTGCTGCCGGAACTGCGGTCACAACTTTTTGCAGGTCGGACCGGCAGCGTGTTGTTTCTCTGAAGAATCGTTTGCGCTGCGACGGCTTTGCATGTGACCTTGTTACCGGCCTACTCCGTCTGACTTCCCAACCCGTTTGCGAAAGCGTGCTGCCGGAACTGCGGTCACAACTTTCTGCAGGTCGGACCGGCAGCGTGTTGTTTCTCTGAAGAATCGTTTGCGCTGCGACGGCTTTGCATGTGACCTTGTTACCGGCCTACTCCGCCTGACTTCTCAACCCGTTTGCGAAGCGCGTGCTGCCGGAACTGCGGTCACAACTTTTTGCAGGTCGGACCGGCAGCGTGTTGTTTCTCGTGAAGAATCGTTTGCGCTGCGACGGCTTTGCATGTGACCTTGTTACCGGCCTACTCCGTCTGACTTCCCAACCCGTTTGCGAAAGCGTGCTGCCGGAACTGCGGTCACAACTTTTTGCAGGTCGGACCGGCAGCGTGTTGTTTCCCGGAAGACTTGTTTGCGCTGCGACGGCTTTGCATGTGACCTTGTTACCGGCCTACTCCGCCTGACTTCTCAACCCGTTTGCGAAAGCGCGTGCTGCCGGTTCCCGCTTCCGTCGGGCTTGCCCCGGTCGGAGTGACAACTGGCTGGCTACCCTACTCAAACGTCCTCTTCCACTTTGGTCGTGAATCGCGAAGCGATTCACGACCAAAGTGGAGAGCCGCAGACGAGAGAGCGGGTCAATTGTGTTGCCGCCGAAACGAGTCCGACGGAAACCCGAGTTTTCAATGTCGAGTCATCAAAACGTGCGCCGTCCAACTAAAAACGCTTTTTCGCTTTCAAGACCGGATCTTTGGCGAGCGGCAACTGGATCGCCCTCCCGGTTTCTGCGGCTTTGTAAATCGCGAGAATGATTTCCACACTTCGCCGTCCTTCGAGCCCGTCAACGGCGGGACGCGTTCCCTTTTTGATCGCCTTCAACACATCGGCGAACTGGTGGGCGTGAGCCGCATGTCCGATCGCCGAAGGATCACCAGCTCCACCACCGGTCTCCGTCTGATTGGCAAATTCGGCGGCGATCTTTTTATCCGCCGCCGTCATCTTGGCAAACTCCCATGTCTTAATGTCTTCTTCTTCGATCACTGCGGATCCGTGGCTACCGTGAATCTCGATCTTCTTCAACATCCCGGGAAACGCAGCCGTCGTCGCTTCGATTACACCAAGCTGCGCCGTTCTCAAACTTCAACGACGCCGTCGCTACGTCTTCGACTTCGATCCGCTGGTGCGCCAACGTCGCCGTATTGGCGGTTAACTCGGCGACCGGTCCCATCAACCAGGTCAGCAAATCGACGCTGTGAATGGCCTGGTTCATTAAGGCCCCGCCACCGTCAAGTGCCCAAGTCCCACGCCATTGCCCACTGTCATAGTATTCCTGTGTCCGAAACCACTTGACATAGGCATCGCCGAGCGACAGCGTACCGAACTTTCCGGCATCAATCGCTTTCTTTAATGTCTGGCTGGATTTGTGAAATCGAGACGGGAAGATCGTCGACAACACGACCTTGTTCTCGGCACAAGCCGCAATGATTGCGTCACAACGCTTCAACGTGATCTCCAGTGGTTTTTCGACAATCACGTGCTTGCCTGCCTTCGCCGCCGCCACCGCCGGATCGAGATGCGCTCCACTGGGAGTGCAAATCGTCACCACGTCGACGCGCGGGTCAGCGAGCATCTCGTCGAGATCGCTGTAGGCGGTCCCCCCGAATTGAATCGCCAACGCTTCCGCTGACTCCTCACGCGAGTCATAACAGGCGACAAATTTTGCACCCTTAACATCCGCGATTGCCTTGCAGTGAAAATGGGAGATCATCCCGCAGCCAACAATTCCAAATCCATAAGCCATGTTTCAGAGAACTTTCTTATCTGTAGTTTTAAGGTTGAATCATCGATAGCCACATTGGCGGGCCAGCAGGCCTGTTTTTCTGGGCAACCACACGACCAAGCCCCGACTTGCGTGGCTTTATCCGCTCAGCATCTTCAAGGTAAACCAAAACAGCGTAAACATATTCAAACCCATATGCAAAACGATACAAGGCACGACGCTGCCGGTTTGCCGATAAAGGTACCCCAGCGCCAGTCCTAATACAAACAACGGAATCGGAGCCAGTCCCTGGCCGGCGTGAGCCAACGCGAACAGGGACGAACTGCCGACAATCGGCGCCCACTGGACCAGTTTATCAGGTGTATACCGGGGCATGGCTAACCGCTTGTCCAATCTCTGCTGTGACGAATCCTCAAGAGGTGACTGATAGGGATTGATCGGCAGTTGCTCGGCTTGGGTATCCGCTGTCGGCTGAGCGTCAAGGTAACTCGGCAGATCCCTATTCTCCGCAGTCGATTCCCAACCACCGGTAATCGTCTCATCAGAACGCAAGAATCCCTTCTCACCCAATCTCTGAAACCAGGACTGAAGCACGCCTCGAAAAAATATCTCTTCGCAAATCGGTGCCACCACCCCCGCCACCAGCCAGGTGCTGAGGATGGTCAAACCCGATTTGTCATCCGTCAGCATTTCCAGCGTGGAATGTTCATAACTGACCAGCAAGGTCAATAGCCACTGGATCACCAAGACCCCCGGGATCACCATGGGAAATGCGAGCAAGCCAATCCCAACGTCGCGTAGGAAATTGTGTTTCTGAAGACCAAAAATCTCCCAACCCACGCCTCCATACGACTGCCCAACTGCCCGGTCGTCAGCCGTCATCGCTCGCCAAAATCGGTAACGGGCCAAAACGAAAGTCATGGCGGCCAACGTCGAAACGAGCTGCCCAATCCCAATCAAGATCACGAACCAGGCTCGTTCGTCGCTGGCAAGACTATCCAGTTCTTCCGTTTTGAAACCTAACAGGAAAGCGGCGACGACTGTCGATGCCAGCTGGCCGAAGATCCAGATCACGAACAGAGTCGCAACATCCACCAACCCAAATGGCGATGCGATCCGTTCTCTCGGCGTGATCAGAGACGAATTCGACATCGATCGCTGAATCGCTCGATACCAAAGCGGAAGACTCCCCGCCACCAAAGCAACAAATGTCATGAGGAATAGATGATTGATCATTTGTTAAATCGGACAGTCAACAGGTGGCATGAATTCGGCATCGCCTCAAGAACTGGATCGCACATGGAACAGCACAAAAATCGGCAACCTGTGTTTGAACGGTCAGTCAGGACTCAACCGGCTGGGCAACAAACTCGGCTGCCCCTAACACGTACAAATATCCGGAATGCAAAGTCGAGGCAATCGACAGCCAAACCGAGACAATGACCGTCCAATGCAACCAAGTAGCAATCGCTGCATCCGGAGCAGCTTGCTTCATCGCCAACGCGACCAAACAGGCGCCAACGGCAATGCACTGAAACCACATTTTCAGCTTGCCAGCCATCTTCGCAGAGAAATCGCCACCGGCACCTTCAATCAACGAACGCAACACGGTCACCAGCAACTCCCTTCCCACGACCACCACCGCCATCCAGCCAGCAATTTTGGCATACCACTGAAACTGGGGCTCCATTTCAACGGCCAGCAGAATATAAGCGCCGCAGATCAGGATCTTGTCGCAAAACGGATCCAGAATCCTGCCCAGCTGCGTGACCTGATGATATTTACGCGCATACCATCCATCGACCCAGTCGGTTCCTGCCGCCAGCACAAACAGGGCCAGGGACAACCAATAGAACTTCAAGGGAATCAATGCAAACAGCACAAACGACATCAATAACCTGGCCGCCGAAATCTGGTTGGGCACATTGAAGATCTGGGCTTTGGAATGTTTCGCGGAAATATCGTTCATGGCGTTTGGAAATAAACAGATCGTCAATCGTTGGTGCTCGATTGTAACGTGCGAGACATTAAACCTAAACCTGACGACACAAGCATCACGCGGGATTTACAACAGCGATCGTTTCGCAAGTCGAACTCGCCAGCGATTCACTCGTCGGTCGCTGGTTTTCGCCACACGTCGCGTGCATTTTCCGTAATCTCCCGGTCGACTTCGATCATCCGAGCCGACAATTCCGCAACCCGTTCTGGCTGCGCATCAAATTGATTACTCTGCTCGCCAAGGTCGTCAGCCAGATTGAACAGGTAATTCACCGGCTTTTTGGACGGCTGGTTTTTGCGAACCCGCGGCTTGACCGACAGCAACTTCCAATCCCCCTGTCGAATTCCTTCCAGCACTCCCTGCGACGAATAATAGATCAATTCGTTTCGCGGAGACTGATCGGTCGTAAAAGTCGATCGAATGTCAAAACCATTGATCTTGCGATCGGGCAAATCTGATTCGGTGATCGCGGCAATCGTTGGCAGTAGGTCCAGCGTCGAGGCGAACGCGTCCGTTTCGGTTCCCGCCGGGATGCCGGGCCCTTTGATCACGCAAGGCACGCGCTGGCCGCCTTCAAACGTCGTCCCTTTGCCGGCTCGCAACGGATCGGCGCTGCCGCCGTGGTTTTTGAACTGCAACCAAGGCCCGTTGTCGGTCGTGTAGATGATGTACGTTTTCTCCGACAGCCCCAGATCCTTCACCGTCTTAAGCAGCCTGCCGACTTGGGAATCGATATGTTCGATCACACACTTGTAAGCGTTCTGGGGATCCGGATCATAAGCCTCCTCGGGAACGTAAAGCGGAATGTGGGGCATCGAATGGGGCAAGTAGAGAAAAAAGGGCCGGTCCTTGTTCGCCGTCACGAATTCGATCGCCCGGTCGGTATACCGCCGGGTAATCGTGCGTTGATCCACAGGCAATTCAATGATTTCCTCGTTTCCGACCAACGGCGTGTTCCAAATCGTGACCGCCGTTTCCTGGTTCTTCCAAAGTTCGTCACTCGGCAATCTGGGTTTGCCTTTGTTGTCCGGATGATTCATGTCATTGGAGTAGGGGATGCCGTAATACGAATCGAACCCTTGCTGACGCGGCAACAATTCCGGCAGATGACCGAGATGCCACTTGCCCACACAAGCCGTCGCGTAACCGAGCGTTTTCAAATGGTCGGCGATCGTGTACTCGTCCGGATGGAGCCCATAATCACTCGTCGGAAACAGCACGTGGCGGTGCATCCCGACCCGCTTGGGGTAACAACCGGTCAACAAGGCAGCTCGTGACGGTGAACAAACAGAGCAGGGCACATAAAAGCTCGTGTACCGTCTGCCTTCGCTGGCCAACTGATCGATATTCGGTGTCTTGATCGTTTTCGAACCAAAACACCCAAGATCGTTGTAGCCCTGATCATCAGTGAAAATGATGATGAAGTTCGGCTTTTCAGCGATCGCCACTCGCCCAGCGAAAACCACAAAGATCAGAGCAACCGTAACGTAACGAGCGAATTTGCAAAGGTTCATCGGGGCCTCGAAGTTATCAGGATTCATCAACGAGAATCAAGTATAAACAACCGGCGAACTTCGGGGTAACCTGAGGTCAACTTGTTGATGCCTGGAATCCGAACGCCTGGATCTCTGAATGTACACCCTGCTCAGTTCTTTCGGGCGGGAATAAAACCGATCCAAGCACAGAGCCACCAAAAAACCAGCACAAATCGGAATTCAACCAGACTCAAAATGCGTCCCCGGACCGGCATTTGA
The DNA here is from genome assembly GCA_963714685.1 of Pirellulaceae bacterium. Lineage (GTDB taxonomy): Bacteria > Planctomycetota > Planctomycetia > Pirellulales > Pirellulaceae > Mariniblastus. The sequence continues at coordinate 30,490 of CAVQPH010000015.1, read as the reverse complement.
TCCCGCACGAGACACGATCTTCATTCCTACTTTGCGAACAAAAACCAGTCGGACAGCGCCAGTTTTTTCGTCTCGACAATGAAAACACAGTTTTCTTTCCGGCTCGTCCCGGCGGTAATAAAATTGACCAGCGACAAGGTATTTTCTCTTCACCGACCAAAGTGGAGGGGGGTTTGCATTTGAGCGGGGTAGCCAACCCGTTGTCGTTTAGGCCGGGACGAGCCCGGCGGAAGCGGGATAGCCTGATAAAAGCGGCGCTCGCCAACCAGGTAATCCTCCCGCGGCAAATCATGCGCGAAATGCTTGTCGGACAATCTCATTAGCGGCCGAACGAACTGTTTTCATTGTCGACCCAAGTCACCGTTTGCTTTGTACTCCGCTTCCGTCATCCAAGTCAAATCCTGCCAGTAACCGGTGTCGTTTGCCTGTGGTGGACCGCTGGTGGTCCGGCCCTGGCAGATGATGTTAGTGATTTCCTGCGTCAGTCTTTTTTCAACCTCAGGTAGATCGAGGATTTGGTCGGCAGACTCTTCCGGGTTGTCAGACAAATCGTAAAGTTCATTGTCCCGTTTTCCATGCGACATGACCAATTTGTAGTTGCCGGACCGAATGGCAAATCGTCCGTTGGCGGCATGATGAACAATCGCGGGTCGTGGCTGACTGGGCAATGTCGCTGCATTCTTGAATGCTTCCAGAAAAGAAACACTGTCTTCTCCCGCGTTGGCGGGCAGCTGCCCATCCATTAATTCAGCGAACGTGGCCAGCAGATCTGTCTGGCAAATTGGACCATCAAAATGGCGCCCCGGCTCAACAATGCCTGCCGGCCAGCGCACGAAAAACGGAACGCGGTGGCCGCCTTCATAAATCGAGCGTTTGCCTTCGCGGTACCGACCATTGCTCTGATGCCCAAACCGCTTGGCTCGCTCTTTCCAGGTGGTCTCGGGACCATTATCGCTGGTGTACACAATCAGCGTATTCTCCGACAAACCGGATTGATCGAGAAACTGCAAAATCCGCCCGACGTGATGATCCGTTTCGATCATGAACTCACCGTAAGCACCAGCAGCGCCTTGCCCACGAAACTCGGGTAACGGAATCACGGGCTTGTGGGGCGAAGTGTACGGGAGATATAAAAAAAAGGGCTTGCCGTTCTTCGCTGCGTCAGCGTTGTTTCCGATCCACTCAATGGCCTTGTCGGTAAATCGGGTGAGGCATTCCGAATCGATGAAATCGGGTGCCGTTTCCATCCCCTTGAGCCCGAGAACTTTTTGGGTCTCCTCCGGTGAATTCTGATAGGGCGGCATGATCCGGTAGTCCGAGATCGCAATTTTGTTTTTCTTTTTTGCGGTATAGAGCGTCGGTGGGACCTTGGCAAAACGGCCCTCGAACCAGGCCAGAACTCCATAATTCATCGAAGCAGGAATACCGTAAAAATAATCGAAGCCTTTATCCAGTGGCATGTCCTGAACGGGCTGCGTCCAATCGCGTCCGCCCGGATCGCCAGGGAAATCCATTCCCAAATGCCATTTCCCAACCATCGCGGTACGGTACCCGTTGGCTCGCATCAGCGTCGCCAATGTCATCCGTCCATCGGCAATCAAACACGGTCCCTCAGCGCCCATCACGCCGGTTTTGCGTGTGGTTCGCCAACAATATCGCCCTGTCAACAGTCCGTAACGGGACGGTGTGCAAACGGTGTCACTGCAATGGGCATCGGTAAACGTAATTCCTTCTTTGGCCAGTCGATCCAGATTGGGAGTCTTGAATTTGGAATCGGGATTCAGACAGCTGGCGTCGCCATAACCCTGGTCGTCACTGTAGATCACAATGACGTTGGGCTTCTCTGCGTGTAGCAGGCCAGCCAATCCGGTTGCAACCGCAAAATAAGCAAAGAAAAACACCGTCGAAAGCCAAAACACATTGGGTCGCTGGATCTGCATGTGAGTTTCGTTTCTCGTAAGCCGATGGGTAAGAACCGCCATCTTAGCATTTTTTAATTCCATCAGATTTCGATGCTGCGGTATTTTCCAGCCAAAATCACGACGGAACGGATGAACCTTGCTCCGCCCCTGGCCACTAATTTGATATAATCAGCTGAGCTTAATTGGACGGCCCCAGTTTTGATATTTCGACAATAGAAAAATGATTTTCCGTCGGGCTCGTCCCGGCGGCAACACAATTGACCAGCTAAATGGCTTCTCCTCACCGGCACTCCCCATTGGTCGTGAATCGCGATGCGATTCACGACCAATGGGGCGGCTTTTGCGTTAGAGCGTGGTAGCCAGCCAGTTGTCGCACCGACCGGGACGAGCCCGACGGAAGCGGGGTAGTCGGATCAAAACAACGCTGTCCAATTTCATTGCTCCAGTAAACAGCATTCTCCGCACCCGAGTCGCTACCTGCGACTCCCTCCGATGACTTCTAACAAACTGCGACGTCAAATCGCTTATGACGCTGCCCGTCTGCTTTACGAACGCCAGGAAACTGAGTACATTCGGGCCAAAATGAAGGCCGCCTCTCGACTGACAGAAAGGCCGTGTCAAACCGACTGACCTCCCTTCGAACGCCGAGATTCGTGACGAGGTACAGAATCTCGCCAGAATGCTCGAAGGAGACACCCGTACTGATCACCTGGAGCACAATGCGGATCGAAGCGTTGCGGATGATGCGGCTGATCGTCAAATTTCAAGCCGCGACTGATCGGCAGCGTGTTGACAGGCCACATTCGCAGCGGTTCCGACATCGACTTGCATCTGTTTGCGACAACATCGAATCCGTCACGGCCGAACTCGGACTATCACGGGATCCCCTACGAGACGGAATACAAACGAATTATGAAACAGGCGAACGCCAATTATATAAACACATCCACGTCCGCGATCGCTATGAGTTCGAGCTGACCGTCTATCCCGCGTCCAAATCCAGTTTTCCGTTTCAAAGTTCGATCACCGGCAAGAAAATTGAAAAGGCGAACTTCAAGCCAATTGGAGGAACTGCTGGCTCGCGAATATCCCGAGCTTGATCTTGAGCAAGCAGTTGTCGAACTGCCGAATCAGCTGGATCGGTTCCAGGTTTATTATTCACTACTACTGCCGTTGGAAAACGTCATGCAGCACCCGAGGTACCATCCGGAAGGCGATGTGCTGTACCACAGTCTGCAAGTCTACGATTTGGCACTGGATCGACTGCCTTACGACGAGGAATTTTTGCTGGCTGCCTTGCTGCACGATGTCGGCAAAGGCATCGACCCAACCGATCACGTTGCCTCTGGGCTGGAAGCGCTGGATGGTTTTATCACCGACCGTACGGCTTGGTTGATCGAACATCACATGTTGATGCACCGAGTTTTCGATAACACCATCGGGCATCGACAACGGCGACGACTGGCGGAAAATGAAAGTTATCAGGAACTGTTGTTGTTGGGTGAGTGCGATCGAGGCGGTCGACAAGTCGGCGTGATGACGACGGATTTAGATGATGCCCTCGATTACATCCGTGAAATCGGTACCGCTTACGGTTAAACGCTTAGCATCGTCTGCAGATCGCGGAAATCCCGTGAGGCGGCCGCCGCGTGAGTCGAAACGCGAAATATCAACGAATCGCCGGGAACAATTCAATTTCCCGGTCAGCACCGCTAATGGACGCTGATGGACGCTGATCAACACACAAATCAAGACTCAGCAAATTAGCGTCCATCAGCGTTCATCAGCGGTTAAACAACAGACATCGACCGACCGTTTGGTTGACCAATCCGGATCCGCGCCAAATTTCGACACAAAAAAAGCCCGTCAAAACAACGGGCTTGAAACGTTTCAAATTGGATCGGCAGGACGATTGTTTAGCTGGCCTGGACGAGCAAGTCGTTTCTTTTGGCAATTTCCACAACCACTTCATCCAGTTTACCGCTGGCGGCGAACTGATCGGCCAACATCTTGCGACCTTTCTCGGTGTGGACGCCGATTGAACGGGTCGCGGTGTTCGTTGTGGGATCAATAAAGCTTACTTTTGTCGGAGCAACGTGATTTACCTTCACCGTCGCATTTTCGATCGAGTACCCGATCGAATATTGGATTTGGCGGTTACTTGTTTCGTCCTCCCATTGAGCCATCGTGTTCATTTGTCGTTACTCCGATAAAAATTTCTAGTCTTGTTACGTAATTTGCGAGGTTTCCGAACCAGAAGGACACAACGGTCGCGATTCGGCCATTTAAGAAAAAACAGGTTGTGCGATTATTCTTAAAATCAATCGGCAGACAAGACGAAAATATCTGGTTTTTTTCGGAATCTTGCTCAGAATCTCTCAACTCTTTCCATTGTGAACTATCACCACGCGGCAGGCCCGGAAGGTTGCCATGTCTCCCCTTGTAAAAAAGCATTCCGGATAATTATTCGCCTCTCGATTGGGTAAATGACGCCAGTTAGCGGTCTCACGATCCCGTTTATCAATCTTTCCCAGTCTTCCCGACCGGAACAGCCTTGCACGGAACTCTTTAACCGGCCGAGCTAGCTCCACAAACGGGTTGATTCCGGCCTGTGCTCCAGTCGATACAAATTTAACGATTGTGCGCTTTGAATTGATCGAACTTCGCTGCGCCATCGGTTGACCGTACCGCGATGCAAATTCTTCGAGTCCTTCTTCCTGCGGCGTACCCCACCCGACGACGGGTTTTTTCATTCAATTGACCCATTGAGTATGATGTTTCCAGCCAGCACGAAAAAAATGCGACTGTTCGTGGCGATTATTTGCATTTCTGCCACGACAAACATCGCTTCGGTGAACGCCCAGTCGGTGAAGGACGAATACCGTCTGGCCGCCGGCTACTACTCGCGCAGTCAGTGGGACGAAACGGCAACCGCCTTCCGATCGTTGATCGAGCAGTACCCGAACACGCAAGAGGCTTCTGCGGGACATTTTTTCCTGGGCGAGTCGCTGATGCAAATTGGAGAATTTGCGGAAGCCTACAATGCCTACCAGGTTTTTCTTCAACGTCTGCCCGATCATCTGTTCGCTCCGCGGGCCACCTTTCGGATGGGAGAGGCAGCTTACCGAGTCGGCAATTTTTCCAGCGCAATCAAGCTGCTACAAATCTATGTGCGTGAGAATCCAGAAGATGCACTCAACGAGTTTGCGCTTCCCTACCTGGGTGAAATTCGGCTGAAACAGAACGAACCCCAATTGGCTCAACGGGCTTACGAGCGAGCCCTCGAGCAATATCCGCAGAGTAACCTGTCGAACCAGTGCCGATTGGGACTTGCCAAAGCACTGCAAATGCAGGGTGCCGAGGCCGAAGCCATTCGGTTCTACGAATTTCTGGTCAACTTTGCTGACAACGATCTTGTTGGCGAAGCCCAATTGCGATTGGGAATGATCAAGCTGACAGCCGGCGACGATACGGCCGCTCAGCAGCATTTGCTCAAAGCTCTCCCCGATTGTGACAAACCCGAATCACGAGCCGAAGCCGCTTATTGGCTGGCCAGAACGTTTGCGGCGCAAGGTGACTTCGAACGAGCTTCCGAACTGCTCGCGTCGGTCACCGAATTTCGAGTCGCCGAGCCACTGGCCAGCGCAATTTTATTCGACGGCGCAATCTCCGCAACCAAAATCGGTAACGTCACGATGGCGAATCGCCTACTTTCGGACCTGCGTCGACAGTTTCCGGACAATGACTTGTGCGACGACGCACTTCACCTGCAGGTCGAGTTAAGCCAACGAATCGACGAATCGACGAACACCGAAAAACTGGCTGACCAGTTCCTGGACGATTTTCCCGACAGCCCATGGAAACCGAGTGTGCTTGAGGTAAGAGGTCGAATCGCGTACCAAACGAAAGCGTACAAGCGAGCCGCGAGCTCATTCGCGGAGCTGCTCGAAGATGATCAACACCTTCATCCGGAGCAGGCTGACCTGGATCGGGTCAATTGGCGTTATATGCAAGGCCTCAGTCACCTGGCGCTGGCGGAATTCCCTGAGGCCGAGTCCGTTCTGGAAAAGATCGATCCTGCGGACCAAACCGATCTGCTACGACCGTCGATTCAAATCTCGCTCGCGACCGCAAGATTCGGATTGCAGAAATTCGAATCCGGAATTGAAAACTATCGTCATTACCTTCGACTCGCTCCCGAAGGCAGCGAAGCGGCTCGCGCCGGACGGAGTTGACGATTGCTTTGGCGGAATCCGGTCGTTGGGCCGAGGTGATCGGAGCTTTCTCGGATCTCCAGGATCAACATGCGGATCTCAAAGTTGTCCTCGAAACAGCTGAATACCTCGCCGAGCTGGCCTATCGAAATCAGCAACCGGCCGACGCGGCCCGCTACTACAACGTCATGGCCGAACCCGCTAATCCGCTGGAGATCAAAGCCAGAGGCCTGGCCGGACTTGGCTGGTTAAAAATGGAGTTGAACGAAACATCGGAGGCGATGGCCACCTTCGACCGTTTGATCTCGGAATGCCCGGAAAGCAAATTCACCTGCGATGCTGCCATGGCCCGAGCCAAGCATTTCGAAAGCGCTGGCGAACTCGACCGGGCCAGTGAGCTCTACGGCATGGTCATGAAGAATTTCCCGGAAACCAGGATGGCCGACGTCGCTCGATTAAGACGTGCTTACCAACTGCAGCAGTCTGGCGATCGCACCCAACTCCAAGAAGCCAAAACCCTATTGAGCGAGTACGTGCAACTCGGTTCTGACGCCGAGATTGTCGACGAGGCGATTTACCAACTGGCCTGGGTGAACCAGGACCTCGGGCTGGATGAAGAAAGCAGGAGCAATTTTCAGCAGCTGATCGACCAATATCCAAACAGCAAATACTGGCCCGACGCCATGTACCGGATTACCCAGCGTCGGATTCAAGATAACAATATTGATGCGGCTAAACCACTGCTGGCCGAACTCCTGAAACAGGACAACGTTCCCGTCGAGATTCTCTCGCGCGTGTTGTACTTGCAAGGAGAAATCGCATCGGCCGACCAGCAGTGGCAAACCGTTTCCGAGTCGATGGTCGATCTGCTGAGTCGCGCCGCCGATCCGGGGCTGAAGTTGAAAGCCAAATACTGGTTGGCCGAGTCGTACTACCGCCAGGATAATTTCTCTGCAGCAATCGAACTGTTCCAGGAATTGAAAACGGCGTACGAACAAGTTGATCCGACACTCGCACCGTGGGTCTGGTTGCGATTGGCCCAGTGTTTTGGGAAACAGAACGACTGGGTCTCGGCGATGGAAGTCGCAGAGGCCGGGAAGGCCCGATTCCCAGGTTTCGAAGCCGATTTCGAGTTCGATTTCGTGCGGGCACGCGGACTCGAAGACGCAGGTCGACTGAATGATTGCCGCATCGTTTATCAACTGGTCGTCGATTCGCCACGAGGCAATTCGACCGAGACCGCCGCGATCGCTCAATGGCGAATTGGCGAGACCTTTTTTCACCAAGAGAATTTCCGCCAGGCGATCGAATCGTATTACAAAGTCGATTCGCTGTTTTCATACGTGAAATGGCGAAGCGCTGCATTGATCCAGGCCGGGAAATGCCAGGAAAAACTGAACAACTGGAAACACGCCATGAAGCTCTACCAGCAACTGGTCGACCAGTTTCCCGAAAGCGAACATGCAGACGTCGCCCGGAAACGACTGGAACGAGTCGTCTTGTTGGCCAAAGTGCAAACCGAAACCGAATCAAGATAGTCTCAACCACCTCCACCACAGATCCCATCCGGCTAACCACAAACATTCAATCCCGCCGAGATTGAATCCATGAGAACAAACATGAAATTACCAGCCCCATCCCGAGTTCTATCCTGGTTCATCGCCACGACTGGTTTGCTGATGTTCGCGCTGCTGCCGGTCTGGGGGGTTGCGCAGGATCTCGGCGCGCTTCCGGAAAACGGCTTTGAGACGAACCCTCCGGCCGTTCAGCCCACCGAACCAGCCGAGAAAACATCAACCAACGCGCAAACGGACCAACAAATTGTCGGGCCGCGACGGCTGACCGATATCATCCGCAGTGGCGGACCGCTGATGATTCCGATCGGGATCTGTTCGTTCATTCTGGTCGTGTTCGTGTTCGAGCGATTTATCAGCCTGCGAAAAGGCCACATTATTCCCGGCCCGTTCACCAAGCGGTTTCTGGAACAGCTGCGCGACGGTGAGTTGGACCGTGATTCCGCCACGACCGTTTGCGAACGCGACGGCAGCGCGATGGCCAATGTGTTTAAAGCCGGTGTCCACAAATGGGGCCGGCCCGCGGTGGAGGTCGAACAAGCCGTGCTTGACGAAGGCGAACGAACCTCCAACCGGTTGAGGAAATATCTGCGATTACTCAATGGCATTGCAACTTTGACGCCATTACTCGGCTTGCTCGGAACGGTCCTCGGCATGATCCAGGCGTTTGATTCACTGGCCGCCGCCGGTGCCACCGTCACCGATCCCAAGGTCCTGATCGCCACGGGAATCAGCCAGGCTTTGCTGACCACGGCTGCAGGCATGACCGTCGCGATTCCCGCCCTGATTGCTTACCTGTTCTTTTCCAGCCGCGTTGACAAACACGTCATGGATATTGACTCGCTGGGAATGAAAGTCGTGAACCTGGTTTCCGCCGAAGCCATCGCCGATCACGCAAGCAAAAAGAAAAAAGCCGCCTAGTCCAAACCTTTGTCGGCCCCGATCCGACTCCGTCCCGGGTCCGCGATCAACGACGCGGAGGACATCAAGCAACAGCAAGGACGCTCGCAATGCCGATCAAAATTCAACGCGATGATCAGTCGTCAATCAATTTGACGCCGATGATTGACATCGTCTTTCTGCTGATCATTTTCTTCATGGTGGGAACCAAATTCAGCGAACAGACCGAACTGGAAAAAGACATCAGCCTTCAAGTCCCACAGGTCACCGATGCCCACGCATTAACCTCCGCACCGCGGAAACGCGTGATCAACGTCTATCAGGATGGACGAATCATCCTGGATAAAAAAACGGTTTCTCTGGACGAGCTTCAATTTGAGCTGGCCAGTGCCCGTCAACAATACCAGAAACTCGGAGTGGTCATACGTGGCGACGCCGACAGCCGTTATCAGCAGGTTGCTGAGGTCATTGCTACCTGCAAAAAAGCCGACATCAACGATCTTAATATTTCGGTGAGCCAGGTAAAAATCCGGTAGGCCAGTCGGGAAAATCGAGAAAAACCAATGATTTCAATGATGGGCAATTCGTTGCCAGGGCTGCATTTGCTGGCCAATTTTTTCACCACGACCAATCTGCAGCTGTTTCTGCTGGTTGGATCGGGGATCCTGGCCATTTGCCTGCTCGTCCTCGCGTTAACCCGCTGGGGACAATCGCGACCGGTCTGGAAATGTGTATTCCTTTCGTTTTGTGCGCATATTCTGTTGATGGCATACGCCTACGGAACTCATCTGATTTTTGAGTCGCCGCGAATTGTCGATGTCCCCAATCCGATGCGGGTCAATCTGGTGGAAGACTTCGGCGAGTCCATTGTCAGCAATGAAATCGAGGATGTTGAGGATGATTCCTGGGACGATTTCGTAAACGATCAACCGCTGCCAAATATTGATCCGCTCGAACGGCCAGTGATCGATTCCGAAGTCGTCATTCAACGCACGCCCGATCGCGAGATTGCCCAGCCGACAACTCAATCGACCCCGGAGCTTCCGCCCAAAAACACCGACGATTTCCAGCCGCTGGAAAACCCCGCCAATGCCACCAACGAAATGGCCGCCATTGAAATCGACAACCCAACGATCGCCGCGCCGAAAGTCCAGGTCAATCGACGAGACGAAGACGAACCGGCAGCAGCCGCCGGACCCAAATTCAATCAAGTCGAACAGGCGCCGCGAGCCGAATTGAATAACGAATTCCAAACGGCGCAAAAGCCGGACGAGCTGTCCAACCAGCCCGCGGAAAGGCCCACTTTTCAGGGTGATTTGATCGCAAAAGACGCTGAAATTCCTCTGGTCGATCCTTCTTCCATTGATGCTTCCGATGCCCCCGAAGTCGCAAAATTCAAACCGCTCAAACCCCTTCGAGCCCCCAACCGGATGAAGCTGGTGGCCAGTACACGGCGGATTGGCGATGGCCAACCCATGCCAAAAATCTACTCCCTCCGAAATGTTGAGAACCGGTCCGAAGTCGCCCAACGGCGCGGCGGGTCCGTACGAACCGAACAAGCGGTCAATGATGCCCTCCGCTGGCTGGCAGCGAACCAGGAAGGCAACGGGCGCTGGGATTCCAGTCGCTGGGGTGCGGGTCGGGAAACGAAGGTCTTTGGACATGATCGTAAAGGCGCCGGCGCCGATGCGGATTGCGGGATTACCGGTTTGGCCACCCTGGCGTTTCTGGCGGCAGGTTATACTCACCTCGAGGGACCTTACCAAAACGAAATTCGCGGCGCACTCGAGTTCCTCGTGCGCCAGCAGACCCAGGATGGATGCCTGGCCGGTGAAGCAAAATTGTTTGCAAGAATGTATTGCCACAGCATGTCGTTGCTGGCACTCAGCGAAGCACTCGCGATCACGGGTGACCTTCGCCTGCAGTCCGCGGTTCAGCGCGGAGTCGATTATTCGGTCCGTTCCCAAAACCGAAAAGACGGCGGCTGGCGCTACCAGCCCGGTGACTCCGGCGATATGAGTCAATTCGGTTGGCAGGTGCTGGCGCTTGAAAGCGCGAAACTGGGCGGAGCTGTCGTACCCAGGGCAACGCATCAGCGAATGGAAAAATTTCTTGAAGAGTGTTCCAGTGGCGTTGGCGGCGGATTGGCGTCCTACAAACCCGGTCAGGGACCCAGCACCACCATGACGGCCGAAGCATTGCTTTGCCGGTATGTGTTGAAAAAAACCGTTTCAGCCCCAACCCTGATGGAAGCCTCGCGTCGAATCGCCCAGGAAAGACCGACACCCCATCACGTTAACTTGTACTACTGGTACTACGGCACGTTGGCGATGTATCACGCTGGCGGACCCGATTGGGAACGCTGGAACACAGAAATGAAGAAGACGTTGCTTTCCCTCCAGGAACAAAGCGGCCGCGATGCAGGTAGTTACCCGCCAACAGGAATTTGGGGCGGGTACGGAGGACGGGTTTACGCGACGGCGATGGCCACCTTAAACCTGGAAGTCTACTACCGCTATCTTCCCATGCATGATGTCGCTTCGGAAAGACCGAATCAGGCTCAATTTCGGTAACCAGCCTCCCGCGGCCACGTTTTGTTTCCCGGCAATTCAATCGCCAAGCCCATCCTCAATCGGCTTCTCCGAGCGCCGCATCCAACGCGGCGATGGTCACCGGCGAGGGCTTGAAGCTGCCGGGGCGGATGCCACTGGCAATCATCCGTGGTGTCCAGCCGTATTTATTTTTCCGATTCCAGATCGCCGGGTCCGCCTTCAAATCCGCCAACAGTGACACGGTTTCCGGATAATTGCGATAGGCCGCGCCGTGCATCGCCGTCTCGCCATTTTCGTCGACCGCGTTGATATCGACCCCAATTTCAACCAGCATCCGGATCGCCTCTTCGACCTCGGCAACGGTTCCCGGCTCTTCGCCAACGGCCGTGACTCCTACCCCCGCCGCCGCCATCAACGCGTTGCAGCCATCGACATTGGTCAGCTGAGGGTCGGCACCCAACTCCAGCAGTAATTTCATCAACGGGATATCCGCCGTCCGCGCGGCCATCAGAAACGGCGTCGCACCCCGGGTGTTCAGCTGAGCACGGCCACCCGCTCCTCGGCTCAATTGCAAATTCACATCCGCGCCGGCTGCGACCGCTGACTTCACGAACTGCAAACTGTGAATCGAACCCGAACCTCGCGGCGGTGGATCACCGTCGGGATTATCGCCCACCTTCGTTTTCCGGACCCAGCTCAACGCATGCAGCGGTGCGTAGCCGCTGCGCTGGTCATTCGGATCGGCGCCTTTATCGATCAATTTCAAAGCCAATTCGAAATGGCCATTCTCAACGGCAAACATCAATGCCGACATCTTGTTACGGGGATTTCGGCCCTTGCTGTTGGTCGGCTCCATCACGGAATTGACATCCACGCCCGCGTCCAACAATCGCATCACGACGTCTGTCTTGCCTTGCCTGGCAGCGAACATCAAAGCAGAGAATCCGAACTGCGAGGTCTTGTTGAGATCGACCTTAACCCGAATCAGTTCATCCACAACTTCTGCATGACCAGCCGCCGCGGCCCACATCAATGCCGTTTGCCCCTTCCGTTCGGTGGCATCGGGGGTTGCCCCATGATTCAGCAGCAAGCGGACGACTTCCGCATTGCCGGTTCGCGCAGCAGTCATCAAGACGCGCTCACCGCCAGGTAAGGCGTCATTCGGATCGGCACCGGCGTCGAGCAGCAGGCGGGTATTTTTCGCGTCGCCCAGTTTCGCGGCGATTCGCAGCGGCGTCACATCGTACGCAGTTTTCTGATCGGAGCCGGCGCCGGATTCAAGCAATTTTCGCACGATGGAATCGTTCTGATAAAAAACGGCCCAGTGAAGTGCGGTCATCCCATCCGGCTGGATCTGGTCGAGATTGACGTCGCGAGACGCGAATTCAGCAACCCGATCCCAGTCTTGACGCTCCGCAGCATCGGCCAGTTGAGTATCCGGTTGACTGCCGTCAGTGGAATTCTGTTGTGCAAACAAGCCCGACGCTGGCAAGCAACTCGCGATCCAGAATGCGGTCAGACAGCAAACACAACGCAGCAGATGAACGTCCATCTTACAGCGACACCGGATCGAATAATTCTTCAACGGTTCCCGTGCTATCGGAAAACGTCTCCAAAGGTACGCCAACCTTGTTTAACAAGGTCAAATGCAGATTCGAAAGCGGCGTCGGTTCGGTGAATCGCAGATGTCGATTGCCGACCATGTTGCCGGCCGCACCACCGGCCACGAGAATGGGCAGGTTTGAATGATCGTGTGCGTCAGGATCTCCCATTCCGCTGCCGTAGAGATACAGTGAATGGTCGAGCAACGAACCTTCGCCTTCGGGAATCGCATTCAGTTTTTCCAAGAAATTCAGCAAACAAGGAAACGTGGTACTGGTTGATCTTCGCGACTTTGGCCAATTTAACCGGATCCTTGCCATGGTGCGTGGTCGGGTGGTGTGGATCGGGAACACCGATTTCGGGATAGGTCCGATTACTGGCCTCCCGGGCCAACTGAAAAGTAATCACCCGGGTAATGTCGCCTTGGAACGCGAGCACTTGCAGATCAAACATCAATCGCGCATGATCCTGGTAGGCCACCGGAACGCCGACGGGCCGATCGAGATCGGGTAACGGATTGTCTTTGGCCGTCGCCTCTGCCTTGATAATTCGACGCTCGACCTCTCGAATACTGGTCAGGTAGCTGTCGATTTTGTTGCGATCCGAGGCACCGACGCGCAGTTTCAGTCGTTTGACTTCCTCGGTCACCGAGTCCAGCAAACTGGCCCGACGACGGAGCACGCGCTGGCCGCTGTTCCGGTGTTCCCCCCTCACCGAACAGACTCTCAAATACCATTCGCGGATGAGCTTCGGACGGCAGCGGCGTTGTGGGCGATGACCACGACAAATTGTTTTGATAGACGCAGGCATATCCGTTGTCGCACTGGCCCACGTTAGCGAGCATGTCCATCGACAGCTCAAGCGATGGCAATTGAGTCTGCTGGCCGATCTGTTTGGCGGCGATCTGATCTACCGTGGTGCCGAGATAATAGTCTGTACTTTCGGTGCGTTTGGCCCGCGCTGCACTCAAAAACGCCGAATTAGAAGTTGCATGGGAACCGGGATAGGCATTTTGCAGATCCGAATTGGTGACGACCGTCACCTGGTTCTTAACTTTTTCCAATGAACGCAGACTCGATGGCAATTGTTCGAGCGTCTCGCCTTCAGGAATCCACTCGGCAGGATTAAAACCCATGGGCATGTAGACGTAACCAATTCGCCTCAACGCATTCGGAGCAGCCACGGTTGCGGCGGTCGCCGTCATCGCCGGGATCATTGCATCCAGCAGTGGCAAACCCAGCACCGTTCCAGCGCCTCGCAACACGGTTCTTCGCGAAATCTTTTTCTTGGTGACTTTCATTCAGCACTCCGTGTTTGAAAGGGCTCACTCAAAACGATACCCTCGATAATCGCCGAAAAACGGTACTGGTTGGCTGCCGAGTCGCGCACGATTTTGCGAACAGCCGGCCCGTCGAAATACTCGACGCCGCGGCCCAGCGCGAACGTCAATAATTTCTCGGTTAGCGTTCCGACAAATGCTTCGGGTCGTCTCAGTATAGCGGCTTCGAGGTCTTCAACACCGTCAATTTTCGTACCATCAGGTAAGGTACCGCTGGAATCGATCGGCAACGTATCTTCAAATTCTCGCCAGCGACCGACGGCATCGAAATTTTCCAGTCCAAACCCGACTGGATCCATCAATCGATGGCAGCTCGCACAAACTGGATCCGCCCGGTGCAGGGCCAACCGTTCCCGTACCGAAGCAACCCGCAGCGTCGATTTCTCACTTAAATTCGGAATATTGGGAGGCGGCGGGGGTGGTGGCGTTCCGAAAATATTTTCCAGGATCCAACTACCCCGAATCGTGGGTGACGTTCGCGTTGCGTACGAGGTGACGGTCAAGATACTACCGTGTCGAAGCAGGCCGCCACGGGGACTGCCGGCGGGTAATTCGATTCGGCGAAAATCGCTGCCCGCAATGTGTGGGATCCCGTAGTGAGTAGCCAGCCGCTCGTTGAGAAAAGTGAAATCCGAGCGAATCAAATCCAAAACGCTGGCATCGGTCCGGAGAACATATTGAAACAACTGTTCGGTTTCGCCACGAAACGCCTGTCGCAGATTGTCATCGAAATCGGGAAATAACCGCAAATCGGGTGTGATCGAATCGAGATTACGTAAATACAGCCACTGGGCGGCGAAATTGTTCACCAACGATTGCGATTTTTCATCGGCCAACATTCGCTTGACCTGCGCTTTCAGTACGCCTTCGTTTTGCAGCCGGCCTTGTTCGGCAAGCGTCAATAATTCTTCATCCGGCAGGCTACTCCACAGGAAAAACGACAGACGTGACGCGAGTTCCACGTCACTGATTGGGTAGACTTCGTCGGCGGCCAGTTCAGCAGGCTGGGATTCGATGCGAAACAGAAAATTCGGATTCACCAGGATCGCGGCCAGTGCCAACTCGATTCCCGCCTCAAAGCCGTCCTCTGCGCGCCCCTGTTCAAAAAATGCGAGCGGCGTCTGCAAATCCGCTTCGTTGACCGGCCGACGATAAGCTCGACGCAACAACGTTTTTAGAATTTCTTCCGCGGCCTCACGTTCTTCTTCCTCCCGCTCCGGGTATCGAGAAAAAACCAGTTGCCGAGTCCTGGTCGGCCCAACTCCGTCAGCGTCGAAAGGGCCCACGATCGAAACCTGGAACAAGGCTGGCGTGGACCGCGGATGTCGGTGGCGATTGTACCGGGCATCAAACGGTTGACGTTTGGTTTCCAGCAAGGAGTTGAATCTAACCGGAAACGTCACTCCCACTTTGTGGGCACCAGATTCCACTTTGATTCGTGTTTTCAGATGGGAATCCGAATGCGTGAAATCCTGACGATTGCGTGGAGGTTTGACGGTAAACCGCTGCACCCGATTCCGGTCGATCAGAATATCGACCTGGTGTTCAGCGTTCAGACCCTCAACTTTTTCATCCCGGTCACGCATCAAACGCAATTCGATTTCGTACTGGCCCGTCTGCGGAAAATGGTGATTGAACAGGATCCCCCCCCGCGTCCCCAACGGCAGACCTTCAACATGTTTCTCCTGGGTCTGATCGGCCGGTAACCGGATCGTCACGCCACCTGGCGTCGAAAGATGACTGCCAATCGCCACTTGACTGATTTTCTCAGCCGCCGCCAGATAACGGCTCATCAACGCCGGCGAAAGCTCATTCACGGTCACGTTGTCAAACCCGTGACTGGACTCGTCGCGCGGCAGAAGGGTGTCGACATCGACGTCGATCGACAACAGGTCACGGATTGCATTTCGATACTCGGTCCGATTGAGTCGCCGCAGCGAGTTGGTTCGACCGGGACGCGGAAATTTTTTCGATCGTTGCTCGAGCAAGGCCGACATCGTGCAGATCGCGTCGGAGTATTGTTGCTCGGTGGGCCGCGCGGATTCGGGCGGTGGCATCTGGCCAGCAATCAACCGGCGCAAAATCTTTTCCCATTTTTCGGTATCGAAATCTGGATCATTCAACCGTGTCTCAGAAAACTCCAGCGAATCAAGATCCAGGTCGCCCTCGGCAGCTTCGCCCAGATGACAGTCAATACAAAATGTCTGGACAAATTTTTCCGTTTTTTCGAGATCCGTTTGCAACGGATTTGCGACCAGGCATTGATGAAAAATCAGCGTTAACCAGAGGCTGAAAAAAGGCACGCAGGAGGTGATGGATGGCATCGATCGAATCGGGAAAACGAGACGGGGTAAAGGTCAGCCTATTATTGCACAGGATCCCGAACGTCGTTAATCCGCGACCCGGAAAGTCCGTAAAAAAAATATTTTCCGGTCAAGTATTTTGGATTTGATTCGACATCTCGTCAATTTTGGCCGCCGATGCCATCGACGAAAATTTCGGAATTCAGGCAGGAATCTGAGCTAAGGTTTCAGACCTTCCTTGTTCTTCGCCCTTCTTCTCCAGGCAACCCGATGAACGACTTACCGCGTGTCGGAATCTCATCGCTCGCCGATTTTCGCAATCACACCATGCGACTCCGGTCGTACCAGGCGGTGACTGCCAAAGCGATCAACCGGCAACCGAAAGCCTCGGCGGAATCCCTGCTGCAGATTCACTATCTGCGAGAGGCATTGTCGGCGATTAAACCGGGGAGGATTCAGGAGGAGAATTCCCGGCTCACCGTCGCTGCGGCGGCTGCGATTTCTTCCCAACCGCTGGATTTCAACAGCAATGCCACCACGACGCTCCGCAGTGTCGAAGAGATCAATACGGCCCCAACGTCATTTCAACACAATGGGCCAGCCTGGATCGGGTCCACCACGACGGCGCCCTGGAGCGGACTGGGGTCGACTGCCGCCGCAACGGTTAGCGGTTCCTATGATGGATCGGACGGCCAGGGAACACTGAGATTTGAAGTCGACAGAGCTGGGACACATGGCCAGGATGATCTGAAGATTCGCGTTTTTAACGAGGCCGGTGATCGGATCGACGAGTTCAAGATCAACAAAGAAGACCCGCTCAATCGGGCTTACGCGATGTCCAATGGAATTGAAATTACGCTCGGAGTTGGTGAACTCGTCAAGCAAGATTACTTTGAAGTCGATCTTTCAATTCTGTCAACGTCTTACACCCCCGACCATCCCGACTGGTCGGGTTCAACGGCCTCGCCGGCGATTGGAGGATTGTATCTGGGATCGCAAGGCAGTGGTGATTTGACGTTTCGCGTTGATCGAGCGGGTGTCCATGGAAAAGACGATCTCAAGATTAAAGTGTTTGGGCCCGACGACAGTCTGATTGAGACGATCGATATCAAGAAAAACGATGCGATCGATCAAGTCTATCTGCTAACCAACGGTCTGACTTTTACTTTAGGTGAGGGCGAGATACTCAAGGGTGAAACCTTCCGCGTTGCTGTTGAAGCATCCAATCCAGCGAATTACTCATCGACCCCGAGCTGGAATACTTCTGCCGCAAAAGCGACCCTGACAGGAACCTATGATGGCTCCAATGGAACTGACGCGTTGACATTCGAAATCCTGGACAACGGAATTCATGGTGAAGACGATGTACGGGTCACGCTCAACGGCCCCGACGGATCGAAACTGGGCGAGATCGAGATCAAAAAAAATGACCCGATTGATCAGGGTTACGATGTCGGAAACGGCCTGACGATTACGTTTGCCGCCGGAGATTTTATCAAGAACGAGACGTTCACACTGGAGGTTGAAAGTCAAGGTAATTTTTCGACCACACCGAATCCGGTAACCTCCACGGCGGCTCCGGCCATCCAGGGAGTCTACGACGGGAGCTTGGGTACCGATGTCCTTGAGTTCCTCGTAACCCAAGCCGGCATTCATGGCTCCAACGATCTGGCTTTCGAGGTCCGAACCTCGGACGGAACGCTGGTGGATACGATCAGCCTCAATTCGATCGACCCGATGGATCAGGTCTATTCACTAAGCAGTGGTCTCGAATTTCAATTGGGTGACGGAAGGCTGACGCTTGGCGAGTCTTTTACGGTCAACATCAGCCACCTGGTGCCAACCAGCGTCGACCCGCAGCTTTCCTTTGATGGAACCGGAATTTTCGATGCCAAGCTCGAAGATCCGTTTGTCATTGAGGACGGTTCTTTCCAGCTCAATGGCAATTCGATCGCCGTGTTTGCCAATGATTCCATTAGCTCGGTCCTGGATCGAATCAACAATGCCGGAATGGACGTTACCGCGACTTTCGACGCAGCTTCCGAAACGATCCTGATGTCACGTCAAACTCCCGGTAGCGAATTGGATATCGTGCTGAACCAGGACAGCTCCGGGTTTCTGGCGGCCATGAAACTGACAACAGCCAATTCGACGGCCGCGACCTACGATGAGACAACCGTCCTGAAAAATCTTGAATTCATGTCCGGCGTGACCAGTGGCTTGTTGTCAGTCAACGGCGTTTCGATCGGAATCAATGTGGAGACCGACTCCCTCGAGGACGTGCTTGCCAGAATTGAAACTTGGGTACCCGACCTGGCAGTTGATTTTGATGCCGATTCCGGTCGGGTTTCGTTTCTTTCGACGAATCTGAAGGATTTGCAAATTTCCAGCGGTGGAACCGGATTCTTTGCCGCCGTCGGCATCGACGAGGGACTCTACCCGTCCGTCGAGGGCCGAGAGCATCCGCACCCCAGCCAGCGGTTTTTCCTATCAGATGCGACGCGACACCGTGCGAGCAATTACCGATTTCGGCCAGCGATTCAATGCCCTGTTCGAAAGTGGTTACGGTGATGCCGTGCCTTGGCTTGATGACATCCGGAGCGAGTTACGCACGGCGGCCGAACAAATCTTTGGTTCCACCGATTCGGGCAAGAATCAACGCCTTGGGTTCAATATCGAATTCAACCATTCCACCGAATCGCCGTTTCAATTTTCCGATTCAACCGGCAGCCAATTCAAGCAAGCGTTAAAAACGGTCCGTGGTGCCGACGCCTACAATACGTTGTTGTTTGAAACCGAACAGAGTGAAGGGCTGGTCGATCGCATGTTGAGAATTGCCACGACGGCCGAACGACAACTCAGCATCGAGTTGGCAATGACCGGAACCTTTGTCGACGTCTGGGCGTAGACAGATTGCTTGCGTGATCGCCGCAGTCATTCCGTCGTTTGCGTCGCTCCAACGAATTCATTCGACGCTTAAGCCAGAATTCCTCGATGGATTTGAATCTCTGCCGATCACACGGGAGATTCGATCCCGAATTCGCCTAGTCCGATCATCAAAATTGTCGTGAGCCGCATGTTGGGCCTCGACGTCAAACGTAATTTTTGGCTGAGGCGTTTGGATTGTCGCATTTTGATTCTGTTCGATCCGGTCAACACCTTCCGCTGTGATCGAAAGCAAACCACATTCCTCTCGTTCAATCCAGCCCTTTTCGCGAAAGTACCAAATGTGAAAATCAAGGACTTCCACCGGGTACTCGACGATCGACTCCAAAGTGCTGACACCGATTCCGGGCTGATTCATGCTTCGCCGGCGCTTGGCGTAGAACAACGACAACAACTGGGTCCTTTCCTCAACATCATCGCCAATCCGGGATGTGTCTCTGGCCAATTGCTTTTCTTGAGCTTTGTTGGCTGCATATTCGGCGTCGTACGCCGCTCGCAGGACTGGATTCCGCAGTGTTTCGAAGGCTTCAACCAGTTGATTAAATTTTGATACATCTGCTGCACAAGAAGTGTCTGGATGGTATCGCTTGGCAAGATACCGGAAAACGCGTTCGACCGTATCGGAGTTGGCGTTTGGACTGATTTCCAGAATTTCGTAGTAGTCGACAAAAACCGCGCAAGAATCTGACATTACATCGTCTCTCTTCAAATGGGGAAGTGGGCATTGCCAGGCCACGGCACGCCGTCTCATGTGCCACGTCGTCCCAGCAACCAAAAGTAGGTTTGCCACTCCAACTTGCGGCAATTACGCAAAAATTTTGCCAGCTTTTCGACGCTTCGATCCGCTTGTAACGGATCTTCCAGACTTGTTTTCCCCAGACAATCCGCAAAACAAATCAATTCGGGTGAAAGGACATCCTGGGCGAACTGACGACCAATTGGCCCAAGAGCAGGTCGTTATCGCTGCGTCCGAGTCTGAATTGGGTGTTGAGATTCACGCGTCGCGGTCAATTGGTTCGCTGCAAGAAATAGGGGATGAGTCGGAACCAAATTGTTAATAGCGCAATCAAAAACGCTATTTCAGGCTGTTTTTGGATGGCGCCTCGGCTTGCCGTGTTTCCAGATCGTCCCCCATCTCGCCCGCCGCCAGGCTTTTGATTTTCTCGACGTCCTCTGCGTTTTCAAAACTAAGCAGATCTTTCATTCCGCCAGATTCGATGGCAACCATCAATCCTGAAATCCGCCAGCCGAGATTCTGTTTACGGACGAGCCACGTCAGACTGGTCCGAATCTCCTGCCCATCAACCTGCTCGACGATCTCACAATCGACTTGAGCAAGCTTGTTTTTGATGGTCGCGTAACAGGCGTCGCCGATTTCGTAGACGGCTGTCGGTCCCCCCATCGGCTCAAGCTGCAGGCCGGCTTTCGTCGTGACCGTCAGTGCCCCGCGGGTCAACAAATTTTCTGCAGAAATTCGCTTTCCCGACCTGAGAAAATCCATGAACTGTCGGCAGACTTCTTCAGGTGAAGCATCCGCGCTTAGCTGCGAAGATTTCTCCGCGGGTGAGGTTTCCGCGTTTGTTTTGGAAGCCGATACCGATGAGGTCTCAGTTTTAGCAATTGACGGTGTGACCTGCCCATCGGAAAACTGAGAATTATCGGGGACGCTCTGGGCCGTTTTTTCCGAATTGCAACCTGCCGAAAATATCAACGCACCCGACGCAATTCCAAAAAAGACCAGCTGGGCCAAACGACCCGACCGAGCTCCCGTTTGGCTGATAATCTGAATCCATCCTGTTCGTTTCATCTTCAAAATCCTTCCATGGACCGTTTTCAACCGGCGACTTTGACTCGCCAACTGATTTCAAGGTCGATTTTGTTGATTTGGGCAGGTGGGTCAATACGAATCGCGCCCCAATCCGTGAAGATTTCTCCCTGGAACCGCATCGGTCAACGGCGCACGAAAAACTGATAGCACGATCGCATTGCCACCAGCCGGATGGACACCGCAAAAGTCCCGCAAGTTCCTATTGGCAAACCAGCGGTACCAACTCGATCTTTGAAAACCAAACGGGTTTGCCGTGGTCCTGAAGAAAAATTCGTCCTTCTTGGTTTTGACCAAAACAAGCATATTCGCGGAATTTGCTGTTGGAGACGCGGTCCAGCCAGTCGGGGCTGCCGACGGTGGCTTGCACCACTAATTGCCCGTTCAGCCAGTGCTCGACGCGATTTCCGCAAACCACGATTTTCGACTCGTTCCACTGACCGAGTGGATGAACCGTTTTCGACTTCGCCGGCTCAAACAGTGCATACAGCGCACCGGTCGACTGTTTACCAAACGGTTTCTGCTGGTCGTCGTAGATTTGGTACTCGCACCCAAGCAACCGGTTGCCGTAGTTCTTGACGCGGTACTTAACACCGCTGTTGCCATCCTTGAGAATCTTCCAGGTAAAACTCAGTTCAAAATCCTTGAACCAATGCTCGTGATAAAGGTCGCCGCCCCGCTTCTGGCAATGCAACGAGCCATCCTGGACGACCCAGTTTTGTGACGGTTCACCGTCCAGCCTGCTCCAACCGGTTAGCGATTTACCATCAAACAACTGAATTGGCTGGCCACGGATGACCTCGGTTGGTTCAGGCTGTTGCCCAGTTATGGAGAGAACTGGGATCAGGACAAGGCTGGCGAGCAGCAGGGCCGGTAGATGTTTCATGGGAATTCCAAACAGGTTCGCAGTCCGTGATCCGGATGTCAAACGGCGCCGCCTGCGGGTACCGTCTGATTTCTAATCACTCCAATTCAACAGTCTAATTGGTTCGTGTTCGCGACGAGCGCGAAAAAATCAAATGGGAAAATTTTCAGGAATCACCACGGCCCGCAGGCCTGACTTGCGACTCCAACTACGCGTGACCGGATTCCTCGGATCTGCGCTGGCGCAGCAATTTCTGTTGGTACCTCGATTGAATAATGTCGACAACGACCAGAATCGCGATAACGAAATAGAACGTCGATTTGGCCATCGGTTCGACAACGTAGCCAAACAGATGGAGGTGGGCCAGGTGCCCGCCCTCGGAAACCAGCATCACGCCCACAATGAACAAAATAAACAGCCCGAGGACTTCGTACATCCGATTCTTTTTCAAAAACTCGGCCACGTGATCGGCCATGAAGATCATCATCAATCCACTGACAATGATCGCTGTCCCCATCACCCAGACATTGTGCGTTAGCGCAATCGCCGACAGGATCGAGTCAAATGAGAACACGAGATTCATCAACACGATCCAAGTGACCGCCATTCCGACCGTTTTTTGCTTACGTTCTTCGCCACCCTCTTCGAGATGGTGGATCGCCAACATGTGCATGATCTCTTTGAACGCCGTGTAGATAATAAACACACCGCCGGCCAAAACGATAATCGCATGGACATTGAAAGTCCCCGCAAAATAATTCCCGGCTGCGGTCGGTGTTCGAACAATGTGCTCGCCGGCATCATGTTCCCCATCGCTCGACAAGTGCACCTCTGCGGGTTCCAGGCCAAATTCGAATAGCGGTGCACTTAAGTTGTCGATCGCCAATAACACGATGAACAACAATGCAATCCGGAGAAAAATTGCCATTCCCACGCCCAACTTGCGGACGAAACTCTGCTTGCTCTCCTCGACACGTTTGGATTCGAGGGACAGGTACAGCAGATTGTCAAAACCGAGCACGGCTTGCAGCAGGATCAACATCATCAGCGTAAACAGAGCTTCAAATGTGAATGGCGAGGAAAAATCAATCATGGATTTGCGGTGGTGTTGAGAACAGAAACGCGGGTTGCCGAGGTTAAAAATTTACCGGAAAACGACCAAGCTGAATACAGTGGACGGCGGTTAACGTCCGCTTCGGGAAGACAAATTTGTTACGAACAGGCGGTTTTTGAAGCCGGCTTGCCCAACTAAGATGGTGAGTTCAACCCAATCACGCATTCCCAAACGCTGACCGCCTGAAAGCCCCCCATGTCGATCCGTAAAGCCGTGATCACCGCCGCGGCACCCGACCAGAAGTCTTTGCCGCTCCAGAATCTTGTTGACCCGCAAGGCCGAAACAAAACGGCGTTGCAATTGATCACGGATGAAGCCTTCAACGCCGGCGTCGAAGAGGTCTGCGTGGTCATCTGCCCCGGCGAAGAAGATAGCTACCGCGAAGCAGCGGGTGAACACGCCGGCCGATTGACGTTCATCGACCAGGACCGACCCAGGGGCTACGGGGATGCACTCTATCGAGCCAGCGATTTCGTTGGCGATGAGTCCTTTCTGCATTTGGTTAGCGATCACGTTTACATCAGCACGAACAACCGGGGTTACGCCAAGCAACTGGTCGACGTGGCATCCGCGGAATCCTGCGCCGTTTCAGCGGTTCAACCGACTCGCGAAAATTTGCTGTCCTATTTTGGAGTCGTCGGCGCTAAACGCGTTGCTAATCGAACCAGCCTGTATGACATTCACACGGTCATTGAGAAGCCAACCC
The DNA here is from genome assembly GCA_963714685.1 of Pirellulaceae bacterium. GTDB lineage: Bacteria > Planctomycetota > Planctomycetia > Pirellulales > Pirellulaceae > Mariniblastus. The sequence goes on along the minus strand of CAVQPH010000015.1, from coordinate 6,628 downwards.
CCACCCGTGCGGAGCAGGATCTAATCGTGGCCGGCTTGCGAGCCAGCCATTACCTGTGCCTGTCCGGAGTTCACGTACTGACGCCGACCGTTATGGAACTACTGGGCGAGGCAATCAAGCAAACACCACCCGAAGCATCAATTCAGCTTTCACCGGCGCTGGCGCAGCCTCGCCAATTGCGAACGCTACCTGGCGACGGAAATCGACGGCTTTCGATACAACATCGGTGAAAAGTACGGACTGCTGAAATCGCAACTGGCCCTGGCCCTGTCGGGAAAAGATCGAGACGAAATCCTGACCGACCTGCTGGCCCTGGTTGCCACTCGACCTGAGGCGGTCAGTTCAGATTCTGCAGCGGGAGTCGAAGTCTGATGAGCCCAACCGAACCCACCGCAATCGACCCGCGTCGCGACCGCGCCCACGAATCCGATCCAGCCAACCCCACCTCCGAAAATCGGCTGGTCGCAATTATTGTTTCCGAAGACGATCGAGTTCGGAACCGGTCGCTGGAAGAAGCTTGCACGATTCAGATCTGCAGCAACTGCTGTCGGACGCCGAGGCGCTGGATCAGTTCTGGCGCAAAACCGAAAATCTTTATCATCGGGTCCGAGCACTGTTCTTTCTTTCCGCGATTCACAGGTTTCATTTGCCGGTTTTGCTGGCCAAACAACCTGTCGTTCATATTCCGTTTGCCAGCTACCAACACCTACTGGGTCGACGGTTTGTGGAAGCGATCGACTCGATCCTCGAAGTTCAGGAAAACGAAGGCCCCGGTGATGCGTTGTGCAGCGCCCTTTCGCATGCCTACGAAGACCTGGCGTTTCAAACACTGGCCGACCAGGTACGCAAAAGCGTTCGCACCGTACGGGGTAATCAATGGATGTTTCGAACCGGGCATCCCGATGACCATCCATTACGATTGCGGAACGAATTGACCGTTCGCCAACAGGATTCGCCGCAGTTTCCCGTGCTGTCCGAAACGACGGCCGTGCGGATGGATTTTTCGCATAGCGGTTGGAGTGATATTTTCTTTTTGGGGATGGACTTTCCGGCCGGTGCGCGAGTCATTAATGCATCGATCAATCTTGGTGTCATGGGCCGCGACGAGCACCCGCGTCCGCCCATCGAGTGTTTTCTTCGGGTGATCGACAAACCGGTATTACGCTTGGTCAGTGTCGATCTGAAAGCCTCCGCGGATATCACGACGATCGCCGAGGTGTTTGATTTCGCCCGTGACTACCTGGGGCTACTAAAAGCCGCCGTGATCGCCGCTGGCATTGTGCCGCCAGGCATGGAAGGCTGCGGGCAGGACATCGAAACGCTGCTTTCCCGCGTCGTCGGCCCGGGATTGGGACTGGAGATCGTCAGCAAAGTCAACGACATTCCCAAAGGATCGCGCTTGGCCGTTTCCACGAATCTGTTGGGATCGTTAATCTCGGTTTGCATGCGGGCGACCGGTCAGGTTTCTTCGCTGGAGGGTGGACTGACGGAAGTCGACCGAAGAATCATTGCCGCGCGAGCCATTCTCGGCGAATGGATTGGTGGTTCGGGTGGCGGCTGGCAGGATTCGGGAGGTATCTGGCCGGGAATTAAATTGATCCTGGGAGCTGCGGCAGAGGAGGGTGATCCTGAGTTTGGCATCAGTCGCGGTCGATTGCTGCCCAAACACTCCGTCTTCAGCGAATCTGAAATCACTCCCGAAACACGCCAACGACTTCAGGACAGTCTGGTCCTGGTCCACGGCGGAATGGCTCAGAACGTCGGACCGATCCTGGAGATGGTCACCGAAAAATACTTACTGAGGTCGCCGGCCGAATGGAAAGCCCGACAAGCAGCGATGAAAATTCTCGACGAGATCGTCGCTGCCCTCAAACAAGGCGACATCCGGGCCGTCGGTGACGCAACCAATCGAAATTTCTTTGGTCCGCTCCAACAGATTATCCCCTGGTGTACCAATCTGTTTACCAATTCGCTGGTTCAACAGTCGCGCAAAAATTTGGCGATCAGTTTTGGGGGTTCTGGATGCTGGGCGGAATGGCCGGCGGCGGGATGGGCTTCATTTTTGATCCCGCGATCAAACAGGATGCCCAAATCTGGTTGCAGTCTGCGTTAGCGGAAACCAAAAAACGAATGGAAACCCGTTTGCCGTTTGCGATGGATCCGGTCGTGTACGATTTCGAAATCAATGATCGTGGCTCTTGGGGATCTTCTATCAAAATGGTGAATCTCGCATGCCCGATGAATATTTTGCGTTGATGGTCCCGGGCTGGCTGAAACGGTCCTCTCGTGAACTGTCACCGCTGGAACGGTTTGAACTGGAACAGCTGGGCAGCGATTATCGCAGCGCCGCCGACGTGATGGCGTTTCGAAAATTGATCGAAGGCATTTTACCCGGACGAGACCCCGACAGCGGAGAAACCGAATCACTGAACGAATTGCTGGAACGTATTGGTTTCGATCGGGAACTCCACGAGCAAATCCAAACCGACGTTCGCTCAGGCCGGTACGGGCTGGCCCAAAACCGGCTGCCGTTGAACACCAGCATCACCGACGTGCAACCCGGAGATTATTGCGACGTGCGCGGTGGGGTGGATGAAAAACATCGCTCGCTTGGCAAACAGGCGATTGCTGACGGTAAAGTCGCGGTGGTGACCTTGTCCGCCGGCGTTGGCAGCCGCTGGACCGAAGGCGCGGGCGTTGTCAAAGGTCTTCATCCCTTCTGTCAGCTCTCGGGGGCTCACCGGAGTTTTCTCGAGGTTCATCTGGCGAAGAGTCAGAAGGTGGGCAGGCGCTACGGGCAGTACTTTCCACATGTGATTACGACCGGCTATCTGACCCATCAGCCAATCCAGCAGCATCTCCAAACGGTTGAGAATTATGGCTATCAGGGCCCGCTCGTGCTGTCGCCGGGCAAGTTCGTCGGTTTGCGGACCATCCCGATGGTGCGGGATCTGCAGTTCCAGTGGGAAGAAATGCCACAACAAATGCTCGACGAACAACAGGAAAAAATGAGATCCAGCTTACGCGCGGCGTTGATCGGCTGGGCGCGACAAATGGGCGAGGGGACTGACTATCGCGATAACACTCCGCTGCAATGTCTGCACCCGGTAGGTCACTGGTATGAAATTCCCAACATGCTGTGCAATGGTGTATTGCATCAACTGCTGCAACAGCGACCCCAGCTGCAGTACCTGATGCTGCACAACGTCGATACACTTGGCGCCAATGTGGATGAGGGATTATTGGGACTGCATATCGATCGCGGCAGTTGCCTGACGTTTGAGGTCATCGCCCGGCGGCTGGAAGACCGCGGTGGCGGGCTGGGACGGGTCAACGGCCAGCCTCGACTGTTGGAGGGACTGGCGATGCCGCGAGAAAAGGACGAATTTCGCCTGTCTTTCTACAATTCGATGACGACCTGGATTGAGATCGATCAGTTGCTGCAGGTCTTCGGCGTTGCACGGAATCAGCTGGACGACAGCGAAAAAATGGAAGCCGCCGTCCGCGATTTGAGCCAACGGATGCCGACCTATATCACGATCAAAGACGTCAAAAAGCGATGGGGACACGGTCAGGAAGACGTTTATCCGGTTTCGCAATTCGAAAAACTGTGGAGCGACATGTCGGGGCTTCCGGAGGTCCAGACCAGTTTCGCCGTCGTGCCTCAGCCCCGCGGACAGCAACTCAAGGAACAGGCACAGCTGGACGGCTGGCTGCGCGACGGATCTTCGTCTTACGTGAATGCACTGTGCGATTGGGACTAAGGCAACCGTCAACCACCCAATCGCGGATTTGGCGGCGAGCATTTGCCGTCGAACGTGGATCGACCATCCAATAAAAAACCGTGCTGCATGGCAGCACGGTTATTTTTGACAGCCACCCACCCCAATCTAACGATTGAAGAAACCTTCAATCGCATTGCCATCCCGGGGATCGAACAAGTTTCGCAACGTTTCCTTGTCGACGCTGTTGTCGACTTTTTGCACCGATCCATCATAGAATGCCACCAGCAATTGCTGACCGTCCGGCAATCCCAGAACCAAATCAACGGCCTCTTGGATCGAGAGCGAATTCTCTTTCATCCAGGAGCGCCGCCAGGATTCTCGATCACCATAATCGTATTTGAGGTCCCATCGGGGATCTCCGCAAACCGTTTCACCGGTTTATCGGTTTTGATCCAGCTCATGTCGGACATGGCACCGCCGACGCCGAAATATTCGGGCATCTTTTCGGCAAACTGGGCGTTCGGTTCTTCGTTCGGTCCCTTGGCCATGTCCATTTGATCGTACATGTCCATCTGCTCTAAAAATGGCAGGACTCGAACACGCCAGCTCAATTCATCATTCAAATTGTCCATTGCCGAAACGTCAAACGGAAAGGACCGGTAAGCGTCATGAAAGTTATGGATCGAAAGCGCGATCTGTTTAAACCGGTTCATTTTTTCCATGACCGTGGCCTGGCCTTGAGCCATATTCTGAGCCGCCATGATCGCTTCGCCCAAGCCTTCTGGTTTTGGAATCGCAACTCGAACGATGTTGCCTTCACGAGTTGCTTTCAGCGAATCAAGCAATTGCTTGGCCACGTCCGTGACTTCCGGCATTTGGTCACCCGCCTGAGCCAAACCGGCGGTGCCTGCCATTTTTGCCATCCCCAGAAGTGAATCCAAACCGCTACGGAGCTCCTCCGCCTGATCTTCGTCGACGCCCGTTGCGACAAGATTCAGTAAATTGTCATGGCCCATGTCCATCGAAATCACCATCGATTTGGCATTGTCGATCAGATCCATGAACGGAGCGGCCATCGGCGGCATGCCCTGCTTGCCCATCTCGACCGCTTGCTGAATCAGCTCACCACGGGTCTCCAGATCGATCGCCAAGCGAATCGCGTCATCCGGCACCTGCTTCCAGGCTTGAATCAATCCGTCGGTGCGCATATTCAAGCTTTCCTGAAAGCCGTAATTTCGGGTCGCGAACTGAAACGTGGTTTCGTTGACTCGATGACCGACCAGATTCTGTGGGCCCTGACCTTCCGGAGGCGAATAGTAAGTCTTGCCGGCAAACTCGACCGTGCCGGTACCTTCGATTGCTTTCAGGTTGTCTTCTGCGGTTTGGCAAGCAGCCGCGTCGTTAAATTCGATTCGCACCAAAAACTCCATCGGCAGATCGTCTTGCTGATCCATCATCATCACTTGTTCGATGTTGTCGGGCAGACTAACCACACCGAAGACCCGTTTGATATCGGAGGCCTTGATCCCCTCCATCGGCATGTCGAGCGGTGCATCTCCGACCTGGGAAGTGTCGATCCCGGCGTCATTGGCACCAGCCATCAGCCGATCCATCCGCACATCGAATGCCACAACGGCTTTCTGTTTGTCCGTCAATTCGGGCGGCGACTGGGCAACGGCACTGGCTGCGGTCAAAACAGCAAACGTGAGGCACAGGCATCCAGACAGGAAACGGCGACAATTTTGGGTCATGGTTTTCTCCGAATTAGTGATAAATCTTGGTGAAGCAGTTTGGGTTGAAGTAGTTTGGGTTGAAGCAGTTTGGGTTGAAGTAGTTTGGGTTGGGGGAAATTGGTTCCAGCTGGCCGGAAGCACCAGTTTAATCCGACGCGCGCACCGTGAACATCCGCTTGATCTCTTCCCGCGATGTGGCCGGATCGATCGCACGCACCGCACCGTCGCAAAACGAAACCAGAATCCGATTCGGATGGGCTCGACCAAGGTCACGCAACGGGTCGTCGGGATCGAACTCCCATTCATCCGGCTTTGTCCAGATCACCGCCGCATCCGGGTTGACTTCAATAATGCCAATCGTATTGCTCGTTCCATCGGTGACAGAAGACAGTCTTGGACCGAGCGTGCCAGCGATAAATACAGCTGATCTTTTTTGCGATTGAGCATCCGTCACGTTGGAATAGGGCACTCGGATCATCGTTTTACCCGGCTCAAGCGGATGACTCAACGAAGCATAGACCTGCGGCATTTGGTCAATCAATTTTAAGTTGTGCGGACTATCCCAGGGTTCATCGTGTTTGAATTGATCGTAGAGTTCCAGCTGTTCGAGAAAAGGAAGGATCTCAACTCGCCAGCTTAATTTTGGGCCATCACCTTCACTCGGGTTCGGGTTCGGCGTTGTGGCGGGCATCGCAGCGGGAAACCTTCGGTAGACCGATTCGTAATTCAATAATGCGATTGACAGTTGTCGCAGGTTATTCAAAGTAACTTGCTGTCTGGCCGCCTCTCGAGTCGTTTGGACTGCCGGTAACAGCAACGCAAGCCATGACGGGCAACGTCCACAGGCAACCGAGCACGCCGGTTACGATCCCGGTAATGGCCAAGCCGGATCCCGTCAAACGACCATTGCTTTTGCCAATCTCGCCGACTGCAATGATGCCAAGAATCAGCGCGACAATCCCTGTAAAAAACATGCACAGGAAACTCGCAATCCCCAGAACCAAACTCCAAATCGCCTTGCGGCTGGTTTGCGGTTGCTTGCCAGGTTTTTGCTCACCTGAAATGGGCGGCACGGCGGGCGGTTTTTGAGACATGACAACGGGACCGGGAAATTGGGAATGACGAAAAAGACTTCGAAGCGAAGCCGATTTAATTGTCAAAAAATGCAAT
>CAVQPH010000014.1:0-271217 GCA_963714685.1 Pirellulaceae bacterium | reverse complement strand
TGGGGACCCAGTTTCCAACACGATACAATTTCGCGGCCGGGGACAATGGAGGATGGTGGGATCGTGGTAAGTTGCATATTCGAGTTCGATCAAGGGTGTGGTGGTGGCAAACAACCGCTCATTCAATCCCTTGAATCGAGCCAAATCGTGACCCGGGGTTTTCAAGACCATTGAGTCAGTACTTTGTTGATCGGATTCGTCCCGCGGAAGCTTGCGGGTTGGGCAAAAGAATTCAGGTTGCAACGGCAGAATCGTGTAGAAGGTTGGATCGCAATGATCTCGCAACCTCGGCGAATGTCCGAACCGCTTCAACCGACCGCGTGACTAACTTTCTTTCGAACGAAATCGCGACGCCATCAAACGCAGCAGTTCATCGGCGGCCACACCCACCAGGATCACCGCCCCGATAATCGTGAACTCCAGTTCGTCAGGAATCTTCAGCAAGACGATCGAGTTGTAAAGTGTTTGCATCAGCGCCGTACCCACCACCACACCCAGGATGCTCCCTTCTCCGCCTCGGAAGCTGCAGCCACCCAAAACGGCGGCGGCGATTGCATAAAGTTCAAAGAAATTGCCGAAACTCGAGGGCGCGATCGAATTGCTATCGATCGCGAACATGATTCCGCCGATACCCGTCAACACGGCGCAGAGGACATAGGCCAAAATCGTAACGCGAGAGGTGGAGATGCCTGAATAACGCGCTGCTTCCTCGTTGCGGCCAACGGCCTGGAGGTGACGGCCCCAAACGGTCAGATTCAAGAAAACCATCGCGGCAATCGTGATCACCAGGAAGATGAAGAACGAATAGGGAATTCCGAACGTCTCCGCCCCCGCCGCCGAATCCCAGGCCATTTTCCAGGATTCAGGCAGATTGGGATCGGCCCCCGGAACCTTGACTGGCATGAATTCCAGTCCTGTTTCCCAGCGGCCCGTTCCGACTTTCCCCAGTGTCTCCCGGTATTCGATAAACCCGACCGTTTGATCGTTCGTCAGCCACCGCGACAATCCGCGATAAATCAGCAGCCCGCAAAGCGTCACTACAAACGGTTGCATGTTCAATTTGGCAATCAGCAAACCGTGCAGCGTCCCCAATAACAGGACGATCAACAAAACCAGTCCCAACGCTGCTGGAATGGACATCAACGGCGTTTTGCGAACGGGGATGGCACGGTAGGTTGCGTCGAGACCGGCGTCTTCGTCCTTCAGTACCAGGCTGCCGTCGGATTCCATCCGGTCAACGACTTGCTCACGCGGCCGCGAGGATTCGTCGATAAACATGATTTTGTCGTTGTGGCGTAATTTCGCAAAGCGAGGATCGATCTTGATGTTCGTGCCTTGGACCTCGATCACCGGATAGGTCGGCGTCAGTGTTCCGACGTTTTCGCCAGCTTCGGAATCCTGGTCGTTGTCCAAGCCCGGTTCGACTTTCAGGACATCCACGATCCGGCCGTCGAGTTGTTGGCGGGGCTCGATGGCAACGACTTTCACCAGGCCTTTCCGCCTCCGGTCCTTGTAGTACCAGGCGTCGTCGCCCACTTTCAAGGTATGCCCCGGTTCAACCGAAATCGTTTGATCCTGTGCGCGGACCTGCCACACCGCAGTGGAATCCACAGTGACATATTCGACATGCAAGAACATGGCCAGCAGGCAGGCAGACAGGCAGACCAGTGAACCAATCGAAAGATCAATACCGCTGGAAATGATCACAAATGCGACACCGATTCCGAGAACTCCGTAAAGGGCGGTTCTTCGCAGCAGATTTTCAATATTGCTTGTTTTCAGGAACGTTTCGGGAACGTAATACGCCAACACCCCACAGCAGCAGCAGCAGGATCGTGATCCCCAAAATCTTAATCAGCCCGGCAATATTTTCACTCATCTCCGATTATTCTCCATCGGGACATTCGTGGTCGAAGTGGCTGTCGCCAATTGCATGATGGCTTCTTCGGTCAATTGACCGCGAGGCAACTCGCCTGCTGACTCGACCTTCGTGCATCACGATCACGCGATCCGAGATGCCGATGACCTCTTCCAACTCGCTGGAAGCAAACAGGATTGCCATCGACTGAGACGCAAGTTGTTCCATCAACTGGTAGATCTCCTGTTTCGCCCACATCAATGCCACGCGTGGGTTCGTCCAGCAACAAAAGGCGGGGGGCCAGGGTCAACCACTTTCCCAGTACGACTTTTTGTTGATTGCCTCCGGACAGGAATTTTGTAATTTGGCGATCCGACGGCGTCTTGATTCCCAGCCGCTCGATCATCTCACTCGCATCAGATTTTTGTTTCCGGAAATTGGCAAAACCGAAAGGCAATCGGTTCTGCCTGAGTTTGGCGAGACCGATGTTGTTCCGGATATTCAGATCGATCAGCAAGCCATGTTGTTTTCGGTCTTCGGGGACCAGCGCCATCCCCTGACGGACCGCTTCCACCGACGAACGCAGATTGACCGGCTGACCATTCAGTTCGACTTCACCCGCGACAGGTGGATCGACTCCAAACAGCGCTTGCAGGAATTCGGTCCGACCACTTCCCACCAACCCTGCGATCCCCACAATCTCGCCAGCCCGAACCTCGAGGGAAATTTTCTGCGCTGGCCAGCTTGAAGTGACCAAATCCGCACTTTCAGCACCGTTTCGCCAATCTCGTGCGTTGTTCGCTGGTAAAACTGGGAAATATCACGTCCCACCATTAGCGAAACCATGTTGTCGTGATTGATTCCTGTTTCGACAACTCACCAGCATTCTCACCGTCCCGCAACACGACGACGCGATTCGCCATCCTTTGGACCTCAGCCAATCGGTGAGAAATGTAAATGATGCTGACGCCCTGTTCCCGCAGACTCTCAATCAGCTGAAACAATGATTCCGATTCTTTTGCCGACAGGCTGGAAGTCGGCTCGTCCATGATCAGAATTCGGGCTTCCACCGACAGAGCCTTGGCGATTTCGACCATTTGCTGTTTGCCGATCGTCAATGAACTGACAATCGTTCGGGGCGAGACGCTCAAACCGACCCGATTGAGGAACTCGGTTGAGCGACGATTGATTTCACCCGCCAAGATAATCCCGGCAACGGAGCGGGCTCGCGACCCAAAAAGATATTCTGCCCGACGTTGAGGTTGTCGCAGAGATTGAGTTCCTGGTGAATCAACACGATCCCCGCCCGCATCGCTTCGCGCGTATTTTCAAACGATACGGGACGACCATCGACACAAATGGTTGCCTTCATCGGCCGGCTGGACGCCCGCCAGAATTTTCATCAGCGTGCTCTTGCCGGCACCATTTTCGCCAATCACGGCCAGCACTTCACCCGGTTTCAAATCAAGGTTCACGTTGGAAAGTGCGCGAACGCCCGGGAATGTCTTCGAGAGATTTACAACTTGAAGTTGGGCTGGATTTGAGTCACGGTCAATCCGTCACGAAGACTCTCGCCGGTCAATAATTGGAGTTGGAAAACAGACTGGGGCGGTTGGTCATGATTCCAACGCAGGTCGACCGAAGACGAATCAGTTCCCACACCATTTCTTTGAGTTCCGCCCAGAACTCATCGATCTGTTCTGATTTTTTGTCTCCGATCATGCGTCCGTCCTTCGTTACCGCGCGGGCCGGGACGTCGATGTATTTGCTTTCCGGAATGACGTCTCTGGTTGCCTTTCAGAATTTCCGATAGCACTTTGACGGATTGATAGCCGTATTCATACGGATTTTGCACGACGGTACCGATGACCGTGCCGTCTTTGATTCCTTGCAGTGTCGCTTCGTTTTCATCGAAGCCAGCGACCTTGACTTTGTCGATTTTGTTGGCCTGGCGAAGCGCTTGCAGCATCGCGGGCGGATTGTAAGCGAACAGGCCGACCATCACGTCGACGTCGGGATAGGTATTGAGTGCATCTTCGGCTTTTTGTTTGGCGACCTGGGTGGCTCCCTGATCGACCAGCGTCGTGTAGAATCGTAAATTTGTCACCGACGACTTCTTCGACTTCGTCCCGCCATTCGAACTCATCTTGCGATCCAGCAATTCGTCGATTACGCCTTGCTGACGTTTCTTGGCGTTGTCCTGTTCCAGGCGGCCGATTGCCAGGATCACCTTCGCGCCGTCCGGGAAGGCCTGCTTGATCAGTTTGCCAACGGTTCGGCCGGCTTCATAGTTGTCCACACCAATGTAAAGCCAGCCGATCGGTGTCCGGTGCATCCGAATCGTGTGTCAGTCAGCGGCAATTTGGCTCGGCCCACCGATTGATCATGTCTTCTTGGTTGACCGCATCGATGGGGCTGATCGCCAGCGCATCGATTCCGCTGGACAACAGGTCCTCGACGATCTGTTTCTGCTTGGTCGCGGTGGCTTCGTTGGGAAACCGCACGTCGACCTCGACATCGAGATCTTCGCCAGCGTCTTGCACACCGACTTCGGCGATGTTCCAGAAACTGGCGATCTGATTCGTTACAAACGCGATTGTTGGTTTGTCCTGTGGGGTGGGATCTCCCGCCGATGCCAGCACGGGAATTTGTGCCACCGCCGCAATGGCCCAGCATAGGGTCAAAATCATTCGTGGGTTGAAGCCGAAGCAAGTCATGGGAATACCTTGAATAATTTTTAAGAACTAGAGTGGCTGCGTTTCGCCGCAAGCACAAATCCAAGATCCACTTGCCCGGTCATGGTGGGATCTTTAACCAGAGTGTACCTGCAATGCGTTTCGCAAAAAAGGAACTTTTTTCGGCTGTGCGAGAATTGGCCGCGGCGATTGGTCGATCGACGGTTGACGAAAACAGAATGGATCACCCGATTTCTGCCTAAGCCAGCGTTTGATCCCCGCGAGTTGTTTGGGTGATCCAGACTGCGGACGGAGGATTCAGGATGAGCGACAGGTGCCGAAAATGATCCGCGATACCAGCGGCGACTGATTTCGGGCGGGTCGCCAAAATCCCGGCCGCGGGCGGGGAACAGAGAGTCGTCGCCAAAAGCGAAGTGGTCGGGGGCGGGCTCGAACCGCCGACACATGGATTTTCAGTCCATTGCTCTACCAACTGAGCTACCCGACCTGATGAAACGAAACCATTCAGGTGGATCGTTCCATTCTTTTTTCGCAGGCAGAGAATTTAAAGGATTGGCGCTGGAATTGTCAATCGAGCTTGCGCCGGTTTTCGGGAATGCCGATCGCGGCTGGTTCGGCGAAGGCCAGCGAGTTGACTCTTGTTTGGCCTAAAATTACGATAGTTTGGAGGCTTTCAACGACGGCTTCGCTCCCCGGCCTCATTTACTGTCTCACGAATTTAGTTCCGCCATCCCGGGATTAATCAGGTTTCCAACCATTACCTGCGAGCAAATCCGCAGGTATCATTGATGGCTCAGCCGATCGCATATCACGATAGAAAAGTTGAAAGAACGGAGAACGAATGAGTCCAATCCCGGATTCGGAAGCGATGCCGCTGGAGGAAGCTGGTGGGCTGCCTGGCGTCAATTTTACTGACGCTCGCTTTCGTCCAGGCGTTGCCGGCCCAAAAGCTCTATTCTCCGGAGCATCCCGATGTCGAAGAGATGGTCAATCGGGCGGTTGAGGAACTGCGAAAGATCGAGCCGGACAATGTTGGCGAAGCGACTTTGGGTGCATTGGCGATCGTCGAAGCCAGCAAGCGTTACCGACAAGAGGTGCCAATTGACGAACCGGTCGTTAAAGCAGCGATTGAGCGCATCCTCGCGACTTTTGAGAAAGTCGAGGAAAATCCAGGCCTAACCAGCGGTAATGTGCTGACCTACAACGAGCTTTATTATCCGGCGTTAGCGCTGATTCTGCTGGCCGAGTTCGACGACGTGAAGTACGCGGACCAGATCAAGCAGTTGATCAAGATGTTTCAGGGGCGTCAGCAGCCCACTGGGGCATTCGGATACTTTAACCAAGACCGATCGGGAGACACTTCCCAGACGCAGTATGCAGCATTGGCTTTGTTTATCGCCAAGCATCACAATTTTCAGATCGACCCCGAAGTCGCCAAAAAGACGTTGAGTTGGTTGGTTGCGACCCAGAACCAGGCGGGTGGCTGGGTCTATAAAGTCAACAGCACCGGACCCAACGATCCCGGTCGTCCGGGAGGCACTTCGTCCCATTCCATGCATGCTGCCGGACTGGGAACCTGTTATCTACTGGCCGATCTGCTCCAGTTATCCAAGCGAAAAAAGTCGTTGGCCAAGTCATTGTCCGGCGAGGATACGGGGTTGCCTCCAACGGTGTTGGTTTACGTTAAACCGAAAGACGGCGAAGAGTCGATTGCTAAACAAAGTCGGACCCCTGGTCAGTTTCGACGCCGGGCGACTGCAAAACTGTTACCGTGCGGGTAACGCGTACATGGAGAATCGATTCTCGGTGGAAGTGGATAGCTGGGGACTTCTATTACCTTTACGCTTTCGAGCGATACGCCTGGTTTCGCGAACAAGCCGAAGGGGAGCATGGGCGAGGGAAGCTGGCCGACTGGTACGATCAGGGCGTTGAGTTTTTTAAGCAGGGCAACTGCAATCGGGGATGTTTTCGAATCCGAATTACCGTGCCGAAAAAACTTACCTCGCGACCAGTTTCGCCATCCTGTTCCTGGTTCGCAGCAGTGAAGTCCTGACACAGCCCGGTGGGGATTCGGAATTGCTGGGCGGCATCGGATTTAAGAAGGACACCGAACTGCGTGCAAAAAACGGCGTGATGGTGACATTCGGAAGCCGAAAAGAATCTCAACGAAATGATGGAAATGATGAAGCAGGATGGTTTGGACGAAGAACAACTGGCGATGCTGACCAAATCCTTGAAGAAAGCCGTCGTCGAATTCAAAAGAAAGACAATAAATCGCGAGGCGAGATCAAGGCGTTCCTACGGAGCATGGTGGCGGCCCGAAACTATTATCGGCGTTTGATTGCCGTTCGTTTTCTCGGCGGCGAGCAGGACATGGACAATGTGCCGGCATTGATTTATGCACTGGGGATCCGGATTTTCGGATTTGCCTGGAAGCCCACAACGGCCTTCGTTTGATCAGCCGACGAATTGATTCGCTCAGCGTCGACGACTTGACCGAACAAAATGCCCAGCGGGATCCCGGGGTTTTGACGGCCGAGGAGAAAGTCAGCCTGCGATTGGAATTCGATCGCGTCAAAGAGCAGTGGACTGAGTGGTTTTTGAAGATTCGTCCGGACGCCGAACTGCTGGACTAAAGAATACGAAAGACCATGGTATGAGCAGTACTTCCGAATACTTCCGGCGGATCGTCGAAACCGCACGTCTCAAGTCGAAACGAAGGTCTCCTCGTACGATCTGTTAAGTGCGATGTTGATCGCGGCCAATCTGATTATTCGGATTTCTGGTAACGGTGTTGTTCCTGATTTGGCTGACAACAGCGTTCGATTTTTCCAAGCAAGATGGCACCCGTCGAACTGGAAGTCTCCGAGCCCGGAGACGAGAAACCCGAGGGCGTCGCGGACGATGAGTTGGAACCGGGCGTCGAAGAGTTTCCCGAGGTGGAAACGCCCCAGTTGATGAATGCACTGGAGGCCGTTACCGATGCGGTGTCGTCGGTCAAAGCCGCGATCGAAAAACGAAGTGGCGATGCGGCTGCAGATGGGAAAAGGCGGCGGTTTTGGCTCGCGTGAGGGAGGTCCCGGAACCGGTGGTGACGGAATCCCGGAATACAAGCGATGGATCATCAACTACGAATCCGAGAATATCGATACCTACGCGAAACAGTTGAGTTTTTTCAATATCGATGTGGGCGTGATCCACACCAGTTGAAAACGATATCTGGCGGATACACGACCCTGGCGGCAATCCCTCGGTGATCAAAACGATCGGGAAAAAGAAAACAAATCACTGCGGTTCATGCATAAGAAAGCAAAACTGCAGCGCTGGGATCAGACCCTGGCACGTCGTGAAGGCGTGGACCTGGACGACACGATCATCGCGCAGTTTTATCCCGAGGAAACCACGTCAGATCATTCGGCAGGTCGAAAAGGAAGCGCTTGCAAGGACACCGGCAAAGAGGTCAAAGACGTGCGTAATACGATCCTGAAGGTCGAGCGGACGGGCGACGGATTCGTTTTCAAGGTGCTGGAGGTGATTTATCGGTGATGGGTCCATTACGTTGCCTGCCCGATGGTTGTGAAGTGGGTGCCGATTCTGCGAGGGACTTGCCCGCGACGGCCTCCATTTGCGGATTTAATTTGAACAATTTCGGTTGAAGGCTTTTTATTGTCGCGTTGTTGAACATAATGCTGGATTGCAATCTGGCAGGTCAAATTGGTTGTCGAATTTGAGATTTAGAGGAACATGGATCAAGTATTTTCGATTCTAGGGTACGTGATTTACTTCGTAATGTTTCTGATCGCGCTCTGGGGTGCGTTTTGCGTGGTCATGGTCTGGGCGCGCGTCCGACAGAAACAGTTTCCCAGCGAAGAGCAGCAGACATCCTTTCTGGAAGCCATCGAAGGCCCGTTGTCCCGAGGCGATTACGCAGCGGCGACTGAGATCTGCGACGGCGACCGGCGAGCCACCTGCCAGTTGTCTGAGCTGGCCATCGTCAATCGGAAGCTCGGTTTTGCGAAAGTCAAACAACTGGTCGCCGACCGCTTTCAGCGCGATGTTTTGCAGGACCTGGAATACCGTCTGAGCTGGGTCTACACCATCATCAAAACGGCTCCGATGATCGGTCTGCTGGGGACCGTGCTCGGGATGATGGCGGCGTTTGCCAAACTCGCCGACCCCAACGCCACGGTGGAAGTGTCCAAACTGGCCAAAGACATTCAGTTTGCCTTGATCACAACGGCACTTGGTCTGGCGATCGCGATTCCGCTGGTGCTTTGCACCGCTTACATCAACGTCGCGATCCGCAAGATGGAAGACCTGGTTTCGTATGGCGTCAATCAGTTTCTTGAAATTTTCAAAGAAGCCAACATTCGTTATCCAAATCGGCTGAGGACCGGCAACGGGCTGTTGCGAAAGTTGATTCTTGACGTACCTGTAATGCGAACTGGGAAAACCGTGGGCCAACGCGAATGATCGAGCATACCGCAATCGAAATCCCGAAACGGAAGCGCAATCCGGACGACGGAGAACTGGACATCACGCCGATGATCGATGTCACCTTTCTGTTGCTGGCGTTTTTTGTGGTGGTCTCCCGGATGGATCCTCAAGCCGCTGTGCCGTTGCCCAAAGCGAGTTACGGGTTTTCGATTCCTGACAAAAACTGCGTGACCCTCGTGCTGATGTCCGATGGAGCCGATGGCGCCATCATTTACAAAGGCCGCTCGATGAGTCCGGATTCCAAAGTCGCTCCTGCCGATGAGCAAGACCAGGAAGCCGAAATCGGTGACTTTGTCGAAAACGAACTCTCCGCTCATCCGACGAAGTCGGCGATCCTGATCAAGGCCGACGGGGAGGTCAGGACCGGGGCCGTCGAGATGCTCAAGCGGGGGATCGCCAACTCAGAACTTGCCAAGACCCGTAAAATATATGTCGGCGTTGAGGAAGAACAGTAAACGGAAACGATGAGCAAGAAACGCAAGAAAAAACAGAAACCAAAGCAATCTGATCCGAATTCGTTTGGCCTGTCCGCGCCTTCCGAACAGGTCGAAGAACTAAAATCCCAGCTCGCTGGCGGGGATCCGGTGGAAGAACATGCGGTGGCGACTCCGCTGTTGTCCGAGGAAACCAAATTCAAGCAAATGGGCTGGAAAGGCGTCGATGCAGCCGAGGAGGAGGAGTTCGAACCTGAATTCACGCTCAGCAAAGAACCCATTCCCGAAGACGAACTCGACATGACGCCCATGGTCGATGTGACGTTCCTGTTGTTGATTTTTTTCATGGTGACGGCCTCGTTTACATTGCAAAAATCGATCGAGCAGCCACCGGCCCAGTCCGACGCGCCCAGCATGACCAACGTCGACGAAGAACTGGAAGACGATTATGTTGAGGTGATTATTGACCAGACCAACACCTACTACGTGACCTCGCGGGACGCCGAGGAGGTCGAAGCGCCCAGTGAACGGGAAATGCGATCACGGGTGAAAGACGCCAAAGAAAATTCAAGCGCGACGCGGTTGATCATCAAAGCTCATGTCGATTCAAAACACCGGAACGTGGTGACGGCCTGGGATGCCGGCGTGGCCGTGGGGATGGAACAAATTGAAATCCAGACCACGGATGTCGACTTTTGATGCAAGCGATTTGACAACGAAGACACAATCGAGCCTGATCGAGGTTTGCCCAAACTCGTTCGAATTTGAGATCGAGGCAATAGGAATTTGAAAATGTCACCGCGGCAGCTACTGGAAAAACTTGAAAATCTGGGTGTCATCGATCCCAAGATCCTGGACAAAATTCGTCAACAGGTCGACAACCCCGACAAGACCGTCAAATCCAAGGCGATTCTTAGCTACCTGGTCAAGAAGGAACAGATCACGGAATCTCAGGCGATCCGGTTGCTCAAGTCGGAGCCGGAGGCCCAGACGCCTGCACCAAGCGACGACGCAGAAGTCGACGATCTGATCAACGTTGAAAAACCTCAACCTGACCCCAAGCCCGAGCCGGCGTACGACACCGAGGATTTAACCGGGATGGCCAACGAGCCAGAACCCGAACCTGCCCCCAAACCTGCTCCCAAACCGAAGGCCTCGGTGACCCAGCCCACGCCGATCGATGCGACCGTCATGGATGAAGGGCAGTTCGACGATCGAGCCGATGTGCTGGAAGTCCAACCCACGCGGGTGCCTTCGGCGCGGGATGTCGAACCGGTCGTCGAAACGATTCTGCATGAAGACGTCGTTGAATATGACGAATTCGATGAATTTGGCGGCGATGATTACGGCCAGTCCGACGCCAAATCGACCCTGGGATTTACCGGCAAAAAGAATCTCAAAGACCAATGGGCGACCAAGTGGCTTTACATCGGGTTTGGAATTCTTGGTTTTCTGATCATCATCGGCGGCGTGTTGGCGATCGCGACCGGGGGCGTGAAAGCGGAAGATCAGTTCAAGGCAGCGATGGATAGTTTTGAAAAAAGTGCTTTCCAGGATGCCATTGGTAAATTTGACCAGTACATCGAAGATAATCCGAAGCACAAACATGTTCCAACCGCCAAAGCCCGTCGCGTGCAATCCGTTTTGGCCAGTTCCTACGTATCCAAGAACTGGATCGATACGCTCACCGGTGCGCAAACGCTGCTCCCGCCGCTGGCGGAAGAAGAAGACAGCAAGATCGATGTGATCCGTGATGACTTGGCAGTCATGTTGCCGCGGTCGCTGTTCGAAATTACCGAGAAAGCCAAACAGGCGCCGGATCTGGCCGCGATGGAGAATGAACTCGGCAAAGTCCTGGAACACAAAAAAGTGGTGGACAACCCCGTGTTCATTCCGGGTAGTCAGCGACGGAAGCCAACCACCGCGGACAATCTCGCCAAGATTGACAACAACATTCGGATGATCCAGGGACAGATCGACAAGGAAAAGGAATA
Organism: Pirellulaceae bacterium; assembly: GCA_963714685.1. Taxonomy (GTDB): domain Bacteria; phylum Planctomycetota; class Planctomycetia; order Pirellulales; family Pirellulaceae; genus Mariniblastus. The sequence continues at coordinate 259,738 of CAVQPH010000014.1, read as the reverse complement.
CAACAAATCGTTGGTGATTATCAAGGAACTGGGGGAGGCGGGAAAGACCGACGAAGCGTTTGCCACCTACAAAACGCTGACGCGAAACTACGGGGATCTTGCCGGGCGGGAAGAGCTGCGGAACACCATGCTGGGCATCAGTATCAAAGAACGGGAGTTGGTTCAGCCGGTCGAATCGTCGTTTGCCGTTTCCGATCAGCCACGCTCAACGCCGATTAAATCCACAGTTGTGCTGGCAACCAAGGTCGGTGATCCCGTCGAAAATCTCAAAGGCGAGATCGTAAACTTCCTTGTTGAAGGGTCCGTCTACGGGATCGATGCGGGCACCGGGACAATCGTCTGGCGGCGGTTTGTCGGTTACGAGACCACCGTTCAGCCGAGTTCTCTGGATCGCGATTCGCTGTTGGTGGTTAATCAGCGCCAGCACGAATTGATGTTGCTGACCAAACAAACAGGAGATGTGCAGTGGCGCACGGAAATCGGTGAGCCATTCCTGCCGCCGGCGTTCAACGATGTCCAATTGGTCGTCACCACAGTCTCCGGGAAAATCGTGCTGATCGACCGGACGACGGGCGCAGCTGAGTTGGGGGTGGCACTGCCGCAAAAAGCAAATGTCAGTGCGTTGGTGACCGACCGCGACCCTTACATTTATCAGGTCGGTTCCTATTCGAACCTGTACGTCCTGTCCAGCCAGGACCTGGCCTGTCGAGAGGTGTTTTACCTGGGCCACTACGACGGCAGTATCGCGATCCCTCCCCAGTCCTGGTCGGGTTACATTTTGATCGCGGTCAACGGAGGCGACGAAAAATGTGACCTGTATGTCCTGAAACCCGAAAAAAATGGTCTGGAACTGAAACTGGTCCAGGTCCTCACCCAGGTCACCAACGGCCCCGTCTCCAGCCCGTTGACCAAATTTGGACGCTCCATGTTGATCACCGCTGACAGCGGTGAAATTCGACTGCTGGAGCTGGATCCCAGCAACGAGACAACACCCGTCAGCAAGTACGATTCTTCGATCCGATTTGACAACAGCTCTGGCCAACCGCCGTTTGTCCTGACCGAAGGCAGCAATCTCTGGATCGCCGGCAAAGGGATCTCAAGGTTTCGCTTGAAACGCTCGTTGGGGCAACTGGATCGGGACGAGATTATTGATGTGGCTGACAGTTTTCTGACACCATTGACCAGTTTGGATGAGCATCTGTTGCACGTCAGTCGGCGGTCCGGTTCGGGCATGCTGTCGGCCAGCCTGGTCGATGCCCAGTCGCTACAACCGGTCTGGCGGACGGATTTTGGAGGGCCATTGGTGGGCTCCCCGTTTATGACGGGTGACGGTTTTGTGGTCGTCTCCAATCAGGGGGACGTGTTTCAAATTGACCAGGACGAGATCGACAAACGGTACTCCGAGGACTCGATACGAGCCAGTACCGTGGTGGAAGACCTGAGATTTGAATCGCTGGTACCGCTGGATGCCAACACGTTTGCCTGCATCGGTCCACCGGAGCAGGGCGATTTTGTTTATGTACAGGCCTCGACGGGGAACAGCAAATTGATGCGGCTGACGCCTCCGGCCGATCAGCCCGGCTGTCGGCCACTATCCATTGCCGGTGACCTGATCGTTGCTTCGGTCGAAGGGCAGGTGGTCCGAATCAATCCCAAGAACGGGGGGATGGTTGGCATTCCATTCCAGCCGCCGATCTCTCCCGGTTCGAGGACCGAATGGTTTGAAGGAACGCTGATCAAGGACGGGGTCTTCGCGATTGCCACGGGCGACGGAGCGACCGACGTCAACGATAGCGTGCTCTATCTGCTCAACGCTGAAAATGTAAATTCAATTGTCGAAATCAATTCGCTTAAATCGGAGAAGCCGTTCAAATCGCGATTATGCAACGATGGCAGTGCGATCTACGCCGTGGTCGGCGGTGCGGAATTCGATGAGTTGGTTTCGGTGCCGGTTGCCGGCGAATTTGCGATTAACCAGCAGATTGATCTGCCCGGACGCGTTGTCGGTGGTCCATGGAAAGTCGATGCGGGATTACTGTTGATGATGGACAACGACCACCTGGTGCTGATTGGCTCCGATTTGTCGTCACAGTGGTCCATTCCGATCGCCAATGATCAGTTCGCCGACGCGCCGCAGAATCTTGGCTCGCAGATTCTGCTCACGTTCCGCAGTGGAAAAATGATGGTGGTGGAACCGACATCTGGCGAATTCGTCAACCAGTACGATCTGGGGCAGCCAATCATTCACCGCCCGACCCGGGCGGGGCAATCCGGGACGTTGTATATCAGTGGACTCGATGGCACGGTGCATGTTGCCGATTTATCCGAATAACAATGAGTAGGTGTTGATGTCAACTGACGACTCCGATTACCGATTTTTCCATCTCGGGATCTTGAGCACCGCGCCGCGCCGCGTCGCCTTGGCCCGGCGAGTGATCTTATCCAACGGATTGATTCTGCTGTGCGGATGGCTGACGGTGTTCCAGGTCGAACCGTGCAGTGGACAGTGGATTGAAAAGCAGGATCTGGTCAGTCCGCTGGTCGACGGTGAGCCGTTTGATTTGCTCAAATTAAACAAAGACGGCGACAACGCCTATCTCAAGATCGTCCCTCAATTGAATCCTCCACAACGGCCCTTCCCGGCAAAAGGATCGTTTGTCTTTGAATATGCCGATGGCAGCTCCGACCTGTTGCAGGTGCCTTATTCAAGCATCGAGTTTTATAAGACTTTCAACGAGTTGCTGATTGAAGAAGCCAACGGCTGGTTGGAGAACAACGATTATCCGAAAGCGTTCCGGAATTTGTTGTACGTTTACGATCACGGCGGAAAAAATGATGCACAGCTGGTGCAATCGCTGAGAAGCTGCCTGTTTTTGGATGGTGCCGATAATTTCAAGGCCGGCAGATACGAACTGGCGCTGTCCATTTATGAAGACATTTATCGTCGCGATCCGAACTTTGTTGTCGCGGGTATCGATAACAGCCTGATCGAAATTGTGATGCTTTGTTATGACGGGATGATTCAAAAGCAATTCGAGGCCGCCGACTATCTGAAAGTCCAGCTGAAACTCGCCTCGGTGAAAGAAAAATATGGCGATGATGCAGCGGCGTTGATCAACAAATGGGAACAACGGTTCCTGGCCAAAGCCGACGAATTAATGCAGCAATCCCGCGAGTTTGCAAAACAGGGCAACGGTCGCCAGGCTCACCTGGCGTCCAGGCAGGCCGAACAGATGGCACCCGGCCGGGAGGCGGTCAAGCAGCTTCAGGAAGAAATCTTGAAACAGTTTCCGCTGATCGTGGTGGGGGTCAGCCAATCCGGCGCCGACGCGGATCCCCGACGGATTGAGGATTGGGGGGCACGGCGCACGGGTCGGCTGACGCAACGAACGATGGTTGAATTTACCGGGCTCACAGACGAGGGCGGCAAATACAGTTTTCTCAATGGCAATCTCTATCGGGCGGACGAGATTGGATTGCAGTACATTCTGGAACTGGACCCGGAAAGAAACGAATTCGGAATTCCGCCGACAACGGCGTTCGAGGTGTCCACACGGTTGCTGAACAACGCCGATCCGGACTCGGAAGAGTTTGATATTGCCTTGGGCAAAGTCATTGATCGGGTCGCGATCGAAGGTGAGAACCGGGTCGAGGTCACGTTGCGAACCCCGTATGTTCGCCCGGAAGCCCTGATGAATATTCCTTACGATCGACCGACAGCGGATTCACCGCGCGTCCAGAACGGGAAATACATCCAAACGCTGCAACAGGGTGACTTGACTACGTTTGAGCTGAATCCGCTCTACGAACCGGTCGAAGGTCGGCAGCATCCCGTGATCGTTGAACAGCTTTATCGTTCGGCGTCCGAGGCCGTGGATGAGTTGATTAAAGGCAACATCGATGTCGTGGACCGGATTCCGGCGGCTGACGTGCGACGAGCGAAACAGTGCGCCGGGGATAGTTGTGCGGCCGTATATTTTGCCGATGGTTCACATGTTGATCCCAAAGATCCGGGGCGAATTGAAGGACAATTTAAATTTTCGCAATGGACTTTCGACCGCGATCAACCGAGATTTGATTGTCGAGAGTGTGATTTGCGATGGCCAGGAAATCAGCGGCTGCGAGGCGATCAGTGGTCCGTTTCCAATCGGAACTGAAGACAACGACCTGATCGCCTACGGGTACGATTTGAAGATTCGTTCGCTCCCGTTCAATGAAAAACTGGCGATGGTGCTGGTTGAGCTGTCCCTGAGGCCGACGAAGAAACGAAAAGAAAAACTGACGGCTCCCACGTTGGTTATCGCGCATCCAAAAAACAGTTCGGCGGCGATGGGTGCCGCCGCGATTGCCAGGATGTGGACCGATATCGGGATTTCAACCGGGACCCGCGAATTGGCGCCGGGGGAGTCGGTACCTGCCGATGAACAGTGGGATTTCCTGTACCTGGAAGTCATGATGGAGGAGCCGCTGGCGGATGCTTTCACAATCATCGGGCAAACCGGTTTTGCGAAAGACGTTAGCGCGACGGTTGAGCAAACCATGCGGAACCTGAGTTATTCGCAAAGCTGGCGGGCGACCTGCGAATCGCTGCGGCGACTGCATCGTCAGGTTTCGGTGGATCTTTCCGTCATTCCGCTTTGGCAAACCAAAGAACATTACGCTTACCGAAATACCGTCCGTGGTGTTGGTCGGGATTTGATCCACCTGTATCAAAACGTTGATCAATGGCAAATTGACACCTACGGTACCGATGAAGAGTAATTCACCCATGAATATCGTGAAATCCATGCAGGCTGCAATTGCGTCAACGATTCAGTGGGTTCCTGCGGGAGCCATCGCGCTGCTGGGCCTTTGGATCGCTGGTCCATCGCTGCTTGCCCAGGAAAATCCAGCCGATTCCAATGCTGAGGCGGCTGAGGTAGCAGCCGTCGGATCCGAGCGTCTTTTGCCACCGGTTGTCGATGAGTTTACGCCCGGCATTTCGGATCACGATCTGGATCGAGGGATCGAGCGAGCCTGGGAATATCGGCCCTACCGCGTTGCGGTGTGGTACTGCCTGGATGGTTCGCCGGAACTTAATGCGCTGTATCCGAGTCTGGTGGAAGAGGTCACCCGTCGGTCGGAGCTGATCGATCCCAGCGGTTGGGATCTCGCGGTCGGCAAGGCACCGAGTCAATGGCGGTGGCGGTTTTTGCAGTCGATCGAAACGCCGGAGAAGTGCGCCGGGTTTGAAACGCTTCCGATGTTGGAGAACTACGACAAATTGATGATCGTCTGCCTCAATGGCGAGGCGGGACAGATCCGTTACCGGGTCCGCGAGTTTGATATGCAAACTCGTCAGTGGGGGCCGTTGCTGGTTCGCGAAACGATGCAACGTCACCGGTTGGCCGCCAGCATCATGGACGCCGTCAAACTCGCTTTCATGCCGTTGACCCGGGTCGATCGGGTCACGGAGAAAGACGGCAAAGATGAGGTGTTTATTCAGGCCCGCGCCATCAATGCCTGCGTTCGCACGCAATTGAATTCAGAATTGCAATGGGAGGTCGTGCCGATAACCGACTCGCCCGTCTATATCAAGGATGACGACCGGCTGTTACCGGTGATCCGCAGGACGGATCGACTGGGTAACTTGATCAAACTGGAACCGATCGATTTCACGTTTTTGACGATCGACCAGAACGATGGGTCGCAACTTCAGTGCTCAATTAAGTCCTATTTGCGAGCCCCACTGGCAGGCCGCACCAGTAAGCGGGCCGAAAAACTGGCACTGGTGATTCGCCCCCCCGATCAGCCATCGGTTCTGTTCCTGGAATCTCGAACCGAGCCGAAAATACCGCTGGAAGGTTTTGAAATCTGGTCACGTCGACCCGGGGCGACGATCGAAGAGCCGTCGGAGTACTTGGGCAAAACGGATTGGCGAGGGTCCATTGAGATCCCGCCAAGCCCGGATGGGATGCGGATTATTTTTGTCAAACGTGGTGCGCGACCGTTGAAACAACTGCCCATCATTCCCGGGTTTCGGAAAACCCTGGTGACGACGGTCACCAACGATGAGGCGAGTCTGTTTGCCGAAGGAATTTTGCTGGGAATTCAGCAGGAAATTTTGAACCTGGTCATCCAGCGGCAGGTTTACGAATCCGATATCTCCGAGTACTTGAAGCAGAAGAAACTGGAAGAAGCAAAAGTGGCGTTTAAAGAATACCAATCTCTCGAATCGCCACGCGAAATCAAGACGCGAATGGCCGACGAAGAGGTTCGTTTGAAAACGCGAGCTGCGGATAAACGCGAATCCGATTATATTTCCCAGCGCTTCGAGCGACTGCGGACGCTGCTGAATTCCAGACTGGTTGATTCCAAGGAGAATGAATTGCAGTTGGAAATCCAGAATCAGTCGAATCTGGATACGTCCAGCTGATTCTGTCGGTGTCCCCGGCGCATGCTCTCATGTTGGCGCTGCGATGTTGACGCTGCGATGTTGACGCTGTGGAACGGCTGTTGCAATCAGCAATTTCGTTATCACCGGCCCCGAACTGGTCCGAATGTTTTTGCTTTCCCCAGCAAACCGGAAACAACGCCGTACATTTAGATGGCGATAAAATTTCTTGTTGTGCCGGCAGCACATCTCGCGCAGACGTCGATGGTTGGATTCGTCGCGATGCTGTATTGAGACAGCCTGCCGCAAACCCCAGTTTGATTTATGTTTCGACTCCTGATCATTTTGCTCAGCGTGTGCTGTACGGTCCTTTGCGGGTTCGTCGCACAGGTTACCGAGAATGTGATTGAGACGGATCAGCAGGTGCCGACGAATGTGGTGGAGTCGATTTCCTGTCAACAACTGCTTGATGAACGACCTGTGAAACCAACCGGGTTGCAGCTCACCGGCTTTCGCCCAGGAAAATATCTGGGGACCCGCGACTGGGATCACGACGAGAATTGGGAGTATTTGGCGGTCCCTTTTTTTCCGCAGCACGTCGATAAACTGGACAAAAACTACACCGCGGTGATCGTCTGTTTCGACGAAATCAAGAATTGGGAGCAGCTCGAGCAGGTGGTTGAGCATCAGGCGATCGAATCGCATTATGCACGTAGTCAGCAGGATTTACCGACCGATATCCATTCCCAACTGGCCCAGAAATACACGAGCATGGATTTCCGCAACTGTGTGGTCTTGCAAACGGGCGGTTTGATTCCGCAGCAGGTTGCCTTGGGGACCAGCGTGATTACCGTCAGCTTACTGATTGGCGGTTTGTCAGCGTTGGTGGGTGGCTGGAATTTTTTGGCGCTGCTGCTCGGTTTCTTCAAGCGGCCCCGGCAAAGTGCGATCGAGACCGCGCCCGTCGTGAACCGGGCCGGCCTTCCGTCGGACGCGGACCCACCGGCAAGTGGTAGCAGTCACGAAGGAATGTCGCTGCTCAAACATCTGGACGAAATGGGTGTCTAGCCACGTTGTTTCTGACTCAATCATTCCCTGCCGCTACGATTCCGCATGCTGTCGCTCGATTGTTCAGGATTTTCAGCCAAACGGCGTGTTTTGTCCATTTAAAGGGTGATCTGTTCGACAATGGCCAGTCCAGTCATTAGAATTACGGGTTAAGCCAATGGGACTTGGGTTCGTCCCTTCGAACCGTTCAAGATCATCAGGAGTTAAACATGAAATTTTCGAGACGAGTTTATATTGCAGGCTGCAGCGCACTGTGCGTCGCGGTTGTCCAATTCGCTGTGCTGGCCGATGCCAATGCTCAACAGCGACTGGGAGGTGGTGGCGGACCCGGGGTGATTGGTCCACCGGTTGTTGAGTCCGTCGGTGAGCCGGGTGAAAAGGCAAAACCCAAATTTGAGGAGTTGCTGGAAAACAAAGACCTGGTTCCGTTCCGCGGCTACAAGTCGGAAGAAATTCCCGCAAGTTGGAAGATTGACGGAAAATATCTCGTTTGTGATGGTTCCGGCGGCGATCTGATGACCAAGGAGACTTATGGAGATTTTGAACTCCAAGTCGACTGGAAAATTGAAAAAGGGGGTAACAGTGGCATCATGTTCCATGTTACCACTGGCGATGATGCGCCCTACATGAGCGGACCGGAGATTCAGATTCTCGACGACGAGAACCATGCCGATGGAAAATCCGACTTGACCTCCGCGGGTGCACTGTACGGGCTGTATCCCGCTGAAGGCAAAGAATTGCGTCCGGTAGGTTCGTGGAACAAATCCCGGATCAAGGTCGAGGGTGATAACCTTGTGCATTATCTGAACAATGATAAGGTGCTGGACATCGACATGAGCAGCGATGATTTCAAGAAGCGCCTGTCGGAAAGCAAGTTCAAGGACTGGCCCAATTTTGCAAAATCAAAAACGGGTCACATCTGTTTCCAGGATCACGGTAATCAAGTCAGCTTCCGAAACATCCGAATCAAGCGGCTGGGGGATGGCGATGACGATTCTGGTGACGCCGCAAGCTCCGATGGTCCTCAGGCGCTGGGAGCACCTGGTTTGGGAAGTCCTCGTGGTGGCGGGCACGCCCTGGCCGTCCTGGTGCCGGGAAACCGGATGACGATGCACCCGGGGGAGGCGTCGAGCGTGGCGGTCGCCCCGGCTTTGGTCGACCTGGTGGTGGCGGTAAGCCGGGAGACGGTGGAAACTAGTTGGTTGTCGTGTTCGCGTTTCCGGGCAAGTGAATGGACGCTGGATTAGTAAGTCTTAGGTGTTCGGCGTTCAGCTTGGGTTGATCCCGAGCATTGCCCGTCCAGCGAACCGCAAACAGGACGTCGACTGAATCTCAGGCAAAACCTAAATTTTGAAAACTCGCGCCCGGCATGTCCGGGCGTTTTTTATGAGCCGTCAACGAAATCAACCAGTGGTCGGAAATCATCCATCGTCATTGGAGTTTCCGATCCCGCTCAACAGTATCGAAAAGTTTCACTTTTTCGACAGCCAACCGCCGTATCCCAACCTGATTTTTTGCCGGTTGTTGTTCGACCGGGCGCTCGATCGAGACCGCGCGTTGCAAGCATGGCAATCGGCGACGGCCCGCCAGCCGATGTCCCGTTCGAAAATATCCAGGCGGAACGGTCGGCTGCAGTGGGAACACAATCCGCGCCATCTGGAAGAAAATGATTTCAATTTCTACTATCACGCGCTGGACCAGGCTCCCGACGCCTGGACCGTCCACGATGAGTCAACGTGCGACGACCATCTCTCGCCCTATATTTCGATCCGCACCTGGCCAACCGACGCCAGTCAGCATTCGGCTCAATCGGAGCTTTGGATCTGGGGGCATCATGCCGTGTCTGATGGTGCTGCTGCGGCGGCGTTTGTTGTCGACTGGTTGGTAGCCTACGAAAACCTTGAATCCGGCCGCGATGTAAACGAAGGGATGCGTCCGGTTGATTATCAGCTGATGTCCCGTCGTAATCAGCTGGGCCTATTGAGTTGGAAATATCTTCGCTATCTGCCGCACCAACTGGTCGGCCTGTTTGGTGCGACCAAATTTATTTTTCGAAACATTGCCGCCCCGGTAGACGACACCCCGGCATTGGACGAGTCCTCCGAGACATCGATTTATCCGGCGATCGAGAGTGCCTGGGTGGACGCGGACGGCCTGCGATCGTTGGAACGGGACGCGTCAAGATACGAGGTCAGCCTGAATTCGTTGTTGATGGGGGAGTTGTTTCGAGTCCTCTCGGATTGGCGACTGAGCATTGACAGTAACGCTGATGTGAAAGATTGGATTCGGATCATTTTGCCGATGAATATTCGCACGATTTCCGATCGCCGGCTGCCAGCAGCCAATCGGACCAGCATCGTGCAAATCGATCGCAGTCAGCTTGAGTCAATCCCGCGAGAAGCGCTCTACCGTTCGATCGATCGCGAGGTAAAAATTATTCACGGCTGGCAACTTGATAAAATGTTCTTGATCCTCGTGCGGGTCGTTGCCACCGTGGAAAGCTGGTTGCAAACGGCGGTCGCCAATGAAAAATCCCGGGGATTCGCGGTCTTTACAAATCTGAACGCGGTTTTTCGTTCGTTGGAACGCAAAGCGAAGTCAAGCCTCCCCGATCACCGAAGCGGCTCGATCACTCGCAGTATCGTCGAATTTGATTTCGTGGGACCGATTCGGCGCGGAACGCCATTGAATTTCGCCTTCGGGATATTGGGCGGGCGGCTGCGGGTTTCACTGCATTTCGATCCGCGGTGTGTGACTCGAGCCGAAGCAACCCGGTTGCTGACTCAATTTGTCGCCAATCTGAATTCGAATTCTCGTTCCGCCGACGATCTTCCATCCGCTTGAAAAACCTGGCAGCCATCGGATCTGCGACCTGATCCAGCTCAAGCCTAATTTGGAGGGATCGCTTGTGCAATGCTGCAATAACACCAGGTCAAACATCCGATTTTTTCTGATCGGCCGCTGACAGGATGCGATTCGTTTCGGCGGCTCCATAGATGGATTGCAAATTCATGTAGGGTCGCAAGCCAAGGACTTTGCTTTTCAGTCCATGTTGCCATGTCCCGGACTGGCCGCAACAGGGACAGACGCTGTTGTTGGGGGGAGCGGCCGATTCGTGTTTGCAGAGTCGGCAGTGTGAGTTAAGCGTCCAGGTCGTGCCGTCTGAATAGCCGCTGGGCACCAGTTCGACATGCAATTCCAGTTGATTTTCCTGGCATTGATTCAGCGCGTCGAGAAATCCAATTAGATCTCTGGAGCTAAGAGCGGGCATGGTTTCGATGATGGAGAGTAAAATCGAAAACAACTGAGCCAGCGACGATCCTGAATTCGGTGGGATCGGCGAGCGACTCCAGAGTCCATACCACACGGGCGAAGTCGCGAGGAATCCTTGTTCCGGGAGAATGGTCCCGGCCAGGTCCAGCTTGGCTTGCTCCAGCAGTTCGACGATCGAAGGCGCCTCGAGGGGTAGCGGGGCGTTCGTGATGACCCTGCCGCGCACGACTTCCGCGAAATCCGTTCTCAAATCAACTGGTAACCAGCCGTAGCATCCGGCAAGCAATTTGGCTTGTCGATGTGCGCCGGCATTGGCGGGACAATCGCGGCAGCAGGCCGTGGCAAATTCGAGGCCCCCGAACGGATCGGCAATTTCCGCCGCGGAAAAACCAAGTGCCTGTTCTGGCGAGGCGAACGTTGCATCGGGATGCAAGCAGACGCCATGGACCACTCGATTCTCGATTTGCGCCAGGGAAAGCTCACGCAAGCCTCGCAGTTGGCGAAAGGTGGAACGAGGCACGCGTTGTTCGACAGGATCGCGTAAAGGACATGCATATTGGATGGCCCAACTCAAAAAAGCGGGGGTGGGTCCAACGATCGCAACGGAGCGCTTCATGATTGACGTGCGGGTAGATCAGGCTGGTTCCGCCGACGCCCCGGCTGACGAAATCGGCTGTTAGTGTCGAAAATGACGTGTGCCTGTCAGAATCATTGGGATCTGGTGTTGATCGCAGGCGGCGATGACTTCCGGATCTTTCACGCTGCCCCCGGGTTGGATGATGGCGGCGATCCCCGCCGCAGCGGCAACTTCGATCGAATCCGGGAAGGGGAAGAAAGCATCGGATGCCAGTACCGCGCCGGTTCGCCGCTCTCCAGCTTTGCGAATCGCGATTTCGACAGAATCAACGCGGCTCATCTGTCCAGCGCCGACACCGATCAACATCCGGTCCTTGGACAGTGTAATCGCGTTTGATTTGACGTGACGAACCATTGACCAACCGAATTTCAGTTCTTCCATCAAGTGGTCATCTGGTTTGGCTTGGGTGGCAATCTTCCATTGGGATTGATCGTCAGGCTGATTATCCACTTCCTGGACCAGCAATCCGCCCAGCAGATAACGCAATTGCCAGGTTGGTTTGGCGGGTGCGAGGTCGCCCACCTTGAGCAGTCGCACGTTTTTTTTCCATTTGGGTTTGGTCGTCAGAATTTTTTTTGCTGATGGGGAGAAATCCGGCGCTACGATGGCTTCGACAAAAAAGTCGCCGCGCCCAGGAATTCGGCGGTTGCTTCATCCACTATCCGGTTAAAGCCCACGACACTGCCAAAGGCGCTGAGCGGATCGCCGTCGAAACCTTTGCGACACGCCTCAACAAGGCTATCGGCAACTCCTGCCCCACAGGGATTGTTGTGCTTGATGACCGAGCACGCTGGGGCGTCAAAATTCCGCACGATTTCCAATGCGCTATCGAGATCGAGCAGGTTGTTATAGGACAGTTGTTTGCCATTGAGTTTGAGTGCGTTGACCACATTGGCATCGCGACAGTCGGCTTCGCCGTACAGGGCAGCGTGTTGATGGCTGTTTTCTCCGTATCTTAAAGTGGCTTTGCGATTGTAGGTCAGTTGAAGCGTGTTGGGGAAATGCTCACCCTCGTTTTGCCCCGCAAAGTACTCAGAGATCGTTTTGTCGTAATCGGCGGTATGTTGGAAAGCATGGGCCATCAGGTTCCGACGTGTCGCGTGGGTGGTTGTGCCCGACTGCTTGATCTCATCCAGAACCGCACCGTACTGATTCGGTTCGGAAACAATCGTCACAAAATTGCTGTTTTTGGCGGCCGCGCGAATCAGGCTGGGGCCACCAATATCGATTTGTTCGATCGCTTCGTGTTGGAGAATGTTGGGCCGGGCAATCGTGGCCGCGAACGGGTACAGGTTAACGACCACAATTTCGAACGGAAGGATGCCGTGCGCCTCGATCGTTTCCATGTCCGCAGCGAGATTATGACGACAGAGAATGCCCGCAAAGATTTTCGGATGAAGCGTTTTCACCCGGCCGTCCATCATTTCGGGAAACTGGGTGTATTCCGCAACATCGTGGACAGTAATTCCACTGGCTTCCAGGTGCCGACGGGTGCCGCCGGTACTGTAAATCTCGATTCCGCATCCGGCCAGGCCTTTCGCGAAGTCGACAATACCGAGTTTGTTGCTGACGCTGATCAGCGCGCGTTTGATTTTGGGAGAATCCATCAATCTGCTTGATTAAAACCGGATGTTTCCGTTAACAGGTTTGCCGGCTTTCGTCTGCAAACCCCAGGTCAAGCAGAGGATTGTTGAGCCTACCCGTGAGCTCGTCAACCGGTCATCGACTAAAGGCCACCACCTGTTTTGAACGGGTCGTCATCTTCCCCGAATGGATCGGATTTTGGCTTGGTTTCTGGTTGGCCGAGGATTTTGAAGGGGTCATCCTCCATCTTGATGGCATCCTGTTTGGCCTTTTTCTCAGCACCGATCGGAGCCGCTTGTGATTCAGCTTCCAATTCTTCGTTGGCGTGAAAATAAGGAACTTTGCTTTGCACCTCTCGCAGACATTGGACCAGTCCGGTGTTGGAGCCAAAATACAACCGGTCGGTTTGATCATTGGAAGCAATGTAGTCGATTCGGCCCGCCGAAATCCGATTCAAAATCGTGCCGGTCGATTGGCTGATGACAACCAGATTGCCAAATTCGTCGGTGACGTAAACTCGATCACGTCCGGCACCCACAAATCGCGTGACGTGGGGGACTGGCTCCTCCCATTTCTGAAAGCCGGTTTTCGCGTCGAGCTTGTAAAGCATCCGGTCATTGGTGACAACGTAGACGCTATCGCGAATCGGAACGGGCGATAAGGAGATTCCTTCGCCGGTGGAAACCTCCCAGTTCAAATTGCCCGTTTGTTCGTCGATCGCGTACACAAAACCATCGAGGGACGTTGAGTAAATCGTTCCGTCTTTGTAGGTCGGTGAGGAGACGATGGTATTGTCGGATACCAGACGGTAGCTGATTGCGTTGGTTTTGTCACCGTAACGGGCGGCCACATTCAGGATGCCGTCAGACGTTGGCCAGGACAGCGTCAAATCGGTAACCAGTGGGCGGGCAGTTCCCTGTCCGCGGGCCACGAAGGTAAAAGAGCCTCGACCATTTTCACCGGTCGGGAAAGACTCCAGACGACCGTTGGTCAACGGTACGTATACGCGTTCGTCCGAAACGGCGGGCGAGGCGGCAATCGGTCCTGCGCAGCGTTGTGACCAGAGCAGTTTTCCGGTGGACGCATCCAGCAAATAAACCGTGCTCACATCGGCCGCGGCAATGAACTGGTCGCTGACACCCAGACCGATGCTGGGCAACCTGGAATCACCAATTTCGGTTGTCCAGTTGGTCTTGCCGGTATCCGCGTCAATCGACGTCACGACGCCCTCGGATGAGAGCAGGTAAATGGAGGATTCCGGAAGCGAATATTGATCCAGCTTTAGCTCGACATCTTCCTTGCCCGCGGCCTTGAGTTCGGCAGCGATCACTTCCTTGCGATCTTCGATGTGCTGTAACGCCCCTTCGATCCCATAGGGTTTGCCGAACGCATCGAGATCATTCTCGGAGATCACCTCGCGGTAGTTCCCGGCTTCGACAATGAAGAAGGTGGTGGCTTTGTTCTCATTGACGTTGAGGGCAGCGTCGACAATCTTCTCCCGGCCAACGGCACCTGACCGCGTAAACCAGTCGACGGTCAAACCGGCTTTGTCCACGACCGCGTTGGACGCAATATCATCGTTGGCACGGGTCGGCGGCACGATCAGGAGACTTGCCAGCAGAGCGAGACTGCTGAAATGAAACATCAGCGAGTTAGAACGCGAAAGACCGGAAGATCGGGGGCGAGATAAATCAGGCATGAATATCGACTCAGCTTTGGATCATGTTGGACAAAACGTCTATTTTCGTTTTCGTCTATTCTACCAAGCGGACCCGGCTTTTTCTTCGGAATTTATGGGTTTTCCGGCCGAACGGGTCACGGAATTGCCGTTTGAATTGCGGCAATCAAAAGAATCCAACCCATCACGGGCGGCCTGGAGGTTTTTTGACAGCATGGACCGACACCGGCGAGCCACTGGGGACATCCACTAGACCAAATTGCTCTCAATTTTTACGATGAAAAACTCGATCCGGTTAGCCCCCCTTTGCAGTATTGGCCTCCACGAATCAAATGACACCCCACGACCATCTCTCTTACTGAAAGTCGCCTGAAGTCCATGGGTTCACCAAAATCTGAACAGCAGATCGACGTTGCCTTGGACCAGGTCCTGGGTTACCTGAATTTTTCGTCCGGAAATCACGATTCGACCTTTTTCGTAAATCTCAATTTGCTGTTCGGTTACCACCTTAACAACGGCCAAGTTCCGGAAAAACAACTTGCTGACGACGGTTCTGAAGCCCAACTGACAGCGCGAGCGGTGCGAAACCAGCTGGAACATCGACTGACCGAGCTTGGCCAGTCCAACGATGCGTTTCGCGATATTGACCAGGCGAAACAGGTACTGCGGTTGGTGTTCGATGAATTGCTGCCGGCCTATCGTAAGTATCACCGGGATCTGCTGTTCCACCAAACGGGTGAGTTTCTGTTTAACTCGTTCATGGTTGGGCGGGCATTTGAAGCCGTGCTCCAACAGGGTGGCCCCTGGGATCGCAACAAGCAAATTGTTGCTGCGGCTTTGAACAAGCTGAACGATTATCTCGGGCATCGCCCAGTCGCCTCGCTGGAATCACAAAAAATTGAACCCTACGATCACGAGTGGATCCGGCCGGTCCCGGTTTACGTGCGTGATGCGGGTGTTGGCGTGGGAAGCTACCAGGAGCTGATCGAACGCGCAATCCGCGTACTGCATCAGACCGACCCTCATATTTTGAGGGTCGCTCAGTTTGACCCGGACAAACTGGATGAAATGGCCATCGATCCCCGCGCATTTGATTTTGACCATCCGATCAATAAACGACCCAATCATCATTTTGGCCAGTGGGATGAGCACTGGATTGACGGCTCGGGTTTCTATCGTCGCTTCATCATTCACCAGGTAACGCTGGATGCCCTGCTGGAACGGGTCGAATCGGACCAGAAAGAAGGGCTGCCGAGAGCCGAACTGATCGAAGAGGCCAGTTGTGTGCTGGCCGGCACGATCCTGATGGCCGCCGGGATTTGCGGTTGTGGACCGGGCGCTTACGATTCCAATACGACACTCAGTGATTTGTTGCCTGTGATCGCCGGTTATCGCGACCAGTTCTATTCCGACCTGATGCGGCAGATTCCAACGGCCCATCGCGAACGACTGGAAGCGGAGGCCGAATCACGCAAACAGCCGTTTGGTGCCGTGCGCCAGGATCTCAACGCCAGACTAGCGCAACGCCGAGCCTCGCAGTTGGTCAATTGCCGATTGGCATCCATTTTTGCCCGCATGGGATACCCGGATGCGGCGAGAAAACAATCGTTGATCGTCCCCGTCGCGTCGGCCCGCATCATCTGCCAGATCGATTGCCTGCTCAGCGCGGCCGCCAATGCGATTTCCAACCACAATCTTGACGAAGCTTTCGCGGCCGTTCCCGCGACCATGCAACGCCTGAAACGGGGCATTCAATGCGGCGCGATTGTGGATCCCTGGAATATCTTGGGTTTCGATGCTAATTACAGTCTGTTTCCGGCGGTCGAGAACTCGGTCCGGGATCACCGGGTGTTTGAGCTGGTTGATTTGATGGAGCGGATTTTCGCCCATTGCTCGCGGTTGTGGAGTGAGGCCGCCGCGAGCGATCGCCCCGACATGTGTGCGGCCATTCGCAAAGAGTTTTTGTCGATCGTTAATTGGTGGAGACAATACGCGGCCCATCAGGTGATGTCGGTCGATGCCGTCGATGCCGAGGATATCTTCCAGGCCGCCGAGTTGGTCGCCGAGGCGCTCAATCTGTGGCATAAGGGTGGTGCCGCGGCGGGCGATATCTCGTTTTGGGCGGAACATGCAGCGATGTTTGATTCTCCCAAAGCCTACGCGTTGGTGATTGACGCGCTGATGCAGCGCGACGACTACAAAACCTCGACAGCGTTGTTGGTTCATTGGCTGTCGCAAGCCGGCGATATACCTCTGCAGGTCGGTGATAGCTCATTCCATGATCTGGTTTACCACTGGATGTCCGAGCAGAAACAACTGTTGAGAAACTGCCAGCAGCAAGGCGACGAGCATTTGGCCAAACAGACTCCGGATGAAGTCTGGGACCGGATTCAAAAGTTTTACGATTTTCTCGAAGCCAACGCGGAGCATTATTGGTCGGTTCCCACCTTTCAATTCAATCCAAAAATCGAACTTACCGGAAGCGAATTCGAAGACGATCAACTCGATGAAGAAGAGGATGGAGATCACGATCTGTACCGTGCCGCCTACGATGATGTGATTTATTCTGACACGGCCGACGACGGTAACGAAGGCGAGATTTTTGATGGCAGCCTCCAATCCGACGATGCCCTCGAAGCCGAAGTCGACCGCGTGCTCGATCGACTGGAGTTTCTCAGTACCTTGGCGGGCTACTGGTCGGCCGCGGCGACCATTCCGCTGCCTGTCGTTGAACAATCGGAACTGAATGCAAGAATTGAAAAACGACTGCGAAAGCGTCGGGCGATCATCTGTAATTGGGTCCAGCAGGCCGTCGATAATCGTGAGCAACTGGAAGGGCTGCTGGATCATGTGAATCGCTACGCGCTGCCGGCCGGTGGTTCGGACCACGAGGCAATGCTGCACTATGACCAGCATCGATTGTACAAGGATACGTTGTTGGATCAGACGATCCACACCTGCATCGAGACCGAGAATGCGGTGCGAATGTTGCTGGCGGTGATTCGTGCCATCGATTATCTGATCGATGATCGACCGCTGGTCCGTGCGGCGGACGAACCGGACGTTGCAACCGATCCGGCGAACTTCGAGTTAAGCGACGTGGTCAACGGCAATGAGCCAATGGTTTCGGTTTTTGCCGCCATCCTGTTGCGCGATTCTGGGCAGGTCGTCGAGAATTTTTCGCAGCTGACCGAACACTTGCACGGTCAATCGCTGCTGTATGTTCCCATCTCCAAAGGAGGTAACCCGGGGGCGATCGTGAAGGCCAGAGTTTTGCAAATCTCGATCCTCGATCTGCTTCGGCATCTCCCCGCGATTGGCTTGTTTGTCGAAACCTACGAATTGACCCATACCGCGCTGGCGATGGAGAGGAATAATCCGATCGGACAGGGAGCGGTTACCGAGTTTGACGAGTTGTTCGAAGTCGCATTTTCCTCGATGGTTCAAACGCTCGTCAAATCGACCAGGCAGTTCCAGGTATTGCAGCAGGATGCGCCCGATGCCGATCCCAAGCAGATTGCCAGCGAGTCGGAAGACGTGCTGTTTGACTGCATTGAAAAGCTCACCGAGTCGATGTTGATTCTGTGGCTTGATCACAGCCGAACGTTGCGGTTGAGCGTACTGGAGAAAGTCAATGACAAGAAATCGTGGGAGCGGCTGGTCGACTTTATCGGTAAATACGGGGCTGGACTGTTTACGCAACATTTTCTCCACCTGGCCAACATCCGAGCCATTTTGCACCAGGGCGTCGATCATTGGCTGGCCCAGGTCCAGCAGTCACCCAACCCGCCCGATCTGAGGCTGTTTGATGAAATCGGTGACGGAATTCCGCGGCAGAAAGCCGTGCGTTACCTGACGCTGGTTTTGGAAAGCGTGATCGAGAACTACAACGAGTACCGGGACTACAATACGACCACGACTCAGTCGGATCATGGAGAATCGCTGTATACGTTCCTCGATTTTCTTCGGTTGAGAGGACGCTACGACCGAGTCTGCTGGAATCTCAAGCCCGTCATTTGGGCCCATCGAATCCTGGTCAACGATCAGGAGAATGGGGTTGCCCGGATGTGGCGGCGCTCACTCACCGATCGGGTCGGACCGGAAGCCAATAAATACTTGGCGAAACTGGAATCGCTGCGGAACAAATATTCGATGCGAATGGAGTCAGTCGGCCGCCGGTTGGAAGGCCGATTCGGGCACCAAATGCAGATCGACCGTCTGCGAGCGTTAGTGGGACCAGCCATGGCGGACCCCGACTCGCGGTCGTCCTACCGGACTTTTGAACTGCTGCAGCACGAGGCCCAGGCATTTTCAAGATCCACGATCGGCGTCGGAATCGATCTGCCAGCGTGGCTCGCGGCGCTCGAACACGAGGTCGAGCAGCACCACCTCCCGCGGCGGTTGCGAGATTTGGACTACAAGCAGTCACCCGAGTCGACCGCCATTCCGATCGCCGATCTCAAAGAGCAACTTGAGCAATTGCCCAATCGGGAAGGCATGTTTTAGGTCCAATTCCCGGAATTTTAAAAATTACGGACCGACCGCCGACAACGGTTGAGGCCCATCCGCAACGTACGGCCATTGACATGAACCCGGTTCCGGGCAGCCGTGTCAACCTGACTCAAACGCAACTCTCCAAACTCAAAATTCTGCGTTACCGGGAGTTCGGGGGAACGGGATCACGTCCCGAATGTTACTCATGCTGGTGACGAATTGAACCGCGCGTTCCAGTCCCAGCCCAAACCCGGCATGCGGCACCGTTCCGTATCGCCGCAGGTCGGCATACCACCAGTATTCTTCCGGATCGAGCCCCTGTTCTTTCATACGTGCTTCCAGCACATCGAGACGGTGCTCGCGTTGGCTGCCGCCAATGATTTCACCGACTCCGGGAACCAGCACGTCCATCGCCCGGACCGTTTTCTCATCGTCGTTACAATACATGTAAAACGGTTTGATCGAACGAGGGTAGTCGTACAGGATGACCGGGTTCTGGAAATGTTTTTCCGTCAGATACCGCTCGTGTTCGCTTTGCAGATCCGTTCCCCATTCGACCGGGTATTCAAATTTCTCACCGCACGATTTCAGAATCTCGATCGCCTCGGTGTATGGCAGACGGGTAAACTCCGAATCCACGATTTTCTGCAATCGTTCAATCAAAGACTTCTGTTCGTCGATAAATGAATTGAAGAATTCCATGTCTTCGGCACACTGTTCCAGCGCGTCCCTGAAAATGCGTTTCAGGAAGGCCTCCGCCAGATCCATGTTTTCCGGCAACTCGATGAAGGCGACTTCCGGTTCGACCATCCAGAATTCTGCAAGATGCCGCGACGTATTTGAGTTTTCGGCGCGAAACGTCGGACCGAACGTGTAGACCTTGCCCAACGCACAGGCAAACGTTTCGGCTTCCAGTTGACCGCTGACCGTCAGGTAGGCCGGCTTGTCAAAGAAATCAAATCGGTAATTAAGTTTTTCGATCTGCTGTTGCCCGACTTTTTCCAGATCCATCGTTGTCACCTGGAACATTTCGCCGGCACCTTCGCAATCGCTGGCGGTGATAATCGGTGTGTGCACGTACAGGAAACCCTGTTCCTGATAGAATTGGTGAATTGAATTGCAGATGCAATTGCGGACTCGGGCGACGGCGCCGAAGGTGTTGGTGCGCATCCGCAAATGCGCCCACTCGCGCAGTTTTTCGAACGAATGTCGTTTCTTTTGCAACGGGTAGTGATCGGGATCGGCCCAGCCATGAACGACGATCCGACTGGCCAGCAGTTCTGTTTTCTGCCCCCGGCCACCCGATTCCTTGATCTCGCCATCGGCTGAAATGCTACAGCCAGCGGTCAGCAGCTTGATCTCCGATTCGTAATTTTCCAGGTCTTTGTCCGCGATCACCTGGATGTTGCCTTGGGACGATCCGTCGTTGATTTCGATAAAACTGAAACCGGCTTTCGAGTCGCGACGGGTTCGGACCCAGCCCTGCAGCGTGGCCTTGGTTCCGATCGATGATTCATCCCTGGCAGCTTTGACGGACAACTTTTCCATAACGTTCAATTCCATTTTGTATTGGTTCGTAACTCAATCGGAGATCCGCGCGAGACCATCGGCACGTGTCGATGGGGGACCTTCGATGGGATCGTCGCTTCGACGCGGGTCATTGCTCAAATTCTTCTTCGTAATCATCCCGTGGCCGAGCTGAGAAGCCGATCAGCGCCAATAACAGGAACACGGCTACGCCGCCGATCACGAACGGACCCTGAATCGGGTCTCCGAATTTTGTCGAAATAGCGCCGTAGGCTTGGGCCAGTGCCCCCAATACCCCGATGGTCATCAGGATGTTCCAGACCGACATTCTCACGCCGGTTGGTTTTTGATCGCCCAGTAACTGGTAACTGTTCATCAGTGCGAAGAATGAAATGTAGGCGATCGGCAGCAGGATCGCGCCAAACGTGGACGCGATCACGCCCAGCCAGGTACGGGACTCGCCCTGCCAGATCCAGAACCAGCAGAATCCA
The DNA here is from genome assembly GCA_963714685.1 of Pirellulaceae bacterium. Taxonomy (GTDB): domain Bacteria; phylum Planctomycetota; class Planctomycetia; order Pirellulales; family Pirellulaceae; genus Mariniblastus. The sequence continues at coordinate 238,613 of CAVQPH010000014.1, read as the reverse complement.
ACAGCGATGGCCGCACAAGCGCCGATGATCCGGATGATCGAGCTTTCGTATCGATTGGCGATCTCGGCAAAAGCATAACCGTTGATCAGGCTCAGAATGATGATCGTCGAGAAGCCCATGCCAAACGCGCCCAATCCGAAAATCAGGTCGGCGTATTGCTTGTTGTCATCACCCAACAGCGGCCGGAGCGTGGACGCCAGTTGAGCCGCATTGGGTTTGACCAGCGTGGGGGCGATCCGTTTTTCTGCTTCGCTGAGTGAAGCACCGAATTCCGCAAGTTTTCGCTGTTTGTCGGTCTGCGCTGTTTCCAGCTGATCGGTCAGTTGCGTCATCGCTGTTTCGTTCAGCCCGGGAACTTCCAGCTGTTTCTGGATGCGACTGACTTCGCCGTTGAGTTCTGCCTTCCTCGCAGCGATTTCACTGTCATCGGTCCCTTCGGCGATGTAACGGTTTTCCAGCACACCGAGGCAGCTGTCAAACAGAACCGATTGTTGCATGACAACGGGATTGTTGCTGAGAAAATCCGGATCTGCCTTGGCATGAAACGCATGGGCAGACGCAATCACAATGCAGGTCGTGACTACCAAATAAGGGATCGCCATCGCGGTAATCAGATCGAACCGGGCCAATCCGCGGAACGGACGGTCCCAGCCCCGGGCGAGCATCGAATACGGCAGCAGGAAAGTCATATTCAATCCGACGGCCGTTGCAGTCACGCCAATCATGCTTTCGCGCTGTTTGGCGATGATCTGGTCTCGCCAGAATGTTTCCTGGCGCCGTCGAGGTTGGCTAACAAGGCCTGAATGGCCGGTGCCGGATTATTCCAATGGCCAAAATTCGGTATGAACCCCAGCAAGATGGCATTCCAGTCCAGGGCATCGGTCTTCGCCAGGTAATAAACCACCGCAACAAAACAGAGCACGATCATGCCCACGATCAATTTGAGAATCAGATCGAAGAGCTTCGCCATCCAGCCCGGGTTGAAACTCAAAACCACGATGATCAACGCGATCACGCCGACCACCGCCGAAGTAGTCATTTTGGCCTTGGTTGAATTGCCCAGTCCGCTGGCGGCAGCTGACATTTCGGCTTTCAGTTTTTTAACCTGCGCCTCTTCGTCGGTCGTCAACGCCGCACCACTACTGAGCAGGGGCGTTAACTCTTGGTCGATCTCCGCGCGTCGTTCGGCCGACAGCGGCTGCACCAACAGGTTTTTGTCGAGGGCATCGTAGCAAAGTGCGAACTGCGGAATGATCCAGATCATGTTCGCCAGAATCGTGGCTGTGATCCAGCCCACTCCCAACACCGGATTCACATATTCATTGATGGCGGCATACGGACGCTTGCGGGTCGACAGCGTGACGTAGCTGATCGCGGACAACATGATCACACCGATGGTGATCGCCACCAGTTGCAGCCAGAGCATGCTTGTGCCGCCGAGCACTCCGAGAAACAGCGCTCCGATCAGCGAGCCGCCACCGAGCGTGATGGCACTTTGCAGCCAACCCGGTCCCGATAACCGCAAAAACGCCACGCCGGTGGCAACTGGCCCTCGCTCGTGGGCGTCGGCAAGGATCTCGCGGTCTCGGAAGATTTTGTCGCTCATGATTGTGTCGATCTGTTCAGGTAGGACGTCTATTCAATACCCTGGTCGGCCAAATACCGTTCCACATCCAGAGCCGCCATGCATCCGGTACCGGCGGAAGTCACTGCCTGTCGATAATAATCATCCGCCACATCGCCTGCAGCAAAAATTCCGGGAACACTGGTATTGGTTCGAAATGGAAGTTGCCACTGAATGTAACCTTGCTCGTTCATTTTCAGCTTTTCGCCCAAAAATGTCGTGTTTGGCGTGTGCCCGATCGCCAGGAACATCCCGCCGACGGCCAATTCCGAGATCGAATCGTCTTGGGTGTTTTTTAGTTTCAGCCCCGTCACGATGTTACCGTCGCCCAGGACTTCGTCCACGACCGTATTCCAGATGATCTCGATTTTGGGGTGTTCTTTGCGCGATCCTGCATGATTTTTGACGCCCGCATTTCGTCTCGCCGGACGATCATATAGATCGTGGCAGCGTCCTTCAGATTGGCGAGATAGGTCGCCTCTTCCACGGCCGAGTCACCCGCCCCAATCACCGCAAGTGGCTTTTGGCGATAAATCGGCAGCGCACCATCGCAGACGGCGCATGCGCTGACGCCTTTGTTTTTGTATTCCTCTTCCGAGGGCAAGCCGAGATAATTCGCGCGGGCACCGGTGGCGATGATAATCGTGTGCGTTTCGATGGGGTCGCCATTGGCCGGGATGACTTTCAGCGGAGACGATTCAATATCGATATCGACGATGTCATCGCCGACGACGCGGGTCTCGAAATTAAGGGCTTGCTGCTTCATCATTTCCATCAATTCGGTCCCCTGCACCGCATAGTGGTACTGACCATCTCTTTTGTGGTCCGGGGCCGGCGGCAAATTCCAGTGCCGATCCTTGTCCACCGCACTTTCCACGAATGCGCGGACGTTACCAAAGGGAAAACCGGGATAGTTCTCGACCTCGGTGGTGAACGCAAGCTGCCCCAGTGGAATCATCTCGGGTTTGGTCGTGCCTTCAAACAGCAAGGGGGATAAATTTGCCCGAGCCGCATAAATCGCGGCCGACCATCCAGCCGGTCCGCTTCCGATAATCACCACCTTTTCCGCCACGGGTAGCACTCCTTGATCAATACTCTGGTTTCATTACGCCTGTTCCGCGAAGGCGAAATTATATTCGCAATGCGGTTGAAGTGGCAGTACACGTGGCAGCCCAATTTTTTGTAAATCGCGTGCAAACTGCGTAGAATCGGACGGTCATGCATGTTCGTAATCGAAGAATTGAATTCGGCCGTATTCGTTTCGCCAGTTTCGCACGGGTTGGGATGGCCGGTTGGCTATTGGGTTTGAGTGTTTCCCTGGCAGCGGCGCAGAACGCGACGGATCTCGACTGGCTGTCGGCGGAGGAACGGGCATGGCTGAAAGCTAACCCGGTTGTTCGCGTAGCATCCACGCCGGAATTTCCGCCGTTCGAATTCTGGGAAGACGGCGAACTAAAGGGAATCGTGGTCAACTACCTGGACCATTTTGAAAAACAGTTGGGAATCCAGTTCCAGCGGATCGAGACCAGTAGCTGGGAGCAAAATCTGGAAATGCTCCGCGCAAAACAGGTTGATGCGTTGTCGATGATTGTCGATGCGCCCAGACGCAGAGCTTTTGTCACCGTCAGCCAGGCTTACATCAGCTATCCCGCCGTCCTCGTGGTTCGCAAGCAACAACTGGGCAACCTGAGCCTGAACGATTTGAAGGGGCAGAAAGTTGCCGTCCCGAAATCCTATACCGGCGAGTATTTTCTCAGGACTTCCTATCCGGAGATCGAGGTCGTGTCGTGCGAAAATCCGGTTGCCGGAATCCGGCAGGTCGTTTCCGGCGATGTTGCGGCTTACTTCGGAGGGGCGGCGGTGGTCAGCTACTTTGCGGAGCTGGAAGGATTGACCAACCTGCGAATCGCCGGTGAAACAGATTTTGTTTACGCCAACGGATTTGGTGTCCGCAACGACTGGGGAATTCTCGCCAGGATCATTTCAAAAACGCTGGACCGGATCCCGACATCGCAGAAGCGGGATTTTCACGCGCAGTGGGTGACGAGTGATTTTTTTCAGAAACGATTCTACGAATACCAGCGATTCTGGTGGGCGTTGGGCTTGGGACTGATGACGGTTTTGACAGGGACGAGCGTGGTGGTCGTCTGGAACCGGCAACAGGCCGCGCTGATCGAACAACTGGAGGCAGCCAAACGAACGACGGAACAAGCCAATCGGGAATTGGACCGAGCCCGGCAGGCTGCCGAAGCGGCGAACGAAGCCAAAAGTTCATTCGTCGCCAATATCAGTCACGAAATTCGCACGCCCATGAATGGTGTGCTGGGAATGTGCGAACTGCTTCGCGGCACCCCACTCGATCAACGACAGTCCGAGTACCTGAATTTTGCCACTGGAAGTGCTGAAAATCTGCTGACCTTGATCAATGACATCCTGGATTTTTCCAAAATCGAGGCGGGCAAACTGGCCTTGGAAAATCATCCCTTTTCGATCAAACGATTGTTAGACGAAGTGGTCGGGCTGATGAAGATGCAGGCATCCTCCAAAGGCCTGTTGGTCACCGAGCACCGTGATCCTCAGCTGGCCGATGCCTATCTGGGGGATGGGTTGCGGATTCGGCAGATCCTGCTGAATTTGCTCAGCAACGCCATCAAGTTCACCGAACGGGGCAAAGTGGAAGTGCGGATCGAAGTCGAAACCGCGTCGCAACCGGCGAACGATCTTGATCGCGCAACAGAACCTGCGGACCCCGACGTGAAGCCGGGCAGCCCGCAAACCGGGGACCCTCCCAGGCAGGACCGTCACCGGATCCGATTTGAGGTTGAAGATTCCGGCGTTGGGATTGCTCCCGAAAAACTGGTCAATATTTTTCATCCATTTGAACAGGAAGACGCGAGCATTACACGCAAATTCGGCGGGACCGGCTTGGGGTTGGCGATTTCGAAAAAGCTGGTCGAAATGATGGGGGGAACCGCCGATGTCGCCTCGGAACGCGGCAAAGGTAGTGTCTTCCGTTTCTCCATCGAACTTCAACCGACCGTACTGCCGGAACAGGAGGCGGATACCCCCACCGAAGCGTCCGCGTCGGTCAGCCGTAAGGTCCTGTTGGTCGAAGATGGCTTGGTCAATCAGAAGGTCGCCATTGGTTTGCTGGAAAACCGGGGGCATCGCGTCAAACTGGCGGAAAATGGCCGTCAGGCTTTGGAAGCGCTGAAAACAGAAGAATTCGACGTCGTGCTGATGGATATTCAAATGCCGGTCATGGATGGTCTGACGGCGATCGCGCTGTTGAGAGAACAGGAGCAGGGCACTGGCCGTAGACAACGAGTGGTCGCGATGACGGCCCACGCAATGTCCGGAGATCGCGAGAGATTTATCAACGCCGGGATGGACAGCCACCTTGTCAAACCATTCAAATCCAACGATCTTTATCGAGAGGTTGAATATCTGCCGAACTCTTCTGGTATCCAACCGCAACCACTTCAGAATGAAAGACATTGCGTGAGTAACGAACCCGCCATCCTCGACGAATCTGCTGCCTTGGAAGCGACCGGCGGTGATTCGGATTTAGCGAAATTACTGCAGTCAACCTGCCTGGAAGAAGCACCCAAGCTTATTCAGGATGCCAAAACCGCTGTCGAAAACAGTGATTTTGTTTCGGCTCGAAGGTGTGGCCATTCGCTCAAATCAAGCTTTGGGGCGATTGGCGCTAAGGCCGCATCGGCGAAATCGGAGGAGTTGGAGTTTTTGGAATCTGAAAGCCTGGAAGATTTCCATGCCACCATCGGTCAAATCGAATTGGCGTTGAATCAGCTGGCCGATTGGATCGGGTCGACCACGAACTGATCCAGGGTTGCCAGGGATCGGGGACCATGCCAGCGGCGGAAATTAGGACTAACATAGAGCCGGAGAGCTGAATCAGAAATTTGAAACCGCGGATGCGAATGGATCAGGCCTGTGTTTTCGGGCCATTACTTACCCTTGATTTGTGCTGGACAGGCCATGACCACCTTGCTGATTGCCGTTGGATCATTTGTCGGCTTTATTGTTGCCTACAACACCTACGGACGCTGGCTGGCGCAAAAGGTTTTCGCACTGGATCCGGCGGCGGATGTTCCCAGTAAACTGCTGGAGGATGGCGTCGACTATGTCCCCTCGAAACGGTCGTTGGTATTTGGTCACCACTTTACCAGCATCGCGGGGACGGGGCCGATCGTCGGGCCGGCAATCGCGGTTTTTTGGGGTTGGTTGCCAGCGTTGTTGTGGGTTGTGTTTGGCTGCATCTTTATCGGTGCGGTGCACGATTTTGGTGCATTGGTCGTCAGCATGCGGAACCGTGGTCAAACGATCGGCGAAATTGCCGGTCGAATGATCTCGTCGCGAACCAAGATTTTATTTTTGCTCGTTTTGTTTTTTGCCCTGACGATTGTGTTGGCGATTTTTGGCCTGGTGATCGCCGCCATTTTCGATAAATATCCGCAATCCGTGTTAGCGGTTTGGATTTCATTGCCGATCGCCATTTTCATTGGCCTGCGTCTACGTTACGGCTCGCAGAATTTACTGGCGATGTCAATCGTCTCATTGGTCCTGATCTACGCCACGATTTACATCGGCACGTATTACCTGCCGATCGTTTTACCGGTCAGCAATCCGACGGTGGTCTGGACGATTATTCTGCTGGTGTATTGCGCGATTGCGTCGGTGCTGCCCGTGTGGTTGTTGTTGCAACCCCGGGATTATGTCAACAGTCACCAACTGTTTCTGGCATTGGGATTGTTGGTCGTCGGATTGGCCGTCGCTTGCCTGACAGGGAAAGCCGATTTAATTGAGTCGACGCCAACGCTGACGTCGGATTTGCCGGATGGCACCCCGCCGATCTGGCCGTTTCTGTTTATCACCATTGCCTGCGGAGCGATCAGTGGATTTCATTGTCTGGTCAGTAGCGGGACCAGTAGCAAACAATTGGAAAGCGAAACCGATGCTCAATTGATTGGCTACGGATTCGATGTTGTTGGAAGGGGCCTTGGCGGTGATCGTCATTTTGGCCTGCTGTGCCGGTGTCGGGATGGGAAAACAGGTGCCCGCGGCCACCGTTGCTGCCAATTCGAACCTGGGTGTCAATCCAGCCGCAAGTGATTCGGGAAACGTGATTTTGACCGGGCGGGCTGCCTGGCGAGCGACCTACAAACTGGGCACCGACGAAAACGGAAATCGGCTTGCCTGGAAAGATTTCAGTCTCAAAAACAAAGTCGGCGCGTTTGTTGACGGAGGAGCGAATTTCCTGACGGCCATTGGAATTCCATTTGAGTTGGCGATCGGAATCATCGCCGTACTGGTTGCCAGTTTTGCCGCCACCACCCTTGATTCGGCAACTCGCCTGCAACGCTACGTCATCCAGGAATTGGCCGCGACCCTGCATTTTACGCCGTTGGTGAATAAGTACGCGGCAACCGGTTTGGCGGTGTTGCTCGGTGGCGCGATTGCGATGGTCCCGGCGAAAGCAGGGGGGACCGCCGGCACGGGCGGGTTGTTGTTATGGCCATTGTTTGGGGCGACCAATCAGTTGCTCGCCGGGTTGGCACTGATGGTCACCGTATTCTACCTCTGGCGTCGCAAGAAACCGGTTTGGTTTGTTGCGATTCCAATGGTCATCATGATTGTGCTTCCCGCCTGGGCGTTGGTCTGGCAATTGACCAATCCTGATTCGGGGTGGTTGATCCGTTTGACGGATGCGGGTTGGGAGTGGAGTATTCAGAATCACAAGCTGCTGGGAACGATCGGTTTGGTGACGTTTGGGCTGCAAGTCTGGATGGTGATCGAAGCACTCTTGATCTGGCCGCGGGCCAAAGGCGTTTTGGAAGAGACGCTGCCGCCATTGGGACAATCATCGGGAAGATTGCAGGCTTCTGGAGGTCGGTCATGCTAATCAGGTTTTATCATTTTCGTTTGGCCAGGCTTGAGCAGCGACCGGGGTTGAAGGAATTGGCTCGCGCGGCGATCGTCTTGGTTGTCTTGGTCTCGTTTTCGGGTTGTGGAAACGAAGCACCCCAAACACCCGATTCGGTCGAGGTTGTCGGCGAAGTGAAGCTCGATGATGAACTGATTGCCGACGCAAAGATTGTTTTTATTCCTCGCTCGTTAATGGATCGACAGCAGCACGAAACGCGTCTGGCTTACGGGACCACAAACGAAAAAGGCAGATTCGAATTGAAACTGGCTGATGGCTCAAGTGAAATCAGGCCCGGAGAATACCGCGTGATTCTTTCCAAGCACCAGCAAAAATCCAGCCGGCCGCCGTTGCTGGCGGATTTGAAAACCCAATTTCCGGGGCTCGTTCCCAATGAAGGGATCGCGAATCAATTTGCGGGGTACCTACCGGACGAGGTCTTCCCGCCAAGATTCAATCAGAATACCGAGTTGGTGGTGAAAATCGACGCCGAACTAACTGTCAACACAATCAAGTTTGACTTGCGGTCGATTGACTTATTGCTCGACGAAAGCCAGCCTCAATAGCTCGTGGTGCATCGACATCGGAACGCCGTCCATTTTGAGTCCTAGACCGCCAGTCCGTCCGAGCAAAAAGCTGACCAAACCCGTGAAAGTCAGCTGTTTTCCAGAATTTTTTTTTGAATTGGTTGAATCGAAGGGCACTTTTCCGTAATAATTAGTGTCCTATGCACCAGAGAAAAATCATGATCCCACACGCCAACCGCCGATCGACCACGATTTCCAGTAACTCCCCTCGATTACCGATCTCTGGAACCGCGACGATGCCTCGCCAGCGTCGGTTGGGATGGGCCGGGATGGGGGGGCGTTGAACTCGATTATTTCATCGGTGAAACCTCGGAAAACGTGGATCAAGGAACGTTTGAGGCGGTGATTATCAAAGCGCTCGACATTTGGTCCCAGGTCGCCGAGATCGACTTCTTCCGGACCGGAACGGCTGGTCAAAACATGTCGCTCGATTTTACGATGGGCGAAATTGATGGTCCGCAGGGACGTTTGGCGGAAGCTTATTTTCCAGAAGACATCAGTCCGCCGGTGATCGCGGGTGACGTCCAGTTCGACAGCAGCGAGAATTGGGAAGTTGGCAATGGAATGGGCGATTCTGCGTACGACCTGATGTACGTCGCGGTCCACGAAATCGGACACGCGCTCGGATTAGAGCATTCGCTGGTGATCGGATCGGTCATGCATCCGACGGTCCTGCCCAGTCACGAATTCCGGTCATTGCACCAAACCGACGTTGATGAATTGCTCGATTTATATGCCGGTCGAGACGAAACGAACTTTGAGCCTCCCTACAGTGACGGGGGGGGCATCGTCGGCCTTGAGGGTGGCGGTGGTGCTGGCGGAAATGTTGGCAATGGTTTTCGATCCAACCAGGGTGGAAGCGATCAGAGTGGTTTCTCGGACGCCACCAGTGGATACGGGGATTCCACCCACGACGAATCCAGTGAAGGTCGAGAGCAGTTTTTTGAATCGTACGACGATCGTGAAGGTCGTACCGGGGACGCGAGCTCCGATTCCGATTGGCTTGGTAACGACCTGAATATTGATCTTGGTTGGTCCCCCGGACTCGGGGTTTAGATTCGGGTTATTGGCTCGGGCTTTTAGCTCGGGATTTTAATTCGTCGTTCGCACCGAATCATTGCGAGCGGGCTGCCAGTCGGTTTAACTCAAACGTTGAACAGGAAATGGCAGATATCGCCGTCCTGAACGATATAGTTTTTGCCTTCGATCCTCAGTTTTCCAGCCTGTCGAATTTTGGCTTCGCTGCCGTATTCCTCCAGATCGGTCAGTGAATACACTTCGGCTCGAATAAACCCACGTTCGAAATCGGTGTGAATGACACCGGCCGCTTGTGGTCCGGTTGCACCTTTGGGGATTGTCCAGGCTCGGACTTCTTTGTCGCCTGCGGTAAAATAGCTCTCCAGGCCGAGGGTTCGATACGTTTCTCTGGCCAGTACGTCGAGGGCGGCTTCGGGGAGTCCGACGGCCTCCAGCATTTCGGCTCGGTCGGCAGGCTCCAGTTCTGCAATTTCCGCTTCTATTTTTGCACACACCGCGACGATGCCTGCGTTGACCTGTTCGGCGTGTTTTCGAACTTTCTGGACCAGCGGTGATTTTCCTTCGAGGTCATCTTCCGCAACATTTGCAATGTAAAGAATCGGTTTCAACGTCATCAGGCCGTAGCTCTTGATGGCTTTCAGTTCCAGGTCGTTGAATGACGCGCTTCGCAGCGGCGAATCGGTTTCCAGGTGCTGCAGGCATTTTTCGATCACGGTCACCAAAAATTTGGCTTCCTTGTCACCTGACCTCGCTGTTCGGTTGGCTTTTTCAAGTGCGTTCTGCAGGGTTTCGATATCGGCCAGCATCAATTCCATTTCAATGATTTCGATGTCGGCGATTGGATCCACCTCGCCGCTGACATGAATCACGTCTTCATCCTCAAAGCAACGAACGACTTGCAGAATGGCATCGACTTGGCGAATGTGCGACAGGAACTTGTTTCCCAGTCCTTCGCCCTCGCTGGCGCCTTTGACGATCCCCGCGATGTCGACCAGTTTCAGGTAGGCCGGAATGACTTTTTGCGGTGTGATGTACTTGGTGATTCGCTGAAGACGATCATCAGGCACGCTGACGATGCCCTCGTTGGGCTCGATGGTGCAGAACGGATAATTTTCACTGGCCGCCGACTTGGAGCACGTCAGCGCATTAAACAACGTGCTCTTTCCAACATTCGGTAATCCGACAATTCCGGCTTCCATGGGCCGTTGCACCTTTAGCTAAAGAAATTATCCAACAAAAAAATGCCGAAACGACTCGACGAACTTCATCGCGAATCTTCGGCAGCCGAACATTGTAGCGCGAACGCGTTTCGAATTCCATGCCGCTTCCGGGACGATCGGTTAAACACCAGGCGATCGTCGTTGCAGGTTGAGTGGAGGGGCCTTGGCTGGCGGATCCACCGAGGGGGTGTCGGTTTTGGCGGTTTGGCTGGCCATCGACGGGGCAACCATGGGCGGCGTATCCTTTTGCGGCGGCCTCGCTGGCGGCGGTTCCAGGGGTTCGTTGAGACGCCCGCTACGGGAGCCAAATGTCTCCGCCCAGGCATGACTGAATGACGCACCAAAAAACACGACCAGCCCCGTCATGTAAACCCAGATCAACAGGATCACCAGAGACCCGGCCGCTCCATAGACCTCGCTGGCGGTTGAAATCTTCAGGTAATAGTCGATCAAGTAGCGGCTGGCGGCAATCAGCATCGCCGTCAAAATGCCAGCCAGCCAAACGTCTCGCCATTGAATTCGGGTGGCCGGGACAAACCGGAAGACCATCGAAAATACAAATGGCATGAGCAGGAACGTCAAACTGCGGTCCGCCAGATTCAACCAGGTCGTCAGTTGGGGATACGAGTCGTTGACCAGGCGGTTCAAGAACGCGATCGCTGAACCCATGGACAGGGTCGCAATCAACAGGACACCAACCAGCAGGACCATGGCAACGCCGATCAGACGTTTCTGGATACCGAACAGGATCCCGCTGCGGGTCTCTGGCGGGATATGCCAGATGTCATTGAAGGTGTCGTACAGTTGGGAGAACACGCCGGAGGCGCCATAGAACAAAACCAGCAGACTGATCGAGCTGGCCAGCAGACCCGACCCGGGCTTGGTGGCGTTTTTGATCAGTCCGGCCACCGTCTCCGCGATCGCCGGTGTCGTGATCACGCTTACCTGTTGAATAATTTCCTGTTCCGCATATTTACCGTCGTAAACGAATCCGGCAATCGCGATCGCAATCACTAACAGCGGTGCCAACGAGAGCATCGTGAAATAAGTCATCGCGGCTGACATCCGCGAAGCTTTTGCCTGGGCCCAAATCTGGAACGTCATCGAAATCAGTTTCCAGAGTCGCGCAAGCATGGATGATGAAAGTGGAGATTGACAAGCGATACCAAATTAACAGTTAACGTTATAGCAAACCGATGGCACGCCCGAGAGATCAGTTGCGTCAATCACGCGGGCGATTCGCGGAATTGACCGTTGAGAAGTTACCGCGCTCGTTTGTTTTTTTGACAAAATCCCAGACGCCAGAATCGAATCAGCGCGGTCCTTCCTGCCGTTGGGTTGGCGATCGGTAAGCCATCGGAGTGGCGGTTGACTAAATTCTGGAGCTGAGCCGTTGCGGTCGTTAGTCAAAGGCTGGTCGATGTCAATAATCCGTAGGCGAGTGCCAGCATCAATCCAACGTGGGCCGTCACGATGCACCAGGTCTTGATCGTGAATCCAAGTTTCCGGGTTTTGTGCCGAAAATAATGTCGACCGACCAGGGCCCCCGGCCAACCGCCCGAGCAGCGCGAGCAGATGCAGTTTTGACTCCGGAATCCGGCGTTCCTCCCGCTTAGCCTGCCGTTTGTCCCAGCCGTAGACCCCAAAGGTCACGAGACTCAACGACAGTACGATGATCAGGTATCCGATACCAATCGCTTTCAACATTCCTGTTTTCCAATGCCGAAGACGACGGGGGTTCGGCAGCCCATCTCAATTTTTGTTTTTGTTTTTCCGCTTGTTCGTTTTACCACTATTTTCTATCTCGGCGATTGCCCGTGCTTCGGCGTCCGGGTCAAATTCCGGATTGGCCTGGTTGGGGACCGGTGCATTGGTCTGCTGCCGCCAAGTCGACATTTGGTTCAGCAATTCGCGAGTGATCGATGAATTCCGTTCCGCGACGTTTGTGGTTTCACCTAAGTCGGACTCAAGATCGTACAGTTCCAGATCACCGGATTCAAAATACTGGTGGAGTTTGTATTTTCCTTTGCGGATGATTCCGCAAGGCCGCGAACGAAATAGTGGATCGCGCTGTTCATCCCAGACCTGGTAGGCTTGCAGGTAGGCTGGGAAGTGCCAGTATAACGGGCGGGGCCCATCGGCGAGGTCGAGGTTCTTGACCTCGCCTTTCAACAAGGGGACCAGGCTGACGCCGTCCAGCGGCTGGTTTGCCGGCAGATCGGATCCAGCGATTTCACACAACGTCGGGTAGATGTCGACACCGATGATTGGCTCTTTGGTGGTCGTTCCCGGTTGAACGGCTCCTGGCCAGTTCACAAAAAACGGGACCCGGATTCCGCCTTCGTAATACGTGCCTTTGTATCCCTTTAAGGGATCCATGTCCGTGGCCGGCCCGTATCCACCGTTGTCAGAATAAAACAGGATTACGGTTTTGTCCGTCAGTTCCAATCGCTCCAGCGTTTCAACAATTTTGCCGACGCCGTCGTCGACTGCCTGAATCATGGTCGCCATGACTGCATGGTCGTGCAACTGGCCCGGTGGTTTGGTTTCGTATTTCGCCAGCAATTCTTTTTTAGCTTGTAAGGGAGTGTGAACGGCGAAATGCGTTAAATACAACATCCACGGTTGTTCGCGGTTGGCGGTAATGAATTTGATCGCCTCATCGCTCAACCGATCGGTGACGTATTCATTGGGCGGAGCGTCCTGCAAGTTGGGGACTTTGCCATGCGGCGGATAATAACCACGTGGAGGGCCGCCTGAATGCGTTCCCCCGATGTTCAGATCAAAGCCGTAGGGAATCGGGTCGTCGCTTAAATGCCATTTGCCCATCGTTGCTGTTTTGTAGCCCGCGGACTGCAATTGGTGAGCCCAGGTTCTGATCGAGGGATCCAGCGTACTGACACCGGGGACGTGTTGCAGGCGACGATATTGAGCCTTGCCGCGTGCCGAGGTGCCGACATTGTAGATTTGGTGGCGCGGCGTGTACTGACCGGACAACAGGCAGGCCCGAGCCGGTGCGCAATTGGCGGCGCAGGAATAGGCATCACTGAACACCATTCCGCCTTTGGCCAGTTGATCGATGTGGGGCGTTTCGTAAAAATCCGAACCCATGTAGCTGGTGTCTTTCCAACCAAAATCATCGAGAAAGATCAGCAGGATGTTGGGCCGCTCAGGCGGACTCGGGCTTTCTGCGAGCAGCGACTGGGTTGGCAAAAATCCAGCCAGAGCCAGCACACAAACAGTCAATCGGTATCGCATCGTCGCCTCGAGTTTAAGTTGATTTCAGCCAGGATTTTAACTTGGCCCTGATCAGAATGCGAATGGGCTCAAACGGATTTCACTTGGGCCTGCGGACCTCGATCCATTCCGCCGAGCGAACCCCGCAAGACTAAATATCCACCAGGAACGGATTGCCTTCACACAATAAATCCGCCAGGAATTTTGCCTGCACGTCCAGAAACGCTTCGAGTAACTGCCGGGGTGAAACTTCCTGCCTGCTGACAACGCGAATCGAGTTGTCACGAATTTTGACAGAGGCAATCGAGTCGGCGACCTGGATTTCACACCAGGTCAGGTCTTTGTCGTAATCGACCTGAACATTGTCCGATTCTGCCTCTTCCACGTGGTCAACGATATCTTCGAGATCAAGTAGTTCGATCGTCGATATTTCCAGAATCGAAAACATGTTCCCAAACGATTTTTGGAACGCTGCATTAAACGTCTGACCGGGATCAACCACATCTGATATGGAGCGCTGCCAAAGGGATTTGGAAGCATCGTCGCGGTCCAGTGTCACCACGATTTCATAGTTGAAATAGGGCGTTGTGATCATTCCACTACCATCGCGCGGGCCCGAGACCGAGATTTGTTTTCGCTTGAAGCCGAACGTCGATCGGAGTTTCGCAAACGTCTGCTGCAGGTCGTTGTCCACCTCCGCTTCGGTAATCGATGCCAGAAACCTCACGTCGTTAACGGTCCAGGCCGATGGAATTCGGTGATGTTTATGAAACCCGTTCAAGCTTTGAATCGGGATGACTTGTTCGCGCAATAGGCGGACGGAGCTGATTTGATCGATTTTCGTTTCGTCCATGTGCTGAAATTCCTGAAGGCAACATTTTGCCGGGGCCAGAGTTGACCGTTTGGAGGAACCCAGATTGTAACAAAAAATTCGATTTCAAAGAGCCCGCAGACACGGCGCGGAAGATACCGAAACCTTCACTGTTCCCTTGCAAACGCAGCCTTTGTAGATAGCAGTCATGCCAGGATTTCTGCCGATGGCCACGTATCCCGGTCATTCTTCCTGACGGCCATCATGTCCAGATTGGGCGTTTTGTGTGGCGTTCCACCATTGATACCAACCCATGCCAACCGCAGGTCGTCTGCCATGTTCAAAATCATATTCGGCCTTTTTGATTGATTTGCAGAGAGTTTTCAGCATGAGATCGCTGGCCAGAGTAGCCCAACGATCCAAATAGCGAGGAAGTGCCGAATGAAACTGCCTTGGATCGTTTACGTTTCGAATCTGCTGTTGGTGAAGCGACTTAATTTGTAATTCAGTTGTGTTTTAGGTTATAACGTCAGGCGATCAAACGCGCTGTGGAAAATCAAGTCACCTAAATCGCTGACAGCTTTGTAGTCGGTGCGGGGTTGAATTGAAATTTCGCAATCAAGGCCATCAAAATTATGAATGCCAAAAACCGATGAAAAAACAGAATCGCCGGGAGTTTCTCGGCAAGACCGCTGGTGGCTTGGTAGCCGGTGCCGCAGTGGGTGGCTCCGCAGAATCGGCATCAGCAGAATCTCTGCAAGCCACTCAAGATCAATCTCTGTTCGAGCCCAAGGAGTTTTGGGCGGAGCGAATGCAAGCTCCCGATGACGGCAAGGCTTACGGCTGGTTCATCGACACTCGCCGCTGTTTCGGTTGTCACGGATGCGAGGTGGCTTGTAAATCGGAAAACGACGTTCCGCTGGGCAACTACATTCGGCAAACCTTCTTCAAGGACGTGGGTGAGTATCCCCAGGTTGCGAGGATGTTTCTGCCGATGTCCTGTCAGCATTGCGAGGACGCGCCGTGCCTGAAAGCGTGTCCGACCGGTGCCATCAAAAAGGGCGTCGGCGGTAGTGTAATTATTGATTACAAGTCTTGTGATGGCAACGGGAACTGCGTGGAGGCATGTCCTTACGGCGCAATTTATATCGACCCCGTCGCCAATCAAGCTGTCAAATGCCACAACTGCTATCATCGACTTGAACACGACATGGAACCGGCCTGCGCGTCGACCTGTCCCGCGGACGCGATTTATTTTGGTGATCTAAACGATCCGGATTCGAAGGTATCCAAAGCCAAACAGGAAGCCGAGACCAACGATCTACCGCTCGTTCAGTTGCGGGGCGACAAAAACACCAAGCCACGGATGTGGTTTGCGGGTCCCGCGCCAGCCGAGATTGAGGAGCGGATTCCCAAGGAAGGCGAATCGTACAACCCCGAAACGTACAACATCTATAACTGGAAGTCCCGGCCAGAAGAGTGAGCAGCGACTTGTCGTCGGCACGCGACGAATAAGACAGGCTCGCAAAATCAAATTCTCATTCCTGCTTAGATCTCGTAATCATGAAATCCGAACAAAACGATCCGCTGTCCGGCGCGAAAATCAATCGCGCCGAAAATTCCTGCAGTTTGGCGCTGCCCTGATGTCAGCGTCGGCGGTCAGCGGCTGCGCGCCTGAGACATCAGCCGATGCCGAAACTGCAGTCACGCCTAACCAGGCTCCCGAGGCCGGTGATTTGTCCAGCTCGGCGAAGAGTCGTACCAAGCCTGCGGTGTTTCGCGCCAGCGTTCCGATTTTCGGATGCCCGGCAACGCGGATTTGCCAGGACCCCGTGGAAACCGCGATTGGCCTGACCTGTCCAAGTACGAGGGCACGCAGAAAGTCCCGGGTATGTGTCAGCTTTGCAGCACGATTTGCGGCATCATTGGCCATGTCAAAGACGGTCGGATTATCAAGATCGAGGGCAATCCGAAGGACCCCAACAGTCGCGGCCGATTGTGTGCGAGAGGACAGGCTGGTTTGAACCACCAATACCATCCCGAGCGTTTGCTGTATCCCTTAAAGCGGGTCGGGGAACGTGGTGAAGGGAAATGGAAACGCATCACTTGGGACGAAGCGCTGGACGAAATCGCCGCAAAACTGAAAACGATTCGAGAGTCGGGTCAGCCGGAGAATTTTGCATTTCATCAAGGTCGCCAACGGTCCAAGGACGCTTTGTCCCGATTTTTGAATGCGTACGGAACCAAGACCCAGCTTTCGCATCGCAGCCTGTGCAGTGGCAACCGCCGTGCTGCCAATCTGACCTACCTCTGGGAAAGCGACTGGGATCTCAACGATGTCGAGCACTCGAAGTACATCCTGAATTTTGGCTCCAACGCGTTTGAGGCCCACCAGGGGCATGTCCCGTTTGCCAACCGAATTCAAAACGGACGGTTTCAGAACGGCGCGAAATTGGTCACGTTCGACGTGCGACTTTCCAATACTGCCGGCGCCAGCGACGAGTGGTTTGCGCCGTTTCCCGGCACCGATGGCGCTGTGGCATTGGCAATGTGCAACGCGATTTTAACTGCGGGGGCCTACGATGAGGACTTCATCAATCACTGGACCAACAGCAGCATCGCTGAGCTGAAACAGCATCTGGCCGAACAAACACCCGAGTGGGCCGAAAAAATCTCCGGGGTGCCGGCTGCCGATATCAAGCGGATCGCGTTGGAATTTGCGGCCGCGGCACCGGCCGCGACCACGATGTGCAATCGGGGTTCCTCGGCACACCTGAACGGGTTCTATAACGATCGTGCGATCGGATTGCTCAATGCCCTGGTCGGCAGCGTCGGCAAAAAAGGGGGCTGGTGCTGGTCGCCATGGGGTGGTCTGGATCCGCTGGTCCAAACGCCCGCCATGCCGCCCGGCGCGAAAACCTGGAGCGTGTTGGAGGACCCTCCCGAGTTCCCGTTGGCCAATGTCTGGCGACGGATGCGAGTCGGTGAGATCATCTATCTGTACCTGTTGCAAGGACGGGCGAAACTGGATGCCTACATGACCTACAACCTTGACTCGCCGCTGACCTGGCCCGAGGAAAGTCTGACCAAGGATGTGATGTGCAATGAGGAGCTGATCAAATTCCATGTCTGCATCAACCCGTTTTACAACGAAACGGCCCACTATGCGGACATCGTACTGCCCTGGACGACCTACCTGGAACGTTGGGATCTCGATGCGAGGGCGAGTTACAACCTGCGCCCTTACGTCGGCATTCGGACGCCGATGGTCCAACCGTTGGGCGAAGCCCGGGATGTTCGCTGGATTTTTCCGGAACTCGCCAAACGAATCGGTGGCGGCATGGAGGAGTGGTACCAGGAATCGCAGGAAGAATACATGCAAAAGTGGGCGGAGAATATTCCCGCCAATCCGGCAACCGGAAAAGCCGGACTGGAGCGATTGCTCGAAGAAGGCGCCTGGGAAAACGAGTCGATCGAACCCTATTACGAGCCCTTCTTGCGGCCGCTTTCGAACGAAGATCTGGCCGGCAGCGAAACCGATCAGGCGACTGGCATTATCACCAAGGACGGTGTGGGTATCGGCATCATGATCGATGGCAAGGCGGTCGTAGGCTTCAAAACGCCAAGCCGAAAATTCGAAATTCGCAGTGTGTTCGTCAGTCAAACCGGCCTGAACCAGGACACGACCGAATTGATCAACCGTTCCAGCATGACCAAAACCAAGCCTCGGCCGGAGCAACACAAACCCTATGACGTGCCAATCGAAGAAATGCCCGTCTGGTTGCAACCGATTGAACACCAGGAAATTGATGATGATCACTTGATCATGACGTCCTTTAAATGGAATGTTCACAATCACGGCCGGACGATGAATTTGAAATGGTTGGCGGAAATTGTCCACAGCAACCCGGCTTGGCTGAATCCTGTCACGGCCAAAAAATTTGGCTTGAAAGATGGAGACTGGATCGAGCTGACGGGGTATTTTTCGAAAATGCTCGAATCGACCAACCCGAATCTCAAAAGCGACCACTACGAACAGGACGAAGCGGGGCGATTGATCGCCGGCAGAATGCGCGTGCCAATTGTCACCATGCCCGGGATCCATCCGCGGGCAATTGCGATGAGTAACAGTTGTGGACACTGGGAGTACAGTAGCGTGGCCCAGGCCAAGAAAGCGGTGACGGGATCCAAGCTGGTGGGCAGCAACGGACAAAAATATGCAGATCCAGACTGGGAACAGAACATGTGGTGGGAAGACAATTCCAACGGCGACCCCGGTGCCTGGAAACAGAATACCGGGAACGGCTGGAATCAGAATCGAATTATGCCGATCGCACCCGATCCGATCACGGGTCAGCAGGCGTTCCACTCGACCGTGGTTTCGATCAGGAAGATCTAGACAGTCCCCGTGTCGCGTGCCGGACGACCGGCGATGTCGGTCCGCGCGGGTTAGCTGATCGCCGCCTGGACCATGTCAAACAGTCGTTCGCGATTGGGCGGCTAACGCAGAAAGTCGCATGAACTATTTTCTCCTGCTGGTGATCGCTGGTTTCGCCTGCCTGTACAGCCTGGTCGCTAAGCGATTGGAACGCACGATTGTCAGCGGTGCTTTGGTCTACGTAACGATTGGGTTCATGTGCGGACCTGATGGGTTCGGACTGATCGCGATTCCAGTCGAAGGTGAAAGTCTCAAGATCCTTGCCGAATTGACGCTGGCGCTGGTCTTGTTTACCGACTCGGCCAATACCAATCTGCGAATCTTGCCGCGAATTGAATCGATTCCAACGCGGTTGCTACTGATTGGTTTGCCATTGACCATTGCGTTAGGTTTTGGAATTGGCTGGATCATCTTTGATGGAGTCGACGTTTTCGAAATCGCTTTGTTGGCAATTCTGCTTGCCCCGACCGATGCCGCGTTGGGGAAAGCCGTCGTGACCAATGAACAGGTACCCGAGTCGGTTCGCGAAAGTCTCAGTTTGGAAAGTGGCTTAAACGATGGGATTTGCGTCCCGGTGTTGTTGTTTTTTCTGGCGTTGGCCGCTGGCAAAACAGGTGTCAATGAGGCCGCGGGACTGGCGGTGATGCTGCCGTTGCAGGCGATTGGAATCGGCTTGGTGGTTGGTGTGGCCGGAGGGCTCGTGGGAAGTTTCGCGCTGAAGTTGTCGGCTGAGCACCGTTGGATTGGGGGAACCTGGCTGCAAGTCCCCGTCATTGCCCTGGCACTATTCTGTTTTGCCGCTGCCCAGTATCTCGGTGGCAGCGGATTCATCGCCAGCTTTGTTGGCGGACTGGTATTTGGCGGACTTTGCCAGAAACACAAACAGCAATACCTGGAAGCAGCGGAAGGAAGCGGTGACGTGATGGCAATGATCACCTGGTTCGTCAGCGGTTCTGCGGTCATCGGATTGAGTTACCAGTTTCTCGACTGGAGAGTGATTGTCTATGCGCAGCTGAGTCTGACGTTGATCCGAATGCTGCCAGTCTGGTTGTGCCTGTCCGGGCGGAATCTGAGCACGGACACGAAGCTGTTCATCGGATGGTTCGGCCCCCGTGGATTGGCCAGTGTCGTTTTTGCGGTCATCGTTTTGGATGAGAACCTACCGGGAGGAGGTGTCTTAATGGCAACTGCCGTCTGGACGATCCTGCTCAGCATCGTGCTTCACGGTTTGACTGCCATCCCGTTCTCCCGCTGGTATGGAGCAAAAACGGAACTTCGCGGCGGCGAAATCTAGCCCGATCGCATTGAGTCAGTTCGGCTTCAGCTGGCCTTTGTGCGGTTCCAGCGGATGTTGTAACGACTCGACGTCATTGAGCATCTCTGCATCGTCCGGCGACGCGGAGTCGAGCGGATTGTAAATTGACATCTCGGCGGCGAGAAAGAACGACAGGATGACAATCGCGAAGAACCAGTACCGGGGCCATTGCAGCAACGCTCGCTGTTCGCCCGATTCGGTTTTCGCCGTTCGGCTGCTGATGCCAACCGCCCAGAAGGTGATCGCGGTCCCCAGCACAATCGCGACAATGTTCGTTCCGAACAACAACAACGATCCCCCGGCCAGCGTTAGATCCCCCATCGCCAGCGACAACCCGGATGTCGCGATCGGTGGCACCAGAGCCGCCGCAATCGCAACGCCCGGAATGGCGGAGATCAGGTTCGGTCGTCCCATCGCATAGGCCCCCGCGATTCCGCTGGCCAACGCGACAATCAGGTCCAACAGGTTGGGTGAACCTCGATCGTACATTTGAGCCGTGATCGGCAGCCCTGGAGCAAACACATGCAACAGCAGGCCGACAATCACGCCGATTCCAAGCGCCACGGTAAACCCGAGCAAGACCGATTTGATCGAAATCTTGATCAGTTTTTCGTTTCCCTGGACCAGTGAAAACCCGATCGCAACCAGGGGCGTCATCAACGGCGCGACCAACATGGCACCGATCACGACGGCTCCAGAGTTTCGCGCCAGACCCAGCGCGGCAATCAGGGTCGACAGCGAGATCAGGGCGACGAAATCAAAATCGAATACGGAACTGGATTGTAAACGATCCACCAGCGAGATCCGATAGTCTCTGTCAATTTGTGGGATCTGGCTGCGAACCGCGGTGCGAAATCGGGTCCAAACTCGATGGGAAACGGGAACCGCATGTCGAAACGCAATCAACGAGGTCTTGGTTTCATCGAGTTTGTCGCCCTCCCGCAGGACACTTGCCAGGGTGCGACGTTTTCCGGTTCCAATCACGATCAGGTCAACCTGATCAAGATCCTGTTGTTTGATTCCGGTGGTCAACGAGTCGGCCAGCTGAAACTGTCTGGTGACCTCAATTTTTTTTTCCGTGATCTGACGCGCCATTCGATCAACGTGCTTTTGCGCGATCTCGCCGGCGACCACGTCGTCGTCGGGGCGGACAAACAGGAAGGACGCGGTGCCATTCGGATGGGATCGGACCAATTGCATTCCGCGTCGGATCGCAACCTGTGTGTTTTGATCATTTTCGTCTTCGCTGGCGATCATGATCCGGCACGCTGACGGCGGTCGTGGGGGGAGTCCTCGCACCACGACCACCTCACAGGCGCCTCGACAAACAGTCGTTGATGCCAGGAATCCTGATCGCCCTTTCCAACCACCGGTTGGCGGGCAGGTAAGATCAGCAAGGTGATGTCGAACTGTTCCACTTTCTCCGAGAACGCAGTGGCCGGATTGGGCGCTTCGATTTCCTGAGTGTCGATCGCGACTCGATCCATGTTCGATGTCTCATCGCCGCTGGTGATGTCCTGCTTGAGCACAACCTGTTCCGGATTTTCCCGGGCAAGCACATCAAACACCGCTTTGACCAGAGATCGTTTTTCAGCGTCGGCACGATCAAGTTGACGCCAGGATTGTTTGCCTTTGCTGCGTTTGGGTACGACAACCAACAGTTCACTGTGATCGGCTGCTGCAAATTCAACACCCCATTGAATCAAACGCTCGCAATCGGATTCGTTTTCGACAAAAACAGCAACGGTCATAACGGCTGATTCGGCGTGAGGGATGCGGGCTCAACAGGCTCCACCCAGTTTAGTCCTAGTGGAACGACAGGCGGAGAGGGCTGCCGGGGATTGAGCGTTGGAATCTGGATCGGAGCCGGCGGCAACGAGGCGATTTGGCTAATGGTTGAACCGCAATGAAAACGTAAACCCGCGAAGGCCGAAATCGGACTCCGGCAAAATCGCGGTTCCCCCGCCAAGCCATGTTTCGTAGGTATAGCCAATTCTCGCAAAAACGTATCGTTTTTCTGCCAACATTTTCTTGTACTGGACGGCGGTCAGAAATTCGGCGTTGGATGAAAACTGATCGGCACCCATGCGGCTTAACGAGCCCGATTGGGTGTTGGTGACGTATTGATCCTGCTGCCCAAACAAAACCGAACCACCGACGCTGGTCAGCAATTCGAGTTGGGTGTGGCCAACCGGTCGATAGTATTCCAAGCCAAAGGTTGGGCCGAAACCCCGAAAATCTGAATCTGAATCCAACCGACCAATTTCGGTCCCGCCTGCATTGGTCAGGGACGCATCAAGTGAATGATGAATGCTGACATATTGAAAACCGAATTTCCCATTGACTCGGGAAATCGGCAGCTGAACATATTTGAAAAAATTGGCCTCGAAACTTTCAATATTGATCGAGTGCACGGCGGCAATGCTCTCACCCGCGTTGGACGCGGTCAAACGACTCGACTGGTTGGAGCCAGGCATCCAAGCGCTGGTACTCCCGACATTCGCCCCATCGCTGGTGAAGACCGTTGGGTTGGAAGACTCGTCATACTGCCAATAGTTTAATTCACCACCGGGTCCAAATTTGGATTCGAATCCGAGTTGAAATCTCGGCGCCGCTTCAAAATCAAAATCAAATGGCGTGCTGACCCCGGTCACCGATTCCGCCAACGCCGTGTTGCCTTGAAAGTGAGGTTTCAAAAACAGAATCGAGGCTGAGCCGAAATATCGCCCGGTTGCCAGGATCTCTTTCATTTTCGGATATTCTTTTTTCTTCTCTTCAAAATCGAACTTCTGTCCGTTGTCCGTTGAGCCCCAATTGCGAACCGTCGGGACGAGATCCCGCATTCCCGGTTCGATCGGCAGGGTCCCCAGGGAATTGGCGACCGAAACATCGGTTGCCGATTGAGGTGCCGTTGACTCGTCGCCAACCACCTTGGGATCCGGAATCGGCTGAAGATCACGGTTCGAGGCGCTGGGGATCGAGGGTCGCTTGGGTTGCACGCGAATGATCGATTCACTTGAATTTGAATTCATCGCCGGGTTGAACCCTTGATCGGCAAAAGAGTCGAGTCCGCTCGGCGGGCGGGGGCGCGGACGCAGCCGAAGTCAGCGGGTACCGCCCGGATTCGAGCGCTCCGATCTCCGGATCGACCTGTGAGTTGGTTCGAATATCCCGAGGAATACTTGGGGCACCTGGCAACTCACCGGGGCGAGCAAACGAGGCGGATTGAAAGGGTTGGTTGGCAGGTTCAATCACCGATTTCGGCGCCGTCAGACTGGGTGGTTGGAAATCATTGTCATTTCCAACTGTCTCTCTGTTGTCAGTATTGGACGTTGCCGCCGTTGGTCCGGGGTTGGACCAACTCGATGGAGACATGGCGCGAAAGTCTTGCGGATTTGAGTCGTTGGGAGCGTCAGGTTGGGAGGGGGCGGATGTCGCGAATCCCGATTGGTACGATGGTCCAAATCCGGAATAACGTGTTGCGGGATAGTCCTGTTGGGCCAGGGTGATTTGACCCAGACAGCCAACCAGGAGAATCACGATGTTGTAGCCAAATTTGGTCATAAAAATCCCGTAGCGCGTCCTGCCGAATCAAATAACCGCTGAAACCGTTCGAATTGCGATATCAAGCAGAATCGGAATAACTGACAGAGTTTAGGAATCAAAACTGAACGAGCGTTGCGACCGTCATTTCAGGAACGATCGGAATAACCCGCAAAGTTTCACTGACAGGAAAACGCTTCGGGCACTTGAAATCCGCAAGCAGGCTTGATAGCGTCGACGCAGGCGCGAGCTTGTTAGCTCCGATTCGCCAGTCTTTCACGGGCTTCTGCTGCCCAGGGACTTTTGGGGGCCAGTTCGAGAAACCGGGCCCAGTGTTCGTCAGCTTCTGAGCTGCATTCCATATCGTCGAGCAATCGCGCAAGATGAAAATGGACGTCCGGGTAATCGGGATGGTGCTGCAAAGCACCAGCAAACGCCGATCGCGCTAATTCTGGTTCGCCCAGTTCGACCAGTACGCAACCCAGGCTCGCCCGGGCTTCGACGAACGCTTCGTCCAGTTCAATGGCCATGTAATACCGTTCGCGGGCCGCAGTCAATTCCTGGCACTGATACAGCAACTCGGCCAATCGAAAGGAAACATCCGCTGACGGTCCGAATGCCAGTAAGGATGCCCGATAGACCTCGATCGCTGCGTCCAGGTCACCACTGTCCTCCATTGCGTTTGCGACGGCAAAAAATTCTTCTGGGGAGGATAATTGGTCGAACGCCGCTTCCTCGACCGCTCGCTGCATCGAAATCACGGCGGCGGGTTCTAGCTCTTCACCGTCACCGGCCAGATCGAAGTTGAGCAGTTTTTGTCCGCCAGGTTCGATCAGCCCTTCGCCATCGCGAAGCAACACGCTTTTGCCTTGGACGATGACCGAAAGTTGCGAGAGTGGCCGTTGGACATCGGGGTAAAGTTCGGCCAGTTGGGAGAGTTTTCGTTCGATCGCTTCCGGGGAGGCTCCTGAGGCGATGTGCCGCGCGATTCGGCGAGCCGAAGCGACCTCCTGGAAATCAAAATACGCCAGTTTGTGAATCTGTCGGGCCGGCGTGATCAACCCACGACGATGCCAGCGGCGAATGGTCGAAATGGGTAAATCCAGCAAATCGGCCAACATCGCAGGCGTATAGAGTTGGGCCACATCGAGGTCGGCATCGACCATGCCAAGGTCCTGCCAAAACTGGGTTTCATTGATAATGGTCAGGTGCCCGTTTGCTGCCGCTTCGAGGGTCCATTGGTCCAGCAGCGTATCCGTTTCGTCCAGCGTCAGTTCGTCCGCACCGACGACGATCAAGTCAACGGTTTCGTCGATTCGCTCGACCATCACCGCGCCGTGGCTGCGAATCAGATCACGTGCTTCACGACGATTCATCCCGCCCAGTTTTCCGACGAACGCAATGCGTCGATTAAAAATGGGTGATTGAATATCGGAAGCTTCGGTCATCGAAACGTGGGTTCACAGTAGAGAACGGCAACGGATTGCGGCAGTAGCTGGACAGACAAAACGCCCGAAGCAGATTCGTCCTGAACCATGATTCTAACCCTATTGGACCGCCGAACGTCGTTCCGCGGCGAATTCGTCGCCCGTTTCTTCTGGATTTGCGTCAGGCAGCATGGGTTTGGGGAGGGCCGGGATGCCGACATCGAGCGAGTTGATCGCCGTCAGGTTTTGAACGCTGGAGCCAGAGTCGGCTTCCAAATCCGGAGCTGGATCAGGTTTTGTGATCGGTTTGAGGTTGGTCGTTCGGCGCAGGTCGTCCGTCGTCTCGGGGACCAGGATCGAACTGGGTTTGGCCGAGGTTTCCTCGCGGATTTTCAATTCATCCCATTGGCCGCGGTAGCGAACCGAGTCTGGATCTTCTTGCGACTCGGTTTGGGTGGTTGCATCGGTCGCCTCTGATTCCGCAACGGGATCCGTTGGCTTGCGAGTCAGCGTAGAGCCAAATCCCGACGAAATCGAGGGTGACGTGTCAGCGGCAGAACTCCAGCTGGGGGTGGAATCCGCGTCGACCGGTGTCGCAGGTCCAATTGGCTGCCCGCATTCATCAACAGGAATTTTCATCCACACGGTCCGAGGAACCTCTTCCATGACTTCGTAATCAACTCGGCGGCGGACGACTTTAGGGATCGAGACTTCCTGGGTCACCGGTTCCCAGCGGCAGACTTCGACTTCGTAGGGAGTTTCCACTTCGACTTGCCGATAGGTCGTTTCCTGGACGGGCACCTCTCGCGTGATCGCCTGTTGTTGGTATCGCGTTTCGGTGTAAGGGATTTTCTGCGTTGTGACGCGAGTGACCGGCTTTTGCACGGTCACCGGAACTTTGCGTGTCGACGTTTCCTCGACGTATTTTTCAACCTCGACAGGAACTTTTCGCGTTTCGATCTTGTCGACGTACCGGGTCATTTTGACGGGACGGCGGCGCTGGGTATAAACCGGTACCAGCTCTTCGGGACAGGTCGGTGACGGCTGGTAATCCACGAGGTGTTGGACCTCGATCATGTCTTCAGTGATCTTTTGGCGAACGGTGATGTTTTGATCCTGCAGCTCGGAAACGACAACCGGTTTGCGAACGGTGTACTGTTCCTCGCGCATCACGGTTTCGTATTCGTACTTGGTTTCTTCGACGGTGCGTTCGCGGTATTTGGTTTCCTGAACAGGTTTGTAGGTATAAGTTGTTTCGGTCCTCATCCGCGTCTCGGTAATCGGCTTCAGCACCGTTTGTTTGCGCGTCCGTTGTTCGGAATTCCAGACAGGTTTGTAGGACGTAATTTGCTGTGTTTGCGAGACCGTTTCGTCAATCCAGCGGGAGTACTTGACCGGTTTTTTTTCGTAGACGGTGCGCGGCACGATCTGGTAGTTGACCCAGCCGGAACGATCATCCGGAACAATTTGTGCCGGCAGTTGCGTGGGATGCATTGCACCCAACGCCGCGAACACCGTTGCGACTGCTACCTTGAAAAAAGCAGACATGTTAAAACCTTGGCAATCCGTATGATTGAGAATATGGGGACCCAATTCCATCTTAGGCAGAACGGGCGACAAAGGCGAACTCTGGTGGGATGGAACTTTCCACCTATCCCAAGTGTGACGATTTTTCGGCCTGAATCAATCAGCTGTGTCAAAAACCGTTTGAGAACGTCACAATAGTCAAATCAGATAATCTTTGCGGCCAGATTTCAACGGAATTCACGAAGTCGATGTGAAAGCATTGCCAACCACCCTTCATGCATGCACTCGAATTGACCTGCGAAGATGCGGCGGCCAATATTGCCTTGGATGAGGCTTTATTGGAGACGGCGGAAATCGAGGATGGACATCCGGAAGTATTGAGGATCTGGGAGCCCGCCCATCCGATCGCCGTGCTTGGGCGTAGTTCGCCCATCGAGCAGGAGATTCAACTTGATTACTGCCGGCATCACGCGATCGATGTCATCCGTCGCTGCAGTGGCGGGGCTTCGATTGTCACCGGGCCAGGCTGCCTGATGTATGCCGTTCTGCTTGATTATCGTCGCCGACCAGAATTGCGGATGTTGGAGCAGGCCCATCAGTTCGTGATGACGCAGACGCGCCTGGGAATTTCGCGTTTGGGCATCGAGGTGCAGATGCAGGGCACTTCGGATTTAACGCTCGACGACAAAAAGTTTTCGGGTAACAGTCTCCGTTGTAAGAAAGACTGGATGATCTATCACGGCACGCTGCTGTGCGATTTTGACCTGGATTTGATTGCCAAATGTCTCGGCACTCCACAGCGCCAACCGGATTACCGTCGCGGTCGCAGTCACAAGGAGTTTTTGACCCAACTGCCGACGTCGACCGGCGAGTTAAAGTCGGCTTTGATCGAGCAGTGGTCGGCTCACGAACCACTTCAGAATTGGCCGGAAGCGCTGACGCGTCAGTTGGCTAACGAAAAATATCGCTCGGACGATTGGACTTTC
Source organism: Pirellulaceae bacterium (assembly GCA_963714685.1). GTDB lineage: Bacteria > Planctomycetota > Planctomycetia > Pirellulales > Pirellulaceae > Mariniblastus. The sequence continues at coordinate 210,913 of CAVQPH010000014.1, read as the reverse complement.
AAGATTCGACGGCGGAAGTCGTAGCAAGGTTGACTTCCTGCTTCGCCGTTTGCATTCAGGAGTCGCTCGAGAGTCAGCTTCGATGGAGTCAGCTTCGATGGAGTCAGCTTCGATGGAGTCAGCTTCGATGGAGTCGAGCAATTCCGAAGTGAGCTTTGACGTTGTCTTTGCGGAGGTAGTTCCAGCCCCAGAAATAGAAGCCAGCCAGAATCAACATGACCACGACGCCAAAACCGAGTCCGACCATGCCAAAAATCTGAGCCATGTTCCCCGCCATCTCCGCAGCTTGCGGGTTCATGTTGGGTTGGTCCTTGAGCCCTTCCAGAACGGCCGTTTTCATTTCGCTCATCATGCCAAACTGGAGCACGGTGGAAACAACGCCTCGAATCAATACATAAATTGTTGCAGCCAACAGGGTAAATTTCAGCAGGCCATAGGCCCACCCCTTGCGATTGAGTCCACCGATTCCACCAATCAGCAACAACGGCGCGATGATGCAGTTCAGGCCCATCATGATGATGTTGGGTATCAGCATCGGCTTTTGAAGCTCTCGCATTTTTACATTCATGGGGTCGTCCTGCCCTGGCAACGTTGCGATGTAGTCCTGAGCCGCCAGTCCACCGATGCCAATGCAGGAACCGAAAATTCCAAGCACGCCCAGCACGATGCAAACGATCAGGATCGCATTGAGTGCGCCAGGTCTTTTGTGCGAGGTATCGGGAGGTGAGATCTCCGCCTGGACAGGTTTCGATTCGGCAAAAGGATTGTCAGACATCGGGTCGTGTTCCTGCTGGTTTCAAGATAAACGGAAGTCCTGGAGTGAGCGTTTATTAGAACTCCCACGGCCAAGCAATCAAAGCCCCGCCCGTCGTCGGCAGCTCAAATTTTACATCGAATCAGGGTCGTGGAGCCGCGGCAGGAGTGACCGATTATTGAACTGTCTCGCCCGATCCAAAACTCATTCGCGAAGCCAACGCCGCTAAACGAGTCCCCATTTTTTGCGCAATAACCACTCAGTCGTCAACAAGCCGACAAATACGAGCAGGAAACCCGCGGCGTCGGGAAACGTCTCGCCCAATTGCCATTTGAGTGGGATTTCGATTTTTGTCATGGGGGGATTCTCGATCAGTTCGTCCAGCAAATCGGGAACCTGTTCGGGAACCAGGGCACGTCCCCCGTGTTCGCTGGTTTGGCTGGCCAGTCGAGCCATTTGATCGGGGTTGGCAACCGGATTTGATTTTTCTTTGTCGCGATCCATCACGATGAACTCACGCTCGCTGTTGCCGATCGATTCGCCGTCCCGTTTTCCTTCGACCTCAATTCGGTACAGTCCGGAAACTGCCAGCGAATCAGGATCGAGTTCGGGCACCGTAGCCATCGCCAACCCGGTTGATCGTGACGATCTGGCGTTCTCCCGACGGGGTCATCAATGCCGCATCAAAGCTGGCGTCGTCGATCGCTTCACCGGTGATGGTTTTTACAACGACGTCAAACTTGACGATGGCTTTGGGTTGGAAACGTCGTTTGGGCAGTTCAATCGAGACGGTTTCGTCATTGTGGGCATCCCAGAATGCCAGCCACAGGACGACTTGGCGCCAAAACTGATCGTATTCGGCTTTGAAGCCTTTCGGTCCGTCCGGAAGACTGGGCATATTCCAGCGCCACGAGGAATCACCGGCAAATGCGAGCACGCGACCGCCCACGTTCGCGGCCGCCAGGACCGACCGGCCGACCTCGTCATCGCTTTCCAGGATGACTTCCGCATTGTCCTTGACGACAATCCGATTGGCGCCCTTGAGCGGCGGCAACTTTTTCCAGATCGCGCGACTGTCGTCCCCCAGTCGCGTCAGGAAATGGTCAATCGCCGGACGAACCTTGAACGGCGTATTGATATGCAAATCACGTCGCGCGTCCTCGCCGAAATCCTGTCGCTCGTTCTCGTTCATCTTGACGGGCAGGATGTCGGCCAGCGGCGTTTGATAATACATCCCCGGCCCGAAACTGTGATAGCCGCCCAGCATTAACAGCCCTTTCCCGTTGTAAACCGCATCGGCCAGAGCCTCCAGTGAACGCGTATAGGTTTTCGGGTCATGCAATGCCCGCGAATCCAGATCGGCGATGATGAACACGTCGTAGGTGGGATCTTTGAACAACTGTTCGTAATCATTGAGCGGCCAGCGACTGCGGGAATTGGCGAAGATCGGCACAAAATCCAGTTGAATAAAATCGGCCGTCGGCAACGAGTGTCGTAGAAACCGCTGTTCGTTTCCGATTTCACCGGCCAGCATCAGCACCCGCATGCCTTTGTCGTTGACCGTCAGAAACGCATCCAGCTCGTTGTTGCGAATCGCCAACTCACCCGGCATCGGATTGGCGCGAATTTTCAGTCGAAACTCGCCCGGTTCGGTCGGGCGATATTTCAATCGGACTTCCGTCTCCGCATAATTTGCCGTCGGACGCACGACTTCGGTCTGGACTTTGGTTTCTTTCCCTTCCGAATCGACCAGCAGCAGATCAACCATGACGTCCTGATTCGCGTAACCGCGAGACACCAAAGTTGCGCGGGCTGTCAGATCGTTTTTGACATTGACGATCTGTTGTTCGGCAAAATTAGTAATCGCCAGATCGGCGAGTTGCCCCGTGTCGCCTGGCAGTCCCAATTGCACGGCGTACAGTGCGACTTCCATGTCGTTCAACGTATCGGCGGCCGCCGTCAATTCGACCTGCGGATCCAGCACGTTTTGGACGCCGTCGCTGAGCAGAAACACGCCCAGCAACCGTTGGTCACGAACATCGAGACTGGTCTCGTAAAGTGCCGATCCGATATCCGTTTCGGCGCCGTCGGGGGACTTTGGCAGTTGGACGACTCCGTCTTCGACTTCGAGTCGCCGTGACCGATTGTCGAAACCGAAAAACCGTACGTCGATTTTGTTTTCCATCAGTTGCTTGAATCGCCCCTGATTGTCCTGGATGACCTCCTCGACGGCCCCCCAGCGAGTGGAATCATCGCTGACGTGAGGCAAGCTGCATGCTGCGGGTCTCATCCACCAGGAACAGCAACACCGCGGCCTGATTTTTTTCGATTCGCTGGACGCAGCCTGGCCGCAGCGTTGCCACCAACGCCAGGCCCAGCAAACCCAGGCGAAGCAATGCCAAGGTCAAACGTCTTCGGCCACGTCAGATTGACGAACGACGGACCCGACCATCAGCATCGCAACTCCCAGCACAAAGATCAGTGCCAGTAGCGCGGGGCGGACAATCGGTTGAAAGGAAAGTGTATCCATCATTCGTTGATTGAGGTCGGGCGGCGACGTGACGTCAACTCGCCAAAATCAAGCTTACCTCGATTGATAAAAACGGTTCGACATTAAATACTCCACTCCGAAGACGACCAACAGCATCAGCATCAACAGCGGGTAAAACTCCTGACCGCGCCGAGTCGTTCCCTGTTGGCGTTGAATCTCATCTTTTTGAGTTGCCAGTTGGTACCGGTCAGGACCGAGGATCCCGTCGAGTTCATCCAGTTCCATTCGTTGCAAATCGGTCGAGGATTCCGGCAAATTAACGCTGAAGCCCCGCAGCACCGGACTCTGCACGCCTTTCAGCCGATACTGTCCGGGGTAGTCGGTAAACCGATACTTGATTTCCGAGTTGATCGACGTCACCAGTGTCGGCGGTTTGTCGGCACGCGGTGTGAACACATTGTAGACCTCGGGGTACTTTCGTAAATCGTTTTTGAAGGTTGCAATCTGTCCGATCGTGATGTTCAACGATGCCACGTCGTCCTGTACGAGATAGGAGGTCAGGCCACGGACCAGCATCCAGGCGGGCAGAAATTTTCTTTGGAATAGCTCGTTCCAGACCAGTGGTTTGCCGGTCACCGGGTTGATGGGGCGATCGGTTTCCCGGCGCGTTCGGTAATCGGTGTCAACATCGTCAATACCCGGCCGGTGCCAATCTGACGTTCGATCAAGGCAGGTTCGCGATTGCTGAAGGTCAGCAGCGTCTGCGTCGGCAGTTGTTCGGAAAGGTCATCGAACTCGATGCCCCAATGCATGAACACCGGAAAGTCATTCCATAGCAGGCCTGTTTCCATTGCCCGAATCTCCCTGTAAATCGGGTGCACCAGGTCACTGGGGCTGAGAAACAGGTCGCGGCCTTCGTTAAAAAACTGCCCTTCGATTTTTCCGCCGATCAATCGCGTGGCCGTATCGCTGGTGAAGCTGGGGTCTGCGAAGTCACCTCGTTGGATGGCATTGTGGCCCAGGCAAATGGCCAATCCGCCACCGTTTTCGACGAATTTCTCCAGGCGCGGACCATTCCAGTTCCGCCAGTGGTTTGGGATTGAGCAGGTAAACGGCATCGAATTCTCCAAAGTCAGCAAAGCCAGCCAGTTGATTCTGATCGACGACAGTGCAGTCGTAAATCGACGATCCGAGTTCCTGGCTGATCGACGGAGCAATGGAACTGATCAAATTGCGCGGGCTGACGTTGTCGGGATGGACCACCAGCATTTTCCAGGCTGGACTGACGCGGACCGTGAAGTAACGTTGGTCGTCAATCGCCAATCCATCCTGGCCTTCGATTTCGATGCGACCATGATAGGTTCCAATCGGCAATGGCTGGCTGAATTGAAACGGGACTTGCGCCGATCCGTTTTCGCGAACGTCGATCGTGGGTCATTTCTTCTAAACTCTCCTCCGGAAACATCGCTTTGCCGTCGCGTACGACCGGGCGCGGCGGATCCGGTTTTTCGATGATCATTTTGACCGTCGGTTGGGCGGCACCACCAATCCGGCTGATTTGAGTCGAAACCGAGAAATGGCTGTTTTGGGCAATTTCGGCGCTTGACAGATCCAGGGATGAAAGCGCAAAATTGACGGGATCCGCCACGCCCACATCGATCACAAACAAACTGATTCCGGGGTTGTTTTCCAGTCGCCGCAGCACCGGTTTGGCTTTCTCGCCAATCCAGCTTTGTTTGGTCAGATCGGTGACGACATAAATCTCCTTGCGATCCTGTGCGGCTTTTTCCAGCAGTTGCAGTCCTTCGGCCAACGCCGAGGGAATCGGATTTTCAACGAAAGTTGTTTCCAACGTTTCGACGCGTCGAGCGGCGGCAGCGACATCGACGGAAAAAAATGGATGGTCGTTGTCGGTGGCCAGCACGCAGACCTGGCTGTCCAGCGGGAATTGGCTGATCAACCACTGGGCCATTTCCTTGGCGACCTCCAAGCGGGTCTTGTTTTCCGTGTCGATATTCCATGCGCGGCGAAGTATCGATCACGATCAAAGCCGCGACCGGCGCTTGGCTGTCACCCAATATGTCGGCGTTCTCCGAATTCGAGCAATTGGATTGCCGACCAGCCACCGTAAATCAGGTGTCCGGCGAAAAGGGCTGCCAGGATTCCGATCAACAGCCAGTTTTTCTGCGGCATCGCAGAATAGCCGCCAGCAAGACCAGGCCGACGATCAAGCCGCTGAAACCGATCCCGCCCAGCGTCAACCAATTTCCGAATTCTCGCGACGCGACGGACGGACCGGCCAACGCCAGCGCCAACAACGCGATCAACAGGCACCGCATCAACAGCAACAGCAAATGTCGCAGCCGCATTCGCGAACGATTGGAGTGTTGGCGTTCTTTCAAGAAACCGCAGCGCCGGGAAATACCATTTGTTTCGGTTTGGGTTGCATCAGGAAATGCAGAATGATGGGAATGCTGACCAGCAATCCGCCGATCCCGAGAATCAATCCATTGGTCCACGCCATCGCTACCCCCTCGCCCGACGGCTGTGGAGGTATTCCAGCAACGCCTTGTCAAACTGCATGCTCGTATCCAGCGGTACGTAATCGATGCCGCTTTCGCGACATTTGCTGGCCAGCATCTCGCGAAATTCTTCGATCTGTTGGACGTATTCGGCGCGAAAGCCATCGGCGTCGATTTTGATTTCCTCATCCGTTTCCGGATCCTTCATTTCGCAGACGCCGTGAAACGGAAAACTGACTTCGGCTTCGTCGAGAATGTGAAACAGAATCACATCGTGACCGCCGTGCCGCAGTCGATACAGCGCGTCGATCATTGATTCTTCGTCGACCAACAAATCGGAAAAAATCATCACCAGGCTGCGGTTTTTCAGCATCGCCGAGAGTTGGCCGAGGCTGTGTTGCAAATCGGTTTTGCCGTTGGGTTTCAGACGCGAAAGCAGCGACAGCACGTTGCCCAAGCTGCGTTCGTTTTGAACGCGGCGGCAGGCTCTCGCGGATTTTTTCGTTGAACGTAACCAATCCGACCGGATCCTGTTGCGAGATCATCAAATAGGCCAGCGCCGCGGCCAGGCAAATCGCGTAGTCGAATTTGGTCAACTCCTGCTCGGTACGTGTAGCCCATCGACTGACTGAGATCCATCACGAGGTAGCCGGTGATATTGGTTTCCGATTCAAATTTCTTGACGTAGTACTTGTCGGTTTTGGCATAGACCTGCCAGTCGATGTCTTTCAGGTCGTCACCGTGGGTGTATTTTCGATGTTCGCTGAACTCAACGCTGAAACCGTGAAAAGGGCTGGCGTGCAGGCCGTGCAAGAAACCTTTGACCACAAACTGGGCCCGCAGATCCAGCCGTTTGATCTGATTGATGACTTCCGGTTTGAGGTATTTTTCGACGGACATGGATACTGCGAGTTGGTTCAGATTGCCAGTTGAGCGCCGCCATGGTTACGGTGGCGAACCGCTGGACTTGCCTGTCGACACGTGATCAGCGGCACGAAGGCTAATCGATCAGGACCGGATTCGCCAGTATCTACTTTTCGAACTTTTCGACCTGCGGTTCGGGGATCTCTTTAAGCAGCCGTTCGATGACGTCTTCGGTCGTCATCCCTTCGGCCTGGGCCTGGAAATTGGTGCTGACGCGATGTCGCAGTACGGCCAACGCGATTTTCTTGATGTCGTCGATCGCAACGGAAAATCGTCCGTCCATCGCCGCCATCGCTTTGCCGCCGGAAATCAGGAACTGTCCGGCCCGCGGTCCGGCTCCCCAATCGACCAGTTCCTTGACGAATTTCGGTGCCAATTCATCGTTGGGACGTGTGGCTCGAACCAGTCGGGCGACATATTTGATGACGTAGTCGCTGACGGCGACCGAGTTGACCAGTTTTTGCAGATTGACGATGGCTTTGGCCGAAAGGACTTTGCGAACTTCCTGCGTTTCGCCGCGGCTGGAGGCGGCGAGAATTTGTTCTTCTTCGTCCGCGGTGGGATAGCCGACTTTGATGTTGAACATGAAGCGATCCAGTTGGGCTTCGGGAAGCGGATAGGTTCCTTCCTGCTCGATCGGGTTTTGAGTGGCGATGGTGAAAAACGGTGGCTCCAGATCATAACGTCTAGCGGCCGACCGTAACCTCGCGTTCCTGCATCGCCTGCAGCAAGCGCCGCCTGGGTTTTGGGAGGCGTTCGGTTGATTTCGTCGGCCAACAGGATATTGGTGAAGATCGGGCCTTCGACAAACCGAAACTGTCGTCGGCCGTCTTCGTCTTCGTCCAGCACATTGGTACCGGTGATATCCGACGGCATCAGGTCAGGCGTGAACTGAATCCGTTTGAAATTGACGTCGAGGATTTTGGCGATCGTGCTGACCATCAACGTCTTGGCCAGTCCCGGCACGCCTTCCAGCAGGCAATGGCCGCGGGTAAAGATCGCTGCAAAAACCTGCTCGATCACTTCGTCCTGGCCGACGATGACTTTGTGAAGTTCCTGCTCCATGACTTTGCGATGTTGGCTGAACTCCTGCAGCACATCGCCGAGACTTCGTTGTTTTCCGGTCACGCAGTTTCCTTTGTTTGTTTTCTCGTGTTTGAAGCTCGCTGCCACAACGAAATGCCAAGCGTTAAAGAGCAGTTGGTTGGCATTGTGCTGAATGTTTTGCTGTCCACTGCACATCGAATTGTATGATTCACCCGCCATCAGCCGGCAACGCGACTGGTTCTGTTGTCTCGATTATACCGTGAAACTAGAATGAGTCTGTCAGAAATTATTGAAGCTATTCATCGGGAGCCAGGGATGTTGGATCGAGTTCCGCTGCGATTTGTGTCGCTGATTTGTGGTGGGACTGGTATCCTCGGCTCAAATCGTTCAGTTGATTGGGCGCTCAGGAATCCAATGGGTCCATCGATACTCCCCACGGCTGTTTCGGTGCTTGACCTCAACCATCGCACAGCTCCTCAACGCTTGGGTCAACGGGCCGTTGCCAACAAGAGGACGACAGCCCGCTTTCGGCGATGAAGTTCGCAATGCGATTGCTCGCGGGATTGATTTCCTGAAACACGAACAGCAAGGTAACGGTTCGTGGCCCAAGTTTCGATCGACGGGTGACACGACGGCGCTGTGTGCACTGGCGCTCCTGAATTGCGATGAAGATCCCGATTCTCCCCACATGCGAAATGCGATCCAGCATATTCTTTCGGTACCCGATGAGAGGCTGACGACCTATTTCGTTTCGCTGCGAATCATGGCACTGGCTGCCGCCGACCCGCGCGGCGAGAAATATCGCCGGGTGATCGCCAGTGATGTCGACTGGTTGTTGGACATGCAAGTCAAGAAATCGGGTGGACGCAACGCAGGAGGTTGGAGCTACGGTCACGCGCGGGGCACTGGGGCAGATGCGTCCAACAGTCAGTTCGCGCTGCTGGCGCTGCACGAGGCCAGCCGAATCGGTGTGCAACGAACTCCGCAGGAAAACTGGGAACTGGCCAAACAGTACTGGTTGAGCTGTCGCAACGCGCGATCGGGAGGATTCGGCTACACAGCCGGTGGAGGCGACGTTCGTGGCAGCATGACTTGCGCCGGGATCTCTTCGCTGATCATCATCGAAGAGAATCTCGCCGAACCTCGGAGCACGAAATCGATGGGGGGCGGGCTGTCTGCTGTGGCGAAAACGATGAGCTCGACGCGGTCGAACAAGCCATCGATTGGATGGGAAAGAATTTTTCGGTCAAGCTGAACCCGATGGGATTCGGTCGAGGCAATGCCAGCCAGCTCTATTATCTGTACGGAATGGAACGAGCCGGACGGCTGGCGGGGCGGCGATTTTTTGGTCCGCACGACTGGTACCGGGCTGGTGCCAAAGAATTGATCCGAAAACAGAATCGGGTCACCGGTGTCTGGAGTACCTCCGGCCACGGTGAACGGGATGATCGCGTTGGCACGTCCCTGGCGCTGCTGTTTCTCGCCAAAGGCAAACGACCCGTTGCGATTGGAAAATACAATTACGGTCAAGGCAATAATTGGGACCAACACCCCAAAGGCGTCCATTATCTGACTCGGCGACTGGAAGACCAGTGGAAACAGAAACTGAATTGGCAAACGGTGAGGGCAGAAAATGCGACGGTCGACGACCTGCTGGAAGCGCCCGGTGTTGTTTATTTCGGGCAAGGATGCGGTCGATTTGAACGTCGATCAAAAAGAGGAGTTGAAGAAATATGTCGAAAACGGCGGATTCATTTTTGCCGAAGCATGTCGAGGTGAAGGCTGTGGCGACGGCGGTTTCGATCGGGCGTTTCGCGAATTGATGGCCGAGATTTTTCCTGACAGTCGAGCTGGAACCACTTGATCTGGGCCATCCGATCTGGAGTGCCCATTATCCGCTGCTGCCCAATGCAGAACGTCCGCTGCTGGGGTTGCAAGCCTGTTGCCGCACCAGCGTCGTCTATTGTCCTGCCAACCTGAGCGCTATTGGGGGCTGAACCGAACGTCGATCGACGCGGTCGCCGGAGACGCGCTTAAGGAGCGAATCGAATACTGTGTCCAATTGGGGACCAATGTGGTGACTTATGCCACAGGCCGGCAGCTGCGTGAGAAAGGCGACACCCCCACCGTGATGGAGGACTCGACGGAAGTGCTGACCGATCGAGTGCTGGTGTTTCCCAAATTACTGCATGGCGGTGGCGCGGATGATGCCCCTAACGCTTGGCGGAATATTCTGACGGAGGTTCGCCAAGCCGGTTTGCGAATCAAGATGGATAAGAAGTTGATTGCGCCGCAACTGGAGGTGCTCGGTGATTATCCGTTTGTATTTATGCACGGCAGAAACAACTTTCAATTCACCGAAGAACAACGAAGCGCGTTGCGGGTTTACTTGGAGGTTGGCGGCTTCCTGTTTGCCGATTCGATCTGTTCGTCGCCGCAATTTACAAGTCGCATTCCGGTCCGAAATCAAGACGATTCTCGGCGAGGGACTCCAGCCCATTCCACCCGATCATGAGATCTGGAACGATCCGCGGTTTGGTCACAAGATTGATCAAGTCACGCTGCGGACGCGAGACAATCGCGGGCAGGGCGGGTTTGTCGAGAGCGTTCGCAAGCCCGAGTTGGAAGGGATTTCGAGGGACGGTCGATTGATCGTCGTGTTCTCACCAAACGACTTGAGTTGCGCGATGGAGAACACCATAGTTTCGCAATGCAACGGCTATACCCGCGATGATGCCGCCAGGATCGGAACCAATGTCGTGTTGTATAGTTTGTTGTCGGATATTGGTGGGAATTGATTCGAGGTCTGTTGGATTGGGTGACCGAAGATACGGAGTCACCATCGCCAGTGGTCAGACTTTTTTGGGGTCAGCCAATTTGGAAATGTCGTCCATGATTGCGCGTGCTGAAGCGGATCGTTGGTCGAGTTGCGGAAACCGGTTTGCGGCTGTTGCGCGCCAGGCTTCGGTCGTCTGGACTGGGCCGAACGTGTAGCAAATCCGGTCCAGTTTCGGGATTTCCCGTGTCAGATCCTGATCCCGCGCAACTGGTAACGTACAACCCTCGATGTTGGCCAAGACCATTTGATCAAATGTTTTTAGATAGCCATCGGTTTCCGGGATCGCCTGCGTGGTCGCTTTGTCGCCCGGTCGGATCCGGGTCCCTGTCGGGAATAATGCAAACACCCATCCCTGCTCGCGCAGCTCATGGATAATGCGGTGGGCCGCGAGATTGATCAGTCGTGCTTCCTCAAGTTCCGCCGGCGTGTGTTGTTGTTCCGACCAGGAAGGGGGCGTGACGATGATGCGGTTGAAACCCTGAACCAGGATGCCGGTCAAGCCACGGTCTTCCTGCAGTTTGCGGCCGGCAATCCAGATGATTTTGTGAAACAACTCTGAATTCGAATGGTCCTGCAGCATGGCAGCCAGCGTCGGTACATCCAGGTTGGAACGATGGTTCAGGCACAAGATGCACGCCTGGCCCTGCTCCGCGAATTCGACCAAGCGTTGAAGATTTTCGATGCCGTTGATTTTACTTCCCGGAAGCAACAACCGGCGGCTGATCCGCTTCAGAAGTTCCTGCAGCCCAGTGTCGGCCCAGGACAAAACTCCGTCGCGGGAGACCGGACTTTTTTCCAGATCGCAGTGTTGCTGGATGTCTGCCAACTCCGACGCAAAAACCTCCAGGGCATTCCCCGGCGGCAGCGGTTCGAGATTTTCTTCATACATGGAACAAACTTTAAAATTTCAAATCCGGTTTCGAATTCAATTCGGTTGTAACGGAAGCACAGCGTCATTCCAAATGCTTTCTAACCCGATCGGTTACCCCCACGGAACAGGCAACCGCCAGCAACGATCCTGGTAGGCACATCAGGTAAGGCAAACGGGGGGTAGGCTGCCGCGTTTGCGTCGGGGGCACACGGGGGACAGGCTACCGCGTTTGCGTCGGGCGGCACACGGGGGACAGGCTACCGTGTTTGCGTCGGGGCGGCACACGGGGGACAGGCTACCGTGTTTGCGTCGGGGCGGCACACGGGGAACAGGCTACCGTGTATGTGTCGCACCTATTTTGACCACTTTGCTCAGAATTAGTGTCACGGGGGACAGGTCACCGTATCCCTATCGCCCCTATTTTGACTACCTCACCGAGATGGAATTACGTCGAGGTGGCATGAGCTCTGGCAGGGCAAACGTGGCGGTGACACGGGGGACAGACCGTCGTGAAAGGGAGGCGAGCAGGCATGGGGGCAGACCGCCGTGTGCGTCATGCCTATTTTGACCAATTTGCCCGGTTGAAGCTGAATCCGGTTGGCACGAGCTTTCGTTGAAGACAAATACGCTGGTCTGTCCCTCGTATCGGTCTCCCTCGTATCGGTCCCTCGTATCGGTCCCTCGTATCGGTCCTGGCCTGTCGCCCGGCAATACTAGGGCAAACGTTTGCCTGTCCCCTCGTATCGGTCCCTGTCCCCTCGTATTGGTCCCCTCGTATCGGTCTCGGGTCCCTTGAAAAACGCTAGTCTGTCCCCGGCTTTCGAACCTGTCTCCTGCCATCGATAATTACCCTTTCTGCCCAAGTTTCCATTTTGAGGTTCGCAAACGGGTGACAGGCGGTCACAGGCGGTCGTTATCACGACATGAACATCGCCGGGCGCAAAGCTGGATGTAGCGCACCAGGGACAAACCGCCGTACCTGCAACCGGGACAAACCGCCGTACCTGCAATGGGGACAGAACGAGTTGCGCGACCCATGAACAGGCCTCGGGCAAGGGGACACGAAGCGCCTGTACCGGGGACAGGCAGAGGTGCACAGGCTCCGGGGACAGGCAGAGGTGCGCAGGCTATGAACAGACCGCGGTGCGTGTGCCGGGACAGGCAGTCTCGGCGACGTGTACTGGGGAGAAAAGGTCTTTGACAACAAGGACAAACAGGCTTCGCCATAATTTCTGACGGTGCCAAATCAGGAAGGACATGCGACGGACATTTAACATTGCATGTTCGCTAAGCAGCTAGACTCGCCGACGTCGTCGCAGTCCAATCGTCGCGGCGAAACCAGACAGCAGCACCATCGAAGAAGGTTCCGGAACGGAGACAATGCCGGCCACGGAGAATGTCTGCCTGTTTCCAACCAGATTGCCATTGCCGTAGTTGTATCGCAGCAATCCAGTACCCGTCTGGACCTTGTACCGAATTTGGTCCGTCGAATAAAAGTTGATTCCAATGGTCGCCGTGTTGGCGTCCGCGACAAAGGTAACCGGCGTATCAAAATTGGCGTAGACGAGTTGAGCGGTGTTGCTTGCCGGAGCCGTGTAGGCTGCGGTTCGGGTTCCCAGGGAGTTGAGGCCCGCGGCACCTGAAGCGCCTGTTCCACCTGAACCCTGACGAATGTCAAACGTAAAGGTTCCGGTTCGAGTTGGGCCACCGACGATAGCCATTGCGACGCCAGTGATTTGGACGGTCTGTCCGGTCGACCAAAACCCAGCACCGGGTAACAAGACTGAATTGAAAGTTGTCAGACCCGTATTGGTCACGTCGCTACCGCCCAAGGCGGTCGAATCAGAAAACAGTGTGTTCCCCGCCCCGCCATTGGACGAGAGCAGTTGGCTGGTCGCCCCGGGCGTATACCCCGCCGTCAGATCTGCGTTCACGCAAGTGCAAAACAAACACAACAAGACGAAGAGTGGGGCCGATCGAAAAATCATGTTCATGACCAAGTATTCGACAAAAATTACGTAGGTTGTCGCTTCCAGAAAGAAGCCTAGTAGCCTTAGATTGATCGGACAAATTGCAAATGTCAACGGGCAATTGCTCGCAAAATATTGTTCGTTCGCCGCTTGGCCGCTAACGTATTGGGATCGTAATGACGGAGACTTTGAAAACGTCCACCCGCCACGTGACGAGGGCCCCGCGTGCTGACCATCGGTTGCCTGAACGCTCGGATTCTTCGCGCGATAAACGGTGAATTCGCTGTGTTGAAACCGGTCGCATGAGATTTTGGCAACGAATTAAGCAAATCGTTCATTTCGGCTTCCTTGGGCTTGGCGGGGATCCATTCACACCAATCGGGCTCAGCCGAATGTAGAAACAGACGCTTGGTCAGCTGTTCGAAAATGTCTGGGCCGCGTAAGTTACCGCCGTGATTGGCTCCGACATCCCGTAGTCAGTTGGTTCCGTTTGATTAACATAGATCGTCGTTGGCATTGATGATTTGCTCGAAGATTCATTTGTTTTTGACGGAGACGGGCTATTGAGGGGACCGAGTATTGGGCAACCCGCCATTTTTTTCGCACTCACTGTGTTGCTCTCCGTACTCGTTGCGTTGCCCGACCGTGCATTGTCACAGGACGTGAAACGGGGATTGGGTTCCAAGAACACTTCCTTGGCCGACGCGGTCAACTCACGATGGGCTTACGACTGGGGATATCAGGGGCACAGTGGCTACAACGGAGAATATGTGCCGATGTTTTGGGGCCGGCAAAATGTCGAATCCAAGATTGATACCATCAAGGGTTACGGCAACGTCAATTACGTGCTCGGTTTTAATGAGCCCGAGCGAGCCGATCAGGCCAATATGACGGTTGATTTGGCGATTGATCGCTGGGCCACGATTAGCAGTGGATTTTCGGGTACCGGCATCAAGCTGGTCAGTCCCGCGGTCTCCGACAATCAGGACGGTCGGGATTGGCTTGATGATTTCATGACGCGTGTCGATGCCGATTCCAATCTGATCGTCGACGAAGTTGCGTTCCATTGGTACGGCACCGTTAACATCAACAATCCAACGGGGACGGCCAACGGCTTTTTAAGCCGCGTGGATGACTACTACAACAAATACGGGCGCAACATCTGGGTGACGGAATTTGCCGGGCTGGATTTTGGAAACCAATACACCACGCAGCAGATGAATGACTGGAACGCGACTTTTTTGCAAACAGCCGTTGCAGGGCTGGAATCGCGGAGCTACGTAACGCGATACGCCTGGTGGAACCACAACGATGATTCGAGATTGGTCTCCGAGGATTCCTATGGCGTCTTGCGCCCAACGAAAGTGGGGGACCGCTACTACCAAACCCTGTTGTCGGGTAACTCGCGAAACATGAATGGCGTCGGGCTTGGGACGGACAATCAATATTTACGTGGCGGAAGCCTAGTCAATGACGGTGCAGCGCTAGGCGACAACGCCGTTCCCTTGATTTACGCGATGTCCAATCACGATGGATCATTGGTTGCCAGTTCCCTCGGTGGCACGGGTGATTGGGGCATGCAAGCGGGGGGTTCGGTCAGCATCGAGGCAAATTCAACGTTGCGGAAGATTGGAACCAATACGATTTCCTGGCGCAATCAAGACATCTACAACGATGGGCTGATACGTTTGATGGGTGGGACGGGTAATGAAGGGACGCTTTGGATTCACGGCCAAGGCACCAACGCCGTTGGCGAAGGTCAAATTCGGTTGGATTCCGGTTCGCATTTGAAACTGGGTAAATCAGGTGATACCCACGGTTTTTCTCTTGGCTACCCAATTCAATATCGGGGTGGGCGAATCACGGTCGACGGTGCCGGGGTGGTGTTGGCCGGCGATTCCACGATCTACAACCAGACGTTTTTTCAGGTCAATGGGGACCTCACGATCAACGGGTCCTTCCTGGGGAACGCAGCTGGCATTGTCAAAAATGGCGACGGCAAAATGGCCCTCGATGGAAACAACCAATACGCCGGGTATACCACGATCAACGCCGGGACGCTCGCGGTCAATGGTTCCATTGGCGGTAATCATGTGCTGATCAATGCCGGTGGAACGCTGTCCGGTGTCGGGCAAATTGCGTCCAACATTGTCGCCAGGGATGGGAGCACCGTGACTCCCGGGAATAGCGCCGGAACGCTGACGGCCGCGGGGGCCAGTTTTGCGGCGGGATCCGAATTGGTGCTGGAACTTGCGACCCCGACAGAATTCGACCGACTGGTGTTGAGTGGCGGATTGACCGTCGATCAGGGGGCGACGTTGCGAATTGAGCTGTTAAACGGATTCGTACCTGAGTTTGGATCTGAATTTGACGTGTTGGATTTTGCAAGTTTTTCCGGCGGATTTGGGGTCGTGTTGACACCCGGCATTCAAGGCGGAGTTTGGGATTTCGGAGAATTCCAGACGAACGGGAGAATTCTATTCTCTGCTGTACCCGAACCAGGAGCGGTCCTTTGGCTGATCTCATTCTTGATCATCTTGGTGGCTCGTCGGAAACGGAAACGGTTCGCCGCGTCGTCTGGCAGTTTTCAGCGCTAATTGCAGTTTGAGTTAACAAACCGACGTCGCGGTGAGAAATTGAATTCCGCTCTGGCAATTCCGTTAAATGATGTTGCCATAACGATGCACCGTCTCGGTCATCGATTGCTCTTTCAGATAATTCAGCAACTCGATTCGGCCATTGGCGAATACTTTGGGTGAGACGATGGGGTTGTTCGCGATTCTTGAAGGTGCGAATTCGTGTTCATCATAATTGCCAATGATTCGCAAGGTTCCACCCTTGACGATGGACAATCGCTGGGCCAATTCAGCATTGGTTTCGGTGTGAATTTCCGCATCCGTCGCCGCTGCAATTTCGGTCAATCGGGTTGAAACCGTGGGGCAGCTGATTTCAAACCGCAGGCCCACGATCTGGCAAGCCAGCGACACCAAAGCAGCGCTCAAACGGCCTTCCAAGGCTTCCGGATCCTGAATCCGAAGCGTATGAAAAGGGCGTGCGCGGTAGCGAAATTCATTCGTTTCACCGTGAACCTGGGACGGATCGTGGGATACCGAAAACTCTTGCTGCCACCAATAGGTATAGCTTTCGGCTGCTGCAATCAGTCGTTGTTGTGATTCATCATCGAAGGAAGCGGCCAGTTTGCGCAACGTCTGCTGGATCGGCTCTCCGGCGTTGACGCGAAGCTTCGGCAGGCCGTCTTCTGTCCATTCACAAAATGTCGCGACGTAATTGGGGCCACCCGCTTTGGGGCCCGGACCCACGCACGAATCCTTCCAGCCTCCAAACGGCTGGCGGCGGACGATGGCGCCGGTCGTGGTGCGATTAATGTAAGCATTCCCAACCTCGACTTTTTCCCGCCAGGTTTCGATTTCTTGCGGATCCAGCGAGTGCAGTCCGCCGGTCAATCCGAATTCGCTGCTGTTTTGAATCTTGATCGCCTCTTCGAAACTGTCGACGCAAATCAAACCGAGGACCGGTCCGAAGCATTCGGTTTTGTGATACCAGCTGCCCGGTTGAACGTTCAGGCGAATGCCGGGTCGCCAAAGACACGGGTTGTTGTCGAGCATTTCAGGTTCAATTAACCAGCTTTCGCCCGGCTCAAGTTTGGTTAGTCCCTGGGCCAGATACTCGTCGGGCTGTCGAATGACAGGCGTGACCATCGAGGATGCGTCCCAGGAACTTCCGACTTTCAGGCTTTCGGCCGCGTCTTTGAGTTGCTGAATAAACTGGGGATTGTCGTAAACTTCTTTTTCGACCAACGCCAAACTGGTGGCCGAACACTTTTGTCCGGCGTGACCGAACGCACCGCGAACCAGATCCTTGACGGCTAAATCGAGGTCGGCAGCTGCCGTGATGATCATGGCATTCTTGCCGCTGGTTTCGGCAAACAGTTTCAGGCTTGGTCGCCAGGACTGAAACAGCTGGGCCGTGAAAATGCTGCCCGTCAGAATCACGGCCGCAACACGCTCATCAGAAACCAGTGCTTTGCCAGTCTGGCCATCGACGGTGGGGACAAACTGAAGCACATTTTTGGGAACCCCTGCTTCCCAGAGTTGTTGGGCCAACTGCCAGGCGACCAGGACCGACTCGCGGGCCGGTTTGAGGATCACGGAATTGCCGGCGGCCAGCGCTGCTAAAACGCCTCCGGCCGGAATCGCGTACGGAAAATTCCAGGGCGGCGTCACGACGACGACACCGATGGCGTGGTGGCTGTTCCCGTCGTGCCAGCCCTCGTCGTCGAGCCCGGCGGCATAATAGTTCGCGAAGTCAATCGCCTCGGAAACTTCCACGTCGGCTTCCATGATGTTTTTGCCGGCATCCAACAGCATCGAGCCGATGGTGTTGCCGCGCTGCTGGGCAAACACGACGGCGACCTGTTTCAAGATTGCCGAACGCTGAGACGCGCCCGCAGCATCCCAGGCTGGAAACGCGCCCACGGCTGTTTGCAACGCCGTTTCGATATCGGCTGCGTTGGCCTGAGCGAACTGATAGGCTTCATGGCCGGGCCGAGAGGGATCTTTGCCAACACCGCTCAGGTGTTCGGCGTGAAACTCACCTCCGATTTGAATTGGGACCGGATCGATCTTGCGATCGCGCCAGGCTTCCATGATCTGCGTCGCCCAAGTTCGATTGGTGGGCAGGGAGAAATCAGTATCCGCCACGTTGTGAAAGGGGCCTTCCTGAACCGACGCGGTTTCGTTCAGGCGGTTTTGCGTGCGGTTCGGGGTGGTTTGAAGCGAGCCGTCATGGGCTTTTTGACAGGCCGCCAGGAACGCGGCCTTTTGCTCGTTCCAGTCTGCCGAGCCTTCCTGGAGTGAAAACAATGCCCCCAGAAAACTGCCGGGTGCCGTGTTCTCATCCAGTCGACGGACCAGGTAAGCAATCGCGGCCTCGAATTCAGCATCGAGCACGACCGGCGAATAGACCAGGCAACCTCCGGAACGATCGCGTACCTCCAGGGCCTGCGCGTTGGCCATGCCTTCGAGCATTTCAAATTCGACGCGATTTTCTACGCCGCGGCGTTTCCGCAATAGCATTGCGTAGGCAATATCAAACAGGTTGTGACTGCCAACTCCAATCCGGACGGCTTGGGCATTCTCGGGCCGGCAGGCAAATTCCAGCATCCGCTTGAAATTTGCATCAACCTCCGTTTTGCTGTGGAAGGGTGCCTGTTCCCAGTCTCGCAGGGAGGCTTCCACCTGTTCCATGGCAAGGTTGGCTCCTTTGACCAGGCGAATCTTGATGCCAGTCCCTGTTCGCTGTTTTCTGGCCTGAGCCCAAGCGGTCAATGATTTCAGCACCTCGTAGGAATCGGGCAAATAGGCCTGCAACACGATCCCGGCTTCCAGGTTGTCAAATTCGGGCTCACCCAAAACCGCTTGAAAGACATCGACCGTCAGGTGCAGGTCCCGATATTCTTCCATGTCGAGATTGACAAATTTGGGACCTTGCTCGCCACCTCCCTTGATAGCGGCCTGGTAAATTGCCCGCAGGCGTGGCTTGATTTCTTCGAGGGTTTGTTGGTACCCGGTCAGGCTGATCTGGCTGACGAAAGCCGAAAGTTTGATCGAGATGTAGTCCACACCGGGCTCGATCAGGCGTTCAATATTATCCTTAAGGCGGCGTTCGGCTTCGTGGTCGCCGAGCACCGCTTCACCGAGCTGATTGAAATTGATGCGGATTCCTGTTTTACGTCGTTCGGCAAGGTATTTTTTGAATTCTTTTTCCTCAGCCGAAATGATGACGTGCTCGGAGTCCTGGCGGACTTTGGATTTGACCTTTGGCATCACGATTCCCGGCAACAGGCTGGCCATCGCATTGCCCACGCGGAGCGCGATGCGATCCAATCCAGAGAAATACTGAGGCACGCCAAATTCGTCGATCAAGCTGTCCATCCGTCGCGCTGCGCGCTCGGGGCGTTTCATTCGCAACACCTGGTCTGCCATCGCAATCGTGAATTTCTTGCCGTTGGCGTCGTTCATCATCCTCGCCATCATCGCCGAGCGATTCCGTTCTTCGGAGGTTTCGTTGGCTCGCGATGCTTTAAGAATCTCGGCAGCCAAATCCACGGCGGCGGCAGGTAAGTCAGCAAGGTCGGTCGGTTGGACGGTCTTCGTGATCATGAACGGAGCCGGAGTGAAACACTTCGGTAAAAGTCGGATGTTGATGGGTTCGAACTGAATTCCTGCGAATCCAGTGACGTGGTGCTGGGCCTGAATCTTCGCGAATTTGGCGATCAACCGCTGCGTCTGAATTTTGGCTGATTCGGCACCGGTTTGGAAGCCACAAAACTCATACGTTTTGTCGCAGTCCGCCCACCGCCTGGCCGATCGACGACAATCCAGCCTGGTCGAGTTTGCGGATCAGGAAACGGTTGATGTCGCGAACGAATCCGGGCCCGGCATAGACAAAACCCGAATAGACTTGCACTAGCGACGCACCCGCGAGAATCATATTCCAGGCGTCTTCGGGAGACATTATGCCGCCGACTCCAATGATCGGAATCGAATCACCCAATTGGTGATATAACTCGGCGACCACTTCGCGACTGCGAACCGTGAGCGGTTTTCCAGACAACCCCCCTGCCCCGATGGCTTCGACTTGTTGGGTGGGTGTCGCCAATCCATCGCGGGAAAGCGTCGTATTGGTGGCGATGATCCCGTCCAATTCCACTTCCTTGACAATCGAGACGATATCCTGAAGTTGTTCTTCGGTCAGGTCGGGGGCAATTTTTACCAGCACCGGTTTGCGGCGAACGCCATGATCACCGGCCAGCTCTTCATTTTTCTCCAAAATGGCGCCCAGTAAATCAACCAGAAACCCCCGGTTTTGCAACTCCCTCAAGCCTGGCGTATTGGGGGAACTGACATTGATGGTGAAATAGTCTGCGTAGGCAAACAGTCGCTCAAAACTGAACAGATAATCGGACGTTGCCGATTCCAGGGGCACGAGTTTGGTTTTGCCGATGTTGATCCCGAGGATGTCCGTTGGCCGGGCTTTGTGGATTCGAGCCAATCGGCGGGCTGCTGCATCGGCCCCCCCATTGTTGAAGCCCATGCGATTGATGATGGCGTTGTCTTGGGGCAGCCGAAACAGCCGGGGCTGTGGATTGCCGGGTTGAGCTTTGCCAGTGATCGTGCCAACTTCGATGTGGCCGAAGCCGAGTCCCGAAAGCTTGTGGAACCAACGGGCGTCTTTATCGAATCCGGCCGCCAGCCCAACCGGATTTTGAAACTTGAGACCCAACAGCCGGGTTTCCAGTCTCGGGTCGCAAACAGAATAATGTCGCCGGAGCAGATTGTTTGCCGGACCCGATGCCAGCACGTTGAACGAGCTCATGGACAAGTCATGGGCTCGTTCGGCGGGGAGCGTGAACAAGAGTTTACGGAGACCAGATTGCCAGAACATCAGTATTCCAGACTTGTTGCTTGAGGGGACAGCGATGCTGCTGAGATCGCGGGAGCAAATCGTATGGTGAGAAAGACCGAAGTGGTGCTTCCCGCGATGCTTACCAGTTCAAGCCAATGTCTTCGCCGCCGGATTTGCGGTCACGGCCACCTTTGAGGGGTTCGTTCCGCGACTTGATCGCGAGTTCCCGTTCTGGCAGCTCTGTGATTTCTTCTTTTTTGCCGGTCCCTGCTTTGGGGAGCGGCGGTGCCTGACAGGCCTTGATCGACAGGCTGATTTTCTGTTTGTCTTTATCGATCGACAGGATTTTGACTTCGACTTCCTGTCCTTCGTTGACGATGGTATTGACCTTGCTGACGCGATGATGGGCCAGTTCGGAGATGTGGACCAAGCCTTCGACGCCGGGGCAATCTTCACAAACGCGCCGAAATCCGCGTTGCGGGTGACGGTACCTTTGACGATGTCATCCGGGCTGAACAGTTCGGCCACGTTCTCCCACGGATGTTCCAGCGTGTCGCGATGCGAAAGTGAAATTCGGTTGGCGTCAGCGTCGACCTTTTCAACTTTCACGCGGACTTTTTCACCGACCTCGACGACTTCGCTCGGGTGTTTGACGCGGTTCCAGCTAAGTTTGCTGATATGGATCAGGCCTTCGACACCACCGAGATCAACGAACGCTCCAAAATCCATCAGCTTCGTCACGGTCCCTTCGCGGATCTGCCCGGCTTCCAGCTCTTTCATCAACTCTTTGCGTTTTTCTTCATTTTCCCGTTCCAGCACAGCGCGACGACTGAGTACGAGTTTGCGTTTGTCCGGATTGACTTCCATCACGACGCAAGGGAATTTCTCGTTGACATATTGGCTGAAATCATCGACGTGAAAACGATCGATTTGGCTGGCCGGAATGAAGCCACGCAGGCTGTTGACCATCACTTCCAGGCCGCCGGTGTTGGATCCACTGACCCGCGCCTCGACGACGGCGCCTTCGGAGATGTCATCCCAGTCGGCCACGCCAATGGCGGCTCCCGGCACGGCCAACTCGTACAGGCCGTCTTCTTTGTTGACGCCACGCACGATGACTTCGACCAGATCTCCTTCGGCGGGCTCGTTTTTAAAATGATGAAACGCCGCGACGCCTTCGTATTGACCATTGAGTTTAAAAAACACATTGTCGTTGTGGATTTTCGTCACCACTGCTTTGACGCGGGTGTTGGGTTCGATTTCGGCATCCGCCGCGTCGGAGCCACTGACGATCTCGTCCATTGACAGGCCGCCAAGTGCTGCTTCAATTTCCGCATCGAGATCTTCACTGAGACCGGCGAGCGACTTGATTTCGGGCAACGGTATTTCGGTTGGCTTTTCTTCGCCCATCAAATCGATCGGATTGGCCACGGCTGCCTGAACGGCTTTCGGCTGGGTTGGCTTCAGGGAGATATCCGCGGCGTCCCGTTGTGATCCGATTGCCATGGCCGGTTTTTCCGGACCCGCAGACGGATTCGGTTGAGCGGGCGCACTCGAAACGTCTGGCGAAGTCGGCGTGGGATCCGAACTCGGCCCGGTCTGAGTGGACTCAGGCAGCGACTCAGCCGCCGCCGGCGTCACGGCCTGAACTGGTTGTTCCGAAGTTTCGGTTGGCTTGACGGGCGGGTCCTGATTCTGGTTGTCTGTTTCGACGGCGTTGGGATCGGTGGTCATGACTAACAGCAATTGGGGGTAGGTTGGATCGGAATCGGACACGGCTCCAACGGATGAGTGAAGCCAACTCGACCTCAATCTAACATTTTCGCGTCCCGTTGTCTTGAACTCAAAAACTCTTGTTGGCAGATTCCAACGGAAAATTATCGGTGCGAAAGGGAGATGCCGGGAGGCCTTCAGAGTTGCAAAGATTGGGTTGGGCGGTATCCGTCCAGCCGAACCGGACCTCAATCGGATGAGGAACTTCGGTTGAACTGACGACGACGGTGTCCCCCTCGATGGTGGCAGTCGCGGGAACAAAATGTCCGTCTTCCCCACAAATTGTAAAATAGGTCAGATCTTCGTTGGGATTTCGTTTGCGGAGCCCATTAGCAGTCTGTTGAAACGTAATTCGGATGCGATTGCCGTTGATCGACTTCGATTCATAGATCGGGCCGCAATAGGCAAAAGACTGTTTTTCTTCCGGCAATTGGGCTTTGTAGGCCTTGGCCAATGCGAATAAAGCCAATCGGCGTCCGACCGCTTGTTTGTTCTTTGGATTAATGTCGGCAAGATCGCCAACATCGGTTGTGACCACCATTCCGGTGTTGGGGACGGTTTTGTAGGTCCTCAATTGCGCATCCCAAATCTCGGGTAGATCCGTTGGTGGATTGTCTTTGTATCGGAACGGAGCGAGCTGGACGAACAGAAACGGAAACTCTCCTGAACTGAATTCGTTGCGCCAATTCTCAATCAGCGTGGGGAACAGGGTCGCGTACTGTGCCCCGCGGCCATTATTGGATTCGCCCTGATACCAAATCACGCCGCGAATTTGGAATCGGGTCATCGGCGCAATCATCCCATTAAACAGGTTGGCGGGCCGGTCCTGGCTGATTGGATCATCATTTTCGTTCCAGTGACGAAGCAGTGGAGCCAACGACTCGACCTGATCCATTGCCGAGCGCAATCCAGGCTTCGCAGCGGGTTCCGTCCCAGGAAGTGTTAATCAGTCCGATCGGGACGTTGTCGAGTTCCTTGTTGAGTTCACGGCCAAAGAAATAAGCGACCCCGGAAAATGACTTGACAGAATCCGGTGAACAAACGCTCCACGGCGTGACATTTGCGAAATCGTCCAGCGGTTGGGGAGCCGCATGGTTGGCGACAGTAAACAGTCGTAAGTTGGGAAAGTTTTTGGCCAGTTTAATTTCGTTTTCCGGATTCAAGACCTTGTTCATCGGCCAGGCCATATTCGACTGACCGGCACAGACCCAGACTTCGCCAACCATCACGTCCGAAAAGACAACCTTGGGTTCACCTTTTTCGGCGGCAATGGTCAGCTGAAATGGCCCGCCAGCGGAAGGCGTTTGGATCAACGTCGACCATTTGCCATCCGCGTCAGCCTGGACGCTGGTTTCGATTGCATTAAACGAAACCACCAATTTCTGGTTGGGCTCGGCTCGTCCCCAGACTGGGGTTGAGCATTGTTGCTGGAGCACCATGTGATCAGAAAATATTTTTGGCAATGAGATATCTGCCAGCAGCAACGAGGGCAGGCACATCAGGACCGCCGGTACGAACAGGCGTCGGGGCCGATTCAAACGAAGCATATAAAATCCTTGTGGCGGTCCGGCAGCAAATGTTCGAACGCAGTCTGTTCGATGCGTGATGCGAAGACCGATTGATTCCGGAAGTGATTCCCAGTTCGACGTCTCTCCAACCTTGAGTTTAATCAAATGCCACGGTACTCTCCAGCATTGCGGGAGAATTAGTTATTATTCCAAGGTTGGCACGGAGCGGCTGATCACAACCACCTCGTCACCCTCGCGAAACGCGTACCGTTCCGGATTGACCACCGGTTCTTCGCCCGGCGACTGAACCGCAACCAAGATAACGTTGTGGGAGGCACGAACGGCACTCAGTTTTTCGTCAAATTCGCTGCCGACCCACGACCCGGGAATGGGCACCCGATAAAACTCGTTGCCTCGTTCGTAAGTCAAAAGCTCGCTGAATACGGCGATCAGGCCCCGTTTCATCGCCGCCTGGGCCAGCATGTGGGCGCCGTACTCACCGCTAACGACGTAATCATTTACCTTGCCCATCGTCAGGTGGGTCGCATAACTGCGATTGAACAACTCGGCGCACGTGTAAACGGACTCGTTGATCTTTTCCACCGTCAGGGCGGCCAGGATTGTCCTGGCATCGGCGTCCTGTTCACTCCGACCGCCGCTGGTATCCGACAGCACCAGGCAGGTCTGTGCGTGCCGAATGCCGGCTCGATCCAAGGCAGTCGCTTTGGTGAAATCATCATGCACAAAGTACACGTGCGGTAACTGGGTGGCGATGGTTTCCAGTTGCTCCTCTGGCAACTCGGAGATCACGATGATGGGCGTGTTTTTGGTTTGTTTACCCGCTCGATACTCCTTGATGATCACCTCGGTCTTGGGGGTCCATCCGCAAATCACAATGTGGTCCTGTACTGCATCAAACTCCACAACTCTTCCTTCCATACGTAGACGATCGACCATGAAAGCCGAAACGGTACCTGCGAAAATTGCAAAAATCGTCAGGCCCATGAACATCAAGAAAACGGTTACGATCTTGCCGCTGAGTGTTCGGGGTGCCTGAGGGATGGGTTCACCCGCAAACAGGGTGTACAGACTGAACCAGAACGAATGCGACATGTCAAATTCATATTCCTCTTCCGCGTCGGCAGATGCGGTGAGTTCCACCACGTCACCCGGGTTTTCGGCAACTGCCTGCTGGGCAACTTTGCGTTCAAAATGCGTAATCGCCAACGTTCCAAAAGTTACCGCCAGGGCAAGTAGCGAGCAGATCATCAAGAAGTCGGCTGCCCCTCGTCGCATGATGTACGGGTAGTGGCTGGATAATCTTGAAATCACACCCAGTAAGCGAAACAGTCTGACCAGTCGTAACAGACGCAGGGCTCGAAAAGAGCGGAAAATGCGAAACACGGGCAGCGTCGCCAGGATGTCCAGCCAGTATTCCTTGAAGTAACGACGTTTGGATTTCGCCGCCGCAAAACGTAATGAAAGCTCGATCGCGAACACGATCGTGATGACATGATTGATCAACTCCATGACGTGCAAATGGAACAGCGTCATTCGCCCAAACTGGGTGTCAACCGACTCGGCACCTGTCGAAAAACGTGACTCCAGGGAAAACTCCAGCATCGTCAGCGCGACCGACACGATCACGAGCAGGCCAATGGCCACCTCCACCCAAACCCTTGCGAAAAACCGTCGCAAGCCCAGTTGCCAGGGCTTGGCCGGTCGTTCGGCGTCCGGTTGAGGAGTGGAGGAAAGGTACATTTTGATTTTCAGTGTTCAGGTGGCAGGTTTCAGGTTGGTGTTGTGGTGGAGGCCGCTGTTCTGCTGCTTTCCAGTTTAGTCTGGAGATCGACCAGGCTGGCGGTTTACGTCGTGGTGGTTTGGGACCTGAATCGGCGGGGCTCCAACAAGATTGGCCCGCGAGTTCAGTCACGCCATAGCTGATGCAGGTGAAAATGATGTTTGCCAAGTTTTCCGCCGTAATTTCCTGCGCCGACTGCGATGATGCCCTCGCCGACAGCGGCCTCGATACCACCGCGGATGGCTGCGGCGACCGTAACAAAATCAACGCCATCGATCACAATTTCGTAAACACAATTCACCCCGTCGTGTAATTCGGTCGGGACTCTGCCTCGCAGCGTCGGGCAATGCGCCTCGTTGGTCGAGGCTCGCAAAGCCTCGTATCGCGAGCCGACTTTACTGCCGCTGCGAACCACACCGCCTGGAAATGGCGTGATCACGCCGTGGATGTTCCCGATCGCTTCCACGGCCCGTTCCGCCGCAGCCAGGCCGGTCGGCTGGTCCACCGATTCGATCAGGAAGTTTCCGCCGGCCACGCCTTTGGCAATTCCCACCGATTCTTCCACGATAAACTCGCCGTCCATCACAGGGATTCTCCAGAACCGGCGCGAACCGATCAGTTTGCTTTTTTGAAAGCCGTCGCCAAAGTACCGCAAGTGGGACCCGAGTGGCACGGTTTCGGCGGTTGGCAAATCCAGTTCGGCAAATCCATCGAACGCTGCGGTGGTCGGGCAAGTCATCAGGCACTGGCCGGTTCGATTGGCGACCGCTTTCCCCACCGCCTCCGTCGAGAATCCAAACACCAACAGGCTCGCGCCCGTTCGCTGATCGGACGTTTGGTCTTGCTCCAGCCAGGTTTCGATTCCTGCTTCGGCATCGCAGCCGATCACGGACGTACCGTAGCCACAGAATTCGGCCGTCGCGGCAGTCAGCCAGCGGGAATTCATTGCGGTCACGACCAATCGCGCGTAACGCATGGAAAACGCCTCGGCAAACGTATCGACGATAATGGTCTGGTCTAATTTCAAAGCGAGTTCCGATTCGGTCGACTTGAGTTTGGGTTATAGTCTATGGCGTTCGGCAAGCAAGTCGACACCCGGCACCGATTGGCGCCCAGAATTGGACGCTGCTGACGGATGCCGGGCATAGTAATCTCCAGTTCGTTTGGCCCTTTGGCGTGCCGTCAAATCTGTTTGCCCCCATGAAGCACCGACGTCCACCGCTGATTGAATTTTGCCAATCCTGTGCCCGCTGGTTTTTCCGCGTCCTGCTGCTGCTGGTCTACCAGGTGCGGGTGCATGGTTTGAAAAACTATCCGCAGCGGGACGGTTTTCTGATTTGTTCGAATCATCAGAGCTACCTCGATCCGATCGTGGTGGGAGTCGTTTGTCCGCGGCCGATTAACTACCTGGGACGTCGTACGCTGTTTCGCTTCAAGCCGTTGGGTTGGTTCTTGCGCTGGAACGATACAATCCCAATTGACTTGGAGCGATCCGGGCTGGGCGGTATTAAAGAGGCCCTGCGGCGGTTGAAGAGGCAAGAGTCGGTGTTGCTGTTTCCGGAAGGAACCCGCTCTCGCGATGGTAAGCTGCAGGAGTTGAAACCAGGATTCTGCGCGTTGGCTCGGCGGACGAAAGCCGCTTTGCTGCCGATTTGTTTCGACGGTTCGTTTCAGGCGATGCCCAGAAATCGCCCGGTACCTTTTCCGGGCCGAATCGAGGCTGTTATCGGGAAGCCGATCCGATTTGAGCAGTATTCGGATTTGAGCGATCAGGAGATCGTGGAATTGCTGAAGGTAGAAATGCAAAAGTGTTTTGAGGAAGCCCAGCGACAACGGAACCGATAACGTTCATCTCAATTGTCGATTGCGGAAGTTGTTTTTTTGACGCCCTCGCCTGGCTCGCTCTCGTGGGATCCCACCTCGCCACCAGGACGGACTCCGGTTATCGTTTGGTTTTGAAATCTCCAGCGCGAGCATGCGAGTTCGATGAACGAATCCCCGACCAATTTGGACCCCGCGGAAGACCCAGCATCACCCGGCAGTGCTGAACGGCAAGCTTCACACGGGTCGTTGCTGGTGATTTTTCTGACGGTCTTTATCGACCTGCTCGGGTTCGGAATCGTATTGCCCTTGTTGCCGCTGTACGCTGATCAGTTCGGAACCGATCCGAGCGGATTTATCATCGGCATGCTGATGGCCAGTTTTTCGATCATGCAGTTTCTGTTCGCCCCGGTCTGGGGTTCCCTCTCCGATCAAATCGGCCGTCGACCGGTGATCATCATCGGCCTGACCGGCAGCGTAGTGTTCTACGCACTGTTTGGACTGGCCGCGATCTGGCGAAGTCTGCCTTGGCTGTTTGTGACGCGGATTGGAGCCGGGATTGCCGGCGCGACCATTCCTACCGCGCAGGCCTACATTGCCGATACGACCTCGAATCAGAATCGCGCCCGAGGCATGGCGTTGATCGGCATGGCATTCGGGATGGGCTTCACGCTCGGTCCGTTATTTGCCTATTTCGCGGTACCGGCCGACGGCACGGGCGATCCCGGACCGAGTCCCGGCTTTGTTGCCGCTGGTCTTTCGGCGATCGCATTGGGAATGGCCATTTTCATGTTGCCGGAATCTCTGCGGCCCGATTCGCGGAGCGCCGCGAGAAAATTGTGGGATGCCAGTGCCTGGAAATCGGTAATGCAAAACCGGGCAGTGTTCCTGTTGTTGATCGGGTTTTTTGTCTGTATTTTTTCCTTTGCCAAATTTGAGACGACGCTCAGTTTGTTGATCAAAGGTTCGGAGAGTTTTGAAAATGCGCCGTTTGATTTCAGCTTCAAGCAGGTCTGCTTGACGTTTGCTGCGATCGGCGCACTGGTCGCGGTTGTTCAGGGTGGCATCGTGCGGCGACTGGCTGGCTTTGTTCCTGAAAAAACTTTGGCGATTACGGGAGCGTTGATCGAGGTTGTCGGATTCGGGCTAGTATCCTACGCGGTAAAAATCGGTTCGGTCGGGTGGTTGTTCGGTTCCCTCGCGGTGATCGTCGCCGGTTACAGTTTTCTCCAGCCCAGCCTGTATTCGTTGTTGTCCCGCTGGACCGATCCATCGCAACAGGGCAAGGTGTTGGGGGTCGGCCAAAGCGTCAGTGCGATGGCAAGGATTCTCGGATCAGCACTGGGGATTCCGATGTTGAAAGCGTTTCTCTATTTGCCCTACGTGGTTGGCTCGGTTTTGATGCTGGTCGTCGCCATCTCGGTGGCGATGGCCAGTCGAACGGGTCGAGATTTCGAATCGAAATAGGTTTGCCCGCAGGTTTCCCGGCGGCGGATGTTTGAGATGCCACTACTTGTCCGTCGCCGATTGGTTAGGCTTTGTCCAAGGTCTGGCTTCCGCTCACATTGCTGGGGTGTTCTGTGGTTGGGTGCCGAAATCTTGCGGCGCCAGCCAGGCTGGAATCCTGGCCGTATTTTCCAATTCGCGGCTCAATCTTCCAATTGAAATCGAATCGAGAGGAAGGCGCCGACTTCAATGTTTTCACTCTCGGCCGATTCGCTATCAAATCCGAGACCGTATCCGAAACTGTAGAAGACGTCAGAATCCTGTGCTTGATCCTTGATTTGCAGCACTTTGCCAATCTTGCCTCCTGAGATGGCGGCAAGTTCCTCCGCTTTGCGCTTGGCGTCGGCAAAGGCTTTTTGATGAGACTGTTTCTTGAGGTCCTCCAGATCATCGCGGGTCAGTCGAACGAGGTTTTCGCCCGATTCCCCCTGGTAAATCATTTCGGCGGACTGTTCAGGCAAGGTTGCCTTGGCTTCCAGGCCTGCGTCGATGACTTTCGAGATCTGCTCCAGCATTTTGACCGGGTCTTCGTCAACGGCCATTTCCAGTACGACAATGGCGCGGCAGTCGAATTGAGCTTCCCCCGCCTGGGCCGCTTCTTCTGCGAAGGGTCCATTCATCATGTCAAACATGTCAGCCATCGCGGCGGACTGGAGTTTGGGGCTTTCAAACTTCAGCGTGACGTCGGGGAAATTCATCGGCCCCATTTGGTCGGTGAAGGATTGCCGAATTCGTTTGAAGTCCTTGACCGCTGACTTTGCTGTGTCGGCTTGCGCGGCAATCGTCAGACGAATCCTTGCGAGATTTGGTGGCTTGCCGATGCTGGCGGTGCCTTCGACTTCGATGAATCTCCCGACTTCCTGTCCCCAGCCCGGAGTTGCGAATGAACCGGCACCGACAATCAAGCAACAGATAATCAGACCATTAAATATTTTCGGAGGGCGAAGCATATCAGCCTTTCCAGCACGAAAGCCAAACCGTGAAAAATTGCCTACAATGTCGGCATCGACTTTAGTCTTCGGAACCTTGGTTTGCAAACTGCAAATCCCGGACGACGTTTTCGAGCTCGTGACACAAGCTGCCAACTTGGGAAACTTTCATGAATACTTTTACATTTTCGCATGTCTTGCTGGTCGTTTTATGGCTCTGCGCCGTTGTGACCGCACAGGACCGGATCACCGGACGCACCTTTGCGACCCGCAGTGAGGTCATCGCCCGCAACGGAATGGCGGCGACGAGTCAACCGTTGGCCACGCAAGTCGCGTTGGATATTTTAAAAAAAGGGGGCTCGGCGGTCGACGCGGCGATTGCCGCCAACGCGACACTGGGATTGATGGAGCCAACCGGGAATGGCATCGGTGGAGATTTGTTTGCGATCGTCTGGGTCAATTCGGAACAGAAGCTTTACGGCTTGAATGCCAGTGGTCGATCGCCCAAAGGTCTGACTTTGGAACAGTTAACAGCAGACCTCGGTGATCGCGAAACCATTCCAGCACTCGGGCCGTTGCCGGTTTCGGTGCCCGGCTGCGTCGACGGCTGGTTTGAGTTGCACGGAAAATTCGGAAAGCTGCCGATGACGGATGTCCTGCAGCCAGCCATCGACTATGCCAATCAGGGTTTCCCGGTCTCCGAGTTGATTGCTTATTATTGGCAGGCGAGTGTTGGGCTCCGTCGATATCCGGGCTTTGCCGAGACATTTCTGGTGGATGGGAAAGCTCCCGGCAAGGGCGAAATTTTTCGTAATCCAAAACTGGCCAACACGCTTTCCAAAATCGCTGTGGAAGGTCGCGATGCGTTTTACAAAGGCGAAATTGCCAGGACGATTGACGGATTCATGAAGGCGCACGGTGGTTACCTGTCCTACGATGATTTGGCCACGCATCAATCGGAGTGGGTGGAACCCGTTTCCGTTGATTACCGTGGGTATCGACTGTGGGAATTGCCGCCCAACGGGCAAGGCATCGCGGCGCTGCAAATTCTGGCGATCTTGAAAGGTTACGATCTGGCGGCGATGGGGTTCGGCAGCGCCGATCACATTCATTACTTCACCGAAGCCAAAAAATTGGCGTTTGAAGACCGGGCCAAATTTTATGCGGATCCCCAATTTGTGGAGGTACCGGTCGATCAGTTGATTTCGGATCAATACGCCCAGCAACGGCGCAAGTTGATCAGTGCACGGCGATCGGCCCGGCGCTACAACGCCGGCCCCACCGATGGTGACACCATCTATCTGACCGTCGCCGACAAAGACCGAAACATGGTGTCATTGATTCAGAGCAACTACCGAGGAATGGGATCGGGCATGTGTCCCGATGGATTGGGATTCTGTTTGCAGGACCGGGGCGAGTTGTTTGATCTGGTTCCGGGACGACCCAACAGTTACGCGCCGGGCAAGCGGCCGTTTCATACGATTATCCCAGGCTTCGTGACGAAAGATGAAAAACCGTTTCTCAGTTTTGGTGTGATGGGGGGCGCAGACACAACCTCAAGGGCACGCTCAGATTCTGATTAACCTGGTCGATTTTGGTATGAACTTCCAGGAAGCGGGTGACGCGCCGAGGATTCTCCATAGCGGTTCCTCGCAGCCGACGGGTGAGCAAATGACCGAGGGTGGAGAGTTGACGCTGGAATCCGGTTTTGAGTATGAGGTCATTCGAACTCTGGTCCGCAGGGGACATTCGGTCGGATACAATGTCGGTTCCTATGGTGGTTACCAGGGAATTGGTTACGATGCGGAAAACGACGTCTACCTCGGAGCTTCCGAATCCAGAAAAGACGGACAGGCGGCTGGCTATTGAGCCGGTTTCCAACGCGCTTGCACCGGCAGCGTTTCAGATCCTGCCCGGCGGTCCGTCGACAGTACGCCGCAAGAGCGAATTTCAAGACCGTTCGCGATTTACAAAACTTAAACAGGACAACACCCAACCATGGATGTGAAATCATTGTTGCGTTTTCAGTTGGAACAGGCTCGCGGGATGACGGAGAAACTGTTGCCCGAATTCAAGACCCGGGAAGATTGGTTGTTCCAGGTTCATCCCAATGCCAACAACGCGATCTGGATCGTCGGGCATCTCGGATTGGCGGATAATTTCATGATGCAGTTCATCGTTCCCGAAGGCGACCAGCGCCCGGAAGGATACGAGCAACTGTTCTGGTTTGGTTCCAGTCCGACGAGCGACGGTTCCAAGCTTCCACCGTCGGAAGAGGTGCGCGACTATTTTGACAACCGGCGGTCGAACCTGATGAAGGTCCTTGACGAGATCAGCGACGAAAAACTGGCCGCGGCAATTCCGGCCGACACGCCGTTCAGCAACATGCCCAACTTCGCACAAATTTTTGCTTTTAACGCCATGCATGAGGGAATTCACTTCGGTCAGTTGACGATGTGCCACCGGGGACTGGGAAATCCTCCCCTCTATCGTCGGTGAATGGGCGAAGCGATGGCAGGACAAATGGCAAGGGTCGAGTCAAGTTGTTTGCCAAGCGAAAAACTGCCACTAAGATGGACTGCTGGGCCGGGCCGGGCATTGACTTGAATGCGGGTGGGAATCGGATTGGTATTGTCTCCCCTTTTTACAAGTCGTTAGTATTTCCAGTTGGAAATTCCGGACTTGGGTCGTTTCCTGAATCGAAAATGCCAAACCCGACGGTAGATGCTTTGGACGATCAAAACACCGACACTGAAGAAACGCACACGACGGGACTCCCTGCGTCGGTGCCCCCTGAGACGGCCAACGAATTGGTGGAACATCCGTCTGTTTCTACAGCGGATCCAACGTCCGGCGAACAGGCTGCCCTGCTCACCAGCGGCGAATCAGGCCAGCGAAAACCGGAGGAAACCGAAGGGGGGGGCGTTGCCGATGAACGGAACCCGTCAAGCCTGATTCAGCGGATGCTTAACCCGATGAAAAAATCCAAGGAATTGATGACCCGTGCGGCGACCAACCAACTGGTTACCTTTCGGATGAAAGGCAGCCGGCCGGAAGCCTGGGAGGAGGACATCTCCCGAAACACGCTCGACACCGAACCGTTTTCCAACCTGCCATCTCCGTCGGAACGCCAGCCGGCAAATTTTGAAATTCCCCCTCATCGAATCAAATCGCTGCAGCAATATCTTGACGGGCGATCGATTGAGTCCGATGTCGCCCGCGATACTTACCCGATTCCCTGCCCTCCCGACCGCGAAGGTTATTCACCGGGACGAGACGAGCTGTATTGGTTGAGTGGTTACGAGGACTTCCTGAAAATCATGTCGGTCGTCAAAAAGTACTCGGTTTACCCACGCAGCGTGCTGGATTTTGGTTGCGCGTCCGGTCGGGTGATCCGGCACTTTGCCGCACAAACTGAGATCCCGGAAATCTGGGGAACCGATATCAACCGGCGACACATCCGCTGGCTGTATGAATTCATGCCGCCACAGGTCCAACCGGTTTTCAACCACTGCATTCCGTCGCATCCCGATTCGGGACAACTCGGTTGATGTGATTACGGCGTTTTCCGTTTTCACCCATATCAATACGTTTGAGACCTGTTGGTTGGCCGAACTGCGGCGGATCATGCACGATGATGGATTGTGTTATCTGACCGTGCACAACGAAGATACCTGGGAGATTTGTCGCGAAGAGTTGGACAATCCCGACAATCGCCTGGTGCAATCAATCCTGAAAATCGACCCCGAAGTGATCCACAAAATTCACCAGCCATTGGCCGATACCCGGACGGTTTATCGATTCG
Organism: Pirellulaceae bacterium; assembly: GCA_963714685.1. Taxonomy (GTDB): domain Bacteria; phylum Planctomycetota; class Planctomycetia; order Pirellulales; family Pirellulaceae; genus Mariniblastus. The sequence goes on along the minus strand of CAVQPH010000014.1, from coordinate 176,924 downwards.
CCCAAGCGGGGCCTTACCGGGCCCAGGTATTTCACTCGAACAATTACCTGGAAAAAGTCTGGGGCCGATTCTTCAAAATTGAAGAGATTCTCCCCGCCCACCACGTTCGCCAGACCGTCGTGATTCTGCGAAAGAAATGAGCTGGAACGAATGACGAAGCCAAACGCGAACGATCAACAAGGAAATGCGGTTAGCATGGAAGCCGAAACAAAGATCAGTCTGCAAGACCAGTATGCACCCAACCTAATCTGTTTCGGGTGCGGACCTGCCAACCAGCAAGGCTTACAAATCAAGAGTTTTGCTGTTTCCAGGCCCGACCAGGAAGACATCGTCGTCGCGACCTACACCCCCCAGCCTCACCATGTGGCGTTCGAGGGGATGGTCAACGGCGGAATTATTGGCGTCTTGCTGGACTGTCACATGAACTGGACAGCCGTTTGGCACCTGATGCGGGCGAACGCTGCGGAAACGCCACCCTGCTGCGTGACGGCGAAATTTGAAGTTGCCTTCCAAAAACCGACTCCCACCGGAAAGCCGCTGCATTTGACGGCAAAAGTCGTCGAAGCGTCCAAGCGTAAAGCGGTCGTCGAGTGTTCGATCGGCCCCGAGGACGGCCCGACCGCAACGGGCTCTGGCACCTTTGTTGCCGTCAAGCCGGACCATCCGGCATTTCATCGTTGGTAGACGAACGTTTTCCCCGATCAGGATAATCGTCAAAGTTGGCCATGGGTTCGGTCTACGCGGATAAACTGGATTGATTCCAAAGCCTCGGTTGCAAGCATTTTTTCAACTGATCAAAGTTGCACAGCCAATTCTCAATTGCTGATTTGGTCTGGTCAATCCGACGAAAACTACTCTGACGACCAGCGACGACGACTTGCCGTCGCGGTTAAGACCCATGCTCCCGAAGTGAACTCTCGACCCAATCTCTCGGCGCAACAATATTTGCCTCAGAACAAGGATGTTCAAACATGAAGCGGTTTCAATTCCTGATGGCCAGCGCGCTTAACTCTCGCCATACTTTCCGGCTCCGTCCAGGCGCAGGACAAAACCAAGTTTGGTCGCGGTCGACTGCTGCGAAAGTGGCGCGACGATTTGATCGGCAAGAACGACAAACCCGATTCCAAGCAAGCGTCAGCCGACGCGAAACAGGCCAAAGCCAAGCGACCGACGCCAGCCCAGCAAGGCAAGCAGCCGACACTGGCAGTCCGAAATCAACCAGCGGAGTCGCAAAACCAGTTTCAGGACCTCCGTCAAAAATACAATTCCAAAATGCAACTGCCGTCGCAAGCCGGCAAGGCTCAATCCAAGCAGGCGGCCTACGGTCGCCCACCTCTGACCAACCGGACGGCCGAAGCGGATCGTCCGAACATTGAGGATAACGCGGCATCCCTGCCCGCGATTCCCACCGTTTCCAATGCCAACGCGATCCGCGGATTCGGAATGAAGGTGGAAGCCCTCAAGGAAAATCTGGTCGTCGTGACGCAGGTTGACCCACGGGGGAACGCTGCCGAGGCAGGACTGAAACGAGGTGATCAAATTGTCGAATTTGCAGGAATCAAGCTGGCAGGAATTGAAGAATACAACAGCGTCGCCGACGTGCTGGGCCAAGGGGATGAGTTGGAACTCAAAATCAGCCGAAGAGGATCGACGAAGGAAATCACGTTGATGTTCGGTAAGCGTAAGGAAGAACCCCAACCTGGGGATTATCTGGAAACCGAGTCCAAAGGAAGTCCTGTCTCCAGCAGCACTTCCGCCGCCAAGCGTGGCGGGGTGATTGGTAGCGGCCTGAATCGCTCACGGGCCACCGGTGACTACGAGTTTGTTCCGCCACAGGACCAAAGAACTTCGCAGGCCAATCAATCAGTTCTGGAACGCTCCACGCAGTCCCGTGGTTTCCAGTTCGGTAAAAATTAGAATCACAACTTGATATAGTTTCGGCGCGATCGGGTTTCATTGAAATCCGCAGTGCACCTCAAAACGCGGTGGTACCAACAAGCCACCGCGTTTTTTTTGTTTATCCCGCCTGTTTGGGTGGCTCCCGCCGTCCGGATGCGCCGATCAGGACGATCATGCGGCTTGGTTTGTCAGTCGTGCTGCCTTGGCAAAGTTTGCGACGTCGCCGGCGTGATGGGGTGATATACTTGGAAATGGCGAATCGAATCAGGAAACCGTTCGTCGTTTGCAGAATCGTCTCCGCCCACGCTGACCAGCATGTCCACCCCTAACCAGAAAACGAAGCCGTCTACCGGTGTGAACTCGATTGCGCTGTTTGGGCAGGTCTTGCACGCCGAGGCCGATGCCATTTTACAGGTGGCAGATCGGTTGGGACCGGAGGTGGATGCGGCGGTGGAGTTGTTGCTGAACCTTCGTGGGCGCGTGATCTTCACCGGACTGGGGAAAACGGGCTACGTCGCGAGAAAGGCGGCCGCGACGTTTTGCAGCACGGGCACACCGGCGTTCTATCTGCATCCAACTGAGGCATTGCACGGTGATTTGGGGATGGTGACTTCGGGAGATGTCTTGGTCGCGGTCTCCAACAGCGGGGAAACCGAAGAAGTCGTGACGTTGATACCCTTCATGGCACGGATGGGCGTCCCGGTGATCGCGCTGACCGGTAATTCGCAGAGTTCGTTGGCGTTACGATCCAGCGCGGTTCTCGACACATTCGTCCACCAGGAAGCCGACGAAATTTCGGGGGCACCGACCAGCAGCACCACGGTCGCGATGGCGATGTGCGATGCCATGGCAGTCACGCTGATGCGACATCGTGGTTTTACCGGGGAACAGTTTGCAATTTTTCACCCTGGCGGATCGCTGGGCCGAAAATTATTGTTGAAGGTCGGCGATTTGATGCGGGTTGGCGACAGCGTACCCAAAATCGACGAGCACAGTCGACTGGCCGAGGCGATCGACGAGATTTCCGGGAAAAAATTGGGAGCGGTGTTTGTCGTGGCCGATTCCGGCAAAATCGCGGGAATCTTGACCGATGGTGATTTGCGGAGAACTTTTCAGCGCGAACCGGCGTCCCAGAACATTCGTTCAAATACGGCACCGGTGACCCAGTTCATGACCCGCGATCCGAAACTGATCGGGGCAGAATCCTTGGCGGCGGAAGCCATCAAGTTGATGGAAGACAACGAAATCACGGTCCTCGGCGTCGTTGATCAAAACAGTTCACTGGTCGGGGCGATCCACTTACACGACCTGATCCGAGCCGGTTTGGCTTGATCTTGCGCACGCGATGGAGACTTGATGTCGGTCGATTCGGACAATTTGAATACGGTCAGCCAGATCACGGCGGAAGCGGTGGATCCCGGCGATAGCGAATCGGCGTCGCTGGATCCAGCAGAGGACCGTCTGGTCCCCATCGCAACCGATGATGCCGTTGTGATTTACAGCGCCGAGTCCGAGATCCGCCATCCAGTTCAACTGCTGCAAAATATTGCTGCCGATTTCTACGGCGGTCGCGAACTGGCTTGGCGGTTGTTTTTGCGGAATCTGCGTGGGATGTATCGGCAAACCGTGCTGGGCCTGTTCTGGGCTTTTTTGCCGCCGATCGCCAATACGGCGATGTGGGTCTTCCTGCGGAAGGCCGGTGTGTTTGAAACGGGCGAAACCACGGTCGATGGCACCGTCTACATTCTGACCGGGATGATTTTGTGGCAGTCGTTTATCGATGCGTTTCAAATGCCGCTGAACGCGATCAGTAAAAACCGTGGCATGATCAGCAAGCTGAACTTTCCTCGCGAATCGTTATTGCTGGTCGGCTATTGGGAAGTGCTGTTTGATTTGTGCATCCGGTTGTTGTTGCTAATTCCGGCGTTTATTTTCTTTGAGGTGCCCCTTCACGGTGCCATCTGGTTTGCGCCGCTGGCGATCATGGGATTGGTGCTGTTTGCGTCAGCGCCTGGGGTTGTTGATCATGCCCGTCGGTTCGCTCTATCAGGACGTCGGCCGATTTGTGGGCATGATGATACCTTTCTGGATGATTATCACGCCGATTATTTATGTACCCAAAACCGAGGGACTCGGGACATTGTTGAATTGGGTCAACCCAGCTGCACCGTTATTGTTGTTGTCACGGGACCTGCTGCTGTTGGGAACTTCGGCTCACCTGAATGTTGGCCTGATTTTCGCCGCGATCACGTTGCCGTTGCTGATCCTGGGGTTGATTATCTATCGAGTCTCCATTCCGGTGTTGGTCGAACGGATGAATGCGTAACTGGAATGGGGTGGCAGAAATCGCCTCGAACCAGTCTGGCCCGTCGATGACGGAATCACTTAACCGACGTCTTAATTCATAATTGCTAGATGAAAAACCGCAGTCAAAACACAAACCACGAAGTGATCCTGGACGTTCAAAATGTCTGGAAGATCTACTGCCGCCAACTCAAGCGCGCAATGTGGTACGGCGTTTGTGATCTTGGCAAAGAGATGATCGGGACGGGCAAAAATCGAACGTATCAGGATTTGCGAGCTGGCGAGTTCTTCTCCGTGCGTGATGCCAGCTTTCAGGTTCGCCGTGGCGAATGCGTCGCGATGATCGGTCCCAATGGCGCCGGCAAAAGCACGATGCTGAAAATGATCAACGGTTTGGTCAAGCCAGATGCGGGTCGGATTGCGATCAAAGGCAAGATCGGCGCACTGATTGAATTGGGGACCGGCTTCAATCCCGTGCTGTCCGGCCGGGAGAACATTTACATCAATGCTGCCGTTTTGGGGATGAAGAAACAGGAGGTCGACAAACTGTTTGACAGCATCGTCGAATTTGCCGAACTCGGGCACGTGATCAACGATCCGATTAAGACGTACAGTTCTGGCATGCGAGTCCGTTTGGGATTTTCGATCGCCGCCAACTTGCGGCCCCAGTTGCTGTTGATGGATGAAGTGCTCGCGGTCGGCGACGTCGGATTTCGGATGAAGTGTTTCGCGCATCTGCGAAAACTGGTCGACCAGGGCGTTTCGATTATCCTGGTCACCCATGCCGTGGGCATGCTGCAACGCGTGGCAACACGATCCATCGTTTTCAGCCAGGGAAAAATCGTCCACGACGGGGACTTGGAAACCGGGTGCACCGTCTATGAGGAAACCATGGGCGCCAGCGATCGGGTCAGTGAAAAACGAAAAGAGCGAACCGATCAATTGGCGAGGGTCGATTCGGTGATGGTGGTGGATCAGTCGGGTTGCCAGCGAAAAGAGTTCCAAACCGGAGAAACGGTCAATCTGCAGATTGGGCTGGCCTGTCGCCAGCGGGTGCCCAATGCCCGGTTGGTGGTCGCGCTGTGTTCGCCGGTTCACGGCACGATCTCTTCTGTCTCCACGCCCTACCAGGACGTGACCTTTGATTTGGACACCGGGGGCCGCATGGTTACGCTAACGTTTCCAGAAATTCCGTTGTTGATTGGCTCGTACCACTTTAACATTTCGCTGTACGGGCCCGAAGCCACGGAGTTTTACCATCGCAGTTCTGGCCGCGGTTCGTTCCGCATTGTCGGCCCGCCCGTCGATGCGATCGGCTACGGGATCAATGGTATGACAAGCCTTCAGCATGGTTGGGAAATTCAGTGAGTGATCTGCCAGTGAGTGATCTGCATTTCGTAATTTCAGCGCCCCGCAGTGGGTCAACGTGGCTGACGACGGCGCTGAATCACCATCCCGAAATTTTTGCCACCGAGCATCGCTTGTTTGGTAATTTTTGTGAAGTCTGGAAGAATAACGACGGCACCAGTGCGCCGCGGATCACTTTTGACAGTTACGCCCAGGCGTTCGCGATGCATTATTTCTTCTCCTTCATGGGAATGAATCGCGCGGAATTTATCGACGAGTTTCAGGTTGCGTTCGCCGAATTTATGACGGATTTTGCCAAGCAGCGGACGGGCAAGCGGGTGGTGGTCGACAAGATTACTCCGTATCCCGGAACCGCTGCATTCGTCGTGTCGCAAATCAAGGAGTTGTTTCCTGCCGCCACGATCATCCAGCTGATTCGAGACGGACGCGACGTGTTGACCAGCGGCACGTTTGACTGGCTGCTGAAGGACGCCGAGGGAACCGACCGCTACGAATATTTTGTCAACCAGCGGCCGGGATTTCAGTTGCGACGTTTTTTCGATGACGAGGTTGTTAAAAAGTGGGCCAACAACTGGAAGGAAACGATCGTGCCCTTTGCCAATTCCAGTGGCCAGTTATTGATTTCCTACGAATTGATGAAGGCAGATCTGCCCTCCGAGCTGATGAAAGTCTTCGCGGCGGTCGGAGCGGAGGCTTCGTCGGAAGAGGCCCGTGCGGCTGCCGCGCTGACGACCTTCGAGAGTATGACCGGTCGCAGGGCGGGCGAAGCAAAACCCACTGCCAAGGCACGCAAGGGAATCATCGGTGATTGGAAGAACTACTTCACGCGTACCGACGGCGAGTTGTTTGATTCGATCGCCGGTCAGGAATTGGTTGCGATGGGGTACGCCGCAGACCGCGACTGGTGGAAACAACTGCCAGAAGAGCTGACGTTGAAATTCGGCCAAAACTGAAACCACCCATTTGAAATAACCAAGTGACTGAACTCAAAGCGTACTTGCTCTGTCGATTTGCCTCCAGCAGCGGAATCTATACCAGTTGGTCCGAGGCGTGCTCGGTTCCGACGGTGGTCGTCGATGAGTTCCTGCCAGAATGGCCGGTTCCCGATGACGCCGGAATCCTGATCACCCACATGCATTATCGCTGGGAAGATCTGGCGCTGCTGAGACGTGTCTACGAACAAAACCGGGTTCCCATCCTGATCCTGAGCGACGGGATTTTGGAGTATCGGAATACCTGGGAACATCCGGATCTGGTCGATGGTTCAATTTTTCAACCTGTATTCGGACATAAACTGGCTTGCATTGGCCGTGGGCAGGCGCGAATCATCGAATCCTGGGGCAACGTTGGAAAATGCGAAGTCGTGGGATTGCCGCGGTTGGACGCGATGATCGACCAACCACCATCGCCGGTCCAAACGACCGGTCCTTTTCGGCTGTTGATCGCCACCGCCAATACCCCGGCGTTCAACGATCAGCAGCGGCAATTGGTCATCCAGTCCCTCCGGTCGCTGCAAACCAAACTGGCCGCTGCCGGTTCGGTCCGCGGCCGGCCGCTGGAATTGATCTGGCGATTGAGCGATGGCCTGGAAGTGGAATTGGGGATGGAGCCGAACGATCCCGAAGGACAGGCTCCACTGAGTCAGGTTTTGGATCAGGTCGATGCGGTCATCACAACTCCCTCGACGATGTATCTGGAAAGCGTGCTACGGGACCGCCCCACCGCGATTCTCGATTTCCACAATAGTCCGCACTACGTGACGCCCGCGTGGTTGATCAGTGCGGACTCGCAAATTGACAGCGTTGTCTCCGAACTTGCCGATCCACCGACTCATAAAATGTTGTTCCAGGCGACGGTGCTGGACGATCAGCTGGAATGCCACACGCCGGCGAAACCGAGAATGCTGGAACTGATCGACGATTTGCTGGCGGCTCGTCGGGTCTCACTTGAGGAACGTCAGCCACTGCGGATTGCCCACCGCATTCTGGCGGACCCGCAACATGGATTTTGCCGGGTTCCTGCCGAATTTGACCTGGGGACCTTGTACGAAAATGATCGGGTTTTCCGGGAGCAGGAGGTCAGCCGGTTGCAGGTCGAATTGGCAGCGGCGATCGCCCGGCTTGAACAAATGCCGTTGGAACTGGCGGAAAAAAGTCAGTACATCACCCAGCTCATGCAAACCGCGGATCGAGCGAGAATGCGGATCGAAAACATGCACAACCGCATTGTTGCCTTGCGAACGCGATTCGGCGTGGTGCCTGGCAAACCGCCGGTCGAGGGCCGCGATGTCCTGACCGATGATGCCGAACGCGAGGAATCGACGAATCCAGGACGCTAATCCCCGGATTCGTCAAAATTGCCCAATCGCGAATAACCGGAACCCTGGTTCCAACAATGGCCGCTCAAAATCCGTGAATCCAGTAATGGGTCTTTATTCGCAAAATACGTTTGTTCAAATGTAAAATGAAGGTTCATCCACTGGTTAGAGTATGCGAAAGTACGACCCCTCAAAACCGCTGATCTATACGCACATTCCCAAGTGCGCCGGGAGCAGTGTGGTTCGACTTTTGCGAAAATGGTATGGTCCCCAATACCACAAACTGAACCAGGACGAAACCCGCGACATTGTGTTGCCTCGCGTCGAAACGCAAGACGCCGACGGCAACTGGTTGCCGGATGTGAAGTGCATTCACGGACACTTTAATCACGGACGCGGATACGGGTTGCCTTATTTTTACCCCGAGCTCGACCAGTATTTTACGATTCTGCGAGATCCGTTTGACGTGACGGTTTCGATGTACTTTTTTGCCAAAGGTCGCAGCAAGAACGGGCAGTTCTGGTTCCGCGGAGAACCGGTTGACCTTCGCGATCAGTTCCCATCGGTCGAGACCTACGTCAATACGTATCCTTATTGGCTGTACGACCACATTCCGCAGGACATCACATTGTCCAATTACCGCGAAAAACTGCACGAGCATTTCGTCTACATTGGCGTGTTTGAAGATCTGCAAACAACGATCGACAATTTGGCCAGGATCCTCGGAAAAGAGAAGTCGGATCTGCCCCATATTAATGTCTCGCAGTACGATGAACCCGTGCCAGAACATTTAAGGGAAAAGTTCTATCGCGATTACCCGCTGCTGAAGTCCATTTATGATTTTGCGGTGGAACATTATCAAACGGTCGAGGTTGAGCAGCCCGAATAATTGGCTTTACCCGTTTACAAATTGTCTAAAATAAACGATCAAAAACGTATAACGCAGTTCGCGAATCTTGCTTTGGCGTAGGTTTCTGCGGTTCAAATCGCTAATATTCCAGAACCACAACACGGAGATTTCACGGTGAAATTCGGCTTTTATTCTTGCATGAGCGGCATGCCGTGGGGGGGCAGCGAAGTCCTCTGGCAACGCGCTGCGCGCCACCTGCAGGACGAAGGCCATCAGGTTGCCGTGAACTACAAATGGTGGCCCAAAAAGGCGTATCCACTCCAGGAGTTGGAACAACATGGCGGTACCGTTTGGCTGAGGAACCAGCCGTTGACCTATGTCGAGCGGCAGAAACAGAACATTCGAGGTTTTTTCTCCCGTAATGGAGCGACCAAGAGCTGGCTGCAGACGGAGCGTCCGGACGCGGTCCTGATCACGTTGGGTTACCACCCGGACCAGGTCCGGATCGCGTCGGAGTGTCACGAAATGGGGATCCCCTACGCGATCAACATCCAATGCGCGAGCGATTTTTTCTTTATCCACAGTGATCGTTTGGACGAGTACCGGCAGTGGTACCAGCATGCCAAACGCGTGTTTTTTGTTTCGCAGGAAAATCGGCTGAAACTGGAAAACAACATCGCGCTGAAGTTGGAAAACGCCGAAATTGTCGCCAACCCCTTCAATGTCCCATACGATGCCTGCCCGGAGTGGCCAGCCGTCGATCCCGACTATCGAATTGCGTTTGTCGGCAGAGTTCATTTTCAGTCCAAAGGCCAGGACCTGATCGTCGACGTGATGAAGCAGGACAAATGGCGAAAGCGAAACCTGAAGATTGTCTTTTACGGGCACGACCAGGGACAGATGCGGCAATTGCTTGAACTGATCAAGATGCACGGCCTTGAAGAACAGCTGATTTTCAGTGGCTTCAGCAATAACGTCGAGGACATCTGGAAAGACAATCATGCCCTGCTGCTGCCTTCTCGCTACGAAGGAGCGCCGCTGGTCGTGATTGAAGCCATGTTGTGCAACCGGATTGGAATCACGACCGACATCGGACGCAATGCTGAATTGATGGACGATAACGAATCGGGGTTCATTGCACCCGGGGCCACGATCCGATTGCTCGATGATGCCCTTGAACGGGCTTGGCAAAAGCGAGAGCAATGGCAACAAATGGGTTTGTTGGCCGGCAAGCATATTCGCGAACGTTATCCGGACGATCCGATTCGAGAGTTTGCCGACAAGATTCGGGAACTGACCGAATCCCCGGTTCGCAGCGAGCAGGAATAACAGCAACTCGTTCGCGATTCGCGGTTGGCCATCTTCCGCGTCACGCCTGATTTCGGCGTGCGAGTCGGTGACCGCCCAACTCCGTCAATGCCCGTCCGTTAAGGCTCGTCCGTTGAACCGGGCAGTCGCGCCGTTCCGGCTATTCCAGGCTTTCCAGGAATTCGGTCATTTCAGCGGCCGCGTGCCCGTCGCCCTGTTGGTTGGCCTGAGCGATACCCTGTTTCAGCAATTCCATGGCTTGTTCGATTCGATCGAGTTTTGCCAGTTGTTGGGCACTCATGAAAAACGAGGGAACGTAGGGCGGGTCGTCAGCCATCAGGTTTTGATGAATTTCCAGACTGCGTTCGTGTTCCCCTTCACTATCCCACTCCATTGCCAGAGCGTAGCGTAAAAAAGTATCGGCAGGCGAATCCGCCAGCATGGCTTCCAGTTGTTCTCGTCGGGACATCGGAATCCTGATCTTGATTTCGGAACTCGGATTGGTTGATTCTCAGCTGCATGATTGTAGGGGCGAGGCAGGGGGCTTCCAAGTTGCAAGTGGAGATTAATCGCAAGCGACGGTCCAGCCAACCAGCTGGAATGTCTCGAACCAACCTGGCGAGGGAATGATCTCGGTGGAATCGGGACGCAAGCCATACCAGCTCTGGTTGTGAAAACCACAGCGGCGGAGTTCTTGCCGCAGTTCTCGTTTGCGATAGCTGTGGATGAACATGTTACGGATGCCACGATAGTTCGAATAGCGATCTCCCAATTCCTGTTTGCCCAACATGGTTTTGACAACGCTGCGCGCCAGCCAGGACTTACCGCCAGGATGACGAACCTGGAACCACAGGTTGTGTGCATGAACCACGAACGCGCCCCCGGGTTTGAGAATCCGGCGAACGTGAGTCAGGAATTGTTGTCGATTGTCGCGGCCCTGAATCATGCCGAGCGTGCTGAACAGGCAGATCGCGCCATCCACTGAATCGGACTTCAAACCATCCAACTCGACCAGGTTGCACTGAATCGCGAGCATGTTTTTTGCTCGCGCTGGATCGTTTTTGGGCGACGCAGGAACTGCCCGGTTGGCTTGGTTCACGTTTTCCTGCAGGCATTGAAGCATGGGAAATGACAGATCGACGGCCAACACTTGGTAACCTTGTGAAGCCAGTTCAGTGGCATGTCGTCCCGATCCACAGCCGAGGTCAGCAATGCGGCAGGGGCGTTTCTGGGAGGACGGTTTGAGTTTGGGCAAGTGGAGATTGAGGATCTGGCGGTCGGAAGTGGTTAACGGGCTGCCTGTTAAAAATTCTTCATAGTCTTCGGCAATCTTCTGGCGGCGAACGTAATCCCAGTTGCCGCTGGAAACGCCAGTGGGCCGTTGCCAGCCAGACGTGGCCGTGCTGGCTGGTGGCCGCCCCGTCAAGGTCGTCGGATCGCCTCCGCCGTTAGCGGAAACATCGGTCGTTTCGCGGTTGTCGATCGGTTTGCCCACTTGTGGTCGGATATGCTGATTTGTTATCGTCGCAGTTGAACGATTCGTTGCTTTCAGGGTGGTTCGGAATTCCAACTGGCCCTGGATCCCATCAATTCAAACACAACTGCCTGTCAGTATACAAGGAGAACAGCTTTGGCTATTCGCGTTGCAATCAATGGTTTTGGCCGGATCGGCCGATTGACATTTCGAAACCTGATGGAACGAAGTGACGAATTTGACGTCGTCGGCATTAATGATCTGACCGATAACAAGACGCTGGCCACGCTCCTGAAATACGACAGTATTCACGGTCGATTTCCCGGCACCGTCGCTTTTGATGACTCGAATTTAATCGTCGATGGAGAAAAGATTCCGGTCTACGAAGAGCGGGATCCCGGTAAGCTCCCCTGGGGCGATTTGAAAGTCGATGTGGTGGTTGAGAGTACCGGTGTCTTTCGGGGACGCGCAAAGGAAGGCAAGGCCGGATACGATTCGCATCTGACTGCCGGTGCGAGGAAAGTCATTATCAGTGCTCCTGCCAAAGATGCGCCTGATTTGACCTGTGTGTTGGGCGTCAACGATGACCAAATCACCCCGGAAATGAAGTGTATTTCCAATGCCAGTTGTACGACCAATTGTCTGGCGCCAGTTGCCAAGGTGCTCAACGACAGCTTTGGGATCTCCTCGGGCTTGATGACGACCATTCACGGCTACACCAATGACCAGAATGTTCTCGATGCTCCGCACAGCGATCTGTACCGGGCCCGGGCTGCGGCGTTGAATATTATTCCAACCTCGACCGGAGCCGCCGAAGCCGTCGCGTTGGTGATTCCGGAACTCAAGGGGAAACTGACGGGAATGGCGATGCGTGTTCCTGTGCCAACGGGTAGCGTGGTGGATTTAACCGTGATGCTCGAAAAGACGGCAACGGCCGAAGAAATCAACGCGGCCGTCAAGGCAGCGGCGGAGGGACCTCTCAAGGGGGTGTTGTACTATTCGGAAGACCCACTGGTATCGACGGATATTATCCACGATCCTCACAGCTCGATTTTTGCTGCTCCGCAAACCAAAGTGCTGGGGAATATGGTGAAAGTCGTCAGCTGGTACGACAATGAATGGGGTTACAGCTGTCGAACGGCAGACTTGATCGCCAAGATTGGTTGATCCTGTTGGTTGGTTTGGCTGGACGGCGAAGATTCAGAATTCGCCAGAACCGACTCAAGCTTCACGAACAGTGATTCGGCGACTAGAATCAGGGGACATACGGTCGCAAGCGATCTGCTTGCGGCCGTTTTTATTAGTTGGTGATTCTATCCTTAATGCTGCTGGGCATCCTCCGTTAATCATGGATGTCGTTTGCGGCTGATCCGATATGTCAAATCGCGCTCCGATCCCGTTCTCCGAAAATTGGTTGGACGATTCGAATCAGGAATCTCAAGTCCGACACATCGAATCTGAAATACCACTCAAGCGACCACCACAATACGGCGTCTGTCTGTGGTGGTCGGATGAGTTGCCGAGCTGGATTCATCCCGATGATGTCGAAGCAGCGGATCAACTGGTCCCCGGGAATCGAATCTTCCGACGCGAAGATTGTCCGAATTTTGCCGACCGGAAACTTGGCTATTCGCTAATGTCCTACGGACCGCACCAGTTTCGGGCGTTGCCCGCCATTTGGTTGCCGATCGGATTCGAAGGGTTTGAGATTGGAGACCGTGTCGAGATCAAATCGCAATTGGGGCGGGCGACGGCGATGATCTGCACGATTCGCGAGGTCCGCTGGAATCGTCATCAGCGAAGAATCAACTACTGGGTCAATTCAGTCACGACAAATATTCGATCGGGTCTTTTTCGCGGAAGATCTACAACCCGCCCAGCGGCTGGATGGATTTTTGAACGAGCGAGAATTGCGGTTGGCAGCCCGTTCCCGAATCGGCTGACGCAAGCTTCTGGCGGATGCCCCACCAGCTGAATCCGCCTGGATTGCGAACCAGCACTCGTCCCACGTTAGAAAATTCGCATCGTGCCGCAACAAACGCAGCGTGAAGGTCGCACAAACAACATCAACCCAAAGGTCGCGATTAGCAGAAAACCAAACACGAATGGAGGAATCGCGACGTTGTAATGAAAATCATCTCGCCAGCAAGAGCGACATCGTTTGATGGCTTTGTTCGAAAGTGGTTGTTCTTCGGGCGAAGCGAGTTGAATTTGAGACATTCTAGGAGTTATTCGAAAAGGCTGATGATATTCCCGTCAGGGCAAATGACGACGGCCCTGCGAATATGTTTCGTCCACAATCCAGCCCCCTCATTATGCTTGTGGTCGCTCCAAGTCAAAACCCGAAGAGATCTGGAATCCTGCAAATGAGGGGCATTTGTGACAGAAGGAACAACAGGCAGCCCATCTGCAAAACGGCAACTTTTTATGCTCCATCTGAGAAAAAACCCCGCAAGCTCCGCCGATCAATAACGCCAGTCAGGCGTTTCTGGGGGCATTTTCCAGTGTTTAACGCTGACCGCGAGACCCGACGGGCGCTGCGTTTCCTCCGTAACGATTATAGGGACCGGTCGCGTGAGTCAAATTGTCCCAATTGCAGTCCGATGGAATTAGTGAATTTGCTCTCGCGACCCGCTTTGCGGTCCAAAAACCGGTTTGATACATTGGGAATTGGACGTTTTTATCTGCGTACCCAAATTTACGCGGTTTCGTTATAATGCCGAAGATTTCGAGGTTGAACCGGCGGGAGTCGGCGTTTTATCTCGAGCCGTTTATCTTCCTGTTTGCACCCTCGGCGGATTTCCAGTGAACACGCATCTGGAGTCCAATTCTGGAGTAATAACACGAGTGGAATTGAAGCAACTGTTTGAGCCATTTTCGCCTCCCGAAACGAACTTCCTGGAACGGGTGCGTTATTGGGCGGCCGCGCAACCGGACAAAATTGCGTTTCGATTCCTGGACAAGGGTGAAGGCGATTTTGAATCACTGACTTATGCCCAACTGGACGCTCGCGCTCGCGCGGTGGCGGCCAAGCTGGTCTCCCTCGGCTACTCCGGCAAACGCGCTTTGATGCTGTACCCACCGGGGCTGGATTTTGTCGTGGCATTGTTTGGTTGCCATTACGCCGGAGTTACGCCGGTCCCTGCGTATCCGCCTCGTCGCAACCGAAACATGGATCGGATCAGTGCGATTTCCGACGATGCCCAAGCTTCCGTCGCGCTGACGGTCAACCTGGTTGCAAAACGTTGGCACGGTGCCTTGAACCGCGATTCCACGCTCGGGCGGATTCCCTGGGTGACCACCGAAGATATTCCAATTGAATTGTCCGACGACTGGATCAATCCGTCCATTTCACTGGACGATATTGGATTGATTCAATACACGTCCGGTTCGACGGCATCCCCCAAGGGCGTGATGTTGTCCCACTCCAATCTGATTGCCAATTGCCGCATGATCGCTCGCGCATTCGGGATGACGCGACGCAGTGCGGGCTGCAACTGGCTGCCGCTGTATCACGACATGGGTTTGGTGGGTGGTATTCTCAATCCTGTTTACTGCGGCATCTCGGATTCGCTGATGTCGCCCGTCGCGTTTCTGACACAACCGATCCGCTGGCTGCGCGCGATTTCGCGTTTCCGTGCGACTGACTGCGGCGGGCCGAATTTCGCGTACGCCTGGTGCACGATGAAGATCAAACCGGAAGAGTGCGAGGGCCTGGATCTATCCAGTTGGCAGGTTGCGTTTAACGGCGCCGAACCCGTCCGCGCCGATGTGATGGAACAGTTTGCCGAAAAATTTGGTCCCTATGGATTCAATCCGAACGCCTTCTATCCATGTTACGGCATGGCCGAAACCACGTTGATCGTCACGGGTGGGTCAAAAGACGCTGCGCCGATTGTACGTCCCTTCAACAAAAACGACCTCGTCGAACATCGGGTCGTGCCGGTCGACGTGAATGATAAAAACGCCCGTCGCTTGGTAGGTTGCGGTCAGGTGCTCGAAGAAGAAGAAGTGCTGATCGTCAACCCGGAATCCTGCCGTCCGTTGCCGGAAGATCAAATCGGTGAAATCTGGATCAACAGCCCGAGTTGCGGGATGGGTTACTGGCGACGCCCGGAGGAAACCAAAGAGACATTTCAGGCGAAACTGAATCCTGACAACGGCCAGACTTATGTCCGTTCCGGTGATCTTGGATTCATGGACAAAGGCGAACTGTTTGTCACCGGTCGCCTGAAAGACATGATCATTGTCCGCGGCGTCAACCGTTATCCGCAGGATATCGAAGCCACCGTCGAGCAATGTCATCCGCATGACGCGAGCTCGGCGGCTGTGCCGCGTTTGCGTTGACGCGCTGGGATCGTGAACACCTGGTCGTCGTCTGTGAAATCGAGCGAGGCGAGCGGAAAGACCAGCATTGGGAACAGGTATTTCAGAGTATTCGCTCCGCCGTCACCGATGAACACGATCTACCGCCCGATGCGATCGTGTTGGTTCGCGCCCACAGTGTTCCCAAAACATCCAGTGGCAAAGTCCAGCGACATGCCTGCAAACGCAACTTCGAAAACGATGAAGGCATGGTGGTCATCGCACGCTGGTGTGCCTGGGAGGAGACGTCCCCCAGTCCTGCCATGGTGGAGACCGTTTCCAGCGCCGAACTGAACGGTCAACGTCCGGACGATTCCAGTCTTTCGCCGACCGTGGTGGACGCCGTCATTCACTTCGTCAAACAGGCCGCGGGAAAAGATCGTAACAACGACGTCAACGTCGACACCAACATCATTCACCTGGGACTCGATTCGTTGCAGCGACTGGATATCGCCCAGGATCTGCAAACGCTGTTCGGCGGTGAGCTTCCCGAAGAAGTCCTGCAGGAGGTCGAAACCGTTCGCGAGGTTGCTACGGCAATTCAAACCTATATCGGTACGGAGCCGGTATCCAAGGATTTTCAGAGCAACGGCTTACCTGAGAAAAAGCTTTCTGGGCCGATCCCGGAGTCCTACTATCGGCTGGAGAAAATGCCGGAGTATTTGAGGTTAAGCGACATTCAGAAACAGGTCGCCGATACGGGCATCCGTAATCCGTTCTTCAGCGTCCACGAAGGCCGGATCAGCGACACGACCCAAATCGAAGGCAAACAGCTGATCTCGTACGCCAGCTACAATTACCTCGGGCTCTCCGGTCATCCGGACGTCAACGCCAGCGCCAAACAGGCAATTGACGATTTTGGCACCAGCGTTTCGGCCAGCCGCATTGTTTCCGGCGAAAAGACCATTCACAAGCAGTTGGAACATGAGCTGGCAGAGTTTCTCAGTGTCGAAGACGTGATCACCTTCCCCGGCGGTCATGCCACCAACGAATCGGTGATTGGGCATCTCGTCGGTCGGGGAGATCTGATTATCCACGATGGATTCGCGCACAACTCGATCGTTCAGGGTGCCGAATTGTCGGGTGCGCGCAGGCGGCCATTCGAACACAATAATTGGCAGGAGCTGAACAAAATTCTCAAACAGACGCGGCGTGACTTCCGGCGTGTGTTGATCATTGTCGAAGGCCTCTACAGCATGGACGGTGATTATCCGGATCTGCCACGCTTTGTGGAAATCAAGAAACGGCATAAAGCCTGGTTGTATGTCGATGAAGCCCACTCAATCGGAACGCTGGGGGAAACCGGTCGCGGGATCGGCGAAGTATTTGGGGTGGCCAGAGACGATGTCGAATGCTGGATGGGGACACTCAGTAAATCGTTTGGTAGTTGCGGCGGCTTCATTGGTGGGAAACACAACCTGATTCAGTTTCTACGCTACACCACACCTGGATTTGTGTTCGCCGCCGGTATGCCGCCGGCCAACGTGGGCGCGGCATTGGGGGCTTTGAGGATTCTCAAGCGGCACCCGGAACTGGTCACGAAACTACAACAAAATTCCCGGTTGTTCCTGGATCTGGCCAACCAAGCTGGCTTGGATACCGGGATGGCTCAAGGCACACCGATTGTCCCGATCATGACCCGGGATTCGATTCGAGCCTTGCAATTGTCGGAAGCCTTATTTGAAAACGGCATCAATGCGCAACCGATTCTGTACCCGGCGGTGCCCCACGAAGAAGCGCGAGTCCGTATTTTCATGACGGCGGCTCACAGCGAACAGCAGATTCGACATTCAGTCGAAGTCTTGGCGAAGCAATGGCAAAAGATCATTTCCGCCGATGGTTCGCCTCAACCGCAACCGGTGGGTTAACGTCGTTCGTCCTCGCTCACGCCTTCGTTTCATCCCACCCCGGGTGCTTCCCGAAAGCCAGTGCCACGGCCTGTAAACCGGTCCGCGCGGTTGCGGAACCCAATCAGCAGTTCTAACATAGTTGGTTTCCCGGTCCGAAATCGAACTGTCAGGATGCCAGGCATCCGGTTGATCTCTGGCGGCTCGGACAATTCATAAGGCTCACCCAATCGTGCAACAGGCTATTCAGAAAGCAGACACGCTGATCGAAGCACTGGCTTGGATCCGTGAGTTTCGGGACAAGACCACCGTGATCAAACTTGGTGGAAGCATGCTCGACGATGACGATGCGATGCTGCATATTTTGCTCGATATCCACTTCATGGAAGCCGTCGGCATGCGGCCTGTCGTGGTTCATGGTGGTGGCAGTCGCATCAATCAGGCCATGGCGGAAGCGGGGATTGAGCCGAGGTTTGTTCAGGGCCGTCGATATACCGACCAGGCGACGCTCGAAATCGTTGAGCGTGTGCTGGCCCGGGAAACCAACGAAGAACTCGCCCAGCGATACGAAAAAATCGGCGGTCGGGCGATGACGTTGAATTTCGAATCGACGCCCGTGTTGTACGGCCGAAAACTGGTCCTGCACGATGATCAAGGTCAGCCGATCGATTTGGGGTTTGTCGGCGAGGTCACGCGAGTCGATCGCATCGTGATCGATAATCTCTGTTATGCCGGACAGGTTCCTTTTATTCCCTCGATGTGTGAAACCGAGGACGGCCAAAAATTGAACGTCAATGCCGATACGGTGGCGACAAAATTGGCCCAGGATCTATACGCGGACAAACTGGTGATTCTCAGCGATGTCCCCGGCGTCCTGCGAGATCCGGCGGATCCGGAATCGATCATTTCCAGTCTGACCCGTTCGGAGGCGCTGCGGTTGATCGACGACGGGACGATCTCTGCAGGGATGATCCCCAAAGTCCAGGCTTGTCTGGAGACTCTCGATCGAGGTGTCCGCAAGGTCCACATTGTCGATGGCCGTTTGCGACATTCGTTGTTGTTGGAAGTCTACACCAGCAAGGGAATCGGCACCGTGATCTGTAACGATCGCTGAATTCAGGCTCCGATCGACTGCCGCTATCAGTTTCAATATTTTGTGAGAGGTGCGTGCAATGCGTCACGTTTTGAGTTTGCATGATTTGTCGGCTGCCGAGATTCTGCGCGTCCTGGAAATCTCGCAGGAATTGAAATCGCAGTTGCAGGCAGGAAATCGACCGGATGTGCTCCCGCGTCGCGTCCTGGGACTGCTGTTTGAAAAGCCTTCCCTGAGAACGCGCGTCAGCTTCGAAACGCTGATCGCGCAAACCGGGGGCGCCAGCCTGTTCTTGGGGGAAGACGTCGGTTGGGGGCAGCGTGAACCGATGCGCGATTTCATGCCGATTCTGACCAGTTACCTCGATGTCCTGGTGATTCGGGCGAAAAGCCATGCCAAAGTGCAGGAAGCGACTGAGTTCAGCCGCTGCCCGATTATCAACGGCTTGACCGATGTCTCGCATCCCTGCCAGGCACTCGCCGATATTCTGACGGTGCTCGAAATTGACGGCTCGCTCGAAAATGCGAAACTCGCTTACCTCGGCGACGGAAACAACGTCGCTTACAGCCTGGCCGTTATCTGCAGCAAGCTGGGTGTGCCACTGGCGATTGGCGCTCCAGAAAAATACCAGTTTGGGAGTGGATTCATTGACCAACTCAACCAGGATGCCGGTCAAGAACTGATTCGCCAGACCGAGGATCCCCGCGACGCCGTCGAAGATGCCTCGTTTGTCTACACCGATGTCTGGACCAGCATGGGCCAGGAAGCCGAAAGCCAACAACGACTGGCCGATCTGGGTAATTACCAAGTCAACGAGGACTTAATGGCCGCGGCTCGTCCGAACGCCAAGTTCTTGCATTGCCTGCCCGCTCGCCGCGGTGAAGAAGTCACAGCGGAGGTGATTGACAGTCCCCATAGCGCCATCGTCCAACAAGCCAACAATCGCCTGCACGCCCAAAAAGGACTGGTCGTCTGGCTGCTGAACGAACAATAATCAGCAAAAACTGAAAACTGAAAACTGAAAACTGAAAACTGAAAACTGAAAACTGAAAACTGAAAACTGAAAACTGAAAACTGAAAACTGAAAAAATGTCCCGCAAACCTACCGAAATTCGTCCCGTCAAAATCAAACGCAAATTCACCAAA
Organism: Pirellulaceae bacterium; assembly: GCA_963714685.1. Classification (GTDB taxonomy): domain Bacteria; phylum Planctomycetota; class Planctomycetia; order Pirellulales; family Pirellulaceae; genus Mariniblastus. Next base: position 156,953 of record CAVQPH010000014.1, on the reverse strand, counting down.
ACGACTCCCGGCAGTGTGTTGTACCAATCGGGAGAGACCGTGGTGCTATGTACGGCCAGCGTTTCCGATGATGTGCCGCCGTGGATGCGTGAGGAAGAAAAAGGCTGGATCACTGCCGAATACAACATGCTTCCCGGCAGTACCAGTCCCCGCAAACGACGTGATCGTTCCAAGGTCGATGGTCGGACCACCGAAATCCAGCGGTTGATCGGACGCAGCATGCGTGCGGTGGCCAATCTCGAAGCACTGGGTCCCCGCCAGATCACCGTGGATTGTGATGTGTTGCAGGCGGATGGAGGAACGCGAACGGCAAGTATTACCGGCGGAATGATTGCGTTGATCGACGCGATCAATTCGATCCAGAAGGAATTGCCCGATCCCAAAATCTATCCGCTCCGCGATTCGGTTGCGGCCATCAGCGTGGGGATTGTCGATGGTGTCCCCGTCTCCGATCTCGATTATCCGATGGACTTTGCCGCCACGGTCGACATGAACGTGGTGATGACCGGTCGGGGGCATTTCGTCGAAGTCCAGGGAACCGGCGAAGAAGCGACGTTTAGCGAATCGGAATTGGCTGCGCTGTTGAAATTGGCCAAAAAGAGCATCAAGGAACTGACCGCGATCCAACAACGGGCGATCGGTGCCAAGTGGCCGGAATTCAAGCAAGCTTGATTGGCCATCGTCCTGTTTTTCGTCGGGCCAACGGCTCAGCCATGGACCCTACATTCAGGCCTTCAACCGGGGCTTTGCGACCATCACGATCGAGTCTTTCCAATGGTTCATGCCAATGAAGTCAACTCCGAACCCTGAACGCTCGGCCGAGGGCGCCGAGGGATTGCCAGGTCGATTCGTTACTTCGGACGAAGTCTTTCGCCTCGAATCGGAACGTATTTTTTCCCGGAACTGGATCTGCGTTGCCCGAGCAGAGGAACTGAACGCGACTAGCCACTGTCTTCCTGTCCAATTTGAGAATCACCAACTGCTGTTATTGAAGGATTCATCTGGCGAGGTAACTGCGGTGCGAAATTTTTGTCGGCACCGAGGCAGTCAGTTGGTCACGTCGCAAAATTGCGGCAGCATCGGCAAGCGAATTCAGTGTCCCTATCACGCCTGGACTTACGATCGCACGGGTCAGCTCATTTCGGCTCCCAACATGGAAGGCGTCGACCAGTTTGACCCGGCCGAACACGGCCTGATTCGCGTCGCTTGCGAAACGGCGGGAGGTTTTATCTGGATCTGTTTGCAGCCGGGGCAGGCATTGTTGCAATGGCTTTCGCCCCTGATGGACCGTTTTGACGACTGGAGCCTTGCCGAACTGCGGATCGCACATGAAATTCGCTACCAGGTCAACGCGAACTGGAAATTGATTTTTCAGAATTACTCTGAGTGTTATCATTGTCCCGTCGTGCACCCGGCACTCAATCGACTGACGCCATATCGAGGTTCATCCAACGATTTAACGGCCGGTTCCATTTTGGGCGGCCCCATGGGCTTGGCAGAAGACGTTCAGACGATGTCCAGCGACGGGAGGCTCGCGGCTAAGTGGTTACCCAATCTGAATGCCAGTCAAACCCGGTCGGTCCACTACTTCACGCTCTTCCCGACGCTGTTTCTCAGCTTCCATCCGGATTTCGTGCTGGTCCACCGGATCCAGCGGGTTTCGGTTGGTCAATCGGATGTCGTTTGTCAGTTCCTGTTTCATCCCGATGCGATCGGGCAACCGAATTTTCGATCCCCGCGGTGTGATCGAGTTTTGGGACCTGACCAACCGCCAGGACTGGGAAGTTTGTGAATTGGCTCAGGCAGGCATGTCCGATCCCGGTTACATCCCGGGCCCTTATTCGAATCTGGAAAGCGTCGTCGCGGCCTTCGATCGCAATTACCAGAACGAGCTGGGACTGGACCCCTGAAACCCTGAACCCTGCCGCTCAATTTTCCTCAACCGGCATCAATTCCATGGCGGCGCTCGCCATCGTGGTCACGCCGGTTTCAATCGATTTCTCGATATCGGGATAGAACTCTGCGGAGTGCAATGAAGGGGGAGTCATCCCCAGATCCTGATACCGATCCAGGCGTTTTTGTTCGATCACGCCCAGGAAATACATCAGACTGGGGATGCCGCTGCGACCGAACTGGCTAAAGTCCTCACCACCCATCACCGGTTCCTGCGTGTCCACGTTTTCGATGCCGATTTTGGCTTCGAACACTTGTCGAATTCGAATGGCCAAATCCTCGTCATTGGCAAGTGAAGGAGTGCCCTCGGAAATCACGATTTCGGGTTCATCGGCGCCAATGCTCATCGCTGCCGCTTTGGCTTTGCGTTGGATCCCCTCCAGCAGCAGCTTGCGAACGTCGTCGGAATAGCTGCGAACGGTTAACTGCATGTGGCAGGAATCGGAGATAATATTGTGTTTTGTGCCGGCCCGGATCGAGCCAACGGTGATCACGGCGGCTTCAATCGGCTTAACCTCGCGCGAAACGATCGTCTGCACGTCGACGATGAACTTGGCGGCCTGCACGATCGGATTGATGGTGGTGTGGGGATAGGCTCCATGCCCACCTCGGCCGAACAGGGTCACGTCGACGCTGTCGACGTTGGCCATTGCGTAGCCGGGGCGGAGGGTGACTTTGCCACTGGCGAACGTTGAATTGCAGTGCAGGCGCAATGGCAAAATCCGGTTTGCCAAATTTTTCGAATAACCCATCGTTGATCATCGCGGCGGCCCCCGAGCCCCGTTCTTCGGCAGGCTGGCAGATGAACATCACCCTTCCAGACCAGCGATCTTGATTGGCCGACAGATATTGCGCGACGCCGATCAGGTTGGTCATGTGGATGTCGTGACCGCAGGCGTGCATCACACCGACTTCGTTGCCGGATTTGTCTTTGACTTTTTTGGTCGATGCATACGGGCGGTTGGTCTGTTCGACAATCGGCAGTCCGTCCATGTCGGCCCGAAGCATGACCGTTGGGCCATCACCGTTTTCGAGGATCGCAACCACGCCGTAACCGCCAACGTTGGGGGTGACCGTGGCACCGATTTTTTCAAGCTCCGCTGCCATCAACGCGGACGTTTCTTGTTCCTCAAATGACAGTTCCGGGTTCTTGTGCAGTTTCAAATACAACCTGGCAAGCGGTTTAATATTTTCTCGCAACCAGTTTTCGGGCTCTTCGGCCACGGTGAAATCGGCCAGGCAACCGGAACCGATCGCGACGAACAGCAGTAGAAAACGGGAACGAATTTTCAGCGACGGGAACCGCATGGGGATTTCTCCGGTTGATTTCAAAACGATCTTGGGTCGGCACGTTGGTTCATCTTACAGGAATTTCGAACGAAATTGGTGCGCTTGCCGGGTGCAAAGCAACCGGTTGTCGTCTGGAAATCTGAGTATCGGCTTGGGCTTTGAGTCATGCTGTCAGTCCGGTTGGCCCGGCTGATTCGATTCTCTAGCTTCCCCCGTTCCGGTTGTCTGCATTGCCCTTTCGGTGGTGATGTCGATTCGTTCCATGCTTGATTCGGCCGGGCAGAACAGGGGGATTGATGGACAGGGCGCTGGCAATCAGCCATACCCAGTTACGGCTAATCGGCCATAATTGGCTTCGACACGATCATAAGTCGGGCTATCATGACTTTCCCGGCGACGGTTCGCCGATAATTAACACGTTCTGGCACGAAGTGCTCATCGTGCTCGTGCTCAGTGAAACGGTGCTCGTGCTCAGTGAAACGGTGCTCGTGCTCGTAATCGAAATGGGGCACTGATGACCGAACCAATCTTCGACCACGATCGACTCGACGTCTACCGTCTCTCCATCGAATACGTTGCTTCGGGTGGATTGGAGGTTGAGGCAAGTCGCGAGCTGAAACGAAAGATTAGACGGATCGTGTCGATGTTGACTCGGATGGCGATGAAGTTTGACGGCGTCAACGAGTCGTCGGTAGAATATGCCGCGGCGATCGATTACGAGCACGAGCACCGCGATGCTGAGCACGAGCACGAAAGAGAGCCAGAACCAGGCCGTGCACCTGAGGGCGGTTTTGCAAATGGAAAATCATTCGTCCGTCCCAAGTGACGGCGATCGTTCCGTCCGGCAGAGATTGCGTTCACGCAGAGCGCATGCTTGCGATGAAGACCGCGTGCGACCGCTGATCCACGCTAATGACCGCTGATTCTCATGATTAGCGTTCATGAGTGTATATTAGCGGTTCAACTCTCGTTGGGTGCCGTCGGGATGCCCGATGCGGTCTATACGTTACCACTGGCGTTGGCCCTTCAGGACACAACGACTGCCTTCGTCCCTCGATGACTTGCGCGGACAATGCTGTCTCCACAGATTCAGACTTGGTATCATACATCCCGCGGAAGCGTGCTCGGCCGTCGGGGTCCTTGCCGCAACAAAGACGGAACAATCAGGATGCACGGAAGCGGCGTTTGGCGTTCTCGCCAGTGGCAAACGTGCCCGTCGCCGCTCCGTGATCCCGGACGTTCTGGCACGAAGTGCGCTTCGTGCTCGTGCTCAGTGAAACGGTGCTCGTGCTCGTAATCGAAATGGGGCACTGATGACCGAACCAATCTTCGACCACGATCGACTCGACGTCTACCGTCTCTCCATCGAATACGTTGCTTCGGGTGGATTGGAGGTTGAGGCAAGTCGCGAGCTGAAACGAAAGATTAGACGGATCGTGTCGATGTTGACTCGGATGGCGATGAAGTTTGACGGCGTCAACGAGTCGTCGGTAGAATATGCCGCGGCGATCGATTACGAGCACGAGCACCGCGATGCTGAGCACGAGCACGAAAGAGAGCCAGAACCAGGCCGTGCACCTGAGGGCGGTTTTGCAAATGGAAAATCATTCGTCCGTCCCAAGTGACGGCGATCGTTTTGTGGTCAAGTTTCTGAGCACTCCAGAGTTGACACCAAGAGCCTGCGCAGCGTCGGACTGCGACCTCTCACAATTCAAAAACAACAAGCTTATTTCACAGACTCAATATGAGGTTGCAATGGACAAGATCACCTGTCCCAAATGCGAAGCCGCGATGACTGGCGGCTACCTTCTGGAAAAGAACATGCCACTCATCGAGGGCGATCTGACGCCGACGGAATGGGTGGCGATCAACCCGGAGTACTTTGAGAAATACGGATTTTTCCAGACGAAGCACATCACCGAGCGAAGACGCGTGGAAACCTATTGCTGCACTGAATGCGGCTTTCTGGAATCGTTCGCTAAAAAACCAGAGGGATAGATCGACGCGTCCCACCGGATACTGTATGCCACATAACACCTAAGAATTTGACATCGCGTGAATGAAGAGCGGTGGCTCCATTGGGTTGTGGGTTACGTTGAAGGCAGGGTTCAACTTGAGCGTTCGAGCCGATGCTCAAATTTTCTGTTCAAGAGGCCCGGAGGCGGCGGGCGGCCCAGATGGTTTTTGCTTCGGAGTGAACCTGGATTCTATCCCGTTGGATGCCGGATGCTGTATTGAATCTGCCCCGCGATGCTGCCTTTCGAATCGCCAAGATGCGTCGTGGAGTCGTGTTGACTTCAGATCGTGATGGTTTTTCAGCCGCTGAAACTTCGTTTTGATGTTTTGCAATTGGTCGGCGCAAACCCTGGGCGCAACGACTCCCACGCTCGTTTTCGATTTGCCCGGTTGTCCGCTCTGAATCAATCGCATGGTGGACCTCGTTGTGATATTTCTTTCCGCCAGACGACCCGATGATCGCCATTAGTCATCGCGATTAGTTCGAGCTCGCCACCACAGCACTCACACTGGGGTGGCTTGGGCTGGGATAGTTCCGGTTGAAAATGGGCTCTGCCAAGCCAGTAGGTCCAGCCCAGCCAGAGCCAGATCAGCCAGCGGACGTCCTCCAGTTGCAGCTTGTGGTTGGGACGCGTGGAGTCGAAATTCTTTTGCCTGAGCCTCAACGATTGTTGCTATTGCACGCGGAACGAAAGGCGGTAGTCGCAGGTTGTCACAACTGCGGAGCAGTGAAAGCATCAAGCATCGGCGTCAGGCCAATGGCACTCTTTAAAAAGCTGAACCGCGTATCCCGATAGGGATTCAAGCCATTAGCCAGTGTTTGAGCGCAGCGACAACACTGGAAATACGGGGCACTTGTTCAACGATCCTGAAGGGATCGCAGCAAAAGCCGCTATGATCCCGTCAGGATCAATCATTCCTGATTTTCATGTTCCGGTGGTATGCGCTTCGCTCCAACCATCGGCTAACGGCTGAAACTCCTTCGGAGTATTTTTTAAAGTGAGTGCGATTGGGCTGACGCTCAATGCTTGATGCTTGCGCAGCTCCGCTGCTGATGTTGTTCCCTCAAACAGCATCACCTCATCCCCACCAATCCGGAGGGAAGTGGATCAAATTGCGACCGGTTTGCGTCCGAACTTGCGGGAAGAGCCCGTCCCAGTCTCGGGGCAAGTTGTTTGATAGCGAAGCTTAATCCCGCTCAGCAGCACCGGCGACATGCCCGCGGCGACGTGTCGGTCAACGATCTGGGGTAGCAGAAACTGCCGAACATCGGCTTCGGCCGTATGGTCGGGGGATGGCTGGCCATAGTCAGCCAGTTTTCGGACCGCTCCCACGTATCCGTAGACCGTCCGCTGGGCCTTGCTGGCCAGCTGCAGGTCTTCGATCGGCTTGCGATTCAAAATCGTTGCAGTTCAAAAACGTAGCTTCTAGAATGATGCAAAAGCGGAAGCCAATCATTTCGCGAACCACCTCAACGAACTCAACCGACAATCGCATGACCGACCTGTCCACGATTCACCAACCGATCTCAAAGCTGTTCCCTCAGCCTGATTCCGCCGAAGACTGGGAGCAGTATCGTTTGAGCGACGAGCAAGTCGAATTTTTTCACGAACAGGGCTATCTCGCGGGCATCAAGTTATTCGATGAATCTCAAATCGAAGTCTTGAAATCGGAACTGGCGGAGTTTTTCGAAGCATCGCATCCGGGACAGGAGCTGTGGTACGAGTACCACCGAAATGAATCGGCGGATCCGAATCGAGTCCTGTTTCATGCTCTTGGGGCGTGGCGATTGCGTCCCGGCTTCCACGATATTCTCTGGAACCCGGCGTTCCTTGTGCCCGCCAGTCAGCTGTTGGGTGGTTCGGTTCGGTTTTGGCATGACCAGTTGTTTTGCAAACCGGCCAGGCATGGAGGCAATGTGGCCTGGCATCAGGATTATTCTTACTGGACACGAACCAAACCGATGGCTCACTTGACGTGCTGGACAGGGCTGGATCCCGCCACAAAGCAGAATGGTTGTTTGCAATATCTACCGGGCAGCCATCGCTGGGAACTTCTGCCGATCACGGGATTGGCAGGTGATATGGATGCGATTGAGAAAGTCCTGACTCCCGAGCAATGGGCTGCGTTTCAGGATCCGGTGGCAATTGAATTGGAGCCCGGCCATTGCGCTTTCCATCATCCCTTGATGGTTCACGGCTCCTTCGATAATCAAACGGACATTCCGCGCCGTGCGGTGGTGTTGAATGTGATCCGTGACGGCGTTGAATCCTACACCGACGATGAACTGCTGGCCGGTGTCCCGCCGATTCCCCGGGGCGAGAAAATGGGCGGGCAGTTTTTTCCGTTGCTTTATGAGGTCTGACGCGAGGTCAAGCGGGGTCAATTATCGCTTGGATTTCCGCATTGCGAATTTGAGACCGGAGTAGGTTTCATCAATGGCGCAAACCTTGTAATCGACAATCCCATGGGCCAGTCCGGTCGAGCGGACCACGCTGTCAGAAAGATCGGTATCGACGCCGGAGGTTTTTTTGGGCCAGGCAATCCAGAGTCCTCCGTCGTTGACACCGTCGGCGAGCGATTGGATGCGTCGTTTTAATTCGGCCACATCACGGGGAAACCAAACCGTCAAATCCCGATTCCCCTGGGCTGTTTTTCGGATCTTGACGTTGTCCGGTAGAGTGCCAAGCGTTGCAATAAAGCCTGAAGGTTCCCCCAGCAGTGTCAGGGTGGAGTCTGCTTTGATACCCAATTTCTTGACCAATGGCGTTCCGCTGTATCCGGCGGCGGTGTTGGCTGACGTTTTTTTTGCGGCTGATTTTTTCGAGGCGGTGGCTTGTTTTTGTTTCGCCATCAATACTTGCTTTCTAATTTATCTGTCTTAACTTGCGCTAACTTGTGGATTCGTCAAATTGCGAGACAATTAGGACGAATCCAACATCTTACAGGAACTTATCTTTGCAAGCCCCAATCGTTGTCCCGGTCAGTCTTGGTGCTCGAAGCTACCAGATCTACATTCAACCCGGATTAATCCGTCAGCTCGCGTCCGTGGTCAGCGAGACGATTTCTTCCTCCCATATTGTACTGGTTACCGACGGGAATGTTGAGCGTCATTATCTCAATCCGGTGCTCCAGGAGTTGAAAAAGACAGCTGATCGCGTGGATTCACTGATCGTACCCGCCGGTGAGGCTTCCAAATCGGTCCGACAATGCGATGCTTTGTGGCAGAAAATGGTCGAACTCGGCACCGATCGCAAGTCGTGTGTTGTGGCGCTCGGGGGAGGCGTAGTCGGAGATTTGGCAGGTTTTTTGGCAGCCAGTTTTGCTCGGGGCTTGGACTTCGTCCAGATTCCCACCTCGCTGTTGGCTCAAGTCGACAGTAGCGTCGGTGGTAAAGTCGGAATTAATTTGCCGCAAGCCAAAAATATGGTCGGCGCGTTCTGGCAACCGAAAACAGTGATGATCGATCCAGACGTTTTGGTCACGTTGGACGAACGAAACTATCGTGCTGGTTTGGCGGAAGTCATCAAGTACGGCGTGATCATGGACCCGTCGCTGTTTGATTTTCTCGAACAATCGGTGGCTGACATCAACCAGCGCAATCCTGAAACGCTAGGGCGGATCATCGCATGGTGCTGCCAGTGCAAAGCCAGAGTCGTGGAAGCCGACGAAACCGAAACGACCGGTCGCCGGGCGATCTTGAATTATGGCCATACCTTTGGTCACGCGATCGAAGCGGTGTATGGTTATGGTCAGTATTTGCATGGTGAGGCGATTGCCATCGGGATGACCTGCGCGGCAAAATTGGCTGAGCACCTGGAACTGGCCGATCAAGAATTGCTGCAACGACAATCAAAATTGTTGCTGGACGTTGGCTTACCGATCGAATCGCCGCAGGACCGGATCGACGAATTGATCCTTGCCATGAAACGTGACAAAAAAGTAGCCGCTGGAAAATTGAATCTGATTCTTGCTGACAGGATCGGAAACGTGGAGTTAGTTGCCGCGCCGGATGATGACACGATCCGGATGGCGTTTTGAAGGGAGTGGCGATGACGAAAAATACAGAATCGGAATTACGATTTGCCGAACGCGATGCGGCGCTGCGGCTGAATCTGGTCGAAGGTATTGGGCCACGCGTCTTCAGCGAATTGGTCAACCGATTCGGATCGGCCCAAAACGTGCTCTGCGCTTCGCCGGCGGAGCTGCGGGATACTCCGGGTGTCGGACCCAAACTGGTCTCCCAACTGGTCTCCGCCGACACGGCAACGGATCTTGAAACCCAGTTGCAATTGTGCCGAGACAATCACATCAACATTCTTGACCAAACCAGCGATTCCTATCCAACTCCGCTGAAAGAAATCCATGATCCTCCGACGATTCTGTTTTGTCAGGGGGATTTAACCGTCGCGGATACGATTGCGATTTCGATCGTCGGTACTCGGCATGCAACGCACTACGGAAAAACGGTTGCCGAGAAGCTCGCCCGCGGCTTGTCGTTGGCCGGTTTTACGATCGTTTCCGGGCTCGCCCGAGGCATCGACGCGGCGGCACATCGAGGTGCCCTGCAAGCAGGAGGTCGCACAATCGCCGTGCTCGGTGGCGGGATCCTGAAGCTGTATCCACCGGAGCACGCCGAATTGGCCTCCGAAATCGCGAACCAGGGAGCGATTTTGACCGAGGCATTACCCTTGGCGGCACCGAAAAGCGGTTCGTTCCCCAAACGCAATCGAATCGTCACCGGGTTGAGCCTGGGCGTGATTGTCGTGGAAGCGGGTGATCGCAGTGGCGCTCTAATTTCAGCTCGCCTGGCCATGGAGCAAGGCCGCGAAGTGTTTGCCGTACCCGGTCGGATCGACAGTCGCATGTCCCGTGGTTGTCACCGATTGATTCGCGATGGTGCGAAACTGGTCGAAAGCGTCGACGACGTGCTGGAGGAACTGGGGCCGTTGGCGACACCCACACGGATTGACCCGGACAATACGATTCGCCATCCCGCGGAACTTAAACTGACGGAGCAGGAAACCAAAGTGCTCAACGCAATCAACGCAGATCCAACCGAATTTGACCAGATCATTGCGGCCACGCAGTTACCGGCCGCGCGTGTGCTGTCCACAATCAGCGTTTTGGAAATTCGCCGCCTGGTCCGGCGTGTCAGTGGAACCGCGCTCGTCAGAATCTAGCGGACGCCTCGAGCCAGCGGGGCCAGCATCCGCTGGCTCACTGGCGAACCTCTGCGACTCAACACCAACGAATCTGCTCTGTGAGACCTTTCCATGTTTGCGGATCTGGACATCCGCCGGCGCTGGAAATGTCTTCCCCAGAGTGTGGACTGCGGCACTTTCATCGTGCCGAACTGTCGACAATCCCACATCACAGTAGGATTTTGTCGTTGTAGAATGCTGGAGAATCATCCAGAATGAACGTTTCCGCAGCAGGCTTAGCTTGGCACGCACGAAATCAGTCGAAACACGAATTCGCAAATCCGTGGAAGGTTCGAATATGTCCAATCGTTATTCCGTTTGCTTCGTCGCGTTTTTCATCGCGCCATTGCTGTCTGTGACGGCATTGGCGCAACAGGCGAAACCAGCCGCGTCGGTCGAGATGAAGGCGTTAGCGTCAGGGTTTGCCGCCGAGTCGGTCCCTGGCAGCAGTGGGAAATTGAACTGCGAGGCTTGCGGGTTGGGCCAATGCGAAAAATGCCACGAGGCTGAGGTAGCGTTAGCCTCCGTTGGGACACCCGAGAAAACGGAGCCCAGGCAGTTGACCAGCACGCATCAACAGACCTCGGTGTTTGCCCCGAAGCTCGATGGAAAAGCCGTCACGCTCTCGACGTTTCGTGTTCGCCCCAATGGTCAGATCGTGGTTGGTGTTGCTCCCTTGTCGCCGGCTGGCCAAGCAGATTCTGAATGGGTGGGATTCGTGCAGGTTTATTCGCCGACGCTGGAATTGGTCAACCAGATTGGACTGCCCTTCCAGCCCGATGCCCTCGATATTGACACCAGTGGGAATATGTATGTCGGCGGCGAAGGCCAGCTTGCCAAGCTGTCAGCATCGGGTGACGTTCTGCTGAAAGCGGCGGCTCCGAATCTGGAAGGCAGGAATATCGAGCAGATCAAAGAAGATCTCGTTTTCCAGACTCAGCAGCAACAGGAACGGTCCAGGGAAGTTTACCAGAAGCAGATGGCCGTCATTCAATCACAAATCGAAAAAATCGAAGCCATTGATGAAGATGATCGCTCCAAATCCGACATCTCGCGGCTGGCGTCCTACGCCAAGCGGCTGGAGGTTTACGAAAGATTGAGTGAAGGCAAGCTCAAGGTTGACGAAAAAATTATCGCCAGTCGGATCAAATCGCAGTTCAAAGTGACTTCGATCGCGGTCACCGCCAGCGATTTGTTTGTCGCGACCAACGCCTCGACGGGGACCGGATACGTTGTCTACCGAATGGACCATGAGTTGAAAAACGCGGAATGCATCCTTGAAAAACTTCGTGGATGTTGCGGGCAAATGGACGTTCACGCGCTCGGCGACAAAATCTATGTCGCGGAAAACACAAAATACCGAGTCGGCGTTTACGATCGTGATGGCAAAGAAGTCCGCAGCATGGGCCAACGGCTGAACAAAGACAACCAAGGATTTGGGGGGTGCTGCAACCCGATGAATGTCCTGTGTTGTCCCGATGGATCGGTACTGACCTCGGAATCGACTTTGGGAAAGATCAAACGATTCGACGCGGACGGTGAGCTGGTCGGTAACATCGGAACTGCAAAAATTGGCACGGGCTGCAAGAATGTCGCCTTTGGTTTTGACGAATCGCGGGACCGATATTTCGTCCAGTACAAAGACAAGAATTCCATCTGCATTCTCGATCGAGTCGAAGGGGCAGAACACGCCGAAGACTCGGAGGTCGAAGCGCAGGCAGAGCCGGAATCCGAATGGAAACAATCGGAAGTTGGCGACGAAGTGGTCGTCGGAGTCGGGTTACTACTCAAACAAAATGAAGATGGGTCAATCGTGGTCATCGGCACGGTTCCGCAAAGTCCCGCTTCGGAAAAAAAGCTAGTCCAGGAAGGTGATGTTTTGGTGGCTGTTGGCGATATCAACAAACCAATGATTGAAATCAACGGCAAGGAATTGGCGGAAGTCGTCAACCTGATCCGCGGACCTGTCAACACGGCCGTACGTCTTAAATTTCATTCGGCCGATGGCAAACATACCCGCCGAACCAACCTGGTTCGTGCGCGGCTGTCGCTGGTTGACGGTCAATAAAAAAACGAACGAGCAGCGGATGATGACCTGTTCGCGTTTTCGCAACGTCCGCAGATCATCCCGTGGCTCGTCAGGAATGACACGCATGAGCAACTGTCTCTTGAATTGGAAAACATTCTTTTCGGCCACGCTGATAGCGTTTGGCCTGAGCGCGAGCATCGCGGTTTCGCAGGTGGAACACGTGGCGGCACCGTCCCCAGATCCGATCCGATTAGTGGTCATGGATCCCCTGAGTGACAAACTGGCCTGTGACTGCGTGCAGGGCTATGCCCAGAGAAAATATGAATCGCTGGGCGAATTTTTGTCTGCCAGACTTGATCGCAACGTCGAAGTGTTTTGGGGGGAGTCGATCACGTCAGCGCTGGAATCGCAACCTGACAAAACCGCCCACCTGGTGATCGGCAAACATTCTGTCGTTGAAACGGCAGCCCGCGAGCTGCAACAAAAGCTCGTTCCGGTGGCCCAGTTGACCGGGGCCGACGGTGGCGTAACACAAACAGGTTTGATCGTTGTCAGGCGGGATGATCCGGCTTTCCAGGTCGCCGATCTGCAAGACTATCAGATCTTTTTTGGACCGGCCGATTGTGATGAGAAGTACCAGGCTCCGATGAAATTACTCCGCGAGGCGGGAATCGAAATCCCGGCCAAGCCTGAAATCGCCGGGGCCTGTAGCGAAGCAGCAACAAGACTGGTTGAACTGGACGCCCAAGTCAAAGCAGCGGCGGTCATTTCGAGTTACGCTGAGCCGTTACTGGAAGGTTGTGGCACGATCGAAAAAGGGGACTTGCGCGTCATCGGGATTTCCGACGAGGTTCCCTTTGTGACGGCTTTCTTGAATGTCGAGTTGCCGAAATTGACTCAAACCCAAATTCAAGCTGCCTTGCTGGATTTCGGAAGCGATCCCCAGCGTCTGAAGGCACTCGAAAGTAAGTCCGGTTTTGTGTTGTTCGATTCCCCGTCGCAACGATCATCCGTCGCTGCGGATCCATCGAAAATGCCTGCAAAAAAAAAGTAGCTGTGCGCGATGATCCGCCGGTGGGTTGGTTTCAGTGGCGGGGTCCCCAGCGGGACGGAATTTGCCAGCGGTTGCCTGCCAGTCTTCCCGACACGGCCGAATGTTTGTGGCAATTCGATTTGCCATCGGAGGGCATCGGTGGAATCGCGGCAACCGACCGATTTGTGGTCGTCGGTTCCCGTGACGCGGCCGACACCCAAGACGTTTTTACCTGTCATCGGTTCGAAACCGGTGAAGAGGTTTGGCGAATCAGCTATCCGGCGATTGGCGAGCTGGATTACGGGAATTCGCCACGTGCGACTCCGTTGTTGGTTGGCGACCGCGTGGTGATGCTGGGCGCGTTCGGGCATCTAACGGTCGCGAAGCTGGCCACCGGTGAAATTCTCTGGCAAATCAGTTTTGCCGATGCGTTTGGTGCAACGGTTCCGACCTGGGGTTTTTGTGGTTCACCGCTGCAGATCGACGCTGTCGTTGCCGGCCAGAAACGTTCGACCGTGGTGGTCCAGCCGGGTTCCGCCGAGGCCTCGCTGGTCGCGCTGGATATTGAATCGGGCGAAATCATCTGGCAGGCTGCCGGAAACCGGCCGGGGTATTCGTCGTTCATTCTCGCAGCGGTGCAGGGGCAGGAGCAGTTGATCGGTTACGATGAAACCAGTTTGGGTGGCTGGGACCTTGCGGGCAATCGACTTTGGGAGCTGGTCCCTGAGTCGTCCGGAGATTTCAATGTGCCAACACCGATCGTGACCGGTAATCGCTTGTTTGTGGCCACAGAGAACAACGGCTTGCGGCTGTTTGAATTTGATTCAAACGGTAAAGTGTCCGGACAGCCTGTGGCGAAATTTGACGATCTTCGGCCTGACACCCACACCCCCGTACTGGTAGGGAAGTATCTGCTCGGTGTTCACTATGGCTTGCACTGCCTGAACGGCTCCGATTTGAAACTGGTCGCACGGATGGAAGACGACGTGTTTTCCGAATATGTGTCAGCCATCTCCGACGGTGGCCAGCGTGTCCTGTTTACTTCGATCAACGGAGAATTGGTGTTGGTCGAGATTGCTGGTGACCGCTGTCAGATCAAGAGCCGACTGCGACTTTCGGACACCGAAGAGATCATGTCGCATCCCGCGATCGTCGGTAATCGATTCATTGTTCGGGTGGGCAAGCGCTTGTGCTGTCTGAATTGGAACTGATTTACCAGGCAACCCTCAGCCGACCTAATCCGCCATTTTTCTTGATCCATCGGGCTCCGCGCCGGCGTGGGCCGGCAGGGCTTTGACCTTCGGAGTGCGTCGTTTGCGTGTTTTCTTGGGGATCATGCTCTTCATCGCCTCCAGTTTGCCGAAGCACAGCAGACGATCTCCAGCTTCAAGCACTCGCTTGAGTCTTGGGTTGGGGATCACGGTCGTTCCGCGATACAACGTGAGGACGTTGATGTCCTTTTCAGGCAATCCGGATTCATCAATTTTCTTGCCGATAAATTCAGATGACTCGGGAATATGGATTTCGGTGACGCCATAACCGCGGCTGACCGTCAAGCGTTGTCGGACGTCAATCTCGGGGAAATCGACCTGGGCCGCGATGTAATCGATAATCGAACCGGCCACATCAAGTCGTGTACACGTCTCGATTCCTTCGAGGCCGGGTGATGAGTTGACTTCCATGATTTGTGGACCACTATTGCCTTCCAGCAGATCGACACCGGCAACGCGAAGGCCCATGATTTGGGCAGCGCGGACGGCGGTTTCGCAATAGGACTCGTCGAGTATCACGCGTTCGGTTCGTCCACCGCGGTGAACGTTGCTGCGAAACTCCTGCCCCTGTGCCACACGCCGCATTGCGGCAACGACCTGATCACCGACGACAAACGCGCGAATGTCGCGACCTTTACTTTCGGCGACGAATTTTTGTACCAACACGTTTTGCCGTTGGCTTTGCAGCATTTCGATGATGGCTTCGGCCGATTTGACGGATTCCGCAAGCAACACGCCGATTCCCTGGGTGCCCTCCAGCAACTTGATCACGACTGGAGCGCCGCCAACCCGCTCAATGGCAGGGAGCACGTCTTTGCGATCGCGAACAAAGGTGGTCTTGGGAATCCCGATGTGGTGGCGGCTGAGGATTTGCAAGCTCCGCAGTTTGTCCCGGGAATTCGAAATGCCCGCGGATGAATTCGCACAAAACACATCCATTTGTTCAAACTGTCGCACCACCGCCGTTCCAAAATAAGTAATCGACGATCCGATTCGCGGCAATACCGCATCGTAGTGGCTGAGATGTTCCTGGCGGTAGAACAGGTCGGGATCTCCCTGCTCGAGATCGATTGCAAATTTTACAGTGTTCAGGACTTTCACTTCGTGCCCGCGTTCAATCGCCGCTTCTCGCAAACGACGAGTGCTGTAGCATTTTGGGCTGCACGAGAGTATTCCTAATTTCATCGGATTTCCTTGGGGGAGATTGGTGTCTTCGTGAACTGAGGATTAATTTTCGTACCGCCGCTACTTTTTTTTCGTTTTCTTTTTTCGCTTCGGACGTCCGCCATAGTAGGAACTGCCAGCGTCAATCAGGAACCGGCGACGGAATGCTTCCCGCCCCAGCAGCATGCGAAATCCCATTTGATCTCGATTGGCCAGCGTCAACTCGACTGGCCAGACCAACCCGAGCAGTCGGATATTCGTGACGATCACTGGTCGCAGGTTGGCTTTTCCACTCGAACTGCGGATTTTTCGATATTCCAGTACGGGCGCCTCGGTCTCGACGATCGAATCGGTTCGGCGTTGTTTAACATGAACGGAAAATCGGACGAACTCCTGCCCTTTGCGTTCAAACTTTACGACATCGTAGGCGTGCAATGAGGACGACCGGGCACCTGTGTCAACTTTTGCCTTGATTTGGGTAATCCCCAGATCTGGCAAGTCGACCCATTCTCGCCAACCAATCACCGGAAGCTCGCGATTTGTTTTCTTATTCATTCAAGCTCTGTTGCAGCGGGCCGAGTATCAACGTTCTGAATGTAACGAAATTCGGCTAATTGGGAAGCTATGGGTGCGATTACGCCTCAGTCTTGTTGTTGGATCAATTGTCAAACAGAGGGGTGGACAGGTACCGTTCTCCAAGGCTGCACGCGATGGTCACGATCCGCTTTCCGTGAAACTCGGGACGCGCAGCGACCTGGGCGGCGGCACACATATTGGCGCCACTACTGATTCCTCCGACGATTCCTTCCTGCAGGGCAAGCTGCCGTCCCCATTCGAACGCCTGTTCATCGTCAACCTGGATGACCTCGTCCACCAAGCCCAGATCAAGATTTTTGGGAATAAATCCGGCGCCGATTCCCTGGATTTTGTGTTTGCCCGGTTCACCCCCTGAGATAACGGGAGAGGTTTTGGGTTCAACCGCAATCGCTTTGAAATTCGGATTCAGTTTTTTGATGTATCTCGCGACACCGGTGATCGTACCGCCCGTCCCGACGCCCGCGACAATTGCGTCAATGTTCTCTCCCGAATCTTTCCAGATCTCAGGTCCAGTGGTGGCTTCGTGAATCGCGGGGTTGGCCGGGTTTTCGAATTGCTGCGGCATCCAACTGGACGAATCCTGTTCTGCCAACCGCTGAGCCTCGCGAATGGAACCGGGGATGCCTTCGGCAGCCGGCGTGAGGACAAGATTGGCCCCCAATGCTTTCAGTAGCGAGCGGCGTTCCATCGACATTGATTCTGGCATGGTCAGCGTCAGCCGGTAGCCTTTGGCAGCACAGACAAACGCCAGTGCGATTCCCGTATTGCCACTCGTTGGCTCAATAATGTGCGTGTCACGGTTGACCAATCCATCTCGTTCACCCGCCTCAATCATCGCAACGCCGATTCGATCTTTGACGCTGTTAAGCGGTTGAAAGAATTCACATTTCGCAAAAACTGTGGCGTGCTCCGGAGGAATAAGGCGATTGATCTGAATCATCGGTGTATCGCCGATGGCTTGGGTAACGCCTGCAAATGTCTGACCTCTGGACATGGTAGCTTTCTTGGCTGTCGATTAGAGTTAGGTTAGATGGCGTGACGGGATAACGTGCTGCTGCCTCGGTTGAGCAGCCAATCCCTTCGACGCCGGCCTCATTATACAAAAATTCGCCTCGCCGTCGCCAAGACGATGGCAACAGGTCGATTGCAACAAGACGACGCAAGTCACCGCGACATGCCATCGCTTCGAACGTTTAAGGTTATTTTAAACTGCCATAACCAGACTCTTTGCCGCTCACGTCGTGGCGTCGACTGAATTGTTATAAGATCTGGAATCGTTGAACCTAATGCTGTTGAGTCTCGTGGAGTTGTCAGCGTGGATGGTTAACCGTGTCGACGCGAATTCCCTGGCTCATTGAAACCATGCTCGATTTTTCCCTGATGATGCAACGCGCCATCGACGTTGCCAAACAGAATGCCAACGCTCCGTTCGGATGTGTCCTTTACGACTTCGAGCGTTCGGAGATTGCCGCTGAAGGGGTCAATGCCGCAAAGACTAACCCGATCTTGCACGGCGAGATGGCCGCGATTTCAAACTATGCCGCAACGGGGATTCAGCGTTGGGACAAATTGTGGCTTTACACGACCGCTGAACCTTGTTGCATGTGTCAGGCGGCCATTGTCTGGGCAGGGATTCCAAAGGTTGTCTTCGGAACATCCATCGCGACGCTTGCCGCTCTCGGTTGGAGTCAGTTTGAATTGACGGCCCAACAACTGGTCGATCGCACCCCGTTTGCTGAATGTGAAATCATCGGTGGTGTTTTGGAGCGCGAGTGTGACGAGTTGTTCAGGCAGGCGAGCCGTTAGGCGATGATCAACCAGCCCGCTCAGGTTAGATTTTTCGCAACCGGCTCGGGGTAGTAATCACCAGCCGAATCCGGTTTCGAGAAACCTTAGCACGCCAACATCCGAGAGCCGCGAACGCTTGAGATACTCATTCGATCACGCCGCCTGGCTCCGCAGCATCCAAGCGGTTTTCTCATGGATCTGCATTCGCCGAATCAGCAGGTCGGCCGTCGGTTCGTCATTGGCGGCTTCCACCAGTGGAAAGACCGCCTTGCAGGCTTCCACAACGGTTTTTTGGTCTTCGATCAGGTTGGCAATCATCTGCTCGGCCGAAGTGTGATGCACAGGTTCGGCAATGTGCGAGAGTTTGGAAAATTCTGAAAATGATCCAGGAGCGAGAAAGCCTAAGGCACGAATTCGTTCGGCAATTTCGTCGACGGCCAATGCAAGTTCGGTGTACTGTTCTTCAAACATGGCGTGCAAGGTATGGAACATCGGGCCTTTGACGTTCCAGTGGTAATTTTGCGTTTTCAAATAGACAGCATAGGTGTCCGCGAGGACGCGCGACATGCCCGCGGAAATTTCCGTTTGCCCAGCGACTGCTTCGGCTGTTGTGCTTGGTGAGGACATTTAAATGATCCTTCTAAAGAGATTGGGAGTTTGCATTACCTGAACGCTGGACGGATACCAAACGATATTGTTTTCGCTCGGATGCGTCGAGCACGCGTTATCCAACGATTGAACAACACGGTTTTTCCTATCACGACAAGAGAACCGATAAACGGGCAGTGATTCAACCGCTGCGTTTGGCAGCTTGGGTGCCTTGAGGGTTGGGAAGCATGCGACGCAACCGTCCCAATCGCTCGTCGGGCAGTAACAATTTTTTCCTTTGGATCAAGAAACAACGGCCGGTTAATGAAGACGAAGCGCCCTAGATTATCCACCGCTGAGATTGATCGAGTTATTCAAATGGCTTGGGAAGATCGTACGACATTTGATGCGATCGAGACTCAATTCGGACTCTCACCGGGCGATGTGATCAAGCTGATGCGTTCCCGTTTAAGCCCGTCTTCGTTCAGGCTTTGGCGGAAACGAACTTCAGGACGTCGGACGAAGCATTTGGCCAAACGAGATTTTAAGGTTGGCCGTTTTCGCTGTCCGAGCCAACGCGGCTGACGGTTTCAAAAATCACCGCCATGGTCTGCCTGAAGTTTTTACAAGACGACGTCGCCCTACTTCGATTCGCTGGGGAAATCGTGCCCCGCTTCGATCGTGGGTTGTTAACCAGAATTCGTGAAAATAACCCCGAATAGACGATTTCACGGTCGATTTGATAGCAAAAAAGCGTTCGTATTGCCAGCCAGCCCAACTGCGCAACTTGTTTTGCGGCAAGGGTTAACCCCCGCCCTTGGCATGCGGGTAGATCAATGCGGAAACAATAGAGAGGAAACTGATGACATACGCGCGGGCAAGATTATGGTTAGGGATTTGCGGGGTCGGCTCGCTCGTCACGCTGTGCGCTTCGTTGATCATCAGCGGACTCCCACACCAGCTGCTCTCCGATCAGCAAGTCTTTGCATGGAGCGACTTGGCCCAGCTGGGCCTGATCACCGCGTTCTTTATTGCTTGGTTGGCCCCGTTTGATTACCTCGGCGGTTACCGGTTTCCAAAGCTTTATCGAAAGTCATTCACTTCGTTCCGTTTCTGGGTGAAGAATTATTTCAAAGCAGTCGTGGGACAGTCTTTGCTGTTCGTACTGTTTGCGTTGGCCATCCTGGCCGCAGGCCGAAGCGTGGGCTTGATTGGCTCAGTTTCTGTGGTTTGTCTCGGGATGGCATTGTGTTTCCTGCTCAGAAATCAACTGATGAAATCCCGCCAGATCGACTCCAAATGGTCATCAGAAAAATTTGTGGATGCACTGGCGCTGGTTCAGTCGTGGCAAATCTACGTCCCCCGGACGATCATCGTGAAGCACAAGGATACAGGATTTACAGGCGGCATTATTGGACTCGGTCGCAAGGCCCGAATCGTGCTGCCCGAGGTTTGGCTGAAAGTCATGTCGAAAGAGGAGCTGGCGACCGCCATTGCTCGCCGGGCAGTCGCTTACAACAGCGGTAGCTACGCTCGCGGATTGAGCTTCGCGTTCGCTTGGAATTTGATCGGTTTCATGCTCAGTACTTACGTGCCCGGCGCTGGCCTGACTTCGGTTGCTGAAATCGTGACAACGTTTTGTGCATTTACGCTTTGGTCGTTTTTAGGTTTGTTGACGTTGCCAACCATCAGCCGCAACGCCTCGCTGCAGATTGACAGCATCCTCGGTCAACATGGCACACCAAGTAACTTGATTTGGAACACAGCCTATTCGCTTGACCAAATGCAGGATGGTGAGCCTCACCGGCCCAAACTGATCGAAACGATTTTTCATCCTGTTCCAAGTGTCACCAGCCGCAACTGCCGCGAGCCAAAGCCGACTTTGGCGGCCTGGAACGTTGCCAGAACATCGCTGTTTTTATCCTGGGCCTGTTATGGCATGCTTTCCCGGGCAGTCCATTGCAACGTCGGACGTCCAGAACTCTGGACCATGCTCCCGACGGATTAAACGCGGCGGGTCCGTGTCGGCCCAACGATTGACTTTTTCGAAGCATGCCATCCTCAAACAAACTTCAACCCAGAAATAAAGACCATGAGTACCAAAAGCAAAAAACCTGCCGCGGACCCTCCAAATCGAATTTGGCCGGAATCGGATCGAACCACCGAGTTGATTGCTGAAGCCAAGGCGGGCGATCATTCGGCGGTCAATCTGCTCATGGACAGGCATCGAGGTTCGCTGAATCAATTAGTTCGGATGAGGCTCGACCGGAAGATCCAGAATCGCATTGATGTTAGTGACGTGGTGCAGGATGTCCTGGTAGAAGCCAACCGGCGGCTGCCGCGATACCTGGAATCGCCGGCGATGCCGTTTCACCTGTGGCTACGACAAATTGCCAAAGACCGCATCATCGACGCGCACCGCAGGCACCGGGTGTCGGCGAAACGATCGGTCGACCGCGAGCAGCGAATGACCGCTCCCAAAGGATACGATCAATCGTCAATTCATCTGGCGGCGATTCTCGGCGATGGAAGATTGACACCAGCCGCTGCGGCGATCCAGAAGGAAATGGCGCGAAAAGTGGAATCGGCGATCTCGTTATTGAACGAAAAAGAATCCGAGATCATCATCATGCGTCACTACGAACACTTGACAAATCAGGAGATCAGCCAAGTGTTGGATTTGACAGAGCCGGCCGCCAGTATGCGTTACCTGCGAGCGATTCGAAAGCTGCGTGAGGTCATCCAAGAGCAGTCCAACAACAGCGATTTCGCCAGCTACAGCGATAATTGACCGATCGTGCTACCGTATCGCCTTGCCTTCAACTAGTGGATTCCCGCGTCACAGGTCTGGGCAGTGACTCTGACGAAGCACGAAGTCGGGTCGGCGACCGGAAGATGCGATGTTTGTATCAAGCATGCAGTCGTATCAAATGCCGACTGCTCCAACCGATTTGAACGAAACCAATCACTCCGTTCCAAGTTTCAATGTGACGACCTCGGCTGAAGAGCAGCGCAAGCGGTGGTTTGGAAACTTCCGCTCCTTGTCTACCTGGACAAAGTGCTATCGCTCTGGTGCCAACAGCCCTCTAATTAAGTCCTAGGTGACACCTAGTCGATCTCTCGAGAGTAAGCTCTTCGTTAACAGATTCGTGGTGAGAAGGTCCAGCAAACTGCAAGGCCGAGCCAAGTCCAGTGGAAAGAGGTCGAGTGTGGCAATTCGAATGACAGCACTTTGGATGCTAGTAGTGTTTTCCGGTTGCGGAATGATGCGGCCTGGAATTCCAGGTTCCGGTGTCAGTCGCACTGAACTTCGGCAACTCGAGCCATTCAGCGAAATCAGTTTGCAAGGCTTCGGCGACGTCGATGTTGTTCCTGGGCGTTTACCCGGTGTCAGCGTCACGACGGACGATAATCTGCTCGCCCATGTTGAGACCCGGGTGGAAAACGGAACGCTAAAAATTGATTCGAGACACGGCATGCGGCCGAAAACCGGGTTGAAACTTCAGGTCACATCGCCTTCCTTGACAGCCGTTCGCGTCGGTGGAGCAGGGAACTTGAATCTCACGGATCAGCGCGGCGAAAGTCTGGATGTGTCCGTCAGCGGTGCTGGCACTCTCAAAGCAACCGGCTACGTGCAAACACTGACCGCATTGATTTCGGGTGCCGGAGAGGCCGATCTGAAGGGACTGGTTGCGGAAAAAACCACGGTCAACATCTCAGGTGCTGGAGATGCAGAAGTGTACGCAGCAGAATCCATTGACGCCACGGTTTCCGGTGCGGGCGACGTCGTCTGTTTTGGCAATCCAAATCAAATCATCCAGAACACGAGTGGGGCCGGCGATTTCGAAATCCGAACCGCCGACGCGCCTATCGAATTCTCACTGCGGGATGAATTCCGATAAATCTGATTTCCCATTGGGCGTCAATCACCGACCAAGGGTCCCAAGCTCAGTGTTTGACAACGACCTAAGTCAAGTCTTCCTGGATCCACTGGCGGGCTTCGTCGAGCTGCGCGGAGTCAAAGTATTTGATCTTGGCGGTTGTAAACGGCCGACAGAATACCGCCATCCCTTTTTCCCATTTGGATTCGCCGACAATTCCAAGTCGCTCAATATGGTTGAAGTGTTTTAGGTCAAACTTAAAATCTTCCCACGCTGCTCCGACGGTCCAGCCATGAAAATCACGCATGATCAGCAGGCAACGAATCTTGCCATGCTCTTTGATCAAATCGTCCGTCGCCGGAACCAGCAACTCGTAATCTGCTTTTTCCAGCTTTCCAGTCACGGTAACCTCCATGACTTTGCCTTCGATATTGATGTCAATCGATTTATAATTCGTGACTTCCATTTTGGTTCTCCTGTTTTGATTAACGATTTGTCGTTTGGTCCGACATCGCTGGTTTGGCAAACGCGCAAGTCTGTCGACGCAGCAGAGCCGCAAAACATGTGCCAATTGGTATCGACAGGTCTGCGGCACACGATTTGAACCCGTTTCTTGAGCCGCGTTCCATGTGGTATCTCCGACGCAATAGCGACCAAAACGTTTTAAATTGGTTCCTGACAGAATTGAAAGCAATCCGAGCGAGTTGCTTTCTGTCCAGAAATCGCACACGCTGGTGATAACCCGGCATGTAAATTGCGTTTGGAACAAAAAGCTGGATTCAGCCGGATGAGTTTGGGTTTTTGCAGATTCGCGATTGAAAGCACGAGATGAAATTAAGATTCCTGGGAGCCAACCGTCAGGTGACCGGTTCCAGATACGTCCTGCAGGCCAACGGCGTGCAAGTCATGATCGACTGTGGCATGTTCCAAGAGCGCGAATTCGCGGCCAGGAACTGGGAGCCGTGTCCGGTACCGCCATCGCAGGTCCACGCGATGCTGCTGACGCACGTTCACATTGATCATAGTGGTTTGATTCCACGATATGTGCAGGATGGGTTTGAGGCACCCATTTATGCGACCGCACCAACGATTGAGTTGGCAAACGTCGTGCTGCGCGATTCCGCACACATCCAGGAGGAAGACGCGGCCTACAAGAAGAAACGCCACCGAAAGGAAGGCCGGTCCGGGGCGCATCCAGAAATCCCGCTCTACACCAGTGTCGACGTGGATCGCACGCTGCCAATGCTCCAACCTGTTCAGTACGGCCAACCGGTTGAGATTGCCGACGGGATCACGGCAACCTACTTCGATGCGGGACATATTTTGGGCTCCGCGATGATCCAGGTGGATGTGAACGAACAAGACGAGCGAAACCGGATTGTATTTTCAGGTGATCTCGGACAAACCGATAAGCCGTTTATCCACGATCCAAGCTTGATTGATCAGGCAGATTACGTCGTGATGGAATCGACCTACGGGGACCGAGATCACGAACCGATGAAGGATATCCCCGACACGCTTTGCCGGATTATCAATGAAACGGTTGAGCGGGGTGGCAACCTGGTGATTCCCACATTTGCGGTCGAGCGGGCACAGGAGTTGATGTACTACATTAGCGAACTGGTTTACGCCGATCGGATTCCCAAGTTGCCCGTTTTTCTGGACAGTCCGATGGCCGTCGATGTCACCGATATTTTTCGTCGGCATCGTCGGCAGCTGGACGAGGATACCCAGGCCTTGATTGATTCGGACCGCCCGCCGCTTCGTTTTCCTGGTTTGAAAATGGTTCGGACGGTGGAGGATTCCAAGGCGATCAAACAGCAAGCTGGTTCGTCGATTATCATGTCGGCCTCCGGCATGTGTAACGCGGGTCGCATCAAGCATCACTTGCGGAATAATATTTCCGGGTCACAGAATACGATCCTGTTTGTCGGTTTTCAGGCCCGGGGTACATTGGGCAGGTTGATTCTGGAGGGCCGGCCCTTTGTGCGAATCCACGGACAGGATCGCAAGGTCAAAGCCAAGATTGAAAAAATCAATGGCATGTCGGCCCACGCCGATCGGAGCGGATTAATCCATTGGCTGGGGCATCTGAAATCCAAACCCAAACAGGTGTTTCTCTGTCACGGTGAAGAGCAGGCCGCAATTTCGCTCGCCGAACGCATTCGCAGTCAGTTGGGATTCGAGGTTGAGATTCCGCAATATGATCACACTTTTGATCTCGACGGAATTCAATAAATCCTGATCAAGGCTTGCCCGATGGAAGGAAACTGGAAACGGTCGGTTGTTGCAACGAACCCCGCAGTCCGAGTCGTTGGTGGGTGAGAGGCAGAGCATTCAAATTCCGATCCTGGTTCTTCCGAGCCCGTTTCTTGCTTGCTCGACCAGGTGCTGCTACTTTCTAGCGTTTCCAAATACATACGCCGCTACTGGACTGCCGCGTTCCAGCGACGCGCCTGGTTCTGGTATGGTCAGGTAGACCTGGTTAAGTTGATTGTTGGTCGGCGCTGTTTTCCCGAAAACAAATTTGACCTTCAGTCCCGCCAATGCAAGCGCCGCTTTGGCGTCCTGTTGCGCCATGCCAATAACTGTTGGAACTTTCACGGCGTTGGCAGAGATCGTGATTGTTTCCGTCCCTCCGATCACGTCGTCCACGGTATCAAATTCTGCTCGGATCCACGACTGAATATTCTGTTGTTGCGTTTGATCGTCCGACATTGGTTTTGCTTTGAAAACACCGGCTTTACCGAATGCTTCGAGTCCAGGACCGGGGATCCAGTGAACTTGATCAGTCAGATCAGCAAGTTCAAACACGTTGTCACCGAACGCGCCGAAGGCACGAAAGTGGATCGTCTCGTCAGGTAACATGGTCGGTGAGGATGGTTCGATTCGAATTCCCCCGACCAATTCTCTTGCACTTTCGTGGAATTGGCAACGGTGGCCGGGCCCAGGATTCTCAAGTAAAACCCTTTTCCGTCATTCGAAACAATTTTTTTGCCTGTCCCCTCGAATGCTTCACCATCGTTGACCAGCGGCAAGACTTCGATTTTCCAGGACAATCGGTCATGGGGAGATGATTCCGCAGCCAAGAATCCAGTTTCAGCAAATTCTGTCTTGCCGTCGTCGGACGTTTTGGTTTTTGGGATGACACCCTTGGAAATCAGCGACGGTACATTTGATGTTTGATAGATCTTCGTTGCTTCTTCGACTTGTTTCAGCAATGGTTCATCGTTGAGGCCGGGGATTCTCCATCCGCAGTAAGTTGCTGAATAACTTACCCGGTTTTCCAGGATGCTGTCATCGTATTGCGACCGGGTCTCGTACCATCCATCCTCGATTTTAAAGGTGGTCTTGCCGGTTTTTTGATCGGTGTGCCCCGACAATCGAAACCGATTTTTCGCGTGTATCAGGCCGTCTGACTTGCCAAGTAATTTTTGACTCCCTGCTCGTTCGATTTGTTGAGACTGTCCCGAGATTTCGCCACTCGCCGAAATGGTAATGGTCAACTCAGCCACGGGAATACTGACGGCGCCTATCGTCGGGACAGGGGTTAATTCGGCCTTGAATCTTCCGACAAGAGGCTTTAGCTGCTTGGTTTTTTCGGGCTGATTGGGGGCAATGGGTTTCGCGGGCTGTTTGCTGCCACCACCACTGCCGACGGATGGCTTTCCCTCACTCGGTTGGGATTCCTCTTCGCCTTGGACGACGAAATTCAGTTTGACCACTTTGGTCTCGAGGTCCCGATCCATGATTTGCAGCAGCGCCTGGTGCTTACCCGGTTGGGAGAACACGAATGGAATCGGAAAGGAGCCTGCTTTGTCGATCATGCGATCAGTAAATTCGTTGTTGGCTTTGACATGCATCAGCAAGCGATACGGCGGATAGCCTTTCGACACCCAGAGCCAGACTTCATGCACTTCGTTAGTTTTGACGCGGATCGGATCGTCTTCGTTGTGCGTGAATCGAAGTGCTTCGAATCGCTCGGTTTCCTGACGCCGGGCTTCTTCGACGCCCTCGCGTCGTTGCAATTCCGTTTCAATACGACGAACCGAAGTCACAATGCTTTGGTATTCCGACCTGACCTCTTGCAACCACTGATCGACCTGATGCTGGACATCCTCGCGTCCGTGTTGGAAGATCTGGCGAATCTTTTTCCCTTCTTCGCCAACCCACATGTCGACCGCATGCTGCTCGGCTGAATAGGGTTCATGACCGCCGCCTCGGCTTGTCCATTGGGCAACATTTTCGGGGGTGTTGGAGAGTGGGCCGTAAAGGTCCTCGCCATACTTGGCGCGGAAGGCGGCATTCTCACGGTCGCGAATTGCCTGTTTCTTTTTTTGACATTCACGCTTGAGCAGGAAAAAATCACCGAGACTACGATAAGCACGGAAGTTCTCCGGCGTCAACGCGGACAATTTGATGCCATCGAGTTTTTTTCGGACGGCTGCCCATTTTTCCTTGGCCCGAGCATGCAACCGTTGGGCAATTTGCTCATAGGCCTCCAGGCTCGCTTGCGGGATGTTCTCGATGTTTTGCAACTTCGCCTCAAGCTGGTCAGCTGGCAGTGGCTGGAGTGCTGCTTTGATCCGCTGCAACTCTTGATACCGAGGGTCATTTTCCAATGCGATGCGTTCGGAGACAGACAATTGGCGGTCTGCGAGAGATTCTTGATCCTGATCCAATCCCGCGCGATTCGCTTGCGTTTCCTGCACTTTAACGACTCCGGCAGTCCAAGCGACCAGCATCAACAACGAAAGCAGGCAAGCGAATGACAATATTGAGAAACGTTGGTGATCCATTGATTCACGTTCAAAAAATACTGGGTTGATCTGCGAAGCTCAACTGGTTGCGAGGTGGAAAAATAATATGGATCACATCAGCTGCAACTGGCGTGCCTTTGGCTGGTTATTGGCAAATCAGAAAGATTCAACCCGTTGTTTGATGGCTTAAGCCCAATCGCACACTGGCTGAGCGATTGGGACACGTTTGAGTTTGTCTTCGTGCGAAGAAAGACGGCTTCGAACAAAGGCGTTCAGATTTCACTGGAGTTCGCCATCGAATCACCGCAGCCATCGCGGTGAGGAATCAAGCGTCGTTCGAACAGCCGTCAACAATGAGGCCGGGGGGCCAAAACTACCCTAGTCAATCTGGGCACTCTCAATTTCTTCAAGCGACATGTACGCTCGTGAGAGACTTTCGCCGATAAGACCTTTTTGCCAAGTCCCGCCCGAGGTCTCGTTGGACCTGACAATTCGCCTGTGAAGCCACAGCGAAATGGCAAAGCCGGGGATGCCAACGGCCAGGGAAAGCCAGAGGCAATACGGGTTCAGCACTTCGTCGAATCCGATTGCAACGCTGGCAGGCAGCCACATCAACCACCACGGGAAGCCAACGAGCGGGCCGCCCAGCAAGTAGGCTTTACGGACCTGGTCAAGCATTTTTCGAACCTGCCTGACCGGTTTGGCGTAGTCCATTCGGCGGATGCGCGTACAGACATTTAAACCTGCGCCAATCACCACAATTCCGTAGACATGCAGAATCAAGCCGCAAATCAGTCGATGCGGCACACCGGTGTTCTGTGCCCAGCATTGAGCGCCAAGCAGTATCAGGGCAATGCCGACGAAAACTTGAATGATCTGCCCGGAGCGAAGGGGGCGAAGCGAAGTTCTGACACGATCCATCAACTCACGACGTGAAACCAGCAGTCGAGCTGCCGTTTCCTGTTGTTGCAGACTGATGGCCGGAACTGGCATTCCTGTTTTTTCACCCAGGTCTTCTCGCGTGCCGTAGGCCATCGTCGGAGCATCCTCGCCGTCGGTCCGCGACGACATCAAAGCCAGATCCGATTTGATTTCGCTGGCAGCCTGGTAGCGCTGTTGAGGCTCTGTTTCGAGCGACCGCAGGACGATCTCGTCTAACCGAACGTCGATTTGCACTTTTTGTGAAGGTGCTTCAAACCTGCCGATCGGAAGTTCACCGGTCAGCATTTCATAAAACACCACGCCAAGAGAATAAATGTCGGCGCGATGATCGACGCGGTGTGAACCTTTGAATTGTTCTGGAGCCATGTAGCGTGGCGTGCCAAGGACCTGATGAGTTTGGGTCAGGTTAGTCGTTTGTTGGTCATTCCCAATAATTCGCGACAGGCCAAAATCAGCAATCTTGACAGCCCCGTTCTTCGCCAGGAGGATATTTTCGGGTTTGATGTCACGATGGATTACGCCTTGGTCATGAGCGTATTGAAGTGCATCACAAAGATGAGGCACGATGGCCAGTGCGTGTTCTGGCGCGAGTTGACCTGCTCCGACCAAATCACGAAGCGTGGAACCGTCAACGAACTCCATCAGGAAGAAATAGACATCATCGACGTTTCCGAATTCGTAAACCGAGACAATGTTGGGGTGGTTAAGCTTGGCCAGTGTCCGCGCTTCTCGAGTGAACCGCAAAGCGAACTTCACGTCGTGACCGAACTCTTTCGGTAAAATTTTCAGCGCAACCAGCCGATCGAGTCCTTTCTGTCGGGCTTGGTAAACGGCTCCCATGCCGCCCGCACCAAGCAGTGAAATGATTTCAAGTGCCGGAAAGATTTTGGCGATCTCCTCAACGCCAGGCGGCTCAAATCCTCTGCCTTTGCGGGTTTGGATTCCGAGAGCGTCGCGAATTGTGTCGGCGTGATCCGGAAATCGTTCCAGATACTCATGCTCAGCAGGCGATTTCCCTTGGCGACGTCGATAGTCGATTTCCAGCACCAGTAACTCCGCAAGCAGCACAGCTCGCTCGTCCTCCGACAGTTCGCCAGCGATGGCAGATTCGATCGTCTGAGGCTGCTTGGCCTGCCATCCGCGTTCGAATTCGGCACACAGATCGTCAATCCGTTCCAGCGCCGCGATCGATAGTTTTTTTCTTTGAATCGTCATGGTTGGAGATCAGTTCCTGCTGCAATTTTTCACGAATCAGGTGCAAACGACGCTCGATCGTCCGCTCGGAGCACCCCAAACGCTCGGCAATTTCCGCGTTCGAATACCCTTCTAACTTGGCACCCGCTAAATCTCGCAGTTGCCCGACACCCAAATGGGAAAAAAGTTGCTCAACGGACTCCTGCATCATCAAAACCATCTCCGAGGAGGGTTCCCGGCCGATCGCCTCGATGATCAACGATTCGTCGTGACCCCCATCGAGCGAATGCACAGCGACCTTGCCGCCGCGTCGCTGCCGTTGATCGTGACGTCGTTTGTCGATGACTTTTCTGGCCGACATGGTGAGCAGCAATCGCCAAAGATCATCGCGATCGGAAAGATCTGGAAATTGGCCTTTTTCCGCAGCAGCGTAAAAGCTCTCAAAGACGCTCAGGACGATATCTTCTTCATCCGACACTGCCCGATTCTGGCCGTAGAGTCGTTGGCGAACGGCTCGCACAAGCCGGTCAAAGTAGAGCTTCCAGATACGATTGGCCGCCGTGGAATCTCCGTGTTTAATCAGGTTAATCCAATGGCTGACGTCTTGGGATTCTGGCATTGGATTGATTCGTCCCCAGCGTACGATGCTTTTCGATTGGTATTGTGGGCAGGAAATCATCAACCACTCCAAGTTAGCAGATCCGGATCAAACAGGAAGTGTCTCGGGATGCACGAGCGACAATCGGATTTTGATTCCGCTGGTTAGATGTCTTTCATGGCCCGCAAACGCTGTTTCTCCAGCAAATTCAGCCACCCAAGTCCGTTGCTTCGGTGAGTTAAATCGCCTTTCCTGCAATTGGCAACGGAATTGGAGGCTGATTGTGGTTTCATTTGGGATCTAAGGCGGGGAGGCCAAATGCCAAATTCATCCAACATTGAGCTCGATACGGTGCGGATGCTGATTTCTCGAGTCCGAGATGGCGAAGAGTCCGCGCGCTCGGAGCTGGTGGCCCAGGTGCAAAGTTACCTTGGGATCATGGCAGACCAGAATCTGAACCGCCAAATTTGCGCCAAGGTTGGTCCATCGGATATCGTCCAATTGACGCTGATCCGAATGATTGACGGCATCGATAACTTTCGTGGTAGCTCGACCCCCGAGTTTTTTGGCTGGCTGAACGAAATCGTCAAAAATGAGTCAAGAAAAGCGACCCGCGATCTGACTCGGCAAAAAAGAGACGTTCGGCGACAATGCTCGATCCATGACCAGGAAAACGGTTCACGCGCGTTGGGTGGGCCTGATTCTTGGGTGCAAAACCGACGGTGTGATTAACGCGATCGACAACTAAATCGCGCGTGAGGTGGAAAATTCTTGAGCGAAATCGTACCATGCCGGGGACTATCGGGATTGAGCCCCAAACAGCTTGGTCGCATGGCGGATTCGTGATACGAACCGGTATCAGGTCTCAGCCTGAAACTGATGCCGAAAATGCCAGGAGATTGTTCCCGAGGCGCCGCCAAAGCCTGATGTTTAGCGGGCGTCGTAACTGACAATCATGGATTGTCGGGAAATTGAATTGTTCAACGATTCTTGGTATGCGGTTTGCTCCATTGGCCAGTGGACGTCAGATAGAGTGTCGCAGGAGAAGAAAAATGCGTTACGTTTCTGGACCGAACGCACAACTGTTGTGTGTCTTGATTCTATTTGCATCACACGCTAACGGTCAGGAATCAAAAGAACTGGCAAAACAGCCGCAGCAAACGATCGACCAAGAGGTGAATTCAATTGTTCAGGCCGCTCGGGATTTATTGGCCGAAGGCAAGGAATATTCTGCGTTGAAGAAGTTGCAAAGCGGAATCAAAGGAAAGCACAGCGATGCGATTTTGCTGTTAGAACGCGCAAGCATCTACGAGTCGTTGGGCAAACTTGACAAGATGCGAACTGAGCTTGAGTTGGCTACAAAAGCCGATCCGACGTCAGCCGAAACCTTTGCGCAGGCAGGATCGATTCTATTCGAATTCGATTTTGACGCTGCCATAGGCTTACTCAGTAAAGCTATCGAGTTAGACCCTGAATATTTGCCTGCGTACAAGTTTCGAAGCATGGCGCTGGTTGAGACGAATGATCTCGAAGCCGGTTTGCGCGAACGTAGAGACAGGCTTATCCCTGGATCCAAACGACGCAATGTTGATCGGCATCAAGGCTCACACTTTTTTGCGCAGGGGGCTGTACGACGAAGCGATCGAATACTATTCGAAATCGATTGAAATCGAGCCATTCACGCAATCGTATTATGACCGTGCGTACTGTTGGCGACAAAAGGGAGACCTCAAGAAAGCCGTGGCTGATTATACGAGAGCCATTCAAATGACTTCTGAGCAAGGCGGACGCGAGCATTTAGGTGCAATTTGTGAGCGTGGGCAGGCCTGGCAAGAACTCGGCGAGTTTGAAAAAGCCATCGACGACTTTGAATTGTGTGACAAGTTGGCTCCCGACGACCCTCAGGCGGGTTTGCAGCTGGCATGGATACTGGCAACCTGTCCTGACGACAAGCTGCGAAATGGAAGTCGGGCTCTGAAGATTGCCGGCGAATTGTGCGACCCTGCAAGCTGTCAAATATCGGAACCGCTTAATGCGCTCGCTGCTGCCCAAGCCGAACTGGGCAATTTTAAAGAGGCAATTGAACTTCAGAATCGGGCAAACAGTCTATGCTATTTGCGCCTGATTTTCGTGCCAAAGGAATCCGGCGTCTGGAAACGCTTAAAAATCACAATCCAATTCGTGAGGCCAGTGTTCCGTTAAATATCCTTGATCGAAACGTGCAAAAGTTAGTTAGACCTGTCGAACTTGGTGAAGCAATTGAAGTTCCCGCCGAAATTCTTGCTCGAGACTTTATTGGCCTTTACACTCTCCGTCAAATGATCCCCGTGGCAGAATTTGGGGGAACCGTTGTTAGTTCACTTGATGGTTTGCCCATCGAGTTTACTCGCGAACTTGCGGAGGAAAACGCGAAGCGAATTGACGAACGGATAGCGGTTTACCAACAGGCAATTCAACAGCGGACCTATAAGAAATTGGCACAAGGTTACAGCGTCGCAGTAGAAGGTGACTGCGGGGGGTGGGGAATCAGTGATAGCCCAATCTTACTTGAACAGGACGACTTTGAGCTGAAGATTACGCAAGACAATGTGAGACATGTCGGGGTGGTTGTCGAATCAACTGTCGTTTTTCGCCATGACAGCAATACCGATATTGTCATTGCCGGAAAGTCGATCGGCGATCAAATTATTTTCTTTACCCCAAAGGGACCAGGAATTTTTCTCCAGGAACAGCAAGCATGCAAGGCAACCTTGAGCCCAGCCGAAATCGCCGGTGCTGATTGGGCTTGGGCTTATTTTGGCAGGGCCAATGCAAAATCGGCATACGAAGAATACTCTGACTCAATAAGAGACATTGACGCGGCAATTGCGCTGGACGCATCCATTCCAGCTTTTTGGTTGCAACGCGCTTTCACCTTGGCAACTTGTCCTGATGAAAAAGTTCGGAACGGCAGTAAAGCAGTCGAATCTGCATTGCGGGCTCAAAAACTGATCAGGAAAGATGATCGTCGGGTGTTCGCTGTTCTTGCCGTTGCCTACGCGGAATCAGGCGACTTCGAAACCGCGATTCAATTTCAAAAACAGGCCCTCGAGCTGAGCGGACGATAACCTGAGGCCCATCTTTGCCGAACGTCTTCGCCTGTTCGAATCCAATCAACCGTTTCATCAATAAATGGAAACTTGACATGATTGATTTCCGGAAGATCAAGGACGCTTGAAACCCAGCCGCTTTGAGAGCTACCTCCTGGGCCAACCTGCGTGCGACCATGGTGAACTTTTTTTCAAAATCGAGGGCGCGGGGAGTTTTCATCAGAGAATCTATCCCTCAAAAGGTTGGTAATAATCCCAAACTTGCTGAGCAAGCGAGGCATCGTCGCCTTACCGTGGGCGGGGTGAGTCAGGTGCGAGAATTGATTTTCGGTTTTTAAACTCTGATGGTTAGAGTTTTTTGCAAATCCTGAATTGAATCAGTCCGGTCACTGAGTCAGGGTGTCTTGTTTCGATACTCATACGCCTGCTGGCGATCCCAAAAAAACGACCCAATGTTGACCGCCGAACCAAATTACCAACATTCGCCCAGTTTGGTGTTTCACCCCGACAAAGAATGGTCTCAGCTCTCCTGCGTCTCAAGGCAAGCGAATTTCATTTGAGTACAATCTAAGTCGGACGATGTGACTACGTGCAATTCGAGGGGGCAGGTTAACGACAGGATGACAAGTGAATCAAGCCGGAAAGGCGAGTATCGGCTGTCCGTTAGAGACATTTTTGCATACGTCACGCTATGGGCTGTGATCCTTGCTGTTGGCCGTGTGCTCGCCGAGTACTCCAGTATAGGTGCGACCGGACCCTATCCGTACAAGGCGGCACTGGTGACCAATTTCCTGTTGCCGGTAGCGATTGGACTGGTTTTTGTAGCGATCGGCGTCGCCGTCGCCTGTTTATTTGGCAAGATTAATCACGTTCGCGCAATCGCCGCTTGGTGTTTCGTGATTGGTTGCTTCTCATTACCCATGCTGTGGGTCGTTGTGGTTGTCTTGGCCGGGCTTGGTTTGCTTTCTCTGGATTAGCGCAGGTCGAATCCCGGCGCGAGAAATGCAGCATCCAAAACTGCTTCAGCCACATCAACCGATGAATTTCTTGAATCGCGAATGCCAGTCTGATTCGCTGTTCGGCATGCGCTTGACTGATTGTCAAAGCGTCGAAAAAAAACAGAAATAGGGCAGGCAGGACTCGAACCCGCGACAAAGGGATTATGAGTCCCCTGCTCTAACCAACTGAGCTACTGCCCCAAATTTTGTTCCGACTTGGGTGGTCAACGCGACGCCAAAACGATGCGAAGACCTGATCTTTTTCTCGAGCGTACAAGTCACTGACGCGAATCTCCTCCAAACGGTTTCCGACGTTCGGCCTTGGTTTTTGGAGGGTTCCTAAATGGATTAAAAAACTACCTCAAAACAGACAACACGTCGGGCTTTTGGTTCGACTAAACGCTGCAAAAACGGTGTCCGTAAGACTGTCTTGAGAATGGTCAGTTCCCTGCACCAACCCGCTGTGCTATCGGTCCTCGGCATTCTATCGGCTTTTTTGTTGGCTGGAAACGCCTTGGATTCGGTACCAGTTGCTGAATTGGTCGAATCACGATTGGGGAACTGCCTAATTTCGGCGGTTCATGTCATGGACCAGATCCACCGCAGTGCAGCTGCCGCGGTGCGGACTTTTGTAAATCGCACTCCGAAATTTCCTGGTCTGGCGGGCTCGTTCGCCAAATTGTTCTCGCGTCATACGGTACGTTTCGAGGGCCTGATTGACTTCGTTTTGTGCGGCTTGTTTCGCTTTGAACAGCTGCATTTGGACTCGACTGTAGACGTTGACGGCGCCGTCCCCGGTGGTTTCAATCGGCAGGAATATGGCGTTGGGGTGAAGCTCGGTAATCAACGATTGCACGCCATCGGAAACCGCACTCGACGGCATGCAGCCAAACGGTTTGATGCTCAACGTCATGTTGGCTTTTTGATGCACGACATTCTGAATCAGTTTGCCAACTTCCATGTGTCCTTCCCCGCCGCGCAGGTTGTTGTTGTAAAACTCGTGGCTGATCTTGGCAATTTCGTCCATGTCGGGAAGTCGGCAGTCCTTCAGCCCCAGCAAGCGGCAGTAGTAACCAAACATCCAGCGGACATAGGCTTCGCCAGCCTTCAGCATCAACAGTCGTTTTCTGACATTCACGTTTTCCAGTGCAAATCTGCTGCCTTGCGGTCCGCCTGAATCCACGCCTTTCAGCTCCGCGCGTTGTTGGGTGTCGTAACGCGCCGCCCACAGCATGTACAACAGCCAGGCAACGGTCATTTGAACATCGACTTCGGCGCCTTCCTGTTCCAGGAAGGATTGCATCCTGTAGTTCCCCTCGCCCTCGGTCGTCATGGCCCAGAATTCGCCAATGATCGCCACTTTTGGTTTGACCTGCGATTTATCCACCTGAATCGCCTGCAGTGCACGACGCGTTTTTCGCAGCTCGCGGTGCAAGCCCCGGCGATTTTCAAAGGCCCGGGCAATGCGTTGTTTGCCATCTTCGAGGACCGCTTGCGTCTCTCCGGGATTCACTTCGTAAGGCCGAATCCGGTATCCGAGTCGCGTTAATGATGTCGCCAATGATCATGGTTTTAATTGCAGCCAGGAAGAAGCGTAGGTTCATTTTCAGGCCGATGCTCTTTCCGGTTGCCTGTTTGATACCGCTGGACTGCTGGAACAGAATGACACGAAAGCCTTCAAAACCGGAATCGCGTAAGGCTTTGCGGTACTCGGTAACATAGGTGCCAAACCGACACGGGCCGCACGATCCGACCGTCGCAAACAAGTAGTTTCGGATAATCTCGTCTTTTGAAATTCCAGTGGCTTCCAGTTGCTTCAGCTTCTTGATCAGATTACCCACCGTAAAATAGGTGGGATTGCATTGGCCGCGGTTGCCAAATTCCCTGCCCAGTTGCAAAGCGGCGTTATCCGGTACGTCCAGCGCTTCGGCTTTGTAGCCCATGCCGCGCAAACCCGATTGGATAAACAGATCGTGAGCGAACGTCAAACCGGCGTGTAAAATGGTTGTCGTCGCACGTTGCTCGGCGGTGAACTCGCGGGGGTTGTTGTCATGCCAATGATCGATAGCGTTCCGTTCGAGGCCCAGTCGTTGGCGCTCGGATTGTTCGAATTTCGCCACTTCCGTATCAACGTCGGCCAGAAATTGGTCGATCGTTGCGGGTCGGTTGCTCGCGTTCATGGAGGGGGTCGATGGATTCATGGAAGTGCTTTTGAACGTGGTCGCGGGGTGGTCCCGGATTCAACTGCAGGACTGACAAACCGGTGTCAGAATCGGCAGCGCAGTCATCTGGTGGGTTGTTCGAGGTCTCTGGAGAGCAGCCAGTTGGCGGTTGAGTGATTCAATTTGGTCGAGAACAGCCGGGTCGGATCGGATCGGCTCCGGGGCTTTGTTTAGAATTGCCAAACGCTTTTCGAGGACCGAAATTTGAAGCGTTCTTTGTTTCTTGGCCGCATCTGCCAGGGCTTCGTCTGCCAGTCCCAGGGTGTACCCGTAAGTCTTGACGCGGATCTTCAGGGAACCCGTCGGTTTGTTGGCATTGATATCGTGAAATGCGGCGTAGGGTGTTGCGCTGGCGCCGACGATCCGGTCGATCAGGCCATAAGTCGGAGCATCGTGGCCACACTTGAAACTCGATAGGTCCAACAGGGCGACATTGGGATGGCGAGCCGCAAATTTGGTGGCCCAGACTTTTTGAACGCTGTTGACGCTGAAGTTCTCGGGCCAAATGTCATGGATTTCCAGCGGCGACTGAACGTGGTTGTGTTCCAGATCTGCAGCAAAAAAACGATCCAGATAATCACGATCTTTCGGGATCGAGCGGATGGACAATATCGGGTAGCCCAGGGCCTGGTATTCCTCGAGCACGTGGTGGTTCAAGCCCGGGTCGTTATGGTAGGGACGGCCAGTCATCAGCAGCGCGATCCGATGTTCGGACGTCACCTGATCGAGCACCGCGCGACCCCTGGTCTTGCATCATTTTGTCAAATGCTTGCAAAGCCAGGAAAGCCTGATCGATGGCAAAATTATTTTCATCTTCGCTGATCCCAAGCAACTCGCGGAACTGCTCATACATTCGTCGCTTGAGCAATCGCGGCTCGCTCAATGAGACGGCCGGATCGACGTAGCGAATTCCTCGTTGGGCGAAGAAATCCGTTTCTTTCCGAAACATCGCTTTGATCACATTGGGCGTCCCCGATACGATCGGACAGCAGGCGGTATCGGCAACGTTTTCGACAAACGTCGGGATGTGGGTGATCGACGGAAAAAAGATCAGGTCCAAAGGCCTTTTCTCGTGATGGTCGAACAGCAGGTTGTGAATGTGGGCCTGCGTAACTTTCGCCGGAAAGCAAGGATCGACCGATCCGTACTTGCCGCCGGCCTGCCAAAGTTCCGAGCTGGTATCATCCGAGAAAACGACGTTGCCCGGTTGGATCCCGACCACTTCAAAATAGGTCCGCCAAAATGGTCCCGTACTCCAGATGTTCAAAGCCTTCGGGATACCCACGCGGATGCGCTCGCGTTGTCGTTGGGCCTCTGGTGACGATCTTTGAAAATCTCGCACAACTTGCCTGGGTTTTGCCGTTCCCAGCCACGTGGGTTTCAACTCAACATCCTGCACGGGCGAACCGGCGTTCGGTAGCGGCTCAAACCGGTAAAACGATTTGAAATTCCATCGCGCTTCGTAGTCCACCAAGTTCGGAAAGGACTTCATTCGCTGGCGCCGATCCTGGTTGATCACACGGAGCGAGTCGCGATCTTCCACGGTTCCCCGTTCGCACGAAAACCCCGAGATATAACGTGCCGCCGATGGTTGGCCCGGTGTCATCACATCGATGAACGTCCGGCTGCAATCGTTCGCACAAAAGTGGCACCGCGTGGATTCATCGTTGCGGGTGGCATATTCCAGGTTGATGGCCGCATCCAGGCCAGCAAAGCTGGACTTTCCCTTGCGTTTGACGACTCGTTTCGCCTCAAATGCGGCGCCGAGTGCTCCGGCTTCGGCCGGATGTGGGTGCAAATGGACTTGGGCCCCGGGAACCCGGTCGCAGATATAGTCGATTTGCGCTTTCAGCGCGGCCAGGTTTTTTTGGGTTCCGCCCTGAAGCACAAATTCGCGCCCCAATTCGGCCATCCGTGGAACCTGCACGACGTATTGCCAAATGTTTTTGGGCAATACCAATGCCAGTCCAGCTAACAGTTCTTCAGCGTTGTACCCTTCTTTTTGGAAATTGACCCGGTCGGAGTCAAGGAACACGGCGCAGCCGTAGCTGAATTTCGGAGTCAGTTTTGCCCGAAACGCCCTGTCCGCGTATTCGGTCAGTGGGACCCCAAACTGACCGGCAATGGCCTGCAGCAACATCCCGTTGCCGGCGCTGCAGGAATTGGATAACCGAAAGTTCTTGATGGTTCTGTTTTCCATGAACAGAACCTTGATATCTTGCCCGCCAACGTCGCAGATCACGTCGACGTTGGGAAAACAGGATTGAGCGCTTTTCATGTGGGCAACGGTTTCGACGATGTTCGCGTCGGCCTTGAGCGTGCTTTCCAAAACGTCGCCCGCGTAGCCGGTGACCCCAAACCCAAGCACCTCGATCTGCGATTGAGTCTGGTTGGCCCACTCCCGCAGTTCGAAGAACATCTGCTTGACGTCTTCCAGCGGGTTGCCCCGGGACAGTTGATAGACTTTCTGCAGAATCTCTCCGCGTTCGTTGATCAACACGCACTTGCTCGACGTAGAACCTCCGTCGACGCCCAGATACCCCTGGACCGTCGAATTGGGGGGCGGCTCCGCTGCGCGAAATTCCGGCAATGAATACCGTTTGATGAACGCCTCGGTGGCCGCCTTGCTGGTGGAGAGTGGCGGACCGGCGTTTTCGCCCAGGTGCGCGTGGCGACCATGCGCAATGAATGACTTGAGATCATCCAGTCCCTTGAACGTGTCGTGTTTTCCTTCCATCATGCCGAACAGGATGGCGCCGTAGGCGGCATAGTATTCGGAATTTTCGGGAACGAAAATCTGTTCGTCGATCGGGACATCGCGTGGGTAATCATAACCGCGTTCCAGCCAAGTTTGCGGAATCCGGTATTGCCAACATTCCTTCAGGAACGGCAGATAGGTATTGGGTCCACCCAGCAGCAGGACCTTTGATTTGAGCGTATTGCCCCGGGTCAAGACCGAGAGGTTTTGTCCCACGATGGCGTCCGCCAACGAGCACATAATCTCATTCGCCGGAATCCCATTCTTAACGAGGCTGACGATGTCGGTTTCTGCAAAAACGCCACACTTCGCCGCGACGTGGTGCAATTTATCGGGATTGAACTTCAGGCTGCTTAACTGGTCCAATGGCATCCCGGCCTTGATCACGCATTTGTCGATCGTGGCGCCGGTTCCCGACGCACACTTGTCGTTCATCGAAGTGATCGCACGTTTTTCACCCGTTTTTTGGTTCGTTTTAAAGACAATGATTTTCGCGTCCTGGCCGCCGAGCTCGACCACACTGGAGACGTCGGGATGCAGCGCCTCCACCGCGAGGGTGACGGCGTTGACCTCTTGAACAAATTTCGCGCCCAAGTGAGGTGCGATCGGTCCAGCGCCGGAGCCGGTCATGTAAACCTTGGGGGGATCATGTCGCAGCGCTGGACACTCTCCCAGCAGTTCTTCCAGCAAAGCCAACACACATTCGGCCTGTCTGGTTTCGTGTCTTTGGTATCGGCTCCAAAAGATCTGCCTGTCATTTCCGTCGACCGCGACCACTTTGGCGGTCGTTGATCCGACGTCGACGCCGAGAAATACAGACGAATGCATGTTGCTAACGAAACGCTGGTTCATGTTTGAAGATCACTGTTCATGGAGACCTGATGGTTTCTCCCATTCTCTAGTTTTACGATAACCCGGTTCCGCAAACAACAACGGACCGTTGAGGCCGAGCGGTCCGAATGGTCTGACTTAACCCCTACGATTGATGCAATCCACGATTTCCGTCATCCGGGATTTCCGCTGGGTTTTGGTGAACTCAAGGGCGATCCCGGATCGGCCGACTGAATTGCAGGGGCGATTGTATTTGCGGAGTCAACCCTTCCAACGGCACGTATCGGGAGTCAGATCGGCGAATGTCAGCTAAACGAATCGCCTGGCCGGGGTCGCTCCCGTTGCTCGGGCCCCGGTGGCGACTCTGGATCGGCCTGCTGTTGCTGTTGATTGGGGGGAGCCAGTCCACTGCCGACGAGGTCCGGTTGTTGACCTCGGACCGGGCTTCACTGCAAGCCCGTCGGCAAATGATCAATTCGTCAGTCGACCAGCTGAACCTGGCATTTTTCTCATTCAAAAACGACTCGGTTTCCCGTGAGTTGATGGCGGGCTTGATTGATGCGTCGGCCCGCGGCGTGCAGGTAAGATTGGTCGTCGATGCGTTCTACGCAAAAATCCCCCTCGAGTATTGGGAGCAATTGGTTCAATGCGGAGGCGAGGTTCGCGTTTTTCACGCCCCCCAACTCCCCCAAGTACAGACTCTGACGCGGCGGTTGCATGACAAGTACATGGCGCGTGACAACGTCGAGATGATCGTCGGCAGTCGCAATATTGAGCAGCCGCATTTTGGATTTGCTGCCCGTCCAAGCGAAAACTACACGGATATCAATGTGCTGATTCGGGGCGCTAGCGTGGCCTGTTCTGTTGCGTATTTCGAAACGCTTTGGGCCAGCCCGCAGTTGTCACCGATCGGCCCCCGGCAACTCGCATCCCGCTTGACATCCAGAAAATGTGCAGGCTGGGAAAGTGATCGAGAACATTCAGAGCGGTTGGCAGGGAACGACAACCACTTAGGTCCTCTGTCGTTCGAGGTTCCTGCGGAGAATATCGAGTTTCTCTCCGACGTCGCGGCGGAAAAAGGTCGTCCCGGTGGCCTGCCGGCGAGAGTCTTTGAACTGTTAAACAACGCCCAACACTCGATTTTGATTGAGTCACCCTACATCATTACCGAGGGAGAATTGTCACGAATTCTGGAGGCCGCGATTTGTCGAGGCGTGGCCGTTTCGATTGTGACGAATTCCCCTGCTTCGACCGACCGCAAAATCGTGTATTCCGCCTACTCGCACAAGATCAATCGTCTGGTCAGGCTCGGTGCCGAAGTGTTCGAGTATCAGGGGCCCCGAATTCTCCATGCCAAGACGTTCGTCATTGACCATCAACTGGCCGGGATCACGAGCTTCAACTTTGACCCCCGTTCGCGTTGTCTGGATACGCAAACCGGGGTTGTGATCGACGACGCAGCCGTCGCTCGGCAGCTGGAAGCCTCGATTGCCGATCACCAATCCAATTCGACACGACGAACGAACGCCGGCAGGGGCAAGCGACTTCCAATTCGATTCCTGCTCGCGATTCCGATTTTTCGGCAGCTGTAACTCCTGATTCGGGTTGGCTGCACTTGCGTATGATGTTGTCTCTCCCGCGATCGAACCCCTGACGTGGGGCGTTGGGTCACAACCCCTGCCAATCGGAAAGCCGATTTCGACACGGACGTTGCTTTGTTACAATCCGACGCGAGTCCATAACAGACAAGTCGCGATTCCACGCGGCCGGTTTCGGGGAATCGTGAAATGAAGACTTCGTTCTATCAATCCAACGGCAAGAAAATCGTGCTGGTAACGATGGTGTTCTTGCCGCTGGTGCTTTATGGCGCCATTGGATCTTTGCGGGACTCGTACCATGACCTGCGTCAGTGGTTGCCTGACGAGTTCAAGGAAATTGAAACCTACGACTGGTTCGTTGAAACCTTTGGGCGAGACGAAATCGCCGTGATTAGCTGGCCCGGATGCACGTTGGACGACGTTCGAGTGAGGCAATTGGCGGACGCGCTGACGGAGGAAACACTACCGGGATCGACGGAGGGTTCACCGTCAAATCGGGAGCCGATGTTTGCCCGAGTGCTGACGGGTCCGGACGCGATCGAACTGCTCACGTCGGAGAAAATCGGTTTATCCCGTCAGGGCGCGATTCGTCGCCTGTCCGGGAACTTGATCGGTCCTGATGGCCGAACAACGGGCCTGTTACTGTCAGTTTCGGAAGTGGGATCCAAAAACCGCGGCGTGGTTGTGGACACCATTTATCGGGTCGCCCGGTCCTGTTGTGGGCTGGATAAAAACGAACTTCATTTGGGTGGCCCGACCGTCGATGCGGTGGAAAACCGTCGGGCGAGTCAAAGCATGTTGTACGAACTGGCCGGGCTGTCGGTGACGATTGTGTTCCTGGTTGCCTGGTTCCGATTGCGTCGTCTTAAACTGGCGTTTGCGCTGTTGATCACCGCCCTGTCGAGCACGGCCTGTGCATTGGCGGTGCTGTACTACAGTGGTGGCAGAATGAATCTGACCATGACCACGCTACCGACTCTGGTGTTTGTTTTGACCACATCGGCAGCGTTGCATTTGACTTATTATTATCGCCAGGCATTGCAGGAAACCGATTCTGAAAATGCGCCAGGGCTGGCAATTTCTCACGGTTGGCGACCCTGTGCGTTCGCAACGCTGACCACCGCGATTGGATTGATGTCGCTGGGGGCCAGTCGCATTGTTCCGATCCGTGACTTCGGCGTCTACTCGGCAATCGGAATGTTGATCAGTCTGCTGGCTTTGCTGTTGTTGTTGCCCAGTTTGTGGGCATGTTGGCCACTGGGAAGATCCAGGGAAGAACGGGGATTCGAGTCGGCAGAACGCCCGCCAACTGAAAATTGGCAATCCGGATTGGCGGCATTCGTGATTCGCCACCGGGTCGCGATCGTCGTCTGTTTTGTCTTGATCGGAATCGTCGTTGGTTCCGGGATCGCATTCATCAAATCATCCGTGAAAATCCAGAGTCGTTTTGCTTCCAATAGTCGCATCATTCGGGACTATCACTGGATTGAGGAACACCTTTGTCCGCTGGTGCCAATCGAGATTGTGATTCGATTCGATGACCAATGCGAACTGCGAACGGTTGATCGCATGGCGCTCGCGGTGCGGGTGGAACGTTCCTTGGCTCAACTGGAGGATGTCGGGGCGACCGTTTCGGCGGCGACGTTTGCACCGGCGATCCCCAGTGGCCGCAACGCTCGTGATTTTGCCCGTCGGTCTTCGCTCAACAGTCAATTGTCCAAAGATCGCAAGCGTTTGCTGGAGACAGGTTACGTCGCCGATGGTGACGGCTGTGACCTCTGGCGGGTGACGGCGCGAGTCAGAGCCCTGAATGACACGGACTACGCGATGTTTCTGGATAACGTCCGTCAGCATGTTGATTCGTTATTGGCGGCTGAAC
Source organism: Pirellulaceae bacterium (assembly GCA_963714685.1). Classification (GTDB taxonomy): domain Bacteria; phylum Planctomycetota; class Planctomycetia; order Pirellulales; family Pirellulaceae; genus Mariniblastus. The sequence goes on along the minus strand of CAVQPH010000014.1, from coordinate 113,270 downwards.
AGATTGAGGGTGTCTCAGCCGAATACACCGGCGCGATCCCGCTGTTGTACAAATGTCTGCGGTTGTTGCTGGAGGATCTCGTGAGGAGTTTCCTGTTGGCCTTTGTGGTGATTTCGCTGGTGATGGTATTTGCTTTACGAGGTGTGCGGTTTGGGTTGATCGCGATGTTTCCCAACCTGTTCCCCGTGTTGGTAGTTTTTGGTTGCATGGGGTGGATGGGGGTCGCTGTCGAAAGCGGGATTGTGAAAACGGCGAGTATTGCCTTGCGAGATTGCCGTCGACGATACCTTTCATTTTCTCGCCTGGTACCGTCGTGGCATCGCACCCAATCAGTCACGTCAGGACGTCACCGCTTACGCTTTTCAGCGATCCGCCACGGCGATGGTCAGCACAACGCTCATCTGTGGTGTCGGGCTCTCTGTATTCACGATGAGTGCCTTCATGCCGATTGTTCGATTTGCCTTGCTGATGATCGCTTTGTTGGTTGTCGCCCTGGTGGCGGATTTGTTATTATTGCCTGCAGTGCTCGCAGTGACCGGTTTGCCACGAATCAAGTCCGAACCGGACCGGTCCTGAAGCGGGTTGGGTAGTCCCTTTCATCTGAATAACCCCCGATGCTACAGGATACACATTTCGACCTGATCGGTTCCGATACGACGCCAGAGATATCGCGGCACGTCACCGCGATGGGATTGATCATTGCCACGTTGCTGCCGTTTCTGTTGGCATTTACCTGCAGCGTCGTGCTCTCGGGGCAGCCCGGTGTGATGACGGCCTATGCGATCGGCAAGTGTTTGCAAATTGCCTTTCCGTTGTTTTGGGTGGTATTTGTCGAGCGGAAGCGGATCCGCCTGGCGCGGTTTGAAACCAAAGGATTCGCGGTCGCTGGTTTGTATGGCATCCTCGTCGTCGTCCTGGCGTTGGGAGTCTATTACCGTCTCGTCAGCGGAAGCCCTGCTCTTGACAACGTACCCTACATGGTGCGTCATAAACTGGCGGCCTACGGTGTGACCGGGTGGAAAGACTTTGTTTGGCTGGGCGCCTACTACGCAATTCCGCATACGCTGGTCGAAGAGTATTATTGGCGCTGGTTTGTGTTCGGCCGCATGCGGGAATTCATGCCGGTTCGGAAAGCGATTGTGGTTTCGGGTTTCGCTTTTTCCCTGCACCACGTCCTGCTGGCGACGCGTTATCTGGGGGATTCCTGGGGATACGTGGTCGCATTTTCGCTGGGGGTGGCGGTCAGTGGCATGGCGTGGGCCTGGATGTATCAAAAAACAAAAACGCTGTATGCGGCCTGGTTCAGCCACCTGATCGTGGATGCCGGGCTGGTCTGGATGGCGTTCGAGTTCTGGCGCAGCTAGTGGCGGTCCGTTTCGAGCGAGTGTTTGGCGCGCCCGGCGGTTATTGATGCGAGGTGTTCTTCCGAGTCGTTAACACAATGATCGTCGCGGCCAGAATGGAACCGAGTGAATTGGAAACCAGGTCCCAGCCGTAATTGGTGTAGTCGCCGACGTTGTTATTGGGGAGCACGAGGCTGGCCAGGAACTCGACCACTTCGTTCAGGCTGCCAACTCCCATCGTCGTGGCGACCATGATGATCGTCAACTCGAAGGTCGGAGCTGAAACGTTGGTGACCTGTCGTAAAATCTGCCAGTTAACCCAGGTCAGAATCGCGTATCCATAAAAATGAACCGCTTGATCGTATTTCAAGCATCCGGGAATCAGCCAAAGGTTGTAGAGCAGATTCGAACCGAGGGTATTCCAGTCTTCAGGCACGTGAACCAAGCCACCGCTGAGGTGCGCCAGTCCCCAAAAGCTCAGGCACCACAGCGATGCCAGGTGGAAATGAAATCTGGAGTGGACATAGGCCAGTGCCAAACTGAGAAGAATCACTTCGGAACAATAGATCAGGAATTCGGTACTGTTCTGAATCGCCGAAGGGATGGCAATGGTTAAATAAACCGCCGTAAATGCAGCGACGAATTTCCAGCCCGGGTGCAGGCTTTGCGATTCTGGGGCAGCGATTTCCAGTGCGGTGACTTTCATGTCAATTGCAAACTTTCAGTTGTGACGACACAGCGGTCGATTCGATTTGACTCAAACAAAACCATTTTAGCCGAACTCGCGGCGCTGCCCAACCTGCAGGATGGCAGAACCCATTGAGCGCGAATCGAGAGTCATCCTACGCAGGATCCGATCCGGTTCGATTTAGCCGATGAACGATCCGGCGGACGAGAAAGCGGGGAGACCAGCGAATGGACCAGGCGCAAGCTTGTTTTTCAGCCCGGTAATCACGATTGGACGTCGGTTCATCAACCCCGCGTAGCCTGCAGCAGCGACGGAGGTCGCGTCCATCGCGCCCAGCCGAAACAGGACTGATTTGTTCATGCCAGAGTCTTTGCCGAATCCGGTTCGCGTGGGTCCCGGGCAAAGGCAACAGACGTTGACGCCCGTTCCTCGTAGTTCTTCGTGAAGTGCCTCAGAAAAAGACAACACGTACGATTTGGTTGCGTAGTAAACCGCCATCCCCGGCCCCGGTTGAAAGGCTGCCGTCGATGCCACGTTAAGCACGCCACCGCCGTTCTGTTTCAGCATCGCGCCAACGGCCAGTTTCGTCAGTTCGGTCAACGCGTTGACGTTAACCTGCACCATCGCCGACTGCCGGTCCAAAGCCAGTTCTGCCACGTCGCCGACGGCACCGAATCCTGCGTTGTTGACAAGCCAATCGACCGACAGCTGGCGTTGATCGACGGATTCCATTAACCGCACCGCCGCACCAGGTTGGGCTAAATCACAACCGATCACGGCGGCATCAACACGGTGTTGCTGACCAAGTTCTGAAGCGATTTGGTTCAGTTTGTCCACGCTTCTGGCAACCAGGATCAAGTCATGACCTTTGGCCGCAAACTGACGAGCCAACTCCAGGCCGATTCCGGAGGATGCACCCGTGATCAAGGCTCGCGTCGGTTGTTCAGAACTAATCAAGGGGTTGTCTCGTCCAGGACAGCGGGTTCATCGGATCCGCTTTGGTTTGATTCAATTATTCGCCCGTGGCGGAACGGATCGTGACGATCGACACGGCGGAATCCGAATAATGGATCTGGTAGCCAGTCCCGTCGCTGGAAACCACAACATTACCCGGATTGGTAAACTGGCCGTCAATCCGTTCGGCCGAGACGATGGTGTGTCGCGTGCCGGGAGCCGATTCAAAACCGACCGGCTGGGCAATCGAAAGGGTTCCGGCCAATGACACCGCTCCGGCTACTTCGAGTGAGCTGGCGGGATAAGGAGTCAGGCCGACCGCGAGTTCGGCATCCGGTGACTGGCGATAGTCGCCGCCGATTTTTAGTTCAGCTCGAATGCCTTCGACCGAAACCGTGCCGTCATTGTAAACCGTGGCGTTGACCGAGCCGTTGCCGTTGAGTGTGCCACCCGATTGAACATCAACCCATCTCAGTGACGAAACCGTGCCGCCAGCAATGGTCAGCACTCCGTGTTTTCCAATTCGAATTTCGTTTCGACCGGTAAGGCTGATCCCGGGACCCAGCATCAACGACTGGCTGCAATCGGTCGCCGGGTTACCTTCGATTTGAAGGCCCAGGAATTCCAGGTCGGCGTCGGCGCGGGCCGTGTTGGGCTGGTCGCCAGTGTTTTTGATTTGAGCCGTCCAGGAAAGCTGAGGTGAGCCGGCGTCGGTCATGTAGGTAACGCCCGCATTGGAATAAACGTAATCCGACCAATGGTCGGCGGAGGAAGTGACGGCATCATCGGCACCGGTCCAACGATGGTAGGTGTTGGCAAAACCGCGTGGTTCGTCAACTCGCTCGCCAAGCAAAAGCGTTTCAAGTTCTTTAACCAGTTCGGGGTGATCCGCAGCGATATTGTTGGCTTCCGCTTGATCCGATTCCAGATCGTAAAGCTCCAATGCAGATCTGGGTGACCGAATCAGTTTGTAATTGCCGCGGATGATCGACTGGCCATTGCCCGCTTCGTGAATGATGAACTCCCGTTTGCGTTGATCGCCGCTGCCGGAAAGAGTGGGCGCAATCGAAACGCCATCGATCCCCAAAGGAACCGTCGTGCCGGCCAACTCGCAAAAGGTAGGTAACAGATCCGTGACATCGACAACCCTGTCGCTGGTGGTGCCCGCTTGAAGTTCGGACTGTTGGTTGATTTTTGCCGGCCAACGCATGATCAACGGGACACGGATGCCGCCCTCCTGGATCTGGCCTTTGGTTCCTCGCAGCCCGCCGTTGGCACCCAGTTGGGCGATGCACGGTCCGCCCGGTCCACCGTTGTCCGACTGGAAAATGATCAGGGTGTTGTCGGCAATCGAATCCGCAGGGTCGCCGTCCTGGTTGGGATCCTCCAGTGCCGCCATCAGATTGCCAAAATGTGCATCGATCCGGGTTACCATTGCCGCCCACTGCCTGGATTGGGCCGACAAGGAGGCGAAGTGCGGATCATCCGCGTAGGCCTTGTTCCAATCGGGTAATTCGGTGATCTCGTCAAACGGAGCGTGTGGTATTTGCACCGCGAGCAGCCCGAAAAACGGCTGGCCCGTCGCATTGTAGTTCTGTCCCTGCTGGCGGACAAAATCGAGTGCCGCAAAGGCGTATGCATCATCGCAATACCCGGTCGCCGGATACTCCGGGTGATTCTGCAGGGCCGGCGCGTCAGGATAAGCTGGATTGTTCTGGTATCGGCCCATCGAATTCGGGATCAATTCCAACCCACCAGGCGGCACGACTGGTCGCAGGTGCATGCCACAGAGTCGGTTGAAAAAACGTGTGAGCCCGGACGTGATGGAGTTCGGCCAGCACATGTTGATAGCCATGCGACGTCGGCAATGTCTGGACATTCTCGATGACCGGATTTTTCTGATCCTTGGACCCTCCGTAACCCCATTTGCCCCAGTAACCGGTAACGTAACCAGCCGCCGATAGCGCATCGCCCATCAAAATGTCATCGGCGCGCATCGCTTTTTTGGCGTTGTCCGGATCGTTGCGATCGGCAAACGTATGGCCCTGATGGAAGCCTGACTGTTGCGACGAACGCGCCGGTGAGCAGACATGGCAACCGTAACCCCGACTGAAGTTGACGCCCTGCCGGGCCAATTGGTTCAAGTGGGGAGTGCGAACATAAGGCTGACCGTCGGCTTGCCGTTGGGCTTGACCGTTAGGTCCGATCGAACCCCAGCCCAGATCATCAACGTACAAGTAGAGAATGTTCGGCCGGGCAGGTTCGTCGGCGACAATTTCGACGACGACAGGTCGAGCCAGCAATAGCAGAGCGCAAGCGAAGGGAATACGAAACATGGTCGGTCGGTTCGTTCAAAAGATAGATGGAAAAATCGGGCCGTTGGCTGCACGTGGCTCGTGGTCTGACTCCGATCGTATCCCATCAGCGTAACAAAAATGACGCCGCGAAATGGGAGCGGAGCCTAAAAAAAGGCAGCTTGAGCCCGATCCATTTCCCCGACTAACCACGTCCCTTTCCACGGCCCTGCCCCTTGGCGGGCCCCTGGCCACCCCCTTGGCGTTGACCTCGTCCCTGTTGACCTCGTCCCTGTTGACCTGGCTTGTTGACCCTGGGCTTGTTGACCCTGGGCTTGTTGACCTTGTCCTGAGCCGGCTCCGGCTTGGCCCTGACCCCGTCCAAATCCTTGTCCTTGACCGTTACCGCCGCCGGCCTGACCTCGGCCGCCACGTTGTTGTCCGCCGTTGGCCGCAATCTGGTCAAATTCCTGCTGGCTCAAATGGGTTGCCGTATAGGTACCTCCAACGGCTTTCAGTCGCGAGGCAAACGCCCGCAGATGATTTTGGGAACCGCGTTCGAGATTTTGAAACACACGTTGGACGTCCTGGTTGTTGGCGGAGTTGATGGCCGCGCGAAGATCCTGGATGTCCATTTCTTCGATTTTCAACCCGACCTTGAACGCATCGACCGGGGAATTGGAACCGCTGGTCACGAGTTGCTGATAAAGTTGTTGAAACTTCGGTGAGGCGAATTTTCCAGGTGTATTGTCAACGATCGGATCGGGGATGCCGTACCGCGAAAGCAGGCTGGCAACCGCGCTCATGTGCTGCGACTCGGCCATGGCAATGTTACTGAAGACGCGTTCATTCCACTTGTCCTTCATCGCGATATAGACATCGCGTGCGAGTTTTTCTTCCTCCCGCATGTCGCTGATTTCCTGACGCTGCTGGACGGTCAGTACGCCGCCCCCAGCCTGGAAATTGCCGCCACCTGCCATCGCACCCGGTCCGCGGCCGGCATTTTGATTGCCTTGCTGGAAACCACGTCCGCCACCCTGGTTTTGCTGGTTTCCCTGGCTTCTGGCTTGATTGCCTTGGCGACCCCGACCGCGTCCCTGTTGAGCGAAGGCGTCGGTTGAGATGAGTGCCACGGCGAATACCAGAATGACGGGGAACGTGATGGGCTTGTTCATTTTGATTCCTTGGTTTGAGCGTTGGAATTGAAGGCGGCAGCGGTTGATTCAGTATGTTTAACAATCGACATATCTAAATGTTCCGATGTATTATGGCGATCGAAAGAAATTTGTCAAATCAGAAAAAAACAACAGGCCTTGGGAGGGCGAATGAGCGATCAACCGGCGCTCGCAGGTCGGCGGCTTGTGTCGGCCCTTCAGGCCTTGGTCGACGCGGAGATACGGCTTACCGGGCCCTGTCGGACCCGGCAGTAGTTGTGTCGGCCTTTCAGGCCTTGGGAGGGCGAACAGGGGATTTCTGAACGGGCGATCGCAGGCCCGCGGTTTATGTCGGCCCTTCAGGCGTTGGTCGACGCGGAGATACGGCTACCGGGCCCTGTCGGACCCGGCAGGAGTTGTGTCGGCCTTCCAGCCCTTAATCTTGCCGATCGTAGACCGGGTAGACTTGATCTTCGCCGCGATCGTAGGCGACCTCGCCAGCGACGATTGCTTGTTCAACGTAGGTACGATAGTCCAGGGGGGATCCATTCAGGATCAGGATATCGGCGTCTTTACCGACTTCGATGCTACCGATTCGGTCTTCCAGTCCCATCATCTGCGCTGGGACGATGGTCAAAGCCTCCAAAGCCGATCTTTCATCCGCACCACCGCGAACGGCAAAGGCGGCTTCCAGCGGCAGGCTGGTCAGATCGCGGCCTGCCAATCCACCCATGCTGATCGAATTGCTGAGCGTGGCGATGGCGTAGGGAATGCCAGATTCCTGAAAGATCCTGGTGGATTCGATGAAACTGCCCGAGGAATCTTCTCGGCCTGGCCGAGGCTGACGGCGTTGCCTGGGGGTGTAGATCACGCCAACTTTTGCGGCCCCCAATTCTTCCGCGACGGCCCAGGCCTCGACGCCGCCTTCGATCACAATGCTGTAATCGAGTTCGTCGGCGAGCGCAACCATATCGCGAATTTCGTCGATCGTGTTCGCCGTCACTCGCATGGCCGTTTCGCCCTTCACCAGGCTTAACAATTCGGAATTGACGGACGAGCCACGAGAAGCACTGGACCGGGATGAACCGCTGGAAGGTTTACTGGAGGGGGCGGCACCCGATTTGGCCTTTTCCTGATCTGCTGTTTCCTTTTCCTTGATCGAATCACGCGCTTTTTTAATGTCGCGGCGCCAGTTGTGGCGATTGAGGGCGCCGTTGAGGGCCCCCGGTGACGGGCTGTAGAAAGCATTCTCCTTCATCAGCATGGCATCGAGATTCCCGTAGCTCATTTTCACGACCGCCATTTTGCGTGGCTGTTCGGTGGTTGGTTCGGCGGGCGTAATGGGCTCGGTGGGCAATACGGGCAGACCGCAGCATGGGCACAACGAGGTATTGGGGTCACCATAGTCCAGCATTGCCTCAGTGACGTACTCCTGGACTTCGGGATCCAAGCCTGGAAAACGTTCTTCGGCTTCACCTACCCGAGGACGTCGACGCCCACCCCGGCTGCTGGTTGCCAGCTCGATGCAACCAGTTGTAATGCCGACTCCCAATGAGTATTTCATGTTTCGATCAAAAGGATCGAGTGCATCGGCCAGTTTTTCCTTTCCAGTCGGGGGTTGAGCGAATGCCGATCCCCCGCATGCTGACGGCCACAAAACCGGGCGTGATGGTTTTTCCGTTGGCATCGATCACGGTAGCGCCTGCGGGAACCTCGACGGACTGGCCGACCTCGATAATCTTGCCTTCCTTGATCAAGATCGTGCCTTCCCGGATGACCGCTCCGGTGACGGTGTGAATGTCACCGCCAACGATCGCCGTGACCGGTTCGGGTTTCTTCTCGTCGGTCGGTTTTGATTCGGGTTTCTGATTTTCCGATTTCTTGTCGTCCGATTTCTTGTCGTCAGCCTTTTCAGCCGCACGTTGGGCTGGCTTTTTCTCCTGCGCGGCGACGGTGGTAACCGCGGTCACCGAGTGGGCGACCAGCAACAGCATTAGCCAAAAAAATGGGGCAGGCATTGATTCTAGTTTTCATGGATCGTACTTCCATTCAAAATAACTTTTTCCAGTCGGCTGCCGGTTTCGAGGGGATCTCCATCGAAGACCAGGAAATTGGCTTGCTTGTCTTTTTCCAGTGAGCCGTGTGTTTTTTCAATTTCCAACAATTGTGCCGGCGTGATCGTGACTGCCTTCAAAGCAGTCTCGCGATCCAATCCCGTTTTTACCAACATGGCCAGCGGAAACATAGGGTCATCCTGGGAGGATTCAAGTTGCGATTTGCTCAGCGACATCGAAATCGCAAACGGAATTCCCCGCTCGGCCAGCAGTTGGGAAACATTCATCAAGTCATTCGAATACGGGACACTTTCGATTCCGGGCTGCAACACGACGGTAACATTTTTGTTGGCCTCGATGTCATCGAGCAATTCGTAAAGATTCGCTCCGGTAGAAACCAGAATCAATTTGACTTTTTTCTGTTCCTTGATGATCTGCAGGACATAGGCCACCGTTGCGGCGTTGTTGACATTAACGAACAACGGCGCTTTGCCCTCTTTGACGGCATTCCAAAGCTCTTTCGTGTCGTCGGTGGACGAAGAGGCACTTGAGCTGCCGGTTCGCGTGGAAGATGTTGAGGTCGGCCGTGTCGAAGTGCTCGTTGTCGTGCTGCCTCCTCTGGCAGGCGTCGGCGTCAGTGGTTTTCGAATGATGTCCAACGCACTGGTTTGATTGGTCAGTTGGGCGAATAAAAATCCGTCGGTCTTGAACAGCATTTCGGGGGTGCGTTCATCCGTCAGGTTCGCCAGGGCCGACAGCCCACGGCCGTCGGAGACCAGATTGCCGACGGTGATCCCGCTGCGAATACCGGGTTTGAAGTCAAAGTCGTACGGGTAAAAATATTCACCAATCTTGGTGAAGCTGCCGACGGAAAAAGCAGAACTGCCGGGGATCGTAAATGTGCGGCCGTTAAACGTCACGGTACGCGAGTTACTGGAGGCGGTTTGTTTGAAGACAAAGTAGGGATCGATCAAACCGGGGATGATCGTTTTGCCTGACATCGAGACGACTCTCGCGTCGTCGGGGACTTTCACATCCGCTCCGACGGCGACGATTTTTCCGTCGCGTGTGACCAAAGTTCCGTTTTCGATGCGGCCCTGATCGCTAAGGGTTTCCAGCGTCGCATCGGTGTAGGCGATCGTTTGGGATACGCCGATCGACGAGGCGGTCAGGGATGCCAGTAAAGCAGCCATGGCGACGATCAGGATCCGGATGGGTGAATACTTGGTCATGATGCAGGGAATGAAGAAGGCGTTGGTAAATGGACGGTGACCCGGGACGGCTTGCCGCCGTCAAAAACGGCGGCGGTCTTTTTTTGTGTCGTAGACGCTGCGACCGTCGATGAAAACTTGGGTAACGTAGTTGCGGGGATCGAGGATGGATCCCGTGGTCACCACGATGTCGGCGTCTTTGCCCACCTCGAGTGAGCCAACACGATCGTCAATCATCAGGGCTTTGGCCGGCTGGATCGTGAGACCTTCGATCGCGCGTTCTTCGGTCCAGCCGTAACGGACGGCCATGGTGGCCTGGAAGAACAACTCCTCCTGGGGAATCACGGGTGCATCGGTGTTGACGCCCAGGGTCTGCACGCCACGTTTTTCATATTCCGCCACGATCCCTTTGACCTGGCCGCTATCGCGGTCGAGGAGAAAGCCCCGCGGGCCAGCCATCACCGGGATTTCCCGTTTGGTCAGCTCTTCGCCGATTTTGTAGGCGTCAAAGGTGCCGTGATCGATCACGACTTTGAGGTTCATTTCATCGTGTAGCATCCGGATCGTCGATTGAATCACCTGGTACTGCTGGGTGTGGACAACGACCGGGATTTCGCGATGAAACAAAGGTTTGAAGTATTCCAGACGTAGATTGAACTCCGGCTTGGGCGCTTCGCCTTTTTCGTAATCATCCCACTGTCGGACGTAATACTGACCTTCGAGCAATTGCTGGCGGATCACGTAATTCATCCCCATTCGACCAGAGCCCGTTTCGCCCGTTCGTCGTTCGGGGTTGCCAGCCTGGGCAATTTTCAAAACCCCCGGGGCGCGGATAATCACGTCTTCAGGATCGCCGGGGCCGGTTTTCATCAGCACGCCAAATCCACCCATGTTGGTTCCGCTGCCGGGGATAAAGCAAATCGTGGTCACGCCACCGGCGATGCCGACTTGTAGCCGTTCGTTGTGTGGAATGATCTGATCCCAGTTGCGAAGTTCGGGATTGGTTTGATAGACCATTTCATTCAGATCACCCGAACCGCCGACGTGGCTGTGAGCTTCGATCATGCCTGGCATCGCGAATGAGTCCGAATGGTCGATGACCTGATAGCCTTCGGGGACGGTGATCGATTTACGAGGCCCGATGGCCTCAATCTTCCCGTCCTTGATCAGAATCGTTCCATCACCGATCGGTGCCCCAGCCGCTGTCAGGATTTTGCCGACGTGCAGCGCGATTTTTGGTGCGGCTTTCGGATCGGCATCGTCCTGGGCTTGCAGCGTCGAACTGGAATTGCCGGCCAAACAGGCTGCAATCAGAACACAGGCGGCTGCGAACCGGTTACTGCGTCTTCTCGAAACAGACATATTCAAAAGTTTCCGTTTCACTTTTGTTCCTCACGTTCGTAAACCCAAACGCCATCGATCATGACGGCCAGGACTTTGGTTGAAAATTCAAAGGGTGGGCCGCTCAATACGACCAGATCCGCGTCTTTGCCCGCGGCGATACTGCCGAAATTCGAATCTTCCGAAAGCATCCGGGCTGGATTGACCGTCAGGGCCGATAGCGCATCGGTCGTCGACAGGCCTTGGCTGACCGCGTATTGAATGGCGGCGGGCAACTGCCCTGCTCCGGTGGTGCCACCCGACTGGAATCCCAATGGCAAACGCTCGTTGGCAACCAGTTGGGGCAAATTGGTCGGCGGGTTTTTGTCAACGGTGACGGAAAATTTGGGTCCCGTGCAAATCGAAACATCGTATTCCTTCAGCAGGTCCGGTTCGCGAGCGAGGTCGTCGGCGCCGAGGATGATCGTCCGGACGTTGTATTGCTTGGCAAACAATTCCGCGGTGGCCTTGATTGAGTTCAAGTCGCGGGACTCGACGATGGCCGGGATCTTGCGGGCCAACAGTGCTTTGTAGGGCTCGAGTGCTTCGTTAAGTTTCGGTTTCGTCGGAGGCTTAAGCTCTTCCGGTTGTTCAGCCGGTTTTTCGTCAGTCTGTTTTGCTTCTGCTTCGGTTTTTTTCTCGTCCTTGTTTTCCGACTCGCCCTCTTTCGGCTTGTCTTTGGACTCCGGTTTCTCGCCGTCCTTGGGTTGATCGCCCTCTTTCGGTTTGTCGCCGGACGGTTTTTCTTTTTTGTCTTCCGGTTTGTCTTTCTTTTCGTCGGCCGGTTTAGGTTCGGGTTTCTTGCTTTTGTCGACGGTGCGATTGGCGGTTACGTCGACGGTACCCATTCGGCCCAAGTCAATCGAGCCGGAAAAATTGCCGCTTTCGTCGAGCGTACCGGTGATCGCGATTTGTGTACCGCGGCGTTCGATCGTGATCGACAATTCCCGGGACTCGCGATTGAACGTCCCCGAAATCACATCGGTGGAAGATCGCATCATCTCGACATTGCCAGTGACCGTTTCACCTTCCAATACCAGCTCAAACTTGAGCGCCCGGATTTGTGGTGGAAGCCGTTCGGACTGCAGTTCCCCTTCCCAGGTTCCGGTGATCGGATCTGGCAGGATTTCTTCTTTCTTTTCTTCTTTTTTTCTTCTTCTTGTCGTCCTGAGGTTTTTCCTTCTGCTCCCCAGCTTCCTTTTTGTCAGCTACTTTCTTGACCTCAGCCTCTTTCTTGTCGGATGGCTGCTCGGTTTCTTTGGTCTTCGACTCTGTTTTAGATTCGGCTGGTTTGGCAGCGGCTTTGGCTTTGGCTTCTTTGGATTTGACCTCGTATTCGGCCAAGTCTTTTTCGTATTTTTCCCATGAATCGACGTAGGCTTTGGCCGATTTCAGCAATTTTTCGTTGGTTGAGATACCGGCCGCCGTGTCGCCATCGAGTTTGAAGCGAATTGCTATCGGATCGGAAATAACTCGTGCGTCGTCACCCAATTTGAAGGCCACCACCGGCGAGGAACTTCCCGAGCTGGAACTGAGCAACGCGGTCGTAATCCCATTTTCCCGTGCGTATTGAATTGCCGGGTCGTCTCCGTAAAGCTGCTCGCCAAGTTTTGTTTGTAGCGTGATGGTCCCTGACAAAGGCCCACCCAGTCCCAGTCCGGCGCCCATGTCGACAAAGCCGGGCACGATGACGGCACCGTCGTTGAAGGTTTTGATCTCTGCATCCAATGGAGCCGAAACGCTGGTTCCCACTCCGCGAACCGTATGGCCTTTGACCACCACGTTGCCATTGTCGAGGTAGTGTCCATCACCGATGTAGACACGGTCGGCTTTGACGATCTGAGTGACCGCCTCACGTTTCCTCTCAAACACAGGATGTCCCGCGGCATAGGTTCCCATGATCCGCGTATGTAGCTCGAACGGTTGGCTGTCGAGGACGACGAAGTCGGCGATCTTGCCTGGCGCCAGGGTTCCCACCCGAGCGTCGACACCGGCCAGCTTGGCAGGCACTCGAGTGACCGCAGCCACCAATTCCTGGCGGTCCAAATCACCTCGCATGAATTGACCTGCCACGAACATCAATTGGCCAAGATCGCTATCGCTGCCGGTTCGGATCGCGACCGGAATTCCCGCATCCATCAATCCTCTCGCGTAGGTCCATGGTTCAATCTGTGTTTCGATTTGTTCGATCGACGGATTGGTAATCTGACCTGGGGTGCGACCCGCCAGAATCACGCCCTGGACGTGTTCTTTCCAGCTTTCAAACGACTGCTGAAACGCTTCCAGCCCAACGCAATCCACCAGGACAATCGAGAGATTGAATTCCTTGGCGAGGCTGATCGCCCCCTGGATTTCCGGTGCCGTCGTCGCGGTGATCCGAATCGGTGTTTTCTGCCGGATCAGTTGGCTGAGTGTCTCGATCAATTCATCGGGGGCCGTCTTGGAAACAAGTGTCTCGTTGGCGGTGGCCTGTTTGAAGATTTGACGCAGGCCGGCAAGCGAGGCCGTCAGTGTCGAGAGTTGCGGCCGGGTCGGTTCCAGCGGACGATCTTCGGAAACCGGACCGACGGGAGGGTCATAGATTCTGGGTGGATTCCTTGCGCTGCTGCTCAAGATAATTCGCAGGCTGTCGACCTCCGCGAGAATTCGATCAGAAATCTCATCGCCCGACAGTTGGACGACCCCGCCAAGTCCTGGCATTAAACGGTCGTTAGCCGCCGAGACCTGGACCGTCGTGATCCCCGATTTCAAGAGCTGACTGCGATCGGCAAAGAAGTCAAAGCCATCGAGTGCGCGGATTTCCGGGGTTAGCGTCCGTTCTTCGGTTGCGTTTCCGGCGAGATTGGTTTGAGCCGCGATCAAACCGGGCATGATGACGTAGGAATCAAGCTCGTGCTGTTGGGCCAAAGCGGGAATCGAGATTTCGCTGCGCGGACCGACGGCGACAATCTTGCCATCGGCGACAACCATCGCGCCGTCTTCGATCGGTTCCCCATCGCCTGTCCAGATTTGCTTGGCGAAATAGACATGTTGATCGGGGAGCTGCGCTGAAGCAACGCTTGCCAACAAGACGGTCAGCAGCGCTGCCAAGCTCCAATTTGCTCGCACATTGGTCATGTTAATCGTAAGTCCTATGATGATTGGCTCGCTGCTGATCGGGAGCGGCGTTGCGTAAATATCGCCGCAGTCCCGGAAAGGTCGGACTAGGGCAATTCGGAGTCCGAATCTTCGCCGGTGAGCAAGCGTTCGAGTTGTTTATCTTCTGTTTTGTCATATACGACTTCCCCGTTGACGATCGTCTTTTCAACCCAGGTGTCGATTTTGAGCGGGTCACCGGACAGAATCACGAGGTCTCCGTCTTTGCCGGCTTCGATCGTACCGACGAATTTGTCAATGTTGTGAAGTTTGGCGGGCGTGGTCGTCAATGCTTCCAGTGCCTCCTGTTCCGGCATTCCGTATTTGACGGCTGTCGCGGCCTGGTACCAGAGATAGTTATTTCCCAGCGTCGAATTACCGGACCGGCCGACCTGGAAAACGAATTTCACGTTCTGGTCGAGGAAGAATTTGGGAACAATGATTTTGGTTTCCTGTTTGGTGCGGGGGTCTTCTTCCCAGAACACGAGATCGGAATCAAGCACGACCGGCAGGCCGAGTTTGGCAACCTGTTCGGCAGCTTTGTAGCATTCGCGGCCGAGCACGAGTTTGGCGGTCAGGTTGTATTCCTTGATTAGCCGCATGGCCTGGCCGACATCCATGGCTTTTTCGCAGTAGATAATCGCAGGCAGATCCCCGGAGAGCACGGCAAACAAGGCTTTGTCGAGTTCCGATTCGACTTTCTTTTCAGGGGTGGATTGGTTGTCGGTTGATTTTTCATCCGCTTTCTTTTCGTCGTCCTGGGCTGAGTTCTGTTTCATCCTGTGGCCCAGCGCCTCGAGGGCCGCCCTGCTGCTTGGCTGTTTCGGGCTTGGCCGCCGTTTTCTGTTTTTCTTTTTCTTCCTTGTCGTCCATTTTTTGCTTGGCATCGTCAAAGGCTTTGCGCAGTTTGGCCAAATGGCTCATGCGACTGCCGCTGACCGGCCGCAACGAAATTTTGACCCCGACATCCGGCTTCAGCACCATCTCGTCAATGAACTCACCACCGGTTTTGATCACGGCCGCCTGGCCACCAATCAAGGTCGAATTTCCCGGCGTGATTGCCACACTCGTAATGCCATTGCGACGGGCATCCTGGAAATACGAGTTCATCGGATCGATGGAATCGAGCACGGAAACATAAGGAACCAGTGGATTGGTTTCATTGGCTTGGCTCATGCCCGAGGAACTGTGGGCTTCGATGAACCCGGGCATGACAACCTGATCGGAGGCGTCAATGATCATGGCTTCGACCGGAATTTTCAGGTCGGTTCCGACCGCGGCGATTCGCCCGTCCCGGATAATAATCATTCCGTTTTCGATGGGATCACCGTTCATCGTGATGATCTTGCCCGCTTTGACGGCAATCGGTTTTTGGGCGATCGCGAAACTGGCCATCACGAACGAACAAGCAACGCAGAAAACGGTAAGTTTGAATTTGGTTTGCACGGTATTATTCCTTTTCCATTCCGAAAGTCTGGCCGTTGACCATGACCCAACGAATCGAAGTTGTAAGTTCAAGAGGATCGCCAGAAAGAGCGATCAAGTCGGCATCCTGACCGGCGGAAATTTTGCCAACTCGGTCGCTGATTCCGAGCAGTTGAGCCGGCGTGGTGGTGATCGCAGCAAGGGATTTGTCGCGGCTGAGCCCGTGTCGGTGTGCAAAACGGGCCTGTTCCAACAGTTCGTCGCCGGAAAAAGCGATCGTAATCCCAGCTTCATCGAGGACCCCGGCGTTGTTCCAGCACAGTTCAGAATTTTCGGAGCCGGAGAGGGAACCGGTTCCATTTCCTTCCAGGATCACCGGGTATTTTCTTTCCGCCAACAGGTCTTTGACCTTATAGGCTTCCTGCCCTCCGACGATGATCGGAGCGTATCCAAATTCGTCAGCCAATGTGGCGACCGATTGGATGTCGTGCGACATTCGGGCGAACACCATGAAGGTGCGTTTGTCATCGAGTACTTCCTGGATTTCAGCGATAGCGACCAGAGGCCTCTCCCCGTTTTACTTTGTCAAATGTCTTCCGCAGAATCCAAACGACACCCATCCGGTTGGTAGGCTGTCGGACGTAGATCGTATCCGGTCGTGAACGCGAGCGATTTCCGGAAGCCGGATCAGAACACAGGTTCGCGATCAGCGGGCCGTTGTCACTGATCAACGGCATCCCGAAATCGGCAGTTTTGATGATGGCGGCGATACCGCCGAAAACGTTTTGGCGTCCAGGGCAGACGCACATGGTTGTCGTGCCCGCGAGTAGCTGGCGTTTCAAAGCAGGCTTGTCCCAATCGACCGAGTTGATCGTGCGAAAGCCGGGCGTTACCTCCTCGGTGATTTCGTCGGAGCCGTCATCGCCGAGTCCTGTCTGCGAATACGCGTCAACCAAGCCCGGCATCAACACGGACCCGGCCCCCAATTCGACTGTTTTTGGGGAGCTACCGGATACGTCAATTTTATCGCCAACAGAAATGATTTTGCCGTTTTCGATCAGGACCTGACCTGGCGATAGCGGCTGGCCATCCATCGTGTAAACGGTTCCCGCAGTAATCAAGACTTGCGATGATTCCTGTGCCGATAACGGTTGCGAAATCCGGACAGCGGTGATCGCAGCGATCACGAGTAACAAGTGTAAAAGCAATTTGAATCGTCTCATGGGATTACTTTGTGGGAACGATCTGGCCGTCGACGACGACGTGGACGGGTTGGGCGGAGAGATTGAGGGGTGAATGACTCCAGATGACAAAATCGGCTGGAGCCTTTTTCGCAAGATGAACATGCTTCATGCCGATCATGTCCGCGCCACCATCGGTCAAGCCTTGCAGCGCTGCTTCAGCGGGGAGGCCCGCGCTGGCGAGTAGAGCGGCGGTCACGCGAATTTTCTCGGGGGATTCACCAGCAAACGCGATTGGCACGCCAGCGCGATTGGCCGATACGATTTGGTCCAGTTGGGTCTGGTAATCGTCGCTACCGAGGGCTGGCACTATCAGGCCGATTTTCTGTTCGGCCAGTTTTTCCGCCAAGTCTCCGACTTGGCCTGAAGACATCAGTACCGCATCGAGTTTGTGTTGCTTGGCCAGTCGGATCGCCGCGTTGATTTCCAGTTTCGAGTTTGCATAAAAAACCGTTTTCCGGTCCCGCGTTTTGATCGCTTCGATGTTCTGGAGTTTTTCATCACGGATTGACCGACCGATCAGCGAGGTAACGTAGACCGAAGATTGAGCGGGTTTTCCGTCCAACAAATCGGACAACAATTGAATTTGGCCATTTACCGAAGCCGGAAATCGTTCGTTATCTCGTGCCGAACCTGCCAATACGAACTGGCTGGCAATGGTCGGGTTGGCGACGTAATCGATGGCTCCCAATCGAACGTGACCGACGACTCCCGCTGACGTGTTGGTATTTCCTGGAGAGACACCAATATGGACAAAACCGCCGGCCAAGAACTGTTTCGATTTTTCGGTCGACGGGTCGATGGCGTCAACGGCTCGAAGATGACTGGCATCGGATTCCGTGGAATCCACAATTGCTGTCGATTGGCCCAACGACGAGCTCGCCGCGACCAATCCCGGCGAGACCACGGCATCTTTCAGATCAAACACCGTGATCCCGTCAAGCTTTGCTTTGGCAGATGTCGAAACGACTTGGCCATTCTTGATTCGGAGGGTCGCGGGAACGAACTTTCCAGCTTTCAAAAATCGCGTGGTCTTGATCGCATATTCGGCAGGAAGTTTTGTCGGCAAGCCGGCGAATTCAAAGACTTGAGACGCCGAAGATTCCACGGGCAAAGTGGCAGCGTCGAAGGTGATTTTCCCGCCACTCATCACCAATCGCGTGACCGAAGACGGATCGAGCGGATCACCGGTAAACACGGCAAGATCGGCCTGTTTACCCGCGGAAATCGTGCCGACCTGATCACCGACTCCCAACATCCGGGCGGCATTGGAAGTCAACGCTGCGAGCGCTTGGTCGTGTTTGACTCCATGCTGAATCGCCATGGCGGCCTGCATTCGGAGCAGTCGAGACGATCGCGCATCTGCGGAAAAACTGGAAAGCGACCAGAGCGGATTCGATTCGGTTGCTTCGGCAAGCCAACTAAAATCGGCGTCCTCTCGATAGTCCGGTACGGCGGCGGTCTCATACAGCGGCCCGACCACCATCGGGTAGCCCGCATCAACAATCGCTTGACAACAATTTTCAACCTGGCTCAGTCCATCGATGACCAAGCGTATCTCGTACTTCTTCGCCAGTTCCAAAATGGAATTCAGGCTGTCGGAATGATGAACTTCAACGTGAAGCGGGATTTCCTTGTTGAGCACGCGGCCGAGAGCTTGATTGACCGTGTTGTCCGTGGAAGACGAACTGCTCGAAGAAGATTGGTTCGATTCGGCTTTCTCGTCGCCCGAATCACCATCGTCCTCTTCGTCCTCTGATTCTTCGGCTTCGTCGCTGTCCTCGGATGCGTCTTCCTGGTCGTCTTTTTTCGCCGCCTCCTGCTTGTCCTTCTCCAATGCTTTTTTCGCCGTTTCAAACAGTTTTTCCAGTTGCTTGAATTGGGTGTAGCGGTCCTTGGAAGTTTTTCCGGTCAATCCGATGGACGCTTGCACGGCAACTTCGTCCTTGAGCACGATTGCTTCCGGAGAACCGTGGGGGCCGACGCGCAGCACGGCCCCATAGCCGCCAAGAAAACTGGTCGAAACCGGCTGCACATAAACGGAGGTAATGCCTTGTGCCGCGAGTTCGCGCAGGTCTTCTGACCAGGGATCGATCGCGTCCACCACGTTCAAGGTGGCCTTGGTATTGGCTTCGGTGCGTGCGGCCGTGGTCAGCCAGAGTTTGCCGCGGCTCTCAATCAGCCCGGGCACCAGGTGGCAACCTTCGAGTTCAATTACCTTGGCATCCTTGGGCGTTTCGATTTTTTTTCCGACGGCAACGATCTTGCCATCCGAAATTGCGACCGAGCCGACAAAAGCCGGTTGCCCATCCATTGGATGGACGGTGGCACCTCGCAGGACGGTGGTGGTCAGATTGGCATCGTCTTTGCGCGACGACCTTGTTTTCTTGTTCTGGGCAAAACTAACATTGCCACCTAGCAGCGCGATTAACAGCACTGCAACGACAAAACGAGATTGATCAAATTGCATGAGGTGCAATTCCAAACAAAGGTGTGTGAAAGAAAGGGATGCCGCCGGGATCCACCATACTCCCATGCAGCATAGCTGACTTCAAGCAAAGGAGAAAATTATTTGTGGCAATTCCGCATCGACAACGGAATTGTTCCGCACCGGCGATTGCACTTTAACACCGGTAAGCATTAATCGGGTCGGAACAAAATTCGATTCCCGCAAATATTTTGCGAGTTGGCCGATCAAGCGGTTCTGGTGCGCGGCCATTTGGCTGGCAAGCCGTTTTAAATGCGCGAGCACGATCGGGCGAGATGAACGAATTGACCGCAGCCACAGCCCCTTCAAAAAATACGAGTTCGAAGGAGAAAAAGGTCAGCCAGCGCGGACAGGCAGACCAATTGGCTGGATCGCCAAGATAAAAGGGTTCCAGGCCGCGATCGAATGGGTGCTCTGTACGACACGTTACAGAAAGCGACGGCACGCTGTGGCTGATCGACGCATGGCGGCTATTGCGAGGTGATGTGAAATCGAAATCGCTGGAGACCGTCACCCAGATCGATTTCAATTGCGACTTCGCCGCCCGCTCTCAGCGAATCGCCTTGGAATACTAACCAGCCGATATTCTCGGGGGCGCCGGGTTCACAGACCTGGCGCTGCAGCAAAAATCCGCTCAGTGCTCTGGCGTCCCCAAGAGTCGCGGGTCCGGGATAGGGCTGGCCGGGCAGCGCTGCAAATGCAGGCAGGGCGCGGGGCGTTGCATCGTGAAAACGTTCGTCAAAATCCGTTTGGATGCGGCGATAATTGGTGGGAATGCGATACGACTCCCGCTCAGAGATTGAGGCAAACGAATAATGGTCATCGTCCACGGCCGCTGTTGCGGATGCGATTTCCCCAAAGTGTTTCCAGGGTTTCCGAAACCGATAGGCACTTCAGTTTTTCCGCACCGCAACTGGCTTGAATTTCAACGGGCAGCAGTTTCGGTGTATCCCCCGAGTTGGCAATTGAGAGGACGACGTGCAGCAGACCGAGGTTGGTTTCGGCGCGAGCCATCAGCTTGCACCGAATCCCCTGTTCGCGATAGATGATCCAGGGATTGCTGTCCTTGGTAATCCGCATCGCAGGTTGATCAGGTGCGATCATCTGGCCCAGATCTACCAATTGCCGGGGGACTAATTCGATGGCCGTTTCCGGACTGTTTTCCGGTGCGTTGAGATCAACCAGATCGACCTGGACCGTCTTGCGGTGGCGGTCGTCCAAATTGTCGGCGACACGTTCGCAAGCCATGAACAGGTCGGCGCAGTTGCGAACGGTTTGTCCGTCGATATTCGTCACCCTGAAATTTGTCGCTGGTGGCGGAGAGGACACCGGCGCAATTTTTCCGGACTGAAAATCAGGAAGCATGCGTGCAATTTGATTTCCCGGAACAACCGCGCTGACGACCTGGGAACGTTGGACATCGACGGGAACGGCAGACGCCCAGTTCCAAGTTGGTGGATGGATCTGGCGGTTGCGTTTGGTCAGCTTGCGCAATGAGTCGCGGGCGGGTTCGGTAGCGGTCGTCATTTTGTCAAACCAGGACGCATCCAGGCGTTGACCAGTGGGCGCAGAGATATCGTTGCCGACCGTCGCGCAACCTGCGATCGCCGCAGCGAGCGTAACCCATGCAATGCTTACTCCACGTGACATGATTTGCTTCCTTGCTGATCACTGGCGGTTGAATCACCAATGGTTAGTTCAACTATTTGAGAACATCGCTGACATGGGTACCGACGTTTCGCAATTTGCGTCCATGTCGTTCCCAGAAATCGCATTCCGAGCGGCGGATCGGAGGGAGGTAGCTGCCGAAACCGACCTGGTACATGCCGCACTCAAGTGGATTTTCCAGGAATTCGCCGTCGACATATCCTTTGCCCAGAAGGAAGTCGTTGGACGATTCAACGCGCGCGATACCGGGGTCTCGGTCGAGCACTTTGGCTTCGATAAAGATCAAGACCTCGGTTTTGTTACGGGATGTTTTCCTGGATCGGAAAGCGGCGCCGACCAATGGTAAATCTCCCAGCACGGGCACTTTGGCTTCTTCTTCGAGCTCCCGTTCACCGATCAACCCCGCCATCACGACGCCGTGTCCGCTTTTGACTTGAATCACATTGGCCACGGCGCGGATGTTTTTCTCGGCGTTAAAACTTCCCACATCTGGATCGTCTCCCAGTGCGACGCTTGTGACCGTGCCGCTATCCGACAATCGCACAACCACGGTCAGGTCAATCGTGCAATCGTCCGGTTTCCAGTTGTTGCAGCCGTTGGGGCCTTCCGGATGAATCAAGCAGAGACCTCGTTGCAGCAAATCGGTCCGACCGTATTCATTGAGCGCGGCCAGCAATTCGGATTTGAGGCCAAAGGGTAATAGACGCGTGTCGGCGTATTCGTTGACGTTGTAGGTGGCACCATTGGTGTCACCAAAAGTAACGGTCGATCCGATCAGTTGGTTGTGGACCATCCAGCGAACGAGTTCATTCCAGTCGGGAATCTCCTGAGCGGAGATCGCGCCTTCGCCGCGGCCCTCTCCGTGAAATCCCCAGTTGATAATCGTGGGGGTCACGCTGACCATCGTGCCGACATGTTTGTAAAACACTTGTTGAATATTGTTGCTGGAACCATTGATGACGTTTTGGCCCAATTGAAACGGCAGTTTGCTGCCGGCGACAAACTCGACATTTTGGCCGTTGGTGGTCACCATTTCCGGTGCGGTGATGACGTCCGCATCAAAGCGTGTTGCCAAAATGCTGGCGACCCAGTTGATGTGCTGGGACGTCAGGTTGATCAAACTTCCTGCTCCGGTTCCGACATCCGAAATCAAACCGTCGAGCGCGAAATTCGTGATGCCTTGGAGGTTCTGTTCGCCGTTGTTGAGCGGGTCACCGGAGGTTAGCGAGTCGGGGCCCCCGCTGGTGCTGACGTACTCGAGGATCGAGTTGGCAGCCAACTGATCGGTGCGTTCGACTTCGACGACTCGCATTTTGATCTGGATCAACGGCTGTTGGAATAATTCGTAGACCGACGCGTTGCCCGACTCGCGCGAAAAGACCAAGGCTTGTTCTGGCGAATAGGATTGCGATGGCGAGTAGGACTGAGTGGGTGTATAGCCGGCTCCCTGGGGGCGAGGAACGTAGGCGCCTGCTCCGCCGCCCGGGGCGACGTTCCGTATTCCCTGGGTCCAATCAAAAGGCGTGGGATACGGACTGGCGGCCGGCAGCGGCTGAGTAAAGACCGCTGGGCCAGCTCCGGGGCCGACCGTTTGAAGCGATTGGTTGACTGCTGAGCCTGTGGCTTCCAGTTTCGCCAAAGCTTCGTTCAGCGCCGCGAGATAAAACTGTTGGGCCTCGCTGTCGTTCGTTTCAATGGCCTTGGTGATTCCGGCCCGTGCAGCCTCAATTTCGGTAGCAAGACTTTCGGCAATTCCTTGGGTTGCCGTTTGGCCGCTGGTCGCAACAGGGAGATTGCCGCCGACTTGAGCGATCACGCCGGGTGAGTCAGCGACAGGATAAACATGGTAGCTGAACCCCTCACCTTGATCGGGATCGGTTCGGAGCGGACGACCATACCGTTGAATTCCCTGAACGTTGCCGACCGACGGATCGGTCCTCAATTGGGCGCTGTACGGAACCGGCCGGGGGCTTTGGGCAAAACTAAAATTCGCTTGCAGGCAAATACCCAGAGCCAGCAGAGCTGATAGCAAGATGCGCATGGTTCTACCCGTCGATCATTTAAGAAAAGTAAAGATTTCCGATCATGACGCTTTTGTCGATCAAAAGCCCTTTTCCGAAAATATCGGTCGTATCGACCTGGCATGCGCACCAGAGCGATTGGGGGTCGGATCAGTCAAATTGGGTTGACTTTGCGGATGACAATGTTTGGGAAAGAGGCGGGCAACGCCTCGAGATTTACCAGTTTAAAAGACGCGGGGTGGCGACCTCAGCCGGTTGGACACGAGACCTTGGGTAATTGCGTCAGGTTTGCCTCGCCCAGCCGGATGGACCGCCAATCGCGGCTTGCATCAAAGCGGCCGCTCCTGAAATTAAAATTGAGCAAGGACCAAGCACTAGCTCAGTAGTTCGACGCCGAGGTTGTCCAGAATGCGATCCAGTCGAGTGGCATAGGTCCAGCTTTCCTGTCGTTGCCCACGGAGTTGCTGCAGGTATCCACCCCACATCAGGGCGACCGGTCGCAAACCGTTCTTCATCACCACCAGACTGCCACTGTCGCCGGGTTGAGAAAACGGTTCCCCCGTGACTCGATCTGGTGCGATCAGAAAATCGGTGTAACGCGTGACCAATTCCTCGTCTTTCCATTCGTAACCAAACGCCCAAATCCTGCCGTAGGTTAGCCCGGTAGTGCGTCCGATTTTCAGAACTTCCGCACCAATCAGCGGCGATGCGTCCGTGAGCATATTCGCGGTCAGATTGATTTCGTAGCGAGGCCCTAATTTGCCAAGGGTCGGCAGTTCGGGCCGAATCTCAACTTCTGGCGGGAGATTCAGATCCAGTCGCAGGAATTCGCAGTCGACGCGGACTTTGGTGTCACCGATTTCTGCCGCGAAGGGTCCGTACCATTCTTCCGGTTCAACCGCGTGCAAATACTGGTTGGTTCGGAAGCCAACGCTGATGCCAGTGGAGCGGTTGGGATGGAACAGCAGGCTTCCGCCGAAAGAGACATGGTCGTTGGTGATGAAACCGATTTTGCCGTCTGTTTTTCGACGCACGAATCCACCAAGGCTTCCAAGCAATTCGCGTCCGTCGTTGTCAAGTGCGGCCAGTTGCGAACCACACCACAGCGTTGGTCCGCGTCCTCGTAGCATGCTCAGGAGATCGTTGTGTTTTTCCTGGACCTCCGGTGGGGAAGAAGCTTTTGAGCCTTCAACCACCGAAAGCGGACAGCGGATTCCGGGATCGCCCGGAATCGTCAATTCAGACTTGATCCGCTGCTCTGGTCGAATCCAAACACGGTTGATTTTCTGTGGCACGAAAACAAGCACGGCAGGTTGGGCCGGTTCCGAGTCGCCGGGCAGTGGCTCTTTATGAAATCCCAACGCGGTGCCCAGTTTTCCGTTGATCGAATCGAGATATCGTCGGTTTTCTGGATAGGCACGGACTCTCATTAAATCCGCCAAGGAAGTGGCGGGACGAAAGGCATCCCGAACTTCGATCCGGGGTGCCAGTTCGGGAACCGCCTCCGTCAATGGCGGTCGTTCCGGGGCTGGGGTCGGTGGCGCTGTTTCGGCCGCTGGAGATTCAAACGGCGGCGTTGGCAATTCCAATTCCGCTTCGAACTCCCGGATCGGCCGGTCAACGTCGGCACCCTCCCGGTAACCCGGTTCGCGAACCAAGTCGGTTCGCGCTAACCATTGTTCCAATTTGGCGTCGACCGAGGTCAGGGCGGATTCGATCCTGTCGACCCGTTCGATTAACACGTCGAGCCTGTGGGCAAGTCGGCCTGTCGTTTCCGACATCGCCTGCATCGCCGCCGCATTTTGGGCCGACAAGGCATGGAGCGCCGAAGCGTGTTCCTCCGCCAGTGCCCGCAACGCCGCTTGGTTCTGCTCGCTTAATGCACGAATTGCCAAATTCGACTGATCTGCCAGCGTCTGCATCCAGGCCTTGGCAACCTGCTGGTCGGTTGCCGATTCAGACTTCTTCGCGCGTGCTTTTTTTTGGCTGATCCGCTTGTTACTGGAGGCCGGTTTTTTGGTGGACTTCTTTCGGCGGGCCTGCGGCTTGGATGCCGAGGGTTTCTTCTTCGGGGCAGAAGCTTTTTTGGCGGTTGTCTTGTTCTTTGACGAGGTCTGTTTTTTTCGGGCGGCCACTTTATTTACCTCGCGTCACTGATCCAGACTGAGCCGGTTTTCAGAATCGAACATCCTTCGAGCCTTCCGGCGAGTGAGTCGGGTGCCCCGTCAGCCGCCTACAACGATCAAGCTTTCGCCATCATGCACTCTTGCTCAATCGTCGCAGCTTGCGCAAAAGTTGAATCTTAAGTAAGCGTTCGGCAAGCGCTGGAAGATGGGTGTCACGATATTCGGTGAACCCGCTAATTCCGACGTGGCAAATTCGGTGCAACCGTCGTGTTCGTCTATTTCGTAAAAACCATTAGCGCACGACGTTGTGCGTTTCTTCCTAACACAGCTGCCAGTGGCGGCAACCTTCGAGGACACCGCTGGTGGCATGTTCCAACGAGATGAACAGACGATCATTGAAACCGAGTTGTTGGTGTTGCAATTTGACGGTATCAATTAACGCAGCATCGGCATTGCCGACGACGATCGTGCGATAGCCGGCAGTCATCGCTGCGAGGTCGTTTCCCGAATCACCTGCGAAAACCACGTTGTCGGCGACGGTGCGACTCGATCGGATCCACCAATCCAGTGCAAAGGCCTTGGAAACGCCCAGCGGCAGCAGATCCACCAGGCCGTCATGATTAAACGGATCGACACTGGCGATCAGCTGAATCGGAAATTGTGCGGCCGCAATACGCTGGAGGATTGTCTCGGTCAGTTCGGCCAACCGTTCGGCCTGGCAATAAAAACTTAACTTGAAGGGTCCTTGCTTATAGGACTCCTGCAGCCGTAAGCCTTGAATTTCCTGTAACTGCTTTCCAAAATCCTGCAATTCGTCGGGGGCCAGGATCTGATGGAGCTCCTGGGCGTACTCCGGATTCAATTGAAACGTATCGTTGTCGTCACAGTTGTAGATCGACGTTCCGACATCACAGATCACGAGGTCAGGTCGGGGCAGTTGGTGATGGAGGATCGCAGACCTCACCGATTCAAGATGTCGGCCGGTTACGAAAACCAGCTGATTTCCTTGCTCCGAGAAAACTTTCCCCAACTGTTCGAGGTCCGCAAGGTTTTTTTGATCGCCGTCAAGCGGGATTAAGGTGCCGTCGAGGTCTGTTGCAAGCGTTTTCATGTCATCCTGGATGGTTGCCAAGTCGTCGAATTCCAACGGGACTCGAAAAAAAATCAACTTTTGTTATCCTACTATTGAACGGCCATTCGAGCATCAATCAAGCCCGTTGCCCGTTCATCTCTCGGAATGCGTTGGATCTGTACGTTCTGAACGCCTGCTTTCCGGTATGCGAAATTCCGTAAAAATCATTTCCATACAAAATTTGCAAGGGAGCCCTTTATCTCTGCGGAGAAAAGAAAAAACGACTTGAGCCGCCCGCTGGTGATCGGTGAAGTCTTGTTCGACCAGTTTCCCAATGGCGAAACGGTCCTCGGAGGCGCTCCGTTTAACGTTGCCTGGAATCTGCGAGGATTTGGGCAACGCCCGTTGTTTGTGAGTGCAACGGGTCAAGACGAAACGGGGGATCAGGTCCGTCAGCAGATGCGGTCGTGGGGGATGGATACGGCTTGCCTGCAAAGTCTGAGTGAGCATCCTACGGGTCGTGTCACGGTGACACTCGAATCGGGTCAGCCCAGTTACGAAATCCTGTCCGACCAAGCTTATGATTTTGTTGATTTCGAGCGACTTGATTCGACCTGCCACCAAGCGATCAAAGAGGCGGCGTTGATGTACCACGGCAGTCTCGCCTGGCGGAGCCCGACGACTCGAAACACAATGCTCAAACTCCGGCGGGAACTGAGTGTCCCGGTATTTGTCGATTTGAATATTCGCCAGCCGTGGTTTGATTCAGATTGGCTGGACGCAATTTTGTCGGGTGTGACGTGGCTCAAGTTGAACGTCGATGAATTGGCCGAGTTGTGCGGACGCACGCTGAACGAAAATTCAAGCCCTGCGTCGGTGGGTCAGGCCGTTGCCGATTTGAAACAGCGTTATCCGTTCGAAGTCTGCTTTGTGACGGCGGGTGATGCCGGCGCCTATGCGATCGACGCCAATCGGCAAATTGTTTTTCAGCCAACGCCCAAGGTCGAGAGGGTGGTGGATACCGTGGGCGCGGGCGACGCGTTCGCCGCGATCGCGATTCACGGGTTGCTGGAGGGTTGGGGGCAGCCAGAAATTCTCCAGCACGCGGTCAATTTTGCGGCTCGCGTCTGTCAAATCAATGGAGCGACGGTCGACGATCCGGCGTTTTACCAACTGGCTCCCACGGCCAGCTGATATCCTGATGATCAAAAGAGTCAATTCAAAATGAACACGACGATGGAAATGAATTCAGAAGAAAAATCAAATGCCTGCGATTACAAGAAAAACGGCAAGAAGATTGCATTGATCAGTCTACATGGTTTGATTCGTGCCCACGAACCGGAGCTTGGTAAAGACGCGGATACCGGTGGACAAATCAAATACGTTCTGGAACTGGCCGCCGAGTTGGCCGGACAGCCTGACGTCTCGGAAGTCGAGTTGATTACGCGTCAGATCCTCGACCCGAAAATCAGCAAGGATTACGGACAGGTCGAAGAACAGATTGCGCCCAACGCGAAAATTGTCCGGATCCCCTTCGGTCCCAAACGATATCTGAAGAAGGAGTCATTATGGCCGTATCTCGAGATTTTCATTGATCAATGTATCAGTCATTTTAAACGGGTCGGATTACCCAACCTAATTCACGGGCATTATGCCGATGCCGGATTTGCGGGTGCTCAATTGGCTCGTCTGCTGCATGTTCCATTTGTTTTTACAGGGCATTCGCTGGGGCGGGTCAAGCGGGAGCGGTTGAGCGTCGGGAAATCCGATCTCGCCAGTCTGGAAAAAAAATACAAATTCGCCACCCGCATCGAAGCCGAAGAGATTGCGCTGGAAACCGCTTCCATGGTGGTGGCCAGTACGTCTCAAGAAGTCGAAAAACAGTATGAAATCTACGATCACTATGTTCCCGGGCGAATGGAAGTCATTCCTCCGGGCGTCGACTTGAACGCGTTTCAGCCACCCGATGCGGACGTCCGTCTGCCGAATATCGACGCCATGCTTTCGCCGTTTTTTCGCGATCCGAACAAGCCCATGATTTTGACAATGGCCCGGTTAGATGAACGGAAGAACCTGGAAACACTGGTTCACGTGTTCGGCAAAAGTGAGGAATTGCAGCGGCTGGCGAATCTGGTGATCGTGATGGGAACGCGAGATGATTTGCGTGATTTGCCCAAAGCCCAGCGGACGATTCTCTCGAACGTGCTGACGTTGATCGACGTTTACAATCTATACGGCAAAATCGCTTACCCCAAATCGCATTCACCCGACGACGTGCCGGATCTGTACAAAGCGGCGGCTGCGTCCAGAGGCACGTTCATCAATCCAGCGCTCACCGAACCGTTTGGATTGACGTTGCTGGAAGCTGCCGCCAGCGGATTGCCGATTGTCGCGACCAACGATGGTGGCCCGCGGGACATCATTGCCAATTGCCAGAACGGGCTGTTGATCGATCCGCTAGACGAGGATGCGATCGAGAAAGGACTGTTGCGGATGTTGACCGAGCCCGAGCAATGGGATGCATGGTCAAAACAGGGGCTGGCCGGAGTCCATGAACATTATGCCTGGTCCAATCATGCGAGGAAATATCTTCGTGATGTGGA
Source organism: Pirellulaceae bacterium (assembly GCA_963714685.1). Classification (GTDB taxonomy): domain Bacteria; phylum Planctomycetota; class Planctomycetia; order Pirellulales; family Pirellulaceae; genus Mariniblastus. Next base: position 84,413 of record CAVQPH010000014.1, on the reverse strand, counting down.
TGATATCCTGGAAAATTCCGCGACCCCCGCGCTGGCCGAATCGAGGGCCGCCCGCCGGTTGCCCGATTTCGACCGCTTGATCATTACCGATCTGGATAACACCTTGACGGGGGATCTCGATGCGCTGGAGGAGTTTAATGAGCTGATTCGAAGTCATGCACGAATTGGTTTTGGAATTACCACCGGCCGAAGTCTGAACGATGCCAGGCAGCTAATTGAAAAACTGGGTTTGCCTGCGCCAGATGTCCTCGATACTGCGGTGGGAACCCAACTGCATTACGGGGAAAATTTGACGCCCGATCGCAGTTGGCAAAAACAAATTGGGTATCGCTGGGATCCTGAAGGAATTCGAAATGCACTGGACGAGCAACCCGGATTTTTCCCCCAAAGCGAACAAGAGCAGTCGGAATTCAAAGTCAGCTACAAAATTGATCTCACGCGGGCCCCGTCATTAAAGGAGATTAAAAGGATCATCCGTGAGGCAGGGTTGCGGGCGCGGGTGATTATGTCTCTGGGCGCTTACGTGGATATCATTCCGGTCCGCGGTGGCAGCGATTATTCGCTGCGCCATCTGTTGTTCAAATGGGGGTTTGCCCCTGAGCAGTTGTTGATTGCGGGTGATTCCGGTAATGACGAAGGTATGCTCAAGGGGCGAACACTTGGCGTCGTGGTCGGCAATTACAGCCCGGAATTGGAACAACTTCGCAAGGTTCCGAGGGTCTATTTTGCCGAAGGCCACCATGCACGAGGTATTATCGAAGGTATCAAGTACTACAACTTCCTGGACCAAATCGTCATCCCCAATGACCGAATCGAATGATCAACCGGAATTCGCCGATCCATCATTCGAGGCCGAAATTTCGTTACAACGTTTGCGACCACGGCTGCAGGCTTTCTGGAGCAGCGTCGAAGAAGTCGACGCGGATCGAATGGAGTTTGAACGGCGCCTGACCGCAAACTGGAATCGTCTCTTCTTACTGCTGTTTCGGCTGTATGGTCGCAGATACGACTTTTTCTTTCACCTCGAACAAATCCTGATCACGATTGCCGAGAACTGGCATCATCGTTCCTGTGCGCTGCGTCAACAGGACGCCCTGCGAATCAATCAGCCAGACTGGTTTCAGTCCGAACGGGTCATCGGCGGCGCGTTGTACGTTGATTTGTTCAGCGACAATCTCGGACAACTGCGTAAGAGTATTTCGTATTTCCGCGAGTTGGGGATCAATTACCTGCACTTGATGCCGCTGTTTGCCGTTCGACCAGGAGACAACGATGGCGGCTATGCGATCAGCAACTATCGTTCGGTTGACCCGCGGATCGGCACGATCGACGAATTGAAAGAGCTGGCCGACGAGCTCCGCGAATGCGGAATTATCCTGGTTCTTGATTTCGTGCTGAACCATACCTCCGATGATCATTATTGGGCGATTCAGGCGCAATCCGGGGATCGCGAGTATCAACAATTTTATTACATGTTTCCCGATCGGGAGCTCCCCGACCAATATGAGCAAAATCTGCGCGAGATTTTCCCGACCGTGCGTCGTGGTAATTTTACCTGGCACGATGGGATGCACCGTTGGGTTTGGACCACCTTCAACAGTTTCCAATGGGATCTGAATTACCAGAATCCAGCCCTGTTTAATGCGATGATTGGCGAGATGTTGTTCATCGCCAACACCGGAGTCGACGTGCTGCGGCTGGACGCTGTCGCTTTCATCTGGAAGCAAATGGGGACGGGTTGCGAAAATCTTCCCCAGGCGCACACGTTGGTAGAAGCCTTCAATGCGGTCGCCCGGATCGCCGCCCCCGGCCTGTTGTTCAAATCAGAAGCGATCGTCCATCCGGACGAGGTCGTCAAGTATATTTCGGCCGACAAATGCCAGATTTCCTACAACCCAACCCTAATGGCGTTGCTGTGGGAATCGCTGGCCACCCGGCAAGTCAAATTGTTGCAGCAGTCATTGAGCCATCGCCATCAACTACCACCCGCTTCCACGTGGACCAATTATTTGCGTTGCCATGATGATATTGGCTGGACATTTGATGATGCGGATGCAGCGTTGGTCGGGATCAATGGCTACGATCATCGTCAGTTCCTGAACTCGTTCTACACGGGCCAATTTCCGGGGTCGTTCGCTCGTGGGATCCCGTTCCAGCATAACGAAAAAACCGGAGACATGCGGATTTCAGGAACGATGGCATCCCTGGCCGGATTGGAACAGGCCATCGAAGAAAACAACGATGCGAAGAAAGAAGAAGCGGTCCGACGGATCCTGCTGCTCCACGGGGTGACGTTCAGCATCGGTGGGATTCCGCTGCTGTACATGGGGGAAGAATGGGGCATGTTGAACGATTATGACTTCGTCAAAGACCCTGCCAAAGCCGGTGATACGCGCTGGATTCATCGCCCCAAAATGCGATGGGACTATCTCGAAGAAACGCATGAAGACGGAATCAACCGGCGGATCTTCAACTCGATCAAGCAATTGATCGAGTTGCGAAAATCGTTGCCCGCGCTGTCGGGGTTGGCGATGGAAGTCTTCGCCACCAGGAACCCGCACGTCTTGGGTTTTGTGCGAGTCAACAACGGCAGCCGCTTGATTGTCCTCGCAAATTTCAGCGAATACCCCCAAAGCATCGATGGAAATATTTTGCGCACCAAGGGCGTCGGCCGATTTTTTCGTGACTACGTCAGCGGAGAAACCTTTCGAGCGTCCACCTCGGTTGACCTACAGCCGTTACAAATTGTCTGGCTGGAAAGAGACTGATTTTCAGTGGCTGTCGACGTCACGACACGGACGCGAGAATCTCGAGATTGACCCTGCGTCGCACTTCGTCGGGATCGTCTTGCGACGGAACGTTCAGTAACGATTGCGTGTAACAGTAAGGCAAACGGTGCTGGACGGCCCCGCGAATCACGAACTGCAAATACCAGTAGTAGGGTTCGCAGTCATGATCAATCGCTTCAGGCAGGGCCACATAAATCATTGCCTCAATCGGTTGTCGGTTGCTGGCGACAACTTCGACGGCCTCCAGTTCATAACCCGTCCCGAGAAACTCATATCGATCGAGAATCGGTTTTTCATCCGAATCGATTTCGTAGATCACGCCCCAGACCCGGTCATCCGGGTCAGCGGTGTAACACGCGTCTGCTTTTGCTGATCCATCGACGCTCCGTTTGTGAAACGAAATCCGGTAGTGCGTGACAAATCCGATCGCAATTGGCCTGGCGCTGGGGACTCTGGCGCACATTCGTTGCAGGTGGAGATTGGAGCCGTAGGCAAAGATCTTAACGGTCGTGGGTGGCACGCGAGCAGGGCTCCGTTTGAATTCGGCGGGTACGAGACGCCCCAGCATCTTAACAACAATCAACAGCTCCATGGAGAGCAGACTGGTTGCTACTTCGACGGCTTCGCCGCTGGAAAGCTACGAAATTCGAACTAAGCCTGATTGCCATCAGGGAACCAGGATGACTTTGCCGAAATTTTTTCGATCCTGAATGTAATGATGGGCTTTTGCCACATCTTCGAACGAAAACGTAGCGTCGATCACGGGACACACGATTCCCTCGGAATACAGCCGGATGATTTCTTCCAGCCAGGGCCGAACACGGTCGATGTGATCCCAAAGACGCCCAAGGTTGACACCAAACACGCCTTTGTTCTGGTTGATTAACGTTGGTGGATTGAATTGCAACCACGGCATCGAAACAGCCATCTTCAGAAAGGACAGGCGGCTCCTGGTTTTGCCCGTCGCAGCGGACGAAATGCCGAACATCCCCAGACGCCCGGTCGGTGCGAGCACCCGAAAGCTTTTTTTAAACGAGTCGCCACCCACGGCGTCCAGGACCAGTTCCACGCCGGCTCCACCGGTGATCTCGATAACACGTTGCTCCCAGTCTTCAGCGCGGTAATCAATGCAATGGCTGACTCCCATTTGTAGCAGACGCTCATGTTTGCCGGCGGACGCGGTCCCGATTACGTTCGCGCCAACGTGCCGGGCAAGTTGGATCGCTGCGATCCCCACACCCCCACCTGCAGAATGGACCAACACGGTTTCCCCCGCCGAAAGTCCACCCATCACGTGGACCAGTTGGTAGGCGGTCAAATAGTTGACCGGAATGGCGGCCCCCTGCTCTGCCGTCATGCCATCGGGGCGAACGGCAACTTGCTGGGTCGGAACACACACGACGTCGCTGTAGCCTCCGAACCGAGTCAACGCCAACACATCGGCGTGTTGCCAGGCGGGGTCGACACCTTGGCCCACGGAATCCACCGTACCGGCAATGTCGTAACCGACCACGACCGGCATGGGAGGTAAATCCTGGTAGATTCCCAGTCGCCCGACGATGTCTGCAAAATTAATACCGGAGGCCTCAACGCGGATTCGAACTTCACCAGGTCGAGGTTGTGGGTCAGCGGTTTCGCGAAGTTCCAAAACCTCGGGCGGTCCAGCTTTGGGAATCCAGATTTGTCGCATGGATTTTTCCTTGGTGAGTTATTGATAGAATGGTTATCGCCAGTTGCTGGATTTGATTCAAGTCTTGGCGGGGAATGGTCCTGTTGGCTATCCTCCAAGCTGAACTCGCAGCCTGCCAGTCTCTGCCCATTGTGCGTGTTCGCCGTCCTAAACTTCCCAAGGATCCCAGATGTCAAAGCAGATCGTCGCCGCAGTGCAAATGAGATCGACCGGCAATAAATCTGACAACCTTGAGCAAGCAGGCGCAATTGGTCGGCCATGCGGCTGATCGTGGGGCGAAGCTGGTGGTGTTGCCCGAGCTGTTTAATTGCTTGTCGCCACCGGAGACGGTCATCGCCAATGCCGAATCGGTGCCGGGACCGACGAGTGAGCTGATGAGTTCATTGGCCGCCAAGCATCAACTGACGTTACTGGCCGGTAGCATTGGCGAACGCGGCAACGCCGAGGATGAAAAAATTTACAACACCAGTCTGTTATTCGGTCCCGACGGGAGTTTGCTGGATCAATATCGAAAGCTCCATTTGTTCGATATCGACATCCCGGGAGTCGTAACCTTTTGCGAATCAGGATTCATGGGCTTTGGGGAACACCTCGCGGTCAACGAGACCGAGGTCGGGAAACTGGGACAAGCGACTTGTTACGATTTAAGGTTCCCCGAGCTGTTTCGCTTGCTGGTCGAGCAGGGCGCCGAGATTCTGGCGATCCCGGCCGCTTTTACGATGGCCACCGGCCGAGACCATTGGGAAGTGTTATTGCGGGCGAGGGCCATTGAGAATCAGTGTTTTGTGGTTGCGGCCAACCAGTTTGGTGAACACGGTGGGAAACTTTTCTCCTATGGTCGCTCGATGATCATCGATCCATGGGGAACCGTTGTTGCGACGGCATCCGACGGCGTTGGTTTGATCACCGCCGAAATCGATCTTGAACAGTTGGTTGAGATTCGAAAACACCTGCCCTGTTTGCAGCATCGGCGGTCGCTGGACTCAATGGTTTAAGTCACCGGTAAATAACTGCTACCCAGTGCTACCGAACAATTGGAAAACTTCCCCAAGACTCAATTTTGTTGCCGATCAAGGTCGCGACGCGATTCGGTCGCCGGTTAATTTTTCGTACAACATGCAGGCGAAATGAATCAACGTCGCGAACCCCGGCAAGCTACTGCTGGCGCCGACGTAATAGAGGTTCGGGAAAGGACTTCGATAGTTTAGCCGGCGGAGATTCACATGTTTCGGATCCAGCGGCGTGCTGTAACAGTTGCCTTGGGGAGCTCGGACGTAAAACTCGTTGGTCAGCGGACTGCCAATTACTTGTTCGACGATGTGGTCGGACAGGCCGGGAACGAACTCGGATTCCAAAACGCCGATAATGTTCGTCGCGTATTGTGCTTTGGCGGCTTGATAATGATCTTCGCCTTGCTCGCGGAGTTGATGGAAAAAGTCATAGCTGCAAGGCGCGACCATCACCAGTTGGTCACATCCTTCCGGTGCCAGGAGGGTGTCATGCGATCGCAAGGTGGGGGCATTGCAGAAAAAGTAAGGCCGATCCGGAATCCGGTGAGACAATTGGTCGTCGTAAACCTCGTTCAAGTCCACTTTGGGGTGCCAGAACAGATTTTGTTCGCCAAACCCGTATTTTCGCAGGTCAATATTCTCCAGTCCGAGATAAACGCTCAGCACGCTCGTTCCGTATTCGTATTCCAGTTTTTTCTGGAATGATTTGGGGAAATGTTCTTTCCCGATCAGGTCCAGGCTCAGTCGGGCATCACCGTCAAACAGAATACAGTCGGCGTGGAACCGCTCTCCCTTGGCCGTGGTCACGGATCGGGCCGCGCCGTTGTCGATTTCGATCTTGGTAATTTCCGTGGACAGCATTGTGCGACAACCCGGCTGCTGGCGGATTTTTCGCCGCAGCGACCTCATCACATGCATAAAACTCTGAGCTGGATAGTAGGCGCCCTGGTCATAGCTCCCAACGCCACCGGCCTGGACCACCAATGAAAGGTCACGCGGCGGGGCCCAGAAGATGGCGCTTTGTCCAGCCAGAATCAAGCGTAATTTCGCGGGAAATTGAAGTTGATTGAAAAGATCTTCCAGTGTCCATTTCAGGTAGCGGATGATGTGCGAGTACCTGCGAGGATGCGTAAGCACGGTTCGCCAAGTGAATCCAATCGGTAGATCGTAAAGTTGCCGGTGGATTGTTTCGATCAGCCTGTAATATTTTTCCAGTCCGACACGATGTTCGGGGAACATTGCCGAAAGCCGTTTGCATTCCCGGTCAAACCCACTGCCGATGGTGTAGTCGACACCGGGCCCAACAATGCGATCAAAACCCGAGGGGTCGAGCCGATGGAAAGTAACCTCTTGCTCAAGCCCCAGCTTTTCCAGCATTCGGTAGACGCGTTCACCTGGCCCGCAGTCCCAAACGTAATGCAATTCGGCGCAGAACGAAAACCTGCCCCGTCGAAACGTGTGGCCGTATCCGCCGGGTACCTCATGCTGTTCGAAAATGATGACTTTTTTTCCCGCGTTGGCCAACAAAGCGCCGAACGTTAGTCCGCCGATTCCCATGCCAACGATGGCGTAGTCGTAGTGTTCGCTGGTCGAGTCGGTTGGCATGCAGGCTCCACGTGTCTGGCTTCGGGAAAAGATTATTTGGGAATTTGAATTTCTGGGGATTTCGCAATTTTGCAATTTTCCAATCTTGCAATTTTGCAATTATCATGCCGCGCGAACATTCCCGACTGGCGGATCTTAATGCGGTCCTTACCGCGAGTAAACGAAATCGGTTGATCAAGCTGACGCGGAGGGTTGTGCGTTTTCGCACGCGCGGGGTTGGAAGCTCTTCAGCCAACTACATCCAGGCTTTCGTTGGTCGGACGGCAAGTTGACAACCGAGGGGCAGCGGCGAACGATTCGACGAACCGCAAGTGGTTGATTGGCCGAATCCTGCCACCGAAACTGCGGTGAAATTTGGATTGATAGCCGGTTAAAAAAACGGACAATTTACGACCGCGATGACAAACGAAAAACAGCCGGTTGCCAGAAATTTCAGTCACCTCGACTATCGCGCGATTGGAACAGAGCTGAAACAAATCAGGGCAGAACTGGATGCCAATCGGAGCGACGCCGATTTTGCCCATTTGCGAAAAATTGAACGCTGGGGGCGACTGTGTACGGTTGCGGGTTTTGCAACCGCATGGATCGTCCCGAATCCAATTTCCGCGTTCTTGATCAGTCAGGGGAACTTCACGCGATGGACCATGATTACCCACCATGTGACCCATCGTGGATACGATAAAACGCCCGGCATTCCAGCTCGCTATACCAGCCAGGTCTTTGCACGCGGCTGGCGTCGCTACGTTGACTGGTTGGACTGGATCGTGCCTGCTGCCTGGGATTACGAACACAACATCTTTCATCATTATTACACCGGTGAAGTGACCGATCCGGACCTCGTCGAACGCAACGTGGATTTCTTTCGGGAGTGGGATCTTCCGCGACCGATCAAGGCGCTAGTGATCCTGTTCTTCATGTGTACGTGGAAGTTGATTTATTACGCCCCCAATACGATCTGGATTCTGCAACAGGTACGGCGCGGAAACAAAAATCGCAAGCGGAGCAAGGTAAGCTGCGCTCCGTCGTTCCCGCCGATCACCATCCGATCGAAACGCTGGGGCTGCTATTGCCGTGGAATGCGGAGGGTCGTGAGTTTTGGGGAAAGGCCGTTCTGCCCTACGGTTTGTTCCGGTTTGTTTTGACGCCATTGTTGTTCCTGCCGATTGGCCAATGGGCCGCCATTTCGGTTTTGATCAACGTTTTGCTGGCCGAAGTCTTCACCAACATTCATACTTTTTTGACGATTGTGCCCAGTCATGCCGCGAGCGACCTGTATCGTTTTGAAAACCCGACTTCGAATCGGGACGAGTTTTATGTTCGCCAGATTGTCGGGACATCGAATTATCGTTGCGGTGGAGATTTCAATGATTTCATGCACGGCTGGTTGAACTATCAAATTGAGCATCACCTCTGGCCCGATCTTTCGATGCGGCAATACCAGTTGGTTCAGCCACGTGTCAGGGCCGTGTGCGAAAAATACGGACTGCCTTATGTTCAGGAAAGCCTGTGGAAGCGGTTCGTCAAACTCTGGAAAATCCTGCTGGGCGTCGAGTCGATGAGGATCGGTCACACTTCGCAGCACGTCGATTCAACATCGGATGCGGCAAAACCGATCCTGCCGGCGATCCATTGAGCACGAGCGGGTTTCCGCAGCCAAACCCAAATCTGCTTGGATGAACGTCCGGCAAGGCTGGCTCGATCGGGTGGATGAGGCGGTTCGCAGCCTCCGCAGTAACGCTAACGATTCGTGAGCTTGAAAATCCGGCCCAGCACGGTAACCTATTGGAGTCAATTCCGGGCAGGACAGTATGGAGAAGGATCATGGGCCAAAACGTCTATGCGAAACGAGTCAAGGACATTGTTACCAAGGACCCGATCACCCTCGATGTCAACGACACGATTCACGAGGCCTTGACGTTGATGGGGGAGCATCGGGTCTCCGCTTTGCCCGTGGTCGGGCGCGAAAATCGCTGCGTCGGGATACTCTCGGCCGCCGATCTGGTCGATTTGACGCGGGATACCGATGAAGAAGTGCGCGATCTGGATTGCCTGGATTTGACCACCAAACGATTTTTGATCGACAAACTGGCCCACAGTATGGGCAATGAAAAAGTGCAAACCTTCATGAGCGAGTCCGTGGTCACCGTCGGTTTGGAAACGACGATTGGGCGAGCCGCGCAGGAGATGTTGCGGAACCACATTCATCACTTGCCGGTCGTCGACAATGATCACAGACTGCTGGGGATCATTTCCACCATGGACTTGTTAAGCGAATTTGCGGACGGGGCTCCCGATTAGCACCCTGCTGGCGAAGCGGACCCGGTCCTAGGCGAATATTTCGCTGACGACGTTTCCGCCAGTTGGGCCGGTCAGGCGATGTTCGCGGCCGGCGTGGTGAAACGTCAGTTGATCATGTTGCAAGCCCATCAGTTGCAAAATGGTGGCGTGCAGGTCGTGGAAGTGAACTCGGCCCTCTACCGCTTTGGCACCCGTTTCGTTGGTCTTGCCGTGCACATATCCGCGTTTGACGCCGCCGCCGGCCAGCCAAAACGTGAAGCCTTTGGCGTTGTGTCCTGATTCGTCTTTGCCGTCCCCCGGGACCAGTCCCGGCCGGCCAAACTCGCCACCCCAGACGACGAGCGTATCCTCCAACAGCCCGCGTTGGTCGAGATCTTCCAACAGTGCCGCGGTCGGCGCATCGATCGTCTCGCAGTTGGCTTTCAGGTCGCGGCGATGATTTTTGTGTTGGTCCCAACCGCCGTGGTTGATCTCAATAAAGCGAACACCGGCCTCGGCGAATCGGCGGGCCAGCAAGCACTGTCGTCCGAAGTCGGTCGGCCGACAGGTTCCCAGTGAAATCTTTTTGCCAACCCGATAGCGTTCCAGGGTCGTCGCTGATTCGTCGCTCAAGTCGAGTAATTGCGGTGCGGTTCGTTGCATCCGAAAAGCGAGTTCCATGGATTGGATCACGCCTTCGAGTTTCCCGTCATTCGGACGCGCGGTCCGATGCTCCCAATTCATCGCCTGGACCAGATCCAGCTGGCGGCGTTTGGCCGGTGGGGTTAAATGGTCGCTTCGGATGTCGCGGATCGTTGCCGTTGACATGTTCTCGCCATTCACACCGATCGGAGTGCCTTCAAATTCAGGCGGCAGGAAAGCACTGGAATAAACGGAAGGTTTGGCCGCGTTCAGGCTGATGAATCCGGGCAGATCGTCGTTCTCTGAACCCAAGCCATAGCTGATCCAGGAACCCAGGCTTGGGCGTTTACGCAATCGTTCACCCGTATGCAGTTGCAGAAACGATTGCGCGTGATTGCCGGTGTCCGCGTGCATTCCATTAAGGATACACAGCTTATCGGCCTGCCGGGCGATTTCCGGCAGCAGTTCGGAAATCCAAAGTCCACTTTCACCGTGTTGGTTGAACGGAACAGCCGAACCGGGGTGTTGTTGATTACCGGTTTGCGGTTTGTAATCAAACGTGTCCAGTTGCGCCGGTCCGCCGCTCATGCACATAAAGATCACACGTTTGGCGCACGGTCGAAGGTCGGGCAACTTCCGCTGTCCCGCGTCCGACGAAACGTCAGCCCAAACGTTGGTCTGCTGAGCGCACAACGCATTCAGGGCGAGATAGCCAAACCCACAGGAAGCGGTTTTCAGCATCGCTCGTCTGGAGAGGTTGTTCATGGTCGCTTCCTTAATCCACGTAGCGGAATTCGTTGCTGGCCAACAAAGCGTGGCAAAGACCGGCCCATGCCGCGAGCTGTTCTTCATGATTGGGACTCACAGTTGCCGACGATCGAAGGTAATCGATCGCTCTCGCACTTTCCAGCTTCGTAGGTGTTCGCTGCAGGCAGCGTCGGTATGCTTCCTCGATCCGCCGCTGGGTATTCCACGTTTTGTCCTGCCAGATTCGTTCGGCCAGTTTTTGCGATTGCTCGACGACCAACGGACTGTTCAGCAAAAACAAGGCTTGGGTCGGCAAGATCGTCTGGTTTCTGATGCCGGTGACCGAAACGCCGTCGGGCAGATCAAACGCCGACAATTCCGGAGGTGGAGCGTGTCGGAGCATGCACAAATAGATGCTGCGGTGATTGCTCGGGCGATGCAGATCGGTCGCTTCACCGGGCGGCCAGTTGATCAATTGGTCGATCTGCTCGACGGCCGAACCGCTACCCGGTTGCAACTCGAGTTGACCGGACGCCTGTAAAATACTGTCTCGCAATGACTCGGCATCCAGACGGCGGCGAAGATGGCGAAGGTACAAACGATTGTCCGGGTCCGAGGTTGCCAGCAGCGCATCGCAGCGACTATCCAGCTGATAGGTTCGACTGAGCACGATCGACCGAATCAGTCCCTTCAACGACCAATTTTCATTTACCAGGCGATGGGCAAGGTGGTCCAGTAATTCAGGGTGGGTCGGACGGGCGCCGTACACACCGAAGTCGTCCGGGGTTGCCACAATGGCTTGGCCAAACAGATGCAACCAGACGCGATTCACGATCACCCGCGCGGTTTGAGGATGGTTCGGGTGGGTCAGCCACTGCGCCAGTTCCAGGCGTCCGCTGGCGTTGGTTGCGATGGAAATGCGATCAGGAAAGTTCTGGTTGGCTGCGGGCGGCACCGGGTTGTTAGCAAAATTCTGTTGAACGGACACCGGTTGTTCGCTGACGACACGCTGGTACGCGGTCAACACGCCGCGAGGAATGGAGGGGCCCAGTTTTGCCGTTTCACCGTCGATATGGATTTTGCAATCGGAGACCTTGGTTTTTTCGCGGACGCCCATGGCCAGCCCGAACGGCGGAGTCGCTTTGACTCCTTTGGGTTGCCCGGATGCCGAATGTAATCGCGCTGCCTCGATGCCGTTTAAGGCTCGATCAAAAATGGCAAATTCGCCAACGTTTCCGGTCAGCGGAGCAAACTTGTCGGCTCGCGTCGCGAGGAAGTAGGATTTGGATTCACCAAACGTCGCTGGCAATTCGCCTTCGAACTCCGGTTCGGAATGCCCATTCAGGAATACGCGAATCTGCTGGTCCTCCCGGACGAGCACGACGTGGTTCCAGGTACCGGGCGGAATCACCGTCGGACCGCCAAGCATTTTTGCCTGGTTGCTGCCGTTGAAGACAAACAGCCGTCCTGCGCGGTCTTTTTCGTGAGTTCCGCCGATCCCGAGATGGTCTCCGGTTTGCTGCGTGCCCGGTTCGGCTCTTGAAAAAAGATACGCCGTAATTGGTCGCTGCTGATTTCCGATGCTGTTTTTGAACCAGAAGGCGACGGAATAGGATGGGCCGGTTTCCGCCAGGGCCGATTGCAAGGTTGATTCTTTGACTTGAGCGTAGCCATCAGAGGGAAACTCCACGCCGGCTGCGACCGACCAGGCATCGGCGGCGGTTTGCAGCGAGGAATAAAATTGTGGTTCGAGTTTGGCGATGCTGTCAGGATAGTCTGCCGGAAATTGTGGCGTCGATTTGATCAATACCGGCTGCGGCTGGTTGGTGACGGACGGGTCTTGCAACGCATGCAATGCTGTCGGTGGCGCGGTCAGTTTTTCGTCAGCCGATCTTCCATAGAGAGTTTCCGTACTGTTAAAGACTCCCGCGATCGCGTAGTAGTCACGAGTCGGAATCGGATCGTGTTTGTGATCGTGGCAACGGGCACAGGCCACACTGAGTCCCAGCACTGCCGTCGAAACTGTATTGATCTGGTCGTCGACGACGTCCATCGCAAAATTGTTGTTCATTGCCGCGGCAGGTTTGGAGCCGATCGCGAGGAATGCGGTCGCCACGAGTTGCTGATTTCGCTGGTGGGCGGATTTCGCAGGCAGCAGGTCACCGGCGATCTGTTCGGTGATAAATCGGTCGTATGGCTTGTCGCTATTGAAGGCCTCGATCACGTAGTCCCGGTATCGCCACGCATGAGGAAAACTTGCGTTTCGACCAAGGCCGTCATCGCCGTTGGATTCACCGTAGCGCGCCACATCCAACCAGTGTCGCCCCCACCGCTCACCAAATTGAGGCTTTGCCAACAGCGAGTCGACTAATTCGGCGACCGCGTCGTCCCGGTTTTGTTTGTATGCGTCAACAAACGCGTGGACCTGTTCGAAGGTTGGTGGCAAACCAATCAAGTCGTAATACAAACGCCGGACCAGCGTCTGGGGAGGGGCGTCATCGGTTGGCTGGAGTTGGGCGGCTGACCATTGCCGCTGTACGAATCGATCGAGCGGATCGCGGGGCCAGTCCGGATCGCTGACATCCGGTGGTTCGGGATCGCGGCGAGGAAAGAAGGACCAATGGATATCGCGTTTCAGGGGTGCGCTATCAGCGTTTTCCGCTTCGGGTGATTCGTTGCCTTGACCGCGAGGATCTGGAGCACCCCGTTCAATCCATTTGATAAAATCGTTGACGACGGATTCAGGCAACGGCCGGTCCGGCGGCATTTCGAGGTCGGCATGTTGCATCGCCGTGATGATGAGACTTTGGTTCGGTTTTCCCGCGATCAGGGCAGGCCCCGATTCACCGCCACGCTGCCATCCCGCACTTGAATCCAATTTCAGTTTGCCACCCAATTCGGTTGCAGATTCGCTATGGCAAGCGTAGCAATGCTGAACCAGTACAGGGCGGATTCGTTGTTCGAAAAAATCCCGGTCGGCTTTCGATATCCGCTCGTCTTCCAGGCCGCTGCACAACGCGAGCGGCAGCAGCATGAAAGTGGTGAAAATTAACAGGATTCGATTCACGGAAAACCTGCCGGCGGAAGTGAGAACCAGGGGAAACATTGGCTCCTGATTTGGCGACCGCCATTTTCGTTGAAACCCAGTCCAACTGCAACCTGTTCGTCAAACTGGTGTGTTCAGCACGCCAGTAATGGACCTCAGGCGGCTTGTTGGCGGCGGATCATCGAATCAGCAGGTTTCGATGCTGACGAATTGAGTGTTTCTTCAATCTCGCGGATTTTGGTTTCGATCCACGTTTGTTCCCAGTTTTTGCTGATTTGAAAAAAAGTTCGGGAAGTCAGTAGTTCGACCACCTGATGATGGTCACCCACTCGCTGCGCTTTTTGGCCAGTTGTTTGTCTTCCGCGTGGAGGGCAACTCCTTGAAACAAATCTGCGAACAATTGGTCGATGTACGGTTTCACCGATTCAAAGCGTTGCATGTAACGTCGACTGCGCAATAACTGGAACAAACGCAGGATCGGTTTGTCTGATTGCTGCTCGTTGTTGGTTTCGATTTTGCCACTCAATGCCTCTTCCACAAAGCTCTCGCTTTGACACCAGCCTTTGCCTTTGCGGATTCCCAGCATCACCAACAACTTCCGACGAAGACTACGGAGCGGAACTCCGACGGAACGATGGGCACGGATCCACCAGGGGATGCGGGACCTGGACTGGTTTTCATCCACCAGATACGGCCGAAAATGCCGCCGCAATTTAAAGCTGTGATACAAATCACTTCTTTGCAAAACTCGTAGCGGGACTCGCAACAACAGGCTGGTCCAGTGAACGCTGATTTGAAAATCAATCAGACACGGATCACCGCTGGTATTGACGATCACGTTTTCCGGTTTGTTCATGTCGACGTATGCGACATGCCGCGAATGCATCTGGGTCAAGCAGTCATCGAGCTGGTCAAAAAAATCATCTCGCAAATCGGCATGCCAACAAAGCGGCTGGCCTTCGATGTACTCGTGGGCACAGGCGGTGGGGAATGGCTCGCCGTCTGCCGCGATGTCCCGATAGCCCTTGGCGATTCCCGGTAGGTCACGTAGCAAATCGTACATCTGATATTCGCGCTCGGCCAAACGGATTCCGAGCCACCGCATTGAGATTGGGCCAATGGACTGGGTCCGATTGAATTTACAAATCAGTTTTGAGCCTGGTGGGTGGCTGTCCGGTTCGTACAACGCGGTCGCCGCCCAGGAATCATGTTTGATTATCTTGATCCGCCGGTAGTCTCTGGCGTTGACGGTGATGGTCTCGGGCGGATTCGTGTCGCCAAGTGCTCGAAACAGGCTGGGGCGATTTTTGGATGGCTGTTGGGTCATTAGGCGTACGTGAGGTTGGCGATGAATCATTTTCGGTCCGCAGTTTTCACAAAAACCGCGATCTTGCCAAGCTGAATGTTTGGCTCAAAACTATTTTCGACGAATATCTGGCGAATTGGGCAATGCATGCACTTTCAGAGGCCTGGTTTGATCCATCGAATCGCGTTTGCCGTCGCGATACGGAGGGTTGCCGCAAGGGTAAGGATGTTCGGGCGGCGTTCGATCTGCCAAGGCTGGCCAGCGCGAGTCGATTTGCAAATCCATCACTTTTGACGTGAACTGGATCCTCGGCTCCATTACAATCGGCTTTTGAAATCCTCGCTACTTGCGAATCTGAACCGACTTACATGCTGGCAGTTTGCCAGGAAACGAAAGAATCCCATGATGATGTTGATGACCCGGGTTGGCTTACCCATGCTGTTTGTCGGATTAATGTTGGCGACGGCAATCGCAGATGATGGGAAGCCACGACTTTGCATCAAAGGCCAGCCGGTTTTTGAAGACTCGTTTGCAGCTGCGGAAGTCAGTCCGAACTGGACTGCGGCCAAGGGAGATTGGAAAATCGTCGATGGAGCGTTGCAGGGCACGGAGTTGAAAGCCGACAAACATGCCGCGAGCATTCGCACCGACGTTGACCTGCCGGACAACTTGGTCATGCAGTTTGATTTCATGTTTGACGGTGGCAGCACGATTCACTGTTCCTTCAACGGCCAAGGGCATATTTGTCGCGCGACCATCACACCCGATGGATATGTTCTGAAGGGGGAAAAGGTCAAGAAAGACCCCGAGGACAAGGCGGTTACCGTCGGGCAGGTCCAGCAGAAGTTCAGCAAGGGGCAGTGGTACACCATGAAGATCGAAATCGCCGGCGAAGATTTTGTGGCTCAAGTCAACGACGGTCCCGTGGCATTTGGCTCGCATCCCAAGATTGCCCGCGAGAAAAACAATTTCGGATTTCCCATGGCTGGGGCCAGTTCAAAGATCGACAACATCAAGATCTGGTCCGCGACTCGCAATCCGGACTGGACCTCGATCAAGCGTGAATTGCCGGCCAATAAAATTATTCCGACCGGACCGCCAACGCCTCAACAACGGTTTGCGATTTTAGACAAAGATAAAAATGGTGGCCTGACGTTGAAGGAGTTCATCGGCAATCGGCCTGAAGACAAACGAGCTGCTGCCGAGAATCAGTTCAAGCGAAAGGACAAAGACGGCAATGGGTCGTTAAGTCTTTCCGAATTTGTTCCGACGAGTTCTGGCAAATAGTGATGTCCCATTGGGGCGCGATTGATCGAGGTGTCAGTGACCGCGTTGTTGAATTTCAACTGGCTGTGCCTTGTCGGAGTCGCATTAGGCTGCGTGATCAATTCGTTCGCGTTTGCGCAGGTGCCTGCCGACCAGTACTTTCGGATTCAAGTCATCGACGAGGAAACCTCCCGGGGGGTGCCGCTGGTCGAACTGGAAACCGTCAATCATTTGCGCTACGTCACCGATTCCAATGGCAACGTGGCGTTCTACGAGCCGGGTTTGATGGACCGCCAGGTTTTCTTTTCGGTGAAGGCCCATGGCTACGAGTTTCCCGCCGATGGGTTTGGATTTCGAGGTAGACGGCTGTCAACCGTGCCCGGCGACAAGGCCATTTTGACGATTCAGCGCGTTAATCTCGCCCAGCGACTCTATCGAATCACCGGACAGGGGATCTATCGCGATTCCGTGATCCTGGGGTTGGAAACGAAACTTCGACATCCGCTACTGAACGCAAAAGTCATGGGCAGCGACAGTGTCGTTAATGCGGTGATTGGCGAGAAACTTTATTGGTTTTGGGGAGATACCAATCGCCCGGGCTATCCGTTGGGAAACTTCCACGTGCCGGGCGCGGTATCGCTATTGCCGACTGCGGGAGGACTCGATCCTGAGCAGGGCGTTGAGCTTGATTATTTCGTCGGCGACGACGGATTCGCAAAACCAACGGCTAACATGCCAGGCCAAGGTCCGACCTGGATCAATGGTTTGACTGTTTTTGAGGCAGACGGTCAGCCTGAGCTGTTTGCGATGTATGTCAAAGTCGCCAAGCCGATGAAGGTCTATGAGCGAGGCTTGGTCCAATTCAATTTCGCGACGAATGAATTTGAGAAACTCAAAACGATTCCATTGGAAGCTCCGCTCTATCCCTATGGCCATCCAGTCGAGGTTAGTTCCGACTCCCAATCGGAATCGCACATTTATTTTTGCGATCCCTATCCTCTGTCGCGGGTCGCACGCCTTCGTGATGATTATTTGAACCCTGCGACCTACGAGGCTTACTCAGCCGTCGAATCCGGAGCGACGCCCGAAACTGCAAAGATTGAACGCGACGCTGCTGGGTTCCCTGTTTTTCGCTGGCGTAAAAATGCGGTGCTTTGGACCAGGCAGCACGAGGAGGCGTTGGTGAAGCTGGGAAAGCTGACGGAGCAGCAACGCTGGCATCAGCTGACCGACGTGGAATCCGGCAAGCCAATTCAATTGGCACGGGGCACCGTCAACTGGAATCGTTACCGCAAGAAATGGGTCATGATTGCCGTGCAGTCCTGGGGGACTTCGATGCTGGGTGAAGTCTGGTATGCCGAATCTGCTGATTTGATGGGGCCCTGGACGAAAGCGGTAAAAATTGTCACGCACGATGACTACAGTTTTTACAATGTCCGGCACCATCCTTATTTCGACAAGCTAGACGGCACGGAAATATTTTTCGAAGGCACCTACACGGCGACGTTTTCCGGCAACCAACATCCGACACCCGGGTATGACTACAACCAGATCATGTACAAACTAGATCTGCGATCGGTCCAGAAGTTCTTCGAGCCGCCGGATTCGGTCAGCGATTCAAAATGAATCAGGTCGCGCTGCATTTGGCGGCGATAGAATCCCGGACGGTTTCTGTCGGTCGCGTCATTTTGTTTTGGACGGAGCGGATTGATTGGGCTGTCGTCGTGGTGGCGGATTGTCGGCAAGCAGCTTGACTCCGGCGGGTAGGTTCGTCGCCAGTTTGATCCGTGCTTTCAGTCGTTCCGCAAGTTCCGTCTGGATTGCTTGCGTTTTTTCCTGGTCAGCAAGGTTGTGCATTTCTTCCGGGTCTGTGTTGTGATCGTACAGCTCGCTCCCGAGTTTTCCGTCGGGCCCCCATTCGGTGTAGCGGAATCTTTCCGTTCTCAATGACCAGCCGTCGTTATTGGCACCCAGTCGAGTCAGCGCATCGGGTCGTGGGCGGGCGTTGGCGTCGTTGAGAGCTGGAACCAGGCTGACACCTTGCAGATAGGCCGGAGTTTTAACGTTTGCGATGTCTGCCAGGGTTGGATAAAAATCAATCATCTCGACCGGCGCGTCGGTGACCAAGCCGGCTTGGTTTACTCCAGGTGCTGAAATGATTAAGGGGACGCGCGTGCCGTTCTCAAACAGCGTCAATTTCTGGTAGTGGCCATGTTCGCCCATGTGGTAACCATGGTCCGAAGTAAACACCACGATCGTGTTTTCGTCCAATCCTGTCCGTTTCAAGGCGGCCAGGATTCGTCCGACTTGCGCATCGGCGAAACTGATCGAGGCGTAGTAGGCCTGAATCGCTTGCCTGGCGATAGCGGGATCAAGGTTGACTTGTTCCTTGAATCGAGTCACGGATTTTTTCGCGTTCTCAGGAATCGTATCGAGATAGCCGTCGGGTAGCTCGGGAATTTGGATCTCGTCCCGGTCGTAAAGATCAAAATACTTCTTGGGTGCGACGTAGGGCGTGTGGGGTCGATACATGCCAACGGCCATAAAAAACGGTTGCTTTGTCTCAGCAAACTCGTCAAGAAACTTGATGGCTTCGGTCGCGGCGATTCCATCGGTCTGCTCGATGTCAGCTCCCTGATCGGCTTTCCAACTGAGCGTCGCGCCAAACTTACCGGGCTTCAGCGAGAAAATGGTGGACTCGAAAATCTTGTCGCGACCTCTCGGGTTGACGGTGATGGTCCAGGAATCCGGGTCGTCGTGACCGTCGTTGCCGATGTCTTTGGGTACGTTGTAATGATAGATCTTCCCGACACGGACGGCGGTGTAGCCGACGTTCTCGAATGCTTGACTCATCGTCACGGCATTTGGAAAACTCTCTCGTAATCGGACGGCGTTGCGGACGATCCCGTTCTGAGTCGGGTACAAACCGGTCATGAAGGATGCACGACTGGGACCGCAGAGCGAAAATTGACAATGCGCATTGGTAAATCGGGCTCCGGCGGCGGCAAGTTGATCGAGGTTCGGTGTTTGAACCTGACGATGGCCGTAGCAACCAAGGTCGCAGTTCAAATCATCGCAGATCATGAACAGCACATTGGGTTGCTGTGCGGTAGCGAAAGTGGTCTCAAGTCCGATTCCAATCAAGCAACTGCAGCCAGCCAGCAGCATCCAGCGAGTGATCATTTTTTTCTCCGGGTTTCCTGCGATCTGATTCCGTCATCCTAGCCAATTCGGTGGGGGCATGCCTATGATAGCAACAACAGGGCCGAATATTCGCCGAGCTCAGCTGGCAAATTGCGATGGAAGTATTTGGCCAAGGGCGTTGAGACGTCGAGAGCATTGCAACCTGAAAGTTTTTTGGCACGCGTTAGGATCAAGGGGACATTCCGTGCGAATTTCAGAAAAATTGGTTGGGCTGCTAATTTGTTTCGCAGCCTTCCTGCCGGCACGGGCGCAGGAGCAGACTGCGACCCTAACGGAAAACCTGCAGCAAAAACTGGATCAGATCGTTGCCGAAAACGGTTTCCCCGGGGCGACAATAGCAATTGCTTTTGGTGATGGAGCCACGCTGGACATCGCGAGCGGTTTTGCAGACCCGCAAGCCAGTCAGGAAATGAGGGTTGGTGCGCGGATGTTCTGCGGCAGTACGGGGAAGACGTTTGTTTCGGCGGTGGCGTTGCAGTTGGTTTCCGAGAGCAAGCTCGAGCTGGCTGATTTGGCCAGCAAGTATTTCGAATCGGAACGGGATCGCGAGTGGTTTGCGAAGCTTCCCAATTCCAAAGACATCACGGTTCATTCTTTAATGAACCATACCAGTGGTTTGCCGCGGTACATTTTTCAGCAGACGTTTCTCGATGACCTCAATGCCAACCCGCTGAAGCGTCGATCGCCCCGCGATAATTTAAGCCTGCTGCATGGCGTCGAACCGCTTCATCCGGTGGGAGGCGGCTGGGCGTACAGCGATTCCAACTATCTGGTTCTGGGGCTGATCATCGAGCAAGTTACTGGAGAAAGTTACTACGAAGCCGCCCGCAAGCGATTGCTGGATCCGCTTGGTTTAACCAACACAATCCCCGCGACCCAGCCCAGAATTCAAGGATTGATCCAGGGTCACATCGGATCCGCCAATCCATTCGGCTTACCCCGGCAGACGTTGAAAGACGGTGCGTATGCATTGAATCCGGAATTCGAATGGTGCGGAGGTGGCTACGTGACCAATGCGGCCGATCTGGCAAACTGGTTGTTCGCACTCCATTCCGGGAAAGTCTTAAACGACGACGCGTATGCTTTGTTGATCGAGCCGGTAGACTTCGCCACAGGACAACCTGCCGAACAGGGCTATGGCTTAGGGACATTCGTCTGGAGAACCGACAACGGTCTTTACTACGGCCACGCCGGCGTGATGCCTGGCTATCTGACGCAAATCGAATACTCACGAGATCATCAAATGGCGATCGCGATGCAAGTCAATTCGGACGAAGGCATGGGGCGCGGCATGCACGGCCATGTTCAATCGTTGGCCAAGCTGGTCATCGCTGCCAAGATCTCGGCGGGAGACTGACGCATCGATCACGATTCCGATGGACGAACCCTGTTCAACGCCAGCAGATTTGACTCTATTTCGCCGGCAGTTGGTGGGTGACGGTTCCTTCGTCATCGAAAAAACGCAGCGAACCGGTGTTCTTGAAATACAGGACGGCTGCCCCCTTCGATTTTTCTCCATGCAGCGCGTAGCCACCGCCACCGTGTGCGAATTGGGCGGCACCGAGCCGGATGGTTTCCTCGGCATCGCGCAGAAAGAGCGCCGTTTGTTCATCATCGTGCGTTAGCGAACCTCGCATCCGCCCCAGTTCGTCTTTCAGAAACAGCCCGGCAGAGTTTTCATCAACGATTGCCAATTCGGCTCGGACGCGATTGTCCTTGTCCAATAACTGAAATTTTCGCGCGCGGATGACGGCTTGAATCGAGTCGTCGGATTCCTGTTCGCCAGCCTGGTTCGCTGCGATAAACACCCCCAAACACAGCGCGATCAGAGTCGCTCCCAATATTCGATTGGTTCGCTGCAGTCGATCGAAGCGTCGGGTGAGTTGTTGTAATTCCGTCGGGGGTGGGCATGGTTGGAGCTTCATTGGATGTCCTGAAGAAAGCGTCATCAATTGAGCAAATTGGGGTCAAAGGGAACAATTTTTGATTCGCGTTTTCCGATCAACAGTATCCCGATCAGTTTTCCATCATCCGCGGACAGGACCGGTGAACCGTGCCAAACATCCCGGTCACCGTTGAATGAATTCAAGATCCAGCCATCGTCACTGGAAATCATGTCGGCAACCTCAACCGGATAATGCAGATAGGTAAGGCTGCGAGGTTCGCCAGATGCGCGAACCACCAGGCAATCCTCGGGTTGACTGGGTTGGCGAGTTGCGGCGACGTCGAGCCAATTCATTGAAAAGCTGTCGGGAATGGTCAATTTTTCAATCGGCGTCGCATCATCATTCGGTTCCCGTTCTTCCACCGGTAGTGGCTCCCCCGGAAAGTTCAGTGGAGCGATTTTGATCGTGCCCTGGACCGCTTTCTTGGGCAGCATCAACATGTCGCGCGGAATCAGCGCGAACTTGCTGCCGTCGCTGTCGCGAAAGGGGATCCCAACGAAGGTTGTTTGTTTCGTCGATTCCCCGAGGAAGCCATCGTGCTGCCATTGCAATTCCAGGGGCAAAGCACCGCGCAGTGGAACATCGGTGGCGACGACGAGACTGGATTGCTGATACCAGTTTCCGTCTGGCTTTTGGTACAGCGGTGTGAACACGTGCCCGGGTTTGACCGGTTCTCCGCCGTTCTCGATCGTCAGCAGGGAAACCCCTCCGCGGGCAATGGTTTCCAATGACTCCATGTCCAAGGTGACACCACCCCCAAGGCTGAATTCCAGATCGACGCCACTGGTCGCCCAGAATTTGGTTTTGGTCGTTACGAGTTTCGTGTATTTTTCGAAAATCCTGGCCCGCACGTCGACGTAACGGGAGTCCTGGGAAAGCCCCACCGAGAGAATCCGTCCGATTTCCACGCCGCGACAGGTCACGGGTGAACCGGCGCTGACAGAATATTTCCGTTCGCCGCGGATGATGATCTCCATGCCATGGGTCGCCAGTGCATCTGGCGGCGAAGAAGCCAATCCCTCGAACGAAAGTTTGAAGGGGGCCTCCGGATCTCCCGGAATCAAACCGATGTATTTGTGACCGACCGCCGTTTCCAACCCGGAAATTCCGGCCAGACTCAATTCGGGGCGGACAATCCAGAATCGTGTCCCTTCTCGTGCCAACGAGTGCGCCGAAGGTTTGAGATTGACTTTGACATCCACACCGGTGAGGTCTGAATTCAGTTCCACATCTTCCACAATTCCAACGTCAATGCCGCGAAACCGGACGACGTCTTCTGCTTCCAGTCCATGGCCTTCGGGGAAATGTATCTCGATCGTAATGCCACGATCCGGCATCGACCACCAAACCAATCCGATCGCAAGCAGCAAGCAGATCAATGCGATCAGCCACATGTAGGTCGTAGTGAATTCGGCGGCCGTTGCCAGTCGCGAATTGCCAATGGTGGCAGTCGGGATTGAGGCCAGTTCGGGCTTCAGCGATCCAGTTGGTTCGTTGGGGGCAATCGTTTCCGGTTTTTCACTCATTGAATTCTTCCCAAATCGCATGTGGATCAAACATTGCGAGGCAATCATGCTCATCGTCACGCACAACACGAAGGCGACGATCGCCGGGCCAAAATGAAATTCGACCATGTCGCCAAGTTTGACCAACATCACCATGAACGCCAATAGCATCACATCCATCATGCTCCATTTGCCAAGTTGTTCCATCAGTCGCAGCGTGATGGCTTTATGTTTTTGATGCAACATTTCCAGCAGGCTCAATTCCAGCAGCAACACAATTTTGGTCAGCGGAAACACGATCGAAAAAAGAAACACGACGCCGCCGACGAACCAGTTTCCATGTTGAAGCAACTCGAGGGTTCCGCCGATGATGCTGGATTCCGATTTCATTCCCAATTGCTCGATCCGCAGAATCGGCAGCAATACGGCGGGCCAGAACAACACAAACGCGCCGAGTGCCGCGGCAGCGGTGCGACTGGCCGAAATCAGCCAGATTTGCCTGGGGAAGCGAATGCCGCCCCACAGCGAGTGCATCGCGCCCGTTGTTGTTGGTCCGTCAGCGGCACCCGATGAATCAGGCCGCAGCAGTGACAGGCTTTTAATGTGCTCAACAGTCTCTCTCCGGTGGTTGTCCCACCACTGCACTCAGTGGATCCAGGCCGTATGGCCACCCCGAATGACTCGACATGACCGGTTTCGATGCAACGATCCTCGGCGGGATGTAGGACCCAGGTCATTCAACCGGCAAACGATTTGACCTCGTATTTCCCGCCAAGATCCAATCGTGTCATGCCGGAATGGAGGGCATCGAGAGACCGCGCACCGTCGAACAGAATGAAATCGATGTAGCTGTTGGCCAGCCCGGTACCGCCGCCGGTCACGTAGCCCTCGCCTTCGAGTTCGGCGCATAGCGCGTCTTCGATCTTGGCTCGAAAATCGACCACGTCCGTTTCCGGGAAAATATCGTTATCCAGTCGCAAGTAGACGAACTCGGCGCCGGTTCCTTCCAGGGGATCTTCTTCCAGGAAACCACCGTTGCCCAGAAACGTCAATACGCACTCGGGAATACAGGTATGCCCGGCAATCGTGTCGCCCCGCTCAAATTCGTGACTGGGTTCATCGGTCCCGTAACCGGTGTACTGCTCAAGTGGTGTCAAGTTATTCCAGCCGTTCTCTTTCCAGACAGCGTCCAGGTAGGCTGGCAGTTCCAGCAATGGAAATGATTCGATCCGAATCTGCAAACTGGATTTCTCCCAGTTTCATTTGCGTTCCAAATTCCCCAATCGCTTCGTCGAGTAACAGAAACAGGATTTGGTATCGCGAATTTTCATCCAATGAGGCAAACGCGTCGTGCCAGGCATCAATGTTGACCGCGCTGATTCTCTCGATCCAACTCGGTAGCAATCTTTAAAGTCACCGGATCGACCGCCGTATCGCCGACCTGAATCTCCATCTTGCCAAGCTGTTCCAGTGTGGAAGGTTGCCGGGACGAATAGAAATCCCAACCCGGGACTTCTTTCGAATTCTGCAGCCAGTAGTGACTCAGCAATTGTTTGGCCTTTTGACCTTCGCCGGAAACCGTGAATGAAAACCGGCCTTTGCTTTTGCCGGGGCCAAAGACCCAGGCGAGATCGCCGATTCGAATCGCGTCCTGGATTTCGTCCAGTCGATCGCCAAAGGTTCCCGCCTCCAAATCAGCCGCAAGGGAGTCGGCAACGGTCGGGAACCAATTCCAGAAATCAATGACTTGTTCGTGAAACGTCGGTATCGAGTCGTTCATCAGCTTGGTCGTTTCCTCGGTCAGCAAAATCAAACATAGAGCAGAAGCGGGTCGAGCAGAATTGGACTGATCGCTCCTGTTGGGTCACGGTCGCAATTCTCAATTCTCCAGTCCGGCATAGGCCGCATCGAGCACGATTTCCCCGTGTTTACGCGGACCGTAGGGTTGAATTTGAATCATGTACAGGACCGCCAGTTTTTTCTCCGGATTCACCCAGAACCTCGTGCCGGCAGCACCACCCCAGCTGTAATCTCCGCGCGGTGAGATGGCAAAGCCCAGCCCGAATTTGAATCCCGCAGGGGGGCGATCAATCGTGGCCAGTTGGTTGGTGAACATTTGCTTCAGCGTTTCCGGTTTGACGATCTGCGTCTCATTGCCTCGCCCTTGGTTCAGTAACATCTTGCAGAACTTTGCATAATCGTCAATCGTCGAGCAAAGCCCACCACCACCGGAAAAATACTCGTTACCCGCGTTCACAAAGCGAACCGACTTCAATCCGCTGGCGGCTTTCAACTGTTTTGATCCTGCCGGCTGGTAGAGCTGAGCGAGCCTGGATCTGTTTCCCTGCGGGAACGGTAAAGAAAGTATCTTCCATGTCCAGCGGGCGAAAAATATGCTCCGCCAGGTATTCGTCAAACGGCTTGCCGGAAGTCACCTCGACCAGTCGGCCCAATACATCGGTTGATGCGCTATAGACGAATTTGGAACCGGGATGATTGAGTAACGGAATCTTGCTGAGTTTCGTCACGGTGGCCTCAATATCGCGGTCGACGACCAGCAAGCCAACTTTTCGGTAGCGTTTATCGATCTCGCTATTGCCAAAGAAACCGTAGGTCAGCCCGGAAGTGTGTCGCAATAAATCACGAGTTGTCATCGGTCGTTTGGGTGGCACCTCCACCGGCTGGCCCGATCTGATTCTCCAGCACTTTCAGATTCGTGAATTCGGGCAGGTATTCGGCAACAGGAACATCGAGATCAAGTTTACCCTGCTCCACCAATTGCATCACCGCGATGCTCGTGACTGGCTTGGACATGGAATAAATTCGAAAGATCGTGTCCCGCGTCATGGGCTCGGCTTGTTCGCGATCGCGTTGTCCCCATTGCCCGTAAAACACTTCTTGATCATCTTTGAGGATCAATGCGTTACAACCGACGATCGCCTCCGAGGCCACCAGCGGGGTCAGACGTTGATCAATCGACTCCAGTGATTTGAGGCGGAACCCAAGTTTCTCAGCGGTAGCCGAAATCTCCACGGCCGAGTTCGAGATTACTTCGGCCGATGCGTCGTCGGAGGGAGGACGTGCGGGAGCCTGCTGGGCGGATACCTTCGCAACGCTCCAACCGATCAGGATTGAGAGTGCCAAGACACGGGCGATGCGTTCGAAATGGGGCTGCTTCGGCATTGGGATCTTTCCTGGTAACTCAACTGCTCGGAACAGCACCCATTTGATTACGCGCAGCGGCATGAGGCAAGTTGTGATCCCAAATTTATCCGAGCGAATTGGAAACGGACCTGGTTATTTTACCGAACGGATTCCTTCAGGTGCCAGTCCGTGAATCTCGACACCAATCAGACGATCGTTATTCCGAGGATCGTAAGGTCGCAACGCAACGGTTGAGGTGCTCGTTTGCGATCGATCATCCCAAATGGTCAGTTCGCCGACTCAACGCTTGCCGAATAATCTGGTCGTGATCAAACGCCAGATCTGGCAATGCATCAATCCCAAACCATTTCACGGTAGCCGCATCATCGGCGGCGACCGCCTCTTGACCGTCATTCAACTGAGCGAGGAAAGCGAAAGTAATCACTCTTCCACGGGGATCGCGGTCGACCGTCGAGAAGGCCCCAATCGGTTGCATCTCGGGAATCACCAACCCCGTTTCCTCTTCCAACTCGCGAATGGCCGCCGATTCCAGTGTCTCGTCGATCTCCATGAAACCACCCGGTAACGCCCAGCAGTTGGCAAACGGATCGTGCTTCCGCTGGATTAATAAGACTTGGGTACCCTGCGGTTCCGATTTTAGGACGACGATATCAGCACTGACGGCAGGGCGAGGGTATTCGTATTGGTAGGGCATTTTTATTTTGATCAAGCCGTTTGATTCTTTCGGCGTTCGCCGGGTACTGCCAGCATATCGACGTGCAAGTAGGGACGAAAGCACAATGCTTCGCCGCTGGGGAAAAACGAATCAAGCGACGCGCGGCGTGACGTTCGATTCTGACCCCACCGCAGCCGCGATACCGAGTTCAACGCCCGCGAATTCTGTCAAACGGGCGACTTTTGAAAGCGCCCGTCGTTTCGGAAGAAAGTGAATTCACGCCGCCGACGAGCAGCGTCACACAACCGCCAGCCGATGCGGCGACGGGACCCACCGTTGGGTCCAGCGAGCAGTCGATTCTTGATTATGGAAAGTAGCGTGGCGGCGAACGGCAGTATCTTGTTGAATCATAAAAATAAGCCGTCGGCGATGTGACATCGCCGACGGCTTGGGTCAAAACCCGAAAATCGAATTGACTCAAACGACTTAGCCAACGGGAGCTTGGTCAAGCGATCCCGATCAACCGGAGTCGCTTACGCTGCGGCCAGTTCGTTGACTTGCTTCGCCAATCGCTTTCGGGCAACGTGCAGCCGACGCTTGATCGTTCCCAACGGGGCTTCAAAGTCGGCTGCCATTTCCAGCAGACTTTGACCATGCACGTAGAACGCGACGAGCGTTTTACGATCCATGTCACCCAGTCGTTCCAGACCTTCACGCACCTGGGACTGACGCTCCAGTTCCAGAATGTCGTCCAGAGGTGAATCTTCGCAAGTCACCGTCGCTTCTAGCAATTCCGGCTCCACCGCTACCGCAGGCGCTCGTCGGACGGCTCGGTTGATCGCCATGCGAACCGTAATCTGGCGCAACCAACCCCCGAACGCTTCGGGCGTGCGCAGTTGATCGATCTTCTGCATCGCTTGCATGAAGACGTCCTGGCACAATTCCTGTGCGTCGGCGAAATCACGAAGTCGGCGCATTGCGATTGCCATGACGGTCGGCTGAAATCGTTCGAACAATTCACCGAACGCTTGACGGTCACCCAGCTGCGCCGCTCGAACCAGGTCGCCCGTTTCGCGTAGCTGATCTAATTGTAGGTTAACTGCGTTCATATTGATTCTCGTATCCTGAGGCCAACCGGGGGTTGGCGAATTCCTTGGGGAAACCACGAATCTTTGAAACGGAAATCCGCGCAAAGCGCGGTTCTTCTTGAGACTGGGCTCAGAAGTCCGTTTCAATCAACTTGCTGGTGTGGATGGCCCTCTCGGGCGATCCCGTCTTGAAATCAGAATTTCAGGACTTCAAAACCACTAGCCAAGTCTTTGAAACGAGGGTTGGCGGACCATCTTGCCGGTTATCTCGCACGGTTCGGATGTCGCCGGCAGATAAATCGCCGGCAAATCCGTGCCCGTCGCAAAAACGCCAAGCATGCCTAAATTCCGGAAACGACCAAGGCTTCCAGAACGCCCGAGCAATACGGGCAAGGCGGATGGTTGGACATGCCATGGATGCTGCAGGTCGGTTACCATGCGCAACATCGCATTGACACGGGCGCTAAAACGACTGACGACGTTTGCGATCGAGTTTTGGATGTTTGAATTACGCATTTCACTCTCCTGCGCGTTGGCACGCGAATTGAGAACCAATAAATTTGACAGCGGGGAGCAACACTCCCTCGCGGCCAATCATATCGAGCCGATCCCCAGACGACAACTTCGTCCGTTTCGACTCGATTGCATCGCCGCAGCGATACATCGGAGGTTTTCCTAACCTACGACGATTTAGAGATCAGTTCTCCAATCGGGTTCGCGCATTCGGAGAAAAAAACAGAAAATGCCAAAAAAACGTGCTCCAAAGGCAGTTTGGCAGGTTCAAAATCGCTATTTCAAGCGGTTTGAGCCCTTTTTTTCGCGGTTTTGATTTAACCAGGCGAATGCCGCCGGCTCGGTTTTCAGCAACCGGATCAGCTGCGAATTGGACACGCCCAGTGAGCCGGCCGCGGGTGGGATCTCGAAATCGCTGGCGTTTAAGAAATCCATGGCCTCGGCCAACAATGCGGGGAAATCCGCGTGGTCCGCGCTGACAGCGATCTTCTGTCCTTTGACCCGCGATTTCCAAAGCATCGACGGTGAAACCGTTAAATCAATCGTGCGCCGAATTCCCAGGGCCAGGTTGAAACGCAATCGTTCAATCGCAACCCGTCGATTTTCGTGCTGGCTGCGGCGTTCGCCAGCTTGGCCGACGATCCCGGTCGGCAGATGAGTAATCACAATGGCCGATTCCACCTTGTTCCGATGCTGCCCGCCAGGCCCCCCACGACGCGTTTTTTTGATTTCGCAGTTCTCAAGCAAGGCTTCTACAGGCAGCGATGCGGGATGACGTGATGACATGCTCAATGATGATTGGTTCGAAAGTTGTGGAGTTTCGGCAGCTCATTAGCAATCTACCAAAACCGGGGATTTTTCGAACGGACGGTAGGCGAGTCGTAATCGTTGGGACTAAAATTGATTCCGGTCTCTCCGGTGCTGGCCAACCTGTCAGCACAGCGCCGGCTGTCGTGCCGTCGGGCGAACCATCGGTTCGTTTGCCTTGATAGCGACCAGAATTAATTGCCTTTTGGTGTTGCCGTTTGCACGCACCGACCGCGATCCTGTTTACTGTGATCTGTCATGCCTTTAAAAAAACTTGGCCCTTATGAATTTCTCGGGATCCTCGGCCGGGGCGGTATGGGTTCGGTTTACCGTGGACGGAACACCGAAACGGGTGAGATACATGCGGTCAAGGTGTTGGCTCAGCACTTTTCAGATGAAGAGCATTTTCGCAATCGTTTTGAATCTGAGATCAGAGCGTTGATCAAGCTGGATCATCCCAACATCGTCCGGATTCTCAGCTACGGTCAGGAACACGGCAATCTGTTCTTCGCGATGGAATTGGTTGAAGGCGACAGTCTGTTTCAAATGCAAAAAAAAGGCCATCATTTTGATTGGCGCGAGATTCTGCAAATTTCAAAATCCGTCTGCAAAGGTCTGCGTCATGCGCATGACCGGGGTATTATTCACCGTGACCTGAAACCGGGCAATTTGCTGATGCCAATCGACGAGCAAGGTAATTGCGGGGAAGTCAAGATTACGGACTTCGGCATCGCCAAACGTTTTGGGGCGTCGCAAATCACGGGTACCAACGTGCTGGGAACGATGGACTTCATGAGTCCGGAACAAGCCAAGGGGCAGCCCGTGACGATCCGTAGCGACCTATATAGTCTGGGCACGGTGATGTACACCTTGCTTTCCGGAAAGCCTCCGTTTTCGGCAAACTCGGTCGAAGAATCACTAAGAAATCTGACCAAGGTCCCGGCGCCACGCGTCAGCGCCGTCGTGCCCGAAGTCCCCAAAGAACTCGACCGACTGATCCAGAAACTGATGTCGAAGAAGCCGGAAAATCGAATTCAGACGGCCCAGGCGTTGATCTACAAAATCGAAGAGGTCGAAGAACAGTTGCGAGAAAACAGCCGGGCCAAGACCTGCGAAGCACCGCTGGGCGACCAAGACGACAACACCTTCGAAATCAATCCAGCGGCCGCGGAATCCACGAAGGCCAATACCAAGCCGCCCGCCCGGAAAGCGGCAACCTCGGACAGTCGCTACCGCAGTCACACCGTTGCCTACCGCGATTCGGATCCCATTTCGTTGTCGCCTCCTGCCAATTCGGCTCGCGATATCGACTATTTCAATCCGGTGACCGACAGAATTCGACAGCTCGAAACGGCAATTCCAGAGCCCGAAACACATCACCGGAGCGGTTTGCTGCCGCTGTTGTTGTCGTTGGCGTTAGTCATCGCGTTCGGCCGGTTGGGGGATTTACCAGGCATACAAACCACCGTCCGCGGAAGCTCTCTACACCGAGATTGAAACCCGTGTTGATCAACCCAACCTGGTGCTGGATAAAATCGATCAGTTCCTCAGCCTTTATCCCGAAGACGAACGTGTGCCGCAGGTCGAACAACTTCAAACGATTGGAAAAGCCATCCAGCACTACTACGGACTGGTTAATCGACTCTCCGTCCGTTCCAACATTCCGGGTGAAAGCAGACTGACGGAGGTTGAAAAACAGTTTCTCGAGATCATTGAACTGGCAGACGAAAACAAAGAAGCAGCATCGGCGAAAATGTCGGCGTTCATCACCGTTCACAAAAACGACCGCGATCCGGATCAGCGAGATGTCGATTGCCTGGAGGCCGCCAAGGGATATTTCATCAAGCTGAAAAATGACGCTCGAGCCGAAGTGCTGGCGTACTTGAAGAAAATCCGCACTGCAATGCGGGGGGCGGAAGATGCCCCAACCCCCGCGGACAAGGTTCAGACTTATCAATCAATTCTCGAACTCTACGGTCAGGTATCCTGGGGTAATTCCAGTGAAGGTCGCGAGGGCCAGGAGTTGGTTGCCAGAGCCGAACGTTTACTGGCAGCGGCACAACACGAATTGCAGGAATCAGAAAACGACCCCGTTACCGACATTGACCAATGACGACACCGTTGTCCGAACCGCCACTCCCTTCAAGCGGGATGCCCGTCTACGATCTTCGTCGCAGCTACGCGGAAAATTACCGGTTGGCACCGGATATCGTTTCGATTGACGTGCCCAGCGTCCCGGGAAAATGGCAATTTTGTGGCTTGCCCGTTGACTCGCCCATCGGCATTCCGGCAGGTCCACTGCTCAACGGAAAGTGGTGCCTGTACTACGCGAGTCTGGGGTTTGATGTGCTGACCTACAAAACGGTGCGAACGGTGCAACGGAATTGCTATCCGGCCCCGAATCTGGTGCCGGTCGAATGTGGTGATCTACCGGGGCGGAATCGAATCTCCCAACCAGTGAACGCATGAAAAAAAGCTGGGCTGTTTCATTTGGAATGCCTTCGGCCTCGCCGGAGATTTGGCGGCACCGACCTGGAACAGACTCGCAAGTCATCTGCCCACCGGCAAACTCCTGTCGGTTTCGGTTGTCGGTACGATCCAGCCCGGCTGGTCGATTGATGACTTGGCCGCCGACTATGCGTTGGCAGCGCGATGGGCCGTTGCCGCGGGCGCTGACACGATCGAGGTGAATTTCTCCTGCCCCAACGTTTCGACGCTTGACGGTCAACTCTGCCAACAGGTCCCGGACGCGAAAGTGGTGGCAACCGCCGTTCGAAACGCGATCGGCGCGGTGCCTTTGATCGTGAAGATTGGCCAGGTCGCTGCGGAACAAATCAGCGGCCTGGTGGCTGGTCTGGCGACGTCGACCAATGCGTTGGCGATGACCAACAGCGTCGCGGCCACCGTCCAGGACTCCCGCGGTGAAAGCCTGTTCGATGGTCAACCGCGAGGCATTTGCGGTGACGGATGTCGTGCAAGCTTCGTTGGTCCAGACGCGTACAATTTCGCGACGCGATCGAGGACGCCAACCTCGATATCGAAATCATTGGCGTCGGTGGAATCTTTAACGCGACCCATGTCCGCCAATACCTGAGTGCCGGTGCAACGGCCGTCCAGCTGGCTACGGCACCGATGTTAAATCCGCTGGTCGCCGTGGAGATCAAAACCGATTTCGCCGCCGAGGCGGCTGGTTGATCGGTTCAGCGAGGAATGATTTCAGGAGGCAAAAGAGTGGGGCCTCTGGATCAATCGCCAGTCCGCCAACGGTTTCCGCCTTATTTCTCAAAACTGGCTGGCCAATCATCCGTACGGAAAGATCGATGCGGGCAAACCTTCGGAATTAACGAAATTTGCACCCGTTGGATTGGATGCCCAGGCGTAGCGAACCGCGACCGGCTGGGCCACGTCGGGTGAACTGACGACGACCGTGTTTCCAACGATTTTCGCGTCGGCCCAAAACCATTTCTGGTCCTCGCCGGCGATTTCGAATCGTTTCAATGGTTGGTCGTCTCGCGATTTCAGTCCGCCCGCGACATGTTCGAATTCGACAATCGCCTCGGATCCTTTGAACGTGACCGCCTTAAATAACGGCCCGCTGACCACCACAGGTCTGCCGTATTCGTTTTGCAGAGCCCATCGCGCCAATCGCTCCCCGACGTCCTTTTTGTTTTTCGGATGAATGTCCTTTCTCCTCGCCGATATCGTTGATCACGGCCATCCCGGTGAAGGGGTATTGGAGTGTCAGCCGTTGCTGGTTTTGGACCGTTGGCCATTCATTATCGACGCCGGGTTCGGTGGTGGGTTGCCGAAAATTGGCCAGTTGCACGAAGTAAAACGGAAAATCGTCTTGCCAGCGATCGCGCCAGTCCTGAATCATCAGCGTAAACATTTCCTTGTAGATGGGTGCCAATTCAGGTCGACAATTGGATTCACCCTGGTACCAGATCGCCCCCCGCATCGTGTATCCGACAAACGGATGGATCATCCCGTTGTAGAGCACCGTGGGATTCGGCGGCATTCATCATGGGCGAGTTTGCAGCTGCGGTTTCCGCGGCAGTCGTTTGCGTTCCGCTGGTGGCAAATCGCGATTGGCCTTTCGCAACTCAGCGGTTTTTTTCTGTCCAGGCGGCCAAGGCCTGGTCGTAATTGGCTTGGGCTTTCTCCGCGTCGAATGCGTCAGCTTGGGCGTCGAATTCGGCCATCATCTGCTTACCATGTTCGTTACTCAGCATGGCTTCACGACTGCAGTAGCACTCACATCGTTTGCCGCCGATCACCGATTTGATAATGCCGACGGAACGCCGGTCTCCTCGTGAATTTTCTTCGCGAAAAAGTACGCGGTTGCCGAAAATTCCGGGGTGCATTTTCCGGTGTGCAGACTTTCCAACTGCCCGAGATGTCATCCTGTGGTTCGATGGCGGGCGTTGGCGCCGCCAGGAACATTCGAAAACCGGGGTGATCGGCGGAGGCAACTTCCTGCTCCCAATCGGCGGTCTCGATTCAACGTCCACGCCATGTTGGACTGTCCGCTGGCAAACCAGACTTCTCCGATCAACACGTCCTCGATGGAGACTTCTTCTTCGCCAGATTGAATCGTCATGGACGTGGCACTGGAATCAGCCTGAAACTCGGGTAGGATAGCCTGCCAACGACCGTCTTCAGCGGCTTTGGTATTGATGGACACGCCGTGGAAATTGACATTCACCAATTCCCCGGCTTCGGCCCAGCCCCAGATCTTGATCGGTTTTTGCTGTTGGAGCACCATGTGGTCACCGAAACAGGACGGCAATTTTAGGGCTTGCTGGGCAAAAACGAAATCCGGCGAGGTCAGGACAAGGGTCAGGATCAGAATTGCAAAACGTGCGAGCATGGCAGGGCCTGGTTAACTTCCAAGTTCAGTAAATTCGATTCGACAGCCGACAACGTCGTCGACTTCGGTATCCCATGTTCGTCACAATTCAGTTTGATTTCAAGTAAAACGATTTAACCAGCTTTTAACCAATCGTAAACAGATGTCTGAACCCCAACGAATTCTGATCGGATCTCAAAACCCGGTAAAAATTGCTGCCACGCTGGCCGGTTTTCAATCCATGTTCCCGCCAGTTCAATTTGAGGCCCGCGGCGTTGAGGTGGAATCGGGAGTCAGCGATCAACCGATGTCCTGCGACGGAGACGCTGGCCGGAGCAACCAATCGCGCTCGTGCGCTCGTCCAAACCCAGCCCGATGCTGACTATTTTGTGGGGATCGAGGGCGGGATTGAAATCATTGACGAGTCTTTTTTTGCGGGAGCCTGGGTCGTGGTCGTCGATCGCGAAGGAAACGTGGCACGTGGCCGCAGCGGCTCGTTCGCTTTGCCACCGCGCAGTCCAACAACTGGTCGAGGCGGGAATGGAACTGGGGCACGCCAATGACGAAGTCTTCCGGGAGCAGAATTCCAAGCATCGGGGAGGTGCTGTCGGATCGCTCACTGACGGAGTCGTCTCACGTCAAACGCTCTACGAGCACGCAATGGCACTGGCATTGATCGCGTTTCGAAAACCCGAATTGTTTGCCGGTCGCATCAAGTGATCTGAGGTTCAACCACCGAAGTGGGAGTGGCCTGTCGGCTGTGCTTCATTCGCAAACGCCGACCTGTTTCTACCTCGCAATCAGGTCGATCGAATGCACGTCAATCGCGCGTTTTCCGGGTATCTTCGGGCGCTCAGGGTCAGAGTTCCGCGGCCTGCCTGAATTTGCATGACGCCCAATAAAAATGGCTTGAAATCCTTTTGATAATAATGCGAATTTGCGACCCGTTCTTTCGATTTGTCGTACAGCGGTGGATCAAATGGCTCGGTGATGCGTTTCGGCGACCGAATTGCCGTGTTCCATCGACAGTTGGACGGTCGCGCCTTCATCTCCCGCCGCGGCACAAGTATAATAAACCACCACCTCGTAATGTCCGGCATTGAGAATCTCAACATCCCACGTGATCGAATCGTCCACGTCGGTCCAATGCGTGAAAAACGAGTTGTTGGGCGGTTTTGCGCTGCGTTGGATCGTCCCGTGTTCCACACCGTCTCGAGCCGGCAACGTGGTAGATTTAGCGTAGCCGACGGCAAATGGGCGATCCGCGTTGGCATCGCAAACTGGATCTTGCATGTTCGCCGCATGCTGCTTGGCCAGCTGGAACAACTGCTGGGTCAATTCTGGATGTTGAGCCGGCACGTCCTGTAACTGCCCGCGGTCGTTCTGCGATGTCGAAGAGGTGGCCACTGGCGTCGAGCCGGAATTTCTGGTCGCGAATGCTGACCTGGTTGTTTTTGATCGAGAACAGGTTTCGCGGTTCCCAGTCGGCGTTTGCGTCGAGTCAGCAACGGCCGGAGGTTCCGACCGTCGATGGACTTGTTGGTCTGCTGACTTAATCCCGGCCAGGTCGGTCAGCGTTGGCAGTAGATCGATCGCTCCCGCAATTTCTGAGAGACTATGCTTGCCAGCGGGAATTTTTCCCGGCCAGCGAATGAAAAACGGAGATCGCAAGCCGCCTTCATCGATGGAACCCTTCTTGCCTTTCATGCCGCCATTGAAGCGAAACGAATTGGGTCCGTTGTCCGAGAAATAGATCACCATCGTGTTATCCTCCAGCTTCAATTCATCCAGCTTTTGCAACACGCGGCCGACGTTCCAGTCGATATTTTCACACATCGCCAGCGCGGCTCGTGTCATCATGACGTCTTCTTTGCCGACGTCGCGATGTTTCAGTTGTAGTTCGCGGCCATCAAATTTTTCGTAGAATCGGTCGGGCACCATCATGGGCGAGTGTGGCGTGTTCAGGGGCACGTAGCAGAAAAACGGTTCGTCTGCGATTCGCTTCGATGAAATGTCAGGGCATGGTCGGTAAAATCGTCGACGATGAATCCGTTTCCGCGAACCCGTTGGCCGTTGTGGTCCAGCGGCGGACTGAAATAATGTCCCCAGTGGCCCGACGTGAAGCCGTAATACTCTGTCGAAGCCGCGATCGTTCGGATGGTACGGCGGTTGGGTCCCGTTGTGCCATTTCCCGAAATGCCCGTGCGATAGCCGGCGGCCGAGAACAAGTCGGCGACCGTCGTTTCATCCGGATTGAGTCTGCCCTGGCCACGACTGACTCCGCTTACGCCGGTCTGCGGGTAGTACCGTCCGGTCAAGAATTCAGCCCGCGTCGGAGCGCAGACCTGGCAGACGTAAAAATTTTCCAGCGTTGCCCCGTCGCGGGCCAGGGAGTCGATATTGGGTGTCGCGAGATTGGTGTTGCCATTGACAGCTCAAATCACCCCAGCCTTGATCGTCTGTCAAAATTACGAGGACGTTGGGCTGACGTTGCTGAGCCCGCGTCGACGGCAATGACCAAGCCCAAGGCCAGTCAAAAAATCAGCAACACGGGAACGCGCAGGATCGTGCCGATGGTGAATTAACGCTCAGGCTTGCATTCTCGTTGCTCCCGCTGGCCGCCGATTGCCGACACCCCCATCGTAATGATGAATCCCAGTCCGATCAAAGGATAGAGCCGCCGACCTCATGCCACTGACCGGGAGAGAAGTACTCGATCGGCCAATCCTCCTTGTCGATCCGATCCACCGTATCGGTCGTTACGATCTGGGCTTTGATCGTGTCACCGATTTTGGGCGGCACACCCTGCTGAAAAGGCCACAGTCCAAAGACCGATCCCAGCAGCAAACCCAGCAGGATTCCCAATGTCGGATTCTGATAACGATGGAACAACCACTTGAGTAGGTTGCCAACGAGAACCACTCCAGCGACCACGCCAATGCCGACCGGGATGAGAACGGCAACCGCCGGATCCATTGCCGCCGTGACGTCACGGGCTTTGAGTGCTTCCTTAAATTCGTGAACGGCGGACAGGATCGGGTACGTATTGTCCCATCAGCAACAACAGGTATCCTCCGGACAATCCCGGCAGAATCATTGCGCTGGCCCCAGCCAAACCGGCGAAAAACAAAATGAACAGATTGGATTGACCACTGCCGACGACACCTTGCCGTTGCAAATAGGCCAGCCCGACCATGGCGGAAGAATGCTGCCGCCGGTAGCAACAACCATTCCGTGGTTGGTTGCCCGATCAATCGCCAGACGATCGGCACTCCGCCAAGAGTCAGTCCGATGAACAGGCTGTACATGATCCAGCGATGGTCGAGTACGGCGTCCTTGAGCGAACCGGCAAACAGCAGGATTCCAATTCCGGCTGCGGCCACCACGCAGCCGATGACCAGCACCGAACGAATACGCAATCGGAACTTGGTGAAATTCGAGAGCGAATCAATGAAGTCAGGGATAAATTCCTGCCGCCAGCAGCATGGTGCCGCCACTGATCCCCGGGTACCAGATTGGCCAGCCCCATCAGGAATCCTACCGAACAGGGACCGAAACGCAAGAATGCCGTTGGGCAGATCGGTTCGCGTGGAGCGTTCGAATCAAACATTGGGTTGTCACTCTTTGAGTCGATCTTGCTTCGGATTGCCGCAAATAAGGTTGTGCGGAACTTGGTCGGATTTCCAACGCGGATTTGAATGGCATCTGTTGCCAGTCATTCATAAGTATTCGTTACCACTGAAGGATTGGACGGCATTCCGGATGTTAAGACTGGTAAGATTTTCGGCGGAATACGATCCGAAATACAGGCATTCTGGCAACCTCGCCTGCTTCCGTTGGTTCAATTGCGTCGCTCCGCAAGGCGGTTGAAGCAATCGGTCCGAAAGCCGGGAAATGGAATCGAGGGCGATAAACGAGTGGTGATTTTTGACAACCATGATAGATTGAGGTAGCCAAAAAACCGATAGTAGTTTCAAACTATAGGACGGAACGCGTCACATTGTCCGACTCTGTCGATGAGCTATGGAGACATAGCAATTCCCTGAAAATACAACTTGCGACGGACCGACAACATGAAGCTGGGAATCAAGCCAAACCGAGTTTCGGTTTGCGCACCTGCAAAAATCAATCTGCATCTTGAGATCATGGGCAAACGCTCCGACGGATTCCACGAGTTGGAAACCGTCATGTCCACGATTGATCTTTGTGATCGACTCGAGTTCGCCGCTCGAAGCGATGAGGAAATCCACTTGCAGCTGGAATTTCCTTTCATTACCGATGACGACACTGCCTTGCCGACCGACGATCGAAATTTGGTCGTCAGAGCGTTGAAGTTACTGCGTGAGCGCAGCGAATCGAGTTCCTTTGCACCGCTCGGTTGCGACGTTCGGTTGTCGAAACGAATCCCGTCTGAGGCCGGACTTGGCGGGGCATCGAGTGACGCGGCGGCAACGCTTCGAGCCGGTAACCAGCTTTGGCAACTTGGTTTCTTCAAAGCTCAACTGATGGAGTTGGCGGCCGAACTGGGTAGTGATGTGCCGTTTTTTATTGACGGTGGTACGGCCGTTTGTCGAGGTCGCGGTGAGCTTATCGAACCGTTGCCGGCAATTGGCGGAACGCCATTGGTGGTTGCCAAACCGCCGGTGGGCTCTGGCGACGCCGACGGTCTTTCGGCACTGTGAGATTTCGGCCACGCCGGTTTCGTCCCGATGCTGCATCGCCAGTGTGCGGTCGGGAGCTCGGAGAGCACTTGCCGCCTCGCTGTTCAATCGCCTGGAATCAACCGCTGGCAAATTGGAGGCTGAGGTCGCCAGGATGTCGGCCGAGTTCGAAATGTTGGACTGTCCAGGTCACCAAATGAGTGGAAGCGGAACGAGCTATTTCGGTGTGTTTCATAATGCGAGGACGGCTCGCCGGGCGGCCCACGTCTTGTCCTGTCGCTTGCCTCGGGCAAGGATTTTATACTGTCGGACACTTGGCCTTGAGCAATGGCTCGCGGCTTAGGGACGGTTCTAGGAGGATAGTTTTGGAAATCACAGAAGTCAGAATCAAACTTGTTGATAGTTCAGAAGATCGGCTGCGCGGATTCTGCAGTGTGACTTTCGACGATTGCTTTGTTGTCCGTGACTTAAAGATTATCGAAGGGTAACAATGGTCCGTTCGTCGCCATGCCCAGCCGGAAGTTAACTTCGAATTGTTCGAAATGCCGATCGAAGAACCACCTCCGCGCCAACTATTGCAACAATTGTGGTACCAAACTGCGACACGGTGGAATTTCCACCGATTCATCCGGTCGCGGCGAAACTGTATGCCGATATCGCCCATCCGGTTAATGCAGAGTGTCGTGAGATGATTCAAAGCCGTGTGGTTGAGGAATTGGAACGCGAAGTCGAGTTGTCGCAGCAACCCGGGTACCGGTCCCGATATGACGAAGATTACGAATTGATTCGAGACCAGCCGCAAAAGCAGTCCTGAATCGTCCGGTTCCAAAGCGGGCAAAAGCGGGAAAGGCAACGATCCCGAAAGCCGCCGCGATGAACCGGAAGGCCAGCTACCGCCGCCGCATCAATCCAAAACAGACGCCGCTGACGCCAAGGCTCCCGACGGAGAGGATTTTGGCGAAGGGATTTTAGACTGATCAAATGTCGACGATGCGCCGAAAATGGAAATGGGCACCGTCGTTGTCTGTGAATCGTCGCCCGCTCACCGGGAAATTGCCGGAAATTCGCGTGTTCCGCCGGCGGGTTGCGATCCGAGTGACGACTGCGGGTTCGTTGAGTAAATTGGACGATTGGAATAACCGCTACGCCCCGATCAGATCGTTTTGCCAATATTCATTGCCAAATTCTGAAAACTTGACCCTTTCAATTGGGTCCAACTATACTTAACTGCTACCTCCAAACGGCTTGATTTGTCACGCAAAACCGGGTTCTCGCTTCGACCCATTTGACGTGCCGTCGGATTTTTCACACTTAATTGGCGTAATGTTATGCATCGATTGTCGGCTGCTCTACTATCCGCTGTCTTCGTTTTTTGCGCTGTTGTTCCTGTCGAAAACACGAACGCTCAGCAGCAACCCAGACCGTTGGCACCCGGTGTACTGGTCACGCCTCCGTCGGATCTCAATCCGCGCGACAGTTTTTCACTGCCGATGCCGCTGCCCGGTTTGAACGCCAATAACTATGACCCGAAATACGTGTCGCGAAAAGACACCCTGTATGGGCAATCCCGACGCGTCGTCATGTTTCGCGATGTCTGGGAGTACGAGTTTTCGATGTTGGGTGAACTTCGGCAAGCCAAGCTGCTGGTGCCCGATGATGAAAATGGCGTTCAGGCCAAGAATGTCTGGTACATGGTGTACCGGATCCGGGATCTCGGCAAAACATTGACTTACGAACAGGTCAAACAAGACCCGAATTTCGACCACATTAAAAATGAGCTGAAATACAATGAGCCGTTGAAGTCGGAGGAGAAGTTTTTTCTGCCCCGTTTCACCCTCGAGGGATTGGTCTACTCGAAGGCCATCGAGCAGTACCAGAAAGTGGTGTATCGCGACAAAGTCAGTCCGATGGTCCTGCGACAAATCCAGCGCCGGGAAGACCCTGCCATTCAACTGCTCGATCCGGTGACGATGTCGAAAGTCCAAATTCCGGTCGCCAAATCCGATGCCGATGGCGGTGTCTGGGGCGTGGCCGTGTTCGAAGATGTCGATCCCCGGATCGATTACGTCAGTGTTTACGTTTCCGGCCTGACCAACGCGTTTCGATTGGGTGATTCGCCGAGCGATCCGACAAAAAAGAAGACGCTGCAGCTGAATTTTTGGCGGGGCGGCGATACGATCGATCAGGAAAAAGACAGTATCCTGTATGGCATTCCGCTGGTTGACGATCCCCAGGAGCAGGCCTTGATCGCCGCCCGTTACGCCCTGCCAGGGCCAGTCATTCGAGCCTACAAAATCAATCAGGAGGCGGGCAGTCGCAAAGTGCTGGTCGTGGAAGCCGATGCCAAAGTCAATTTGACTGATTTTTCGTCGGCCGTTGCACCCATCCTTGAACAGGGAACCCTCGAACCATCCATCGCCCGGGCCTTTGCGGCAGCTGGCATTGCCATCGACCCGCAAGTCGCCCTGACGACCATGGTTCCCGGCAAAAGATGGACGTTCAAACAGGGAGAAGACGAGTATATTCTGGCCCTGGAGCCCCAATTCTGGGAGCCTGTGGTCGAAGGTGGCATTCGATTCATCAAAAGCCTTGATTCATTGTGGATTTACCGTTAAATTCTAAGGCTCGCTGAAAATAAGCACAGCTAAGGCCCGTGGAGTCTTTCCATCGGCCGCGAGACACCGAATTCAACAACCATCCAAGACATCGCTTTAAACACAAAAAGGCAGTTCAATGGCTCACAAAAAGGGGCAAGGCTCCAGCCGCAACGGTCGCGATTCGAATGCTCAGCGACGTGGTATCAAGAAATTTGGCGGGGAGCGTGTGATCGCAGGCAACATCCTCGCCCGGCAGGTCGGCAATAAATGGCATCCTGGCAAAGGCGTCGGACAGGGCAGAGACTACACCCTGTTTGCCCTGGTCGATGGTCACGTGATGTTCGACCGAAAAGGTCGCCGGATCAACGTCGTTGCGGAAGCGAACTGAATGGATCGGCCACCGGCCCGTCGTCAAGCTTCGTCCAACCGAAAGACGTGATGACGGATCGCCCGACCTCATTCGTCGTTGTCGCCGTTTGACACGCGCTCACAATCCGAAACAATACCAGGGATGCCCACGGGTATCCCTTTTTGTTTTTAACTTTTGCCAAAGAGCCACCGAATATGTTTGTTGATCAAGTCCAAATCGAAGTGTTTGGCGGACGCGGTGGACATGGTTGCATGAGCTTCCGTCGTGAGAAATATGTTCCGCGCGGTGGACCCGACGGTGGCGATGGTGGGCATGGAGGCAGCGTGATCATTCAGGCTGCCAATGGGATCAACAGTCTGGTCAATTTCGCCAACCGTCATCACATCCGAGCCGAAAACGGCGTTGGCGGAATGGGTTCGGGCCGCCACGGTCGTTGTGGCGAAGATGTTGTCATGGAAGTTCCTCCGGGCACGATCGTCATTGATTCGGAAAACGGACTGGTGATCAAAGATCTAGCCCAGCCCGGGGACTCAG
This sequence comes from Pirellulaceae bacterium, assembly GCA_963714685.1. Classification (GTDB taxonomy): domain Bacteria; phylum Planctomycetota; class Planctomycetia; order Pirellulales; family Pirellulaceae; genus Mariniblastus. Next base: position 42,141 of record CAVQPH010000014.1, on the reverse strand, counting down.
TCGTCGCGGCCAAGGGCGGTCGGGGAGGCAAAGGCAACACGCGGTTCAAGTCTTCCACCAACCAGGCCCCGAGACAGGCGACACAAGGCCAAGACGGGGAGCATCGTCACTTGATCCTCGAACTGAAGGTCATTGCCGACGTCGGACTGATTGGAATGCCTAACGCCGGCAAAAGCACCTTGCTCAGCCGACTTTCCAGTGCCAAACCTGAAATTGCCAATTACCCTTTCACAACCAAGTATCCCAATCTCGGCCAGGTCCGGGTCGACATGGATCGCTCATTCGTGATGGCGGATATTCCTGGCCTGATCGAAGGTGCTCACCAGGGTGTCGGACTTGGCCACGACTTTCTCAAGCATATCGAGCGAGCTGGAATTCTGGTGCATTTGGTGGAGCCGATGCCGATGGACCAATCAGATCCGCTGGCCAACTACCGCGCGATCCGCTACGAATTGGAACATTACAGCGAAAACCTCAAACACCGTCCGGAAATCGTCGTGGTGACGAAATCCGAGTTACCCGGTGCCGACGAGATCGCGAAACAGTTGCAGGCGGAAATCGACCGCGAAGTCCTGTTGATCTCCGCCGTGACTGGTGACGGACTGCCGCGGCTGATTAACCGAATTACCGACGTCCTTGAAAAGCAGACCGCATGCAGTTAGTTGCCGTCGACATTGGAAACAGCTCCGCGAAAATTGCCATCGAGCATTTTGGCAGCGAAGATCGCACCCGCAACAATGATCGCTGGTGTGTCGAAACCATTTTTCAGTCCGCCGATGGTTTTCAACTGGACCGACAAGTCGTTGAACCGGGGCAAACCTGCTTTTGGGCGGTCTCCAGCGTCAATGATCGACTGGAAAAAGAACTGTTCGACTGGGTCAGCCGCAACCGACCTGGCGATCAGTTTCACGTGATTCAACCGGACGAGATCGATTTGGAAACGGTCGTCGATTCCCGTTCCCAGCTTGGTCGCGACCGATTGATCGCAGCCTGGCAGGCGGTTGAACTGAACAGCGGCGGACCCGTCATCGTGATCGACGCGGGAACCGCGGTCACCATTGATTGGGTGGATGACCAGAATGTTTTTCAAGGCGGATTGATCTTGCCAGGGGCGACTGCGAATCTGCAGACGCTGGCCAGTCAAACCGACGCGCTGCCGGATTTGAGATCGCAAAATCTGGCCCAATTTGATTGCGGGCAGCCATTGCCGTTTGTCGGTCGATCGACCGAAGCGGCCATCCTGCTGGGGGTGTTCCAGGCCCAGATCGCCGTGATGAAAACAGCCGTCAGCGAGCTCTCCGCATCGCTTGCCGTCCCTGCCGAGGTCATCACGACCGGTCGCGGTATGCTGGAACTGATGCCGTGGCTTCCCGAGCACTGGCAGCATGTCCCGGATCTCGTGTTGCAGGGAGCTCGGAATGTGGGCCGTCAACTGCTGGAACAAATCAATCGACAGGCATGAACGACGAACCTGTGTCTTCGAAAAAAAGTGAATTGAACGTAGGTTCGGAGTATTGCTGCGCCGTGCTCACGCCACCAGGCCGCGGTGCGATCGCGGTGGTACTTGCGAGCGGTCCGGATTTGCCCAGTAAACTCGATTCGCTGTTTTCCTCCGCGTCAGGCCGCAGGCTGTCGGCCAGTCGAATCCCGGCGATTTTTTATGGAACCTGGCGATCAACCGGCGAGGACGTCATGCTGGTTCGCGTTGCTCACACGCGAATGGAAGTTCATTGCCATGGCGGTGAATCGGCGGTTCAGTCCATTGTCCGGTCGCTACAGCAGCACGGATTTGGCGTCCGAGAGGCCGAACGGGCTTACCGCATTGTCCACGGCAGCCCGTGGAAGTCCGAGTTTGCCCAGGCCGCGAGTGTCGCCTGCACCGAGCGGACCGCCGAGCTGATATTACGTCAATACCTGCAAGCCGATGCGTGCCTGGCATCACTCGCCGCCATGATTCAGCAGGACCCGCGAAACGCGCTGGAGCGGCTGTCCCTGTCGCTCCGCTGGTCGGAGTTTGGGATGCACCTGTCCCGGAGCTGGTCGGTCGTATTTTGCGGTCAACCCAATGTCGGCAAAAGCAGCCTGATGAATTCGGTCGTCGGATTTGGTCGGGCAATCGTGCACCAGACCGCGGGCACGACCCGCGATGTTGTTTCTCAGCTGACGGCAATCGGCGGTTGGCCGGTTGAGATCAAAGATACCGCTGGCCTCCGGGTCGCCGAGAACTTGATTGAACGCAAGGGCGTTGAGCTGGCTAAGTCTGAAATTGACAAAGCGGACCTGGTCGTCGTCGTGCTGGACGCAACGAAGGACTCGGAAACCACGTGGAAGGAATTGCCAAACGGTGATCGAACCGTGTTCGTGGTCAACAAAGTGGACCTGCTGGAGCCGTCGCAACCGATCCCTGGTCCTGCGGATGCGATTCGAACGTCGGCGATCCATGGCGAAGGCATCGAAGACTTGTTGCAGGTAATTTCGAGACGACTGGTCCCTGAATTGCCCCCCGATGGATTGCTTGTCCCGGTCAATCGAACTCAGGTGGAACGCTTGCAACGGTGTGTCGAACGGGTAAGCGAAGACCACTTCTCGGAGGCGATTGCCTGCCTGACGGTTGGTACCGATCCAGCGTCATAGCAAATGTCGGGCTTTGATTTCAAGGTACTGATTCACCAGCGTTGAAGTCAATTGTTCTGGGAACAAATCCAGTGCGAGCACGCCTTGATGTTGCAAGTCCTTAATGACCTGATGACGCCAACTGAGCACGTCCACCGCGGCGGCGCCCTGATAGAGGGATTCCGGATTGTCCGGCTGAATGTCTTCGACGGCGGAAAACAGCTCGTGGTCCCGCAGCAACACCGCCAAAGGCAAGTGCCGACCAGTTAACGATCCCATGTACTGCCGAATCTGGTGAGCGTTGATTTCGTCGATCACATTCGTCACCAACACGACCAGCGATCGCTTGCGACAATGACTCCGCAAATACAGGAACGCTTCGTCATACCGCGATTCGACATACGAAGGACGTTGATTGTAGGAAGCATGCAGCAGCCGATTGATCTGCTTCACTCCGCCGCGAGCCGGAGTGTAATTATGGATCGAATTACTGAAACTGATCAGCCCGACCGAATCGCCCTGCCGTAGCGCTACGTAGCTGAGCATCAGCATGGCGTTGAGCGAATAATCCAGTAGGCTTAATCCCTCGACGGTTCCCGTCATCATCCGTCCGCAGTCGACCAGAAAAATGATTCGCTGGCTTTGGTTGGCCTGGAAATCGCGAACGGTCAGCTTGCGGCGGCGAGCCGTCGTGCGCCAGTCGATATGTTTGTAGTTGTCGTCCTGGGTATAATCGCGTAGTCGCTCAAATTCATTGTCCTGGCCGATTTTTCGTGTCCGCCGCATTCCCAGCAGGCTCAGTCGATTGGTTTTGGCCAGCAGGTCGTACTCGGAGATCTGTTTCATGTCGGGATAAACACTGATGGTGTCCGCGCAGGGAATCCGGTAGTACGCATGCCACAATCCCAATCCACTGGTGACCTTTAAGTGCACGAACCGCAGCGTCTGTTGGCCGCGCTCGTTGCTTTCATAGTGGTAATGGAACAGGATGCGGCTGCGGCCCCCGATCTTCAATTCGACCTCGTCTGGCTCGGCGTCAAAACACTGCGGCAGATCGTCTTTGAGGGCAATTTGGCAACCTCGACCTGAACGGTTGGTTAGTTCGATTTCGACCGGCTGAGGTTTTGCGAGCGATGCAATCCGTTGCAGGCTACGTTTGGCAGAAAAATCCTGTTCTGCAGGAACGGAGATCATGTCGATCACCGCCGCCAGCAGGATCACTCCATCCAGGACCAGTACGTACCAGCCGACCAGTGGAGAAAAAATCATCGTGATGCAAAGCACGGCCGGCACCGACGCCAGGGCAAGTAATCGCTTCGAGGGATAAATCTTCCATCCTCGCGCAATCAGGACCAACGGCAACACCATCAGCCCCAGGAGGATGATCGGCATGTTGATCAGCAGGTCGAAAGCGGATTGCAAGATGTCGAGCAAAACGGATGTCCGGAGAAAAATGTTATCAGTTGCGATCTGGTTGCCAGATCAGTTTTTCAGTCGTGGGACCTCAACGGTCCGAATCAAATCGCTAAGCAGCTGATCCACGGTTTGTCCCTCTACTTCTGCCTCGGCGGTCAGCATCACCCGATGGCGCAGCGCCGGCAGCGCAATCTGCACAACGTCGTCGGGGACCGCATAATCACGACCGTAAAACGCGGCGAGGGTACGGGCTCCCTGCATCAATCCGATGCCAGCCCGCGGCGAGGCACCCATGTAGAATTGGGGCCATTGGCGCGTTAAACGGACTATTTTGTTGATGTAATCCACCAACAGTCGATCCACCCGGACTTGTTCGCTTTCCTTCGTGACGCGGACGATTTCCTCGGGGCTGCAGATTTGCTGGATTTCGTTTTCCAGACGATCATTCAGGTCAACTTGCCCCCCATGCATGTTCAGGATTTGGGCTTCCTGTTCTTCGGTTGGATAATCGGCCACCAGTTTGAACATGAAACGGTCCAGTTGAGCCTCGGGCAGATTGTAAGTGCCCTCGGATTCGATCGGGTTTTGGGTGGCCACCACAAGAAAGGGCAACTCCAGATCGTGGGTCTTGCCATTGATCGTGACCCGTTTTTCCTGCATGATTTCCAGCAGCGCCGCATGGGTCTTGGCCGGGGAACGGTTGATTTCGTCGGCCAGCAATAACTGGGTAAAAACAGGGCCCGGACGAAAATCGAACTCCTGGGTTTTCATGTTAAAGATCGGGGCCCCCGTAATATCCGACGGCATCAGGTCGGCGGTGAACTGAATGCGACCGAATTGACAGCCGAGGATCTCGCCCAACGTTCGAACGAACAGCGTCTTACCCAAACCCGGTACGCTTTCGATCAATACGTGTCCCCCCGAGAACAGCGCGACCAGGGTGCCTTGCACCAGTTCATCCTGCCCAACGAAGACCTTGGCGACCTCTTCGCAAATCCGGCGATACAGCGAGCGGGTTGGCGTTTCATCGCCAATTTCCACTTTAGAAACATCGTTGACCAGATCGGCTGCGAGCTGGCTGGCTGGTGGTGCCGCACCCTGCAGTTCCTTCGCTTCAACGGATTGGGTTGCGGCTGATCCAGGTTCTTTCGCTGTCCCCGCTCCGATTACAGCATCGGCGATCGCGTTAGGATCGGTCGGCGAGGATAAATTCCCTGCCTGCTGCCTCCCCGTTGGTTGCGGTACGGCTGATACATGAGCGCATTGCGGGCATTTGGCGTCCTTGCCGCTGAGAACAGCTGGTACTTTGAGCCGAACGTTGCATTGGGGGCACTCGAATTCGACGAAATCTGAATTCGGTGAGCTGGATTGGCCGATGTCGTTCATGTGCGTGTTCTAGAGTTTCTGACAGGGATTGGATAATCAAAGTTAACCTTGCGAGCAGCATCCGCCTACTTCGCTCAGTCTTTCCGTAAATGCGTTTCTCGGTCGCTGTGTTCGCGGTAGTGCTGGATTTTAGCCAAAGCCTGGTCGGGCTGTTTGGTCCGTTGCAACATCTTCCCCATCGCGGAAATGTGCGCTCGAAAAGACGACTGTTGGCTGGTTTTTAGGCTCTTGGGACGACCGAAAATCGGAAAAAACACAAAACAAAACAACACGCCCCACATCATAAAATGCGGAACCATGTAACGTAATGGTGGCTGCGCAATCCAGGCCCATGCATTGTGGTTGACCGCGTCGCTGTCTGAGACTTCGATTCCGCCTGGGCCGCTTTCGAGAAAGACCACCGGCTCATAGGCGTCACAGAAATTGATCAACGCCTCAGCAAGTTGACGATTGCTGCGATTGACCAGGCCGTAATTCAGCAGAAACGAGCCGTTACTGACGACGATCAGATTGCTCGGTGCTTCGTCCATTGAAAAATCCTGTTGATGGATCGCAAACGCAAAGACGGAGTTATCCGCCTCCAGCAACGTCGACGTCGTCAGGTAATCCGACTCTGCGGAATCTGCCACGGGTCGCAACAACGTCGACAGCTCGATCGAGGCGTCGTTTTGCTCCAGCCCTTCGGTCAGTACTCCAGAAATGTTGCTCGCTTTCCGCCGCGGGACCATTTCTTGTAAAAACCATTTACAGCTGATCGGATCGGACTTGCTCCCATTGAGGCGTAAGCCACGGTCCTGTTCCACTTTCGCTTCCGCCAGATTGCGAATCCAGTTTTCTCGATCTGGTAAATCTTCGCTCTCGAGCACGTGCTGGAAATAATCCGCATTGGCGATGTAGTCGCGTCCGACGTAAACCAGCGTCCGACCGTAGCCTTCGGCCAGCCAATTTTCCAGCGCTTCAATGGCTTCGGGTGATGGGCAATCGTAATTGTCAGGCATCCAGATTACCGTGCCGAATCGTTCAATCCGGGGCGATATTTTCTTCGCTCGTTTTGTCTGAAACCCACGTTGCCGAAACATCTCATAGAGCACGCTGGTTCCGTTGACACTGACCGCACCGCGGTCTCCTGAGACCTTTCCGTATTCCGTCACCAATTTCGACTGGCTGCCACAGCCGGTAATCAACAGGCCCAGGATATGCAAAGTGTCAATCGCGGCACACGTTGCCGTCGATGGCCAGAACGCCAATTCTCAGGGGGAATTTGCTGGGGGTTCAATCCGTTCACGAGACAACCTGCACAGTCTGGTTCACGCCGTCCTGAAACCCATCCAGCCGGTTCCAGCATGCTTCAAATTCATGCTGGGACAATTCGTGGTCGCCAAAAAACGTGTCTTCGAAGGGGACCATCACCGATCGGTAGAAGTTGGAGAGCGAGCTGTGCGACTGCAGCTCACGCAAATATTGCCGATTGGTTTTACCTTTGCGCAAACGAATCAGTCCATTTTGATCCAGCGTCACCAGAACATGGCTGAACAGAAAGGTGATCGCACGTTGGTAGTCGCCTTCCGCATACGCTGTTTGAGCGAGCGCTCGGAAATCCCCTACGACATCGTCAACTTGAAAGGGTAATTGTTCAATACTCTCGGCAAGGCTGCGGGCCGGCGCTTCGTCGAGGCGCTTTCGGGAGCGCGATTCGATCCGGAAAAAAGCCCAGATCAGCAAGCCTGAAATTCCGGCGATCAGCAGCGCGACCAGGCACCAGGCGACAATGCTCATGCCGGAGCGACGGCGCCCCGTGGCCGCGGGGGCCGGTTTGTTTTTCGTCGGTGGCGCCAACCGGACGTCGTGACGGTCCTTTGATTTTGCATCCGGCCGTTCGGGGAATTCAATTTTCCGGACTTGGCCGGATGTTGCGTCGTACCACGGATAATTGCGTTTTGAAAATGCCTGTTCGGCGGCTTCGCTACTCACTTGAACGCCAGCAGCCGATTGGGGGAACGCGTAACAACTGGCGCAGGCCAGCAGAAATACGATGGTCCATCGCATTTTCGCGGCTCGAGGACAGTTCGCTATCGCGTCCATCTTGATCTTTCATTCCTGTTCATTGGATCGCTTGACTCACCCGTAGGCCTTCGGCCCTCATCCGCAATTCGACCGCCCAGCCCTCCTGCCGGATTCGGATATCGACATAGGACAAAAATCGCACTACAGCCCCCAATCCGGCCGTCAACCACAACGCCGCGATGTAATAGTAAGGGAACAACGAGTATTCGAGATTTGCCCGCAGATTCAAACTCGAATTGATCGTCACAAACAGCAGGAAGAAAGATCCCGCCAGCGGAACGAAGAAAATCCCGGTCACGATCATCCTACCAAATAAATCGGATCCCATTGCTCCATGCAGTGCCCAGGATCGCCGTTTGAAATTGACTTTGTTGGCGTCCTCGCTCCTGATTGGCGTCCGCTCCAACAGCAGCATTTCGGACACGAAAGGTCGGAAACCGCGTACCAGCAAAGCCACCAACACCAGTCCGGGCAACAACATCCCACAGATCACGATCAACAAATCGGGGTCGGCGTCGACCATCCAGGTGCACAGCAGGATTGGCAGCACCAGACGTAATCCCCCGTGCACCCAGATGAAGTACGGAGACGTGTTGAGTGTCGCCTCGAATGGTTTCCCAAATGCCCGGTCGCCCGACGAACATTGCCTGACCGAGATAGTAAGTGACAAACGTCGAACCGACCTGGGCCTGACTGATCACCAGCAGGCTCATGATCCAGTAATACAATCCCTCGTATTCGGAACCAAAATCGCCAACCACCATCCAGCGCGTCAGCAACCAGTCCACCGCCACCCAGGGCAAGGCACCCAGGAAAAGCAAAACCACCAGCGGCCTGAAATGGTCTCGGACCACGTGCAGTGCCAAATCACAAATTTCGAGGATCCCGCGCTCGCGAATTGCGATGAAGGTATGGTCAAGTTTCATGCTTCGCTCCCGGGTCAGATCGAACCGAGTTTCCGTCGTCTTCGAACCTGCGCGGATAGCCGAGGACGACAAAGTAGATCATCAGCAGGCAACTGGAAAACACTGCCACGATTCCCTTCACCCACCAGGGCAGGAAATCTGAGCTGGCCGGTGAAACAAATCCCTCGATTATCGCGGCCAAGCAAAACAATACGACCGCGCACATCACGATCGGCAGTGCCTCGCGAGCTGTTTTGACCAGGGAATCCGATCGCCGAAGCCCGTTGGTGCGGAGCCAGCCAAGCCCGATTTTCAGTCCTGCACCCGCCGACAATACGATGGCTGTCAATTCAAACGGGCCATGGGCAGTGACAAAGTTCTTGAAATTCACACCCGCATCGCCCAGTTCCGGGCGGAACATGAATCCAAACACCGTCCCCAGGTAAACGGCATTGAACGTTAGCGTAATCATGCCGGGTAACACGAACAGCATCATCACGAAACAGCTCAGCCCGATGGTGGCGTTGTGGTAAACATAAAATCCCATCATCGACGAACTGCCTCCGCCACCAAATCCGGTGTACATGTCCGTAAACGTTTCCAGCTGTTGCTCCCCGACGACCTGTTCCGCAAATCCCGGCCAAAGCGTGTTGTCATAAGCCAGGTAGGCCGAAATCAGAAACAGACCCCAGAACAATACCGCCACCAGGTGAATGCAAGGATCGTCAAAAATCTGTCGAGGGGTGTCCTCAAAGATCCGCTTGTACCACGTTCGCCATTGGAATTTCCGCGTGCGATACATCTGGTTGTGAGCGCGGGCCACCAAGCGATGCAGATAGTCCACCGTGTTGGGTGGCAATTGGTACGATTCGGCTAACGCGAGAATCTGCGCACGCGGCCCGGTAAAGACTTGAGAAACGCGAAACCAGTTCGGGATCGGTGCGGAATTTCCGCCGGGAAATATCGTCGCACAGCTTCTCCAGCTCTTGCCAGTTCGGCTGCCTTTTCTCGATCAATTCGGCGACTCTCACGGCGACTCCTCGGTGGTCAAACCATCTGCAGATTCTGAAATTAAGGCGACCGGAATGGAATTCGTTGCCGAGCGAGATTCAGCAACAATCGCCTGGGACAACTCGCCGCCCGGAGCCAGCATCTCGGCGCGATACCCTTCGTCTGGAGCCTGGGACGCCACAAAGGTCTTGTAGTACAGCGCGCAAAGAAAGAGGTCCGGATCCGTATCGGGGAGAATGCCAAACTTCTCAATCAACGGCTTTGCGAGATAGTTCGCAATTTCCGCGGACCAGGCCCGGCGGCTGACCGAGATGGGGGCCAAGCCGGGCGGGCAGGCAAAGCACTTGTTCGACACCGTGACGCACACGTCGATGCCCCACTCGTCCACCGGCAGGGGCACGCCGCCCAGCGAGGACACGGCATCGACGATGGTCACCACGCCACACTCATTGGCCGCCGCCGCGATCTCGCGCAGCGGGTTGAGCACCCCGGTCGATGTCTCCAGGTGGACCACGCCGACGGCCTGGATGTCGGGCTCGTGACCAGCGTCTGGCGCACAGCCTCTGGATCGACCGGCTGGCCCTGGGACGCCTCTACCAGGCGCACGTCCAGGCCGTAGCCCTGGGCTATGGCGCCCAGGCGCTGGCCGAAAAAGCCGTTGCTCGCGACCAGCACCTTTTCACCCGTGCGCATCAGGCTGCCCAATGCCGCGTCGATGGCAGCCGAGCCCGGCCCGGCCATCAAGAACAGATCGTTCTGGGTGCCATAAATCTGCTGCAAGAGCCCGATCGTTTCGTGGTAGACGGGCAGCCACTCGTCGCCATAGCGGGCGCGGATGGGCTCGGCCATGGCTGCCAGCACGTCATCTTCGCGTTGACCGGTCCGGGGATCATTAATCGCATACGTGGTGTAGTCAATATCTGCCTCCTTGCAGCTGAGAGGGGTAGCGACCTACTCGGTTACTTCATCGCTGTCTGTGTCGTCCCCACCCTGACCCAGGCGAACTTGCGTCGCAAGGTGGTGGGATAGTATTTCTCCAGGACGTCGTAATCGACCTCCTCGCCCCAGCCGTGATAGACGCGGGGTCGATGTACGACTTGAGGCTGGTGCCCAGGTTCCAGGCGCGGCCCTTGGCGGCGAGGCGGTTGCGCCTGGATTCTGCCGAGCGGTCGCGCGCTGGCACCTGGCCTCGGCCCGCTCGACGCGGCGACGGGCCGCGCCCAGGCGCTTCTTGTAGCGCTCGCGCACCCGCTTGGGCGCTGCTTGTCCGCGGCCGCCTCTTTTCTTGGCCTCCGCCTCGGCGTTGAGGTCGGCCTGCGCCTGGCGATAGCCTGTCGCTCGCTCCCGACCTGTTCGTCCGCGCTTGCGCCCTCTTCCCGTTTCCGTAGCGCTTGCGGCCGCGCCCAGTTGGCGGGCGCCGCCTTGGTGTGGTTGCAGAGGATGGCGGCCTCCAGGTTGGCGAGACGATCGCCGCCTCCCACTTTTGGTACTCGGGGTCCTCGCCTCACGCCTGAAGCCTCCAGGCTGTGCGCACGGCCATCGTGGCGTGATGGGTGCGGAACACCTTGGCCGTCAGGCCGGGCAGGATCTCTGAGAGATAGGCGTTGACGTCGCGGCTGCCGACATCGGGGAAGATCTGCGGCTTGTCGCGGGTGGGATGGCTCTTCCCGTTGCCCCCGTTGCGCGCGGCGGGCGGGCGTCTGCGATCAGGGTCGCCAGGTTGCCCAGACCGTGCTCGGGCAACTCGATCGTCTTGTGCCACAGCACCGAGTCCTTGCCGAGAAACCGGAACTCGGCCGTCCCGTCCGGGTGCAGCGTGACGTGCTCCGGCCGCAGCGTGGTGGCGCCCACGGTGTCGGCCTCGTCGGGGTCCTTTTCGTCACCCACCCGCAGGCACAGCAGCGTCGATCAGGAAGCAGGCCGTGGCGATCCTGCGACGCTTGGCGTCATCGGCGGACAGGTCAGCGTCGGATGCGGGCGCGCACCGCTTCCAGCTCCCGCGTGCAGTTCTGTCGCCTGGTCGAATTTCTCTGCCTCTCGGCTCCTGCTTGACCGACGCGGTGTCGGCCAGCCAGACATATTTGATCTTGCCAGAGAGCTTGTCGTGCCAGCGAGCCACCCACAGGCTCCGGCTGCCACACGATCTCTTCCCAATCTCCAGGCGGGCGGGGTGCGTCGGGGCTGAGGTTCAGCGTGACGTCGCGCTGTTCGGGCGCCCTCTTTCCAGCGCCCACGCAGGGGGTGCTGGCCGCGGCCCATGAAGATGCCGCTGGGCTCCACCATGTAGGTGCCCAGCTCAGTGCGCTCGCCGTTGACGATGGCGTAGCCGTACTGTTCCTTCAGCGCCTCGCGCTTGGCCTTGCGCTCCGCAGCGGCAGCCTTGCGCTCCTCGCGGGTCAGGCTGGCCCTGGCCTCGCGCTCGGCTTCCACCACGCCGACCGCAGGTGCAAAGTCCACCTCATCGACCGACAGCGGCGGTTCGACGCCCAGCTCGGCGCTGAAATCGTGCAGGAAGTTGCGCACAAAGGTGGGGTCCTCGACGTACTCGGTCCCCTGTTTCTGGCCCAGGCCAGGGCCATCTCTTCCTGCCTGAGGGTCAACTTGACCGGTGTGCCCCGAATCACGAGGATCAAACCCCGTGGCGGCGGGGGATCGGGCACCACCACGCCGCTATGAACCAATTCCTCTAGCATAGATACTCTTCACTCCGACGATAAAATGTAGTCAAAATAGACATTATGCCCGGGGCACCGGCTACCAGGCCGAGTGCTTGGGCATTGCCCGCAGGGCGTGGAACGCCTGCCGGGGCTGCACCGGGCTGTTGCCGGGATCGTAGGGATTCTCCCGGTAGGCAATCGAATACCAGCGCATCGGGTCGCACTCAGCGTACCAGAGAACCGTGCCAAAGTCAAGGTTGAAGAGGAACATCGGCCCCATCCAGGGCCACTGTTCGTCGGCATAGGCGTAGGCGGCGGCCAGGTACTCGGCCTGCAACGCTTCGCTGACCTCCATCCACTCGTGCTCGCCCAGGTAACACGCGGTTTCCAGCACCCAGCCAAACTCGGTGGCCCACACCGGCGACTCGTCGCCGTAGTCGAGCATCACCTGGCGCTGCTCCTCGGCGCGCCGGAAATAGATGGGGCCGCTGGCCGCGCCGGGCGGCGTGTCGGGCGCGTCGGGGCCGCCGTAGGGATGGCTGCCCAGGGCATCCAGGTAGCCCAAGGCGCCGTGGTTGTACATATTGCGCAAAAAGGTCAGGTCGGGCGTCACCTCGATGGCGCCGTAGAGCCGCCGGGCCAGGGCCAGGTCTCGCGCCGAGCCGCCCGTCGTCGCCAGCCCGGCGCTGACGACGAGGGCCCGGGGATCGCCAGCCTTGACGCCCAGGTAGCCTTGCTTCAGCAGGGCCGTGTACTGGGCGGCGCTGGGCGTGCCGCCCCACTCGTAGTCCAGGTTGGGCTCGTTCCAGATCTCGTAGGCCACCGTTTCCAGGCCCTGGACGCGCCAGGTGTCCGAGACGTGGGCCGCCAGGGCCAGGGCAAAGCCGTGGAAGGCCGCCAGGTCGCCCGGTGAGACGGGCGGCATCCCCACCCCCGGTGGCGTCGGCCCGTCGATCCGCAGCAGAACGTGGCGAACCCGGGGCAGAAACTCGCCGTAGTGGTCGTCGACCGCGACCCAGTTGTAGCCCGGCCCACCCCCGGCATCGGCCCAGGTGACAAAGCCCTTGGCCCAATCGAAGCCCATCACCGTCAGGCTGATGGCGTGGCTCGGCCGAGGCGACGTTGGCGCCGTAACCCAGGTGGGCCGGCGACGTAGACGTGACATACCCACGAAGGGCCAGGGGCAAAAAGGTCAACTGCGGCGGCGGAGCGACGGCCAGCGTCGCCGTAGCGAGGCGTCGGCTGCACGGATTCTGGGCGGTCAGCGCCAGGGTGTAGGTCAGCGGCGCGGTATAGACGTGAGTAACGACAGCGCCGGACGCCCGGTCCCGTCACCGAAGGACCAGGCCAGGTGGCGGGGCGGCGAGCCGCCGGTTACCTGGGCGGTAGAAGGTGATCACCCCCCCGACACGCGGCGCGGGCGGTCGCCAGATAATCGCAACCCCCGAGATAACCTCGCACGGCGCGACGGTCAGGGTCACCGCCTGCCGCGTCGGCGTGAGTGTGCAGGCGTTCCAGGCCGCGAGGGTGGACGTGTAGGCGCCGGGTAGGGTGAAGGTGTGCGTCGCCGTCAAGACCGGCCCGGCCGTCGTGCCCGCTGATCGGCGGCGAGGCGTCGCCCAAGGCCCAGGTGTAGGTGACGGGCAGGCTGCCGGTCAGCACCTCGGCGCGGAAGGCCACGGCGGTGTAGGTGTAGACCTGGGTGGGGGTGTAGGTCAGGCTCAACCCGGTCAGCGGCAGGCACGGCGAGCCGCCACCGTCACGCATCGTGGCGGTCAGGGGTGCCAGGGTGCACGTGTTCCAGGCTGTCAGCGACACGGTATAGACGCCGCTGGCCGTGTAGCTGTGGCTGATGGTCAGGGTCGGCGAGAGGGCCACGCCGCCCGCCGGGGAGACTGCCATCACCGAAGGTCCAGTGTAGGTGAGGGGCAGGCCGCCGGTGAGCACCTCGCCGCTGAACAGGACGGGTGCGTCGGGATAAACCGGCGACGACGGGCCGGTCAGGGCCAGGCCGGTTACAGGCTGGCAGGCGGCGCCGCGGGCCGCGACCCCCGGCCAGGAGCCAGGCCGTAGCGGCCAAGAGCGCCAGCACCGGGACCAGCAGCAGGGGACGCTCTTTTTCCACGCTGGCTTTCACCCTGTCAGACCGCGACGCTTACTTGCCAAAAATCGCGCGCAGGGTCTTGAAGAACTGCAAGGACGCCAGGGCCGCAAACGCGATGCCAGCCATGGCGATCTGGCCTCGTCGGTCGTCTCTTCGAAATAGACCGCCTCTGGCGTGACGACGATGACGCCCAGCGGCTTGGCCGACGCGCCGCCGCCCGCACCACCGCCTTCGCCACCCGGCGCTGGCTCGCCCTCCTGCTCCGCCGGGCCGGTGCCGCTGCCGAATCCCAAGCCAAAGCCATAACTCACCCGCGCCACGGGGATGAGCGTCCGGCCCTCGACGACGTGCGGCTCGCCAAACGCGGCCCGCCAGTGGGCCGTCTCTCGCGCCTTTTCAATGGTTTCGAACAATTGGTTTAGAGACATGGTTTGCTCCTTCAAGATGTTGTACGGAATCAGTTCTTTTCTCAAACACCGCGCCAGCCAGCGGACGGCCGTGAACAAGAGGGTCAGAGTCAAGGCCGCGACCAAAATTCCGCGCAGTCCGGCAGCGGTCGCATCTTGGATGGGGATGCGCCGCTCGCCCTCTTCGGTCACTTCGATGAGGGCCGTGGGTATGACCCGGGTAAGGCTGCGCCCCAGCCGCTGTGCATCCGCTCGCCGATCCTGGCCCTGGCTTTGCCCAGGGAGACGATCCGCGCCTCGGGGACCAAGCGTCCGCCCGCCGATTTGGTAGGGCTCGCCGCGGATCAGGTCAGTGCGCAGCAGCCCGGCCTTCCCTTGTCCGTTTTGGCTTCATCGCTCCGCCTCCTGGTGTGGTAGCGTGCTCAGTATAACACAGATGCAGGGCGAAAACAATCTCCACGGCCTGCGATGTCTCTGCCAGGCGTACCTAGAGATTGACATATCCACCAATGTAGGTTATAATAGAATCAGCTAGTCGGCCCATTGAAAGGAGAAGAATCATGGAACGTAGCAAAGCACTCTGGCGGGCTTTTGAGAAATTCGCCATCCTTTTCTCCTTCGCCGTTGCTTTTGTGCTGGTCCTCGTCCTGCTGGTGGCTGCCTTTGTGGTCTGGCAGAAGTGGCCCCTGGTCCAGGCGCTGCGCACCGACGTGGCCTGCCCGTTGATCGCCGACGTCAACAGCCTGGTGGACGACCTGGGCAACGCGGTGATCACCAGCACGGTGCCCATCAGCCAGACGATCCCCGTGGTCTTTGACCTGCCCCTGGACGAAACGACCACGGTCGAGCTGACCAAAGACGTCCAGCTCAACCGCCCCACTCGCTTTACGCTGCCGGCCGGCGGCGGCCAGATCAACGGCCAGGTGACCCTCAAGCTGCCCAAAGGCCAGGACCTGCCGGTGCACATGGACATGTCGGTGCCGGTCAGCCAGACGCTGCCGGTCATGATGAACGTGGACGTGGCCATCCCCCTCAAGGACACCGAGCTGGGGCCGGTGATCGACAAGCTCAAGGCGTTGCTGGCGCCCTACATGGGCCTGCTGGACGACTCGCTCAAGTGCTCGGTGGCCGTAAGCGCAAAGCTGTGAAATAAGTCGATCACGCTTTGCGTTTTACGCAATACGAGGAGACGATGCCGCCACTTGCCCGCGCTTTTGTCAAGGCCGCATTTCTCTACTTCATCGCCGCCTTTGTGCTCGGCGCGCTGATGGCCCTCGACGGATGGCTGGGTCTGGGCCGCTGGCTGCGGACCGTCTATCTCAGCCAGTTGCACCTGCTGGTGGTGGGCTGGATCACCCAACTGGCCATCGGTGTTGCCTACTGCATCTTTCCCCGCTTTCGCAAAACACAGAAACTCCGAGCCTCGCGGCTCGGACGGACTAGCCTGGGCCGTCTTTTCTTGCTTGAATGCCGGGCTGCTGTTGCGCTTCCTGTTTGAGCCTTTCCAATTGATGGGCAACCGAGCCCTGGCTGGCAGCCCTGGTGGCTCTGTCGGGCATCCTGCAAGCCCTGGCGGCCCTGGGATTTGGCTGGCTCATCTGGGGCCGCATCCGCAGCATGGAGTAGAGGCGCCCTGTGCCGGCGACGTCGCGCATCCTGGTCAAAGCCTCACTGGTATACCTGGGTATCGGGGGCCGTCCTCGGCGCCCTGCTGCTCGTCAACCGCTGGGTTCCGCTCGGCGCCTGGATTCTGCTCCTGAAAATCAGCCACGTTCAGGTCCTGCTCGTCGGCTGGCTGACGCAACTCATCATGGGCGTAGCCTGGTGGCTTTTCCCCCGCTGCCCCGCCGCGCCGACCCGGACGCCAGCCAACGAGTGCGGCGCGGTCAGGTCCAGCGCGGCAGCGAGTTGCTCTTCTGGGCGACGTTTGCCAGCCTCAACGCCGGCATCCTCCTGCGCGCCGTCTGCGAGCCCCTCTACGGCTGGACGCGGATCGCCGCCTACCAGGTGCTCAGCGACCTATCGGGCTTGTTGCTGTTGGCGGCGGTGGCGTTTTTTGTGTCCAACGTCTGGGGCCGCATCCGCGAACTGCGCCAAGCGAGATCCTGAGACTCCCCAAGACGGATGTCCAAAGCATCACGCGAAATGGCGGGCGCCTACGCCGCCCGTGCAGCCGCTGTGGGGCTCATGGCCGCCCTGGCGTCCGATCTGCCCTTGGTGGCCACCGCTCGCAAAAAAACAGCGACTTGCCGCCCAACCGCGCCTATGGTACAATGCGGCTACCGGCATCACCGTCTCAAAGAGGAGGGAATCGCCATGAAGTGCCCACTTTGCCAAACAGCCAACCCCGCCCAGGCGCGTTTCTGCCTGAGCTGCGGCCAGCCCCTCGTGGCCGGCCACGTCTGCCTGAACTGCCACACCCTGCTGCCCGGCCACGCCCGCTTTTGCTTCCACTGTGGCGCCATCGTCGTCGCGGGAACCGGCGAGACCGTCGCCCCGGCGAGGGACGTCATCGCCCCCGCCGAGCAGCCGGACGCCTGGCCTCTCCCCGAGGCGGCGCCGGCCTCACGCCCCGCCACCCTGGACACCGCCCCGCTCCCAACGCCTGCCCCGCGCCCCATCCAGGCGATGCTGCCCTCCTTGCAGCGTTACTTACCCCACGACCTCTACGAGCCGCTGGAGCGCCGCCCCACCGCCCGCGACCTGGCCGCCGCCCGCGACCACCTGGCCGCCCTGCAGCGCACCGTCCAGACCTACCTGCCTGGCCCCGTCGTCGCCCGGCCCCAACCGCCGGGCCAACCAGCCGGCGGCATGGTGCGCGGCGTCTTCCTCTTTGGCGACGTGTCGGGCTTTACGCCCCTGTCGGAGCAGCTCAAGCGCCTGGGCAAACAGGGCGCCGAAGCCGATCACGGCCCTCATCAACGGCCTGTTCACCGAGCTGGTCGGCGTCCTGTTCGACCACGGCGGCGACCTGATCAAGTTCGGCGGCGACGCGCTGCTGGGCGTTTTCCCCGGCGAGAGCGACGAGGAGCTGGCGACCAGCTCCCTCCGCGCCGTCCAGGCGGCGCTGGCCATGCAGCAGGTGATGCAACAGCCCCGCTTTGCCGCTATCCAGGCCGCTGGCGAGACCCGCGCCCTGCGCATCAAGTGCGGCCTGTCCGCCGGGCCGTATTTCGCCGCCCACATCGGCACGCCGCAGATGATGGCCTACGTCACCACCGGCCACACCGTCAACCGCGCTGAACAGGCCGAGGGCCACGCCGAACCGGGCGACGTCGTCATCGCTGAGGAGGTTCAGGCGTTGCTGGGCGATCAGGTCGAGGTCGGCTTTCCCCACAAAAACCCTGCCGACCCCTTCTCCCGCGTGCTCGCCGCGCCGCCGCTGGACAGCGCCGCCCGCCGCGCCCCTGCCGACGACCTGCCCCAGGGCGATACCCACCTCCAGATCAGCCACCTGGTCGAGCGGCTGGACCGCCTGACGCCTACCTGGCCGCTGAGCCTGCTGCCGCGTATTGTCACCAACCCCGACGACGTACGTTTCACGCCCGATCACCGCCCGGTGACGGTCCTATTTGCCAACTATGTCGGCGTCAGCGACCTGATCGAGGACCTGGGCGACAGCCAGCCCGAGATCATTACCGGGCGGCTGAACTATTATTTCGTCCACATGGCCCACATCGTCGAGCATTACGAGGGCACGCTGGGCCGAATGGACCAGTACGCCGTCGGCGACCGGCTGCTCATCTTTTTCGCGCGCCCCGCGCCCACGAGGACGACCCGGTGCGGGCCGTGCACACCGCCCTCGACATGCAGGCCGCGACCCGCGCCCACTTTGCCGCGCTCCAGACCGATACCGGCATCGACCGCTTCCGGCAGCGCATCGGCATCAACACCGGCCTCGCTCTTTGCCGGCAACGCCGGCGCGCCCGACCAACGCCAGGAGTACACCCTCATGGGCGACGACATCAACATGGCCGCCCGCCTGATGTCGATGGCCGACTGGGGCGAGATCCTGGTCAGCGACAGAACCCAGGAGCGGGTGTCGGCCTTTTTCAACCTGAAGGACCGGGGCGCGCTCAAGGTCAAGGGCAAGGAAATCTTGATCCCCACCTTCCAGGTGTTGACCGAGCGCCAGCAGATCGGCAAGACCCGGGGCCTGGGTCCCACCGACGCCCCCCTGGTTGACCGCGACGACGAGTTCGGCCTTGCAGCGCTGCGGCCAGCAGTTGGTCAACGGCCGCGGCCAGATCGTGGCCCTCGTCGGCGACAGCGGCCTGGGCAAATCCCGCCTGACCGCGAGCTTAGAGGGTCAATGGGGGTAGTAGAGATTCGGATGAAACCAATCCCCGATCCCCGATACCCAATACCCAACTTGGCTCGAAGGCTACGCCCTCTCCTTCAGCGAGCGCGTCAGCTACTGGCCCGCCGTCCAGGTGCTGCGCGGCGCCCTGGGCCTCAGCGCCGAGACCAGCGCCGACGACACCCTCTTCGGCCTCTGGGAACGGGGCGAGGACCTGCTGGGCAAAGAAACCGCCCGCGAGGCCATCCCCTTCCTGGCCCACCTGATGGACCTACCGCTCACGGGCGCTGGGCCGAGTGGGTTCAGGAACTCGACCCCCACGTCCGCCAGAAGCAGACCTTCTGGGCCGCCCGCGAGTTTTTCGCCGCCCTCGCCCGCGAGCGACCGCTGGTCATCGCCCTCGACGACCTGCATTGGGCCGACGAAGCCTCGCTGGCCCTCTTCGACGACCTGCTGGCCGTCACCGACCAGGCGCCGTTGATGTTCTGCCTGGTCTTTCGCCAGCGGCACGACAAGGGCTGCTGGCGCCTGCGCGACAAGGCGGCGAGCGCCTACCGCCACCGCTACACCGAGGTCGCCCTCCAACCCCTGGCGAAGCCTACAGCCGCCAACTTCTGGCCGAGCTGGTGCCCGGCGCCGAGTTTGCGCCCGAAACCCTGGGCCAACATCCTGGACAAAACCGCCGGGCAATCCCTTCTACCTGGAGGAGGTCGTCCGCTCGCTCATCGAAGACGGCGCCCTGGCGCCCGACGAGGCGCAGCCGGGCCGCTGGCTGGTCACCGACCGCATCGCCGACATCCAGGTGCCGGGCAGCTTGCAGGGCGCCATCCTGTCGCGCATCGACCGCCTGACCGAGGATTCGCGCCAGGCGTTGCAGATGGCGTCGGTCATCGGCCGGCGCTTCCAGACGCAGGTGCTGTGGGGCCTCATCCGCGCCGAGGCCGAGCTGGACACCTGGCTGGCCCAGTTGGAGCGCAGCGACCTGATCCAGACCCGCCGAGGTCGGCCCGGAGGCGGCCTACGCCTTCCCCGACGCCCTGGTGCAGGAGGTGGCCTACGAGAGTTTGCTGGTCCAGCGCCGCCAGGACTTTCACCGCCGCGTCGGCGAGACGCTGGAAGAGATTTACGCCGGGCGGCTGGAGCAAGCAGTGCGCAGCTGCTGGCCTACCATTTCGGCCAGAGCGACGACCGGGCGCGGGCGGCCAAGTACCTGGAGATGGCCGGGCCGCAAGGCCCAGGCCGAGTACGCCAACGAGACGCGCCGTCCGCCACTACACCGACCTGCTGGCCCTGCTGGACGAGTCGGACGAGACCTGGCAGCAGCGCTTCGACCTGCTGGCCCGACGGCAGCAGGTCTACGGCCTGACCGGCCAGCCCGAGGCCCGCGAGGCCGATCTGGAAGCCATGCTGGCCCTGGCCGAGGCCCATGGGGACGAGATACGCCGCTCCGACGACGCTCAACGAGCTGGCCGACCTCTACCAGTGGACGGGCCGCTACGACGAGGCCATCGAGACTGCCGACCTGACGCTGGGCCTCAAGACCGGGCTGGGCGACCCGCAGGGGCAGGCCCAGGCCTTGCACCAACTGGGCGTGGTGCGCGACTACCGAGGCGACTATGCCCAGGCGCTGCCCCTGCTCCAGCGGGCCGTCGGCCTGCGGCAGGAGTCGGGGGACGCCAAAGGCGAGGCCTGGAGCGCGACGTACCTGGGCCTATCCCCTTTTTCCAGGGCGATTACGGCGAGGTGGCCCGCTTTCACGCCCGCGCCCTGGAGACGGCCCGGGCGCGCCAGGACTGGTTCCAGGAAGGTATCCACCTCACCAACGCTGGCCCGCGTCGGCCTGCGCCTGGGCGAGTACGAGGCAGCCCTGGCCGAGTTCGAAAAATCGCTGGAGATGAAGGGCGCGTCGGCGACCGCACCGGCCAGGGCTTCAGCCGCTACTACGTCGGATCGTCGGCACGACTACTCGGGCCGCTACGCCGAGGCCGAAGGGCCGCCTTCCGCGCTTCCCTCGACCTGCGGCGCGAGATTGGCGACGAGCGGGGCGCCGGCTATAGCCTCTACGGGCTGGGGCTGGCGGCGCTGGGGCAGAGTGACTTTGCTCAGGCGGCGGGCTATTTCGAGCAGGCCGACGCCGTCACGCCGAGCTGGGCCTCAAGGCCGAGGCCATCCCTGCCGCCCCCGTCACCTGGGGCAGGCGCGGCTGGGGCTGGAGGACCTGTCCGGTGCTACCGAAGCCTCCAACCAGGCGATGGCCCTTCTGGCCGAACAAAAAAGCACCGAGGAGGTGCAGCAGGGTCTACTTCAACCACTACCGCTGCTCGCCGCCCAGGGCGACCCCGCCGCCGCCGAATTCCTGCACAAAGCCCAGCGGCGACGACGGACAAGCTGGTCGCATCGGCGACGAGGCGCAGCGGCGGGCGTCTCTGGAGAAGGTGAAGGTCAATCAGCAGATAGCAGCAGCGTCGTAGGGACGGCAGCTCGACTCCAACCCAACGATAGCCACGCCCCGCGTAGGCCAGGGCGGCGGCGACCAGCACCCAGGAGAAGCCGGCCGAGAGGGCGATGATGGCGGCCAGGACGGAGGCCAGGACCGAGGTGCAGCCGTTGACGGCCCAGGCCCAGGGGACCAGACCGGGCGCCCGGTGCCTGCAGCCAGGCGCAGCCCGCCGGGAAAGGGGTGCCCATCAGGAAACCGAGGGGAGCCAGGCTGAGGCCGGTGGCCAACAGGCGGACGGCCAGAGGGGCGCCCAGCAGCGCACCGGAAGAGCAAGCGGCAGCCCCAGCGGGTAGAGCAGGATGGCGACGACCAGCAGGGGCAGCGTCCAGCGTGGCGAGAGGCGCGGGCGCGGCCAGGCTGCCGAGGCCGGAGAAGAGTAGCACGGGCGGCCAGAACTGCCGTGAAGGCATAGACCGGCTGGCCCAGGAAGAGGATGAAGCGCTGCATGAGGGGGATCTCGACAAAGAGAAAGCCCAGACCGAGCAGGCCAAAGTAGGCCAGTACCCGGCCCCGCGTGCCTGCCGCCGACCGTCCGGTTCTCGCCGCCGGCGGAGCGCCAGCGGCAGCACGATCAAGAGCCAGCCGAGGTCACGGCCGCCACGGCCAACAGCGCCACGAGCACAAAGTAGCCGCTACCACCCCAGGGCTGCCAGGTCCTGCCCAGTTGGGAGGATGGCCCGCGTCTGGCCCCACCGGAAAAAGTGGAAGAAGAAGGGCCGGTCGTCGGTCGGTGGGCGGACGTCGTAGCGTCTGCGCGGCGTAGAGGGTTCCGGGATCGTCCAGGAGCTGGCTGGAAGGCGCGGTAGTAGACCGGCTCGTCCAGCACGTTGTACCGGTTGGTCTCGGCTTCTGCCAGGCCGGGCAGGGCGACCAGGTCGAGACCCTGGGCCCGGCAGAACTCGCGCACGGCGGCCAGCTCGTCCGGCGTAAAGGCGCCGTTCTTGACCAGGATAAGACCCACCTGCCAGTCGCGGAGGACGACGAGTTGGGCGGCCGGATCGTCGACGCCGGCCCGGCGCAGGGCCTCGACGGCCGTCGGCCCCGGCGCGCAGGAACTCGCTGGGGGGCAGTTGCAGCCAGCGCTCGATCGACCAGCAGGCCGTCGGGTCGCAGACGGGCCAGGTAATCGTCAAAGGCCTCGACGGTCAGGTCGTAGCGCTCGCCCAGGCTGTAGGCGCCGGAGGTGACGGGCCGGTAGCTGTCGGTCAGGGCCAGGTGGATCACGTCAAAGGTCTCGTCGGCTGCGGTGGGCGTAGCTGCGGCCCTCCTCGATCACGACCTCTACCCGGCGTCCTGATAGACGTCGCCTGCAGCCCCGACCACCAGTGGGTTGCGTTCCACGGCCACCACCGACGTTGGCGCCCTGGCTCAGGGCGACCCAGAGGTCGAGGCCACCCCGCGGCTCCAGGAGCAGGGCGCGGGCGCCGGGCCGCAATCTGGTAGGGCAGGGCGACGGGCAGGTGGCCGGTGAAGTCCTGGCGGCTCGGCAGGCCTCGCTCAGCACCGGGGACAGGTCGTCGCCATCGACAAAGAGGCCATCCTGGCCGGGGAGGCTGCCCGGATAGCTGAGGCTCAGCCCTGGCGCGGAGCGGATGGCCGAGCTGGCGACGCGGTCGACCCGGGAGAAGGCATTCCAGCGCTGCCAGACGATCTGACTATCGGGGAAGCGGAGGACCTGGCTGAGTCCTTTGTAGGGCGAGAGGCGGAGGTGGAAGGGCGCGGGGAGAAACACAGGCCAGGCACGAGGAGCAGAGGCTCGCAGCAGATCAGGAGTCGCGGCCGACGCGGACGCGGGTCAGCGTGGCGGCTCTGAGTCCGGGGCTTGGGCGGGGCGGATGCCGGCTTGGAGGCGAAAGGCAGCGGCGAGCAGGCCCAGGGCAGCGATGACCAGGACGGTGCCCTCGCCGACCAGGGGCAGGGCCAGGAGCGGCAGCGATGCCACCCAAGGCCGAGCCGAAGAGGTTGGCGGCGTAGAGGCGGGAGGCCTGTTCGGGATGGGCGGCCAGCAGCAGGCCGGTGACCAGCCCGGCGCAGAAGAAGGGCACGGTCAGGGCCAGGTAGTAGAGGACCAGGTAGAGGAGCTGGATCCGCTCCCAGGCGATGCGATAGGAATCGAAGGGCAGGTGGTTCAGGCTGAGGTAGGCGCCGACGACGGCGGCGGCAAAGAGGATGGCCAGGCTGCGCGCTGCGGCGGGCGGTGGGCGGCTCGGCCCAGCGGGGGACGAGGCTCAGGGCCGTGCCGCTGGCGCCGTAGCCCAGCAGCGCCACGCTGACGGCCAGGAAGGCAAAGTGGTACCACTGGGTGACGGAAAAGAGCCGGGTGAGGGTGATCTCGAAGGCGAGGGCCGCGGCGGAGAGGAGGGCGAGGCCGAGGTAGGTGGCCATCATCGCTCCGTCTGCGGTAGGGGCGAGGCATCCCACGGGCGCTGCGGTCAACGCTGCGTCTGGCGACCGCTGGCGCCGCGCCGTCCGGGGATGCCTCGCCACCCCTCCGACGATCGCATCGTAGATCGCCTGCAACTCCTCTTCCGAGTAAAAGTGGATGACGAGCCGGCCCTGGCCCTTCCGGTTGCGATGCAGGTTGACCTTGGTGCCCAGTGTCTCGCGAAACTCTTCTTCCAGGGCCTGGCTGTTCGGGCGATCGACGGCTTGGCGCGGCTTGGGCGGCGGTGGCTCGGCCGTGCAGGCGGCGGACCAGCTCCTCGGTCTGGCGCACGTTGAGAGCCTGCTGGCGACCACGGTCTTGAGTGCCGCCAGTCTGGGCTTCGGGCGTGGGCAGGGCCAGCAGGGCGCGGGCGTGCCCCTCGCGGATCGTGCCGTCGGCCAGGGCTTGCTTGACCTCGGCCGGCAGCGCGCAGCAGGCGCATCGTGTTGGTCACGGCGACGCGGCTCTTGCCCACCCGCTCGGCCACCTGCTCCTGGGTCAGGCCGAACTCGTCCACCAGTTGCCGATAGGCCGCGGCCTCTTCCAGGGGGTTCAGGTCGGCCCGCTGGATGTTCTCCACCAGGGCCAGCTCGAGCATCTGCTGGGGCGTGGCCTCTTTGACGATGACCGGCACTGTCGTCCAGGCCGGCCATGCGCGCCGCCTGCCAGCGCCGCTCGCCGGCGATGAGTTGGTAGCGTTCCGGCCCCTGGCTGGGTCACGATGAGCGGCTGGATCAGCCCGTGCTCGCGGATCGAGGCGGCCAGCTCGGCCAGGGCCTCGGGGTCGAGGGCTGTGCGGGGCTGCATGGGGTTGGGCGAGATGGCCGCCACCGGCACTTGCGCACGCCGCCCGCGGGTTCTTCGGCCACCGGGATGAGGGCTTCGAGTCCTTTGCCGAGTCCGCGTCGTCTGCTCACTGTTCGTTTCTCTCCATCAATTCCTGGGCCAGGGCTTGGTAGGCCAGCGGCGCCGGCCGAATCGGGGGCGTAGCTGCAGGATCGGCTCGCCGTAGCTGGGCGCCTCGCTCAGGCGCACGGTGCGCGGGATGACCGTCTGGAAGACGTAGGCCGGGAAAGTAGTGCCGCACCTCGTCCACCACCTGCTGGGACAGGTTGGTGCGGGCGTCGAACATGGTCAGCACCACGCCGGCGATGGTCAGCCCGGGATTGAGGTTGTCGCGCACCATGTAGATCGTCTTGAGCAGGTGGCCCAGCCCCTCCAGGGCCAGGTACTCGCACTGGACCGGGATGAGCACGCCATCGCGCGCGGCCGTCAGCGCGTTGAGCGGTGAGCAGCCCCAGGCTGGGCGGGCAGTCGACGAGGACATAGTCGTAGCGCTCCACGACCGGCTCCAGGGCGCGGCTGCAGACGATGCTCGCGGCCATCATCGCCCACCAGCTCGACCTCGGCGCCGGCCAGGGCCGGCGTCGACGGCAGCAGATCCAGCCGTGACCTGCTTGGTGAGCCGATCGCCTGCTCGGCTGGCACGCCGTTGAGCAACAGGTCGTAGGTCGAATGGCCGAGGCCCCTGCGCTCCACCCCCAGGTGCGAGGTGGCGTTGGCCTGAGGATCGATGTCGACCAGCAGGACGCGCTCGCCGGCGGCCGCCAGGTAGGCGCCCAGGTTGACGGCGGTGGTGGTTTTGCCAACGCCGCCCTTTTGATTGGCTAAGGCGTAGATTCGGGTCATGGTCTGCTCGCTCTGACGGTGTGGAGCCCCGGGTGCCTGTGCTTGTATGCAGGACCCGGTTGTACCAGTAGTTTGCCTCTGTGGCAGACATTATAACAAAGTTGGGCAAAATGGGAATTTTAGAACCCTGGCCCCAGAGTAACCGGTCTTTGTGCGCTGCTGTCATTTCCCCCTCTCCGCAAAACTGTGGTATAATAGCCCCGAAAATTCCCCGAGAGAAAGCGAGGCAATATGAACGGACGCAAAATCCTCAAGACAGTGGGCGTCATCCTGCTGCGTGTTGGTCCTGCCCCTGGTGGCCGGGGCTATTTTGTTTCGCCCTACATAGTGCCCACCCCCGAAGTGGCCGTGATCCGCGTCGAGGGTGAGATCTGGAGCTACTACACGGCCTACGTCCACGATGCCCTGGCAAAAGGCGGAGAACGATCCGGCCATCCGCGCCGTGGTGCTCGACATCGCCAGTCCCGGCGGCGAAGTCACCGCCAGCGAGGACCTCTATTTCGACATCCTCAAACTGCGCGAGAGCAAGCCGGTCGTCGCCTCGGTGCGTGAGCTGGCGGCCAGCGGCGCCTATTACATCGCCTCGGCAGCCGACGTCATCTATGCCAAGCCGGCCTCCGAGGTGGGCAACATCGGCGTCATCTCCTACCTGCCCGACCCCGACCTGGTGGACGAGTACCTGCTGACCACCGGCCCCTTCAAACTTTCGGGCGGTCCCCAGGTCGGCTACCTGCGCAAGCTGGAAATGCTCAAGGACACCTTCGTCGCCGCCATCCTGGCCCAGCGCGCCGACCGGCTGACGGGCGGGCCGGAGGTGCTCTCTCGCGGGCGAAATCTACCTGGGTCTCGAGGCGCAGAGAATGGGCCTGGTCGACGAACTCGGCTCGCAAGCCGATGCCATCGCCGAGGCGGCGCGCATGGCCCGCATCCGCCACTACCGGGTGACAGACCGCAGCCCCGAACTGCCTGAGGAGGAGTTTACCTTCGAGATGCCGGCGCGGCACGACGGCGGCCACGGTCGCCGCCGCGCCCAAGAACCTGCCGCCCGGATTCTACTACCGCTACATCGAGCCCGCCCAATAGCCGGTCGCCCCCGGAGAAAGGATCGGACCATGTTCAGAAAACTGCTACTCCTCATTCTGGCCTGTCGCGTTGTTCGCCGCGCCCTTTGTTGGGCGCCAGCTTTACCACTACGAGGGCCGCTACGAGCCGGGTGAGGTTCCCCGGCCAGACCTGGCGGCCATCGAGGTACCCTATCCCCGAGATGCGAGCACCTTTGCCGACAACCGGCAGCCCTGGGCGCCCGGGCACAGTCGTCG
Source organism: Pirellulaceae bacterium (assembly GCA_963714685.1). Lineage (GTDB taxonomy): Bacteria > Planctomycetota > Planctomycetia > Pirellulales > Pirellulaceae > Mariniblastus. The sequence goes on along the minus strand of CAVQPH010000014.1, from coordinate 15,345 downwards.
TGGATATGTCCCACGAGAACCGCCTGCGGATGACGGAACTCAATCTCCTCCAGGCCCGGCTGTCGGCGCGAGACCAGGCCCTGGTGCCGGCCGACACCTTTGACGAGATGCGGCACCTGCTGCGCCACGCCAAGGCCCTGATCGTCGTCTCGCCCGGCCAGGACTGGCACCGCCGACGAGGTGGCGCTGGTCCGCGAGTTTGTGGCCAAGGGCGGCCGGCTGCTGCTCGTCGCCGACCCCACCCGCTTTGTCGTCGAGTGGGACGAGTACGACTATCTCGTCTTCGACTACGACGCGCCGCACATGAACACCCTGTCCACCGAGTTCGGCCTGATCTTCCAGGCGGACTATCTCTACAACACGGTCGAGAACGAGGGCAACTTTCGCAACATCGGGCTGACCCAGTTCGGCGACGACGCACTGGTGGCCGGGCTGGAGCGAGTGGTCTTTTACGCCGCCCACTCCATCGAGACGGAATAGCCGGTGCCGATCAGCGCCGGGGGCGAGACCCGCTCCAGCAACAGCCAGCGCGCCGACGATTTGCCGGTGGCCGCGCTGGCCGCCGACGGCGCCGTGCTGGCCGTGGGCGACCTGACCTTCCTGGTCGAACCCGACAACGCCGCCTACGACAACGACCCGTTCATCGCCAACATCGCCGACTTTTTGGGGGGGCGCGGCGCGCACCTACGAACTGGCCGACTTTCCCTATTTCTTTGGCGAGCAGGTGGGCCTGGTCTATGCCGGAGACCCCCTGCTCGATAGCGATTTCCTGACCAGCGGCGGCGACCTGCAAGACCTCTTTGAACAGACCGACCGGGCGTTGACCCTGCGCCAGGAGGAGGACGAGGCGCAGGATACCTTGCTCCTGGGCCTCGACCAAGAGGCCGAAGAGGCCGAGCCCTACCTGGCCGCGGCCCAGGTGACGCTGCACTTCACGCCCACCCAGCGCGTCGAAGAGGAGGAGCCAGCCGAGAAACCCGCGCCCACGCCCTCTCCCTCGCCGGCTGCTACGGAGACGCTGACCGGCACCCCCAGCCTGACGCCCACGCTGGCGATCACCGAGACACCCGAGGTTGAGCCGGAGGCGGACATCACGCTGACCGTCGAGATTTCGCCGGCGCACAAGAACCGCATCGAGATCGAGTCGGTGGGCGACATGGTCCTCACCGGCACCTCGCTGCTGCTGTTGTCCAGCGACGGCGAGCGCGACGTGCTGGTGGTGCTGGCCAACACCGAAGCCGGATTGGCAGACGCCGTCGAGCGTCTGGCGACCGGCAACCTGGACGACTGCTTGCTGCGCGAAACCACCACGCCCACGCCGACGGTCCTGGCCCTGTGTCCCACCGGCGAGGTCACCGAGGGGGAAGGCGCCGGCGGCTGGCAAGAGCCCGAACCGCCGCCCTCCACGTCACCGCCCCTGCCCACACCCGAACCGCCGCTGACGGACACTGAACCGCTCACCGAAACCGTGCCGCCGCCCACGCCTGAGCCGTCGGCCGAAACCCGAAGGCCGCATCATGGTCATCGCCTTTGACCAGGGTGTGAGTGAATACGAAGGCATCACCAGCCTCGACGACTATGTTGCGGTCTTGCAAGCGCGCTACGAGGTCACCGCCTGGAGCATCGCCGAGTTGGGACCGCCTGACCGGTCCGACATTTTGAGCCACGACCTGGTCATCTGGACCTTTGGCGATTTTGACGCCGAAGCGGCCATGGAAGAGATGACCGACGTGCTGATTGCCGTCGTGCTGGGTGAGATTCCCTTCATCATGTCGGGCGCGTTCGTGGGCGATACCGGCAACCTGGCCGTCCAGCGCGACGTGCAGGTCAACGACGCCTCGCACCCGATTGCCCAGGGGTTCGGCGATGGCGAAATCATTGCTTTCGTGGACTCGCCGTCGGGTGTGGAGTACGAGATCAGCGTCCTGGAAGACACGCAGGCCGACGAGGGCGACGTTATCTTTGTGCGAGGCCCCGATAGCGCGGAGGCCGGCGCGCCCGCCGTAGCTATCGCCGAAGACCCGGCCAGCGGCTTGCGCATCGGGCTCATCGGCTTCCCCATCTACTCTGCTGCCCGAAGAGGCCAAGAGCCGGTTGGTGTTGAACATGGTAGACTGGTTGCTGAACCCATAGCACTTTGATAAAATCCTTACAGGTTGAGCAAGAAAAGGCTTACACAGAGCTACACAGAGAAGACACAGAGCCTCACGGAGAAAAACTGGAAAATCTCTGTGTGTCTCTGTGAAGCCTCAGTGTAGCTCTGTGTCCTTTTGGTTCTGGCTTGGTAGCGCAGCGGCCCAGGCCGGGTCATAGGGTACCAGGAGAGGAGATTTTATGCCCGCGAGAATCCTCGTCATCAGATTGAAACGAAGCCTTTGCCACCATGCTCCAGGACATGCTGGTGGCCGAAGGTGGTTATCATGTGGAAGTGAGCTACACCGGCAGCACGGCCCTCCAACGGCTCCAGGAGTCGGACTTTGATCTGACCATCGTTGACACGGACCTCGATGCCGGCGACATGGGCTATCAGGAGGTGATCGACCAGGTGCGCCGGGCGCGGCCCACGATGCGTCTGATGCTTATTCCCCTGATAGGCGAAGAGTTGCCCGCGCAGGCGCGCCAATTCGACATTCAGGGTACACTCTCCAAGCCCTTCTTTGCCGACGACCTGCTGCCCGGCATCCAAGAAGCCCTGACCAAAAAGGTCAATCCGCCTTCCGCGCCGCCCGCGCCCGCGCAGACACCCGCGCCTCACCAGGCACCCGCTCCGAGCGCCCCGGTTCAGATCAGCGCCAGCAGCACGCCCGCCCCCGACGTGCAAGCCGTGCTGGCCGATCTGGCCCGAGAAACCATGGCCGACGCGATTCTACTCCTCTCCACAGCAGAGGGGGCGGAGGGCATCGCCGCCTGAGGCCAGCACATTGGGCGAGGAGCGAACCCTGGCGCTGGCCCAGCAGAGCATTGTCGCCGTGCGGGCTGCACAAAGAGGCGGCTCGTCTCTTAAGACTGCCGGATGCCCCCTTTGAACACAACATGTTCGAGAGCGACTCGCTGCGGCTCTACGCTATGGCCCTGGGACAAAGAGACGCTGCTGGTGCTCGTCACCCCGATCAACACACCGCTGGGCACGATCCGCCACAACCTGCGTCGGGCCAGCCGCCATCTGGCCGAGTTAGCATTGACGTAAGTTTGCTTGAACCGCTGGCCCTCCAATCTTAAGATTCAAGCCATTGGGGAGGGCGCTGGATACTAAATGTTGGGCTGCTGGGTGCCATGCCCCCTAGATGTGGATTGCCGCCGGCCTTGCACCGACAACGAGCTATCGGTTTGGCGCGAAAAAGCGGTTGCACAAAATCGGATCTTTTGTTAGAATAGCGCCACGACTGTAGCCCAGGCGATGGGTCAACGACCCGACCGTGCAAAGGCCTACCTCTTGCCCAAGCTGGATCGGCCATTCGGCCAAACCGTTGGGTGCGCGCGAGCAGAAAAGCTGGTTCAGAGAACTCCGCAGCCGCGCTTGCACGAGCGGGTCACCTCCATACAGCAGGTCTGAAAAGTCGTTGACTTGAGACCTGCGTCGGCCAAAGGGCCGGGATTGCAACCCCGCGTATCGCCTGACCAATACAGTCTGACCGCTTTGTAGTCAAAAGCGACATCTCTTCAATCGGATACGTAGCGTGGCAAAACACCGGGGCCGCATTGCCTGAGTGGTGCGTGGCCTGCGGCATAGTCGCCCCTGCGTGTGCAGCGATGCGAGATAGACTGGGGGATCTGTGGGTTTGGGAGAAAGGATCAATCAAAACGTCGGAGCTTTCCTTGTCGGCTGCCCAGAGGCTGTGGCAGGCTGTTCTGGGGGAATTGCAGTTGCAGATGACCCGGGCCACGTTCGATACCTGGCTGCGAGGTAGCCGGGTGATCTGCCTGTGACGACGGCACCCTTATCGTCTATGTGCGGCACGCCTATGCCGTGGATTGGCTACAGAATCGCCTGCTGCCCGTCATCGAGCGGACGCTGCGGCGGCACGCCGGGCCGGACGTGACAGTCACGTTTACAGCCCAGTGCCCCGGATCCTGAGGAGAACCTGGTGCTGGTGCCAGAGACGGTGCCCGACGAGGAGCCAGCCCCGGTCGCGCAAGTCGCCCGACTCGAACGGGCAGCCGTCGCGCACCCTCAACCCACGCTACACCTTTGACAGCTTTGTCGTCGGCGGCCAGCAACCGGCTGGCCCATGCAGCCTGCCTGGCCGTGGCCGAGAACCCGGCCCACGCCTACAATCCCCTCTTCGTCTATGGCGGCGTGGGCCTGGGCAAGACGCACCTGCTGCACGCCCTGGGCCACGCGGCCCAGGCAGCGGGGCCTGTCGCGTGCTCTATGTCTCGTCCGAGTGGTTCACCAACGACCTGATCAACGCCATCCGCTCGCCAAAAGACCGAAGAGTTTCGGGCCAAGTACCGCAGCAACGATGTGCTGCTGGTGGACGACATCCAGTTCATCGCCGGCAAGGAGCGCACCCAGGAAGAGTTCTTTCACACCTTCAACACCCTGCACGGCGCCGGCAAGCAGATCGTCGTCTCCTGCGACCGGCCGCCCAAGGCGCTGGTGGCGCTGGAGGATCGGCTGCGCTCGCGCTTTCGGCTGGGGCCTGATCGCCGACGTGCAGCCGCCGGATTTCGAGACGCGGATCGCCATCCTGCGGGCCAAGGCCGACGAGGCACGCTCGGTCCGACGTACCCGACGAGGTATTGGCCTACATCGCCCGCAAGATCCCCAGCAACATCCGCGAGCTGGAGGGCGCGCTGAACCGCGTGCTGGCCCACGTCGATCTGATGCACGTGCCGCTGAACCTGGAGACGGCCCGACGGCGCTCTGGAGAGCATCCTGGCCCACGCCGCTGGATCTGTCGCCGGAGCAGATCCTCTCGACGGTGGCCGGAGCACTTACGGCCTGTCGGAAGATGAGCTGACCGGGCGCAGCCGCAAGCGGGTCGTCTCTCAGCCCCGCCAGTTGTGCATGTACCTCATCCGCGAGGAGACCGATACGTCGCTGCCCCAGATCGGCGAGCTCCTGGGCGGGCGCGACCACACGACCATCATGCACGGCTGCGACAAGATCGCCGCCCAGATCGAGACCGACGAGCAGACTTCGCCGCGACTGGCTGGCGATCAAGGAGCACGCTGTCGGAGCGCGTCGGCGCAGCGCTGAGGCAGCGACTGTGATCGCGCCAAAAAGCCCGGCTTCTCGAAGAAGCCGGGCTTTTGAGTGCGCAGTGTGCGCGACGCTCAGTCTTGCAGCGCTTGCAGCCGCGCCTCCAGCCGGGCGCGGCGCTCCTGCTGCTCGGCCAGCCGGTCCCGCTGCTGCTGGACCACGTGCTCGGGCGCCTTGGTCACGAACGCTTCGTTGGCCAGCATGCCCTCGGCGCGCTGGATCTCGTGCTCCGTCTCGGCGATGGCCTTGTGCAGGCGGGCGATCTCCTGCTCCAGGTCCACCAGGCCGGCCAGGGGCAGATAGGCCTCCACCCCCTCGGCGGCCACCAGGGCCACGGCCTTCTTGGGCTTTTCGTCCAGCGTCCTGGGTCAGGGTCAGTTGGTCGTCGTCCACCTTGGCCAGGAAGGTGAGCAGGCCGCGCTGGGCCTCCAGCATCGTCGAGCTTGGCTGCCGCCGACGACGATGGCCGGGATCCGCTTGCCGGGCGTCACGTCGAACTCGGCGCGGGCGTTGCGGATCTGGCGGATCAGGTCCATGAGCAGCTCCATGTCCGCTTCGGCCTCGGCGTCGAGCTGGGCTTCCTCGGCCTCGGGCCAGGGGCTGATCATCAGCGATTCGTCCCAGCAGCCGTCTGCCGTTGGGCCAGGCAGCCTTCAGATGCTGCCAGATCTCCTCGGTGACAAAGGGCATGAAGGGATGGAGCAGCCGCAGCGCCCGCTCCAACACCGACACCAGCGTGGCCTGGGCCGTGGCTCGTGCCGCCAGGTCCTCGCCGTAGAGCCGGATCTTGCAGGCTTCGATGTACCAGTCGCAGAACTCGCTCCACAGAAAGTCGTTGATCCGCCGTCCCGCCTCGCCGTACTGGTAGCGAGTCGAACAGGTCGGTCACCTCGGCGATCAGGTGGTTCAGCCGGCTCACGATCCAGCGGTCGGGCAAGGACGAGCCTCGAGTGAACGGGCCGCATCAGGAGCTGGCATCCTGGAGGTTGCTCACCACGAAGCGCGCCGCGTTCCAGATCTTGTTGGCAAAGTTGCGCGCCCCTTCCAGCCGGCGCGGGTCCAGGTTCATGTCGTTGCCCGGCGTCGAGCTGGTCAGCAGCGTGTAGCGCAGGGCATCGGCGCCGATGCGGTCGATGATGTTCAGCGGATCGTACTCGTCGATGTTCTCCATCGACTTGCTGATCTTTTTGCCCTGCTCGTTTCTGACCAGGCCGTGCAGGTAGACCGTTTCGTAGGGCGCCTGGCCCGTCATCTCGATGCCCAGCATCATCTCCCGCGCCACCCAGAAGAAGAGGATGTCGTAGCCGGTCTCGCGCATGTCGGTGGGGTAGAAGCGGCGCATGTCGGCCGTGTCGTCGGGCCAGCCCAGGGTGCTAGAAGGGCCACAGCCCAGAGCTGAACCAGGTGTCCAGCACGTCGGGGTCCTGGTGGATGCTGCTCGCTGCCGCAGTGGGCGCACGCGCTCGGGGTCCTCCATGCCGCAGGTCTGCTGCGCCGCAGTCGTCGCAGTACCACACCGGGATGCGGTGGCCCCACCACAGCTGGCGGCTGATGCACCAGGGCCGGATGTTCTCCATCCAGTGGAAAAAGCGCCGCTCCTCCCGCTCGGGGATGATGGTCGTCTCGCCCCTGCGCACCGCCTCCATGGCTGCCTGGGCCAGCGGCTCCACGTTGCAGGAACCACTGGGTGCTGATGCGCGGCTCGACGATGGTGTCGCAGCGCTGGCAGTGGGCCACGGCGTGGTGGTAGGGCTCGATCTTGAGCAGCAGCCCCTCTGTCTCAAAGTCGCGCACGATGGCCTCGCGGGCCTCGTAGCGATCCATGCCCTGCGTAGGGGCCGGCCAGCTCGTTCATCGTGGCCGTGTCGGTCAGCACGTCGGCGCTTCCAGGCCGTGGCGCAGGCCGATCTCATAGTCGTTGGGGTCGTGGGCCGGCGTGACCTTGACCGCGCCGGTGCCGAACTCGGGGTCCACCAGCTCGTCGGTGATGATGGGGATGCGCCGTTCGATGGCCGGCAGCACGGCCGTCCGGCCGATCAGGCTGGCCAAAGCGCTCGTGGTCCTCGTGGGTGGCCACGGCCGTGTCGCCCAGGATCGTCTCCGGGCGGGTGGTGGCCATCTCGATGAACTCGGTCGCGCCCTCGGCCCAGCGGCCGCTGCCCCAGGGATGCTGCGGCCCGGCCCAGTCGTCGTCGACGATCGGGTAGCGGATGGTCCACAGGTGGGCGTCGTGCTCCTCGGGGATCGACCTCCAGGTCAGAGATGGCGCTCTCGCAGCGCGGGCACCAGTTGACCAGGTAGGCGCCGCGGTAGATCAGGCCCTTGTCGTAGAGCCGCACAAAGGCCGTGCGCACGGCGTGGCTCAGGCCGTCGTCCAGCGTGAAGCGGTCGCGCGTCCCAGTCGCAGCTGATGCCCAGCCGCTTGTGCTGCTCGGTGATGCGGGCGTGGTAGACCTCTTTCCACTCCCAGACCTTTTCGACGAACGTCTCGCGGCCCAGGTCGTGGCGGCTGAGGCCCTCCTTGGCCAGCTCCCGCTCCACCACGTTCTGGGTGGCGATGCCGGCGTGGTCGGCGCCGGGCAGGAAGAGGGTCTCGCGGCCCCTCATGCGGTAGTAGCGGGTCATCAGGTCTTCGACGGCGGCGGTCATGGCGTGGCCCAGGTGCAGCGCGCCGGTGACGTTGGGCGGCGGCATGGTGATGCACCACGCCGGGCCGTCCGGATCGGCCAGCCCCTTTTCGACCAGCGTCTCTGGCTTGAAGTAGCCCTGCGACTTCCCACCAGTCGTACAGCCGTTTCTCGGTGGTGTGGGGATCGTAGATTTTGTCCATTTCGATTCTGGGTTGGTCACCCATTTCGTCTGCTCCTCATCGTTTCTGTGCGATGGCGATCAGTCGCTGGCTTTGCAGGTCAAAGGCCCCGCCTTCAAAGTCACCGAAAAAGCTCACCGGCGACAAGCCGGCGCGTGCCATCATGGTCTGCAGTTCCGGCGCGGTGTAGTGACGAACCGAGTGGGTCAGGCTTTCCGCGCTGCTCCCCTCCAGCCAGGTGAAGCTCGTCGTAAAGCGGCAGGTGCTGGGATCAAAGTCGGTTTCCTCCAGGATCACGCGCCTCGCCGTAGCGTCGCCAGGCGCGGGGCCACAGGCGCAGCAGGTAGTAGTCCCGGTTGGCAAGGTCCAGCAGGAACCTGGCCGCCCGGCTTCAGCGACGTCGACAAACCTGGTGCAGCACCTGCTGGTTGTCGGCCTCGTCTTCAAAGTAGCCAAAAGAAGTGAACAGGTTGATGCAGGCGTCGAACTGCTCGTGCCAGGGCAGAGCGCGCGCATCTCGCCCGGCACCCATTCGACCGTCAACGCCGGCCCTTCGGCGCCCGTCCTGCGCCTGCTCCAGCAGATAGGTCGAGCGATCCAGGCCCGGTGACGCGGTAACCGGCCCGCGCCAGGGGCACCGCGTGCCGCCCCTGCCCGCAGCACAGGTCCAGGATCCGCGCCCCCGGTCGGCAGACTCCAGCGGCGGCGATGATCCCGGCCACCTCCTGGGCCGTGTGCGGCCTGGCGTCAGAGATGGCGTCCCGAACAGGCGCAGGTACAGACTCGCCAAAATAGCGTCGTCCCACCAGGGCACATGCTTGACTCCTCCTAGCAACAAAAAAGCCCTTTCGTCCACAAGGACGAAAGGGGACGCCTTTCGCGGTACCACCCTGTTTGGCAGCGTGCAGCAGACCAGCTGGTTGATCCGGCTTGCAGTCAGCTGGCGAACTTGCCCTCTCGATTGCGCTAACGGGCAAACCCGGGTTGGCCTACGCAGCGGTCGAGCCTGCCTTCAGCCAACCGACTCCCAGGCGACCTTCAGCGGATGGCTGCTGTGGGGGGCTTGCAGCCGGTGACCCCCCTCTCTGCCGGCATGGCTTCACGCATGCCCGTTCACCAGGCCCGTCCGCCTACTCCTCCTGTTCGTCGTCGTTTCGCTATGGGAGGGCGCTGCCGATCGTCGGGCACCCTCGCCCTTGTTGGCGCCCATTATAGCCGATTTTCACAAGCCTGTCAAGTGGGTTTGACAGATGCCCGGCGTTGGAGTATAATCGCTTCGTTTGCGCTTTGCGCCGGTTGTACAGCCGTCCCAGAAGTGGAGGCACAAACCGTCTGGGAGGAACCAGATAAAGGTATGAGAAGCAGAAGGAACGTCATTCTGCTGGTCATCATTATCATCCTGGCCCTCGTCGCCGTCTATATCGACCTGCCCAATAGCCCCGGCATCCACATCGAGCTGGGGTCGCTCAAGATCGACCGCGATTTTGAGATCAAGCAGGGTCTGGACCTGCAGGGTGGGCTCCAGGTGCTGCTGGAGGCGGACCTGCCGCCCGACCAAGAGATCGAGACCGGCGCCATGGACCAGGTGGCGACGCATCATCGACAACCGGGTCAACGCCCTGGGCGTCGTCGAGCCTCTGGTGCAGACCCAGGGAGCGCGGCGCATCATCGTCGAGCTGCCGGGTGTCGAAGACCCAGAAGCAGGCCATCGCCACCCTGCGGGAGACCGGCCTGCTGGAGTTCGTTGACGCCGGACGCGAGTTCCTGCCCATCGGCAGCCGGGTGCAGACCACCTACCCCTCGCTCGAGTCGGAGGGAGCGCACGACCCGCGACGAGCACGCCCGCCGCGCCGACGCCAGCGCCGACCGCTGACCGCTGACCCAGACGGAGCCTATCTACGCCTCACCGAAGGCCTGACTCTCGAAGCGCCCAGCGGTCGCCGACGCGACGCTGGCCCCACCGACACGACGCCGACTGCCGAGCCGAGCGTCCGACGACGAGTCTATGCCACGGTCATTGTCGGGTGACACCTCAAGATCGGCCACGGCCTACCGCGACCCCAACACCGGCGAGTTTGGCATCCAGTTCGAGCTGACCGACGAGGGCGCCCAGTATTTTGGCGAGTTTACGACGGCCCACGCCGACTATAACCAGCAGCCCTTCTACTACCTGTCCATCGTGCTGGACAAAGAGGTCATCTCCAGCCCGCACATCCAGGGCCCCATCCCCGATGGCCAGGGGCAGATCTCGGGCAGATTTCACCCTGGAGGAGGTCAACAGCCTGGTCATCCAGCTCCGCTACGGTGCGCTGCCGATCCCGCTGCGCGTCGAGACGACACGGTCCATCGGCCCGACCCTGGGCCAGGACTCGGTGCAGCGCAGCATCCGGGCCGGGCATCGGTGGGCTCATCATCGTCCTGCTCTTCATGCTGATCTACTACCGCCTGCCCGGCTTGCTGGCCGACCTGGCCCTGATCCTCTACGGCTTGTTCAACCTGGCCCTCTACAAGCTCATCCCGGTGACGCTGACCCTGCCGGCCATCACCGGCTTTATCCTGTCGACCGGCATGGCCGTGGACGCCAATATCCTCGTCTTTGAGCGGATGAAGGAGGAGCTGCGGGCGGGGCGCAGCCTGGGCTCGGCCATCGAGGCAGGATTCAGCCGGGCCTGGACCTCCATCCGCGACTCGAATATCTCGACCCTGATCACCTGCGCCATCCTCTTCTACTTTGGCTCCACCTTTGGCGCGGGAGCGGTGCAGGGGCTTTGCCATCACCCTGGCCCTGGGTGTGGTCATCAACATGTTTACCGCCATCACCGTGACCCGGACCTTTATGCGGCTGACCTTCGACTGGCTGGGCGAAAAGCTCGCAGGACAACAAGTTCCTGCTGGGCGTCTAGCCAGGACAGGTGAGGGGAGGGCTTGATATGTTCAACATTGTAGAGAAACGACACTGGTACTTTCTGCTCTCGGCCCTGATCATCATCCCCGGCCTGGTGGCGATGATCTACTCGATCGTCCTGTTTGGCTCGCCGGTCAAGCTGGGCATCGACTTTCACCGGCGGCGCACTGCTGGAACTCCGCTTTGAGCAGGCGGTCCAGCCGGCCGAGGTGCGCCAGGTCTTTCCTGAACAAGGGCTTTCTGGGCACCACGGTCCAGACGACAATCGGACGAGCAGACGGTCCTGGTCCGCACCAAGCCGATGGAACCCGAGGACCAAGGAACGAGATCGTAGACCATCCTGCGCGATCGAGTTTGGCGCGTGGAGGAGCTGCGGTTCGAGTCGGTGGGGCCGGCGGTTGGCGCCGAGGTGACGCGGGCAGCCGGCATCGCCGTGGCGGTCGCTGCCCTGTTTATCCTGGCCTTTATCATCTTTGCCTTCCGCAAGGTGCCCAATGCCTTCCGCTATGGCGTGTGCGCCATCGCGGCCATGATCCACGACATCCTGGTGACGGTGGGGCTCTTTTCCATCGCCGGCCTGGTCCTGAACTGGGAGGCCGATGCCCTGTTTCTGACGGCCATCCTGACCGTCATTGGCTTTAGCGTGCAGGACACCATCGTCGTGTTTGACCGCATCCGCGAGAATATCCCCAAGCGGCGGGGCGAGTCGTTCGAGACGATCGTCAACCGCAGCCTGCTGGAGACGATCCACCGCTCGCTGGCCACCCAGCTCAACGCCATCTTTGTGCTCGTCGCCCTCCTGCTCTTTGGCGGGGCAACCATGAAGCAGTTCGTGGCGGTGCTGCTGGTCGGGCTGCTGTCGGGAACCTATTCGTCCATCTTTAACGCCGTGCCCCTGCTGGTGGTGTGGGAGACCGGCAAGGTGGTGGGCCAGCCGCGCAAGGCAGACGGCCTGACGGCTCCGGACCTGGATCACTGACCGACAGCCACCAGCTCGTCTGGTCATTGCGTCATGGTGTTGCCCGTGGAGTCGTACTACCTGGACCGCCCGCTCAACTTTGCCCACCGGGGCGCCAGCCACGAAGCGCCAGACAACACGCTGGCTGCCTTTCTGCTCGCCGCCGAGCTGGGCGCAGATGGCATCGAGTTCGACGTGCAGCTCTCCAGGGATGGCGAGGTGGTGGTCATCCACGACTTTGTCCTGGAGACCACGACCGACGGCCAGGGCCCGGTGGCGGACAAGACCCTGGCCGAGCTGAAGGAACTGGATGCGGGGAGCTGGTTCGATCCCGGTCTTTGCCGGGCAGCGGATTCCCACCCTGCAAGAGGTGATCGACGCCGTGGGTCATCGCCTGTTGCTGAACATCGAGCTCAAGACGGTGAGCCTGCGCGGACGACGGCCTGGCGGCAGCCGTCGGTGCGTGCCATCGAGGAAAACCACCTGTTGGACCGGGTCGTCGTTTCCTCCTTCAATCCCCTGGCTGCTGCGGCGGGTCAAGCAGCTCAATCCCTGGATCCCCATCGGGCTGCTCTATGCGCCCGACATGCCCATCCTCCTGCGCCAGCCCTGGCTGCGTCACCTGGTCCGAGCCTGAGGCCCTGCATCCCCATCATACCGCTGGTGGACGCCGGTACGTGCGCTGGGCCAGGGAGCGAGGGCTACCGCGTCCACGTCTGGACGGTCGACGATCCGGGCGACATGTGGCAGTTGATGCGCGCATGGGCGTGGACGTGATCATCACCAACCGGCCTGACCTGCTGCGCGAGGTGCTGCGGCCGGGCCAGGGCGTGGCGAGCGGGCCAACGGCAGCTGGCAGCGCCAGGCCAGAGGAGTGTGACGCATGTCGCAAGACGTCCAGGTCGACGACCTGGTGCGACTGCGCAAACCCCATCCCTGTGGCAGCTACGAGTGGCGGGTGGTGCGCATTGGCGCCGACATCGGCCTCAAGTGCCAGGTCTGCGGCCGGCGGGTCCTGCTGGACCGCCGGACCTTCAACAAGCGGGTCAAGACGGTGATCCAGCCGGGGTCGAGGAGCAGCGGAACGTAGAACCGTAAGCAGCGGCATACAAGCGCTCCTCGAGACTCTAGCGGCCAGTACGGTCTTAGGCGTTTCGATTCTCTACGAGGCAAAATAGGCCAGCGCCAGCCGCACCCGCTCCTCCAGGGGCAGCGGCTTCGCGGGGCAGGGCGCGGATCGCCTCCTGGGCTTCGGCCACGCTGTAGCCCAGGCCGGTCAGGGCGGCGATCAGGTCGGCGTCGGCCTCGGTGAGGGCCGGTGCGGAGCTCGCCGGGCAGCATCTCGGCGGCCACCTTGTCCTTGAGGTCAAAGACCAGCTTCTTGGCCGTCTTGGGTCCGATGCCCGGCACGCGGGCCAGCGTCGCCACGTCCTCCTGGGCAATGGCCGCCCGCAGCCGGTCGGGCGGCAGGAAGGAGAGGATCGACAGCGCCACCTTGGGCCCGATGCCCGAGACGCCCAGAAGCAGCCGAAAGAGAGCCAGTTCCTCCTCCGATCCACAGCCGTAGAGGGCCAGCTCGTTCTCCCGGACGTGGAGATGGGTGATAGAGGGTGACCTCCTGCCCCGAGCCCGGGCAGCTCGCTCGAGCAGCGTCTGGGGCACAAAGACCTGGAAGCCCACGCCGCCGACCTGGAGGACGACGAGAGTCCTTGCCCAGATGCCGCCAACCGTGCCGCTGCAGACTGGCGATCATGGCGCTATCTCCGCCTCTGCAATCAGCGCCGTCATGCGCGCCGAGTGGATGTGGCACACGGCCACGGCCACAGCATCGGCGGCATCGTCGGGCTGGGGCACATGATCCAGGTTGAGCAGCATGCGCACCATCTCCTGGACCTGCTGCTTGTCCGCGCCGCCATAGCCGGCGACGGCCTGTTTGACCTCCAGCGGCTTGTACTCGTGGATGGGCAGCCCGGCATCGGCCAGGGCCAGCAGCGTCACGCCCCGGGCATGGCCCACCGACAGCGCGGTGCGCACGTTGCGGCTGAAGAACAGCTCTTCGACGGCCGCCTGTCCGGGCTGGTGTCGCGGCGATCACGTCCGTCAGGCCCTGGTAGATGGTCTGCAGCCGCTGCGGCAAGGGCTGGCCCGCTGGTGTGGTGATGACACCATAGTCGACCAGGGTCAGCCCGTCGTCGTTCTCGCGCACCAGCCCATAGCCGGTGATGGCCGTGCCAGGGTCGATGCCCAGAACCAGCACTAGGCCTGCGCCTCGAACTTGGCCATCAACTCGTCCGAGATATCCAGATTGGAGTACACCTGCTGGACGTCGTCCAGATCTTCCAGGGTGGAGATCAGGTTCATGTTCTGGAAGGTCTGTTTCTCGTCCAGCTCGATGGTGGTCTTGGGCATCATGGTGATCTCGGCCGACTCCAGCTCTGAGGCCGCGCTCCTCGAGACGCCTCGCGCACCGACCTGAAAGTCGTCCGGCTTCGGCAAAGATCTCGATCAGGTCGTCGCCAAAGACCACGTCGTCGGCGCCACTCTCGACGGCGATGTCAAAGATCTCGTCCTGGGTCCAGGTCGTCGGGCGCGCAGGGTGAAGTAGCCCTTGGGCTCAAACTGCCAGGCCACGCAGCCGGCCTCGCCCAGGCTGCCGCCCAGCTTGTTGAACCAGCGCCGGATATCGGCCACGGCCCGGTTGCGGTTGTCGGTGACCACCTGGATCATCAGCGCCACGCCATGCGGCCCATAGCCCTCGTAGGTGATCTCTTCCAGCGCCGCCGCTCTTTGTCCAGGCCAGCCCCGCGGCGGATGGCCCGTTCGATGTTGTCCTTGGGCATGTTGGCCGCTTTGGCCTTGTCGATGACCAGCCGCAGCTTGAAGTTCGACCTCGGGATCGGCGCCTTCGCGGGCAGCGATGGCGATCTCTTTGCCCAGCTTGGTAAAGATCTGCCCTCGCTTGGCGTCGGTCGGCGCCCTTTTTTCGCTTGATCGTCGACCACTTGGAATGTCCGCTCAACTCTACCTCCTACATCCTCTTCGTTTCCTGGTTACGGGCCAATCGACTCATCGTTTCCGGCCCGCTTTGAGCTCAGCCTGCAGCGCCTCCAATGCGTCCCAATTGCCGGCTGCGGCCAGGCTGGCCTGCTCGGGCCAGGAAACGGATGGGCCAGCCGGCGCAACCTGGGGTCAGCTCTCCAGGATCGCCGACGCGACTGACCTCGGCGGCGGCCAATTGCGCAAACGTCGTCACACCGGCAGCCTGGAGCACACTGGCGATCTTGGGACCGATCCCCTCAATCCGTTTCAGATCGTGTCCGGCTCCGCCGCGTCCTGGGCAGCAACAGGCTCCTCCGGCTCTGGGGCCACGTCGGCCACGGCCACAGCCTCGGCGGCAGTGGCTCGAGTCACCGGCTCCCAATGGTGATGGAGGCATCGCCTCCTCGACCGGCATCTTGATTTCGATG
>CAVQPH010000013.1:0-263367 GCA_963714685.1 Pirellulaceae bacterium | reverse complement strand
GGCGCGTTTCTTAACGCGGACGCGGCGTTTGAAGTCATGCAGGGAATGAAAACACTGCCGCTGCGAATGCTGCAAAAATGTATCAATACGAAAATCCTGGCCACGTTCCTGAATTCCCACCCCAGTATCCAGGTCCAGTGCAACACGGTTGAATTGAGCCCCAATTTTGATCCGGCAGCAGTATCTTTACCTCGGCCTCCCCCCGCACACTGTCACATTTGATCTGGGTAAAATTCCCAAGGATGCCTTCCAGCGGTTTTTCGATTCGCTGTCACCGACGTTCGGTCACATGATCAGCCTGGGGCAATCCAACACGATTGTCAGTTGCCCGGCGCTGACGACTCACTCCGAGTTGAGCGAATCATCCTTACTGGCGGCCGGACTGACGCCGACGACGGTTCGCTGTGCCGTCGGCGACGAATCGCCGATGGATTTAATCCGACATCTGGTTTACGCCGCTCGAGGAACAATCGACAAGGTTTTACCGGGATTCACCGAGCAGTTCCTGGACGAAGGCCAAACCCGGGAAATGATTGAACGGACGTACGTTGAAGCCCATGCGGCACATATCAAAGCACAGTTGGGACGTGTCAGTTGATTTCGATTGGCAGGACGAGAGTGAGCCAAGTTTCGTAGCTGGCGGAGTCTGCCACAATTCGATCCAGGGCTAAGGAAGTATGTCGGCCCGCCGGGCCTTGGGTTCTCGTTGGGAATAGATCCGGCGGTTATCACCGCCGGCTGTAGTTGTGTCGGCCCTGCAGGCCTGATCCCTTCCGCGAATGCCGGCTCCGGCGTTTGGAACCGCTTGCAGAACCGAGCCCGAAACGGTTAAGAACTGCCGGAGCCGAGCCCGAAAGGGCTGACACAACTCCCGCCGGGGCTGCCAAGCCCCGGTTGCATCACCGACCAAGAGGAAAGGCCCGATAGGGCCGACACAAGTCCAAGGGTTGGCGGGCGAATACCGGTACAAACGTAATTTTTCCGGAAAAACGTTCAAGAAACACGGCTTTCATGGAAGAAAAAATCCGAATTTCCACCGTTTTTTTGGGCATCCGGCTGGCGAACCGACCCGTATAAACTCAGAACTGGAGTCATTAAGCGGCAATGGTGGAACTTCTTGTTGATTTGAACGGGCGACCTTCCAAAAAGCCAAACCTGTTAACCAAATCAAACGTTTCGTCCTAGAGCCTCTACAAATTCGCCGGTTTTCCGAGTCGAGAATCTTACAATTTCAGGTTTCGCTCGATATACTGGAACCCAGCGTGTCCACCAAGACTTGGGCACCGAGTTGTACAACGGCGGATGGTTCATTTGAGCAAGATTTTGTCCGCTTAAACGTCGTAGTCATTTCATTTTTGGAGTGTGCCCCGGACTTCATTCCAGTTTGTACTGTCCGTGGGTTACGCCTCACCTTTTTTTTGGGGAACAATTTTTATGAAGTACCAAGCTCAAAAGCGCGGTTTCACACTGGTTGAATTGCTGGTTGTGATCGCCATCATCGGCATCCTGATTGGTATGCTCCTTCCGGCCGTACAGCAGGTTCGTGAAGCAGCCCCGCCGCAGTGCTTGCCAAAACAAGTTGCGTCAGGTCACGCTGGCCTCGATCAACTACGAAAGTGCTCACATGCGATTCCCTCCAGGTACGCTTACCTGGCGTGGTCTGGACGAGTACACGACAGTCAACGGTAACCGAAACTCAACGACAGTTTACCTGCTTGGTTTCATGGAACTGGACAACCTTGACGACCGACTCGTTTCTGCCCAGAGGACTCGATTCCACTGGAAGAAACTGGTGGGGCACAAGTGACTGGGGCTGGGTTCGCGACACGAAAATTGAGCACCTGCTTTGCCCATCTTCGACCGTCGGAACTCACCCTTGGACCGTTGTTTACTTTGCTCGTAACACCATCGGTTACGGCACCTCCGCTGGTTGGGCTGCTGGCCAAAATTCGAACTACCTGAGCTGTGCTGGCTACCTCGGCAATGCTTACGCCGGCGTCGATCCGGAAGGTATTTGGGCCGGTGTATTCACCAACCGAAGTGGTTTCGATTATGGTGATATCAACGACGGCTCTAGCAACACGTTTGCTTTCGGTGAATCTTCGTTCATCAACTGGGGTGGTCAAGACGCCGACATCCTTTGGAATGCCAGTGCTCGAATCGTCGGTAATGGTACACCTGCTCGAAGACTTAATTTCAACAGTGAGCACTCGGGTGAAGCCGTCAACATGTCAATGTGCGATGGCTCGGTTCACTTCCTCAACAACGACATCGACTTCTCAACGTACGTCTACCTGGCGGCGAAGGCAGAAGGCCGAATTGTTAATGTTGAAGATTGGTAGTCGAACCCGCGGTGCGATTATCTCACACCCAGCTGGCAGCAGTATTGCTGCCAGTTTTTTTATGTCTATACTTCATTGATCGTATTACTGCGTCTTAATGAAGAACAATCCTCGGAGCTCAATGATGAAAAAATTCCTGTTTTTGCTGATCCCCGTTTTCATGCTAAGTTTGGCAATTTAAGTTTTTCTGGCTGCGGCGAAGCTAAGACCGTTGTCCCCGACTCGTCGAGGCACGGCCCGAAACCGCCAGCTCCAGAAACTCAACGCTGGAAATTCAGAAGATGAAATAACGAATGTCGATGACAATGGTTCCATCAAAGAAGTGCTCCCAAGCGGGAGCGCCTTTCTTCTGCGCGGACGTGGGTTGCCGGAGTTGCCGTGCTGCCGGAACTGCGGTCACGATTCTTGGTAGGTCAGACTGGTAACATGTTGATTCGCTGGAGCTTCGTTTGCACTGTTGCGGTTTTGCCAGTGACCTTGTTGCCGGCCTACCTCCGCTTATGTGCCGTGATGCCGGAACTGCGGTCACGACGCTTGGCAGGTCAGACTGGTAAAATGTTGATTCGCTGGAGCTTCGTTTGAGCTGTTGCGGCTTTGATAATGACCTTGTTGCCGGCCTACCTCTCTTTGCTTTGGCAAGGAAATCATTTTTCGGATACGACTTACGTACGCCCGGCAACCATTTAGAATCAGCTGGACCATACGGGCTTAACAATTGCTGAACTGATCCAAAAAAATGCAAAACGTGAACTTGGCATCACCGGAAGAACGACTCCCGTATTTTTCAAAATATTATTTGCTCCCCCTCGCCTCGTGAATTCGGACGCGTCACGCTCCATTCGAATCCATAAGCGTGCTCCGAATTCACGAGGAGAGGGGGCTGGGGGGTGAGGAGCAAACATCAATCAAGCAAAATTTAACAACCCGATGCAGTCACGATTTACAGAGTTAACAACCTGGCACGCAGGCCGCCTGGACGACCTGTACTCACTCCTGAAACCGGATGAGATTGGTTCGGAAATGACCAACCAGGCATAGGTGGACTTCCCCTCACCCCCAGCCCCTCTCCCCACAAATTCGGAGACAGCTGGATCAAGTGCAAAGTCGTTTCGTCCGAATTTGCGGGGAGAGGGAGAGCAATGGCGTTGGTGCTTTTGTTTTTTTCTCGCGATAAATGATTCGCAGCTTTCGGTCACAATTTGCCCGCTTGACTGTCACAACTTCTCCCCTCTTAACCCACTTTTTGACTGTTCCAATCTCTCGCCACGGTCGCAATTTTTATTTTTTGCTATCTCGCCACAGTCATGGCTTCCAACAACAAAACAGCTCCCAAGGCTTAACCAACACCCCAAAACCACTCCCACTGCCCCACACACTGGCTCCCCCTCGCCTCGGGAACTCGGACGCTCACCACGCTCCATTCGAATCAAGCGTGCTCCGAATTCACGAGGAGAGGGGGCTGGGGGGTGAGGAGCAAACATCAATCAAGCAAAATTTAACAACCCGATGCAGTCACGATTTACAGAGTTAACAACCTGGCACGCAGGCCGCCAGAACGACCTGTACTCACTCCTGAAACCGGATGAGATTGGTTCGGAAATGACCAACCAGGCATAGGTGGACTTCCCCTCACCCCCAGCCCCTCTCCCCACAAATTCGGAGACAGCTGGATCAAGTGCAAAGTCGTTTCGTCCGAATTTGCGGGGAGAGGGGAGCAATGGCGTTGGTGCTTTTGTTTTTTTCTCGCGATAAATGATTCGCAGCTTTCGATCACAATTTGCCCGCTTGACTGTCACAACTTCTCCCCTACTTAACGCACTTTTTGACTGTTCCAATCTCTCGCCACGGTCGCAATTTTTGTTTTTTTGCTATCTCGCCACAGTCATGGCTTCCAACAACAAAACAGCTCCCAGGCTTAACCAACACCCAAAAACCACTCCCACTGCCCCACACACTGGCTCCCCCTCGCCTCGGGAATTCGGACGCCCACGCTCCATTCGAATCCAGCTCATTACAAATTTGCAAGGCGATCCCAAACCACCGCCAATGCCCCACACACTGGCTCCCCCTCTCCTCGTGAATTCGGACGCGTCAACGCACCATTCGAATCCAGCGTGCTCCGAATTCGCGAGGAGAGGGGGCTGGGGGGTGAGGAGCAAACATCAATCAAGCAAAATTTAACAACCCGATGCAGTCACGATTTACAGAGTTAACAACCTGGCACGCAGGCCGCCATGGACGACCTGTACTCACTCCTGAAACCGGATGAGATTGGTTCGGAAATGACCAACCAGGCATAGGTGGACTTCCCCTCACCCCCAGCCCCTCTCCCCACAAATTCGGAGACAGCTGGATCAAGTGCAAAGTCGTTTCGTCCGAATTTGCGGGGAGAGGGGAGCAATGGCGTTGGTGCTTTTGTGTTTTCTCGCGATAAATGATTCGCAGCTTTCGATCACAATTTGCCCTCTTGACTGTCACAACTTCTCCTCTTCTTAACCCACTTTTTGACTGTTCCAATCTCTCGCCACGGTCGCAATTTTTGTTTTTTGCTATCTCGCCACAGTCATGGCTTCCAACAACAAAACAGCTCCCAAGGCTTAACCAACACCCCAAAACCACTCCCACTGCCCCACACACTGGCTCCCCCTCGCCTCGGGAATTCGGACGCGCCCACGCTCCATTCGAATCAAGCGTGCTCCGAATTCACGAGGAGAGGGGGCTGGGGGGTGAGGAGCAAACATCAATCAAGCAAAATTTAACAACCCGATGCAGTCACGATTTACAGAGTTAACAACCTGGCACGCAGGCCGCCAGGACGACCTGTACTCACTCCTGAAACCGGATGAGATTGGTTCGGAAATGACCAACCAGGCATAGGTGGACTTCCCCTCACCCCCAGCCCCTCTCCCCACAAATTCGGAGACAGCTGGATCAAGTGCAAAGTCGTTTCGTCCGAATTTGCGGGGAGAGGGGAGCAATGGCGTTGGTGCTTTTGTTTTTTCTCGCGATAAACGGAGAAAGTTGGACCAAGTGGCGAGCCGTTTTCGTCCGAATTTGCGGGGCATGGGGAACAGACTTTTGCGATGCAAAACCCGAAGTGATGCTTCCAGCGATCCTTAACTAGTGATCGCTGGGCTGCCGTAAAAAAAGCCCCCGCAAATTTGCGAGGGCAACCAACTGGCGATTCCAATTGTCAACAACTCAATTTGAGAACCTCTAGACCGCACTCTTGATCTCAATTTTCTTGGGCAAAACTTTCGGACTTGGGCACCGAGATGGTCAACAGTCCGTGCTGAAATTCTGCTTCGATTCGATCCGTGTCGATCGACTTCGCGAACTCAAACGATGCTGGAATTGACCTTTGCGGCGGTTGTTTTGCAGCACCGTTTCACCCTCGGCAACTTCAGGAATTTTCTTCTCACCTGAAACATGCAGCACGCTGTCGACCGCCTCGACGTTGACTTCCGACGGCTCCACCCCGGGCAGTTCGAAGATCAGCCGATAGGCGGTCTCCGATTCCGAGATCGAAACCGGCAACGTCACGCCAACGGCTGCGTGTGCCGGGCGATCACCAAGAAAATGATCGACGAGATTCTCGACGTTTAATTGAAAGTCACCGATCGTTGGAACATGCAGTCTATCGTTTTGCAATTTCATAATTTTCTCCTTGTGATCAAGTTTTCGAGTGACGATTTGTCAGCGGACAAAAACTATCATGCTGTCTGGAATTGCAAACTGTGTGCCAAACGGATCAGGTTCGCCGTAAATCGTTTCCAGGAAAAGAGTTAATGCATCTGGAGCGTCCTCGAAGAATCAACGAAGGCCGCGGTCTGCTCCGACCGATGGCGATTGGGCGACAAAATTTCAGGATCGCTGGAAGGGTCCGGCCTACGTGGCATTTCGCTTTGCGAAATTAAGCACATTCACGCAGAGAATGGCCACGTAGCAATTCAGAACCACGTAGAAATTCATGGCCACGTAGGAGTGAATGGCTGCGCGGGAGAGGATGGGCAGTTCAACAAATCAGCCGATTTTTGACAGTTTTTTTGATCCACAAACCATTCCCGCACGTATCCCCAATGCAATGGATTTCCAACGCACCGTATCCCCAGGACGGAATCCCCAGCTGGATTCCCAGTCCGCTGACGGTTGCGGTGGAATCAACCGAACGAAGCAACGACACCTTTGAATTCAGAATGCTGGTGACGAAAAAATAACAGAATTGGATTGGCAAAAAACAATTGAATTGTTAGTCGGGTTGTTCGCGTCCCCACCTGTCTGAAAATCGCGAATTCGACTGGCCAGGCGACATCTTTATCCATTCGGCTTGGCCATCGAGACAAGGGATCCCCGCTGCTCATTTATCCCGATTCATTCAAACGGCAGCGGAGATCCCTTTTTTTATTCGCCCAAACGAAATTGGCTGCTTAAGTCGATCAACTTCAACTGCTGCGGGTCAAACGCTTGCCACCAGCAACGGGACAGATTGAACCAGCGGTCAACCGTGTCCAGGATAACGCCGTCGGACGTTATCGTAATCCCGTTGATTTGTTTGAGTTCTCTGGATCAGGGCTCGCATGGAGCTCGACTTGCCAATCCCAATGATGCTGCCGGGCGATTTCAATCAAATTCTGTTTCAATCGACCGCTGTTGGAAACAGGTTGATCCAGCAACCAGTTGGTGCCGGGCCCCGCACCCGTAGCCCCTGGAGCAATTTCCCAACGTCAAGAATGGCTTGTTGAGTTTCCACAACCCGCTTGTAGGAACCGTGGACGCTGGACAGGTCGCGCAGACATCCTTCACGCCTCAAATTTCCGCACAATGATCGAAGCGTTGTGACCGCCGAAACCGAAACTATTGCTCATCGCATAGGTCAGTTCGCGAGGTTTTGGCCTGATGTGGCGTGTAATCGAGATCGCACTCGGGATCGGGGGTATCGAGGTTGATCGTCGGTGGAACGAGTATTCTTCAGAATCGCTTTGGTGGTCAGGATCAACTCGATGCCGCCGCTGGCTCCCAGCGAATGCCCCAGTTGGCTTTTGGTGCTGCTGATACTGACGTTGCTGGGCATGGCTACCAAACACGTTTTTGATCGCTCGCGTCTCCGCCCGGTCGCCCAAGGGTGTGCTGGTTCCATGAGCATTGATGTAGTCGATTTCCGTCCGGGACGAAGATCTGCCATGCTCCAATGCCTGTTGCATCGCGGCTGCCGCCCCGGTTCCATGCTCGTCGGGTGAAGTGATATGACCCGCGTCGCAGGTCGTTCCGAAACCGACGACCTCGCCAAAGATGTTCGCGCCCCGTATTCCGGGCGTGCTCCAGTTCCTCAAACAGGACGATGCCGGCACCTTCGGAAAAAACAAAACCGTCTCGATCGGCGTCGAACGGGCGACTGGCTTTGGCCGGGTCATCCGGTGCGGGTCGACAAGGCTTTCATGTTCGAAAATGCAGCCAGTCCAAGGCGGCTCATCGCGGCCTCTGATCCGCCGGTAACCACCACATCACAACATTGTTCCGAATCAGGTCGAGTGCATTGCCCATCGCATTGGTCGCACTGGCACAGGCGGTCGCAACACTGAAATTTGGTCCGCGAAAACCGTACTTGATCGCGATATTTCCGCCACCGGCGTTGAGCATCAGTTTGGGAATCGTCAGCGGAGAGACTCGGCTGGGGCCCTTGGTGATCAGTTTTTCCATCTGCTCGGAAAACGTCGTCATACCGCCGATTCCGGACCCCAGCACGACACCGTAGCGATGCTGCTGGCCCGCAACCGACTCAAACCCCGCCGACTTGATTGCATCCTCGGCCGCAATCAGGGCGAACTGGGTGTAGCGATCGAGTTTGTTGGATTCCTTCGAGCCCGAGTGCCTCGCTGGCATCCCAATCATAGACGTCGCCGCCGATTTGGACTTTGATGTCCGAGGTATCAAACAGGCGAATGGATGAACGCCGCTTTCCCCAGCAAGAATGCGATTCCAGCAATCGTCAACATCGCAACTAAGCGATGTGACCAACCCCCAACCGGTGATGACAATGCGCCGATTCATTGCGTACCTGCAATACGGTCGATCTTGAGTATTGGCTGAGAAAAGCGAGCCCCAAAAAACGATTCCGCACGGCAAACAAGTTACCAGTGCGGAGAATTCGAAAGATCATTACGGGTGACTCATGGTTTCCCGGTCGCCGACCCAATGCCATACCTGTCTTCGAGACTACGAAGACGTCGCGGTCGATTTATCGATGTGATCGATTGCCTGGCCGACGGTCTGAATCTTTTCAGCCGCATCGTCAGCAATGTTGATATCAAACTCTTCTTCCAGTTCCATTACCAATTCAACTGTATCGAGCGAATCGGCACCAAGATCGTTGACGAAGTTTGATTCTCGTTTGATTTTGTCTTTATCGACGCCGAGTTGCTCAGCGACGATGTTGATTACGCGTTCTTCGACCGATGCCATTTATCGGCCTCCTTCTTAATACTTGGAAACTGTTTAAAAGCCGTTCAGCGAATGGCCAGATCAATCATAACTGCTGCAGTGTCCGGCAAGATTTTGAATGCTTGACGCGACGCCACATTTAAGAGGATTAAGATAGAGGATTGCCACAAAAAGGGTCAAGGCATGAAGCGGAAAACGCGCTTTTTGTGCCCAAACCCAATAATTTTGTCAAATTAGGCCGTCATTCCGCCGTCAACCGTCAGAACTTGCCCGGTTACGTAGGATGCGGCGGGGCTGGCCAAAAACAGAACACAGGCCGCGACGTCGTCCGGATGACCAATTCGGTTAGCGGGAATACGTTTTTTGACTTCCCCCAGAATCGTATCGCCCAGCTTCTCGGTCATCTCGCTTTCGATAAACCCCGGAGCGACCGCGTTGACCGTGACCTTGCGTTTGCCCAACTCCTTGGCCAGGCTGCGAGTCATTCCGATCACACCGGCCTTGGATGCCGAATAGTTCGTTTGGCCCGCATTTCCGATCAGGCCGGAGACGCTGGAGATATTGATGATCCGACCATAACGGGCCCGCATCATCGTCTGGGACGCCGCGCGGGTAAACAGGAACGTCCCGCGCAGATTCACCGTGATCACATCGTCCCATTGCTCATCGGTCATGACCGGCATTAACGTGTCGCGTGTAATTCCGGCGTTGTTAATCAGGATGTCAAGCCGGCCCCAGTCTTCCGCGACCGTCTGCACGATTTGTTCGATGTCGTCTTTGTTGCTGACGTCGGCCGCCAAGACTTCCGCCGCTCCGCCGGCGTCGGTAATTAGCTTGACCGTTTCCGCCAATTTTTCGGCATTTCGGGCGACGCATGCGACTCGCGCTCCGGCATTTCGCCAAGCGCAATGGCGATGGCCCGTCCGAGACCTTGCGATGCTCCGGTCACGATCGCGGTCTGTCCAGACAGGTCAACTTTGAGCGATTCCAAACTCATGATGGTGTTTCCCTAAACTTCAATGGTTAATGTTTTGGTCTTGGATTGTGTTCCGGCCAATGGGCGACATCCGGTCGCAGTGTCCGATCACCGTCGTTTTGTTGATGCCCCAGGCAGCGGATCGAGGGCAGGCTAAGCCAGCATCGGTTGCGGCATCGAATTACCACGTCCGCACGCACGGAATTCGCTTTACTCGGGAACGCCGTGACAGGGTATCTTGCGATTGATTCGCTTCAGCAATCCTCGCAACACTCGACCGACACCGATCTCATAAAACTCACTGATTCCGTCTTCCAGCATCTGCTCGATCGATTGCTGCCACAAGACCGGTCCGCAAACCTGCTTGACCAATAGAGCCCGGATCTCGTCGGGCGATTGATGCGGTTGGGCGTCGACATTGGAATAAACGGGAATGCGAGTCGCTTGCAGCGTTACCTCGGACAACGCATCATCGAGTTTGGCGACGGCCGATTCCATGATCGGAGTATGAAACGCTCCTGCCACCGCCAACGGAATGCACTTCATGGCACCGGCTGCCTGGGCGACCGCTTCGACCTGGTCGCACGACCCCTGATGTCCGGAGACCGCAATGTTGCCCTTGCAAAGCAAGTTGGCGATTTGGAGTATTTCACCGTCGCGTCGAGCCTGCTGACAGACGGCTTCGGTCTGTTCACGATCCAGTCCCAGTACACTGACCATACCGCTGGGCGTTTCGTCGGCGGCTTCCTGCATTGCCTGGCCCCGTCGCTGAACCAGTTTCAACCCATCTTCGAAGCTTAACGCCGCCGGCAAACGCGATGGCTGTGTACTCACCCAGGCTCAGTCCAGCCGCCGCGTCACAGCCGGCATAGACCTCGGGCTGGTCAGCCTTCAGTTTTTCCAAAGCAGCCATGCTGGTCACGTACAGGGCCGGCTGACTGATCACCGTCGAATTGAGTTTTTCAACAGGACCATTGAAACAAACCTCCGCCAAGTCGTATCCCAGAACTTCGCTGGCTTTTTCGAACAGGGCTTTGGCCGCCGGCAATTCATCACAGAGACGCACTGCCCCATACCAATTGTCTGTGCGCCTTGCCCCGGAAATAAAAATGCTGTCTTACTCAAAGCCAACCTCACAACGACGATCGTATCATCAACTAAGCACGGTTAATCTACGAACCAGCTTTTTTTGTGTCAACGACGTGCAGGACGCTCGTAAGGACATCAACGATCGTCGGGCGGGCCCCGAGCAAATCCAGAAACCTCAAAAAAGCCCGTTTTGATGCTCGCTTTCGGCAGGCGGATCGAGATTGAGATGCTTGAACGCCTTCGGTGTCGCCACCCGACCGCGCGGCGTCCTCAAAATCAGCTCGCTCCGCAACAAAAACGGCTCGACCTCATCCGCCAAGGTATCGGTAACGGTATTCATGGTGGCGGCGATCGTGCCGATACCGGTCGGACCACCGAAGCAAACACGAATCAACGTATCCAGGTATCGTCGATCCTGGCGATCCAGCCCGAGCGAATCAATCTCGGCCATCTCCAGGGCGTCGTTGGCGACTTCAAGGGTGATTTCGCCGGCCGCACGGCTTTGTGCAAAATCGCGAACCCAACGCAATCGGTTGTTGGCGATCCGCGGGGTGCTGCGACTGCGGCTGGCGACTTCGGTCGCCGCATCATCGGTAATCCCGACGTTCAGCTTCTTCGCATTTCGCTTCACGATTTCGGTCAATTCTTCCAACGAGTAAAAATCCAGATGCTCGCGAATCTGGAATCGGTCGCGCAGAGGACCCGTCAGCATGCCGGCCCGCGTGGTCGCGCCGATCAAGGTAAACGGACGGAGTTTCAAATTATGCGTCCTGGCGTTGATACCATCCCCCAGCACCAGGTCAATCCGAAAATCTTCCATCGCTGTATACATATACTCTTCAACCGATTTGGGCACGCGATGAATCTCGTCGATGAACAACACCTGGCTCGGGCGCAAGTTCGTCAGGCTGGGGACCAGGTCTTTCGGTGCTTTCAGACTGGGCCCCGACAGAAAATCAACCGGCACACCCAGTTCAGCAGGAATGCAGTGCGCGAACGTTGTTTTCCCCAGACCGGGAGGACCGTCGAAGAGAATGTGCCCCAAGGCCTCTTTGCGTTGCCGGGCCGCGTCGATCGCAATCTGCAGTCTTGCGATCACGTCCCGCTGGCCAACCATTTCACTCATTCGCAACGGTCGCAAATTCGGATCGTCGTCTTCGGGAAACGGATTGTTTGAAAAGATTTTTTCGCGAGCCATATTTTTCCTGAATCCAGTCCGTTTACTTCAGCATCCAGTCCCACCGAGTTTGCGTAATTGTACCAAACTCCCAATGTTTTCGGATACCAATTCGATTAAATTGGTACCAGGTCGTAACGATCCGACGATTCAACCAGATCCAATTTCATGGCTCGAGCCCGCAGCACCAAAAACATTTTGCCCAAACTGGTGGAGAACACGTCTTCGATCGTTTACCTGCTCCAACCCGACGGTACGATCCTGTTCTCCAATCAGGCGTTTGCTGATTGGGTGGGTTTACCGCTGGACGCGATTGTCGGTGCGACGCTGACTTACTCGTCAGAGTTGTCGTCGCAGTCAACCGACCGCCTGGCGGGTACTTGCCCGCCTCCCGGTCTGCTCGTGGCGCCATTCCCGACCGATTCGGAACGGACTGATTTCCTGGTCACCACCCAACACGATTCGGCTCCGGCCTGGCGGAAAGCGCACGCGATTCCGCTTTTTGATTCGCGAGAGAATGACTATCTGATTCTGGTCGTTGGCAGCTGCCGACGATCTGACCGAGCCGCCCGACCTGGAACCCCAGGCGGTTGCCCCCGATCGCCTGCATTCGTTGTTGGCGGCGATTCGCCAGCAATGCCAATTGACCTATCGACTCGATCAATTGGTAGGGTCCAGTGCGGTTGCGGTCCGGTTGCGGCGACAGGCCAAATTCGCGTCAGAGTGTCACGCGGATTTGCTGATCGTCGGGCCGTCGGGCAGCGGCAAAGAGCATGTTGCCCGGTCCATTCACATGGCTCGATCCGCCGGCGACGACGAAAGCCTGCTCACGCCGATCGATTGTTCCATCGCAGATCAACAACTGATCCATGCAGCAATTAGCCAGACGATCGCACACAGCAAATCCTCCCGACAACATCGGACCTGGAAACCGCAAGCCAAACGCCAAGCCGATGCCCTGCTGCTGTTGAACGTCGACCAACTCAATGCTCTGGCGCAAGCGGAGTTGCTCGGATTTCTACAATTGCCCGATTTCGGTTTGAGAATGATTGCGACATCCGCCGTGCCCCTTGTCGAGTTGTCGGCTGAACGATTTCTTGAGGAACTTGCCGCACATCTGACCGCGATGACGATTGAGCTGCCGGCGCTTCAATCGGCGAGCCGAGGATATTCCATTACTGGCCCAGGCGATCCTCGAACGATGCAATCCCGGCCGGACCCATCAAGTCGAGGGAGTTGACCAGGCCGCCGCACAGCTGTTGATCGAGTTTCAATGGCCTGGAAACCTTGACCAACTGAACGAGGTCATTTCGTCGGCCTGCCAGACAACCCATCGCAATTTGATCACCCCCGCAGATCTACCGAAGAAATTCCACGACTGCATCAAAGCCCAGCGGATCGGAAGCCTTGCCGAAACGGAAATTGATCTTGAGCAATACCTCCAACAGATTGAACGAGAACTGCTGACACGGGCCTTGCAACAGGCCAAAGGCAACAAAACCAGGGCTGCCCAGTTACTGGGGATCAGTCGGGCGAAATTCTTGCGTCGGCTGCAGTTTTTCGGAATCGAAATTGAAATGGAAATCGAGTCGGCTGCTCCGGATGAGGACTTGCTCGAGCCATCGGCTTTTGAGGAAATCGACTAAAAACATGCTTCGTCGCCCGCTACTATCGGTATTTGTCAGAACGGCTGCCTGGAAAGCGATCGTCGAACAACGATTTTCGAATGCAAAAATCCGCTGGGCTCTGGACATCGACGACGTTTTGGCGGAAGTTGCATTGGATCGGCATCGACCGGTTATTCTTGAGTTGGACGAAAACCAACTGGAAAGTGACTGTCGCAAAGTCCTGCTTGCTTCCAACCACCCTTGCCAGGCCCGTTTTTTTGCGGCCGGCTCGAGTTGGCTCGAAAACTACCGGGTCCTGGTGCGGGCAAGCGGATTCGTTGATGCCTGCTGTTCCATCGCCGAATTTAAACACCTGCAACAATTGATCGAGCGGCAGTTTCAACATGCCGCGTCGTTCCCATTGTCAATCGAGGAACAGGTGATTGAAAACCTCCCCTGGAAACCCGTTCGTAATCAGAATTAAACCGAATCCATCAACCCAATCAATCAACCAATGAGCCAATCCGCTGAAAAATCACAGGTCGTTCACGAACTACTGACGTCCGTCAAAGATCCGGAAACGGGTCGCAACCTGTCCAAACAGATTCATGGTTGCGATGTTTCGGAATCTTCAATCTCGGCAACCATCGGACTGACGTCCTATGCCTGGTCGCTCAAATCCGACTTCCAAACGGAAATCGAGAACCGATTGAAGGAGCGATTCCCGGAGGATGAAATCACGGTCGAGATCGTTCCCCATGATCGCCCGGCGCAGCCGATCGGACAGGTCGGTTTGACCGCCAAAGCGGTGATCGCCATCGCGGCAGGCAAGGGGGGCGTCGGTAAAAGCACCGTCGCGACCAGCTTAGCCGTCGCGCTCAAACGGGCTGGATCCAAGGTGGGACTGCTGGACGCCGATGTCTATGGACCCAGTGTTCCGCACTTGACTGGCGTGCGAGGCCAAGTGACCAAAGTCGACGACAAGATCCAGCCGCTGGACTACGACGGCATTCCGCTGATGAGCATCGGGTTTCTGATTCCACCAGGCGAAGCGGTGATCTGGCGAGGTCCGATGCTGCATTCAGCGGTGACGACTTTCGTTCGCGACACGGCTTGGGGCAACCTGGACTACCTGATTATCGACATGCCGCCTGGCACGGGCGACATCGCGCTGAGTCTTTCCCAACTGCTTCCGCTGACCGGCGCGATCATTGTTTGCACGCCCCAGGAAGTGGCGCTGATTGATGCAATCAAAGCGGTGGGGATGTTCCGGAAAGTCAAAATCCCGGTGCTCGGAATGATTGAAAACATGAGCAGCTTCATCTGCCCCGACAACGGGAAAAGCTACGACATCTTCGGGAAGGGTGGCGCTCAAGAATACGCAGCCCAGGACAAGATTCCGTTTCTGGGTGAGATTCCGATCAACATCGGGTTGCGAGAGCGGGGCGATTCGGGCAACTCGGCGGCGAATTTTGATGACCCGGACGTGGCGCCCTACCTCGAGAAAGTCGCTTACCAACTGGTTCGAAATCTGGCCGACTCCGCGGCCGCGAAACCAGTGGTGCCCCAACTGCCGGTGTTGGGTTAATCCCGCCCCGAGCGAGGTACGGGAAGAAAGAATCGCCGGCCAAGGCGAGAAAAGACCGATTTTTCGGGTGCACCGAGTTGAGTTGGGTGCGGCATCGGCTGTTCAAAAAACTAGGGCCGCTTGAATTGACAAGCGGCCCTTTCTCGTTGTTTCATCAAAAAAACTGGTTTCGCGTCAACTACTTCTTGCGCTTGGCAGCTTTTTTCTTGGTGGCTTTTTTCTTGGTAGCCTTCTTCTTGGCAGCTTTTTTCTTGGCTGGCTTCTTCTTGGCTACTTTTTTCTTGGCAGCCTTCTTCTTAGTTGCCTTTTTCTTGGTTGCCTTTTTCTTGGTAGGCTTCTTCTTAGCTACCTTCTTCTTAGCAGCTTTTTTCGTTGCTTTCTTTTTGGCCACAGGACGTCCTCCGTTAATAGACCGTGGCGAGTTGTCCCCTCGGCGTCAATTGCCAATTCCAAGTCCAACTCACCATTCGTTAAAACCAAATATGGTTCGAATGATTTTCTGCAACAACCATCGTTGGTCGTATTTAACTCACAAGAGAAAATCTCTTGCTGCGTCATGCAGATTCCAATGCGTAAGTTTTAAAAAACAAACAAAATTTTTCAATGTTGTTTTGACAGTTTTCGGATTTTTTTTCACGCGACGTTAAACTTGATTTTGAAATTGAGTTGCGAATCTGAAACACGTGTGGTTCCAAAACACAACACCACCCGTCAATCATTCGCGCCATTTTCAATTGCAACGAACTGTAAACAAAAATTGAAGTCTCTGAAGTGAGTTGTTCAGCTGTTGAAACGATGCAACCAAACGAAGTTGCCGATCGAAACCAGAATTTGTTTCAATTCGAGACGTTTCAAAAGTCCATTCCAACGGTTCGCGACGTCGTAAACTATTAAAGTTCATTGATTTATACGCTCGGAAGTCGCATTTGCGAGATAAGACCAATGATTTAAACGACGGGCTCTGCCTTGCGACTCAAATCACTTGTCAAAACCACAAACCCGATCGTTGCCCGCGTTAGTCGGTTGGTTCACAAAAGAAAACTGTACCTGCTAAACACAACCGCCAGAAATTCAATGGGCCGAAACTGTTAAAATAGAAAACAAATCGTTGAACTTTTTCATGCCTCATTGCGCCGAAAAGTTTTTGAAAAAAAGTTTGAAAAAATTTCAAACTAATCGCGCTTTTTGGACAATCACATCCAACAGCAACAGAAAATTCAACTCGCGTTCAAAACGGATTCGGTTTTTGATTGCGTTGGTGATCAACAAAACCAACGTCGAGACACAACAAGAATCGCTCAAACAAACACCCACCGCCGATTAGCGAAGCTTATGTTTGGACGCCGATCGTTGGCGCGCATGACGCGGTGCTGCACCGGAAACGACTACCAGCGAGGTCCGCCCAGTTGCTGCAGCATCTGGTAATTCGAAAACGCCATGAATCCAAAAAAGAATCCCAAGAATCGATCGCCGGACTGGAAACTGAATACGGCAACCAGGATCGCGGTCGCAATCGAAACATAAATGCTGTTCCTCAATCCGTTGGAGGAGTCCATCTGGACCATCAGCTGCTGCAATGCTTGGCCCCCATCGAGTGGAAAAATGGGGAACAAGTTCAGCACATTCAGGAAGATGTTCAGGATGATTCCGCCCCAAATCACCATCAGGATTGCCGATTTTCCAGCAAAGATGGTCCCTTCCAGGATCGGTACAGGAATCGGAATCATCCCCGCACGATTCACCAGCACTTGTCCGCCCACGGCATAGACCAACGCCCACAGGACCGCGGCCAACAAGAATCCGAAGACCGGTCCGGCCAGCGACACGACAATTCGCTGATTGGAATCGAGCGAGTTCCGCCCTCCCTGACGCCCCCAAACACCGGCACCGGAATCCGCAATCGCCAATCCCCCCATCCAATAGAGGACAATCCGACACGGCAGCCCAAAGTACTTGTACGCGAACGCATGTCCCAGTTCATGAATCAGAATCGAAACCCAGAAGATAGCGATCAACAACAACCAACCGACACCGGTATTGATGTCCGGCAAGATTAAACCTCGCCCCAACAGAATCGGCATAATAAAGAACGCCGGATGGGTCCGAATCGGAAAGCCGAACACGGTGAAGTTGATATCGTAATCCGTTCGTCCCGGTTCACTCAGTAACACAAATTGACTCCAGCATCAAATATCGGCAAGCTGTAACAGAGATCCCGTCGCACGAAACGAAATCCATTTTATCCAATCAAGTTCCGGATCGGATATTCTATTTTACGGCCAAACGCTCGTTGTTGGGAGGGATTGGTAATCGACGCGGTTTCGTTGGGAACCAAGAAATTTATGCCCGCCCAATTCCTAACTGGATACCGCCGCTTTGATCAGCAGCCCCCGCTTCTGCCGGGCTCGTTCCCGGTCGGAGCGACAACGGACTGCCAAACCTGCTCAGACGCAAACTTCTCCACTTTGTTCGTGAGGGGGAGAGGAGCAAATCGTATTTTGAAAAACACCGCAGGTGTTCTTCCCGCGATGCGAATCCGGAACCTGAGCCTTGACAAAGCGCTAGGCGACTTTCCTGGTCGTCGCGGGTGCGGGCAGCGATTGAGATCGCTGCAGCTGCTCGAGAATGTAATCCGCGGCCAGCCGTGAAGCGCCCGGCAGTGCCACACGCTTGGCCAACTCATCCAGCTCAGCAACTTTTTCAAGCCTTGCCTGCTCGTCAGACAACCAGCCGACCGCGCGGGCCGCGACCGCTTGCGAACAATCCGTCGACGTCATGTACTCCGGCATCGGAACTGGCTCCGCAGCGACCGCATCCGGATCGTACGGCCGCCAGCTTGTCTTGCGGATGTTCGCGCAGGCAATCAGATTCACCAACGTGATGTATCGCGTCCGCAACACAAACGCCTGGGCCAACATCACCCAACGACTAATTTTGTAGACGATCACGGTTGGCTTTCGATGGTACAGCAGCTCCATCGATACCGAACCACTGCACGCCAGACAGACCTTGGCGGACCGAATCAGTTCTGGCGTCCTGCCCACAAATAACTCGACCTGCGGCCCGGCAACCTGCGTTGAACGTGCATCGAGTTGGGACTGAGCTTCCGCCAACTGCTTCGGATTAAAACAGGCAACGGCAATCCGGACGTTGTCGACGTCCCGCGCGACGTGTTCGGCCGCGTTAAGCAGAATCGGCAGATTGGTTTCGACTTCCGCGTCGCGCGAACCTGGCAACAGCGTCAACAAAGATCGCCCCGAATCTTCCAGCGCATCAACGAACGCCTGATCGTACGTCTGTTGCGACAGCTGGTCAAAATAAGGATGGCCAACGTAAGTGGCGTGGCATTTTCGTGCGGCAAACCAGTCGACTTCGAACGGGAGTTTACAAAGCACATGATCGACAAATTTTCGGATCTTGTGAACGCGCCAAGGAGCCCAGGCCCAGACCTGCGGCACACCGTAATAGAAAACCGGAATGCCGTGCTTTTTTGCCTTGCGTGCAATCCACCAATTGAATCCGGGGAAATCAATCAGGACCACGGCGTCCACCGGGTTATCTCGCAGAAAGTCATTTGCCTCCGCGATCAAACGAAAAAATGTCCGCAGATTTGCCAGGGCACCCGAAATGAACATCACGGCCAGGGTGGTCAGCTCGAAATGCAGCTGGCAGCCGGCGTCCGCCATCTTCGGCCCGCCGTAACCAACGCATTCAATCTCCGGATCTTTCGATTTCAGTCGACGGATTAGATTGGAGCCGTGTAGATCGCCGCTCGGCTCACCGACAGAAAAGAAAATTCGCATCTCGATCATCCCTGAAATCTGATTGAAGGCCGAATTATGTCAAACTCGGCACTTTGGTCAAAGATCAGTGTCGGAAGCTGGGCAGCCGCGAGTTCGTCGCAACCGATTCCCGGTAGCGATCGTGACGGGACGTCGCCAGTCAATCGGACAGCAAGGCAGGCTGCACTTGGATTTCGCGGATTGCCTCGCTGCATGCCCCCTCAAGTATCTGGCTGCCAACAAAAAAGGCCCGGATCGCTCCGGGCCTTTTGTGGATCAATCGCCAGGTGAAAGCTGAATTACTCGCCACCAAATCCTTTTTTGAATCCCTTCTCACCAAAAACCAAGTCAACTTTTTTGTCGTCTTTGGCATCGTCGACTTTCGATTTGCAGTTGCCGCAGCAAAACGCGACTTTAACGCCAGCGACTTCCGAGGTCACGCTCTGGTCGACATCACCACCCGAGATCGGGCAGGAAACTTGTTGGATCTGACCCGTGGCAACCAATTGCTGATTCGCTTTGGCGGCATAAGTTTCTGGATTGCTCTCAAATTTCTTCTTGCATCCACCGCAGCAGAAAAAGACTTTTCCGCCACCGTATTCTGCAAAGAACTTCTCCTTGACGGCTTTCTTGGGCATCAACATGCACATCACGCCGTCGAGATTGATTTCGGCTTTCTTGGCTTCGAAGCCTTTCTTGAACGCAGCCTTCGAAAAAACCAGTTCTGCTTTGGCGGGCAGGCCTTCTGCTTTTTCGACTTTGGCCTGACA
The DNA here is from genome assembly GCA_963714685.1 of Pirellulaceae bacterium. Classification (GTDB taxonomy): domain Bacteria; phylum Planctomycetota; class Planctomycetia; order Pirellulales; family Pirellulaceae; genus Mariniblastus. Next base: position 243,598 of record CAVQPH010000013.1, on the reverse strand, counting down.
GTTCTCGCAGCAGAATCCAACTTTGACTCCACCGACCTTTGCCGAGGCATCATCGCTGAGCTCACCACCGGAAATCGGGCAAGCTTTCTGGACGTACTGACCAGTCAAAACCAACTGGTGATTGGCTTTGGTCGCAAACTTGTTTTCCTCTTCTTCCATGGCGGCTTTAAACTTGCCGACGCAGTTGTTGCAGCAAAAGTAGACTTTCGCGCCGATGTAATCGACAGAAGCTTCTGCTTTGGCCTGGGCTTTGCCATTAACGATACATTTGACGCCCTCGAGGTCCTGACCGACGGCACAGGTGGCAAATGCAAGTGCAACGATCAGGCTGAATGAAACTTTGTTTAGCATAGACGCTCTCCATAATTTGGGTTGACTGTAAACTGAACGATTGGGCGATAAGATTTGACCGACCGGCCAACCGCCGTGAGTCGGCAATTGTAACCCGCCTCGGATAACCTGCCAATTGTTAATGTCCGCAACGCCCATGCTACGCATGGGAGTGTTGGTTAGATCACAGGAAATCGGCAAAAACAATGAAATCGGCCGGATGACCGTTTTGATCTAGCTGCTATCAACCATTGAATCCGCGGCCTAACAACCGATTCCTACGATTCATTGTCGACACCATGCCTCGGCTCCTGCAACGTAAACGTCATCAGCCAGCCAATCAGAATGCAAATCACCACGATCCCGAACACGAATTCGAAACTGACCCAATCCACCAACGCACCAAAAAACGAAGAGGTCAGAATCGCCGGTCCCGCCATGACCAATGCCAACGTGCTGAGATAGCGTGGGTGCTTTTTGATATCGGTGACCTCCAGGGTGTAGTTATTCAAAATGCGAAAGGTCACGGGTGTCAGGCCAAGCAAAAAGAAAACCAGTGTGAACCAAGGCTGCCCGGCATCCCCCAGCCGTGCCAATACCAGTGCCATCACGGGAGCCACACATAACACGAGCATGATGATCCGCAGTACGATCCGATTTCCAAACCGGTCCGCCAACCAACCGGTGGGAATGCTAAAAACTGCCGCTCCAATATTTTGTGCGATCACCCAGGGAATCAACGCCGTCAATCCCAGCTCCAGTCGGCCCCGGGCCAGCGCCTGGTAGTGCGGGAATAGCGTCAAGTACATTCCGAACAGCGCCCCAATCAGGGTCAGCTGACGAAAATTATGATCGTCCTTGATTGTCGTCAGCGATCGTCGCAGTAGCGCCAGTCCCGAACGGTGGATGTTTCGATCGGTATCCACCTGCTCGCGCAGCGTCAGGGCCACCACCGCGGCAGCCACAAATGACGCGCCGGTGAACGCAAAGATCATGGTGAAGTTCGCGCCGGCGCCGTCGCCCGAATCGGCCAACCAGATTCTTAACAGATACCAGGCACAAATCGCCGCCGAAGTTGCCCCCAGTACGGTCGAGACCAATGCCAGCCGGCCCCGAAAATTGACTTTCGTCAACTTGCCACTGATCGTATTGAAAATCAGCATGTTGATTCCGGTCGCCGAAAAAAAGATTCCGTAGATCAACAGGAACACCAACGGCAGCCACCAGCTTTTTTGCCCACCGGTAAACGCCCAGATCAGTGCCAGCAACAGGAAACACGCTCCCATCGCCGCGGTGGTCGTGGCCAAACCGACTTTCTTCAAAGGCATATTGCGAACAACATCCGACGCCAACAACGGCGGGACGCTCTGGCCAAACCGGTTCAGCATCGGCAAACAACCGCGCAACCAGCCGGCACCCCCCATCACATCCAACACCGCGGGCATGATGATACTTTCGGTTTTGAAGATCCAACCCGTTCTCAAGATGATCTGAAACAGGCTGATGCGACGAAAATTGATTCCGTGATTCGGATCGTTCTCGGGAGTGATCGGCGTTGGCGACGCAACCGCGGTTGAGGTAGCGGGTTGCAAAACCGGCACCGACGGATCGAGGGTGGCGGATGTCGTTTCGGCGAAATTCGGTTGTTCCTCGGGTGATTCCAGGGTCATTTCCCTATCTTAACCGACGCGTCTGAATTCATCGAGGTGATCCAACGCGAAGGGGATTCCACGGGATTTCATTTCGAAGCTCCCCTGACTGGCGATGGTGTATCGAAAAAACCATCCTGATTCTCTATCAGGATTTCCACGATGGTTTCGCCTTCAGCACCTCTCGTAGACTCACGGCAGAGGCAAACGGATCAGCCGCATTGGCAACCGCACCGCTGACGGCGACCCGCGAGATCCCCGCGTCAACAACCTGCAGGAGGTTTTCGAGGTGGATACCTCCAATCGCAAACGCCGGCAGTTGAACTTCTCCAGCGACCTGTTGCAGCAACTCCAACCCAACGTGGGTTTCAAAGTGTTTTGTGGTGGACGGAAACACGGGACCAACACCGATGTAATTCGCTCCATCGAGCACAGCCTGCCGAGCCTGCTCGATCGAGTGCGTCGAAACACCAATCAACTTCGTTGCCCCCAGTATCCGCCTGGCATCGGCAACGGCCAAATCATCCTGACCGAGATGGACCCCATCGGCTCCCGACGCGAAAGCGAGATCTGTCCGATCGTTCATGATGAAGCGTGTTTCGGTTCCACGCACGAGCTTGGCGATCGTTTTCCCAGCCACGATCAGCTGACGATCGCTCAGTCGCTTGTCACGCAACTGGAGCAAGCCGACCTTTGCCCGTGCTAACTGCTGGACTCGCTCCGCAAATTCCCCTGCGTCTTGCTCCGACGGACCTTCGATCAACACGCAGAGATCTGCGTCGGCCAGATGCTTAAGACTGAGCACCGTCGTCAGAATTGCTTTCTCGATGGTGTAAGTCCGATACCGTAGCTGCTCAACCTGTTTCGCGACTTCTGCATCAATCGTCTTTGAAAATTCTTCGATCGACCGCAACGCCTGCTGGACTCTCGCAAGGTTGGCTTGGACCAGTGACGTCGACTGCGAACTGGTGCCCGCCTCTCCTCGCTGGTACTCAGCGGCCGTTTGAATCTCGCGACCGACATCCCGCTCAGAATCCCGGGCTGCCATCCGCTGCTCCGATTCGATTCCCGCAACGGCGTCCGTCAATTCGTGACGGAGCTCTTTTAACTGGCGTGACAGGTGCGCGTCCGCGATCACCATCCGCAGAAAATCTTCGACGACGCGTAATCCTTCGCTGGCGCGATTGATCGCCGCGTCGAGGATGCGATAGATGGAATTGTCTGGCACGTTTTCAGTCATTTTTCTTGAATCGCGTTGCTGACAGAATGACAGGGGGAATCGGCCGACCGACCCGTTTTTTTGTATCGGCGGACAGAATTATTACAAAAACATAATAGCGGGCACAATTTTTAGCGGGGTTCCAATTGTCCATTGAAATCGTTCATCGTTCGGATTGAACCGGATGATCGGTGCGACGACGGCAGTTTTAACCGCTGATCGCTGTATTGATTGAGATTGACCGAAAACGGGATCCGCCTGATACTTGGGAAATTCAGGTCAATATCGGAATCCATTCGTATTTCCGCCTTGATCAAGTGCTATTTTTGAAAAGGATTTCGGAGAACGCCCATGAATTGGGGGCCCGTAATACTCTGTGGTTGGCCAGGATTGCCAGGGCTTTGGTACCGGGGATATGCTTCCTCGCTGCTGGTGGCGTTTGGATTTTCGATCTTGCTGAACCTGGCGGTTATTTCGAGCTTTATTTGGCCCTGGTCGCTCGGTGAATCGCTTCCCAATGGTTGCTTGGCCGGTGATTTTATTAGTGTGGGTAACTTCTGCACTTACGACCTACAAAAACCTGCCTGACCTGATGTCAGTGGAAAAAATTCCAACGCTAGACAATCCGCGGCAGAGCGACACCTTGTTTATTCAGGCGCAACGCGAATACTTAGGGGGGCATTGGGAGGAGGCCGAGATGCTGTTGCGACGTTGTCTGCAAACGACGCCGCGAGATATCGAGGCACGATTGTTGCTCTCGACCATGCTACGACATTCCCGTCGATTGGAAGAAGCGTCAGAAGAACTAACGACGATCTTGAAATTCGACGAGTCGTCAAACTGGATTTTTGAAATTCGCAGAGAAGAGAGACTACTGGAGTTGATTTCGGAGATTGGGGCGGAAGACGAAGAGGTAGCCCCCCAACCCGACGGCGAGGTCATTCTTCCGAGTGAAACGATGAACCCTTAGAATTACTCAGTCGCAGGCTGATCCATTACCGGGTTCGCAAACGGACAACCGAGCTAACAACAACGAAACAAACATTACGCATATTTACCGACACTCGTCAAAAAGTGTTTCCTAGGGGGGAGTTAAGATGTACGAAAGATTCACCGACCGAGCCCGGAAGGTCATGCAATTGGCCAACCAGGAGGCTCAGCGATTCAATCACGAATACATTGGCACCGAGCACATGCTGCTCGGTCTGGTCAAAGAAGGCACAGGTGTCGCCGCCAACGTTTTAAAGAACCTGGATGTCGATCTGAGAAAGATCCGGCTGGAAGTCGAAAAACTCGTTCAAAGTGGTCCTGAAATGATCACGATGGGTAAACTTCCACAAACACCGCGAGCCAAAAAAGTCATCGAGTACTCGATGGAAGAGGCCCGCAACCTGAATCACAATTTCGTCGGAACCGAGCATATCCTGCTGGGATTGCTGCGCGAGCAGGAAGGCGTCGCTGCCCAGGTGCTGATGAACCTCGGACTGAAACTCGAAGAGGTCCGCGAAGAGGTCCTGAACTTGCTCGGCAACGGACTCGAAGGCGGAGAAGGCTCCGAGCGAGGTGGCCGCGAAGGCACCGGCAGTTCCGAATCTCCGGCCAAAGGTGGCAAATCCAAAACGCCTGCCCTCGACAGTTTTGGTCGTGACCTGACCGAACTGGCACGACAAGGAAAACTGGATCCGGTCATCGGTCGCCAACAGGAAATCGAACGGGCGATCCAGGTCCTTTGTCGCCGAACAAAAAACAACCCTGTCTTGCTGGGTGAAGCTGGCGTCGGCAAAACCGCCATCGTCGAAGGCTTTGCGCAACTGGTCGTCTCCGGCGAAGTTCCCGAGATCCTGGCCGAAAAACGAATTGTCGTGCTCGATCTCGCCATGATGGTCGCCGGTACCAAATACCGCGGTCAATTCGAAGAGCGGATCAAAGCCGTCATGAACGAAGTTCGGCGAGCCAAAAATACGATCCTGTTCATCGACGAGATTCACACGCTTGTCGGAGCCGGTGGAGCCGAAGGCGCCATCGACGCCGCCAACGTTCTCAAACCGGCACTTGCCCGCGGCGAGATTCAGTGCATCGGCGCCACGACGCTCGATGAGTATCGCAAATACATCGAAAAAGACAGTGCACTGGCTCGTCGATTCCAGGAAATCATGGTCGAGCCGACGTCGGTCGACGAAACCCTGGCGATCCTCAAGGGGCTGCGCAAACGATACGAAGAACACCACCGCGTCCAGATCACCGACGACGCCGTCAACGCCGCCGTCGATCTGTCCAGCCGTTACATCACCGGACGTTGCCTGCCCGACAAAGCCATCGACGTGATCGACGAGGCCGGTGCCCGGGTCCGACTCCGTTCGATGACTCGTCCACCAGATCTCAAGGAAATCGACGAAGACATCGAGCGTCTGAACAAGGAAAAAGAAGACGCGGTTGCCAATCAGGATTTTGAAAAAGCAGCCAGCTTGCGCGATCAAGCCGATAAGCTTCGCAAGAAGAAGGAGCAAATCAAACGCGAATGGCGTGAAAAATCCCAGGAAACCGATGGCGTCGTTGACGAAGAAGTCATCGCCGAAGTGATTTCCAAGATGACCGGCGTTCCGCTGACGCGTCTGTCAACCGAAGACTCGATGCGGCTGATGAAAATGGAAGACGAACTTCACAAGAAAGTCGTCAGCCAGGATCAGGCCGTCAAGTCGATCTCCAAAGCCGTTCGCCGCAGTCGCTCCGGTTTGAAAGATCCCCGCCGTCCGATCGGTTGTTTCATGTTCGCCGGTCCCACCGGTGTTGGTAAGACACTGTTGTCCAAAGCGCTCGCCGAGTTCATGTTCGGCGACGAGGACGCGCTGGTCACGATCGACATGTCCGAGTACATGGAGAAACACAACCTCAGCCGTTTGATTGGTGCCCCTCCCGGATACGTTGGCTACGAAGAAGGTGGTCAGCTGACCGAGAAAATCCGGCGTCGACCGTACTCGGTCGTGCTGCTGGATGAAATCGAAAAAGCCCACCCGGATATCTTCAACATGTTGTTGCAGGTGATGGAAGAAGGCCGGTTGACCGACAGCTTCGGACGCAATATCGACTTCCGCAACGTGATCCTGATCATGACCACCAACGTCGGTGCCCACGCGATCAAGAACGAATCGCGACTGGGACTGCCGGTGCCGGTGACGATCAGTCGTTCGAAAGCATGAAGGAGCGTGTCTACGACGAAATCAACCGCGCGTTCCGTCCAGAGTTCCTGAACCGACTTGTCGGAAATGCCGATCATTTTCCGTCACCTCGAAAAGGACGACCTCAAAATCGTGATCGATTTCGAATTGACCAAGATTCGCGAGCGACTGGCCGAACGTGGATTCGAACTGATCCTGACACCCGATGCCAAAGAGTTCCTGATCGAAAAAGGAACCGACCTCGAGTACGGTGCCCGACCGCTGCGTCGAGCTCTCGAAAACTTTGTCGAAGATCCGTTGTCCGAAGAACTGCTCCAAGGCACTTTCCAGGGCAAAAACCGAATCGTCGTCGACGGCGTTCGCAGCGAAAAAGGCAAAAAGAAGGTCAAGCACCTTAAATTCGATAGCGAATTCGTTGAACCTACCGCCGAACCCGAACCCGAAGAAGCGGTCGGTGTTGGCGCAGGGGAAACCCCAGCCGATGAGCCCGAAGCCAAACAGGATGGCGGCGAAGAATAACTTCGTCTGAATCCGCAGCGAATCCTCGAAACCCCGGTTGTTCCTCAACCGGGGTTTTTTTGTGCTCGCAAACGGAATCCCAACGCTCGAACGGAATCCAAACGCTCGATTGGAATCCCAACGCTCGATTGGAATCCAAATGCTCGATTGGAATCCAAACGCTCGAATCGGTTGGCCTTTACCAGCCGGATCGACTGAATCCCGAACCCGATGAGCTGGAACGACTCGAACCGCCTCCGAACGATGACCGAGAACGACTCGAACTTCCGCCGAACGAGGAGCGAGAGCTTCTCCCAAACGAACTTCCTCCACCAGAACTGCTGCCAATGGAAATAAACGAAGATTGCTGGCGACGCCGTCGGGCGGCCGCTTCACGAGCCAACTTGGCTCGGTGATTGGCGACTTGTCGACGAGCAACCTCCACGGCCCGATTGGCGTTGAAGATCGCCAGTCGACTGGATTCGATCGAAGCGTTGTAGTTCCCCTCGGCCAGATACTGCCGCGCGACGTCCAGCTCCTGCGAACCGGGATCGGCAATGATCCGGATGCCATAGGAACCCTTCCAGCTGGCAGCCTCAAATACCTGCTGCGACGCGACATTCAGTTGTTCCGCCGCTGACTGGGCCAATTGCAGCTCGCGTCGAAGCTGCCCATTGATCACCCCCAGCTGGCCCGTGCAACGATTGGCCGCCTGATTGGCGTCGTGCCAGTCGCCATGCGCCGCTTCCAATCGTTCGGCAATCTGACTCAGCTCACGCTCCGTCTGATGGACCGAGGCCTGACATTGCTTGATCGTCGTGCTGTCGGGAATCCGATCCGTTTCCGACTGGATTACCGATTTCTTGACCGCGGTTAACGCCGCCTGCGCCGCGACCAACGAATGCCTGGCTTCCGCGTGGGCCCGCCGATCTGCCTCGAGCATCTGCTCAAGCTCGACGGACGCCGTGGTCAGTTGTGCCAATTTTGCGTCGTCGCCGAACGGATCTCGGCGATGTCCATTGCTTTCAAAATCCAGCTCAAACTCCGTCACCTCCCTCGACAGCTGATCCAGCAACCCGATCGTTGGCTGCTGGGTCCGAGGGTCGCCCGCCGAAGCGGTTAGCGTTTGCAACGTCGCCAGTCGTTTTTCCAGCTCGCTGTGATTTTCCCGCGACTGACTATCCAGCGCCGCGCAGTGTTCATTGACCTGGGACAGCAACCGCTCCGTTCTTTCAAAATCCTGCTGCAACAACTGCAACAGATTTGCCGCTTCCAGCAGGTGACCGGCGAAATGCAAATCCCGGATTTCATTCAACACACCGGGAGCCAAACCAACCATTTCGTCGGCCTTCCGTTGATGATCCAAGATCGATTCTGAACTCTTGCCACCGCCCAGCGATTCCCCGAACTCACGAAAATTGAGCGCCGAAGGTGCATAGCTGGCCTGCGCATCTTCCATCCGTTTTCTGGTCAGCGGTAATCGTTCACGGATCCTGCGGAGCTGCGTCTCACGGTCGGCGAACTCCGTTGGATAGTCGTTCATGGCCGCCATGGAGGCACTCAGCAGATCTCGCGCTGTCGCGGCTTCGATTTCCAGCTCATCCAGCGACTCCATCACCGATTCCACCCCGCCGTAGTCGAGCGCAGCCCGGGCGGATTGCAATTGCTTTCGGGCCTGCTCCAACTCGACGTCCGGATCATAGTTTGTTTCGTGGAGCACTTTCGATGGACCGAGATTGAGAGCCCGCGCAATGGCAGCTCGCTCCGATTCGATTTCCTGCTGCAACTGATCCAACGCGGGCACGATGTTGTCGGCGAGATCGTTCGCCAGCTCAACACACCGTCTCGCCCGCGTACCGAGTTGCATCACCTCCGCCTCAAACTCGTTGACCTTGTCCGCCGACGGCTGTTCGGAAATTTCAACCATCAACCGATCGGCGCGATCCCCCAACCGGACAATCGACTCGTCGATCCAGCGGATATCACAACCCAGCGCACGCAGCTCCTGCGTTGCCGTATCCAGTTTCGGAAACAGGTCGTTACGAGCCGACTGGATTGTCCGAGCAACCGAAACGGCCTCCGAAATTTTCCTCAAGCCCTCCGGCAATGACTCGTTCATGACTTTGACTGGATCACCGTCGACCAGCGAATCAGCTCGTTCACTCACGCGCTGCACATCTGGCAACAACGTTTCAAAAAACGAAGGCACGCGAAAATAGCGATCCAGCCTTGCAGCCGTCGCGATTTCCTGTTCGATCTCCGTTGCTTCCTGCAGATTCGTCTGCAATTTTTCGAGCCGTTGATCGACGTTCTGAAACGCATGTTCCAACTGGTCGACGGCATCGCTGGTTTCGACAGCCCGTTGGCGCATGGCCTGGAAGAACTGATCGAAGTTCGTCAACTTGGGGCTGGAATCCGGCAGCTCCGTTGACGGAACGGGAAGGTGCAGCGACTCACCGTCGATTAAATTTACGCAGTATTCATATCGCGAGGCACTGAACATATTGGAAAATTCGGCGATCGGATTGGCCGGATGCAGCAAGCGGTACGCCGAACTGATGACGGCGTTGGCTTCGGCGGACATTTCGCGCAGCACGTTCACGTTGGCAATGGCCCGATGGCCCAATTGCAAAGTTTCTCCGGTAAATTTTTTCTCGGCAAAGATCTGCTCGGAACCAACAACCTCCCCGGTGCGATCGATAATTGAATGGATCGCGTCCAATTCGGCATCCACCAGTTTGCTGCGGCGGTCAAACGCCTGATGGGCTTTTCGCAGGGCCGGCCGGCGACCGAGATTGAGCAACCACAGCAGTCCCAACAGGATCGCGCCGACGACCGATGCCGCAATCGATAACGTCCGACGAATCAGCTTTCGACGCTCCAGTTGTTTTTGAATTCGCTGTTGCTCCAGTTCAATCGCCTGCTCTCCCTGAACGACCAGGTCCTTGACCTGCTGAATCAGGTTTGCAAAGTCAACTTCACCGTGCGCGTGCTTTAACCTCGCCTCGTCGAGAATCCGGTAGGCTTCATCGCTGGCCTTGATGGCTGCGCCGCTGGGGTGATCGGCGATCAAATCGAGCTGTTGTTCGACCGGCGACGTCATTTTGTCGAACGCTTCATGGGCCGCGTAAAGATCGAGGTAGTAATCGACCTCGCCACGAAGTGTATTTGAATCCTGGATCAGCTTGCGGAAACCTGCTGATTGCTGGTAACGGTTCTGTTCATCCACCAGGACCTTGGCGAGATCTTGGTCCAGGTTTTCCAGACGCTGCTCCCAGACCTCGACCGGGGGACGGGCCAATTTGGAATCCGCCGCAGCAGGATAATTGGCCCGCAAACTCCGCGCCGCCGATTCCACACTGACGATCATCTCGTCACGGATTTCCGCCAATTTCAACCGCAAATTTTCCAACGCGCGGCGCTGCTCGATTTTTGCCCGCTCGGCTTCCGCCGCAGCACGTTGCCGCGCCTGTTCTTCGGACTTGAGCTTCTTTTCCAACCGGGAATTGACGGAGGTCACGGTATTCTTGACCGCGTCGATGATTCGGCCGCCGCTACGCATCGCCCGGATCGCTTCCCGATCCAAATCGCCGATCCATTTGGATTCCCCCAGTTCCCGTCGGTCGTGAATATCCGAACCGTAGTAGCTGAATTTCCGTTCCGTCAGAAACAACACGAAAACGGCGCCATCGGTCTCTTGCGTTTCTGCATTCATCAGACCACCAAAATCCGTTCGGTTGGCCAGACCGTGCCCCAAGGCATATTCGACCGCATCCATCCCGTAGAATTTTCTCTGGTCCAAAGCTTCGTAGACCTCGTCTTCGGCTTGACGCATCAACACGATTGTCCAATGCGGCCCATGTTGGTCGAGCCACTGTTCAAGCTTGCCCAGCTGTTCTGCCGAAATCCCCAAATCACCTTTCACATACAGGTGCTGGTCGGGCGACCAATTCTGAATGACTTCCTCGGCACTGCGAACCAAGGCTGCCGAATCGTTGTTCTGGACAAACGGGCTTGCCTCAACGGTGGGTGGGATCACGGCTGCGATTAACAGCAAGCAGACGACGACAAAAATCGGTTTGTTCATGGCTTTTTCCGAGCATCAAACTGGCTTTTTCATGATAGCAACAAAATGCAAGCGTTTCGTAGCAGCTGGCAAACTTTATCTAATCGACAAACCTTCAAGTTCGCTTGGCCAAGCAGTCGATGACTAACATCGTATACGTGCGGGGGGGCACAATCGCTTGGGGTGCGCGCGAGCGCTTTCAACAGTGTCCAACATCGGATCACAACCAATTCACGCTCGGCCCACCGGATTAACCGGATGGTTCATCAACTGGGTATCTGACTGGGGTCAACTGGTCATCACGGCCGTGATCGCAATCGGCGATTTCAGCCTGTTTGTGGTACGCACGATGACCTGGATGTTTACCCGTTTGCCGCGCCGCGAAACGATCTGGCCCAATTTCTATCAAGTCGGCGTTTCCAGCCTGCCGGTGGTCGCTTTGACCGGCACGTTCATCGGGATGGTGCTGGCAGTGCAGAGCTATTTTCAATTCCGCCAGATCGGACTGGAAACGCGACTCGGTGGAGTCATCAACATGTCGCTGGTTCGAGAGTTGGGTCCGGTACTGGCCGCCACGATGTTGGCGGGACGGGTCGGCGGGGCGATGGCAGCCGAACTGGGAACCATGCGGGTGACCGAGCAGATCGACGCGCTGGCGGCGATGGGGGCCAACCCAATTCGTTACCTCGTCGTGCCACGATTTTTGGCTTGTTTTTTTCTGATTCCAACACTGACCATCATGGCCGATTTTATGGGCGTGGCCGGAGGTCACATTTACAGCACCTGGGTCCTGGATATCGACGTCCACCATTACTGGTCCAACAGCGCAAAATTTGTATCGAACTTTGACCTCTCGGTCGGGTTGATCAAAAGTGTCTTTTTCGGTTCGGCAATCGCGATGATCAGCTGTTACCAGGGATTCAATTGCAAACCGGGTGCCGAAGGTGTCGGGCGGGCGTCGACAGCCAGTTTCGTGTATTCGTTCGTCGCCATCCTGGTACTGGATTTGTTCCTGGGAATTTTCCTCGATTCCATTTACTTCACGTTCTATCCCGAAGGGGCCATGCTGATCTGATGATCGAAGAACTGCTGGAACAACAGGAAATGCTGGTTCAGGTCAACCATCTCACCGTTGAGTTTGGGTCCCAAACCGTGCTGCGCGATATTAATTTGCAGATTCCAGCCGGCCAGACGGTCGCGATCCTGGGTGAAAGTGGCTGCGGTAAAACGGTATTGATGAAGTCGATCGTCGGCTTGATCCGGCCGACGCAAGGCCAAGTCATTTTTGATGACCAGGACATTAACCAACTGAATGAACGGCAAATCAGTCACTTGCGATTGCGGTTTGGGTTTGTGTTTCAAAATGCCGCTTTGTTTGACAGCATGACGATTGGACAAAATGTCGCTTTCCCTCTCAGACAGCACGGGCGTTTCACCGACAAACAGATTCGCGAAATGGTGCTGGCTCGATTATCGGAGGTTGGCCTGCCGGACAGCGTTGTCTTCAAAAAGCCAGCCGAATTGTCCGGTGGCATGCGAAAACGCGTTGGCTTGGCCAGAGCCTTGATCATGAATCCGGAACTGATCGTGTACGACGAGCCCACCACGGGACTCGACCCGATCATGGCAGACGTGATCAACGAACTGATCATTCGGACTCGACGCCGGAACCCGGTCACCAGTATTGTGGTGACCCACGATATGACCACGGCCCGGAAAGTCGCCGACCGCGTCGTCATGCTACTGCCTGTCAGCAGGCTGGAACCGGATGAAAACCAGATCATCTTTGATGGCAGTGTTGAGGAGCTGAATTCCTGCCGGGATCGCCGAGTTCAGCAGTTTGTCAACGGCGAGGCGGGAGAGCGGTTGATGGAAATGTGCGCCGGCAAACACGAGTTTGAGCAGTCTTAACGGAACCAGAACCCAATGGACGAAAATATTTTAAGGTTGCGTGTCGGGATCTTCGTCGTGATTGCGATGTTGATCCTGGGAATCCTGATCTTCCTCCACAGCGACGGCTTGCAACGGCAATACACAATCTATATCAAAACCGTCTCCGCCCCTGGGGTTACCGTCAACACGCCGATCCGCAAGAACGGAATTCTGATTGGACGAGTCAATGCGGTCGAAACCCAGGATGATGGCGTCCTGTTGGGCTTGGCGATCAATGAAAAAGAAGAGATCTTTTCCAATGAACAATTCTCAATTGGATCAGCATCCTTCTTTGGCGACGCAGTGGTCGAGGTGCTGCCCAAACCGGTGGCTGAACGTGGCGAACGAGTCACTGCTGATTATCGGACGGAAAACGTCACCGTGAAGAGAAACCCGATGGAATTCGTCGATTTGGCGATGAACCTGCGGGGTGAGATTTCGGAAACTCTCCAGGCTGTGCAAAAGGCGGGCGACGCAGTCGACCAAGCGGGCAGTGGCATCACCGAACTGACCGAGACGATCCAGACCGCATTCGAAGACGACAACAGCGAATTCAAAAAGATGATTGCCGAATTCCGGACCACGAACACGCGGGCCCAGCTCGCGTTTGATAATTTCAGCAAGTTGTTCGAAAACCTGAATGAAGTCGCCGGGAATACCGAGGTGAAGGACCAGTTTATGAAAGCGGTCTACGAAGTACCACGTATTTTTGAGGAGTTGCGTGCGACGATCGGTGACACGCGTAAGCGGATCAATGAATTTCGTTCGATCACCGAAAAAGCCAACAAGAACTTGGACCAACTCGACGCGTTTACCGGTTCACTCCAGGAAAACGGACCCGAGATCCTGGTCCAGGTGCGCAAAAGCCTAACCAATGTCGACAATCTCGTCGCCGAGATCACGAAGTTTACCGAGTCGATCAGCAAGATTCAAAACTCGGAGGGGACCCTGGGAAAACTGATCAATGATCCTGCCGTTTACGATAGTGTGCTCGAAACGGTCGATAACGTTCGCGATATCAGCACGCGACTGGAACCGCTGGTCAACGACTTACGGATGTTTGCCGACGCGCTGGCCCGCGACCCCGGCGTGATTGGCGTCCGTGGCGCCTTCGACCGTCGGCCGCAAAAAACGGGATACAAAGGAACAGCCGGGCGCGAGAACGGGTCGATCAATAGGTAGTCATCAAACGAATCGAGATTGGCACGCCTTGATCGGTCGAACCAGAATCGTGGGTGAGCGAACGACATCCGGTCATTCGCGCCCCAGGCCATGACGTCGCAACCTACCAGATCGGTGCGGTTAAGGTACCTCGCTGGATGTTGCCGCGCATGTCGTCGGCGCGTTCCAGCAGCAGGTTTTCCTGAACTTGAGTTTTGGGCTCAAGCTGAAAATCCATCACACGCTCGTCGCGAATTTCGCGGCCGGCAAAATTGTTAGAGAAAAAACTGAGCGGAAACCGGTCGTACAAGGGAGCTTTAAATCGCTCGCGGACCTTGATCGTCTTGAAACCATCCTTTTCCAGTTGCACGTCGCGCGTCCCGTAATAGGTAAACGGGACTTTCAACGGGGTGTAGCCGATCGGCTGGTTATCGATCGTGACGAAGGCGCCTTCGGGCTCGCTCCGGACCACAAATCGCCGCTGAATACATCCGGTCAATCCGGTCGCCAACAAACAAACCACCAGCAATGTTGTTTGGAAAAAATTGACTTTCATGGATTTCAATTCCCAGGGATTGAATCGAACCGGTCACGATTTCGGGCCGGTGCCGTGGTGGTCGTTCGATGAAAACGCCAAAAACATTGCAAAAAACGGGGCCAACGGGGCCGAACATCCGATAATGGGGCTGGGAGTCTACAAACCAGATTAAACAGTGAACAGGCCGGTTTGTGCCGACTTGAATCCAGCCCGTCCATGGATTTGATTTTGATTCGTGGTTTTGATTCCCCCAAATCCCAGTTCTTTGCCGGACCGGTTCGGGTTAAGATAGTAAGATTGCAAGCACTTTGATTTAACCGGTAAATAATGAGCGAAAGTCTGATAAATTGGGACGACCACCTTCAGGTCGCTTCGCTCAGTGACGTGGGCATGCGTCGCACCAACAACCAGGACAACCTGTCGGTTTCGCTGGCCAACAGCATGGCCCACTACCAGCGAAAAGGCCATCTGTTCATCGTTGCTGATGGCATGGGCGCTCATGCTGCTGGTGAATTGGCTCAGCAAGCTGGCAATCGACCATATTCCGCACCTGTACAACAAGTACAACAATTCTTCCGCCCCGGAAGAGCTGAAAAAATCGGTGGCCGACGCCAATTCCGAGATCCACCGCCGGGGACAAGCCAACGAAGAATTCCTGAATATGGGAACAACCTGCAGCGTCCTCTGCCTGTTGCCCCAAGGCGCCGTGGTCGCCCACATCGGTGACAGCCGGGTTTATCGCTTGACCCAAAACCGGCTGGAACAACTGACGTTTGACCACAGCCTGGTTTGGGAAATGAAAGCTGCCGGGCAGCTGACGCCGGAGGAAGAACGGGCTGGCAAAATCCCCAAGAATGTCATCACGCGCTCGCTTGGCCCCTATGCGGAATGCCGCGTCGATCTGGAAGGTCCGTTTCCGATCCAGGTCGGTGATACGTTCCTGCTCTGCAGTGATGGCCTGACGGCGGTGATCACCGATTCTGAAATCGGCGCCATCCTGGCCAATATGAATCCGGACGAGGCCGCCCGCGTGTTGATCGATCTATCCAACCTGCGCGGCGGGCCCGACAACATTACCGTGGTGATTGTTAAAGTAACTCATCCCGCCATGGCCACCAATGGTGCTACGGCACCTTTGAAAGTGAACGCCAAAAGAGGCCAGCCGGTTTCCCCGTTTCTCTGGGCAATTTTTGCAGGCGCAACTTTTTTTGCGTTGCTGTTCGGGTTTTGGTCCAGTTGGCAGGCGGCGATTCTACCCGGCCTCGTCGCCGCCGGTAGTTTTCTGTATATCGCTTTTCGGTTGATGATGGTGCTGACCAGCGGCCAGTCGGTAACCGAAGACAAGCGGTTTGGTAAAGGACCCTACACGCGAACCGGCTGCGCTTGGGCCCGCAATTCTCGAAACAACTGGCTGACATTCTGATTCAACTGCAACAAGCCGCGATCGAGCAAAACTGGAAGGTCGATTGGGAACAGCTCAAAAAGCTGATCGCCGAAGCCGAACAGGCAACCCAAAACAAAAACCATTCGAAATCCATCCGCGATTACGGACGGGCGGTCAGCTTTCTGATGGACCAACTCCGCAACCAGGACGCCAGCAGTTCATCCATCGATCTTTGAATTCAGGGATTCACAACGATCCGGCGGTTATCACCGCCGGCAGGCGCTGTGTCGGCCTCCGGCCTGCTCCCCGCTCACCCCCACTCACGCAAACCCTGACTTAAAACCTGACTTAAAAGCCCTGACTAAAACGCCACACCTCAAAACCCCACACCTAAGCCCGCAGACCTGAAAATCCAAACCAAGCATCCCCACCATGCCGCCAAGGATGCTGGCAACTGGAAACTCTTTCGCAAGACGGCAATGTTCGCTACCAGCTTCCACTTTTGACTTCTCAAAGTTGCCATTGCCTCACTTCTGCCGACCATGTAATTTTTGCACGCCCTAACCGCAGCGGTCCGGCAGTATTTCGGGTTTCCTCACCAAGGCAAGGAGTTCGGGTGTTTTCACTTAACCGAATTCGATCGCAAATGTACTTCGGCGTGATCATGTTATTGATCATTGTCCTGGTCTTGTCGCTCGCCAGCCTGCAGGGCGTGATGAAGTTTCGCAAGCTGACCAAGAGCATTCGAGAACGATCGAGTGAACTTCCCGCCGCTGCCGTGCTGGGTCAGGAAGTCAGTGAACTGAGATCCCTGCTATGGCGCCACAGCCGGCCCCAGGAACGCGAAAACGCGGGGTCCATCAATCTCGCGTTAAACGAACATGACGTCTCGATGCTGGAAGTCAACAATAAACTGCGCAAGGTCGAACAGGCATTGAGTGACTATCATTCGATTCTTCAGAACAGCCAGACCCGTGACCCCCTGATCGCCCAAAATGACCAGGAACTCAGTTTCGTGGCGGAATTCCGCAGTGGCCTGGACCGGATTCAGCGGATCCTGGACGAGCAGCATCCTTTTGACTGGGCCTGTAATCGCAGCCAGATTTTCGATCCGCTGCAGAACGAGCTTTCCGATCTCCAGCAGTTGGCCACCGATTTGCCGGTGTTCATGCAAGCCCGGATGGAAAATTTTTCCCGCAACGCCCGGACGGAATATCACGCCTGGATGACGTTGAGTGTTCTGCTCAGTTTCGCGGCCTTTGCCATGATTGCCATCCTGATGCTGAAGTTCCGTCAACGCATCTCACAACCTCTGGAGAAACTGGTCGAAGGTTCGCGTCAGGTTGCCAACGGGAATTTTGACTATCGGATCGAACTGGAATCCAACGATGAAGTTGCCGAACTGGCGGAAGCCCTCAATGCGATGACCCGCAACTTTCAGGCGATCAAAAGCGACTTGAACCGCCAAGTCCAACAGCGAACCAAAGAAGTCGTCCGCAGTGAAAAAATGGCCAGCGTCGGCTTCCTCGCCGCCGGCGTCGCGCACGAGATCAACAACCCGCTGGCCACGATCGCCTGGTCCGCCGAATCACTTGACATGCGATTGCATGAAATCCTGGCATCCGCAGGCATTCAGGGAGCATCGGAATCCGGCGCCGCCCACACCGATGAAATCAGCGAAATGAAGAAATACCTTCGTCGGATTCAGGACGAAGCATTCCGCTGCAAGGGAATCACGGCCGGGCTGCTGGATTTCTCCCGCATGGGAGATGTCAAAAAGACGCCGGCCAATCTCTCGGAGATCATCGAATCGGTGATTGAAATGGTGCGCCCGCTCAGCAAATACCGCGAACGCAACATCTTGTTTGATGCCGATCCAACCATCACGTGCATCGTCAATCCGCAGGAAATGAAACAGGTCGCGTTGAATCTGATTACCAACGCGCTCGGCAGCGTGCTGCCCGGTGGAACCGTCCAGGTCGACCTGCGCCAGGTGGGCGAACAGGTCGAATTCCGCGTCACCGACGATGGTTGCGGCATGACCGAAGAAGTCAAGAAACACTTGTTCGAGCCGTTCTTTACTCGCCGACGGGACGGACAAGGAACCGGACTGGGATTGTCGATCACTTACCAAATCATTGAAGAGCATGGCGGGCGCATTACGCCGTACAGCGCAGGCCCCGGAAAAGGCTCAACGTTTACTGTCAGTTTGCCACGGGTGAAGAATGAACCAACCCCCCACACCACGAAAACCGCAGCCTGAATCGAAAGGACTGAAGGTCCTGTTCGCCGACGACGAGAACCACTTGCAGGAACTGATCGCGGCTGAATTACCCCGGATGGGTCATTCCGTGACGGTCTGTCCCGATGGCTTGACCGCCATCGCTGCGCTCGAAAAAGACAGCTTCGATTGCGTTTTGGTTGATCTCGACATGCCGGGCAAGAACGGGATCGACGTGATTGCCAAAGCCAAAGAGCTTTCACCATTGACCGAAGCGATCGTGTTGACCGGCAAAGGCTCGACAGATACCGCGATCGCGGCGCTCCGCCTCGGTGCGTTTGAATATCTGCAAAAACCATGCAAACTCGTCGATCTGAAATCCCTGTTGCAGCGCGTCGCAACCCGCCGGGAACTCAACAACCAGATCTTCGCGCTGAAACGGAGACTAAAACGAGTCGAGGGTCAGCCCGACATGATCGGTGAACACCGGACCATGCAACGAGTCAAAGCGCTGATCGAGAAAGTCGCACCGACCCAATCCACCGTTCTGATCCTCGGGGAAACGGGCACCGGCAAGGAACTTGCCGCCCGTGCCGTCCACGATCGCAGTACGCGGCTGGACAAGCCCTTTGTTGCCATCAATTGCGGTTCCTTGCCAGAAAACCTGATCGAAAGTGAACTGTTTGGACATCGCAAAGGCGCATTCACCGGTGCCGACGACCATCGGCAGGGACTATTCGAAGTTGCCGATGGGGGCACGCTGTTTCTCGATGAAATCGGAGAACTCCCGCTGGCCACCCAATCAACCCTGCTGCGGGTGCTCGAAAGCGGTGAAATTCGCCGTGTCGGAGACAATCAACCTTTTAAAGTCGACGTCCGGATCGTCTGCGCCACCCATCGCGACTTGGCCAAAATGGTGGCCGAGGGGAGTTTTCGACAGGACCTGATGTATCGCATCAACACATTTGAAATCGGCCTGCCGCCGCTGCGAGATCGGATTGACGATATTCCCGTGCTCGCGCAACACTTGCTGTCCCGACACCGTCCGGATGTCAGCGCCGATGCCGGGCCATCGGCCGGTATTTTGACGAAGCGTCCATCCGAATGCTGCAGTCGCATTCGTGGCCCGGAAATATTCGCGAATTGGCCAACGTGATCGAGCATGCTTCGATCCTCTCCAACCGACTCCCCATTACGGTCAACGATTTGCCAAGGCAATTCGGCAGTAGCCCGACCGTTTCCATCCCGATGAACGCCAGCGGGAAATCCTTGCGACAGATTGAAATGGAAACCATCCATTCGACGTTGGAAATGTTTAACGGAAACAAGACGGCCGCCGCTCAACAACTGGGAATCAGCCTGAAAACACTGTACAACAAACTCAACAGCCAGACGGGCAGAAAAGCAGCGTGATGCTGCTGTCGCGGCGTGACAATCAACCAGCCGGAGTTTCGAATCGGTTGACGACCCTCTGCTGGAAGGCAGTCTTGTTCTAAAATCTGGGCATGTCACACTTGCAGTCCGTACTTTGCCAGTTTGAGCTACCTCCGTTGGAGCGAGTGGAATCGCTCGGTTCGGCCGGCGGATTCAGTGGCGCTCAGCTTTGGCGGCTTTCGGTGTCCCGGGACGAAATGATTGCCGAACCCGACGTCCTCGATTTCTGCCTCCGCAAATGGCCGACAGTTCACCCAAGTTTTGATCGCCTCCAATGGATCCACCTGGTCCTGTCCCATGTCAAGACCGCGGGGTGCCCGTTCGTTGCCGCGCCGATCGCAACCAAGTCCGGGCACACGGTGATTCGACAGCGCGATGCATTCTGGGAACTCACCCCTTGGATGCCGGGGACTGCGGATTTTCACCAGGATTCCAGTGACGCGCGGCTGAAAAACATGATGCGAGCGCTGGCAAAATTCCACTTGGCATCGGCCCAAGTCAGCCTCGACTTTCGTTCATCCAGCGGCCTGGGGGCGCGGGTCCAACAATTGGATCAAATCGAAGCTTCCCTCGCGCTCATCCGACAGGCCGCGGCACCCCCAGCCTTTCCGGAAATCGAATCGCTCCGCTTGCTGGTGCTCGATCGGGCCCCTTTGCTGGCGCCGGCACTGGCAAACCAACTGCGGAATTTTGAGAGTCGGTTATTTCCGGTGCAACCGGTGATCCGCGACGTCTGGCATGACCATCTGCTGTTCACCGGCGACGAGGTGACGGGACTGGTCGATTTCGGAGCGATGCAGATGGATCATATTGCCTTGGACATTTCGCGTCTGTTGGGCAGCACGATTGGCGACGACCGACCGCGATGGCAAACGGCGATTGAGTCGTACTCCGAATTGCGACGACTCAACCCCAAAGAAATCGAACTCCTACCGCTGCTGGACGTCACCGCCACGTTGCTGGGCTCAATCAACTGGCTGAAGTGGATCTACGTCGAACAGCGTCAATTTGAGAGCTGGCCCAATGTACTGAAGCGCATTCAACACTTGCGACAACGGCTGCAGCAGGCCTAGCAACGCACAGGAACAATGCAAAAACAACTGCTCGAACTGAGCCCTTGAGCCCTAAGTATTCAAGTTGCTCCGATGGCACGACGGCACGACGGCACGATGGCACGACGGCACGATGGCACGATGGCACGACGGCACGATGGCTTGGGGGCGCGAGAGCACGAGGACTGGGTAGACGAAAATTGTGCCAGCCTTACCGGGCTTCGATCCTCCAGGCCCGACGCCTGCGCTGCGACCGAATCACCGCTTCATTTTCCGCACCACACCGACAACCACCCCGATGACTTTGGCGTCGCGGGAATAAATTGGCTTCATGCGTTTGTTGGCAGGTTGCAAACGCACCCGGTTTTTCTCGGGAAACCAGTATTTCAAGGTCGCTTCTCCATCCGACGTACGCGCCACGACAATATCTCCCTTGGAGGCCGTGTACCGTTTTTCGACGATTACGTAATCTCCGTCGGCGATCTGGGCATCGATCATCGAATCGCCGGTGACTTCCAGCGCATAAGTACCTTTGCGTTTCCAGAATTCGCCCAGGTTGATTCGTTCGGTTTGCTCAATGGCCTCCATCAACGCCCCCGCAGCCACCTTGCCAGCCAACGGGATTCCGTTGATCTCGTCCGCTGCCTCGTCGGTCAACACGATCGAACGCGACCGGTTGCTGGTCCGATTAATCAGACCTTTCTTTGTCAATGCGGTCAGATGGCAGATCACACCATTGGGCGAGGCGAAACCCATTTCATCGGCGATTTCCCGGATGGTCGGCCCGTATCCACGATCTTCGATCGTGGTCCGAATAAAATCAAAAATAATCTGCTGACGTTTCGTCAATTTTTCCTGCAACATGCTGATTCCTCCGTTTGATTTGCTGAAGACCGGATCACCGAACGGCACTTCCCGGCCGGGCCCGAATGAGCACTCGTCCATCTTATACGCTTGTTCACTAACTGAAAAGCAGGCTCAGCGATTTTTTTCCGACAACGGCCAAAAACCGCGGATTTCCCGCAAATTTTCCCCAAAAATCTCAGCGAGCTAAATGGTCACGCAGTTTCCGCCGCATCACTTTGCCCGAGGCTGTCCGCGGCAGCGAGTCGGCGACTTTGATTGCACTCACCTTGAACAACGGGTTCAGTTGGGACCGGAGCGCTGCATTCATCGTCTTCAGCAGGCCCGCTGTTTCGACTTCTTCGTCCAACACGCAATAAATGACCAACTGATCCGGCCCGCCATCCGCCGACACGGCAACCGCCGCCGTCTCGATAATGCCGTCAATTCGATTCAAAACGCGTTCGATTTCGGCTGAACTGATTTTGATGCCGCCCAGATTCATGGTGTCATCCACCCGGCCACCGGCGACATAATAGCCGCCGGGCAAACGCCGAAAATGATCGCCGTGACGACGCAATGGCCCGAGCCCTTCAATCTCGGGCGTGCCAGCGTAATACGTTTCAAAATGATCGCGATTGATCAGTCGATTGGAAAGCCCAACCGATGGCGGGATCAGAAACACTTCCCCTTCATCGCCCGGCTGGCCGTCACTGTCGATCAGCACGAAATCCAATCCCACCGCCGGTGTATTGAACGCCGCAGGAAGATTGGGCTCCATCACGGTCGAGGTCACGTAACCGCCACCGATCTCGGTCCCACCACAGTATTCAATAATCGGACGAATGCCGGCCAGTGCCGACAGATAGACCATCTCGTCGCGCTGTGAACTTTCGCCGGTCGAACTGAATACGTGAATCCGAGACCAGTCAAACGGCTCCATCTCACCCGTCGCCTGCCAGGCTTTGACGATCGTCGGAACCACTCCCAGCATGTTGACCTGGGCGTCCTGAACGAACTGGCCAAATCCCTGACCCATCGGGGCGTCTTCGTAGATCGCAATCGTTGCCCGGTTAATCAAACTCGCGAAAATCAGCCAGGGGCCCATCATCCAGCCTAGATTCGTGGGCCAGGCACAAACCTGCCCCGGTCGAATATCCTGGTGCAGGTAACCGTCGACCGCACATTTCAGCGGCGTCAAATGATTCCACGGAATCGCTTTGGGATCGCCGGTCGTTCCCGAAGAAAACAGCACGTTGATCGTTTCCTGGGCGCCGCATGGAACAGGCTCGAATTGATCGCGTTCCACCAGGAATCCATCCCAGTCAAGATCACGATCTCGCAAGTCGACCTCGATGATCTCATTCCAGTTCAACACCACCGCCGGCGTGTCGACTGCCTCGGCAACCCGCTTAAACAACGGCAACGTCTTGCCGGCACGAACCTGAACATCATAGGTAAACACCAATTTGGCGTTCGCAATTTTCATGCGAGTGGCGATTTCCGGCGGGGCAAAGCTGTCGGCGATTGAGACGACCAGGCACCCGGCCTGAATGATGCCCAAATAAATCGGAACGGACCATGCCGTCATCGGTAGCACCACAGCAACCGCATCCCCCACTTTCAACCCGGCGTCCACCAAACTGTTGGAAACTCGATTGGCTTGCCGCCGCAGCTGGTCATAAGAGATCCGCCGAATTTCACCGCCCGGCCGCTGGGCAACAATCGCCGTCGCATCGCCGGAGCTTTGAAAACAGGACTCGGCAATATTCAACTGCGCATCAACGAACCAAGCGGCCCGGGCCACTCCCTGGGACAGATCCAGGATTTCGCTCGGCGGTCGGCTGAACCGCACCCCCAATCTCGCGGCAGACTGCTGCCAAAACTCGGCTCGGTGGTCCGTCGTCCAGCGATGAAATTCCGCGAAACGGGTCAAACCACGTTCCCGCATCCAGACCGCCACATTGGATTGGTTGGCAATCGAGTCCGATGGCACCCAGATGGGTGCCGGCCCGTTTGACGCGGCGTCCCAATCTTCAAAACACACCTGCCAGGCACGCCGATACAGACCGGGTGCCGCCGTTTGCTGGCCAAGAAAACGGCTGATGGCCTGCCAACGTTGGGCTGGTTTGTCCCGCGGACCAAGACGCAGACTCTCGGCGAGCAGGTCAGATTGTTGCCGATCAAGTTCCATGTTTACTTCAAATCAAAACGCTCGGACGTCCGGCAGTAACTACGTCCCCCCAGGCGACCCACCGTATCCAGCAAAGCCGGATCGATCCTATCATGTTCGTCAAGCACCGCAGGGTCGATGTGAATCAACAAAATTTTCCCGATCACGACGTTGGCGGCAAGCGGCCCCTCGCCAACAGGAATGATTTGCAGCACTTCGCACTCAAAAGAAACCGGGGATTCGGCAACACGAAACGGACTTACGCGACTGCGCAGGCTCAGCCGTGACACCCGCCTGTTCAAATTCACTGGTTTCATACTCATATTCAGCACTGGTCACGAACATCTTTTCCGCGATCGCAAACGGCACCACGTTAACCACGAACTGACCGTTAGCTTCCAGGTTGCGAACCGTGTCTTTTTTGCTGCCGTCCGGTTTGTTCACCGGTGAGAACATCAACGCCGCAGGTTTGCTGCAAATTCCATTGAAATAGCTGAACGGTGCCAAGTTGGGAATCCCTCGCGGCGAAAGCGTCGAGACCCAAGCGATCGGACGCGGCGTGATCGCTCGAATCATCGTCGAGTAGACGAGAGTTGGATCTTCGTTTTCGGGGTCTAACAGCATTTTTCAATTTTCGGTTTTCAGTAGAGCGGACACGACCCGCGTCGGTGGCCGCCGATGATAGAGAACGCTGGAAACGCGATCGAATCCCCGGGTCATGATCACACGCTCGTAAAACAATTTCTCCCCCCGTTAGCTATCCTACCAGTGTTTTATTCACCTTCGCACCCGTTGGCAATTGTCAGCCAGACCAATTGTCCGTATTTCATCGACTGTCGATCGGGCTCAGTCGGGAAATAGCGATAGCCAACCCTCCGGTCGTACCGCTAAACTGTTACTTTTTTCCGAACACGAATCATGAATGAACAACCACCCAAGCCAGTCTGCCTGATCACCGGTGGAAGCAGCGGTATCGGTTTGGCGACCGCCAAACTGTTCGCCAAACAGGGTTTTCACGTCGCCATCTGTGGTCGGCGTAAGGAGGCACTCGAAACGGCGAAGAAGTTGATCCTCAGAGCCCGCTCGGATCAAACCACCGACTGTTTCACGATGGTTGCCGACCTCGAAGACGTCGAACAGGCCAAAAATCTGGGTCAGCAGGTCCTGGACCATTTCGGTAGGATTGATGTCCTGGTCAATAACGCGGCCGTCGCGCCTTTGGCGGCCATGGAGGATATCGGTTCGGAAACCTTCGAGGCATCGATCAAGGTCAACATCGAAAGCGTGTTCTACCTGACCCAACTGGTTTGGCGCCACATGAAGCAACGCGCCGCCGAACCCGCTCCGACCGACCAGGGCAGGGGAGTTATCGTTAATATCTCATCGCTCGCTGCGGTTGACCCATTCCCGGGTTTCAGCCTGTACGGAGCCAGTAAAGCCTGGTTGGATTTAATGACGCAGGCACTGGCAGCCGAGGGAAAAGAACTGGGCATCCGTGTTTGTTCGATTCGACCCGGAGCTGTTGAAACGCCGTTACTGCGGGGGCTGTTCCCCGATTTTCCGGCAGATCAATGTGTTGCTCCAGAGCAGGTTGCCGAGCTGATTTGGGGTTGCGTCAGCCAGCCCGAGCGATTCCCCTCTGGCAGTGCCATCCCGGTCACCAATCAACCTTAGCCCAAAACTCCTGAAATAATTTTGATGAACCATGGCGATGATCAAGCTATCCCGAGAAATTCGCTTCGCCCTGGTTGACGACCAAGCACAGATTAGCGACCGAAAAACTGCCAATTCCTGGGCTGGCTGGCCCGCGACCAATCTGATCGTCCCGCAATTGGTACTGCGCTGCGTGATTGCTGGTCAGCCCGACCCCCGAACAGGCTACCTGTGCAACATCAAGATTTTGGATGACCTGCTGCGAAAAATCGTCGTCGACCAGCTAATTCCGCTGGCTGGCGA
The DNA here is from genome assembly GCA_963714685.1 of Pirellulaceae bacterium. GTDB lineage: Bacteria > Planctomycetota > Planctomycetia > Pirellulales > Pirellulaceae > Mariniblastus. Next base: position 217,966 of record CAVQPH010000013.1, on the reverse strand, counting down.
TTCTCAATCGGCCGAGGCGATCGTGCGGCGGGTATTTGCGTCCGTCGTTGAGCAGTGGGACCTCGATCCGGAAATTTGCGAGCTGACGCTGGCACTGTCCCCTTACCTGGAATTCTCAATTCATTCCAAGGAACCTGAGATGATTCAATTGACTTACCAATTTGAATTTTCGGCAGCCCACCGGCTGCATTGCGACGAATTTTCCGACCAGCAAAATCGGGAGATTTTCGGAAAATGCAACAACCCGGCAGGACACGGTCACAACTATGTCGTGGATGTCACGCTGGGACGGGAATTGGATGCGGACGACAAAACCGGCCAAGTCATCGAGATCGGACAATTCGAATCGATCGTCAAGCAACATGTCATTGATCGACTTGACCACAAGCACCTAAACCACGACGTCGAGTATTTTGCCTCGGTCAATCCCAGCGTTGAGAATATTGCCGCCGTCGTGTTTGATTGGCTCGATGAGGCGTTTAAGGCAGCCGCTTTGGGCACCGCCGCCTCCTTGCGACGGGTTCGGGTTTACGAAACGCCGAAAACCTGGGCCGAAGCAGGGGTTTAAACGCTTTGGCAACCGCTGGCTGGTTCGGAGTCGGCAGCATCGTCAACTTGCCGCGGCTGGATCTTCGGCACACAATGGTGCATTATCCGATGAACGCCGGAGTTAACACGTGGGTCGTCGTTCCGAACAAAAAAAACTGAAACAGCAGCAACAACAGCGTCGCCGGGTTTACATGGCGATCTTGCTGGGCATGGTGCTGCTAACGGCCGTAGTCACAGCCAGACTGTTGTGGCGGCCATCCGATCGGTCAGCTGAAAATCCGCCCTCGCTTCCGCCTCCCACCAAATCCGCCGGTGAACTTCCGGCGACGCTCGGTGATCCATGGCAGGCGATCGACAATCCCAAGGAAGACGGCTGGGAGACCGAGGCGTTCAGCTCCGAAGCGGATCAGGTCCTGAAGAAATTGGGAAAACTCGCACTGGAACATCCCGACCAGGAACACCTTCGATCGCTGGTCACCGAGTCGTTCTCTTGCGATCCCCTGTTGCCCACACAGCGAACCGTCGTTTTTGAGGACGGTTCAACCACCGTCGAAAGAATGCTGGAGGCCGATCCAGCGGCTCAAACAACCATCGAGACGGATTCCGAAGCGGACCAGCACGGACCTCAACGCCTGGCCGCTGCATGAGTTCAATCGTCGCACCACTTCAGGCAGCGGAGGACGTCCGTTGGAAATTCAAGCTGTTCGACATCCACTCTGAAGGCCCCAACTACGTCACCCGGCAATACGTTTCTTTATCGGGCCGATTGCCAGGCAAGTCGATTGAACAGAACGCAACGTGGCAGATCCGCTGGACCGGCGGCAATGAAACGCCGCCCCGGATGGAATCCATTGAGGTCACCGATTTTGAGCAGGTCACCTACCAACAGCCTGGGGGAACCATGTTTTCAGACTGCACCGAATCAGTCCTCGGTCAGAATGCTGCCTATCGCAATCAGTTTTTGAAAGGCATGAATCATTGGCTGAACCGAAGCCAGGATACTCGCTATTTTTACTTGATGGGCAACCCAGGTATGGCGGTCGGCGACGTGAACGGAGATGGCCTGGACGATCTGTACGTGTGCCAGGAAGAGGGATTACCGAACCGCCTGTTCATCCAGTCTGACGACGGTAGGGCCCAAGATGTTTCTGCCGATTGGGGTGTCGATTGGCTGCATAATTCACGCGGCGCTTTGCTGGTCGATCTGGACAATGATGGAGACCAGGACCTGGTCGTCGCGATGATCGGACTGGTGATTGTGGCCGCCAATGAAGGCGAGCGATTTGAGATTCGCAATACGCTGTCGGCAGACGAGGACCTGATGTCATTGTGCGCAGGTGATTACGACAACGATGGCGACCTCGATCTGTTCGCGTGCGCGTACAATCAGGTCAGTCGGCTGCAAGGCATTGTCGGGGACGGATTGTTGGGAGGGGTTGCTTCGTCCAGCGGCGAAGAACTCAAGGGCGGGCGCAATACGCTGTTCCGTAACGAGCTCGGAGATCCCGAGGGCTGGAAATTCACGGACGTGACAGCCGAAACCGGACTGGATGAATTGAATCAGCGGCTGAGCTTCGCGGCGACCTGGGAAGATTACGACGACGATGGCGACCTCGATTTGTATGTGGCCAACGATTTTGGACAAAACAACCTGTTTCGCAATGACCAGGGCCAATTTACGGATATTACATCGACCAGCGATGCATCCGACAGCGCGTTTGGAATGTCGGCCAGCTGGGGTGATTACGACCGTGATGGCCGGATGGACATTTACGTCAGCAACATGTTCTCGGCCGCCGGGGGACGAGTCACCCATCAAGACAAGTTCCTACCTGCGGCTCCCGAAGCCAAACAGAGGCTACAACGGTTCGCCAAGGGCAACACGCTGCTTCACAACCAGGGCCCCGAACAGGGCTTCGTTGACGTCAGCGAAGCGGCTCATGTCGCCGTTGGCCGCTGGGCCTGGAGTTCCAATTTTGTCGATATCAACAACGATGGCTGGGAGGATCTGGTGGTCGCCAATGGGTTCTTGACGACCGATGACACCAGCGATTTGTGAAGTTTTTATTGGCGGCAGGTTCTGCCGCATTCGAGCGAAGCGACCGGTGGCGAGCCTGACCACCAGCGAAAACAGGCTGGATCGCAACTGAAACGGATGATGGAGCAGGGCCGTTCGTTTTCCGGACGGGAACGCAATTGCTGTTTCCTGAACGTTCAAGGGCAACGGTTTGCGACCGTCTCGGCCGTCAGCGGCCTGGATTATCCGGACGATGCGCGAGCCATTGCCGTGGTGGACTGGGATCAGGATGGGGATCTGGATCTTTGGATTTCCAATCGGAATGCCCCGCGCTTGCGGCTGATGCGCAACGATTCTCCGGCCGATCATCACCACCTGGCGTTGAAACTGCAAGGCGATGGACAGACCTCCAACCGCGACGCGATTGGAGCGAGGGTCGAAGTCATCGCCACGGGCCTGAATGGAAAACGGCTGATTCGAACCTTGCGGGCCGGCGAAGGTCTGCTGTCCCAATCTGGCAAAACAATTCATTTTGGTTTGGGAAAAAACCAGGACATTGAACAAGTGAATGTTCGCTGGCCCGGTGGCGACGAAGAGGTCTTTACCGGTTTGCAAGTGGATCGCCGCTACCTGATTGAACAGGGAACCGGAACCGCCCAGTCGATGCCTGCCGCAGACCGGAAACTGGCCATCACAGCAGCCGATCAGCCAGCCGAAAACGCCACGGCGGTTGCGCGTGTTCCGCTGGTTGCGCTGTTGCCGATGCCGCGACAGGCCGAGTACACCGACCTCGATGGCAACGGACGCCTGTTGCGATTTGGTGACAGTGGCAATCCGACGTTGATCGTATTGTGGGCCAGCTGGTGTGCCCCGTGTCGGACCGAGCTGGCAGATCTGACCAACCGAGCGAGCGAAATCCAATCGGCAGGTATTGATGTGTTTGCGTTGACCGTGGATGGGCTGAACGAAGACGGGACGGCCCCCGACGCCGCCCGGATCCTGTGCGAACAACTGAAGTTCCCGTTTGCGACGGGCAAAGCCACCTCCGATTTTGTCCAACTGATGACCGGCTACCATCACATGCTGGTCGCGTTGAAAAAACTGCTGCCGGTCCCGACCAGTTTTCTTATCGACGGAGACGGTAAATTATCGGTCATCTACAAAGGTCCGCTGGACATCGATCAACTGCTCGTCGACGCCCAACGGGGACCGCAGTCCTTGCCGGAACGATCTGAACGGGCGGCGAGTTTGCCCGGACGGATGATCGATCACGATGGCCTGACGGTTTCACTTCGACGCACCGAAGCCAATGCGTTGTGCGCGATGGGAATCGCGTTTGCCAGCGGTGGCCGTTTTGATGATGCCATCCCGCTGTTTTGCGCAGCGCTGGAAGCGGAGCCCGAGTTTGGCGAAGCCCACCAGGGGCTCGGGCAAGTCCTTGAAGCCACGAATCAGGATCAACAGGCGATCGTTCACTATCGCAAAGCTGCGGAGATGTTTCCCGATCGAGAGCTGCTGCCGTATCGATTGGGCAATGCGTATGCGCGACAGGGAAAATGGAGCGACGCCATCGCAAGCTATTCCCAAGCCATTGCGTTGAAGCCGAAATACTGGGAGGCGCTTGCCGGCCGCGCCAGACGCGCTGATGCAGCTCGATCGACGTCAAGACGCCGCGGCCGACTTCCGCGCCGTCCTTCAAATCAATCCCCGTTACGCGCCGGCACAGCGTGCCTTGAGCCTGATTGAAGCGGACAACCGCTAGGATTCCGTCGCCGTTCAATTTTCGGCACAGCTGTCGTGGCAACACTTCAGACGCGCCCAAAAAACCAAAGTCAGTACGATTGGCCCAAAGCCAAGGGCACCCGCTAACGCGAAATCGAAAGCATCTGCAAATCACGCGACATCAGGACCAACGACACTCGGCTAACAGCCGCTTCACGTTCCGCGTTGGGACTGGTGAGGACAGCACGATCGGCCGAATGCCCCGCCATGACCGTTGACTCGATTGGGGCTCGTCGTTATTGGAATTTTGCGCGAAGGTCGGGGATGATCGCCGCGGGTACGAATTTGGCCAATTGCTGATCGTCAGCCAGCGGCGTAATCTGTTTGATCAACGTGCTGGAAACGTGCGTGTAGTCGCCATCGGCCATCAAAAAGACGGTTTCGAGTTCGTCGTCCAATTGCCGGTTCGCCATCATCATCGTGAATTCACCGGCGATATCGGTCAGCGGTCGAACGCCGCGAAGCATGACTTTGGCTCCGCAGGCTTTGACAAAATTGACGGCCAATCCCTCAAAGGGCTGAACCTCGACATTCTCGATATGCTCGGTGACACGGATCACGAGGTCCATCCGCTCCTGCGGATCGAACAACCCCGTTTTTTCCGTGTTGACGCCGATCCCGATGATCAGTTTCTCGACCAGTCGACTGCCGCGCTCGATCACGTTGACGTGACCGAGCGTAATCGGATCGAACGAGCCTGTGTAAACCGCTGTCTTCATTTCAACTTCCGATCGCTACCGTTGAGGCCGGCTGTTTTCCCAGCGCTGGTCCGCCCAAGCAGGTTCAGCCTAACCAAAGGACTTGATTGACTCGATCAACCGGTCGATGTCGTTGGTATTGTTGTAACAATGCGCAGAGGTTCTCAATCTGCCCTGACGCTGACTGACAACCACACCCTGGTTGAACAAGTGAGCTTTCAGATCCGGCGACGATTTACCCGGTACTTCAAAGGAGACGATTCCGGATTTTGCAGCCGGCTCGCGATCACTGAGTACTTTGACACCGGCCTGATCAAACGCCGTCAAGATCTCGTCGGTCAGCGCCAGCACTTGGTCGCCGATCGGCGACTGATTGCATGTCAAACCAAAATCGGCCAATAGTTGCAGGCTGGCCCCCAATCCGATGAACCCGGCCATATTCTGGGTACCACCTTCGTATCGACGAGCTTCATTGCGGACGTCAAGATTGATATTGGCAAAATCATTTCCCTGTTTAACGCTGTTCCAGCCAACGTTCATCGGGCGGAGGATTTCCAGGTGTTCCTGCTTGGAGTAAAACACGCCGGCGCCTTCGGGGCCCAGCAGCCATTTATGCCCGTCGGCGGCCAGGAAATCGATGTTGGCGTCAACCACATCCAGCGGAAACACACCCAGCCCTTGAATGGCATCAAGAAAGAACAACGCGCCCTGATCGTGGGCCACTTGGGCAATCTCAGCCGGATCCAGTCGGTAACCCGAACCGTATCCGATCCAGCTGGCGCTAATCACACGGGTCCGCTCGTCGCAGGCATCGGCGATCCGGTTGGGACAGACGCGGTGACCCTCCAGCTCGACACGTCGCAATTCGACACCTCGCGACTGCAACGCCATCCAGGGATAGAGATTGGAGGGAAATTCGTGGTCCGGAATCACCACGTTATCACCGGATTGCCAAGGAAAACCATCGGCAACCAGATTGATGCCGAACGTTGTATTGGGTACAAGAGCTACTTCCTCGGGTGCAGCATTGATGCACTGGGCGGTCAGATTTCGAAGATTTTCGTGCTGCCGATCCCAGCTCGGCCAAATCGTGTCTCCTTCGAGTAACGACTGGCTGGCCCAGCGCGAAATCGCGTCAAAAGCCGGTTGAGGGATCGGCGCGACGCAGGCGTGATCAAAGTAGGCCCATTTCCTGCTGACTGGCATTTGGGTTCGGAAATCCGACCAGTTCTGGGAATTCTTGGGGGCTGGAGAGCTAATTTCGGTTGCGTTCATGGGAAAAATATTGAAAGTAGTGTGAAATTTAGAGGTAGAGTTGGGCCAATCGAGCTTTCAAATTCGTCTTAAATATCGCCAAAAGCGATACCAGGCGACGCGAAAGGGTCAGGTTATGCCGAATAAACCGAAACAACGACAAATGTTTTCGGACAGAATCAAAACAAGTTTAGATGCCATCGTGACACGGTTAGTTGGCCAATTATACTAACGTAGACGTCGTAACCCCGTAAGTATCACTCATTTACGTTGTGAATAGGGTGAATGTTTTTGGTGACACCAGGGCGAGCATCCCACCAGTCCCAACCTTTGAGGAATCTGCTGTGCAGAAAGGCCTTTGCATCGCCGCTTTATCCATTGCGGTTATCGTTTTTGCCTTATTTTTGGCCGATCTGATTCTAGGTCTGGCTGAGCAGTATCAGCTTGCGCCTTTCAAACACGCCAATTTGATCATCGATATCGTGTTTATCGTATGTTCAGTTGTCTTGGGTGTGATGAGCTGGTTTACTTTGAAAGAACAAGTCTGACCGAAACGATTTTCCGTTAGACACTTTCTCTCTTCCCCATCCCCCATCCAGCGCTAGCCGGAAATCGAGTCCTCGATGGCCTGGAGGATTCCCTCGAGGTTGTATTCGTTGGCTTCGGCGGCCGGCGGAAACCCCAGTTCGCACAATTGCGCGGAGGTTGTTGGGCTGATACTGACCAGCTTCGTGTGCCGGAGACTATCCCCGAACAGTGCGACCATCGACCTGGCGATCGCGGAACTGGTAACGGTAACCCAATCGATCGCCGCGCGGTTCAATTGGTCGACGATTGTCGGATCGGCCCGGTCCATATCGCAGCTTTCATAAACAGACATCGTTTCGAACGGAATCTGGGCTGATTCCAACAGATCCGGCAACTCGCGACTTCCCCGATTGGCCCGAACCAGCAATAACCGCGAATTGGACACGTGTTCGATCAGCGATTGGGCAACGCCGGCGCTATTGGCGATTCCGGGGATCAGATCGACGGTTAGTCCGGCGTCTTCCAGCGCGGCCGCCGTTTTTTTGCCGATTGCCGCGATCTTCAACGAGTCACGCAGTTGGACCTGCTGCTGCTTACAGCGGTCAAGGAAATAACGGACGCCATTGGCGCTGACAAACACAATCCAATCGAACACCGCCATTCGTTGCAGCGTTTGATCCACGGCTTGCCAATCGGCTGGCGGACCGATGCGGATCACTGGATGCTGGACGACGTTTGCCCCGCGTTGCCGAAACTCGGCGGCCCACGAATCCGCTTGCCCTTGGGGCCGGGTCAGCAATACCGTGAGGTGCTGGAATGGCAATCTGCCTTGATTTTGTCCGGTGATGTGGGCCTCCAAGGTCGTGAAAACCGGTCTTTGACGCTCCAAAACGTTGAATTTGCCCCGGTTTTAGCCATGGACAAATGGGAGCCGAACCGTCATATTAATGGGTCAAATTCGCAAACGAAACATCCCTTCAGAATACAGTCACAATGCCCAATACCAAGAGTGCCGGAAAGCGATTACGTCAGAACAAGGTCATCACTGCCAGAAATCGCTCCACAAAATCAGCGATGAAAACGCAGATCAAGAAGGTGATCGCGGCCGTAGATGCCGGCGATGTAGAAAAAGCCGAAACCGAATTTCGCTTGGCGGCCAAAAAGCTGGACCGAGCCGGTTCGTCCAACGTGATTCATAAAAATGCAGCGGCCCGTCAGAAATCCCGCCTGCAACGACGAATCAAGTCGGTCAAGAACAGTTAACTGCGGTGTGATGCGAATCCATGAAAAAAAGCCAGCTTGAGAAAGCTGGCTTTTTTTGTGTCGTGAGGTTTAGGTTGCAAAGGCTGTTGAGAAACCAAACACCGATCGCGGGACGGTCTTCCAAATTGAAAAACGCGTTGGGCTTGATGCTGCCGCCCCTGACGGGGCTTGGTTTGGGTGTTCGGCGGACCCAAGGCTGACGCCTTGGGCTAAATGCTTTCGCCCCTATCGGGGCTGGGTTTGCGGTGCGACGTGCTTCCAAGGCTGACGCCTTGGGCTATTATGCTTTCGCCCCTGTCGGGGCTGGGTTTGCGGTGTTTGGTGGGCTGACGACTGGGCTTGGGCTTGATGCTGCAGCCCGCTATCGCAACCAAACCATCGCTACGACTTGGCCTGCTGCCTAAAGGCAACCAACCTAACGACAACCAGAATAACACTAACCAACCAGACAATAGTTTGAAAAGACGACAGCAATATCCTGAAAGAATGACAGCCCAACAGGATTCCGCATCCCGGAAGGGATGCCAGCAAATCCCTGCTTCGGTATAACCTCGGAGCTACCAACCGAGGATCAACTTCACGGCCCGATTCTCCAGCGACTCGATCCACTTGTCCTGGAATTCTCCCGATGGCTGGAATCCTCTCAGCGACGTTTTTTCGTTCCGCGGGCCGTTCGTTTGCCAGGCGATTTTTTCGAGCTTCGTTTGGTCGTGTTTCTCGCCGCGCCACGGCGTGACCCTGAACTGCTGCTGACGGCTCGTTTCTTGGAGCTCTTCGATTTCTTTTTGCCAGTCGATTTTCCGCGTGGGCCAGCAAAAGCCGTGGACTTTGCGCCCGCGGATTTGGAGGACGTGGTTGCTGCCCGAGGCTTCTTGGGGGACGCCGAACGCGGTTTTCCCTTGCGTGGCCGCGAGGGTCTCCCGGTGCTGGCCGCCGCTTCGTCTGCAGCTGGCGAGCGTCTGGCCGGGGCCGATGACCGGCCCATTGATTTAGGCTTGGAAGAGACTTTCTTTTTGCGAGTTTTTTTCCTGGGTTGCTGCTCGCCGGACGTTGCTTGCTTGAGCGCTCGAAGTTCATAGACTGTCAGCGGCCGATGCGCCCCGACTGGCAGGTCCTGCAATTTCAAAGGACCGATCGAAACCCGGCGAAGCGTCCGGCACCTTGTGTCCGATCGCCGCCAACATCCGTCGGATTTCACGATTGCGGCCTTCGGCCAAGACAATCTCCAACCAACTGGAGTTCTTGACCTTGCGCAAAAATTTAACGTCCACTGCCTTGGCACGTCCCTCGGCCAGATAAATTCCCTCTTTCAGTTTTTTCAGGTCCGCGGGAGCCGGCAATCCAGCCACCAGCACGTGGTATTTCTTCGCGATCCCGTACCGGGGATGCGTCAGGCGATTGGCCAGATCACCGTCGTTGGTGACCAGGATCAAGCCTTCACTGGAGCGATCGAGCCGGCCGACATTGTAGACCCGATTTTGCGTATCGATCAGGTCAATCACCCGTGCCCGACCGGACGGATCGTTGCTGGTCGAGACCACGCCCGGTGGTTTGTTGAGCATGAAATACTGCAGCGATTCGATCGCCAGCTTCTGCCCGTCGACAAAAATATCCTGTTGGTTTGGATCCACCTTGACGCCCAGCTCGGTCACGATTTCACCGTCAATTTCGACGCGCCCTTCTTCGATAATGATCTCACATTCGCGACGGCTACCAATTCCAGCCGCGGCCATCACGCGCTGAAGCCGTTGCTGTCCTGATTGGGGCGGGTCTGATTTCGGGTTAGGTTTTTTGGTCGACATGATATTTCCATTGATCGGCACATTTTAACGGGGTGCCTTTCCCAGTTTGTGAAACGCAGACAGGTTAACAGATTTCGCTTTCGGGAATTGGCGAAAAAAGTTGCTCCAATCAGTCTATTTCCATTAGACTCGATTCGCCTTGAGAAAGATCGAATTCAAGGGCGGTTTTTGCAATTTTGCAACCGAACCCCAACGCCGGCGGATCGGCGGGACTGGCTCAATCAAGAAACGGCTGCCGTTGGCGAATCGCCCAATTGGCATCACGGAGGGAGAAGAAAACGCAGGATGGAGCGAAACCATCACGAACTTCGGTTGAACCCGAATCACGATCATGAAAACGACAATCACCCTGATCGCCGCCTTCAGCATCGGCATTATCGCAAGCAACAAAACCATTCACCGGACCGTGGGAGCGGGGACAATGCAATCCGTTTTTCAGTTTGACAACCTCGAACAGCAGCGGATCGACAAGCAGCAGCCCTACCTCTCGTTTCTGAACGTGGATTCGTTGCACTGCGGGATTTACTGCCTGGCCGGCTGGTGCGACCGATGGCCAACAGCCGCACACCGAGGATGAGATCTACTATGTGCAGTCCGGCACGGCGAAGATCCAGATCGGCGACAAAGACTACGACCTCCAACCCGGCAGCATTGTGTTCGTGCCAGCGTTTGCGGAGCATCGTTTTCATTCCATCGAGCAGGACCTGAAGACGCTGGTATTTTTCTCAAAAGTCAAGATCACCAAGCCGCAGGATCCATAGGCCAACCAACTATTCGACCGCTTGAGCAAGACGCTGCTGGATATTGCCCAGAATCGTCTGTTCCAACGAAACATCACGCCCCATCGGGATCCAACCTGGATTCACGTTAGCCAACCAGGGATTGTCTCGTTGATCGACATCCAGCGTGTTGTCGTAGCGGAAATAGGGTCCGCTGATCGCGGCGCCAACCGGCTGAGGCAGGTCTTCCAGTTCCTTGTAGACTTTGACATCCACCTGGTAACTGTTGCCAACCGGAATGACGCGGACTTTGGCAAATCGCCGCACCGTCTGGAAGGTCGCATGCAGTCGCTCAAAACCGCGTGTGGAGTCTTTTTTCCACGGTTCAAGGATCGTCCCACCGATGCGGGGATGAGTCTCTATCCAGCCTTCGGTCATGATGCTGTCAACAATCCGAATTCGCTCTTCCCGGTAGATCCGAAAGTAGTTGTCCAGTTCGTCGCTGACCTGATCCATCACATACCAGCGATCCATTAACGGCACCGTAATCGGATTGGGTACCTGAGCCGGAGCCTTTGTCGAAAAACCAACCTGATGGCTGCGAAACGCGCGGCAGCCCACCATGCCGATCAGGCAGACGGTGATCATCAGCAGTCGCCAGCGAATTCGGAATCGTACATGGCGTCCCTGCAATGGCATCCGTGATCTCACATAGGTCCAATAAAAAACGGTCGCGAATTCTGTTAAATTCGCGACCATTGAGCAAGATCAAGTTTGCTGACTAATGGGCCTGACAATCCATTTGTTGAGAATTAAATGAATCGAGAGATCAAAGGGCGCTACGCAAGACGTTATTTGTCGCTAGGCGGAGTCGTAATCGCTCCTCCGGTTCTGGATGGCGCTTTTTTCTTCGCACCGGCTGCGGCACCGCCCGGAACCCCGGTGTTCCCGTTTTTGCCACGCAAGGGCGGCGGAACTTTAGGAATTCTCTCGGGTTCCTTGGGGCCGGTATCATCGCCCCCGCTGCAACCAGCGATCACGACGGCTGCCAGCGCCACAACCGCAAACGAAAAAATCTTCATCGTGTATTTTAAGGCATGACTCATGGTTCGACTTTCTGGATTTTCTGAGAATAACCACAACCAAATCAGGCCGGACGTTCACCGTCGGAAGATCTGAGCGGTCGCGTCAGGCAACTGGCGTTTGGTTTTTCGTGGTCAGCGATGGAATAAAGAACATCATAGAAAAAAGCTTTGCCAGCGAGGCTGGCAAAGCTCAATTTTCACTAAATCAAATTGGATCTAGAACTGCGGCGTCGTTTCACCACCGTCCCGAGTTGCCAATTGTTCCAGCACTGTCTGAGCATTGCCGGTACTGCCGTTTCGACCGCTATCGGTCGCATAGGTCAAGAAGTGAACGCTGCCGTCAGCCATTCCCCATTGGCCACCACCGGGGTGGTTGCTCCAGAAATGGAATCGGTGCTCGCCCGAACCACCGTCTTGGGAAGTTCCCTGACGGAAATAATCGGTTTCATAACCATTGGGATCTGCGCCCCAATCAACTGCGATCCGCTCGTGAACACCCAGTACAACGTCGGCTTCACCCAATGCGTTGTCACCGGCACCGGCCCACTGCCAACCGTACAACAAATCGTCGGCAGGCGATCGCTCGCCAACAACCAGCGTCGATGCCGAGCCGTCTTTGATTTTGCCAAATGTGACGGCCGAATTCACGTAGATTACGCCGTTCTGGCCACGCTGAACCACGGTGGAACCGTTGACATTCACGTTGTACTGCGACTCTTTATAACTGTCAGTACCACTGACGCCGAGATACGAAGTGATCGCAACCGAGTGACCGCCGTCTTGCCAGTTTTCGTCGCCCCGAGTGTCGGACGGGCAAATGAACGTATGGCATTTGGCGCTGATCAAATCACGCGAGGTGCCCGGGAACTTCTGCCACCAGGGCCATCCCGATCCGTTTGGCGAGAAGTTAACCAGCGAGTAGAGCGTACCTTGCTCGATGTAAGGAGCGATGTGCATCGCCCAGCTCCAGAAAGGTCCACCGTTAGGATAGCTGCCAGTTTTCCCCAATGGCGGTAGGTCGACATCGAAGACATACCAAGTGTTGCCGATAAAGTGTCCTGGTGGAAACCGTTCGTTCGAGCTTTCGAAATTGTGCATCCCGATGACTTGCTGACGAATATTATTCGAGCAAGCGCTTCGTCGTGCGGCCTCTCGGACTTGCTGCACAGCTGGCAGCAACATTCCGATCAGGATGCCGATGATTGCAATCACAACCAACAGCTCGACCAGCGTGAAACCGGCCTTCCTTTGAAACTTTTCTCTCTTCATCAAATAACCCCCAAAAAAAAATAGAAATGAATTTGTCGCATGTGACTAAATCTTAATCAGCTTTCGACGATATGCTAGTTCGGTGGAAGAACTAACTTTCCGGATATTAAGCGGAAATTTACACCAAAGCAAGTCTCGCGCCCTGGACTTTTCGATGGCCCGCCGATTGCCAGTGCAGCCAAACCTGGGATCCACAATCTGACTGTAAAGTCACAACGCCGACCATTAATTTTTCTCGTCTTTTTTAAGCTCCTTCAAACACGTGCTCAACGAGGCGGTTCTCCCCAAAGAATCCGTTGCAGAAACTGGATGTTTCAAGAATCGCGGCGATCCAAGCAACCTTTTGATTTCGACTTAAGGAACAATACAATCCATTAAACTTTTTGGCCAAAGCAGGTGGCTAGACTCGTCAATCGTCAGTATTTGCCAAGTGTCAGATATTGGAAAAAATTAATTTTTTTTCCCCAGCAGCATCAAAAAGCCTGCCCCAGGGCGATCGCGACCCTGAATCCCTTGTGCACTTGCCCTGTTTCTCCCACTGATTGCGCAAAAAACTGGCAGCCCACGGCTGACGGCAGCTTGCCCGTTCGGCCAACAATCGCAGGCCGACGCCGAGTCGTGTCGAAGCGTTAGCTCAGTCGAGTTGGCGGCCGTAATCATTGGCTGGATCGCGATACATCGAGTGCAAATGGGCGAGCGGATTTCCACCGAGATCCTGACAAGCATATTCGATGATCAACGACGGCCCTTGAATCGCATAAGAGATGTCACTGCCGGGCTGCTTGGTCCCGTTCCAGGAAAACGTCAACTGATCGATCTCCCGCTCGATTTGCTTCATCCTCGCCTCCGCGTGGGAAGGCGGTAAATCGTTCACCCAGTTGGCGACCAGTTTCAACAGCAGTTTTTTCTGCACCGGCGTAAAATGTCGAACAAGCCAGCCCTTTGGCCTCCGGCACTTTCCCGTCGTTGCCCGGGCCGGTGAGGATGCTCCCTCGAGTCAATTGCAACACGGCCTGTTTAATCTGTTCATCGGAAAGTGTGTTGACCAACTCGTACGCATCGCCCGTCTCGCCAGCAAACGGTTCATATTTTTTTCCTGCAATCGTGAAAGCCTCAGGCTGCGTGCCGATGAAACTGGGCGCCATGGTCATTTGGTTGCCATTGAGCGCAACGTTGATGCCAACATGATGGCCGTCGATCTGAAATGCCCAGGCACCATCCACCGCAGGCTGGCCAAACACAACGACCGAGAAATTTTCAGTACCGAACCTCGCCCGCCCCCGACTGCCCTTGAGCAACTGATCGTCCGCCAACATGATGTCACGAATTTTGTTGTAACCTTGCGGACTGAACAGATTGGCCATGAAATCACAGAGCCGTTTGACCTGTTCCACCGACAGGTCGCCCAACCGCACACCACCCGCGTTGGGACTCGGCGGGAGGTTGGTCCATTCCCGCCGTTCTGGATCCTTCAAAGCATAACTGACACGAACGATTTGCGCCGTGTCCAGCGATTCAATGAACTTGTTGACAAGCGTCGACGATCGCCGCAGGCGAATGGTCCCGAGCGGCAGGTTGGTAAGTACCCACGACATAGCTGGCGTCAGAAGCAAAGTCCTGCCGCTGCGGTTGGGTAGACGGTTCCTGAGACCGGACGATTCCGGTCGCGGCAATCGTTGCCACGAGAAAAACAGCGCAGCAGATCTGGCGATTGGACGACATTCTTGGTTCCCTGTTAAATTGGTTTGACCGATTTCAATTGATATCCATTGAAAACGGATCGCATTAGCCGACTTCGACGATGGACGGATCGTAATCCTCCGGCGGCACGAAACCCAGGCATTGGATTGTCGTCGCTGCCAAACTGCTGATCCCCAGTTCCCCATGGTCAGCCAGCCTTAATTTCGCCGTACCCGCCGGGTCGTAGATATAGCAGGGAACGGGATTCAAGGTATGACTGGTCTTGGACTTCGGAACGCCCGATTCATCCAGTTTGACTTTCCCATCGGCCCCTACTTCGTACATTTCGTCGGCGTTGCCATGGTCGGCGGTCACGATCAAAATCCCGCCCGATTTGTTAATCGCGCGGATCAGCCGACCCAAGCAGAGATCCACCGTTTCGACGGAAATCTCGACCGCCAATAAATCGCCAGTATGCCCAACCATGTCCCCGTTGGGGTAATTGATGCGAATGAAATCATGTTGGTTGTTGGCGATCGAATCCAGCACGACATCCGTGATCTCGGCGGCTTTCATCCAGGGCCGCTGGTCATAGGAAACCAGGTCCGAAGTGATTTCGACATACTGTTCCAAATCGCTGGAAAATTTCCCACTCCGATTGCCGTTGAAAAAATACGTCACATGGCCAAATTTCTGGGTCTCGCTGATCGCCAGTTGACGGACACCACTGGCCGCCAGGTATTCCCCCATAACCTGCTTGATGACCGGCGGTGAAACCAGGTAGCGTTTGGGGATCTGCAGGTCAGCATCGTATTGCATGATGCCCGCGAATTTGACATCGGGAATCGGCCCGCGATCAAATTTGTCGAGATCCGGATCATCGAACGCCCGGCAGATTTCCTGTGCGCGATCGCCACGAAAGTTAAACAGAATCACGCTGTCGCCATCGACGATCGGTCCCACTGGCGATCCATCCCGGACAATCACAAACTCTTTCAAATCCTGATCGATGACCCCCGGATTTTCTTCGCGCAACGTTTCGATCGCTTCCCGGGCTGAATCGAAACGGTCGCCCCTCGCCTTTGACGTGTACCTTCCAGCCACGTTCGACCATCGGCCAATCGGCTTCGTAGCGATCCATCGTGATGTACAAACGACCACCCCCCGACGCAATCGCGTAATCGAAATCACCCGACTCGTTAATCGCGGCCAAGTGAGCCTCGAGTTGGTCGACATATTTGAGCGCCGACCTTGGCGGCACATCGCGGCCATCGAGCAACGTATGCACGCGAACTTTGCGGACCCCCTGTCGGCTGGCCTGGGTGATCATCGCCAGCAGAATGTCAATATGGGAATGGACGTTGCCGTCGGACAACAATCCGATCAGGTGCAGTGCCGAATCGGCGCCGAGCGAATTCGTCAATTCCGCCCAGACCTCGCCTTCAAACATGGCTCCTGATTCGACCGAGTTTTTGACCAACAATGCGCCTTGATCAAACACCCGCCCCGATCCGATTGCATTATGGCCAACTTCGCTGTTTCCCATATCGTCATCGGACGGCATGCCCACCGCGGTCCCGTGTGCTTTCAGCTGGGTCTTGATCGCATTTTCCGCCAGCCAATCCAGGCTGGGCTTGGTGGCTTTGGCGACCATGTCACCCGCGTCCCCGTGCCCGATTCCCACCCCGTCCATGATGACAAGCACGACGGGGCCTGCGGGACCTTCGTAAGCAGGATTTTTCTTCAGTGGATTCATAGTCTGGGGTCTTGGGGTTTAATTTTTATTTCGATTGTGGTGCTGGATTCGAAACACCAACCAACACCGTCACCTTGAAACCCGACCGTCCCACTGGTCATCAAGTTCGAATTGACGACAATACGAACTGAAACCGGACGTGGAATGATCGAGCATACGGGATTTCGCGTTGACCAGTAACCAACGGTTCACCGTTGCGATACGCAAACTTTACCGAAAACCAACGATCTTTGCAGGGTGTGATTCTCGATGGCAAAAATAACCCCAATTACATTCGATCCACAGGGCGCATTCACCCCCCAAAACGGAATTACCCGTGAACAACTGGATGCGATTGCACCGCAATTGCTCGCCGCCCGTGACGAGGTCCTGAAAACGGATCTTGACCTGTTCGTCTCGAATTCCGAGATCCCTGCCGACAAACAACCGCTGGATGCGGGATTCCTGGAAATGCCCGAGCGGTTGCTGGATGCTTACCAATCCGATCGCGACCGCAGCGAATTGGGTCGAATCCTCAACACGGCAGCCCGCATTCGCGACGCGGTCGACAAAGTCGTTGTGTTGGGCATCGGCGGATCTTACATGGGTGCCCGGGCACTGATGGAGACTTGCTGCCAACCCTATTTCAACGAATACTCGCGTGCTGAACGCGGCGGTCGGCCGCGGATGTACTTCGAAGGCAACAACGTCGACAACGATTGGTCGCAGGCGTTATTGCATTTTCTGCAAGTCGATTCACAGGGTGACGGACCGCTTGGCAAATGGGCGATTGTCGTGATCAGCAAAAGCGGCGGCACGCTGGAAACGGCATCCGCATTCCGACAATTTCTGGCTGCCCTTGAAACCGCAGGTGGGCACCGAAAACCTGCCACAGTACGTCGTACCGGTCACCGGTGCGACTGGAAAACTGGCGGAACTGGCCGACGAAATTGGTTGCGAGGATCGTTTTCTTGTCCCCGATGGAGTCGGGGGTCGATTCTCCGTGTTGTCGCCCGTTGGCCTGCTGCCCGGAGCGCTGCTGGGCATCGATATCGTCAAATTGCTGGAAGGTGCCGCCGCGATGAATTCGCATTTTCGCAGTGCGGCTCCAGGCGAGAACGTGGTGCTGGATTACGTCGGCGGTCAATCACTTGCTGGAAACAACTCAAAACATCGACGTTCGCGTCCTTTCGGTCTGGAGCAAATCACTTGAATCGGCCGGTTTCTGGTATGACCAACTGTTGGCCGAAAGCCTCGGCAAGCATGAGCAGGGCGCATTGCCGCTGACCTGCGTGAATTCCCGAGACCTGCACTCGCGAGCCCAACAGCATCAGCAAGGCAAACGCGACAAGGTCATGAACAACGTGATTGTCGACTCATGGCGTCACGAGCCGCTGCCGATCGGTCACAGTTCGCGGAATCAGGATCAACTGAACGAAATCGCCGACCGCACTCTGCCCGAGATCATGACGGCGGCGATCCGGGGCACCAACCAGGCCTACCAGGAAGACAACCGGCCGACGACCGACCTGCATTTACCGGCCGCCGATGAAGCCTCGCTGGGCCAGTTTTTTCAGATGATGATGCTGGCGACGGTCGTGGAAGGACGATTGATGGGAATCAATCCCTACGGCCAGCCTGGTGTTGAGATGTATAAAACGAACATGAACCGACTGCTGCGAGAGACCGTAACGAACTGACGAGTCCTCAGCGACACTGCGCGATGGCAACCTGATCCATCGGCATCGATTCATCGCGCCGCGATTCAGCCCACGAACATTCCAACAGGAATTTGAGCAAAACAATGGCGATTCGACTGACCTGGTACGGCCATGGTACGTGGATGATTTCCACCGGGACACACAAAATTCTCCTCGATCCGTTTTTCAACGACTCGCCAACCGCACCGGTTAAATCCAGCGAGATCGAGGCAGATTTTGTGCTCGTTTCGCACGGCCATTTCGACCACGTGGCCGACGTCGCTGAAATCGCCAACCGAAATGATGCCATGGTGATTGCGATCTTCGAGATTGCGTCATGGTTTTCACAGAATCATGGTGTCAAACAGACAACCGGCATGAATCTCGGCGGGGCAGCCGAATTTCCCTTTGGTCACGTCAAAATGACGCCAGCCCTGCACAGCTCGCAATTACCCGACGGTTCGTACGGCGGCTGTCCGGCCGGTTTTGTCGTGACGATCGAAAACAAGCGGATCTATTTTGCCTGCGACACGGCGCTGTTTTCCGACATGTCGTTAATCGGTCAGCTGGGAATTGATCTGGCGGTGCTGCCCATTGGCGATCTGTTTACGATGGGGCCGGCGGACAGCGTGGCCGCTACGAAACTGGTCAATCCCAAACAAGTGCTTCCCGCCCACTACAACACTTGGCCACCGATCGAACAGGACGCAACCGCGTGGGCGGATTTGATTCGCGCCGAAACCTCGGCCGAACCGATTGTGCTCCAACCAGGAGAGACACATGAGATTTAAACGATCTGCAGAAGGGACCCACCGACGACGCGCGATCTCCAGCGGCGCGTGGTTTACAAGCGTCGTGTTGCTAATCACGGGCCCCTGCGCAGGGCAAGCCTTGCAGTGGAAACTGGCGGCCGAAGACCGGTTCCAGGTTGAATTCGTGCAAATGTCCGAAACCCGAACCGACGTCGCCAACCGGACGCCTGGGGCGGTGCCCCGAAAAACCACGACCAGCGTCGAGACCATGTTGACGATGGACTGGGAAGTCAGCGAGCTCGACGCCGATCAAAACGCTGTAATCGATCAGTCAATTTCACGCATCCGGCTGTCAGTGACCAATCCGGCTCTACCCTCGAGCTCCCTGGAATTCGACACCTCGAGCGAAGAACGAATCTCGGCGGCCTCCAGCGCGATGCTCGATCAGGTACGGCCGTTGGTTGGACTGAAATTTCGCGTCACGATGTCGCCAAAGGGCAAAATTGTTGCGATCACCCTGCCCGAACAGACCCAGTCTACCCTGCGAAAGTTGCCGGGTTCGCCCCAACTCCAATCGCTGTTCACCGAACAGGGAATTTCCGAGCTGTTCGGAGCAACGGCCATCGTGCTGCCTTCGGAGGACGTCGACGTTGACTCGGCGTGGGAAGACGATTCGACGGTCTCGACCGCCTTTGGAAAATTTAAACGGACCCGAAAATATCGCTACACGGGGAACGAACAGGTCGATGGGCGTAATCTTGCCGTTTTTAAAATTGAAACCACCCTTAACGAGCTGACCGCGGCCCCAGGCGATACGCCTCCGAAACTGGTCCATTACTCCGAATCCGGCAGCGCCAGTTTCGATATCGATGCCGGATTTTTCCGTCGCTGTCGCGTTCAGGGCCTGACCCAAACAGAATTGAATTATCGCGAGAAGAAGATTCAAACGACCGTCGAAAACTCCGTCGAGATGACAATCACCCAACGGTGATCCGCGAAACACGAATGTCTGACCGCAAAATTGTCCAACTTACTTTCCCCCAATTTCAGATCCCTATGTCCGAGTTTGTTTCCGTCGCCAAAGTTGGCGACATCCCCGTCGGCGAAGGACGCGCGTTTGAGCTGGACGATTCGATGGTGGCCATTTTCAACGCCGACGGTCACTACCATGCGATCGACGACATGTGCCCGCACATGGGTGCTTCATTGGCGGCGGGTCATTTCGATCAGACCGATTGCACGGTGACATGTCCGTGGCACGCGTGGCGGTTCGATACGCGCGATGGAACCTGGTGCGACAATCGTCGATTGAAGGTCGACTGTTATCACGTTCGTGTTCAGGGCACGGAAATTCAGGTGGCGCTGGTCGAACCAGAACCGGACGATGCCCCGCCCGCGTGCGATGATTCGGGCCAAACCCCGCCCCATGCCGGCCAGCCCCAGCTCGATCCCGAGGAAAATGCGGATGGAAAATAACAGCCTCCGGTCGAACGGTTCCGATTCTGGCAGCGTAACCATACAGGAGTTCCAACAGCTGATCCGCGAGATGTACTACGAGAAGGACGTAGCGCGGGGGGTCTCGGGGACCTTCATGTGGCTGATGGAAGAAGTGGGAGAGCTCTCTTCGGCACTGCGGGAAACCAGTTCCGGCGACCAGGCACGCTGGAGCCCCGCAGAACTTGAACTACGTCGGGCGAACCTGCAACAGGAGTTCGCGGACGTTTTGGCTTGGCTGGCAACCATCGCCAACGTGGTTGACGTGGATCTGAATGATGCGGTTAAGCAGAAATACGGCTGCGGATGCCCCGGATGTCAGCGGTTTATCTGCATTTGCCCCGACGGCGAAAAACCTTGACTCCGAATGCGCCAACGGCAAACCAATTCCCGATCCAACCGGGTTGGACTATGCTAATGGCTTCGATTTATCAACGCATAAGTGGACATTTGCCCGGACCATGTATTTCAAATTCCGCCTGCCTAACCGCCTTACCGCCAATGCCAGCGTCCTCCCGTTGGCGGTCGGCTGGATGATCCAGTTGGCCATCCTTGGCGCGTTCGCCCTCGGTCGGCATCGCCCAACCGATGGATGCCGACGGGGTGGTGGTGGAAATTGGTTTTCAGGGCCAGGCAAAACTGGGGTGCTGGGTGCCGTTCACCGTGACCACCCCCGACAGCATGGATCCCAAAACTTTCGAGTTGGAAGTTCTCGATGGCGACGATTCACCGGTGATTTATTCCGGTACCTTGCGCCCGGTTGGGAATGAACTGAATCGAAATCAAGGCTGGGTCAAACTGGGCCGGACCTATGGCGGAGGTCGACTGAGACTGCTCGATGTGCGAGGGAACCTTGTCGTTGAGAAACAACTGGCGATTTCCGGCGCTGACGCCGTTTGCCAACTTCACAAATCGACCCGGCGAATGTTATTGACAATCGAACCGGACGGCATGATGGCCAAAGCGATCGAATCCAAATCGTTGTTGGTTCAGGGTGGATCTTCGGAAATTGTGATACCCATCAATGAGACCGGGCAACTCCCCGCGGACTGGTTCGGTTACCAGGGCGTGGATACGGTTTTCATCGTGACCTCCGATCTGGCGCAGATCCAGGGAATCACTCATCGGCAGTGGACCGCTTTGGAGGCTTGGATCGAAAACGGGGGCCGGTTGATTGTCTCCGCCGCCATGAATGCCGACGCATTGATGGCGCAGGAGTCAGGACCGCTGGCCAAGTTTTGTCCAGGCAGCTTTGTCGGATTGGGCGAAATGGAGTCCAGTGATCGACTGGAGTCGTTTGCCAACAATGGGCAATTGATCACCCGCGGTAGCGAGTCCATTCCGATTTCACGCTTTGACGAGGTCGTTGGGCTGGTATTGGTTGAACAGAACGATCAGCCGCTCATCATTCGACAATCGCGCGGGTTTGGTGAAATTGTCATGGTCGCCTTTGACCTCGATTCAGAGCGAATCAGCCAGTGGCCGGGATTCGGCAACCTGGTCCGTCGACTGACGCTGAAATCGAGGGATCAACCCACCGCCCAATCACCCGGCTCCGAGACCATGGGCAGTTCGGTTTCGCATTACGGATATGAAGATCTGGTGGGACAACTGCGTGTTCCGTTGGACCGTTTTTCCAAAGTCAGTTTTATTTCGTTCAGTTCGATCGCCGTGCTGATTGGACTTTACGTCTTGTTGATTGGACCGGGAGACTATTTCTTCCTGCGAAAATTTACTGGCAAAATGGAATTAACCTGGATTACTTTTCCTTTACTTTCCCTGCTGTTTTGCGGGTTGGCTTATTGGGTTGTCCAGTGGACCCGACCGACCGAACTTCAGATCAATCAACTGGAAATTGTCGACATCGACGCGACTTCGGGACTGGTTCGCGGAACTCATTGGAGCAATCTTTACAGTCCGAGATCCGACAGTTATGACGTGGCGCTGGACCAGACGAGCGGCCTGGGTTTTGAGCTGAGCTCCAACGTCATTTCCTGGCAGGGACTGCCGGGCGACGGACTGGGAGGAATGTGGGCAAAAGAAAAACCGGGGGCCCGTCAATCGAGCTATCGCCAGCTGATTGAGTCGCGGGAGGTGCCAACCGAATACACTTCCAGCCTCGAAAACTTGCCGCTGCATGTTTCCTCGACGCGACCACTGTTTGCCCAGTGGAACGCAAATTTTCCTACAAAGATTCGCAGCCGCCTGGTGTTCTCAAAAGACGGCTCGCGGGTGGAGGGCACGATCACCAACCCCCTGGACGTCCCCATCCGGAACGTCCATTTGTTGTTTGAACCGTATATCTACTCGCTGCAGAAAGAACAGCTCGAGCCCGACGAAACTTTCGATATCTGGTCGGAAACCAGAGAGCGATCGGTGCGAAGCTGGTTAAACCGAAGAACCAAAAAATCGGAAAAGGACAACCGCAGCAACAATAGCCCCTGGGATCCGCGCGACACCCGCATTACCCGAATTGCGGACATGTTGATGTTCCACGAGGCGGCCGGGGCGTCCAACTACACCGGTTTGACCCATGGCTATCAGGGGTTTGTCGACATGAGTGATCAACTGGGCCTGAAGCGGGCGGTGTTGGTCGGACAAATCGATCCGATTGCCACGAAACTGAAAATCGACGGCGAAGTGGCAACCGGCAAATACGACCGCGCCGACACGCTCGTGCGGATTGTATTCCCTGTTATTTATGAAGAAAAAACTGGTCGCTGATCAAGAAAGCAGAGTAGCGAAACCGTGATCAAAACGGAAAACCTGACGAAGAAATATGGCGAACTGTTCGCGATCAAGGGAATCGAACTGGACCTGAAACAAGGCGACCTGTTTGGTTTCATCGGTCCCAACGGTGCGGGCAAAACGACAACCATGCGGATCATCGCGACGCTGTCAGAACCGTCCTGGGGCGAAGCCTACGTGTGCGGTCACTCGATCTACAACGAACCCAAAGAGATTCGGCGGCTGGTCGGTTACATGCCTGACTTCTTTGGCGTCTACGACGACATGAAGGTCATCGAGTATCTCGAATTTTTCGCGGCCGCGTATCGCATCAAAGGCCCCGCGCGGCGAAAGAAATGCGACGAGATGCTGGAAATCGTCGATCTCGATTTCAAACGAGACGCCTTCGCCAACACCCTGTCCCGCGGTCAGACCCAACGACTTGGGCTTGGCCCGGGTGTTGCTGCACGACCCGCAAGTCCTCTTGCTCGACGAACCGCTAAGCGGTCTCGATCCACGTGCCCGGATTGAGATGCGGAACCTGCTGCGTCGCTTGGGGCAAACCGGAAAAACGATCATCGTGTCCAGCCACATTCTTCCGGAACTGGCCGATGTCTGTAACAAGATCGGGATCATCGATCGCGGCGTGATGAATATTTCTGCCGAAGTCACCGAAGTCATCAAACAGGTCCGCGACCAAATGATTCTGCAGATCGCGATTTGTGAAAACTGAAGACGGGGCCGGCGAATTGCTGGAGTCACACAATAAAGTCGATTCGGTCACCAACGGCGACGGGTTCCTGGTGGTGACCCTGAAGAAAGAAGTCGTAGATTATTCGGACTTCCAACCTTTCTGATCGAAAAGGGATTCAGCTGACTCTGTTCCGCGAAGAAGAAGTCAACCTCGAATCGGCATTCATGGCGTTGACCAAAGGCACCGGCGCCAATTTCTAGCCCGCCATCGGGGATGCCACCAAAAGGGTCAGGTCTGTTTTTCGTCACCAGGATTCAGTTTCGTCGTGATCACAGGCTTGAGGATCGGCAAGAGACTTGCCTGGTTAAAGACGATCTTCCACGGAGTCGCAGAAAAAAGAGACCTGACCCTTTTTTTAAATCGCAGCCGGACCTCGTTCGCCAGTACGGATTCGGACGCAGTCATCCAGCGGCAAGACAAATATTTTGCCATCTCCGCTTGATCCCCGTTCGCCGCTCCGACCACCGGACTGAATCGCCTCGATGGTCGGCTCGACAAATTCCTCATTGACCGCGATCTGCAACTGGACTCGACGTCGCAGATTCACCGCGAACTGGTCCGTTCCGTAAGAATCCGATTTGCTTTGCTCGGATCCATATCCCTGGCAATCCATGATGGTCAACCTGACCACCGCAACCTGGCGAAGCGCGTTTTTGACCGTCTCCAGGTGGTGGGGCTGGATGATGGCAATGATCAGTTTCATTACGTCACCTGCGAAGACCAAACGGCGTGTGGGAGCGGATGTCCATTATTCAGCGGCTTCGTCAAACAATGCATTGACGTATTGATCGACGTCGAAAGCCGCCAACGCATCGGGCGTTTCTCCCAGGCCCACAAACTTGACTGGCAAACCAAACTCCTGTTGGATCGGAATCGCGACGCCTCCTTTGGCCGTACCGTCCAGTTTGGCGAGGATGATCCCGGTGCAGCCGGCGGCCTCGGAAAAGCCACGGGCCTGGCTGATCGCGTTTTGTCCGGCCGTCGCATCGAGGACCAGCAGTACTTCGTGGGGCGCCTCGGGAATGACCTTGCCGATCACCCGGCGAATCCGCCCCAACTCTTCCATCAGGTTATTCTGCGTCTGCAAGCGTCCGGCCGTATCCACGATACAGATATCGGCCTGGTTATTTTTGGCCGCTTCGGTTGCTTTGTAGGCCACGCTGGCCGGATCGCTGCCCTGCCGTCCGGTCACGATTTCGGCCCCCATCCGTTCGGCCCAAATCGTCAATTGCTCGACCGCCGCGGCGCGAAACGTATCGCCGGCCCCCATCACGACCGCTTTGCCCTGTGAGTTGAACCGGTGGGCCAATTTGGCGATCGAAGTCGTTTTGCCGGCGCCGTTGACTCCCACCACCATGATCACCGTCGGTCCCGAATCGGCCAGCTGGATTTCGGCCGAATCCTGTTGCATGATCCCGCGGATCGTTGTTTTCGCCGAATTCGATCAGCTCGCTCATCATGACTTTGCGGCCGCGAAAATTCGACTGAAGATCGTCTCGAATCATGCCGGCGGGGCCGGTCCCCATGTCGGTTTTGATCAGGTGGGCAAACAGCTCATCGAGAAATTCCTGATCGACAAGTCGCCCCTCTTTTCCGACCAGATCCCGGATGTCGGTGTTGAGCACGTCAACGGTTTTTTTGAGCGCCGACTTGAATCGCCCGAACATGCCTTTCGATTTTTCCGGCCCGGCAGAAGGTTGGGGAACGCCGTCGGGGGAGGGGGGGGTACGATCGGAACACCGGCTTCGGTTCCAGATTCGGCTGCGGATTTCCGGTGTGTCCTGTTTTTGAGATTTGCCGAATGGGTTCCATCGAGCCATTTTTTGCATCTACTCAGTTGTAATCAGGTTAATTTTCTTTTGACATTGACGAAGCCAACGCCGCTTCACTGCCGACCACCCCGCGTGTGCTATTCCGCATCCCGGGAAGCTGCCGGTTTATCTTCCGTTTTCACAGCCTTCACGGCGTCATCCGATTTCCGGCTGACGTTGCGACCGGCATTCATCAGGCGATCCAGAATTCCATTGACGAACTGTGCGGAATTCGCCGTACCGTACCGCTTGGAAAGTTCGATTGCCTCGTTGATCGCGACTCGATCCGGAGTGTCCGTAAACAGGATTTCATACGCGCCGAGTCGCAATACGTTTCGGTCGGTCGCCGCCATTCGCGAGAACTTCCAGTTCTGGGCCGTTTTTTGAAGCTGTTCATCGAGCTCGTCAATTTTTTCTCGGACGCCCTGAATCAACGCCTCGGCGAATCCGAATCAGTGATTCCTCCTGGTTCAAACGAGAGGCCACAAACCGATCTCGAATCTGATCGGGCTGGTCGGGATTGAGATCGCTTTGATAGAGCACTTGCAAAACGATTTCTCGGGCACGGCTACGACGGGACATCGGCAAAGGGGGAAAAAGTGCGTAAGAGAAATCCGATGGCGAACGAAGCATCCAACCAATCGGCAGGCAACTTGAATTTGGATTTTACGAAAAATATCCGGATTCGTGAATCGGGCTGAATCTGGGACCAACCCGAATTCGCGGTCGCGACGGTGCTTAACGATTCAGTGCGTCACGCAACTGGAGCATTTCGATCGCGGCTTCGGCGGCCTCAATGCCCTTATTGCCGACTTCTCCGCCAGACCGCTGAATGGCTTGATCCATGGTATTGCAGGTCAACAGCCCAAACGCGACGGGGCATTGATGTTCGAGGCCCAGTCGACCGAGGCCATTGGCGACGGTCGTGTTGATATGCTGATCGTGGGTGGTTTCCCCGCGAATCACACACCCCAGACAGATGACCGCGTCATAATCGCCCGTCAGCAACGCCTGCTGGGCACCATCCACCAGTTCCCAGGCGCCGGGAACTCGAACGACAGAAATCTGCTCCTCAAGAACCGCATTGCGTTGAAGAGTCTGGATAGCGCCGGCGAGTAATTTTCCGGTGATGGTGTCGTGATAGCGTGAAACCACGATCGCAAACTTTCGTTTGGCGACCGACCCGGTGATTCCCTGAAACTCGATGACCAATTTGGATCCTTTGAATGATGGTGGGTGAACCAGGATTCTACCAGCAACGCCAACTGGGCGAGACGACTCCTGGGCGACGCTGCTCGGCTGGGCCTCAAAATGAGCCTCAAAGACCGCCGGCTTTAATGCTCATCAGGAACTCGGCATTGGATTTGGTTTTCTTCAACCGAGTGGTCAGCAAATCCATTGCATCGGGAGGGTTCATCTGGCTGAGCACGCGGCGAACCTGGCAAATTCGATCGTGTTCCTCAGGATCAAACAATTTTTCTTCGCGACGAGTCCCACTGGCATTGATGTCGATGGCTGGCCAAATCCGGCGATCGACCAGCGTGCGGTCGAGCACAATTTCCAGATTGCCTGTGCCTTTAAATTCCTCGAAGATGACATCATCCATTTTGCTGCCGGTGTCCACCAGAGCGGTGGCAATGATGGTCAGCGAGCCGCCTTCTTCGAGCTTTCGAGCCGAACCGAAAAATGCCTTGGGTTTCTGCATTGCATTGGCGTCCAGACCGCCGGAAAGTGTTTTTCCGGACTGGGGGCACTCGGAGTTCCAGGCGCGTCCCAGTCGCGTGATTGAATCGAGAAAGATCACCACGTCGGTACCGCTTTCGACCAACCGCTTGGCTTTTTCCAGAACCATCTCCGCCACCTGAATGTGCCGAGCGGCAGGTTCATCGAACGTGGAGCTGATCACTTCGCAGCGTTCGCCTTTGACCTCGCGTTCCATGTCGGTGACTTCTTCGGGGCGTTCGTCGATCAATAACATGATCACGTAGGCCGCTGGATAATTCTTCAGCGTGGCCTGGGCCATCCGCTGCATCAAAATTGTCTTGCCGGCTCGTGGCGGGCTGACAATCAATCCCCGCTGGCCAAAGCCGATCGGGGCGACCATATCCACCACGCGCGTCGACATGTCCTTGGGATCGTGTTCCATCACGATTCGCGAATCCGGATGCAGCGGCGTCAGTTCATCAAAACTGACACGACGGGCATTTTCGATCGGATCACGACCGTTAACGGTTTCGACCCGTAGCAGGGCAAAATAGCGTTCGTTTTCCTTGGGCGGCCGAATCTGGCCTGCCACCACGGCGCCATTTTTCAGGTTGAACTTGCGAATCTGGCTGGGCGACACGTAGATATCGTCGGGGCAATTGAGATAGTGGTATTCGGGGCTTCGCAGGAATCCAAAACCGTCCGGCAAGATCTGCAATGTTCCTTGCCCGAACATGATCCCACGGGTTTTGACCCGTTCTTTGAGGATCGAGAAGATCAACTCGCGCTTGCCCAGTCCTTTGGCATCCGGCACGCCTTCCTGTTTGGCATGCTTCATCAAAGTCTTGACGTCCATTTTCTGCAGTTCGGTGACATTGATGACCTCCGTATCCGGAATGGCAGTCCGCTGCGGGCCTTCGTTGTTCCTCATTTCGGCGAGCGTAATCGATTCGGCGATCGACATCGGTTCCCCGTCGGCCTCGATTTCGCGCAGCTTTGCCTCGACCTCGGGATCGAGATCGTAATGCGGTTTCCGGCGATTGGCTCCGCGGTTGGAGAGCGGGCGACTTTGGTGGCCTCGATTTTTGGAGGGTTGGGTATCGGCCATTGCTGGGTTCGTCTCCGTTGTCAGACAAATGGGAAGAAAAGTGTCTGAAATTTGGTTGGTAAAAAAATCGTTGGGGTGATCAGGAAGTTGGGTTGCGGGTCGGGTTGGGGCTCAGATTCCAACTCTGCCAAAGCGTTTTCACCTGGCGACAGGTTTCTTGTTTGGTTCCAGAGTTGTCGACGATGTCGGTCGCACACTTTCGTTTTTCCTCCATGGAGGTTTGAAACGACTCGCGTTTCAAAAGTTCATTCCTGTCCCACCCGCGAGTTGCCGCGCGCTGCAGTCGAGCTGGCAGATCTGTCTGGACAAACACAATTCGGTCGCAGACTTCCTGCCATCCGGCTTTCAGCATCACCGGCGCATCCAGAACAACCACCGGCACATCACGTGTCCGGAAATCGGCCAGTTGCTGTTTGACTTTCGCTCCAATTCTCGGGTGGGTAATTCGCTCCAGTATTTGAAGCGATGGTGAAACACCGGGATCTTCCGATGGTTCGAAAACTATCTTGGCAAGTGCCTTGCGATCAATGGTTCCTGCTTGATTAATTACCGAGGGCCAAATCGAGCGGATCTCGGAAATGACTTCCGGCTGATCCAGCACCTGATGTCCCAGTTCGTCAGCGTTCAAAATTTCCGCACCCAATTGTTCGAAGCACTCCGCGACAAAACTTTTGCCGCTGGCAACTCCACCCACCAAACCGATGACAAGCATAAGCGTGTCTCAACGAAAGCTGGAGGAACAGAATTTACAAAGGGATGGGGATCGTGCCGCAACCTTACCCGTCATCCACGACGTCGGGTTGAGTCGATGGCTTTCAATGCCAATAAACCGCCGTCCCAAGCGTCCGCCACGACACATCAGGCTGGCAGCGTAATAACCAAATAGGAGTAGTCTTTAGTTGTCCTGAAAGGACTCCGCGTCTCGTCTACCTTGATAACATAATCGTAATGGCCGCTCAATTCCACACAGAAGTTGGGCTCGATCCCGGAGTTGCCCAAACTGCCCGCTGGCGGATTTTGGGATGACACGAATCCTCCGCCTCCCATCTGGATCCATCCTCAAAACCCGACCATTCGGCGTCTTCGGTCCCGCTGGGGCTTTGGCCAGGTATTTTTGGGCGGATGTCCAAGGATTCAAGATTAAGTTTGACACTATTTTCTGGCTATTTAAGATTTATGGGAGGGAATTCAGGTTCGTCCCAGCTAACTTAATAGTCATAGGCCCCTAACTCCGTATTGTCGGGTACATTCCAGCGGATACATTCCAAATCACAATCATGTTGTGAACGGCATTATTCCGATGATTTAAGGGTTGAATAGCTGCCGCACTTACCGCAATCACGATTGCTTTTCCCTTTGACGCCTTCCGATGTGTGATCGAGGTGTTTCAGATTTGGATAGACACCGAACAAGATTCGGGCAATTTAGGAGATCGAAATGGCTGCCAGAGAAAATCAGGGTTACTTGATCGCAGTTATCTGTCTGGTTTTGTTATCACTTGTTCTGGCATTGGTTGCGTTCCTTGGTACTTCCAAGGCAAACGAGTACGCCGACAACAAAGCGGCGATCGAATCGACATTGAACGCCGAGCAAAAACTCAGGCAAGCCAACTCCATCAAATCAGAAATCCTCAAGGCCCTGATCGGTGGATTCGGAAACAGTGTCGCCGAAGTGCCCACACAAATCGGACAACTCAAAAGCCTGGCGGCATCAGGCGATCTGGATGCCAACCAGAAAAGCCAGGTGCAAGCGGTTCTCGATGATGTCGAGTTGATTAAAGCGGCCTACGACAAGGACATGCTCAGCAACGCCGGCACCGGGGAAGGCGAACAGGCCCAGGACTTTACCTGGCGAACGCTGGTGGCAAACCTGTCCACTGTGCTTGCCAAGAAACACGGCGAGTACAACATCAAGGTCCAGCAGGCGATGCTGGCCGAACAGGACGCAGCGGCAGAAATCGCGGCCAAGCAAACCGAAGTCGACCAGATGCAAAACAAGGTCACGACCCTGGAGGCCGACCTGGCTAACGAAAAGAAAAGCGCGGCGGAAAAGCAAAAAAATCTGGAAGACTCGTTGCAACAAAGCGTTGTCCAGCTACGCGACGCCAACACCGCGTTGGAAAACTATAAAGCCAACGCACAGGATCAGATTGCTGGCCTGCAAAACAATGTGAGCCAGGTGTCGCAGCAAAACGAAATGCTCAAGAACAAAATCAACATTTACGAAAAGGAAGTCTTCGACATTCCTGATGGCAGAATCGTTCAAGTTGCTTCTTCCTTGAACACCGTTTTCCTTGACCTCGGCCGCGCCGATGGTCTGACTGCCAACCGGTCCTTCGCGATCTACGATCAGTCGGTCACGAATTTCGAAAAAGGTCAACACAAGGCAATGATCGAAGTCATCCGGGTCGGTGAAAATCAGGCAGAAGCCAAAGTCACTTCGGAAGATCCAACCGATCCGATCCTGACAGGCGATTACGTTTTGACCGCGGTTTGGGATCCCGGATACTCGACCCCGATCGCGTTGGCCGGTTTCTTTGACCTCGATGGCGATGGTTACTCCGATCTGGACAAGTTGATTCAACTGATCAAACGCAACGGTGGAGACGTCGTGGCCTACCATGACGACGATGGCAACCTGATTGGCACCATCGATTCTTCGGTTCGCTACCTCGTAATGGGTGAAGCCCCCAACGTCGGGATCAACGCCAATCCGGCCGTGGTCCGGGCAATGGAAAAAATGGAAGAAATTGCCGAAACAAACACCGTTCAGACAATCAATCTGCAAAAATTGCTCAATCGAATGGGCATTCGCAGCAAGCCCAAAATGGAAAAAATTGACAACCGCTCCGGCGAGTTTCAACCGCGATCTCCTAATGACACGCTGAAGTCAAGCGATCGCTGAGCGACCCACGGGTACGCTTCGCTTATCTTTTAAACAGGCCGCTTCCAGGGAAGCGGCCTGTTTTTTTGGGCGAGCACAATTTCCGCCTTATTCCGCGACCGCCACGGGTTCCCCGAAAAACAGCGTTCTCGTTGCGAGAAGTTGTTGATTATCGCGATGCTCCGAATTATCTTGGTGTCGACGATTACGATCCCGATTCGGGCTCAACGAATTCCTCGCTCTTCGTGGTTCTATCGAGAATACTATGATGCATCGCCGCAGCCATTCCTCCCGCCGCCGATTCAAAACGGCTATTGAGACCACAATTCCAAACGTCGTTTGCCGCAATCTGGCAGTTACGACTACAACGCGCTGGAAGACCGAAAGCTGTTGGCTAACCTCTCGGTCACCGATGGATTTCTGATCGATGGGTTGCTGAATCAGATTGCCGGTCCGGTAGCCGGTGAAGAGATCGCCGCACAGGTCAACATTACCTCCGAAGATCACATCGGACTGATCCCGGTCGACTTCACCTTGGACGGCTATACGTTTTCCGATTCGGTGTTCGACACCTCGAGTGGCGGTACGGACTTGCTCAATCTCCAGGCACTTGGCGGTTGGTTTGCCCGTCCCGGTACGCATGTCCTGCAGATTGAGGTGGACCCCGATAACGTCATCAGCGAAACAAACGAAGACGACAACTCGATTACGGTAACCTTCACCAGTGTCAGTGCGGATCTCGATGGACCCTTTGTATTTCCTGCCGAGGGCGAATTTCATAACACCGCCCTGTTCAAGGGATACGTTGATGTGGATCCTCGCCCCGGGGTCTGGACCGATTATGCCGGGTACAGCCTGTTTTTCGGCGAACGGGATGCGATTTCGGTCGGACCGATTACCTACCAGCAAACCGATGAAGGCATCAGTGTCTTTGCGGCCGCCGGTGGAACCGTCGTGGAAACCCGGGATGGCTTTTACGACCGCGATGATATCTATGAGCCGACCCTGGATACCAAGGGTAATTTTATCACCATCGATCATGGTGATGGCTGGGTGACGCAATACACGCGATTGCATCGCGACTCCATCAAAGTCGTGGTCGGACAGACCGTCGAAGCCGGCCAGGAAATTGCCTTGGTCGGCGGATCCGGCTTTGGCAACTTTGGATTCGTGGGTGGGCCACAACTCGATTTTTTCGTCACGCACCATGGTCGCGTCGTGGACCCGATGCTGGACCAAGCCACCTTCTGGGGCCAGGGAATTTCGCATGTAATGGATCAAAAAGTGGTCATCGACACCTACGTCGTTGACTTTACCGGAACCGGTAACTTTGAGAACGAAGGCTTCTTCGAGATTGAACGCCTTAACGAAAACGGCTTACAGGCGGTCAGTGTCGCTAGTTTTATTTCCGGTCTGGAGGCAGGTGACGAAATCACTTACGTTTGGACCGACCCGGATGGGAACCTCTTTGCCACCGACACTTCCTCAATCATTCTCGATGTTCCAATTCAGTCTGATTCCAGTTCCCAAATACTCGGGGTGGACCCGCCCCCGGGGATCTGGACGGTTGACGTTTATATCAACGGAGTCGAATCCGCGAACGAGACGTTTGAAGTCCGCTGGCCGCCCGTTCCTGAAATCGAAGTTCGCAGTAATTTCGGCGCGTTGGTTCGGGACGGACGAACCACACCGTACCACTTTGATTCGTTGCCCGGCGCTCCGGAAATGAATTTCAGTATCAGCAATCAGAATGAAGGCGGGCTGACGATCAGCGAGGTTGTGATCCCCGAAGGCTTCGTTCTGCTGCAGGCTCCCAGTTCGTTCCTGATCGGAACCTTTGGCTTCACTTCGATGAAGATCGGCATGGATACCACGACCGAAGGTTTCGAAACGGGCCACCGCGCGGGCATCGTCACGATTTACAGCGATGATGCCGACGAAGGCGTGTTTACATTTCCCATTGAAGGCCGGGTCGCCAGTGCGGCGGAGGGGCTGACGTTGGGAATTTCAAGCATCAACATCACCGAGGGTACCTCGGTCGCAGCTAACGTCCGTCGCTCTGGCCCCACCACGGACCCGGTCACGGTTTCACTGTCTTCCTCAAATCCCGATTTGGTGCTTCCCGAGACAGTCACGATTCCAGCCGGCCAGTCATCGTTTTCTTTTTTCATTGAGGCGGTCGATGACCAAATCGTGAATTTTGACGAGCAAGTTCGGATTGTCGCCGCGGCTGACGGGTACGATCCCTCAACGCAGAGTGTCAACCTCATCGACATTGGATTGACCAACCTGGTGCCAACCGCGGGCGACGACATTTTCGTTGTTGAGTACGGTGCCAACGGAAACGACGATGTGCGTTTAACGATGAACGGCCAAACCTATCGACTCTCGCCCTCCATTTTGTCGTCGTTTTCCATCGCTGGCCTCAGCGGCCATGACCAGATCACCGTGCGACATGCCGGCGGACTAGCCTTCGCCAATGTCAACCTGGCCAACGATTCTGTGTTTGCCGATTCTGTCTTCAGCCTGTTTGGCACTGGATTTGAGAGCATTATTCTGGAAGGTAACAACTCCGGAGACATGGTAACGGTCAACGGATCCAGCCAAGACGACGTGTTCGAGCTGTTTGATACTGGCTCAAGAATATCCAACGGGGAGGTCGACGTGGAAATCGTTGATTTCAGTAACGTCTGGGTGGATGGTGGCCCGGGTGGTTTCGATTCGGCAGTCGTTTTTGACAGCCTGGGAGATGATCGCTTTGCCTTGGCTCCCAACAATTCAATTTTTAACCGTTCCGATTTCCGGCTTCAGTTGACGAACTTCAGCGACGTCCGCGCGTTCTCGCAAAACGGCGGATACGACACGGCCACCCTTCGAGGGAATGAGTATTATGCCAACGGAGTGTTTGCCAACATGAAAATGGCGGATGCCAATCTGAATGCCCGCGGGTTCGACCGTGTCGATGGCTATCAGGATGGAGCGACGGGGCAAGCGTATCTGCTGGATTCTGCGCAGGACGACCTGTTTGTTTCAGCTCCAACTTCGAGCTACCTGACGGGCTCCGGGTTCTTTAATGTGGCCCACTCGTTCTCCAACGTCACGGGAATTGCATCTGTCGGCCTGGATCGGGCGATCATGAATGATTCTCCCGGAGATGACACGTTTTATGGTGAACCCACCCGGGCAGTTTTGAAAAATTCGAACTATCGGACGCAGGCCAACCAATTCGATCGCGTCACCGTCTTGGCCACCTCCGGCGAAAACATTGCGACCCTGCGTGATTCGGCCGGTGACGACACCTATATCGCCACCGAAGAGTACGCCTTGCTGCAATCGGCCAACAATTTGAATTACCTGCGTGGTTTCGACCGTGTGCATGCAACCAGCTCAACCGGGTTTGATAAAGCCGTGCTGCGGGGCAAGTCCGACAACCATCGTTTCCGAGGAAACTATCAATACAGTTTCCTCGCAGCGACAACCGGAAATGAATTCATCAACTCTGCCAGCAACTTCGACCGACTCTCGGTTTTCGTCAACAACGTGGGTATTTCCACGGCCGAAATCCTCGACTCAAGGGGTGACGATACCTTCATCGGCAACCAAAACAGGGCAACCATTTTTGATGATCAGTATCTGTTGCTGACCGAAGGCTTTGACCGAGTCACCGCCAACGCAGTCGATACGGGCATTAACACGCTGTACGCAACGAACCTGACCTACGAACTGATCGAATTGGGCAACTGGAGCTAGATTTCCGTCACGCTTCCGTTCTTGGATCAACGGGGAGGCGAGACTTCAGATGAGATCCCCAAAAAACGAAGCTCGTTTGAGTCCAGCCGTCATTCGAATCAAGCTCAGTACAAATTGGCGAGGCGACCCCCAAACCATCGCCAATGCCCCCCCGCACTGGCTCCCCCTCGCCTCGGGAATTCGGAAGCGCCCACGCTCCACTCGAATCAAGCTCATTACAAATTGGCGAGGCGATCCCCAAACCATCGCCACTGTACCCCCACACTGGCTCCCCCTCGCCTCGGGAATTCGGACGCGCCCACGCTCCATTCGAATCAAGCTCATTACAAATTTGCGAGGCGATCCCCAAACCATCGCCACTGTACCCCCACACTGGCTCCCCCTCGCCTCGGGAATTCGGACGCGCCCACGCTCCATTCGAATCAAGCTCATTACAAATTGGCGAGGCGATCCCCAAACCATCGCCACTGTACCCCCACACTGGCTCCCCCTCGCCTCGGGAATTCGACGCGCACGCTCCCCGATCAAGCTCTGGCGAGGCGTCCCTACCCGCCATGCCCCCCGCACTGGCTCCCCCTCGCCTCGGGAATTCGGACGCGACCACGCACGTTCCCCGAATTCACGAGGAGAGGGGGCTGGGGGGTGAGGAGCAAACATCAATCAAACGGGACCTAACAACTCGATGCAACCAGGCTCTACTGAAGCAACCATCTCGCCCGCAGGCCATCTGGACGACCTGCATCCATTGAAAGCACCGGATCACACCGGCTTAAGAATGACCAATCAGGCATCGGTGGACTTCCCCTCACCCCCAGCCCCTCTCCCCACAAATTCGGAGACAGCTGGACCAAGTGCAGAGTCGTTTCGTCCGAATTTGCGGGGAGAGGGGAGCAATGTCGTAAGATTTTTTTGAGTTTTGCATGTGACAAATAATTTGCCGCTTTCGACCAAAACTTACCTCTTGATGGTCACAAGTTCTCCTCTTCATAACGCACTTTTGGCGTTCCCAATCTCTCGCCATAATCCCAATTTTTGCTTGCACTCTTTCTCGCCACAGTCGCAGCGTTCAACAACAAAACAGCTCCCAAGGCTTTACCAACACCCAAAAACCACCGCCGCTGCTGCCCACGCTGGCTCCCCCTCGCCTCGGGAATTCGGACGCGCCCACGCTCCATTCGGATCAAGCTCATTGCAAATTTGCGAGGCGACCCCTAAACCATCGCCAATGCCCCCCGCACTGGCTCCCCCTCGCCTCGGGAATTCGGACGCGCCCACGCTCCATTCGGATCAAGCTCATTGCAAATTTGCGAGGCGATCCCTAAACCATCGCCAATGCCCCCCACACTGGCTCCCCCTCGCCTCGGGAATTCGGACGCGCCCACGCTCCATTCGAATCAAGCGTTCCCCGAATTCACGAGGAGAGGGGGCTGGGGGGGTGAGGAGCAAACATCAATCAAACGAGAACTAACAACTCGATGAAACCAAGTTCTACTGATGCAACCAGGCTCTACGGAAGCAGCCATCTCGCCCGCAGGCCATCTGGACAGCCTGCATCCGTTGGAAGCATCGGATCACACCGGCTTAAGAATGACCAACCAGGCATCGGTGGACATCCCCTCTCCCCCAGCCTCTACTGTTCCCAGCCAATTGCCCAACGACGCTTCTGTCGGGCTTGCAACGGACGGACGACATGACCTTCAGCCGACGAATCGCACTACCGACCGGGGCAAGCCCGACGGAGAGTAATTTTTAAGGAAGTCTTCGTGTAGCCATTCAATTGTCGATCCCGACCGGGGCAAGCCCGACGGAAATCTCGGTCAAAGCTTTTTGTGGTACGATCAACCCCAGCAGCTCTGCCCACAAATTCGGAGACAGCTGGATCAAGTGCAAATCGGTCTCGTCGGAATTGACGGGGAGAGGGGAGCCATGTGTCTGGATTTCTTGAGATTTTCCTGCGACAAATAAAGCTGCTGCATCGACGTGTTGATTCATGCTTACCGAGACAGCGATTTAGATCTTATACCGATGTACATCCAGTATGGATGAGGATTCAGCCAGCCTTCCCTTTTCAGGTTACGTGAGACCTTTGAAGAGTCCAAAACGGAGCACGTTTCTATCCGGCTGCGATTCGCTGGCCTGACCAGTGAATCGGACCGGCGAGATCGAAGGCAAACCGTAGTCCCTTGACGTCGGGCTTGGGTTTTGTAGCATGACTCAATGGCTGATTCTTACCTGTTATCCCTGAGGTCGCACCGTGGCTGACTTGCGTCAATGGACGCTGGTCGGTGTCCGAGCCAATCCCTGCAGGCAATCATCGCGCGCTACCGCGTTTGCCTGTCACCAGCCAATCG
Organism: Pirellulaceae bacterium; assembly: GCA_963714685.1. Taxonomy (GTDB): domain Bacteria; phylum Planctomycetota; class Planctomycetia; order Pirellulales; family Pirellulaceae; genus Mariniblastus. The sequence goes on along the minus strand of CAVQPH010000013.1, from coordinate 180,551 downwards.
AATTGGGTGATCCGAGAGTTTTCGTCGTCGACCGATCTGAATCTTCCGTTTCGATTCGATGGCTTATCCGCAACGGCAAAACTACGAAAGGACTTGACTCGTGACGGATGACATCTCGGCGAGTTTTGATGGCGGCGAAACCGGTTGCGGCGAGCTGCTTCTGGAATTGATGCTGTTCATGAAACAGCAACCCGATCGTGCGATCGTCGAAGTCCGCGCCCTTGATCCCGGTGCGCCGCTGGAGATCCCGGCATGGTGTCGACTGACCAAACACCGGCTGCTGTCCAGCGAACACCCGATTTACACAATTCAAAAATAGACTAACGATTCATTCTGAAAGGTAAAAACATGAGCGATACGTTTTGCGTGACAATCAATTCCTGCAAAAACAACGGTGACCTGGCCACGGTCGGCTTCGTCGTCGCGACGGCAGCGCTTGGTTCGGGGAAAGACACGATGGTCTTCCTCAGCACCGACGGCGTTTGGGCCGCAGTCAAAGACGAGGCCGCCAAAGTCGTCGAAGGTGGGCCGTTCAAACCGCTGACCGAATTAATCAACAACTTTATGGCAGCTGGAGGCCGTGTGGTTGCCTGTGCCCCGTGCTGCAAGAAACGCGACATCGACGAGTCAACCTTGTTCGAAGGAGTCGAGATTGCCGGCGGTGCCGTGCTGGTAGAGTGGCTCAGCAACGGCTCACCCAATGTGAGCTACTGATCCATGACGAGCGAAAACGAGAAGACAGCCGACCACGTGTTTGATGGTGGCTCGATGGATTGTGGCTCTGGCCTGATCCTGCTGATCCGTCAAAACATGCTGGAAGTCCCAGCCGGTGGACTGCTGGAAATTCGCAGCACCGAACCGACCGTCGAGTCGGAATTACCGCCGTGGTGCCGAATGGTCGGGCACACGCATGTCCGTAGCGAAGAGATATCACCCGGCCACTGGCGACATCTTGTGCAGCGCAACCCGGACTCGACTTCGGATGGCGAAGCAGAGGCATTGAACGCAGACAAGCAACAGGCGCAGGCTTTCAAGTGGAGTGTAAGAGCACGCCGCTCCAGCAAACACGAGACGGCAGTCTACTCCAGGAACTTTTCCTGGAAGTCAGGCGCCTCGTTGGGATTTGATCGAACGGCCGTTTTGCCGACCGCCATGGAGCAATTCCTCGGCGCCTTGCTGGCCGATGTGACCGCCGGTTTCGCAACGGAGTGCAGCCGTCGCGAATTGCTGATTGACGAAATGGAAGCAACGGTCAACGCCCACCTGCATAACACACTGGCAGCGGTGGGGGTGGAAAACGGCGATCCATCAGTCAAGGATATCGCGTTGGTGCTGTTCGTGACCTCGCCAGCGGACGCCGAACCATTGACCGAAGCTTGGGACGCAACTCGTCGAACTTCTCCTGTTTTTCAAACACTGAACAAGGCCTGCGATCTGGATTCGCGAATTGTGTTTCTTTAAGTTCAATGAAATCACGGTCGCGGCGGACCCTGCAGGCCGAGTCTACGGTTTTCGACCCTGCATCGAAGCGTGACAAAAACGTCATTCAAGAATTGGAGCTATCATGTTTTCAGTCACTCAAGTCGGTTCCTGGCCCCGGTCGCCGGAGTTGCTCGCGGGTCTTCGCGAAAAACGGATGGGACGAATGTCGGATCAGCAGTTCAATGAATTGGCGGACGGCGAGATCCGCCGCTGCGTTCAACAACAGCTCGATGCCGGTGTGGACATCCTGGTCGATGGCGAACTGCGGCGCGACAATTTCTATTCGTTCATTACTGAAAAGGTGGAAGGCACCAAGCTGATGTCGCTGGCGGAGATGCTGGAGACGGTCGAAGACAAGGCCGCCTTTGAAGAGATGCTGCAGACCCTCGACGCGCCGGCATTTTCAATTCGCAATCCGACCTGCGTTGGCAAACTTCGGCGGCGTGAACCTCTGGCCGCCGACGATCTCAGGTTTCTCCGGACGTTGACCGACAAACCGATCAAGACGACACTGCCCGGACCCTATCTGCTGACGCGAGCCATGTGGGTCACTTCGTATTCCGGAAATGCGTATGGTGACAAACCGGTGATGGCGGATGACGTGGTTTCCATTTTGCGTGAAGAGCTGGAGGAACTCGTCGACGAAGGCGCTGAGTTTGTGCAATTTGATGAACCGGTGCTGACCGAAGTCGTGCACAGCGGCGACGACAAACGCCGCACCTTCATGTGAGCGACTTTAGCGACCCGCCGTGATGCGGGTGCCGAACTTGCCTATGCTGCCGAACTGATGAACCGGGTGCTGGATGGCTTCTCCGGAAAACTTCGCACCGGGATCCACGTCTGCCGTGGCAATTGGTCCAAACGCGAGGATGTGCTGATTACTGGCGACTACCAACCCTTGGTGGATTGCTTTCGCGAAATGAACGTCGATCAATTGGTTTTGGAGTACGCGACGCCGCGCGGGGCGAATTGGAGATCATTGGCAACGCATTTTCGAATCGGGAGATCGGATTGGGCTGCGTTAATCCGCGGACCGACGTTGCAGAATCCGTCACCTCAATCGTTGACCGCGCCCGCGAGGCGTTGCAGTACTGGTCGCCAGAGAAAATTTTTCTCAATCCAGATTGTGGATTTGGTTGTTTTGCGAACCGCTGTGTGAACGAAGAAACGGTCGCCACCGCCAAACTCAAAGCGATGGCGGACGCCGCTCAAATCCTGCGGTCTGAGTTTTCTTGAACTGATTTGGCGAGTGCTAATTTCTGGATTCCCCATGCCAACCAACCGAATCGTCGCTGGAATCTTGTCGATCATCCTGCTGGCATTGCTTGGCTGGTCGGTCTTTGTTGGGGTCGGTGATGTTCGTACCAAGGTGATGCTTGGTGCCGGTGCCACCGTTGGCTTGCTCTACACTGCGTGGGGACGCTTGCCCGCTTGGATGGTGGACTACAGTGGCGGTGGGATCACGGCCGACGATGATCCGTCCAATCTGTCCCCGCGAGTCTATCTTCCAATCTTGCTGGGCGTCATTGTCGTGGCGGTGATCGCGACCCTCGTTGTCTTACGTTTCCTCTGATTGCGAGGCCACGAACTGGCTCGCCAATTCGTCGCTCGTTCTCAACGGCACTGGCCCAACGGCAACGTTAATGGCGCCCTGTTTGGTACGACAAGCCTGGCATTGAACGCCAGGCCAGCGAGCGATTCACACCGACGACCTAATTCCCGCTTGTTTTATCGTCCGCCTGTTGGTCACCATCACCGGTCTTTGCCGCCGCTTTCTTTTTGCCCTTGCGTTGCTTTTTGCCGGCAGCAGCTTTCTTGTCCGTCGGCTTAGCGGCTTGATCTGATTTGGCCCCATCGGTCGGCTTGGCGGCTTTGTCAGAATTGGCGTCGGCTTTTTTCTCGGCGGCCGGTGGGTCCTTTTTCTCCTCGGCCTTCGGTTCTTCGACGACCACGGGCGTCAATTTGACTTCTCCGATGATCTCCAATTCCGGCAAAGCCTCGTTCAGCTTTTTCATCCCCGCTTCGGTGACACCGGTTTGCCAGACATAAAGCTTCTTGAGTTTTTTCAATTCCTTTAGATGGTCCAGCCCGGCATCGGTGACTTGGGTCCCATACAAATTCAAATACTCCAGATCTTTTAGCGATTTCAAATGTTGCAGTCCGTCGTCGCCTATTTTTGTTTTTTCAAGATGCAGCTTGGTCAGCGGCAGCTTGGCAATCGACTTCAGGCCGTCATTGGAAATCTCGGTGTTGGCCAGATTAAGCCAGATGACTTTGCTAATGGCGCCGATACTCTCAAGATGCTGGTCCTCGATCGGATTGCTGGCCAGGTAACAACTGACCTCGCGGGATTCATCTGCGGCGGAGATCTGGTAGACGCGCCCACCGGCTTCCTCTACCGCCTTGATCGCGGCTTCCTCACGGCGCGACGAAGTCCCTTCCTCATTTTCCTGCAGGGCGGCGACGACCTGTGTGCCCAATGACAAACAACAGGAAAATGCGAACAGCTGTGTCATGAATAGCCGTTTTTGACGTCGAATGATGGTGCTCATGAATGGTCTCCCGGAAACGAACTGCTAGATGGAATCTCAACTGGGCTGGTGCTTGTACTCTTTCTACCAAAAATGGATCGCATTCAAAACAATTCCGCGATGATTCGTCGTCGGATTGAGCGATCTTGAATTGCAAGCCACCTTGCCACGACTATTCGGCCGCATCGGCCGAAGTGTAAGTTCGTTCGGGTTCCCCAAACGGATTCTGGTTGCGCGGCATCCACTGGCACATCGCTACACCCAGAAAATACAGCATCGTCAACGGCAGCGCCAGCAACAACATGCTGATCGGGTCGGCCGGCGTCAAAATCATCGACATCACAAAAATGATCATCACCGCGATCCGCCATTTGGCCAGATAATCGGAAACCTGGAACAATCCGATCCGGTTCATGAACAGCATTACCAACGGCAATTGAAACGCAATGCCGAATCCCAACGGCAGAAACATCACAAAACTCAGCCAGTCGTTGATCCGAATCTGAGGCGCAATCCCCATTTGTCGGTTGAAGGAAAACAGGAATCCCAGCACCGGTTGAAACACGAAAAAGAATGCCAGCAACACGCCGCTGACGAACAACGCAATGCTGATCGGCAAAAACAGATGCACGTATTTTTGCTCGTGTGGATAAAGCCCCGCGGCGACGAAGCTCCAGAGCTGATAAAACACCCAGGGTCCGGCCAGGATCAACCCGGTCAACAAACCGGCTTTGACCCACACCATGAACGGCTCGGAGGTCCCCAGGGACTGGGGTTCGAAATCCGAGACTTCCCAAAACTCGATTGGTACCAGCTTCATTTTGAGTTCCGGCATCGCGGCAGAAAACGTTCCGGTCAACAAAGCCCGATTCAATCGCCGCGCCAGATCCGGGTCATCCGTCTCGAGCACCTTTGCTTTCATCTTGGCCAGCGGCTTGTCTTCGACCTCACCCAGCATTGCCCAAAAGGACGCCTTGTCCTCGGTGACTCGCGACTCAAATTCCGCCGCCTCATACAGCGTCGCTTCGCTGGACAGGCGACTGAATATTTTTACAACCAAATTCAGATCCGCCAAATCGGCCACCGGATTGTTTGCAATTTTGGTCACGGCCTGTTTTTCGGTGGTTGTCAACAGGCCCCAAACGTAGCCAGCCTGAGCCGCTTGATCCGGGTCCTTACTCGATTGATTGGCCAACTCGCCACAGAGCCGGGGCAAGCGGTCGATGTCAAAATCACTCGCGCTGAAACCGTATGAGTCGATCGTTACCTGGTCGCCGAACCCGGGAATCACCGTCTCAACGGCTTGCACCAACTGGGCCGGATCGACACGCATTCGCCGCGGCACGAATTGCTCTTTCTCCAGCCACGGAATCAACTCCGGTGAAATGTAGCCATCGCTCTCCAAGAGTGCTGATTCCGCTTGAACGCGATCGTAGTCGCGCATGGCGTCGGTCAGTGGCTGTTTGAGAATCTCGACAACCTGCGTGGCGAAAATGAACCCGATGGCACTGCAAGCCGCCACACCGATCAGCGACTTGACCAAGACTTTACGGAGTTCCTCAAGATGCTGCCCGAACGTCATTCGGGACTCTTCGAACAAATCTTCGTTTGGTTCGCGAAAATTCATGTCCCGTAAAGTCCCGTGTGCAAAAACTTAGAGAGCTGGAAACGATAAACACCGCAACCGTCAACATTGCCATGGTCAACACGGCAATGGATCGGCGGCCAAATATCAAATACCGAACGGCAAGCCCTCCAACCCGAACGGCTTGCCGTCAAACGCAATTCAACACAAAAATACGTCCCGTTGGATAGTAACATGGGGCTCGGCAATCAACAATGTAGTTTGTTTGACATCCGGGCTTGAAACCGGACCATTCTGGCGTCCGCAATCCGTGTCCGCAGCCAGCCATAGTTTGAGAATCTGCCACCATGTACCCGCTCCGATTTATCCCGCTGTTCCAACGCTACCTTTGGGGTGGCCGTCGCCTGGCCGAAGTGCTGGGAAAATCGATCGGCGCCGAAACAGCCGCCGAAAGCTGGGAAATCGTCGACCACCAGAACGACCAAAGCGTCGTCGCCTACGGGGAGCTGGCCGGAATAACGCTGCGGCAATTAATCGCAGAATTCGGTGATCGGCTGCTGGGAGGCTCGATGCTAAAAGCCGTTTCCAGTCCCGATGTTCCCGAGCACCTTCGCAACCGGTTTCCGCTGTTGCTGAAATTCCTCGATGCCAATCGTCCGCTCTCGGTCCAGGTCCACCCCGATGATCGTTTTGGGGCAACCCTGTCGCCCCCCGACCTTGGGAAAACGGAAGCTTGGTACGTGATGCACGCTGACCCAGGTGCGAAAATTTTCGCGGGTTTGAAATCGGGTGTCACGCGGCAAGATTTCCAAAACGCCGTGGCCGAAGGTACCACCGAATCCATGCTCCACAGCTTCGAACCGAAGCAGGGGGACTGTGTCTTTATCCAAGCCGGAACGATGCACGCGATCGGTGCCGGTTTGTTGATCGCCGAAATTCAGCAAGCCAGCAATACCACATTCCGGGTCTACGATTGGGGCCGCGTCGGTGCGGATGGCAAGCCGCGGCCCTTACATATCGATCAGGCGCTCGAAGTTACCGATTTTTCCAGCGGCCCGGTGGAACCAACATTCCCCAGGATCGCCAACGATGGCTGGGCCGAACTGGTGGCCTGCGATAAATTCTGCATGAACCGGCGTGCTTTCGATCGGCCACTCACGGTCGCTGGCGATGGTCGTTTTCATATCCTCGCGGTGACCCGGGGAGAGTTGCACATCGAAGGGGATCCATCTGCCCAGCCACTGAAACTTGGCCAAACCGCCTTGATCCCGGCCGCTGCGGATTCACGAACGCTCACGCCCGGCGATGGGGGGGCCGAATTGCTGGAAATCCACGTCCCTTCATGATCGAATTTCGCTATTTTCAGTTTCGCAATCGCCCTGTCTGCTTACCGGTTCGGAGCAAGATGGATCAATCGCCGAACCGTTTTCGTCCGATTCTGCAGGGATAGGAGAGCCGCGGGCTGGCTGAATCGCCCCCGCCACCACCCGTTTGCAAACGCACGGGGGACGCCGCGGGAGCGAGCATCCAATTAGGCCAAAAAAACAGTCATCTCGCGATGCAGGCGTTCCTCTCGAGAAAAAAGTTTCCACCAAAAGCACACCATTACCGAGGGTGCTGGCAAACACAACGCGCGACCGACGCGTATTCCTGTCTTGTCCAAGTTCGACAATCTTTCTATCGTTCGCCAGTTTTCCCCATCCCGGTCGGTACCATGAAACCAACTCAAATCCTGATTTGTGCGGGTGCAATCATCTGTCTTGTCTCGACAGGTTGTTATCTGCGCCCGAATTTAGGGCCCCCCGGGACGATGGGCGATCAACGCAGTCGCGCCGTGCTGTACGACCCGTTTCCCAGCAACGACCTCGGTCCCACGATCATGGGCGGTCGGCCACGAGGTTTCGACGTGCCCCGGGCCGAAACGACTCATCTGCAAGACACCCCGTTTGCGCCCGCAGCTCGACGTGGCACGCGAGCCCAGGCTCCAACCGGTTTTTAGAATCGGCTCAAGGAATGACTTTCCGACGCCATGCCTGATTCAACACAGCCAACACCGATAACGAGAAGTTATTTTTAGAATTCCCTCGCGCGAATTCGGATCAGCCAAACCGGTGTTGGCGTCGATGGACATTCGCAAACCCGGGCAAGGTCAAGCACTTGGCCACCTACCGGCTGGAACGCAACACGTCGCTAACAATCCGGTTTACAATACCAACTCTACCCCATGACCGAGTTGGTATTACCATGCAACGCCTGATTTTGCTCGCCTTTGCGACCCTTTGTTTTCAATTGATCTCCGTGCAGCCGGGGATCGCCGAACGACCGAACGTATTGATTCTATGCGTCGATGATTTACGACCGGAATTGCACTGTTTCGGCGTCGATTACATCCACAGTCCCAATATCAATGCGCTGGCCGCATCCGGCGTGAGCTTCACCCGCCACTACGTTCAGTCGCCTTCGTGTGGGCCGTCCCGTTATGCATTGCTGACAGGCCGCTACGAGACAGACCTACTCGGTCATAATGATTCGCTGCTAAAGCGGGCCGCGAAAATTCGAAAGGGTCAACCGGTGCCCGTTGCTTTGCCGGAGCACTTCCGCCAATCGGGGTACACGACTGTTTCGATTGGCAAAGTCTCTCATCATCCCGGAGGCCTGGCTGGTAAAAACTGGAACGACCCCAACGCCGTTGAGATGCCGCGCTCGTGGGATCGACACTTGATGCCGTGCGGTCCGTGGGAAACGCCGGAACGTGCCATGCACGGATTGAAACAGGGAGCCTATCGTGTTTCCGGCGGCGCCTACAACGATCGTGACAAAGACGCAGTCAGTCTGTTTGAGTCTTTTCCGGGACCTGCCGATTGCTATCCCGATGGCCTGATTGTGGAAGAGGGACTCAAACAACTAAATCAACTTTGGGGAAACCGAAAACAACAACCGTTTCTGCTGGCGGTTGGCGTAATCCGTCCCCACCTCCCGTTTGGCGCTCCCGCGAAACACATGGAGCATTACCGCAACATCGAACTTCCTCCCGTGCCACATCCGCAAAAACCGTCAGGCAAAACGACTTGGCACCGTTCGGGCGAGTTCTTTAAATACCAACGCGGCGGCGGCGACCCACGCACTGACCCGGAATTCAACGATCTCATTCGTAAGCATTACGCGGCCTGCGTTTCCTACGCGGATGAAAATGTCGGCCGAATCCTGCAGCGTCTTGCCGAACTCGACCCCGACCGGGAAACGATCGTCGTGTTGTGGGGCGACCATGGGTTTCACTTGGGTGAGCACGCGATTTGGGGCAAGCATGATTTGTTCGAAGAAGCGCTGCGTTCGCCGTTGATCATTCGAGCCCCCCAAATAACAGATTCCCTGGGCCAGCAAACGACGGCGATCACCGAATCCGTTGACGTGTTTCCCACGCTCTGCGAGTTGGCCGGACTGGACGTGCCCGCCGGACTGTGCGGCAAATCGCTGGTTCCAAATTTGCAAGATCCGGAGTTGCCCGGTCGGCCAGCGATCGCCTACCGCGCCAAAGCGAAAACGATTCGAACGGATCGGTATCGGTTAATCGTTCATCCGGGCGGAGAAACGGAATTGTACGACCACCTTCAGCCAGACGCGGAAACTCTCAACCTGTCGACCGATCAACCAGGATTGGTGAATCAGTTGACGGAGCAGCTGAATCGGCGACTGGCCGAGCAGGGCGAATAACGGCGGGTCTGCCAAAAGTCCCTCGTTCGGGCTCAAAAATTTCTGGAACCTGTTAGAATGGGTCCATGATCCGAACCATGCCTTCATTTGCGATTTCGCTTCCGCTTATTTTCCTCACGGTCTTAACGATCCCGCGATCGGCGTGCGGACAAGACGAAATCTCGTTCAACCGGGACATCCGGCCGATCCTGGCTTCCAAGTGCTTTGTTTGTCACGGCCCCGATGAAAATCACCGCGAAGCCGATCTCCGCCTGGACGACCGGGAAGCGGCAGTCGATTACGGTGCAATCGTCCCCCGCGAACCAAAATCGAGTTTATTGATCGAGCGAATTTTCTCGGCGGATGAAGAATTAGTCATGCCGCCGCCGGAGTCCGAGAAACAGCTGAGTCCAACGGAACAGGATCTGCTCGAACGCTGGATCGCCGCGGGCGCCCCATACGATCAACACTGGGCGTTTGTCGCGCCGAGCCAAACTCAACCGCCGGACATTAAGGCGTTGCTCCGCGACCACCCCGATACTCCCGTCACCCCCGCTTGGCCGCACAACGAAATCGACCAGTTTACGCTGGCTCAAATGTTGACCGCGGGGATCGCTCCGTCCCCGGAGGCAGATCGTTATACGTTGGTGCGCCGAGTCTTTTTGGACTTGATCGGGATGCCGCCATCGCTTGAAGAGGCCGACGAGTTTGTGAACTCGGACGATCCACGAGCTTACGAAAAACTCGTGGATCAACTGCTTGCTTCCCCGCGGTACGGCGAACATTGGGCGCGGGCCTGGCTTGACCTCGCCCGCTATTCCGACACCAACGGTTATGAGAAAGATCGTCCGCGATCGATCTGGCCGTATCGCGATTGGGTAATCCGCGCGTTGAACGCCGATTTGCCCTACGACCAGTTCACCATCGAACAACTGGCGGGTGACATGCTACCCAACCCGACACCCGATCAGTTGATTGCGACGGGATTCCATCGCAACACGATGCTGAACGAAGAAGGCGGCATTGATCCGCTGGAGTATCGCTACTTGGCGATGGTCGACCGTGTTGCCACCACGGGCACCGTCTGGATGGGATTGACCGTCGGATGCGCTCAATGCCACAGCCACAAATATGACCCGATCAGCCACACCGATTATTACGCTTTGATGGGCTTGTTGAACAATGCCGATGAGCCCGATTTCCTGATTCCGGATGACGACCGAATCAGGAAACGTAGGGCGGCGGAAACCAAAGTCCGGAAACTGGAGCAAAAACTGGCCGATCAGTTTCCGCTGCCTGAAAACGGAACAGGGCAGGGGACCGATGCCGAACAGCGAGCCGCGCACCTCGCATCAGAGCTGGCCAAATGGATCGCCGCCACACGCCCCCAAACGGCAGACTGGACGGTCGTGACGCCAGCGGAGATGTCTACCAATTTGCCCAAGCTGGAACGGATGGATGACGGATCTATTTTTTCATCCGGTGACATTACCAAACGAGATGAATTTGAGCTGGTCTTTGAGATTCAACCAGATCAACTTCCGATTCGCTCCCTGCGACTGGAAGCCATTCCCGATGACCGACTACCCGATCGTGGTCCGGGTCGAACGTACTACGAAGGGCGCAAAGGCGATTTTTTTGTCAGCGAAATTGACGCCAGCCTCGACGGTCAGGAACTCACCTTTGCCGGTGCCTCCCACGATTACCAGAATCCAAATGAAAAGAACCCGAAAAAGCAAGCCTCGGCAGTCTTCGATGGGGACGGCTCCTCTGGTTGGCAACCCGGCCCCCACAAGGGAGAACGGCTCCAATTGGTTTTGAATCTGGAATCCGCGATTACCGAACCGGGCAAACTGAAAATCAAACTGCTGTTTGAACGGCATTATGTGGTCAGCCTGGGCCGGTTCCGTTTCTCCACCTCAGCCAAAGCTGACGCCACCGCCAATCGGCTTCCTGAAGACGTCGAATCGCTGCTGGCAAGTAAACCTCAGTCGGCATGGACCGAAGAAGATAAATCCAAAATCCAGCGTCAGTTCTTGCTGACGACGGAGCTACTGGCAGACGCTCGCAAAGAACTCGACGCCGCCCGCCAGGCGATTCCGCAGCTCGATCATACGTTGGTGATGAAAGAGCGACCGTCCGACAATCCACGTACCACACACCGCCATCACCGCGGTGAATACCTCAGCCCCAAAGAAGTGGTTGCGCACCAGCATTCCGCTGGTTTTTTCCGCCCCCGATGCGCGTGACCAAGGCCCAACCAATCGACTGGAACTGGCCCGCTGGCTGGTGAGTGACGCCAATCCGTTGGCCGCGGGGTCGCCGTCAACCGGGCTTGGCGGGCGTTTTTTGGGGCAGGCCTGGTACGGACCAGTGGCGATTTTGGCGTCCAGTCGGCACCGCCAACGCACCCTGAGTTACTGGACTGGCTGGCGGTCTACCTCGTCGAACACCAATGGTCCATCAAACAGTTGCATCGGCAAATCGTAACCAGCGCGACCTATCGCCAGAGTTCCATGGCGGACCGCGAGCAACTGCAGCGCGATCCAGAAAACAGATTACTGGCCCGCGGGCCACGCTACCGGCTGTCGGGTGAAGTGATCCGCGATTCGGCGCTCAAGGCGTCCGGGAAATTGAGTCTGAAAATGTACGGCCCGGGGGTGTTCCCACCGCAACCAGCCAGCGTCACCGCGATCGCCTACGGCAGAACGAATTGGAACACATCCACCGGTCCAGATCGTTTCCGACGGTCGATTTACACGTTCAGCAAACGAACGGCGCCCTTCGCCGCGTATACCGTTTTCGACGGTCCCAGCGGAGAAGTTTGCCTGGCCCGCCGAAACCGAAGCAACACGCCACTGCAGGCATTAACGACCCTGAACGATCAAATGTTCATCGAATTGGCTCAGGGATTGGCCCAACGATCGGTGTCCCGGAAACATGCTGCGATTGACCAGGATTTGGTGTACATCTTTCGAAGCATCTTGACGCGGCCACCAACGAAAATTGAGCTGAACCAGTTGCGACAATTTTTTGAAACGCAATGCCAACGGCTGGAATCGGGCGAATTGCAACCCGATCAGATTTCCGGTGCCGACGTTAGCGCCGACAGTTCCAAACAGGCAGCTTTGGCGATGGTCGCCCGGGTTGTCATGAACCTCGATCAAGCGGTTACGCAACAATAGACCCAACCGAAACTCGCAGTGCCGTTTGTCAGTCACTCGCATCAGCAGAATCAGTCGTCGGATTTGACGACAGCCCGGACGAATAACCATGAACTCGAACGATCGAACGCGAAGACATTTCTTTCACGATTGCGGTGTCGGAATTGGCAAAATTGCCTTGGCTTCATTGCTGGCTGGCAGCGCAAAATCCAGTTTCGCAGCGGGCGAATTTTCCGATGCCAATCCGATCGCGCCCAAGGCTCCGCATTTTGCCCCGACCGCCAAACGCGTGATCTACCTGTTCATGGCGGGCGCTCCCAGTCAATTGGAACTGTTTGACCACAAGCCCAAATTAGCGGAACTCGAGGGCCAACCCATTCCACCGTCAGTGATCGCTGGCCAACGCTATGCCTTCATCCAGCCCAACGCAGCAGTGCTTGGTCCTCGATTCAAGTTTGCCAAACATGGCCAGTGCGGAGCCGAATTGTCGGACCGCTTGCCGTGGCTGGCGAAAATTGTCGACGAAATTTCGATTGCCAAATCCTGCACCACCGATCAATTCAATCACGCGCCAGCCCAGTTGATTTTCAATACCGGCAACCAATTGCCAGGTCGACCGAGCATGGGTTCCTGGTTAAGCTACGGCCTCGGCAGCGAAGCCAATGACCTGCCTTCCTACGTTGTCTTGTCGGGGGGCGGGAGTCTGAGCGGAGGAGCGGCGATGTGGAGTTCTGGCTTCCTGCCCGGATCTCACCAGGGCGTTCCGTTTCGGGCTGCGGGCGACCCAATTCTGCACGTCGCCAATCCCACAGGCTACGACCATCGAGCTCAACAGGATTCCATCCGCCTGATTGGCCAGCTCAATCGCGAGCGTCAGAAACAGATCAGCGATCCGGAAATCCAGACGCGAATCAATGCCTATGAAATGGCATTTCGGATGCAAGCTCGGGCTCCCGAGCTGATGGACCTGAAAGACGAATCACAATCGACATTGGATTTGTACGGCGCCCAACCTGGCCAATCTTCGTTCGCCAATTACTGTTTACTGGCCAGACGATTGGCCGAACGTGGTGTCCGCTTTATTCAGGTTTACCACGCCGGCTGGGACCATCACAGCAATGTGGAAAGTGGAGTTCGGAATCAGGCCAAAGCCACGGATCAGGCTTCGGCCGCGTTGATCATGGATCTGAAACAGCGCGGCATGCTCGACGACACCCTGGTGATCTGGGGTGGCGAGTTTGGTCGCACGCCCATGGTCGAATCCAGCGCGGCATTGGGGCGTCAGTTGGGACGCGATCACCATCCCCAGGCCTTCAGCATGTGGTTTGCCGGCGGGGGAATCAAGCGCGGGACAACCATCGGCAAGACGGACGAACTCGGTTTCAACATTGTCGAACAACCGATTCATGTCCACGACGTCCAGGCCACGATCCTGCATTGCATGGGCCTGGACCATGAACGTTTATCGGTCAACTTCCGCGGGCTGAATGTTCGTTTGACCGGCGTGGAAAAACGACACGTGGTGACTGATTTGTTGAGATAAATTCGAAACGAACTGGCAATGCATCGCTGGAATCCGGCGCGAGTTTCGATTGGGGCTGGTCGAAAACGGCGTGATTTGCAGCCCGAACGAGAAGCTAGTGAACTAAAAAACACTTATTTATTTGAAAGTTCTCTGCAGATCGTTTGGTTTTTTGCTTGAAATTGGTTCGGGTTAATAGGAATATTGGGCCTTTGACAGCTGCGCCGCGCGTCATTCGGATTGACGCTGATCACCCGCCTTTTTGTTTGCTTCAATCGGGAAACCATTCATGCCTTCACACCTGATTCGCGGCATTTCGTATTTTATTTTCACGATTGGTTTTCTGCTGAATCCTGCCTTTGGGCAGATTGACGTTTTCCTTGACTTCGAAAGCGATTTGCACGATGGGTCAGGAGGAGCGGCCAATACCATTGCGGATTGGATTGACGAACTGAATCAAGCCACCGCAGCGGCCGGAGTCTCGAGTTTTTCAGCGGGTGAACGAGCGACCATCCAGTCCAATATCCAATCGCATCTCAGCACGATGTATGCGCCTTACAACCTGAGCTTTACGACGACCGCCCCTACCGGATCTCACGACACTGTCTATTTCGGCGTCGAAGCGGGCGCAGGGATTCTCGGATTTGCACCCTTGGACATCGGCAACCTGTTTACCGACCAGATCACCAATGTGGCACCGGAATCGTTTGGTTTTTTCATTGAAGGCGGAGAGTCTCGCGCAGACTCAAATCAACGAGATTTCCTTGGGACTGGCAGGCACAGCCGCCCATGAATTGGGGCATTCATTTGGATTGTTGCACCATCATGCTTACAGTAACGCCGGCATCACTCCAGCCAATTATGCCTCGACGGGCGGGCTGCAAAATAACCACATCATTGCCACGGGATCAACTGGATTAGGTGAAACGGGCCGCGAAACGATTCGAGACTTCTCCCCCTTTTCCAAGGTCATGATGGATATCAGCGGCGGAGCTGGCGTGACCTTTGCCGGCCAGGATAATGATTCGCTGGTGACGGGAGGAATCACTTCGGATACGTCGGAGAATGGTTCGTTTTCAACCTTGGGAACCGATGCAGGCTCAACGATTGGAACGGCGCAAACCATGACACTGAGCACCGGGCCGACTTCATTAATGGAAATTGGTTTCATTGAAGCCGACTTGGATACGGCGGGCGACACCGACATCGACGTCTTCAAATTTACGACATCGCTACCGGGAACACTGCTGGCTCATGTCTACAGCACCAATTTGGTTTACGGATCTAGCAGGGAATTCGATGCCATGCTCGAATTACTCGATAGCGCGGGCTCGGTGCTGGCATCGGTCGATGATATGCTTTACGACGGCAACGTGTTGGGTAGCGGAACGAATCGTGACGATGACCCGTTTCTCGTCAACATCAAGTTGGCATCCGCAGGAGATTATTACCTTCGTGTTTCGTCGGTCGACGGAGGAGAACTCGGCAGCAACTACTGGCTGGTTTCCGGTTTTTCACCGGTGCCAGAGCCAACGGGATTCGCGTTTCTGTTATTGACCGGATTGGCGGCAAGCTTAGGTTCACGGCGAAAACGTCGTTCACCGCAACCAGCTTGATTCGCCCCGGGCATTGACCCCGCGATGCATTCAATGATCTGATGCTGCGAGAGGTGAGAGCCATTGAGAATACGGTTCCCACAGAGAATTCAGTTCCCAACCGCACTCGAGTCGCCGGTTGCTTGATCTTAATTTTGATCGTGGCGATTGTCTGGATGTCCGGTGCGGGGGGTGGTTTTGTCTGGATCGACCATGTTGAGATTGAGCAAGCCGGTTACCGGGTCACTAGCTGGTGGGACTTTCAACGGGTTTGGTCGGTCTCACTGGATGGCTACCTCGAAAGGGAGGCCGGTCATTTCGTTGCCCAAGGAGGGTACTTTCGTCCGATCTATGCGTTGTTGATTTCTCTCGATTGGGAAATCTGGGGGGACAACCCAGTCGCTTTCCATGCTGTAGGAATTCTGGTTCATGCCCTGGTTGCGGCCGCACTGTTTCTGCTTGGCTTGCAATTGCTGGGACAACAACCCCACCGAGTCGCACTCTCATTTTCTGCGGCCCTGTTATTTGCGGTCCACCCGCTGGGCGTCCACAGCGTGACGTGGATCAGTGGCCGAAAGGATTCCCTGTGCGCGTTGTTTGCAATCATGGCCCTGATTGGATTCGGTCGGCTGATGTCGTCACGAAAAAAACGATCACCGTGGCAACGGGCAATGCTGATCCTGATTTCCGTCATCGCCCTCAATCTGGGCATGCTGTGCAAGGAGTTGGCGATCGTCACGCCTGCCTTCGCCACCGTCTGGATTTGGTTTGCAGCCAGAAACAACAACATCAGCCGGGATTGCTACCCGTTACTCGGCCTGTTCTGGATGAGTTCCGTGTTGGCGATTGTCTATCGAAAAATCCTGCTGGGTGGGATCGGGCTGAGCGTGGATTATCCCGCAGAATCGGTGACGGGAAACGTGTTGACCTCTTTGAACCTGGTTGCCTGTTATGTCTTCCGAATTCTGGCTCCCGGGCAGCCGACGATTGTTGACCGCTGGCCAATCCGCGAAGGGCTGGAAGCGGTGGATTGGTTTGCGGTGGTGTTCGGCCTGGCTATCTTGACGGCGTTGATTTGGTCGATTGCACGTCGCCACCTGTCCGGATTGATGCTTTGCTGGTTCCTGATTTGGCTACTGCCGGCCACAGGAATCGTGCCCCTTCGCCACATGTATGCCGAAAGATATCTGTACCCGGCAAGTTGGGGATTGCTGTTCACCGCCGTGATCCTCGGCCACGACTTAGTTCAACGACTGCGTGGCAACCTGCCAATATTTTTTGGAGTGGTTGCGAGCGTTGCCGTCTTGCTGATGGTCCAAACGATCGCCGCCAACCAGCGGTGGAAATCCGACCAATCGTTGTTTACCCATGCGGTCGCACAAAACGAACATTATGTCGAAGGCCTGTCCGCATTGGCTTTGCTGGAATTGCAGAACCAGAACTATCCACGTGCGCTCGAATTCGCGCAGGCGGCGATTGAGAGCGTACAAGACCCGGCCTACCGATCCTATTGGTCACCCTTTGGAGTCTACACCAACGCAGGTCTGGCCGCCTATTATTTGGGAGAATTCGATCAGGCGAAATCCTACTTCCAAACGGCAATTCAATTCCGACCGTCAAACCCATTGTCGCATTACCATCTCGGTCTTGTCGCTGTCGCCTCCAACGAGTTGGCCAATGCCGAGTCCTGCTATCGGCAGGCCATCAATCTTCAGCCAAGCCACCATCTCAGCCGCAACAATCTTGGCCATCTCTATCTGATCACGCAAAGATTCCAGCAGTGCATTGAGATCCTCGAACCGACGGTAGATGCTGAGCCCACCAATCAATTGGCCCATGCGAATATTGGCACTGCTTACCTGTTGACTGATGATTTCCCAAACGCCCAACGGCATTTCGAAATCGTGAACCAACTCGCCCCTGACAACGCCATTACACTTGCCAAACTGGCCTGGAGCGAATTCGAACTGGGCATGGAATCATCAGCCAAGCAACACCTCGCCTCGGCGAGCAGGATTCTTCCGGATCATCCGACCGTTCGACACGTGCAACAAAAATATTTGCGTAACTGATTGGCAGGTCCGGTGCAATGCTCTGCTCATTGAGTGGCGACCGCTCTCGTGCACTCCGTCCGTCGCGGCAAGGCCGCTGTCCGTCAATCATTAGCCCGCTTGCAGTGCCAGGTAGACACCAATTGGATCGCGAACAACGGCGCCCTCTGTCTCGGCGTATTCCTTGACGACTTCACCACCGCCCTCGCGGACGCGTCGAAGACTTTCATCAAGGTCGCCGACGGGCAGGTGAATCAGCCAAACCGGTGGGGTACCTTCTTGTTCACTGCGACACTGTCGGATTTCCGCTGCAGCGGTCTGATCGTCAATCTGCATCTCAAATTTTGCAACGTTCCCTTCGTTATCCTCGCTCTCAATGGACTTGGCGTGCCACCCGACCACATTTTGATAGAAGTCACGACTCACCGAAGCATCTGGAACCGTCAACGAGAGCCACGAAATGCAGCCGATGCGTTCACTCTGGCCTCTGGATTCTGACTCCACATCCACAACCGGGATAACGCCGAAGGCTGCCCCAAATGGGTCGGTAAGAACCGCCCATTGGCTATGGCCATCATCGTCTTTCCCATGCATCAGTTCCTTGCCTCCCATGCTAATCGCACAAGCAACACTGGCGGCGACATCGGCGACTTGAATATGGGGCATCCACTGCAGCGGCAAAGCTCCATATTCCGGAATGCGTACTCCGAGGCCGATTACCGGGTTGCCGAGATTGTTCATCAGATCATCATGCCACAGTGGCGCGTCACCCGTCGTGAGGATTGTCGAGTAGAACGCGAGTTCACGCTCATGATCCGGTACCGCAATGTCGGCACTGAGGACACCACCCCTGCGGTGGACAAAAGGTTTTTGCATTTCTCTTCCTACGCGTGTTAGATTAATTCAATTGCCACAGCGACCAGGAATCGGGAATAAAAATTGCATCGGCATGACGTATGAACGTAATGACCGGACGGGATTCTCACGAGCAAAAATCAACACACCTTTCACGACACACCATTCTGATGGGTTATCGGGATTGGCTGTCCAGGATAGTCGGACAGTCAGCTCAATTCAGGTCCTGCAATAATGACAACAATGGACCAAGAATCGTCAGCGAACATACCACACCGACGAGGACCGCGGAAATGCATGCCACCCACACGAATCGGCGGCGATGACTGCCGTAGGGGATAATGAACATTGCCAGTAACACAACAACTGAAGCGATCGTCAATAGCATCGGTGAATAAAAATGAAGCAGATACTGAGCCGCGGCAGGCAATTCGACGCCAAAATCGGCAAAGACAGGTAGCAGTAGTTGTCGCCCAACGAAAACACTAATGGGAACTGCGAGCCAAAGTCCAACAACCAAGAAATCGATCGGCCGCCATGAACGTGATTCGGATTGGGTCGAGGGTGATTGGTATGGATTTGAGGCGTTCATTTGGAGTTTATCGATGACTTTAGCCGTTAATTGGATACGAAACGGTTGCCGAACGACCTTATGATCGGCGAAAGTTCGCCGGGAAAGTCATTATGAACCGATTGAGGGCCGCGTGAGGAACAAATCCGACTCAAACAACTGCCTTGGCTTCCGCGATCTTGCACAGGGCCTCAATTCCGCGATCGATCACTGCGTCATCGGCGGCGTAGGAGATTCGAAAATGCGAGTCCTGATCGCTGAAAATGTTTCCCGGAATAACCATCAGATTGTTTTCAATCGCCGTTTCGATAAATGATTCGTTGGTACCCCACGGCAGCTTTGGGAAGACATAAAAAGCCCCGCCCGGTTTAACGATTTCATAGTGGTCTTTCAGCCCGTCGAGCAAACGATCCCGTTTCGCCTTGTAGCGTTCGACGTAGGGCGTCATGTCAAAATCGAGCGCCGCGACCCCGGCCCACTGGGCAGGTTGGGGCGCGCAGACGAACGTGTATTGCTGAAGCTTCAGCATCGTCTCCATCAAAGCTTTGGGACCATGCACGTAGCCAACTCGCAGACCGGTCATCGCATACGTTTTTGAGAACCCATCGATCACAATCGTATCCGGGTTGTATTTGGCGGGTGAAACGTGCGGCTGGTCGAAAGTGAATCGGCTGTAAATCTCATCGGAGACCAGGCAGATCCCGTGTTTGGCCGCCAACTCGGCGATCGCTTTGACTTCTTCCTCACCGGCACAGACACCCGTCGGATTGGAAGGACTGTTGAAGATAATCATCTTGGTACGATCGGTGATCGCGTCCTCCAGCCGATCGATGTCGACCTGGAAATTCGGATAGATGCTCAGTTTGACGCTTTTTCCAGATGCCATTTCGATCAAGGCCGGGTACATCACAAAATAGGGATCGAAATAGATCACTTCATCGCCCGGATTGACCATCGACAACACCGACAACAGCAGACCGCCGCTGGTTCCCGAACAGACAAACGCGTAGCGATCATCGTGTCCGTACCTGGCATCGATTTCGGCTTGCAGTTTTTCCCGCAGCGGCGGAATCCCCTGGGTCGCGGCGTAACCATTTTTGCCGTCCTCGATGGCCTTGATCAATTCGGCCTTGATCGGTGGCGGCACGTCAAAGTCGGGTTGACCGATGGACAGATTGATTGGATTTTTCAGCTTGGCCGCAAGATCAAACATCCGCCGGATTCCACTGGAATCAAAATTTCGGGTTCGATCGGCAATCCAGTGGTCAAGCTCTGACATGTTCAAGTTCTCCATGCGTTCGTTGAGTGATCGGTTGGTAAGCTTCCACAGTTTAACGTGTTCGCGCGTTGCTGTAGAGAGACTGACCGACTGAGCAGTCGGTTTCGCTCGGTGCTGCGTCGGCTACAATGCTGGTTTCAAGCGAATTTCGGCCAAGCGGCGAAAATCAACCGATCCTGTCGGCGGTGACCGTGTCCCCGTCCAACACGCCTCCCCGTCGTTCTTGGCAAACCAAACGCCTTGATTCGGATTTCGAAATGACCCAAGGGAGGGCAGGGGATCAGTAAACGGCCTCAACGCGTTTCCTGCCCTGCGGGAATGACGGATGCCGAATGCTTCCGAATCGAGCGAATCCTAATTGGTTGGATGGCATGAATAACAATAGCAACAACAACGAGCACCGATTCCAGGTCAATCTCGGCGGCCTGATCGATATCCTGGCGAATCACCTTTACAGTGGCCCGCAAGTCTATTTGCGCGAGTTGCTGCAGAATGCCACTGATGCGATCCGGGCTCGGCAGGCAGACGAACCAGGCTTTCGCGGCGAGGTGCGAATCGAATTGGTTCAACCTGAGCAGGGCCCACCGACTTTGATTTTTGAAGACAACGGAATTGGCCTAACGCCCGCGGAAATCGAAGCCTTTCTGGCCACCGTTGGCCAATCTTCGAAGCAGCAGTTGATGAACCGTGACGTCGATTACATCGGGCAATTCGGAATTGGCTTGCTTTCCTGTTTCATGGTCTGCGACGAGATCGTGGTGATTACGCGTTCGGCTAAAACCGGCGGCAAATCGCTGAAATGGAAAGGCCGCGCCGACGGGACTTACGAGATCGAAGAACTTGCGCAGGAAACGCCGATCGGCACCCAGGTCTACATTCGGGCCAAACCAACTGCCTATGAATTTTTTGACCCGCAGTTTGTGCAACGAACGCTTGCCCGATATGGTCAATTCCTGGATTCGAACATCGTTTTGGAACTGGCCAACGGACCGGTTCAAATCAATACGACTCCACTCTGGGAACTCTACGACGAAAACGATCCGGCTTCTCATCAGCGCGTCCTGGAATTGGCCCAGGAACAATTGGGCGAAGAATTTTTTGATGTGTTTCCGATATCCTCGACGGCGGGTTCGATGGAAGGCCTGGCGTTTGTGCTGCGAACGCCTTCGACGCTGGCCTCGCAAAAAGCCCACCACGTTTATCTAAAACAGATGCTGTTGTCGGATTCGATCAACAACCTGTTACCGGATTGGGCATTTTTTGTGCGAGTCGTGGCGAACATTGAAGGACTCCAGCCGACCGCCTCGCGCGAATCACTCGTGGAAAACTACGAGTTTGAAGACGCCCGCGAAAACCTTGGCCGGGAATTACGCAACTACCTGTCTCGCCTGCCCGAAATCGACCCCCAACGGTTCGACGTCGTGCTGGCCGTTCACCATGGCGCGATCAAAGCCCTGTGTGTCGAAGATGACGAGTGCCTGAAGCTGTTTGGCGACTGGCTGCCATTTGACACCTCAATGGGCCGAATGCGACTGGGCGAATTTCGCAAACAATCGGAAACCATTCGGTACGTTTCCACAGTCGATGAGTTTCGCAACATCAAACAGGTCGCCGCCGCGCAGTCGCTTCCCGTGATCAACGCGGGGTACGTCCACGATGCGGAGATCCTGAATCGACTGCCGAGCGTATTCCCGGATGTGAAGGTCATCCGATTTGAACAGGATGAATTGGCGGAACAGTTTGTCGAACTTACCCTTTCCGAAAAAGAACAGGTGGTCTCGATTTCTCGACTGTTCGACAGTGTGCTACAGCCGTTTCACTGCCAGGCCGAAGTGGTGAAGTTCGAACCCCACGATTTGGCCACGCTGTACGTCACCAATGACGCTTCCAATTTTCTTCGCAGCGTCGAACGGACGCAGGAAACGGCGGACAGGACGTGGGGTTCGGTATTAAGTGACCTCGCGGCTCAGGCCGGGTCGCAGGCGCACGCGACGCTGTTTCTGAACCTGAACAATCGCCTGATTCAGCGGACAATTCGACTGACCGATCGCGAGTGCATTGAAACGGTGGCCAAGGTCCTTTACGCGCAGGCTTTGCTGTTGGGCCATCATCCGATGCGCGGCCAGGAGTTGCAATTACTGAGCCACGGCATTCTGGATCTGGTCAATCGCGCCGTGGGCGAAGACCCGTCAAATTGAGGAATTCGGAATCGGAACAGCGGGCTGACGGTTGTGAGGAACAGGCCCCACAACTAAAATTCAGGCGTCCCCCCACGAAACCGCTTGGAAGCCTGATGAGCGAACTCCACCACGAATGCGGCGTCGCCGCAATCTATCAATTGCCCGGAAAACCCGTCAGTCGACTTTGTCCCAACGGCGACCCCAATCATGCCTCGACACTGATCCCGAGAATGCTGTTGGACATGCAGAATCGCGGCCAGTTGTCGGCCGGAATTTCCCGTTTCCATCCCACGCCTGCCAACGGGCAGTTGATTGACACTTACCGGGATATCGGTAGCGTGCAGGAGGTATTCCGGTTGTCGCATGCTGCCAAAGCCACCAGCCTGATGTCTGAATACAGTGGTCCCGCCGCCATCGGACACGTCCGTTACGCAACTTGTGGCAAAGACGATCGCAGTTACGCGCAACCGTTCGAGATACACCATTTCAACCGCCGCCAATGGTTTACATTTGGATTCAATGGCCAACTGGCGAACTACCAGGAGCTGGCTAAAGAGATCCTGAGTGAGCCCGACAACCATCTCGTTCGACACACGGATACCGAGATCTTGATGTACGAGATCTGCAAGCAATTGGAGCGACAGAAATCCGACTGCCTGGTTGAAATGATCAAAGCCGTCGCCAAGCGACTGGACGGTGCCTATTCGTTGACCTTGCTCAACGCCAAAGGAGAAATGCTGATCGCGCGCGACCCGCTGGGCATCAAACCGATGTGCTATGCGGTTTCGGGATCGATGTTTGCCGCCGCCAGTGAAAGCGTGGCGCTGTTGAACCTGGGCTTCAAACGTAAAGAGATTGAGTCCCTCAAACCGGGCCATGCGATCACGATTGTCGACGGGGAAATCGGGTTTCATCAATTCGCCGAGGAAACCGGTCGGGCCCACTGCTTCTTTGAGTGGATTTATTTTGCCAACGTCGCCAGCACACTCGACGATCGTGGCGTGTACACGGCGCGGACGGAACTGGGTAAGGAACTTGCGGAGCAGGAGAAAGCTGCTGGCCTGATTGAAATTGATGAAAACACTATTGTCGTTCCCGTGCCCGACACCAGTAAAGCGGCCGCCGACTCGATGGCGTTTCACCTGAAAATCCCATCCCGCGAAGGCCTGATTCGCAATCGTTACAGCGGACGCACGTTTATTGAGTCCTCCCAGGAAACGCGTACCAAACGAGCCAAAATCAAATACACCCCACTGAGAGAAGTACTGGAAGGCAAACGCGTAATCCTCGTCGAAGACTCGATTGTCCGATCAACCACGATGAAAGCGCTGTTACGACGAATCAAGGAAGAGGGTGGGGCGGCGGAGATTCACGTCCGAGTTGCCTGCCCGCCGATTGTTGCGCCGTGCTATTACGGGATCGACATGTCCACGATCAAGCAATTGTTTGCCCCCAATTTTTATCCGCCCGGTGAGACGCTAACGGACGCGATTCAGGACCAAATGGCCACCGCGCTGGGTTGCGATTCACTTCGATATTTACCGGTTGAGTCGGTTGCCAAGGCGATCGGGATTCCCCAATCCGGTTTGTGCCAGGCCTGCATCACTTGCCAGTACCCCACGCCGACTGGCCAAAAACTGTACCAGATCGATGCGGCCAAATTTGCCGACGGCGATTCGATCATCGAAGACGGAGGCCGAGCATTTGACCTCGGCAAACCCCGGGTAGGCACCACCTAAAATCCATTTGGCAGGCGGGATGGGTCCAAAGTCGATTCGTTAGGTTCCACTGAATTTTGGAAACTCAGTCGGCCTTTCGAAACTGCGAACGAAATACATCGTGGTTGCCTTTTCGCATCCGGCGCTCGAAATGGGTTCGGTAATCCATGTCGTGATCGGCGGGAGTTTCCGGGACGTCGCTGGGTCCCTCCAGGTTCGAATGCTCCTGCATCAAGTCCATCGTCTGCTGGAAATATTCTTCGACATCGGTCCAGAAATGAAACTTTCCACCAGGTTGGAGGACGCGTTGGAGATCGGCAATAAAACCGGGTTGCATGACGCGGCGGCGGCGATGGCGCTCTTTCCACCAGGGGTCCGGGAAATAGACGTGAACCGCGACGGCAGATTCATCGGGCAACAATTCGCGAAACAGCTTTAATCCGTCGCCCCGCAACATATGTGCATTCGGGCGTTCCTGTTTGGCCAATCGGTAGGCCGCAAACTTGCAATATTTGACGGCAATTTCATTACCGAGATAATTGCGATCCGGGTTGCGTTCCGATTCGTTGAGGACAAACAGGCCTTTGCCGCTGCCGACTTCGATTTCCAGATCGCGTCGATCCGCGAATAGCGATTGAGGATCAAACGGCGTGGGCAGATCCTCGACCTCCGTGATGTGTCGGCTGAAATCGACAGCAGGATCGATTTTGGGCAGAGCTCGGCGACCCACAGTCTGTTCCTTCGATACAATTTACGATGCGGGATTGGGCGTCGGGCAGGCCAACGAAAAAACGGCATCTAAGATGCCGTTTGAACAACACGGAAGCAATACGAAAGCCGCTGGTGGCGGACCACCTTGCCAGCGAAAATCCAAAATTCGCGATTTACGGGGTTTTGATTTTTTTGTTTTTAGCTTTACGACCGCGGTTGTTAGCAGGTCGTTTACCGTGATTGGCTTTTTTTACTTTATGACTTGGCTTGGCCATTGGATTTTCCTCGTTTTTTCAGTTAGACGTGATCTAGAACTGTACCGGCCGGACCCGCATTTGGAAAGGTCTAACTGCCGATTTTTTCAGCGAAAAGCCGTGTTTAAGCGACGTTTGAGTCAACTTCCCGGCCCGAATTAGCCTTTGTTGGTCATCTCGGCCAATTCGCTGAGCATTTCCGATGCCTGCCCATTGTCGATCGCGGCAGCACACCGATCGGCTCCGCTGGCGAGGCTATCGCACATCCCCGAGACCCACAGTGCGGCCGCCGAATTGGCGACGACGATGTCGCGAGCCGGACCGGTTTGGCCAGCGAGCACTCGTTGGATCACTTCTGCGCTTTCCTTGGGATCGCTGGCTTTGATCAGATTTAAATTTCCGTGCTCCAGTCCAAAATCCTCTGGCGTAATGGTGCCTTCGGTAACATACCGGCCGCGGACCTCCGAAACATCGGTCACTTCGGCAATCGAAATCTCTCCCAAGCCATCTCGCGAATGCACCACGATGGAGCGCTCCGTACCCAGCAGCGACAAAGCCTGGGCAAGTTTTTGTCGGGTTTCTCCCCTGCCAGCTCCGAGGACCTGAAACGGGGCAGCGGCCGGGTTGCACAGCGGTCCCAGCAGATTAAAGATCGTTGGATGATCAAGGCTACGCCGGACCGCCATCACATGTTTGACCGAAGGATGGAACAAAGGCGCAAAGCAGAAGCAGAGCCCTAATTGGTCGAGACATTTCTGTACTACACCCACCGGGCACTCAATATTCACTCCCAGCTCACTCAAGACATCCGCCGATCCGGTCTTGCTGGTCGATTTTCGATTTCCGTGTTTGGCGACCGAAGCCCCCGCCGATGCGGCCACAATCGCGGCCGCCGTGCTGATATTGAAGGTCCCTGAATTGCCGCCACCGGTTCCGCAAGTATCCACCAGGTTTTCGCGTTGCGAGCGGATCGGCGTCATGTGCTTGCGCATCGCGGCAGCGGCACCGGCGAGTTCCTCTACCGTTTCGCCTTTTTCATAAACCGCAACCAAAAAGTCACGCATCTCGCCAGCCTTGCAATTTCCGCTCATAATCGCATCGACGACCGCCGTCATCTGTTGCTGGTCGAGCGATTGGCCCTGGCTGACGTGTTGAACAGCATCCGAAATCAATTGAACTCTCCCATCTGGGTGGCGAAAACTCGAAACGTCCAGGCGATACTCCCGAAACGCTTGAGCTGCCCCTGTTAGAATCTTAGCAGGCATGGAGCTCGCAGTTGAGGGCGGTAATCGCCTTGTTCACGAAAGAATTTCCCTTGTTCGGCGCACTCGACAGCCTTAGAATCCACGCAAATCTGGAATCTAATTTACTTCAACGAACAACCGGTAGGTGAGGGATGCCTCGAAAAGTCATTATTGACTGCGATATGGGGACCGATGACGCGGTCGCGCTGTGCATGATTCTGTTCGACAGCCGCTGGGAGGTGCTGGCGGTAACTGCGACCGAGGGCACCGTCACGGCCGATCAGGCCAACAATAATCTGCAATCGATTATTTCCGAGCTCGATCCGGTGCGCTATCCCAGGATTGGGATGGCCCATAGCGCCGAGGATGCGCCTCCCGTTGATACGCGGTTTCTGTACGGTGAGGACGGACTGGGCAACGCAGGATTTGAAGCATCCAAGCTGCAGCATGCCTTGCCAGCGGAACGACTGATGATCGATAGCGTTCGGGCGTATCCGGATGAGGTCACGATTCTTTGCCTCGGACCGTTAACCAACCTCGCCCGTGCCTTTCAGCGGGATCCAATGATGCCCGCCATGGTCGACCAGATCATCATGGTGGGCGGCAGTCTCGACGGGCGCGGAAATATCTCGCCCTGCGCGGAATTCAATTTCTATTTTGATCCAATGAGTGCCCGGACGGTCATTCGATCGCGATCGACCAAGACCCTGATTCCGCTGGATGTCACCCGCCAAGTGAAATTTGGCATGGGATTGCTGGAAGAATTGCCGAAGGAAGACACACGAGCCGGACATTTCCTGCACCAGATCCTGCCCTATGCCTTCCGGGCCCACCGCCAACAGCTTGGTTTGGAACGGATCACGCTCAACGATGCCGTTGCGCGCTGGCCCTGGCAGAGCCGGATTTATTCGAGTATGAGTCGTTGGGGGGTGACGTCGAAACCGAGGGCGAGTTGACTCGGGGCGTGCTGGTCGCCGATCGTCGAGCCCAACCGGAACTGCGCCCCAACATGCGAGTCGCAACGTCGATTCGATCTGAGGCCGCGTGCCAGTTTATCATCGACCGACTGGTGATGGCCGGAAATCAAACCTGATACCCGGCACCGTTTGCCAGGCTGCACGTGACCCGTGGTTTGCCGAGCAGGGCATTATCCGGCGAGATTACCGGGGAGAGAATCCATCGCGGTTCTTGACTTGAACATAAACCGTCTTGTATTGCCCGCGACGAAAAATCTTGACCGGAACCGTTGCGTCAATTTCGGCCAGGCTGACCTTGGTGACCAAATGCGAATCGTTGGCGACGCGATCACCGTCGAATTCGAGAATCACGTCGCCAATCCTCAAATCGGCAAGTGCGGCCGGTGAACCCGCTGTGATGGCCGAGACGTAAGCCCCGTATCCGAAGGGCAGACCTAACGAGGTCGCTTTTTCGTAGGAGTAATTGGCGTCCAGAGAAACGCCCAGGAATCCACGTCGGACCGAACCATAATCGATCAGGTCTCCGGCAATTCGCATCACCATGTTCATTGGAATCGAAAACCCGATCCCGTCGCTGCCTCCGCTGTTGCTGGCGATCGCCGTATTGATCCCGACGATCTCGCCCCGCAAATTGATCAAGGGACCACCGCTATTGCCCGGATTGATGGCGGCATCGGTTTGAATGAAGTTCTGATAACGAACGCCTTGCGGTCCGAGTTCGAGATCATGCCGGTCAAGAGCGCTGACGATACCGTAGCTGACGGAGTGACTGAGACCGAAGGGACTCCCAACAGCCACAACAAAATCGCCGATTTCCACCTGGTGGCTGTCGCCGATTCGGGCCGGAGCCAGGTCGGATCGGTTGACAGCCATCACCGACAGATCCGTTTCACGATCGTGCATGATCTTGCTGGGATAGTAGATTCGCCCGTCCGCTTCGATCCGGACATCTCCCAGACTGGAGTCTTCAATGACGTGGTAATTGGTGATTACGTAATATTGGTTGCGATGCTGAATGACCACACCCGAACCAGCCTCCTCGATCACGACGGGAGTCCGGGTTTGACTGGAAGAACTGCTGGTCGCGTTTGGTTTTTCGCGTTTTTTCGCCTCGATGTGAGCGACGCTGGGGCTGACCGCCTTGATCAACTGCTTCAGCAACGAGTACTGCCGGTCCATGGCGATGGCATCCTGCGCCAATTGTTCATAGGCCTGATCCAGCGCGTTTCGATCGACGCTTTGCTGTGCCAGCAAGCGGTTCGGACAGACCAGAACCAGGATTCCCAACCAAAGGATCGAGGATCCTTTCGACCGAGTCAGGGTTGAATGACCCTGGCTTGAATTGGTTTGGAACGGGCGAATTGACATGGCTGGTTGTGCAAAAGAGGATGGCTTTGTTTCGAAGTTACCGAGTTTGGGTTACCAATTCGAGCAATTTCGACTTGATTGAGCTGCAATCGCCCGGAATCAGGTCCGGCTGTAACGATTACGAAACATTGAAGTCCATATCCTTGAGCGGCAGATCGGCGTTTTCGAGAATTTGGGACCAGTCGACGACCGCCCCCGGTTCCACGCCGGCTTTTTCAGCCGCCCGTTTGCAGTTGATGCAGAACGTGGCGTAGGGCAAGGCCTGCAAGCGGGCCAGCGGGATGTTGCGATTACAGGCGTCACACTTGCCGTAAGTCCCAGCCTTCATTTTGTCGAGTGCCATTTCGATAAACTTCAATTCTCGCGTTTCGACCTCGGCCAATTGAGAACTCAGTTCACCGAACGCGCTATCGCTGGCGAAGTCGACGACATCGCCGCCGGTCTGTCGGCTGAGTTCTTTCAACAAGCTGTCGTCACCCGAAATTGCCTGCAACAACGCATCACGCCGCTGGGTCAAAATTTCACGCATCTTTTTAAGTGAGTCTTTGCGGGCCATGGTTATTCCGTTCTCGAAGTTGATCGTTGTTATCAGGTTTGCAGGTCGCTTGTTCGATTGCACCGCCGGTGCGATGAACAAAGCCTGCATCCCTGCTGGGTTTGCCTCACCAACACCATTCACAGCGATTCGAATCGGTTGGTGAATGAAGGTCCAGTTGGCGAAGCAGATGCCTCGCCTGAACTTCTCGAACTATAGTACGCAGTTCGCCGCGGACCGTTTTTTTCCTGAAGATTGAGAATTTATCGCATGCTGCAAAAAGGCAACGTTTCGCCCGAAACTTGGGGCGAAAACGCATCTTCGCGGAGGTGGCCGATTTGAGCACTGAGCGGACCTACGATCCAAGACACTTTGCTAACGTTCCGGTGATCGCCCTGGCGGGCTGCGGCGAGGTAAAACGAGGTGCCGGCGTCGTCGCGTTATGACGATCGTACGTAAAAAATACGGCTCGTTGAAAACTTTGGCAAATTCTGATTTGACCCGCATCCAGTCGAGAGCTAGATGCTTATACACGAAAACCACAGTCCAAATGAAAGCCGATACCGAAAGTACTCGGCCCCCTGTTAAACCACTCAACCGTTTCGTGCGAATCATTGATTCACGCCTCCAAGGACCAATCAACAATGTCACAACCAACTTGTCTGCCAACGGACCTGGTTCTATTGCTTTCGGGCGAAAATCGTGAAACCGAAATCGTCACGATCAAAACCCAAAAATGCATGCTCGGCATGGACGGTTCCAACGATGGCGAACCCTCCTGTGTGATTTTCCGCGGCCCCAAAGGTGCAACACTGCGCAGCTACAACGACGAAATTATGATCAATCAGGAATCGAAATCAGTACACTGGCTGGCCCAAGGGGATCGCATCGAATTCCCGAATTCGACCGTCATTGAGGTTCAACAACTGGGCTTCGTCGCCGAAGCAGCGGCGGATGAAAATCACCCCGCAGAACTCCTGAACATCGAATGTTGACGCTAAACAGCAACCTCAAAAAATCTCGACCGAAATGCAAGCCAACGACCAGTCCAATGACCCACAGCCGAGCGAACCGTCTGGCACCGTGTTAAACCAGGACCGGATCGCCAATCTGGTTTCCGAAATCACGGACATTCGAGACAGAAAGAAATCCGGCGATCCCAGCGCCGAAGAACTGGATCGTCGTTTGATTGAATTGACCGAGGAGCTATCGGGACTGGTGGCGTTGGCATCCACGGATGAGCCTCCAGCAAATGCTGAACCCGCAACTTCCATCCAACCTCAGTCGCTGGATCAGCCCTCGCCGATTGAACAACCCGATCCAACGCCGCAACCTGCTTCGACCTTCCACGAGGTCCGTAAACCGAGCGATACCGTTTCCGACCTGCCCGCTCGCGAATCGGCCTGCACCGTGCAAATGGACCGCAGTGAACTCCCATCGCTGGCCAACCGATTGAGCGAATCCCCGGCTCCATTTTCGCAACAAGTGGGAAATCAAGACCTCGCTTTGATTGACGCCAGGCAAGAGGCAGAGGCAGATTCTGACACAACTGACTCGAAGATCGCTGCCACTGCCCTGACTGATACGGAAGAATCTAACGCGGAAGCTTTGACCGAGCCAGAGCAACCCAGCCCGCCTGCGACCGAAAGTGTTGCCGACCTGTTAGAGAGACTGAAAGCAGATGGGCAATGGGGCGGCATCCCGGACGAGGATGAAAGCTACAGCCCCGTTGAGCCCGTCGAACCAGTCGCTGCGGCTCCAGAGCCAGAACCGGCTCCGACCACCAACGGTGACTCAGAATCCGATGTCGAAGACTACATGTCACAGTTGCTGTCGCGGATGCGAGGCGGAGCTGCTCCGACGCCAGCGGCCCCCGTTCAACCCAAGCAACCGGTTGTCAAACCCGAAGCCAAGACACCCAGCGTTGATCCTGCCAGCATTATTGAACCGCTTAAGCCGGAAGAATTTAAACCGTCACGAAAAGCGAAGCCAATTGAATCGCTCAGTGCAATGCGTGAATTGGCAAACACGACCGCACGATCGGCCGTCCATTCGAGCGAGATTCAACGACTGCGGGCACTGGCGTTCGTCCAATTTGGAATCGCCGTAGCGAGCCTGGTCATGTCAGCTTACTACTTGATGTGGTGCACGAGCATGGGGACGACCAGTTACATCATTGGCGGACTCTGCATCGGGATCACGATCTTTCTCGGAATTCGATGCTACGACACGATGTTCAAGCAGATTCCATTCAACGAAGACAAATCGCGAGGCGGCCAAAAAGGCGAATCGCAAGACAAATCCAAAAACAAGTTACTCGCCGGGGCGAAATCCAAACGGGGCCAGTTAGTCGCCAAGGGCGAGAACGCGTAGTTCGTGATTGCCCCGCTACCGGCCCCCATTAGAATCCCCGGTCGGCTTGAATGTCGCCAAAGTCTCTCAAATGGTAATTGATTCCCGCGGAATCGCATAAACGACAGAATGAGCGGAGCGCGACACCAAATCCGTCAGGGCCGCTAAATCCACCGAATTGCCCTCCACCTTTAACATGCGGTTCGAGATCGGCAAACACTCCCGGCACACCTCGCGAAGTCATCCGCTGGTTTAGCTCGGGCAGAAACGTAGCGAAATCCGCGAGGATTTTGTCATGCCCCGAATCGCCCAGTTCAGCAGGGACAAAGTGCTTGAGGGCTTCTTCATCCACATGTCCGGATTTGGTCTGTCGGTGCCCAGCCGGAACCCGAAAGTCCTTGATGTGAATCCAGCCCAACCCCGGTTTCATCTCCAAATACTGTTGATAAACCTCGTCCGTCGAATACCCCTGCGTCACCAGATTGCCGCCGTCAAATATCAACACGAGTGCTTCGTTGGCAATCTGCTGATGCATGCGAGCCAGAATTTCACCGTTCTGTCCGACCAGATTCGCTTCGACCTCCAGGCCAAAGGTCAACCCGTGCTGCCGACAGACGTCCGCAATTTGCCCCACCTGATCGGTCGCTTGCTGGAAGTGCTCCTCCACCGCCGAGTCCTTGGGGTGGTAAAACGAAAATCCGCGAATCAGTTTGGCTCCGAGACGATTGGTCAAATCACAGGCGCGGGGCACCTCGTCTCGCAGGTACTCGGCAAACGGCCGGTAGGGCGTTTGAGTGCCATCGTCGATATCACAAAGTTTCACTTTTCCAATCGGCGAACCCAGTGAGGATACGTGTAATCCGTATTCCGAGATTTTCTGCTTCACCGTTTCGACCTCGGCGTCGTCCAGTCCCATCACATTCTTGACCCCGTTGCCGGCGTCCACAAAACGAATGGAAAAATAACGCAGGCCCAACGCGGCGAAAGCCGAGAATTGCTGGTCGAGTGTTTTTTGATTCGCCGCCTCGTCGGCAAAACCAGAGAGCAAGATCGTTGATGACATGATGATTGGTCCGCTGCGGCGGATTTCCCGTTTTCAGTTATTTCTGTCCGCCAACCCGAACGGTCAGATTTCAATTTCCGGTTCAACAACATCATTCCCGGTTTCCCGGGATTGAATAAATCTCGCCCACCAGGCTGTCAAGCCAGCTTCCTTTCAGGCGGTCAACACCAGGTTGAAACCGAAGCGGGACGGGGGCGTCGAATCATGACCATCCTAACCGGACAAAGCCGTTTTGGCGATTGACGGTACGAGCTTGGATCCCGTTGCAGCGGTCGTTAGAATGGGTTGATTCTCCAAAACACGATCCAAATCACGAACCGTGCCCCATTCCTGGATTGAGAAAAAAACACCGCGAGATTCCATGCTTGCCAACCCCTATCAAACTCCGACGACCCAACTCGCGGTGCAGAAACAACAGCCAATTTCATTGCGTGGGTTATTTCTGTTCCTGATCGCCTGGCTTTATCCGCTGCTGCTGGTAGGGTCCCTTTACGGAACCTGGCTGGTTGCCTGGTACTCTCTGGGACACAGGCCTCGCCCATCGCTGGACGACCCCAAATCGATTGGACCTGCGGTCGATGTTTGCTATCCTCTGTTCAGCCTGCTACTGGTTGGCTTTCCCGCTGCACTTTTATTTGGACTATTTTATCAGTTGTTGGCAGCTGGCCGACCGTGGCCGCTAAAGACCTTTTTTGCCTTGTTGACGATCGGTATTTGGTCCATGACGATTGTGTTTCTTCGCTGGGACCCCTGGCTGGTCGCCGAGTGGTATCTGGATTGAAACGCCTGAGGTTGACCGCTGGATCCAGCAAGTTGCCCGGACCGGGTCAGCCCCGGAAACGGCCGCTCACGCTTTCGCCCCACGAACAACGCAAATCATTTCCGCAATAAAAAAACAATGGAACTTTTCATGAGAACCCTGTTGAGTTTGATGCTGTTTTTGCTGACCACCGGCAGCACGATCGCCCAATCGATCCCGGAAAACCCGGCGTGGTTAACCTACCGCGGTGGACAGGGCCCCGGCCAAGGCAAACAGATTGTCTTGATCGCCGCGGATCAGGAGTACCGCAGCGAACAGTCGATGCCGATGTTGGCCAAAATTCTGGCAAAGCACCACGGTTTTGACTGCACGGTGTTGTTTGGCGTCAACGATCAGGGGCAAGTCGACCCGACGATGCCCGTTTACCCGGAGAAGGGCAGGGAGCAGGAATTCAAGATCCACCAGATACCCGGTCTCGAGCATCTGCCCAAAGCTGACCTGGTGATCTTTTTCACGCGGCTACTGACGCTCCCGGCTGAACAGCAAGCCCAGATTGTCGCCTATCTGGACTCAGGTAAACCGATCATCGGTTTGCGGACTGCCAATCATGGGTTTCGTGGTCAACTGCCCTATCGGATCGACGGACAGCAAGTCAATTTCGGCAACGATATCCTTGGCGGTTCCTTTCGTGGCCACCACGGAAACTGGCACCAGGACTCCACGCGTGGAGATATCGTGGAAGCGATGCAGGACCATCCCATCCTGATTGGCGTCAAAGACATCTGGGGCCCCTCCGACGTTTATCGGACTTTTCCGGAAGGGGGTGGCTTGCCCGAGGGCTGTACGGCGCTGGTTGACGGCCAACCTTTGATCGGACGGGAGCATGGCGGCAAAGACAACCCCGACAAGGAACCCTTACCGGTCATGTGGATCAAGAACTGGCAAACCAGCGACGGAAAAACGGCGCGTGTCTTTCACTCCACCATGGGTAGCGGGAAAGACTTCGAAAGCGCCGGGCTGCGTCGCGTCCTCGTGAATGCGTCCTACTGGTGTCTGGGAATGGAGGAGCAAATCTCGCCCGATCGCAGCGTTGATTACGTGGATCCCTACCACCCACTGCCCAGCGGTTTCAACTACGAAAAACTGGGCGTGGTTCCCCAACCGCCCAGTGCCTATCGTTAGCTACCAACCAGCGTCGTTCCGCAACCGGATACTGCCCATCGACTGTCCGCCAACCAGTTAGACGGGAACCTGTTCGTGCCTGACAAACGCTTCCTTTTTCAACACATCGACCTGTTCGGTACAAACCGAATTGGGATAGTTCGGTGCGATCTCGTTTCGACAGTAGTCAAAGATCTCTTCCCCCAGCCGCCTCGGTACGATCGTCTCGATCTTGGTCATCGCATGGGGGTGCGGAAGCTGGCCACTGGCTTCGTAAATCTGATGCCGACCGACACCCAAAACCTGGGTCGTCGTATAGCCCGTCGCCCCCAGTTGGATGATCTGCCGGCAAACCGCATCGCCGACTTCTTCGGGAACAATCACCGTGATTCGGCGAAGTTTTTCCATCGATCGTTTTCGCGCGGCAAACTCGTGTTCGGACATGTTTTCGTGATTTTCAAGTCCCACGATTTCCAGATCGAGATTCGCATCGGCAAAATCACTTTCCAGTTCATGCAGTTTCTCCATCACGCTGTGATCAACCAGGTTCGTATCCGACATATCCAGCATCACGTTACGTCGCTCGTTGATGCCGACTTTGACCAGCTTGCTGCGGAACAGAATCCAGTTGCTGAACACCGCCGACTTGTGGGCTCGCACCACCGCCGTTTGGTCATCCTTGATGACCACATCCAGGTAGGGTTTGAACAACGAGGTCACCGGCACGCCGTTGATCAGGTGAATGAACATTTTGACCGCGATGCCGATCCCGATTCCAACCAGCAGATCGGTCGCCAGGACACCCACCAGCGTCGCGACAAAGATCACCAGCTGCTCGCGACCGATTCGGTACGTCTGCACGAATTCCAGCGGATGCGTCAAACGAAATCCGGTGTAAATCAGCATCGACGCCAGCGCCGCCAATGGAATTCGATGCAAGACCGTCGGAATCAGGGCGACACACAACAGCAGAAACACACCGTGCCACAAGATCGGCAAAACGAGTTCGGGCACCGTTGTCGATATTGGCCTTGCTTCGCACGATTTCCGAAATCATTGGCAGACCGCCGACGAAGGCGGAAACCAGGTTGCCGACGCCCACCGCAACTGTGTCACGATTGAAATTGGTTTTTCGTTTCCAGGGATCAAGGACGTCGACCGCTTTGGCGCTGAAGATCGACTCCAGCGTCCCAATCACGAAGAACATCATGATCCAGACCATGGAATTGCCCAGGTGTTCGGGTGAGTAGGCGGAGAAATCCGGAAACGTCAAGTACTCGAACATGCCGAACATCTCGATCCGGCATTCTCACCAGGAAGGATTCGCCAACCCGATAATGGTGGCCATTGAACTCGTACCCATGCTCGTGCAAGCAGGTCGAAATACATCCCCATCGGTACCGTCGCCAGCAGCACGACCAGCGGCGAGGGAACCGCTTTGAGAATTTTGGCCGACTTCTGGACCAGCGGCCAGAGAAACATGATCGCCAACCCGACCCCGCCGATCAGCGCGATCTCCGGATTGAGTTCTGCGAAGTAGTGCGGAATTTCCTTGATCATCTCCAGCGGTTCGCCTTTGGCTTCGACGCCCAAGGCCACCGGCAACTGCTTGACCATGATGATCACGCCGATGGCGGCCAACATGCCGTGAACGGCTGCCAGCGGAAAAAACTCTCCCAGGATCCCGCCACGAAAAATACCAAACAGGATTTGCAAAACCGCCGCACCGACGCCGACGGCCAGTGCCATCTGGTAAGCCGTCATGTCGACTTCCGTGAAGCCTCCCACTGCACCATCGCCACCAAACGACTCGATACACCCAATCGCGATCACGATCAGTCCGGCCGCAGGGCCCTTGATCGTCAATTCCGAGTTGCTGATGAAGGTGGTGAGAATCGCACCGATCACGGCGGTGAAAATTCCCGCGATCGCCGGATAGCCGCAAGCCAACGCAATTCCCAGGCAAAGTGGCAACGCGATCAGAAACACGAGAAATCCGGAAATCATGTCGTTTTTCATATACTTGAAAAAACCGGCCGCGTTGCCGACCGGTTTTTCCGATCGGATCGACTGACTTCAGTTCGTTTCAGCATTGATTCGGACATAGGTTATCGCTCCAGTTGCCCTGTTTGTATTGTTTGAGATTTGATTTTGGATTCTGAACTCTGTTCGACGTGCTTCAGCCGACGCAAGCTCGAGTCGGCTTCGAATGCGGCTTGTATGGATCGGAACTCCCAGCCGACAATTGGCGCCGACCAGCTTGAGTTAGCCGAATCTTCTGAACTGACTTCTCGACGAGACATGATTTCGTTCGCCGCGTGGTAGCGCGACTGGACGCCAGGTTGAGGAAAGATGCCACCGCCAACGATCAAGACGCTGAGCACCAGCACGGCGATTTTTTCTGGCCAGCGAGCTTCCATCGAAAACGTCGATTGATATTCGGTGCCAGTAAACAATCGGAAGTAGACTCTCAGGATTGCAATTCCGTTCAAGGCCGCCGCCACCACGACCAATGCACCGACATACGGAAAAACCTCGACGGCACCTTCGACGATCAACTCAACGCCTGCAAAACCGACGGTGCCTGGAAATCCGACGATTGCCAGACCCGTCAGCAGAAAAAACGTTGCCAACATCGGCATCTGATCGTACAAGCCGTGAAAATCTCGCAGCGACAGTCGCCCGACCCGTGATTCGATTGCTCGCAAAGTCAATCCGAATCCGGTCAACGACAGACTGACGGCCAGCCAGGTCGCAAGGGCTCCAGTCAATCCGATCGGGGTAACCACTTCCAGTCCAACCAACACCAGCGACGCATTGCTTAGCAACAAGTAACAGAAAAAACGTCGGGTTTCCGTTTGCACCATCGCCATTCCCGCCGAATAGACAGCCGTAAACAACGACGCGAGCGCAATGATCCGCAGCGACCAATCGGGCGCAACCGGCAACACCAATCGGACTGCGGCATACGCACCGATCATCGGTGAGACAAACAACAGCGACGAACCCAAGCGTCGCCTTTTCAAACAAGTCCGTCATCCAGCAATGCAGGGGAGCACAACCGCTGCGAATCAGAACCGCCAGCGTCAACAGGGAGATTGCCAGAATCGAATGTTCCTGGGTTGCGTCTTCCGCGTCGATCATGTGCCCATCCGATCACCAGCAGTACCCATGAAAAGCAGTCATGTGAATGACGAATCCTCGGGCTGATTTGCCGCGACTGCGAATCTCCCAAATCAACGGCAGCGTCTGCAGACCCATCAACACGATGATTCCCCAAGGACTGCGACACGCCAACGTCGCCAGCATCAGAAACTCGGAAACGCAGATTCATCCGAAACGGAAATCGTTTCAGTTTGGTTCGCAGCGTGGCCAACGGTGTCAGGAAGAACATCAGCGCCGTCAGTGCCAACAGCGGCGCATTGAATTCATCCACGACCATCGCGTCCGGGCCCAGCAGTGGTGAAACAAGATCCCAGCGATCGTGGGCTTCAAACACTTTCAGCGTGTTGAAGTCTTCCCAGGCACCCAACGCAAACAGCAGCGCCAGACCCGGAAAACGGGATCGCAATCAATCGGGTCTTCTCGGCGTCGCGGAAACAGCAAGCCACCGCCGCACCGACCAACGGAGTCAACACCGCCAGTTCCAACCAGGGTAAATGAAGTTCGATCATCGTTAGTACTTCAACTCCTCAATAATCTCGTCGTGGACAGGAACCTGATCCGATTCGCGATCGTCATCGCCCGCAGAGAAAATTCATCCACTTTCGTTCCAGCGCATCGAAACGTCTGAAAACAGAAGACAAATGGGCGAACAAAGACGCGATTCAACAGTTCATCCAGATAGCCGCGTTCCAGCGCGAACCGATAAAACCATCGCTGCATCGCCGGCGGGACCATGCGGCCAGACCAGGTTCGCTTGGTCGGCAAATGGCCATCGAGCGCATTTTCCAGCACGTGATAGTCGTGCAGCAGCGTCGGGGCACGCAACAACTGCAAGGTTCGCAACGCCGCGTGGCCGAGAATGTGAATCAAGGCGATGTAACGGAACCCGAAGCCGATTTCGACAACGATGATTCCGACCTGCGTCAGCGAAGCATACGCCAGTGCCGTTTTGATATCCGACTGAACTCGACCTGCCAGCGTCGCATAAATTGCGGTCAGCAACCCAAGCATCACAACAGTTCCCGAAAGCCAGATCGAAAGCTCCAGGATCGGGCTGATCCGCAGCAGCAGAAACGCTCCCAGGTGCACCGACAACGCACCATAAAAAATGGCACTCGATGACGTCGGCCCTTCCATCGCGCGGGGCAGCCAACCAGAAAACGGAACCAGCGCCGATTTACCCGGCTGCGGCGATCACCAGCAATGATCCGACCAGCAAAGCCTGCGTTTGCGTCATGGAAGCCACGCCATCGGGCCAGGCGCCCTGTCCCATCAGCACGTCAAAATCACCGGCACCGGTCAAGTGATGCATCAAAACCGCCGCGACCAAAAACGCCGCGTCGGCAATTCGGTAAACACACCAGGCCATGAATCCGTTTTTGACCGGGCTGCGGCGCTCGTGGAAAAATGCAATCAACAGGGCCGAAGACAAGTCCAACCAGTTCCCAACCAAAAAACAGGACTTCGATCGTTCCCGCCAGCGACGCGAGGATCATCCCCAGCATGAACAGCGCGTAGGCAATGTAAAACCGGGTGAATCCGGCTTCGCGATGAAGGTAACGCGTCGTGAACGCACCGATCGTGCCGCACAACAGAAACGTGAGAATCACAAACGGCACACTCAACCGGTCAAACACGAACTTCAGGTGAAAATGAAAATCCTGCTCGGGCAACTTGATCCAGTGCCCCAATTCGATCGGTACATGCCGATCGCCACTGATCAGCATCGCTGCCAGGACGACCAGCGACGATCCCAATCCAGCCATCACCGCAAAATAAATGCAACGGGCAATCAGGGTCTCGGAGAGCTTGACTCCCGAGCAGCGCGGGAATCCCCAATACGACCAACAGCACCAGCGGGCTGGCAACGGTGGCAATTCCAAAAATCTGGTAAACGAGTTCAAGTTCCATGTTAGCTTTCAAACTCCTGGCCGATGCTGGCAAACTTCAAATGGTCCCGCCAACCGCGATACCAATCGACCGAACTGGGCGCGGTCCCAAGTTCTGTCGACTGCGGCTGGTAAGTTTCGAATCGCCCGTGTCGATAATACGCCAGTCTCCGAGGTCGCGGCATCCAGCACAGCCAGTTGCACCCAATTGCCATCGACCAACCTGCGGATGCCTTCGTTTTGGGCAATGATGCTGGGTCATCGCCTCGACCGTCGTCTCGATGACGAACAGCAATCGAACGGGTTCATGAATTTCGACCATTTGCCAGGGCAACCCGGGACGCAAGATCACTGCCGGCTCCGTTCATCACGCCAATCAATGACGTGATATTGTGAGGCAGTTTGGTTCCGCAGCCGTATCCGACCGGATCGACAAACGAAAAATAATATTCGAGGTTGATACCTGCACAGACCGGAATCACCGCTTGCAGAATCCGTTCCAGAATCGTGAATTCTTCGTCGTCCTGCGCCGGGATCATACGATTGCAGGAAAGCGCGTCGATCGAGAAACAACCCGCGATTCCATTGCCGCCGACCAACAAAACAAAGCGCGTTGGTGGCATGGCCGTATTCGGGACGAACCTGGGAAAGATCCTCGGCTCGCCCCTCGACATGAATCAATGCTTCTTCGAATGACAGATCCAACGGGGCCGATTCGAAACGCCGACAGCGTTCGTGGGCGTCCCGTTTGCGAGCTTCTTCGATGGCCTCAAACGCCGTTTCGAACTCGTCCTGATGCGTCGCCGGGATTTGATCGAGATCGTAATACGTGACGCTGTCGTCGCAGGTGTTGTGGTAACAGCCGACGAAAATCGTGTCCGCCGGA
The DNA here is from genome assembly GCA_963714685.1 of Pirellulaceae bacterium. GTDB lineage: Bacteria > Planctomycetota > Planctomycetia > Pirellulales > Pirellulaceae > Mariniblastus. The sequence goes on along the minus strand of CAVQPH010000013.1, from coordinate 139,963 downwards.
ATCGGCCAGTCCTTTTTCGGCAACCAGTTGTCGAACCCGGTAATCATTGGCCATCTGGGCAAACGCGCGAGCGTTGGGTCCGCCTCGTCCGCCGGCACAGGCGCCGCAGTCGTGGGCGGCTTCGTGGGGATTGTTCAGACTGGCCGAACCGTGACCACAGACAAAAAAGATGCGGGCAAACCCGAGCGTCAAACCAATATCGCGCAGCAGCCGCTCGACCGTATTGGCCATTTCCTCGACGGTAAATCCCAACTGCTTCGGTTCGGGACCAGGCGGGAATTCGGGATGGCGTTCCAGATGCAAACGGGTGACCTCGGGCGGTTTGACAAATCCACCCAGCAAACCCCGGAACTGGGCGGTCAACCTGGGAAACAGAATCCTGGCAACCAACGGAAACGTCGCCAGTGAACCGAGCAACGCACTGCCAATCCAGCCCCCGGTAAACGTTCGACTGCCAATATGGACGCGATGGGTCACCGTTCCAATGGTCCGGCGAGCCCGTTTGCGATTGGATTCATGTTTTTTCAGTGAATAAACAACTTCTTCGCGCACATAGTGGTCCGGCTTGATAACGACCGGACACAGTGGCGTGTAGTGGGCATCGGCCGCGCCGCGATAGTACATCGGAATCGCGAAAAATCCCGCCGCACCAAACGTCTCGCAGTTCGGAAAAATCTCCTCCAGATGGCGACGGAAAGATTCCTCGCGTTCGTCAATGCAGCAGACCATCTGGAAACTCGGTTTCGCCGCGATTTCTGCTCGGTCTTCAAGCTGACGGACGCGACCGGTGTGAATTCCAACGGCATCCAGCGTTTCGTTGCGGTATTTTCGTTCGTAGGCCAAGTGAAAAATCTGACGACGATGCGATTCCGGAAAACTGGTTGACCTCCGAGACGATTCGCTGCCACTCGGCAGGCGTATTGTGGGCCAGGTGTCTTGGGCCGCCAGCCAAGCAGTTGGGCGAGTTCAAACAACCGAAACGCATTTCGTTGCTGGCCAGTGGCCGTCGCGGCCGGCCGGCTGCCCAGTTTCTGACCAGCCCAGTCCCGGAGTTCAGCAACTCGCCCCGGTAAGAGGCAAATTCTCTGGCCACCGCAGCCGTGGCAAACCGATCCAGAATCAGACGAACGGCCAAGAACTCGACCAGGGTTCCCCCCGGCACCGCGCGGACGACCCGATCTCCGCGGCTTTCCAGTTGCCACAGCATGCCGGCGTAGCCTCGCAAAGCCAGCAACGTATCGCTAACGTAGGTCTCCAATTCATCGGGCAAAACGCCCAGCGCTGCCAGGGATCGACGAATGGAATCGACCGGCGAAACCGACTGTGCCTTCAATTTCTGCAATTCCGCCGCCAAACCTCGACGCCACGGTTCCACGATCCCGTCGCTGATGCCATACAGCGAAAAGAAAGCTGCATAAAACCCTTGCTCGCGATCCTCAAGTGGCCAGTTGCTGAAGCCCTGGTCGAGAAACGCAGCGCAAAACGGGATCAGGATCTCATTGACTCTTTCGTCGGCGTCCTCACACGTCAGATTCAGCAGCAGATCGCGATGTCTTTGAAACTCAGCTTCCGCTCCCCTGACGTTGTCACCCGCCGTCTGCCTGGCACCATGCTCGCAGGTTTTCCATAACAGGTGCAGCACAAACGACTCCCAAGTCTCTTCCGACCATTTCTCGATATTCGCAATGCCGAAGAGTTCGAAAATCTGCTCGAATTTTTGCTGCAGAGCCTCGGGAATTTTCGCACCCGATTCACCCCCCATTTCTCCGGAACCGCCCTGACTGGATTTTCTCAAATCACGCATCACCCACTGGCGAGTTTCGTCAATAAACTGACGTCTGGTTTCCGCGGCGGTATCCCCACGAAACTGGTTGAGCGCATTGGTGTCGCCAATCACCCATTTAAGATCGACCGATGGGCCATCGTGCAGCGAATGGTGCAGGATCGCCTGGTACAGACCGAAACGGGTACCGAGAAATCCCAGCAAATCGTCCGCCCGGTCGCCCAACTGGTCAATCAAGACGGCTTCAATGTCCTGCTCACGAATCCGCCCGGTCTTCAGCATTTCCCGATACTGTCGTTCCGGCAGGTAGGGATGGCAGCCAAAAACCTTGGCGCCCGTCCGCACCGCCGCGTCAAACTCGAGGTCTTCGAACGCATGCAGAGTATTGTGATGCACGAAAGCAGTGATCGGCCCTTGCGCCGGCAACAGATGAACCGCGTGCTCGATCGCATGGCGAATCGACTCGGTATCCAGCAATTCAGATGGCGGTGCCGTCACTTTGCAGTCAAGCGTCGTTGTTGAATTCATTGACCAATTGCGCTGATTGAGTAAAACAATTTCGAGATTTCTACTCTATCGTCCGCGGCGCGAATTCGAAGAACCAAGATTGCTTACAATTCCGTAAGGAACCGATTCCGCAGGACGCAGCGTCCGCTTCCACCCATGCCAACCCTCCGATCCCCACGAATACGTTCCAGCCTTACAATTTCGTAAGGTCTACCGTAATGGACTCGTAATGGTCGATCATGATGTCTATAACATCGCCAGGAAGCGCGATCCAACAGGTGAAGAATCTTTACTGATGTAGATGGCCAATGAACATACTCGTCATCGAAGATGATCGGACAATCGGCAAATCGCTGGTTCAGGGATTTCGAGAATCGGGCCATGAGTGCAGCTGGGCGATCAACGGCAAAACGGGATTGGAAAAAGCCCGATCGCAACAGGCGGATGTGATCGTCCTGGATCTGATGCTGCCCGAGATTCCGGGAATGGATGTGCTCAACCGGCTTCGCGAAGAAGGCATCCAGACACCCGTCATAATCCTGACGGCCCAGGGCGCTGTCCGCGAAAAAGTCGACGGCCTACAATCCGGTGCCGACGACTACCTGGTCAAACCGTTTGCGTTTGCGGAACTGAAAGCCCGCGTCGAAGCGGTTTGCCGCAGGAGTTCCCAACGCCCCGCACCAGAACTCCAGTCAGGTGATTTGAGGCTGGATCTGTCGAACCATCGGGCCTATCTGCTGGATCGCGAAATCGAATTGACGCCCACCGAATTCAGCATTCTCGAACTGTTGATGCGCCACGACGGTCGAGTCGTCACGCGCAAAATGCTGTGCGAACACGTGTGGGGATTCGAATGGGATGGACCCACGAATGTGATTGAAGTGCATGTGACACGGCTCCGCAAAAAGCTGGATCGCGAAGGCGAATCGCGGATCAGCACGGTTCGCGGCCGCGGTTATTCGATCAACTCACCCAGCGTCACTCCGTGACAGCCTGCTCCGAACGGCGTCGTGTTGAACGATCCCCCGGGCACGTACTTCATGCGGCCCGCCAGAAGCGATAGGATTGTGTCATCGCGGGGACTCGCGATTGACTTCCAACCTCCAGGGAAACCTGACATTCGCCAATCCCAGGGATCGAGAGTTTGCCGAAAAAGTTCTTTCGCACGCTACGTTTTCGCCTCACGCTGTGGAATACAGTCGTCGTGCTGACCGCCTCGTTGGTGGCCCTGCTGGCCGTTCGCGTCGCAATGCGATTGACGATCGAAAACGAGGTCAAAGACCTGCTGAAGGAAGAATCGGTGGAACTGGAACTGGCGATCGCAGAACTGGATCCCGACCTGGGCCGAATCCATGAAGAATTCGAACGCAAAGTACTGGGCCACAGCCAACATGACTGGTTTGCCGGACTGATCGGTCACGATGGCAAGTTTTCCTGGAAGAGCGAGAATTTTCCCGATGCCTGGAATGTCGGCCAAGCCGCGGCGGGATCGGCGTCAGAGTTTTCGTTCTTTCGGACGCATGACTGGCTGCTGGTCGAACACCGTGTCATGTTATCCAATGGCCGCGACTACCAGATCGTGCTCGGGGAGCCGATTGAATTTATTCGCAACGACGTCTGGCAGCTGACCAAGGTGATGTTGCTGATCGGCGGTGTCTTGCTGTTGTTCGCCCCCTTTGGAGGATACTTTCTCGCTCGACACGCGACGCGGCCGGTGCGACAGATTATCGCGACCACCCGCTCGCTTAATCCTTCGCAGTTGGACAGCCGTCTGGAAATCCGCGGCACCGGTGACGAGCTGGATCAGATTTCCGGCGAGATCAACGCGTTTGTGGATCAGATTTCCAAATACATCAACAGCCAGCGCGAGTTTGTCGCCAATGCAGCTCACGAGCTTCGGTCCCCGATCACCGCAATCCAGACCAGCGTCGAAGTAACCCTCGACAAGCCACGATCCGCAGCCGAGTATCAGGACGAATTGGAAACGGTCAGTGAACAATGCCAGCAACTCCGGCATCTGGTCAACCAGTTGCTCGAACTGGCGGAAACCGAGACCGCTGACCAAACCCGTCCCTTGCAGACGTTGAATTTCTCAAATCTGCTCGAGAAATCGCTTAACGTTTTTTCCGGGGTCGCCGAAGAGAAAGAGATTGCGGTCGTCACGCAAATCGAACCCGAAGTACTGGTCTGGTGCGAGCCGTCAAAATTACGGCAAGTCATCAACAACCTGTTGGACAACGCGCTGAAATTTTGCCCCGCCAGAGGAAAGGTTTCGATTCGACTGGAACCGCAGGATGACCAGATTGCCCTGACCGTTCAGGACTCCGGGCCCGGCGTTCCACCGGAGTTGCTGACTCAGATCTTTGAGCGATTTTTTCAAGTCGACCCGGCTCGTCAACGTGACTCGCGCCGCGGAAACGGCTTGGGCTTGAGCATCTGCAGGGCAATCGTAAACCAGTACGGCGGTGAGATTACGGCGAATAATCTGCAGACAGGATTCCAGGTCCAGGTCCGACTGCCAAGACTGCCAGACGAATGACATCGACGGCAAACGACCAGACTCCAGATTTACAAAATAGGCCCCACCATCGCCAAGGCATTGTGCCAGAGTCTTGCACCGAGCGACCACTGGGCCACCATTTCGCGGGTGACGATGTTGGAGCTGGCCAGGTACTGCAACTGCCGCTGACGCATGATCTGGGTCAGTTCCGGATCGTACAACAGGATGTTGTTTTCGTAGTTCAAATCGAAACTGCGTCGATCCATGTTGGCTGATCCGATCAAGGTAATCTCGCCATCCAAAGTCAACGATTTCGTGTGCAGCAAACCGCCGACGTACTCACGAATTTCGACGCCGGCGTCCAGCAGCTCCCCATAGAAACTGCGACTGGCACCGCCGACGATCCAGGAATCATTCCTGGCGGGGAAAATGATGGTCGTTTTGACGCCACGGAAGGCAGCAGCACAAAGTGCGTTTTGCATCGACTCGTCGGGAACGTAGTAGGGAGTCGTGATCATCAGTTCGGTTCGTGCCGCATGAAACAGCGTTTCGAACATTTCGGGCATCGCGGAATTGCGGAGCGTAGGACCGGTCGCGATCACCTGGGCAGGAAATCCCGGCTGGTTCACCTGGATTGGCTCCTGCAACAGGTCAGCAATATTTTCATTTGCATAGGACATCCAGTCACTGGCAAACAAATGTTGATTCTCGCGGACAACCGGACCTTCAAACCGCATCACCGCATCGACCCAGGGTGCGTATTTTGCTTTGACCAGGAACTCGGGATCCGCGCAGTTTTGGCTTCCGCAGTAGGTCACCCTGTTGTCGATGACCAGGATCTTACGGTGGTTGCGGAGGTCGATCCGACCGTGCAGCGGTCGCAGCAATGGATTGCCAATTGGAAGGGCGACGGCGGTTCGAACCCCACTGCGGCTCAATTCGGCCCAATGGGGACTGCCGATCATCGTCCGAGAGCCCAGGCTATCCACCATCGCGCGGCACTTCACACCCCGGGCCGCAGCGCGTTTCAGGGCTTCGACCATTTTGCAGCCGTTGTTGTCCGGCAACCAGATATAGAACAACAGGTGCACGTGATCGGTCGCCCGCATCGATGTCGGCGACCATCGCATCGATCGAAGCATTGGAATCCGCCATCAGTTTCGCCGAGTTTCCCCCAACTGGCTGAAATCGGCTGATCGATTCCCCGGTACGAAAAAGATGTTCATAACGGGCCGGGATTGCCGGCTGGTAATTTGCTTCGCCACCTGCCGCGGGGGCTGCCATGGGAGGCATGCTGTCCAGCACGGCACGCATTCGCTCAATTCTTTTTTTGCCAATGTTCACCTCACCCAACAGGATGTAGGCGATGATCCCGACAAACGGCAACGCGGCGATGACTGCGATCCAGGCAATCCGCGACGCAGGTTGTCGATGGGGCCGTAAAATCACCCGCGTAAAGAAGGCAATCTCGATCGCGATGTGAGCCAGAACGACAATCAGCGTCCAATCCATATCTATTTTCGCACCCTCTGAGTCGTTGACGTTTTCCGTGGAAGAATTTCAACAACGAGTATGATCGACCGCCCTCGCGAATTCGAGGCCGCACCCCGATTAAGTTTTCGCGACGTACAATTTGTCATCGATTCTCGATAACAGGGATCTCAGCCTCGGTAGGCTTTTCAACGTGGCTTGCTCGCCGATCACCGCCATTTCATCGGCGCGTGTGAATTCGGTGATGTCGAACGCGGTCACATCGGGCTGAATCACAAGATCGGCCGGCGCGACGCCCACCGAATTCATGTTCACGTTTTGCACGATGTACGTCCGCAGGATGGTTTTGAGCGATGATGCGTTTTTCATTTTTTCAGTCGGGGTGTCCGGCCGGTTGGAGGCGAACTCTTTTTCCACGCCAGCGGTCACGCTGACTGCGATGACGATATTGCAACCGCTGGCGACCAGCACATCCGCCGGAATATTGTTGACGATTCCTCCGTCGACCAATGACTGACCATTACGATTGATGGGTATCGAAAGCACTGGCAAATTAATACTCTCGGTGATGGCCTCCACCGAATCACCGAATTGGCGGACGACGGGACTGCCACTGATTAAGTCAACGGTCACAGAAAAAACAGGCAACGTGAGTTGTTCCAACCGACTGTCTTTCAGGTATTTCCTCAGCATCGGATCGAATTGTCTTCGCCGATATTTGAAAAACAGGTACCAGTATCCGCCATTGGGTAACATCCGGAAAAACCAGCCGGGTTTCAGGTCTTGCTTGAAACAAGCAGCGTTGTAGTCCGGATCCATTCCCGATGCATACAGAATTCCCGTCATGGCTCCCGCACTGGTACCGGCGATCATATCGATATGGATCCCGTTTTGTTCCAGCGCTTTGAGCACACCCAGGTGAGCCATCCCTCTTGCCGCACCACCCCCCAAGGCCACGCCGATTCGAATTCCCCGCAGTTGATGCACAACTCGTTCCAGACCATGGAACAAATCGCGGCTTTGATGTTCAGGCGGTTCCTCGAATGAGAGTTTGTAGTCTCGCTTGGCCAGTTCCCGAAATTCCGGCGCCAACGGAGCCCAGGGACGGTCGCCGGGCAACACCCAAATCACATTGATCTTGTCCCGCCAGCCTGGTGTTTTGGCAACCAACTCGCGCAGCCGAGGTAACGAAGCCTGCCAGTTGTCTGGCGTAACACACCAAAAGATCTTTTCGCAGACTTCGGCAATCATCAAAGCGTTCTTCAAATCGATGGCCGCATCGACATCGGCAATCGTGCGTCTCGATTCCGACCATTGATTGTATTGATCACGAATTTCTTCAACCGGAAGATAACCTCCATTTCGCTTCAAATGAAGAAAGGGCAGTTGCTCGATCGGCATCCATCCGGGATCATCACTCATCACATGAGGTGTTTCGTCCAGCTCGCGCAACCGCTGGATCAAACGAGGCGTCAATGGACGGGACGCGGGCCCCTGATGAAATATCCCAACTACCGCCGGCTGTCGCTGCGATCGGTCTTTTAGCAACAGACCGAGCACGGCCTCGGCGATCAACTTTGAAAAATTCTGCTGAAAATCAGCATACTTCTTGGTCAACGCCTGCGCGACGGAATAATCCAATCGCAGCAAAGTTGTCGGTTCTTCGGCAATCACATCCATCGGTGCCGGTTTGCCCAATGCCGCCGCTAACGCACCGATCTGCGCACCGGCGGTCGCGAATCGCTGAATCGAGACGTTGCCCAGAATGTCGACGATCGACTCTTTTACGCGACCATGAATCAAAAGATAGACGGAATCAAAGATCTCGTTGGCGTGATGGAGAACCTGTCCGGGCTCTGCACGGATCAATTCACTGGCATTTGCAATTTCACGAATTGCCTCATCGCTCAGGCCATGGGAACAAGCGTGACGTTTGAGCAACAAGAACTTGTCTTCAATCAAAACCTGATTCCTTGGTTGAAATACCTGGCCAGATGACCGTTCGCAGTTTTACCGGATGGCAGCTTAGCTTAAGCAACTTGGTTGTCCGAGTCACCTTTGATTTTTGAAAGCCACTGGATGATATGGTCTTCCATGAAGGCGTAAAACGGGTTATGACGGCATCTCACGAAGACCGAACCCGAAATCATCAATGCACTCGGTTCCGCTCGGATGGATACCGTCCCCAACGGAAGGCCACTACCAACCGTCGCGTCCCGGGTGCCATAAATCGGATCTTCCGGTGGAATTGGAACCGCGATGTGAGAAAGCGAGACAATATTGTCCTGCCAGGAGAGGTCAGTTTCCTCGCTTTTCCAGGTTCCGCCGACGCGCGAACCCACCTCAAGACCGCGCGAATTGGATTTCGAGTTTCTTAAAATCTTGAGTTGGTAAGTTAAATCCGTTTTTTCAAGCTCTGGAACAATCTTGGTTTCGAAGGACTTGTTAAACAGGTTCCCCAGTTCATCGACGCGATCGATGTCGAATAAAAATAATTGGTTGGAATTGCCACGCAAACGGTGAAACAAGGCCGTGATCAATTTTGAAACAACGACAGTCGAATCGACGACCGATTGCATTGCGATGACAGGTGGAAATGAATCCATCCGCCCAGATTTTTCCAACCGTGCCAATTGCCGCTCCACGTCCTGGGTGATCAACCAGGCCTGGACACTGGCATTCATGGGCCACGAACTGAATTTGAAAGGATCGATTTCAGCGTCAATGTTCGACCATTGAGCCTTGAGCGTTCGCGAGACCAGCGCCACCATGTGGTACAGCCGCGTGATCTTGGCCATCGGGTTGATTCCCAACATGGGTGAAAACAGCATGATTCCGGTAACCTGGGGTAACGCTCGATCCTCCACGGCCAAAATCGCATATTGGACGCTGAGCGCCCCTCCATTGGAGTAACCGGCCAAAAACATGGGGCAGTCGTCAGGAATTCGTGCTTGCAGGCCCTTCATCGCAACCCTGACAGCTGCGGACCAATCGCGACACGACACGTTGGCCAACGCTCCAGGACACGTACCATGCCCCGGCACACGGAGCCAGACAACCGTATAGCCTTCCCGGTGCAGCCGTTGCCCCAAAGCTCGCAGCGAATAAGGCGAGTCACTCAATCCGTGGATCAACAAAACGCCACCCACCGGGTCGTTTGCTTCGAGCACGTGCGACCGATTCCAATTTCGATCCACCACCGTGTCGGGATTGCAAACCGAGTCCACATGGTAACGACTGTAGGCTCCCGGTTGGTGTTCCACCCAAGGTCCGTCAATGAACTTACCCAGTTCCGTAAAGACCCGAGCCTCCTGCTCCAAATAATCGTCGAATGTAAAATCTGCTTCCGCATCGGCAGCAACAAACTCGGATTCAGGCCATTGCAGATGCCAACCCTGGAGATCCGGAAGCGATTTTGCCAAACGGACCCACAAATACAGCAGCCCCATCGTGGCGAGGATGACGGTGAAGATCAGGTTGACAAAAGCCAGGCCGAAAATCCGAAAGATCTGGAGATTCCAGCCCCGATCCGGCATGGTTTGCGCAAACCGATACCACTCCATCACCAGTGCGAACAGCGACAGCATCGCACAACCGACGAACAGCCAGAAAGCGATCCGCAAGATGATCGAGAATCGCTTGGGCGATGGTTCCATTTCGCAGCGTCCTGTTCACGACATTCTTGCGATTTCAGCAAACGGAAAAAGTCGTTTTTCTAAATCAAATTTGGCACGAATCGCGTGAATGACGTGGATCGGCAAGCCTCTTTGTTCACTGTCCATCCAACCAAACCGAGAACGACTGGACACTCCCAGCCATTCTAGCTGGCTTGATCCGATCGACTACTGGTCCTTGTCAATGGCCTGATTCAGCTGCTCGAGCGCAGACTGCCTGGAATCTGGATTAACTGCATTATCATTGTTGGCTCGACCAAAGGGATTGCTGTCAGGGTTGGGCATCGTATTGGGAGGTGCGTAAGGCTGGATACCGCCAATTGCATTGGCCATTCCTCGGGCATAGGGCTGATAAAACCCGACCGCAGGATGGTAGTTGGCATAGCTTGCTGCACCATACAACCCCACAGCCCCCACTCCCCCAACACGAACTCCACCTACATCACCAACACGCACACCACCCACGTCGCCGACGCGCACCGCCCCCACGCCACCCACGCCACCGACATGTCCAACATAACCCACGTGTCCCGCATGGTACCCACCAATGCCACCATGGGCCGAAACCGCATCAGGATTGGTTGCGATCGCTGCAAGCATTAAAAGGGAAACGCAAAACGGCAAGGGAAGTTTTTGTGTCATGTTCAGAGTTCCTGGTTCGGAAAATTGTGATTCGCAGAGAAAAAGTTGTCAGTCGTCGTGAGTCAAACGTGGCTGAATTGCTATTGGATTCGGACCGATTTGAACTGTTGATCGGGCAACGATCGTCCAGCTCTTGCACGATCGGTGATGGACCAGGTTTGACTACCGTCCGCATTGAGTGTCACCGATTCGTTTGCCGTCGCAACCTCGCCATTGGAAAGCGCCTCGCTGGTTGCTACGATCCACCGATCATCGATTTTCTTCCAGGTACCTGTCGTAATTCCACCTTTGGAATCAAACGCCCAAGACCGGATCTCTTTGGACGGCGCGTGCCAGCCGATTCGCTGAGTCCCCGTATTCGTAATCTTGCCATCGGAAACGGCGGTAAATTCACGGATGATGAAATTTCGATTGGCGGACCAATGACCATTGATCTCGACCACAACCGCGCTGCCAGCCTGACCCGCTGGTGGCTCTGCTTCGCGGTCGACCCAAGTCCCAATCATCCATTCCAGCTCTTTCAGTTTTTCGTAATTCGAAGGCGGGGGAGGTGGCGTCTCGTGAACACTGAGCATTTTCCATTGGCCATCCCGTTTGACGTGGACGATCGCGTAATACGCCACTTCCGTCTTGCCATCTGGCATCGTCGTTTTGGAGTGCGCCAGTTCGGACGCAACATCCTCAGCCAAAAACTGAATCTGAGCGATTTTGATTTGGATTTTGGCACCCTTGTGCTGAGCGAAAAAACTACCCAGCGCCTGCTCGATGACGGGCCGGTTGCGTAACAGAAACCCGGTTTGATCGATGTATTCACCATCCTCCACCCACATCGCGGCCAATGATTTCGCATCGCCCTGATTGAACGCGGCCTCGTAGGAGGCGGCCGCAGTTCGAATTGCCTGTTCGTCCTGAAGGCGGCCTGTTGCCGATTCGGTTGTTTGACCCTCCGAAGGGCTGAGGAAAACAACCAGCAGGGTCAGCGAGAGCATCGCTGACCAGGAATTTTTCATGAACATCCGTTGGACTTTCATTTGTTTTAGGACCGAAGTTTTTCGAATAAATTCCCGCATGCACCCCGACGCAGAATTGGCAGACACGCTGTCCAAAACCCAACCATCGAAGTGCCCAACTGTTAACGCGAGACACTAGATTAGTCGCTGAAGGTCACCAACGCAAACTCTCAAAACAAAGACTTCTGCGCTGGTAACCAACGCTAAATCAGGCACTTTGCAGCGATGAAAAGCTCAAAAACTGACAATCGTCTTGTGTCCGTTTTGATCAACGATCTGCAGCGCGGCCACCTCACCATCGTCGGCCTGATCCTGCCAGACTTCCACCGGAGCCGGGATCGTGTGGGAGTATTCAATTTCGTCCACGCCCGTGGTAATTACGAGATCGTTTCCCTTCCCAACCGGGTCGTAATCGATGGCCATCAAAGGGCCTTGCTTTGCCTGCCCGGTGGAACCGGCTTCAGCGTCGAGAACCTCTAGCGTCACCTCGCGTCCGCGATTGCCATTGCTGAATGTCACAAAAAAATCCGGCCATTCGGATTGAGCAACTTGTGAGTTGATTGCCATCTTAATCTGCTCCACTTTGATTATCTGGATTTTGGAATTTTAGTCTGCGTTCACTGAATTCAATCTTATTGAACAACGACCATTCAAAAGGTCACTCGAGCGAGCGAATTGGCGCTAGCCGCATTCAATTCGACCCTTCAAAACGGATGACCAGTGCCATTCCGCACGCTATTGCATTTGGCCTCGAATCGCTGCGCTAGTCGGTGATTTAATTCCCTACCAAGACGCCGCCAACGATATCAAACGGTTCTCAATTCAATAAGCAAATACGACACGCAAATTCTACACGCAAATCCCACGAGCAATTATCGTGCCGCACGGCTGACAGGGTCAATGCTGTATCGGGTTTTTCAATCCAGGGTGCTCGGCCAAGCCGTTGTTTCCCATTCCTGCCTGGACCGTCCCAGGCGGCTGATGTGCAGGACAGCAGCGCCGACCGGGCAACTATTGACCAATTTCCAACCCCAAGATTGAGACGTCATCCAACGGTCCGCTTCCCTGGCACCATCGCTCGACGGAACCCAACAGCAGCGAGACACTGTCGTCGATCGACTGCAGCTGCCCAAGTTCGAGGATTTCCAGCATCTGCTTCAATCCAAATTGGTTCATTTCCTGATCCATTGCTTCGGGAACACCGTCCGAATAGAGAAACAGTCGCTCCCCCGGTTGAAGCTGGATGACCTGATTCTCAAACTCCACATCGTCCATCCAGCCGACAGCCATCCCTTCGCCTTCGATCAACTCTGGTTGTCCGGTTCTGGACGCGTGAACGACGGGGTCATGACCCGCGGAGACGTATTCGAATTTGAGCGTCTCCAGGTTCATGACTCCGTACAACATGGTGAAATAGAGACCGCTTTGTTCTTCCATTTGAAATCGCCGATTCAATTCATTGGCGACTTCTGCGGGAGACACAATCAGGTTTTCACCGGTGGATTCATGCTTTCGAATCAGCAAACCCGAATGAGAAATCTGCGGGGTCAACAGCCGCCCAATCGTGACCGAGAGCAGGGAAGAAGCCACGCCGTGACCGCTAACATCAACCACGTAGGCGGCGAAATGTTTGTCATCGAGCGGGAAAAAATTGAGGAAATCACCAGCCAGTTCGTCACACGGCAGGAATCTCCAGGCGAACTGAATCTGCGACGAGCGGAAGTCGCTACTGGGCAGCAACGACTGCTGGACCTTGGCCGCGGCGTTCAAATCACGCGACATTCGAGTATTGGCCGACTCCAGCTGGTTGTTGAGCGATGCCAATTCCTCGTTCCAGTGAGTCAGCTGTTCCTTGGCCGCATTGAGTTCCTCATTGGACTTGATCAGTTCATTATTTTTCTCGACCGCATTTTCAAATGTTGAGACCAACAGGTTCAGCACCTGCTGTCGTCCTGCCTTGACCGAATAACGGGTGCCCCCGAGTGTGACGTCCAGTTGTTGTTCATCTTGCTCCTCTGCGATCGGTGTGGCCAGCAGCGACGCCACTCGCCCAATCAAGAACTCGGGGTCGTACGGCTTGGTCACATAATTGTCGGCACCGCAGTGAAGTCCTTTGATGATATCCTGGGCGTTACTAAGGGTGGACAGCAGGATAAAAGGAATGGTTCGAAGTTCAGGATCGTGTTTGACGGCGCTGCATAGTTCGTAGCCCGTCATTTTCGGCATTTCGATATCGGAAATGACCAGGGTCGGTCGTTCAGCGCGGATCATCTCCAGTCCAACTTCTCCGTTCTCGGCCGTGCGGACGGCGTAGCCGGCTTCGGCCAGTTTGTTGGACAGAATTTTTGCCTGGATACGACTGTCTTCGACGACCAGCACCGAGACTTCGGAGGATGCTTGAGTATTCATGAGTTCCCATTAATCGAACGGCGACTTCGCTTGACGTGGCGAACAATCGCGGGTGGAATTTTTCCAAGCGTCAGAATCCGGTCGGCCAACCCCGCTTCCACAACCGCTTTGGACATTCCGTAGACCACGCAATCACTCTTGCACTGCGCAAACACGTACCCACCGGCGTGCTTCAACAACTGACAACCGGCCGTTCCATCGCGTCCCATCCCGGTCATCACCACCGCCAGCGCATTGCCACCGAGCACCTGGGAAGCAGATCGAACAAGATAATCTGCAGCGGGACGGACACCCTGTTCAGGCGGATCATCGGTGATTCGAATTCGCAGGCTGTTCCCACGGCGATAAAGCCCCATTTGCTTTCCCCCCGGAGCGAGCCAAATCCCGCCCGCGGTTGCTTCCATCTCATCTTGAGCTTCGACCACGCTCATCTCACAGATCGAATCGAGTCGTTTGGCTAACGACAGGGTGTATTGGGGTGGCATGTGCTGAACCACCAGCACCGGAACGTCCAGCGTTTTGGGCAAACGAGGCAATACGGATTTCAGGGCCTGTGGACCTCCCGTCGAGGTCCCGATGACCACTGCCTCACAAGGGAACCGGGGAGTCGGCGTGCTGTCGGAGCTGTCAACCGAGTCCGACGGACCGGCCGGCTCCTGCTGGGCGCGAAATGCCGTGATTTTTTCAACCAGCGCGTTCCCGCAACTGTCGGCGATTGAGCTCCGCATCGCTACCGGAGGGCTTGAGAATAAAATCGAAAGCACCTTCCATCAAGGCATCGGTCGTGACTTGGGCACCCTCGGCGGTGAGGCTGCTCACCATGATCGATTTGGTTGGCAGCCGGCGACGATTAATCTCGTTGAGAACTTCAATCCCATTCATATCCGGCATCTGGACGTCCAGGGTCAGGAGATCCGGGTCCAGCTGGCCGATTTTTTCGAGCGCGTCGATTCCGTTTTTTGCCACGCCGACGATGGCCACGGTGTCAACGTCACGCAAAACATTGGTGATCGCTTGCCGGTACAAGGCTGAATCATCGACGATCAGAATACGGGTCGGACGAAGTGTCAACGGGATTTCCTCGAATCAGTTGTCTTGGTTGAGCTGTTTTTCAAAAAAACGAAGCAAACTGGATTTATCAAACGGCTTCACGATAAAATCAATCGCCCCATTTTGGATACACTCAGACAGCTTATCCTTCTGGTTGACAGCACTAATCATCACCACGTTAGCTTGCGGGTCTTGCCGGATCAACTGCTTGAGTGCCGAGACACCGTCCATGTCAGGCATCACGATGTCCATCGTCACCAGGTCCGGCTGCACCTGGTCATACAGGGCGATTGCCTGATTGCCATCGGCAGCCTCGACCACCACCTGCCAACCGGCTTGCTGGGCGATATCCCGAATCCGTTTCCGCATGATCAGGGCATCGTCAACGATCAGCAGACGTTTAACAATCGAGTTCATTGTTGCTGGCTCACCTTCTATAATTCGATGGAATCCTGGCCAACGATTTCAATCCGCACCAATCCGCTTGCTGTATCGAGCGATATTTTTCGCCCCTGCTTGCCGCCACAATGCTGCGCGACCACTGGGACCCTCAATTGGTTCAACTGCTGTCGGCAAGCCTCAACATTTTGGTCACCAATCGAGGCTGCAGCCGAGTGGGAAAACATACTGGCGCCGCCTACCAGTTTTGCACTCAATCGCAGCGGCTGACCCGCCAGTTCGCTCATCTGTTGAATCAATTCAGGAATGGCCGTATCAGCAAATTTACCAGGCTGATCCGTTTTTCCCCGCGCCTCCGGCAGCACGATATGGGCCAAGCCGCCAATTTTTTGCTGCCGATCGTACAACGCCAATCCGACGCAGGAACCCAACAGGGCACGCAGCAATTCTCCTTCGGAGGCGACACTCATTTCGCCCATTCGAATCGAAGCTGCCATCGCCTGATTTGATTCTTCCACTTTTAACTTTCTGCGCTGTCGGTCACCGTCGCCGAGAGCAGCCGAGGCAGTCGCGACATGGATTCCGCATCCGGAATCAACAACAGCGTCCAGTTAACCGGCAAGCCACCAATTCGAAATTTCGTCCGAGCCAGGACCACCCGCTGGCCTGCGACCGCCTGCCCCATTAACGCGAACTGCATCAGGCTTTCCGCAAAATCCCTTGCGAACACGGGCGGCGATGGGAGGATTTCGGTCGATTCAACTGCACCGGTGACGCTCGATGACAGGGCATTCAGATACCAGCAGCAAAGAATGTTGGTGGTTTCGATTGCGGCCGAAGTTTCCATTTCGCTCCACTGCCGAGAGGCTCCCACCGGACGATCCAATAAAAGATCGGCCAATGCCAGTCCGCTTGCATCATCAAAGGCCAGAATCATTTGGCCGGTGATCAGCCCACTGATCTCCACCGCACAAAAGCAAATTGGATTACCGGCCGTGTCGAGGATATTGACGGCTTCCTCGAGCGGCAGCTGTTCCAGCGAACCGATTTCAATCACCGCTGGCTTGTCAATCCATGTCGCCAGCGCCTCCGCTGCCCGAACGGAACCCTGGTGAAGAGCATCGCGCATTGCGATCAACTGTTTGGCATCCATTCGATCCTGATGCTGCTGCGACAACTGACTCCACCTCCGTTGATCTGATTTGCCCCGCTTCGTGGCTTAGTCAGGTTGGGTCGCCATTTCAATGAACTTGCCAACATCCAGCATCAGACAAACGCCGCCGTCGCCAAGAATGCTCGCGCCCGACAATCCGCGAATATTGATAAAATTATCCGAGAGCGATTTTACCACCATGTCCTGGTTGCCAAGAAATTCGTCGGTTCGAAGTCCGATTGTTTTTCCTTTGGACTGCAACACGACGACCTCAAACGTCTCGGTCGCATCGCCTGCCTTCCGATTGGCAGCGTTATTGTATCCGTAGTCGACGTCATGCCAATGGAAAACGTCGTCGATTCCGAACAAAGGAATAAATTCTCCACGAACATCAATGGAACGTCGATCCAGGACCGTGATGACATCACGATTGGCAATCGATACGATCTCACGGACATCTTCGATCGGCATACAGAAGATGACATCGTGAAGACGAACAAGCAAGCAATTAATGATGGCCAACGTCAGTGGCAAGCGGATCGTAAACGTGGTCCCTTGACCACGACTGGATTCAATTTGAATGGTACCGCTCAACTGCTGGATTCTCGTTTTGACGACATCCATGCCAACACCGCGCCCCGAAACATCCGTGACCTGTTGGGCCGTGCTGAATCCCGGATGCCAGATGTATTCGAGCGCCTGTTGATCAGACAGATCGGCAATCGCTTCTGCAGACAACAGCTGATTCTCGCTCAGCTTGGATTTAATTTTCTCAAGATCGATGCCCGATCCATCATCGCGAACCTGGATTTTGACGACGTTGCCACTGTGACTGGCATCGAGCGAGATGTTGCCCGTGTCTGATTTTCCCAGACGGATACGTTCGTCGACTGTCTCCATTGCATGGTCGATCGAATTGCGAATCAGATGGACCAACGGATCACCCAATTCGTCCACCATTCGTTTGTCCAATTCTGTTTTTTCGCCGCGAATCACCAAGTTGACTTGTTTACCACGTTCCTTGGACAGATCGCGAACGACGCGTTTGAATCGATTGAATAACGGACCGACGGGAACCATTCGCGTCTCCAGAATGCCCCGCTGGAGGCCTTGCGAAACTCGCGACAATTGGTCGATTGCGTCACCGATTTGGCCAAAAAATCGCTGCCCGTCACTCCAGATTTGTGGCTGCTCTTCCAGCAGTTGCAATCCATCTCGCAAGCGTTGAATCTGGGTTGCCCGATTCGCATCGTCACCGCGCTGGCTTACCAACTGTTCGATGATGAGACGAAGATGATCACCAAAATCACGAATCCGATTCAGCATGTCAGCTTTACGAAACTCGGGATTGACTTGACCGGACAATTGTTCGAATCGGGCCCGGTTGACCACCAGTTCACCAGCGAGGTTGACCAAGTTATCCAGACGGTGCGTTTCAACCCGCATCGTTTCCGTGACCTTGGACGTCGCCACCTGCCCTGATCCGGATTGAGCGGTCGCGGTTGGCTTCATGGGACCCGTCGGGGCCGAACGTTGCGATGCGGCCCCCGCGACTGGATCGGCAACGTGTGAATGGGGTTCAGCGCGGAACTCCGAGGCTTCCTCGCTGATGGCGGCGGCCGGTTCAGCTGTCGCAGCGACTGGAAGCTTGTTTCCCGAGTCCAGTTCGACAACGGAATCCGATTTCGGCGCGTGTTCTGGCCTCATCGCTGGCTCTGGTTCCAGTTCTGGCTCCGGTTCTGGTGCTCGCGATGACTCCGGGGAACTGACCGTGGATTCGAGTGACGCTGCGGTCAATTCAATCTCCTCGACGCCATCGAGATCGACGACAGCGCGGACTTTTTCAGCCGACAGATCGGTTTCGATCTGAACCTCAAGGGTGTCCAGATGCTCCATCCCTGAGAGCTGGCTTCGGTCCGGGCGAGTCCACTGGACCTCACCAATCGCGGCCAGCCTGTTTAGGATCAACTGAGCCTTGAGGTCCGCCAACTGGAGGCCGGGTCGAAATCGCACCATGATTCGAACGACACCTTCCGGAATTTCGTTTGGCTCATTTGAGCTCACCTCGTGTTCAACGTCAGGCTGGCGGGTGGCTGGCGATTCGGCCGGCGGCTGGGCGTGGCCGGAAGACGGTATTTCGCCATGTCGTTCGAGGTGTTTCAGTTCGCTGAGCAATTCCAACGAGCTGGCAAGTTGCTGGCCCGCACGCAGCCTCTCAACGCATTGTCGCAGGAAATCAATGCAGCGCAAAACGATGTTCATCATCGGCTCGTCCAACTGCTCGCGCCCGGCGCGAAATTGGTCGAATCGATTTTCCAGGTGGTGGGTCAGATTCGAAATATTTTCGAATCCCATCATGCCCGCAGAGCCCTTGATTGAGTGAATCAACCGAAAAGCTTCGTTCAAATCCTCCCGTCTGGTTGAATCGCGTTCCAATGCCAGCATGGTATCAACCAAATCGTCCAGCTGTTCTTCGGTCTCGTCCAAAAATGTTTGCAAGTATTCTGCCATGTCATCGGACAGATCTCCCGAATTGCCAAGGTTGTCAGCCATCGCTGCGTGTCCTCCTGCTGAGGGGGCCGGCAACAGCGGGATCCATTTTTTGGTAGATCGTTGGCGATACCTTGCGTAGCGGTTCCAGCATCCCACTGATCCCTTCTGAGGGCCCAATGACAAGGTAACCGCCGACGGCAAGCGCCTGGATCAGGTGATCGATCACCAGCCGTTTCGAATTGGCATCAAAGTAAATCAGAACATTGCGAATAAAAATGCAATCCAGTTCTTTCGCCGGTGGTGGTTGGATCAAGTTGTGTTGCCGGAATTCGACGAGCGCTTGGATATCGGGTCGGATCGTCCAGAGATCCTCGGCTACCTGGTGTCGAAAAAAGCGACGCCGTTGCTTTTCGTTGACCGACTCGATCGAACGCGATTTGTAGATTCCGCGGCGGGCATCGCGAAGCACTTCTTCACTGATGTCGGTGCCGATAATTTCCAGCGACCAATCGCGAAGCCGATAGCTGTTTTCGGCGAGGCAGATCGCGATCGAGTAGGGCTCGGCACCGGTCGCACAACCGGCGGACCAAATTCTCAGTTGCGGCTTCCGTCGGCCCTGCTGTTGTTGTGCGATCAACTCCTTCAAGAATTCGGAGGACAACCACTCGAAATGCTTCTCCGTCCGAAAAAAGAACGTCTCGTTGGTGGTCACTGCATCGAGAAAGAATTCAATTTCAGCCGAACCCGACGACGACCTTAGAAAACGATAGTACTCATCGAAGCCATCAAAACCTCCCGCTTTGAGACGCCGACGAATCCGGTTGCTTAACAGGAGTACTTTGTTGGAATCCATGCGAATCCCGGATTGCTGATAAATGAAGTCCCGAAACTTTTCGAATTGCTGCGTATTGAGACGCTGGATTTCCATTTGTCCTCGCCCTACGCTATCGAAAGTGATAAAGGATTGAATTGCCAATAACGATTCTTTCTGCCTGGCTGACATTGTTCACAAGCGTGATCCTTGAATCTCCTGAGGACCGCCGACAAGATCCGGCTAAACGGATCCGCGACAGCAAACCCCAAGATCCGAAGAATTATTCAAACCTCGAATTTTGCCACGAGATCCTGCAAGGTCTGAGACTGCGCACCCAGTTGTTCGGCACTGGCAGCCAGTTCTTCCGCACTGGCCGCATTGGACTCGGTGGTTTCGGAAACGATGCGAATGGCGATCTTGACTTGCTCAGCGCTGACCGACTGGGACTCTGTCTGTTCGGCGATTTGGGAGATTCCGGTGGCCGTTTTATCGACTGCCTGGCGAATCGAAGACAAAGATTGTCCGACCTTCTCGGACAATTCGGCACCTTCGCTGACACGTCGCGATGATTCCTTGATCAGTTGGGTAATCTCTTTGGCCGCCTGACTTGAACGCTCGGCCAGCTTCCTGACCTCGTCGGCCACCACGGCGAAACCCAACCCGTGCTCGCCTGCCCGAGCCGCCTCGATCGCGGCGTTGAGCGCGAGCAAGTTGGTTTGGCTGGCGATTTCGCTGATGACCTGAATGATATCGGTAATTTGTTCGCTTGATTTTTCAATCAGACGCATCGCATCAACGGCCTCGGCCCGCGTGCTACCGGCTTCATCGGCCAGTGTCGCGGTTCGTTCCGCCTGTTCTTTGGAATCCGAAGCGCTGGACGAAATCACCTGGATGGCGCTCGTCATTTGTTCAACCGAAGCCGTCATTTCCTCGACCGATGCCGCTTGATTCTGAGCGACATCACTTAAATTCGCGCTGCTTTCGGCAATCACACGAGCCCCCTCGGCGAACTGGTGGGCACTCTCGATGACTTCGTGGATCAACTCTTCGGATTTCGCCTGTTGTCGTTGGTTTCGTTGTTCCAATTTGACGCGTTGCGTGACATCCGTAGCATACTTGACGACTTTGCAAGGTCGACCGTTGAGGTCCAGGATGGGATTGTAGGAACCTTCGATCCAGACGTCGTTTCCATTTTTGCCAATTCGACGATATTCGCCGTGTGCGTATTCTCCGCGGTTTAAGGCAGCCCAAAACTCAGCATATTCCGCACTGTCTCGCTCCGCCGGATCCACAAACATCCGATGGTGGCGTCCCTTGACTTCGTCGAGCGAGTATCCCATGGCTGCGAGAAACAGATCATTGGCGTGGATGATCGTTCCATCCATTTCAAATTCGATGACGGCGTGCGACTTTTGAATTGCCTGAATTTGGCCTTTGAAGTCGGCATTGCGCAGTTTCTCAGGGGTGATGTCGGTGGCGTATTTGACAACTTTGAACGGTTTGCCACTGGCGTCCAGGATTGGAATATAGGAGCCTCGGATCCAAACCGATTTTCCGTCTTTGCCAATCCGCCTGAATTCGCCCGTCAAATACTGCCCCTGGTTCAGCTGTTCCCAAAACTCTCGGTATTCGTTGCTCTCGCGAAACTCGGGCTCGACAAACATTCGGTGGTGTCCACCCTGGACCTCCGCCAGGCTGTAGCCAAGCGGGGCAAGAAAGTTTTCGTTGGCCGTGATGATGGTTCCATCCATCTCAAACTCAATGACCGAATGGGCATTCGCAATCGCATCCAGCTCACTTCGCATCAGGGCGACGGAGGGATTCGTTCTGCGCTGGGGTGGCTTGGAAGTAGTTCGTTTTGCCATCTTCAATTTCTCGGATCGGCTAGGGTTGGGGGCTGGCGGATAAGACTAGCTAGGGTCGGCTGCAAACCGGATCGGATCGAGTAACTGGTCAACGTTCAGCAGAATCACAAGGCCATCATCCATTTTCGCAAATCCGGAAATGTAGTCGCCAGCCACGGCCAGTGTCGAAGGAGCTGGCTGCACTGCCTGATCTGCAATCCGAATCACCTGCGTCACGGCATCGACGGTACAACCGATCATTCGTTGGCCGACGTTGACAATGATGGCACGAGTCTGGTCGTCTGCCGGCTTGGGTTGCAATCCCATCCGGGAACGCAGATTGACAATCGGAATGATCGTGCCTCGCAAGTTACTTACTCCCTCAATACAATCGGCGGTTTGCGGCGTCCTGGTGACTTGATCCAAAATCACGATTTCTTGGATCTGCTCGATGCGAAACGCGTACCTCTGGCGATCGACTTCAAATGCGACGAATTGTGAGGTTCGAGTCTTGTCCAGGACCTCGTCCTCGGACCTTGAATCGGAAGCCGGCGGACCAACCATCGTAAGCCTATGCAATCAAGATTGTTTGGTGCAGGTGTTCAAGAGCTGCAAATTTCAGTCTATTTGGTCGAATGGGGTGTGACAACCAAAATTCGGTCCATTATGATCCAGCGGCGACGACACCCCGTGAAACCGATGCAACCGTCGTAAACCGAACGTTTTCAGGATTTCAATGACCGCGGGTCACGTTGAACGATGTGGTATGCTGCGGTCTGTGTTTCCGCCGCCCACCCGGTCCGCCACCATGCCCAAGATCAGCTTTGAAAATCAGACAGTCGAATGTTCCCGCGGCGACAATCTTCGTCGCGTCTTGATGAACGCCAATCTGCCATTGTACAACGGGATCGCCAAAGCAATTCATTGTCGTGGCATGGGCACCTGTGGCACTTGTGCACTGCAAATCGTAGGTCCCGTTTCCGAGTTAACCGCCGTAGAAAAATGGCGGCTCAGTTTTCCACCTCACCAATCTAATTCCGGCTTGCGACTGGCATGCCAGTGCAAAGTGCTTGGTGATTTGAGATTGTCCAAACACGGCGGGATGTGGGGCCATCAGCTGAAGGACTCCTAAGGTCCGCCAATCGCAATAACACACGTCGAAATCGGCCACCGTCAGGCTGGAATTCGAGCGCTCGGGGAACCGCGGAATCAACGAATCAAACTATCCAAACAAGCCCGAAATCGAATGAAAGAATCACCACCATCCCGCTCGACCGTAACACTGGTCATCGGACTGTTCGTTTCAATTTCGATCTGTTTTATCGCGGCCGGAATCGGCGGGTGGGTAACCGGCTCAAGTGTCGACGGCTGGTTCGCCAGTGTCAACAAGCCGACCTGGAATCCGCCTAACTGGGTGTTTGGTCCGGTCTGGAGCACACTCTACTTGATGATGGCAATTTCGGCCTGGTTGGTCTGGAAGGATTCCAGCCTGAAAAACTCCCGAACCGCTTTGGGCTGGTTTGCCGTGCAACTGGTGCTGAATGTCCTCTGGTCGGTGTTATTTTTTGGCCTCCAGCAACCGGGCTGGGCGGTCGTGGAAATCGCCGGTTTGTGGGTTTCGATCCTGGTGACGATTTTGCTGTTTGCGAAATCATCCCGCTTGGCTGCAGGATTGATGACCCCCTATTTGCTCTGGGTTTCGTTCGCGAGTTATTTGAATTACACGATCTGGTTATTGAACCGTTCTGCTTAGGTTTGGCTGAATGTCATCATTCGCTGAGCATGACTCAAAGCGTTAACGGTAAGCAACACGATTGATTAATCAAACAACTGCATTTGTCGATTGCGTTCTCTTGTTGGCGACGGATCGAGCGTTCCGAGAATCCTTCCGGCTGCAGCCATCCCACTGAGGAACGCACCTTCCACACGTGAGCCACTGGCCCAATCGCCGCAGACGGCGATCCCCAATTCACGCTCAAAAAAACACAGCTGATTCGAGGGCTCAAGCGGAATCGCGTATTTCCAACGATGACTCTGAAGATGAATCGGTGGTTGCGGGGGAAGCCCCGAAACCCTCCAGAATTCCTGCAACATGGAATCCGCCACTTCGCGCGGATCGGATTCCCAATGTGCCGCCGTCCATTCTCCCCCCGCGTGAATCACCAGGTTCTCGGGAATTCGAGATCGTCCGGGCTTGGTGCTGTTTCGTGACGCCCAAGTCAGGAAACTCTCGTTCAGAAAGGCTCCTACCCATTGGTCAGTGAGCGGACGGTCAAACGAAACCATGGTGGCCCAACAAGGATTCATTTCGATCCGGGAGATCGGCTCGGATAACGCAGGAAAATTGACAAGTAATTCCGCGGCTTGGGCTGCTGGCGCAGAAACAATCAAGCGATCGAAATTACCTAGCGTGTTTTGCTGGTCGTCAAACAGCCGCAGCTGTTGATTAACCCATTCGACGCCCGCCACGCGTGTCTGCAGCTGCACTCGCAAATCCGTCGCCAGGTGCTTACCGATCGCCGTCATCCCGGGCTGGCCGACGTACCGATCCGACGAGTTTGACTCGGACTGAATCTCGCCGTCCACCAGCACCACGATTTTCTGCTCTTCGCTGGCACCGACCTCGGGCCAAGGAGCTACCAGTCCTTGCTCAATCCACGAATCGACGTATCGGCGAAATCGCGGATCGCGGACGGTGAAATACTGTGCCCCGTGGTCAAAGCCTGAATCCTCACCAACGCGCCGAGTTGCCATGCGCCCTCCGACGCCGCGACCTTTGTCAATCACGGATACATGGAAACCATGGTCAGCGAGCGTGCGAGCGGCAAACAAACCGGATATCCCGGCGCCGATGACCGCCGCGTGCGGGACGGGTGCAAATCGCGGCGCCGCGATTTGGTCCCAATATTTTTTCGGATCGAGTCGCTGGGCATGGACCGACGTCGGTCGCGGCCGTACCGTTCCGATGATCGGCTGCTCCGGCTCAAATGGTCGATCGAACTGCCCCAGGCACCATAGAATCCCTCCGTAAGATGCAGGGTCGCGTCCATCCAAAGCATAACGATGGTTGAGATCGATGATTGTTTCCAAGGCCTGTTCGGGCGACTTGATCCAGTTCAGAATTGCCTTGCCCCAAGTCATGCGGACGTTGTTGTGCAACTCACCGTGCATCATCAACGACTTTTGAGCCGCATTCCAAAGCGCATCCCGAGTTTGGCCACGAGCCAACTCCTCCCAGGAATAGGTATTTTCCCGTCGATCACTGGCATGATGAATGAGTGTTTCCCGCGCCCACTCGGGGATCGCCGTCCACTGATCATGATCCGTGCGATGAAAACAAAATGAATAAGCCAATTCGCGCCAGATCAACAATTCATCCAAGTACTTTTCCCCACCATCGTTATCCATCTCAGCGGCTTCGCGGGCGATCCGAAACGGAGCCACCATGCCATAGTGAAGGTACGGAGACATGCGACTGACTCCATCGACCAAGGCGTTGTTGCGAAGCCGGGCGTAGCTGCCGAGCCGCTGTTTTTTGAACTGTTCCCAGCGTTGGTAGCCCGCTTTCGATCCGCCCACGGTATCCGCGACTGGTCCGATGGCATGGTCGATCTCACAAGCTGCGATCAACTCGCTTAACGACTCTCGCTGCAAGTCAATCGGTTCGAATGGCAATTTGGCCGCATCAAAGGGCCGGGCAATTGCTTCAACTTTTGGCCAGGACCGGGTAAGACGTTCCTGATACTGCTGTTTTGTGTCACGACGAAATTGAAATGCGCGAGTGTAAGGCTGTTTCGTCCATTGCATCGGAACGACGCAAGCCGTATCGACGCAAACAATGGGTTTGACGGCCGATCGAATCAAGGCGTTTAGAAACCGCCGCGGGGGGTCGACCGGCATATCTTCGGTGATGACGATTGCGGCACGATGGGCCAAATCGACCAGATGCCGACGCCGATCGGCTGGACGGGCGAGGTGAAACGCGTAAGCGATTCCGGTTTCAGTGAATTGCCGCTGCACATCGCGGGCACCTTCGAGGATAAAACGGTGATGTCGATCCGAGGCAAATCGGTAATGTTCCGACAGACCATGGTAAACCAAGAGTGGACGTCCCAATCGTTCCGCGAACCACTGAGCCGTTTCGAGGGCTGGATTCTCTTCGCTGCGAATTGCGGATCGCATCCAATACAGTACGAACTCTCCTTCGGCAGCTCGATCGTGGGCCAGCCGGGATCTTTCCTGCAGCGGCTCTGGTAATTCGGAAATTAGTTGCTGGGGGGTCATGGTTGGTCATCCTTGCGATCGTTATTACCTGGCGCTGTTGCCGGTTGGACGAATTGGCGAGTGGGTTTGCGCAGTGTTGACTTCGCTCTAATCCGGACGAGTTTGGCCCGAGTTAACGGGAAACGTCCGCCTCAGCATGTCTTGATATTTCAAAAAGGGAAA
This sequence comes from Pirellulaceae bacterium, assembly GCA_963714685.1. GTDB lineage: Bacteria > Planctomycetota > Planctomycetia > Pirellulales > Pirellulaceae > Mariniblastus. The sequence goes on along the minus strand of CAVQPH010000013.1, from coordinate 113,748 downwards.
CAATGAGCGGCAACTTTGTCATTGCAGGTGGCACGAAAGGAATTGGATTGGAGCTGGTTAAGCTGCTCGAAACCAGTGCCGATCGGATCGATGTTTACTCCAGGGAAATCGACGAACTGACGGTCGGAGAGCAGGTCCATCATCACGCCTGCGACTTCACCGAGGAATCACCCCAACTCGACGGCTTACCCGAGGCGATCCATGGAGCGGTGTACTGCCCAGGGTCGATCAACCTCAAATCTTTTCGCAGCCTGAAAGCCGACGATTTCCGCCAAGACCTGGAAGTCAACCTGTTGGGTGCCGTCAAATTTTTGCAGGCCTGTTTACCGCATTTAAAAAAAGGGACCGGCGAACATCCTGCCAGCGTCGTATTGTTCAGTACCGTTGCGGTAGGGCGGGGCATGCCGATGCACGCTTCGATCGCCGCCGCCAAAGGTGCCGTGGAAGGTCTAACGCGGTCCTTGGCCGCCGAATGGGCCCCGAGAATCCGCGTGAATTGCCTCGCCCCGGCACTCACGGAAACCTCTTTGGCCAGCCGATTTTTCTCGTCCGAAGAAAGTCGAAAGGCGATGGCGGACAAGTATCCTCTGGGAAGAACCGGATTACCGCGTGACCTTGCTTCGCTCGCCAACTTTCTGCTCCTCCCTGACTCCAGCTGGATCACCGGACAGGTCATCGGAGTTGACGGAGGCATGTCCACGCTTGGCGGCTAGATCATCTTCACCATCCTCGTCGGATTGGTTCGTCTCGATCGCTCGACAGATATTTCTCAACATCCCGCCAAACACAAATTCGTGAAGCGGATAAAGAGTGTACCAGTAGACGATACCGAACAATCCGACAGGATCGAAGATGGCCGTCTGTCGTACCGTCGATTCGCCGTCTTTCTCGATTACTTCAAACTCAAGCCATGCGCGACCGGGAACTTTCATCTCCGCGGCCAAGCGTAACATTCGGTCGGGCACAAATTCTTCCACCCGCCAAAAGTCCAGCGAATCTCCGACTTGAAGCAGATCAGGATCGCGTCGACCTCGCCTAACGCCAACGCCGCCGACGAGTAAATCAAGAAATCCGCGCGTTTTCCAAAGCCAATTACCGTAGTACCAACCTGTCTTTCCGCCGATCCTTCGAATCGGCGTGAACGCTTGCGATGCGGTGGCCTTGACCTTTCTGGTTCTCGAATCGACCAATCGCGAACCGAACCTGACACCTCCCCAACTTTTTTCTTCACCGCCTGACGAAAAAGCGTCCGACCAGCGAGTCTCCGCAAATTTTTGGTCTTCATTTACCAAAGCGCGAGCGATCGCCTCATCGGCACTCCGCGGGCGTACCGAAAAGTAACGGTCCGCGACATTGTTCGAGATCAAAGTCGGATTGCGGAGACTTTCGACCAATTTCCTTCCGACCCGCGAATACAGTGGCGTCACCAAACCCAACCAGAGACTCGACAAATAAGGCGTGAGTAATGGCACAGGAATCATCCAGCGAGTTAAGCCGCGCTGTTTGGCATAGCGTTGCATGATCTCGCCGTACGAAATTTGGTCAGGCCCGCCAATTTCGAAAATGATCGTCTCTCCATCTGGACGATCAAGGGCTTCGACCAAGTAAGCCAGCACATCCTCGATGGCGATGGGCTGAGCCAAAACGCGAACCCACTTCGGGCAAATCATCACCGGCAGTCGTTCGACCAAGGCGCGAATCATTTCGAACGAAAGACTGCCCGAGCCGATGATGATCGAAGCTCTAAACTCGATCACGCTGGCAGTCGATGTTCGCAATATGTCACCAATCTCCTGGCGGCTGCGGAGGTGCTTCGACAGTTTGTGATCAGGATTGCCCAACCCGCCAAGGTAGACGATTTTTTTGACTTTCTGACGAGTACAAGCTCGAGCGAAGTTTTCGGCGGCGCGCGGTCCGTTTTCTCGAAGTCATCATTGGATCCCATCGAGTGGATCAAATAGTAAGCCGTATCGACGCCTTTGAGGGCGTCGCCAAGCGATTCCTCGTCGAGGACGTTACCAACTACGACCTCCGTCTGATTTCCCACCGCGTTGGGTAACGTTCCAGCGCGACGGGTCAAACAGCGTATCCGCAGACCCTGTTCTTCCAACTTTGGTAGTAAACGGCCACCGACATAACCCGTCGCTCCCGTCAATAAAACCAGTTTTGGCAATTGGTCATCCGACACAAAAAAACCTCTCTCTTCGCCACGAACATCGCGCGGTGGTACGAAATTGACTGCCCAAGCTATACGACTGCCCAAGCTGAACGGCTGCTCAAGTTATACCAACCGACGGACTGCCGGAACGAAAATTCTGAGGATCAAACCCGGATTGGGATACAACTCGAAGCTTTGAAAACCGCCGATCTGGGCTCGGACTTCCAATTTCGCAAGCCCCAGTAATCGGGCGATAGATTTCGAATCAGGTAAACCCGAATTGAATCGCCTTGCGGTCCGCAAATCTTCAAACCGAATCAAAACTCGGTTGTCCAGAAATTCGAACGTGGCCTGATGGCCGGAATTAGTGACTTCGACTAACCCGACCAAGCTTAGTTTGGGGCAGGACTTTTCTCTTGCGTGCTGATCCGGATCGCGCCGTCCAAAACCCATTCCGCATGTTCGGCCTCAGCACCCGTTCCGCTGGGAACCTGGACGTGCAGCTTTTCGAATTCGTACTTGATTTCCGCGTTGTTGCCAGTCAGACGATCATAAAGTCCGATTGCGAGATCTGGCCAGTTTTTCGTGTGTTCGGTGCTCATGGTTGCTCCTAATTGTTAAGGTCGACTAAATCTTCACTCGTTGATTCAGCTGACCGTTTTTCGCTCCATCAGTTAACCTGCAATTCTGGTGGATCAGATGCTGCCACGAGCCAACCGGGGGATTGCCTGATTTGCGGGCGATTGTGGATACAAACGTTGCAACCTGTGATAGCGACACGATGCGGTTGCGTTTTCGTCGTCACGGCAAAGCGACCCAACGTCTTGGTTCCGGACTGGATGGGAAATCCGGGTTGATCGTGTTGGCATTCGGCAACGAATCCGTTTACCTGTCAGAACTTTGACCGTCGGCGATTCGTTTTCCCAGTATTCGCTCGACATGAAGGTGAGTCGGTTCGGTCGAAATCGTTGCATCATCGAAGTAGATTGTCGCCTCACCAGGACGGTCGCCTCCGGCGATGTGATCGGTGTAATTCCCGACACCCCAGAACAGCTTGTTCGCCAGTTTCGTTTTCGTATTTTCGACCTTGAGGATTTGTTGACCGTCTTGCCAAATCACGATCGTCCCATCCGCGTCGTCTCCACTTGATTGCCGATAGAATGCTTCGAGATGGCACCAGCGACCAATTGGGATCGGCATCGGTTCGGACTGCGAAAATGAGTGAGGCGCGTTTCTGATTCGAATAGAGATAAAAGTGCAGTTTTCCGTCACGACCGGTATTACCGATGTTCAACACCCAAACCGGTTGGCTGTCACCATGGGTATCTTCCGACTTAAATTGAAACACATTCCACCAACCTCCATTGCCTTGAGTCGGGTTCTGCAGCTCAAAAGCATGATCAATGCGAAACCAGACTCCGTAATAAGCGGACTGCGGAAAAAACTTGCCGCCTTGGTCCCACGGTCGATCAGTCCACCTCAGCAACCGTACTGCTTTAGGCCCGTTGCGCGACCCGATGGCGTTTCGGATCGTCGTTTTGACGCTGTATTTTCCGCTCAAAACAATGCCTGAATCGAGCTGTGCGGTTGCTTCGCCCGGCTTTCCAGTCGTGAACAGGCCTCCCCCGTTATTGTCGGAATTGCCATCGTACTCCCAGTCGAATAGCGTGCCCTCCTCGTGATCCGCACTCCAAAGAACGCTAGCTCGTGTCCGGCTCGGAAGTAGCTCAACCCAAGTCTTCTCTGCTCTGTCTATTTGGGAGACAAAGTCAAATTGGCGGACAGAGGAAGCTTTGAATTCACAGGGGGCTTGCAAGTTACAGGGGATTTGCGAGAGACAACCAGCCTGAAAGACATTGGGGACTTGGGGAACGCAAGCCAAGATCCAAACGAACAAAGCGACGCGTTTCATTGGGAAATTCAACCGTGCACTCGCTTTGGAAGATAAGTGAATTGTCGGACGCGCAAATTTCCTCGATCGGCCCAAGGGAATGGAATCGGCCCGCCTAGGTCGCTTCCTGCCTGTCCTTTTTGGCCATTCTCGTCCATTTCGGCCATTCTGTCCCACCAGGCCGATTCTTGCCTGTCCTTTTTGGCCGGCCTCCTTGCCTGTCCTTTTTGCCCAAACTGCTCGATCGGGCCAGAACATGCCTGTCCTTTTGGCGGGCCAAAACATGCCTGTCCTTTGTTGACGCGCCTTCCAACCGGATGCGTTAATGACACCCCAAACTTCCCAGAAATATTAAGTTACCCAAATATCTCATCGTGATTATAATTGCAAATTTGCTAAACTGGGCAGCCAAAGCAACCTCCCAGTACGCCTAAACTTCCAAAAAACTGCCTCATTTCCCAATTTGCTCACGAATTGCCTATTCCACTTCTTTGAGCTGCAACATGAATCCACAACCCTCAACCTCGACCCTGACGCCGGATGATATTGTCCGATCGTTATTCCGACATGTTGGTAAAGCGGTTGCGGTGTTTATGCTCGTGATGATCTGCACGGTGGGGTGGATTTATTTTGCCCCCGCCGAATACGAATCGGTTTCCAAGGTCTATGTCCGTGTTGGACACGAGACCAGTACGCTCGACCCGTCAGCCACCACCGGCCAAACGGTCAACATTGAGCAGACACTTGAATCCGAAATCAACTCGATGATGCAGATTCTCGAAAGCGAGGAGACTGCCCGAATTGTGGTTGCGGAGATCGGCGCTGATACCATCCTGGCAAATGATCTCCCGGAAGAACCGGGAAGTGAATCGCCAACCAGCGCCCCCAACACCAAACGGTTCTCGCCTCAAAAACTGATTTCCCAGCTCAAGGACACGATCAAGGACAACCTGCTTCCGTCCAGATTTTCCGAAACGCGAGAGTCGCTTGCGGTCAGACGCTTGCTGAAGAACTTGGACGTCTGGGCATCCAAGAATTCAAATGTCATTAAAATCTGCTATCGAGCTGGCCATCCTAAACTTGCGCAGATGGTAACGGAATCGTTGACGGATGCGTTTGTCGACGAGCATTTGAGAGTCTCCAAAACGGCCGGTTCGCTCGATTTCTTTTTGCTGCAGACAGACCGTTTGTCGGAACAGCTCCATGAGATCGAAGAAGAATTGAAACGGCTGAAGTCCTCGTCCAGTCTGGTTTCCATCAATGGCCAACGCCTGATTCTCGAGGATCAGGCCAAATCCATCCGCACCCGGTCGTTGGCCAATCGATCGTTGTTGGATTCCTCCCGGGCAAAGATCAAGGAGCTCACCACGATCCTGGAAACGTTGCCAGAGCGAGTCGACACCGACCTGAGAACGGCCGAATCCCACGAAGGCTGGTACAAACTCCGTGAAAAACTGTTTGAGTTACAAATTCGTGAACAGGAACTAAAGTCGAAGTATTCCGAACGGAACGCGGAAGTGATTGCCGTTGTTCAACAGCGCGAAGAAATTGAGAAGATCCTTGCAGCGCAGTCCCAATCATCTTCGGAAAACACCACCAGCCCCAATCCAACGTACCAGTTGTTTCAGCAAGCGCTGTTGAACGAACAGGCACAAGTTGTTTCTCTGCTGGCTGAACAGGAATCCCTCAAACAGCAACAACAGGAAAATCTCGATGAATTCAAAGCGCTAAATGAAAACGCGATTCGGATTGGCGAACTGGAACGAAAGCAACAGGTTGTTGAAACCTCGTACCTTGCCAGCGCGACGAAAATGGAACAGGCGAAAATGCTGGAAGGGCTGGAAAGCGCTAAAATATCCAGTATCAGCCGACTTCAGGATGCCAGTTTTGACGTTCAACCGGCCGGGCTTGGACGATTGAAGACACTGCTGCTGGGGATGTTTTTCGGAGTCATCCTGGGGCTCGGTTTTGCCGCCTGTGTGGAGTACTTTGATCGCTCGTTCGTCACTGCCGCCCAGGTTGAAAACGCGCTTGACCTCCCCGTCCTGGTCTCGATTCCACAGGATCGCAGCCAATTAATGGAAGTGAGTTGAGCCATGACCAACCCAACTCCGACGATCCACAGCCAGCGTGCTCGGTCAACGCGTCAGCCCACGACCAACGCCCAGACGCCGGCCCAACATGAGAATCAATACCAGCAATTGCTGGACCAGTTACGATTGCTGGGATTCGGTCCCCAAGGTCCGTTGCGGACGGTCGGATTGACCAGTTCCAATCGCCGCGAAGGCGTAACGACCGTTGGCTGCAACCTGGCTTTGCAGACGGCCAGTTCCATGGGCTGGCGAGTGTTACTGATCGATGCCAATTTCCCCAACCCCCGCCTACAAAGAGTTTTTCGCATCCCGATATCACCCGGGTTGACGGATCTGCTGAACGGAACCGCGGAAGAATCAGACTGTTTTCATGACCTATCCACGCGTTCCGCAAAATCCTGGGCGTCGGCATTCAAACATTCTCTTCGGCGTCGACGCGGGATATTCCGTTACCTCACGAAGACCCGTCAGCCAACGTCGTCGCTACCACTAACCATTCTTCCCGCCGGCAATGACACCGCTCAAGTCGCCTCGTTCCTGGACGCCGAAATGGACGGTCTGCTGGCTCACGCCGCCGCGGATTTCGATTTGGTCATTGTGGATCTGCCTGACGCGACGTCAGCGGTGGGTTATCCGTTCTTGCAAACGCTTGACGGCGTCATGCTGGTGTTGGAAGCCGAATCCACCTCGGACACCGTCGCACAGAAAGCCGTGAATCGCCTCAACCAGAACGGCGTGAACGTCCTGGGGGTCGTGTTCAACAAATACCGCAGCCACCTGCCCAGATGGATCGACCGGCGACTTGGCGGTTAACCACGATTCCCCGACAAACGTATTCGATTCCTTTCGGCGGATGTCCGTTCGTCGAGTCAATAACAACTTGAATATTCACTAGATGAAAAGGTCCGTGTCACCCAAAGGAACGGAGTGCGCACGACCGAACTGACAAGCCTCAATCTGAACCGCGTCGAAGCCACACCCCTGAAATGCTGAAACGATCCGAATCGCCCATCCCGCTTCCCTGGTGGAAACGGACCTTTGATCTCGCGGGAGCCTCGTTGGGCTTGGTCCTGCTTTCGCCGCTGATGATCTCGATTGCCGTGTTTATCAAGCTTGTTTCACGGGGCCCCGTGCTGTTTAAGCACAAGCGATTCGGTTTTCAGGGCCAACCGCTCTACGTCTGGAAATTCCGATCGATGCAGGCCAACACCAACCCGGAACTTCACCAGGCCCACGTGCTGAACATCGTTGACGACGATTCCGAGCTGAAAAAAATCGTCAACCCGGCCGAACTGATTCCGTTGGGAAAAATCCTTCGCAGCACCGCGATCGATGAACTGCCGCAATTGTTCAACGTAATTCGCGGCGAAATGAGCCTGGTGGGGCCGCGACCCGACGTGATCCCGGTGGAGAAATACGATGCTTCGCAACAGATCCGCTTCGAGGTACTGCCAGGCCTGACCGGGCTTTGGCAAGTCAGCGGCAAAAACCACACAACGTTTGCCGAGATGAATCAACTGGACGCGAACTATGTTCAGCAACGGTCCTTCTGGCTGGATCTGAAAATTGTCCTGTGGACGATCCCTGCCATCCTCAAACAACTTACCGAAGACTTTTTCCAACCAGCACCAACCGCAACCTCCTCCGAACCAAACACTTCAGACTCGCTCATTGAAAGACAACATGATTAGCAAACAGGAATCCAACAAGCTGCGAATTGGCGTCATTGGACTGGGCTATTGGGGCCCCAACCTCGTCCGCGTGCTCAACGGATTACGTGACATCCGCGTGACCGCACTTTGCGATCTCAATACGACCCGGCTGAATGACCACTGCGAAAAAATCCCCACCGCGTTTGGAACCACCGACGTATCCAAAGTGCTGACGCGGGACGCGGTCGACGCGGTCGTCATCGCGACTCCCACCAAATCACATTTCGAGCTGGCCCAACAGGCACTCCAGGAGGGCATCCATACGTTTGTCGAAAAGCCGTTAGCGACCTCCTCCACGGAATGCGAGACGTTGATTGATCTGGCCGATTCCCAAAATGTAAAACTGTTTGTCGGACATATTTTCCTGCATTCAGCGCCGGTCGCCAAACTCAAGGAAATGGTCCTGAACGATGAATTCGGCGACATTTATTACATGAGTTCAACCCGACTCAATTTAGGCCCGGTTCGGCACGACGTCAGCGCACTTTGGGATCTCGCTCCCCACGATATTTCGATCATGCTCGACCTGATGGGCTCGGCGCCCGTCTCGGTCAATTGCTCGGGATTGGCTCACCTCAACCAGTCGATCCACGATGTTTGCACGCTGAACATGCAGTTTGAGAACAACCGGATGGGTATCATCCATGTCAGCTGGCTGGACCCGCACAAAAAACGGGAAATGACCGTCGTCGGCAGCAAAAAAATGGCCATCTATAACGACCTTGAGCCACTGGAAAAAATTCGGGTTTACGACAACGGAGTCGAATATGGCAATGGTCCAAATTCGTCCGGCGAAACCTTTGCCGATTTTCAGGTCAGCTACCGCTACGGCGACATGTTCTGCCCCCGGATTGTCGAGGTCGAACCACTCAAGGCCGAACTGATGGATTTTGTGAACTGTATTTCCCAAAATCGGACCCCCAAAACCGATGGCAGAAACGGCCTCGACGTCGTTCGCGTGATTGAAGCGGCCAACCACTCGCTGCTGGAAAACCTTGGCGATGTCGAACTCGCGCCGGTTACCTGCGTCGGCAGTTAGTCGGCAACGTTCCCCAACCCCGAAAGCCTTCGACACCAAAACGATGAAACCAGAATTTGTCCATCCTGCCGCGATCGTCGAAAGCGATCAAATCGGCCCCGGAACCCGGGTCTGGGCTTACGCCCATATTCTCCCCAACGTACGAATCGGCAGTAACTGCAACATCGGCGATCATGCCTTTGTCGAAACCGGCGCGTCCATTGGCAACAACGTGACCGTCAAAAACCACGTCTGCATCTGGGAGGGCATCACCGTCGAAGACGATTGTTTTCTCGGTCCCCATGTCGTGTTCACCAACGATCGTTATCCCCGCTCGCCGAGAATGAACGAAGCAGCCAACCGCTACGAAGATCGTTCTCGCTGGCTGTGCCAGACCATTGTCGAACAGGGCTGTTCGATCGGTGCCAACGCGACCATTCTGCCCGGCTTGAGGCTGGGCACCTATGCCATGATTGCAGCAGGGGCCGTCGTCACGCGTGACGTTCCTCCCCACGCGTTGATGGTTGGCAACCCGGCACGGCAAATCGGCAGCGTCTGCCGATGCGGCCGAAAGCTGGATCCCGCTCAAAATACCGCGTGTGCAGAGTGTGGAACTCTCACCGCAGGTTTGGTAGCCCGTTGCGACTGAACCCGTCTTTATTCACTTTCCTTCCACGCTTTTTCCTGAGCTTTTGCATCTATGAAAACCATCCATGAACAAATTCCTTTCGTCGATCTGGCGGGCCAATCCAATGCGTTAGCCGATGAGATCATGCCGGCCATCGAAAACGTGATCCGCCGGGCGGCCTTTATTCTGGGCGAAGAAGTCCACGAGTTTGAAGAAAAATTTGCCGACTACTGCGATGCCAACTATTGCGTGGGCGTCGCCAGTGGCACCGAAGCCCTGCACCTGGCGCTCCGCGCCGTGGGTGTGGGACCGGGCGACGAAGTCATTACCGCAGGCAATTCGTTTGTCGCGACGACTTACGCCATTTCGCACGCCGGCGCGATGCCCGTGCTGGTGGACATCAACGAAACCGATCACAACATCAATGTTGAGTTGATCGAGCGGGCGATTACGACTCGCACCAAAGCGATCATTCCGGTCCATCTGTATGGCCAAGCTGCAACCATGGATGCGATCCGCGTCATCGCCGATGAACACGGGTTGAAAATTGTCGAAGACGCCGCCCAAGCTCATGGCGCCGAGTTTAACGGCCAACGCACCGGTTCCTTTGGCGACGCAGCGTGTTTCAGTTTTTATCCCGGCAAAAACCTGGGGGCCTTTGGAGATGGCGGCGCGGTCGTGACCAACGACCCGGAAATTGCTGAAACGCTGAAGCTGCTCCGCAACTATGGCCAGCGCAAAAAAATGTGCACAGCATGCTGGCATTCAACAGTCGTCTGGACACCATTCAGGCTGCCATCCTGCTGGTCAAACTGCCTTACCTCGACGACTGGAACAATCAGCGCCGCGCGGCCGCCGAACTGTACCGCCAATACCTGGCGGATTCCGAACTGGTCCTGCCGGTTGAAAACGAAGGGGCGCGGCACGTGTACCATTTGTTTGTCGCCAAGCACCCGCAACGCGATCAATTGATGCAACATTTGCAGACGCAGCAGATCTTCTGCGGTATCCACTATCCGAATCCGCTCAACCGGGCAGAACCCTATTCGACCATCCGTTCGATCCCACGCGGACTACCCGTGTGTTCGGAATTGGCCGATCAGATCTTTTCATTGCCCATGTTTCCGGGCATCACGGAAGACCAGATCCGTCGCGTGAGCGATGCGATCAAGTCATTCACGCCTTCACTGACTCAGTGAAAAATGGCTCCCTATCTCTGCGTCCCGTCACCGGCCAGCAGGTAGTTGATCGGGAGGGATTTCTACGCGCCGAACGCACTCGTGTCGGCGCATGGCTGGCATCCATTTGGACTTACGGTCTGCTGGCTGCCATCCTGATCGAAATTCCGCTACAGCTGGATTCCTATTATCTTTACGACCAGACAGATGCCCGATTCGGGGCCATCAGTGGATTTAATCTCTCGCTGACCACCGTTTGTCTGATTCTGCTGTATGCCCAATGGCTACCTCGATTGGTGGTGGAATCACAGTCCATTCGGGTCAGCAAGCCGCTCGCGGTTTACCTGGCCATCGTCGCAAGTTCAATCTTGTGGACGGGTGACAAAAGCCGGACTGTATTTGAGGCCTTCTTACTATTTCAGGCTTTTTTAATTTTCGTCTACCTCGTCAACAATCTGAAAACCAAACGCGACATCCTGTTCGTGATCACCTTTCTGGCAATTGGCTTAGCAATTCAAGGCACGTTGATGTCGGCGACCAAGGTCCTGTCCAACGACATCCAGCTCGGACCGATTCCTTTCGACTACCTGGATCGAACGGGACGCGTTGCGGGGTCGTTTGGCTCCCCCAACGTCGCGGCAAGTTTTATTGCATTGCTGTTTGTCCCGTGTCTGAGTCTGTTGCTGATGGACGTCTCCCGACCACTGAAACTGATTGCGTTGTTCGCGATTTCGATCAGCAGTTTTGCGATCGTGGCCACGTTGTCCCGAGGCGGTTGGCTGGCCACCGGCATCTCCATGACAATTTTCGGGATCGTCGCCCTGCGTAATGGCTGGCTGTCCCGCTGGATTCTCGCTTTCCTGTTGCTGATGGCCGTTGTCGCCGCGGTCGTGTTTTACGAGCCACTTGCCAGTCGTCTGTTGGGTGACGATGGCGGCTCGATCAATTCGCGAACGCCATTGATGGAACTTTCCGGAAATCTGATTCTGGAATACCCATTCGGAGTGGGCGCCAATACGTGGGACCTGGCGGTTGAGCAGCAGGCGGCATCTGGCAACTACCGTGGTGACTGGTTCTTTTTCGTGCACAACAAGTACCTGCTGGTTTTGGCAGAAATCGGCTGGATCGGGTTCTTCGCTTTCATGGCCTTCCTCGGGTCAACGGTGCTGACAGGCTGGCGCGGACTGAAGTCCTGCGAGCCTGGCTTGGCTCCCCTGTTGCTCGCATTGACCGCGGCATTTGTTGGCCAAACGTTTCACATGGCATTCGACATTTTTAACAGCCGTGTCCAGGTCCAAATGATCTGCCTCGTTGCCGGTCTGATTTTCGCCATTTCAGCGATCACTGCCACCGCCAGCACACGCCGAGCCGCACTTTATCAGCCGTCTCGCCCAAGCCCCGATCGGTCGAACGCGTCGCTTTGATGAGTGAGCAAAGAAACAATCCGATTGTCCGTCGCTTCACCGCGAATCTGGTGTCGATTCTGACCAGTGACATTCTCAACAAAGGGACGACGTTCCTGATTTACATCCTCGTCGCCCGCGAATTGGGAACCTATGCGTTTGGGCAAATGTCGCTGGCTTTGACCCTGTTTTATTCTTTCCAGGTCATTGCGACGTTCGGGATGCAGACACTGATCACGCGTGAGGTTGCCAAAGACGATCAACACTCCGGTAAGTATTTTGCCAGCAGCCTGATGGTCGGACTGGCAACCTCCTTGATGTCGATGTTGCTGCTGGCCGGAGCGGTGCTGTTGCTGAATTACCCGGCAGATACCCGCGACTTGATTCTGATTACCTCGATTGGCTTGGTGCCATTTGCCGTTGGAACGATTTGCGAAGCCGTGATTCGCGGCTGGGAACAAATGCATCTGATTGCGTTGGTCCAGGTGCCGGTCAATCTCCTTAAAGTGCTGGCCACTGTCTACGTACTTTGGTCCGGCGGCAACGTTTTCCAGGTTTTGATCGTGATTGTGGGATCGCGATTTCTGATCGCCGGAGCGTTGATGCTGCTCACGGTTCGGCGGCTGCGTCCATGGCAGACCAGTTATTGGGATTATCAATTCGCCGAGTCGATCATCCGACGTTCCACCACGTTTGTGGGGATCAATACGGTCACCGCCTGGTGGACCAGCCTGAACATTGTGCTGTTGTCCAAATTGACCAACCAAACCGATGTTGGTCTGTACAACGCCGCTTCGCAGTTGATGGTTCCACTCGGGATTTTTTACCAAAGCGTGATGATTGCTGCCTTTCCGATTCTCTGCCGAAAATTCACGGCGGGCCAACGCGGGATGGAGCGGGCGTCCAATCGGTTGATCGAGTTGTTGATGATCATTGCCATCCCTGGAACCGTCGGTCTGTTGATCGTCGCCGGTCCTGCACTCGAATTTGTCTTCAAGGGCAAAGACTTTGCGACCGCCGCAGGAGTCGTCCGAATCACTGCCTTGATCCTGATTCTCAAAGCGTTAACCTTCGCGTTTGGACACATCCTGCTGGCCGGCAGCCGGGAGCTGGTGACACTTGCGAATTGTGTGCGTCAATCTGCTGGTCAATCTGTTGCTGGGTTGGGCATTGATCTCCTATCTGGGTTTGATCGGTGCCGCCATCGCGGCGTTGTTGACCCGGCTGGTCGACACGGTCCAGCACATTCGTCCGGTCCGCGATCTGGTCTTGCAAATTGATTTTTTACAGATTGTCTGGAAGCCGATTGTGGCAAGTGCCGTGATGACCGTGCACCTGCTGCTGTTTCAGGGACAGTATTTTCCGTTTTTGATTATCTCGGCGGTCGTGGTGTATTTTGTCGTGCTGATGGCCTTTGAGAGCTGGTCGGCCGGCGGTTTTCAAAACCTCAAGGCGCGGTACCTGTAGGCCTCCATGCGGATCTCATTCGTATCCTATGATTTCGGAGAGTATTGCATCCAGCATGCCAATCAACTGTTGGCTGACGGCGACGTTCAATTGTTGCTACCGACCGAGCTGGCACAGCCCCACCGCGAACTGGTGAATCCCAACGTTGACTTTCGACCGTTTTCCAAACCACGCCTGAGACAACCAGTTCAACAGCTGAAAACAACCCGTTGGATTGTCCGTCAGATCCACGATTTCCAACCCGACGTGGTGCATTTTCAGTCCGGACACCTATGGTTTAATTTTGCGATTCCAGGGTTGCGCCAACATTATCCGATTGTTTTGACGATTCACGATCCGAGACAGCATCGCGGTGATCGAGGCGCAAAAAACACGCCCCAGTGGGTGATGGATTTTGGCTATCGACGTGCGGACAAAGTGATTGTCCACGGTTCCCAGCTGAAACGTGTACTCACCGATGAGCTTGCCCTCCGACCGGAAAACGTGTTTGTGATCCCCCATATTGCCTTTGAAGAACGCGTCCTGCCCGATGTCGAATCCGATGGAAATGAAATTCTGTTCTTCGGCCGGATCTGGGGTTACAAAGGACTCGATTATTTAATCCAGGCTCAGCCCCTGATCAGCCGTGAATGTCCGGACGCGAAAATTGTCATCTGTGGTCGCGGCGAAAATTTTGATCGCTATCAGAACATGATGGCTGATCCCAACAAATTCATCGTACACAATCGCTGGATTTCCGATCAGGAACGAACCGAGTTTTTCAACGTGCCGCGATGGTTGTGCTGCCGTATATCGAAGCCACCCAAAGCGGCGTGGTGCCGATCGCCTACGCCCACTCCAAACCCGTGGTGGCGACGCGGACCGGCGGCCTGCCGGATTCGGTCGAGGATGGAAAAACCGGTTTTCTGGTTGAACCGCGGAACGAGTTGGCGTTGGCCAATGCGGTGATCAAACTGCTGCAGGATCGGCAACTGCGTCAGTCCATGGGCGCTGCCGGTCACCATAAACTGAAAACCGAATTCTCGGCTCCGGTCGTGTGCCAGCAGACAGCCCAGGTTTATCGAGCCGCCATTGATCAACGACTGTCCTCCGTCGGCAAGCCCGTTACCCACGGCTAAACAAACCCAAACTTCATGAATTCTCCGATCCCCAATCCGAAACAACAATACCTTTCGGCCGCGACCCGGCTACACCAGTTTCTGGAACGTCGCTACTGGAACGGCAATTCACTGACTGGCCCCGACCCAGGGATTCGCTGGAACACGCGGGTGGGGCGATTCGTAAAGAGCTACCTGAGTTTCCTGCCCTGGTCCGACAATCTGACCTATTTGCAGGGACAGGGTTACTGGATTTTCTCCAATTGGCAATTGTTCGATCTGACCGGCGAGCCCCAACCCAAATCGATCGCCCTGGCCTGTGCGGACCAGGTCGTGGCCATGCAACAACCCGCGGGATACTGGGAGTACCCCAACCCGGAATGGAAAGATCGAATTGCCACCGTGGAAGGCTGTTTTGCGGCACTGGGACTGTTAGAAACTTACCAACGACACCCCGATGAGAAATACCTGGACGCTGCCAGGCGCTGGTACCAGTACCTGTTGTCCGACGTCGGTTTCCGCCAGCAACCGCAGGAGCACATGTGGGCCATCAATTACTTTGCACATCGTTCGCGGGATGCTGGTGGCGTCCCCAACAATTCGACATTGTTGCTCTGGTTCGTTGCCAGGTTATTTGAGGCCACACAGGACACGCAATATTTGATGCCCTGTGACAAAACGGTGGCGTGGCTGAATCACGTCCAATTGGCCTCGGGCGAACTGCCTTACGCACTGGGCAAACAGGCGAGCGAGGACAAAATTCACTTCCTTTGCTTCCAGTACAACGCCTTTGAATTTATGGATCTGGTTTACTACCACCAGATTACGGCCGATCCGAAAATTTGGCCGGTGATCACACGACTGGCCAAGTACCTGAGCGAGGGTTTAACCGCCGACGGGATCGCCCGGTTTGATTGCTTACATCAAACACCTGACGTTCCCTATTATACGATTGCCATCGCCCGGGCGCTGACCACCGCGACGGATTTAGGCTTGGGAGATTATCGCGAACTGGCACGCAAGGGTTTTGCCCAGGTGTTGTCCAACCAGCAAGCCGATGGCAGTTTCGCCTACCACTCGCGGAAAAATTATGGCTGCCTCACCGATCGACGCGGCTACCCCCGTTACCTTTCGATGATGCTGCACCATTTGTTGCTGGAAAGCGAATCTGGAAAGCTAACTAGGGTTGAACCTGAAAAAGTGACCGATGGCGCGAACACTTAACGTCGCCTATATCCTCCATCGGTTTCCTTACCTGACGGAAACCTTCATCATGCGCGAGGTCTATTGGCTTCGCAAGCAAGGTGTGGAGGTCAAGATTTACTCGTTGCTGGCTCCGACTCACAAACTGGTTCACGAACAAGCGGAAGAATTACTCAGCGTTACCCACTACAGCCCGTTCATCTCCTGGAATGTGATCAGGTCCCAATTCCAGTTTTTGCGACGGTCGCCGATCAAGTACCTCAAAGCCTTCGCCAATCTTTTCCGTCAAACCTATCGCGAACCTGCCGTTTTGCTGAGATGTTTGGTGTTATTCCCCAAGAGCGTTTACTTCGCCGGATTAATCAGGCAGCAGGGAGCCGACCATATTCACTCGCATTTTGTCTGGATTGATGGCATTGCTGCCGGGGTTGCTTCGGATCTGCTGGACGTCACTTTTACGATCCACCCCCACGCGTTCGGGTTGTTCTCGCGAAACCAGAAAGCCGTCAAAGCCGAACTGGAACACGCGACCCAAATCGTCACGATCTCGAAATTTCACAAAAGTTACATCCAGAATCTGTGCCCCGAAATTGATCCGGACCACATTCACATCGTTTACTGTGCCCTGGAAACCGATGTCTTAAGCCGCTGCGATCGTCCGCCGTCCGAGGGACCTGTCCAGATTCTGGCGGTTGGTCGATTGATCGAAAAGAAAGGCTTTGAGTACCTGATCACAGCCTGCCGGAACCTGTTGGACCAGAACATCGACTTCCAATGCAACATCGTCGGTGGTGGGACATCCAAACCAAGACTGCAAAACCAGATCAATCAACTGGGCCTGGAAGATCACGTTTGCCTGGCTGGTTCGATGTCCCAAAAACAGGTCCAGGAGTATTACCGGAATTGTGACATTTTCGCGCTGCCATGCGTTGTTGCGGGAGATGGAGATCGGGACGGCATCCCCGTCGTGCTGATGGAAGCCATGGCGTGTGAGATTCCTGTGGTCACGACACCCGTCACGGGAATTCCAGATTTGGTCCAGCACGAACAAACAGGCTTGCTGGTCGCCGAACGAAACGCTGACGAGTTGACCCTGGCCCTGAAGAAACTGATCGCCAACGAAGATTTGCGAAAACAACTTGGTCGACAGGGTCGCCAGACGATTCTCGGAAAATTTGAGATCCGCAAGAACGCGGCCAAGATGGCTGAGATCTTCAAACAGGTCAGCCATACCGAATTTGACCCGCCCAACGCGTCCGAGACCGAACAGCGGGCCTTTGAACCAGACACCATGAAACTACAACAAACGAATCGTTAGGTAAACACAGACTAAAATGAATATTTCAGTATTTGGACTTGGCTATGTCGGAACCGTATCAGCCGCTTGTCTGGCCAGAGATGGCCATCGTGTGATCGGTGTGGATGTGAATCCGCAGAAGATCGCTGCGATCAACTCGGGTAATACGACGGTCGGCGAGCCGGGACTGGCAACGCTGATCAACGAAGTCCACGGTGACGGCCGGTTGCAGGCGACCAACAACACCGAGTTGGCCGTGATGGAATCGGACATCAGCCTGATCTGCGTCGGCACACCGAGTAACGGCAATGGCAGCCTGAAATTGACTTACATTGACAACGTCTGCCGTGAGATCGGCAAATCGCTGGCAAACAAAAGCGATTATCACGTTGTTGTGATTCGCAGCACGGTCTTACCGAACACAGTCCAAAGCCGTGTGATTCCGGTATTGGAGGAAGCCTCCGGGAAAATCGCCGGCGTCGATTTCGGTGTCGCCATGAACCCCGAATTTCTGCGCGAAGGCAGCGCCATCGCGGACTACGATCAACCGAGCTTAATCGTGATTGGCGAACTGGACGCTCGGAGCGGGGATCTGGTCGAGCAGATGTACGAGAAAGTTGACGCGCCCTCGGTACGAACTTCGATTCAGACGTCGGAGATGGTCAAGTACGCCAACAATGCTTTCCACGCATTGAAAATCGTGTTTGCGAACGAAATTGGCAACATCTGTAAAACTCATGGTGTCGATGGCCAGGAAGTGATGGATATCTTCTGTCAGGACCGGCGTTTGAATATTTCGGATGTTTATCTCAAACCCGGTTTCGCATTCGGCGGTTCCTGTTTACCCAAAGACCTGCGGGCACTGATGTACGACGCCAAAACCAACGACATCGACTGTCCCGTACTCGGTGCTGTTCTCGAAAGCAACCAAAAACAGATCCAGGCCGGCGTCGAGATGATCGAAAAAACCGGTCGCAAAAACATTGGCGTTCTCGGACTCAGCTTTAAAGCCAAAACGGATGATGTTCGTGAAAGCCCGGTTGTCCCGATCATTGAAACATTGCTGGGACGCGGATATTCGGTCACCGTATTTGACGAGCATGTCGTTCCTGATCAATTAATCGGCTCCAACCGGGCGTTCCTCGATCGCGAACTTCCACACATCGCTTCCCTGATGCGACAAACCCTGAACGAGGTGGTCGAAAGCTCCGAAGTTCTGGTGGTCACCAACGGTAGCGAGGCGTTTCGCGAGATCGGCCAAACCGCTGGGAAGGACCAGATCATCATTGATTTCGTCGGCACCAGCAAAGCGTCCAGCAAGCACCGGAACGGCAACTACCGAGGCATCTGCTGGTAAATCCCATCGCGCCGACCGCCCGACCCTTTGAAAAAACGATATGAAGCCCACTAAAAAATGCCGCGTGTTGATGTTGTTGGAGAACAATGCCTATCCCTCGGATCAACGTGTCCGGCGAGAAGCCAATTCTCTGGTTGCGGCCGGCTTCCAGGTGACCGTGATCTCTCCCAACCGACCAACGCTTGCCCGTTACGAAAACGTCGAGGGCGTGCACGTCTACCGATTTGCCGCACCACCGGCCGGCGACAGCTTTATCGGCTACCTCTGGGAATACGGCTGGTCGATGTTCGCCAGCTTTTGGCTGACGCTGTGGGTGTTCTTTCGCCGCGGGTTTGATGTCATCCATGCCCACAACCCTCCTGACTTGTACGTGCTGATTGCGATCTGCTACCGGATCTTTGGCAAGAAATTCGTGTTTGACCATCATGACCTGTCGCCCGAAATGTATTACGCCAGGTTTCGCGATGGCGGTCGAACCAGCGTTTTCAAGGTCCTCGAATTTTTTGAAAAACTGTCGTGTCGATTCGCCGATCAAATCATCGCGACCAACGAGTCCTACAAAGCAGTCGAAATTGAAAGAGCCAAGATCCCACCCCAGAAGATCACCATCGTCCGCAACGGCCCCGATACGAACCTGGTCAAACCCGTTGCCCCCGACGAACAACTCCGGCAAAAAGCCACGACGATCCTGGGCTTCATCGGGGTGATGGGAAAACAGGATGGGGTCGATTATTTCCTGCGGGCACTCGACCACCTGATTAAACAGCGCGGCGCACGGATGTGTACGCCGTCATTATGGGCAAAGGAACCGCCGTCCCCAGCCTGAAAAAACTGACCACCGAATTGGGTCTGGACGACCATGTCTGGTTCACAGGACGCGTCAGCAACGACGAGATGTTGCGTTACCTGTCAACCGCTGACATTTGCATCGATCCCGATCCTTACGATCCGTTTAACGATCGCTCCACGATGATCAAGATGATGGATTACATGGCCGTTGGCAAACCAATCGTGGCCTTCGACTTGACCGAGCATCGCGCCTCCGCTGACGATGCGGCTCTGTACTCCAAACACAATGACATTGAAGACTTTGCCAACAACATCGAAATCCTGATGGATCATCCCGAGTTGCGGGAAAAGATGGGTGCCTTCGGCCGGCAACGCATGGAAGAACAGCTGGCCTGGCAACATCAGGAAAAGAACCTGTTGTCCGTTTACGCAAAACTTGGCTTCCAGGCCGAGCCACAGACCACACCGATCGCAACCGCCACAGAACTGGAAACGGTGGCCAGCATTCATGAATAAACCTCGAAAACAAACCCAACCAGCCGCTGCCTCGGCTCCGGGAACTGACAGTCAGGTGGATCGACTGCCTTCGACCGAAATGCCGTTCGCGGTGATGGTGGGATTTGACAGCTTGCAAGGCTTGCCAGCCGCCCGGACCCTGGCGCGACACGGCGTTCCAGTGATTGGGGTGGCTTCCGATCCGGGGCACTGTCAAAGCAAAACCAATGTCTGCCGGGAGATCATCTACGCGCCGACGGCCGAGGTCGAACTGATTCCACACCTCGTGGCATTGGGAAAACGGCTGCCGCAAAAGGCAATCCTGTTTCCCTGCGAGGATACCAATGTCCTCCTGGTCTCCCGCCACCGTGACGAACTGGCCAATTACTACAAGATCATGTTGCCGGAGCCGGATGTCGTTGAGATGTTGATGGACAAGGTCAGTTTTTACAGCTACGCGATGGAACATGACCTGCCAATTCCAAAGACATTTTTTATCGAAAACGAAGTGGAGCTCGCCGACGCCGCAGCCAAACTGGTTTACCCGTGCGTGCTCAAGCCGCGTGACAGTGCCGCTCGCAAATGGGAAAGCGAAACGATCTTTAAGGCATTCAAAATTCATGACGCCCAAGAGTTGATCGCCACCCACCAGCATTACCAACAATGGACCGACGGGTTCATTGTGCAAGAATGGATCGAAGGTCGCGATTCGGATCTTTACTCGTGCAACTGTTACTTCAATGCCGACTCCCAGCCGCTGGCAACGTTTATCGCGCGAAAAATCCGGCAATGGCCTCCGGAGACAGGAGTCAGTTGCCTGGGCGAAGAAGTCCGCAATGACGAAGTGTTGGAGCAGACCCTGCGATTGTTCCGAAATGTCCGCTACCGCGGGCTCGGCTATATGGAAATGAAACGAGACAATCGCAACGGCAAGCACTACATCGTCGAGCCAAATATTGGACGGCCGACGGGTCGGTCTTCGATTGCCGAAGCTGGCGGCGTCGAGTTGATGTACACCGCGTATTGCGATGCAGCCGGTTTGCCGCTTCCCGAGAACCGCACCCAAACCTACCAGGGCGTAAAGTGGATTCATCTGAGAAAGGATACGCAGTCCGCGATTCAGTATTGGCGGCGTGGTGAATTGACCTTAATCGACTGGTGGCGATCACTGCGCGGCCGCAAATCCTACGCCGTGCTTTCGCTGCGGGATCCTTGGCCGTTCATTTACGACTGGCTCGCTGCGGCAAGCTCGCTGTTTTCTCCGCCGAAAACGACAGAAACGGACGATGAAGAGTCACGCATCGGCGTCCGTCGCTGCCAATCCTCCATCGGACAAAGCGGATCCCGAACAGTGATCGGCTACCTGTTTCATTCGGCTCAGAAATCGTCGAACCGATTCTGGATTGAATCGGCGATGGCTTGTCGTGCCTGGCTGTTTGCCGGGAACCAACACACCTGCCCGTGTTGTGGCTGGAGGCTGCGGGCCTTCACCCATGGCGGCACATCGCTCTCGATTCGCCCCAACGGCTACTGCCCGCGGTGCAATTCGAAAGCCCGCCACCGTCGGGATTGGTTGTACCTGCAACAGCACACCAATTTATTTCGCGATCCGATTCGGCTGCTCCATGTTTCGCCCAAATACGCGATCGCGCGTCGACTTTCCAAGCTACCCAACATCGATTTCGTTGGTGTCGATTTGGACGGTCGACCGCTGGCACCGCACAAAGTCGACATCACGCAGATTCCATTCGAATCCGAATCCTTTGACGCGATTATCTGCATTCATGTCATGGAGCACGTGGAAAACGATCGGCAGGCTTTGGAAGAACTTTATCGTGTGCTGAAACCGGGCGGTTGGGCGCTGCTTTCGGTGCCGATCGATTTAAGTCAACCGACCTATGAAGATCCGGAAATTGTTTCACCCGCGGATCGCAAAACACACTTTGGTGAAGAGCAGCATGTCCGGATGTATGGCAACGACTTTGGCGACCGCCTCAAGGCCGCCGGCTTTCAGGTTCGCCTGGATCTCGCCGTTGACTTGCCGGCCGCTACCAAACAGAAATACGGCTTGCTGGATGATGAAAATGTCTTCCATTGCACAAAAAACTGAACCCGCTCAAACGGCAACGGACTCGGCTTCAGGCCAGGCCGGGACCCGCTTCAGAACCGTGGCACTGGTCGGGCCAGACGGATCAGGCAAGTCGGCAGTTGCCGAGGCGTTACTAAAAAACTGCCCGTTGCCATTGGTCTATCTGTACATGGGAACCAGCATTGAATCCAGCAATTACGCACTGCCGACGTCCCGGTTAATCCACTGGTGGAAAGTTCGCAAACACAAGCAATCATTGCGACAATCGGGAAAAGAGATTCCTGACAACGTCAACTTGCACGGAATTGAACACCGTGTCGACAAGCGTGGCAAGCTCGGCGGATTGATACGTTTGCTGCGTCGCGTGTCCGAGGAAAGCTACCGCCAGCTCGTTTCATGGACCTTTCAATTGCGTGGCAAAGTCGTCTTGTACGACCGGCATTTTCTGTTTGACGCTTGCCCGGTCCCCGGAGATCCTGGCAAACACCGAATAACCGACAGAATCCATCACTGGTTTTTGAAGTCTTTTTACCCGCGACCGGGGCTGGTGATCTTCCTGGATGCACCTGCTGAGGTCCTGTTTTCTCGAAAACAGGAGGTACCCGTGGATTATCTCGAACAAGACCGAATGAAGCTGATGGCAAAACGCAGTTATGCTCAAAAGTTCATCACCGTCGACGCCACGCGCACCGTTGGACGAGGTCGTAACTAAAATAAATGATCTGATTATGAATCATTGTACGTGTGACTGACTGGCCAATGGAACAGCTCCGGAATCCTGGATGGCAAACACATGCCAAGCAACTGCGATACCAGCTTTCGCACTTACTGCCGCTGCTGTTGTTGGTCTACATCCCGATCTTGTTGGTGTTGGCCGGAATCATGGTGACCTACGTGGTCAAAGGAATTCCTCCGAGGTTGTTTTTTATCGATCCGGTCGCCGAATTCAACTCGCCAATGTATATCGGTTTCCTGTCGAATTTTGGTGTTTTGCTGTGGGGTGCTGCTGCGTCCGTTTGCCTGTTTGGTGGCTGGCTGGCCTGGAATTGCCCGCGGCAACGCGAAACCAGTTTGTTCCTGTCAGGTGCCGGTTTGATCTCGGCGATGCTGATGCTGGACGATCTTTATTTGTTGCACGAAGAAGTCATCGAAGATCATTTGCATATCTCGCAAAAATTTGTGTTTGCCACTTATGGCGTGATGGTGAGCGCATTGCTGATTCGATTTCGGGAGTTGATTCTGCGATCCGATTTCCTGTTGTTGGGACTGGCCTTCGTTTTTTTTTCCGCCTCGGTTGCGATCGACCTGTTTGTGACTCCCGAGGAATTCGACGTCTTTGGGTTCCCAGGTCGGCACATCCTTGAAGACGGAGTCAAATTACTGGGGATCGCCACCTGGTCCCTGTACCTGATCCGAACCAGTGTTCAACTGGTCACTCCGTTGGTCAGCGCGAAATCGTAATTTTTCATGCCCCGAACCATTTACTGCATCGAGTCACACGAACAGGCGTTGGGAATCTGGCGTCAAAACGGAACGCGAAATGCCAAACTGCTGCATATCGATTTCCACTGTGATCAGCGTGGGTTATTGATCAACCGCAAGCGGCAACGGGCTTACAAAATCTGGACACGCTTTCCGCAAACCGATGAAGGCAACTTTTTGAAACACGCTGTGCTGGAAGGCATCATTCGCCAGATGCGTTGGGTGCACGATGATCCGGGGGGCAGAAAAGACGACGTCAAATCTGTCAAATACGAAACCGATATCTCTGCATTGATCCATCGTGTGGGTCTGATGCTAACCAGACGTGCTGGAGTTCCGTTTCAATACGAGGTGATGAAAACGCAAGACTGGTTGGACATCGAGCCCGGGGAGATTCTCGATATCGACTGGGATTATTTTGCTGCTGTGGAGTATCCACGTGAATCGGTACAACCGCGAATCAACGATTTCCTTTCGCGTCAATTTTCTCACATCCCGGACGAAACCATTGTTTGCTATTCGCCGGAATACTCGCACCCAACTCGTCAAGAATTCCACGAATTTATCGCAGAATTGGCATCCCGGTTCAACGCAACCGTAGTCGAGGTCTCTCGCTTCAGAAAGCAAGTGAGTTCTCGTTCGTCGACTCGAAAACTGTTGAACCCGGTCGTGCAACCGCTGCGACAACTTTACCACTTCATGAGCCTCGCCCTGCGCAGGCGAGGAATTTATTGAGATGCCCAAAAAGCTGAAAATCCTGATCGCCAGTTCACTTTGTCCCGAAGCGCTCGCATCCCTGCAAAGACAACACAACGTCGTTTGCGCGATCAATGGCAACGAAGAGCAGCTGTGCACGGCCATCGCTGACCGGGAAATCCTGATCTTTCGCAGTGGGGTCCAGATCAATCGCGAGGTCTTGTCCCAAGCTTCCGACCTCAAACTGATGATCCGTGCCGGATCGGGGCTGGACAATCTCGATTTCGAATTCTCCCAGTCGCGTGGAATCCAGTTGATCCGGATTCCCGAACCGGGTGCTCAAGCGGTCGCCGAGCTTGCGTTTGGAATGATGATCAACCTGGCGCACCAGATTCGTTTCAACGATTCCGAATTGCGACAGGGACATTGGACGAAGCAGCAGACCACGGGCTTCACGCTTCGCAACAAGACACTGGGAATCATTGGCGCTGGCAACATTGGTGCCCGCGTCGGTGAAATGGGAACCGCCTGGGGAATGCGGGCGGTGGGCTGCGTTGAATTCCCCAATCTGGCAACGACGGAGCGACTTCAAGCCAAAGGGATCGAAGTCGCTGAGTTCGAAGAGGTCATTCGGCGGGCCGATTTCCTCTCGATTCACGTTCCCAAATCCGAGTCAACCGTCAACTTGATCGGCGCCCGGGAACTGGCGTGGATGAAGCCGACTGCGTTTCTGATCAACCTCTCTCGCGGCGGCGTCGTCGACGAAGCGGAGTTGCTGAAAGCCCTCCGTAGCGAGCAGGGGCCACGCGGAGCCGGCATGGATGTGCACGAACACGAAGGCCCTGGCAAAATCTCTCCCCTGGCGGAGCTGCCCAACGTGATTCTCACGCCGCACATCGGAGCGACGACGGTCGATACCATGCGGGAAATCGGCGAACGCGTGATCGAAACCATCCAGAACTACGAACCGGCAGCCGCCACGACTACAGCCAATTCATCCCATTAGCACCAACCGAACGAAACCAACCTGACTTTCCTCATACCTCTTGATCCACAACCGGAATCCACTTCCATGATTCAAAAAACGACACAACTCAAACAACTCCTGAACTCCCCTCAACTCGAATTCCTGATGGAAGCCCACAATGGCTTGAGCGCAAAAATTGTGGAAGAGGCTGGTTTCTCCGGAATCTGGGGGAGCGGACTTTCCATTTCCGCCGCCTTCGGCGTTCGGGATAACAACGAAGCCAGCTGGACGCAGGTGCTCGAAGCGGTTGAATTTATGAGCGACGCCACCACGATTCCAATCCTGCTGGACGCCGACACCGGATTTGGAAACTTCAACAACGTCCGCCGGCTCGTTCGCAAGCTCGAACAAATTGAGGTTGCCGGAATGTGCATCGAGGACAAACTGTTTCCCAAAACCAATTCGTTTATTAACGGCGAACAACAACCGCTCGCCGATCCCGACGAATTTGCCGGCAAAATCAAGGCTGCCAAGGACACGCAGCGGGATCCTGATTTCTGCGTGGTCGCCCGCGTCGAGGCCCTGATTGCAGGCTGGGGACTGCAAGAAGCCCTGGAACGCGCTGCGAAATATCATCAAGCAGGTGCCGACGCCGTGCTGATCCATAGCAAACAGGCCACGGCTGACGAAGTCCTTGATTTCAAAAGCGAATGGCAGGATCGCTGCCCGGTCGTGATCGTGCCGACGATGTACCACGAGACTCCTACCTCCGTCTTTCAGGATGCGGGGTTCAGCATTGCGATTTGGGCCAATCACTTGATGCGATCGGCCATCACTTCCCTCCAACAAACCGCGGCCAAAATCTTTGCCGAACAGTCCATCGCCGGGATCGAAAACCAGATTGTTCCCGTCAAAGAGGTCTTTCGATTGCAAAACGCAGCCGAACTTCAGGCCGCCGAGAAGATCTATTTCCCGGCAGCCACCGAGTCGGTCAGCGAATCCGCCTCGTAACGGCACGTGGTAAGCAACGGCACCTCGAACCCTCTTTTAATCTGAAACCTCTCTCAGTCAGCAGTACGTGAATCGCTTGACCGCCCAACCAACGATCCGGCCAGCCTCCATTTCGCGGAAGCACGACGCCGAACGAACAAACTCGCGAAATGAAAACGAGCGCGCCCGGTGGGATGAGTTTCTGGCGATCCATCCCTCGGGCCAGCATGTGCAATCCAGTTCCTGGGCGGAAATAAAAGCGCTCGATCGATGGCGCAGCCGCCAAGTCACGGTTTCCGACGGCGGCCAAATCGTCGGTGGGGCTCAGATCCTGTTTAAACACGTACGATTTGCCGGTGCTGTCGGCTACGTCCCGCAGGGACCTTTGTTGCTGCCCGACCACGAACAGATGGCCGATCAACTGTTACGCAACATCAATCAGGCCGCGGCCGAAGCGAGGTTGAAAGTCCTGTTTCTCCAGCCGCCCGATGATGGGCCATTGGTTTCCAAATTGTCGGCGATGGGTTTTTTTGCCTGCCCGATCGAAACGGCGCCCTCGGCCACTCTGTTAGTCGATCTCCGCGATGATTTCGAAACGATCCTGTCGCGGATGCCCAAAGGAATGCGAAACCAAATGCGGCGCAGTCAAAAACGGGGCATTCAGGTTTGCGAAGGCGGGCGTGATGATCTCCCGATCTTCCACCAGTTGCTGTCAGCCACCAGTCAACGACGCGGCTTCACGACCTTTGACCTCGAATACTATCAGGGCATGTGGGACATCCTGGCTCCGACCGGCAATATCAAATTGTTCATCGCGAGCCTGGGGACAGAACCCGTTTCGGCACAGTTTTGCATCCCGTTCGGCAATCGCCTGGTCGCCAAGCAAATCGGCTGGTCGGGAGAACAGGGTCAACTGCATCCGAATGAGGCCCTGGACTGGTTCACGATGCAATGGGCCAAGGATCGTGGCTATCGGTACTACGACCTCGAAGGCATCGAGCGATCGGCCGCCGAAGCACTACTCAAGCACGAACCATTGCCCAATGAATTTGCGGGAACGCCAACGGCCTACAAAGTGAGATTGGGGGGTCGTCCGAATTTGAGTCCGGGTTCATTTTGCCGCATCTCCAATCCGATCCTGCGATCAATCTACAAACGCATTGGTTTTCGAATTGCCAACATGTCGTTCGTCCAAAACGCGGCCGGCCGATTCCGAACAGGCTGAAACCAGGGATTTTCCTTCCGACATGATTCAACCCAATTTCAAGATCGACCGGTTGACGATGGACCAGTGGCAAACGTACGCCCAAAGCCATCCCGACAGCTCGATCTTTCACCATCGCCGCTGGATCGAGCTATTGCACCAGCAGTATGGTTTCGAAATTGAGCTTCGGTGTTTGCGGGAGAACGGAGAAATTCGTGCCGCGATCCCGTTTCTGAAAACACGCAGCTTGCGCGGAACCCGGAAACTGATCTCGCTGCCTTTCACCGATTACCTCCACGTCCTTTCAGAATCGGCTTCGGCGACGGAGCAGCTCTGCCATTTGCTGCGGGACGAATTGGAAGGCCAGTTTGACACGGTTATGATCCGCGGAGTCCAGCCAATCGACGGTTTGGCGTTTGCCAGCCATCACGTTCGCCACGAATTGAGCACGGAGGCCCCTCTGGAGGTATTGGAACAAAAATTTGAAAGCTCGATCCGCCGCAACTTGCGTAAGGCCCTCAAACAGGAACTGGTTTTCGAACAACGAAACGATCGCAATGCCATCGAAACGTTCTATCGCCTGCACGTTTTGACTCGCCGGAAACTGGGCGTACCTGTCCAGCCGACGAAGTACTTCCAGCGACTTTACGAAAAACTGATCGAACCGGGGTTGGGTGTTGTCGGTGTCGTCAGCCGTCATGGCACACCGCTGGCGGCCGTTGTTCTGCTGGGCTTTAACCGTCGATTGGTTTACAAGTACGCCGCTTCCGACCCCGCCGCATTGCAGTACCGACCCAACGACTGGTTGGTCTTCAACGCCATTCGAATTGCCAGCGAACAGGACTATGACTGTTTCGATTTTGGGATCACCGACAAACAGCAGGACGGCTTGCGACGCTTCAAAAGCAAATGGGGCGCCGCCGAAAGCGACATTTTCTACAGCTACCTACTGGGACACCCCGACGCCACCGGCGGCCCTTCGCGGGCGGTCCGGTTGGCCGGGGAAGTCATCAAACGCAGTCCAACCGCCGTGTGCCGTGTGTTGGGACAGACCTTCTACAAATACAGTCAATAAACCCGCTCAACCGATCGCCAAACGAATCCATGGAATTTCGATTTCTGTTTAACGACGATGCCGCACATCGACTGGCTCAAGCCCAGGTCGAGAAGGACGCCTGTCGTTTTCAACTGAGCTGGAAATACCGCGCGTACTACCGTTTCTTCCGACCGGTCATGCCGATTGCTGTCCGCCAGCTGTTGCAACGAAATCGCAAAGTCGAGACCGATGACGACTGGTACCTCCCGGAGGCATTTATGCAAAGGCTGGCCAGTTGCTCGGAAACGGCGGCCCAACAGAACTTGAGCACCATTCATCCCTGGCCCGGGGGTGCCAAATTCTGCTTTGTGTTGACCCACGATGTGGAAACGGCCGAAGGGATGAAACACATTCCCCGAATCGCAGCTGCCGAACAGGAATTGGGATTTCGATCAAGCTGGAACCTGATTCCCTATAAATACAAAATCGACACTGGACTGGTCGAGGAACTTCAATCGCGGGGTTTTGAAATCGGCATTCATGGTTACAACCACGACGGCCAGCTATTTTCTTCCCGCAAAATTTTTGAGCGCCGTGCCATCGGGATCAACGATGCGATCCGAAAATACCGGGCCGTCGGTTTTCGCGCACCGATGGTCCATCGCAATCTGAACTGGCTACAGGCGCTGGACGTCGAGTATGACAGTTCGTGTTTTGATATTGATCCGTTCCAGGCTGCCCCGGGCGGGGTCGGAAGTATCTGGCCGTTCATCGCCGGGCGATTGGTTGAGCTACCCTACACGTTGCCGCAGGATCATACGCTGTTTATCGGCTTGGGAGAACGCGACGATCGAATTTGGAGGCGCAAGCTCGATTTCATTATTCGCCATCAGGGCATGGCATTGATGTTGACGCATCCGGATTACCTGACCCGCGATCATGAATCCAAAATCTATTTTCGGATGCTGGAACACGTCAACGAAACGGGTGGATTTTGGCATGCAACGCCCAGCGAGGTTGCCCGTTGGTGGCGCGAGCGACAACAAATTCTCGATTGGGATCAGGAACATGATCCGTCCAGCGCCACCCCGGATGAAACGGCGGTCGACCAGCGATTTACCCGATCCATTCTTCAACCCAGCGAGTCGGGATTTCAATTTATCCCAAATTGAGTTCGGCTTCGTAACTACGTTTTTGTCAATCGGAAAAGCATCGTGATCCACCAACTTGTCGGCGAACACCCCGAAGCAAAACTGACCGAGATTCCCCGAGTCCGGAATCTGTCGGAAGCTGATTTTGTACGAAACTACCTGCGAAAATGCCAACCGGTCCTGATCGAAGATGGGGCCAAGAACTGGAACGCCATGAAGACCTGGTCGTTCGACTATTTCCGCAGCCTCGACAGTGACTTCATCGTTACCCTCGAAGAGGGCAACGTCATGCAGGATACGACCTCGTTTCGTGACATCTCTTTTCGGGATTACCTGACCGAAATCGAGCAATCGCGAGATAGCAGCAACGGCCGCGCTGCCTATCTTTCGGTGTTTGAAATTTTCAAACATTTCCCTCAACTTTCCACCGACGTCGATTTTGGCTTGATGGCCAATCGGAAACTCATCAACCACACTGCGGGCTGGGTGGGTCCGGCCGGAACCGTGACGGGCTACCATATCGACTGGGCCGATAACATGTTCGCCCAGATCGTGGGGCGAAAGTTCATCAAAGTCGTCTCACCGGACCAGCGAAAACGGATGTATCCCAGCAGCAAGTACGATTCCAACACCCTGATGAGCTCGGTCAATGCGGATGCGTACGATGAAAGTCGTTATCCCGAGTTTGCCAAAGTCGAGGGGATGTACGCGATCGTTCAACCTGGAGAAGTGCTGTTCAATCCTCGCGGTTGGTGGCATTACGTACGGGCACTCGACCCGTCGATCAGTGTCAATAATTTCGGGATCGATTGGAAAAGTTTCTTTCGTGACAAGCCCCGAGAGTATTCCAAAAAATACCTGCACCGCATGGGGCTGTACGGTAAAGAATGCACCTGCCATATGGTTGTCGATGGAAAACGCGTCGCCCGGTAAACGCTGCAGCTGTTCCTTCCGGCGTTCCGCAGGGCGGTCGCTCGAGCGATCCAAACGATTTTCCGTGCCTCAATCACGATGCCTGCTGGCCATCATCCCGCCCCTATTTAGGCACTCGCGGCCGCAAAAATAGCCCTCAACCATTGAGCGAGTTCGGGCTGGCCTGATCCACACGAGGGCTTTCGACCCGCAAACAACGGTTTTTTTTGCGAAAAATTCGAGTATAATGGGAATGAACGGTTCAAGTAACGCATTGACCCACATGCGTTTTATTTGATCCAACGTCAACAGATCAATTTCAGTTGGGAAAAATTCAAAGGCGCCGTGATGAAGATCAAAGTCGTATTAGCCACATTAGCAGGGGTTTTGGCATTAGGTTTTGCCTACCAGGCAACTGCTAATCCAGTCAATGATTCCGAAACAAGAATTACGAAAATGGTCTCGGTTCTGCAAGATCCGGTCGAAGCCGTAACTCCCCCCGTTTCTGCCGAGGCATCTGCGACCGTTGAGATTCCGACACCCGAACCAGCGGCAGACGCCGCTCAGGAAATCCAGCCTCCGCAGCCCGTCGAACCACCGCAGCCTGTCGAGCCGCCGCAGCCTGTAATCGCGCCTGAGTCGGTCGTAATGCAGGAGTCGGTTGTCACTCAATATCCACCGATGTTGACTGCCCCGGCACCCTTTGTCGATCCTTGCTGCCAAACCTGCTGCGTGACGCCGTGCCGTTGCTGCCCGCCACCGCCGACGCCAACGGTCTTTTGCCTGGTCGATCCTTGCGGGTGTACCCACGAAGCATGCATCAATGTCCCAGCCTGCTGTGGCGATGAACAACCAACGATCAGTTGGCGCGATGGGATCTTTGGACGGCAGTTCGCCACGTTGTGCTGGACCTGTTGCAACCATCGCGTTGAGGTCCTGGTCACTCGTCGCGGTAAAGTGCGAGTCCGAGACTAAAACCAGGCTGCCGTAGGCAAACCTCAGCCACGTCCGAGTCAGATAAACGGCTGAGCCCAATTGGGCTCAGCCGTTTTTTTTTGGACTTACCGCAACTACCCAAGCGGATCGCAAACCGCACAATCATCAACCTGGCTCGACACGATTCGCCTCGACAAGTACACGATCCCGAAGAGCTGCACCCAAAGGGTCGTCGGTCGGATCGCAGAAACCCAGATGCAAATGCTTCCGCCAACCCTCGGCGTACTGGAATGAGCCTGACATGCGACCGCATTCGGCATCGAGGTCGCGCAACGTTTGTAGGTAGGAATTATGTCCTTGGCTTTGATCAAGCCATTTTTTCTGACTTTGATGCCTGGCCAGCATTTCGACTTTTTGCTCGACCACCTCGGTCACGTCAACGAAAAAATCGGGCATGATCGGTTGGCCCAGTGGATCGCGATGCGAAAAAGGTTGCGCGTGATAGACGGTGACTTTTTTGTCCGTCGTCGGCTGCGGCGGATCGACCGCAAAATTCGGCATTCCCCTGGCGAAGGCCGCGGTGACCACCAAGCGGCAGGTATTGGTATGGTCTTCCATGTAGTCCTGGGGAGAGTGGGTCAGCAGAATATCCGGCGCGACCTCGCGGACGACTGCGGCCAATCGAGCGAGCGTCGGCCGATCGTAAAAAATCCCCAAATCAGAACAGAGACTTTCGTGAAACGTGGCGCCTGCAAACTCCGCGGCTGACATCGCTTCTCGCCGCCTGATTTCAGCGATCGTCACAGCATCATATTCGGTCGTCCCGCAACATCCGTTAGCGATATTCATGTAGTGGATGTCGAATCCTGCGTCCTTCAACAACAGGAGGGTGCCGGACATGAAGAACTCAATGTCGTCGGGATGCGCGGCGATGGCGAAGGCGATTGGCACGGATGTATTGGAACTGAAAACTGGGGGCCGAGAATGGAAAATTTACCTGGCCGAACGATCTTGTCAGGCGTTAATGCATTTCGACATCGCAACTGCCGATACCGTGGCGGTAGTAGTTAAATTGAACATTGGGATGATCGGCCAGCAGTGACATCGGCACGGAGCTGTCGGGGATCCGCTGGGCGATCATCAGTGCGGTCAATCGCTGACCAAACGGGTTGTCGTGACTGCCAGCCTGCCAGATCGAGACTTTTTCAGCTTGCCAAGTCTCAACGGGGCCGACCGTGACGGCCTGAGTGGGGACATTCGATACGACGCCGCCCCCCGACGTTCTCGCGTTTTGAATCAGTGTCATCGGATGTAATTCAACGACGCGCGTGGACAGTTTCCGATATTCTTCCGGTGGCGGGGGCGTTTGATCATAGGGTGGTTCACGGCGGGGCGGATCGTTGAAGGCCCAGTGTTTGACCTCACCTTGTCCGCCCTGCATCACAGCACAGCGTGCCTGGTGCCAGGATTCGATGAATTCCGCCGGATCGGCTTTGGGGAAATGGAGATTCGATTCCGGCATCCGCAATTCGGGTTTGATTCTGTCAAACAGTAATTCCCGATCGGTACGGGCGAAACTGAGTGGAAAGTCCTCCGGAACCTCTTTGCCATCGAGCACCCACTCGTCCATTCCCCAGAAATGGGCGTGCCGGAGATTCAAATTGAATTCATTGACCAACCGGGCAACCAACGGCAACTGTTCGGTTGGACCGATGGGCCCGCAGATGCCAACGGGATCTTCTTCGGTTGCCTGTTGCCAAGCCGCGATGTACTCCAATGCTTCGGCGAGGTAGAAATCCTCAAGCGTGTCATAGAACTCGACGGCAAATCCCTCACGCGACAATCCCAACAGGTCATCCGCGGTCAGTCGCGCGGCGTCATCCAGAATTTCGCGATCCAGAGTTGTGTAGTCCCACCAGTCGGGAGCGACGATACTGGTTGCCCGCATGGTCTTACCTCTGTTTCTTTCAGTCGTCTGCTAGTTCGCAAAGTCAATTTCGAACGGGTTCCCAGCCTGTCAATGCAGGTTACCTGACACGGCTGGAAGCCTAACCTACTTGTCACAAGCGTTATATTTTTGGCAATTGCCAGGGATCCCGCCGATCGTAGTCGAGCCACTGATTGGCCTCATCGTCGTCGACAAACGTCCAGTTTTTGGGGTCCCACTGAAGCTTTCGGCCATGCCAATAGGCCAGATTTCCCAAGTGGCAAATCGTTACCGTTCTGGCACCAATCTCCACATCGGCCACCGGACGTTGGCGCGATTTAATGCAATTGATCCAGTCGCGATGATGACCGGGCGATTCATACAAATGGACTTCATCCTCGCCAATCGGTTCGGCGATTGCGTCTGCGGGGTCACAGCTCAACAGCCCGCGGTCAATTCGCAAGGTGCCTGCGGTGCCGGTAAAGGTGCAACCGCTCGGACCGCCATGGGTCATCTCGATGCCGTTTTCGTAAATGTATCGGACACCCGTGCCGGTCGTCGGGTCATCCGGAGGAATGATTTCGACCGGTCCGGAGCCGTCCATCCCCAGTGCCCATTGGGCGATGTCGTAGTGGTGTGCTCCCATGTCCGTATGACCGCCGCCGGAGTATTCACGATAGGCGCGCCACTGGGGCCACGGTTTTGAGATACCTCCTCGGGCACTCAGAATCGAGTTGTAAGGCCGTTTCGGCGCCGGTCCCAGCCACAGGTCCCAGTCCAGTCCCGGTTCGAGTTCTTCTTCTGGCAAATCGCACCACTTACTCGGTCCGCCGACCCCGACGGAGACTTTCTTGATTTCGCCAATCCGACCACTGCGGATCAACTCGCAGGCCTTTCGGAAGGGTCCGAACACACTGCTGCGCTGCTGACTGCCGGTTTGCATCACGCGATCGTGTTTCCGGACCGCATCGATACATCGCTTGGCTTCGCCGATGGTCAGCGTCAATGGTTTTTCACAATACACATCTTTGCCAGCCTTGCAGGCCTCGATGATCGGAATCGCGTGCCAAAAATCGGGGGTGGCGATCAAGACCGCATCGATATCTTCACGCTCGATAATTTTTCGGAAATCGTTGTATTCGTCGCACCCCCGGTAGTCGGTCCGCTGCCCGTATTCCTGCTCCACCCGTTGCTTTGCCAGTTGCCGTCGATTGGTATCGACATCGCAGACCGCGACGATTTGCACATCCTCAAAACCGAGTAATGAATTCAGATGGTAGCCGCTACACATTTTGCCAGTGCCGATCAGCCCCACGGTAATTCGTTCACTGGCTGGCGCACGGCCGGGGCTCCCGAGTGCGGCACTGGTGATCAACGTCGGGATCGCGATCGCAGTCGAGGTTTTCAGGAAATTTCTTCGTGATAGGGCGGTCATCTCATTCGACACAACTAGTCTCCTCGCCTGCCTGGGAATGGTCGGATTGACTTCTGGGGCTCGTGTGCAGCGAACAAACCGACACAATTCGATTCGATCGGAGCCGATTCCGATTCTATCGGGGCCGTCTCGCTCCCGCTACAATAAACGTTCCAAACCGAATATTTTGTCAACTCGCGTTCCGAAAAACACTGATCACATGAATCGCCGTTCCCGTCCAAGAAAGAGAACAACTGGCATGAAATTTTGGCTGACTCCACTGGTTATGGCGGTTACCGCCGTGGTCCCTGCGATTCCCGGTAACGGGGATGAACCGGATCCCATCGTGTCCGTTTACGCGGAAACAGCCAACAGGATGATCACGACCGCGCGAGCAGACAATGACGCCTACATAAAACTGCAAGAGCTGTGCGACGACATCGGGAACCGATTGAGCGGTAGTGAGAACCTGGACAAAGCGATCGAGTGGGCCCAGCAATCGCTTAAGGAAGATGGCCAGGAAAACGTGCGGGCCGAAAAAGTCACGATTCGAAAATGGGTTCGCGGCAACGAGAGCTGTGAATTGGTTCAGCCTCGCCCGCTGGAATTCGAAATGCTGGGACTGGGAGGATCGATCGGGACACCGGCCGAAGGCATCACGGCTGAGGTCGTCGTCGTGCGGGACAAAGACGAACTGGATTCGCTCGCGGACGAAGAAATTGCCGGCAAAATCGTGGTCTTCAATTACCCGATGCCCATGTACACCGAATCGGGTGGATCGGGTTACGGTGACGCCGTTCAATATCGAACCAATGGAGCCATATGGGCGGCCGAACGGGGCGCCGTGGCCGCATTGGTACGCTCGGTGACGGCTTATTCGCTGGTCAGCCCGCACACCGGAGCCATGCGTTATGATGCAACGGTCAAGAAAATCCCGACCGCTGCGATTTCCGTCGAAGCTGCCATGATGCTGCAGCGTTTTCAAAAACGAAACATCGACTGCGTCGTCAAGCTGATGATGGAAGCCGAAGACCAGGGAGAGGCCCCCTCGGCCAACGTGATCGGGGAAATCGTCGGCAGCGAAAAACCGGACGAGATCGTTCTGATCGGTGGCCATATCAATTCATGGGACGTAGGGCAGGGGGCCCAGGACGACGGTGCCGGTTGCGTTGCGGCCATGGAAGCTCTCAATATCATTCGCAAGTTGGGGCTGCAGCCCAAGCGAACCATCCGTGTCGTTCTCTGGACCAACGAAGAAAATGGCTTGGCCGGCGCCACCAGTTATCTCGCTCGTCATCAGAATGAAAATCACATCGCGGGGATCGAGTCAGATTCCGGAGGCTTCAAACCACAAGGCCTTTCGATCAATATGCAAAACGACGAGAAACAGGAAATTGCCTTTGAGCAATTGAGGTCGGTGCTAAAACTGCTGGAGCCGATTGGTGCCACGCGGGCGCAAACCGGTTTTTCCGGAATGGACGTCGGGCAACTGAAAGACCTGGGCACGGCCTGCATGGGACTTCAGGTCGATGGGCGGCTGTATTTCAATACGCACCATACCTGGGCGGATACCGTGGACAAGGTCGATCCCGATGAACTGACCGATTGCGCCATCACGCTCGCCGTCGCGGCTTACGTGTTTGCTGACATGCCCGATCGCTTGGGGGAAGAATAGAGTCACCCGATCGCCATGTCACCACAGAAAAAACCCGAACAACTTCGCAGCTACCGGTTCTTTGGACCGGATGATTTGCACTCGTTCGGTCATCGTTCCCGCCACAAACAAAGTGGCATCAACGATCAAGAATTTCGAGACAAACCGGTCATCGCGATCCTGAACACCTGGACCGACTTGATCCCCTGTCATGCCCATTTCCGGCAGCGTGCCGACGAGATCAAACGCGGCGTCTGGCAGGCCGGTGGTTTCCCGGTCGAAGTTCCAGTTCTGGGGTTGAGCGAGACCTTCATGAAGCCGACGTCGATGGCCTATCGGAATCTGCTGGCCATGGAAACCGAAGAAGTCCTGCGCTGTTATCCAATCGACGGTGCCGTTTTGATGGGTGGTTGTGACAAGACCATTCCAGCACTGATGATGGGCGCCGCGATGGTGGACGTGCCGGTGATCTTCATGCCCGGCGGTCCGATGATGCGGGCCTCCTGGCGTGGTCAGCCGTTGGCCAGTGGCAGCGATGTCTGGAGCTGCTGGGCCGAACGGGGAGCCGGAAATCTGTCATGCGAAGACTGGCATGACCTGGAAGACCATATCACACCCGGCCCCGGCCATTGCATGACGATGGGGACGGCATCCACCATGACCTCGTTGATGGAAGCTTTGGGATTGACGCTCCCCGGGGCGGCGTCGATCCCGGCGTTGCACGCAGCCCATTCCCGCATGGCCGCGCACTGCGGAATGCGAATCGTCGAAATGGTCTGGGAGGACCTGAAACCGTCGATTTATCTGACGCAGAAGTCGTTTGAAAATGCGATCGTGGCGGATATGGCGATCGGTGGATCGACCAACGCGATTGTGCATCTGGTGGCTTTGGCGCAACGCGCCGGATTGGAATTGCCACTGAGAACATTCGACGACATTTCCCGGAGGACACCCGTGTTGGCCAACGTCCGCCCGGCCGGTGAATTTGTGATGGCCGATTTTTTTGATGCGGGCGGACTGCCCGCGCTATTAAACCGCATCAAGCACCTGTTGCACCTGGATTGCCCGACCGTTTCCGGACAATCGCTGGGGCAGTGCATCGAAAACTCGGAAGTCTACAACGACGAAGTGATCAGGCCCCTGGATCGCCCGGTTGTCAACTCTGGCGGTACGGCGATCCTGCAAGGCAACCTGGCGCTGCCGGGCGCCGTGATCAAACCGTCAGCGGCTGACCCTCGCCTGCTGAAACACGCTGGGCCCGCGATCGTGTTTTCAGATTACAACGATCTCCAACAACGAATTCACGATCCAGGTTTGAAGATCACCGCGGAACATGTGATCGTGATGCAAAGTGGTGGACCGATCGGTGCGCCTGGGATGCCTGAATCGGGAATGCTGCCGATCCCGAATTACTTGCTCGAACAGGGCATCCGCGACATGGTGCGGGTCTCCGATGCACGGATGAGCGGGACCAGCTACGGAACCTGTGTGCTGCACGTGTCGCCCGAGTCGGCCGTCGGCGGACCGCTCGCGTTGGTCCGAGATGGCGACAGGATCGAACTGGATGTTGAACAACGCAAAATTCACCTGGCGGTAACCGACGAAGAGCTAGAGCAACGCCGAGCTGCATGGACGGCACCCGCGCGGCGTTTTTCCAGAGGTTACGGGAAATTGTTTGAAGACCAAGTGACCCAGGCCCACGAAGGCTGCGATTTTCGATTTCTACATCATGACGGGTCCAAGACCAAGGATCCCGAGATTCATTGACAACGGTTTGGTGGTTAGGGACGAACCGCTCTGCCTCGATCGGTGATCTCGGAAGAATTGAGATGAGTATCAGAATCTGGCTGATTTGAAAAACCGAACCATGCAAACCTCTCCCGTGACTTCCGCTGACCTGGCCCGCTCGGTGATCGCCGTTCCGCCATTGGCGCGAAATGATGACCTGACGCTCAGCCATGCCGAAAACGCAAAATTGATCCAGCATCTCGAGCAGGGCGGTATCCGTACGATGCTGTTCGGTGGCAATGCCAATCTCTATCACATCGCGGTCAGCGAGTACCGGGAATTCCTGACTTTAATTTCGACGGCAAGCGCTGACGAAACATTGATCGTTCCCTCGGTCGGTCCGGCTTACGGCACGATGATGGACCAGGCAGAGATCTTGCGAGAATTCAATTTTCCAACGGCCATGGTATTGCCGATGCAAGGGCAAACGACCCAACGGGGATTCGAAACCGGGTTTCGAGAATTCGTCTTGGCGTTCGGAAAACCGGCGGTGCTGTATCTCAAGTACCCCAATGCACTTCCGCCGGGCACCATCGAACGATTGTTCAGCGACGGTTGCATTTCCTGGATTAAGTATGCGATGGTCCGAGACGACCCCAGCAACGACGAATATTTACGTGAACTGACCGAGTCGGTCGACCCGTCGATCGTCGTCAGCGGAATCGGAGAACAGCCGGCGATCGTGCACCTCAAGCAGTTTGGCTTGAACGGATTTACCTCGGGATGTGTTTGCATCGCACCAGCGCTATCTCAGCAGATGCTGATCGCATTAAAATCGGACGATCTTGTCCGAGCGGATTCGATTCGTCAAATGTTCCGACCCTTGGAAGATCTGCGCAATCAAATCAGTCCGATTCGCGTTTTACACGACGCCGTTTCGTTGGCAGGAATCGCTCAGACGGGTCCGATGTTGCCGCTGCTGGACAATTTGAACGAAGCAGATTCGCGACGGGTTGGACAGGCTGCCCAAGCGCTGATGGAGGCTGCGGTTGCCAAGCGGCAAACATAATTTTTTGGATTGAGCCGTTTCCATTTTCCATCCGGTTGGTTATCAACCAAGTTGCGAACATCACCAACTGTTTTTCCGGAACCCACTCCACGCCAAACCAGGGCCAGCCCGTTTTGACCGCAATCCTCGGTATCTCCGCTTTCTATCACGACTCAGCGGCCGCTTTGATTGTCGACGGGGAAGTCGTCGCGGCGGCGCAAGAGGAACGTTTTTCACGGATCAAGCACGACGCTGCTTTTCCACAACAGGCAATCGAATTCTGTTTGAATACGGCTGGCTTACAGGCGGGCCAACTGGATCATGTCGGGTTCTATGAAAAACCGTTTCTCAAATTCGAACGGTTACTGGAAACCTATTTGGCTGTCGCCCCGCGCGGGTTGTTGTCGTTTCTCAAATCAATGCCGGTCTGGCTAAAGCAGAAAACTCGGATCACGCGTGAACTGAATCGCGGTTTGGCCGGCAAATTCGACCGGCGATTCGTGTTCGCCGAACATCACGAATCGCATGCGGCCAGCGCTTTTTTTCCATCGCCCTTTGAAGAGGCGGCGATCCTGACCGTCGACGGAGTAGGGGAGTGGGCCAGTGGGACGATGGGGGTTGGCAGGGGGAACCGCATGGAGTTGACCCATGAAATGCGATTTCCTCACTCGTTGGGGCTGCTGTATTCGGCGTTCACCTACTTCTTGGGCTTCGAGGTGAACGGGGGCGAATACAAGGTCATGGGACTGGCACCCTATGATGACCGCGCTGCCGGCCGGGCACGCTACGTTGATTTGATCCTGGAAAACGTGATCGATCTCAAAGACGACGGCTCATTTCGATTGGACCTTTCGTATTTTGATTTCGCGCACGGCTTGCGGATGACATCGGCAAAACTGGAGCGATTGTTTGGCAGACCGCGACGCCAGCCGGCCAGTCCGATCACGCCATCCGACCTGGAAATTGCGGCCTCGATTCAGCAGGTGACGGAGCAAATCATGATTCGCTCGGCGGCCGATTTGCAGGCAAAAACCGGACAGAAAAACCTCTGCCTGGCCGGGGGCGTTGCACTCAACTGCGTGGCCAACCGGCAGATACTCGACCAAACCGGTTTTGACCAAATCTGGATTCAGCCCGCAGCTGGCGATGCGGGCGGAGGCGCTGGGCGTGGCCTGGCTGATCTGGCACCAGTTGCTCGGAAAACCCCGATTGGCGATTGGGCGTGATCGCCAACAGGGTTCGCGGTTGGGACCGGAGTTCGCGGCACCCGTGATCAAGCACACGCTGAAACAATCCGGATTGGCGTTTCGGGAATTTGATTCGGAGGCCGAGTTGTGTGACCACGCAGCCGAGCTATTGTCGCGACAGAAAATAATTGGCTGGTTCCATGGCAGGATGGAGTTTGGCCCCAGGGCACTGGGTTGCCGCAGCATTCTGGCTGACCCACGTGATCCAGAAATGCAGACAACGCTGAATCAGAAGATCAAATTTCGCGAATCGTTTCGACCGTTTGCCCCCGCGGTCCTGGCGGAGGCGGCAGAACAATATTTCGAATTACCGCCCGGCCAATCCAGTCCTTACATGCTGTTGGTCGCTCCGGTTTGTGAAAGTCAACGAACGGAATTGACTGCCGAGGACCTGGACCGCCAGGGACTGGACAAACAAGCGGTTAAACGGTCGACGATTCCGGCGGTTACCCACGTCGACTATTCTGCGAGAATCCAGACGGTTGACGAACAGGCTGACCCTCGATTCCGGTCGCTGTTAGAGTCGTTCAACGCCAAGACCGGCTGCCCGATCTTGATTAACACCAGCTTTAACGTTCGCGACGAACCGATTGTCTGCACGCCACTGGACGCGATCCGGTGTTTTCAAGCCACCCAAATGGATGCGTTGGTGATTGGAAATTGCCTGCTGTTAAAATCGGAGGGAGCCAATGGTGGCAGCTAATTCTCCCAGCGCGGCGCAACGTCAATGGTTCGGCATCCTGTTCGCCATTTTCAATTTCGTTTTTGCGGTGGTGATGGTGCGTCCCTGGGGAGTGGACCCGTTTTTCTATTGGGCCTGGTTCGTAGCAGTCGCCGGCCTGGTTGGGATTTACTATCTGGTTCCCAGGCTGCAACCGAAAATGTTTCGTGGTTGGGTTGCGTTGACCTACCCAATCGGATGGCTGATCACTAATCTATTGTTGGCGGTTGTTTTTTGTGGCTGCATCGTGCCAATCGGAATCGTGATCAAGATCGTCGGCTACGATCCGCTTAATCGTCGCCTTTCCAGACAGGATCGAAGTTACTGGGAAGAGCGCCGCAACCACGAGGATCCGGGCCGCTACTTCAAGCAGTACTGATTTGGGAAAGCGAAAACTGAGGGCAACGGTGAACCCAGAACACCTAACGAAAGATCGGAGTGAAGAATTTTCGAAACAAGCTGAACAGCCGCAACCCGGTTTGGTCAGCGAATTCGTGGATTTCCTGATTCACAATAAGAAATGGTGGATCACTCCGATTGTCATCGTGTTGCTACTGCTGGGTCTGCTGATCGTATTGACTGCCAGTCCGATCGCACCGTTCATTTACCCGTTTTTCTAAAACCTCGCGGACCAGTCGACTCATGAAATTCAGATTCGGAATTGAATCGTGCGGCGCGTGGATGTAGATCGCAAGTCCAGATTCAATCCAACAACCTAACTCATCTCAAAATGGGCGTTGAGTATTTTTCCAATGTCGGCAATCGCGACCGCCGCTGCATCGAAAGCGCCGGACAAATGAATAAATCCGTGCAATTGCCCCTGATAGCGTTGACTGGAAACCGTGACTCCCGCGGCTGACAATTGACGGGCAAACGCTTCGCCCTCATCTCGCAGGACATCATATTCTGCGGTGATCACATGTGCGGCCGGCAGGCCCGCCAAATCAGCCGCCTTCGCAGGCGCCGCAAGCGGATGATTTGTGTCCGAGCCGTTGGCCAAATACTGATCCCAAAACCAGATCATATTGGCTTTCGACAAACCAAACCCAGCCGCAAATTCCTGGTAGGAATTTGAGTCAAAATTGGCCTCGATGACCGGGTACATCAAAACTTGCAGTTGGATCGCTGGTCCGTTCTCGTCGCGGGCCCGCAAGCAGACGGCGGCGGCAAGGTTGCCCCCCGCGCTATCTCCGGCGACCGCCAGTCGATCCGGGTCGACCCCCAGTTCTTCGGCATGCTCCAGCACAAACCGAGTGGCCGAATAACAATCCTCCAAGGGTACGGGAAAACGGTGCTCGGGCGAAAGTCGATAATCCACCGAGATGACCGTGCATTTCGATTCGAATGCCAATCGGCGGCAAAGCGCATCGTGCGAATCGAGATTCCCCAACACCCAACCACCGCCGTGAAAATAAACGACCGCTGGCTGACGATCATGCTCGGTCGCCGCGTACAGACGCAATGGGATCCCGTCGGGCGTTGCCAGCTTATCGATCCGAGGCAGGGCCAGGGGCGTGCCATACAGGTGCCCCAGGCTATCGAACAGTTCGCGTCCCTCGGTGACGGGAAGGTCTTGCCACTGCGGAGGATTCTGCGCCGCGATATTTTCGAGAAAAGAAACAGCTTGCGGATCCAACGACATCAGTGACGACCCCCTTGGCGGTGTCCCCAATCGCCAACTTCGCGACGCGTGAACGTCATCGACATGCCATCGTCTTTCTTGCGACGGTAACCAAGCAGATGGAACAGATCCTTAGCCAGAAACCGGGCGATCTTTTTGTTGACCACCAACGCATCGGGCTGTTGGGAACTGCGATGAATGCCGGGCAGACAAAGCAGCACGCGTTCAAAGTTGATTTTGCGCAACACAGCAGATAGCTGCAGCGTCCAACGGGGAATTTTCCGAACGATAAAAAACCCATCCTCACCGACGGCCTGGTAAAGCGGCATAAAAATCTGACCATTTCGGTGCGATCGAATTTCGCCGTGACGATCCCGGGCCAACAATTCGCCATGGGAGATCGGCGAAAAATTCTGGTATCCCGGATTCATGACAAACTGGTCATCCGTTGCAATTTGCTTCCGAAACAGGACCTCAAAAAAACCGCGGTGAATCCGACCGCAATTTTCCAGTCGCAATCGGTGCGATTCAAAATCGGGAATTTGTTCCTGACGGATCACTTTGGCCGCCAACATCGATAGGTAAACAAAAGACTTGTGCGTCTCAATCGATTCCGGATCATCATGTTGCCCGGCTTCGAAAGCCAACGCAACATGGCCGAAATCATTCAGATAGCTCAACAATGGCCCCTGCAAATATTCTTCAATGCCCAACACCGTGGGAACAGGAAAATGCAAAGCGAATTTGCGATTCTCCAATTGATCGTTGATGGCGATGAACGGCACCGAAGCCGATGAAGTCGTGTGTAGGTCAATAAAAAACAGTGGCCGGTCCAGGCTCAGCAGCGGCTTGATCAGTTGAAAAATTTCTCGTTGTTCTTTCTGCTCCGCAATCTCGCCGTTGACATGCTCCAGGTTGCGAGCCTGCTGGTCAAACCCGGCATCCCAGATTCGATTCAGGTCATTGGCGATGAACCGCTGATTCCGGGCCAGCGCGGCCAAATTACCCGCCAATCCAATCAGCTTTCCACTGAGCTCAACACCGCCTGCCTCCAGTTCCTGGAGCACCTGCATTAGCGCAATCACGCCGGTCGGTTCGTTACCGTGAATGCCGCCGACGAAAACAATGATGGGCCCGGTATCGCAGCCACGTTGGCCAATGATCCGGTCGGTTTGGTAAGCCTGGCCCAAGAAACAAAATTCAATCATTCGGCCTCCAGCCGATTTTCATTTCTCAGTTTTTCATGCAGATTCCGGATATCGTTGGCGGTCACAATTCCCACCGCGCGATTGTCCCGGGTGACCGGCATACTGCCGATTTCGTTCGCCAACATGATTTTTTCAGCTTTTTCCAGCGACGTTTCGGGCGACACGGTAATGATGTCCGAGGTCATTCCGGCCGCGACTAATGCGTCGCGATCAGCAGGTTGCGTTTCGCGAAATCGTTGAATATCCCGTTTTGAAATCAGACCTGTCAAGAACCCGGCATCGTCTTCGACCGGCAGATGATTGAAGGAATACCAGTTCATCAGGGTTTCCGCAAAATCGAGTAAGTCGTCTTCGCGGACGGTGACCAGTTTGGTGATCATGATGCTGTCAACGCGACTGTAGCGATTGGGAATCTGTTTCAGCACCGACGTCCTGGGCATGCTCCACTGATCAACGGGAACGCCCGCGAGACAATGTTCCTTGATGTGCTGGGTGATGATCAAGACCGATTCATCAATGGTGTATTTGGATTTCAGCGAACGTAACGAATCGACCATCCAGCTTGAACCCGTCTGCTTTTTTGCCACACGCTGTTCGATCGTGCTCAGGTATTGTTCGTACTCATCTTTGGGAATCCCCATTTTCTGCAATCCGGATTCCGCCATCGGCAGCAGTTCCTCCAGAATCAGTTTTCCAGCCTCGACGGATTTACCGAACCAGCGCAGCTCGTTCGACAACCCGTGCTGGGCCGCCTTCAGGAAATTCGAGCGCACTTCCTC
Source organism: Pirellulaceae bacterium (assembly GCA_963714685.1). Lineage (GTDB taxonomy): Bacteria > Planctomycetota > Planctomycetia > Pirellulales > Pirellulaceae > Mariniblastus. The sequence continues at coordinate 69,152 of CAVQPH010000013.1, read as the reverse complement.
AAAATGAAAATGCCGATTCCAGTTGCCTCGGCAATCGTCCGGCATCGCTTGCATCAACCCAATCCAAAATGCCGCGTTGGACATTTCATCGTGGGGCGTTGGCCCCGACGGCAGGTAGCGATTCTCGATTCTCAAATGCGGTTTGCCATTGCCAACGCCGTAGCACGCCCGGTTCCACTTGTAGAGCGTTCCATTGTGCAGATTCATCGCCCGCAAAGACGGGATCTGGCCCTGGTCGAGCAAATCCATGGAGTCTTCGGTGTCCTGATCCGAGGCGACAATCAAATTGTAAAACGCCACGTCATTCTTGAAAATCTCGACCGCGGAGGACTCCAGCCAATTGTATCCAAACGCAACGCGAGGCTGTTTGTCGCGGACATAGTTGCCGGCGTTGCGAACCTCGATGCTCTGGCGGAATAGCGCAATGCGCGTTTCGGCCCAGAGCTCCTTGCCCAGCAGGATCGGCGAGCCGACACAACCGGCCAAAACCGGACCGGCCAGAACCTGGGCCCAGTTGTAACGATCCGCAAACTCCCGGGGGTCAATCTGTAAGTGCACCTGGAAACTGGTGTTGCAGGCTTCGAACAAAATTGAGCTGTGTTTGATGTTGATCTCGTCGACGCCTTCGATGTACAGCGAAAAATCTTCGCCACGCAGCTCTTTGAGAATGTTGCTGAGCACGCGATAGCGCGGGTTGGGAGTCATGTACCTGAAATCGAGATCGCTTTTGCGAATCGTCGGCAAAATACCCGTCAAGATCACCTGGCTGTTGAACGGCTTCGATTTTTCGCAGGCCAAATCCAACATTTGATGCAACTGGGTATCCATCCGTTGCAAACAGCCCGGACCGGCATCCTGCGGATCAAGATTGATCTCCAGATTCCACTGCGCCAGTTCGGAAGTAAAATGAGGATCTCCCACCGTCGGCAGAATCTGCGGCCCCGTCATGGCCGGTCGCAAATCATCGCGAATCAGACACAACTCCTGTTCGGCACCGATCCGGGTGACCCCGGCCTCAATCATGCCTTCTTCAATCATTCGCTCAAGCGCCGCAATGTCGCCGATCAAATGACGTAAAAATTCCGTTTTACCTTGTCCAGTAAGTGGACTGATCTGTTGGTCACCCATGGGCGGTCTTTACGTCTTTGTTCGGGAATTCGTGCGAAATTGACTCAATTGCCGGGTTGGTGATCATGCGGCACGACCCGCCCATCCACTCGACAATCTGCAACAATCTGGTGGTATTATAGAGGTTTTTAAACCGGACGTCAGAATGGTATAAAATTCGTTCTGCCCCGACCGGTTTTTCGGTTTCGGCCGACTTTCATTACCGGAATTCAACTTCACAGAATACAACTTCAAGACTTGAGCTGAACCATGAATCCAATTTCCCGACGCAAATTTATCAAAACCGGAATTTCTGCGGGGGTCATGATGTCGCTCCCCGCGGCGTCTCTGCGGGCCTCTCGACACCTCAGCGCCAACGATTCCGTCAATGTCGGTTTGATCAGCTGCGGCGGCCGAGCCGGGCAACTGGCGAGTCAGTTTTCCGAAGTCGAAGGCGTCAATATCGCAGGACTCTGCGACCCGGATGCCAAACGTGTGGAAGCGATGAAGTTCAAATATCCCAAAGCCCAAACCTGGAGCGACCTGCGGGACATGATCACCAACGACAGCCTCGACGCGGTGATCGTGGCAACCTGCAATCACTGGCATTGCCTGGCGGCGATCTGGGCGATGGAAGCCGGCAAAGACGTCTACGTCGAAAAACCGCTCTCGCATTCGCAATGGGAAGGCAAACAAGCCGTTGCGGCGGCGCAAATACGATCGAATTTGCCAGATCGGGACCCAGCAGCGTTCCGATCCGATGCAAGCCGAGATCAAAAAATTCCTGCATCAAGACAAAACGTTAGGCGAGATCAAGGTCGCCAGGGTGAACCGGTTCGGCGTTCGGGACTCGATCGGCAAACTGGAAACGCCCCTGGTGATCGACAAAAATATCGAATACGACTTGTGGCTGGGCCCGGCCCAAGACGAACCGATCTTCCGCCCCAACCTTCATTACGATTGGCACTGGGACTGGAATACCGGCTCGGGAGAGATGGGCAACTGGGGTGTGCACGTCCTCGACGACGTCCGCAACAACGTTTTTCAGGATTCGGTGGCCCTGCCCAGGAAAATTTTCGGCGGCGGTGGTCGGCTGGTTTGGGATGATGCCGGCGATACGCCCAATGTGCATTTCGTCTACTTCGACACCGGCAGCATCCCGGTGGTGATTGGGTTGACGAATTTACCCGCCGATCCTTCGGCAAAAAAGAAGGCGACGCCCCAGCGGCCAGGGCCCGGCAGCGGCTACATCGCGTACTGTGAAGGTGGCCGGCTGGAAGGCCAGCGAGGCAAAGCGGTTGCGTTCGACAACGACGGTAAACAAATCGCACAGTTTTCCGGCAAGGGCGACGTAAAACATCAACAGAATTTTATCGATGCCGTCCGCAGCCGCGATCGTGCCAGCCTCAACGCCGAAATCGAAGTCGGCAACGACAGCACGGGTTGGTGCAACCTCGCCAACATCGCTTTCCGGGCAGGCGGAAAATTCACTTACGACCAAGCCCGTGAAATCGGGCTGGAGCAATGGCAGGCGTTGCTGAAAGAAATGGACCAACACACTCAAGCCCACGGTTTGAAGCTGACCGATGACCAAATTCGATTAAGCCCGATGCTGGAATTGGACCCGGCAACCGAAAGATTCGTCGGCGACCACGCGGACGCGGCCAATCCATTCATCAAACGCGAATATCGCAAGGGCTATGAGGTTCCCGAACTCGCCGCTGCGGTCAAAAGCTGAGCTCCGATGAAACGGCTCCGATGAAATCGGAGATCCATCCGGGTCATGGTGCGCTCCAGACCCGGGTGGCGATGCCGCTCATTCCGGGCGCCGATTTTGAACAGGATCAGGAGTGCGCGTCGCCGATGTGGGCAACTTTTTGTTGAATCGCCCGAAGCCGAATCGACAGATAGGTCAACAGTCCACCGACGATCGCAGCCCCCGCCGAAATCAACCAGGAAATTGCCACGACGCCGGTCTCTGGCCACGCGACAAAGGCGATTCCAATGACGGTCACGACGAGGCCGATAATCGCAAACAATGGCCGATTCTCATCGTCTCGTTCCATCTGCCAGAATGTGTACAACATCCCCAATCCCTGGAGTGCCGCCCAAATCCCGACAATCACAAGGAAGATTTTTGCGCTGATTGCGGCCCAGAACAGCAACACCAAACCGCCCGCGAGACTCACGATCGCCGGCATGAATGAATGCAGTTTGTCTCCTCCGCGGGCAGCCGCGACCAAACCCAACGCACCGTCAATCAGGAAATAGGCGCCCAGAAGTTTGGTCAGGAGACCGACCGTTTGCTGGGGCCAAACCAACGCAAGATTGCCAACGTCAGCGCGAGAATTCCGCGTATCAGAAACGCCCACCAAATCCTCCGCAATTTATGGCTGATCGACTCTCGTGCCGAGTTAACCGCTTTGCCAATGTCTTTTTTTCCAGCCATTGAGAATTCTCCTGGTTGAACGCGTGGCAGAGTTTTCCCAGATTCCAGTCGCCTGCTCGGCCTGCGCGAACATTGCCGCCATGACAGTTGGACGTTTTCATTTGGCAATTAAACCGCGCGACCTGATTGTGGCGATGCTATCGAAAGCTTGCAGATTATCCGTGAAACTTTGAATCTTCCATCAAACGCGTGGCTACTTGCCAGAGAGGTAGTCGATCTGATTGTAGCCATCCAGTGCGGTAAGGACGATCGATTTTTCTATTTGATTACGTCAATTTTTCAAGGAATAAAATGGTAATCTCCTCATTTGACGCCACCGACTGGCTTTGATGATGAACGATTTAACCCTTTCGCCGATTCCGGTAAGTCAGCTTAATTCAGCCCAACGTAATCGCCCCGTTTTGTTTCCGTCGTTTTCTGCTTGTCGCTCAGCAGCACCCACTGTCGCCGCAACAGGAATTGCCCAACGTCGGCAACGCGCTGTCGATGCCACATTGGTCAGGAGCCAGACAGGCCGTTTGCTTGGCGGCAAGCGATAGCGTCAGATCGGAATCGCTGAGTTGACACTGATCCAGCGAGTAGATCTGAACGGTGTTTCCCTGAACTTCAAAATCGATCGGATTCTCAGCCGACAGTTCCAAGCTGCGGGTCAAATCCAGGATTCGCCGCAACTTGTCGCATGTCAGACGGTGGTCCACATCATTGGCGACCAGCGTCTGCAACACGCAGGTCTGTTCAGAACGACGGACACCGCCGCAATCGACGAAGTCCTTGGTAACCTTGCCGACCTCCGTGACGTGGAAGTGAGCCGGAACGTACTCTCCGGAGGGGAGTTGCAGGCGAAGCTGGCGGTTCCCCGCCTCCGCGAGCTGTGCTGAAAAATGCTGAAGATTCATGCCGATGATTCGCTTGAGCAGAGAAATTGAAAACGGCCGGTCCATTTGGCAAACGACCTATATTTTGATAATATTGGAAATATGAAAACAAAACAAGCGGTCAAGGCGCTGGCAGCGTTGGCCCAGGAAACGAGATTAAAAATATTTCGAGCCTTGGTGGAGGCCGGAGACGAAGGGATGTCCGCGGGCGAAATCGCCAACCAGCTGGACGTACCGGCGGCGACGCTTTCGTTTCACCTGAAGGAACTGGCGGCGACCGACTTGATTGCCCAGTCAAGAAATGGGCGATCGCTGATTTATTCGCTTCGACCCGACGTGATGAACGATCTATTGAAATTTTTGATGCACGATTGTTGCCAGGGCCGACCGGAATTGTGCCAACCCGATTTCCGAATTGACGGGAACGGTTCCTGAGGTGGCGTTCGTCTGGCTGCTTGCCACAGTGACCGTACGCGTCGGCCATCGAGAACATTGCAACCAACGAACAAAGTAATTGCGATTGTTTATTTGCCGCTGCGGCACGCAGGATTTCCTGCGATGGCATGCGCACCCGAGTGGAAAACAAAAACATGACCGTTAAATACAGGTTGACTGCAAAGTTCATCATTCTGCTGTTCGTCGCGACGGCTTCAACTGCCGCAGCTCAGACAGAGCCCGCGGTATACTCCCAAGCCGACCTGCCCGATGCGATGACTTTCCTCAATGGCGAGCGGGTCAAAACAGCCGAGGATTGGGAAGCCCGCAAAACCGAGATCAGGAAGCTGTGGTGTGACTATTTCATAGGTCACTACCCCGCAGAAACACCCGCGTTACTGTCCGCGCAGGTGGTCAACACCAAGCCCGCGGCAGACGGTTCTCTCCGCAGTCGCGTCGTACTTACCTTCGACACGCCCAACAAGAAGTCGTTCGAAATCGAAGTTTGGCAACCGAAATCAGATGGCGAAACGGCTCGGCCCCTGTTGCTGACCCAGCCGCGCCACTACCAACGAGAAAACTGGGGTGAAGAGGCATTGAGACGAGGCTATATCGTTTGCATCTATCCTGGTCTGGACACACACCATCGCGAGCAGGACTATCCGGGATATCAAAACGTCTGGAAAACGTTTCAGAATGAGTACCCGGATGCCACCTGGGCCTCGTCGCTTGGCATTCAAGCCTGGTTGGCGAGTCGGACACTGGATTACTTGCTCAATCCTGAATCTGGCTACCCGATTGATGCGAATGCGGTCGGCATCACCGGATTCTCCCGTTACGGCAAACAGTCAATCTATGCCGCCGCATTCGATGAACGCTTCACATGTGTGGTTGCCAGAAGCGCGGGGTCACCAGCAGCCAGCCCCTACCGGTTCACCGGACGCGAAACCTTCATGGAGACACCCGCTGATTTTCCCGACGCCTGGGCACGAAGCCGCCTGAAAGATTATCTGGGACGCGAGAACCAATTACCGGTCGAATGCAATTCCCTGATCGCCTGCATCGCGCCACGCCGCGTCCTGATTGATACGGCTTACAACGATGGCAGCGATCCTACATTCGCCGTCGAGCGTAGTTACCTGAACGCCAAACAGGCGTGGACGTTCCTGGGTCAGGAAGGAAATCTCTGCCTGAACTACCGCCGCGGCAATCACAGCCCGATTACCGACCAACACGTCCAACACAATCTCGACTATTTCGACATGGCGTTTGGTCGCGGCAAAACCAAGGCCTCCGATTTCTCCGAGGTGTTACTGCATGCGTTTGACTGGCAATCGTGGAAGACCAACCAGCGAGAATCTGACCTCACACTGCCTCGGCAGGCATCGCTGCGAGAAAAGATCGAGTGGATGCTCGGTGATCAACCGGTCGAAATCGAGCATGCTGGCAAGTACCAGATAAAGACGGGCGAAGAACTGGGCGTTTCTAACGAGTCCAGAGATCGCTGGAATCCAGGTGGCATTAGCAGAGTCCCCTTCAGCTTCAGCGGCAAAATGCATGGCAACATCCTGTTTGACCCCCAGCGCGATCAATACAAGGCCACGGTCATCTGGCTGCATCCATGGAACTATTCTCATGGCAGCAACGAAGGATACGGCGTGGGCACAGATCTGCCCGTCTACTACCGGCTTGCCAAAGAAGGGTACAAGGTCGTGATGTACGATCAGTTTGGCTTTGGAGATCATCTGACCGATGCGGTTGGCTTCTACGACCGGTATCCACACTGGTCGCGGATGGGTCGGGCCGTTTATGACGTGAGTCGGGTCGTGGACTTCCTGGTCGATGGACAGGGGATAACCGAGAAACCGGTGCCGCCGACCGATCCGGAGAAGATCTTTCTTTGTGGATTTGCCTACGGTGGCCTGGTCGGACTCTACGCCACCGCACTCGACGAACGAATCGCGGGACTGGCCTGTTTCAGCGGTTTCACGCCAATGCGGTCGGACACCGATGCGAAACCGACCGGGGGAATACGCCGGTTTTGGGAATGGCATGCACTGATTCCCAAGCTGGGACTGTATCACCAGCAAGAGGCTGCGATCCCCTACGATTACGATGACCTGCTCGCTTCGATCGCGGATCGCCAATGCCTGATTTATGCTCCGTCGCGCGACCGCTTTGTTGACCCCGCCGACGTGAAATCGTGTATCGAAAAGGCCAGAAAGTCTGTTCGGGGAGCGGACAACTTGACCTCAGAATTTCCTGACGACATTTGTCGGTTTCAACGTGCTCAGCAGGATGCGCTGCTTCGATGGCTGGAAACAAAAGTCCTTGCGTCTTCAACCTATTCTCGGCGTACCCAAAAATGCCATTGCGTTGCCTGCTTGCTTTCTAATACCGTTCGCCGGAGAACTCAAAAAGATCATTGAGAGGACCTGGTATGTTGCGGTGTTTGGGTAGACGTTTTTGTTTTGTCTTGTTTCTGGCAACTCTGATCAACAACGTGAGCGGCCAAACTCCGCGATTGGTGGGTGACCTTGGTGACCTCTCCCGCATGGAAATCAGGGGCTTAGAGACGTTTACGGTTGAAAACGTGCGTGGTCAACTTGGTCAGGATGCCGAGGCGGTTTTGGCGGCTCACCCGTTGGCACAACGAGACATTCTTCCCACGGCAGTTAGCCAGCGACTGTTAGCCGGTTTGCAACGGTCGGGATTTGGCGATGCCAAAGTTCACACCGAGATCGACGATGAGAATTCTCACTTGATCGCAACCATCACCGAGGGACCACGGTTCCTGAATGGTTCGCTGCGGATTGAAAACACGAACAAAATAAACGTCAATCAACTCAAGCGACGCCTGACGGAGCGGTTTCCGCCCCGCGAAGCGGTGAAACCTTTTTTTAATGAAAACACTCCAGGAGAAGTAACTCACTGGGCGGATAAAGACGGCAAGCAAGTCGAATTATCCGATCCGGTTTGGGTTCCAGAAAAATTCGCCAGACTTGACCCAAGCTCGCTGGCCACGATGAAACAACAAGTTTCTCACGCTTTTGAAGATTTGGGGTTTCGTGACGTGAAGTTCGATCTATCTCATGCCCCCAGCAACGAGACGGGTCGCGTCGATCTGGTGGTGCGATTGAGCGACGAAGGGGACGCGGCAGAATTGGGAGAAATTGAAATTCGCGGCAACGAGCGCAATTCAACGGATGCGCTAATGGATTATCTCAATCTTTCCGTCGGCATGTTGCTAACTCGTCAGCGCGAGACGCAATTGCGATACGATCTGTGGCGCAGCGGTCGATTCACTTCAACACAGGTTTGGTTATTGGAGCCCTTCGCCAACAATCGCCACAAACTCATTGTGACGACTCGGGAGTCGCCGCATTGCCCGCCGATTGACGAGCCGCTCAGCAGGAAGGAAGAAACGTTGTTAAAAATGGGGCGCTGGTTATCCCGCCCAAATGCCTGGACGGGCGACATGGTGTTCCACAGCCGCAACAAAACGGACGAGTTCACTGCAATCTTCGCTCCGCGAGATGGATTCTTGGTGTCGGCTCAGTCACTTGACGACGGACCACGTCCCCCGGTCGTTGTGGTTGTTTCGCATCACGAAGTCGGCGTCTACCCAAGTGGAACTCAGTCTTACCTTCGGACCATGGCCCTGCCATGTGCGCTGAAAATGACCCTGGACTTGCAATTGGACGATGGGATTGAGGCCGAGACGCCAGGCTATCGCGCCAATTTCGGAGGTAGCTGGAAAAGCCAAAAAGCAGCGGATGATCTTTCGCCGATTCAGATCGAAGCCCGGATGTCGCCAGCCATGTGTCTCGCCATCGCCAACGCTCCCGGTGCCAAGACGTCGTGGAATGGCAACGTACTGACGGTTGCGTCCGAAAAAGACATTTACGAGATCGACAGTCGGGACGGCCACCTGGTTCGCTACCGAATTCCGTCGTTGGAATTCGAAGCGGGTGTTACGTTCGTCCACGACGCGTTTGCGCGGGCATTGGATACGGCACACGATGCGGTCAAGGATCGCAAAAATGCTTTCGAGAACGAGCGACCCTTCCGTTCGATTTGCAACTTTATTAGTCGCGACGAAATTTTTAATCATTGGTCACCCTGGCTGCAAGCGTTCAACGACAAGCTAACTCAACCAGACATTGAGATGATGCGCGTCGCCGCTCAACTCGTCGCACTTGGTGTTCTTGATCCGATTGCGGTGACATATCTGCAGCCATCGTCGGCGACCCTCTCCGAGGCAGAGAAATTTAGCATTCCAGCGGGCTGCTCCGACACCGCGGATTCGAAGGTCAAGCAAATTGCCATGACGATGGTTCCCGCGGCGGACCAACTGTTCCCTCGCGACAGCTGGCCGTGGACGGTCTGGCGCGAAACGGGTTTCTTGATGGCAGGACGCTCCGATTACACCAGTCAACAAATCGGGGCCTTGTTAACGTCGGAAGAATTTGGTCCGGTGGGAATTCTGCTGGTTGCGAGTTTGTTGGAGGTAGTCAATCAACCAGCCGCAAAAATGATCGCCCAGCGGGGCATCCAATTGAGCTCCAGTGACTCTTTTCATCGTGACTACCTTCCGCTGTTAGACCCCACATGCGAGGCTGGCAAGTCGCTTCGGCGCGTCTGCGAGTTACTGATCGGCCTTGAAGAAAGCGAGCTTCAGGACATTCAGAAGAAATTGTCCGGTCGGTCGGGCGACGTCATCGCTGCGTTTACGCAAGAATTGCGTCGAGACTTGAATCGTCCGATGGACGAGAGTATTTCTTCCGCACTGGACGAAGCCTGGGATTCTGGACTGAATGCTTGGGTCAAGCAAATGCTGACCGATATCGCCTCTCGAAAAACGGCCAACTTGGCCGAAAAGCCATCAGAGAAAACCCGTCGATAGATCGCCGTAAGGATCGTGAGGCGAATTAATTCGGTGAACATCAGGAATCAGCGCACGGGTGACCTGTTTTTGAGCAACGAAGGGCGATCGAGTCTGCGTATTGGGCTTTGCTAACTTAACGATCGGCGCTCGCTTGACCGGTCCGATGCCGCAACTCATATTCCTTCGGCCCAAACCCTCGTTTGAGTTTCTTGACCCCACGGGAGCGATAGCTTACTGGTCATCCTCATCATTCGTCGTTAAGCCTGTTTCGTTTTCATTCTCGCCGCGTTCTTCCTCTTCTTCGCTGGCCTCGAGTTCACGTTGGACGGCTTCAAATTCGACTTCTGAAATCGCATCCGGCGATAGCGTTGGATCCTGTTTGACAGAGAGGACTTGCTTGGCAACCTCCTTGCCATCGATGACCAAAGTGATGCGATAATCACCATTGGGCACAGCAGAAGATCGACCTCTTTGACGGCTGGCCTGCGTCAAATTCCATTGAGCAACCTGCAAACCAGCTTTCGTGCCACCGTTGAGTTCGGCAAGTTTTTCACCTGCGATGTTGTCGATTCGCAATGAAGCTTTTTTGACATCCTTGGGCAGTGTATACCACAGCTGAACGCTATTGCTCGGATTGTCTCCGACGTAGCGGCGGTTGGTTCCGCCTCTCCGTGGAGCTCGCCGCCAGCGGATCTTGTCAGCCGGTTTCAATAATGCGATTTCGGAAGTCAGTTTCTCTGGCGTAAGACTACGAAGGGGAGAGACATCGCACGCCCACAAGCTGCGGCCATGGGTGGCCAGCACAATCTCAGAGACATCCGGATGCATTGCAATCTCATGCACAGCGACAGTCGGCAGCGACTGGTTAAACTGGGACCAGCTTTTTCCGCGATCGAGCGACACCCAAAACGCGAATTCCGTTCCCAAAAAAATCAAATTGGGATTCGCGGTGTCCTCCCTCAGGCAGCGTGACGAGCCCCGCGGCAGATCGGAGCCTAGATTGGAGAAGGTCGCACCGAAGTCCTCCGATACAAAAACGTATGGCCGATCGTCGTCGGAGCGATGACCATCCAGGCAAACATAAACTCGTCCGGCTTCAAATCGCGACGCTTCGATGGTCGCAACCCACCGAGGGTCAACTCCCAGATTGTCCGAAATGTCCGTCCAATTTGCACCGCCGTCTCGAGTCACCCACAGGGCACCGTCATCGGTGCCGGCGTACAACACGTTGGGGTTGAGCGGTGATTCGCTTAACGCAGTTCCCGAGCCCCGTTCCGTTTTCGTCAGTTCGGGCGAGATGATCTTTAAATCATTACCGCGATCAAGTGATCGGAAAACATAATTGCCCGCGCTGTAAAAAATCTTGGAGTTGTGACTCGAGAGGATAAAGGGAGTATTCCAGTTGAATCGATAGCTCTTGCCTTCGACTCGTGGTGGACGAATGGAAGCGCCAGCACCGGTACGTAGATTCCTTCGAGAAATGGATCCGTTTTGGCTTTCGGTATAGACCGTGTCAGGATCCTCCGGATCAACACGACAAACGAAGCCATCACCGCCGCCGACTGAGATCCAATCTTCGTTGAGTGGACCACCTGCCAGGCCAACCGCCGGTCCTCCCCATGATCCGTTGTCTTGAAGCCCACCATAAACCTTGTACGGTTTCGTTGGTGCGATCGTCACGTGATAAAATTGTCCGATCGCCGCCGTGTTGATGTGATCCCATCGGTTGCCACGGTCGTAGGTCACGTAAAACCCTCCGTCACATCCGATCACCATGTGGCGACCGTCCTCGGGATTGATCCAAAGATCATGGGCGTCGGAATGAACACCTCTTCCCAAGTCGCTGGTAAACGTCACGCCTCCATCCTTGGACTGAAATTGCGAAACGCCCAAAACGTAAACTCGTTGAGCATCGCTTGGGTCGACGCGGATCTCGCTAAAGTACATGGGCCGCACGTTAAGCGAATTGACTCGTTGCCAAGTCTCGCCTGCGTCCAACGATTTGTAAATTCCTCCATAACGATAGCCGTCGGAGCCTTGTTGATCCTGAACATTCGGACGTTGGCCGAAGTACGAATAGGTGTACGGACGATCGCCCTGGGTGGCGTTTCGATCTCCCAGTACGACTGTCAACTTCACGGTTTTCTCACCGCGTTTGACTTCGACCGGCATTTCCTCCTCGGCTTGGCGACTTCGGATTTCCGCAATCAACTCGTTGTAGTTTTTGATCTCCTTGTCACCGACTTTGACAACGATATCATTCGGCTTCAATCCGGCTTTTTCGGATGGACCGTCTTTCGTGATCTCGGTCAACTTTGCTCCGCCTTGCGGGTTGTCGGCTCCCTGAATACCCATGACCGCCGTTGACCTGGGGCCTGAACCTGGACGTTTGCCCAGCGTAACACGGATCGTCAGCTCCTCTTCCCCACGCGTAATGCCAAGCTCGACCTGGTCACCGACGGCCAGTTTTTTTGTGTCATCGATCCAGGTCTTGTAATCCTTCAGTGGTTTGCCGTCGGCGGTCGTGATCTTATCGCCCGCCTGCAGTCCGGCTTGATCTGCCGGCCCTGCTTTGGTCACTTCCGTCAATACAATTTTTTCAGATTCGTCTTTGCCAACGAGGCCGTAAAAAGGCTCGGCGGCCGAGCCTTGCGTGCCCGGGCGAAGGGCGAGCTTCGGAGCGATTTCCAACAACTCTTCACCTCGTTTTACTGACAACTCAATGCGTTCCCCGGGTTCCTTCTCTCGCAACACCGCAAGCAACTCATCGAACTGATAAAGTTTTGCTTCATCGGCCGAGACCAGAATGTCTCCGACCTTGAGACCTTGCTTGGCTGCTGGACTATCAGGCATGACTTGCGTGATCACCGGTGATCCATCGCAATCCTCTCCGACCAGACCCAAGAACGCGTTAAACGGTTTTGGCCCTTTGCCAATCTCCTCGCAATCAATAATTGCAAAAATCACGTTTGGTGATTTTGATTGCCAATCCAGTCCGATCCGGCCGGTCATGCCAGTCGGCAGACCTGCTGTTAGTTTCTTCCAGTTCTGGCCACCGTCGGTCGTCTTGTAGAGTCCGGCCTTCGGCCCCCATTTTCGAATCGGGTCATAGCCGTCAATGCCATCGGGCTTGGGCACACTTCCAGGCCAGCTATCAAACTCGTCTCGTTTTCGATCCCACATTCCCACGATCAATGTCTCGGGATCTGTCGGGTGCATGATCATTTCGATCACCCCCGTTCGCTCATCGAGGTAAAACACCTTTTCCCAATTTTTGCCTCCATCGATTGTCTTGTAGACGCCGCGCGCGTCGTTCGTTCCGTACAGGCGTCCTTGAGCCCCGACGTAAACCACATCCGAGTTCTTGGGGTGAATCAAGATTGAGCTGATCTGGTAGGTCTCTTTCAGGCCCATATTCGAAAACGTCTTACCGCCGTCGGTCGATTTATAAACGCCGTCACCGTACGAGACAGAGTTACGCGGATTGATTTCACCCGTTCCGACCCACAAGATATTCTTGTTCTGCGGATCGCTTGCGATGGCTCCGATCGACACGGTCGACTGCTTGTCGAACTGATGTTCGACCGTCGTGCCACGATTTTCTGTTTTGAGAATTCCACCCCCCGCGGTCGCAATCCACCACAAAGACGGGTCGCTTGGATGTACTTCAAGATCGGTCACTCGGCCGGCCATATTGGCAGGACCAATGGATCGAAACGGCAACGATTTAAGCCATTCCGGTTGCAGCTTTGCGACTGGGGCAGAGGGCTGTTTTCGTTCGGGTTGATCGGGCGTGGAATCTTTCTGCCCGGTATTTGATTGCTTGGCGACAGGCACGTCCTTGTCGGATGTTGCCGCTTTTTCGTTACCGACATTGGCAGTTTTAGCTGGTTTTCCTGGCTCGGAATCTGCGGATTTGGAGAGCGTTTCTTGGGATTGCGAAGGTACCTTGCGCTCTGCCAATTTCGAAACCGCGTCAACCAATTTGTCGAGTTTCGACTCGATCAAATCGAGTCTCTGTTCGGTTTGGTTGGATTTGTCCTGTGCCAGTTTGGCGGCTTCTTTTTTCGTCAGCTTTTTTTGCGGTCGTTGCTTGTCTGCAACCGCCTTGGTCTTTTCATCATTCTCCTGCTTCGGCTCTTTGACGGCGGATTTTTCAGCAGATTGAGTCGATGCTTTTTCCTGTCCTAGTAAAGGTCCAGAAAAGCAGACAACCAACAGGGCAAACCCGATCAATCGAAGTTTCTGGTTCGGAAGTTTCTGGTTCGGTTTTGAGCGTGGGTTAAAAATAATCATCAAAAGTAGTTTCCTCAACCAGGTTTGTGGCGGCCAAGTTCAGCTGTCACGTGAAGCGTCGCCATTAAGTGCGTCTACAATAAGCCAACTTCGTGTCTCAAATACCTGATCTCTCACATGCTTGAGACGCATCTTTTCAGGGATTCAATGCTTGTGATGGAGTCAGCATAGTCCGCGGCAGATGCGTTAAAACCGTGTCGGCTATCACCACCGAAACAGAGAGCAAAATCCAACGCAGGCGGGTGAGCTCGACGGTGGTTGTTCTTAAAATTCAACCGTCCGTTCAAGGCTAAATCAGAGATCGAGAGGTTTCAAGTACTCGATCGCCTAAGTCGCCGTAATTGGTGTGGTTCGATACATAAATGAAAATGAAGTGGTACCGTCACCGTGGGTTCGAGAAGATCTTGGGCTAATCGTTCAAGCTTGATTGAGCAACCAATTTATTGCGGGGCCGAATTCACTGGTCCACAATTGCAGATTGTGGTGCCCACGCGGGACGGAATGACAACACGCTGCACCTTGCTTACCGAGCCATTTTTCTAGTCGCTGCATGTACTTTTTCATTCCCGAATTCTCACTATGGCCAGCTGCCAAACGAAACCGCTCGTGGTTTGCAAAGGACTCCGCGCGATTTTGGATTGGTAATCCGGCGAACGCTGGATTTGAATGGATCGCGGGCGCGTCCGAATTCGCGAGGAGAGGGAGGAAATGGGGCACGCTTAACGTCGACGACGAAACCCGAGCAGACCGATTGCCATCATTGAAAAGAGGGCCGAAGCTGGCTCTGGAACGGCGGTCACATTGAATCGAAGCCGATCCACCACGTAACGGCTATCCTGAAACGCTCCAGCTCCGAAGGTTGCGATAATGTTATTCACCGAGGGTGCGCGAACGGACAGTGTACTCCCGGTCACTGCATAGAACCCCGCTGCCACATCCGCTTCTTGAATAGCGCCTTCATTCAGCGAAACGTATTCGGTTCCCTCATTGGTGAAAGCGAAAAGCAAGCCGTCAAACTCGACACTTGCCGCGCCAACCACATCGGAAATGGTAAAGGTGATGATCTCGGAGTAATCGCCACCGGGATTCGTTCCACCGGTGTTGTTACTGTTATTATCAATGCCTGAATTGGCACGTCCGCCGAAAACTCCCATCCCCTGTGTTTGAGAAGTTGGGGCGCCGGGACTTGCCACGCCGGTCAGCTTGAAACTCACGCCTGTCCCAAGCGTACCTGTCAAAATATATCCTGCTCCGTCCATGATCGTTTCTCCAGCGATCAGCTGGCCGCCGCCAATCCGATTATCGCCCTGGCCCGCCGTATCATTTCCCAAATCAACGACGACAAGGTCAGCGCTCAGACCTGAGCACCAGCACAGAGCGACGATCCCGACAATAAAACAAGAACGAAGCATGATCATGGTCCTTAACAAATCAGTCAATTTCTCGCCTACTATTTTATTCCAACGGATCGCCAGAATTTAAGTAGCTGCTGGATTTTCAGGAATTTCCAGAAAAAACGCATTCGTCGCGAAATTGCCACCAAGCGAGAATGCGCGTTTCTACGTGCTATTAGGCCATGTTGCCAGTTTTCGTCCGGCTTTGGCAAGTGGCCACGCCAAAAAGCGTGGGGCGAACGCACGCTGGTCGGGTACTGCGTTGGATGTCACTCGCACCCAAGTTGGTCCGAGACATAATCGACGGCGAAGAACACGGACGGTCGCTGCCATGCAGCGGTTATCTGCCACGAGCCAGCGGGTGGGGCAATTTGCTATACCGCTCAGTAATAGCTGGACGACAGAAAAAAAGAAGCTTAGCCTAGAAATCGGTACGATTGTTTAGGAAGCCGCGGGTCGCGCGGCTGGTTCAAGCCAATGTCGTTCGCCGCGGCCCGGTGAACTCTGCCCCTTTTCGCTTTTAGGCACGAGATGCTAGGGCAAACGGGCATTTTTAACTTCAAAGAAAGAAACAACATGAAATCGATCGTGCGATTTTTGGCAGTCCTTGCTGTCATCGCCACTGCCGGCATGGCACACGGACAAGACAAGAAACCCAACATTCTGTTCATAGTTTCCGATGATACCGGGTACGGTGACCTTGGTCCGTACGGCGGTGGTGTCGGAAGAGGCATGCCAACCCCCAATATCGACCGGCTGGCCAGCGAAGGTATGACGTTCTTCTCCTACTATGCGCAGCCAAGTTGCACACCGGGTCGCGCGGCGATGCAGACCGGACGGATCCCCAATCGCAGCGGCATGACCACCGTCGCTTTTCAGGGGCAAGGAGGAGGATTACCTAAGGCCGAATGGACCCTGGGGTCAATACTGAAAGCTGGCGGCTACAAAACCTATTTCACCGGGAAGTGGCATCTGGGTGAGGCGGACTACGCGCTTCCGAACGCCCAAGGTTACGACGTGATGGAACATTGCTTCCTCTACCACTGCAACGCTTACACTTACGGTGACCCGACGTGGTTTCCAGACATGGACCCAAAGCTGAGGGAGATGTTCGACAGGGTAACCAAAGGATCTTTGTCCGGCAATGCAGGCGAACCGGCGAAAGAGGATTGGAAGGTCAATGGTCAATACGTCGATACGCCGGAAAAAGGAGTCGTGGGCATCCCGTTCATGGACAAGTACGTGGAGCAATCCGGAATCAAATTTCTGGAGGAGGCTGCAAAGAGTGACCAGCCGTTTTTCATCAATATCAATTTCATGAAGGTGCATCAGCCCAACCTCCCGGCACCGGAATTCATTCACAAGTCGATGTCCAAATCCAAGTACGCTGATTCGGTCGTCGAGTTGGACACGCGGATCGGCAATGTGATGGATAAACTCCGCGAACTCAAGCTCGACCAGAATACGCTGGTCTTTTACACCACCGACAATGGTGCATGGCAGGACGTCTATCCTGATGCCGGATACACACCATTCCGTGGCACCAAAGGAACGCTGAGAGAAGGAGGTAACCGCGTGCCTGCAATCGCCTGGATGCCGGGCAAAATCGCGGCGGGAGTAAAAAATCACGAAATCATCGGGGGCCTCGATCTGATGGCAACATTTGCGTCGTTGGCCGGTGTCGAATTACCGAAGAACGATCGCGAGGACAAACCGATCATTTTTGACAGTTACGACATGTCTCCAATGCTATTCGGTCAGGGGAAGAGTCCTCGCAATGAATGGTTTTACTTCACCGAAAATGAACTTTCCCCGGGTGCAGCCCGAGTCGGAAATTACAAAGCCGTCTTCAATCTGCGTGGTGACGATGGTCAGCCGACTGGAGGACTTGCCGTTGATTCCAATCTTGGCTGGAAGGGACCGGAAAGCTACGTCGCGACGGTTCCCCAAGTCTTCGATCTCTGGCAAGACCCCCAGGAACGTTACGACATCTTCATGAACAACTTCACGGAACGAACCTGGACGATGGTTTCGATCGGTGGCGCCATGGAGAAAAAAATGAAGAGCTACGTGGAATATCCGCCGCGCAAGCCGCAAAGCATGAGCTACACCGGGCCGGTGACACTCAGCTCGTACTTCCGCTTCCTTCATGTCCGTGAGATGCTTGAGAAGGAAGGCGTCAAGATTCCGATGCCGACTGGAAACTAGAATCAGTCCATCCACCGAAGTGTTCTGGGGGCGTGCGACCAGCCAAGCCGTGAAGCTGGTTGATCGTCGTACTGCCCCAAGAACGCCCTTCTCAATGGACAATCCGTGCCAGCGGACGTTGTGACGGTGAATTGACCTCATGACGGTCAAAGGGTGATGGAATTTTCGGGCAAGTGCATTCAGGGGCGAAACGGCAGCTTTCGATCCTACGGATGAATTTTTATCTCGCATCGCGATTTCCGGACTTTGACACATATCGGTCAAGCGTTGATCGGGATACTTTCAACTGATCATTGAATGCATCGAACTCGATCGTTTCGTCGCAAAACAATTGGTTGGCCAGGTGACGCATGAAACGCCGAATCGGGCCAGTCTCCAGACAACCGGATGGCAATCATTCAGGACAAGCGACGCAGCAGGCGAGGGGTTATAATAAAAACTCGATGCCAACTCCCCACTGATGGTGTGCCCTTGCCCAGTCAACCAACGACGCTGATCGCGATATTCAGTTTGCTGACCACTTGCTTGGCAGCAACGTCGGCACAAGACATCAACCCGTCGATTGAATTTCGTCGTGACGTTTTACCGATTTTGTCCGAGAACTGTCTCGCTTGCCACGGCTTTGACGAACAAGCGCGACAGGCCGGTTTGCGGCTGGACGTAGCTTCTGGTGCGACCAGTGCGGCCGACTCGGGAGCCATTGCGATCGTCCCGTGGAAACCCGATGAAAGCGAGCTGATTTTGCGCATCGCATCGGAGGATCCCGATCTTCGTATGCCACCGGCGGAAACCGAAAAGACGCTCACTGCGGAACAACAGGAAACACTGAAGAAATGGATCGCGCAGGGCGCGGAGTTTCAGCAGCATTGGTCGTTCGAAAAGCCTGTGGCTGCCCAGCCTCCGACAATCGCTGAAATCCAGCACCCGATTGATCGTTTCATTCAAGCTCGGCTGCAACAGGCTGGAGTCGGACTGTCGCCTCGGGCCGAAGCCGAAACGTTGCTGCGACGAGTCAGTCTCGATCTCATCGGACTCCCTCCTTCGGTCGATGAAATCGAAGCGTTTTTGAAGGAAGCCTCCCAAGACCCGGACGCCGCCTTCGGCAAGGTCGTCGACAGGCTACTCGATAGTCCGCACTACGGCGAACGTTGGGGCCGATGGTGGCTGGATCAAGCTCGCTACGCCGACAGCAATGGCTACTCGATCGATGCGCCCGGCAGATCTGGACGTACCGCGACTGGGTGATCAAGGCACTCAACGACGACATGCCGTTCGATCAGTTCACCATCGAACAGATTGCTGGTGACCTTCTCGCGGACGCAACGCTGGATCAGAAGGTCGCGACCGGCTTTCATCGCAATACTCAGATCAACCAAGAAGGCGGAATCGACAAAGAACAGTTCCGCGTCGACAGCGTCTTCGACCGAGTCGCAACGACCGGAACCGTTTGGCTGGGTCTAACCGTCGGATGTGCGCAATGCCACGATCACAAGTTCGATCCCATTAAGCAGCAAGAGTACTACCAACTATTCGCATTTTTTAACAATCAAGACGAACCGACAATCAACGTCCACCCTGACACGGAGAGTCTGCAACAGCTTAAAACCGCACTGGGGGAGGCGAAAAAAGAACTGGACCAATTCATTGCGGCCAATGCGGATGCCTACCGCGAATGGGAATCCCGGCTGACGGAAGCAGAAAAGCAGAAGCTGTCAAAGTCGGATCGAAAGATTCTCGACCTTGAGCCGGCCAAACGCAAGTGAAAGCCAGAAACGTCAATTGTTCGCCATTGAAGTAGGCAAGATCAATCCCGATTATCAAGCATTGCAACAACGTGTGCAGGAGTTGGACACTCAGGTCAATCGAGTCGTCACCACGCTGGTGATGCAGGAACGTAAACAGCCGCGAAAATCGACCGTGTTCATCAAGGGTGACTTCACCAGGCCCGCGGACGAAGTGATGCCAGCTACGCCGTCCGTCTTGCATCCGCTGAAAGCTGGGGCCGATTACCCGAACCGCCTCGATCTTGCCCGCTGGATTACCAGCCCTGACAACCCACTGACCGCCCGAGTGATCGTGAATCGCGTGTGGCAAGTTTACTTTGGCCGCGGAATCGTCGAGACCGAGAATGATTTTGGAACGCTGGGGGCATCGCCGACCCATCCGGAGTTGCTCGACTGGTTGGCAATCGAATTCTTGAACAACGGCTGGAGCTTGAAAGATCTTCACCGGCTGATTGTTACGTCGCACACTTACCAGCAGAGTTCAGCAGCTCGTGAGGAGCTGCGGATTGTGGACCCCAACAACGATTTGCTCGGTCGGCAACAACGATTGCGATTGGAAGCAGAAATCATTCGCGACGTTTGTCTCAGCGTCAGTGGCCTGCTGTCACCCAAGATGGGTGGACCACCGGTATACCCACCGATTCCTGCGGGCGTCATGAATCGTGGCCAAGTCAATCGCGGATGGAAAGTCAGCCAGGGCGAAGACCGTTACCGTCGAGGGATTTACACGTTTGTTTATCGAGCCACGCCTCCGCCGTCCCTGAACGTGTTTGATGCGCCAGATGGTTTTAACACTTGCACGAGACGATCGCGTAGCAACACGCCGCTGCAAGCTTTAACGCTGCTTAACGACAGTGCCTTTGTCGAGTTCGCGACCGCTTTGCAGCAAAGAATCGAGGATTGCGGATTAGAGACTGCCTTTCGGCACTGCACGGGCAGAAAACCGAATCCAGATGAACTGGCGGTTTTGGAAAGGCTCGATCCAAAGAGCGTAGCCAGGGTGCTATTGAATTTGGACGAGACCGTGACCCGAGAATGAGATAACGACTCTTTGCAAGAATGAAGGCATCATGAATCAGAATCATCTGCAGCAACAAACTCGTCGGCACTTTTTCAGTCGTTGTGGTGTCGGCGTTGGCTCGATCGCGTTGGGTTCGCTGCTGCACCGTGCCGCTGATGCGGAACCGGCGTTGGCAGCACAAAACCCGCTCGCCCCTAAACCTCCCCATTTTCCGGCAAAAGCGAAGAGTATTATTTACCTGTTCATGGCCGGTGGACCGTCGCAGTTGGAAATGTGGGACCACAAACCCAAACTGGCAGAACTCAACGGCCAGCCGATTCCCGGCAGCTACATCGAAGGCAAACGATTTGCGTTTATGGACAGCAGTCATCGAACGAATCTGCTGGGACCCAGGCGGACATTTGATCAATACGGCGAAAGCGGAACGTGGGTCAGTGACCTGCTGCCACATACCGGTCAGATCGTCGATGACTTGACGATCATCAAGACCTGCCAAACGGAGCTATTCAATCACGCGCCTGCGAAGCTATTTATGAATGCCGGCACAGGCCAGTTCGGTCGTCCAAGTATGGGCTCGTGGGTAACCTATGGGCTGGGCAGCGAATGTGACAACTTGCCCGGGTTCGTCGTCCTTCAAAGTGGCCCTCGTGGACCACGCGGCGGTGGAGTTTTGTGGGGAAGCGGCATGCTACCCACGACCTATCAAGGTGTCGCCCTTCGAAGTCATGGTGATCCGATCCTGAATCTATCGAATCCTCAAGGCGTTTCCGCAGCAGACCAACGCCGGGTTGTCGACGCGGTCCGTGAGCTCAACTTGAAGCGACTTGCCGAAACGGGCGACGAGGAAATTGCGACTCGCATCAACGCTTACGAAATGGCATTTCGTATGCAGACGAGTGCACCGGAATTAATGGATACGGCACAAGAGTCCCGGGAAACACTGGATCTCTACGGCATCCAGGATCCTGGCGAATCGAGTTTCGCCCGGAACTGCTTGCTCGCACGTCGCTTGGTCGAGCGTGGAGTTCGATTCATCCAGCTCTATCACACCAATTGGGATCATCACGGAGGCCCAACCGAGAATCTGGAAAAACACTTACCTCCGATCTGCAAGGAGATCGATCAACCTTCTGCCGCATTGGTCCTGGATCTCAAGCGTCGCGGCTTGCTCGATGATACCATCGTGGTTTGGGGTGGAGAATTCGGCCGTACCCCGATGGGTGAGGTCCGTGAATCCACAGGCCGCAACCACCATATTGACGCGTTCACCATGTGGTTTGCTGGCGGCGGTTTCAAATCCGGATATACCCACGGCGAAACCGACGAACTCGGATTTGGACCCGTCACGCACCCCACTCACGTTCGCGACATCCACGCAACGCTACTCCATCAGCTGGGTCTTGATCACGAAAAACTAGCCGTTCGCTTCCAGGGACTTGACGTCCGGCTGACGGGAGTTGAAGAGGCTCACGTCATTCATAGCGCGCTTGCGTAGCATCCACATGGCGTTCCGGAGCAGGGGCTGACTCATTTTCGGCCGCATCCGATGGGGTGCAGACGATTGCAAAAAATTGACAGACGGGACCGATTTCCGTTTCTTTTTGGCGTGTAAGAAATACTTGACACAGCCTTCCTGCAGGCGTAAGATATTTCTTACATAGATCTCAACGGGAGGAAGTTATGTCTTATGCGCGAAAAAACGCGATTTTTGCGACCGCGATCTGGGCGATGATTTTGGCGGGGCTGATCGTTTTGGTTTTGGGGTTGGGTGTTCAGCAATTCACTGAGCCCGACCACTGGGGCTGGCGGTTGCTGGCAGCACTGATCATCCTTCCCGGGTTCCTGGCTAACGCGTGGTTGGGACTGAGAACCAAATGGGGGAGTCGTACGGGCGAGCTTGATGAACGGGACGAGGCGATTGGTCGGCAAGCGTCGCAGGCGACGCTGATTGTGTTGGCGGTTGTCGTGTACTTAACCTCGATTTTGCTTTACGAATTCTATTCGGATGTTGGCTCGGTACCGACAGCGTGGCTGTATCTACTTGCCTACGGCACCTTGGCTTTGGTCTACCTGGCCCATGGTTTGGCCACGCTGATCATTGATTGGACCGGAGCGACCAGTGGCTAAATCCCGAATTCGCAATCACGTACGGCGTCTTCGTTTGGAAAAAGGACTTACCCAGACCGATCTTGCGAGCGGCTCGGGTTGCACGCGTCAGACAATTATCATGCTGGAACAGGAACGATACGTCCCGTCATTATCGCTGGCGTTTGCCGTTGCGAAACAACTTGGAGCCGGAATCGAAGAGGTTTTCGAGCCTGTGGAATCGAATGATTAATTCTGCGCATTGATTGCCTTGTGCCGTCCCGGGGGAACCGGAGTCGGGAGGGGCGTGCTACCTGAGCTGGAGCATTTGAAGTTCGAATTCGTTTCCACCAGGCATCGCGGCAAGTTTCGTGGCCTTGGCCAAAGCCTGTTGGGCGAGTTTTTCAGCGCCTGTTTTCCAGGATGCCATCGCTAAGAAACTCTGCTAGATCATATCGGGCCTGCCGACCTTGTTTACCGTGCCCAACTCGATCATTCGCTGTAATTCACCGGTTCGATAATGGGCTCCCGCAAGGGCAAGTTGAGCGTGGGGAATTCCGGGCATCGCTTCGGCTGCCGATTCTGCCAGAGAAAGTAGTTCGGCAACCTCCCGTTGGATCGTGATTGACTGCTGATACAAATTATCGGCTTTGGCCGGTTTGCCAGCCATGGAAATCAGCACGGCGAGGTTATTTCGCACGTCCTATTGCATAACCGAAGCCAGCCTGTGCTCCGATTTTTGGTGCATCCGACGTGAGGCCCCAGTCAAGCAATCCGAAAAACATTAGACGGTCCGATCGGCGGAGGTACCCACCGGTGGCCAGCGAGGTACCCGCTGTCTGCCCCGGTACGGATTCCAATGTTTGCCCCGTTATGAAAACCTGCAAATCGTCCGACACATCTTTTTCAAAAGACCATTGAAAAATCACTTGATTGATTTCATCAACAAGCGTCGTCAATTGGTTGCTTTGGTTCCGGACTGCAATGCTCCCCGCCGCCTCACCGTAACCCAGGGTCGTCTGTAGATTCAGTTTTTCAGTAATCGGCAAGTCAAAATTCATTTTGATCGTCGGCTGGTAACCGCTGGAAAGAAAACTTGACCCCCATTCTGTCGACAGCATGACTTCCAACGACGAAGCAGGGAGCCAGACTTCCCGCCGATCATCCCAGAGATGAACTTTCAGGTCCAACGCAATCGGACTGAACCCGCTATTTTGAGGCTCTGTATACAGCCACGTGGGCCCGTTCCCCAGAATCCGAAATTCGACATCATCCGTAAGTCCGAATCGGAGCATAAATTGGGTAAAGTATTCGGGCCGATTGAATTCATCCTCCCCGACAACCGACAACGGTGCCAATTCCAACTGCATGGTTCGTGCTGGCAGCGTGAATGCACTGTTGGGAAAGTCCCCCAATTCGATCCCGGGACTCTTAATGTCAGGCCACACTTTTTGCTGGACGAGATTACCCAACGCATGGATGTCGTCCTGCGCTCTGCTCACACAACACAAACAGGATGTTGCCAAAAAACAGACAGTTAGCGTTAGCACCGTCCGGCAATTCGCAGCAAGTCCGGGCAACTTAAGACGCATGGAATTGCCGCCCTCGTGAGAAACCGGTTCAAATAGTAGCGGTAAACCTGAACATACGGTTTGTAGTGGTTCGGTGATTATCGACAATCCCAGTTCCTATTCTTGAGTTGGAATTCGAGTGTCACGCTGGACAGCGACAAATCTCAAAAACGCAATGACTCACGAGAAGACTTCGATTTGTCCTGGAATAAAGTACTTCACAAGGTGCATACAAACGGATGCTGGACGTCAGTGAGGGCGCAAAAGACGTTTTGGCGACGACCGTCGAGGGGATCGTGCTGTCCCGCGTCTTGAAACATGAGTTGCCCGAACTTCGTCAGGCTCGCTAACGCTCGTGCGTTGTTTTTCAAGTACTTTTGGATTCGAATTGAGCTGATTCGACTCAACAGAGCGCCTTCGCGGACAGCAGGGGAACGGTTAATTGATGTCACCCCTACTGTAGGTGATCCCTTGAATCTCGTGGTCATCGGCGACCGCGTCACCATTCGGCAATGTTTTGGCGGCAGGCGGGATGACTCGGAGTCGATTCAGTTTTAGCCTCGATGACGTGGCCGATCAGGCTGTTGCCGATCACGCCGCGATCGCATTCCACAGTTGCAGGTGCCTCCGGAACACAGCAACACCACGAACTAGACTATCTCAGAGGATGTTCGCTTTCTTCCCAGCCACGTAAATGCCCAACGCTATATGCCAACGCTATTAAAAGCACAAACGGGTTCGTCCCCAAAACTCATCTCACGTAACAAAAAACCGAAACTTCATTCCATACGACAGGAAAGAGGAAACCCTCAAGTGCTTCGGCCCGATACACCGAGGCAACCCAAACGACTCGGCACGTAGGGCGCGTTACCTGAGCTGGATCATCCGCCTGCCTCCGACCGACCTGACAGAATTACGTGGGGGCCTACGGCAACTGCGGATTGGATCGTTCGGTTCGTCCGGCGGCAAACAGGGGGACCGGGCAGTCGAGCGACTCCGCAACGGCGCGAAAGAATTCGGCTTCGGTGACCGTGATTTCGTGATCGTAGGTAATCAACACGGCGGCGGCCTGTAGAAATTGCTTTTTGACCGCCAACGAAGTCAGCTGCAGATACCGCATCGCGGTTTCCAGTTGCTCGACTTCCCAAGATTTCAGTTCGGCCGTGCTCTCGCTGGCGTGCTCAAAACCGGCGACCTGCATGGCCAACCGGTAAGACCTCAACACGACGTCCGGATCGGGCTCTTCGGAATCCTCCAACACACTGCCGTGAACGCTGGCCGACGCGAACGCGGACAGCATCAGCTCGATTTCCCGAGCCACATCGCTGGTCTTTTTGAAACGAACGCGGGTCGGTTTTTGCAACTCAAAACGACGGTCCAGATGCATCAGCAAATGATGTCGGACGATAAATTCGAACAAACTGGTTTTGTTGTCCAGTCGCACCAGCTGTTCCACCGACTTGCGAAACTGCGCATACTGTTGCGGTGAAAGATCGCTTAACGATCCCTGGATCATCTCCATCAACGGCAACCGGAGCAGCAGATTCAATTGGGCCACGGCCTCCAATAGTTGCAACGTCGTGGTCACCGTCGCTTCCCCCTCGTTGGCTCGCAGCACCTGCATTTGCTCATAACGCAACTGGTCGTTGTCGCTGGCCAACAGGGCGAAGGCGACGCACCGCGCCGAGTAGGGGTGATGGGCCGCGTCGAGGATCGGTGGCGGCAGTTTTTCGATCAGGGCTTGCGACCGCTGCACGTCTTTCACATCGGGAGCGCCGATCGCGGCCAACAGGAAAGCCGGATCGATCGAAAACCGTTCCATAATTTCCTGGGGAAACATTTTCCCCAGCGGTGACAGGCTGCCGGATCGTTGCTGTTTTTCCTGTTCGCGTTGCCGCTGTTTTTTGCGGGCCTCGGCGATGCGTTGCCGGACTTTCAGATACCCCGCAAAATTGCCATCGAAGTTTTTGTCAATTTTCTGAATTCGCGGAACCAACGGGGGGTGCGTTGACAGCCAGGAGACCATGTTTGACTTGAAACAGCTCGCAAAAAACATGTGGCTCAGCTGTTCGGCTTCGTTGGTTTTAATCACCGATCCAGTGCTGCTGGCACCAATCATTTTGAGGGCTCCCCCGATCCCATCGGGGAACCGGGTAAACTGCACCGCTGAGGCGTCCGCCAGATATTCGCGCTGCCGGGAAATCGAGGCTTTGATCAGCCGCGCGAAAAACTGACCGATCGAGCCAAACACCAACAACGCCAACGCAATCGCCAGGATCACACCAGCGCCACCGCCGTCCTTGCTGTTGCTGCTGCGACGACGCGAACCGGTACCCATCGTACGAAGCAGAAAGTAGCCGATCGTGGCAAGCATCTGGATCCCGAACAGAATGCCGATCAAGCGAATATTCATCCGCATATCGCCGTTGAGAATGTGGCTGAATTCATGCGCAATCACGCCTTGCAGTTCATCCCGATTCAACGTTTCCACGGTTCCCCGGTTGACGCCGATCACCGCATCGGCCGGTGAATAGCCGGCGGCGAACGCATTGATCCCCGGTTCGTGGTTCAGGATGTAGACCGGTGGAACCGAAACGCCAGCTGCCAAAGCCATTTCTTCGACCACGTTCAGCAACCGGCGTTCGTGCAGGTCGGTGGTCGAAGCAGGAATTCGGGTCCCGCCCATTTGCGCCGCGATCGCCTGCCCGCCGGCGCGTAATTCAAAGATCTTGAACAGGCTTGCCAACCCGATCACCGCTGTCGTGGCAACCGCTACAATCCCCAACAGCATCGGGTCAAGAATATCGACCGGCGACCTGCCGCGATCGGAAACCCCTAACGCAATCGCGACCACGAGATAGATGCCGGCGATGATGGCCAGGATGGCCAACACATACAGCAGCACCAGCCATTTGGTTTTTCGACGTCGAAATTCCTGCGCTGCAAAAAAATCCACGATTGGCCTTCTTCGATGTAAGAAATGATCGACGTCCCGATGATGGACGCCTGGATCGTCCTGGTCGTGCGAGGCTACCCGTTACGGGGCACCCCCGCGGTTCCCAAACGAATGACGAACCGTTGCCCGAACCGGTGAAGACAAACTTAAAATTCCACCTTGGGGGCTTCGCGCTGTCCGGGCTCTTCGATTTCAAACAACCGAGCGTGGTCGAAACCAAACATCCCTGCCACGGTGTTGGCGGGAAACATTTCACGGGTGGTATTGTACGTCGTCACGGCGTCGTTGTAGCCCTGCCGTGCGAACGACACCTTGTTTTCGGTGGAAGTCAACTCTTCCTGCAAAACCATCATGTTCTCGTTGGCTTTGAGGTCCGGGTAGGACTCGGCGATCATCAACAACCGGCCAATGGCCCCGTTAAGTTGTGACTCCGCATTCCCCAGGTTTTTCATCGCCGTATCGTCACCCGGTTTGGCGGCGGCCGCACTGCTGGCACTGATCGCCTGGTTCCGGGCCTGGATCACGGCTTCCAACGTTTCCTTTTCGTGCTCCATGTAGCCCTTGGCGACATTCACGAGATTTGGAATCAGGTCATGCCGACGTTTCAGCTGGACATCAATCTGGGAAAAAGCGTTTTCGTAACGATTTTGCAACGTGACCAGTTTGTTGTATACACCCATCACCCACATGGCGAACACAAACAGCAAAAACAGCAGCACGCCGCCAGCAATATAAATTGGAGTCATCACTCATTCCCGTGGAAAGATTTTGATTCAAATCCGATCATGAAATCGTCGCCATCGGAGTTAACCATAATGTCGCGAACGCTATTCGGCAAGGCAAACGAATTATTTGCGGAAATCAGTCCGAAACACGAACTCCGGCTGCATTCGACTGGCCATCAGGGAGCGAAAATCGCGGTTTAGGTTATTTTGGTTAAGATGTGAGGCGAGCCCCAAACGTGACCTTTTGCAATTCAAATTATTCTGGATGTCTTCCGATGCAACCAACGCAACGCGCCGCAATCTTCGTCTGTCTGATTTTTGTCACCCCGTTGGGATTGATTCAAGCGGAAGCAGTCGCCCAGGACCAGCAGGCAACAACCAGTCGTTCAGGCCGCTCAGAATCAACCAACCGGCCTGCCAACACAAAACAGAAACCAACCCAGCCGTTTCGCTGGGTTAATCCTCTGACCGAAGCAGACAAAAAACTGCCCGGAATCAAACATGCGACTTTTGATAGCCCGTCGTTGAAACAACCCGTGGGTTACTGCATCTACCTGCCACCTGGGTACGACCTGTTTGAGAATGTCGAACAACGCTACCCGGTGATCTATTACCTGCACGGTGGTCGACCCGGCAGCGAACGAAAATCGATTCGATTGGTGCAGTTCATCGATGACCAGATCGCCGGCAAAAAGATTCCGCCGATGATCTATGTGTTCGTCAACGGTGGGCCGGTCAGTCATTACAACCTGCCCGATGATCCCGCCGCCCAGGGTGCCGATGTATTTATCAAAGAACTGATCCCGCATATCGACGCCAGCTACCGGACAATGGCCAGCCGGGAGGGCAGGGGACTGGAAGGTTTTTCCCAAGGAGGTCGCGGGACGGCCCGTTTGATGTTTCGCTATCCCAATCTGTTTTGCAGCGCTTCGCCCGGGGGAGGTGGCCACGCGACCGAACAAAAAATTTCCCAAAGCGGTGGCTACGAATCCGAGAAATTGAAGTTCGCGAAAGGCGACAACACCTGGGACCTGGCGAAGGCTTACGCCGATCAACTAGCGGCACATTCAAAAGCTCAAGATCTGAAAATCCTGGTTCACGTCGGTGACAAAGGCTTCAACTACGAGAACAATCTGGCTTGGATGGAACACCTGCAATCGCTGGGGATCGAACATGACAAGATCATTGTGCCCGGCGCCGGTCACAGTGCCGCACAAATCTACGCCGATCGTGGTCTCGACATCATGAAGTTCCACGCCACGAATTTTGGCTTGATGGGCAAAGAGTAACGGGAAGCGAAAGCGTGTTCCTGCCCTGCTTGCCCGCTTTGGAAATCGTCCGAGTTTGCGACAGCTATCTCAAAACGAAACAAAATTGCAATTCCCCAATCGCCGAAACTCGCTGCGGACAACCATTGACTCCATAAAAACCGCCGAGAAAATCATGAATCCGCTTCAGCCGACGGTTTGGCATGCTGGTTGCAGTATTGGTTAAGCGTGAGCGGGCATTAAGCTCGTTGCTCTTATCCGCCGTCTCAAGAGCTGCCCGTTCATCTCGCCAATGATTACCAAACGCGGTCGTGCCAGTGATGACACGACCGCGTTTGTTTTTTGCGCGATCCGAAATTTCAAATCGGCACCTCCGGAATTTCCCCGAATCCCGACAGCGCAAAAAAACAAACGCGAGTTGCAGATAAATCCGTTTGCAAATCGCGTTTGGTATGAATGCCAAAATAAAGGTGAACGGACACGCCTTTGAGACGGCGGATCGAATGAGAACGCAAGGCTTCGCGTCCGTTCACGAAACCCAAATTTGCAAGCCGCATGCCAATCGCCCAACCAGTCTTCCTTTTTAAGGCAACGCAACGATTCCGGGGTTTTCAGTACCGCTCGGCTGCCAATCAGCGTTTACAAATCCGGAAGTCAGTAGCGATCCTGTGATCATCCGTCTCGATCTGAGACCGCCGGTATCGTTTCGAGACGATTTGCGGTAATTGAAAACGCTCAAGCCTGGTTGGCTGGAACGGCTCAGTCCCTGTTGGAAAGTTCGTCGTGCTTCAATCCCAATTGATTCAGACCCCTGGCATGCGGCCCGGACCACTCGACCGGATACGGGGTATTCCAACCACGCACCTCGTGCCAGACAAACCGATTCAAATTATCTTCATCCTGCTCGGTCTTCATTCCCGTTCTTTCGATTGGAACCGTCGCCAGGATGGATCGCCATTTTCTTTCGATCGCAGATTGCTTGGCTTTCGGCGGGGCCGTTTCGTTCAGCGGGACGTTGGCAGCGATCGCGTCGAAGGGCTCCAGATTGGCAGCCAGCTGAAAACAGTCGGTCATCAACGGCATCGAAGCGTCTTGCTGATTCATCGGCGGCAGTCCAAAAATATGCAGGATCGTTCGCAGCACGCTCGTCTGATTGTAAAAGCTGTGATTGACGCCGGGTTGACTGTAAGCACTGATGGCCAGGCACAAACTGCGATGGCCGTCGATATGGTCATAGCCATTTTGCGGATCGTCTTCGTTGATAAAAATGACGGTGTCCTGCCAATACTTGCTGTGGCTGACGGCGTCCACCAATCGACCGACAGCCAGATCGTTATCGGCCATATGAGCGTTGGAGGTCACGCCGCCGCCCAAGTGATCCTGCGGCAGGTAGACAATCATCAAATTGGGCAACCCGCCCTGGCTTTCAAACTCGCGAAACTCTTTCAGAAAGCGATCCATCCTCAACACGTCGGGAATCACCATATTCCAGCCGGGGTAGTCGCGACACGAATATCGCCGCAGTCGTTCGATCCCGATTTTTTGTTCAAACTCGATGGGTTGACCCGCGTTGTAGGCTTGCCAGATTTCCTGGTACTTCATTCCACTGGGTGGCTGTGCGTAGTCCAGCTCGCCATAGTTGCGAAACGAGAGCCCTGCGGCGAGCACCTGGTCCCACAGGAAACCCACTCGACGAATAAGTGATCGGGTCATCGCCAAAGGTATAACTGCGGGCGAATCCTCCGAAAGCGCGCTCCAGGTAGGGCGTTACGTTGCCCTCGGTCGCCCACGAATGCCCGTCCGCTGACAATACGCCATTGCAGTAGTAGTTATCGAGTAAACCAAATCGCTTGGCCAACGCATGATGATTGGGCGTGATTTTCTCCGGGAACACGCACAGAGCCGATTCGCTCCTGGCTTCCGGGACATCTCCGAAGACCTGATCAAACGTCCGGTTCTCCTTGATCACATAAATCACGTGTTTGAAAACGCTTGGTTCGCCCAATTTTGCAGGGATCGGGACTGGCAGTTTCTCTGGATCCCCGCGCCCGGATTCGACGACCTCGATCATCTGGTTGACTCGGGAAATCTCTTTGACCCGGTTCGTCCACAGGCTCAGTTGGTCGGTATCCAACACCTGCTTGAAGGGGATCCGCTGCACGGTACCGAGATGATCGTGTGAGTTAAGCCCCTGTTCGGCCGGCCTGCGATCCGCTCGCGCCTCCGAGCCCTTTGACGCATGCCACGTACAGGAACTGATCGTCGACATCCAGCGCGACCGGGTACCAAGCGGTCGGGATCAGTCCGGTGACTTCCGGTTCCAGGCTGCCGAATCCGGGCTCCACCAGCGCGATCGCGTTGTTGCCCGCGAGCGCGACAGCATAGGATCGAATTTGTTCCAGGTAACAAATCGCACTGGGCATCGATCCAAACGGCAGTTCCGGATCCGGTTTGACGGCAACCGTGTTGACGCCACCGTTCTCACCCGTGGTCAACAGACTGATGGAGTCATCGTTCGTATTACAAACGACCGCCGAATGATCCGCCAAACCACGCGCCAGTACGGTGGGATGCAAACTGACGTCGAAGGTTTGCGTGACCGTGTTGGTTTTCAAATCGATCTGGCTGACCGTTCCCGTGCTGGCGATTCCTCGCTCGTCGACCACGGTCGGTGTGCCCGCGGACGTCGCGGTCGCGTCAGCTGCAACGGGCAAACGGCCGCCGATATTGGAAACCAATAGCTGATCTCCCAGCAACATCACGTCAAATGGAGCCACTCCAACGTCGATGGTTTGTTCGATGTTGTCGGTGGTCAAATCGACGACAGCCAATGAATTCTTTTTGGAAAGGCAAACGTAAGCCTTCGCTCCATCCGCGGACAGGACAATTCCGCAGGGGAACGAGTCAGCCGGCAGCTGGATGGTTCTTTCAAGCTGAAAGGTCAGTTTGGATTCCGCCGTCAGTTCAATCGTCGCCGGTGTTTCGTTTTCGGCTGTCGAGTCATTCAAATCTTCCTCGCTGTCGTCAGATTTCAATCCGTTGCCTGCGGCGGCTCCCTGGTCTTTGTTTTCAGTATTTTTTTCGCCGCCATCGCTTACCGCATAAACATGAATGCCGGCTTTCGAATCTGTGAAATAGACACGGTTGTTTTTATCCGCCGCCAAACCCCACAACGATGCGCCCGTCGGACTGGCCACCGTTTGTACGAGTTTCCACGCCTGGATATTGATAATTCGCAGTGCGCCACGATCTTTGACAAACAACCAGCGTCCGTCGTGACTGGTTTTCAGGTCAACCGGACGACCATGGAACGAGATCAGATCGCCCGCTGGTTCGATCTTGCGACCCGTGGGTAATTGCCCATCGTCGACAGATTGGGTCGTCGTCGCCGTGGAGGGAGTTATCCGGTCGACCGATTCCTGTGCAAGCGATTTGCAGTTGGCGATCAACGCGATCGCCGCACCCATTGTCAGCAACACGACAGGTCGGAGAGGGAAGCTTCTCATGCGTTGGCTCATTCCGTCAAATCAATCAAGAAGGGGCTGGGAGGACGGGAATGGTCTCCGCCCTATGGAACATGGTAAGTTAAATCGCCAAGCGCTGTCGACTGTTTGCGGCGCCAAGCGCGTTACCCATCAACGCCCTAAATTCACCCAAGTCTCTGCGGAAATACAAAATGTTGGAAATTGAACATGCCGAGAACGTTGCTGTCTTGAAAATGAACCACGGTAAAGTCAACGCGATGGATCTTGAGTTTTGCCGGGCGTTGACGGCTCAACTGGCCGAACTGGCGGATTCAGAATCTTCGGCGGTCGTGCTGACCTCCGCGACCGGTGTCTTTTCGGCGGGGATCGACCTGCGACGCTGGGTGGCAGAGCAACCGGATTACGTCGACGTGTTCCTCGACGCCTTCGAAGTGTGCACCAAAGCTCTATTGAGTTTCCCCAAACCGTTGGTGGCTGCGGTCAATGGCCACGCCGTCGCTGGTGGCTGCGTGCTGGCAGCGGCCTGCGATCATCGGGTGCTCGACAGCCGCGCTAAAATCGGCGTTCCTGAATTGAGAATTGGCGTTCCCTTTCCGCCAATCGCATTGGAGATCATCCGGATGGTCGCCTCGCCGCAGGCCTTTCAGACAATGATCAATGCCGGGCAGACCTACCGCCATGAATCGGCAATCGAGGTCGGCTTGGCAGACTCCGTCGCCGCACCGGATGAAGTCGTGTCGTCGGCGATCGGGGTGGCCAAGCAATGGGCCGAGATGCCGCTACCAGTCTTTCAGATCACGAAGCAACAGGCCCGCATGCCCGTGTTACAAAATGTGCAACAAGCTGAACAGGAACTGGGCAGCAAAATTAGGACGATGTGGAATTCGCCTGAAAATCGAAAACTGATCGAGGAGTATGTCGAGCAGCGGCTTTAGATCGGATTTCTCGATTGTCCCGGCAAATAGAATTGAGAAAAGAAGAGCTTTCTCAGGTTGCCATGGTTGATTGAACAGAAGTCAACAAAGATAACTGAACGACTCGGGTTTCTCAGTTTCTTCTTGTCCAACATTCATTCGATCGCCGGTACTTGGGCCGTTGTTTTGATCCGTCCCTACGTCGCGCGAACTGAACAACTCATTTTTTTGGAATCTTGAAAAAGTAGTCAACGGTCTTTTTCACGATCAATGGGAACGTACCTAACAGGACGAACGCGATCGTGATCTGAGTCAGTTGGGAGGGCGTGAAAATCGCCTTGATTCCCAGTTCATCCAGCGTTTGCAAATCAGGAATTCGGGATCCGGCGTAAACGTAAACCGCAGTTCCTGCCAGCATCCCAATCTGACTGACCCACCAAAACGTGACCGCAGGCAGTCGCGTCAGCCCCATCACGGCATTGATCGCGAAGAACGGAAACACCGGAACCAGCCGCAACGTAAACAGGTAGAACGGACCGTCCCGATCAAGCGATTCATTGAAAGTCTTTAACCGGTCTCCAAACCGCGACTGAATCCAGTCTCGAAACAGGTAGCGACTGAGCAGGAACGCCATCGTCGCGCCTGCGGTGGATGCGAAACTGACCAGGACCAGGGCTTTCCAAAACCCAAAAAACCACGCGTAAATCAACGACATCACGGTGGCACCGGGGATCGAGAAACCGGTCACCAGAACATAAATCGCGAACGCGGCAGCGAATACGATCACCGGATTAGCCAAATAATAGGATTTGATTTTCGACTCGATCTCCGCCAGGAAGTCGAGATTCAGATATTGCCGGGACAACCAGAACAGGCTCCCCGCAACGATGACGAAAAAGAGCAAGACAACCAGTTTCCGCCGTCCGCGGGCTGAGTTCGCGGGCAATTCATTTGTCGCCTCTGCCGCGGCCCCGAGTGGATTTTCAGAATCTGGAATCATAGGAGGCTCAATCATTTGAATCGTCCGGGTGGCGGCTGCTGGCCTGCCCCCCGATGATTCGACGGACCCGGCATTCCGAGTTGCAGCATGAAGCGACTGGTTACTCGTAGTAACCCGGCAACCAGCCCTTGCCACCAAAGGGCACGACGAGATCTGCCGGATCCGTTTTGTCAGCCAACTCAAACGCGAAAGCCACAGGAAATTTTCCGGCCGGTGCTCCGTGGGTATAACGGCCTTGGCCCCAAAAATCGCCTTTCGCCACCAGGTCCAGCTGCGTAATCTCGTTTTCGCTGACCGTGGCGATGCCATACACCGAAGCCACAAAACCCATTTGACCATTGCTTTTTTCAAGGTGGACCTGCCCCGTGATCACACCGTTGGTGTCGCAAGTCAGGTTCAACTGTTTAATATCGTCCCGGGTCCAGCGGTCGGGTTCGCCTCGCGTATTGTCGTTAAGATGAAACCGGGCCAGCCGCTCAGCAAATACCCGGGGTAATTCACCGCCGCTTTTGATGGACCGGATCAACTGACTCTTTTCTTCCTTCGTGAACCAGGCATTGTCCCGCCCGATGGCCTCCTGAAAGGCCGTCCGCCAATCGTTGGCGGGCTCGTATCCGCCCAAAACTTTGGTGTAAACTCGGAGCATCAATCCGCCGGACGGAGGATTGCGGACGTATTTTGGGTCAAGCGATTGCTCTTCGATCGGCTCCGCTGTCACGGTCGCAGAGTCGAATGACTCCAACGCCTGGACCATCAAATTCCGGATCCGTTCGGGACCACGATGGTTGTTAAATCCGAGCAACTTACCGTCGGCAGTGCAAATGTAACGCCCCTGTGTGGTTTGGTTAAAATCGGAACGAGGTCCCTGGCTGGCAATCTTGCGGTAGAACTCGCCTTCGGCATCCTGCTGCTTACGTTGATACCACTGGTCAATAGCGACCGGCACAAAATCCTGTTTCAGCATTCGCACGATTTCGGGATCGGAAAATGTCAACGCACGGTCGACGATGCCGTTGTTTCAGGTACAGCCGAGTGGATGCCCATCCATCGACCAGATGAAGATCAGCTTCCGCTGTTTGGCGGCCATGCGTTGGGCGCTGAGCAGGTCCAAATGCCACGGGATTGTTTTCCAGGCTTCGTCCGTTGGTGCCGTCAAGCTGGCATGCAATTTTTCAAATTCCGCCCGAGTCAGCTGATCGTTGGGCGTTATTTGGCTTGACGAATCAAGCGCAAGGTCAGTTTGCGCACTCCCGACCGTGCCGCCAACCAGTACGAGCACCACAAAAATCCAGTTCGGCGTTTGCATTTTTATCAGCCCTAATGATGGGGACCCCGGAAAGCCTGATTCTAACAGGCGAACAGAAATACGGCGCGACGTTGGAAATTCTAACAACGCCGATTTGACGGATTTCCTGGACGCTGGTCGCAGTTCACCCGGCAAAGTGTGACAATCGCCCCCCAACTAGGTAGAATCTGCGGTTAGCTGCCCAACAACAAAATCATCTCGAATCGACGCGGAGAACACAATGGCCATGGAAAAACCATTCAACCTGATGAAATGGATCAAGGATCACGACGACGAATTCAAAAAACCCGTCATGAACAAGCAGTTCTACAAGGGTGCCGACGATGTGATCGTGTTTGTTTCCAAAGGACCCAATACGCGAAACGATTATCATGTCAATCCAACCGAAGAGCTGTTCTATCAGCTGGAAGGTGACATTGCGCTTCGCGTTCGGCCGCTCGATGGAACGCCTCCCCATGATGTCGTGATTCGTGAGGGTGAAATGTTCTTGTTGCCGCGACACGTTCCCCACCGTCCCCAACGTCCCGATGGAACGCTGGGCTTGATCGTCGAATTCCCTCGGCCCGAGGGAACCAAGGACAAACTGCAATGGTATTGTCCCGACGACATTCACCTGGTCTATGAAGCCGAGTTTCGACTGGAGCATATCGACGAAGATTTGCACCGCATCATGGATGATTTCTGGAACGGTCCGGTGGAACGACGCACCTGCAAGGAAACTGGCAAGGTCATCGAGCGGGCGGTAAAATTCGAGATCGCCGACGCACAGACAGGCGCCTGAGCGGATGTTTTGTCGAACACAATAGCGCGTGGGTTTCCTAAGGCGGCTTGCGTTGTCAATTTGCAGGCTGAACTTACCTAAAAGCAGTTGCCGGGCCATCGCAAACGAGATGCCTGAACCATGAATCGGATCGCAACCGTACGATAGGCTTCCCAGCCTGTCGCCAGCAACAAACCCAAGACATAAAAGTCCAAAAGACCGGCACCGAAAAAGGAACCGCTAACTTACCGCTGATCCTATCGCTGATGCCTCGGTGATCCCGTATTAGCGTTCATCAGCGTCCATTAGCGGTCCCCCTCCAATCACGCCCGCAGTTAGCCTGCCCGGGTTCGATCACCATAGAAGCAACCGATCCCCGTGAGTGCCAGGAAAATCGCAACCACGAAATTGGTCAACGACAGAATCTGCCAATGCCAATATTCGGCAAGAGGCACGCCGAGGGTCGCGACCATGTAGACGGCCGACGTGTGCCAGGGGACCAGAGATTCCAACATCGTCCCGGTGTCTTCCAGAGATCGGGACAGCACGGTTCGCGGGATCGCCTCCTCATCGAACTTGCTTTTAAAAGCATCGCCGATGATGAAACTGGTGGCGAACTGGTTGGAGGTCATTGCGTTGGTCGCCGCCGTCGCAGCGAGACTGGTGATCACGGTGCCTGGCTGGGATTTGACGGGCTTCATAAGATGTCGAACCACCGTTGGCATTGCCTCGATGCGATCCATGGCACCGATGAATACAAACACCATGAACGCGATGATGATCGGCTCGCTCAAATAGTACAGCCCGCCGCGGTTCAGCAATTCCGATATCGGTTCGGGAACTTCTTCGACCCAGGTGATCATGTCGGTGTTGAAACCCTTGTAAACCGAGGCCACGACGTCGGTTAAACTGAACTGCTGAAGCCCCAGAGCCAGCAGACTGGCTGCGATCACCGAACAAATCAAAACCGGAACGGTCGGCATGCGGTTCAAACTACCGACCAGGACGATCAAGGGCGGGATCAACAGGAACCAGGAGAAGTAGAAAATTGATTGAAACGCATCCAGCAGTGGATCCAATGACTGCAAGGCGTCGCCGCTGATCGTAGGTGGGTAAACCGATCCCATCCAGAAATAGATCGCCGCTGCAATCAATGCCGATGGCACCGTCGTCCACAGCATTGAGCGAATATGATCATACAGATCGACTTCGGCAGCCAACGCCGCGAGATTCGTCGTATCCGATAGCGGCGAGAGCTTATCACCAAAGTACGCGCCTCCAACAATCGCGCCAGCGGTGATCCCCAGGTTGGCGTCCAGAGCCATTGCGATCCCGATGATGACCACGCCGATCGTCCCCACCGAACCCCAACTGGTCCCCGTCAGAGTGGAGAAAACAATCGGAGCGATGAACGCCAACAGGTACAGGTACCTTGGATCAATCAGCTTCAGCCCCCAATAAACGAGCATCGGAATGGTTCCACAAACAATCCAGCTGGCGATGACCAATCCGATGCAGAACAGAATCAAGAAAGCTGGAATGGCGCGTTGGAATTTTGCCACGATCGAATCTTGAATGTCGGACCACGCGTGTCCCGTCAACAACAGCTGCAGCACCATCGCCGAAGCCGCCAGAATAAAGATGATCTCCAACGGAAATTGTGGCTGGTCCCAAACGAGCGGACGCAGGACCAATCCGTAGACAATCAACACCATCAACACCAGGATCGGAATCAAGGCTTCCACCAATGGCGTTTGATTGGGATGGTTTGTCATGTGGGGATTCCTGACCTGTCTCGTCGTCACACGTAAGTGACTGTTGTCGCAGTCGAGAAACGCACCCCTGCAAGCGGGGTGATTGCATTATGGAATACAGGTTTTTACCGTGATTTGCCCGGGCAGGGCAGGGCGGTTAGCTGGCAGCGGGGCACTCAAACAGGGGAACAACGATGAAACCCATGCTTGACTGCCTGGCTTTGGACGGATGCCCACGCTTGTCAGTGACCAGATTGGCTTTGCTCAAGCCAACGAATCGGGCCCGGTCGAGGGAGATCCGAAAATCCTGGGGCCAACGGGGATTCGGCGAATCGAATTGAGCAACCGTGAAACTAGCAAGGGATCCGATTAGGATCGGCTCACGAAACCACCCGAATTCGATGGCCGATCCGATTCCAGATTTCAGTCGGGCAGCGATTCGTTGACCAATTGGACCAACAATTCCTGGACAGGTTTGGGGAAGGCCTCGTTTTCGGAACTCCAGAAATTGATCGTTCCGGCTGCACCTGCGATTTTCAACGGAATATGAAAACTCGAATTTGCCACAGCACTCATGTGTGAAATATCAGGTGCTTTGAGTTTGGTGAGATTATTGAGCGCGACCGGTTGGTCCTGCTGACTGATCGCGAACAAGCGGCACGGTTTCGCCTTGGTCGAGACCCCCTCACCTTTCAAGCTGGCGGCGAACGAATCCACCTGGGCAACACGCCGGACGGTCAGCGTGTTCCCGTTGATGGTTGTCCAGCAGACACGATCGATTTGCGGAAACGCCTGCTGCAGTTGCCGCCCAAATTGTTCCATCTCGGCAGCCGAACGGAGACTCGATTTGGCGGACTCCACCAGCTGACTGTCGACCAGATCTTGATCGTTGCTCAGGTGCTCCAACAGGGACTGCGTTCGGTTGAGATTAGTTGCTATCGTCAAGTCCTGATCGGCGTAAACCATGTCGAAGTAACCAATCATCATCTCGTCCGTCGTTTGTTCGCCCCATTTGACCAGCAAGTCCGGATTCGGATTGGCGAAATTTTTCTCCGTGTTGTCATAGTGCGCAATGCACTGCAGCCTGGATCCCTTGGGTAATCGTTTGGGTTCGACGAATTCGTATCCGTTTTGCCAATTGAAATCAAACTGTGGAACATCCAGCAGGATTTCCTCTTCACCGCCAGGGTAGTGCGCGATGTAGCGAAACGACTTACCCCTCAAATGCATGTGTGGAAACAGCGAGAGGATCATCACATCGGCAGGAAATTTATCCGTCCAGGCAATCACCTCTTTGGTTTCCCTTGGCGGAATCTTGAATGACGAATTGATGGCTTGACGCGTGCCAACCGATTTTTTGACCGTGGCCGGATCCGCAAATTTAAATCCGACTTGACTGAGATCCGTTTGAGCCGTTCCGTTGGGCGTGTAGTGCATTTGAAAAATCAACTTCGAGCCCGCCGGGATCAGTTTGGCGTGGCCTTCGGGCAGGATCAACGGACGGGCGCCTGGGGCGGTCGCAGCCAGAAATTCTGATTCGACCTGGCCGTGAACTTGCGGTCGATTCCGTTCGTCGTGAATCGCGACGATGATGTGGTGGACCACGGCGCGGTTGCCAATCCGGCACTCGGCTGCCTGGATCCATTTGTCTTCCGTGAATCCCGGATCAACCACGAAGTGTTTATACGGCATGATGCCGTTGGCCTTGACCGGAAACGGACGTTCGGCCATGGGAATGATCACATCAGGTTTTCCAATTCGCCAGCCTTCGACGAAATTGACTGGTTCGGGCAAGTCGGCGGGGTCGCCTTGCGGTGCGCCCGCCGCCACCCAGGTGCGAATGTCGGAGAGTTCCTGATCGGTCAATCGCGCGTCGTTTCTGAAATGACCGTAATCCGGACTGGCATGCCACGGTGGCATGCGGCGATCCTCGACAACCTCCAGGATCATCTCGGCCCAGCCAACGACTTCTTGGTAGTCGGTCATCGAAAACGGCGCGACCTCGCCATCGCGGTGACACTCAAGGCAACGGCGCTGGATGATTCGGCTGATTTGATTCGAATAGGTCACTTGGCTTGTTTGGTCAGCCTCCATCAACCTGCCGATGATACAGCCAACGGCCTTCGTTTGGGTGACCAACGGCGGTTGACGGTTCTTGATCGCAGTCAATGCGTCGACCAGAAATGTCTTGTCAGCGACGGGTTTTTGCTGGCCGTAGGAATAGCGATCATCGATCGCGCCGCGGTATTGAAGCTTGTGATTGGCGTCGAACAGAAACACTTCCGGTGTTCGTGTCGCGCCGAATGCATCGGCGATTCTGTTGCCGGGATCTTTGAGCAATGGAAAGTTCAGCTGGTGCTTGTTTCCGAAGTGCTCGATTTCTTTCAAGGAGTCGTGTTGATTCGAGTTGATACCGATCCACTGGATCGGTTCGTCATCAAAGCCCGCCGCGAGCTGGTCCATCTGCGACGCGTAATATTGAACAATCGGACATTCGACGCCAAAGAAGAACACGATGACCGGACGATTGTCCAACTCGTTGGAATGATGGGACTTCCCGCGAAAATCCTGCAGGACGAACTCGGGAAGTGCGTCTCCGATCTTGAGCGAGTCAACTGGCGAAGAACTGTCTGAAGCAGTTCCCGACGGTCGATCCGAACCGAAAGTAGCACCGGCATTGAAACCGGACAGCATGAACGTTAAACAAAGCACA
Organism: Pirellulaceae bacterium; assembly: GCA_963714685.1. Taxonomy (GTDB): domain Bacteria; phylum Planctomycetota; class Planctomycetia; order Pirellulales; family Pirellulaceae; genus Mariniblastus. Next base: position 28,158 of record CAVQPH010000013.1, on the reverse strand, counting down.
AAAACACACGTTCGAAAATCAGTCACCCCAAGGCCCTTTATTATTTTCAATATTTTTCCAGCGTCTCATCGCACGGACCTCGAAAACATTACAAACCCGTTACTAACAGCGATTGTTTCAACTAGGGTCATCAACGCCAGGCCAATCGTTCGGTTGCGAACGTCCATTGTCTCCGAATCCCCGAAATTCAAAACATCTATTCTGCAAAAATTTGCCGACATTTCGATCATTTATCCTTTTGGCAATTCCGGTTAGAATGAGGCTCGATTTCTCGCAATCCTTTAGACAGAGCGTGGACTGAATGACCTCGAAAATTGCTTTGCTGGCAACCTGCTTCCTGGCAGGTCTGATGACGGTTTCCGGTATCGACGGAACCGACGACCGGCCGGTTCTTCCGCAAGACACGTTGCCGGCGAAAGTTGAAATTGGCCGCCTGCCCGTCGGTTTTGAAAGTCTGCCAGCGGCACCGGAAAACAACCCAACCACCCAAGCCAAAGTTGATTTAGGGCGGCGGTTGTTTTTTGATCCGATCCTGTCTGCCAACGGTACGGTTTCCTGTGCCAGTTGCCATCAACCGGAATATGGGTTCGCCAGTCCTGAAGATCTGCCGGTTGGATTTGAAGGCGAACGAGGTCGACGCAATTCGCCGACGATCATCAATCGGGCCTTTGGAACGGCTTTCTCGTGGGATGGTCGGGACGGTTCATTGGAACAGCAGGTCCTTGGTCCGTTGACCAGCAAAGGTGAAATGGGTGGGAACCTGGCAGGAGTGATCCAGAATTTGCGAGAGAACGAAGCTTACGTCGCCCAGTTTGCCAAAGTGTTCTCCGACGAAGTCGGTTCCGAGGCAGCCGACAAAGTAATCACCGAACAGACACTCGCGTTTGCGCTGGCCAGTTTTGAGCGTACGCTGGTCTCGGGTAATTCGCCGGTCGATCGTTTTCGTGGCTCGGATTACGACGCACTTTCGAAAACTGCGAGGCAGGGGTTGTGGATTTTTGAAAGCCGCGGCGGATGTTGGAAGTGCCACTCCGGCGCGAATTTTTCCGATGAGGATTTTCACAATACCGGCGTTGCCTACGGAACCGAAAAGCGTGACGAAGGACGTTTTGAGCATACCGGTGACGAAGCGGACAAATTCAAATTCAAGACACCAACGCTGCGCGATATCGAGCACACCGCGCCCTACATGCACGACGGTAGTGTCAAAACGTTGAGGGAAGTCGTCGAATTCTACAATCGCGGCGGAAATCCTGATGACCCGCTGTTGGACAAAAAAATGAAGCCCCTGAATCTGACCGAAGCCGAAATAGGCTTCCTGGTCGATTTCCTGAAAGCACTTTCCGGTGACGGTGTCCCGGTCAAGGTCGACTGAGAAGCAGCGACGCACCCCGCCGCCAACCGCAAACCGCCCGCCGCAAACCGCCCGCGACACGAACGCTTCCGCCGGGCTCGTCCCGGACGGAGCAACATCTGGCCGGCTACCGAAATTCCCATCCATCCAATCCGGCTCTCCGCAACGGGCTTGTCCCGGCGGGAGCAACGACTCACCCCACAGCCCACCACCAACCGCCCGCGACACGAACGCTTCCGCCGGGCTCGTCCTCTGCCGAGCCGCAATTCCGACAGGCAAGCCCAACCGACCTCAACGATTTTTGTGGTACGATGATCGTCATGAATTAGAACGCTTGGAACCGAAAAACCGGTTCCAGATCAATCCAATCCTGACCGGCAGCAGTTCAATCAACCGGCCACGAACGACGGAGAATAATCAAGACGGATGGGTGAACACAGGAATATTCAAGGGGTTAACTTGCAGCTTGCAGAGCCCCACGACATCTCAAGTCAATGGATCGGGCAGCACGAAATCCTGAAACAGGTGTTGGCTTGCTGGCTCGTCGTCGACGAAAGTGATTTACCGTTGACACCGCGACTGGTCGGGCCGCCCGGCATCGGCAAAACGGCTTTGGCAATGGCAGCCGCGGACCAGCGCCAACAGGAGCTCTACATATTCCAATGTACCGCCGATACTCGCCCCGAAGACCTGTTGATTACACCGGTCCTGGCCGAAAGCGGCAAGATTGCCTATCACGCTTCGCCCCTGGTCACGGCCATGATTCGCGGTGGCGTTTGCATTCTCGATGAAGGCAACCGGATGAACGAGAAATCGTGGGCCTCACTGGCGCCGTTGCTCGACCATCGCCGTTACGTCGAATCGATCATCGCCGGAATCACGGTTCCTGCGCACCCTGATTTTCGTTGTGCGGTGACCATGAATCAGGACGAGTCGACCTTTGAGATTCCGGATTATATTCTCAGCCGACTGCAACCGACTTTGACGCTGAAGTTTCCATCGCGCGAGGATGAGAAACACATCCTGAATTATCATTTGCCGTTTTGCGCGGACGACATGCTGGCGATGACGGTCGAGTTCCTGCAAAAGTCACACGAGTTGAAACTCGATTTTTCGACACGCGACGGGATCAATCTTGTTAAGGTACGCGATGAAGCGGATCGCGCAATCAGCTGACCATCCCCTTTCGACTGACGACGCCTGGCGAGAGTCGCTGGAAAAATGCCTGGGTGAAGAAGCCCTGGACCTGAAGTCGTTAGCCGAACAGCGACAGCGGACATTGGGTGGGCAGAACCTGCCGATGGGGTTTGGCGATTTCTTTTTCTCCCCCGACGATCCACTGCATCCCGATATCGATCTGGATCCGGATGATGATGACGAGCCGTTTTAGCAGATGATCGATCCATTACTCAAAATTGGTCCCCACGTAACAGCGCTGCCGATTGTTCATGGCAGTGGTGATTTTGCATGGGAAGTCCGCCGCTTGATGCTCAACCACGCTTTCGATTGCGTGGCCGTTCCACTGCCGGCGTCCTTCCAGTCGGCCGTCGAAACGGCGGTTGTCCAGTTGCCAACACCGAGTGTGGTGGTCCAACGAGACTTGGTCGATTTCGATACAGGCTGGCAACCAGCGGACTCATTTTCCAGTGAGTTTGGTGAAGATTCGGAAGAGGAGATCGACTTCGATGATTCCGATCAGGAGCAGGGTGTCAGCTTTGTCCCCATTGATCCCTGTCAACCGGTGATTGCCGCATTGAGGACCGCGATCGGTGATCACCTTCCGCGACGATTCATCGATCTGGAAACCAGCCGATACCAACCCTACTCCCGGGTGCTTCCCGATGCTTATGCGCTGAAGAAACTTCCGATCGAACGCTTTGCCGCAGCCGTGCTGCCCCACATTGAACCGGCCCATCACTCGCAATGGCAAGGGCGAATCCGCTACATGGCATGGCAGCTGCGCGAGCTTTCGGTTGACTTCAAGAACATCCTGTTCGTCTGCAGCATTCTCGACTGGCCCTGGATCCGCCAGGCCTTTCACGATCGGAAGCTTGCGTCACCGGAATCCGAAAACGTCTCCGCCGTGGAGCACTACCAGGTCCACCCCAATTCACTTTACTTCATGCTCGGAGAACTGCCGTTTATTACCGGGCTGTATGAGACGGCGCGAAGCGAACTGGAAGACGACGCCAACTTGTCGATCGACGGCGTCAAGGAATTGTTGATTACGGCACGGGAAGCCTACAAAGCGGACTACAAAAGCCGGGCCCGGAAAATCACGCCAAAACTGCTGGCCCAATGTCTCAAATACACGCGCAACCTGACGCTGATCGATCATCGCTTCACACCTCAACTGACGACGATCATCACTGCGGCACAGCAGGTTGCCGGCGACGGTTATGCACTGCACGTTCTGGAACAGGCGAAACAATACAGCTTTGGCAATGAGCTCGGTTTACCCGAAGCGCCGGATTTCAATTGACAAGATTGCTTTGCCGGACCCGGGTGATTCGTCCGAGGGAGAGATCTTCCCCGCAGCCAATCGTTTGCCGGGTCCGCCGATGATCTGGAATCAACTGGAATTGGTTCCCAAACCCGACACGCGACAGCAGCAACAGTGGACGCAGCGATGGGATCCCTATTCACAATGCAGTTGGCCTCCAGAAGACGAGCTGATCGAGAATTTTCGGCAAGCCGTTTTTGATCGCGCAGGAAGTCATGGGAGCCGATCTGGCCCAAACCGAAAAATTTACGACCAGCATCAAAGACGGAATTGATATTCGCGAGACCATTCGGCACTGGTACGACGGCGAGATTCGAGTCAAAGTCCTGCCGCCCAACAAGGGCAAACTCGACACCGCCGTCATGCTGTTTGACTCACCTGCCGATCCGCGAGACTATCCCTGGCGAACGACCTGGTTTGCTGAACACAAAAACGAATCGACGCTGGCTTTCTTTGCAACCGATTTCAAAGACCAGGCCGTTGGACCCGGGATCTGCTTGGCTAACTATGGCGGGGCGTTATTCATTTATCCGCCAATTGCGATTCCTGATATCTGGCAGGATCCGCGGCTGGATTTCACCTCGACATTGGAGGAACGATTGTTGGCCGCAGCATGCCTGTACAGTCAGTGTCCCCACATCGCGTTAGTCAGCCCCGGCCCACCCGGGGCTGCATGGCGACAATTGGCCCGGATGTACAAAAAAACCTGGGTGCATTTGCCGCTGTCCCGGTTCAGTGATTCCACCGTCCAGCAATTGCGGATGGTCCATGTACTCAATGGCAAAGACGTGCGAAGCTATGCTGCCAATTTCATCCGCAGGGTTTAAATAACCGAAAGTCAATCCATGAACCAGCTGGAACTTTTCCACAACCTCGTCAACCTGGCCGCCGCGGACAAAAAATTCACCGCCGAAGAGATTAAATTCCTTGTGGACCGTGCCGAACGATGGGGCATCCACAACGATGAGTTCGAAACTGCCATGGCTGGCATCTCGACTGGGGAACTGCAAGTCAACATCCCCGAACGCCATGAAGACCGCGTTGAGATGATGAAAGAGATGTTGCGGCTGGTTGCCGTCGATGGCGAACTGGCAGACCTGGAAAAACGGATTTGCGCCCAGGCCTCCGGCAAGATGGACTTCACCAGCCAACAATTCAATGAAATCCTGGACCAGGTCATCGCCGAAGGGAAACATTGAATTGTCATCGCAAATCGTAGATCGACGATCGTTAACTCAACTCGACCGTCGCCGCGGGACAGGCGAACTGGTACTGATGCCACTGAACTCAGCCCGCCAGGACAAAAATTCGGTAACCGTTTGCGGATTTACCCCTTTGCGGATTTACCCCCTGTCTTAGCGGATTTATTCTCACGAATTGGCAACCCGCTCACGGAGCTATCGCTCTCGCCGATCTATCTGTCATCGATAAAGGATTTCTCCGGCATCGGAGCCGCGCAAACGACGGCGTCGACACAAATCTGTTGGACCAAGCCCGACACCGCTGACGCCAAACCAAGAGCAAACCATAACGACCAAGCCCAGCAGGGCTGACACAATAATTGCCGGGGCTGCTAAGCCCCGGTGGACTCGCTGAGCTAAGAGCGAAAGCCCCGGCGGGGCGACACACTGGGGAACCTGCGGCGAGAATTCTGTCGGCCCGCTGGGCCTTCGGTTCGAAAGAAGGGCAGGCCGGCGGTTGTCACCGCCGGCAGCAGTTGTGCCTGCCTCCGGCCTGAATCCGCACCACCGCCGCAAAATTCCGGCAACCCCTCGCGGATTCTCACCCCTCACGGATTCTCTCACCCCTCCCCACGCGGATTCTCTCCTCGCTGGTTCTTTGACCACTCGCGGATTCTTCCCAAACCAAGAGGCCAAACCCGGTAGGGCTGACACAATAATTGCCGGGGCTGCTAAGCCCCGGTGGACTCGCTAAGAACAAAAGCCCCGGCGGGGCGACACACTGGGGAACCTGCGGCGAGAATTCTGTCGGCCCACTGGGTCTTCGGTTGGAAAGAAGGGCAGACCGGCGGTTGTCACCACCGGCAGCAGTTGTGTCGGCCTCCGGCCTGAATCCGCATCACTGCCGCAAAATTCCGGCAACCCCTCGCGGATTCTCTCGCTCTGCCGCAAAATTCCGGCAACCCCTCGCGGATTCTCTCGCTCTGCCGCAAAAATCCGGCAACCTCTCGCTCTGCCGCAAAAATCCGGCAAACCCTCGCGGATTTACCCTCCCAAACCATAATGACCAAGCCCGGCAGGGCTGACACAATAATTGCCGGGGCTGCCAAGCCCCGGTGTACTCGCTGAGCTATGAGCGAAAGCCCCGGCGGGCGACACACTGGGGAACCTGCGGCGAGAATTCTGTCGGCCCACTGGGCCTTCGGTTGGAAAGAAGGGCAGGCCGGCGGTTGTCACCGCCGGCAGCAGTTGTGTCGGCCTCCGGCCTGAATCCGCACCACCGCCGCAAAATTCCGGCAACCCCTCACGGATTCTCTGCAAAATTCCGGCGCCGAAAAATCCGGCAACCCCTCGCGGATTCTCCCCGCTGCAAAATTCCGGCGCCGAAAAATCCGGCAACCCCTCGCGGATTCTCCCTCCGAAAAATCCGGCAACCCCTCGCGGATTCTCCCTACCCCTCGCGGATTCTCTCACCCCTCCCCACGCGGATTCTCTCCTCGCTGATTCTTTGACCACTCGCGGATTCTTCCCAAACCAAGAGGCCAAGCCCGGTAGGGCTGACACAATCTTTGCCGGGGCTGCTAAGCCCCGGTGGACTCGCTCAGCTATGAACAAAAGCCCCGGCGGGGCGACACACTGGGTGACCAGCGGCGGTTATCTCCGGATCAACCCTCTTCTTCCCGTTTGGCTTTCGAGGTATTCCTGGCCGCCCGATTGGATCACCGATTGACGGCTTGCTTCCCTCTGGGCGAACCGGTCGATCTTATCCCGGTTGCTGCGAATTCGCTGGGAAAACTGTGGATCGTCAAAATATTGCTCGACCAACTCATTCACATACGCGATCGCCTCCAGATCTTTGAACGGAATCCGGTTGTCCAACAGCCCGGCATCATAAGCATGTTTGGCCGAAAATCCCGGCAACAGAACTTTCCAGTTCCAGCGGATTCGGTCAGGGCTGAGCTGGTTCACATGGTCTTTGAGGTTGGTCGTGCAATTGTTGGTGACCGTGTTGTAAAACTCGGGATCTGAAACCAGCAGGTTCATCCGTTCCACGATGTCGGCAAACAGTTGCTGAGCCTGTTCCGGCTGGGCCACACTGGGAAACAGATACACATCCGATTCGTAAAACCTGCTGCGCAAACGGATCAAGTCACGTTCTTCGCCGAGGATGTAGATCAACTCGAATTTACGAGCCAGCCCGGCCCACACGTTATACTCTTCGCCTTTCTCCTTGCGGACTTCCACCGAAACCGTCAAGTAGGAACCGTCATCGAGTCCAAAACTGAGCATCGTGTGCCGCCAAGGCCGGAGTTTTCTTGAACGGCACGACAATAAAATCGACCGATTGAATCTGCGACAGTTCGATCTGGCGGTCGTAATACTCGACCACGTAATCTTCGGTCGACAGATAAGTACAGTTCCGAATGTTTCGCAGCGAATAACGTGTCCCATCGATTTCCGCAAACGGCATCGAGCGCTGTTCGGGTTTCCAGTCGCGATCATTCGATGGCCGCAGTCGCTCGGAAGCCGGCATCAGTTTCCACCGCTGACAACCCGATGCCAGAACCACGCAGAAAATCGCGACCCAGATGAGTCCACCGATCGACACAACACGGGGACTGGCCAAGCGGTCGAAAATTAAATTGGCCATGGTCGATCAAATCTTGCGCTGCAACAGAATCAGACAGAAAAATCCCAAACGAAAAACCGGGTTCTTTTAGCGATCTGGAAAAGCAACGACAAGGTCGTTTTTGATAGCATGGCACCCGCGGCGAGACTATCGCTCGATCTTGACGTTCTTCATGCCTTGGACTTCTGTTCGTTCATCTGACAGGCGATAGATGATTTTTTCCGCGACAAGCCGGTCTTTTTGCCGCGCGTTCGACTTGTTCTTAAACCACAAACTGGCATCGGATCGTGCCGTCCCTTCAATCACCAGGTTATCGGTCTGCTCAAAATAGCTGACGCGATCCGCAGTGGCCTCAAGTTGGCTGCTGATGATATGGGCGTTTCCACTGGCCACCAGATCCTTGACCGATTTCTGAGCGTTTCGAGGCGTCCACTCGGAAAGCTTCAATTGCTCACAGGTGATCTTGACCGCGTCGGCGGGTAAGGGCTCGGTCTGCTCCGGCAAATAGACGCGGTCGAAAGAATCGACCGGTGAATAAAGCGCCCGGACGTTGCCACGGATGACCATCTCGCGTTGACTGGCAGCCACGTCGGCTGATCCGTCAAAATCAACGCGGACCATCATGATTTGTTTGGCGGCATTGGCTTCTTCGAACGCGACCTCGTTGGGCGAGCCCCCGTTTCGTTTGGACAACAGCTTGCCCGAACCGTATTGATACTGCAGGATCACCCCGGGACCGTCGGCATCGACGGAACCAGATTGCGAATTCAGCGTAGCCTGCGAGACAAGAAATTGCTGCTGTTCCAGCAGTTTTCCATCGGGTCCGAAGACGCGATTGAAAATCTCGGACGACCGCGTGTTACTTTTACCAGCTTTGACCTGTTGAAAAACTCGTTTGGACGTTGGTAGTTGATTCACTGTCACCATTTCCTCAATCTCGACATCATCCAAGCCTTTGTTCATTTGCAGATTGCGGAAATCGACGGTTTTCGAAAGCCGCAGACTGAGGCCTTCGCTGTTGGTTCCGGTAACGACAGGATGGAGATCCTTGTTTTGGCCCTCGGCTTGCAGGCGAACGTCGTTTTCGAAATAGATGCGATTTCCGTCAAACACCATCCCCCCCAGCCATTGCACTTTGACCGTCTGATACTGGTTTTGCTTGCTGTTGGTGGCAGGAACTTGCCCGTCCGTTGTCGTTTTGGCGGGTGGATCGAGCAACAACTGGCCTGCGCCTTCCACCCAAAGTTTGTTCGCCAACTGGTCGAGGTGAATATTCTGGCCGCGCAAGTTAAGCCCAGTGGTAACGACCGAGGCGACGTTGGTCGTTGTCCCGGAAACCAGAAACCGCATTTGTTTGTCGGTTTGTGGAATCAATCGCAACACGTCACCCGCAATCACGACCTGACGCGGTTTGCCCGCCGTCGAATCGGATTGACGTACGGATACATTGCCCGAAAGGGTCAAATCCTGAAGTTCCGTTTGATCGGCCACGGTCCGCAGCTTCGCCGTCACTTCGTCACCCGAAAACGTGACTTTCTTGGTGCTTGCCACGGGTTCTTGCGCTGGTAATCGACCAATCGAACCTGTCGATCGCGACGGATCGGTTGCAAGTTGTGACGCCGGGTGAGTTGATCGCTGGTCGAGGGATTGGGCTGGATTGGCCGTTCGTCTGGATGACCGATTACCGGTTTTTGCACGGTGATGGATCCTGAATACGAAAGTTGCGGGGCACGGTTGCGGTCTGAATTGAATTGCATGCCGACCGAGTCGACCGGCCAGGTGGCGGTCAACCGCTGGGTCGTGCCAGTCAGCGTTGGTGATTCAAGCTGCACGTTCTGTTGCGCGATTAATCTGAGCGGCAGGTATTGAGTCTGTTGCTGGAGTTGTCCGTCGGCCAGACGTTCGGAAACCTCCTGCTCCTGCAGCAGCAAATTGATGCGTTGGGATTTGAGGTGCGTGGCGTTGTCGTTTCGCACATAGGCATCACCGATCAGACTGACCTGATAGGTCGCATTTTCCAACGGCTCCACAAGCAATTGATCCGACCACTGAATAAAAAACTCCTGCTGTTGGTCATTGGCAACTCGCAACAGTTGACCAGGCCCGCGGGCCCGGATTCGGCCGAGCTTTCGCTGTTTGCCTAACTGGTAGTCAATGCGTTCGGTGGTCACATGAAAGTCGGAACTGACGATGATTACCGGTTGTTTTCCGGGAGCGGATTCGGCAATCACGACGTTGGTGAGCGTATCGTAGCTCAGCCGTCGACCCGTAATTTTGGTCTCGCGTTTGGTGGAGAGAATCGTGGCAGGGTTGCCAATGGCAACCAACTGTTTCAATTTCAGTTTTCCCGGTTTACGAGATGACATGGGACCGGCAGCGACGACCGAGGCGTCACCGGCGTCGAGTTCCTCATCGAATCCGATCACCAGTTCGTCACACAAAATACGATCCCGAAATTCATTTTCAAAATCGACGGTGACGTGGTCACGAAGCGTGGCGGTCCGAGCATCCATGTTCATGACCAACGGACCACGGCAGCGAACATTGACCGGATCGTCCGAGCCTGCAGCCAGGCCGCTGTCCGGATCGCTCCCTTCGCGTGCGCTGGCGGACAGTTCCAATGCGTCAGGAAACTCGCCAAAATCCTGAGGCTCGACTTCGTTGGGCGATTTCAGATCGGCGGATTGGAGGCGGATGTAATCGAGATACGCCAGCTCAATTCGTTTGACGCCCTGAATGCTCGAAAAATCTCCCGTAATCTGATTGACGTTGGATTCGTGGCTCAGATCAATCGAGAGGTTTTTGCCCCGCCCATGATTCGAACCAAATTGAAACGTCACGTCTTCGATCGTATAGATTTGCTGTTTTTCAATTTGAATATTGCTGGTGGAAAGCCAAAATCCATCATTGGCGTCGGGTTGAGATGACGTCCGTTTGATATCCACCTGACCGATCAATTGGGCCGATTCCATTTTTGCTTTGCCGACCAGCGCTTCCGAAATGGAACGATCGAATTTGACTCGCGCTCCACGCAGACAACGCAAAAATGTCAGTGGCTGGTCGGTCGAGGATGAAGTGTCCGCAGCCGGTCCGGCCACGAGCTCATCGGATTCGGATTCCCCGGTTCCGACCAGGGTAAAAGGAAAAATCTCCAGATACCCTCCTTCCAGTCGCTCGATGTCTTTAAAGAGAATCGTACCCTGGGAGGTCACCAGGGTTTTACAATCGTTTCGCTCCCATGCGTCGGAGGCAAGCTGCGCCAACAATTCGGTTTTATCGAAACCGGAGGCCAGAGACTGAAGACCGGGATCGACAACGCGACGCTGCACGATATTCGGCGGCCCCTCGATCAGCGGCACCAAAAATTTGGCGTACAACGAATAGAGACTGATCATGACGGCCAGAGACATCAAGTACAGCGCGAACGAATTCCATTGTCCTGGGCCCCGTTTCGATTTTTCGTCTGACCGTTCCAACGCTTGAATTCCTTTTCAATCGTCTGGCAAAATTTGGTTTCAGTAAACGGATTCAGAAATCAGTGTAAGCGTTAACGATTTCCGTCCATCGACCCTGTGATTTGAGGATGGTCTCAACCAACTCCCGGATGGCGCCGGTACCACCCGCAGCTTTGGTCGTGATATGCGCGGCCGATCTCACCTCCGACGCACCATCGGCGACCGATGCCGCCAACCCGACATGATGCATCAAACGCAAGTCGGATAAATCGTCGCCGATGTAGCAAACCTCCGCGGGCGTTAGCTCCAACTCCTCCATAATTCGAATAGCAGCCGGCAGTTTATCATCCGAACCTTGCCGTACGATTTCGACACCCAGTTCCGCCATGCGAAGTTTAACAATGTGGGAGGATCGCGCCGTGATGATGCCGAATTGATGCCCCACTTTCTGCCAGGCCTTGATCCCAAGTCCATCCCGAACGTGGAACTTTTTCGTTTCGATCCCCTGATTGTCGAATTCGATCCCACCATCGGTAAGCACACCGTCTACATCGGACAGGATCAGTTGAATTTGTTGTAGCCGTTGATCGAGCTTCATTACGTGGATCGCGTGGGTTAGTTCAACAACCAATAAATTATCAAGTCATTTCAAAAAAACGACGGTTCGAATTTCGACCGATCGGGTGACAGCAACAACTGACCTAAACGACAGCAGGCTAGATTACGGTTCCCTGATTCATCCAACAAAATCCAAGACCATCGGCGGCCCGTTTCGCCACACCCGCTGGGTCGATGCCGGGCAAGACCACTCCAACAACACCCAGTTGGGTGGAATGTCAAGCCTCCCGGGACTCTCGACCGGCCCGTATCAGCGCTTGCAAATGGACCCAATCCGAGGCGGCTGTGATTCTAAGTCGCCAGCAAATATCGAGCAACGTTGAGCTGTTAATCGGCAAACGCTAGCTCGAAGCCAGAATTGGAATTTTCATGGAACCAAACGGCCAGATGGCCCCCGTAACGAGGAGAATCACTCCGAAAATCCGGAATTATGCCTGCAAACACGGATTATATTATCATCGTTTGATGCTAAGATAATCGCTTCGAAAAATACTGTTCCATTGGCACCTAACCCCAACCAAGCATGAACTCTGCATACGCTGTTGAACTGACCCAGGATTTTCGGGGACGAAGTCGTTTTGCCTCCATCGCCACCGACGTCGGTTTGGTTGTTTCCGGCACGCTGTTATTAAGCCTGTTAGCCCAACTCAGGATCCCAATGGTCCCCGTTCCGATCACGGGGCAAAGTCTCGGGGTGCTGTTAATCGGTGCTTGCCTGGGCTGTCACCGGTCGATCGCCAGCGTCCTTGGCTATCTCGCATTGGGAGCAACGGGCGTACCGGTATTCGCCGGCGGCGTGGGCTTAGCCGCCCTGGTTGGCCCAACGGGCGGGTTCCTGCTTTCGTTCATTCCCGCGGCCGCTTTGATCGGGTATTTGTGCGAACGCGGCTGGGACAGAACGTTCGGTAAAGCACTCGTGACGTTTGGTTTGGGCCACATTGTGATCTTCGCCATCGGCGTCAGCTGGCTGGCTGTCCCACTGGGCTGGCAAGAGGCCGTTGCCGTGGGGCTGATTCCATTTCTCCCCGGCATGGTCATTAAGACTCTCGTTGCAACGTCCTTACTACCGTTGCTTTGGAAGCTCCGACCCTTTGAAGACGATCAAATCTAAGTCCTGACGGAAATCGATCCGCAGAACCCGGACTGCCAGCTGATAGCGAATACCGACCGATGCCAGCATTTTTCCCGCGAAACTGGGATAAATGGTCAAACCAGTTCAGCCGTCCATCGCGAAATCACAGCCAAGAATTCACGCGCCGATAGACATAGCAGCGGAGTTCACACTCGGTGAACCCTCTTGCGATCGGAACGGATTCCCATGTTTACCGCGCTGCGACAGTCAACACCCAAGTTGGTCGTGATCGTATTTTTCATCTGCTCGATGGCGACGGACCTGCGCGCCGACCTGATTTCGACATCAACAGCCACCGGCTCACAAGGCTGGGATGACAAAAAACGGTTTGTTGGCATCCTGGACGTCACGCCCACCCAGCTGGAAGTTTTGTCGGAGCAGGTTGAATTCAAAGATATCCCGTTTCGCCAATCGTTCATGGACGGGGATCTGGTTGGAAGCGAACTGGACCGGGCGGTCCTGGCTGGTGGTGGACGGACCTGGGAATACATGATCATGTTGCCTTCTGATGCCGCCGGTGCCACGGGTCTGGAGAATATTCAATTCAACGGATTTGCCTTCGAACGAGACAGGGATAATCTCGAAGGTACCGATGAACTTTCCTGGCAATTGTTTCTCAACGACGAACTGGTGTCCGTCGATTCTTCGTCGACCGGCGCGGGCGTTGATTTCGACACGCATACGGTTTCGCTATTCAACCGTGGCGGCAGCTCGATCACTTCGGCGCGAGTCGTGCTGACGATCAACGGTTTTGACGAAGGGGAAGAATGGTTCGCCACACGTGGAACACTGTCGGCGAATTACACCGCGGTCCCCGAAGCCTTCGGCTTGCTCTGGCTGTTGGGTGGTTGGATCGGTCTGTCCGGTCGTCGGCGGCGACGCATCGCTGGACTACCGTAGACACGCCGACGACCCCTGGCGTTACGACTTCGTTTTTGAAATGGCGGCTTCGGCAAACCGGTCTTGTAACGATTGCACATCCATTTCCTGCGTCATAAGTGCTTTCAGTGCCGCGACGGCAGCTTCGGCAGCCTGGATCGTGGTGATACAGGGAACACCGTGTTGCACCGAAGCCGCGCGAATCGTGCCCTCGTCCGTCCGTGCCCCTTTGCCACTGGGGGTGTTAAGAATCAAATCGACGTCTTCGTTTTTCATGTGGTCGATCAGATTGGGATGGCCTTCGATGATCTTTTTAACCCGTTCGACCGGAATTCCTGCTTCTTCCAGCCGGTTTGCCGTGCCGGTCGTCGCGAGGATCTGGTAGCCCATTTCATGCAGTTCCTTGGCAACCGGGATGATTCGTTCCTTGTGTCGCGCCGAAACACTGACAAACACCCGGCCGGATTTCGGCAGCGAGACACCTGCTGCCAGCTGACTTTTGGCAAACGCAATCGAGAATCTCCGGAGCCACCCCCATGACTTCGCCGGTACTTCGCATTTCCGGTCCCAAAACGATATCGACTCCGACGAACTTGCGAAACGGAAAGACACTTTCTTTGACCGAGACGTGATTGGGTTTTGGCTCTTCGGTCAGTCCGAGCTCGACCAGTTTCAAACCTGCCATGACTTTGGCGGCAATCTTCGCAATCGGAACCCCGGTCGCCTTGGCGACAAACGGTACGGTCCGACTGGCCCGAGGATTGACCTCCAGCACATAAACCGTGTCGATGTCGTTTTCCCGCTTGACCGCGAACTGGACATTCATCAGGCCGACGACGTTCAGATGTTTGGCCATGCCTTTGGTGGCTTTGCGAATCTCATCGAGTGTGTCGTCACTGAGCGTATACGGTGGAATGGAACAGGCAGAGTCTCCGGAGTGCACGCCGGCCTCTTCGATGTGCTCCATGATGCCCGCAACGACGACCGTTTCCCCGTCACTGATGCAGTCGACATCGACTTCGATGGCGTCCTCGAGGAACTGGTCGATCAGCACAGGTTGGCCGGCCGAAACAATGAAGGCTTCACGGACGAATCGCTCGAACTGGGATTTGTCGTAACAGATTTCCATCGCCCGACCACCGAGCACAAAACTGGGGCGGACCAGCACCGGGTAGCCCACCTTGGCCACTTCCTGTCGTGCTTCGTTCATTGTGCGTGCGATTCCGTTGGGAGGCTGTTTGAGGTTCAACCGGTTGAGCAGTTGCTGAAACTGCTCCCGGTCTTCGGCCGCATCGATCGTGTCGACGCTGGTACCAATGATCGGGAACTCCGGCATCGGCCAGTGCACGGGCCAGATTCAACGGCGTTTGACCGCCGAATTGGACGATGACGCCGTCCGGATTAACGCGATCGCAAATATTCAGCACGTCTTCGACGGTCAGTGGTTCGAAGAACAGCAAATCGCTGGTGTCATAATCCGTACTGACGGTTTCCGGATTCGAATTGACCATGATCGATTCAATGCCCATTTCCCGCAGCGCGTAACTGGCATGGCAGCAGCAGTAATCGAATTCGATTCCCTGTCCGATTCGGTTGGGTCCACCGCCGAGAATCATGATTCGCTGTCTTGTCAGTCTTTGGGCGGCGTTTCGTCTTCCTCTTCGTACGTCGAATAGTAGTAGGGTGTGTAGGCTTCGAATTCGGCGGCGCAGGTATCGACCGATTTGAAAGTCGCCATAATGCCGAGATTCTTCCTCAACGCTGCGAACTTCCATTTCGGTCGTCGCCCAGAGATGGGCCATCTGGCGATCGGAAAATCCGGCCTGCTTGGCTTCCCGCATGATCTCGACCGTCACCTCCTCGGGTTTGAGGTTCCGCAATCGTTCTTCGATCTCGATCAGGCCCAGCAGGTGATCCAGAAACCAGTAATCGATATTGGTCAAACGATGAACTTCCTCGATCGGGATTCCGTGTTTCAGCGCATAACGGAGATACCAGGGTCGCTCGGCATTGGGAATCGCCAGTTTGGCCCGAATGGCGTCTTCATCGGGTTGTTCGTCGGTTCCCCACAGGTCTTTGTTGTCGCAGCCGAAACCGAAAGCTGCCAACCTCCAGTCCCGCGGAGGGCCTTCTGGAATGACTCTTTGAAACGACCGGCCGATCGCCATCGTTTCGCCGACGCTCTTCATTTGGGTCATCAGTGTCGAATCAGCTTCCGGGAATTTTTCGAAGGTGAAGCGAGGAATCTTGGTGACGACATAATCGATCGTCGGTTCGAAACAGGCTTTGGTTTTGCGGGTGATGTCGTTGGGCAAGTTCCCAGAGCCGATAACCGACGGCCAGTTTTGCCGCGATTTTGGCAATCGGAAACCCGGTCGCCTTGGAGGCCAGCGCACTGGAGCGGCTGACGCGGGGGTTCATTTCGATCACGATCATCCGGCCCGTATCGGGATTGGTCGCGAACTGAATATTGGAACCGCCCGTTTCCACGCCAATTTCCCGTATCACCGCCAAACTGGCGTCTCGCATCCGCTGGTATTCTTTGTCCGAAAGGGTCTGGGCAGGTGCGACGGTAATCGAGTCACCGGTATGCACGCCCATCGGATCAAAGTTCTCGATCGCGCAAATGATGACGACGTTGTCATCCACATCGCGCATGACTTCCATCTCGTACTCTTTCCAGCCGATGATCGATTCTTCAATCAGCACCTCGGTGGTGGGGGATTGATCAAGACCGCGGCGCACGAACGCATCGAATTCGTCCTTGTTGTAGGCAATCGCCGAGCCACTTCCGCCCATCGTGAAGCTGGGACGAATCAAGCATGGCAATCCGACCTCTTCCATTGCAACGCGGGCTTCGTCGACCGTCTTGACCGTACGACCGCGACAGATGTCCAAGCCGATATTGTTCATGGCCTGTTGAAATCGGTCACGATTCTCGGCCTTGTCGATCACATCGGCTTTGGCACCGATCATCTCGACACCGTATTTTTCCAACACGCCGCGCTCGGACAATTCCATCGCCAAATTCAAAGCCGTTTGCCCGCCAAGCGTCGGCAACAACGCATCGGGTTTTTCTTTGGCGATAATTTTTTCGATGATTCGCCAATCGAGCGGTTCGATGTAAGTCCGCTCGGCCGTTCCGGGATCGGTCATGATCGTCGCCGGATTGGAGTTGACCAGGACGACCTCGTAGCCTTCCTCGCGAAGCGCTTTACAAGCCTGCGTTCCCGAATAATCGAATTCGCAAGCCTGACCAATGATGATCGGCCCGGAACCAATTAGCAAAATCTTGTGGATATCGTCGCGGCGAGGCACTCGGCAACCCTCGTATTAATGGTCTGGCAAAATAAAATCTCCCAAGCCTACCAACTAATTGGCCGAAGTATCAAGGTGCCAGTACGTCCACGCGCATGGTTTGCACTCGAATATTGCCCCGAACGTAGCAAAAGCAGGAAAATTCACTGCTGATCGCCGGTAGATTTTTTGAGCGCGGGCGGTTGAGGCGGGAGGTCCCAATCGGGTTTGGCAATCCGGAAGGAGTTGATGTAAGTCTTGGCCATCTGCTCATCGAAATCTGCGCTCTGCATGATCGCACTGACCTGATACAACCGTTGGCCATCGAGGACCAATCGCGTTTGCACTCGGTAAATGACCTCTTGCTGCGCATAAAGATATTCAAACTCCACCCCTGGGCGGTTATCGAATCGCTGCACGGTTTGGTTTTCGGATGTCAGCAGCTTGCCTCCCACATTGACGACGCTGCCGTTTCGAGCCCCCAACAGAGTTGCTGCCACTTGCTTGCCATCTGCCGGGGCTTCATGCAAATCGTGGTAGCCGAACACAAATGCGGCTTTACCGCCTTTGAGGGTGCCCTGGTATAATCGCAGCTTGATCGGCGGTTTCCCCTGGACAGGCGTAAAAGACCGCTCAATGTACCTGGGTTGGACTGGCATTTTGAATTCGGCGTCGGCACCGGTCGGCTGTTTCAAGATCCAGCTGGTAAAATTGGCTCCGGAATTTGAATTCTGGTTGTCGATTGGTGTCCCCTGGCCGAAACAGGGAGCACCCGCAATCGCGACCAACCCAATCCCCCAGCTCGCGAGCAACAGCCAAGCCCGTGTTGACCGGCCAACCACCGTTGGCAAACGGAAATCGCTGTTATCGCTGTTGGATATCGTGTCTTTTTTCATGGGGACTTTCCCAGCAGAGCCGATCCTGCTCGCATGGATGAATCGTGAAGCTGTATTATCAATTCAATCTTATCGGGACGGCGAACGCGAGTTAATGGTGAATTCGGCAAATCCGATATTGAAATCAAACGAATTTGCGATTCGATGTCCTGTAATTGTTTGGCGAGCAATTTGACACGCTTTTCTGGGTTGTTAACATTTCCGAACGATTTTCCGTGTTTTTGATCGTCCCAGTTTTTTTTGAGGTGAACCTTGGCCAGCCCCAGTCGCAGTGGAGCCTTTGATTCGGCCGTCGACAAACGAGTCGAGCGTTTTACCGAGAGCATAAGCTTCGATTATCGTCTGTTTCGCCAGGATATCGCCGGTAGCATCGCGCATGCCAGAATGCTGGCGGACCAGGAGATTCTGTCGACCGAGGAAGCCGACAACATCGAATCTGCCTTGCGAGAGATCCAGCAACAGCTTGAAGACGGCAGCTTCGAAATCCGCGAAGAACTGGAAGATATTCACATGAATATCGAACAGGCCCTGATCGACAAACTCGGTGATATCGGCAGAAAGCTACATACAGGTCGCAGTCGCAACGATCAGGTTTCGACGGATTTCAGGTTGTGGCTGCGGGACGCGATCGACCAACTGGACCACTTGCTGGAAGATCTGCAAAAGGCGTTTGTCGGTCGTTGCGATCACGATGCCGGCATCATTTTGCCGGCCTACACGCATTTGCAGCGAGCCCAACCGGTGTTAGCCGCACATTACTGGCTGGCCTATTGCGAAAAATTTCAACGGGACCGCGATCGCCTGCAGGACTGCCGCAAACGCGTCAATCTCTGCAGCCTCGGGACCGCCGCACTGGCCGGGACCAGCATGCCGATCGATCGCCATAATACGGCCAAGCGGCTTGGTTTTGATGGCCTGGTCGCCAACAGCCTCGATTCATCAAGTGATCGTGATTACGTACTGGAAACCGCGTTTTGCCTGACAACCATCGCAATCCACCTCAGCGGATGGGCCGAAGAGTGGATCCTCTGGGCGACCTCAGAATTTGATTTTATTGATTTGCCGCACGCATTCTGCACCGGTTCATCGATCATGCCTCAGAAAATCAACCCCGACGTACTGGAACTGACACGGGGCAAATCGGCTCGGGTGATTGGTACGCTGCAAACACTGCTGGTTTTGACGAAGGGTCTGCCGCTGGCCTACAACCGAGATCTGCAGGAGGACAAACAGCCAATCTTCGACGCGGTGGATACGGTGTCCGCCTGCTTGACGCTGGCTGCGCCTTTGGTCGAGGGGGCCGAACTGAAGCGAGCGGCGATCGAATCCCGTTTGGAAAAAGGATTTCTCGACGCCACGACTTTGATGGAATATTTGATCAAACAGGGTGTTCCTCAACGAAAAGCCCACCATTTGATCGGCCAACTGGTTCGAACTGCAGCCGGACAGAATCGAACGCTGGCTGAATTGACACTGGAAGAATTCCAGGCCGCCGAGCCGACGCTCGATCAAGCCGTTTTCGACGTCCTGGGCGTGCGCAACGCAATTAACGCGTTTCAGAGCTTGGGTTCCCCGTCCCCCCCACTGGTCGAGGATCAAGTCGTCGCCTGGAAATCGAGATTGGGGATTTGAGCCGATCAGGCAGCAAATTAGGCCAAATTTCTCCACCAATCAGGGGATCTGAACGCACAAAGAGACGATGTCAATTACAATCGGCATAGTTGATTCAGGCCTGATGAGAACCTACACCTTGTGACGATCCTACCTTGGTCATGACCTTACTACGCGCCGATATCGAAATCCTGCTGGCCTTGCTGCTGGGGATCTGCCTGCCTGTCACCTGTTTTGGGCAGGACGATCCGTTCGCGGATGTGCGTGCCACGCGCGTGGATCAACCTGCCGACCCAACCGCTAACGTCGCTCCTGTCACCCAGCCCGCCGCGCCAATGTCCGAGGCGACCAAAGTCGTTGTCCGGGCACTGGTCGAGTCCAACCCGCAGACCGATTTGGAACTGGGCAAAGCGGTCAAAATGCTCTTGGACGTCGAGCAATTCCAAACCGCCAAGACCTATCTCGCGCAGCTGCAGACAATTGCCACCGACGATGCAAGCCTGTTTCGAGTCTACGAGGAGCTGGGATCAGACTTCTTCCTGCGAATCCATGGCCTGGAAGCACTCCAACCCGAGGGCCGGGAATTCGCCAACAAGGTGCTGGCAGCTGCCAAAACCGAAGCCTACCAGCCAGCCCGAATCGAAGGACTGATTGGCCGGTTGAACGACCCCGACATTTCCGCGCGATCCGCGGCATTCCGAAAACTGCGAATGCTGGGCGCACCCGCAGCGGCTCAAATGATCCATGTGTTTGCCAATCCCAATCGACGGAACGAATTTCCCGGCGTGCGGGCCGCTTTGCGATTGATGGGTGATGATGCCATCGGACCGTTGATTGCCGCAGCACGCGCCGACATTTTGCAGGTTCAAGCCGATGCAATTTACGCGCTGGGATTCTATCCGTCGGAACAGGCGACCGATGTGATGATGCGAACCTACCTGTCCGAAAAGATGCCGGAGTCGCTCCGGCGGGTGGCTTTCGAATCGCTGTCCAAGAATCAATCGCGGCCAATTGATCCAACCGCCGTGGAGCAACGATTTTATGAGACAGCCAAATCTTATTTGACGGGAAAACGCAAACTACCCGGCGGATTG
Organism: Pirellulaceae bacterium; assembly: GCA_963714685.1. Lineage (GTDB taxonomy): Bacteria > Planctomycetota > Planctomycetia > Pirellulales > Pirellulaceae > Mariniblastus. The sequence goes on along the minus strand of CAVQPH010000013.1, from coordinate 7,509 downwards.
CTTGACGAGGTCACGATTTGGCAGTGGAATCCGCAAACGCAACAACCGCAGCCAGTCAAAGTCTCCACGCCAACGGCGACTCGGTTGGCCGCCGCCGAACGCGCATCCGACCTCTATGACATCAATCCGAATTCACCCCCCAACCGACAACTGTTTCTGCTGACGCAACTCGAAGCTTCCAAGCGAGTCGTAGGTCCATCACAACCGGTTGACGTGGCCGGATTGACAAAACAATTCAAAACCGACGCCGCGGAAATCGAATTGATTCTGCAACAGGCACTCGCGTTGAAGCTGATCCCGGCCGCAACCGCTTGCTGTGAAATCCTGGGAGAAATTGGATCTCCCGAACTCCTGCTGGGAATCAACAATCAGCCCCGCGCCCTGATCAACGCCATCCTGCTTGGCGATCGACACCTGCAATTCGCTGCCTTCGAGGCAATTGCCAAACTCGACCCGCAGATGGCGTTTCCGGGAAGCAGCTACATGATGATGCTGGCCGTTTATATGGCCAGCAGTGAAGGTCGCGCTGCGGGTTTGGTCGGACACGTGCGGCCCGACATTTCGCAGACCTACGCCGTGACTTTATCCAGTGCCGGATTGCTGGAAAAACCGCCCGCACCGGTCGCGAGTTCTTTCGGGAAGCGATCGCCAACCCCGACCTGAATATCTTGCTGGTGTCCGATACGTTGGACAAACCGAGCTATGGTGAACTGATTCAGCAGTTGAGAAGCGATTTTCGCACCAAGCGAATTCCGATCGGATTTGTCTACCGAAACTCGGACTACAAACGCCGCGTTGACCGACTGTTGGCCTCGGATCCGCTGCTGGAAGCTTTTCCCATCTCACTGGAGGCAGAATATGTTGCCTCTCAGGTCAGACGTCTGGAAGCATTGGTCGAACCATGGCCGGTCACCGATATTGATCGTCGGAAACACGCGATTGGGGCCGTTAACTGGTTGGCGAAGATCGCCGGACGCCGTGATGTCTACCCGTTTTACGATTTTGGCGGTTACGAAGATCAGTTGACGCGGATGATCTATTTTCCTGGCTTCGTTGATTCTGCCAGCGAGATCCTGGTGCAACTTGGAACGCCGTCGGCCCAACGCGAGTTGATCAATTTTGCCAGCCAGAATGGCTTGCCCGTTGCCGAACGGGAAAAAGCTGTCGAGGCATTTGCCCGATCTGTCAAAAACGGGGGCACGTTGTTGACTCGGCAGGAAATTCTGCAACAGTACGATCTGTACAACGCCAGCGAGGGAGATGCCCCCGAAAGTCAAAAAGTTCTGGGCTCGATTCTCGATGCCATCGAAGCTCGCGTTCGCGATTCCGATTAATGCGGACGCTTTCAGCCGGTCGTCAATCTGCTTTCAATTCAGCCACGATCCGCCGCTATCAGCGAAATGGCGAGGACCACGGGTGAACGTTTTTACCTGCCAGCAACTCGCCCTTCAGAAAAACGATGATTCTGCCGGCGACCAACAACAGTCGCATCAGCTATCGAACCGCGCCAGGCTATCAACCGTTTCGATTCCCAAAAACCAGGTTGCGGAATTTGGCGATTTCCCTCAAACTTGAATGGTGCGATCGTCAAACCGATCGTGCCTGCCTCCTGAGCCACCTTCTCGATCTGCATCGACGTCCGACTTCCAAACGTTCGATTCGAATTCCGATTTCCCGATCATCTTGATGATCGGACTGCTGCCGGAATTCGTGCCGTCCTCAACAGCAAAATCGCAAGTTTCGTTGCCCGCCGGTTTGGAATCCTCTCATGTTGGATCTACGCAAGCTCTTTCTGTCGAAATACAGATCTCGAAATAACCGCCGATCTACCAGTTTCACGCTCGGGTATGTCCAACTCGAGCCCAAGCGGTTGTTGGCCGGCGTCTATCTTGATCCATCAGCCGACGTACTGACGGTGTTTGGAGACTCCGCTGACAATGTCGCCAGAGCTTCGCAACTCAATGCGTCGACGATTCGGGTGGCCTTCGCGACGCTCGGGAATTTTGATTACCCCTCACGCGAGGTGAAATCGCTGGTCTTCATTGGATTTGCCGGCAATGACAGATTTACCAACAGCACTTCCTTGCCCAGCCAAATGGTGGGCCATAATGGAAACGATGTGCTGGTGGGAGGGACCGGCAATGATCTCCTCAATGGCGGTCCGGGAAACGATGAACTCGATGGCGGGTCCGGGAATGACAGACTGGTCGGTGGAATGACCGGCGACGATACCCTGCGGGGAGGCGATGGTCACGATGAAATTTTCGGCAGCCTCCGTGGCGTCAATCTGATTCAGGGCGGTCGGGGCAACGATTTTATCTTTGGTGGAAATCTTGCTGACGAAATTGATGGCGGTGAAGGAACCGACCAGATTTACGGACTTGCCGGCGATGACATCCTGTTCAGCGGTCCCAACGCCAGCAGAACCCAACCCGACCTGGTGATGGGCCTCGACGGGGATGACCGGATTTCCGGGCACAGTCAGCTGACGGTTTTGCGTGGTGGTCGGGGCAACGATACCATCGTTGGAGGTTCGGGTGAGAATCGAATCCATGGCGAAGCTGGCAACGACCAATTGACGGGTGGTGCAGCCGCAGATTTCATTTTTGGTGGCGACCATCATGACATTCTGGACGGGGCAGGTGGGAACGATTTTCTCAGCGGCGGTCCTGGAAACGACTCGCTCTACGGAGCCGCAGGACTCGACCAACTATTTGGTGATAGCGGCAACGACGGCCTGTATGCCGGAAAGGGCGTCGCGGAAACAGTCCGCGGCGGCTCGGGTGCCGATCGCTTTTTAATCGCCGATGGGGACGCAATGGCCGACCGGTCCAGTGGCGATGCTGTGTTGCGGTTTGAAACGGGCTCTGCCGGCTGGTATGACTGGGAGATCAAGATCATTGATCGTGGACTGTTTCAGCTGCACGAACGTACCGGAAGCACGCGAATTCTCAAAGACACACTCTCGCCGGAGCCGCTAACATTTTACAAAGAGCTGACCGGCAAGATCGGTAACAACCGGAACGGGCAAAACTCGTTGTCCTGGCAGGCAACCATCGATCAAAACGGCAAGATTCTGTCTGAAACCTACACCAGGAAAATCCGAATCGGCGCCTGGAACACCAACGACGAGACTGAAAATGAATGGGCTGCGCTGGTGGTGATTCATGAAATCGCCCACAATTGGGACAGCGGTTTTGAGATTAATGCCGGCCTGCCTGGCGCCGGATCACTCTGGGGTTCTTTTTTATCGCTGGGAAAATGGCGAACCAGCGCTGCCGGCGGTTACACCGCCAGCGGTCAAACCTCGGAGCCGTTTGAGCGAGTCTGGAATCCTGCCGGAAAACGGTTTGATCACATCAGGAAATCGTGGTGGTACGCAAACAGCTCGGAGTTCGACGTTGGCCTGATCCTGTTCGAGGACAGCGCCAGCCACCAATACGTGGACCCCAACAAGATCTATGAGTACCTCAAGCTCCTGGCCTTCCTCTTCGTCGCCACGGGCTTTCGAAGCTGGCGCCAACGTTTCGTCGGTGAGGACGTGGGGCTCTTCATCGACCCGACGACCCCGATCGATCGTGCAGCACCTGCCGTCACGCGTTCAGCCACAACCGGCGGAGGGACTCGAACGGGGACGCCGCGGTGTTCGATTCATAGCCGACCACTACTCGTGGCAGTCTGAGGGCGCACCGGCCCTGCTGGCCCTGTACTCCCACCAGCAAGGCCCGAAACGCTGATCGGACACAGGCGAATTTCCTACGACTCGTCGCCACGCACGATTCGCTCCCCAGAAGACGCACAATCCTGACTTACGCTGTCTGAGTCCAGCGGGTCCGCAGATCCAGCGGACCCCAAAGTTCGCCTCCCCCGGAATGGAGAACGGTGAAGCTCAGGAATCGCTTCGCTCGCGGCCTCTTCGTTTTTATCTCGGCTGCGCTGCTCGTGGTCAGCCTGACCGGTTGGGCAGCCAGCGAACGCTACCTCTCGAGCATCACCCAGGTGAAGGTCTTCGATGAGCTCGGTGGTGGCTCGGGTTGGAGTGGTCAACCGCTCAATGTCCTGGTGGTCGGCTCCGATGATCGCAGCGGTCTCAGCACCAAACAGAAAGCCCGCCTCCGCACCGGGATGAAGACTTCGGTCGACACACCGACACGATGATGCTCGTGCATCTCGGCAGCGATCTGCAGAATGTCAGCGTCGTCAGTATCCCTCGCGATTCCCTCGTGGACATCCCCGCCCACACGGATATGGACGGAAACGAGGTTGAGGCCCATCGCGGCAAGATCAACTCCGCTTTCTCGACCGGTGGCCCTTCCGTCACAGTCAAGACGGTTCAGGAGGCCACCGGCGTTCCGATCGACCACTACGTGGAGGTCAACTTCAAAGGTTTCCTCAAGATGGTGAACGCGGTCGACGGTGTCCCCGTCTGCTTGAGCGAACCCCTGCAGGATTACAACTCAGGGCTGGACCAGCGGGCAAGCAGACCATCAAGGAAAACAGGCTCTGGCCTGGGTCCGCGCGCGCTACATCGACAACGACTTCGGACGATCCGAGCGCCAGCAGCGTTTCATCGCCGCGATGGCCCAGAAGGTCATGAGTTCCGACGTACTGCTGAACCCCCTCGCCAATGGTTTGGTGGATGCCGCCGTCTCCAGTGTGACGACGGACGAGCGGTTGGGGCGTGACGACATCGCCGCGCTCGGAACAAGGATCGCCAACGTGGATCTGGGTTCAGTCCAGTTCACGACCGTCCCCGTGAGCGATGGCAGCCACGACTTTGAAGGAGAATCCACCGTGCTTTGGGACACGGCCGCCGCGACCTCACTGTTCCAGGCCCTCCGGGACGATGTCGCACTACCGGAACCGCAGAGCGCTCAGACCGTTGAGGTTCCGCCGGGCGATATCTCGCTGCGTGTGATCGCACCCAGCCCCACCGAAGGCGGCCACGATCGAAACCCGCCTGAGCGAGACCGGTTTTGAGGTGGAGACCGCAACCAAATCCGTCAACGCGCCGACGACCTTGTTCGCTACGACCCCGTCTGGAAGGAGGTCATCGACACGGTCAGAGCGACCTTCCCAAATGCTGAGTTCGAAGAGGTTCCAGGACTCGGGGGTACGTTTGAAATCCTCGTGGGCGATGACTTCGCCGACCCCGTACCCGTCCGCGCTGAGAGCACATCGGTCGAGTCGAAGGTCCGCGCCGCCAGCGACGACATCTGCGCCGAGGACTGAACTACCCGCGCAGTAGGTGGCGAGCCATCACCATGCGCTGGATCTGGTTGGTGCCCTCGTAGATCTGGGTGATCTTGACGTCGCGCATGATCCGTTCCACCGGGTGGTCGCGAACGTATCCGGCACCGCCGAACACCTGAACCGCGTTGATGGCGACCTCCATGGCGGTGTCGGAGGCGAAGCATTTGGCCGCCGCACCCGACGAATGACAGATCCGATTCGCCCCGCTCGCACTTGGCGGCCGCTTCGTACACCAGTGCCCGAGCGGCGCTGAGTTTCATCGCCATGTCGGCGAGCATGAACTGCAGGCCCTGGAACTCCCCGATCGACTTGCCGAACTGCCGGCGGTCCTTGGCGTAGGCCACGGCGGCGTCGAGTGCCCCTTGGCCGAGGCCGAGCGCCTGGGCGCCGATGGTGATCCGGGTGATGTCGAGGGTCTGCATGGCCGTGGCGAAGCCGGTGCCCTCCGCGCCGATCATGCGGTCGGACGGGATTCGCACGTCCTCGAAGAAGATCTCCCGGGTCGGGGAGCCGTGGATGCCCAGTTTGCGCTCTGGGTGTGCCGAGCGAGAACCCTTCGTCGTCGGCGTGGACCACGAACGCAGAGATTCCCTTGGCGCCCTGCGTCGGGGGCGGTGCTGGCCATCACGGTGTAGTACTTGGAGATTCCGGCGTTGGTGATCCAGGACTTCTGCCCGTTGAGCACCCACGAGTCGCCGTCGCGCACTGCCCTGGTCTTCATCGCGGCGGCATCGCTGCCGGCCTCGCGCTCGCTGAGAGCGTAGGAGAACATCGCCTCACCGCTGGCCACCTCAGGCAGATAGCGCTGCTTGATCTGCTCGTCCCCGCCGACCAGCAGCGGCGTGGTACCGAGCTTGTTCACTGCCGGATCAGCGAGCTGGAGCCGCACACCCTCGCGACCTCCTCGGCGACGATCGCCGATGCCAGCTGGTCGCCACCCTCGCCGCCATACTCCTCGGGGATGTGGATGGCGTGGAATCCGGCCTGCACGAGCGACTCGTAGACATCCTTCGGGAATCTCGCCCGTCTCGTCGATCTCCGCGGCCCGGGGTGCAATCCGGTCCTCGGCGAGCCCTCGCACCGCCTCGCGCAGCGCCTCGTGCTCCTCGCTCAGTCGGAACAAGTCGTAATCCGGGTTCGGTTCGATGGGCAAGGGTCCTCCGTGTTACCGGCGCATACGAGCGCGTCACTTGTTACCAAGGGTAATCTCGGTCCGGGTCGACCGAGACGCTCGCCCAGGCAATGTGACGGACCCCTCACTCCCTCGGGCCACTTACCCGGCAGTGGGCTCTACTCGACTGTGTCGGCCGCGTCGCTGTCGACATGACTCCGAAGGGCAGCCCCCTTGCGGTGCGCCTCCGCGGCCAGATTTGCGCGGTGCTCATCCAGCGCCGTCACGAGCTCGGAATCACCGACTGCCAGCATTCGAACCGCCAACAACCCGGCATTCGCAGCGTTGCCGACACCTACAGTGGCCACCGGCACGCCGCGCGGCATCTGGACGATCGACAGCAGCGAGTCCATTCCGTCCAGGTGCTTGAGGGGGACGGGAACACCGATCACCGGCAGGCTGGTGACCGAAGCGAGCATTCCCGGCAGATGCGCTGCGCCGCCGGCGCCCGCAATCAGCACTCGCAGTCCACGCCCGTGAGCGTCCTGACCGTAGGCCACCATCTCCGCCGGCATCCGATGAGCCGAGACCACATCTGCTTCGTAGGCGACGTCAAAAGCTGCCAACACGTCTGCGGCTGCCTGCATCGTGGGCCAATCGGAATCGCTGCCCATCACCAGACCGACCAGTGGAGCTCGCTCGCTACCCATTCTTCGCTCCAAACTCTGAGATCACACCAGCCGCCTCGCGAGCCCGACGCGCAACGGTCGGCAGGTCATCCCCGTAAGCGTTCACGTGTCCCAGTTTCCGACCCAGCCTCGGCTCCTTGCCGTACAGGTGCACCCTAGCCTCCGGAGACCCGGGATCGCCCTCGGGAACAGCAAGCGCCCGAGTCATTCCACCGTAGAGATCATCCCCGGACCCCCCGACGACATTGGCCATGACTGTCCACGGCGCCCGCGGCGCGCAGCTGCCCAGCGGAAGTCCGAGAACCGCGCGCAGGTGGTTCTCGAATTCGGCTCGTCTGAGCTCCGTCCATCGTCCAGTGACCCGAGTTGTGGGGGCGCATCGCCAACTCGTTGATCAGCACACCGCCCGGCGTATCGAACATCTCCACGGCGAGGACGCCCACCACATCCACGGCG
>CAVQPH010000012.1:0-234124 GCA_963714685.1 Pirellulaceae bacterium | reverse complement strand
GCAGTTGCGTGCAGCGCAAGATGGCGTAGGTGTGGTGGCGAAAGATCTCGGCCTGGCGGAAAGTCAGCTCTACGCGTGGCGTGCCAAGGCTCGTCTATCCGGCCAGATGAGCGAGCAGCAGCGGCTTGAACATTCTGAGCATGCTCGCCTCAAGCGCGAGGTCGCGCGGCTGGAAGAGGAGAACGCGTTCCTAAAAAAAGCGGCAGCGTACTTCGCGAAACAGCCCAAGTGAAGTACGCCGTGATTCGTTCTCTTGAAGGCCAGTTCAAGCTGCGCTTGATGTGCCGGGTGTTGAGTGTTTCGCCGAGCGGATACTACGAATGGCGCAACCGAGCACCCTCATCCGCCGAACAACAACGCGCGTTGCTCGACGTTCAAGTCCAGGTGGCTTTTGACGCTGAGAAGGGCCGCGCGGGCTCGCCACGCGTGGTAAGACGGCTGAAGAAGCAAGGTCATCGTTGGTGTCGCCATCAAGTGGCCAGAAGCATGCGCAGACAAGGTCTGCGAGCCAAAGCGGCGCGCAAGTTCAAATCGACGACGAATTCCAATCACTCCCTGCCGGTGGCACCGAACCTGTTGCAGCAGGATTTCAGTGCCGAGCGCCCGAATCAGAAGTGGGTATCCGATATCACCTACATTCCGACCGATGAAGGCTGGTTGTACCTGGCTGTGGTTGTGGATCTGTACTCACGACGAGTCGTGGGCTGGTCGATGTCGGCAAGTATGACCGCAACACTGGTTTGCGATGCATTGCGCATGGCCATCTTCAATCGCCAACGACCTCGCGGTGTGATCGTGCATTCCGATCGCGGCAGCCAATACTGTTCGAAAGAGCACCGCAAGCTACTCGAAGAGTACGGCATGATTTGCAGCATGAGCGCCAAGGGCAACTGTTACGACAATGCCGCAATGGAAAGCTGGAATCACAGCCTGAAAGTCGAAGCCATCCACGGCGAACGATTCGATACGCGCAATGCTGCCACAGCACACGTGTTCGAATACATTGAGGTCTACTACAATCGACAGCGGCTTCACTCCCGGCTCGGATACTTCAGCCCTGAAGAATTCGAGCTATCCCAAGTCGCTTAGACAGGTGTCCGGGAAATCGGGGCAAGATCAGTGCTTGGTGTTGTCACTGCCATTGTAGTGGCGACAATTTCCTACGCTTTCCATCTCTTTTTCGGCATCACTTTATGAATGAAAATCCGCTTTGTCATCTAACCGGATAAGCATGCTTCGAACTAAGGCACTACCAAAATCGAGGCTTTCTTTTTATTTAAGGCCCCAAGGTGTAGGGTTAGCCCGCACGTCGAACAACGCACAACTTATGCACAGTCATGTTCTCTATTGGTGAGACCTGCCCGCTGGTATGATGATGTCGTTCAATTGTTGAACCCGCGAAACGCGAGCAAGAAAAAGCCGGAGCGTTAGCGCGCCCCGGCTTTGTAAAACCGAACCCCGCGAGGGTGCCGGTTTTGGTGCAGGGCTTTTCGACCGCACTGCAGTGCCAAGTATGCGCACCATCCAAGCGCGCTTGCAAGGCCCGCAGCATGAAGCCCCTCACGTTTTTGCGCCCTCGCATCTTCGTTTGGAGAAATGCCATGCAGTTCCAGAAATACAGAGATAAAAACAACCAATGGCGTTGGCACTTGGTTGCAGGGAATAGCCGGATTATTGCCAATTCCGGCGAGGGCTACCACAACCAGGGAGATTGCAATTCAGCAATCAATCTGGTGAAGAGCTCGAGCACTGCGCCAGTAGTCACCGTTTAATCAGGCGTAACGCAGGGGCGGCTTCGGCCGCCCCTGTTTGGTCATGCGCCACCTCACATGCTTAACCAACGCATTCTCAAGGAAGATTCAGTGGGGCGTTTCGGTAAGATGTGACCGATGATTTCGGAAACCGGGCAAAATCGGTCACGATCGACCGAAACAGCCGGTCACACCTTAGCGAATTGACCGGTCACGCCTTATCGAAATGGGCGGTCACGATGGACCGAAATACGCAATTTGGGTCGGGGTGGACTTGTGACCGTCGCAGTCCGGCAAAAAGCGGACGTTGAGACTCCACTTTTCGCCCATCCTGGACATCAGCATTTACTGGATTCCCATTTATCGATTGGATGCAGTGGCCCCAGCGGGCAAAAATGCTCCTTGGTCGGGTTTCCGGATATACGAGAATACAAATCGTGGAAAGCGCGCAACTCGCAACCGGGCGTTGCTATTGCGGCAGAAATCATGAATGCCGTGCCCAGGTGAGAGAAAAGATATAGCTCCCACATCCATATCGAGCTTGCCAGTGCGTTTGTCTCGGCAACGCCTTGCGTAACCTGTCCATATGCCGCCAAGGCCATGAAGGCGCCCGCACTCAAGAATGCCGGCCTCTTCTTCCATCCACGCGAAAAGCCGATATTCACGATATAGCTGATCAGCACGAGACCGATCAACAAGCCATTCCACACAACAGACCGAATATGACCGTCGCTCCCAATGAGGTCTCCTGATACACCAATCAGGTCAACGACGTAGTAGAGACACAACGTGCCAAACGAAAGCCGTACTATCCGGCCAATGGGACCCGGCTTGGGGAGCGAACCCGAATCTTCAAGTTTCAGGTCTGTGATGGCCATTCAACTATGTACAGCACGAACTGCTTGCCTGGATCGGCGGGCATTTAACATCGCCGAACGAACAATAGACGCAACAGTCACCTGCGTTCGGCTTGAGAAAGGCATTGCAGTTCGGGCAGTCATAGAAGAACTGACAGGCATCACTCGGCATGAGGTCTCTTGACTGGTGCCCACATTCGGGACAGGTCAGCGTTGAATACCGCTCAATTTCTTTCTTGGGCTGATTCATTCTTCAGTCAATTCGGTTGCGGGAAATCCAACGTCAGATGATGCGCTGCCAATGTCTGAGGCCGATGTCAGGTTCGCGTCGTAAACGACGGTCGCCATTTTCGTTTCGAAATTGACATCGACATCCTTCACACCGTCCACACGCTCCATCGCCTTGCGCACGGATATTGGACAAGTTGCACAGGTCATGTTCTCTATGGAGAACCTGACCGTCGCTTCATAGCTTGTTGCTGCGCTTAGATCGCTGACCGAAAGGCAAATGAAGATCAGCAGAGCGATAGCTGAACCAATGTTTCTCATTGCGTACTCCTCAGTAGAAAATCGGCGCCCACAGATCGACTGTCAGCGATAGAGCTACGAGAACCGTCGCTAGCCAGAGCGCGCTTTTTACAATCGCTTCAGACTTGGGTGTCGCGCAAACTGAAGCGTCTTTGCATTCCTTGTCCGATTTCCAATAGACCTGCCAGAACCCGGCGGCGAGAAACGCCAGCGTCAGCGCGATGAAAATAGGCTGGTAATCCTTCAGTGCCGTCAGGTTGCCAATCCATGCCCCACTCGCGCCCAGGGTAATCAACACCAAGGGAACGATGCAGCATGTAGATGCGAGCACAGCTCCAATGACGCCGCCTGCAGCAGTCAAATTGCGATACTTGTTGTTGGGCCAATTATTCCCGCTCAAGGTGCGATTTCTCCGTTTGACATACGACCTCAATTTCCTAGTATGGAACCTGTAGTTACTACAGGATCAAGCACAAATCATGGAAAAGAGCATCGAAGCGCTTTCTCGTGGCGCATTGGCCTCTCGGAGCGGCGTAAACAGCGAGACAATTCGCTATTACGAGAATATTGGCTTGATGCCTGACCCAAGCCGAAGTTCAGGTGGGCATCGACTCTACAAACAAGAGCATGTGAAGAGACTGTCGTTCATCAGGCGAACCCGGGAGTTGGGTTTCACCCTCAAGGAAATTGGCGGCCTACTGACTCTTGTAGACGGCGGTGACTACACTTGCGCGGAAGTTCGAGATCGAACCCTTTCCCATTTGAATGACGTAACCAGGAAAATTCGTGACCTTCAAAAGATGCAACGAACGCTCAAATCAATTTCATCGAAATGCGACGGCGGCCTCGTTCCAGAATGCCCAATAGTTGATGCGCTCTATGTCCCATGAGTGGCTGCTTTGGGTCGACTTGTGACCGTCGCTGTCAAGCGAGAAGCGGACGTTCAGGAGTTTCGGTTGACTTCCCAAAGAGCCATAGACCGGAAGTTCCTACTGGACCGGGGGAAGTCCAAGGCCCAAGCGAAAGTGCCCGCAGAATCGGGGTAGAACCCCAAAGTCACTTCGAATGCGCAATAGTTCATGTCGTTGCGTTAAGTTGGCGTCCCAATTGCGCCAGAGGCCAATCGAAAGAATTCGTCGATACGGTCATCAACCACGGGTCTCGCGCTTGTTCGCCGGGGTACTGATCCCGCGAATGTACAATCTGAGCATTCGATCGAGGCAGCCGCAAACACATGAATGCCAAGACAGACAAGACAACTGAGTATCAGGCAGACAGCCTTTCGCTGATTGGTGCAGTTGCGCTGGGCACGGGCGTCATGATTGGTGCCGGGATTTTCGCGTTGACCGGTCAGATGGCGGAAATGACTGGAAGTCTGTTTCCACTTGCGTTTCTTTCTGCTGCACTGATTGTCTCGCTGAGCGCCTACTCTTACGTCAAATTGTCCAATGCATACCCCTCGGCCGGGGGCATCGCCATGTATTTGGAAAAGGCATATGGCGGAACCCTGACCACCGCCTTCCATGCTTTGCTGATGTATTTTTCCATGGTCATCGCTCAGAGTTTTCTGGCGCGAACCTTCGGTTCCTATACCTTGCGGCTGTTTGATATCGATGACAGCAGTTGGCTGGTTCCCGCGCTGGGCGTTGGACTGCTACTGACGGCGTTCTTGATCAACCTGTCCGTCACGGGTTTGATCCAGAGGGTGGCCTCTTTGCTCGGCTTCATCAAGATTGGCGGCATCGTCGTGTTCGGTGTGGTCGGCGTGTGGGTGGCGGACTCGGTGCAAACGGATTTCTCCGTCGCAGATACTGGAGGGTCGCTGACCGGTTTTCTAGGCGCGACGGCGTTGGGCATTCTCGCTTTCAAGGGTTTCACCACCATCACCAACAGTGGTTCGGAACTGAAGGACCCGCGTCGGAATCTGGGCAAGGCCATCATCATCTCTATCGGTCTCTGCGTGGTGATCTATGCGTTGGTCGGCTTCGCGGTTTCAAGCAATCTGTCGCTGGAGGAGATCATCGCGACGCGCAATTACTCGCTGGCCGCCGCTGCTCGTCCTGCCCTGGGCGAGTACGCTGTTTGGTTTACAGTTGTTCTGGCCATGCTCGCCACTGCCGGCGGTGTCATTGCGAGCATATTTGCCGTGTCACGAATGTTGGCGATGCTGACCGAAATGAATTTGGTTCCGCACAGTCACTTTCATATGCCGGGCAGCATCCAGAAGCACACTCTGGTTTATACGGTTGTGCTGGGTCTGCTGCTGACTGCGTTCTTCGACCTCTCACGGATCGCGGCGCTGGGCATCATCTTCTATCTAACCATGGACATCGCCGTTCATTGGGGCGTGCTGCGTCATCTGCGAAAGGAGATAGAGGCCCATCCAGCGATCCCCGTGATTGCAATCGCGATGGACATGGTTGTTCTTGGGGGCTTTCTCTGGGTGAAGGGCACCTCGGATCCACTGGTGTTGATCGTGGCGGCAGTTGTCATGGCGGTCATTCTGGTCGTGGAATATTTCTTCTTGAGGTCGCGCGGGTCCAAGGACCAACAAGAGCATTCACACCAAAGCTGACCATTCCCGGAATGCCTTTGAAATGAAAGGGCAAGCTACAGCTAGGGCGATCCACATACCAACGCTACTATTGATATGCACCACCAATCATTGCGCCGAGAACCCTGCGCACAGACTCAATCCCTTCAGGAGTAGTCAACAAATCGGTGGGTCGAGAACCGCCGAGTGCTGGATGGGGCCTCGTGAGTCATTCCTCTAGCCAGAGGTCAAACTTGAATCCAGACGGCATCGCAGCCTGTGCGTGGAGAACCGATTCAAGGCTGTGCCTGACTTCTTCAAGTTCTGCCGGCAAGACTAGTGATTGGGCCATGACGACATCCTCTGAACCTGACCTCAAACATACTTACTGCTGGCCGGGAGCCGTGGCTCGGGGCGGGGTGCCTTAACGATGTGTTGCCGGGGCAGGGAATAACCGCGTGGCAAATAGTCGCTCGCGCCATTTGATTGTGCGCGGGCGTCGAGCGTCGACTACAGACTCAGGTTGTTTGTACCTCAATGTTCCGACGTGGCGTTATTCTTCGCTTCGCTTTCGGGCACTTGGTCAGACGGAACATGCTGCGCCAATTCCTCGAGTCGACAACCAAAATACTCGCAAAGCTTGTCCAAGATGTCTGTACGCGAGACGTATCCGCGGATATTCGCCATTCGAGACAAGGTCATTCGATGAAGTCCGGTTTCCCTGGCGACTTCTTCCATCGTCACGATTCGCCCGAGGCGAAACGATCGATCAGCGATGAGTTCTTTCAATCGGTAGCGGATCACCGCGACACCAAGTTGGACGAATGATGCAATCAAGTTACTTATTAGCTTGACAAGTTGCAAGCGTATGCTACTGTGCGTCACGAATGATGCTTTCTAGTTTCATTCGTCCCTCACTAGCATAGGATCTGCTCAATGAACGCTACCTACCTTACAACCGACGAACTGGCGGAGCGGATTCGCTACGACGCTCGCACCATCCGAGGTCAGCTGAAAGATTCGGTGTTGTTGGAAGGGGTGCACTACTTCCGCCCGTTTGGTGGCCGGAAGATGCTCTTTATCTGGGAAGCCATTGAGCACGACATGAAGCTCGCTTCACTGGCTAATGCACCCCTGGTGCCTCTGAGTGCAGGTGGGGTTGCTCATGGGTAAGGTCCGAGCGCGAAAGGAAACGGGGAAGCTCTATTTCGACTTCGTCTACATGGGCAAGCGCTGTCGGGAACAGACGGCGCTTGAAGACACGCCGGCCAACCGCAGGCGCGTTGGACCGGTAATGAAACGTGTGGATGCGGAAATTGCGGCTGGCGTTTTCAACTATCGAGCCAATTTTCCCAACAGCAAGATTGCAGCTAAGTTCGAACCCGATAGCGTTCCTGTGGAAAAGAGCAAAGATTCATCCGGCAAAGTCGAAATGACCGAGTCCTGTCAAGGTGATTCACCGACGTTCGGGGAATTTTCCGAAACGTGGCTCGCAGAGAATGAAGTGCGGTGGCGCCGTACTACGCGCGGTCTGCGCCGGGACATGATTCGAAGCCATCTGTTGCCCAGGTTTGGAGAGATGCGGGTAGGGCAGGTGACTCGTGCCGAGCTTCTCGAATTTCGCGCGGATCTTGCCAAGCGGCGTGGAAAGCAGCCGGGCACTACGATTTCGCCAAAGACCGTCAATGAAGTCATGGGCGTTCTCAGCAACGTTTTTGATGAGGCGGCGGATCGCTACGAGTTCGTCAGCCCGGCACAACGCATCAAGCGGCTCAAGGTTCCGCGAAAGGATATTCAGCCCTTCAACCTCGATCAGGCACTTCGCATCATCAACACGGCAAGGGCTGACTATCGCCACTACTTCGTCACTCGGTTTTTTACCGGGATGCGCAGTGGCGAGGTGCATGGCCTCAAATGGAGCTTCGTGGATTTCGATCGACGCCAGATTCTGGTGCGGGAAACGTTCACTCATGGTGAGCAGGACGGCACCAAGACAGATGGCTCCATGCGCGAAATCTCAATGAGTGAGCAGGTATTCGACGCATTGAAAGCTCAACACGACCTGACCGCGCACTTGGGCGAATACGTTTTCAGTGGTCGGAATGGGATGCCGATCGATCTCGCAAACTTCGTTTCCAGGGTATGGAATCCGTTGCTCGATCACCTTGCACTCAAGCGGCGTCGGCCATACCAGATGCGTCATACGGCGGCCACTCTGTGGCTTGCGTCTGGCGAAAACCCGGAGTGGATTGCGCGCCAACTGGGTCATTCGACAACGGAGATGCTGTTCCGCGTGTATTCCCGCTATGTGCCGAATTTGACCAGGCGCGACGGATCGGCATTCGAGAACATGCTCAAAGCGAACGCTGTGCGCAATGCGGAGGAAGGGAAATGAAAGCAATGAAGAGCCAACACGCGAAGTGTATCCCCGCAGCCATTCTGAGCTGTCGGAACCCGCCTCTTGGGTCACAGGAGCCGGCACTTGTTCAGTTGACAAGTACGGATTTCACTCGAGAGGCAATCGACTGGACGGAAACCTGGCTGATCGAGGATTCGTCGCGCGTACATCTCGGGCTTGCAACCGTGCTTGAGACTGGCAATGGCGATCAAGATGAACTGACGTTGCTCGAATGGAAATCCGATTCCAGTCTTGACCTGCTCGCGCTTGTGCCTGAAACGATGTGCCCGGTGGAAGGGACGGTGGCCCAGGTGCGCGAGCTTGTCGCAAATCTCGAAGATCCAGAACTGCGGAATTTCGTCCTTGATGTTTTCGAGCTCAAGGATGTATTCAAATATTTTTGGACCTGCCCAGCATCGATTCGAGATCATCACGCATTTGCGGGTGGCTTGGCTGTTCACAGTCTGGAAGTGGCGACCGCAGTCACCCAACTCAGAGACTTGGGGCAAACGTATCTCAGCATCGCAATCGTCTACGCGTTATTTCACGACGTGGGCAAAGTGTGGAGCTACGAAAACGGAACGTTGACGGCCGAAGCGACGGAGTTGGGTCACGAGCACATCGGACTGGAGAAGGTGCTGCCATCACTGCAGCAGCTTCGTCGCAAGTGGCCAGAAGGTGGATTGATGCTGCAAGCGCTGTTTGCGGGCGGGGGATACCGTGACGACAAGCGCCGCGGACGCGCTATCGGGAAGGTCGTTCGCTCGCTCGATGCGTTTAGCGCAGAGCAGTACATGAAGAGAGCGGGCGGCCGATATCGGTAAAATTAGGATGCGAGCCCTGCACCACCAGTCCAAGAAATTGATCAACGAGATCAAGAATATGTCCATCTCGACCGGTTGTGCGCGTTCCTTCCTGCCCGGTGAAGCCGACCTGCCGCGTTTCATCAACGCCGATCTGACCGCTGCGGCGCTGGCGCCGTTCGCGCCGGAAGCTGCCGCCATCAAGGTGGGCAGACTGATGCTGGACGAAATTGCGCAGTGTGCTGCACGCGGCGAGAGCTTTGCCTTCGAGACGACGCTATCGGGTTTGAGCTATCTACGGCACATCAAACAATGGCGAGGGCAAGGCTACCAGGTCAGCCTGTTTTTCTTGAGCCTGCCCGATGCCGAAACTGCGATAGCCCGCGTTGCCGAGCGTGTGCGCCAAGGCGGGCATGACATTCCCGAGGCGGTCATCCGCCGCCGCTTCGTCGCTGGGAGGGATAACTTCGAGCGACAGTACCGGGCTGCGGTGGACGACTGGACGTTGTACGACAACGCCGGCAGTTCACCCGTGGTACTGGAATGGGGAGAGAGCCCGCGAAACAGGATTTATCCAAGGCCAAAACCCCGATCAACGCGCCTCGCTTGCCGCGATGAAACGAGCGGCGGGATTGGCGCGCAAGACAGCCGTGCAAACCGACACAGCCATCGTTGTCGTCAAAGACGACAAGCTGCTGCGTATCCCTGCTGCGCAGTTGTGCGAACAGGGCGAGGCATAAGATTACAGGCGCCGAATTCCACGCCCAGCTTTGCGAAAAGGCGCTCCCGATCAGATAGGCGCGAGATTGCGCTTGGAAGGGCCGTCTCGCGTTGAATCACGAAATGTTTGGAATTTAGATCTCGTCACTCCGTGGCTGAAAGTCGAATGCTCTCTGTTCACGGACTTCAGTGATACGTTCGATCGTAATTTTTCCTGATTTCCGCTCGAGTGGAGAGTAGCAAGATGCAAGCGAATATCTGATGAAGCATGACAATGGATAGGTGCAATTTATAATTGCAGGCATCGCTGCGTCGGAGACAGATGCCTGCTGCACTCTGCCGTTGTCTATTTTCAGCTCTACAATTTGTCCGTTTATGAGGAGCCCGAAAAGTAACGCAGATGCTGTATGAACTTTACCTGGCCCGGATTTATAGGAAAACCACTTTGTGTGGGCGGCTGGGAGCGCAATCGTCTTTCCATCAAGAATGATTTCGATTTTATAGCCAGCCGCGGAGGCGTTAGCGAGTGCTTTGAACATTGCGGTGGACTCGTCAACTCGCGCTTCCCAATTTGGTATTCCGCAACTCAACGTATCGGTTTGCTCATCGTAATCGAATGTTTTGGCTCCGTTGAGTGTGTTGCCGCTAACCAGCAGCACGGGGTACCGGGGATCGTCCAGCCAATTTGAGCGATTCAGGTTTATTGTAGAAAGAAATGTGTCTGTAGACGCATAAAGCCATGCTGCGTCACGAAGACTTTCAAGCAGTTCTTCGATTTTTTTCGGGAATACCGAGTCGGTCGAGCATTCGACCGCTGTGCCATTCATTTCGAGAAGCCCTGGCCGCAAGAATATCGGCAGAAAAGCACGTGCGTCGATTACGATTAGTTTCGAAAAATATTGACGCATCGCCAGCAAGATGGATGTAGCGAGAAGAATTGCCGCTTGGCTGTCGTATTTTTCTGATGTCGGGTCTTTCGTCATTTTAACGGTAAGTTTCATTTGTATTGGTACCTTTTAGACAATCGGGTAAGTGCAGTCGCGATCGGATCGAACTGATGCGATTGCGTGCGTTTGGATGAGCTACTCACGCCGTTGAGCTGGACGACAGGTCGGGCTCAATGCGGGTGGGTGGCTACCCGATACCTATTATTCGGGCGTTTCCTGGCACCAGAGGTGCGTCGGAGGCTCGGTTAACGGGCCTCTCGCGCTATTGACGTGCACGCATTTGTATGCATTGCGGCATGTTTGCTCAAATTTCGTGAATTTCGGGTGCATGAGTGTGCGTGCGCCAACTGATAACGGCTTTTCGGCCAGCAAGGCAGGGGATGAGGCAGCGAGGTTTGATTGGTCTCGAATTGCTCGCGATTTTTCTTCAAACCAACACGGATCGCAGTGCGTAGATGTCAGCAGATCGACTACGAGGCCTGGCTCATTGCGAGCGGCGCGATACGTGATTGAGAATGATTTGGACGAACGGATATTTCGATTGGGCCGAAATGGTTTGTTACGCAAGATAGATATCTAGGGCGTCTTTCGGCGAGCACTGGATTGTCTAACGGTACGAGATGAGTGCCTCTCTCTATGGTCAAAGATCACGATGCCAACGTAGCACCGCCGCCGCAATTGAAAGCAGGGCAATGGGGCCAACTACCCTTCTGCCAGCAGGCCTTTTTTCAATCGCCACACCTACGCGAATCCATCCATGTGGCACGTCTATGGAAGTACTTGTGACTTTGTCCTTGTGATCGTCGCTCGTGCCAATTAGCGCGAACAACGTATCTAGTTGCTCTGGCGAAAGTTTGCCATTTGATATCAGTCGCACAGAGTACTTTCCTTTCTCGTATTGCCCGATGGCTCGCGGCAGTGTACGTAGCAGCTTGTTGAGATCATCCTCGTTTGCTATCGCGATGGCTCCGGTGCGCAGGTCAATTCCGCGCATCACTACACGCCATCCCTCTGCGAGTTCGCGATCACTCATCATTCTATTCAGGCAATCCTGCACCCATGGGCGATCAATTCGGTCCAGAGTAGGTAGCACTTGAGGTGATTGCGCTGTACTCAACAGACTCGTCGAGGAACTGGTTGGCTGCATGTTCGGGAGTGCCAAGCCATAAGCGTTTTCGGCCAGCGCACTCGCCAATGCATTGTTTAGTCCAGCCATCGCCGCGCCCGTTAGGCGGAGCGCCGTCGCAAGGGTTGCCAAGTTACCGATCTGGACTGATCTTATGAGGCCAGTCATTAGGGCGCCGGCGTCGATAGCTTTAGGCGGTATGCGATGAGTGATGACCTCAGAAACTACTTCCATTGTTGGGCGAGATTCGTTTCGCTTGATGAATGTATTGACTGCGTCACGAGGGCTATTGGCCGAGATGCGGGCACGACTTATGCGCTTGCGTACTGCTGCTGAGGTTGCTCCCGCCAAGCTCGCTATCGCAGTAGGACTCAGTTCGTTCGCCGCTGATCTGGATGACCAGGGTTCCACGAGGCAAGCGAGATGGATATAAGATTCTTGCGATGTGCGCATGCTTGCATGGCCGCGGCGCGAACGATATCCAGCAGCTTGGGCTTGACCCAGTGGGAGTCCGGCTCCGCTCTGATCTCTGATCTGGCTACATGATGGTAGCCAAACCCTGTCGACCTCTGCTGTGGATATGAGCAAATCTTGATATAGGTCGTCATCGACGTAGGTGAAAAGGAACTCAGTGGATGCCATGGTGTGGCGAGTCCAGTACGGTCTAGCATCGGGACATCCCGTTGTGGCTCGCAGAGCGTTGCCGATCCAATGCGTTAGGAGGGCAGGATCAATAGGCACCGATCGATTCCCGGGATCAGGAAACAGCGGTGCGCGCTGAATCTCATGTGCCAAACGAACGGATGCCTGTGCAGTACGCCAGTTTTCCAATGCGCTCCTGGCAGGCTCCGGAAAGTAGGATTCGAGATCAATCACACGCGTGCCGTGATACGTCTTGACGCGAGTCCAGCGATTGCGTTTTATCGAGAATGCGCCGCGCCCTGGGTCCAGCACCAACTCTCTATCTTCCCGCAGTAGGGTCTCTGAGGTTCTCGCACCCGTGGAAAATGCCAAGAATAGTGCGGCCTTTGCGCAATCGATTTCGTACGTTGTGCCTGCGACTCCGTCAGAGCCATCAATGACGGCTTGTAGCCAGCTTCCACTCATATTTATTTCGCGTGGCGTCACATAGCCGATATCGGGCAGGCAAAGATACGATTCATTTCGGTCTCCAATGGCTACGGACGGACAACGATATTTCTCGATGAGAAAACCGTGGAAATACGCGAGATAGCTTCGAAGTTCGCGTTGAAATGAAAGAGGAGCTGTGGCTATACAAATGGCGTAGATCTCGCCGAAGTCTTCCGCATCCATTTCGCTGATATTTGCGCCTGTTCCATGGGCGATCAATAGCGTTCCTGCGCCAACCAAATACTTGTATGCCGTCGACTGCTCTATCTCGTTTTGCCAAGGCGTACCAAATTTCAGGCGATCAAATGCGTAAGCGGTGAGCGCACGGACGAATGAGTGATCTTGTGGCCAGCAGGCGAGTCGCTGCTCCAGCCTTTCGCAAGTTTGTTTTCGAATACCCGCGTCATCCGCGTGGATGACAGCCATGTTCTTTCCGGTGTCCGATGAATTGATCTCATGGTCAATCATGGGATCGGCAGGGAACGTTTTGGATAGACGGCGCACGTATCTTATTGTGTCTTTCGCCCACTGATATTGCTTGCGATTCCACGTGAGAGTTGAAGACTGAATTCTGACGGTGGTAGTGGTGCCCTGGGATTCTGGTGCTTCGTCAAGGGTGATGACTTCGCTACTGCTGTGGGCACCAAATAGCGAGTGGATGCGTGCCATCGGCAAAGAGACGGACATCACCTGATTTGTCCAGATATTCCTCATCGGCCCCGGTGATTCGAATCGGTGGCTGAGTGATGCAATTGCCAGCATGGCATCCAGGATCCTGGTCCGAGTAGTCAAAACAATGCTTTTAGGCACCCAAGCGAGAAGGGCGACCTCGATGTCTTTGAAGTTCCATCCGCCTTCCAGATAGGGCTTGGCCGTGAGTGCTGCCAAGGCAACAGGCCCTCGCAGAACCTCGCAAGTTTCAGCAGGATCTGGATCCTCGCTATGGCGGTAGATAAGGGCCGGTACAACGAACGCATCACGCGTTCCGTGCAATCGTTCTCCCCGCGGTATTCCTTTTAGTATGTCTTGCAGTCGCTGCCGATCAGAAACGCCGTGCCAAAGGATTAGGGCGAGTACGCAGTTCAGCAGTGAGGATGCAGATTCGGGCGATTTTGATTTTTTTTCCAGATGAAGGAGGAAGCGCTCTCGAAGCTGCCGCTGCGCCGAGTAGGGTCGAACAAATGCTGGATGGTGTGTGCTCGCGACGACATTGAGCGGATAGAAGTTGGGCAGCCGTTCGACCCTCCAACCATGTAGATCACGTCCATCTTTCAAAAGCGCTCGGAGCGACAGGACTCTGAGTTCCAGCTCGATCATATTCTCCGCGCTTGCGCACACGTCTTTGCGCAACTGGGTTACCTGCGCTTTTGAGACTTCGTGAATGTCTTCAGGCCTCGCCAAGAGGTCAGGAAGCGAGCTTCGAACCGCAGCTTGTACGTCCTCATCAATTTTCGCACCTTGCTGGGTTCTTGCGACTTCGACCGCAGAGCGCTGGGCTTGGTAGGCAGTCGTCACCTTTTTCTCAAGAGAGTTTTCCAGCGAGATGACATCGACAGATATTGCTTTGGATTCCCGGTTGAAGACATCAACATCAAGAGATCCTGTTACGCCCAGAAGAGGGCGCCATCCGTCTGATTGGAGCAGGGATTCAACGTGCTCGCGTGTGGATTTCAGAAGTTCGGAAGGTTCGAGGAAACTCTCATCGCCAAACGGCTGAATTCCGAGTTCGTGATGCCCGATAAGTGCCTGGACAAAAGGGGCCGGACAACCAAGATCCCTCAGACGTGTGGCGAGCCGGTGCCGTAGAAAATTGAGTGGGAGATTCCAGCCATGTGGAAGCCGGCTCAACAAGTCCTTTGGAGCAAGTGGCTTAGGACCAGATGGGCCGAATATAAAGAAGAGGGGGCCAGTGCCTGAAAGTGCATCTTGTGAGCTGGATCGTTGGGCAGGCGTCAGTCGGCTTTCGGAGGCCATGAGTCTGAGGTGTTTTCCATACGCTGCGAGCGAGGAAACCAATGTCGCTGAAAGGGGCACCAAGCGGCCGATATGACCCTCATCGCTTTGCTTATCCGAGATGGCAGCAAGTGCAGCCCGCAGGTCGAGAGGTGCTGGTAAATTTGGCCCAAGCGGAAAGTGGGTCGAAATCCCGTGCCTGCCATCCAGTAGTGCCAAGAGGGGACGAGACGCTCGTGCAATTCGAGCAACTGTCTCCCGGTGCTGTGGGATTTTCTCGGCGTGTAGAGGATCCCTGCGTCGCGAACTTTACGACAGCAATACGCAACCGAACCAGTGCAGCAACAGCAAAAGTACGCATCGGGTTCCCCAAATCACCGGTGGACGCTGGTACGAGATTTTTCACGCAGCACCGAAAACCGTTTCCGACCAGGCGGGGTATGGCTACGTCATCAAGCTGATCAACCGCGACTTGCCACCCAAGCAACTCCGCAAGGCGATTGACCGCTTGGGGCGAGAGGCGTTTGCCACGGAAAAAATCCTGCATCCCAATGTGATCCGGCTACTGGATGCGGAACTTGATCGAGCGCCATTTTTCATGGTGCAGCCCTGGATTCACGGGCGGAGCCTCGATCAGCAGTTATCGTCGTCCCAGCAGTTTTCGCTCTCCCGAATGCTGTGGATGATTCGGCAGATTGCCGAAGCGATTCGCGCGGCCCATGATCATGGGCGGGTCCATTTGGGTCTGGACCCGTCCCACATCATGCTCGGCCAAAAGGGTCGGACGACGCTACTGGGCTGGTCGCAGTCGCATGCGTACTCGGAGCGAACCTGGTTGCCACACGACCAGCTTCAGCTTTCGCGATACACGGCTCCAGAGTGTTTTGAATCCGACTACCGGGCCGACTACGCGAGCGACATCTATTCGCTCGGCGCGCTGATTTACCACTCGCTGGCTTTGACGCCCCCATTCCGTGGTGGGCAAGTCGACGATTTGGCGCGGGCTCATCGGCACGACATCCCGGAGGATCTGCAATTTCGCAGCCACTGTGTCCGCCCGAATTGAGCCTGCTGGTCAAACAGATGATGTCCAAAAATCGGGCCCTGCGACCCTCCAGCCGCGAAGTACTGAACCGATTGATTTCGATTGAGATTCAGCACCTGGCCGACCCGACCATGATCCGTCTGTAGATCCCGCCAATCCAACAGCCCGAGCCGCTAAACTTCGGGGCCGATCGGTCGACCGCGCCTTGCCGAATCAACGGACAGAGTGATGGGCGGCGAGCTGGGTGGAAGCGTTCAGCCGAAGCACAGCCATTAACCAAACCAGCCTTTTTTCGAAAACTTGGACAGGGAAGTCGCCTCGTCTTTATCGATTTTGAATACTTTGTTCAGCTTCATTAGTTTGAAGACTTCATCGACGTTCTCGTTGATGTTACACATCCTCAAATCGATTTCGGCATTCTTGCATTTCTTGCCAAACAAAACCAATTTGCCAATCATTGCCGACGACATAAAACTGACGTTTTGAAAATTCAGGCAGATCTTTTTATTATCGTCATTCACCAATTCTGTCAGCTCGGTGCCCAGACTGGTTATTCTCGATTCGTCAATAATCCTCACGTCCTGAAAATATGCGACCAGGACATCCCCCTCGTTACGTGTTAGTAAAGTTGCCACGTGAACACTACCTTTAAACAGTTAAGTGGTTTGATGATTCGAGATTTGATCTACATCGTTCGGTAAATCAATAGTCGGATTGTAAACGGTTGCCGTTGAAAGTAAAGAAACCTAATCCTGGGCAGTTTTCGTTCGCTGCGGGCGCTGGGGAAAGGTCGGGAATGCGGATTTTACTGTTTGAATGGCTAACCGGGGGAGGGCAGTGGATCAGCCAAGAGGTTCCTCATCCGTCCTGCCAATTTCAACAGCAGGGCCAGTCGATGTTAACGACGTTGGCGAGGGACTTTGACGAAAATGGGGTCGCGTTAACGGTTCTCGTGGATTCGCGCATGACTCTTGATCTCCGCGGTGCCCAAACCGTGTCGGTCACCTCCGCCCAGGCGTTGCCTGAATTATTACGGCAACAGGCCGAAACCTGTGACTGGGTGTTGCTGATCGCACCTGAATTGGACGACTGCCTGCTCCACTGTTGTCAGTGGCTCGGGCCACTGGAAGATAAATTGATCAGCCCGAATCAAAATTTTGTTCGACTGGCTGCCGATAAACAACGGACCCTCGAACACCTCGGGCGGTTGGGAGTTCCGGTTCCAGCGGGTTGCCGACTCTCGCAGCTGAATACAAACCGATCAGTCATCGGCCTGCCCGCCGTCGTCAAGCCGATCGACGGCGCTGGCAGCGAACAGGTTCAACTGATTCGTCATTGGTCGGAGCTTGAAGATTTTACCCAACGCGACCAGTGGCGAGTTGAGAGCTTTGTGCCAGGTCATCCGGTCAGCGTTTCCGTGCTGTGTGGGAATCAGGATTTCAGACTGCTGCCTCCGACAGGCCAGCAATTCGATCGCCAGCCGTTTGGCATCTACATCGGATCGGTATTTCCATTGCCGAGCGCGATTGCCAAACGCGCCACCGAACTGGCCGGTCAGGCCATGCACGCGTTACCCCGCACCCGCGGTTACCTCGGAATCGACATGGTGATTCCCGACCCGATTGCTCACCCCGATCATCCCGCGATGGTGATCGAAGTCAATCCACGGCTGACAATGTCCTACGTCAAATTGAGTCAGCTCATGGGACCGGCGCTGGTGCAGGAGATGCTGGAACTGGCAACCGAAACTCGGAGCCCGGCGACCGATGGATGACTGCTCAAAATCCGACTGGGGAACTGCCTGGCAACGGGCAAGCCGGGACGTTGCGATTTAATGCTTGGCCGCTTGTTCGGCCGCCATATCCTTGATGCCCCTGAGATCCAGTTTTCCGGTTCCCAGGATCGGCAGTGCCTCGACTTCGAAAAACGAATCAGCAGTCGGCACAAAAATATTGGGCAAGCCGTCGGCTTTGAGAGCGGCCTGCATTTCCTCGACTGTTTTGTCGACTTTGGTGTGCAAGACGATCAGTCGCTCGCCTTTCTTGACGTCGGGGACCGCGGTGACGGCAACCAGCAGATGATCGTCCGCATCGTCGTTCGGCGTTTGATCGAGTAGCTTGGAGAGCACTTCCTCGATCTTCAGGTGCGGGACCATTTCACCGCCAATTTTTGAAAACCGGCTCATGCGTCCGGTGATTTTGATGAATCCGTCATCATCGATCAACGCGACATCGCCCGTTTTATACCAGCCATCGACGAGGACCTCCGCGGTGGCGGTTGGGTTGTCGAGATAGCCTTTCATCACGTTGGGGCCTTTGATCCAAAGCATGCCTGGCTGGTTGGGCCCCAGCAACTCTCCGGTCTCCAGATCCGTAGTCTTGGCCACGACGTTGGGCAGCGGCCGACCGACGGTTCCCTCTTTGCAATCGATCTGGAATTTCTTTTCCGGCTGTCGGGATGGAGGAATATTGACTGCCGTAATGGGCGACAATTCCGTGGTCCCGTATCCCTCGACGGGCCGAACACCAAATTTTGCCTCATACTCATCGCACAATTCACTGGGCAGTCTTTCCGCACCGGCGACCACCGTATTGAGGGATTTGAATTGCTCAGGCGTACAGCGGCGCATGTAGGAACGCAGGAAAGTCGGCGTGGCAACGATCACCGTACCGGCAAATTTTTCCACCAGTTTCCCAACCACTTTGGCATCCAACGGGCTGAAATGGTAGGCGCTGCGCAGATTGCAGGCCATAGGCGCCCATAGCGTCGCGGTGTAACCCATCGAATGAAAAAAGGGCAGAATTCCGATCATCGTGTCTGCGGGGATGAACGAGGCGACGTGATCGATGCCTTCGACGTTGGACATGATATTTCGCTGTGTCAGCATCACCCCCTTGGGGACTCCGGTCGAGCCGGAAGTGAACACGATGGTCATCACGTCATCCGGCTTGAGTTGATGGAGCCCAAGCCAGCGTGAGAGCATTCCGGCCGGAACGACGAAACTCTGCAATGCCGCAGTGGCCTTATCGATTCCGGTGACCTTCTCCTTCAGATCGTCCAGGTAGAACACCTCGCAATTCAAATCAAATTTGAATTTGTCCATGACCTTGCGTGTGGTCAGGACATGCTGGATCCCGGCTTTATTGATGCAGTAATTGATCAAGTCGTTGGATAACGAGTAATTCAGATTAATCGCGACACGTTTATCCAACGAGATCGCGAGATTGACGATCGCGCCACCGACCGAGGGCGGGATCAGGATCCCGACATTGGCTTCCGTTGTTCCCAACACGTGCTTTCGCAACAATCGACGCAACACGAGCGTCCGGGTCAACAGGGTGCCACCGGTTTCCTCGGCGTTGGTCGAATCGCCAATTTTCGACTTGAATTTTTTTTGTTTGCAGCTTTTGATAAAAACGGCAGCAGGCGGCTTAAATTTTCCAATCTGGTTTTCCACGGCGTCGGCGCTCAACTCTTGAACTGACTGTTGCAACTGAAACATTGTATCGAGATGGGTGATCGGCTGTCCAAAGTGTACCGAGAGCGGGCGACGAATCGACGTCGGAAACTTGAGCAGCGCTTTACCACCTTTGTAGCTGAAAATGCTGCCCCAGGTTTCGCCAAAATAGGCAGGAATGATCGGGACAGGATGTTCGCCATCAATAATCTTGGTGATGCCAGGCCGAAAGGTGCGGATTTGGCCAGTCCGTGAGATTCCGCCTTCGGGGAACACACCGACCAACTCGCCATTTTCGACGGCCTTTTTCGCTTCGACAATGCTCCGCCGAATCGACTTGGGATTGCTGGAAATCAGAATCACGCCACAAAAATCGGCCCACTTTTGCAGCAGCCAATGGCTGAAGTTTCCGGACCAGGCAATCGTTCGCGGAATCCGGGGCACGAGCACAAGCATGATCGCACCGTCCAGCCACGACGTGTGATTGGCAACCACCACCCCGCCACCGGTGTGCGGCACATTCTCGGCACCGGTAATCCGAACTCGGTAGACGAGTTGAAAAAGCAACCAGAAAACCAGGCGAACCATCGGTTTGGCCAAACGGTACGCGGCATAGAGAAAGACGGGGATCGCGATCAATCCCATCACGAAAAAGATCTGCCGGGCATTCAACAGCGGAAGTTTACCGCTTTGCAACATCGCTTTCTTGATCTGCCAAGCTTCACGGGGAAATTCCTGTCCCGCCTCCGCTTCAAACGCGTCGGTGTAATCTCTCAGCAGCACGGATTTCTGTTGTTCTCTGCGGGCCTTGGCATCGAGGTAAACCAGTTCGGAGAGCGCGGCAGTGCGGATGGCCGGGTCAGCTTTGTCCAGAAAGGGTTTCAACTCCGGTGGTCGATTTGTGAAATCCGGTTGGCGGCGGTATTCGGCCACCAACTGATCGAGGCTCTCCCGCTGGGATGGATCCAAACTGGCAGCCGTCATCGCGACCGGCAAGTTATCGAGCGAACCTTCGGCAGTTGGTTTTCGCAGCACCAGCAGGACACCAAACAACAGCAGAATTCCGCCAAACGCCAGGCAATTGGTAGCTGCGAGGATCGAACCACGATTCTCGATCGGGCTGTTGTGCTGCAGGTAGGATGCTAACGGCACATCGAAAATCCCGGCCCCCATTCCCATGCCTGCGAGAATCAGGCAGGCAATCAGGAATTGCCCGTTGAACCCCTGTTCGTTGATGAAGTCTTCCGGTGCGAAGGCCAACAGGAATGCAAAGATCGCGATTCCCAACGCTCCCCACGGCACCAGTCCCAGTTCAATTCGACCGGCGGAAATAATCCCCGCCAACACGCTGCCCAACCCGATTCCCAGTGTGACCGCAATCAACAACGGGGTACGATGAGATTCAATCAGCCCTCCGCTTTCCTCCGAAAACGAATTGATGTTGAGCTGTGCAAACGCTGCAATCGACCAGAAAAACACAATCCCCAAAGCGACCCGAAACAGCGGCCCCGTTTTTACCAAGTAGGTGATATCGCGAATGGTCCCACCGATCAGCGTGTAGGGAAATTTTGCCGATTTATCCGCGGCCGGCAGCGAGCGGACCGCAAAGCTGATCAATGTGCCCACCACGGCAATGCCAACCAGCACCAACATGGCAACAACAATTTGCTCCTGGCCGCGAATGGTAAAATCGGATAACCAGCCACCGACGGCCATGCCGATCACCGTGGCAGAGAGCGTCGCGAGATTGAAGATGCCGTTGCCCGCGGCAATGGTTTTTTCATCCAGCAGCTCAGGAATCGTTCCAACTTTGGCCGGCGCGAACAGCGCGCTCTGGGTACCCATCAGAAACACTGCTGCCAGCAACACCCAAAAATAGGGATCCACTCCGTTGATCGGATCAGGCTCACCAAGCATCGAGACAGCCCAGACCCCCAGCCCCATGATCACAATTTCCGCGATCTTGCAGCCGATGATGACCTGGCTTTTGGCGTAGCGGTCAGCCAACCAACCGGCAACCGAAGCAAACAGGATGTACGGGACGATAAAAAAGGACTGAACCAACAACCAGCAGGGTACCGAAATTTTCCGCGGTGAATTGATCCTTGCCAACGCCAATCACAAACCAGCGAAACACGTTGTCGTTAATCGCCGTCAACCACTGCGTCCAAAGCAGCCCCTGGAAACTTCCTGACCAGATTCCCGTGTGCAAAGAAGCTTCGTGAGCAGAAACACCCGGCGTCCGGTGGTCGGACGACTGCCGCCCTGCCGTGGGCTCAACAGCCTGCTGGTCGGATTCGGGGTTGTCATTGGAGTCGGACATCGAAATTAGCCAACACTCGAAAATCGCGTGGCTGGACAGTAAAGGCAGTAAACGAGAGGCAACAACGATTCAATACTGCGTACAAGATAACGACAATTCGAAAATTAATCGCTACCAGTAGTTGATGAATTTCCAGGTTTGTTGGCGTTAATCTCGATTTCGATTCAAGCCCTCGGCGTTGGGAAATTCGCCGCATCGGCGAGTTGTGGCTGGTTTCCTGTTCGGCTCCCGCGCGCCGAGCAACTCGCCAGTTGAGCGGCCCGCAAAATCGAATCATCCGGAACCACCACTACGGAAAGTCACGGATTCAGTTCGGTCGGTTCAAGTAATCGAGGCTACCAGCACGATAACTTAACCAGACGTTTGCGTGATTTTGAAAAGGAGTTCTGGTCAGCAATCAATCCACGTTCCACGCAACACTGAGGTCAACGATGCGCCGGACAAAGATCATGACGATCGGGTTTGTACTGATATTCATGGGCATTCAGCTGAACCTGGTTGAAAGCTACGAATTAACGCCCCGGTTCTCAAACTTTTTTCACGACTACGAAGACGCGAGTAACTACCCCTCGGCGACACTGAATCAACCTTACAGTTCCAACTACTACCAAACCTCGTTTCAAAATCCTGACAACCAGCGCCTGGCGACGCTTTCCCCGACAACCGTCAAGACCATCACACCACCCAGTTGGTATTGCTGGCCAGTACTGTTTTTCGGCACCGTCATGGTGCTGCACGGATTCGCCAAACGACAAAACTGATGCGAACGGAATTCACGACGAGTTTGACAGCAACAGGTAACAACCGTCCGACTCATTTGAAAAACTGCCCAACCGATTGCGAAGACGGCATAGGACTGTCATCCGGTAATTCGGAACAAGTCAAAGTCGCTCGCGATTGGTTGTGGTAGCAAAAAAAACACTAGACCGAAGCGTAAACGGATGAGAATTCTGGTCGATCATTCGAGGACGCCAAGGCTAGTGTTTTTTATTTTCGTTGGTCGGTTGAGACAATTCGAGTTTTGGGATCAGGCTGTTCTGGCGGATTTTGACAGTCGATGCTGGAATTTGGTCTCAAAAAAGCTGGAATACCGGTTCTGCAAATTGACTTGCGCTGCTCCGGCTGGTTCTAATTGGAGCGGGGCTCCTGCACTGGCAGGACGTCCGCCCTCGGGAACACGGGATAAAATTGGGAATGGTGATGGAACAATTCGAGTGCATTGAACTAGATGATCAAGTGGCCGACGTTTCAGTGGTCCGATTCAAAGACAAAAAAGTAATGGATCCGGCACGCATCGAACGACTCGGTGTCGAACTGCTGACGTTGGTTGATGATGGCAAACCCGATCATGTGTTGATCAACTTTGAAGATGTAAACTTTTTTTCCAGCGCCGCGATCAACAAATTGATCATCCTGGAAAAACGAGTCAAGGCGCGCGAGTGGGAAAATCAGGTTGAGCAACCTGTCTCCGGTGGTTCGGGACTTGTTCAGTTATACCAACCTCGACTCGATGTTTCGCATTGATTCGGATCAACAAGAAGCCATTGATTCCTTTGCGAACGAAGATTAAACAAATTTTCGACGATGGTCTGGCGAGAAACGTCTTCTTGATTCCTCTGCTACGTAATTCAGGCAAAAGCACATGGCATCCACCGGTGATTACGACAACGAAACAATCCAAACACCCCTTGATTCGGGCATTTCATTGACACGGTTATCCCAAAATTCGAGCTGGCGATTTGAGGAACACCTCCCAAGTGATCCGGACAATTGCTCCAAGATCGTCGGCGAACTGCTGAGTCAACTGGAATCTTCGGATTGGGGAAATCGCGATACGTTTGGAATCCACATGGCCGTCGAGGAAGCCGTGCTCAACGCCATTCGCCATGGCAATCAAAGTGATCCCGCGAAAACATTTCATGTGATCATCGAGCTTTCGGAAACGAGTTTCTATTCCAAAGTCACCGATCAGGGATCCGGTTTTGATCCGTCTGCGATTCCCGATCCGACGCTTGAGGAAAATCTCGAAAAAACGTCCGGACGCGGCGTGATGCTGATGAACAGTTTCGTTGACGAGGTGATCTACAACGAAATCGGAAATTCCGTCGAGCTCAAGAAGAAAAAGTCGGAATAGGATTTTCCAAGGATCGCGGGAAGAATGACGTCAGGTTTTGCGTCGCAAATCGTGTTTTTGAGATACATCGATACCATTTTTTTGACGCCCTTCACCCCCTCGCCAGGCGGAATCTCACCCCGGATAGCGAATTCTTACGGGCTTGAATCGCGAAAAAATTGCCTGCGACAAGGCAAGACTGGCTCGCGAGGTGCGTTATTCGCACCTTGACCGTCAGCAGGCCGGCCTGCTGATAATCTTCCGTAGCTGGGGAAGCCTACGGTATTCCGCCTACAAATGAGTTCGATTTGCGGATGATAATGGTTAGAATGTGCCCGTTCCTACATTCAACCGAGTTGCACAATGGGCGAGCATAAGCAAGACGATTTGCCGAACGATCCGGCCTCGAAAGACGATGACAACCAAACCCAGATGATCGAATGCACGTTCGTCCAGGAACCGACAATTGGCAATGGCCAGGCAGAGGGCCAAACGGTCGGTCACGAATCGGCGATCGAGGCGCCAAACGCTGCTGGCCGGACGGTCGACATCCCCCAGCGAAACCGCGATACCGTCGTCGATGGCAATGATCAGACGATCGATTTGCCTGCCGAAGAACGAACCGCCATGCATCGCTCTGCCGCCGCCGACGGGGCGACCCGTGAAGAAGTCGACGACCGCACCGTTGATTTCTCGTCACAAGATCGAGACAGTTTCGAAATCGTCGACGAACCTGCTTCCAAAAATCGCCGCAGTCTCGTTGGCAAGAGCATCGGCGGCTACGAAGTGATCTCGGAACTTGGTCGCGGCGGGATGGGGGTGGTTTACAAAGCCAGAGAAAAAAAACTCGGACGTCTGGTTGCACTGAAGATGATTCTTTCCGGTTCGCATGCCGGCCAGGATACGATTCGTCGCTTCATGCAGGAAGCCCGGGCGGTCGCCAATCTCCAACATCCGAACATCGTGCAACTGTTCGAAGTCAGCGAAGATCATGGCCTGCCCTATTTCTCGCTCGAATTCGTCGAAGGTCAGTGTCTCGATGACATGTTCAAGGAACAACCGGCGTCGCCCCAGCAGGCCGCTCGAATCGTCGCTTCGCTCGCCGAAGCGATGCAGTACGCCCATCACGAAGGCATCATTCACCGCGACTTGAAACCCGCCAACGTCTTGATGACGAAAACCGCCGAGCCAAAAATCACGGACTTCGGGCTGGCCAAACAGATTGCCGACGACGACGGACAAACCAAAACCGGAACCATCCTGGGAACGCCTGGTTACATGTCTCCCGAACAGGCCAGTGGACAGGTCAACGAACTGACACCGGCGGCCGACCAATACTCACTGGGTGCCGTGCTGTACTGGTTGATTGCCGGTCGTGCGCCGTTCGTGTCATCGCGCGCGATGGACACGATCATGCAGGTCATCAAATGAGATCCGGTCCCGCTACAACAGCTCTCTAGCGAGGTCCCGCTTGACCTGGAAACGATCTGCCTGAAGACGCTTTCCAAAGATCCTGCCAGTCGATACGCGGACTGCCAGGCCCTCGCCGATGACCTGCGGCGCTTCATGAATCACGAACCGATCGTGGCGCGTCCGATCAGCACACTGGAAAAACTGACACGTTGGTGTAAACGAAATCCGAAAATCGCCAGCCTGCTGGGGATCACTTTCTTCCTGTTGCTGGCTATCGCCGGACTGATGACATGGTCATCGTTCGCAATCAGTGAACAACGGGATCTCGCTCAGCTTCAGGAACAAAAAGCCAAAGACAACCTCGTGATCGCCATCGAAAACGAGGAAAAAGCAGAAGCCAACGCCCTGCTGGCCCAGGAAAGACGAGGAAATGTGCCAAACAGCAGGCGTTGAAAATCGTGAAAACGATGCAAAACGTGCTGACCGAAATCGACGCGCCGCTGCGGGAAAATCCAAATTTTGCCAAAACGCGACTGGATATCATGAAGGCGCTTTCTGATACCTACAACGATCTCGAAATCGAATTGCATACCGATGTCAAATCGCAAGCGATTCCGACGTTCATGGCCATCCGCTACAACCTGGTTCAGATCTTTCAATCGCTGAACGAAGGCAAACTGGCTCACGAAGAAATCAAACGGGTTTATGACCTGGCCAAACAACGGATCAAGATCAAGGGAGGTTCCGACGCGGCCCGTTCCAACCTCGTCAAGATCGGCCTGGCCCACGCGTCAATTACCGAAAAAGCAGAGGGCCTCGAAGCCAGCAAGCCGTTGCTCGATGAATCCCTGGAAGTCGCCCGCGACATCATCGAGAACCCCAAACCCAGCGAGGAACCCGGCTCGCCTCCGATGTTCGAGCTGGAATACCTGTTGAGCAACGCGCTGCAGAGCGTCGGTGTCTACCATTACAACAGTGGTGATCTGGCCAATGCCGCCAATTACTTCAAAGAGGCCGGCGATGTTCGTAACACGATCGCCAAGACGGTCGCCACGAACGAAGAATTCAAGGCCAAACCCGAAAGCTACCAACGAGGGTTTATGAATTCTGTCAAAATTGATGCCCGTCGATCCAAGCTTGGTGCCGCAACCGTACTGTTCAAAACCGGTCAAATCGAAGCCGGAATCGAAGAATTTGAGTCGGTCACCGAATCGGTGCGGAAAGAGTTTGAGCAGAATCCGAGCGATCGCAATGAGCTGGAAGTGGGTAAAATGGAAGAGAATTTTGGCTTCAGCTGCTTTAAAGTTGGCCAAGTCGATCGCGCCGCACAACTGCTCAAGTCTGCCGAAGCCATCACCGGCAAATTCGCGACCAAAAATCCGGAGGACTACGATTCCCAGTACACCCATACCGTTTCGCTGTATCGCTACGGAACGGTGCTGGAAGCGCTGAACCAGGATGAAGCGAAAAACCGGTTTGCAAAATGCGTCGAGATTCGTGAGCGACTTGCCGAGCAGGATCCGAATCTAAAAAACGAAACGATGTTGATGGTCGCCTACGCACGCAATGGCAATCCGGAGAAAGCCCTGGAGATTGCGGATCGGCTGAATCAGAACGACCAACTCGAAGGCAAAATGCGGATCGATATCGCCCGGGCCTACGTACAAGCTGCCCGCTTCGTCGATGGCGAGGACGAAAAGAACTTATTGACCCAGAAAAGCCTCGCAGCCATCCAACAAGCGATCGTCGGCGGTTACAGCGACTGGTTCGAACTGCAAAACGAACCTGATTTGAAACCGCTTCGGGACGAAGCAGAGTTCAAGGAAATCGTTGAGAAACTACAATCGCGTTAGTTTGTTAGTTAGCGAGTGAGATCGCTCGGCGGCCCACCAACCCGGTCGACCGTCAGCGGTTCGTCCCGACACGGACTCCCGTCAGCAGCGTCCCTCCAAATTGGTGGTGTAAGCCAAAGCCGCAAGCGGGTCCAACTTCGAAATTGGCTAGGCCGCGGCACCCGATTGCTTGGTTTTTTGCTCGTACAGCTGCTGCGCCTGACCTTTCCAGTCATCCCGCAGGATTCGGTCGCGGAATGCCAACAAGCGTGAAAACTCCTCGACCGCTTCGGGTTTCCATTCCATGATTTGGCGGTAGGTGTAAATTCCGTAATCGTTCAAGCGGCCCTCCAGTACCTCGGCAATTCCCGAAATCAATTTTAAATCGTCGCGCGATTCAGGTTCGGAGGTATAGACAACGCCGCGGACCGTATCGGTGCGAACATGGCCACCGTACTCCGGATCGTAGGCCGACTCACGCTTTTTCTGCTCCATGGCCTGCCGGAACGAAATCACCGTCGCGTCGGGCTCGGATACCGTTCGGTAGTTTGCCAACCGAGCCAGGACACCGGCCCGCTCCCGTCGCAGCATACGAATCGTCTCCTCACTGGCACGCAGTTTTGT
This sequence comes from Pirellulaceae bacterium, assembly GCA_963714685.1. GTDB lineage: Bacteria > Planctomycetota > Planctomycetia > Pirellulales > Pirellulaceae > Mariniblastus. The sequence continues at coordinate 206,570 of CAVQPH010000012.1, read as the reverse complement.
TTTGACCGCATCAATCTGATGTTGATATTCCGCTTTGACGGCTTCCATTTGGCCCTGTGATTGACTCAGTTGCTCGATTTGATCCTGAACCTCCGATTCTCGCTGTTGCGATTCAGAATACTGTTTTCGGAGCACTGACAATTCATCCGTCAACTGGCCGAGCTGCTCTTCTCGGGCCTGCATCAATTGCTCGAATTCGGCAATCCGCTGGCGTGACGACTGCAGTTCTCCCGATCTCGTTGCCAGTTCAACATCGCGATCGGCCAGCAGCGATTTCAGTTCTTCAATCTGCTGGGCCGACATTTTCAACTGGCCAGATTCCGAGGCCAACTGGGCCTCCAAGGCTTCCATTTTTCGGCACGTCGCGTGCAGTTCTTCCGCTTCCGTCACCAGCTTTTGAGTGCGTTCTTTAAAATCAACGAGTTGGCTCTGCGTATCCTGAAGTGCCGTTGTGGTGCTTTCCAGCTGCGCTGCCAGTGATTCTCGCTGCTCCGTCAATTCATCAATCTGGCCCGTCTGATCGACCAACTGGCTTTCCAGCCGTGATTTTTGCCGATCGAATTCCGATTGCAATTCGTCCGCACGACGGTCCAACTGCTGTTGCTGCTCACTGATTCTCGCGTTCCATTCCAGTTTCTGTTGTTCCAGGGCTGTCTCCAGGTCGTTACGAAGCTGCAATTCCCGGTTCAGGTTTTCGAGCGCGTCTTTGTGTTTTTCCCGCAACCGGTGAATCGTTGATTCCTGGTTATCGATCCGTTTTTGCAGGCCAACCATCTGGGCCAGGGAGTGCTTGCCGCGGTCGATCGCTTCGTCTCGCTGGCGGGCGACTTTCTCAAGCTGTTGCTGGCCGTTGGCGAGCGACGTTCGCAGCGACCCGACTTCCTGTTTCAGATTCTGGTTGCTGGCCAGTTCAGCGTTCAGTTTCTCAAGCTGTTGTTGTAGCGATTTGTACTGTTGATCCAGCGCTGCCAACGACTCTTCGGCAACCCGTTTTTCGGATTCAGCCGTCGCACACTCAGCTCGCGCCTGCTTCAACAAATCATTGCTGGATTTCAGCGACGATTCGAGCGAGACATACTCCTGCTTCAGTCCGCTGGCATTGGCAGTCGCCGTTTCCAGCACCTGTCGTTTCGATTCGATTTCGGATTTGAGCTCGGCAACTTCGGCGTGTGATTGATGCAGCGATTTTTTCAGCCGCTCACATTCCTCGGTCGACGCCTTTAACTCAAGCTGGCGTTGCACGAGACTGGTTTCAACCTGGCTGAAATTGGTCTGCCACTGCTGCTCGACCAGCTGTACTTTTTCGAGATGCTGTTGGTTCACCGCGTGCAATTGATCTTCCAGCCCGATTCGCAGCTTCCGCTCCTGCTGCAAGTCGGCGTTGACTTCTTCGAGCCTGCCGCGTTTGTCCTCAACTTCAACCTCCAATTGGGCACGTTCGCGCTCGGCCTGCTCTCGACTGGCTGACCAGTCGTCACACAACTGCTGCAAGACGTTCAACTGCCCCTTCTGCCGGGCAAACCGCTCATCGAGAACGGCTTGGGAATGATGGGCGAGCTTCAATGACGTTCGCAGATTCTCGTTCTCACGCTCCAGCGATACTCGCATCTGCTCTTCTTCGCTGCGATCTCGATACCAGAGAAAGTATCCAATCAACATTCCTGCGAACACAAGAAAAAAGCCGGTTACGTAGGACATGACTACTCCGTTGTCATTTTCCGCTCAGCTCAACCCCAACGTCGCGAGACACACCCGCGGCGCCGAATTCCATACCTCATTAATCGTTCGGAACAATCGAACCGGAATCTTCAGCAAATTCGTTACAACCGTTCAAGTTTCTCTAGCCTGACCGTTTCACCATCAGAATCACTGCGGTTCCAAGCGTTTGCTATCACTTCCACGTTGTTTAAAACGCGATTAACAATCGCACCCATGCATTCTCATTCAATCTCAACTCGCCAGGATTTGCGGGCTGAAATCCTGCGGACGACTCCGATGCGGCAAGCTAACCTTTCGTGGCCGTTTTTCTAACCGTATCCACCTCGGTCGAGGCCAACCAAAAGTACTGCAGCCATTCGGTGTCCTCATGAAGTTGTTTTTCGCTACGTTTTTTGTCTCGATGTTGGCCGGGGTCGCATTGTTTGCCAACCATTCCAATCTCGAGATCACCGGATTTGATTTCCTGAAACGGCTCGGGTTTTCGAAGCAGCCAATGGATATCGAACCAACCGTGTTGACATCCCTCCAGCTGCGCCCGGCCGTAACCATCGCTTTGGCGATCGGCGAAGAACAATCGGCCGATATCGCGGCGGTCGTCGAGTTGCTCCAACCCGGGTTTGGGGATGGCCTGGTCCAGGCCTGCGTCAACGGGATGTTCGCGGGCACGGATCCCCAACGACGAGCCGGTGCGATTGTCTATTACGAAGGCAGTCGCGTCACACCATTCCAACTGGCGTTTATCCCAATCATTGACCGCGAGCGTTTCGAGACGGTGTTGTCTGAATTCGGCCAGATCATGGATGGAAATCCCAGTCAATTCTGTCTGGACAACGGTCAATCGTACTACTTCTGGCACCGTGGCGAATATGCGTTTTTCGGAAGTCACCGGGAATCATTCGATCACATCCATGTCGATCCAAATGACTGGATCGAGCTGCTTCCAGAACGCCATAATCTCGCCGTCAGAATCGACGCCGAATCCATTCCCCAGTCGATCCGCGATCACGCGTATTTGGACTGGCAAAAATCAATTCGAGAATCCGCAAGGCAGAGCGTTGGCGAATCCGCCAATCCAAACCTTAATTCGATTGACGAGATGCTGTCCGCTTACATGACGATGATCAGGCAGATCGAGGAGGTGACCCTCGGTATCGAGTTGGATCCCGAGCAAAATCGAATTGTGCTCGAATCCGAAATCATCGCCGGTGCGAGTTCTTTGATGTCGCGATACGGCAGCAAAGCCAAACAGATGAAGTCGTCGCAATACGCCGGATTCAGACTCGACGATGCCTTGCTTAACCTCAACTGGTGCAGCCCGATCCTGCGCGATCAAGCCTACGACCTGACCCTATTGGCGGAAGTCCTGGAAGCAACTGCCGGATTTCCGGATGAGCGCATGGACCAACTGGCAAACGAAGCCGGTCGCGCGATTAAACGGACCGTTTCCAAAGGCCGTGCTGACGGATCACTCGTTGGTACCTTCGACGAAAGCGGTTTTAATTTCGCTGCAGTGATCCACATTCCCGATACCAGCCGGATTGCCAACATCCTCGACGACCTGATTCGTCCCAAAGGCCTTGGCCTGTCCGAATTCGGTCGGCCGAGCCAAAAAACCGTTGTCAATCATCTGGCAGGATCGCATCGCGGGATCAATTTTTATCAGCATATGGAAACGATGGACAAAGACTCACTTGCGTCCCAGCGTGTAGCCTATGTCATTGGCGCTGCCAGGAATGAACTCTTCCTCGGCGTGGGCTCCAACCCGACGCCACTATTGGAACGGTGCATCGATGCCTGTCTCCAGAATCCAGTCAAAGCAAACTCCGATTTGTCGTTTTCATGCAACCTCCAAGAGTGGGCCAAGATCGGCAAGCATGATGCAGGTATTCGCCAGGCAATGGCATCACTGAACGGGGATGAGCGACTGTCCATGACTTCGAAAATGACCGATCGCGGATCCATCGTCCGGTTCGAGCTGGATTTCGACATCCTCAAGGTCTTATCCGAAATCGGACAGGCCAAGTTTGGTGCATTCGACCTGATGAATGATCTCAATTAGATTCGACAGCGGTTTGGCAGCCGCAGCATCAACGGCGAGCCACCGCATGCGGTCGATCTTGGTAGAAACACAAGCAAAACCCGGAAAAAGACCGGGCCGACGATTCCAGCGCCTGTGAGAATGAAACACAATTGGCTAAACTCCCAACTTTGAAAATCCCTCAAAGTTTAAAGGAGAGACCATTGTCCGGCGCAGACATTGGATTGATCGGCTTGGCCGTGATGGGTGAGAACCTTGTCTTGAACATGGCCAACCACGGCTACACCGTCGCCGTCTACAATCGCACCACCTCGAAAGTCGATGATTTCCTTGCCGGCCGGGCTGCTGGAAAAACAATTGTCGGAACGCTATTCGCCGGAGGAACTCTGCTCGCAACTGAACCGCCCCCGCCGCGTCATGATCATGGTCAAAGCCGGTGCTGCCGTCGACAAAGTCATCGAGTCCTTGCTGCCGTTTCTCGATCCAGGCGATATCGTGATCGATGGTGGCAACAGTGAGTTTCCCGATACCTCCCGACGAACGACCGAGTTGGCTGAACAAGGAATTCTCTACATCGGCACCGGTGTTTCCGGAGGTGAAGAAGGCGCACTTGAAGGCCCGAGCATCATGCCCGGTGGCAACCCGACGGCTGGCCAGCATGTCAAACCGATCTTCCAAGCGATCGCGGCCAAGACCGACACCGGCGAACCGTGCTGCGACTGGGTCGGCAACGGCGGTGCCGGTCATTTCGTCAAAATGGTCCACAACGGCATCGAGTACGGCGACATGCAGATGATCTGCGAGACCTACCAGATGATGAAAGCTGGATTGGGAATGTCGAACGAAGAAATGCATCAGGTTTTTGCCCGCTGGAATCGATGGCGTGCTGGACAGTTACCTGATCGAAATCACGCGCGACATCCTGGCGTTCCGAAGCGATGGACGGCAACGCGTCGATTTGATTCTCGACAAAGCCGGACAAAAAGGGACCGGAAAATGGACGGCGATTTCCGCGCTGGATGTCGGTCAGCCGTTGACGTTGATCGGTGAAGCCGTCTTTGCCCGTTGCTTGTCCGCACTGAAAGACGAACGCGTCGCGGCCGCCAAAGTGCTGGATGGACCCGATGCCAAATTTGAGGGCGACAAAAAGGCGTTGGTTGATGACCTCGAGCAGGCCCTGTACGCATCGAAAATCGTATCGTATGCGCAGGGCTATCAGCTGATGCGGGCCATCTCCGACGAAAACGACTGGGAACTGAACTACGGCGCGATCGCGTTGATGTGGCGAGGCGGCTGCATCATCCGATCGGCGTTTCTGGGCAATATCCGTGATGCATTTGAAAAGAATCCGAATCTGACCAACCTGTTGCTCGATCCGTTTTTTGAAACGGCCGTTGAACGTGCCCAGGCGGCCTGGCGGCGGGTGGTCAGCACGACCGTCACTTGGGCATTCCGATGCCGGCCATCGGTGCGGCGTTGGCCTATTTCGATGGCTACCGGAGTGAACGCTTGCCCGCCAATCTGCTGCAGGCGCAACGTGACTATTTCGTGCCCATACGTACGAACGGGTCGATAAACCGCGGGGCGAATTTTTCCACACGAACTGGACCGGACGCGGTGGCACAACCTCATCCTCCAGCTACAACGTCTAACGACTCGAGGCTGGTTTGCGGCGGTCTTGGCACGTTGCCTTGAGCGACCAAATCAGCATAATTTAGGCAGCTGCGTACCTCGGACGGTTGTTTGCATGCTCCCATGCTCGATTTACTCGAAACGCAGAGATAGAAAGAATTGAATGTCTGCTTCGCTAACCGACTTGCAAAAAAAACAACTTCAACAAGCCGAAGAACTGCTGTTCGAGGGCGAAGAAAAAAAGGGTTTCTGCACGGAACTTTATTTTGGACGTTTCAACGTCGATGCCATGATGCCTTTCCCCGAGCAAAATGAAAACGCGCGGGCGGCCGGTGATTCGATGGTTGCGAAAGTCAAAAAGCTGTGCGTTGAATTCATTGACGCGGACAAAATTGATCGAGAGGCGCTGATCCCCGACGGGATCGTCAAGGCACTCGGCAACTACGGTGTGCTGGGCATGACGATCGATCCGGAAAACGGCGGTATCGGCATGACCCAATTCAACTACTGCCGCGTGATGGAGATCATCGGCGGACATTGCGGCTCGACGGCTGTGTTCGTCAACGCCCATCATTCGATCGGATTGCGGGCCCTGGAGCTGTTCGGAACACCCGAACAGAAAGCGGAATGGATGAAGCCGCTGGCCGCCGGCGAAAAACTGGCAGCGTTTGCCTTAACCGAACCGATGGCGGGTCGGATGCGGGCAACGTGCGAACCCGGGCCGAACCGTCTCCCGACGGGAAGGCTACATTCTCAACGGCGAAAAACGCTGGATCACCAACGGCGGAATCGCCGATGTGTTGACCGTGATGGCCCGCACGCCCGATCCCGTCGGAGCCCGATGGCAAGATCACCGCCTTCCTCGTCACGCCCGACATGAAGGGCTTTGAGGTGCTCGAGGAGCGGATGGAGAAAGTCGGCATCCGCGGCACGGCGACCGGACGCATCAAGTTTACGGACATGTACGTGCCCAAGGAAAACATCCTCGGCCCGGTCGGCAAGGGGCTGAAAGTCGCTCTGACCGTGCTCGATTTCGGTCGCACGACGTTCGGTGCCAGTTGCACCGGCGCGGCGAAATTCTGCCTCGAACGGATGGTCGCCCGTGCCAACTCGCGTCGTCAATTCGGCAAAACGCTCGGCGAGTTCCAGTTGGTCAAAGGCAAGATCGCCGAAGCCGCCGCCGACACCTACGCGATGGAAAGTGCGACGTATCACACCGCCGCGATGATCGACAGCGGCGCCGGAGGATTACATGGTCGAAACGGCGATGATCAAGGTTTTTGCCTCCGATCAGCTGTGGCGAATCGTCAACGACTGCCTGCAAATCTGGGGCGGGAAGGGCTTTTTCACCGATCAGCCGTTCGAACGAATGATGCGGGATGCGCGGTTGAACCTGATCGGCGAAGGCGCCAACGACGTGCTTCGCTGTTTCATCGCCGCCGTCGGCTTGCGCCACGTGGGCAAGGATCTCGAAGGCATCAAAAATGCGCCGATGTCAGCCTTCAAGAAACTGCCTGATTTGTCGGCTCAGGTCCCAAAATTCCGGTCAAACACGAACATCTTCGGTACTACGCCCGTTCGATCGGGAAACAAATCGGACAATTCGCCTGGCAACTGAAAATGGCACTGATCAAGCATCGCGAAGGAATTCTCGACCAACAATTCATTCAGGCGCGACTCGGAGACATCGCAACCGAACTGTTCATGTCGTCCTGCGTTTACTCGCGGTTGACAGCCGTGCTGGTCAACGGCACGATTCCCGAACCGGTTCAGGAGCTCGAATTCAATACCGGACGACTGTACCTGCGAATGGCCCGCCAGCGTAACCAGCGACGTTTTGAAGAACTGAAAATCAATTTCGACGATGAGGTCGAAAGCGTTGCCGATGCCTGGCTGGAGCACGAGTTCGATGATAAAAACTGGGTCGTTAAGCCGGACGAAACCGAAATTCCCCAATAACGGGCGGATTTCACTCCGCCCGTTATTGGGTTGCTTCAACCAAGGTCGCTCAGCCACCGTTGTCCGACGCCAACTGGCAGGGACAGGCTGATTGCGACGAACAATATTCAAACCGCCGACGTCCAGACGATCGGCTCAATCCACTTGCAGGTGCCCATGAGTTGGCAAGATTTGATCCGAATATTTCCGAAGAAAGTCAGAACATTGGACTCGGTGGAGGCCCGAAGTCCATCGAACGACAACATCAGAAAGGTCGACTGACGGCGCGGGAGCGAATCGAAAAACTGCTCGATCCCGATTCGACTTTGGCTTGAGGTCGGGCGCTGGGCGGGCTGGGAGATGTACGACGAATGGGGCGGCGCGACCTCGGCCAGTGTCATTTGCGGTCTGGGCAAAATCGCCGGACGCACGGTCATGATCATCGCCAACGACGCGACGATCAAAGCCGGTGCGTTTTTTCCGATGACCTGCAAGAAAGTCCTGCGCGCCCAGCGGATCGCCATGCATTGCCGCGTGCCGCTGGTCTACCTCGTCGACTCGGCCGGCGTATTCCTGCCGCTGCAGGATGAGATCTTTCCCGACGAGGATGATTTTGGTCGCATCTTCCGAAACAACGCGGTGATCTCGGCGATGGGCATTCCCCAGTTGTCCGCCATCATGGGCAACTGTGTCGCCGGTGGCGGCTACCTGCCCGTGCTCTGCGACAAACTGGTGATGACCGAGGGCAGCGGTTTGTACCTGGCCGGTCCGGCGCTGGTCAAAAGTGCCATTGGCCAGGAAGTCTCCTCCGAGGAACTTGGCGGCGCGGCGATGCACGCCAGCATCAGTGGCACGATCGACTTCCGGGAACCCGATGACGAGGCCGCGATCGACCGCCTGCGCTCCCTGGTCGACATGCTGCCCAACGATCAGATCGCAGGCGAACTTCCGCCGCGACGAACCGGTCGATTCGACCAAAGACCAATCCGAGATCTTTGACGAGATTCCCCGGGATGCCCAAGATCGCTACGACGTTCGCGACCTGATCGAGTTTCTCGTCGATGCGGAATCGTTCCAGGAATACAAGGCCGAATACGGTCAGACGATCGTCTGCGGATACGCCAAAATCGGCGGCTATCAGGTCGGCATCGTGGCCAACCAGCGAACCGTCGTGCAAATCCGCCAAAGAAGGAATGCAGTACGGCGGCGTGATCTATCACGACAGCGCCGACAAGGAAGCCCGCTTTATCATGGACTGCAATCAGACCTGGACGCCGCTCATCTTCCTGCAGGACGTGATGGGCTTCATGGTCGGACGCGACAGCGAACAGGTCGGAATCATTCGAGCCGGGGCAAAAGTGGTGAACGTGATTTCCAACAGTCGCGTCCCCAAAATCACCGTCATCACCGGCGGCAGCTACGGTGCGGGCAACTACGCCATGTGCGGCAAAGCGTTTGATCCGCGATTCATTTTTGCCTGGCCCAACGCCCGCTACGCGGTGATGGGCGGCAAACAGGCTGCCACAGCGATTCTCGATATCAACATCGCCGCTTTGAAACGAGCCGGCCAGGAACCGGATGCCGAGGAACTGGAAAGCTGAAAGAAAAAGTCGAATCGGCGTACGACACATCGACCGATATCCGCTACGCGGCCGGGCGGTTGTGGGTCGACGGCATCATCAACCCCGATCAGACCCGCCAGACGCTGATTCGACTCGCTGGAAATCGTCACTCGCCACGCCGAAGACGAACCGTTCCGAACCGGTGTGCTCCAGGTTTGAATACCGGCGGCGAAGCGGCCAGCCCGATTGCGAAACAGGGACGCCCGGCACCTGCATCGGTCGTACTCCGAAGTTCCCACCGGCGCTCAAGCGGCAACGGACGTGATGACGCGGTCGGCGTTTGCTCAGCGCCGGCCCTATCGCCAGCTGAAACGTCTCTGCTAATACCGAAAATGCTTGATCTGCTCGCCCCGACTGCCAATGTCGGTCATCGACTTCGATGCCGATTTCGAGATGAATATCCGACCAGCGTATTGGTCACCTGCTGATCCGATTCTGGACGTTTTCACGCCATCGGGAGTCGTCGGAACATCGGTCACCAACAGCAAGGCACCACGGGAAATCTCGTTGTAGTGGCCGACGATGAACAGGGTCGCCGTTTCCATATCGATGCCGATACAGGTCATCTTCGTTCAAGCCTTTCCCGAAACTCCTGATCGTGTTCCCACAGTCGTCGATTGGTCGTGTAAATGACGCCGGTTCGATATTCCAGATCTCGCTCAACGAGCGACTCCGAAACAAATTTGTGCAATTTGAACGACGGTAGTGCAGGAACTTCGGGCGGAAAGTAATCATGGCTGGTACCTTCACCGCGAATGGCCGCGATCGGCAAAATAAAATTTCCAATTTCCGTCGAGTCTTTTAGGCCGCCGCACTTGCCGAGGAACAACACCGCCTTTGGGCTGTCGGCGCTCAACAAGTCCATGATCATCGCCGCATTGGCCGATCCAATTCCAAAATTGATAATCGTCAGGCCCGCCGAATTGGTCGCCGCCTGCATCGGTTTGCCTTCGCCATAAATCTTGCAGTCAAATTTATTGGCAAACTGCCGCGTGTAATAATCAAAATTGGTCAACAGGATGTGGTCTCCAAATTCATCCAACGGCATCCCGGTGTATCGCGGCAACCAGTCCTTGGCGATGTTCAAACGACTGATGTGCTCCTGAATTTCTTTTGTCATTCCGTTGTCCCGGTCAATTCTCGCCTGAGGAAAAGTTAAGCGGTTGAGGTAAAGCCTGGTTTGGGTGGTTCATCCATGATTCAAAATCTGGCTGTCGATGGATGGATCCTTGGTGCCGTGGATCGCTTTTTATCTGCCGACTTCAGCCAGACAGGCTGGACTGGCTCCCAACCCTCGACCTCCGTCCAATCAGGCAGCAACAGGATGCTTCCGCCCCGCCACGATGAACCACGCCAATCCGTTCGACTTAACTCCGATCGCCACGTTTTTTGCCCAAGGCCGTCTCGACGTTTCGAAAAAACGCCTCGGCCTTTTCCAGGCACAGGGCAACCTCGTCGACATAACCGTCAGCGGCTGCCGACCAACTGCGATTGACGGCTCTTTCACCGGCGGCGAACTCGGTCATCACATCCGCGAATGTCTGTAAGCCCTGTTGCGTGGCGATCGATTCGCGTGCATCGGCAAAATCGCGCAAATCATCGTGCAAATTTGATTCAATAAAATCGACGATCTCCGACGGCTTCCAAGAGTCCTGCGATTTGCGCAGTTCGGCAATATTCGCCACCAAAGCTGCCGCCAACCCGGGCAAACTGGCAAACGCCGCGTCATTTTTTTCGGATTCGAAACTCGTTTGGCGTTTGCTAATTCGCAGAGAAACGACGCCGGCCAGGCAGACAACCGCCGATGCGCCGTACCAGACCCAATTAATCGTCGACCACGGATCCCCCTCGACTTCCGGCTGGAAAACCGTTGCCAGCGCACCGGACAGAAAACCGCACCAAAGTAAAAGTTGTCCGAAGACGGAAGTACTGCTCATGCGAACCACCCCATCACTACTGGCGCGACAATTTTGTACATCGCATCTCCCACACCCACCAGCGCTTCGCCGACGATCAATCCGGCAGCAATCGGGATACCGACCTCCTCGCTGAACCGCTTGCCTGATGTTTTATCGCACGACAATTCGCAACAGGCATCCGATCGAGTACGTCAAAACAATATTAAACGGCATATAAAACCCGAGCGCGACCATCACGCCAATTCCACCCAGTCCACTAGCCGCCAGCAAAAATCCCAATCCGGCTCCCGCACTGTAACGATAGGCCGGGACATCTTCGGCCACAATTCCTTCGACGACCGTGGCCAAAGCCTGGGCTTGCGGAGCTGGCAGTTTTTCACCGCCAATTCCACCACTGTCCTTGAAATTCTCCTGCAGCACGAACATCAAGACAATCACAATCACCGGTCCCAACCAGGCACCAACAAACTGTGCAATCTGCTGGCGTCGCGGAACCGCACCGACCAGGTAACCTGATTTCAAATCCAGCATCATGTCCGAAGCTTGCGAAACGGCCAGGCAGATGGCGGCTCCGACCACCATCGAACAAACGATCAACGACGCCGTCCCAGCCGAATGCGCGGCGGGGTCGTCCGGATTCGGCTCGCCTTTCATCCCGAACTGGACGCCCAACAAGATCAAAATGGTAACGGCGATCAACGTCATCCCCGAAAGAGGCGACCAGTTCGTCCGCCCAATGCACTCCGCCACGATCACACCGGCAATCCAGATCCAAAGCGTCCCCAGCAACGCCATCGAGATCGCGAGCGTTGGCGACATGTCGGGAACCGAAAAATAGGCCAATGCGCCCAGCATGACAAATCCCAAGACGACCGCTCCGAACAACATTGAAAACGGCAACTCGTCGTCTGCTGCATCGGCGGCGGTCGATTTGTCCGAACTGGCCCGTTTCATCGATCCCACCGCGCTGGCGATCAACGGAAACGCAACGAGGATGCCACCGATTGCGGCGCCGATCAGCATCCCAATCCCGGTCGGTCGATAGATCCCTCCACGCATCGCGCCGGGATCGGGAACCATCGCTCTGATTTCTTCGCCGCCGTAGCTGGCCAAAACCGGCGACAGCAACCAGTAACAGATGAAACCGCCCGCCCCGAACCAGAAGCCTCCCTTACCAGAAAGAAACCCGACGCCAATGGTCATCAGCGACAAATAAAACGTCAGGTTCAACATTGTGGGAATTTGGAAATTTGACCCCAAGTTGGTCAAAATTCGCTGGACCGGGTAGGCATCTTTTAACCCCGAATCAGGATCGAAAACGAACGCCAAAGCAATCGCGACACCGGCCGAAACCACCCCCCCGGTCAACAACAACATGGCTTTGCGCATCCCCGCGCCGGGCGATTTCAAAATCGTCGCGACGGCGATACCACCGGGATAAGGCAACCGCTCAAAGTCGATCATCTGCTTGCGCAACGGGATTACGAACGCCAACCCGATAAACGCGCCAGCGATGCAGGCGAACACCATCAACGGAATATTGAATTCGGCAACCGATTCGAGGCCCGGTTTCTGACTGAGAATAAACAGCGCCGGGACCGAAAACATGATCCCCGACGAAGCACCGTTGACTGCCGAGGCGACGGTTTGATTGATGTTGTTTTCAATGATACTGGTGCGACCAAGCAATCCGCGGAGAATGCCCCAACCCAAAATGGCTGCCAGCTCGGAACCCTCGATCGAAAAACCGAGAATCAACGCCGCGTAGCTGATGGAAACTGCGATCAACGCCCCCAGAAACCAGCCGACAATGACTGCGGTCCAGGTCATTTCGGGATAAGGTCCGCGCCGAATGACTTCATCGCCGCGACGCTCCAGATTGTTTGCAGCCTGTGACATCTTGCTCACCGAAAAACATGTTGGGAGATAGTCTAAAACATTCCCCAGGTGGATAAAAGCTGGCTGGCTGCCCACAAATTGATCGGTGGCAGGAACCTTTCCCCGCAGTGGGCCGAACCTACCCGGTGACGGCCCATTTCAGGATCTCGCCCAGTTTCGGAGTCTTTCCCTGCCACAGAATTCCCACCCGAAAAATTCTCGACGCGACGACCACGATCAGCAAAGTTGAAACCGACATTAGCAAGACGCCAACGATGGGCTGCCAAAGCGGAATGGTTTGGCCCGTTGCCATCCGCAGCATCATGGCCGTCGGTGTTGCGGGTGGAAACATCGAAAAATAGGTCGCCATTGGGCCCAATGGATCGCGGACAATGAACAACCAGACAAACATCGGGCTCATCATCAGCATCCAGACTGGCAACAGCATCGACTGGGCTTCCTTGAGCTGTGAAACCGACGCGCCGATCGCCAGAAAAATCGACGCGTAGAACAACACGCCGAAAATCTGAAACAGGATAAACCACGGGGCTAACTCGAACGGAATCATCCCGGCCCAGTCCCGATAAACGGCCAGCCCGTAGGCGCCGACGAGGTAAATCACAAAAATCGTCAATGAACCACCGACGGTCCCCAGCAGTTTTCCGCTCATCAACTGAAACGGATTCGCGCTGCCGAGCAGTACCTCGGCGATGCGTTGCGATTTTTCTTCCAGCACGCTTTCGAGCATTGGCTGGGACGCCATGAAGATCACCATAAACATTAGCATCATCACGCCCATGGGCAGAAAAATGGCCCGCATCGGATCGTCTTCTTCTTTGGCAGCAACGGTTCCGCCTTCGACTTTATCGACCAGTCCCATTCCCGAAACCGGGACAGGCGTGTTCAGCTTGACCATCAGATCCTGTGCGATCTCGGGCGCGATTCCGGAATCGGCCAGCCGGCGGGATTTGACGATTTGATTAATCACTCCGGCCAGCCAGCCCCGCGCTTCGGACAAACTGGAATCCTGTGCGTAGAACCGGATCCTGGCCTCCGGCCCGGCGTCCAACTCGCCGGCACCCAACGGAATCTCCAGAAACGCATATAAATCCTGATCTCGAATTCGCTGGGACAACTCAAACCTCAAGTCATCCGATACGGAGTCGACTTCGATTTGCTCCAGCAGGTATTTTTCCTTGGCAAATCCCGGCAACCCGTCCGCTTCCCGATCAGCACTCGATTCGCCGTCAGCATTGGCTGGAAAATACTGTTCGTTTCGCCGTTCGGCCGCTTCGTAGAGTGGCTGATAATATTGCCCCGTCAGGTCGATGATGGCAATTTTCCGTTCAGAGATCGTCCCGGAGTTTTTCAACGTTTCCATCGCGAACAGTCCGCCCAACATCAATACCGGCATCAACACGATCGAGATAATGAATGCCTTGGTACCGACCATCGCGCGATACTCACGGACCGCAATCGTCAGGATCTTTCGCATGGATCTTCTGTCCTAATTCAAACCCGGTGGAATTCCGTTCGGAAATTTTTCTCGGATGATTTCGCTAATGTACTCGCGACGATTGGCCGGTCGCGGATGCGTACTCAGAAACTCCGGGGGACCGGCCCCGCCGCTGGATTCTTCCAGCACATCCATGACACGTAACAGATGTTCCGGACTGTAGCCCGCGTTGACCATCAATTCGACCCCCCAGCCATCGGATGCCAGTTCATCCTCGCGGCCGTATTTCATATTGATCATGTTACCCACCCAAGCCGCTGCCTGGCTGCTACTGACATCGCCACCGGCAACCCCCGCTGCCCCGACAATGCCCTGGATCAGACTCCCTTTGGCCATCCGCTGGGAACCATGTCGCTCAATCACGTGCCCCATTTCATGCCCCAACACTCCGGCGATCTCCCCGTCGTTGGAAAGCCGACGGTAAAGGCCTTCAGTCATGAACACCTGACCGCCCGGCAGCGCAAAGGCGTTGACGGTTCTGGAATCCGCCAACAAATGAAACTCGAAAGGGTACGGATTACGAAGATCCTGTTCGAGCAACTGCAATTCGAGGGCATTGATCAAACGTGCACCGACCAGCTCAATCCGATACTGGGCCTGCCGATCGTTCGAAAAACGCCCCATCGAAGGGGCTCCTTGTAATCCCATCCGGATCTCGTCTTTGACCGACAGATCGACGCGCTGTTTGTCACCGGTAATCGGATTAATCTGGCCTTTGCCGTAATAGCTCAGCACCGCGAACAGCACGATCGCGGCCGCCATGATCAATCTCAGTTTGATTCCCGAAACGCTGCCGCTCCGCGCACGAGGCTCGACTTGCTGACGCTTGGATTCCGACGGGTAGTAACTCATAGGCGTTTAACAGCTGACAGGATGAAACAGCAAGGTTATCAAAATTGGAAACGGATTCACCCGCAACGAATTCGTGAATCAATGGTTCGGCTGCGGCGAAGCTCAAGTCAGGATAGCGAGCCTGTCAACAGAACTCAATTCCGCCACAGTTCATTTAAAGCCTGCGCAACCGCCTGTTGATCGCTCAACATCCAAATTGCGGCACCCAACGCCAGCAACCCCGAGACAATCAGCATGGGAACCCCAATCAGACTGGGTCCGACCGGAATCTTGCTTAACGCCATCCGCAATTCTTTCTCTAACGCGTGCCAGCCTTCGTAGCTTTGATTGTTCCCGCCGGCGGTAAGCTGAACATTCTTCAACCAGTCAACGGCCTCCACATGCAAATGCACCTGCAAATCCGGCATCCACAGACTGTCACCGCTCCAGCGGCTCTTTTTGTCCAGTTTCATGGCCACACCGGTCAGGATCGGCCGCAAGTGTTCCGCGGAAATATTGTAGATCACGATTCGAGATCGCATTAACAGCACGACCAGCGAAACACACAATCCGTAAAACACAATCAACATCAGCCACACGCTGACGCCGAATCGGGAAGCAGCTCCTTCGGGAAAAAACAGCTTCATCGGTCCGATCAAAACCAATCCGACAATCGCGATCGCGATCGCCGCAGAATCCCGCGCCCGGTCGTAACGAACGGGCGCCCGCGCAGATTCAAATACCCCAACAGCAGCAGATAAACTGCAAGCGGGGAAACGGCGATGCAAAAGTGAAGGGGATCCATTACCGAGCTGACCGAACAGGCGACTGACTATCAATCACCGAAGTCTAAATCAGCGACTTTAGAACGTCAATGGAACGCCAATCGACGCAACTGTCCCCTTGCCGGTCAAGGCCGGCTTTTGTTTGCGGTGGCGGAAGAAGGACGGGATCAGACCAACCCCGCGTGGTTCGAATGAATTTGGCAACGCCCCATGGGTCAGGTTCCCGACAGTCGCTTGCCGGTCACGATCCCGACCGCAACAGCCGCCAAGCCGAGGACCAGGTTGGCCGAAACATTCCCCAGCGCCATCCCCAGCTCATTATCCTGAATGTGCTTCATGGTCTCGGCGCCAAACGTCGAAAACGTCGTCAGCGCCGCCAGAAAACCGACGCCAAATCCCAGCCGGATCGCATGATGTTTTTCACCGATTCCAGAACCAAGCAACACACCGATCATGAAACAACCGGTCACATTGGCAATCAGGGTCCCCAACGCAAACGAAAAATTGGCGGCCTTTTCCGCAGCTCGACTCACAAGGTAACGACTGATTGCACCTAACGCGCCTCCCAGTGCCACGGCGAGGATTTCCCATTCGAATCTCATTAAGGCCTCTTCCAGGGGCGGATCACGATCATTTAGAACCTCCAGCGCAACCCGGCGAACAGGTTATCCGTCGCGTAATCGAATTTTCCACCACCCCATCCCGGCATCGTATCAATCCGGATCGAATCGGTTTTAAATAATCGATATTCGATAAACAGGTCCAGGTTGCGGCATGCTTTGTAATTCACACCCCCCATAAACTGGTATGCAAAACTGGTGTCGTTATCGACGGGCTGGGCCAAAATTGTCGATCCATTCGGCGTTCTCAAGTCGGCTTCAACACCGACAAATCCAATTCCCGCTCCAACGTAAGGCTTGAAGCAGGGCTTGGGAAAACTGACAAACTCCCAATACAGGTTGGCCATCCCGGAATACGACTGCAAGCTTCCATCGAGGTCCCGATTTTCGCTGGGATCGACGTCCACCAGTTCCGTGCCCACGATGCCATGGGAGCGATACGTAAATTCCAAATCCGAACGGAGGTTTCTACCGTGCAACTGACCCAACGCGACGCCAAACCCACCGCCGGTGTTGGTAAACAACGTGTTCCCCTCGTCCGATGTCAGGTCATTCAACCAACTCGCCCCGCCATACAGACTGAGGTAGTACGTGGGGCAAATTCCCGGAGCCAGCAGATAGTCACTTTCGCTTCGCGCGTTGACGACGCCGTCGCATCCCACGACGCCTTGATAGGCACCCGGATCGCGATGCGATGGAAATGGACGCGTTGGCGGTTGATACGATGGTGCGGGATACGATGGTGCGGGATACGAAGGTGCGGCATACGAAGGTGATGGATAGGGCATCGTTGAATAAGGCTGCGACGGCGGATAGCCGGGAGCAACTGCGCTGGCGGATACGCTGGCATCACTTGCCGCTCAAGCGGGCCATACATCGGCACTGCCCCAGGCGATTCCAACCCAGGTTGGCGCGACTGCGGATCCCGCGGCGCGGTGGGTTGCTGAATGACCTGGGGTTCGACCGATCGCGGATCGGTCGTGGGTGGTTGTTGCGTAGCCGGCGGCTCAATCCTCGGCTGTTGAGCCGGTGGTTGTTGCGTGGGCGGTTGTTGGGTCGTTGGATTGACAATCTCCGGAGGCAGCACAATCTCATCCGGCATCTGCTCCGGGGAGGTAATCGGATCGCGACCGGGTACCTGTTCGGGTGGTTTGACTTGGCCCTCTCCAAACGGATCACGATCCTGGGGCTGCTGTGGGACTCGCGGTTGCGTTCGCGTCGGATCTTCAACCGGTGGTTCGGCAAAGGGATTGATACCGGGAACGGTTCGTTCCCCGGCGGGGTTGTTTTGTGGGGGTTGGAGATTTGGATTGGTGATTGGACTTTGTTCTCCCCCCAATGGCTTGGTCGGCTCGGTTTGTTTTTCACCGAACGGATCTTGGGGAAGGACTGGCCGTTCCGGATTCTGAAACTGATTCGCGTCCTGCGGCGCCTGAACGGGCGGTTTGACTTCGGCTTGGTTACCGGTTGCATTTTTAGCTTGATTCTCGCCAAACGGATCTTCCTGTTGCCTGCGAAAACCAACCGATTGGCCGGTAATCGGCAGTCGGTGTGGAAAGGGACCCGGTTGTTGTCGTTGGGCCAAGTGTTCTTGCGCAATCGCCATCTCCTCCGCCAATCGACGCCTTGCCCGATCCGCCTGCACCGCATAGTGCGGATCGACAGGAACTTGCCGATAGCCGGAAACCTGTGGATAACCGGCTGGCTGGACTCCATACGGATTGCCCCCCGGATACGCGGGGATGGGCGTTGCGCTACCAGGATAAACCGCAACATTCTGGGCTCGCTGCTGGGCCGCATAGGCCATCGCCAGCTCGCGCTGGTAGGCTTCGATCGCCTGCTGGCGCTGGTAGACGTCGGGTGCGATCGCATTCTGGCCGTATTGTGCGTACGCCGATTCGTTGATGGTCAGCGCAAACACAAAACCAAGGATGGCAATAATCCGAATGCTTCCCATCGGGAATCTCACTCCAATTCACGAACGTACGAATTAACAGAACCAGAACGGTAACCTGGTCCAGAAAAATGCGTGGGGGTTCATGGGGGGAGTGAACCGCGCGCCTCTAACCGGAATTATCGGAATAATCCAGACGATCGGAGTTATCGGCATAATCCGTAAATCTTAGCCAGCTTCAATTTGGATTTTTCTGCAATCAGATGCTGCCTTGCTGGCACACGTTACCCGCCAACTGGCGTTCCCAGTACTTTCAGGAAAGCCCGGATCCAGGCGGGGTGTGCCGGCCAGGCCGGTGCCGTCACCAGATTGCCATCGACGTAAGCGTTTTCGAATGTCTCGTCGGCCGCGACGTAAGTCCCACCATTCATCTCGACCTCTGGCCTGACAGCAGGATAAGCGCTGCAAGATTTCCCTTTCAGAACGCCCGCGGCAGCCAACACTTGTGGGCCGTGGCAAATCGCGGCGATTGGTTTTTCGGCGACGGAAAAATGCTGAACGATCGACAACACGGCATCATTCAAACGCAGGTACTCCGGCGCCCGTCCACCCGGAATTACCAACGCGTCGTAGTCGGCAGGATCCAGATCGGCAAACGTCGCGTTGAGTCGAAAATTGTGCCCCCGTTTTTCACTGTAGGTTTGGTCGCCTTCGAAATCGTGAATCGCCGTCGCCACGGTTTGACCAGCGACTTTGTCCGGGCAAACGGCATGGACAACGTGCCCCACCATCAACAACATTTGAAACGGCACCATGACCTCGTAGTCCTCGACATAGTCGCCAACCAGCATCAAAATTTTCTTGGAGTCCATCGTATCGGTCTTGTTGGGGTTTGGTTTAATGAACGCTTCGAACCATCGTGTCCGCTTAATTCGACCTCAGTAATTTGGCAATGTTCGCTGGGGTTACCGGCTGGACGACGCCGCGCTCGGTAATAATCGCTTCAATATATTCCGCCGGAGTGACGTCGAATGCCGGATTGTAGACCTCAACCCCGGCGGGAGCTGTTTGGCGGCCAAAACCGTGAGTGATTTCCTCCGCTGTCCGTTCCTCAATCGGAATCGCGCTGCCATCTTCGATGGTAAAATCAAACGTACTGCTGGGCGCGGCAATGTAAAACGGTATACCGTGAGCCTTGGCCAGCACGGCAACCGAGTAGGTACCGATTTTGTTGGCGGAATCTCCGTTGGCGGCAATTCGGTCGGCGCCCGTTACCACCGCCTGAATCTTGCCTTCCCGCATCACCTGCGCAGCCATCGAATCGCAAATCAAAGTTGTTTGGATCCCACGTTGCATCAACTCCCAAGCCGTCAAGCGGGATCCCTGCAGCAGCGGCCGGGTCTCATCGACGTAGACATGCAAGTCATGGCCCTGGTCCTGGGCTGTAAAAAACACACTCAGCGCCGTCCCGTATTCCGCCGTCGCCAATCCTCCGGCATTGCAATGCGTCAATACACCACTGACATTCTGCAACAATTTGGCACCCCATTCACCGATCGCGTGGCACATGCTCCGATCCTGATCGTGAATGGCCTTGGCTTCAGCCAGCAATGACGACCGAACCTCAGCGATTGGCCGGTCCTCCAGCAACGCGTTTGCCGCACGACCCATCCTCTCGAGAGCCCAGAATAAATTCACGGCCGTCGGTCGACTGTTGGCAAGATACTCCGTGACCTCGGCCAATCGACGCCTGAAGGAATCGGTGTTTTCCTCAGCGGCCTGCAAGCCGATGACGACTCCATAAGCGGCCGCGATTCCAATGGCGGGTGCCCCGCGGACACGCAGCATTTTTATGGCCTCCCAAACCGTTTCGACGTCGCGACATTCAATGGTGGTCAATTCGGTGGGTAACTTGGTCTGGTCAAGCAGCGACAGATGGCCTTGCTCGTCTCCAATCCATTTGATGCTTTCCGTTTGCGGCATGGTTTTCAGTTTTCAGTTTTCGTTATTAGGTGTTCCGTTTACCACCGGGCCTCAGGTTTCGGCTACACCGGTGTTGTCAGCCAAATTTGAAGATCGCAACGGCCGGGGCAACAAACTTCGATCCAGCGATGAGTCGCGGCGATGACTGGATTCTCAATCCGACAGTTTAAGCTATTCAACGTTGATGAACAGACAGCTTGCCAGCCGGGCCGAGTCGGTAGCTCATTCGAAGGGGTTGAATCAAGACCCAAATCGCCTTTGTTTCGACTTCTCGCTGACGCGGCGGAGGCCTACAATCTGGGCATTGTTATGACCGAAACTGTCCAATCGGTTAGCACGCTGTTGGCCGCTCGTTTTCGCCATCGAAAGTATTGATTGATGAAGTTAATAAAAGTCGCTGCGGGTGTTTTGAACCAAACACCTCTCGATTGGGAAGGTAATCGCGACAACATGGTTGCGGCCATCGACGCGGCGAGAGCGCAGAATGTTTCCGTGCTGTGCCTGCCTGAATTATGCATCACGGGCTACGGCTGCGAGGACGCGTTCCATGCACCGGGGCTGCAAATCACCGCCTGGGAAATGTTGCAGTCGATCTTGCCCGAAACCAGCGGGATGATTGTTTCGGTCGGGCTGCCCATCATGTACGCCGGGGGGCTGTTTAACACGGCGGCACTGCTGGTTGACGGAAAGCTGTGCGGGTTCGCCGCGAAACGCCATTTGGCGGGAGACGGCATTCATTATGAGCCACGCTGGTTCAAACCATGGGCTCCGGGCGTTGTCGGGGAAGTCGAACTGGGTGGCTATGAATATCCGATTGGCAATGTGCTATTTGAGGTCGGCGGGATTCGCATCGGCTTCGAGATTTGCGAAGACGCCTGGGTCGGCACCCGGCCCGGTGGCTTGCTTGCCTCCAAGGGCGCCGACATCATCCTCAACCCCAGTGCCAGTCATTTTGCCTTCGACAAACATGAGGTCCGCCAGCGGTTTGTGCTCGAAGGCAGCCGCGCGTTTCATGTCAGCTATGTCTATTCCAATTTATTGGGCAATGAGGCGGGGCGGGCGATTTACGACGGCGATGCGATGATCGCATCCGGCGGAAAAATGCTGGCGATTGGCAAACGATTCTCTTACCAACCGTTTGAATTGACGACCGCCGTCGTCAACATTGACTCGACACGCATGACCCGAGCGCGAATGTCCAGCTTTGAGCCCGAGGTTGACGGGGTGGAAGACGATGTGATTGACGTCGATTTCAAATTTCCCCCCTGCCAGCTGGAGCGACCGGACTTGATTAACGATCCGTGGATCTCCAGCCCGGACCGCAAGCAAGAAGAATTTACGCGTTCGGTCTGCTTGGGACTGTTCGATTATGTCCGCAAAAGCCGATCGCGCGGATTCGTGGTCTCACTGAGTGGCGGCTGCGATTCGGCAGCCGTTGTCGTTCTGGTTGCAACGATGTTGAAATTGGCCGAACAACAGTTGGGTTTCGAAACCACGTTGCAGCGACTGGGAAGCTGGCTTTCCGATTCGCCGCCCGAGAACGCCGAAGCGCTGGCCACCCGCATGCTGACGACCGTTTATCAATCCACCAAAAACAGTGGCTCGGTCACACGGCAGGCGGCCGCCGATGTCGCCACCGCGATTCACGCGACGCACTATGAATTCGATGTCGATTCGCTGGTCGATGATTATTGCAGGATGGTCAGTCAGGCCATCGGTGAACCGTTGACCTGGGAAAAACACGACATCGCCTTGCAAAATATCCAGGCCCGTGTTCGCTCGCCAGGGGTCTGGATGCTGGCGAACATTCGAAACGCGCTGTTACTTTCAACCAGCAATCGGAGCGAGGCCGCGGTAGGGTATGCGACGATGGATGGCGACACGTCCGGTGGATTGAGCCCGATCGCAGGAATCGATAAAGCGTTCCTGCGGATCTGGCTAACCTGGATGGAAACGACCGGACCCACGGGAATCGCTCCGGTGCCGGAATTGAAAAGCGTCAACGACCAGCAACCGACCGCCGAACTGCGACCCCCAGAATCCAACCAGACGGACGAGCAGGATTTGATGCCGTATGAAATTCTGGACAGGATCGAACTGTTGGCGATTCGCGATAAAATGATGCCACTGGAAGTTTTCGAACATCTCCGGTTGGAATTCGACCAATTTGATGACCAACAACTTTGCCAGTTTACGGTGCGATTTTTTCGGTTGTGGTGCCGAAATCAGTGGAAACGGGAACGCTACGCGCCTTCATTCCACCTCGATGACAAAAACCTGGATCCGAAAACCTGGTGCCGGTTCCCGATTCTGTCCGGTGGTTTTGAATACGAAATCCGCAAACTTGAGGCATCGTTAAAAACCAGTCCCGTTTAGGCTTGCCGTTGCACTTTGATTTCTGAAAATTGGTTCGCTGAAGATCCACCCCAGCTCAATCCATGACCAACGTAATCCAACGTCTGCACGCCAAAGCGAAATCCAATCCGAAGCGGATTGTGTTTCCCGAAACCGATGATCCGCGTGTGGTGGAAGCGGTCAATGACTTTGCCCAGCTCGGCTTGGGTCAAGCCGTTGTGATTGTTGACGCGGTGTCCGAACATCACTGGGACGATCGCGTCGACACGGTGTCTGCGACCGATCCAGAACTACTTGATCAATGTGCCCAACAACTGTACCGCAACCGCGAGCATCGAGGCCTGTCGCTCGACGGCGCACTGCTGGCCTTGAGCGATCCGCTGATGCTGGCGTCGTTGTTGGTCAAGACAGATTACGTCGATGGTTCGGTGGCCGGCAGCCTCGCCACGACATCCAGTGTCATCCGTGCGGGACTGTACGGGATCGGGACTCCGCCTGGTCGCAGCCTGGTCTCCAGCTTTTTTCTGATGCAATTGGCCGAGCGATGCCTGACGTACGCTGATTGCGGTGTCGTCCCCGATCCGAACGCCGAACAATTGGCGGAGATTGCCATTTGTGCCGCCGCCAATCATCGCACGCTGACGGGCGAATTACCTCGCGTTGCCATGCTGTCGTTCTCGACCAAGGGAAGCGCGGACCACGCCCGTGTTCACAAAATTCAGCGGGCTCTCGAGATTGTTCGGTCACGGCATCCTGAACTGGAGGTCGACGGCGAAATGCAGTTCGATACGGCATTTGTTCCGGAAGTCGCCCGCCGCAAAGCTCCCAATTCACCGGTTGCCGGACGGGCCAATGTGTTTGTGTTTCCAGACCTGGATTCCGGGAACATCGCCTACAAAATCACCGAACGCATCGGAGGCGCGAAAGCCCTCGGGCCCTTGATTCAGGGACTGGCCAAACCCTTCATGGACCTGTCACGCGGTTGCAGTGTCAGCGACATCGTCGATGTGGCGGTGGTCGCATCGGTGTTGGCACACTGAATCAACTGCCTGAATGGTGAATCGCCTGGCTTTGTTTCCGCAGCGCGCGGATCCACTCGATCAGATTCTGGTACAGCACATCGCCCAACGAGCGACCGTGCCCGCGAATCGAGACGACGGCAGGCTGACCGGCACGCAGTCGATGGCGGTGGTAATCGGCAAGCCGAACTCGGGCAAGAAAATGCGGCTCGATCAATTCGAAGGGATCGTCGACCGGTTCGGTACTCTCCTGTTCACCGGATCGCGACCGGTACTTGACCGGCAACGGCCCACCGTACATCGCGCTAAATGCCGGATTGGGCAGTTCGACGCTGGCCCTGGGATTTAACCGGGTCAAAATGGCAGGCACGCCTCGATCCCCCATCCCGCGAATCCGAACGTGAACAGGATCTCCATGACGACCCTCAAACTGATTCAGGTCTTTTTGCGAGACCAACGCCTGAATTTCGGTCCCTTCACCTGTGCCGATCGTACAGAACGAGTGTCCTGCAGAAAGATAGGTTCCGACCAAGACCGATAAATCGTCGGCGATCACCACACCGGACTTCGGTGCCCGGATTTCAAGCCCGGCGACTTGCTGCTGTCGTTCTTCCAGTCGTTGCTGCAGCGCCTGCCGATTGCGAAGCGCGACATCAAATGCCGCCAGCTGTTGCTTGTTGCGATGCTGACGTAGCTGCAACTGATTCTCTTCCAGCTCAATCTGCAGGTTTTCAACATCCGCCTGCAATTCCATATTCTCCATCACCGCCAACAGCTGCCCCGCTTCAACGCGCTGATCACTCTCGATCAGGACCTTTCGGACAAAACCACCCAGCGGAACGCGAATTTCCGTGCGGTCCGAAAAATCGACAATCGCAGGAACCGACACGTTTACATGCCATGGCAAGTAGCAAAAGGCTGACCAGAACAAACATCCACAACCAGCGGTCACTACGCAAAATCGGATTCGGCCGGGTGGTTGCCGTGTCTCATCGCCGACCAACACGAATTTCAACAACTTCGCCAAAGGCCATAGCACCCAGAGACCGATGGCCAGCCCCGACAACACAAAACCGGCACCGAAAAACAGCGATTCCGCGGCGATTGCCAGGCCGATGCAAATCAGCACTTTCCAAATCAGCGCCGCAACAGCATAGATCCCAATCAGCAATCCGCGGCCTTCGGGCCAGCTCGGTCGCTTGGCATCGAGGCCCAGATAAAACCGGTTTCCGACCCAATGCATGAATTGCTGGCCATGCGTGCCCAAGTTCGGCAACTCCAGCCAGTCGGAAAGAATATAATATCCATCGAAGCGCATTAAGGGATTCGCGTTGAAAAAAACGGTGGCCACTGATCCGGTCAGCATCACGTTGAAGGCAATTTGCCGGACCGTGCCAACATCCGCGTAACTCCAGACGATCGCTGCGACCGCGGCCAAAAACAGCTCGGCATACATGCCGGCGGCGGCCACATTAATCCGCTGCCATTTCGATCGGAATCTCCAGGAGCTGGTCACGTCGACGAACGGCAACGGGATCATCACAATCAGGACCACTCCCGCCTGTCTGACCTCACCGTCATACCGCTTGCAAGCCATGCCGTGAGCGAATTCGTGGATCACTTTCATCGCCAGCCAGGTTAACCCCAGCCAGATCCAGTTGTGTTCCGCAAAAATCAGATTCTGACTGTTCGCCAGAGAGGAACAATTCGCCAACGCATGATAGGCTCCCATGACGACGACGATCAGCCAGACGATAAACATTGGCTTGCTGAACAGCCAGCCGAGTGATCCGCTCAATCCCGACAACAGGGGATCGGGATTGAATAACGAGAATTTGAACGAGACCGGATTCAATTTGGCCAGGTTCTTGCGGCGATTGTTTTCCCCATAGGATTCCAGCAGTCGCCCCGAACTCCGGGAAGCCTCGGTGGTGGCAAGGCGATGATCGAGCAGCCACTTGCAGATCGTCAGCGATTCCATTTCGCTCACCGCATCTCGGCCCAGATCTGCCGAAGACATCGCGACGGCCTGGGAAACGGTGGTCGCCCCGTCCAGACGGGAGATAAAATGGTACTCGGCCAGTCCGATCCGATAGAACTTACTTTCCAGTTCGTCTTCCATCAGGTAGCACGGCGCACCGCCATATTCCTGGCGATGAAAGGTCAGATCGTCTCTCAGCCGCAGCTTGCTGCTGGCCAATTCAACGGTCGTGTGATGCGGCTGCGCGTCGAGGCGCGTTTTCTTGGGCTGAACCCGCATTTCAAACTCTTCCTGACCAAGTTGAAAAACTGCCTGTGTGACGCCAAAAACGGAACGCTGGAATCCGCCACCGCGTTCTACAATCCAATCGCCGTAACGAATCGTTCCCAGGGTCGATGAAACAACGTCCAACCCAACGTGTGCCGATTGCCAAACACGGTCCCGAAGCCCTTCATGCCTGGCCGAACGATTCCGTCTGGATTTTCCAGAATCGCTTCGGCAACAAACACGTTGGCGTCGTCACGGATGGTCGAACTCGGTCGAATCCGTGCGATCATGCCTTTGATCGACTCGGTTCCAAATCCGTCAAATCGAAATTTGACGACCTGCCCTGGGCGGACATGCATGATTTCGTCCGCGGGTATCGCCAGCTCAACCCGCAGTGGATCGATGGGCGCGATTTCAAACAGCTTTTGCCCGACGGTCACGGGATAATTGTGTCGCCTGTCGAGGCTACCTGACAGCACCACTCCGTCAATGGAACTGCTGATTTCGAGATTCTGCTCCCGATACTGCATTAATGCCAGTTCGGTTTCGAGACGCTTGCGTTCCAGATCAGCGCGAATCGAATCTGAGATTTCATCGTTGGCACGAAACGCATCACGCTTTCGCGCCGCTCCGTCACGCTCGGCAACCAAACCGACCGTTTTGAAACGAATCTCTCGCCCATCCATTCGCGCGAGCACCTGCCCCTCGGAAACCACATCGCCGGGTTCAACCAGCGTGGTTTCCAGCAGACCCTCGTAAGGCGCGACCGAGTAGCTACGGGTCACCGGCTGGGCGAGGCAACCGCACTGGACGCGATAGGAAACCGGAGTAAACAGGGCAATGACTCCAATCAAAACCGACGCGACGGCCGCCCACTTGAGGTTGGTTTTCTCACGCGAAACGACCAATCGAACCAGCTTTTGCAACCACCCGCCTTCGGCATGTTTGACGATCTGCAGGGCACTGCCAACTGGATGCTCAAGTGCATGGATCAGATTCCGGGTGGAACGATCCGCCGCCAATTCCCGGCTACCGAGCACAATCACGGCCCCTACCAGCTCGTCATCCTGGTTGCGCAATGGAATTGAAATCGCACATTCACAGCGGAGATGTTGGGCCAGTTTCTTGTGAGCCAACACACTACCGGTACTGGAAGCCGCTCGGGGAGGGTAGGCACACATCGTTCCCCGCACCATGGATTCATCAATGGCGTTGAGCATCAACATGGTTGCCCGAGAATGATGATCGAACGTCGCCATGGAAGAGATCGCCATCAGCTTCGGGTTCGCCGCCGGGTCTTTGCGGTAGCCAACCACCACGTACTGGCAACGCAATAGATGCTGCAATTCATTGGCAACTTTGACACTGGCCGCTTTCAAAGACTCACTGCATTCGGCTTTGCCAACCAACTCCAGTACCGTCGCTGCACTGCGAACTTCAAACGTCAGTGAATTAAGCTCGGCTCGCGACCGCCAAAGATCGTAGTAAGTCGCCACCAGTTGAGCAATCAATAAGGATTGGGCAATCCGTTGCTGATTCTCATGGACCATCAAACACAACACGGCAGTGGTCGTCGGATTTTGAAAAAACGGCAATCCGATAATCAGTGCCCCGCGAATTTCCTCTGGTTGAATAAACCGGGGATGTTTTTGGGGAGCCACCGCGATCGCCGATTCCAGGATCGAACTTCGAATGGCCGGTGTATCGAGACTCGGTTTGGCGAACCTAGAATCGAAGATTTCAGCAACGCCGCCAGCCCGAATTTCGGCCCAACAAACGGCCAACACAGAAAATCGCAGCGATACCACATCCAGAAATCGCGCCACGAGCTCCGGGTGGTTTTCCGACGTCGTGATCGCCGCCCGTAAATCCTGCGTCAACCGAACCAGCGTGTCGCGATCCGCTGAACCAATGGAATCCCGATTGGAATTTTTTCCAACCGTCGTTTTTTTAACAACCGGCTGCGGCAGCGAAACACCTTCGGCGCACCGTGTCAATCGGATCGAGTTTTCAGGTGTCGGGTCGGCCATCATCGGATACAAATACAAACGTGTTGGAAACAAAGGGCAGGGGAATGCAACCGGCGGGTTGATGGATCAGCGTTTTGACGGCTCCCTGATCAGGGGACTTTGACGTTCCGCCGCCGCGGCAACCATCTCAAGCATTCGACAACGGACACCACTGCGGTAGGTACCCTGATCGTTCTCAATCAGTACATCCATTCGCACCCGCCCGCTGTCGGCACTGGTGATCGGTGCGACGTAATCGACAACTCCAATCGCAGTCTGGTTCGACTCGATCATCAAGATCCGAATCTGATCGCCCTGTTGAAACGATTTCGCCTCGCGAGTGGGCAAATGAAAAACGACTTGCAGCGTTTCCAGTCGAACGATCGTGGCGACGTGCGGATCATTCAAGGAAACGAATTCACCGGGTTTTTTCCGTACATCGATCACCACACCGGAAATCGGACTGCGCACTCGACGGCGCTCCATTTGGGATTCGATTTTCTTGACTTCTAACCGGTATTGCTCAAGCTCGTCTTGGATTCCGGCGACGTTTTCCTGGGCAATCAGCATCTCCGATTTCGCCTTTTCGACCTCTTCGGCACTACCGGCTTGATCCTGGTAAAGCTGAACCAGTTTCTGATAGCGGATTTTTTTCTGTTCCAATTCGACATTCGCCGCATTCCGTTTCGCGGTGGAATTGGTTTTTGCCAGGGCCAGTTGCCGCGAAGATTCGAGCACCGCAGTGTTGAGTTCCAACAATAACTGTCCCGCGTCAACCTGATCACCCCGCCGAACGTTGAAGTGCTCGACGATTCCTGATTCCGAGCAGGCAACCTGGATTTTTTCAATCGGCTCGGTAAACGCTTCGTCACCCGTAATGGCGATCGAAGACGACCGAAGACGATGATCGTCAGCGAAAACTGCCTGGATAAAAACCAAGAGAACGGCCAGCGACAACAGCCTGCGTGCGGATCGTTTGGAGCCTGTGATTTTCACGGTTTTCATCTCCCGTTCTAGGTCTGCTGGTGAACGAAGGTTAAGCCAATTTCGCAACTGATTCCTGCACCGATTCTATCCAGTGATCGTGAACCACCATTTTTCGTCGAGCCACAAAATGAATTCGCTCGACGCGGTTTTGCAAGGCGTCGATTTGCCGGTCAAACCGGACAGTGGATTCTCCGCTCGTCGCTGCAGCGCGACGGATCGCCTCACCCAACTTGGGATCGTATCTCTGAATCAATTCATCGTCGGCCGCAACGAAAAACTGGCAGGAGCCGGGATCAGATTGTCGCGCACTTCGACCAATCAACTGGCGGTCGACTCGAGGCGAATCGTGATGTTCAGCGACCACGACATGCAATCCGCCGGCGTTGACTGATTCCGGCTGCAAACGAACATCCGTTCCTCGGCCAGCCATATTCGTGGCGATCGTGACCTGCCCCGGACGACCTGCCTGTGCGATCACTTCGGCTTCGTTTTCATCCTGGGTCCCATTGAGCACGGTGTGACGCTGGCCGCAACTCTCCAGCATGGACGCGATTTCACGCGACTGATGGATGGTTCGTGTTCCCACCAGAACCGGCTGACCGCTGACCACCCGGTCAACCACATCCTTGACGATCGCCGAGTATTTCGCGCGGCAACCATCAAAATACCGCGATGGCAGGCGGATTCGCCGGGAGGGTTGGTTGCGTTCGATTTTGACAACCGGCAGATGGTAGAACGTCATTAGCTCCGCTTCGTTGCCTGCCGCCGTACCCGTCATCCCGGCAACCTGATCGTAAAAACCAAAATACCGCTGACGCGTAATCCGGGCTTCGATTTCTCGTTCTGCGGTCAAGGCAACCTGTTCTTTGGCTTCGATCGCCTGGTGCAATCCACTGCGCCACTTACGATCGGGGTGTAGCCGTCCCGTGTTTTGGTCGACTAACACGACCTGGTTGTCGGCGACGACGTAGTCCACATCCCGCTCCAGCAGGTATCTGGCATGCAGCGCCTGTTCGATATACTGGGGCCAGGGTCGCTGCAATTCCTGCTGGACCTCGGGCGTCAGCCGTTGATGGATCATCCGCCATCCCGATTCCGTCAATTCCACCGATTGTCGGAGTTTGTGGATTGTAAAATCCCTGCCTTCCTGCAGGCGATTGGCTTGCCAAAGTGCAGCCTGATAGGTCTTTTCAGCAGGCGGTGCCCCACCCTGAGCTCACCGACAGGATCAACGGCGTCGTGGCCTCATCAATTAACACGCTGTCGGCCTCGTCAATGATTGCCAAGGCCAGATTTCGCTGCAGTAAGTTGGTTTCGCGAATCCCCAAGCCCCGCAGTCGGCCAAGAAATCGCGTTCCCAGTGGCAGCTCCCTGCGATTGCGTAATTCCAGTTGATCTCTCAGAAAATCGAACCCGAATTCGTAGCCGGTGCCATACGTGACGTCGTTTGAATAGGCCTGTTTTTTTTCCTCAACGCCTTGACCGCTTTCGATCAAACCGGATGTCAGCCCCAATACTTCAAAGATTGGAGCCAGTTCCTCGTGGTCTCGCTTCGCCAGATAGGCATTGGTCGTTGCGACATGAACGCCCTTGCCGGTCAAACCGTACAACACGGTCGGCAGTCCGCAGGTTACAGTTTTACCTTCTCCCGTCTGCATCTCCGCGATTGCACCGGTTGCCAAGACCAATCCGGCCAACAATTGACAATCGTAATAGACTTTGCCGGTCGTCCGCCGCAATGCTTCGGTCGTCAAGCTAAAGGCTTCGACGACGGCACGATGTCCAAGTACCGGCAGTACGGCAGATTGAAGTTGTTGCCTCAATTCCAACGCACTGGAAGTCAGCCGGTCATCGGATAAACCGGCCAATTGCGCTGAGCGATCGCGAATATCCTGCAACACCAGACGATCGCACTCGCGAATCTGATGCATCACTGGCCAGATTTGATCCGTCAGTCTTTGGAAGGTTCGAAGCTTTCGAGCGCGCATCATGACGAATCAATAGGAGCATTGAGTAAACGACAGAAGCCGGCAGCCAGAAAAGAACTCGGCTGTACTCAATTTCGGACCGATCGATTTACGATCATGAACTACCGCTCGGGCAGTCGCATATCCAGCATGCAAAAAAACGAATAGACGTTGCAACCGTCATCGGCCGAGCAACCGGCCCCCACAGCTGCTCACACTTGGTGGCTGGAGAGAAGATTCCATTCGCGAAACCCAAGATTATTGGGCTGCGGTCCGATCTGCCGATTCCCCTTGTTCGTCATCGTCTTGTTCCCGATCAACACGTTTTGCGTTCACGTCGGTTCCGGGAACGAGTAAGGGTCCGGGCGAATTTTCGTCGATGATCTGTTTCAGTTCATCGGCATCGACGGATTCGACTTCGATCAGTCGCTCGGTCAGGGCCAGCAAGGCTTTTTTTCTTGCCTTGAGCATGACTCGCACTTGCTCGATCGCTTCGTCGATGATTTTTTTGACTTCCATGTCGATCTTGAGGGCGGTTGCTTCGCTAAACCTGACGGTAGCCATCCCCGAGGAACTTCCGGCCAGAAACGGACTGCTGCGATCCTCTTTGAAATTGACCCGGCCCAGCGAACTCATCCCGTAACGCATGACCATCGCCCGCGCAATGTCGGTGGCCCGTTCGAGATCATTGGAGGCTCCGGTAGAAATATCCTCATAGATCAGTTCTTCAGCGAGCGTCCCGGCAACGAGGATTTGAAGCTGGCTTTCCAGTTCACTTTTGGTCATCAGATAACGATCGTCGGTCGGTCGCTGCATCGTGTAGCCCAGCGCCGCCAGGCCGCGGGGAATGATCGAAACTTTGTGCACCGGATCCGTATTGGGCAAACTGAATGCGACCAGGGCGTGACCGGCTTCGTGATAGGCAACTCGCTGCTTTTCATCGGGGTTCATCACCCGTTGTTTCTTTTCCAGTCCTGCCGTGACACGCTCAACACCTTCGTTGAAATTCTCCATCGAGACCGTCGTTTGACCTTTTCTCGCGGCCAACAGCGCCGCTTCATTGACGAGGTTTGCCAATTCGGCGCCCGCGAAACCGGGACTGATCGCGGCCACCTGTTTCAGGTCCACATTCGGATCGAGCTTCACACTTTTGACGTGAACTTTCAAAATGGCCTCTCGCCCCATGACGTCGGGACGGTCGACGAGGACGGTGCGATCGAAACGCCCCGGTCTCATCAAGGCTTGGTCGAGCGTTTCTGGGCGATTGGTCGCCCCCATCACGATCACGCCGCTATTGGAAGAGAAACCATCCATCTCGACCAACAACGCGTTAAGCGTTTGTTCCCGTTCGTCGTGACCACCGACCGCGTTGCCTCCCCGTGTCTTGCCCAATGCGTCGAGTTCGTCGATGAAAATGATACAGGGGGCTTTGGCTTCTGCTTGCTGGAACATGTCGCGAACACGAGCCGCTCCGACACCGACAAACATTTCTACAAAATCGCTACCGGACAGACTGAAAAATGGGACACCTGCTTCGCCGGCAATCGCTTTTGCCAGCAGCGTCTTGCCCGTTCCGGGAGGTCCGACCAGCAGCACTCCGCGCGGGATTCTGCCGCCGAGTTTTTGGTATTTTTCAGGCTTTTGCAGAAAGTCAACAACCTCTTTGACCTCTTCGACCGCTTCATCAATTCCGGCAACATCGCTGAACATCACGCTCAGCTCTTCTTCGGCGAGCAGTCTTCCACGACTGCGGCCAAACTGCATTGGGCCGCCGGCACCACCAAGTCGACGCATCATCAGGTAGAACAGGCCGACGATCAGCAACATGGTCAGCAGGAAAAATCCGTAGCGATCCCAGGCCGAGGGACCGCTTAAATAGTCCCAGCGGGCATTGCTGGAGTCAAGTAATTCGCGCAGCGATTCGTTGGCCGAATCGGAGTCGTTTTTGTTCACGACGAATTTGACTTTGGTCGGCTGGTCGGTCTTGCCGGTTCCCGCGGCGATCCGGTACTGGATCCAGCCCTCGATCTTTTTCTCACCGACCCGGATGTCGTTGGGCTGACTGTATTCGATGACCCGGCCATCCGTGCCGGCTTCGGGGATGGTCAGTTTGGATTCGGCGCCAGGGGCCAGATCGTTACTCCGTTTTTCCTTGTATTTGGTTGTCTGAATCAAATCCCGAAAATCACTGTAGCTGAGCGTTTTCTGGTTTTGACTGAGGATCAGAAACAGCGATACTGCCAACGCCGAAACGACAATCAGAGCAAACCAGACTGTCGAGCCACTTTTATTGTTGTCGTTTGTTCGTTTGGGTTGTTCGTCCATCAATCAGCCTTACTTCGATATTAACAAGCACAGAGGTTGCTCAATCCCGCAGATTACGCACCAAACGTCCGAAAATCGGGGGCGAGTCGCGAGACAACAGGCTCCGGGATCCAATGTTATCCCTGTTATGCCGAATGTTCCACCCTTGCCACCGGTTCATCTTGTCGCACTTGGGCTGCAGATCTAGAATGCCGGGGTTCGAAATCGCTGCCTACCAACGGATTCCAGCTGCCGTTTCCCAGATGTTGCATTATCGCAACCGAAGTTGACTGGTTTGAACAACGGCTGCTTATTCTGACAACCTGACTTCAGCCAATTGACCGGTTGCGTGCAATGCTTTTGGTATCGTGAAACGGGCATTCCGGGTTGCGTTCCGTTGTTCGAGCCATCTTCCGCCACGACACAATCGTTTTAAATTTAACTTGCTCCTGACGTCCACGACACTTTATGAACCAGACGAAAAACATTGCCATCTTTGGTTCGACTGGCAGCATTGGTCAAAGCACGCTCGATGTCGCCCGTTCCGTTGGTGGCTTGAACGTCTTTGCTCTGTCTGGACACTCGCGGATGGATTTATTGGCCGCACAGGCACGAGAATTTCAACCGCAATTTGTCGTGGCGACTTGTGCACAGTCGGCTGACGAGTTGGACCTTGCCGATTTACCAGGCACCCAAGTCCTGATCGGATCCGACGCGCTCTCCGAAATCGCAACCCATCCGGAGGTCGACGTGGTCGTCGCCGCGATCGTTGGCAGCGCTGGCTTGGCCAGCACGTTTGCGGCCGTGGACGCCGGAAAAACGGTTGCCCTGGCCAACAAAGAAACCTTGGTGATGGCGGGTGAGATCATCACGCGTCGTGCGGCTGAAACCGGAGCAACGCTGCTTCCGGTCGACAGCGAACACAGTGCGGTGTTCCAGTGCCTGGCTTCGGGGCAATCAGGTCAAGTTCGACGAATCGTGCTCACGGCTAGTGGCGGTCCGTTTCGGGATTTTGATCTGGCCCAGCTAAAATGCGTGACCGTTGAGCAAGCGCTGGCCCATCCGACTTGGGAAATGGGCCAGAAGATTACGGTCGATTCCGCGACCATGATGAACAAATCGCTGGAGGTAATCGAAGCCCGCTGGCTATTTGGATTTCCACAAAACCGGATCGATGTCGTCATTCACCCTCAATCAATTGTCCATTCGCTGGTAGAATTTGTGGACGGTTCGGTAATCGCTCAAATGAGCCCGCCGGACATGAAATTACCGATCCAGTATGCCCTGACGTATCCGGAACGAGTCGAAGGACCTTCCCCGAGACTTGATTTGACCCAAAAATTGCAGTTGGATTTTAATCCGCCCGACCTCGAGCGGTTCCCGGCCCTGGAGCTGGGTTACGAGGTCGCCCGATTCGGCGGTTCGACCGGCGCGGTGCTCAACGCCGCCAACGAAGCCGCTGTGAACGCATTTTTGAATCACGAAATTTCATTTACCGACATCGTGGCGGCCTGCCGCGAGATTTTAGACCAACACAATTATGAACCTCATCCCACCATGGAGCAGCTGATGGCCGCCGACCAGTGGGCAAGACGGGAGATCTCCAAGTGGATTGTTGCGTGAGCTTGTTTGACGGCTTGATTTTGGCAGAGAGTTTTTGGCTTCAACCGAGCAACTACTGGGCGATGGCTCAGGTGCTGCTGGGACTGGGTGCTGTCATCTTTGTCCATGAGCTCGGTCATTTCCTCGTGGCCAAAGCCTGCGGCGTGAAGTGCGAAAAATTCTACGTCGGTTTCGA
Source organism: Pirellulaceae bacterium (assembly GCA_963714685.1). Taxonomy (GTDB): domain Bacteria; phylum Planctomycetota; class Planctomycetia; order Pirellulales; family Pirellulaceae; genus Mariniblastus. The sequence continues at coordinate 171,508 of CAVQPH010000012.1, read as the reverse complement.
TGCATTTGATATCAAACTCGGCGACCGGGTGATTGTGCCGCGATCGCTGGTCAAATTCCAATGGGGCGAGACCGAATACGGGATCGGAATCCTGCCGCTCGGTGGCTATGTCAAAATGCTTGGCCAGGATGACAATCCGGGGAACATCGAAAAACAGGTCGAACAGTCCATCAACGAAGGCGAATCCGTCGAATCGGCGTTTACCGAAAGTGGGATGATTGATCGTTCCAAGATCGACCCCCGCAGCTTCATCGCCAAATCGGTGCCGCAACGCATGGCGATTATCTCCGCTGGCGTGATTTTCAATCTGATTTTCGCCGTCTTTTTTGCCGCCTGGGCGTTCAAATCCGGCGTCGATTATGAACCACCTGTGATTGGAAACGTGATCGGTGGCGGCCCCGCGTGGGAAAACGACCTGATCGGAGCCACCATCACGAAAGTGGGTGATAAGGAAGTGAAAGACTATTTCACTTACATGGACATGGCGCAGGAAATCGTCTTCAACGGCGATACCGAGCCACTGAAATTCGAATACATTCCGTATGGCGAAACCGAAGTCAAATCGGTCGAAATGTTGCCACGAAAAGGATTCATCCGGCAAGCCAAGGATCTTCCGTTGATCGGCGTCAGCCGCCGATTGATCCCGGTCATTGGTGATTTTGGCACCATCGAGGGTAACGCCGCTGCTGCCGCCGATCCCCCCATCGAAGCCGGCGATGTGGTGGTCGAAGTCAACGGAACACCAATCGAAACCGACATTGATTTGCGCCGGGCGTTGGCGCGTGACTCCGAAAAAGTCGCCGAATTTGTCCTTGAACGCAGGCGGAAAAACAGCGATCAAACAGAGATCGTGCGCACCCAAGTCGCTCCCAATCCGATGCGAAGATTGGGCTTTTCGGTCGGTTGGCTGCCGATTTCGGCCATCAAAAAAGGCTCACCCGCGGAAGCCGCCGGGTTACAGGTCGGTGACGAAATCCTGGCGATTGACGGCGAACCTCGTGGCGACCTGCTGACACTCGATAAACGCCTGATCAAAATTGCTCGTAACGACGGCACCGTCGAGATCGAAGTTGAACGCGACGGTCGTCCGCAGACATTCACGGTTCAACCCATCGTTCCAAAATTGATCCCCGATATCGGCCCCAATCAGCCACTGGCCGTCGATTCGTTAGGCGTGGCGATCCCAATGGACCGGACCGTTGATTTCATTGAGCCCGGCAGTTCCGCCGATCGTTCCGAGATGAAAATCGGCGACGAGATCGTTTCGGTCACTTACGTTCTATCGGATGCCCAGAAAGCAAACGAAATCTACGAGGGCTTGAAAAAACGACCGACCATCAACCTGGTCAATGATGAAACCAGCTGGGCTGAAATCGCGAAAAACCTGCAACTGTTGGACGCGGGTACGGAATTGGAATTCGAATTGAAAAACGGCGACACGTCTCGCACGGTCAGCATGAAAACCGAAGCTTCCGATAAGTTCTATCTGGAAACCCGCGGGATCAGCCTGTCCGTGCTGCAGGCCCATTACAGCTCGGACAATTGGTCAGATGCGATGAAGTATGGCTACTACCAGGTGATCAACGATGTCCAGCGAGTAGGCAAAACGCTGGGCAAGTTAGTCAACGGTACCATTTCACCGACCAATCTCGGAGGTCCCGGAACGATTGCTCTGGCCGCCACCTCCGAAGCTTCTGAGGGAACGTCCAGGTTGCTGCTGTTTCTGACTTTCCTCAGTGCCAACCTGGCCATCGTCAACTTCCTGCCGATTCCGATTCTCGACGGTGGCCACATGTTGTTCCTGGCCTACGAAGGAATCTTCCGTCGCCCGGTCAGCGAAAATGTACAAGTCATTTTGACGTACGCAGGGCTGATGATGATCCTCGGCTTGATGCTGTTCGTCGTGTTCCTCGATTCCTTCCGAATCTACAGTCTGTTGTAAGCCCGGCTACCAATTTGCAGCAAATCTATTTTCCCATCAGACGAAGCATCGCTTGGGCCATCCCGTCTCCGATCAGGAAATAGGTCTCGGCGTTGTTGTTCCAGTGGTAGGCCTGGCCGCTGGGCGATTCTGCTTTGGGGCGATAGAAGTCCCTGGTACCCACGAACGCCACGTTGCCTTTAAATTCTTCGTACTGGGCGACCGCAGCCTGTGCCTTCATCAAGGAAAGTGCGCGAGGATGCGTTTCTTCGTGGCCGGACATGCCGGTTTCGGCGATCACGAACGGCAGATCCTTGACCCCCAGATCCTTGCGGATGTCGCGAATGAAATTGGCCATATTTTTTTCATACGCATCGTTGTTGGCCTGATTGACTCGATCGTTCCAGCCCTGATGCCAACCGAAACCAACCAGCTCGTAGCCCTGCCCATCATACTCCGGAAAATAGGTTTTTAGATTGCCGAGTACGTTGTTAACGTGCTCCAGCAATTCGGTGTAGTACGGGCCGACCTCGCCACCGCTACTGGGCGGTCGAAAATCCTGGGCCAGACTCTTGCCACCCCAAGCGACTTTGATCAACAAGACTTGATCTTCCAGCGCCTCCCCAATCGCATGGCCGAACCCAAACTCCGGGCCGATCGTGGTCGGGTTGGATCCGAAGCCTGCCGTCAAACCTCCAGTGCGATCGAAATACCAAATCCAGACGTCGTCTCGAACCGTCCACTGGCCCTGCTCGTCGATCATGTGCTTGAAGCGAGCAGGATCCTGATCGTTTTTGACCAAATACTCCAGACTACCTTTGCCCTCGTTCCGCTGCGGATCCATTGGAATGATACCGGCCCCGACCATGTTCGATTGACCGGCTAAAATGAAGACCTTTAAAGGGCCTTTGGCCTGAGGATCGCCAGGAGATTCGGCCGCCGCCGGGGCTCCCGACACCGCAAAAAAAGCAATCGTTATCAGTAGGACACTTAGGCATCGTTTGGACTGAGTCATGGGTCGCACTCTCTTGGTTGATTTTCAGAACTCGCTGGATGGGGTGAACACCGTTGGGCCAATTATCATTCGATCCATTTAACGAATGGCGATTGGTCAACGCAAGATAGGCTACCAGCTTGTATCCTGAATCAGACAGACTGGAAGCGTTGTCCTACTAATGTCAACCGACACGAAATGTTCCCGAATCGTCTTGCACCGGAACCTAACCAACTTCAACCGGCAGGCGGTACCATGAGTTTCTTAAATAACCCTTGGCATTCCAGGGGATTCGCGCCGGCATGAAGCCGCCGGATGAATCGGTGGCTCGGAGCAGGATTTCGGTCGTCTTCGAATCGACCTGCACGTTGGCTTTCCAAAGCTGCCAGCAATAGTCCTGGTCCTTACCCGTCAACTCACCGCGACTCCACGACTTGCCATTGTCCGTTGAAACCAACAGATCTTTGATCTTGCTCCCACTACGTCCCGTGGGCAAAGCATAACCGGTCAATTCGATTTGCCCCGGTTTTAAACGTGCATTTGGCGCGGGCGTGCAGATCGCTGCGTTGATCGGGAACCGATAAATTGGCCCCGCTTCCGACCAGTCGAGCGGGTCGGTATTGTTGACAATTTTATAGGCGGTCGCAACATAATGATTTGGTGAAGGTCGATCGCTAACCACAATTTTGCCAAGCCATTTTACGCTTCGCGCACCGATGTACCCGGGCACAACGGCACGCAGGGGATACCCGTGATCCGGTGTCAAAACTGCGCCATTCATGGCATCGGCCAACAACGTCGCACCGGCACCGTCCGCCACCATCGCTTTCTCGATCGGGATTGAACCACCGAACGGAATAATCCCGCCGCCTCGGGGAACCTGATCGAGCCCCTCAAACCAAACATGTTTTGCACCCTCGGTAATTTCCGTTCGCTTGAGCACGTCGGCCAAGGCAATTCCAGCCCACGTCGCGTTGCCGATGGTGCCCGCTTCCCAAAGCACACCACTGACCGGAGGCTTGTCCTCATATTCGGGACCGTTGTATTCCGCGCGTCGATTTCCAGCACAGGTTAGCGTCGCCGTGGTTGACTTGGCAGGCAATTGTTTCAGTTGATCCAACGAGAATTTCATCGGCCGCCGCACCATGCCTTCGACCGTCAGTCGAAACTGATTCGGATCAATGACGGGGTTGGGCGCATGACTACGAACGTAGAACAGCTCGGTTGGCGTTTGCCAGGACTTCACCAGTTTGGAAAGTTCCGGCTCGGCGTTCCTGGGGTCGGTCGTGCGAAACACCAGATCTTTGGCCGCATCCTCCTGAACCGACAGCTTGGCTTGAGCCGTGAGTGGCGAAGCGGCCGCCAGCCCACCAACGACCAACACACCTGCTGATGTTTGAAGCAGCTCTCGGCGAGAAATCGAATGATCAGTCATCAGTTACAGTCCTCGTTTTCCAAGTAGTGGGATCACCAAATTTAGCCGGTTGTTTCAGAGTTTGCCAGCATGCGCGAATGCGATGTTTACAACGCCCGATCCAACTCAAGCCATTCCGATCGCGTGTCCCTGTCAGATCTTTCCATTTGCCCTTAAATCCGAATTCAATTCGGACTGGTATCTTTCCCAGGCGACGATATCCTCTTTTGCCTCAGCACTATAATAAATAAATCCCAGTGCGCGGCGGTTGCGATCCTGGCTGTGGTTTCCTTCGGCGCGATGAATCGTCATCGCATGGTGCGCCAGCAGATCGCCTGTTTCCGCCGGCAAAGCCAACTCGGTCACCGTGTCGGCCTGTTTGGGAAAATCGCTAATTCCCTGGCTGAAACCCAAAGTGCCCGTCGCGGCGTGAGGCCGCATCCCACATTTGTGCGAACCTTTGACATACCGGACACAGCCGTTTTCTTCGTCGACCGGGTCGAGCGCCAACCACAACGTGACCGCTTCGCAAGGTTCGAGCTTGAAGTAAAACCCGTCCTGATGCGCTGGAGTCGGCAGGCCAATTCCCGGTGGTTTGTTAAAATACTGCAAATTTTTACAGCTCACCTCGCCGCCCAACAAATCTTCGGCCAGCGAGCGAAACGGACTTTCGGACATCAACTTACCGAAGTAGGCATCGTGCTCGTGGAGGTTTTGTAACTGCTTGAGTGTCGCGGGATCCGACTTGGATTCATAAAACACGTGCTCCGGCGGCATCTCCGGAACCACGTCAGAAATCAGCCGCAACAGCTGGTCGTTGATCTCGTCGATTTTTCTGGTCGAGCAAAACGAACGGCAAACGACATAACCCTGATCATCAAACTGCTGTTTCAGCTGGTTCATGCTTAGGGTCATCGGTGCTGAATGATAAAATTGCAAATTCTGCAGGGGTATTTTAGCCGAAAGAGTATCCATTTTCACGCAATTTAACGATGGCGGACCCAAGGTTCGACAGGATTATCGACTCGATCGATGCAAAATCCTGTTGCTTGGTCCCTTTTCGAAGGAATACCAAATATAATCGGGCTCGAAAATGGGAATCTTCCCAGGCAATGCACACCCCTCGGGCAAAAACAATATGACTTCCAAATCCAAACATCGTCGCGAGTTTCTATCTACCTCGATAAAGACCGCTGCCGCCGGAGCCTTCGTCCCCTATTTCGCCAGCAGCCCCAAAGCGTTCGCCAATGTCGCGAAGAACGATCGGCCCCGGATCGGTTGCATTGGCGTCGGCAGCATGGGTACCGGTGACGCCCGCGGCCACGCCGGTTTCGGTGATGTGCTGGCGGTTTGCGATGTCGACGAAAACCACGCACTCCGAGCCAAGAACGACGAAAAAATTGGCAAAGGCAAAGCCGACCTCTACAAGGATTACCGCAAGATTCTGGAACGCGACGACATCGATGTCGTCAGCGTCGTCACGCCCGACCATTGGCACGTCAAAATTGCCATCGAAGCACTGGAGGCGGGCAAGCATGTGTTCTGTCAAAAGCCACTGACGTTGACGCTCGAAGAAAACCAGTTGGTCCGCAAGGCCTGCAAAAAGCACTCCGACAAAGTCTTTTTCATCGGTACGCAGCAACGGTCGGATCGAGGCAAGTTCATGAGGGCCGTCAACATGGTCCAAAAAGGCCTGCTTGGTGACATCCAAAAAATCACCGTTGGCATCAACGGGGGCGATCGAGGCGGTCCTTTCCCCGTCGCCATGGCCCCGTTTGAACTGGACTGGGAAAAATGGCTGGGACAAGCCCCGCTGGTTGAGTACCGCGAAAAGCGGTGCCACTACCAGTTCCGTTGGTGGTACGAGTACTCCGGTGGCAAATTCACCGACTGGGGCGCGCATCACGTCGACATTGCGACCTGGGCGATCGGGCAAAACCAGGAAGGCATGGGACCGGTTGAAATCGACGGTACCGACGCAAAACACCCGTGCGATTACAAGAATGGCTATCCCGTTCAGGACGATTGCTACAACACCGCGTACGACTATTCGGTGAAATGCAAATTCGACAACGGGATCCTGATGGACGTTACCAGCCGCGGTGATAACGGAATTTTGTTCGAAGGCACCAAAGGCAAAATCTTTGTCAACCGCGGCAAGATCACCGGTACGCCGATCGAAGAAAACTGGGACGAAGGTCAGTACACCGAAGCAGATCAAATGCGGCTGTACAAAGACAAACAACCAGAAGGGCATAAGAACAACTTCTACCGCTGCATCGCCGAAGGTGGCTTGCCGCTATCGGATGTTTTCAGCCACGTCCAAGCCATGGCAACCTGTCACTTGAGTGCCATCGCCGCGCGACTGGGACGCAAAATCAAGTGGGATCCGGTCAACGAGGTGATTGTCGGCGACGACGAAGCCCAAGGCTTTTTTGCCCGCGAGCGGCGAACCGGGTATGACATCATGGATGTTGGTTAGTCCATCGCTCAAGCAACATCCGCTGTTCGGCAAAAATTTTAAAATTTACACCAACCAGGACGACGATCGGTCCAGTGGCTAAACGCCGCTGGACCTTTCTTTTTTTGATCTTCTGTCCTGTTTCTAATCTACATCTTCTGGCCGCGCACAACGGATGCCCCTTGCCTCAAGCACCGACGGGGTTGGCGTGTCGAATCTCTTCAGTGACGGCAAGTGCAAACTTGACAGCTTTCATCAAAAAACGGTCTCAAAAAATTCCAGATTTTTTTTTGACGATGTGGTGTGCGGATTTGCAATTGCAGGGTGTGCACTAAACCCATTCCTGTGACGATACCGTGCGCTGCACAGTCCGCGCGTTACGATCCGTCCTCGCGCATCCGATCGTTGCCTCCGGAGCGCAACCTGTGATCCAAAAAACCAGTTGCCAAGACCGGATTTCGGACGATATCCTGCATTCGATTCTGTCAAGCTACCACACCCCCTGTTTACTGGTTCATGAATTAGTAACTTGCCGATCATCTGTTTGCGAGGAATGGAAGATGTCGAATTCGAATAGGTCACGTTTGTCCGTCGTCAGCCTGATGATCGGTTGCTACCTGATTGTGACTCCGTTGATCGCGCAAACCGATCGAGATTTCGATGGCGGTGGTGACGGTGTCAACTGGAGCGATGCTACCAACTGGTCAGACGATGACCGTCCTGACAGTTCAAGTGAAAATGCACTGATTGATTCAGGTGGAGCGTGGAATGTCGATTGCGACGCGAACTTTACGATCGGCAATTTGACCATTGGCACCGATGATCAGCTGAATATTCTTGATGGATTCAGCCTAAGTTCCGGTGGCACGATTGACAACCGAAATTCCCTGCTGATCGAAGCCAATGCAAGCGATGCACGCCTGTTGATTACTGGCACGACGCAATTGATCGGGGGAGGGACGATCACCCTTAACCAATCCGGTGCTGGCACAGCTGTGTTCAGTGCCAATGGAACCAATCGCGTGCTGACCAATGTTGACAACATGATCGAGGGTCAAGGACTGTTTGGCCGAACCAATACCACCAACCTGTCGCTGTTCAATCAAGCGGCGGGAATCGTGGACGCAAATGTGGCGGGACGGGAATTGCGAGTCAATACAGCTGGCGGAAACACCATCGACAACACTGGCGTATTCCGTGCAACCAATGGTGGAACCCTGGCCCTGTCCGGCGCATTTTCAGCGGGGTTATTCGACAATACCGGCGGAACGATTACAGCAGACGGGGCTGGTTCCGAAGTTCGGCTCGACAGTAACATTCAGATTACTGGCGGAACGCTTTCGACGACCGGCGGCGGAGTTCTTCGGGCGTTGGGCACCGGCTCCGGCGGCATCCTCACCGACGTCACGGTTGCTGGAGCAGTTGCCGTCGACAATGCTTCGTTATTGGGTACTGCCGGAACCATCAACCACACATCCGGCACCATCAGCATTAATGCCAATGCAAACGACACTTTGTTGTCTTTGGTCAGTGATACGACATTGACCGGTGGCGGAACGATTGTGCTCACGCAAACCGGCGGTGGGGGAACGGCCATCATCTCTGGGAATACCAGCGGTGCCGGAGCCCGTACCTTGACCAACGCCAACAACACGATTGAAGGCGCTGGACTGATTGGGCGGACCAATGTGAGCAACATGTCGGTGATTAACCAGTTTGGAGGTGTCATTGACGCCAACGTTTCTGGGGCCGAATTGAGGGTCAACACGACCGGTGGCAACACGGTGACCAACGCGGGTATCTTCCAGGCGACCGGCGGCGGTACGCTTGCCTTGTCGGGGCAGTTTTCTGCCGGAGCTTTCGATAACACCGGTGGAATTATTCACGCGGATGGCGCTGGGTCCCAAGTGACCCTGGACAACAATCTTGCCATCTCCGGGGGAACGCTATCGACCGCCAATGGAGGCACGATCCAAGCAGCCACAACCATTGGCGGAGGAGGCGCGGCAACGTTGACCAATCTCACCATCGATGGAGACGTCGTCATCGGTAACAACATGATGCTCAGTATCGCGAACAGCCTGAACAACGTCTCCAACACAATCAATTTGATGGCGGACACCAACAATGCAATCCTGAGATTGACGACCGACACGACGCTGACCGGCGGAGGCACAATCTCGCTGCAGCAAACGGGGGCCGGTGGCATCGCCACGTTGACCACCAATGGAGAAACTTCCAACGCCAAAACACTCACCAACACGGACAACACGATCGAGGGCGAAGGGATGATTGGATTCACGTCCGGGACAAGCATCAATTTGGTCAATCAGAGCGGCGGCACCATCCAGGCAAATGTCAATGGCGGAACCTTACGCATCAATCCGACCGGTGCCAACACGTTTATCAACAACGGCACCACGCAGGCGGTCGATGGTGGAACGCTACTGCTGACCAACTCGTTTAGCGGAGGTCCCCATACCAACAACGGTTCGTTTAAAGTCGAGAGTAACAGCTCGTTCAACGCAGGCGGGATTGTCTTGACCAACCTCTCGGGATCCACATTGACCGGCGGTAGTTACCAGGCCTTCGCGTCGGGTACGGCAACGGCAGTCATGACCTTGCCTGGCACGGGAATTACGGCATTGGGGACAAACACGACGGTTCTGCTCAGTGGACAAAATGCTTTGATCCAATCTGGCTCAACCAGCTTGGCCGATACCTTGGTCAATAATGCGGGACATATTGTCCTGTATTCGCATACCATGAACGCCGTTGGTTTTACGACCAACTCAGGCAGACTCTCGACGGACGAGGGCGGAACCCTGGACGCTGGTAACAACACGATCAACAACAGCGGTGTCATGGAAGGCGAAGGCACCTACGCCGCTGCACTGATCTTCAATACGGGCGAAATCAAACCGGGCGTTGGTTTTGGCACGCTGGATGTCGTGGGAGATCTGACGCTGGATACGCCCGGGATCCTCGAAATTGAAATCGGCGGCTACGACTTCTTCAACGACTATGATTTCTTGAACGTGTCGGGACTCGCAGACCTCGGCGGGACGTTGAAAGTCGTCCTGCAAAATGGTTTTTTACCCCAGAACGTGGGTGATGAATGGACGGTGATGCACGCCAGCAATCTTGCCGGTGGGCTCGCCGATATGTTCGACGTATTTGACAGTCCAACGGACTCTGGTAGTGGGCTACCGATATTTGAGTACGAGGTCCGGTCAGCCTCCGGCGGTGGATTCGATGTTGTCCTGATCTCCACCGTTCCTGAGCCTTCCAGCACTGCGGGACTGTGGTTGATGACGGCATTCATTGTCTGTTCGTATCGTCGCAGGACCAAAAACGACCTGCGAAGCTAGAATGGGATTCGAATCACGCGAGTCGCGTCGTCAAGGCTCGCGATGGTCTCTTCAATTGCGTTTTTCGGTATGATTCACATAACCTGATTGGGCGGTTGATTCCCCCCAAATATCAACACTTGCGTGAAGTGAATCTGGCAACCAGCGATTGGTTTGCATGCTTTCTGAACTAAAATGGAGTGGCAGAGTGATGGCCGTCGTCTGAACGGGCAGAGCTCATTCTTCGATTGCCGTCTTCCAGAAATCCGCTCATGCTCCGTACCGAAAAATGGATTACCGCTCAGGTTATCGAACGGATTCGGACCGACCAGTTGCGAATCGTCCCCCTCGGGGGTGTGACATCGACGCTGATGGCTGCCTTGGAAAGCCAGACCACAGGGAGCGGCCAGCCATTGGTCGTTGGCGACTTGCGAAACATTCCGGAAAAGGATCTTCGTCAAACCTGTGTCACCATCAATCAGTTGTGCGATCCGGGCACGACCTGGATGCTGTTGGTGGGACTCAAAAATCCAGCCAAGCTGTTGGCGGCGATCGGTGCCCAGTCGGCGACCCTGATCGATGCGATCCCCGATACCTGGCTCTGTCGACGAAATATCGAACAGGATATTCGGGATCTGTTCGAACAGCATTACGACACGGCGACCGGGTTCGACAGCAAACTCAACATTCGCCATCAAAAACGGGACAAAATTTGTATTCGCTGGCGAGGCTATTTTGTCAAAACGACGATGTCCGCGGATTCTCCCTACAACGAATTTCTCGACAACGAGTACCGAATTGCCGCCAGACTTCAAACGCTTGCCGACCATCTCCCGTTGCTGCTGTACAGCGGTGAATTCGGAGGTCGGAGAGTCCTGGTCTATGAGAACATTCCGGGAAAAAACCTCGCCGAATCAATTGTTCGACAAAACGATATCGACTGGATCTGCCGGGAACTAGCCGATTTTCTGCGGGGACTCAAGCGATTGAATCTCGTGCACAACGACCTGCGTCTGGAAAACATTCTCGTGGTCCCAGCGGAGCAAAAAGTCCGGGTGGTCGATTTCGAATTTGGCAGTGAGCTTTTCGCCAACGAAGCCCACGATCATCAGCTACCTTTTCAACCCACATCCGAAGCAGCCGGCCAGATTCTGCGGCGACTTTGGCCCCAGGTCAATCGACGCAATCTCGGTGCGGTTCCATTGGGAACTGCCGAAACCGACGCAGCGGCATTGGCCACGATCGAACGTGGCTTGTCGAACCGCGTTGACTACTGGCGTCGCTGGCTTCAGTACCGGGCGGAAATCCTCATTCGCCGCCTCAAGATCCGGCTGGGCATCGATTCCTCATTGGCTTCATGATGGTCCATGGACTTGCTGATCTTTCGGTAGCTTACCTGGTCGGATCATCCGCATGGGATCAGCCGAATCCGCCGCAATCCAGAAACGCTGTCAATCACAATAGCTTGCCCTTCATCCAAGGCGCTGAATTGAGAAAATTGGCGATCGCACTGCCTGGTGGAACCAGTTGATCACACGCGACTTTCATCTCCTCGGTCAACACCATCTCCATCACGGGTAACAGATCCTCTAGCTGACCCAGAGTCCGCGGACCGCACAACGGCGCCGTGATCCCCGGTTGATCCTTGACCCACAGAATCGCCAAGTGAGCCGGCTTGAGGCCAAATTTTTCCGCAATCTGGACAAACAGCTGTCCTGCGTCGGCCGCCCGGGGAGTGATTCGATCGGCGTAAATCCCACCACGCTTGAACCGCGGCGTTTCAAACGTCTTCGGGTCGTTGTTGTCATAACGCCCGGTCAACAACCCCATCGCCAACGGCGACCAGACCAGAATAGCCAGTCCAGCTGCGGCTGCCGCCGGCAGGATTTCATTCTCAACTCGTCGGTCCAGCAAGTTGTAAGGCAGCTGTTCGGAAACCATCGAAATCAATTGCTTGAATTCGGCCAACAGGAAAGACTCAGTAATTTTCCATGACGGAGACGTTGTGGAACCGGCATAACGAATCTTCCCCTGTCGCTGCAGATCGGTGAGCGCGCAAGCGTTTCCTCCAATGGGGTTTGCATGCAGACCCGATGGGTCTGATAAAGATCAATGTAATCGGTTTGCAAGCGGCGGAGCGAATCCTCACAGGCGCGAATCAGGTGCCGGCGTGAATTGCCCCGATCATTGATCCCTCGATTGCCGACTGGGTAATGCACTTTGGTCGCCAGGATGACGTCGTCACGGCGACCGCTTGACTTGAGGCAGCGGCCGATGATTTCTTCGCTTTGCCCCCCGGCGTAAGAATTGGAAGTATCAATCAGATTGATCCCGTGATCAATCGCGCAGTGGATGATCCGGCTTGATTCGTCTTCCGGTGTCGGATTGGCAAAATTGTCGGTCCCCAATCCTAACGGAGAAACGTACAGTCCCGTACGACCGAAGCGGCGATAGTGTTGTTCAGCTAACATGCGGTGTAGGCTCCGTCGATCGTGATGCTGCTGCCCTGCATGTAACTCGATGCATCCGAGAGCAGGAACAGGGCGGCGGCGGCAATCTCTCGGGGTTCGGCGAGCCGTTTTTCCGGAATCGTCGCGGCGATCTGTTTCAATTTTTCGTCAATCTCCTGCTGAGTCAGCGTGTGCCCCCGCTCCGAAGCCAGCATCGGTGTATTCGTTTCCCCGGGGCGAATCTCGTTGACCCGAACCCCCGTTCCGGCAAGGTCGAGTGCGGCGCTCCGTGTGATCTGGCTGACCGCTCCTTTGGAGGCACAATAGGCCAACACGCCCGCGGCTCCCACTTCACTCCAAATGGAACTCACATTGACGATGGATCCAAATCCCTGCTGCTTCATCACCCGCGCTGCAGCGCGGCAGAGGTAGAAACAGCCTTTAACATTCACGTTGATGACGTAATCAAATTCTTCGTCACTGCAATCGAGGATCCCGGTCCGTTTCAGTACTCCGGCGAAATTCACGATACCGTCCAGCTTCCCCCGTTCTTGCACCACGCGCTCAACCAGGGCGTCGCATTCGCTGGATCGGCTGATATTGATCGGGCAGGGAACCGAACCATCCTGTTGGCAGTTTTGATTTAATGCATCGCCATTCCAGTCCGCAGCGTAGATTTCGGCGCCCTCGGCTCGCAACATCTCGGTCGTCGCCCGCCCCATTCCAGAAGCAGCACCGGTCACAATGATCGTTTTATCGGTCCAGTTCATGATGACAATTCCTGCGACTCCTGAGCTTTGGGCATCGGCCAAGTATCGGCAATCCGGTAGCCCTCGGGCCAGGGATCCTCGGGATCAAGCATCCATTGGTGAGTGCCCGTAATCCAGGCCCGGCCCGAAATGGTGGGCACGATCGCTGTTTTGTCCCCGACCGTCGTCGTCGAGTCAATCCCGCAGGAAAATTCTGAGCCGATAATGGAACGAGCCAGGTAACCATCCCCCGGCTTCATTTCTCCGCGGGCGTGCATCACGGCCATCCGGGCAGAACAACCCGTCCCGGTCGGCGACCGATCAATTTTTCCTGGCCGAACGACGACGGCATTTGAACCGGTCCATCGGCCGTCTCGGTGGGTTAACGGACCGGCAAACTGACAGAACGACAAATGATTCCACTGTGGATTAAGTGGATGTTCAAATCCCAATTGTTCGTTCGCCGCCGCGGTAATCTTGACGCCCAGCTCAGCCAATTCGCAGGCCTCTTCGGGCACGATTTTGAATCCCAATTCCGCCGCGTCGACAATTACGAAACTATCGCCACCGTAAGCGGTATCCACCATCAATTTGCCAATGCCCTTGACCTCCACCACGGCATCCAGACGATCCGCGAACGACGGAACGTTGGTAATCGTTACCCTTTCGGCTTTTCCGTTGGCACAAATCGCGTGGGCCTTTACCAATCCGCCGGGTGCTTCCATGACCAGAGTGCTTTCGGGTTCTGTCATCGGAATGATCCCCGTATCGAGCACGACGGTCGCGACACAGATCGAATTCGAACCGGACATCGGGGGGGTATCGGCAGGCTCCATGATGATCCAGCCGATGTCGGCCGAGGGGTGTTTGGGAGGCACGAGCAAATTAATATGCCGAAACACACCGCCGCGCGGCTCATTCAACATAAACCGGCGCAAGTTTTCGTCCCGTTCGATGAAACACCGCTGCTCCCAGATCGTCTTCCCGGGTGGCGGAGAGACACCTCCGACAATCACATCTCCGACTTCGCCTTCAGCATGACAGCTGACGACGTGAATGATTTTTGTCGTTCTCAACAGGATCCTCCCAGAGTTTGGCAGGTCAAAACACTCAACGCTCCGCAAACGCAGCCCGAACTCTTGGAGCGCTCATCGGCGGACTATCCTAACGCATTTGGCATGACGTTTCAGGATAGGCAACGACAAGCCCCTCCGATAGTTGGTAAGATGGCGGCTTTGAAAACTGAATTGCCGCGTGCATCCTGAGGGATCGGTGAAAGCCATGAGTCTTGAAACTTCGATTTCGAACATGCGAGGTCCCCATGCTGCGATCTTCACGCCGCTAGATGATCACGGCGAGGTCAATTTCGAAATGCTGGGAAAGATCGTTGAATTTCAACTGAGCGAAGGACTGAACGGTTTTTTCGTGGCCGGCTCCACCGGTGAAGGCCTCTTGCTGTCCGAACAGGAACGGACCGAGGTCCTCAAAAAAGTCATTGAGGTCAGCGCCGGACGCGGGAACGTGATCGCTCATGTGGGCCATCCCAGCACGGATGTGGCGACACGACTGGCTACATCCGCTGCCGAAGCCGGTGCCGACTGGATTGCCTCGATTGGCCCGATCTACCATGGGACAACCTTTGAAGGCGCGTTGCGCCACTACACGCAAATCGCGACGGCAACCGATCTGCCATTCATGGTCTACGCAATCGGCCAGGAAATCGTACCGGCACGCGACCTTGCATTTTTCGATATCCCGAATGTCTGCGGTTTAAAATACACGGGTGCGAATGTTTTTTCGGTGCAGCAGCTGCTACGTCACGTGGACCGAAAAATTGCCGTGATGGGTGGCTTTGATGAACAATTCGTCGCCTGTCTTTCGTTCGGGTTCAGCGGCGGTATTGGTTCGACTTATAATTTTGCACCGAAATTTTACGCGGATATTTACCGGCTCTATCATGCAGGCCGAATTGAACAGGCGGCAGAGTTACAGGCCGAAATCAACAAAGTCACGTACTTGATGGCGGGATACGAAAACTGGTCGTACCGCAAAGCCATCATGAAATACATCGGCTTTGATTGCGGAGCCTATCGGCCTCCCTACGCACCGCTGACCGCGGCAGAATACGAGGCCTACGCGGCCAAGCTGGATGAATTGAACGTGCTGAAGAAAGCATCGGTTTGAGCGCGAAAATTGGGACACGCATGAAGACCAAACCGCTGGCGAACCTCTTCGGCAAGTTGACCGTGGTGGTAACGTATCTGGCCATGATCCCCGCGGTGGTCGCCGCGCAAAACGTGCGACTCGATTACCAATCGCTACCGGATTTGCCCGATCCAATCGGAGTCGCCGGTCCACTGGTGGGAGTCTCCAACGACGTGTTGATCGTTGCCGGAGGCGCGAATTTCGCGCCGCCGGAAGCTCCAGAATTGTGGGATCTGCCGAAGAAATACCTGGATCAAGTCTGGGTGCTGGAACGAGACGCCGACACGGATAGTTTTTCGTGGCGCGACGATCGCGAGGCGTTTCGGCTGACGCAGCCAGTCGCCTATTCCGCGGTCGTCAGCACACGCGACGGCGTCCTCTGTATGGGGGGTGAAGATTCGGAAGGCCCGGTTAATCGTACGTTCCTGTTAAAATATGCGGCCGAAGGGCCAGGCGACGCGCGACAATTAATCGAAAACGATGCGGTCGTTCCCGATCTGCCGATGGCTTGCACCGGTGGCAGCGCTGCCGTCGTAGGTGGCTACGTTTATCTGGTCGCAGGCCAGGTGGTCGACGAAGCGGGTAATCGAGCGGCCAGCCGGATGGTCTGGCGCTGGAAACTGGATCGCCTGGATCAACCCGTTGATCCCGCAAGCGATAGTGCAGCGGCGGTGGAAACCGATCGCTGGGAACAAGTCGTTGCCTGGCCGGAAACGGGACCGCGACGAATGTTTCCGCTGGTCGCCGCCCAACATGACGGGTTCACTCAACGCCTATTTGTCTTTGGCGGTCGCAGGTTTTTAACTGGGCAGCCGCCAACAGATGCCTCGTTGGTGTTTTCGAAGGATGGCTGGTCCTTTGACCCGACCAACTACCAACCCGAAAAATTTGACGCGGTTTCGGGCAACTATGACGGCCCTAGTCCATGGAAAGCAATCGCGGATGCCCCAGTGCCACTGGCGGCCGGCACCTCGATTGCTTGCGGACCGGCCCACGTTCTCGTCTTGGGTTATGCGACTGGCGATGTGCTGAAACAGCAGCTCGATTCCGGCGTCGCGATGAAGGACTTTGCGCATCCAGGTTTTCCCAAACAGGCCTACGCCTATCACACGATCACCGACACCTGGACCGAATTTGGAGCCATTCCCGTCAACTCCGTGACGACGCCGGCCGTGAGCTGGGAAGACGAAATTTTTTTGGTCAGTGGAGAAATCCGTCCGCGCGTAAGAACGAACCGAGTCTGGCGAATCGAGGTTGTTCCACAAGCGGCAGATTTTGGTCCGATCAACATGGCCGTGGTCGTGGTTTATCTTTTGGGAATGGTCGGTGTCGGTGTTTTTTTTACCTATCGCAACAAGACAACCGACGACTATTTTCGTGGTGGCAAAAGTATTGCCCTGGTGGGCCGCCGGGTGCAGCATTTTTGCCACGATGCTCAGTTCGATTACTTACATGGCCATCCCGGCCAAGGCATTTGCCCAGGACTGGGTCTATTTCGTCGGTAACGTGATGATCCTCGCGGTCGCACCGATCGCCGTTTACCTCGCCTTACCGTTCTTTCGCCGTATCGACGCGACCAGTGCCTATGAGTATCTCGAAAAACGATTCAATCGAGCTGTACGGCTGATTGGCTCCGGCAGTTTCAGTCTGTTTCACGTCTTTCGGATGGGAGTCGTCCTGGCGCTGGCCGCATTGGCGTTGGCCAGCGTAACGCCGTTGACGCCGACACAATGCGTGATCGTGATGGGTGTGCTGTCGATCATCTACTGCACGCTGGGCGGGATCGAAGCGGTCATCTGGACCGACACGATTCAGACGTTCGTTCTGTTCGGCGGCGCGTTGTTGTGCCTGTTTTTTGCGATCTCACGGTTCCGCATGCCAGGCAGCTGGGCGGCAGCTGTTGACGCCGGAAAACTGCATGCGGTCAATCTTGAATTTCAGCCCGGATTCTTTCATGACCATGGCGATCTGGGTCGTCGTGCTGGGTGGTCTTGGTCAAAACATCGCCAGCTACACGGCCGATCAAGCCGTCGTGCAGCGTTACATGACAACGCCGCGACAACGCAACAGGCGGCTCGTTCGATCTGGTTCAACGGATTGATGGCGGTTCCTGCCGCCGTGCTTTTTTTCGGAATGGGAACGGCCTTCTGGATGTTCTACCGCTCGCATCCCGGACAAGCTCGATCCGACGATCGCCGAACGATCGAATCATGCCACTTTTCATCAGCCATGAATTGCCCATTGGATTCGCCGGGCTGGTGGTCGCCGGAATTTTTGCGGCAGCGCAATCGACCGTTTCGACCAGCATGAATTCCGGCGCGACGACGATTGTGACAGATTTCCTGCAACCATTGAACTGCTTTCGTATCCGAACGCGGGTATCTCTGGTCGGCTCGCCTGATCACGTTGGCCATGGGCGTACTGGGGACCGCGACCGGGTTGTTGTTTGTCGATCCGCAAATCAAAAGCCTGTTTGACCAATTCATCGGAATTCTGGGAATGTTCCTGGGCGTGCTGGCCGGGCTTGTTTGCGTTGGGTGCGACGACCCGACGAGCCAACGGTCCCGGGCAGTTTGATCGGGGCAGTCGTTGCGATGTTGCTGATGACCTCGATCGTGTTTGCCGCCAACGATCAAGTGTCTGCTGGGAATCGACTTTCGATGCCTTTACGATTCGCTCGGATCCGAACTGTATCGAATCAACAGTTACCTGTATGCGTTTGTCGGAATTTCCGTTTGTTACGTCGTGGGCTACCTGGCCAGTTTGCTGTTTCCGTCAATCGACGATGAGCGAACTGAAGGGCTGACGCTGTTCGTGACTGACCCATCAATGGACCTGATGCCCGTTGGGGGACCTGCTTGGGAGCAAAAATGGAGCTGACCCCTTTTTTGAATCGGCTATCGCGGATTTATCGAGAAGGCTTGCTCGATGACGTATTGCCGTTCTGGCTGAACCATGCGGTCGATCGCGAATTCGGCGGGATCATGGCTTCGGTCGATCGTGACGGAACGCTCGTGGACACCGACAAAGCCATCTGGCAACAGGGAAGATTCACCTGGTTGCTGGGTGAACTGTACAACCACGTCGAGCGAAACGAGCAGTGGTTGGAAATCGCCGAACGCAACCTCGATTTCCTGGACCAATTTGGATTCGACCCAGCCGACGGACGAATGTGGTTTCACGTCACGCGCGAAGGACAACCGATTCGCAAACGCCGGTACGCGTTCTCGCGAAAGTTTTGCGGCGATCGCGTATGGAGAAATTGCGAAAGCCACCGGTAACGATCGCTATGCCGAACGGGCCGTCGCAATGTTTTCAACGGTTCATCGATCACCACGCTCAACCCGACGGGTAGTCGCCCCGAAATTTACCAAGGTCCGGCCAGGCAAAGCGATCGGGTTTCCCATGATCACGATCAACACGGCTCAGGAGCTGAGGGATTCGATTGATCTTGGAAACGGCCAACGAGTGGATCGATCGAAGTATCGAAGAAATTCGCCGAGGACTTCGTCAAACCGGAATTGGAATGCGTGATGGAAATGGTCGCTCCGAGGTGAACTGATTCCGACCATTTTGACGGTCGAACGCTGAATCCCGGCCACGCGATCGAAGGTGCCTGGTTCATCATGTCCGAAGGCCAGCATTCGAGGCGATACCGATTTGATCCGGCTTGGCTGCCAAATGCTGGACTGGATGTGGCAGCGTGGTTGGGACGAGGAGTTCGGCGGGTTGCTGTATTTTGTGTCCGTCGATCGACCGGCCGATTCAGGAGTATTGGCACGACATGAAGTTCTGGTGGCCACACAATGAAACGATCATCGCGACGCTGATGGCGTATCTGTTTAACCGGCGAGCCAAAATACGCGAAATGGCATCGACTCGTTCATGACTGGTCGTTTCAGCCATTTCGCCGACGACAATTCGGCGAATGGTATGGCTACCTGCGTCGCGACGGCAGCGTCAGCAATTCGCTTAAAGGGCAATCTCTGGAAAGGTCCCTTTCACCTGCCCCGAATGCAATTCGTTTGTTGGAAATTGCTGACAGACCACGACGACGCGGCTTGATGCACAGGTAACCGATTCTCGGTATGGTGTTCGGTGCCGCTGGATCGCAATCCGCTTGCCGCCGACCACCGAATACGTCTGAATCGGCAATTGTTGATCCCAGAATCTTGAGGAACGATCGCATGAAAGCGATGTTGCTTTCCGAATACAAGAAACTTGATCTGGTCGACGTCGAGCCGCCCGAGATTCAGTCCACACGAAGTGCTGATCATCGGTGCAGGCCTGCGGCATCTGCGGCAGCGACGTTCACGGATTCGACGGCAGTAGTGGCCGCCGAATTCCGCCCCTGATCATGGGCCATGAAGCGGCCGGGGTGATCGCCGAAATCGGTGCGGACGTCGAACGATTTCAAATCGGCGACCGCGTGACGTTTGACTCGATGATTTCCTGTGGTGACTGTGAATCCTGTCGGCAACGGAGCCATGAATCTGTGTCCCGACCGACGCGTGTTGGGCGTTTCCTGCGAAACGTATCGTCAGGCGGGTGCCTTCGCCGAATTGATCGCGGTACCCCAACACATCGTCTACACAGCTGCCGGACAATCTGCCCTTTGAACATGCGGCGATGGTGGAACCGGTCTCGGTCGCCGTTCACGCCGTGAATCTGCTGGATGTGAATCCGGCGATTCGGCAATCGTCGTCGGCACCGGCATGATCGGATTGCTGGTCGTGCAGGCGCTACGTGTCGCCGGCTGCAAAACCGTGATCGCGATCGACGTGGATGACTTCAAACTGAACTGGCCCAGGAACTGGGCGTGAGCCACGCCGTCAACGCAGCGCAAGAAGACGCGACCGAAGCAGTCATGAAGTTGACGACAAAACCGAGGCGTCGATGTGGCGATGGAAGTCGTCGGGAAAACAGCTCCACTACAAACGGCTGTCGATTGCGTCCGGCTCGGGGGGCAAGTCGGATTGGTGGGCAACCTGCAACCGGTCGTCGAACTGGCCTTGCAAAAAGTCGTCACCCGCGAACTCAAACTCATCGGATCCTGCGGCTCCAGCGGCGAGTATCCGCAATGCATTGAATTGATGGCCAGCTGGCGAGATCCAGGTCGCTCCGCTGATCAGTCAAATTGTGGGACTGGAAGAAGGCCCCGCTTATTTTGATCGGCTGTACAGCAACGAGCCGCAACTGATGAAAGTCATCCTGCAGCCAACTCTGGAACGTCAGCACCACAATGAGGCCAATGCAGACTCGGTCGCCAAATGTGACGTGTTGGACAGCGTTTATCCTATCAGTTTTTTCTTTAGAACACAATCCACATGCAGAACAATCCATTTGATTTAACCGGCAAAGTCGCCCTGGTCACTGGAACCAGCCGCGGCCTCGGTCTCGGGTTTGCCAAGAGCCTGGCCAAAGCCGGAGCCGACATCGTGATGACCAGCCGCACGCTCGCTTCGCTTGACGAACCGGCCGCTCGCAATCGAAGCCATGGGCCGAGAGGTGGGGCGTTTCGCACTGGACGTGCGCGATCACGACAGCATCAAGGCCGCCGTTGCCAAGGCCATCGAACAATTTGGTCGGATCGACATCCTGGTCAACAACGCGGGATGCAACGTTCGAAAACCGGCGTTCGACGTAACCTGGGACGACTGGAACCTGGTCCTCGACACGAATCTGCGTGGACTCTTTTTTGTCGCCCAGGAAGTCGCCCGGCATATGGTCGAGCAAAAATATGGTCGGATCATCAATATGGGATCCGTCACCTGCGTCGCCGGCTATGCGGGCCTGGGCCCGTACGGAGCCAGTCGAGGTGGCGTCAAACAGCTCACGATGAGCCTGGCCCACGACTGGGGAAAGCACGGCATCACCGTCAATTGCCTGGCCCCGGGCTGGTTCAAAACCGAACAGAACAAAGTGATGTACGAACAAGAGGGTTGGGTCGAATATCTGTGCGAACGAATTCCGCTGGGACGCCCGGGTGCTCCGGGCGACCTGGAAGGCGCGCTGCTGTTACTCGCGTCCGACGCCAGAAAGTACATCACCGGCCAGACGATGCTGGTCGACGGTGGGATTTCAGTCGGAGCGGTTCGCGCGACGGTCGAATTGAATCGCGGAAAGAGTAACTTCGGGTTTTGCGTCACAAAATTGCTCCTCGCCCGGAAAACTCGGTCGAAAACAGATCGCCACTTGATCCAACCTTTTCCGAATTTTGGGTGAGAGGCTCTCCTCGTAAATTCGGGTCAAGCTGGATTCGAATGGAAAGCCAACACTCCAAATTCTCGAGCGAGCCCGCAACAGAAGATCCTAACGACCCCAGCTTTCTTAATCCCCAACGGAAAACCTCGTTTTCTCAGCAGCGCTTTCGTGTCGACATCTCGTCCGCGGAATCGGCGAAAGCCTTCGGCGGGATCGATCGTGTCACCGACCGACATGATATTCTCGTACAGACTTTTGGCGATCTCTTTGTTGTAATAGGAGCCGGCATCGTCGAATACTTCGGCTGCATCAGCGGTGAGGGCGTCCGACCACAGGTAGCTGTAGTAACCAGCCGAGTAGCCGTCACTCGAAAAGACGTGGCTGAACTGTGGCGTACGATGACGCATCACGATCTCGTCGGGCATGCCCATCTCGGCTAAGCGTCTCGCGTTCGAATTTATCCGGGTCGATCCGGACATCTCCAGCGAGATGCAGCTTCATATCAATCAATGCGCTGGCGAGATACTCGACGGTCGAAAAACCTTGATTGAACGTCGCGGCTTTTTCGATTTTCTCCAGAAGTTCCTCCGGCATCGGTTCGCCCGTTTCGTAATGAACCGCGAATTTTTCCAGAATTTCCGGCGTTGACAACCAATGTTCATTCAGCTGCGAGGGAAATTCAACGTAGTCTCGTGCCACGGAGGTTCCAGACTGGGAAGGGTAGCGGCACTGGCTGCAAAGTCCATGAATCGCGTGACCAAATTCGTGGAACAGGGTGATTGCATCGTCCCACGAAATCAACACCGGCTCACCCGGTTTGCCTTTGACGAAGTTTGAGTTGTTCGAGACGATCGGAGAGATCGGCGTGTCGATATTCTTTTGACTACGATAGGCGTTCATCCACGCGCCGCTACGTTTTCCTCTTCGGGCGTAAGGATCGAAATACCAAAGTCCCACATGTTTCCCGTCTCGTTTGACTTCCCAGACACGCACGTCGGGATGGAATACGGGAACGTCCTTGACGGGCACGAACTCGAATCCGTAAACCTGGCCGGCGGCCCACATCATGCCTTCCCGCAGCTTTTCCAGTTGCAGGTAAGGCTTAACCTCGCCGAAATCGAGATCATATTTCTTGGCGCGGACTTTTTCGGCATAAAACCGGTAGTCCCAGGGCTCGATTTTGATTCCGGCCCCTTCGCTGTCGGCGATCGCCTGCATGTCGGCGACTTCTTCTTTGACGCGCGCGACGGCTTTGGGCCAGACCTGCATCATCAGCTTCATCGCATTCTCCGGCGTCTTTGCCATTTGGGGCTCCAGCCGCCAATGGGCATGGGTCGGATAACCCAATAGTTTTGCGCGCTCGGCCCGCAGCTTCAAAATCCGGGAAATAATTTCGTTGTTGTCGTGTACGTCGCCGTTATCACCGCGGCTGTAATACGTCCGCCAGACCGTCTCGCGCATCTTGCGATCCGTGGCGTTGGTCAGATAGGGCTCCATCGAGGAGCGGGTGTTGTTGATGACCCATATTGGAGCTTCATCGGCGGGCAGGTTTTTTTCTTTCGTATACTGCTTGGCCGCTTCGGCGTAAGAATCGATCAAACTTTGTGACAATCCGTCCAACTGTGCTTCGTCATCAATTTCGGTAACCAAGGCTTCGTCAGCCAGTACATTTTGGCTGAAGTTTGTGAACAGGCTGGCCAATTGGGCATTGATCTCAGACAGTCTCGCTTTTTCCTCCGGCCCAAGTTTGGCCCCTTGGCGAACGAAAGTTTTGTAAAGATCGTCTACTAATCGTTTCTGAGCCGTATCGAGGGTTTTCATTTCTTCACCGTTGTAGACGGCAGAGACTCGGGCAAACAGATTTTTGTTTTGCATGATCGAGTCGTTGTGCTTGGTCAGCTTGGGACCGACCTCACGTTCGATGTCCGGGATCGAGCCCAGGTTCAGGTTCGAGGCATGAACTCCAAAAATGTTCGAAACACGTTCGAGCGTCTGTCCGGCTTGCTCGAGTGCCACCACGGTGTTTTCAAACGTTGCCGGTTCCGTCTGATTCGCAATTTTCTCGATTTCTGCATCGGACAGTTTCATCGCGGCATCGAATGCTGGCACGAATTCTTCGGGCTTCACCATCCGCCACGGCGGCACACCGCCGTACGGGCCGACCCATTCTTTCAGCAACACACTATCTGTTCCCACGTTTGAATCTCCCTGTTGTCGCGTTCGCCGAATTCGATGGATCGCAAACAAGCATCCAACTAACCGAAGTGAAATTGTTGCCGTCGTGATTTTGTTTGAGTTATGCATTGGATTCTTGGCCCTGAATGAATCGTGTACCTGCACCCAGTTTAACGTTTGGTGGCCATTTGCGGAGAGCCCGCACCCAACCCGGTACCAACGGCATAGGATCGACCGCAAAAACGCCGGACCTAGATTCAGGGCTGAGTCCGTCCCGCCCGCTGTGGCGGGAACCAGGTCGATTAGCGTCGGACTGAAAAACCGACGGGGAATTCGCGTTCCGCCCAGCCGTCAGCTCGATTTTTTCTTCGCCCGAGGATGGGCTTTTTCGTAAGCCTTCCGCAACCCGGCAGTACTGACATGAGTATAGATCTGCGTGGTCACCAGACTTTTGTGTCCCAACAATTCCTGGACGCTGCGGATGTCGGCACCGTTGTCCAGCAAATGAGTGGCAAAACTGTGACGCAGCGTGTGGGGCGAAGTTCGCAAATCGAGTCCTGTCAGTTTCAGATACTTTCTCGAGCATTCGACCGATGCTGCGAGTCGTGATCCGTTTACCGAACTTGTTCAGAAAGACCGGTGAATCATTTTTTTGGGGCTCCGATTTGGCAACCTGACGGTGCTTTAACCATAGCCGAATGCTTTGACAGCAAAACTTCCCAATGGTGCCAGTCGTTCTTTCTTTCCCTTACCCCGCACACGAATCAGACCGTCGTCCAGATCGAGGTCACCGAGATTGGTACCGACCAGTTCACTGACGCGCAAACCTGCGGAGTAGAACGTTTCGAAAATCGCGCGGTCGCGGATCCCCATCGGTTCATTGCGAGGCGGAGCCGAGAGCAGTTTCCCGATTTCAGATCCCGTCAAAAAATGTGGCAGTTTCCGCTCGCGACGCGGGTTACGAAGCGGCTTGGCCGGATTGGATTCGCATAGGCCTTCCCGCAGCGCAAATTTGAAAAAACTGCGCAAGCGACGCCAACCTCCGGGAAACCGAAGACTTCGCGTACCCCGCCTCGTGCAATGCCGAAACGTAGGTCCGCAAATGCAGTGGCGTAATCTCCCTGCGGCTGTGGGCACCTACCAAACGAATCGTTCAAATACCCAGCAGCAGCTCGAGATCCTCGCGATACGATTTGATCGTCAAATCTGAACAGTTTCGCTCAACTTTCAGGTAACGCAGAAACCGCGGGATGGTTTTTTCCAACAGGACAACTCCGAGACAGTGGCGGATTAACGGATGGGTCCCCTCCCATGGCCCTCGCGGGAAACTCAGGACATGGGATCTGGCGTCAACGTTTACTCATCACCCGAAAACAGATCTTGCACGCTGTTGATCCCGGCCCTTCGCTGTTCCAGCGGACACGCAAATTCCTGGCTCTTTTGAGTATTTCGAACTTTCTGACTCAAGACCGCGGCGTCGTACCAGGAGAAACTCAAACTCGAATCCGACGCGTAGCGACCGAGCGTGCGAAGCGTCTCGCCTTTCTGAGAATCGTTAAAGAGGAAGATATATCGTTCCTCACCTTTGACCAACGCGACTACATTTATGTCCTGTGACACCGGTTCTCCCATCATCGTTGTTGCCAGCTGGCAGTAGCGAACTGAAATTGAGTGATGCCAATCACCCAACACGTCTGTCATCGGTTACCCACTGTCAAAATCGACAATCACGTTCACGCGATCGGATTTGTTTCACAACTCGTGCTGATACGGACCCTACAATCCGCAAGATAAGCATGCTGTCACTGCGCATAGCAGTCACGACCCTAACAGTTTGCAATGCTGGAACGAGCCGGTCCGGCAATCCGATCACCAAAGTTCGGTACAATGGTCAGGCAAGACGAACGGAGCACCCGGCAATCGCGTGCGACGATTCCATCCGAAGATGAATTCATCCAGACTCGTGGCTCACAAATGACGGACTTTGATCCTTATCAACAATGGCTGGGAATTCCCGCGGCATTTCGTCCGCTCAATCATTACTTGCTGCTCGGAATTCCGCTTTACGAAACTAACGCCGAGGTAATCCGTGCAGCGTGCGACCGGCAGATGGAATCGGTTCGTCAACACCAGACAGGTCCCCGAAGCGCGTATCTGCGGAAGATTACTGACCGAACTGTCGCAAGCAAAACTGGTCCTGCTGGATGACGAACAACGCAATGCTTACGACGCCGCCTTGCGAAGTGCATTTGAA
This sequence comes from Pirellulaceae bacterium, assembly GCA_963714685.1. Lineage (GTDB taxonomy): Bacteria > Planctomycetota > Planctomycetia > Pirellulales > Pirellulaceae > Mariniblastus. The sequence goes on along the minus strand of CAVQPH010000012.1, from coordinate 145,331 downwards.
CAATCCGACGAAATCGCTGGCGAATTGTTACCGGGGAAACTAACCGATGTTGCTGTGACCACAAACGATCAAGCGACCGCAGGCCCAGCTGTCTCCTCACCGGCTACAACACCCGCTCGCAAACAGAGCGACTTGGCTGAAGCTGCTTTGGCTGAAGCTGCTGATCTGCCAGCTGAAATCCACTTGCATTTCAATTTCAGGAATGCCGTGATTTTTGTTGCTGTCAGCCTGGTGGTCATGCTGGCGACGGTTTTGACTGCACCATGGTGGATGGGTGACGGGCCTGAATCGACAGCGGACGTCGCGCGAATCCCTGCTCCGCCGCCGGATCTGCTGGGAGAGCGCGAGCCCGATTCTGATTTGACTCCTCCGGCCAAAGCAGCCTCACCAGCCTGGGATGGAACGCTCGTCGTCCAGAATGCGAACGCAGAAATCCTGCTCACGCCTGCGGACGCTTCGATGCTCAGCGAATCGCTGAAGCGAACTTCAACCGGTATCACTGGCTGGTCAAGCCCAGCTGACACCTGCAGTTGGATGATCAATGTTGCTGACCGTCGAACCAGTTTTTTTCATTGCGACATTCGTTATCAGTCCCGGCAGGAATGTCGCATGAAAATCCAGATTGGTGAACAAAAAGCGAGGCCGTTTTCCATTTACGCGCACGACGAATCATTTACGGAGCGGTTTTTCGTGCGGTTGGGCGCGGATCGACAACGGGTGACCATCACGGTTGTCGAGGTCGATCCAACGGCCGAACTGAATCTCCAGCAAATCAAATTGACACCGACCAAATAAGCCGCTGGCCGCAGTGGTGACCCGACAGAGAGGCCAAATGTGCGTTAGTATTTCTTCACGCCGCTGTCGAGTCTTCTGGCGAGTGCCTCTTGCGGAATTTGAGTTACTTCGGTCGTCGCCACGAGGTCGGTGCGAAGGATATCCGTTTCCTTTTTGGACGAAGGCAGGGTGAACTTGATCACAAACGCCCCCACCTGGATGCCCTGCATTTCATACAGCGGCGGCCAGAAATCTTCCGCCCGAGTGGCGAGGGCACGGGCCAGCAAACGAGTCGCTCTACCTGAAAATCCGCCCAGCACCATTTCCAGTCGGCCCTGAGATTCACGATGCACATAGAACACAAAAGCAACTTCTTCTTTCGGGCTGTCCGAGCCGCAACGGATCCACTTGCCTTCGGCATCCTCGTAGTAGATACCTTGCTTCATGTTAGCATCGTTCTTGCTCAGCTTGATCCCTGCGACGCACGAGGCTGGATGCGGATCCTTGTCGCGATATCGCAAAAAGAACGGTACCGATCGCAGCGAAGAATTTTCGACTTCATCTTCCGAAACGAACGGATCACAGTTGAAAGCGCGTGATAGCACGATCTCAACGACCGGATTACTCTTGGTGCTGCCGATCCCTACCAAGGCCTTGTCCCCCTTGGATTCGGAAAACTCGTTGTAGACCATTTTGGCTCGTCGCGCAGACTTCGGCTTCGGTCGCCTGGCCCGGGCTCCAGACCAGCGACTGCTTGAGATGTTCCGGATGCGGAAGCGACTCCGACGTCAACATCGACATATTGCCGTCTGATTTGCGGAGTTTCGCGGTCCCCCCCAACGTGGTCACACCGTTGAGAATCTCCCCCAACAAAACCGAGTCAGAAGCGACGACAAACGAAACCTCTGGGCTTTCACCGGTATCGTCTTTGCGAACGCCCACACACATTTCGAGGCGTCGACGTCGGGCCAACAATTCCCAGAAGTTCTCGGGCTCGACCGCGAACAGTGCACCCGGCAACTGGTCCGCCGTGGCATGACCATGTTCGATCAGGAAATCGCAGAGCCGTGACAGGGCCTTAAGCGGGATGTACTTGACTTCGTTCTTCAGCAGGGCAGCGACCTGATGACGATCGAGCCCCGTGTATTCGACGATCAATTTGATGGTACCGGGTCGTTTACGAGGATCGGGGACGTGGCCGAGCAGTTCGGCGAGGCGAAAACTGTATTGCATTTTGAATTCCGTGTGCTTGACAATTCAAAGCGTTGAAGTCGCAAATACCGCTTAATTCAGACGGAGAGCTAGTGCGGAAAAAAACAGCCCGTTAAGCACCAGATTATAGCCAACAATGCAATTTTCAACCCCTTAATTTGTTTAATCCCGTTATTAATGTTCTTTTTCGCCCCGGAATTGGCCGGTTTCGGTACTCAGCCGTCGTAACTTTAGCAATTTTTCAATTCTTGGATGTTGGTCTGGCTGTCGATTTCGGACTCTGCTAATGTCCCGCCCTCACAAGTATCGGTTAGCCGCGAAGCCTGCATTTTGCGAGCCGTCGTTCAGGAGCACACAATGAAACGAATCTTGCTATCAACCCTTGTTTTGACCATCCTGGCATTGACCACGTCGCCGGTTGACGCCCAACTTCGATTTCCGTTCTCAAAATCGAAAGCCAAAGACCAGCAGGCCTCGCTCGAACTGACCGAGGACGCAGGCCCCTGGTTGATCATGGTGACTTCGTTTGCAGGGGAAGACGGACTGGAACAGGCGAGGCGATTGGCGCTGGATCTGCGAGAAAACCACCGCATCGACACTTACGTCTACCGCCACCAGTTTGATTTCTCCAAGGATATTGCCAATAAAGGCCGCGGCTGGGAAGCGGTCGAGACCGAAGACAAACAGATGACGATCCGGCCGATTCAAATGAAGACGGCCAGCAAATCCAAATTTGAGGAAATCGCGGTGCTCGCTGGCGACTTCCCCTCGGTGGACGATTCGAAGGCGCAGAAAACGCTGGGGATGATCAAGACTTTGCAGCCCGCCTCGATGGCTAACTTCGATATTCGAGAGGCAATCAACGGAGACGACCTCGCTGGCGAACGCCTGCGAGCTTGGCGAGGTTTCGCGAACATCAACTCACCTGGTGGCGGTGGCCCCTTGCGGGCGGCCTTCATGTTGCCCAACCCAATGCTGCCCGACGAGTATTTTCAGGCTCGCAAAGTGGATCATTTTGTGATCGACCTGAACAAAAATGCGAAATACAGTTTGCTGAGCAACCCGGGTGTTTACAGCGTCAAAGTTGCGACCTTTGGTGGCGAGATCACCAGCGACCTCAACGAGATCGAACAACGCAAACAAGAACAGGCTTGGCGAGAAAAGAACAACAAACGGATCACCTCAAGCAAACTGATGGATGCGGCCAAGAAAGCGACTTTGCTCGCCCACGCATTGCGGAAGAAAGGCTTCGACGCCTACGAATTCCACGATCGTCACGAAAGCTACGTCTGCGTCGGTGGTTTCGACTGGCTAACCCAGGAAGATGCGGCGGGGCAAAAACGAAGCAACCAGGAAGTCATCGACACGATCCTGGAATTCAAAGGCTCCTACGTGAACGTGCCCGGCAGAGAAAAAACTTTCCAATCCTACCCCCTGCCAACAGCGCTGACCAAAGCAGGCATCGCATGCGATCCTCAACCCATTCCGGTGCTCGTCCCCAAAGCACCGCAACAAAGCACGGCAACCCGTTTCCTGGGCAAGCTGCGATAACGCTTACGCGACGCCTTCGCGTGCCACCGACGGTGTCGGCCCCGCGAGGGTGATCCAACTCCAAGGTCAAACGACCCCGGTTTCCCCGGGGTCGTTTTTTTTTGTTGCCCACGGGCAATCGACGATGACACACTCCCGTCGCTGCCCAACCACCCGCCAATCCCGTCCAAAAAAGTCAAATTATTGCACCAAGATTTGGTTTTTGGTACAGTCGGAGGTGAGTTCCAACCTCTAACGAGTGCTTGATTAGCGATGCGTAATCCCTGCCTGTTTCTGATGCTGATTGTCGCGTTCGTCCTGGGATGCAACGACGACAAACAAGCTGAATTGTCTCAACCGGAACCTTTTGTTTCGAAAATTCCGAGGGCTCATCCCGAGATGAACCCAGTGCAGACTCGAATTTTCAACACCAATTTTTCCGAGGAACTGATTCTGCAACTGAACTCCGGGCTGCGCGTCATTGCCAGTAAGTTGAAAGGTAATTCGCCCGATTTGGATTCGGTGTTCAATCAATCGTTCCTGTATCAAGGGCTGGCTGATTTTGACTTGGCGACGGAAATTTCCGGGTTGAAGACCAATCAGGATCACCCGGTAGCCCATTTCTATTGGCCGTTGATGGAGGAATCGGATGAGGCCTCGATCTCCCACACCGAACTCTGGAAACCGTTGTTGAGCGAATTGAAGTTCGAAGATGCATCCTTCGGGGTTGTCGGCGGTGAAGTCATGGAAGATGCAGACATTTTCCGAATGAAGACTGTTTTTGAAGGCCGAATTACGGACAGCGAAAATCGTCGCTTGGGTGTCAAAGGCAAGCAGACGCTGGATTGGTATGCGGCAGAAGATGGCCAGTGGAAAATTGGCAAGTGGCACCAGACGAAACTTGAAATCATCTACACGCCGAAATTCCTGTTCGAAGAAGTGACGGCCAAGGCAATCTCGGATGACTCGGTCCGCGAGGTTTTGGCACGTTCCACCCATGAAGAAATGATCGTTGAACGAACCGAGAAAAAGGCAATTCTCCGAAACCTGAGTCCCAAGTATCCGTTTTTTAGCGATTGGCAAAATCTGTCCCAGTTTCCTTCGATCAGCGTGGTGGATCTTGACCAGGACCAACGGGATGACTTGTTCATCACCGATCGCTGGGGCAGGTCGGTGCTGCTACGAAACAAAGGTGACCAAACATTCGAAGAAGTATCCGACGAGTACGGATTGAAGCTCGATCCAGCGTTCGCCAACTGTGCATTGTTCGTGGACTTCGACAACGACGGGGATTCGGACGTGCTGATTGGTCGCACGGTGGAACCGAGCCTGTTCTACCGAAATGAAGGGGGCAAATTCGTTCCGGACGAAGCGATCAACCAAGTCTTGAGTGAAATAAAATTCGTCACATCCGGCTCCGTCGCCGACGTGAATCGCGACGGTTTGCTGGATGTCTACCTGAGCACTTACTGTTACACCGCGGACGCTCCGTTGCATCAATGGACCCAGGATGCCGTTCGCAGAGAAGATCGGGCCAAACTCCAAAACGTCGTAGAATCCGGGCAGATTTACCTTAACCGTGGCGGCCCGCCAAATGTATTGCTGATGAATCGCGGAACGAGTTTTGAACGGGTCGAAATTGATGACACGTTGAAAATCTGGAAGAACTCATTTCAATCGGTGTGGACTGACGTCGATGACGATGGCGATCCAGACCTTTACGTCTGCAATGATTTCTCGCCAGATGTGTTCTTGCGAAATGACACCGAACGCGGTTCCTTCGAGCCCAAATTTACGGTCTTTGGCGACGATGTGTTTCCGACCGATTCAATGGGATTCGGGATGGGAGCGAGCCTCGGTGATTACAATTCAGACGGCCGCTTGGACCTGTACATTTCGAACATGTATTCCAAAGCCGGACATCGGGTTTTCGACCAGATGGGGGGAGACGTCGATCCCAGGATTCGCGTGTCCGCCCGTGGCAGCTATCTGTTCGAGAATGTGGACGGCCGGTTCGAACAAGTCGCGGGGTTAGAAGACGGAATGCAACATGTGTCCAAAGTCGGCTGGTCGTTTGGCGGCCAGTTTGCGGACTTCAACAACGACGGCAAACTCGACATTTACGCGCCGAGTGGTTTTTACTCTGCCCCCAAACCGATCGATGGCGAGGTCGATTTGTGAAGTTGTTTTTGGCGCACGTTCGTGCGCTCCGACCCCACCAAGAGCCGGGAGTTCTCCAGTTCGCAAGTCTGGCGGACCGGGGACCTCAAAATGAGCATCTTTCGGCCACGCGACAAAAATGACCCCCGCAAAGGCTTCATCAGCCGATCGTTTAGCGGTAACGAGCGAAACCGTCTGTTTATGCAGGCGGACGACAACTTTGAAGATGTTTCGCTGGTTTCGGGTGCAGACTTCCGCGAAGACGGCCGAGGGTTTGCCTTGCTGGATTTCGATCAGGATGGCTGGCTGGATCTCGGGATCATGTCAACACAGCGTCCTCGATTCCGCTTATTGCGAAACACAATCGGCGACGGTCAAGCCAACCCGAACCATTTTGCCTACGTCCGTTTAATCGGTGGTCATCACGGGACCGAACCCACATCCGAATGGAGTCCGCGTGATCCTTGCGGCACGACCGTTTTGGTGACCATTGGCGAGACCAAACGAATGCACCACTATTCCTGTGGTGAGGGATTTTCCACGCAAAACAGCAAATGGATTCACATCGGCATGAAAGACGCCGAGAAAATCGATCGGCTTGAGATCAACTGGCCGAGCGGTAAGAAAACCGTCCATGAAAACGTACCGGCCGGCTCCAGGCTGACGCTGCTGGAAAACGAAGCGAGTAAATAACCGGGAAAATTCAGCAATTTTTGGGGTTTCTTTTTCGGCGCGATTTGCGAATTCTTCAATGAATCGAGTTGATTCAACCTGTTTTGGAGAAAAAAAGAAGAAATGGAAACAGACCAAAGATTACCCACCGGCGAGTGGAAGGGTTTTTATCTTGAGCCGCATCACACGCGTCGGGGCTGGATGCACCTGTACCTGTCGTTTGACCAGGGCCAAATCAAAGGCGAGGGGACCGACTACGTAGGCCCCTGGACGGCCGCGGGCCGATACGACGCGGAGAACGGAGTTTGCGCCTGGACCAAGCGCTACGTCGGCAAACACACGGTCGAATACCAGGGAAACTGTGGCCCCAACGGGATTCAGGGCCAATGGCAGATCAACCACTTTTCCACCGGTCAGTTCCATATTTGGCCGGTTGGTATGGGGAATTTGGAAGAACTGTACCTCCAGGAAGACCTCTCCCAGTCCGCGCCGACCATTCAGCTGGGCACGGTTTCAGAAGAATTTGGCTCATTTGCGTAATTCCCCTTTAAAAAGCCTGAGTTTACCTCTAAAATTCGCGATTCGATATTTATCGTGATCAACTGAATCGACTGTAAGCAAGGAATTGGTGGTAATTCCCGATGGGAAACAAACTAAAAACTCATAAAGGCACCAAGAAGCGTTTTCGCCTTACGGCCAGCGGCAAAGTTAAACACCGGCCGGTCGGTAAATCGCACCGAAACGTCCGCATGAGCGCCAAACGGACTCGCAAACTGCGAGGCTCGACGTTATTGGACGATTGCATGATCAATTCAATCAAAAAGGTGCTGGGAAAACACAGCTACTAAAGGAACAGGATCCAGTCGCGGCAGCAACGTCCCATTGGCGTTCGCAACCGTTGGTGATGGATCTTGACCGGCGCACTCTGATGGGCAACCAACTTCGAACCGATTCGTTCGAGGCCTGTCTGGCAAAACCAACAAGGCAATGTTAGATGCGTACGATAAAAGGTGCGGCTCGAACCCGAGCCAAGCGAAAGCTATTCAAACGGGCCAAGGGCTATCGCGGCGGCCGTCGCAACATGATTCGCACGGTCAAAGAGACTTTGATTCGCGCAGGCGTTTACGCGTTTCGAGATCGTCGCGTCAAGAAACGACAGTTCCGTAGGCTCTGGATTACCCGGATCAATGCGGCCTGCCGCATGCGGGGTCTTCGTTACAGCGAATTCATCCATGGCTTGCACAAAGCCAACATTGAACTGGACCGAAAATCACTTTCGGAAATCGCGGTTTGCGATCCCGAGGGTTTTGATGCGATCGTCGATTCCGTCAAGGAAACTCTGGCGGCGTAAACGGTTACCGATTTTGATATATTCAACGGGAAAGTCAGCCAGTCTGTCTTTCCCGTTTTTATTGCCTGCTCGCATGTCGTTCTCAAACTCAAACAAAGCACCCGGGAAACTGATTCATGTCTTCCGCCACGATGCCGATCGACCAGTTCGTCCAGGAACTCGATGATTTAGCCACGATCGCAGCCCAAGCTTTCGAGAAAGCAACCGATGCCGCCCAACTCGACGATGCGCGAGTTGAATTTCTCGGGGCCAAGAACGGCCGGCTCAAAGCGATCTCAAAAAACATGGCGGCCGTTGCCGGTCCAGACAAAAAACAGGCGGGCCAAAAACTCAACGCCGTCAAAAACGCCATCGAGGAATCATTCGCTGCGGCAAAAAACCGGCTCGACAGCGGTTCCGGCGCGGCCCAGCGCGATCCCAAAATTGACCCAACCTTGCCCGGCAAACGAATTCGACTTGGCCGACTGCATCCGATCACGCAAACGATTAACGAGTTGAAAGACATCATGGGCCGACTGGGGTTTACCCCGGCCGAGGGTCCCGAAATCGAAGACGAGTGGCACAATTTCGTCGCCCTCAACATCCCGAAATCCCACCCCGCACGCGACCCACTCGATAATTTCTACCTGTCCGTCGCCCAATCTCAAGCCAACCAGGACCGTGCGGAAACCGACAATCCCATCCTGCTGCGCAGTCAAACCAGCACCGTGCAAATTCGCGTGATGGAAACCACGAAACCACCCGTGCGAATCATCTCGCTAGGGCGCGTCTATCGTCCCGACACGGCGGATTGGTCGCACTACCCGATGTTCCATCAAATCGAAGGCCTGATGGTGGATGAACAGGTCACGCTGTCAGACTTGAAAACCGTCCTGAAACTGTTCGCCACCAGCTACCTTGGCAACGAAGTCCCGATTCGCATTCGACCGTCGTTTTTTCCATTCACCGAACCCAGCGTCGAAGCTGACTACTACTGGGACGGCAAATGGGTCGAATTTGGTGGCGCCGGCGTCGTCGACCCACACGTGCTGGAGGCGGTGGGTTACGATCCGGAAAAAGTCAGCGGGTTTGCGTTCGGCCTGGGAATTGAACGCCTGTGCATGATCCGCCATCAGATCACCGATATCCGTTACCTGTTCACCAACGACGTCCGGTTTCTGCGACAGTTTTGATCAACCGCCGAGACCGCTGATTCCTGCACCCACACCAAACCGCTAACCGAAAACGAACCCATGATTGTTTCCTGGAACTGGTTAAACGAATACGTCGACCTGAACATGACCCACGATGACCTGGTGGATCGTCTGACAATGTCGGGCCTGAACCATGAAGGGACCGAATCCGTCGACGGTGATCAGGCTATCGATCTGGAGGTCACCAGCAACCGGGCAGATTGCCTGGGTCATCTCGGCGTGGCCCGCGAAGTGGCGGCTCTATACGCAAACCACTGAAGATTCCCGAAACCCGATTTGAATCCCGGCTCCGAACGAATCGAAGATCTTTGCCGCGTCGCCATCGAATGCCCCGAGTCCTGCTTTCGCTACACAGCCCGGCTGATCAAAGGGGTTAAAATTGGCCCCAGCCCGCCATGGTTGCAAGCAACGACTGCAAACACTCGGAATCGGGATCGTCAACAACGTCGTCGACGTCACCAACTACGTCATGTTCGAATGCGGCCAACCTCTGCATGCCTTTGATTTTGCGAAAGTAAAAGACGGCAAGATCATCGTTCGAAATGCCAAACCACAGGAAACGCTGGTCGCCATCGATCACCGGGAATATCAGCTATCCCCGGAAATGTGCGTGATCGCCGATGCAGAACGACCGTTGGCACTGGGCGGCGTGATGGGTGGCGCTGAATCCGAAGTTTCCGATTCCACGACCGACGTGCTTGATTGAAGCCGCCTATTTTGATCAACTTTCCATCCGCAACACGGCGCGAAAACTGAATCTGCACAGCCCCTCTTCATTTCGGTTCGAACGGGATGTTGATTCGGCCAGCATCGACTGGGCCAGCCAACGATGCTGTGAACTGATTCTGCAAACCGCCGGTGGCGAGCTGGTGGATGGATTCATCGACGTTGGCCAGCCGCCAACGCCCACCGCCGATCGTAGAACTGCGTCACGCTCAACTCGAAACGTTTGCTGGGCATCGAAATCCCGACCGAGCATAGTCCCGAAAATCCTGACCGCGCTTGGGCCTGGATATCCAGAAAACCGACGCACATGCAACGACGGCGATTCCTCCCAGTTGGCGCAAAGACTTGACCCGAGAAGTCGATTTGGTCGAAGAAGTCGGCCGGATCTATGGCTACGACAAAGTTCCCGATAACGCTGCCGTCCCGATGGCGGCATCCTACAAAACTCAGCCCGATCGCGTGCTCGACAAAGTCCGCAGCGTGATGACGGCGGCCGGATTTGACGAAGCCATGACGCCCAGCCTGGTGCCGGAGCCCTGGTCCAATGCGTTCAGTCCCTGGACCGATCTGCCGGCGCTGCAAAGCAGCCAACCAATGCTGGGCGTGCTTGAGAAATCATCCCAGAACATTGGTGCCGTTGATCTGCTTCGTCGCAGCCTGATTCCGAGTTTGCTCGAAGCCTATCGAATCAACGAATATCGTTCCAACGAAGAGATCGAGCTGTTCGAAACCGCCAAGGTCTACCTTCCCAACCCGAAACACGAGCTACCCGATCAACCTACAAAAATGGCGCTGGTCAGCGGCCGCGATTATTTACAAATCAAAGGTGTGATCGAGTCGTTAGTGGATTATATCGCTCCTGGATTCCGCTTGACCGTCGAGAACTGGCAACACGAACTGTTCAACGTCAATCAATCGGTAGCATTGAAACTCGATGCCAAGGACAAAGCTTCATTTGGCTTTTTGGGCGAGGTTTCGAAGCAGGGCCAGAAACAATTTGGCCTGCGTTCCAAGGCAACAGTTTGCGAAATTGACTTGGGGGCGCTCGCCGAACATGCCACGCTCGTCGTCCAACATCAAAATCAGAGTATGTTCCCGCCCATCAGCCGCGATTTTAACTTCATCGTCGAGAACGCCGTTCACTGGGCGGACTTGGCAACGACCGTCAAGACTTCTGCCGGGCCGCTGCTCGAAGATGTCATCTACAAAGAAACGTTCCGGGACGAGAAAAAAGACGGGCCGTCAAAGAAACGCCTGCTACTATCGGTCGTCCTTCGTTCGGACGAAGAAACGTTGACCGGCCAACAAGCGGACGACGTTTGTCAAAATATCATCGACGGATGCCAGAAAAACCACGCCGCCGTGTTGCTCGGATAGCCCGACAAGGGATGTAATTGGCGATTGGATTTCGCTATGATGAACAGATTACCTGATTGCGGTTTAGAATTCAGTAGACGGAAGATCTGATGAGTGAAGCAAAAATTCGCGGTGTCGTCGAAGTCATCGAAGAAACGAAAACTTACGGACAAAAAGGTTTTCGCAAACGCCTGGTGGTTTTGACCCAGGACAATGGGCGATTCGTCAACTATGTTCCGGTCGAGTTCATTCGCGATGCCTGTGATACAGTCGATGACATGGCCGTTGGTCAGGAAGTCGAAATCAGTTACCAGTTGATGGGGCGAAAATGGCAACGGGACCCCAACAGTGAGGTTAAATATTTCCTCAACGCCGAAGCATCAGCTTCAAAGTCGTCGGCGACGGCAAATCTTCCCAGCCAGCGGATTCATCCGGTAGCGATGTGGAAGCCGCCAACGACGCGTTCACCGAATCCTATGATGAAAGTGATGTTCCATTTTAGGATGGTGCACCAGGCCGACAAAAATGCGTAGGGCATTTGAGCTCAACCAGGTATACACATCACCCAACAGGAACGGTCGAAAACAATGGGCTGGGCTGCTGGGTTGGCTGGTCGCCAGTTGCGTTTGGCTGAATTCGCCTGCCTGCGGCATCGCCCCGCGGCTGTCAACTTTCCGCCGACCGGCCAACACCGCCGAACATCATCTTGATCAATCTCGATGATGCGGATTTTGATCTGTTCGCCGAACCGCTGCTCGATCGTTATCTGCCCAATCTACGCGAACTGTCGGATCGCGCTGCACTTCAATCAATGCCACGTCACCACGCCGTTGTGCGGTCCTTCTCGGGTTTGCCTGCTGCGTGGACAGTATGCGCATCGTACGGGCATCAAAACCAACCGCGCCACGGGCCCGATGAACAACGGATTTTCAGGCGAATATCAACTGTTCCGCGACAAGGGCTGGGCCGACGACCACCTCGGAAGCTGGCTGCAGCAGGCCGGTTACCGCACCATGATGGTTGGCAAGTACGCCCATGGTCAGGTGATCCCGGAAACCGTCGAAGGCTGGGATGATCTGCATATCAGTTTTGGCGGAGCCTATTACGAAACGGTACGTTACTCGACGCGATATCCGGTCGGTCAACGAAGACTGAAACCCGATCCTGACGGTTACCGCACGGATCTGGAAGCCGATGAAATCTGCTGGCTGATCGAGCAACATGCCTTACGGCGGAAAAACGAATCGACCGAACAGCCCTTTTTTCTGTATTACGCTCCGCTGGCCCCGCACAAGCCCTCGATCGGGAGCCCGATGCTGAAACGGGGCCTGGAAGATATCGCCCGCGAAGTTCGACTGCCCGACACCCCTGATTTCAACGAAGCGGATATTTCGGACAAACCCGAGGCATTGCAAACAGCGTTATTGACTTCGTCCCAGATCGAAATGGTCCACGAAGAATTTCGCTATCGGTTGATCACGATGGTTTCGGTGGACCAGCTAATTGGTCGGCTGATGCAAACCTTGCGCGACCAAGATTTAGCTGACAACACCTACCTGTTTTTAACCTCGGATCACGGTTACCAGTTGGGACACAACCGAATGATCGCGAAGAAACTTCCCTACCACCGCGTTACCCACGTTCCCCTGTGGGTGACAGGCCCTGGGATTCAAGCGGGTTCGCAATCGGATCATTTGGTCTCTCATATCGACCTCGCTCCGACGTGCCTGGAGATGGCCGGCACCGATCGCGACGATTCCAATCCGGCGGACCAATTCGACGGAAAATCATTGCTGCCCATCATGAAGCATCCCGGTTCGATTCCCGCCAACGAGTTTCGGGCAGGTTTGCTGATCGAAAACTGGGAGGCCAAAGGGCATCTTGGAATCTACGTGGCGGCGACCTATTCATCCTATCGAACGCAGCAGACGATCTACACCGAATGGGCCAACGGTGCGAAAGAGTTTTACGATCTGGGCGACGATCCCTATCAACTGGAAAACCGTTATCCGCTCCTCTCCCCCGGGACGCAACTGGAACTGTCGAAAGAACTGCGAGCCCTCAAAAACGGGATGCCCAAACCGATCGCGACGATCGCAAACGAAGGACTGGTCAATCGAAAACCGGTTATCTTGGGATTCGCAGAAGACGACGACGCGATCGAATCCGTGACCGTTGAGGTCGTCCGAAAAACGGACGGCTTGTTCTTCAACGGGCAGAGTTGGCAGCAACAGCCAACATCCATTGTGGCCAATTTGCTGAATCCCGGTGGCCTGCTGACCCAGTGGGAAATTCAACCTGACCTGCTGACGATCGAAGACCAGGGTGAAATTGAAATCACGGCCCAATCCCGCAACTCAGCTGGAGAATTATCAGATCGAGTTTCCAATGGACTGGCAGTCGATGCGGTCGAACCGGAAACCACACTGAGACTTCCAGCTGATGGCTCAACAGTCGAAAACGAAATGATGTTGTTTGGTGTTTGCAAAGACAACGTTCACATTCGCGGGATTCAATTCAAACTTCATCGTGTCTCGACGAACCAGTATTGGGATGGAAAAAACTGGGTTGGCGACGAAGTCGTGTTTGTGCTGGACCTCAATGGTCACGAACGTTGGCATACCGTGCTGGAAATCCCCGACGGAGAATATCACGCTTGGGCGAGTGCGTTTGACAGTGCCGGCAACTTCGACCCGTCACCTTCGGAAACTCATTTTTTCGTCAAGTAGCACACGCAGCGTTTGTGCTCGACCTTGCGACAGGCGACCTTCGATGGCCGAACACCTTCGTCACAAACCACCGACCAAACTGGATCGTCCACGCGAACTGCTGCTGGTTTGCCCGGCATTCCGCAGCAACGTCAATCTTTCCCGAATCGTCCGGCTTGCAGGATGCGTTTCCGTCGAAAAAATAATCGCTGGTGGAACCGGAAAATTGGATCCGAAGATCGCCCGCGATGCGATGGAACATGTGCTCATCGAGCGCCGCCGCACGCTGTCACCGGCCCTGCGAAAATTGAAACAGGACGGGTATCAGCTCGTGGGACTGGAACAGACCGATCAGTCCAAAATCATTTTTGACTATCGGTTCCAGCGCCGGACAGCGTGCTGATCGGCCACGAACGGCACGGCATTGAACCGGCAGAATTGAGCCTGATGGACGACCTGATTGAAATCCCGGTGTCTGGGATGCCGTTTAGTTACAACGTCGTGACCGCGACCACGATGGCGGTTTATGAATATTGCAAACAGTTTCCGCTCGGCTAACTTTGGCTGCGGTGAACCGGCTTTCGGTGGTCCAGGCGACGGACCACAGGATCCGGTCGGCCTCCTCTGCCCGGGGCCGGCAATCTTTACCAGCTCGACCCGTTTTTGTTAAATTTCGAGCGGTTTCAGGACAAGTTTTCATATAAATCTTGGCCAACCTTGCTTAAGATAGAGGTCGCGATTACTCCCTTTACTCGCAGTAGAACGAGGCGATTGTTCCTGTGGAAAATACGTACGTTGGTCCATTCCTGATCCTGAAGAAACTCGGCACCAACCGACGTCAGCGTGTTTATCATGCCCGCCAGACCGAACAACAACGCGACGTTGCGTTGAAATTCATTGCCATCCCCCCCGATGTCGAATGGTCAAAAGCGTTAAACAAAATCCAGTTGGAAGTAACCGAACTTCAGAAACTGAAACATCCCAACCTCGTCCAGGTCTACGGAGCGGGCGTCCACGAAGAGCGAATCTTTTTTGCCTCCGAATTGATTGATGGCGAGTCTCTGGCGGCGATTCTTTCCCGACGCGGGAAAATCACCCCCGATCTGGTCGTCGAATATGGCCGGCAGATCGCCGACGTCCTGGGCTATCTGCACCAGCATGATTTGATCCATTCGAAACTGACCCCTGAGAAAATTCTGATCACGAGCGATCACAAGGTCAAACTTGCTGACCTCCGGCTGAACCGGTCCAAGCGGCGACGCTGGGATTCTCGCCGCCGCAGAGAACTGGACATTGCCGCTTACATGGCGCCTGAACAATTCACTGATGGCGCAACGCCCAAGTCTGATTTTTATTCACTGGGCGTGATCATGTTCGAAATGCTAACCGGGAAATTGCCCTACGAACCGGATACACTGGGCCGGATGACCCGGATGAAAATGAATTCGCCCATTCCATCGGCCGCGGAACACGTGATGAACTGCCCGATCTGGTTGGACAAACTGATCACGCAGTTGCTGCAACCCAACCCACGCAAACGCCCTCACTCGGCGCGGGCGGTCGTGATGGCACTGGACGAAATCAAGAAGATTGCCGCCACCAAGCAGGCGGCAGTCGATCAACTGACGGGCGGTTTCAATCCGCTCAATGCTCGTGAAGACAAAACCGAAGCGCGACGCTTACTGGGCAAGAAGACCGGCACCGAGCCTGCCGACGTATCATTTTTCCAATCGGTTCCGTTCATGATTGCCAGCCTGGCCGTGATCCTCGCCGTTGTCGTGTTCATGGCATTACCCAAAAGTACGACTCGGCTGCTCAGCGATGCGGAGAAACTGATCGCGTCCGATGATTCGAGCCAATGGAACGACGCAAGAATCATCCTCAAACCGATCATGGACCGGGGGGGGCCGCTGGCAGATCAAGCCGAAGAAATGTATTACCAGTCGCGTCGCAAATCGCTGGTCCGTCAAGCCGAACGGGGAATCAGTAATCGCCTGCAGACCGAGAATGTCCAGCTGTTTGGCAAAGCCGTGCGATTGCAACAGGATGGCCGCGATCCGGAAGCGATCAATATCTTTACTCAGTTGGTCCGGACCGTGTCGCCCGAAGGAGGCGAACGACATGTCTACGAGGAATCAAAATCCCGGCTGGACGCATTGAAGAAAGAAACGCTGATTCCGTCAGATATTCCGTCCTTGCAACAAATGATCGCAGCGACCGGCGGTGCAGAAACCATGGCTCAAATGATCGAAGCCAACGACCTGCTGTCCAAAATCATGCTGCGGTTTGCCGGCGAAGATGGCTACGAAGAAATTGTGCTTGCCGCCAAGGACTCATTGGAGAAAATCAAACTCCGCTTGGCCGAGACTTCGACTCACGCCGACACCAACGATGGCGAAGATTCCGGGACCTTCGAAAACTGAATCCGATTCTGGCTAACGTTCGACAATTTCTGCGGAAATTTGATCGCACATCATCCGCCCCCGAATCGTCAGGCGCCAATTTGGCGGTTCATGCTGCAGCAATCCGGCGGTCATCCAATCGTCGCTGACGCGTCCCAACAGTTGTTCGATCTGGAATCCCGTCAACCGAAAAAAATCTTCCGCATTGACACCCGCAACGCGTCGCAAACCGATCGCCAGCAATTCACGTGCGGAATCCTCCGGGGACAACTGCTCGGCGAAGAACACGGGCGATTGCCCCGTCTCGATCCGTTTCAAATATTGCAGCGTACTTTGATGATTCGTTTCTCGAATCCCATTAACGTATCTCGAAGCCCCCGGGCCAAAGGCAAAATAGGGCTGCCCGTTCCAGTACGTTTTGTTGTGACGGCATTCCGACCCGGGCTTGGCAAAACTGGAGATTTCGTAAGCCTGCAAGCCGGCGGCTGACAACGTCTCGATCGCCAACAGGTACATGTCGGCACGATCATCTTCCTCCGATGACCGCAACACCCCCTGCGACAAGCGATTCCAGAAAGTCGTGCCTTTCTCATACGTCAATTCGTAGGTCGAAACATGATCTGGTTCGAGTGCCACGGCCTGCTCGAGGTCCGTCCGCCAGGCTTCCAGCGTCTCGTCAGGTGCGGCGAAAATCAGATCCAGTGAAACACTGCGGGCGAAACGCCTGGCCTGCTGGATCGCCTGAAACACCTGTTCTGGCGTGTGATCCCGTTCGAGTCGAACCAGTTTTTCCGGGTTCAATGACTGCACCCCCAAGCTGATTCGGTTGACGCCGATCTGCGCGAACGCATCGGCTTTGGGGAGATCCAGGTCGTTGGGATTGCACTCGGCCGTGACTTCGGTTTGGTCGGTGATCGCAAACCGGGAATCGAGGATCGAGCGGAGACGCGCCAGGTTGCCCGGAGACAAATGACTGGGCGTTCCTCCACCGAGAAAGAGCGTGTCCAACTCGTACGTTTCAGTCAGCCAGCCAATTTCGATTTCCAGGGCGTTGAGAAAACGCTCGACCAGATAATCCCGATTGGCAACCAGCGAAAAATTGCAGTATCCACAACGGTGACGACAAAACGGAATATGCACGTAGGCTGAGCGGGGCCTGGTTCCGATTGGCCGCCAGGTCGAAAGGGCATCTTCATCCGGTCGCGGTCGTTGACTCATCAGACCCACAGTTTCAGGCGACCGCCCAGCATGTCAGGCAGCGCTGTTTGCACAATTTTCTCCGCTTGCCGGCGATTGTAACGCGTGCTGAAATGGCCGGCGATCACCAGCTCATTTTTGAATTTACTTTGCCGATCCACGAAATCGTCCAGATGCATATGTCCGTTCTTATGAATCAGATGCTTGCGATGATCTGCGGCGACAAAGGTCAGCTCGGTGATGAGAATCTTGACCTCGTAAAACTCGGGATTCTGATCGAGTCCCTGGGGAGACGTATCACCGGTGTACCCCACCAGCGGCAGCCGTTTTTCTTCCGTGATTTCGACCCCCGACACCCGCAGGTCGCGGATCTCTTCTCCGCTGAGATCCAGGTATTCGGATTTCAGTTTCTTCCGTCGCTCGTAGACGATGTACCCCACGCTCGGCACGGTATGTTTCGTTTTGAAAGCTTTCAGCACCAGTTCGCGTGAGAGCGCATATTCCTCTCCGCCCTCGACACCGATCATTTCACACGGCAATCGTCCACGGTCCAGCTTTTCGAATGAGTTCAGCATCCGGCGGACGGGCTCGATCGCAAATGCCGGCAGATAAATCCTCGGCGGCTCCATCTTCATCAACCGCCGCCGCGCAACATACAAGGGCAGGGCAGCGATGTGGTCAAGATGACAATGCGAGATCATCCAGGTCGGCGTGCCCATAAAATCCCAGGGATGGGCCCCAAGATCAAATCCGATTTTCAGTTCTGGAATTCGCCAGTAAGTCTGGACGGCGGCGCGGGAATAACCCTCGACCGTCAGGTCACCATGTTGAATCGTTTTGACCGGTGCATTGTTGAGCATTCACAGCCGCCTGCTAGGGAAAAACAGCGAGTTTACCTACCAAACAGCCAATCACAACCCGGCGCAAGAAAAGGGGCCAGGTCTCTTTTTGGTTGCCCAAGCAGCCCCTGATACCAAACCGGCTCAGCCAATCTTTGCAGATCGACTGAGCCCATGGCTTAGACTGGATCTAAATATTACCGGAATGGCTTCGTTGGCCTACGCTGCACGCAGATGCGAAGCTGATGCGCCCAGCGCGGTCACCAGGCAATCCACGATGTAGCTTTGTTCGGCCTGTGTCAATTCAGGAAAAATCGGCAAGCTTAGGACTTCCTCGGCTGCGCGATCGGTGACGGGTAAACTTCCCGGTTCAACCTCGAGATACTCGAAACATTCCTGACGGTGCAACGGAATCGGATAATAGACTTCCGTACCCACATTCATTTCCGCCAATTGTTCGCGTATTTCATCACGTCGCCCATCAGGTACGCGAATTGTAAACTGATTCCAAACGTGTTCGCAGTTCGGTGTTGATTCGGGCAAGGCAATCGACGAAGCGAGTCCGGCCCGGTTCAACAGCTGTTGGTAACGTTCCGCGTTCACCATTCGGTCTTGGGAGTAACTCTCCAAGTGCTTCATTTTGATCGTCAAAACGGCGGCCTGCATGGCATCAAGTCGGCTGTTGATGCCAACCATCTGATGATAGTACCTTGGTCGCATGCCGTGGTTGGCCAACAAGCGAAGACGATCGGCAATTTCCGGGTCGTTCGTTGTCAACATTCCACCGTCACCGAAACCACCGAGGTTCTTGGTGGGATAAAAGCTGAAACAACCGATCACACCCATACTGCCGGCGCGTCGGCCTTGGTCGCTCGCACCAATCGATTGTGCACAGTCTTCGATAACCTGCAAATCGTATTGAGCCGCGATTTCCAGAATCGGGTTCATTTCGCAGCACTGGCCGAACAGATGGACGGGAATGATCGCTCGCGTGTTGGGAGTGATCAAAGATTCCAGTTTGTTGGCATCGAGATTGAACGAGATCGGGTCGATATCAATGAAGACTGGCTTCGCGCCAAGCCGATGAATCGCACTGGCGGTCGCGAAAAAAGTAAAACTGGGACAGATGACTTCATCGCCCGGTTCAATGCCGATGGCCATTAACGCCAGCAACAAAGCATCACTGCCCGAAGCACAGCCGACCGCAAACTGGGTATGGCTGATTTCGGCTACCGAATTCTCCAGCGATTCAACGAAAGGTCCTCCAATGAACCTGCCTGAATCGAAGATGGACGAAAACGCGTCCATGATCTCTGCCTTAAGAGGCTGGTTTCCGCGTGCCACGTCGAGCAGCGGAACCGAAGAAACATCAGAAACATTAGGTCGAAATGGAATCAACATGGTGCCATTGCCTCCCTGCAATGGGGTCGCGGGATATAAAAACCTGTTCGGACGATAGATCCCCGGCGAAATACCGTCAATAGAAGGCGATGACAAACGTTGAGTTTTGGTGATAATGAATGCTCAGCTTGCGGCCAAATCGTCAATTTCCCGGAATTGGACGTCACTTCCGAACGACGGATACCTGAGCGTTGATTTCTCGCGTTAAATGGAGCCCCGCACCGCGACTGCCTGAATTTATCCGCCGCTGAATGTCGACGCCCGCAACTCTTGTTGTTTGTCCCGAAACTCGTTTGTTCGTCCGGAAATACTTTTTGTTCACCCGCACATGATCCTGATTGTCGACAACTACGATTCGTTTACTTACAACCTGGTCCAGCGACTGGGCGAGATTGATTCCACGCTGGATATCCGCGTATTTCGCAATGACGAGGTTTCGGTTGACGAATTGGCTGCGATGAAGCCCTCGCACGTGATCATTTCACCGGGCCCCTGCACTCCGCACGAAGCAGGAATTTCCGTCGATTGCGTGCACCAGTTTCACGGCAAAGTCCCGATCCTGGGGGTCTGCCTCGGACACCAATCGATTGGCCAGGCGACCGGCGGCAAGATTGTCCGGGCCACGCAGTTGATGCACGGCAAAACCGATCAAATCCACCACGAGGGAACCACCCTCTTCGCGGGGCTTTGCAATCCGATGACGGCAACACGCTACCACAGCCTGGTCATTCAACCCGAGACGCTGTCCGATGAATTCGATGTCAACGCGTGGGCAATCGATCCCAACGGCAAGAAAATCATCATGGGCGTAGCTCACAAGACCCACCCGACATTCGGCGTGCAGTTTCATCCGGAGAGTTTTTTGACCGAAGGCGGCATTGACCTGCTGAGAAACTTTATCAACACATCCATCCATTGAACGAAACGCCAGGAACCCATTGATGATCTCGATCGAAGCTGCGTTCGAACTGATTTCAAAACACGTCTCGCCGTTGCCGCCAAGGAAGGTCGGATTGACCGATGCGGTCGGCAGAGTCTTGCAGGAAGACGTGGTTGCGGATGTCGACTCACCGCCGCACCGCAAATCCGTAATGGACGGTTATGCAATTCGCAGCGACGATCTCCAACAAGGCCTGCGGCGATTAAAAGTTGTCGAGACGATCCTGGCCGGGCAGTGGCCCCAGCACCCAATCGAAACGGGCACGGCAGCGAGAATCATGACCGGCGCCCCGGTTCCCGCGGGCGCCGATGCCGTCGTAATGGTCGAAATGACCCAAGCCAGCCAATCCGACGGGCAGGAATGGGTCGAGATTGAATTGGAATCCATCCCGACAGGCAAACACCTGTTGGAGATCGCAACCAATTTTGCTGCCGGCGACGTCATGTTTCGGAAGGGACATCGAATTCGGCCCTCGGACATTGGATTGCTTGCGGAAGTTGGAGCGCACGATGTTTTGACGTGTGAACAACCGACCGCTGCATTTTTGCCAACCGGCGATGAACTGGTTACTTGCGATCAAAAACCGTCGCCGGGTCAAATCCGAAACAGCAACGGCCCGATGTTGCTGGCGATGGGTGATCAATTGGGAATGGAAACATCCGACCTGGGGATTGGACGCGATAACGAAACGGACCTGAGATTTGCGATCAGCAAAGGTCTGGAGCGCGACTTGTTTGTATTGTCCGGCGGCGTATCCGCGGGCATGGCGGATCTGGTCCCCAAAATCCTTCGTGATGTCGGCGTGGTGGAGGTGTTTCACAAAGTAACGGTGAAACCCGGAAAGCCCATCTGGTTTGGCGTGTTTAACCAGCGGGGCCGGCGGTGTTGCGTATTTGGCCTGCCGGGAAATCCGGTCAGCAGCCTGGTTGGTTTTCAGTTGTTTGTCCGAACTGCGATTCGCATCCTGGAAGGCGACCCCAATTCGCAGCCGACCAAACTGCGGGCAATTCTTTCCGAGGAACAGGAAACGAGGGGAAATCGTCCGACATACTGGCCGGGTCGTTGGGTCGAAGACGATTCAACCATTCGCAAAGTCGAACCGCTCAACTGGAACGGCTCCTCCGATTTACTGGCTCTCGGAGCGGCCGAAGGCCTGATCTATTTTGAAGCGGGATCAGCGACCCATCCTGCGGGAACCGAAGTCGACTTCTATCCGTTGGGGAACGCGTGATTTCGGTCTGTCGAACCGTCCGTTTGCGATTCTCTCGAATCAGCGATCCGATCTACTTTTCGGCCTCGCCACCCGAGGAGGCGGCTTTTGCATTGTCTGGCTGGCCCGCTGGCGTCGGCGTGTCTTTCCCCAGTATTCGGTTGGCAACGATGTCCTTCAATTCTTGGTTCGCCCGCAACGCGGTGGCGATTTCAAACTGAGTCATCGAAATTTTTCCGTCCGGTGCAATCAACCAAAACGAAGGAATGGCCCTGACGCCGTAATCAAACAGCGTTCGGTGTTCGAGCCCCTCGCTGAATCCGTGGCTGCCTTCGACCAGCCCGTTGGCGGCAATGAATTCAGCTGCGGCGGTACGATCGTTGTCGACGCAAATCGATAGCAACTGGAGGGGATGCTGGTCCTTGAGATCGACATACATTTTCTGGATCTGTTCCTGATAACTGGCGCTTGGGCTGTTCGAGATCCAGAAATTGATAAATACGTAGCGATCTTTGAACTCGTCCAAAGTGAGCGTCTGTTGGCCGTCCGCTGATTTCACCGCGACCGGCGGGGCGACTTGATCCCTTGCCAGGAGCGGGGTCACGTCAACCTGCAGCGGATTAAGCACGACTTCATCAACTTCTTTGAGAATCTCGATCTGACCGAACACCTCAAAGGCGAATTTTGTGTCGCCGATTTCCTTGTCGACTCGTCCCCGCAGGCCGTAAACTCCGGGTGGAACATCGTAAACAACAAAGTCCCCGTCGGATTCGATTTTGACCTCGAACGATTTCCCGTTTTCGATCAACTCGGAGCGTTTCTGAAAGAGTTTCTTGCCTTCGTCACTGGCCTCGAATTCCTTCACCCACGCCTGTCGTTGCTCGGGCTTCATGCTCGCCCACTGTTCGGGGAACGGCACTGGCGGCAGTTCCACGCGTTCGAACAAATTGGTTTCGAGTTCATCGAAAGGGACCACCAGTTTTTGCTGATCCCAGGATTCCATCCGGTTCTCGTCGAAAACGACTTTGCCTTTTACGGTCGCATTTTGCCATGCCATCGCCAGCAGCGGCTGACCCAAGACCAATCCACAGAAGATTACCGACGTGAAGACGAAGTTTTTCATGAATTCACAGAACCAGATTGGGGACAAAAACATAAAAGCTGGGTGAGGGAGACCGAATTCGATCACGGAAGCGCTTGAACGCTCAAACAATCCTCAATTATTATAACCAAATTGAATCTGACGGTTGACCACCGGACTCCCGCAACCGTAAACTTGCGAGTTTGTGTCGGCCTAGCCGGGGTGTAGCGATTATCCCACGGCAGGCGTCCGACCGTGAGATTTGCAATCATTCTGCCTGGAAACAAAGGAGCCGGAGTGCCTGGACAATGTGTAATCGGTTTACAGTGGGGCGATGAAGCCAAAGGAAAATTTGTCGACTTGCTGACCGAAGGCAAAGACATCGTTGTCCGGTACCAGGGAGGTGCCAACGCGGGCCACACGGTCGTGATTGGCGACGCGGTGTACAAGCTGCATCACATCCCCAGCGGCATCCTTAACGAAGGCGTATTGAACATCATCGCGCCGGGTGTGGTCATTAACCCGCCCACGATCCTGAAGGAGATCGAGTCGCTGAACGAGCGAAACATCGACGTCACCCAGCGAATGAAAATCAGCCTCCGCTCGCACGTGGTGATGCCGTGGCATGTCCTCGAAGACAAAATGTGGGACGAACTGGTTTCCGGCAAAGACAACATCGGCACCACACTGCGCGGAATCGGTCCGTGCTATGCCGACAAGATCGGACGGAGTTTTGCGATTCGCATGGGGGATCTGCTGCAACCCAATTTTGCTGAACGCGTCAAGAAAATTGTCGAGGTCAAACGACGCGTCCTTTCGGCCGTCGCCGGAACCGCAACCGTTGATCTCGATGCCGATCAGATCATTCAGGAGTACTCCGGATATGCCGATCGGCTACGTCCGATGATTGCGGACACGAATCGGATTTTGCTGGACGCCGTCGATGCGGACAAGAATATCATGTTTGAAGGCGCACAGGGGTCGTTGTTGGATGTTGACCACGGAACCTATCCCTTTGTCACCAGCAGCAACAGTTCCGGCGTCGGAGTCTCGCCCGGCTCCGGTGTTCCGGGTAATTGGATCGACTGAAGTGATCGGGGTCGCCAAGTGTTACTCAACGCGTGTCGGGGGTGGGCCCTTTCCGACCGAGCTGGACAATGAAACGGGTCAGCACATTCGCGATCTGGGCAACGAGTATGGAACGACCACGGGACGTCCCAGAAGATGCGGCTGGTTTGATGCCGTCGCCGTCCGTTACACCTGCCGACTGGGCGGCGTGACCTCGGTTGCATTGACGATGTTGGATGTCTTGAGCGAGCTGGAATCGATCGATGTTTGCGTGGCCTACGAACTGCAGGGTGAGCGAATTGATTTCTTCCCGGCCAGCGCCGATGAACTTGATCAACTGACTCCCGTTTACGAATCGATTCCCGGCTGGCAAACCGATGTCACGGCAGCGCGTGGCCTGGATGATCTCCCGACGGCCGCGATTCACTACCTTTGCCGAATCGAAGCTTTGATCGGTCGGCAAATCGAATTTATCTCCGTCGGCCCAGACCGGGCCCAAACCATTCGTGTCGACCAGGGGATTTCGCTGAATGATTACCTGGAGACCCGAACGGTCCAGTAAAACCGGGCGCAGCAATTTCCGAAAGATATTGTCAAGATTTAACCCATGTCTTCCTCCACTCAATCCGAATCCGAGCAACGACTTGGTGTCGAACCAGCCAAGCGACCGCGGCACATAGCGATCATCATGGACGGTAACGGCCGATGGGCCCAAAACCAGGATCTTCCACGCGTTGCCGGACACCAGCAGGGTGCAAAAACAGTTCGCACGATCACCGAAGAGTCGACGCGACTGGGGATTGAGCAGCTAACCCTGTATTGCCTGTCCAGCGAAAACTGGAAACGACCTGAGGTCGAGCTGGAATTTCTGATGTTCCTGCTTTCCCAATACATGATCGAAGAACGAGAGACGCTGCTGGAAAACAATATCCGCCTGGAGATCATTGGTCGAAGAGAACGTATCCCGGGCGAAGTGCAACGGGAAATGGACAAAACGGTGCAGATGACCGCGAACAATACGGGCTGCTGTTTGTGCCTGGCGATCAATTACGGCGGACGAGCCGAAATCGTGGATGCCGTGCGCGGGATTGGTGAGAAGATCAAATCCGGCGAGTTGGATCCCGAAGACATCAACGAAGAACTGATTTCCCGCCATCTGTACACCGCGGGCATGTCGGATCCGGACTTACTGATCCGAACGGCCGGAGAAATGCGGATCAGCAATTACCTGCTGTGGCAGATCAGCTATGCAGAATTGTGGGTAACCACGAAAATGTGGCCAGAATTTTCGATCGCCGATTACTACGACGCGATTCGAGATTTTTCGAAACGCAATCGGCGATTTGGCGGACTCAACGAGCAGGAGTCTTAAGTGCTGGGACGCCGCCTGTTTTCTGCATTCATTATCATCTCGATAATGCTGTTATTGCTCTGGCTTGATTTCTGGCTGGGGACCGACCAGATTCTCGGCCGACCCGGACTGGTGCTGGCCTTCCTGGGAATCGTCAGCGCTGGACTTGCGGCTGGCGAGCTGGGCCACCTTTGGCATTCGTCTGCCGACAATCCCGACGGTCGGACCCTGATGGCGGGATCTGTCGCGATGGTCGCGATCAGTTGCGCTCCGGTGATGTGGACTGACTATCCTGCCGACTGTCCGATTGGAAAGTTTGGCTGGTCGTTTGCGGGGGTGATCGTTGCGATCGTGCTGACGTTCATTTTTGAAATGAGAAGATTTGGGATTGAACAAGCGGCGACCGGACAGGTGACCAATCGAATCGGCCGGGCGGCTCTATCATTCGCCTACCTGAATTTCCTGTTTGGGTTTTTGGTACCCCACCGAATGATGCAAGACGACAACTCGATTGGATTGATTGCGATTGTGTTGTTGATCAGCACCGTCAAACTCTCCGATGCTTTCGCCTATTTTGCTGGCAAATCCCTCGGCACGATCAAGATTGCCCCCAAACTCAGCCCGAAAAAAACACTGCAGGGTTCGCTCGGCGCCTTGGTCGGCGGTTGCCTTGCGGCCGCAATCGTAGTGTATGCGGTTGCGCCGTTGATTTTCGAGGTCACGATTGCCAAGCCGTGGTGGTGGTGCGTGCTGTACGGTTTGATCGTTACGGTAGCTGGAATGCTTGGCGATTTGGCGGAATCGCTATTGAAACGCGACGCGGACTGCAAGGACTCGGGCAGCTGGTTGCCGGGCTTGGGCGGAATTCTCGACGTGCTCGATTCGCTGATCTTCGCGGCTCCCGTTTCCTATTTTATCTGGCTGATCGGTTAATCCATTTTTCGCATCCGAACCTGCAAGCTCGACCAACCGGGATTTTCCAAAACAAAGTCAACCGATAATCTTTGCAAAATCAAAAATTTTGCGATGTCGGTTTGTAGCGGATTTCAGTTCACTAAGGTGCCAGTTTTACGTATTATCAGGCAATTGGGGAGTCGTTGAAAAAACAGTCGCAAAAGTCCGGGGTAGTTTGAACCTGTTCCTTACTTTTGCATCAAATTAGCTATAATTACTCGACGTCCACGAATCGTGTCTCAGGGGCGATGAAGAAAAGCCATCGCTCGGTTAATGACTGAAGCTACAATCTCATCTGTCGATCAACAGATGGTCCTGCCACTTTTTGGCGCTAAAGATCAACACCTGCGACGCCTTCGCGATCGCTTTCAAGTTGACATTACGCATCGCGATGGCAAAGTCCGGATCTCTGGAGACGATCCCAACTCCGTTGCCCAGGCGACCGCTGCACTTGAGCAATTGACGGAAATCGTCCGACGACGTGGTAATCTCACGCCCGATTTGTTCAACGAGACCATCGCCCGGGTGACCGGGGAATCGGCACCGGCCAAAACCGTCACCTCCATCGAAACGTTGCAGGTTGGGCGAGAAGTCCGTCCGCGATCTGCAGGCCAAGCCAACTATGTCGATGCCATTCGGAATAACGAACTGGTTTTTTCGATCGGCCCTGCCGGTTCCGGCAAAACCTATCTCGCCGTGGCGATGGCGGTCGAAGCATTGAAAAACAGTCGAGTCCGAAAAATTGTGCTGGTCCGTCCGGCGGTCGAAGCCGGAGAAAGCCTGGGTTTCCTGCCAGGTGACCTGCAAGCAAAAATCAATCCCTACCTGAGGCCATTGCTGGATGCCATTCACGAAATGATCGGCTACGATCAAGTCCAGCAATTGATCCAGCACGACGTGATCGAAATTTGCCCGTTGGCTTATATGCGGGGTCGCACCCTGAACGAATCGTTCATCATTCTGGATGAAGCCCAGAATACAACCGTTTCGCAAATGAAGATGTTTTTGACGCGGATGGGCGAATCCTCCAAAATCGTCGTTTCCGGCGATCCGACGCAGGTCGATTTGCCACCTCGATCCAAAAGTGGATTGATCGACGGAATTGACCGGCTGAAAAAAATCGCAGGCGTTGCGATCGTCGAGTTGACGGCGCAGGATATCGTGCGTCATCGACTCGTTACCGACATCGTGAAGGCGTACGATCAACTTCCGTCCGGCAAACGCAGCCCTCGACAACCCAATGCTCACTAGGAAACTTTCGCGGAACCGATGGACGACCGTTCCCGTTGAACCTCGCCAGATCGGATCGTTTTTTTAAAAAATGTCCAACTCATCGACAAATCGAAATCGCTGGATGATTCCGGCGCCCAAACCGCCCCTGGCTGTTGCGGCCGAGTTCCTGACCCGCAGCGATGTCTGGTCTCGAATTGGGCTATCCGCACTGACGACATTCATTTTGTGGATCGTGATGTTTGGCTGGGCGCCGCCGTTTGCCTATCGCGTACGCCAGGCACCCTTACGCGACATGCACGCCCATACCGTGTTTGAATACCGGGATCTCAAAAGGACCCAGGAGAATCGCGACCAGGTCCGCCGCAATTTCCTCTGCTACTACACCAATGATGAACAACTGCTGGAACAACTCCGCCAAGCCCTGGTCGACGATATTTTTGAACTGAAACAGAAAACGTATGCCGAGGTCCAGCAATCGAAGGTCTGGGAAAAGTTCTTTCCCACGATAGCCGACGGTGAAACCCCGCCGGATGTTGCGACCGAAGCGCAATTCGATGCGTTCCGTGAAGCATTGGCCAAAGACGAAAAACTTGAGACTCTGCGTTCAGCCGTCAAGAAAGCGTTTCTGGAAATCGATCAAAACGGATTGCTACAGGATCTGGCTCACGAATACGGCACTGGTAGCCTTGAGGAGATCGAGGTCTACCCCAAAGGCAATCTGCAAAACCGGCGACGCGTTCCTGTTTCGGACGTGCGAATTGCCGAAGTCGCCGTTGACCTGAGGAAGCGATTGGCCGACGAATTCAAGATCGAATCCGAACAGATTCCGGAACACGCGATGGTCGCTGAACGGATCTACCAATGGCTCAAACCCAGGCTCCCGGTAACATTGAGCTACGACGAAACCAATACCAAACGCGGTGTCGAAGCGGCAGTTAAAGCGGTCGAAACGGCCATGCGACGATACGAACCGGGTGAAAAACTCGAACAGATCCGCCAGAATGGTGAACTGGAAGGAATCAAGGCCGACCTGCCGCTGGATGACGAAGACATCATGCTGCTGCGCGCCGAACATGCCGCCCAAGTCGCGTCGGAAAACATCTCCACCAAGATCATGCGTTCGGCCCTGTTTTTCGGCATGTTCACCGCGGTGTTTGCGATGATCACCGGTTACCTGTTCTATCGGGACAACCATCTGCTGGCCGACCTCCGACATTTTGCGATCCTGCTGGGTTTGATCTTGATCACGCTCACCGTGGCTTGGATCCTGGCGTTGAACGTCGAATGGCGGTCGGAGATCATTCCGATCATGATCTTCTCGATCACCGTTGCGATTGCTTACCATATTGAGCTGGCGCTGATTCTCGGGGCACTGGTCTCGCTGGCTTTTACCGTGGCCCACGGATACGGGTTGGGGGAGTTGGTGATTCTGACAGCAGCCTCTTCTTCGTCGGCATTGATGTGCCGCAGGATTCGCAGTCGAACCAAACTGGTCAACGTCGGACTGGCGGTGGCCATGATCGTGTTCCCGACCGTGATCGGCGTTCAATACCTGCTGGGACAGCCGCTGGATGTTCCGCTGCTGACGGATGCGGTCTGGTTTGCCGGCGGTGCCGGAATCTCCGGATTAATCATGACTGCCTTGCTACCGTTTCTCGAACGCTGGTTCGACATCCAAACCGACATTAGCCTGCTGGAACTTAGCGACGCCAATCACCCACTGTTGAAAGACCTGGTTCAACGCGCCCCCGGCACCTACAACCACAGCATTAATGTCGCGTCGATCAGCGAAGCTGCCGCCGAGGCAATTGGTGCCAACGGCTTGCTGTGCCGGGTGGGGGCCTATTTCCATGATGTCGGTAAATTGCGGAAACCGGAATACTTCATTGAAAACCAGGCTGGGGGCGTCAATAAACACGACGAACTGGTCCCGACAATGAGCACCTTGGTGATCATCGCCCACGTCAAAGACGGCGCCGAGATCGCTCGCAAACACCGGCTCCCCAACCGCATCATCGATTTGATTGAACAACACCACGGCACGACGCTGGTCGAGTTTTTCTTCAAGCGAGCCGAACAGCAGCAAGCCGAAAAACAGGACAGCGAATCGTCACCGGAAGTCGACGAAGCCGATTACCGCTACCCCGGTCCCAAACCGCAAACAACCGAGGCCGCCGTGTTGATGCTGGCCGATACGGTTGAAAGTGCGAGCCGCGTGTTGCGTGAACCAGCTCCCTCGAGAATCGAAAGCCTGGTGCAGGTAATCACCAAGAAAAAAATGGAAGACGGCCAGTTCGATGAATGTCCCATTACGATCAAGCAACTCAAGGCCGTTCAAAACAGCCTGATCAAGTCGCTCAATGCCATGTACCACGCCCGCGTCAAATATCCCGAACAACAATCGGCATGACCAGTTTGTCGAACCAGGAATTTCGAATCGAAATTGCGAACGAACAGGATCACCCTGTTGACGGCGATCCACTGATCGCGGCTGCCCGGCTGGTCCTCGAAACCGAAGGCATCGAAAGTGCCGAACTCAGCATCGCCATCGTCGATGATCCGGCCATTCGCAAACTAAACAACACCTACCTCGGTCACGACTACGAAACGGACGTGATCAGCTTCCTGCTGGACGATGACCCCGAGACCGGTTTTCTTTCCGGACAACTGATTGTCAGTGCTGATACTGCGGCCAGGCTGGCCGGCGAACTGGGGATCGCGATGAACGACGAACTGCTGCTGTATGTGGTTCATGGCACCCTGCATCTGGTTGGATTTGACGACAAACAACCGGAGTTGGCCACAAACATGCGCACCGCCGAACGCAGGTATTTGCAGCAGTTGGGAGTGGAATACCACTGGTCGCAGGAAGACGACCCGACGGCTGCCCGGGGCGGGGAAGCAACATGATCTCGCAAATCCTGTTTGGATTGATGATTGCCAGCTTCGTGATCGCGACGCTTTCCGGCATTGCGAACTGGGTCCTCAAGGAGATTTCTTGGCACGAAATGGAGGACTACTGCAAACTCCGCAAACAACCGGAATTGTTCGGATTGATTTTTGATTTGCGGGAGCAGATGCTGCTGGGGTCCGAAATTCTTCAGAATGTTGCTTCCGCTGCGCTGGCCACGTCAATGACGGGCTGGTTTCTGAACACCCGATCCGTCGGCCAGCTGTCCGGCTGGGAATGGACTTCGATTGTCGTGCTCGTTTCGTTCGGGTTGATCATCTCCAACAGCTGGGTTCCCTGGGCCGTGGCAAGAATTGGCGCCGAGGCCTTTCTGTTTCGGACCTGGCGGTGGTGGTGGGCCGTGTCCGCGTTGGCTTGGCCGCTGATGATCGGTGGACGGTTCGTGTCGACGATGTTTGCCCGGGCCAGTGGTCATACCGAAGACGAAGACGATGAAGAAGAAGCCTTTGAGGACGAAATTCTCTCCATGGTGTCCGAAGCCGAACACGACGGTTTCATTGAATCCGATGCCGCCGACATGATCGAAGGCGTGATGGAACTTGACGACTACGACGTCCGCTCGGTCATGACCCCGCGATCGAAAGTCGATGCCATGGAACTGGAAACCAGCTGGGAAGACATGATGCACCAGGTCGTTGAATCCGGCCGCACACGGATTCCAATTTTCAAGGAAAAGATCGATCATGTCGTGGGCATTTTGTACGCCAAAGATCTGTTGCGAGAGTCCCTCCGCAGCGAAAGCAAACGTCGCTCGCTGAACAAATTGCTCCGCAAACCGCTGGTCGTTCCCGAGACGACGTTGCTCGACGAAATGCTCAGTCAGTTCCTGCACGGGCGTACGCACATGGCGATCGTCCGGGACGAATACGGCGGACTGGCGGGTGTCGTCACGATCGAAGACATTCTCGAGGAGATCGTTGGTGAAATCGTCGATGAAACCGACAAAGATCGCAACAACGAAATCGCCATCCTCAATCCTCTTCAGGCCGATGTCGAAGGCACCGTCCATATCCATCGACTCAACGAGGCGATGGGGATCGAATTACCCGATGACGAAAACTACGATACCGTGTCCGGATTGATCATGCACCAGATCAAGGAGATCCCGCGTCCCGGTCATGAATTGGTGGTCGGCAACATCCAATTCAATATCCAGGAAGCCAACCGCCGCCAAATTCAATCGGTGCGGGTCACACTACTCGAAGAAGATGCAACTTGACAAATCGTGGCTCGGTTCATCGCAATCACACTCCAGCTGCGGAGCAGCGGCAGCAAATCCGGGATGCTGCTCGGTGCCGGTACTGAATCCGTCTTGCTCTGCAAATTACGCCGCTTGATCAACACCGTGTATTAATCCAGCTCAACGAACTTGACTTCGTGTTACCGAGCAATCCCGAAACGGTGTCGGTGCTAACGCGTCGTGCAACGCTTCACAATCCGCGCGATAAAAAAAGCATCCATCACGTTCGTTGGCAAAATTCGACGACAATGCGTGACCTGCTCGTGATACTCGGTGGTCTCAAACCTGCGCAGGCCCGAAATCCAGTTTTCAACCGGCAGTTCGAATGGAACGACTTCAATTGCATCGCCGAATTTTCTCAAAGCCTTGTGAACGATCGCCTCATTCTCCTCCGGTGCAAAACTGCAGGTGCAATAGACGATGGTGCCCCCGGGCTTGGTCGCGTGAATCGCGGCCTTCAACAACCCGATCTGTTTCCGAGATGTCTCGCGAATTTTTCGCAAACTCCAGGTCTCCCAGGTCGATGGATCTCCGGATCGAAATCTGGCCTCCGACGAACACGGTGCATCCAACAGGACGCGGTCGAACCGTTCGGGTGTCTTGCTGCCGACCGCCCGACCGTCCATCTGATACGTCCGGGCAATTTGTACCCGGCAGCGCTTTAGATTCGCTTGCAGTTTAAACATTCTTTTGCGAATGGGTTCGACGGCAGACAGGATTCCCTGATTCTGCATGAGCTGCGCGAGCTGCGTCGTTTTGCCCCCCGGGGCAGCTGCCAGATCCAGGATCGTTTCTCCCGGCTGCGGTTGGCAAACCAGTGGAGCCAGCATGCTGGACAGGTTTTGAATGTAGATTTTGCCTGCATCAATGACTTCACTGTGAGTCAGTCGTTCACGATATTCGGCCGACACCAAGTAAGCCAGCGGTCGATCCTGGTCGTCTCGATACCAGGCCACCGGGTCCAAGGGGCAATCCAGTTGTTCCAGATCCGCGAGGATCGATGCTCGGCTGCCTTGCAGAGTATTGATTCGAAACGAGGTCGGCTTGGCCGACATAAAACTCCGCTGCACGGCGGCCAATTGCTCAGTCGGCAAAATCCGCTCCAGCCGTTCCAGAAACAAAGCTGGCAGTCGCGCATTGGCCGGCTCGACGGGTTGATGCTTTACTGGATCGACCACCGCGAATTTACCCACCACCGTGAAGCGAGAACTTGGCCAATCTACATCGAGCTTTCATCAACTGTTTTTAAATACGCATCGACCAAATCGCTGACCTGGATCATGGCGAGAAAAATACTCACCAAGCAAAACGCAATCCCGATCCAAGCCATCCTGCGTTTGCCGGACGTGAGACCCCAAAGGCCCAGCAACAATCCGAGCACTCCGTTGATGATACTCCAATTCGTGATGAACACGCCAATGATTGACCAGATGCCCAGTACGAGTGCCCCAACTGCGCCGCCGTTGGCCGACAAATTATCGAGACTGCCACGGTTTAAGGGGGCAGACACCACGTCGTGGAATCGTCTCAATGCGGCCGGATCCGGCGCTCCAGCCATACCGAGGTCTCGCGCTATCACCCTCTCTCTGTCAAGCGACGAAACTTCCGCGTCGGCGAATTCAGCGACCACAATCGCCTCAACGGTCTCCAAATCTTCCGATCCGGTGGCCTTAGGGTCAGCTCCGGATTGGGACAAGCTGGGCAGAATATCCGGGAAAGTCGGGTATTCCTGCTCTGGAGAATCTGATTCCTTCAGGCGATCGTCGCTGGCCGAAGGATCCGGTTCGTTTGGCGGGTTTTCTTCTGAACGCATTTCTGAACAATGTGTGTTAAGTAACGAAAGACCACATCACATGTTATCGCTTGACGGCAACAATTGCCAACGGTTTGGGTGGTCCTGTCAACGGTAACCGCGGCCTCGGTCGCAAGCCTGACTGGACGCTGATTCGTGATCAAGGCTGACGCCAACACCGAAAATGGAGAAGAATTCGAATGGACTTACGTACCTGTGATCCCTCGGTGGCCCGGAGTCCACGTCGAATGACTCGATTTATTACGCATTTTGAAAGCGCCATTGATCCCAGCGTGACGCTGCCTGCCGACGTCGAGCAAACGATGCATGAAAACCGTCCACTTTGGTCGCGGTACGATCTCGACGCCGTGAAACAGGTGATGACCAAATCCGTCCTCGCCGAACGCCGCAGAGACATGTGGCGATATCGGGAATTGCTGCCTGTTGGCAATGAAATCAAGCCCGTCACCCTGCACAAATCGATGAGCCCGGTGATCGAGTCTCCTCGATTGGCCCAAGGCATGGGGTTGAAACACGTCTGGTTCAAAGACGAATCCCAGTTGCCGACCAACAGTTTCAAGTGTCGCGGCATGTCGTTGGCGATCACGATGGCCCAACATTTTGGACGCAAACGTGTCGCGATGGCCAGCAACGGCAACGCGGGCGGTGCGATGGCCATCTATGCCGCGCGTGCAGGTATGGAATCGGTTTGCTTCATGCCTGCCGATACGCCAATTGCGGTTCAGAATGAATGCGACTACTGCGGAGCAAAACTCTTTCGTACCAACGGCTTGATTGACGAAAGCGGCAAACGAATTCGGGAAGGACACAATGCCGGGCTTTGGTTCGACATTTCAACGCTGAAAGAGCCTTACCGGCTGGAAGGTAAAAAAACGATGGGGCTGGAACTGGCCGAACAGTTCGACTGGCAACTGCCTGATGTGATCATGTACCCAACCGGCGGCGGCACCGCGTTGATCGCGATGTGGAAAGGGTTTAAGGAACTCCGGGAAATGGGTTTTTTAACGTCGGAGACCATGCCACGAATGTACGCCGTGCAATCCAACGGATGCCAACCGATGGTCACCGCTTACGAAGCTGGCGAGCGATTTGCCAAGCGACACGAAAACGCCCATACGATCGCCTCGGGAATGCGGGTCCCGGCAGCCCTCGGTGATTTCATGGTGTTGGATACCGTCCGGGAAAGCAACGGAGCCGCGATTGCGGTCGAGGAAAACCGGATCATCGAGTGGCAGAAAAAAGTCGCCGCCGCGGAAGGGCTGATGATTTGCCCCGAATCGGCAACCTGTGTCGGCGGTCTGGAAAAATTGATTGACGAAAACAAAGTGGCTCCCGACGAACGGATCGTGATCTTCAATACTGCCGCCGCCCAGAAATATTTTTCGACGGCTCCCGATGTCCCCAGTATTGATTTGTCCCAACCTACCGACTGGGACCAATTCGCTTCCCAATACCTGTCAATCAGCGGCAGGTAATTTGAGCCCTTAATTTTCTTCCTGTAATCAAAACGAGCGGCCGTGATGCTGACCGAAATTGGGCGCAGACCTGGCAACCGGTGGCAACGATGGGTCGGAACAGTCTGAAATCCGACCCTCGGTTCGAATAGATCCCTGAAAACTGCATCCTGAAAACTGAAAACCGCCCCCCAATTGCGATTGGATTCATGGCCGACCTGTTTACCGAAAAACGGCTGTTCATGCTTGACGCCATGGCGTTGATCTACCGAGCCCATTTTGCGCTGATTCGGAGCCCCCGTTACACTTCCTCGGGAGCATGCACGTCGGCGGTTTTCGGGCTGACCAATACGGTCCTCGACATCATCAACAAACAGAAGCCGACCCACATCGTGGTCGCGTTCGACACCCGCGAACCGACGTTCCGACACGATGCGTTCCCGGAATACAAAGCCCAGCGCGACGCGCTGCCCGAAGATATCGCCGAGCAGTTTCCGTTGGTGGACCAACTGTTTGAAGCACTCAATATTGCGTCCGTTCGTAAACCTGGGTTCGAGGCCGACGACCTGATCGGAACGATTGCCCGGCAAGCCGAACCGGAGGGGTTTGAGTGTTTCATGGTCACGCCGGACAAAGACTACACGCAACTGGTGACCCCGCATACCAAAATTTACAAACCCGGCCGGCAGGGATCCGACTTTGAATTGCTGGGCGTCGACGATGTGCTGGAAAAATGGCAAGTCAAACGGATCGACCAGGTCGTTGACATCCTCGGTTTGATGGGAGATTCCAGCGACAACATTCCAGGCGTCCCTGGAATCGGCGAAAAAACGGCGCAGAAGTTGATCGCCCAGTTCAATTCGATCGAAAACCTGTTGGCACATACCGATCAACTGAAAGGCAAACAAAAAGAGCGAATCGAGGAACACCGCGAACAGGCGCTACTTTCCAAGGAACTGGTGACGATCAAAACGGATGTCCCCCTCGACGTGAAGCTCAACGATTTCGCCTGGGATCATTTCGACGAAGAAAAACTTAAACAACTGTTCGTTGAGTTGGAATTCGATGGCCTGGGCAAACGCCTGTTTGGCAAAAAGTTCACCGCGGCTCCTCGTCGCGCTGCCGTGATTCGCGAGAAACGTGAAAAAGAAATTCAGGCAACCTTGTTCGACGAACCGGTCAAAAACAAAGAAAAAACGATCGCTGACGTTAAACACGATTACCGGACGATTACAACCAAGAAACAACGGGCCGAACTGGTTGAATTGCTTTCGCAGCAGTCGGCGATCTGCTTTGACACCGAAACCACCGGACTCGATCCACGCATCGCGCTACCCCTGGGAATGTCGTTCGCCTTCCAGCCACACCAGGCATTCTACGTCGTCTGCCCGGAGGAACAGGACCGGGCGATGCAGGTGCTTGAGCAGTTTCGTCCAATCTTTGAAAACCCCGACATCAAGAAAATCGGACACAACCTGAAGTATGACGCGACCTTGTTGCGTTGGCACGGGATTCGGCTCAAAGGCGAACTGCTCGATACGATGTTGGCCCATTCGATGAAAGAGCCGGAAATGCAACACGGGCTCGATTACCTGGCCAAGTTGTATCTCGGGTATCAACCAATTCCGACCTCCGATTTGATCGGTGAAAAAGGCCACGAGCAACGCAACATGCGCGACGTGCCGCTGGAAATCCTGGCCGAATACGCCAGCGAAGATGCCGATGTCACCCTCCAGGTCGCTGCAGCGATCGGTCCTGATATCGAAAAACGGGGCGTCGCCCGGGTCTGTTACGAAGTCGAATGCCCGCTGATTCCGGTCCTGGTGGACATGGAACACGAAGGGATTCGATTGAACGTGGATGCGCTGAATCGTTATTCCGAACAGTTGGCCAAGGAAATTGCGGACCTCGAACAGAAGATCTTTGCGGCCGCCGGGCGGGAATTCAATATCGCATCACCAAAGCAACTTGGCACCGTACTGTATGACGATCTGCAACTGGTCGACAATCCTCGAAAAACGGCCACCGGTCAGTATTCGACGAAAGAATCCGAGTTGCTGAGGTTGGCGCCGAAATACCAAATCGTGGCCGACGTGCTCGATTACCGTAACGCGGTCAAACTGAAATCGGTCTACGTCGATCAACTTCCCGACGCAATCAACCCTGCCACGGGTCGTCTACATACGCACTACAGCCAGATTTGGACTTCGACCGGGCGAATCCAATCCAACAATCCCAACCTGCAAACGATCCCGGTCCGCAAAGAAAGGGGCCGCGAAATTCGTGCTGCGTTTATTCCACGGGACGATGATTACTTGATCCTCGCTGCCGATTATTCCCAAATTGAGCTGCGGATCATGGCCGCCCTCAGCGGCGATCAGTCGATGGTCGAAGCGTTCACATCTGGCACCGATATCCATCAAGTTACCGCGTCGAAAGTCTACAAAGTCGGGCTGGACGAGGTGGACCGGGAAATGCGAGCCAAGGCCAAAATGGTGAACTTTGGAATTCTTTATGGCATCTCCGCATTCGGGTTGCAGCAACGGCTGAACATTCCACGCAGTGAAGCCAATGATCTGATCAACAACTACTTCGAAAAATATCCGGGCGTCCAACGCTACATCGACGAAACAATCGCCTTCGGTCGCAAACATGGCTATGTCAAAACCGAAACGGGTCGGCGACGCTATTTGCGGGATATCAATTCACGCAACAACTCCTTGGCTCGGGCAGCCGAACGACTCGCAATGAACAGCCCGATCCAGGGAACCGCAGCGGACATGCTGAAACTGGCGATGATCAAGATCCACCGCGCCCTCGAGGACGGCAACTACAAAACCAGAATGCTACTGACTGTGCACGACGAAATCGTGTTCGATCTGTTCAAATCCGAAGCCGATACGGTCATGCCTTTGATCGAAGCATGTATGAAAACCGCGCTGCCGTTGAAAGTTCCGATTGAAGTTGAAATGGGGACGGGCGAAAACTGGTTGGAAGCGCATTGAAATGCGGTTTTCTTGTTTTTGGTTTTTGGTTGGTGGCTGAATTCCGCTTTCTCTGGCGGCTTTGAATTAGCGGAGGCGCTCGCTGTTAGCCGATGGGCCTTGAGTGGTCGAAATGATCACCATTTTTCACAACGCGTTGTGTGAGCGAGGGACCGGTACTTTTCCTCGCTTAACCAGAAATCTTATTGAAAACTGCGTTCCATTGGGATTGTCCCGAACAGCAATGCAGCAGGTCAGCCGGAAATCATGCCGTCCGTCCGGGACGAGCCCGACGGTGGGCACATCAAGTTTTTGAGTGCTTCGTCGCCAATCGGTGGTTCGCTCCGCCCGGGACAAGCACAAGCTCAACGGAGGCGGTTTGGGCATCTCGAAAGCCCGCATCCCGAACGACCGATCGCTGCCGCTTCAGCCCATCCATCGCGACCTCCTCGACGAATCCTGAGGTGCGGTAGGGATTTCCATGACAGACAGAACGGTTTTGCGGCTTGGACAGGGCTCCAAGAAATCGGAAAAGCGGGACTCAACAGAACGTTAACAATAGATAATCTGGAGTATTTGAGTAAAATAGAGAGCATGTTACCCGGTTGGGACAAATTCTCGCCTCCTAGCTTGCCCCAACCCAATTGTCTCTCCATTTTCCAAGGCCAAACATGCCCGACATTGTGATTATTGGAGCCAGTGGATTCGGACGGGAACTGATCCAATATGTCCTCGATTCGATTCGCGACCTGCCAGATTTTCGAATCAAAGGGATGCTCGACGACGATCCAACGAAACTGGGATCGCTCGACCCGCATTCTGGCATTCCGGTGATCGGTGATTCCCACTCCTACCCCATCCAATCAGACGACCAGTTTCTGATCTCGGTCGGCGATCCCAGAATCCGGCAGTTGTTGTCGGAGCGGATGAACCAGCGCGGCGCAAAGTTCTTTACGTTACAGCATCCGACCGCGTATGTTGCGGAGTCGGCAACCGTTGGAGAGGGCTGTATCATCGGTCCGTTCGCAAGTGTTCGCGCGTACGCAGAACTTGACCGCAACGTCCTGGTCAATCTTTACTCCGCCGTCGGTCACGATTCCCGGGTCGGTTGCCATTCGGTATTTTCTCCCTACGCCGTCGCCAATGGTGGTTCGAACATCGGCGACGAGGTTTTCCTGGGAAGCCATGCCGTGGTTACCCCTCAAATCAGCATTGGCAACGGATCAAAAATTGCGGCCGCCGCGGTCGTCTATCGGAACGTCCCCAACCAATCGATGGTGACCGGCAATCCGGCCAAAGCGATTCCGCTAAGAAACCCAACACAATCCACCGTCCTCAAACCAGCCTAGCGACCCCATGCTCAAGTCCCCTTCCAACCCCAATCTCCCGGCTTCGATCTCCGCAGTTTTTGTCGGCAGTCAATCGCTGCTGATCCGCTGTGCCGAGCGGTTCCTCGAAAAAGGACACCAGATTGCTGCGATCATTTCGGATGACGCAATCGTCATCGACTTCGCGACCAAACATCAACTTCCCCAGCTGAACACGGGTCGCGGGTTGACTCAACGTTTACGTCGATGTCTCAATGGTGTGACCTGCGACTACCTGTTCAGTGTGGCCCATCTTAAGCTCCTGCCGCCTGGCATCCTGGCGGTTCCGGAGTTGGGCGCGATCAACTTTCACGATGGTATCCTTCCCGATTACGCGGGATTAAACGTCACTTCCTGGTCGCTGCTTCGTGGCGAGTCCGAGCATGGTGTCACTTGGCATGAAATGGAACGGCAAGTGGACGCTGGTCGAATCCTGTCGCAACGCCGTTTTCCCGTCGCCGACAGTGAGACTGCGCTCAGCCTGAACGCCAAATGTTACGAAGCGGCGTTTGAGAGCTTTGATGAACTGGTCGACCAGTTGACCAACTCGACGACCGAACCGATCGTTCAGGACCTGACCAACCGATCGTACTTCGGCAAATACCAGCGTCCGGAAGCCGCCGGTTGC
Organism: Pirellulaceae bacterium; assembly: GCA_963714685.1. Lineage (GTDB taxonomy): Bacteria > Planctomycetota > Planctomycetia > Pirellulales > Pirellulaceae > Mariniblastus. Next base: position 105,516 of record CAVQPH010000012.1, on the reverse strand, counting down.
ATCGCTTGGAATCGAACTGCCGCGGAAACAGTGGCCTTGATCCGCGCGATGGATTTTGGCTCGTACCCCAACCCGTTAACGACGGCCAAAACGTGGATCGGCGACCACCCTCTGATTGTCCGCAAAATTGAGCGACTTGAATCAACTTCCAACTCGCCGCCGGGAACGATTTCACGATTGGACGATCGTGGCGTGATGGTTGCGACGGGAACACAAGACGTGTTGATCACGGAATTTGCCGACTCGCTAGGGAGGCCGTTGAGTCCCACCGAGTTGCAGGATCGTTTTGGTCTGACCGAAGGCGACCGTTTCCGCAGCCTGGACGAAGCTGAAATTCGGGGATTGACCGAACTGAACGCGACGCTCTGCAAGCACGAAGACTACTGGGTCGAACGCCTGCAGAATCTCGAGGCGCTCCCGTTGCCCTACGTCAAATCGCTGGGTCGGCCCTACCGATCTGGCACCGATACGCGACAGACCATGGAGACTCCCGCTCAGTTTCTGGGAACCGCCGCCAGCGATATCGCCCCTGGCCACTGGTTGGCAGCAGCGGCGGCCGCTTTTCTCTCCCGGATTGGGGGTCGGAACCAATTCGATTTGGCCCGCCAGGTTGACCTGGCAGAACCTTCTTCCGTCGGCCAAGACCTGTTCTCGACCCGTGTACCGGTGTCCGTTGCATTGCGGCCGGAAAATTCGTTTGCGGATTTTGCGACTCAATTCTCCGCTGACCTGGATGAGAGTCTTCGACATGACACCTACGCAATCGACGTTGCGGCGCGATACTCGGAGACTTCCAATTCGCTTCAGCAATGGCACGACGAAGCTGCGATCCTCAGTATTTTTCGAGTTCCGCAATTGTCAGCCGCCTCAAATATCAGCTTCGAAGCGGCGTTGACGCTGGAGATTCCGGACGATGCCGCCGAGGTAGTCTGGCATTTCGACTCAAATTTGCTGTCAGGCTCGACGATCGCGCGAATGCAGTCGCAGTTCCTGGCCTTCCTCAACGATATTTCCCAGTCCGAAAAACCGATCGCCCACCTGAACCTGCTTTCGGCAGCCGAAGCGTGTCTGCTGATCAATACGTGGAACCAGACGAAAACCGATTACGATCGGGACAGGACGATCCACCAACTGTTTGAACAGCAGGTCGAGCGAACGCCCGATGCGATCGCAATCGAATTTGAGGGCGATAGCTGGTCGTACTCGGAGTTGAATTCGCGAGCCAACCAAATTGCCCACTACTTGCTCCGTCAAGGCGTTGTGACAGACTCGCTGGTCGGCGTGTTGATGGACCGCAGCAACACAATGGTGGCTGCGATGCTGGGCATACTGAAATCCGGCGCTGCCTATGTGCCGCTGGATGCTGAATACCCCGCGCAGTCGCTGGCCCACATGGTGACGGACTCCCAACTCTGTTCCATTTTATCGCATTCCAAATACGCTTCGTTATTGCCGGGCAGCCAATCGCAATTCATTCCGCTGGATGCGGTTGCAGACGATTTGCTTCAGCAACCCACTTCGAATCCCAAGACTGCCTCGGCCAGCAGCGACCTGGCCTACGTGATCTACACTTCCGGATCGACCGGGAAACCGAAGGGGGTCATGGTAGAACATGGGAACGTCGTCAACTTTTTTGTCGGCATGGATCAGCGACTGGACGGTCGTTCGCCAGGCACCTGGTTGGCGGTCACCAGCATCTCGTTTGACATTTCGGTGCTGGAAATTTTCTGGACGCTGTCGCGCGGATTTAAAATCTTGCTGTATGGCGGCGAACAGACATCCGAATCAACTCCTGACCGGCGGGACAGCCAGCCGATTGATTTCAGTTTGTTCTATTTTGCCAGCAACGAAAACGAAAACGAATCCCAGAAGTATCGCCTGTTGCTCGAGGGCTCCCGGTTCGCCGATCAGAATGGTTTTGAAGCCGTCTGGACTCCGGAACGCCATTTCCACGCCTTCGGCGGACTGTACCCCAACCCCTCGGTTGCCTCGGCCGCGATTGCTGCGATCACCGAAAAAGTCCAGATTCGAGCGGGCAGTTGTGTCCTGCCGTTGCACAGCCCGATTCGGATCGTGGAGGAATGGTCCGTCGTCGACAATCTATCAGCGGGACGCGTTGGAATTTCGTTTGCCGCCGGCTGGCAACCGAACGACTTTGTCATTGCCCCCGACAACTACGAAGAGCGTCAACGGATTTTCATGGAGGGCGTTGAAACGGTTCGCGAATTGTGGCGCGGCGAACCAAAGACGTTTACCGGACCGCTGGGCGAGGTCGCCGTCCAGACCTTGCCCCGACCCATCCAACCCGAATTGCCGGTTTGGGTGACCGCCGCCGGAAACCCGGAAACTTTCCGCTCCGCCGGCCGAATCGGCGCTAACATGTTGACGCACTTACTGGGTCAATCCGTTGAGGAATTGGCCGGAAAACTCGAGATCTATCGACAAGCCTGGGCCGACGCCGGTCATCCTGGCAGCGGTCGCGTCTCGTTGATGTTGCACACATTCATCGCCGAAGATGAGGCTTTCGTCCGGGAACAGGTTTACCAACCGCTGAAAAATTACCTTCGCTCGGCCACCAACCTGGTCAAGCAACACGCGTCCAGCTTCCCGGCATTTCGCAATGCCCAACGCGAGGGCGCGAATATCGACAACATCTTCAACGAGATTTCCGAACGCGACATGGAAGCGTTGCTGGAACACTCTTTCAATCGCTACTACGAAACCAGCGGCTTGTTTGGAACACCGGACGGTTGCCTTCAAATGGTCGACGATCTCAAGGCGATTGGAGTCGACGAGATCGCCTGCCTGGTCGATTTTGGCATCCCCTCGGAAACGGTACTCAGTCATTTACCTCACCTGAATCAACTCAGGCAAAACGCCAACCCAACCGTTACTCCAGGGAATCCGGCGGCTGACTACTCTCTGGCGGCGTTACTGCGTGACCACGAAGTTACCCACCTGCAATGCACCCCGTCGATGGCCACCATGCTTACCAAGAACCCGCAAACCCGGGATGGCCTGAAACAGCTAACCAGTCTGCTCGTCGGTGGTGAAGCGTTTCCCGTCGAACTGGCGGAAGACCTGGAGAGCCTGGTATCGGGTCGCGTGATCAACATGTACGGGCCGACGGAAACGACGATCTGGTCTGCAACCCAGGAAGTCCGTCAAACCACCGGGACGGTCCCGATCGGAACCCCCATCAGCAACACGCAAATCTATATCATGGATGCCAATCGACAGCTTCTGCCAACCGGCGTTGCCGGCGAACTCCTGATCGGTGGGGAGGGTGTGGTCCGCGGCTACCTGCATCGTGAACAACTGACCGCCGAGAGATTCATCGCCGACCCGTATCATCCGGGCCAAAGACTTTACCGCACCGGGGATCTGGCGCGATGGCGCGAGGATGGAATTCTGGAGTTTCTTGGTCGCATCGACAATCAGGTCAAAATCCGTGGGCATCGAATTGAGCTCGGCGAAATTGAAACCGTCTTGAGTCAGCACCGTGCCATTCAACAAGCCGTCGTTGTGGCTCGTGAAGATTCTCCCGGCGACAAACGGCTGGTCGGGTACGTCGTACCGGAAAAAGGAACCACGGCCAATACCAGTGAGTTGCGAGATCATCTAAAACACCGTTTACCCGAATTCATGATCCCTAGCGCCTTCGTTTCGCTTGATCAATTTCCAATGACGCCAAACAAGAAAGTCGATCGCAAACGATTGCCGACGCCTGACTCAGCCCGTCCCGATCTGGCCATCGAATTTGTGGCACCGCGAACCGAGCAGGAGCAAATCCTGGCCGGATTTTTTGCCGAAGTGCTCAATCGGGAAGAAGTTGGTATCCATGATGACTTTGTCGAGCTTGGTGGAGATTCGCTTTCCGCCGTCGAGGTGTTTGTCAAAATCCAACAGGAATTTCAGGTTGATTTTCCGCTGTTTACTTTCTTCGAAGTCCCCACGGTCGCCGGTTTGGCAAACAAACTGAACTCTCAACTGGTATCCAACCAGGCCGAAGATGTCGCGGACATGGAGTTGCTTATCGAACAGTCGATGGAATAAAACGACTCGATCGAATTGCCACTGACTTGCCCCATTTTTGGAAACAATCCAAAAAACAGGCAAAAACTGCCCGTTTCAACCGGACTTGATTTCTGACCGACTTGTTTGCCCGCAGAAATTTTCTTTCCCCAGCGCTGATTCGTATTCTACTTTTCGAAACTCAAGCTGTTGCATTTTCAAAATTCGCGATTCACTCTTTTCGAAAGTCGACCTTAACGATGACCGTTACCAACTCGATCTCCATTCCAGCGCTCGATGCCATTCAGCCTCAAAGTGACAATATCCGTCAATTCGTCAAGCATTTGAAGACGCTGTATAAATACGACGAACCCAAACGAGTTGAGAATGAGCGACGCGCGGCCGACCGCTTCAACATCACGATCCCGGTGCTGGTTACCCCGATCCGGGATGATCTGACACCACGCCCATTGGAACTGCAGGGAATGACACGAGACATTTCCGAAACGGGCGTTGGCTTCGTCCTAAACAACCCAGTGGATGGCAACTATTTGTTACTGGAATTTGAGCCCTACGACCAACGACCGCTCAGCCTGATTGCAAAATTCATTTACTGCGAGGAAGACGGATTCTATTTCCGAATCGGATGTGAGTTCGTATTGTAGATCCAGGAACCGGCCAGCTGTTCCCGGCCTGATTCTCGTGCAGCCTGTCGTTCGTCCAATCCAGCAGGCCCCGCATCCTCATGTGCCTACCGCTTGGCAAACCTGGCCAGCATCGCCGGCAAGAACACGAGATCGGCAAACAACGCTGCCGAGAGGGTGATAATGCCCATCGAGGCGAAAATAAAATGGTCGCGTGAATCACTGAACAAAACCGTACAGAAACCAGCGACCAGTACGATGGTCGTCATGATCAGCGCCGTCCCGACACCGGTAAACGCCTGATGAATCGCTTGCAATTGGTCGTCGGTTTTCAATTTCTCTTCCTGGTAACGCGTCAAAAAATGAATCGTATCGTCGACCGCGATGCCCAGGCAGACCGTGAACGCACAGACGGTGACGATCTCCAGGGATTGTCCGGTAAAGACCAGGTAGGCTCCGGCAGCTGCCAAGGGAAACATATTGGGAATAATGGAAATCAAACCGATTCGAAGTGACTGAAATACCAGAGCCAGAACGCCGAAAATGATCACCGAGGCCGTCCCCAGACTTGCCGCCAAATCAATCACGATCTGATACAGGTTTTCCCACCGCCAGATGGCGTCTCCGCTCAGTTCCAATTCAAAACCGGGATGCTCCAATCCAATTTGGACCAGCCCCTCATTAATCCGAGAGAAAACGCCACTGTACTGGGAAATACCGAGGTCCTGAACGCGAAAATTGACCGACGCACGCCTGGCTTCCGGCGTGTAAAACGCCCGTTTGAGAGGCGGCGGCAATAGCTCCAACAACGACATTCGTTGTTCTGGCGGACCATCTCCCGGCAGCGATTCGATCAGGCTGCGAATCGAAAGGGGGTGACCGATCAGTTCTTCGTTCAGCAGGAGCTGGTCGATTTTGCCGATCACGGTGATCACTTCAGGCGAATCTTCCTCAAGGCTGGAATCCCATTTTAAGACAACACTGGCCGACTCCAGGCCACCCATCGCCTGATCCAACTTCTTCATCGCAATGGCTGGCTCTGAACGCGTCGGCAGCACGCTCGATCGCCGCTCATCGGGCCGAAGCGTCAACGAAATCAAAATGAAAAATGCCGTCGAAGCAATCGCGAGATTGCTGATCAAGCGAGTTCGAGGCAACACGAATCCGATCACGCCTCCGATCCGGTCAAGATTTTTATCAATCAGGCTTTTGGTTTGCCCGACCTGGACGTGTTTTCCCAGCCAGGTTGAACAAGCCAGCGGAATCGTGGTGACCACTGCAATAAACGTGACCACCACGCCGATCACACAACAGTATCCGAACTGACGCACCAACTCATGGTGAGCCAAAGACAGCGATCCAAAACCGATGGCCGTCGTCAGCGACGTCAACGCACATGCCAAGCCGACAATTTGAATGCCTTTCTTGGCTGACTCCCGCGGTGACAGTCCGGCACTTCGCAGCTTGCGAATCTGCACCATCAAATGCACGCCGTCGGTCAGTCCGACCAGACTGACCAACACCGGTAACACCACGTCGTTAAACGGATTATCCTGAAACTCAAAATAGCGAATCAGCCCCAGCGTCCAAAACACACCCATCGCCGGAGCCAACGCGACCACAAACACCGCGGCCAATCCACGAAACAGAATAATCGCCATGATCGTGATCATGCCGTAGCCAACAATCTGATAAATAAATTGATTGGCCTGATGAGAACGCATCGCAGTCACGTAGATCGGCAAATTTCCAGTTACCGAAAACGCGAGGTCGACGTCCGGAAAATCAGCGGCAGCGGATTCGGCAATTTCGCGAATCCCGGTGATGCAATCTTCGTCGGATTCGACGAACAGAAAATCAAAATTGACCAGGATCGCCAGCGTCCGACCGTCGTTCGACAACAGCTGACCGCCAATAAAAGGATGCTCCAACGCTTTTTGCTTGGCCGCCGCAAACCACTCTGGCGATGCAGATTCGTGAGGCAGCAGGGGTTCAGGCAGTCCGAAAATATTCAGCATCGGGACCTGGTCCATCCACATCACATCGTCGATGTAATCGGTTTCTTCCAGTGCTGCGACCACATGGCGAACCGCCTCGGTCGCGCTGGGCGTAAAAAAGTCATCCGCTTCCACGACCAACACCGCATGGGCGCTAAGACTAAACTGCTGGACATCCGGAGCTTTGATGAATTCGTCTCGCTCGCTCGCTTCTTCCTCCATTGGGGATGCGGTCGAAGACGACTCGAACCAATCGGCGATCAGCCGGGGGTTGTAATAACCGATGATGGCAAATGTCGAAATGACCGCGAGCAACAGGTAAGCCAACGCAGGACGATCGACAATCCAGTTAGTCGTTCGGTTAAAAAATTCAGACACTCGATTGCCGTTTTCTCAAGATCGCAGTCCTAATCACGAAACCGCAGTTTGGCTTGCCGCTCGATCTCCGCCCGAGAAAGACCCGCTTTGCCGTCCGTTTCCCATTTTCGGTAAGCCCAATTGGACATCGACAGGGGTAATTCCGACTTCATGATCTTTCCGTCACCGTTGACGTCAAATTTGTCAAAAAAATCGTCGACGAAGGAGACAATTTTAGCTTGGGTCGCCGGCGAGACAGCTTTCTCAGCAGACGCTGCCGTTCCGGGCCGACGGGTCGGTTGACCGCGGGGAATGGCGACATCAAAAAACCCGATTGCCATCTCCTCGGATGTTTGGTCGCCCCACCTCACCCAGTCTTCAGGGGCAGGATTAAAGGGATTGGCCTCGGAATTATCGAATGTCACGGAAATGTTGATCTGTTTGGCATCCGCGAGCGAAATCGGCTGGGTGAATTGGTAAACATGCTGCCAGTTAAAATCGTACTTCGGTACATTGACCAACACCTGTTCCTCATCTGCTTTTTTGATTCTCGCCACAAACGACTTGCCACGAAAGTGCATGTGAGGACTGACACTGAGCAGTTTGCCGTTGTTGGGAAACCAATCGAGCGCGGCCTCGACCGGATGTTCGGCTTCATAGGGCTTGATCTCAAACTGCTGGTCCATCGCGAGCAGGGTAATCAACTCTTCCTCCACCTCGGATTGCTCTGCGAACACCAATCCAATTTTGGTGATGTCTGTTTGCGGCGAACCGTTAGGTGTGTAGTGCTGCTGAAAGACCAGCTTCGATCCGGCCGGGATGCGACGCGCTCGGTGGGATTCTGGCTCGAGGCTTTGCTGGCCCGGCACATAGGCCCCGAGCCAACCAACCCCACGGAATTGGCTGCCATCAGGAGGACGGATAAACACGATGCTGTGATGGACAACGGCTCGATTGCCAGGTACGACTTGTGCCGCGGTGACCCAACGGTCCTGCTCGAACCCGGGATCGACGACAAAATACTGGTACTCAACGGTACCTTCGGCCGGGATCGAAAACGCCCGTTGGCTCATCTCGATGACGACATCCGGTTCGCGGGGCAAACGCCAGCCGGCGACATATTCTGGTTGCGAGGGAAGCTCGGAAACATCGCCAAACGGAGCACCGTCTCGGACCCACTGGCGCAGCTGTTGCTTCTCCGTCTCCGAGATTCGCCGCTCATTGAGAAATGTCCCGTAGGCCGGATCGGCGTGCCAGGGCGGCATTCTGCCGTCCTCGATCGTTTCCACAATCATCTCCGCCCAACCGACCACTTCGTCGTAGTCGTTCAGCACAAACGGGCCGATTTCACCCTCCCGATGGCACTCGACACAATTGGCCTGCAGAATTCTCGAAACTTGATTGGCGTAGGTTACCTCCGCGTCGGCGACCGGCGTTTTGACACGTCCAATCAAACAGCCTTCCGGCTCGGTGCGAGCAACCGAAATGGCTCGACCGGAAATGAGTTCCTGCAGGGCAATTCGCAGATCCTGTCGCTGCGGCTGGGCGCGTGAAATTCCGGGCAGGTACTGATCATCGACGCGGCCACGGTAACGCACCTCCAACCGGTGGTCGAGCACAATGACCTCCGGAGTTCGTGTTACCTCGAAGCGATCCGCGATCACGTTATCCAGATCTTTGCAACAAACAAAAGGAATCTCGTTTCGCGTTACGAATTCAGCGAACTCGGCCGCAGAATCCTGTTGATTGCTGTTGAGGCCAATGAAACGTACGTTTTGTTCGGCAAACTCAGCGGCGAGCTGGACCAGTCTCGGGGCGTATAGCTTTGCCAATGGGCATTCGACACCGGTAAAGCAAAGCACGGTCCACTGTTGGTCCTCTTGTGGTTCAACCGAGACTGGTTTCCCTTCCAGCGACATGAGTTGGATCACACGAATTTTCCCTGCTTCCGCGTCTTGCCCGGAAGCTCCTGCGACGTTCCAACAGCTCCAAACGGCCAGCAATATCAGGCTGAGAAATTTGTTCAAGTTCATGCTTTCAATTCTATCCGATTTTTCATTTCGGCAATCTCCGAAGACTGAACGTAACTTACCGCCATCGAACGAGGCGAACAACGGATTCTGCGGAATCACGCCAAACAGGAGCTAAACCGGTCGAATTTGACCGTTGCCACGGACCCGATAGTTGAAGGTCGTCAGTTGCTCGACACCCACCGGGCCACGGGCGTGCAGTTTCCCGGTGGCGATGCCGATTTCGGCTCCCATCCCGAATTCGCCCCCATCGGCAAACTGGGTGGAGGCATTGTGGATCAGGATTGCCGAATCGACTTCCGACATAAACCTCTCGACAACCGCAACGTCGCTAGCGACAACGGCTTCGGTGTGATGAGACGAATAGCGGTCAATGTGCTCAATCGCACCATCGACACCGTTGACAACCTTGACAGAAATGATGGCATCGAGGTATTCGGTGGACCAATCATCCTCCGAGGCAGGCGTGCAAGTTGGAATGCGATTTTGCACCGTTTGATCTCCGCGGATCTCGCAACCCGCTTCCAGCAGGGCATCAACCATCGGAAGCAAATGCGTTTCGACACAACCGTGGTCTATCAGCAAAGTCTCCGCGGCTCCGCAGATACCTGTCCGCCGCATTTTTGCATTCACGACGATCTGCTTTGCCATTTCCAGGTCGGAGGAAGCATCGACGTACACATGACAGATGCCTTCCAGGTGGGCAAACACGGGCAATTTCGATTCCGCTTGGACCCGCGCAACTAAGCCCTTTCCGCCTCGAGGCACCACGACGTCGAGATTGCCGTTGAGTCCCTTCAACATTTCACCGACGGCTTGACGGTCGGTGCTGGGAACCAGTTGGATCGCAGTCGGCGGTAAACCCGAGGCGACCAATCCCCGCACGAGGCACCCGTGAATTGCCCGAGACGAATGCACGGAGTCGCTACCGCCTCGCAAAATGACGGCGTTACCGGCTTTCAAACAGAGCGCCCGGCGTCGGCGGTTACATTGGGTCGACTTTCAAAAACGACACCAATTACTCCCAACGGAGTCCGGACACGATCGATCCGCAAACCATTGGGACGTTCGAAGTGTGCGATGACCTCGCCGACCGGGTCAGGCAGATCGGCAATTTCGCGCAAACTGTTTTCGATCGAGCGCAGTCGGTCGTGGTTTAGCCGCAAACGATCCAGCATTGCGTGCGAGAGCTGGGAATGTTCGGCCGCTGCCAGATCCCGCGTGTTGGCGGCGAGAATCGACTGATGGCAATCCGCAATTTCATTCGCCGCCTGTTGCAAAGCCTGCTGCTTCGCCGCGGCAGACGCAATCGCGATCACTTTCGATGCAGCTCGCGCGTCACGGCCCAGCTGTTCCATTCGGGCTTGAATGTCAACCTGTTCGTTCACACCATTCCTCTATTGTTCCAAAACCAGATTGTCTCGATGGACCAATTCCGTTCGAATGTTGCTCCCCAGCCGTGTCACGATATCGGCGACTTTTTAATCCGAGGATCGCTTGGGCATCGGCAAAGTCGTATTCCACCAGTCCCCGCCCGATCACATGCCCATGGGGTCCGACAATGCTGATCGTATCGCCTCGCCGGAATTCGCCGTCCGCCGAAACCACGCCCGCCGGCAGCAGACTTTTTCCGGACTCCAAAGCCAACAAAGCGCCATTGTCGATGACCACCGTCCCTTTCACATTCAGCCCGCCGGCAATCCATTTTTTCCGCGCGTTCCTGGAATTCCTGCCGACAGGACTGGACGAAAACCAGGTGCAAGGCCGCCCCTGGTCAATTCGCCGTAACGCGTGATCGTGTCGCCCTGACGCAATCACCATCGTCACGCCGGCTTCGGTGGCAATTTTGGCAGCCTCGATTTTTGTTTTCATCCCGCCTCGGGACAATGCCGAACCTGCGTCCCCCGCCATCGACTCAATCTCGGGGGTGATCTCTCCGACATCGGTCAACAGCTTCGCGGACGCATCATTTGCGGGGGGCGCGGAATACAACCCCTCGACATCCGACAATAATACCAGCAAATCGGCATCCATCATCGAAGCTACTCGGGCCGCAAGTCGATCGTTGTCTCCATAGCGAATTTCCGTCGTGGCCACCGTATCATTTTCATTGATGATCGGCACGATCCCCCATTTCAACAGCGTTCCAATGGTCGCGCGGGCATTCAGATAACGTCGCCGCTCTTCGGTATCACCGATGGTCAACAGAATTTGGGCGACGTTCAATCCAAATTCGCTCAGAGCTTTTTCAAACGCACCGCTCAAAGCGATCTGGCCAATGGCTGCCGCGGCTTGACTTTCCTTCAAACGCAGCGAGGCAGAGGCCAACGCTGGATTGAATTCCTTGATCCGGCCGCGGCCAAGGGCGATCGCACCGGAACTCACGACCATCACGCGGGAACCCCTGCGATGAATCACCGCCAGATCCTCGGCCAATGTCCGCAACCAGTCCCGCCTCAAGTTCGAATCCGCGTCGATCAACAGCGAAGAGCCAATCTTGACCACGACATGCTTGAAGGGTTTTAATTTTCCGTTCATGTTCCACCGATGATCCCGACGGTGACTCAAGCCGTCACGTGATTCTGCTGACCGGTCGCAACTAGCGACCTGCTGAGCTGTCATCGTGTTGTAGTCGCTAGACCAACGTTCATGCAATCGCCCCACGCCAGCGGCCCACGCTATCGGTGGCCCGCGATCGAGTCAGAAATCGCCGCTAAAAGGCTGATAATGGAAAACCGACCTTGCCGATAGATCAAAATGACCGTATTCATCATCTCCTGTTTTTTCGTCGGTCCTTGATCATCCTGATTTCGATTATTCTGAATTCCATTATTCAAACGACGTAGAGAAATCCTGAACCGACTGGGTTCTCGGATTGGTTTCCGACCGACCGTTACGCGAATTTTATTCGCCCGTGGTCAAGGTTCGCAAAGGCCTCGTTTGATGCAAGGAGGGAAAGATGGAATCCCAGGAGAGACCGGGTCGTTTGATGGAATTAGTCGGGATCGCAGCACTTTCCCTGGCGGCGATTTCCTATCTTGCGGGCTACTTTACCGGGCCGCTGGTCGCCACCAAGGCGACCGTGACACGCAGTTTCGTGGTCACTCCGGGCGAGCTTTCCAGACCGATGTACTGTTCGATTTCAGCGCGGACTGCAAAATCGCCACGCTTTACTCGGGTATTTTATCGGTACCAGATTGATGGTCAGCAGTTTCTTGGTGAAGCTGTCACGGAGACGACGACCTGCGACCGGCCAGAGCGAATCGCCAATTCGTATCACTCAGGACGCGAAACAACGGTCTACGTCGATCGAGAAAATCCGGCAGAAAGCCACCTCTGGCCGCGCGGCCCAACAACGAAGCATTTCTCGTACTGCTGGGAATTGCCTCTTACATCCTAGCATTTTTGTGCCATCGATTTGAAGCGGTGGCCCGGTTCTTTGCGCTAACCGAAGAGCTGGAAGAAATCAATTCAAACTTGGCGATGCCAGAATCCGAGCCGCTTTTTTCGTAGCGTTCGATCCCGGCGAGGTTTGCGGCTCCGTCATGGCACTCGCTTTGAGCCATCGCGATGCCGAACACTTAAACACTTGGCAAGCCCTGGATCCGACGCCACGCACTCAATTGGCCCAAGTGCAGGTTCTCGTGATTCAGCATCAAGTAGGGCAGGGCGATGCCGGCATTGGGCATCAGTGACTGCCATCTCGGCAGCTTGACCTCGGTGTCGAACACCGAATCGTCGGAGGCTTCCAGCCGACCAATTATTTGCTCATGCCCGCTGACGAATGTTTCCACCAATTCCTGCTTCGCGGCGTATAGACTGCGATCTGGGCTCGGTTTGGACAACATTCCAAATGGATGTTCCCTGGGATCTTCAAACTCCTCGCCCTCAATAATCGCTTCGATAATTGGCAGATAGATATTGAGATGGCTGAACACCCAGGCCGGGTGGTTCGCGGGTGCACTGACATCGGCCGCAGGTTGGGCCGTCATTTGCGCTTCCGACAGATCCGCCACCAGCTTGGGCGCATACTCCAGGTTCTTTTTGAATGCGTACAACAATCCGTTAATGATATTCGACATCGGATGGTGCAACCTCATGGTTGGGTAATCGGCATGTTTTTCAATTGGAACGATGTTGTATCATGTTTGCAGGGTAACTTGCAGAGGACCAGTGAAACTCCAAACGGACTGACATGAGACTTTTCGAAGGCACCGAATTTGACATTCCGCCTCGCTGCGATCGGTGCGGAAAACTCGTCGAGGAATGTGATTGCGGCCCGGTTCCACCGAAACCCAAACCGCCCGCAAAACAGACGGCCAGGATTCGGCTGGAAAAACGCAAACGTGGCAAGCAAGTCACCGTCATCCAGGGGCTGGATCCTGTCGGCGACCACCTCAAACACGTGTTGACCCAACTCAAAAACGCCTGCGGCGCAGGAGGCACGGTCCAGGATGAACAGGTTGAGCTTCAAGGCAACCACGTCGAACGCGTTGTACAGTTAATGTCTGAAATGGGGTACAAAACGAAAGTTTGACCAGCGTTTCGTTCGCGATTCACGGCCGTCGTCCGCAAAACGGTGATCCAGGCAGCTGACAGAAAAGAAATTCGCGGCGTCGACGCCTGCGTTCGCTGCGACAAACTGGGCCAATCATGATTTTCCAGTCAATCCTCGCCTGCCATGGCGTCCGTCAATAAATTACAATTCGAGTTTTTCCGCAGACCGGGTTTTGAGCCATGCACGATACAATTCCCGACCGGCCGAACCAACCGCCGTCGGATCTGGAAATCAAAGACGCCCATGTGATCTTTGAAAGCGTTTGGGAAACACTCGAGGAGGAAATTGGCCACGAGCATCTGCAGTTCCCCAAGGAGCTGATCCTGCTCGGTGGTGCGCCTGGCTCGGGTAAAGGAACGCAAACCCGGTTCATCATGGAAGCTCGCGGCCTGACTTGCCCACCCATTGTGATCAGTGATTTATTGACCACGCCCGAGGCCCAAAAGATCAAAGACGAGGGCCGAATGGTGGGTGACAAAGAAGTGGTTGGGATCCTGCTGCGAGAATTGCTCAAGGAAGAATATCGGGACGGTGCGCTGCTGGATGGCTTTCCGCGTACCCGCGTGCAGGTGGAATGCCTCAAACGCCTGGTCGACCGGATCGATCAACTCAACAACGAGTTCGCTGAAACCAAACTGGCAATTCATTTTCGCCGACCAACGATCCACGCGATGGTGTTGTTCGTCACCAAAAAGACCAGCGTGGCCCGGCAATTGTTGCGCGGCGAGCAGATCGCCAAACACAATGAAGAAGTTGCAGAAACCGGAATCGGTGAAAAACTGGAACTACGCGCGACCGATCTCAGCGTCGAGAAGGCCGAACAGCGATACCGCGTCTTCAAGGAACAAACCTGGGATGCGCTCCAATCGCTGAAAGAGATCTACCACTATCACTTTATCAATGCCGAAGGCCCAATCGAGGAAGTCGAAGAAAAAATCCTTCGAGAGCTGCAATATCAAAGCTCGCTCGAACTCGATCCAAAGACGTTTGATCGACTTTCTCCCCTGCCGCTGGCGGAAGAAATCATCATCCACGCCCGCCAGGAACTGGTCCGCCGCCTGGATAGCTACGAAATTGAACACACCGATCTGTTTGTCCAGGTCGTTGACCTGGTCCAGGACAAGTTCATGCCGATCGTCACACGTCATGCACTTTCAGGCCGTGCCAATGTGAACTCCGAAGACCAGGTGTTCGAGGACCCGCTGGCGTTGGCGATGCTGATCGATGTTTTCTCCGAGCGTGGCTATCACGCCGTCGTGGACAAACAAATCCAAAACGTGCCTGAATCCGTCAATTTAAAAACGGGGAAGATTCACAACTCGGAAAAATCGGTCTTTCGGATCCGGATCTTCTTCAAAGGCTCCGAGATCCGCCGCGGCTAGTGCCGCGTGTTCGCTCTGAATCAGCGATCCTCGGTATCGGGATTGCCAGCATGCAAAATACTGATTTGCGATCCGGCGATCCAATCTGCCGACCGTCCCGCATTTGTCCACAACCAGAAAGCCCTTTCTCATGATCAACTTCAGGCAATCGTCATGACCATCTTCGCCATTTGCTCGATCATCATCGCGTTGTCGGCCCTGTTTGGATACGTCAACGTCAAATTCCTGAAGTTACCCAACACGATCGGATTGATGATCGTGGCGATCGCGTTCACGCTGTTCCTGTTTTCCACCACACTGTTCACCGAACGCATCCTCGATTGGGCAGAGCACCTGATTTCCTTGATCGATTTCCAGGAGGTGCTGCTGGATGTGATGCTGGGATTTCTACTGTTCGCCGGTGCGATTCACACCAATTTCGACCAACTGCATGTCCAGCGCTGGCCGATTCTGATTTTTTCCACGCTCGGCGTTCTGGCCTCGACCTTTCTCTGTGCCACGTTTGCCTATTTCGGTTTTTCGTGGCTGGGCCTGGACGTCCAGTTCATTCACTGCCTGCTGTTCGGCGCCCTCATTTCCCCCACCGATCCGATTGCGGTCCTGGGCATTCTTAAACAAGCTCGTGTTCCCAAAAAACTGGAAACAAAAATCGTTGGCGAATCCCTGTTCAACGATGGCGTGGGGGTGGTCGTGTTCCTGACCATTTTCAGCATTGCCACCGGAGGCCACCATCCGGGTGAAGGCGACACCCCCGATCATTCGAATCGCCCCACTCAAGCTCAGCAGCTGGCCGAGCAGGGCGTGGCGACAGCGTTAAATGGGAGCCCGGAAACAGCGGATAACAAACTCGCAGAACATTCTGCCGCCGCGGAAGAAGCAGGTGACCAACATACCGAAGTCCAACCTGATTCCCGCTCTCTCAACGAGACCATCCTGGACGTCGCAAAACTGTTTGGTACCGAAGTGTTCGGGGGAATTTTGCTGGGTGCCATTTTCGGGACTGGCACTTTTCTTTTGCTGCGCAGCATCGACGACTACGAAATTGAAGTCCTGATCACGTTGGCCTGCGTGATGGGTGGCTATTCGCTGGCCAACTACTTGCACCTGTCGGCGCCCTTGGCGGTCGTGGTGGCCGGGCTGATGGTCGGCAACGACACCGTTCGTGGGACGGTGATGTCCCAACAAACGGAACTGTACGTCGATAAATTCTGGGAATTGATCAATATCATGCTCAACGCCGTATTGTTTGTCCTGATCGGCCTGGAGCTGTTGGTGATCGAAGTCAATCCGACGTTCGTGTGGGCCGCCGCGATGGCCATCGTGTTCGTGTTGCTGGCCCGGTTTTTGTCGCTGTTACTGCCGATTCGATTCTTCGCCAAACGACTGGATTTCGCGCCGCACACCACAACGATTATGGCCTGGGGCGGATTGCGAGGCGGGATCTCAATCGCATTGGCGTTGACATTAACCGCCCAGATGAATCGCGATTTGTTTTTGACCGTGACCTATGGCGTGGTGATCTTTTCGATCATCGTGCAGGGGCTGACCGTCGGCCCACTGGCTCGCCGGTTAATCGGGATCGAAAACGAAACGGACGAAAAGCGCTACCGGCGAGGCCTAAAAATTGGCCAACGCGGGCCGTTCCACTGGCCTTGTCTTTGCGTGACTGATCAATCCTGCTTTGAATCCTTCAGCTTTGCCGCCCGAAGTTTGACAAACGCCTCGTCGCTGATCGGCTTGCGCTCTCCCGTCAACACGCTGGGATCGTCCAACACCATCATATGGCCATGATCCGCGGTGACGATCAAGCAGGTTTCATCCCAATTGGAATTGGTCTCGACCCATTCCGTGATCGCCGTAAAGGCAGCATCGCCGCTGAACACGGCACCGATCGCGTCGTCGATGTTGTTGTTGTGATTCGCCCAGTCGACGTCGCCGGCTTCGACCATCAGGTAAAACCCCTTTTCATTGGTCTTCAGCAGATTCAAGGCCGCTTCGGTCATGTCAGCCAAAGAGGGATTTTCCGAGATATCTGCCGGCTCGTACACATCCATACTGCTCACGCCGCGCGTCGGATCAAACCGCCCGTCCGCCGTCTGGAATGGCAAGTGCCCCCCCGTGGTTCCAAAGAAACCAAGGAACCGCTGCCGCTTCTCGGCGGCCAGCGCGACGCCTTCGGCCAACACCTCGGTACCGGCGCGACCGGGGGTCCGCTGGGCGACCACATACTTGCCGCCATTGACCTGGTCGATCCGCTGAATGTCATCGTCCGCCAAATATTTGTTGCCCGGGACATAGTTGTTTCCCTGCTTGCTGCGGTCATCGTCACGCAGTTCCCCCCAGCCACACCCGATCAACACGTCGACACCGGGCAACGGATCATCGCGGTGGGAAATCGATCGAATCCCCAGCAGGTCGCGAGAAATGTCCTGATAGTCATTCCGCGACACGTTGTGCGCGTAGACACAGGCGGGAGTGGCGTGACTGATCGGGACGTTGGTCACGATGCCGATCGCGCGACCGGCCTGCTGCATTTGATGCGCCAGCGTTTCCAATTTTTCCCCTGCAGGGCTGAAGTTGATCGAGGAATTGTAAGTCTTGGTTCCACCGTTCATCGACGCGGCCGAGGATGCCGAATCGGTAAACGGATGGGGAATACTGCGCCGTTTGCCCAGCAGGTAGGAAGGGTCACCGGGCTCTTCCCACGGCGTCTTGCCACCAAACTCCCAGGAATAACCGCCGCCCGAGCCGCCTTCCTTCGGTGTGACGACCTGAGCATTGACATCGGTGCTGGCGGAGCCGTCGCTTGGACTGGTAACGCAGAACCCGAACTCCGGATCCCCGCCCCGGTAATCGAGAAACGCCAGCCCGGTTCCGCGGCCTTCCGTATAGGGTATTTTCTTGTTCTTGTAGATGGCGGCGGCCTGAGTCGTGTTCCAGTCCATTCCGTCGAAAACCATCAGGATGATATTTTTCTTTCCCGCCTCCCAGGCTTTTTTCTGCAGACGGTAAATATCCGTCTGATCAAAATAATCAGCGTGCCGATTCAACGTCGACTCTGGCATCCGGCCGTAGATCTCTTTCAGTCGGTTGGCATCCCGATAACAGCTGTGCTCGCCAGAAACCGGCTTGAGACTGATGCCAAAACTGTAGACTGGAATCAAGCGATTCGAGTGGTTGGTCCAATTCGTAAACTGGGACGCACGGTCACCCCAGTGAATCCAGTCCGCTGTTTTCAACTCAACCGCTTGAAACTGAAACGTCCGCAGGTCGTCTTCTGGTGGCTGTTGGCTGAAACCGCTGGCTCCGAAGGAACAAACCAGCACCAGCGTAAGACCGGCAACACAACGATCAATCAACATAAAAGCACTCGAAATTAAGTCTGTAACAATAACGTCAGTAGCGTTCCGCCGAAGGACGCCAGATTATCCGAAACGGGGAATCATTGGGAGGACGATAGGATTCCGCTAGTTCCGATTATATCGCTTTGCTACCGGCAGTCTGCCTCCAAAAAACGAGTCGGAATATGAATTTTCGTTAACGACGATTGGGAACTCAACATGATTGGCCAATCAAGGCTCCCGATGGCACGACGAAACCACGGCCAAACAACCGTCCTCTCTACCAATTACGGCTCAACACACTTTTACCTCTATTGGCGATTGTTGGTCTTCTGACCAATCAGATCGTTGCGAACATCGACCTACCCCGTTTGGCGGAATGACTCTGCGCGAACCGATGCGCGGGGACTACCGGCTTGCTCGACCATTCGAATGGGCCTATGTTGACCTCCCGGTTGACCCGATGACCCGTCAACCAATATGTTTCGCCACAGCTCAAGACACTCTTTTAAAATGCCTGACTTCATTCGAGCCGTTACCTTGCTGCTCGCGCTGCTGAATCCTTTCCTGGTGATCGTCTACCTGCTCGAGGTCATCCAGACGGTCGATGGCAAAAAATTCCGCGCGGTCCTGTTGCGTGCGACCGCGATCACCGCGGTCGTCTTTGGCTGTTTCGCACTCGCGGGCGATGCAATCTTTTCAAGCGTCATTCAGGCTGAATTTGCGTCATTTCAAATCTTCGGTGGCGTTGTGTTCTTGCTGATCGGCCTTCAGTTTGTCTTTCAGGGCCCTACGGCGATTAAGATGTTACGAGGCGATTCGAAGAATCTGGCCGGCGCGATTGCGATGCCAGTGCTGATTGGACCTGGTACGCTGAGTGCCAGTGTGATCATCGGCAAACGGCTGGAACCCGCCGCGGCCTGTGGAGCCATCCTGGTCGCCTTGGTGATCTCGGTTTCCGTCATCGTGCTGCTCAAGATACTCCATGACCACGTCCGTTCGACGCGGGAAGAATGGGTCGAGCAGTACATTGAAGTGGCCGGACGCGTTACGGCATTGTACGTCGGAACGGTATCGGTCGAGATGATCATGCTGGGTCTTCAATCGTGGCTGCAGAAGTTTTAGCGCGTATCGCGTCGTCATTATTTCACCAGCCGTTTGTCCCCGTGCCGATCGACAAAACTCAATCAATCAGATTACCGAAAAAGATCGCGTTGAGAAAAACACGGCTGCTGGCTTTCCAGAACCCGCGGAAATTGGGGTTTTCGGACATGAGAATGATGTGCCCTCGACCTACGGGGTGAACTACCAGACTAGCCGATCCTTTGAATTTTTCGACGTTTTCGCTTGAGCAGTAACCTGCCATCAGGGGTTCATCGGCGTCGTAAACGGCCGGATTCCGATAAGGACTTTCGGAGGGCTTGAGAAAACTGGCATGGCTCCGGAACACCGCCAGGGTGTCTTTCGAGAATCCAAACAACAGCGGGTGGGTACGATCGATCCGCGTCTTGAATATCGCGCCGCTGATCAGCCGCAGCGCTCGTTCATCGGCGGCTGAGTCAAATGGTTTTTGAACTTCTTTGCCGTTGATGATGACGGTTCCGTGGATGGGTGATTCGACCAGCCCTGCTTCTTTGTCAGCCGATTCGATTTGGGGCACCACGTCCGGGGAGCCCAGCACGCCCAGCTTCCCGGCGACGTCATTCGAGGCGCTGCCGATGGCGATCACGGTCCCACCGGACGACGCATAATCCGAAACGATTTTCCAATCCGCTTCGTCGAGCGAGCCGCCCGGCAAAATCAACCGTGTGTAATCCGAGAGCTCCACCTGGGCCAGCCGCGACTGTTTCAACAACGTCACTGGCAGGTTGATTTCATGGTCGAGCAAATACCAGATTTCGCCGGCTCCGTAAGGCGAGACCCCCGTGCCAGTCAACATCGCGATCCGCGGTTTCTGGATGACCGGAAAATTGCTGCTGCCCAGATCGGGGCCGCGAGTGCTTAACCCGGACTTAATGGCGGTCACGACGGCACCAGACTGAATGCCGCCCTCCAGGATCGAGCGGATTTTGCTGATCTGCTGTGGCTGGACTCCCACCGGGACAGACAACGTTCCGTAGCCGAATTTTTGTTCCCGTCCGGTGATTGTTGGGGACGAAAATGGCTGCTTCGCCACCCGCACATTGGCGCCGGCGGCGAGTAATTGTTTCAGCAGTTTCGGAGCTGCGTCATCACGCCAGTCGACCAGGTAAGCCACGGCCTCTTCGCTCCCACTCAACCCGGGCGCCGATACGTTTCGCCGCCACTGGATTTTCGCCGGTTCGAGTTTGGCCATGTCGAGCGAGTTTTTAAGTCCGAGCTGGTCGACGCCGTAGGCCAGTGGCAGCGTCCACGCGGAAACATCATAAAAAATATTTTCTTTGAAGTTCGTTCGACGCATCAACAAGGACTGCAGAAATTTGAATTCCGGTTGTACGACTGGGACGACCAACGACCAGCGGGGATCCAGGTTGCGATCACCGTAAGCCACCGCCTCCTTCAGCCAGTAACATTGAATGTCGTGCCGAAGTAGCACGTTGGCGAATGCTTCCAGTCGGGTACGGTTGTGTGGGCAGGAGAAAACGTAAGTCTTGATGGGATGCCGATTCGCAGCCTCCACCGAATTTTCGTAGAACGTTTTCTTGTACTCGAGCAACTCCGTGCGCATTTCGCTGGTCGCCCGCAAACTCGAAAGCGATGTCGTGAAATGATTGGCGATCGTGTCGTGAAAACGCAGCAGGCCATCCTGGTTTCGCTGAACATGACCACGTGAACTGGCTTGCTCAAACAGAATCCCAACGCTGCCATGCAAGTCCGGATAGGTTGAGCCCTTTCCCATGTAAAAATCGTCGAATCGTTCCTGCGTGAAATACAAACGGCCTTGCTGGTCCAGCGCGTCGGCGTGGTAACGACCGAACGCGCGAGTCAATTCCATGTTTCTGGCCGGCGTCAGTGGATTCGTGCGTTCCGGGATCCCCGGCTGGAAGAAGAAGGTCGAGTTCGTTCCCATCTCGTGAAAATCCAGCACTACATTTGGCTTCCATTGGTGATACCAACCCATTCGACCACGACTTTCGGGGTGGACCAGAGGCAGCCAATCACGGTTCAAGTCGAACCAGTAATAATTGACCCGGCCCGGCGGCCACATCTGGTGATGCTCGGCATGCTGAGGATCTGGATTGGGAACACGTCCCCGATACCGATTGGCCCAGTTGGCAAACCGATTAAAGCCATCTGGATTCAGACTCGGATCCAGCAAGATGACGCAGTTTTGCAACCAGGATTCAATTTCGTCACCTTGGGCCGAAGCAAGGTAATGCAACACCAGCATCGCGCCATTGGTAGCACTCGATTCGTCGCCATGAACGCCGTAGCCCATGTTGATGACCGCAGGCAAATCGTCGAGGCTGACCCGACTCGAATTCGCTTTCGCAAGCTGCCGGTGAGCAGTACGAATCTGCTTCAAGTCTCTGCGATTCTGTTGTGAGGTGATCGTCAAAAGCATCAGCGGCCGCTGGCCGTGCGTCATGCCATATTGCTGCACCGAAACCCGATCGGAGATGCGCGCGATTTCTCTGGCGTAGCCAACGACTTGGTCATGCGTGAGGTGGCGAACACCGATGTCAAAACCGAAAAACTGCTCGGGAGTCGGAATGCCAGGATCGCAAGCAACGCCCTCGGGCCAATAACCGGTGGGTGGTTTCAGATTCGAGTTTTGGCCGAGGTCGTTTTCAGTTTGCGCCTCGCGACTGGCGGTTGACTGCGCGAACAGATCCGGACCACTCCCGCCAAACATCAGGGACAGCAGGAACACGAAAACAGATTGGCAAAACTGGGAGCGGCTCATGAGACACCTTGAAAAATTGCGGCTTCGAGTCGTCCATTATAGTTCAAAGGTGCCACAGGGATCGGTGCCCCAAGCTAAGCTCCACCTCATCGCCTGGAAGCTGGTATTTACCATAATAATAACAACAACAACCGGTGGGGCAGCGAGCGTCGACCCTATTCGACGCTTTCCTCGCCCCACCGGTTGTTGTGATCGATGGTCAATTCCGAAAGTTATTTTTTTCGAAGCCCTAACGAACTATTCCGCCGGTTCGGGGCGTCGCTCTGCCAGCGCCCGATCCACCATGAACAGGCCATTGGGATTGCCATCAATCATCTTGAGTTGATTGATGACCGCCCGCGCGTTGGCTTCTTCTTCCACCTGTTCTTTGACAAACCATTCGAGGAACACATCCGTCGCGTGGTCCGATTCTGCGCGAGCCAGATCCTTGAGTTCGAAAATGCATTCGCTGATATGCTGTTCGTGCAAATAGGCTTTTTCAAACAGACTGAGCGCCGTTTCATCCGTAACGTCGGGCCGGGCAATCGTGTCAAGCTCGACGATTCCGTCCCGCTCAAGGATGTAATTAAAAAACCGGTCGGCATGCCCAAGTTCTTCGTTGTATTGCATCTTGAACCAGTTGACGAATCCGGGCAGGCCCAAGCGATCGGCTTCGGCCGCCATCGCCAGATACGAATAGGCCGAGGCAAGTTCCTCGTTGACTTGTTTGTTGAGCGCCGCAAGAACTTTTTTTGATTTCATTTTGAGTTTTGAATCGAAATGCGAAAGTTGATAAATCCGTGAACTGCGATTATACGGCAATCTGGAGCGATGGCGAGACGAGCGAGCCGATCTTTCCACGTCACCCAATCATGGGATTCCATCAATCGAGACAGGAAAAACCGATCTACGATTGCAAAATTGAACGGATCGTCGCTGAATTTTGACACTCACCACGACCCGTTTCCCAACGTCGGTTTGCAATGGTTGAATCGTTAACAAATTTTGCTGGTATGGCTCCGCGGCAAGTGCCATAATGAGGCCCTAATACAGGGGCTGCTGGGGGGTACCGGTGGATTGCGTTCGACCGCGATCATTCGTTTCCATTTTGGTTGAACCAATCATCCCAATCACCGCATGATTGAATCGGCATCGAGGAACCAGCCTCACTCCCCCAAACCGTCAAGGAATAATTTTTTTTATAGAACTCTCGGGGTGAACCATGAAATCTAGCTGTCCAGCGCGTCGCGGCTTTACGCTTGTCGAATTACTGGTCGTGATCGCGATTATCGGAATTTTGATCGCGATGTTGCTGCCGGCCGTGCAGCAAGTCCGTGAGGCTGCACGCCGGACGGAGTGCATGAACAACATCCGCCAAGTTGGTTTGGCCACGCTGAATTATGAATCTTCCCACGAGACGCTACCGCCGGCGGCAAAAAACGGCACCAACTGGGTTGCGTTCTCGTTGCCTTTTATGGAGGGAAACAACCTCGCAAAGATCTACAATTCCAAAGTAGCCTGGACGCACGCCAGCAATCGGCTGGCCATTTCCAAGCTGATTCCAACGATGCTCTGCCCGTCCGTCCCGGATTCGCCCTCCGCACGTTTCGATACGTTGTCCGACGGCAGCAAAGTCGCTTGCTCGGATTATGCTGCGATCACCGGTGTTGCCAATTCGGTGTATAACGCCGGGTATGCCAAACCCGTAAAAAACAAAGCCGGAGCCATCGTTCCCAACCGCGGGATTCCACTGAGTGAGATTAAGGACGGATTGTCCAACACGTTGTTAGTCACCGAGGACGCTGGACGACCCATCTTTTACACCAGCGCCGGAATCGGTCCAGATAACAATGACCCCGGCGCCGGCAACCTGCCAGTGACCAATGGACGTGTCCGCGGCGCAGGATGGGCGGACACCAGCAGTGCCATCCCGGTTCACGGATTCACGAGTGACGGACTGTCAGCTCCGGGCCCCTGCGCGGTCAATTGTACCAACAACAATGAGGCGTTCAGTTTTCACCCTGGGGTGGTGGTTGGATTGGCTTGCGATGGCAGCATTCAAAATGTCTCCGACCGAATCATCCTGCAGGAATACTCGGAGCTGATCACCCGCGACGGTGGCGAGATCAACCAGTACAAATTCTGAACGGGATTTGAGTTAGCCGCAGCGTGGATGTCGCCCTGGTTTAGCCTCGCGGTTCGCCGATTCGGTCACAACCGGAAGATTCAGTCCTGGTTGGACAGGTTTTGAGGGGTTGTCCGGTCGAGCCAGTTGGCCAGCTGTTCGGCCAGCAAGCGTGTTTGATTCGGATTGATTTTCGCCAGATTGTTGGATTCGCCAATGTCCGTCGCGAGATCGTAAAGCTCATACTGCTCGTCGGGGCTGGTTTGATCATCGGTTTTTTGAATCAACTTCCAGTTGCCAACTCGAATCGCGTTGGAGGGAGAGTGTTGTGAGCCATGATGATGCGGATAAGTCCAAGCCAGGAACCGGGAATCCAATTCGCTGGAAGCATGCCCGTTGATCGCCGACACCAGTGATACTCCGTCGAGGTGCTGTTTGGGCCGCCCGGGCAGCCCAAGCAATTCCAACAGCGTCGGATAAATATCCATCGTAATACCCAGCGTATCGCTGACCCCAGGTTCGATCTTGTCCGGCCAGACGAACATCGTGGGAATCCGAATTCCCCCTTCGTAAGTCCAACCCTTGCCCGCGCGCAATGGCTGGCACGATGTGGGCCCCACTCTTTTGAGCGTCGATAGACCTCCGTTATCCGAGGTAAAAACGATGATCGTATTCTTCGTTAAATCCAGTTCCTCCAGATGTTCGATGACCCGCCCCAGATTGGTATCGAGATTTTCGACCATCGCGGCATATTCCGGGTTGTCTTGCCTGGCCCGTGATTTGCCTTCGTTTCGCTCGGGAACAAAATCGGGGCCGCTCGGCTTGGGCAGTTTCGCAAGTTTTGATTTGTATTTCTCGATCAATCGTGGAGGCGACTGAATTGGCGTGTGCACGGCGTAGTGGGCAAAACACAGAAAGAACGGGGCATGCTGGTTTTCCGAAATGAACTGCAGCGCGGCTCCGGTCAACTGGTCCGTCAAATAATCGCCATTCTGACCATTTTCAAAGTCGGGAACGTCCCAATAGTTTGGACCGTTTTTATTTTTTCGCTTGTAAGGAAAGAAATAACTGCCTGGTGCACCACCGCGATTGACACCGCGCATCCAGGAGAACCCCTGTTCACGCGGCTGCTGATTGTCCTTCTCGCCCAGATGCCACTTGCCAATGTAACCGTTCTTGTAACCCGCCGTCGCCAGGGCTTCACCAACAGTGACTTCATCCAGCGGCAAATGAACGTCGCTCGGTTGATGAATCCATTGCGTGATGCCCAGTCGATGGGGTGCCTTGCCCGTCATCAAAGCAGCCCGCGTCGGGGAGCAGACGGGATTGGCTGAATAGAAGTTAGTAAACCGAACGCCACGATCAGCGAGTCGATCAATATTGGGTGTCTCGTAAAATTCGGATCCATTGCAACTCAAATCCATGTACCCCAAATCATCGATAAAAAACAGAATCACATTGGGACGAGTGGAGTCCGCCAGCTCCGGGACCTGGCACGCAACCGCTGGTAAGACCGACGCCAACTGGTAAACCGCAACTAAAAACAGACCGGCTGGCAAAGCTCGCAGCGAATCTAAACCAATCATTTCGGGATTCCATTTCATATCTGGGTCGGATCACTTCCATCGGCGAAAAACCATTAAAAAAGCCGGCGAATGATCGCCGGCTTTCTCAAATCAAATCTGTAATGTGCGTTACAGAGGAGTTACTTGCTCCGCTCGAGGACCTTTTGGACCCTGACCTTCAACGTAGGAAACTCTTTGTCCTTCTCGAAGTTCATCGAAAGTTACCCCTTCGAGATTCGACAAGTGGAAAAAAATGTCTTGATTTGTTCCCGTGTCGATGAATCCAAAACCTTTGTCCGTCAATCGTTTGATCGTACCTTCAGCCATTACTCTAAAACCTTAAAAAATCTTGATCTGGTGCCCGCCCAAAATCTACGTAACTATGTGGCGTCACCGTAGGTATAGTTTACCGATCAATTGGTCCGGGGCAATAACGGAGTGGTGAAATCTGGCTTGGGAGCCAAAAATTCTTGCCGAGTCGGGGGCTTGGTTGGGTCGGTCCGAAAAGCGAACCGCTATCGATTGTGGCAAAACATGCCTGTTTTAACGGGCTAGCTTTCGATTTTTCAGAATTTCCCGCCAACCTGCCGGCAACTTATCCACGCTCCGTGTGTCCCCGAGTCGTCGCTAGGGAACGCCCCAAAAACGCTCCGACAATTCAACTGGAAACGTCGTGACTTGCTTCTATAACGGAACGGCCTGCATCATTCGGAGCAGCAATCTTCCCCGCCGCAGGGGGGGCATCGACCTGGCACAGCCCTTCGTACCGGGCAATTCGATGATCGGCTCTTGGATCTTCAGGAAGACGTTTGGCGCAGCAGAAAGGGCACCCGTTGTCTGGGTGCCCTTGATCGACTTGATTGGCAAAACCTTGCGAGACTCGATTGCTGGGATTGCAGTCTTGGTTTCGTTCAACGCTGGCGATCAAAAGTTGAAGCTTAGTCGCGAGCTTCCCCCGCCGATCGAAAACGAAAACCCGCTGTTTCCATAACCTCTCGCTCGATGACCATGTCCGTACGCGGGACGGTAGGGCGGATAAATCACGGGCTGCGGAGGAAGATGAACGCCGGGGCGGGCCGACGGGCAAACCGGCAACGGGGGTCGGCGAAGTGTGGCAACATCTTCCTGGAGATGATGGATGCTGTCTTCGATCGACGCCAGCAACCGCTTGACGTGGGCCGTTCGCCCTTGAACGATGCGGCATCCGTAGTACGCTTGCCGTTCGATCTCTCCGATCAAGGATTCGATGTGGTGAAAGCTGGCGTCCAATTCTCGCAAGTCAGATTCCAGGTGCGCCAAATTGCCTTCGAAATGGGTGACATCGTGGATATGTTCTGCGAGATCTCGCATCGCCACTGCGTCGGCCAGCAGGTGATGGTACTCGGGCGTGTTTCGGTAGTGCCTGGTCTCGTTGACGATCAGCCTGGATTTGTTCCGGATCTGGACGGCCAGTCGATCAATATGGTTGAAGACATCAGCGGAAGCCTGGGAACTCATGGCAAAGGCGAACAGCAAGGTAAAAGCAGAAAGAGTCTTGGTAATTTGGCGGGTCATGGTCTGGTCCCTCCCTAAGTTGGATTGGCGACAGGCGTAGTGCTTGTCCTCTGTCTGACCTTTTCGCACCGCGTATGCCAAACCCAGATTTCAACGCCTCAGAAACCGCGAGAGCCGCAAAGAACCCTATTTTTTGCGGGAAAAAATAAAACGGATCTGTTTTCCGACTGGAAATCTCAAGCCTCTAACTGTGACATCAAATTGATCGCAGCCAGCGGGATTCTGATATCAGAATTAGGACAAGCAGTGTGCAGCTTTAGCAAAAATCTCGAAAAACTGCCGCCCAAAACGACGAGCCCCCAGATCATAGATTTGGGGGCTCGGATGAACTCGACCAAGGATGAACTCGACAAAAAACTGAGCCCGATGCCGGCTTTAGTTTCCGAATGGATCGTCCACCACACCACTCCCGCCATTGGCGTCGGAGGCATGCGATTCCTCGTCCGAGTTGGCATCGCCCGGGGTCGACTCGCTGCCAAATGGTGAATCATCGGAAGTTGACGTATCGGGTGCGTCATTGGTTTTGGCGGCCGGAGCGTCGTCGAATGGAGAAGAGTCAAATGGATCCGTGGTAAAAATCTCCGTTTCCTGTTTCTTAGCTGCGTCACTTTCCGGGTTCGGTGATTCACTCGTACCGGGTGCCGTTTGACTGATCAGGTCGCCAGGATTGTCGGCAGGCGCAACACCAAATTCACTTGTCGGATCCGTGATGATCGGCGGACTGATGATCACTTCGGAGTTAGGCGAATCTTCAGCAAGAACTTCGACATCCGGCGAAGAGACCGCCGCTGAGGCAGGCAGTTTGGCCGACTCCAGCGGAGCCTCCGCGATGGGAGGCTGGCCTTGATCCGTCTCGCCGGTAAAGGTCGCATCCAAGTTTTCGGGCGCGACCGTGGGTGGTTCCATGACGATGGCTGGGCTTTCAACAATGGCTGGGCTTTCGACGATCAGGCCAGGCTCGAATAATCGAGTCCCCGAATAGATCGAATTTTTGACGAACAACTCACCCGGATTGATCGCATCCGTTCGCAATTGTTCGATCTCCAGACGCTCGATTCCCTGGATTCTCTCGAGGGATCGCGTGACCAGTGACGACCGGCTCTTGCCACTGGCTTCGATTTGTGCCCCGTATCGAAAATCAGCGTTGGCGGCCAGCGCATCACCCGCTCTCCAATTCGCCAAACCTCGAAAATAGTAGGCTCGGGGGTCATTCGGAGCGATTTGAATTGCCGCATCCAACGACTGGATCGCCTCGGCATGGCGACCACTGTAAAAATGATGAATTCCGGTTCCTAACGCGGATTCGTAGGTTTGTCCGAAGGCAGCACTGGCCATTCCAATCGACAAAACGCAAAGAAAAATCGTGTTCTTGATCATGATTTAGCACCTTCTGAGCTGGAGAGTTGCAGGTTTCCGATCCCGATTCGTTCAGCATACTGCCCTGAAACGCGAATCACAACTATCTGCCGGCAATTGGATTCGCGCATCCTTGGGCAGTCGTTTCCCAGCCGCCGGAACTGCCGATCCAGCTGGAATTAACCGGCCCGCCAACGCTTGAATCCTCAGTCGGATTCAGGCACCCCGACGCTCACCATCTCGGGTAACCATAGTCGGGGTTGCCAGGATCAAAGTCCTCGTCATCCAATCCGACGTTGAATTTCAGATCGGTATAATAGTATTTCTCCAGCACCGGCGGTGGTTCGTCCGCTTTCTCTGGCCAGCGATATCCTTCGTAGGCGATCGGGATATTCCACTGGTCATCGATATACATTCGGGCGATGTGAAATCCGAAAGCGTCGTTCTGGTGTTCGTGAAGCGATTCCAGCAAGGTGCAGGTCCGCCCGTTGATTTTGATGTTGCGGGTAATTTTCACCTGGCAATCATCATGTTTTCGATCTTCCTCACAGAACTCAATCAGCTTCACAAACAGGTTCTTGAAGCCGAAGCAATCGATCGGGTAGCGATTACCTTCCATCGCAATCGCCCCATTGGGATCGAGTGGAAACCGCATGACGTTTTTTAGCCCAACTTCGTGCGCGATGATCTTGCCCTGGTTGCGGCCTTCGACCCAGATCACTTCTTTGCCGACCATCTCCTGGGGCTTTAAGAATTTAACGTAGATACTGAAGGGAACGTCGCCATCGGCTGTTTTCCCGCGGTGACGTACTTTGCAAAACACGTACTTTTCTTCATGCAGCTTCCCGTCCGCGTACACTTCGCCAATCATGGTCGATGTATAGTCCTGAATCGTCTGATCGATCTCGGCCAGGCCTTTTTTCGCCACCTCAATCACCGGGTCAAGCGGATGTTCCGCTTGATCGATCATGGCTTGGGTCAATCCGTAGGTAATGCTGGTTTCGGGGACACTGGTGCCGGAATCGGGCAGCTCCGACGCCGAGCCCGATTCGTTCGGGCGGGAATGCCCCAGAAGGCTATCGGGTTGATTATCGATCACGACCGGCGCGGTCAGGCCTTGGTCAATTTCAGGAATCAACAACTGCTGCACTCCAACGAGCGCACAGACGCTACCGGTACCGATCCCGAGCCATTGAAGGAAGCGTCTCGTGTTTTTCCGGGGTCGATTGGTCGAATTCTCCATGGGTCCAGAGATCCTCCCTTAAACAAGCAAAATATTGAATATTCGAAGAACGCGAAATCCGAAGCACGCCAACGATGGCGGCGGCCAGTCCGTTGTTCGAGCACATCGCAAACGGATCACCGGGCCGCGAACTGTTCGGCGAATTCCAGGACCCAGGCGTCAATCAGTTTTTCGAAAGTCGCCCTGATCGGCATCCAGAATGTCCTCGAAATGATTCCAGGAAAGTACTTCCTTGTCCCGAATCGCACCCTTGCCGGTAATGTTCACGACGTTGAATTCGTTTTGCGGCCGGACCGTGATTTCCAGCCGGCTGAAGAAGCTGCCAGCCCGGCCGTCAGGTCCACGGTCGATATCATTTCTGGCAATCGCGCCCCCCCATCCTCGGCTTCCATAAATCGTCTCGTACTCGAATCCCGGAAAATGGTTTGCCAGTTTTCTCAAGCACTGTTCGATATGATCGGACAGGTGCAACCGGAATTCGTTGTGTCGGTTACGGATCTGTTCGACAGACATGGCCGCCCGGCGAGCCGAGTTTTGGCGCGCCTCGCCGCTCTTGCGACCACGCTGGATCGCTGCTTCAAGTTCGTTGTCAAAGTCCATGTTATTTGACAGATTCGCTCAGAGGATGTTGTTACCGTGAAGGTGGCCAGAAAATTTATGAATTCGCAGTCGTCAGCTGGCACCGCATGCGAGCAAATTTCCCACGATTCCAATCGCCTACTTGGATTTGTCTTCCGGGGAGTTCTCGCTGTTGCCTTGTTTGCCAGATTCTTCGGGCTTCTTTTTGACGAATTGGGCGAGATCCGAAAAAGACCTCATCGGTTCATCACCTTTAAGCATGCCATCGGTAATCGGAGTGACAGGCTGCGGTTTTCGGCGCGAACGATCGTTTCTCTGGAAGCTCCGCCCGCGCGGTCCCGATTGCGTCTTGGTTTTCGAACGGTCTGACCCACCACGATCCGTCCTGCCGCGATCCGTCTTGCCACGATCTGCCCGACCACGCTCGGGACGTTTGTGCCCCTGTTTTGCTTTGGCAGCCCGCGGATTCCGGCTGGCTGGTTTTGTTCCCGGCCGAATCGCGGTCAGCTTGGCCCGCCGGCGGGCACTGTCAACCTCCGATACCCAAACCTGAATCACATCGCCAACCGCACAAAAACGATGAGGATCGCGGACATACTGATTCGACAGCTGGCTGACGTGAACCAGCGAGCTTTCACCGAGGCCAATATCAACAAAGACCCCAAAATCGACGACATTGACAATCTGTCCGTCCAGGCACATTCCTTCCTTCAAATCGTCAACCTTGATAATTCCACGACGAAAAATTGGCTTTTTGATTTTGTCGCGGGGATCCCAATCGGGTTTACGAATGGTCAACAGGATATCGTGGACCAACAGTTTGCCGGCCGAATTGGCTATCGCAATTTCTTCGACTTCCAGCTTCGAGATACGATCGACCAGCTCCTTTCGTTTTTCAAAAGCAGCTTTGTCAAACGCATTTTGGTTCGCGTCGACCGCCGGATGGACTTGCGGTTCACGCTGGTTCTCGGCTGCCGGCATCAGCAGCACTTGGCTCGAGCAGCCACTTGGCTCAGCAACACTTGGCTCACTGCAGCCGCTTGGTTCAGCAGCAGAAGCAGATTCTCCAGACGAATCGACGTTCGCTGACGACAACGGCGCGTTGGCCACAGATTCGGCGGCGGATTCGCCAGGGCCAGCTTCCGTTCCCTGCGTCGCTGCGGAAACCGTCGTCTCGGTTGCGGAAGTCTCGGTTGCGGAAGTCTCGGTTACCGGTGTTTCTGCTGCAGGAGTTTCTGCTGCAGGAGTTTCTGCTACCGGTGCTTCTGCTACAGACTCCTGAGCCACCGCTGTCTTCGACACAGGCTTGGCGGCGCGAATCGGATCGGGTCGACTGGGAAACATCTCCTGTGGGCTGGAATCGACTCGCCGAATGATATCCTCAGCAATCGCGTAGCTTTCGGGATGAATCGAGGTCGCGTCGAGCGGGTTATCACCTCCGCGAATATTCAAAAACCCAGCAGCCTGAACAAACGTGGCGTCGCCAATCCCGTTCACTTCTTTGAGCTGCTGCCGGTTCTTGAATCCATTGATTCGCTGGCGATGCTCGATCAACCGCCGGGCGGTCAGCGCGTTCAAACCGGAAACATATTTCAACAGCGAGTGACTTGCCGTGTTGGCATTGACACCGACCTTGTTGACGCAGAACTGAACCACTTCGTCAAGCGATTCGCTCAGATGCTTGGCTTTGACGTCATGCTGGTACATCCCGACGCCAATATTTGCCGGACTGATTTTGACCAACTCCGACAACGGATCCTGCAACCGCCGCCCGATGGAGACCGCGCTCCGGATTGCGGGCGTCATGTCCGGCAGTTCTTCCCGCGCAATTTCGCTGGTGGAATAGGTACTGGCCCCGGCCTCATTGACCATGACATATCGGACATCGAGGTCCTGAAGATGATTGGCGATGGTATCCGACACCAGCTGCTCGGACTGTCGGCAAGCGGCCCCGTTACCAATCGCGATCAAGTCAATCGAGTACTGCTTGATCCAGTCGGCAAGTTTCTGCTGGCTTTCATCGCGTCGTGTTTGACTGCCGACCACGTAAACCTGCCCGGAGTCCAGGAGATTGCCAAACGGGTCGAGCACGGCGACGGCACATCCACGTTTAAAACCCGGATCGATCGCCAGCACGCTGCGGTTGCGAATGGGTGGCTGAAGCAACAGATTTTTCAAGTTGTTTGCGAACACTTCGACCGCATGCCGCTCAGCGGACTCCGTCAATTCCCGCCGAATCTCGCGTTCGAGGCTGGGCAATAGAACTTTGGCGACCGCTTCGACTGCGCACTTCTTGAGAAACTCGGCAAACGGATGATCTTCCGGGACCAAGCTGGCAAAGGCGAGTTCGTGCAATTTCTGATCGTCCGCGTGAACCTTGACCTTCAATCTGCCGGATCGTTCGCCACGATTGATTGCCAGGATGCGATGGTGGGGGATCCCCCGTAAGCCCTGTTTGAAATCGTGGTAATCGCTAAACGCATCGCTGGTTTTTTTCTTCTTTTTCTTTTTCTTCTTTTTCTTTTTTACGGTTGGTTTTTCCGGGACCGCAGCTGCCCCGCCGCTGGTCCCGCTGCCTGCTGTCGCCTCCGCCGAGGTGGCACGAACGGCTGACGTGGCCGCTTCGGCAACCTCGCCTTCAGCGCTTTTTTCGGTCGCCGCAACAACCGGTTGTTCGCCGGCATCCTGATCCGCAGGATCCTGACTCCCGTTCGCCGCTTCACTCGCCGGGGCGGATGCAGTCGTTGTGTCGACCTCCCCCTGGGGCTCTGCTGTTAAGCCCGCGGCTACCTGCGGTTCCTGCGTGGGTGTCGAATCGGATTGGGGAATTTCCGCAGCAGACGCTGGGCTTGGGTCAATGGCCGATTCGGCTTCGGTCCCAACTGCCGGCGGTGGATCGACTTTGGATTCGACCAGGGTCGCCTTATCACCAGTGGAATCCACCGGCGAATCGCCCGCTTTGCTCACATCGGATTCGACACCCAGGCCGGCATCCGACGACCGCGGCGGTTCCTCGCCAAGCGGCTTGACGGCACGCAGCGGTGCCGGGTTGTCGGTGCCTGTTGTCGGCTGTTTGGCCAGCTGGGCTGTTCTTGTTTCGACCGCTGCCGATGGATCGGCCGGCTGCTTTTCGCCTGGCTGCTTTTCGCCTGGCTCGCTGTTTTCGGTTACTGCCTCGGTCGACTGCGATTGCAGGCTTCCAATTTCCCAGACGACCTGACGCAGCGCATTTCGCAATTCCCCGCGTTCACCAAATCGTTCCACCAACAAATCAGAGACACCACGAATCACATCGTCGACCGAATTCAAACCTTTGTCGACTCTGACAAATTCCGTCGCCCGCGTGGCCAGATCCACATCGGTCGAGGTGGCGTTGAGAATGTCCTCGGCAAGCGGTTCCAGTCCCTGTTGTCGCGCCGTCGCCGCCTTGGTTTGCTTTTTGGGTTTGAACGGCAGATAAAGATCTTCGAGGCGTCGAGAATTGTTGGCCCGGACAATTTTCGACTTCAGCTCATCCGTTAGCTTGCCATGCGACTCGATTGATTTGAGGATGAACGACTTGCGTTCATTCAAAGCACGCAGTTTTGCAACGTGTTGCTTGATGGCCAACAGCTGCTTCTCGTTCAACCCGCCCGTCAGGTCTTTCCGGAACCGCGTGATGAATGGAATCGTGTTGCCTTCGTCCAGCAGCTGGACGGATTTCTCAACATTTTCCGGGTTAAGTCTC
This sequence comes from Pirellulaceae bacterium, assembly GCA_963714685.1. Classification (GTDB taxonomy): domain Bacteria; phylum Planctomycetota; class Planctomycetia; order Pirellulales; family Pirellulaceae; genus Mariniblastus. The sequence continues at coordinate 71,179 of CAVQPH010000012.1, read as the reverse complement.
AGGTCCCGCGCAACAATCGCAAGATCGACTCTGATCGGACTATCCGTTTTCGGATGTTCCGTTGGTGGTAACTGTGGCAAACCGGGCCTGCTCGAACAGATGGGTGGAAACTCTCAGTGCGCCCCGCGATCAGGGAACACGATTTTGACACGTCGAGATTGCAATCCATTGCTTACCGACACGAAGATAGGAAAGATTTTATCACGGCAAAACGATGTCTGGAAAGGGGCAAACTGCCAACGGAGCACAGGAATCGAGTAACTGGCCACGATCTGACGGCAGGGCAGAATGATCCAGCAGGCAAACTTTTTTTCCGTGACCTTTGAATTCGGAGGCTTTCGAAGTTCTAATCAGGCTTTGAACACAATTCAATTCGCGACATGCAATCGGGTATAGAATCAGGAATGTTTGGTTGGCGACCGGGATTTTTGCCGAATTCCGGTCCTCAGCAGATTTGCCCGGATTCTGAAAAAGCCTGAGTAACGACAATAAACAACACGAAACTGGAGAACAAAATGGGAAAGGTTATTGGTACAGCTGTCTTGATTATTGGGGTCTGCCTCATCGCCTATCTCGGCTGCGGCCCGAGGGTCAACGTCGCCAAAGACGCAGCGATCAAGAAAATTGATGATTTGCTTGGCCCTTTGAATGTCAAGCAAAAAGAGGTCGAAATGGCATATGACGAACTGAAAAATGCCACCGCGGGGATTCGAGACAAACGGATCGAGGCCCAGGTACGTGTCAAAGCGATGCAAGCCAAACAGGCAGACTACGAACAGGAAAAACAGAAACTGGTTGCTGACCTGGGAAAACTAAAAACCATGCTGGCGGATGCCGAATCGACCGGTTCGATTGAGCGAGATGGTAAAGAAATTCCGATTGAAAAATTGAAGACCATCGCCGACGGAACGGTCAAAAAAGTCAAACTGCTGAATGATCAAATCAAAAAGAATCAAACGATCGCCGATGCCTGGGCCAAAAACCTGGACATCCTCAAAAAGCAGGATGAAACCTCGAAAACCCAATTGGCCAAACTGGAAGGCCAGCTCGAACAAATTCGCTCCAAAAAATTGGCTCTCGATGGCATGCGAGAAGCCGCGACCATTGCCGGTCCTGGTACTTCGATCAGCGACAAATTTAACGAACTCTCTGAGAGCGTCGATGAATTGATGGTCAGCATTGACACCAAATGGGCGATCGAAGAAGAAAAACTTAACGAGCGAATTGCCGAGGTCGAACAGGATGCCGACGTCAGCCTCGACGAATTGCTCGACGACAAAACCGACGTGAGTAGCGTCCAGCGAGAAATTGACGAGCTACTCAAAAGCGAAGGCGGCGGAAACTGATTCGCCCGCTAAAATTTTTCGGCCGGCCATTGAACAGATCCAGTGGCTGGCCGATTTTTTTAAACTCCCTCGATCACTTGCCCAAACTAACTCGAAAAGGCGATTGATGGCCCAACCGACGACGAAATCATTTCTGATCCTGATTGTTCTGGCTGGCTTGGGAGCTATTGGCTACCTCTGGGCGGCCGGCCAGCTACAACTCCGCCCTCGTGTGGTCCAGGAAAACATGGGTGGCAAAGGAGAAATCCTGAAAACCGAAGGCCAATTTCGAAACAAATTGGCAGAACTCAAAATGCAGCGGGACAAAGTCCAGCGAGGTATCAAGCGACTGGAGAAACTGAAAGCAGAAACCGTTGCCGAATTGAAACAAAAAGGCATCACGTCCGGTGCCGATTATCTCGACTCCAAGGACAAAGATGTCAAATATGCCGTCGTCAATCTGAAGGGCTGGGTAGTGCAGATCGCAAAAATCCAGCAAGAGGTGACTTACTACGACGATGCGATTCGCAGTATCGAAGTCATGCTGGATAAAATCGAACGCGAGAGAATTGACGAATCGGTCGCGCTCAGCGAAGACGAGTACATCGAAATCCAGAAAATCATCGTCGATCTCGACGAACGGCTGAATATCGAAACCAACATCCTGGAAGATGAAGAACTGGGAAAATTACTCGACCTTGAGATGACGGGCGCATTGTCCGACAATCAGTAAACCGCCCGCCGGCGAAACTCCACCGCTCGATTGCCGCGAACCCGTTGCGAGCACAGACCCAACATCAACTGCGAAGTTCAGATTCCAACGGCCAGCACGCCTGCCAACCGACGAGGTTGTGGACTGATGGGCATTCGAGGTCAATTGCGGTAGCCAGCGTCCAGCCACGAGAACCGGATTGGATTGCAGCACCAGGATTTTCATTTTGACTCTTGATCCGGTTTTTTCGCTTCAACGGCTCAACCGTCTGCTCCCAGAAAGCCCTGACTTCGTCATCCTGAAATCTCAAATCACGAATTCCCTCATCCCAGGCTGCCAGAATCCACTCCGCCGCCTTGGTTTCGTTGCTTTCGAATTTGTACTCGTGCCGAATGATCCGACGATAAAGCGTATCGCGGTTGTCTTTCAGCCAATACCGTCCGGGTTCGATCGGATCCGTCTTCTGCAGCAGTTCGCGATACTTGGCAATCGCCTTGATTTGCTGTTTCGTTTCGTTGGAATTCCACATGATGTGAGCCTGCTCCAGCGCTCGTTCCGGCGAATAGAAATGACGGTAGGCGAACCAACCGCCGACAACGGCGCCGACAATCAACAGTGGAATCAACAATCCTCCGCGCCTCGAACCGAACAGGATCTGCATGCTCGCGATCAAATGGATCAGCCTTTCAATCTCACTGACTCCCCCGTTGTGTCGACCACCGCCTGGAAAATACTGACCATGACGATACTGGCCCGGACCACCGTAACCGACACGTTTTCGCATGGTAAAATTCTCGCTTGAATCGCTTGACGACCAGCCTGGCACCAGCCCGACAACGCAACCGGGAATCATCCGACGGAGGTTCGGGTCCAAAAAAAAATGGCTGGTAAACGTTAAGCATACCAGCCGATTTTATAACGAATTGAGAAATCTCCAGCCGAGTTCCCTGACCGGGAAGCCGAACACCGGAGAGATCACGGCTCAACAACCGCGATTATGTATCGCTATTCTCAATCACGGGTGCCGGAGTCGCAGCGCCATCGCCTTCAGGCTCTGGACCTGGACTGGGAGGAGTCGCTTCATCAGCCGTCGGTGGGGCAATCACTTCTGCCGAACCGCCAGCTTGAACCGCAGGTCCGGGCATCACGGTTCCCGGCATCGTCGTTGCCTGGGGCATCACTCCGCCAGTCATCACACCGCCGGCACAACTGCTGCATCCCGATGAGTACATCGGCTGGCCATAGGCTACCCCATAGTTCGCTGCCGAATAGGTCATCGTTCCACAGCAGCTTGCTGGAGCGCTGTAAACCGGTGCGCTGCAACAAGACGAGCAACCGCAACAACTCGACGGTGCGCTGTAAGTCGGTGCGCAACTACCGCAAGCCATCGGCGCGGCGTAAGAGGTCACCGGTGCGCTGTAAGACGAAACGCAACTGCTGCAACCTGTCGATGCACTGTAAGTCATCGGTGCACTGTAAGTCATCGGTGCGCTATAGTTCATCGGTGCGCTGTAAGTCATCGGCGCGCTGTAGGTCATCGGTGCGCTGTAACTCTGACCGAAAGAGGGACCTCCCGAAGCGCAACTGGCGCATTGGGCCATGGCCTGATTTGAGATCATCGCGGCCAATGCAATGCAACTAAATGTAATCCACTTGTTCATGATTTCTCCTTTTGGAGTGCGAGTCGTCATCACTGCCGAGATGTTTGCAGTTTGACAATTTGTGTGTTCGAGCGGGCAATCATCCTCCCGCACGGTAAATCCGTTCCTTGCTGAAATTAGACAGCCCGTCCAAGCGAAATTCAAGTAATCTCGCCCCGGATGATTTGCGTTTTTCCAGAAAACAACCCGCTGACCATCTGAAAAACCCACCCCATTGAGCAATTTTTAATTCTTGTTCGCGTGGCAAATATCCACGATCGAGTAACAGAGGCAAAAAAAATGCCACTCCAGGCGGAGTGGCATTTCAATTTCAATCATCGTGTAAAACGCTGTTCGCGTGTATTAACGACAAGCTCGTCGGCTGGCGATTCGACCACGCAACCCACCACGAGCCGTTCGTCCTGCACAAGGATCACAGCAGGTCGTTGTGGCAACCGGTGCCGCAACGGCTGTACCGCAAGTGTTGCAACCCATGGTTGTCGCAGGAGAATAAACATCAACCGGGGTGGTTGTCATTGGAGCTGCCACAACCGAAGAAGCTTCGGGAGCCAAAACTTCCTGGTAGGAAACTTGGGCAACTTCCCCATAACCGGTTGCACAAGTGCTGCAAGGCTGAGCGGCTACCATCGGCTGACGCAGGTATTGCAAGGCTGAGCGGCAACAACCGGCTGAGCAGGTGCTGCAAGGCTGGCGCAGGTGCTGCAAGGCTGAGCGCAGGTGCTGCAAGGCTGTTGGTAGGAAACCTGTTGAACTGCTGGAGCACAGCAGGTTGAACAAGCTTGTGCGTTGCGACGCAACGGCAATCGACGAACAGGAGCTGCACAAGTCGAACAAGGAGCCGGAGCTGCACAAGTCGAACAACCGTTAGCAACCATCGGAGCCGCAACGGTTGTGCCACAGCTGCTGCAAGGAGCAGCGGTAGCGAAGCTTGGGGTCGACTGCGCACATCCAACACAATCACTGGTGACGGCGGGAGCTGGGGGTGCAATTTGGTCGCTGACCGAAGTCTGCACATCCGCTACAACGGTGCCTGGAACCTGAGCGACGGCTGGTTCTTGAGCGCTAACAACTGAGCTGGCAACGAACAACGCCGCCAAAGTGACATTCAATGCCAAAAACTTTTTCATCTCTTAATCTCCGTACGTTTCAAAAAAACTATGTCCATCAGCAATGGACTTTCTGGTCAAAACTGGTCGCTAAGTCTACCAATCCTCAAGTTCCCTTCAACCAGCCCAATCGTTTTTTACCCCCAAGGATCTCTCCACATCCTGCTTTACGCCACCAAGAAAGTCCCCACCGAAGCCCCAATCATGAGACCGATATCTTTCGCAAACTGCCGATCTTCGCCACGCCCCCGCGGTTTGATTCCGGTCGGTGATTTAACGCTTCATTGACCGAATTCCGGCCGTGCGGTCGTGTTAGCAGGATTGGCACCGATATTTGCCGTTCCTGAGGGGAGAATCTGCCACAAACACGCTCACGACATGCTGGAATTCCCAAATTTGGCAGTTCGTGACGAACCAAATCAGATTCCAGGCCTCCTGTTATCAAAATGGTGACTTTTGACTGCCGACGACAGAACGCCCCAACCGGACGCTCAAGACAGAAAGATTTTTTTTAAGAAAAAAAACGTTCAAAAATGAGCAATCCCACCTCAAATCGACTTTTCAGGTTTGATTCGGCATCCATTTTGCAGTTAGAGAGATGACCTAAGCCGGGATGCACAAGCCGTCCCAAGTTTTATTCAGAAAGAATCGAGAGCGAGATGTTTGTTTCCAACCCGTCCAATTGGCAGCCCAAGGATCGGGAAACTGGCAAATCAGAGCGACGAAAGCCGAAAACCAGATTTGAGAACGTCGAACAGTTTTCGAAGTGGCTGGAGATTGAATTGGCGAAACTGGTTAACGAGTATGCCGGGTTCGAAACGACGACCTCTCGCAAAGGTCATTTTGGTCGATAGTCGTTTGGGCAGTTCAAAAACCCGCCTCGCCGAATGAGATGGCCGGCTCAATTCGTACGCTGGATTGAGTCGTCATCCATCAGGCGGCTCAATTCCTGCGTCATCGTATGCACCAGTCGTTCGGCGTCTGCCTGACTGAAAACCATAGGCGGTTTAAATTTGATGACGTTTTCTGACGGCCCGTCAACGCTGAGCAAAATTCGCCGGTGCTTCATCTGCTCAACCAGCGCTTTGGCCAACTGCCGATGCGGCTGGCGACTCTCAGGATCGCGAACCAGCTCCAGCCCCAGAAAAAAACCGCTGCCTCGCACGTCACCCACCACCGGAAACGAGCGCTGCAGCTCCGCCCACTGTTTCAGCAGAAAATCGCCAATGGCCAAAGCGTGTTGCTGAAGTCGTTCCTCCGCGATGACGTCCAGAACGGCAATTCCTACGGCGGCGGAAACGGGGTTGCCACCGAACGTGTTGAAATACTCCATACCGTTATTAAACGCGTCGGCAATTTCGCGTGTGGTGACGACGGCCGCCAGAGGATGCCCATTGCCGATCGGTTTCCCCATCGTGACGATGTCCGGTACGACCTCCTGAGTCTGGAAACCCCAAAAATGCGTCCCGACGCGGCCAAAACCGACTTGGACTTCATCGGCGATACAAACACCACCCAAAGCACGGACTTTGGCGAACACGCTCTTTAGATACCCCGGAGGAAGCGAAATCTGACCGCCACAACCCAGCAGCGACTCAGCAAACATAGCACCAATCGACCGTCCGGAATTCTCCGCCGCATCCAGAACGTCCGCCGCAGCGACGGCATAGCCTGACGGGTAATCTGCGTCGTCATAACGATAGGCACCGCGATACCCGTCGGGGCAGGGCAGGACATGCACGTGCGGCGGTTTGCCATCCCCGCCCGACCGAGAAAATTTATAAGGACTGATTTCGATCAGCGACGCCGTGTGTCCGTGATAGGCGTGATCAATGACGGCGACATCCGGGCGGTTCGTGCTGACCCTTGCCATCCGAAGCGCCAAATCGTTTGCCTCGCTACCAGAATTGACGAGATAGCAAACTTCCAGCGGCGGCGGTAGCGTCTCAACCAACCGTTTGGCGTAGGTGACGAGATTCTCATGCAAATAACGCGTGTTCGTGTTCAGTTGCTGCATTTGCCGATGGGCGGCGGCGATCACCCGTGGATGACAGTGTCCAACATGGCAGACGTTGTTCACACAATCGAGATACGTGACATCGGATTGGTCAAATAGATACTGCCCTTTGCCCCGAACGATGTTCAAGGGCTTGGCATATGACAGACTTAATGAAGGACCGACGTACCGTTGCCGTTCCCGCAAAAGTCTCTCGGGCTCCATCGCATTTGTTGGGCGTCCGAACGATGTCGTGTGCGAGCAGGCGTCGGTCAACCTCAAATGGACTTCTGCAGGGTCGATTTCCGCGAGTCGACCGAGCAGTTCCCAGGCGGGCTCTTCGGAAATGGACAGGTAGTCGTTGTCCGGGCGCAGGCGCCGCTGAGCCGCCGAAATACAGACACTTTGCGCCAATCGCATTCCGATCAGCGGAAACACCACCGAGATCTCCTGTTCGGAAAGATGCCTTGCTTGATGGTAGCCTTGGGACAACGCCAGCAGCGCTTCCATCGGGTTGGACTTCCCCAACATGCAATAAGCCGCACAAATCGCCAGCTCGTTGATGGTTGTTGACATCATGAGATCGCCAAAATCAATCAAACCGAGCAGCGCCAATCCTCGCTCAGTATCGTGGTGAACGAGCACGTTATAGTCATTGGCGTCATTGTGGATGACCGAACGCGGCAAGCCAGCCAGGCGTCCGGAGATCAACTCGTAGCGTTCCAGCATCGTTCGCAGGCAGTCGGCTTTGGCAGCCTGATTCGCAAACGAGGCCAGCGAATCGCGGACCAGGATGTCCGCCCGATCGAGGTCCCACCTCAAATCACGCTTGGCCGCCGGACAGCGATTCAGCGCACTCAATTCGCGATCGATTTCACCCAGAGCCCGACCCAACTCAAACAACAGCTCGCGAGTATGAGGCTCAAATTCGGCCAGCGGGATACCCGGCACATGTGTTAAACAGCGGACGTGAGCAGACTTGACCGTCCCGATCTTTTACCGACACCAACGTGGCACCGGAGACCGACCTGACCAGGTCGGGACTTTCAATCGCTGAGCTGGCGGCGACAATCCCGATGGCGGCATTTTCCAGCTCGATCAACGTCTGTTCCACCACGGGATTGGCAATTTTCAAGACGTACTTGGACTGCCGGCCGGTGATCAAAAAATTCTGATCGCGTTCGCCCGGCAGCGGTCTGGCGTGTCCTTCAATCTGAAAATGCTGCGACGCGATTGCTTCGGCCTCTTCAACAGAAAACACGGGTTGAGTCAGGACATCTTCGTGTGGATTCATCGGCACCCAAAAAAAACGATTCAGGAAAGTTGCGTGTCGAGGACAGCGAGCCCTTTAAAATAACAGGATTTGTCCGGTGTTTCCGGTCCCACCGCCGACGTCAACGCGGACACTGCCGCAACAGGACACGAATTTTGGAGGAACTTCATCAAGTTTTTGAGGTTTGCGACAAAAAACCATACAATGCAATCAGTCTTTTTTAATACCAACCATTCCCTGGTGTCCCCCATGAGCGAGTCAGAATCGATTGATTCGAGTTCGCCCGAGAATTCTCTACGGCGGAAATCAATTCCGGTGTTTGATTCCGAGGCGATCAACGACCCCGCCTGGTTTTTTGCGTCGCTGGTCGACAATCTGCCCGTCAACGTGGTCTGCAAAGATAGCGACGGAAAATTCACTTACGTCAATCAGGCATTTTCCAACCTGATGGGTCGACCCGCCGAAGATTTTGTCGGCAAAACCGATTTTGATATCGCCTCGCCAGAACTGGCCCAAAAATACCGCTCCGATGACATCACCGTGATGAGTTCTGGGGCCGTTTTTCGTGAAGTCGAAGGGGTCGAGGTCAATGGAGCCGACGCCGACCAACAACACTATTTCGAAGTCCGGAAATCTCCATTGTTCGACCGCGACGGTAACGTGGTCGGCATCGAAGCCGTGTTTTGGGACGTGACCGCGCAAAAAGAGGCCGAAGCCGCCGCCGACCATGAGCGTTTCCTGATCGATGCATTGATGGATAACGTTCCCGACAGCATTTATTTTAAAGATACCGATAGCCGATTCATTCGCGTCAGCACCGGACTGGCCGAAAAATTCGCGTTCGGCGATCCCGATGCCGTGCTCGGCAAAACCGATGCCGACCTCTTTTCATCCGAACACGCCGATGAGGCACTCAACGATGAACGTGAGATCATGCGGACACGGAAGCCCATTCTGAACAAAGTCGAAAAGGAAACCTGGCCAGACGACAGGGTGACGTGGTGCTCCACCACCAAAATGGCGTTACTCGACCAGGCCGGGGAAGTCGCGGGTACGTTCGGAATCTCACGCGACATCACCAACCTTGTGCTTGCCGAAGAGGCACTGCGAAAAGCAAAACTGGCCGCCGACAAAGCCAACCAGGCCAAAAGCGATTTCATGGCCAACATGAGTCATGAGATTCGCACCCCGATGAACGCGGTCCTGGGTATTACCGAATTACTGCTGGATACGGAGCTGTCCTCAACACAGCGAGAGTACCTGAACATGGTGCTGTCCTCCGCTGAATCGCTGTTGTCGCTGATCAATGACATCCTTGATTTCTCGAAAATCGAAGCAGGAAAACTGGAACTGGATCCAGCCCCATTCAATCTTCGCGACGCCATCGGCGATACGCTCCAGGTCCTCGGAATGCGCGCCCAGTCCAAAAATCTGGAACTTTCCTTTGGCGTCGACTCCGACGTGCCCAACCACCTGTTCGGAGACGTCGGACGGCTCAGACAAGTCATCGTGAATCTCGTCGGTAACGCCATCAAGTTTACAAAAAAAGGCGAAATCAACGTCGATGTCAAATGCCAGTCGATCGTCGATCAACACGTGAACCTGCTAATCAATGTCAGCGATACGGGGATTGGCATTCCCAAATCCAAACTCAAGTCGATTTTTCGCGAGTTCGAACAGGCCGACGCATCCACCACACGCGTGTATGGCGGATCGGGCCTGGGACTGGCAATCGCGTCCAAGCTGGTTGAATTGATGGAAGGCGAACTGCGGGTCGAAAGCGAGGTCGGGCAGGGCAGCCGGTTTTCCTTCACCGCCAAATTACAAATCCAGTCCCGCAACGTCGATACGGAAACGCTCGACCCGGTACCGATTGAGGGTATCCATGTCTTGATCATTGACGGCAACGAAACCAATCGCCTGATTGTCCACGACATGTTAAGCAATTGGGGCATGAAACCAACGGCCCAGGCCAGCATCGAAGATGCCGTTGCGATGCTCCGGCAGTCACGGTCCAAACAGGATGCATTCGCCTTGGTCTTGGCCGATGCCAACCTGGTTTCTCAACAGAACACGGACTGGGTCAAATCGATTCAAACGGCGACCCACGATGAGCTGCCCATCATTCTGTTGACCTCGGACTTGGGCGATTTTCAGAAATACGATCGCATGGCAAACGTGTTTCAATTGATCAAACCCTTGAAACAGTCTCAGGTCTTTGAGGCCATCCTCTGCGCACTCAAGGTCGAAAACCAGCTGGATGACCTCCACCCGCGCGTCGCGGCCGAGCGGCCGGACCGTCCCTTGAAGGTGCTGTTGGCCGAAGACAACCTCGTCAATCAGAAACTCGCTTTGGGAGTCCTGGCCAAACATGGCCATCAGGTGACCGTTGCCAATAACGGAGAGGAAGCGGTCGAAACGTGGAAAAATGGAGATTTCGATCTGATCCTGATGGACATTCAAATGCCGAAACTGGACGGATTCGAAGCCACCAAACAGATTCGGAAACTCGAAGCTGGGACGGGTCGGCATACACCAATCCTGGCCATGACAGCCCGGGCGATGGAAAGCGATCGTCAGGAATGTTTTGCAGCCGGGATGGATGATTTTCTTTCCAAGCCAATCCGCATCAACCAGTTCATGACACGGCTACAACAGGTCGGGGCCAGCCTGAAATCACCCGTCGGAGCGATTGCGCCCGGCAGTGATAAATGGATCGCTTCCCGTTCGGCGTCCAGCGATACCAGGCGCAACGAACCCGTTGCCGAAGTGGTGGATTGGAAACAGGCTTTGGAGTTTACCAATGGAGACGAAGAACTGCTCCGCTCGTTGATCGAAGTCCTGCTGGAAGATGCTCCGAATCTGATCGCCAACGTGGAACAGGCGATTGGCTCAGACAGCCCGGCCGATCTGAGACTTCAAGCCCATACGTTGAAGGGATCGGTCCTGTTCCTCGGTGACGTGGAACTGGCGAAAACCGCCTGCCAACTGGAAGAACTGGGCGCGGCCGGCACAACGAGTTCGGCGTCGGAACTGTTCAGGACGCTCCAATCCGATTGGACCCGTCTCTCCGTCGCGCTGGAAGCAAAAAAGCTCAACTCGACGGCCACCTAAAAAAAGCCCGGTGGAAACAGTTCCCACCGGGCTTTGGTTGTTCTTGATTGCCGACTTCGTTTGACTACCAAGCCGGAAAATTGAATGGCGGCGATGCGAAGAAGGCTTTCTCAGCAGCGACCCTCGATTTGGCGAATGCATCGGACACATCGGTGATTCCTGGGAAGCCTCCCGTGAATCCGTTGGTCGCTCCGTCCAGCCCCAGCGTAAAGTCGCCAGGAACTGCCGAGAAGTCGAGCAGGTCGACGCCCAGTTGGAACGCATTGGAAGACATCGACACGTTCATGCTGGCCGTTCCGAGGGCAACCGCGTTCCCGAAGACATCCACACCCACGTTGCCAGGGAAGAAAATCCCGAAGCTATCCGCCGGCAATGCCGATCCGTCGAGGTTAACCGGCGTACCGGTTCCGTCAAAGAACACCAGGAATTCGTAATCACGGAAGTAGAATTCTTCGTTGTTGACCGCTTCGAAATCAAAGACTCCCGATTCCACAAGGGCTCCACCACCTCCCGAAGCAGCTCCAACTCCGATCGGCGGCAGGAAGCTATCGGCGTCTTCACCGCGGTCGTTGCCAAAGAACACGTTGTTCTCAACCACCGCGTTGATCTCGGCACTGTTAAAGGTATTCAAGCTCAAGCCACGTTCGAAGTTGTCCTGGAACAGGTTACCCGTGATCTCCATCGAAATCTTACTCTGGTCATGAGCATCAATGTTCACGCCATCGAAGAAGCCCAGGTTGTTCGGGTCGGCCGTACCAACACCGTCACCTGCCGACTCACCAAATACCATGTCACCATCGGTATCATCGTTGAATCCGGCACCGTTGTTGACAATGTTGTTGCCGGTCATCGTCAGCAACATCTGAGCGTCACCACCGGTTTCGATGTCAACGGCATGGTAGGTGAAGTCACGAATGTCGTTTTGAATCATCTGCACCCGCGTCATATTGTCAAACACGCCGTCGGTAACCACTTCTGGAATGAAGGGGAATGACGCAAACGGAACACTGAACGGTGGGAAGTCCTGCAGCGTCTGGTTAGGCAGCAGGACATTGAAATTGCCTGTCGCCGTTCCCTGGCCGATCGTCGAGACAAATACACCGACCGAACCTACACCGTCTCCGAACGGAGTGTTGTCCGATCGTCCACCCACCGACTGAATACCGTTGGGACGAATCGTCGAGTTGGTCAGACGCAGATCGGCGAACGTCTCTGGATCCGTCAACAAACTCACGCCGAAGTCCGAGAACAAGGTCAGATTGTCCAGATCAAAGGTGTTGATCAGGCGGCTGCCCGAGTTGTCAGCAAAGATGAAGATACCATTCTGCGTATCAAAGTTGTCAACCGGATTCGCATCACCAATGGTCGAATCCGTCACACGCATGTTCACCAGAGCATTGTTCAACGAACTGACGGAGATACCATCGGTTGAAACGATCAAGTCAGGCAGACCCGGTCGAATGATTCGGCTGATCTGGTTACTGATCAGGACATTGTCGATTTCGGCGTTGATTTGTGCAGCCGGCTGGCCATTCAAACCTTCGGCGAACAAGGCGATACCGTCGCCGCCGCCGGAGCCGTTGCCAACAATCGGCGTCAGCAGACCCGCGTTGGTGCTTCCGATTCGGGCGTTGATCAAGCCACTGTTGACCGCACTCAACCGGATCCCGTCGTTCACGTTGTTGCTGATCGAAAGGTTGTCCAGGATATCAATATCAAGCCGCGTTTGCGTGGCGGCTCCAAAGACCCCTTCCACGCGGGCCATCAAGCCCGTCACACCATTGCTCAACACCTGGTTGGTTACCATCACTCGCGAATACATCCCTGGATCGTCCAGCAGGATCGAGACGTTGGCCAGTGGACCGTTGCCAGCCGCTGTGCTGAATCCACCTGGCATCGTTCCGATCATCACGCGATCCGATCCCGCCAAGGTATTGGACCAGTTGCTGACCAGGATACCGGCTTGACTGTTGTTGGTAACTCGCGAATCGAGAATGTCGAGGTCGCCCGAACCGAAGTTCATGAAGATACCGTTCCCAGCGTTGGAATCTGCCTGGTGATCCTTGACCAACACGCCAGCTCCCGTCGAGTTCACATAATTCTCCATGAACAAACCGTTGCGGGCGTTGTTATTGGTGGTGTTCGAAAGCACCATGGTCGACGAAGGATCGTAGTTTCGAACCTGAATACCGTCACGCAGGTTTGCGTTGGCCTGGTTGCGTTGAATCAACAGCGGATTGGCACTGTCCAGCATTCCCTGGATCGACAAACCATCGCGTCCGTTATTCGCCAATGTATTGTCCGAGATGTCCCAACTGCCGGTGATCGAAGCCAACCGCACACCATCGTTATCCGAATTGGCAACATTGTTCAAACGAATACTGCCGTCGCGTCCACCGCCCCAGATACCGAATTGGGCACCCGCTGCGTTGACGTTGATCCCGGCGATATCGTTGTTGTCGGCCATCGTGACGACGGCAAATCCACCGTCGTTGGAAATCGTCGGTGTTGGTCCGGTGCTGCACAAGTCGGAAGAACTGACCATTCTGAACCGGAATCAGGAAGTCGGTTCCGGTCCCCCACAGACGTTGATTGTCCTGCAGGACAATCCCTTGATCCATGTCGCGATCCGTTCCGTCTCCGCCATTGACCGCAATCACATCGCCCGGTGCACTCAGTGTCTGGGCCGTGGTCAGGCTGCGGTACGGTCGTTCCGCCGTACCATCGGCGAACATCGGATCCGCTTCGTTGTTGACGTGAACGACGTTGTAGGGATGCTCCCGTCAGCGGATCAATCGCCAAAACAACCTCCTGGTTGTAGCGGACGATATGGTCATTTCGAACGGTCTGCTCAAGATCGCGACCGATCGCCGAATACTCTTGACCATGGCCGCTCGCATTGGCTCCAAAAATCCATCCAAGGCTGACAACACCCGTCGTATTGAAGCGATCGTCCTGGTTGATCTCTGCGGAGACAATACCGCCGCGAAGAGACTTGAAATCCCAATCGGATTCGACCACCGCCAAATGAATTCACCAGTTCGGAGCTGTAGCTGTAAGCACCAATATCAATCGAGCCGTTGGCAAACGCCAGTGCTTCTGGACGAGTCCGAAGCGTGACATCCCAGCCCTCCAGTGCGGCATCAATTCCCGGGATCATCACAATGTTGCTGCCGGTGAAACAATTGGCACCCGTGATGTCACCGTAAGTGTATTCCTGAATTCCAACCGGAAAGTAACCGTTGCCCATCAAGTCCCATTTGCGGGTCTTGATCGCCACCGATGCACTGACCTGGCTGAAGTCGTGACCAAAATCCGTTTGCTGGTCTCCATCGAAGTCGTACCAGATACCGGTACTGACGTCGGCGTTGGCCGCATCAATCGTGAAGATCCGCTCGACACCGACATTGGCGAAGAAGCCTGCATTGTCTCGCCTTCAATGACTGGTGGCCTTCCGATTGCAAAACCCAACGACCGTCCAGCCGATCCTCGAACAATCGGGTTTTCATGCCCAAGGTCAGATAGCTGCCTTCGTATCCGAGTCCCTGCGTGGCTCCGTTGGCTTCAAACCAAACTCGACCAGGCCATCCGGCCCCGCCGCCCCGCGAGTATTTACTAAGTCTCCAGAAACTGACTGGAAAGCTGGCGCTGCGTTTTGATCACTAAACGTGTGCCCCAACTGAGCTTCTGCGACGTTTGCGGCAATCAATGCCAAAGTTATGCAGAAGAGGCTCAATCTTGTCTTCATCAATGTCTCCCGAGACCAATCTCGACGCTATCCGTTGTAATTCAACCAATACGTGCGCACTTGGCACCCGTAAAAGTGGTACATGTGATAGAATCCATCGACTCGGAAAGATCAAACTCATTAGAATTTTCGATACGATTCAATTAATTGATACAAATTAACAATGTCGGCGCATTTGCTACCAACGAATTGCTGGCAAAATTCGCTGTAGCACGAGCCGTATTGTTCTTCATTCCGGGCCGTAGGCCGTAACGAGCAAACGCCGCATTGGTCTTCATTCCGGGCCGTAGGCCGTAACGAGCAAACGCCGCAATTCCCGGAACAGCAGCCGCTAACTCGGAAAATCATGCCGCAGTGGGCAAGCCGATTCTGTGACGCTTGCGCTGTTACGGCAGTCCGAACCCGAAGCGTTGTAACGGCAGTCCGAAACCGAAGCGCTGTTACGGCTCCGACCCGAAGCATTGTTCCGGCCGCCCCGACGCTCGAGTCGCACTGGTCTTCATTCCAGGCCGTTGGCCGTAACAAGATACGCCGCAATTCCCGAACAGCAGCCGCTTACTCGGAAAATCATGCCGCAGTGAGCAATGCCGAATCTGTGACGTTTGTTTTGAACAGGAGGCAACTGAGACAACGAAGTTTATTTGTGAACCCGATCCCGTTACGGCAGTCCGAACCCGAAGTGTTGTTCCGGCCGACCCCGACGCTCGAGCCGTTTGGTCTTCATTCCAGGCCGTAGGCCGTAACGAGCAAACGCCGCAATTCCCGGAACACCAGCCGCTAACTCGGAAAATCATGCCGCAGTGGCAAGCCGCGCCACGATTGCGCTGTTACGCAGTCCGAACCCGAAGCGTTGATGCGGCCACTAAGCACTTACACGAATCGCAGCAAAGCGTATTTCTTTTTGCCGCTCCGCAACACAATGGCTGAATCGCTCGCCAGATCCTTGCGTCGTCAAGCGGTAATCGACGTCACTGCATCGTCGATTATTAACATAGGCCCCGTTACCCTGAATGTTACGGCGGGCATCACCTTTACTTTTGCACAGTCCAGACTCGACAAATGCGTCAATCAAGGACAAACCTTCGTCTTCGAATCCGACTTGGTATGGTCTGGCTGGGCACATCGGCAAAGATCTGAACCAGATCGTCATCCGACAGATTTCTCGATCTCCGCCCCGAACAACACCTCTCGGCCTGCTCGGCTTTGGCCAACCCCGTTTCACCGTGAATCAATTGTGTCAACCACTGTGCCAGTCGTGTCTGACTTTCCCGTTTTTGCGGTGCATCTTCCCGCGACTGATCGAGCGACTCGATTTCCTCATGCGGAAAGTCGGTCAGAAATCGCAAGCACTTTCCTGCATCCTCGTCGGCAACGTTGTACCAATATTGGTAGAACTCGTAGGGACTGGTCCGGTCGGCCGCGAGCCAGACTGCTCCCGTCTCGGTTTTTCCCATTTTGGAGCCGTCGGATTTGGTCAGCAGCGGGCAAGTGATTCCGTACAGTTGGGCGCCCAGCATCCGCCGTCCCAGATCGATTCCGGCGGTCACATTACCCCATTGATCGCTGCCGCCGATCTGCAATTCGCAACCGTATTCGCGATTGAGATGGACGAAATCGTAGGCCTGCAGCAGCATGTAGCTGAATTCGGTGTAGCTCATGCCCGCGTCGCTGTTCAAGCCGGCTTTTGACCTGATCTTTGGCCATCATCACGTTGACGGGAAAGTTCTTGCCGACGTCGCGCAGGAAATCGGGTGTAGCTGAATTGGCTCATCCAGTCATTGTTGTTGACCAGAATCGCCGAGTTGTCGCCGGAGTCAAAATCCAAGCAACTGCCGCATCTGGCGCTTCCATGCCCGCCAGGTTCTGCTGCAGCTGCTGTTCGGACAGCAAATTGCGTTCGGCGCTTTTGCCGCTGGGGTCACCGATCATGCCGGTCGCACCACCGACGATGGCAATCGGTTTGTGACCCGCGTTTTGAAATCGACGCAGCATCATCAACGGCAGCAAACTGCCCACGTGCAGACTGTCAGCCGTCGGGTCAAATCCCGCGTACAGCGTCCGACTGCCGGAGGCCAACCATTTTGGCAAAACCTCATCGGCTGTCGTCTGATGAATCAGTCCACGCCACTGGAGATCACTAAAAATATCAGACATCTGGGTTGAACGATTCCAAGCAATGAGATGGAAAACCCAAAGGGCCGTCCCCCGGTCAGAGCACACGGCCGACGCGATCGTAACCAGATTGCAACGCAGAAACATAACGTGCCTTGCCCGTTCTTCCAACCGACCCGATCTTCCCAAACGCGGGCAACGCTGCGTGCCGCGAACAGCGACCGTGGCACCCTGACTTAACGGCCAAGTCCTTCCGATTGTCCGGACCGCATGGGGAGCTGGCGTTCCGCATTCAACCGTCCAGCAATGCAGACCGCGACTGCCACGACCGGGCCGTTAACGATGCCAGCCGTCGACAAAAATCGCCTCCGTCCCAGTTCCGGATCCGCATATCGTTGAATTCGCCCGCCTCGATTGTTCCGCAATTGTTTCGAGGTAGGCTTTTAGACTGGGTGCATGACGTATCGGTACCCGATCATCCGACTCTCCGTGTCCCAATTCAAACCGAACCAAATTGCCGCTAACGAGATTCAACGAAATAACTTCGCGTCGGAAGCCGTAATCGGAAGCAAGTTGGGATTTTCAATTGCATCGTGTCCGGATCAAAATCGAATGTTCTCCGGGGAGTCCCAAGTGATTGCGTCGCTGCCATTGGACGTACTCCGTCCAAGATCTGATCGATCGGCAACAGCCGTTGATGTTGACTAATGCGTGGCGCCGTCTGGTTGTCCGTTGTGGCACTCAAGATAGGCACGAATTCCGCCGGCAGCGGCATTTTCAGGATCTGCTCCAACATCGCAATCTGATCCAATGTCGCTGGCGGGTTGAATTCGTTGGTCGCTGGCGGATCGAGTTTTTGCATGGCCTGTTCCAGCCGCGAGAAAATCGTCTCCAGCGTGGCCTGGGCCTGCGGATTTGGTCTCGAATAGGTCTCAATCGGATCCGGGCACCGTTTGTTGGTAATTGGCGATCTCATCCGGAGTCACGGAAACGGCCAGGACTTCGATTTTGGTTTTCCGGATCGATTTCTGGATGGCCGCCAACTGCAGCGAGGTCAAATTGCATCCTTGAAATCGAATTCGCTCGAGATGGTCAAGGAACTGACATTGACCGTACATCCAGGGGGCCCGCACCTGATTGAGATCCAGTTCTTGCAGACTGCGCAGATCCTGCAGACCGGTCCACCACGATTCCGGCAGGCTGCAAGTATTGATGACCAGCTGTTTCACCGGACGCCAGTTCCGCAAAAACAGCGGCGTGCCATCGGCGACGGTGATGTTTTTCAATTCGAGCAGCTCGATATTTTTGACCGCTCGATTCCGCAGCAGGTGATTGGCAAGCCCGGCATCGAGATGGACATCCGCGATCTTGACTTGAGTGACCGGTTGCGAACTGGTGCCCAGAAATTTTTGCCAGGACGAAACTGAGCGACCGTCGCCGGACGGAGCTGCGTATTCAGCCCCCAACTCGTCAAGCAGCCGGATCAACTGATCGCCGCCCCGGTCACGTTGATACCAAATGATCCCCCGACTAACGACGGATATCGCGACCACGATCAGCAAAGCCGCGATGCCCAAACGAATCCCGGCACCCGTTCCCGATTCGTTGCGCATAATGCCTCATTTTTCCTGGTGGATTCCGGCGAAACCCGCCAACTGCCGGATCAGAGCGAAGTGGTTTATATTAGTTTAGTTTATCAGCCGCAAAGATATGCGGAAATCACATTGGACAAAAAATGGTCGCTGCCGGGAAATCAAAATCGGGATCGCATTGCCGGCTGGCTGTTTTGCTCTCCCTGGATTGTCGGTTTCCTGTTGTTGTTCGCCTGGCCATTTCGTGGCGTCCCTGTATTGGAGTTTTTGTCAATTCGATTTGATCAATCCACCGCCGCTGGGTCGGTTTGGAGAACTACGACCGGCTGGTCGCAGAGGTCGGCACCGATCAGGGATTCGGACTGGCTCTGTCGAATACGGTCTATTTTTCTCTGCTCTCGGTGCCGCTGTCGGTCGCGATGGGTGTCGGATTGGCCGTCCTGCTGTCGGCCAATGTCAAAGGCCAAGCCGTCTTTCGCACGCTCGTGTTTCTGCCGTCGGTCATTCCGATCGTTGCCACCAGTGTACTGTGGCTGTGGCTGCTGGATCCCGATAGCGGCATGATCAATTACTGCCTGTCCTGGATCGGTCTGGGGTGGCCAAGAACTGGCTCAATCAGGCGCGAAGTGCGCTTCGTCCCGAGGGCTCTGGCCGTCGATGAGCAAATGGTTTGAAGGCCAACCGCTCAAGTTATTTGGCAGCAAGGACGCGTTGGTACTGATGACACTGTGGGGCGTCGGTAATTTTGTCGTGATCTACCTGGCCGCGATCAGTGATATTCCCAACGCACTCTATGAAGCCGCGGAGATCGATGGGGCCGGAGTTCGTGCGGAAACTGTTTCACGTCACTCTCCCGATGCTGTCACCCGTCATTTTTTTCAACCTGGTCATGGGTTTGATTCGCAGCGTGCAGACGTTTGCTTCGATCTACGTGTTGAGCGAGGGCACCGGCCAACCGGGCGGTTCATTGATGATGCTGTCGTTGAAATTGTTCCTGGCTGCATTTGATGATTTCGAAATGGGGTATGCATCGGCCATGGCCTGGCTGTTATTTGTTGCCTTGCTGATTTGCACAGCGATGTTGTTTCGAACGTCGCGGTACTGGGTCCACTATCGGTTGGCCGCATGAATACTCGAACCTTTCTGATTCTCCTGTTCGCGGTAGTGATGGTCTGCCTGCCAATTTTGCTGGCAATTCCAGATTCAGCATTGGTTCCACCGAACCGAACGGAAGTCGTCTTTTGGCATTTTTGGGGAGGACAGACAAAGACATCGTCGATGACGGTTGTCGTCCCGTTTCAACCGTCCCAGGATCAATACTTTGTCCGAGCCGTCGCGATGCCGGGCAATAACCTGCAGGCCAAACTGTTTCTGTCGTCGCCGGTGGAGATCCTCCCGACCTCGTCAATCAGGATGACCCGATCCTTCCCGATTGGTCGCGGCGGGGCGTGATCCATGCGATGGATGAAATCGCGGATCCCGCAGAAGTCCAACAAATTGAAAGCTGGTTGATGGAATCGGCCCATCGACTGTCGGTAATTGACGACCGTATGTTTGGTGTCTGTAACGGACTGGATATTCGGGCCCTGTACTACAACCAGACGGCGTTGGATTCGAAAAACCTGTCCCCGCCTCAATCCATTGCGGAACTGAATGAGATCGCTTTCGCATTCACGCCGGCATCTAATACCGAGCCGACGACATACCTATGGTTTCCTGCCTGATTCCACGACGATTTGGGCGTGGGGCTACGTGTTTTGGCGGGGACTTTGTTGCCAACCGGGAAACACCCAGCGACAGCATCGAGCACCTTCGGATCCATGAACCAACCATGTCGCCGGACGGCAGGGTTGGTGACACGAACCGCCCCCAATTCGAACGGCGCTGGAATGGATGACCAGCTATCCACGGCGATCTGGTGCCGACGAAGTGGCGCATTCCGCCAGGGAGACCAGTCGCTTCCGGGGAAGACTTTTCCCCTGCTGCCGTTCCTGGACTCCGAAAAGACCGGACGTTACGTATGCGTAATGGATGGCCAATGGCGTGTTCGCGACATCATGGCGTTTCCAGCACGACGGCGAGAGCAGCGGGCTGGCTGTCGCCTGAGTTTGGAGTTTGTCCCTTGCCAGTTCCCGACGGACGGGATCGGGTCGCCCAGAACGCCGGATGGGTCAATGGTAACTTTTTTGTCGTCCCCCGAGGTGCGAAAAACCCAGCCGGGAGCGTGGGAGTTTATCAAATTCTGGATCGGCTATTCCGATGCTGGACAGGCGGCGATCACTTGTGCCGACGGCGGTTGGATTCCGGTTTCCGGTTCCGTCATCGAGCATCCGCCTTTTCAGGATTACCTCGAATCCAATCCACTGTTCCAACCGTTTGTCGAATTGGCAGCCAGCCCCCACCAGTATCCGATCCCGCAGGTCCCCGGAGCCGCCATGTTTCGGCGAACGGTCGAGAATGCGGCCTACGACGCGATGACGCATCCGGACCGACCCGTGGCAGAGGTGTTGGCCGAATCCGAGCGACAAATTCAGGCGCATCTCGATCGGGTACTCGAAGTTACTCCCGCAATATCGCGCGCCACGAGGGAGATTCAAAATGAAACATGGCCGAACCGCGAATAACCTGACGTGTACCTGATACTGTTATACGCTTTCGTTTTTTCGCTACCGTTGATCGTGATGATCAGTGGTGCGCTGAAGTCCAAACGAGGAACTGGTTCGAAATCCGTATCGGCTATGGCCCGACTCGTTTCAGTGGAATAATTTTCCCGCAGCGATTCAGAGCATGCCATTTATGACTTACCTGTCCAACACGCTGATCCTGTGTCTCGGTTGTGTGATTGGGACGACATTGTCGTGTGCGCTGGTGGCTTACGGGCTGTCTCGAGTGAAGTGGCGTGGGCGTGGCTGGCTGTTTGCGTTGGTCGTCGGCACCATGCTGTTGCCCTGGCACATCACCATGATTCCGCGATTCGTGTTGATTCGAGAATTGGGTCTTTACAATTCATTTTGGGCGATCATCGGACCGACATTCCTCGGTGATGCGTTCTTTATTTTCCTGCTGCGACAGTTTTTTCTGACCATCCCGGAAGAACTGCTGGAAGCTGGCAGAATCGACGGCCTGAACGACTGGGGCCTGTTCTGGAGAATCATGCTGCCGCTGTCTCGTCCCGCAATTGCGACCGTAGCCCTGTTTCAGTTTGTGCAGACCTGGAATGATTTTGGCGGACCGCTACTGTATTTAAACGATCCGCAAAAATTTCCGTTGGCCTACGGTTTGGAACGATTCGTATCTTCCTATGGCGATCAAACCAATCTGTTACTGGCCGCCGCGTTGCTGTTTACACTTCCGATCTGATCCTGTTGTTTTTCCTGGCGCAAAAAACATTCATTCAAGGAATCACGACCACGGGAATGAAGGGCTGACCGGCGGACTGGATTCAACGTGGGGCTTTAGCGAACTGCAACCGCCAACTGCCTGATGAACTGGGAAATCCCCCCCGCCACTCGACTGGTTTCGCGGGTGCTGTAGATCGTCACAATCGCGGCCCCGAAAGTGGTCGCGATCACCACGTGAATGATCAACGACTGGGCCGCCTGTCGCGCAATTCGGTCATTCTGCGAATAAAGACCGTCAAAACAGAGCACGGCAACGGAATGATCGGCAAAAAACAGATAAACCGTCAACAGGATCTGGAACGTTGCAACCGACACGGCCACCAGCGACCGGTAAGTGTACAGCCGCTGATAAAGCATGATTAGAACCGAAATAACCGCCAGGTTGCCTGTCGCTTTTCCAAGAAAAAACCAGGTCAGTCCATTTGGATCCCGTCGGATCAACGCTTCGCAGATCGGGTTCCTCTCGTCGTGCAGAATCGTGTCGCGGAAAAAATAGACCAGGTAGGTGTCGTAGATCGAAACCGAGAGAATCAACAACACGCACGAGACCATCAACAATCGCGGCGTAAGCCAGGTCGGCACTTGCCATGTTTCCGTGTCCGCCCGTTCGTTGATCCCAAGGTCCAATCGTAAACTTGTCGCGTCTGACATACTGATAATTTCTAAAACGTGAAACCGTAAACCACGGCTGACTCCCTAGCATCTGTTGTGCCGCTTCAACGGCGATGTCGTTGGCAATTCGTGAATTAGTTTTTGGCCTGCCTTATCCTTGGCTTAGCGGTCCGCTATGTTGCGCAACCGCTTGAGACGATCAGCTGGCGCAGCTGGAAGCAAGCCAATGGCGACGAATCCGTGATCGAATTGTGCCCGGTGTTTACGCATCTGTTGTGGTTGCCGTCGGAGCCGTAAAATGGCCCTAACGCCATGTTTCACTAAATCAAAACGATAGGGTGGCTGCGATTCACCTAAACCGGATTTATGGGGTGAGCAAAAAACAGGCAACGAACCCAATCTCGACAAAGCAAGCGAATGAATCAAACGACCAACGGAACTTTCGACTGTATCATCATTGGTGCGGGACATAACGGATTAATTGCAGCGGCTTACCTGGCCCGCAACGGAAAAAAAGTCTGCGTCCTTGAACGTCGGCACCTGGTGGGCGGCTGCAGCGTGACCGAGGAACTGTGGCCCGGCTACAAAATCTCCACCGCTTCGTATGTGGTCAGTTTGTTGTTGCCAGAGATCATTAACGATCTCCAACTGAAGCAGAACGGATTGAAAATTCTGCCCCGCGTTCCGTCTTCGTTCACGCCGATGCGGGACGGACGGCACCTGATTCTTGGTGCTGATGAATCTGAAAACCACAAACAGATTTCTAAATTCAGCTCGAAAGACGCCGCAGCGTTCGCCAGATACGAAACGCTGCTGGAACAGATTGCGGTGCACCTCGAACCGATTCTCAATGAGTCGGCACCTGACCTGCTGCCGATGCCAAAAAGCTGGCGGCGCATGGGCCTGGGCAAAAAGATCCGGGATCTCCGGAAAGGATTGCGGTTGCGGAAAGCGTTAAGCCAAATGGGGGATCAGATTCCCGAGGGGCTGGAATTTTTGACCGCCGCGGCTCGTCCGATTCTCGAACGCTGGTTTGAAACGGAAGTCCTCAAAACCACGCTGGCAACCGACGCCGTGATTGGGGCCTTTGCCTCGATTTCGCAACCCGGTACTGCCTACGTTCTGCTGCATCATGTGATGGGCACCGCCGGTGGGGCCCGGGGGGTCTGGGGCTACGTGGAAGGTGGAATGGGCGCACTGTCGGATTCGATTGCAACCGTCTGCCAACAACTGGGTGTGACGATCCAGACCGAATGCGACGTCGAAAAAATTCAGGTTTCCGCGAATCGTGTCACGGGGGTCACGCTGGCCGATGGTCGCGAATTCTCCGCTCCCCTGGTCGCGTCCAGCGTCGATGCCAATCTGACCTTCAATCAATTCCTGGACCCGCAAGACCTGCCTGAGTCTTTTCGCAACGCGATCAACCGGATCGACTACCGCTCGGCGACGGCCAAAATCAATGTCGCGCTTTCCGGGGTTCCTAATTTCAGCTGTCTGCCGTCCGATCAAATTGGCCCGCAACACAATGGAACCATTCATATCGGTGAAACGCTCGAAGAGGTGGAGAGAGCCTACGATGATGCGAAATATGGTGAACCCAGCTCCAACCCGATTGTGGAAATTACCATTCCCACCAGCGTCGACCGGACGATCGCACCCGCCGGCAAGCACATCATGTCGATGTTTGTGCAGTACGCCCCCTATCAATTGAAAGAGGGGCTGAATTGGGATGAAATCAAGGATTCGTTTGCCGATCGCTGCCTGGAACGGGTCGCGGAATACGCGCCCAACATCCTGGACCTCGTCGAACACCGCCAGGTCCTCAGTCCGTTAGATCTGGAACGAACCTATGGACTGACCGGCGGCAATATTTTCCAGGGCTCCATGAACCTGAACCAGTTGCACATGATGCGTCCCGTTCCCGGCTGGGCAGATCATCGGACACCCATCGACGGGTTGTTTCTGTGCGGAGCCGCCAGTCATCCGGGCGGCGGCGTGATGGGCGCCTGCGGTCGCAATGCGGCGATGGAAATTTTGCGGAGTTAAAATTAGAAAACGGCAAATGGCGGAGCCGAAGTTCCGCTCCTCACGGGACTTGCAAAAAACAATAAAAACCTTCAACTCATATTCGCTCCATCAACGTGCTCAGCTTTCAATTATCCCCTTTCCATGATGTCCCATGTCTTTGATCGTCCAGAAATTCGGTGGCACGAGTGTCGCCGATAGTGAAAAAATCCTTGCCGCCGCCCGGAAGGCCGTCCGCGCGCACCAACAGGGCCATCAAGTCGTGATGGTGGTCAGCGCGATGGGCAAAAACACCGATTCGCTGATCGAACTGGCGGCCGAGGTCAACGAGCGACCGCCAGCCCGGGAAATGGACATGCTATTGTCCACCGGCGAACAGGTCAGCGTGGCCTTGATGGCGATGGCGGTCGATTCATTGGGTTACAAAGCCGTCAGTCTGACCGGCGCACAAATCGGCATCAAAACCGACAGCTCGCACACCAAAGCCCGGATCCACTCGATTTCGACCGATCGCATGAAACGCCTGCTCGACGAAGGCAACATTGTGATTGCGGCCGGATTTCAGGGCATTGATGAGAATCTCAACATCACCACACTCGGTCGGGGCGGCAGTGACACGACGGCCGTCGCACTGGCGGCGGTGCTGGAGGCCGAAGCTTGCGAGATCTACACGGACGTGGACGGCATCTACACCACCGATCCCCGGATCCTGCCCGAAGCCTGCCTGATCCCGCGAGTCTGTTATGACGAGATGCTGGAATTGGCCAGTCTGGGTGCCGGCGTGATGCACAGTCGCTCGGTTGAATTTGGCAAGAAATTTAATGTCCCGATCCATGTACGGAGCAGTCTCAGTGATGTGCCTGGATCGATGATCGTCGATCATTCCGAAACCGAGGACTTGGCGGTCAGCGGTGCGGCGCTGACCAAAGACGAAGCGTTGATTTCCATCTTCGACGTGCCGGATGTTCCCGGGACCATCCTGGGGATCTTTGCACCGATCGCTGAAAAGAAAATTACGGTCGACATGATCGTGCAAAATGTCTCCGAAGAAGGCAAAGCCACGATCAGTTTTACGGTCCCTCGCTACGAATTGCGCGAGACCACCAACGTGCTGGAAAAAACGCTGCAGGAAATCGGCGGGCGGATCGGAATCACGGACGACAACGTCTCCAAGGTTTCGGTGGTGGGAATCGGAATGGCGAGTCAAACCGGTGTCGCGGATCGCATGTTCCGAACGCTGGCCAACGCCAGATCAACCTGCAAATCATCACGACCAGTGAAATCAAGATTTCCGCGCTGGTCAAACGGGAGAACGCACTGGAAGCGCTGCGCACCGTCCACGCAGAATTCGAATTGGACAAAATCGCTTTACAAACAAAAACCAGCCCGGCGTCTCCACGGAAGAGGGTTTCCGCCAGACCCCGCGGAGGTGATTGACCGACTGCAAGGCGCCGGCATGGAAGCCCTGACGATTGACGAAATCACGCTCGACGAATCTCAATCGCGAATCACGCTTTGCAAGATCCCCAACCAGCCCGGCATCGCCGCGATGGTGTTTGAAAAAATCGCGGCCGACGGTGTGTTTGTCGACATGATCGTGCAAAGCTATTCCAGCGAACAGATTGCCGACATCACCTTCTCCGTCCCGCGTGACCAATTCGACCGGGCCATGGAAGTCGCGCAACAGGTTTGCATGGAACTGGGCTGCGAGCGCATTGATCACAAACAGGCGATCTCGAAGCTCTCGGTATCCGGCATTGGATTGCGCAGTCACACCGGCGTCGCGATCGGAATGTTCCGGGCCCTGGCAGAAGCCACGATCAACGTCGAGATGATCAACACCAGCGAAGTTCGCGTCAACGTGGTCGTCGACGGCGATGAAGGCCAGCGCGGCCTGGAGTGCCTGAGAGCCGAATTCGAAGCAGCGTTGCGCTGAACCGTGTTCGTTTCATTATCAGCCGACATCACTTTGCGGATGAGCAATCACCGCGCTGGCAATCCAAGGGATCGAGTTAGACGACACATCCGCAATCGGCCCCATTCGCATTGACTTGACGACGGCAAGCATTCAAACCGTAAATGGACGCGGATCGAAAAACAACAATGCGGGCAGCCGATCCTATCGCAAGCAAATTTGGAGTCTAATGGTGTGTTAACAGAATACCTTTCAATTCGAGCAAGCGGACCTACGGATTCTTGGCGATCGCTGGGAGATATCAACAGAAGTTGTGTTCTTTGAAGCACAATGGGCAGCATGTCTTCGGTTTAGCCCGCACCCAGAATTTCATGCCTTTCAAAATGTCCCGATTGGGGGACAGTCAGGCATTGTCGTATTGGCGGTAGTTGGGAAACAAACAAATTCCCTTCCCCAATTCGCTTGAATTTGTCTATCGTTTTCACTATACATAATCGCTTAATTTAACGCGCTAAATACTGACTTGTGCGAAAAGGTTGGAAAATGACAGATGCTAACGAATGCGGAAAATGCGTTTGGACTTACGATGAAAATGACGACGTCTATATTCTCGATGAAGGGCAATATAACTGCCAACCAGGTTGCTTTTGTCCTTACCCGATTCACATCCCAGGCGAACCTCCATTCGTCGACTTAAAGGTAGGTTGTGGCTCAATTGGTGGCCCTTTTCCAGCAGAGGGTTTAAAAACAAAAGACGGAACGGCAGTTGTGTTTTCCCAACTTGGAATCAAACTAGGCAATCGCCTGATTGCGTTTCGGGCAACGAAAAGAAACGAAACGTTTTACTATTTCCGAGAGTCAACTCGTTGGAAATGGGAGGTCTTAGCGCGTTACGAACAAGGCAGAAACCATCCTCTGACGATTAGTCCAACGTTTCCGTCAACACTCCAAGGTGCAGAAACGGCAGTTTTTTTCCCGGATGGAGAGGTTTCTCCACCGTTTGAACTTTCGCATCTGGAGGGATTCGTAAGTCTGCGAAAAGACGACTGGTGGATTTCTATTCACGCTTCTCCGAAATCGTCCTGACAATCCGGATCCCAAGACGCAAAGCTTCTGCATTTTGGATTAAGAACTCGCTCGAGGGATTGCGGGCCTTACTGATGTCTTTATACGACGCATTTGTCGTCGAACCCATTAGGAAAACAAACGGTCCGGTAGTCTCTGCAGCGTTCAACCGAACACAACAATCAAATACATTGCCGTATGAATCGTGGATTCCAAAATCGTTGGGCAACCTTGTTCCAACTTCCTTAGGATCGCCAATTGTATTTTCGCGCACCAACAGTAGTTGAGTGCCAGTGGGTGTACCGTACCGAAAAAATGATCCTCTTTCGTTGCTGAATCACAGGCAATCCTCCACTCGTCAATCGTTGGTATTCGATAACCTTTACGTCCGACAAACATTTGACGATTTTGCAGCTCACGATAGTCTAAATTTTCCGGAAAGCACCACTCATTAGGCTCAATTGCGTTTAAATCACTCAAGCGGTTACAAAACGCAAATACGTCGCACATATTATTTACCTGTAGCGGTAAATCAGCATTAGCACCTGCACGATTCGGATATTGATCCCGAACCAATTCTTCGGCATCCAATTCCATAACGCGTGCCCATGTTCCAATGGAAACTTCGCGCGTCAAGAATTCGAACGAATAGCCTAGTTCACTCGAGTTGTCTCCATCTATTCGCACGAATGATTGACCTATTGAGTCGAAGCAAAGATTACCTTTCAAACAACTTTCTCAGAGCTCAAACCAACTTGGATTCCTACTTTCAAAATTAGAGCCTTCAAGTGTCCGCAAAATAAGTTCCGCGGTCTGATAACAACATGCGTCAGATGTCGGTCCGGTACGAATTGCTCTCGGCGGCATTAATCAACCAATTGATATCCTGATCATCACGAAGTACCTCGGTGAACGCAAATGACGCCCGAAGCCAAGATCTCGTGAACACCACGTTTTCCGAAGTGATAAATTCTTGCAGACGCTTGATGAGGCGAAAATCTATACGTTCGGGGTTCAAATAATACGTTGTCAAATATCGCAAACTTGTTTGATTTTCACTCGACAATGTATCGACGACAGGGCCAAGCTCGCCAAAGTTCGCGAGCGAAACAATCGCTGCGGCGGCGTGGCGGTTTCGCTACGTGACGTCCGAAGGCGAAGTTGCTGGAGAAATGCCTCCCTTCCTTGAACTTGCTGATAGACCTCCATGATCGCGGCAAACTGTTGGTCGTTTGCTTCAACAACGAGTTCAGCGAGATACTGGTCGCGACTGTCGAGGGATCTCCAATTGTAAATAGCTAAAGCAAACGCAAAACACTCGCGGGAATCGGCGTTATTCTTAAACAAATCCGTCGTTTCCTCTAAAATCTTCTCTCCAATTGGATGCATTAACGATATCCACATTGGTTGTGACGCAAGTGGTTCGTCCACTAGCGCATTTCCAAGGAATCCCGCCAAAGATTTCCATTGGATGTCGACATTGCCCAATTGTTCAACTGCAACTGCAGCACGGAATCGCTTTGGCGGATCCGTTTCACTATTAGTTAATATATTGATTAATTTCTTGGTAACCGACTGACGTTGTTGGCGACCCAAATGTCCATTCAAAACGCGTGTCACAGCGACGATTTGATCCGGCGTCGCGTCCGAACCACACATAGCTTGCAACAAGATCTCCCCATTTGAGGAGCCAAACGGAACGAGACCGAGATTAAGCCGGCTAATCTGTTGAAACCCTGAATTTTCTGGTGGCAGCTCCGGATTCAATTCAGCCATGCGCGAAACAAGCTCTTCCCTGGCAGCATCCCCAACCTGAACCAAATCATTCACAACACGCGGCGTTTCCGACACATCAAGACCAACCAATTCCTGGATGAGATTATTGATTTGTTCTTGCTCTTGAAGGCGACTCGTTCGCAATTGCCATAATCCAAAGATAGAGACAGTAACTGCAAACAGAGCTAAATAAAACATGCTCGCACGTGCGAATCGTTTCTTAGCAAACTGCAATATCGTTTTTTCTTTTTCGTTGCGTCCCTTAACATGAAATATCGACGTCCACGTTACGAATTCAAAATTTGTCGGCAGAATTCCTGGCGACTGCCCCGGCACCACCTGTGCTGCCAATTCACTCAGGCGAATCTCAGCCCTGCCACGCCGCGTCCTCTTTTTGTCGGCCAACACCCATTCACGAACCGATGGAACCAAATAGTCATGCGTCAATTGGTAATAAATGGGTTTTTTCGGGCGGCCGTTTTTCACGTCGACGTCCCGGCTTTGGATCCCACGATCGGTTTGCTCCGCTGAATCAACGGCAGAATACTCGCCACGTTCGGCCCGATTTGAATCGGTACCTAACGCGTCTTCAGAAACCAGATCCGGTGAATCCCTGTCGGTCTTGGTTATCAACCGCAGCTCTTCATCCAGCGACTTGATGACGTCGTAGAATGCTGCATCGCGGGTTTTGGACTCAACGGCCTGTTTAGGCGATGCATCCTTAGATACCGACACGGCATCCTTAAGCGCTGCATCCGTTTTCATACCGCCGCGAATATCGGCACCGTGGTCGGGCAACAAAGCTGCCAGGATGGCCTGGGCGGATGCCTTCTGTTCCCGGTATCGCTTGTTCGGGAAACCAGAACCTTCAAAAGTCTCTTCCAGAAATTTCTGCCCGACACCATGCACCCCGCCAACGGCTTTCAACTCGCTCAGCGTCCACGGCCTTGATTTAAACATTTGCGCAAATAACGCCAATCGAACACAAATCACATAATCACCGTCGGCCAACTGACTGACAGCGCGATCGAGAAACGACCTGGCCTCGCGGTATTCCGCATGCTTCGTATTCAAGACATCAGCGGCGTTGGGCAGGCAGCCGTAAGCAACGCCCAATCCAGCGAGAACGTTCCGCGCGTGCTCAAGATCAAACAAATCCACCGCCTGCCAGTTGTGTCCTTCGACCAGATCCATTTCGACGGCAGCGGCAAACCGGGTCATGGCCAACCAAAAATCATCCCGGATCAACAGCAGGCACTGAAGATGCTCGCCGTCGCATTGCCGCAGCGCCATCGCCAACTGAGACGTTCGGAAATCTCCTCCCTTGCTCAGCCACTGCTCAAACTGATCCAGCACGATCAGGATCTTTGACGAATTTTCACGATATTGGCCCAATCGCAATGCACGCAGCAATTCGGGCAACTCAAGCTCGCCGTCCGGAATTGCCGGAAATCGGCGCCGCAATGCTTTGAGCAGTCGCACATCCGTATGCTCCTGCGCCGATTCGACGTAGACGTGAGTTACCTCCGTGGCCAACTGCGGGAGTAATCCGGCTTTAACAAACGAGGATTTCCCGCTGCCACTGGGTCCATAAATCACGCCGATCGGAACCCGATTCGACAGGGCCACCGGTTCGTCAATCCGCACTTTCCAGAACCGAATGCTGGCCGGAATGCCATGGCGATCGCGCGGGCCGGGTAACATACTCAAGAAAAATGCGGAGTCTTCGGGACCGTAGGCACGCAGCCCCTTCGGTACGATCACAAGTTCTGAATCATTCGGTTCTTGGACAGATTCCGGTTGGGACTCCGCTTGTTTTTCAGCCGCAACCCATTGTCGTAAATCGTCGGCCAAGTCATCGGCGGCGGAATAACGCAGCTTGACAGGTTTCTCCAAGCACTGAAAACAGATTCGTTCCAGCTCCGCGGGAATCCTGGGAGTCAAATCGAATTGGCCAAGCGGTTTAGGATCACGCATCTTGATCGCTCGAAAAAAGTCCTTCTTCACCAGACCTTTAAACGGAAACTCTCCCGTCAACAGTTTGTAGAAGATGACTCCCAGACTCCAGATGTCAGTTCGCCCGTCCATCGCCCAGTTTCGACCGTCGGCCGCTTCGGGAGACATGTAGGGTGCCGTCCCGCTGATCGAATCTCGGGTTCGCAATTGGGCATCTTCGTCCAGTGCCAATCCAAAATCAACAATCAGCGGATTTCCACCCTGATCGATCAAAATATTTTCCGGTTTCAAATCACGATGATAGATCCCCTTGCGATGGGCATACGCCAACGCATCGGCAAGCTTGGCAACCAGTTCGCAGATTGCGTAAAACCGCCGCCTGTCAGATTCGGCGTCATCGGGTTTGGGCTGAAATTGTGAACGCGCGTCATGTAGACTTCGACCGTCAACCAACTGCTGAACGATGACTGGAAAACCGTCGATTTGCTCGATCCCAAAGGTCTTCACAATCCCCGGGTGGTTCAACTTCATCGAATGCTCAGCTTCCTTCAGAAACATCTGGTATCGCTCGTGGTCTGCCAGCACTTTTCTGCGAGGGAATTTCAGCGCAACGGGACGTTGGTTCCGGGTATCAAAGGCTGAACAAACGATGCCAAAGCTTCCGCTATCCAGTCTCTTGATCTGCTGAAACTGACCGAGCTGGGACGGAATCTGTTCTTTGCCTTTGGGGTCAATGTCCTCCTGGCCGGTGACCGCTGCTTGAGTCACGCCAGCGATCTCATTTTGCCAATCACTGTGGTCGGCTTTCGATGCCGGGGCAAGCGTCGGGTCGCCTTCATCCAGTTTCTGGATCCGCTCGAAAGCATCGTCGATAATGGTATCGAACCCATGGATCCGTTGGCGATACTGGTTGGGATCGATTTCGATCCCGGCGTTGTATTTCAGATCCATCTCCAGGTAAATCAGTTCCGCCAACAGCTCGTTCATAAAAGTGGATTTTGCGTCGTCCAACCTCAACGGCTCGACCAATCCACGGACCAGCGGGAGCATGTCTTCGATGAGGATGCGATTGCCCAGCTTCCACTGAGACTCGAAATGCAAATAGACTCGCTCGGCCGCCCGATTCCATTCGTCGGAATCAAAACTGAAGCCCTGGTTCGAACTCATTGATCCTGTTCCGTTCTCCATTTCGCACGAATCTGCTCCAGACGTCGTTCCACCGTCCTGAGAGAGAAGCCGGTCTTTTCAGCGATTTCCCGATTGTTGTAGCCTTGTAGTTTCAGCAGCGCCAATTCGCGAAACGCCTGATCATCCAGTTCTTTCATCCGTTCGCCAAAGACCTCTGACAATTCACGGGCCAAATCAACGGTCGGTTCCGGATTGGGAACTCCGGCAATCCCGCCGCTGTTTTCCCACTTCATGAAAATCGACTCCGTATGAACGTTGCCTCCTCCTCGCTTTTGGGCCTGTTCCCGGTGCGCGTGATCTTTTGCGCGTCGGTCGACCAACATTGCCAACACCTGCCACAAGTCATGCCGGTCGTCCAGTTTTGGAAATCGCCCTTGTTCGACCTCACGAAAAAACTGCGCGAACGCTTCCTGAACAACGTCGTCTTCGTCCGCCGCCTTTTTGTTGGTTGACAACTTTTGGGATGCCAGTCGGACCAGTCGCCCGTAGAACCGTTCCCAAATTTTTTGGGTCGAATCACCGTCACCCGCGCGTAGCCCCTCAATGTATTGGGAAACCGAGTGGGAATGGGAATTCAATTCGGAATTCGTTGAACTCATGTCAGCCTCTCTCCGCCAGACAGGGACTTAAATTCTAAGCTGATGACTCCAAGCCTGTCAAAATATTCATATTTTGTTGGCGGGCTGCTCAACCCAACTGCGAGTTCCCCATTAGTCACGATCATTCGATTAAAAAAAACCTGCCAACAGATGGGGAAACAAAAATGAATGCACGAAGCGAAAACCAAAGTTTGGAAGTCATCGCAACCAGGGCTGCTCAACTACTATCCAACTTTTTGGCAAAAAACTGTCAGACGAACAACATGCTTGTTTGCCTCGACAGTATCCGAGGCCTGCTCGATTGCCTGCCGCTGGACACCGTGGAATACGGGTTGGCCAATCTCAGGATCAAGAATGCGGAACGCTTTCTCCAATCCAATGAGGCGGGCGCGGCCAAGTTCGAAATCCGGATGCTCAAAGGCAGCCTGAAAAATCACCTCGAATCCCAATCGACACTCAAGCCTAATCCGCAATGGATCGTCGCTTAAAACACCCCAAGACCGTCTAACCGCAGCAGCGGCAAGACGTAAGGCCGGAGACCGATACAACTACTGCCAGCGGTGGTAGCCGAGGGGAACGCCGACCGCGAAGATTGTGCGGCGTTTCCATTCGTGATCTAATCGTGAGATGAAACGACTCCTATCCATCATTTTGTTCATGACGGCGATCGCGCCTGCCAGTGGATTCGCCCAGGACGCGCCGTCTTCCCGACAACTTGCCAACTGGCTCAGGCGTTTTCCCGAAGCCGACGCCAACAAAGACGGAACGCTTAGCGCCGCAGAAGCCAGTGACTTTCGGAAAAAGATCCAGTCGCAGCGCCGCAACAACCAATCACCCAAAGGTGCTCCGCAAACTTTCAAAGTGGATCCCGGGTGGGACCAGCCGGATTTCCCCCAGCATGCCGTCTGCTTCAAAACCCCAGAAGAAATTAAAGCCATTTACCAAGGCCTGATCAAACAGGGCCAACCCGCGGTCGTGTCCTATGACAAACCGGCAAGCGGGGCACTCCGCATCGTGGGAACCGGCCACAGCTTCATGGCCCCGGGCTACAAGACCCTGCCTCTGATTTGCCAGGCCGCGGGATTCCACCAGCCGCTCTACACCCACACCGGAGGCGGCATCACGGGAAGCTCGCGTTATAAATGGGAACAGGAAAATGGCATTTTCGAATTCGACGGAAAACCACTTCCCAAACTGCTGGCCTCGATCGCCAACGCCGACTGGGACGCGATGATCTGGGGCCCTTATTTTGATGATCAACCAAAATACTATTCCTGCTGGATTCACTTTTGCCACCAGTTTCATCCGGAGATGAAGTTCTATCTATCCGATGCCTGGCCGCAACTCCATCAGCTGCGTGAACAGCCTGATTCGGAGGACTTTTTCACTGCCGAAGTTTTCGAGCAGATCGGCCGGGAGAAACGGGAAATCTACCTCCATCTCGTGTCCGAGCTGCGCCGGGACTACCCCGACAAAGTTTTCATCCTGCCAACTTCCGATGCCATGACGCTCGCCGCAAAACATTTTCTCCGCGGTGAACTTCCCGGCATCGAAGGTATTCACCAAGCCATCGGCGGCAAAGAGCGCTCGCTTTGGAAGGATCAACTCGGCCACCTTGGTCCCGGCTTTGATCGCCTTGAGGGCTACGTCTTCTACGCAACGCTCTATGGCAAATCACCTGAATTGATCGAAGCCGACATCAATTTTGGCAACCCAGGCGATTTCCCCAGCCCCGAATTGGACGCCGTCTTTCGCAAGATCGCCTGGCAAGCGGTTGTCAATCATCCCCTCTCCGGCGTTTCCGACAGGAACGGGGACGGAATCGGTGACTGAGTAGGCTCACGCCAGTTTCGAAACGCCCACAGAAATCGGCAAACAAAAAAAGCCGGCATCGCTGCCGGCTGGACTTGTTGCAAACGAAATCAATGATTCGTGACTACTTCACCCAACGTCCGCCACGCAATCGATAAGGATCGTTGGAATCGTTGGAAGCAACATCGCTGGGAGCCGAACCGCCACCATCGCCAAGCCTTGACCTGGTGACCACGCGGATGTTGACCAAGTTGAATTCCAGTCCGGCAGCCGGCGCGATGCCGTTATCCCGGAACGGATCAAAACCAGACCCGGTCACTTTCGGCCAACGACCGGTCGCCTCAGAGGCGGGAGGGTCGACTGCGTTATCGTTGACCCCCGCGACTTCGTAACCCAGATCCGCCATCGCTCCCCAAGTTGCACGACTGGCAAACGTCGGTGCACAAACAATCAAACCGGTCGCAGGATCCAAATCGCAAGCAAACCCGGTCATGATTTCCTTGGTGAATGCCGGTGTGAATACCTGGTTGAAAAATGGAGGTGCATCAAACCAGTGAGCCAATGCCGTGCCAGCACCGCCTCGCTGTTCCAACGGAACGAAGCTGGCTACCGGACTGCCAATGTCTTGACCATAACCACGAATGGCATACTCACCACCGGTGTATTGGGTCAGCCCGACACCCCCAAGCGGTTCGATCAGTTCGTTTTGCACCCAGAGACTACCAAAACCGAGCGCGTGTCCCATCTCGTGGATAATCACCGATTCCAGAATTCCATCCGCCTCCAACTGCGGCAAGTCATCGATATCGAAAAACATCGAGGAGAGCACCGGCACCACAATCGGCGTGGTAGAAAACAGATCACCATGCTGAAACGACAGGACCGCATCCGGGCCAGCCGCCCCCAGCACTCCACCGGGGCCATCAATCGGCGGCGTTGTCGCGAGAATTCGCAACGACGACAGCTGGACCAGCAAAGCTCTCGGCAAGTCCGTGCTGTAATTCTGAATTCTTGATTCCCAGAACGCCTCGGCGTTTTTAAAAGCTTGGGCATAGGCTGGATCGACACCGGTGCGGTCAACGTCGATGATGTCCGCCGAAACCTTCGCCGAAATACAACAGCAACTAAAAACAATCGCCAGGCTGCAAGCGATTCTGGACAGAGTGGTAATCTTGGCCAAACGAATCATCGTGAACTACCTATTTACACTGGTTTCTAATAATTGACGCAGAACCGGTCGGGTGAATCCCTTTGACTCACCGGACGGTACTCCCGTTCCACCACTTTATGATAATTCGCCGTGAGGCAACCGGCAACGAATCCAGCCAAAATGTAGCAAATCGGGCACTTCAAAGAGGTTAGGCAAAATGAATAGTGGGGCAAATTGATATCATTTTGGGAAAAGTTGCTATGTTCGTCAAAATCCTATGTTCTTTCTCAACCCTCACAAACCAACATCCGATACTGACATTGAACGGAAAAGCCTCCGACTGGTGGGCGAGGAATCTGCATTAGCAGGAAGAAAGCAATGGCTTTGAAAAACATTCTGATATTGGGCTCGCTTTTAGCGACATTGATGATCTCTCAGGTGACCTACGGGCAGGTGGATATCCCCAGCCCCCGTTTCCGCTACAAGGAAGTGGAATCGCCTGATTCGACCCGTCCTTTTGCAACGCCTGGCGTGTTCGACTACGACACCCAGGTTTTCGCACCGATTGAATTCGGGGACGGCGACCAGTTGGAGCCCAACACGGGTTTCTTCTGCACTTACGACCGGACGTATTTAAGCGTCAACAAGTCGGGAAACATTGGCAACTCGACCTCAATCCCAACGGGTACCAACTATCAGTGGGGTACCCGCATGGAACTGGGTTGGATGTCATCGGCGGACGATGGTTGGTCGATGGCCTACCAGTACGGCGAAGGTAGTTACTTTACGGCTGGCCAGGACGTTCTGGTCGCCAACCCGATGCTGGTGACAACCAATCTGGCAACCTTTGAAATCAACAAGGTGTTCCGCCAGGCCCTGTCACGCGGCGGTTACTTCGAGCCTTACCTCGGTCTCCGCTATGACAGCATCGCAGACAAGACGATTGAGGATACCAACCAGGTTCTCAACGGCGTCCAGGTCGGCAACCGTTTCAAGCAACGAGCCAACAATGATGCAGTTGGTTTCCAGGCCGGCGGTCGATTCAACAATCGCACAGGTCGCTGGCGAACCACTTGTGATGGAGCGATCGCGACGAGCTACAACCAGCAGCGATACTTCTCCACCGACATCGCCAACTCAGCGACGACGCAGGGGATCATTGAGAACTACTTCGCCAGCAACGCGTTTGTTCCGATTGTCGACTTCCAACTCGAGTTGGCCTATCACATCAGTCGTGACATCTCGATTCGGACGGGTGCCCAGGTGGTCTATGCCTGGAATGGAATCAACCGGGTCAACACCTTGACCACCAATTTGAATCCAAACTCTGCCTTCGGTACGGCCGGGGGAACACCGGGGATCATCACCGATCACCTGTTGACTGCTGGATTCCTGTTCGGGTTCGAGTGGCGACGTTAAGCCACCTCGCACCGCCCACCAACAAACGAAAGCATCCAGGCCAATCGGGCCTGGATGCTTTTTTTGTTTCCACTGGAACCAA
The DNA here is from genome assembly GCA_963714685.1 of Pirellulaceae bacterium. Taxonomy (GTDB): domain Bacteria; phylum Planctomycetota; class Planctomycetia; order Pirellulales; family Pirellulaceae; genus Mariniblastus. Next base: position 33,540 of record CAVQPH010000012.1, on the reverse strand, counting down.
TCTGGTTACCGGGCAGGTCTGACTGCCAAACCTACAGCGCCAGTAGCAGACGACTGGGTGCTTCCAGGTAGGCGATCACGTCATTGAGGAACCGCGCCGCCGCCCCGCCGTCGATCAAGCGATGATCGTAGGAAAGACTGAGCGGCATCATCAACCGTACGGCAATCTGATCGTCTTCCATGACCACCGGTAATTTGCGGGAACGACCGACCAACAGGATCGCCGTCTCGGGCGTGTTGATAATGGGAGTGGAGTACGTCCCTCCAATCGCTCCCAGGTTACTGATCGTAAACGTGCCGCCGCGGAGATCTTCGATCGAGAAATTATTGCCGCGTACATTCTCGGCCATTTCGCCAAGCTTCCTGGCAATATCCGGGATCCCCAATTTGTCCGCATCGCGTAAAGCAGGAACCACCAGTCCGCGGTCGGTATCAACCGCGATCCCCACGTTGATGTAATCCTTGTAGATGATCTGGCCCGCATCGAGGTCGACCGAGGCGTTGATGACCGGATGAGATTTCAGCGACATGGCCACGGCCTTGATCAGAAATGGCATCGTGGTCAGCTTGATCCCCCGGGCTGCGTATTCCGACTTGCTGTTTTTCCGAATTTCATCGAGGGCCGTCACGTCCGCATCATCGAAATTCGTTACTCGCGGACAGGTCGTCCACGACTCATGCATTTTCCGCGCAATGGTCTGCCGGATCTTGGGCATCTTTTCAACGTGAATCGGGCCGTGATCGTCTTTTTGGCCAGCCGATTGGCTGACGGCTGCCACTCCCCGGGTGCCCTCGCGAACCACGCGCACGACGTCGTCGCGAAGGATCCGGCCGTTGGCCCCAGTTCCCTCGACTCCGGCAAGATCGACTCCGACCTCGCGAGCAAATCGTCGCACGGCCGGACCGGCGGGGATACTGGCACCCGGCTGGGAGACCTCCGCGGCGACTTTGGGTTTTGGAGCAACCGCCGCGGGCTGAACGGGCGTAGGAGGAGGCGTGTGCGACGCCGGCTGCGGTTTGGCCGCAGGTTGCGAGGTTTCGCTTGATTCCGGAGTGGCTGAGGCCTCAGTGGCGGGGGAATCCGCTTCCGCTGCGGGTGCCTTGGGCGTTTCAGGCTGGGCCTGCGAACCGCCATCGCTGCTGGTTTGCTTGGCCGACCCTGCGTCCGCCGTCTCGACGATCATCACGACGTCGCCGGCGCAATGGTATCCCCCTCGGCGAAGTTGACTTTGGTAACGACACCGGCAACTTCGGAGGGAACGATCACGGTTGCTTTGTCGGTTTCCAATTCCATGATGCCCTGGTCGAGTTCGACCGTATCGCCTTCGGACACCATCACTTCTAAAACGTCGCCTGATTCGACACCGTCGCCCAAGGAGGGCAGTTTAAATTCTACAGCCATGTTATTTCGTTATCGTCGGTTGGTAGCCAAAGGCTAGTTTCGGTTGATGTGGTCAAAAGACGACGGTTTCCCGCCGACCGGATCCTGCCAGGTGAATCCCTGGCAGTTCCGGCGCGAATCTCTCACGGCAAATTGGCTCCGGGCCAAAAACCTGTGCCAGGATTAACTAGGCATAGAGCGGATTGACTTTTTCCGGATTGACATCCAGATCCTTGATTGCGGCTTCAACGACTTTGGCATCAAGTTTTCCCTGTTGTGACAGCTTGTACAGCGCACCGACGGTGACGCATTCCGCGTCGACCTCGAAATGCCGTCGCAGGGCAGGGCGGGTTTCGCTGCGTCCCATCCCATCGGTACCCAGGGCCAGCAGATCGTTAGGCAACCACTTTGCGATTTGTTCCGTGTGAGCCTGGACGTAATCGCTGGCGGCAATGAAGGGTCCCTCGGTATCCTTGAGCACCGTTTCGAGGTAGCTCGTTCGTGGCTCGGAGGTGGGGTGGAACATGTTCCAGCGGCTGCATTCCTGGGCCTCGCGGCGCAATTGCGTGTAGCTGGTGACGCTCCAGACATCGCTGGCGATCTGGTACTTTTCGGCCAGCATCTCCTGGGCTTTGAGCACACAGTTCAGGATGGCACCGCTGCCGAACAGTTGCACCCGGTGTTTGGCACCACTGACTTCCTGCGAGCGGAATTTGTAAATCCCCTTGATGATGCCTTCTTCGCATCCCTCGGGCATTTTCGGCATCACGTAATTGTCGTTGCCGACCATCAGGTAATAAATCGCGGTTTCGCCTTCCTCGTACAGCTTTTTCAGTCCGTCGAAAATAATGACCGCGGTTTCGTAATGGAACGCCGGATCGTACGAACGGACGGTCGGGAAAGCGATGGAATTGAGCAGGCTATGTCCGTCCTGGTGCTGCAATCCCTCGCCGTTGAGCGTCGTTCGCCCTGCGGTGCCGCCGAGCAAAAAGCCTTTGGCTCGCATATCGGCGGCCGCCCAGATCAAATCACCAACCCGCTGGAAGCCGAACATCGAATAGTAGATGTAAAACGGAATCATGTTGATGCCGTGGGCACTGTAAGCCGTGCCGGCCGCGTTGAAGGACGACATCGAACCAGCTTCGGTGATGCCTTCTTCCAGCAGCTGGCCGTCTTGAGCTTCCTTGTAGAAAGCCATCTTGTTTTCGCTATCGACCGGCTCGTAATGCTGGCCCGCGTGAGCGTAGATCCCGATCTGCTTGAACATACCTTCCATCCCGAAAGTCCGCGATTCGTCGGGCACGATTGGCACGATGTTCTTGCCAATCTTTTTGTCCTCGACCAACTTGCTGAGCAAGCGGACAACCCCCATCGTGGTGGAAATTTCCTTCCGCTCGCTGTCGCGATCGATGATTTTCTTGTAATCCTCAAATCGAGGTACTTCCATCGTCGGAATGGCGGTCGGTCGCGAAGGAACGGGGCCACCGAGTGCCTTGCGACGTTCCTTCATGTACTTCATCTCGACGCTGTCATCGGCCGGTTTGTAAAACGGTGCCTTGCCGACTTCTTCGTCAGAAATCGGGATGCCGAAGCGGGTACGGAATTGAAGCAGCTCATCTTCGTCCAGTTTTTTCTGGTTGTGAGCGATATTGCGACTTTCCCCCGCTTCGCCCAGGCCGTAGCCCTTGATGGTTTTCGCCAGGATCACCGTCGGCTGGCCCTGATGCTCACAGGCCGCCTTGAACGCCGCGTAAACCTTTTCCGGATCATGACCACCGCGACGCATCCGGACCAGTTTCTCGTCGGAGTAGATCTTCACCAATTCCAGCAACTCCGGGTAATGGCCGAAAAAGTGGTCGCGAATGTAGGACCCGGGCATGGCGACGTACTTCTGGTACTGACCGTCGACGATTTCGCCCATCCGTTTGACCAGCAAGCCGGGTTCGTCTCTTTTCCAATATCGGATCCCAGTCGTCGCCCCAGATGACCTTGATGACATTCCAGCCAGCCCCGCGGAACAATGCCTCGAGTTCCTGGATGATCTTGCCGTTACCGCGGACCGGACCGTCGAGTCGTTGCAGGTTGCAGTTGATCACAAATTTCAGATTGTCCAGTTGTTCTCGCGCGGCCAACGTGATCGCACCCAACGATTCCGGTTCGTCGCACTCACCATCACCCAGAAACGCCCAGACCCGTTGATTGGATGTGTCTTTGATTCCGCGATCCTTCAAGTACTCATTGAATCGCGCCTGGTAGATCGCCATGATCGGACCGAGTCCCATCGAAACGGTGGGGTACTCCCAGTAATCCGGCATCAACCAGGGATGCGGATAGGATGACAGTCCCGGCGTATCCTGCAGTTCACGTCGGAAGTTATTCAAATTCTGTTCATCGAAACGGCCTTCGAGGTAACCGCGGGCATACATCCCGGCGACGCATGTCCCTGGAAGTAAATCTGGTCACCGTCAAACCCCGACTCACCACGTCCGCGAAAGAAATGGTTGTAAGCGACCTCGTACAAGTGTCGCCGACGAGGCGTAGGTCGAAATATGCCCGCCCACTCCGCCGAGACCTGGCGCGGATGTCGCTTTGTTCGCTCGGACCACCATTGCCATGGCGTTCCAGCGGACAATGCTTTTGATCCGGCGTTCGATTTCACGATTGCCTGGAAAGGCGGGCTGATCGTTCGCCGAGATCGTATTGATATAGGGAGTGTTGGATTTCATTTCCAAATCCACACCCTCGACCCGGGCCTTGGCCTCCAACACGGAAAGCAAATACTTCGCCCGGTCGCCGCCTCGGCTTTCGATCACGTATTCCAGCGAATCAAGCCACTCCTGGGTCTCCGTTGGATCGAGATCCATCGTTTGTTTCAGATAGGGCTCGTTCGCATCCTCAATCGATCGCCCCGAAGATTTAATTACATCCGACATAAAAAATACCTGTTTATGGTTAGTTGGCGCACAACCCAGACCTCAATGATTCGCATGGGCAGTTGCGCGGGTTTCAACAACGTGACAGATCAAAATCAATCTGATCTGTTTCTCGACTGGGGAATCACAATCGATGCCGTCCAATCGATTGCGACCTAATTGTAATTCGACGCCTGATGCCGATTCGTGTGTTCTTTGACGGTTTGATATCCCAGACCCTTTAATTCTCTTAAAACGAATGTCTTTCGTAAAGAACCAACGCAGGAAACATCTTCCTAAAGTGGCCAGGCGCACCAAAAAAGCCGTTTAACGGAATCGCGACGGCCTTGAACGTTCGAGGATCTTTTTCGGGGGCCGGTTTTTGCCGTTTGGGCCATCCACCCGAACGTCAGCCAGCTCATTTCAATCTGAACGTTTCGTCCAACTCACCGTGCTTGACAACCAACAACGGTTGCCTGGGAATCCCATTTTTATTTTCCGGGCGGTCCGTACAGCGTCCCAGCTCCGCAACGCTGGCTGCGACCCAGCCAGGGCGGGCGTCCACAACCGGCCTTTCCGCTGCCGGACTTAGCCGGGCAGGCTGACGAACCTTGCGGCGGGCATTCCGACGCCCCGGACTTCGGCCGTCTCTCAATGACTTGGTTGCAATCACTTGTTAACCGGCTGGAAACATCGGCGACCTTGCGAGGTCAGGCGTGCACCCGCTCCCGGTTTGTGATCGACGCCTGCATAACCGGTACAAACCGAATGCAGGCCATCCAAGGGGCAGGTTCATCTTAATCAGCGTGGTGTGAATAACTCGAGTTGTTGCAATTTTGCAACAACTTGACCCAGCAAAATTGTTTGTTCAAAAAATCCAATTTTATTTAACCCTCAAAGTTTGACTAACACCAAACGTGGCATAGGTTTCTTTTGAATGCGGAAGACACTGGTGTGTTGGAAGCATCCAAGATTACCTGCAATGTTTTTCTAAGAAGAACTTACTTGTTTTTGTGGGACAGCTGATACCTGCAGGACAGGTGCTCATCCACCTGATCAGCCGAGCCCGTTTTTAGTTTTGAGCCGTTTTAGGCTCGACGCCCCCCGGGGTGTGAATGTCCTATCCGTCGGAGATGACACTATGAAGAATTTCGTTTCGAAAGTTCAGCGGTTCTTGAAATCTGAAGATGGCCCAACGGCTGTCGAGTACGCGATCATGCTTGCTTTGATCGTCATCGTCTGCCTGACAGCGATTACCGCTGTTGGTGAAGCTGCCAACTCGGCTTTCCAGAACATTGCTACCGAACTGGAAGGTTTGCCTAACTAGGTTTGGCAGAACTCGACGGGGCCTTTTGGGGCCAAACATAACTGCCCCTTCGGTCTTCACGACCGGAGTGGGCTTTTTCCGATTCCGAACCAATTTTTTTTACAACAATCTAACCACTGACTTCGGGAGAGAAAAATGGAATGGTTGGTTTCGCCTGAATCCTACCAACAAGCTTTCGAAATGGTTTGTTGTTTTTTCACCATGATCGCAGTTTTTGCGAGCTACCTTTTCACGATGCGGATTCTGATCCGTCATAACGCGAGATCGTTCATGGGATTCTCGATTCGAAAAGTTAACTCGCAACGACTGAAGACACGACACTGGGTGCAGGAGATAAAGCAATGACAGACGTATTGGCCACCATGGCGGACAATTGGGTTTACTGGGCGGTAAGTATTTTTGCCATCGTCGCCGCTTACATTGACGGCAAAGAACTGCGCGTTCCCAACAAACTCACGTTTCCAATGATCATCGCCGGCTGGTGCTGGAGCTCGATCTATTACGGGATGAGCGGAGACGGCTGGTACATCGGCTTGGCCTGGAGCCTGGCCGGCACCGCGGTGGGCGTCGCCACCTTGTTACCCGCCTATTCGATTGGCGGCATGGGAGCCGGCGATGTCAAAATGATGGCGGCGATCGGGGCCTGGGTGCATTGTTCCATTACTTTTTATTCTTTCTGCGTCGGTGCGATCGTCGGAGCCATTTTGGCCGTCGCAATGATCCTGATCTCGGGCGAAGGACGCAAGCACTATCAACCAGTTCTTTCATATCGCCAACGAAATCTCAACCGTTCGCGATCCCGAAAAACTGGCCGAAATCGCCGCCGGACGCAAAGCCGTCGATGAGGCTGCTGCCTTACGGAATTCCGTTGGCGATCGGAACCGTCCTGTACTTCGCCTGGAACCGACTGTTGATCTGATCGGACGAAAATCATGGCCGAGCACCCTCGCCGTTGGCAACACCGGGGGAATCGGCCAACCAATATCGCGTTAGGAGACCCACTCCGATTTTGCGGAATCTGCTTCGAATTCGGAGCAGATTCTGCTGGTTGAAGCCACGCACTTCAACCAACCGAAGCAAAGAACACGTAGACGCTTGCACTTTTCTCGATAGCGACGTGCAAGCCGACTACGACTCAGCGATTTGAACTCCAGGATGGAGCCGAAAACCAGGAAGGTTGTCGAAACGGTGCGTCACAAACCAAAAAACCGTCACAGATTATGTTCAGCCTCAACGGGTTGAAAGTGCTTTAGCCGGGAATGCTCCAATGAAATCAAAATCGTTTATGCTGATGATCCTTTCAATGGGATTCGGACTGATTGCTGCCATCGGCATCAGCCAGGTGATGGGTCGAAACAACGCCCCGGTCGTGCAAGCTCCGAAAATGGGGCCGGTTCTGGTCGCTGCCGACCACATTGATCACAACGCTTTGTTGACCGAAGAAAACGTCAAAATCGAGAATTGGCCGCTGGAGATCATTCCGGAAACCGCCGTCACCGACATCGAAGAAATCGACGACATGGCGATCACGACTCGGCTGAGCAAAGGTTCTCCGATCATGATGCCCGATTTGGCTCACAAAAATGACCTCGGCCGACTTTCTATTCCGGATGGCTACAAAGTCGTCGCGATCAAGGTATCGGAAGACGACACGATCGCCGGATTGCTCAACCCAGGCGACAAAGTCGACGTGATCGGACTCTTCAAGACCGCTGACCGCGACGGCACGATGCGAACATTCTCCAAAACATTCCTGAAGGCCCTTCGGGTATTCTCGGTCAACGCCCAAATGCGGGCCACCGCTGGCAATCGAACGGAAACCAGTACCCGCGGTAGTGCGATTGTCGGCGTTTTGGTCACCGAAAGACAATCCGAAGCCATCGTTTACGTTCAAAAAACCGGGCAGCTGAAATTGGTCCTGCGTGGAGACCATGTCGAAGGCGACGATGATGACATGAATGACTTGCTATCATTTCGCGGCCGCAAGACGAAGCCGACGAAGAGCAGACCGGAATCCGAAGAAAACAACTCTTTCCAAACAACCTTTGGCTCGGTTAGCAATCCTGCCCAGGACGCCAATACCATGGTCGTCTGGAACGGGCCGACCGCAGAACGATACAAATTCCAACGTGGCTCGCTGCCTCAGTCCACCGAGCGTAATGCTCCCTCGAAACCGGCTCCGGACATGTTGAACCTGGAAAAAGATAACGACCAGGATGAGTCTGACAGCTTTGACGAAAGTGATCGCGGATTGGAAGAAGATCAATATCCGGCTCAATAGGTTCGAACTACCTATACGTGAGGCGACTGTTACAACAGTTGCAATCATTTAAACGAGTTGACACACCGAATGGGTTCTTTGCGATCCATTCGGTTTTCCTGCAAAACGAGAATCAAGGATGATTTCCTGGCAGGACGTGGACGACTGGTGGTTCTGCCTAACGCGAGGATTCACGGATGAACATGCGAATGACCCTTTCTCTGTTGGCTTGCGCCGTCGCCGCGATGGCAATAGGTCAACCAGCCCAAGTTCATGCATTCCAGGTCGGGGTGCAAATTCAAGTCAATGAATCGGTTGACACTTTTGAACTGATTAACGGTTCAAGTCGGCGACTGAAGTTTGACTACAACGTGCCGGAATTGATGGTTGAAAATCCGGACATCATTCAAGCCACGCCGGTCGCCCCCAACGAGATTCTGATCTCGGGCCTGAAACCCGGCATCTCAACGATCACCGTCAGTGATCCCAGCAAGAAACTGCAAACGTTGACTGTGCATGTCACCGTCGACGTGCGAAAGCTGGAACGGGCATTCGCCAAACACTTCCCGGATTCACTGATCCGCGTGGACGCGTTGCAAACCGGCGTGATCCTGACCGGCTACGTCGCCCGTGCCGATCAGATCGAAAACGTGATTGCCGTGGCGCGGGATTACTTCCCGACCAATGTCATTAACGAACTGCGAGTCAACGGTTCCCAGAACATCGCGATCAAGGTCAAAGTCTACGAGGTTTCGCGGTCGAAGTTTCGCAGCCTCGGCGTCGACTGGTCATTGATTGGTGATGACTTCGGCATCGTCTCCAGCGTCTCGGATCTGATTTCCGAATTCTCGCTGGCTGACGGAGGCGTAACCGGAGACGGTAACTTCACGTTTGGCGTCGTCGGTGGCAACACGGCTTTCAACGCCTTCATCGAGGCCCTCGAAGTTCGCAACGTCGCCAAACTGCTGGACCAACCGACTTTGGTTGCTCAAAACGGACGTCCTGCAGAATTCCTCTCCGGTGGTGAAGTTCCGATCCAGGTCGCCAGTGGCTTGGGTACCAACTCAATTGAATTTCGACCCTTCGGTACCAAACTTGATATCGTTCCGATTGTTCACGGGGCCGGTCAGTTAACGCTGGAAGTTCGGGCGGAAGTATCCGAAGTCGCCAGAGACCTGCAAGGCGATTCAGGCGTCCCCGGTTTCCGCGTTCGCCGCGTCAACACGGGGGTCAAAATGAAAGCCGGACACACGCTCGCCCTGGCCGGTGACTATCGTGAAGACCTTTCGTCAGAAAGTCGCGGTGTACCGAAGATCATGGACTCTCCGTTGTTTGGCCCGTTTGTCCGCAAGAACACCGAAGAAACCAATGAGACCGAACTGGTCTTCTTGATCACGCCGCGATTCATCAGCGAAGTCGAACCCTACCAGGTTCCAGCGGTCGGCGTCGGCCAGCTGACCAAGGCTCCGTCGGATTACGAATTGTTTATCAACGGCTACCAGGAAGTTCCCAAGTGCGAAGAGGACTGCCCCGTCAACGACCAGTTTGACGTCCCCTCGACTCGGATGCTCGAACAACTGTTGCCCCGACCCAACCGGTCAGCTGGATCCAAACACGCAACAGGTCGTTCCATCGCAGAGCACTTCGTTTCGCTTCCCGGAAGAATCGTCACGACGATCGGATGCTTCCGCACCGGCAAAACAGGCAAAGGCCGTAAGCGGATTCCAATGGCCCACTCGAAAGCGTTAGTCGAATGTGGTTTGCGTAGGTAAAGGTAGACTTCCACCACCGTTCATGCCGATGACTTCATTGGTGTGAACGGTTTTTGTTTTGCACAATTATGTCCCGTCGACTGCGCATGCGGTCAACCCGTGGTTAGGTTCTTAACCTCGCGACAAGAACACGCAATAGGAAATTGGATATCAAATGAGTGGTACGCTACGTATTTCGATTTGCGATCCAGATGAGAAAACTCGCGATAACCTGAAGAAGTTCCTGATCGGAATGGACCAGGTCTGGCTGGAAGCTGATTGCTCGCGATACGAATTCTTTTCTGAAATCGTCGAACAGACCAATCCGGACGTGGCGATCATCGACATCGACAGCGACGAACAGAAAGCACTCGCGCTGGTCGAACGACTGGCCCGAAATTTTCCGGACTGTGGAATCATCGTGGTCAGTGAACGAACTGACGGACAGATGATTCTGCAAGCCATGCGAGCTGGCGCCAGAGAGTTCCTGAACTCCCCGGTCAAGATCGATGAACTGGTCGGCGCGCTGGATCGCGTTGCCTTCTCTCGCGAAGGAGGCTCACGCAGTAACTCCGGTTCCATCATCGCGATCGCCGGTTCCTCCGGAGGCGTTGGCACGACCTCGATTGCCATCAACCTGGCGGTCGCGCTGGCCCAAGATCCCGATCGCAGCGTGGCCGTCATTGACATGGACCTCGCCCTGGGTGACGCCGACGTGTTCCTGGACATGATTCCGGATTACACGTTGCTGGATGTGTCCCAGAACATCGCGCGATTGGATCTGGCATTGCTGCGCAAGTCGTTGACCAAACACGAAACGGGTGTCTACCTGCTGCCCCGTCCCGTCCAAATCGAAGACATCTCTTCCATTACGACCGAAGACTTCAGCAAAGTTCTCGGTTTGATGAAAGCCTCCTTTACCCACCTCGTGATTGATCTGTCGAAGTCCTACAGCAAACTCGACGTGACCGCCCTGGAGGCCGCCGATCATATCCTGTTGCTGACCCAACTGGACCTGCCCTGCCTGAGAAACGTCGTCCGACTGCTGAGTTCCCTGGAAGCCTACGAGGGAGTCAACGAAAAAACCAAAATCGTGGTCAATCGTGCCGGACTGGACAAATCTCAAATCAGTTCAAGCAAAGCAGAAGAAACCATCGATCGGGAGATTTTCTGGCGGATTCCCAATAACTACAGCGTGATCTCGGAATGCCGAAACAATGGCGTGCCACTGATTCAACAGGCTCCCAAAGCTGCGATTACCAGCTCCATCTCGGAACTCGCCGAAAAAATCGCCGGCAGCCAATCGGCTGATAACGATGACGAAGGCAAGAAAGAGAAAAAAGGCTGGCTGAAGTTCCTGTCTAAATGAGTCTGCCAGATCAAAGTGCCAGGGATTCAACACACCACAGCACGCGTTCCAACGCGTGCTTTTTTTATTATGGAATGACGACCGCCCAACCAGAATTCCAGCACTCCGGATTATGTCTGGCAGGCCAATCCCGATCGCTTTTTGGAAAAGACTTCTATCTGACCGGGATTTCAGCCGGTACGATTGATGATTGGGATTCGTGTCCAATCCCGAGAAACACCCTTCAACGATCAGGCCCTATCATGCTGCGATTTGCCCCCCATCGATTTCGGTTTTGCTTGTTGGCCGTCAGTTTTGGGCTGGCTGCCGTTTCTCTTACCGCCCTCCATGCGCAGGAAAACCGGCAGACGCCGCCGCAAGATTCCAATCCGCCGAAACCAGCCCGGCAGCAAGCTGACCATCAACGGCAAGCTTCCGCCAAGAAGCGGCTTCCTGAAAAACCGGCAGATGCCATCTCGTTATTTGATGGCAAAACAATGAACGGATGGGAAGTTTCAAATTTTGGCGGTGAAGGTGAGTGCACCGTCGTCGATGGAGCTCTTGTGGTCGGGGCCGGCTACCCCATCAGTGGCGTCAATTCGACGCGAACCGATCTTCCCAAAACCAATTACGAAATTTCCCTGGACGCAAAAAAAACCGAAGGCATCGATTTCTTTTGCGGATTGACATTCCCGGTCAACGACAATCACTGCACGTTGATCGTCGGTGGCTGGGCCGGAGTTGTCGTTGGCCTTTCCTGCATCGACGACCAGGACGCGTCGGACAATGACACGCGCACGCTGATGAAATTTGAACAAGACCAGTGGTACCATATCAGAGTCAAAGTCGAACCGAAACGAATCCAATGCTGGATCGATGACCAACGGGTCGTCGACCAGGATCTTGAGGGCCACAAGGTTTCCCTGCGAAACGAAACCCTGCCAAGTCGGCCGTTGGGGATTTGCAACTTTGAAACGACCTCTCATTTCAAGAACATCGAGCTGAAAACCCGGGATGTCGTTGAGACTGAAAAACAATCCGAACCCTCCAAACCTCAGCCTTCCGAACCGTCCGGAAACTCGAAATCAGAAGACGGTGGTAAATCGACTTCGGAATAACACGCCACCTGTCTACGCAAACAACGTCCTTTGAGAGGCTGAAGATTACGCCGCCGGCTGAAAATTTGTTGCCCACATGAATCTCGAAATTTTTCCCCACGAACATTTCATGCGTCTGGCACTCGATCAGGCCCAGGCCGCGTTCGATCTCGACGAGGTGCCGGTGGGTGCCATCATTGTTCGCGAGCAACGAATTATCGGTGCCGCTCACAACCTTTGCCAACAGCTTCGTGATGCCACGGCCCACGCCGAGATGATCGCCATCACTCAGGCCGCCGAAGCGATCGGCGATTGGCGACTGGAAGACTGCACGATGTATGTCACCCTCGAACCTTGCGTTATGTGCGCTGGGGCAATTCTCCAGGCCCGTGTTCCCAATCTGATCTACGGTGCCAGTGATCCCAAAGGCGGTGCCGTCGCGTCACTGTACCAGTTACTCGAGGATGATCGACTCAACCATCAAACCAGCGTCACGGCCGGTGTCGTCGAGCGACAATGTGGCGAGATCCTAACGCGTTTCTTCCAGGCAAAACGTGCAATGGGTAAAAAGTGACGTCTGATTCCGACTCGACATGGCCCGAAGTATCGAATTGGCGGATCGCCGTCTCCGTAATATTGATTTGGGTCGCCACCTGCTGGCTGTCCGTCATTCGTTGCGTCCCGCCCGCTCCTCGACCGGAATCCGCGCCCCCCACAGAATTTTCGGCAATCCGTGCCGAGGCCATTTTGGATCAAGTCTGTGGCGATGAGATTCCCCATCCGGCCGGCAGTCTTCAAAACGAAATCGTTCGCTACAGAATCGTCAGCCTGCTCCAGGATTTTGGATACGAAGTTGAAATCCAGTCCGGCCAGGCCAGCGTCAATCCAACTGTTCGTGATCGCAGTCCGGATCGACCGGTCGTTGAGATTTCGAATATCCTGGCGCATCGGGCAGGAACCCATTCATCCGAGGCGCGAAACGCGATTCTGTTGGTCGCCCATTATGATTCGGTTCCGTTTGGACCGGGGATTTCTGACGATGGTGTCGGAGTCGCGGTCGTGCTGGAGATTGCCCGCATGCTGGCCAGCGAACCGGCACCCCAACGTGATCTGATTTTTCTGCTGACGGACGGAGAGGAACTCGGGTTGCTCGGCGCGAAACTGTTTGTCGATTCGCATCCGCGGGCGGCCGACATCGACGTCGTGATCAATCTGGAAGCCCGAGGAACCAGCGGCCCCAGTCTGATGTTTCAGACCAGCGAAAATAGCCTCGCCTTGATTCCAATTTTCTCACGCGCCAGTTGCCGCCCCTTTACGTCGTCGCTGTTTTTCGAGATCTACCGGCGACTTCCTCGCGACACCGACTTTACCATCTTCAAACAAGCCGGGATCAGCGGATATAACTTTGCCTTCATCGGCGATGCGCTGAACTATCACAGCGACAACGACGACTGGAAACATCTTGACCTCGGCAGCATGCAACATCATGGCGACCAGGCGCTCGGCCTGATTCGGACATTGGCTGACGCCCCCAACGTCTCCAAAACCGAAGAACGGGCGGTCTATTTTGACCTGTTGGGTTGGAAGCTGTTCTGGTGGCCGGCCAGGTACTCACTCTGGATCAGTCTGATCAGCATCCTGTTGATGGCAGCCGGCCTGTTGTTGACAATCCAACGTTCGGGGGAGGCACGCTCACTGGACAGCCAGTATTTCGTTCAATGGATCGCGGGTTGCGCGAAAGTCATGGTCGCGATCCTGACAGTCGGTGGGGTCGGCTGGATGCTGACGGTGTTGGCGAGCTTCGACCAACAACCTCAACCGGTTTGGACCGCGCATCCTTTGCCGCTGTTGGCAGGGTACTGGTTGTGCGCCGTCACGGTACTCTGCTTTATGAACGGGAGCCTACTGGCCGGGGTTTCCGCGAACACCTCGATGATGAGCGTTTTGATGATTTGGTCTACCTTGGCAATCACAACGGCTGGTGTGTTCAACGGCGGTAGTTACCTGTTCGTCGTTCCGGTGTTGGTCGGCGGATGGTTAACGCTGCTGTTCTGCCGATTCCAATCCTCTACCGCGTGGCTGGCCATGCTTTTCCCCATCGCCGTTGGAATCATCTGGCTGCCGCTGGAAAGCCTGTTTTACGATGCCGTCGGGTTCCGGATGCCGGTCCTGAATGTGGTCCGAACTGCCCTGGTAACCTCGTCGCTGATTCCGGCGCTACGATTTGTCGATTCAACGACTTCGTTCTACTGGGCCATCGCCGGATCGGTCGTGACCACCCTGTTGTTCGTCGTCTCGCGATTCCTAATCTAGTTTTTTTGGCTGGTTCAACTCCAGCCATTCTTTCGCCGAATTGGCACGCGCTGATTGGAAATATAGTGACGCTCGGCCCGATTGAGAAACTGGTTGATCCGCCGCGTGATCATGTTGCTGGTAATCAGTTCATGGTCTTTCATGCCCAGCTGTTTCAAGATCTCAATCGTCGTCTGATTGACGACCTGGCGAATCACCAGATCATCGATCGCCAGAAAATACCCCAATTGGACCGGACAGGGAATCAACCTGGCAAACTGCTCGACCTCGCGATCTTGCACCGCCAGCGGATGGCGTTCAACGACAATCATGGACAGCGTCTGCGAATCGTCGCGAGTTAGATTGGCCGTCTCACTGACGGTCAGCAGGTCGCTGAGCACCAACGAGACGCCTTCAGCGGAGTCCTGCAGATGGTCCAACGCGTCTTTGGGCTGAAGCACCTGATCGACAATCTGGTAATCAATCGACCACTGCCCCAACAAATCCTGAACGGTGGTGAAGGTCTCGGCAAAATGCACCACAATCCAGATGGGATGGCCTTGCTGCAGTTGATGGGAGATCGCCGTTTTTAACGAGGGCCAGAGGTTCTGACGGTCCATCGCATAAGAATCGTCAATTCGGTGGAAATTTGGCCGTCGTAGAATCCAGCTCAACCATCCCATGAACCTGAAAATCCTGTCTATCGCCAAATTGTCGCGGGGGGAGTCGTCACTCCTTCAAGTGTCGCAGATTCCTGCCAGCTGTCACCATCCAATTTACCTGCGGGAATCGAATTTGGCGAGGAACTGGCCCCAACCTCAACGATCGTTTTGGGATTGAACGTTTCTAGCGACTCGCGATTCGCCGCGACCCTGGCCGCGGCCGATTCGTTGGCTTGACTTGCGTACCAACTCCCGGAAGAGCTTGACGGTACATTCGGAAGTCCTGGGTTGGCAGTGAAAGTTTGGGCCTTCGCGTTCGCGTTCGCGTAAATGCTCGCTGGCGCAGTTCGCCGAGCGATCCAAATTGGCCACCGCAGAATTCGCAGCCAGCGGCCGGTTCGGAATTTCCCGGCTCCCGTTTTTAACCCAGCCAATCCAAGCGATCTGGAGGTCCGACAGATCCTTGAAGCCGTAATATTCTTTTGTTACGTAATCCCACGCCCGAAGTTCTCGTCCCTGTGATTCCGCATTCATCCCGGCGCCGATGTAATCCAGAAAATGACGTTTGCCGTTTTGCATGATCAGAAACTTCGCCAGGCTGTAGCCTTGGGCATACAGCGGCAAGATATCGTGTGGGTAGTCTCTCATGGTGAACATCCGGTTGAACGCGATTCCGCGCGAGGGCCGGGCATTGAGAAAATCGATCAGCATCCGGTGATTCTTCTGCCGTTCAGATTCGTGCTCCACCGTGGTGCAGGCGCCTTCGTCAGCCCAGCGAGGAAGCGGCCTGCCAAAGTGCGTCGCAAAAATCGTGTGCGTGATTTCGTGGGGCAAAACCGCATCCAGAATTCGATCCGGCGGTCCAAAGATCTTCATTTGCCAACTCACCGGCAGACCCTTCCCCCGGCCATCGGTGACAAACGCAAAACTGGTTTCCCCACCAGCGTGCATTCCCAGTTCGACCTGAATCGGGCACTTGTCATTCCAGCGGCCGATCTCTTTTCCGGTCCATTCGATCGCCAACTCTTTCCGATACCGCTCCGCCTCACTGGCGACACGTTGAGCGAGTTTCGGATCCGGAGCGAAGACCACGAAGTTTTCTGTCGGGACTCGGTACTGCTGGCCCCGCCGGTTTGGGGAAGGATGCTGTGCGTTCGTCGATTGGATCGGGGCGACGATCCAGATGGCCAGAATGGCGGATAATGCCAAGAGAACTTTGCGAGCTTCCATGCCCTGTCCTTCCGTGGTGTTGAATTCAATTTTGCAGGCTCATTCCTTGAGCCCGTCAACGGTCGACGAAATGGCAGCTCACTTCCAGCGATGCCGGTTCGACGACGATCCATGCTACGCATCCGATCCACCAAAGGTTCCGGTGGATTCTGGTTTCCGGCGTCAACCGAAAACCGAATGGCCCGGCAACCTGGGAGCGGCTTGCGAGCCCGCATAAGCTAATACAATTTTTTGCGGCAACCTAGAGCGATTTTCGGACAACGGGTCCCGATATCATCTTCTCAATGGGCCTCGATAAAAGTCGTCTACTTAACGCTACCAGCCAACGAATTCGTGCTAGCGACTGCAATCCACTGAAAACAACCAAAGCACCTCGGAGAATCGAAGATAACGATTCCGAGTCTTTTCCAAACTGGCAAACCCAGAGCAAACCACAATCCAACCTGGTTCAGAACAACCGCAACTGCCCCGTATCCGGTTGGGGCACCTGAAAATCGTTGCAATTAAACGGCGTTAGCGGCTGATCAAGTCCACTTTGCTTTTGGAATAACTTGTAGAGCTTGCGAATCTGGTCCGCGATTTGTCCGGTACCGGTCATCCGTTGGCCGAACGCAGAATCGTTGATCGCCCCACCGCGGGTTTCCCGAACTCGTCCCAGCACTCTCTCGGCATGATCGGGCCGAACACGCTGAATCCACTCGGTAAAAACGGGCTGTACCGTCAGCGGCAGTCGCAGCAAGACATAACCCGAAGTCCCCGCCCCAGCGGCACTGGCGGCTTTCAGGATCGCCGGAATCTCGGAATCATTCAGTCCTGGAATCACCGGCGCGACCATCACGCCGACCGGCACACCCGCATCGGCCAGCGTCTCAATCGCCCGCAGGCGGGCAGCCGGAATACTAGTTCGAGGTTCCATCTCCCGAGCCAACACGGAATCCAGCGTCGTGATCGAGAGGTAGGCGTGAATCAGATTCTGCTGGGCCATCTCGGCCAGCAAATCCAGATCGCGAACAATCAACGCATTCTTGGTCACAATGCTGACGGGCTGTCGAAACGAAAGCGCAATCTCAAGGCACCCGCGCGTCAGTCGAAACTGCCGTTCGGCCGGTTGATAACAATCGGTGACCCCCGAAAACGCAATCGGCTCCAGTTGCCAATGACGGCGGGAAAGGAATTGGCGAAAGAGCTCGGTCGCGTTTCGCTTGACCGTAATTTTCGTTTCAAAATCAAGCCCCGCATTAAATCCCAAATATTCGTGGGTCGGGCGAGCATAGCAATAGGCGCATGCGTGGATGCATCCGCGATATGGGTTGAGGCTGTAGCGAAACGGAATGTCGGGGGAGTTGTTCTCCGAAACAATGCTGTTGGATGAATCGTCGATGTATTCAATTTTTCGATTTTTCAGCGCGAGGTGTTCCTGGTCCCAATCCAGATAGTCGAGGTCCGGCTCGCGATGGATCGTTTCAAATCGATTGGGGGGATCCAGGTTGGAACCGTGACGCATCAGAATTGCCTTGTCGTTGGGAAACTGCAAATTATTGGCCGCCACCCCTATTCTATCGTGTCAACGGTTCGTTTCCATCCGAGACTTGACTGCCTGCCGCGTGAAGTCGGCAAGTAGTGCAGCCCGATTTGGCTCTCCCTTTATGGCAACGCCGTGCAGCATTCTTCTTTCGTCGATTCACGGTTAGCCAGGGTCTGCGGGTGCCACCGTGACGGTGGCTAAGTATCCCTCTCAAGTCCTGGCATTCGTGCCTACACAATGCTTGGTCTTGCGCGTCGAACCAAACGAGTAAGTCGCGAACTGCAACAACTGCGGAGCTGTGACAGCGTAAAGCATTGGGCGAAAGCCCAATGAAACGCCGGGCAGCCAACCTGCAGCTGCGGAGCAGCGACAGCAGGTCTTATAGAACAGGTCATTGACCTCAAATATCTACCGCTGCTCCGACGCGATCCGATTGGAACAATACCATGAATGGGGCTGGCGCCCGACGCTCAATGCTTGCGCAACACCGCGGTTAATGTTACTGATGTAGCTCCCTCAAACGGCAAAACCTCAAACACGTAAACATCAATATCCCAACTCAACTCGGTTAGATACCAATACCCTCGGGGAAATCAAAAGAAAATACTGCAAAGCGATAACTTTTTCGGACGGCAATGAACCCTTTCATGAAATGGGTGTCTCCGGAAGAAGACCATTCGAAAGACAGGAGGTGCGCCATGCGATACAAAAACCAAGAACCACTCGAAAACCAACCATTTTTTCGAGCCGATGAGCAAGCGCCGTCGGGGCTATCCGTCTGAAACGCAAGTCAAGCGTGGAGTGCAGATCGTCCATGGCGACAAACGACTGCAAGAAAAGCTGGGTAGAAATGACCTCTGTCCGTGCGGCTCTGGCAAACGCTTCAAGAAGTGTTGTCTTAAGAAAGGCCGCTTTTGACGGCGTGAACCGGGACGACTACTTTTAGGGACTGAATCTCCGCGCCCGCTCGGCCGAATTAAACCGAGCGGGTTTCCGACAATTCAACAATCGGGCTGGTGTTGTCGACGGCAACCCCGACAATTGTTTTGGACGATTTGTCCGCTATAAAAATGTACTCCGCGGTCCCTGCCCCACGGAGCCACGGACACGGCACTGCCGCAATGCGAATCTTCGGCGTAAAAAGTGGAAAACAGACCCTATGACTTCTCCTGCATCCTTCCATTTCGCTCCTTTCCCTGTCGGTACGCAGGTGGTCACCCTGAAGGACGTGGTTGGTCCAAACGGTCGCACGCTGCATCCGCGCGGGTCGGTAGGGGTCGTCACCAAGGCGCCAACCGATCTGGAGCACGCCTATCGTGTTCGTTTTCTGGATGGAGTCGAAGAGGCACTGAAGTCAAGCCAGTTGACTTTGTTGGCCAAATTCAAACAGGGAGAAATTGGAAACTCCGAGATAACCGCTAAGCAAGTCAACCTTTTTGAACGCGTGATCTATCAGTGCGTCATTGGATCGCAGGCCTATGGTCTGGCAGACGACCAGTCCGATATCGACCGTCGAGGATTCTATCTGCCGCCTGCCCAATTGCACTGGTCGCTTTATGGCGTCCCCGAGCAGCTGGAGTGCGAATCGACACAGGAAGCCTACTGGGAAATTCAGAAATTCATGGTGTTGGCGCTTAAAGCCAATCCGAATGTGCTGGAATGCCTCTACTCGCCGATCGTTGAAAAAGCGACGCCACTGGCCGAGGAACTGCTGGGGATGCGGTCGATTTTTCTGTCTCGCCTGGTCTATCAGACGTACAACGGTTACGTCATGTCACAGTTCAAGAAAATGCAGGCCGACATTCGCAACCAGGGACGCGTGAAACAAAAACATGTGATGCACTTGATCCGACTGTTGATCTCCGGGATCAGTGTGCTGCGGGAAGGATTCGTGCCGGTCAAGGTCGACAAACATCGGGACCAGTTGTTGGCGATCAAGCGAGGCGACCTGCCGTGGAACGAGACCGAAAAATGGCGACTTGCCCTGCACCTTGAATTTGAACGGGCACTCGCCAAGACGAAACTGCCAGAACGGCCTGACTACCAGCGGGCCAATGCTTTTTTGCTGAAGGCCCGTAAATCCGCAACGCTGGAGGGATTGCCGTAATGCAAGATCCACGGTTGACTCGGCAAGTCGACGATCATCCTTACCCGCTGATGTTCGCCACAATCAGCGGAGCGCACTTGTATGGCTTCCCGTCCCCCGATTCGGATTTTGACTTGCGGGGCGTGCACTTATTGCCGCTGGAAGAAATCATCGGCTTGAAAATTGGCGACGAGACGGTTGAAAAAGCGGGCTTTCATGACGGCCTGGAAATCGACTTGGTAACGCACGATGCCAAAAAGTTCTTCGAGCTGATGCTCAAAAAGAATGGCTACGTGATGGAGCAGGTGCTCTCGCCGCTGGTCGTTCGAACTTCGGCCGCGCACGAAGAGCTGAAGGCCATCGCAGCCCAATGCCTGACCAGGCATCATGCCCATCATTACTTGGGGTTTGCAGCAACCCAGTGGAAACTGTTTCACCAGGCCAACCCGTCGCGGGTCAAGCCACTGCTGTATGTCTACCGGGTATTACTGACCGGAATTCAGCTGATGCGGACGGGCCAAATCGAGGCCAACCTGGTGCGTCTGAACGAGACTTTTCAGTTGTCGTATTTGCCCGAACTGATTGAGCGAAAAATCCGCGGAACCGAACAGTGCACGCTCGAGCAAGCAGATTTGTCTTTTCATCAGCGGGAATACGAGCGACTGGTCGCCGAACTTCATAACGCGTTCGAGCGCAGCCAGCTCCCGGAATTGCCCACCGGCGGTGCGGCGCTCAACGACTTGCTCGTGCGCACTCGGCTGCAACGTCAATCAAGGACCTGAGTAAACGAGGACCTGAGTAAACGAGGACCTGAGTAAACAGGGGCCTGAGTAAACAAGGACTTAAAATAGACTCCGATCAAGCCCCCGGCCGTTGAGTCTGCGAACGCTCAAGCATCAAACGCTCAAGCACCAGACGATCAGGCACCAGACGATCAGGCAGCGGACGCTCCGTCGTCGAACTGCCGGGGTTTCGCGGTTCAGAAACACGGGTGTTTGAATTTCCGTTTTAACAGAGCGGCAACCTGATTGTGGCATTGGCTGGCCCAAGCCGAACGCAGCTAAGGGACGGAGCATCGCAAAAGGACAGCCATTTGCCGAACGAAGGACAAGGAAAAAGGACAGGCAAGCAAACAGGCCAGATACTTCGCCAACAACGACGAGCTTTTCCGAACAACGCCAGGTATTTGCCGAACTGGCACAGCAGCGAGGCGGGGACGACGGCAGGCCAGGCATAGTTCACGAGATCAGGCATTGTTCACGAGATCAGGCATTGTTCTAAAATCAACCGCTTGAGTTCAAACGCCCAGCGTGTAAAATTCAGGCATCCGGAGGATAAGCGAATGGCTGAGCAGGTTGATTCGAAATCAATTGCCCGCAAGGGTTGCGGGTTCGACCCCCGTGTCCTCCGCTCCAAAATCTGACTCGGTAAAAACCGAGTCAGAATTTTTTTGCGCACGTTTTTGTCCCGATTGGTCGGGACAAAAACTTTTTCGCCTCTTTGAATATCTGGGGGGAGGACAAAACATCCCCGAAATTCAAACCCATCACGACCGCCAAAAACACTAGGGCGGATTTGCTTCCATACAACAACATCATTATTCTCCTTCTTGAGAATCAAAGTTAATCGACTGCATAAACCGGTTGAGATCTTCCTGCGTGAACTGCAAATAGTGTCTCGTGCCAACGCTGCGGTCGCTCCGGTGTCCCTGGATCACGTCGACAATCTCGCGCGGGACACCACACTTCAAGGCATGGGATTTGAAGAAGCCACGCAAGCAATGAAGTGTGTAACCTTTGTTTTTGCGACCCGCAGGATAACCCGCCTTCTTCACTGCCCGTTTGAAGGCTTCGTTCAGGTCATCGCCATCAATTTTCTTTCCGCCCGGTGATTGTGGTGACCACGGCGAACAAAAAAACCATTTGGATTCAGGACGCTCGTAGGTATCCAAGAGCGCAGCCAGACGCCGGTGGATGGGTACGCGGCGAGAGACCGTCTTGGAGGTGACGCCCTCGGGCTTGCGAACAAAGATCGTGCCGGCGTCGCGGTCGACATCGGTGGTGAGCACGCGAGTCAGGGCTTCGCGCCGACACCCCATGAACGCCAATGCCGAAATCGGAACCAGGAATTTCGGTTCAACCTGATCCAGGATCCGGTTGACCTGCTTCAGGTCAGGAATTTCGCTGTGCTGAAACTCTGGCCGTTGGTATTTAACTCGAAAGAATGGATTCCGATCAACCAGTTCACGTGACTCCAGGTAAGTCAGCATGGCTTTGGCCATGCGAAAGTAACCAAAAGCGGTGCTGTCGCTCCTGGTCTCCTGCACGGACCGATAAAAGGTGTCGGCATGGACCGCTTTTACCTTCTCGAACTTGTTCACGCCCTTCGACCGAAGGTGATCAAAAAACGCATTGCAACGCAGCCGGACCTGCTGAATCGTCTTTTCTGGCTTGCGCTTTCGCCCTCAGTGATTCGATGTAATACTCCAACCCCTGATCAAAGCTAATCGAATCAAATCCGTTGACGACACCGACAGGATACTCGGCAAGCAATTTGGGCAGTCGCTCCAGTGCGACGGTTTTGTTCGAGGTCTTCAGCGATCGCCGGTGGTGTTTGCCCATATGTTGAAAGCTAACCCGATACGTTCCTTTCTTACCTTTGGTCTCAAGAGTTACTTCGCCGTGTGAATCCGTATTCACACGGAATTGTTTTTGATTCATTGTTAGTTACCTCTTTCTCCGAAATGCCAGGCAAGGACTCGATCCCTCCAAAACCGAACAGGCCCTCGCTGTGATTTCGCGAAATCCAGAACTCCCTTACTGCTCCATTTGTGAACGAGTGACTTGGAGCACTGGCAAAGTTCTGCGACCTGGGCGACCGTCATGACCGGTGGGTAGCGTCGGCTCAGTTCTTCAGCATCGAATGCGCTGCGGATCTCTCGGTTAGTTAATTTTTGTCGTGACATTGCAATTCCTTGTGCAAAAAAAAGCGTGCTCTGGAGTCGTCCAGAACACGCAAATTTTTTACGAAATGTATCGTGGTGTCAGTTTAAGTTTGGTATCACTTTGGTTTCACTTTTTTCTTGATCTCATAACTGATTGCGGTTCCACTCTCACCCTCGCGGAATTCAATGAACTTCCCAAATCGTTTCCGAAGCTGATGGCAGACGTTTCCGACATTGGCATCATCCCAACCAGAGGGGGCGGAGATCGTGGTTGGCCAGCCTTGGTCTTGAAACATTTGAAGCACAACCTGCATCTTTGTTGGGTTGGTTCGCTCCTGGACTTTCCCAATGATCTTGCCATTCAAGGCTAACTGACCGTGGGCGTAGTTCAATGCAATTGACGAGCGAATAGATGAGTCGGATTCCAGTTGTCTCAAATAACGCCGGTAATCAGCGTCCAATAAAAATCCAACTTCAAATCCCATATCCAATACGATTCTTCGTTCACCAACGTCTCGAATCCTGGCCAACTGGACCATGTTATTGCGACCATTAAAATCGAACCCACGGGCGAATTCCAATTCGTCATCGCCCACATCCGAGTAGAGGAGTTCTTTGATCTGACCCAGTTCACCGATCGACAAAATCTCCTTTCTGATTTTTGCTTGGGCTGCCGGGACAACCACCTTGTTGGCGAGGGCAATCAGCTTATTTTCCAGCTCTTGATCTCGCATTGCCTGAATTGTCATCCTCAGCTCCTGAAAAAACTTCCTTGTTGTTGCTTAGCCACCATTTGGCCGCCAATTTCGCAATTATTTGAATTGCCCGAGACTCAGGCAACACTTTCTCTTGCTTGGCGACTGAAAATTTTTGCTTTTTTATTGGTTTGATCTTTTTCATGATTGTTCCAAAACGGCGAGGAGGTTCCCCTCCTCGCCAGTTTTTTAGAGTTGATTAACGCGACCTGCGTCTGATTCTGTTGGTTGGTTCCAGGCGGATGTCTCCTGCATTGATGCACAGCCCAATACAGATGGCAGCGACAATCACGAAGACAATCAACGAGCCAAAGGCCCAACCGATCAGGGCTGCGAAAATCAGCGAAGTAGAAATGTAAACAGAATTTAGCTTTTTACGTGCGTTCAAATTGAACCTCTCTCGAATCGAGTTCTGAAATTCAAGATCCCAATCGACCATCAGCGGCTTATCACGCTCTTCGATCGCGATCACGGGTTGAAGTGGGCTAAAGCCCAAGTTGCGAATCGTCTGGACCGACTCGCCTGTTTTTCGGGAAAGTTCTCGTTCAAGTTCTCTTTGTGTCATCGGATAACTCCATAAAAAAAGCCCGAGACGCATGTGTGCCCGGGCGGTATAAGTTTCGATTTGTTGGTGCTGAGCCCTACGTCGGACTCAGCCAGTGTTTTTCAAGCCAGCGCCTTTCGGCCGCTAATGCTTGGGAGCGAAAGACGAACGGTCCGAGAGTTGGGCCTCCGACAGGTGACAGGTCGGCGATCCATTTGCCGCCGGCGATCGGTTCGACATGGCTGCCCCGGCGAATCTTCATCCGGCCGAGTGCGGGAAGTGGAATCGTCTCGTCGTAAATACAGCGGGCGATTCCACGCGGGTCAATTACGATCTGCATGATTACCTCGCTCGTCGGATCAGGTTGCGGCGAGGTCGATCGACCAGCAATTGATCGAGCTGATTGCCAACTTCAGCGAGTTCGCCAGCGACTGTATCGCGAATTAATCGATTGTTTCGCAGCGACTGAGGCGTTCGTCCTTGAACAATCTGCTGACAGGTATCAACCAGTTCATCCAGTTCCTGATTGCTGCGTACGTTCAACCGGCGGAACCGTTCGAAGAAGGCAGTCAAATTGGTAACCGCGCTGTCCCGGAAGACCTTGGGCGTTCCGTCAACGCCGCCGGTCAGTCTTTCAGTCAGATGCTCGATCAATTGCTGCAATTCTTCCATGAAAGCCGACTCGGCCATTTCCAGTGCCTGGTCGAATC
Organism: Pirellulaceae bacterium; assembly: GCA_963714685.1. Classification (GTDB taxonomy): domain Bacteria; phylum Planctomycetota; class Planctomycetia; order Pirellulales; family Pirellulaceae; genus Mariniblastus. The sequence goes on along the minus strand of CAVQPH010000012.1, from coordinate 8,717 downwards.
GACGGGCGACGCGTTCCGCTTCATGTCGATACAGTTCCGGGTTTAACCGGCGCAGATAATCGGGTGCCTCGACGCTGGGAAAATTCCAGCTAACGCCAAACATGCCTTCCAACGATGAAGGATAATCGGACTCATTAAACAACTCACCAAGTCGCTGCCGGGCCGTTTCTTTCAACGATCCGAACTCTCGGTCCAAATCGATCACGGCGGCATGCAACTCGTCCCGGAACGCGTCCATGCGGTGATCAAACGATTCGATCCGATCCTGACGAATCAGGCGCAGCCCGGGCTGAGGAAACGGAAGCGTCTCGCTTTTCCAATAAGAAGTAATCTGGTGTTTTACCGCAGTCACTTTCCGGTAGGCAGGGTGACGGGTGTTGAGAAGCTTCTTACTGGCATTCAGAAAATCACCATCCGCTTCAAACGACTGGGCGGCGGTAGCTTTTTGCTGTTCACTCAAAGACTTGGTACTGCCAAACCAGCGGAAACAGATCCGTGTCGCCGCCATCGTCGTCCGCAGACGTTCGGCAGCTGACCGTTCGGTAGCGCTATCGCCGTGATTCACGCGAGCGGGCTCCAAGGTTGTACTCATATTTTGACTCCTGTAAATGAAAAATGCCCCAACCGGAATTTCCGGCGGGGCGTGTTAAACAATCGATGGTGGTTAAGTTGCCGATCAATTGGTCGAAGGACGTGGTCCAACGGGGCTCAACTTTCGGCGCTTCTTGTTCTGTGGATTCGAACGGAAGATTCCTGGTTCTGTCGCCGACAAGCAACGATTGTTGGCCCATGACCTCAACCGCTGCACTGCTTCCTCGTTGGTAACGGCGATTGGGACAACCTGTTCGGCTGCCTTTTCCAACGTCAGACCCAGAAGAGTCGCCAAGCGACAGCAAGCACGAATCTCGCTGCCCGTCCAAAGTCCATCGTCAGGAATGGTGGCGACCGGATCGATTCCAAAATGACTCATCCAGATGTGCCAAATATTTAAGCGATCGGCCTGCGAGGGCAAATCACAAAAGAAGATCCCATCAAAGCGTTCCGCCCGGGTCAGTTCTGGCGGTAACTGCGAAATGTCGTTACTGGTTGCGACGACAAAAATATCGGAGGTGTGATCCGAAAGCCAAGTCAAAAGTGAGCCTAACATTCGAGTCGCTACACCACTGTCGTTCTTGCCACCGCCTCCGGAACCGCTCAAAGCTTTCTCCAGTTCGTCGATGAACAGGATCGCCGGCGCCATCGCGTCGACGATTTCCAACGCGCGTCGAACATTGCTTTCCGATTGCCCAACCAAACCACCCATCAAACGGCCGACATCCATCACCAAGGTCGGGCGACCAGCCTCTTTGCCGAGAGCCTTGGCAAAAGCGCTTTTACCGGTTCCAGGCACGCCCAGCAGTAGAATTCCTCGCGGGCGGGCGAGCCGCGAACTTGATTGAAGCACCTTCGTGCAGAACTCTTTGACTGAGTCCATGCCGCCGAGCTGCTCAAATCCGAATTCACTCTCGTGGAGCGACAACAAGCCCGACTTTTTCAGGGTTTGACTTTTCAATTGTTGCACCGTCGAAGGTTTGATTTGGCCTTCGCGAATGATAGAAAGACTAAACGCGTTCTCCGCTTCGTAGCGGGTCAACCCGGATGCCGCGTCGAGCACTTTTCCCAATTCATTACTACCGGGAAGTTCATCCCCTTCCGTGATTCCGCGGGCGATGGCTTCCAGCTGCTCTTTATTCGGCAGACGATGCTCCAGCACCACGAACAGCTTTTCCAGTTCGATCGGAATTTCAGTTTGCGGGGACAGAATCACATAGAAGTTTCGGGTATGCTTCCCCAATTGGATTTGCTCGGCAAGCGTTTGCACAATTTCAGCATTGCCAAGGAACCGGTGAAAATTCTTTAGAACCATCAGCGATGGTCGGTCCGCAGATCCGTTGACGCGGCAAACGTCTTCAGAGCCGCCAACGGGTCCGAGCCGTCCTGCTCCGTGTCTGCCGAACTTCCGTGCGATACTCCATTGCAAATATCCCAAGACGACAAGTCCCAGTCATTCTCTCGGCACAACGTACTAAACTCGATCAATGCGTCGGTGTGTTCGTGGGAATGAATCCAGATCCCGGTGAAACATGCGGCGATATGATCAAACATTTCCTCTGTGAGTGTTTTCATTCCATCTCCTTCTGGTGGATTTTTGATTCCTGGTGTTCGTAGAACTCTGGCTTCAAGGATTCAGCAGTATGAATACCAAGGGCTCGTTCAAGCGATTTGGTTGCCGTGCGACAAGAGTCGCCTTCATAACCGTGCGTTTCAATTCGGCTCTCGCCCTGGGGTGAGACAATCACTTCGATTCGTTTCATGCGCCAGCTCCCGAATGAATCGTCACTTTGATGCTTCCGTCCTCGAGAGCCTGTTCACTTGTTGTGAGACCTTGACGGCGAGCTTCGAGTTTTGATTTCTCGACTGCATACAGCTGTTGGAATTCGTCCAGCCGCTGTGGGTCACCCCAGCGCCCGTTGAAGTTGTCGTAGCGGATTGCTCCAGTCTCGAGTTTGCAAACGACTGGGTATTTCCAGTCTCGCAAGTTCACACCATATCCCGACTCGGTTGAGTTATAGAGTTCGAATGTTCCTTGAACCGGCGGCTCGAGTTGCAGGCGAATACACGCGTGCCTAACCGCGTTGATGTCGCGGATCTCCGTTTTAATCTGAACAACGTGAGACATTATTTTCTCCTTGTTAATTGGTTGTTGGCGGTTCAGGATCGCCTGTAATTCTTCGATGTTTTTCACTGATCCGAGACAGGTTCGGCCCAGCAATCAATCGCGGATTTGAAGAGGTCAATTCTCGAATCAAGATTGAATTGACTTCGTCTTGATGGACCGAACGATGCGAGGCTGCCCAGATCAGGTAAGCGCATAAAAAAAGCGGCATGATTGCCGCGATGACGATGGCCAGAAATCGAAATGATTCCGACCAGGCCAGTTCTGAATGCTGAAGCCGATGAAGGCTGCTTCGTTCAGATTCCAGTTTCTCGAATTGTTTGTTGAGCGACTGTCGTTCGCTTTGCAGTTCATTCCTTTCTCGTTGAAATTCGCGGTTCAAATTGACAAAGTTGTCGTGTGTCTTGGCGTTTGCCGAGTTCACTTCATTTTGAGACTCGACAGTTTTCTCGGCAAGATCTGCCATCCGGCCGGATTCACCAAGGCAGCCGTTCATCATCATCAGGCAAGTCGCGACCAAGATCCCGACTTTCCAAATTTTCTTCATTGGCAGTTCTCCAAAAGTTAATCGATTGACGCAGCACCTCTTCCAGTGCCCGTCGACGGCTCCATTCACGAATAAACAGAGCTGTCAAAACCAAAACCAGAATTGCGTTACTGGTTACAACAGCTGTAATCAAAACATTTCTCCCCCATGCGAAGAACAAAGTGACGAATCGCGAACTGGCAATAAATAATCCAGCTCCTTCAAGTAATATGCCGCGTTTTTTGCTGTAATTTAGCTACAACGTTGGCGATTGAGAGGGTTGAATCCGTCGCGAATTAGCGTCCATGATTGCGGATCACGGGCAGCACGTGCTCTGCCCCTTCCAAGCGAGAGCGTCTCACAAGGACGTTCCCTCAGTTGCGCCGGCTCAAATGGCCGAAGTGGTCAAGAAGTCGTCCTTCGTTTTGCTCGGAAGAAGGCCAACTGCGAACTGGCGATACCTAAACCAGTTCTCTTCATATAATTATGACGCGTTTTTGCTCCGAATTTAGCAAACGCAGATTGAAGAAGGTGGCGCGAGCAACATCGCTTTAACAATGACTTGGGCCTGGCCATTCGATTGGATCTGCAGGACTGGCAACAGGAACAGCGACAGCAAAACTGGAACTCCTTGAAAGTTGCGACTTCCGGGCTTGAGGTCAGGATCGGTGGGCCGTTCGAAGCGTCAGGGCAAGACGATATCTGGACCGCTATCCTTGGTGGAATGACTACAAAGACGCTGCCTTTTGTCTTATTGGCCATTACAGCCAGTCGACTAGCGAACATCGCATTGCACCCCGGTCGATTTGCGTTGATGATGGGGTCGCCCAGCGACGATTCGCCGGACAAGGTGCGACTGGCGGCGATAGGATTCCCGGAATTACAGGTCATGTTAAACAATGGGGAAGTGGAACCTTTACGTGGCCAGGATTGATCGGAAACTTTGGAAAGCGTCCCCAGCGTCATTTAGAATTCATGCAAAGAGGTCGCCCAATCGCAAGTTATGGAAACAATATGAACGCAAACAAAGACCATCTTTATCGTCACGTCGAATTTCTGACGACGTTGAGGCCATTTCGCAACTACCAGAATCTCGGCTCCCTGGAGAAGTGTTGCGACTATTTCAAGGCCGAGTTTCAGAAATATGGACTCGAACCAGTCGAACAGAAGTTCATGGCCCGGGGTACTGAATATAAAAACGTCATCGCTTCATACAACATCGAAAAGCCACGGCGACTGATTGTCGGTGCCCATTACGATGTCTGCGGTGACCAACCGGGAGCTGATGACAATGCCAGCGCGGTAGCCGGGATGCTGGAGACAGCCAGAATGGTGGCCGAGGCGAAACCTGAGGTTGACTACCGGATTGACTTCGTTGCCTACTGCCTGGAGGAGCCGCCATTTTACGCGACCAATCAGATGGGCTCGTACATCCATGCTGAATCAGTCGCGGAATTCAAGGATGACATCATTGGCCTGATCAACTTTGAAATGATTGGCTTTTTTCATGACGGCGAACAACCGTACCCGGATCCGCGGCTAAAGGCCATCTACCCGGAGAAGGCAAATTTTATCGCCGTCGTGGGCAAGCAGCAGTATCACGATTTCAACCAAAAGGTGTTTGAGTTAATGAAAGTTGATGCTGGGATTGACGTCCAAATGATTGACCATCCAATGGTCGAGGATTTGGCAGGAATGTCCGACCAGCGGAGTTACTGGGAATTCGACATTCCAGCGTTGATGATCAACGACACCTCGTTCATTCGGAATGACAATTACCATCAAGCGAGCGACGACATTGATACTCTGAGTTTCGACCACATGCGCGAAGTGGTAAGTTGCGTCTACAAAGCTGTCGTTGGTTTTTGAATACTCCGAAAGTTTGTAAAGCTAAGTTTCCACTGTCACACAATATTGGTCCGAGAACAAAATGGTGTCTTTGGCTGAGCCGCGGCGAAGACCGTGATTTTCCGGATGCGTTTGGACGTCAATTGATCGGATTAGCCAATCTATTTTGTTTTCGGACGCCGGGAACTGATCTACCATGCTACCAGCGAGCAAGCTGATGAATGTAAATGCATTAAGAGTGGCGTGAGGGTTTTTGCCAATATGCTTCAGTCGAGAATTCCGCATCAATGAGCTTGAATTCCTTCATTATTTGACATGTACATCTGTCGAAATTCTTCCGGACTCATAAGAGGCTCCGTCAGGTGGATCGCCGCATGACAGTTCGGACACAACGGTCGCAGATCTTCGACTGGATCAATCTGCCGCGGCCGTGCCGATCTCACTGATCGGCTTGACGTGATGCACGTGGATATAGTCACGCGTAAATTCTCCGTAGCGGCTGGCAAAATCCATTTCACAGATGAAGCACTTGGTACCGTGTTCTGCGATGCACGCACGACGTGCATTTGGATCCCTTTCATAACGGTTGACAACAACCTTCTTAACTGCCCCCTCGTACGAGGATGATTCGATAATTTCATCAGGGTTGAACGCAGAACCTGAACCTGTCCGTCTCGCCCACAGGGATTCAAGCCACGCCTCAAGATAGGGCTTGATCGTGATTCCGGAGTTCTGTGGTGTCCAGTCCATGTCAGCAATTGGCCCTTGTTCCAATACACTTATTGGGATGACCGGCTCGTCAGCCAAATAGTCGAACCGCACGTCAACGTAGTTCGCTTCTTTTCCTTGCGCCGCCAACTCGGGGTCCCAATGTTTCTTTTGAAAGGGCTCGGTTGTTACATGTCCCGATGCAACGAGGCCCTTCGGATCAACTCCCAGTCGCATAAGAAACACACGGGCGCCGATAGGTATGTTTTTCGAGACGCCACAGCTCCACTCTTCGTCGAAGTGGCCTTCACGATCGATCGTCTGCAAGTCCTGGGAAAGCGAACTCCAAGGCCATTTGGATGGGTTCCAGGTTAGCAAGTACATTTCTTAAACCGCCCTTTTGTGCTGTGCAATTCCTCAACCCTCTGTTCCAACATGTATGAGACAACTTCGAAGTTTTTCAAAGTTGAGGGCATCGAGGGAAAACCTGCGTTAGTGTTTGCAGAAATTTATAGTCGTTAGTTTCATCTCCCCATGAAGCTCCCCTAAAGAACGCCTCATTCGGGTTTCCATACACACCCACGCCAAGTCGCTTCATCACCCTTTTTTACTACTCGAGATAACGAAGCGGACAGGACGCTTTAAGCGCGTTAGGTGGTTGTCATTTTCGGCGCACGAAATCCATTTTTTTAGCTGGGAGGTCTGTACATCAAGCAGTTGCGCCAGATCCTTGATTGTTCGTTCTTGATGAAGTGCCTTCAAAATTATTGGTAGAACTGCATCGTAAACGGTAGCTTCGCGATTCGGATCGTCCGATGATAAGATTTGAATTGGTTCAACTTCCGGTATTGCGGGTGGAAGGTGGAATCTGAATCATCACTTGGTTCGCAATCAGTATGAAAGAGTAGTGGTTGCCGAGGCGGCCCGGGCACTTGGGGCGTCACTTTCGAATCAAGAAAGTCGGTGTCAGGTCGCGATAATTGCTGGGAAACTCGATGGCTCCCAGTTTCAAAAGCTTTGAGTTTGCTTCTGGGCTATTGTGCGTAATTCGTACAAATACTCGGCCTTTGCGATTGAGTTCTTCTTGAGCGCCGGCCCAGGTCCCGCCTTTTTTGTAATCTGTGCTGACAACCAATACCTGCATCCGCCATGGCATAAATCAATTTATTGCGAGACATTGCGTTGCCAACACTGAATCTGCTTCTGGATGGAAGGGCGAGATCAGCAAGAGGTTCCCGGTGGAAATCGAATTTCGGGCAGTCGCTGCCACGCTGGCTCTTAGAAGCTGGTCGGCGATTATCCCAAGCACTTGGCCACCGGAGTCAATAGCTGATTTCATCGCAATCTGATCCACCCCGTGGTGCTCCACCTGAAACGACCGGAATGTCGTTAGCGCTACACCAAGCTGCAATTTCCATAGTGTATTGTTCGCCAATCGAATTGATATTCCGCGAGCCGACAATTGCCAATCCACCACCGGAAAGCAAGTTTCTTTCTCCGACCCCGAAAAGGATCGCAGGTGCCCTACTTTTTAATTTCTGTTTCAGTCGTTCTGGATAGTCTTCATCGCTTCGGCAAAGCACCCAAATCCCGTTCGAATTCCAATTCTCCACTGCCAAACCAAGTTCAACTCCACGCTGTATTAACTCGGCCACCCGATCCCGACCGACGCCGGATGCGGCGGTCAGCTCGTCAAGGCGATCGGTGGCCAGCAAATCCGCAGGTCGCAACTCTCGCTTGCGGAGCGTATTTGCAAGTTTGTTATATTCCCCCAAGAGCCACGCAATATTTGAATCTCTGAATTTTCCGGCGAGCAAAAGAATTGCTTTGGCGTCGTCTGTAATTCTGTTCAATTCAATTAGTCCATTCGCGGAGAGTTAAGTGCCAATGCCAGCGGGTATACGTTGCCAGCACCGCTCGGAACCGCCGCTAGTACAGTCATTGTCCAACGGGAGTCAATCATATCATCCAGTAACAGACAGGGTTGGTCGATAATCGACTCCGCATCGACTGCAAACGCGGCATCCAGATTGTTAGCTTGAGAAAAACTGTTTTGCATTTTTTTCTGAGCGCAGTGTCCCGCGTCTTGGTTATGCAATTGACGAATGGAATACTCAACGCACGGGCAACGCGAATTTGCAAAGTCTGGCATCAGATTGGGATGAAGTCTTGATGGAACGCAGGTTATCCAAGTCGGTGCGGGCTGGGGATTCCAGCTTTCTACCAGTGCGGCACAAGCCTTGACTAATGCGTCGTCAAACCTGCTCGTTACGTATTTGCCTGTACGCACAAGCTGACCCCAGCCCTCATCGGACCAAAGGCAAAGTGCGCGTTCCTCCTCGGCAAGTAATTGCGTTTGCATTTTTGCCACCGAAACCATAGATTGGCATGCGTTTGGTGGCCATCGAAGCCGTGGTGCGATTGGCTGATAGGAGCGGCGGAGAAAGACCGCAGCGAAATTCGCCAAATCCGGATCAAATTGCTCGTCCAATCGACGACCGTTTTCACAATTTGCGCATCGGCCACAGTCCTTCTGCATTGGATCGTCCAAGGCATTTGCTAGTAATTCTTATTAGACACCCATCATGAAGCATGTACGATTGCATCTGTCTCTGCTCAGCCCGTCGAATGTCGAGAACCGCTTGACTTGCTCCGCATCAATTGTGTATCCCTCGGACGCCGGCGTCGCATGCCATTTTGATTTGATTTTCGTAATCGGCGATGGAGATTCGACCGTCATAAATTTAATAGCTTTGGTAATTTGCTGGTGTGTTAGATTAACGCGACTCTCAATTTCCCTAACGGTCATCCCATCATTCGATCGCAGTACATGCAGAATCCTGCCTACGTGACATTGCGGTGGAAAGGCATTAGACATGAAGTATTCGGCGATTCTGTCATCTTACGGAAAACAAAAGT
>CAVQPH010000011.1:0-311805 GCA_963714685.1 Pirellulaceae bacterium | reverse complement strand
CCGTCCAGTGTCTCTGCTGATCCTGCCAGCGGCATCCAGGCATTTGCCCTGCAACGGATCGACGCAGGTTCGGATGATGTCTACGCAGAAACTCTGGAGATGATGGAACGGGCGCTGCTCACCCAAGTCCTCGAGGAGACCGAAGGTAACCAATCCCGAGCCTCAGAAATTCTTGGCATCACACGGGGTAGTTTGCGTCACAAAATTCGCAGCCTGGGGATCGTGATCGAGCAGGTCATTTCCGCCGACGAATCCTGACAATTCACCAGGTCTTCGCAGCCGGGGGTAGGTGGTTGTGCCTGCTGGTTTAATGCCAATTGTCGGGGCGTAAGTCGAAGGGCCATTTTTTTTGGTAAGCTATGGATCGCGATACCCGACTCCCAGTTTTCAATCACGGTGCCAGCCATGGCCAGAAAAATCCGCAATCTGTTGCCACTGTTGCTGCTGGTGTTGCTTGCTAAAGGCACCGTGGCGGATGGTCCACGGCAGGCCAGGCAGCAGAAACCACACCGACCGAATGTCGTGATCATCATGTCTGACGACATGGGATACTCGGATCTCGGTTGCTTCGGCGGCGAAATCTTGACGCCGAATCTTGATCGACTGGCCGGCAATGGTCTCCGGTTTACGAACTTTTACAGCGAAAACATGTGCTGGGTTTCGCGGGCTGCGATGTTGACCGGCATTTACCACAAAACCTCGATGTTCAAAAACTCAATTCATCCGCGTTGCGCGACGCTGGCGGAAACGCTGGTCAATAGCGGCTATCAGACGCGGATGTCAGGCAAATGGCATTTGGCAGGCAGACCCTACACCGTTTATCCGAATGATCGTGGTTTCGAAGAATTCTATGGAACGCTCGGAGGTGCCGGAAGTTTTTTTGCACCCTCCTTTCTATGCCGGGACCGTACCAACGTGGAAGGCGAGGCCCAACACGATCCAGATTACTATTACACCGATGCGATTACCCGCGAAGCGATCCGGATGATCCGTTCCGCCGACAAGGAACGTCCGCTGTTTCTAAACGTCGCCTATACGGCGGCCCATTGGCCGCTGCATGCGAAAGAGGCTGAGATCGCTGCGTATCGCGGCAAGTTTCAGATGGGCTGGGATCAGCTTCGCCAGCAACGACTTGCCCGGATGAAAGAGCTGGGGATCGTCGGTGGTGAAGCGTCGCTTTCGCGGCGGCATCCCAATGTCCCTGCCTGGGAGAACGAGCCGCATCCGGACTGGCAACAGCGACGGATGGAAGTCTACGCAGCGCAGGTGACAGCGATGGACCGCGGCATCGGCGAGTTGATCAAATCACTTAAAGAAACAGGCCGTTTCGACCACACGCTCATTTTGTTTACGATCGATAATGGCGGATGCCACGTTGAATACACTCCGGATCGCAAGGGGGATTACCTGCCGACGCAAACTCGTGATGGGCGTCCCATGCGTCCCGGAAACCTGCCGGAAATCATGCCTGGACCTGAAGACACGTATCAAAGCTACGGTTACGGCTGGGCCAATGTTTCCAACACTCCCTACCGCCAGTTCAAGCAGTTCGATCATGAAGGCGGGATTCGTACTCCGATGATCGCACACTGGCCTGATGGAATCAAAGCCCGCGGTCAATTGGTCCGTCAGCTTGCGCATTTGATCGACCTCATGCCGACCGTCCTCGAGGTGACCGACACGCCAGTGTTGACGGAAATCAACGGACGCGCTGCAATCGAACTGGATGGTAAATCGCTGGCGGCATGTTTTCAGGGCCAGGAATTCGCAGGTCACCAATCGCTGTTCTTCCAGCATGCCAAAGGAAAAGCCCTCCGGTATGGCGACTGGAAACTGGTGGCGGCAAATCAACAGGCTTGGGAGTTGTACAATCTCAAACGCGATCCGATTGAACAACAGGATCTGTCCGCCGCGATGCCCGATCAGGTGAAAGCGTTGGAAGCAATCTGGGTTGCCGAATCGAAGCGGCTGGTCGATCGGGCAAGAGAATGAATCCGATTCGCTGTCTGGAACAGTCCGGCGGTTATGGCTGGGTTTTTCGGCGACGGGCTAACTAGGATTGCGGCGCTGCGGTGAGCTTACAATCAAGATTTTTCAAAGAAAGAAATCGACGAAATGACAGTTAATTCTCCAAATTTGCTCTCTCCGTTTGTGATGCGTGATCTGGAACTTCGCAACCGAGTCGTGTTGGCTCCGATGACGCGAAGTCGTGCGGGCGTGGATCGGATTCCCAATCGCCTGATGGCGGAATACTATGCCCAGCGTTCGTCGGCCGGATTGATCATTACCGAGGCAACGACCATTGCGGCCAGCGCCAATGGTTGGGACCAGGCACCTGGCATCTACACGGCCGAGATGGTTGAGGGCTGGAAGCTGACAACCGATGCCGTACACTCGCGGGGCGGCAAAGTGTTTTTGCAGCTCTGGCATTGCGGGCGGGCGGCTCACAGCAGCTTTCTTGGTGGCGAATTGCCGGTCGCTCCATCCCCGATCAAAATCGAGGGAGACGGCGTGCACACACCTGAGGGGAAGCAGCCTCACGAGGTGCCAAGAGAATTGAAAACCGAAGAAATTCCTGGGATCGTCAACGATTATCGGACCGCCGCCGGCCACGCGAAAACGGCTGGCTTCGATGGTGTTGAGATTCATTCGGCCAATGGCTACCTGCTCGATACGTTTTTGCAATCCAAGACGAATCATCGCTCGGACAAATATGGCGGAAGCGTGGAAAAGCGCTTTCAAATGCTTCGCGAGGTGGTAACCGCGATCACCGAAGTCTGGCCGGCCAACCGCGTGGCAGTACGACTGGCACCCAACGGTGCTTTCAACGATATGGGTTCACCCGATTATCGTGAACAATTTACGTATGTGGCGGAGCAGCTGAACGCGTTTGGATTGGCTTATTTGCACGTGATGGATGGATTGGCATTCGGATTCCACGAGCTGGGCGATCCCATGACGCTGCGGGAGTTTCGCGCCGTGTTTGATGGACCGTTGATGGGCAACTGCGGGTACACGCAACAAGTGGCAGAAGAACGGATTGCCAATGGTGAAGCCGACCTGATCGCGTTCGGCAGGCCCTACATCAGTAACCCAGATTTGGTCGAGCGGTTTGAGCAGGGATTGGAACTCAACCCCGACGCTGAGATGTCCGTTTGGTACAGCCCGATCGGCGCCGAAGGCTATACCGATTTTCCCGTGGCGACTGCGGGTTGATTTGACGGTTTGGGAACCGGCGTTAGCGAATTTGCGTCAAAGCATGTTGTTGATTGGCAGGGAGATTGATGTGAACGTTCGATGCATGATGGTATTCATCGGTCTGTTGTTCAGCCTGGCAACTGGCCAAGCGGCGTTGTCAGATCTGTCCGTCTTCACGGATGAAGCCAGTTATCTCGGTACTCTGCACTCTTTGGGCTATCAGTCCATTTTCGAAGGCTTTGAAGACGATGCTGCCTGGGGAACCGTCCGAACGACGGTTGGCGGCCAACAAACGGCGCCCAGTATCACCAATCAGGGCATTACCTGGACTTCGAATGTCGTCAGTGGCGAAATCACCACCGGCGGCGGGCCAGCCCGAACTGGCGATTGGGGGTTCTTTGCCCTGCCACACGGGGATCCGGCCAACGGAATTGGCGATGGGTTCGTCGGAAACAGCGACATCACTCTGTTTGGCGTAGGCGGTTGGATCGAGACCAACACGCCACCGGCAGGTATTTCGCTGTTGTTGGACGGGGTCGCTGTTGATTTTGATGGGAATGACGCACTGGGAAATTCCCACGCTTTTTTTGGAGCCATTGATACGGCAGGCTTCACGCGATTCGACTATCTCGAAACCGAGTTTGGTGGTGACGAACTGAAATTGATTTTTGCTGACGATTTTACTTTCGCGGTAGCCGTTCCCGAGCCAAGTTCATTCGCGGCGTTCTTGATCTCAGCCTGCTTGGGATGTTGTTGCAGGAGCCGTCGAAAATAATCGCAGTCCGCAGGCCGGTGAATGGAGAATCCAAACCGCGAGAACCAATCGGGCAGACGTTTTGTGGTCGCGGCTGCCGTTTGAGTCGATTCGGCATTTGATAAGAGTTTCCCAAGAAAGTGACCGCACGATCGAATGATAACTGCTTACCAACACCAGCCTAATTCATGGAGTCAACTGATATGAAGCCTTTGATCGGAGTATTGATCGGGATTGGCGTGGGGATTGCGCTCGGTGTCGGAACAGGTAATCCGGGTGTCGGAATCGGTGTCGGTGCGGGTCTGGCCGTGATTTTTGGTGGGGGTGCCCTGCTTGCCGAGGCCAAGTCAAAAAGCGAAGCCGGCGAGAAATAGCTCTCGAAAATCCCAAAGTTGATTCACGAAAGTCAGTTGTTCGAATCCGTTTTCAAGCGGATCAGGATCTCATTGCGGCGCAGGGGACCCGGGGTCCAAGGCGGATCATAGCTGGCCATTTCGGCATCGCCTGCGATTTCCAGGCCTTTGCGCTGGATCCAGGTTTCCAGCTCCTGTTGCCTCGTTTTCCGCGCTGCGTCATCCATCCTGCCCGCAAACCGGATCACCGCAAATCGACCGCCGATACGCTTGTGCAATTTGACATTTTCACTGGTCGGTTCGGGTACGTGTTGCTCGGCGATTTTTTTTGGAATCACGAACCCCATTTGTCCCCCTGATTGTGCAGATTCGGGCTCCATAAATACGGGGGTCGTCATGGCGACCTTTTGCTCATCGGCGTTGGAACCGCTGATGTATTGAAATAGCCGCATGAAACTCCCGTCGCTTTCCCGGGACTCAGGCTGCATCTCGGTTGCAACCAACATCAGATCGGGATAATCCCGAATTTCAAAACGTCCGTCGGTTTCGACGACGCTGTATTCTGCGGATTCGTAAGCGTTTCGTGAAGTCATTTTCCAACCGACAAATGCCAGGATCAGGATCAGGATGACAACGATTGCATAGGTCATTTTTCGGCCGATCATATTGATTCCAATTGTGTTCTGTCTGGCTTGGTTCGTCAATCGAACCGGCCAGGGGGAAACGTTTGCTTTTCACGCAAGTTTGTCTGGAGGACAACGCAAAAATTCCGGGATTTGAATTTTCTGTCGTTTATCGCGCGGGAGCCTCAACATTCCGGTTACGGGTTTGCCCCAACAAGGATGCGGCAATTGCGTTACGAAAGGGCATGCTTCATACTTTCCTCTTGGACAGATTTATTAATAACCATTGGCTTGGTTTTGCAAAGGTCAAGTGTTTGGAACACGATTTCAAAGGCCGAACACAATTTTTGGCGAAGGCGATCCTGGTTGGCAGGCGGCTGGATTTGGCCGGGTTCGAAAGCGAACAGCGTTTGGCGACTTACCCGTTGACGGTGAATGTTGCGGGTGGGGGAGTTGCCGTGCTGTTTCGATATGGCGTGGTCGTCCTGTTTGGTGTCGACGTGGACCGGTCATTTACTGGAATGGTTTATCATTATCCTGATTGCGGTTGAAATCGCGTTTGTTGCGTATGATTTTTTGGTTCGACATTAGAAATTAGCATGAAACGGAAGACATGATTGTAGTACCGTCATTGACGCTATCGACTGGGAATGAGCTGCCTGCGGTCGGACTGGGGTTGTGGAAAATTGATCAATCCGCCGTCGCCGGATTGGTCCGGGAAGCAATCCGGATTGGCTATCGCCATTTCGATTCTGCCTGCGACTATGGGAACGAGGTCGCTGTTGGAGAGGGACTGCAGGCCGCCTTCAAGTCTGGCATGTGCCAGCGCGAGGACCTGTGGATTACCTCAAAACTCTGGAACACGTACCATGCTGCCGAACATGTCCGCCCGGCGCTGGAGAAATCCTTGCGAGATCTCCAGCTGGATTATCTCGACCTGTATCTGATTCATTTTCCAATTGCTTCCAGGTTTGTCCCGTTCGAAGAGCGCTACCCGCCAGAGTGGTTGTTCGATCCCGGCGCGGAAGTTCCCCGGATCGAACTGGCTGCGGTGCCGATTCGCGAAACCTGGGAGGCCATGGAGGATTTGGTGAAGGCGGGGTTGGTTAAGGATATTGGCGTGTGCAATTTCAATTGCCAGTTGCTGCGCGATCTGTTGTCTTACGCCAGGATTCGTCCGGCTGTTTTGCAGGTGGAAAGCCACCCGCAGCTGACCCAGGAAAAACTGATTCGTTACTGTCACCAGGAACAGATGGCCGTGACAGCTTTTTCGCCGTTGGGAGCCCAGTCGTATTTCTCGCTTGGCATGGCCAACCCCGAAGAATCGGTGTTGTCACAGCCAGTCGTCAAGGAGATTGCCAGTCAACACAAGGTAACGCCAGCGCAGATCGTCTTGCGGTGGGGCATCCAACGCGGGACCGCGATCATTCCCAAAACCTCGCAGGTTGGGCGACTGAAAGAGAATTTGGAGCTTTTTGATTTTGAATTAATCGAAGCAGAAATGGATTCAATTTCGGCTCTGAATCAAAATCGCCGGTTCAACGACCCGGGCGTATTTGCAGAAGCGGCGTTCAATACATTTTTGCCGATTTACGAATGAGCCACGACAGGCGTAAATCACCGTATGGCCGAAAAAAACACTCGACGCGATGTTGTTTGCGGAAATACTCTAAACTGGTTGGGAGACGCGTCGATCAACCCGGCATACGATCGGCTTAGAACTTTTCTTCCGGATGGAATCCGTTGATAAAATTTATCCACACCGCAGACTGGCAAATCGGCATGAAGGCGGCCCACGTCGGATCGGTCGGACAGCAGGTCCGATCCGAGCGTTTGGCAGCGGCACGCCGAGTCGTTGAAGCCGCCGCGAACAACGATGCTCAGTTCATTATCGTTGCCGGCGATACCTTCGAAGACAACGCGGTCGACCGCGTGTTGGTTCAGCAAGTCGCCGATATCCTGGGCTCATTCCCTCGCGAGGTCTATCTGATTTCCGGAAATCACGATCCGCTGGTGCCGGGTTCGGTCTGGGACCATGCTGCCTGGCGGTCGCATGCCAACCTGTATCTGCTTGCCGAAGCGAAACCGGTCGAGCTTGAAGACGTTACGCTTTACCCTTGTCCGCTCAAAGAAAAACATTCCCTCGCGGATCCGACAGCCTGGATCGATGCCCATCACGATTCCCGGATTGCGATCGGGATCGGGCACGGTACGGTCAACGGCATTTCACAAACCGAAGTCGACTATCCGATCGAACGCGATGCGGCCCAGCGGGCGGGCCTGGACTATCTTGGTTTGGGCCATTGGCATTCTTTCTCCAGCTACTCAGCCAGCGATGGGGTGATCCGAATGGCCTATTCCGGAACGCATGAAACGACCAAGTTTGGCGAACGTGATAGCGGTAACGTCGTGTTGGTTGAGATTGCCAATCGGGGCGCCGAGCCGGTGTTGACGCCGATTCGGACCGGTGGCTTGTCCTGGTTAACGACGAACGAAACACTGACCGACGAGGGAGATGTCGTGCGCGTTCGGGAACGAATTGAATCGGTTCCCCAGCCTGATAAATCCTTGATTGACTTAAAAATTAGTGGCATTTTGCATCATCAGGACCAGGCCGAGTTGGAGAGAATTGAAGAGTTGATTCAGGCTCGATTCTTTTATGGTCGATTGGACCTGTCCCAGCTCGCACCCAGCCCCGCCGATCAGAGTTGGCTTGAAAACCTGCCCAGCGGCGTGATGCAGATCGTTGCCAGGAGATTGGCCGAATTAAGTGATCCGGAGCATCGGGGGGATCGCCCGGAGCATGCATCAGCCGAGGTCGCGACGCGGGCGCTATTGGAACTCTATCGTCTGGTCCAGGAGGAAGTTGCATGATCCTCCGGTCGATCGAAGTCGAAGGCTGGCGATGTTTTGCCGCCGCAGTCCGAATTGGACCTTTTGCGGACGGGCTGAATATCATTTACGGACCCAATGGCATCGGAAAATCTTCCCTGATGACCGCCTTGGCGCGGGGGCTGTTCGACAACCACGCCGCCAGCGGAGCGGAGATCAAGGCCCTCCGTCCATGGGGAAGGGACTTGGCGCCTAAAGTCACGATTGAGTTTGAGCAACAGGGAGACCATTTTCGATTGCATAAGCAATTCTTAAGCGGTGCTGTGGCAAAACTGGATCGGCGGGAAAACCAAAAGTACGTTCCACTGGCTGAAAGTCGAGATGCGGACAAGCGGGCTCGCCAGATTCTGGCGGGTGAGTCCAGTCGTGGGGCCAGCGATCAGCGACACTGGGGATTGGCTCAAATTCTCTGGGCAACGCAAGGCAGTTTAAAGATCGATTTTCTCGCTGGCGATACACGGGCGACCATCCAGGATGCCCTGGGGGCCCAGGTGACTGGTGTCGGGAGTGAGGCTTTAGAGCAACGTATCGCTGACATTTACGGGCAGTATTTCACTGCCAAAACCGGCCAACTGCGCAAAGGGGCAGGTGCACCGGCCATCGTCGGCCTTGAGTCGCAGCTGGCAAAGGCGATGGAAGTCCGGTCGCAATACCAACAGCGGTTGCAAGAGTTTGAAGACGCCAGTCGCCGCATCGAGGATTTGCGGCTGCGGACTGGCGTCGCAAATCGTAACGAGCAAGAGCTGGACGGGAGGCTCAAGCAGGTTCGCGAACAGGTGGCTGCGTACGCGAAACTGATCGCTCAACAACAGCAGTATCAATCCGACGTCAGCCGGGAAGATGAGAGCTACCAAAATCTTGTTACCCGAATCGAAACGATCAAGCAAGCCGATGAGGAACTCGCCGCCGCCAACCTGCAGCTGAAGGAACTGAATGACGTCCTGCCGGTTCAGGAAAAACTCGTGGCCAATTGCGAGGCTGCCGCGAAACAGGCAGACGACGCCGTGCGGGAGGTTCGCGGTCGTAGAGGCGAGGTGGTCACCGCGCAGCAGTTGGCCCAACTCGCCGAACGCTATCTGCGAAGTCGGAATCATTTCACGGAGATCGACAAACGGATTCGGCAAATTGACGGTTTGGAGCAGGAACTCAAGCAACTGCGCCAGGCCCGGGAGCCGATCGTGGCGCCCGATCAAAAGAAGCTGAAACAGATTGTCAAGATCGCCCGACGACGCGACGACGCCCGCTTGAAACTCGATGCCGCGTTGATCACGGTCACGCTGCAACTCGAATCCGAGCACCAACTCGACGTCTCCCAAGCCGAAACGATGGGCCGTCGAGCGATTGCTGCCAATGAAGAACATCAGCTCAAGGGGGCGCCCGACGTCGCTTTTCAGATTCCTGGTGTCGGAAAGTTTCGCGCCACCGGTCCGACTGGCGATTTTGATGAATTGCGGTCGCAATGGGAATCGGCCGTTGGCTCACTGCATGAACTGACCGCGGGATATGGCAGTCAAGATCTTGCGGTGCTCGAGGCGCTGCACACCCGTGCCAGTGAATTGGACCAGAAGATTGCCCGGACTGAAGCGAGCTTGGCTGCGATCCTGGACGGGGAATCAGCCGACCAGCTGCGGTCGGAGCGCTCGTTGGCGAAAAAGTCGCTTGAGGAAATCGAATCCAGCCACTCCGATTGGAAGGAGTCGCCACCCGATCCCAAGGACCTATCGCGGCAGGCTGTTGAGCTGGAGGGGCAGCTCGACGCTCAGATTCGCAAGGCGGAATCGGCCAAGGATCAAACTTACGATGCCCTGCAGATGGAAAGACAAAAGCAGCTGAATTACGCTGCCCAGGTTTCCAGTTTGCAGTCACAAGTGGCCGCCTGTCAGCGGCGTCTGGAGCAGCTTCGCAACGATGGGCTCGATGATCACCAGCGGCAACAGCAGCGAACGCGAATCGCGCTCCAACGCGACACCGCGCATGCCCGCCTGACGGAGGTCAAACAGCAGATCGCGGAGCTGGGTGAAGATCCGAGTAGGTCGTTGACCCAGCTCGAAGCGCAGCAAACAGCATTTCGTCGGGAAGCCGACGAAGCGGACAAAAAACTGAACACGGAAACGGGACGTTTGCAGCAGATTACTTCAGAGGCACCTTACGCCGCACTGGTGGAGATCGAAGAAGAAATTGCGAGTCTCGAGCAGGAAATTGGCCGGCAGCAACTGCAGCTCAATGCGATTCAGCTGCTGCATGAAACGGTGGTTGAGCAGAAAACAGCCGTCATGCAATCGTTGATTGATCCAATCCGTCTGCGAGCCAATGTCATGCTGCAGCGGATCTCCGGGACACGGTTCGACGGCGTGGAGTTTGACGAATCGCTGTTGCCGACAGGCGTCGCGCCTCGATCCAGCGACGAAGCAGTTGCATTGGACCAGATCTCCGGGGGCGAGCAGGAACAGGTTCATTTTGCGGTTCGGATGGCACTGGCTGACGTGGCATTCCCCGCCGATCGGCAGCTGGTCGTGCTTGATGACGTGTTCACGTATACCGATGCCTCACGGTTGGCCCGAATTGCGAACATCTTGGCAGAGGCTGCAAAACGATTTCAGATCGTGTTGATGACCTGCCACCCCGAGCGTTATCGCGGATTGCCAGACGCCGAGTTTTTTGATCTGGAGAAAATTGTTTCGGGTGAGTGAGTTGGATGGCGATTCAATGAGTACAATGCGAAATTAAAATTGATGACGCTGATGCAAAACAAACATGCCCCATAAATTCCTCGCGTTTGACATCGAGACGGCGAAACAGTTTCCCGGCGATTTTTCTGATTGGCAGAATCACCGACCACTGGGGATTTGTTGCGCGGCGACGGTTGCCGGCAATCACGAATCGACACGCGTCTGGCACGGATGCGGCGACGACGGAAATCCGTCGCCCAAAATGACAGCCGCGGAGTTGGCCGAACTGGTAAGTTATCTTGCGGAGATGGTGCAACAGGGATACTCGATCGTGACCTGGAATGGGTTGCAATTCGATTTCAATGTGTTGGCCGAAGAATCGGGGATGCGGGACACCTGCCGTGAACTGGCGGTGGAACACGTGGACCTGATGTTCCAGGTGGTCTGCCAGCAGGGCCACGTTCTCAGTCTCGCAGCAGCGGCCAATGGTATGGGCTTGCGCGGTAAAATGGACGGCATGAGCGGTGTGCTGGCTCCGGAGTTATGGAGTCGTGGTGAGTACGATCGAGTCCTGGAGTATGTCCAGCAGGATGCGCGGTTGTACGTTGGACGTCGCCGTAGCCGCGGAACAGAAAAAACGCCTGTGTTGGATCAGCCGCAGGGGCAATACCCGCGAGATGGCATTGCGAAACGGCTGGTTGAAAGTCAACGAGGCCGTAAAACTACCGCTGCCGGATGTTTCCTGGATGTCCAGCCCGATCTCGCGGGAGTCGATGGTCGAGTGGTTGGGCTGAGTCAATCGCGTGCCAGTGACGCTGTGATGGGCTCAACAGGTTTCGAATCGCGTGTCGCCAATCGCCGAAGGCCACCGGTTATACTTGCTGTGTCGTCGATCCAGTTTGTTCGACTGAATTTCAAACTCCTGCCCGTTGAGAATCCAAATTGAAAACGATCTGTTTCGCATTGCTGTGTCTTTTTTCCTGTTGGGGGTGCGTCGGAGCTGACGAACGCCCGCATCTCGTTCTCGTGATGGCCGATGATCATGGTTACGGCGATACGGGCTTCACCGGGCATCCGTTCGTGCAGACACCCAACCTCGATGCGATGGCCGAACGGGGCGTCGTGTTCAATCGTTTCTACGCCAGCGCCCGGTCTGTTCTCCCACGCGAGCCAGTGTGATGACCGGCCGCCATCCGTTTCGATGCAACGTTCCGAATCATGGACACTACATGCGTCCGCAGGAAACGACGATTGCCGAGGCGCTTCGCAGTGCGGGATACGTGACGGGGCATTTCGGTAAATGGCATATCGGCTCGGTTCAACCCGGCAGTCCCACCAATCCGGGTGGAGCCGGTTTTGATGAGTGGCTTTCGGGGCTGAATTTCTTTGATAATGATCCCTATCTCAGTCGCAATGGCCACTACGAACAGATCAAGGGAGCGGGAACCGTGATCAGCATGGACGCAACGATCGAGTTCCTGACCCGGCACAAATCCGGCGGTAAGCCGATGTTCACCGTCACCTGGTTTCCAGCCCCCCACGACCCCCAACAGGAGATTCCCGAGGGCCTGGCCAATGCGGCGACCCTGTACGATGATCAGCCGACTTCAAAGCCAGGCTACTTTCGAGAGATCACATTGCTCGATCAGCAAATCGGCAGGCTGCAATCCTGTTTGCGCGATTTGGATATCGCCGACAACACGCTGTTTCTGTATTGCAGCGACAACGGCGGGCTGGTTGCCGAATCTTCCGGTGGCAGGGCCAAGAAGGGCAGCATTTACGAGGGCGGGCTGCGCGTGCCCGCGATCCTGCAATGGCCGGCGAAATACCAGCATCGGGTTGTCGAAACGCCGGTCTTCTCCGCCGATCTCTACCCGACGTTGGTCGCCATTGCCGGAGCGAACGTTCCGTCGCAGCCGCCGCTTGACGGCATTGACTTGGCCAACGTTATCGCCGGCACACAGACGACCCGTCCCGCGATGGGTTTCTGGCACGGGTTCGAAAACGGACAGGCCACCTGGAGCGATCGCACCATTAAAGCGTTGATGGAGGCCCAACAAGCGGGGAAACCCAATCCCTTTCCCGAACGGGTCTTGAAGAATGTCAACGAGTTTCCGAATTTCGATAACACCGAACTGAGAGGCCACGCTGCCTGGAATGACTGGCCTTGGAAACTTCACCGGATCGAAACCAATGGGCGTGTGAGTTTTGAACTTTACAACCTGGTTGATGATCCCATGGAGTCAACCGATCTAAGTGACCGTCAATCCGAGCGAGTCGCCAAGATGACGGCGGCGCTGGAAAATTGGCAGCGTTCGGTCCTCGATAGCTGGTCGGGGAAAGACTACGACACGACGGCGGCAAACGATCAAGAATGAGTTGGCAACTCGTTTCGTGTTGTTCATCTGTTTCACCAATCCTGGGTTAAGTGGTTCAAGGAACAGCACTTAAGCTTCGGCCAGTCCTGGCGGCAAGAGCGGTCGTGCTCGGCGCTCCGACCATCGTCGCGTGGGTTAATCTGTGCGAGAAATTACAGAACTCGCGGCGTGCTGTTTTGGCTGGCCCGGCCTCGGCCATCACGGATGAAAAATTCGTTTTTATGGTACACTCTCCCCAAAGTTTGCAACTCAATTTAGAA
The DNA here is from genome assembly GCA_963714685.1 of Pirellulaceae bacterium. Classification (GTDB taxonomy): domain Bacteria; phylum Planctomycetota; class Planctomycetia; order Pirellulales; family Pirellulaceae; genus Mariniblastus. Next base: position 298,678 of record CAVQPH010000011.1, on the reverse strand, counting down.
GAGATGACACGATGAATAGGAACACGATTTTCGGATCAACCGTCGCATTGGCGCTGTTGGTATTAGTTGCCTCAACGGGTTTGGCAGATGACTGGCCCCGATTTCGTGGCCCCGCCGGTTCCGGAGTAACGAGTGACTCCGCTGGAATCCCGGCTGCTTGGTCGCCTGACGCCAATCTTGCCTGGAAGACAGAGATGCCTGGACCGGGTGCATCCAGCCCAATCATCGTCGGCGGTAAAGTATTCGTCACCTGTTATTCTGGCTACGGACTCAGTCAGGAAAACCCTGGTGAGATCGAAAATCTCGTCCGTCACCTGGTCTGCGTCGATTTGCAGACCGGCAACAAGCTCTGGCAGGCTGACGTGAAGGCAGCGCTTCCAGAAGACCCCTATTCGGGCATTGGCGTTACGGCGCACGGATACGCTTCTCACACTCCGGTTTCTGACGGCGAAAACGTGTATGCGTTTTTCGGCAAAAGCGGCGTGCATGCTTTTGATATGGACGGCAACAAACTTTGGAATGCAGAGGTCGGTAAAGAATCTGATCCCGCCAAATGGGGTTCCTCGTCCAGCCCCATCGTTTTCAATAACACGGTCATCGTGACCGCGTCCGCCGAAAGCCAGGCAATCATTGGTTTTGACAAAAAAACCGGCAAACAACTCTGGCGACAGGAAGCGGAAGGGCTCGACGGAATGTGGGGCACCCCGACACTGGTCAAAATCGACGATGACCGTACCGACCTGGTGATGTGCGTTGCCAAAGAAATCTGGGGACTCGATCCCAACAGCGGCAAACTTCGTTGGTACGCCGATGCCACCGGTTCTCAGCAAGCCTACTCCAGTGTCGTTCTCGATGGCAATCGTGTTTTTGCCATTACCGGTCGCGGAGGTGGCAGTATTGCGATCGATGCCGGAGGAAGTGGCGATGTCAGCAAAACCAATACCGTCTGGACGGGACGAGATAATGCCAGTTTTGCTTCGCCAGTCCGTCACCAGTCGAAACTTTACAGCGTCGCAAATGGCATTGTGACGGTCGTGGATGCAGAAACCGGTGAGCGAGTTCAGCAACTGCGTTTGAAAGGTGCCCAGCAAACGGGAGGTCGTTTTGGTTCGCTGGATTACCCGTCCCCGATTGTGGTCGGCGACCGTTTGTTTTACCTCAATGGCAGCGGGCAGATGTTCGTGTTTGAAATGGGTGAAGAATTGAAGCAAGTGTGGATCAACAAAGTCACCAACGAAAAAGAGACCTTTTGGGGAACGCCGGCAGTTAGCGACGGCCGGTTGGTGATGCGAAGTTCCAAGTACCTGTACTGCGTGACCGACAAAGGTGAAGAAGTCAAAGCCGATGCCAACCTGCTGGCCAAAACTGACGAACCGGAATCAGACGAACCGGAAGCGGGAGGCGGTGCCGGTGGTGGACGAACCCGCGGTGGCGGAGCTGGTGGTGGTCGACAGTTTGATCCGATGAGCATGTTCAACGGGATGGACACGAACAAGGATGGCAAAGTGACCGAAGACGAACTGGAAGGCAATCGGATGGCTGACCGCCTGAAGACGCTCGACAAAGATGGGGATGCGGCGATCTCCCAGGAAGAATTCCGGACCGGCATCTCGGGGCTGTTCAGCCGCGGTAGTGGTGGCGGCGGACGAAGCAGTGGTGGCGGTGGCGGTGGTTATGGAGGCCGCGGCGAAGACACCCGACCGGATCGTCCCCAGCGGCCCGAATCGGCCGGCAATTGATTCCGCAGCTGTCCGCAGCTGACGGGTCGTTCAGGCGACCTGGTTCTCTCGCAGAGCGTTGCCAATCTGACAGGTAATCGACAAGGCCCACCCGTCCTGACTGGTGGGCCTTGTTCTGTTTTGCCAAGTGTCGATTAACTTACTGATTGCCAGATGATGAGCTGGCAAAGAAAGATTTCCCGTTGCCGACCAAACGGGTGGGGTCCCGTTCAAGTTGCTGGTGGCTGATTAAGGGGTACTTGATCGAAAACTGATTGTCTTCCAGAAATTGACGTTCGATCAAATTCTGGAACATGTTCCCCGCGGGTGCCGAGTTTCCGGTTTGCGAGTTGAATCCCAGAAATGGACTTTCGCTGATCGGGCTTGAGTCGCCCGAGCGGAGACGCCTCATCAGGTTGGCCATTCCCGAGGGAGCGTTGATGGTCTGTTCATCGAAGCCAGCTGTTTTCAATCGCTCGCGGTGGGCGTCTGCGACTGCGATGGCAGCATCCGAGCTGGTTTGCTCCTGGATTTGTGCAAACAGCTTCAACGCAAAATCGCTTTCTTTCATCAAGTCATCGGCGGATAAATACCCGGTTGCGACGTGATAAATCTCGCCACTGGGCGTCATGAAAATGGTCTGTACATTCTGTTTGCCGTTGCCGCGAATGCAGGAGCCGGCGGGGTCGGTCGGGCGGTGGTTGATCGATTCGCCCGCGGTCGGATCACCTTGCGTGTTGGTGAAAGTATTGACAAAATTTCTGTTCAGTAAGTTCTGGACTTTGGGTTCGGAGAACGTCACGGTTCTCATTCGGTGGCCAGCACTTCACATGAATCCACTTAAGTCTCCCAGGACCCGCAGCCACATGACTGGCCGCTCGTCCCGGCTGGACTCGTTGCCTGTCGCCTTCTGCAGAGCGGCTTCGAGGCCGGGTGTCCAATGAATGCCAAATGCCTGATGTTCCGTGATTGAAGGGTCTGGTTTTGCGCTGTGTTCCGGGCTGGATTTCGCATCTTCGTTTTCGACGTTTCTTGGAGATTCAACTTGGTCCCGGTTCAGCTTCACGACGTGTCGCCGATCGCCGGGGCTAAGTTGCATTAGATCGACTGTGATCGCATCGCCATTGGACAATTGCAGCGTCAATTTTCTGGACTTCGGGTCGTACGACTGAAATCTGGCTTCGATGGTCTGGCTTCTGTCTTGGTTCGACCACTGACGCATTGGCTGTTGGGCGTTCGCATGCAGTGCAATGAGACAGGGCATGGCGAAAAATCCGCCAAGTAACATCATAAGTGTTTTCATGTTGGTTCTCCGTGGTTGGCTAACGGTTCATTTGATTTCTGATCGCGCGAAAATCCTCCGGCGAGCGGAACTCCAGTTTGTGACCGTTCACATGGATGACTCCCATGAAATCAGTCGCCTGGTTGGCCTTCGCGGCAGGCAAAGCCGACCGGTTACCCAGTAGTCCGACGCCATCCAAGAACTGCTTACTGGCTTGCTCAAATTCTTCGCGTGAGTCGAATTTTCGTTCGCTACCGTTGATCGATAGGCTTCCTTGGAAATTAGTCGTCCCTGCGTTGGAATCGTCACGTGGATTCGGGGCGAAGAACTCGTTTAACAGTAAATTGATTCCTGGGGTATCACCGCGTGCCTGCAGCAGCTGGAAATCTTTGGCAAACCTGGGCCAATTCTGTAGTTTCGCTGCTGCGTCCGGATCGGTTTCCGTCGGTCCATTCACTCGTTCGAGTACATTGGCAAAAACCAGGGGCGAATTGAGTTGGATCGCGTTTTTGCCTTTCCCAATCTGGGCCATGAACTGCTGTTGGCCTCGAGCGATTGTCACCGGGGAAATCACCGGGCGGTTTAAAACGGGCCGAACGACCGACTGAAACAGGCCGTTTCGTGCCAGCTCCGTCACATCCTGGGTTTCGCCCTCGCCGGTTTGGTCGAGCACGATTTGTCCACGGCTGACCATCGTTTCCAGTCCCGTTTGTGGATCAATGGCTAATTGCAAACGCGCGTTGACCGGTTCTTGCAGCGTCGCAAAAGGGGTAACGATTTTAAACGCTTCTACCGAACGCGGAACCTCAACGATAAAATTACCTTTCCCTAATTCGATTGAATCGACGGCCAGCAATTCAATTTCTGCTGGTCCAAGCACGTCCACCACGACGCCGTTGTTCAATTTGAAACTGGCGGTGCCCTGATGTAATTGAAAGCGGCTGCGGCCGAGCTGATGGGTCGACGGTTCGACATGCCAGGTCGCGTTTTTTCCTGCGTTCAAGACTGCAAAAGTGGGGGCAGTTGTCGGGGGGTGGTTTTCAGTGCCTTGTGTTTGGCTGCTTGACCCGGGTTGGGCGAGGTCGTGCGGTTGGTCGCCACTGTCCTGCGCGATTGGCCATCGCAATGGACTCTTCACCTTCATTGATATCATCCTGAGACTGTCCAGAATCGTCGGTCGCAGGAGGAATGGGGCTGGTTCTGTAGGCCGGTCGGACTTGTGCCGTCTCCCGGTCTGCCAAATCGGTGGGCGAGTTATCGGGGTGTGTGGTCGCAAGGATGGTGGTCGCGATGGCGTCATCTTGGGTTTCGGTTGCTGTCGGGGCAGCGTCCGCTTGTGCGAGGTTGTTGCTGAGCATTTCATCAGTTGCCAAAAGGTACAGGCCCCAGGCGCCGATTGCCAGTAAGAGGCAGGCTGCGACCACCAGCAGCCCAGTCACCGTCGTACTTGAAGTGACCCGTTTCCGCTCGGTGCTCGCTTGCTTGGTGTGGCGGGCGACGGTTTCGAGAGCATTCGCCTCCAAGATCTCCAACTCGAATTCATCGGCCAGATTTGTTCGGGGTAAAGCAACATCCCGCAGGCGATTTATGCAGTTACTTACGAACACTTCGTCATCCTTCGCGTCGGACGATAGCAACTGAAGCAGTCCATTAATGGCGCGTTGGTCGAGGACCCCGCGAGTCAATTCCGGCTTCAACGCGAGCTGTTGTTGCAGCTGGAGTAACTCATCGTTTGTCAAAATTTCATCGGCTTCAAGTCGTTCCAGCAGCCGTCTGGTTGGATCCTGTTTCATAGTTCAAACTCCGTTCCCAACTGGCGGCGGATGCAGCCTGCCAATGCCGTTCGAATTCTAAGCAACGACATGCGAACGGCGCTGCCTTTTCGGTTGGATGTTGACGCGATTTTTTCTGCGCTGAGATTCTGGACATAATAGGCTTCGATCAAAGCCCTCGATTGTGGATTCAGTTTGGCGATGCATTGCTGTAACGTTGTCAGCACCAATTCATGTTCGGAATCTGAAGAATTCCTGGTTCGAATTAAGTTTTGCTCGGCAGTCAACGACTCAATTTCGCGGTGCTGAGTTCTTTCCCGAGCGAGACGACGGATGTAATCGACGGCTTTGTTACGAGCTACTTTGAACAGCCAGGCCCGAAATCGGCGGTCGTCTTCGATCTGCTCAATCTGTCGGATCACCGACAGGAACACTTCCTGGGCAAGATCATCTGCAGCCGTCAAATTTCCGACCCGTCGGACAAGAAATGCGCGTAACTCACGTTGGTGGTTGCGTACCAAGGCCGTCAAGGCTTGCGAGCAGCCATTTTGGGCGCGTCGGACAAGCTCAGCGTCATTCATTCGCAAATATTTGATTGTTTCTGGCATACCATGATTTAGTCGCTCCCGATGAACCTTCGTCACGCTTATTTTCGCGTGTTTGATCAACTTTGCAGAGAATTTTTAGGTTGGGCATTGTCGGCCAAATGCTGCGCGGCTGCGATGGGCATTGGGAGAGGATGGCTTTAGGAAACCATGCTACTCCGCCTCGCTCTGTTTTGCTTGAGCGCCCGTGGGAAGGGCATGACGTCCCGTGGGAAGCAAGCAGAACAACCTGTTGTTATAAAAATTTGTTTGTCCTTTTGAGAAACACAGATTCTCCCTCGGATTTCCAGGCGGCCGATTGTGCAGGGGCTTTGGATGTCAGTTGGACCACCTGAAAAAGAACGCCGACAGACAAGCGGCCAAGATGGACGCCAGCGTCGGGATGAAAAACAGCGTCCGCAGCGACAACCTGCGCATATCGCACCGAACGATCCACCAAAACGTCGTAGCCGATAGCACAATGGAGGGTATCAGTAACGTCGCAAACGTCAGCATTGAAAACAGGAACGCGGCAAGTGGAGGGCGCAGTTGCCAATCACGGATGCGTCTTTGGAAATTTTGCCAAGCTTCCGATTATTTTAGCACAAGGATCTGACCTAAGATTCCAGCATGGCTTGGGAGCGAAGTCCGCCGGTTTCACGTGGGATTTTGCGAAACCGGATCACGAAATAGCCCGCTCGGTAATTGGAAACCGGGCGGGCTATTTTCTTGCGTACGCTTGAATCATCGGGCCATCGGAAATCGATCAACAACTTGGGGCCGGAGACTCGATCGAGTTTCCACACTTGGTTGTGGCCCCTGCCCTCGAGGCTGCGAATTGGCCCATTAATGACCTTTCCGATTTTGCGTCCGCGTTTTGTCTTCGATCGTGTCCAGCCGACGTTGCATCGTTTTGATTCCGTCCAGCATGGCGTGATTAATGTCAGATGCCCGCACGTCGATGCTGACGGGTTGCCGATTGGCGGGGCGCGCCTCCATCAGACAACGGATATCATCTCCGCCCCCTTTGGCTTTGCTGTTTTCGTCGGTCAAATGGATTTCGACGCGAGTGAGCCAGTCGCTGAACCGCTTCAAGGATGTCGTGACTTCGGTTTGCCAATACTGGATGGATTCTTCGTTCAAGTCGACTTGCTTATCGCTGTTAATAATGACCTGCATGTTATTGCTTGCGCTCGAATTGCTGAGTGAATTAAATGGATGTATCGTTAGGCTAGCTTATCCGAAATCTATCAAGTCGTCGATTCTGCAAGCCATTCCTGTCCGTTCTCGGCAGGCCGGAGGCCGGCACCGTTGTTGTCGGCGTTGGCACCGCCGGCATCGCCCCCGAGCACGGAAGCGGCCGTAAGGGCCGACACCATCTTTAGCCAAGCTTGGGGCGCTGCGCGAGCATGTTTCTTGTCGTCAAGAACACCGGCAACCTCGTTGTCGATTGGCTTGTCAGCCTCGGTATCAGCTAATCGCGCGGGCAAGGGGGATTCACCGTCCGGGTAAGGCAATTCATTGCTGGGGGTGAAGGGATTCATCGTGCAGGGACAAGCGATCGTTAAGGAACGGGACCAGCCGACTACGGTAACCAACTGAGCAAAAACCCAAAAATCCGCCTAAAAAACACCCAAAACGGTAGTCTGTCCCCCGTGCAACACCCAAAACGGTAGTCTGTCCCCCGTGCCGCCCCCACATACGGTTGTCTGTCCCCCGTGCAGCTCCCGATCTGATTGTCCCGAGTACGACGCCCAAAACGGCAGTCTGCCCCCCCGTGCCGCCCCCATCCAACTGAGCAAAAACCCAAAAATCCGTCTAAAAAACGCCCAAAACGGTAGTCTGTCCCCCGTGCACTTCTCGATCTGACCGTCCCGAGTACGACGGTTGCTCAGCAGGCTAGTACGGCGGTCTGTCCCCGGTGCTTCTGCCTCCGGTGCCCAGTACCTCGGCCGGTCTGGAATTGACTTGCTGTGCTGCTGATGCTCAAGGGCTCGTCGTATCCGGCATGTTTTCGCAGGAAAATTCCGCCGGGCTCGTTCTGGGCGGTGTCTGCAATGGGATCGTAACCATGGGCCAACGATTTGCTTGGCGGCTGTTTTGTAGCCAATCAGTGATATTCTCAGGCCGGGACAATCCGGACGGAAATACTTGTTTCGAACTGCACGCACAATCAGCCCGCAGGATGGAGCAAACTCAGATGCCCGGTCGGCTCATTTGAGCATGGGCGGGTTGTCGCTCAGTGGCTCCGTTGAAAGCGTCACTGGCCGAAAGATCCCGCCGGCTCCATACCAATCGTAGACCGCGACCGAAATCTGCAACGAACTTCCAGCGGTCACGTACTTCGACACGTCGAAACTGACACGGTCCTCAAAGGCCGTTCGCCGGTTCTCCAAGTCTCCGGCCGTGCCCACCCGGACTCCGTTAACATAGAGGATCGCGTAATCGTCGATGCCGGTAAAATTCAAGAAAGTGGTTGGAGAATCCCAGTCTTCTGGTAGCTGAATTGATCGACGGTACCAGGCCCAGTGATCAAGTGCTTCATAACCCTGCCCATCCCAATGCCGGTCGACACGGATCTCTGACCACGCGGAATCGTCAAATTCAATCGCAAACCATTTTTCGTCGGATCCAACTTCCTTGGGATCGGGCTGGAATTTCCAAGGCTGTTGGTGGAGCAGTAGCCGACCGACGATTAACCTCTGCCGCTAAACGAGCCTGAGTTTGAGTCCGGACTTCGAGCCCCAGCGACGATTCATGGTTTAGTAACTGTCGGCGAAACTGGCCGAATAACCAGCGGCCCGCCGCATTGGTTTGACCCGTATGGTTCAGCGTCGAGACCAGTAACCGGCCTTGACCTACCCCCATTTCAAATACTAGCCCGTGTGTCTTCACGACCGACAAATCATGATTATCCCACAACACCACTGCCGGATCGACAAGCGACAGGTAATCGTCAAGATTGGCAATCACCGGTCCCGCCAAGTCGAAATGTTGTAATTCGATTAGCATGTTCTGCGGCTCGGTTTGTCCGCTCCTGGCGATCTCAAATGGCTGATGCCAGGCCTCTCCGACCCGCGGAATGATGACAGGCGCACCACGGAGAAACCAATGCTCCGTCAGCGGAAAGCTGCCCGCCTGGCCGTCCGGAATCATCAGGACACGCGCTCCTCCGATTAGTCGTTGGAGTAGCTCGCTGTCGAAGTGTCGAGCCAGAATCGGTGCGTTGTCCGAGCCCGTTAAGCCCTCCCGTTCGAACTGCCAGCCCAAGGGTTCGACTTCGATTTGAGCAGCGATTTCGTCGGCCGAGGAATGAATGACAAATTCAGGATGGTCGGTCGCGGGCTGGGGAAATACCCAGAGCGGCCATTCGTTCGAGGCGACCCACGCTTCAACCGACCAAGTCGCTTTTAAGCGAAAGCGAGTTGGCGCTTCAACCTTTGGTAACGTTAAAGTCCACTTCCTGTTCGCAAAACTGCCGCCGGTAACGGTTTTCGTTTCCAGTTCGGTTCGCGATTCGATACTGCCATCAGTACCCAGTAAGCAAATTTCCAATCGTCCATTGCCAACGTCGCTGGGTGAATCGTTTTTTAATGTCAAAGCCAATGCTGTCGCTGTCTCGCCAGTAAAACTGCGGCGATCGTTTTCCGTCGACAAGATCAACATCAGATCATTTTGAAAGGCCCAGTCTTCGGCGGGATGTTTCGGTTGATTCTCAAAGTTAATCAAGCCCATGGCCGCCTTGGGAAAGTCGCGAATAACACTGACCACGTAGCCTCCACGGGGTACTTCGCGGTGATAGGTTTCAATCTGAAATTTTCTCATCAGCATGCCGTAATGGCGAGATTGGGGTAGCAGTTGAGCCGGATCAAACCTTCGATTTCGTTGTTGAGCGAGTGTTTTCATTTCGCGTTGCCACCGCAATCCGTCAACCACCGAAAGATCACCGTGGGCCGGTTTCTCGGCGGCCATTCGCAGGGCCGCGTCACTGGGTTCGGTCCAGGTATCGGCCGCAATGGCCTCGCCGAGGACCAGCGGTTTCAGCTCTCGATTGGCGATATAGTCCTTCAAACCCTGCAGGGTCGAAACCCAAGTGTGATTATTTCCATACGGGTGATCGTCATAAAAATCGTGCACTCGATTCCATTGAATCCAGCTGCTGTCGTCTTCCAGGACCGCGTCCGGGATAAACTGTTTGCATTGTTCGTAGAAGCCCGAACCACCTCCAGATCCGCGCTGGGACCGGTTTCGCACGTCAGGCTTCGCAACACAATGCTGCAGTGATTTCGATCGAACTCGTAAAACTCTGCGTACTCCTGGCGGAGGTCCCGCAGGTGCTGTTGATCGAGCCGGGGATGCCAGGTTGGGTACTCGATCCAAGTCAACATGCCCAGTTCATCACACAACTCAAGATAACGCTTGGGGGGAATCCACAAACAGAATTTCATCAGGTTGAAGCCCCGGGCCCGGGCAAACTGGATTTCGTCCCGCATCCATTGTTCATCAAGTGATGGTGCAAACCGTGGGGGGGCGTACCCCCAATTCAGCAAACCGCGGATCACAATCGGCTGTTCGTTCAAGCGGAATTCTGCGCCATCGGCTGCGAACGTTCGAAAGCCCATTTTTAATTGAGCCTGATCCATCGCTTTGGCGCTGGAAATGGAATCGCCTACCAAGCTCATCCGAATTCGAATTTCGTAACGCTGCGGTTGCCCGGGCGACCAGCGTTTCAGCGGAAACGGTACGTTGACGACGGCTGATTGCACTTCGTGTAAATCGTTCGCCTCAGCAGATACGATAGGGATGCGATCCGACGGTTCCACGGTGGAGGAGACAACTTCAAGAGGATGCCAAGGGCCGTCCGGTTCGTCACGGTTGAGTTGCAGCGGGCGAATGGAATACTGCAAGCTGACCGCGTCGGACCGTTTCCGTAGGAACGGCGTAGCGATAACAAGTTGCTGTTCCGAGAATCTTGCACGCACCGAGATCGCATTGGCCAGGATGGCTGAACTGTTGGCGATTTCCCAGGTTACCGGCTGCCAGATTCCGCCAAAATGATTTGTGATGACCGGTAGAAAGCCCTGTGTGTTATGACCGACTAGCTCATCGACTCGAACCGTGATCCAGCAATTGGCTGCCCGGTCCGGATTACTCTGTCGGTATTGATCGGTGATGTCGACGGTAAAAGGTGTCCAACCGCCAAGGTGCTCCCCTGCCCTTTCGCCGTCGACGAAGACCGTGGCTTCCGTGGCAACGGCCTGGAAATGGAGAAGCAGGCGTTGATGTTCTGCCAGCTGAATCGTCGGCAGCTTCGTTTTGTAGATCGAAACGCCGTCGAAATTGGCGTCGATCTGATCTTCGACTGCCCCGGGCACGTGGATCGCTTCGAAACTGTCGCCCTGATCGAGCGAGACCTGCCATTGGTTGAGTTCCCCGGACTCTTGAGCCAGGATGGCACCGGAACAGGTCGCGATAAAACACAAAACGAGCCTTGCCAGCGTTGCCGAGCGATACATAACTTGGTCCATGAAAGCGAATGTTTGTCGTAAATCTGGTTGGGGGTGGTGGGGCGACCAATGCAGCTCGATGGAAGCCGTAACGTGGCAGCTCCGGGCGGCATGTCTAGGGTCATTGTGAAGGGGGATTTGATTTTTGCAATCGGCTTGGACCTTCTGTGGTTTGCCTGATCGACGAGACCCAGATGGGAATTCGGTATGTCGCGGGATGTCGATTTGTATGCCTCCGCTCTTTGGAGGAGGTCCGGGAAAAGATAAACTCTCGGGCTTGACCTGCCGATACATTACATGTAAAGTAAATGCAATCGTCCCGAAAATCCGGTTGTTGGAGTATTCCAAGATGGCGGCGGCCTTAAACCACGAGCTGAAAAAGCGAAACGCTTTCGATTCGCTCGAACAGGAAGCGACCCTCGCGATCATGAGGACGAGCGACCTGCTGGAGAATCGGCTGGCCCGGCTGCTGCGGGAGCACGGCTTGACGCTGTCCCAGTACAACGTACTGCGAATTTTACGCGGTGAGGGGCAACCACTGCCCTGTCTGGAGGTCGCGAGTCGGATGATTCAAGTGGCGCCGGCAATCACGCGGGTCGTCGACCAGTTGCTGACCCTCAAGCTAATTCACAAAACCCAATCGGATCACGACCGCCGCGTGTTCACCATCGAATTGACCCCGGCTGCCGGAAAGCTACTGAAGAAATTGGATCAGCCTGTTCTCGACTTGCATGCGGTGCTGATGTCGAATGTTTCGCAATCAGAGCTGAAGACCCTGATTCGGGTGCTGGAATCCGTTCGGGCTGGTGTTCAGGACTGACGTTCGTTTGTTTTTGCCAATTAGTTTACATGTCAATAATGCAGGGGAGGATTTCTGTTCCCTGCCAACGATTTACGAAAAGGAACCGAATTATGGATATCTCTCGTCGAAATGCCTTGTCGCTGACCGCTGCCGGCTTGATTCATGTAACTGCCGGATCGTCATCGGCTTTCTCCGGCCAGCCAACCTCTACCGCGATGTTGATTCGCCAGGCTGCCGAACGCGGACACACCGATCTCGGTTGGCTAAAAAGTTATCACTCGTTTTCGTTTGGGGGCTATTACGACCAGCGTCACATGGGATTCCGGTCGTTGCGTGTCATTAATGACGACAAGATCGCTGCGGGCCGCGGATTTCCGACGCACCCACACCGTGACATGGAAATCATTTCCTACGTCTTGACCGGTTCGCTTCAGCATCAAGACAGTACAGGGCGTGGAGCGATCATCACACCCGATGACATCCAAATGATGTCTGCCGGTACGGGGATTACGCACAGCGAATACAATCCATCGCAGACGGAGCCCAATCACTTTCTGCAAATCTGGATCGAACCGGCCCAGCGAGGGGTGCGCCCTCGTTATCGCGATAGCAAAGTCACGATCGATCAAAAGCAAAACCAATGGAAGCGAATCGTGGGGCCCGCAGGCAGCAAGGCGGGAGTTTCGATTCACCAAGACGCCCATATTTACGCTACGAAACTGGTTGCAGGCCAAGCGTCGGACTTCACCGTCGAGCGAGGCCGCCATGTCTGGTTGCAAGTGGCTCGGGGCACTGTGACGGTTAATGGTACGACGCTCAGAGACGGCGACGCGGTGGCGACCAGTCGCCCGACGGCCTTGCACGTGGTAGCGAGCGAGGACGCCGATGCGTTGCTATTCGACCTGGCTTGACGAAGGTTCCAGGTGCGTTGCTGGACTGGGCGGACTTGCGGTACTGTCGCTGGAACAGTCCATTTCACGGAAGCTCCGGCTCGTAAACAACCGGACGCTGGCTGGAACGAAGGGGCGGCTGTCGGCGTCGAATTGATCGAGCAAACCCGAAATACCTTCGGATTGAAGCTAACCTCCCGATCGCGGGTTAGCATAGAACCCGGCGCTTGGGTTCCCGAAACCGACGTCCTCACCCCGTAGATGCCATCTTGCGGTCAGCCAGAATTTAGCGAAACTTTCGGTTCAGGATCATTCAGGCTGTCACTTTGCAACCACTGTCCGGGCGGGCCAGTCGGCGGTTTCGCCTCTGGGGGAAGATTCTGATATCGAAGCGATGAACTCTGATGCAACTTAAACTACCTCTTGATATTCAAACGCAGCCGACCGATTCCGCCTGCGGTGCGACTTGCCTGCAGGCGATCTATAATTATTGGCAAGACGAAATCGAATTGTCTGAGATCATCCAGCAGATTCCCGAATTTGAAACGGGTGGTACGCTGGCCGTGTTACTGGGCTGCCATGCACTCTCGCGGGGCTACTCCGCCACTCTCTATACCTATAATCTACACGTCTTCGATCCGACTTGGTTCAAATCCCCGGCCATCGACCTCCGCGAAAAACTGATCGCGCAAAAAGCCCACAAGGGCGCGGAAGATTTTCGACTGGCGGCCGCGACTCAGGCCTACATTCGCTACCTGAGCATGGGAGGTAAGATCGAGATGAAGCCGCTTGAGCGGCAGTTGATCAAAGAGCACGTCACCAAAAATATCCCCATGCTTGCCGGGTTAAGTGCCACCTTTCTGTATCAGGAAGCCCGAGAGATTTCCCAGCCGCCGGATGAACATGGGATTTCCAGCGTGCCCGATGATGTCGCGGGGAAGCCCTGTGGGCATTTCGTCGTGATCAGCGGCTACGATGAACCCGGGGACGCCGTGTTGATCTCGGATCCGCTTTACCCTGACCCGCAACTTCCGGCTGCCCATTACTGGGCGGCGATCGATCACGTGGCGACGGCGATTCTACTGGGAATCGTGACGTTCGATTCCAACATCCTGGTCATCCAGCCCAACCCAAATCGCACGGATCTCAAGCATCAATGACCATTGTCTTTGTCACCGACTCGCAGGTGGACTGGGCCGATCGGATTCCCAATGTGGAACTGGTTGATCCGCACGAATATTTGACCGTTAGCGACTGGTGCCGCCGTCGCCAAATCAAGCTCTACAACCTCGCGGGTTCCTACCAATACCAAAGCCTGGGTTATTATGTTTCGTTGTTGGCCGAAGCCCGTGGCCATCGTCCGTTTCCCAGCGTCATGACGATTCAGGACTTGCAACGGAACCGAGGCGTGGGTTTCGTTTCGCCCGAGTTGGAAGACCTGATCAACCGTTCGTTGGCCCCGATTCAATCGGATCGGTTTACGCTGAGCATCTATTTCGGCCGGAATCTTGCCGCCCGGTACAACCGTCTTTCGCGGGCTTTGTCGTCCGAATTTCAAGCTCCATTTTTGCAAGTCGAGTTTAAGCGTCGGAAACGTCACGAAAAGCAGTGGCGGATTCACAAGGTCCGCGCCATTGGCTTGGCGGACATCCCTGAATCCCACCAGGATTTTGTCGCCGAACAGGCGCAAAAGCACTTCTCACGCCGAATTCCGAAAGGAACCAGGAAACCTGCCCGTTTTGATTTGGCCATCTTTCACAATCCGGACGAAGGAGATCTCGCTCCCTCGAACGAGAAAGCCCTCAAAAAGATGATCAAGGCCGCGGCCAAACTGGGCATCCACGCCGAGCTGATTACCCGGGAAGACTCGGGGCGGCTGCTCGAATTCGACGCTTTGTTTTTGCGAGAGACGACCGCCGTTAACCACTACACCTACCGTTTGGCCCGCCGTGCCGAGCGGGAGGGATTGGTCGTGATCGATGACCCACGCTCCATCCTGCTCTGCAGCAACAAGGTCTACCTGGCGGAGATGCTCAGCAAAGCCCGGATTCGTATTCCCAAAACGATCGTGGCGCATCGTGGAAATGCGGCTTCCATTCCCGACGAACTGGGATTCCCGTTGGTGCTCAAACAGCCCGACAGTGCCTTCTCGAAAGGCGTCGTCAAAGTCAAATCCGATGAAGAATTTGCCATCAAGATCGATGAATTTTTCAGCACTTCCGAATTGGTGGTCGCCCAGCAATACATGCAGACTGAATTCGACTGGCGGATTGGGATTCTGGATCGGCGACCACTGTTTGCCTGCAAGTACCACATGGCTCGTGGGCACTGGCAGATCATCAAACATGACTCCAGCCCGGGAAGCAGGTTTGGAAAATGTGAGACGCTGCCGGTGGAACTGGCGCCCCCCAAAGCCCTCGCGATTGCCTGCAAAGCCGCAGACCTGATCGGCGATGGCTTGTACGGCGTCGACGTCAAAGAATCAAAAGGCAAATTCTACGTGATCGAAGTCAATGACAATCCCAACCTCGACGCGGGTGTCGAAGATCAAATTCTTCGTGGGGACCTCTATCGGATCTTGATGGAGTCGTTCCTGAAAAGAATTGAACAAGCGAAATCCGCCGAATCACCCGCGTGACCTGAAATGAACCGACTTCATTGTTTTGAGGCTTTTGGAATCGAACTTGAGTACATGCTGGTTGATCGGGACAGTCTCGATGTGCGACCGGTTGCCGATCGGGTGCTGGAGGCGGTGCATGGTTCGCCCACCAGCGACTTCGAAACCGGCGTGTGCACCTGGAGCAATGAGCTGGCCCTCCACGTGATCGAGCTGAAAGGGACGCTGCCGACGGCTGAGCTTGCTGCGTTTGCAGAGCATCTGCATACCGCCGTGCGGGAGTTGGAGCCTGCGCTGGCTGCCAACAACGTGCAGTTGTTACCGACCGGGATGCATCCATGGATGAGGCCGGAAACGGAAACGGTTTTGTGGCCTCACGAAAATGCAGAAATCTATCAGGCCTACCATCGACTATTTGATTGCTTTCGACATGGCTGGGCGAATGTCCAAAGCGTCCATTTGAATCTGCCGTTTTTTGACGACCAGGAATTCGCCGGGCTCCACGCCGCGACACGATTGGTGCTGCCATTGCTGCCCGCGCTGACTGCGAGTTCACCGGTGCTGGCAGGACAGTCGGAAGACTGGCGCGACATGCGTATGAAAATGGTCCGCGGACATTGTGATCAGGTTCCCTTTCTGACAGGCGACATGATCCCGGAACCGATCTATGACGAATCCAGTTATCGCCGCGAGATTTTCGGAAAACTGAAAGCGGTCATTCAGCCCCACGATCCTGGTGGTGTTTTTGATCCCAATTTTCTCAATGCTCGTGGTGCCATTGCGCGATTCGACCGCGGTTCGGTTGAAATTCGCGTGATGGACGTACAGGAGTGCCCCAAGTCGGACATCGCCGTCTGTGTCGCGACCATCGCAGCGATCAAGACACTCGTCGCCCAAGCGCATTCCTCGTTGGCTTCCCAGCAGGATTTCCCGACCAAACGACTGTCGCGAATTTTGGATGATGTTTCGGCAAGTGCCGAGCAAGCTCAGATCGAGGATGCGGAGTTTCTGGCGTTGTTTGGCGTGCACGCCGGACCGGTCACCGCAGTTGATCTGTGGCGGCACATCCTGAAAACTGGCGCGGCGGCGGAACCGATGTTGGCTTCATTCTCTGAGACGTTGGAACTGATCTTGAGGCACGGAACACTGGCGACGCGTATTCTCCGTGCCATTGGCTCCAAACCAAGCCATGACCGACTGCGGGAGGTCTACATGAAGCTGGGCGCGTGCCTGCAGCAGAACAAACTACTTTTGCCGGACGAATCCTGATGGCACGCCGCCAAACGATTCAATCTTCGCTGATTTCGAATCAACCAACGCCCCAGGTGATCGTCACCTGCGAGCATGCATCTAATCGAGTGCCCAAAGCTTATCAGCCGATTTTTGCCCGGCAGCACTCGGTCGTCAACTCGCATCGCGGCTGGGACCCGGGTGCCTTGAGCGCGGCCAAAGTTTTCGAAAAACGCTTGGTCGCACCTTTGTTTTTCACCAACGCCACACGTCTGCTGGTGGAACCCAATCGCTCGGTACACCACCCCAAGCTGTTTTCAGAGTTTACCAAGCCGTTGGATCGAACTTCCCGTGAGGCGATTCTCGCCAAGTACTATTTTCCCTATCGCGGCCAAATCGAAGCCTGGATTCGGGAGCGGGTCGAAGCGGGCCAGCTCGTGATTCACTTATCGATCCATTCCTTCGTGCCCGAATTGAACGGCACGGTCCGCAACGCCGATGTCGGACTGCTTTACGATCCTCACCGACAGTCCGAGAAGGAAATCTGCAATCGTTGGAAGGCGTCGATCAAGTCACAATTTCGTCATTTGAAAGTTCGCAAAAATTACCCCTACCTTGGAATTGCTGACGGGTTTACCAGTTGGCTGCGCAAAAAGTTCGCTGATGGCTCCTATGTCGGGATTGAGCTGGAGTTGAATCAGAAGCATTTGTTATCCACGGTGGCTTGGCGACAATTGGCTGAACAGATGGTTGAAACATTCTCCGAAATGACCTAGGCAAGCTGACAACCATCCATGTTGGCTCGTAAAGCAATGGCATCAGGACGAACAAACCGGTCCCGGTTAAGGTCCCGATAAACGATGGAGTCTCACTGAGAATCGGTTAGAATCGAGGGGGTGAACGACAGTTCGAGTTGGCAATGCCGACAACGACGTGAACTGCGAAACAGCTGCAAGATACCCGGCCGGCAATTTCTTAAGCTCACCCCAAGCCGTAGATGACAAATCAATCTGACGAACAGGTAATTGATCGAATCAAACAGATCATTATTAATCACTCGAAATGTTTGGATGAAATCAGCACGAGGTTGGCAATCGAGTCGGCGGGAGTCGCGCAGGCGGTTGATGCCCTGCGACAGGCTTTGAATAAGGTGGAGCAGTGCCTGAATGATCGACAATACGAGGAAGTTGCTAACCTCGGATACCGGGATGTGAGCTCCGAGTTTGTTTTTCTCCAGCGAACGATGGGTTCGCTGTTAACGAGAGCTCATGAGCGTTCGTCGATCGTCTCCGAAATTGCCGGCGATGCAAAAGTTGCCTACGAGCAGGTAGAGCCCCTCGTCGAGCAGTGGCTGCAGGACAGGTGTGGATAAACGCATTGATGTCACTAGAATTTCCAGACGACCAGGTCACGCAGCTGGAATTCGACCAGGGAACGCTTGTTTTGCGCGGTTGGTCACAGGCTGCAGTAAAAAAACTGGTCGGCGATACCGTGGGTTCGCTATTTCGTTGGGATCCACGGATTAGCAGTCTGCGATGCGACGCCTACCATTACTCCGTTGTCGCTCCCGCGCTGGCGGCAAAGGTTTGGAAGTTCCAGGATGTTGCCACGGCGACGACGGCAGTGAGCTGGACCAAGTCGGTGATTCATCTGCCGCGTGCCGAACAGCAGGCCGCGATCAACGCCTGGTCGCAGCAACCGCGGGGCCTGATCGTGATGCCGACCGGGACAGGGAAAACCGAAGTTGCCCTGCACTTGATGGCCGGCCATCCCTGCTCCACCCTGGTGGTCGCACCCGTGCGCGATCTGATGTATCAGTGGCATCGCCGGATTCAGGAAGCCTTTGGCTGCAACGCCGGGATCATTGGTGACAACACGTTTAATGTCCGTCCGGTTTCCGTCACAACTTACGATAGTGCCGCGATTCACATGGCGAAACTTGGCAACCAGTTTGAGTTCATCATCTTCGATGAGTGTCACCACTTGCCGGGTGATTTTCGCCGGGAAGCGGCACTGATGTCGATCGCCCCGCGGCGATTGGGATTGTCCGCAACGCCCACGCGCTCCGACGGACGCCATCGGGATCTGGAGGATTTGATTGGGCCAGTGGTTTATGACCTTCCAATGGAGCAGGTGCGAGGTAAGACGCTGGCGGAGTTTGAGATCATTCGCATTCCGGTTTGTCTTTCCGCAGCAGAGCAGGCACGCTACGACAAATGTTCCGACGCGGTTCGCCGTTACATGTATCAGCGCAGGAAGAACGATCCGAAATTCAGTTGGCAGGACCTGTGCGGTGAGGCAGCGACCGAGCCGGAGGCTCGACAGGCCCTGCTGAGCTACCGCAGCAAGCAGGCGATCGAAGACCGAGCCGAGGAAAAATTGCGTGTGATCGAAGACCTGTTTCGTTTGCACGCCGGAACGCCGGTGATTATTTTTGCCGGGTCCAACGCCATGGCCCGAGAGATCTCGATTCGTTTTTTGATTCCCTGCCTGTTGAATCATTGTGGCAAACAGGAGCGGGCGGATATTCTGACTGGCCTGCAAAATGGCCACTATCCGGCGATTGTTGCCAATCAGGTGTTGGATGAAGGGGTGGATGTGCCGGCGGTGAAAGTGGCGATTGTCGTCGGTGGGACGGCATCGACCAAACAGGCCAAGCAGCGTTTGGGCCGCATTCTCCGCCGCAGCGGAACGATCAAAGCCACGCTCTACGAAGTCGTCTGCCAGGATACCAACGAAGTCAATCGGTCCATACGCAGGAGAAGCAGCGATGCTTACTCGGGAACTCGCCATCGCCGAATATGAATCCGGCAAGGTGGTTCCGGATCGCCTGACGCGGCAGCGGCATGCCCACTACGCGGGGATCCTCGCGCGCATCATGGATCATTATCGCAACTCAATCGGGCAGACGCGGCGGCAGTTGCACCGATTTGTATCTCAGGCGTTTGCGGAAGAGGTCGATTGCCCGATCCGCCGCATCAACGCATTCTGCAAATTGCTGGACGAAAAATCGACGTACGATCGGGATCGGCACGGTCAAGCGGCGCAGACTTCGGCAAACCGTCTTTCGCCTGGCAGCCTCCCGGCATCCGTTAGTTCAGCGTCCGGATCAGTTATTCGAATCGAGCGAGGTAGAGGTCAAACAGGAAATCGCCAAACAGCTGGGGAAAAGCTGGTTACAGATAGAGCACGAGCTGTTTACCGACGTGATCGAATTCCATCGACTGTCGGCTTTTGAAGGTTACGACTCGGCCGACGCCTTGCTGTCGCGTTACAATGTTGCGCAGTGCCAGGCCGTTCTCTTTGACGCCATCGACGTTACGATCTGGGCCGGGGATGACTTCAAATCCATTTTGCGGTATGCCAAACTCGCGCGATTGATGCATACGATCCGCCGCCAGTCCGATGGGAGTTATGTTTTTCGGTTGGACGGTCCTGCGTCTGTCTTGCGCCAGTCACGTCGCTACGGAGTTGCCTTGGCCAAGTTTTTGCCGTCCTTGTTGGCTTGCAGCAACTGGAGGTTGCAGGCGAGGATTCAGCACCGACGATCGAAGTGGGAGAACCTGTTTCGCCTTTCGCCGGAGGACGGTCTGCGTTCCCATCTGGCTGAGCCCGAACCCTTCGATTCGGGGTGGGAGCAAAAGTTTGCCGATCGTTGGGGCGACGAGGCTCGGGAGGGTTGGACACTGATTCGCGAAGGAGAGATTCTCTATCAGGATCAGAAAGTGTTCGTGCCTGATTTTGTTTTTCAGCACGCCAGCGGAGTTCGCGTGGCGATGGAAATCGTCGGATTTTGGACCCCCGAGTACCTTGCCGAGAAGCTGAAGACATTGCAGACGTTTCGCGAATCCAGCATCTTGTTGGCTGTTTCCGATTCTATTGATTGGCCGGAATTAGATTGGGGTACAGCCGAAGCCGGTGTCAGCCCACGCCATCTTGAGCCAATCCGGTTTAAGTCCACGATTCGAACGAGTGAGGTCCTGTCTCGTCTAGAAGCATGGTTGCAACGGTAGTTCGCGGCAGTTCCGGGGTGGCAACAGAACAGGAACAAAGATATTTGCAATTGACCATCTGTCACAGAAACCGGTGGGCGAGACAAAATGTCGAAAAAGGTTGACGGTCGCTGCCCTAACGGTTGTTGTTTTCGATTCGAGCTTGCAGGCCCAGGCTGGCTGTTATTTTTCCCAACAAATATTCTCCCGAAATCAAAAATGCCATGCGGCTTTTCTACGACACGCTGTAAGAAAAAGAACGCGGGCGACCCAATGCAAGCAGATTCCATGTGGCGGTTTCTGCGAGCGGCCAGCTCACAAAACTGGCGTTATCGTGAAGCGACCGCAAATCCGGCGTCCGGAATTCAGATTGTGAGCGGCGACTGGTGGCTGTCGCCCAATGGCACTCACTTTAAAAAATACTCCGAAGGAGTTTCAGCCGTTAGCCGGTGGTTGGAGCGTAGCAATCCACCGGAACATGGAAATCAGGAATGATGGATCCTGAAGGGATCACAGCCGGTTTTGCCGCGATCCCTTCAGGATCGTCGAACTATTGCACCGTCATTCCGGTGTTGTCGCTGCGCTCAAACGCCTGCTAATCGCTTGAATCCCGATCGGGATACGCGGTTCAGCTTTCTAAAGTGAGTGCCGTTGGGCTGTCGCCAAATTTTACCCACGCTGGCGGCATGCTATTTCTTGGTTTTTGCTTCAAGCGTTTTGAGTGAGTGCTGAATGGCGCCAAGCAATTTTTTTGAGGCATTGGTGGAGAAGCGATAGGTGTCGACTTTATCTTCGGATTTATTGGTCAATTGCAAATATCTTTGTTCCTGTTCTGTTGCTACCGTCAACGTCCAGTCAGCCTGTTCGAGCGCGGTTTTAATTTTTATTGGCTTCGCTTCGGTTTCGGTGTTCAGGGCATCGGTAGCCCGTTTGATGAACTCCACGGTTTGGGCCTTGTTCAGCATCAGCATCCCACCGGCGGGCGGAGTTGTTTCACCGGGTTTGAGTGGCACCATTAGCGAGATCTGAATCGATGGTTCAAAGCCCTCATATTGGGTTGCGTTGACATGGGTATAGCCGGTTCGCGGAAGTCCTAGATGAACGAATGGAGACGGATCGCCAATCCACGATCGATCTCCGATCACAACCGACTTGAGATTCGGGTCGAAAGTGTCATCGTTGGGATCCCAGTCATCCGCCGTTAATGACCCGGAAACCAAGCTGAAGATAAGCAAACAATTAAGAATTTTAAGTATCAATGGACGTTCTCCTGTCTGGCCGCGGTCAAAATCAGCGACTTGCGACGTTGCGCTACTCCCCATTTTAATCGATCGGGCGAGACAAAAAAAATGGCTGGTTGTGCCAATTTTGAAGCGACTGCCCAGACGGATTAGCCTTTCGTCCACCCCCAGGGGGGGAACTTTCATTTTCCCGTGCGCAGCCTGTTCCTGATTTGGTCCGGTCCCTGATTCGATCAATAACCGGGTTAAAACCCGAGGCCGCCTGATTCCGTCGCTTCACGACTTGGGAACAAAGGTGCCACCCATTTCATTGCGTTAACGCATCAACCGGGGGGCACAGCGCCGTTTCATTTCTGCTTTCTGATTTCGAGGATGTACTTCATCAAGTCGTCGAACTCTTTGCGATTCTTCAATTGCCGAGTCAAGTTTTCCGGCATCAACGAAAGCTCTGCCTCCATGATGTCTTCGATGTCATCCTGCGCGATCGTGATTGGATTGGGTGCAGCCACGTTTTGCAAGACGATTTCCTTGTCGGTTTCCGAAATCCGAATGCCCGTCTGAAGCTTGCCATCGATCGTCAATACTTTGACTTGGGCGTATTCCTTGTCGATCAATTTGGAGGGGCGCAGGATCGAATTCACCAGCTCCTCTTCGCTCAGCTTGGTTGTCATTTTGGACAAATCAGGCCCCAGGCGAGCTGCACCACGGGGGGGATCGTGACAGGCAAAGCAAGCAGCAGCGGATTGATAGAACAGCTTTTTGCCTCGTTGAAAATTGCCTTTCCGGAGGGCGACCTGGGCCAGTTCCGCGGGCGAAGCGGCGAGCAATTCGACTTCGAGAGCTTCGTTGGAAAATTCTTTCGTCTCAGGAGTGTTCACGGCGAGGTCCGCTTCCAGCGGATGGTCGGCCAGCAATTCTTCCGGATTCCAAAACGTGCTGCGGTCACTCGTTTGCTCGCGCACTTTCTTGACACTGGCCGCGGTGATCGGTGAGGCCTTGTTACCCCAGGTGTTACGCACGAACGTCAAGACTGCGGCGAGTTCATCGTCCTTTAACAGCGAGCGGAAGGCGGTCATCGGTGGGACGCCGCGTGAGGGGTCGTAGGTTTTGCCGTTGACGGTCATTTTGCCCCACACCCCGTGCAAGGCCATCTTGATCAGACGTTCTTCACTGCCGACGACCCAGGGACTGCCGACCAGTGGTGGGTAGACATTCGGGCTGCCATTGCCGGTTGGCAAGTGGCATGTCGCACAATGGGATTCACGTTGGTAGACCTGTGCACCAAGGTTGTAGACTTTTTTGTCGGCCTTGCTGAGGTGATTGGGAGCTTTGAATTTTACGAATTCTGACGCCGGGGGCGCCGCGAATCCGGTCCCGCCTTTGGTGTCGACGTTGTTCCAGAAATGCTTAACCGTGTTTGCCGCGACAACCGCGTGCTGGACGTCGGAGCTTAACAGAGTGTTCAGCAGTTCTTCGTTTTGGACGCCATGCTGCTGGTGCAACCAAAGCGCTTCGAGCAGATGGTGGGCCTCGGTTTCATCATTGGGATCCAAGTCCTTCATCCAGGATTGCGTCGCCGCGATCACCGCGTTCGAATCGCGGGCACTCAGCTCGACACGAGTCCGGTGGCGGACGCCGTTGACAGGATGCTTGAGGTTTTCCAGCAACGCCGGGATCGGCTGCCCGTGAATCTTGACGGGCTTCTGCAGCGGTCGATCTTTTACGGTCAGACGGAAGATGCGGCCGTGTTTGTGGTCACGATTCGGGTCACGGATGTTGTGTTGCATGTGGCCAATGATGGCATTGTGCCAGTCGGCAACGTACAGGGCACCGTCTTCGCCAACGACGGCATCGGTGGGCCGGAAATTTCGATCTTCGCTGTTGAGCAATTCAAGCCCGGGGGTTCCCCAGACGTGTCCGAACTCGCGCGTTCTGCCGTCTCCCTCGCGATCAAGCGAGTATTGCTTAACGCCCAGGAAGCCAATCGTATTGCAAATCAGGAAGTCATCTTGCATGTCTTCGGGAAAGTGATCGGACGACAGGATCTCGTCCGCGGCGACGGGACGAAATTCCTTGGTCAGCAGTTCATGCATCTTAAAACCATTGCCTTCGGGACGCACTTGATACGATTTGCCTCCCGTGCCGTCATTGGCGTAGCAATAACCCCAGTAGTCAAAACTGGTGCCGTGTGGGTTGGGTGAGTTGGCCGCGTGCGGTGTGATGGCAAAGGTGCGCGGGTCGAAGCGGTACATTCCCGAGCCACCCACGTTCAGGTTTTGTTTCCACGGCGTTTCGTGGTTGTGCACCAGGAAGATCCCGCTTTGCCAATAGATTCCGCCGTCAGGTCCCATGATCAAATTGTTGGCCGCATGATGCGTGTCCGCGGTTCCCAGGCCCTGCAGCAGTGGGTAACGCACGTCCGCAACGTCATCGCCATCGGTGTCTTTCAGGAACAACAGATCGGGCCCCGAGGTGACGATTACACCGCCGCCCCAGAATTCGAATCCCAGCGGGTTGTGGACATAAGCAAAGATCTTGCGAGTGTCCGCTTTGCCGTCGTTGTCGGTGTCCTCGAAAATCATCAGCTTGTCGTTCATTTCCTTGCCGGGTTCCCACTTGGGATACGTATTCCAGCTGGCCGCCCAAAGCCGACCTTTGGCGTCGACCTGCAGTTGCACGGGGTTGGCCAGGTCGGGAAACTGAACTTCCGAGGCGAACAGGTTCAGTTCAAAACCTTCGGGGACCTTGATCTTGGCGAGCGATTCTTCGGGGCTGAGGTATTCGACGCTGCCTTCTTTTTCGGCGCTGGAACTTTTGCTTCCTCCGCCCACATTCGAGATCACCTTGACCGGCGGCGGAACATTGCTGTCGTCGACAACATACGACTTGCCCTCGGCAGCGGCCCAAATCGCTTTGTCACGATTGGCGGTCATCACGTCCAGCATCACCAGTTCGTGCTTCAGGACGTCGGCATTACTTTGTCCGTCGACAAAGGTCAGCGTTGATCGACCGCCCCAGATGTCATTGCCGTCTGTCGCGCGATAGCGATTGTGCCAATGCCAGTTCTTGTCCTTGATCGCTGCGTAGAGATCGGCAAGTTGATCCGTGGCGGGTGCTGGCTTGGCGAGTAAGCCCTCGGAGATCATCCCCGCGAGTTTTTCGTATCCCTTGGCATTCAGGTGGATGCCGTTGATCGTATACGGCTCGGAACTGGATTGAAATAGCTGCAGCGTCGGCGTGAAAAGATCGACAAAGGTCGCGCCCGTCTCGGCGGCGGCCTTGCGGGTGGCTTCCGTATAGGCAGCCAGATTGGTATTCAGCTGTTCACCATCGGGGAGATTGGGGTCACCCAGGTTTTGATAAGCAATCGGGACTGAACAGGACAAACCGGAGGTCCTTGCCTTTTTCTTTTCTCAGTTCCGTGTAACGCTGAACCAGTTTCACCAGTTCGGCTCGATAAGCGTCCGCGCCGCCGACCCCTGCAAACGACTCGTTGTACCCGTAGAACGAAAACACGACATCCGGTCCAACGTGTTGCAGGTACTCCGCGTCGTTGGTGAATCCCTGGTTGCGGGGGCGTTTGTTGACCATGTCTCCGGAAAAACTCATGTTCCGGAAGCTGACATTCTTGCCCTGCAGGTGACTTTGCAAAACCGTTTCGACCCAAGGGTCGTGCTGCATTCGGTCGGCAAGTCCATTTCCATAAACGGCGACAACATCGTTCTGCCTGAAATCAAATTGATCGGCGCTGGACGATTGGGGTGCTAACAAGGCTGCCCAGATGATTAGGGCCGACAATAATGGAAGGTGTTTTTTTAGCATTGGATAGAATTCGCAATTCATATTCTGGATGTCGCTTTCTTTGAGCACGGATCTGCAGTGCGATCACCGTCGCCATCGACGTAGGCTTCAAAGCATGTTCCCGATCATATTTTAGGCCCCGTAGAAAAGCAACCTTCAGAACGGGCAAGGTTACGCTCGCAAGGTCTTCGGGAAAGTCCAGATCCACCGGTAAAAGCACTTGCGAGCAGCCGAATGATGAATGTTTTCCTGTTGACCGTTTGCTGCCGATGCACTGGCGCGGACCATCAAAACAAAGCGGCGGTGGGCTTTTGCGAAGCACGATTCAAGAACCTTCCGGTGGATGGCGTCGCCGATGCGATTCTCCCTTAACCCAGGAACTGTTGGATCGCACCGGTCTGATGCAGTTTCTTGCGTGACATTTCCAGATCGAGATCACCGTAGTGGTCGATTGGGTTGCCATAGGCATTGAGCAATGTGGTGTACCAGTTGCCCAGTGTTTTGTGTCCTTCGGTTCCATGATAGGGGAGGCGGATATACCGGCCTGCAATATCCAGTTCGCAATGGTCACCGGCGAGGATAATGAATGGTGCTTCGGTTCCGTGACTGTGATGGCCTTCGCCATTTTCGGGGAAGTACAAAATCATCGTATTGTCAAACATGCTGCCCCGTCCCTCCGGCACCTGCTTCAGTCGGTCGATGATCGTGGCGATCTGATCAATATGGCCAATCCGAATCCGTTCTCGAATGCTGTCTGCGGGTACGCCGCTGTAGCCGCCATTATGGCCCAGTTCATGAATTGAAATCTGATCACCTTCGTTGCCAGGCAGCCCCTTGATCGGTGTCGACAGCTCGTCGATTGTATAGGTCACGACATTCGTCAGCCCGGTGGTCAGTGCCGCAATCAGGATTTCAGTAAACGCTCGCTGTTTCTCCGGTGTGCTGGCATTGGGGCCGCCGTTGAGATGGATCGGATCGAGTTCGGGCAGGTGTTCTGCGATCTTTGCCGACATCTTCTCGACTTGCTTGTTTCGTTCGCGAATTGATTCAATCGACTGGATGTGATTGCTCAGTTTCAGTTTTTCACGGCCCTTGAGCACTTGGGATTTAAACGTTTCGTCTTGCTGCAGAAACGCCAGCATCTGGTTTTCGGAATCCAGGGCACCCGGATCGGTGACGGATTTGAACAGTTCGTTGTAGGCCGTCTGCGGGTCAGCGTAGCAATAGTTGCGTTGATGAGGTGCCGGTGCAGAGTAGCCTGCAACGATGCCTGTTCTGAAACTGCTGTAGTTGCCCGTCAGTGAAAGCTCGACGTGGCCAAACGGCGAAGGGAACAGCTTGGCGAGTTCAAAATCGACTGTTGCCCGCTTGATGCCACTGAGTGAATTGCGGCCTGATTTGTAGGCCCCCATCACCGAGGAATAGGACCAGTGCCCATTCTCACTCATTTTGCAGGACAATCCGTGCAGGATGGTCATGTGTTGTTTGTAGGGGGCGAGTCCCCGCAGCCAAACCGGCAGTTCGTGTCGATCGAGGTCGACTTCCAGGGGTTGCTTCTTGGCGTCCAACGCTTTTTCTTGATCGCTAAAGGACGGCAAGACGACTTCGTTGGGACGAACACCATTCGATTTTCTGATCAAGATAAACCGTCGCGGGAATTCGCTCTCGGCGGCAGCCGTGATTGCCTTGGCCGGCGACGGGGCCAGCGCAAGCACACCGGCTCCCAGGGCGGATGTTTTCAGAAACGTTCTGCGGGTTCCCATTGGATTAATCCTGGGTTGGTTTGCGATAGATAAATGAATCGGACGTCAGCAGCGACAGGATCACGGCGTCAAAACTTCCGCCGCTGTTAAGGTAGGCCCGATCCGCATCGATCAGGGTCTGGGAATCAGACAGCATCTCATTCCGCCCCATGAAGTAGCGGAACGCATAGCGAATGATGGACTGCCGAGCCCGCTCCGATCGGGTCAGTCGTTCGATCAGATCCAACGCGTCGTTGACTTCGCCGTCGAGGCTGCGATCTCCAGTTCCTGCGAGGTAACCTGTGCCATCGACGGGCAGGGTTTGATAAGTGTCTCGAAGATCGACATGGACGGCCGCTTTGTCCGGTCCTTTTTTGATCAGATTTTCCGGGTATTCAAGACTTTCCTCGATTCGGTAGCGACCGAAGTCATCGTAGATTTCAAACGGCAGTCCCAGCGGGTCCATCTTGTTGTGGCACTTCCAACAATCGGCTTGGCCGGTGGTGGCTTCCAGTCGCTGGCGCAGCGTCTGGTGAGGGTCCTCCGGGATGACGGCGTCGACGGTCACGGGGACATCCGGCACCGTACCAGCCAGAAGTTTTTCCTGAACCCACTTGCCGCGTCTGACCGGGTCCGTTTCGGTATTCTGGGCATGGGCGATTAACCAGGCTGGATGCGTCAGCATGCCTTTGCGATTGGCCACCTTGGCGGGTTGGACCGAAGGATAGTTCCAATTGTCTAGCTGGATGTTGAAGAACTTGGCGACTTCTGGAGATCGCAATTGCAGACCGGTTCGCGTGGAAGCGTTGTAGGGACCGTGAGCCGGGAAAGAAACATAAGGTGCCGCGGCGGTTTGGCCTTTGTCAAATCGCAACGTGAAACTGGCCATGGCCGTTTTGAATTCCCGGATCGAGTTGCGCCGCCCTTGGGAGCCAAGATTTTTGACATCCACGCCTCTCATTTTGACTTCCTCGAGAAAATCGCGATGAGCCAACAGGTCTGATTCTTCAAAGTTTTGCCAATCCTGATCCTTAAAGTAATCGTAGATCTTGCGTATCCGCTGGGAGGAAGCAGTCATGGCCTCGTTGTCGCCAGAGTGATAAACATAAAAATCCTCCGTGCTGAGCAATTCTTCAATCACGTTTCGATCCTGTTGAAGAATGTGATCCACCAACCGGTCGGCTTCACCGACCAGCCTGCCCTTCGATTTGTCGTAGTCACCGCCAAAGCGTTTATTGTCCTTGAAAATCGGAAGCATCTGGGGGTACCCGAAAAACTCGCGAAAGAACCGGAGCTTACGGATCGGTGTGTTGGTAATGCTGGCGGTCAACTGCAGCCGCTGCACTGCCTCATCGATGACATAATACTGGTCCCGATTGTCCAGCAGGCGTTGCACTTCCCTACGGTAATCTGCCCTGGTGTTCAGCCGATTGTTGCGGGCCGCGTCGACCAATTGCGGATCCGGACTGCTGTCGGTCAGTGCATAAGCAATCGCGTAGCTGGCGTCGCGGGGCGACATCATTTTTCGGCCATGCTCATCTGCCTCACCCTGTCCGAATTCGTAGCGATAGACAAATTCGGATTGCAAAATCAACGTCTGGATCAGTTTTTCGATGGCCCGCTGATTGCCCATGCCGGAGACATAGGACTGCATCAGGGAAACGTACTGATCGATCTCTTTGGCCGTCGGTGAACGTTCGAGGATCTTCTCAAACAGTTGCTCGACCAGCGAGGCGAGCAACTCGGGCGTGGGGGGGCCCGCCTCAATTCGTTGTTGGTGAAACTCTTGCTGCCACTGATCCATGCATCGACCGATGACGGTGTTGAAGCGGTCTCCCGGTTCGTGATGTTTCCCAATGGCCGCGTTGATCGCTTCCATTTCCGCCTCCGAGGCCGGGCGATAAACGAGCGGTTTATGTTTCTCGGCATAGCGATGTTTTTCAATCACGTCGCGCCATTCAGACATGTAGTTGTTCAGAAAAGTCACGCGGGCCTGGATCTTCCGTTCGTGATGCCCAAAATTAAACCATTCGCGCTCGCACTTTTCGATCAACTGTTGATCCGAGTCGCCGTCCTGTTCCTGTTTACGCATGCTTTGGAAAATCAGTACCAGTTCCGAATGCACTGGTTGCGCTGCGTGAAAGGGCGCTTTTTTTGTCTCCTGGTCGGTCGGCGGAAGGTTTTGATCCACCTCGACGCGAACGAAAGCCGGCAACCATGATTCATACTGATCCTGGTACAGGTCCTGGATGATCTGATCGATGAAGTTGTTCAGAAAACTCTCTCGGGAAGTCAGCGTCTGTTCCTGCTCCCATTCCAGCTGCATGATCTCCGCGATCGCCGGCATGTAGCGCTTGTCCCGGCGAGTCAGGTAGACCATGTGGGTTGATGCCTCTTTGGCATTGGTGAGCATCGTCAACAGATGTCCGCCCTCCAGAATCGAGTTGGCGTAATAGCGGACACCCGTGTTCGTCGGCAACAGGAACGGGTTGGTCAGGTTGACGCGTCGGTTGTTGTCGCCAATCACATACTGACGCTGGCCGTCGATCGTCTGGTGGGGGTTGTGATTCAGGATCCGATTGAATTTGGCATCGAAGATGTACTCGCTGATCATCCAGCGTCGGTCGTAGGTGAAACCTTTCAGGTTGCTGTAGGCACCAGAGAACAATTTGTCGTGATCGATCAGGTTGCCGTATTCGGGCCGAAGCAATTTGTCGGTCATCTTGGACGCCGAGAATTTTTTCAGTTCGTTGGCCGTCCACTCCGTTAGCAGATCGCGTTCGGCGGTGGATAGAGGATCGTTGTCGACCGGCGGCATCAATCCAAACAGGACTTGTTCCTGAACTCTGTTCAATAATTCCAGTTGGACGTCGAGTTCGAGCTGGGCAATCGCATCCAGGCTGACATCGCCTTCAGCCGAGTCGGCGGTATGGCAATCGCCGCACCGTTCGGCAATGACTGCCTGCAAATGTTTTGGAACAGAAACCTGCTCGTGCGTGTTCTGGGCGGGGGACGCCGAGGCGAATGTGAGGCCGAACAACGCCAGCAGGATCATAATCGGAATCGGCAATTTGATGGGATCGTGCCCCGCGTGGTTCAGAAATTTGCGACCTGACGTCAAATCAAGCATAACAAGCCGCCGGAATTTTGTCTTCGACAATTTGATCCGGACATGGGCGGCCGTCAATTAGCGATCATTTTGGAGGCTGGTTTTCACCGTAGGTCTCGATGGTTTTTTCCGCTTCTTTCAGTCGACGTAATTTGTCTTGCTCCTGCAAAGCCTGGATGATTTTGCTACGGTCGGCACGGGAGATCGGGAGTGTCACCTCATCGCCCAGGACGCCCAGGGGAACCTCTTCCATTTTCCAGTCGTCGCTGCGTTGGGTCGCGAAGGGTAAATCCTTGTTGCCGGTTGCCTGAAGATTGGCCAACGGGTTACGGCCCCACGCGTAACGGAAATGGATCGGCTCACGAACCATCGGGCTGGTCAGCACGAGTTGCTTGCGATCGTATTGCATTCGACCGCGGTCATCCTTTCCTTTCTCGGCGTAAGCCGCATTGGCGGGATGGAATTTGCGATCTTCGCCGGCAATCGCGAAGCCCTCGATTGCGCCGTCTTTGGGATCGCCGACATCGGTGTCAAACGTGAGTGCCAGCGAACCATCTTGTCGCTGCAGCTCAATCAGCATCGGTGGCTTCCACTGGATCTGACGGTTGAACCCGTACTCGGTTGCCAGCGCCCAGCGTGCAATTCGTTCGCCAGCCGGGATCTTAAGTTGAGGATGATACCAGCGTCGGCGGAGATCGTAGGTGCTGACAAAGCCAATATGCTGATCACCCGCGTTGTAAAAATCGAGAAACGTCTGGTACTGCACGGCGCGGATCCCGATTCCGGCGTTGAACATTTTCTCGCAATAATCTTCGCGGGTCTGGGGATCGCCGTCGGTGCAAAGCGATAGGATTCCAAACGGCATCTCGGGGTCGCCAAACGCCTCGCGCCAAGCCTCGATCATGTTCGGAAAAATATCACGGTACATCTCGACGCCGACCGAAAGATCGAAGGCGTTGTTGTAGCCCTGATGGAAAATCGCGCCTTTGACCGAGAGCCCGGCAAGCGGCGCGATCATTCCCGCGTAGCAGTGGCCGGGGTAATTATGATCGCCGATCGGCCCAGGTCGCAGGTCGTCCGGGTCCTGTTTTTTGTCGTCGGGAATCGGTTTGCCCTGTTTCGTTTGTTGCTCGATCCACCGGTGATGGGCCGCGATACGATTTTCCAGATCAGCCTGCGCGTCCCACTGGGCGACCGCCTCGTCAAATTTAGCCAGCTTGGCCTGCGTAGGCTCGCTTTCCATTTCTCGAAGGACTGGCAAAGGGGTCCAGGTCTCGACCGTCGTCCCACCCCGAGAGGCGTCGATGACACCAATCGGGACGTTGCTGGCCTTGTGCACGCGACGCGCGAAGACGTACCCAATCGCGGAGAGATCCCGGACCGTTTCTGGCGTACACTCGTCCCAGTCGCCCTTGCGGAAATGCCGCCCGAACCAATCGCTCCACTCGTGGAGGCGGGCAAAACCCTGTTTGAATTCCGGTCCCACGCCATAAGGGACCGTCAGGATGCGAATCTCGGGGAAGTTGGCAGAGATGATTTCGAGTTCTCCGTTCTCAACTTTTGCGATTTCGAATTCCATGTTGCTCTGTCCGCCGAGGACCCAGACGTCACCGACGAGGATGTTGTCGAGCACGATCGTCTTGTTCTCGCCCTTGATTGTCATCGACTGGGGTTTGCGCTCGGCGGGCACGGCGGGGAGCGTGACTTTCCAAGTCCGGTCTTCGCCAGCTTTGACCGATGCCTGCTCGCCGGCGAAGGTCACGTTGATCTGTTCACCCGGCGCCGCCCAGCCCCAGACATGAATTGGTTTGTCACGCTGCACGACCATGTTGGTCTGAAAGAGATTGCTCACGCAAAGTCCCTCGCCGATGGCTGGCACGTCGACGACATCCTGTCGTGGCATCGGCTGGGCAACCACGGGCGAGGAGCACAAACCCGCAAGCATGATCGTGGAGCAAAACAGACTGAAATAGAGCGTAGATTTCATTGGGGAAGCTCGCTGGAAGTCACCGGTTGGAGGGGTCGAGGCCACCCTATCACCATAGTCAGCAACCCGAAGTTTTGCGATAGCCAGGCACAGCCAGGCACATTTTCCAGCTAAACCATCGACGAACCAGCAGTCTCCTGCGAAGACCCGCGATTCGCGTTCTCGAGCATCCCGCTGTTGTCATTATCCGGACGGTAATGCGAATTACCGTTGGGCGAGCGTGTCGAAAATGGCTTGGGAAAGAATGTCCGCGAGCAGTGTCGCCAGCACGATCGTTACCCGCGTAATCGAATGGTTTGGTAACCAGCAAGCGACGTGGGCGTCCATCGGTCGGGCCTTTGCCCTCGTTGCCGAGCTCCCGTTGTGCAGATGCCGTCAGGGCCAGACCAGCGATTAGCGCGCCCTGGATAATCTTCCCGATTGTCAATTGGTTTCTTTCATTCCGGCCATTGACCCGTCCTTCAGGAAAGAAGACCGGAAGAATGTCGAATTTAACTCCCGGATTCAGGGAAGTGTTCGTTGATCAAAAATGCGACAATTGAACGGGTAGTCAATTGGGTTTGCCGCCAATTTGGATCGTTTGTGGGAATCCCTCAAACATCTCTTCCTGATCGCCCAGTCGATAAAGACTGATTCGGGCGGTTTGGTTTTGTTTGTCAAACTCGACGATGCCATAACCACTACCTTTGCGATAACCAATTTCCATCAGGTCCGTTTCGGTTTTCAGCAGTTTGTTACTGCCGGGTTCTGGATTACCGACGGCCAGCACGTGGAGTGGATTTCCAGCATCGTCACGGAACCTGCCGGTGAATTTCTGGCCGGGTTCAGGAAGTTCTCCTTTGGGGACTCCCGGCCACCAGGCTCGCGGCCAGCCATTGGCGGTCCCGGGGACCATAAACGAATAACCGGCGTCGTCGAACTCTTCGATCCCCTGACGGAGTAAAATCCCCAGATGCTGGTCGCCGTGAATGCTGAGCGCGTGGCAGTCACCCAAGATTCGGACAACGCGATTTCGAGCCGCTTTGGGCCATGCTCCACTGTCGAAAAAGTATTTCGCTCTGTTAAGAGGTGGGCCGCTATGTGTCGCCGAATTGCAAAAAATGGTTTGAGACAGCGCACACTTCATGCTGTGTCCCGTCCAGTCGTTTGCCCATGATTCGAGAAACTTCTCTTGCTCAGGCCCCAGGAGTTGTGCCCCCTCACCCGCGGTTCGTTTTGCTGCTGGCATCGACATCGGACCGGTTTTAAATTTGCGATCTTCCAGGATTGCAAATCCGACACCACCGTAATTGAGCTGCGTGAAGTAGGGCTTGATACCGATCGGTAAAGTCATATCGACCGCTGGATCGGGAAGATGTCCGACATGGATTTTTTCTACCGCCGCGACCCAATCACCTGGCATCAGGTAACCACCCAGCGTCCAGGTATTCGTTTCCGGTTCGGGCAAGGCACGCCCTCCATGGCCCCAGATGTTGCCTTGAAAGACGTCGTGGTCGTCCGGCAGAATGATACTTGGGCGATCCCGCAGAAGCTCACGCCAGGTCCAGCCAAACTGATAATACTTTCGCATAAAGTCCAGCATGGCGTTTGGCGTTTCGGAGTTCCGCGCCACGCCGAAGCCTCCGTAGCCTTCGTAAATCTGATCACCTGCGAAAAACAACAGGTCCGGATTTTGCCGTTTGACCTGGGCCACCATGTTGGGGAGCGGAAACAGGTAGCCGTTGTCGCAGGAGAAGCAGGCCAGTTTCAGTGGGTCGCTTTTTTGGGGTTCCTTGCGAATCGTGCCCGCCCACTGATGTTCTTGCCCCAACCAATTCAAGCGAACCTGATATTGCTGGTCACGGGAGCTATCCCAGTTGTCGACGGTAAACGTCACGGTTCGGCTGAGGCCCTCCATTGGCTGCTCAGAAATTTTTTGCCAACCGGACGACTTGTCAGCAACCCACAACTCCGCGGACGTTCCTTGGGGCTGAAGGGGAGCCAGCTGTGCCTGCAGTCGAAGCCGGTTGTGATGGAGCGTATATTGCGACCATAGAATGGGCCCAAACGAACGATCGTCAAACAAGCTGACCAGGTTGCCGTCAAGCGAAAAATCTCTGAAAGCAAACTGATGCTTGGCGGTTGTTCCCGCAGCTTGTTGGGGACCGCTGGTTAGCAACGAAACACCCCCGCGAATGGACTCGATCGGGAAGGATTGCTGTACGGAAATCTTGGTCTTACCCTGGGACGCGACGAAAATGACCGTTGCCGAATCGCCCTGCCGTTTGCACATGATCCTGAGGGTGATGGGTGGACCCACCAGGTTGATCGTATCCTCGGACAATGTGTTTCCCAGTGACAGTTTTCCATCGCGATCAATCACGGCGTCGATCCATTCGGTTGAATGAACCAAGGCATGTCGGAAGTCATCGATTTGGCCTTGTCTTCCAAATCGGAAACCAGCCCCCAGTGTCTTTGGCAAGGATGTTTCGTTGTTTCCGAGCAACTGTACATTGACCTGCATTTGAAAAGAATCACCTTCGTCGTCGATTTCAGCGGGAAGCAAACAGAGTGTACGCTCAGCCGCTGCAACACCCACGACCGCGCCGTCTCGGACCGACCAGTCGTTAAGCGGGTTGGCCCACCAGTCTGGACCAATCCATTGCCGTGAACCGATCCATTCGGCTTTAAATGACTGAGACGGTTGTTGATTGAGGGCTGGATCAGAAATAGCGACGACATCATTCGTGCTTTGAGACACAACTTGGCACGCATCGGTCGTTGGCGGGTGCAAGCGACAATCGCGGTGCTTACAACCAAACCGAGCCATAAAGCAAAGGAATGACGGGCGCTGGGTAAATAGATCATCATGTTGACTCTGCTGGTTATTGATTGTTGGTTGTTGGTGGCGACCTCAAGTCGAACATTATCCGGGCGAGATCGCTTTAATCACCCTATTGGCTGCGTCCTCTTTTGGCAACGAGCGTTTTAATCTCGCTCATCGATTGACAGTGCTGGGCTTTGGGTCCAGTGTACGTGGTTGAGTTTCGCCCGCCGACTAAAAACAACCCGTCGTAAGCATCGACGACGTTTGCCAGCTGCTCGATTTCGCGATGGTGAGTTTTGCTGCGGATGGGATTTGAAATTGCCAGCCACACAACCGCTGGCTGTTCATCTCCGACCGAGTCGGACAATACGTCCACCGGCGTATCGGGACCCAGATTGACTTCTTCAAAACCACATTCGTGAAGTACTAAAGAAGCCATGAGGCTTGGCAGTAGATACGGGTCATGTTGCGGCGCCGCTCCCATCGCAGCAGGCGCATCGGCGGCAATTTCAGGGAGCGACAACCGAATTTGGCACAAGGCGCGAACACAGAGGACGGTGGCCCGATGCTCGATAAAAATGCTGCGTTTGTCGTGTGGCCAGATGCTTCCGATCGCATCCATCGCGTTTCGAATGGGGCCGTCACACATCTCCGCAACCGAAATATTGTCGAGGTACATCGCTTGCATCAGACCAATAACGTTGGCGTAATGCCCATTGGACAATGCCGCCAGCAGTCGTCCTGACCACGAATCGGCAGCGGAGGAATCGGGTGTAAGTTCGATGGTCGAAAGCCCCAGTAAGTCGGGGCGAACGACGACCGCCTGGATCTCGCGGACGTACCGAATCGCTTCCGAAACTGGAATCTTGCGATGCCCACCTTGGGTCCGCTCGATCCTGAGTACCCCGCTGTCGGCCAGTCGGCGGGCCGACGATTCACTGATCCCAAGTGCTTCGGCAAATTCAGCCGGCGACAAAACACGATGCACCACGACCCCCTGTTTGAGACATTTGGCAGTTTTTGCCGGCGAGATACCCGAGAAAAATTTTCATTGAACAGTTGTTAATCGTTACTTTTGGATCTTGGCTGGCGGTTCTCATGGGCGTGCTGATAGTTTTGGCAGTTTTGTTGAAGAGAAACTATCAAAATTTACCGAGTTTTGTTGATTACAAACGCTTTTGAAAGGTTTTCTCATGATCGATTCCGTACCCCTGCTGCTTGGCAATTTGCCAGATTTGAGTATTTTCCAGTATAGTTTGGTAGATAACATCTTTTCCATGACCGTTGCGACCATGGGGGCCGCGGCGCTGTTCTTCTTCATGGCTCGGTCTACCGTCGGTGTTGCCTACCGACCGGCTCTGATGGTCTCCGGGATCGTGGTTGCGATCGCCTGTTACCACTACTTCATGATTCGACATAGCTGGCAAGACGCGTTCGCCTTGGGAGAAAACGGCTATGTGGGAACCGGCGCCGCGTTCAACGATTTCTATCGTTATGCCGACTGGATTCTCACCGTGCCGCTATTGCTGGTGGAATTGGTCATCGTCATGCGGCTGGCGAAGGGAAAAGCGGGTCCGATGCTCACCAAACTGGTGATCGCCGCGGCTGCGATGATCGCCCTCGGTTATCCAGGCGAAGTGATTTCTTCGCCGGAAGGTCAGACGATGCGTTTGCTGTGGGGTGGACTATCCTGCATCCCGTTCTTTTACATCCTCTACGTGTTGTGGGTGGAATTGACCAAGTCGCTTGACACGCAACCGGAAGCTGCTCGCGGTTTGATCAAGCTCGCCCGGGTCGTGATTTTGGTCACCTGGTTGGTCTACCCGATCGCCTACGGTTTGGGCAGCACGACTGCCGCACTGGAAGCCGCCTCAGGCGGAGGCGAAGGAGCGGGTGGAATCGTCGGTTTGCAGATCGGTTATGCGATCGCTGACATGACCGCCAAAGCCGGATTTGGTGTCCTGATTTACTTCATTGCCCGCGCGAAGACGCAGGAAGATGCCTCGAAAGGAATTGCACTGGATGCCGTTCCACAACCTGTTTAGTCGCACCGGAACTGCGTAAATGCAGCCGAACCTTTGGGCCGAACCGCACTCGTCGATGAATTCGACTGAAGACTGAAGCAGTGCGGCAAGGCCCGGACGTCGGCGTGAGGTTAACCCATCTTGGCAGCTGTTTGCTGATCGAATGTTTTTTTGAAAACGACTCCACTCATGCATTCGCTGATCGTTTCAAGTTTAAGCGGCTTGCTCTTGCTGCTCCCAGTCGTTGGGATTCAGCTTTCGATGCTAAGTGTCGCTGTCGTTTTGGCAGTTGCCGTCGCCGTGGTCGGCCTACCTCACGGCGGGCTTGATCATCGAGTCGGCAAGCATGTGCTTCATTCACTCGCTTCGACCTCATCAACCTTCGTTTTTGTTTGCGGCTACCTGAGCGTTTCAATTCTGGTTGTGGCCGCCTGGTTTGTGTCACCGCTGACTACGATTGTTGCATTCTTTTGCCTCTCGGCGTGGCACTTCGGGCTGGAAGAAGACGAACGGGATACTCGCACGGCTTGGCAATGGGCGGGGATGGTTGCACGTGGCGGCATGGTGATCTGGATTCCAGCCGTTTTCCAAGGCGCCGAAATCGCGCGATTGTTGAGCACGATTGCACCATCGGAAACCGAATTGATGGCCACGCAGATCGTTTCCGTGATCCAGTTCGGATGCCCGTTTTGTTCGCGCTGACGTTGTTGGACGCGGTGTCGTACTCCAGCGACCAGCAGTCGGTGAAATTCGGATTGTCATCGTCTTGGCAACACCGAATTCGCCTGGTCAGTTTCGCCCTGTTGTTCGCCAATGCAAATCCGCTGGTTTCGTTTGGTCTCTATTTTTGTGGCTGGCATTCGATCCGTGGCCTAATTCACCTGCACCAACAGTTTGGTGGGTCTGTTGGTAAGTTCGGCTTTAGTTTACTGCCGATCACTGCCGCTGCCCTGATTCTGTTCGCGATCGGTTTTGTGTTCAGCCCCAATTTCGGTCAAATCACCCCTGCCATTCTTCAAACCGTGTTCATCGGATTAAGTGCTGTGGCAATTCCACATCTGTTACTGCACGTTGTCTCGGATTCGTTGGCGATTCGTCCGAATCGAATGGAGGGCGTGCGGGCATGAGTCAACCAAACGGAAAACAGTACGACTTCATTCTGGCCGGTGGCGGACTACAAGCGGGACTGATTGCGTTGGCTTTGAAGCATCATCGCCCCGACGCGAGCGTACTGATTGTCGAACGCAGCGATCGCCTGTGCGGTAACCACACGTGGTCTTTCCACGAAAGTGACATTTCCGCGTCCGACTCAAGCTGGTTGGCGTCGTTGCCGCTGAAAAAGTGGCAAGGCTATCAGGTCAATTTTTCCGGTTTTCACCGTCGGCTCTCCCTTCCTTATTGCTCGTTGTCTTCAAGCAATTTGGAATCGGCATTGCTCCAACTCGCAGACCGCGGGAACTTGGAAGTCAAAACGGGCACGACGATCTCGAGTTTAACATCGAACTCGATTTGCACGAGCGAAGAGGGCCGCTACCACGGCAAAATCGTGATCGACTGCCGGGGGTTGCGCGGCGAGCCGGAGGGCTTGCGTTGCGGCTACCAGAAGTTTCATGGTTTCGAAATTGAACTGGCCCACGAAGACTGGCCCGATCCGCTGCCGGTCCTGATGGATGCGACCGTCAGCCAACAGGACGGGTTTCGATTCCTGTACGTGTTGCCTCTGAGTCGCCGCCGCATCTTGATCGAAGACACCTGCTTCTCCGATCATCGACAATTTGACCGCGAACAGAGCTTGGCCGAGCTGAAGCGATACCTGCAACATCGTCAAATTCGCGACTGGGAAATTGTTCGTGAAGAACAGGGTTGTCTGCCGATGCCCTATTCAAAACACATGAAGCCGACGCTGACGTCTCCCCTGCGTGGTGGCTATGCGGCTGGTTGGTTTCATGCGGCAACCGGTTACTCAGTCCCGCTCGCTGTTCAATTCGCCGAGGTCGTCGCAAACAGCACGCCGGAACAAATGACTGGGCGGATCTCACGGCTGGTGAAACAGAACCGGTTTCCGGCGCAGTTTGCCAGGCTGCTAAACCGGATGCTCTTCCGCTTGGTCGCGCCCGAGAAGCGGTGGATGATTTTTCGGCGATTCTATCGGGTCCTCCCGGAAGAGACGATCAAGCGATTTTACGCGCACCGGTTTACGAGATTCGATGCGATGCGAATCCTGATCGGATCGCCGCCCCGAGGCCTGACGCCTGTCCGTTTTATTCAATCGTTCAAGGTAAAGCCATGTCCAGTTTCGCCAATCTGAAACGGTCGCAACCAAAATTCGGCAGTCCGCCGGTTGGGTCTTCCGCGATTGCTCAAGTACCGCAGCGACTTTGGCAAGCCGGAATGCTTGGTCCGTTGAGGCATGTGCTTGATTCCTCCGGAAAAAGAATTCGTGCCGAACTGGTGGAACTGGCTTTTCAAATGTCCGATGGAAAAGGAGACCTGCCGGCCGGCCTGATCGATTTTGTTGAACTGCTGCACGGTGGTTCGTTGGTGATCGATGACATCGAAGACGATTCGGATACCCGCCGCGGAAAGCCCACCTTGCATCGCGTGACCGGGACTCCGTTGGCGATCAACACGGGCAACTGGATGTATTTTTCGGCGCTGGAGAAGCTGCAAGACCTGCCGCTGTCGGCGGAAGTCTTGAATCAAATCATGGGTCAATCACTGCGGACAATTCGCCGTTGCCATGAAGGACAGGCCCTCGATCTGGCGGCCCGAGTGAGTGAACTCGGTCGCGCGGAAGTTTATCCGACGGCACAGGCGATTTCAGAGCTGAAGACGGGCGGCGTCACGGCTTTGGCGGCCAGCTTGGGGGCTGCGGTGGCCGGAGCAAATCCCACCGTTCAAAACGCGTTCCACGTGTTCGGGATGCAGTTGGGAGTTGGCTTGCAGATGCAAAACGATCTGCAGGAACTGAAAGCGGGAACCCGTCAGGGCGGCCGTTGCGACGATTTGCGAAACGCGCGTGTCACTTGGGTGTGGGCGTGGGCCAGTCAGCAGTTGTCGGACCGCGAGTTTAGGGAGCTGCAAAGTTTATTGAGCGAACCGGTTGGCATGCAGCGCATTGCCTGTTCACTGTTGGCGGCCATTTCCGAATCATCGGAGGCGATGATCAGAAAGCAAATCGGGCAGGCATTGTCGAGTCTGAAAGTGCTGTTTCATCCGGGTTCTTCGACCCTTCTCAACCGTCTCGTTTCCAGAATCGAGCAATACTATGTCTAGTTTGACGATCGAAAGTTCAAAACAGTCCATCATTCGAGGTGTTGACGGAACCGTCCGTTCCGGCTCGAACGGCCTGCGGGCCGCCGTCATCGGCAGCGGTTTTGGCGGGCTCGCAGCAGCGATTCGGTTGCAGGCGATGGGATTTCAGACTGTCTGTTTTGAATCGCGCGATAAGCCCGGGGGGCGGGCGTACGTCTACGAGGATCAGGGTTTTACCTTCGACGCGGGGCCGACCGTCATTACTGCTCCCGATTGCCTGGAAGAATTGTTTACTGTTTCGGGCAAGTCGATGGATGACTACGTGAAAATGTTGCCGGTCAAACCGTTTTACCGGCTGCGCTGGAGCGACGGAGTTGAATTTGACTACGTGGGAGATGAAGCCGAATTACTCGAACAGATTCGCCGCATCAACCCAGCGGATGTCGAGGGTTACAAGAGGTTTGCAGACTACACCCGGAAAGTTTTTGAAAAAGGATACGTCGAGCTCGGCGCTAAACCCTTTCTGAGATTCCGCGATATGATCTCCGTCGCGCCCGACCTGATTCGCTTGCGTGCCGATCGAAGCGTTTACAAGACGGTGTCGAAGTTCTTGAAAAACGAACATCTCAGACAAGCGTTCAGCTTTCATCCGTTGTTGGTCGGGGGCAACCCGATGGACACCAGTTCGATCTACACGCTGATTCACTGGATCGAGCGAGAGTGGGGCGTCTTTTTTCCTGAGGGCGGAACTGGTGCGCTGGTCAATGGACTGGTGAAATTATTTCGTGACAACGGCGGTGAATTGCGATTGGACGCACCAGTCGAATCGGTCCAGCTCGTTTCGTCGAACAACGAAGTCAGTCCGTTTCCAGTTCAGCACGCCCTCAAGGCAGAGGGTTTCGAGCCCGAATTGTTTGATGTGGTCGTCTCCAACGCCGACGTACACCATACTTATTCAAAGATTTATAAATCCGAACCGGCCGCCGACCGCCGGCGCCGTCGGTTGGAAAAAATGGACTGGTCGATGTCGCTGTTCGTGATGTACTTTGGCACGAACAGAAGGTATGACGACATCGCCCATCACACGATCCTGTTTGGCCCGCGATTCGCCGGTTTGCTGAAGGATATTTTCCGCGGTAATTCGCTGCCGAAAGACTTTAGTCTTTATTTGCACGCTCCGACGATCACCGATCCCAGTCTGGCTCCCGAGGGCTGTGAAGCGTTTTACGTGCTCAGTCCGGTACCTCATTTGGGTAATGCGGAGATTGATTGGGAGGTGACGGCGGAAAAGTATGGTGACTTGATCCTGGAATCGTTGGAAGATTATCTGCCTGGCCTCCGCGACTCGGTCGTGACTCGTCGTCACTTTACGCCTCAAGACTTCAAAACCGAGCTCAACGCGTTTCACGGGTCAGCGTTTTCGGTGGCTCCCAAGCTGACGCAAAGTGCTTTTTTTCGTCCACATAACCGCGATCAAGACATCCCGGGTCTGTACATTGTCGGAGCCGGCACGCACCCGGGGGCCGGAGTTCCCGGCGTGGTCAACACGGCCAAAGCGACGACTGGCGTGATCGCCGTGGATTATGGAGTGGCGGTCTCATGAGTTTTCATTTTGACAGGCTGCCGACCGATGATGCTGCAGTGATCCAGCAACACAGCCGCTCGTTTTCTCTGGCGGCAAAGCTTTTACCGGCCAACGTCCGCCCGGATGTAGAAAAGC
This sequence comes from Pirellulaceae bacterium, assembly GCA_963714685.1. Taxonomy (GTDB): domain Bacteria; phylum Planctomycetota; class Planctomycetia; order Pirellulales; family Pirellulaceae; genus Mariniblastus. Next base: position 256,599 of record CAVQPH010000011.1, on the reverse strand, counting down.
TCTACGCCTGGTGTCGCTGGTGTGATGACGCGGTCGACGAGGCCCCAGACGCGAAAGCCGCCGCGGCGCGGCTCGAACGGTTGCGGACCGACGTGAAGCGAATTTATGCCGGTGAAGCACCGCTGCATGCGGCGTCCAAGTGGCTGGAAAGCCTGGTGCATCAGTACAACATTCCGATCGAATGGCCCTTGGATTTACTTCGCGGGATGGAGACGGATCTGGCTGACCCAGTGCTGGAAACAGTTGAGGATTTGATGCAGTACTGTTACCAGGCCGCGGGGACGGTCGGATTAATGATGTGCCGCGTAATGGGAGTCGCCGATCCCAAGGCGCTTGCCAAAGCAAAATCGCTTGGCATGGCGATGCAACTGACCAACATTGCTCGCGATGTTCACGAAGACTGGCGAGCCGGGCGACGTTATGTTCCGAAAAAGTGGCTTTCGCTGGTTCCCGGTAAAGACATGACGCCCACCAATCGCGAAGTCAGCCCGGCCGTTGAGCAGTTGCTGAGACTGGCCGACGAGCTTTACGTCGAAGGAAATTCTGGATTGGGCTACCTTCCCAATGGCGTGCGTCTCGCGATCCGGTTGGCGGGAAAAGTTTACCGGGAGATTGGGAGTGAGATCCGCCGCCAGGACCTGGCCGTGATGAGCGGTCGAGTCTTCGTTCCGCTCCGACAGAAGATTTGGCTGGTTGGTCACGCTGTGTGGGAAGAAGCTGCATTTCGCATGGCTCGGCTGAACAAGCAAATCAGACAATCCGTTACTCGATCGGTTTTGAATGCCGAATTTTTTTCAGAAGGACAAACTGCAATGAAAAACGACAACCTCTATCTGTTTTACCTGGGCCTTTCGTTGACGCTCATCATGGCGACCACCATGTTTGTGTTGGTCGGCATCAATCCAAAACAGTCTGCTTACGAATCGTTGCCCTGGATCTACTCCGGTGTCTGCGCGGTACTGGCGACGGCGACCGGATGGATGGCTCGCCGCTACAACGGCGTGTTGGAGTTCGAGACAACCAGCGTCAAGTCAGAGTAGTTCCAGGCGGAATGAATTTTGATACTCAAAGAATCAGGAGGGGTTGAAAGCCGTGTTGAGGTCGGTTGCCAGCCGCCTCCTAGAAAAATTTTCTCGATTTAAGGACCAGATGTTTCAATTGATTGTTCAGCGGATCGGTGATCTGTTCGATCGCGTTGACAGCGAAGAAAATTACCATCGACTGGAACGTTTGGTTGTGGGTTTGTCGGTAACAGGCTTCCTGCTGCATCTGTTGTTGATCTTTTTGGCTCGGTTGAATCCTGGCTTGGAATCCGGCGTCCTGGCAGGGATTGGCAAAAACTATCTGCATGCCGTTTATACACCGTTCAGCTTCATCCTGTTTTATGAGGTCCTGCTGTTGGTGATGGCGCTGCCGAAATCGCTGACCAGTTCAATCGGTAAGCAATATGAAATCATTTCGTTGATTGTCGTGCGGCGCGTGTTTAAGGACATCGGGGCATTTGAGGACCTGGAAAGCTGGGTGGCCCAGACCGATGCCCTAAAAATGGTTTTCCTGGACATGGGGGGTGCTTTGCTGATGTTTCTGACGGTCGCTGCGTTCTACCGAATTCGGATGGCCGTTGTGAAATCAACTGGGCAGCATCATCTGGCTGGTTTCATCGCCGTCAAAAAAGCGGTCGCACTGCTGTTGGGGACGGTGTTGATTTTGCTTGCCAGTTTCAACCTGGCGACCTGGGTGTCCTCGACGTTGTCGATTCCGAGTTCGCCGCTGGTAAGTCCGGCCGACATCGACAATTTCTTCTTTCCGGCTTTCTTCGAGTTCATGATCTTCACCGATGTGTTTTTGTTGATCATCTCGATTTCCTATTACGAACGTTATGACCATGTCTTCCGCAACGCGGGATTCGTGATTTCGACGGTGTTGTTGCGGATTTCTTTGTCGACGAAACAGCCGTACGATATTGGGATTGCGGTCGTTGCCATGCTCTACGGATTGGCCGTGCTTGCTGTGTTCGCTTATTTTACCCGCGTGATCGCAGCGAAGATCCCGACCGAGACCAGCCAGTCGAGTGGTTCCTGATTGGGTTTTCTGGAAGAACAGTCGGGCGTTCAAAATCGAATTCGACTGACCAATCCTCGACCGATCTGTGTCGGATCGGTCGTTTCGCCCGCGACCGCGTAGTTCTCCAGCGACTCCGTATTCGAGGCCATGGTATTGGCAAGCTATTCGATCCAGATCACTCCGTTGGAAACGCGTCCTTCAAGATAATGGGGACGTGGGAACCCTTTGGTTGTTTCAAAGCGGTTTCCCGTGTCCATTAAGCTGTCACCGAAGGCCGCGATTCCAGTGAGTGGAGTACGGTCGCATTGCCTTTGTCGGGTAGTTCCGACGTCCGGTTCAGCTTGACAGCAGTCGTGCGTTCTTCTAACTCTCCTTGCCTGACTTGCGGGTTCTGACCTTTGATCGAAAAGGGGCGAGCGGATGCAGTGCTGCACGATGCGTATAGCGATCGCGCTGTTGTGTTTCGCGAATCTGCTTATGATCAGGCAGATGGCGAGTGCGCAAGGGGCGTTGTCGCAAATGAAAGAGGATGTCCGCGCGTCTTCCAAGGACAAATCAGCGTCCGGTCGCAAGAAACGAGCACGGTCTAAGTCCCAGGCGCGTGACTGCGACGACGATTCATTGGGCGAAATATTGGGCGAGTTAATTCTGTTAACCGCCGGAGCGCCATTCTGGATGCCTCCCAACATGCTGAACGACGACTACGCGTCGGCCAGCGATTTTGCGTAGTATCCTTACCAAGACGGGGTCGACGGATATTTAATGTTGGCGCCGCGGTTACCGGTCGAACCGTCCGGGTATTCACTGCAGGCGCGAACCGAGCATGCGGGCGATTTCGACCGTATTTCCAGAATCGGCACGCGTATTCTGTTTGATACCAAAACCCGCTTTGGGATCGACAGCGAAGTGAACCGTTGGAGCGAGTCGCTTGGGGACGGCCAGGATGACGACCTGTGGACAGGCGATGCGAATCTAGTTTTTCGTTTCGCTCAGTCACTGCGGGTTCAGATGCGAACCGGGCTCGGCATGAACTGGCTTGCGGATGAAACGGGGAGCGATCTCGGTTTCAACTTCACTTATGGGGGTGACTTCTTTCCGAAGAAACCGTGGGTCATCTCAGCGGAGGTCGATTTGGGCACTTTAGGCGACGAAACACTCACTCATGCCCGCTTGACCACCGGCTGGCAATGGCGTGGGGCTGAGGTGTTTATTGGTTATGACTATTACGAGGTAGATCAGACAGAATTGAACGGCTTCCTTAGTGGAATTCGGTTGTGGTTCTGACATGCAGAGTTTGTACCGTCGCCTTGAATCCAGGTATTTCACGTGCTTGAGGGCTATTCCGCTACAGCTTTCACTCTGCAGGCAAGCGTGACGAAAGCGCGGCCGAGTCGTAGACCCCGGCATGCTGAAGATATTCCAAACGCGCGAACCGGGAGATCCTGTCAACTTTCCGGGCTATAGTCACCGGACGCGATCCTGCAACTCCACCGGAAGCAATCCATTTGTGAACTGCTTGCGGCAATTCGCGGCAAGACAAGAGAACGAATTGAGCCCAATCAGCTGCAATTGTTTGAAATTGGTGAGTTAAAAACTTTGATTCAAGAAGAGCTCAACGCTGATCAAGACGCGGCCAAGCCGAAGCGCAAACGGAGACGAGGTCGTCGGTTGATTGCGGATAATATCCCGACCGAAATTATCGAATGTAAGCTTCCCGAAGCAGATCGATTGTGCCCCATTGATGGCAAGCCGATGCCGTTGATTCGCTGGGAAGAAAGCGCCCAACTCGACCACATCCCGTCGAAAACCAAGAAGCTCTTGCACGGCCGAGCCGTCGACGCTTGCCCGGATAAACACGATGAAGCGAAGTTGATCACAGCTTCATCCCCACAGCAAAGCCGCAGACAGGAACACCGTAGGCCGGAACAGAGCGAAGCGCCAGTTCCGGCAGACCGCGCAATGACCCGTCAAGTACCACGCAAGCACCCAGCACCCACAAATACAGCCCCAGCGGACCGACAAATTAAAACCGCCCCTCCCGCAAACCGTCCCATCAATCAAGCGTGCCACCCATCGGCCATGCCGGAACCGCGTCGTGACCTCCTTGTTCCGGCCTATCCATCCCCACAACAAAACTGCAGATCGGAACACCGTAGACAGCGACACTGCAGACCGGAACAGAGTGCCGCTGCCCGCCGCAGCAGGATCTACAGTTGGCTGGCGCAGGTCGCCGATCTGACCGAACCGCTCTATTGGCGTCTGGAGGAAAAAATCCTTGCTTCCAAAGTCATTTCTACCAACGACGCGAAAGTTGCGGGTTAGGTTCCGCGAGCGGTTGCCGGAATTCTGGGAGAGGTTCCGCGAGGGGTGGGAGAGGTTCCGCGAGGGGTGGGAGAGGTTCCGCGAGGGAGGTTCCGCGAGGGGTTGCCGGAATTCTGGTAGAGATTCCGGAGGTTCCGTGAGCGGAGGAGGTTCCGTGAGGGGTTGCCGGGGAGAGGTTCCGCGAGGGGTTGCCGGAATTCTGGTAGAGATTCCGGAGGTTCCGTGAGCGGAGGAGGTTCCGTGAGGGGTTGCCGGAATTCTGTAGCGGCAGGAGGTTCCGTGAGGGGTTGCCGGAATTCTGGTAGAGATTCCGTGGAGAATTCTTGCAGAATTGGTGCGGAGTTGCCGGATGTCTATCGACAGCGGATGTTGTCTCAGCTTGACGCAGTCCGTGGTCTTGCCGGTCGACCGGGTAGGAGGTTCCGTGAGGGGTTGCCGGAATTCTGGTAGAGATTCCGTGGGAGAATTCTTGCAGAATTGGTGCGGAGTTGCCGGATGTCTATCGACAGCGGATGTTGTCTCAGCTTGACGCAGTCCGTGGTCTTGCCGGTCGACCGGGTCGATTAAGAATATCGGCCAATTTTCTGCTATTCGAGTCTGGTGAATTCTGGATGCTGAGCTCGTGGTTGCATTTTGAATAGTGTTCGGATATCATCTACCAATCTTGTGATCACTATTTAGCTCTATTCTACGTCCGTCAAAGGACGGGCGTTTCACTCGTCGCAAGGAGATCGTTATGGCGAATCGCAGCAGAGTCGTTGACCCGAGTACTTGCCAAATTCTTCACGTTTACAATCGTTGTGTACGTCGCACATTTCTCTGCGGCGTCGATTCCGTCTCCGGGCGGGATTATTCTCATCGCAAACAGTGGTTGCAGGATCGGTTGGAGTTCCTCGTCTCATTGTTTGCTTTCGATGTCGCAACGTTTGCGATCATGAGTAATCATTTTCATCTTGTCGTACGAAGTCGGCCCGATATTGTGGCGTCATGGTCGGACCGAGAGGTCGCTTTGAGAGACATGCGGCTGCAAGGCAAAACGTGGTTTCGCCAAGACGGAACGCCGCGGAAATCAGCCGAAGCAGAAATCCAGCGGTTGTTGAAGGACTCGCGAGAATTGGCCCGGATCCGGCGAAAACTCTCTGATGTCAGCAGTCTGATGTCCTACTTTGACGAGCACATTGCGAAAAAAGGAAACAGGGAAGACGACGTTCGAGGAGCTTTCTGGGAAGGGACATTCAAAGCGGAGCTGATTGAAGACGAAGCCTCTTTGTTGACCTGCATGACGTATGTAGACCTCAATCCGATCCGGGCCATGCTGGCTCAGTCGATCGAGGAATCAGAATTTACGGGTGCTTTCGAGCGAGTCAGTGAATTGAGACGGCATTTGGCACTCCATTCGGATTTAGGGACTGCTGAGCTCTCTGATTCGGTAAACCGCAAAGCGATCAGTGACGACTGCATGCGATCAGCTACCGTCGAATGGGAACGGCAGAATCACGAACGGATTGGCTGGTTGTCTCCGATTGAAATCGACCCCAACGGAGATCTACTCGAGGGCGAAACCTCCGGTCGTCGTCCCAGTCACAAGGGCTTCTTGCCCATCTCACTGTCGAAATATCTGGAAGTCCTGGAATGGTCTGGGCAAATGATACGGCGGGACAAGCGGGGCTCGATCCCTGAGAATGTTGTCCCAATTTTCAAGCGACTGGGCATTACTTCGGCAGGCTTTTGGGAGGCGATGTACCGAGGTGCGAAAAACCACAAAGCCTACTTCGAAGCGACCGAGCGACGGGGTAAGCCCGAGACGGGGTTTGTGCCTGCAACCATGAGTCGAATCACTTAAACAGAACTAACCAAAGACTCCGGCGGAATTTTGACTCTGGCGATATTGAGGAGCAAATCGGTAAATAGGCGGAGTTGTTTTACCCAATCCAACGAGTTTCCGTTCCTTCGTGCCGCTGATTCCTAACGTGTGATCACGACTCTTGTTTGTTAACCAAAGTCTGGTAACCCTCCCTGATTTTTATGCTCAATTGGACTCAACGTTCTTGAGCGAGGAAAAATATCAAGTATTCTTGCTAGGGAAACAAATCCGGGGGGACGAATGTGGCCAAGACGATAAGAACGTTCATGGTTGGTGTGACGGTTGTGGTGCTCGGTTGTTCGACCGAATTTTCCAATGCTTTGATGGCCCAAACGCTAACGACGGTGGTCAACAATGGGGCCTCCTCCAATCGCGTCGATATGGTTTTTATTGGTGATGGTTATCAAGCTTCTGAAATTGAATCGACCTATGCTGGCCACGTGAATGACACGGTTGACTACTTCTTCAATTCTGGACTCAATCCGCTTCCACGATACAAGAACTTCTTTAACGTCCATCGGGTCAACGTGATCAGCAATGAATCGGGTGCCGATGATCCCAACAATTCCATCTATGTCGATACCGCTTTGGATGCGACCTACAACACCGGTGGCACCGATCGTTGCCTTTATTTCAATACGTCAAAAGCCAATGCAGCCGTGAGCACTGCACTCAGCGGAACCGGGATCGATGTCGACATGCGGTTGGGCAGTGTTAATTCGACCAAGTATGGAGGCTGCGGCGGGCAGTGGGCAGTGTGGGCTGCCGGTAACGGATCGGCACGCAGCATATCGATTCATGAGGTAGGCCATTCGTTTGCCAATCTCGCGGATGAATACTTTTACGATGGCAACACGTGGACCGGTGGCGAACCAAATTCGGTCAACATCACGTCGGATCCAGGTCTGGGGAAATGGGATCGGTGGCGAGGATACACCGATCCCGATTCCGACATCGGTGTCGTCGATTACTACGAAGGTGGTCGGTACTACGATTTTGGTTTGTATCGGCCCAGCCAGAATTCGATGATGCGGAGCCTCAATCGGCCCTTCGATGCGATTGGCCGCGAACGTTTTATTCAGCAGATCTATTCAGAAGCTGATCCGCTCGATGATTGGCTGGACACCTCAAGTACCTATTCATCCGGGGATTTGCTCTGGATCAAGACCGTGGATCCGGCGGTTTTCAATGTCGAATGGTATGTGAACGGAAATTCGGTCGGCTTGCTTGGCGAAGACGTCACCATCGATTCGCTGGGGCTTGGCATGGGCGAATACCTGATCGAGGCCCGTGCCTACGATTCAATCCTGGATCACGCATTCAGTGGTGATTCGCTGGACTGGTGGCGTTTGGCCGATACTTCTTCGTTGCAGCAGTCGGTTGGTTGGACCGTGATGGTTTCGGTTCCCGAGCCTAACAGCCTGGGGTTGATTTCCGTGTTGGGGATCTTTGTGGTAAATCGGCGCCGCAAAAGGCGGTAGAGATCTGTGGCTGTCACGAATTCGAGCCACGGTAAATTCGATCCGTGGCAGTGAATCAGGATTGTGTATCCGATGACTGAGTCTGGCGTCGGCTTGTTTGCCTGGTCATTTCCCGCAATCCGGATTTACATCGACCATTTGTCGGGACGAAGCCCCGGACCTTTACAACAGCAGAGCTGCGTTGGGGTTTTGCTCCGGCGCGCACGCTCAGAAGCAGGGTGACGAATGAATGATTAGGCCTTTGGCCCTCGGCATCCAGTCGTATCATGCTCCGGTCCTCTCAGCCTTTACAAAAATCCGGCAACCCCTCACCGATTCTATTCTCCTCACCCGCACGCTCAGAAGCAGGGTGACGAATGAATGAGTAGGCCTTTGGCCCTCGGCATCCAATCGTATCATGCTCCGGTCCTCTCAGCCTTTTCAAAAAATCCGACAACCCCTCGCCGATTCTTCATCTCCCCAAAAAATCCGGCAACCCCTCACCGATTCTCTCCTCACCGATTCTCTCATTCTTCACTTTCTCTCACAGATTCTCTCTTGCTTGCCAGTTGCTCGCACGCTTGAGCCGGCCGCTGCGATCGACCAGCTGTTGAAAGTCTTAGGTTGGAGGTGCAGTCTCCGCCTGGGGCGTCTTGGTTGGAGGCGTCTTGGTTGGGGGATGGCAAAATTTTGCCAACTTCCAACCTGCTCTCAGCCGCGTTATCTTGGGTGGCGAACCATGCCTCGTTTGAACCGGAACCCGAGCCAACAGCATTTGGGAGTGAGAGATGAGCCAACGCCTTGCAGGAATCTTCGCCGCACTATTGATGCTCGCCAGCCTCTCGGCTCCGTCTCCGCAGATGGCGGCCGAAGTGACGGCCGCCGACCGTCCGAATATTGTCCTGATTTATATCGATGATTTGGGGTACGGCGACCTTGGCGTTTACGGATGCACTGACATCCCCACTCCGAACATCGATCGGTTGGCCGCCGAGGGTGTCCGTTGCACTGCGTCCTACATCACCAATCCACCGTGCTGTCCCAGTCGCTGCAGCCTGATCATGGGGCAATACGGTCAACATTTCGGAAAATACGGCATGTCGCGTGGGCTTGCGATTCCGGAGGACCGGCCGACGCTGGCGAGGTTTCTGGCCGATCAAGGGTACGTGACTGGCCAGATTGGCAAGTGGGATATCGGCACCAAGAACCAGGGTCCCCTACAGGTTGGATTCACCGAAGTCCGAAAGAAGCCACCGTCAAAGGAGTATACCGAAGCAGAAATCGCGCATATGTCGGATTCCTTGCAGAGGCAAATTACAAACAAGAATGGCCAATCCAAGTATTTCTGCATCGACCAGGATGGCGAGTCCGTTTGGCTCACCGACTACGATGGCGAGTCGATGGTGAACTTCATCGATCGCCACAAAGCCGAACCTTTCTTTCTCTACTGGTCACCCGAGGCAGTCCATTCGTTCAGTGACGAGGCTCCGGCAAGACTGACCGACCGAACTCAGGCCAGCGGCAAGCGACGAAAACTGGCCGGCGCGATCGTCTCAGTCGATGACCAGGTCGGCAAACTGCTGGACGCCCTGGCCAAGCATCGTTTGCGCGACAATACGCTGGTCATCTTCACCAGCGACAATGGAGCCAATCCAGGCGAGGGTGGCACTTCCACTCCCTACGACGGTGGCAAAGGTCAGGGGACGCAGAAAGAAGGTTGGGTCCGGGTGCCCACGATCTTTTCCATGCCCGGCGTGCTTCCGCAGGGAAAACAATACGATGGTTTGATCGCTAACTTCGATTTCTATTCCACGATTACCTCATTGGCCGCTCAGACGATTCCCGAACATTGCGATGGAGTCGATCTGTTTCCGTTGCTGACGGGCAAACAGACCGGCGATGCGCATGAGTATCTGTTTTGGCTGAACAACCAGCCAAATGACGCCGAACGCCGACACTTGATCGCAGTCCGTTGGAAAAATTGGCGGCTGTACAAGAAGTACGAGCAGGACAACTGGCAGTTGTTCAATCTCAGGTCGGATCCGAGGGAAGAAAACGATCTCGCTGCCAAGTATCCGGACATCGTAAAGCAGATGGCAGCGACGACATGCGGCCTGGTCGCAGACGCTTGCACCGCTTGGAAAGATCCCCAAGGTTGGTCCCGGTGATCCCGTCATTCCCAGCGGTCACGGCTGGGCGTTTGCCGCAGCGAAAGACCGCAGCGAAACGAAATAACAGGCTTGGACGTTTGCGTTCGTGGCGTGAACCTTGGCGAGATCTTCCCAACAAGGCTAAGCGATTGAAATCGTGACAGCAATTTCACCACAAACAACACAACCAGATTCGCTGCCGCCCCTGCCGCGGCTTGGTTTTGGGGTGCGATCTTGACCTACGGCTGACGCCGTAGGCCTTACGCTGCCGCCCCGTCCGGGGCTTCGTTTTCGCGCGATTGGGTCCTGGCGCCCGATGGCACTCACTTTATAGAAAGCTGAACCGCGTATCCCGATAGGGATTCAAGCCAATAGCCGGTGTTTGAGCGCAGCGACAACACCGGAATTACGGTGCAATTGTTCGACGATCCTGACGGGATCGCAGCAAAAGCCGCTGTGATCCCGTCAGGATCAATCATCCCCGATTTCGATATTCCGGTGGCATGCGCTTCGCTCCAACCACCGGCTAACGGCTGAAACTCCTTCGGAGTATTTTTTAAAGTGAGTGCCATTGGCCTGGCGCCGTAGGCTTTATGCTGCCGCCCCTGCCGGGGCTTGGTTTTGGGTGCGATCTTGACCTGCGGCTGGCGCTGGCGCGGTTGGCTTAGCGCTGCCGCACCTTTCGGGGCTTGGTGTTTGTAAGCTTGGGGCCTGCGGCTGACACCGTCGGGTTGATGCTGAGGCACCACCGGGGACGGGTTTCTGGCAAGTTGTTTTCAGCTTGCGACCCGGCAACCAATCCACCGGCGGTGGTTGCGTTTGCTGTCAACCTTACTGATTCGCCTGCGAACGGAATTCCCGCGTCGCTGAATCGCCTGCGAATGGAACCTCCGCGTTGCGGACTCGCCAGCGAATTGACAGGTCGGCGTCCGCTTACTCACCTTCGATTGGAATATCTTCGGCTTCCATTTCGTCTAATGCATCAATGGCATCCTCGTAGCTGTCAAACGGGCCGATGTCAACCAACATTCCACCCGCTCGAACCGCGGCGTCTTCAGCCGACTCACCGTTTTCAAACTCGACGATCGTAAAACCATCGTCCACTTCCGCAATGGCAAAATAAATCATTGGATACTCCTGGTTTAATAAAGCGAATCGGTCAGTCGTTGTCGACCAACTCAAAATCGACATGGATCGTCGCAGTAAAATCTTGTTCGCCCGCCGCAATCGGCACGCTCATCGCGCTGACCTCCATGGATCGTCCCATCGCGACAGGCCGCGGGATGACCATGCGTTGCTCAGTAATTGACATCACTTTGCCAACTTTCACTCCGGCCGCCTTGGCATACAGCTCCGCCCGCTTCCTGGCATCTTCGATCGCTTTGATTCGAGTCGCCTCGAGAACGGCCGTATCATCGTTGAGCCCGAATCGGATGCCGGAAATCTGATTGCTGCCTGAGCGAATCAACGAATCCAGCAATTCTCCCAGGCCCTCCAGGTCACGGACTTTTACATTCAGTTGATTGGTGACACGATAACCGACGATCTCAGGTTTTAATTCTCCTCGATCGCCGCGCTTGTATTGGGGGGCAACATTGAAGTTGGAAGTTTGCATGTCCTTTTCAGCGACGTTTCGGTTCGTCAGGTCCTGCATCAATTTCTGAACGATCTCGTTGTTCTGATTGAGCGCGTCAACCGCCAGTTTGGCTTGGGTAACGACTCCTGTTTGAATCTCTGCCATGTCTGGTTGCACGGAAACGGTTCCTTCGCCCGTCACCCGAATCATGCGAGTGTCGTCTTCATCGTCAGCGATCGCTTGGGAAAGGCAGCCCACCAAAGCTGCCAGTCCGATTGCCAGAGTGGTTCTCGTATTCATTTAATTCTCCTTTGGACATAGAATTCCCCAGCAATTGACGCGCCTGAAATGGATCGCCGCGTGAAATCCACGATGCCGTGCAAAAGACTACCGGGTTTGCTGTAGAACTGCGTTAAAGGGTCACTTCATCATTTCCAGATTGAGCGAAATCGCACGGCTTGGCTGTACAGCTTGGTGATGTGAGCTTCGCAAATGGTTAAGCTGCTGTCGTGGACGAGTTGATGCGGGCGGAGGTTCCCACGTAGTCGAAGTCCAGCGTTCACCGCTGTCGCTTGGGCGGCGCGTTACCCCGCCCCAGGCAAACCGGTTTCCATGGTCGAACGATGATGCTGGGCTGCGCTAACGCGAAATCAAAAGTCTGGGTGTTGGCACGCGCGTTGCCGCTTCGGTCGGTTACCGGTTTCACCGTTCTTGATTAGGATTGTGCGGCGGTTCAACTCCAGAGCCGCCGAGAGTCGTATTTGTCGGCCTGCTCCCTGGGCTTGAGCTTTGAGGGGCGTCGAATTTTACCAGGAGCAATCACATGGCAACGCCGGAAATCTTCGAAAAAATTCCCGACCTCGATTATGACGAACCCGCTGTGGAGACGGATTGGTTAGCGTTCGAAAAAGTCGTTCGCTCCCGGAGAAGCGTTCGCGTTTATAACGAAGAGCCAATCCCGGAAGACATCGTCCGCAAGTGTCTGGAGCTGGCGATGCTTGCGCCCAATTCGTCGAACTTGCAGCCCTGGGAATTCCATTGGGTCAGAAATCCCGGTAAGAAAGCCGAGCTGGTCAGGTTGTGTCTGGGTCAGCCGGCCGCCGCGACGGTGCAGGAGTTGATCATCTGTGTGGCACGTCTGGATACTTGGAAACGGAATCGTGATTTGATGCTCCAGCTGCTGGAAGCATCGGATACCCCACCGCCGGAGTCCGTCATCACCTATTACAAAAAAATTGTTCCCCTCGCTTATGGGCAGGGTCCGTTTTACCTGCTCGGACCCATCAAAAAGCTGATCGGTTCACTCGTTGCATTCACCCGGCCGATGCCGCGGGGGCCGGCAAGCAAGGCGGATATGCGGGTGTGGGCCCACAAGTCGACGGCATTGGCCTGCGAAAACCTGATGCTCTCGCTGCGAGCCGCCGGGTTCGACAGCTGTCCCATTGAAGGGCTCGATTCAAGACGGATCCAGAAGCTGTTGAAGCTTCCGCGAGCTGCAGAAATCTGTATGGCGATCTCGGTCGGCAAACGCGCCGGCAACGGAGTATATGGAAAACAGCTTCGTTGTGACCCGTCTCTGTTTGTGTTCGAGGTTTGAAGCTCTGACTGGGCCAACGGTCGCCGTTGAAACTTGGCCGCCAAAATCAGCATCTGAAACTCGTTCGCCGAGAGCCGAACACTTGCAATGCAGCGACCAATACCCATCGCGGCTGTGGCCAATCGTCACAGAGGCGAACTCAAGCCAATCCTAGTAGCAACAGTAGGTAGTGTTGCGACGTGCGATTCTGGCCACGCGACGGGGCGCGACTGGCTGATAGGCCGTGTAGCTGGGTGTATAGCAGCACGAATAAACAACTGGTGCTGGGCAGCAGTCGACAACCGGTGCTGGGCAGCAGTCCACAACCGGCTGGCAACAATCGTTGACAACCACGGGCGGGCAAACAACCGGTGCCGGAGCACAACACGGGCTGCAATCACAACAAGCTGGGGTGTAGCTGCAACAACAATCCTGAGCCACTGCCGAATTTTGGGTGATCGAGAAAACCCCTACGGAAACAATCGTGGCCATCAGCAACTTTGAGAACCTTGACATTGAAATCTCCAGAAAATTGAGGTTTAAATCTGGCCGTCGAGGCGAAGTTGCCATCGCCGGCATCTGCAAGCGAAGAAATGCAATTTTAGTGCCATTCCCGGTGTGATTCAGGCAATCTCTGATTTCTCAAAACGGTGCAGTGGATTCAATCGGTGACAATGTTTCTGTTGTGCCTGTTCGCGCCAAACATTCCCTTTACGTCACACGGTCGTTGGGCAGCGTTTTTTGAATCGGGTTTGCACAGGCTGGATTGGCCGCAGGCCTGATTCGCGACTGGGATATCCCGTTTGCGGTTTGAGTTAGCTGGACGAACCCCGTGGGGGCAAAAAACTCAACCGACGCTCAGATCCGGCGAAAATCGGCGTATTGATCATTCGAATGGACCAACATCTCAACCGAGATTGTAAGCCATAGCCTACCGGTACAATTCTCCCAATCATTCGCACCGTAACCGGGACCACGAAGGTTGCCTGGTGAGCTTGCTGACGGCGGTTTAATTCATGACGCTTTTCAATGATCGTGAAGGTTTTCCCGATCCCCGAGACGCCGATGAATCTTGTTCTGCAACCGTGGCATTTGGTGACTATATTCCTTGCCAGTTGGATCAATCGCCAGCAGCAGGAAGTGATTGAATACCTTCGTACCGAGAACGCTGTTCTTAAAGAGAAACTCGGCAAGAAACGAATTCTTCTCAACGATGATCAGCGTCGACGATTGGCAGTCAAAGGGAAAGATCCTTGGGCGAAAGCAACTCGAACAATTCGGCACGCTGTTCACACCGGATACGATTCTGCGCTGGCATCGACAGCTGGTCGCGATGAAATGGGACTATTCGGATCGAAAGGATAAGAAACAGGGGCGGCCAAGAATTCGCCAGGTGATCGTCGATTTGACTCTGCAGTTCGCCAAGGAGAATCCAACGTGGGGATTCGACCGGATTCAGGGTGAACTCTCTAAAGTCGGTTACCAGATTTGCGACTCGACGGTCGCCAATATTCTCAAGGCCCACGGTATTGAGCCCGCACCGATTCGCAAACGCACGGGGTCATGGGCGACGTTTCTGAAATCACACTGGGATGTGATGGCAGCGATCGATTTTACCTCCGTTGAAGTCTGGACCAAGAGTGGTCTGGTCACGTTCTACCTTCTCTTTGTCATGGAATTGAAAACGCGCCGTGTTCATTTTGCTGGTTGCACGACAAGTCCTGACGAAGCCTGGGTGAAACAGATGGCCCGTGAACTCACCAACCATGAGGATGGATTTCTCAAGGGCAAACGCTACCTGATCATGGATCGCGATACCAAGTTCTGCGAATCATTTCGGTCATTACTGAGCAATGAAGATGTGGAGCCGGTACGATTGCCTCCCCGCAGCCCAAACATGAATGCTCACCTGGAGCGTTTTTTCGGCTCACTGAAATCCGAGTGTCTCGACCGATTGATTCTATTCGGCGAAAACGCGATGCGGAATGCAGTCGGCCAGTATCTTGCTCACTATCACGCGGAGCGCCCACACCAGGGGTTGGACAACGAGTTGATTGTGCCGCTGGAACACCCGCCGGTTGTCGACGCCAAAATAGAATCCAGCGAAAGGCTCGGCGGTCTGCTCCGCTCCTATCGCAGAGCAGCTTGAGTTCGGCGACTTCATCTACAATCCATGACAATTGGCTCGGTCGCTGCTGCGCCCTGATCGAATTCGACATCAACTTCGGCCATCTTGGGCAAACTTTCGAACCGATCTCAGCCGAAATATCGGATTCAAAATGATCGCCGAGCTCGATTTTCGTCGCTCAAGATGTTCGTTCGACTTTTTTGACCACACGGGGGTGCGTCCTGTGAACTTGCCGGCCTATTTTTGGAGTGCGCTCAAAATCCGCGATGCGTGGCGCAAAAAACGAGGCCCGGAAGAATGATCTTCCGGGCCTGTTTTTGTTCGAGCCGAGTTTTACGTCGGCTCTGTATGGAGGCGGCGGGGATCGAACCCGCGTCCCGCGACATTTCCACTAAAGCCTCTACGTGTGTAGTCGATGATTTGGATTTCGCCCAGTAAGCCGACCAGCGACAACCTGAATCCTGGGCTAGTCAAGAACTTGTTTAACCGCAAGCGTGCTCGACGTGACTTGCGGCGGTCTGGAATTGGTGACCAGCTTTCAAGGCTCTCCAGCAAAACCTATCAGCCGGGGCGTTGTATTTCTACGCAGCCAATGCGAAAGAGTTATCTTTAGCAAGTAAAGTTTTTAGTCAGCTTTTTACGTGGCCCACTGACCAACCACGACACGCCACTTTAGCTTCTACCTATCCGGTCGAATCCAATTCGCCCCCCAGTTTTTCCAGTTTCCACAATCCCAAACGACAATCACTGCTTGCCACTGACCCAAGCCCTCGGCGATGCGAAAGCAACACCTGCGACTTCCGCCGAACCTTAAGTTCTGTCCACGATGAACCCGTTACAAACGAAACAGCTTTTAAATCCTGGCAATTCAAAACACACTCAACCGACCCAGTTGGACAAAACCCAAAGCTGGTCTGCTGAATCGGTTGGCTTGCAGATTCTTCCGACAAGTTATCGTCACCGGAATAGACGATATCTGACCCAATTGAGTTTCCACATCGGATAAATGCCGGAATCTGCTAGTCGCCCGACGCTATAAGAGTAGATGATTAAACGGTTTCGTCAAGATTCATCGCGATCGACACGGTCCGGTATTGACGGCTGCAACACAATCGAATGTTGAATCTGCCAACAGATTCGCGCAAATTGGGCTCGATTTGCCCCAGCGATGGATCACAAAATCCGACGATCGCGGGAGCCTCAGCCCAAGACATTTTTGTAAAATCGACCAATCTGCGTCGCGAACCCCGCCCCAGCCAGATTTCTGAGCCCGTCCTGTTACACTTCCACGCCGGTCCACCGGGACAACCTCGGCAAACTAGGGTGGGCCCAGACCGGAACCAAACACCCAAGACAGGCATCAAACACCCAATTTCAGGCTCGACCGAATGCTTAATGTGTTTTGAATCGGTTTCCGCAGCGATTCCGTAAGAGAAACGGCAACTAATCCTGGGTTTTTTCGCGATTGTTCCATAACGTTCCTGCGTGGCCAGTGCTTGCCAATTCACGGGCTTTGGCACGAAGCCCCTATCAATTTTTCGTGGTTTTGGCATAATCCAAAGTTCAATTTCTTAACCCGATTCGAAATCACCTACGGCCGAGCGCGGAAACGCGGCGAGACGCAGCCGACTCTTGGTGAATTGCATAGTGCCATCGGTGCCCGCTTTCGATGGCGTTCAGTTTCAGGAGATTAAAACTTGTACAAAATTCTAAATAACCAAGGCCTCGGCGTTGCCGGTAAACAAAACGAACTGATCGAGCTGGCACTGACCCACAAATTCGGTGGCGTGGAAGTCGATATTACCGATCTGGTCGGTCGTCATGACGCGTTGGGCAAACAGTTCGCGTGCCAGTTTCTGCAAAGTGCCAAAATCAACATGGGCACATTTTGCCTGCCCGCTAAACTGAGCGGCACCGACGAAGAATTCAACGCGTCGATCGCCAAACTCGATACGATTATTGATCTGGCGAACACGCTCAACGCCAAGTGCTGCTATATCCTGATCGAGCCAACCAGCGATAAGCTGACGTTCCAGGAAAACTTCGAACAGCACCAGTCGCGACTGCGGCAGATTGGCGAAAAATTCGAACCACACGGAATCCGGGTCGGCTTGGCCCTCCAAGCCTTGAAGGCAAAAACGGCCAAAGGCGAATTTAAGTTCGTGCAGACCGCTGAGGAAATCTTGACCTTGGCCAAAACGGCCGGTCAAGCCAATGTCGGTCTGTGTCTCGACACGTGGGAATGGGTTGTCGGCGGCGGAACGCTGGACCAGATCAAAGCGATCGATCCGAAATTAATTACGGAACTTAGGTTGGGGGACGTGGCCGCAGGGGTCGACCTGGCCAAAGTCACCAAGAGCGATCGTACGATCTTACCGGGTGAAACAACCGATTCGTTCTCCGTCGCGGTTGCCCAAGCCTTGATTGAGGCCGGTTACGATGGTGCGATCTCAGCCGCGACCGCCCTGTCGACTTTCGCCTCGGCTCCGCGCGATGTGATCGTTGCGAAATTGAGTAAGAACCTCGATAAGATCATGGTGGGTGAAAGCCCCGCTGTGGTGGAAGCTCCCGCGGAAGACGCCGAAAACGATGAAGCCGCTGCCGAAGAAGGCGATTCCGCCGATGTGGTCACCGCAGGTACGAATGAAAGTTAGTTTCGCTCGTTCAAACCAAGATTTAAAATGCCCCTGATGTCGAATGATGTCCGGGGTATTTTTTTTGCCACGCATCGCAGAAAGTAGAAAGCAAAAAGTGAAAACGAAGGTAAACCCTGAACCCTGAACCCTGAACCCTGAACCCTGAACCCTGAACCCGAACCCTGAACCCTGAACCCTGAACCCGAACCTGAACCTGAACCCTGAAAACTGAAAACTGAAAACTGAAAACTGAAAACTGAAAACTGAAAACTGAAAACTGAAAACTGAAAAACCATGTCCCTGAATAAATACAGTCGCCGAATTACCCAGCCCAAAGTCCAAGGGGCCTCCCAAGCCATGTTGTACGGCACCGGTTTGACACCCGCAGACATGGACAAGCCGCAAATTGGGATTGCCAGCGTTTGGTATGAAGGCAACACCTGCAATATGCACCTTGACCAGTTGGCGCTCGAAGTGAAGCGTGGTGTGGTCGATGCGGGGCTGGTCGGGATGCGGTTCAATACGATCGGTGTCAGTGACGGCATCTCGATGGGGACCGACGGCATGAGTTATTCGCTGCAGTCTCGTGATTTGATTGCCGATTCGATCGAAACCATCATGTGCGGTCAGTGGTACGACGCTTGTATTGCGCTGCCGGGCTGCGACAAAAATATGCCGGGCTGCTTGATTGCGATGGGCCGCCTGAATCGCCCCGGCTTGATGGTCTACGGCGGAACGATCCGGGCTGGAAAGCTGGGAGATTGTAAACTGGATATCGTTTCAGCGTTTCAAAGTTTTGGCGAGTACGTTTCCGGTGCGATTGACGATCAGACTCGGGAGTCGATCGTCCGCAACGCGTGTCCTGGTGCCGGAGCGTGTGGCGGCATGTACACTGCCAACACGATGGCTTGTGCGATCGAGGCCTTGGGAATGTCCCTGCCCTACTCTTCGTCGATTCCCGCGGAGGACCCGGACAAGATCGACGAGTGTCATCGAGCCGGAGCGGCCATTCTGCAATTGCTGCAACAGGACCTGAAACCGCGCGACATCATGACGCGAGCCGCGTTTGAGAACGCGATGGTGATGGTGATGGCGTTGGGAGGATCGACCAACGCCGTGTTGCACCTGATCGCGATGGCCAAAGCGGTCGATGTACCGCTGACGTTGGACGATTTTCAAGCGGTCAGTGACCGGGTCCCTTTTCTGGCCGATCTGAAACCGAGCGGTCGGTTTGTCCAGGAAGATCTGCACCAGGTCGGCGGAACACCTGCCGTGATGAAGTTCCTGTTGGCTGAGGGCTTTCTCAATGGCGATTGTCAAACGGTAACCGGAAAGTCGATCGCTGAAAATCTGGCGGAACTGCCGGGCCTGACTGACGGCCAGGAAGTGATTCGCCCACTCGACCGGCCGATTAAACCCAGTGGTCATATTCAGATTCTGCGTGGTAATCTCGCTCCAGATGGCGCCGTCGCAAAAATTACTGGAAAGGAAGGAAGCTCGTTCACCGGGACGGCACGGGTGTTTGACTCGGAAGAAGAAATGGTCGCTGCCCTTGAGCAGCATCGTATTCTCAAAGGCGATGTCGTGGTGATTCGCTATGAAGGTCCCAAGGGGGGGCCCGGGATGCCTGAAATGCTGACTCCGACATCTGCGATTATGGGGGCCGGACTGGGGAACGAAGTTGCATTGCTGACCGATGGGCGATTTTCCGGTGGGTCCCATGGTTTCATCGTGGGGCACATTACGCCCGAAGCCCAGGACGGCGGTCCGCTGGCATTGATTCAGGACGGAGACAAGATCACGATCGACTCGGAACACAATCGAATCGATGTTGAGTTGAGCGAGTCGGAATTGTCCGCGCGCAGATCGAATTGGAACGCCCCTCCGCTTAAAGCGACACGCGGCACGTTATTCAAGTACATCAGGAACGTAAAATCGGCGTCCGAAGGTTGCGTGACCGACGAAGCATAGCGGTGCCTGGAAAATCAGGCGTCAAGGCTTGAGGCCAGCATCACTCGCTTCTGGTTGGTAAAGAGACAACTCAGGAAACGGAGGTTGGGCTTCGTTCAATCGTTCACCTCGCCTTGACCCATCAGTCAAGGTTGGTGCGAGGGCTGGTTTTTTGTTCTTGTGGACTTCGATTCATGGTCCAACAACATCGTGAGTCTGTCCGGCTGCTTCTGAGCACAAACGAGTCGCACTCTTGGCCCTGTTAAACCGTAGCGGTTAGCCAAGCTCTGCTTGATCCAAGGGTTATCGAACTTGAAAACGCTCAGACTTTGACGGCTGTGCGGGATGATGGGGCCGGGCGATGCGCGAAGCCGAGATAATCCCTAGCTCGCGATAACGTCGGATAATCGCTTCAGACGATAACTCAGTTGGAATACGCGTAGGTACTTCAATAGCCAATTTCCAATTGGTCAGACTGAGGCTGAGAATGAAACGTCAAAAATCAACACGAATTTTGGGTGTCGGGCTAGGGATCGGCTTGGCCACTTTCGGGTGCTACCAGTGGATGCCACATCCGGTTCCGCAGCCTTTCGAAGCGGAGCTGCATGAATTCCAGCCGCTATCGGAATACCCTGTGTTATTCTCTGCCAAGTCGACTGACAAATCGCCAGCGGCATTGGTGTTGTTTGACGAGGCTGCGGATTCCGATCCTGGACAGACCTTGATTCCCGCGACTGACGAGGTCACCGCGTTTGATGCGGCTGCCAAAACCGACGCGACCCCGGACGGTGATTCGGTTCCCATGCTGAGTCTGGACGCACCGTCAACCGACGCAATTGCACCGAACGCTGCGGAATGGACGTCGGCTGTTTCGACGGAGCTATCGTCATTGGGTGACTTGGTTGCCAGCGGTTCGGCCGCTGAAGATACTGTGGTAAGGCCATCGGTTGAGACCACTCAGGAGTCGCCCGAGCTTGAACGGACCATCGAAGCTCCGGTGGCCGCCAGCCTTGGAACCGCCGAACTTAAAGCACCGGTGACCGCTTTGTCGGGACCATCGACGCGACCGCCTGCGGAATCGGAAATGCGATTGTCTGAAATGGCGGGCTCGAACTGGAAACCAAATCCTTTCAGTGATGGAACGGCGATTGCTCAGGATGCGATATCACCACTGCTCACCGCCGCCGCGCCGGCAGAAAGTGCTGCGGTCGATTCGTCCTCTTTCGATTCAGCTGCCGACTCGGAGAACAGCGTCTTTGAATTCCAGCGGGAGAATTCAATTCTCAAGCCGTCGGAAGGATCGAGCGAATCGAGCGAGCCATGGATCGCACCCCGCACCGAGATTGCCACCGGCGATCAGGCGAGTTCATGGGTGGGGGAAGAATCGAACCAGTTTTCCACGGACGTTACTCCGTCGCAGTCGAAACCCGGGAATGCCATCCCCAATAAAGTTGTCTCCCGGTTAGCGCTGGGGGCAGTTCCTCTGCACCACACGACGCCATCCAAGCGGCGTCTAGCGACGCGCCAACAACTCTCGGACTCGGTTGCGCAGCGAGCCGCCCACCACATCGAGTATGGTAAATCGCTCGCACGCCGGGGCTCATCTCATGTGGCCCGGCAGGAGTTTTATTCGGCGCTGCGAATCCTGTCTCAGGCGAACGATGCATCCGCCGCCACCAACGAGCATTCGCAGGCGCTGCGAAACGGAATTCTCGCTTTGCAAGACGCGGAGGATTTCGTCGTCCGCGATACGGAAAGCCAGATTGGATTGAATGTTGCCAAGGTCACCGAAACGCATCGGTTAAACCTGTTAACGGAATCGGAAAAACAGACAATGACGCCCATTGCAGCAATGCAAAAGTACTTCACTTACGCAGGGCAACAGCTGGAATTTGCGGGAGGACGCAACGTCGTCGCGGCGGAAGCACTCTACTGTTTGGGTAAGCTCCATTCGGTGATGTCCAAGCATGAGCCGGGACAAGGTCGTCTCGATATGGCCAAGGCGATTGTTTATCACCGCGCTTCGCTCAATAGTGACGCGCTGAATTACCGGAGTGCGAACGAGTTGGGCGTGTTGATGGCTCGCAGCGGACAAATGGAAGAGGCCAAAGAGCTGTTGAAAAGCAGTTTGCTGATCCGTCCGACCCCCCAGACGTGGAGCAACCTTGCCAAAATCCACGAGCGATTGGGGGAAACGCATTTGGCTGGATTGGCACAAGCCGAGTTTCAACGCACCTTGACGGTCGAAAATTCCGCGGGACAAACGATTCAATGGATGGCAGCCAACGACTTCAATGCCAATGCTCCCTCTGAAGTTCACGCGTCCGAAACCAGAAAGCCCCAACTTCTGCCGAAGGTCGCCAATCCCGCGCCGGAAGAGGAGTCAAAACCGACGACTTCGCTGGCCGAGCGAATCAAACGAATGTTCTAAACGCTGGGACCGGCGCAGTTGGCTGGTCGTTGCACCGCTCGCCAACTGGAGCGAGCTACGCCGTCCCAAAGGCAAGTTGACCCACACAGATTCAATCAATTTACGAAGGCATCGACGCCATGAAACTCTCCATCATTACCCAATTGGCTTGCGGTCTGGCGGTCTTGATCGCTGTTGTGGCAGGGGCAGCGAACTTCCGGTCCGACGAAACGAAATCGGAGCGGCCACCGGTCGCCGCAGCGAACGATACCGAGGCGCGGGTCATCGTCGACTCCCAGGTTCAGCTTTGCCAGGGCGTTCAGTGTGACGGTTCCTGTGGTGGCCAGTGCGTGCAGTGTGCAGGGCAAGTTGCGGTCGCTGGGGGCTACGGATTCGGGCCCGATACGCAACCAGGCTACGGGAAATCGCTGCAGGGAATTAACCAGTTTACCGAGCAACGCAGAGGGAGAGAGCCGACCTGGCGTGACAGCGAACCGATTCCGTGGGAAGCGTTCGCTTACGGCGAGTACATTGGGCCGCATCGCACTCCGGACGTTCCTGAATACCGTTTGCGCGTCAATGATGTGGTCGAGTTTGTCTACCTGCTGACACGAGAGAAAACGGTTGAGCCATACCGATTGTATGTTGGGGACGTGATTCAGATCATCTCCGCGATTGACGTCAGCCTGAATCAAAATCTGATCCAGATTCTGCCCGATGGGACGGTTTCGTTAACCCTGATCGGTCAGGTCCAGGCGGCCGGCAAGACAGTTGCTGATCTGCAGGCAGAGCTGAACGAAAAATATCAGGCGTTTGTCAAAAATCCATCGATCATCGTCCGCGTGGAGCAGAGCGAGACCCCACTCCAGGATTTGCTGAATTCGGTTGACGCTCGATTCGGACAGGGAGGTCAGGGGCGGGCAGCCACCGTTTCGCCTGACGGAACGGTTCAGCTTCCCTTGATTGGTAGCGTCCCGGCCGTCGGTCTGACGTTGGACGAAATTGGCCGCGAGGTCAACGCGAGGTATCGTCAGCGGCTTCAGGGAATCGGAGTGACGCCGATTCTGACCACGCGGGCACCGAGGTTTATCTATGTCGTGGGGGAAGTCCAGCAGGCGGGTCGGTTTGAACTGACCGGGCCGACGACGGCGATCCAGGCGGTTGCCTTGGCTGGCGGATTCCGAATCGGTGGTAACATCGAACAGATTGTCGTTTTCCGGCGTGACCAAAACTGGCGATTGAACGCGACCCTGCTGGATCTCAGCGGCGCGCTGTATGGGAAACGGCCCTACCCTTCGGACGAAATCTGGTTGCGCGACTCTGATATCGTCTTGATTCCGAAGAAACCGATTCAACGGTTGTCCGAAGCGGTCAATCTGTACATTACCAACACGTTGTTTCGAATTTTCCCTCAGGTGGGGATTGGTTTCAATTTTGATACGTTCGAGAACCTGTAAAACCCGGTTGGGTTTTCAGAATAACGACTTGCACCCGATACGCCGTCCTGTGAAATGTCAATCGCGGACGGCGTTTTCCTTTTTTTATTCCCCAGCATTGCGAATTGACGGGGTGTGCCGGCCCACGACGGGTTGGTCTCCAAACGAGCTGCGGATGTTTTGTGGCCAACACAGAAGTGCAACCAATGCAAGTCGATCGGCGCTAAAATTCAACATTTGGTCTGAATCAGTTTCCTCAAAAAATGTAGGTTGAAGATTTGCATCTGCTCTGGAACACCATCATAATGCTGGTTTTAATAACCTGAACAAACAACGTGTGGCTATGGATCTTGGTCAACTACGTTATTTCAGCAAAATAGTAGAGCATCGAAGTTTTACCCGCGCTGCTCAAGATTGCTCGGTGTCGCAGCCTGCGCTCAGTCAGCAAATTGCAAAACTGGAAAAGGAATTGGGACAGCCGCTGTTCGAGCGCCAGGGGCGTTCGATCCGACTGACCCCGGCCGGTCAGATTTTGCAGACCCAAGCTGAAAAAATTCTTCAATTGGTGGATGATGCCAAACGCCAAATCACCGATGACGGACAAACCGGACGGATCTGCATTTCGGCGATTCCAACGGTGGCTCCTTACTTGTTGCCAATGGTGCTGAGGGATGTTGGCGAGCAGTTTCCGCATGCCAAATTTGTGGTCAATGAAGACACGACCGGGGATCTGCTAAAGCGGTGTTCCAACGGCGATGTCGATGTCGGACTGTTGGCATTGCCGGCCGCCGCAAAATACTTGACGATCGAACCGCTGTTTAGCGAAGAATTACTGTTGGCACTGCCGATCGGTCATCCGCTGGCCAACAAGAATCGCATTATGGCCAAAGACATTGCCAAAGAGCCATTCGTGTTGCTGGGAGAAGCGCATTGCCTGGTTGATGCGATCGAAGGATTTTGCAATCGCAAGAGTTTCCAGCCGGTTTCGACGTCGCGGATCGAGCAGCTTGCCACGGTCCAACACCTGGTTGCCCTGGGGCACGGTTTGTCATTCATCCCTCGAATTGCAGCCGAACAGGATCGGGGCGGTCAATTGATTTATCGCTCGATGTGCGGCGAAAAACCGATGCGAAAATTGGCCCTGTGCTATAACCCGTACCGGTACCAGAGCCAGTTGCTGGCCAACTTTATCAAGGGCTTGCGAGAATTTGCCGGTTCGACTTTTGTGGCGGCACTGCAGTTGCCTGTCGAGGAAAACGAGCAGGTCAAAGCTGAGTCGCTTGCCGAAAAGGCATCGCACCACTGACCATTGCAGCGGTTTAGGTTGCGGCCGCGTGTCTGCGGTAAGCGTAGGCAGGACTGTCCAAGAAGCCGACTCGCACCAAGCGGACTGGGCACTCGGGACTGGGCACTCGGGGCTGGGCACGCATCGTCGTTGCTTGGTCAATCGTCGAGCAGGAAATCGACGGCAGTTCTCAACTCGTCCAGCGGAACATTGACGGCCGACACGTTTCCGCGACGATCGATGATCATGGCGTAGGGCAACGAAGACACGGGGCACTTTTGGAGCAGGGTTGGCGAGCCGTTTTCGTTTGGGGCGTTAACCAGTATCTTGAAATTACCCAGTTGCGTCCTGGCTGAGCGGAGCGATTTTCCCGACGTCTCGTTCGTGCAGTAGGCAAAAACACGGACCCGTTTGCCACGCATTGGCCGGCTTTGGCTTTGGTTGTGGAATTCGACGACCGACGAGAATGACGAACTGTCATCGGTGGCCCAGAAGATAATCACGCAGACTTGATTCTGCAAATCCTGGCTGGATAATTTCTCGCCCGTGTCCAGTGTTGCCTCGAACTCGATTGGCTGGCCAACCAGCTTGCAGCGGGTTAACCCATTCCGGGAGTACTCGGAGGCCGTCACGGCAGCCTTGACGCTTTCGCGTTGCTCGGCAGATTCAAGCATGGCCTGATAAATCTGCTCGGCCGTCTCATATTGTTTGACTTGTTCAAACCAGTTGGCAATCAAATCGATCTGATTAAGTACTTCCAGACCGCCGGTCGGGTCAGCGGCCAATGCTACGGCAACTTTTGCCAATTCCCGTTGCCCGGGGATGCCATTGACCCAGCGGTTTTCGAACAGCGTTCTGATATTTGATTGGGTTAGCTTAATTTCGTCCGCCAGGAAGCCGAACAGTTCCGCAGTCTTGGCGGACTCAAATTCCGATTGATGGGTTACCAGATTCCGCATGATGTCCAAACTGGATTCCCGATCAACGCCTAGCAGGGAAATCATGATCAATTTGATACTGGCGATGATGTATTCATCGTCCGGGTAGTCGCGTAACAGCATCAGGATGCGTTCGTTTGTCGGTTGAAAGGTTCCGACGCTGCCGTTCCGTACAAATTCGAAAGAATCAACTTTGACGATGGACAGCCGAGCCGTCTTGGCAATCTCGGCATCGGCATCATCCTGAAATTCCTGGGCCGCTTCCCGAAAATCAGCGCCAGCCTGTTGAGTATCCAGCTTGGAAAGGAACTGTGTCCCGTAGATCACCGAGAGCGCTTCGATTTTTGACAGGATTGCTAATTCGCGTTGTGCCGACGAAGGTTGGGCATTGAGCAAGGCCTCGGCGATCCGTACCCGATTTCGGTTGGACGCGATTTGAGCGGTGAGCGGAACGCGGCGATCCCAGTTATTCGACGCGACGAGCATTTGGTTCAACTCTTCCGCGCTGCTGTCTTCGAGCGTTTGGGGAGGGGCCCCTGGCGGCGTGGCCAGAATCGAGCCTTGACCCGTGGTTTTCGAGTTTTCCAGTTTGGCAGAGGGGTCACGGAACTGGTCAATCAGCATGAGTAGCAGAGTAATGGCGATGACCAGGCCGGCGATCAGTGAAAAAAAATTGAGAAAGGGAGAATCGACGTGTTTTTTGGGGATGAGCTGGCTTTTGGATTCCCGATTCATTGGTAACGCAACGATAAAGTCGTTAGAAGATGGTCCATCAGGGCATCGGCCTGAAAAATTGCACAACTGCTAGATCATAGGCAAATCCGCCGACATCGCCATATGCAAAATCAGCACGATCTCTGACAGCTTGATCGGCGGGCATGCCGCAGCCGATCGCGAAACGGGTATCAGGGTCGTTGGGAGGCAGTCGACCCGGTAATTATCGCGCCGTCGCCTGGTGGAATCGCGAGGGCTGGCTCAGGGAAGCTCGATAATCGGTGGTTTCGGCTTGGGTTCGCTGGTCGGCTGCGTGCCGGCAGCTGGATTCTTCCCGCTGGAGACGAAAATTATCCTCAATTGGTGCAGTGCTTCTTCGATGTGAGTCGCCTCGTCCTCGGTCAGGTTGCCTTTGGTTTTTTCCTCGAGGACGCCGAGCGTGTCGATCAGGTGTTTGGCCAGTTGTCGGTTGGGGCTGGGCTTTCCGGTCACGGGATCAGGCAGGAGTCCCAGTGCGGCCATTGCCTGAGTGGCCAGCGTGGACAACAGAATCTCGAAAGAGGCGGGTGGGAACGGCTGGCTCGATTGGTCCTCCGTACCGGCACCCTGATCTTCTCCACCCCCGCTTTGCTGCGCCGCCTGGCGTTTCAGTTCTTCTTTTTCCCGTTCGACCTGAGATTTCCAGTCTTCATCCACAATGATTTTGGGTTCTTCCGGGGAATCTTCGTTTTCAGCAGTCATGGATTAACCTTTCATTTTTCCACGGAAACTTTCTCGGGTGCTCGTTGAGTTGCCGCCTGAACAAAGCTGGAGAACAGCGGATGGGCAGCCGTCGGTTTGGATTTGAACTCGGGGTGGAATTGCACGGCGACAAACCAGGGGTGGTCTTTGACCTCGATCATCTCAACCAGGGAGTCATTTTCGCTGGTGGCCGAGACTACCAGGCCATGGGCTTCGAGTTGTTGCCGGAAAACATTGTTGAACTCGTAACGATGCCGGTGGCGTTCGTTGATTTCCGGCGTGCCGTAAGCGTCGAACGCCCGCGTTCCTTCGACGACTTGTGATCGCTGGGCGCCAAGTCGCATGGTTCCACCTTTGTCGGTAATATTCTTCTGTTCATCCAGGAGGCAGATGACCGGATACGGTGTATCCTTGTCGAACTCGGTTGAATTGGCTTTCTCCAGCCCAGCAACGTTTCTGGCAAATTCGATCGCAGCGCATTGCATCCCCAGGCAAATTCCCAGGAAGGGAATTTTTCGTTCGCGCGCCCAGCGAATGGCTTCGACTTTGCCTTCGATTCCGCGTTCGCCAAATCCACCGGGGACTAAAATCCCGTCGTAACCGGACAGCAATCGTTCGGGACCCTCGCGTTCAATGGCTTCGCTTTGAATCCGGCCGATTCGGATTTGCGTGTGATTTTCGATGCCGGCGTGATCAATGGATTCATAGATCGACTTGTAGGCGTCCTTGTGCTCGGCGTATTTGCCGACGACCGCAATGCTGATTTCGGTTTCTGGATTTCTCAAGCGGTGGAGCAACTCGCGCCAGTTGTCCAGATCCAGATCGCCTTTGGGCAGGCCCAGTTTTTTGACAATCAGTTCATCAAGGCCGTGATCCACCAGGCTGAGAGGAACCTCGTAGATGGAAAAATCTTTGTCGCGTTCTTCGATGACCGCGTTGACGGGAACGTTGCAGAAGAGCGCGATCTTTTCGCGGTCCGAAGCGGCCATTTCGCGTTCGGTTCGGCAGATCAGGATATCGGGCTGGATACCAATTTGCCGCAGCAGGCCGACCGAATGTTGCGTCGGTTTCGTTTTCAGCTCGGCAGCTGCTTTCAAATAAGGGACCAGGGTCAAATGGATGTACAAGCAGTTTTCCTTACCGACCTGGAGCGAGAATTGCCGGATGGCCTCGAGGAACGGTTGGCTTTCGATGTCGCCCACCGTACCGCCAATTTCGGTAATCACGACATCGACGTCGTCGGACGCAAGTTTCGAAACACAGTTTTTGATTTCGTCCGTAATGTGGGGAATCACCTGAACCGTTTTGCCCAAAAATTCACCCCGACGCTCTTTTTCGATCACCTTGAGATAGATCTGGCCGGTGGTGTAATTGGCATGTCGCGTCAGTGGCGCGTGGGTAAACCTCTCGTAATGACCAAGGTCCAGATCGGTTTCGCTGCCGTCGTCCAACACGTAAACTTCCCCGTGTTGATAGGGGCTCATTGTCCCCGGATCCACGTTGATGTACGGATCGAGCTTTTGCATCCGGACCCGCAGGCCTCGTTGTTCCAGCAGCATGCCGATCGAGGCACTGGTCAGTCCCTTACCGAGTGAGCTGACAACGCCGCCGGTAACAAAAATATGCTTGGTCATAGTCCTTCAATCCTGTTTGACAAACCGCTGGCTTGGTTTGAGGCGTTTGGGTTCAGCCGTGGAACAAAATAAGCGCAAATTTCAATCGAAAAATATCGTCCGAAATTCACGCTTGCCTGCAAACCCCGAGATCGGTAGCCGGCACCGCATTCTAGCGTCTTGCCTGTCGACTGACAAATGCGGCGTAATCTTCGGCCGTATCGATTCCGACGATTGGGTGATCAATGATTCCTACCTGAATCGGAATTCCCGCGAACAGCACGCGAAGTTGCTCCAGTGATTCGATGATCTCGATCGGTGGTTTGGGCAACTCCGGGATTTGTAGCAGGCGGTCGCGTCGGTAGGCATACAGTCCAACATGTTGCAGGAAATTTGCCGGTTCGGCTGCCAGCATCGCGTCATCCCAGTTTCGAGCGAAGGGGATCGTGGCCCGGCTGAAGTAGAGGGCCTGTCCCATTTGATTGAGAACCACTTTGACACAACTGGGGTCGTCCAGCTGTTCTCGCCTGCGGATCGGCGTGGCCAGTGTTGCGATTTGGGCTGCCGGATCCTGGTTTAAGATCGAGATCGCTTGGTCAATTGCCGGCCCAGGTAATTCCGGTTCATCTCCTTGCACGTTGACGATGATCTGATGGTCCGGGAATTTCGACGCGATTTCGGCAACCCGATCGGTTCCGCAGGAATGGCTGGGGTCGGTCAGCCGAACCTTTCCACCGAATCGTAAAACCTCTGCTTCGATCTCGGGGTGATCGGCAGCCACAACAACGGTGTCGGCCAGCTGAGCAGTTAAGGCTGATTCGAAAGTATGCTGAAGAAGCGATTTGCCTGTCTCGCGCAGCAGCAGTTTCCGCGGCAGGCGGGTCGATTCAAGTCGTGCGGGGATGACGATTAACGATTTCAAGCGGATAACTCTACCGGGGGAGTTGTTCGGTTGTTGGGAGGCGGACTCTAGCGGCAGTCACTGGTTTGGCTGCGTCGTTATTCGTCAAAAACCAAGCTGCACGCGATCGGCCGTCAAGCCGCACGGCCACAGCAGCTGAAATTGGAGCTGGCATCCGGCCAGGAATCCAGCGAACAAAAAAACACCCGTCCAGACCGCACGTTAAATTAAGGACTTTCGCGTTATGAACTCGTTTCCACAGATTGTGAATCCAGTTGGATTCTAGTAAAAAAGATGCATCTCGTTGTCTTAAACTGGGCAAAACGTTCAACTGGGCAATTCCTTGGTTGATTTTGCAGACTTTTTTGGGCTGGGATTGGCCCGGGCGACCGGCATCGCGATGCAGATTCGGGGTTCAAGCCTCTGGATTCGTGAGTTGGGGCGACGGGTTAATCAACGACGGTCGTTCCAGTTAATTCAGAAGAAGGGTGATTTTTAACCATCGAAGGCAACTTCTCCGATCACTGTTCAGTGGGGGAGCCAAGGGCGAACTCAGCGGGTTGGGGAAATAGTCATCGAACTGCCGGGTCCTGATTGTGATCTTCTCAGGTACGTCGAAAGCCATGCCTGAAGTTGTTAAAAACGAAGATAGCTTTAACACTTTCCATCAAGCAACAAACTTACTGGCTGATCCAGATCAACATGAACCGTATCGCTACCCTGTATCAAAGCACCATTGGCAAGAAATTCGTCGCCGCGGTCACCGGACTGATTTTATTTGGCTTTCTGGTGGGGCACGTTGCAGGAAATCTAAAAGTCTTCACCGGCTCGGGCGAAAACAATGTTCCCCACATTGACGAGTATGGACAGTTCCTCAAAGAGCTGGGCGAACCGATCTTGCCCTACATGGTTGGACTCTGGATTGCCCGGGCCGTGCTGCTGGGAAGCGTTGTTTTGCATGTTGTTGTCGTGGTGCAACTGGCCATGCTCAGCAGTGAAGCCCGACCGGTCAACTACGTGAAATCAAAAAAATCGGCGGCTTCGCTGCCTGCGTTATGGATGATGTTCTCGGGCTTAGTGATTCTGGGTTTCGTGATCTTCCACATCCTGCATTTCACGACGGGCACGATTCGAATCGGCGAATTTGAGCACGGCTATGTCTATAGCAATCTCTGGAATTCATTCTCCAAATGGCCTGTCGCGCTGGGCTACGTGTTTGTCATGGTGGTCATCGGGTTTCACTTGTTTCACGGTGTCTGGAGTTTGTTTCAGACACTGGGGCTGGACAACCCGGACCGGAATAAGTCCCTCCGAGCGTTTGCCTTGATTGCCACAGTGGTGCTGGTTGTTGGATTTTCATCCGTGCCGTTGGCGTTCATGTTTGGCCTGTTACCCGAACCGGTTGAATACGTTCACAGTCTTTTGACGTCACATTAAGGGGCTTGTTTGTTTGCGGTTTAGGTATTGAAGACACGTTTTTAACGAACATCGGACAAATGATTAAGCTTGACTCCCGAATCCCCGGCGGACCCATCGAAGACGCCTGGACAAATCACAAGAACGACCTGCGATTGGTCGGACCGAAAAACCGCTCCAAGTACAAAGTGATCGTGATCGGCAGCGGACTGGCAGGAGCGGCAGCCGCCGCGTCGATGGGCGCGATGGGTTACTCGGTGGATTGTTTCTGCTTTCAGGATTCCCCGCGCCGGGCCCACAGTATCGCCGCCCAGGGAGGCATCAACGCCTCGAAAAATTATCGGAACGACGGCGATTCGACTTGGCGGTTGTTCTACGATACCCAGAAGGGTGGCGACTACCGGGCCCGAGAGAAGAACGTGTACCGCTTGGCGGAACTAAGTACAGCCATCATCGATCAAGCCGTCGCTCAGGGCGTGCCCTTTGCCCGCGAGTACAGCGGAAAACTCGCGAACCGGTCGTTCGGCGGGGTGCTGGTCGAACGAACGTTCTACTGCCGTGGCGAGACGGGCCAGCAGTTGTTGTTGGGCGCTTACTCGGCACTGCAGGAGCAGATCGCGATTAAACAGGTCCGCATGCACCCCCGAACCGAGATGATGGATCTGGTGGTGGTTGACGGGCGGGCTCGCGGGATTGTAGTTCGCAATCTTGAAACGGGTGAAATCAGCTCTCACGCGGCCGACGCGGTGGTCCTTGCCTCCGGCGGTTACGGCAACGTTTATTATCTTTCCACCAATGCCAAAGGTTGCAACGTCACCGCAGCGTTTCGTGCCTACAAGCGTGGTGCGGGATTTGCCAATCCGTGTTTTACCCAAATTCATCCGACATCGATTCCAGCCTCGGGAGACTACCAGTCGAAGCTGACGTTGATGAGTGAGTCATTGCGAAACGATGGCCGGATTTGGGTTCCCCGCAACGAGGGTGAAACACGCGGCCCGAATGAGATTCCGGAAGCGGAACGGTTCTATTATCTGGAAGAGCGTTATCCGCGATTTGGCAACCTGGTTCCCCGAGACGTGGCGGCCCGGAACGCCAAGGACGTTTGCGACAAGGGCCTGGGTGTCGGGCCAACCGGCTATGGCGTGTACCTTGATTTTCGCGATGCGATTAACCATCACGGTCGCGACGTCATCTCGGCCCGGTATGAAAACCTGTTCGAAATGTATGAGCGAATCACGGACGAAAGCCCGTACGAAGTTCCGATGCGGATCTATCCCGCGGTACATTACACCATGGGTGGTTTGTGGGTGGACTACAATTTGATGACCAACGTCCCCGGCTTATACGCGGTGGGTGAAGCAAATTTTGCCGACCACGGTGCGAATCGCCTCGGCGCCAGTTCCCTGATGCAGTGTCTGGCAGATGGTTACTTCATCTTGCCTGTCACGATCGGTGACTATCTCAGTCGCTATCCGGCTGCCGAAATTAAGGCGGATGATGATGCCTTCAAGCACGTTGAGGCTGAAGTCCAGAACGGAATCAACCGGCTGCTCTCAATCGGCGGAAGCCGAACAGCTAATTCGTTTCACCGTGAGCTGGGCCAGATCATGTGGAATCACTGCGGTATTTCCCGCAACAAAGAGTTGCTGGAAGAAGGCCTACGACTGATCCCGAAATTACGTGAAGAGTTTTGGAACGATTTGAAACTGCCGGGTGCATCCGATGGACTGAACCAGTCTCTTGAGCACGCCGGCCGGGTTGCCGACTTCCTGGAGTTCGGTGAGCTGATGTGTCGTGACGCGTTGTTGCGAGATGAGTCATGCGGTTGTCACTTTAGAGAAGAACATCAAACGGAAGAAGGCGAAGCGCTGCGAAACGATGATGATTTCGCGTATGCCTCGGTATTCGAATACAAGGGCGAAGGGGCTGAACCCGAATTGACGCAAGAGCCGCTGGAATTTGAAGCACTTCCACTGGCGACAAGGAACTACAAAACATGAAAATTCGGCTGCACATTTGGAGACAGGAATCACGTTCCGACAAAGGCGGGATGGAGACGTACGACCTTGATGGCGTCGTCCCGGAAATGTCCTTCCTGGAGATGTTGGACCACCTCAACGAGCAACTGGCCAATGAAGGTAAGCAACCGGTGGCCTTCGATCACGATTGTCGCGAAGGCGTCTGTGGGAGTTGCTCAATGGTCATCAATGGCCAGGCCCATGGCCCGAAACCGGCGACGACCACCTGCCAGTTGTACATGCGGCATTTCCAGGATGGTGCCGAGATCTACATCGAACCGTGGCGATCCAGGGCGTTTCCTGTCGTGAAGGACTTGGTCGTTGACCGCTCGGCATTCGACCGGATCATTCAGGCCGGCGGTTATATCAGTAACCACTCGGGTCCCAAGCCCGAACCAAACTCGATTCCGATTCAGCCTGACATCGCGGAGAGTTCACTCGACGCGGCAACGTGCATCGGCTGCGGCGCCTGCGTGGCAGCCTGTCCCAACGGGTCGGCCATGCTATTTACTTCGGCCAAGGTTTCCCATCTCGGTATGTTGCCCCAAGGTCAACCCGAACGCTTTTCACGCGTCAAGTCAATGGTGAACCAGATGGAAGAGGAAGGTTTTGGTTCCTGCCGAAACTACGCCGAATGCGAGGCGCAGTGCCCCAAGGGCATTAGTATTGCATTCATCAGCCGAATGAATGCGGATTACTTGAAAGCGAATCTTGTCGAGCCGATTGACCGACGAGGAAAAATGGAAGCCCAGTAAAGCCTTGTGTTTGGTTGGTTTGAACGCACGTGAAGATGAAGTGCGATTGGAGATGAAGCACAGCAGGGGATGCTGAAAACGGGTCGATAACTGATTCAAAATTAGAGCGATGGCGAGTGCCGTCGCTCTTATTTATTGAATGCAGCCCACTGGTGTTTCCTGCCGCCCCGTGGACGGGCTTGGTCGATCGCTTATTCGGGTTGGGCGGGCACGAGTGGGTTTTCGCCTCCGCTCATGCGATTGCACCCGTCGATTGCCATGATGGCGGCAACGACAACGGCGAATCCGACGACCGCATACATGACCCAGGCCGGGACCGATTTGCCTTTCCATGATTCAAGATTGGTTAACCTGGCTCCCTCCTCAGTCGCCTCCTTGTCAATTTTCAGAACCTTGCCGCAGTGTTCGCATTGAGAGGCATCGGTCGCAATTTTTTCACCGCAAAATCGGCATCGTCTGATCATAATTGATTATCTTTTGCTGGGTTGGTTGGCAACAGTTTACCGCGCCAGTCGCTGAATCGCGAACGAAACGAGTCGCGGGTCCACGTGTTAAGCAGATTCTGACCGGAGGATCAGGTCGGGCAGTTCCGCTAACGATCGAATCAATTTTGGGTGGGTCGGCGGATTGGATGATCGCGGGATACGTCGATTCAGCCAGGTCGAATTCCAGCCAGCGTTTTGCGGGCCTTCGACGTCGTGTTCGCGACTATCGCCCACCATCCAGATCTTCGTTTGCCGACCAGCGGCCGCCCGTCGCTGGACGTTCGAGTAAAACTCGGGATCCGGCTTGCGAAATCCGATTTCGGCAGAGCAAAACAGGAAGTCAGCTTCGGGCAGCGGTTTCAGCGCTTGAGCAATCGGTCTCAATCTAGAGTCAAAATTGGATGCGATTCCAATCGTCGCGTTCAATTTCCGCAGCGCTTCCCAGCACGCCTCGACATCGGAAAAGACCTTCCAGTTTTCTGGACTCGCAAAATGATCCCAGAGCAATTCGAACGCCGGGGCTACCGGATGGACGTCAGCCAGCACAAATTCAACTAATTTCAGCCACAGTCCGCGTTCGATCGAGTCGCTGGATTTCAGGCCGACGCCGTTAATCGAGTAGCCTGAGTCCTTGTGACCAAAGAATCTTATTCGTCCGATCTTGAATCGTTCTGCGATTTGTTCGGGGCTCAATTGACTGCCGAACTGGCGACCGATCTGGTGGTAGGCGGTGATCACGTCCGGTTCCGGATCAATCAACGTGCCAACCGCGTCAAACAGGATCAACCAATGGGGCTGTTTCATGATCCCAGCTTTCAAAAAATTCCCACAGGCGTGGCACGATTCGTTCTGGGCTATCGGTCGATCGTATTGAGGTCGCCCGTGTTGTCGTCGGGTTTCACTGTCAAATGACGGATACTGTCATCCATCTGTTGGAAATCGATCTGGGGTACGTTTTGTAACGACGGGACCGAGTTTGGAATAATGGGGGTCCGAGGCGTTTGGAATTTTGGGGAACCGGAATCCTGGGCGGGTTGGCGTGAAGGGGTCGATCCGCCGGATGGGTTGGCGTTGATCCAACCGGATGTCGGCTGGGTTCCAATCGGCTGGGTTGGTTCGCCCAGTCTCAAATCGACCACGGGTGCCAAGTTTTGCCCGCGCCCATTGCCGGCGGTCGCTCTCAGGCGAATGGGCTGTTGGTGAGGGTTGATTCTACGTGGATCGGCCTGCGACTGCCGAATAATTCTGGCGGCCGCGGTCGTTTTGGCTGTCGCATCATAGGACCGTGGCGAGGAAGCCTGCAGCATCAGCGGCTGCCGTGGATCGCTGCCCGTGCCGGATTTCCGGATCGGCGCCAGGTTGTGCTGCGTCGGTAATTGGGTTGCACGGATCGTAATCTGCGGTTGGTCGGGGTTGGAGTCGGCAGTGATTCGGGCAAGCTCATCTTCGGACTGCCGGCCATCAGCGACGCTTTGCAATTGCTGAACCGGTTGTGAGTAGCGCACGGGTTGAGCGTTACGATGCGTTTCGGTGTAGCTGGGGTAGCGCACCGAAGGTAGCGGACTGAAATAGACGGTTTCGGAATTCCCCAACGGGTTGGGCGTATCCGATTGTCGCGTTGGAACCGGGGCAGCTTTGGCATTTGCGCCCCGGGTGATGGATTTCAGAAAATCGTTTTCCCCGAACGCTTCGTCGAAACCGGAGGTTCGGGCCCGCAGAACCAGCTTTGAGTCGACGACGACCGGCTTGGCCGCAATTTGGGTTGCATCGTCACGAGCGGGTGGAACTTCCGCTGAGCCCCGTGCGACCTCCGCGATGACTTCGCTGACTGGTTCGGTCGGCGAGGTGGCCACCTGGTTTTGAACGGGTAACGCGGGTGACGGAGGAGTCAGAGGGGTTCCGACCGATTCAATCACGGTTTGCCTCGCTGGACTTTCCTGCTGCGTTGTGGATTGTAAATCTGATTCCGTGGAGGTTGTTGAGCTCCGGGAGACAGCTTGCTGGGATGGAACCAGCCTCGGAAAATCGAGAGGAGTTTCATCGAGGTCAACCGGTACAGACGCAGGGATCTCAGGCACGGTACGACTGGCAATCGGCTCCACGAATGCGGGCGTGATGTTTTCCTCGGCAACCTCAGGGGCTGCTGTTTGCAATGCGTTGTCCAATCGCAGGTCTGAAGCGTCATTTGCACGCAGGAGCTCGATTTCCTGAGTTGCATCCAGATGCAGTTGTGGCAACTCTGACTCGGTTAATGCAAGGGTAGAACTGAGCGAGTTGATGCCAAGTGCGTCAATCGCGTCGGTTGCCAGCCATTGCTCAACGATTTCTGTTTCTGCACCTGACGAAATTTCTTGACCGCCGGCTGGCTGTTGGGGTGGGTTTAGGGCCAGTGAATCCTGCCCGTCGGAGCTTGTCGCGACTTGCAGCGCGTTTTGGGATTCGTCGTTGTCCTGTGCCGAGCGTGATTTTGGCGTTCGACTGGATACAATTTTCGACGCAAACAGACTGCCATGCGATGAAGCTGTTTTTGGCAGCGGAGTGTTCCGCCGGGGGGCAGGCTCCTGGATTTCGTAATTCTGCTGTGCCACCAGCTGTTGTTGCGCAAACCGTGGATGATGTTGCCGGTTTTGTTTTGAGTTGACCTCGTTGCTGACGCAAGTGAAACAGGTGCACTGCCCGGCTTCCATTCTGGATTGACGGCAGGCCTGGATTGCACTTCGTTGGCTGGCGATGATGGGGTCACTCACCTCGCGTTCGCCAAATCGCGATGACTCATGAATCGCGCAGCCACTGGTCAGGAGTGCCGTCAGGCCGATCACAACAACAAAGGATGAAAATCGCATTTTTAGCTCGTCTTTCCAAATCAACCGCACTGTTCCACTGCCGCGGATTACACCGGTTCTCCTGATAAACATCAACGCGCACAATCCAATCCGACGGAAATAGTTTTACGCGAGAAAGAACCGATTTAACCGCCAGTTTGCGCACGAGCGGCAGAATCGGGAAGTGAATTAGAATCCACATCGTCGCTACAACCGGACCTGGGCGGAACGGGCACGATCCACGAGCAGCATTCGGGGCCCCGCTCTGGCGTTTGATGGGCTGTCAAAAGAAACCGGTTATGCGGGTTGGTCCGCCGCAGGCTGCGATGGCACGAACCGGTCTGGCGGTGCAGCTGGAGATTTCGCGTTGCCGCTCATCCGCATGTGCTGTCGTGAATGCACCCGAATTCTGGCGGTGCGGCTGGCAATCAAATCGACACGCGACGTTGGACGAGTCGCCGGGCGACGCCGCAGTATCAATGTCAGTATCGACGTCAGTATCGCAGTCGATCGGGTCTAGATTTTGATCTGGTCGATCTTGGCAGCGAGGATGAAATCATTCTCGCTTAAGCCACCGATCGCGTGTGTCCAGATTTCGATCGAAACGTTCTTGTAGCTCTCGAGATGTAAGTCGGGATGGTGGGCCTCGGCCTCGGCGACTTCACCGACCTTGTTAAAAAACGCCAAGCCCTCGACAAAGTTGTTCATCGTCCAGTCTTTGCGGATTCGCTGATTGTTCTTGGTGAGATACCAGCCTGGCAGTTTTTCCAGCTGCTCGGTGACGAAAGGCAAGGGACATGGGTCAACGCCGCCTTCACAGGGGACACATTTCTTGGTGGTAAGTTGTTCGGAATTCTGGACTTGCATGGATCAACCTCGGGTTTGGTTTTCGGTGTTTAGTTTTTCGTTTTCAGGTTCAAGTTTTCCGCATTGGCATCCAGTGCATCGATCACAAACTGGATGTGTTCGTTCAACTCGATACCGAGTTCTTGGGCGCCTTGGACGATGTCTTCGCGGCTGACTTTTTCCGCAAAACTCTTTTGTTTCATCTTTTTGCGGACGCTGTTGGCTTTCATGCCGCTCATGCCATCGGGGCGAACCAGGGCCACGGCAGAAATAAAACCGGATAATTCATCACATGCAAACAGGGTTTTATCCATCGTCGAACAACGGGGACAATCGGGCACCTGGTCAACGTGCGATTTAATGGCGTAAATCACATCGGCGGGGTAGCCGTGGCTGGCGAGAATTTTTGCGCCTTCGAGCGGATGTTCGGGCGGGTTGGGCCAGCGCTCGTAATCAAAATCATGCAGCAGGCCGACGATTCCCCATTTTTCGACATCCTCGCCAAATTTTTCGGCGTAGGCCCGCATGGCGGTTTCGACGCACAGCATGTGGCGCCGCAACCCATCGGACTGAGTGTATTCGCACATGAGTTCGAAAGCGGCGTCGCGGTCGGTTGTCGACATGACTTGCTCCGTGAGTTCCGTGTTCCCACCGAGACTTGGTTTTCCGGTTCATCGTTTCGGCAGGAGCCTCAACCTGCCGATGACAAGTCAGAGCTTAGGCGGCGTTGTTGCCAGACGTTTGCCGTGAGTCTTTCCCTGGCGCACCGTCGTCTGAGTCATCTCGTCGTCGTCATCCTTGTCGTCGTCATCCTTGTCGTCGTCATCCTTGTCGTCTGAATCGGCTTTGTCTTGCTCTTTGGAATCTGGCTTGGCTTGTTCCTTGTCCGCTTGTTGTTGCTTTTCCTGTTCGACATTTTGCATTTGCGCGAGGGTTCCTTGCGCTGGTAGCTTTCGAACTCTTTTTGCAAACTTGCTTTTTGTTCCAGCGTTGCGTTTGCTGTTGTCGGTTTTGCCCAGTTCGGCATTGAGTTCGATTCCTTTCTGGATCCACTTGATCGCGTTTTCAAAATCTCCGGATTCCGCGTAGCCCGACGCGAGCGTACTGAGAATGTGGGGTTCTTTGAATTCCGTGACTTCGGCGGCCAGGGTTGCCAGTTCGACGGCTCGTTTGCCATCGCGAACGTCGTCCATGGGTGAGGTCGCGAGGACCCAGGCGAGGTTGTTCAGCACGCCATCATCGGGTTTGGTGGGTTCTTCAACGCCTTCCTCTTTTTCGATCTCGCGAATCAGATCGCCCAGTTCGAGCGCTTCGTTGTAGTCCTCGACGGCTTGGGGATGTTCGCCAGTCGAAAGCCGAGCGTCCCCGCGTCCCCTCAGGACAGCGGCCCTACGTGCGACGAGTACCAGTTTTTTGGGGTTGGATTTTCCTTCCCATTCCTCCTCGGAATTCAGTTCCAGCAACTGATCATAAATTTTTATGGCTCGGCTGGGTTGGTCGTTGGCGTTGTACAGCATGGCCAACTGTCGCTGCAGGAACTGGTTGGAGCGATCGTTTTCGGCGAGCAGTTTGATATCTTCGATGGCTTCACCAAATTTTTCCTGTTGCGAGAGAATGGTGCCGCGCATCTGGATGCCCTGGACCAGGAGCGGTTCAAGTTCGAGTACCCGGTTGATATCTTCGAGGGCGTTGTCAAAATTCTGTTGATCGGAGTAGATCGAGGCACGCAGCAGCAGGGCTCCGATATTGTCCCCATTGATTTTGATTGCGCGACCAAGATCTTCGACGGCGTCGTCCAGTTTCTCCCGCAGGATGTTGATCTGGGCTCGCACAGTATGGGGAACGGCATTTTCGGGGTCGTGCGCAATCGGCCTTGTCGATAATCTCGATTGCGGCATCTTGTAACTTGCCGTCGAATTTTTCGCCCATGGCCATCAACGAGCGTACGACCTCGATGTACTTAAGCGTGTTGGCATCTCCACTTTCGAGCCAGCTATTGATGTCGGCGATTGCTTTTTCCGGTTCGTCCTGTTGCAGATAGTAAGTCGCCGCGGACCCGGATTCGCGTCCATGTTGTTGGGGTCGATCTCAATGGCCTTGTTGAGATCAGCGATCCGCTGTTCATCGTCGTCGGTAAGGGTTGCCCGCATGTACAGGGCTTTCGATTTGTCTTCCCCATCGTCGGCCAGTTTGATGGCTGATTCCACGGCTTCTTTGGCTTTTTCCGAATCGCCTCCCGGCAGTGCATTGAGTCGGGCAATCATCAGGTAGGCGGGAATCATGTCGGGCTGTAATTCGGTGGCTTCTTCCAGGCGTCGGATGGCCTGACTGCGGTAGACTCTCCACCGCCGATCCTCACCGCGGGAGGAAAAGATTCTGTTGCCCCAGTTGATCGGCATATTCGAACAGCGCCGACGCAGCCAACTCTTTGGCTTGGACGACACCTTCTTCATCCAGCCCCTTTTCGATGGCGGACTTGCAGAGTTTGGCAACTTCATCGAGGTCTTTCGTGGATTGGGCTTTGATTTTCAGATCAAAAGCCTTGTCCAAGTCATCGCTTCCCTGTTCCTGGGACCAGCCGGCGGCCGACCCCACCAGCGTGAAAACCGAAAAAACGAGTAAAAGCAGGGGTTTATTAATCACAGCCGAAAACATCGACGCTCTCCAGAAGTTTCTGCCAAGGGATACGCGGGGAAGCATGTCGCCCGCTTCCATCGCACGTAATTCTATTGGATTTAGGCAAAATGGAAAATCGCTAATTAAGATGGCTGTAGTTTGGCTGTAGTTCGGCTGTCGAGGCAATCAGGAACCTCGAAATTGTTCAATTAGGACTTTTCCAATCGTGCCAAAGTAAGTTTAATAGCCCTTTCAAATTACATTTTTTACCCTTGTATTCGCACCAAAAAGGCTCATTGGAATGTCGAAAATACTCCGACGGAGTAACCCAGCAACCCTTGCTTTGGCCCTCTTCGTATTTGTTGTGCTCGTTTACAGCCTCCCTTCGTGGGCGACATCGGACCCGGCCTCGGTCGCCGATCCGGTGGTTCTCCAGGCGGATGATCAGGCTGCTCCGGCCGAAACGACGGTCGGTTCGCCAGCTCGGGGAGCACCTTTACGATCATTAGCTATCTAATCCCGGTGCTGGGGGTGATCGGATTGGTGTTTACTTACTGGAAATCCAGCTGGGTCGCCAAGCAGGAGGTCGGTACTGAGAAAATGGCTCGGATCGCCCAGAATATCACCGATGGTGCGATGTCGTTTTTGAAGGCCGAGTACTCGATCCTGTTCCTGTTTGTGTTAGCCGTCGGAGCATTGCTGGCCTGGTCCGGAAACAACCAGGGCGATTCATCATCGCCACTGATCGCGCTTTCGTTTGGTGTCGGAGCGATCTGCTCGGCGCTGGCCGGATTCATTGGCATGAAAGTGGCGACCAAGGCAAACGTCCGAACCACCCATGCAGCGCGAACCAGCTTGGGAACGGCTCTCGAAGTTGCGTTCTCTGGCGGTAGCGTGATGGGGATGGGGGTCGTCGGCCTCGGTGTGTTGGGATTAAGTGTGCTGTTCCTGGTTTACTCCAACATGTTTGGCTTGGATAGCAAGGCTGAGCTGACGCGTGTGATTACCGTCCTGACGGGATTTTCGTTTGGTGCCTCCTCGATTGCCTTGTTTGCTCGCGTCGGCGGCGGAATTTATACCAAGGCCGCTGACGTCGGGGCCGATCTGGTTGGTAAAGTTGAGGCCGGAATCCCGGAAGATCATCCACTGAATCCGGCGACCATTGCCGATAATGTCGGCGATAACGTTGGCGACGTGGCGGGGATGGGAGCCGACCTGTTCGAATCCTACGTCGGTTCGATCATTGGTACGATGGTCCTGGGAGCTGCCTTTTACGGGCTGCCATCCTTCGTCGACGATTTTGGCGGCTTGTCGGCCGTCCTGTTGCCGCTGGTATTGGCGGGAGCCGGGATTATCACCTCGATCATCGGTACCTTTTTTGTCAAAGTTAAAGAGGGCGGCAATCCTCACACCGCGCTCAATGTCGGCGAATTTGGTTCGGCCGCCATTCTGCTGGTGCTAACCTATCTGATTATCCAGTGGATGCTGCCGTCGACCTGGACGATGGCCGATACATCCGGCGTCGAATTCGTCTACACCGCCAATGGTGTGTTTTTTGCAATCATTTTCGGGCTGGTCGCCGGACTGGCGATCGGAAAAGTCACCGAGCATTACACCGGCACTGGCACCGGTCCGGTCAAGTCGATTGTCGAGCAGTCGGTCACAGGCGAGGCGACCAACATCATTTCCGGCTTGGGTGTCGGCATGATTTCGACTGCGATTCCGATTATTATCATCGCGCTGGCGATTATTGGCGCGTTCAGTTTTGCCGGATTGTATGGCATCGCGATCGCCGCGGTCGGCATGTTGTCCAATACGGGAATCCAGCTTGCCGTCGATGCCTATGGCCCGATCTCGGATAACGCCGGGGGAATCGCACAAATGGCGGATCTTCCGGAAGAAGTTCGAGAGCGGACGGACAAACTGGACGCCGTGGGTAACACGACGGCAGCGATCGGTAAGGGATTTGCCATTGGCTCGGCCGCGCTGACCGCTTTGGCGTTGTTTGCCGCGTTCCGAACTGCCTACAACGCGACTCACGAAGCAACGCCGATCGACGCCATTGACATTACCAACCCGTTTGTGATGGCGTCTCTGTTCGTCGGTGCAATGCTGCCCTTTTTATTCTCGGCACTCTCGATGAATGCCGTCGGTCGAGCCGCCAAGAAAATGATCGAAGAAGTCCGACGACAATTTAAGGACATCCCCGAGTTGAAAGCGGCCTTGGTCGTCATGAACAACAACGACGGCAAGGACTTCTCGGATTGGTCGAAGGCTGATCAGGACACGTTCGATGCGGCCGATGGCAAAGCCGAGTATGCAAAATGTGTAGCGATCTCGACGCGGGCTTCGATCCAAGAAATGGTCCTTCCCGGCTTGGTCGCCGTTGCCGTTCCGGTAGCATTCGGATTCGTTCCGAAACTGATCGGCGAATATGGAATGGTGGCTCTCCAGGGTAACGTCAATGCATTGATGTTGGGTGGATTGCTGGCCGGCGTTACCGTCAGTGGCGTCCTGATGGCGTTATTTCAGTCCAATGCCGGAGGCGCCTGGGACAATGCCAAAAAGATGATCGAAGAAGGCTACACGACCAAAGACGGTGTCGAGCTTGTCAAAGGGTCCAATGCCCACAAGGCGGCGGTGGTCGGTGACACTGTTGGCGATCCCTTCAAAGACACCTCGGGTCCTTCCTTGAATATTCTGTTGAAATTGATGAGCGTTGTGGCCCTGGTGATCGCAACGCTGATTTAACCACGAGCCGGCTGTCAGTTTGAATTCCGCTGGACCGCCTGATTTCAGGCGGTCTTTTTCGTCGTTTTGCGGTTATTTCGAAAACGCCGATTCTTCCGCCAACGCCAATTGCAAAGCCCTGATATTCCGGCTGCTCAAGCCAGTGCAGCAGGATCAAGCCTGATATCCTGACCAAGCCGTCGATGGTGGCTCACGTTGTCGCTGATGGGCGGATTGACCGATAAATTTCGTGACGCCACGGGGCAGCGGGGGTGAGGGAGACATTCGGTTTTCCGGTCGAACCGGAAATTTGTCGAATTTCTTGGGCGGGCCAGTCGAATCAGCAATTTTTCCTTGGATTGTTCTGTTTTTCCGAGTATCCTAAATGAGGATCCATTGGGATCACGAAAACGCGTCGAAACACGGTTTTGCGTTGGCGGAAATTTCGCTGACCCAACCGACAGGCTGACTTTACCAAGGTCACAAACCGTGCGGGCAAGCTCGGTTTCCATAAATGAGGGTTTTTTGATGAAGACATCTTGCAAGAGTTACTGGTTCAAATTTGCGATCGCGGTGCTCGCCACGATCTCGTTGTCGGTAACGAGTTTCGCCGACGATGGTGTTGCCAACGACAAAACGGAATCGTCGCGTGAAAAACTGGTTCGGGAAAAACGACTTTCGACGATCCACAAGACTCAATCGGCAGTT
Organism: Pirellulaceae bacterium; assembly: GCA_963714685.1. GTDB lineage: Bacteria > Planctomycetota > Planctomycetia > Pirellulales > Pirellulaceae > Mariniblastus. The sequence goes on along the minus strand of CAVQPH010000011.1, from coordinate 212,439 downwards.
GAGGGATTTGATTCCGTCGAACTGTTCGACGCCATGAAAAATGGTGAGGTCGAAGTGGTTTTTCGTGCCAAGAGTGCTGCCGAATCAAACTTGGTCGTCACCAACAACACCGATCGACCATTGGCGATTGAAATGCCAGCTGCGTTTTCAGCGGTTCCTGTCATGCGTCAAGGCCTTGGGCTTGGTGGCGGCATGGGCGGCATGGGCGGCGGCATGGGTGGCATGGGCGGCGGTGGCATGGGCGGCATGGGCGGCATGGGTGGCCAAGGTATTGGCGGCGGCATGGGCGGCGGCATGGGCGGCGGTGGCATGGGCGGCATGGGCGGCATGGGCGGCGGTGGCATGGGCGGCGGTGGCGTCTTTAATATCCCGGCCGGTAAATCAGGACGCCTCCAACTCAAAACGGTCTGCCTCGAAGAAGGCAAACCGGATCCCAAGTCTCGGATGGAGTACAAGATTCAGCCACTAAGTGAACTCAACAGTGATCCAAGAATTTTCGAAATGTGCCGCATGTTGGCCAACGATGAAATTTCACAGCCCGTCGCTCAGGCCGCGGCTTGGAATGTCACCGATGGTTTAAGCTGGGCCGAATTGCTGGTCAAAAACCGGATCGAACGAATGGATGGGTCCTACGAGCGTTATTTCCATCCAGCCCACGTTCAACTGGCGACACGCGTCGTCGCTGCGGCGGCCGAACGAGCCGAGCTGCGTGCCAAGGCCGAAAAAGAATATCAGTCGTCGGTCTCACAGTCCGGCGAAGAATATTCCGATGCCAACGACCAGTAATCGGCGTGGGTCGTCATCAATCTGGTTGAACCAACAGAACTTGGAAAAACCGACGGACCAAAAACAGCGGGCCGGGACAAAGAGTCCCGGCCATTTTTATGCGCTATCCTGCGCTGCGCTATCCCAATGGCACTCACTTTAAAAAATACTCCGCGGAAGTTTCAGCCGTTAGCCCAATTGCGCTCACTTTAAAAAACACTCCGAAGGAGTCTCAGCCGTTAACCGGTGGTTGGAGCGAATCGCATACCACCGGAATATCGAAATCGGGGATAATTGATCCTGACGGGATCACAGCGGATTTGGCTGCGATCCCTTCAGGATTGTCGAACCATTGCACCGTCATTCCGGTGTTGTCGCTGCGCTCAAACGGCGGCTAATAGCTTGAATCCCTATCGGGATACGCGGTTCAGCTTTCTAAAGTGAGTGCCATTGAGCGCAAGCCTAAACCCGCGTTAACCCGCCCTCGCGTTAACCTACCCTCGCACGATCCTTTCAGCTGAAGCTGAACCATTCAATTGACGCTCGCAATCCGTGATGCCTTCCGTTCCGCGACCGCGTTGTGGACAGCTTGCGAGGTCTCGGACCAGGTCCCGCCCGCCATACCTACCCGGCTCAGGCGTTCTCAAACGGAAACGCAATCACCTCGTCAATCGAAGTTGCCCCGGTCATCAGCATGACCAGCCGATCGACCCCGAGGGCGACACCAGCGCAAGCAGGAATCCCGCTCCGCATGGCGGCGATCAAACGACTCTCCTCGGGCAACAGATGATTGCCATCCTGCAGCCGCAACTGGTTGACAACGCTGTTTCGGGATGACAGTTCATCCGCGTCAAGCAATTCATGATAGCCATTGGCAATCTCAATCCCGTTGACGTACAGCTCGAAGCGTTCGGCCACGGGCGGATCATCGTGCCGGACGATGGCCAACGCGGATTGACTGGCCGGCCAATCGTAGACGATGACCGGTTGGGAGAATCCAAGTTTCTGTTCGATGACGTGGGTCAGGAGCAGGTTCAGCCAGAAATCCCGATTGTGTTTTTCACTGGGAAAGTGTCTCGTCTCGATCCCGTGATCCTCGCAGATGGCTTGCAATTTTTCGATCGAAACATCATGCGGATTGACGTCGATTTCCCTTTCAAAAATCCTCTGGTAGGTCATCCAGTCGATCTGTTGCTGGCCGAGCATTTCACAGGCAAATTCAGACAACAGGGCCATGCCGGTCTGCATGTCGTCGCCAGCTCGATACCATTCGAGCATGGAAAATTCCGGATTGTGGATCCGTCCTCGTTCGTTGCTGCGAAACGCTTTGCTGATTTGATAAACGGCTACGGCACCGGCCGCCAGCAGTCGTTTCATGCTGAATTCTGGCGAGGTTTGTAGCCACAGTTGGTTTTCACTTTCGGCACATCGGCTGCCGGGTAAAACGTTCTTCGCCGGAATCGAAATCGGTTCGATGTAGCGGTCGACGACGATATCATGCGACAGAATGGGCGTTTCGACCTCCAGGAAATGACGCTGCTCGAAGAACGCCCTGATTCGCTTAAGGATCACTGCGCGCTGTTCGAGTCGTTGAAGGGATGCCGTTGGTAGAAAGTCTTCTCGCATGACTTCCTCAGTCTACAATATCGGGCGCCCATAAAAACAAAAAAGTCGAAACAGAAAATTGCGGTCTACCAATGGGGCGCCGCCGGTTATCGATTTGGTCAAGATGACCACCGAAACATGAATTTCCCAGCCTGGTCATTTCGCGAGGAACCACGATGTGTGGCCGATTTACGTTACGAACTCCGACGGAAACCCTGAGTGCGTTATTTGATGATTTGAATTTTCCCAGGTTATCGCCGCGCTACAATATTGCCCCCACGCAAGATGTGCTGTGCGTGCGGGCGACGCCCACGCAACCGCACGCCCGCGAAGCCGTGATGTTGAAATGGGGATTGATTCCTTTCTGGTCGAAAGATCCCAAAATGGGGTCGCGGATGATCAACGCCCGCTCGGAGACCGCGGCTGCCAAGCCCTCATTTCGAGCCGCGTTTAAAAGCCGCCGGTGTCTGGTGCTGGCGGACGGTTTCTACGAATGGAAAAAGATGGAAAACCAGAAACAGCCATACTATATCACCCGGGTCGACGATCAGCCGTTTTGCATGGCCGGCTTGTGGGAGTCTTGGCGGGACAAAACGTCCCAACAGGCCGAGCCGGTTGAGACGTGCACTATTTTAACGACCGATGCCAACGCGACGATGGTCCCCCTGCACGACCGGATGCCCGTCATTCTCGATCCCGGGCAATGGGATTTTTGGCTGGATCCCGAATTTCAGGACCAACAAAAATTACAGCAGTTGCTGGTTCCCTGTCCTGCTGATTGGCTCCACGCCCGTGCGGTCAGTAAAATGGTAAACAAACCGGTCAACGATGGGCCAGCTTGCATTGAGGCGATCGATGTTGGCTAGTCGCCGGGAACCGGTTCGATTGTCGCACTCATGGAGCCTTTGCAGCGGTCGATCAGGAAATCTCGACCGAACGCATGAATCTGGTCCCGTTTGAGTTCGGCGTGCTCTTTGGTCGTGGTCAGGCAGACACTGCGACCGTCGGAGTCAACTCGTTTGGCGATCTCGAAGCCTTTTGCAAATGCATGTCCAAATAGTTGCCGCATCATCAACACGACATATTCATAGGAATGGTCGTCGTCGTCCCAGAGGATGACGTTATAGCGCGGCTGCTTTTTTCTTTTCTCGTCTCGCTGTTGCTTGGCTTTTTTCTTGACGACCGGCTCGGCGACCAATGTTGAGGATCCTTGCTCTGACATTTGATTACTACCTTAGTGACGCACCTGGCAAAACTGCAATGAATGGAACTGAGTGGGGTTTCGAAATTGGACCAGCGCGGAATCGGAATTCTTGCTGTTGAGATGTTTTCCGGCGGCGATCGTGTTGTTTCCGCAGCACACAAAACCATCTGCTTCCCTCGGCGGCGAGCTGGTCTCGTTCGCTCGCAACGGGTCTTTCAATTGGAACACAAAATTCGTCAGTTTCAAACAAAATTTGAGATTTCGGCAGCGCAATAGTCCGCTTTGGGAAAGGCGGCTATATTGGGGCCTGTTACCATTTTAATCACGATCTGTCATCCAGAAAGATGAATTTCGGCATCCGTTTGACGGTGGACGATTCATGTTTTAAACCTTCGGTCCCGATAGTCTCTCTCGGTGGTTCAAACAACCAGAATTTCTGCTGCGCTGGAATTCGCGCCGGACAGTTGGGTTTGGATCGACGGGATTTGCAATCGAGGCAGCCGGATTTCGCCCGACATCTAACAAAGGTTTTTCAAAATGGCTGAGTTTGACGATTACCTCAACCAGCAAAAGGAACGTTTCGAACGCGACCTGTTTCACTGGCTGGAAATGGCCAGCATTGGTACCGACAGTGCCTACGACGACGAGGTTCGCAAAGCCGGAAATTGGTTGGCCGACCAGTTTCGGGGCTTGGGGTTGAAGACCGAAGTAATCGAAACCTGCGGTCATCCGATCATTTATGCCGAGTCGCCAAAGATCGACGGCGCGCCGACCGTCCTGGTCTACGGTCATTACGATGTTCAACCGCCTGATCCGTTGGATCTCTGGGAGACGCCGCCGTTTGAGCCTGCCGTTCGCGACGGCAAAGTCTATGCACGTGGAGCGACCGATGACAAAGGCCAGATGATTACCCATTTGTTTGGGGTCGAAGCCTACCAGAAAACCAAAGGCGATTTGCCGCTGCAGGTTAAATTTCTCATCGAGGGCGAAGAGGAATCGGGCAGTACAGGCATGCACGAGTTTCTCGAAGGCAAATACGACACGGATATGCCCGTGACGGAAAAAATTGCCGCTGATATTGCCGTCATCAGCGATTGTTCGCAGTATGCGCCAGGCAAGCCGGCGATTACGTATGGACTCAAAGGCATTACCTATTTTCAGCTCAATCTCCAAGGTCCCAACCGGGACTTGCATTCCGGGTCGTTCGGCGGAACGGTGACCAATCCGGCCAATGCGCTGGCCAAAATGCTGGCGTCGTTGATTGACGATCAGGGGCGGGTGCAAATTCCCGGGTTTTACGACGACGTTTTGGCGCTCAGCGAGTTGGAAAAAGAACAATTTAATTCCCTCGGGTTTTCCGACGAGGAATACATGCGGGAGCTCGGTGTTTCGGGGCTGGCTGGCGAACAGGGATTCACGACGCTCGAACGGCGGTGGGCTCGGCCAACCTTCGACATCAACGGCCTCTGGAGCGGTTATCAGGGGGAAGGTGCTAAAACGGTTTTACCGGCCAAGGCGGGTGCGAAGTTCAGTTTTCGACTGGTTCCGGATCAAAGTGTCGAAAAAGTCCAGGCAGCGCTGGAGCTGAAGTTGCAGGGCCTTTGCCCGCCTGGAATCGAGATGGAATTGGTGTTGTTGCACGGTGTGCCAGGATTTGTATTGCCGCTGGAGAGCCCGTTTATGGAAGCGGCGGCGCGTGCCGTCGAGCACGGATTTGGCGTTCCGCCCGTTTTCGTACGCTCGGGCGGGAGTATTCCCGTGGTGAATTCTTTCCATCAATTGCTTGGGATCGACACGCTGCTGCTGGGGTGGGGGCAAGACGACGACAATCCACACAGTCCCAATGAAAAATTCTCCTTGGCCGATTTTCACCGCGGCATCAAAAGCAGCTGTTGCCTGTGGGACGAATTGAGCAAAATCGAGGTAAAATCCGGGAAATAGTGCGGCCGAAAGCGATTCGTTTCCCGAGCGAACCACGCGTAGCGCTCGAACACTCGTGCCTGAACCCTGAACCCTGACAACCGAAAATCGAACGAACCTCCCCATGCTTGACCGAAAATTCATTGTCGAAAACGCGGAAGCCGTAAAGCTCAACTGCGTCAATCGAAACGTCACCGTCGATGTCGATCGGCTGATCGAACTGGAAGCCGCGCGGCGATCCAAACTGCAGGAAGTCCAGGATTTGAATACGCAAGCCAATGCGGTTTCGAAATCGATCGGCAAAGCCAAGGACGACAGCGAGCGGGAAGCGCGCAAGGAAGAAGGCCGGCAGCTGCGGGAGCAGAAAGACGTTGCCCAGTCCGAGCATGACCGGATGGACGACGCCGTCCGGGAAATCCAGATGCAGATTCCCAACATGGCTCATCCGGCCTGCCCCGTGGGAGTGGACGACAAAGCCAACTTGGAGCTTGCCCGGGGCAAGCATTCACCTCGGCAATTCGATTTTCAGCCGCTGGACCACCTGGAGCTCGGCGAGAAGCACGATTGGATTGATTTTGAAGGGGGCGCTCGAACGACTGGGAACGGTTTTTACTTTCTCAAAGGCGACTTGGTGTTGCTGGATTTGGCGCTTCAGCAATTCGCGGTCGCGGAGTTAATGAAACGCGGCTTTACGCCGACGATAACGCCGGATCTGGCCCAGGATTCGGTATTGGAGGGGATCGGGTTTATGCCCCGCGGTCCGGAAACCCAGATTTATAGTATTGAAAACATGAATTTGTCACTGATCGGCACGGCTGAGATTACGCTCGGCGGCTTGTACAGCGGCAAAACGCTGATGGATGAAGAGCTGCCCATCAAACTCTGTGGGATCAGCCACTGTTACCGCACCGAGGCGGGGGCCGCCGGGCGGGCCTCTCGGGGGCTGTACCGAGTTCATCAGTTTACGAAAATCGAGATGTTTGCCTTTACCCTGCCCGACCAGAGTGATGTCGTGCACGAGGAACTGCGGCAAATCGAGTGTGATTTGTTCGACGCCATCGAGGTGCCTTATCGAGTCGTGGACACTGCCACGGGGGATCTGGGCGGGCCGGCGTACCGCAAATATGACCTGGAAGCCTGGATGCCTGGGCGTGGCGAGGGTGGCGAATGGGGGGAGGTCACCAGTACATCCAATTGCACCGATTATCAATCGCGTCGGTTGAACATTCGGTTTAAAGAAAAAGACAAGAAGGGCACCCACTTCGTTCACACGCTCAACGGTACCGCGTTCGCGATCAGTCGCGCGTTGATTTCGATTTTGGAAAACCACCAAAATGCCGACGGAAGTGTAACAATTCCCGAGGTTTTGCGAGCGTGGGTTGGCAAAGAAGTCATTGGGGTTTAGGCCCAAAAACAGGGTGAATCGCGGAGTGGATTGACGCAGGCGACTGCGTTTGTTGTTTGCCGCCGGGGATTGCAGCCAAGGGTGGGGGAAAAAGTTGTTTTTTCGGGCTCGAAATTGGCGACAAATATGGTATCGTGCTCGTCTCCGGATTCGGCCCTGGTCGTCTCCGATTTATCTATTGGAAATTCGCTCATTTGCAGTTGACGATCCGATAGCAAAGCCATAAATTGAGCGGTTTTCCGGAAATTCCGGCAAACTGATTTTCTGTCTTTCTTCCTGATGTTTTTTCAGGGTGAAGGTGCGTCATCAGGTTGGTGTTGGGCGAGGCGATTTCGGACTTCGTCCCTGGTAGATTTCGTTTTTGGAGATGGGTTGCGTGGCTGGTTCGATTCACGAGGTAATTCGCATCCGGATGGAAGCGTACGATCACTCGATCCTGGATCAGAGTGCTGCCGGAGATCGTGGACACGGCGAAGCGGACTCACTCCGAAGTGCACGGCCCGATTCCGTTGCCGACTCGCATTGAGCGGTACACGGTGTTGTCCAGTCCGTTTGTGAACAAGAAGGCTCGGCAGCAATTTGAGATTCGAACACACAAGCGGTTGATTGACATTGTGCAGGCAACTGCCAAAACGATTGAGGCGCTGAACAAGCTGAGTTTGCCGGCGGGTGTTGAGATCAAGATCAAGGCGTCGACGAAATAGTCAAGTTAATATCAACAGGCAACAGTTTTAAGTTATATGAACGGAAGTCGCGGGGATAAGTTAGCCGCTCGATTTTGGTGGCTGGTTAGTCTTCCGTGGCGGCAGGTCCAACAGATACAAGGCGAATAGTCATGGCAAAAGGCATACTCGGCCGCAAGGTCGGGATGACGCAGGTGTTTGATCCGGAAACCGGTGTGGTTACGCCCGTTACCGTCATCGAAGCCGGACCCTGTAAGGTGCTGCAGCTTCGGACCGAAGAGAAGGATGGCTATTCGGCAGTTCAGTTGGGCTATCTCGACAAGAAGCGTCCGGCGAAAGATCGTCGCTCTCGACCCAGTCAGGCCGGTCGGTCTGAGCGTGGCCACGTCGCCGATATCAAAAGCAAGCGCGGCGCAGCAGCGTGTTGCCGCGGGCAGTGGCTCCGACCAAAGCCGACTGTGAGCCCAAAAATTCGTCCGTGAGTTGCGTGGCGACGTCGGCGGTGTCGAGGTTGGCCAGGACGTCACGGTGGATGTGCTTGAGGACGTCAAGCGTGTCGACGTGGTTGGTGTCAGCCGGGGTCGTGGTTTTGCCGGTGTCATGAAGCGGCACAATTTTCCGGGCCAGCGTGCCACGCACGGTGTCAAGAAATGTCACCGTCACGCCGGTGGTACGGGATGAGTGCGTCGCCCAGTCGTACTGTTCAAGGGTAAGCGGATGGCGGGCCAGTACGGCAATGCCCAGACGTGACGGTCCGCAATCTCGGTCTGCATCGGATTGATGCCGAGAACAATCTGCTGCTGGTCGAGGGTGCGGTGCCAGGTCCCAATGGTGGTTTTCTGGTTATCAAAGAGACAAACAAGAAATAGGTTGGTCGCATATCATGGCAGTTTGCCTGTTTACGACAGTAGCGGAAAAGAAGTCGGTAAGTACGAAATCGATCCCGCCGAGATTGCGCCAACGATCAACAAGCAGTTGCTGCATGACGTGGTCGTGATGTACCAGGCCAATCGGCGGCAGGGTTCGCATCAGACGAAAACCGCGGTCGGAGGTCGCGGGCTACGACGAAGAAAATGTACCGCCAAAAGGGTACGGGTAATGCTCGTGCCGGTAGTCGTCGCACCAATATTCGTCGTGGTGGTGGTCATGCGTTTGCCAAGCGAAATCGTGACTATTCCTATCGTTTGCCCCGTAAGGCGGTTCGGTTGGCGACGCGGATGGCGATCGCCGGGAAGATTCAGGATGAGCAGGTGAAGGTGCTTGATGGGCTGTTCGATGGAAGTCCCAAAACCGAGTGTGATTGCCAAGATGCTGAAGGCGATTGGGCTTGAGGGCAAACGGGCGCTGATCGCGACGGCCGACCATTCGCCGGTGGTTTACAAAAGTGCTCGAAATATTGCCGGGGTGTCGGTGTTGCCTGTCAGTGATTTGAATGCCTTGGCGGTGTCTGGAGCCGCATTGCATGTTGGTGACTCGCGATGCGATGGATCGGTTGAAAGAAAAAGCCGCCAGCTAGGGTTTAGACAGAGGCGCGTTGGTAAATTCGGCGTGAGTAAAAGATGTCCAAGGTATTGCACGAAGAAAGAATCGAAAGCCGAAACAGGTCGCCCGAAAGCTGCAGCTCGAGCCGCATCAGGTGATCATCAAGCCGGCGGTGACTGAGAAGGCAATGTTTCAGGCCACGGAGTTGAATCAGTACACGTTTCGAGGTCAATCCGCGGCGACCAAGACGGACATCAAGAAGGCGGTTGAGAAGCTGTTTGAGGTGAAGGTCACCGGGGTGTCGACTCAGAACCGCAAAGGTAAGCCGCGGCGTTACCGATTTACGTATGGGCGAACCAAGGACTGGAAGAAGGCGATCGTCAACTCTGGATTCAGACGACAAGATTGACTTCTTCTAGACGCTGTGGCAGCTGCGGGCCGATCGGGATCGAAAGCGAAAAATAACGGGTAAACCAATGGGAATTCGAAAATACAAACCAACATCTGCCGGGCGTCGCGATGCCTCGGTCAGCGATTTCAAGGAGCTGACCAAAGGTGCCAAGCCTGAAAAGAGCTTGTTGCGGCCGATGGTCAAGAAAGCCGGTCGAAACAACCAGGGCAAGATCACCGCTCGGCATCGTGGCGGTGGTCACAAGCGACGTTATCGAGTCATTGATTTCAAGCGTGACAAGGATGGCGTTCAAGGCGGTTGTTGATTCGATTCAGTACGATCCCAATCGCAGTGCTCGGATTGCGTTGTTGCATTATGTCGATGGCGAAAAGCGATACATTGTTGCTCCTGAGGGTTTGGAGCAGGGGCAATACGGTCGAAAGTGGTGCCGATGCTCCGCCGACGGTTGGCAATTGTCTGCCGCTGAAGAATATTCCGTTGGCGACGGTGATTCACAATATTGAAATGCGGCCCGGTCAGGGTGCGGTGCTTTGCCGCAGTGCCGGTACCAATGCGGTACTTGATGGCTCGCGAAGCCAAGTGGGCTCAGATTTCATTGCCCAGTGGTGAGATTCGCCGAATTCCTGCGGCTTGTCGGGCAACGATTGGTAAGGTCGGCAATTCGGAACATGGTTCGATTGTGCTTGGGAAGGCGGGTCGATCGCGTTGGCTGGGTCGTCGTCCGCATGTTCGCGGTACCGCGATGAACCCGATCGACCACCCGCACGGTGGTGGTGAAGGTCGAACCAAGGGTGGTCGTCATCCGGTCAGCCCCAGTGGCAAACCGGCCAAGGGTGGTCGCACCCGTCAGAAAGCGAAGGCTTCCAATGCCGCGATTGTTCGTCGCCGAAAGTCCCGACGATACGGTCAGTTGAAAGTGAAATCCTAAATGAGGCTTGCAAGTCCAGGCCAGTAACCAATCAACCAGTAACCAGCTGTAAACTATGAGTAGATCACAAAAAAAAGGTCCCTTTGTCGACGAAAAGCTGTTTCGCAAGGTGCAAAAGGCAGAGGCGATGGGGAACAAAGAGCCAATCAAGACGTGGGCGCGGGCCTGTACCGTGGTTCCCGAGTTTATCGGTTACACCTTTATGATTCACGATGGGCGAAAGCACATCAAGGTGCTGGTCACCGAGGATATGGTCGGTCACAAATTGGGTGAATTTGCTCCGACACGAACGTTCAAGGGTCACTGGCAGGAAGTAAGTTGCTATGACGTGAGCGTTGGCCGATGGTTCGGCCCGTAAACTGGAAACTAGCTACTTAACCGCTAACAAATTAGGCGTACGTAAATGGCATTCGAATCAAAACACAGATACGCACGGATCAGCCCTCGCAAGGTTCGCCCTTTGGCGGATTTGGTACGTGGCAAATTCGTCGATGAGGCCTTGGACATTCTGCGCTACCAGCCTCAGCGTGGAGCGAGGATGTTGGAGAAGGTGATTCGCACTGCATTGGCCAATGCTCAGGATCCTGATCAAAATCCCGGGCAGATCGTTGATGAGCACAATCTGTTTATTTCGCAGGTTTGTGTCGATCCGGGGCCGATGTTCAAGCGTGACCCGGCCACGTGCTCGCGGGATGTCGTTCATGATCAAGAAGCGAATGTCGCACATCCGCGTGGAAATCGAAGAAGTTTGATACGCTTTAACACGAGCGTTGCTGTCTGGGTTGTTCGGAATCAAACTACTGTTGTCAAATACTGGATTTGAGTAAGTCATGGGTCAAAAAGTAAATCCAATCGCATTTCGAACTGGCGTCATGGAAGGCTGGAAAAGCCGCTGGTACGCACCCAAGGAGGAGTTCGCCACGTTGCTGGTCGAAGACAAAAAGATCCGCGATTTTGTCCGCAAGCATCCGACGCAAAACTACAAGGCGGCCGGGATTGATCGCGTTGAGATCGAGCGAACGCGAGATGAAGTTCGGGTCACCTTGTTTGTGGCTCGTCCCGGTTTGATCATCGGTAAAAAGGGTCAAGAAGTCGAACGACTGCAAAACGAAATGCAGAATCTGGTCGGTCGACGAATCAATCTGAAGGTCGAAGAAGTTGGCCGGCCGGATCTGTACGCTCAATTGGTGGCCGAAAAGATTTCGGAGCAATTGTCACGTCGAGCCAGTTTTCGTCGCACGATGAAGCGGGCAGCTGAAGAGTCCATGGATGCCGGGGCCAAAGGGATCAAGATCCAATTGGCCGGTCGTTTGGGCGGGGCTGAAATGGCTCGCCGTGAGAAACAAATTAGTGGCTCGATGCCGCTGAGTACTTTGCGAGCCAAAATCAGCTACGGGTTTACCGAAGCGTTGACGCCGCAAGGGCATATTGGAATTCAAGTTTGGATTAACCAAGGTAATATACGGAGAAGATACCGATGGCGCAGATGCCAAAACGGGTCAAGCATCGAAAGGTCCAAAGAGGTCATATAAAAGGTAACGCCACCCGCGGCAACACAGTTGTCTTTGGAGATTTCGGACTTCAGTCGCTTGATCCAGGTTGGCTGAAGGCCCAAACAATCGAAGCAGGACGGATTGCTGCACAGCAGTACATTCGTGGTGAAGGTAAATTGTTCATCCGCGTTTTTCCGCATCGTTCGATTACGTCGACGCCGCTGGAAACTCGGATGGGTAAAGGTAAAGGTGAACCGGAATTCTGGGTAGCCACGATTCGACCTGGAACGATTCTGTACGAATTGGCAGGTGTGACCGAGCAGCAGGCAAAAATCTGCTTTGCTCGTCTGGCTCACAAAATGCCATTTCGCGTGCGAATGGTGAAACGTCGGCCGATCTAGGTCGGTCGGATGGCGGGGGTGTCGACACAGGTCGGCGCTGTCAGGTTAGGAAATTGAAACAGCGATTAGCGAACTGAGTCATGGCAACTTTATCCGAAGTCCGAGACATGAGTAACGAACAGATGGCCGCCGTCCTGCGAGAGGCGTGTCAAACCCTGTTTCGTTTGCGAATTCAGGCCCAGACCGACCGACTGGATGTCCCGTCGGAATTGGCGAGGAACCGGAAGTTGATTGCCCGGATCAAAACGATCCAGCGCGAGCGGGAGATCGAGGCTGAAAAAGCCAAAGCTGCAGCGGCTGTGTCGAAGCCCGTCAGTGGCTGGTAAGAAGTCAAGACAGTTGAAGTCACGTACAGATTGAGATTAAGTGAGAACCTGATATGCCGAAGCGAGTATTAACCGGTCGCGTCAAAAGCGACAAAATGGCGAAGACGCGAGTCGTCGAGATTGCGCGATTGGTTCGGCACCCGAAGTACCGCAAGTTCTATCGCGATCGAACGATTTGTTACGTCCACGATGAGAACAACGAATCAGGTGAAGGCGACACCGTCCAGATTGTTGAATCTCGGCCCGATGTCGAAGAAGAAACGTTGGAATCTGGTCAAGGTGGTTGAGAAAAGTAGCGAAGTAGACGTGGCCGCGATGCGGGCCGCCCGGAAGCAGGCCGAATCGCTGGCTTCGGAGGTGACCGAGGAGAAGCTCCGCACCCGTGGCGACCGAAACGGCGACTCCCGCAGACGGTGGCGGCGAATCGGGAAGCTAGGCAGTCAGCACTCGCTGGCCGTTGGGTGAGACCTAGGCCAGGCCAGAATGGGAACATCCGCGGGTCAAATCGAAATTGACGAAACCGGCGAACAAGACAATCCGGAACACAGAAAATGATTCAGACAGAAACAAGATTACAAGTCGCCGACAACACGGGTGCCCGTGAAATCATGTGCATCAAGGTGCTTGGTGGCTCGCGTCGACGATTCGCCGGACTGGGCGACGTGATCGTTTGCAGCGTCAAGAGCGTGATTCCCGGCAGCGACATCAAGAAGAAAACGATCGTCCAGGCGGTGATCGTGCGTTGCAAGAAACAGACGCGGCGGGCCGATGGCAGCTACATCAAATTTGACAGCAATGCCGCCGTGATCATCGACAAAGACAAAAACCCGCGCGGCACCCGGATTTTTGGAGCCGTCGCCCGCGAGTTGCGAGACAAGAACTACATGAAGATCGTCAGTCTGGCGAACGAAGTGATTTAGGTATTGGGAACCAATTGATTGCCGAGCGATTGACGACTGCGATACGACCGGCTGCTGGAATAATCAGCAGCCTCAAAACGAGTAAGAAAATGCCAGCCCGACTGAAGAGAACAATACAACCAGGAATTGGTTCCGGCTTTGAAAGAAAAGTTGGGCCGGGACAACATTTTGTCGCTGCCCAAGTTGGAGAAAATTGTCATCAACATGGGCGTCGGATCGGCGACTCAGGAAAAGAAAGACCTGGCAGACGCCAGCGAAGCCATGGGTCTGATTGCCGGTCAGAAACCGGTGATCACCAAAGCCCGCAAGTCGATTGCCAACTTCCGACTGCGAGAAGGTCAGGCGATTGGTTGCAAGGTGACGTTGCGGGGCGATCGGATGTACGAATTCATGGATCGTCTGTTGTCGCTTGGTGCTGCCGCGTGTTCGTGACTTTCGCGGTGTCAGCTCAAAAGCATTTGACGGTCGTGGCAATTACAGTCTGGGCTTGAACGAGTACGGTGTTTTTCCGGAACTGAACCCGGACAAATTTACCCGCAATCAAGGCATGAACATCGTGTTTGTCACGACCGGCTGACAGTGACGACGAAGGACGCGAGTTGCTGCGGATGTTCGGCATGCCGTTCAAGGAAGATAAGAAAGCAGCGGTGGACGGCTAACAGGATCTTCCCGCAGGATCCAAGTCATTTTTGAACAATTAATATTTTTTACAGGCGTTGCTGTGGCACGAAAATCAAAAATCGCCAAAGCGAAGAGAGAACCGAAGTATCCGGTTCGTCGAGAACGACGATGCCAGCTTTGTGGTCGTCCTCGTGCGGTGTATCGCAAATTTGGTATCTGCCGAATCTGCTTTCGCGAACCTTGGCCGAACAGGGTGTTGATTCCTGGCGTCCGCAAGGCTAGTTGGTAAAGGCAAGGTTAAGGGAAACAAGCGACTATGATGACTGACCCGATTGCCGACATGCTTACACGCATCCGTAATGCGGTAAGTGTTGAACGGCCCAATGTGGAAATGCCAATTTCCAAGGTCAAAACCGGTGTGGCGGAAGTGCTCAAACGTGAGGGCTTCATTTGGGATTGGAAGGCCGAAGAAGCGAGAGCCCGTCGGCCAATTGCACATTGATTTGAAGTACGGTCCCAGCGGCGAAAAAGTGATTCGCCACGTCAAACGGATCAGCAAACCGGGTTGCCGCGTTTATTCCCGGGCCAGGGATTTGCGACCGGTCCTCAACGGACTGGGAATTTCGATTCTCAGCACCAGCAAAGGCGTGATGAGCGATCGGGAAGCCCGTCAACAAAAAGTCGGTGGCGAAGTGCTGTGCGAAGTCTGGTAGTTGAAATTGACCATGGCGGCGGATGCAGTGAACGCTCCCCAAGTTGAAACACGAGCCAATTGGCCCAATCAGAATTGTCGGAATAGATTGATGTCACGAATTGGAAACAAACCCATTCCGTTGATCGACGGCGTTAAAGTCAGGTTGCCGACCGCACCATCAAGGTCGAAGGTCCCAAAGGCAAACTCAGCTATGAACATCCGGCCCGAAGTCGAGGTCGTCATTGACGAAGAAGCCAAAGAAGTCAAGGTCGCCCGGACCAACGATGACAAACCGTCGCGTGCCTTTCATGGCCTGACTCGTGCCTTGGTCAACAACATGATCGGTCGGTGTCAAAGAGGGCTACGAAAAGAAACTGGAATTGCAGGGCGTCGGTTACGTCTGTCAATCGGTGGGAATACGCCTGTCGCTGCGAGTCGGGCTGGCCAACGAACTGAAGAAAACGATTCCTCAGGGTCTGGAAGTGACCTGTCCGGACCAAACACACATTAATGTCAGCGGCTGCGACAAACAAAAAGTCGGTCAGTTCGCCGCCGAAGTCCGGGCGTTGCGGAAACCCGAACCCTACAAAGGTAAAGGAATTCGGTACGTTGGCGAATACGTCAAAATCAAACCTGGTAAATCGGCCAAGGCGTAATGCTGCTTGATTTCGAGCAGCCGTTGACGGTTTGGAAACAGGTTGGAAAATATTTAATTGGATAAGTGAGACAGTCCGGTGAGACAACAAAAATCAGTCAACAAGCAACGTTGGCGTCGTACGAATCACGTACGCAAGAAATTGCGTGGCGATGCCGAACGTCCACGCTTGAGCGTTCGACGCAGTAACAAGCATCTGTACTGTCAGCTGATCGACGACGAAGCCGGCCGGACGATTGCCTCGGCCAGCACCCGGGACAAATCGCTGTCCGGACAAATCAAGTACGGTGGCAACTGTGAAGCAGCCAAAATTATCGGCGCCGCGATTGCCGAACGGGCCAAAGCAGCCGGTGTCACCCAGGTCCGATTTGATCGGGCTTGCTACAAGTTCCATGGGCGGGTGGCCGAGCTGGCCAACGCGGCGCGTGAAGGTGGTTTGGAGTTCTAGGAAGTCAATTGAAATCGCGCAGTCAACGGCCGGCAAATCGAGGTAATTGTGGCAAAGAACAATCGAAGAGACGAAGAGAAAACCCCGGGCTCGGGATTCATCGAACGAACCGTCAAAATCAAACGCTGTGCCGCCGTCGTCAAAGGTGGTCGCCGATTCAGTTTTGCGGCGATGGTCGTCTGCGGTGACGGCAACGGCAAAGTCGGTTGGGGCTACGGAAAAGCCAACGAAGTCCAACCCAGCGTCGAAAAAGCCAACAAGCAGGCAATGCGAACCATGAAGAAAATTCCGATGGTCGATGGCGCGATCCCGCACCGCGTCGATGGTCGGTTCGGAGCCGCCAAAGTCGTCATGCTTCCCGCCGGTCCCGGTACCGGAATTATTGCCGGCTCAGCTGTCCGAGCCGTCTGTGAAGCCGCCGGTTTGAAAAACATTTTGACCAAAAGTTTTGGCAGCAACAATCCTGTCACGCTGGTCAAGGCGACCATGAATGCACTCGAGCAAGTCCGAACCAAAGAAGACGTTGAACGATTGCGAGGAGTTCAACTGTGAATATTAATGATGTCCATGAAGGCATTGAAAAGTACAAGAAACGCAAACGTCTTGGACGTGGCCCCGGTTCCGGACTTGGGTAAAACCTCCGGTCGTGGTCACAAGGGCCAACGTTCGCGTGCCGGTCATTCCCAGTCGCCCATCTTTCAGGGTGGTGCGATGCCGATGATCCGCCGGATCGCCAAACGGGGATTTCAATAACAAGTTCGCGCTCGTTGTCGGTGAAGTCAATGTGGCCGATCTCGAAGCCCATTTTCAGGCTGGCGAAGAAGTCACGCCCGAATCGCTCAAGGCCAAAGATCTGGCCAATTACCGCTTCGATGTGCTGAAAGTGCTTGGGCAAAGGCGAACTCAGCAAAAAACTGACCGTTTCGGCCCACCGCTTCAGCAAGTCCGCCCGCGAGAAAATCGAGCAGGCCGGCGGGACGATCGTCGAACTGCCCGGTAAGAAACCGGTGGTTAAAAACAAAATGAAATCCGCCAAGAAATAACTTGCCGACTTCGTGAACCGGACTCGGAAAATTCTTCGGGCCGACAGATTGAATCAGTCAAACGACCCGGACTGGTGATTTGGACGGAACGCGATTAGCAATAAAACTGCGGGTTTTTGCGAATAATGACGGAGTGTTTGGTCGTCGCGGCATGAATCGAGTTCCAGGTGGTCCGAAAGGTCCCTGAAATTCACCGATCGGTATTGTCCCGAATAATGATTCGTTCAAGAATGATCCCTCATGCCAGCTACCGATTCGAAGTGACGAATCGCGACTCGCCGTAGGATCCAATTATGATTGAAAAAATACGAATCATTTTCACCATTCCGGAACTGCGTCGGAAAATCTTGCTGACGATTTTCCTGCTGGCGATCTATCGGATCGGCTGGCAAATCCCGCTGCCGATGATCGACCAGCAAGCGGTTTCCGAGTTCGCTCAAAACATGAGCGGAAACCTCTCGAAATTCCTGCAAAAGGTCTCCGTGTTTAGCGGCAGCCAGCTCAATCAGGCCACGATCTTTGGTCTGGGCATCATGCCCTACATTTCGGCATCGATCATTCTTCAACTGATGGGCACCGTCTACAAACCGCTCGAGGAACTTAAAAAAGAAGGCGAAGCGGGGCGTAAAAAAATCAACGAGTACACCCGCTATCTGACCGTGCTGCTGTGCCTGATCCAAAGTGCCGGTTATCTCTGGTGGGTCGTCATGGCGGGTAACGTCGACGGCACCGGGATCGGCAACATGACCGCGTCCCAGTTTGAAAACCCCGACACCGGCAATTTGACCTTTATGTGGCAGATGGTCGCGATTCTCGTCATGACCTGCGGCAGTATCTTCCTGATGTGGCTGGGTGAGCAAATCGATGAATACGGAATCGGCAACGGCATCAGTCTGTTGATCATGGCGGGAATCGTGGCGATGATGCCCGGTGCCCTGGTCAATCTGCTCAGCAACGCAACCTTTGAACTCAGCGGCTTCGGCGGCCCGATTGGCTTGGAGAAAATCATCATGCTGATCCTGATGTTCGTCGGGGTTGTCGTCGGTGTGGTCTTCATCACCCTCGGCCAGCGGCGGATTCCAACCCAAAGCGCCAAACACGTTCGCGGCCGGAAGGTCTATGGCGGTACCCGGCAATACATGCCCCTGCGAATCAATCAGGCAGGCGTAATGCCGATTATCTTCGCCCAAAGTCTGTTGATGGTTCCGCCATTCCTGTTTGCTTATTTTGGCGGAAAAATTGGCGATGGATTTTTCGGTCGAGCGTTCAGCGGGCTCGGAGCGGTTCTTCAGGATCCCACGTCGATGGTTTACAACCTGATCTACATCGCGATGATTTACTTTTTCTGTTACTTCTGGACCGCGATCACTTTCAACCCGAAAGAGATTTCGGACAACCTCAAGGACAACGGTACCTTCATTCCAGGTTACCGTCCCGGTCGTCGCACCGAGGATTACCTGGAAAACGTGATCGAGCGAATTACGTATGTCGGTGCGGGATTCCTGGCCTTAATCGCCGTCGTGCCAACGATCATCTCCGAATTGCTGGGTGTCGACTTCATGGTCGCCAGCTTTTATGGAGGCACGGGACTGCTGATCGCCGTGAGCGTCGCGTTTGACCTGGTGCAGAAAATCGACAGCCACCTGGTAATGAGAAACTATTCGGGATTGCTCGAATAAGAAACCGGGCCGGAGTAGGTTGCCTTGATGGATTCGCCGAATGATCGGACTCCAGCACGGGCTCGTCGCGCCCCGGTTCGGTGGCCCTCGTCCATTCGTTTCCCGCTGAGTCTTCCGCGGACCGCTGCAACGGCCCGACGAGTGAACACCAGCCCCGGAAACACCGCGCCTCTGGATGTCGGCTACCACCGAACAGGCTCGGTCTGGCAAAACCGTCTCGGATTCTACTGGCACGCCTCGTCTGGCGTTACAATAGAACTCATTCATTGAAATTCTCTGGCGGGCCCTGTGATGCAACCCACGAGCAAACGACTGTTAGTGTTATTGTGGGCAGCGAATCTGGTCGTCGTCCCTGCCCTCTGCCAAGCCCAATCGCAACAGTCCTCGCGGCGAGTGCCGGCCCAGCCGGACTTGCAACAGCCGAACATCGTCCTGATCAACCTCGATGACGCCGATTTCGACCTGTTTTCTGCCCCGATGCTGGAACTGTATCCGGGTATCCGGAGAATCGCGACCGGCGGCATCCATTTCACGAATCTACATGTGACAACGCCATTCTGCGGTCCATCGCGGGCATCGTTGTTCCGGGGGCAATATGCCCATCGAACCGGAGTTCGGGTGAACATTCCCGAATCGCCCCTGTCGCTTGGTTTTCGAGGAGGTTACTCGGAGTTTCTCCGCCAGGGCCATGATCGTGACGAGCTGGGTGTCTGGATGAAACAAGCCGGGTATCGAACGATGATGATTGGCAAGTACCATCACAACGGATTTGATTTTCGCAAGCCGCCGGGTTGGGACGATTTTTTTGCCTCCAACGGAGGGCGTTATCTCCAAACGTATCGGTTCACAACGCGAGATAATCCGGCTGGCAAGAAGGTTCGGCCGGCGTCAGACATTTACCGGACCGACCAGGAAGCCAACGACGCTGTCGATTTGATTCGGCAGCATGGTGAGACGCCCTTCTTTCTGTATGTCGCGCCCTGGTGCCTCACCGCCCCGTCGGCCCCGATTTCACCCGAATGGTCGACAAGAAAAAATACGAAAACTGGCAGCCCGAGTTGAGTATCCCGGCTGCACCGGATCTCAACGAACCAGATATTCTCGATAAACCCCCCAGCCGCCAAACCCGCCAGCTGACCGCTGAACAGATGCGTGTGTTCGAAGAGGAATTCCGGTGCCGGGCGCGTGCGGTCAAATCAGTCGATGACATGGTGAAACGAATTCTCGCCACGTTGGAGGAAGTCGGGCAACTCGAACGGACCTACCTGTTTTTCACTTCCGACAACGGTTATCAACTCGGCCACCACCGCCAACATAATAAACTCGACCCTTACGAGCGCTGCACGCGTGTGCCGTTGTATGTCTGCGGCCCAGGGATTGTCGCGGGGACAACGGCCAATCATCTCCTGGCGCATTTCGATATTGGGGCGACGATACTTGAACTCGCCGGCGGTCAGCTTCCCCAGTACTGTGATGCCAAATCTTTTGCTCCGCTGCTGACCCATTCGCAAGGATATGATCCCGCCCAATGGCGCGAATACGTCGTGATTGAAAACTGGCAATCCAAGCAAAACCCCAACGGATTGATTCCCGGGACCTACAGCGGATTGAGATTTTACGACCAAACCTATGTGGAATGGGCGACCGGCGAGAAGTCGTTTTACAATCTCGCCAGCGATCCATTTCAAGTTGAGAATGTCTATCCAAAACTTACTGACGATGAGAAAAACCGGTTGAAGCAGACTTTGCTCGGTAGTCGCCAGGAAAAAATTCAACCCTTGGTGACCATCGTCGATTCGACAGCCTCCACCGGCTTGCCCAAGACCGCTCAGATTTCCATTCAAGGTGTCGCCGAGGACGACCGGGCCGTGTCGCAAATCCGGCTGACGATTCAGGATCCCGCGACCGGGCAGTACTGGAACGGTAACGCCTGGCAGTCGCAGCCAACCAAGCTGTTGGCTGAGCCAACCGCCACCGATCAACAAATCGTCTTCTGGAATTATCCGATCGCGGATTTGCTGCAGGGCGGCAAACACCCAACGGAGCTGCTTCTGACGGCGATTGCCGTCGATGCCGAAGGCCAGACAAGCGATTCCCCGTTCGAGGCCAAGCGGAAGGTCCAATAAGGATCGTTTGGCGAACGGGAACACTTCAGCGAACGAGAATCTCAGCGAACGGGAACCCCAGCGAACGGAAAGCTCGGCGAACGGAAAGCTCGGCGAACGGAAAGCTCGGCGAAGACTAAACAGCGTCGATTCGCCGTAGCGAGCGAAGCCAACACGGTCCCATTTTTCAGCTGAATGTGAAGACTGGAAAATGGAAATCGGAACGCGCCCGTAGTAAGTCGAGCTGGGAAAAGTAGTCGCCAGGCGATCAGCCGGTGCGAATGCCACTCCGGGGCCCTGAACCCTGAAAACTGAAACCCAGAACTCAGCCCCCAATCCCAAACACCCGGCGGGCATTTTGGGTCGTCAATTCTCCCAGCTCTTCCAGCGAGACGCCCCGCACCTCTGCCAGGCACTGAGCGGTATGCACCACCATCGCCGGGTGATTGGGGCGTTTGCCTCGATGAGGATGGGGTGTGAGGTAAGGGGAATCGGTTTCAATTAACAGTCGATCGGCGGGTATTTTGGCGGCGATTTCTCGCAGCGGATCAGATTTTTTGAACGTCACCATCCCCGCGAAACTGACGTACATATCCCAGTCCAGGCATTGTTTTGCCGTGTCCCAACTCCCGGTGAACGAGTGCATGATGCCCAGGATCCGTCCCGCGCGTGCTTGGTTACCCAACAATTCCAGAATATCGGCTTCACAGTCTCGCATGTGAATCACCAGCGGTTTGTTCACCGCGAATGAAAGTTCGATATGTTTAGTGAACCAGCGACGTTGGATTTCAATGGGGCAGTCATCCCAATAGCGGTCCAACCCTGTTTCTCCGATCGCGACGACGTTGGGGGCTTCCGCCAAATCCAGAATCTGTTGCCAGTCCGAATTTTCTTGATCCAAATCGGTTGCCTGCTGACATTCATTGGGATGAATTCCGACGGCTGCATAAACGCCTTCCATCCGTCGGGCAATTCGGACACATGCCTGGCTGGAAGCAGCGTTGGTCCCGATCGCCGTGATTTCGGATACTCCAGCAGTCTTGGCCTGGCCAATCAGCTCATCCAAATGCGGTGCAATTTGATCATCGTCGAGGTGGGCGTGGGTATCAAAGAAAGTCATAAGCTGGGTCGTCGATTCCGTCGAGGACAAACAAGAACACGGCCTGGGCTGAGCCGCTTCGAATGACGGGTAAGTCGCTGCTGGAGCAACGAGTGGCCGTAAAAAATGGTCGGACGTCGGTTAGCGGCAGCCAAACCTGAACGGTCAGCCGGAAGCCAAAGCCTTGTCGTTCCTTAGAGGCTTTCGGACAACTGGTGATTTCCCGACTGACGAATCAGATCCAGATCGACCGGACGACGGGCAGAGCAGTTTTCGCCCAGGGCATGCCAGTACTTGACTTCCGCTTCACCGAGTTTCCAGCACAGACAAACCGGTTTGTTTTTACGTTGGGCTGGGAAATCGACATATCCGTGGGCCACATCGTGAGTGCCCAGTCCCAAATCTGCCAGTTCGGAAATGCAGAGTTTGATGTTGTCGGATTTTTGGTCGTTGTGTTTTTCGATCGAGCTGACTTCTTTCCCATAAACGTCATCAGACCGTTCCGCCACGCGGCTTTCGTTAAGATAATCCAGGCGTTCCTGGGTTTGCTCAAACTCGCGGGTGAGTTGGACGATGTCGGCAGTGATCGAGCGGACCAAGGGCAACATTGAATTTGCCATGGCGATCGAGAACTGCTTCTTGGCCGGTTGGGTCGT
This sequence comes from Pirellulaceae bacterium, assembly GCA_963714685.1. Taxonomy (GTDB): domain Bacteria; phylum Planctomycetota; class Planctomycetia; order Pirellulales; family Pirellulaceae; genus Mariniblastus. The sequence goes on along the minus strand of CAVQPH010000011.1, from coordinate 189,895 downwards.
ATTCATGGAGGTCGTCGATCAGGTTGCGGGAGGGATCGCTTTCAAATCAATTATAGCTTGGACTTGGTTTTGATGAATTGGGTGGTCGGAAAGTTGCTTCCCAACTGTATTCCATTCGGCAGTCTGGGGGCATCCCAATTTGGAAACTGCGTGGCTGAATCGAGGTCCCCCCGGATCTAAAAAACGTCCAAAAACGTTCCCTTTCTACGGACTGGAGGCTGATTGGGGGAGAGTTTTGGGAGCCGGCCTGAGTCGCCAAAAAGCGGAAAATCCAGCGAAAAACAGCTAGGCAAGCATTGCCAGCTGAATTTTTGGGTAAAAAGCCGCAAAATCCGGTTTGGATTTTATTGACTCTCAAATCGCCACGCGTAGAGTAGAAAGTGAGGTCTCGGTCTCAAGGTGATGTCAAGCCCCCGTGTTGGCTTGCGAGAGACGAGCATCAGGTTCCTGTCGGAGCCATCTTATGGAACAAAGGAATGCCGAATGTTGGTTCTCTCCCGAAAAAAAAACGAGAGCATCGTAATTAACGACGACATTACGATCGTTGTCGTTGAGATTCGAGGTGACAAGGTACGTTTGGGCGTGGAAGCACCCAAGGAGGTCCCGGTCCATCGTCGCGAAGTCTACGACGCAATCAAGCGTTCGGAGGAGTCTCGCTCCGGCGAGTCCTCTCCCGACCAAAATCCAACCGCTTCTTCCTGAACGGTTTTTCCTGGCATAGGTGTTTCGCATCAGGTTTTATCGTGGCTGGACGGAGTCACGGGCCACCGACGCGTTTTCAAGTTTCGTGGTAGGGCAAAGTTTCGGGTAAGCAGTTCGGTGACGAGTTGAAAATCGTTCCCGCGATTTTCTCGCTTGGTATCGAAACCAGGCAGCGGTTGTTTCGGCACGGCTGAAATGCGGGAATCGCTCAGATCTTCGGGCAACCAGGCGCGGTCGGATAACCGATGAGCTGGTGTTTTTTATCTGAGACCGACCCATTTTCAGGGTAGCCGCAGACCCATCTTGCGACGAACCTGTCGCGTGGCTGTCTGTCTGAATGATGGCTTGTGAAACAAAGTCGATTTCAGGGTCAAAACCTCGTCTCAAATCAAATCGCCACAAAAGCGGTGAAATTAAATGGATTGGCTAAAAATTCAGGAGATTTGGGCCGATCAACGATCTAACGGCTTGCCCACCCTTGACGCCTTCGAAGAAAACGGAATACTCTAAGGCTTCGAAAAAAGGTGTTTTTGCAAAGCAAGAACTCAAGCGGCCCCTTCGTCTAGCGGTCTAGGACTCCGGCCTTTCACGCCGGCAACACGGGTTCGAGTCCCGTAGGGGTCACTGTATACGCAATCAAGCCCCGGGAGACTTCGGTTTCCCGGGGTTTTTGCGTTTTCGCTTGGGGCAAAGTGTTGCCACCTGGGTTGCCACGCACCCTAATGTTGCCACCAGTGTTGCCACTTTTTGGCTTGGCAATTTCGGAGTCCTTAAACGGGTCCACTTTCAAAGCATGGTCAAGATCCTGGCGGGTGGTCCGGTTGTAGTGCTTCATGGCTGTTTTCAGATCGTGGCCAAACCAATCAACGATCGTTTTCGGGGTGATTCCCGGTATCCGCCAGACATCGTTGACTGCTGACAGGCTCATGTTTCGGAATGGGTTGTCAAACTTGGGGATTCCAGCAGCCTTTCTGATCCGGTGGAATCTCTCCGACAGGCTGTCGGATTAGATCGGCCACGTTGATCATCAGTCCAAATGCTTACAGTCTCTCGATCAGCGTCCATTCAGCCGATTGAACCCATTCTTCGGTCGCCAACTTTGGGTCGATGTTGAGTTTGATGGATCGGATCAGGTCGTCAATCTTGGATTGAATCGACTTGGCTTGTCTGTCATTGATCTGACCAAGCCTTAGCTGGCGTTGTTTGTCAACCAACCGGAAAATAATTCGCCAATGGATTTTGCCGTTTCGGGATTCAACCGTTGGGCGACTCATGTTCATTCAACTCCTATCAAGTTGGGTGGACAGCGAGACCGCCGGCGATTGGCGTCTGAAACATCGTCTGGCGGTGATGGCTTTGTACCTGGAAGGCGCATCGATTGCGCGCAGATGTGCGAGCTGCTCGGCGATCGAGTTGAACGACTAAAATTCACTTTCAGTTGGCAGACCGGGACGTGGTGCGGCGACATTACCAAACTGGCGTTGATAGTTGAATCTGTGACCGATCCCGACCTCCGATCAGGCATCTGTGCGGGAATCGGCAGCATGCGGCCCGAGGACGTAACGGCGGAGGCAAAATCAGCGTGGAAGCCAATCCTCGCCGATTGGGTGCATAATGATCCTGAACCCGCAGTTCATAATGCGGTTGGTTGGGTTTTGAGTCAGCGGCCGAACTCGAATCGTATCGACTTTTGGGGGAGGCAGCAAACCGGACATTTGTGGATTGAAAGCGTTCAGTGGCTGGGGCATTTTCGACCTGCATGGCAACGTTAATGAATGGTGTCAGGACTGGTTCGAGTCTCCTCACCCGGCCGCACCTGGCACAGGAGACGTGGTCGTCGATCCAAAAGCGCCCGCCAAGAATCTGGGACTTCTGCAACGCGTGTTTCGCTTCGGAATTTTTCTCCGTAGCCAATTGCCCTTGTCCGAAGGCCAACGAATGTTGGGTTTCCGTGTCGTGAGAACGATTGAGAAATAGGGATCGCACAAACGAGGCAGACCGTGTTGCATCGGCCCGAAGGGGCGAAACCTGTCAGGATCAACGATCCAAGGGTTTCGCTGCCCCATTCGGGGCGAAAATGACGGGTCGTCGGCCCGAAGGGTCAAAGCATACCAGCCCAGGGCAGAGCGATGGCCGCGAGCGGACGAAGCGCCACCTTGGGTCATGGATCCATTTACGTACGGCAGCCCTGAAGGGGCGAAACAGGTTGGTTACGCTTACGGGTTAACCGCACGAACATCGGCTCGTTTATCGAAATCCATCGTTCTTCGCGATGGACGGTCCTTCGTCCGTTCGGTTATTTTGTACCGCCCCTCCAGGGCTTGAATTTGATTTTCCGATTGTACCCAGGGCGGCGCTACGTCCCGAGAGGTCGGGACTTCGCTTTGCCCTGGGCTGAAATGTGGCTGCCCCATTCGGGGCGAAAATGACGGGTCATCGGCCCGAAGGGTCAAAAGGTACCAGCCCAGGGCAGAGCGCCGGCCGCATGCGGACGAAGCGCCGCCCTGGGTCATGGATCCAATTAGGTACGGCAGCCCTGAAGGGGCGAAACAGGTTGGTCAACCTTACGGGTTAACTTCACGAACATCCGCTCGTTTATCGAAATCCATCTTTCTTCGCGATGGACGGTCCTTCCTCTGCTCGGCAATTTTGTACCGCCCCTTCAGGGCTTGAATTTGATTTTCCGATTGTACCCAGGGCGGCGCTACGTCCCGAGAGGTCGGGACTTCGCTTTGCCCTGGGCTGATATGTGGCTGCCCCATTCGGGGCGAAAATGACTGGACATCGGCTCGAAGGGTCAAAACATACCAGCCCAGGGCAGAGCGCCGGCCGCATGCGTACGAAGCGCCGCCCTGGGTCATGGATCCATTTACGTACGGCAGCCCTGAAGGGGCGAAACAGGTTGGTCAACCTTACGGGTTAACTTCACGAACATCCGCTCGTTTATCGAAATCCATCTTTCTTCGCGATGGACGGTCCTTCCTCTGCTCGGCAATTTTGTACCGCCCCTTCAGGGCTTGAATTTGATTTTCCGATTGTACCCAGGGCGGCGCTACGTCCCGAGAGGTCGGGACTTCGCTTTGCCCTGGACTGATATGTGGCTGCCCCATTCGGGGCGAAAATGACTGGACATCGGCTCGAAGGGTCAAAACCTACCAGCCCAGGGCAGAGCGCCGGCCGCATGCGGACGAAGCGCCGCCCTGGGTCATGGATCCATTTACGTACGGCAGCCCTGAAGGGGCGAAACATTGAATTAATCCCACACGTATCGTTCGTCAAATTCGACCCCATGGCGATGGAACAACGTGCGCAACTCCTCTGGAAACGTCATGTTGCGATGGTGTTCTTCCTGGTTCTCAATGTACTTCCGGACATTACCGACGTTGGATTGACTGACCGAGAAACCAGCGTAACCGCCTTGCCATTGGAATTCTTTGTTGCCCGTCCCTTCTTCTGTTTTCATCCATTTCGAAGTGCCCTTTTTGACTTCTTCGATGACCTTTTTGAGGGCATGATTCTTCGAAAGCGAAAACAATGCGTGGACGTGATCCTCAACACCACCAATAACGAGTGCCGGGCTTTCCCATTGCCTGAATATGCCTGCCTGATATGCGAACAGACGTTCGCGTACGTTCTTGGGAATCCACGGCGTTCGGTGTTTGGTGCTGTATACCAGATGAATCAGGTTTTTGACGAGCGACTGCCCCATTTGCTGACCTCCATCATGTTTCGCCCCTTTAGGGCTTGAATTTATTTTTCCGATTGTACTCGTCCCGACAGGTCGGGACTTCGCTTTGCCCTGGGCTGATGTGTGGCTGCCCCATTCGGGGCGAAAGTTGACTGACAACCTGCGTACGGTCCACAGGCCTTCGACGAACTTCGCTCGCCCTAGACTGAAATGTGGCTGCCCCATTCGGGGCGAAAATGACGGGCCATCGGCCCGAAGGGTCTTAACATACCAGCCCAGGGCAGAGCGCCGGCCGCATGCGGACGAAGCGCCGCCCTGGGTCATGGATCCATTTACGTACGGCAGCCCTGAAGGGGCGAAACAGGTTGGTTAACCTTACGAGTTAACCTAACGAACATCGGCTAGTTTGTCGAAATCTTACGAGTTAACCGCGCGAACGTCGGATCGTTTGTCGAAATCCATCGTTCTTCGCGATGGACGGTCCTTCCTCCGCTCGGCAATTTTGTGCCGCCCCATCAGGGCTTGAATTTATTTTCCGATTCAACCCAGGGCAACGCTGCATCCCGACAGGTCGGGACTTCGCAACGCCTCTTGGCAATCAGCAAGTCAGCTCAGCGGGGCAGTTTCGACATGGCATCTGGCTTCGAACAAGAAAGAACCCCGGTTCACTCGGAAGCAAGAAGCAACCGGGAGCGTCCGCCGCCTCCGGACCTCTTGAATAAAAAATTTGAGCATCGGTTCGAACGCTCAAGTTGAGCCTTACCAGAATCCGCCAACCTCAACCAACAACAGCCACCGCGCTTGATTAACGCGATTTCAAATTCTTTTTGGTTATCCAACGGTAGGTGATTGGTAAGGATTTCCATCATCGACGTGTTGCTCTGCATTTTCTCTGTCCGTTCGTGCGTTGAAGGACGCGTTTCGAGCAGGAAATATCTGACGAACAACCCGTTGGAGGCCAAAGAGCAACAGAAACAGAAATCCATACCAGACTGCTGTCAGCACTGGGCTCAAAAGCAGTAAAAAAGACCTATCTGTATCGCTGGCCCATGCCTCGGAGGCACGTTGCGCCTCCGGCGTTCCGGATTCATATTTGTCAATCTCTGCCAGGAGTTGCGCGTCGAGAGCCCAGACGTAGTTCGCCAAAAGGAATACTCCGGCAACCATGGAGGCCAAACACAAAATCCAGATCAATACGGGGTGGACTCGTCGCCGAACGCAAAGCCTTGTGCCCCAAACAAGTAGAGGTAACACGAACCAAGCAATAAGGAGGAATGTGTGCAGCATCTATTTCGATTTGTTGAATAACGGTGCCCGTCACCGGGCCGGGAAGGTTGATTTTCCATTCGACGACGGCTGCAAGCCCGGCTCCGGTGGACGGGATGGTTCTGGCTCCGCGCGGCACTCGTGCTCGTGCTCAGCGAAGCGGTGCTCGTCATCGTAATCGATCTCCCCATGATACCACGGCCGGGGCTCCGATACAGTATCGGTTTTCATCACCATTCACGTCAGCATCGAGACGATGCGTTTGAGTTTCAGTTGCAGCTCACGGCAGGTAGCAGCATCAAGTCCACCCGTCGCCGTCAGCACATCCTGAATCGCTGAACATTCGAGCGCTGAACCACGGGCAATCTCGAGATACCGCCCACGATCCTTTGCACTTCGTTTACCGTTTCCTTCGGCAATGTACAGCGAGATTGATTGTGACGCACGCAATCATTGGTCACGAGCGTGGCGGTGCAGTCCAGTAAAACCCATCGCGAGCGAAAACGATTCGGCCGTCTATTCGATCGCAAGACGGTAAACGTCGAGCCGATCATGATCAAAGATCATGTCCGTCAGCAGAACCCCGAGATTGCTTTGGGTTAATCGAGTTGTGCTGACGCTGACAGTTGTATGCGGTAGTGTTAGTCGTTTCGGTGAACTTCCTCCGAGATGAGTTCGTCCAGCGTTTCAAGTAAACGTTGCTAGTCGTCTGGCGACAGCTGCCGGAATTCCTCGACCAAAAGGTTTTCGCGTGCAGTGTTACCCATCGTGTTTCCTCCCCAGAATTCCGGCAACCCCTCGCGGACAGCTAATTCCCGGCGAGGCGACACACGTTTGGCTGATGTGATGAGTTTTGTGTCGGCCCGCAAGGCCTTTTGCGCTGCTCATCCGATGGTCCGGCGGTTATCACCGCCGGCAGGAGATGTATCGGCCTCCGGCCTGAATCTGCTCCGTTGGTGCCGGGGAGCCTCCCCGCACCAACTACCCGTGCTAGCGGCCCCAATCCTTCGCCAGCGGAACTACCACGCGTCGACAGCCCAGAATTCCGCCAACCCCTCGCGGACTGTTCTCGCTCTAGCGGCCCCAATCCTTCGCCAGCGGAACTACCACGCGTCGACAGCCCAGAATTCCGCCAACCCCTCGCGGACTGTTCTCGCTCTAGCGGCCCCAATCCTTCGCCAGCGAAACTACCACGCGTCGACAGCCCAGAATTCCGCCAACCCCTCACAGACTGTTATCTGCCGCTGGCCATTTCTTTCCCCGACCTCGGACAGAAAATCCGGCAACCCCTCGCGGATGGGGAATCCTCGCGGATGGGGAATCTTCTCGCGGATGGGGAATCGCCCCTCGCGGATGGGGAATCTCTCGCGGATGGGGAATCTGCCGTTGTGGCCGTTTGATGCTGCGACCAAGCTCGAATGGGCTAACGCAACCTTTGCCGAGGCTGGCAAGCCCCGGGACATCGTCACCTAGGTTCAAAGCCCCAACGGGGTGACACACAGTGGGCTGCTGTGAGGAGATTTTTGTCGGCCCGCGAGGCCTTTTGCACTGCTCATGCGAAGAACCGACGGTTACCACTCCCGGCAGGAGGTGGATCGGCCTACGGCCTGAATCCGCAGCCCTGTGCAGTCGTGCTATCGCGACACGTTATTCAAATTGCTTATCGCTCGTTCCGCAGAAACGCCAATTATGGCGAAGTCAAAATGGAACGTTAAGGGTGATTGTGAGCGAATAGGGAAAAGGCGGCTTTGACACAGACTATGCGATTCGCTCTAATGCCGCTCGCATGTTTACCCCTTCCTCCCTATTTGCCCATTCCAAAGGGCATGAAAGGTAAAAACCGATGAAGCGATTCTTGTTGCCGATTTTTGCCCTCGCACTCCTGTCCATGCCTTTGTCGACAGTTCAAGCCGACACCACCTACGCAATCAACCTCAGTGGGGTGGCACCCGAAACAAGCCATGTCCTGAGAGTTTTCGGTACCATCACGATTGATTTCACCAAAACGATTACAAGCGATCAGTTCACATCCAGTAGCCTGCAGTTTCAGCACGAATCGGACACCCCGGTCGCGTTGCCCGCAGTCCCCGAATTCAGCCCGGCCGCCAATGCCAATCTAGCCTGGTCGGATACCGCCGGGACGCTCAATATCGTGCGAACTGGGAGTGCCGATTCATTTATCCGTTGGAAAGTTCCCACTGGTAATTTGGATGCCGTTTTTGTGCTGGGAAGCGGCACGAGGACACACAATTTGAATCGACAAGACAATGGCACGCCGATCGAAGCGGCGGTCTTAAATCCGAATGAGGGCAACCAAGGGGCACCCGTTTTCCCGCTTGGCGTGTCCGTTCCAGAACCTTCGTCAGCGGTTGTGTTGATGGGAATCAGCGCTGCATTGATCACGCGACGACGCAAACGAGCATAGCACGATCTCGTTGATCCATTTCCATTGAAAGCGATCGCAGATGGATGTGTCGACGCAGCGGTGATGCCGATGCGTCGATCTGCATCTGGCCGTCTTTGGCCAGTTTCTGATCGCCCTTACCGCTTTGAGGGGTACGGGAGCGGCGTATTGGGAGGCACCGCGCGATCGGGGTATTGGCCGCCAAAGATCATCATCTGATCCTGAGTTTCTATTGTCACAAACGACTCGTCGATTTCTCCTGCGGTCGTGACCCGTTTTAAATCCAGGTCAAGATGCTTGGCCAGAAATGGATAAGCTGCCAATCGTTTGGACGGACCGTAGTCGTGTTTCTCATCGGCAAAGTGCGCGTTTTCAACGATTGCGTTGTTCCCGTATAGTCCGTAAATCGTTTTGACAAACGGGTACTCGATGGCCGGCGTATTCTTCGTCCAGTCATCTCCATTGGAAACCATCAACTGCGGTCGCGGGGCCGCCATCGCGGCGATCTCCACGTTGTTGGTTTTGTGATCGTCGCTCCAGTGGATCGGCATCCCGCTTTCGCAAACGCAACCGCCAAAAAAATGGGCTGAGACCTGGCAAACCGGGACGCTGACCGCAACGCGATCGTCGATTGCCGCCAAGATAAATGTCTGTGTACCTCCACCCGAGCAGCCGGTCATCCCAATCCGTTTCGGGTCAACTTCATCGAATGTCAGCAGGAAGTCCAACGACCGAATGCTGTTCCACGTTTGCAGTCGTAAGACCTCGGGTGTCTTCCGGTGATCCCAACCGACCAGTTTTGAATCGCCGTAGCCGACCATGTCATACTGAAACACGATGGATCCCATCTTCGCCAGGACCGCACATCGCTTCTGACGATGCTCATTAAAGCGGCCACCATGTCCGTGCGGGCAGAGAATGCCTGCCAGTTTTCCAGCGAATTCGGCGGGTCGGTAAAGCGTCCCGGTGACGAAAAAACCGGGCGCACTTTCAATCGCCACGTTTTGCGCCGTGTAGCCATCGTAGGCCCGCGTCGGACCATAAATCGGATTCAGGGGCGTGCGTTCGGGCAAGGCCTCCAGTTTCGCACCCGTCAGGATGCCTTGTTTGATTTTTGACTTTCGTTGCTCCCAGGCTTCCAGCGAATTGAGCTGTTCCAACGCCTGGCTAAGTTCCAGCTTTGCCTCTGCCTCGGTATGGGCGTGGCCGACCCGCAAACGGGGTGGATCCACGTCAGCGTCCTGAGCCAATAACGATGCTTCCAAAGAAAACAAAAAGACCAGAATGAATAACGACTGAAAACGGCGAAGATCGAAGGGCTGCATGGGAAATTTCCGGAGTTTGGGATTCAGCTATCGTCTATGATAAACTTTGGAAAGCCGGAGTAGGGGCTGGATTGGGAAAACCAGCCGAGCTTTCTTCAATTTAGCGGGTTGGCCCATAAGCCATTCAATGCGTCTTTGGAACTTGGAAACCGCCAGACATTCATCATGACGGAATTGATCGTAGTTAGAAATCTTTCGCTTGCTTGGCTTCTGAGTCTGGCGGCGACGTGCAGTCTGCCGCCCAGGACCAGGCGGTGGATTATGCCATGGAAGTCCGGCCGATCCTGGCATCCAAATGCTGGAATTGTCACGGGCCGGACGAACAGGCCAGAGCGGCCGACTTGCGTCTTGATCTTCGCAGCGAAGCCAGACACGTGCTGGAATCTGAACCAGGTCAAGTTTCCGAACTGGTCCGGCGAATCCGATCGGACGACGATGATGAACGAATGCCGCCACCCAAGTTTAAAAAACAGCTGACTCAATCCGAAATGGAAGTGCTCAAGCGTTGGGTCGATCAGGGAGCCGCGTTTCAAAAGCACTGGGCTTTTCAGACTCCCCGCAAGTCGAAACCACCGGCCGTCCAGCAAACCGAACTGGTTCAAAACCCGATTGATCAGTTCGTGATCGCACGGCTGGAACGCGAGGGACTTCGGCCGTCTCCGCAAGCCGAACGTGAAACGCTAATCCGGCGGCTCAGCCTGGACGTTACCGGGATCCCGCCCACAACGGTGGAAGTCGACGATTTTGTCAGCGACAGCTCGCCCGGCGCCTATGAACAATTGGTCGACCGATTGCTTGCATCGCCTCGATACGGCGAACACATGGCGGTTCCCTGGTTGGACGCCAGTCGTTACGCGGATACCGATGGCTATCAGAATGATCGTTACCGCTACATGCATGTCTGGCGTGACTGGGTCGTGATGGCATTGAATGACAACAAGCCTTACGACGAATTTCTGATCGAACAGATCGCGGGCGACATGCTGCCCAATCCGACCTTGAAGCAGCAGATTGCGACCGGGTTCTGTCGGAATCACCGGATCAATTCTGAAGACGGTTCGATTCCCGCCGAATGGCATGTCGAGAATGTCGCCGACCGTGTCGATACACTTGGAATGGCGATCCTCGGCCTGACCATCAGTTGTGCCCGCTGCCACGATCACAAATACGACCCCATCACGGCCAAAGAATACTACCAGTTATACGCTTATTTCAACAACGTCCCCGAGTGGGGAATCGGTCCGAACAATGGGAACAGTCCTCCGTTTGTTAACGTCCCCGAGTCCTGGCCAAACCTGACTGCTGAAGAAGATGTTGCCCAGGAACCTGAACCAGTCAAGCTGCGCAGTGCTCGCAAACAAGCAGGCAACGGCTTGCAACGCCCTCAAGCTGGAAACAACCAGACCGTGATGGTGATGCATGAATTGGAGACGCCACGCGAAACTTATTTGCTGATGCGAGGGCAGTTCGACGCGCCGGACGAATCAGAAGTGTTGTCGCCGGACGTGCCGGAGTTGTTAAGCTCATTTATCGATCGTGCACCGACCAACCGTCTGGAATTAGCCAAGTGGCTCGTACATCCCAAGCATCCGTTGACCGCCCGTGTGGCCGTGAACCGAATTTGGCAGCAGTTTTTTGGCGTCGGTCTGGTCCAAACCAGCGAAAATTTTGGCTTGCAAGGCGAATTGCCCAGCCACCCGGAATTGCTGGACTGGCTGGCCGTTGAGTTCATCGAAAGTGGCTGGAATGTCAAGTCATTACAGAAATTGATTTTGATGAGCCAGACCTATCGGCAGTCCTCGCGCACCAATGAACAGCTCGATTCGATCGACCCGGGCAATCATTTGTTGGCGCGTGGTCCCCGATTTCGACTTCATCCGTTTGCGCTGCGAGACTCAATGCTGGCCAGTAGTGGATTACTCGTCGAGAAAATTGGCGGTCCCCCTGCCAAGCCCTACATGCCGCCGAAAATTTGGCGCGCAATTTCGAATAATAAATACGAGCAGGATCACGGACCGCAGCTTTATCGTCGCAGTTTGTACACGTTCTGGCGTCGCACGATACCTCCGCCGACGATGGTCAATTTCAATGCTTCCGAACGGGAGGTCTGTTCCGTGCGGAAGGATCGGACCAACACGCCGCTGCAGGCGCTGACGCAGATGAACAACATCACCTTTGTGGAAGCGTCGCGTTTTTTGGCCGAGCGGATGATGCAGCATTCTTCCGACAACGAAGCGGCGATTACGTTCGGGTTTCGCCAGTTGGTTGCCCGTGCTCCCACCCCGGCAGAATTGGGCCTGTTGTCGGAGGCCTTTGCTGCGTTTCGGGAACAGTTTCGCGAGAGGGAATCCGACGCAGGCAAGTTGTTGGAGGTCGGCGAGAAACCCCGTGATGCATCACTCGATGTCGTGCGACATGCCGCATTGACGATGACCGCATCGCTGATGATGAACCTCGATGAAACCATCACGAAAGAATAACCGCAGGCAGCAGTATGAATCCATGCTTGGAATATCAATCGAACCTGACCCGCCGCCATTTTTTTGGGCGTGTCGGCATCGGTTTGGCGGCCTTGTCCAGCCTGATTGATGCGGAGGCTCGGGGGGACGACGCGATCCCGCGTAATTCGATTGGTGGCCAGTTGGGGCTGCCGCATTTTCCCGGCAAAGCCCGTCGCGTGATTTACCTGTTTCAATCGGGTGGGCCGTCCCAGTTGGATCTACTCGATGAGAAACCCCAGTTACAATCTCGGTTTGGCGAAGAGGTGCCCGCGTCGGTTTATCCGGATGAGCGCAAAACCACCATGAGCAACGCCCAGGCGTCGTTTGCGACGGCGCCCAGCCTGTTTCAATTTCGATCCTACGGGCGATCGGGTTTGCGGATGAGCGAATTGTTGCCCAACATTGGGCAGCTTGCCGACGATCTTTGCGTCGTCAACTCGATGCATACCCAAGCGATCAACCACGACCCGGCCATCACGCTGTTGCAGACCGGTTCTCAAATTCCCGGCCGGCCAAGTATCGGTTCGTGGTTGAGTTACGGACTGGGGGCCGAAACCGAAAATTTACCGGCGTTTGTGGCAATGAGTTCACGGGGCAGCGGCAAAGCCGGTCAGCCGTTGTACGATCGGCTCTGGGGCAGTGGATTCCTGCCGTCGGTTTATCAAGGCGTCAAATTTCGAAATCAAGGTGCGCCGGTCCTGGACATCTACGATCCGCCGGGTGTCAAACCTGAAATGCGCCGCACGATGCTGGACTACCTGGAACAACTCAACGAGCTTAAATTTGCCCAATCCGGCGATCGAGAGATCCAAACCCGGATTGCCCAGTACGAACTGGCAGGCAAGATGCAGGCGTCGGTGCCGGAACTGCTGGATTTTGGCCAGGAATCCCAAAGCACAATGGAACTTTACGGGCCCGATGTCCACCAACAGGGAACCTATGCGCACAACTGTCTGTTGGCCCGTCGGCTGGCCGAACGTGGTGTGCGGTTTATCCAGTTATTTCACCAAGGCTGGGATCAACACAATGGGTTGCCAAATCAGATTCGAAAACAGTGTCGCGATACAGATTTGCCAACGGCGGCGCTGCTGTTCGACTTAAAAGCTCGCGGCATGCTCGATGATACGCTGATCATCTGGGGCGGTGAATTTGGGCGCACGGTCTACTCGCAGGGACAATTAACGAAGCAGAATTACGGTCGCGACCACCACGGAAATTGCTTCTCGATCTGGTTGGCCGGTGCCGGAATCCAAGGTGGCAGGTCGTATGGAAAAACAGATGACTACAGCGTAAACGTCGTGGAGAACGGTGTCGAGGTTCACGATTTGAACGCAACGATTCTGCATCAAATGGGAATCGATCACGAACGTTTGGTCTATCCGTATCAAGGCAGGGATTTCAGACTGACCGACGTGCACGGGCGAGTAATCCGCGAGATCTTGGCCTGATCGCGGAATCAACACAGGAATAACGGGATTCCCAACCGAGTTCACTTGAAACCGAGTTCACTCGTACAGCTGGCTGGATTCGCCATCACTTCGGCCCGGAGACAACCCCGGTTAATTACGGTCGCCAAGCTTCTGCGTTAGTTGTGCGTTAGTTGAGAGTCATTTTAAATCTCTTTAGACTTTCCCGATGGCATTTCGGAACAGCCCGCGAAATCGTCGGCGAATCGCCTTGAAATGATAGGAGGGTCGACTCAGTCGGTCCGTCAGCGATGGCGGTTGATCGTCGATGACCCAGGTGCTCTTGTCGGTTCGCAAATAGCATCCGTGTTTCCTGCAAAACTCCCGAACCGGTTGGCGAATCGGATAACCGTCATCTGGATTGCTCCAACGATCGCGGCCATACCACCAATCGTCACCGGTAATCCGGGCTTGCGGAAATAACTGGCGGCAGACTTCGAGTTCTGAGCCTGATTTATCCGCATCGAGATAGATTACATCTGGCTGGACCCAATGCTCATCGATCCAGAACAAAGCTTCGGGAGATCGGCCGCGAATCGGGATCACGCGTTGGCGATGACTCCAGAGGTTGGCGAGGAAAGTCTGAAGCACGCCGTCGGGCTGTTCGAGCTGCCTAATCGTCGCCGCGGTTTGACCTTGGCGTCTGGCGAAATCCCTCAATGGCGTTTCGAATGCCCATGGATCAACGCAAATCACGGTCACATTGGGAGAACATTCAAGCCATCTTTTTGCCGAACCGCCAACGAAAGAACCGATTTCCAGCACGATTGGATGTGATTTGGACCGAATAATCCTTTCCACCAGATGTTTTCCGCCTGCATCCAGACACCAGTCGACTTGTTGGGCCCTGGGAGCCTGCTGGGGCCATGAAAAGGTCGATCGCAGCAATTCCAATGGCGTCAGCAACGTCGGGCTGTCAATATTTTTCGCTATCACGGATCTCTCGCGCCACCTCGTTTACTCGCTCACCATAAGCCAATACCCTTAAACTCGATCGGTACGATTTTGTGTTCAACTTAAACGAATACGAGCACTTTGTGGTTTAATGTTACCGGCATCTCAGCGACGCATGCAAAGTCTGGTGTGATTGCTGAATGCGGTGACAAAGTGGGCCAGCGGAAAGGCGGAACGCGTGAAGTATATTCTTTCCATCGATCAAGGAACGACCAGTTCCCGGGCAATTCTGTTTGACAGGCGCGGCAATCCTCATGCCGCGGCTCAGCAGGAGTTTAAGCAGATCTTTCCGCAACCGGGATGGGTTGAACACGATCCAGAAGCTATTTGGAATTCGCAGTATCAGGTCATCAACGAGGTGCTTAAGCAAGAACAAGTCGATGCGACCGAGATTGCCGGCATCGGTATCGCCAACCAACGTGAAACAACTCTCCTATGGGATCGCCAGACGGGCCAGCCGATCGGGAACGCGATCGTCTGGCAAGATCGGCGAACGGCAGGTATCTGTCAGCAACTGCAGTCGGCGGGACTGGCGGATACCTTTCGGAAAAAGACCGGGCTGGTGCTCGACGCCTATTTCTCGGGAACGAAATTGAAATGGATGCTTGATCACCTACCCGATGCTCGGCGCCGAGCGGAGGCGGGTGAACTGGCCTTTGGAACGGTCGACAGCTGGCTGATCTGGAAACTGACCGCTGGCAAGGTCCACGTCACGGACGCGACCAATGCATCGAGGACGTTGATGTTCGATATTCATCGCGGCTGTTGGGATGATGAATTGCTCGGCCTGCTGGACGTTCCGCGCAGCTTGCTACCGACTGTTTGTTCCTCAAGCGAAGTTTGTGGGACGGTCGCGGAGCCGCTGCTCTGCGCGGGTGTGCCGATCGCTGGAATTGCCGGAGATCAACACGGGGCGTTGTTCGGCCAGATGTGCACGCGACCCGGCATGGTCAAAAATACTTACGGAACCGGTTGTTTTATGTTGATGCATACCGGTCATGAAGCCGTGAATTCCAATCACAATTTATTGACCACGGTCGCATGGAAGATCGGTGACCAAATCGAGTATGCGCTGGAAGGGAGTATTTTTATCGCCGGTGCGGCAGTGCAGTGGTTGCGTGACGGACTGGGATTGTTCGATTCGGCGGCGGAGATTGAGGCGCTGGCGGCCAGTGTGCCAGACAATGGTGGGGTCTATTTCGTGCCTGCGTTTACCGGATTGGGAACGCCGCACTGGGACCCGCACGCCCGGGGATTGATTGGCGGGATAACGCGAGGCTCGACGAAAGCCCATTTTGCCCGCGCTGCACTTGAGGGGATTGCCTTCCAGGTTGCCGATGTGCTCGATGCGATGCATTCCGACGCCGGAATCAAGTTGAGCGAACTGCGTGTCGACGGTGGTGCCTGTGCGAACAACCTGCTGATGCAGATTCAGGCTGATTTGCTGAGAGTGCCGGTGGTTCGGCCCAAGGTCCAGGAAACGACGGCCTTGGGCGTGGCTTATCTGGCCGGCCTGGCGACAGGTTTTTGGCCCAGCCGCGAAGCCATTGCAGAACACTGGCAAATGGATCGGCGTTTTACCGCTATACTTTCGGAGTCGAAAGTGCGGTTGCTTAAATCGGGATGGAACAGAGCTTTGGAGCGATCCAAATCGTGGGCCAACGAGGAACTCGACACCTGAGTTTAAAATCAAGAAATATCCCGACCCGAAGAATGCTCAAGCCAGGAGATTTTTGATGTCACCCTACCTCGCCGAATTTATGGGAACGGGCCTGCTGCTGTTGTTGGGCGACGGAGTGGTCGCGAATGTGGTCTTGAAAGATACCAAGGGAGAAAATTCAGGTTGGCTCCTGATCAGTTTTGGCTGGGCAATGGCGGTGTTCGTCGCGGTGTTCTGTTTCGCCAGCGTGAGCGGAGCCCACATCAATCCGGCGGTCACTTTGGGGTTGGCCATCGCGGGTGATTTCGATTACGCATTGATACCCGGTTACATCGCAGCTCAATTTGCGGGTGCCGCCGTCGGTGCCGGTATGGTCTGGCTGGTTTACCGGGAACATTTCGAAGTCACCAAGGACCAGGATGCAAAACTGGGCGTCTTTTGTACCGGTCCGGCGATTCGCAACCCGATTTCGAATCTGCTAACCGAAGCGATTGCGACATTCGTGCTGGTTTATGCGGTGCTCCACATTACTTCACCCGACGCAGGGCTGGGTTCGCTCGATGCCTTGCCGGTGGGCCTGGTTGTGTTTGCGATTGGAATGAGTCTGGGCGGGCCGACGGGTTACGCCATCAACCCAGCCAGAGATCTAAGTCCGCGAATCATGCATTTTGTGCTGCCGATCAGTGATAAACGGGATAGTGATTGGGGCTATGCCTGGATTCCCGTAGTGGGTCCAGCGATTGGCGGGGTCCTCGCCGGGCTTTGTTTCGTGGCGATGGGATAGCACGCGCCGCGGTACGGCAACGTCGTCCCCCTATCCACGGGGGTTTCCACAGAATCGAACATCCCAGCGATTGGTTTGGACGAATCCTGGATGCTGTTTGGGGAAATTCGCTCGAAACGCAATAATCTCGCCGCCCGCATTGAAAAATTGACCTACGTTTTAGATGGGACTGCACCTTGGCAGCGGTGGTCATCTGATCGTTCAGGTCTGGAGATCGGTGCAGTTTTGCAAGTTCGAAATATCGCAATTTCGAACCAAATTTTTTGGAAAGATGTCATCACTCAAATGACGCTCGGCAGCTCGACGATCCTGATTTGTGACTGGAGGGGGCGATTGGTCTGGGCCAACGAAGATCGTTGGCGGGCTCATCTCGACCAGTGTTTTTGGGATTTTATCGCCGCACGTGATGTCGAAACTGCCAAAGCAGCGTTTGCTCGAGCCGCGACGCTTCACGAGCGGCAGTCGGTTCGTCTGACCGATCGCGAAGACCGGCATCTGCGGTTGTGGCTCTGGCCGTTGACCGGTCCCGAGGCAGCAGTCTGCGTTCTCTGTGAACCGAGTCCAATCAAGTTGTCACTGTTGACGTCGCGAGAGAACGATTGTCTGAGTTTGTTGGCGTTGGGCAAAACGACCAAAGCGATTGCCGAAGAACTGGATATCGGTTTGAGCACGGTCCACACCCATTTGAAACGAACTCGGAAGAAACTCGATATCACAACCAGCGAAGAGTTGATCTCGTTCGCGGCCAGATTTTGTCTTCCGGCAGAAGTGGTCGACCCCAATTAACGACTGCAGCGTGAATCTGTTTGGCTTCTCATTCGCACGTCTGGTATAATTCGACGGTGCATTTCACGTTGATCAGCGAATTCTCAGGGAGTCGTTATGACCGAACCACAAAAAACAAACGTGTGTCCCGACTGTGAACAGAACCGCCAAACGGAATCGCTGGATCTCCACCGCAGGAACTTCCTGAAGGCGACGGGGCAGACCGCGTTGGTTGCTTCCGTTTTGCCGGCGTCTCTGGCCCGGGTCGCCTCAGCCGGAGAGCAAAAAAAATCCTCGACCCCTGAAACTCTGGTCAAGCAATTGTATGAGTCGTTGAACCCGGCACAGCGGTCGGATGTCTGTTTTGACTGGGATTACGTCAATGAGAGAAAAGGATTGCTGCGGTCGCGGGTAGAAAACAACTGGCAGGTCACTAACAGAAAAATCAACAGCAGCTTCTATACCGCGGATCAGCAGGAAATCATTCGCGCGATTTTTGAAGGGCTCTACAATCCGGATTGGATTCCGAAGATCGAACAGCAGTTGCAGGACGACGCGGGTGGTTATGGCAAGCAGCAGAGTATCGCGATTTTTGGGCAGCCAGGCGCGGAAAAATTCGAGTTTGTGATGACAGGTCGCCATTTGACGTTGCGGTGCGATGGCAATTCGGCGGACCATGTGGCGTTTGGCGGGCCGATTTTTTATGGCCATGCAGCTTCGGAATTTGATGAGCCGTCCGATCATCCGGGCAACGTCTTTTGGCCCCAGGCGGTGGCGGCAAACCGAGTCTTTACGATGCTGGATGGCAAACAGCGGAAACTGGCGCTGGTGCAGAAGCGGCCGAGAGAACAGGCCGTTGCGTTTCAGGGTGTCGATGGAGAGTTCCCCGGCATCCCGGTCGCGGAGTTCAGCGCCGATCAAAAAGCAGAAATGCAAAAGGTCCTGAAAAAGTTGATTGAGCCCTATCGGGAGGCAGATCAGGCCGAAGCGATGCAATGCCTCAAGGCGCAGGGCGGCTTGGATAAATGCTCACTGGCGTTCTACGCGCAGGCCGACATCGGCAATGACAAGGTCTGGGACAACTGGCGATTGGAAGGGCCTTCGTTCGTCTGGTATTTTCGCGGTAGCCCGCATGTCCACGTCTGGGTTAACGTGGCCTCCGACGCAGCGGTAAAAACCAACGCGTAACGCCTCGCAATGAGATACCCTTACCAAGGGCCCCGCAAGCCGAGGCGAATTTTGGGAAGTTTCCAACGATTGGGGATTCGTTCTCGTTGGAGGTCGTCTCGATGAATTCGGTCCAAGGTTACGGTTGGATTTGAAGGCAGCAGGGTTATTTTTGCCGCACGGAAAAATCCAGCCTCACACGGTTGTTCGCTGGAACGATTCGCAAATCATCGGCTGACCCGCTCGCAAACGTTCCTGTCTTTGCCTGTACCGAATAGGGGGCGTCCTTGTAGGTACAAAACAAACTGTCTGGGGCGATGTTGCGGAACGGAAGCTCCGCGTTATTGTCGCTGGATAGTTCAAGCTGCCAGTTGCCGTTCAGTTCGCCGTTGGAAGAAACATCCAGACTCGTTTCCGTGAATTTCAAAATGATTTCACCTTTCGGCGAATGAACGGGCCAGCGGACAACCAACTCACCTTTCGTTTGATCATCGACTTGGGGATCACCCCCTTTGATCTCCAGTCCTTCCGCCGTTTTCAGCCGCAAGCCTGCCACGGTCTGCAATGAACTCCAGCGAAAGCCATCGACCACCGGCAGTGTGTAATATTCACACTGCGTCGACGTGCCTCGCTGGGTCAGGTAATCACTCGCAACACGTTCATCAAACAGGTGGATATCACGGAACCGCATCGTGCCCGCCTCCCAAAGCAAATTGGCCCGGTAGAACCGCGAATTGAACCACACCGTTTTCTGGTTCATTTCCGAATGGTCATTCAGAACGGTAACGGAAGTCGGCGGTGTTACCTGGTATTTTTCCTTAAACCATTTCCCCGTTTCACCCAGTGTGGCGACGGTTACTTTGCCTTCTTTTTTCAACTGGGCGATCAATGGCATCTGGATCTCGAAACCTTTGGCCATCCGTTTCCAGGCAAACGAGTTTTCCTGCCCGGCCTGGGTATAGCCGTATTCCATGGCCGCTCCATCAACCAAAGCATTGAAATACCAACGGCACCAATCAGCGTTACCACCTCCACCTGGATAGACCGGCTCAAGCGAAACAACACGTTGGCGATTGCCACCCAATCCACTGTCGTATTGGTGAATCGGATCACTTCCCAGCATCCTGAAGATGGGCACGGGAATCTGATTGTCGGCATGTTGGGCCGGCATATAAGCGTTCTGCTTGCTCGGATAATAACCCTGACTCCAATAGCCTCCCCACATCGTGTAGCCATCGGTCCCGATCTGGTCTTTGCAGTTACACGATGCCACAATGCCATAGCGCTCATGCATGTACTTCAAAGTGTGCGCGTCAATAAACCACGATCCGACCGATTTCGGGTAAGCCCCGAAAATTTTCTTAAAGTCAGCCATATACGTATCCACCAATGCCTCTCGTTCGTCCGGCGAGTAGCCAGTGGCAAACCCGACGTCGGCATGCCAGTCCCAGGGATACCGCCCGCGCCATTGGTAACCGCTCTTTTCTACCAGTGGCTGCGGAATTTCCCACCACGCGCCAATCTCGAATGTCTCTGCCGGTAGTTCCTGCAGCAGTTTCTGATACCGGGTATTCGATCAGGGCGTCATACTGCAGCAAAAAAGTCCCTCTCAGTTGATGACGTTGCATTATTTTGATCTGCTCAACAACGGTCTCGTAGAGGACATCTTCCGTGATCCAGTCAATGCGAGGTTCGGTTTGTCGGATAAAGTTAATGATGTTCACGATCCGGGGCGACTTGTCTCCGGAATCGATCACTTGACCCTGGCAGAATTCGCCGGTCATCGACAAAACCAAACTGCCTAACAGAACGATCATCTTCATTTTGTCAGTCCTTATTAGTTGCCGGGAGCCAATGGGTTTCAGCTGGCCTCGGTCATCGTGCTTCGATCCGGGGAGACGGAAGTGGCAAACAACAGCGGGCTTTTTTCGCGCTGCTGAAACACTAACGCAGTTTCACAATTGGTCGAGATAACGCCGCTCATGCTTGCAGTGCCCCGGCAAGGTCGAGGCAAAACACAATTGCAAACGGGATCGCAAATGCGATGAGGAACCACCACCAGTTTCGCTTGCACCACGAAAGCGGCCGGTCATCGCTAACGACCATCCAGCAAATCGTGAATGCGAACGCGGGAGTGAACAAGATGTTCAGAACAGATAATAACAAAAAAACAAACCCAATGAATGTTACAGAAAAGGAATCGGGGATGTGATTGATGCGAGAGCTGCAAGCGAATGCCAAGAAAAAGCCACCAATAAAATTGAATGCGGCGAGCATCGCGCCGAAGCTGCTCGATTCGCTGGAAACGACACGCTAATCCAGGACTTTAATCCGGATGTTGCGATAACGGGCTTCCATGATCAGATTGCCGTGGACCTGTAGCGCAATCACGCCGCTCAGCGGAATATTGGGATCGGGTTCGTCGTAATCGACCGTTTGAACCTCGTTGATCCAGAGACGAATGCGTTTTCCTTCGCAGTGAATCCGGTAGTCGTTCCATTGGCCCATTCGAACCGGTTCGCCACGCTTGTCGGTGGGCGGACCCGCCAGAACTTTGCGTCGACGTGATTCGTCATACAAACAGCCCCACCAGCCTTCACCCAGATCTGCCTGGTACCCGCTGACTTCATGGTCGTTAGGAATTTCCTGGGTGCGAAACTGGACGCCCGCATTGGTTCTTTCGCCGGTCAATTTGAATTGCAGTCGCAACTCAAAATCGCCGTAGGATTTCGTGGTTCGAAGAAACTCGTTTTGTTTGACCTTGTTGACGAGGTCACCGCCTACAATCGCGCCGTCCTCGACCCGCCAAAAGCTCAGGTCCCCGCCCTTCCAGCCGTCCAGCGTTTTGCCATCAAACAACGAGACGAAACCCTTCTCCAAGTCGGTTCCCGCGTCTTCCTGGATAAGCTCGATCACGGCTAATGCCTTGGCGTTCAGGCCCCGCTGACCAACCAGTGAATTGGCAATTTCGATTCCTTCAAGGCAACGGTGACGCTTGAGCACATCCAGCACAAGCAGTTTTTCTTCGTTGCGATCGGCAATTGATAAAGCGTTTCGGCAAACCTGCATTCGATCGTCCATACTCATGTCCAGCTGTCGCGCGATTCGAATATAGCCTCGCAAGACCCGTGTACGATATTTTCCGGCTGGAAACGACTTGGCCAACTCAAACAGCTTGGGGGCTGCGTCGGCGGTCAACCATTCTCCCAACACGCGCGTGGCCGCATCCTGCATCGCGTCGTCATCGCTGGTTGCCAGTTCGACCACGGTTTGAAGCGCATCCGGACCGCCGACAAACGCGAGTTGTTCGACCAGACTGACTTTTACTTTTTCAGCAGCGCCGTTGATCGCATTGGTGAGTGTCAACGCGGCAATCTGTTGTGGCATGCGTAGGCTTGCCGAATCGAGTGCCGCCTGAAAATCATCGAACAACGCGTCTTCCGCTTGTGCCATCCGGGCGACCAAATCAGGAAAATGCTGGCTGTCGACGACTTGACCGAGCGCGTAAATTGCTCGTCCGCGGATCGTGGGATCGCGATGTTCTGCGGCCAGTCGAAACAGGGTATCCAGCGCCCCTGGACGCGACGGCCGGCGACGATTTCAATCGCAGCCGAAACAACGCCAGGGTTTTCCGAATCAAGCATCGCGATCGCAGATTCATCCATTTGCGGTGCAGCGATCCCGATGGCTGCGTCGATCGCGGCGTCGATGACGGCTTGGTCATTGGAAGACAGGGCCGCCATGATGGTAGGGATGCTATCTGCATTGCCGATTTTTCCGAGAGCGTTCAAAGCCGCAATGCGAAGACTGGTTTGATCACGGTTGGCTTGCTGCACCGCGATCTGTGGCAGTATCTGCCTGTCTCCCAAGTCCGCCAACAGATTCAGCATCTGGACGTGACGATCGGCCGGCAATTCTTCCATCAAACCCATTAATTTGATCGAAAATTCTGCGTTGCGTTGGATTCGCCGAGTCGCATACAGCGCCATATCGAATTCGGCTGGATCGGACGAGCCGAACATCTTTAATAACTCGTTAGGCCCCTGTTCTCCCATGGCGCGAATCATTTGAAAGCGAATCGGTTGTTCCAATGCAGCGGGTAGCCCGGCATCGATTAAATCCCGGCAGAGGGCTTTGGCTGGTTGGTTTTTTCCGTCTTCGACCAGGCGCTGGATGCAGATCAGACAAGCCCTGGCAAATCCCAGTTGCAACCGGCCTTCCGTGGTAGTTACCCGTTGTTTTAATTGGGCAGCCGCCTCGCTGGTCCCGATGTAGCCAAGTGCCTCCGCCGCGGCGATCTGGATCTGGGGATCGGCGTCGGCAAGGTATTGGCTCAAGATAGGGACAGCCTGTTTGTCCCTGCGTTTGCCGATCGACTGAAAGACGCCCAACAGATTGTCGCCCCTGAGTCGGTCGCAGGATTCCCGCAACGCTCGGTCGGATGCATCGCTCGGAATGTTCTCCAGGGCACTTCTGGCATAGGTTGCCAGCTGGGGATCCGAAAGCAAGGTGGCGAGTTCTGGTACGGCTTGATCGGTACCGACGATCGCCAATTGCTGGCAGGCTTTTGCTTTTTCAAAAACTTCTGTGTCTGCCTTAAGAAGGCCGATCAGTTCTTCGACGTCTTTGCCGGACGCGGGCAGGGTCTGCTGGGCATTTGCCCCGCTCAGTGCAAGGGACATGATCGAAAGCAACACGACGGCTGAGCAATCTGGCGGTAGACATAATCATCAATGGTCTCGATGCAACGGGAAAATCGGAAATCAAAAACGGCGGTTGTCAGATATTCCAGGGTGGTCGCATGGCCCTTGACCGCATCCGGTTGGCCTCGTCGTCGTCGACAAATGCTTCGTTGACGTAGTCGAACTTCAGTTTCCGTCCAAGCTTCCAGGCGATTGCAGCGGCGTGGCAGGCAACGTGTGATTTCTGCATGACGTCTTCGTTGCAGGCCGTTTTGCCCCGCGTTTTGACGCAATCCAAAAAATTTCGCGTGTGAGTCGATGGGGTTGTTCCCGCGATCGTCGGATCGGGCAGTTCCGCCCGCAGCGAATCGAGCGACACCATCATCCGTCCCGAGTCTCCGGTTTCGACCCAGCCTTGGTCTCCTTCGAATCGAACCGGGCAGGTTCCCAAGCCCAGCCAGCCATTTTTTCGCAGCCGCAATTTAACCCCGTTTTCGTAACGGCATTCGATAACGTTGTCGTCCGGTACATCCAGCGGTTCGAATTCAATCGGCGTTGTCCCGTCAGCCCCGGCGGCCTGTTGGCAAAGATCCAGCGTGTGGGCGCCCCAATCCAACAATTTGGCACCCGAATCGAAATCGTAATAACCACGCCAACGGCCATCGACGTAGGCCTGGTTGAATGGTCGCCAAGGCGCGGGACCGAGCCACATGTCCCAGTCGACGACCTCTTTCGGCGGCTCGGGCTGCGCGGGTAGCCAGTCATGTCGATCTTCCAGCTGATAAATCGAAGCGTGCAGCGTTTGCAGGTTGCCAAGTTGGCCGCTGGTTGCGAGCTTGATGGCGTGGATGAAATTGGAAATGCTTCGGCGCTGTGTACCGCACTGAAAAACACGACCGGTGCGGCGAATCGTATCGGCCAGTCGTTTGGCCAATTCCATCGAGATTGCGCACGGCTTTTCCGAATACACGTCTTTGCCGGCTTCCGCGGCCATCATGGACATCGGGGCATGCCAGCGATCGCCGGTTGCAATCAGGACCGCATCGATATCGTCCCGGGCAAGCAGTTCGCGGAAATCGCGATACGTCTGGCAGTCCTGGTTGTCGTAGGTTTGGTCGGCCAAGGCCTTGATTGCCGTGCGTTGATCGGCACGCGTGTCAGCGATCGCGACGAACCGTACATCGGACTGCGGCAACATCGTGTTGAGTACTTTCGTACCTCGCCTGCGAATCCCGATCCCCGCCAGCACAATCTTGTCACTCGGGGCGATTTTGCCGCGTCCCCCCAGAACATGCGCCGGAACGATCCAGGGTGTGGCTAGAGCCGCCGCCGTCGTGGTTTTCAGCAATTGTCGGCGGGTGATGTTGGAATTGGTTTTCATCAAGTGATCCTTGTCGCGGAGTTACTGCGTCACGGTTGAATGCCGAGATCCATATTACCAGAATGAAAGTCCGAATGTGATCTGAGTCGGAACGGGCGAATGCCATTTGTCTGGCAATTCCTACTCCGGAATCGGCGTGTTCCAATCCGTCGGTGCCGGTGCAACCGGGAGCCATCGGGGACTGCCTGAGAGCGCTCAAGTCGGCAGCATTGTGATCGATTCGAATGCCGTTTATATCTGCTGCCCGGGGAGATCGCGGGGTTGGCGAGCGGGGTATTTGCAACACAACCGACGGCGGTAAGGCGCTCGAGCGAGTTTTGTTTGAAGGCGATCAACTTGCGTTTGTGGATCTGGTGCAGGATCCAGTGAACTCCCGACAACCGCCGTGGCTCGAAGTCGAACTGGTAGGCTCAGGAGGCAGAAGCAACGGAGTTGTTCGAGCGCCTGCGGCTGGCAACCAATCCCAGTATCCCCAACAATGAGCAAACCGCGACGGCCGGTTCGGGGATCGCAACGCCGATCAGCGTCGCGGTGACCTGCGTTGAGCCCGGATCGAGTTCGACGAAGTCGATGTTGACCAGATCGGTAGAATTGACCAACAAATCTGTGAAACTGAAATTGCCTGAGAATCCAAAATCGTTGAGATTGGAATTCAAACTCGATGTACCTCCGGCGGCGGAGGCAAGAGAATTATTGTCAACAAAAACGGTGGGAAACAACGCGCCATTTCCGGCGGAGTAGTTGATGCCGCCAGCATCCATGTAGATCGCGATCTGGTTCAGATTGTTACCGGTTTTTGAATAATCGTAAATCAACAATTCATCGTTGACAAAATTCGAAGCGTTAATGACATAGGTGCTCCCATCAATTTTCAGCTCGCCAGCGATGATCGGGCTGACAAAGTATCCAAGTTCAGGACTTGCGTCACTGTCGAGAACACTTTCATCGAGGTCCAGACGGACGCTCCATGAACTGGACGTGAAGCCAACTCCCGCGATATCGCCTGCGATGGATTGGGTCGATTCGAATGTGACCGAGACGATGTCACCGTGGGTTTTGCCGACCAAAACCAACAGCAAGATCAATGTCAGTTGAAGCTTCTTCATAATAGCCCGGGGTTGTGCAGTTTCCTTCCCGCCAATCGGTTGTCGGTTGTCTTCGGACCGATTGGACTGGCGACGTGAGTGATTCAACACTCGCGTGATGAAACTGAATTACGAGCAACGAGAACGCAATTGATGGGATCTGGGGATTAGCCATATCGGGTAGATTTCCACCAGGCGGTACAATCCCATTCAGGACGGTGACGCGACCTATTGCCGTTTGGCGAGTGGGTGGTCGGGAACGCCGACGATTGCAATCGTGGTAACGGCTGGCAAGCCAAGCGAAACCTAATTAACTCGATTTACTGAACGAGCGCGGGCGACGTAAACGTGTTTTCAATCGAACCGGATGGATCGCTCAGATCCGGGTTAGGCAACAAAGCCGCATCATAATTGAATGATTTTCTGACTTGGACAAACGAGTTTTTGCTGCCTTGAAACCGTGAGTCGATGATTCGAATGCTGGCCCAGCTGACGATTTCGTAGGATGCGTTGTTTCCGTTTCCTTGAACGGTCCGGTAGATGGGCATCACGCGGGTTGAGCCTTCGATTTCCCACATTGCATGTTTCATGCCCGCCGAAAATCCTGTATCCGCGTTAAGATCGATCTCTTGTTGACTGTCGATGTATTCAGGCGTATCAATCCGGCCTTGTTGATGGAGCGAATCGAGATCTTCTTGTCTTAGGCCGTTAACCATCTGGTCTCGAAGGTCACTGGTCGAATTGGATTCCGAACCGATGTCCAGAGTTCCCCAGTTTCCAGGAATCGGGTTTCCACCGCCATCTTCAATTCGGCCGTCTCCGTAGACTGACATTTCATCGCCCAAGGGGAGCTGATTCCAAGCTATTTCTTCCACTGCAATCGGCAAAACGGAGGTGCCGGGTCCCAGGTAACGAGCTTTCTGCAACACCGCAGTTGCCGTGACCTCAAGGTTGGCTTTGTCACGATTGAACAACCGGGCAAAAAACAGGGCGACTGAACGGTTGGCCAGATCATCGCGGCGCAAAGTCAATCGAACCGTGTCGTAAATGCCGGAGTCCAGAATCGTCAGATTGGTATAGATCGTATCGGGATCGTAGCGACCAATCTCGATATCACTGTCAGTGACTGAAAAGTCGCTTCCCAAGTTGTTGGCCACGTATTGGCGAACTGTCGATTTGACCGCGATGAGATTTTGGTTGCCCAGGTCGTCGGGAACCAGGTCACGGACCGCAGCAATGGCAGCTTGATCGGCGGCTCGCTGCAAGTCAGTTTTTACGTAACATAGAAAACCATAGTCAACTGACAGCGCCAGCAGCATCAGTAGCGGCATGATCAGCGTGCACAACAAAACAGCAACGGCGCCGGATCGACGATTGGCAAAGTGAGTATTCATGATGTCGGCAACTCCTGACGGGATGGGATGACTCGTGACTTGGGAGGAATCGGCCTGAGGCGGAAGCGTATCCGATCGGATGAAATGGATGGGAGCCCGATTATTCCCGGCGGCAATGCGTCGTGATTACTTTCTGGTTGCCGTTCCAGTAGTCCGGTCCGGGAATCCAGCGAACTGTGGAATAATCAAAGGAAACTTCAATCAGAATCGAGTCCCCAGAATCAACGCGATCGAGGTCGCCACCCGGAATGGAGGTGTTGTCACCTTTGCGAACGTTAACCGTGAGTGCGTTGCCAAAGCCAGTGTCTTCGGATGCAAAGTACCAATCGGCCATATAGCGTTCCACCGCAGCTTGCACTTGTTCGACCTGGGTCGTCGAATGGCGACTGGCGACGCGAGCCGCTTCCCGGGAGGCGTTGGAGACCTGTTGCCCCAGGTTGATATACTGGGCGATATTGATTCCGCCCAATGTGATCAGCAACAGGAAAGGCATGACAATGGCGGCCTCGACGGCGGCTGCACCTTGGCGATTTTTCGACGCTCGAATTCTGATTGACATGTGGGTCGGATCCTGTCGGGTGTGGGTTATTCGCGAAACATCGTGGCATAGGTCCGGATTTTGATGCCCTGAAACAGGAAGGTAGGCATCCAGGAGATATCCTCGCAGTCGACCTCGACATTCATGGAAATTCGTGTGCCACTTGGCGCGGCGGTCACGAATTCGGGGTCGCATTGGATTCGAACGACTTGGTTGTTGGAGCTGTCGGCAATCACGCCGGCCAGTTGTTCGCGGATGACCGCTTCGGCATCGTTGTGGTGACGAGTGGTCACCAACGCGGCCAAACGACAGCCTTCGCGAGCCGCGTTGGTCATGGCTTGCCGGACCATCATCATTCGCGAGAATTCAATCGAACAAAAGATCAGGAAAAACACAAATGGTGCGACCAATGCCATTTCGACCGTGGCCGCTCCCCATCGTGAACGATGTACTTGGTTGGTTTTGATTCTGAGGGACATGCGATCAGGGTGTAAAAGTTGTTTGCTGGGGTGAAGTCACAACGCTGGTGGATGGAAATGGCGTTGGCGAGTTCGGTTGGACACGTTCCGACGGATCGTCGTGCGGTTGGATAACGGGTCTGGATTCGTCCTGTTTGAATTCGTCCTGTTTGAATTCGTCCTGTTTGAATTCGTCCTGTTTGAATTCGTCCTGTTTGAATTCGATCGCCTCACATAACCGATTAAAGTTTTCACTCAGATCGCCCCAGTAGTCACCACCGCGGAAGTGAATGACATCGGTTTTTTGTTCGTTCGCAAGCGCGTCAAACCGTTTGCGAAAGTTGAAAATGGGGCCGGCAAAACGATTGCTGAATTTGATCATGTCCAGTAACGCCACGGGCAGCGCCAACATACTGACAAATGCCGCGGGGACAAAATAGGCCTTCAGCGATCCCGAATTCCCACCTGGCCCTTGCAACATGGCGATGCCATACATCGTCAGGAACACCAATAACTGGCAGGAGATCCAGTACGCGCAGACGCGCAAACACAAGTTGCCCTGTAGTTTTGCGTCTGCGATCAGTCGCCAACGTCTGTTTTTTTTCTTGCTCACTTTGGTTACCAAAATGCTGTCGTAACTAGTTGTTTCCAAATGGAAGCCTATGTTTTTTTTTGCAGGCAGGCAGAAAATCGGCTTGACGCGAATCGGCTGGGGAAGAATATTCAGGGTGTGCGCGGTATGACCGTCAAAACCGGTACGAGACGCGGAGAGCTCTGATCGTGAGAGGCGTCAAGCCAGAGCTGCTGGAGGTGCTTGATTTCGCATCGCGGGAAACCTGCCTTCGGTGTTTCCCAAAATGCGATTCGCGTTCTTCGTGAATTCGGACGCGTCCACGATCTATTCGCATCCAGCATTCTCTGAATTCACGAGGCGAGCGGAGCTAAATTTTGCGACGCAAAACCCGAAGTGATTCTTCTCGCGATCTTAGTTGGAGAGCGCCGCTTTTATCAGTCTACTCCGTTTCCGCCGGGCTCGTCCCGGTCGGCGCGACAACTGGCTGGTCCAGTTCGAGCGTTCAAAAAACTAAGGCGTTTTAATTTCGAACATCTGTTCTTGGGTCTGGTCACCCATTTTCAATACCGCTTTGTAGGCTCCCGCAGGGGTAGCCGGCGTGCGCTGAAATCGACTGCGGCGACTCCCTCCGCGTCCTGCTGAGGGGAACATCACGCGATGCAGTCCGGCCTTGGTTTCGGTATCCAGTTTCGCGACTTCTTGCCCGGCAGCGTTGAACACCGTGAGCGAGATTCCGTCTTTTTGAATCTCGTCCTTCAAGTGATACCAGATCGCCGTGCCGGTTTCGGGATTGGGCACCGTTCGCTTTCGATCCCCAGCGAATCCTCCGGATGCACTGCGTGGTAACGGGGTCCAGTCATTGATGCTAAACAGATGGGCCGGTTTGTCCAGGACTCCGGGCTTGAAATCCTGTAGCGGTTTGATTCGATCGAGGATGTAGATTCCACGCCCGTGGGTACCAATGACCAAATCGTTGTCGCGCGGATGGACCAGCAGATCCTGAACGGAAACTCGCGGCAGACCTTCACCCAGTTCACACCAGGTTCCGCCGTCATCCAATGACACGTACGCAGAAAATTCGGTTCCGACATACAGCGTCGTGGGATTGATCGGATCCTGTTTGATCACGTTGACCGACTCGGCGGGAAGATTGGCCGCAAGGGAATTCCATGACTCGCCGCCATTGGTCGTTTTGAACACGAACGCCCGGAAATCATCTTCCCGGTAGCCGGTGAAAGAAACGTAAGCCTTGTTTTTGTCGGCGTGGGAAAATTCAACACGGCTGCACCACCAGGTGTTCGGACGATAGGGGAAATTGTCCGAAATGTCTTGCCAGGACTTTCCTCCGTCGCGGGTGATATGGAGTTTGCCATCATCTGTGCCCACCATCAGCAGATTCTTGTCCAAGCGGCTTTCCGCAATGCTGGTGATCGTACAGTGCGGGACGTTGCCCGAAATTTTGGCTGGATCGTTGGTGGTCAAATCTGGACTGATTGTCAACCAGTCATCACCCCGATTAAACGATTTGAACAACTTGTTGCCGCCGAAGTAAATCACGCGAGGGTCATGGAACGACATCAGGATGGGCGAATTCCAGTTATAACGATCAGGAGCGGTTCCCGATTGCGGAGGGCGAATGGAAACTCGCTGGCCGGTGGAGCGGTCAAGTCGACCAATTGCGCCGAATTGGGATTCGCTGATGATCAGATTGTGATCGTTCGGATCGACTTGAACATAAAACCCGTCACCACCACTCACGCGATACCAGTCCTCCCGGCCGACATTCGATCCCCCAGATTTCGACGGCCCGCCCCAGGACCCGTTGTCCTGAAGGCCACCATAAACGTGATAGGGATGCTGCATGTCGACACCAATCGCATAAAATTGGGCTAACGGCAAATTGAAGACGTAATCCCATTTGTTGGCCCGGTCGTAGCTGATGTGAAAACCGCCATCATTGCCAAGCATCAAGTGATTGGGGTTCTTGGGATTGACCCAGAGGGCGTGATGATCCACGTGAACCGACGGAGCCCCGTCACTCTTGAAAGTTTTGCCACCATCACTGGAAACGTAAACCGGAACGCTTAAAACATACAGCCGCTGGTCGTCCTGGGGATCGATGCGGATTTGTCCGTAATAGTAGGCCGGGGTGCCTCCGACGGGTGCCTGATTCATTTTTTTCCAGGTTGAGCCCCCATCTTCGGAGCGATAGATTTCGCCGCCAATTTGGCCCGGTTGGGGCGTATCGGTGGCGGAAAGTTGAACCTTTCGTTCCGTCTGATCCTGCGAGATGACGATTTCAATTTGATCGCCTGGCTTCAATGCCGCGAAAAAATCCCGCAATTGTTTTTCATTGGTCGCCAAAACACCACCCGCTGAGACCAACCGGTCACCGTCGCGAACGCCCTGTCGCTTCGCGGCGCTTCCGCGCGCGAATTCCCTTGATCGTTACATCGGATTTGGAGAAATCCAGGGTCACGCCAAGAATCGTGGTTACTTCGTCGGGTTCGGCGGTCGGTTCAAATCCCAGAAAGTTCATCGCTTGCCGGGCGGCGTCACCCGATTTTGATGCTTGCTCGCTGGCCGGGCCAGGCTGGCCGCTGCCTGATGAGCGGGGAGGCGAGATTTTGGTTGGAGACGGACGCGTAGATAATATTTGGGTTGGGGGCAAAGATATCCAGTCCAATCCGGCCAATTTCACCGTCGGGCAGTCCGCCACCCAGTCGATTCCAGCTTTCACCGCCATCGGTCGATTTGTAAATGGCTGAACCAGGACCTGCCCCATCAAAATCCCAGGCCCGACGTCGACGCTCGTAGGAAGCCGCAAACAGGGTGCGGGGATTCTTGGGGTCCAGCACGACATCCACCACGCCGACATCCGGATTGATGTACAAAACCTTGCTCCAGTTCTGGCCTCCATCGGAGGTCTTATACAATCCGCGTTCGGGATTGGCAGTGTACAAATGACCCAGTACGGCTACGTAAACGGTATCGCTGTCGGTCGGGTCAACAACCACCCGGCCGATGTGATGCGAATCCGGCAAACCCATATTTTTCCAGGTCTTGCCCGCGTCGGTCGATTTGTAGATCCCGTCACCCCACAGTGAACTCCTCTGATTGTTGGCTTCGCCGGTGCCGATCCAAATCGTTTCCGGATTCTGGGGGTCGAAGGCGATGTCGCCGATGGTGGTGGTTGCTTCGTTCTCGAAGATGCATTCCCAAGTCGTGCCGTTGTTCCTGGTTTCCCACAATCCACCTGCAGCGCTGGCGACGAGGATGTGATGTTCGTTATTCGGGTTGACGTCAATGTCGGTCACGCGGCCACCGGTCGCGGTGGGGCCGACCTCGCGCCATTCGAATTGACTCATCCACGCTTCCTGGGCGGTTGCCACCGATGGAAAGTAGACGGCCGAACCAAACAGCAAACCTACGAGAATCGCAACAGAAAATCTCATTGTCTTTGTGTTTCCAAGGGAGTCAATCAAACTGGAACAAACTGGCCCTTCATCCTAATTCAGACGATCCGTCGACGCCATCGTTCTCGGGGAAGTCAGGGGACGTAATCAACACAAATGGAAACGGTCAAGAACTCAGCCGCTATTCGGTGACCCCGTCGCGCGGCAATAAATGGTCGAGATTTGCCGTGCCCAGAGCTCCCAGGGCAATCACGATCGACGAGTGTTTCTGGTATTCCGGCACAACCGAATCGTAAGTGTCAAACTGAGTGTGATGTGTCGTACGATACGTCGTGCGCCCGCGTTGAGACCAGAAGAAACCGGGGACACCGGCCCGGATAAAAGGAACGTGGTCGCTGCCGCCGCGTGGGCGAATGGCTTCGGTCACGCTGATTTCGAACGGAGCTCGTTCATCCAATTCCATTGCTGGAGCGAAGACTTTTTCGAAGTCAGCTTTCATTGCCTCGGTGCAGCGGATGCCGGCGACGTAGTTTGTCCCGCCATCGTGAACAAACACCGCCGACACATGCTTGTTGATCGCATCGCGATTTTGCTCCACGTACGCACGTGAACCCAGCAGGCCCTGTTCCTCGCCGGACCAGAGCATGAACCGAATGGTTCTGCGTGGCTTGACACCCGCGGCCATCAAAATGCGAGCCGCCTCGATCGTTGTCGCGCAGCCGGCCGCGTTATCGGTGGCGCCCGTGGCTCCGTCCCATGAATCGAGATGGCCACCGACTATCACACACTCCTCGGGCCATTCCGTTCCGGGGATCTCGGCAATCACGTTGAACAGAGGAATCGGGCCTTTGCGAAAATGATTACGGATATCAAACGACAGTTGAACTTCCTCGCCCGCTTCCAATAACTCGTTGATTTGGTCCCATTGTTCTCGCAGCAAAGTGATTTCAGGAATCTGGGGCAGACTGTCCATGTCGACCTGGTAATTGCCACCGGTCAGAATCAGGTTTTCGCTCGTGCTACGGATCAGTCCTGCCGGGTTACAGTTCATCAGCTCGGTCTTTAATTCTGCGAGCTGCTCGCGAGTTAGGGGCTTGGGTTCGGGGGCTTTGTTTTCTTTGTTTTTGTTTTCGTTATCGGATTCTGCGTCCGGTTTTTCATTATTTTTGCCGTCGTTCGGATTTCCTTTTGAGGTTGCGTCCTGGTCGGCCTGCGATTCCGGTTTGGCTGGCACGGGTTGCGGTGCCGATCGCCAGCGTCGGGAAGGTGTTCGTTGCATCAGCACAAAATTGCCTTCGATGGCGTCCCTCATTTCGTCCAGCTGTTCCAGCGATTGGGGCGCCAGAACCACGTTGCGAACGACGTTGCCCTTGGTGCCGGCGGACCAGGCATTGGTGCCAAATTCAAGTTTCATTTTCTTCGGCGTCACCATCATGCCGTAGGCGGGTCCGCGCTCAAATCCGACGGGGAACTCACCCCACTGCTCCAAGCGGCTTTCCAGTCCCAGTTCCGTAAATTTATCGCGCGACCATTCGCAAGCTGCTTGAAGCCCTTCTGAACCGGTCAATCGAGGTCCAATTCGATTGGTCAGATAATCCAGGTGGGCTTGCACTTGATTGTCTGTTTTTCCGGCTTCGATGACGCGTTCAATTTCCGCTTGGCGATCCACCGTGGCGTTGTTGTCGCTTGATACGTCGCTCGCAATCAGACTGTCGGTGCCGCCGGCGACGTCCTGGGAATGTAATTTTGGCGAACAGGAAAAAAGAAAACACAAACCAACCAGGACGAACGTTTTGCAGTTCATGACGATGCTCCGGAAGTTCGCTTCTTCAACGGAATCAGCGTGGAAGAAGCCATTGTTAAACGGCCATGCACAATGCGATGGTTCGAACTCCCACTATAACGTTTCGTTGATACGGACGCATCCTGCTGGATCACTCGGAAATTCAGATTCTCGCCAACGAGCGTTGGACCTGCTCGGAAGGAGGTCGAGAGTGAATCAAACAGGCTGCCAATGGCCGGGGGGAAATCAGCCCAACCGGGGGGCGGGTAAGGTGACGCCTGGCAGTCAACTCCGTTGACAGTGGTCGACGATCCGGCAAAACTGAACGCGGCGTCGGCCCAATCGTTGGTACCGATCTGGCAGGGAACGTATCGTCGCTCGCCGCTGCCGATCCGATGGCGTCGGATTTCGTTTTCGCAGCCTCCTGGATACGGTGAACTCATGGGACAGTGATGGTAAATCGCAACCACCTTCGACCAATTGGAAAAACCGAAATCTACGTTTCGCCCGTCGCGTTGGGCTGCTGGCCAATCGCTGGAATGACCAGTCTCGATGTCAATGATGACGATAGCCTGGCCACGATCGAGGCCGCACTCGATCACGGGATTAACTTTCTCGATACGGCTTATTGTTACGGTGCCAATGGGGAGAGCGAGCGTTTGGTAGGTCAGGCAATACGTCATCGCAGGGACCAGGTGGTGATCGCCTCCAAAGGTGGGATTCACTGGGATCGGGATCTGAGCCAAGTCAAAGATGGCAGGCCGCAGACAATCATGCGGGAATGTGATGAGAGCCTGCAGCGGATTGGAATCGAAGCCATCGACTTGTACTACCTGCACGCTCCGGATCCGAAAGTTCCGGTTGAAAAATCGGCCGAGGCTTTCGTGGCTCTGCTGGAGACCGGCAAAATCCGCGCGGTTGGCGTTTCCAATTTTTCGGTCCAGCAACTGGATGAATTTCAGTCGGTCTGCCCGATTTCTGCCGTCCAGCCGCCCTACAACATGCTGCAACGCGGAATCGAGCAGGATTTGCTGCCGTGGTGTATTGACCGCGATGTCAGCGTGATCAGTTACTGGCCGCTGATGAAAGGCCTGTTGGCCGGCAAAATCCGCCGCGGGCACTTGTTCGATCCAAAGGACAAACGCTTGACCTACGACGTCTTCCAGGGTCGGCAATTCGAACAAGCCCAACGGTTGCTGGATGGATTGGACCAGATTGCCGCGGAGGCTCAAAAAACGGTGGCCCAGGTCGTAACGAACTGGACGATGAATCGGCCTGGTATTACTTCGACGCTGTGCGGAGCCAAACGTGCTTGGCAAATTGCCGAGACGGCCGGGGCGATGGGATGGGAGTTGACGGCGGACCAGCTGGAACGGATTTCCCAGTTGATTCAGGAACCTGCGACGGAAGTGGACCCGTGATTCAGCGGTTCCAGCCAAAACGACGCGAGAGTTGCGTCGGCGGCAGGTTGTCTGGTTGCAGACGCCGGTTGCCCCGTTTTTTACAGGCTGTTTTCCAGTTGAACCATCCTGGCCTGGGTGGACTCGGCCAGCATCGGCTGTTTTGTTTTCTCGTAGAATTTGGCGATGTTCCACAGGCACTGGACAGCGTGATCGTATTCTCTGGCTTCCAGGAAGCCGGCATGAACCCGGTTAAGCAGATCGACTCCATCCTGTTCATGTCCTCGCATCAGCAAAGCTAGACCATAGTCAGCCTGTGCCCGTAATCGCTCGGTGTCGGGCCATTGATCGGAAGTTTTGATGGCCACCTGAAGCAGATTCATACCCTGAGCCAAACTGCCGTTTTGAAGTTTGAGTGTTGCCAGGATCGCCTTGGCACGGTCGGCCAACAGCCCCGTTTCCGAACTCATGCGGATCAAGATTGCCGACGCCGGTCCGGGTTGGCCACCCTCGATCATGGCGATCGCCTGTTGCATCTGCAGTTCCTGTTTGAGCTTCGGGTCAGAAACCAGTGCCTCGGATTTTTTGTAGGACAGGATCGCATTATGGGATTCGCGTCGTCGCAAGCTTTGGCGGCCGATCATGGCCCAGATGACAGCTTCGTCATCCAGTGAATTCTGTCGATCGAATTTCAGGTTCTCTTTTTCCAGTGCGAGTTTAAGTCGTTCAATGACCGGGCGAGGCCAGTTTACATCGACAGGTCGCAGGAAGGCGGCCTTTTTCCAGAATCCGGGATCGTTCAACGCGCGTTGGTCGACCCACTGACTCTGGATCTCGATGGCACCCTGCCAGGATTGCTTCCAAAGATGTTGGTTACCCGAATGCCGATGTGCTTCACCGAGCAACAATCCAATATGGCTGGAAAAATACGGATGGCTGGAACGAACCAGCTGGAGTGCCTCGGTCAGTCGTTCGATGCTCCGCGGATAGTCTTCCAGCATCAGATAGGCGATCCCCTCGAGCCGCAGCACCTCAGCCGTGGCCAGGTTGCCAGGATTTTTGGGTAGCGATTTTTCCAACCGCAGACTCAACGCTTGTTCCGCCTGGTTGGTGGAGAGCAATCTCAGGAACTCAGCGCGCTGGCTGGCGAGGTTGTGGGAGCCAGAGCTGTTCGCCTCCAGTTGTTCCGCGAAATTTTGCCAGGTGTCCTCGCCCTCGCCCCGCCAGTGGGAATCGAAGACTTTGGCAATGACTTTGATGTGAGACCAGGGAATGCGTCCGCCGGATTCGGTGATCAGTTTTAAGGTGAGATCCGGATAGACACCCACGATATGCTTCAGAGAATTCCATTTTTGCTGATCGATCATCTCTACCAGCAACAATCCGAATTCGGTCGGCTGATAAGCCAGGTGATCGGTGTCTCCCAGCATCAGACCACCGCCGACGCGGACTTCTTCGTTGAACGTCGCTGGAAGCTCGGGCGCAGCCGGTGAAGGGGAAGACGGTGGTTGCTGGTCCTGCCGGTTGACGGCGGCCAGGATGCCGGGGGATTTCTTGTCCGTCTCCTGTTTAAGCACCGAGCAGCCAGCGATCAAGCCAATGGCAGCAATCGGGAGCACGATTTCCCAACGCGACTGCAGATTAACCATTCGATTTCGGAGCAGAGTGGGCCGCCGTGGCCGCGCGGCGCTCAAGCGTACCGCTGGCGCTCCGTTCAGTTGCCGGCCAGCGGAAAGTCGTTTGCGTGATGGGTCCTGTTTCAAGTCGGTAGAGCCTAGAAACGTTTGGGCACGACATTATGGAATCGAAATTCATCGTGGAGGTTGCAACAGTCGAGTTCGACCCGCAGCACTTCATCGGGCGCGAATGTATTGGTCCCGGCTTCATCGCATTGGGCCGTCGGATGAACACTGAGGTGACGTAACAGGTCCTGGCTGGTCGCGGCCGATTCGGACGGTGTGTTGAAAACGTAAGGGCGAATCATGACCACCAATTCCCGACGCATACGTCCAGTTTTTTGGCGGCGAAAAAAGAAGCCCAAAACAGGTAATTTGCCCAGCACGGGAACCTGCTGCCGACTGTCCGTAATTTCATCTTCGATCAAGCCACCAAAGACAACGGCCATGCTGTCTTTGGCCACCACCGTACCACTGATCGTACTCCGATTGACCGTGTCAACGGCCTGGTTGGTGACGATGCCATCGGCACTGATGATGGGAATCCGGCCGCCGTCGATGACACGGCGGGCATTTTCCTGGACGACGCGAAGCGTGACGGTTCGATCGGCATTGATACTGGGAGTAATCAACAGCGATTGGCCGACGTCGCGCAGTTCCGTGATCGGGGTACCGGCGATGGTCGTATTCCCTGCCCCGCCGCCGGAGACGATTTGAGGTGAGTTGAACCCGACCGTGAAGGGAATGGTGTCGCCGATGAAGATTCGACTGACTTCGTTGTTGGCCGTCAGCATCAACGGCGTATTCAAAACTGTCACGCGGTTGTCGTCTTCCAGCAACTGCATCCGCATCCGGAAGTTGTTGTTGACATACTGAAACGTGAAGTCACCTTGATTGAGCACCGAACCTCCGGGCGTCATCGAACTCATCCGTCGTGCGTCACCATCGACGCCGAAGGCGGGTGTAGGCAAAATGTCGCCGGTGGTAAATCCAATGGTCGTGGTTCCATCATCATACTGATAGTCAAACACGCTGCTGAAATTGTCATCCAGCAGGACCGACATCACTTTGACTTCCAACAGCACCAGGGGCGTTGGAACGTCGAGGCTGAGAATCAATTGTTGAATCTGTTGCATGGTTTCGTCGTCGCCGGTGCGAACGACGACTTGATTGTTTCGACGAATCACGGTCACGTAAATGGTGGCCTGCCGCTCTTTCATTAAGCGGACAATCGGGTCGGAATCTTGCTCGATCGTGTTGTTTCGGCTGGTTCGTTCGTTAACGGCGTCAATCAGGCTTTGGATCTGTTCGGCTGACAGGTCACTGAGCGGCTCGAGTTCACTTCTTCCTGCTCGTTGGCTGGTCAGGGCGGCGCCCGCTCCCGATCCGGTAAATCCGCCTAATCCGTTCAAGCGACTGAAGGAACGTCCGCCATATTCGTAGTCTCCGCCAAAGGCTCCAAGCCCCAGCGTTCGACTGTCAATCAAGTCAAACCGATTCAGTCGGTAGATCAAATCGAGCACCGAGTCCTGGTCGCCCACGCCAAAATTCAGCTCGACCCGGTCGCCAAACAGATCGCGGATCGCCATCGCGACATCGACCGGGTTGGGATAAAGCAACGTGAAAACCTGGGTTCGCTCTTCGCGGAAACTGGTCAGGTTTTGTTCGTACTCTTCGGTGGTGTAGATCCGGATGACACCCGATTTTTCATCGACCCGGTAATAAAGGTCGTGGGTTTTGGTCAGGTTCTCCAACACGTCCATGGCCTGGACATTGCGGAGAAATAAATTGATCGGCATCGTGTTGGCGGCAGTGGAGGACGCGATATTCAATCCCGATTGTTCGGCAAACAGCCGCATCGCTTCCCCGAGCGGTTGTTCACGAAAATCGACCAGTTCGATGAATGCATTCGGGGCCGAGAAAGGTGCCAGGTAGGGGTCCTGCGACATCACCTGTCCCGGATCGATCAGAGATTGGAAGTCCGCTGGATTGATCAGTAGCGTCTCGGGTCTCTCCGCCGGTGCGCTGCCGGCCTGCGCGAGGGGGGCCAGTGGTTGCTGCTGCAGCGCAGCGGTGGACTCCTCGCCCGCGGGCGAGAATGAAAATATCAGCAGTGCCGCAACGAGGTAGCGTTGATGGGCACCTGTATCAACCGACATCCTTGTCATCAGATACCTGGTACTCACGAGTCAATTCGCTTGAAATCGACCCGCAATCCGGACAAAACGGGCTTAATCGTAAAGGAACAAGTCGCGTTCCAATTCGGGGAAATGTAATTCAATCACTTCTTTAGAGATTTTCTTGACGTGCATCAAGACATAAACCCCGTCAGCCACGGGCACCGACATTTTCGTGTCGGTGCGAATCCGGAAATATCGTTCTTTTGACTTCAGAATCGCCATGCCTTCACCATTGCCGATGACTTTGGCTTTCAGCTCAAAACTGGGCATTTGCAATAATTGCTTGCGCAATTTTGCTTGCTGATCCGCCAGTTCCTTGGTCAGTTCCGCAACCTGTTTATTAATGCTGAGCAATTTGAGCCTGCAGCTGTTTGTTGATTGCCGTGAGCTCTGCGTTCTTGGCGATGTAGGTATCGAGTTTTTCGACCTCCTTGATTTTCGAGATCGTCTGTTTGATCACGTCGGACTGGGCTGTCGGGTCTTGTTTGTCCTGAGCCCGGGAGTCGGCGGAATGCAACAGCGACAAAACGACGACGCACAGCACAATCGCAACGAACTTCGTTTCAAGATGGATGGTCATCGGTAATTCCTGGTGATTGAGCCGTCGTGGGCATTAACTTCCAGCGGCCAACAGGGCAACGAAGAATGCGATGTAGACGTAGCCCACAATCCCACCCACGCCGACGGTCAGTGCCGGGGTCATGATGGCGTTGAGACGCCTCATCAACGTCGCGAATTGGTCGTCCTGGTAATCGGCGACTTCGTGCAGTACGCCTTTCAGGTCGCCGGACTGTTGTCCAACGGCAACCATCTTTTTTAACATCGGTGAAAACGTGCCGTGTTCGTCGATGGCGTCTGCAAAAGTACTGCCCTGAATGATTTTGTCACGTGCATGGCTGATGGTTTGGGCGAGGTGTCGATTATAGACCAGTTTCTGGACGGTTCCCAATCCATCAATCAGTGTAATCCCGCTGCCCAGCATAATGGACAAACTTCGCGCAAAGGTCGAGGTTTCGCACAGTCGGATCAAGCGGCCGATAATCGGGATGCGCAAGGCAAACCGGTCGATCCACATCCTGCCTTCCCGCGAGGTGTAGGCAGCCAACAGAAACACGCAAACGGCGACCAGCACGATCCCAATCGCCGCATAGTATTGTCTTAGCCAGACCGAAGCATTCACCATCCGTTCGGTCATGGCGGGCATGTTCTTGCCGAGCGCCTGCAAGTAGACTTCCAGGCGTGGAATCAAATAGACAATCATGTAGATCGTGACACCGATCGCAACGAGGATGACCAGCACCGGGTAAATCAGCGCGGAGATGATTGCCTGGATGCCGTTGCGACGATTGCGCATCGTCGCAATCGAACGGTCGAGGACCGGTGCCAGTTCTCCCGTGCGTTCGCCGACGCTGATCATCTGAATCACGAAATCCGGGAAACACTTGTGTTTCGACATCGAGCTGGACAGATTGTCGCCGGACTGAATATTGCTGGATATTTCCTGCCAGATGGCGCCCAAGGATTTTCGGGGAGCCTGCTCAATCAAGGCATTGATCGCGGACAGTAAAGTGGTACCGCTGCGGATCATCATCGCAAGTTGTTGCAAACTCAGTTCGACATCAATCGGTCGGGGCTTGAGCCATTTCCAGATGTTGAGACCGCGGTCTTCCGCGCGGCCCGAACCGATCGCTTCGAGGCCCAGCACGATCAGTCCT
Source organism: Pirellulaceae bacterium (assembly GCA_963714685.1). Taxonomy (GTDB): domain Bacteria; phylum Planctomycetota; class Planctomycetia; order Pirellulales; family Pirellulaceae; genus Mariniblastus. Next base: position 148,931 of record CAVQPH010000011.1, on the reverse strand, counting down.
CGACTGCGCAATTGGGAGGCAGCGACCGAGCGGGAATTCGCTTGCACGATTCCGGTTCGGGCGCCTCCCGAGGCGTCTCTCGCTTTGTATTGAAATTCCGTCATGCGTTCGTGGAGTTGGATTGCTGCCAGTTGTTCCGCGGTTTTTTAATCGAGACGATCCGTGACGTGGTGGTTGGTTCTTTGATCTTTTGAGGTTGGCTTTTGCCGGTTCCTGTTTCTCCGCAACCGCGCTGCGAGGCGGGCCGCTAGTAAGGGCTGATGACGGCGGCGACTTCTTCGACCGAGGTCTCGCCGGCAAACAATTTTTCCAATCCGTCATCGACCAGCGTTTTGATGTTACGATCGTGCAGCAATTGTTGCAGTTCCGTTTCGTCCGAGCAGCTGGAAACAATCCGCGCGATATCGAGGTCAAAAGGGATCAACTCAAACAGGCCAACCCGGCCCATGAATCCCGTGCCGGCGCAATATTTACAGCCGGTGGGAACAAAAATCTGTTGTCCGGATGCCGACTCCCTCCCAAAGCTCGAGGCCTGCGACGGCGTCAGTTTTCCCGGCTTGCGGCAATGTTGGCACAGCCGTCGAACCAAGCGTTGCGCCGCGAACAAGCGGGCAACCGAGCCGATCAAGAATGGTTTGATCCGCATGTCGGCCAGTCGTGTGATCGCGCCGACGGCCGAATTGGCATGGACCGTGGTGAATACCAGGTGCCCGGTCAACGCAGCCCGGATCGCAATTTCGGCCGTTTCTTCGTCACGAATCTCGCCAATCATCAACACATCGGGATCGTGGCGCAGGGTGCTTCGTAACGCTTTGTGGAAACTGACGCGGTCGGAAGCGTCAACTTCCACCTGGGATATTTCATCGATCACGTATTCCACCGGGTCTTCGATGGTCATTACATTCAGCGATTTTCGTGCGATCAAATGACGGATCGCGGCATAGATGGTCGTGCTCTTGCCGCAACCGGTGGGCCCGGTCAACAGAATCAGCCCGTTGGGGCGATTAACGACGCGCTCAAACCGTTTCAGGTCTTCGGTGGACATGCCGAGTTTTCCCAGCGTCAGGTCGTGGGTTTGCATCGCCAGCAATCGCATCGTCATGCGCTCGCCGTGTTTGGTCGGAAGTGTCGCAGCACGAATGTCGATTTCGTTATTGTGTTCCGACTCCAGCGTGAAACGTCCGTCCTGAGGGGCGCGGCGTTCCGCGATGTCCATTCCCGACATGACCTTGAATCGGGAAACCAGGGCGTTGTGGACCGATGACGGGAGTCGCCGGTACTCTTCCAGGATTCCGTCCACGCGAAGCCGCACGCGGACGTCGTTGGAACCGGGCTCGATATGGATATCGGTTGCCTGGCGAATGAACGCAGCGTGGAAAATTTCATCGCCCAAAGCAACGATGTTGTCACCCTCCGGGTCCGCCACGGTGGTTCCGCCAGCCAGTTGGATCCGCACCGGGTCGGTCGGGTTTCCGTTCCACCGGACAGTGTCGTGAAAGATGCGTTGAATGACGCGATGGAGTGATTCAGGTTCGGCGGCGACAGGAATGATGTCTTCCGAAATGTATCGTTTGACCGCCAGCAAACTTTGTTCGTCCTCAGGGTCTTTGCAGGCGACCAGCACGGATTCGTTTTCCAGCGTAAATGGCAGGACTTGTCGACGCGTCGCCAGATTGGCAGGGATGCGAAGGGCCCACTTCGGATCGATCTTGACGTGAGCCATCTCGAGGAATTCGGTGACGCTGGGGGATGGTCCGGGCATGTTGGGCAGACTGTTTTAAGGACGGGGCGTGAGCGTTGATGGGGTGGAACGTCTGTTGGAATACACTGCGTTTCGGCGACGGCTGTCAGGCCCGTGTCGCGCGTTTGGTGAGTTGGGTTAACATGGCAGGATTGCGTGCCAACGATTGCGCCGTGTGTTCGGAAATCTGTCGCTTCCGCCACAATTCTGCCAGGCTCTGGTCCAGCGTCCACATGCCTTCGTCGCCGCTGGTTTCGATGACCGACCCAAGCTGGTTCAAATTGGCTTTGGCGATCAGGTTGGCGATGGCGGAATTGCTGAACATCACCTCGCTGGCGAGTACGCGTTGAGCGGATTCAGCACCCGCCGCAGCGCGTTGGGGTTTTGATGACGCGGCAGCAAGTGCTGCACGACAATCGCCCGGACGACCGTCGCGATCAGTCGTTGGGCGAGATTTTGTTCTCCTGCTGAATACGCACCGGCCAGCCGTTCGATCGCGGTTTTGCAATCGCCGGCATGAATCGACGCGAACACCAGGTGCCCGGTTTCCGCCGCTGTAATTGCGGTGCGAATCGTGTCTTCATCCCTCAACTCGCCGACCAGGATCACATCGGGATCCTGCCGCACCGCATCCAGCAGGGCTTGATTGAACGTGCCAACGTCGACGCCGACCTGTCGCTGGTTGACCAGTGACTTCCGCGAACGATGGATGAATTCAACGGGATCTTCAATGGTGATAATATGGCAGCAACGACTTTGGTTGATCCGGCTGACGAGCGCCGCGATGGTTGTGCTTTTTCCAGATCCGGTTGGCCCCGCAACGAGCACCAGTCCGTCTTTCAATTCGCTCAAATCATACAGTCGATCGGACAGGCCCAATTCACCCAGGGATGCGACCTCGGTGGGTAACAACCGGAAAGCGAAACACGTCTGGTTGTCTCGACGGTAGATGTTGTAGCGAAACCGGGTTTGGGCATCGAGCGAGATCGCGCCGTCGACGGAGCCACGTGATTGCAACTGTTCCAGTTGCGGCGTGGTCAGGATCGACTGGGCCATGGCGTGGGAGTCGGTGGCCGAAATTGGCCCCCCCAATTCAGGCGAGAGCAACCCCTGGACTCGATAAAACACCGGCTGCCCCGGCGCGAGATGGACATCGGACACCTGTTTTTCCAGGGCTTGTTCGAGGATCCGCAGTAAACGTTCGTCAATGCTCACAGCAAAACTTTGCGTAAAAACGATTCGGGTTAGGGATTTAAATTGCGAACACGATTGTCCAGCTGTTCTGACTGCTATCCGAACTTTCAGACTGCATGCTCAACCCGATCGGCACGATGTGTTTTACCTGTTGGTCGACGGCGGTCAGGAAATCAACCACCGAGAAATAGCTGCCGGTGATTTCCACCTGCCAAAAAATGATTGGGTCATCGGGTTCCTGTTGATCGATCAGCTGGAACAGATCCTCCACGTATTGAGAGACGACGGTGCCATCATCGTCACCTTGCGAGACAATCGACAGATTGAAGTCCCGCATTAGCTCGGAGACCATTTCCAGTGTGCCCAGCCGTGACGTTCCGGCCCGCCAGCTTTGACTTAGTTCTCGAATCTGGGTTTTGGCGTCGGTCAATTGTTGTTCGAGAGATTCGAGGTCCTGTTTTTCGGATTTCAATCGCAGCAGCGAATTTTCGGCGGCGATGGGGGGCACCGCGATCCCTTGCTGGTAAACGAGTTGTTTGTACAAATCGGCTTTGTTGTGCTGCATTGGCACGGCAAAAATTACCGAGTAGACGGCCAACACGATTGCCGCCGGGAACAACGTGATCAGGATTTTTTCACGTGAGGTGTGATTCAGGAACGGCTTGTTCATAACGATTCAATTCTGGTTTTGATTCTGGATTTTTTCGCGAGACGCGGTGCGGTTGATCTCAAGCGGGCCCGCGTCGGATAGCAGGATGTCGAATGTCCAGGGGCCTCCACTGGTTAGCTTTTGCTGGCCTTCCTGTTTGGCGGGATTGACGACCCAGCCAACTTCAATCGCGATTTCACGGAGTCGTTTGGCGAATGCCTGGGCAGATTCTCCATTGAGAGAAATGCCGGAAATCACAACACCTTCGAGCGAACCTCCAATCCGGTTGACAACCAATTCGTCCTTTCGCAGCGCGACGAGCAGATTCAGCAATTTGGTGAACCGATCCCTTTGTTGATCGATAAAAAACTGGACCCGTTTCAGGTTGTCACTGGTGGCCACCGCTTCGGAATCGAGCTTGGTTCGCGTCTCGCGAATCGTCACCAACTGGGAATCGTATTCTTTCTGTAAGCGACCTGGCTCCTGAATCAGTTCGATTTGATGAGCCAGCTCTGCTTGTTGCTGCTTCAGTTCTTGGTGATGCCAGAAACAACCACCGATCACAATGACAGCCAGCATCGCAGCAACCAGGTGCCGCGGCGCCGAGGCAGATTTCTTCTTGCCGATATAAAGTGTCGGGATCCGCGACGCGAGGCTGGGCAATTTGATTTCAGCGATGCTGGCGAACCAGATCCGCAGGTCGGCTTCGTTGGATAAACTGGTCGTGTTTGCCGGAAGCGTCGCTTGCCCCGGTTGGACGCCGGGACCGGCCAAAACCACGATGTCGTCGATCGCGAGTTCGGGCCAATGTTTTTCGATATCCGATTCCAGCGAAATGCCGGATTGAATGATTTTGGCCGGAGTCGTCTGTTGCGGGTTGAACAGGAATGACAAACCGGACCAGGTCTCGATGCGACTGGACGAATCCGCGTCCAACAGGTTGGTTAACCCGGCTGGATGTGCGAAGGCAATCGTCCGGCTGCCGGACTGCTCAATCAACCGGTGAACTTCATCGAGTTCACTGGTTTGAATGGCACTCACCCAGTATTCGTGATTTTCCCCCGACACGCCCATCGGCACGAACGCCAGCGAGAGATTGTCGATTTCAAAACCCGAAAGCGTTTCCGATTCAAACTTCAGGGCTTCAGCCAGCTCTTCCTGAGTAATTCCCTGGACGCTCCGCGAGGGCAGCAGAATGGTCTGCGACCAAATTTCACTCGACAATACCAATGCTTGGGGGGCCAGTCTCCGCTGGCCATGGACAACCAGTTCGATCGCCTGCTGCAAACCGGATTCCGGGTCAAGATCTGCCTGGAGTTGATAAAGGGGTTCCCGCTGGTCGCGCGCGAAATCGTTTCGGATTACCTGGTGACTGGTAACAAGAATGATCGAAATGTGAGCTTTGTGGTTGAACATGAGATCATCTGTTTTCTGTCGGTCAGTTTTCTTTTGCTGGGGCAGCAGGCTCGGTATCGTTTTGAAGATCCAGGACGACGTTCAGGCCGCCGTGCGGGACCAGCAGGTACTTGACGTGGCGTTTGGTCCCGACGGTCGCGACAATCGCGCGAACGCCAATCGGTACATCGCTGAACGAAAACGTATCGACCTGAGGATCTTCATCGTCTAGCACAACCAGCGAGGTCAAGGACGAATCGGGGTCGGGAACGAGAGCGACGACTTCGATGGTTGTATTCTGAGGGTCGGAAACAACGACTTTGCCAGTCAACTGAACTTTGCCGGTTGCGAGATTTGCATTTAGCACTTGCGGTGGCTGTTCCTCCTTGGGCGGAACGTTGATTTGAACCGCCGTCGCTTCGCCCGATTCGTTGAGAGTGCATGACGGCAATTGGCCCCAAGGATCTCGCAACGCTCCCATGCCGACGGCGAGGTGTAGGTAGGGTCCACGCCAGCCACAGGCCAGTCGAATCTCCGAGTAATCCGCAGGTTGCTTGGGGCCATTACGAAAACGAAACGGATAATTGATGGCCAATTGAGAATCAATATCCCAAAGTTCCGCCATTCCAGGTTTTTGCTCATCTGCCAGGAGTGCTGGATCGAGCATTGCGTTGGTCAGTTTAGGCAGTCGACCAACGTCAGCCACAAACCCCGAAATCAATGGCGTGCCATCGATTTGATATTTTTGCCGGGGGCCCACGGTCGCTGATTCGATTTCCTTCAGCAGGCGAGTGGCTGTTTGGAATCGTTGATTCTCAACTTGAGGCTGTAGGGACTGGATCGCGACCGTCGAGACGATGGCCAGAATGACCAACACCATCATCAGCTCTAAAAGTGTTAAACCGGGACGCATGGATTCCTCATTGCACTAGGCATGAATTCCGGCGGCACGCAACTTTGGGACTTGCGATCTCGTGCCTGGGGCTTTCGCGTCGATGTCTGGCAGTTTGCCTCGCGGGTTAACGACTGTCCGGAATTTGAATAAACATCACCAAGTCATCGCCGCATTCGTCGATTGTCAGCTCTCGCGATTCGTCTTTTCCCGGTTTCATGTTGCCAGAATCGGCAGGCGTTTCGATTTGACCGTTGGGACCTGCTGAAACGACTCGAATGTATTTTGACTCTGTCGGATCGACTTCGCCGTTCTCGTTAAAATCGACCTGCAGCTGAAGTTCATTGCCCCAGCCATCGACGACCGTTGGTTCGCCAAACACATTTTTTCCGGTCGGGAAAAGGTAGGGACCGCGCCAACCAATTCGGTTAACCGGGTCGTATTGTCTGAGCTCCGGAGCCGCTCGTTCGATGTGCTCGGGGGGCGACTCCTGCACAAGATCATTGATTTTTCTAGGCAAAGCGTTTGATTTGTGGGACAGCGATTCCAGCACTCCGTCCTTGCCGACCAACGCATCGCGAACCGTGGTAAGGGTTGCCTTAGTAGCAATTTCGACTGGCGTTTCGGTTTTTCCCGAAGGTGATGCCACATGGATGTTGCTAAAAACCGGAATCACAATCAGGGAAACGGCGACCAGGATGGTCATTGCAACAAGCAATTCAAGTAGCGTCAGCGCACGTCGCGGCGCGGATCGCCGAGGGACGATGAAAGCCCAATGGTTGGGCGACTTTCTAATTGATTGTCTTACGTTGATCATGGAAGTGAATGGTCAACAAGCTTGATCAGCTAGTCAGTGCTTTGAGGATGGAATAATGGGACTTAGTTCGACGTGTAATACTCTTCCAGTTCCTTGGAGACGCTATGAATACCGTTTCTACCCGGTATCGCGGTACCAACATAACGTGCGATCGCCGACGAACTACCTATAGGTCGAACTTCGACAATCAATAAATATCGGGAGTACATATTTTCGGGACTTTGAAGCCGGTTGTCTGAAAAGTGTACCGGTGTTTCTGAAAATGCAGCTTGCGTGCCCGCGCCGACCAGTGAACACTGTTCGCCTAAACCGAGAACGATGTAGGACGCGCCGTCGACCGGTTGCAAATTCCAGTCTTCCATCAGCCGGATGCCGGCAAATTCATTCCGCAGTCGACAGACTCTTGAGTCGTTGGACAAAAGCACGGGCCGCTGATCATGTGACGTAAACGTCGCGTTGTCTGTTTGCTCCACCGCCGGAATCAACTCGGAGATGCCAATCTCCGCGAGTGCGGCGATTTGGGATGCCGATAGGGATAGCGTTTCGAAATTCTCGCCGCCGCCAATGTATTCCGGAATCGAACCATCAAGTCCATTGGTGCCGGTGACCAGGGAATCGAAACGATTGCCAATTTGGCCGTTGGACAACATCGAGGTGCGCCGAATCGTTGCGTCGATTTCAGGAATATTCGCGGCTGCCGTCGCAACTTGTGTCCGCCGTAACATGCCAGGCAAGGTCGAAACGACAATGCCGCCCAAAGCGATCAGGATCGTCAGCACAACCAGCAGCTCCAGCAACGAAAGCCCTGCTCGAGGAATCCGGTCGTTGACCCGTTGGTGATCGCTAATCGGGCAACGCGGACTCGAGTCAATCCGCCGCGCGCAGGGACGAACCTGAATCTGGCGAGCGGTTGTTGTGGGAGGCGATGCATGGTTGATTGAGATTGTGAGACGTGGCAGTACTTCACTATCCTTTTTCGACGTAATCTTTCACGATTTGAATTAAGTCTTGCGTGTCTTCCTTAATCAATACATTCGGAATAAGGATTAACGGACCTGTTGTTGGGAAGTGATGGAGGTTGGTGGATTAACCACCCAGGACCGAATGTCGACAGATAATGGATTCGAAATATGCAAGTTCGGATAAACTGCGCAGGTTCGGCGGTTTGTAGGGCGGTTGAGTGCCTGCCGAACCCTGTGGAGATTCAACGCCCGTCATTTTCACTGTTCCCGATGCGTAAATCAATTCGTTTTTGACGAATCACAGCATTTCCGGCCTGAGTGCGCCCCATTTTTGCCTGAAAAAGCACCTTTTTTCCCGAATAAGCGGAATTTGGTGGGCTGCCTGTCTATTTTTCGTGGCTGGGACAATTGGGCCGTAAGGTGGCCGATTTTGGAATTGCGATCAGGGAATAGGTAGGCTGTAACGGTTATTTGCTCGGTCGCGATCCAAACTTGGTCGGTTGGTCGATGAAAAAGCAGTTCGCTGCGTTCCTTGACTCAACCACCGGCAATTTGTTGAAACAGACCGTTGACAGCCCGGACCATGCCGAAATTTGCCGTATCAAGAAAACGGCGACAGCCAGTCTTTGTCGATTTTCGCAACTCGATGCTGGGAAACTGCAGGAAGTTTACCTGTTCCGGAACGACCGATTTTGTGGAATCCGCTTCGTTTTGGGGGCGTTTCAGGCGACTTGGCTGTTAGCTGAATCACAAATCCAAGTTGTCCGGGAGGGGCAAGTCATTGCGACGGTCTCGGTTGACGAACAGGGCCGTTCGAGAGCCGCTTAAGCTTAGGTTAGAGCTGAGCGATCCGGGCTGAGTTACGGTGACCGGCCCTGGGAGCTACCGGGCGGTTTGCGTTTCGTTCCACTTTTTGGGGATGGAGACTGGCCAATAAAAAAAGCCGTATCTTGAGGATACGGCTCCAATCGGTTTGATCAGCGAAGCATTACTTCTTCTTCTTTTCATCCTCTTCCTTCTTGACCTTCTTTTTCTTTTTCAAGGAGATCTTCTGGACGCGGACTTTGGGGATCCCGAAGACCGGATCACCTTCCTGCCATCGTTCATCTTCACGTAATTTGGCAATGCGTTCCGGGCGAGTTAGGACGTTCCGGCTTTTCACCGAACCGGCTTTGATTTTTAAACTTTTATCGATTGTCATCGGACTGTACGCGCGTGAATTTATTCGTGGAAACGCAAGATTATAGGACAACCGGAAACCCGTCACAAGGGCTAATCGCGAGTTTAAAATCGTTGGTTCAGCGGCAAAAACCGTGGCAATTGCGTCCCAACGGGCCGGACAGTGGTGCTTGTTGGCCTACGGCCTAACTTGCATACTTCATCTTTCGAAAAACCGTCGAATCTCATGTTTTCACATTAACGGACCAGGATCATGCGAATTGGAGTTTTTTGCAGTGGCGGCGATGCACCCGGTATGAATGCCTGTGTTCGGGCGGTCGTTCGGGCTGCTGCCAACCGGGGACACGAAGTCGTTGGCATCATGCGAGGCTATCACGGTTTGATCAACGAGGAGTTTTTCAGTGACCCCGACGATCGCAAGCAGCATTTGACACCTTACCGGGTGACGACCTGGGCTGCCCATGGTGGAGCCCATTTGCGCAGCAGTCGCAGTGCTGAATTTTGTCTGCTGGAGGGACAGCAAAAGGCCGTCGAGGTTCTCAAACGCCATCGGTTTGATGCGTTGATTCCGATCGGAGGCGACGGGACCTTTAACGGCGCCGTTGCCTTGGGCAAGCTGTGGGACGGGCAGATTGTCGGCTGTCCGGGAACGATTGATAACGATTTGCTGGGGACCGATTACACCATCGGTTTTTCAACGGCGGTTCAGACCGCGGTCGAGGCGGTCGACAAGATTCGGGACACGGCCTCCAGCCACGATCGGATGTTCCTGGTTGAAGTCATGGGGCGTCACAGCGGTTACATTGCACTCTACACGGCGCTTGCTTCTGGGGCGGACGTGGTGGCGATTCCCGAAACCGACACCAATTTTCCGGAGATCGTCAGTTATCTCAATTCGCTCAAAGCGGAAGGTCGAACGATGGCCATCATGATCGTTGCCGAAGGGGACGAAAAAGGAGGCGCCGAGGCGATCAACGAACAGCTTAAAATTCATCAATGCCCGTTCCAGACTCGAACGCTGGTCTTGGGTCACCTGCAACGGGGCGGTTGCCCCACGCCCGAAGATCGTCGTCGTGCGATGCAAATGGGTTGCGGCGCTGTCGACGCCCTGATCGCCGGCAAGAGTGGTGTGATGGTGGGTACCAACGACGATCGTTGCGTGTTGACGCCTTTCGCAGAAACCTTCAAGACACACCGGCCCGTTTCGCTGGAGCTGTTAAACCTGGTTCAGCAAATGGCTTCGTGATTGAGGGTGTCCGTTTACTGCGTCCGGTTACTGTTGTTTTTTGGGCCGCGGCACTTTGGATTTTTTACGGCGTCTGCCCCCCTGACGACCCTTGTTGCCTTTGGGTTTGGCATCGATCGAGGAGAGTGGCTGGCCGATGTTTTCGTTCAGCAGTTTGATGCGGTCGCGGAGCGCACCCGCTTTTTCGAACTCCAGGTTCTCGGCGGCCTGCAACATCTCGGTTTGAAGCGCGGCGACGTAGTCTTCGGTGATCGGTTGGGAGTCTGGGCCTGCAGCGAGTGCCTGGGTGGCTTCCCGGTGGTCTTTCAGGTCCTGGGCGATACCGACGGTGATGTTCTTTTTGACCGACCGCGGCGTGATGTTGTTGGCTTTGTTGTAAGCTTCCTGTAATTGGCGTCGGCGAGCCGTTTCCTGGATGGCGTTTTTCATGGCTTCGGTGACCTTGTCGCCGTACAGAATGACTTTGGCATTCTCGTTTCTGGCAGAACGACCGATCGTCTGGATCAACGCGGTTTCGCTGCGCAGAAAGCCCTGTTTGTCGGCATCGAGGATCGCCACGAGTGAAACTTCGGGGAGATCGAGTCCTTCGCGGAGCAGGTTGACTCCCACCAATGTCTGGATTTGGCCGGCCCTCAACTGATTCAGCAGGTCGACTCGTTCGAACGCGTCCAGTTCACTGTGCAGCCATTTGCAGCGCGACCCCATTTTCGCTCAAGTAAGCCGACAGGTCTTCCGCCAATCGCTTGGTCAAGGCCGTGACCAGCACGCGCTCGTCGGCATCGATTCGCAATTGGATTTCACCCAGCAGATGCGCGACCTGTCCACTGGCCGGGACGACCTCCACCACGGGATCGAGCAAGCCGGTCGGGCGAATGATCTGTTCGACCACCTCGCCTTCGGTTTTCTCCAGTTCGTAATCATTGGGTGTCGCTGACACATAGACGACCTGATTGATCCGGTTTTCCCATTCTTCGAATTTCATCGGCCGATTGTCCAACGCGCTGGGAAGGCGAAACCCGTGTTCGACCAGCGTGGTTTTGCGACTGCGATCACCTGCATACATCGCGCCGATTTGAGGAACGGTGACGTGTGATTCGTCGATGAACAGCAGGAAATCCTTGGGAAAAAAGTTGTACAGCGTTTCCGGTTCTTCGCCTTCTTCCCGGCCTGCCAAATGGCGACTGTAGTTTTCGATTCCCGGGCAATGCCCGACATGTTCCAGCATTTCGATATCAAACCGGGTACGTGCGTTGAGCCGTTGGGCCTCCAGCAGTTTTCCTTCCTGTTGAAAACGTTCCAGTCGTTCCTTCAGTTCCAGCCGGATCCGTTTCACGGCGTCCGCAATCCGGCTTTCGGAAGTGACGAAGTGTTTGGCTGGATAAAGATAAATCTGGTCCTGACGGTGAAATCGACTCACCGGTCAGCGGATTGATGATTGCCATCTGTTCGATGTCGTCACCCCAGAACTCGATTCGGTAAGCGTATTCTTCGTAGGAGGGCCAGATCTCGACGCAGTCACCACGAACACGAAATTTTGAACGTTCAAAGGCGATGTCATTTCGTTGGTACTGGATGTCGACAAACTTGGACAGCATTTTGTCGCGGTCGATCCGATCCCCGTTTTTCAGGGCGACCATCATGGTTTTGTAGTCTTCCGGCGATCCGAGTCCATAAATGCTGGAGACGCTGGCCACGATAATGACATCGCTGCGGCTGACCAGTGAGCTGGTGGTTGCCAGCCGGAGACGATCGATGTCTTCGTTGATCGAGGCATCTTTTTCGATGTAGATGTCGCGTTGGGGGATGTAGGCTTCGGGTTGGTAGTAGTCGTAATAGCTGACGAAATAGTGAACCGCGTTGTGCGGAAAGAAGTCTTTAAATTCAGAGTAGAGTTGTGCCGCCAAAGTTTTGTTGTGGGAGATGACCAGTGTGGGCTTCTGCATCTGCTGAATCACGTTTGCCATCGTGAAGGTCTTGCCGGAGCCTGTCACCCCCATCAACACCTGGTGTTTGCGGTTCTGTTTTAACTGGCTGACCAGCGTTTCAATGGCTTGGGGCTGATCGCCACTGGGTTCAAACGGCGAGTTCAGTTGGAACATGAATGAAGCTTGTTGTTCAACGCGGGATTTTCGGGCAACCCTCTATTCTATGGCGATTCCGGCAGGCAGCTAGGGCAATCGTTGCGGTGCCCTGCCTGATCGAGGATCGGATTGCGATCCAATCGGTAATAAAAATGGCCGGAGTTGTTCCAGTTTTTTTTCGCCGATTCCCGGAACTTCCTTGATCTCCGCCACCGAGTCAAACGGACCGGATTCCCTGCGGTAATCGACGATCGCCCGGGCAAGCTTTTCTCCAACGCCCGGCAAAATGACGATTTCCGACCAGTCGGCCGAGTTGATGTCGACCTGGAATTCGGCCTCGATTCGCGAGGCCCGATCGATATCGATCAAGCCATTGGTGATGATCGAGCGATGCCAGAAATAAAATCCCATGCCGATCAAACAGCAAACGATGATCGCAGCGATAAATGGCTGGTGGTCGCGCCAGAGGATCAAACGGAATCGACGCGCGGGGGATGTCTGGTTTTCGGAAGTATCCGCCATCGGAAAAGCACGATCGAATCGAGACGGTGGCAAAACCGATAGGATATCAGAAAGCACGTATCAATTCAGCTCTGTCCAGCCTCCGCGCAGACACCCGTTCAGTGGACAGACTCGCCCAAAGCCAGGCCCACAGGAGACGAAAGCAGGCCGAAAGCGACACAGGTCGAACAGGGACAGGTCGAACAGGACAGGCAAAAAAAAGATCCAGGCGTTTGAGGCCTGGATCGACGGGTTGATCAGTTGGCAAGCGACGCTCGGGACTACTTGTCGTTCCACTCACGAAGCGTGATGACGCCATCACCGTTTTTATCTTTCTCGTAGAATTCTTCGACTTTTTTGTCGTCCCACTCTTCGGAGAATTCGTGCATCTGGACTTGGTTGTCCTCGTTGGCGTCCAATCCGGAGAAAGAGCTACTACTCCGACTACGGCTGCTGGAAGAGCGGGACGACCCCGAGCTGCTTCGAGACGAGGTGTAGGATTTTTTTTCTGCAGACGAATCGGATTTGGAATCGCTGTCGCTTTCGTCTTTGGATGCCTTGTTCGCTCCACTCAAGCTATCGATCAACTCATCCTTGGTAATCGTTCCGTCATTGTCCTGATCGGCGCCGACGGGAGGACGTCGCATTTTTTTAACTTCGTCCTTGCTTAATTTACCGTCTTTGTCTTCATCGTAATTCTTGATCAGACTTTCGGCGTAACTGGCGTATTTGTCCCGCGATGTAGAACTGCTGCTGGAGCTTGGCGATGCGGATGAGGACGAGCTGCGGCTTGGCGTGTAACTGCTCCGCGACGAGCTGCTGCCCGATCGACTGGACGACGACGGCGAGCGACTGGAATACGTCGAGCCACCACGATCGTCGGAGGACCGGCTGCTGCTGTATCGACTGCGGGAGTCCGATCGGCTGTCCGAATCACGGCTGCTCGACGAAGTCTTCGATTCGGATTCTCGGCTGTATTGTTCCCGGACATAGTAGCGGTTTGCCAATTCGGTTCTTGAAAGACGACCGTCACCGTTGGTGTCGCTCTCTTCGGGACGTGGACTTCCCCAGCGAGCACGTTCGAGTTCGTCGCGATCGAGCATGCCGTTATTGTTGCGATCGTAACGTCCCAGTGTCTCATCAACCTGCTTATTGACGCTGTCGCTGAACCTCGCGGCCAGGGGGGCGACATCGGATGGTCCAAACGCTGGGATGGGAGATTCGGTGGCACCAAAAGCGGGAACTTTCAAGGTGACCTTGCTGCTTTCCGATCGGCGATCTCGATCTCGACCGGAATCCCGACGCTCTCGATCCTCGGTCGCTTTCTCGACGATTTTCTTTACCGAGATTGGCTTGCTGACATCGTAGCCTTCGCGTTTCAGCCAGCTCTCGGTCCTCCCGGAAATTTCGCTAGGGTCCAACTGTCCATTTTTGTTGGTGTCCAGTCGGGTCAGGTAGGAAGAAAAGTCAAATCTCTGCCGTTCTTCCTGCGCTTGGGCCGCTGAAGGCAGCAGCATGGCCGAGACAGCAACGGTCAATAAGCCGATCACGGTACGCTGAAATGAACTAATCATTGAATAGATCCTGAAAATGGTCGGTTTGGGATATTTCAGTTCGAGGACTTACATCGCAGCAAGATCAACAATTTTTGCTGACTGCTCCGGAAATCAATCCGCGATCAGGAATTTTCACTCCCTGTACGCTGGAAACCGCTAAAAAAACGGCAGTTCCTAATGATTTAAAACCCGGGTTCCGAGAAAAGGTTTTGCGATCGTTCCATTGTAGAGCAAACTTCCTACAAATTTGGGTTTTAAAATTTACCAATCAGGGGGTTCAGGTAGCTGATTCAGCCCTGTCTATTCCGTTTCCTCGGTTTTTTACGTGTCTAAGACGCTCCAAAAGTTGACTGCGCAATCGGCCGCGTCGATAATAGACTCCCGACTCGTCGCGAAAATGGTCCGGAATTTGCCGGTTTATTTTGATTTGTCCTGCTTCCGGCCAAATCGATTCCCGAAATTGTAACCACGGCGCAGATCATGATCCGCCAATGTCCCGAGTGCCAGCATCGTCTCCAGGATTTCGCAGTCGAATGCGAAAAATGTGGATGGAGCATCATTAAAAATACCCAGCCGACGGCCCAGTCAAATGACCCGTCGAGTGCGCCGGCAGCCGCAGAGGTGCCCGATCACGTGGAAGATCCAGGCTCGATTGCCGCCGTGGTCGTCAACGCGGAAGTCGAGGGGATGGTCGAGAGAGTGACGGGCACGCCGGGGAAGGAACCGATCACCGAGGCAACCGAATCTGACCTTTCGCCGAGCGCGCTCGAGCTGCCTGAGCTGGGGATTGACGACCGAATTCAGCTGGTAATGAACCTGATCGAGCAAGAGCGATTCAAGACCGCGTTGTCGCATTTGAATCGCGCCATCATCGATGCGCCCCCCGAAAAATTGGCCGAGTGTTTTTCGCTGCGGGGATACGTGCACTTGAAGAATCTGGAGTTTGATCGCGCCGAAGCGGATTGTACCGAAGCGATCAGTCACGATTGGGATGAAGCCCAGACCTATGCCTGGCGGGCGGCCGCGCGCGGCGAACAGAACCGCTGGAGGCTGGCATTTGACGACCTCGATCGAGCATGCGAATTGGCGGGCCCCCATCAAGATCGGTATTTGCGGCTGATGGAATCGTATTCCAAAACGGCCAGCGATTTTTTTCGTGAATTGATCAAAGCGGGGAAAGATTCTCCCGACATGTTTTTTGAGCGTGGTTGGATCTACTTTAAATCGGGCAAATATCAGAAAGCACAACGGGACTTTCAGCACGCGCTCAAGCAGTCGCCCGGACACCCGTGGGCGTCGATTGGCATGGCCGAGCTGAGCTTGCATGAGGGCCAGACCAGCGGCGTCAAAGAGGCCTGTGATGCCGCCCTGCACGGTCCCGAGGACTGTCAGCGCTACGCCTTGAGAATCCGCGCTGCGTTGAACCAACGGCAAGGCAACGCGGCAGGGGCAAAACGGGACCTCGACCAATTGGCGGAGCTGGCAGGCGATTGTCCTCGTGAAATTGTCGAATGCTGCAGGCTGAGGAATCAATTGGGTGATAATGTCACGGCAATTGACGAGCTGACGGAAGTCCTCAAGACATCCCCGGATTATCACATTGCCATCCTGGTCCGAGGAGACTGTTATCGGGACATTCGAAATTATCCGTTTGCGATCAACGACTATTCGGCTTTTCTGCGACACTATCCCGACGATATCCAGGCGCTGATTTGTCGAGCGACGGCATTCCAAGCTGCCAAACGATGGGAATCCGCGCATGCCGATCTCGATCGGGTGCTGCAGATTGACGATACCGAGTTTGAAGCCTACCTGGTTCGCAGCAAAGTCTATTTGGACGAGGGAAAGCTCGACGATGCGTTGAGCGAATGCCGCACGGCCGTTCGGCTGGACAACAATCACGCAGAAGCGTTTTCGGTTCTGGCCGCAATCTACAATCGACTTTGTGATTACGGCAGTGCCATCGAAGAATACAGCCGCGCCTATGAAATCGCGGAAAGCCACGATGACAAGGCCCAGAACCTCTACTGTCGTGGTATTTCCTACTACGAACTGGGTGATTTTGATAAAGCACTGAAGGACTTCAAGAAGTCCTGTCGACTGCGGCCCAATCACGCCGGCAGCTGGATCTGGAAAGCCGCCTGTTGCGCCCGACTGGAAGAATGGTCGGCCGCCATCCTGGGGCTGCAACAGGCGATTCTGGTACGCCCCTCGGCATCCCAGGAGTATCAGAAATTGGGTACGCCGGTGGCGGAAAAAGCGATCGAGTTTTTCAATCGTCAGATGCAACGCGGACACGAATCCGCGGAACTGTTTCACAATCGAGGATTGGCCTTTCAGTTTCTCGGACGCGATCAGGAAGCCATTCTGGATTACACCAGTGCCCTCAACCGTCAGCAGGATGATGTGGATACGTTGATTCGACGTGGACAGGTGTTGACGCGTGCGGGAGACTACGATGCGGCCATTGATGATTTCTCAAACGTCATCAAGCAGGACAAGACAAACCACCGCGCGCGTTACTGCCGGGCGATCGCTCGATTGGCCGAAGGAAAATACGAAGAGGCCAGAACCGACCTCCTGAAAGCAATCAAGGCCGCCCCGAATCATCCTCGCTATCACATTCTGCTTGGCGAACTGGCCCAGAAAATGGGAGATCTCGATGGCGTGATTGCCGCGTTTGACCGTGCCATCATCCAGGATCCCACCAACCCGGCAACCTATCGTCGTCGCGGCGCCGCTCATTTAGCGGCCGGAAGATGCTTGCAGGCGATCAGCGATTTTACCCATTCGCTGGAATTGTACCCCGCGCAGATGGACGTGCTGGTTTCACGCGGGCAGGCCTACCTCAAGTCAGGTCAGCCGATCATGGCCATTGAAGATTTCGAGGTGGCGCTCACGCATAACGATCGGCTGGCGAAAGCCTACTCGGGGCGGGCGACTGCGCTGGTGACCCAAGGCAGACATGAATACACGCTGATCTGGTTGACCAAGGCCATTCACCGTTTTGAGGATCCCCGTGAGCTCTCGGAAATTATTTTCTCGCGGGGCAAGGTCTTTTATCAGATGGGCCGAACGGTGCCAGCCATTGTCGATTTTTCGTCCGTGATCGAATTGATGAGGGGCGACAAGCGAACGGTCGCCGCTGCCCGCTACGCCCGGGCGATTGCCGAGATCCAAAACGAACAATTTGAAGACGCCGAACGCGATTTTCGAAAACTGGTCAAGGCCGACAGTCGGAATACTCATTTCCGGGAGGGCCTGAAGTGGCTGTCCGATCGCAGTCAGCCGCGCCCCCGTTTTCTCGATGGCCCGGAGACTTTCAAGCGGCCGACCCGACCACCGGTGATTCGCAACGGAGTCGCTTTGACCGATCACACCATTCGAAAATGGGAGTCCGCCCCCCCTTACGATACCTGGGTTGTCCGGACATCCGATCGCAAGGAATATGGGCCGGTTCATTTCGGAATCCTCAGTTCCTGGGCAAATGAGGGGCGGCTGGATATCGGGATGCGTCTGTTGCGGGCGGATTGGAGAAAGTGGCAACGCGTGGAGAAGATCCTGCCAGAGATTACGCCGCTGGAAAGTACGGCCGGAATGATTGAGGAATTTCCCGAATTGGATCTGGGTGGATTTGCACCCGGCAGCATTTCCCGCGAAGACGCCTGACCTGGATCACGGCAAATTCGCAAAATTTCCCTCCCAGCATCGCGTTTGTAATGCGGCTTCAGTAGGATAAAACGGATCAGAATCAGCTAAAGCTTCTGGCCACGAAAAGGATCACGTGTGGTAGACGAACTGTCCATGGTTTTTGTGTCGGATGTCGAGGGGGAACCGCCGCCCCGAATCTCCAACTCATTCAAAAAGTACACACACTTCAAGAATGTGAGCGTCGGTGGAAAAGCCAAACTGGTCTCCTGCAAAGATACCAACCTGGGCCGACGAGTCATGCTGAAGATGCTGCGCCCCGAATTGGCCGAGGACCAGGTCGAATTGCGACGTCTACTCCGGGAAGCGAGGATTACGGCCCAGTTGCAACATCCTGCCACGGCCCCGCTCTACGAATTGGGGCAAACCGATGAAGGCGAGTGGTTTTTCGCCATGAAAAATATCGACGGCAATACCCTGTTCGATATCATTGTCGGGCTCTCCCGACGGGAACCCGAATTTGAGCATAATTTCGACCTCAACCGCTTGCTGGGGATTCTGACCCAAGTCGGCGATGCGCTGGCCTACGCGCACGTTCGTGGTGTGATTCATCGCGATGTCAAACCGGAAAACATCATTGTCGGGATGTTTGGTGAGGTGACGTTGATCGATTGGGGAGCCGCCAAAGTCTGGGGCATGGGCAACGAAGGTGACGAAGACACCAAAGGGCAACGCGGCGGCACCCCGCTGTACATGTCACCCGAGCAGGTGCTGGGCAATCGACTGGTGGACGAGCGAACGGATATTTTCAGCTTGGGG
Organism: Pirellulaceae bacterium; assembly: GCA_963714685.1. Lineage (GTDB taxonomy): Bacteria > Planctomycetota > Planctomycetia > Pirellulales > Pirellulaceae > Mariniblastus. The sequence goes on along the minus strand of CAVQPH010000011.1, from coordinate 130,251 downwards.
GTCGTGATGTACGAAATGCTTGCCCAACGCGAACCCTTCCGCGGTCGAAACATCCAGGAGACCTTCGACAATATTGTCAATTCGGAACCTCAGCCGCCGCATGAAGTTGCTCCACACCGGTTTGTGCCGCAGGCGCTGGAGACGATCTGTCTCAAGGCGATCCGAAAAAAACCTGAGGACCGGTATCAGAGTATGCAGGATATGATGGAAGCGATTCAGAAATTCCGCGCCGACACGTTGCTGCGGGGCAGCGTCTAAGCCGAAACCCGGAAATGCGGGCAAAAAAATTAGCAAAGGAAGATGCAAACGGGACGAATATCCGATACAAGGAAATAAAGCGTCCACTTGGCTCACCCCCTACCACACTTTCGTTGACCCATGGAAAAAGAACCTGTCCAGATCCGTTTGAAAAAACTCGAATGGAAATTGAACATTCTGATTGGGGTGGCGCTCGTCCAGGCAGTCCTGATGACCATTATTGTGATCGGCTACTTCATGCCATCGACCTTTACGATCGTTGTCTTTTGCCTGCTACTGGGGCTGTTGATCGCGGTTTTCTACCGGCAGATCCCGGGTTGGTTCGGTAGCTTCAGCCGTTATGTTTTTGCCATGCTTCTCAATGCGCAAAAAACAAATTCGATTAAGGATTTGAAGTAACGAAATCGTTGTCAGGTTTTGGTTTTTCAACGCGATACCGATCCGTCCCAGACTTCCAGCGTGGCGCGCGTGCGTCAACCAGGCCGCTGTGTTTTGATTTTTGGTCCAACACCTGCAACGCTTGCTTGCCAACGTCGCCGAGGTCCACCGTCCATTCGTTGACGTAGAGATCGACATGCTGCAGCAGGACCTCGTCGTCAAATTCCTGCGCGTATTTTCGCATCGTCGGCAGCGTTTCCGCCCGATGGTCCAGCGCGTACAAAATGGACTGCTGGATCACCGCTTGTACCCGGTCGATTACCGATGGCGCTAACGAACGACGAGCCAGGATTCCGCCTAATGGCAACGGTGAACCCGTTTCTCGTTCCCACCTGGTTCCCAGATCCTCGACCAGAAACAGCCCCTGCTGCTCCCACGTAAAACGACCTTCATGGATGCAAACGCCGAACTGAGCGGTTGCCGTTTGCAGCGCCGGCATGATTTCCGAAAACACGCATTGCCGAATCCGGTTGAATCCCGAGTCAATCGCATCGGCGTAGAACAGTCTGAACAGCATGGTTGCCGTCGTGAGTTCACCGGGGCAAAGCGTGATCGTCGGACCGGTTTCAGAGACTCTGTCCGGGCACGTATCCAGCGCCGCCGCCAACAATAAAGGGCCAACGCCAAACCCCAACGCCGAACCCGACGGTAACACGATCGTGCGATCCGCCAGATGCACCGCCGCATGAAAACTCGCTTTGGCCACGTCGTAGCGGTCTTGCATCAAGCCTTCGTTGAGTTGCCGGATGTCCAGCAATTCAATTTCAAAATTCAATCCGCCCAGGTCAATCTTCTGGTTCAGGATCGCGTGGAAGGCAAACGTATCGTTGGGACAGGTTGAAATGGCCAGTTTCAGCGGATGAGAATGCATGTCTATTTTTCCAAAATTTGCTCAGCCAATTTCGCAGCGGATTGGATGGCTGCAGGGATCTGCCAATTGGATTTATTCCGATCCCCAGCGCGATTGGAGATTCCACGGACAATTCGGAGCGGGAGGTTTGCCAGCTGACAAGCCACCGCTACCCCGAAGCCTTCCATGTCCTCGGCCACCGCGGTGGGAAAGTGCTTCAGCCGGTGTGTGACATCAACCGAACGTTCTGAGACCGAGGTAACGGTCAACAGCAAGCGTGGGGTTTCCGGAAGTCCGTCCAAAGCGGTTGATTTCGCCAGTTCGATCCGGTCACCGATCGCGGGAGAGTCATCGCTGCCGTCCCAGTGTTGCCAGCCGAAAGACTGGGCCGAACGAAAGCGATCGCCTTCGCCAACCCCGATGCCGTAACACCCCACTTCATCAAACGCGGCCGCTTCACCAATCCCGATCTCGTCTCGATAGACTCCTGCAATTCCCAGCAGCATAATCCGGCGCGGATGGTGGCGAGCGATCATCCGGGCTGTGTTCGCTGCCGAGGCGATCGGGCCAAAACCGCAGACTTCGACGCGACACGGGAACTCGGATCGCCAGCACTGGCGTAACAGGTCGAGTTCCATTTGGGTTGGAACCAACATCAGCCATGCCGGGTTGGCGTCGGCCGGGTTGTTAATTTGACGAGACAATTGGATCCCCTGGTCATTTTATGGACGCGTGTCATGATCGCCAGTTGGCCATTGCCGCGGGCGGACAGCCGGTGACTGCCGTCGACTGCTTGTGATGGTCCATTGCACCAACCCGGATCACCGTTCTGAATTCAGGTTGTTGCGGGTTCAAGTGTTCGCGGGATCCAGTCGATGGCCTGTGAGAATTTCTTCCAGCAACTGTTCGGCGCGTTGCCAGTTGGACGCTTCCCGTCCGCCAAGATAACACATTAGGGTTGCCAGGCAGAGCATTGCGACGCACCAAATCGCCGCGCTGGACCATCACGTAGGAAAGTCCCAAAAGGCAGCAATTTCGCCCTGCCCGCCGCCCAGCAGCAGGCCTGCCGAAACCAATCCAAACACAAAAGCGATTGCCAGCATCGCCAACGAGACCGTGCGCATGGCCGACCAATCGGGAATCTGGAACAGAAACACCGCGTACACGACATGAACCGCTGCGACAAACACCTGCAGATAGATCCAGCGGGGCAACGGACTCGCCATCACAGCTTGGTACCAGTCGTACCAGAAATAAAACGCTGGAAACAGGTTGATCAAAGCGACGGCACACAGGCTGAGGGCAAAAAAACGCGCCAGGACAACCCGGTCGGCACTCGAGTCGCGCACGCGCTCCGCCCACTGAGGCCGTTCATCCACCAGTTCCGACAGTTCGTGCTGTTCGACGAAATCCCCGACCGCTGGCGGTGAAACACGGCGGTATTTTCGTTTGCGTTTGCGGCGTTTTTTCGTCGTTGGCGTAATGGCGATGCGTTTGAACTCGGCAACTGGTTCCGGTGTTGCCAGAATCTCTTTCAACCGGGCTTTGTGCTGCTGTTGGTTTTTTTTGATTGCCAGTGGTGACAGGTCCGTCGGTAGATCCAGCCGAGGCTGTTTGTTGGGCGACTCAACCGTTGGTTCGGTCGATGAATTGGGTGACGTCCTCCGGGTGGGGCTGGGGGGATCGATGCTCGGCAACGGCGGTTCCGATTCGACCAATTCGGCTTGAATTGAAATTCGTTGCCCGCTGTTTCGGTCCGCGGCAGCCAGCGGTCTGAGTGAAATCGTCGCTTTGCATACTGGGCAACGCGTGATCTTGCCTGCGCGAGCGGTTGGCATCGTCAGTTGGCAGCCGTTTGGGCAAAGTACGTGCAGCGGCATGGGGATTGTCGGGTCAAATGGCAGGGACGCAGATCCTGAATCGGCGAATTTCAGTTTAGTCGATCCGCAGCCGCGATGCGCGGAAACTCAGTGGCGTCGTGCGCGTTTTCGGTGATCGCCCGTGCTCCGAACCGTTCGATCGCGTTTGCGACTCCGCTAGGCCGAGGCTTTTGCAGGTGGATTCGACTGCGCAGTCCGCCTCGATTTTGTTCGCAGATTTCGAGACCGAAGCATTGGCGGGATTGTTTTTTTCGTTTCGGGCTAAATTGAAAATACGATCGATGTAACTGATGACCGAATGGTCTGACAATTGGTCGATTCTAAATTTCAACAGGCCGCCCAGGAATCCTTGCAGTCGATCGCTGACCCTTCTCCAGCCGTAGATATCCTGGATTTGTCCTGAGCGATCGATGTAGACTTCGGTTCCGCTGTGTCGATAACCAAGCCAGGTGGGGGGGACCCGAGTGACAATGTCGTTGTTGTTGACCCAGCGAAAGTGCTCCAGCGTCACATGGTTCACATAGCGTTTACAACCGACGCGTGGGCTGCCAAACGTGAACAGTTGTTCGGGCTCACTGCGAATATAGGAGAGCATGCAGCGGCCAGCACAAAATCGTGGCCATCGCACCGCCGAGCGAATGGCCACAAAACCAAAGCGGCTTGGTATTGCTTTCCAGCTCTTTCTCGATGTGGGGCCAGATTTCATCGGCCTCTTCTTTTGAACCCGCGGTCAACCTCCCAACCGTTTCGGCAACCGCGGCGATCGCATTGGCATCGGCCTCAAATCGTTCCAGTCGTCGACTTCCGTGCCGCGACAAACAACGACGCTGTCATGTTTCGTTTCATACCAATAAGCCTGGGTCCCAGTGCTGTTGAAAAATTTCCCGTCCACAAAACCGAGTTTGCCCGCGGCAATGTTGCACTCCTCGAGCGATAGGTAGGAAATCATCGAAGTTTCCGCGAACAACAGGGAACGCTGCAGAAAACTCAGATCGCTGATCGGTCCGGTCAATTTGGATTCTAAAACTGAACTGACTGGCCTTTTGATATCAGGCAAGTGGTTCCCGGTGCTTGCAGGGTTTGCTTAACTTGGGGCATGGATGCTCGACTTTGAGAAAAACTAACGAATCATCTGCCAGGTCGCGCAAACGTATCCGCACCCGCATTGTAATGAAACATGATGCGATCAAGAAATGCACATGACCGATAAAAACGTCTGGTCGGAAAGCTTTGCTCCGTTGGACAAATCTGCCCGCCCAGTCTGTTTCGCCGAACGGTTTTGCCCAATGGTTTTGCCCAATGGTTTTCCCCCAATGGGGGCGTCGCCGCCAGTTTCTGGTTGCCGCCGTTATTTTGACTGCATCTCGACGACGCCTTGCCAGTCGGCCTCGGCGAGGTGAATTGGTTTCGTGACATAAAATCCAGTAAAAACCGTTTCCCCGAGTCGCGATCGGGAAGCGGTTGTAGTGTTATCGCAGCCAGCTGCCAGTCACCATCCTGAAATTGCTTGACAGCAGTTTCGAACGCGGCGATGGAGGTGGGATCGAGTTGAGACGGGTCGGTGACCAATTCGACGATCTCCGTCTGGGAAGTCATACCGAACGGTTTAAACTTGCCCCAGTTGCGTGATGTCAGGCCTGATTTTTGTTCGCTGTTCAACTCGTCATAGGTTGCCTGGTCCATCAAAACGGAAGTACCCCCAGGAGCTTGGTCATGCCTTCCAGCCGGGAAGCCAGATTGACCACTGGACCAAACACCGTCACTTTGACCTGGTCGCGAGTTCCAATTTTCCCGGCGACGGCCGTCCTCTTGCGATTCCAATCCCGATTTGGAATTCCGAGTGCTGAGAATTGAATTCCGATTCGATCGCCAAAGCCATGATCGCCCCCGCAACGCCGTGTCTCGCTCAGGAGCGGCCAGCCCCAAAACCCATCGCGGAATCACCCTGGAAGTCACCGATCACTCCGCTGTGCTCGAGGATTTTTCCGGTCATGATGTCCAGGGATTGGCTGACACGGTCCAACAATCGAAAAATTTCGTCCGCCATCAACTCGGAAGTTTGGCAAACCCGCGTAAATCGCAGAATAAGACCGAGACTTTGCATTCCGTTGCGCGCAAACACCGCATCGGGATCGTGTTCGGCCAACGCGTTCAAGACGACGGGCGAGAAGAAGCTTCGCAAACTGGCCTGGCGTCGCTCCAGCTGGTTGACCAACAACAGGTTTTTCAGCGTCGACCCAACCAGTTCACAAAACTTGACATCGCCTTGCAGGTCCTCAACCCCCAATCCGTTTTCGGAATCGACTTTGCGCCGGGCTGAACCGGTCACGTAGATTCCCCATTCCAGAGGTCGCAGGGCTGTCCATCGGACAAACAAAAGCCCATCATTTTCATCATCGAACATAAAATCGGAATGGCCCGGACCCGGATTGGTGCCATACATGCAGGACGGACTCCGAAGATTCAATCGCCTGATAAATCAATTTTTCACTTGGCTGGAAATCACCCAATTCTGTGCCCCGGCAGTCCCAATGGATGATTTCGATGTCGGGCTGCGCCGGCTCTGAATGGCGGCGTTTGACGATTCCGACGGAAGTCGCCGTTGGGATGCCGGCCAGCAGCGTGTTGACCAGTTGGTCCATCAGTTCTGCCTGGTTGGACGCACTCGAAATGATCTCCGGCAGACGACTGAGGACATCGATCCTTTGGTCGGCGTCGCGGTAGTGAATCTGCTTGAGTAACTGCTGCGAAAATGTTTCTGGCTGACTGGATTGGGGACATTCTGCGTCACGAAGGCCTGGTCTTTGGCCAGCGTAAACGAGGTGTTGCCGATGACGAAGTGTTCTCCCGGGTGGAGGGCGAACGAGGTCTCTCGCAGCCGTTGAAGAAGATCGGATTGGCCGCGTCATCGAGTTTTTGGACCAGCAATTTGCCGTCGACGAAATTCAGCCGGGCATGCGAACGCGAAATCCGATTGTCCCAGGGAACACGAAACGAATCGGTCGACCTTCCCAGTAGAAACGGCTCCTGCAACGGGATGGGTCTGCGCCAACGAAAATCAGGTTCGGTGCCTTGGGCAATCAATTCCAGCATGGGGCGGATTCTATACTGACCGGACGAATGCGACGTAGAGTGCGGTAAGAAACAGCAGTGTCAACAACACGGCAAATGTTTGTAAGCGTCGCGTAAACACACCTCGGGTCGCGTGGTCGATCCGGAGGTAGCAAAACAGGATTCCAATCAATCCCAAAACGCCTGCCGCGCCGATTCCAGCCGCGAGCAGCCGTTTCCTGGTTCGCAGCTTTCCAAGTTTCGCTTCGGTTTCAGCGAGGAACGCATTGCTGATCACCACCAGGGCGTAGGCCCGGTAGATACGCTGTCGGGCTCACCCAGCCGCGTCGCGAGCGCTCTTGATTCGGCATCCTTGAGTTTGCGGACGATCCGACAACCCTCGACAATTTTTGATCGAACTTGCTCATCGGTCAGCTTCAGCTTGCTGATCAAGCGGGGGTCAAATTCGGGAATCTTTTGACTAATTCAAACTGAATTGCCTGGCGAACCATCGGCTCAACCAGTTTGTCGGCCTCGGTGGGGGTCATGGCCGGCTCTTCGGTCGCCACGACGACGTAATCCCCGATCCCGGATTCATGATAGGAGCCTTTGAGCACCCAGGCAGGCAATCCGGACTGCTCGCAGGGGCTGACGGCTGTTCGTCGACTTGCCAGCATCCGGCCACGATCGGCGAGGAGAACGAGATTTGCGCCAATAACACTATTAACAACGCAAGCGATCGCGTCCATTGTTTCAGTAAGCTCTGGATCGCCAGGTCATCCAACGTAAATTCCTCTCGATACGATTCCTGTGGGGCCGATGAACCACCGGTTCGTATCATAGCAACTAACGGATCGGTTGACCGGAAGGCAGATCACAAATTGCGGCCCGTTGCTGTGGATTGATCCAGGGGGCGGCCAGTTGCACCGAGACCGAAATTGCCAACGCGAGGATGCAATTGGGAAGCGTGGGAACTGCCAACACATGACTGAAGACGGTCGCCCAGATCAAACATAGCGTGACACTCACGACGCTCAGACGGGTGACCCGCGTTGGATCCGCCTGTAACCACCACCGAATGATCCCAAATAATCCGCCAAAGAAAATCAGATAAGCCGGCAAAATCGGCAAGCCAGTCAAAACCAGCGGAGATTCGGTGGTTGCCTCGAGCGCAAAAACCGGTGTTGGCCAAGTCAATACTGAAGACTCCGGCGGAAAAAAACGTGACCGCGCCGACCGACAGTCCGACCAACACCATTGCCAGTCGTCGAAAAATATTCTCGCTCGAAAACAGGCCGCGATGTTTGCGCGGTTCCCAGATTTTGCTGATCAACAGCACCGCCCAGCAACCAAAGACACTGGTCGTGGTCAGCCAGGCGTAAACTGCCCATGATTCGATCGTGGTATTGAACAGGGACTCGCCGATCGCCAAGCCGAGCAAATTCAGGACCAGGCAAGCGAAAGCACCGACCAGCAGGGAGCCCAACAATTCGGTCGCGCGATCCATTGCCGGACGGCGATAGATCCATTCGCGGATCTGTTGCGATTGTTGAAGTCTTAATTCACGCTTGCTGGGTCGAGGACTTGATTCCGCCGAAATCGACTGGCGGGTTTGCAGCCAGGTCCTGGCCGCATAATAAATCAGGTAAACCAGTCCCAGTCCCAGTGCCAGTGGGAGGAGCCATTGCGAGTTGATGATGATCACGACGCTGGCCACTGCGACCATTACGACCTTGAGCGGTGTTGAGACGGTGGTCTGGTTCCACCATTGTCCCAGGCCAGCGAACCCGGACGAAAGGGCGCGGGCGATCGGTTCCTGGGCCGTGGCGGACGCCAACGGCGATTTCTCAGGCGCGGGCAATTCGGGAACCGTCAACGCCCGGGAGGACGCAGGTTGGCCAATCACTCGAATTGGGTCGTCCGTCGATCTCGAATGGGCAAGGCCGGAGTTTGCGTGGCTACCGTTTCTGGTTCCCGCTTGACTGGTGTCTTTGAGGGGACCGAACACGATGTCCGGCTTCACGATTTCAATGTCGCTGCTGTCGATCAAGACCGGCGGCAGCACCGATCCACTGGCAAGAATTTTGGCTTCCGGAAGGGATTGGCTTTGGTGGGGATGCGGATTGGTCGGTTTGGCGGCCGTGCCAGAGACCAGTGGGCCAACGGAATGCTGCGAGATGATGTTTTGGCTATTGGCAGCGACTTCCGGCCAAGGCAGATCGGCCAGCATTTCAGGGACGCTGTTGTAACGCAGTTCGGGATCCTTGCGGAGTGATTTTTGAATTACCGGTCGAAAGGCAACAGGCACCCGGTCGACGTTGGGATCGGCCGTCAGGTGTTTCATGATGATTTCCTGGGTGCTCTCGCCCTCGAACGGCACGTCGCCGGTCAGCATCTCGAACAGAATGATGCCCATGGCGTAGATGTCAATCTCTTTGCCGTAGACACCTTTGCCAATTTCCGGAGCCATGTAATGAAAGGTGCCGACACTCTCGGTTTGACCACTTCGTCGGCTGCAGGAGATGAATTTGGAAAGCCCGTAATCACCGATTTTGATGACCTTGGAATCGGCATCGAGAAAAATATTTCCCGGTTTCAGATCGCGGTGCACGATTCCATGTTCGTGCAGGTAAGCCACCCCCGATGCCGTCGAAACGAACCAGTTTTTCAGTTCTTCTTCCGGCATCCCTGCTGGATGCTGCTCGACGACATCGCGGAGGCTGGGTCCGGCGACATATTCCATCACCACCCAGCTTTCCCCATGTTCGTTGGTGCGAATGTCCCACAACGAGATCAGGTTGACGTGTTTGAGATTCAGGCACTGCCGCACGCCGCGCAGTTCGACATCGAGGTTGCGCTGGATTTTTTTCAGTGCGACTTCTTTGCCGGCTTCGGATAGGGCAAAATAGACTTCGCCAAAACCGCCAATGCCGATACCGCGTTTGATCGTGTAACCCTCCAGTGGTTTGGATCCGCTGGGATAGGAAAACTTCATGGCCCGCCTCCCAGTCGCGATGACTGGCTGCCCGTTGTCGATGATCTGCCCTGCAGGTTGTCTGTCTTCATTGAACGCCTGGGTTTTCTTTCCGTCTGAATCTAGCGTAGCCGCTTTGTCGTGCATTTGTCTAGCTTTCAGGTTTGATCCGGGCAAAATTAGGAACTCTTCATTTAGCTGGTTCGGCCAGTTCCAAACGTCTTCGTAATCGGTCCGTTTCGCTAACCTGGTTTTGATTCTTCACGCCGCGGTGCAAAAGCCGGTTCAAGGGAGAGTGAAAAATCGTCGGTGGTGATCCTTGAATTAAAACCGATCGGGCCTTCACGGTCGTATTCCCGCCCGTCAATTTCCAGCTTGCCCGGATAACGACCGTACCAGCGCTCGATCGATGGGTGGTCGTCGGGACGGCGAAACAGGATCAAGTCGTGTTCCCAGGTCGGGCAGTAAACATGGTTGTTGGGATTGGGCCCGAGGACGATGGTCTGGCCAGCCAGCAGGATGGCATCCGACCAGGGCTGTGTTCGATGACGCGAGACAAAATCAAGTCGGGCCGTTGAACTGAGCGGATGGGCTTGAGTGTATTTGAGTCGAACGCCGCCAGCCAAATCGATGGTCTGTCCATTCCGCAAGGCCAGCGGTTGGTCGATCGCATACCCAGCTGTTTGCGAAGCACCGAGGAACTGCAATAAATGTCGGTCCTCGACAGTTTCGAGCCGCGCGTGTCGCTGACGCAGATCTCCCTGGACCGGAATCGAAATGGAAGAATTCGGCAGGGCTTGGCCGATCACGTTTCGTGGGGCGGCACAAACCAGGTAGCCACCCACGCCGTCGACCCAGAGCAGAAAGGTGTTTTCGGTGGAATCGTCACTGGACGGATCGTCGAGAAACTGAATGGCGGCATCCGAATCACTTTCCAGGATCTGGAAAAACGAATCGGGTTTGGTGGGAATGTGCGTGGCCCGCATCCCGGTAAACGTTTTCCGCCGCATTTGGCAGAGGCAGTGTTTCTGGGCATCCAATGCAACCTGATACTTGGGGGCGATTTCCAGCAGTTTTTGACAACAGGCGTTGACCCCGCTCCAGTCGCCCCGAATCGTTTTATCACGTAACTCCGACGTCAGATCGCGAAGCTGCATTTGTCGCTGGCGATTGGCTGAGAGGCGAGCCTCGATGAAGTCGAGTTCGGGACGCAGCTGCTTCGCCTGTTCCAGCTGCTTGACCGCGGTTTCCAGATTGCCCGTGGCGGCCGAATCATCCGCCTGCCGCAGCAGGCCAGCCGTTTGCGAAATCCGATCGGCTCGCCAATCCATGATGTTTCTGGAGGTCAGCTCATCAATCGAGCGGATCGCATGGGTTATTTTGCCGCTGGCGAGATAGGTTTCGGCCGTTTCGACCGTTAGCTCGACCAGTTGGTTCTTCTTGCGCGAGATCAAATCCGCATCGGTGGGCAGCGCCACCGCGCCGGCAGTTGTCAAATCGGTCCAGGCTTGATTCAGGTTGCCGGCCGAAGTGCTGGTTTCGGCGTGTTCGACGAGCGCCGCTGTCAGTTTTCGGGCAACTCTGCGACCCGACAGCGTGTTTCGAAACCGGCCTCGTTGAAGGTATTCGGCAGCCTGCTGGAAATCCCCGGCAGCCAGCGCCTCACGAATTGGATTTTTTGGTTTGCCCCAGTGCATGGCGTTTCGTTTTCAGGGTTTTCAGGGTTGAGGGATCGGGTTCATGGGCCGGTATTCAGATCGCGAACAGGGTGCGAGGCTTGGGACGGGACGATCGTGTGGATTGGTTTGCGGATCTCTTCCGGTTTCAAAAGGTGTCCGGTTTCAAGGTGCCATTAAAAAAGGGGCCCAGGGTCCAGTTGACCTTGAGCCCCCAAGGGATGCAGATGGCGAGGTTGGTTCAGTGATTAGAAGTCTGAATCAACCAGTGTGTCGTCTTCTGTTTCATTCTTGGATTGAAAGTAAGCGTCCATCTCATCCAGAATGTCCGTATCGCTGACGCTGTCTTCGCTGACCGGAATCTGACCGGAAACGTACTTCGGCAGCAAGTTCATCATTTCTTCTTCAGCGGCCAGACGAGCGTCAATGTCTTCAACCATTTCGCGGGTCTTCGACAGTTGGCTGTTGTCGATGTTGATATGGCTGGCCATTTCAACCACTTCGTTCATGCGTTGGCGAGCCGAGAGGTTCTCGATTTGCAGTTCCAATTCTCGTTGCTGAGCCTTGGCTTCTTCGACTTTGCTTAACGCTGACTCAAGGGAAGCTTCACGGATCTCAAGGATCTTGGTCAGTTTTTCCTGAGTCAATTCAGCCGTTTGATACATTTTGAATCGTTGTCGGAGGTCTGCTTCGACGCGATCGTTGGTGTAGGCCCGACCGTTGGTGGCGACATAGAATTTTTCGCCGGAGCTCATGTGGCTGCGGAGAGCCATCATTTCATCGTACTGTTGTTCCAGTTCGACTTTTTGTTTTTCCAGTTGCGCGGCAAGCTTTTTAACCTGTGTTTTTTCCTTGGCGATCTGATGGATCATGCTGTGGATTTCAGGACCAATTCTCTCGAGTTGGTTTTTGGCCGCGTCAATTTGGAAGGCAATCGGCACCGAATCTTCGGCGGTCGTTTTCACCTTGTTGTATGCGGTCTGGACGTAAGGGATGACTTTGCCGCCAAACAGCAGGCCGCCAACCAGCAATAAACCCAAGACCCCGAACGTCGCTTTTTTGCACATTTTGTATTCCTCCTGGAACGAGATTTTGTCTTCTTTTCGGATACTTATCCGTTGGAATTTTGTAGCAAGTTAGGAGTAGTTCGGCGGCTTGAAACGGATCTTTGGAAAATTCGAAAATATTTTAATGGCAAACGGCATTCCGGCGCGAGGTGGCCAACGCGGAGCCAAAAAAACGTCGGATTCCAAGCTGATTGGCAGCAAAATGGCGTTTTACCCGGTGGCTGACGGGTGCCAGCGGTAATTCAGCATCCTCGTTGATCTTATTTCCGGGTGAGACCCGGACCGGAAGAGCCAAGCCGGAAGAGCCGAGCCGGAAGGGCTCGTTTCGTTTTGTCTGGGGCCATCCCGGCAATCTTGCTGGCAGGCTTTGTCGCTGCCGGTGTTCCAGGAAAGCTGCCAGAATAAGGGCACTTCAATGACGCAAGGCCGGGTCTGGAGGATTTGGCTTCCCCACGAATGCCAGTTTAAGCTCTTATTTTGTTGTTGCGGGGGGCGTTTTCGAGTAGTATCAAAATCCGTTATCCCGGGTTGGTAAAATGGACAAGCGTGTGCGTCTCAGAATTCTCAATAGCTTGCAATTCAGGGGTCGTCCCCGCACGCAAATCGGCCCAAGGGTCGAAAATCGAATGGGGCGGACGTCAGGAATCCGGGCGGTTCGATCAGGCTTGGCCACGCTCGAAGTGGTGTTGTCGACTGCGATTTCGATGATGGTTCTCGGTTTTTCCGCGTTCTGGATCATGCGGCTTTGCCGGTACTTTTTTTCGTTGATCGGTTCCATGGTCGGAAGTCCTCTCATTTAGGATCAGACATGTTAGAGGTATTCCAGTCGGTCGAAGACGTGTGGGTGATCTGGATCATCACCGTGATGATTTTGGCGTACAGCGTTCGACGGGCGCTCCGGGGTTTCAGTTGGGCTTCCGTGAAACGATTTTCCAAAAGCGAAGCGGGAGCGTCGTATGCGCTGGCGTACGTCTTGACGTTCCCGTTCTATTTGTTGCTGATGGCGATGTTGTTGCAGGCGTCTCTGATTTTGATGTGCAAAATTGGGACCTCGTATTCAGCTTACTGTACGGCTCGAACCGTGACCGCTTGGCAAGGACACGAACCGTCGAGCAGCGACAACATCGACTACGCCAAGCATTACTTGCGGTACAAGGCCAAACGGGCCGCGACGATGGCGATGGTGCCTTTCGCCAATTCGTATCCCCATAAAGACTTATTTCCTGCCTACCCCATTTCTCTTTACGGCCCCATTTCTCTTGACGACGTTGATCTTACCGATCAGGAATCGATCGAGGAATTTCTCGACAAGGGAGGCGTCGACTTTGGGTCCACTTTTGCAAACCTGCTGACCACGATTGACAGGATTGCCTACGTTGCGATGTACAAACAACTCAACGAAACTGCCCATCAACTGGATACAACGACCAAATCTTCCATCATCAAAAACAGCCAGTCGCGCGTTCAGGACAGTTACATCGAGCATAAATATGATTACGCCGCGGCCGCCACACGAATCTACATTCCCGATGAAACAGTGGCCTGGAATGACGACTTGGAAGTGAAAATCAAGTACCGAATGACGTTTCACATCCCAGGTACGGCGAGAATATTCATGGGAAAAAAACCGGATTGGTCCAAGCATTTTTACCGTGACATTGAAACCACGGTCGTCATCCCGTCGGAAGCAGCAGAATCGGAAGACGGCAAAATCGGAATTCCCTACAACACCTATTTCTTGAAGCTGTAACCATGAGCGTTTCAAACCAGGAATTAACACCCGAACGTGAGTGGTCGGTCCACGATCTCGAAGACGTTTCGTTGCGCAACCTGCATTCATCTGAGTGTGGCATGATGGCGTGGGGCACCATCTTTGGTGTTTTGACACTGATGGTTTTTTTCGCGTTTGTCACCAATTCAATCCAAACGGTGAATCAAAAAATTGAAACCCAAACGGCGGCCGACGGCGTCGCCTATTCCAGCGCGTTGTGGATGGCGCGTGGAATGAATACGATCACCGCGACCAACCATATCATCGGGGAATTGAACGGGCTGTATGTCATCCATCATTCGTTCGGTGGCAAAAGGCTGGACGATCAACCGTTGAAGAACAAGAATTCGTTTGCACCGGACGAGTCAGGTTGGCCAGCCATGGCAGACAATTGGTATGGGATCCTTCCGACCAACGGGTATTGCAGACGTTTGGAACGACGGCGATCAAGACCGGAGACGCGATATTCAAAGGAACACCTGGAATCCCCGTTCCGATGATGCCTTTTCATATCAAAACCATCGCTGAAACGAAAAACGATCCCTGCGCCGACCTCAACTCGACCATCTATCGGGGCATGCGCAACCTGAAATTGGCATTTGCTCAAGCCATGATCGGGCACACGGCCGGAAAAGCGATCACCAACATCCCGGATCCGTTTGGCATTTCGAAAGTCGTCGGACTCGCTATCCAAGGCTTCTTCCTCATCCTGGAATTCAAGATTTGGCAGGAATACCTGGTGTTGATGGGGATGGAGATGGTGGTTTACGGTGTGGCCAAAATCAAGGTCTATATCCCGGCGTTTATCGATGCGATCAACCTTTATCAACAGGCCGAGGTGATCGTTGGTATCCCGTTGACCGCGCTGGTCTGCGCTAGAAACGTCGCCCGGTTTCAGGGTGCCCAGGGGACCGTGCGTGGCGCGTTGGGACCGTACCTTCAACTTCCGGTGGAAAAAGAGGCGACCACTCACAAGACAAAAAATCAATTGATGCGGGCCTCCTACCCTTGGGTTGCCTATTGGCGTAGACGCCCCTGTTCATTCATGGGGGGCCCACTTGCTGATCCTTTCGGGTACCGAATCTCAATTTAGAAAATGGTCCAACGAATGGGCCAGGCAAAACTGCGAACGATTACGACTGGCCAAAGGTGTCGTCCACAAAGGCCAGCTGTTAAAGGTCAACGGCAGAGGCGACCCCGGCAAACCAGAAAAACGCCTTTCCGCGGCCCAGCCGTTACGACTCTACGTGATGAAGGGACTCAATGAAGTGGGGCTGGAGGACGGGACACCGGTAACGTTGTATCAACATAAAGATTACGGTGGGTATCGCGTTCCGCTGCAGCTGGGTCGACACACACTTCAAGGTTACCAAGACAACGATTGCAGTTCTTTGATCGTGACCGGTGGTTATCGAGTCACCGTTTACGATGGTTATTTTAGCGGTGCTTCGAGAACCTATACCGGTTCTGCCAGCTACGTCGGCAACGACTTCAATGACAGGATGTCGACCGTGCTGGTGGAACGAAATCCGGATACCGGGGTCGAAAAAGGCCAGGAAGACTGGACCGAAGACAGTAAAAAGGCCGCACTAAAGGCGGATCATTATTTCACGATGATTGGATTTGCCAAACGTCCCAAGGTTTCGATCGTGGCGCCGGCATTTTTTCGTCAGGAGAATCCACATGGCTACGCCTGTTATTCTCAGGCCATGTTTTACAATGCCAATCCCCAAGAAGGGGGCGGCGGCGGTTCCGGGGAAACTCAGCCTGTGGTTGGCTGGGATACGTTGAACTGGGACTTTAAGGAAAATGGAAGCAACCCCATCGAATACGTGACCGAAACGGATTTCACCGATCCGCCACGGATCAAACCGAATTGGCAAGCTAAACTTTGTCCGCTTTCTGCGCCTCAAATGGGAAAGGCGTTCCTCGCGCTCGCGGCGCCCAATTGTGTTCCCGATCCAATGCCCGAAAAAGATCGCGAACAACTGAATAAGATATTGGGCAGCGAACTTGACCTCGGCAAGCTAGGCGGCAACGCCAAGAAAGCGGGAGCTCAAGTTTTGTTGAATAATCATTAAGTGAAGGCAGTAACGGCGATGGACTGCAGTTCTGAATCACCAGGTAATCTTTGAGTCCGACATGAATCATCAAAACTCCCCTCGCTTGTTTTCCCCGTTACGGCGTGGAATCGCGTCGCTGGAATTCGTCATGGGTGCCCCGTTTATCATCGGGTTGGGAGCGGCGATTCTGATGGTGGGATACGCTGGTTTGAAACGGACGGAATCGACGGTTCAGGCCAGGCACCTAGCGTGGAAAATGCGAAATCCTGACGAGGATTCGGCCAAGGGTTTTAGCCGCCAACCGTCTGAGCCACTCACGGTCGACCGGTTTACCAGTAGCAGTGGCCCCGCGGTTGGGAATATTACCGGGGAAACCACCATTGATTTTGAGGTCTACCAGTGGTTGGGAGGGGCCAAACAAGCCAAGTCCGGTGCCGGCCTGCTTTATCAAACCTGGGATTATCGCCAGCTCACGCGTTTCAGCGGGAAAGACAAAGGAAGTTTACATGTTGAGATATTGAGCGATCCAATTGTCAAGAAACTCAAGCAAGCAACGGGATTCAGTCTGCCTGGTTTTGCGAATCCCGCCACCGCGCTGAAAAAGCTGGGGCAATTGGTCACGATGGATCTGAAAGCATTGATCGACATGGAAGAAGATGCGCCTCGCCCGACGGAGGAGCAATTAGACGAGGAAAACAATGCCAAGGAAGAAGAGCAGAAAAAACGAGAAGAACTAGAGCGGGAAACGAAGAAAGCCAAGGCAGCCATGGATGCTGCCTACGCAAAATGGAAGGAACTTAAAGATGAACGTGATGGCCCGCCAGATCCTGGAGTCAAGAAAAAATTGGAAGACGCAAAACAGGAAATGACGGAGCTGCTCCTCAAGAAAAATCCCAAAGCAACCCAGGCAGAAATTGATGCCCAGCAACAGAAAATTGACGATTTGACGGCCAGGCTGAGTTACCTTAATCAGGAAATCCCCAAAGCTTGGGAGGATTACCTGCGAAAGAAAGAGATCTACGAAGCGTGGTTACAAGGTGCCAAAGATCTGGACGATGCAACAAAATAGTCGCCGAATGACGATGTCGGATGGATCGGGTGTGGCTGTGTTTTTTCGTGATTCCTGGATTTCGGTCGAATGAAGAAATCCAATCGAAAAACGAATCGCGGAAACGCAGATGACCATTCAGCGCCACCTTCGTCAACCAAGCTCGGTATCAACTGGAAACAGGTTGACTGGATGGTTCGGACGGGGATCGTGGTCGTGATGCTCTTGTCCTTCGTTGGAATCTGCGCCGATTTTTTCGGCTCGCCCGCTGCACCGCTGACCCGAACCGACCTCGGCCCAATGCCGCAAGTCGATCCGGTCGACAATCAATCAGATGACCTGTCGTCCATGTTCAAGATGGAGGATTTTGTTCAGGGCGATTGGACCATCGGGCAATCCAAGTGGCAATTCCACACCACCGACGTGCGGCAAACTCCCAGTGAAGAGGAGTTTGCCAGGCCGCCGGTAAAACTGCGCGGACGTTTCGAGGAGTTCGATGACCAGGTAATTGTCGATGCCTTTGACGCTTACTTTCCATCCACCAAAAAAGTCGGCGATTTGATTTATCGGCGGGCTTCGCTGTTTGGCGTTAACGGTGCCATGTACACATCGAATTCGCCCGAAGGGGAGATTGTTCAAACACTCAGAATTGCTTTTCCCATCGAAAAAGGATTGTTTACTTATCTGGAGGCTTCGCCCAGCGAATTTGGATTTGCCGATTCCCAGCCCCCGGAACTCTTGCCGCTCTGTGACGGGGCAGATCAAATCGCGATTCGAAAAGATCAACAAGGCACGGTTTCTTCGTCGATCATCAATTTTAGCGGTAGCGAAGGAATCATCTTGAATCACTGGAGCAACCAGGGCTGGAACGTGGTGCTTCAGCCGAGGCGCGAATCGCCTAATAACCAGTACCGCTGCGAAAAAGGTTCGGTTCGGGTCATGGCCACGTTTGTGAAATCCGAATCGGTGATAACGATTATGGCAATTCGTATTCCAGATTAGACCCTGCTCCGATGATCAACCGATAATAAGAATCGGTCGCACGAAGTGCGTCGCATCGTTGATCGTCACCCCCGCCGGAATTTGCAGCCAGGACTCTCAAGGCCTAGTTTCTGTGTGCCGCAGGATCGTGACATGGACTTGCAGCGGCAGGTTTTCCAACGTCCGTCACCCGAATTCACGTGGCAACCGGCTCGAAGAAATTCGGAAGCTGAATCCGCCAAGGTGAAAAATGAGTTGTCAGAATCGCGGTTTTCGAAACCTCACGAAGGCGGATCGACTGGGCGCGTTGTTTTCTTTCGGTTTGAGTGACTGGCCATCGGCGGTGTTGCTGTTTGCCATTGTCGCGACATCTATCTGGATTGTGCTGAATCCCCTCAGTCAAACGGTTCGCGAGGTTTCGCTGCAGCGGTTCCATCTCGCCAATCGCGGATTCGCCCAGTGGGCCATCCTGCAACCGGTGCCCACGATGTACAACTTTGAGAATCGGTACTGGGTCAGCGAGCGACCTTTGTCGGAGATCGAACTCGCCCGACCCATCGAAAACGTCATCAATCAGGACTTTAGAACTCGCCAGGCCAACCATTTTCCGGCCCGCCTGTTTACGTTTGGAGATAGCCGGAAATTCTATTTGGAGAATCGCGGCCGTCATTTTTTGTATTTGAGTTCCCGTTACCGAGGAAATGAATTGAAAACGGTTTTCGAAGCGGTTCCAACGGAGAGGGGATATCAATTGCACCGCGGGGAGTGGGGACGTGAATAAACCGCTTCTGCCGCGACCCTTGACCGACGAGGCAAGCTTCTCGAAAACTGCGACGCAAGCACTGTCCGTGACGAAAGCCGGGCAGACAACCGCCGAAGAACAAGAAAAGCTGATGCTTTACCGAGTGGTGGTGCTACTGTTGCTGGGGTCGTTGCTTTGGAAGAGCATCGCATTTCCAATGTTGTATCGGGCTTATGTTTCGATTCCATTGGAGGATTCTTTTTTTCCAAAGTTGTTTCGCAGTGCGAATTTCCTGGCGTGTTCCTACTTGCTACCGATTTTACTCGGCGGCTGTGTGCTGGTTTCTGCCAATCGTCGGTTGCGGTGGATCCAGGCCGTCGTCACGATCGGGTGCATGTTTGTACTGTGCATCCATCAGGGTTCGTACAACGACGCGACCTGCGTGACGTGTTTCTGGACCGCGGCCTGGTGCCTGTGGTTTGTCTTGAGGTTTGAGGACCCGATCAACGAGCTGCTGCCCAAAGCCAAAAAGTTTGGAATCCTGATCATCTCCATGATCTTCCTCGGCGGCGCGATTGGGAAATGGACGCCTGGTTATTGGTCGGGCGAAGTGTTGTATCAGATCTATTTCGTCGACCGCAACTACTGGATTTTCAATTTGCTACGCGCGAATTTTGACAACGAAACGCTTCGCGAGATTTCGACCTACTA
The DNA here is from genome assembly GCA_963714685.1 of Pirellulaceae bacterium. GTDB lineage: Bacteria > Planctomycetota > Planctomycetia > Pirellulales > Pirellulaceae > Mariniblastus. Next base: position 110,741 of record CAVQPH010000011.1, on the reverse strand, counting down.
TTCGCGGATGGTGATCATGACAGAATCCTGCTGTGCATTTCTCTGGTGCTTACCCAGTCGGGTCGCTGCCGCGATCGCGATCACGGTTTTTCTGGGCATCGTTGTATTTTCGAACGCCTATCTGTTTTCAGTGATGTTCTGTTTGCTGGGCCTGGCAATCGTCGGTTTACATGCATCGAAAGTGCCACAGGGCTAATTGGATTCCTCGAATCGCCAGTCCAGGCCAATATCAAAATTCACCGCCGAATGGGTCAAGGCGCCAATGCTGATGCGTTCAACTCCAGTCTGGGCGATGGATTCGATGGTCTCCAGATTGACCCCTCCGGAAGCCTCCAGTTGAATGTGTGGTGCTATTTCGTTTCGCAATTCCACGGCCTGGGAAAGTGTTTCCGGTTTCATGTTGTCCAGCAGGATCAGATTGCAATCGGTCTGTAAGCCAGCTTTCAACTGGTCCAATGTGTCCACCTCCAGTTGGATGGTGGTGGCCACGCCATGGGGCAGTCGGGCTTGATGATCTGCAATCCACTGGCGGGCCAGCTTGATCGCCCGCGGAATCACGGTCCGGCGGTCCTCAACCATCGACTGAAAAAATGCCAAGTGGTTATCTTTGATCATGATCGCGTCGTACAAACCCATTCGATGGTTTTCGCCGCCCCCACAGGCAACCGCGTATTTTTCCAGTCGACGCCAGCCGGGAGTCGTTTTTCGCGTGTCGTAGACTTTGGCGGAGGTGCCCGTGATCTGTTGGACATACTGATTCGTCAAACTGCTGATCCCCGAAAGCCGGCACATGAAATTCAGACAGGTCCGTTCCATGGTTAAAATGTCGTGGGCCGGCCCGGACAAGGTCGCAATGATCTGTTGCGGTTCGATCGGTTGCCCGTCCTCGACCGCGACCTCCAGCGAGAGCGAATTCGCAAAATGGTGGATCGCGAGTTTGGTGACTTCGATTCCGCAGACGATCCCGGCGGCCCGACTGACGAACATGGCGCTGGCCATCGTCGCCCGCGGTACGATCGCGTCGGTGGTGCAGTCGATGCCGGTCTCGATGTCGCTGGCGCCAATATCCTCGTTCAGCGCCAGCTTGATCAATTGAAGGCAGTCCGCGGCGGTCGCTGGTGAGAATTCGGGGGCAGCAGGCATTTCATTGTTTCCGGGTTGGGGAGCATGGGGTGCGGGAGTTTGGCAACTGGCGATGAGGCTGTTCGTTCGCGGTGCAACCTACCTGTGATCACGATTGGGCCAAAAATCGCTCAATCCTGGCTCGAATCTGATCGCGAATGCGCCGGAAGCAGGCCATTTTTTCGTCGTCGCTCCCGGTGGCATCGGCTGGATCCTCGAATGGCCAGTGTTGTGTTTGCTTGACTCCAGGTAGCACCGGACAATCCTGTTGGGCATTGTCGCAAACGGTGATCGCCAGATCAAATTCTTCGTCTTTGAACTGTTCGACCGACTTGCTGGTAAGCCCCTCGGTTTTCAGACCGATTTCGGAAATTGCGGCCAGCGCCATCGGGTGGACATAGCCCGAGGGTCTGGAGCCTGCCGAATGGGCGAGCCATTGTCCGTGTCCCAGGTCTTGCCAAATTGCCTGGGCCATTTGCGAACGGCATGAATTTCCGGTGCAGAGAATCAGGACTCGCTTCATGGAACCATCGAGGTTTGATTGGTTGAGGGGTTAGCTGGGTAGCAAGCCGGTGAGCCAGCAGCTGAATGGACTGCCGCGCCGGTTTTGTTAGGTATCGTAGTACAGGCAAAACTCGTACGGATGTGGTCGCAGGCGGATCGCTTCGACCTCTTCGTTGCGTTTGTAATTCAACCAGGTCTCAATGACATCGGGGGTAAACACATCACCGCGCAACAGGAACTCGTGGTTTGCCTCGAGCGCATCCAGAGCCGCATGCAGTGACCCAGGCGTTTTGGCGACCTCGCTCAGTTCTTCGGGCGGTAAGTCGTAAATGTCCTTGTCCAGCGGAGGTCCCGGATCGGTTTTGTTCTCAATTCCGTCGATCGCCGCCATCAGGATTGCCGAGAGCGCGAAATAAGGATTGCAGCTGGGATCGGGGCAACGAAACTCGATTCGCTTGCTGCTGGGGTCGTTGCTGTACATTGGAATTCGACAGGCTGCGGAACGATTCCGCTGGGAATAGGCCAGGTTGACGGGGGCTTCATGGCCAGGCACCAGGCGTTTGTAGCTGTTGGTGGTCGGGTTGGTCAGCGCCAACAGCGCCGGCGCATGTTTAAGAATTCCGCCCATCGCAAACATCGCGGTTTGGCTGAGGCCGGCATATCCGTCTCCGGCGAACAGGGGGACTCCTTCTTTCCATAGCGAGAAATGAGTGTGCATTCCCGATCCATGGTCCCCAAAGATTGGCTTGGGCATGAACGTGGCCGTTTTCTGATTTCGAAACGCGACGTTCTTCACGATCGATTTGTAGATCATGACTTTATCAGCCATGCGGACAATCGAATCGTACTTCAAATCGATTTCCGATTGGCCAGCGGTCGCAACCTCATGATGTTGGCATTCGACTTCCAGGCCGCAGTCGATCATGGTTTGCATCATCTCGTTGCGGATGTCCATCAGCTGATCGGTTGGCGGACAAGGCAGGTATCCGCCCTGGTATCGGACCTTGTAACCCAGGTTGGGAGATTCATCCCGCCCGCGGTTCCATTGGCCTTCACGGCTGTCGATCTGAAAAAACGCGGATTCCGGGCGCTGATCGAAGCGGACATCGTCGAAGATGAAAAACTCTGCTTCCGGTCCGAAATATGCGGTATCGGCAATCCCCGTGCGCTGCAGGTACATGGCGGCTTTTCTGGCGACGAATCGCGGGTCGCGACTGTAGCTTTCATGCGTAATCGGATCGGCAATGTTGCAAATCAGATTCATGGTTGGCAAGCGGGCGAATGGATCCACGAATGCCGTTTCCGATTGAGGCAGCAACAGCATGTCGCTTTCATCGACACGTTGCCAGCCACGGACGCTGGATCCATCGAAACCAATTCCATTCTCAAACGTATCAACGTTCAACGCAGATGCTGGAATCGTCGTATGTGCCCAGGACCCGATAAAGTCCATGAACCGGAAATCGATCGCTTTGATGTTATTGGCCCGACATTCGGCAAGTACTTCTTTGGGTGTCAACAGATTCCCTTTCGATTGCGACGGCGAAGCCAAGATTGAGCCAACAACCACTGGCCTGACAACCAACCCAATATAGAGCGAAGGCGGCAAAAATTAACCGCAGGCAATTTCCGCCGGCTCCATGGACACGGGGTTCAACCACCGCGCCGCCAACGGCGGTTGAACCGGCGGGGGCCCTGTCCCGTTTCCGACGGTCGGCGATTGGGGGACACTGGTGGCCGCAATCGGCTGCTTGTTGGAGTGAACTGTACCGACAGGCAAGGGTTTGGATAAGCGGGAGACGGACAAAAACTTCTGTTGGCGTCCGTTTTGCCAACCGTCAATCGATCGCAGATTGCTTTCGATTCGATCATCGTTGGCCAGAATTCGGTTTTTAAGGTCTATAAAAAACCGGGCGATGTGGTTAAATTAATTCTGTTGGGCCAGCATGCAGCAAAGTCAGATAAGCCAACCTTGCTCCTTAAATAGGGCCATTTAGGGCAGAGGATGTTCCCGCTGAGCCAGATTGCTCGACCCGCTTTTTTGCGTTAATTACCCACAGTGCCCGGTGCCAACGCACGCCAAGAATTGAATATTATGACTTGGAGATTTGAAGAATGAGTAAGACGAAACTCGAATACCTCTGGCTGGATGGACACAAGCCAACGCAGGGTCTGCGCAGCAAAACGAAGATTGTTTCGAACTTCGACGGTTCCCTCGAAGCTTGTCCTCAGTGGTGTTTTGACGGCAGCTCAACCCAGCAGGCCGAAGGAAATGATTCGGATTGTTTGCTGCAACCGGTCGCGATCTTCCCCGATCCAGGTCGAATCAATGCGTTCCTCGTGATGTGTGAAGTTCTCAATGCCGACGGAACGCCGCATGCCTCCAACGGTCGCGCGACCATTGAAGACGACGACGACGATTTCTGGTTTGGATTCGAGCAGGAGTATTTCCTCTGGGATACCGAAACCAATTCGCCTCCCGGATTTCCCATCGGCGGCTACCCCGCCCCGCAAGGTCCCTATTACTGTTCGGTCGGCGCGAAAAACGCACACGGTCGTAGCCTGGTCGAAGAGCATCTGGATTTGTGTCTGGAGGCGGGATTGAACGTCGAAGGGATCAACGCCGAAGTGGCTGCCGGTCAATGGGAATTTCAGATTTTTTCCAAAGGCGCAAAATCGGCCGGCGATCAAGTTTGGATCGCCCGCTACCTGCTGGAACGAACCGGCGAAAAATATGGTTATGCCATTAACTGGCATCCCAAACCGCTGGGTCCAACGGACTGGAATGGATCCGGAATGCACGCCAATTTCTCCAATAGCACACTGCGCGAATGTGGCAAGAAAGAAGTGTACGACCAGATCTGTCAGGCTTTCGAGCCGCGGGTCAACCATCACATCGCGGTTTATGGCGCTGACAACGAGCAACGACTGACCGGATTCCACGAAACCCAACGAATCGATGAATTCAGCTACGGTATTTCCGATCGTGGTGCGTCCATTCGAATTCCTGTTGCGACTGTTACCAACAATTGGAAAGGCTGGTTGGAAGATCGTCGTCCAGCTTCCAACGCGGATCCGTACAAGGTCGCCGCTGAGATTGTGAAAACCGTCAATAGTGTTGAGCCAGTGGGTGCCGGCGTTTAGTCTGCCTGAGACTTACTAAAAATTAATGCTGATTAGCAAACCCCGCTGGATTCCAGCGGGGTTTTTTCGTGATAGGATTCGTGTTTGCGCAAGCTTCGCGCCAGTCGTTGATGTCACTGGCCGGTAGAATTCGATGCAGCTTTCAACCGCGATTGGGACGATGCGACCCTCCCGTTTGCCAGGAGTCTGACCTTTGCTTGAAACGAAACAACGCGACCCGGCCAAAGATGCCGATTGGCAGGATTTGGCCTCCCATTGGCGAATCCGGCCGGACGCGCTTTACCTCAATCAGGGCTCGTTCGGTCTGGCCCCCGACACCGTCCGCTACGCCCGCCGGGAAATGATCAATCGCCTCGACGAGAATCCGATGGATTTTTACGTTCGTCAACTCGAACCTTTGATTGCCGCTGCAAAGGCCGCGCTGGCCGACTTCGTTGGGAGTGATGCGGCGAACCTGGTTTTCGTTGACAACGCGACCTATGGAATGAATGTCGTGGCTGACAATTTTCCGTTGCAGCCGGGGGACGAAGTCCTGTTGAACAATCACGAATACGGCGCTGTCCATCGCATTTGGGATCGGAAATGTGAACACTGCGATGCGACGAAGGTCACCGTGACGTTGCCTGCCGAGATCGAATCGGAGCAGTCAGTGATCGATGCGCTGTTGACGGGCGTGACCGATAAAACCCGCTTGGTCATTGTCAGTCATATTACGTCGGCGACAGCATTGGTGATGCCCGTAAAACGAATCTGCGCAGAATTTGCCAAGCGAGGAATCGCGGTTTGTATCGACGGCCCGCACGCGCCGGCTCAGGTTGACCTGCAGATTGACGATCTCGGTTGTGATTTCTACACCGCCAGTTGCCACAAGTGGTTGTGTGCGACGTTAGGCAGCGGGTTTTTGTTCGTGCATCCCAAATGGCAAAACCAGATTCAGCCAATCGTCAAGAGTTGGGGGCGGTTACTGCCGGCGATGCCCGAGAGATGGGATGAAGAGTTCACTTGGATTGGAAGTCGTGACCCAAGTCCGTTTCTGAGTGTCCCGGTTGCGATTGAATTCATGTTGGGAATTGGTTTGGAAGCTTTCCGCGCCCGTTCAAGGTGGTTGGCGGGGTACGCGGAAGCCTCGTTGCGGGAATTGTTCGGAACGCGACCCATCGCCCCTCGAGCGGACGGTTGGTACGGCTCGATGGCCCACGTCCCGCTGCCGCCCGGTGATTGGACCGCTTTGCAGCGAGATTTGTGGGAACAGGTGGGCATTGAAATCCCCATCATTCATTTTGAAGAACGCTGGTTCGTTCGGGTGTCTTGCCACCTCTACAACAACGCGTCGCAGATCAATACGCTGGCCAGCAGTCTCAAGCGGTTGTGTTTTTAACCGGAATTATCTTGGGGGTAATCTTCCGCCGGGCTCAGGGTTGCGACATAATGTCACATGAATCCGCCGCTGGGTGGGATTCGTAACTAATCCATAGGTAATCACAGGGTTTTCCCGGCTGATTAGCCAAAACGATCATTTTAAGTGATAATGCCCGTATGTGGCCCGAACAAATCCAAACCGAACAACTAATTGCGCAGGCCAAAGGTGGCGATGAATCTGCGGTCAACCAATTAATGGACCGCCATCGGAATTCCCTGCGGCAACTGATTCGAATGCGTCTGGATAAAAAAATCCAGAAACGGATCGATGTCAGCGATGTCGTGCAGGATGTGCTGGTGGAGGCCAACCGCCGACTGCAGCGATATCTTGCGGACCCGGTTATGCCGTTTCATCTCTGGCTTCGGCAAATTGCGAAGGACCGAATTATCGATGCTCACCGACGGCATCGGGTTTCGGCCAAACGCTCCGTCGACCGGGAGCAGCAAATGGCGGTTCCGCGCGGTTATGACCAATCATCAATTCAGCTCGCTTCGGTCTTGGGCGATCCGAGATTGACTCCGGCGGCGGCGGTGTTGCAGCAGGAGATGTCCAAGAAGGTCGAGGAATCGATTGCGCTACTGGAGGAGAAAGACTGCGAGATCATCGTCATGCGACATTACGAACACCTCTCGAACCAGGAAATTGGACAGCTCCTGAATCTGACCGAACCGGCGGCGAGCATGCGGTACTTGAGAGCCATTCGGCGCTTAAAACAGGTGTTGCAAGAGGGGCAAACGGGAGACTCGATGCGTTGAACGTGGCTGGCCCGTTAAATCAAAACAACAATTTCTACTGATAAAGATCGCCGTGAGCGAAACTTACAAGTCACAAAATCCTGAAGCACCTGACGAAATCGACGATTCTGAGCAGGCATTGGCAAACTTGATTACCGAGTTGGCCGATTCGGTTGCACGTGGTGAAGAGCCCAGTCTTGAAGTCGTCTGCCGGCAATATCCCCATTTCGAAACCGACCTGCGTGATCTGTGGGGAACCGTCGTCGTCACCAACGCGGTGGGCAAACAACAAAAAAGTTTGCAATCCCGCTCTGCAGGCGGGGGGCTGGCGCAGACCCTGGATTTGCCCTGTGAATTTGGGAACTACATCCTGGAAACCGAACTCGGTCGGGGCGGCATGGGGGTCGTCTATCGTGCGACCCGAAAAAGTGACGGTGAAACCGTTGCCATCAAAATGATCTTGCAGGGAGATTTTGCGACCAGTTCCGATCGCCAGCGATTCGATTCCGAAGCTTTGGCCGCTTCCAAGTTGGATCATCCCAACATCATTCCGATCTACGAAATTGGTGAGATCAATGGTCGCGCATTTTTCTGCATGAAACTGGTGGAAGGTCACAATCTTTCCCAGCGATTGATGAGTGGCCCACTGAGTGCCCGTCGCGCCGCTGGCATCATGGCCGAAATCAGTCAGGCGATCGAGCACGCGCATCAACAGGGCGTGCTCCACCGTGATCTCAAACCCTCCAATATTCTGATTGACCATCACGGCAAAGCCTATGTGGCCGATTTCGGCCTGGCAAAACAGTCGCAGGATCCGACCTTGACCCGATCGGGTGCGGTGTTGGGGACGCCTTCCTACATGTCGCCGGAACAGGCCGCGGGAGTCCGCGGTCAGGTCGATACCACCAGTGACGTTTATAGTTTGGGCGCTATTTTGTACCACATGCTGACGGGGCATCCGCCGTTTCTGGGTACCTCGCCGGTTGATACGGTCATGATGGTGATCGAGCAGGATCCTGTCGCGCCCCGGGCCCTCAACCGAAATGTCAATCGAAGCCTGGAGATGGTCGCGATGCGCTGCCTGCAAAAACCGCAGGATCTCCGCTATCCCTCAGCAGCTGCCTTGGCGAAAGATCTGAATGCGTTCTTGAACAACGAATCGGTATCGGCCGTCTTTGGTCGATTCAGTCAGGTCATCGGCAACGTGTTTCGAGAAACACATCATGCCCAAATCCTGGACAACTGGGGCCTGCTCTGGATGTGGCACAGCTTGGTGCTGGTCGTGGCCAGCTTCGCCACGCAGTTGCTGGGGTCGGAAGGTGTTGAGCAACGGCGTTATTATTGGCTGATGTGGACCTTTGGACTGGGTGCCTGGGCAATTGTATTCTGGATGGTTCGCCGACGGATGGGGCCGGTCAGTTTTGTCGAACGGCAAATCGCGCATGTTTGGGCGGCCAGTATGTGCGCGGTGGCGTTACTGTTTCCGCTGGAATGGTGGTTGGAATTGAAGGTTCTAAGTTTGGCACCCGTGCTCGGCGCTGGCCGGAATGGTCTTTCTGATCAAAGCCGGAATGCTCAGCGGTACATTCTATATTCCTTCGATCGTGATGTTTGCGACGGCCGTTCTGATGGCGGTCTTTGCCGACTACGCGATGATTATCTTTGGAATCGCGTCTGGCGCCTGCTTCTTTTTCACTGGATTGAAGTACTACCGCCGCAAGAAAAACCAATTGGAATCGCAGGCAGCGAAGTACGGTTATTGAGCGGGTTACCGCCGCTTCGATTGGCATAACTGCTCTGCGCTGATTGGCTCGCCGAGGCAAAGCATCGACCACAAGCTTGGCTGGCGATCACGGATGCTGAGGGTGTGGTGGTCATTGTCGTAGCCATAGATCCGCGTGGCGCACAAAAAAAGGCATCCCTGGGGATGCCTTGACGGTGGATTGCTGTGATCCACGATTGGTTTCCAGCCTTGCGGCAATGCTCGCGAGCTCTAATTGACTTCGACCCAACCGCTCTGCTTTTTCACCGGAGCTGCTGGTCGCTGAATTGGCTGAAACGTGCCTTTGATCTGCAGCGATTGCTGCTGCGGCTGTCGTTTCGCGGTCGCAGTGTAACTGGCCAATCGAACCGGCGAGTAATTGAATTGTTTCCGGACTGGCGTCATCGCCGTTTTCTCGGGTTGACCCAAAATTGACGGTGTCGACTGGGGAAACGTGACCTGCCGGCTTTCGGTGGTCAGATTCTCAGCGTTGTTCTGCAGGCGATCGAGGACCGGAGCGTATGACGACGAATTCGGATTAACGTTGTTCAAGGCCGGAGCGAGATCGGCAGCTGGTTGGGTGCCATAGCTCCCGTCCGTCGACATGGTTCCCGCGGGTCCCGGGTATTCATAAGTGGTCGGTGCCGCAGGTGTTGGGCCGAAGTTTCCTGTGGAGCCAACCATGGGCCCGCAAGCGCCTGTCGCACACGAGCCAGTGGCGCACGTCCCGGTTGCACAGGTCCCCGTCGCGCAGCTTCCGGTACTGCAGGGATCACAACAGTCGTTCGTGATTGTGGTGACCGGGACCTTGTAGGTTTCTGTGCGGTAACAGGGGCGATAGGTCGTATAGGGGACCCGCTGCATTTGATAGGTGTAGGTCGTACACGGTCGCATGCAGGTTACGGTACATCCGCTACAGGGATCCGTGTTTGTGACGGGTTTGTACTGCGTAACTGGGACTCGCTTCCAACACGTTCGATAGGCGGTGTAGGGAACGTAGTTGACGACGGTTCGCGAACAAGTCTGTTCGCACGTCTTCATGCATTGGCCTGGCTGCAAACCGCAGGCGTCGGGTGTGCAAGCCGCCGTCTGGGTCGGTGTTTGGCAGCAGTTCTTCGCGGCTCGAGCACATCGACGGGCTCGAATCCAATCCAGCAAGGGTCCCGCCTCGGCGTCCGAAGGAACCGCGAACATGGGGACAGCAACCACTACGGCTGCCAGGATGATTGTCTTGATTCGTAACATTTAAATTCGACTCCGATAGACGGCATGCGTCATAACTTCAACAGAGATTGACCCTTGGCGTTCGCGAAACAACTTGCGCTGAGTTTTTGCAACATTTTCACGACTTCGTTTAAAGGTAGGACAAACTAAAGTTTTTTAAAGACAAAATGATGATAAATTTGAATTGTTTCTTTCACTGTCGGGCGGGTTCTAACGACCAGCCAATTTGCAAAAGGTGCTGAGTTTAGTCCGATTGACGAGAATCATCAAAAAAGTGAAACGGGGTTGTTAAAATTTTCCGGTTGTGAGGATTAAGGGAATCATCTGGACTGGCAGGCTGCGGGCATTCGAATCGAAGTTTGGGCAACCGATGCGAACCAATATTAGCCAGGCGTGCTTGAGGGTCCAGCAACTCGGCGGCAGTTATTTTGAAGTCCCGACGTCGCTTTTTGTTTGACGCGAATTGTCGACGCGCAGCAGTTGGCGGCTAGCACTGGACACATGGAGCGAAGAAGATATTTCAACAGCATTAAATCCGTCGAGGGTCGCGACGAAAGTTTTCCAACCTGTTTTTTGATAGCGGTGATTGATGTTTTTTGTTTTTGAGGGCGTGGATGGAGCGGGGAAAACGACCCAGTTGAATGCGTTCGTTAGCTGGTTGCAGGATCAAGGACTCGACGTCGTTGCCTGCAAGGACCCGGGGAGTACCGAGTTGGGAGAGCAACTGCGTTCGATCCTGCTCGGAAAACACACCACCCCGATTCACATGCGTACCGAGATGATGCTGTTTACGACAGCCCGGACGCAGCTGGTCCAGGAAATCGTCAAACCCGCATTGCGAGACGGCAAGACGGTCGTGTTGGATCGCTACATCCTGTCAACCGTCGTCTATCAGGGCCATGCTGGCAAACTGGATCCGGATGAATTGTGGACGGTCAATCAGATCGCCACGGAGCGAGTCATGCCGGATGTGACTTTTGTTCTCGACCTTGATGTGCAAACCGCCATGCAAAGAGTGGGCCAGTCACGGGACCGGATGGAATCCAGAAGCACCGAATATTTCGAGCAGGTCCGAGCCGGATTTATCCGTGAATCCCAGCGCCGCCCGCAGGGTGTGGAGGTCATCGATGCGTCGGCCGACCCCACGGCGATTCAGCACGAGATCCGCTCACTTGCCGAAGGCTATCTTAAACGCAGCCGGCCTGATAAAACTTGACGGCAGCAGGATCGCTCCCCGGTGGAGTCTGCCTTCGCTCGAATTTGTTTTTCGCCCCCTGCCCTGGCCCAAGGCGGTGGCAGTCATTCCTTTTTCCAGCGGTGAAATATGGCCTGGAATTCGATCTTGAGTCACCAGAACATCATCGACCGTTTCCGCAAAACGGTCGAACGTGACCGCCTGGCCAATACCTACCTGTTTGTCGGTCTGCCCGGGATTGGCAAGCGGAGGTTTGCGATGCAATTGGCGGAAGTCTTGCTGTGTGAGAACCGCCCGGACGGTTTTGACTCGTGTGGCACCTGCCCGGCCTGCCAACAGGTCCGTTCTCTGTCGCATCCGGATTTAATCCTCATCACCAAACCACCGGATAAAGCGTTCATTCCGGTCGAGGTCTTCATCGGGGACAAGGAGCATCGCCGGCGAGAAGGACTGTGTCATGACATCGGTTTAAAACCATTTCGGGGCGGTTGCAAAGTCGCGATTATCGATGACGCGGATTTTCTGAATGCCGAGGGTGCCAACAGCCTGCTGAAAACACTCGAAGAACCGCCGCCGCATTCGCTGTTGATTCTGATTGGCGCCAGTGAGCAGCGCCAGTTGCCGACGATCATTTCGCGTTCCCAAGTGATTCGGTTTGATCCGTTGTCCACCGATCAAGTCAAAACCATCCTTGAGCAATTATCAGATTTCGAGTCGGAGATTCCGACAGACGAATTGGCGGCAGCTTCCTCCGGTAGCGTGGAGCGTGCCTTGCAACTGGCCGATCCGGAAGTCTTTCGATTTCGGAATGACTTGTTCGAACAGTTAGCTACCTGCGATCCGGGCAGAGATGATTTTTCAAAAACGATGATCGGATTCGTCGATGCAGCGGGTAAAGACAGCGCGAAAAAACGTCAGCGGCTGACTCTGTTGGGGGATTTGGCAATCGAGTTTTTCCGACAGTGGTATTTGCAGTCGACGGGATTGGAAAACGATTCGACCGATGTCCAGTTGTGCGCACATGTCGCCGGTCCAGCCAGTCGGTGGCAAGCGAGTGATCCCGATCGCGGTGCGGAGATTGCGGCCAGCGCGATTGATCGGTGCATCGAGTTTCAACGCCAGGTCGCTGCGAACGTCAATCAAGCCAATGCCGTGGAGGGGTGGTTGATCGATCTTGGGAAAATCTGCCGAGGAAAAGAGTTGAAGGCCGTTTGAGCGTCGCCCATTTTGAAGGTCCGTTGAGCAATCCAAGTGGGCCATTCAAGTTAGCGAATCGCTTGAGCCATTCAACTCAGCGAATCGATCAGCCGCAACAATTGCGGCAGGAAGATCCGGTTGGCCCGGGCCCGGTGGCTGAGGACGCTTTTCACCGCATCCCCCATTTGGCCAAACGTCAGGTGGTATTCAGGGATTTCAAATAAGGGGTCGTAGCCAAATCCGGCCGCACCGAATTCTTGAAACAGGATTCGTCCACAGCAATGGGCTTCGCAATCGATCCGAACGTTACCTTGCGGGTCGGACAGCGTCATGTGGCAGGTGTACCGGGCGGTCCGTTTTTCAAGTGGAACCCCGGCCAGTTTTTCAAGCATCAGCGCGTTGTTCTGCTGGTCGGTGGCGTTTTCACCGGAAAACCGTGCGGAGTAGACACCGGGGGCACCCTCGAGGGCATCGACACTGATGCCGCTGTCTTCGCCCAGAACCCACTGACCCAGATGGAGGGCCTGTTGCGTCGCCTTGAGCTTGGCGTTCTCGGCAAACGTGGTGCCCGTTTCTTCGACTTCGATGGAGTTAGGAAAATCGGCTAGGCACTTCAGCGCGATGCCGTGGGGCTTCAGCAGGTACTCAAGTTCGCGACGTTTTTTTTGGTTTCCTGTTCCCAGGACCAGGGTGAACGAATTCATGGGTTGCGTTGCAATGGGGCAATGGGATGGGAGAGGTTCACACGTTCACGTCATTGTTAGGGGGAATTGAATTAATCGGCAATGGGGCCCTTTTGCTGCGAAGCTTGAGTTCCAGCCCCGATGTGGCTTTCTCGCGACAAACGCCGGGTCGTTGCCGTTTTGCCACATGGACGTTGTAAAAAAAAACGGATTCCAGGGCGCCCGGTTTCTTTACATTTTTTGATCCGCCTGAGCATCGGGTTTGGCCTAGAGTTTGAAAACCACCGCCAATAGCGGGCTTTGTAGCCGCAGACCCGCTGTTTCATCCTCAGCCATATGCCACCCGATGCACGACCCACAGCTTTCGCTCCAACCCGTTCGACGATTGGCCCGGAAATCAACTCACCCGCGCGTTCAACGCCATTCGCTGCGATTATTCCAACCTCAATCCTCCGAAGATCCATCCATTTGCGAGTCTCTGCGGATGCACATTGGCCGTTTTGGATTGATGACGGGCACATCCGTTTCGCCTCCCGTGAAGATCCAAAGCGTTGTAAATCACGACGACTGGAGGATCAAGCTGTCAGGCATTCCCAGCTTTCTCAAGCTCTCGGCCGGAAGCCAACAGGCCAAAGTGGCGGAATTGGCGGTGGGTGACCTGGATCAACTTAGGATCACGGCAGCTCGCGTCAAGGATTTGTCGGGTTGGACCATTTACCACGATCTTTACGCCTACCGGCCGGTGCAAATTTACTACCGGTTTGAGACTCGAGACGGACGGGCTGGCTGTTGCCCGGAATACTGCGGCGCAATCGAGAGTTTTGTCTGGCAAAAACTCTAAACCAAACCAACTGCCTTTGACCGGCGGAAAAGTGACTGACAGGGAGACAACCGGTTGGTCACTTTTTTTCATATTTTGAGGAACTGCGACGGGCCCAGACCGAGCCCAATTTGTCAGTTTTGTCACGAGGAACCCGAGCGACAGCTTGAAAACAGGCTTTTGCGAGACGTTGCCGACGGGTAGGTCGTCCTGTCGTTGACCGCTTCTTTCATGCTGACATTCGGCGGGTTCCAGCTCAGCGACGCCGGATCCGAGGGGCTCGGGGCCGCCAAACAGAGTTCCCGAAGCACATCCGGTACACGAGCAAGCGGTGCAAATGGCAATCGCCATTAAAAATCGTTGAAAATGTGACACCGCAGATCTCCTCGGCGCTAGGCTGACAATAGTTGAGTTTGGCCGATTGAATGTTTATCGACACGTGGTCGGGCCATCTTTGTGGGAACGGCGACAAGTTGAAGAAATGTCAAAAAAATTTGGGGTCAGGTTATCCAAGACAACAAATTGACGGTCAACCGCCAAGCGACAGAGATCGGTAAATTTGGAAGTAGAAGTATTCTGATGGACAATTCGACGCAAATATCAATCACACCAGACAAGAAATCTGGTTATCGTCTGCATGCCGAAATGTCGGTGGACCTGCCCTTGGATCTGGTTTTTTCGATCTTCTCGGATGCTCGCCAGCTCGAACGAATTACCCCTCCCTGGCTTAATTTTTCCGTGCTCACGCCCGAACCTATCGAAATGAAGACCGGGTTGCTGTTGGATTACCAGCTGTACCTGCATCGGGTCCCGATTAAATGGAGAACCGAGATCGCTGTTTGGGAACCACCGTTCCGGTTCGTCGATCAACAATTGCGAGGCCCCTACAAGCTTTGGTATCACGAGCATACGTTCGAAGAGATCGAATGGGAGAACGTTCGTCCGGGATGATGTTCACTACATTCCCCGGGGCGGAAAACTGGTTCATCGTTTTTTCGTCCGACCCGATCTGGAAAAAATCTTCCGTTTCCGTCAGGATAAGCTCAAAGAAATTTTCGCCGAGATGGGTGCTGGGCAACTGGCCAAGACTTCAGCCTGATCTGTGGCGTGCCTCCGACCTCATTGATGCGGGCATGACTTGAGTTCCATTCTTGACAAAATTGTCGCGAAAACTCACTGAAATCGAGAGCGACAAATCGCGGGTCCCCAGCGATGCAATTCGCGAGCAAGCCCTGCAAGCCCCACCACCCAAGAATTTTCTCGAGGCAATCCAGTCGACGGAATATATCGGATTGATCGCCGAAGTAAAAAAAGCGAGTCCGTCCAAAGGGATCATTCGCGAAGATTTTGATCCTGTTTCGATTGCCCAGACTTATGCCAATCACGGTGCGAGTTGCATCAGTGTGTTGACTGATGAAAGCTTCTTCCAGGGAGACCTGCAGTACCTCCGCGACATTCGCGAGGCCGTCGAAATCCCGTTGCTCCGAAAGGATTTTATTCTTGATGAGTACCAGGTCTATCAAGCTCGCGCTGCTGGTGCAGATGCGGTGTTGCTGATCGCCGAATGCCTGGCTCCGGTTCAATTGGCCCAATTGCATCAGGTCATTTGTGACCTGCGGATGACGCCTTTAGTGGAGCTTTACGATCCTGGTAATCTGGATGCCGTGTTGAACTGCAATCCCCGACTGGTCGGCGTCAATAATCGGGACCTGAACACATTCGAGGTGGACTTGAATCACTCGCTGCAGGTCAAACGGTTGCTGCCTGACAACATCACGATGGTCAGTGAAAGCGGGATCGCGTCGCCCGCAGACGTGCGGTTGTTGCACGACGCGGGTGTGGAAGCGATCCTGGTCGGGGAATCATTGATGCGAGCCCAGGATATTGGGCAGGCCGTCGACCAATTGATGGCCCATTGAGAAAACTCGGCCAGCGGTGCAGATTGTCTCGCCGCCGGCGAAATATTCGGGTTTTTCCTCCCGAATTAACCGCAAGATTCCGTTTTCGAAAAAAGCCAATATTTGCACCGTTTGACCGAATTATTGATCCAGGTTGTCGTGTCAACCAGCCACATCAACCGGGCTTTTGGAATCACCGGAAAACTCCCAGAAACCACAAATCGCTTGGCCCAGCCGGTCGATTTCCATATAAATCAGTTGCAGTTGAATCCGATGCAAGCGGACGCGACACTGGTGGAGTGGGGTTCGACAACCCGCGGTGATTGAATCTCAGAATTACGGATCGGGAATTTCGATGTCAGAAATCATGAACAATGTCAAAACGATCAACAGCGCCGCCCGCACCGTGATGCTGCTGGCGCTGACCAGCGTGGTCGGTTTTGGCGGTTGGGTTGGCTATGACAATTACGTCCGGCCCGGTTTTGAGGTCAAGCAGGCCAAAGCCGATCTGGCGAAACTGCAAGTGGAATTCGAGCAGCAGGCGACCGAGATGAAGCGGGTGGAAGCGCTCAACGAGCGTCTGGAAACTTCCATGAAACTGTTGAAAGTCGATCGTCGAATTGCCAACATCAAAGTGATGGAAAAGGGGGTCGATGACCAGGGAGAACCCTATATGGAGGTCCGGTTCACCGAAGTCAACGAGTACGGCGACATCGTGGGCAGTCCCAGGGATTTTACCTTGCTGGGAAACAAGTTTTACATTGATGGCTGGATCGCAACTTTCGAAGACAAATATGTCGAGAACGCGGACGAACTCAGGGCGGCTTCGTTGTTTGTTTTCAAGAGCATTTACGGCGATGCGGAACGTCCCCGAGACGGAAAGCGACCTCGATACGCAAACAGTTGATTATGGACCGCCCGGGATTTACAAAAGTGAAACGCAAAGCGCCTTCGAGCAACAGATCTGGAACGATTTCTGGAAAGTCTGCAACGATCGCAGCCTCCAAAAGGAACTGGGGATTCGGGCCAGCCAGGGTCAAGCAAGTTATCTGGAGGCGGAGGAAGGTAAGACGTATCAGGTCAACATTCGCGCCAGTGGTGGCATGAGTTTGACGCCGCTGGAGACGGCCGAGGAATAGTCGCTGCCCTGATTGCACGGAAACCAGATCGCGCCGCTGGCCCACTCCATCGCTTGCGATCGTCTCAATAATCATTTCTTCGATGTCTTCTTCCCGTAGGCCCAGTTTATCGATCGCCCGGTCGATGTAATTGTCGGGTTTCAGCCAGAGAATCGGACGGACGCGGTAGCGATAGAAAATCCGCCGATCCAGTAGTTCTTCCGCTTGCAGCGGTCGGGTGGTGTTGAGAAACAGCCGCATTTGTTTGAGGCCGTCATCGGGTTGATTGAATCGGACACACAGTGTGGCCAGGTTGGGTCCCCAGTGGTCGTGGCTGCCATCAGGTCCCAGGCTGCTCAACCCCGAAGCTTCCAAGACCTCGATTTCAGCGGTTTTCATCCCTGCCTGGGTGGATAACCACAATCCAATCGACGCCAGTAGAATCAGGCCCAGCAAATGTCGGATTCGAAACCGTACTTGATACGCCATGCGTCATGGTCGCCCGGTAGAACAAAACAATCGATCGAAAGTGTTTTCAATCTACACTGGCGTACCATGAAGGCGTAGTGGCAGATCTCTTGGATCTCGCGGCCGACGACTCGGTCGAGTCATCGGCGCAACGACTTCTAGCCCGCGTGGGAGATCGGCGTCGATTGCCCCAGAGGCGATGTCATCTCCGCTCCAATCGTAAACGTCATCTCGGTTTTTCCGAAAGGAGCAAGCTCGCCCCGGAGGACTTTGATGTCGCGGGGTGCTTTGACGCCCAATCGGACGGTGTTGCCTGAAACCTTCAGGACTTCAATTTCGATTTGTCCGTCAATGACAATCGTCTCATTTTTTCGTCGCGATAAAACCAACATTTGTCTCTCCTTAGGTATTCAGTGCGTCCTGCAAGAAAAATTGCAAAGCTCATCACTTTAGGTTTGAAGCACTCAAGTGTTACTTCCTTACTCCTATATTCGCTTGACCGCGGACACGTTTGGTCAATTCATCAATCAAATTGAAAAAAACGTCAAATCATTAGGGAAAATAGCTGATTTCATGAATTCGTTGCATGAAGTCCCCCGTTTGCTGAACTACTGATGTTAAGCCAGTCCGATAATTCGGGTCGAAACGGCCCAAATTTCCGACGCGCTCGGTTGTGCCGGTTTTTACAAACGTTGTTCTCCTGCTTGTTCCGATTGTCAGACCTGTAAGGATTTTTCATCGATCCATTCACCCAAACCGAAGGCCTGCTGAGGATGTCCAAAATGGCTTGTCGATTCTTGTTGTACTGCCTGGCAATATTCGTCGCTGTCGGTTGTAGCAATCACAACCTCGCGGCGCAAGCGAATCGCTTCTCCGCGTTTCCGACCAAGCTGGAAAGTGCTTTGGATCTTCAGGGGGCGGCGGTTGGGTCCGGAGTGAATCTGTTCAGAAATGGTGCCTCGCTTGGTTTGGGAGGCCACACAACCTCGCCAGCGTCGAATCTTGGGGCACAGGAAAATCCGCAATCGAATGCGCACTCGGTGATGTCGTTTGCCAGTCATCGTCCAACGCAAAATCAAAAATCGGCAGACAGCCTGGTTCGCCGAACCACGGATGAAGCCGATTCAAATTCGGCTGATTCGTCTCGTCGACCACTCGCCAACGCGTCTTACCGAATCCGTCGAGGCGCTCGAGTCGAGTCAGGCCTCTTCGGCCACGCGAAAAAACGACGATCGGACGGACTGGTTTGGAACGGTCATGACATTTCCGGCTCAAACCGAGTCGGGTGCCAAGATTATTGTTCACCAGCCAGATTCCATGCCGGGAAATGAATACGCGTTCATTGTCGAGAATGTCGGATCGGAAACGGCCGAGCCGTTTTCGGTTGAATTCAAGACGCCTCCGGAGATCACGGTTCTCAGGGCGTTTCCATTCAACGCGGAGCAATCGGAGCATCTGGTCGTGGTTAATTTTGAAAGGCTGGGGGCAGGCAAGCGTTCACCCGTGCATATCAAAACTAGCGCAGCGCGTCACAGCGATTTCGTGATTGAGACCCGAATTCGAACCGAGAAAATGCACGAATTCAAAGTCCGGTCAGAGAAGGCGGTCGCCGACGATCGTGCGCGGACGACCCGTCTCGATCCCGACAGAAACGAAACGCGAGTTCCCTATCAACTGGCCGCGACCCGCAACGCTACCTTAGCGGGTGACCCCGCGGCGGCCGAATCCTACGAAACCTCCGTGTTGGATCGTGTTCCCCAAACCGGCTCGAAAAACGCGGTGCAATTGTCTTCCAAGCTCGTGGGCCCAGAGTCGCTGGTCCTTGGACAGCAGCAGGATTTTGAGATCACGATTGCCAATCCGTCCGATCTTGATGCGACAGGAATTGTCGTGCAGTTAACACTGCCGGAAGGACTGATCGTCACCAATCTCGACCGCGAGGCTTGGATTGATCAGCTGGCGAGGACCATTTCATGGAAACTGGATGCGCTCGGATCCATGGAAATGAACAAAATTCGTTACCAACTCAAAGCGGTCGGAGCGGGGGATCAACTGCAACGAGTTGTAATCGGTATGAACGACGTTTATCAAGGTGAAATCCGGATGACTTCCTCGATTATCGCCAACACCAATGAGCCCTTGAATCTGCGACCCTATCTGGGGAACTAGGCATTTTCATCCGGCCCTTTGAATTCCTTTCCTTGACCACGAATTAATCAGGTAAATCATGTTTCCGATATTGCCAATTCGCTCTGCGCTGCTTCAGGCAGGATTAGTATTCGGAGTTGCTACCGGGGCGATGGCTCAAGATCCGGCAATTCCTGAATCCGGTTATCGGGTCGCCAACCGTTTTGCGAATGCCAGCGCGGGGGTGACACCCGAATTGACGGTTCCTGTCGTAGCCTCCAGTCCGACGCTGGAATCGCCCGTGATGCCGACGGTTGTCGTCAATCCCAATCACGACGAAGCGACGCATCTCAAGAATTGTCAGCTGGACGTTGTTCCGATGGAAGACAATTCGGGATTGCGGGTTCGTTTGAATCTGCCGGAATCGGTACGGTTGGTTGAGCTGGTGCCGGAATCAACTGCCGAATCTGATCCCCTAATTCGAATCTCGATCGACCGACCGCGATCATCCGAATCAGAGCATCTCATTACCGAGAGCCGCAACCGGGGAACCGTGGCTTCGGAATCCGTCGGGGGACCGTCGCTTTCAGAGGGACCGTCGCTTTCAGACAATGCAACGGCCGTGCCCACGTTTCGGACCAATCCGTTTTTTCTCCAACCCGTGCCCACTCCGGCTCAGGATACCCGGTCGAGACTGGCCGCATCGTTGCCGACAGCGGCCCGTACGATCTCGGCGGATCCGGTATCCTTGGAATCCCAAGCCCCAGTGCACGGCGTATTGATCGAAACAAAGGTGCTTGGTCCACGCAGCTTGATGCTCGACGATGTCGTTGAATTTCAGATTGAACTGAAGAACACGCTGGATCAAAATCTTGAACATCTGATTGTCCAGCTTCATCTACCCACTGGCTTCGAACCTGCCCTGTTTGACCGGACGGTCTGGGTGGACTCGGACAGCCGGAAGATCAGCTGGCGAATCCCGGTACTGAAGCGAAACCAGACGGAGACGATCCGTTACGCTGTCAAATCGTTAGCGGTCGGCGTGCAACGACAACTGGTCGCCGTTGGTTCCGTAGGGCAGTCGTGCGGGAGTTCGGAAATTGAAACGTTGGTGACGCCCTCGTTTGACTCCGATAATGACTTCCATTCACCCCAACCTCAGCTGTCTCCCGGAATTGCCGCTGCCGATCGGGTTCCCGATCCAAGCCAGTTCCAACCGATTGATCTTTCGCGATCATCCAATTTTCGTCCTGCCACTCCGCCCTCGGGCGAGGCTGGATTTCGGACCTCAGACAGACAGCCAGCTGCCCGCCGGTAGGATCCGTTTTGCCAGGCTTGTCAATCCGGCAAAGCCAGCGAAGAGGATGTCGGCTAGAATGAATCGCAAAGCTGATGTCGGTTTGGCGTCGCGTGATGATGTCGCCCGATGGCGAATCATGCGGTCGGAATACTTGCGATTTTTGCCGCCAACGCCGTCGACAGGCTCCCGCTGAGGCTTGTCACCAGGGGGGTTGAAATCGCCGGTTCTGTTTACGTTGGTTGGTCGTGAATCCACAATTCGCTGAACTTGAAATGCTGATCCAGGATGCGATGCAACGCGATCGGTTCCGGCTGACGCAGGATTTGCGGCGAGCGGGCAAGTCCGGAGATTTCGATCAAATTGCGGCGATTGCCGAACGAATTCGTTCCTCGGTTGAGCTGAAAGACCAACGCGCGCAGAAACTGCCCCGCCCCACGCTCGACGCGGAACTCCCAATCTTCGCACGCCAGCAGGAAATTGGAGCGGCGATTCAACAGAACCAGGTCGTTGTCATCAGTGGTGCAACCGGCAGTGGGAAGTCGACTCAGTTGCCGCTGATTGCGTTGTTGCACGGGTTCGGTAAATCAGGTTTGATCGGCCACACCCAACCCCGTCGAATCGCCGCCCGCGGAGTTGCCAGTCGAATTGCCCAACAGTTGAAGACACCCCTCGGAACCGACGTCGGCTACAAAATTCGTTTTGCCGACCAAACCGGTGATCAGACTTACGTCAAACTGATGACGGACGGAATTCTGCTGGCCGAAACCCAGTCCGACCGGTTCCTCGATCAATACGAGTTGATTATCGTCGACGAAGCCCATGAGCGGTCGCTGAACATCGATTTCCTGTTGGGCTTTCTCAAGCGAATTTTGCAACGGCGAAAAAATTTGCATCTGGTGATCACTTCGGCCACGATCGACACGGAGAGATTCGCGAACCATTTCGCGACGGAACGTTCGCCGGTTCCGATCATCAACGTGGAAGGCCGAACCTATCCCGTCGAGATCGAGTATCGCCCCTGTCAGGATTTTGAGGCCGAGCAACCGGACGCCGGAAACCGGCAACCCCGTGAACTGGAAGATCACGTCGTCGATGCGTGCCGGGAGCTGACTTCCCAAAACGACGGCGACATCCTGGTTTTCCTGCCGACGGAAAATGACATCCGTTCGATTCACAAGAAACTCCGTTCAACGTCGATACCCGGACCGAGGACCGAGGTGTTGCCGCTGTACGCCCGGCTTTCCACGTCGCAACAAAATTTGATTTTCAATCCAGGTAAAGACCGGCGGATCGTACTGGCCACCAACGTGGCTGAATCGTCGATCACGGTGCCGCGGATCAAATTCGTGGTGGATTCGGGCACGGCGCGGATCAGCCATTACGCGGCACGCAGCAAAGTTCAGCGGTTGCCGATTCAGGCGATTTCTCGGGCGTCAGCGGACCAGCGGGCGGGACGTTGCGGTCGAATCGCACCGGGCACGTGCATTCGCCTGTACAGTCGCGAAGACTACGAATCCCGTCCGAAATTCACGACGCCCGAAATTCGGCGGACCAATTTGGCTTCGGCGATTTTGCAAACGCTCGCTTTGAAGTTGGGTAAGTTCGATGAGTTTCCGTTTCTCGATCCACCACGGCCGGAAGCGATTCGCGATGGGTTTAAGACGCTGTTCGAAGTCGGGGCGGTCGACGATCACCGGCGACTGACACCGCTGGGCCGAAAACTGTCCAGGCTTCCGGTCGATCCCCGGATTGGGCGAATGCTGTTTGCGGCCGATGAAGAAAACTGTCTGGCCGAAATCCTGATTATCGCCTCGGGACTGGAGCTTCAGGACCCGCGTGTCCGTCCGGCGGAAAGGAAGCAGGCCGCCGATGCGCAACACGAAAAATTCGTTGATGGGAAATCCGATTTTCTGTCGCTGCTGAACATCTGGGACTTCTTTCACCGCCTTAAATCGGACCTGTCCCGGAATCAACTGAAACGAGCCTGCGAACAGAATTTCCTGTCGTTTTCTCTGCTGCGTCAATGGCAGGATATTCATCGGCAACTCGGCGCAATGGTGCGCGCAGCAAGGCCTCCGGCCGCGCCGACGCCATAATCATTACGATTCGATTCACCGCAGCCTGCTGGCTGGCTTGTTGTCGGGAGTTGCCCTGCTCGGTGATCGACACGAGTATACGGGCGCCGGAGGAATCAAGTTTCATCTTTGGCCCGGTTCGGGCGTGTTTGACGCCAAACCGAGATGGATCGTGGCCGCCGAAGTCGTCGAAACATCCCGGCGCTACGGGCGCACGGTCGCGCAGATCGATCCGCAGTGGATTGAATCGTTGGCCGGCCATTTGACGAAATCCCGTTATGCCGATCCGCATTGGAGTAAGAAACGGCAGTCCGTTGTCGCTTCCGAGCACGTTGCCCTCTGGGGTTTGCCGATCGTTTCAGGGCGGCGAGTCAATTATGGGCGGATCGATCCTGAACTTTCACGGACCCTGTTTATCCAGGATGGACTGGCGGCGGGAACGCTGGAAGGGAATTTTGAGTTTCTGCACCACAACCAATGGCTGATGGAGCAAATCCAAACCGATGCGGCTAAAACCCGCCGGCGCGATTTGATTGTGGACCCTCATCAGGTCGAGCTGTTTTACCTGCATCGCCTGCCACCGGAGGCGGTCGACAAAACCAGCTTGGCTGCGGCCATCAAATCTTCCCCAGATCTCGATCCGAAACTGCGGATGACACGTTCCGATTTACTGCCGGATAACGAACTACAGGACTCCTCGTCGCTGTTTCCCGATCAAGTCAAAATTGGCTCGATGCAAGTTCCGATTGAATACCGTTTTTCGCCTGGCGAATCGAATGATGGGGCCACCGTGCGAATCCCGATCGAGGGCATTGGACAATTGGACGATGTGCAGTCCGGTTGGCTGGTGCCCGGATTACTGGAATCCCGAATCGTGGCGCTGATTCGCAGCCTCCCCAAATCAATTCGACGCAATCTCGTGCCGGCCCCGGAAACCGCCCGGAAAGTAGTCGAGGAAATTGAGTTTGGTCAAGGCAGTTTCTTTACAGCCGTGGCTCGACAGTTGAGTCGTTACGTGGACGCGCCGATCGATCCCGCTCAGTTCGCCAAAGAGAAACTGGACGACTACCTGCATGTCAATCTACAGGTCGTCGACCAACAGGGGGCGGTCGTTGCGCAAGCCAGAACGGTCAGCGAACTCCGCAGCCAGTTGGGACCCGAATATTCTTCGAGCCTGGTCGAGATCGAGGATGAGCACTGGAATCAGGATGGGCTGACCGATTGGATTTGGGGCGAGTTTCCCCGAGAGGTTAATATCACTCGGGGCGGAACCAGCCTGTCTGCGTTTCCGACGATCGTCGACCAGCAAACCGCCGTTGGCCTGCGTTTGTCCGACTCGCAGACGGCCAGCGACGCGCAATCCCGAATCGGCCTGATGCGATTGTTTCAGATCATCAATCGCAAGGCGATCAAGTCACAAGTCAACTGGTTGCCTGATCTCGACCAACATTCGATTCACCTGTCACGCCTGATTCCCTCCAGGGAAATCAAGTCCCATTTGGGCGATTTGATCACGCGGATTGCGTTTGTTGACAGAGAGAAAATCCCCAGATCCGAAGCCGATTTTCGAACATTGCAATCGTCCGCAGTCGAACGGATCGGAATCGCTACCCAGGACGTTGCCAAGTGGTTACCCAAATTTACCGGGCAACTGCACCAGGTTTATCTTGGCCGGGATGAACTTTCGAACCGTTTTGCTTCAGCCAAAGGCGACCTGCAAAAACAGTTAAAGCATCTCCTGCCGGAACGCTTTCTGATGGAAACCAGCTGGAACTGGCTGCTCCAGATGCCGCGGTATTTGGAAGGGATGAATTATCGTATGGAAAAACTGCCATCGACGGATGTTGCCAAAGATCGCGCACAGTCGGATCTGGTCGGCGAGTACTGGCAACGTTATGAAACAGCCCGGGACTACCAACAACGCCAGGCGCTGGTTGACCCGGAGCTGGAAACGTTTCGTTTCATGTTGGAAGAATTTCGGATCTCACTGTTTGCCCAGCCACTGGGGACAAGCGTCAAGGTTTCGGTTCCGCGACTGGACAAACAATGGGCCAAAGTCACACTGGCTTAGAGGCCTGGTAAATCCAAAATCCAGATGCCCTCCGCTACCTGCCAAATTCGTTATTGAATTGCCCGGATTGGGCGTTGGCCGTTCGCGGCGTACCAGATGGTTGCGAACTGCCGCCGAAGTTTCCACCAGTGTTGGGCTGGCTGAATCGGTTACCCCCTGCCGAAAATTGCGAAGTCGAATCTCCAGGTGGGGTGGGGCCGCCCTGAAACGGATTGGAGGCCGGTGGGCTGGATGAATTTGGCTGGAACGGATTGGTCGGATTCAAAGAGCTTCGATCGGGAGTTTGGCTCAGCCGACTGGTCGGGCTCAGATTGGATTGTCCCGGGACAAATCCTTGCTCTGTTGTTGCTGGGCGGCGGTCGAATGAACCTTGGCCATTGACAACTCCTCCGGGTTGAGACATCGGTCGTGCGCCTTGGAGCCGGGGAGAATTCTGATTTCCCGGGAACGAACCCTGAGCAGAAAACTGGCCAGGCCGTTGCTGGCTTGACAGATTCTCCGATGCCACCGCAGATGATCCCGCTGTGGGTTTGGCAATCAGCATTTTGACGATTTGGTCAGCGGATTGCGTGCCGCGAGTGATGGTCATCGAATAATCGGCGATCGCCTGGTTGTAGCTGATGACCGATGCAATCAGATCCTGCTCTGCACCTCGCCACAGTCGGGCTGCGTCCAGGACGTAGGCAATATCTGTTTGGCGCGAGGCCAGTGCATTGCGTGCATTGTCGGCCGCCTGTTTGGCCAGGTTCACGGTGGTCGCCCGTTTGTGGATCAACTCAAGTGTTTTTGGAAGAATCTTGTCGATCCCCCGCAATCGCGTCGGGATCATGCCATTGGATTCGTAGAGTGCGTAGTTGGTCCGGTATTTTTGAATCAACGGTTGGTCGGCGGGCAGTGGTAACAGCCCATCCTGCCGCGCAGGGATGAAATCCAGCATCGTGGCCTGCGATTTCCCTAGTTGGATTTCCGCGGCCAGCAATTGGTCCGCGGCGGCGGAGCGGGCGGCCGTCAGAAGTGCCTGATCCGTTGGCATCGTCGCTGATAACGAATTAAGCCAACGCAGATACTCCGCACGACTCAACAACGTTGACCAGTCGTAGTAGGTGGTCCAGTATTCGTTGATCATACGAGTACGTTGGTTGCTGGGCATGGGAGTCTGCAAGATTTCAGCCAGCCGGACCGGTCGTCCAGGTAGCGGTTCAGGTGCCCGGTCAACTGAGTACCGGTCCATCAACTCCAGGGCCAGCTCCAGGTCATCGTTTTCCAACGGTTGGGTGGCGGGCTGCGTGAAGCCAGTTGGCCGGACTTGGCTGTCAATTTGTGCAGAACGATCAACCGGTTGTGCATTGAACATTCGCGAGGGAAGGCGCCGGACGGGATCGCCGGACGCGGCCTCCGGTCGTCCATGGGAATCATCGTCAGGCATCAAGCTCGTTGCCGATTGGATTTGCGTTGTCGGTCGAGGTGGTTGAGGCTGCTGCGTCGAGAAACCTGCCGATGAATCCGCGGCTCCCGTAGTGTTAGGGAAATTCAGGGAATTCGAAAACGCCGCCGGGTTGACTTGCGGATTCAACGTCTCGCCTGCCCCGTTGTCAGGTCCAGTTCCACGCAACCCGTTTTCGCTGATGGGCGGTAGCGACGGATTTGAGTTGGCTGAATCGGGTTGATACGACGGTCCGGTCGGTTGTTGGAACGAAGCACCAACGGACGGTTCGTTGAACGACCTCGCGCTAGAAGTTGATTGGAAATTGTCCGGGGCGGCCGTTGCGAAAGTACCGATGGCTTCGCGACCGTCGTCCTGAACTTCCAATGTTTGCCCCCCGATGGGCGCGTCCGATTGGATTTCGGTAAACGTCTCCTGATTCGGGCTGGCAGGCAATAAAATACTCTGCGGTGCCGATGGCGTCTCGGGGAGTGGTTGTGCGGTAAACGTTGCCTGGGCAATCGCGGGATTGGTGGCAGCCGCGGCTGGATTGAAGCTGGCCGTTCCGATGCTGGCCGTTCCATTGGCACCCGGTTGGGTTGCTGGTCTCGCGAATTGGGCGGGCGAAGTTCCGGAATCGGTCGATTGTCCCCAAGCGACAACGACCGGTAGCAGGACGATGATGGCTGTCGTGACTGCCGGGCCAATTGAATTTTTCAGATTTCGGGAACGGACTGATTGAGCATTTTGTTTTGAAACGAGCATCCTTGCACCTCGGTTTCTTCATGGGTATCTCGCACATCCATTGTGCGAATTCCCCGTTTCAATTCGGGAGAACTTCATCAACTTGTCCCGGATCGCGAAATGAGTCAATGCTGATTCCAACGTTGGTTTTTCAAGGTGTTCTGGGCGAGTTGGCACAGGATCGCCTGTTTCGCCGAAATTCCCTAGCTCTTCATTAACTTGCCCAGCTCTCGGAAAAACCGATAATGCAAGCGTCACCAAGGGCAAAAACGGGATTTAACTAATGATCTTAACTTCTGATTCTTCGACCGATATTTCCGTTGGGCGTGCAATCGCAGGCACCACCAATCATTGCCCAGGGTCCAGAGCGTCGTCTCGGTGTTCCAAGCGGTTGATCATGGTTGTTTGTTGCGCGGTCTCGATGATGGGAGCAGGTCGACTTGACGCGTTTCAATGGGTCGATCCGCCCAAAGTCCCCGACGGTTCGACGGCGCGAGTCATCAAGCAATTTCTGACGTCGGATTGGGAACGGGATTTTGACAACCGATCCAATGCCAGTCAGACGTACACATCAACATCCAATCCCGGGCCTGGGGTGTCGCTCGCTTACGCGTTGAATCGCATGCAGCATAATCAAATGCGTGAGGCGGAGGACGTGGTGACGCAACTGACCAAGCGGAGCCCCGAGGTGATCGATGGCTGGATCCTTAAGTCTTGGCTGAACGCGCTGCTTGATAACTTCGAGCGTTCGTTGATTGACCTGCGGTCGGTTAAAAAACGACTGGTTGCCAAACCGGAGTTGACTGGAAAACAGAAGTTGGAAGTTTACCGACGGTTGGGAAAGTTGATTGGTTACATGCAGGGGCCGGTCAGCGACAAAGTGGATCCGGATTTGTTGCAACAGACATTGGTGTTTTTGGCCAACGGCTGCTCGGCTGAGGAACTCACGGCTTTCAATGACAGTCGAGATTCAGTGCTGACTCGTTACGAAGCGTTGTTGGAATCACAAAACCAGAAGACGCAGGTTGAGTTGGAAAAACAACAACTGGACGACCAGAATCTTGAGGTCACTTTGAACCGGCAAAACCAGTTGTTGGAGCAGCGACAACAGCAATTGGCGTCCGAGAAAGAACGAATTCGCATGGACGGTAACCAGCGGATTGCAGAGTTGACGAATCAATTGAGCCCGCTCGAGCAGCAACTGGTTGCCGCGACGGACAATATTGCGGTGGCCCAGCAGGATCTGCAGTTTCTGTACGTTGACCTGAACAATGTCTTGGCCACGCCGCCAAGATTTCGAACGATTTCGCCAGCCTACCTTTCCAATCAAATTCGTCTGCGGGAATTTGATCTGTTCAATTTTCAGGCCGATCGGAATTCGATTTTCAATCAGATTGAGTTGGTGCGGGGGCAAATTAACCGAACTCGAAACGAGTACAACGCCCAACTGGCTCAGATTGATCGCGAATACAAACAAGTCAGCAATTCGCAACGCCGAAATCTGATTAAGCTGGGAAAAATCGCCACTGGTCCGGAAATTGCCGATGGAAAAGTTGGCGCCATGACCAGCCGGTTGAATGCATTGTCCAGTTACGACGATCTTTCAGTCGAGCTCTATCGACAGCAGATGTTGGATTTGTTGCCAAAGCAGTAATCCGGCACGCGAATACTGATCGCGAGGGGTAGGCCGGAACAAGGAGGTCACGACGCGGTTCCGGCATGGCGGATGGGTGTTGCTTGTGATGGTTTGCCGGTTCGGCGGGGTGAGGTTGATTTTATTTTGGCGGATGGGGTGGCGTTGGTTTTGTTTTGGTGGGTGGTGGTTGGGTCGCGGATTAGCATGGGTTGGTGGTTGTTTGACTTGGGTTGCGGAGGTTGGTGGTTGTCTTCGGGTTCGTTGCGCGGTCTGCCGGAACTGGCGCTGCGCTCTGTTCCGGCCTACGACGGGCGCTGATTGCGAGGGGTAGGCCGGAACAAGGAGGTCACGACGCGGTTCCGGCATGGCGGGTGGGTGTTGCGTTTGATGGTTTGCCGGTTCGGCGGGGTGGCGTTGGTTTTGTTTTGGTGGATGGAGTGAGGTTGGTTTTATTTTGTTGGGTGGGGTGGCGTTGGTTTTGTTTTGGTGGGTGGTGGTTGGGTCGCGGATTAGCATGGGTTGGTGGTTGTTTGACTTGGGTTGCGGAGGTTGGTGGTTGTTTTCGGGTTCGTTGCGCGGTCTGCCGGAACTGGCGCTGCGCTCTGTTCCGGCCTACGACGGGCGCTGATTGCGAGGGGTAGGCCGGAACAAGGAGGTCACGACGCGGTTCCGGCATGGCGGGTGGGTGTTGCGTTTGATGGTTTGC
Organism: Pirellulaceae bacterium; assembly: GCA_963714685.1. Classification (GTDB taxonomy): domain Bacteria; phylum Planctomycetota; class Planctomycetia; order Pirellulales; family Pirellulaceae; genus Mariniblastus. The sequence goes on along the minus strand of CAVQPH010000011.1, from coordinate 81,370 downwards.
CGGTTCGGCGGGGTGGCGTTGGTTTTATTTTGTTGGTGGGGTGGCGTTGGTTTTGTTCTGGTGGATGGGGTGGCGTTGGTTTTGTTCTGGTGGGTGATGGTTGGGTCGCGGATCAGCACGGGTTGGTGGTTGTTTGACTTGGGTTGCGGAGGTTGGTGGTTGATTGGCTTGGGTTGCGGAGGTTGGTGATTGTTTTAGGGTTCGTTGCGCGGTCTGCCGGAACTGGCACTTCGCTCTGTTCCGGCCTACGACTAACGCTGCGCTCTGTTCCGGCCTACAACTGGCAATCGCGATGCTGTCCGTTTATTTTCGGGCTTGGTCGCGTAATTGGCGGATCCAGTCAGTCAAACGCTCCACCGGCAGTCCCACGACATTGGAAGCCAGCCCCTGTTCAATATGAACCCATTCCAGCCCATCCTGGTAACCAAACGCACCTGCTTTACCTTCCCAGTCGCCGAAATCAAGGTATTGTTCAAGTTCGATTTCGTTCAAGACATCCATTCGCAGCGACGTTGTTTCCAGGTGTCGGGCATGCTGATCCGACGGCCGGTGCCACAGGCAGATCCCGGTTAAAACTTGGTGGGCTTTACCGCTCATCAACTGCAACATCCGCCGGGCATCCGACTTGGATTTCGGCTTGCCCAGGATCACACCATTGCACTCCGCGACGGTGTCGGCCGCCAGCACGATCCCCTCATCGACCTCACGGGCGACGTATCGCGCTTTCAAGCACGCCGATTCGACGACCAACTGTTCCGGTGGCAGGTTTTCGTCGACGGCCTCCTCGACATGATCGGCTGGTGGAAGAATCGAAAATTCGAATCCGGCTTCGGACAGGAGGATTCTTCGACGAGGCGACTGGCTCGCCAGGATCAATTTGTCGGTATGATGGTGCATGCCTTTATCATCGACGCAAACGTGGCAATTTACAATCGTTCAACGCTTCCTGGTTACCGATGACCGACCGACTCCAAGTCATTTTCGAAGACAACCATTTACTGGTTCTCGACAAACCCCCGCTGCTGCCGACGATGGGGGTCGGTGAAGATCAGGATAGTTTGCTGCGTCAAGCCAAAGCTTACCTGAGAAAGAAATACCACAAACCCGGGAATGTCTACCTGGGAGTGGTCAGCCGGATCGATGCTTTTGTCTCGGGAGTGGTCGTGTTTGCCAGGACCTCCAAGGCGGCCAGCAGGTTAACCGATCAGTTCCGCCGTCGGTCCGTCGACAAAGTCTACTTGGCGATCCTGCCGGATGTCAGAACGTTGCCGGACAAGGGTTGCCTGGAGCACTGGCTGGTCAAGAATGAATCGCAGCACCGCATGGTGGCCCTGGATTCGGAATCAACGCAACCGCCCGGTGGGAAGCGGGCGATCCTGCATTATCGGACGCTCGGGAGGTGCCATGGTGAACGATTGGTGGAGATCACCCTCGAAACAGGACGGAAGCATCAAATTCGGGTCCAGTTTTCGGCAGTTGGTTGCCCGCTTGTGGGGGATCGCAAATACGACAGCGAACGGCCGTTTCCCCGTGGCATTGCGTTGCACTCGTGCCAACTGTCCTTTGATCATCCAACCCAAAAGACCCGACAATCGTTTCAATCCCTACCGCCTTCGTTTTGGAGAATCAACCGATTCGGATATGATAGGAAGGTAGACTAACGAGAGTCTCCACCGATGAGCGATAATTCAAGTGTGCGATCATTCAGTGACGGAACTTGTTGGCCACGATGATCGTCCAACCGCGCACCGGTAGGTGTAGCTTGCCCAGGTGTAGCTTGTCCAGGCTTAGCTGCCTTGGAAAGCGTCGCCGCCCCCTTGCTCGTCTCTGGAATTTTCATGACCACCTCAAAAACCGGCTTTCGAGAAACCGCACTTGCCAGCGAACTGGTCACCGAAGACCAACTTCGGCAAGGCCATGATGCTGATCGTACAGGCCAAAGGTGGCGATCCGATGGTTGCCAATGAAATCACCGAGAAACAAGCTCGCCAGTCAACTGGTGGAAATGAAAGTCATTTCCGCGTACCAGGCGGATCAGCTGCTGACGGGTCGAACCAAATTGAATCTTGGGCCCTACATCATCACCGACTGGATCGGCCAAGGCGGGATGGGACAGGTTTTCAAAGCCGTTCACGAGATGCTGGGGCGTGAATCGGCGATCAAAGTTCTGCCGCTAGCACAAATCGACGCCGGAATCGATTGAAAATTTTCGTCGCGAAATTCGAGCCCAGGCAAAACTGGATCACCCCAACCTGGTGCGAGCCTTCGATGCCGGTGAAGACGGCAATGTACATTATCTCGTCGTCGAATATGTTCCCGGGAACCGATCTTCGCGACTGGTGCGGTCCAAAGGCAAACTGTCCGTTCAGCAAGCCGCCAACATTATCAAACAGGCCGCCGAAGGCACTGGCTCATGCCCACGAAGAGGCCGTTGATCCATCGCGATATCAAACCGGGCAACATCCTGGTCACGCCCGACGGAATCGCAAAACTTTCCGATCTCGGGTTGGCGTTTTACCTTGAATGATCCGACGGATCCTCGCAATCGGGAAAATTGTCGGTACGGCGGATTATCTTTCGCCGGAGCAAATCAAAACGCCGTACAACATCACGCAGCGTCAGCGATATCTACTCGCTCGGCTGCACACTGTACTACGCGGTGACTGGAAAAGTTCCGTTTCCAGGTGGCACGTCGAAAAGTAAAGCACATCGGCATCTGGAAGAAACGCCTTGGCATCCTCGCCGATTCAACGAAGAGGTCAGCGATGACTTCGTCGATTTGATCGGCGACATGATGGAAAAAGACCCGCGGGAGCGAATTCAGACCGCCGCGGAAGTTGCCGAGCGACTGGCACCGTGGGCAGCCGACAACAGTCCGCTGTTGGGAGAAGAACTGGGGCCCGGCCTCGTTGGATTTCGGCACCCGTACCGTCTTCCGACGTCGATTCACAGGATACCGACCCCGATATCGACGAAGTCGCCGAGATGGCGATGAGCGAAATCAGCGATGCGTCGGCAACGCTGCAGGCCACGAAATTCAACGGACCGGGGAAGGTTCGACCGATTCCGGCATCTCCGGCAAGAAACCGCCTCCGCCGCTGTCAACCGTCGGCCAATACAGTGCTGCTGGCACATCTGAAAGACGAACTGTACCTTTACCATGTCGGCATTGTTTATCACCGGCGTCACTTGTCTGGCCATCGGGATTCTCGCCGGTTTCATCGGTGGATACCTGCTCGGCAAATAGATTACGCCGAGGGATCGTCGCACCGATCCTGGCAACGTTTTCGCCATCGTCATTGAACCGGCAGGCCCGCATCAAGCCAGGATCGGCAGGACTTCCGTTTGCAATCCCGCCCGTCACATGCACCTTTCGATTCGTCGTCGATAAACACGTTGATCTCGGATCGAACTCCGAATTCCGGCAAGGTAAATTCCGGGTTCAATTGAAAAGCAGGTCCTCGGCATCACCAGTCGATCTTCGCGTGTTTCCAGGTCGTCCATGTGAGCGCCATTGCCATGCGTTTCTTTGCCAATGTTATGACCGGTGCGATGAATGAAGTACTCGCCGTAACCGGCGGCGTCGATCACATCGCGAGTGGCCCGGTCGACTTGCCAGCCTTGCAACGGATCTCCCTTGCTCAAATGCCTCTCGGGCACAGGCGATACCCGCGTCGCGCGCAGCGGCAACGATCTCGAAAATTTTTTGGTACGGCTCGCGGAACCTCGCTGCCAACGAATCCGACTTTGGTCAGATCGCTGTAGACTCCGTCGGGCACATCCATTTTGGCCCACATGTCCAGCAGCACGAAATCCCCTGCTTGAATTTCGGCATCGGATCCTTTTTGCGGGGCGTAGTGCGGGTCGCCACTGTGGGGGCCGACCCCGACGATCGGAGGATGGTAGGTGGTCATGTGGTTCGCATGGTAGTAGTCCATCACCGCGTCCTGGACGTCGGTCTCACGAAGAGTTTTCCCCGTCGCGGACCTGGTCGGCGATCATTTTCCAGGCCATGTCGAAAGCCGCCCGATTGAGTTCGTCGGCCTGCAAATGCAGTTGCCACTGCGCGTCGGTCCAGCAGGCTTCGAAGTACTGAATCAGGTTGCCCGAGCTCTCGACTTCCACGCCGAAGGACCGCACCAATTCGACGGTACCCGCGTCAACCCGGGAGACGTAGGGATTGGCGTTGTTGGGGGAATATTCCATCGCAATCTTGGTGGCATCGCCGATGATCTTTTGAATGCCTGCATGCAATTCTTGCCAGGTCAGGTAGACATGTTTTTCACCGGGCAAATGATCGAGCGCGGCGGCTTCAATTCGGTGTACCAGTTTTTGCGGGGTCGCCGTTGGCCGGAATGAAGTAGAAAAACCGACGTGAACCGATCGAACCTTCGGGGATTTGGAGGACTCTCAACGCCAACACGTTCAAGCCGCGAAAATCGTAAAGCAGCCAGCCGTCGAAACCGAACTCGGTGATTGCGTCCTGCATGGGTTTCAATTCAAAGTCGGTTGAGCTGGCGATAGACATTTCAATTTCCCGGATTATGACAATTGGGCAACGAATCAGCTAATTATCATGCCGCGTAAACGTTGTTTTGAAAACCGGATGGGGAATTATTTGCAGTCGTCGACGTCAATAAATTGCATCCCGGGGGTTGGCTGGTTCTAATGGGGTGAGACCCGCACGGATATCAAAACGGGTTTTTCGGGTCTTCCGTTTGCCGTCACGTTCGCGGAGCGGTCGGAATCAAAATCACTGCCTGATTTTTTGTCCGTTCGTATTTTGCCTCGTTTTTCTGGATCCTTTTTCGCAGGTTTTGCAATGAAGTTTCGTGCCTTGTTTTCCATGATCATGATTCTGGTCGCCGTGCTAATGATGCTTGCTCCCGCCCAGCTTCCGGCGCAAATTGAGGAACTGGCCGAGCAAGCGGAAGGACAGGCCGCCGTTCAAGCGGATGAAGCTCGCCCAGAGCAAGAAAAATCCAAAGCGGAACAGGAGGAAGACACCGGGCCAGTCACCGATACCGCCGATTCCGCGGTCACCGAAGAACTGGGGGATCGGTACATTCGGTTCCACATGTGGGACGGGTCGATCGTCGGCGGTGAAGTGACGACCAATCAGATCGATGTCGAAACCGAGTTTGGTACGTTGCAGGTGCCGATTGGCAAAATCACCAAGTTTTACCCTGGACTCGACAGTATTCCCGTCTTGAATGCCAGGATCAATCAACTGGTCGAGGGTCTGGGTGACAAAGACTTTGACGTGCGTGAACAATCCCATCGAGAGCTGGTCTCGATGGGGATCCAGTTGCGAACCGAAATTCACCGTTTTGAAGATGGCGGAAGCGCCGAACGCAAAAAGCATCTGCAGGAAATCAAAAAAGAGATCGAAGAAATGGTCGACCAGTTGGACGAGTTTGATGAACCGCTCGACGAGCGCGCCTTGATTCGCGGCGACATGGTCGTGACCAGGGATTTTTCAATTGTCGGCAAGATTTTGCAAAACGAGTTTCGAATCGGCAGTAAATTTGGCGAACTCAGGGTGAACCTTGGCGACATCAAAATGGGGGATCGCTCGTTCACGCAGAAACGCGAGGATATCCGGAAATCCGTCGAAGTCTCGGGTACAGCCTTCTTTCAGACGACCCCGAAATCGACCAAGATCCGGGTCAACCGCGGCGACAAAATACAGATTCGCGCATCCGGCGTCGTGCAATGGACCAACTGGAGTACTTCTTCCACACCCGACGGCATCAATAACCAGGGCCAGTGGAACGGCATGGATTGCGGTTGCCTGGCCGCCCGAATTGGCAACACCTCTCAGTACATCAAACTCGGATCCAAAGCCGAATTTGTCGCGAAACAAACGGGCGTGTTGTATTTGGGGGTCGCGATGCGAGATAATTACGCCAGCAATAATGGCTATCGCTGGGACGGCAACTACGACGTCAAGATTGTTGTGACGCCAGCCGGGAAATAACGCAATGCGTTCGAAGGAAAAACGGCCAGTTACTTCAATCCAGGGAACGGGAAAAACACGTTGGCGCGAAGCGTTGGAGCTGCGTCGAAATTGCTGGACTCCGAATTCTGGCGAACCCCGCTACAACGGAGTTGGCTTCATCCGGGGAAAACCAACCAAACCGGGGCGCAGTGACGCCCCGGCTAACAAGCTTGGTTTCTGACTCAGGTTGGCATTAACGGTTGCCGGTCGGAGGTTGTTCACCCTGACGTGCTGCTCGCACGGTCGCTTTTCCAGTTTGCGAAGTGCCGGCGAGGAAGTTGTCAATTTGGGCATCTTCTTTCAATTGCATGAACCGGTCGTACATGGCCAGTCGCAGCTTTTTTTCCATGATGTTTTTGTGCAGCTCTGATTTGACCGCGTCAAAATCAGATTCGGTGACCACGGGTTCGGTGCGGCCCTGGCAATACATGATGACCCAATGCTCGCCCACCTGGACGACTTTGGAAATCTCGCCAGCTTTCAGGCTGAAGGCTTCTTTCTCCAGTTCGGGGCGCCCGCCGTGCATTTGAATAGGCGGGACTTGTCCGAAGTTATTCTGGGATGCCGGCTCAATTGAATACTGATTGGCCAGTTTGCCAAAATACTCCGCGTTCGGATTCGCGGTGGCCATGTTCCAGACTTTGAGTGCCTGTCGATGATCGCTGGAAACGATCACCAGGACTTCGACCCGGGGACCGAAGTTGGCTTCGAAGCCTTTTTGCATGTCCTCCTCGGTAACGACCACTTCATTCTGAACCAGTTTTTTGGTGGCCACGGTCGGCCAGACCTCGTCCGCGACATAAAATTCGACCTTGTTCAAATCTTCGCCCGTGACGAAGGTCAGCCAACGATCGACGTCGATCGATCCGTCGGGTTTCACGTAACCGGTGGCTTCGGCAGCCCTCGCGATTTCGGCATTGAGATCGGCTTCCTGAATACTCAGTCCTTTTTGCTCGAGTGCTTGCCCCAATAAGGCCCGGGTGATCTCGGATTCAAGCATGTCGCGGCCGAAGCGTACGATGCATTCCTCGGCCACCTGCTTTTTCAAAATCTTGACACCGTTAACGGTTGCCGCAACGCCGGGCATCTGTTGGCTGAGTTGCGGATTGTTCATCACATTTTCAATCCGGGCCGTTTCCTGCAAATTGGTAAACAGGTTCATCGCGGCTTCAGAAAGTTTGGATTGGGAGATCTCGTCGACCAATCGCTCATGGATGATCGTCAGTTGCTCCGGTGGAATTTCGTCCGCCGGGAACATTCGCTCGCACTTCATGATCACAAATTTGTCGGCGATCGGAACAATGTCGGAAACCTCGCCGGGCTGCAGCGAAAACGCAACGTTCTCAAACTCGGGCAGGCCAGAGTTTCTTCGTACCGGCGGTAGCAGGCCCCCCATCGCTTTGCTGTTGGGGTCGACCGAGTGTTGTTTGGCCAGTCGTTCGAAATTGTCCGGATTGGCTTGCGCCGCCGCGGCAACCTCCAACGCCTGACTTTGCGTGTCGAGCACAATCTGGCGAATCTGAACCTTGGGGCCGAATTCGAATTCCATGCGTTCCTGCAACTCTTGCTGGGTCACCTGGATCTGATTGGCGACCAGGCGACGGAGCGCCAATTTATTCCAGATGTAGTCATTTTTGATTTGGTCAACCGACATGCTGCGTTTGGTGCTGATCAGCTGCAACCAGCGATCAGCCGACATGCCGAATTGCTGGGCCTCGGTGGTGATTTCGTTGTTGACGTCGCCTTCGGTGATGACGACTCCCTGTTTCTGGCATTCCTCGAGCACGAGGAATTTGTTGACGATATCCTCCAGCACTTCTGGCCCGAATCGTTTCAGGCATTCGTTCGCAACTTGTTGGCGAGAAATCGGCTTACCGTTGACCACGGCGAGCGTTTCGATCTGTCGCTGCTGGGCCTGAGGTTGCTGAACCTGAGGCTGTTGAGCATTCAGGTTGGCGATCGTCAACGACAGAACGGTAACGAAAGTGGTGAGGAATCGTCGCAATCCCTGACTTGTTTTGGCTGGGCTGATAGCCATCTTGGTTTCTCCATAAACCTGGCACTGAATTCGCGAGTTGCACACGTTGAGATTGAGCTTCAATATCGTGCAAACCAATCGCATGAAACCACCACGGCGCGGGCCGTCCATGATTTCGTCTGCCGGAGTATAGAAATTGCCTCAGTTCAGCGTCAATACAGATCAACGCTGGTCAAGCACGAAGGTCCGACGCTAGCGGCGCGGGCTGGGCAGCAGTTCTTTCGCCGAGCACCTGTTCATTGGTTGGCTTGATGACGAACTTCAAAGATCCGTCGGAAAAGTTTCGTCCGCTGTTGTTTTGCGCCGAGGTTTTCCAGTGCGGGGGCTCAGCCTCTGCAGAGCGGCGAGACAGCTAAAGCAGTTTGGGGAACCCCGAGCGATCCGCTGGCTGAAAGAATCAGCGTTCGATGATTTAGTGAACAGCGGTAATCACTTGCGAACTTACTCCCTGGGAGAATTGCCCACTGGGGCAAAACGATGGGTGTCCAATCGCGTTTTCACTGGCTGGAACTGATTGAGTTCGTATTCCGAGTTGGAAGGTTTTCCAAACGGCGAAGTCGAAGCCCCAAAGTCCGTGGGCGTCGAAGGTTGTGAGGGCCAAACAGACGACTTGGTCATGCTGGGCCGGTTGTTTCCAGGCACGGAAGAAACGGGGAAGCCAAGCTGCCCACGGCCGTTACCGGCGCTCGAAGGATCGATCGGTGCCGCAGCCGGCGGCGTGGAATGGTCGATCACCGGCAACGCCTGCTGTGGCACTTCGGGGATGCCCGGCGTCGATGTTCCAAACAGCTCGGGATACGCAGGCTGGCCGTTGGTTGCGGTGGGATGCGGCGACATCAGCACCGAGTTCCGGACCGTGTAGGGATTGTAGTAATCGGAATTGGGGCCCGGGTTGCAGTAGTGGTATCCTGACAATCCCCACCCCAGTCCCAGAAACCGACCGACCGGCTGGTGGCGTTTCAGTCGTGACTGGGCCGAGCTTTCGGTCGACAGTAACATCGTCAGCATCAAAACCGCAGTCGTGACAATCAGAATCCGTTGCAGCGTCATAACACCCTCCCTAGGAAGCTTCCCTACCCTGTTGGTATCGCCCGGCTCCATCGGCAGACTTCAGACGATCGTCGCGGAAGCTGCGTCGGAACCGGTTCCGGGTTGGGTCATAACGCAAATTCGGTTTTTGCAAATCGAATGGATTTGCACTTTGACGGGAAAACTATGCGATGATCGCGGGCGGCAATAAAAAACCGTCACGTTCTGAGACAGAACGTGACGGCGATGGTTTGGATCGGCGTTGGGCTTGCGAGGCGGGCAGACCGGCTTCTAATTCTGGACAGGCAAGAGCGCCGTATGTTCCGTTTTGCCGGAAATTTTCGTCGTGACGTCGTCGTTGGTGTCAAACCGGCTATCTGGACCCGCACTTCGAACGACCACGTGATCCGCCTTGGCGTCCACTCGTAACGATTCGCCCCACGGATCGACGTGTTTCAGAACGAGGATGTTGGCGTCGATGTCGTCGGGGAGTTCGCCATTGTTGTTGTCCCGATATTCGATCAATTCTTCGCTGGCAATCGCGAGCAGGCTTTGTGTTTCCTGGACCTGTTTCTGGACCACTTTTTGATACTTCGCGGCCTTGCGTTGTTGGGCCTGATGGTTGTGGGCGGCGATCGAGCCGAACACGATGGCCACGGCGATTCCGATTCCAACCAGTGAGGTCAGCGTTCCCACGACCGCCATCTTCTTGCCCGGTCGGCGAAGCCCCACCAAGCTGATCAGCAACGGGATCGGCGAAAAAAATCCGGCGGTCATCAAACTGGCGAACGACATCCACATGCCGTTGAAACCCCACCAGTTGAAATTTCGCCGAGGACGCGCCGCAGGAACATCAAATCCAATGTAGATCGGCTCACGCCGTGGAGCCGAATGTCTTTGATTAAACGGTATGTGAAACGCCATTGATCCATTTCTCCTCACGATCAAGTAATCTTCTGTTCTTATTCGCGACGGATCTGGGAAGCTTGTTAAATTTTCCCAGAATTTCAGATAAATCTAATGAATCATAAAAACCCGTGAAAAACCGTGTTTATTTCGACGTTGCCGAGCCGGTGGGCGGCACCGACGGTCGGCAACACCACCCTAAAAATGTCGGGGCAAGGTCGGCGGTTAGGCCGCATCGGATTTGCGAATGGCATCGAGGTAGCGATTCAATTGCTGTTTCACCACCGGGAATAAAAAGAACAGCCCAATCATGTTCGGGAATACCATGGCGAAGATCATCGCGTCTGAAAAATCCCAAATTGATTTCATGTTGGCCGCAGCACCGATCACGACAAACAGGCAGAACAGTAGCTTGTAGGACAGGTCAGCCGCTTTGCCGCGACCAAACAGGAATTTCCAGGATTGCAGTCCGTAATACGACCAGGAAATCATTGTCGAAACTGCGAATAATACGACCGCGACCGTCAGAAACACATCCGAGTAAGGGATGTAGGCGGCGAAAGCCTGGGATGTGATTCCGGCACCTTCGTAGCGAACACCTTCGATCGTTACCCCACCCGTACCATCACCACCGTAATTAAACGCGCCGTTGGTGTTGAAAATGATGATCACCAATGCCGTCATCGTGCAGATCACGACCGTATCGATGAAGGGTTCCAGCAGTGCGACCAGGCCTTCGGATGCCGAGTATTTGGTTTTCACAGCCGAGTGGGCGATTGATGCCGAGCCGGCACCCGCTTCATTCGAAAATGCTGCCCGCTTGAATCCCACCAGCAAGACACCGACGATCCCGCCGAGGCCGGCCTGCGGTGTAAAGGCTTGCGTAACGATCAACTCGATCGCTCCACCCAGCAGACCGATGTTGCTGAAAATGATATAGAGACAGGCGACCGCGTACAGAACCGCCATGAAGGGCACGATTTTTTCGGTTACGGCAGCAATTCGCTTGATGCCCCCGATGATCACGATGCCGACCAGGACGGCCAGGATAATTCCGATGACCGTGCCGGCGGCCGTGCTTTCGAGGTTCAACAGATCTTTCAGCACAATCGTGGCTTGGTTGGATTGTGCAGCGTTTCCTCCGCCAAACGAACCACCAATGCAGAAAATGGCAAAAATGACCGCTGCAAATTGACCGAAAGCGCCAAATCCGCGCTCCTTCAGTCCCTTCGTTAAATAATACATCGGACCACCGTGGACTGTCCCATCGGGGCCAATGTCTCGATATTGGACACCCAGGGTACATTCGACGAATTTGGTGGACATTCCCAGGATCCCACAGACAATCATCCAGAATGTCGCTCCGGGGCCACCAAGGGCGATTGCCAATGCCACACCGGCAATATTTCCATTTCCGACCGTGCCCGAGACCGCCGTTGCCAAAGCCTGGAAATGGGATACCTCACCGTGGGATTCGTCCGCAATCGTATCGACAATGTCCCCGTCGACGACGTTGACCTCCGCCTTCGGATCAGCAGCATGGTGATCGATCGAGTCGTATCGTCCCAGCACGACTTTGACGGCCGTGGGAAACCGGACGATGTTGACGAATCCAAAATAAATCGTGAAGAACAAAGCGCTTGCGACCAGCAGAACCAGCACGAAAGGGACGTCTTTGTAGACCTCGAAAAAGACAACTCCCCCGAAGAAATCAGCGACCGGTTTGAAGGCCAAGTTGATTCGTTCATCGATTCCAATGGCCTCAGCAGTCTCCGCCGAAACCGTCGCTGCATCCCCCGTGTCCTGTGCCGCTACCTCCGAATGTTGCGTCAGAAAGCCGGTCGCGATAACAAAAACGAAGCTCAAGATCGCGATACGCAACGGAAGTAAAGATTTCATATTTCTGCCGGAATTGGATGTTGATGATTCCGCCGTTGAGCGGCAAAGAAGACGATTTTCTATCGGAGATATTGATGCAAGTCAATGATTTACGCATTTTCGCTAATTTTCACATATCTAGTTGTTTTTAATGTGTTTAATGTTTAAGATTCCTACGGTCGTTCCTTACAGACGTTCCAGATCCTTTCTCGCCACAGATTTCGCGATGATCCAAAACCAACTTTCCGAAAACGATCTGACCTTGCTCGGACGACTGAACAGTTGTCCGGACATGACGATCGGTCAGATGGTGGACGAAATGGGGGTCACCGCGACGGCCGTACGACAACGGCTGACCAAATTGATGGCGATGGGTCTGGTTAACCGCAGCCATGCTGCCGAGGGGCGAGGTCGACCGAGCCACCAGTATGCCTTGACAGATAAAGGCCGAAAAAGCTGTGCCAACAATCTGGGCGATCTGGCGGTGGCATTGTGGGAAGAAGTCCAGAAAATCAACGACGAGGAAACCCGCCGCCGAGTGATTTCAGGGGCCGTTGAACGGTTGGCTGAGAAATACGAAACGGAAATCAGCGGCAGGACGTTGGAAGACCGGATGGCTTCGGTGACGGCCATGTTTGCCGAGCGAAATTTACCTGTCTCGTTTGGCAAGCAGGATGGTTTGCCCGTGATCAAAGTTTCTGGCTGTCCTTACCCGACTTTGGCGGATGGCAACCGGGAAATCTGTGACATGGAGCAGGAATTACTGGGGCGGATCCTTGGCCAACCCCTCGACCGTTGCCAATGCGAACAGGACGGCGATCGGTGCTGCTCTTTTCAAACGACCCAGGCGATTGAAGCAGTCACGCAAGAGCAACTCACGACCAGCGATTGATGAATTCACAATAATTTTAACACTAACAAATACGACTGAAAAAATGACATCTGTACTTAAAATCGTTGACCTGCACGTTTCCATCGGCGACAAGGAAATTCTTCGCGGCGTCAATCTTGAGATTAAAGAAGGCGAAACTCACGCGTTGATGGGACCTAACGGTTCGGGCAAAAGCACTTTGGGGCTGGCCATTATGGGGCATCCCAATTACGAGCCGACGTCTGGTCAGATTTTCCTCAACGGGGAAGACATCACCGAGCTTGAGCCAAACGAGCGTGCCCGTGCCGGCATTTTCATGGCGTTCCAGCGACCGGTTGCGATTCCAGGCGTGAAAATGGCTGACTTTTTGCGTCACGCGACCACCAACGTTCGCTTTCCTGAGCGAAAGGAAGGCGAGGACCTGATCCCGATGCGTGAGTTCCGCAAAGAGATCAAGGCAAAAATGGAACAGCTTCAGATGGACAGTGAGTTCGCACGACGTTACGTCAACGACGGATTTTCCGGCGGCGAGATGAAGCGTGCGGAGATCCTGCAACTGGCCATGTTGCAACCGAAATTTGCGATCCTGGATGAAACCGATTCCGGACTCGACGCGGACGCGGTTCGATTGGCCAGCCAGTCGATTAACGAGATTGGTCACAACAAGATGGGTTTGTTGATCATCACCCACCACGACAAATTGTTGGAGCACAATCCTCCCGAGTACACCCACGTGATCCTGGGGGGCAAGATTGTCGAAACGGGTGGCAAAGAGTTGGCCGAAGAACTTCACGAGCAAGGTTACGACCGAATTCGAGCACAGTACCCCGAGGCTGCAGAAATTAACGATGCCAACAAAAGCGAAGCCGCAGAAAGTCTCGTCTAACGACTTTCCAGCAGGGCTGCTGACAGGGCATCATCACCAAACTAATTCTATCTACGGATTTATATACGATGGCGACGGACATTACCGAAAGCGAACAGCTTAAATCATCCGAAATCAACAAATACGATTTCAAGACAACCACGACGGCGGTTTTCAAAGCCCGCAAAGGGATTGATGCCGAAATCGTGAACCAGATTTCGGATATCAAAAACGAACCCGATTGGATGCGAGAATTTCGGCTCGAGTCGCTGGAGATTTTCAATTCCAAGCCAATGCCCAAATGGGGCGGCGATATCAGTTTGGATTTTCAGGACATTTTCTATTACCTGAAGCCCACCACCGATCAGGGTAAATCCTGGGATGATGTCCCCGAAGAAATCAAAGACACCTTTGAAAAGTTGGGGATTCCGGAAGCGGAGCGAAAATACCTGGCTGGCGTCAAAGCCCAATTTGAATCGGAAGTAATTTACGGCTCACTCAAAGAAGACCTCGCCAACCAGGGAGTGATTTTCACCGATACCGATACGGCCGTCCGCGAACATCCGGATTTGCTGCGAGAGTATTTTGGCAAGGTCATTCCGCCTTCCGACAACAAATTCGCCGCACTCAACAGCGCCGTTTGGTCGGGGGGCTCGTTTATCTACGTTCCCAAGGGCGTCAAAATTGATTTCCCATTGCAGGCCTACTTCCGTATCAACGAAGAGAACATGGGCCAGTTCGAGCGGACGTTGATCATCGTCGACGAAGGTGCACAGGTTCACTACGTGGAAGGTTGTACCGCGCCGATGTACACCAGCGAGTCACTGCACTCGGCGGTCGTGGAGGTGATGGTCAAAAAGAACGGGCGCTGTCGCTACACGACGATTCAGAACTGGGCCAACAACATCTACAACCTCGTCACCAAGCGTGCATTCGCTTATCAGGACGCGGTGATGGAGTGGGTCGATGGTAACCTCGGTTCGAAATTGACAATGAAGTACCCCGCGGTTTACATGATGGAGCCTGGTGCTCGCGGCGAAATTCTCTCGATCGCGTTTTCCAGCAAGGGGCAACACCAGGACGCCGGTGCGAAACTGGTCCACTGTGCCCCGGACACGACAGGCACCATCATTTCAAAATCCATTTCGAAAAATGGTGGACGCAGTTCCTACCGGGGTCTGGCCCGCGTTGAAAAAGGAGCTGTCCGTTCCAAGTCCAGCGTTGTTTGCGATGCTTTGATTCTGGATCCGGAAAGCCGCAGCGACACTTACCCGTACATCGAGATTTCTGAACAGGATGTTTCGGTCGGGCACGAGGCGAGCGTTTCCCGGATCGGCGAAGAGCAATTGTTTTACTTGATGAGTCGTGGACTCTCCGAAGCCGAAGCCAGCACGATGATCGTCAATGGTTTCATCGAACCGCTGATCAAAGAGCTGCCGATGGAATACGCCGTTGAAATGAATCGTCTGATCCAACTTCAAATGGAAGGCTCCGTCGGCTAGTGCCGGTTCCACGGCAAAGCTCGCTCGAACCGGCGGCTGGGCTCGTAAGAGCCCAGCGAATCGGCGAAAAAAATATCGCCGTCACTGGCAATAAAACGTCTTCCACGAAACTACGTCCGAAAACCGAACATTGAAAACCGAAAACCTGAACCATGCCCACTGCAACTGAAACTCAACAATTCTCCTTCACCGATGAAGGCTTCCAGGCGTTCCTTGATTCACGGACCGAACCGGCCTGGTTAAGTGAAATGCGAGCCAATGCCTGGCAACGCTTCAACGAAATGGCTTGGCCCAGCAATAAAGATGAAGAGTGGATGCGAACCGATATTCGCATGTTCCACTTGGACAAATTCCAGCTGCCGGGCAAGCGGAGCGAGGTCGCTGCATTGCAACCGGTGCTGACCGAGGGCGTGGAACTCGCCGGTTCTTCGGCCAGTTGCGATGGTGTGGCCGCACGAGAAGCCAATCTCGATCCCGAACTGGCCGCCAAAGGGGTCATCTTCGGTAATCTGGCTCAGCTGGTTCCGGAGCACGGAGATCTGATCCGAAAACACCTGTTCCAAACGGTGGGAGGTTCAATCGACCGGTTTGCGGCCCTGCACCAAGCGTCCTGGTCCAATGGATTGTTTCTCTACGTCCCTCGAAACGTCGTGATTGAGAAACCGTTTCATACCTTTGCAACGTTAACCGATGGCGGCTCTGATTTCAGCCACACCCTGATCGTGCTCGAAGAAGGTGCCGAAGCGACCGTACTGGCCGAATCCGCAAACGCCGAAGGCCAATCCGGCTTGCATTGCGGGGCGATCGAAATTGTTGTCGGCGACCGGGCCAATCTGCGTTATGTCAACTTGCAGGATTGGAGCCAGAAAGTCTGGCATTTCGCTCATCAGAAAGCGGTTGTTGGTCGTGATGCGAATCTACAATGGACCGTCGGCGCACTCGGTTCTCGGCTGAGCCAAGGTCAATCAGCATGTTGCCCTCCGCGGTGAACGGGCGACCTGCCAGGTCAACGGAGTCATGTTCACCGAGAACAAACAGCATCTCAGTTACCACACCCTCCAGCACCACGAGGCGCCCGACTGCACCAGCGATTTCCTCTATAAGAGCGCACTGCAGGACCATTCGCGAACGGTCTGGCGAGGTATGATCAAAGTGGATCCGATTGCCCAACGGACCGATGGCTACCAACGCAACGACAACTTGCTGCTAACTGACAAAGCCCGCGCGGATTCGATCCCCGGTTTGGAGATTGAAGCCGACGATGTCCGCTGCACGCATGGTTCCACCAGCGGTCGCGTGGACGAGGAGTTGATCTTCTACGCCCAGTGTCGCGGCTTCACACGGAAGGAAGCGATCCGCGCGATCGTGACCGGATTCTTCCAGCAGGTTTTCGATCGGGTCACGATTCCCAGCGTCCGCGAGGCGCTCGCCTTCGCAATCGCCCGACGCGTGCGAGAGTACGAATAGAGAGCGGTGGTTGCGACCTTGGTTACTGCTTGGGTTTTGCTTTTCAGGTTTAACTCAGTCTGTTTGTCAGGCTTGACTAACAGCCAGTTGTCCAGGGACAGGTGGTCGCGCTGATGGTTCTGCCTTCCTCCGGAAACATTGGTTTCGTGCCGGCGCTGAGTTGATGCTCCAGTTCTTCGGGCAACTTTGCGCGATCTACTGGCGATTGATTTGGAAACGACGCGAGACCCCTTGAATTGTCGGTTGCACTCTGATTTCAAGCGTCTTTTGGGAGCGGGGCACTGGCAAACGACGGTATTCCTGCTTCGGCAAGAGTTAACGCTTCGCGGGCAATTGGGGCTGGTTTGGGAGGGGATAAAGTCAAGCTTTAAGGCCATCGCAAAACCCGCGATAACCCACCCAATTCTCTGCCTTCCAAGGGAATCTGCCGAACGTTCGGCTTTTCGATGACGGATCGAGAGGCGTGCGATATAATCGGAGCGTCAACCAAACTGGAATTTTGATTTGAGGAACCAATGATTGCCCGTTCGTCCAACGAAATCTATCTGGATGCCAATGCAACCACGCCTGTGTTACCCGAAGCGGTCAAGGAAGCGCACGATGCGATGGAAGAGCTGTTCGGCAATCCCAGTAGTTCGCATACGTCGGGCCTGAGAGCGCGGTTTATTCTCGAGTCAACTCGGGACTTGGTGCGCACGGTCCTGGGTGCCGAACGCGGACAAATCGTGTTTACCAGTGGCGCCACCGAAGCGATCCAGATGGGTATCTTCTCGACGCTGTGCCAAATTCGTGAACGTCGAACCAGCGGTGAATCTCCGACGTCCAACCGAACGCTGCTGTACGGAGCAACCGAACACAAAGCCGTGCCGCAAGCGATTCACCACTGGAATCAACTGCTGGGAGTCAACAACGAAGTCCTTGAGATTCCGGTGGATCAATTCGGTGCACTCGATCTGGAATTCATCCGCCAGCACGCGGCCAATGCCGATTTGATCTGCACGATGGCGGTCAATAATGAAACGGGCGTCGTGACCGATCTGGCTTCGGTCGAACAGGCAATTCGTCAGAACAATCCGAACGTCGCCTGGCTGGTTGACTGCGTGCAAGCGGTTGGCAAGCTGAATCTCGACCTCAAAAACACCTCGATTGATTACGCTCCGATCAGCGGCCACAAGATCTACGCGCCCAAAGGGATTGGCTTGTTGTACGTTCGGGAGCATACGAAACTGGTTCCGTTGCTCGCTGGCGGTGGTCAGGAGCACGGGGCTCGTGCGGGAACCGAAAACTTGCCAGGCGTTGCGGCGATCGCGGCGGTCATGCGCAAGCTGGTCGATTCTGAAACACGAACTTTTGGGGCTCCCGAGAAACTGGAAACGTACCGCGACCGGATCGTTGCGTGTTTGAAACGAGCCTTCCCGACGATCGTATTCAATCACGCTTTCGAAAACTCGGTTCCGACCACGATCAATTTTGCGGTCAAAGGGTTTCCCAGCAAGGAATTGCTTGATCTGTTCGATGCCGCAGGAATCCGTGTCAGTTCGGGATCGGCCTGCGGATCGGCGGTCGTCGGTTCGTACGTGTTGGAAGCCATGGGTTTGCCGCGTTGGCAAAGCGACGGGGCAATCCGGTTGTCGTTTGGTCCGTTGGCAACCGATCGGGATATCGACGCGGCCTGTCATCGGATCGAGGAAGCGGGGCAAGCGTTGTGTGAATCCTGCCTGGTGGTCTCCAATCGCGTTGAGACCTCCACGGGCCAGGCGCTTGACGGACTGATCCAACTAAAAAATGGTTCCATGGTCACGTGGATGTTGATGGACGCGAAATCGCGCCGCTGTATCATCATCGATCCGTTTGAGGAACTGTCTGACCGGGTCGAGTCGCTCGTTCGCTGCCAAAAAAGTCGAATTGTTGCGATCCTCGACACCCACGCCCACGTTGATCATGACTCCTGTCGAACGATGCTGTTAACTGTCTTGGATGAACTGGTCGAACCCATCGCAAAAACCGAAGACCCGCTGGGCTGGCCGATGCATCCTGATGGAGTCGCGATTTTGGATGATGGCACCGAGTGTCCCTACCTTCGATTTGCCGACCAAACCGTGATCGCGCAAGTCGACCTGCCAGGTCATACAACGGTCGGAAGAGGCTTCTACGTTGGCTCGCTTGTTGATGGCGAACGGTTGACGGCGGCCAACATCCAGTATGCTTTCACCGGCGATATGATTCTGATGGGCGGTATCGGGCGGACAGATTTTCCCTGTAGCTGCGTCGAGTCCATGTACACTTCGCTTCGTAAGCTGCCCCGACAGATCGGATTGCGGACGATCGTTTGTCCAACCCACGATTACAACAACGATTTCGCCACGACCCTGGAGTCGGAATGTCGCGACAACTTGTTGCTGCAGAGGATCGTTGATGCTGCGTTGCCGATGACTTTGGAGGAATTCGTGTCCACCAAACCCGGGATCGATGCGGGAATCTGTGATGCGGAGAATTCCGAACTGGTCTGTGGTTTGATCCGCGAGCCTGCTGGTGACGCCAAGCAAGTCTCCGTCGATCTGCACAAAGACGAATTGAAGGCGTTTTTTGCAGAGCATCGCGACTCCCTGATCATTGACGTTCGCGAACCCCATGAGTTTTCCTTCGAGCAACATTGGGAGGCGCTCGGATTCGATGCGCCGCCGGAAAATGTTCCGCTCACCCGATTGTCCGGATACTTGCCGAAACTGATCGAGCGTTCCCAAAACGGATTGGAGGACATCATTTTCCTCTGTCGCAGCGGCCGACGCAGTGGCAAAGCTGCTGAGATTGCCCGCCGAATTGGCATCCGAAATGCCCGGCATATCGCCGGTGGATTGGCGCTCAATGTCGATCACACCTGTGGCAACGAGGTGATGGAACCGGGGTACATGATCTAGCTCTGCCAGGTGAGCGTTTGACGAAAGAATGTCAGGGGCTGCTGGTCTGACTTGCCGGGCGGGTGGCGTTGCCAAGCATCCCGGGGCAGTCGCACTCCTTACGCCAAACCTCCAAAATCGCTAGGTTGTAGGCCAGGAAATTATTTGCTTTGGGTGACCGCGGTTCCCATGATTTGTTTCCGGAATTGAATTCGAACGTCAACCAACAATGGATAAATACTCGGATGGGTGATTTTATAAAGTCGGCTACCAAATCTGAAATTTCCGATGGCGAAAAACGCCTGATCGAGGTGGATGATCAACTGGTGATCCTGTTTCGAATCGGCGATGATTTTTTTTGCATTGATGATGTTTGCACCCACGATGGTGGCACGTTAAGCGATGGGGAATTTTCCGGCTGCGAAATTGAATGCCCGCGTCATGGCGCCCGCTTTGACGTCCGCAATGGCAATGCGATGTGCATGCCTGCGACCCAGGACACGGTGGCTCATGAGGTGAAGATCGAAGGCGACGACATTCTGATTCGACTAAGAGACGACTCGTAGTCCTGTGCCATCGGTTGCCCGTCTGATTATTGAATCGGCGGAACGATAAACACATTGGGATAAAGGTTCCGGACGCCGCTGTTGCGATAGATGATATGCGTCAACGTGGTGTTGCGGATGACTTCCAGGTCATCGCCACGGAAGTCGCGTTCGTACCAGAAGCGGTCGGCATCTCGCAATGCTTCGAACTGCTGTTTCAAAATGGACTTCAGGGTTTCACCAACACTGGCACCGGGATCATGATCTTCGGCCAGCATCCCGACCCAGGCGTCGATGTCATCCACTGACGCATAGGCCTGGCTCAGGGCAAACTGAACTTCCAGATTGCTCGTGATTTCATCGAAGGAACGGTAGGGTTGCAGTCCCATCGTCCGTCGGACCGAATTGAAATCAGGCAGTCCGTGGTCGCGTCCACGCTGAATGTTCAGAGCTGCCAGATCGAATCCGCCGCTGCCCGGATTGCCGAACAGAAAATTCCTCAATTCGTGGACGACTTTGGTGTCGATCTCCTGGGCCTGTTGAACGGTCAGGCCTTTGAGATAGGGGTCGATTCCGTGATTTTTTAATTCATCCGGACTGAAGAAAGCGTTCCGCAGCGGAATATTCCCGGCCGCAATCGGATTGCCATCGTTGTCGAGGCGGAGGATTTCCGAGTCGATCATGCTGTGCCCAAATCGGTAGGCTGCGGTTGCAAACGTGTTGGTGATGTTTGGAAAAACCATCGGATTGTAACCCCGGTATCGGCTGAGCGTATCCGGGCCGATTAACGCCGGCAGAAACTCGTTGTAGGTGATGGCCTGGATGATCCCGGTGACACGTTGTCGTGCCCGAACGTAGATTTGCTCGTCGGTCAATGCCGGATTAATACTGGCGATGCGATCGGCAATCCGGTTGTGTTCACGTACAAACAACGTGTGCATCGAGGTCAGACAAACCTGTTCATTGGCACGGACATCCCCGGCCAGGAAGAATCCGCCGTCGTCCAGCGGCAGCAGGTTTCCTTCACTGGTTTTCATTCGCCCGCCCTGAAGCGTTCTCAGATCGCGGGCCGTTTTGTCATCCGAGCCGTAAACGTTCGAGCCATCGATCCATGACGTGATCGAGTTGACTTGTTCGCGCGGTTCATTGGCTGGTCGATTCTGTCGAAACTGCGAACGGAACAGAAAGATCTGCTGACCGCCTGCAGCAAACGGATCAAAATAGCGATCGCCGGTCGGTACAAGAATTGGCAACAACTCGGCGGGTTCAGCGGTTTCGGTCAAGACAATATCGTGGTCCAGGAATTGGCCCCACTGCCAGACCATCGCCGACAAATTACGGCGATTGGGCAGCGATTCGTTCTGATTGCAGACGTAATTGCTGATCGCTCGTGCACTTTTTCGCTGTTCACCCGACGGGGCTGAGACGCCATCGGCATAGGCGCTGGGGATTCGGCGCCGCAGATTGCCGCCGGCAAATCCCCAGTTGATCCCGACCAGGTTGTTCATGGTTCCGTCAATGGTTCGCCAGCGGGTGATTTCAATCGGTAATCGGAATCGCGATCGGCCTTCGTCGCGGCGCAACTGTTCTTTTCGACCAAAGAAGTCCTCGGTCCGCTCGTCACGGCGGCGGTCATTCTGTGCGAAAGTCAGATTGGTCAATCCGATCAGCAGAAACGCGATCCAGATTTTGAGCATCCGATTTGTCGCGATCGAGGGTGTCGTTAAATGGAATCTTTCAAAACTGAATCGGCGGTTGAGATGGGGTTGATCCGTTGGATTCCAGTGCGCACGTTGCATGGCTAACTCCTTGATGGGGATGCTTCGTTTGCGAGACGATTTGTTGCAGTTGGGAAGGGCTTAATTCCTAACACGCGCGACCGGGACAGCATTCCACAAAAGAATTCAAAGTTCGGCGCTGGCGACTGGGGCTACATGAGTTTCGGTAGCCTTGGAAATCCTGTCGTGTCGACGGCGTAGCGTCGACAGCGTTGCTGCTGATCGGCATCGGTTACTGATGGTGACGCTTCGCCAGTTTGAGCATCACCATTGCGGTCTTTTTTCAATCCAAAAAATTCGCAACGATCGTCACCGCATTTCGTATAATGGACAATGACAGCATTTCCTCTTTCGAACCGGAGCCCGAACTTGTCGACCGAACCAAACACCTCAGGCGAAAGCTTCCAATCCGGGTCAGGGGCCGCGGGTTCGGAAACGTCACCGCCCACGGGGCAACGGATGACGCGCGACAAGCTTGCCGAGGAGTTTTCAAAGCACCGCGAGCGACTGTGGCGTGCCGTGCAGGTCCGGATGGACCCACGGCTGTATGGACGAGTCGATCCGGACGATGTGCTCCAGGAGGCCTATCTCGACGCGGAAAAAAGATTGAATCATTTTGCAGAAAAACTGGACTGTTCCGCGTTTATCTGGTTGCGGCTTGTCGTCGGTCAGACCTTGATCAATATTCACCGCCGACATATCGGAGCCAAGATGCGAGACGCCAGTCGTGACCGAAGTGCGAGTCAGAAACTCCGTCACGAATTCAGCGCGTCTTCGCAAGCGATTGCGTACCAGATTTCGGCCCAGCAAACGTCGCCCTCGGGAGCAGCTCTGCGGACCGAAAGGGTGCATGAGTTAACCGAGGCGCTCGATGAGCTCAAGCCGATTGATCGAGAGATTTTGACCCTTCGACACTTCGAGGATCTGTCCAACAAGGAAGTTGCCGAGTTGCTGGAGATCACCGAAAAAAATGCCAGCATCCGATATGTACGGGCCATTCAGCGACTGAAAGGGTTTCTCCAGTCGAATGACGAGCAAAGAAAGTAGCCGGTGTGATGCAACGATCCTTCCGTGATCTGGAAACCAGCCTGGA
The DNA here is from genome assembly GCA_963714685.1 of Pirellulaceae bacterium. Taxonomy (GTDB): domain Bacteria; phylum Planctomycetota; class Planctomycetia; order Pirellulales; family Pirellulaceae; genus Mariniblastus. Next base: position 58,500 of record CAVQPH010000011.1, on the reverse strand, counting down.
TATCACGGTCAATGAGCAGATTCAGACGGTTGAGCAGCTGGCCGAACAGTTTATTCAATCGATTCGCGGGGGGCATGCCCCGGAAGTCGACGACTACGTCGCGATGCACCCTGAGTTTGCCGCACAAATTCGCGAGCTGTTTCCAACCATCCTGGTGATGGAACAATTGCGAATGCAATCGCTGTCCAGTCGGCGGGATGGGCGTGTGCAACGGGATGCAAAACCGATCAAGCAGCTCGGCGACTTTAAAATCGTCCGCGAAATCGGACGCGGTGGAATGGGCATCGTCTACCAGGCAATCCAACAGTCGTTAGGACGCAAGGTCGCGCTGAAGGTCTTGCCCAATAACTCATTCAGTCAGTCGAGGGTAGAACAGTTCAAACGCGAATCTCGATTGGCCGCCAACTTGCACCATACCAACATCGTGCAGATCTACGGTGTGGGTGAAGACGAGGGGTTGCATTACTTCGTGATGCAGCTGATTGACGGAACGCCGCTCAGCCGGTTCGTTTCCCGGTGGGAATCCGGGTTGGACGAATCGAGGGAGAACGCCGGGCTCCTGCCCGCGTTAACAAAAACTCAGGTTTGCGAAATTGGGATCCAGGCAGCCAAAGCACTCCACTTTGCGCACCTCCAGGGGATTTTTCATCGAGACGTCAAACCGGCCAACCTGATCCTGGACCACCAGAACCATGTCTGGGTTACCGATTTTGGTTTGGCCATCGCGATGGATCAAACCGCCGTTGTCAAATCCGAAACCAGTATCCCGGGAACGCTGTATTATCTCCCTCCCGAGAAACTCAGCGGACAACTGGATACGAACCAGACGGATATTTATTCGCTGGGGATCACGTTGATCGAATTGTTGTTACGGGGGCCCGCGTTCGAATACTCGACACGCGACGAATTGATTCAACGGATTAATTCCGGGCAAACCAGAAAATTGACTCATGCCGACCGGCCGCTTCCCAGGGATCTGGAGGCGATTTTGAAAAAAGCGGTTTCGGTCGATCCGAATCGGCGTTATCAAACGGCCAAACGATTTGCCAGCGACCTGCAGAATTACCTCGAGGGGCGTCCGGTCAGCTGCCGCCGACTTTCCAAAACCTACCAGGTTTCACGCTGGATGCAGCGGAATCCGGCCATGGCGGCGATGGCTTGCTTGGTCGCAGTTTTGATGCTGGCGATCAGTGCGGTTTCGACCACCGGTTTTTTTCGTGTTCAGTCAGCACTCAAATCGGAGTCTGCCCAGCGAAGAAATGCGGAAGATGCCTCCCGGTTGGCATCCCGTGCGCTGGACAAAATTTTCAGCAGGTTTTCTCCCGATTCACAATTTGTCGAAACCGACCGGCAATTGAATTTGACGCAACCGGTGTTGTCCGATGAGGTTGTCGCGATGCTTGAGGATCTGCTGGTTTTTTATCAGCAGCTGGCTGCCTCAGAATCCGATGATCCCGGTTTGGCCTACCGCGCTTCGCTGGCCCAATGTCGTGTCGGTGAAATCAACGAGCGACTTGGCAATTATCAACTTGCCGAAAAGGCCTACCTGGACGCGTTAGCTGATTTCGAACAAATGGACGAGAGTGATTTATATGTATTGCAGAAAGCCCGGATCTATAACCAGCTGGGTTTTGTTTCCAGAACGGTTGGCGATGCGGAAAAATCAGCCCGTTTCCACAGGCAAGCGATCAAGGAACTGGGTAAACCACACCAGTTGGGAGACGAACCAACCCAGCAGTTGGGACTCGAGTTAGCGCGCACGTATTACTACATGGGGCACCAGGTAAAGCCAGGTTTTGGACCCAATTCACTGCCACCCGCTGCGTTCGGTACTTCTGCTGAGGAAGTTTCCGATCCGAATCCAGCCGGTGTCCAGGTGCAGGCGCCACCAGACCTCACGAATTTGAAGCGGGCCGTAGCGATACTTGAATCGATCCGAGCCAGTTCCAGTTCGATTGAGGCCACCAAACGGTATCTACTTTCACTTTGCTACCGGGAGATCGCCAGCGATAACTGGGATCAGCGCACTGAGGACGATATCGAATCCGATCGTCGCTCGATTGCAATTCTGGAAAAACTGATCGATGACTATCCGAAGGAAGCCTCCTATCGCTTCGCCCTGATGCAGACGTTGGCCGAGATCAATGTGTTTGAACCGGCGATGAAAACCGAAACGCTTCAACGTGCCAATCGTTCCCTGGCGCGGGCACTGGAGATTGGTGACCAACTGGTCGAGATTCGTCCGGATATTGCGGCCTATCGGCTGGCACTGACGCACGCCTGTTTCAAACAGGCAACGATTTGCGATCGGTTGGGCAAGGTGAGCGACGCCGGTCAGCGGGACGAATTGTTCGAGGAAGCTTCGCGACTTTACCGCAAGGCAATGACCAGCCAATCCTATTTGGTCCGTCGTTATCCCGAGCAACTGGCGTACCGGGTTTGGCTGGCACGTTTCTCGCTGTCACTGGCAAAATGTGAAAGCCTGAAAAGCCGCGTGGAACAGCGCGACCGGTTCGTCGGACGGGCGTTGGCGAATCTTGTCGATCTGCCTGCAGCACTAAAGGACACACCCGAGGTCCAGGCGCTGTTGGCTGAGGCCGACCCGTTCGCGAATTGATGGAGGCCAATCTTGTCCGCCCGCGATAATTGCTTGTCCTGATTTCGCACCAAGTATTGCCGGAAGATCTTTGTCGCAGTTCGTCGATCGACAGCTCCGCACTCGCTGGATTGGGTCCGATCGGAGGATCCGATTCCTGGCCCCGGGAAACCAACCCCGGGAACCGGAAAACGATCACCAATAATTGCGATTCCGACCTGATTTTGCGCATCCGCTGTCTCCCTGCGGTCGACTTGTTACGTCCGATGGATACAATGAGGTTTTGACCGATTGAAACGACTTTGGAAAGAAAAAATGCCTCTCCACGAAGACCATGTTCGCGAAGCGCTGAAGAAAGTGATTGACCCCGAGTTGTTCGTCAATATTGTCGATCTCGGATTGATTTATGTCGTTGATGTGGTTGCCCAGGAAGGCGAAGACGAGAAATACCAGGTCAACATCGAGATGACGATGACCAGTCCGATGTGCCCGGCAGGTCCGCAACTCGTATCCGAGACCAAGAAATACGCCGGCGAACTCGAAGGCGTTGAGAACGTCGAGGTCAAAGTCGTCATGGATCCGCCCTGGACCCAGGACATGATGACGGACGACGCCCGCGACCAACTCGGCATCTTTTGATTCTCGAGACAGACAATTCCTTGAATCAAGCCCTTGTCCAATGCAGGGATCTGAACAAGCGTTATGGATCCCATCACGTCTTGCGTTCGGTCAGCTTTGAGTTGTCAGCCGGGCAGTTGATCGGATTCCTCGGACCCAATGGGGCAGGCAAGACAACCACGATTCGCATTCTGCTCGGGTTGCTGAATCCCACCTCCGGCCGTTCCACGATCTTTGGCCGATCGAGCCAAACCGACGGAAAGCAGATCCGAGCCGAGATTGGATATCTTCCCGGGGACGTTCATTTCTATTCCAACTTGACGGGGATCCAAACCCTGCGATTTTTCGCGGCCGCACGTCGGCGAAACTGCGACCAGGAAATCGCACGACTGGCCAAGGTGCTGGATCTCGATCTGAAGAAGACGGTTCGAAAGTACTCAACCGGGATGCGCCAGAAGCTTGGTTTGATTCAGGCATTCATGCATCAACCGAAATTGTTGATTCTGGACGAGCCCACCAGCGCCCTCGATCCGTTGATTCGCAAAACCGTATTCGCCGAACTCCGTAGCGTGGTCGAAGACGGTCGGTCGGTGCTGTTCTCCAGCCATTCACTGGCCGAGGTCGAAGAACTGTGCGATGAAGTCGTGATTCTCCGTGCCGGCGAAATCGTCGAGCATCAGACAATCGAAAATTTGAAAAACAAAGCGTTACGGCGCGTTCGCATCACCTTTTCCTCAGCCGCCAGCGTGCCGCTGAAGTTGCCGCCCCAAATGAACCTGCTGGATCGGAACGGAACTTCGTTGATCGCGGCCTGGACGGGGACATCCAGCGAGCTGATCGGTTGGCTGGACGGTCAGGAGATTCAGGATTTGATCGTCGAAAAACCGGATCTCAGTGACCTGTTCCTGACCTATTACGACGAAGCAGGTGGTGCATGATCAACGGGGCGATCTTCTGGAAAACCGTGCGCGATTCCGCGGTCATGTTGGTTGCCTGCGCGGTCGGACTGATCGCGTTTGTGGTGCTGTTTACCTGGGCGATGCTGAATATGGGAGCCCAGGTGTTGAAGTTCATCGCCGAAATGCCCTGGCTGTCAAAGCTGTTCGAGGTTGCGTTCGGCATCAATGTAACGGGAGAGGTCTCGCTGACGATCCTATTTGCGATTTGTTTTACGCATGCGGTTGTGTTCATGTTGTCCTGGTCGTTTGTGATCGCGACAACGACGCGCGTGACCGTTGGCGAGATTGAACGCGGCACCGCGGATTTGCTGTTAACGTTGCCGGTGCGGCGGAGCGAAGTTTATGCTTCCACTACCCTGCCCTGGATGCTGGCGATCGTAATGTTGGCGTTCTGTCCGCTGGTTGGCGTCTGGATCGGTACACTGATCTTCGAAACGGATGAGGTCGTCGAAGTCGGTCGGTACGCCAAACCGGCCTGGAACGCGGTGTTTCTGATGTGGGCGATTGGAGGGATTTCCAGCCTCGCGTCCAGTTTGATTGATCGACGCGGTCCTGCGATCGGCACGGTCGTGGCCGTTGTGCTGGTTTCGGCGGTCCTGAGCTTCATCGAACCGTTCATCGAAGTTGTCAAGCGAATTCGATTCATCAGCTTGCTCAATTATTTTCGCCCCGTCGACGTGGTGCGGGAAAATCAATGGCCGGTGGTGGAAATGACGGTCTTGTTCGGAATCGGCTTGGTTGGTTGGCTGGTTGGTTTAATGATTTTCTGTCGCAAAGATATTCCGACGGCGTAAGTGTCCCGTTTCCCGCTTTTTTTTGCAGGCACGGTCGTTGAGAATCCCGTCTGCGGTCGAGCAAATAGGTGGTTTTTTTGTTAGAATTTGAACCAGCCGAGGCTTCCGGCGGCGCGGCCAGCTGCCTGCTGGATTTCGGCGAATCGGCGTCGTGACCTGACGCAACTGAATTTCCCAAACCACCATTGAGATAATGATATGAGTTCCACCAGTTCAACTTCTACTACGGTCTCGGGTCAATCGACGACCGATCCGCTGCGTCTGATTGATGTGGATTACGTCCAGTTCTACGTCGGCAATGCGAAACAGGCGGCCTATTTTTACGCGCAGGCGTTTGGTTTTGAAATCGAACAGGTCAGCGACCTGACAACGGATTCACGGGAAGAGGCGACCTACCTGTTGACCCAGGGCAATATCCGTTTTCTGATTACCTCCGGACTTTCAGCGCAGCATGCGGCCTGCCAGGAGGTCTCGTTGTACGGCGATGGCATCAAGGATATCGCTTTTACGGTCGACGATGCTGAGGCCGCCTATCAACAGGCGCTGAAGAACGGTGCCGAATCAGCGTATGAGCCGATCGAGTTGACCGACGAAAGCGGGACGGTCGTCAAAGCGGGTATCTGTTCCTTCGGTCGCGTGGTCCACAGTTTTGTTTCGCGAACCGGAGCCTATGTGCGTGAGCGCGATTGAAAAAGGCAATCCATTTTTGCCCAAGTTCAAAATTCTCGATGACTTGGCCATCAACGAATACAATCGAAAAAATCCGACCGGTTTGTTTTACGTTGACCATTGCGTGGGCAACGTCCAAATGGGCAAGATGAATCACTGGGTCCAATGGTACGAAGATGTGTTGGGATTCAAACTGTTCAAGCATTTTGATGACAAGGACATTTCCACCGAGTATTCAGCGTTGATGTCAAAGGTCATGGATTCCGGCCGAGAGTTGATCAAGATTCCAATTAACGAACCCGCCGAGGGGCGGTACAAGAGTCAGATTGAAGAATATCTGGACTGGCACAACCAGACGCCCGGTATTCAACACCTGGCGCTGTTGACCAAAGACGAGGTGAATACTGTCGGCCAGCTCCGACGACGCGGAGTCGATTTCCTCGACATCCCGGATACCTATTACGACATCGTCTGGGATCGCGTCGGGGAAATTGCGGAGGACAAAGAACAGGTCAAAGATCTGCGGTTGCTGATCGATCGCGATGACAAAGGCTATCTGTTGCAGATTTTCACCAAACCGCTGCAGGATCGTCCGACCTTGTTTTTCGAGATCATCTGTCGCCGCGGAAGTGAATCGTTCGGCAAGGGCAATTTCAAAGCCTTGTTTGAGTCACTGGAACTCGAGCAACGAAAGCGTGGAAACCTGTAACTCGTCGCGAGAAGCCTGGGGAAGACGCCCCGCTCGCGTTGGTCAGCCATTTCACGATCATGGAACTTGCCCGCGACAACGTAAACCATGCCCAGCCAGGCATTGAGCGTGATCGTTTTTTGCGGCAAGTGTCTCTTGACCCGATGGTTAAGGCGTACACTTGGGGGTTGATCGGGAAAATCCTGACCTTGGTTTCGGTTTGATTCGTGAACCGAATACTGGCTTTCAATTGCCCCTTGCCTGGACTCGAGTGCACTGGCGGCGTCATCACCAACCCCTTTCGCGGGTGCTCCCTCAACAACATGTCGGTCAACTGATTCATCAATTCCTCCGGCGCGGAATCGGCGATGTTGGTCAACTCGGCATCGCTCACCCGATGATCGTAAGACTCTCGAGCGGTCACCTCACCGGTCTCAAAATCTCTCCATTCCACCAGTCGATACGAATCCGTGCGAAGTGAGTAGCCCCTGTACTGTCGATCGTTGAGCCTCCGATAATATTGGTTGGTTGCCGCGTCGTGGATTTTTGGATTCACGTCTTTCAAGACAGGAACCAAACTGGTCCCGTCGATAAAATCCGGTTTCTCGATACCGGCCAAGTCGCAGAGGGTTGGGAAAATGTCGAGCAGTTCAACCAGTTGATCCGTTTTTGCCCGGCGGTTGGAATTCCCGGAGCCGAAATGATCATCGGCACTCGGGCATCAATTTCGTAATTCGTCATCTTCCCCCAGCCCCGCTCCCCACAAACATCAACTCGGGCAGACCACCGTCGAAAACTGCGATACTTGATTGGCGGCAGATCTTGCAGTTATAAAACCGGTGATTTTTCGTTCTCCTTCAAAGCTTCAATGTCAGGTTTTTCGGCGATGAACCGGTGCATGCCTTCGGCGGTTGTTTTCTTGCCACACAGGATCAGCAGCCGAAGCTTCTTCAAACCGACCACTATGTGGCCCGCGTCAATGAAGCCTGTTGTCATGGCCCGGCCCAAGCCCGGACTTCCTCCGGTCAACACAATGAACTGGCTATCCGGCATCATTAACTTCTCAATCACTAACTTATTCAAGACAATTCCTACAAGGCTCTGACTTCGGTCTAGTCCCAGGTCAATTCGTCTTGGAAATCGAACAGCCTGTCATATCCCGAAGCTGGGATTCGATTGATCCAGCAGGTGCGATCGGTCGATGTGACCGACGCGCCCAATCGGGATTTAAAAAGCGGTCGTTTTTTGCGTGCGAAAAAAAACGAATGAGTAGATGGGAATTGCACGAACCACCTTCCCAAATGAAAGGTCCGTGTCTCGCCTTGAACACAGATTTGAGATCAGGCTCGTACCTCGCTGACCACAAATCCGAAATAGGCGGCCACAAGGACTCGCAACGGGGCTGAGCTTGATTAGGTCACTTTTTGCGGTCGTTTCAGCGGGGTTTCGACGTTTTCTGCTGTTGAATTTTCATAGTCGCTGTCGAGGGTCGGCGCCAAACGCGACTGAAAATAGGAGTAGGACAAGCAATACCAGCTCGAAAATTGTCGGCCAATATCTTTGTTTAAGTTTTTTTGCCCCCCCACCCACGTATATTTACCATTTCATTAAGAACTGTTTTTAGTTTGCCTCAAGATCGGTCGTATGTCCCAAATCCGAATCTGAGCTGGGCTAATACTGATGACTTTGTTGTCTTCCTCCGCCAAGTGCAAGAAATTGGCTCGGTGACCAGACGGGAACTGACCCATCAACTTAGGAAAACCGTCCATCATTTTCCAAATCGCGACCATCGGATAAGACCCGACGTTGTCGCGGTTTAGCGTTACGAATTTGTCGTTGTTCTGTGCCAGACTCAACGGCAGTGCGTGATAAAAGTTCGTACCCAGATCGATTTGCGCAATCATGGACTGCTCTTTCAACGAGTGAATCATTACCCGTGTCGAAACATTAGTTTGGCGGTCGCGAGGATTTCTAACGGCGCCAACCGAGAACAGCCATTGGCCATCTCCGGAGAATTTGAATCTCAAATCGGACTCCAGGGTAATATTGGATGAACGAAACCAACTTTGTGGCGTGAATTTATTGCGACTGAATAGTTCGGTCACCTCGCCGCTTGCCCGGTTGATCAACTGATAGCCTTTGGTCCGACGACCCTCAACCGACCAAATTTCGTTTCGGGTTACCAGAACATCGTCTTGAACGGATTTCGTCGACCTTTCCTCGATCAATTTTAGAGTCAACAGGTCGTAGATCTGAGTGGAACTGGGCTGATTCAGGGCAATCTGTTTGGTTTCAAAGTTAACGTCGATGGAGCATTGCCCCTTTGTTTCAGCAATTGTCACCGGAGGGCCCATCGCTTCCGTTTCCAAATTCCAAATGCTCAACTGGTTGTCAAAAACAGCGATCATTTTTTTTGCATCGGGGGAGAAGGCGACTGTCCTTCCCGTCGAAAACTGACCGAACTGCGAATTATGGGATTCCTTCGAGACGATACGGGTGATCTCACGCGTTTGGAGATTCACCAGTTTTAGCTGACGAGGGTCTTGGAGATGATCAGCCCATCGTAAGACCGCCCATTGTCCATCGTTGGATACAGCAGTTTCACGAAGTGGAGTATGTCGTTTTGAGCCTGTTGCAATTTCAACGATCGGTTCCAGCCGGACTCTTTGTTCCACATGGAGTAACATTGGATAAAATTTCGGCAGACTTTGAGCGAGAACGGCATCCGTAAACTCACTGTTAGTATCGTATCGCCGGCTTGTTACCAAGATCTCTATCGTCTGCGGCAATCTGTTGATCAACCCAAGTCCTTTCTCGGTGATCTTTGTGCGACCAAGATTTAGCGAGCCAAGCTCCGGTAAATCCAAGAGGGCTTTGATCCCTTCATCACCAAAGTTGGTTGCGGCAACGTCCAAAGTCTTCAGTTTCTTGAATCGCCGCAAACTGCCCCATGACTCATCCGACAGAGAGGTTCCATTGAGGTTCAAGATTCGTAATTCACTCGTCAACTGACCCAAGATTTCGCCGTTAATCGCTGTGTTTGCGATGGAAAGGGACATCAGACGTTCATGCTGTATTAGCGATTCACCGGCCGTGTCGGTGATCCGCGTCCCGGACAAATCCAGATGGACACAATATTTCAATGGCAGGTGTTTCAGTCCGTCGTCCGAAACTGCTGTGTTTTTCAAATTCAAACTGTAGTTCGCGTTAAAGTTACGGATCGTATGGCAAAGCAGTTTGAGCTTCTGGTCGTCGACTACATTTGCGGGGGCTGTGGGACGAATACTAAGGCCCCAATTCATATCGATTTTCCAACCCTCGCTTTCCAGGAATGAAATCTCCTGGAGAGTGAGACCTCTTTTATTATCATCGGGAGATAGATTCTGGCTCTTATCGTCAGGAGCCTGCCAAGGCGCCGCCGGCTTCTCCACACCCGTGGATCCGATAGCCTTTTTCGGTTGACGCGTTTGGATTGCTTTGAGATCCCAAAATTTAAGGTTCGCTCCGGACGAGACCAGAGTCATTCCATCTGGCGAGAGCCCAACGGCGGTAACCGTCTCTTTGTTTCCCGTGATCACCTCTCCAAGATAATCGAGCTGGCCACCGTTGATTCGCCACAAGGAAACGAGGGTCGGCAATCTTTCATATTGGCGTTTATCTTGGTACGTTTTCTGCCATTCCAGAAAAGCCTCCGATCTCTTGATGTTGGCATCGACGACGGCCAGTGTGGATCCGTCCAAGGAGACCGCAACGGCAGGGAATGGACTTCCACAGCCGATGGATGCGGTGATCGTGCCGGTCGAGTTGTCATTAATTACAACCAACTGAACATGATTTGTGCCGCCGATTGCCACAACACTCGAATTGCCAGACGGCAAGAATTGATAGAAGAAGATTTGATCGATACCAGGTGATTGCATAAAGGAATCTATGCGCGATTGCCTAACAGCATCGGTGAATTTGCGCACATTGATATCAAGAAATTTAACGCCTTTGCTCTGTCCCCCGAACGCAACGGTGTTGCCATCAGGAGATAACTCGATCACATCCGGATCCCTCATGCTACTGGGATAATCTTCGCAAAGAACAATCTCCTGGCCAGATTCAATCTCCAGTTGATGCGTCGGATGAGCTCCAACCAGAACCCGCTTGCTATCGGGCGTAAAGCTGAGAGCTGATGCGATTCCCGAATTTCGGTTCTTGTCTTTAAACTTGACGACTCTGGGCCCTGAAATTTTCTCGGTTGAAAGATCCCAGATCTTAATTTGCCCGTACGTGTCGGCGGCGGCTAACAGCCTGCTATCTGGCGAAAAGGCAACCGGAAAGATTGTAGGGTGGATATGCGTTTTGATATCGTCACTAAGAACTGACAGTTTGCCAGATTCCACGTTCCACAATTCAATTCTTCCTCCGCCGGAAGATTGCATCCGGCCGTTACCGATCGGTTTTCGGGACATTCCACCGATGGCAACGTATTCTCCGTCCGCGGAAAATCTCAAATGCTCATGGGAAGCCATACCAGGTTGATACCGAATGTACGACGCGACCGGCTCGTCAATGAGGAAGTTTTCATCAAAATCAATTTCACGCGGGCCTTGGAGGAGCGACAATATTTCGTGTGTTGTTGTGCCTCTTATATTTTCGACAATTTGAGTTTTCGATTGCTGGTTGTTGGGCTCGTCCGTTTTTGGGACATCGACAACATTCATTGGCTGCGGTTCTTGTAAGACATTACGGTGCCTGATGGATTCCGCTCCTGTTTCACGCGGAGCAACGACTGTTACCGGATCGGTATTGAGCGGCTCAACATCGAAAGTTCGTTCTTTCGACCAATCGCTCCACTTTCCATTGACACGAGCCTGTACCTTCCAAGTCCAATCTTGCTGGTTTCGAGCAGTGATGTAATTCGTCGATTCGTCAACAAATTTTGTATCCGTAACAACCTTGTTTACCGAGGGAAACTTGCCCGACCTCCGTTGTACTTTCAGCCGATATTTGTCGGCCGTTGGTACGGGCGTCCATTCAAACTCCCATCGCTTGACATCGAATCGGTCCGCGCGTCCATTGTCCAAAATCGCGTCGTCTGAGGGTGCGATCAGGTTGGGTACCGCAGAATCTTGAGCGTCGAGTTTCGCTCGGTTAAAGCCGGAAACAATCCACGCGATCACCGTTAGACACAATCCAAATTGAAAACAGGACATGCCTTTTTCCCCACTGCAAATTGACAAGAATTGGCGTCAAGATTGTAGAAGCAATAGCTTGCTTGGACCTGCAAAAGAACGTTTAAGTATTTGCTGGATTATGCCAAGCAACCCTGCAAGAATCCTACGAACCTTTACTCGAATTTCGCCATTTTAGCGGTTGTCGACGCGAACTTCAATTTTCCGCTTCTCTGGGCTGTCGCGGAATTGGTCGACGAAATCAACGTGCGATCAACCAGTGAACTACTAACAGGAATGCTCCTGGGAGCGAGTGCCGCGATTTTTAGCCATTTTACCGATTTGAGCCCTTAGGATTTCGTTTCGGGACAGCAAGTGAGTCCCGCGGTTTAGGCGCTTGGCCAATCTGCAAAACAGCGGTTTTCGCCGGTTATTCGAGCCAAATGAACAAAACCCGCCGACCTTCGCCGACGAGCTTTTTCGAAAGATGGTCAGGTTGTGACTGTGAGCACAATCTGAAGTGGAGGCAAGGGTGATCGAACCTTGGTCCGGGTATCGTTCAACAAACGTTGCCCAGTTGGGACGCTTCAACAACCCACCGATGTAACGTTTGTTGAAACGACCAGTCTCATTCCGAGATAACGGTGGTATTTTAGTACTACAGCGCGGGTGTTTTCGCTGTTTTGGTTGTTGAGTGAGATTTGATTTTACTTGCTTGTTGAGAACCTGCCGGTGCAGGGCCTTTTTGCTTGGCGTTTTTGAAGTTCACGGTGGTTTATGTGGACCGCAGGCCAAGCTCAGGTTTGTCGCTTCGTTATTTGGCTAGTTTCAACCGGTATCCCAGCTACAGCTGTTGATCGTTGCCATGTCCACACCCATTTCATCCAGTTTCTTGGTGCGTGTTTTGGTGTGGCTTTTGCAAGCCTGCGCGTTGCGACGTTGATGGTAGGTCAATGTTTTTGATGCCAGTTCCAACACTCGTTGCGCGCTGGCCGGTGTCATAAATAACGACTCCATTAGTGCTGATGTGGCCTGCTTCATCTGACTGACTGTGAGGTCCGGATACGACGTCCGTAACACCTCTCTCATTCTCGCCAGAAACAGCAGCGACACCGCGCTGAGAATCAGATGACGCATTAGCCCCGGATAACTTCGGCCCTCGAACTGGTTCAGTCCGATGTAGCTCTTGTCGTCCTGAAAACAACGTTCGACTCGCCACCGCGAGTAGGCACATTTCAGGATCGGTCCCAGCTTTGTTTTCAGCTGCGCGTTGCTGAGAAAATACTTCAGGGAATCGGGGTGAGTCACATCGCGAACCACGACCAGATGATTCGCCGATGAGGGTAACCCGTTACCGTTCTTGCGATACACAATAGCGCGTTTTACCTCGACCACTTTCGGTCCCTTCTGTGTATCTTTGACACGCCATTGCTCCCATGCCTGGTCGGTGAATATAGCGGAATCCGCAAAGCACTCTTCGACCGTTTTTGTTTTTGGAGTGTCGGCCAACAGACGAGGCGTTTTTCTGCCAGGACCGCGCGAGCCCTGCTTGCGATACGGGCGGTGGGTGACCTGGGGTTGATCCATCCAGACTCGGAAATTACGGGGTATTTCACCAACAAACGCCTGTTTGCGTTCGTCCAGCGTTTCCAGAAACGCCGGTTTGGATCCGTACCATTCGTCAAACGTCAACCAGTCAAAAATGATCCCGTTATCAATTGCACGCTGATGTTGCTCAAGGGCAATTTCCGATTTTGGTCGATACACCACGTCGTCAGGAATCTTTGCAGCGCGACATCGTTGGCGATCGTCTGACCAGCTTTGCGGCAGAAACAAATCTTCGTCAACCAGACAATGGAAGTCTTCGTATCCGTAACTCAAATGAACGGTCACGGTACAATTATCCGTCTTACCACTTTCTCCGCACCACTGTCGTTGCACGCCCGGCGTCTTGTCGCCCTTCTTGGCAAAACTGGTTTCATCAATAATGCCAATCGAGTTTTTTTGCAAATGATCACGGGCAACAATTTTCTGGATCTGGTTTCGCATCCACGGATGATCCCAGTCATAAGCTGAAAGAAATTCCTGTAACGTACGTGGAGCCTTGTCAGTGCGCAAGGCAATCTGTTCGACGTTCTTGCGATCAATCAGCGAAATCTGACCTTCGATATAGGTTCGAACATGAGTTTAAATTTCAGCGCTTCCACATTCAGTAAAATACTCCAGAAATTCACCAAGCTTGGGCCCCAAATCCCTGATGGCCTCGACATCCATGCCGACCCTTTCCTAAACTGTTGTTTATCCGATAAACAACATAGGGTCACTAAACCTCGCGTTTTCTCCAATACCAATTGCACTGTAGTATTAGCTTTCGACCAACTCAAGTTCTTTGTGAATCGAAGTACCGGCCAGGACTTCGCCACAGCGGAGGACCGTTGTTTTGCATGTAATACGATCGCGACTTTGGCAAACCATCGAAGCCATACTGAATACTCGTCACGCGTTTATTTGCATAATCGCCCTGAGCCTTTGAACTCTCGGCTGGCAAACAGAAACGAATAATCAAAATCAGTAATTTAAGGTCTCATTTTCCACTACCTGAAAACAGGAATGTTGTCGAAAACTGTTTTGCCATTTCAAGAAAATTCAAACTCAACGGCTTTCTCACAATTCGCCTCTGTCGAAATATCGGTAACGTTTATCCGATAATAAAACTCTGTCCCAGCCTCGACCTGCCGATTTTGAATTTACTGACACAACCTGGCCTCTGGTAGCTGATGTTTGCCACGCTGATTCCGGTCGCTCGCTCAAATGAACTCAATTAAACCGAACAAAGCCGAAGATTTTCGAATCGAATCCTAGGCAATTGCGTCAGCTATTTTGGCAAAGCGAAATTGGCTTCCGTCGTTCCGCCGGCTGGAACTTCAAAGTAGTCGGTATATTCAGCGGATACTTTGGGGCGTCCCGCCTTCCGGGCCTTGAAATCCTCGATGCGTTTCTCGACGGCATCAACCTCCGCCGTGGAACCGTCTTCACCTCGGGCTTCTGCGAGTTCCTCCCGGAGAGTTTCGATATCTTCGGCGTCATCGAATTCAAACATGACAGTGTGCTTGCCAACGGCAGCCCCCGTTTTCTTATGGCGAGTCTCAAGCGTATATTCGCCGTCCGAATTGGTTACACCAGTCGACCAGGGACCGGGATCGGTATTGGTTTCATTGGCCATCGGGCTGAACACCAGCCTGATACCGTCAACTGGTTTTCCATCCAATGTCACCTTGCCGGAAACGGGAGCAAGTGAATACTCGGTGTCACTACATCCGGCGAGAGCCAGAATCGGTATCGCGAAGAATGCCATCCCTAACTTCTTAATATTTTTCATTGTTCTTCTTGAGGATTTCAAAAGCGAGAAAAAAATCAAGGCTCAACGGAAAACCGACGAACCTTGAAAACGTCTTTTATAGATCAGCATTTTAACGAACAGCGATTAGTAATTACCTTGTATGACTTGGCCGTCACCCATCGCTGCCAATTGCTTGAGAGTTCCAAACGACGTGTTTTCACTAAAAAAGTGAGTCGAACCATCGGCGAAAGAAGCGGTTACACCACCTGGGTGATAACTCCCAAAAAGAGATTCGGAAGGACGCAATCCGTTAATACCCCAGAGTCTGCTG
This sequence comes from Pirellulaceae bacterium, assembly GCA_963714685.1. Classification (GTDB taxonomy): domain Bacteria; phylum Planctomycetota; class Planctomycetia; order Pirellulales; family Pirellulaceae; genus Mariniblastus. The sequence goes on along the minus strand of CAVQPH010000011.1, from coordinate 43,346 downwards.
TTGTTGCCTCGATGCAATCGCCCGAGAACCCTTCCGTCCCCAAATCTGGCCGTCGCGGCGAAAGCTCTGTCGGTCGTGATTCTTCCCGACCAAATCGCACCGTATGCTTCTCTGGGGCTATTCGTTTCGCCTGCCTCAACTTCGGTTCGACTCGATCGCTCGCCAAGCACAACCACGTTACTCGTACCGTCAGTAATTTGCCCAAAAGTTGTTCGCGAGTTTCGCGCAAAGATGCCCCAAGTGGCCTGATGTTGTTTTCGGATGGAATCGGTAAAGTTACAGCCTCCGACTGCGCCAACGTAGTTCGACTTGCCATACGGGTTTAAACCTGCGGCGACCAAATCCCTGTGAGTAAAGCTTTTGTTGCCGTTTCCGTCTGGACTCGCGTCGCTGGTGCAGATGAAGGGGGGAATGACGGCGGAAGCCAGAGGTTGTCCATTGGCATCGAGTTTCAAGTACCAGAAATCATCCCAATTGTTCGTTCCAGTTTTCAACAAGCCGTACAGATTGTTCTGCTCTATAAACGGAAGGACAATCATCCCCCATCCCTGCTCTCTTGACTGGTTTGGGTTACTGGGTCGCGGAATGACGGCCACGCCACGCGCGTTACTAGCATCGGCGTGGCTGATGCCTGGTGGAAACAACTGATTGGAACTCTCATAGTTGAGTATCGCCAAAGTAAGCTGTCGGCCGTTGTTCATACAGGCTGAGCGACGAGCAGCCTCGCGTACCTGCTGGACTGCCGGCAAAAGCATTCCAATCAAAATTCCAATGATTGCAATCACCACCAGTAGTTCAACCAGTGTGAATGCTGTGCGGGCAACTGTCGTTTTCATGGTCTGGCCTCAAATAAACGGAATGCTTTGGAAACATGTAGAATGACTGAAACTGAAAGGGATTGTAATCCAAAATTACTAATGTTGTTAGCGATTCTAATCCACACTTGGTTAGGATCTTGGCTATTAATCCTTTAGCGGTTGAAAATCGACCCCGGTCACTTGCCCGATTGATGATTCATCAGCGTCATTCTTCAGTGGGTTCCCGGACTCTACTCGGCTTCATATGTGTTCAAACTGTCTGAAATTGTGCGCACTTGTCGCTTCATCGGTACAACTCTATTCCCGTCGTCCTGCCGTGAATTCACCGAACGGACGATTCTCAAAATGCAGCAGTGCCTTCGAGAGTTCTTCCTTCATTTGCTTCACAATCTCAGGGTGCTTGTCGAAGACATTGTCATTCTCTTCCGGGTCGGCGTTGAGATCGTACAGTTGATCTGCCTCGAAGTAGTGCGGATTCGCTTCGGCTGCGTAGTGTCCGAGATGACCATTGCGGGTGAGATAAGGACGCTCGAGCCTGGGGTGATTCGCGAAAGCGTTGAACTTTTGGCCCTTGTCAATCTTTGCCTGAACGCCGGGTGGATAGCGAATGGCGATGTACTTCCAGTCAGCCGTTTTCACGCAGCGTGAGTGGCCCATCTCACCGAACAACACTTCACGCTGCGAAGTCTGATCACCCAACAAAACTGATTTGAAGCTCCTTCCATCGTACTGGTAATCGCTGGGCGGCTCGATTCCGCAAACATCCATCACGGTTGGAGCAAAATCGATGTTGGCGAAAATGCCGTCGGATCTTGATCCTGCCTTAATCTTTCCAGGCCACAAGCAGAGCATTGGGACTCGCATGCCGTATTCGTGCAACGTTGTCTTTCCGTGACGATACGAACCGTGATCGGATACGAAGACAATCAACGTGTCTTTCTCGATGCCAAGCTGTTTCACTTTGTCGATGATGGCGCCCACGCCATCGTCCAGCCACAACGCGAAAGCGTCACGATCGCGGAATCCCGCTTCTCGATTCCGTTTCAGTACATCCTGCCGGGAAGGCAACACATCAAAGCCGTCTTCAACAAAGCCCTCACCGGTCATACGAGGATCGGCGTTGAGCGAAAACTTATTGACCCAAGGAGCCGGGCCGTGATGCAACGTCGTCGACACGCACAGGAAAAATGGCTTGTCTCCGGTAGATTCCAGAAACTCGATCGCGTTGTCGACCGTCCAATCGAGGTTGTGAGCGTTCAACGCATCGCAATGCAATTCCTTCAGGTTTGCCGCGTAGACGCCGTCAGCAAAGTCGAAGCCATACTGCTTGATTTCATCACACCACTTTTGATGGTTTGCAATCATCAACGCATTGATGCTTGGATCACGTGGATCAGCGTTTGCAGCCCACCCAAGGTCTTTGGCCGTGTCGGCAGTCTTGTTGGTATGCAACCAATCGTGCCTGACGACATGTGACTTGCCTACGAAGCCGGTGTAGTAACCGTTCTTTTGCAAGACCCTCGCCAGGTTCCAGCGATGCCGTTCAAGTTCGCCGATGTTTTCGACCTGCGTTTGATCACCCGGCGGGTGTTCCTGCATGAACTTCTCGCCCTCGCAGCGTCCTGCGTAACGTCCGGTCAGAAAGCTGTATCGTGAAGGCGAACAAACGGTCGACGTGACGTTGAAGTTGCTGAGGTACAGGCCGTCTTTCGCCATTTGGTCAAGTCGAGGTGTATGCACCTTCCCGCCCATGAAACCGAAGGTGTCCCAGCTTTGGTCATCGGTCAGAATAAAGACGACGTTGGGCTTTTCCGCCGCAAGCAACGGCGAGCCGCAGCAGACCGCGAACAGGATGATCGTGAAGCGTTGGAGATTCATTTTTTGCCTGTCAGTTAACTCGATCGAGCGTCGCCTCAACAGGACAGGCGGGCAGCACGCAGCTGGTATGCCGTGTTTTGCTGTTGTTATCCATTTTGTACCTACCCGTCTGAAATGTGCGTTCTTGCTTGTTGCGCTAACATCTAGTTTATCGCGCCGACGGAACTTGCCAAACAGAGCGATAGGGATTTTAACTGATAACTGAATCGCCAACAACAAGCTTTTTCTCGACTTCTTTGAGCAGCAGCACGCCCGCATCATTGGTCAGCCGCCCACCGAGAAAACCAGCCTTAACTTGTTGCCGACCGACGCTTGAAAAGACATCGACTTGCGGATGACTAGGTAATTGCAAAAGCCTCTTGCTTCGGTCGAAAGTGCTATTTAAACACTCACGTTTTACCGGGCAAAAGGCTTTTCTCACAGACCGCTAAATTTCCGCCCATGAAATATTCGGGTTAGAACGCGGCTGATCCTCTACAATTACGAGAATTGACAATCAGGAACACAAAGATCAGGGAAACCGTGATTCGATTCATCCGGTCGAAACCCCCAAGCCCTTGAATCAAGTCCAGTTGACTCGCATCTCGCCGTAGCAAAGTTTACCGTGCCAACCGGCATGAGTCGTCAAATTTTGTTATACACTCAGACGCGATTGCGGCGTCGGACGCACAAAACGAGTCCAAGCCCCGTTAGGTTCAGAAAAATCAGAGAACTAGGTTCGGGAACCACTACGTTTGAAAAACTAAATTCCTTCAATCTTCGCTGCCCCGTGCCTGTCGCCCAGAATGCGACTTGGTCGTCGGTATCAATCAGCTGCGTAAAGCTGGCAGATGCGTCGGATCCAATTGCACCACCACCAGCATAAATTGCCGCAGATGTACCAGAACCTTCGTCACGGAAACTCAGACGACTTCCATCTACAGTGTTCTGCCATCGAACTCCGTTTAGTGCGAGATTCGAAACGTCCCCGGTCACACCGCTAAAGTCAAAATCGAACACAATTCCTTGCCCAGGAAAAGTGTTCGCCAGAGTGTTAATGTCGGAATTCACGGCCCATTCCGTAGCCGTCGTAAAAACACCGACGGCCGCACCGCCGGAGAAGTCGTTTTCATCAAAAGTATCGGCGATAGTGCCTAGTGCGAAAAATTCGATTGCAAAACTTCCACTGAGCCCATCCAAAGATCCAGTTACCGACGGGTCGCCAATCCCACCCGGAAGTGAAGCTGTTGCGGCATCCAGATCTACGGTAATGATGCCAGTCTGTACGTCATTATCTCCATCGCCGTCAAAGGTGAGAAGCAAATCGGCGGAACAATTCTCGGAAATCAACAAACAAGCAACCAGTGCAACCAGAACTGAGGAACCGAGCTTTTGCAGTATGGTCATTGCCCTGTAGTTCGTAGTCTTGATACCTAAACGTAGCGTTAATGGCTCGGGTAGCGAAAGTTTCTTCATGGTGCGTCTCTTTGAAAAAATTGGAATTTTATAGCTATAGCTAGGCACACATTTATAATTCGTCGCAGTCAAATTTCGTATCAATGCGAATCAACCCTGAGCAGCCTGTTTTTTTGATGTTTTAGCTTCAACACATCTAGTCTAGTAGTAATGGGCGGATCGGGTTGGTCTTGGAAGGCGATCAATTCTGAGTGCATCATTCAATTCGCCGCTTGGGCTTCGGCCGATAGCTGGCTGATAGGGATTTTAAACTACAATCGCCTTGTATCTTGGCTATGATTTGGGCGGTTGTCAAATATCTGGCCGCACTTTTCGCCGCCAAATCGTAATTTGCTCACCCGGTTTTGTCCCGTGACCTTCGTTCGGAGCAATTTTGCATGTGCGGGGGTCCAAATCGCTACCGATCTTGCACGGATTCGCAGAATTGACGGTTTTCGGGATGGCTGAGGCGCGGACCGATATCGCATCCGGGTTGATGGCGGAAAACAGCTTGCCGAACCGGTTTGAGGCACTCGGCGGCTGTTTAGAGAAATTCAGCGTCGAGGACCAACTGCAACTCCCCCGACAACTGGAACTCACGCGATGCCTCCGCCCGCGAACCTGGGTATGAGGAACTTGCCATCACTAAGCAGACGGCTCGCCTGCTTCGATCGTGTTAAGGAATTACGTTACGTCGGTCCTGTTTGCCATAATAACCGACTCAATTTTGCGGCAAGCTAGAATTTGGTGCCTTATTTGCCGTGGTCAACAAACGTTCGTTTTTTATCCCCAGTCCCAAATTCGCCGTGTTCAGCGTAATTGCCGCCCGTTCAGTCCTAAAAACTCGTCTCATAAATCAAAACACCATCAACTCATTAAATGAGACGCGAATTGGACAGTGACGACGGCTCCCTCTTGCCGCTTCGAAATCAGCTTCAATGCGAAAATTGAACGACCGCTAACTCGCTCCGGTCCGACACGCCGGAGTGTTTTCCTGCGCGGAACGGGTGAAAGAAAGCAAGTTAGACTTTTTCGAGAAATCAAATCAAGAATTCGTAAGCTCGGCTTGGGACTTGATGAGGTCGGCCACAATTTTCCTCTGCGTTTTTACTACTTTGTTTTCGGTTGTTGATCCGTAACGACGTTCAACTCAATCGTGACGTTGTCGCGATACTCATTCGCGATTTGTTCGAACAGGGTTCGCGCTGCATGCTCGCGGACTTCGTCGATCGCGTCGCGCCAGCCGATCTTTCCGGGCCGAATTTCCAGGGACTTGATCAGGTGGATGCCGAAACGGGTTGTGACCGGCGGACTGATTTCGTCGACTTCCAACGCAAAGGCTGCTTGAGTGAAGTTCGCTGGCATCGGTTGGTCGATTTGAATCCAGCCGATTTCCCCAGCCGAGTCCCGTGAAGGAGCGTCCGAATGGGCTCGGACTGCGTCCGACCAGGTCGTGTTCCGGTCTGCCAATTCGACTTGAATGCCGCTGGCCTCAGCAACCGCCTCTGCTTCACCCATCACCCCGTTTTGATCCAAATTGGTTTCAATCCACGCGTCCCGTGCGGGACGCGACGACCGGAGATCGACGGTCAGTCCGGTTTCAATCCACGCGTCCCGTGCGGGACGCGACGAGGTGAACTGCGGGAACCGATCGAGTTTCAATCCACGCGTCCCGTGCGGGACGCGACGATCCGGCCGCTAATGCGCACGCGACGGATCAAGGTTTCAATCCACGCGTCCCGTGCGGGACGCGACGGCTGGACGTCATCGCTGGCATTGTTTCAATCCACGCGTCCCGTGCGGGACGCGACCGAACCGCGATCGAGCATTGCTGGCATTGTTTCAATCCACGCGTCCCGTGCGGGACGCGACTCAACGCAGTATCGGACAACGCGCTATGGGGTTTCAATCCACGCGTCCCGTGCGGGACGCGACGATGGGCCGATCTGCAAGAACGAGTTTCAATCCACGCGTCCCGTGCGGGACGCGACACGGGCGGCGAGACATTGTCAGGACTGTTTCAATCCACGCGTCCCGTGCGGGACGCGACTTTGTCGCGATCGCCTCGAGCGTGAAATTTGTCGCGTTTCAATCCACGCGTCCCGTGCGGGACGCGACGTCGTCGGGCATCCAGTTGGATTGCAGCAACGAGGTTTCAATCCACGCGTCCCGTGCGGGACGCGACGGCCTCATTATAAACTCTTACGGGATCTACACAAAGATTGGCCAAATCGCGAACCTCTCGGGATTCCACCCGGGCTGGACCTCAAAATAGGTAGCCCGTTGCAAATGGTCAAAGAACATCCGAAATTCTCTTAATCGCGGACTCGTCCGGAGTTTTACCGTCGCTTAACGTTCGCGATTAAAATCTAGATGATCATCGGTCCGTCAATGTCCAATGATGGCTTGGCGCCAACGTGCTCGACTCGGCGGTGCCAATTACTGCCCAGATAATAGAATCTCAGACTGTCCTGTTTTGGATCGAACTCCTGGCATAGCCGGTTTTTGCATTCTGCCCATTGACCAGGATCGACTTTCAGCTCAAATACCGAATTCTGAACTCGTTGACCGAAATCCAGACAGGTCTTGGCGATTCGACGCAATCGCTTGCGGCCTTCCGGTGTGGTGGTGCTGACGTCGTAGGTTACGATGACGTAAATAATTATCTCCAGATAAACGGGGGGTAGGCGTCAAGGTCGCCGCGAAGTTGACGTGCGAGCAGTCGAGCTTGTAAATGCACCAGCAATCCGACCGTTGTCTTCTCGCCCAAAAATGGATGCGTGATGGTATCCTGTTTGCGCTTTTGATACGAGGTTAATACCCGTTTTCTCGATTGATCACTGAGCAGGACCGCTCCAGACTCGGTAAATTTAAAGTCGGACTTTCGGATCTGACGGCGATTGATCAAAGACATCACCAACCGATCCACAATGAAAGGACGGAATTCTTCGATCAGGTCCAACGCCAAACCTGGGCGCCCTGGTCGATCGCGGTGAAGCATTCCGACCGCCGCATCCAGACCTGTCGCTTCACAGGCACTTCTCGCATCGTGAGTCAACATCGTATACAAGAACGAAAGCAGGCAGTTGATCGGATCCAGAGGAGGTCGGCGAGAACGCAACGTAAATTGGAACTCCGACCGGGCGATCGGCGCAATCATGGCGTTGAAACACTGGAAGTAGCGATTGGCAGTGTCCCCTTCAATGCCGCGCAATTGATCGAGCGTTTTTGCCTTCGCCGCGAATTGGACGTCAAACGCCATTTGCTTGGCGGCCTGTTTTAACGTACTTCTTGATTCTGAATCGTTGGTATCGTGCGCCGCTCGCAATAGAACGCTGCGGCAGTTCGCAATCTTCCCCGCCACGAATTGGATGGCAAGTTCGAGCGCGTCGTGATCAACCAAGTCTGCCACTCGGTATTGCTGCCGGCGCAACAGGACATTTCCTGAAGTGAACCCGACAACCGCCGCCATGAATCCACCGTATTGACTCATGAACGAAATTGAGACGCCCGCTTTGGCACAGGCGGCCATCAACGCGGGGCTGCAACCGATATGCCCGAAACAAACGACTCCATCGAGATTGTGCAGCGGCAGACGCAAGCGATTCTCTTTTTCGATGCGGACGACCAGTGCCTGGCCTTCTTTCTTGAGATACGCGCCCTCGGTGGTTACGAACAACGTATTGAGGTGTTTTTTCATTTTCTTGCTGTCATGCTAAACCATTTTTTCAGGCACCGTGCCACATTCCAGATTGGCCACCGGTTCAACCATCTCCAAGTTCATCGGTCGTCGGTCCATCGGAAGAAAGACTGGCCGTCAATTCACGGTCGACAAACCAGCTCGCCCCCTTCTTGAGTCGCATGGCATCGGGCAGACACAAGTCGATCAATGAGCACGAATCGCATTTTGGCGCTCGAATCGCGGGCGGCGTTTCGCGATTGTCGAGCATTTTCCTGAGTCGCTGGATCGCTGTAATGGTGCGTTCACGCAGCGATTGATCGAAATTGACTTCCGTTCGCCGTTTCCGTTTTCCGTAAAATAGAAATCCGACGTCGATGGTGATATGCAGCATCTCCTCAAGACAGAGGCCTTGTGCACAGATCTGAACCCGATCACTGTCGTCTTTTTTGGGTTTGCCCCGTTTGTATTCGACGGGGATGACGGTTTCGCCGGTCCTGCTGCGTCGCGGATCGCGCTGCCGACAGTCGTTCACGAACGCGGGTTGATTGTCGGGTTCGGCACGATGGAACTCCACCACATCGGCTTGGCCAATTAATCCGAGCGTTAGGGATCTCAACTGCAGCCCACGGGCCACGCGAATCCCATTTTCGTGTCGAGTTTTTCCGAGATCGCCCAACTCGCCGTGGGCTTTCTTGTGCAGATGATTTCCTTCCACGGTCCAGCGGTTTTCTGCCCACAGGCGTTCGACATGAATCAACGCACACTGTCGCTCACAAAAAATCAGGTGTTGGAGGGCGGAGATGGGGAGTAATTGGTCTTCGGTAAACATTTCAAAACTGGAGGTCAGAGGTTGGAATTCTGGAGGCAAGCGTTGAGTTACAAGATCTGTTTAAGCGAATTTGATATTTCCTGGATTGACGTCAGCGATATGAATCCCCATCAGTTTGAACTCAACCAGGATTCTTTCCACGGCTGGCCAATTTTGTTCGAACGCCTCGGATTTCATCTGCCGCCAATCCGCCCAGACTTCGGCGGAGTAGTCAGGCGGGCGGTCGAGATAGGCTCCGCCGAAATCGAGGCAAAACGGGGGGCTGACGATGGTCATTTCGATGGCGAGAAGTTCATCGACGTAATCGATTAGTTGCGGGACCATATGTCCTTGAACCTCGTCGATTCCCAAATCGCGAAGCCTCAGGTAGACGCTCAATTCCCGGTTGTAGGCAATTGCGCGATCATGAAACTTGACGGCGATTTGGTTTTCTATCGTTTCCGTTTGGGATGGAATATTAAATACGAATACACTACCCTGAGTACCGACACCAAGGCACGAGTCGAAAATAAAATTCCGGCGTGCCAAATAGTCGCCGACTCGTTTTTGAACGTCAGGAGTGGTCATGATTTCCGATAACAATCGGGGCAACGGGGCATTTTCAGCCGAGGTGGAACTCCATCTTTATATTGGTGGTGAACAAGTCGAATTAGGCCAACTCGGTCCCGGTTTCGCGATCCTTCGCGACGCTCGAACCATCGAGGCCACCGAAGGCGAAATCGAAACAATCGTCGACGACAAAACCAATCGTTGGAAAGTCAGGTTCACGAGTCCGATTACCAGTGAATCGAAACGTTTTACGTTTGAAGCGGTTTGAAAGATCTTGTAATTCAAAAAGGTTCTTCAACTGTAACGCCAGCCGGTAGATCGTCTTGTGCGATTTCAATTTTGTAGTCGTTGAATGCTCGGGGTGGTTTGTATTGCCCATTGGAACCGTTATCAAGTTTGACGGTAACGCGTTCGAATAATTTGTGAGCCGGGGCGTTTCCAAGGTCACTTTCGTGTTTGAAGATAATTAACTTTCTGGCTGCCATCTCTCCTCGTGCCGCGGAACGATCGAATTCAAACATTTGTTCGAGCGACTTCCAAAGTAGTTTTAGATCAGCATCGGAAAACGACGTTTGCTCGGCAAGATGAGGGTTGATGTATCCACGAACGCAATACAGCCCGTAAGGAACGGTAAACTTGCGTCCCATCGTACGTTCTTTTTCAAGATCCTTAATGTTCGTAACTGCACATCGGGTTAATGCATGCTCTTGTGAAACGATTGGATCGACACTGCGTGCCATTCCAAACTGAATGGGCCCTCGGACTTGTCCGCAGTTGACATCCGTTGTCATGACTGCACCGAAAGCCCTAATATCGTAAAAGTTCTGACACATCCAAAGGGTAAGTTTTTTTATGTCCTCCTCTTTCTTGGGAAGCTTTTTCGAAACAGGTTTCAGATCAAGTGCTTTGTAGGCCCGCTCATGCTGGTTATTTAATACGGCCTTCTCTTTGACGTAGATTTCGTAAGGTGGTTGCTCCTTGTGAGTAAGGCCAACGTAGTTTCGGATTTTTCGTTTTAAACAAACATCGGTTACAAGTCCTTGCCCGGTCTCGGGATCGACACGGGGCAGATTGCCCGCATCTGGGTCGCCGTTTGGGTTTCCATCAGTAACGTCAAAAAAGAACATAAAGTCGTAACGGTTCATTGGGATTCCTGATTTATTTAATTGATTGAGAGTTGTGTTTCGAAACCTTCGATGCAGGTTGTCGTGCTATTGGTCAACGTTTTTTGGTGGTTTCTCTTTTTTAGTGAATATGTCCTGGCGCTGATGGTAGTATCCGATCGAAAACAATCCTTGATCGTATAAATTCAGTTGCCGCGGAAACGAATCGAACATCGAATAGATTGCTTGAATTCGTTTTTCGTGGAACAACCTGGATGGCTTTTCAAGCTTGCCAAGATGGTGTTGGCTCAAGCGGATGATACGAGGGAAAATACTTGCGGGGGTCGCGGAGGCCGAACCAAAATAATTGTCTTTGATTGTTCGATTAATCGTTACTCTCCCTTTGGCATCAGAGAACGCGTCTTCCTGGGTTTTTTCAAGTTCAGCGAAGAGGCGACCAAGCTGGTACGCAGGCTCCTTTCTATCGGGATCAAGTGACACAGATATCTCCTTTACTTTGGGTTGGTGAAGTCGAAAATGGCGATTGAGAAATGCTTTTAGAATTGCGGCGCGGCGATGTTGAACCACGCGATCGGCTTTGATTCGGCGAAGAACGCCCGCGAATAGCGGTTGTGGATATTGCGTTCCCGCGATCACACTTCGCATAAGGTCGCCGGAGAGTTGTGGGGAAATGTCTTTCGTTTCGCGGGCAGTTTCGGATAACAGCTGCCAGAAGGCTGGAAATGGACTGTCACGCTCGGAATGAACGATTTCCAAATCGTCAAAATGCAGCCGTACTTTGTCCAAAAGTTCTCTGAGGGTATTGCGAAACCAAAACCGGACCGAGATACGAGCGGCATTTGGCGACAAACCAAGCACGTAAAATTCGGTTTCTGGCCGACCAAGTTGCGTTGGAAAACCTCCCTTAGAAATCGTAGTCAGAATAGACTGGAGCTCCGTTTTCTGGGTTTCATCCTCCGAGTCTGACGAATCCAGTATTCTTCCAAGCCACGATTCTGCCGGCGAAGGCTTGTCCGTCCAAAACACTGTTGTTGCGTCGCCGATTCTGATTCGCTGGTTACTGTTAAGCAAGTGGTTCAATGCAGTCGAATACTGAAACGCTACTTCTTCGGATAATGACGTCGTAACTGACTCGCTCCACTTTCATTTCGGGACGCGTAAAGCAAGCGAAATCGCCCCATACCCGTAAGTTGAATTTCTGTATACTTTTCATTTGTCTCCCTTGCGTGGAAGTAAGTTTTTTTGTGTGGAAGTTAGTGCATGCCGGGCAACGGGATCAGAAAGGCCTATTTGCGATCCATTTAAAAAACATTGGAGTACCCAATCGAATGAATTCATGTACGGCAACCGATACGATGTTTTCGCACTTTTTTCCGGGTTGGAATTGAAACATGTTTTTCGTTTCTCCTAGCAGTTGGCCGCGCCGTCGGCTCTTGTCAAATGGTTGAATTGTGGGGCGAAAGATATCCGGCAAGGTCAATTTCAAACCCAAGCTGATCGCTATACATTTCTGGGTTGATCAACACGGCAAGATTTTCGTTGATCAGTTCGATATCAGTTCCAACAAATTGGTTGAATATATTCTCGTAGACAGGAACAATGAAACGCTGCATGCGGCGGACCACGTTGCGTCGAAATACGGGATCTTTATCGAATTCCTTGGATCGAAGTTGTTTGTCAAGTGTCGCGCCTTCTTTTCCCCACGCAACGAACACGCTTCGTGTCGTGTCTTCAATTAGTTTGAATCGTTCGGCAGCAGTGCGAAATTGGAAAGTTAGATTCTGCGGGTCCACGAAGCACTTCATGATTTCTTTGCTATCCCAACGTTCGCTCTGTTGCCAATAGTGAAGCCGAAAGTATTCTTCGATCGCGTCCAGTGACAACGGATCGGATTCGTGCAGGCCAATCGCTTCTGCAGCCGATTGAGCTACCGACCTGAGATCCCCCCGCAATTGGACGTCCGTTGGGTCAAACACAAAGACGCTTGCGATTTTCTGGCGACCTTCACGATTGCAGCCCTGCAGCTTGGGCAATTGAATCCAGACCCGACAATGCTCGAAAAACGACGGGAAAGTCAACGTCGACACCTGCTTCGATTAATTGAGTGCTGACGACAGTGCACGGTAACTTCTTCTCGCCGTTCAAGCGTGCACGAATTGAATCAAGTTTTGATTTCCGATGTGCCGCGCACATGTTGGTGCTAAGATGAAACAACTGATCTCTGGGAAACTCTTTGGAAATCAACTCGAACAGATCCAAAGCGTGTTTCTTTGTGTTAACGATACATAGGGAAGACCCTTCATTTGCAATCAATTCAACGACTTCTCTGTTTGACTTTTCGCCAATCAACTTAACATCGACTCGCCTCATATCGCTGTAAAGCTGCCGAGGGTCGGGGATGATTTCCATCACCTTAGGCAATCCAATTTGAAAGTCGTTTCGTTTTCCGATTGCGGGTTGTGTGGCCGTGCAAAGCACAATGGTGCAGCCGAATAGATCGACAAGCGTCCGAAGCATTTCAAGACATGGCTGGAGATAATCAACAGGAATCATCTGAGCTTCGTCGAGTATGATCACACTTTTGGCGATTCGGTGAAGTTTCCGACAATGGGACGTTCGATTGGCGAAAAGCGACTCGAAAAACTGTACGTTCGTGGTTACAACTAACGGCGCATCCCAATTCTGCGATGCAAGTCGCGAAACAAGGGACTCGTTTTCGGGATCCACGTTACTGTGGTGTTCCAGGACCCGATTAGGATCGCTCGAGAAAACGTTGCGGAACACATCAGCTGTCTGTTCGATAATACTCGTGTAAGGTATTGCGTAAATCACCCTGGCAAGGTCGTGGTTCAATGCATGCGCCAATCCAAAACTCAATGACGCGAGCGTCTTGCCACCACCAGTTGGAACAGTAAAAGAATGGAAACCGGGAGGGTGAGTCGCCGCACTGCGCGCGGCGTATAGGATTTCGGCGCGATGACCGTTGACGTCTGATGCCTTTTGGGCCTTGTTAAGATCATTTAGGAACTTGTTCAGTTCCATCTGCATATTCGCTAGGTCGCGTCTTTTCGCGGCCGGTCGTTGGCGGAATTGTTTCGGTGACATAAATCTTTCTGTCGCGAGAAAGTCCGCATCACACAGCGATGAAAACAGGAACCGACAGAATGCGGAAGTTTGAAACGCCAAGCGGCCAGTATTGGATGTGTCAAAAGCCAAGTCAGGAATTGAGAGGGTTGGTGCTTCCAAAACCTCTTTTGGCAAGAGATGCTGGATTGGCTCAATCGGCTTCCTCAGCCTTTCGTTCAATCCACTCGACGTTATGCCTGTCGTTGAATGGGCATCGGCAAGGCCGCTATGGTGCCCGGCGATGGCGTAGGCAAACAGTCGAGAAATGCCCTTTGGAAGAGCATTGTTAGCGTGCTGAGCGCCTGCAGATGAATGGTCAACACGTTTTCCAATGCCCTCGCACGACGCATTAAAGTCATTCGACCTCAATAGATAGTCCTGAAACGCCTTTGAATACTTCCCTAAGTCGTGCCATCGCCCGAGTAGATCGCCCCATGGTGCCAAATCAGAATGAATTCGTTCCAGAAATTTGCCACAAAGTTTGGCCACTCGCTCCTCATGCTCAGCCATCGTTTCCCATTTGTCTGGGGATTCGTTTTCAAGGCTGTGAGCATAGAAAGCCATTCGTTGACTCGATCGGTTCAAATTGCGGAATAGGAGCGACAAGAAACGCTGACTCTAACGTGTTCCATCGACCGTTGCTACTATCGGGTACCGCTTTGACACGTTTGGTCACGGATTCCAAGTTCTTTTCTTTCCCTAGCGCTGGGGAAGCCGTTGGCCAAAGTGGATTTTCCGACATGGATTGTTTGGTCGGTGAGTCGATGTAGCCAGTTTTTCAAGGTGTTCGGCGAGTGTCCGAAAAACAATCCTTGTTCACCCGATGGGGATTGGGTCGGCTATCGTCAGCGCAACGAAACGGGTTTCGCACGATAAACACCTTTCTTCCACGCTGCACTTCTGCCGCCCTCAGGTCGCTTTGCATGCAGTAGAAAAGAGATTTGACCCGTGCCGTCGACAGGGTCGAACGAGCAGTCTTTTCGTGCAGGTCTTCGAACAACCGTTCTCGATGATCCACCAATCCATCGTTGCTTGAAAATCGAAGCAGACGATGGCGCCCGTACATTGCCCCGCCCGAAGCAACTTTATGGACTTTTTACCGTGTTGGAACCGGAACTCGGTGCCGATTCGAGTTGACGCTCAATCGTGACGTTGTCGCGATACTCATTCGCGATTTGTTCGAACAGGGTTCGCGCTGCATGCTCGCGGACTTCGTCGATCGCGTCGCGCCAGCCGATCTTTCCGGGCCGAATTTCCAGGGACTTGATCAGGTGGATGCCGAAACGGGTTGTGACCGGCGGACTGATTTCGTCGACTTCCAACGCAAAGGCTGCTTGAGTGAAATTCGCTGGCATCGGTTGGTCGATTTGAATCCAGCCGATTTCCCCAGCCGAATCCCGTGAAGGAGCGTCCGAATGGGCTCGGACTGCGTCCGACCAGGTCGTGTTCCGGTCTGCCAATTCGACTTGAATGCCGCTGGCCTCAGCAACCGCCTCTGCTTCAGTTCGTTGGGGGTTGGGTTTCAACAGCAAATGGGCCACCCGGATTTCCGTTCCATCGAATTGTCGATGGTATTGCTGGAAATGCGATTGCAGGAACGGGTCGGTTAATTTTTTCTTCAGGTAACGATTCCAGGCAATCCGCCAAGCGATTTCGAAATCCAACTCTTCTGCAAATTGGGCTGTTTGCTGAAGGTAGTCCTCGACCGTCTGTTCGATTTTTGCCAGGTCGGACTTCAATCGTTCCAGTTCCAGTCGCACCTCGCTCTTTCCCGCCCCCAATTTCTGGTCGGCGAGGTATTGGTAGACCACGCGTCGATCAACCAACTGCGCGACGGCCGCATTGATCAGCGGACCTTGCTGGCTGGCTTGCCGAAGGTTCGGGAGCGATTTTTGGAGCAGCCGTTTGACCGAGCCAAAGGAAATCTGCTTACCATCGACAATCGCGACCGTTTGAGGTGCCGCCGATTCGGAATTCCCGGGTTGGGGTGCTGCAGGTGAGCGATGAGGTAATGCCAATAGCACGAGGCCTGCCAGGCACGTCAAAGTCACCCAATGATTGTTCAACATAATTGACTTTCTGATCCGTCGTCGCATCGCAGTCCAGTTGCCCCTGGATAGCGCCTGTGGTTCTGCTTTGGTTCTTCCGTTAAGGCAACGGGATATTTTTGAGCGAGATCTTCACCGGAACTTCGACAATCGCCGCCGGAGATTTGTAGATCAACGTTTGGCCTTTGGGATCGTCAACGAAATAGTACTGAACCGCGACCTGCTGATCGTCTTGCCGTAGCGTCTCGAATGCGATGGGGTCGGACTGTTTGCCTTCCTCATCGAGCAGGTAGATCGGATTTTCGAACGCCCATCCTTGATGGGACTCCAGGGCATTCTGCCCATCCTCAAAGCTCAGCCGGATGGTAACGCCATACAGGTCATCGTTTTTGCGAATGCCGTCGAAGGTCACAATTGCACCCGCTTTTCGTTGTTCCAGGCCCGATTTTTCCGGGTTGAGATTCTTGAATTTGAAGGTCTCGATGCGACCGGGCAAAACGGCAGCGATCGTCGCATCGAATGATTTGATCACTTCAATTTGTCGATCGACCAAACCGATCGGAACGGAAAACTCCAATTCGGGAATGTCTGGCTGGACCGTTCCGGAGATGACGCCCTCGGGATTGGGAATTTCGATGGGATTGTCAAATTCATCGACCGCCTTGATCGACTGGATCGGTAGATCAATCGAAACCGGCTGGATTCGCGGTTCCCAGCGAACCAGCACGGTCACATTGCAGTAGTTCAACTCCGGCCGGCGAAGATTGCGTGAAGCGTTGACCCGGGTGACCGTCAGATCAAATACGCCCGAAACGTTTTGTGGAACTTCAACAGGTTGGTCAGCTCTCGGATTGGCCACGTCGTTGGGCAGGTTGGGATTGGCGGCGGCGATTCTCGCCTGTTGCGTCGGCGTCAGTCGCAACTGCCCTCGCCTGCCCGCGTAAGGGTCGACGACCAACTCGGCTTTGCGGGCGATGTCGGCGATCGCGGCCCAAAAATCTACGTCGGCCAAATCCAGTTCGATCTTTCGCTCGGCAAACACGTCGGGTACTTCGTCGGGTAGATCGACGTCGTTCCCGGTTTGTTTTCGGATCTTGGCGAGGGCTTGGTCGACCGTCAGCGTGCCCTTGAGCGTGACCTTGCTGGATTTGGTAACCGAAGCCACCGCAATTTTCTCCAGCGCGATGCGAACCCGCCCTAGCCTTTCAATCGCATCGGTCGGTGTCTGATCCGTTGCCGGCTCAAGGTGATCCAGCGCGGCCGGCCCCAGTTTCAGCAACTCCCGTTCGGCGGATTCCCGTTCATCTACCACAGCCGATTCGAGTTGGCGTTGCAATTCGGCAACGCGCTCCATCAGTTGCATTTCGCCCATCTCCTGGATTTGGGCGCGTAACTTCCCCACCGAACAAGAGAACCAGACATACATAAAACGGGACTCGTCGTCGAAAAAACATGATTGATCCTTTGGATTGAAGCTCTCGACCAGTCTAACCGTTTGTCGCTTGGCCGTCCAAGGATTTGGGCGGCAGCCCAGGAGGTTGACTTTTGACAACATGCTGGACAGTTTCCCGATTCAGATTGTTTCATGACCTACATTTTCACTGGGAAGTCGGTCGTGTTTATCAGCCTCGGGTCAATCGCATGCAACCAACCGGATTCAGAAATTGTCTTGCGGCGATCGTCGGATTCGCCGTCGCGATCGCTGCGGGAAACCTGCTGGGTCAGCAGCAGGAAATGACCGTAAAAATCTCTTACAAAGGCAAATCGTATTCTGGCCAACCGATGGCTTGGGACGGGCGCGAAATGATGTTGCTGCGTCGCGACGGCAAGATCAGTATCTTGCCGGTCGGTTCGACCAATGAATATCAGACCGTCAGCGACCGATTTCGACCCTATTCGGCCGAGACGATGCGGGTGAAACTGCAGCAGGAGTTTGGTAGCAAATACCAGGTTTCGGTGACGCGCAATTTTGTCGTCGTGCATCCGCCGGGCGATTATCAGGTTTGGGCGATGCCGTTTGAAGAGCTCTATCATCGGTTCGATGCGTACTTTTCCAGCCGGGGATTTCAGTTGGACCAGCCCGAATTCCCGCTGGTGGCCGTTGTCCTGCGCACGCGGGGCGAGTTCGATTACTTTCTGCGAACCTATCAGGACTACGACCCGCAGGTGCTCGGTTACTATTCCCCGACCAGCAATCGGATCATCACCTACGATCAATCCAAGGGCAGGTCTGCGCGACCACAGCTGGTTTTTTACCGTGGATACGATGATTCATGAGGCGGCCCATCAGACCGCTTTCAACACCGGCATCCACAGTCGATTCGCACCCGTTCCTCGCTGGATCAGCGAAGGATTGGCCATGTTGTTCGAGGCCCCGGGTGTCAATAACAGCATGTACTACGCCCGACCAGCGGATCGGATTAATCGTCAACGGTTGATCGAATTGCAGTCGTTTTATCAGCAAGGACGAGTCCGCGGAAAACTGGCCAGCCTGATTACCAGCGATCGGCTGTTTCAAACGGATGCGAATCTGGCCTATGCGATGGCTTGGGGGCTGACGTTCTATTTGAGTGAACAACAGCCGAACGAGTATTTCCGTTTTCTTAAGGTTGACGGAAAGCGGGCGGATTTCGAAGAATTTGGCGATCGAGATCGAGCCCACGCGTTTTCATCAGCGTTCGGATCGAAGCTCATCGACCTGGAAGCCCGGATGGAACGATTCATCGTTGGCCTGGACGTGCCGCCAAGTCGGAAGTAATCAAATCAGTCCTGCCTTGACGGCCCAGACCGCTGCCTGGGTCCGATCATTGGCATCGAGCTTACGCAAAATATTCTGCACATGTTCCTTGACCGTCTCGACACTGATTCCCAGCGACCGCCCAATCTCCCGATTGCTCAACCCGGTGGCAACATGCTGAAGCACCTGTTTTTCTCGCATCGTTAATGGCGTATCCAGTCGTTCCCAGGCAGAGACTTCCTTGATCCGTGCTTTGGTCTTGGTGAGCAGGCTGTGTTCGGGTGTCGGTTGCCCCGTGGCGGCATTTCTAATCGCCTCCAGTAACTGGGCCATCGACGCGGTCTTGACGAGGTAGTCGTAGCAGTCCAGCGTGCTGACACGCATGATATTTGTCGGATTGAAATTGTCGGAAAAAAACAGCAAACGACAGCCCATTTCGGTGGCGTCAAATGTCTCGAGCGCGCGAACCACATCGACCCCTGCCAACCGGATCTCCGTCACCAGCACTTCGGGCTGGAGCCGAACAATCGACGGGATCAATTCGTCAGCCTCCTGGACGTTACCAACGACATTGAAATTTGCCTGTTCCGAGCACGATGCAATCGCGTGAAAAACGATGGGATGGTCATCCGCGATCAGGATCTTGACAGGCATATTCGCAATTAGCTTGAGGGCAGAAACAAAGGCTTGTTAAAGTTGCCGTGGTTGAAATCAAGCGGCGTTGATGGTTTTCCATTGCTCCAGTTTCTCAGCACAACTCATTTCGTGCAATCACACCAAACGTAAGGATTGTGACGGTTAATTGCGCACTTCAAGAATGAATCGCGATTTCATGCCTTGAAATCTTCAAGTTGAGCGAAATTCGCGAATCTGCAACGAAATGATGACCTAAATAAACACTGTGACGTTGCTTTATTGCAGCGTGGTGACGAACGGTTCTCCCATGCCCGTTTCAATCATCGCCGGACCGAAACTTCAAAACACCTTGACCCAACCAAGTGCCATGACATCGAACGATCGAAAAACAGCCTCCCGAATCCTGCTGGTGGATGATGACCAGCACCTGCTCCAGTCGATGGGTCTCTGGTTGGAGGAACAAGGTTATCAGATCTTTCTCGCGGCCAACCAGAAGACGGCAGAGAAACATCTGGCGGCCAACCCGATTGATCTGGCGCTGGTCGATCTGCGACTGGGTGCAGAGGACGGCATGTCCATCTTGCGACATTGCAAAAAGCACTTCCCCCAAGTCACCGTTTTACTGATGACGGGCTACGCGACTGTGGACACCGGAGTGGAAGCGATCCGGGCCGGCACTTTTGACTTGCTGACAAAGCCGTTGATTGACGAAGAAATTCTGCTGGCGTTTAACCGCGCACTTTCCCAGAAACAGGTGATCGACGAAAACGAACAACTGAAAACCCAGCTGGAAGCAAAATTCGGCCGGACCAGCATTGTTGGGAATGACCAGCAAATGCAGAAGACTTTCGATATGGTCGACAGGATCGCCGACACACGGGCCACCGTTCTGATTACGGGCGAAAGCGGTACCGGAAAATCGTTGATCGCCCGTGCGATTCACCAGCGTTCCACGCGACGCAAAGCCCCGTTCATTGAAATCGCCTGTGGGGCCCTGCCGGAGAACCTGCTGGAAAGTGAGTTGTTCGGGCACGTGGCCGGTTCCTTTACCGGCGCCACTGGAAACAAAGAAGGTAAATTCAAACAGGCCGAAGGTGGCACGATCTTCCTCGATGAAATCGGTACCGCTTCCCCCGGCCTGCAAGTCAAACTGCTGCGAGTCCTGCAAGAACTTGAGTTCGAACAGGTCGGTGGTTCGGAGACTTTTAAAGTGGACACACGAATTGTCCTGGCGACCAACGAGGATCTCTCCAAAGCCGTCGCGGAGGGCCGGTTCCGCCAGGATCTCTATTACCGTGTCAACGTGATTAATATCGAGCTTCCCGCGTTGCGCCAACGCACCACCGACATCCCGATCCTGGCCCAACACTTTCTGGAAAAAGTCTGCGAGGAAGAAAACAAACAAATTCTCGGTTTCGACCACTCCGCGCTGCAAGCCCTGTCGGCCTACGCTTGGCCAGGTAACGTTCGAGAATTGCAAAATATCGTTGAGCGGGCTGCCCTGTTGGGAAAAGGCCCGCACATTAGTGTGCAGGATCTGCCCAGTCACATTAACAGCTGCACTTCTGATTCGATTTCGATTCCCCAATCCGGACGTCGCATGACGTTGAAAGAAGCTCTCGAAGGGCCCGAACGTCAAATCATCCTGCAGTGTTTGCGTGAAAATAACTGGAATCGAAACGAAACCGCCGACCAGTTGGGCGTCAACCGCACGACGCTTTACAAGAAGATGAAAAAACTGGGATTGGAAAACCCCAAGACCGCGGCGATGAGCTGGCAGCCAGGGTAAAGTCCAGCCATCCCTCGTGACATGTTGGCCAGTCTGTCGCAGCTTTCATCCGCGTAAGGCGACGCCTACTTTGACTGACCAGGCGTCGATTAGCTGATGGAATACCGGACGCTGATCGGGGGCTCCGATCGGGGTGCCGTTGACCTCGCAAACCGGGACGATGCAACTGGACGTGCTTAGCGCAAGGACTTCATCGGATCGGTGGACTTCGCTCAACGTGATATCGGCGCGTCGAACCTCCATTCCCAACTCTCCCGCCAGCACATTTTCCACAAATGACCAGGAAATTCCGGGCAGTACGCGCTCCGGTCGCGGCGCAATCAGGCAGCCGTCTCTGACGATGACGACACTGGCCGTCGTTCCCTCGGCCATAAATCCTTGCGTATCCAGCAACAATGCTCGGGACCCGGGTGATCGGATTTGGGCCTGTTGTTCGGCCAGGTAATAATGCATCCGACTACGGCATTTGAGTCCGCGCGGCAGGCACTCATCCGGGATTTCCCGAATGTCCACCGTCACCATTCTGATTCCGGTTTCGTAGTCATGCTGCCACTTGCTGGAATCCAACGCTGTCGAGTAGACCAACAGCGTCGGTCTCGATGAGGAACTGATTTCGGCAGGCGCGCGGTTGCATTGGGTCCCGGGGGTCACGCAAATCCCGACCCCCAACTCCTGTCCTGCCGGCAGGCCAGCAAGGTTTTTTAGAACGAGCTCCTCCGCGATCGAGCCGATTTCGTCGATCGTGACGCCGGGATCAATCTTGGTGATGTTCAGTCCGTCTGTTAACCGTTCGAGATGTTGCTGCAGAAAAAACAGCTTGCCGTTGTACGTTCGCAGTTGTTCGGTGACCGTGACGCCCATCGTGAATCCGTAATCCCAGACAGGAATGGTCGCCTCGGCATGAGGAATCAGTTGGCCGTTGAGGTAGGCAAGCATCGAGTAAAACCACCGCGATAAGGAAATCCTGAAAATCCTGAAAATCCTGGAATCCTGACCAGAACCAGATCATCGTGGAACCGGCAAGATCAGGTTCTGGAGCTGATTCAGCGTGCTGGGGGCGACGATTGGTCCCCCATCAGGACGTTGTCTTCGACCCGATCGATTTTGACCCGGACCAGATCGTTTTCCGCAAATCGTGTCTGAGTTTGGTTTGGCAAATTGCAGCGAACCTGGGCGTATCGGCAGGAAGTCCCGGTCGCAACACCGGTTGGCTCGACCCGTTCGATCAGCAACTGCAGGTCCTGTCCAACCAGCGATTGATAATATTGCTGTTGAATGTCTGCTTCCAGATCGGCAAGACGCTTGCCTCGTTCGGCCTTCAACGGTTTGGGGATTTGTTCAGCCATGTCCGCCGCTGGCGTACCGCGTCGGGCGCTGAAGGGAAACATGTGGATTTTGGAAAACCCAATTTGTCGACAGGCATCGAGCGTATCCTGAAAATCCTCCTCCGTTTCCCCCGGGAATCCAACGATCACGTCCGTGGTAAAGGCGGGCAAATGCAATTGGTTTTTGACCAGATCACAGCGATCAATGATGTGTCGCCTGGTCCATCGGCGCTTCATCTTTCGCAGGATTCGGTCACTGCCACTTTGCAGGCAAACATGCAAGTGTGGGCAAACCCGCTGCTGGTACTCCTGCATGACTTCCATTAATTCGCGCGTGACTTCGGTTGCCTCGATGCTGGAAAGTCGCACGCGAATGCCGGAGGTCGTTTCACAGATTTCCCGGACGAGGTTGGCCAGGCGAATCCATTGCGGCTTCGGTTTGCCTTGGTTGAAATCCACGCCGTAGTGACCAAGGTGAATCCCGGTCAGCACGACCTCACGAAAACCATTGTCGCTCAATCGCTGGACTTCCGCGAGAATTTCCTGCATCGGCCGACTGAACATCTCGGGCCGGACAGTGGGAATGATGCAGTAACTGCATTTCAGCAAACAGCCATCCTGGACTTTCACGTACGCGCGATGACGATTATTCAGTCCAGAGATTCCGTTGGGGATATCCACGACCCCGAACCGGCCAAGCAAATCAGGCAGCTCGCGTTTGTCCGTGACGACTTCGGAAACTCCCGGCAGCGCCGCGACCTTCTCGGGTTCACGAGTCGCATAGCAACCCATCACGACGATTCTCGCATCCGGATTGTCGCGATGCATCCGCCGGATGATCTGTCGGCTCTTGGCGTCCCCTTCACCCGTGATCGTGCAGGTATTCACGATGCACAAATCGGCCGGGTCGGCCTGATCGGCATCCTCGTAACCGATCTGCAGCAAACCCTCGCGCACGAATTGGGTTTCGTATTGATTGACTTTGCAACCAAGCGTCACAGTTTTGAGTTTTGCATTCAAGGCAGGAAACCGCGGGCGCGTAACAGGAGTGGGGAACGGACAGCCAGAAAATGCTGATTTACAGCAGCTCAATCCTATCGGATTTTGCAAGGCACCCGCAAGGGCTTGTCGGCGGCGAGTCCGGTGTGCAGGCTTTTATTCACGCGTCAGGCGTCGGATCAAACGGGAGTTCATTCTCCGTCGTTTTCTTGGGATTCGACTTCGGAATCCATTGCCTTCTGAGTATGCTCCACGGACGGTCGCGTCAGTTTGTCCAGTTCAAAAAACACACTACTACCTCCTCCGCGAGGCTGTTTGCGGTAGTAAATGTAGCCGCGATTCTCCAGCGAAATCAACCAGCGATGCAAGGCATAAATCAAGCTGCCAATCGCGATAACGGCTGCGACTCCGGCCAAGATGTTGAGCAATGCCATCAACATGGGTGGAGTTAACCCGGGTGGAATTTCGGAGAAGGGTGTTCTGTCCAAAGCTACTCTGACAAGCGGCCCAGGCCAACCCTCCGAAGTCCGGCCTCACGGAACAGGACGCAACAGAGGGAGTAGGGCGTATCTTGGGAAATACCGAAGTTATTTTTCACGTGCTCCATAAGTAGTACGAGAATTTTCTTAAAACGTTCTGATCGAATGGGTAAGCAGGCACCGAACCGCGAAAACTGAGAACTGAAAACTAATACAACAACTCATGCCAACGTTCTCCAGCGATCAGTTCGGCTTTGCGGCGGGACCATTTCTTCGCGGAGCCGGCGATTTTCGCGAATTCACGGTCCAGTTCGTCCCGGATGCTTTCCAGGCCGGCGACATACACGTAGGTGTGGGGATCCATCAGCATGGTCCACAGATCTTCCGCACGGGATTCGAACACCTCGTTCCAATCGATGGCGTTGGACCAGTGTGGCCGGCTGCTTAACGCTTCGATCGCTTCAAACGTGCCGCGATCGTAGTATTGGGCGAAATCGTTTTGTTGCTCGTTTCGGTACAGCATTTCCAGTCCGGTACGGGCTCCGTGGAACAACCAGATTCGGCCTCCAAACGGCGGGTCGTTCTCGTAAGCCTGCTTGACCATCGCGCGGAAGGGGGCAATGCCGGTTCCCATTCCGATCAGGATCAATGCCGCATCGGGCTCGGCCGGCAATTGAAAGGGTGAGCCATAGGGCCCCGTCAACGTTACCGTTTCACCGGGCTGAAGGTCGCACAAATAATTCGATGCCAGACCGGGAAATTCTTCCCCGCTATATTCGTCGATGTATTTGCAACGTTTCACGCAGATCCGGATTCTCAGGCCCTCGGGCGTTTTTTCGGGCAGATCGGCGACGCTGTACAGGCGGAGATGGTGGTCGTGGCCAAATTCTTCATGCCCAGGCATCAGCACGCCT
Organism: Pirellulaceae bacterium; assembly: GCA_963714685.1. Lineage (GTDB taxonomy): Bacteria > Planctomycetota > Planctomycetia > Pirellulales > Pirellulaceae > Mariniblastus. The sequence continues at coordinate 18,979 of CAVQPH010000011.1, read as the reverse complement.
ACATTCTGGCCAACATGAATGTCAAAATCAGCGCGAGGAATGTCCAGCGTAATCTCGCGTACTTCTTCGGCCGACTCTGGCGAAGTAATTCGATGCGTGTTGGCCACGGTCGCCGAAAACTGAACTCCGATATCAAAGTCTTGCAAACGCATCGTTCTGTACCTCATGATTAAACTAGATTGGCGAGTTTCGATGCTCGCTCAAGATTTTGGTTTTGCATTTTGCCTGGCCGCACCCACTGCAGCCGATCCCGCGGTCGTCACGTTCGACCAGGCAATCGGCAAATACCCGCCGCCAGGCAAGCTCCACGGTTAGCCAGCCTCCAGCGAACAGAGTGACTCCCGCAACGGTCTTCAATATGGTTTCCAGCATTGGTTAATTCGATAGCCCCGCGAAGCCCATGAAACACATTGACAATAATCCGGCCAAAACCAGCGTCAACGCCGTCCCCTTGACCAGGTCTGGAGTCTTGGCAAGTTCCAATTTTTCTCGCAAGCCGGCGATCAGTACCAGGGCGAGCGTGAACCCGGCACCGGCACCGAGCGCGTAAACAATGCACTGCAGGAATCCGTAGCCTCGATTGGTTTGAAACAACGCGACCGCCAGGATCGCGCAGTTGGTGGTGATCAAGGGGAGAAAAATGCCCAACGCCCGAAATAGCGCCGGACTGGCTTTCTTGATAAACATCTCCACCAGTTGAACGGTCGATGCAATGACGGCAATAAACGAAATCAACTTCAAATACGGTGCATCGATCGCAACCAACAGCGCCTGGATCCCAAACGCGCACATCGAACTGACCAGCATCACAAACGTGACCGCGGCTCCCATCCGGGTCGCCGTCGACAGTTTGCCGGACACTCCTAGAAACGGACAGATGCCGAGAAAATAGACCAGCACGAAATTGTTGATCAAACAAGCATCGATGAAGATTGACCAAAGCCCGGCATCGTTCATGAGGTCAGCTCCTTGAGTTCCGCCCGCCGGGATCGAATTTGTCCCAGCCAGTTAAACAACAGCAGCCACGCTGCCAGTGCAAAAAAACCGCCCGCGGGCAAGACCATAACGACCCACGGTTGAAATCGCTTGCCAAACACGTCGATCTCGAACAGGCTGCCGCTTCCCAACAGTTCTCGCATCCCACCGAGGCACAGTAACGCCAGGCAAAACCCGATTCCCATTCCCAGTCCGTCCAACGCTGCGCGGGGAACGCTCTGTTTGGAGGCAAACGCTTCGGCCCGCCCGAGGATCAGGCAGTTGACGACAATCAGCGAAATGAAAGCACCCAATGCTTTGTGGATATCCAAGCTGATGGCCTGGATCAAATAGTCAACGACCGTCACGAACGTGGCGATGATCAGGATGAACGTGATGATTCGGACTTCTTTGGGAACATAACGTCGGATCGTGGCAACCACGATATTGGACATCAACAATACGAACGCGGTCGCCAGTCCCATGGCGAGCGCATTTTTTGCAGTGTTGGTGACGGCCAATACCGGACACATTCCCAGCACCTGGACAAAAATCGGATTTTGTTGCCAGACGCCTTTCAGGAATTCGTCACTGCTGGACGTGACTGCGGCGGTTGGATTTTCTGCCATTTTACTGACCGTGGGTTGCGGGCTGGAAATCGGATCGGTGTTGTTGGACGAGGGGAATCCATTTTTCAGTGCTTTCCCGAAGCATCTTGGCCGTCGCTTTCGAACTGATCGTGGCACCGGAAATGCCTTCAATCTGCCAGGCGGCAGTCTTTTCACCCTGCTTCACGAACTCGATCGGGTGTGCCAAACCATCGTGGCTGGCCGACAATCGCACATCCAGGCGTTCAAAGTTCTTCAGGAATTGTTCGTCCGTTTCAATTCGATCACCCAAGCCCGGTGTCTCGCGGCTTTCCAAAACGCGAATCCCGATCACCGCTTCTTCCGTTAGGCGAATAACCGTAAATCATCCGGATCACATCGGCGTAGCCCATCGACTGGGCCTCAAGTGCCAAACCGACCAATTGATCGTTGTCGTCGTAGCCGGCAAAAACGAATTCGCCATCGTCCTCATTCCCGGTGGCCGGTTCCAACCGACCCGTCTCCGTCGTCATGAACGTCTCGGTCCGTTTGGCTGCGGGCAAGACGTCGAAAATGGCCTGCGAGCGGAGCTCAATTTTATTCCGCTCGATCATCGGACGCGTGACTTCAAAAACCAGGACGATGACCAGAGCACAGAAAATTCCGACGCCGACCACGGCCCGGTACATGGGCCAAATTTTGGTTGGGGCACTCGGCTGGGATGAAACGAGGTTTTCGCTCATGCTGAATCACCTCCCCGTCGCGAGCCAAAGACGCGTGGTTGCAACCAGTGGTCAATCTGCGGCGAGACCGCGTTGGCTAACAGGATGGCGTACATAATGCCTTCGGGAAGTCCGCCCCAAACACGAATCACCACCACCAGCGATCCGATCAGAATCCCGTACAGGACACAACCGGCATGGGTCATCGGCGACGCAACCATGTCCGTGGCCATAAACACCGCGCCCAACATCAGGCCGCCGGAAAACAGCATGAACAGCGGGCCGGCGTATCGCTCCGGATCGATCAGGTGCAGCACGCTACTGCAAACGGCAACCGTTCCCAGAATGGCCAGCGGAATTCGCCAACTCATCATCTTGCGGAGACGAGGTAGATGCCCCCGATCAAAATCAACAAGGCGCAGGTTTCACCGGTCGAACCGGAGATCGATCCCAGCAACAGGTCGCCATTGGCAGTCAGGTTTCCGTTGAATTTCCAATTGGCCAACGGCGTCGCGCCAGAGATCGCGTCATAGACCGGTTCGGTAAAGGGCCACGCCAACGTCGAACTTGGCATCGAACTGAACCGGCTGCCGGGCATGGCTGGCCAGGTCGTCATGGCGACGGGGAAAGCTGCCTGGAGCAATGCCCGGCCCACCAGCGCCGGGTTGAAGACGTTGTAACCCGAGTCCGCCGAAAATGAACTTCCCCAATCCGATCGCCGCGACACCTCCGGCTGACCGTCATCCAGAGCGGTAACGAAGGGGGCAAGGTCAAGCCATACAGCAGCCCCGTGACTGCCGCCGACCAGTCGCCGGTGGTGACCTGCTTTCGATTCAGTCGACACAGTAAAAATTCGGTGGCCACACAGGACAACACGGCAGCCGTCAGCGTGATGAACGCAGCCAGACCGAAGGCGTAAATCGCGAACCCGGTAACCGGTAACAGCGCCAAGACCACGTTAAACATGATCGAATCAACGCTTGTCCCACTGCGGATGTGGGGTGAGCTGCGAATGTCCAGGGTCGGAAAGTAAGTGACGTCATTGCGGTTGCCTCGCTTTACGAACCGAGGCCTTGGCAACGCGAAACAGCTGGACCAGCGGAATGTGCGAAGGGCAGACAAACGTGCAGCAGCCACACTCAAAGCAGTCCAGCAAATGAAAATCATCGGCCATTTTTTCGTACTGCGTCTGCTCGGCCAGCAATCCCAGCTGCGACGGGTTGAGAAAAATCGGACAGGCATCGACGCAGTAGCCGCAACGAATGCAGGGGTACTGTTTTTGGCCGGACAAGTATTCGGTTTCCCGGTGAGTAAACGCGATCACTCCGGTCGTGCCTTTGGTGACCGGGATGTCGAGGCTGGAAACGGCCTGGCCCATCATCGGGCCGCCGAGGAAAACACTGGCGATATCGTCGATCGCGCCGACCGTTTCCAATACGAATCGCAGCGGTGTTCCGATCGGAACCCGGTAATTCCCTTTGTTTTTGATGGCCGGACCGCCAACCGTAATCACCCGTTCCTGCAGTCCCGCACCGTGCGGCAACAGGCGACCAATCTCCGCCGTGCTGGCCACGTTGAAACACAATGCGCCGACGTCCAGGGGGAGCCCGCCGGACGGAATTTTGCGGCCCAGCAATGCGGTGATCAGCATTTTTTCAGCGCCCTGGGGATACTTTACCGGCAGCACTTCTACCGTGATCTTGGCGTTGTCTGGAATCGCAGCGATCAGGGTTTCCGCCGCGTCAGGTTTGTTGGCTTCGACGGCCACGACCGCGCGGTCCGCGCGTGATGCTTGCAGCAGATAGCGAATGCCGGAAACGACATCCTCGGCATGCTCCAGCATCACGCGATGGTCGGTGGTGAGGTAGGGTTCACATTCGGCACCGTTAATCACAATCGTGTCGACCTGCTTGTCCGCGGGAATTCGCAGTTTGGCGTGGGTTGGAAAACCGGCACCTCCCAGCCCCACGACGCCGGCGTGTTGGATGGCCGCGATGATCTCTTCGGGGCTGGCCGAATAAGGGCAGGCTTGCCCCTCCATGATTTCTTGCGTTGACGCCGGAAAGGGCTCAATGAACAACGCGTTCGTCATTTTTCCACTGATGCTCGGGGCCAAGCCGATCCGCCGGACGACGCCGCTGGCGGGCGCGTGCATGTCGACCGAAACGAAGCCATCAGCCTCGGCTACGACTTGGCCTCGCGTGACCTCCTGCCCTTCCCTGACGACGGCCACGGCCGGTTTACCAATGTGCTGTGAAAGTGGAACCACCAACACCGGCGCAAATGGAAACTGGCGAATCGGCAACCGATTCGTTTCGTCTTTGGATTCTGGCGGATGGACTCCGTGAGCAAAGCTCTTGGCGCCAAAAATATTCATGGTCCGGAGATTCCTCAATTATATTTCTGGCCGCGGGCGATCCATTTTTCGACGTCTTTCTCATTGCGGTCTTTGGGCAGTCCCGGGTGAATCACGCGTGCCGTACACCGCTCGGCGGCTTTGACCAGATCCTGGTACGGCCCCCCGAGCGGATCCTTGATGACGGCTTTTTTGTTTTCGTTGTACTGAAAAATTTTCGGGTTGAGCTTGGTGCATTCATCGCAGGAGGTACACTGCTCGGTGTCGATCCAGGGAGCCATGTACTGGCCGTCAGTTGAGCCTTGTGCGGCCGCCGTTGAGCCGTTGCCGGGTTCCGGTTGCGCGATGGCCTCGAGCGTTTCGGCGGCCACTTCGGGATTGGCTCCGAGAGCAATCTGCATGATTCCGGCGGCGATCTTGGAGCTGATTTCCTTGCGAATATCCGCTTCGATCTCGGCGCGATCGATGGTTGGTTCTTCCACACGCGCCAGGGCTTTAAGCATCGTCCAAAAATCACGACGCTCTTCGCAGGAGTGCACGATCGGTTCTGCCACCAGCAGACGCGTCAGGTTCTGGTGTCGATCGATACTCCAGACAAACGGGAATTTGTCCGACCGCTCGTCGTCGGAAAGTTCCAGAAACTCTGCCAGCGGCACCATTTTTTCGTTCCAGGTATCTGGCGGTGCAACGCGGAAATGTTTGCGAAATCGAATTTCGGTGATCGCGAAATCAGCAAACGTCATGGGCACCTCCATCGTTTTTTCGCGGCCGTGATCCAGGTATTTCAAGGTGTAGGTCGGCCAGTCCTGATCGGGAGCCGGGTTGCCCTCGAGGTCGAAGCATTCTTCCGGCGTCTTCCCTGCGTCGGGGTCGTAGCGGAACAGTGGATAGGCACGCGACTCGACTGCCAGTTTGCTTTGGTGCGCGCTCATGTCGTCGCCAATGCCATGTTCGGGCTGACAAGCGGTATACAGGTTGAACAATGCCGGACGCCTGGCGCTGGAGGCCGCGGATAAAACCTTCGATCATGTGGTTGGGATTGGCAATCGTGCTTTGCAGCACGTAGGTCGTACGATGGGCCATTCCGATCAGCCCGATTTCCTTGCGGATTTCCTGTTTGCCTTTGATGGCTTTGCCGAATTGAGCCATGTCTGAAATCTGGCCAAAGAAACCGGAGGTGCACGCCTGGCCGCCGGTGTTGGAGTAGACCTGCGTGTCCAGCACGACGACTTTGATCGGTTTGCCGGACATCATCACGCGAGACAGGTTTTGAAAGCCGATGTCGTACATCGCGCCGTCGCCACCCAAGGCGACCACGGGCGGGCACAGTTCCCATTCATCATCGGTAAACTGTTGCCAGTTGAAATACGTAAAGAACTCGTCGTGCTCGGCCGGTTGATATTGGCCATCGAGTTCCAGTTCCGCCAGGCGGATGGCTTTGAAGCCTTCTGCCATTTTTGACATGTGGCCTTCAAAGACGCCCATCGCCATCGACGCAGCGATCCTGGAACAGGTGGTTGGCCCAGGGGAACGGATAGGGATTGAACGGAAACGTGCTGCCCCAGACCGACGAGCATCCGGTGCTGTTGAGCATGCCCATGCTGGCGCGACCGCGGCCGGTCGTGCCCTGTTCGTATTTCCATTTCAGTTTTTTCAACGTTGCCAACAGGCCGGAAACCCGTTGCAGCCATTGCCGGTCGATCGGCTCGCCACCCTTGTTTTGCTCCACCTGTTCTGCGATCTTGGCCAACGTGACATCGTCCCGATCCCAGTTGTTGGACCGCCGCGGCGATCGCCGAAGGATCGCTGACATCAATTTCATGGACCAGTTGCAGCTGGATGTGTTTTTCCAGTTTTCCAATCAGCTCGGACAGTCACTCGACGTGCCGTTTGATGCGCGGTTGCATCAGGGCTTCGACCGTCGCGGTGAACAGGTGCACCACGGATTTCTCACCACAGCCGAGGCAGGCGCCGTCTCCACTGCTGAAAGCGAGATAGTTATTCTTGTCCAGCAGAATCGAGTGCAGGGCGCCAATGCCCTCGTCGAGGTCATCGACGCGGATATATTTTTGTGGGGTATTGGGTAGATCCAACCAGAAATCCCAGTCATGCGCGAAGTTTGTCGATCGTCTCTTTCGTCTGGGTGACGGGACGCAGTGCATCGTCATCGCAGACTTCGATGCATTCCATGCAACCTTTGCAGGTGTTGGGGTTCACGGTGATGCTCAGCAGGCCGCCTTCGCCGGGCGACTCTTTTTCCTGGTTCGTGAAATACGGACGCGACAAGCGCAAACTGAAACCCGTTCAGTTCTTCGCGAAACAGCTCAAACTCCTGTTTCAGTTCGCTTTGCAAGGGTTCTGCAAGTTGGCTGTTGCGAACCGTTTTGCCGATGGCTTCGTCGATCATCCCGGAAACATTGTCGCTTTCGCTGGCCTCGGCAAAAATCGCTTTCAGGTGTTGTTCCAGTTGCCGCACGGCCCGCGGCAGATGCTTGACGGTGGTTCCATGTTTTCCGATCCGCCGGACCACCGTATCGAGGACTTGCCCGACCTCATTGACGATCCCTGGAATCGCCGTATCCGGGCAGACCGTATAACAGCTGCCGCAGGCGGTGCAGTTTTCAGCGATCCATTCGGGATGCTGAAAACGGATCCCGGTCATGTCACGGAACAGCGCGGTCCCGGCCGGCATGATACCCAAGCCGACGAACGGATCGGTGATCGTGTCGGTTCCCATGCCGCGCGCGTAGAAGCTGCCGGTTTGCTCCCAGAAGCGATGGACGTCGGTCATCGGGGCCTGGCTTTGGGGTTGGTGTTTGAGCATGATCGGCAGCGCGGGCTCGTTGGTTTTCGATTTTCCATTGCCGCCGGTTTCCTCAATCTCGCCGTGGGGTACCAGTTTGACTTCATCGAATCCCCGTTTGACGACTCGCAGATTTTCCTGCACCACGCGTTCGCCTTTGCCGCCGAATTTCTTCCGCAGTTGGTTTTCGATGGCCATGATCAGGCCGGCTTCGGTCAAGCCCTGTTGTTCGATCACCGGTGAGGCGGCGAAAAACGCGCCTTGAAATGCGATCCCCTGCATCCGCAGTTGGAGATCCGGATCGCTGGCGACCTCGCGGGCAATTTTGAAGGCGTCGAGATAGTAGAGGCTGATGTTTTTGTCGACGAAAATTCGACGGTAAGCCTCCGGGATATTGGCCCAGACGGCTTCGGCGGACGGGAGGTCACTTTGGATCACAAACACGCCACCTTCTTTCAGGCCGGCAATCGCGTTGGTGTGTTTGAAGACATTGGGATCCGGGGATAACACGACGTCCACGTAGATGTATTCGCAATTGACTCGCAGTGGCTCGGGCGCGGCAGACAGATAGTAAGTTGTCGGCTGGCCTTTTTTCTCCGAACCGTATTTTGGATTGGCTTTGATTTCGAATCCGAGCAGTTCATACAGCGTCATCGCCAGCGTTTTGCCCGTCGTGATTGCACCCAGCCACCGACGGAGTGAAACCGGACGGTGATGCTGTTGGGTGGTTGCAGATTGGGGTTTTCCGAGCCGCGGACGGTCAACTCACGAACGTGCGGGTAGGCCGCTTCAATCGTCTCTTGGTGAATGCGCTGTTTCGGACTGATCGGATCTTTGCGGAGGAAGTCGATCGAGAGATAGAAGAATTTCTTGCGGGGACCATCGGGCAGCATGTTTTCGACGACGCCAATCACGCCTTCGGGTTGCAGATCGCGACTGCCCATTCCGAATGAACCGGAATACATTGCCGGAACATCCTGGGCAGTGTAGGTCGCCAGTTCCGGGAATGCGGGTCGCCCCGGGTCACGTCCGTTTTCAACGCTGCGACTGACGGTGGCGCGAATTTCACGCATCAGTGGCAAATCAACCGCCAGCGGTTGGTCAAGGCGTTCGAGCACCGCGACACCCCGTTTGCCCTGGATCAGGTGGCTGATCAGGTCGGCCGGAAACGGTCGAAACATGACCAGATCGACGACGCCCAGTTTGATGCCGCGCGTTTCTCGAAGGTAATCAGCCACGGCTTCGGCGGTGGGGATCATGCTGCCCTGCCCGATGATCAGATAATCGGCGTCGTCGGCCCGATAGCTCATCACACGGTCATAACGGCGGCCGGTCAAGGCGTAGAATTCATCGAACGCGCGCGACGCCAATTCCACGATGTGATCGAAAAAGAACGGACGCTGGGCGGCAACGCTTTGCATGTAGGAATCCTGATTCTGGACCAGGCCGACCATCACGCTGTTGTCGACATCCCACAGTTCGGGGATTCGTCTCCGCGTTTGGCCGTAGATAATTCGCTGGGCAGCCGTTGGCGTTTCGATCGTATCATCGGGACGGCCAAGGTATTCTTCGATCAACTCTCGTTCGGGAATCATCAGCGATTCGATCAAGTGCGTTGTCAGAAAACCATCCTGGGCAATCGCCCCGGGGGTTAACGCCAGTTCGGCGATCCGGTGGGCGATGATGTTCAGGTCGGCGACCGACTGGCCGTTTTTGGCAAACAGCTGAAAGAATCCAGTGTCGTCGATACAGTGATAGTCGTCGTGTCCCGCGTGAACATTCAACGTGGCCTTGGTCATCGCCCGAGCGCCGACGTTCAGCACGTAAGTCAGTCGTTTCCCGACGGCCGCGTACAGCGACTCATGCATGTACGCCAAACCCTGGCCGGACGAAAAATTGGCGGCTCGCAGGCCGGTCATGGACAGCCCCGCGGTGACGGCAGCAGCGGCATGTTCGCCTTCGGGCTCGATGAAAATCAGCGGTCGACCGGAGATGTTCAAGTGTCCCCGGGCGGCAGCTTCTGCCCAGTATTCGCCCATCTGGGTGGACGGGGTAATCGGGTAGGCTCCGGCCGCATCACTGGATTCTCGCTCGCAAAGGATCACGGCCGTGTTGCCGTCAACGGCGACTCGTTTGCCCGGATATTTAAAAGTCTCGGTTTTTTTCATGTCGACTTCTTGGTTGGGTTGTCGTTATTGAGTTAAGCAATCAAACAGCAAGTGGATTGAATCGTGGACCTCGACTGGGTCAGGTCGGGGCGTCCGGCAGTTCGCTCTCTCGAATGATTTTTCGCGCCGACTGGCCTTTGACGGCGGTCCCGAGCGCGTCCAGCCAGACAATCGCGCCGGTCGGACAACGTTCGGTAGCCAACGCGGTGGCTGGGCCTTGCGAATAGTGGATGACCGGCAGATTCCCCTGCATTTCGACCAGCCCGGGGGCGTCCATGGCGCAGCGACCGCATGCCGTACACGCGACCTGGCAATCGTCGAGAATTTCATCTCCGGCTTCCTGCGAACGACAGGCCACCCACAATCGGTGGCTTTGAGGTTCCAGCGTAAATAGGTCCTTGGGGCAAGCCGTAACGCAATCCCCACAGGCGGTGCAGCGAGATTCGTTGACCACAGGCAAGCGATGGGAATTCATCTCGATCGCATCGAATGTACAGGCGACCTGACAATCGCCGATTCCCAGGCAGCCCCAAAAGCAGCCCTTTCCGCCGCCGGCGACCAATTGCGCGTGCGGCGCACGATTCCAGGCCCCGGTAGTGGGCGTGGACGCGGGAAACATTCGTTCCACCGGCGCAGGCCAGTCTGGCGATCCGCTTTTCCTGGCGGCCGACATCAATGTGCAGATAATTGGCAATACGGGACTGTTCATCCGGCAAACTGACCGTGCATTTTCCAGGAGACGTTTCCCCCGATACCAGCGCATCGGCGAAGGCCTGACAGCCGGGGTATCCGCAGCCCCCACAGTTGGTGCCGGGAAGCAATTGCAAGACGTGGGAAATGCGCGGATCCTCGGCGACGTAGAGCAGACGGTTCGCGATCACCAATAGAGATGCCAACACCACCGTCAATCCTCCCACGGTCGAAACGGCGGTGATAACGAGCATCAGATTCACTTGTGTTTTCCCGTGAAATAAGCCTGTTGACTCGGCCAGTTCTATTCCAACTTGGCCATTTTGGACTGGAAATTGTTCTTGTTCACCCGGTGATGCGAAAAAATGACGGGTCCCGCTGATCGCCACAGATTCCGGTGCCAGTCGTTTTTGGCTTTGGCTGGTACAATTCGCCTGGGCTAACCAGACGTTCGTGCGATTCCGCTCACGGGTTGCGCGATCTGGAGCAATTTCAGCAGTTCATCCGTGGTTTCCGATTGGGATAGGGTTGATGATCAAAAAAACGCGGCATTCCTTCTTCCTCCGCACGGCAACGTCGAATCGGGGCCAATCTGCTGGGAAATCGGGTGAAAGCGAGTCACCTGATCCACCCGAAGCAAACCGGACCGGCCGCATTTCTGTTACGGGCCGATCGTCCCCAAGGTCTCTAAGCTCATTTCGTACCAAACGGGAATGAGACTTTCAAAGAGAATCCGCCAGACATGGATCATCTAATCGAAAGTCGCGTTGCCGGTTTGTCATCGAACGTGCAACACGCTTATCGAATCATGCCAAGAAAAATGTAGAATCCAGTTTTTCCATTCGCCCACAGGACGCTTCAGCGTGAATGACGACGTCGCAAACAACGTAGCCAATCCTGAGCTTCGGAAGCCTACCGAGCTTTTGGATGCACTTTGGCATTTCCAGAATACGCACGGCTACATTCGGGACCAGGATGTCAAATTCTGCAGCGAGGCCTTAGACGTGGCCAAGATTGAAATCGAAGGCGTGATTTCTTTTTATCACTTTTTTCATCGCAAGCCGTGTGGCAAGTTTACGGTTTACCTGAACAACAGCATTGTTTCGCAGTGCAAGGGATTTGACCGCGTCAAGGCCGCCTTTGAACGGGAAACGGGAGCCACGTTTGGAAATTCCGATCCCAGTGGCCAGTTTTCGCTTTACGAAACGGCCTGTATCGGCTTGAGCGATCAGGAACCCGCGGCATTGATTAACTTTTATCCGTTTACCCACCTCAACGGATTGAAGATCAAGGAAATCGTAGCGCAGCTTCGTCGAGGAACAGCGGTGGCTTCATTGGCGGACGATGTACCCAACCATCTGCGGTTTGTACCGGCCCATGAACAGGCAGTTTTCTTCCGGGATTATCACCCTGGAGCGGCGTTAGACAAATTGAAAGCACAAAGCCCGGATGCGATTATCGCGGAACTCAAGGCATCAAGACTGGCCGGTATGGGGGGAGCGTTTTTTCCCACTGGCATGAAGTGGGATTTTTGCAAGCAGCAACCCGGCCCGACCAAATACGTGGTTTGCAACGCCGACGAAGGGGAACCCGGAACGTTTAAAGACCGCGTGTTGATGAACGCCCGCCCCGGTTTGATGATCGAAGGCATGATCATCGCTGGCTACGCCATCGGTGCGGCCGAGGGAATCATCTACCTGCGCGCCGAGTACACCTGGTTGAAAGAACGGATCGAGAGCGAAATTGAAGAATTTCGCCAACGGGGATTGCTCGGTAAAAATGTTGCCGGGATTGCAGGTTTTGATTTTGAGCTGCGAATCCAGTTGGGCGCCGGAGCTTATGTCTGCGGTGAGGAAACGGCGCTGCTGAATTCTCTCGAGGGAAAACGGGGCGAACCTCGCTCTAAAAAAGTCTTTCCCACCGAAAGAGGGTTTCTCGAAAAACCCACGGTGGTCAACAATGTCGAGACATTTTGTGCGGCAGCACGAATCATCGAGCTGGGGGCCGATTTTTATCTCCAGACCGGTACCGAATCATCACCAGGAACGAAGCTGCTGAGCGTTTCCGGTGACTGCCGGTTGCCTGGCATTTACGAGATTCCATGGGGAACGCCGGTGTCTGAGGTTCTCGAAAAATGTCAGGCGGACAACCCCTATTTTGTGCAGGTCAGCGGGCCGTCGGGGCAATGCATTTCCGCCGCCGAGTTTGATCGCAAATTTGCCATCGATGATCTTCGCTGTGGCGGTTCGTTGATGATCTTCAATCGGGATCGCGATATCCTGGGGATTCTCGAGAATTTTGCCGATTTCTTTAAACACGAGTCGTGTGGCGTTTGCACGCCTTGCCGGGCTGGTAACTTCATCGTCCAGCGAAAACTGGAAAAAATTGGACGTAAGCTTGCGTCGCGATCCGACTTTGTCGAACTCAAATCATGGGGAAAAATCATGCGTGTCACCAGTCGCTGTGGTCTGGGGGCCTCGGCAACCAACGCACTGGTCATGGCGATCGACAAATTCCCCGAGTATTTCGCGACCAAGATCAATGACGATCAACAAGGAATTCGAGAAGACTTTGATTTGGAAGCCGCCATTAAGGAGTACGACACGTATGGCAGTTAGAGGCCAGGAGTCCATTCACCCTCGTGCGAGCGTAAAATCCAGATCCCAAGCAAGGCGGAGTTAAATGTCCGAAAAAATCAATCTCACCATCGACGGTAAGAAAATCAGTGCCGAGGCCGGAACCAACCTGGTCAAAGTCGCGCATGACAACGGCTTTTTTATCCCCTCGTTATGCTACTACGACCACATTGATCCTCCGTTGGGAACCTGCCGGGTTTGTACCTGTAACATTGATGGACGAATTCGCCAGGCCTGCACGGAAGAAGTTCACGATGGGATGGAAGTCCAGATCAATACCGAAGAGTTGGCGGATATTCGCAAAGCCATCGTCGAAATGATGTTTTCCGAGGGCAATCATTTTTGTCCCGGTTGCCAAAAAAGCGGAAACTGTGATCTGCAGCATCTGGGTTACGAAATGGGGCTCAGTCATTTGCGTTTCCCCCATCTTTTCAAAGATGAACTGATTGACTTTGAACCCAAGCGAATGATCCTCGAGCATAACCGCTGCGTGAAATGTGCGCGTTGTGTCGTCGAAGTCCTGAACGACGATCAGAAACAGGTGTTCTCGTTTTGCAACCGCGGCAACGAAACCGTGGTCGGGATCGACTATGACGAGGAAGCCAAATTAACCGACGAACAAGCGGCAGAGGCGATGCGGTTGTGTCCGACCGGTGCCATCATTTGCAGGGGACTTTCGTACGCTGAGCCCTTTGGGCACCGGAAATTCGATCTGCAGTCGGTCGATCCTCAACACCAGGACGGCGATCAAAATTCTGGAAAATCCGACGGACCACGCAAGAAAAAAACCGTTGCGACGATTTCCCTGGCCGGCTGTTTTGGCTGCCATATGTCGATGCTTGACAACGATCTGAAATTGTTCGAAGTCATGGAGTTGATCGAGTTTAACAAATCACCGCTCAACGACATCAAGGAATTCACGAAACAGTGCGACCTCGGGTTGATTGAGGGGGGCTGTTGCAATTCCGACAATGTCGAAGTGCTGAAGGAGTTTCGGCGGAAATGCGATATCCTCGTCTGTGTTGGCGAATGTGCCATCTGGGGAGGACTCCCGGCGATGCGAAATACGATTCCGCTACGCGAATGCCTGGAAGAAGCTTACCTCAATGGGATCACCAGCGACCCCGATGAAGCCGTCGTTCCGTACGACGAAGACCTGCCAAAAATTCTCGACAAAGTCTACGCCTGTAACGAAGTGGTTCACATCGACCACTATATTCCGGGCTGTCCACCCAACGCCGATCACATCTGGAAAACGGTTTCCAACCTGTTGTGGGGTGATCATTACTCAATCCTGTATTCCGATTTCAAGTACGATTAGGCATGGCTGAAGCAACCAGAAAAATCACGATCGATCCGGTCACTCGCGTGGAAGGCCATGGGAGAGTCACCATTCATCTCGACGAACACGGGGATGTCGAACGGGCTAATTTCCACATCGTCGAGTTCCGTGGATTCGAACGTTTTGTGCAGGGACATCCCTACCGGGAGGCACCGTTGCTGGTTCAGCGACTGTGCGGCATCTGCCCGGTCAGCCACCACTTGGCGGCTGCCAAGGCGGTCGATCAAATCATCGGGTTGGACCCGGAAGATCTCTCGGAAACGGCCACCAAATTGCGCCGGCTGCTGCATTACGCACAGGACTTTCAGTCGCACGCGGTGCACTTTTTTTACCTTGCATCGCCCGATCTGTTGTTTGGCGTCGATGCCGAGCTGCCGACCCGCAGGTTGAGTAACGTGCTGGTCCAGCATAAGGAATTGGCCCGGAAAGGCATCCTGATGCGGAAGTTCGGGCAGGAAATCATCAAAGCCATCGCTGGTAAAAAGATCCACGGGATTGCCGCGGTGCCCGGAGGGATGCACAAGACTTTCTACCCCGAAGAACGGGACTATTTCCTGCAAGAAAACGACACGCCCTCGGTCGATACGATGATCGAGTGGTCGAAAGAAGTGGTCGAGTTTTTTAAATCCTATCACGATCAACATACCGAGTGGTTGGACAATTTCGCAAGCTATCCGTCCGGGCACTTGGGCATGGTCGCCGAGGATGGAGCCCTGGAGTTGTATCACGGGCGGATGAGAGCAATCGACAGCGAAGGCGAGACGACGCTCGCCGACGTGCCGGGCGATGACTATCTCAAATACTTTCGTGAGGGCACCGAAAAATGGACCTACCTGAAATTTCCCTACCTCACGCACCTGGGCCGGGAAAATGGTTGGAACCGAGTCGGCCCGTTGGCACGGCTGAATGTTTGTGACTATATCACGACACCCTTGGCCGATCAGAAATTGAAGGAGTTCAAAGCCTACACCGATGGAAAACCAAACAATCACACGATGCACACGCATTGGGCGCGCCTGATCGAGATGCTTTACTGCGCCGAAGCGATGAAGCGACTGCTCACCGATGACACGATCCTGGGGGATGACCTGCGGCGGGATACGCCGGGCCGTCGTCCCGAAGGAATCGGTGTGATCGAGGCGCCGCGAGGGACCTTGATCCATCATTACCAGGTGGACGAAAAAGGCATGATTACCAAATGCAACCTGATTGTGTCGACGACCCACAATAACGAACCGATGAATCGCGCCGTTCGCTGGGTCGCCCGAAACGTCCTGCAGGATAAAAAAGAGATCACCGAGTCGATGCTGAACCAGGTTGAAATCGCGATCCGCGCGTATGATCCCTGCCTGAGTTGTGCAACGCATGCGATCGGACAAATGCCGTTGAGAATCACCCTGCTCGATGCGGCCGGCAACCTGGTTTCCGAACGCTCCAAGGGGATCGAATGACCGTTCAGCCTGCCAGCAATTCGCCGAGGGTCGAGGTCCCGGCCGACGATTTGCGAACTGCCATGCTGATTGGTATCGGCAACGACGGCCGAAACGACGACGGTCTGGGCTGGGCGTTTCTCAATGCCATCGAGCAGGACGAGCGTTTTTGCGGTCCGATCGTTTACCGCTATCAACTTCAAATTGAGGATGCGGAATTGATCAGCCACGCCCGACGCGTGGTGTTTGTCGATGCCTGTCATCACGAGTTGCCAAACGGTTACCAATGGCAAACCTGCGAGCCGGTACACGAAGTGGAGTTCACCAGTCACCAGTTAAGCCCTCAGACCGTGCTATATCTGTGCCAGCAATTGTATGAGACCACGCCGCAGGCTTCGCTGCTGCTGATTGAGGGCTGTTCCTGGGACCTGCAACTTGGCTTGTCGGCGGCCGCAAACTCCAATCTCAACGCCGTGTTGAGGTCTCTCAGGGTCTCGGCTGACGCCGAATTTTAGCCACCGCGAATCTGGCTTAAAATTCAGTCGCAATTGGATCAAGATCGCCGCGTCAGGCATAGGTGGACATCCCCTCACCCCCAGCCCCTCTCCCCACAAATTCGGAGTGAGCTGGATCAAGTGACGGTGCGAATTCGTCCGAATTTGCGGGGAGAGGGGAGCAAGGGGAGGATTGGCTTTGCTTTTTCGTCCAGCCGTTGATGCGTCAACTGCTAACTCGTCAATCAATCCAGTACCTTGGCTCCATCGTCTTCCCCCAACCTTAACGTCTCCCCCCGGCTCATTGTCTTCCTCAACCTCATCGTCTCCTTCAAGGTCATCGTCTCCTTCAAGGTCATCGTCTCCTTCAACGTCACTGGCTCCCTCGCCTCAACGTCTCCTTCAAACTAACTGGCTCCCCCTCTCCTCGAAAATTCGGACGATTCGGCGCTCCATTCGCATCCAGCTTGCCCCGAATTTACGAGGAGAGGGGGCTGGGGGGTGAGGAGCAAGCGGCTGTCCAATCGAACATGACAAACGGTTGCAGCTAAAATTCTGTGACCAAGCGAGCGGTCAATGATGCTCATGCAGCGAATCGCAATCAGGCTCAAATTTGAGTCGCAATCGGATCAAGATCGCCGCGTCAGGCATAAGTGGTCATCCCCTCACCCCCAGCCCCTCTCCCCACAAATTCGGAGTGAGCTGGATCAAGTGACGGAGTGAATTCGTCCGAATTTGCGGGGAGAGGGGAGCAAGGGTGGGATTGGCTTTGCTTTTTCGTCCAGCCGTTGATTCGTCAACTGTTAACTCGTCAATCAATCCAGTACCTTGGCCCCATCGGCTTCCCCCAACCTTAATGTCTCCCTCGGCTCATTGTCTTCCTCAACCTCATCGTCTCCTTCAAGGTCATCGTCTCCTTCAACGTCACTGGCTCCCTCGCCTCAACGTCTCCTTCAACTCACTGGCTCCCCCTCTCCTCGAAAATTCGGACGGGTCAACATTCCATTCGCATCCAGCTTGCCCCGAATTTACGAGGAGAGGGGGCTGGGGGGTGAGGAGCAAGCGGCTGTTCCATCAAACATGCCAAACGGTTGCAGTTAAAATTCTTTGATCAAGCGAGCGGTCAATGATGCTCATGCAGCGAATCGCAATCAGGCTCAAATTTGAGTCGCAATTGGATCAAGATCGCCGCGTCAGGCATAAGTGGTCATCCCCTCACCCCCAGCCCCTCTCCCCGCAAATTCGGAGTGAGCTGGATCAAGTGACGGAGTGAATTCGTCCGAATTTGCGGGGAGAGGGGAGCAAGGGTGGGATTGGTTTTGCTTTTTCGTCCAGCCGTTGATGCGTCAACTGCTAACTCGTCAATCAATCCAGTACCTTGGCTCCATCGTCTTCCCCCTAACGTCTTCCCCAGCCCCTCTCCCACAAATTCGGAGTGAGCTGGATCAAGTGACGGAGTGAATTCGTCCGAATTGGCGGGGAGCGGGGAGCAAGGGGAGGATTGGCTTTGCTTTTTCGTCCAGCCGTTGATTCGTCAACTGTTAACTCGTCAATCAGTCCAGTACCTTGGCCCCATCGGCTCGCCCCAACCTCAATGTTTCCCCCACTCATTGTCTTCCTCAACCTCATCGTCTCCTTCAAGGTCATCGTCTCCCTCAAGGTCATCGTCTCCCTCAAGGTCATCGTCTCCCTCAAGGTCATCGTCTCCCTCAAGGTCATCGTCTCCCTCAAGGTCATCGTCTCCCTCAAGGTCATCGTCTCCCTCAAGGTCATCGTCTCCCTCGGCCTCAACGTCTCCGCCTACCAGATTTGGATTCGTTCCGAGACCGGCTTGAACAGTCGATCCCCTTCTTTCAAATCGAAAGCCTGATAGAAGGCATCGATATTCATTACCGGCCCATTCGCGCGGTACTGGGAGGGAGAGTGCGGGTCGGTCAACAAGCGTTTTACCATCTCGGCGTCCCGGTATTTTCGTTGCCAGACGCGGCTCCAGCCTACAAAAAAGAGTTGATCGCCGGTCCAGCCCGCGACTTTCGCTGGTTCACGGCCGTTGAGCGAAATTCGATAGGCTTTGTGAGCGATCGACAGCCCGGAAAGGTCAGCGATGTTTTCACCCAACGTCAGGCTCCCGTTGACGCGTTTTCCCGTTAATGGCTCGTATGCTTCGTATTGCGCAATCAACGCTTCGGTTAGCGTTTTGAAAGCGGTCCGATCTTCGTCCGTCCACCAGTTGATCATGTTTCCGTCGCCGTCGTATTTGCTGCCTTGATCGTCGAAGGCATGACTGATCTCATGACCGATGACTGCGCCGATCCCGCCGTAATTCAACGCAGCCTCGGTGTCGGGGCTGAAGAACGGGGGTTGCAGAATCGCTGCGGGGAAAACGATTTCGTTTTTCGAAGGATTGTAGTAGGCATTGACCGTCTGAGGTGTCATGCCCCATTCCGTTTTGTCGATCGGTTGTCCCAGTTTGTTGACATTTCGGAAATACTCGACTCGGTTGGATGACTTGACATTGCCGACCAGGTCTTTGGCGTCGACTTTTAGATCACTGTAATCACGCCACTTTTCGGTGTAGCCGATTTTGGTGTCGATTTTGGCCAGCTTTTCCTTGGCTTTCTGCTTGGTCGCGTCGGTCATCCAGGTCAGTTCATCAATACTTTCGTCAAACGCCTTAAGCAGGTTTTGGACCAGCTCTTCCATTTGGGCTTTGGCTTCCGGTTTGAAGTACTTCTGCACGTAGAGTTCGCCGATGGCGTCTCCCAACGCGCCGAAA
>CAVQPH010000010.1:0-130724 GCA_963714685.1 Pirellulaceae bacterium | reverse complement strand
TCGCTGGAGCGGCAACATGCTGATTGCATTGTTGTTGTTCTGGTTTTCGGCGCGAAGAGAAATGGCTACGTCCGCGTACTGATAGCATTATAGGTTACGTGATGTGTACAACTGTTTCGTGGAAATATCAATAAGGCAACCGCCGTCGGTTTCAAGGCTGACTTTGGTTGTCGGTTTGATCCAGCCCAACACATTGAAGTAGGTCCAGTTGCTGATATCTCCTTCAACTCTTCCTTGAAGAATTCCTGCGCGCCCTGGTCTCAGTGGGGGCCTCTGTTTTCCTGCGGCTGCGCCGGCTGCTGGGGCGCCTCAGTTTCAACAGGAGGTTCAGGTGACGGCGTTTCAGTTGAACCCAGGCAGGCCAGACTCACGAATGCCAGGACAGCTACTGAAACCATGCTCTAATACTTTCACGTACATTTTATTCTCTCTCCATATTCTTATCAATTTAATATCTAAAGTATAGCATACCGGTTTATCATCCTGCAAGAAGGAAACATTTCCCTCGCACGGCTTTCCCAAAGTATGACAGCAGTGTCTTCGCTCAGGTTTGCTCATGGGAGTTTCTCCCCATCCCCCTAACCCCCTTCCCCGAGGAAGGGGGAAAAGAAGCGAAAAATGGGGTGCGAGGCGCCTTGCGCCTGAGCACCCCATTATTCGCACTAGCTCTCCCCTCCCCGAATCGGGAGAGGCTAGGGGTGGGGCAACTAAATAGGACTTTGAGAGATACTGTTGGCGAACTGGCAATAAGGAGTAAGATAAAAGGCAGAGGCTGCCATGTGTTTAAAAATACAATCACCCTGGCCGATGCCGGAAGAAACCGGGCGGATCGGAAAGAAATTGTTGAAAGAGAACGATCCCTATCGCTTGATCGGTGATCGGCTATTCGAGCAATGGGAGGAGGGGGAATTTGCGGACCTGTATTCGAGTGAGGGGAAACCGGCATACTCACCGGTCATCCTGGCATTCGTGAGTGTCTTTCAGTTCATGGAGAGGCTGGCAGACCGACAAGCTGCACAGGCGTTACGCATGCGTCTGGATTGGAAGTATGCGCTGCACATGCCACTGGAAGATGAGGGCTTTGACTTTAGTGTGCTGAGTGAGTTTCGAGACCGGCTGATCGCAGGGGAAGCAGAACAGCGCGTGTTCGAGAAGTTGGTGGAACAAATTCGTGGGATGGGATTGATCAAGGAACGTGGGAAACAGAGAAGCGACAGTATCGCCATGCTGACCAAGGTGAGACGCCTGAGCCGCATCGAGATGGTGGTAGAAACGTTACGCCTGGCCGTCGTGGATTTGGTGGACACCGACCGGGAGTGGTGTGAGGAAGTGTTGCCGCCTTCATGGGAAGACAAATATGGGGAACGGTTTATGAGACAACGGTACAGTGAAAAAGAGTGGCAGGACTATGAAGCCCATATCGGGAACGATGGGCAATGGTTGCTCACACGGCTCAAAGAAGGAAGCGCACCAGCGGAGTTGCAGGATTTGCCAGCAGTGCAAGTCTTGCGCACCGTATGGGCGCAGCAGTTTCGAGCAGCGCGAGGGCAAATGGTCTATAAAGACTTGAAAAAGTATGACGGCCATACCCAGATCCAGACACCGCATGACCCCGAGGCTCGTTACAGCCGCAAACGCCGTTTCGAATGGCTGGGCGACAAGGTCCAGGTGACCGAAACGGACGATACAGGGTATCCGCATATCATCACAGATATGCTGGCAACCGCGAGCAACCAGACGGATTACGAAGAACTCCCACGCATTCAAAACCGGCTGATCGAACGTCATTGCCAGCCGGGTGAACATTATGTGGATGCAGGCTACATGAGTGGCCCGAACCTGGCTCACAGTCAGGATCTGGAGATCGATCTGATTGGCCCCTTGCCAGAAGTGGTGACCCCTCAGGACTTATTACCGGATGGGATCACGCAAGCTCAATTTCAAATGCACCCGGAGAAGAAGATCGCCACCTGTCCTCAAGGACACCAGGCACGACATCCCAGCTTGACCGGGAATACCCTGAGTTTCCATTTCCCCAAAAAGATCTGTGCAGCCTGTCCATTGCGTGCCCGTTGTTGTACCGGGAAAGGCGGGCGGAGCGTTGGTATGAACGTCCACTATGAACTTGTGCAAACGGCACGTACTCGACAAAAAACGGAGGCCTTCAAAAGGGATTATTACCAACATCGCAGTGGGGTGGAAGGCAGCTTATCTGCGCTGATCCGTGGTCATGACATGCGGGTTGGTAGATACATTGGGCAAAAGAAACGTAACCTGCAAGCTGCCTTTACGGGTTGTGCCGCCAATCTGAAACGCACCGCACACTGGCTGGCGGGTGATCGACCGCAAGCACCACGCAAAAAAAGCTGGACCTTGAACTCAGCTTAGTCATTCGTTTCACCAGCAACCTTGTCCTTGTCCGCTTTTCCCCGGGTTTGCCAACAGTATCTTTGAGAAAGCCCTGATTTCCCTATCTTGCGGGGGTTGTCCCGTTAACACCTTGCTGGTGGCTGCAAATGCCAGTGAGGGCAAACCATCGCGGGCGAACCAATCCACAAAATCGACGTCATCGCCTGGTAGCAGTACTCCCCGACTACCTCCGCGCGATACACAATGACGAAATCGGCCCCGCGCTCATGCTCGCGTCCGGCCACTACATCCAGCACATGCAGCACGCGTACCTCAAGACCGGTTTCTTCCATGCATTCGCGCACGGCAGCTTGAGCGGGATCCTCGCCTGCGTCTATAAAGCCGGCAGGCAGGGTCCACAGACCGCGAAAGGGTTCGTTCACCCGTCGCACCAACAATACGCGGCCGTCCTTTTCGACCAGAGCTGCAGCAGCTACTTTTGGATCTGCAAAATGGACCCATCCACAACCCGGGCAGGCCGGGCGAAATTTACCGAAGTGCTCGGCACTTTCGACCACATTTCCGCAACGTGGACAGTACTTTATTTTGTATTCCGCCATTTGGAAGCGGCGTTTAGACGCAAGAGCAGAGAATCAGGGAATTGAGTATCACCAGGATAACCAGACCAAGCTGCCAGACCAGCGGCACCGGTAGGGGTTTCGGTTCCGGACTGGGCGGCGCGACCAACAGCTGACCGGTATCATCGCCCTCTTCAAGCTGATTTGAGAGGCCCGCTTTTTCCTCGGCCTGATCGGTTAAACCTGCGTCGGCATCGCAGTAGCCTGGGCTCGGAAGGCTTCCCCTACCGGTTGCGGGCTCGGCGTAGGGGCGGCAGCTTGCGCTGCGAATTCAGGTGCGGCGGGCTCTTCAATAATAACCGGCTCTTCGGCGGCTGGCGCTGCAGGTTCAGCAGGAGCTTCCATTGCCAATGCCGGTTCCTGGAATTCCTGATCAGCGCCCCCGCCTGCACCGCCCCCGATCCCATAAGGAATTGAAGGAGCCTGGGCGGGCAAGCGTGTTGCCATGAAATTTGTGGCAAAGCTCAAGAAGAGCAGCAGGGTAGCTACCGCCGTGGCAAAACGAAACACAGGATAAGAACGAGGCAGCGGGGGCTTCATGCCCACCATTTTGGGAGTCAAAGTAAAGTTTCGCGGCGCACGTCGTTGGGGAAGCTGGCGAATCACACTGCGGGACTGGCGTAAACCTTCCAGGACCGCACGCAATTCCGGATTCGCTGCCAGGCGCGATTCGAGATTAGCAGCCTCGGAGGGTTTCAATTGTCCATCCAGATAGGCGGAGAGTGATTCAATTTCACGGAAAGAAGGGTTCGGAGTCATGTGCGGATGCGTCCTTCTTCCAGACGAAAGGCGGAAGGCAAAAGTTCCCAAAAATCCTGCAGGCACTCACGTAAACGCAGTCGCGCGCGGGCCAGGCGGCTCTTGATGGTGCCCAACGGAACCCGGATCGCAGTGGAGACTTCTTTGTAATCCAAGCCCTGAATATCTGCCAGCACCACAACAGTGCGAAATTCCATCGGCAAGACCTTTAAGCAATGCTGGATGGCATGTTCGAGCTCATCGGTTTCCAGTTCCTGTTCCGGGCTTAACGAAGGATCGGCCAACCAGCGCGGGCTGTCAATCTCGTCTCCATCCTCACTGTCAGGTTCAAGCGGGGTGGTGGGACGACGTTTCAAACGCCGTAATTCGTCGTAACAGGCGTTCGTAACGGTGCGCAGCAACCAGGCTTTGAAAGAACCACCTCGAAAGGATTTTATGGCGCGAAATGCCGAAAGGAAGGCCTCCTGGGTCGCATCGGCTGCCATATCCTCATCCCCCAGAATACGCAAAGCGGTGTTGAAAAGCACATCTTGATAGGCCAGGACCAGATCGTTGAAAGCATCCAGATCTCCTTCCTGGGCATATTGGATTAGGATAATTTCATCCATCACGGCAATTGTAACATTGAGCAGGAATTGTGATACCTGATTATGCTCTGGTTGATCGTTCCGACAACAGCCAGATGCCCCGCCAGACCAGCATACCCAGAGCGGCGCTGCCGCCCAGAATGGCAGTGAAAAGCGGCAACGCCAAGCCACTCAACATCACTGCGCGCAGAACGGCAGTCATCGGAGCGGCAAGCAGCATGGCCAGCACGGGCGCCATAGGTCCTTGGGATTGCTAGCAATCTCTGACTTGAACAAACCCAGCCATGGCGCGATCAAAAACCAGCCTGCCAGCAAGGGAAGAAAAGTGGTCAGCATACGCCGTGCAAATGACAGGTTGGCTTCGCCGTGCGAAGCAAAACCAATTACAGTGATTATCCCCAGTGCAAGTACATCGCCCAGTATCAATAAATATCTCTTCTTCAAATTCACCTTCCTAGTTCAACCCAGTTTACGACTTCAAAATTTTATCCGTCGTGCTCTTCCTTGCGCAGCGGTGGAAAGAGCAACACCTCTCGGATGGAATGGTGATCCGTCAGGAGCATGGTCAGCCTGTCGACGCCCATGCCAAACCCGCCATTGGGCGGCATACCGTAACGCATGGCGCGCAGATAGTCTTCATCCAGCGGGTGGCGCTCCTCGTCATCGGAGGCATAATCCTTACTCATCTCAATGAAACGTTGTTCCTGATCGAGTGGATCGTTCAATTCCGTAAAGGCATTGCAAAGCTCAAATCCGGCCGCGTAGGCCTCAAATCGTTCAACTGTCAACGGGTCGCCCGGTTTGGACTTCAGGCGCGATATCGCGCGGGTAATCGTACAGGAAAGTCGGTTGGATCAAAGTCGGCTCGAGGAACTCAGATACCAGATAATCGATCAATTTCCGCGAGTCGCTTTGGTATCCGGTGACCGGTCTTTGTGCTTTGAGACTATAGCTTTGTAGAAAGTCTCTGCCGAAGGATATTCAGAGATGTCGATACCACTGCTTTCAAGAATACCCTGGCGCATCTCCAGCCGCTTCCAGGGCGGGGTGAAGTCGATCTGCTGGCCCTGATAGTTGACTTTGTAACCACCCGTAGCCTCTTTGGCAACATATGCGACCATCTGCTCGGTCAGTTCCATCACTTGCAGGTAATCGGCGTATGCCCAATAGAATTCTAATTGAGTGAATTCCGGATTATGTTTGAAGGATACGCTTTCATTACGAAAGTCCCGACCCATCTCATAAACGCGTTCCAGATTACCAACCAGCAAGCGTTTAAGGTACAACTCAAAAGAAATGCGAAGGTACATGTCTTGCTCAAGCTCGTTATGATAAGTCACGAACGGGTGGGCTGCCGCGCCTCCATAAAGCGGCTGCAGGATGGGGGTTTCCACCTCCATGAATCCATGATCGTCCAGGAAGGTTCGTAGCGATTTCAGGATCGTCGCCCTGGTGTGAAAGGTTTTCCGCACATCCGGGTTGACCGCCAGGTCCGCATAACGCTGACGGGCACGCAGTTCGGGATCTTCCAATGCTGCGTGGCGGAGGATGGTGCCATCTTCAAGAGTTTCATCTTTTGCGGCCGGAAGTGGAGTCACTGATTTGGCTGAGCAACACAAATTCATGAACCAGAAGCGTGACCTCCCCGGTGCGCGTTCGCATCAACTTGCCAGTGGCCTGGATGAAGTCACCCAGGTCGAACAGGTCGTTGAAGAAATCGACCTGCTCCTGCCCGATTTCATTAACCCTGAAAAAAAGTTGGATTTTCCCATGCGCATCCTCGATATGTGCAAAGGTTAATTTGCCCATAGGTCGAGCAGCGCGGATGCGTCCGGCCAGTACAACCTCTACCTCAGACATCTGCCCCTGACCTTCGGGATGTTTACTCTCGGCTTCCTCGAAGGCCTCAATCGCCTGCGTGGTGGTATAAGTTCCGCCGGGCACGAGTGGGATATGGTTCCACGCCTTTGGCTCGCAGGGTTTCGATCTTCTGCAGGCGGATCTTTTCTAGGGAAGAGTAATCTGACATGACATGACCTCAATAAAAAGCCCCGCGCACCTGTACAGGGATGCGCGGGGCTAGATTGCGTGCCCCTGACTAGCCGATCTTGACAATGCGGACTGTGTAAGCCCCATCTGGAGTTTCAACCTGCACCTCATCACCTGCCCGATGGTTCAGGATCGCCTTGCCCATTGGTAATTCATTCGAAATTTTACCTTCGCGCGGATTGGCTTCTGCAGCCCCGACGATCGTATAGGTCTCCTCTTCCAATCCATCTTCCTTGATCGTCACGGTAGAGCCGACCTGGAACATTATCGGCTTTTCTCTTTTTGTCCTCTTCGATAACGCGGGCTGTCGCCAGTAACATTTCAAGTTCCTGAATACGGCCTTCAACAAAGGCCTGCTCATTCTTGGCGGCCTCGTATTCGGCGTTCTCGATCAATTCGCCACCTTCCATGGCTTCATGCAAACGATCAGCAACTTCTTGCCTTTTAACCTTGCGCAAGTGATTGAGTTCTTCCTGGAGTTTCTGGAAACCTTCCTTGGTCAGGAATGTGGTCGGCATAATTCTTTCCTACGAATAGAATTTGCATCTCTTTAAAAGAGATGCAATGGGTATATTATACGTCAAATTTTCCGTAAAGCGGGATTAATATATCATGATTCAAAGGCAGAATCAAGTGAGAATTGGATCATAATTGCTGCCAGAAGCGGAAATCCACCCCATTCCTGACTGAACGCCCGGATATCTCGGTTCGACCTTTTCCAATTCGTCGAACACTGAACTTAACTGAGATTTATACATCAAGAGCGCTGCCAACCAGGTCCGCAGGGCTGCTTCGGACAGGGGGTGCCGGGTGACGCCCATGCTGGAAACCTCTGGAACCAACTCGCCTGGATGTTTGAAATGATAAGGCAAATCAGCAGCATACCAGAGCGGAAGATCGAGCAGTTCCGCTGCCTGCCTGACCAGGATATGGTCGACATGACCGCCAATTGCCAACTGGCACACCACCTGATCATCCGGTTTAAGCAGCCTGGTAAGGGATCCGGCAATCTCAGCAGGCAGTTCTGTTTCAAATGGGTGTGGTTGAACGAAGATATCCTGGTAAAGCGCTTCGCCGTCTGATCCGCACCGGTAAATACAATCCGGCACGTCCATATACAGTGTTGTGGCGCCGAGAAAGCCAACAGCGCGGGCATCTTCCGCACGCCGAAGGAGTACGGTCTCCTCAGCGTTTCCCCGTCCCCCATTTCGCGTGGAGCATTTGAGCCAAAGGGGTCAGTACACCCGGCGGTGGGAATCCGCAGACGATCGTCCATATTTCCACCTGCTGGCCTGCACGGACTTTTTCATAGATCAATCCTCCTGCTGAGAAGACGGCATCATCCAGGTGGGGAGAGAGATAGATCCAACGCATCGAATCATTATAGTGGGTTTTCAGATCACGGCGAAACCAAGTTGACAGTTTTGTTAGTTGATTTTTTTCATAACCATGTACACTGGAGACAGAATAGGAAGGCGGACTTATGGAGGAAAGAAGGAAAATCCCACGAAAATACCTTATTGTGTATTCTCGCGTATTTGAGCGCACATTAGGGAAAATTATCGGCTACCTGGGGGACCTCAGTCCACTTGGCGCCATGATCATCAGCGAACAACCTCAAACTGTCGGAAGCGAGCTTCCTGTTCGATTTGATCTGCCCGACATGAACCTGTTCAACTCTGCCAAATTGGACTTATCCGTCCGAGTCGCCCATTGTGATCCGGATATCAATCCTGATTTTTACAATATCGGGTTTGAATTTCAGGATTTGACCCCCGAACAAGTCAGCACTATTGAAAAAATGATGGATGCCTATGAATTCCGGCGAGATACTCCGTCTTATCCCCCTTCTCCATCTTCGCTGCAGGATGATCGTCCATCATAGTACATTCTTTAGTGGAAGGCAGGTACTCGCAAGGCAGGAGCGGACACAAGGTTGAAATATTTGTCAGGGTTTGGCATGAAAGAATCCTGCGAATATTACTTTCAAGCCTTGACAAAATTTGAATGAGGGATAAAATGTGTATTCTAAGGCGGGGTGACCCGCTATATTTTCTCGAATTTGATAGTGTTAGTATAACACATAGGAGTTGTCATGCTTGAATTACCCATTCCGGACTTTTACTCCCCCGCCTCAGTTGCCCAGGTTTGGCGTGTGCCTTATGAGCAGCGCGCCCATCAGGCAAACATCTGGGCAGGTGCTCATTCACTGCAGCCTGCAGCTGCGGATAAGATCAATACCCGGCTGCTACTGATCGACGTCCAGAACACGTTCTGCCTGCCGGAGTTCGAGCTGTATGTAGCCGGGCGCAGCGGTACGGGGCGGTGGACGACAACCGCCGCCTGTGCGAGTTCATCTTCCGCAACATTGGCGTCATCACTGGTGTCACGGCAACATTGGATACGCACCAGGCCATGCAGATATTCCACGCAATTTTTCTCGTGGATGAGAACGGTGAGCATCCGGCACCGTACACCAACGTAATGGCAAATGATATCCGTTCTGGAAAATGGAGCTTCAATCCATCCCTTGGGAGCCATTATGGCATTTCCCACGATGAAGGCCAGGAAAGACTGAGACATTACACGGCGAATCTTGAAGAGCATGGAAAATATGCGCTGACAATCTGGCCGTATCACGCCATGTTGGGTGGTATCGGCCACGCTCTGGTTTCCTCGGTGGAAGAGGCGCTGTTCTTCCACTCAGTGGCGCGCCTGTCTCCGACACAATTCGAGATAAAAGGAGATCGCTCGTTCACTGAACATTACTCGGTGATCGGGCCTGAGGTGGAAAAAGGTCCTAGTGGTGAGGCCCTGGGCGAGCACAACGCGAAGTTCGTAAACATGCTCAAGGAGGTGGACCGCCTGGTGATCGCAGGCCAGGCCAAAAGCCATTGCGTGGCATGGTCGATCGCCGACCTGCTGGATGACCTGCGCAAGGAAGATCCTGCACTGGCCAGGAAAATCTATTTGCTGGACGATTGTTCGTCCCCGGTAGTCGTGCCAGGCGCAGACTTTACGGAAGCTGCCGAGCAGGCTTATGCAGGTTTTGTTGAGGCTGGCATGCACCTGGTCCGTTCCACTGAACCGATCGATTCATGGCCGGCTGCTGTTGAGTGATTACTGGCCGGCATCTTCCCTCCCCTTACTTCCTGGATTGTGCGGTACCAGGGACCTGTGGAAAGCTACCCAGGATTTCGATATTGTGCTTTATAATCCAGAGCCTGAGCAAAGCGTGATGAATACCTTTCGAGGGATATTTTAATACAAGTGCTCGCCGGCTTACTTATTCAGAAACATCCTGGTATCCTATGTCAATATTCAATAAATCGCGATTAACAGACGAGACATTCAAGCTTGACATCGAACGCATGCGAAAAGGCTGGTATTCAGACAAGTATTTCGAGAATATCGGCCGCATGCTTACAGTATTAGCAGCAAAGGACTACAAATACAGCGGACAACTGCACAATCTCCCTAAAGATGTGCCTCCTGAGAATATCGATGTTGGCAACATGGAAGTGGAGATGCAGTGGTTTACGCGCCGCATGGGAAAGACTGTGGTGGTAGGCGTTGACAAGTCTTTATCCATGTTACGGCATTGCACCGGATACTGGGATGGGGATACTTTTGTTGAAACCTGGGATCAACTGGAAACCTGGGCCATCCAGGATGGCTGTGTGGTGCAATACGATGGGGATCCGACCAACATCCAACCGGTTCTGCGTGTGCGCGGCCGTTACCGCGACTTTGCCCTGCTCGAAACCCCCTCGCTTGGAATCCTGACCCGCTCAAGTCGTGTGGCAACAAATGTCTACGAGACAATGATAGCAGCTCGGGGAAAGCCGGTGTTGTTCTTCCCTGCTCGCTTCGACCTGCATGAAGTCCAGGCTGCGGACGGGTACGCATATAGCATTGCAGTTGAGCGCTTCAACATGGACTATGCCAAAGAGTTGGGACCATTCGTGTCAACCGATGCCCAGGGCGACTGGTGGGGAGGCGCGGGCGGCGGAACGGTGGCTCACGCCGCAATTGCTTCCTTCCTGGGGGATACAGCCGAAGCCATGATGCAATTTTCGCGAATCCTGCCAGCCCATATCCCGCGTATCGCACTGGTTGATTTCAACAATGACAGTATAGCTGATTCACTGGCGGTCTTGAAAACCATGTTTTCCCAATACCGCCAGTTGAGAGATGCCGGCAACGAGGCTGAAGCGGCAAAATATGTCCTGTACGGTGTGCGGTTGGATACCAGCGGCAGTCTGCGCGACATTTCTGTCCTTCCGTTAGGAGATGTCTCTTTGGACCTGGGCGTCACACCCAGACTGGTGTTCAATGTCCGCCAGGCGTTGGATTCTGCCTGGGAACACTGGGACCTGCCAAAATCCTGGAAAGCGCCTGCGCAGCAGTATTGCAAGGATGTAAAAATCGTCGTCTCGGGCGGTTTCAATCCCGAGAAGATCCGCAGGTTCGAGAAACTGTCCGTACCCGTGGACATCTACGCGGTCGGCTCATACCTGTTCAACAACAACGGCACAACCGTGACGGATTTCACCAGCGACGTGGTGCGGGTCAAAGTACACGACCAGTGGGTGGATATGGCCAAGATCGGCCGAGCGCCTTGCGAAAATCGGGATTTGGAAAGGGTCTGGTAATTTTCATCAGTAACCCGGATTGCCTCCTTTCCTTTCTTACGCTGCAAAGTCGCGGAGAGCACCAAGCAGACCCCATTTTCTCCGCGTTCTTCGCGGAGCACACCCGCCGAAGGTCCCCGCAGGGGGAAGGGTGCGGCGGCTGCCCGGTGAGCATGGGTTTTAAATGCCTTTGATTGATAATGTAGCAATTTGAGAAAAGTAACAGATTATTACCTGAGCCCCTTACCTTGCTAAATCACTCGCTCGATCTTGAAAGGAGTCCCTTTCACAGGTTCTTCGTCAAATTCACGCGCGGCCAGGTGGCCCGAAAACACTGCCTGGGCGATGATATTAGGCGCTTCAGCGTCTCCGATCACGCGCAGGGAGCGTAGTTTCCCTGCTGCCTGCGCAGGTTTTAGTTCGTAATACAGGCTGTCGTTCGAGAGACGATCGGTCACCAGGACCACCCCCTCACGCGGGAGGCTGTGTAGGCTCGCCGGTCAGGGAATGTGTGAGCGCCACGCTGCCAGGTTTGATTTCCACAAGCAGCGTTTGGGGGAGTAAGTTGACACCCATTTTCATCAATCGGGCCTGGATCCTGGACTGCTCGAGCGTGAATTGCGTCCAGTACGAGATCATTGGAGCAGGCGTGACCAGCGTTACCTCACAGCCGTTCTGTGCGAGCATTTCAGCCAGCACGCCTCCAAGGTAGAAGTGGTCGTCGTCGTACAGGATGACGCGGCCGCGCAGCGGTTTTTCTAGTCGAAAGCTACCGCTCATCAATTCACGGTAAATCGCTTCGAGCGTTTTTGCTGACAGTGGCCCTCGGTGGAGATTCTGGATTTTGTTCAACACCGCGTGCTCCCGGTGGGGCGCGTAAATCGGCACGTCGGATTTGCGTTTGAACTCGCCGACCTGGACTACCAGCTTGGCTCGTTCGTTGATCAATTCGATCAGTTGGGCATCGACTGATTTTGATTCCTGTAACAACTCATCCAGCGAGCTGGCTGGCGTGAACAACGGTTCCGGCTGGTAACGCGCGTGCTCTTTATAAACCGGAAAACTGCCCAGCACATACAGGCTTTTGCAATGCGCCCGAATTTCTCCCAAGATCTCGGCCGTGTGAGCGTTCCGCGCGTGGCCCTGCATGTCAACGAAGAAAGTATACTCCGATCCGAATTCCTGACTGGGCCGTTTTTCGATATGGCTGAGGTTGATGGAGTTACGTTTGAACACGCCCAGAATGTCGACCAGGGAACCCGGTCGATCGGCGCAGGTAAACATCACCGAGGTCTTGTCGTTGCCGGTCGGCTCGGTTTCCGCTCGTGACAGGATCAAGAATCGAGTCACGTTTTCTGACTTCGATTCGATCCCTTCAAACCGGGGTGCCCAACCATAATACTCACCGGCTTGACTGGAACCGACTGCGGCAATGCCATCGATCGGATCGGCCAGGTAAGCCAGCTCGACCGCGGCGGCTGTGCTGGCATAGGGAACCAGATCGGCATCGGGACAGTTCTTGCTAAGCCAGACCTGGCATTGATCGAGCGCCTCCGTTTCGAACAGACCTTTCGAATCTGATCCAGCGGGGCCTTGCAATACAAACTGAACCGAATCTGCAAACGGACTTCACCAAAGATTGTGACGCGACCAAAATAACTGGAAAACGAATCCAGGGTTTCGATGATTGCCCCACCCGTACTGTTCTCGATCGGGACCAAGCCAAAATCGACGTGGCCGCGGGCAACTTCTTCGAACACGCCTTCGAGCGTTCGCAGGTTTTCGAAATCAACTTCCGAACCGAAATACTGTTTGGCCGCGAGGTGACTAAAAGTACCAAATGGCCCGAGGTAGCCCACCCTTGTCGGGCGGGCCAAATCAAACGCACCGCCGAGAATCTGGCGATAGACGCCAACCAGCGCAGGAATCCGGGATCGGGCCTCGATTGAGGTCCACCGCAGCGCGAATAATTTCCGACTCCAGCCGGTAATCGTTGGTCAGATCCTTCTGCTGGCGCAGATTTCTCTCGAACCGGTCAGCCGCCAGTTCACCCCGGCGATTGATCAGTTGAACCAGTCGTTGATCAATTGCATCGATCTGGACACGAAATTGCTGAAGCGAATTATCTGCCGTGGACATGAAAAACAAACTTGTTCTCAGGAAACAATTGGATCGGCATTTTAGACGGTGTGATCGTTGAATGTAACGGCGGCTGTGCGAATTGGCGCACTGCGAGAGGGGCTCGGCCCCGCTTTTTTTGGAATTCAGTCGAAACCGCCCGCGGCATGGAAAGTGCAAACAAACGTAGCGGTCTTCCGCACCGCCAGTTAGAAGATGTCATGGCGGCTGCAGTTCGGCTATTTTTTATTATTCAATCGTCCATTCGCGAGGATCAACGGCCCATGTTAAGTCATGACATTCACTGTAGGTATTTTTCGCAGGAAGATCTGTTGGGAGCGGGTTGCCTGGACATCGCGATGGCCATGGACGCTTGCGAGCAGGCCATGAAAGACCATGAATCCGGTGATGTTATCTTTCCGGAAAAAATTGTACAGATCTTCAATGATGCAACCCAGGAACGAATCAATTGTCTCCCGGCGACGTTCAAAAGTAAGAAAATTTGTGGCGTGAAATGGGTTTCTGTGTTCCCGCCCAATCCGGCAAAACACGGGATCCAGAATCTCTCGGCCGTGATCATTCTCTCGGAGATTGAAACGGGACTCCCGATTGCCTTCATGGAAGGAACGCTGTGTTCCAATATGCGAGTCGGTGCCATGGGAGCCGTTGCGGCCAAACACCTCGCGCAAGGACTCGCGAAGAATCGGTTTCATCGGGGCCGGCGAGCAAGCCAAAATGCACCTGATCGCAATGAAGACCGCCCTTCCATCGCTCGAAGAATGCCGCATCGGAGCCAAGACTCGGGACGAGGAACAACAATTTATCTACGAGATGTCGCCCATCATCCCCGATCTCAAATACACCGGGACTGAAGGCGATCTCGAAGTCGCCGTTGCTGGCGCCGATGTGATCGTTACCGCAACCAGTGCCCAGGCACCGCTACTCAAAGCCGACTGGGTTCAACCGGGAGCTTTCTACAGTCACGTCGGCGGCTGGGAAGATGAATACGCTGTCGCCAAGAAAGCTGACAAAATCGTTTGCGACGACTGGGAAACGGTGAAACATCGAACTCAGACGCTCAGCCGGATGTATCAGGACGGCGAGCTGAAAGACGAAGATATCCACGGCAATCTCGTGGAATTGGTGACCGGTGCAAAATGGGGCCGGGAAAAGCCTGAAGAAATTACTTATTTCAACGCCGTTGGATTGGCTTACACGGACGTCGCGATCGCCTATGCGATGTACGAACGAGCCAACGAAGCCGGCATGGGACAAGATCTCAAGATCCAGAATCAGATGATCTTCGAACACGCCCACTTGAAAAACTGGGTCAAAATCTGACCGGCAAGATGTGCAGTTCCCAGCAACAGCGAGAGAACCGATCTGGCAAACTTTCGGTTCTCTTTGCTGGTTACCACCGATCCCTCACACGGATCGGTCAGCTGACCCCCAAACTAACGCAACACCAGTGATGAGGTTGGTTTCACCAGAACCCGGTCTACTCCTGGTTCGTTTTCTTCTTTGATGAAGTGGGGGCATTCTTCATCACAAATCGGTGATCCTCGACCAATTTCAGTAAGTCATAAGAACTGATGATTCCGACAACTTTCTTCTCATGGGTCACCACTACGTGATGGATTTTGTGATTGCGCATCACGCGAGCTGCCGCCGAAACATCATTGTATTGCGGAATCGTAAAGACTTTTTCGGTCATGAATTCGGAGACCGGCATCCCATCCGGATGATCCTGTAATAAATCGCTGGCCGAAACGATGCCAACAGGCTCTCCGTCGGAATTGACGACGGGCATGCAGCTGGCCTTATGCTCTCGCAATACCTTTTTGACATGACCAAATGTTTGGTGGGGCGTCGTGGTCATGACTTGGGAAACCATCAGATCAGCAACTTTTGCGTTCATTCGTTACTCGCGGAACAAAGAGTCAAACTGGAAAATCTAGCAACTCCCTGATCTTAACGCAAACCATGCGCCCGCTCACGCCACGATTTTGGGCTGCAAATTTCCCACAGGCGACGACAAAACGAATAAAAACACCAGCTGAAATCACGGGGAACATTCGGCCGCGCATCAAACCAGCCAAAACAAAACGCACATGGAACCACTCCAAATGGGCCCCATGTGCGCTCGCGAATTGTTTCTTGTTCGACTGGATTACAGGAAGATGTAGCCTTCTTCCCCGTGCTGCGTAATATCCAGTCCTTGCCGTTCTTCTTCCGGCGTGACTCTTAATCCCAACGTCGCATTAATCAGGAACAACAGAATCAAAGTGCCAATCACGGCAATCCCGGCTGCTGCCAGGAAACTGACGACTTGATTGATGAGCTGCGTCCAATTGGCAAAATTGCCTTCGATCAGTCCGATCCGGTCGCCTTCCAATTGCCCAGTGATCGAACGATGCGCGAAAATCCCTGTCAGCAACGCACCCACCGTTCCGCCTACCCCGTGGACGCCAAATGCATCCAGCGAATCGTCGTACTTGAAGGTCTTCTTCAGTGTGGTACAGGCGAAAAAGCAAACCGCGCCGGCAATCAACCCCAAGATGATCGCGGACATTGCCGTCACCGAACCGCAAGCTGGTGTGATACAAACCAACCCCGCGACCGCACCAGAGCAGGCCCCCAACATCGTCGGTTTGTCTCGCAGAATCCATTCGGCGACCGCCCAGGCAACCACGCCGGAGGCCGCGGCAAGATGCGTGGCGACAAAAGCATTTACCGCACCCGTTCCGGCCGACAAAGCGCTGCCGGCATTAAACCCGAACCAGCCAACCCATAACAACGCCGTTCCAATGCAGGTGTAGGTCAAATTGTGGGGAGGCATCGGCGCTGTTCCATACCCAGTTCTGGCACCAAGAAAAATGGCGCAGACCAACGCCGAAACTCCCGAGCTGATATGAACCACGGTCCCGCCGGCAAAATCCAGCGCCGGATACATGGCCGCGCTGTTCCATTCACAAAGCCAGCCATGATCACTCCAAACCCAATGCGCGATCGGGCAATAAACCAGCAGTCCCCAAAGCACCGACAACACGCACATCGCGCTAAACTTCATCCGTTCGGCGAACGCGCCGCAGATGAGTGCCGGAGTGATGATAAAGAACATCCCCTGAAAACACATGAACACCGAAGCCGGAATACTCCCAGCCGCTGGCGTGACGACGGCGCCGTTTTCGAATGTTGGCAGCACTCCCTGAAGGAACAGGTGATCAAAGTTACCGAAGTAAGGACTGGAACCCCCGAATGCCAGGCTATAACCGATCACTGCCCAAACAATGCTCATCATTCCCATCAGAAAAATGCATTGCATCATCACACTGAGAATATTCTTTTTGCGAACCAGTCCGCCGTAGAAAAGAGCGAGCCCGGGTGCTGTCATCATAAGCACCAATGCTGAGCAACTGAGCATCCAGGCGATATCGGCAGCACTAAAGTCCTCAGCAGCCGCGCCTGCCTGCTGCGGCTCGGCCGGACTCTCCACTGGGACGGTTTGGTCGCCCACAACCGTTGTTGGTGGCGTCGATTCCTGACCAAGACCAATTTCGACACCGAGAAAGATGAAAAATACGATCGCCAGGCACTTCAGAGCCTTCATGGACGTCTCCTGCGGGTTCTCTTTCCGCAGGCACACTAAACCCTTATGCGGCTTAGGCTTGGGAAAAGAATGGGTTCAATGGGTGGTAAGCAAAAAGGGATCAACGGTGGTCGCAGTTTCTCGCGTCATCCCTCCGGTTCTGCCGAGGTGCAAGCTTTGTGCCACGCCGATTGTAACGCAAGACTCGACGCCTTAAGCATGCCATAAAATTGCTTTAAAGGTTGCTACTATTGCTTTAACCGGATCGCTTGATAAACATCTCCACGCTGCATCTGGTTTCTGATTCGAATCCAAAAACCAACTCCCTGCCTGATTGCGACCAAACCGGTTTCGTCGTTCAAAGCGCTGTCAACTAAACTTATTCAACGATCCTGTGATCCGTCTCCGGCAACCTGTTTTCATGCGAACCATGCTCTTTATGTCCAAGCTTCAACGATCGAAAATTTGTCAAATTCTTCTACTGGCGTTCGCGGTTCAAATGGGACTCAGTGGCAGCTGCCCTCAATCCAGTCTTGCCCAGTCCGAGCTGAAAGTTCAACTCGACAGTTCTGGATCCAAAATCGAGGTGCGGCGGGCATCCGAGCAACCGCCCATCCTGACCCAGGTCGCGAAAGCGGATTTTCGTCCCTACCTTCATCCGATTGTCGCGCCCGACGGCAAGGGCGTCATCACCGAATACAGCCCCGGCCATCACAAACATCAGACAGGACTGTATTGGGGTTTTACCCGTGTCAACGGACGCGATTTTTTTCATCATCCCGAAGGTGATTACTGGCGACGGGTTTCCGCGACCATTCTCAAAGCGGAAGGGACCGATGGAGTTCAGTGGCAAACCGTCTACGACATGTTGGACGAACAGGGGAATCCGATCCTGCGAGAATCTCAGATTTGGACGATGCGTGAGACCAACGGAACTTACGAACTGGATCTCCAGTGGGACGGTCAAGCCAACACCAACGTCACGATTGGCAAATACGATTATGGGGGTTTGTTTTTGCGGATGCCGTGGCGAAAGGGAATCCGCGGCGAAGCAGTCAACAGCGCTCGCCAGAAAAATGAACGCGCCGAAGGCCAACGTTCCGTGTGGCTCGATGTCGGAATGCAAGTGGAAGGTCGCGATGACCTAGCGCACGTCACGATTTTTGATCATCCAATTAACGCCGGATTCCCACAAGCCTGGCGAGTCGATGGACAACTGGGCATCGGACCTGTGCGGGCCCGGCAAGGTGACTGGAAAATCGCCAAAGGTGAAACCGCAACAATCCAACATCGCTTATTAGTCTATACGGGCGAGCTGAACAATGCGGAAATAACGGCCAAGTGGTCGGAGTACTCCGGCCAGGACAACACTTGGGCCGAATGGGGATTGGCCCAACAGGAAGGACGCGAAGCAAAATTCCTTTCGCCTGCCGAAGCGGTTGAAGCGATGACGGTCCAGGATGGTTTTGCTGTCAATGTCTTTGCGGCCGAACCCGACATCACGCAGCCCATGGCATTTTGTTGGGACGATCGCGGACGAATGTGGATTGCCGAGAATCGCGATTACGAAACCCGGCAGTCAGGGTTTTCCAATTTCGGTGACAGCCGAATACTGATTCTCGAAGACACCGATCGCGATGGGGTTGCCGACAGCCGCAAAGTATTTTTGGAAGGCATTCCTTTTCCGTCGGCCATTGCTGTCGGGCACGGAGGTTTGTGGCTGGGTGCCCCGCCGAACCTGTTGTTTGTCCCTGATGCCGATGGCGATGACCGCGCCGATCTTGACGACATTGAGGTTCGACTGACCGGCTGGGGTATCCGCGACCGACACGAAACGGTAAA
This sequence comes from Pirellulaceae bacterium, assembly GCA_963714685.1. Taxonomy (GTDB): domain Bacteria; phylum Planctomycetota; class Planctomycetia; order Pirellulales; family Pirellulaceae; genus Mariniblastus. The sequence continues at coordinate 112,159 of CAVQPH010000010.1, read as the reverse complement.
CAGTTTTCATTGGGGCCCCGACGGTTGGCTGTACGGAACGCAGGGACTTTTTACACCTTCGACCGTCGGCAAACCTGCCGGGCAAGGCAAAATCTACCATCACAACGACCCGTTCCCAAAAAACATCGAGTTTGATGGGGAGGCCGTCAAAATGGACGGTGGCGTCTGGCGGTACCATCCGATCAAGGACCGGTTTGAAGTGGTCGCCCACGGCTTCAGTAATCCGTGGGGGATTGATTACGACGCCAAGGGACAAATCTTCATCACCGCGTGCGTGATTCCCCACCTGTGGCATGTGGTGCCCGGTGGCATCTATCACCGTCAGGGAGGCCAGCATCTCAATCCTTATGTTTACGACGACATCAAAACGATTGCCGATCACAAACATCGATCGGCGCACGGCGGCGCGAGGATCTATCTATCGGATGCTTTTCCCGACAAATATCAGAACCGAATTTTCATGGCCAACATTCATGAACACGCGGTCCTGACGGATATCCTTGAAGCCGCGTGGCTCCGGATTCGTCGGCCATCACGGAGATGATTTTCTGCTGGCCAACAACGCGCAGTGGATCGGTTTCAGCATGGAAATCGGACCAGCGGGCGACGTGTATGTGCTGGACTGGCACGACGCAGATATTTGCGGCAAGGAAGTTTTGAACAAGCAGACCGGCCGTGTTTTCCGTATCGGTTCCAACGAAGTTAAGCCCGATGACTGGGAGGGACGTTACGAAGACCTAAACGGGTTCACCGATCGGCAGCTGGTCGATTTGCAAACCAGCCCAAGCGCCTGGCATGCGCGGCGGGCCCGGGTGATCTTGCAGCATCGGGCGAACCTGGCCCAACAGGATGCCGGCGAGTTTGACGCCGAACAGGCCAAACAGAGTTTGGTCGAGCTCCTCCGTAACCATCCGAACACCGATCACCGGTTACGCGCGCTGTGGTCCCTGCACGTGACAGGTTTGATCAACGAAATTGAGTTGCAGGGTTTGCTGGATGACCCGGAACCTTATGTTCGAGGCTGGGCCATTCAGCTGTTGTGCGAAGACAGGAATCCACCGACTCCTGCACTCAATAAATTCGAGGCGATGGCGAAGCAGGACCCGTCACCGGTGGTCCGTCTGTATTTGGCGGCGGCCCTGCAGCGAATGGAGGCGGCGTTGCGGTGGCCGATCTTGAACCAGCTCGCGCTTCATGGAGAAGATGCCGATGACCACAATCTTCCCAAGATGCTCTGGTTTGGGCTCGAGCCGCTGGTCTCTCAATACCCGGAACAGGCGATCCAACTGGCTTTCCATACGCAGATCCCGCTGCTTGCACGACACACGGCCCGTCGGTTATCCGATGCCGATCAAACCGAGTTGTTAATCGCCGCCGTCGGCAAAAATCCGGACCGCAGTGAGGTCATTTTGAAGGGATTGCGAGACTCCCTGGAGGGCCAATTCAACGAACCGGCACCCGCTGGCTGGACAGCCGTCGCGAAGCAGTTAGAGGCCGCTGGTGGAGAATCGGCTAGGATTGCGTTAGAGCTATCCCAGCAGTTCGGTGATCAAGCGGCCGCTGAAAAAATGTTAGCCACGCTGCGTGATCAGAATTCGGGACTGGAATCCAAACAAGCCGCGATCCGCGCGCTCGCAGGCCAGCGGCATCCGGCGTTGCCACCGATTCTGATGGAGCTGTTGAACGACCGTTCGCTGCGGATCGACGTGATTCGCGCGATGGCCAGTTTTAACGAACGGCAATTCACACGTGAACTGTTAAACCGGTATTCCCGGTTCAGCGATGAAGAAAAACAGGAAGCCGTTCAGACCTTGGCCTCTCGATCCGAGTCGGGAAAACAATTGACCGCCGCCATCCAACGGGGAGATGTCCCCCGTCGTGACATTCCGGCCTACGTCGCACGGGTTTTGCGACGCGTTGTCGGACAGAGCTTTATCGATGTCTGGGGACCGATCGATGGTGTTTCCGTTGCCGAAGAAGCTGCGTTTGCGAGGTACCGTCGTCTGTTGACCGCCGAAGCGATTCAGGCAGCCGATACCAAACATGGCAGGGAAGTCTACAAGAAAGCCTGTGCAGTTTGCCACAAACTTTACAATGAAGGCGGCGAGATCGGTCCAGATATCACCGGCGCGAATCGTCCAAGTCTCGATTACTTGCTGAGTAACATTTTGACTCCCAGCGCGGAGATTCAGGACGCGTACAAGATGCAGATCATTCTGACCGACGACGGTCGGATCTATTCGGGAATTCCCGCGGAAGAAAACGAACGGCAATTGAAATTGCGAATCGCCAACCAGGATGAACCGGTGACGATCGCCAAAGCCGAAATCGAATCTCGCCAGATGGCTTCGGTTTCGATGATGCCCAATGGATTGCTTAAACAATTGACCGAGGCCGAGATCAAAGACCTGTTTGCTTACCTGCAAACCAGTGGACCGTTGACTGAATCGCAGGAGTGAGCCGCAGATGCGGTCCACGTGGCCATCCACTCCGTGAATGTGAGCTATTTTGCGGAGCAAAATGCCACGTACAAATGTCATTTCGCGTCAGGGACTCTCCGCGCCGCCAACAAACGCCAACAGATCTGCCAACTGTTCAACCGTCATCGAAGTCTCAAATCCCTCCGGCATGAAAGACCGGCTGGAGAGTTGCATGTCCTCGATTTCGGAACGGAGCACTGAAATCGTTGAACCGTCGCCAAGTACCAACTCAATGCTGGTGGACCCCTCATCAACAATCATCCCTGACAGGAATCGCCCATCGCTGGTGGAGACCTTGTAAGCCCGGTATTTGGATTCGATCGCGCGGTTGGGATCCATGATGGCGCTCAACAGATACTCCCGCGACCTGTTTTGCAAACTCGCCAAATCAGGACCAATGTTCTGGCCGATTTTTCCCAGTCGGTGGCAGGCCGCACAATGCTGCTGGAAAAGTTGCCGACCGATGGCAGGATCGGCATCCGCTCCCAAAGCGGATTGATATTTCTCCAAAACAGCCGCTCGATCGGAGACTTCGATCGCGGAAACCAGTTGGGAATATTGCAGCCGGATTTCGGAGGATCGGTGCTGCGATAATACCTCGCGAGTGGACGGGTTCAGGTCGTCGACAGAAAGCAAACCGGCTTCGACTCCAGCTAACAGCTGTTTCGTCCAATGGAGGCGTGTCAGCAACACGGCTTGAATTCGGGATTGAAGTGACGGGCTGGTATCCCGCAAGATTTCGACCAACGGCGCGATATCGTTCAGTCGCGTGGCAGCGCCTACCGCGGCGATCTGAAGTTCCGGTTCGTTTTGCGGCTGAAGCAGTTTTTTCAGCAGGTTTCGAACGGCACTCCTGGCAGTCTCACTCTGCGCAGTCTTTGAGTGTCCGGCAAGCAAAATTGCCGGAACTCTGCGGCTGACGACTTGCTCGGGATCGTTGGCGATTTGGATTGCCTGGGCGATTTTCGCCGCAACCTGTTCCCGTGTTTTCGATAGTTCAAGTTGCTTGGCCGGTTCAATCATCTTCCTGATTCCGCGTCTTTGAAGATCATCCAACGTCGTCAACAAAGCCTGCATCTGCCACGTTTCGAATTCTTTCGCCGTCAAATCCAACGAATCGACAATGCCCGCAAATCCTTGGATTGGATCGGGTCCGAGAGAGGTGGCAATCAAGCCATCGACCAAGCTGGAGCGGGCCGGTGAATTGGCAACCGTCTGAAAAAATTCAGCCAGCATCGGTTCAGCAACACCGACCGCCGAACTCAATACGGCGGCGCGAATCCAATCATCATTCAGATTCTCTGCCGCCAGCGTCGTCAGCCAACTGCGTTTTTCCGGCGGCAGATCCCCCAGTGCCAAAGCCAACGCAAATCGAACCTGTCGGTCAGGATGACGAGCCAACGATCCCATCCGCTCTCGATTCGATGCAATCGAATCAACGCCGGCAGCCCGAATCACGTTGACAACAAAATCAGAATCGCCATCGTCCAGCAGTTTCGGCACATCCAGTTGCTGGGCGCGAGCAGGAACAACGTCCACATGGTTTGAATTCGAGTTTGCGTCGGAACGTGGGCCGCGTTCATCAAATCCTTCAGTGGTTCGGAAATTTCGGCGATCAATTCGGGATTTTCGCAACCGCGAACGAGCAACAGGCGTTGCGCCGTATCCCGTCGCCAGACGTTCGCTTTGAGCAACTGCTGCACCAGCTGCCGGCTCGAGAGCGAGTCCAGGTTGGTAACCGCTCGAGGCGCCAGATCCTCTCTCGAATGGAGCGCATAAATCCGTCCGCGGTCCGACCCTGCATAAAGATCCAGACTTTGTTGCCAGGCTTCGGGAATCCACTCGGGGTGTTCGATCACCTGCCGATACATGTCGCAAATCCAGACTTCCTCGTTGTTGGGTGCCGGCATGATTCGAACCGGCCGAAACCAGTTGTCGCGTGACGATAGAAATTCCTGTTCCCGATTGGATCGCATCGGCGCATTGGAAAACGCGACACCGCTGCGTGAAAGGCTGATTTGACTGACCAGGTTGTGGACCGGTTCGCAAACCAAAGCTCGCGCCTGATCCGCCGATGTGTTGCGATAAATCATCGGGCTGCAGGCAGAGGTGAACCGGTTAAGCGTATTCAGATCATTAAACCGGTCCTGCGTCCGACTGATGGGGAACACGGGAGGCGATTGTGCCGGCGTGGTCAGGTAGTGCGGGGTGCCGGCGATGCGACATACGGATTGCGTTTCAAATGACGTTCTTCAATCACGAATTGATAAAGCGGACGGGTGTTGTCGTTACCAAACCAGTTTCCAAAATCATCCCGACATCGACCCCATTGGCTGGCACCACTGATCGCCTCGATCGCACCGGTTTCCGGGTGAATCCGTAAGTCTCGCCCCGAAGTGCGAATGGTCTGGCCAGTCTTGACACTGGTTACTTCTCCGTTGCCGTGATTGCCAGCTGCCAAATACAGCCAGCCGTCGAGTCCCCATTCGAATCCATTGACACGATGTTGCGGATTGGCCTCCGAAAATCCGGTATACAACAGCTCTCGTTGGTCACATTTCCCATCGCCATCGGTATCGCGAGCCAAAAAAATATCGGGAGCTGCACAGACCAGCAAACCGTCTTTCCAGGGAAAAACGCCGGTTGGAAATTTGAGTCCATCGAGAAACACAGTGGCATGATCGAATTGACCATCGCCGTCGGTATCGGTCAGCAGTTTGATCCGGCCACCCGGGGGTCCGTCCCAGGGTTTCTGATCACCCGAATAGCCGCGCTGGTTATAGACTAGCGAATGGGGATCCATTTCGGACGGATTGCCTCGTGGATAATCGCCCATTTCCACGACCCACAATTGGCCGCTGGCATCGACGCAGAGGTTGATCGGATCGCGGACGACCGGTTCGCAGGCCAGCACGCGGACCTCCAAATTGTCTTTGGTTTGAAAGGACTCGAGTGCTTGCTCGATCGAGCGCGGCCCCTCGACAGCGGTCGGCGAAAACAGTTCATGCACGCGTTGAAGGATGATTTCTTCGGTTCCACTGGACCAACGACCCGGTTGAAGATAATAAATCATCGAAAAATCAACCTCGTATCCTCCTTCCGATTGCATCCGCTCGGGGGCCACGTACCCGAACACGTCGTTGCAATAAGCCGAGACCCAGATGTTTTCCTGATTCAATCCGTCTGTCTGTTCCGCCAACTCTCGCTTGATTCTCAAGGCGTAATCGACGCAGACTTCTCCACCGAGAAACACCATTGCAAATTGGGCCTGGTTGTTGGGATGGTCCACATCCAATTCTCCCAGTCCGGCGACATCGCCGAACCGCCAAATCTGGATCGGCATGGGATAAGTTTCGGGCAGTCGTCCCATTCGCTCCATTGTTTTGAGCATTTCCTGGGCGTGATTTCGAACTTGCAAACTTGGATTGTTGATGGCTTCCTCAAGTTGCTGTCGATTCGGTCGATCGATCGGCAGCCCGGCGAATCCGTAGTTGGATTGAACCAGGCCAGCAGGCCGGCTCGCCCCCAGTGGCGTCGAGGTTTCGATGCCCGTCCAGCGATTGGGCTCGGCCAGCAGATTTTTAATCTCTAGCGAAATTTCTTTGCCTTGAGACTGAGCCAGTTCCAGTGCCCGTTTCGAATCGCGTTGCGGGTTGGCGTCGGCACCGCAGCCGATCGTGCAAATCGCCATAGCTCCAGGATGGTCTTCTTCGAGATACTTCATCGCGTAACCGGCCCAGTCACCGTTGACCCGGTTGTATTCACCACCGAACGTCGTGCAGTGACAGGCGTAGTTGAACAGCAGGCCGCGGGTGTTGTTGTTGAAGTCGGTGATGCGAATCACGGGTAGCGTATGATCGACGGGGCCGTCAGGGTTTTCGCCGAATCCGGTCCAGACTCCGTCTTTGATCACACGCCGGTTTCGTGCAAATGTTGCTTTTCCCTGCGAGACGAGCAGGCGACCCGGTTGCAAATCCGCAATGGCCTGATCGACGGCCTCAACCGACCGGTCCAGTATCCCGTCTGTATAAACAGCGATTTTCTGCTGCTCCTGTTCGGTCAACGGAACACCAAACAGATTGCTCAGTCCGCGGTCGATATGCGGTGCCGTATGATCGTGGGTGAAGCAGGCAACAAATCGCTTGCGGGTGATCGCGTGCTTTTGCCGGAGTTGCTCAAAAATCTGCTCGGTCAGGATGCCGGGAAAGCCAATCGTTTCGACGGATAGCAAGACGTGAATTGGGCCTTGGTCCCCTGCGCGCATCGCCATCGCGCGAACGAACAGTTTTTCATCGACACCTTCGAGCGGTGTGGATCGACTACCGTAACCTGACAGTCGAATGGGTTCCAAGGGAGTGATATCGACTTTGGAAAAACCGAATTGAAACGAGTTGCTGGGTCGGTTCGTCGGTTGATCGGTACCGAATGCGCGACCGTTTAGCAGCGCGAAGATCAAAACAACGACCAGGTTCATCGAGGGCTTCATGGCGTGCATCCAATCAGGTCGCGGCAGACAGAGTTTTTACCGCAGCCCATTTTGCCATCATTCGAGCAGGTTGGCCAATCGTTTCCACGGCTGACGGTTGCCATGTCTGCGCCACGAATCGCTGAATCGGTTTCAATCCATTTCGATTCAGGGGGAAAGACAGCCGGATTTGCCAGGTAAACGCATGGGCCGTTCGAACAAAACACGAAAACTTGCTACTTCGTTTCGCCGAACGGCCCCGCGGTGCACTCAAAAAACGGGCATTTGGGTTGTTCGCTGATTTACCTGGTTTATTGGCGGAAATGGAAGCCGACGAGAAAATGGGACGGCAGAACAAGTTTTGCTGCGCTGAGGATCCGTTTTGCTAAACTAAAGGGGTCCACAAAACCGAGGGGAAAAGATCATGCTGAACCTGCTCAAATCGCTCGTCCTGCTGCTATCTGTTGGCGTATTGTCCACTCCCAGGCTCGTTGCGGATGACGCGAAGCCTAACATTCTGATCATCACCGTTGACGACATGAGTTGCGATTCGGTCGGAGCGTTTGGGTGCCAGTTGCCCGAAACCACTCCCAACATCGATCAATTGGCGGTGCGCGGTCTACGGTACCAATACGCGCACGTGCAAGTCGGTAATTGTTATCCTTCGCGTAACGTCATGTTTTCCGGTCGCTACCCACACAACACCGGGGTCGAAGGCTTCTATCAGGTCAAAGATCCACAGTACCCGCACTTGGTTGATTTGATGAAAGCCGGGGGTTACTTCGTCGCGATTCGCGGCAAGGTTTCGCACTCAACACCGTACCAGCCTTACGCGTGGGATACCGATCTAACCATCCTCGACGGTCAAAAACAGGACATGAAGAATGCGGACACCTATTACGCATCCACCCGCCGGGGGATTGAACTGGCCCAGGCTGCCAAGAAACCGTTCTGTCTGAACCTCAATATTTCCGATCCCCACAAACCGTTTTATGGGGCTGGCAAACGCGGCGAAACCGTCCAAGACAAAAACGTTCCGTCGCGCATTTTTCAGCCCGATGAAGTGCCCATTCCGGGATTCCTGTTCGATCATCCCGACGTCAGAAAAGAACTGGCGCAGTATTACTCGTCCGTCCGACGAGCCGACGATTGCTTTGCGGCGATCATGAAAGCGCTCACCGAATCAGGAACGCAGGACGAAACCGTCATTATGTTCCTGTCCGATCACGGGATGCCGCTTCCGTTTGCCAAGACAGCGATGTGGCACCACAGTACTCGGACGCCGTGGATTGTCTACTGGCCAGGCGTGACCAAGCCTGGATCCGTTGATTCCACCCACATGATTTCTGCCGTCGATTTGTTGCCGACAGTGCTGGATATCGCGGGAATCGAACATCCAGCAGGATTTGACGGTCGTTCGTTCTTGGCGACGATTCGGGGAGAGAGCCAGCCGAATCGAGACGTGGTCTACAAAGTTTACAACGAAAATTCGGGTGGCAATCGCAGCCCGATGCGGTGTGTTCAATCGAGGAAATTTGGATACCACTTTAATCCCTGGTCAGACGGCCAGCGTATTTTCAAAACGGCCACGCAGGGGACGATGAGCTATCGGGCCATGCAAAAGCTGGCGGAGACGGATGAAAAAATTGCCGCGCGATTGGAGTTCTTCAATCACGGTGTCCCGGAAGAATTTTACGACTACCAAAGCGATCCCGACGCACTGAATAACCTGATCGACGACCCGGCCTACGCCGATGTGATCAATGAACACCGTGCGACGATGAAGAAATTCATGCTTGATTCGAACGATCCCATCCTGGCAGCATTCGAAAACCGCAACGATGTAGCATTCGTCAGTGCCTACGTCGACCAAGTTCAGGCGGAATCGGATGCCCGACGCGCCAATCGCAGGAGGCAGAAACCATCGGCTCAGCCCGCGAAGAAACGGCAGAACCAGAATCTGTTTTCATTGCAAATGCCGAAAATGGCAACTCCGGGCTCGACGGTCACAGTCGTCATCGCCCACAAGCTTCCCACGCAATTGGGCGAACAAAAATTCCACGTGACGTTAAAAGACGGTGCCGGGAAACGGGTGGGTCGTAAAATTGAGACGGCAATCGGCGCAGGCAAATTCGAGGTCTCGTTCGAATTGCCAGACGGTTTTTCCAGCGAGGCGATTGTTGTCTCGGCTTTTGTTGGTGAGGACTTTCCGACCAACCTGTTGCACAAGACCGAGGGCCCGTTGCCGGTCTCCAAATGACATTCACCCGGACGCGTTGCCAGCTGCGAAAGTTGATTCACGCAGTGGCAAAGGATTTGAATTGATGGACTACGATTTCGATGATGACTTTGCCGATGAGCCGGGTCACGAGCTGACGGACGAGGCGACCTACCTTTGCAATTCCTGCGGTGAAGAAATTGTTGTGCCACTGGATTTCTCCGAAGGCCATCATCAGGAATACGTTGAGGACTGTCCGGTCTGCTGCAATCCCAATGTCATCTTTGTGGATTTTGACGCCGATGGCCAAGCCAACATCTGGAGTCGGGCGGAGCAGGATCCGCGTTAGAGACGGGAACCGATCGCGACTTCAAGGCGTTCGATAAATTCCGCCAGAATGATCGCCGTCGCCCCCCAGACCTGGTGGCGATCGATTTGATAATAGGGCACGTTCAAGACCGAACCATTTGCCGTTCGGACCGGACCAATGACCAGCGTTTCGGGTCGGAGTAATTTTTGCAAAGGCACCTCAATGATTTCGGCGACTTCCAAGTCGGACGGTACAAAATCAGTCCGATGGTCCAGCCAGCCAACAAACGGGGTGACCGTAAAATCGGACGGCGGAATGTAAACCGGGTTTAATTGGCCAAGCAGTTCGACTTGTTCCGGAGCGACCCCAATTTCCTCGAAAGTTTCGCGTAGCGCCGTTGTCTCCAGGCATTCGCCATCATCTTGACGGCCGCCTGGCAGGGAGATCTGGCCGGCGTGTTTGTTCAGGTTTTCGCACCGCCGCGTCAAAACGAGATTTGGTTCAGGAGCCTTTCGTGGCTCACCCTCGGGCGACGCCAAATACAGGACCAACATGACTGCCGCCTTGCGGCCCTTGCCAGGTAATGCCGCGGGTCGTTGCCGGGGGCGGACCAGGTGTGGGACATCGACCTTGGGGCGCCAATCATCGAAACCCGGCAACGCCAACGCCGTAGCGATCATGGATTTAGACAACATTTACCAGCACAGACTTGGAAAGAACGATCTCGATCGAAACACCAACTGCCAACCAATTTCCACTCACTCACCATCCTCCTCCGGCGCCTCCACCGGAGGACGTACCGCCACCAAACCCGCTGCCACCGCCACCACCTCCGCCAAACTGCCTCCCGAGCTGGAGCTGGAACTGCGAACTTTCTTGGGCGTCGAATAGCTATACGTTCGATGGAAATCGCAGTGTTTGCAATCTTCGACAACCCGGACCCGCCCACCGTGGCTGTACGTTGCCGCGACCATTGTCGTTTCAATTTTCAGCACGGTGACGTAACGGCATTGGGGACATCTTGAATAACGAGTCAAAAATTTGCCGTAACGCAGCTTAAGGACTTTTTCACATTGCAGACATGCCCAAACGTCGTAGTCGACGCTGCCGAGATTTTCTTCCATCAATTCGGGATCATCGAGAAACGGATCATCCTGGTCCTCTCGTAACAGCTCCATCACACCCTGGCAGTCTGGACAGTGTCGGGGACGGTATCGCAAGTAGTACCGCGAACCAATCAAGGTAAAAACGCCACCGATTCCGCCGATACCGAGAATCCAGGGCCACCAGGTGATCGGTCCACGACGCTGCTGTTTGCGAACTTTTGCGCGGACGGCGGCATTACCCGAAACGGAGGGGAGTTGAACTGGAGAGTCAAGATCGGTGACACCCAGCAAACGAGTGGCGCAGGTCCGAATACCTTCATAGATGCCGGAATCGCCTTCGTCGGCTTTGAAGTTGGGGATCACGACATCGTCAATGATCTGTTGGGCCGTACGAATCTTGCCATCGTCGTCGATGCCGTCACCCAGAATAATTTCGGCGCGACGGTCGTCGAGCGCGACCAGCATTAGAATCCCATCGTTGCGAAATGCGCCACCGAATCCCCATTTGCCGACGCCCCAATGGTTGAACAGGTCGGTTCCAAACTGACGATGGTTTTGTCCGTGGGTCGTATTGATCACTACGACCGTCATTTCCTTGTTGATTCGTTGGTGAACTTCTTCACAGACCTGGTTGATGTGGGTGGTGGCTTCTGCAGAAATCTGGCCCGTCGTATCGACGCACCAGATCGGCTGTCCGTTGGCTCGGGGAGACGGAATATCGAAAATCGTCCTGATATCCCGAACCGTTTGGGCACGAATCGATGGTGGCGCTGCAATTACAATCGCTAAGCTCGCCATCGCAATCAAAAATCGTGCAATCATCGGAACTCTACTGATCCTGTTTTCCTTGGTAATTTTCATACCGGTCTGTCGGGTTGCCGTTAGATTTATCATATCGAGCTGTCCGGAGCGTTGTCGACTGTCACACGACGGTCTCAGTTTTTGATTGTTGGTATACTCTCGCTTTAACGCTTATTACGAACGAACATCTGTGACGAATCATGAACAAAACTAAATCGCTGCCACTTTGCCTGATCGCTGGATTGGGAATTTTGCTTGCTGTCCCCGCCCAAGCCCAACAAAAATGGAATCCGCGCGTGATTGTGTGGGGCAGCGACAGAGCAGTCATCAAAAGTCAGCCGATCGAGCTACGGCCAAATCGTCCACTTCATTTCTATGGAAATACCGTGCGCCGCAGGGTTGATCGGGCGAATCCGAGCCAGGGGCCGCGAATCCAGTCTCGAACGACAACCGCCAGCAATCGCCGGCGCTAGACAACCGGACGATTGACGGGGTCGAGATCCAGCCACTCATCCGGACCGAGACGTTCAGGGAACACCGCGGCAATCTATCCGCGGACTGCCATCGGACGTAAAATGCAACCGTTTTCCAGTTTATGAAAATGGTTCATGATTCCAGTCAAATATCATTATGACATTGTGGTGGTCGGAGCGGGCCACGCGGGTACCGAGGCGGCCACGGCTGCTGCGCGGTTCGGCGCGCGAACGGCGCTGATCACCACGAATCTCGACACGGTCGGGCAAATGAGCTGCAACCCGGCGATCGGAGGCGTCGCCAAGGGCCATTTGGTGCGAGAGATCGACGCGCTGGGCGGATTGATGGGAGCCGCGATCGACGCCACCGGCATTCAGTTTCGAATGCTCAATATGCGAAAAGGGCCGGCCATGCACAGTCCGCGCGCCAGGCCGACAAAAAAGGCTATCAAAACTGGATCAAAGCTGCGGTCGAATGCCAGGAAAACCTGGAATTGCGGCAGGAGGTCGTTGAAGACATCCTGACCGAAGAGCGTAACGGGCAACAACGGGTGGTCGGCGTCCGTGTTCGGGGAGACGTTGAGTACCTTGCCGACGCGGTCATTCTGACGACCGGAACCTTTCTGTCGGCGCTGATGCACACCGGGGAAGCCAAAACCGCAGGCGGTCGGGCAGGGGAAGGGACGACCAGCGGCATCAGCGGCGCGCTGCGAAGAATGAATTTCCGGCTGGATCGTTTCAAAACGGGAACGCCTCCGCGATTGAACAGCCGCACGATCGATTATTCAAAAACCGAGATCCAGCCGGGCGATGACAATCCGCAGCCCTTCTCGTTCTTGACGGACGAGTTGGCTGTCGACCAAGTACCCTGTTGGATCACGTTTACCAATCCGGAAGTTCACCAACTGATCGAGCAAAATCTGGATCGGGCCCCGATGTACAGCGGCCAAATCCAGGGGAGTGGGCCGCGGTATTGCCCCTCGATCGAGGACAAGGTTGTCCGGTTTGCGGATAAAGACCGTCATCAGCTGTTTCTCGAACCCGAAGGTCGCCAAACCCTCGAGGTCTACGTCAATGGTGTTTCCACCAGCCTGCCACGCGATGTTCAGGACCAGATGTTCAAGCTGATCCCCGGTTTGGAAAACGCCCAGATCATGCGGTATGGCTACGCGGTCGAATATGATTTTTGTCCGCCAGATCAGCTGCGGCCGACGTTGGAAACCAAACGGGTCGAAGGCCTGTACTTTGCCGGGCAGATCAACGGGACCACGGGCTATGAGGAAGCGGGTGCCGCAGGGGTTGGTTGCCGGCGCCAACGCGGCGTTGAAACTCAACGGTGGCCAGGAACTGGTGCTCGATCGCGATCAGGCTTACATCGGTGTGTTGATCGACGACCTCGTGACGTGCAGTGTCGACGAACCCTACCGCATGTTTACCAGTCGAGCCGAATATCGGCTGCTGTTGAGACAGGACAATGCAGACCGCCGCCTGACCCCGGCCGCGTTCGAACTGGGGCTGGTCGGCCAACCGCGGATCGAACGGTTGCAGCGAAAAGAAACGGAAATCGCCCGGATCGAGAAACTTCTGGACAGTCACCGCGCCGGTCAACACAGTCTGACAAAACTGTTGAAACGAACCGAAACCGAGTGGGCCGATCTGGTGGCCCACTTACCGGAGTTGGAGAGCATTCCTGAGGACGTGCGCCAGCAGGTCGTTTACGACGTGAAATATTCTGGTTATGTCACACGGCAACAGGCAACGATTGACAAACATCGTCGCTTGGCGACGAAGCGAATCCCGGATCATTTTGATTATGAATCGATGGTTCATCTTCGTCGGGAAGCCAAAGAAAAGCTGACGCGGTTCCGCCCGGCCAGCCTCGACCAGGCTCAGCGGATCAGCGGGATCACTCCCGCCGATATCGCCTTGGTGATGTTGCACCTGGAAGGCAAAGGTCAAAAATAGGCGTGGAACTCCAGCCGCTCGTCGTTATTCGTGAGTGGCAGACGTTGAGATCGCCTTGACCCGGATGCTGCCGTATTCCGATTGCAGGGTCACGCGGCTGGAACTGTCATCGGTCGATTCCAGATCGGATTCGGCGCTCCCGTGCGTTGCCTTCAGGCTGATCGCGGCAGATGTCTCCGCAGGCAAAGCCAGTTCGAGATTGCCATGTGAGGTGGAAGCCTCTACCGACTGGAAATTGGTATTGTTGACCGTCAGCTCAACTGCACCGTGCTTGGCTTTCGCAGTGACGGTGTTTCCCGAGGTCTCGATGATGGTCTTCGAATGAGCATTGGCGCTGATCAGATTGCCGCGGATACCGGTTGCCTCGATGCGGCCATGGGAATTGGTGACGTCCAGGTCGCCGTCGATATTCTCGACGACAATCAAATTGTGAGACGCTTCGATTTTTGCATTTTTGGTCACGCCGGAGACCTCGACGCGCATGTGAGAGGAAGACAACTTAAGTTCACCGTCGATCGCTTGGGCGGTGACCTTGCCATGAGATCCTTTAAACTCCAGCAGGTCGGCGGTAACGCGACTGATGTCAGCGTTACCGTGATTGAGTTCGATTGAGCAATCGGCCAATCCGACGGCGGTTAAATCACCATGCTCATTTTCAATCTTGGACGCACCGGTTACGTTTTTTAATGAGACATTTCCGTGCCGATTGGTCGTCTCCAATTCGTTTTCGATATCGGATGCTTCCACACTGCCGTGTCGGTTGACCAATTCGACTTTCAGGCCGGCGGGGACACGAAGTACGAAATTCGATTTGATTCCATTGAATTCGGGAGCCGCCTCGGGGATGACCAAGCTGAGCGTCTGTCGGGCGCCGCTGGTTTTGGCATCCACGAAAACTTCTTCCATCAACGAGGCCGCCTGTTCTTTACTGTCGGCCCACAGTTTGGCATCCCAGCGATAGCCGGCATCGCCTTCACTGGCGGCGACGACCTGGATATTGCCAAAGCGGTTTTCAATATGAATGGTCTCAATGTTTTCCGCGAAAGTACCGTCTTCGGATTCCTCGAGGGTTTCACCTTCGAAGTTAAATGAATAACCATCCGTCATGGTGAACTTAATATCGCAGCCGGCCAGCAAAATACTGATTAAGCCCAACAACACCAGGTTGGGACTGATTCGGATCATCCGGGACATGCTTGACTTCTCCTGTTAACGAACCTACAAGTAGACTATTCGTGGTTGACTTGCCCGATCTTGGATGAAAATTGATAAGTTGGAAAAAATTCTCCGCGGAACCGTCTTACCGGCGAAATGGCTGACTCCGTCAATCAGATTCTGCGATGGAATGGCCACGCAAGCCAGCTTGATGGGATCTGTCGATCGAGTCACCCATCATGTCGGCGAATTGGCGAGCGGTTTTGGAAACTCGGAATCCTGCCGTAACAGCCGACAGTTCAACAGCGGGTTCTCGCGATGGACCAAAGCCGATTTCAATGCGTAACGGTCTGACAGGCTACCTTCGTTTTTGATGAAAGCGATCGAAGTCGGTTCGAGGTCCATCCAGTTGGCGTTGTTCAAAATCGGTTCCATTTGGATTCTGAAACAACTGGTTTCACCGGCGAATAGCGGCAGATCACCCGAGTAGATCAGGTAGACTCCTGGCGCCTCAGGGATCTTTGCGAGGCAATCCTGGATCGCGATTTTCCGTAGTTTTTTGGTCGGCAAAACCCAATCGGCAAATTTTTTCGCGGCCTGGCTTCGAGCGGCCTTTGATCGCTTACGGATGGAAACGGCCGCCCGACGAAATTCAAGCGGGGTCACGCCAGCCGGGCCGTAGTCGGCAGCCAGCCGGTCGAACTCTTTGGCGAACTCAGGCGAACAGAAGATTTTGTCCAGCGTTAATCCATAATCGACCGCCAGCAACCGCCAGGCAACTTCGCTGGCATATTCGTAGGCTCCCATTTGTTTCGGCGTGACGGTTGGGGGGCGGTTCGTCGATTTTGGAAGCTTCCCGGATTTTCGCAATCGCAGCAGCAGCAAGTTCCAAAGCTGGCCGCTTCCACCGCCACCGATGGCGCGGCACTGGGCAACAAATTTCGCGTTTAATTCCGGATCGCAGAGCAGGTAGTCAACTGGATAGCTTTCCCCGGATTCCTGGTAGGCGGCGATGACTGCTTCACTGGTTTGCTGGTCAAGGGTTGGTTGCTTGCGGCGTTTACCGTTGGCGGTGCTGGGAGCGCTTTGAATCGGATCTGCGGGCCCTTCGATCGCGTCGCCGACGGAGATCCGCTCCAATCGCTCGTTGATGTATTTCGCGTATTCTTTGGACAGTTCGAAACCCAGCCACTGCCGGCCCAGTTTCTTGGCAACGCCGAGGGTCGTACCGCTGCCACTAAAAGGATCCAACACCAAGTCTTGCGGGTGGCTGGAGGCCCGAATGATTCTGGCCAGCAACTGCTCGGGCATCTGGCACCCGTGGAATCCTTCCCGTTCTTTGAACGTTCCAGCGACTCGCGCGAAATACCAGGTATCGTGATTCGGGCTAAAACTTTCCGGCGCATCTTGGGGGCGGGTGATCCAGGTATTGTCGGGCAGGCGACCGTTGGGGTTGGCGCGGTTGTCGGCGTAGACCAGCTGGCGAGCCGATTTTACGCGGATCTGTGGATTGAACCGATTGAAAGTAAAATCCTGATTGTCTTTGACGAAGTGAAACAGGTGCGTGTGCGAGCGGCTGAAACCGTTGGCGCAGTTGACGCCGAACGTGTAATACCAGATCACCCAACTGCGGCAATGAAAGCCGGCTCGTTGCGATTCGATTTTTAATTCCGCGGCGTATTCATCGCCGATGGCCAGCCAGAATGTTCCGTTGGGCTTCAAGCTGCGATGAACACCTGCAATCCACTGCTGGCACCATGCCAGATAGTCGTCGGACTGTTGGTCATCGTCGTAAACATCGTATTGGTAACCGATGTTGAATGGCGGATCGGCAAACACGAGATCGACCGATTCGGGATCCAGTTGCTGCAGCAGTTCGACGCAATCGCCTTGGTAGATTTTATTCCTCGATAGCGACACGCCGTTTCCTTCTGCCATGTAGTTTTGAATGCCAGAATTTTAGGTTGTTTCCGACGTCGCTTCAATTGTATGCGGTGGCCGGTGAGGTGATTTGGCGGGCCGAATTAGCTGTTGGTGACGGTGACAATCAACACAATCACGACGATGAAGCTCAGCAAAATCGACGCAATCGAGAGATATTTACCCACGATCAACATCCACCGCTGTTGCGGTGGGCATTGCCCGCCGCGCAATTGCCGGTTGGCAGCACGCCAGGTCAGTGGACCGAGGATCCAGGCAACCGTACCAGAGAGCAGCAGCGAAAATATTCCGCGGACCAGGATTCGGGCGGCCGGATTCCGAACGACCCAGCCAAGCGCCGTCACGATAAAACCAATGATCGAGCGGATGACCGTGAACAGGATCCAGGGTAACAGCCGCAGTAGCCCCCGCAGTTTTGCTCCCAATGATTCGTCCTTGATGTAGACGACCTCCGAGGTCGAAGTCGATCGCGGGCCATGCGAAAGGAACGTCGATCCAAAACCAGCCGCGGGATCGTGTGACCGTGATTCAGCTGGCCCCACTGGTTCCGCGATCGGGGCTTCGTCGGGAATGATGGCTTCGGGTACAAATTCAGATCGCGATTCCAGTTCAGTGACCCGGTAGGCGACGGCCGTCGTGGAGGCGGCTGGGGGCGGTGGATCGATGCTGGGCAGTTCTTCACCCGATTCGATTCTGCGGAGTGCTTCCAATAGCAGCGTGGTGGACTGAAAACGGTCGTTCGGATTTTTGGCCACCATCTTCTGAAACAGACGATTGATGGATGCGTCTTCCAGCGAACCGGTTTCAATCACCGGCAACGGGGCATCGCGATGCGCCAGAATCGTCTTGACAACCGTGTCGCGCGTGAAGGGTCCGACGCCGGTCACCAGGCGGTAGAGCGTACAGCCGAGCGAGTAAATGTCGGAGCGAGCGTCCGCGGTTCGCGTGTCTTCTGCCTGCTCGGGGGACATGTATTCGACGGTCCCCATCATTTGTCCGGTGGTGGTCAGGTGCGCCGAGGCCTCTTGATCCATCGGACCACCGATCCGCGCCAGACCCATATCCAGCACCTTGATCGTGCCTTCATTGTCAAGCAACAGATTGGACGGTTTGATATCGCGGTGCACGATGCCTTTGCGATGGGCGTATTCCAGCCCAGCACAGGCTTGCGTCAGGTAATCGAGCGCGAGCGCCGGCGGAATCGGACCCAGCTGTGCCAGGACCTGTGCCAGATCGTGACCGGCGACATATTCCATCACCAAGTAGTGAAACCCGTGGTGTTCGCCAGCGTCGTACGCGTGGACAATATTGGGATGGGTCAGCTGCGCTGCGACCTTGACCTCTTGATAGAAACGAGCGACGGCGGCCTCGGAATCGAGCGCCGTGACGGGGAGTACCTTGATTGCGACTTTGCGGTCCATCCGTCGATGTTTGGCCAGGAACACGGTCCCCATACCGCCCTGGCCGAGTTTATCGAGCACGACGTAATCGCCAAAATAGATGTCGCTCGATTGGCCGATCAGTAGCTTGTCAGCTTGAAATTGCGTGATGTGGCCGTCGGAAACCAGTCGAGACAACAAGGCTTCGGCACCCGTTTCAATCTCTTCACCGAATTCGGTAGCTCGATCGGCCGACAACAGCCCCGCCGCCGTGAGTTCATGAAGGACTTTTTGAGCCGAATTGGCCATGGATGGCAGCCAGTCAAACGGAGGTAGAAGAAAACGCTAATCTGTTCACTTTAATCGATGCCAGCAGGATAACATAGCGAATAAGCCCTCTGGAAACCCCAACAGCGACGCTTCCCCGTCGTCGTTTTTTCGGTTACTTGCCGGCATCGTACCGTGGATGATTCGAGGCGCTAGCTCAATTATTGGTGCTGAAATCATCCCGGCGGCGGGCTTTGGGGATCGTTAACAGATCGCAATTGGAAAGGCGACGTAACTCTCTTTGGGCGGCGGCATACATGGGTTGGAAATCGCCCGCGAAATGAAGGTGGTCAGCAACGCGGTCGACCACAGCATCGGGTTGGCGGCAAAATGGTGCATTTTTTTACCCACAGTTTGAGGTCACGCCAGTTTGCCATATCATCTTTGGCAGGCACTTCTTTTAACCCGTTAATTTGCACTGGAGGATTGAAATGGATACAAAATCCGCGATTAAGACCGCTTTGGAAACAGCGAATATGATTACCACGTCTTATCTTGGTGATTTGACCGACGAAGAAATGATGCACCGGCCAGATCCGGGATGTAACCATATCAAGTGGCAACTTGGTCATTTGATTGCTTCGGAAAACCAGATGATCAATGCCTGCTATCCGGATTCGATGCCCGGACTCCCGGACGGGTTTGCTGATAAGTATTCCAAGGAGGCGGCGAAGTCAGACGATCCTGCTGCCTTCGACAGCAAAGCCACGTTGATGGAGTTGTACGAACAACAACGGGCGGGCACCCTGGCTCTGTTGGACAGGATTTCGGACGCCGAGTTGGATCAGGAAAGTCCGGAGGCGATCCGGGGCTACGCACCGAATTTTGGTGCCGCTTTCTTGATGCAGGACGCGCACTGGATGATGCACGCCGGGCAATGGGCCGTCATTCGTCGACAGCTTGGTCGCGACCCGATGTTTTAACCGGTGGATTTGTCGAGCCGATTCAGTAGCGATGCTGGTTGGATCGCGGCTGACTGAATATCGTTCGAAGATGGCTGACGCGAACGGGATTTGAGGGGATCAGCCATTTTGGAATTCTTTTTTTTGTAAGGCGTTGGCAACCTGTTTTCAATGTTCAAGAATTGGCGGCGGCGACGAATTTTGTCGCACGTTTCCCGAGAACTGGCTTGCGCTGGTTCAGCAGAATGTGTGGCAATACCGCTGGCTGTCCGGGCCGCAGCAGGCTCGAGTACGAGACACGGTTCAAGTCATGGTCGCCGAAAAATTTTGGGAGGGTGTCGACGGGTTCGAAGTCACCGATGAAGTCAAAGTCACGATCACGGCAGCAGCGAGTTTGCTGACTCTCGGTTTGCCGGAGCCGTATTATTTCGATCGCGTCGAGACTGTGATCATTTATCCACGTGCCATCAAAAACCGGAAGATGCATCGAGGATTTTTCGTCGACGAATCGGAGACTTATTTTTCCGGGATGGCTTGGCAAGACGGACCGCTGGTATTTTCCTGGCCGAATGTGATGGCGGGCACCGAGCCCGGGCGACGGTTTTAATGTGGTGATCCATGAGTTTGCACATCACATTGATGGGCTGGATGGTGAGATGGGCGGGACGCCAATCATCGAGTCTGAAGCGTTGCAACAACGTTGGTCCGCCGTGTTCCCAAGGGACTATCAGCGACTGCGCGAGCAGATTGAATCGGGTTCGTCTCCCTCGATCGATCCGTATGCCGCGACCAGTCTGGCAGAATTTTTCGCAGTTTCGACTGAGAATTTTTTTGACTCGCCGGACAACCTGTACGCTCAGCTGCCAGACATTTACGACTTACTCAAGGAGTATTTTGGTTTGGACCCGATCAAATTTCGCTAGCTTTGAATGATGGGATTGCAGAATCCGCTCCGTTAGACGGCTCGTGGGGCCAGCTTTTCCTGATTCGATGATCTGAACGGATCAGATTTGATTATCCAGGCAATCCATGACAGCTGTCGTATCGAATGCTGTTGCCAGCAGGGTTTCGTTGCTGAGACAGCTGTTTTGCATTCGTCGAAACCGGTTGGGCTTATTGTGCGACGCCGTTGGCTTCCTGATAATTTTCGTCCTGAGAAACCTTGAAAAAACGCAGGACATTCATCGCCGCAACCACGTTCGCGATCCGACTCGCTCGTTTGCTGGAATCGCGAAGACTGGACGATGACAATGACGGAGTT
Organism: Pirellulaceae bacterium; assembly: GCA_963714685.1. GTDB lineage: Bacteria > Planctomycetota > Planctomycetia > Pirellulales > Pirellulaceae > Mariniblastus. The sequence goes on along the minus strand of CAVQPH010000010.1, from coordinate 91,376 downwards.
TTAAAAGGATAGCTGCCCAAAAACGGATTGAGGCAAACGAACCGAATCCAACACCCTCGATTCATTCGTTCAAGATGTTTTCGGAAGTTAAAAATTAGGGCTTTGGAACAAGCCCAAATCCTATTTTGAGAAGAGACCATGAAGAGATTATTGACCCTGATCTTTTCGTTGGGAGTGTTCGCTTGCGGATTACTTGCATCGGAAAATCAATCACCGTCGAACAGTTTACAGAATCTGGTTTCTAGCAGCAGTTGCGCCAACGGCACTTGCTCAACCGGAACCTGCAACCTGTATTCGACTCAGGCCTCGCCAACTCAAACCTATTATTCCACTCCACAAACCGTCTCGATGCCTTACGCATCTCAGAACCCGACCGTTTACTACAGTTCGACTCCGGCTTATCCGGCGGGAACGCAGTACACTCCGGTTCAGTATTCGAATGTGCAGTATTCGAACGTTCAATACGCGAACGTTCAATATTCAAATTCGAATTGCTACCAACAGCAACCGATTTATTATTCGTCGACGCCGACTGTGCAAAGTTGCAATTCGCAGCCTGTTGTTTATCAAACAGCGCAGTCTTATCCGACCGTTCAATATTCATCGGTTCCTGTTTCGCAACCTGTTTCTCAGGTGCAGTACTCCAACGTGCAGACTTATCCGGCCCAGTCCTATCAATCCTGCCAGGTGCAAACCTATCCGGCACGTCGATTTGGACGATACCGCGGGACTCAGTCTTGCACGGTACAGAGTTACCCCGCTCAGTCTTACCAGGTAACGTCGTATCCTGCGTCGGCGGTTTACCAATCGGTACCTGCTACTTCCAACGTTTATCAAAGCGTACCTGTCAGCCAGAGCGTCCCCGTGGTTAACAATGCAGTGGCTCAAGCCGATCCGGTTGAGCCAAAGGCTACCGGAGAGGCAGCGGATCTGATCCCGACGATTCCAACGGAGGCAACGGAAACAGCCGCCACGGAATCGACGAGCGCCGTCGCAAGCAGCGCGACGGCCGATGTGACCGCTACCGCAACAGCCGCCACGACAACGTCGGCGCCGGCCGTTGAATCTACCAGCCAGCCGATCGCGACCTCTCCGGTCGTGTATCAGCCAACTGCAGCAACAACCAGCTACCAGCCGAACGTGGTTTATAGTTCGCCGGTCGTTTCCAACGGCACGACCTACGCCAGTTCGAATCCGACTTGCACGACCGGTGGTTGTGCGACGACCGGTAGTGTTTACGGCGGTTTGGCTCAGCAAAAAGCGAGTCGAGCTGCCCGTTTACGGCTGCGTGGTCATGTTGGCGGTGGGCTTGGCAGTGCTCGGTACGAGGGCGTTGGCTGGTCCAGCGTTTCTCCTCAGGCGGCGATTCAAAACTGCTGCTATTGGGGATCCCGACCCGCTTCGGAAATCGGAGTGTGTTTGGGTGGCGACGGCGTTTATTACGCCTGTGTTTTGTACCAATAGACGCCTGCGTTTGATGCCGACCAGCCGCTGCATTGGCGGCTTTCATGCTGACAAAAATGTCTGGGCGGCAAGTCCCCGGGCATTTTTTTGTTGGGCAGCACACCAACGGCCCAATGGTAGAACGGTCTTCCGTTTCCACGAAATCGTAGCGATTCCGTGATTCCAACCGGGGATGAGTGTCGGTAACACGAGGTGTCCTGTGACTTGGCAGCTTCGATTTTAAGTAAGTTCTGAGTGCCAATGGGCGTCTTTGAATTAGGATCAACGGAATTCAATCGATCGAAAAATTGAGCATCGGGTGACATTGTTTAGAATGGGGCTGCGAAAATACGTGTGCCTGATGTTTGCCAAGCTGGCGGCTGCAGAGGTGTTTTCGATTCTTTTGGCACGCCGCAGACCTGATCACATCCAGATTCTCCAAAGGAAGATCCTTGAAAAACGAGAACATCCTTGACGATCCCCATGTCGCTGCTGACCCAACGGTCGACGGTCCGACGAATCATGATTTGGAAACAGATCGCGCCGTGTCCGTTCCCAATTCGCCGAAACTGCGCAACAAAACGCTAGCGCTGCCGGGGTCGGACGAGGTCAACTCCGTCGCTGCTACTCAGCGGGAGAACGAGATTGCGCGCCGCAAACGATCCGGAGAAACCCGCCAACTTGATACCCGCTATACCTTATTGCGAATGCTGGGGCATGGAGGACTGGGAGACGTCTGGCTGGCCAGGGACGAGTATCTCAATCGCAATGTTGCGATCAAGGAAATGAATCGCAGTGCCTTGAAATCCGAAAAAGCCTGGTTGCGGTTTCATCGCGAGGCGGAAATTACAGGACACCTTGAGCATCCCAACGTGGTTCCGCTGTACCAGGCCGGGACTCATCCGGAAACCAATGAGCCGTTTTATGCGATGCGGTTTGTGGGCAAGCGAACACTTGAGGATGCGATCGGCGAGTATCATGAGCGTTGCCAGTTGGGCAAATGCGATCCGCTTCTACTGCATCGACTGCTGACGGCGTTTCTGGATGTCTGTCAGGCGATCGCTTACTCGCATTCACGTGGTGTGATTCACCGTGATTTGAAACCGAGCAATGTTGCGCTCGACAATTTTGGGCAAGTCATCGTGTTGGACTGGGGTTTGGCCAAGGTCGCCGACGACGGTGAATTGGGCTCACAACTCTCCGGCGATCAGGACATTTCCGATTCGGTGCTGGCGAAAACGATGGCGGGTGAAGCGATCGGAACACCGCTCTACATGGCACCCGAACAGGCGTCCGGTGATTTGGAAGCGATCGATCACAAAACGGACATTTATGGGCTGGGCGCGATTCTGTTTGCGATTCTGACCGGTCGCGCACCGCATGAAGATTTGGGCGAAAATGGGCAGGCGATCGATTCCGTTGAGGATATGCTGAAACAAATCGCCGCCCGTGATGCACCTTCCCCTCGTGATTTTTCGAAATCCATCCCGGTCGAATTGGAAGCAATTTGCCAGAAGGCGATGGCCAGGAAAAAATACATTCGACACGATACGGCTTCCGATTTGGCGACCGAGGTCGAACGCTGGATGGTTGACCAGGGGCGTCGTCAAGCCGAATACGAGAACATGCGGATGGAAGGGCGGGAACTGCGAGCGAATTTACAGTCCGAAATCCGCGATCTCGAAGCCAACGCCAGGTTCATGTCCAGTCTGCCCCCGGTTCAGGAGTTGATTCACGGCGAACCTGACAGAATCCAGGACTGGCGCGACCGATTGATCAAAATCTATTCCGGGTTGTTGAGGGCCAAGCCCAATTTTCGCAGCCTTGTCTACTGCCGGGTCGACGACGATCAGTTCGAAGAAATCGTCCGCGTCGAACGCAACAGTACCGAACACGCGAATGTTAGATCCATTCCGCGCAGTCGCTTGAGAAAAGAGGCCCTGTCGCAATATATCAAGGACGTGATGAACCAGAATCCAGAAGAAGTCCACACTTCGCTGGTTTGCAACCCGATGTGCGATTCCTGTCTGGTCGAAGGTGACGACCTGAGACTGGCCGCTGGCGTCCCGGTGTTTGACCATGCGACCGAGGAACTGTTCGGTGTGGTGTTGATCGAATGCGATCTCGATCGGGTCATCAAGCAGCAAATGGATCGACGCATGACAGCCGCGGACGTGGTCGTCGCCTGCGATACCTTTCACGTGATGATGCACAATCACACGACCAAAGGCTGGATTGATGCAAGCGTTGGCAAACCGGTTGAGAGTATCCTGCCCAAGTTCAATCAGGCGGTGGATGCGTTGCGCTTCTCAACGGAATATATCGACGAAAACGATCGCCGAATTTACGGTGCCCGATTGTGGCTGGTCCCGCGAAAACATGGATTGATGTTCCTGCTCAGCCAACAATAGGCAATTTCATAATAGGCAACCTGGATACCGGCTCACACGGTATTAAACCAATCCTTGGCTACTTGGAGTCGTGTTAGGTTGGCTCAAAACGATGGTAGAGCTGCCGCTGACACTGCGTCGGATTGGCCAAAACTCACGGAATCTGCAATATTAGCAGTTATCTTCGCTTGATTGGGTGCAAGGATCGTTCGCCGTGTGATTTTCCCGCGTCCGAAACGGTTAACCGTCAATCTGCGGTCGTTTCAGCTTTTGAGCGGGACCAAAAACAATCGAATTCTTTATGTTAGTGAGTATCCATTGAGCCAATCTTCAACCCAAAAGCAACTCGACCAGGTTTTTTTAACGGATGTTTACGCAGGATTGAGCTGTGAGCAGAAACGGCTGTCGTGCAAGTATTTTTACGACGCCCGCGGTTCCGCTTTGTTCGACGAGATCTGCGAACTGGATGAGTATTATTTGACTCGCACGGAACAGTCGATCATGGACCAGTACGCCGGTGAGATGGCCGGGCAGTTGGGAGATGGGGTCATGCTGATCGAATTTGGTAGCGGCAGCAGTACCAAAACCCATGTGTTGCTGGAGCATCTGATCAACCCGTCGGCTTACGTTCCGCTCGATATCTCGGAAGATCATTTGTTGAGTACCGCCGAGGATTTACAGGCAAAATTTCCGAACATCGAAGTTGTGCCGCTGGTGGCGGATTTCACCCAGGACTTTGAATTACCCCCTTCAAAAATCGAGCCATCACATGCTGCGGTCTACTTTCCTGGATCGACGATTGGGAATTTCGAGCCCGAAACTGCCTTGGGACTGCTGCAGAATATCGCTGAGATTGTCGGATCCGACGGTGGGCTGTTGATCGGAGTTGATTTACAAAAGCAAATTTCCACGATTCTGGATGCCTACAACGATTCAGCGGGCGTTACCGAACAGTTTAATTTGAACATTCTGCATCGCATCAATGACGAGCTGGACGGTGATTTCGAGGTGGATCAGTTTGAGCATTTGGCGATTTACAATACCGCGGCCGGCCGGATTGAAATCTACCTGGTCAGTCAAGCCGATCAAACGGTAACGATTCAGGGCCGGGAGTTTGAGTTTGCGGCCGGCGAGCGGATTTTCACCGAGTATTCGCACAAATATACCATCCCCGGATTTGTGGAGATTGCTTCGCAAGCCGGGTTTTCACTTCATCAATCCTGGACCGATCCCCAGCAGTTGTTCGCCGTTTTGCACTTGGTGAACGAACGCGGAGACTCAACAGAAAGTTAACCATGGCAACTGCAACCTGGAATGGCGTCGTGATCGCCGAGAGTGATCAAACGGAGATCGTCGATGGGAATCACTACTTCCCGCCGGATTCAATCAAACAGGAATACTTCCGCCCCAGTGATCAAACAACCGTGTGCGGTTGGAAGGGGACGGCAAACTACTACGACCTGGTCGTTGCCGGTCAAACTAACGCCGGTGCGGCCTGGTATTATGCGGATCCAAAATCGGCGGCCGAAAATATCAAAGGCCACGTCGCATTCTGGAAAGGCGTCTCCGTCGGTTGACGAGCGGTTGATTCAGGTCGGCGATCCGCGCCGGTAATTGGAAGAACTTTGCTGGGGATAGTTGGATGGTGACGTCTATCAAATCAGAATCGCGAACTTTGCTGGAAAAATATCAGGCAATCCGGGATTTTAGTGATCGTATTGCCCAGCCGCTATCGCCTGAAGATTGCATGGTTCAGTCGATGCCGGATACCAGCCCAACGCGTTGGCATCTGGCTCACACCACCTGGTTTTTTGAGACGTTTGTACTCGGTGCTTGCCCGGGCTACCAGAATTTCAATCAGCGATTTAACTACCTCTTCAACTCCTACTACAACACGGTGGGTGACCAGTTTCCGCGCCCCCAACGAGGGCTGATTTCACGTCCGGGGCTAGCTGAAATTCGGGATTATCGACGCCACGTGGACCAGCAGATGGTGGAGTTTTTACAGTCGGATGTTCCGCAGGGCTTACAGGATGCGATCGAGGTTGGATTGAATCACGAGCAGCAGCATCAGGAGTTGATGTTGACCGATATCAAGCACGTGCTGTCTTGCAATCCATTGTTGCCTGCCTACCAATCGGGCGAGTATTCACCTTCTGAGCGACCTTTGGATCAATGGTTTGAGTTTAGCGAAGGCATCTTCGAATCGGGGTATCAGGGCGAGGGATTCTGTTACGACAACGAGCTGCCGAGGCATCGCACTTTTCTGGAAGATTTTTCGATTGCCGGTCATCCCGTGACGTGTGGTCAGTTCATCGAATTCATCGAGGATGGCGGTTACGATCGTCCGGATCACTGGTTATCGTTGGGCTGGACGGCGGTGCAGGAACAAGGTTGGAAGGCACCGTTGTATTGGCTGAAAGACCATCAACACGATAGTCAGTGGATGCAATTTACCTTGGCGGGATTGTCGCCAGTCAATCGAAATTGGCCTGTGTGTCACGTCAGTTATTTTGAGGCGGATGCGTTTGCCCGCTGGGCCGGCTACCGGCTGCCGACGGAATTCGAATGGGAACAGGCGGCTTCGATTGGTGGTGGCGACCAGTTTGCGGATCATTTGATGCGATTGGGCTTGGTGATCCATCCAACCGGTGGTGGTACGGCAGTGAGCGGACCGGCCCAGATGTTGGGTGGCGTTTGGGAATGGACCAGCAGCAGCTACGCAGCCTATCCGGGTTACATGCCACCGGCGGGAGCGATGGGCGAATACAATGGAAAATTCATGTGCAACCAGTACGTCTTACGGGGCGGTAGTGTTGCGACCTGCAGCAATCACATTCGCCCGACGTATCGGAATTTCTTCGGACCTGCCGCGCGTTGGCAGTTTTCAGGTTTTCGATTGGCGAAATGATGGCAGACGACGTCCAACCGATCGCAGCCTTGGTGGAGATCCTGCAAACCGTGATTTGGCTGACTGACGTTGCTTGAACAAGAAGCCCGGGTCGCATCGGGTTTAGGATCTGTAGGTTGATGAATCCTTGCCGAAATTACGCTGTGTGGGCTGGCAGGAAGGCTGCGTGCAACGATCGCTAAGCGTCTCTTGGCAAGCCTGCGGCTGGCTCCAGATCGATCGCAAACATCCTGACGTAAATGCGATAAAACACGAAGACGCTCCAGAAGGAAACGGCACACCAATAAAACCCATAACCAGCATGGTGAGGAATCAGGCTTTCGATTCCGACATCCAATGGGATTGCCAAGTAAAACGTAAACTCGTACCGATTCAGAAACAACCGGCGGAGGCGGATGCACAAGATGGAAATACCGAGAGCGATCGCCAGTCCCACCCACATCGACCACGGCCATTCAATGGCGAGACAGAGATAAAAGAACGCCAGGTACATCCCGAGAACGACGAGGTTGAGCAACGTCCAGTTTGTCATGGTGTATTGGGTCGGCTCGGGCGACAGATCAGGGTTGGCGGTATCGCGGGTCACTTACGTTTTTTCCTTGGCGCGTGTGTTTTTCTTAATCTTGCAGCCAGCTGTTTGAACTCAGTTTTTTTCTCGCCCAGGATGTCTCGCCGGTCGCAGTCGTGGAGAGCGCCGTAGATCGCGTACAGATAACTCGCGTTGATTGTAAAATTGCCGTTTCCGCTGGCCAGTCGATGCTTCATTACCTTGATGAAAGTGGACTCAACCCCGAGTTGCTGGATGTCGTCGAGGGTATAAATCCCCACGGCATTCAGATCGGACTGGCACCTGGGTCCGAGATTTCGCAGCTGTTGAATTCTTTTGGCGTCCATACTGAATTGCCCATTTCGGCGGGTCATTTCGATCGGTCATTCCCAAATGCCGGAGCGTTCCTCAAATTTCCTGTCGATGGCTAGGACCAACTCCATTTTGACAAAGAGTTCCGGGCCTTGCGAGAAACTCGCAAAGAATAATGACTTGACGGTCATCGAGTCCTCATCAAGATCCGACGTTATTGTAAAGCGATGGTCATCGAATCGCCCCGCCGCATTCTGAATCGCGTCCTTGGCCACGATCAATTTCGCAGTCGGCAAATTAAGGTTATCGATCGGATTTTCAACGGAGGGCCTACGAAACCTACCCGCAACCCTCAATCCAAAGATCAAAAAAGTCCAGCCCCAGTGAAAACGGGGGACAGACCGTCGTCTGAATCAGGAAAGTTGAAAACGGGGGACAGCCAGTCGTATTGGGTGGTCCCAGACTGGATGCAAGGCAAGGTGAAAACGGGGGCGGAAAACGGGGAACAGACCGTCGTCCTCGGCGGTCCCAGACGGGAAACAAGGTACAGCCCATCGTTTGGCAAAGGGACAGTCAAGCGTATTGGGCGGTCCCAAATTATTGGACTACCCCCAAACTTGGGGCAGTCTGCCAGCAACAACTTGGATACCTTGCCCGGGAATAACAGCTAATTACCAGGGTGGGTTGGCAAGTAATTGCGTTTGTGTATACTAATGTCCAGATGGCGACGTTGAGCATTTCGCTGCTGCTCTTGGTTTCCTCAGTAGCAGGTCAGCACAGCCTCTGCGACGTCAGTACAACTCTCTTTTCAGCGCCAAAGATTGGTGCTCTTGTTTTTCGGGTTTGTGATTCCAAGATGGGAGTCGGAGCCTTGAGGAGGGATTCAGCATGGCTCGACCGGCTCGCCAAGTTTCTATTGATCCGTCTCAAATTCAGATTGTCCATGTCTGGAACCGCTGCGTTCGACAGTCTTTTTTGTGTGGCTTCGACAAAGCCACCGGGAGAGACTACGAGCACCGTCGTCAATGGGCTCACGATCGGCTGAAACATCTGGCTTCGGTGTTTGCGATCGACTGCATCACATTCTCGATCATGGGAAATCATACCCATCAGATTCTCCGCAGCCGGCCCGACCTGGTGGAAGAATTGGATGATCAAGAGGTCGCCCGGCGGTGGCTCAGTCTAACACCCGACCGAGATCGACATGGTAATAAGATCAGCGAACCATCGGCGAGTGACCTTAAGGCGCTGCTTCGTGATCCAAGCAGGCTGGCTGAGATCCGCCGGCGACTTTCCGATGTCAGCTGGTGGATGCGTTATTTTTCGCAGCAGATTGCCTGGCGAGCCAACCGGGAGGATGATATTACCGGTCACTTTTGGGACGGTCGTTTCGGCCACGACTTGATCGAAACGGAAGCCTCAATTTTGACTTGCATGATCTACGTCGACCTCAATCCGGTCCGAGCCAAAATGGCGGCGACGCCGGAGGAATCGGACCATACCGGTGCCAAGGATCGCATCGATGATTTGCGAGTTTATCTGGGAACGGTCGAGGACGGCAAACTTAGCCTGACCCTGTCATCGAGTGACCATTCGATTCACGATTGGGAACGGCTGGATCACCCCAATAGTGGCTGGCTTTGTCCCGTTGAGATCGATGAAGCCAACGATCCGATCGGAGCTGACCCGGCGACCAACGGACGTCGAGCCAGTCGAAAGGGCGTGATGTCGATTTCATTGAATCGCTATCTGGAATTGCTTGATTGGGTCGGCCGCCAAATTCGGGACGATAAACGAGGGGCGATTCCCGCGGGACTGGCTCCGATTCTGGATCGACTGGGATTGAACGCCAAAGGCCTATGGCAATCTTTGTTGGAGTTCGGCGGAAACCAATTTGCCTGGTTTAGCAGTTTGCCGGAACCAGATTCACCCGGTGCTCAGCAACCAACATTCGCTGCAGCCATTCGGTTTAGTATCGGCTCAGCCAGCGTCAGAAAATATCCTATCGAGCCAACTGGACTCGCTCGGTTCGCTCATGATCTCTCGCATATCGCCTAAGTTCCGGCGGGCTTCAGATCTCGGGCTTGCGTCAGCGAGGATCCACTTGTCATCTGGATTTGAGCGCCAACTCAATTCTGGGCTCAGCCAAACCGCGTCCGTTTTGGTGGTGGACGCGCTGCTATCGGCAGGTTAGCGCCATTGAGTAGAGCGTCGAATGCCAATCTCGATCTCGAAATCCCCGTTCGAGATAACAAGTCTCATTGGTTTACCCACTTTACCCAAATTAGAAGTTGCCGTCGTCGTTTCCCATTTACGGCTGTCTGGCCCCGGTGCTTGATTCTGAACGCTTGTCTGGCCCCGGTGCCTGATTTCTTGTCTCTGGCCCCGGTGCCTGATTTCTTGTCTGGCCCCGGTGCCTGATTTTATAGGTGGGAGGATTTTACGCTGCTCCGGTCGAGACGCCGCGCCTCAGCGCTGCTTGGATTGCTCGTGTCTGGGGAGTCCAAAATACGTGTTAGGCGGATCCATTCGATCGAATCGCCTCGTCTACGGGTTCTCGTTCAGCTTCAAACGCGCGATGACCGTGTCGCCTTTACCGTCGCTGCCAGCGATGCTTTGAATGGTCCATAAATCGGTCTGATTGTCGCCGTCGATCACACTGCCACTGTAGTCACCCCAAGGTCCGCCACCGGTTGGGCCTTGACCTTCACCGATGCCCACGACAGGGCCCAATTGTCCCGGCGGATCCGTGGCGCGGCGGAAGGCGAACCTGGGACTAATATACATATCCTTGCCGGTTTCCTGAAAACCGACCAATACGTCCAACTTCTTGTTGACGGCGATCGTCGTTTGTATGTAGCTGCGATTCGGATCGCTGAGCAGACCCGTCTGCACGAAAGAACCGTCCATTCCAACTTGGTGCCATTGTACTGCCGACCGACCTTCACAATTAACGGCTTGCGAAAACCAAATATAACCGCCTTGGACCACCAGGTTTTTTGGATTGCGGTCGCCTGATGCGGTCGTTTCGTTCGTCCCTTTTTGGGGAGATTTGGGCGGGTAATTTACGTATTTTAAACCATGTTCCTTCGAGCAAACCAATTCGGTTGCTGCCGAACCATCGATCGCTTCAAACACCCGCGTGAGCTCAATTCGTTTGGGTGTGAATTTCACAAAATAGAGATCGTCCAGTTCGTCCTGAGTCGCAACCGGATGTCCTAGATTACCAGCAAAATGGTAAACCGTGACAGGCCGACCCGATTTGGCCTCCGACGTTTTCAGCACGAAAGACTGTTCAGGTCCACCAGGGAATGTGTAGCCGATCCATTTCTTGCTGTATCCGATGCCGCCACCGTCTCTCCCGCCCGGAGCCGGGACGGGATAGGTATTCCAGGCACCCGTTGGATCGCCGGTTTCCGAGACGCTGATGTTGACCGGTTTCTGTTTTTCTTTATCCCAAGGATTCCAGAGGTCGAACCCGAAAACGTGATTGTGGGCGTCATAAAATAGCTTCGGGTCAATTCCGCCATTGAAACAACGCTGCGATACCCCCTGAACAAAACCTCCTGCTTTGTCATAAATGATCAATCCGTTGTTGGTCCCATGAAGTACGTATCCGCCACCGACGGCGATCTGTGGATCGACTTGAAGATTGCCATCCTGCGATCCATCGAATACCAGGTTGCCGGACACCAGGCGTGGGTTGCCGCCCTGCCTGCGAACACGACACGTGCCATTCTGATTGAACGTGGCGCTTCGAATCGGTTGAATAATTTCCGTTCGAACTGGCTGATCCGCGATGGCAGCGCCGACCAGAAACAACATCGTTGCAAAGCAAGAAACGCGAAGAATCATCGAAAATCCAGTCCAATCAACGTACCAAAAACAAATTACCGGGGTCCACCAAACTAGATGACGCCATCCCTGTCTGCAAGTTAACAGCGAACACAGGAGAACAAGCGGACCGAGATCAAGTTTCGAATTCTGCCAGGTTTCCGCGGAGGGGTAATTTGTCCAGCCCACAAATGACGGGGAATCAATGGGTTCAGAACACTGAAGAAATCGCCCGATGTTCCGACAGGATCGAGATTCGTTTCCATTGGTCGAAGCGGTTGCGTCATCGCGACCGATTGACGTAGGTCAGCAAACCATCCTTTTTCCAAGTAGCCAGCTGTTCGTGCCTCGACGTCCACCAGCAGTCATTCGGATATTCACTTTGCCAAACCGGCGTTGTCTTTCGGGCTGATCTGTCGCTTGCCTGCAATCGCTTATCCAACACTTTGATTTAGATTTCGAGCATTGTCAGGAATGCTCAAACCAATACGATGGTCATCGAATCCAGTATCAAATCTAGCCGTCATTGTATTATGCCTGCGATCGAATCACCCAATCAAATTTTGACGCGAGTGTTTGGCCACGATCAATTTCGCGGTCGTCAGGGCGAGATTATCGATCAGATTCTCGGTGGCGGACATGCCTTGGTGATCATGCCAACGGGAATGGGTAAGAGCGTTTGCTACCAGGTGCCCGCGATTCGCTTGGCGTCTCAATGTCGGGGTGCCGACCCCGAGTTTGAACAGCGGCCGCCGTTGACGCTTGTCATTTCACCCCTTATCGCGCTGATGAAGGATCAGGTTGACGATTTGGTTGCCAAGGGAGTTTCAGCAACGTTCGTCAATTCATCGTTGCCGCGAGTCGAGCGGAATCAACGATACGAACAAATTGCAGCGGGTGAATTTGATCTGCTGTACGTAGCGCCGGAGCGATTTCGGAAAGCTGATTTTTGCGAGGTCCTGTCAATCCGAACGATCGTTTTGCTGGCCGTCGACGAGGCTCATTGCATCAGCGAGTGGGGCCACGATTTTCGACCGGACTACACCCGAGTCGGTGAAATTCGGCAATCGCTGGGAAGTCCAACGACCATCGCTTTAACAGCGACCGCGACCCCGGATGTGCAATCCGACATCATCCGCCAGCTGGGTCTTCCATCCAAGTCGATCCGGTGCTTCCACGAGGGCATTGACCGACCAAATCTCAGCCTCGACGTGGTCCGCGTCTGGGATGACGATGAAAAATTGGAATGGATCGTGAACACGCGCAAACAACGACCTGGTAGCGGCATCGTTTATTTTACTTTGATCCGAAAACTGATGGAGTTCAGCGACCGATTGTGGGCCGATCATCTTCCCCATCTGATTTATCACGGTGATTTGCCGAAGAATCAACGACGCGACCTGCAGGATTCGTTTATGAACGAAGCAGACCATCTCGTGCTGGCAACCAACGCGTTCGGGATGGGAATCGACAAAGAAGATATCCGTTACGTTCTGCATGCCGACCTGCCGGGCTCGCTGGAATCCTATTACCAGGAAATTGGCAGGGCGGGGCGGGACGGTTTGCCGGCGCAGTGTCTGCTGATGTATGACGAGCGCGATCTGGCAACGCAGATGGAGTTTATGCAATGGAGCAACCCGGACGCTGAATTCTACGAGCGAATCTTTGATTTCCTGGAGAACGAGTTGGAACAGATTAACGCGTTTGGAATGGAATGGCTGAGGGAACGGTTGCACTTCAAACAGAAATATGACCGGCGGCTGGAAACGGCGTTGTCGATGCTGGATCGCTGGGGTGTGATCGAAGGATCTTTGGAACAAAAACAGTTGAAGGTTGTACGAGGCCTTCCGGAACGGCTTAAAGACCCGGAACAGTTCAACCAAAAACTGAAACGGGACCAGCGGAAGTTGCTGGCGATGGTGCAATACGCCAATCACGAAGGCGATCGCAAGCAGTTCATTCACGACTATTTCGGATGGAAACCGCGTTCACCTAAAGAAGACACCGGGCGATCAGGTTCTGTCGAGTCACTTTAACGAGATCATTTTTATTCGCATTCAAATCCGCTGCCGCGCGAATTCGCAATCCGCTTCAACTAAACCCAACGTGGCAGGAATCGACCGGTTCGCGACATGTATTCAAGATACAAATCGCCAAATTCGTTGATCGCGTCCTGCTCCTCGGATTTTGCCAATCGCAGGTAAACCCACCAGAGGACGGGCAACGTAATCAGGGTCGCGATCGTCGGCCAGTTGATGACGCTTCCCAGCAGGAACAGGAAGAATCCCGTGTATTGGGGGTGGCGGATGTACTGGTACAAGCCCGAGTCGGCCAGCCGCTGCTCACGGACGGCGCGGTGGATTTGTCTCCAGCCGACAATGGCCAACAGTGCGCCGACCACGATCAGGACTTGCCCCACGACCGTGAACCAGAATTGAACGGTCTCGAGATAGGCGTTGTCGACGCCCAACAGCACCGGCCACATATGTCCGTTGAAGTGCTTTTCGGCGTCCGCCTGACTGCGACCCAACCAGCCCATGACAAAATAGGCCGTCAGTGGTGTGCCATACATTTCCGCGTAGAGTGCGATAATCCAGGCCTGCGCGACACCCGCTGATCGCCATTCGCTTTTGCGGCGAGGTCGCAACACTCCGTAAAGGAAAATGCTGAGCAATAACACGTAGATCCCGACCAGCCACCAGTTAAAGTAGCCGATTCGCAACAGGTCGTTTTTGAGAAATTCGCTCATCGAGTCAAGTTCGCAAGTCGTTTCCGTTTTCCATTAAAAACTCCATCCATCCGCTGATTGGTGGCATCGGTAGTGATTCAGGTCTGCCAGCCCGCCGTTATGCGTTACCGGGTTGGGAGCCAATTCAAAACCGAAAAAACGGATCGTTTTTTACCGAACCGGAATCGTTATAATTCCTGATCAACGCAATCTAAACCAGGTCGAAGTGAAATATGCCCTATTTTCAAATCACGGATACGCTACAAGAGCAGTTTGACCGCGACGGTTATTTGATCGTTCGACAGCTGTTTGATCGTAACGAAGCGGCCGGGCTGCTTCGCCTGGCAAAATCGGATCGGGTTTTGCTGCAGGAAGCCTACGCAAAACGGGATGCCTCCGGCGGCGAAAGTCGACTGGCGGTTCGCAACGAATTGGACGAATCTCCCTACGCCGCGATCGTGCGCAGTCGCCGCATCGTCGCACCCATGCAGGTTTTGCTACGGGATGAGGTTTATCATTACCATCATAAAATGATGCTGAAGGAACCCAAGGTTGGTGGAGCCTGGGAGTGGCATCAGGATTACGGTTACTGGTACAACAACGGCTGCCTGTTCCCGGATATGGCCAGCTGTTTGATCGCGGTAGATCGGGCGACGCGGGCCAATGGTTGTCTTCAGGTGATTCGGGGTTCGCACAAAATGGGCCGCATCGAACATGGCCAAACGGGAGATCAAACCGGGGCGGATCTCGAACGCGTTGAGGCGGCACTGCAGAGAATGGAGCTGGTTTATTGCGAACTGGAGCCAGGGGATGCAATTTTTTTTCACGGCAACCTGCTGCATCGTTCCGACCAGAATACCAGTGACGATCCACGCTGGTCGTTGATTTGCTGCTACAACACGCGCAGTAATGATCCGTATCTGACCAATGGCCGGCACCCCAATTTCTGCCCGTTGGAGGTTTGGGAAGATGAGCGGGTCGGCCAGGTTTTGAAATCGGCCGGGCTGGAAGCGTGATGACGAGTTGGCTCGAGTTTAAGTGAGGTTGTGCGGATGCGGATTGGATTACTGGGCTCAGGGTTGATTGGGATGTTCTATACGATGGCACTTCACGGCCATCGCGGTCGGGATCAAGTCACCGTGGTTTACTCCCGGACCCGGGAATCGGCGGAACGGTTTGCCAGCCAATGGGAGATTCCCCATGCCACGACCGAGATGCAACAGGCGATCGAACATCCCGAAGTCGATGTCGTGATCGTGGCGCTGCCCAATCACTTGCACGAATCAGCGGTGTTGGCGGCAGTAGCGGCCGGCAAGCCCGTGCTGTGCACGAAACCGCTGGGTCGGACCGCCGAAGAAGCATTGCGAATGTTGCAAGCTGTTGAAGCCGCCGGGGTATTCGCCGGCTACCTGGAAGACCTGGTTTACACACCCAAAACACTGAAGGCATTGGAGTCGGTCAAGGCGGGCGCCATTGGCGATGTGCTGTGGGTCCGCTCCCGCGAGACGCATCCCGGCCCTCACAGTGACTGGTTCTGGGACAAGGAGCTGTCCGGCGGTGGCGCGATTATCGATATGGGATGTCACTGTATCGAGATCGGCCGCAACTTCATCGGCAAAGACATTCGACCCGTCGAAGTTGTCTGTTGGGCCGATACGCAAGTTCACCCGATCGAAACGGAGGACCATGCGATTGGCATGGTTCGCTATGAAAACGGCGCGATCGGCCAATTCGAGGTCAGTTGGGCATTTCGGGGCGGGATGGATCTGCGGGACGAGGTGGCTGGATCGGAAGGCACGATCTGGCTGAACCATTGGCTGCGGACTGGAATGGAAATGTTTTCCGCTCCGGGCCAAGCCAGTTACGTTGCGGAAAAATCCGAGGCATCTCAGGGCTGGTTGTTTCCCGTGGGTGACGAACCGGCGGCACTGGGTTACGTCGACATGTTCACCGATGTTCTCAATGCTCTGGAAGAACAGCGCCAACCATCCGAGACGTTCTACGACGGCTACGTGGTCAACGCAATCATGGATGCGGCTTATGTTTCGATCACGTCCAAGAAATGGGAACCGATTGCATTGGATGTCTGGCGCGGACGGGAGAACGTCGAGAGCATCTCTGTACGTCGCGAATTCGACGACCTGCATTTTCTGGTCAAGCAGGAACGGATGCCCGATGGTAAAACGAAAGTGATCCTGAGAAATAAATCGACTGGCCAAATCACACAGCGGTTTGAGTAGCGCCAATGGTAACCGGCGATGCGATCCGGTTGATCGTCAGGATCCGTTTTCCCGGCAAGTCGTGTGGGGCGAATCCTTGCGTAACGAGGAAAATTGACGGAAAACCGACAGATTTTGCCTTGCTTGCTGGTACCAGGACATACGTTTGTAGATGAAGAAGTCCAGCGACTTCGCCCAATATCTACGAGGTCAGTCACATGTTAAGAAACCAGCAGGCTGGTAAAGCCGACCCGGTGGTTGAACGCATCATCCACGACATGATTCGAGAGGACAGTCGATTTGTAGCGGCGGAAATGCGTTCGGTTCATCGCGAGACGCTGGTCGTTCCGGTGACAGCTTGCTTTAAAGATGGAACGACCTACCAAACATTTTCGCGGAACATCTCTCCTCAAGGGGTTTGCCTGATTGGAAAAGAGCCAATGGAATGCGAGCAGGTGGCTGATTTGGATATCTACCGAATCAATGCCGATCCGATTCGAATTGTGGCGGAGATCCGGTGGTGCAAACCCTTCGGCCAAGAGTACTTTTTCTCGGGGTGGCGGTTTATCCAGGTGCGCCGCGTTTAATGTAACGCGTTCGGCTGAAACAAAATGTCAAGCAATCACGGATTGGATCGCAAGCTGACGCAACCATCACCCGTTATTCAAAATTGGCGAGAACGTGTTATCCCGCAATTTCCGGCTGGGGCTCCCGATCGACGGCAACCGAATTTCGGTCCGTGATCCCCGGCAGTTCGGCTTGAATTTCTTTCAGCAGTCCGCGTAGGATCTCGACCTCGCTTCCACTCAACCGGGCCGACTGAACCAGGTAAGTCAGCATCGGAATCGGGCGACCCTGAAATACCGTGTGTAGCAACTGGTCGCTTGCGTGATCGATGCATTCGGCTTCGGTAAAGTTGGAACGATACAAATAACGATTGCCTTTGCGACGGAAATCGAGCACGCCTTTTTGGACCAGTCGGTGCAATAGCGTCTTGATCGTTCCAGTCGACCAATCCGTTTTTTCACTCAGTCGATTCGAAAGCTCTCCCGAGGTGACGGGCTCAGAATGCCAGATTTCATGCATCACCCGCCATTCAGCGGCTGAAATCGCGGGCTTGGGTTCCATCACAGTTCCTCCATTCTCACTCGGTTGCCAACAAGCGACACGTTGAATAGATCATTTGCCGGTTTGGGTCAACACGTTTTGCCGGTTGCCTGCCGGAAGGTATTTGCTCCGGTTCCGAAAGCAACATGCAAATAGCAAAAACCCCGTTGGATCTGGCCAACGGGGTTTTGCAGGTTGATGTCGTTACCGATGACGGCGGTTACCGGTACCGCCGCCTGATGCCCGGCGGACTACCGAGGCACGTTGGGCGTTAACGCTTCGCTGACACGAGATTCGCTGGTTTCGTACACGAAGACACTCCCCTCAGCGATAATGCTTCGGCTGGTCCCGGTCGTAGTCAGCGTGCTGCGAACAACGTGTTCACCCTGGGCAACGCCGACGGCTGAGAACACAAACTCCCGTTTTTGACCCGGTTCAATTTGGCCGTCACGAAAGACCACCGAGTTGCCCGCATCAAGTACATTGATGCCTTCCTGCGGTACGGGTTTGAGCGAAGGAGGCAGTTCAATGTTCAATGCAATGTCGCTGGCGCGACTGCTGCCCTTGTTTTCCACGACGACGACGAACTGAGCCTTGCCGCCGACCTGAACCGGTCCCGATTGATTCTTAATACTGACGCTCAGTTCGGCCCGTGTGGCCACCGCAGTTGCCAGCTGAAGCTGTTTGTCACGCGTTTCGTTGCTGCGGACCGCAATATTGCAAACCTGTTGTCCTGCGGCCAAAGCCAATGTCTTCAACTGGATTTGTTCCTCCGACTTGGCGGCAATTTTGTCAAAGGTCCAGACCAGCATGCCGCTTTCCGCGTCGACCGTGGCTTCTCGACTGATCGTGGTAACTTCCATCCCGGCCGGCACCTGCAACAGGATATTGACATTGGAGACATCAACTTCACCGGTGTTTTCAAGCTTGACGGTGTAGATGCCTTCGCGATTGACAAAGTTCATTTTCGGTCCGACCGCAGACACTTCCAGCTCGGGTTGATAAATCGTTACACTTGCTTTGGCGGTTTGCGTCTCCACGCCGATCGACGAGGCGACGGCAGTCAATTCGGTTTTGCCGGGTGCTTTGGCAAATGACTCCAGATCAATGACCATCGAACGGCCTGGCTGCAAATCGGGAATCGTGATCTCGCCGTTGGATTTCGTTGGTCGAATCGAATCAGGGAAGGTGGTCTTCAGGCGGATGTCGGTGGCGATTCCGTCACCCGTGTTTTCTACCACCAACTGATGGGTGACTTGCTGGCCAATGTTGGCCTGGCTGGGGCCTTCAATTCGCAACCGAAGTTGCGGCTCACGAACGACCATCGCGGTGGTTTGGTTGTTTTCAATCACGACGTTGGTCGCAATGTCCAGCGACAGTTTTTGCGTTGGAGTCAGTTCGATCACGATTTCACGAGCTTGTCCGATTCCCAGATTGGCGAGGATAAACTCGTGAGTCTGTCCTTCCGAGCGGTTAGGGGAGGGCAGGGCACGGGCAAATTTTGCATGGGTCGGAAGCGTCGCGGTCAGCTTGACGTTTCGGGCTGCTACTTGACCGACATTTTGCAATTTGATTCGCATCGAAGCGGTCTGATTCAGGTTGATAAAGCGAGGTGAGTCAATCTGAGTTTCAATGACCGGGGCCGTGCCCTTCATTGATAATACGTTGTCAGTACCTACTTCCGGGGCATTGACCGCCGACGGTGTATAATTCCATTTGGGTGCCGAGTTTGAATTCACCGAATCCACCGCGACGCTCGGTTTGGGATTGGGCATGGGTTCGAGTGTGGATCGTTTTGCAACGAAAGGATTTGAAGGCTGGAGAGTCGTTTCCTGAACCCGTCTGGATTGCGCGATCGCTGGTGTCGACAGGACGCTGGGTACAGATCCAGGCTTGATTTCCTCGAACAGAACTTTGGGTCCGCCTTGATTTTGCGGTGTCACAACCGGCTGAACTGATCGAGAGGTTTCGTCGGCTGGTGTTGTGGCAGGATTCGCAGGTGAGTTGAAAGACTGCAACTGAATCACCTGCCCGGCAGTATGGCCATCGCCAATTAAATGGTCTTGCGCAACCAGCACCGAACCGGCAAAAAACACAATCGTCGCGGCGATTGGGGTGACCGAGAAAAACGTTGGAATGCAGCGCATTTGTGACTCCGACAACACATCAGGTAAGTTTACGTATTGATGTCATCGTCGTTACGACCGTCACAATCGAAAGATTCGCCTGTCGGCCGCAAAGTCAGTGTTGTTTGCCTGTATTTTCCAGATCCCCCATTGTTAGATTTGGCTGGTGTCGTCTGGGTGACAGCAAAGAAAAAGGGCGACATTGATATCGCCCTTGGAGGAAGGAGACGTTGGGAGGGAGAGACGTTTGGCGGGTCGTTTTAAAATGAGCAAGCTACCTGAATAGATTCGGAACGAACTTGCGGAGTGATCGAGTTGTGAATTGGTTAAGGTTTTCGAATTTCGTCCCAGTTGATTTCCAGCAGAACTCCTTGGCCCGTACCGTCGCCGCGAAACTTGATGGCGTCCACAATCTGCTTGCGATTTAGGCACTTGAGTGTGTCGTGAAGACGTCTTTTGGGGCAAATCTGTGGGTCGGGAACCAGAGGATCGTCAATGTGTGTCGGCCATCCTTCTTCCTGGAATGCATCGAGGACTTGTTCCTGGTTCTTAGCTGGCCATTTGAAACGCTTCACAACAATCTCGCCAATTCTCAACTCTCGGCGTTCTTGATCCCAGCAAGGCATGGTTTGGGGATGATTCCGCGACTGTTTGGGCTCGAATGACTGGCGCCGCAAGTGTTGAATTGACGGTTGATCGCCGGAGTTGGAAGAGAATTCAGGATCGGTCATGTAACGGGCTCTCGACTCACTAAGTTCAGTTGCGATTTCAAATCCTTTTCGCGTCAATACAAAGCAAGAACGGCTTGATAGGACCAAGTCCGATTCTGGTTCAAATGCTCGGTAGAGATCAGAATTGGGGACTTCACGCATGTGCGTGATCCACTGGCGACAAATCATCGTTCGCAAGGTGTGAGTGCCGACGCCAAACTCTGATAATTGCGGGAGTTCGACTGCGAAATCCCAGGGATCCCGCCCGAAGGCCACCGCTGAATTGTTGGCGTCAAACAACCGTTGTAGCACTCTACGAACATCGCAATTTTCCAGCAGCGTATCTTGTTCGTTCGATACCAAGGCTGGATCAAGAAATCGACGATCGAATGCCTGTAGATTTTTCTTGATCATGGTCTCCACCCCGTTGGTTGTTTGGAATTCGTCCTTGAGGAAGGCTTCCGTCTATAAAGACCTAACGGAATAGTCTTCCACAAATGGACGTTTTTCAACCACTTAAATCGCGCAAGTCGTTACCATAAAACAACTTAAAAATTTTTAATAAGTTTCCCCAACTGATCCCCTCGGCATGAGCCACGCCTGTTTTTCGACTTCGATTGTCCGGTGCACGACCCTTCTCGGGGGACGATTTCCTCGGCGTCTGGCAGTGTTAGAATGAGGAAGGATTTGATCACCCGTCCTCGCGACCATCAGGGTTGACCGTTGCCACCGCGACGATTTCTGGGCCAGTCAACAGCGTTCGAAAGCCTTTCGATTCTCGGGAATCCCTGTGATTCCTGTGCTTCGGCCTTTCCGCTGATGACTACCGAAACGGCGATTGGCCGGCTTCAGGTTTTGTTGTTGTTCATATCGAGATTCATTGAAAGAAATACGCATGTCCCGATTTTCCAAGGTTTTCATCGCAGCTCTGTTGGCAGTGACGGCCCAGAATTCCACCCAGATGGCACAAGAGAAAATGGATTACCCGGAAACCAAGCGAGTTGAGCAAATCGACACCTACTTTGGAACGAACGTACCCGACCCGTTTCGTTGGCTCGAGGACGACGTCCGGGATTCCGAAGATGTGCGCAACTGGGTCGAAGCTCAAAACAAAGTGACGTTTGAGCATCTCGAAGAACTGCCCTTTCGCGAACAGATCGAAGCAGCGACTGACGAAACTCTGGGACTACGAAAAGTACGGCACGCCATTCAAAGCGGGTGATCAATACTATTACCTCAAAAACGATGGTCTGCAAAACCAGAGCGTGTTGTACCAGTTACGACGCTCGATGCCGAACCAACGGTCCTGATCGACCCGAACCAGTGGTCGATCCGACGGAACCGTCGCGTTGGGCGGATTGGCGTTTGATGATCCGGAAAACAGACTGGCTTACGGAGTGCAGGATGCCGGTTCGGATTGGCGGACGTGGCATGTGATGGATGTCGGACCGGAAAAAAACTGGACGACGAAATCAAGTGGATCAAATTCGGCAGCGTATCCTGGACCAAAGACGGCAAAGGCTTCTTTTACAGTCGGTACGACGAACCGAAAGAGGATGAGAAATTTCAGGGCCTGAACCTGGATCAGAAAGTCTACTATCACCGAATCGGTGACGATCAATCGCAAGACAAACTGATCTACCAGGATCCCGATCATCCCAATGGGGTTTTTCACCCGAAGTCACCGAAGATGGCCAGTACCTGGTGATCACGGTCTGGCAAGGGACCGACGATCGTTATCGCGTGATGTACAAGTCGCTGGCGGAGCCGGATGCAAAACTGCAAGGTGCTGATCGACAACTTTGATCACGAATACACCTTCCTGGGCAATGAGGGCAGCAGGTTTTATTTCAAATCTGACAACAACGCTCCCAAGAAGTGTATTCTGGTGATTGACGTCGACAATCCGGCCAAAGAGAACTGGAAGGTCATCGTGCCGGAGGCCGACGAAGCCATGGAAAGCGCTGGTTTGGTCGGTAATTTCCTGATCGTCGATTACCTCAAGGATGCCAAAACCCAAGTCAAAATTTTTGATCTGGCGGGAAAGTTTATTCGGGAGGTCGAATTTCCCGGGATTGGATCGGCCAGCGGTTTCGGCGGTCGCCGCGATCAGACCGAAACGTTTTACAGTTTTTCCAGCTTCAATCGACCGCCCAGTATTTTTCGATACGACTTGAAGACGGGCGAAAGCAAGTTGATTCGCGAAGCCAACGTGGATTTCAATCCGGACGATTACGAGGTCAAACAGGTCTTCTATGAACAGCAAGGACGGCACGCGAGTTCCGATGTTCATTGCCCACAAAAAGGGACTGCAACTGAACGGCAAAAATCCGACGCTGCTCTACGGCTACGGCGGATTCAACATTTCGCTGACCCCCAGTTTTTCGATTTCGCGACTGCAATGGATGGAAATGGGAGGCGTCTTCGCCATGGCCAATCTGCGCGGCGGCGGCGAGTACGGGAAAGACTGGCACAAGGCCGGCACGAAAACGAACAAACAAAACGTGTTTGATGACTTTATCGCAGCGGCCGAATGGTTGATCGAAAACAAATACACTTCGCCGGAGAATCTGGGAATCCAGGGAGGCAGCAACGGCGGCCTGCTGGTGGGAGCCTGCATGACGCAGCGCCCGGATCTGTTCGGTGCCTGCCTGCCCGCGGTCGGCGTGATGGATATGCTTCGATTCCATCAATTCACCGCGGGTCGTTTCTGGGTGGACGACTACGGCAGCTGCGGAAAACAGCGCAGAAGAATTTCAGGCGTTGCTGGCCTACTCGCCCTATCACAATCTGGTCGACGGAACTCGAGTACCCGCCGACCATGATCACGACGGCGGACACCGACGACCGAGTGTTCCCGGTCACAGCTTCAAATTCGCGGCGCGACTACAGGAAGCGCAAGCCGGATCCAATCCCGTTTTGATCCGAATCGAAACCAAAGCCGGTCACGGAGCGGGCAAGCCGACGGCCAAGATCATCGAAGAAGCCGCCGACCAATGGGCGTTCCTGGCCAAACACCTGGGGATGAAACCGGAAATTCCGGATGCCAACTAGGTTGCCGCGGAACGTCAAAAAAAATCGAATTCCGCAGCAATCGCGTTTTCACGCTTGGATTCGCATCGTGACTTACTTCTTGGGTTTCGCCGGCACGCGTCGGTTTTGACCTCGAATCGATGCTGGCGGGTCTTCCTCAGGCACGTCCAGCTCGTTTCGCAATCGTTCCAACTCAGCGAGTAATCGAGTCTGCTCGGGCGATGCTGCCTCGGTTCCATAGATGCTGTTCATTTCGTTCGGATCGGAAGCCAGGTCAAACATTTCCCACTCATCCACATCGGGTTCGTAGAATCGAATCAGCTTGTATCGACCATCGGTCACGCCGTAGTGCCGCCGGACCGAGTGGGCGCCCGGGTACTCGTAGTAGTGGTAGTAGAAAACCTTCCGCCAGTCGTCCGGTGTCTGGCCTTTGAGAATCGGCACCAGGCTGCGGCCCTGCATGTCGTCGGGCACATCGACGCCGGCGATTTCGCAAAACGTCTCGGCAAAATCCAGCGTCGAGACGATGTCCTGGCGATTGACGCTGCCCGGTTTGACGGTGCCCGGGCCAGCGGACGATCAACGGTGTCCGCAACGATTCCTCGTACATCCAGCGTTTGTCGAACCAGCCGTGTTCGCCCAGGTAAAACCCCTGGTCGGAGCAGTAGATCACGATCGTGTTGTCGGCCAGGCCGGTGGCGTCGAGATAATCCAGCACCCGTCCGATGTTGTCGTCGACCGCGCGATGCAGCGCAGGTAGTCCTTGATGTAGCGCTGGTATTTCCAGCGGACCAGATCCTTGCCCTGAGAGATTGGCTTCCTGGAATGCCTTGTTCTTCGGCTCGTAGGCCGCGTTCCAGGCGTCCAGCTGTTCGGGCGTCAGGTTTCGGGGTGGCACCAGTTTCAGGTCATTGGCGTTCATCGTTTTCTCGATCGTCATGTCCTGCGTCTTGGCCGGCGTGCCGCGGCCTGCGTAGTCGTCGAACAGCGTGTCCGGCTCGGGAATCGTCACGTCGTCGTACATCGTCAGGTACTTCGGGCCCGGTTGCCAGTTGCGGTGCGGCGCCTTGTGCTGGTACATCAGCATGAACGGCTTGTTCGGGATCGCGTTCCTTGGTCAGCCAGTCCAGCGCCAGGTCGGTGATGATGTCGGTCGTGTAGCCACATGATTTGTTTTCTCGCCGTTTTTGAGCATCGGCGGATTGTAGTAAGGCCCCTGGCCGATCAGGACTTCCGAATAGTCGAAGCCCTGCGGCGCCATGTGGGTTCCCAGGTGCCATTTGCCGACGACCGCCGTCTGATAACCGGCCTTCTGCAGCAACTTGGGAAACGTCTGCTGTGTCCCGTCGAACTTGTTTCCGTTGCAGCAAAAACCGTTGAGGTGCGAATACTTTCCCGTCTGAATCACTGCTCGCATCGGACCGCAAATCGTGTTGGTCACATAGCAGCGGTCAAACCGCATGCCCTCGCGGGCAATCCGGTCGATGTTGGGCGTCTGGTTGATTCTCGAGCCGTAGCAGCTGATCGACTGGTAGGCGTGATCGTCGGTGAAGATGAACAGGATGTTGGGTTGCGCCGCGACCTCGTAGCGATGGTTCGAAAGTGTAGGCTGATCGGCAATCACCGACCCTAACAGGACGGTTGAGATCAGAATCAATAGCACAATTTTCATGGGGCACCCTTGGAGTTCAACACATTGGCAGTGTCGTCAAGTTTACACCAGCCAACGATCGGATCAAGCTTGGCCCCTGTTTACGATCCCATTTGACGTCAGCGGCGTGTCGTTTTTGTGTAAGATGATTGGACCCAAGCGTAAGTGAGTTGACCGCTATCTGAATCCGGCCAGTTATCAATCGAGGTCTTCATTGTCATGACGAAGTTCACCCTAACCAAGTACTTGTGTGCAGCACTGTTGCTATTGTCGGTTCTAACCACGTCGACTTGCCTGGTCGCGGAAGAACCGGAACGACCGAATATTCTGTTTTGCATTGCCGACGATTGGGGCTGGCCACACGCGGGCGTTTACGGCGATCCCGTTGTCAAGACACCGGCGTTCGACCGCATCGCCCGAGGGGATCCTGTTCGAACACGCGTTTATTTCCTCTCCGTCGTGTACGCCTTCGCGGAATGCGATCTTGACAGGACAATATCATTGGCGGTTGGGTTGGGGTGGCAATCTGCACTCGATCCTGGATACCAAACACCCCGTCTACCCGCATTTGCTGCAAGACGCCGGATACTTCACCGGTCACTGGCGAAAAAGCTGGGGGCCGGGCAAAGTTGACAATTGGCTGGCGACGAAACAGGGTCACCCGGCGGGCAAAAATTATCCGAATTTCGATCAATTCCTTGAGGACTGGCCGAGGGATAAGCCTTTCTGTTTCTGGCTCGGCGCCAGCGATCCGCATCGAGGTTACGAACTGGGATCGGGTAAAAAAAGCGGAATGGACATCAGCCAAATCAAACTGTTCGACCATTACCCGGACTCCGAAGAAATCCGCTCCGACGTTGCCGACTACTACTTCGAAGTCCAACGGTTCGACAACGATGTTAAAATCGCTCTTGGCCAAACTGGAAAAACTCGGCGTGCTCGACAACACCATCGTGGTCATGACCGGCGATCATGGCATGCCGTTCCCCCGCTGTAAATCGAACTTGTACGATAGTGGTGCCCGGGTCCCGATGGCGGTTCGCTGGCCCAAAGTAATCCCACCGGGCCGAGTGGTTACCGATTTCGTCAGCACGACCGATTTGGCACCCACGTTCCTCGAGGTGGCCGGTGTTCCGATCCCCGAGGTCATGACCGGCAAGAGCTGGTTGAACATTTTCAAATCGGAGCGGTCCGGCCGTGTTGAGCCAGAACGTGATCACGTCCTGACTGGCAAAGAACGGCATGTCCCCTGTCAGGAAGCTCCCGATTCTGGCGGGACGCCGATGCGTGCCATTCGGACCGATCAGTATTTGCTGATCCACAATTTCGAACCCGATCGCTGGCCAGCGGGAACGCCCAATTATCAGAACGCATTTCTCAAAGGCTCCTGGTATGGCGACTGCGACAACGGGCCAACCAAGACCTACATGGTCGAGAACAAAGACAAGGACGCCGATCACCGTCGCAAGTTTGAACTGTCCTTCGCGAAGCGACCGGAGTTTGAACTTTACGACCTGGGCAATGATCCCAGTCAGATGAACAACGTGGCCGGAGAAGCAGAATACGCCGAGGTGCAACAACAACTCCTGCAGCAATTGAACGCAGAATTGACGTCGACCAGCGATCCACGAATTCTCGGGACCGGGGCCGAAACATTTGACCAGCGAGAGTACTTTGGAGGATCACCCCTGCATCCGTCGACCGATCGGCCGAACAGGAAAACCAACAACAAGAATTAGGGTGTGGGCGAAAACGCTTAATCCCTTTTTCGCCGTTTATTTGCAGGCCCCAACGCGTCATTCAGCCGTTCGACCCCGAGACCACTTCCCATGAAATTCTCTGTTCTCACTGTTGTCTTGTTTTTGCTGCTCAACGGTTCATCGACCATCGCGGATAATCAAGATTCGCATCCCGTCGTTCCCGGTTTTCAACGGTTTGCCGCAGTTCCGGAAATTACGGATTCCGAACGGGGCCAACTGTTGATCAACGAATTGAATTGCGTTGCCTGTCACGCGGGTCAAACGGACTGGGGAGTGGCACCCAAACAGGCGCCAATTCTGACCGATGTCGGTCGCCGGATCGTCCCGGAATACCTGGAATCGTATTTGCTCGATCCGCACCGGGCCAAACCCGGTACGACCATGCCGGACGTGCTGGCAGGAAAAAGCATTGCAGAAAAACAGACGATTGCAGAAGCATTAGCTCATTTCCTGGCGTCCACCGGGACCATTAACAAACAGAACTCCAGCTCCAAATTCGTCTCCCAAGGTGAAACACTCTTCCACCAAATCGGCTGCGTTGCTTGCCACAATCCCCAGAACGAAGAGGTTTCGATTGCAACGTCGATTCCGCTTGGAGATCTATCGAGGAAGTACACGCTACCGTCGTTGACGGAATTTCTCCAGAATCCAATGCATGTTCGACCGTCGGGCCGGATGCCTCAATTCAATTTCACCGGGCCGGAAGCCCAGTCGATTGCCGCCTACCTGCTGCGAGACGTGGTGATCGAGGGGAAAATCAACTTTGCCTATTACGAGGGGACTTGGGACAAACTGCCAAATTTCGAACAACTGAAGGCCAGCCGCTCCGGAATTACCTCCGAGTTCGATGTCAATCTAGGCAGATCAGATCGCTTCGGGATTGTGTTTTCAGGCTTTTGGGAAACCTATCAGGAGGACAATTACAGCTTCAAATTGACGTCCGATGACGGTTCCAGGCTGCTCGTCAACGGGAAGCAGTTGATCGATAACGACAACGTGCACGGGATGGTTTCCAAAGCAGCGAAAATCAATCTGCCTGCGGGGATCCACGAAGTGACGGTCCAGTTCTTTGAAAAAGACGGCGGCGAAGCGTTGAAATTGGAAGTCACCGGCGGCGGACTGCTGGGGGCGGAGTTGTCGTCGGTGTTGCGCAACACCCGGGAGGTTCCGAAAATACCGGGAGTCAAGGAATTTAAACTGGATCTTCAAAAAGCCGCTTTGGGTAAACAGTATTTCCAGTCCGTTGGATGCGCGAATTGCCATGAACTGAAGGTCGCCGGACAACGACTTGTCTCGACGGCAGGCGAGCCACCCAGCCTGAACAAACTTGATCGCGACGCGGGTTGTCTCAACTCCGCGTCCGGCGAAAACTCGGCGCCCCAGTTCCGGTTTTCCACGCAACAGCAAGCGGCCATTCGCACAGCGCTGGCCGCAATCAACGCTGCGGAACCGGTCGCGACAGATTTGGCCCAATCGGTTCACGAAAAACTGTTGACCTTCAACTGTTATGCCTGTCACAGCCGCGAAACTGATGACGGAACCATCCGCGGAGGCGTGATTGATAAAACGGGTGAAGAACTCGAAGTCTTTGGTCGCAAAAAGTGGTTTACCGGAACGCAAGCCGAAATGGGCGATGAAGGCCAGCATCCGCCGTATCTCAAATCCATCGGGGCCAAATTTAAACCACAGTGGCTTCGTCAGGTGCTCGACAATGGCGACAAAGTCCGTCCCTATATGTTGACGCGGATGCCGAAATTCGGGAAACAGAATCTGGCAAATCTCGCGGACCAGTTGATCGAATTGGATCGCCTCCCGACGGTCGCTGAGGTGAACCGAACCGAACCGGAACGCGTGCTCAAAATGCACGGCCGGTTCTTCGCCGGGGCCGAAGCGTCGCGTGCATCAAGTGTCACACCTTTGACAACTATCCGGCCACCGGTATCCAAGCGATGGATTTGACGACGATGACACAACGCTTGGACAAAAATTGGTTTCACGCCTACATGCTCAAACCATCGCGATTTCGACGAGGCACGCGGATGCCGGAATCGTGGCCCGGTGGTCAAACGTTTTACAAAGAAATTCTCGATGGCGAAGTGGATCAACAGATCAACGCGCTGTGGGCTTACCTGGAGGGTGGCTCGAACGCGCAAACCGAAGGGTCTGGTAAAATCAAAACAGGAGTTGATCGTCGGTGAGATCCCGTTGATCTACCGTAATTTTATTGAGGGTGCCGGACCTCGTGCGATTGCCGTTGGCTATCCAGAATACGTCAATCTGGCTTTCGACGCCGAACAATTACGGATGGCTTTGCTTTGGCAGGAAAACTTTATCAATGCGGCTCGGCACTGGACCGGTCGAGGACAGGGTTTCGAACCGCCATTGGGAGAGAACGTACTTGTTTTTGCCGACGGACCCGAGTTTGCAATGCTCGACAATGCCAGCTCGAACTGGCCTGACGCCAACGCCACCTCAATCGACCAACAGTTCCTGGGATACCGATTTGACCCCGATCGCCGACCCCAATTTCGATACCGGGTTGGCGAATTTGAGATCACCGACCATCCCGTGCCCCGGGTCTTCGAAGACCGTCCGCTGCTTGGCGCAATTTGACGGTCTCGTCCGACAGCGCAGGCTCGATCTGGTATCGGTTGGCGCGTGCCAACAAGATTGACTCAGGTCCCGGTAGTACGTTTACGATCGACGATCGCTTGAAAGTGAAATTCTCCGGGCCCGTTAAACCCCAGGTGCGGCAGATCGAAGGACAACAGGAGTTGGTCGTGCCGATTGAGATCGAGGATGGGGCTGTCGAATTTCAAATCCAATACGATTGGTAAAAATGACCGTGGCATGTTATGTGGCATGTTATGTGGCATGTTATGTGGCATGTTATGTGGCATTTCGCTCCGCGAAATTGCGCACATTCGCGGAGCGAATGGCCACGATCACAATCACGATCGCCACCACAACACCATTCCAATCACAATCCCAACCACAATCCATACCACTGACCAATCCAACCCATCACTTCCGATCGGATAGGCTCGAAACTATGAAAACCAGAAACGGCATTCCAGCGCTGCTATTGGCAATCGTCTGTGCCACCGCCCAGGCTCAGGATTCAACACAATCCGAATACTACCGCATTACCGACATCCCCACTCCCGACGGTGTCGTCCTGGAGGTTGGTGCGTTCGAGTTTCTGCCGGACGGTCGTTTGGCCGCTTCGTCTCGACGGGGTGATATCTACCTGTTTGAAAATCCGCTGCAACCCGATGCCACTCAGATTACTTCGAAGTTGTTCATGGGTGGATTGCATGAGGTCCTGGGACTGGCATACCGTGACGGCTCGCTTTACGCGACCCAGCGGGGCGAGGTCACTCGGCTGACCGACGAGGACCATGATGGATTGGCGGATGTGTGTGAAACGGTGTCCGATGGCTGGGGAATCAACGGCGACTATCATGAGTACGCTTTCGGTTCCAAATTTGACGCCGAAGGAAACATCTGGGTCACGCTGTGCTTGACCGGTTCCTTTTCCAGTGCCAACAAGTATCGGGGTTGGTGCCTGCGGATTTCTCCCGAGGGTGATGTCATTCCAACCTGTAGCGGAATTCGATCGCCGGGTGGAATGGGCATCAACGTGGACGGCGAAGTTTTCTACACCGACAACCAGGGGCCCTGGAACGGAACGTGCGGTTTGAAGTGGCTTCGCAAGGGCTCGTTTCAAGGCCACCCGATCGGCAACAAGTGGTACGAGGAAACCGACGTGATGGGACCGCGTCCGAAGGATCCGGTCAGCGGTTCGCGGATCATGGTCGAAGCCAGGAAAATTCCCGAGCTCGAGCCCACCGCGGTCATGTTTCCCTACGACAAGATGGGAAAATCGGCAGCCGGAATTGCCTGCGACCGCTCCGACGGAAAATTCGGGCCGTTTGAAAATCAGATGTTCGTCTGCGATCAATCCCACAGCACCGTGATGCGAGTCGATCTCGAAAAGGTCAAGGGTCATTACCAGGGCGTGTGTTTTCCATTTGCTGACGGCTTTGCTTCCGGGAACCTTGCCATCGAGCAGGCCGAAAACGGAATGATGTTCGTGGGTGGAACCAATCGAGGTTGGGGCTCACGCGGTAATCAGGACTTCGCGGTGCAGAGGTTGGAATGGACGGGTAAGGTCCCGTTTGAAGTGCTGCACATGAAAGCCCGCCACGATGGTTTCGAACTGACATTTACCCACCCGGTGGATACCAAAACAGCGAGCGATGTCACTTCCTACGCGCTGCCGACGTACACCTACATCTACCAGGAAAGCTATGGCAGTCCGGAAGTCGACCACGTCGAATGTAAAATCACCAAAGCCGAAGTCGCCGAGGACCGAATGTCCGTACGTTTGCACGTCGATCAGCTGTATGAAGGCCATGTCCACGAATTGCACCTCGACGGCATTCGGTCTGCTGAAGGAAATCCGCTTTGGCATCCTGTCGGTTATTACACTCTGAATTACATTCCAGCTGATCCAGCCAGTGTTTCATCTCGTCGAAATCAGTCCGAGGCGAAGTGATGGTGGCAAGTGATCGCAATCCGTTGTCAAGAACCTGCCGTTCCGGAAGATGACGGCGCTGCCAATTTCCTATTGAGGTTGCTTCACATCCCTCCGCGATTTCAACGGTTTCTGAAAAAACTCGATCGCCGTTTGCTGGTGCTTGGGATCGCGGAAGCCGTGGCCGGCGCCCTCGATGATGATTAATTCGGATGAAACGCCGGCCTTGACCAGCAGTTCGTCCAACAGCTTGCGCTGTTGCCACGGGACCAACGGGTCCTCGTCGCCGTGCATGATCAGGAACGGCGGATCGTCCTTGGTGACGTAGGCGACCGGGTTTGTTCCTGATTTTCCTGCACCGGACCGCCGATCAGTTTGCCGTCCCCGTTTTTGTCCCATTGTCTGAATCGCTGTTCCGCTTGGGTTTCCTGGCCGACGACGTTGTGGCAACAACACAAAATCAGCGTGGAGATTGCGATCAGGCGCGTGAACATCATGACGACATTCAAGGTCTGTCCTTGGGTTCAGGGTTTGTCTTGATTCCACGGGTAGCCTCAGAACTGGATTGTCATCATGATAGTTTAACGGAACCTTTGAGCGGGAATCGAACAGAAATTCCAATGTCGCATTTTGAACAATTCCATCGGCTGATCAGCGAATTCGAACGACTTCCACCGGGCGTCGTACCGGTCGCGATGATGGAAGAGGCCGTTCGAATCGCGGATGTTCACCTTGAGCTGAAGGATCAATTCCTTGCTCGTTCGTGCTTGATCAGTGCCTGTTTTGCTGGGGGAAAACCGCTCCCGTTGTTTGTCGCGTTGACGTGGTGCCTGTCGAAGCTTGATGATCGGTCGCTCGAACTGGATCGCTACGAATTGCTGACGCTGCTTTGGCAATGCAAACATGCGATCGCTTATTCACCCAGTTTCACTTCGATTTCCTATCAGCGGTTCCAGGAGATGTTGGACGATGTGTTACGCCGATATCAGGTTGCCGGTGTCAGTCCTCGAGCTGTTTACATGTTGGCCGCCAACGGTGAGTTGTTCATGGGCCATCTGGATCGGGCCCGGGAATTGCACGCCCAGGGAAAACAGTGCCGGCGAGACGAATTGGCTGAAACGTACGTTTGGGAAGTTTTTTTCGAAGTCGACTTGCTGATGGCGGATGAGCAGGAAGACGAGGCATTGGTCTTGCTGGAACCGATGTTGGCTGACCCGACATTGGCCGATGATGTGGACCCGTGGTTTGTCAATCGCGCGATGTTTTTGTTGCTGAAGAAAGGGCGAGAACAGGAAGCCATGGCCCACCAGCGCCGGGTGATTGCCAAAATTGCGCGGAATCCTAAATTTATTGCCAACGTTGGCTCTCAACTCAGCTTTCTTGCGCTTGTGGGCAAAGAAAACCGGGCCGTCAATCTGATGGAGCGACACCTGGAGCTGGCTTGGACGGCGTCGGATCAAGCCAGCCGATTGTTCTTTGGGTTGCACTCCTGGTTCCTGATGCAGTTTCTGGCCAATCGCGGCCAGGACACGATTGGAATTCGGTTGCCCACTCTCGGTCATCCGGAACTGGCGATTGAACTACCCAAGCAGCACAATGACCGATTCAGCACCCAGGAACTGGCCGATTGGTTTTTGACGTACTATCGTCGCTTCGCGGATGAATTCAACGAGCGCAACGGTAATCAGCACATCGAGCAATACATACAGAAAGTTCAGGGACGATTGAATTAGGGAGGCAGCGAGGTTCGTCGCCGGCGCCGCGTGCCTGGATTAGATTTCTCTCTCGGCTCGCGACTTAATGTAATTGGGATCGGCAGCCCTTCAGTCAGAATTCTATCGAGTTCCGCTACCGCCAGAGTTGACATGTTTCTGCATCAAAAAATTGGGATGCAGGTTTGTCGGGGGCTTGGCGCTAACTCAAAAAATATCCTGATTAACTCACTTCAATTCCAGCTGAATTTCCGAGGTGACGCCTTCCTGGAGGGGCGTTTGTTCGTTCAACGTAATTGAATCGGGTTTCTCTTTGCCAATTTTGACGGTGAAGCGACTTTGCGAATAAACGGGTGGCCGAAACCGGTTGGAGGCGGCACGGACGGTGTAGAGAACCTCATCGTTGTCCAGATCGGTCACTTGGATCACGGGTCGTTCACAACCTGAGATAACCAACTCAGGTAAAAATCCGACGGGCTGTCGGCCATCGTTGTCTCGGTAGTCAATCGTAATCGGCCAGCCGGCGTATTGTGCGCTATCGCCGTCATCCACGCTGTTGAATCGCGGCCAACACTCGAAAGTGATCTGACGACTCGTTTTGTTGAACCGGGCAATCCCGAATCCGTCCCCCCGTTGTTTTTCGTCCTGTCGATTGGCGGGATTGGCATAAGCCATCATGTGGATTTTATTTCCCAGGCCATCGAGGAAATCGCCGGTCCACGGAAGCGGGCTGTTTTCCACTGCATTAGGTCCGGCTTTCTCGTCTTCTGGCCACCACCAACGACCGTAGATCGTGTTGACGATGGCTGGGCTGGTAAATCCGTACGGCCCGTCGCGCTGTGCTTCGATGCCGTGTTTGACGACCACGGCCAGGTGTTGGTCGCCGCAAAGATGGGGCGCCCAGGCGCGACGAATTTCGGTTAGTGCTTTGTTGCGACCCGTCTGCGGCCAGGCGTTACTGTCCAGGTCAGCCAATAGCCGGTTGGATTCCTGACCGTGAAGATGGACCGCGCCGCAAAACGCAGTCTGCGAAAGCACGCACTTCATGTCCGCCCCGGTCCAATCCTGACTCCAGGCGTTGAGGAAATTCAGCTGACGATCGCCGAGCAACTTCAGTCCCGGCAAATCGACCGCTGCCCGATCGTATTTTGGATCGTTGATATGGTCGGGGCGGGGTCCCATTTTCGGAATTTTTCCTTCGGGACCGCTTTTGAATTTACGGTCTTCGAGAATCGCGAAGTTGATACCGCCAACGGTCAGGTCGGTGTAGTAAACGGAAATATCGCGTTCAATCGGCGTGGCGTCGTAGGGATCAGGCAAGTGCCAGGTCTGACAGCGTTGGACCATATTGACGTACTTCGGCGGATAGAAATAACCGCCACTCGGTCCGGCCGCGTTGGTCGCTTTCTTACCGTTTTCACCCCAGATGTTGGCTTGCCCGACGTCATGGTCATCGGGAATCGTGATCACCGGGCGATCTTTCAAGACATCGCGGAACTGGATGCCGAACTCCAGCCAGCCGTAAGTATGCTCGGTGTGGTGGTACGACTGGTCGCCCGCGAAAAACAACAGATCGGGATCGAGTTTCTTCAGATTGTCGATCATCAAGGGACGCGGTCCGGGTGTCCGCGAACTGTTGCAGGACAGGTTACCCACCACAATCACCTCTTTGTCGATCGGGTCTTTTCGAATCCGGCCTTCGAACATGGCATCCTCACCGTGCCGGACCCGGTAGGTGACATCTTGGGTGTTGTCCCAGTCCTCGATGCGGTAGTGCGAGCTCCAGCCAAGTTCGATGACTTCTGCTTGGGCGACCTCTTTCCAGGTGCCATCAGGCTGTTGGAATTCCAGCCGTGTTTCCCGGGCTTCGTCGGGCATCAACGGAAATAACTGAGCCGATAGTTTCAAGGTCCCATGATCATGCGTATAGAGGGCGAAGGCGACCACCTGATCTCGAGGCACGTTCAAATTCATCGAACGCTGCTTGTTCGGTTTCACTTTCCACCATTGGCCGGTCGCCATGGACTCGAGTTTTGGAAAATCCGGGCCAAAAACGGGCTCTTGGGCCGCCGTTGAAAGGGAAATGAAAGGGAGCAGCAGCAGGGCAACCTGTGCCACCATGCTGGAGATGGAGTTTTTCATGCTAACGGTCGATTGAGATTGAATGGGGAAGCTGAAATTGTCATCGATTCGGACGACATGTCAAACATGGTCCATCTGGCTGCGGCGTTTTGCCGAATCTAACCGGTTTTCCAGAAAATTGCATCCGCCGACCCCAAGCCGAACTAAAATACCAGTTCAATTCGACTGGCGAAAATTTAAGCTTAACTCGAACGATTTTGACTCGGGCGGCAGTCAGCTGAAATGGCGGATTCATGTTTGAATTTATTCCCAAGCTCATTCGATTGTTGTTCGGCGTTTTCGTTCCGGTGCTACTGACGACATCGTCGGTCTTGTCGGCTCAGACCTACCAGGATCGGCCGCCGAATCCGTCTGCTGTCGTCTCGGCGAATTCGCCCAATGGGGCCAGCCCGAGCGTTTCGATCGTAAGTGAAACGGATTCGATTCAGCCCGATTCCAACAAACCCCACCGTCCGTTCCCGCGATTGGCGGCTGATTTTGAACCCCAGCAGGCCTTGGTGCTGAGCGTCAGCGATTGGCAGCCGCATCATTCACCGGTGCTCAAGCAATTGGTGGAAAAGACGCTGGGGCACACGCAAGTCCTGATTCTCTGCAATGACCGAAACCAGCTGTTCATGACGCTGGACTGGCTCGCCGACATTTCGGACCAGTGTTCCCATGTTTTTTTTGGGGAGTTGCCACTGGACACGATCTGGTTGAGAGATTTCGCCCCGTTGATTGCCCAGACCGAAGCCGGGTTTCAAACGATCGACTTTTATTACACCGGCCAACGACCGAAAGACGACCGGATGCCCCATGCCTGGGCTGAGAAAACGGGCAGCCAGCTGGTCGAAATTCCCTGGACGTTACAGGGTGGCAATTTGTTGTGCAACGGTCAGCATCTGGCGCTCGCGACCGCGCGAATTTTTGAAGACAACGCAATCACGTTTCCCAATCCGTTGCCCGGCATGGATGTGCGTGCCGAAGCCCGCAAGATGGTGATCGAGGCGATTTCCGAAGGATGCAACCTCAAACAGCTGGTGATCCTCGAGCCATTGCAAAACGAAGCCACCAAACACTGCGATATGTTTGCAAGTTTTTTGGATACCGACAAAGTCGTCGTGGCCGAGCTCGATCCAAGTCGCGATTTCGAAAATGCGGCCATCCTCGATCGTAACGCCCGGCGCCTGGAAGCGGTGATGGTCAACGGTCGACCCCTGCAAGTCACGCGAGTTCCGATCCCACCACGTCACGGTAGAAGCTGGAGTGCGTTAACCAATTTGATCATTGCCAATGATCTGGTGTTGATCCCGGTTTACGATTCCGATCCACCGGAAATTATCCAGACGGCCGTCGGTATTTACGAGCGGTTACTGCCGCGGCATGTCATCAAAACGGTCGATATTTCAACGTTCAAGAAACTGCAGGGTGAACTGCATTGTTTGTCGATGCACCTGCCCCAATTCGCCGCCATGCCAAGCACGATCACTTTGTGCAAGCCCGCGAGCTCAAAGAAAAAAACGAATAACGACCCCGTCAGGCGGATTTTTCCCGGCGAACCGCCAGCGAGATGACGTCGGGTTTTACCGCTCCCTTGATCGCTTGAACCCCCACGCAAGATCCCACACGATGGACTTTGGAGTCGTTACAATTTAGGCATCGATTCATCCACTTGCTGATTGGCACTTCCATGCACCATTTCCTGCCGCCAGAAAAAGAGATTCTGAAACTGCTCGAATTTGTCCGCGCCAACGAGGGGTCAGACCTGCACTTGAAAGTGGGCTACGCACCGTTTGTTCGGATCGGTGGCCACTTGCGAAAAGTCGATTCACCGCCGCTGCCGAGCACGGAATTTGTCGAAGCGATGCTGGTGCCCTATATTCCGCCGGACCGGGCAGACCAGTACACCGAAACGGGCGGAGTCGATTTTGCGATCAAGACAGAATTTGGCGACCGGTTTCGCGTCAACCTCTACAAGAGTGGCGGCGAGATGCACGCGGCGCTGCGGCGTGTGACCGGCGTCATTCCCGATTTTGAGAGTCTCCATTTGCCACCGGTTTACCGGCAGACACTGGAGCATACCTATGTCGGGCTGATCCTGGTGACGGGTGTTACCGGCAGTGGCAAGAGTTCGACGTTGGCGGCGATGCTGAATTACATCAACGCGCATCGCGACATGCATATCATCACGATCGAAGATCCGGTCGAGTTCTGTTTTCACGGTGACCAATCGATCATTTCCCAACGCGAAATCGGGATCGATGTGCCGACCTACGCAGAGGCCCTGCGCTACGTCGTTCGCCAGGATCCGGATTGCATCATGATCGGCGAATTAAGGGATAAACAGACCATGTTGGCCGCGCTGCAGGCGGCCGAGACAGGCCACATGGTGCTGGCCTCGATTCACAGCGCGGACGTCCAGTTGACCTTTTCGCGGATCCTGGAATTTTTCCCGCGGGAAGAGCATGCGTTCATTCGCTCGTCGTTGGCTGCCAGTTTGAAAGCCATCATGAGCCAACGGCTGCTGCCGGGGGTGATCCCGAACTCACGCTATCCGGCGACGGAAGTCCTGCTGGCTAATTCGCTGGTACGCAAAAAAATCATCGATGAAGAAGACGAGGATTTTCCCGCCATTCTGGTTGCCTGTCATGACGAGGGCATGCGATGCTTTAACCGTTCGCTGTATGAACTGGCCAACGAAAACCTTGTTTCCCGCGAGACAGCGGAAGAAGTCGCACCCAATCGGGAGGCGTTGATGTCCATGTTCAAGGGGATCGATACCTCCGAAGGCCTGGTCAGTCGGATTAAACACTAGCGAACATCGAGGCAATCGCAGGCTGCCGTTGCCCCAAGTTCGTTCGTCGGTCATTCCCAATCTGGGAAGGGGCTCAGCGCGTCGCGCCGGATGCCGGTTCGGCAGCTTCGGCTTTTTCCGTTTCTTCCTTGGCAGGCTCCAGCAGTTCCAGGCCGAACTTCTTCCCTTTATCGACCGCCGGTACCCCCACCGCCATCCACTCAGGCTCGGGCGCGTCCATCAGATAGTGGTCGAAAAACTGCTGCATCCGAATCGCGAAATCGCGACGATTGGCATCGCCCATGACCCAGTGAGGGTTGCCGTTGTAGTTCAGCAGCCAAGCAGGTTTTCCGAGTCGCCGCAACGCGACGAAGTATTCGATCCCCTGGTACCACGGCACGGCACCGTCCTCATCGTTGTGCAGAATCAGAATCGGCGTGTTGACTTTGTCGGCAAAAAACACCGGACTGTTGGCAATGTACTTTTCTCGGGCCGACCAGAGATCTTCACCAATCCGGCTTTGAGTGCGCTCGTACTGGAACATTCGGCTCATCCCGCTGCTCCAGCGAATGCCGCCGTAAGCACTGGTCATGTTACTCACCGGGGCTCCCGATTCGGCGCAAGCGAACATATCGGTACGGGTGACGAGGTAGGCGGTTTGGTAACCACCCCAGCTATGGCCCTGCATGCCGATTCGTTTTTCATCGACGAAGCCCTGGGCGATCAGATGTTGAACACCGGGAACGACCGAGTCGTACGCACTGGGTCCTGGCTCACCGACCCGGTAAGGAATATCGGGAACAAACAGCAGGTAGCCCCGGCTCACGTAGAAGCTGTGATTGATGATCGAGCGACCTGCCGCGGGAGTGAAATAGGAATGCAGGTTGTCCGAATTCCGTTCGTAAAAATAGACCATCATCGGGTATTTCTTTGCCGGATCAAAACCATCAGGCTTGTACAACAGCCCGTCCAGCAGTTGCCCGTCCGCCGATTTCCACTGAACCAGTTCCGCCGTTCCCCAGCGGTAATCATCCTGCTGTGGATTGATATCGCTGACGCGGGAGATCTTTTTAAACGCGGTGGTGCTGCTCCAGATATCGGGACACATCCGGAACGTACTGCGGGTAAACATCACGTCGTCGGCCAACTCGGCTTTGGTCAAACCCGTCAGCTGCTCGTCGAGCATGATCAGTTGTTGCGGTTGGTAAACGATTGATTCCGTTTTCGCATCGGGTGGGGTTGGTTGTTCCATCAGCTGCAAACGAAAGAACCCGCTGGCCTTTGTTTTTTCGTTGAAGGCGCTCAACATCATTGGTTGGGCGGGATCGAAGGCGCGTTGTTCCCGATCAAGAATAACGGGACGATAGCGAACGAACGACTCACGGCCCTTCCCGCCGGTCACACAGACCGGAGGGCTTTTGCCCTCAGGATCAACGTTCCAAATATCAAAACGATCAAAGATCAGGAACCCGGAATCGTCTTTCAGCCATTGCCCCGATCCGTACGGCCGCGGGAGCGAGGGCGTGTCGTGGAGTTCATCTTCCAACGGGAAGTTGATACCCGCGCTGATTTCTACCGGCTTGCGTCAGCGCCTTTGGCCGTCGACATGGCGAACCATTTCTTTAGCTCGCCATCCCACCAGGTAACGAATTTACCCTCGGGCGACATCCGCGGATTGGCGCGGCTGTTTTCGAGGACCAGTTCGCGGGCACCGGTCCTCAAGTCGACGAAATAGGTATCCTGAAAGCCTTGCACATCCCAGGACAGGGATTTTTGATAGGGCAGGTTGGAGGTCGCAACCGCGATATCCGATTTCGACCTCTCGTCGATCACGATGGTGGGGATTTCGTAAATTGCCAGCTGGAGAATTTTCCTGGTTCGCAAATCATACACGGCGCGGTAATCCCGACGTCGCTCGCGTTCGGCCTGGAGCAGCTGTTGCGGTTGCAGCAACGGATCCTGCCAGTGCCAGACATCCAGCTTGGCCTTGGCGGGTTCGTCTTCCTCTTCCTCGTTCTTGCCGGACGATTTCTTCGCGGCCTCGGCTCGTTCTTTGACGACTTCTTCGGGGATTGGTGTCGTGGCAAAATAGAGCCGGCGGTTGTCTTCGGAAAATCGTAGTACTGCGTTGGTTGAGATCCACCAGTCCTGGGGAACTTCTTTGGTTGATTCCTCAGCAATTTTGGTTGCGGTTTTGCTGCCTTTCTGCCACAGGTAGAGGGCAGCGCTGGTGGTCTTTGATTCGTAATCGTCTTTGTCGGTCAGAAACGCGAGTTTGGAGCCGTCTTCGTTGAACGCCATATCCTCGTACTTCCCGGTCC
Organism: Pirellulaceae bacterium; assembly: GCA_963714685.1. Classification (GTDB taxonomy): domain Bacteria; phylum Planctomycetota; class Planctomycetia; order Pirellulales; family Pirellulaceae; genus Mariniblastus. The sequence continues at coordinate 51,117 of CAVQPH010000010.1, read as the reverse complement.
CACTGACGACCTTCAGCAGGCTGCGTTTTTGCAGGTCAAAAACGTAGACTCCGTCGATTGGCGTTGCGACGGTTTCGGTGTCGGATTTTGAGTCGTCTGGCTTGCCTGTTGATTTCGCGTTTTCCGGCTCAACCGAGGTCGAGAACGCGAGGGATTCGCCGTGTTTGGAAAACTCGTAACTAACCACGTCTGGAAACCGCTGCTCAAAATTGGTTTCCAGATTTCGGAGTACCAAAAACGTACCGGCCGGCTTTTTCTTTTTTTCTTTGTCGTCCGATTTCGTGGCATCGGGTTTTGATTCCGTGGCGGGTGTTTCCTGTTTCTCGGGCGGTTGCGTTTTGGGTTCGGCTGCCGGCGGTTCAAGCTCCTCGCGTTTCTTTAATTTCGGTTTTGGCTTGGGCAACTGCAGGCCCGCGGGAGTGACTTCGTAAGTTTCGTCCGATTCAGCTTTGCCGGATTTTACGGTCGCTGCGGCGACCGGCGCTTCCATCAGGAAGGCAATCCACTGGCCATTTTTGCGAGGCATCGCAAACGATTTAACGCGATCGATGGTGAAGTGATCGCCGGTTGCCAGTTCGAGAACTTGCAGCTTGGTTCCGGGAATCTTGTCAGCGCTGACTTTCGCCTTTTGCAGCCGCTTCACTTCTTTCGCATCGGGGGCGATTTGGTAGGCGACAAACCGACTGTCGTACCCAAAATTCGCACCGCGTGCCCGGACGATCGAGTACTCTTTTCGCTTGGCCAAATTCTTGATGACCAGGGTCGGGTCGGCGTCGGCTTGACCGCTTTGCACCGTGTACAGGATCCATTGGCCATCCGGCGAAATGGAGCGACCGCCGATCGTGTTCCAGCGGTCGTAATCGACATGGTCGAGAGGTTTTTTCAGCTGGGCATCATCAGCCAAACAGGGGAAACAGCTCAACAGCACGGTGACCGTGCAGGCGAGACGGAGAAGGGTCGATGTCAAAGTGGGAAGATCGAAATGCATGGGCTTCATCGTGGGCCATTAAAAAGGGCGAAATGGGCTTCGGCAGATATTTTTAAACTGTCTCTTCAGGTTAGTCACAACGGGGCAAAATAGGAATTGATCTGCTACGAGACGGATCAATTTGACAATGAAAATCCGAAAAGCAAACAAGTTTTGACGGGGTAGTAACGTAGGCAGTAGAATTACAGAATTAAAAAATGGCGGCGGGAAACAGGCAATCAGGGCAGTTCAACCGGGAGCGTTGTCCGTCTGGGAGATTAATTTCACTGACAGCCAACCTTTGAAAAGCGGTTTCCGCTATTATTGGTGAAACCAAGAAACAAATTGTATGAGAACCGATATGTTCAGTTTGACAATGAGAACGGCGGATGATGGCACTCATTGCGTGCAAGTCGAAGGACGGATAACGCAGGATTCGATTGCCAAGAATGGTAATGCGCTGGTAGAGATTCTGGGTGCTGAACCCTATAAAAATAATGTCGTGCTGGGATTTGAAAATGTCGAGCATGTCGATTCCAGCGGTGTTGGCTGGCTGCTTTCCAACAATCGCCAATTCGGTGAGGGCGGGGGAAAATTGGTTTTGCATTCGCTGTCACCCGCCGTTAAGAATGTGTTTGGGATGCTCAAACTGGGACAGGTTTTGACTCTCGCCGGCAGCGAAGATGAAGCAAAACAGGTTGTCATGGAGAATGCGAAAAATGAATGAGCCTGCCTCAGCCGAATCACCCGTCGAATTTTACGCAACCGATCTGGTCCACTTGGGCGCCGAAGACGCTGTCGCGGCGGTTGTCGACCATGCCGTTGCCTTGCGGGCGAGTGACCTGTTTTTTCTGACCAATCAAAAATCAATGACGATCTCCTGCCGGGCCAATGGAGTTCTGAAAGAACTGGCGGTCGTTCCCTACGACATGGGTCGCCACATGGTCAGTTACATCAAAGCCCAGGCGGACATGGATATCGCCGAACATCGTCGCCCCCAGGACGGCCGGTGGGTGCTGCAAAAAGACGATCAGCGCGTGGATATGCGACTGAATTCGATCAGCACCCTGTGTGGTGAGGATATCGCGGTACGGATTGCCAATGGCGAACATGGCCAGATTACACTCGATGAATTGGGGATGAGTGCCCCGCAAATGGCCCAGTTCAAATCGATGTTGGAAACACCCGCTGGCCTGTTGTTGGTCACCGGTCCGACCGGTACCGGTAAAACCACCACGCTGTACAGCGCGCTCAAGTATCTTTCTGACGGGTCGCGGAAAATTAATACGATCGAAGACCCAGTCGAAGCCATCCTCCCCGGTGTCCGGCAATCGCAGGTCCAACCCAAAATTAGTCTGGGGTTTGCAGAGATTCTGCGGAGCATTCTGCGGCAGGCCCCGGACATCATCATGGTGGGCGAAATTCGCGATGAGGAAACTGCAAAAACGGCGATCCGGGCCGCCAATAGTGGCTTGCTTGTCTTGGCGACGATGCATGCTCCGGTCGCTTCGGCGCCGATCCAAAGCTTGTTGGCACTCGGTACCAAACCTTATTTTTTGGCGAATTGCCTGCTGGGAGTCGTCGCCCAACAACTGGTTCGAAAACTCTGTCCCAAATGTAGAATCGAAATCGACATTTCCGATTCGCCCCAGACTTTCGAGGAGATTCGGCCGCTCCTCAAGGGCGAAGAGGGCAAGAAAATCTATGGGCCGGCCGGCTGTGATGCGTGCCTCAACGAGGGCTATATTGGTCGCACGGGCGTCTTTGAAGTTCTGACGATCAATGCCCCCCTACGGAAGCTGATTGCTGCGAACACCCCGACGGCCGAACTGCATCAGGCAGCTGTCGCCGAAGGCATGGTCGAAATGCGAAAGGCCGCGCTGCTGAAAATGGCGCGGGGCGTGACCAGCATGGACGCCATCCTGCGTCAGATTTCGGCAGAAGATCTGGGCTTGTCGAACTGACCATTCACAACAGTTGACCAGCGCGCGTCTGGCGTCATGAGCCTGGGGCGGCCAGATCCTGCCCCCGCGGCGAGAACGCTTTTACCGCAACTGTTGCTGAAAAAACGTATCCATGTCATTGGCCATCTCCGCGAACCACGGCAGTCGATTCCAGCAACCATGTTTGCCGTTGGCGTAGACTTTTACCCCGGTTGGGATCCCCAACGAGGTTAGCCTGTCGCGCGAGGGCTGATTGCGGGCAGGGTTGTCTTGCTCGCCGACCATAAACAGAATCGGACACGTTTGTTCATCAATCTGAGCGTGGGCATCCGCCAACCGGTACAAATCCGGTTTTTCGTCAACGGTTCCGCGCAACCAACTGTTGGAATTCGATTTGGGTTTTTCGCCGGCTTGGGGCGTCTCTTTCGCAAACTCCCGAGAGCGTTCGGCCACCGAACCCGTCAACATCTCCATCGGACCTGCCATCACAATGGCTGCCTGGATCTGCGCCGATTGGTCGCCGTTGCCACCTTCGCCCTGCAGCGCTGGATTGCCGCCACCCGAAGCCATCAAACCGACCAGATGGCCGCCGGCGGATCCGCCGACGGCGCCAATTCGGCTGGGGTCGATTTCGAATTTCTCCGCGTTGGCCCGCAAAAATCGAACGGCCGCGGTACAGTCATGGATGCCAGCGGGGAAGGCTGCTTCACCGGCCAAGCGGTACTCGATCGCCGCCGTCACATAGCCGCGCTTGGCCAGTTCAATTGCCAACGCGCGAAACTTTGTTTTGTCACCGTTGTGCCAACCACCACCGTGAACCACGACCAGACAGGGCTTCGGTCCGATGATCGTATTCGGAACAAATACATCCGCCAACATCTTGCGATCCCCGTAGGTTGCAAAGACCTGATCGAGGTTGGCCGTAACGGATTCGGGTAAATCGGTTGGCGGGAGCGATGCGTTTTTTGGTGCGGGATTGGAGGCCACCGGCTCCAGGGCAACCAGTCCGGTCGGCTGAGGTGAGTCGCCACAGATTTTCATGGGCTGGCTGTAAAGTCCACCCATGCCGGTAATGAACAGGGTCCGCAGCTGTTGACCGCCGAACGTACAGTTGATCGGCTTTTTCGGACAGGCAATTTTGTCAAGCAGTTTTCCGCTGGGGCTCCAGATCCAGATGTCCGTTGGTCCCGCGCAATACACGTTTCCCGCCCGATCGATGGTCATCCCGTCAGCACCCCGATCCGGTCCGTCATCCATCATGGCCAACACCCGTCCGTTCGCCGTACGTCCGGGAGCCGCCACATCGTAAGCCATGATTTTCTTTGGTACGAACTCGGAGACGTACAACGTCGATTCATCCGGCGACAGCGTGATTCCATTGGGCGTTTCGATCTGATCCACGGCAACCGATTGGGTTCCGTCCGCAGCAATGTAAAGTACTTTGCCTTGCGGCGTCAGAGTAACATAGATGCCGCCGTGCCGGTCAACGACCAAGTCGTTCGGTCGATAGGGCCGGTTCTCTTTGGCGTTGTCGGGTTTGGACGGATCCGCGTCACGATTTTTAAGCTTGGCCAGTGAAACCTTCTCACGTCCATCCAAAAATGCGATTTCGCCATTGACGTTGTCAGATAAAAACAGCCGACCATGATTGTAGAACGTCGCACTGATCTTCCCGGCATCGGGAACCAGCGTTTGCAGTTCTCCTTTGGCAGGAATGTAGCGAAACAGTTTTCCGCCTTTGACATCCGGAATCGTTAACGACCAACCGTCCCAAGACGGACCATCGGCCAATCCAAAATCAGCCGAGATCAGCTGCAACTCCCCCGAACGATCGACGGGCGATGCCGAATCTTCCTGGGCGGATAGAGCGTTCTGGCTGCAACCGACAGCGATCAGACAAATCAGCAATTTCAATCGGCAGATCATTTGGAATCCTGGAATCTAGGACGGTAATCAAACGGCTTCGCCAGATTCTAATCGAAATCATTCCCAAGTGCGAAACAGCTGGAATCGGTGGCGATCTGGCAGCGTCCGATTGTTTGGTAGCCAGGTTCACAAGTATTTAGTCTTCGCGGTTGGCTGCTTCGTATCGGTGGCCGCTGAAGTCTGGCAACGCCAGCTACGGAACTTTGGTTTTGATGCAGTTCCCAAACCGCCAAAAAAACGTCGTCACGATTAGGTTCGCGACGACGTCATGGTACCAAGTGGGATCGGAGCCAACAGGCTCGATGTTGTCCGTGCTCGCATTCGAACCGTTAGGCTCGCGAACCGCCTGCTCCGCCAGCGCCTCCGCGACCACCTGATCCGTCTTGACCTGCTCCTCCGGGTTGCCCCGGTTGGCCGCCTCGACCTCCAGCGCCTCCGCCTGCACCCCCGCGGCCACCGGCTCCGCCTTGACCTGCTCCTCCGGGTTGCCCCGGTTGGCCGCCTCGACCTCCAGCGCCTCCGCGGCCGCCTGATCCGCCTTGCCCGCCTGCGCCTCCACCAGCACCACCACCTCGACCGCCGGCGCCACCCATGCCGGACCCAAATGCGATCGATTTCAGTTCTGCGGCGTCAATCACTTCATCTTCGTTGGCATCAATCCGGCTGAATAGAATGTGCAGTCGTTCGGGCATTTCCGACTTCGTAAGTTTTCCGTCCTTGTCCTGATCGTAAGCCATCATACGATCGAAATAGGCTTGCCCGCCCGCGCCGCCACCCTCACCACCGCGACCGCCACCGGCGCCACCCTCACCACCGCGACCGCCACCACCGCCTCCACGACCACCCGGCCCACCGAATCCAGGTTGTCCTGGTTCACCGCCGCGACCACCGGCTCCACCACGACCTCCTTCGGGCGGGGCGGGCCGCAATTCTTCTTCCGTCAATTTGCCATTTCCGTCCCGATCCAGCTGCTTGAGCGCTTTGGCTGCATTTTTGATTTCTTTGCTGGAAATCTCACCATCCTGATCGGCGTCCAACGCTGCCAAGACGGGAATGCTTCGCATCATCATCTCGAAGGAAGGCGGTCCGCCGGGACCGCCGGGTCCGCCTCTTCCGCCGGGACCGCGCTGGAACTCACCTGGACCCCCGGGGGGTGGGCCTCCGGGAGGACCACCACGATCTTGTCCACTGGGAGGCTGAGCCATCACCGTTGCGGCGAGGCCTAGCATGATCAAAGTGACCAACGAGGAGAGTTTTGGTTTGTGCATTTTTCGATTCCTATGCTGGAGTTGCCCCGCGCATCCAGTTTTCAGTTTTGGCGGGATTCAAATTGGACGGTTTGAAGTAAACTAAACGTCGATCGGTGACCATTTCTACAGCCAATCGAAAAACAGTCTGGCAATCGCCAGGTCTGCGATGATTCCAATCAGCCCTGGGTGGATTCAGGAAGCTGATGTTCGTCGGGTGTCAGCCCGATCACAAGATCGAAGTTCGCCGTCAACTCATTGAGTTTCGATCCTTCCAGCGGTTTGAAATCGGCCAGCAGTTTTTTGCGCAGCGCCGGTGCCTTGATTCGTTGGAACAGACCATCGCGCTCGTTTTGAGGATGCCCGGCGATCAGCATTTGCGTGGACAGTTTGCGCTGGTTGTTGACATTGACCGCGAAATGAATGTGGGGTGTTCGGCCTGGATAGGGAACCGGTTTGACCGTGCGAAAGTAATACTCGCCCTTCATGTTGGTTGTGAACCGTCCGAATCCCTGAAAATTTTTATCCTGCTGGTTGCGGTCTCCACCCTGAGAATGGAGATAGACACCGTTCCCGTCGACCTGCCAGATTTCTACGACCGCGTTCCGAACGGGGTTCCCTTTTTGATCGAGAATTCGACCGGTTAAATGCGTGATCTGGCCGACTGCTGGTGTCAACGAATCGTTAAGAATCAACAAATCATTATCCGTATCCAACGGAAGTCGATCCGGATAGAACGGTCCCTCGGTCATTTTGGGCGTCAACAATTCATCAGCAAACAATCCAGGTCTGGTAAAGAGCAGTCCGCCGGCCATCACGGCCGCCACTGTCGAAGTGTGGCGGATAAATTCGCGACGAGGAAGATATAATTTTTGTTTCACAAGGGTTCTCCGTTGGTAAATGGTTCCTGACCGCGGCCGGCGATATTCTAATGGAACACTCGACGCTTTCCTAATGTTTCGCGAAAACACGGCAAAATGGCCAAACGCAAGCCACAAATTCGAATCCGTAGTTACGGCGTCTACACACAATGGGATTCGGGTTCGAAAGAATTGCCGCGGATCGAAGAATTTACGACGCGTGTTCCAGCCAAAATCGACGTGGAGTTTGGAATGATCGTGAATATCAAAGGTGCCAAGAACCAGCCGCTGGAATACTGCATTTACCATCCCGATATTCCGGACGCTGAGGGTTCGATTCGCGCCGTTTGACGGAACGGTTTACATCAAGACCAACGACTGGGATTTCTACCTGGGCGACACGATCTGGGAGCCGGTCGAAAACAAAGTCGGGGATTGGCGAATGACGCTCGAATTGAACGGCGTAATGATCGCCGACAAAACATTTGAACTTTATCGATGACCGGTTCACGTGATGAAGAATTTCAAGAACATTTGCCGGACGGATGCGATCGAAAATGCATTGGCCACGTGTGCGGCATTTTGAGCTGCGACAATGGCATCGCGATCATTCAGTTAACAGGAAATCGTCATGTCGATTCCGAAGGCCGAGTTCATGTCACCGGTTTGATTGATATTCCACCGGGTACCAGGGTCGTGGTCAACGCCTTCGACGGTCGCGAATCCCATTCACTAGTTGTGACGACCCGCTGAGCGATTCGTTCGAGAGTCAACCAACTGCCGATGGCGGATCAGCACTCGATCACGTTGACTGCCAACCCACCGCGCGCGGTCTCCTTGTATTTCCGTTTCATGTCCTTGCCGGTATCGCGCATCGTCCGGATGACTTTGTCGAGCGAGACAAAATGCCGCCCGTCGCCGCGAAGTGCCAATCGGGCAGCATTGATGGCCTTGACCGCGGCCATCGCGTTTCTTTCGATGCAGGGCACCTGGACCAGGCCGCCAATCGGATCGCAGGTCAAGCCGAGATTGTGTTCCATCCCGATCTCGGCCGCGTTTTCAACCTGTTCTGGAGTGCCGCCCATGACTTCCGCCAGCCCGGCCGCCGCCATCGAACAGGCCGAACCGACTTCGCCCTGACATCCAACCTCGGCACCGGAAATCGAAGCATTGATTTTGAACAGCGTGCCAATCGCGGCGGCGGTTAACAGAAACCGGATGGTCCCTTCATCATCGGCACCGGTACAAAAGCGATGGTAGTAGTGCAGCACGGCGGGGATGATTCCCGCTGCACCGTTGGTCGGTGCTGTGACGACTCGGCCGCCTGCTGCATTTTCTTCATTGACGGCCAACGCCCACAGATCAACCCAGTCCATGCTGCTTAGGGGCAGCTCGGTGGGGGATTCATTTTGCAATTTGCGATATAGCGGAGCGGCTCTTCGTTTGACTTTCAAGCCACCCGGGAGAATTCCCTCTTCGCGGCAACCTTGGGCAACGCAGGCTTTCATCGCCTGCCAGATCTCCAGCAGTTTCGCGCGAACTTCGTGTTCCGGCCGCCAGGCCAATTCGTTTTTCAGCATGAGCGTGGAAATCGAAAGCCCATGTTCATTGCACAATTCCAGCAATTGATTACCCGAGGTAAACAGGTAGGGGATGGGTGTATCATCCTGGACAATGCGATCCCCCACCTCGGCATCTTCATTGATCACGAATCCACCACCGACGGAGTAGTAGGTCTTTTCGTAGATCGCCTGACCTTTGGCATCGAACGCCGTCATTTGGATGGTGTTGGAATGTTGGCCCACGACCTTGCCTGAAAACTTCAGGTGTTTTTCAGGTGCAAAGCCAATTTCATGTGTGTCCAGAATTCGCAGTCTTTTTGATTCGGTGACTTGTTGAACCAGCCGAAACAGTTCCTGAGGGTCGGCGGTTTCCGGTGTGCAGCCAGCCAGACCGCCAATCACCGCTTTGTCCGTTCCGTGGCCTTTCCCGGTTGCTCCCAGGGAACCGAATAGACCGACCTGGACCGCACTCAAATCGTGCAACAGGTTTTGATCCGCAAGTCCGTCCGCGAACATCCTGGCAGCCCGCATCGGACCGACCGTGTGAGAACTGGAGGGCCCAATCCCGATCGTAAATAGCTCAAAGACACTGATTGCCATGATTCGTTGGTTCCGGTTCAAACGGGGCAGTTAGCCCGGGATATGGAAACGTAATATTGTAAATCAAAAGCATCATTCAACCGCACAGGGCGCAGCGGGAAATTCTGGATTAACCCCGACGCGGAAACAAACCAAGGGGAGCGAGTTTCGATTACAATCAGGCCATGAACGAGACAGGACCTGACGAATTTCGGACGACACGATGGAGTATCGTGGTTTCTTCGCGCGAACGGGACAGTGCGATCCGACGAAAGTCGTTGGGTGAACTCTGCGAGATTTACTGGTACCCGCTGTTTGCCTACCTTCGTCGCAAAGGCCATGATTATCAACAAGCCGCCGATTATGTACAGAGTTTTTTTACCGAACTGATTGAAAAGGACTTTCTCGATGCCGTCTCGCCCGAGAAAGGCCATTTTCGCTGGTTCCTGATGTCGGCGATCAAGCGGCATGTGGCCAAGCAGGTTGAAAAGGCCCAGGCTCAAAAACGGGGCGGCGACCGGCAGATTCTCTCCCTCAATTTTGATGATGCCGAAAAAAGGTACCAACTGGAACCGGTCGATGGTTGGTCGGCCGAAAAACTGTACGACCGCCGGTGGGCGCTCGAAGTCCTCCAGCAGGCGCTGGAAAGACTGGAAGCAGAGCAGGAACAGAAAGGCAAATTGGAATTGTATCGGGCGCTCCAGCCAACGTTGGCTGGCACACCGATGACGGGGAACAATACACGGAGATCGGCGAAAGACTGGGGATGCTGGCCGGTGCCGTCAAAGTCGCGGCACTGCGACTGCGTCAGAAATATCGTGACACGATTGGCGAAGTCGTGGCTCAAACCCTCGCCAATTCCGACGATGTGACGGACGAATTGGATGAGCTGTTGTCCGCCTTGCGAGGCCCAACTTAGCCGAACTGACGCGGCCGGAGAGGCAAGATTCCGTGACCCAAGCACGCTGGTTCCTGAAAAATCCCGAATTTTTTGTAACCGGGCTGGCAGTTTGCGGATTCTTCACTAGCAGAACGCACCATCCCAGGAAAAACCTGTCAAACCAACCATGAACCAGCATTGCCAACAGTGTGGAACCGCCGTTTACAACGAATTGCCTGGTGGTTTATGCCCCGCCTGTTTGATGGCCGCCGCCCGGCAGTCGCTGAAAGACGCTGAAGGCACGCAAGCGATGCCGTCAGGGTTCCGAACTCCCAGCCTCTCAGAAATCAGCCGGCTGTTTCCCGAATGGGAGGTGCTTGGGTTTGTTGGCCGAGGCGGGATGGGTGCCGTTTATCGAGTCCGTCAGAAAAATCTCGATCGTGTTGTCGCCCTGAAAGTCTTCCTGGATCGACCCGATGATCCCGAATTTGCCGCCCGGTTCCAACGCGAGGCCCGTGCCTTGGCTCGGCTCAATCATCCCAGCATCATCACCGTGCATGATTTTGGTCAGCGTGAGGAGATGTATTACCTGCTGATGGAGTTTGTGGATGGTTTGAATCTGCGAGAACTCACCCAGGAGGAACGACTGTCACCCGAGATGGCGCTGCAACTGGTTCCGCAACTCTGTGACGCGCTTCAATTTGCCCACGACCATGGAGTGGTTCACCGGGATATCAAGCCCGAGAATTTGCTGCTCGACGCCAACGGTCGCATCAAGATCGCCGATTTTGGCTTGGCAAAATTGGCCGGAGGCAATTTCGACGGAACCCTGACGCGAACGCAACAAGTCATGGGGACGTTCAACTACATGGCTCCCGAGCAGCGAGAGCGACCGACCGAAGTTGATCACCGTGCCGACATTTATTCACTCGGCGTGGTGATTTATGAATTGTTGACCGGAGAACTTCCCATCGGTCGTTTCCAGCCGCCGTCCAGTAAATCAGCCGTCAGCGCACAACTGGATGAGGTCGTGATGCGCGCGTTGGAAAAAGAACCCGGGCGGCGCTATCAACAGGCCAGCGATTTCAAAACCGGATTTGAATCGGTCAATCAATTCGCCGAGCCGGCGGCAGCTCCTGCGGTTGCTGCCGCCACGGCCGGATTTGCCGGGGGCGGGTGGACTGCGGCAAATTTGGCTACAGGAAATGCTGACGGTGCCCCAACGGCCCAGCCGCAACCGCCCATTAAATCCCAATTGCGACCAGGGCAACGACCCAACGGAACTCGCTGCATGTTCACGTTGATGAGTGGGCGCGAAAAGAAAGGCAATTGGCATCCGGGGAATCCGCAGATGGCCATGACTTTGATGGGCGGAACCTGCCTGGACCTGACAAAAGTCGAATCCAATCAGGTGCACTTGATTCTGTTTACGTTGATGGGCGGCACCGAGGTGATTGTCCCGCACGGGGCAACGGTCGACCTGGACGGTTTTATCCTGATGGGTGGAACCGCGGATCATGTCGAAAGTTCCCATGTCCAATCGGACATGCATGTCCGGATTCAGTCGTGGGGCGCCATGGGTGGATGTGAAGTTCGCACACCCAAATTTAAACCCGAAGAACTGCAGGCAGCGGTCAATCTGCACCAGAATCGCAAGCCAGCTGAAAAAACGAGTTCGTTTGCCGTTGGCTTGGCATTTTTATACAGGCTGTTCGCAATGCTCGTCACATTCGCGATCCCGGTCATCTTTTTGACGGGATCCTTTGACGTTTTCGATCAGGACGATTGCAACCTGGCAGGGATTCTGACCGCTTTGGCTGCCGGACTGATCTGGTCAGGATCCGGCTATTTTCGCATCTTGATCGGTGCCGGGCCGGAAACGACTGATGAAACATCGCTGGCCGAGTATTATTCGGCCAGCAAAATCGCGACAGCGATTCGCGCACTCGGCCTCGTGTTCGTGTTCGCCTGTCCCGCCCTGTTTATTATCGCGTCGTTTCATGTGCTGGAATTCAGGCGCGATCACATCCACCTGGCCGCCATCCTGTGCGGTGTTGTCGGGGCCGGTATTTTTGCTCTCGCGGGAATGGTCGATGCGTTTCTGAAAAACCAGCGAACTTAGCCGTCGCCGGACCCTAAATTCGAATCACCATCTCCCCGATCGGCCGGCGTACTTTGGCTTGATGTTGAGCCGCATCGTCATTCGCGCGGTAACCGATTGGCAGCACCACCGCGGCGTGAAGCTGTTTGGAACTCAGGTCCAGTAATTTGTTGTATTCCTCGGGAACAAAACCTTCCATTGGGCAGGAGTCGATTTCCAGGTCGGCGCAGGCCGCCAGCATCGTTCCCAACGCCAAGTACGCCTGTTTTGCCGCCCACTCCATCCGATCCTGATCAGATAATCGGGTCAATGTTCCGATCATCCCGTCGCGATAAATATCCATTTCTCCCGTGGACAATCCACGTTGCTGTTCCACCATCGCGGTGTACTTCCCAATGTATTCAGCATCAACATCGGTTCGGGTTGCAATCACGATTACGTGGGACGCGTCGGCAACCTGCCGTTGCCCGTACGAGGCAGCCACGAGTTGGTCCTGCAGTTCCTGATTCTGGATGACCACGAACTTGAACGGCTGCAATCCATACGAAGTCGCCGTCAGATTGGCTGCGTCAAGCAAAGCGTCGACGATTGGCTCGCTGACCACACGGTCGGGGTCGAATTTCTTGGTGGCATATCTCCAGCGTAGGGCGGCAGTTAGACTCATGATGATCCATAAAGATGGGTTGTAGGCAGAAAATACAGGTGATCAACGACCGTCGAAATCCGTCAATCGAATTACCAGCTTATCCGGTCGACCCGAAAGTTCGAAGGGCGGGTAAACGCCAGCAGAATCTGGTTTCGGAACGTGTCAGGTCCGGTCATGGCGAAGGCTCGTTTTGTACGGCAACCAACCAGCAATTGCATCCAAGGACCCTGTCGCGGGGAAAATTTTAAACCTCGGTTGGATCGAGTTCCTGCTTGCACGCACCTCATCGGATACGATAGGAATCGCGTAGCGGCCCGCTCGCGATTTTTTGTTTTCATTCAATCTGACTATCCCCATCGATTTGAATAACGCCATGTCGAATTTCTACCATCTGAGTTTGAAACTGATTCCGGTCGTAATGCTGGCGATCTGGGTGCCAATCAAATTTGTATCGGCCGCGGATCGGCCGCCGAATATCGTTTACATCATGTCCGATGAGTTGGCGTATTTTGAACTTTCCCACATGGGGAATTCGCGGATTCACACGCCGACGATTGATCGGATGGCCCGTGAGGGTATCCGGTTCACGCAAGCGTTGGCCGCAGCGCCCGTCTGTGCGCCGCTCCGCGGAGCATTGATGACTGGCAAACACATGGGGCACGCTTCGATTCGCGCCAATGGTGGGGGAACACCATTGCGTGCCGACGAGCAGACGATCGCATCGGTGTTGAAGCAGAAAGATTACGCGACCGGTGGATTTGGAAAATGGGGCGCTGGGGGTCGCGATTCCACGGGAGTTCCCGAGCAGCACGGCTTCGATCTGTTCTTCGGTTATTACGATCAAGTCCACGCGCATTCGTTCTATACGCCGTACCTGATTCGCAATAGTGAGGAGGTCAAACTGAAGGGCAACGCTGGCGGCAGGACGGGAGAGAGTTATTCGCACTATGCCATCATGGACGAAGCACTCCAGTTCATTCGCGACAACCAGGACCGGCCGTTTTTTTGTTATCTGCCGATCACACCGCCCCACGGGATGTACGACATTCCGGCAACCGATCCGGCCTGGGAACAGTATCAAAACGATGACTGGATCAAAGACGAAGCCATTGCACAGGACGTCAAGAACTACGCGGCGATGGTCACCATGGTCGACAACAACGTCAAACAGGTGTTGGAATTATTGCGAGAACTGGAGCTGGAGGATCATACAATCGTGTTCTTCACCGGTGATAATGGCGGCCAGGACCGGTTTCGCAGCAAGGAATATCCACGGGGATTTTTCGGTCCCAATGTCGATCCGAAAACTGGCATCGAGTTTCGGGGGGGTAAAGGCAATTTGTACGAGGGCGGTTTGCGAATTCCGTTTGTCGTCCGATGGCCCGGAAAGATTGAGCCCGGTCAAGTCAGCGACTTGCTATTCAACCAAGTCGACATGATGAAGACGCTTGCAGAATTGACTGAGACCAAAGTTCCGAAAGACACCGATGGGCTTTCGATTCTGCCAACGCTGCTGGGAGCAGATGCAGTCGGCCACCCTCAAGCCCAACACGAGTTTTTGTATTGGGAGTTCGGACAGCAAACGGCGGTTCGAATCGAAAACTGGAAAGGAATTCAGCCCAAAAAGAATGCGGATTGGCAGCTGTACGACCTCGGCAACGATCCAAGTGAAACCAAAGACGTGGCCGGTCAGCATCCTGACATCGTGGAAAAGATGAAGAAATTCGCGGCTGATTCCCACGAGCCGGTTCGCGAAGGAACGTTCACCACACAAGTACGACACAAACGTGATCGTGAAGCTAAATGGGGATCGACGCGCCCACCGGCCAAGTCTAAACGGGCCGGTAAGAAGAGCAAGATCAACGACTAACGCCCATCGGTTCCTTCGATGATCCGAATGTGATTTTTGCTGTGGGTACCAAACCAGCGAATATTCTCGGACCACCGGGGCGGTTCCAGCTCGCTTTTCCAACGATTTAAATCGGCAGCCATGCTCTCGACTCGGGCCGGGTTGGAAGCCGCCAGGTTGCGGCGTTCGCCGAGGTCGTCGTCGAGATGGTACAACGCGTAACCGTAGTCCTGAACATAGATCAGTTTCCAGGGTCCATCTCGCATGGCCGAGAACCAGAGTTTGTGCCAGTACAATTTCTGATGGGGTATCGCGGTTGTTTCAGTTTTCAAAAATGGCAGTAGGTTGACCCCATCAAGCGGTCCGGCCGATTCTGTTTTGGAATTCGGATCGCCGCCGGCGGCCGCGACACAGGTTGGCAGAATATCGAGGGTGCTGACCATCGGCCGGTATTCGCGACCCTCGGGAAATTGCTGCTTCCACTGCAGAATAAACGGCACTCGGATTCCACCTTCAAACTTGATCCCCTTGTGACCGGCCAGTGGCAGGTTGCTCGACGCATTGCCGGTTGCGCCACCATTGTCACTGAGAAACCAGATCAGCGTGTTGTCCGCTTTGCCTTGTTTTTCCAACTCGTCAACGACCTTGCCAATCGCTCGATCCATCGCCCAAACCATCGCCGCGTAGGTCCGGCGTTTTTCATTCTCGATCCCGGAAAAACGTGCTTTGTCCTTGTCGGTGGCATGCATCGGCCCATGCGGGGCGGTAAAGGAAAGATACAGAAAAAACGGTTTTTCCGAATCCTGCCGCACGAATTCGACTGCCTTGTCACCCAGCACGTCGGTCAAATAGCCGTCAAACGCAACCTGGTTTCCGTTTTCTTCGATGCCGTGAAAGTTACCGGGTTGATCATCTTTTTTTGCATCGTAGAAATAGCTTCGGCTCCCCTCGCGGAGGCCATAGAAATAGTCGAATCCTCGCGTTGTGGGATACTGGGTTTCCAGGTTGCCAAGATGCCATTTTCCCACGATTCCCGTTCGGTAGCCCAATCGTTGCAGGCGTTGGCCAAGCGTGACTTCATTTAAATCCATCCCATGCGGCGTTGCCGGCGTATTGGATTCATGACCAAATCGTTGCTGATACCTGCCCGTCATCAATCCTGCTCGAGATGGACTGCAGACCGAAGCCGTGACATGCCCGTCGGTAAACCGGATCGCGTTGGCAGCGAGGCGATCGAGATTGGGGGACTGGATTTCCGTCGAATTCTGAAACCCGAGGTCTTCGTATCCCAAATCATCTGCCAGGATCAACAGGATATTGGGTTGTTCATCCGCAACGCCGGGAACGGCGATTCCGATGGCAAACAGCACCACAACAAGACAATTGATCCAGATCGGGTTTCGATTCATGGTTCCCATTTCCGTCGGCAGGTTGGTTTGATTTGTCATCTGGCAGGACCGTTTCAACGACGCCCGTACCAACTTTTGAGTTTATTTCGGCCGTTGTCCGCGTGCTTTGCGGTTGGAGGCCGTCGCAGCTTTGGCAGGATTGGCATTGTTTGTTGGAAAAGCTTTTGCAAGTTCCGTTTTCAGCTGCCTGTTCGAGGCCTCGCCCGCGATGTTGGTCCACTCATTAGGATCCGTTCGCAGATCGTACAACTCCTCCGAACCATCACGGTATCGGATATACCGGTGCGTTTCGGTGCGGACGGAGTGGTTGTCTTTGCCATGGGTCGTCAACGCGACGTGTGGCCAGCTTGCTTGTGCGTCGGTCAACAGCGGACGAAGGCTTCGGCCTTCCAGGTCCTGTTTTTCTGGCAATCCGCAGAGATCGATCAGGGTCGGGTAGATGGAAAGCAATTCCGCCGGTTGGGCGCACTTCGCGCCACCGGCCAAGCTGGGGTCAACGATGATCAATGGGACCCGCGTGGCCCGCTCCCACAGCGCCTGCTTCGCCCAGCGTTCTTTTTCGCCGAGAAAGAATCCGTGGTCGGAATACAGCACCACGATCGTATTGTCGGCAAACGGGCTGCTGTCCAGTGCTGCCAACAATCTTCCGACCTGTTCGTCGGTGAATCGAATGCAAGCCAGGTACGATTGAACCGCCTCCCGCCACTTGCCGCTTTCGACAAACCATGCATGGTCTGGCGCGACCGGGGCCACCATCAGTTCCGAAGCAATGGGGGGCAGGTCGTCCCGGTCATTTTCCTTCACCAACGGAAGTGAGATCCCGTCAATCGGAATCTGGTTAAAGACTCGAGTCGGTGAATAAAACGGCACGTGTGGGCGGTAGAATCCGATTGCCATCAAGAATGGTTTGGAGTCGGTGGTCTGCGAGGCATGCTGTTCCAACATCTCAATCGCCCAACTGGCGTTTTCATGATCCTGGAACAGTTCTTCGTCGTAGGATTGGGGACCGAAATCCCAAAGCCCTTTCGCGCCGTCGGTTGTTTCCGGAACTAGCCGTTGGTCGTTCTTATTCTTCTGCCCGCCTCTTGGGCCGACGACGTCAAAATCTCCTTCGGGCAATCCGGAACCATGATAGATCTTGCCGGCTGTATAGGTCTGATAGCCATTGGCCGCAAAATAACGGGGTAACGTGACGTGATCTTCCAGCGCTGATACCGTCCACGGCCGCGGTGCGTTCATGTACACGCCGCTGGTCGAGGGACGCAGACCATACATGATGCTGGTCCGCGAGGGATTGCAGATCGGTGCCTGGCAATGCGCGTTGGTAAACAATGTTCCACGTTGTGCCAACCGATCAATGTTGGGTGAACGGGCTTGTGGATGCCCGCCCAGGCAACCGATCCAGTCGTTCATGTCGTCGACGGCAATTAACAGCACATTCTTGTTTGGCTTTGGCGTTGCTGGTTTGGAATTTCTCCTAGCATGTTCGCTGGTTCGTATTCCATCAACGATCGACGCCGAGCCATCCGGCTGTTCGAATGCCAACAACCAACCTGATGTCGTCGACCAGGCGACCGAAATTGAAAGTGCGACCATAAACCAGTGGATCTTGTTGTTCACGCTTGCCCCGTAATGTTGAAGTCGAGAATGGACCGTCTGGATCGTGTTCGTGATTAGATTCCAGGAAACTCTCACCCAAACCATTCTATCCGAATTGGGCATGGACCGTATTGCCAGACAACGCTGGAAGCTTATCCTACGGGGAGACGGTGGATCGGCATCCTGCCTTTCGGTTGCGTACCAACATCCACTGGAGGTTATTCGCCGCCACTTCCAGCCGTCGACATTGACTGGTTTCTCAATCGAAGTGCATTGGTGATCACCGAGACGCTGCTGAAACTCATCGCCGCAGCCGCCAGCATGGGGCTTAGCAAAGCCTGAATGCCAAACAGCGGTACCAGAATTCCGGCGGCGATCGGAATTCCAACCGCGTTGTAAAAGAAAGCAAAAAACAAATTCTGCCGAATGTTTCGCATGGTGGCACGGCTGAGTTCAATGGCTTTGACGATTCCGTCGAGATCGCCTTTGACCAGCGTGATGTCGGCGCTTTCAATTGCGATATCGGTGCCCGTTCCCATCGCAATACCGACATTCGCCTGGGCCAAGGCAGGAGCATCATTGATTCCGTCCCCCGCCATGGCGACCGTCGCACCGGACGTTTGCAGCGTTTTGACACGATCATGTTTCATGTCCGGGCTAATGCCTGCCTCGATTTGATCGATGCCCAGCTGGCTCGCGACCGAGTTGGCGGTACGTTCATTGTCGCCGGTCAGCATGATCACCTTGATCCCCAATTGATGCAGCGACTTGATCGCCTGGCCGGAAGACGCTTTGATGGGGTCCGAGACCGCGATCAAACCTGCGAATTGTCCGTCAACGGCGACAAACATCACGGTTCGCCCTTGCCCCTGTAATTCGACCGATCGCTCGGACATTGCTTCGACATCCGTGATGTTTTGATCGGCCAGCCAGGCCTGTTTTCCAACTAGCACGATCCGATGATCGACCTTGCCCCGCACGCCATCCCCGGTAGTGGATTCAAAATCCTGAACGGTTGGAAGTTCCAGGTTTCGATCTTTTGCGCTTCGACGACCGCGCGTGCCAAAGGATGTTCGCTGTTGGATTCGACGGCAGCGGCCAATTTCAGTAGTTCGTTTTCATCGAGTTGCATTTCCGAGGCGACCTCCAGTTCGGTCAACTTCGGTCGGCCCTCGGTCAAGGTGCCGGTTTTGTCAATGACCAGCGTATCGACCTTCTCCATCGACTCCAGGACTTCCGCGTTTCGGATCAGCACACCTTCCTTCGCACCTCGGCCGACGCCGACCATGATCGACATCGGTGTCGCCAGGCCAAGCGCGCACGGGCAAGCGATGATCAACACGGCAACTGCGTTGACCAGCGCGTATGCCAATCGCGGCTCAACCGGAGAAAATATTGCCCAGACCACAAACGTCAGCCCCGCCGCAATCACCACGGCCGGCACGAACCAGCCGGCCACCGTATCGGCGACTTTCTGAATCGGAGCCCGGCTTCGCTGCGCGTTGGCGACGAGATCGACGATTTGCGACAGTACCGTTTCACTGCCCACGTGGGTCGCGGTCATCTGGAAACTGCCCGTTTGATTGACGGTTCCTCCGATCACCGAATCGCCGGTTGTTTTGGTGACCGGAACCGACTCTCCGGTGATCATCGATTCGTCAATGTTGCTGCGACCTTCCGTGATTTCGCCGTCGACAGGAACCTTGGCTCCCGGAACGACTTTGATGACCTCACTTTGCTGGACCTGATCAAGCGGAATTTCCTGCTCTTGGCCATCCCGAATGACCAGCGCGGTTGGAGGCGCCAGCGAGATCAGTTCACGAATCGCACTACCGGTTCGGCTGCGAGCACGTAGTTCGAGCACTTGTCCCAGCAGAACCAAAGCAATGATCACGGCAGCCGATTCAAAATAGACCGCGACGTGACCGTTGTCCTTGAAGGTGTCGGGAATCCAGTGCGGAACCAGTAAAGCCATGGTGCTGAACAGATACGCCGCTCCAACGCCGACGGAGATCAACGTAAACATATTGAAATGACCGCTAAGGATGGACTTACCGCCCCGCACAAAAAACGGCCAGCCGCACCAGAACACGACCGGTGTGGTCAGCAGAAACTGAATCCAACGTGAAACGGTTGGACCTCCCACCCATTGATCGATTGCAATGCCCAACATGGGTAGCATTGCTAACAAGAATACGACCAGGGACAACGCAACCGCGACCGCAAACCGGCGCTTCATCGCGGTCAACTCGGGGTCGTCTGTTTCGGCTGCCGCCGACGTGGTGGCTGGTTCGAGATCCATGCCACAAATTGGACAGGCTCCCGGCGAATCCTGCTCGATCTCCGGATGCATCGGGCAAGTGTAAACGGTCTTCGATGTCGGTGCCGGAACGCCAGTGGGTTCGAGGGCCATGCCACAGACGGGGCAGTCCCCGGGCTGGTCACTTTCGACCCCTTCGCACATCGGGCAAAAGTATTTCGCGTTTGGTTTGGCTTTGGTGTTTGCCCCCAATTGAATGAGCGAACCAGCGGGTTGAGTTTGCGATTGCGATTCCGAGTGGCAACCCTCACCTGCCGATCCCGAACCGGAAAATTTCTTCAGGCAGTGCTCGCAGCAAAAATAATAGGTCTCACCGTCTTTTTCCAGCGAGAGTGCCGTTGCTTGATCGACCGACATGCCGCAGATCGGATCGATCGCAGTTTGGTTCTGGTCCATGAGAATCTCCCTGGTTCATACCGTTGACAAAACTTCCACAGGTGCGTCAGCGACGGAAAATCGACTATCGCGGAAGCCGGCGTTCATTTTGAATTCCAGGAATCCGCTGTAAACCACCGGGACGACGAACAGCGTAATCAGTTCGACCGACATGCCGCCGAAAATGGGAATCGCCATCGCCCGTGCGACATCGGCTCCGCGGCCGGTCGCCAGCAGGACGGGCAATAAAGCGATCACCGTCGTCAGCGTGGTCATCAAGCAGGGCCGGATTCGTTTCAGTCCCGCAGTCACGACCGCATCACGGATATCCTCGATGGAACCTAGCGGGTGGTGCTTCAAAGTTTGGTTTAGGTACGTCGCAATCACGACGCCATCGTCGATCGCGATTCCGAACAGCGCGATGAAGCCGACCCACACGGCCGTATTCAGTTCGACACCCCCGATCGCCAACGCAATCATGCCTCCACCGAATGCCACGGGGATTCCTGCGAATACGATCAACGTCAGTGGGAGTCGTCGAAATTGCAGGTAGATAATGAAGATATTCAGCAGCAAGACCAACGGGATGATCACCATCAGACGACGATTGGCCTCGATCTGATTGCGAAACGAACCCACTGGCTCCAGCTCGAAATTTCCGTCCGGAAATCGCAACTCCCCGTTCTTTCTGGCGTTGGTCAAAGACTGCATGACCTGTTCGACTGTCTTCAGCGGGTCGGCGCCCTCGGCTGGCGAAAACGCAACGTGGGCAACCAACCGGGCGTCCTCGCTGTTAATCGCGGCCGGTCCCCAGGTGGTCGTCAGGCTGGCGAGTCTTCCCAGCGGAACGGTTTTTCCGGTTTTCGTAACGATCGGAATTCGTTCGAGTTCATCGAATGTTGTCCCGAAAGTCACGTTGGTAACGAACCTGAATTGGATAACGCTGACGACCTTCTACTGTGGTGGTGGCGTTGACTCCGCCGATGGCCGTCTCGATGACTTGATTGACGTCCCGGACGGTCATCCCGTAGCGTGCCGATTGGGTTCGATCGACTTCCATTTCGACGTAGGGTTTTCCCAGCACAATATCCGGGCTGACCGCATTTGCATTGACCGCCGGATGTTGTTTCAGTTGCTCGGCAACGGCGGTTGCTGCCTTGGCCAGTCCATCGAGCTCGCCGCCGTAAATCCGAATCGCCATCGACGCTTTGATTCCGCTTTGGAGCATCACGACCCGTCCCTCGATGGGTTGCAGTTCATCGGCCATCGTGATGCCTGGCAGCGTCGCCAAATCGTTGATTTCACTCCAAATGGTCTTTTCCGTCATGCCCTCCCGCCACTGGTTTCTTGGTTTGAGCATCACATAGGTTTCAATCATCCCGGCGGGAGCAGGGTCCAGCGCCGATTCGACTCGGCCGATCTTGCCCAGCACGTTGGCGACTTCCGGAATGTTACGAATCATCGCATTCTGGGTCTGTAAGACCTCCATCGCCTGGGAAAGACTGGCGGCAGGGTAGAGGCTGGGCATGTAGAACCAGCTGCCTTCATCCAGCGCAATCCAGTCGTCCGATGGCAGCCCGGTCAACGTATGTTTGAGGTCCACATACTCCTGGGAACGGTTGAAGTCGGCACCAGCCCATTTCGCCATTTTTTCGATTGGCTTTAGCATCGTGGGCAACCCAAACCAGGCGCCAAAGCCGGCGAACACGATCAGCATTGGCAAGGCCAGAAAGGTTCGTTTGTAACTCAGGAACAACCGCAGCGCTGGCTCATAACAGAAATTTACGGTCCGGGCCACCAGGTTCTGTTCGACCGGCCGCATGCGTTCACGCAACATCAGGAACAGGCCCATGCCAGCGGCCGCGCTCATGGCGGCGGTCAACGCGATGGGCGAAACTCCGATTGCGTTCGCCCAGGAAGCCAATTCGGCTGACCAGACAAACAGGCCAAGCGCTGCGATCAACCCACCAAACGTAATGGCTGCGAACGTCGCCGTCCAACCATTGCTTTTTGAACTTTTCATCAATAAACCGGCCAGCGCTGGAACCAGCAAGATCGCCACGATCAGGCTGGCGATCAGTGAATAGGATTTCGTCCAGGCCAGCGGGGCAAACAGGCGGTGGTCGCGGCCGGTCAGGAAGAATACGGGCAGGAAACTGATCACGGTTGTACTTACCGCGGTCACCACGGCCGGCGCGACTTCCCCGGTCATCTCGGTGATCTTCCGCAGGCGTCCAGCTTCCCCATCGGGCTGCCCTTCCGTTTCCCAGTCGGCGATCCCCCGGAAGATGTTTTCCGAAATGATGATTCCCATATCCACCATCGTACCGATCGCGATCGCAATCCCGGCCAGGGACATGATGTTGGCATCCACGCCGAAGACATTCATTGCCATGAAGGCCATCAACACGGCAATCGGCAGTGTCGTCGCGACCACCAGGCTCGCCCGAACATGCAGCAGGAACAACACGATCACCGCGATCGTGATTGCGATTTCCTGGGCTAATGCGCTGGTCAGCGTGGCGATGGTTTCGTCCACGAGGACGGAGCGGTCATAGATCCCGATGATTTTGGTTCCACCGAGTTCGTTCTCGAGCGATTGGATCTTGGCCTTGACGCGGTCGATGACCTGGCGAGGGTTTTCACCAAATCGCATCACGACGACGCCACCGACGGCTTCCTGGCCGTTCCAGTCGAGCGCCCCGCGTCGGAAAGCAGGGCCAACTTGCACGACGCCGAGATCCCGGATCGTGATCGGGATGCTGTTTCTCGTCGCGACGACTGTCAGCTCGATTTGTTCGACCGTTTCGGGTTCAGATTTGCCAGCGCCAATAAATCCAATGCCGCGGACCAGGAATTCCATCCCGCTGGACTCAATCGTCTTGGCACCCACGTCAATGTTCGAGTCGCGGACCGCCTGGATGACCTGCGCCAGCGTCAGTTGATGGATCCGTAGTCGGTCTGGATCGACGTCGATTTGATACTGTCGAACATAGCCACCGACGGAGGCAACTTCGGCGACGCCCTTGACGCTTTGCAGGGCATATTTGACGACGTAATCCTGTTGGCTGCGGACTTCCGCAAGATTCATTCCGGGCGGCGGGTCGAGTACGTAGTAGTAGATCTGACCCAACGCCGTTGCATCGGGCGATAGCACGGGACTGACGCCGTCTGGCAGTTGGTTGCCCAGCGTGGACAGCTGTTCGGCCACGCGCGAACGCGCCCAGTAAAAATCGACGTCGTCGGCGAAGGTCACCTGAACAAAGCTGAATCCGAACATGCTTTTGCCTCGCACGCTTTCTGCTCCGGCCACGGATTGAAGGATTGCCGACAAGGGATAGGTGATTTGGTCTTCGATATCTTTGGGACTGCGGCCTGGCCATTCGGTCAGTACGATCACCTGGTTTTCGCCGACATTCGGAATCGCATCGATCGGCACCTGACGATAGGAATGCCAGCCGTACAACACGACGGCGATGGTGATCACAGCAACGATCAGCCGCTGATGGACGCAGAAATTGACGATGGAGTTAAGCATGGTTGATCGCGGACAAAAAGGTCGGTTGGCAAACGTGTTGAAAATTTCCAGGCCGCTGAACAGGCAATTCCAGCAGCGAATCTGGTGCGGAGCGGAGCTTATCGCGTGTCAGTTTTGGCCGCTTTGCCTTGGGACTTCAATTCTTCGATTTTGGCAAAGTAGCTTTCCGGATCTTTGAGCAGCATTTCGCGACAGCCGTCACAGCAGATAAAAACGGCTTGTCCATTGACGTCGACTTTCAGTGGCGTGCCCATGCTGCCCAAGCGTTGCTCGGCGACTGGACAGTAGATTTGTTTTTTTGCCAGTTCCTGATCGGCGGCAGAAAGTTGGGACAACGCTGCGGCGATCTGATCGGCTTCTTCCGGTGAAAGATCATCGGGTGCAGGGGCATCGAGAATGGCGAAGTACTTTTCCGGATCCGCCAGCAATTGTTCCCGACAGCCTTCGCAACAGATAAACAGATCGCGATTTTCAAGACTGACTTTGATGGGCTTGCCCATCGAACCAATCGCAAATCCGGTGACTGGGCAACTGATTTGTGCTGCGGCAAGTTTTTGGTCGGGCAGACTAAGCTGTGAAATGGCTTGCTGAATCGACGCGATTTGATCACGCGATGGTTCTGCCAGGGTCTCGTCTTTGTTGATCGACTTGGTTGGATCGATCAACGAGGGTTTCCCAGCCATGTTGAAGGCACTGTCCAGCGTGTACGGGGCGTCAGCGACGACGTTTTCGCCAGCTTGGATTCCCGAAATGATTGCCACTTGGTCGCCGACAATCTGGCCGACTTCGACCGATCGAAACTCAAACCGACCTGGTTCCGTTTCGACATAGGCGACGCTGTGACCGGCCGCCATCAGCACGGCGTTGCGTGGAACGACGATGGCGCCTTGTTGTTGGATCGGGTGAGAAACGTAACCGAACTCCGCGGCGGGAACCAGTGCTTCGCCGGATTCCGGGCAGTTGCCGGGTTGGTCACGGACGATGTAGGGGTGTTTGGGGCTGATCCATTTGTCAGCCAGTTCGGCATCATAGAGCTGGTTCAGGAGTTCACCGGTTGGCGTCACTTTGGTCTCAATCGTCGCCTGCGCGTAATCGCCGATGCTAAGCAGGCCGGCTTCATTGGAAATCACGATGCGGACGGGAACGGTTTGGGTTGCCGGGTCGATTTGTGGATCGACAAACGCGACACGCCCCTGGAACTGGCGACCGGATTGCGATGGAAGCGTGACGGAGACGGGCTGTCCGTAGCGAATCAAACTGGCGTCTTCGGGGAACAACTCCAGCAATAACCAGATCGTTGAGAGATCAACAACTTTCAGGATCGGTGACCCGGTTTTTACGTACTGACCTTCGACTCCGAGTTTTTCAGTGACGGTACCGTTGATCGGTGAGACCAATTGAATGCGCGTGTCGGCCTTACCGGTTTGTTCGATTTCCTCAAGTTTGGATTCAGGCAGTCCCAGCTCGATCAGTCGTTGGCGGGAGCTCTCATAGAGTCGTTGGTTTGAGTCGATGACCCAGTCGCGATCGGACGTGTTTTGTGTGGAGAGTCGTTTTGCCTCAAGCAATTCTACCTGAGCAGCGTACAGTTCGGGTGAGTAGATGATCGCCAGCGGTTGGCCCATTTTTACTTCGGCTCCGGTGTAGGCAACCAGCATTTTTTCCAGGCGTCCATCGACGTAGGCCGAGATGGTCGCTTGCGACGTTTCATCAACACTGATCCTGCCCAACGTGGTAATTTTCTTTGATAACGGCGCCTTGGCGGCGACGACGGTACGGATATTGGCCAGTCGGCGGGCTGCCGGTGCGATCGTCAGGCCGTAAATGTCTTTGGCATTCCCCGTTGGCTTTCTCGCTTGCAGTTCCATCGCGCAAACCGGACACCGCCCCGGTTGTTTGGTGGGCGGAACGCACAACATCGGGCACACGTATTCGGTGTCGTCATCGGCGGCGAGCGTTTCCGTCGACTCGTCTTCAGCGGAAGTGAACAATCCCAGCTT
This sequence comes from Pirellulaceae bacterium, assembly GCA_963714685.1. Classification (GTDB taxonomy): domain Bacteria; phylum Planctomycetota; class Planctomycetia; order Pirellulales; family Pirellulaceae; genus Mariniblastus. Next base: position 25,316 of record CAVQPH010000010.1, on the reverse strand, counting down.
TTGCACGTAACCAAAGCCCAGGGTAAACGCCACAATGGTAGCGACCGCGATCATGGGTTGCAGGACCAACGTCAACCAGAATCGTCGAGGACTGCGGGACGCGATTGCGTTGGATCGAGGATTTGTGGCCGTTTCTGTGCGGGCAGTGCTGGGTTCCAGGGGAGCCGATGCTGGCTCATCGTTGGCGTGTTTGGATTCGTTCATGGTTTAACGTCAAAGGGATGATTGCAGATTGAACTTGCGTTGTCGCGGGCGATTGCAATGGAGCTGGTTGCAAGCGATTTGAATTTCCGCTGATTCGTTCCAAGGTTTGGGAGGAATCTGCCGTGAGTCAAAAAGCGAGTGAGAATCGTCGCTTCACCTCGCAGGCCGGACCGAGGCCGGACCATCGGTGCGAGTTGTCAGCGCGCAGTTACGCTGTTGAAACTGCGAATCAACACGTAAATCGAGAGAGCAGGGCACAAGTTTGTTGCGCCGACATGCTGGTAACCGCAGGGAAAAGAAATTTGCTGCCGTCGGGAAAGCTCGACCGGGCAGAGATGGTCCAATCAATCATTGAAAGGGTGATCGTCAACTGGACTTGCGTCTCGCTGGATTCGTTCGGTGGAACGGTTGCGGGCGCGGGTGATTGTGCATCAGGATCTGAACACCGGCAGTTTTCGCAATGGCAAATTGGCGGTTGTACGTCGGACGCTTGCGAAGCCTCCATTTTGCAGCACGATTGCACCGAAGCAACGCAGCAGGTTCCCGAGCAGTTACCACAATTCAGAACTGCTGCGGTGTGAGCCTGACCTGGTTGCGGGCACAACTTGCACGAGCAATTGGATCCGCTGAAAACAAGAGGTTGTACGCAGATCGACACCAACGCGGCCCAAGCGGCGATAGCATTGAAGACGAATCGAATTTTGCTTGGCTTGATCATGCTTCCAAACGGCAATGGTCGACGCAGCGATCTTCACGATTGACGAAAGTTGGGTCAAGATCGGTTTAACCTATTATACAACACGTCGTAAGAAAGAAACGATAAACCTGGCTTTGTGCCGTGCTTACCGACTTGGGAATTGAATTCAGGCAAAAACAACGAGGTTTTGCGGTCGGATTCGTTGAATCGGGTTTTTGGAACCGGCGGCGCTGAAAGTCGAAAGTTAGGTGTTTGGGTGTCAGTCAGTCCTGATCACCGATTTCAAGGACCGCCGCCGATGGCTGCCGTTTCGTGCCAATGGGTTCGAGTTGGCCGACGCTTTTGGCCAGCGAAGCCAGCAGTTGGGCGTGTTGAGATTGCAGATTGGCCTCGGAAATCCGATACCGTAGCAGGCTTCGCCAATTGGCAATCAGTTGAATGTACTGAATCTTGTCCGCCGAATATTCCTGGATCGACAAAGCCAACGTTTGTTCGGCCTTGGGAATGATATCTTCCTTGAGCAAAGAGAGCGTGTCCTCGTTGCTTTGCAGTTGAACGACCAAATCAAAAACTTCTTCAGCGGCTTGGTCGCGCAACGAATCCAGCCGGCTTTCTGAAGAGTTTCGGTTTGCTTGGGCCTCACTAATCCCAGCGGCAATTCGATTTTTGCGGATCGGCAAATTAAAACCGATATTCAGCAACAGGGAATCGTCACCGTTGGCAACGGGACTGATGCCGTTGTTCGAGGTCGCAATCCAGTTCAAACCGACCGTAAAATCTGGCCTGTTTTCCAACGCTGCCAACTGAATTCTTCGCTGATCGCGCGTGATCTGGGCAAGCTGGATTTGCAGGTCCGGCCGCATGGCAGTGGCCTGAGCGATGAGGGCTTCCGCGTCGAGGTTTGCCATTGATGTCTTCAGTTGATCGGCGATCCTGATCTCGGTAGACGGATCCAGTCTCATCAATCGGGCCAAGCGAGCTTGATAGGATTTTACTTTTTGTTTGAGATCAATCAGTTGGTTTTCAATCGTTGACCGTTCGACCTGGGCGTTCAGAACGTCTTGTAGCGTTACCGCACGCTTCACTTCGTATTGCTGCTCGATGACGCGGGTGATCTGGTTTAAGGTAGCTAGATCCTCTTCGGTAATCGCGATCGATTCCCGGAGAAACAACAACTGATAACAGGCGACGCGAATGTTTTCGGCGATCTCCAGTTGCACATTGGCCAAGCGGGCTTCGGCGGCGGCGACTTCACTGGCGACGACGCAGGCCTGGGTGGCGCGGCGTTGGCGATTGGTAAATTTCTGACTGATTCCCAAGGCAAATGCCTGTTCGCCCGCAGCCGTTTGCACCGGCGACAGGAAAGTCGTGGTATTAATATTCGGGTCGGGCAACGACTGCACTTGGGGAATCCGGTAGCGAAGCGCTTCGATTTGAGATTGTGCTTCCAGAATTTGCGGGTTGCGGCTGAGGCCAATCAGGACCAGTTCTTCGATCGATGCTGTTTCGCCAGTCGATTCAACCGGAATATTTTCCGGGGCCGGGTCGGCGGAAAGCTGGATCATCGGATTGGCGCATGCTGATGGAAGCCATTGCGGCGGGCGCAAGCAAATCAATAACGTGACAGCGACGATCAGCCCAATTCGTGGCACGGAAAATTCCTCGAACTCCAAAGAAAATACTGTATTCGGTATCGACCGAACAGGCGTTGAAATCGGCATTCTGCGTCTCAAGTGCTCTTTATCGTTACAACTGGAAAAGTCAAAACGGGTTCAAGTTCCGCATCGGCGCAGCCTTCGTTTGCTATATTGCGAAGCCAACAGTTTCCTGATCTCGTTCCCAGCAAATAGATTGTCCCCGATGTTGACCGAAGTCGCCGCGATTGAACCGGGTCATTTTGAAACCCAGGAACACTTTTATCCTCGGGTTTTAAATGCTCACATTCATCCGCTGATCCGCAACCTGATGGATATGGGCAACGAACGGATTGCATCCCGGTACTGCCATCTCCACCCGGAAGTCGACGCCGTGTCCGTGCGGGATCTGTTGAATTCGATCCCGAAATATTTTCGCTGGGGCGGCTGCGACCTGTTTCACGTGACCAGCGAAACGGGTTTGCGCCAAGTCGTGGTAATCGAGACCAATTCCTGTCCTTCCGGGCAGAAATCGATGCCACGCGTTAACGAATCACTGGAGAAAGCCGGCTACGACCGGTTGTTGCGGGATTCGTTTCTGGAACAGGTCAGTCGTCGAAAGGCCGGACCCAAAGGCGACTTGGCGGTGCTGTATGACAAGAACCACATGGAGAATTCTGGGTACGCCGCCGCAATGGCAGATTTAACGGGCCAACCGGTTTGGCTAATCCCATTTCACCAATCCGATGTCGGCCGAACTGCCGAGTTCGACGACAAGGGGATGTTATATGCGCTTTACAACGGCGAGCGAATTCCGATCAGGGCTGCTTTTCGCTACGTCACGCAGCAACCGTGGAATCGCATTCCAACGCAGACGACCAAAACGTTGCTCTACAACCCCGTTCTGGTTTGCCTGGCGGGTGGACGCAACAAACTGGTCGCTTCCAAGGCGTACGACATCTACAACGCCTCGCAGATGAACAAGGGACTGAAGATTCACACGCCCGAGACCATCTGGGACGTCTCCAAAGAAGAGGTCCCGTTGTGGGTCCAGCGGATGGGTGGTGTCGCCGTGGTCAAAGTTCCCTATTCCAACGCCGGCCAGGGCGTCTACACGATTACCTCGCAGGAAGAACTCGACCGGTTCATGGAGCTCCAGCACAACTACGATCACTATATTGTGCAGTCGTTGATCGGAAACTCGAAATGGAGTTCGCAAAGTCAATTTGGTCGACTGTTCCATGTCGGAACGATGCCCGATCGCAAGCTCAATTTATATGCGGCCGACCTCCGATTTATGGTGGCGGTCGGGCCCAATGGTTTCTTCCCTGTCGCGATTTATGCTCGTCGCGCAAGAAAACCGCTGACGACCGAATTGCGTGCCGGTGAAGATTCCTGGGACATGCTGGGCACGAATCTGTCGGTCAAGGAAGCCGATGGAAGTTTCAGCACTGAACCGGAACGATTGCTGCTGGTGGACAGTCGTGATTTTAACCGATTGGGATTCGGCCTGGATGACCTAATCGAAAGTTACCTGCAAACAGTGATGTGTCTCGTCGCGATCGATCAAATGGCGGTGGGACTGATCAATACCAAAGGTAAGTTTCGCAAGAAACTGTTTCAGTCGATCAACCCGGATCGACGTTTCCACGAGGAAATCATGTATTGATTAGCCACTTCAGACGTTGGGGTACCAAAATGCCAGTCGCCAAACCGGCGGTTGCCACCGCCGGCAGGAGTTGTGCCGGCCTCTGGCTTGAAGCTGCATCGCTACTGAAGAAAATCCGGCAACCCCTCGCGGATTCTCTCTCGCTGTTTTCGCCTCCAGCGCTCGCGGATTTCCCCTCATCGCTACGAATGTCGCGAGCACCAAGCCCGGTAGGGCTGACACAACTCCTGCCGGTGCTGCCAAGCCCCGGTGCCCTTGTGAGCAAAAACCAAAGCCCCGGCGGGGCGACACATTGGTTGATCCTCGTATGACTTATATCGGCCCGCCAGGCCTTTGGTTTGCAGGCGGATGGACCGGCGGTTATCACCGCCGGCAGGAATTGTGTCGGCCTCCGGCCTGAATCTGCATCGCTACTAGAAAAATCCGGCAACCCCTCGCGGATTTTCCTCCCGGCCTGAATCTGCATCGCTACGGTAAAAAAATCCGGCAACCCCTGGCGGATTTTCTCCTCGCGGATTTTCTCTCTGGCAACCACTCGCGGATTTTTTCCACCCTCGCTGTTTTCGCCTCCAGCGATCATGGATTTTCCCTCCTCGCTACGAATGTCGCAGGCAACAAGCCCGGTAGGGCTGACACAACTCCTGCCGGTGCTGCCAAGCCCCGGTGCCCTTGCTGCAGCAAAAACCAAAGCCCCGGCGGGGCGACACATTGGTTGATCCTCGTATGACTTATATCGGCCCGCCAGGCCTTTGGTTTGCAGGCGGATGGACCGGCGGTTATCACCGCCGGCAGGAGTTGTGTCGGCCTCCGGCCTGAAGCTGCATCGCTACTAGAAAAATCCGGCAACCCCTCGCGGATTTTCCTCGCTACTAGAAAAATCCGGCAACCCCTCGCGGATTTTCCTCGCTCCCCTCCCGCGGATTTCCCCTCCTCGCTACGAATGTCGCGAGCACCAAGCCCGGTAGGGCTGACACAACTCCTGCCGGTGCTGCCAAGCCCCGGTGCCCTTGTGAGCAAAAACCAAAGCCCCGGCGGGGCGACACATTGGTTGACCCTCATATGACTTATGTCGGCCCGCTAGGCCTTTGGTTTGCAGGCGGATGGAGCAGCGTTATCACCGCTGGCAGGAGTTGTGTCGGCCTCCGGCCTGAAGCTGCATCGCTAATGAAAAAATCCGGCAACCCCTCGCAGATTTTTTTTTCGTCGGCCTGAAGCTGCATCGCTGCATCGTTACCGTAAAAATCCGGCAACCCCTCGCGGATTTTCGCACTCGCGGATTTTCGCAACCCCTTGCAGATTTTTCCGCTCACCTCGCGGATTTTCTCCTGCTCAATGTTGATCCGTTGGCTGGAGCCAATCCAGGTGACGATGTAAGAAATCAAACGTGCCCTGGCCATGAATCTGGTGCGGGCCGTCGAACCATTCGATTTCGGTTCGCTCAGGAATTTTCAATCGGGCCGCGTACAGATGACGGACTTTGGCGTACTCGTAGGCGACCGTCCAGTCATCGGCCACACCGTCGAAATGTCCGCGCTCAACCATGAAAGGACGCGGCGCGATCAACGCGGCCATCTCGGCGTAGTTAAACGTGCTGCCGAGATCGAATTCAAAAATCTCATATTCGCCGGTCCGCATGTAGCTGCGTGGATTTCGCGTCGATGCATTCTTGTCGACCCATTCATTGAAGTCCGCCGAACAAATCGATAGACAATAATCCGTCACCAGCGCTGGAACCCGCATTGCCGTTTTTCCGCCATACGACAATCCGTAAAACCCGATTCGGTCGGGATCGACAAAATCCAGCGTTTGCAGCCAGTCAACGATCTGTTGATGCTGCGGCGTGATGATCGAGAACAGCGTTTTTTTCAGCGGGTAGGCTTTCCGCTGCAACGTGCGAAAACGATCCTCAAAAATGTAAAGATTCTGCGGCGCAAACGTCACGAAGCCTCGGTCGGCCAGCTTCGCCGCAAACGCCGAATACGCTCGCGAACCCTGTTCGCCGATCGTATCCTGCGGACGACCTTCCAGTCCATGCTGACAGACGACCACCGGCCGCCGCTGACCGGGTTCGAGATCTTTTGGAATCAGCAACAATCCGTACGCAAACACATCGGGATAGACATCCAGAACGACTTCGAAAGCAGTCCACTTCGGCGTTTCCTGAAAAACTCGTGTACGAGGGTTGATTGGCAAGATGTCGTGATCAAACCGGCCAATCACTTCGTCGTAAAAGTACGATCGCATGGCGTTGGCGGACGCTTGATAGTTGGCGATCGAAGAGAAATCGAATTTGCTCATCGTGTCGCGTTCCCGCACGTAGTGACTTTCTTTTAGCAGCGTTTGTGAATGCCGTTCCAGCTCTAACATCTGTTGTTGATGACGGGGATTGGCATCCAACTCACCCAACAGACTTTCGGCAGGACCGCCAGTTGGGGATAATTTCTCCGAGCCACCCAACGCTTTGACAAATGCAGCCAGACACGCTGAGGTTCCACACGGGCCATCGCCATTTTCACTCACGAAGATTTCGATGGTTTGCGGCGGATCAAGTCCTTTCGTCAAATCCCTTGCGCGTTCGACTTCTGCCCGGACCCGTCCAGCCTCGGGAGTCACGACACGGGCCGGGGCACCGCGTCCGCCGGGAATGATCGCATCGGGACCGCCGCAGGCTTCGATGATCAAAGGCCGCGGCGCAATCAGGCTGGCTAATTCTGCATCGCCGAATTGTTCCAGCAAACCAAACACGTTGCGATCGATCGGTTCTTGCCAAATATCCTGTCGCGAATCGAAATAGCCACTGACCACGGTCGCGTTGATGCGAAGATCAAGGGCACTTGCATACAGAGCGATCAGACCGCCCTCGCCCCAACCCATCACGCCGATCCGAGCCGCTATCGAATCGCCCGACATCCAGTCGACTGCGGCCAGGACTTGTTGCACTTCGTAGCCGACCAGGCCTCGGCCCAGTTCGTAGGCGGAGCGGTAGATCCACTCCCGATTGGTCAGCCTTGGAAGTTTCTCCTGGCGGTTGATCAACAGGGGGACGAGCACCCGGCAGCCTTGCTCGGCCAGCCGCCGGGCATATTGGGATTCCTCGGCCACACCAGGAATCAGTCCGACCAGTTGTTCCGGCAGCACACCACAATCCGGGATCGCGATCACGTCGGCCACGATGTTTCCACGGGTCGGCAACATTAGCAGGCCGCGGCCGTTTACCTCGCCAAAAGCCGGCCAACTGACGGCGTGGATTTCATAGGTCTCAGCTGAACCGACCAGTGAAGACTTTGAAACGGTTGTGTTGAACCGAGGTTCGGTGTCGGTTGCCCGCGCATCTCGGACACCCAGTCGATCCGCGAGCGTCTTTCGGTTGGCAGCGACCGACGCAAGATAGGCGTCATGGGAGGTACAATCGCGATGCCAGTGGACGTCCCGTTGTTGCGCTGATCGTTCCAGTTCTCGCGACAGAAACTGGTCGGCCCCGTCGACCAGTTGCGAAGCGAGATCACCACTCATGGTCAGCGGCTTGGTTCCGGCGAGTCTTTTCGTCGGTAATTCCTGACCGGTTACCGTCGTCGATGCAAAGGCAAAACAAATCCACAAATGACAAACAAGATTCTGCACGTTATGCATTCGATCACCAAATTTACAGGGCAAACCATTGAGGCCAGTTTACCGGCTAACGTGCCCGGAGCATTCGGTGCCGGAAAATCAGGCTCGATTGAGTCGTTAAAATCCGAACCGCAGATTTAGTAGGTAAACACCATTGTGTTGGGCCCGAGGTTGGCAAACAGTTTCGGTTTGCTCGTCACGATCGCTGCTTCGATCACGTCAGAATCCGGAATCGCAAGGTCTTTCATGCACACCGGGCAGACGTGCAATTCGACGCCGCGATCTTTCAGCGTCAATAACTGCGCTTTCATCGCTTCGTGATTCTGATATTTGAAATCGTCGGGAAAAGCTGTTGTGGGTAGCGTGGTGCCTTTGACATTGAAAAAAATCGCGACTTGATAACCTTCGTCGACGCAGAAGCCCGCGAAGGTCAGGCCCATGTTGACGGATTGAGGATCGGTTTTGGGATCGCTGATGATACTGATCAACGCAATCTTTTCGGTTTTCGAATTTGCCGCCGAAGGACCAGTTGTCTTCGCTGACGTTCCATTGCTGCAACCCGCCGAAACAGCCAGTGCCAGCAGCAAAAGTGCCGCGTTGGTTTTTGCGATTTTGATTAACATGAATTCTCCAAGTGGATGATGGGTGCCAGTCATTCTAACGAGTGAATGGGGCGATTCGATTGGGTCGGTTGGTATCGACGAAATGGGTTCAAGTCAGCGTTCTCAGGTTGACGCTCCGACCCGAGAGGCAAACAAAAACATCGGGTGAAACGGACTTTCGCGAGCCGCTAATAGTCCTTGAAATGAAAAATGGTGCACGATAGCAGCAGCATCGCCGCCATGAACCCGAGCCCGCTCCATAGCGGCGACCAGGGATCGCTGGTCGGTTCCACACGCGTCAAATCCACATCCTGGTTGCTTGACGTGTCCGTGGTATCGGACAGGTAAGTCACAACCTTGTAAAACTCACTCGGTTTGGGACAAACCGTGTAAAACGGCCGCACGGCATAGCGGTAAGCCCAATCGATCCAGTCGCCCCCGGGAGTCAAAGTTTCATCGCGACTGGTATTCTCCAGTTCGTAGCGGGTCGCGCGGTCGGTGCGGTCAACGACCCAGAGGCGATTTCGATCGTCAAAACTGACAGCCGAAATATCGCCCTGTCCACTGACGTTGGCCAAGCGGATTTGTTCGTCGTTCTGGGTGTCCAAAATCCAGACTTTCTTGTTTCGATAAACCAGCGCAAACCAGCGACCGTCAGGAGAGCTGGTGACGAGTTCGATTCCAAACCGCGTTTCCGGCTGGTAGCCGTTCCGTTCCTCCAGCTTTTCCGAGTCGATGGTGATGACTTGACCGTTGCCCAATACCAGCACGATCGAATTGCCGGCAAAACCTACGTAACCGCTCATCGACTGACTGGTTTGGGTATCGATTTCGAGTGAGCGATCTTGCCGGTATTCGCCTTCGTTGCCCGTTGGAACACCGTGACTTTGCCCCGGTCAAAAATGACGATCTCCTGGGTCGCGTGATTGAATGCGACGCTGGTTTTTCGCCGTACGGAAACGGATTTTTTGGGACCGATTCGTTGGAACAGCGTTTCTGCGTTGAGGCTGGTTGCACTCGTTTCGGTGTTGAGTTGGTCGTCCGTTGGGATGCGGGTTACTTCCTCATCCTCGTCCGTTTTAACGTCGGGCTCGGCATCTTGATTGTCGGTTTCCCGTTGCCGGCCGCTGGTGTTGGTGATTTTGGACGGTTTTTTTTCCGAATCAAGGCTCAAATTTTTCCCGGTGGACCGAAGCAGGTTGGCGAGATCCGTGGACTTGAGCTGGAGGAATTTGCCTGAGGTATTGACCACGATCGGGCCTTCGGCGGCAGCGAACATGGTGACCGCGTCGCGGGGAAACTTGCCGGCGGCCCGGAAATCAAATTCGTCCGACGGCGACAGGAAGAACTCCTGGTGGAGTCGGGCCAGAGGCTGGATCACCGGCGCGACGCCGACGATCACTGCCTTGGAGTTCGCATCGAACAAGGGCGGCAAACGAGTCGGTTCTTCATGGAGCTTGCCGACCCACATGGCGATATTGAGGCCCAATTCTTCTTCGTTCTTCAACGCCGCTTTGGCGATCTGATCCCATTGGCGGTCGGAGGAATCCCACGTTACCAATCTTCCCACCGCATCGACACAGAGAATCTCGTCGCCGATGGGACTGATATCCATCAACTGCACATTTTCCATCCGCGTGTTGAGAAATCCGTAGCCCGATCCGACGGAAAAACAGATGGCCCAAAACAATCCGGTCACAATGATCGCCATGGTGGCCGAGCGATACGTCAATCCGATCAGCGCGGAGACCGAATAGTAGATCGCAAACACGATGATATACAGCGGAATGCTCAGCAGAAACGCGCGGTCCCAGACACCCAGTCCGAATCCCAGCCACAGCCAGGTTCCCAAAAACAGATAGACAGCGCACAACGCCACGAATGCGCAACCACCGAAAAACTTGGCCAGAAACAACGCCCATCGCGAAACCGGTTTGCTTAACAGCAGGTTCAACGAGCCCGGATCGAATGTCTCTGGAATGATATTGGCGGTCACCAGGATCGCGATCAGCAGGCCGATCGACAGGACAAATTTGTCAAACAGCGCTGGAATCACGTTGGCAACCTGGGCCGCGAATTGCGATTGTGTTTGATTGGTCGACAGGAATTCCCACTTCCAGATTCCGTAGTAACAGTCCAGTGCAGTCGCCGAACCGGATTGGATATCGGGGGTTAGTGCTTCGGCAATCAACAGTCGATTCAATCGCCGGGCACGGTCTTCGCTGAGAGAATCCGGTCCCGCGTCAATCAGTTCTTCGGTTTCCGTTTTCAGCGGACGACCCTCCCAGTCCGCACTTTGATAAAACGACCGGTCTTTGACCAGTTCGTTCAGCTGTTTGATCAATTCCTCGTATCGATTGATTCGGTGGCTCGAGCCGGGAGTTCGGGTCTCTGGTTTGGCGTCGGGATCGGTGTCATTGGCGATGGCGGTGAGTTCGCCCTGGAGGCTGCCAGGTAGTCGGTCCCAAATACGACCGAGCTCCGGGCGATCCGGATTGTCGCTGTTTTCGACCAGCCGCCGAACCAGCGATTCAGGATTGGGGACATGCTGGCCCAGTTTGATTTTCCAGTCCAAAACTTCTTTGACATGAAACGGGGCCAGCGCCACCAGCAAAATCGTGATCAACAACAGTAAGACGTACAGGACCCGCGAGGCCAATGCGGCGCGGAAGGAGTCTTTGATAATGGCCCAATAAGGTCGCATGGATTTGTACTCTCAATTCCTGATTCTGAATGTGCGTTTCTAAAGGTGCTGGCTGGGATAATCGACGATCGAACGATTTACTGAACTCCGCCGTCAATCCACAATCTGCAGGAAGGCATCTTCCAGCGAAACCCGCGGTCGCTGCAGGCTGACAATGCTGACATTCTCGTTTCGCAACCGGTCAATCAAAGCGTCGACATCGGGTTGTTGCTCAATCGCCGCCTCAACATCAAATTGATTACCCGTTTTCGTTTTCACGTTGAATTGGATGTTTTCGAAGCAGCGGTTAATGGCGTCGGCATCGTCTCCCTGAATCGAAATCAGGACCCGGTTTCCGGTGGCCACAGAATCGGTTTGGTGGCCATTCGTTTTGGCTTCCTCGACGGCGAGGTCATTCACGAACTTGCCGATCTGGTCGACGGCTCCGCAGTAACGGACCAGTCCTTTGTTCAGGATCGCGACGCGCTGGCAGACCATTTCAACTTCCTGCAGCAAATGGCTGTTCAGAAAAATCGTGACGCCACGTGTCTGCAGACGTCGAATGATCTCGCGCATCTCGGCGCGGGCTCGGGGGTCGAGGCCGTCGGTCGGTTCGTCCATCACCAGCAATTTGGGTTTGTGAAGCAACGACTGAGCCAGGCCAAGCCGCTGCAACATGCCCTTGGAATATTGTTTCACCGAGTCTCTTGCGCGGTCTGCCAGGCCAACCAGTTCCAACAATTCGGCTCGTTGTTGGCGAATGACTCGCGTGGGTACGTTACTCAGATTGCCATAGACTTCCAGCGCCGTGTTGCCGGTCAGGTGGGCGGGAATTCTGAGATGTTCGGGAAGATAACCGACCAGCTTGCGACCTTGCCGGCTACCGGCGGGATAGCCCAGCATCTTTGCGGATCCACCCGTTTTGCGAATGATGCCCAAGAGAATTTTGATAAACGTCGTTTTTCCCGCGCCATTGGGGCCGAGCAATCCGAAAATCTCGCCCTGGTTGACGCTGAAAGAAATGCCTTTGAGCGCATCAAACGTCTTGCGAAAGATCAGCCCTTCGGTGTAGGTCTTGCAGAGAGAATCCGCCTCGATCGCCAAAGGCAAACTGGACGGTTCGGCCAGACTGGCGGTTGCAACTGCGGGGGATGGATCATTCATCAACGGGTCAGATTTCAGGATTGTTGGGATGGTCAGCTGGGTCGATTGGGGACGCGAATCTCGGCCGTGCCACCGTGTAGATTCGAAAGCGGCGGCACGATCTTGGGTAATTGACCGAAGAAATCGCCTTCCGCATTCTCCCAATTTCGACGTCGTTGCATTATAAAGGCTTTCGCACGCCAACGATAACGGGCGGTTTCAAGAGCGAACATTCAGGTTGGCAATCATCAACCTAATTCCAGTCAGAGCCACCGTTTTCGCGGTAAATGGCCCATTTATCTTAACAGCGTTCAGGTGAAATGACGGATCCCGGCGAAGCCACGAATCAGTCTCCAGCCGCTGACGAAGTCTTGATCTTCGAGACGTCGCCCTATGGAAATCTTGATGCGATCGTCCAGCACGACGGACGCGTCGTCTATTTTTACCTTGGTGATAGCGGTAGAGGCCATTCCGACGCTGGTCCCGCGGGGCGATTCGGGATGCAAGCCTGCTGGGTTCGCAACCTCGTCCCGGGACCCTACGTGCTCAATCAAGACGAAATGAAAGCCGGAGTCGCGCCGCTGCTCCCACGCACGCATTGCACGTCAACCGATCCAGGCTCGCTGCCTGTGCCAGACGAGCTGAGAATCGTCTGGTTCGAAGAAGGGAACGGTGCCGCTTTGGTGGAGCAGAAGCCCGGTGCCGAGCCGGAAACCCTCGCGGTCATTCCGCCCTGGAGCGGGATGGAAGGCTTCCACGGTTATGCCCGCGATTGCGCGGCCGAAAGTCCCTTGTGCTGGCCGTTGCCCTCGAATCCCAACCTCCAACATCGGATTGATCGCGCGGCCGAATTTTGGTCGGGTTTTTCGGCGACCCCAGATCCATTCACGGTTTTGCAAACCGAAATCCTGAAAGCCTACGAGAATCATTTTGTTCGGGCAACTTCGAACACCTCTGGACGCGATGACGCACTGCTGACCCGTTCAGAAAATGAACCAGCAGAGCCGACGATGATCCAACCGGAGTATTGGGCCATCGATGGCGGGCGATTTCCGCCGCGCGGCCTCGCGCATTATCGAACACCTCGGGGGGACGTGCTTGCGACAGTGGCGATGTCGCTGTGCCCACAACCCACCGTTGAGCTATTTTCTCAAGCCCCGTCTCAGGACCGGCGCATCGAAATTGCAATCCAGCTACCACCCGATACGCCACCCGACGAAATCGAGCGTGTCGCTGCCCGCATCAGCAGCCTGTCCGCCTACCCGTGGCAACAATTCAGCTGGTTCGGCTCTGGGCACAGTTGCGATTTTTTGAATGTACTCCCCGGAAGCACAACGGCATTGTTCGTTCACGACCGAATTCGCAATCCCCAAAGCCAGATCGAAATGCCCGTCTTTCGCGGTGACCCCATCAAACTATTGTGGCTGATACCGCTGAATGCCAACCGGGAACCCTTGATTCCAACCGGAGAATTTTCCGTCGATGAATTTCTTTCCCCAGCCAGCGAGCAGAATTAGCGTGCCTGAACCGTCCTTGGGATCGAGCACCGGTTGATCGAAATCGAAACCCGTTTTAACAGGGGTTGACGAGATCTTCGGCTGGGCCAACCACGAGTTTTTTACTGTTCAAGCAGTGCGAACCCGTTATAGTAATGGAAGCTGCCGAAATACGTTGGTGAGGCAAGATCATCCTATGACGAACCACGACTACCATCTGTCCGACGATTCTGAAACGCACCTTTCGATTATCGAACAAGCCAAGGTCAACGATCCCGAGGCCTGGACGACGGTAACCAGTCTGTATTCTCCTTTGATTCGACACTGGGCCTGGAAAAAAGGTGTTCGTTGTCCCCACGAGTTGGACAATGTTATCCAGGAAGTTCTCAAACGGGTTTATCACAAGCTCCACACGTTTAACAAAGAACAGGGTAAGGGTTCGTTTCGTGGGTGGTTGCGAACCATCACCCACAATTTTGTTTACTCCAATCAGATTGGCGATGCCCGGCTGAAAGTCCTCGGTGGTTCGAGCTGGGAGAAACTGTTGGATGACCTGGCAAGTGACGAACCCGAAATGACCAGCCTGTTTGATTCGGCCTCCGAAGATAGATCATCGGTCGAGTCGGGCATGCTGTTTCGCCGGATCATGAATTGGGTTCGCCACGAATATTCGCCCGTCCAGGCATCCGCTTTTACCGGTGTTGTGATTGATCAACGGCCGGCCCGCGATGTCGCCCAGGATCTGCAGGTCAGCGTTAATGTGGTTTACCAAACGAAATGCCGGATCCTCAAAAGGATCCGCGAAGTTTTTTCGGACCTAGTCTGAACCAAATTATGCGAATCTGCTGTTCTCTACTTCCATTGTCTTAACCTTGTGTCGGAACACGTTGTCCAACAACCCTTGTCCTGACGATGACCAATTGCGAGCCTTCGATGAAGGTCTCGTGAGCATGTCGTTGATGCAGGAGATTGAGGCTCATCTGCAGGATTGCGAGTTGTGTCTACAGCGGCTGGATCAGCTGCCGGCTGGCCAATTGGTGGAGGGGATTCGTCGCTCCTATCAACTGGACGAGGATGACCTGGGCAGTGAGTCGTCAACCAACGCGATCGATGAAGATTCAATGCCGTTCGTCGTCTGGCAAAATTTTACGCCGTCGCGACATGCCAGCCTGGGAATCGATCGTTATGAATTGGTCGGCGAGATCGGTGCCGGTCCGATGGGTAAGACGTTCCTGGCCCTCGACGCCGACAAGAAGGCCTTCGCGCTGAAGATCCCTCACCCCTGGCAAATGACGTCAGCGGATCACGTGCAGTTGTTTCTCAGCGACGCGGGACTGGCGTTTTCTGTTAGCCACCCCCACATTCTGCCGATCGCCGATTTTGGACGTTGGCAGGAAAATTTGCCATTTGTCGCCAGCCCGCACAGTCAAGCCCCGAATCTTAAACGGTTTTGCAAAACAGCGTTTCTGGCCGACGAGATTACCTTGAATCTGCTGTTTTCGCAGCTTTGTCTGGCGGTCGAATATGCTCATCGGCATTCTCTGTTGCATCGACATCTCCACCCCAATAATGTCTTCATTGCCGAAGGACCCAAATTGATGGTCTCGGAATTCGGGATGCACTATGACGGTCGCTATCAGTTTGAGTTGATCCAGCGACTGGAACAGACAACGCCATTTATTTCACCGGAAGCGGCGAACAACGATCCCGCCTATATTGATCAGCGAAACGATATCTTTGCAATGGGCAAGATTCTGAAATTGCTGCTGACCATCACTCCGGATTTGCCTGCCGAACGACGCGCGGCCTGGTCCGCCATTCACCGACGATGCACCCGCACACGACGCAGCGACCGATTTCAATCCGTCCGCGAAATCATGCGGGACCTCTCGCAGGTTGAGGTCCATTAACCGTCACTTGGATTTGGTCATTTGCTCCTGTCACGCGTCAAGATCCAACGACAGCAGCTGCTTCGCAGCGGACGGCCGTTTGCCTGATTAGGGGACCGGGGCCCGATTTGGCAGTTGACATGCCAGCCAGTTTACCTATCATTCGAACATGGTTTTGCAGCACATCCATCGCCGACATTTTCATGTACATCACCCGGTCTCAACGGTCGTGGACTAGCTCAATTTGCAAAACGAAATCGTATTTTGCCGCTGGCCACCTGGTCAGCGTTTTTTTTTGTCCTGACACACGGAACCAACCCCAGCTTCCGTCGTAGTAGCGATTGACGGAACACATCGTCCACATCGCAAACATCCAGCCAGCCAAAGCGCGCCGACACGTTCCCAACACCGAACCACCGAACACCGAACCATCAAACCCTTATGGCCTACAATCCACCCACTTTTAAAAATCAAATCACGCTTCCGCTCAGCCGAAATGAATCGCGTTGTGTGATTGAAGATCTCGACCAGCAACTCGCGGACTTGGGCGAGCCGTTCGTCTCGCGCTACCCGTCCCACCTTGCGCTACAGCAGCTGATCGCCGAATGGATCGGGGTCGACGAAGGGCGAATTGTCGTGACTGCCGGGGGAGACGAGTCACTCGATCGGGTGATGCGACTTTCCCTTGCCGGAAATCGGAAACAGATCGTGTCGCATGTTCCTTCTTTCGAAATGATCGAAATTTATGCGCGGAATCATGGCGGATCGCTTGATACCGTGGCCTGGTTGGACGGGGATTTTCCGGTTGATCAACTGATTTCCAAAATCGACTCGGAAACAGCCTTGGTCGTCGTGGTTTCACCCAACAATCCGACCGGAGGTTTGGTTTCGGCGGATCAAATCGAACGGATTGCCGAAGTAGCGCGATCGGCCGGCGCCAAGCTGCTGTTGGATCACGCTTATATTGAGTTTGCTGACACCAATCCCACCGAACACCTGTTGGCCAACGACAACATCATGATTCTGCGGACGTTCTCCAAAGCATTTGGGTTGGCGGGGCTGCGCGTTGGTTATCTGGTCGCGCCGACCACGGAGTTTGCGTCGACGGTCCGAGATGCCGCCGGACCTTTTCCCGTAAGTGCCGTCTCCTTGGAAACGGCTCGCCGCGCTTTGGCCGATTACCAACCACAAATGGAAGCCAACCTGAATGCGGTCAAGGCGATTCGCTCGTTGTTGCACGATTTGATCGTCGATTGCGGTGGCCAGCCGTTGCCGTCACAAGGCAATTTTATCCTGGCGGAATTCGAAGACCACGAAGCCGTCTGGTCGGGACTGGCCGAAGACGGAGTCGGTGTTCGCAAGTTTGTGGGCAACCCGTGGCTCGACGGCCGCCTGAGAATTACCTGCCCGGTATTGCCAGCCGAATTTCTCCAGCTGGCTCAGTCACTTTGTCGGATTTCCAGGACCGATTTCGAGCCTTACAAATCGGCACTTGGTAGGGTCTTGAATCCGGATCACGTCGTGCAGGCAGACCGGGCAAACCTGATTGCCAAAATGGAACCGGCCAGTCAAGCCGATCGGACCTGGTCGTCTCATCGCCAAACCAAAGAAACGAACATCGAGCTGAACCTCAACCTCGACGGCACCGGCAAAATCGAGATCGAAACGGGGATCGGGTTTCTTGATCACATGTTGACCGCCCTCGCTTTCCACGCGGGAATGGACTTGAGTCTCAAATGTGACGGGGATTTGTACGTAGACGATCACCATACCGCCGAAGATTGTGCACTGGCTTTGGGTTCGGCGATCGATCAAGCATTGGGTAAACGGACAGGAATCCGACGGTTTGGTTACGCCTACGCGCCACTGGATGAAGCCCTGGCGCGGACCGTCATTGATCTGAGCGGACGGCCCTGGCCGGAAATCCATTTGCACCTGCAGCGGGAAAGGGTCGGTGAGTGGGCGTGCGAAAACATCACGCACTTTTTTCAATCCCTGGCAATGACGCTAAAGTGCTCGCTGCACATTGATGTGTTACGCGGAACCAACGACCACCACCGCGCCGAAGCAGCCTTTAAATCCTGCGCCAAAGCACTCCGAGAAGCAATCACCAAAACCGCAGGCGCCGTACCCAGCACCAAAGGTACGCTGGACGATTAAATTAACAGCAAGCCAAAGGCTATCCCTGAAACCCTGAACCCGTAAAACCGAAAACGCAATCAAAAATGCTCCAAATCATCGACACCGGCGTCGCCAACATTCGCTCACTCCAAGCTGCCTTTGACCGCATGCAGCAGCCGTGGAATCTGACCGAAAATGCCGATCAAATCGCGTCCGCGCCGTACGTCGTGTTGCCCGGCGTGGGTGCCTTTGCCGCAGCCGCCGACGCGCTCGACCGGCTGGGGCTGCGTGAAGCGATCATCGACCGGATCCACGCCGACCGGCCGTTGCTGTGTATCTGCCTCGGCCTGCAGCTACTCTGCCAGTCCAGCGAAGAAGCGCCGACGGCCAAGGGGCTTGGCGTGTTGCCATTGCAAATCAAACGATTTTCGAACAACGTCAAAGTTCCTCAGCTGGGTTGGAACGAAGTTCGACCGGCCGGCGATGGCCCCTTTGAAACGGGCGAGGCCTACTTTGCCAACTCCTACCGCCTGGTCGACCGACCCGAGGGTTGGGGCTACGCCGAAACCGACTACGATGGCAGCTTCGTCAGTAGCGTTTGGCGCGGCCGTCTGCTGGCCTGCCAGTTTCATCCCGAACTCTCGGGCCCCTGGGGACAACAGCTGCTGGAAAATTGGAGAGCACAAATTTAGTGGGAAGCGGTCAAAGAGCATCCAACCCCGATCCCCGATCCCCGATCCCCGATCCCCGATCCCCGAATAACTGAAAACTGAAAACTGAAAACCTGAACCAAAAAATGCTAAAATCCCGCATCATCCCCTGTCTCGATGTCAACAACGGCCGCGTCGTCAAAGGCGTCAAGTTCCAGAATCTCCGCGACGCGGGTTGCCCTGTCGAGCTGGCTGGGTTCTATCAACAACAGGGGGCCGATGAGTTGGTGGTGCTCGACGTTTCTGCAACACGGGAAGCCCGCCTGGCAATGCTGGAAACGATCGAAAGCGTCCGGATGCAGCTGTCCATTCCGTTGACCGTCGGGGGGGGTGTCGGTTCGATCGACGACGCGCGACGCCTGCTGAACGCCGGCGCCGACAAGGTGAGTATCAATTCCGCAGCCGTTCGCAATCCTCAACTGATCAATGAAATGTCCGACCGATTCGGTGCCCAGTGTACCGTCGTTGCGATCGACGCGAAAATGAACGATGGATTCTTTCAGGTGTTGACCCGCAGCGGAACCACTGCCGAATCGCTCGACGCCGTGAAATGGGCCGTTGAAGCCCAGCAGCGTGGCGCCGGTGAAATTCTACTGACCAGTTTCGATCGCGACGGGACTCGCAGCGGTTACGATCTGCCCATGCTCACAGCGGTCACCGACGCCTGTTCGCTGCCGGTGATTGCTTCCGGAGGTGCCGACTCCGTGGCTCACATGGTGGAAGCGTTCGAACACGGTGCGCATGCCGTCCTGGCAGCATCCATTTTTCACGACCGCAACATGACGGTCGGTGACGTGAAACGACAGCTGGCCGAAGCGGGCGTGGAGGTCCGACAATGATTGTTCCGAAAATCATCATTCACGAATCGAATCTACCGACCGACCCGGCCCAGCAGAAAACGGAGATCATTCGTCAGCTTCAGCACTGGAGTCTGTTCGGTAAAGTCGCATTGTCTGGAGTCGATTCACTCGAGCTGGATTTGCTTGAAGCGATTATCCAGCAGACCGGTGGGAGGGTGGAACTGCAAATCGAGTTGAAATCGCCGACCGAGCCCGTTGCTCTCGCGCTGCTCAATGCGGGAGCCTCGGCGATCCTGTGCTTGCGGGAACAGGCTGGCTCGTTGCCGGGTGTTCCTGCGGATCGACTGATTCATCTTGCCGATCCAAGCCAGCAGGCGTTGCAGCCCGGCGATCAGGTCGAAGATTCGCAGCCAACAGCGGGACACTTAGCCAGTCTGGAGAAAAACCAGGTCGATTGCACGGTCGACGCCGGTTGGCTCGCTACCAACCCCGAGTTGATTGCCGATTTTCTGGCGGAATCGCTCGTCTCCGATCGCCCAGACGGGTTATGGTCCACCCTGATTGTCGATCCGCTTGGTCAGGCGCTCGGTTTGGCGTACTCGAACTACGAAAGCCTACTCGATGCGATCACTCACCGTCGCGGCACTTATTGGTCGCGCTCTCGGGATCAGCTGTGGATCAAGGGCGCCAGCAGTGGTGCGACACAACAGCTGTTGGGAATTCGGTTAGACTGCGATCGGGATTGTTTGCGGTTTCAGGTCACGCAGGGGCCTCCGGGGTTTTGTCATCGCCAAACCCACTCCTGCTTTGGCGACGAGCGGACCATTGTTTCGGTGATCCAGAGGCTGGCCGAGCGGATTGAGTCGGCCGATGAAAAATCCTTCACCCGGAAGTTGGTGAATGACCCCGGGATGTTACAAAAGAAGCTGCTGGAAGAAGCCCAAGAATTGGTTGACGCAGACAATCCTGACGAAACGACCTGGGAAGCCGCCGATGTCCTGTATTTCTCGCTGGTTAAAATGCTCTCTCAAGGTGTTAGACTGGAGCAAGTCTACCAAGAGCTCGCACGGCGGATGAACCGGGTTGTCAGGCGAGGGCCGGGAATCAAACAACCGAACTGAACTGAAATTCCAGATGTTTTCGCCAGCCTTACGCTGGTTGATAACGAAAAAATAATTCGATCTTGACCCCTAAAGTATTACGATGCCCAATCAATTAAAGAACGCGACTTTCAAAATCATCGATGCCGCTTCATTTGAGCCGCCTCAGTATGCCCAAACCCTCGATGCTGAGACGATGGCCACCGCCGAAGAGATCGTCAACGACGTTCGCAAGGGAGGTGAACCCGCAATTCGTACCTACGCGAGGAAGTTCGGGGAACGGCTCGATGAACAGCCATTGTTGATTGGTCCGGAGAAATTGGAGGAGGCTGCCAAGCGGATCGATTCATCGGACATTGAACTGTTGCGTCGCGTCGCGCATCGGATCGGAGATTTCGCCGATTCGCAAATGGAATGTCTGGACGAACTGGACGTCGCCGTGCCAGGCGGTCGGGCAGGGCACACCATCGAACCGATTGCACGCGTCGGTTGCTACGCACCGGCCGGACGGTTCGCGCTGCCGTCGACGGTATTGATGACGGTCGTGCCGGCTCTGAGTGCCGGTTGTGAATCCATTATCCTGGCCACGCCCAACCCGTCCGACTTGATGTTGGCCACTGCGGCGGTTGCTGGGGCGACTCGCGTGTTGGCGATCGGCGGAGCCCACGCAATTGCAACGATGGCTTACGGATTCGAAGATTTCGAACGCTGCGATCTGATCGTGGGTCCGGGCAACCGCTGGGTGACGGCTGCCAAGAAGATCGTCAGTGGCGATTGTGGGATCGACATGTTGGCAGGTCCATCGGAGCTGGTTTTATTGGCAGACGAATCAGCCAATCCGAAAACGGTGGCCGCGGATTTGCTCGCCCAGGCGGAACACGATGTCGACGCGCGGCCATATCTGATCACGATCAGCAAACTGTTTGCCCAACGGGTTTGCGATGCGATCGACATGCAGCTGAAAGACCTGCCCTCAGCGGAAATTGCGCGCCGATCCTTGCTCAACGGTGGCGCGATCATCGCCGATTCGATCGAAGCCGCGATCGAGATTTGCAACGAGTTGGCCCCCGAGCATCTGGAACTTCACTGCGAAGATGCCGAAGTGGTTGCGGCGGAGATCACCAATGCCGGCTGTGTCTTCATTGGCGAACAATCGGCCGAGGTCCTGGGAGATTACGGAGTCGGCCCCAACCACACCTTGCCCACTGGCGGCACGGCACGCTGGAGTGCCGGCCTGAATGTGTTTACTTATCTGCGCGTTCGGACCTGGATCCAGTTGGACCAGGCGCCCCAGGACCTGATCGACGACACCGCTCGGTTGGCCGAACTGGAAGGCTTGATCGGGCACCAACGATCCGCCCTCCGCCGCGGCATTTAGGAACGCAAGTCGATCGTAGGCCGTAACGAGCAAACGCGTATCCTACGTAAACCGCGGTCGCAACCATTGGCAGGGTGAACCGGAAAATCTACCTTTGCACAAAGAGTCGTTTGCGCTGTTACGGCAGGACAAGTGACCTCCTTACCAGCCAGCTTCCCAGCGTGCCTGCAAACAATCCATCGAGTGGATCAACGCATGCCTCACGTCCGGCAATAAATTATTTGGTTTGATATTCTCGTTGGATGTAGGCCGTAACGAGCAAACGCGTATCCTACGTAAACCCCGGTCGCAACCATTGGCAGGGTAAACCAGACAATCTACCTATGCACAAAGAGTGGTTTGCGCTGTTACGGCAGGACAAGTGACCTAATTGCCAGCCAGCTTCCCAGCGTGCCTGCAAGCAATCCATCGAGTGGATCAACGCATGCCTCACGTCCGGCAATAAATTATTTGGTTTGATATTCTCGTTGGATGTAGGCCGTAACGAGCAAACGCGTATCCTACGTAAACCCCGGTCGCAACCATTGGCAGGGTGAACCAAAAAATCTACCTTTGCACAAAGAGTCGTTTGCGCTGTTACGGCAGGACAAGTGACCTCCTTACCAGCCAGCTTCCCAACGTGTCTGCAAGCAATCCATCGAGTGGATCAACGCATGCCTCATACCCGGAAGAATTATTCTCGTTGAATGTAGGCCGTAACGAGCAAACGCGTATCCTATGTAAACCGCGGTCGCAACCATTGGCAGGGTGAACCAAAAAATCTACCTTTGCACAAAGAGTCGTTTGCGCTGTTACGGCAGGACAGGTGACCTCCTTGCCAGCCAGCTTCCCAACGTGTCTGCAAGCAATCCATTCCGTGGATCAGCGCATGCCTCACACCCGGCAATATATTATTCTCGTTGGCAACTTCGGAATGAAAAGGGTCATTGAACTCACTCAAAAAATGCAAAATGCCAACCCATTTATCTATTTTGTCACCAACACTCCAATGGTACGGCGGCTGCCGTAACTGGGCACTCGTTCCGATTCACCATTACAGCGTATAACCGTCCCGCTTTTCACGATCCAGCATCCCGTTGGCCTGCGGATCGTTGACGATCTGTTCGTCGGCCGAATTCCATTGCAATGTCTTATTCAACCGGCCGGAAATTCCGGCCAGGTGACAGGTCGTCAGACCGCGATGGTGGCTGAACACATCTGAAATCGGTTCCTTGCGATCGGCGAGACACGCAAAGAAGTTTTGCACATGGGCGAGCGTGTCAAATCTCGCGGTCTGGTCCAATACCGGTTGACCTTTAAAGACCGATTCGATGGCCCCCTCGGGCAGCGGGCGATCTTTCAACTCGTCAGCAGCTTGCCCGGCCAGCGTGCCGCGATTGACAAACAGGTTGCCTGATTCGCCTTCAAACAGGATTCCGTTCCGGGCATCGCTGCGAATGTCCAGCTCAATGCCTTCGTCGTCGCGGACGGTGAAATGAAATTTGGTCGCCGTGTTGTAGCGGTCGCGTTCAACCGGGTTTCCCTCGCGAAACTCAACCGGATGTTCGATCAGTTTTGGCTCGATCGTCAACGCACTTTTCATCGGGCGGTCGATTGCCCAGGTCGCAATGTCGACATGGTGGGCGCCCCAGTCCGTCAGCTTACCGCCGGAGAACTCGTACCACCAACGAAATTCGTAATGATTGTTTGACCACGTGGAAGTCTCGTTTTTCGCGCCATCGAGTCGCCGGTAGTCCGTTTCCGCAACCGGTCCCAGCCAACGGTCCCAGTCCAGATTTTTCGGCACCGGGGCAACGGGTACGACCGGGCTGGTTGGGGCTCCGCCAATGCCGCATTCAACGCGTCGCAGCTTGCCAATCCGGCCATCGCGAATCATCGCGATCGCCGTGAGGAATTTTGGGTCGCTCCGCTGTTGGGTTCCGACTTGAAAGATGCGATTGGTCTGCCGCACCGTTTCGCAGATCAGTTGACCCTCGGCGATGGTCAGCGTCATCGGTTTTTCGCAGTAGACATCCTTGCCGGCTCGCATGGCTTCGATCGCAATCTTGGCGTGCCAGTGGTCCGGTGTGAAAACCAGCACTGCATCCAGATCGTCACGGCTGAGAATGTCCTGGTAGTCGATCGTCGTCTCCGCCTTTTGCCCGGTGGGCGATTTCACCAGGTTGGCCGCCGCGTCCACCCGCTCCCGGTCGACATCGCAGACAGCCACGTAATCACCAAACTGGGCAAAATCCGGTGCGACGCCGTACCGGCCGCCATTGGAAAGCTGCCAACCCCAGCGACTGCCACAGCCGACGACCGCGATCCGGGGTCGATCGTTGGCCGATTGGAAACAGGAACTTGCTGCCACCGAGGAATGGACGGCGACGATTCCCGACGTCGCGGCTGCCGTCTTCAGCCATTGCCTGCGATTCAGTTTCGAGCCAGTGAGGTTCGGATGCATGGATGGATTCCTGCAGAACGAAATTTCGATTTCAAAGCGTCGATTATAGACGATCCAAGGTAACTTGAGTTAGCTTGGAAAGCCAATGGAAACTCAAGGCCGCGAAATAGGACCCTTGGAACGGAATGCCTGAATGAATGTCGAAAAAAACTTATTGATTTACGATCCTTCGTTGCCGATGAGCCTAGAATTGCAAAACGCGATTGATGTCAATGAACAAGTCAAATGGGTGGGGCGGCCGAATTTTCGGCAGTCGATGAAAGAGGTCAAGGTCTTGGTCTGGATCTCCGTGCCGATCCTTGCCATCAGTTCGGCATTTATCTTTGGAGCAACGTTTGCGCTGGAAACATCGAAGCTGGGAGGCGTGATGTTGATCGGGCTGGGGTCGATATTTTTGTTGATCGGGTTGTTCTTTCTGATGACGCCCGTTTTAAACTGGTGGATGTGTCGCACGACGGTGTACGTCGTCACGACCAGGCGGGCAATCATCGTCAGCGGATTGCTGAGATCCAAACTGGAATCTTTTTACCAGGCAGATCTTGAGCGGATCGACTGCCGGATCGACGAACAGGGAGGCGGGAACATTCTGTTCCTTGAGACCATGCAACAAATCAGTGAAAAAATGACTGGCAACCGTCCACCGCCGGTGCCGGTCACGAGAGGCTTCTATTCGATCGAGACCGCCAGGAAAGTGGAACACCTGCTGAAGTCGATCCGGTCGTAGGCCCTCAGCGTTGGGTTGCGGAGCCAGCGTCAAGGATTGGAAAGCTGGCAGCGGAAACAACCGATGCGGGAGGATCATCGCCGGGCCTTCAGATGGTCGATGGACGGTGGGCCTCGGCAAACCGACACAACCAATGCGAGAAAAATCGGGCCTTGGAAAAGCCAGCCTCAGCGGGGGTTGGAGACCCACAGGAACGATTAGGGCCATTCGCCGGGTTGAAAACAGAGGTTGCCCGAGGAAAACCGCGGATCTTATCGGTCCGGGGGCAAAATGTTGGAGAAAATGTCCCACTAGCCGGCAACCAGCCAAAAAAGCCCTTGCCGAGAAAAAGCGGATTTTCTAGACTACGTGGCTCGTAGTAAATACGATCCCCTGTAGCTCAGTTGGTAGAGCGACGGACTGTTAATCCGTTTG
>CAVQPH010000009.1:0-24246 GCA_963714685.1 Pirellulaceae bacterium | reverse complement strand
TTCAATGTCCGCGAACAATTGACCGGCTTCACCCTGCAAGAACAAAACCGGTAGAAACACCGCCAGCGTCGTCAGCGTGGAAGCCAGGACCGCCCCCCAGACTTCCTGCACGGCCAATTTTGCGGATTCGAAATTCGAATGACCCATCTGGTGGTAACGGTAGACATTCTCCAACACCACCACTGCGTTATCCACCAACATCCCAACCGCAAACGCCAGGCCAGCGAGGCTGATCACGTTCAACGACCTGCCCAATCCATTCAGGATCAGGAACGTCCCAATGATACTGACCGGAATCGCCAACGCGACCACGAGTGTCCCCCGCGCGAACCAGCTTCCGGCA
This sequence comes from Pirellulaceae bacterium, assembly GCA_963714685.1. GTDB lineage: Bacteria > Planctomycetota > Planctomycetia > Pirellulales > Pirellulaceae > Mariniblastus. Next base: position 23,903 of record CAVQPH010000009.1, on the reverse strand, counting down.
ATCAACACCAACAGGATGGTGACGAGGAAGAACCAGGGAGAAATGCTGATCGCGGCAAATGAGGACAATGCCAGTAGCGGAACGAAAATCAACGTTCGTGAACCCATGTGCAGAAACATCATCAGTACGATCACGGTCAGGGTTCCGCCAAGCACGATGTTCTGTTGAACCAGACCGACAGCCGAGTTGATGTAAATCGTTTCATCGTAAACCTGGCTGAGGATCAAGTCGTTCCTCGCCAGCACTCCATCGTTCAGCCGTTGGGCCTCTTCCTTCAAACCGGCGATCACGTCGATGACGTTCGCGTTGGATTCCCGCTGCACGCTGATGGCGATGTTGGAAACCCCGAAACGGCGCACGAAACCAGTTGGTTTGGCGAACCCCATTTTCACTTCAGCGACGTCACGAACGTAAACCGTTTGCCCGCTGTCGCTGGGGATCGTCTGGTTGGCAACATCTTCGATGGCCCGGTATTGGCCCAGTGTCCGGACGACATAGCGTCGTTTGCCTTCGGAAAAATCACCTCCCGAAACATCCTGGTTGTCGTCGATCAGGGCTTGCCGCAAGTTCTCGATCGTCAGTCCGCGAGCCGCCAGTTGTGTCGGGTCGACGATGACTTGCAGTTGTCGTAGCTCACCGCCACGGATGTCCGCACCGGCAACACCCTTGACTCGCTCGAATTGGGCTTCGATATTGTCTTCGGTGAATTTTCGATATTCCGGAACGTCGATGTCGGGCAGCAGATCACCGGCGGGAGGGAATTTTTCGGCCAGCCGTCGGATCCGCAGAGATTGTAAGCCGACGCTTGACGCAGTAATGATATTTTCGATTGCTTTTGCCGTCTCGGGATGGTGGGCGGCAAAGGCTCGCAGTTTTTCGTCGGTGGGCGGTCGCGCGCTCAAAATAAACCAGGCGATCGCCCGATCCGAACTGCTCGACGTTTCGATTCGCGGTTTATCGGCGTCAATCGGATATTCGCGAACCTGTTGGAGTTGGCTGTTGACCTTCAGTACCGCCTGATTCATATCCGTGCCGACGCCGAATTCCAGGTCAATTTCGGCTTGAGAATCCGAGCTCGACGAAGACATCTTGACGATCCCCTCGACGCTTTTCAGTTTCTCTTCCTGCTCGTTGACAATCTCCTTTTCAATTTCCTGCGGACTGGCACCCGGCCACGACGTCTCGACCGAGATCGCCGGTCGTTCCACGTTGGGGGCCAACTGCATCGGCATTTGAAACATCGCGATCAAGCCGAACAGCGTCAGCAAAATGATGCCGACGCTGACTTTGACGGGGTTGGCAATGAACCAGGTAATAGGATGCACTTGAAATTTTCCGTTAGATTTCGATGTTTTGATCGGCGTTTGGATGCCGGCATTTTTGCCGGTGGCTCAGTCATTGGTCTGGCTGCTCTTCAATCACCTTGGTGATCCTGACCTCTTGGCCGGAGCGCAGCCTCTCGTTGCCCATCAGCACGACTTGTTCGTCGGCAGCGAGATCGCCGGTCACCTGGATCCAGTCTTCGATCGTGTCTCCGACTTTAACGGATACTCTCTGGACCGTTGTCTGTTCCCCAAGGCTGGCGATTTTAAAAACGGCGATGTCTTCGCCCGTGATCACCAACGCGTCCTTTTTCACCATCAGCCGGTCTGTTTGCCGACCGATGATCAGTTCGGCCGTTCCGATCATTCCGGGTTGGAGCAGATACCCCGAGGCGGACGAGGGGTTATCGATATTGATACGAACTGGAAACGTCCGCGACAGTAAATCGGCGGCCGAAATGATTCGTTCGACGGTGCCGGTCAGCGGTTCGTCGTAGCCTTCAATTTTGATTTTTGCCAACACGGGATGCTCAGGGGTCGCGGCACCAAGCGATTGTTGCAACCGGGCAAGATGTTTTTGCGGGACGTTGATCTTCAGTTCAATCGGATTCAGCTGCACGACTTCCATGATCGGCTGACCTTGGGTTACCCATTCGCCAACTTCCGTCAGTTTCCGGGTGACGAGGCCTTCGAACGGAGCCCGGATCGTGTATTTCAATTTTAGGTCGTTCGAGCCGCGTGAGTTCCTGGTTGGCAACATCGACACGAAGTTTGGCCTGTTGAAGTTTTAATTCGCTGGTCGCTTCCAGTCGCTCCAGTTCGATTCTTGCACCGTTGGCGATTTCCGGTCGGTCATGTATTGCGAGCGGGACAGATCGAGTTCCCCCTGCGAAATGGCCTGCTCTCCCAACCGGCTGATCCGATCGAAGTTGTCCTTGGAGTATCGCAAGCGGGCGGCGGCTTCGGCGGCCTTGGCGCGTGCCAGTTCGATCTCTTTGGGAATCGTCACGGTCAGTTCGTTGCACCGCTTGTTGGGCAAGTTTCATTTGAAGATCGGCAGCGCCCCATTCAATCTCCAAGCGTGCCGGTGCGAAGTTGAACCATTCGCTGGCCAAGGAATTCCTGGTCGGAGCTGCTGTCGGTTCGTCGAACCGGATCGCCTTCGTCTGAACGTCGACCGCGATAACTCGGCCATCGACGGCGGTCCCGACAACCGATTTGCGAATCGGTTCAATGGTGCCGACAAAGACGTGTGAACCAGCCGCGTTGACGTGGCGACGTTGCCGACGGCAACCGCAGGTGGACCCATTCCGGGTTGCAGCCCAAGTCGATTCGACTTGCAGCAAAAAAATACCTGCGAGTGTCAGTAGAATCCAGCAGAATTGTCTGTCGTGCGTTTTAATCGTGTTGAGTCCTGATTTCGGGGAAGCGGCAATTGAGGTTCGCCATGTAGCCGGTGCGGAAAGGTTTTATTCTAGCTGGTTAAACCCGATTCCAGCCTGTTAGTACCGTTTTGATTATAGGTAAATAACGGACAAACGGGTTGAGCGAGTTTCGCGGTCACAAAATCCTCATAGTTGCGGAAATTGACCCACAGCATACCTGGCGTCCAAAAAAACCAGCGAATGCTGTAAAATCGACAACCAGAATGCTCACGACGAGTTGTCTCAATCAGTGCCGGCTGAAACGACGGTCCTGCGTTGTCACTTGACCGCGAAACCAGGGAGTGAATGACCAGCTATCATGTCTTTCCAACCATCATTCCAATCCGCTTTTCCCTATCAGGAAAACGTTCTGGCGTTGCCGGTTACCAATTTGGATGAGGCCTCGGACTGGTACTGCAAACACTTCGGGATGAGGGAAGTCGAGCGTCATGAACAGCCGTTGCCCACGGTTATCCTTGAACGCGACGGGACACGCCTGGGGTTTGCGATCAACGGAGGTGATCCCGCGCAGGATGGTGCAGCGATCCTCGTTTCGAACATTCTTGGGCTCAAAGAAGAGCTTGAATCGTTGGGCGTTTCGATTGGTGATTTGCGAGTCGATGAACGGGATGGCCAAAAGCTGCAAGTGTTCTTCGTTGTCGCACCCGATGGACTGTGTTACTACTTTCACGAACCGCTCGTCGGTTAGCGAGAGAGTTGTTGTTTAACGAAAGAGTTGTTCGTTTCGCTTGCCGCGGGTAAAAGAATGCCCTACCGGCTGGCGGCATCTTCAATGCGCGGGCCAGACGAATCTAGATTCGGAATCCGGGAGTCCGAGTTTTTCAGGGTTATCGCAGCACCGGCCCAGCCGCAGTTGCAAGCCCCGGAATCGAACCGGGCGACCGACCGTATGAAAGTCAGCTCAGCACCAGCCGGCCTGCAATCAAAATCAAGAAGTAAAATGACGTGGGCGGGAGTCGAACCCGCAAACACCAAGGTTTAAGCTTCGCCGCTGTACCAGTTCGCGTACCACGTCGATCGAGTTCCGCCCAAGTGGTGCAGGTGGGACTCGAACCCACAAACACTGAGGTTTGAGCTCAGCCGCTATACCAATTAGCGCACCGCACCCGTCGATCCAAGCAGCTCGCCGAGGAATCGAACCTCGTCTAACGGTTTCGAAGACCGTCGTGCAAATCCATCACACTCGCAAGCCGGGTATTTTTCAGTTTTCAGTTTTCAGTTGTGACGGAGTGTCCCTGCCAGGAGTCGAACCTGGTCCACAACCTTCGCAGGGTTGCGTGCAAATCCGTTACACTTCAAGGACTTGGTTGTCTTGCTCGGGCCTCGCGACGGGAAAAATCGCTAGGCTTTGTCAGGTGGAAAGATCCGGGTTGGCAGGCTCAGCCGTTGTATCGCGAGGCATCGTGATTGATTGTGCAACCGCAACGAACGCCGAACGGGTTCATCCCTGAAATTAAGGAACCTCTGGCAAAGTATGAGTGGTGCAGGTGGGATTCGAACCCACAATCACTTGTTCCTAAAACAAGCCGCTCAGCCGTTGGCGTACCGCACCGAAATAAGTTGGTCGTTGTTGAACCGGCAGCCGCAACGAATTTCTGCCGCGGTCGCTGGTATCGGTAAAATGTTCCCAAGCGACCCATACCGGATTCGAACCGGTGATCTCTGCCGTGACAGGGCAGCGTCCACTCCAAGCTGGACCGATGGGCCGTGATCATCGAACGCTGCTGAGTTTCGAACGTCTGCAAACATGCACACAGGTCACGTTTGCGGCGCAAGAACATCAGCTTGCAAAGTAGTCCCGGACGGACTCGAACCGTCGATCATCTGTTTGTAGGACAGCTGCCTTCGCCGCTGGGCCACGGGACTGTGATTAAAAAAACGTTGAGCGGAAGACCAGGGACTCGAACCCCGAAGCGGTTTTATCCGCCAGCCGTTTTCAAGACGGTTTCCTCATCCAGCCGGATGTCTTCCGATTTGTAAGTGGACAAGCTGGGAGTTGAACCCAGTAGCCTTGATTGCAAATCAAAGCGCCGAACCGTCGGCAAGCCCAAGTTTTTGATTTCTTCAAAGCAGCCCGTGTGGGATTCGAACCCGACCTGTCTGGCTTGAAAAACCAGCGACCTCACCAGAAGTCCAACGAGCCAAATTGTGTTGTTTTGGGTTGGTGCGCAGCTTGGCGCAGCGGTGTATTTGTCTCCTGATCGGGAACGACGGGCGAGTTGAGGCTCGCAATCAAGGCACGAAAAAACCCGGTGTCACTCGCGGTGACACCGGGTTCAACTTAGGAACGCAGAATAACCCAGTGTCACCATAAATCACGACGCAAATCGAGCCAGCGCCGATCAAGCATCGCGGCAAATTGCCGACTCATGCAATCGGCTGCGACCCGCGTCGACAGTTCGGGATAAGCTTGGTTTTGGAGACATCAATCTGCTCTCAGCGTTTTTTGATAATTTGAGATTGTCTGTTGCTATTTTTTCAAACAGCATGATGGTGTTCGAAAACTTAGACGATCTATTGCTGTTGAGGTTCACGATAATTTATTTTTTTCTCGCCTGGTGCTTTCAGCGGAGCCCGAGTTTAATTTCAGGAGGCAGATTCTGATGTTAACGAATTCGTTCCAGAACGAAAAATGCGAGTGGGATTTCCAGCGGCCCGAATTTGGCGACGGCTCGGCCCAGTAAATGGTCTTCGTCGATGATCACGACTTTGTCGACCAGGAACCGAGCTGGGTCGCGGCGGCGGTTGGCGCCGTCTCGATACGAAAGGGTGGCGCCGTGGGCAAATGCCCGTCCGATCAAGCGTCGACGGCCGGATTCATACTTGACGACAAATTTTCCGCGTCGTTCGATCGATCCATTTGGGAGTATTTTGGGTTGCCAGCCAATGCAATTAAGCATCTCATCTGAAACCTGATGGACCTGGAGATTGTCCCCGATCACGACGTCGCCGCAGGGCGTAAATTCCTTGATGAATTGCCGGTAGCCCACCAAGGTGACGATCCCCTTGTTGACGCCGCGCCAGTGACCCGCGAGTTCGGCGGGCGTCGGCGTTCGGCCCGTTTTAAACATGCGGCGATAATCCAGCAGTCGGTAATTCCCCGTGTTCATGATGTCTGAATGGGTGTTTGGGCAAACAGTCGCTGCATCGCTGCCTGGGGTGTCGGCCTGGCTGGTTTGAGCAAGCGGCAGAGACTGCCCGGCGGCAAATTCAGTGATCAACAGGACAATCGCCAGTCCCGTCACGAAATTCAAATTGAGTCGAAGCGTTGGAGGTCGCATGGGAGAATCCGCACAGAGTCATTGCAAGAATCGTTTGATCATTCCATTCTGATCGGAGCACCCTGATTACAAGATGCGAGGCTTGAAATCGCGTGGACCCGCCCGAAAGTTGCCGGAAAAACCGATTTAATTATCGCAACTGTTCGTCAAAATGCGAAGAAGCAACATCCGCCGTGCGTGCCTTCCCCGTGCTGAAAAGGTTGACAGGCAAAACACCGAACGAACTCGGCCCCCTGCTGCTGGCCAACTAATTCACCCTCCCGATGGCGTTGCTCGTTCGTACTTATCCAGTCGTGGCTGCGACGATTTTTCGGTGGCAAGCTCAGGACTCAAGACCCAAATCGCCGTGAGTGCGATCGATGCCCAAAACGAAGCAGATCATTTTGAAGGTGATTCCTTGGACGAATAGGGTCGGTACTTTGGCAATGGAGTGGAATTGCCCTTTCCTACTTCCCATCGAAAACTAGCGCCGTCCACGACCAGGTCCTTTCGCAGGTTGAATTTTTTCTCTGCCGCGGCAAAGTTTTTCGGCGCGAATTTTTGCAGTTTTTGTTTTACGTCCTGGTGCGTTTCATCGGCTGCGAGGTTGGTCCACTCATGCGGATCTTCTTGCACGTTGTAGAGCTCTTCGCCGGCATCGCCATAAGAAATGTATCGCCAATTGCGATTGATGACGGCATACTCACCGGGTTGCAGGTACGGCAAAAAGACCGTGCGGTCTTGCGCAACGGCAGGATCGTTCAGCAGTGATGCGAGTGATTCGCCTTCCAGTTGCTGGTGTGGTTTGGCCAGGTCACACAGTTCAACCAGAGTTGGGTAAATGTCGATCAAGCTGGCGGTGACGTCCGTGTTGGCGTTGGTGGCGACCCCTGGACCGGCCCAGATGAAGGGAACGTTTGAAGTGCGTTCCCAGAGCGTATGTTTGCCCCACTGCCCTTTTTCACCGTGGTGATAACCATGATCGCTCCACAAAACGATGATCGTGTTGTCAGCATAGGGGCTGGCTTCCAGCGCATCGAGGACTCGGCCCAGCATTGCATCGGCGTAGCTGATACAGGCCAGGTAGCCGTGGATCGCATCATCGAGTGCGTTCAGTTGCACCAGCCGTTCGTAGTGCAGACGTTTCCGATTCTCACGTTGCTTGCGAATCTGCGGCGGCAGGTCTTCGAGATCATGCTCCTGGATCGGAGGCAGTTCAATTTTTTCGGGATCGTACAAGTCAAAATATTTCTGAGGGCAGTAGTTGGGGTAGTGGGGCGCGTAAAGCCCGCAGGCCAGGAAGAACGGCTGGTTGTGGTCTTTTTGCAACTGCGCGACGGCCCAGTTTGCCCGAATGGTGTCGGCCATTGCTTCCTCTTGGTCGTTCGGGATCGGTGCCCATTCCAGAAATAGTCCGCCTTTGAATTCTTTCCCCTTGTTGTAGACGCTCGCCGGGAAAGGTTGAGGAACGGGTGTCTCTTCGCTCCATGACTCCAACGGCCAACCTTGTTCGCGCTGGACCTGGTTCGCAGGAAAAACTCGGTCCAACCTCGCTGATCAATCGCGCCGGCGGGATGATGAAAGAGTTTGCCCGCTCCCAGCGTTGTGTAACCCGATTTGGCAAAGCTCATTTGCAGTGCTTCGATCTCCGGGTGGTTGGCGAAGTAATACGGTGTTTCGTAACATCCCGTCGTCGAGGCGTACTGTCCGGAAAAGATCGCCGCCCGACTCGGAGCACAGAAGACTCCCGCGGTATGCGCGTTGGTAAAGCAGACGCCGCGAGACGCGAGCCGATCGATGTTTGGCGTCAGTGCGTGCGGAGTCGTGTTGAGGCATCCAATCCAGTCGTTCATGTCGTCGACCGCAAGCAACAAAACGTTGGGCTGGGGTTCGTCCGCATTCAAGCGGCCGACATTCAAGCCAACGACATCAAGCGAGGCAGTCACGGCCAAGAGCATGGCGATGGACATCAGTTTTTTGTTCATGGTTGGTTCCGGTGTTCAAATGCGCACGCGACCGGGGAAATTCAAGTAACATCAAGATAACCTGTGATCCTCCGGTCAGGGTAGCCAACCGGGTCTTCTCGGCCGTAGTAGGAAAAGAAAATCTCAGTTCTTTTGATTTTTTTGGAGCGGTTGTCTTCGACCCGGGAACAAGTCGTTCCGTGGTTGAGGCAGTTTGTGCGGCAAGCCATTCAAAGGGACAGACGATTGGATTTCTCCGTTTGTATTCAAAATGTCGGTCAACAGCCAAGCGAATGTCTGACCGCAACATCGGTTCGACAGCGAAAAAAATTGGGCTACAATCGAAAGCTTTGAAAATCACCCGCAATAATGTGCGGTTGTTTGAAGACCGTATTGGACCATGAATGAAAAACGTATTACTTATTATCTCTGCGATCGTGGTCTTGGTGCTGTTTTGTATTTCGTTGAAAAACAGCCTCTCGGTAACACTGGATGGTGTGCGCACAACGGCGGTTTGCACCAAGGTTGATGGGCCAGCAAGACGATCCAGCCGGCAGCGCAGGATGAGGTTTAGGACGTACCATTTTCGCTATACTGACCAGGAGGGACAGGCCCATTCGCCGACGATTCGCTACCGGATGTATTGGAAAAATCCTGATGTGGGAGAATCGGTTCCGATCGTCTACGCGACGAAATCGCCAGACTTGATCTTTTACGACTCTGTCTTCCATATTTGGATGTTGCCGGTAATCTTTGGAGGCTTGCTCATTGCGATGGTCGTCAAACGCGTGATCCGGCGGCCGGTCGAACGGGTGAAGGCCGAGGCCTGACGTGTGCACGGGAGAAGATTTTGACGTTTTTTTTGGCGGCGTCCTTCGGTGTGAGGTAAGCGCCTTGCGAAAGCCGGGTCGACTCCGGAACCCGGGTGTTATCCCCGCTTCCCAAATTGGGTCATCTCACCAATCCGCGGCAGTGATTCCAACGCCATGACGGATACGACCGATCCAGTTTATGGCTCGGTCGACAAGAAGACGCAACGGGCCGCGTGGAAGGCGGACTAGGTGACTGGTTGGTTGCCGATTAATCATCGTCGATGGACGGACTGGCAGACGCAGCAGGCATTCCTTTTCTCGGCACCGAATAATCGTTCTCGCCCTGGTGGATTACCAGTCCAACAACTTCGTTCCCTGCGTTGCGAGTGAACGAGACCTGGATCTTGTCCGGTAGAAGTTTGAACGCCCATTTTTGCTGGGCATTGGGTTCAAGCAGTTCAAATGCCCGTTGACTGGGGACATCCAGGATCAACTTTCCGGCTCGCACGCGAACTTCAAACTCTTCATCCTTGAATTGCTCAAAGTTCGCGATGTAGGTTCCGACGTAAGGCTGAAGCCGCTCAGGTATCGCTTGCGAGCCGTTTTCGGGGTGGATCAACAGCTCGTCCAGTTTTTCTTCCATCCGCAGTGGTGTGTTGCCGCCTCGGGATTGCGTGAAATACAAAACAACCAATTTGCGATCCGGCCAGGCCCAGCCGCAAGTTCCATCGGAGCCACTATGTCCCAGGATCTGCGGCTTGTCCTGCGTTGGCTCGTTTGCCGCACTCGTTTCTCGATACGTAACCATCATCTGGCCGTAGAATTGTTTTAGGTCTCGAAAGCCGGTCGGTGCCGCGACGTCGGAACCCGGGATCGTCAATAAGGAAACGGGCTCCAGCATTCGTTTGACAGCGGCCTGAGACAATAATTGACGGTCACCGACGCGGCCATGGTTGGCAATCATCGTCAGGAATTTCGCGTAGTCGGTCGTTGTCGAATAGAGCGTTTGCGAACCCCAGGCAAATGGATAAAACGGCTTCGCCTCCGGTGTCCAGAAAGGATTCCAGTTGTTGGGTTTGCCAAGGTATAAATTTGCGACATTTTTCATTTGCGGTTCATTCGCGTCGATCCCGTAAAACGTGTGTTTCATGCCCAACGGGTCAAGGATCTCACGCTGCACAAACGTGTCGAGTGACTCACCAGAAACTTTTTCGACCAACCGACCCACGACGTCCGTTCCCGCGTCACTGTAAATGAACTCAGCACCTGGCTTTCCGCCCGGGCCGGCGCTCCGCGTAGGCGTCCACTTGTTCGGCGAGGCTGTTGTACTGCCTTGGCGCAAACACCAGAGTCAGCGGGAAACCTGAACGGTGGGTAAGCAGGTGCCGCAGGGTGAGGTCTTGGCAACGATCGTTGTTGAAACTCTCCAGGTAGGTCGCAACCGGCTCGTCCAATTTCAATTGTCCTCGGTCGATCAGCAATTGAGCTGCGGCAGCGGTAATGGGCTTGGTCATTGAACGGATGTTGCAAAGCGTCCCCTGCTTCCAGGGTTGTTCCAGCTCACGGTTGGAAAACCCGTGTGCGACGTGAAGCAGGACTTGACCGTCCTGAATCACCAGCAGTTCTGCGCCGACCGCCCGGTCATCCTTGATGTATTCGGCGACCACTTGGTCCAGCTGTTCCAGCGACGAAACCGGGATTTTGTTGTCAGCCTCCTGGGCTTCCAGGTGCTGACTCCAAACGCAGTTCTGCACGATCAACAGGACAGTCAGCATCAGCAGGGCCGTTGGTGTTCGCAGCCAATCAAGGTTTGTCGTTGGAGAGGACAATCGGTTGCTCACAAATAGGTTGGGGCGGTTCATTTGCTTCCTGTTCGCTTGGCCAAGCGTGTTTCTTGTGAATTTTTTTTAATATGTGAATCTTTGTTGTTTCGCGAGGATTCGGGAGTTGTTGGCGAGTGATTTGTCGGAGCTCAATGAGGCGAGGGGTCGAGAACAACCAAACCAACAACTTGACGACTGATCCAAGATACCCGTAACTCTGCCGCAATCGGTCTTACGTATTGGCAGATTCGACACAACATTCACGTTAACCGACCACCGGAAAAGCAACACCCCGCAGGCTTGCGAACCCGGCTGATCAACCAGAAATAATAGCGGATCGCGATCCATTTGGCTCCGCCCATCAGCCGCGTAGAATCAACGGCGGAGAATCAGCTGCGGAGAATCAGCTGTCAAGAATTAGCCGCCGAGAATTAGCTGCCGAGAATCAGCTGTGGAGCAGCGGCAGCATAAAGCATTGGGCGACAGCCCAATGGTAACTGCATCCAACCCAATAAAGCTGCGGAGCAGCGACAGCAGTTCTCAACCCGACAACCAAATCACAAATGAGTGGATCCCAAACCACAACCAGATTTTGGCAAATCCAACTCGCTCTGGATTGTTTGCAAGATCATAAAGATTTCAGCGCTAATCCTGAACCGATTTCAAACGCCAATTTGTCGCTCGGGGGGCCTCGGCAACAACGGCCAACCAGCTTTCCTATTCATCGTCGGGTGGTAAGCGGATTCAAAACAGATAGCTGAATAATACCTGTTTTACAATGATCTTATCGCGAAATGGCGTCGATCGCTTGGTTGATGATTTGCAGTTTCGCTGCAAGCGGAGTTCCAGTTCCTTTGCCATACAAGAAGAAATATGACCAATGCACAGCCCAGTCTTCCTTGGGACTGGTCAGGGCATAGACTTCCGAAACTGGAGTAGCAAAATGATACCAGTATTTGCCGCTTTTATCGGTACTTGGTAAATACTGAGGGTCGCCGTCGTCAATCGAAAGCCAACTTGGCTCGCCGGGATGCCCTGGTGGTGAGACGTTGATGAAATTGGAGAGATAGTTTGAGTTGTTTATCGCAACATTAAATTCGTAAAACTCGTCCCAGCCGTGGGCAATCTCGTGAAGAACTGTTCGCGTTAGCAGCTCTCCAGAAGTTCCTTCGTTGATTTCGATGTACGATTGGTTAGCTCGACGCCAATGAGCGCCCTCGTAGGCAAGTCTGTCAGCGGGTTGCAAAACAAATTTGATTGGACGGGACGAGATCGAGTCTTTCAAAAGCCTCGTGTTCGCTTTGTATTCGTGAAGCAACTTGAAGGCTTCATCAATTTGAACGAGTTTTTCATCGGACCAATTAGCTCGTCCGTTCTGAAAACGGATCAGAGCATCCGCAGCACTTAGGTTCACGACTTGATCGGCGTTGATTCCCAAAATGCGATCAGCGCCGTCTCCGCTCAACAAGAAATCGACATCATTGACTCCACCAATCAGGGCGTCGTTTCCACCTTCACCATAAATCCAGTCCGGACCGTTACCACCGTAAATCCAATCGTCTCCTGGGCCACCAAATAAGTCATCTTTTTCACCGAGTCCCGCAATGTAGTCGTTGCCAAGTCCTCCTGAAATATAATCCATTCCGTTTCCACCCTGGATGACGTCGTCACCGTCTTGGCCGAAGAGCCAATTCTTGCCGAGACTACCACCAGTGATCGTGTCGATACCATCGCCACCGTAAATTCGAAAATATCCCTCTTCCAAATTGCCAAGAAAATTTCTCTGGCCCCCAATCAGTGTATCAGCCCCAGGACCTCCAAGGATTAACTCCGGATTATCCTGCAGGATGCCATTGGGTGTAACTTTATTCAGGTTGGCGTGGATGTAGTCGTTTCCTTCACCACCAATCAAAATGTCGTTGCCGCGCGAGGTCTGCGACGCACCTTGATCGCCTTGAATATGATCGTTACCCTCCTCTCCAAAAATCAGATCATCGCCCCAGTTGCCTTCTAAGACATCGTCCCCGGGGCCGCCGAGAATAAGATCCGCCAAATCGCCTCCGACGATTGTGTCGATACCGTCGCCACCCTCAAGGCGATTGGATCCAGATTTGGCTCGGATTGTATCGTTGCCGGGTCCACCAACCACTCTTCCATCAGAGTGGATTACAAGAATGTCATCGCCTTCATGTCCAAAAGCCAGCACTCGCTCGCGATTAATTAATTTGTATTCTTCGACGAAATGATCGTTTCCCCCCCGCCCCATGAATACAATTTTTTTGATGTCACGACCGCCCAAACGGACGTCGGTTTGCGTTTGTCCTCCGTCAACACTGTGGGTAATCCTGTAGGAATCCGGATTGGTCGATTGATACATGATTTTTACGTGGTCTTTGCCTTCTGTGCCCAGGAGATACAAGGTATCACTGGATTGATAAATTGAGGCAAGAAGTTGACGCGGTTCGAGTTGGTGGTACTCGAAAGAACGATTGAAGGATTTCATTGTGCATCCAGATAATTCACTGTTGACGTCCCGATTGTGGTTCAAACCGAAACGACCGTCAATCAGTTAAGCTGGACAAGAGCGTTGGTGTTGGCTGGCGGATCGAAAAAAGAAAACGGATTGATGCGTTCCAAGAGAGTTTTTGGCTTCTACCGCACAAACGTTAGACTGAGTGGATGTTCTGGCAAAGTTTCGTGGACCGGGCCTCTTTCGGATCTCGACTTTCAGCCACCAGTTAGCTGGCGAGCGCGTTCTGATCGCTTTGCGAGCTCGTTGAGTAGTTCGGCTGTTTTGAGGTTTAGGATCGGTGGATTGCGAACGTCGTTTTCACTGTCATTGGGAACCGTATCCGCCATGTCTATCGCGATTGTTCCGCGGTAGACGTCAAACGATCGGACAACAGAATTGCCATTCAGAACAAGAGCAACGTTCATCATCGACACGGAAATCAGCGATTACCTAGCGCTGATTTCAAACGCCGCTTCGTCGTTGTTGGTTGTCTTGGCGATGACCGCCAGCCAGGTTTCGTATTCATCGTCGGCTGGATTTTCTCCGGTTAATGTCTCCAGCGCCAGCACGACCGCTTCGCGATGGAGATTGGGCTCGTCCGTGAGGGACTCGGTGGACTTGCTGGCTTCTCGCCTGGTCAATTTCTTGGCTTGCACAACATAGTCAAATCGCTGATTCGCCGGCCAATGGCCACTGTCTTCGACGGGTTGGATCAGCGAGAAATCCTGTCGCAAATAAGTCACGTCGGCACGAACAAATTCGCCGGTGGCAGCCGCCGAGCCGTAGGACGGGGCAACCTCCGTTTCCCAAGCGGGACTCAGGCCGCGACCATAATCTTGCTGGCTGGTCGAGGGCGCATGACAGAGCAGGCAGTTTTTTAAATGACTGATCGAAACCAGTTGTCGCTGCGTGTACTTTCCACTGTCATGTTCCACCGGAAGTCGCGGATCGGGACGCTTCAATTTTTCTACCAGGTAGGGAACCGCCGCTTGGTCGTCCAGCCATACGATGGATTCGGCCGCATGTTGTGCGACGACATGCCATGGATACTCGAACCCGTTCAATAATCGCTCGCGGACTTTTTCGATCGGATAATCGGTCAGGGCGTCGTTAGCAGCCGCGCGGACATCTGACGAGAAATCGAACAGGGCTTTGCGGACCAGCAATTCCATTCCTGCGTCGGATTGCAAACGTCTGGCCCGCGGCACCAATTCAAGCCTCAGTGATTTGGCGTTAACTTGCAGGATTTGGTCAAGCGTGGAGAGAACCTGTGTCGGATTCCCCAAGCTGTCACATGACTCCAGTTGGTTTGCGAATGCCTTGCGCTGATCAGATCCCTGTGAAACGGCCCTTCCAAACGAGGTTGTCAAACCGATCAGCGAGAGCGGGTTAAATTGGGAACGGGGGGAACGATTGAGCTGGGCTGTAATTTGTCCAAATGATTTGGAGACCCGGTCCATCACAATCGCTTCGGACTCGTCAAGATGACACGTCTCTCCCATGACCAGAGGCAGTCCCTGCAGGTCTTTCCGCTTGCCCAAAATATCTTCCAGCGGATTGATGGGCTGACGCGACAGTTGTTCCAATTCCTCAAGCAGACTTGCCAGGTCTTCGTTTAACCGATCTCGGTTTTTTTGAGCCATTCCGCTGAGCTTGGGACGCCTCGCGTCGAATTTCGCCAGACGCTCGCGCGCTTCATTGATTTGCTGCTGTAACCGGTCGACACCAGGTGGCAAGGGTGGCTGTCGCAGAAACGCGCGCGCCGAATTGAATTCTTTGACGTTGCGAAAGAGATCGACGGTCGGCACGGTATCGTGTAATTGGGACTTGAGCTGTCGCTCGGTAAGCGTCTGAATTTTCAATTTCGGCTTTGGACTTGCCGTGGCCGAATCCGCAATACCGGTGTTGAGATCCGAACGATCGAGGACGTCCGGTGATTGGCTGGCCGCCTCGACAGGGGCACGGATCTTTGCACGCGGTACTTCGATTTCGACAGCAGGGGCGAGATCGTCGAAACCGTCGATGGGCGTATCCGCGATATCCGTTTCGCGAGCTGAGGGAACCTCATGAGTTGGTTCAGTCGTCACCGGAATAGGGGAGTCGTCGAATTCGTTTGTTCGTGAATCGGCCGATCCGACAGTGGGAGTTGCTGGACTCTTGGAGTTTGCTCCGGCTATCTCAGGCTGCCTCCGCTCGGCAGTCAACATCACGCTTAACCAAACGCCCAGCGTCAGTCCGATCGCCACCACCAAGGACAACTTGAAGAAATTGACGTTCGAGTCAACTCTCAAAACCGGAGGATCTGCTTGCTGACATTGATCCGCGTTGATTTCCACTGGATTAGCAATTTTGATTTGGGCATCCGGTTCCCGACCTTGCGTCTGCGGCTCGAGCATTGGAAATGGCAATCGAGTCTTGGGGCGAATGACGTCGTCTTCGGCTACGGCCTGCCAACGCGATTGTGAAGCCTGGCAGTTGATCGCTGGCTCCTGAGGACTCGCATCTGCTGCGGGCAACACTGTTGTAAGTTGTGGAGGCTGATTCTGATGATCTGGGATCACGCGTGCCACCCAGCGCCCCGACTCGTCGATGGTTACCCCGGGAAGATCGCTCTCCGATCGCTGGCGCTCGCCCGAATGACAGTCGACTGAATGAAGCGAATTCTCCGGGCGATCCTGGATTGGTCGTGATCGTTCATGCTTTGACTTGGCCATAACCGTCCCCATTGAGTTTGTGATCGGCTGTCTTCTCGATTCCGCCAGGGTTATTCTGAAGATCTTTGAGGTTGCAGATCTCGAAGTATTCTGTTCGTCCGGCGACGATTTCTCGGGATCACGGTGCAGTTAGCGTAAAATACATCCTTGCCGGAGTCAAGAAATCCCAGTTTCATTGCGGAAATCGGCGCCCCCTTCGATTTCTCATCGGCACCAAAGGACGCTGCCAACAGCGTAATGGTGTCGTCTATTCTTCTGAGCAGACGCCGGCAAAGGTTCACCGTTCAGAACACATGCGAACCCGACAGGCAAACTGCTGAAAGGGGGAAAAGGTTGATATTTTATTCGCGGTCCCTCGCCGGATCGCCGTGAGGCCTTGGCCCGACAGCATTTGCAGTGGGTCGCAGTTGCGGCAAATGCCTGACTGATCGTTGGGACGCATCGACGTGGGGCATCCAGCCAGTCCGACTGACCTGGTGGGGAAAGAAACGGCTCGCGGTCGGATGATATACATTCGACGAAGGGTAGTTTAGAATCGGGCTCCAGTGGGTTCATAATGAATTTCCCGACGAGCCATCGCCCACAATGAACGAGTTCGTCTTACGACTTGTTTGGCGGAGACTGCTCGAAGGCACATACGTCGATACATTGGGATTTGGGGAGCAAGTCGTATTTTGAGAAATGCCGAAGTTTTTTTTCACGCGAACCTAAGAATCAATCTAAAACGCGATAGCCTCCCCTCTCGGGACACCCGGAACGATCGTAATTCACGATCTCATTCAAATCGAATTCATTGATGATCTCAACCGAACGACTCTTGCTGATTCCTCATAGTTGCGAGTTATTGCAAGCGGAGATCCACGATCATGCTGAGCTCTCACGTTTATTGAACGCGTCAGTGCCCTCAAACTGGCCGCCAGAATCGACTGCGGATGCTTTGCCGTTTTTCTTAAGCATTGTTGAGTCTGCTGTCGACCAAGTTGGCTGGTTCGGCTGGTACGCTGTTGCTAAACCGACCGTTGCCACTCACTCGCACTCGCCGGAATTGATCGGCGGCGGTGGATTTATGGGGCCACCATCGGGGGGATCGGCTCAGATGGGTTATTCCGTGATCGACCAGCATCAGGGCCAGGGGTACGCGACGGAAATGGTGAAATCGTTGCTTCAGTGGGCCCTGGTGCATTCGGAGTGCGATGTTGTTGTCGCTGAAACCGAATGGGCCAATCCGGCCTCCGTTCGGGTATTGATTAAATCCGGTTTTTCTCGAATTGGGGAGCCTTCCGCGGGAGGCGGAGCTCGTTTTCAATTTTCGGCGGATGGTGGTGGCAAGCAATAGCCCGAGGCGATCCGGCGCGACGCGAAATCAGAGATAAAGATTGGAATTCGCGAAGTGACTTAGGAAAGTGGCCGGTGTCTACGCCGAATCGGGTGCCTTCTCCTCGATCGGTATCACCCACCTCAATCGGACCAATTGAGTCACGGGTTTCGACTGCCACCCTTGCAATCGCCGCCGACGAAAGTAGATGCATAATTGGCTGGGGCAGGCAATCGCGTCTGGCAGCTTAATTTTTCTAGGCATACGGTGAAGCCCGCTGGGGAACGAAATGGCACTCGGCGATCATAAATTACAGCCAATCGGCAAGAATAAACTAGGACTCACCCAAGATTGGAGTATAGTGCTTTGCCCGTCGAATGATCCCCGCAATGAACAAGTTCGTCTTGTTAAACTTCGAATCCTTCTTAGAAAAAATCTTCTCCATGATCATGCAGATGAGAGCCGTCATCGTTGGCTCTATTCGGTGGACCGTGTTTGTTCGGTGCGTGTTTGCGACGACGTCGTACGCACACAAAGATCTCTTAGTGACGGAATCTCAATTTCAATCAATATTCGACCGACCAGGAAAAAGCTCATGAGACAATGGGAATCGCCACGCAGGACGTTTTTTGTTTACGGCTTGATGCGAAGGACGTTGTGCATTGGCGGTCGTTTGCTGTGTCAGAGTCTGTTGTTATGCGGGCTATTGGCCCCGGTTCTAGGTCAGGAGACGATCTCCAGCGATACCACTCAAACCGGCGGAACCCACACGACCAGGAACGTATGAAGGATTTTTATTCATCACCGATTCCAGCAACGATCCCACACTCACGTTGCAATCGAGCGCTACGCGAGACTCCCGTGGGCTGGTGATCGGTAGCGTGGGCGGAGAGACCGGAAATCTGTTGATCCAAAGTGGGAGTTCGTTGATCAATACGACTTCGACTTCCGGCGGTTTTGGAGGTTCCATTCCCGGTGGTAACAACGAAGGTATTTTTGCGGGCCAGGCTCGTTTAGGTCTAAAGGCTGGTGCAACTGGCAATGCTACCGTCACGGGAACCAGCCTGACCCTCGTGGGCATCGGCCTGGTCATGTTATCGTGTCCTCGCAGGCGAAGACGGGCCAGTCTCTAGAGCTCCGCTGAATTCGGCAACGAAGGTTGCTATTCAGATGACCTTGAGACTGGCGAACGATCGGTTGCGATAGAGTGGGCGAACTGGATCGTTGGTGGCATCCTGGTGGAGCAGGCGAAGCTTCCGGTCGACTTCTTTGAGAAGCAGAATACCCGCTTTGCTGGCCAGACGACCGCCCAGAAAATCAGCCCCAATTTCGCGGCGATCTACACTTGAAACGGTCACTGAGTCGCTAGTACACTCGATCACGATAAAACCTCTTGCTTTTGTGGTGCGTTTAGGTGTGAGAACCAACGTTTTGCAAAGCAAAAGGCTTTTCTCGTAGGTGGCTGACAATCCGCCGATGAGATATCCGGGCTAGACAATTTCCCTTCGCTTGGCCAGTGCTTCGATTCGGCGCTGTGGGTTGGATCGCCACAGGCTTGCGGGCAAATTTGATTCGCCATTGAAACATGAAATTGTCGTAGCCAACGGCAGAACATCGAGGCCGGCGAAAAATCTGCTGGCAGAGTAAGCAAGTTGTTCGAGTGATTGCGAGAGCCGAGTCGTTACGAAATGCCAGCGAAAGAGATCAACATCATCCTCACCAGGGCACAGCGCAAAGTCGTCGCTGATCTGTTTCCCAAACTCATCAACCGATTGAAGCTCGACGCGAAGAACCCCCGCACGATTACCTTCACGGACCAGGAGCTCGAAACGATCAGGGATCAGGCAGAGACTGCTCTGCCTCAGGCCGAGAATGGTATGAAACGAAATTCGCTACGGCATGTCGTCGCTGCCGTTACAAAAGCCTTCGAAAAACTCGAAGGAATCGGTTCGATTCCAGCCACTGAGAGGCTGTACCAATTCAAGATCACGCTGCTCGAAATAACGCCGCAGATCTGGCGGCGAATTCAGGTCAAGGATTCCACGCTGGATAAACTCCACGAACGCATCCAGACCGCAATGGGCTGGACGAACTCACATCTTCACGAATTTAAAATCGACGGTGATTGCCACGGTGATCCTGAGCTTCTCGATGATGGCTTCGAAGGCTTCGAGTGTGTGGATTCGACTGTGACCAAGATCAGCAAGATCGTCCCCAAGGATGGAAAGCGATATCGTTTCCTGTACAAGTACGATTTCGGTGACGACTGGGAACACGAAATCTTGTTCGAAGGATGCCTGAAAGCGGATAAGGGTGTTCAGTACCCATTGTGTGTTGAAGGTGAAAGAAACTGCCCGCCAGAAGACGTCGGTGGAGTCTGGGGCTACGCCGAGTTTCTTGAAGCCATCGCCGATCCAAAACATGAGCAGCATGATGACTTTGTGCGGTGGGCGGGCGAGTTCGATCCTGAAGATTTCGATGCGGGAGAAACTACCAAAGTGATGCGGGCTGGATTGCCCGATTGGAGGCAGCTGGAATGAGATATGTCCGCATCCCATCATCTGGTTTGGTTTTTGCGACGATTACCGTGCGACGTCGACTCGCCAAATCATCTCATCTGCTTCTTCCGTTCCAAACGTAACAACAAGTTGTTCGTGTAATTTTTTTCGAACGGCATTGTCGGTGACGGTGCCGGTCAAATACACCTGCGCCGCAGACGAGAAGCCTGCCTCAACGCCTTCGAAGTCAGCTGACCGCAAGATCGTAGCGAGCCCTTCGAGCTTGCGTTCCGTCCATGTTTGATAAAGTTGTTGCTGACCAATGACGCCGCCCAGGATAAACGTGGCCGCATGATAATCAATACTAAAGTTGCGGCAGCAACACCCCAAAGCACGTGGACCGACCATGTTCGCGACTGCGAATCCGTTGTCGGGGCGTTGCTGTCGACGGCATTCCTTACGTCGCGAAGATCTCGCCATGCGTGTAACACCAGGACGACGATCGAAATCGCCATGCCGGAGGCTGCACCCTGCGTGGCACCCAAGCCGGCGCCAACTTGGAGTGGGTTGAAGTCAGGCGATTCGCCGCCGCGAAAAACAGCTCGGTAGTATTCCGGAGCGAGAGCGCCAATCACCGCACCCATCGCACAGCCGACACACGCGAAGGCGGCGGCCCAGATCAGAACGGTTTTCAGTGCCGTGTTTGTAGTCATGGCTTCCGTCGCAGAACGACAAAGGTAACCGGGGCGGGATGATATGTTGATCAGCGAAGCAAAGTCGCAACGGGTTCCGACTCCGGTTCGCCGCTAGGTTCGAGAAAGCCGCTACCGCGGCGTCGCTCTCGAACGGAAAAATGGTGAGGCATGTTTTTCTTTTTGAAACCTGGGTTCCAAGGAAGATCACCCTGCCGACTTATCGTAATCTACCACTTGCCAGCGGACATTTCAAAGAAAAATGGTACCGTAACCGGATCGAAGATCGGCAGCTGGACGGCCATGCTCGATGGACCGTTTTTTGCGGGCTATTTTTTTTCCTCGCCATTGGCAACCAGATTAATGTTGGGAATCAAGAGGTAGACTTCGTTAGGTTTGATTCCCCACTTCGTAAGTTTCGCCGCGTCGGTCAAAATCCGTTCGCCATCCTTAATTGTGATTGCACCTCGTTTTGATTTTCCCGCTGGGGTAATCATGCCGAATTGTGACGCCTCGTACTTCACGGCCATTTTTCCATCCCCCACGTACACACGCCGTGCACGCATTGAGACTGACGCGCTGGTGATCGTCAGCATCATGCCGCGTGATGTTTCGACGTACCGAAATTCGACATCACCGATAGGAAAGTTAATCTCGACGGCTGGCGGTAGGCGTTCTGTGCGCAGCTTAAAGCAGGAAGCGCTGCGGTCAACCCAGAAAACGCAAGGGCGATCATCCAAACATTGTGTAACTTCATCGAACTAACTTTCAAAACGGTCATGAAAAACTGCGGCATCAACGGATAGATCATCTCGCTGGCGACATCATTCAACAGGCTGGCTGCTCCCAGCAACTTGACATTGCGGGGCAGCGGCCGGTTGTCCTGAAGGTCGCTCAGCCCCTCGGTCACGCTGCTCTCTCTTCACCTGTCATGCTGGGGTGGTTTGCTGTGGACCAGGGTTGTCGTCATGAGTATGTGGGAAGGGTTCCAAATGAATGAGAACACCTCGCAGGTTGGGAAACTGAACCAATAAATGATCTTTGACCAGATGGCTAATCCCATGTCCCGCTGCGACCGTGAGGTGCTGATCGACTTCGATGTGGATGTCAACCAAAAACTCCAGTCCTGATTTTCGCACCCAGAGTTTTTCCACATCTCTGACACCCTCGACCGTCATCGCCGCGTTACGGATCTCGTTGACAAACTCCGAATCGGCCTGCAGGTCCATCAGTTCGCTCGCACTGGATCGGAAGAGTTGCGTACCTGACCAGACAATGGCGGCAACCACGACAAGCGAAGCGGCTTCGTCAGCCCAGATGAACTGAGGCCCGCCAAATCGAATCGCCGTTAATCCGATCAGCACGGCCAGCGAACAGAACGCATCGCTGCGGTGGTCCCATGCGTTGGCAATGATGGCCGATGATCCAGTGCGTTTTCCAAGTCGGACATTGTATTGATACAGGCCCTCTTTAATCAGGATATTCGCGCCAGCGATCCAGAGAGTCCAGATGGGTGGAATGTCGTGTTGAACCGTGAACCGACGAATCGCCTCCCAACCGACCATTAGGGCCGAGATGATGACGAGCAATGCCACGTTCGATGCAGCAATCCCTTCTGCTCGCGTATGGCCGTAAGGATGTTCCGCGTCCGCAGGGCGCTGAGCAACTCGGAGGGCGAACAGAACAACCATCGACGTCACGACATCGCCGATGGAATTGACCGCATCAGCAATTAAGGCAAAGGAGTTGCCAACGATGCCACCGATCAGTTTTACTATTCCCAACGACAGGTTCACCACCAGGCCGAGAACAGCAGCCCGAGTGACTGCCGCATAGGTGTGCGAGATGGAAGTGCGGTCAGCCAATTTGTCGTTTCTTTCGCTTCGCAAGCGTGTTTCGTAATCGGGCAAGATGCTTCTGGGTATGAGTTAGCGTAAACGTAGGCTCGCATCCTGCTCGTAAAATCTTTGCATCCATGCGAAGAAAGTTAGTTGCTTTGGGCCAAAATCAGAGGCGAAGTGAGCGGCAGTTAATCGCCGTTCGACATCTGATTCCGGGGCCGCGTGTAGCTGGGGTTGCCCCTCGGCAGATCCCTATCCTTCTACGCGTCTATCAGGATGTAGAGTTGTTTAATCAATGGTATCTTTCAACGGCATGGGTTTGGTTACAGCCAATCAAAGCTCATCTCACCTCGCAATTCAACCTGATGAATTCTCTTGTCTATCTGTGGGGCGAACGCTTCGGAAATGCCGAACGACACTCGTAACGAGTGTGATCGCCGTGAGCGGAACAACCACACCGAGCATCACGGCGGTAAAAGTTCTTGACCAAGAGGGGATTGTCGCTGCGATGACAATCGAAGAGGTATATGCAAAATAGTAAGCCAAGAACAAGCCGCCTTCCCAGCGGGCGATTAAATGCCCGGTAAAGAAGATCGGTAGGCAAGCTATGGCAACCGCAATCATGACTGGGATGTCGAGTCGAAGTGCGGCTTCGGACACAGCGATTCCATCGGGGGAAACTAGACTTGAGATTCCCAGCACTCCCATGATGTTGAAAATATTGCTGCCGACCACGTTCCCCACGGCAATGTCCCGTTCTCCTCGAATGGCGGCCATCATCGATGTGGCGACTTCTGGGAGCGACGTTCCCGCAGCCACAATGGTCAAACCGATCACGAGTTCCGAGACGCCGAGACTCCGGGCGATGGTCGTGGCCGATTCAACAAACCAGCGTGAGCCGAGAACCAATAGGCCGAGACCGGCGATGAGCAAAGCGACGTTCAGCAGAGTTCCACGAAGACTGGACGCCTTCTCTTCGACGCCAAACTCCGCTTCATACTCGGCCTTGATGACAGCTTGTTCCTTGCGGCTTTTCCAGATGGCCCAAAGCGTGTACGAAATCAGTCCAGCAGTAAGCAGCAGGCCATCGAGCCGTCCAATGCGACCATCATAGGCAAAGAGCAAAACGGCAAGTGAGAGACCCACCATCAACGGCACATCAAATCGGATCAACTGCTGCGAAACCACAAGCGGCACAATCAATGCGGAAATACCAAGGATGAACAACACATTAAAAATATTGCTCCCCACCACGTTGCCGATTGCCACATCGGGCTGGCCTGACAATGTTGATTGAATGCTCACAACAAGCTCGGGCGCACTCGTCCCGAATGCCACCACGGTCAAGCCAATGACCAACGGTGAAATGCCGACTGCAACCGCCAATTTGGAGGCACTGCGAACAAGCAGTTCTGCCCCAATCGTCAGGACGGCAAGTCCCAGTATTAACATCAAGTAAGTCATATAAGTCATTCCGATAGATCAGGGTTGCATTCACCGTTAGTTCCTCGCCGTAATGCTGAGTTGCAGCACGGTCGCAATCGTCACCCAGATGAAATAAGGCACCTGCACCACGGCGATCCATTTGTAGTGCTTCCAGATCGCAACCATCATCCAAATTATCGTCACCCAGACGATCACGATGTCAACGGCAGCCAGTGGCAAGCTCCTCAGCCCGAATTGGATTGGCGTGAAGATCACGTTG
>CAVQPH010000008.1:0-32901 GCA_963714685.1 Pirellulaceae bacterium | reverse complement strand
TACCATTTGCTGTGATTTGGTTGCCCTGACCAACGAACAATGGCCCCAACGCCTTAAACAGGAACAAAACGCCATTCATCGCTTGAATCGCCTGCACGTCGTGCCGCATCTCGGCGCCGGGCCAATGGTTCGAGTTGCTCCGGCGTTCGTGATTATCGGCATTCCCGTCGCCATGCAGTTGAAGACCTCCAACTATGCCAACACGTTTGGAGCCTGTTTCTGCCAATCCTGTTCCTGTATTACCCGCTCTTCATGTTCGGGCTCAATGGAGCCAAGCAGGAGACTCTTCCGCCATTTGCAGCCTGGCTGGGTGACGTGGCCGGCATCTCGATCGGGATCCTGTCGCCATCCGCGAATCTCGCCGTTGAATCAACTGCACACATCCGTAAAATCGCATCAAGCATCTTCTCGCGCGGAATGTCCGTCGGGCTCAACCGGGTCGGGATCAATCACGGAATCAACGCACTGATAACTCCCGAAAATGCGATCCGTCGAGGTCGGAAGTACGCCGGCAGCAAGGTCACTGGCAATCCGACAACGGCTCAAACCATGCGTCAGTGGCATCATGCTCGGCCCGTCGACTCGCTAAACAGTTGGGCGGGCCAGGTGCGATTGGCAAACATACGATTGGCAAACATACGATTGGCAAACATACGATTGGCAAACATACGATTGGCAACTCTGGCAGGAAAATGTGTGGCAGGAAAATTCGAACGCTATTATCTTCCTGCCACCGATTTCCTGGTCCGACTCTTCCTGCCAGATACTTTCTGCCGCATATCTTCCTTTTACATAACGTCTTGCCTAAGAATCGTGGCAAGAATCACTTCGGGTTTTGCCTTGCAAAGATTTGCACCCTCTCTCCGAACCACATCGGCGCCGTACGATCAGCCCCCGACTCGCTGCCCTTGCGTGGTCCAAGACGGCTGAATCAAGCGGTAGAACGAGGGTGTCCTGCCTCCGACAGTGAAAGAGTACGACGTTTTTTGAGCCAGGTGCGCCGGCAGACCAGTCGCATGGCCTGCGCCGTGGTGCCCCCCCCCTTGGTTTCCCACCGCGATTATCTGATATAATTCGGGACCACTGAAATATCCGGAGAACGAATCAGATGAAGACCCGTCTTGAGACCACCTTGCTGCTGTTGATTGCCCTGCTGTTTTGCCTCCCTCACTCGGTGACAGTGCAAACCAAACTGGCCGAGCCCCCCGAAAAAGTTGTCCCGGCCGCCGTCGACGAAGATGCCAACGTTCCGGCCGAGGTCGAGAAAGCATCGCTCGGCGGCACCCGGAATGTCCATCGCGTCGGTGACCTGTTTCTCGCCGGACAATTCACGCCCGAAGACGTTGCGATCATCAAACAGGCCGGAATCAACCGCGTCGTCTCGCTGCAAACTGACGGCGAAGTCAAGTGGGACGAAGAACAGGCCGTCCTCGACGCTGGCATGAATTCGACTCCATCCCAATCGAAGGTGCTGAATCCCTGACCGATGAAGTCTTTCTGACGCAAACCTGCGTGCTGCTCAAGGACAAGAACGGCAAAATGCTGCTGCATTGTGGATCGGCCAACCGCGTCGGTGCCGATCTGGATGGCGCATCGTGTCCTGCACGAAAACGTACCGCTGGAAAAGGCTCGCGATGAGGCCAAGACGATTGGGTTAACCATGCCCGAACTTCGAGCAAGTCGCGGTGACTTACATCGAAAAACGCCTTGCCAGCAAACAGAACAGAGTGTCCGACCAGGCATTAACGATTCGTTCAACAGATCCTGACCTCGACCCCGAAGAATTCATCGAACGATTCGAAATCGAAAGTCGCGAAGTCTACTCGGCCCGCATGGAAGTCCTCAAGGCGTGCGACATCCAACCTGGTTCGATGATCGCCGACGTGGGTGCTGGTACAGGTATTTATACACGCCTGTTCGCCAATCAAACCGGACCTTCCGGTTGGGTCTACGCTGTCGACATTTCGCCCCGCCTGTTGCAACACACGCTGGAACAATCAAAGCAACGTGAGCAACAAAATGTCACCGGTGTGCTTTGCCAGGAAGACTCGGTCAACCTCCCTCCCAATTCAGTCGACCTCGTGTTTATCTGCGATACGTATCATCATTTTGAGTATCCCAATCATCCCTGGCCTCGATTCATACGGCGTTGAAACCGAATGGTCGCTTGGTCGTGATCGATTTCCATCGAATTGAGGGCAAATCGCGCCCGTGGCTGATGGACCATGTCCGCGCGGACAGGAAGTCTTCCGAGTCCCGGTTTCGAAGAGAACTATTTCATGATGTTCACGAAGTAGCCGTTGTTACGATTTCTTCGCTAATATGATTTCTTTGCCGATATGATTTCATTGCTATGTGATTTTTTCGGACCTGGATTTCTCGGCCTGTGATTTCAGACCTGTGATTTCTTCAGGCCTGTGATTTCTTCAGGCTTGCATTCCCGATCATTCCGGCAGCAGCCAGGTACGTCCGCTTGCCGAGCGGGACGTGGAGCGAGGGTAATCGCGAACCCGCCCAAACATCCCTTCCGGCAGAAGGGACGTACTCGCCGGCAACAGCGACGTACTCGCCGCCACAAACAACACAGCGGCGACGCGTTGGCCGAAACGCCGGGTTTGCGATCTCGATTCAAAACATCCCGCTCCTGAACGCTACCTAATCCGATCGCGATAGTATTTTCGCCACTCAAGACACCGTCGGCTGCCAATTTCGAAATCCCGACAAACCTTCGGCCGATGGAAATGATGTTTACACCGGCGTGTTTCAAGTCAAACCAGACAACAGGGACCATCCAACGAGCTGACATCGTCGGTGTAATGCTTGTGCTCGTAGTTCGCGATGTAGTTGTCCAGTTCGGCTCTTGAAATCCGTCGGTAACTCGTACCACCATGTTTCACCCGGCCGTCCCGTCAACAGCTCGTTTTTTCGATTCGGATTGGCGGCGACTTCGGCGACCGCAACTGTTCGTCCGCTTCAATTTCCTCGGCGGTCATCGGCCCAAACGGGCGAATGAACGGCGGATAACCCATGTGGAAACAGCAAACGCCGCAGCCATCACAGTCGACGATCGGTAACTTCGTTTCAGTTTTCGCGTCGGTTGGATCGGCCATAGTTCGGTCATCTGCCGCAGAAAATTTTTGACAGGGAAATCGCAATGAAGGCTTTCAGTGACGCCGGCATCAATTGGAAGCGAGAGTGTTCTTGATCCAGCGGCCCAACCGTTGGGCAACCGTTTGAGATCGAACCGAAATTTTGGCACGTCCGGTCGATCCCAGCAAGACTTGATCGGGTACCTCGATCTCGCTGACCTCGACACGAAAGGGTACCTGCACGAAACGTGTCTGGCCCGCCGAATCGATGTAAGACTCAATCATGGAATCGGGATTTCGATTCCCCAACGGTAATTCCTGTTTGAGAATTTTGAAAATCTGGCCATCGCAAGTCCGATTAGGAGCTTGCTCAAACCGAACCTGGATCGGCTGCCCAATTTCGACCAGTTCCATCTCCGATTCCCGAACTTTGGCCGACACCGCAACGTCCTCGGGATCGCAGATTGTCAACAGATGCTCCCCCCTGGTCACGTAACAGCCAAGATTGCGCGGCTGGCTGTAGGTACCCCGCCACGGCTCCAGCGATGTTGCCTGCCGCAAACGTCGCGGTCCCGGCTCTGCAGGCACAACCATCCCTGCCATGCTCGAGCTCAGCGTCCAAGCTTCGATTTCCTGGTCGATCAATTGGATTTCGGCAGCAAGTGTCTCCGACTTCCGTTTCAGAGTTCGTATTTCGGCGGCCAGCTCCGGTGCGTCGTTGATCCGAAACTCCAGTTGCCGTAGCTGGTCATGTTGGTAATTCAGCTCACTTTGCTTTTTCCGGTACAACTGAGCCAAGTCTGCGATTCTCCAACCGGGCGACCATCTCACCCGCACCGACGCGGCAATAATCTGGCTTGACCATCGTTAATTGACCATCGCCAGGTGCGTAGACGCGGACCGGATTCCGGGCTTCGACCGCAACATCACAATAGACGTATCCGGGCAACGGAACAAAACAAACAAACCAGAATATCGCAGCCAAACTCGCAATCGAGATCGCCGAGCGAAGCCACGAAATCCCCCGCCATGAATCGCTCCTTCCGTATTGGATCGTGCGGATGACGCCACCCATCATCAGCCCCGCCAAGAGCAACCCCGACACCGCGAAACCAATTGGATACGACCCCAGCTCACCGATTCCCCAACCGATGGCCAACAGGATCAGAACCACAACCATCCAGCGATAGGCCCACGATAACAGGCCGTAAATCAACAGGTCGAGCGGTTGCCGCAGGCTGGTTCCCGGTGTCAGGAACCTGGCCAGCCAAAAATGGGTCACGGCGCGATTGGCATTGGCTGCCAAATTCGGTTTGCCCCATCCATCCGAAAGCAAATAGTATCCGTCGTATCGGAGCAAAGGGTTTCCATTGACCAGGATCGTATTGACCGAACATATCACAACCACATTGAACAACAGCGCGTTGATCAACCCCGGCGGCGTTAACCACCAACCAACCGCCGCAAGCGCCGCCAACCCGATCTCGACGTACATGCCCGCAAACGAAACCATCATTCGTTTCCAACGCGAACCGAAAGTCCAGGCGTCCGAGACGTTGCAGTACAACGTCGGCAGGAACGCCAACAGCAGCAAGCCAATCTCAAAACACTCGCCGCCATACCGGCGGCAGGCCAGGGCGTGGCCAAGTTCATGCAGGATTTTCACGATCGCGATCGTCAGCCCAATTCCAATCAATCCGCGCGTGCTCAGAAAATATTCGATTGCCGGAATGCGGACCGCGATTTCATCAACGTGCCCAAACATGTAAATCAGCACTGCCGCAGCGAACACCAGCCAACCGGACACGACGACCGGATGAAAAACCAACCAACCCAGCCACTCAAAATATCGCAACAGCCCCGTTGGATTGACACCTCGAAAACGAATGGCCAATGGATTGGCGATCCAACTGCCCCGGACCAGCGACTCGTTTCGCTGCTGTTGCTGAATCACGAAATTGCCGTATCCGAGTTGGTCGACAATCACCAGATTATCCTGGACCAGTCGTTTGACGAATTGCCGCAATTGCTCTGCGGATAACAACGCCGTTCGAAAATGAGCGCGCCAGCGTTCGATCAACTCGGCTTCGGAACACAATCCATCCAACTGATTCAACAAAAACACTTCCTGTTCGGAAAACAGAAAATGCTGAAACGTCAACGGATCTTTGACGATCCAGCTCGAACCAGCCGGATCGTCTCGTTGAAAAAACAACAGATCTTGTCGAAGTCGGATTCTCATTTCGTTCCGGAAATCTGTTCCCTGGCGATCAGGATCGTTCCGCGCATCCCCGGAACCAGTCTGCGATCGCTGTTTTCAACTTCGACCCAGACCTGCAGGTTTAAATTCATCGGATTGGCTTCCGGATTGATAAACAAAATCTTGCCATCGACCGGTTGTTCAAACCAGTCGTAGTCAAACTGCACTTTCACCGGCATGTCAGGCTTGATTTTTCTCGCCAAACTGACCGGAACGAAGCCCTCTACCTGCAAGCGATCGACCTGGACGATTCGTACAACCGTCTGACTCGGTTCGACCCATTCGCCTGCCCGTTTCTCGACCGCCGAAATCATGCCTTCCACAGGCGATTGAATCTGGGTCTTTGCAAGTTGCCATTCGACTTGACGGACTTTGTTTTCCGCCAATTCAGCGTTCCAGTTGGCCGCCTCGAGATCCTGAATGGCTTTTTTCAACTGCAGTCGGGTGCGTTCCCGTTCGAGACGCTGCTTCTCAATTCGCGATTGCGGAATCGAATTTTCGACTCGAGCATTTGCCTGCTCGGACCGGTTTAAATCAGCCGTTGCGACTTCCAGTGATTTCCGGGCGTACTCAACATCGACATCACTTACCGCTGCCGCCTTTGAGATTTGGAGTTCCAGTTTCGCCCGTTCCAGCTCAAGTTGATAATCCGTGTCGGCGAGCCTCGCGATCAGCTCTCCCCGTTTGACACTCCGGCCCTCACGCACAAGCACCTCCGCCAACACGCCGGCTTGCTCCACCGGCACCTCGCAAATGTGTGCGATCTTGACCAACGCCGACGGAATCACGACTGCACCGCTGTCGTCGAGGTAGGCGTTGGTGGAACGTGAACGGCTTTCCTGCATCGTCGCCGGTTGAGCCAGCGATGAAAGCTGGGCGGTGGCTGAATTCGCAAGGCAGAAGACCAGCCCCAAAACCGTCACCAGACAAAACCTGAACGGCTGTTGATTGTTTGTTAAAATGAATCTTGCCTCCAATAATCGTCCCGGTATTTCAAAATCGCGTCCCCGGCTGATAAAACAACCTCCGCTTAACACGATCCGTCCCGCGTCCAGATTGCTGCCAACCAGCCGACTAGCATTAGAAACGCTGCTCAAACTCGCTCCAATCGTAAATCTTTCCACCGCTGAGCTGATTCGCCGCAGCGACTTGCTTCATCCAGTTTGGACAGCCACCGTCTCGGATTCCGATTTTAATTAGACTGCAAATTTCCATTCAGGTCGATTCATGAAGTCCTGGTTCCAGACCAAACGTCCTCCGAATCCTGTCGACGCCCAGCCGCTCGCGGGTCTGGCCGACGTGGATCTTGGCTATCAAAAACTGGAACCACGAATGGTCCTCAGGCGCAACGTTTTCGTTTGCGGCGGGGCATTTGTTGCTGGACAGCTTCGATCTGGGTCAGGACGTCAGTTTCTCGCAGGCGGACGCGATCATCAATGGCTCGACAACGGACGCTTACCTGTTCGAATTGTCGTCGGGTAGTTGGACGGGCTCGGATCTGGATCCAAGCATTGAAGTCGAAAGTGTTAACGGGGGCCAGAACAATTTATTGGAAATCGCCACCGACCTGTTCGGCGGAGCAGCCAACTCTTCGCTATCTCTCGACGGCCATACCGGAACACCGCTCAATATCGATATCGAACAGCTGACTCCACAATTCACAGTCGGCGATTTTGCACTCAGCCATATCACGTCGGCTGACCAGTCGTTTCAAATCAACATCGACGGAGATCTCAGTTTAGCGCAGATTGAAATCATCGATTCCAACCCTGGCGACGCGACGACATTTCCGGTCGATCTCGTCGTCCGATCAACTGGGTCAATCGACGTTTCCGGCGGCCTTGTGAACCAGATGGCCAATGATCAGGCCGACATAATCCTGACCACAACAGCGGCAACCAGCGACATCATGATCGGTGCTCACGTGGAATCCGCAGCCGGATCCATTTTCGTCAACGCTGGCCGCAGCGTCCTCGATGCTGGGATTGGCACGTCGAATTTACTCTCGGCTGCCAATGGCGCGATTCAAATGGAAGCCGGCGACGACGTCGGATTCGCCACGCCGAATTCGGACATCTTTAAGTCAACCGCTTCCGATCTCGAGCCGATTCGTTTGAACGCACCGACCGATACAGATTTCTGCCGCCGGCACCGTCAACATCGAAGAAATTTCAGCGACCCGCACGAACTTCACGATCGATGCCCATTCCGCGTCGATTTTTACCGCGGGTGAATTGAACTATCTGAACGGCCTCTCAACGCTCAACGACCTGAGCCTGGTCTCCGATCAATCAATTGTCCTGCCTGATTTGCTGCCCGTGAACGGCGATATGCGAATTTCTGGATTCATTGATGTAACCGCCGCCGATGGTTCCATCGACATCATTGCCGATCGTCTGCTGTTCCGGTCTGGATCGGCCGCGACATTGAACACGGTGGTCAACCAATTGGACGTGACGACGCAGGGCGAACTCATCATTGACAATGCCAGCGGGCTGGAGCTGATCGACCTCGACTGCGATCTCATGGCGGCCCAAAATCAATCGTCCAGTGGCGATCTCACCGTCAATACCAACACAAGTCTGACGGTATCGGATGACGTGATTGCCGGGCCATTGACGACAACCGACAGTCGCGGCCGAATCACGTTGGTCTCGGAGAAAATTTTGCTGAACGATGTGGTCGCCGCGAAAACCGGGGAGATCACAGTCACTGCAGACGCCGAAGTTCATTTCAGCTCCAGCGGTATCCTCACCACCGTGGCAGGCAACATCGACCTGGTTGCCGAAACCATTCAAATGGACGATGGATCGAAGATCGTTGCCGGACGAGATGACACCGTTGCGTTCAACCCTGCAAATCCGCTGGTTGAATTGGCGGTCCATTCGGGCGGTGGCACGGTGTCGATGATGTCCGGCAGCACCATTGAGTTGGCATCCATTCAAACCAACAATGCAACGGCTGACGCGGTAAACATCGTCTCGCGTTCTGGAGTTGTCGTCGACGGAGGCGATTCCGACCTGGAGATCATCGCGGAACAGCCAAACTCCGTCGTCAACATCGAAACAACCTTTGGGATGGGAGCCGGCAATCCACTCGACACATCGATTGCTCAATTGACCGCGATTTCCCGATCGACGGGTGACATTGAAATCAGCGAGCTAAATGCGATCCGGCTGCTCGATCTCGATACGGTCAACGGACTCATCTCGGTGACCGCAACCGGTAACATCGAGGCGATTGATGTTCACACCCGTGAAGCCGACGCGGTCGAGGACAACCGTGATAGCGTCGTGCTCAACTCGATCGCGGGCTCCATTTTTACCGACCAGCTGGTAACTGCCGATGAGGTCGAGCTGACTGCAGCTGGATCCATTTCAGATCTACCGGGCGGAATGTTGATCGCCGCTGGCGGTGGCAGTTTTAACGCGGCCGCCAGGATTGATTTCGCAAATGATGCTGGACGACAGATTTCGATCGCGGAACATACCATCTTCGACGCGACTTCCATTCGCATCGGGCAGGACGATCGCCCTGCGGGAGATGCGGCGGCACTCAACGTTGATTTTGGGACGGTTTCAATCTGCGCTGATGACGCCGTGATCATCGAAGATGACGCGACTACCTTTGCGGCCAGCACCGAAGTCACCGATCGGTTGTCGATTGCGAGTGCTGGCTCCATCAACAACCTGGCTGACACAACATTGATTGTCGAACAGGGCCATGCTCAATTCAATACACCTCAGATTGTCGATTTGGGAAACCAGCTCGACGACGTGTTCCGGATTGCCTCGGTTGGCGTGGTTTCGACCGACGCCAGTTTGGAGCTGGATCAGGGTCTCACGATCGCTGGAAACTCACCCAACCTGTCTCCCTCGAGTTTTGGTACGGCCGCAAGCTTTGGTACGCGGGTCGACCAAACTCTATTTGTGACTTCGACCGGGCAGATTGTTCAAACCGACGGTGACCTGCATGCCCGCTTTCTGGGGCTCCAGGCGCTGGGCCATGTGGAACTTGCCAGCGTCAGCGATTTCAATCAGACCCTCGCCGTCACGGCCAACGGTGCTTCGATACTGTCCACCCCGCAGTTAACGGCTCAGTTGCAATCTTTAGCCGGTGTCGAAAACTCAGAAGTCGACGCATCGCGTGCCCATTCGATTGCATTCCTGCACCAGGGGCGAGCCAATATTGGCACCGTCGGGTCTCCAATCGGCTCAGCAATGGCCGTCGGATTGCAGAGCAACGACAGCAGTATTTTTGTCAGTTCGATCGCCGGGATCGAAGTCCACGACGATATCCTGGCTCAATCCAACTCCAACGATCCACAAATCACCCTGTATGTCGCAAATGCCACAGCGGCCGACCCCCAAATCGAATTCTTTGCCACCGCCGCGCGCACGCAAGGTCCTCAGAATTCTGGCATTGTCAACGCGCCGCACACCACGGCGACCTTTTTCGATTCCGAGGGATTCGTGTTTCGCGGCACAACGGAAATCCTGGTTTTGAATCCTGATGGATCGGCGAGCCAGGATGTCGTCCTGTTGTACGGCCACCCGGGTGAGACGGGTTATCGAGTCGGCGTGGTCTGGGATGTGGATAATCAACCGGCCAATCCCGTCGAGGTCCTGAATACTTACGTGGCGAACCTGAGTGATCCAACCGAGGCGTTTGATGATCAAATTTATCGTGACAACCCAACCCGGTTGCTCTTGATCGGCGGTAACGAGGGAGTGCGAGGGAAACGATCAGCAAAGTTGAAGGCTATTCCAAAGACGCCATCATCGCACACCAGGATGAGCCGAAAGTTTTTTCGCAGGTAACGGTACGCAACGACCAGCATATCAACCTGTTCGCCGGCAACCTCGCCGACGTCGACAATTCCCTCAACGAAATTCAACAACGTTTACGGGCCGATCTGGACGCACCGAAAAAGTTTGCAATTCAACCTCCCCCGATCAGCATCGTCAACCCGATTCCGATCCGTGAACCCGTCGACGTGGCAGTGATTTCTGCGACGCCGGATGAGGTGGCAACCACTGCGTTTGTGCGTGACATCCCCCCCTTTGAAACGGGCGAATTGAAATGGGTCCGCGTCTTGATTCCGCTGCGAGATCTCGAAGCGTACGGGGAAGAGGTCCGATTGAAAGATCCTTCGCAATTCTACCCGGACGCGCCAGATGCCATGGAATTTTCGATTGGCAATGAAATCGGCGAAAACGAAACGGAAAAAATCATTCGCCAGATCGAATCCAACCGGAATGCCGAGCCAGGGTACTGGTACAAGGTCTTCAAAGACTACAAGAATCGTGACGATGAACTGTTTTTCTACCATTTAAAAACCGGCGACGTCCCGCAACCGGATTTTGGTCCCGAATCGGATTTCCAAGACCTCCCGCCGCGATCCCAACCGGTTCCGGAATCGAACTCCTCGGGTTCCGAGTTATTATCAACCCCCAACGATGATTCCGCGCCTCATGATCCAGTCGCCGAGGAGAAAAGAACCGAATCCGAACCATCGAACCTCAACACCAGTGAACCGCCAAACGACCTCCATGCGGCCCATCCACAAACTTCCACGCTCCAAGCTCATCCGGCGACAGACCATTTCTCAACCGACTCGCTGCCCGCAGGTTTGTCCGCAACCAGCTTGATGATGGCCGGAATGCTTCTCGAACGGCGCAACGCCGCCGCGGAAAATCGAAATCCTCCCGCAGACGACAACCCAGATTCCCACGACTTGACCGGCCAACGCCGCCCCGGTTACACGCTGCTTGATCGGTGGAAACGCCGCTTGCGAGGCCAGCTCGACTAAAATCCAACATCCCTTTGACTTAATGGTTTTCCACCGCAAATCATTTTCCACCGGCAACCAACTACCCAATGAATTTGACCTGCCCAAAATGTCGACACGAGTTCAGCGGCGAAGAAGTTCGTGAATGCCCTCGTTGTGGCTGGGACCTGGAAATGGACTTTGCCAAAACCGTCGTCCCCTCCAGAACCGGCGATTCCTCGGCGGAAGACACCCCTTCCGCGGCCGACGGCGATTCGGAGGAAGAGCTTGATTTTGAATTGCCGCAGGATCCCGACGGGAAATCGGCGAATGCCGAGAGTCCGAGT
The DNA here is from genome assembly GCA_963714685.1 of Pirellulaceae bacterium. Classification (GTDB taxonomy): domain Bacteria; phylum Planctomycetota; class Planctomycetia; order Pirellulales; family Pirellulaceae; genus Mariniblastus. The sequence continues at coordinate 21,435 of CAVQPH010000008.1, read as the reverse complement.
TCGGATACGGCTCCGACGATGATCATACCCACCATCGAACCGCCGCAACTGCCGCCCGTTCCCTCGGATTCTCAAGCCGCTCCGGATTCGGCAAATCAAACGACAAGAAGCATCGAACCAACGATCGAGCTGGGTGCGGTTTCAGAGTTGATGAAATCGCAGCCAAGTACCGACGCGTACATGATGCAAACGCTTCCATCGGCGCCGAACCAAACCGCGATCATGACGAATCCGATGCTACGATTGTGAGCCGAAGCATTCCCACGGCGGAACGATCCATCAACAGTGTCATCCCGCAGCGCACTGTTTCCCGGAAAGTTGAGGAAGGCAAACTCCAAGACTACAAATTGGAAAAACAACTCGGTTCCGGCTCCTTCGGCGTCGTGTTTCGGGCCCTGCAGGTTCCGCTGGATCGGACCGTTGCCATCAAAATCCTGACCTCTGGAGCTTCCGCGGACGCGCAGCAACGCGACAAACTCCAAAATGAATTCTTGCGTGAAGCCCAGTTCACCGGGCGGCTGGAACACCCGAACATCGTTCCGATCCACGATATTGGTCTGACGCTCGATCGGCAGGGAAACCTCGAGCGGCCGTTCTATGTCATGAAGGAAATTCATGGAACCTCCTGGCTGCAGAAAATCGCCCGCTTGTCCCGCGCCGAGAATCTTGAGATTTTCAAAAAAGTCGTGGACGCGATCGGATTCGCGCACGACAAACATGTTTTGCATTGCGACCTGAAACCCGAGAACGTCATGCTCGGTCAGTTCGGAGAAGTGCTGGTCGTCGACTGGGGCCAGGCCATCGACCTGAACCAACCCGGCTCCATTCGTCCGGGAGGCACACCCGCCTACATCTCACCGGAAATGGCCACATTTTGGTGCGACCTTTACCTGGAGAAGAAACCCGTTTCGCCTGCCATCACCCGCGTCGGCCCCCATTCGGACGTCTATTTACTCGGCGGATTGCTGTTTGAAATCATCACTGGAAAACTCCCACGCCGGGCCGAGAACGGCGAATCCCAATACGATGTGATTCAACGTGCCAGAAATAATGACATCATCGCCCACGACGAATATCTCGACGACGAATTGATGCAAATCGCGCGGCGTGCTCTACGGCTGACCGAATCCAATCCCATCGAAAATGTCAAGCAATTGCAGCAGGCCATTCGGCAGTACGAAGACCGTGCGCTGAGCTTCCAGCTCCGCGAACGGGCGGATCAGTTATTGGAACAGGCGAAATCCAACCGGGATTACGACGATTACCAGAAAGCCCGATTCGGGTACGAGGAAGCCCTCAAAAAATGGGACGACAACCTCGCGGCACAAACGGGATTAGTCAACGCCCGCCTTGGATGCGCTCGACTGGCACTGGCTGACCAAAATTTTGATTTAGGGATCAAGCTGCTCGCCGAACCCGACTCCGACACCGAAGTAAGTCTCAAGCAGCAATTGTTGTCGGGAAAGACCAAACGCGATCGCAGAAAAAAACTGGTTCGCCACCTCGCCCTCGGACTGGCGGCGTCGATCATCGTTGGCATCGGCTTGAATGCGGTCATGATCAACCTCAATCTCCGGACGCGGGAACTGGCCAACCAGGCCACGATTGAAAAAAACAAGATTGAGCAGGAAATCGGTCAGCTGCAAATCGAAATGGCAGATTTTCAGGAACAGATTGATCAGTTTCCTGCCACGTTGCAGCGGGAGCAGGAAAAATTCAATCAAGACCTGGCGGATCAGAAACGAACTTACCAGACCCAGCTCGAAACAGAACGAGCCGCACTGACCTCCCAGTTGGCTGCCGAACAGCAGCAGTTCGACGAAAATCTGAAAATTGAAAGCGAAAAATTTGCGAAAAAACTGGCTGACCAAACCGCTCAGTTCGAACAAAAGCGAAGCGAACTCTCGAATCAACTGGCCTCCGAAACAGCCAAATTCGAACGGGAAAAACAGCAGTTTGACAGCCAACGCTCGAAACTCAATCTCGAAATTGGATCGCTGACAACAGAGGTCGCAACGCTTGATGAATCTTCCAAATTGCTTCGTTTCAAGTCAACGATTACCAACATTCTGCAGGCCCTGCAGGCTGGAAATTTCCGTGAGGCGCGCGAACTACTCGATGACGCCGACGGCAAGCATCGTTGGGAGTGGGGCCGGCTGAACCTGCTGGCACATCGCGAAGTCGAATCCGATTATCCGCCACAGGATCTGATGTCTGTCTGTGCCTCCAGCGCTGGAACACGCCTGGGGCTGGTGTTTCCGGAACATATCGAAATTCGGAACCTCGAGGATCTCGGTCTGCCGCAAATTATCTTGCCGATCGGCATGGCTTCTGCCGCAGCATTGTCCGCAGACGGGCAATTGTTGGCCATCGGATTGCCAGCCGGCTCGCGTCAACGAACAGGCATCATCGAACTGGTTGATTTGACGGACCCCACGAACCCCCGTCCCTTCAAAACGCTCGGCGCTCAATCGGCGTCGATCGATCATCTTGAGTTCAGTCCCCAAGGCCGCTTGCTTTCGGTCGGTACACCCTCAAGGTTGCGAAAAAGCAGCGGCGGCCTGGAAGAAGAACTGATGATTTGGTCGGACGATTGGCAACGGCTCGATGTCGATTTGACGGATGAACGCGGTGTGCTGCCCCGATTTACTTGGGCAACGTTTGCTCGTGATGGCCACAAGATTTTAACGACTTACCCGGAAGGACTGGGGCGAGAGCAATCGGTGCACCTGTTTTCCGAGGCGGAGGATGGCTTTCGCTGGCTCGCCCGTTCACCCATTGCCAACCTGAACTGCGCTTCGTTCCTTGACGACGCGGGGACCGTGATCATTGCCAATTTCCGGGATTCCGGGACGGGGACTTATTCTCTGGTACGTTGGGATTGCCGACCCAACGGGACCATTCAATCATCGGTCTCGGCGCTGGATTCGATCGTTACGATGGCTCCGGTCGAGCAAAAAATCCTGACCCTGAAACGGTTCGGCAATTGGCTGCTCACTGGGGGTGAAGACCGAAAGATCACGCTTTGGAATTGGCCCACCCAGTCATCCACCAGTTTTCCAGGCCACTCACGCGATGTGGACTTCTGTACCATGCTCCCGGCTGATTCCGGTGATCATGTTCTGATTTCGATCTCCACCGGCGCTGCAGCTGAGATTGTCAAAACCGATCTGTCGACCTATCGCCCGGAAGTCGAATCTCAGGCCATCGCCCAGTCCGCTGCCGATGACCAGCCCTCACCCACGACACTGTTTGTCTCGGGCCCATCGGCGACGAGCGCCTACGGAAATGATCAGGGCCAGGCTTCGGTCTGGTTCCCCGAAACCGCTGACCAATCTGGCGAACGCAATATCCAATGGGAAACTTCCGCATGGAAGCATCATTATCTTTCCGACAATTTTTTGTTTGCCCAATCACGAGGCGATTACTTCTATCAGTACGACCGACAGACAGGCGGGTTGCTGAAAGTCCTGACTTTTCTCGCCAAATCAGAATCTGACGAAAATCAAAGATCGGAAATCACCAGTTTCCAGCCCTCCGCTGACGGCGCGCTCGCGGTGGTCACCAGCGACAACCAACGCCCCGAGTTTGAAATCTGGAATCTCGAAACGCAAACCCGTCTCCACACGATTGATTACGGTGCAGAAAAAATCTTTGGAACAGAAACCGACAAACAATTGGCCCTGCTTAAAGTCTCTCCCGACGGTCGTTGGGTAGTCGGTGGAAAAGTCGGGCTGTTCGCCTGGTCGACCCAAACCGGCCAGCGAATTCCGCTGCGCCTGAATCCTGGGGAATCGCCTCGCAGCACCATTAACTCCATCCACTTTTTACGGGGCACAACCAAAGTCATCGCCAGCTGGAAACAGCGGATCGACCTGGTCGATCTGGAATCGGGTATTTCGCAGTATTTCGCCGTTCCGAGATTGTCAGCCGGCAAAAATGAAAGCAGCATCGTCGACTGCCGCCGCACGGACGACCAAATTCTGATCCTGCTGCGGACCGACGCTGACGAGGATTCGAAAGCCGGCATCGGTTTGCTCGAATTGAATTCCAACCGATTCATTGCCGATTTTCCCGACGCGACGGTTGCCAGTTTCAGTCGCACCAATCCGGACCGATGCTGCTATGTGACCGAAAACAATAGCCAGTCACAAGTCCTCCAATATGATCTACCAACGGGCAGAACGGAGGTCTTGAAATTTCAATGGGACGGTGAACTCCAAAACCGTTTTCGAAAAATAATCGGAGTGGATCAGCACGCCAACGGCAACATCACGCTCCAGTCCGTGACCCCCAACCGTGTCAACCTGACTCGGCCGAACTGGAACTCGCTAACTTTCAATCAGGATCTGAAGCCCGGTAACTTGCGGGTATTTGCCAAACCTGAAATTGAGTATGTCGCCGTTGCGGGCAACACCGCAATCACGCTCGACAGCCAAATCCTGCGATTTTGGACCTTTGATCACTCCGGGGTTAGGCCAAACGGCCTGTTCCCTGAACCTTGCCAGGTCTGCCGGCTTTCCCCCGACCAGTCGTTGCTGGCGATTGCCCCGGAGGGCGCCGCCGATCTCCTGCTGGTTGCCCCCGCCACCCAAACACAACTGGCTCAATTGACCAATCAAGGTGCTGCGGGCGTTTCTGGAATCGCTTGGTCGGCCGATTCCCAATATCTCGCGATCGGCAGAACTGATGGCAGCGTCGATCTCTGGAGCAGGGCAGGGCAGCAGCAGTTCGACCAGGTGCCGGGGCTTCCCGCTGATACGGAACCAGCCACCGAATTGTCACTTTCGGATGATGGTTCAGTCATCATGTCCGTGTTGCAGCAAGCCGGTGCCGCAAGAGTCTCGCGGCGCGTCGGTAACCGCTGGCAATCACTCCGCCTCCGTTACGAAGATGGTCAGCCGATCGTGACGGGAGATCTTTCCGGAAACGGGGACCGCGCCGCCACTGGATCCGACGACGGGCGGCTAACGATTTGGAATACCGAGTGGCTCAATGAGAATTTAATCAACACGCCGCTCGCGGCAGTCAAAACTTCCGATCGTGAAGTCATGGATCTGCAAAAACAACATCAATCGCGGATTCGCTTTGTCCAGTTCATCCCTGGTCCCGATCAGTCCGCGCTACTCGTTTCCGCCGAACAAAACGACGGTAATAACAGCTATTTGATCTGGAACACCCGGCCACCAGCAAAATAACCACCAGCGACCGCCGATCACAGCTTAAAACCCCTGACTGCTTCGAAGCCGAACGGTGGTTCACAGCGCAAGCGCCGAACATCGTTCGTGGCAGGAATGAAGCAACAGAGTCTCTCAGCTATCTCGGTGGCCTCCTGGACAATCACCTTGGCAATTTGAGGCAGGTGTTTTTTGATCGTCTCAAATGGACAGCATCTTCACCAGACAAATCGGCGTCGCAACGAATCGACTAATTCGACAGTCCAGACATAGCCGATGGATTTGCGGCCACAATCAACGTTGCCTTTGAGTCGTGCTCCGTGACGGCGAACGTAGTCGCCGGAGGGGGCCGCGCAAACAACCGTGGTGACGGGTCCGATTTCCGCGTCAGGCTCTGCCGCGTTGCCAATCGACGAAATCGTTGTCTGATATTTGTCGGCCGGCTGGGAATCGAAAAAAAACTCCACTTCGTTTCCCTCCCCCTCCTGCCGGGCGTTGAAGATATAACCGATCCGTCGTTCGGGAACCTGAAACCGCAATTCCCAGGGCCCTGCTTCGTCGGCAATCGTGGCCAGGGAATCGCCCCAGCGCACCGGCTTACCCATCAGCAGTTCTTCCACCATCCAGGTAATCACATTCCCCCCAATCGGGCTGACCACGGACAGTTTCTGGCGTTCCAATTCGAGAAATTTTTTCTCATCGGCAAGTGTTTTCAGCTGAAACTCGATATCCGAAATTTCGCTCGTCAATTGACCAATGATCGCGGCCGCAACATTGGGATCCGAAGAGGCTTGATTCAAAGCAATACTTTTGGCGTCCAGCAGCGCCGCAAGCTTTTCGGATTCGCCGATACTCTTGGTGATGGCCAATTCGAGATCGGGCGATCGAATTTCCAGCAGCTTTTGGCCGGGAACAACTTCCTCGCCGTGCTTGACCCACACCCGATCCACCACGCCATCATGAGGCGCAAACGCAACACGCTCAATCACCGGACGCAACTCCCCCTCGATCCGGACTTTGTAATCCGTTTTGACGAACAACAGCAGCAGGCCCACGACCATGACTGCGAGCAGGATCGTGGCAGCCCGGGAAAGCCGTACCATGGAACTCGCTTCCGAAAATGCCCGAAAGACGGCTGGAACCGATTCATGCCGTTTCGCATTTCTCAACGCGACGGTTGCCTGCGGAATCACCAGCGAAAGCGCTCGGGCAAATTCCACACGATCGAGATCCTCACCGGATTCGGCCAATAAATATCCCGCATTACGTTTTCCGTCATTCAGGCCAACGCCGAACAGGAATGGGAAACCGGATTTTTGCTGATACCGTTCGATCACCGATCTGACTGGTGGCTCGTCGGGTAAACGATCAGAGCCAATCGGATGATCCAGCCGATTGGCAACACGAACGAGATCCTGCTGTGATTTGATCAAATCGGTACGCCGCTCAATCGTGGCCACTGACGAGACAGCCAGTAACTTGACGCGTCCTCGTTCGATCGAATAGAGTGACACGCGCTCGCAATTCATCAGCATCCGCGCATCGTTGGCAATCTGCTTGGCAACCTCCGCCACTTTCAGACTTGAATGAACGTTGGTGGAAAACTTTAACAACCGATCCGTTTCTGACGATTGCCGAACCAGCTGTTGCGTCTTCAGATAATCAACCACGATCTGCGTCACCGCAACCAGAATATCGTCATGGACCGGCGAGACAACTTCCTCGTGCAGTTGCGTAATCATCCACCCCCAACGCGCTGACGGCAGTCGAATCTCCCGGATGGAAATATTTTTGGTCGTTGTTTTTAACTGGGCAGCGGCCCCGCCAAACTCTGCGGCCTTGGAGGCATCGGTGGATGCCCGCTGCACCTGGTTGGCCAGTTCGCCATCCCCGTGAATTAACAGCAAGCTTGCATGGGGACCGACGGCAACGAAGGCAACCGAGCGCGGCGCGATCACGGCGTCAATGAACTTGCGGACTTCGTCAAACATCTGGCTGGCCGAAGTGTTTGCCTGCCCGGCAACTTGGCTCAGTCGATCCAGGAGCAGATCAAATTCTGCTGAGCTGTTGGCGAAGTTTCGGCTCGTTCATTTGCTCCGGCTCTGTTGCCTGCCAGGTTCGTTGGTTTGCCGAGTTGCCGATCGGTGGCCTTACGCGACCCCAAAACTGCGCAAATTCGCCAGCCTCACTCATCGATCAGAACTTGGTTAAATAGGTTTGAGAAAGCCGCTCAATGGCAGCCAAACCTCTCAACCGGAATATCTTCTCCAACCGATAAACTTTAACAGCCGAATCGTTGCGCAAACCGCGCGCCTGCCCAACCTTGCCGTGAATCCTGTCATGTTCTTTCGTTTCGCCATTTTGACCCTTTGCATCAGCGCCATTTGCGGCTGCCGGTTTGCGGGTCAGGGCGCGATGGAGTTGAATTTACCCGATGTCGCGCTCGATGAATATCTCGACGACGGGCAACTAACGCCATCAGATCCGGTATTGGAGCAAACCGAATCATTCGAGCTATTTGAACACGGACCTTTGGAAGATTTTAGTTTTGCCGAGGCCGGGGACTATCGGCGAATTGCATTGGCCGATTGCATTCACTTGGCACTTCAGGAATCGCCAGTCGTCCGTGAATTGGGAGGCCTGATCTTGCGTTTTCCCGACACGATCGCAACTCAATTCGATCCGTCAGCGACCTATACCGATCCGCGGATTGGCGAGGAAGCCGCGCTCAGCGAGTTTGACGCGAAATTGGCCGGAACACTGCTGTTTCAGAAGAACGACAAATTCTTCAACAACCAGTTCATCGGCAATGAAGGTACCTCGCAACAGGATCTCGCTCGATACGATCTGGGACTGACCAAGCTCGCGGCGACTGGGACACGATTTGCGTTCAATCATGTCACCGACTACGACTTCAACAACGCGCCCTCCAACCGTTTCAATGATCGCAACGACCGCAGCCGTTCGTACAACACTTACTTCGAAGCATTCGTACGCCAGCCCTTGTTTCAGGGGCGTGGGGTGAACTTCAACCGGATCGCGGGCCCCAACAATGCGCCTGGAGTCAACAACGGGGTACTGATCGCCCGAGCGAATACCGATATTGTGTTGGCGGAATTTGAGTCGCAGTTGCGCGACCTCGTCAGCAACGTCGAAAACGCTTATTGGGATCTGTATTTTGCCTATCGCGATCTGGAGGCCAAGATCGAAGCGCGGAATGGCGCTTACAAGATCTGGCAAAACCTCGAAGCCAACAAAGGCGACAAAAGCGCTGCCATCATCGGCCAGGCCAAGGAACAGTATTTTCGATTCGCTGCCGAAGTCGAGGACGCAATCCAGGGCCGCCCGGTCGAAGGCACGCGAACCTACAATGGCAGTTCCAGCGGTACGTTCCGACGCAGTGGCGGCGTGCGGGTTGCCGAACGACGCCTGAGACTGATCATCGGAATCCAGCTAAATGGTGATCGCTTATTGGTCCCCTCCGACATGCCGGTGGATGTCACTTCCGTATTCGACTGGGAACAAGCCCGCGACGAGGCGCTCGCGTTGCGTCCCGAACTGCGTCGTCAACGCTGGAAAATGAAACGACAAGAACTGGAATTGCTGGCCAACAAAAATCACTTGTTGCCACGGCTAGACCTGATTGGTAAATATCGTTTGCAAGGGTTCGGGCATAATTTGTTCGGTGATGGTAACGAACTGGACATTAATGGCACGGTGGAACAACAACTCGATTCGAGCGCCTTTGGCACGCTGTTGAACGGAAACCTGCAGGAATGGGAACTCGGCGTCGACATGAGCGTCCCGATTGGCTTTCGCAAACAGTTTGCCGCCGTTCGTAATTCAGAAATTCTGCTCGCCCGGGAGACAGCCGTCTTAAAAGAACAGGAACGACAGGTCATTTATGGACTGAGCAACGCGATCGGGGAACTCAACCGCTCCAATCGTGTCCGCGCGGCCAACATCAATCGACTGGATGCGGCTAATGAGCAGTTCGCCGCAATCAATAATATTTATCGTGAACAGGACACCACGATTGATCTGGTCCTCGAAGCGCAGCGTCGCGTGATCGAAAGCAAATTGCAATACTTCCAGACCCAAGTCGAAACGATGTTGGCGATCAAGGCCGTCCATTTCGAAAAAGGGACACTGTTTGATTACCACAACATCACGCTGTCCGAAGCCCCTTCCTCGTCCGACGCCCAATGGCAGGCGATCAACCGCGACCGAAGAACGCGTCCCAAGTTGGCCTACACGATCCCTGGACTAATCATCGGTGAACCTAAATCTGGCATCGCAGCCGATGAAATGCCCGCAGTTCCCAGAGATGCCTGGTCGCAACCGCCAACGAAGGTCAAAACCAATCCGGCGATGAAATCGGAGATTCAATCGGTTTCGGCGGAGTCCGCGAGCTCGGGGGTACCCCACGGTCGCCCAGTCCACCCCGCCTCACCAGGCGATGATCGATCGATCGGGGGTGCTTCGGCGATGTCCGGAATCGTGTTCCATCCGCAGGCTGATGCCGAGCCGCCCCCAGCTCCGTCGCAGCCGATCCCGTCCGGCGTGGCGCGACGTTTCTCAGATCAGAGATCGGATGCCCTCCAACAGCCCAAGCAACCACCCGCTGACGCTCCGCCACGATTCAATTTCAGCGACAACAACAACCGCTGAGATTGTGCAACGCAACATCCACCCTTTTGTCGCTCCAGATTTCCGTCGGGCGCGCCCGGTCGGTAGCGCGACTTCAGATTTCCGTCGGGCATGTCCCGGACGGGATCAACAATTGCCTGGCTACACCATGGCTTCCAAAAAACTGGCTCTCCGTCGGGCTCGCCCCGGTCGGTACGCGCCGACTCGGCAGCCCAAAAAGTCATGCCGTCCGTCCGGGATAAACCCGACGGAAGCGTCAGCTCGGAAATCTGTCGCAGTAATTCCCTTTCGACGACGCCCCGGTCCAAGCCGCCCGCCGAATAGAACCGTCTCAAAGACCGTCACACCATCACCCGAATCCAACATGAATCGCTTCAACTCCCCAGCGATGGCAAACTTTGCCGGTTAGGCAAACCTCTCCGACTGAAGAAAAAACGCTGATTAGAGCGTTTGCAACGCTCCGATAATAACGCAGCAACCACAATTATCGGGAGTCGCAAAGTGATCATGCCAAGGTTGATTATCGGGATCCTGTTCGTGTCCACGGCGCCGGCATTGGCCCAATCGAATTCCGCTCCAAACACACCGGTGATCCAGTTCACTTTTTCGGACGCGTCAACCGCTCCCCTCCCGTCCAAGCAAGTCTCGCATTGGCAGCCCATCTCGCAGCAGCCCACACTTCAACTTGAACCGCCAGCCACGCAAGTTGATCTCGAACCCGATGATGATTCACCGTTACCCAACGTCGCCAGCGTGAACGACCCAATCACTGCGGCGCCGCTCAGCCAGCTTGTGCAGCAAGATCCACTGAGCCTGCTCTCGAATTTACCCGCCGAAACGGCTTACCTTATCGCGGATACCACCACCTACTCTGAACTTTCGGAGACGCCTTCCATCCCGTCGATGGCCCATTGGCAACCACCCAATTTCACCCATCGACCGCTGCTGTTCGATCAGCCCGATCTGGAACGCTACGGTAATCGAACCCGGGCTCAAAGCGTCGCTTCCGGGTTGCACTTCTTCGGCACCATTCCGGTCTTGCCATACAAACTTGGCAAAGACGGCCGCCGACTCCAATCCACGTACGGCTATCGAAGGCCGGGTGACTGCGTGCCGAGTCGCGTCGAACGATTCCAGCCGAGCGTCAAAGGCGGAATCCTCCAGGCCATTGTCACGACCGCGATCATTCTTCCTTAGTCGTTGCAGCCGCAACCCAGTCATCAACCGACCGTCCAACGGCAGAAAATTCCGAGTTTCCAGTTTCAAAGTTACCTGATCCCACAAGCCGCCTTACTCGATCACTTCGATCTGGTCCTTGGCCTTGAGCCGGACTCCCAACCGATTCGTACCAAACTGACGTTCCACTACGCCGTCAATTCGAACCGTTTTGCCAACGAACTTTTCCAGCTCCTCCAAAGTCAAATCTTCACCGACATCACGAACCAACATAAAAACCATGATCGTGTCATCCCAATCCTGGGAAAACCGAAGATAAAGCGTTTTGCCGCTGCCGCTGGCATTGGTACTGAACGGCACTCCCTCGAACCGAACCGGCTCGCCCAGCATTGCTTCAAAACGATCCATCTGCTCCGGCTTCAACGGTCCGGACGTGGGGTCTTCCGTTTCGTTTTCCGGAAGATTCGCTGGGGCGTCACCCTTCGGTTCCATCGCGGGCTCGGCAGCGGGCGCGGGTTCACTGCCCGGTGGTTCCTTTAACGGAGTTTCTGAGACGGGTGGGGCCGTTGTTTCGGTTGGAGTGGCCAACGCGTTCGACACTCCTACATTTATATCATCTGCAGGTTGCGGGGCTTCAGCTTCCGCATCGGCTTGATCGTTTTGCTGAATCGGTTCTTCCATCCCATCCGCCAACTTGCTCTCGACAGACGGTTCGATGATTTCCTGTTCCGATGGATCGTCGATACCCGCGGCCGGCTCTTGATCATCCCCACCCTCCTCGCGACCTGGCCCCCAACCGTCGCTGACGGGAGCCTTGACCTCGGCGACCTGTGGCTGATGAACTGCCAGCCGATAAAACAGAAATCCGATCGCTCCCAACGCCACCACAAATGTCACCAACGCGTAACCGATGATCAAACCGGTGGAACTTTTGGGATTGCGTTTGGGGGGAATCGTTTTCCTGGCCGTCGATGATTGTTTGCCGGCGGCTGGCGATCTTGATGGGTGACGTGGTTTATTTGCTGCGGAAGAAGATCTTTTTGCCATCGACCATTACTCAAAATATAATTTTTAAACCGCGAATGGATGATTCGCATTCGAGCCAGCATTATAGACGCTTTGGAATCACAACAATCACCTTTTCGCTCAATTGGGAATCTGGACGCGGCTCGCGTTAAACCCTTCGACGGTCGGTATTTTTGTTAGAATCAGCTACTTCCCACAACAGGCAGAACCCATGCATATCCAGAAATTCAAAACCGGACTCGCGATCCTGTTGATCGTGGGTACCCAATTCTCACTGGCCAACGTCGCGTCAGCTTGGCAGACTCAACTCACATCCGAGGCGGTTATCCTCGCAGAACCGCTGGACGTTTCCCTCGAAACCGATGGCCGCAAAGTCACCGTCAAGCTCGGTGATCAGTTGTTTACGACCTTCGATGGCCAGACATACGCCAAACCGATTCTCTACCCGGTCTATGGTCCCGGCCAGATCGGGATGACCCGCAACTGGCCCATGCAGGAGGAGGTTGTAGGCGAGGCCCACGATCATCCCCATCACAAATCGATGTGGATCGGAACCGAGATCAGCGGAGTCGACTTTTGGGGTGAAAAGGGAGGCAAGGTCATCACCACGTCCATCGATACCGAATTCGGGGAAAACTCGAAAAACGCTTTCCGTGCGAATTCTGACTGGATTCGAAATAGCGACGGCCAGAAGCTGCTCACCGACCAGACCGTCTACCGATTCGGTGGCGATGCAAATCACCGCTGGATCGATTGCACGGTCAAGTTCATGGCCACCGAAGGAGATTTCCAGTTCGATGATACCAAAGAAGGCCTGTTTGCCATTCGAACGCATCCTGACTTGCGTTTGAAGGCCAACCCGAAACAGGGAGTGCAGGAGGTTTTCGGAACCGCGATCAACAGCGAAGGCGTTACCGGGCCTGCGGTCTGGGGCAAACCGGCCAAGTGGCTGTTGTACCAGGGCCCCGTCGACGGCAAGCCGATGAGCATCGCCATGTACGACCATCCCGCAAACCTGCGCCACCCGACAACGTGGCATGCCAGAGATTACGGCTTGGTCACCGCCAACCCATTCGGCTTGCACCATTTTCTCGGTGAAGCAAAAGGTGCCGGCGCATTGGTGGTTCAACAGGGCGACTCGCTGGTGTTGCGCTACCGCGTGGAGTTCCTCAAGGGCTTGGCAACCAAACAGGAAATCGAGCAGCATTATCAAAGCTTCGCCAACACACCGGTCAGCGAATAGAGATGCCGCAAGTAGAAACGTTCAGTGAAGAAGTTGAGTAAGGTCGCGTCCATGCATCCCAAGACTATTCATCACGAGACTATTTATCCCAAGACTATTTATCCCATGACTATTCATCACGAAACTATTCATCACGAAACTATTTATCACGAGACTGTTTATCACGAGGCCATGCACTAAGGATCACGTGACGAATGATTTCGGGTTTTGCATCGCAAAAATTTGCTCCCCTCTCCCCGAAAATTCGGACGAAAACGGATCGCCACTTAATCCAAGTCTCTCCGAATTTTTGGGGAGAGGGGCTGGGGGTGAGGGGAAAACCGGTGTTAACAAAAAGGGTTTCAATCAGAAACAAGTTGAGGGAGTTAAGCAAAAAACGTAATCAGAATTTTTCGCTCCTCACACCCAACCCCCTTCTCCTCCTGAATTCGGAGCACGCTGGATTCGGATAGATCGTGGGCGCGTCCGAATTCACGATGAAAAGGGGAGCAGGCGTATGTTGAGAAATACCCAAGTTGTTTTTCACGCGAACTTAAGAGGCCATGCATTACGTGGCCATTCGCTACGTGGCCATTCACTCTGTGAATGTATCAATTTCACACAGTGAAATACCAAGTAACGCCACCTACCGCAGCTTGCCCGCATTCGTCCCTTCAGCCAACTGCGCAATCGTCTTCACCGTCGCCCGTTCGACGGCCAATTGCCAAGACGACGCACTCGCAAACTCGTCTTGCTCGTAAGCAAAAATAATTGCCCGGGAACTGTTTACAATTGCCCCCAAGCCCCGGTCATCAAAACCACCGGCCACGTCGGCCGCCGTGCCCCCTTGAGCTCCAAACCCCGGAATCAACAGCGGCACGTTAGGCATTTGTTGCCGCAACTCAGCCAGTTGTTCGGGATAGGTTGCCCCGACGACGGCACCGACCGAACCGTAACCACTTTCTCCAACATCCCGGGCAGACAAGCTTTGAATCTGATCGGCGACGATTGAATAGATCGGCTGACCATCGACCAGCCGTTCCTGCAGCGTCTTGCTACCCGGGTTGGACGTCTTGTCCAGCACATAAATCCCTGCACCATTCTGCCTTGCCGCGTAAACGAACGGATCCAGGCTATCGTCGCCCAAATAAGGATTGACGGTCAAAGCGTCGCAGCCCCATGGGCTGATTGGTTTGGCCCCCAGGTAGGCCGCCGCGTAGGCTTCGGCGGTCGAACCGATATCGCCTCGTTTGGCATCCATCACCACCAGCAGACCGGCTCGTTTCGCATGATCGACGACCGCCGCCAAAGCCGTCATGCCTGCCGGCCCGAGCTGCTCAAAAAACGCGGCTTGGGGTTTGACCGCGGGCACCAAGTCCGCGACGACATTGATGATCTCGCAACAGAATTTTTCGAACAGTTGGGCTTGCCGAATTATCGAATCCGATTCGTCCCGTTTTGAGTCAGACGCTAAATCGAGCAGTTCGTTGGGCAACTGCTTCCAACGCGGATCCAGCCCCACGACCAGCGGCGTTTTCTTGGCGATGGTCGCCGACGAAAGCCGGTCCCCAAATTGCTTGATTTGCTCCCAATCTTTCATCAGCCCCCGAACCCCGCGATCGCATAAATGGTCAATTTGCCAACACAGGTTAACAAAAGGATCGGAGATTGGCATGATGGCCGGAAGAAATGAAAAATACCGCCTGCCCGGGTTTCTGGCGACATTCCACTCGCGCGAGCTCAAACCAAATCCATGAGACACGAACCGTCGAGCATAGGGGACGAAAAGTCAAAGAATCGCGGCATAGGAGGACCGAGAAGCCGCAGCAACGGGGGTCGTCGGCGGGAAGCATGGGAGTTCAATGAACTGGGAACACGGAATTTCCGCAAAAGGTCCGCTCGACCAGCCGAATCAGAGAAGCCTTTTGGCTAAACGGCAAACAGCCCAAGCAGAAACTGCGGTTCTGACCAAATTTTTTCGAGCCGCCTCGGGCACCGTTGAAAACCTGCCGATGTTATCCTAAGATGGCGAACGGTTTCGGGCTGTAGCGTAGTCTGGTAGCGCGCTACACTGGGGGTGTAGAGGTCGCAGGTTCAAATCCTGTCGCCCCGACTATCTTTCGAAACAAGCCCTTTGGCCAACAGGTCAAAGGGCTTTCTCATTGTGGCGCATAGGTTTACGTCATCCAGAGTGCAGTTCAAACAGACGATTTCGAGGATTCGACGTTTGGCGGCGTAATCAGCCGTAACCCACTTAGCACGAAGGCTTTGCGAAAGTTCAAACGCTTTCACTGCAATGTCGATGATTTCGTTCCGGCCACGGTCGCAACGCTCGATTTCGAGCTTCAACTCAGCTTCTTCGATCCCGCAGTTCACGGGCTCTTTGAGCGAACGTATCGGCATCGATCTCTTCGAGCAGCCGAAGGTTGAGCAAGCTGCTCCTGTTGACGCACGAACTTCGGTGTGTCGTTCTTTAAGTCACCATCCTCTTTGGACGCTTGAGCGAATTCCCAATTCGTCGCCTGACGAAGCTGCTCACGGAACGTGTCACGGAATTCGTCGTCCTCAACCCGAAGCGAATCAAAGATCGCAAGCATCTGAGAGTCCAGTTGCCTCTCGGTCAGTCGGATGCGGGGATGGTCGCCTTTGTGGTACTGGGTGCAGCGGTAGTAAACATAATCCCGTTCCCCACTCTTGGTCATCTTCGTCTTGCGCTCGCCCGTGATCGGCGAACCGCAGTGGGCACATTCGATCAGGTCGCTGGCATACGTCATCTGATGCTGCTTGTAGACCTTCTGGCCGAGGAGAGTCTGAACACGATCCCAGAGCTTGGGTTCGACGAGCGGCGTGTGCGTGCCGGGATGCCACTGGCCACGGAACTTGATTTCGCCGATGTACGAGCGGTCGGTGAGGATCGTGTAGAGCTTGCTGCGACCGATCTTGGGAACTGAGGGCAGATATTCGATGCCCTCGGCCAGCAATGCGTCCCCAAGTGTGTCTAGTGTGTGGCTGTGACCGCCACCGTGGTCGTTCGTTTTGACTGGGATCTTTCGGAAGCCAACCACGTTGGATCGTAGACTGGGCAATTAAGCAGAGGTTCCAGCGTCCATGGTTCCAGTTCCCGATACGATTTTTGTGTTTTCGGGTGAATCGAACCGGGGGCCATGATGGCGTCTATTCGGATCGCTTCGAAAACCTGTCGAAGTGTCTGGTGCTCTCCGGCAGAAGACTAGATCTCGGTAAGGATCTGTTGTGCGATCCGATAATGGCCGCAGTCGATTCGATTACGCAGCCTTTTCTCCATGTTTCTAAACTGTCTCGCTGTGTACCCATCCAATACGATTCCGTGAAAGCGTGTGAATCCCTGTTGCAGTGGCATGAACTACCTCCTGTTGTTTTCGTAATGCGGGCGAAGGCATTTCAAGATCCTCCAACCCAAAGTACAGTCGTCTTCCTAGACGAATCTTTGGGCCTGAAACTTTCTCCGCTCTGATGTCCCGATGAAGACGGAACACATCAACGCCAAGTTGGCGTGCCGTTTCCGAGACATTGAGCAGCTTCAGGACGTTGCATCGTTCGCTTGCCGATACGATCATGATGACTCCACACAAAGTTGTTCATCATTAAGTAGTAAGCTGGACGCAAAATTTGGTGTGGATTTTGATTTTTTCTTTGGAAAGCGAAATGACTTGGATCGAGTGGTACAACAGCCTTGAAAAGCCATGCTGGACACCGGAGCCGTCCACAATCGGTTTCGTCTGGCAGTGTCTCTATCCGATCATCCTGATCACGTTCGGCTTCGTGTTCGTGCAGGCGATCCGGAAGAAGTTGCCGTGGAAGGTGGCCGTGCCCTTCGGCATCAATCTCGTCGCCAACCTGATCTTCACGCCAATCCAGTTCGGGCTGAGGAACTTGCCACTGGCTGCCGTTGACATCGTGATCGTCTGGGTGACGATCATTTGGATGATGGTGGCGATCTGGAAGCACTACAAATGGATCGCCGTGGCGCAGGTGCCGTATTTCGTTTGGGTGTCGATTGCGACCGTGCTGCAACTCAGCATTACGGCGAGGAACTAACGGTGAATGCAACCCTGATCTATCGGAATGACTTATATGACTTACTTGATGTTAATACTGGGACTTGCCGTCCTGACGATTGGGGCAGAACTGCTCGTTCGCAGTGCCTCCAAATTGGCGGTTGCAGTCGGCATTTCACCGTTGGTCATTGGCTTGACCGTGGTGGCATTCGGGACGAGTGCGCCCGAGCTTGTTGTGAGCATTCAATCAACATTGTCAGGCCAGCCCGATGTGGCAATCGGCAACGTGGTGGGGAGCAACATTTTTAATGTGTTGTTCATCCTTGGTATTTCCGCATTGATCGTGCCGCTTGTGGTTTCGCAGCAGTTAATTCGTTTCGACGTGCCGTTGATGGTGGGCCTCTCACTCGCCGTATTGCTCTTTGCCTACGATGGGCGCATTGGAAGACTCGATGGACTGCTGCTCACGGGTGGACTGATCTCTTACACGCTGTGGGCCATCTGTGAAGAGCCGCAGGGAACAGGCAGGCATCAAGGCCGAATACGAAGCCGAATTTGGCGTCGAGGAAAGAGCTTCCAGCCGTTCGTGGAACTCTGCTGAACGTCGCTTCTGCTCATCGCCGGTTGCGGTCTACTTGGTTCTCGGCTCACGTTGGTTCGTTGAATCGGCTGTCGTCCATCGCCCGGCAAATCGGCGTCTCCGAACTCGTCATCGGTCTGACCATCGTGGCGGCGGGCACGTCACTCCCAGAAGTCGCCACGTCGATGATGGCGGCCATTCGAGGAGAACGGGACATCGCCGTCGGCAACGTGGTCGGGAGCAATATTTTCAACATCATGGGAGTGCTGGGAATCTCAAGTCTGGTCTCCCCCGATGGAATCGCAGTGTCCGAAGCCGCATTCGACTCGACATCCCAGTCATGATCGCGGTTGCCATAGCTTGCCTACCGATCTTCTTTACCGGGCATCTAATCGCCCGCTGGGAAGGCGGCTTGTTCTTGGCCTACTACTTTGCATACACCGCTTCGATTGTCATCGCAGCGACAATCCCCTCTCTGGCTCGAACATTCGCCGCCGTGATGCTCGGCGTGGTCGTTCCGCTCACGGCGATCACACTCGTTACGAGTGTCGTTCGGCATTTCCGAAGCGTTCGCCCCACAGATAGACAAGAGAATTCATCAGGTTGAATTGCGAGGTGAGATGAGCTTTGATTCGCTGTAACCAAACCCATGCCGTTGAAAGATACCATTGATTAAACAACTCTACATCCTGATAGACGCGTAGAAGGATAGGGATCTGCCGAGGGGCAACCCCAGCTACACGCGGCCCCGGAATCAGATGTCGAACGGCGATTAACTGCCGCTCACTTCGCCTCTGATTTTGGCCCAAAGCAACTAACTTTCTTCGCATGGATGCAAAGATTTTACGAGCAGGATGCGAGCCTACGTTTACGCTAACTCATACCCAGAAGCATCTTGCCCGATTACGAAACACGCTTGCGAAGCGAAAGAAACGACAAATTGGCTGACCGCACTTCCATCTCGCACACCTATGCGGCAGTCACTCGGGCTGCTGTTCTCGGCCTGGTGGTGAACCTGTCGTTGGGAATAGTAAAACTGATCGGTGGCATCGTTGGCAACTCCTTTGCCTTAATTGCTGATGCGGTCAATTCCATCGGCGATGTCGTGACGTCGATGGTTGTTCTGTTCGCCCTCCGAGTTGCTCAGCGCCCTGCGGACGCGGAACATCCTTACGGCCATACGCGAGCAGAAGGGATTGCTGCATCGAACGTGGCATTGCTCGTCATCATCTCGGCCCTAATGGTCGGTTGGGAGGCGATTCGTCGGTTCACGGTTCAACACGACATTCCACCCATCTGGACTCTCTGGATCGCTGGCGCGAATATCCTGATTAAAGAGGGCCTGTATCAATACAATGTCCGACTTGGAAAACGCACTAGATCATCGGCCATCATTGCCAACGCATGGGACCACCGCAGCGATGCGTTCTGTTCGCTGGCCGTGCTGATCGGATTAACGGCGATTCGATTTGGCGGGCCTCAGTTCATCTGGGCTGACGAAGCCGCTTCGCTTGTCGTGGTTGCCGCCATTGTCTGGTCAGGTACGCAACTCTTCCGATCCAGTGCGAGCGAACTGATGGACCTGCAGGCCGATTCGGAGTTTGTCAACGAGATCCGTAACGCGGCGATGACGGTCGAGGGTGTCAGAGATGTGGAAAAACTCTGGGTGCGAAAATCAGGACTGGAGTTTTTGGTTGACATCCACATCGAAGTCGATCAGCACCTCACGGTCGCAGCGGGACATGGGATTAGCCATCTGGTCAAAGATCATTTATTGGTTCAGTTTCCCAACCTGCGAGGTGTTCTCATTCATTTGGAACCCTTCCCACATACTCATGACGACAACCCTGGTCCACAGCAAACCACCCCAGCATGACAGGTGAAGAGAGAGCAGCGTGACCGAGGGGCTGAGCGACCTTCAGGACAACCGGCCGCTGCCCCGCAATGTCAAGTTGCTGGGAGCAGCCAGCCTGTTGAATGATGTCGCCAGCGAGATGATCTATCCGTTGATGCCGCAGTTTTTCATGACCGTTTTGAAAGTTAGTTCGATGAAGTTACACAATGTTTGGATGATCGCCCTTGCGTTTTCTGGGTTGACCGCAGCGCCTTCCTGCTTTAAGCTGCGCACAAGAACGCCTACCGCCAGCCGTCGAGATTAACTTTCCTATCGGTGATGTCGAATTTCGGTACGTCGAAACATCACGCGGCATGATGCTGACGATCACCAGCGCCGTCAGTCTCAATGCGTGCACGGCGTGTGTACGTGGGGGATGGAAAAATGGCCGTGAAGTACGAGGCGTCACAATTCGGCATGATTACCCCAGCGGGAAAATCAAAACGAGGTGCAATCACAATTAAGGATGGCGAACGGATTTTGACCGACGCGGCGAAACTTACGAAGTGGGGAATCAAACCTAACGAAGTCTACCTCTTGATTCCCAACATTAATCTGGTTGCCAATGGCGAGGAAAAAAAATAGCCCGCAAAAATCGGTCCAACGGGCATGGCCGTCCAGCTGCCGATCTTCGATCCGGTTACGGTACCATTTTTCTTTGAAATGTCCGCTGGCAAGTGGTAGATTACGATAAGTCGGCAGGGTGATCTTCCTTGGAACCCAGGTTTCAAAAAGAAAAACATGCCTCACCATTTTTCCGTTCGAGAGCGACGCCGCGGTAGCGGCTTCTCGAACCAAGCGGCGAACCGGAGTCGGAACCCGTTGCGACTTTGCTTCGCTGATCAACATATCATCCCGCCCCGGTTACCTTTGTCGTTCTGCGACGGAAGCCATGACTACAAACACGGCACTGAAAACCGTTCTGATCTGGGCCGCCGCCTTCGCGTGTGTCGGCTGTGCGATGGGTGCGGTGATTGGCGCTCTCGCTCCGGAATACTACCGAGCTGTTTTTCGCGGCGGCGAATCGCCTGACTTCAACCCACTCCAAGTTGGCGCCGGCTTGGGTGCCACGCAGGGTGCAGCCTCCGGCATGGCGATTTCGATCGTCGTCCCTGGTGTTACACGCATGGCGAGATCTTCGCGACGTAAGGAATGCCGGTCGACAGCAACGCCCCGACAACGGATTCGCAGTCGCGAACATGGTCGGTCCACGTGCTTTCGGGTGTTGCTGCCGCAACTTTAGTATTGATTATCAGCGCGGCCACGTTTATCCTGGGCGGCGTCATTGGTCAGCAACAACTTTATCAAACATGGACGGAACGCCACCGCACCGAAGGGCTCGCTACGATCTTGCGGTCAGCTGACTTCGAAGGCGTTGAGGCAGGCTTCTCGTCTGCGGCGAGTTGTATTTGACCGCACCGTCACCGACAATGCCGTTCGAAAAAAATTACTCACGAACAACTTGTTGTTACGTTTGGAACGGAAGAAGCAGATGAGATGATTTGGCGAGTCGACGTCGCACGGTAAAATCGTCGCAAAAACCAAACCAGATGATGGGATGCGGACATATCTCATTCCAGCTGCCTCCAATCGGGCAATCCAGCCCGCATCACTTTGGTAGTTTCTCCCGCATCGAAATCTTCAGGATCGAACTCGCCCGCCCACCGCACAAA
>CAVQPH010000007.1:0-18465 GCA_963714685.1 Pirellulaceae bacterium | reverse complement strand
AATATTCAACAACCTGACTGGAATCCAGCAAGAGAACCGTTTCACCGGAACCCGAGAGCGTCACGCCGGAGAATAGTGGGTGATTCTTAAGCAGATTGGGCAGGCCTCGCACAACGACTTCTTCCGGTCCAATCAGCTGATCGACCGCAAGCGCCAACTCGGTGTCGGGATCCTCGGATTGCGGACCGTCGGGGTGTTGTCGGAGGTGTTCATTGCGACGCAGGATCAACACATCATCCGAACTCAATTCCCCCGATTGACTGAGAGACAGAGCCGACGAGAATGAGATCTTTGCGAACTGGCCGATCATCGAGTTGGTCGATTTGGCGGCAATGACCGAGTGCATGGGCAACGCAAATAACTGCCCGTCGCATCGAAACACCATCACGTGTTCAATTCCCGTACGCAGTGGGATCAGCAACCGAATGGTGGTGCCTTTGCCGGTCGTTGAATCCACTTCGATTCGGCCGTGCAACTGGTGAGTTGTTTTGGCGACGACATCCATGCCGACGCCTCGTCCCGCCACCTCGTTGGCTTGGTCTCGGGTGGAGAAACCGGGGTGAAAAATCAAACTCGCCAGTTCTTCCTTCGAGGGATGCAAATTTCCTGCGAGTAGTCCTTTGGCGATGGCACGGGATCTCAGTTTTTCGTAATCCAGTCCCTTTCCGTCGTCGGCAACTTCGATCACCAACATTTGGCTGCTGGAAAGTGCCCGGAGCGTAATCACGCCCGCGGCTGTTTTGCCTGCGGCGGCTCGCTGATCGCACGGTTCGATACCATGGCTGACCGAGTTTCGGACGACGTGGAGCAATGACTCGAACAACTTCTCCTGGATCTCCTGTTCCAGCCCGGTGTTTTCACCTTCGAGTTTGAGAATGATTTTTTTGTTTTCCTGATTGGCAGCTTCCCTGGCGGCACGTTGCAAGCGTTGAAACAGTCCGGACACGGGGACCCGCCTCAGTTGCATCAGTTCCTGTCGAAAACCACGAATGAAACGGGAAATTGCGGAGTTGTCAGCGCTGACCGGTTTTTGCAGTTCACGCATGCCCTGAGAGACGGCCGTGATGTCTTTGGCCAGCTCCACGAACGTGCCGGAGCTTTGGCGGGTAAACAATGCGACGGGTTGGCTGTCGAGCATTTCGGCTGCATCGAGTTGATCGTCCATCATGCTCAACCGGCTTGCGCACCGACTCAGTTCGTCATTCAACGCATTGAATTCGCCAACGTGGCTGTCCCGACGATTGCGCAACACCACTAATTCTGCGAGCATATCCATCAGTCGGTCGAGTTTTGCAGCGCGAATTCGGATGGATGCATCATCGGTACCTGAATAACTGGTCATTTCCGCAGTTGGATGGCCAGCAAATTCCCGGTTGCCTGATTGGGGTGAGGGTGCCTCGCCGCCGTTCTGAAGGTCCTGCATGACCTCACGAACCCGGTCCACGGCGGCAAACAGTGGTTGGGTCGAGATGATGGAAGATTGTTGGAACATCTCTTCCAGCGAAGATTCAAGTTGATGCAATTCGCTGGCCAGCCCGGAAAGCCCGACCGATGCAGCGGCTCCTTTGAGCGTATGTAATTCTCGGCAAAACTGTTGTCCATGTTGAGCGTGCGCAGACGAATCGGTGTCCGGTAATTCGTCAATTTGAAGCGCTGTTTGCTCCATGGATGCCAGGCAGCGCAACGCGTCATCGAGAAAAGCCTCCAACAATTCCCGGTCTTCGATCAACTGGGATTTCGCCAACGCTTCCGCAGCCTCGGAGGTCTCAGGCTCATGGGTCGAGAAGAGCTCCATGGGTTCAGCCGGTTGGTTGTCTGCAGGTGGCTCCAGTCCGGCCACGGCCGACAGCAACAGCTCCATCTGGGATCCCGTCAGCTCCGCCAAATCACCCTCGGGCTCGGAATCGGATTCGACATCGGAGCGGTCATCCACGGTATCCCAGGATTCATCAGCGGAAACCTCGGGAAAGCGGGCTTCCCCTGGTTCCATGAGATCCAGGTATTGAGACCAGTTGCCTTTTGCGTCGGATAGCAGCTCAGCGATAACCGACCGAGAGTGGCTGGAATCGTCGTGGGTGGACTGCAGCGATTGGCAATTTTCGGAAACAAAATGAACCAACTCGGCAACGGTCTCATGATCTCCCGGAGAATCAGAGAGAAGGCAAACGGCCAGCTCGGTTAATTGGACAAGGATTTGACAGCCTTCCGCCAGATCTGGCCGATCGGCAGCCGTTGCCTCGTTTGACAGCCAAGCTAAATCTTCGACAACCACGGTGAGTCCATCGCATTGGGGAGCAGCAGCTCCTTCCTGTGCGCGAGCAAGTGTCTCGCAAACCGAAGTCAATCGGGCGGCGAAATCAGTCAGTGGGGGATTGGGTGGTTGCATCAATCAATCACATCATAAAGTTGGTTGCGTCGAAATGGGCTGAAGCTGGTGCTGCCCAGCGTCCTCGATTAGGTCGGCGCGGTCGCCTCGCTGGCCACTGCGATGTCGTTGGACGCCGCCGAATCATCAGACCGTGCCCCGTTCAAACGGGTTTGTGATGGAGCTTGGGCTGCGGGCGCGTAGCTGTACGAATCATTTAAGCGAAAGGTCTGCAGCGAATTTTCCAGTCGCAAACCGACCTGGTTAAGTGTTTTGGAGGTCCAGTGAACACCTTCGGCTTGACTTCGGTTTTTCTTACATGCCGAGTTTCCATATTCCAGTGTGGATACGACCTCGCGCGTCAATCGCAATTGGTCGTTGGCCGAAATGGATATTTGCGAGAGTTGATCGGCCGAGTCATTGGCAGTTTTACTGATGTTCTCCAAGGCCTCAAAGGTCTCGGTAATCCGTTTGATAAACTGTTGCATCTGGTCATGTTCATTGGAGGCGACGGAAATCGACTGATGCATTTCCAATTGGACCATTTCGATGCGACGGTTAATGTCGAGAACTGCTTGAGCCGATTGTTCTGCGAGCGTTCGTACTTCTTCCGCGACCACCGCGAATCCGCGGCCATGTTCACCAGCGCGAACCGATTCGATGGAGGCATTGAGTGCCAGGAGATCCGTACGTGACGAAAGGGACCCAATCGTTTGCACAATCGACTCGATTTCTTTCGTGTTCTGGCCAAGGGCACGGAGTTTTCGTTCCCGGACCGATGCATAGTTTTGAATCTGTTTGATTTCTTCAATTAACTCGCGGCAATCGGCCAGCTGTTGCCTGGCATCGTCTCGGGTCTGGTGGGACGATTCGATGGCTCCGGCCGCATTGTCGCAGACGGAGATGATGCGTTCGGCTAGCTGCTCAAGCACGGATGTCGATTGATTCACGGCGTCCGATTGAACTTCCGCACCACTGACCATTTCTTCCGTCGCACGGAGGATTTCACGACTACAGGACAGGGTCTGTCTCACGGTTGAATCGAATTCATTGGCGTAGCCAGCGAGTATGGTGCGCAGTCGTTCCACAGCCGAATGCGGATCTCCCTCTCGATCAAAGGCTCCTTCTCGACGATCGAGTCGCTCAAGCAGCCGGTGGATCTCCTGCAGTTCACGTGATTGAGACTGTTGGGCTTGCTTGGCCTGAAGCAGCTTTCCTGAAAGCTGATCGCAGAGATGATCCAATTCAACGAAACCGGTTTCGGCCGGCATGGTCGATTCTGCCCCAATCTGCTGTTTCGCGGCGGAGAACGATGAACCCATCCGAATGACAACCCAACCCAAGGGTAGTCCTGCAACGGCGAAAGCTAATCCAACCAGCGGAATCGAAAAATGCATCGTTCCTTGGCCAAGCCCCCACACGGTTAAACAACCCGCGGCGTAGGAGGTGCATGCTGTCAGATAAAGTGTCTGTTGAAGTCGCATGATGATTCCGTTTAGTTACAAAATGTGTTGTTTTTTTCGCTGGCCACGTCGGACTGCCAATACATGCCGAGCAGATTGGCCGCGTAGTGGAACATGGCGACGGGATCCAAGACCTGGATCACGCGTTGTTGAAACGACGCCGAACCCGCCGTGACCCTGGACCAACCGTTTTCATGGTCAGACACGGTGGCAAAGGATGGTTCAAGCGAGGCGAGCGTAACGGCCTGATCGATCAACAGGCCCCACCTTCCCTGGGGACCGTCAATCAACAGGATTTGTTGTTCGCGGTCGGGCGTTGTCTCGTATTGCACTTCGGTCAGGGATTGGAAACTGATCACCGGAACGAATTCGTTCTGGATGTGGCCCAATCCACGGAGAATGGGATCGCTGCAGGGAATGCGGCTGATCTTCAGACGCGGAACGACGGCATGCACCGCCAGAGCTGGAACACCAAACCAGCCGTCGCCACTCTTAAACACGCAATACCGGTCGACATTCTCGAGCGCGGTCTGCCGATGGTCGGATTCAGCCAGCTGGGTCTTCATTGGGTTCCTCCGCGTTGGGCCGATGCGATTCGATTCGCCAGCTGGGCTTCGAGTTGCGCCAGTCGGCTGTCACTGCGGGAATGGTCGCTGGTGGTTGACGGCACGGGGGGCTTCAGGCGATTTTGATCGAGCCTGCTGGTCGTCGAAAGCTCGCCCGACCGAAACAACGTATTCCCGGAACGACTGCAACTTTGCGAGAGTTCCGAGATAATTGCACCTAACGCCTGGCTGGTCGTTTCGGCAAATGTGTGGATGTCGGTCCGCCATTGGTCGACATCAAAATGCAGTCCGACGATCTGGTTGTCGTTGTCAGTCTTCATAAAAACGATTCGGGTTAATTGGTCGGGCGCATGATTTAGGCAATCACGCAAGAAACAGGAATTGGGTCCGCAGACTAACTGCTTGCCAACGCCAGTTGTTTTTCCACGACGGAGAGCAATTCCTGCTCCATCACCGGTTTTCTCAAGTAGGCACCGAACTCGCGGCCCAGTAGTTCCAGTGCCTGCGATTCCACGGATGTCAAAAAGACCACCGGCAGCCGAGCGTACTGTGAGCCAACGGCTCGGATGCGTTCACAAACCCCATAGCCATCGAGCCCCGGCATGTTCACATCGAGCACAATCAGCGAGGGGTCGTAGGCCAGTAACTCGACAGCTTCCAGCCCGTCGTTGGCCGTGATTACCTCGTAACCCGCCGCCGAGAGCATTCTTGAAACGGCCACTCTCACGGCGCGGCTATCATCAACGACAAGCAGTTTGGATCTCGACATAAAGACGCCCTTGTTCTAGAAATTTTCGTTCCGAGGTAAGTCCAGTTCTTGAATTCACCAAGTGAAACGTAGTTCAGCTTTTTCTGGCAAGCCGGGCTTTTTATCGAAAATTTGCTCGCGCCTCGAAATATTAGGGGGAAAGTTTCCTGTTGGTTTGAAACGATTCTGCTGTTTCGGCCGAACGGTGATCGCGCTCAGGCCGTCGCGCGTTGCTTGCGAAGCCGCAGCCAATCCGCCAGAATCAAAACTCAGTAGATAAGCCAGTCTGGAAGATGGCTTGAGAAAACCTGGAAGAGGGAAGAAATCGGTGACGACATCCATTGAAAAAATCCTTGCGGACCGCGGAGCGATTGCCTTTCCCGGTATCTTTGACACGTTATCGGCACGCATCGCCCAACAAGTGGGTTTCCCGATGGCGTTCGTTTCCGGGTACGCCGTCGCGGCAACGGCGATTGGCGAACCAGATATGGGCCTGTTGACGCAGACCGAAATGGTGGAACGCGCGCGGCAGATTTGTGGCAGCGTCGAGATTCCGGTGATCGTTGACGCCGATACAGGTTATGGGAATCCGTTGAATGTCTATCGCACAGTTAAACAGTTGATTGCTGCCGGTGCCGCTGGCTGTTTCCTCGAGGACCAGTTGTGGCCCAAACGCTGCGGCCATATGCAAGGCAAACAGGTCATTGATCGGAGCGAATACATCGACAAAATTCGCGCCGCAGTGGATGCGCGAGCTGATAGCGATTTTTTTGTCGTGGCCCGGACCGATGCACTGGCTGTCAAAGGCATGGACGAGGCGATTGCCCGGGTTGAGGCAGCGAGAGAGGCCGGCGCGAACGCCAGCTTCGTGGAGCGCGCAGATTCGCTGGAGGCACTGCGTGAGATTGGGAAACGGTCGCCAAGCCCAAATGTCGCCAACATGATCGAGGGAGGGAGAACACCCGTGTTACCCACATCAGAACTTGCGGATCTTGGTTTTCAGCTGATTTTGTACCCGCTGTCGGGTTTGTACGCTGCAGCGAAATCCATCCAGCAGATGTATCGGAAGCTCCACGATGATCAGACGACTTTGGGGGAAGAACAGTGTCTGATCACGTTTTCCGAATTCAACGATCTAATTGGCGTGGAAGAAAAATATCAACAGGCCAAAAAATTCGGTGTGAGCTGACTTGCCCTCGCGCCAATGGGTGCCGGGCGATTTTCCGGTTATTTAATCGCGATCGCCTGTTTCAACGGCAGCAGGATGTTTTCGGAGACGTGCGAGTCAAGTAATTCCTGCCCCCAGTGCATCAATTTCTCGAAGCAGCTTCGATACGTCTCGCCTGGATCAAGACCGCCGTATCGACGAATCGTCAAGTAGACCGTCAGCTGTTCTTCCGGGTATTCTTCGTTGCGAACCTGGTATGCCGTCGTTCGGCATTCAATATTCATCCGGCATTGGGTCCGGCAATCGTCGTCGAGCGCCAACTGGATGCACGGATCGAACGATAACAATTGGCCACCGGCAACACGGCGAAACGATTCGAAAACAGGAGACATCCCGAAGGTGTCGGCCAGGAGTTCGTGGTGATTCCCGCTGTACGTAAAGTCGAAACCGTACATCAGGTTCAGAGTTTCGCAGTCCAACGGACTAACCGAGAGGGAGTAAGGGATGAGGTCCAGGACATCGAGATGCTGTTCGAATGCGATGGGTAGTTCTGGCGGATTGACATATCCGGACGCCAGTCGACTGCGTTCCACCGTTGCCCAACGATAGCTACCGCCTTGTTTGTCTTCCTCGAGGACAAAATCAGAGCGGTCGCGGCTGTAGAAATTCTCCATCGTCGGAAATCGTTTTTTCAGCTGCTCGAAATAGTGCAAAACGGTTTCACGATTAGACGGCAACTCCATCTGGGTCGTCAAACTCAGGTTGACGTAGTAGTCATCTGACAGGCCGTTGTAACCAGGCATCATCATTCACCAGTAAAAAAAACCGAAAAGCGTATTTCAGAAGAGCTTCCATGGAGACTCGGTAATCTTAGCGGCATGAGGTCGCAATTCAACTCAAAACGCGAAATTGGCGAATTGCCTTCCCCTGCCGAGGGTGCGGGACAGAGTTGCCCCGTGAGCACGCGGGAAACCATGGAAGAGCGCGGGGAACCAAGGCGAGGGGGCGCAAAAAAAACGCTGGTCAAACTTGACCAGCGTTTTCGTGTTCCCTGGCACTGGAGCGAAAACTCGCTCCAGTGCACAGTTGAAGCTCAGCCGTGAGCACTTATCAAAACGGTTGACCCAGAAACCATAGTTTTGACAAGCTAAATTTGCTCTTTCCCCAGGAGGGAGGGTGTGTTGGATTCCCGCGTTTCCAAACACTTCCGACTGAACTTAAGGTGTTCGTTGCTTGCCCCGAACTCTCAATTAATTTCGATGGGGTACATTTACTGAACCGGCCAGCGTGCGGCAAGACGGATTGCACAGATTTTTGCTTCGGACCGGAAAAAAGCTTGCTGCTGTCGGTAAATGTTACAAAAATCGCTCGAATTGCCAGTTTTGGGGGCACTCCAGGCAGTCGGCAGCCCCGCCAGGAAAGATTGGCAGGCCGACATTTTGAGGGATTCCGGGCTGTTGGCGTTTTTTAGCGAGCGATCTGTGCGTGGCTCAACCTTTGACCGTACTCGCCGATCGCGCTGCGGCCCGGGATTCGGCGTGGAATTCCGAAGCGGCGACTGGTAGGGCTCCAATCAGCGTCTTGCCATAATAGAGTCCATAACCAATACGCTTGATGTAATTGAGAGGCAGAATCATCGCCCAAGCGAACATGATCGTGGCAATCCAGATGATCCCCGTGATAAACCAGCGCTCGGGGGCGGCAAACCAGATGTAGCCGCTGATTACCGATAGAAAACCACCCAACAGGATTAGCGGGATCGTTTTGGCGGCCAAATGGTCCAGCCGAAATGCCAGGTAAGTCCCGAAGGCCGTGGTTGCGATCAGCATGTATATTTCTGCCAAAGCGAGACCGTAAAATTTCAAAGCCGTCTCAAACCCGAACGGACCGTAGACATCGATCAGAAAATCTGTGGCCCAGCGGCAGCTCGCAAAAGCCACGCACATCATGGTGATTCCGATCATGTTGTCGTTGACCGAAAAACGATCGAGATCGTTTTCTGGACCGTCGGTGATTCGCCACTGCCAGATATATCTCATGGCCCATAACGGCAACTGGGCCAGAATCCAGGTTGAAAACAGCCACTGAATGATCACCAGGATCAAGCGAAAATTGGCCGCGACGGAAAACACAACAATCCACAGATACAGCTGGGAAGCAAACAGCAGAGTGCACAGACACCGACACAGGTTCCGAACCGTTTCCAGAACCGTCCTGGGCCCCACGCCGACCAAACGGCCAGCAGGCAAAATTCAGCGCAAAATATTGGCGCCGCAACCGGCCACAGCAAAAATAGCAGGCTGGAGACCAAATTGATCGTCAGAAAGGGGACGATGATTTTGCCAAGCAGCGATTCTCGAGTGAACGGCTTGGCAGGTTGCGATTGCATTGGGCCTTGAATCTTCCAAACTCCGCAGCGGATCCGGACTAACGAGCGGTAATAATGGGTGGCAGCCCCGCGGTTTCTCCGACCGGCGAGTAAAACCTGCCTAGCTGCTGGCTCGTCTCATTATTCCAGATCGCCGGCAAATCGACGACCATGCTGGGATAAAAGGTATTTTCCGCGACGTGATTCCAGCCGAGGTAGAACCAGCCTTCGCTGACTCGGCACTGATTCAGGACCAATTGGTTTGCAACCGGGCTGTCTTTAAGCGCCTCGATGTTGTCGCTGGGAATCAAATTGGCCGGCAATTCGACTTTGATCTCTTCCGCGCCATCCTTGGGGTTTAATCGGTTTTCCAAAAACGACCGGAAGGCGACCACTTTTGCGTCTTTCTGTTCTGGGTCGACGTAGTCAATTTCGGCTCGGCCATCCCGTGTCAGGATCAGCTTGCCATCGATCCGACGAATCTTGAATCGAAGGATGATTTTCATCGCGGCGCTAATATTGTCGCCCCCCCTCGCAAATCTGCGTCCGGACACGACGACGGCAAAGCCATTGTCCTCGAATTCAAATTGAACGGGGCGGATATTGGTGAACGTGATGCTGAATGACTCATCTTCGTCCGTGTCCTGATTCGGAGCACCGTTTTCCGGACCTTCAATGTTCGGTTCACCTGGTTGATTGCCGGCGGGCTTGGTGGCCAGCGTTCCCGGTTCAGTTCCCAGCAATTCGGACAGTTCTTCGCCAAGTTCTTTGTCGGTGTAGGTTTTTCCCCGAAAAATCGGTTCAACAAAATTGGACAGCATCGTTTCGTGGACTCGAAATTTGATGTCCGATGGAATACCGAAATTTGCGGGGTAAGTGGATGAAGCGAGCGTGAACTTGGAAGATTTTTTGGCGACCAGCAGGACCTTGTCCGCTTGCGTCCGCGCGTAAATGTTGGGGATCAGCGCCGCCTGTTTGACGGCTTTCTCGTTCGCTTTCTTCAGCGCGTCTTTTCCTTTGGCAATTGGCTCACTGGTTTGTTCACCAAACTGTTGCAACAGTTCATCGCGGACACGTTTGGAAGCGTCAATATTGGTTGCCTGTTCCTGTTTGTCGAACTGTTTCTGCGCAATGCGATTGATTAAACAGAGTTTTGAGCTGGTCCCATTGAAATCACTGTCAATGTTCGCAGCCGCATAGGGCTCGGTCACAAAAAAGCCCCCCACGTTCGCGTAGACACTACGGCGAGCTTCGGCCTGTCCGTCGGCACCAATGTAAGCGGAAATGCTTCGTTGTTGCACGTAAGTGTTGGAATTAATCGACGCCTGCAGTCGGATGCTGACGTGAACCTGATTGGGATCATTGACCAGGTCGAACGTCGCCAACCCGGTCGAGTCGGCGCGACCGCGAACCAGTCGTCCCATCACGGTTTCGTTGACCGGACGAGACTGGGATACCGGTTTCGATCCGACTCGATTGATGAAATCGGAGGTAACCGTCACGTAGGCGTTGGGTAACGAATAACGGGCTCGAATAGCGGTTACCAGGTGAGGTACCTGAAACGCATTTTCCAGCCATTCCAAAGCGTTAGCGACGTTACCGGCCGCCAGTCGCTCGGATGGGATATCCAATTTGGGGAGCTCCTCGGCCAAACGCTCAATGCGTACCAGGAAATCCTCCTGGAGGTTGTCGGATGTGCCGTACAGATAGCCCCGGAAACAGCGATCGAAGGCAAGTTGCGTGGAGTCGAAATAGGGATCCCGGTAATTCTTCGCAGCGGCTTCGAATCCTTTTTCAAATTCGAGAAACTGGATCAGGTTTTTCCGGCGATCGGCCGTGCGGGGTGCGTCTGCTTTTTGAATCTCACGACGTTGCTGTTTCAGTTCACTGATCCGTGCCTCGAGGGCCTCGCGTTGTTTGTTCAAATCCTCCAGGGATTCGTCGTCATCGGGAATCGGGGTGGGCGTGGGATCCTGCCCTTGTTGCGCCTGGTTGGGGGCCTGGTCGGTCTTGGGGGTTTCAAACGGCAAGGCATCAATTTTCTTGATCACCTCGTCTAGTTGATCTTCAAAGCCTTTGATGACCGACGTCATTTTTCCGACCGAGACTTCCGGGGCGAGTTCGAATTCAAGTTCCTGAAGAAAAGTGATCAGCTCGTCGAGTTTGAGTTCATTGAAAACCTCATTTTGTTCCTCGCTGGTGAGTCGCAACTGGTAGTACTGTTTCAAGCCATTGAGTTCGTTGATTGCCAGATGACGATAATGAGACATCTTCTCAACGCCAATGGGTTGAAACTGGGTGCCAGCCATCGCAATGGCATACCCGAGCTCGCCCACATTGGAGAAACGCAAGTTTTGAATTTGCAATTCCAGAGCGATTCGAACATCCGCGAACATCGGATGGTTGAGTCCGTTTGCCTGGCTGGCGAATTTTTGATGGATCATCTGCAACGTCGCAACGTCTGCTTGCTCGCCTTTGGCGGCCTGCGATTCGAGCAGGTTCAATAGCAGGTAACGACGCCAGCCTTCGGCGTGAGGGCTGGATACCAATCTCGCATTCAGTTTTTGTACGGCACTTTGCAGCTGTTGGGTTGCATCGGAAGCGGCGGGCGAATCGGAGGGAGTACCAACCAGGATCAGGACCGCCACGATTCCAGGCAGCAGTAAATTCAGCGTCGGCATTTTTTTTGAACGTCTCAAGATACTATTCCAATCGTGGTGGCAAAACATAATGCGGTAGGTCCGGAAACCCGTGGGGCGCCCTGCATCCCGACATCCTCATGGGGAGGCGGCTTCAACGAAGCCGGTCAGGTAGACTATTCCGATTGCGTAGCGGTTCCTGCCTGGAGTTCCCAGGCTATGAAATTTTCCGATTTGATTCGGTAAAAAACTCTTCGGCAATTACTCTGCGGCACTCAACCATCTCCGGTAGTTTTCCAAAGAGTTAAACTTGTTGAAATCGTTACAGCAGTTGGCCCAATCTGACAGGGTCGGACTATTTTTGTTAATCGTCACAACCTAATCAAGCGGCCCCTTTCGGTTCGTTTTCCCGTTGCGTAGCATTAAACGGTTCTGATCCGGTGAAAACGCCGGGAATTTGCTTCGCAACGACCAGTCCGCACCGTTAATTCGGCGTATAAGAACCAGTTACCCTGACGCGGGTCCAGGCATTTTTGCTTGCAAACGCTGGTTTCAACGCCCTAACTTCGAGTTTTTGGTCTCCGGTCCTGCCAGGCGAATTTACTGATCGAGAGAAACGGAATTGCCGCGAAAGAGTTCGCTGGCGGATCGAAAAAAAACTTTAGGGAGACTTGTTTCAATGAATGATCCCATTCATGAGCGCGGCCAAGCGATTGAGAATCTATTTTTTGCGGAGTCAGACCGGAAATTGTTGGCGAAAATGAAGGCCGAGATTGCTGCGGAAGAAGCCCGCGCAGCGTTACAGCTCGCGTCGGGAATTAACGACACGGCGGTGTTGGACGTGCTATTGGCAAATAACATCACGCCTGAGTCGCTGGCCAGCGTCGGCCTGATACCACTGATCGCGGTTGCCTGGGCGGATGATTCGATGGAAGAGTCGGAGAAGACCGCCATTCTCCAGGCGGCGGACATCTCCGGAGTCACCGCCGGGAGTGCGGGGTATGAGATGCTGGAAAAATGGCTCAGCCAGCGTCCCGCGCCCGATTTGTTGGAGGGCTGGAAAGCCTACGTGTTAGCGTTGCGCGATACGCTAGAACCGGCAGCAATGGCCCAACTGAAGGCCAACGTCCTCGGTCGAGCCACGGACGTGGCGAAGGCGGCGGGTGGGTTTTTGGGATTGGGAAACAAGATTTCCGATGTCGAGCAAAAAGTCCTCGATGATTTATCGAACACGTTTGGATAACGGAGATTCATGAAAGTCGGAATTGTTGGAACGGGGATTTCCGGCCTGGCCGCAGGCTGGTTGCTGCATCGGGCTGGCCATTCCGTCACGCTGCTGGACCGAATGTCTCAGCTCGGACTCGATGCGCATTCTGCGGATGTCGAGTTTGGAAGCGACCGGGCAGAGAGCGAATCCGACGTTCCGACGAAGCTACTTCGAGTCGATGTTCCGCCGCGGATGTTTAACCAGGCGTTGTGGCCAAACCTGACGCGGCTGTACAGGTCAGTCGGTGTCGAGGTTGAGACGGTTGATGGATCAAAATCGTTCGGCGACACGGCTGGACGAGTTGATTTCAAGTTGCAAAATTCGTTTGTTCAGCTGTCGCTCAAGACTTTGTTCAGTCGAAATGCCTGGCGAATCGCCAGCGACATACGCCGCATGAAGCGGGAAGTGCCCAGCGATTTGGATTCATCGGAATTGGATGCTGTGGATTTCGGTGCTTACCTTGCGTCGCGGGGCTATTCCAAACCGTTCCTGCACCAGTTCCTGTTACCGGCGCTGGCCTCGACGCTGTGTACGTGTTCTTATGCCTGTTTGAATCAGTATCCAGCCAGGACAATGTTGCAGTCGATGCTGCAGTTGGTCGAGACTTCAACTCTGCTCCGAGTCAGGTTCGGGTCTTCCGACGTGGCTGCCAGATTGACGCGTGGGATTTCCGATATTCGGTTGAACTCATCGGTCGATAAGATTGTGCCCCTAAGCGACGGTGTCCGGCTGGAGTTGGCGTCGGGAGCGGGACTGACGTTTGACCATCTGATCCTGGCGACGCAGGCCAACACCGCGGCTCGTCTACTGGCAGGTCCGACGGCCGAAGAGCGGGCCATGCTGGAATCATTTTCGTATGACAACGTCGAGATCGTGCTTCATTCAGACGCCCGCCTGATGCCGGCACGGCGAAAGGACTGGGCGAATTTCAATATTTTGACCGACCCCGGGAATACCGATGCGATGTGCACCGTCTGGATGAATTGATTTTGCCGCGATTGGAAACTGAATTCCGACGTGTTTCAGACGATTCGGCCAATCGTCGAGCCGGCTGTAGACAAAACCATTTGTCACCGAAAACTCCAGCGTCCGGTCGTCAATTTTCAATCACTCAAAGGATTGGAGAGGTTAGAAAAATTGCACTGCCAAACTGACCGCCGGATCTGGTTTTGTGGGTCCTATGCAAGTTCCGGGATTCCGCTGCTGGAAAGCGGTGTCGCGTCCAGCATTCGAGTTGCGGACACGATCAGCAATCTCGCCCGGAATTCCGCGTTGCCGGCCAAATCCTGAACCGAATGGACTGGGGGGAGATTTTTAAGGAAAGATTTCGGCGACTCGTTGGCCGGATCTGTCGGTCATCTGGTTGGGGTGCGGATTGTTTTTGCGAAAAAACAGGCCGAAACCATCGTCCCGGTAAACACATGTCCAACCAAACCGTGGGTCGGTTCCGATTTTCTCTTCCAGGGCATGAAACACCGAGTTGAACCGCGGCACGAGGATCGCATCCGTGTGATATTTTTTCAGCGTTGCCTCCCAGTCTCCTGAGGCTCGATAAAAGTCGACGTTTTCCTCAACCAGGCCGGTTGGAAAAGCGACTTCGTAACGGCTGTCGATGCTGACTTTGACAGCGGGAAACAGTTTCCACGAAACATAGGCCCCTGAGGCAAACGGAACGAACAGGTTGCCCCGAAATTTCTGATCACCAAGAAATTCGACCGCGCCGACCGGGTAAATCGGGGCACCACGCAATTGAGCCGACGGGGCGGTCGGAATCCGCAACTTCCAGAACTTGGCATTGAATGCAAACCCTGTCATCACGATGCCGGCAGCGAGTCCAACCACGGCCAGTCGCGGGGCGTTGGATTTCCAGGCCAGGCGAATGCTCTCGCCGATTCGCGTTTTCTCGATCAACGGTGGAACAAAGCAGATCCAGGTCACTGCATAAAGCGATCCGTGACGAAGGTGCCGGATGGCCAGATAGGCGGTCAGTAAAAGAACGACCGTTTCAAAGGTAAATTTCGGCGCGGTCGCTTTGTCGGTTTTTTCCTGAGCCAGGATCCCGAAGGCCAGGATGCCAATTGAAATCAGAATCGTTAATTGTGCCGAAAGTGAACCGCCGCGGTAAATCGGTGCCCATTCCGAGATCATCGGTCGCTGCATCGTGACCGCACCGAACAGGTAGGAAGTGTATTCCCAACCGTAAGGATTGACGTTGATCAAAATTGCGGTCCCGATCGCAACGCCGACCAGATGTCTGATTTGATAAATTGATGTGGCGATGGAGCGACTGTCCAGGAACGCAAGATAAAATCGTGACAGGCCGTAAACACCCAGAATTCCCAGGCCAGACACGACACCGCCATGCAAATTGGCCCACGCGACGAGCATTGGAAACCAAAGCCAGATCCACCATCTTTTTCCGCGTTGGTCGAGGTCGAGCAGGAAATACAAACCGACCAGAAACAGCAAAGTGAACAGTTGGGCGCGTACGTTGGTAAACGCCATCCAGCCGCCCAGATTCAAAGCCACCGGGGCCAAAACGGCAAACACCACCAGTGAGGCTCCACGTCGGTGGGCAAACAGGTAGCAGCCGAGGCACAGGGAGAATGAGAGCAGGTATTTCAGCGCCACGATTCCACCTGCTCCCCAGCCGGTCACAATGCTGCTGAAGTACAACACTGCACCGGTAGCCCATTCGTGATGCACAACCCGTGTTTTGGTCGGTGTGTAGGCAAAAGCATCCTGCATCGGCATCTGGCCTTCGTCAATTATTTGCCGAAACAACGCCATTTCGTGGAACAGATCGAGATCCACCACCATATTCCTGGAAGCCACTGCCAGAACGGCGGCCAGGAGCGCAAACCCGATTGCCCAAGGCAAGTATTTTTGCGATGCAGGCTCCAATTGGGGGCTCCACGGGACAATGATGGGCGGGTGCTGAACAATCAAGCGACCAATGCGGCGAATCGTACAGAAATCTGGGCCATCGAAAAATGCCGAAATCGGGTAGAAATGACCGGCTTTTGGCCGATAGCGGTTTTTTCGGGACCAGCCAGCGTCTATTTTGAACCGGCCTTTCGTGGGAATCGAATTTCTGCTCATTTTTAGGCATGGAAGAAAATCACCGGGAAAACCAGGCAGGTCGGGATCCTCGCAGCGACGCGCAAGCGGCCGCGCTGGAAGATGCCGCGAGCGATCGGTTGGGATCGAAATCGCCAGTTAGAATGGGCTGGTTATGGCGTTGCCTCCAAATCATCTTCTGGACGCTCCTGGTTGCTTCGGTATCGGTTTGGTTGTTCTATCACTCGATGCAGATCGAACCGGATTTTTACGAAACCGCGATCCAACGGTCGGAAGTTGAGCTGGCCGAAAATGGGGATCGATTTGAGACCAAGGTGCTGGAGCTGCAGAACAATGCGCGGCAAGCGGGTAACTGGTCTTACGTGTTCAGCGAGGAAGAGGTCAACGGCTGGTTGGCGATTGACTGTCCCAAGAAATTCCCCGAGTTGATCCCGTCGTTCCTTGTCAATCCGCGAATTCAAATCCTTGATTCCGAACTCCAAGTCGTTTTCCATTATCAATCGCGACGGGTTTCGGCGGTGGTGGTCCTCGCGGGTGATGTGTTCGTGGCCGAACCCGGTGGAGAAATCGCGCTCCGCATCAAGTCGGCCAAAAGCGGGTTGGTCCCGCTGCCGATAGCCAAGGTGGCTGACCGGATCACCCGACACCTACGGAGCATTGGAATCGCGGTTCGCTGGGAAGAGTTGGATGGCGACCCCTTGGCCTTGCTGAAAATTCCGCCCGACAAATTGAAGCTGGGGGAACAGTCGCTCCAAATTCAGACGATCGGATGCCAGGATCGGCAAGTTCTGGTTGCCGGTCAATCGCGGGAGTTGGGAAGTGACTGAAGCAAGTCGATGTTGCTTGCGGCGAAACACAATTCGTCAAAGTCGTTGACGCTAAATAGGACTCGGTCATGACAGGCCAGCCATGCAGTGCTTCAGGCCAACCGACATCACTCGGCGTCAACTCTCGCCGATGATTGCTTTGTGAAACGGGCAAGCCTGCGAGGCTGGGTCAGCTTACCAGTGCTTCTCGCATTTGCCGGATCAAATTCAATAGTTCCAGCTGGGGATTGGCAAACTTGGCAATGCCCTCCAGCATCAGGGTTTCTTCGAGGTGTTTGAAATCAACTTTCTCATCGATTTCGGCGATCACTTCGTTGGGGGGTAGTTTGGCAATCTGGGGGGAAAAGGTCCGGCCGGATTCGGCAATGGCTTTGTTCGTCGCTGGCGGGTTTGTTTGAATGTCGCTGCCACATAGCGCATCGACGTATTTCCAGGGTGGATCGGCCGCCTTCTTGGTCCCGGTACTGGCGAAAATGATCTCCTGTTGAAGTGGGCAGTTTTTATCCGCCCAGAACGCCTGGTTGGCGGCCCAAATTCGTTTGGCATTCAGGATCGCGACCTCTCCCTGGGCGGCCTTTGACAAATCCGGACTGTGTTTTTCGGTGTAGACGTCGATCCGCGAGACGAAGATCGAGTAAACGCTTTTGAATCGTGAGCGGTCTTCCAGTTTCTGGGCTCCCCGCCAGATCGCATCTCGAGCCGCTTGATACTGCCGGTCCGAAAAAATCAGCGTGACATTGATTGAAATCCCGGCAGCCGCCAAGTCTTCCAGCGATGCCAGCCCGGCGGCGGTCGCTGGGACCTTGATCATGCGATTTTTGTGGTCTTGGGCCCATTCTTTACCAAGCTCGATATATTGCCCTACCCGGTTTGCCAGCGGGGTTTCCTTCTTGGGATTCTCAATGAGAGGGTCGAGTTCAAAACTGACGAATCCATCGTTGCCCGATGAACGTTCCCAAATATTTTGAAAGACTTTTTGGGCCTCGCAAACCAATTGATTCGTCATAGCCCAGGCAATTTGCTCATCCGACATTTCCTGGTTGATGAACTGTTGAATTTGTTCATCGAATCGTCCCGACTTCAAAAGATCGGCGACAATGATCGGATTGGAGGTTGCTCCAGTCGCCCCATCCTTCTTGGCTTGAAGAACCAGAATTGGGTCGATGCTGTCCAGCCAGAGTTTCGTCCCGCAAGCGATCAATGACCTAAGTGAATCCGACATGATGTCTCTTTCTGGCACATGAAATGGCTACGACCAACAAATATTGTAAGGGGTGTTGGATTTTGTTCACAGACCGGCTGCTCCCTTTTTTGACCGCGTTTACCTGCTCCAACCTGCCGTCGTTTGGAATCAAGGATCGGTTTTCACAACGCAGTTTGGGGATCGGCGCGCGATCCGGTCTGTGGTCTGCCCAACCAAGGCAAAATAAGTTCCAATCAGGATTGATGGATCTTAACGTCTTAAATAGGCCGGTGAACTCAGACCCCAATGATCCTCTTGCCCCTAAATCTTCTACGATTGAAAACCCTAAACCAAATCCGGTTCCTCCGGACCATGGAAACATTCCATTAGCAAGGTGATTAACCGTCATTAATTCAACGGTCTTTCGTGAAATAATTCTTTTGCCATTATAGGTTCCCTTGTTCAACATCATTTGAAGAAACGTTGCATAATCAGTGGCGGTACTCAAAAATCCTGCACCACCAGAAAAACTTTTACGTGGCCCGTCAACATATGCACCCTGACCAACCATGGTCCCCAGATCGTCAGCTTTTTTTAAGCCATTATTTTCAGCTGAATAAACAACCGCTAATCTTTCTTTTTTATTTTTTGGGAGATAGAAATGCGTATCGTTCATGCCGAGTGGATCGAGTATGTGATTTTTAAGAAAGACATCAAGCGTTTCCCCTGACACCACTTCAATCAATGCACCCAAAATATCTGTGTTGTAACCGTACACAAATTTTTCTCC
>CAVQPH010000006.1:0-212769 GCA_963714685.1 Pirellulaceae bacterium | reverse complement strand
CAATACTATAATTGCTCCAACTCGAGACGTTGAATATTACTGTTCCTGTGTTTAGACTTGTGAAATTGTAACAATTTGTGCATACTACTCCGTCTTTCAAGATGGCTGGATTTGAGAATGTGCCTAGCCCATACAGAGTTATATTCGCAGATTTATTCAATCCGGTTTGTACTGAGTTAACATAACCTGAGTTGTTCCCTATTCTTATATCTGAGCTTAGATTGCTTCCAGTCCCACTGATACTATTTAAGAATAATATTTTACCAGAACCTGTCTTTTCAAAGCTTACACTACTCATTGTGCCTAAATCGTATATATGCGGCAGAAAGTCATCTGGCAGGAAGATGTCGGACCAGGAAATCGGTGGCAGGAAGATAATGCGCGTTCAATTTTCCTGCCACACATTTTCCTGCCAGAGTTTGCCAATCGTATGTTTGCCAATCGTATGTTTGCCAATCGTATGTTTGCCAATCGTATGTTTGCCAATCGCACCTGGCCCGCCCAACTGTTTAGCGCGTCGGACGGGCAGAGCGTGATGCCACTGACGCATGGTTTGAGCCGTTGTCGGATTGCCAGTGACCTTGCTGCCGGCGTACTTCCGACCTCGACGGATCGCATTTTCGGGAGTTATAAGTGCGTTGATTCCGTGATTGATCCCGACCCGGTTGAGCCCGACGGACATTCCGCGCGAGAAGGTGCTTGATGCGATTTTACGGATGTGTGCAGTTGATTCAACGGCGAAATTCGCGGATCAGCAACAGGATCCCGATCGAGATGCAGGCCACGTCACCCAGCCAGGCGGCAAATGGCGGAAGAGTCCCCTGCTTGGCTCCATTGAGCCCGAACATGAAGAGCGGGTAATACAGAAACAGAATCGGCAGAAAACAGGCTCCAAACGTGTTGGCATAGTTGGAGGTCTTCAACTGCATGGCGACGGGAATGCCGATAATCACGAACGCCAGGCAACTAAAGCCGTTGGCCCAGCGCCGATGCGGCACGACGTGCAGGCGATTCAAGCGATGAATGGCGTTTTGTTCCTGTCTAAGTCGTTGGGGCCATTGTTCGTTGGTCAGGGCAACCAAATCACCGGAAAATAACTGGCTCGCGCAAATCAATGCGTTGGAGGTTTTGGTTTTCACCAGCTCCGATTTCTGTTTGACAATCGCACGTTTGATTTGGCTGAGGTAAAGATGACTGGGGTTGCCCGTGGACTTGGCAATTTCCTCAGGAGACTTAAGTGGAATGGGTTGCGAAAACGAGTCTTCGAATTGCATCGCGGCTTTTCCCGGGATGTCGGCGATTCCGTTGGTCATCGTGAAGTTCAGGCTGTGGCTTTCTGGATGGGTCGAAAGCACGGCCTGTTGGGCGACAATTCGCGCATCGGAATTGGGTTTGTCAGATTTGACGGTGATCACCGGATTGATCAACGTGCGGTCTTCGACGGCGTCGACTTCGATTGTGAATCGCGGCGTGCTGAAGCTGCCTTCGGTACGAAGCACTCCGTAAATGATTTTGTCGCTGCTTTCGAGGACGACTTTTTCGACGCCCCAATAACTCCAGGCAAACGAAATGTCATTCATCCAGACGGCGACGAGGCTGAGCAGGAATGCCATCACCAGGGCCGGCATCACCACCACGGATTTGGGCAGGCCGAGCGACTCAATCGCGATGATTTCATTGTCGGCGGATAATCGACCGAAAACGACACAGGTGCTGAACAGGCACGTCGCCGGCATCGCAAACATCAGCGCTTTGGGCAGCACGTAAGGAGTCAGTTGAAAGATTACATCGGGGCCGAGCCCGTGATCGAGTGCTTCCTGGGTTAATCCGATCACCACCATCAGCCCGACAAAGCCCGTCGAAGACACCGTGAAGATCTTCACGAGTTCCCAGATAACGTAGCGTGTCAGCAGGCTTGGAACCAAGGGACATCCTGTGCTTGGAATCGAGAAAGCTTAAGACCAATTGAGTCTCGGACGTTATTGC
The DNA here is from genome assembly GCA_963714685.1 of Pirellulaceae bacterium. Taxonomy (GTDB): domain Bacteria; phylum Planctomycetota; class Planctomycetia; order Pirellulales; family Pirellulaceae; genus Mariniblastus. Next base: position 210,783 of record CAVQPH010000006.1, on the reverse strand, counting down.
AATTGCACCAAGCCGTCAATCGCAATGGCGGTCGTGCTGTCCGGTCGCCCACCATCATTAAAATACGAAAAAGCCGCTTGCAACAATGGGGTTGCAAACGGCATCGGCAAACGGGAAGCAGTTCGCCAATTCTTGTGTTGTGGGGAGACCGTCCGAGAGGCTGGCCATGTAGAGGAGCTAGGCGATGGATTCTTCGGCGTCGAATTCCGAATCGGCATGCTCAGGTTCGGAATCGGCTTCGATTTGGTTGCTGTCTTCGGCGCTGTACAGCGGTTGGCCTTCTGCGATTTGGCGATAGCCCAGGTTGCTGAGGACTTCCAGGATCTCGCTGCAGGTCGGGAACATTCTTCCGCTGGCCCGCTTGTATTCGTCCATGGCCCGCATGAACTCGATTTCCTGTTCGGAGTATTCTCGTTCACAGGTCGTCGGGTCAATCTGTCGTCGACGCTTAACCTTGCGACGGTCTTCGCCAGCCGTCAGCGGCATGTTTTTGACTCGGCGATCACCGTTGCGACGCTGGCCCGTCTCATCGAGTTTGGCGAGGTCGTTTTCTGTCTTGGTTGTTTTTTCAGCCGTCTTGGATATGTCAGCCGTCTTGCATATTTCAGCCGTCTTGATATTTCAGCCGTCTTGGATATTTCAGCCGTCTTGGATTTGTTTGCTTTCTTTGCCATCGTTTGACCCAGTGTCTTTGGTTAAGGGGGAGCTTAATTCAATGTCTTGGACGTTGAAAAAATACACCATCTGGGCAAAGTGATGCAAAAAAAGTGAAGTGTTGGATTAGATAAACCTGTCCGGTTAGGCAATCGGACCGGCTGTGACGATTACAACGCCAGCACGATTGGATCGCGGTTCTGGAAGCGCAAATGATCGCAGTTTGGCTCGACCTCCTGCCGATAATCCGGGTCGAAAAGATGGCGGTTACAGCGAGCCCTTCCGGCTGGGCGATCTGAACGGCCAGGCCCTAATCCGGAGAACCCCACCTGGTTCAAGCCGCTTTGTTTTTCGCCAGCACAGTTCCGGCGACATGGATATCCATTTGCGGATAGGGAATGGAAACGCCGGCTGCGTCGAGTGCTTCTTTGGCGGCGGCGGTCAGGGCTTCTTTGACCTTCCAGTAATCGGCATGATGGCACCAGACTCGCAATTGCCAATCCACCGAAGACGAACCAAGGCCTTGCAAGTAGACCTGTGGATCGGGAGCATCGGTGTGGTGATTCACTCCGGCGACGGCAATTTCCAGCGCCCGTCGGGTCAACCGCAAGTCGGCGCCGTAATCGGTGCCGACGTTCACATCGACTCGCCGTACCGGGTTGCGGGTAAAGTTTTCGAGTTTGTTGCCAAAAATCTCGCCGTTGGGAATGATCAGATGGCGGTTATCGGGCGAATTCAAGCGAGTCGTAAACAGGTCAATCTCCTCGACCGTTCCCGCGGTTCCAGCGACCGAGATGTAATCATCGACCTTGAAGGGGCGAAACACCAGCAACATGATTCCAGCCGCAAAATTTCCAAGCGTCCCTTGGAGTGCCATCCCGATCGCGAAGCCAAACGCAGCCAACAGGGCGGCAAATCCGGCAATGCTGATATCATTCATTTCCAGAATGACCATTACCACGCCGATCATCGTCAGGTTGCGAATGGCTTTGGAAAGGAATTTTCCCAGGGTTTGGTCGACCCGTTTGGTGACCATTTCGCCGATCATTCTGCCAAACCAGGACGCGACCATGTAAGTGATCACGACGATCGCCGTAATCATCAGGGCCTTGGCCAGGTACTCCTGCAACAGGATCTCCTGGGCCTCCGCGTTGCCTTTGATCGCTTGGGCGACCGTTTTCATGAAGCTCGATGTTGCCTGCGACGCCAGGTCAGCACCGGCGGTGGCGACATCGGAGCCGAAAGTCTGACCGGTCGCCACCAGTGTACCGATTCCTGCCGCGGCCAATGTCTGCAACTTCCGTGTGGCTGTCATGGTCATGCTCCCAATGGGTCGGCCGAAGCAAGTTTCGACAAACCCCTCATTCGTTGAAAAATCGGAATTCAAAAGGCGGATTTTAGGGGAGACCCGATCTACTTCAATAGCAATCACGCGCTGGTTGATGGAGATGATGGCATCCGCGGGTTTTCCGGACGGGCAGCGGGGTGGTCTGCGGTTGCCAACGCGTGAGATTCGGACTGGACGCTAGCCCTGGCTTTCGCTACGCTGCGTCGCTTTTTCGCCTGTCCAGATGCTGGTATGAACAGAATGAATCTCAAGAACCGTTGGCCAGATTTATTACTTCCCGCCGGTATCATCGCTTGCCTGATGATCATCTTCCTGCCCCTACCAACGGGCATGATGGATCTCTTGCTGGCCGTCAATATTACGGTGGCGGTGGTCGTGTTGCTCAGCACACTGTACGTCAAAACGCCGCTGGAGCTGAGCGTGTTTCCGTCGGTCTTACTGGCGACGACGCTGGCTCGATTGGCATTGAACATTGGCACGACGCGACTGATTCTGACCCGCGGAGCGATCGATCACGAACTGGCTGCCGGCGGCGTGATTCAGAGTTTCTCGCATTTCGTGACGGGTGACAATCTGATTGTCGGATTGGTGATTTTCGCGATCATCGTCGTCATTCAGTTTGTCGTGATCACCAAAGGCGCCACGCGGATCAGTGAGGTTGCGGCAAGATTTGCGCTGGACGGATTGCCTGGTCGACAAATGGCGATTGACGCCGAATTGAACGCCGGCACGATCAGCAACGAACAGGCCAAACAGCTCCGGGCCGATACCGTCGCCCACGCCGACTTTTATGGAGCGATGGATGGTGCCAGCAAATTCGTTCGCGGAGACGCGATTGCGGGCGTCGTGATCACCCTGATCAATATTACGGGCGGACTCCTGATCGGACTGTCTCAGCAAATGTCGATTGGCGAAGCGGCCGAAACTTTCACGAAATTGACGATCGGCGACGGCTTGGTCAGTCAATTGCCGGCCCTGCTGATTTCGCTGGCCGCCGGGTTGCTGGTCACTCGCAGCACACAGAAAACGGACCTCCCACGCGAATCGGTGGATCAGCTGTTTGCCCGTCCAATCGTCCTGGTGATGACCGCCGTGTTTCTCAGTCTGTTGGTGCTGACCGATTTGCCCAAGATTCCTTTGTTATTAATCGTGTCGGCCTGTTTGCTGGCGGCGTACCGTCTGTCCGTCAATTCAAAAACACAACCGTCGTCTCCTGCGCAGACGCCCCCCCAGCCGGCCCCGACCGAAGTGACGCTGGAGAAGCTGTTGCGCAGTGAAGTCATGGAAATGGAATTGGGGGTTGGCCTGATTCGCCTGGCCGATTCTCGTCAGGGTGGTCAGTTACTGCAGTTAGTCACTCAAACCCGGAAAGAGATTGCCAATGAAATGGGGATCGTCCTTCCCAAGATCCGGATTCGCGACAATTTACAACTGGGACCGGAAGAGTTTCAAATCCTGGTCCAGGGCAATTCGGTTTGCCGTGGTGAAATCCGAGCCAACTCGCGATTGGCGATTGATCGGGGAAACGCCATAGGACCGATCCATAACGGAGCCGTGATTGGGATTCCCGAGGAAGGTCTGGTAGATTTTCCAGCTTTCTGGATCAACGTGGAAGCCATGGAATCCACGGCTTCGGCAGGATACGAAATTCAGACCCCCGAGGTGGTACTGGCAACGAAACTAAAATCGACCGCTTTGGAAAACGCCTCACAAATTCTAACGCGTGATGCGACCCGGCAGTTGATCGAAGAAGTTCGAAACAGCTCACCTGCGGTCGTGGAAGAACTCGTCCCGGATGTGATGAGCATCGGCCAGATACAGCAGGTCCTCAAAAGCCTTGTTGAGGATGGCGTTTCCATTCGACCCTTGGGCTTGATTCTGGAAACGCTGGGAGACAACGTCAATTTGGTCAAGAATCGCTGGGACTTGATCGAAAAAGTCCGCTTGAGGCTGGGCAGGCATATCACGTCCGCATTGAGTTCGGGGCAAAGCGCGATTCCGGTATTTACCATTTCGCAAGAACTGCAGGATCGCATCGCGTCTGCCTGGGAACGCGATCAGGATGAAATTCGAATTGGTTTGCCGGCTGAGGTTCTGCACAATCTTGCGATTGCGATCGAGAATGCATCCACGAAGATGGTCGCCAACCGCTTGCGTCCGGTCGCACTGGTGGATCAATCGATTCGGCCCGTGATTGCGGAACTGGCCTATGAAATTGAGCCGCGTGTTTTTGTCCTGGGCAGTCGCGAACTCAACGGTGCCGACGTGGAAGTCTTTGGCGAAATCTCAGCCGATCAACTGAACGCCGTGACCCATTCCGCTGCCTGATCGGTGGCCGCCCGGTTAAGACGATCGCTGAGCTTGAGCGATCGCGTTTGCCGGCACAAAGCCGACCAAGATCGAATAATCTGAACTTTGGCTAAAACTTTGATGACAGACCCGACGATATCTTCCAATGGAAGAGTCCAGCTGCGCGCGTGGCACTGCCACACTCCAGTTCGGTCAGAAAGAGCTCGAAAAAAATACTGCAAAATTGCAATCCTTGTAATTTGTTCATTGACGAGTCGAAGCGGTTTCTGATATTTACTTTTCCCGTATCGGCGGTTTGGCGTTTGGAAAATTTCCATCCCCAGCCGTCGGACAACGGTTGGAAAACGAAAGCAAATTGGTGCATTCTGAATTCGTTGAATCTCGCTCGGGTATTTGACAACTTCAGGGTGCATCAGACAATCAACTGACTTAAGGTCAGTCGCGAAACAATCACGGAGGATTGCATGGCGACAAGCGTTGCAGATAAAGACGAAATTCTGGAAGTCTGGAAGCAGTACAAACCGGACTGTACAGACAAAGAGCTACGCAACCGATTGATGGAACGTTATTTCCCTTTGGTCAAATATAACGGCGAACGGATCTGGCAACGATTGCCCGATGGTGTCGAGCTGGATGACCTGATTTCGGCCGGCGTTTTCGGTTTGATGGATGCGATTGATGCCTTTGACATGGATCGCGGAGTCAAGTTCGAAACGTACTGCGTGCCTCGAATTCGCGGAGCGATGCTGGACGAGCTTCGCACCATGGATTGGGTGCCGCGACTGGTCCGATCGAAGGCCAGCAAGATCAACAATGCGACCAAACGGCTGGAAGCGAAGTTCGGTCGCACTCCGACAGTCATCGAGTTGGCGAACGAGTTGGAGTTGTCGGTTAAGGAAACTGAAAAAATGATGAGTGACGCTAACGCGGTGGGACTCATCAGCCTGAACAAGAAATGGTATGAGACTGACAGTTACAAAGATGTTCGCGAGATTGATATTCTCGAGGACAAAAAAGGCGAAGATCCGACTCGGCGAATTCAGAAAAATGATCTGATGCGGCTGGTCACCAAGGGGCTGAACCGAAACGAGCGACTGATCATCATTCTCTATTACTACGAAGAATTGACCATGAAAGAGATCGGGGCAACGCTCGATCTCAGCGAAAGCCGCGTCAGCCAAATGCACAGCAGCATCGTGCAACGGCTGCAGCAACAACTCGGTCGACGTCGTGTCGAATTTGGCCGATAGCGTGCTGCCAGTGCGAAACGTCTGCGAACGCGGAACGGTTGCCAAAGCGGGAACGGTTGTGACGCCTGAGTGGTCGGGAAAACTGAACGAAATTCCAACAAGCTTGCCTGATTGGGCAAGCTTTTTTTTTGTCGGATGAAATCCTTGGATCCGCCCAGTCCTGACCCGTTGACGGTAGCTTTTAAGCCAGCGGCTGGACCGTCGTGGCTGCAGCGTTCGGCGACGGGTTATCGCCAATCCGCATCGCCAATCAGATCTCGTAACAGTTCAATCGGGAGGCCTCGTTGGGCAATCGGTCCGATCGTCGCAGTTTCTGCTTCTGGCGGTACTTGGCTTCGAGATCCAGCAGTTCTTCTGAGATCCAGAAACTGAATTCGAAAAATGCTTCCATATCAACGAAAAAAGGAAGGTCAAACTTGCCGCGTGCCAGGTTGATTTGGGGGACTTGTGAATTGGAGAAAGCCATTTGATTAATCCAGGTTGGAAAGTGTTTAGCAATCTTTGCTGGAAAGACCAGAATCCTGCTGGCCATGACTGTGTGTATAACGTGGTTGAATCGCAAAGGGTTCATTTGACAGCACCGCCGGCAAAAAATCTGACCTTTTGGCGAATCGCGCGAACCGGTTTCCAGGCAGGCACGTAAATCCGGGCGAGTCAAATGGAAATTTTCAGGAATTAGTCTTTTTCTGGTAAAATGGAATCAGATACGCTACCTGGCGAGATCCAAGTTGACCGACTGTTTGCGATCCGTGGCTTGAGAGATTCACTGGTCGACGGCAGCAACCCAACAGGAACAACAGGAACAAGCGTTTGGCACTCTGCCAGCGTCAAAACGTGTCACCATGAAAAATTTACAATCCTCGCTCAGCAATCCCGTCGATATTCCAAGCAGCCTACAATGCTTGCGTTGTCAAACTCTGTTACGGAGAGCACGAACATCGACAAGGAACAGCAGCCTTGGGGATTTGGTTGGGGAGCGAAAATCGTTAAATGTCACGGCCAAGAACAAATGTGAGTGACTTTTTCGGCTTCAGACCCCATCCGATAAAAAATGGAATTGTGCAAAAACAGAAATAATGGTTTGCTTGTTGAATGCGAGATTTGTCAAATCGTCAAAACTTGACACCTGACCAGTCTTCGACGACGTTCAAACCACCAACCCGTCATGGGGAGAACCAATGCAAATTAGACCGACTAACAACGTTCAATCGGCCCAGCCGTTGAACTTGCAGACTCAAAACTCGACAGAAAAATCTTCCAATTCACTCCCGCTGGACCAGCTGGATATTTCGGCTGAGGCCCAGATGTTGAGCCATACCCAGTCCACGGGTGGGATTCGTACCGACCGCGTCGCGGAGATTCGAACCCAGATTGCCGAGGGAGTTTACGAGACGCCTGAAAAAATTGATCTGGCCGTGGCCCGGATGCTCGACGAATTCGCGTAGTCGACAGTGTCACGGTCAAGCCCTGTGGCGGCACCCTGCGGGTGTCGTTTACCACGGAAAGCTTGATCGCGCCCGGATTTCCCGAAAATATTCAGTCCAATTCCTGCCGAGCCGGATGATTTCAATCCGGCTTTTTTTGTTTTCTTGGGGCAGCAAATCGGGACACTCGGATTGAGCCGGCAAGTTGACCGGAACCACGGCAGAAAATTAGAATAAGCTAAGGTCAACTCGACTTGAATTCCGCGTCTCTAACTTACCAATCCTGAATGCCATTCCTTACCTCCACTGACGCCGCCGTCCACAACAAGAAATTCTCGCTTGAAAAAAAGCCTGTTGTGATCGGTCGTCATCCTGAATGCGATGTCCATATCGATGATGGGTCGGTAAGTCGGCGCAATGCGCAGGTCATTTACAAGGACGGTGATTACTACCTCGAGGATTTGAAGAGTCGCAATAAGACTTACCTCAACAACCAGGAGGTCCACCAGTCGACCAAGCTCTACGACGATTCGGAAATCAAGATCTGTGACGTAACGCTTTATTTTCGTTTCCAGGACGGCCCCGGAACGGCTCGTCCACCCCGTGAGACGATCGACAACGAACCGATGTCGAGCAAAGCCTCCAGTTCCATTTTTCTGGATGACGATATCGATGAGTCGAAATCGAATGTGATGTCCCGATTGGACGTCCCCTCGCACCATTCCAGAATGCACCACACGGTCGGCACGCCGGAAAAATTGCTCGCGTTGACCAAGATCACGCATGCCCTGAGTGAATCGATCGGTCGGGATGAAGTCCTTGCCAAAATCCTCGATTTTCTGTTTGACCTGTTTATCGAAGCCGATCGCGGTTTTATCGTCCTGCGAGGCGCCGACGGACGGCTTCAGCCGTTGGGCTTCAAAACCCGGAATCCGCGCGATGACGAACAGATTCGATTGAGCCGGACGATTGTCAACCAGGTCATGGATACCAAGGAACCAATTATTTCCAGCGATGCAGCTGCCGATGATCGGTTTGATATGGCGCAAAGCATTGTTGATTTTCGCATTCGTTCGATCATGTGCGCACCGCTGATCAACAGCAAAGAAGAATCGATCGGGATTATTCAGCTCGACACCCTGAAACAGTCCATCGCGTTCAAGGAAGAAGATCTGGAAACGCTGGTGACCGTTGCCATGCAGGCCAGCCTGGCGATCCAGAAAAGTGACCTGTTTGAGGATGTCAAAAAGGCGGACCACCTGCGAGCGGATCTGGAGTTGGCTCACGAGCTGCAACAGCGTTTTTTACCGCAGCGAAAACCGGAATCCGACAAATTTTCGTTTTTTTCCTACTACCGTCCGATGCAACAGGTCGGCGGTGACTATTTCGATTACGTCCTGCTGCCCAACAACAAAATCGCCATCGTCGTGGCTGACGTGGTCGGTCACGGAATTCCTGCGGCGCTCTTGATGGCAAAGGTGTCAGCGGAATCCCGATTTGCTTTGGCGACCGCTGAAACAGCTGTCAAAGCTGTCGAGCGGATGAACAACAATCTCTCCGATCTGAACATCGATCGGTTCGTCACGTTTGTGGTGGGCATGTTGGATTTGGATTCCAACAAAATGGAAATCGTCAATGCTGGCCACATGCCACCGATTGTCCGCAGAAATTCGGGTGAGATCGAAGAAATTGCGATCGAAGAAGCTGGTTTGCCATTGGGCATTATGGAAGATTTTGAATACGAATCGGTAACGATTGACATCGAACCCGGCGACGTGGTCGTGATGTATACCGACGGCATCAACGAAGCGATGGACGCCGATGGGAATCAACTGACGACCGAGGCGATGATCAAGGAGATCCGTAACAGTCAAGCGAAAACGCCGGAAAATATCGGCGAGTTGATTTGCCAGGCGGTGACTCGGCATATTGGCCGAACGCCCGTGATCGACGACATGTGCGTCGTCTGCATCGGTCACAACTGAACCGACGCCGCGGCAGAATTCGATTCGCCTAATTGCCGCAGACGATCCGCAGTTTCTCAATTTCCTTCATGATTGGCTTGGGAACGCCAGCGTCGTCCACCAGGCCGGCGTGGGGATAGCGGGGGTCATCCGAATCCTGCCATTGTCGCCAGATGATTCCGTGTACCGAAGGTCGAGCCACCATCATCGGCAGGACGGTCGCCAGAAATTCCAGTCGTTTTTCCTCGGTCAGATTGCTTCGTTGCTGGTTCACCAGGCGATCCACGGGGCCGTCCGGGGAGACCGGTTTCGAACCCGATGGCACCCGCAGGCAAAGGATTAGCGGCAGATCGAGTTGCGCCCAGATATCGATCAAATCAATCCATTGCAGCGGGTCCCGAACAATGCTGCCGTTGGGCCAGTAGTCGAGATTGATATCCAAACCGAGAAAAGAAATCCGCAATCCTTGACGTAGTAGGGAATCAGCAATCTGCAATGGATGAATCCCTCCCACTGAGCCGGCCAGCCGTTCTGCCCAAGGGAAATCAAAACTGACCATCACGGGCGTTTCGACTCTGGATTCATCTACGATTTGCAACAGGTCAACTGCGATTTGAAGTTGTTGCGGGTAACTCAAGTGGCGGTGGCCGATTCCGTTGATGCCGCTGATCAGGTGCAGCAATGACATGGTCGACGGAAGCTCCGAAAGCATTTTTCGGCAACGTTTGAATAGCTGCTCACGACGGGCGTGATAATCTTCTACCTCCAGCCATTCGGGAGGCATCCCGCCGGCGCTGGCGTCGAGAAAGGGGCCGACAATCAATCGCTTCTTGAACGAATTCCAATCCCGGGATTCCGTCAGTCGGGCAGGCGGTACCTGAAATAAATTGAATGACGGTTGTTCGATGCTTGGCTGGAGTTGCGTATCTCGGCCAGCCACGTTGGCCATCCAAAAGGGTCGCAGCTCCTGATGTTCGCGGCGAAATTTTGCGATCTGCTCACCGAACGTCGCGGCGAGTGCAAACGTGGCCTCCATCGCCAGTTCGATCGAGTCACCTGCCAATTGGTCCTGCAGGCCAAGCTCGGAAGTCATGATCGCCTTGCCCAGTAACTGGGTCGATTGGGTAACGGTTTCGTGAATCGAATCCGCGATTTCCAGGCCCCCCTCCTGCCAGATCGAATATCTGGTTTCGCAGCCGATTCAAAGTGCCCCTGGCAATTTCCTTGACCAGGTCATAGGTCACGTCACGGACCGGCAGCGTGCCAGTGCAAAGCAGCATTTCCTTGCGCTCACGGAGTGGGTAGATGAGGTAGACCCGCCCCGATTCTTCCTGGTTTCGAACGACCTGGAGAATCGGGCCATCCGCCGCCAACTCGCTTTTCGTATCGACCTCAACCTTGCATGGCCAGGGGATTCCATCGAGACCGACGACAAAGATGGAGCTGGCGTGGTAGGAACTCAGCTTCCAAGCAGAAGGCATCCGGAATCGAAATTCTGACATTAACGGTCTCGCAGGAAGTTTGAGGGAGGTCGACAGTTCCGCTTTGTGTTACCTGTTCTACCCACGAATATAGTAGTCGTTTCGAATTCCACAGAAAATGGGTACTTTAAGAATCGAGTCCACTGTTTTATAGTTGGCAGCTTGAATGGCAGGCAGAGAATCGCGATTTGACACAAATTTTCGTTCGTCGGGTTCTCGTCAAGCACTGACAAGGAGCAGACCGTGGCGACCGCATTGGTTAGACAGGGCAAAGTACGAGACGTTTACGATGTTGGTCAATTCTACCTGATGGTGGCCAGTGATCGGATCAGTGCGTTCGATTATATCCTGCCGACAATCATTCCGGATAAAGGCCGAGTGCTCACTCAAATCAGCAAATTCTGGTTTGAGTTTATCGGGGTTCCCCACCATCTGGTGACGACGGATGTTCGTTCGGTGGAACTGCCAGACGGACTTAACGCCGACGAATTGGACGGCCGTTCGATGATCGTCAAGAAATGCGAGGTCGTTCCGATCGAGTGCGTCGTGCGGGGCTACCTGGTTGGCTCCGGTTGGCGTGATTACCAACGCACCGGGGCAGTCTGTGGAATCCGTCTACCGGAAGGGCTGAAAAATTGCGCCCGATTTCCCGAATCGTTGTTCACGCCAGCGACCAAGGCGGAGGCGGGACACGATGAGAATATTTCTTTCGAACAGATGGTGGAAGTCGTTGGTGCCGAGACCGCGAAAGAGCTAAAAGCAAAAAGCTTGATGGTCTACGAAAAAGGGCGAGCGTATGCTGCCGAAAAGGGCATCATTCTGGCCGATACCAAATTCGAGTGGGGCTGGCATCACGGCGAACTGATTCTGATCGATGAAGTCTTAACGCCAGACAGTTCCAGGTTTTGGCCTGCTGATTTGTATGAAGCCGGCAAAAACCAGGTCTCGTACGATAAACAATTCGTCCGCGAATATCTCGACTCGACTGACTGGGACAAAAACAGCCAGCCTCCAGAATTGCCCGCCGAGATCGTTGAGAAAACTCGGGAAAAGTATATCGAAGCTTTCGAACAGTTGACCGGCACGGCCTTCCCCTGGAAATGATCCGACTCCGGAATTTCTGGGGGTGATCGTTGAGCTGGACGCTGGGTTCGGTCGGCCTAGTTGTTTGCCGCAATTTCGGCTTCCAGGCGGGCCACTAATTCTTTCAGCATCCGGACGCGAATCAGGTTCCCGTGAATCTGGTTGGAAACGGGACCTTCCCCGTTTTCGCCTTTGCCTTCTTCGTACTCGATGATCGCCAGGTCATACTCTTTCCTGGCTTCGTAGGCACGTCCGAGCAGGTAGTTGATGGCGTCGAACCAGCGGTCGGCGTCGTCGGTATTCTTGAGGACTTTCAACCAATTTGCCGCGGCACTGACACTGCCATTGTCAAAATGACTCTGGGCCAGAAACAGACCCGTGTCTCTGCGGACCAGCCGCATTTGAGCTTGGACACTGCGCACCTGGAACTGGAAATCCGCAGCGTCCTGGCCGGCAGATTTGAGGATTCCCAAGCTGATTTGCAGGTTGGGATCGGTGGCCAGTTGATCGATCGTCGCATCGGTATACATCAGGGCCTCGAAGCTTTCGATCGCATTAAAGCCGGTGGAGTCCCGGGGGGATTCAAATTTGCCGACAAAAAATCTGGCGCGTGACGTTCGGTACCGCTCAAACCCGTCGATGTAAGCTTCATCCTGGTAGTACCAGTTCAAACGGTCCATCAGCACGTTGTTTTCTGTTTCTTCAAGGGCTTCCCGGACGGCCTGCCGGAACTGGTGTGTTTTGAAGGCGTTGTCCCAGATTTCGATTTTCAGACCCTCGGCTTTGGGCAAACGGCCGACAATCTTGGTTGGTTCGGTCACCAACGCCAACCGATCTTCACCAATCAATCGCTCTTCCAGCCCTTTCATCCGTTTGGCAACGGACTCGGGAGCAACGTAAACCCATCCCACCAGGTCCTTGAGTTGCTCAGGCTTGACCCAATACTGCGTATCGTCGCCGAGGTATTCCTCGTTGGTCAAATTGAGGCTTTCCAGTAGTTTGGGATTCGCGCGGGCTTCCGACAACGTCAGGAACGAGCCCAATTGCTCACCGGGAATGGGCAATCCCAATCTGGTATCAAACAGGTAGTAATCGTCACCTACCGCCACGCCGACCGCCCAAGGTTGGATTTCTCCCCCCTCGGATTTGACGCCCAGCATCAGTGAATCGATCCCAATTTTTTGTAAACCGACCATCATCAGTTTCGCTCGGTCCACATAATCTCCGCGGGCATACAGCAACGTTTGCCAGGGATACAGCCGATACCCGGTTCCCGGCACGCCAGCGGCTGCATTTCCTTCTTTGTCATTCAATCGCAACTCGTCGATTTCAGCGGCCGAATATTCGGTCTCAGGCAGCAGTTGGATGTTGCGAACAATCCAATCAAAATATTTGAAAGAATGAGTCAGCGAATTCGCAGCTGATTCATCGAGTTTGGGATTCAGTTTTCGAACGACATCCACCACGGGATCTTTGGCTTCCTCGGTGGGTTTATAATCCGCAGCCAGTCGGTACAGTTCAAACGGGCTTAACTGCGTCGCGTCGGTGACTCGTTCGATCACTTCGTCAACCCACGCCGATTCCTGCAGGAAATAAGCATCGGTGTTGATAAAACTGAAATCGTTAGTCCGCTCAAGAACCGCCAGGTCATCAAATTGTTCGATCATCGGCGCAATCATCGGATCCAACTGCCAGTCGATTTCCGTCACGCCCTCGGGGGAGTAATTGACCCAACGATTGAGACCCGTTGAGATCTTGGATTCAAATTCTTTTTGGGCATATCGGCGTGAGCTGAACACAAAACCCATCGTCCTCGACAGGTCGTCGACCTTCGTTTTCTTCAGGTCCGTATCGATCAAATCCAGGGTCGGGTCGGTGCCCGGTGTACATCCAGTGACCAGAAACGCGATCGCGGTGATCACCAGTCCCGTCAATAATTTCAAATTCCGCATTGATCTTATCCTCACGTCATCCAACCGATCGAACCAGTTGGTGAATCTGTTTCAGTTTCGTCAAAAGTGAATCCATTTTGTCCAGCGGAACCATGTTCGGGCCATCGCTTGGCGAATCATCGGGCGAAGGGTGGGTTTCGATAAACACCGCGTCGCAGCCGGCTGCCACCGCGGCACAAGCCAGAGGTTCGACCATCTCCCGGTTCCCGCCGGTTTTTCCGTCTGCTGCACTCGGCTGTTGAACGCTATGGGTCGCGTCAAATACGACGGGAGCACCGATTTTCGACATTTCCGGAATGGACTGCATATCGTTTACCAACCGCCCATAACCAAAGAACGTCCCCCGCTCGGTCAGCAATATATTCTTGCATCCCGAATCCTCAAGTTTACCAACAACATGCTGCATATCCCAAGGTGCCATAAACTGGCCCTTTTTGACGTTCACCGGACGACCCGTTTGCGCTGCGGACACCAGCAGATCGGTTTGGCGAGCCAAAAAGGCGGGAATTTGCAGGAGCTGGCAGACCTCTGCCACAGGGCTGGCCTGATCGGGCAGATGAAGGTCGGTCGTGAGGGGAACATCCAGCCTTGACCGGACTTGCGATAACAACTCCAAACCTCGTTCCAGGCCCACTCCTCGATACGAATTTAAACTGGTCCGGTTCGCCTTATCGAAGGATGCCTTGAAAATAAATCCCAAATTCAGGCGTTGGCAAAGCCGTTTTAATGGCTCGGCAATTCTCAATGCCGATTCCAAATCCTCCAATGCACAAGGGCCGGCGATCACCAGCAGTGGCTGGCCCGTCCCGCAACGCAGTCCGTCAATTTCAGCAGGGTTGTTTGGCATTCCGATGTCGCCTGGGTCGGGGTGGGAAAAGCATCCGGACAAACAGCCATCAAATGACGAAATACCGTCGACGGATGATCGGGAAATCGTCCAAAGCTAACTCGTAAGTCGCTCCAGCTGTTCCAAATTCTAGCTTTCAACAGGGGACATTTTTGTCAATCCAGCGTTTTGACACCACCACCCTAAGCAATTTCGGCTGAATCTCGATTTCCAGCGGTAATTCGCCGCCCGGATCTCCATCCAGTTGGTACGGGACAGGCTCGTCCGCTTCGACTCGCAGTTTCTCGAACCGCCGGACCCGCGTTTTTTTCCAGCGGTGTTGCCTGGTCAAAATCGCGGCCAGGTAGAGCAAGCCACGAATCAAACGGCCCCTGCCGAACGTACAGAGGTCCAGTTTCCCATCCATCGCATCCGCATCATGCACGATCGGCAGGTTCATCGCGTATCGCGGTACATTGAACACAAACAGCCATTTGCCGGTAATCCGCTTTGGTTGGTCATCGATTTGGATCCGGAGGGTGGGATACCGATATTGTCGAATGGCCCTCATGATTGGCCTCGCATAAGACCAATGTCGAATATGTCCCCTGCGATTGGAGTGCAGCCGCTGGACGACGTCGGCATCGAATCCGCAACTGGCCATCACCAAAAACAGTTTCCCGTTGGCACGACCGGCATCGAGTCGAATCGTCTGCCCGCGGGCGATCAAATCCGCAATGTGCGTCGGATCGCCAGGTAAATCCAGAAACTTTGCCAACAGGTTTTCCGTGCCCAGTGGTAGAATCGCCAGCGGCACGTCGTTGTGCAACTCATTGGCCAGCAACGATATCGTCCCATCGCCGCCGGCGGCAACCACTGCCCGCAGCGTGCCGTCGGCCCACTCGCGCTGGACGGTCTGGGTTACCTCGTCGATCTTCGTGAGAACGCGCGCCGTAAACCCACGCTGGGTTAACTCGTCGAGTAGTTGTTCAACCAATTGGCCCTGGTCGGATGCGCCCGAATTCGGGTTCATCGCAATGATCACCGATTTCGCAGTTGGTGGGAGAATTTCGGACGTCATGGGGCGGCATTTCAACGCGAAACAGGCATCGAGTCGATTTTAGGGTGCCGCCGGCAAAATTCCTACCGCGGTCGCCGTTCCGTCGGCCCGCTCGACGTCGCCAATCAACGTCGCCAATCAACGTCGCCGATCGAATCTGGCGACTCAAATTTTCTCCAGTTTGGTGACCCGGCCGGTTTGCACCCATTCCGCCACAAAGATATCGCCCCGGTTGTCAAAACAGGCATCGTGGGGATGGACGAATTGGCCGTCGATCCACTGATCCGGCTTGCTGCGCAGATCCTTGACCTGATTTAACCGCTCGATCGCTTCGCCAAGTTGAGCGACGACTTCGTTGTTTTCATTCAGTAGCGTCAAGCGGGCCTTTAATTCCGGAACCATCATCAGATTCTCCCGAATGTCGATATTGGCAGGCAAGCCGTAACCTGTGAGTGTTTCAACGTATTGACCATCGATCGTAAAATACTGGAGTGTGTTGTGAGCGCGATCGGTAACGACAATCGAGGGCTCGCGTCCTTTCCGGTCATCGATCCACAAACCATGAGCCGTTTTGAATTTGCCTTCGCCCTCGCCTGCCCCGCCAAAACTGCTGATCCAATTGGCGTGTTGATCAAACCGGTGGATATGGAACGAGCCGTAACCGTCCGCTAACAGAAAGCCCCCGTCAGCGAGAAAGGCGAAATTGGTGGGCAGGAAGCCTTTGCGATTCCAGCTGGCTTTGGTTGAAGTGTCCTCGCCCTCGGCGTAAACTCCGGATTCCATCGGCGCTTTTCGATACCAGACGGTCTCGCCGTCCAGTGTCAACTTGGCGAACGCTTTGACCTGCTGATAGGCCGCGACGTACAGGAACTGCTCGTTGCCCTCGGTGCGAACTTCGATCCCATGTCCGCCGCCCTGAAACTGACATCCGAAGGCCCGTACGAATTTTCCCTCGTTGTCAAACACAAAGATCGCAGGGTGATCTTTCAGATTTGCACGGCCTTCGTGGATCACGTACAGGTTGTTATCAGCATCGACCGCGACGTTGTGAGTCGTTTGCCAATGGTATTTGTCAGGCAGCTGCGCAAATTGATGATTCACGCGATATTGAAATTCGCCAGAACCAATCACGGTTTCGTCCGGACTGAATCGAATCGGTCGCGCGGTTAACCCACGCGTACTGGCCAAACTGGCGGCACCCACCAGGGTGGACCCCAGAAATTTTCGTCGTGTCGGTGCAAGGGTCATCTAGGTTTCCATGGATTTCAGGAGGATCGGCAATTGGAACAGGAATCATTGTGGCCTTGGATCAATTCAAATACAACGTTCCGCGAGATCGATTCAGCGAAGGGGCCGCTCATTCACAGACCGCTTGTTCGATCTTGCGCCAGGGAATCCGTGAAGCGTGTTGCATTCCGCTACAGCGACCGAAATCCCGGTTTTTTCCAGGGCTCATTTGCCGAACAAAGGGGTGGTTTGTGCCGAATTGGCATTTGGCACGGTAGCTGCTTATTACGGTTTTGATGGTTCTGCAATTCGATTTGATTTGCCGACCATTGACCCGCGAGGCCCTTGGCATTTTTTCCCGTGGAGTGGTTGCCTTGCCCCTAATCACTCCACATGTCAAAACGTTTTTGACAGCCGAGGGCCTCGTTCAAACGGGTCGACGCAGCTTGTTGGTCCGTGACCACTTCCAACATCCACGGTCGGCAAGTCGCTCCAGGCATTGCCCCGCGTCTCAATTATCCCGATGGTTTGCCCACCCCTGACCGGTTTCTGAAATGGGGCCGTAGACATCCGGGCGCCGATCGTTCATGCGGTGGACTTCATGAACACCCGGAATGCTGACCAAGTGCTTTTGTCGAGCCAGCGCAGGGTCGATCTCGGCGTACAGGATCGCCTCTTCCGCGTGATCGGCAAACGCCAGATTGCTGCCGTCAGGCCCGCAGATCTTGCTCTTGCCGATGAACTGGACACCTCGCTCGGCACCGATCCGGTTAACCGACATGAAGTAAATGTGGTTTTCCAGTGCTCGCGCATTGGGAATCACGTCGGCGGTGACGTTAGACGTCGGGGGCCAGTTGGTCGCCAGGGTCACCAACTCGGCTCCTTGAAGCGCGAGGATGCGAGTCGATTCCGGGAACGCGCTGTCATAACAGATGTTCAAACCGATTCGGGCGAGTCTGGTGTCGGTGACCCGGAGCGGTCCATCGCCGGGCGTCGTAAAACGATCGACTCCCAAGTGCGGTAAATGAAGTTTGCGATACCGGCCCAAAAGTCCCTCGCCGCTGACCAGCGCCAGGGAATTGAACAGGTTTTCGCGATCCGATTCGAGAAAGCCGTATACGACCATCGTGGAAAGTTCGGAACAGATCTGCTGCACACGCCGAAAACTGTGGCCATCGAATGGCTCGGCAACCGCTTGGGCTTCTGCCAGACTGTCAAAGCAATAGCCGGTCGTGGTGCATTCGGGGAACACGGTCAACGACGCCCCCGCCGCTGTTGTTTCCCGCAATTTCGCGAACATGTGGTTCAGATTGGCTTCTGCATCGGCCAGCTGAATGTCCATCTGGACACCGGCCACCGTGAATTTTGACATCCGAATTTATCCCCGCGAATCCACCCCAAAGAACCACTGACCGAAACGGCCACCTCGTTTCAAATCCAGGCTGGAATTGGCTGAGAACGCTGGCCAAAATTCGTCGCTGAATTCGGGACCTCAGGACTATCTCATCGACTGCACCTGTTCGGCCAACGCACGATAGCCGGGATGTCGAGGATCCTGTTTGATCAGCTGTTCGACGTACTTGCCAGCTTCGTTCGCGTTTTTGACGTGCACGTAGTAGGTCGCCAGTCCCATCAGGTACATCGGGTTATCCGGTAGTTGGCGGTGAGCTTCGAGCAGATGTTTTTCGGTTGCCGCCAAATCTCCTTGAACATACGACGACATCGCAAATCGGTAATGCAATCCGTGAGTATCCGGGAGGCCCTGGCTGCGTTCGATGTCTGTCGCCAGCAGTTGGTGTTCCTCCGCCCGCAACCTTGCGGCCTGTTGAGCCAGCCGTTGCATTTGCTTCATCATCGACTCAAGGGTTCCGGCGGCAATCCCGCCACTGCTCTGCGATTGACGCATTTGGTTTTGCATGCGGTCGATTTCTGCCTCCAGCAATGCGGCCAGATTCGATCGTGGGCCGGACAGGTTGGGCTCGACATTGATCGCCGAACGATAATTGTCTTTGGCCCGTTCGGCGTCACCCATCATTTCATGCAAACCGCCCAACATCAGCTGGTTGGCGGCCCGGTCGTTGTCGATATACAACGATTTCTTGAATTCATCCAACGCAACTTGAAATTGTTGACGCTGCTCTGGGTCGACGAACGTCTGCCGGGCATTGGGGTCAATATTCGCAAATACCCGGGCCGCCTCGATCCGAACCCGTTTCGAATCGTGGCCAAGCAAGTCTGCAACCCGACGGGTAAGCGACCTCAGTTGGTCGCGATTCTCATTGCTCGTATCCCCATAACGCTGGCGGTCAGAAATTCGGCTCAGTTCCATGTCGATTCTCGAAAGCGCCGCCGAGACGATTTTTGGACTGGTCGCATCCAGCGATTCGATGGCGACCTGCAACGAGGCATCAGAATCGTCTTCCATCAAATTGCTGAGCGCACTGGCGCGAACGATCGCGGGAGCCGCACGATTGGCGGCCAGCTCGGTCAGTGTCGGGACACTTTGTTCCAGCTCTGAGCGGCCAACGGCAAGATCGGCGTAGTACTCCGTTTTGGGGGGGGATTGATCGACCGGATACCATTGGTCGGTGGCGTCAAGCATCGCTTGATCGATTCGCTCCAATTCTGATTTTACGTTCTGGTCCCCATTTTCCGCTGCAATGATCCAGTCGAGGTACTGCGTCAACTCGGGCCGCTGCGAATCAGCGGGCAACTTGTTTGGGTCGATGTGGCAAGCGGTACACGCGTTGGGCGTGCCGAGTTGCACGCTCAGGTCGGGACGAGGAACGCGGAAGCTATGGTCTCTCCGGGCATCGACCATCATGTAAGTCGTGGCTGGCATGTGGCACTCGACGCAACTGGCACCTGGCGTGCCCGGTTCGTGGTGATGATGGTTGATCGAGTCGTACTTGCCGGCCGGGTGCTGGTGACACGAGGTGCACAGCTGGTTGTCAGTAAATTTGACTTTGGTCGAATGCGGATCGTGGCAATCGGTGCAACGAATACCGTTGTGAAACATTTTGCTTTGAATGAACGAACCGTAAACGTAGTCCTCATCCCGAATTTGGCCGTCGGCGTGGTAGATGCGATCGGTCAGCAATTGAGTCGCAAAGTAATCGTCGAAATTGCAACCGGGGCGAAAATCTTCGTCGACCATCGTTCGCCGCGAATGGCACGGAGCGCAAGTTTCAATCTGGGGCAAATTGCTTTCCGTTTTCAGTTTGGCCAAACCGTACTGGTGATTGCGATCCCAAAACAGACTCTTCTGGTTTGCCAGTTCCACATGCAAGCTGCCTTCGCCGTGGCATGCTTCACAGCTGACATCAATTTCCGAAAACGTTGTCCGATAGGAATTGGCAAGCGGATCGAAATTCTTTTTTAGATCGGTGCTATGGCAGACGGCACAACTGGCGTTCCAGTTTTGTGTAATGCCGGTCCAGTGCAGCGGATCGTTCGGGGAGAGTTTTTCATCGACATCCGGCGGACGCAGATAAAACCAACGATTTAGATTTGTGTCCCAGGAAACACGCAATACCTGAACACGGCCAACCTCGTTCGGTTTCGCGTCTGCTGGTCGATCGAGCTCAACCATGTACTGTTGAAGTGGCCGAATACCAAACACATATTTCACTTCGAAGTCCTGCATTTTTCCATCGGGACCCTCGGTGTTGACCATGAATCTGTCACCCTCACGGAACATCCGAGTGGTGATTCCGTAATGCTCAATCTGTTGGTCGTTGAAGTCGGCCAGGACGGTCTGCTCGGTCGCCAGATCCATCGCCAGATCATGATCCGAGCCGTGGAAAAGCTCGGCTTCTTGCTGATGGCATTCCACGCAGGAATCCCGCCCCACGTAATGCTTTTCGATTTCCAGCGGTAGCGCGGAATACCAATCGGCCAATAAATAGCCGCCGATCGCGGTCAGCACGACCAGGAAGACCACCGCAAAAATTCGTTTGCTCATCAAAGAATGATCCAAAATGCCAGTCAGCTTGCATCCATGCACTACGTCACGATGCCCTTGGCTATGTTAACGATTGAAAGTATGGGAAACTACGGGTGAACGAATTTCTTGACGGCTTGCGACCGGTGCGGATTTCGAATTCGTATTCACCGGTGTATTCAGTTTAGTTGAAGACTCACGGATGTTTATGAACGTCTCACGAAACATCGGCAGCGTTCCACTCACCGATGAATTGCAAGCTTCGATTAATCATATGCTACGGTGCGCCGGTGTCGAGTCGAGCCGGGAAATGTTGTCGCTGCCCGACGAGATCCAGCTCGGGCAGAATCTACTGGACGGTTTGCAACCCGCGGCTGCTGCAAGGTTGAGAAACGGTCATCTTTCGATCGGATTGCCGCCGGACGGTTTTTGCAATCCCGTCGTGGAGCGTCAGCTGGAATTTGACCTGTTCTGGTTTCCCGCTGGAATTCCGATCGGACATTCCGTCGGCGTCGCCAGTTCGCGACTTGGCAAAAAGCTCGACATGCATGATTCCTGGTTCGACGCGATCCGCACCACCGCCACGCGATTGGATCCGCAGTCCCATTTCCTGATTACAGGTAACGCGACCACGACCGACGATTTTGTGATGCGAATAGGGCAGTTGTTCGGTTTTTCGGTGGTGAGATTCCTGCCTGTTGGAGCTGGGGAGTCGACGCTGCCGCCAATATATCAACCGGGATGTTCACTTTCTGTCGGCGTCGATTTAAGGCCATGCTACGTCGCACGGATTAGTTGCCAACCCAAACGGGGGCGCGAGATTGAAACGGATTCGATCGATCAACTCCTGATTCGCCATGCCAGCGAGGTCCGCCTGCTGAGCGTTCGCAGCGGTGGCAACATCATTGCTGCTGCACGACGAAGGTTGGCAGATTCTCCTGACGTCAAGACAAAATTGCTGGTCGATTCGGCACTGACCTCCAACAAAGTGAAATCAGAACTCCTCTCGTTGGGCGCGACGGCATGGTGGCTTTATCGAGACCCAAACCAACAGCAAAGCTCATCAGATCAATCCGATCGGGCCGAAAGCGAAAGCCATCCTGTTCGCCGCACCTTTCATCCGCTTCGTCCCGGTTGGAAGTTCCGATCCTGGAGCTGTCCGAGATTCAGGCCCAGCGGTACCTGCTTCACTGGACCCGGCGACGCGTTGGGCCGTGGCCGGGACAATCGGTCAACGAGTATCTTGATGATTTGATTTTTCGTTCAACGCGACGGAACCGCGGGGAGCTCGCCGCGGTGGCTCGTATTCTGGCCTCACAACGAATTCTGGCAACCAACCAACTTACCCGCGATCATCAGCCGGTGGTTTGTTTTTCGCAGTTGCCGTTAACCCAACTCCCGGAGCGGAGAGTCTTTCGCAAGCATCTCGGACGTTGGGATTTTCAGCCCTTCGGAATCGCGATCGATCGGGAAAGCTTGGCTGAAATGGGGGCCAAGCCGGTGATCTACGGCGATGAGGAAGTTTGGGCATCACTGGGCGATCAGCAACGCCCGTTCTTTCAGCTGGAATCAACTCGCCGCCAAGACATCGACTGGCGGGAAGAACAGGAATGGCGGTTGATCGGCGATGTCGATTTGAACCGAATTGGCTGCGACTCGGCCGTCGTGTTTGTGCCATCATTGCCTGATGCGGAAGTCGTCGCCGCGCTCAGCCGTTGGCCGATTGTCTGCTTGACCAGGTGAGAACCCTGAATCGCTGGTATCGGCGGCGGCGCCGCTGCCCATCGCAACGCAAGCACTTGTTGCACGTGAACCTTCCAGCGGATTGGCCCGTACCACTGCGGCCCAGGCCCAACGGCGAAGCAGCTGGTTCGCTAGCGTAATCTAGGGTTGTTCGGATTTTCGCGTTTCTGTAATTACGCGACAGGAAAAATTCAAGTTGAGGTCAAAGGATGGACCAGACATTGCAATATTTAACGCAACCCCTGCGCAACATCGAACGAATTCGAAGAAAGACAACCCTCACCCGACTGGTGCTGATCGGCACTTTGTTGGGTTGGGGATGCGCCTGTTCGGCAGGCTGCCAGACTGTGCAGCAGGTGGCACAGCAGAGTTTGCCAGTTCCGCCCGCCACGCTGGATAACGCGACGGTCCGCTTTCAAAGCCCCGACGACGGTCCGAACACGCGTGTCCAAAGCCTGAATGTGGGGCGAGTCGGCAGCCTGCTCGATGACGCTTTGGCGCAGAACCCGGATACCGCCGATGCTGCAAACGTTGATCCGGCGAACCTCGTTGCCTCGGTCGTCTTCAAAGGCAACAACAACATCCCAACCCATCACCTGACACGGAATATCCGTACGCGGCCGGGTCGCTATTTCGATCCAGATAAACTCCAGCAGGACGTCGATCAACTTTGGCGGATGCCGGAAGTCAGTCGGATCAATGGGCCCTTTCTGAAAAACACACCCAACGGGGTTGAGATCACGATCGAAGTGGTTGAGCGAAATACCATTTTGGAAGTCGAATTCGTCGGCAACCGCGGAATCGCCGATCGAACCTTGCGAAAAGAGACTGGATTGGAGGATGGAAAGCCGCTCGATGTCCATCAAATCCGCATGGCCAAGACAAAAATTGAGGATTACTACAAGGAAAAAGGCTATCCCAGAACCCAGGTTGAAATCCTCGAAGGCAACGAATCAGGTGACGCAAAAGTCGTCTTTTTGATTCATGAAGACCAGCAACAACGTGTCTGGAAGGTCGAGTTTGAAGGCAACAAAATTGCCAGCGATGCTCGGCTGCGAAGCTTTATCGAGTCCAAGCCGGGGATCATGAAAATGATTGGTGGACTGGTCAAACGCGATGAGATCGAACAGGACGTGCTGCGATTAACCAACTATTACCGGAGCCTCGGGTTCTTTAATGCCAGGATTGGGCGGGAACTCAGTGAAAGCAACGATGGTCGCTGGCTGACTCTGCGGTTCATCATCAACGAGGGACCGAGGTACAAGGTTCGCAATGTTTCGTTTATCGGCAATCAGTCGTATTCGAATGAGCAGTTGCTGGACATGCTCGAATTGAAGTCGATGGAAGATGAGCAACCGGAATTCAATGTCGCAAAAATGAACCGCGATATCGTCAGCTTGCGCGACCTGTACGGCAGTCAGGGATTTGTGTTTGCCAATGTCGAAGCCGAACCGCGATTCCTTGAGGAACCAGGGCTACTGGATGTGGTCTACAAAATCGACGAAGGCAAACAGTATCGCGTCGGCAAGATCAACATTCATTTCGAAGGCGGCAATGGTGTCACGCGACGCGGCGTGATCATCAATCGACTCTCGGTTCGTCCCGGCGATCTGATCGATGCCCGCGAGATTCGAAACAGCGAACGACGGCTGGGTGCTGCCCAGATTTTTGCGGGCCCCGATACACCTGGCGCGACGGGACCAAGAATTGTGGTCAAGCCGCCAGAATTGAAGAACCTGGAACGCCATGCCAGCTCTGGATCTTCATCAAGCTTTCGTTAATCCCCC
This sequence comes from Pirellulaceae bacterium, assembly GCA_963714685.1. Taxonomy (GTDB): domain Bacteria; phylum Planctomycetota; class Planctomycetia; order Pirellulales; family Pirellulaceae; genus Mariniblastus. Next base: position 186,731 of record CAVQPH010000006.1, on the reverse strand, counting down.
AATCGGACTGACCATTGATGCATCGTAACAAAACCAAGCAACAGAATTCCGGATGGATCGGCGGATTGTGCCTGGCACTGGCTGCGCTGGCGATTACCGGTTGCGCGACACTGACGCCCTGGACCGCAGCGAACACCAGCGAACGGGACTTCGTCGTGATGCAGCCACCAACCGCGGGAGCGACGCCGACGAACCTCGTTTCCGTGGATCGGCGGTTGGCAAACCTGGTCGATGATCCAAGTCCGGCACTTGCGGGCAACCGAGCAGCAAATTCAAACACGGATGCGATGCTTGCGAATAACACTTCCGCTGGCCGTCAGTCGGAGTTGCAAAAAAATTCTGTCTATCGCCCTGTTAGTTATCCCCAGCAAATGAACGCGACGGGATCCAGCGGGTCGGCGACTGCTCGGTCTGGGTACCCCGCAGCAGTCGTGCCGCCAGGTGGTCTGACCGTGCGTGCCCAAAGTCCCGACGACAACAATTCGTTCTTTAGCACCGGCGCCGTGAGCGGCGGAACGGTCAATGGCGGAGTCGATCCCCAGGTCCGACAGACAACCTATCAGTATCCAGATTCGAATGGTACGAATTTGGCACCGCCATTGGGGCTGGGCTCGCCGAGTTTGGGAAGCCCCAACGAAGTCAATCCGCTGCAACAACCTGACGGCGGAGGTGTCATCGGGGCGTTCCCCCAAAACTACGCCGACCTCGATATTTATCTGGCAGAAACCCAAACCGGTCGAATTAACTTTGGCGGTGCTTACAACTCGGACAACGGGATCGTCGGTCAGTTTACGGTTGATGAACGGAACTTTGACATCACCCGGTTCCCACGCAATCTGCGTGAAATGTTTGATGGTACCGCCTTTCGCGGCGGCGGTCAGACGTTTCGACTGGAGTTGGTTCCCGGTGCCAACCTGGAACGTTACCTGGTCAGTTTTTCGGAGCCGTATTTCGCCGGAACCAACTACAGTTTCAGTGCCAGTGGCTACTATTTTCAACGCCAGTATTTCGACTGGGATGAGCAGCGATTGGGCGGTCGTTTTTCCTTTGGACGACGACTGACGCCCGATCTCTCCATCAGCATGGGGATTCGTATGGAAAGCGTGACGGTCGACAATCCCCGTCTCGGAACGTCCACCGAACTGAATAATTCACTGGGGACCAGCAATCTGTTTCTCGGTAATGTCGGACTGATCAAGGACACCCGCGACCATCCGTTCATGGCGACCAAGGGCAGTTATTTTGCACTGACCTACAGCCAGGCGTTTGGTGATTACAGCTATTCACGCGGCGATATTGATTACCGCAGGTATCGGCTGTTGTACGAGCGACCTGACGGATCCGGTCGCCACACGCTCAGTTTCGGCACACGAGCCGGATTCAGCGGTTCGGATACGCCGATTTTCGAGAATTACTTCGCGGGCGGATTTTCCACGATGCGGGGTTTTGATTTCCGGGGGGCTTCTCCAATCGAGGGCGGGGTTCGCGTCGGTGGTGACTTCCAATGGCTCAACTCGCTCGAGTACGTTTTCCCTCTCACGGCTGACGACATGATCCGGGGCGTGATGTTCTGCGATTTTGGAACGGTCGAGGAGAACATTGAAATGAATGCGGAGAATTTCCGGGTCGCACCCGGTTTTGGCTTCCGGGTGAATATGCCTGCGGCCGGCATCGGTGCTCCTTTGGCGTTTGACTTCGCGTTTCCGGTCAGCTCGGCTGCCGGTGACGAAGAACAAGTCTTCAGCTTCTACCTTGGCGTGTTAAGGTAAACCGGCGCACCGCAGCAACTACGAGCTCCTGGCGATTGGCCAACGAAGCAGCGTCGCTGCCCTGACCGGCCCATATGGCCTGTCCAATTGGTTAGGCAGGAAGTTGTTCAGGCAGGAAGATGTTTAGGCAGGAAGATGTTGGGCAGGAAGATGTTGGGCAGGAAGATGTTTAGGCAGGAAGATGTTTAGGCAGGAAGATGTTTGGCAGGAAGATGTTTGGCAGGAAGATGTTTGGCAGGAAGATGTTTAGGCAGGAAGATGTTTAGGCAGGAAGATGTTTGGCAGGAAGATGTTTGGCAGGAAGATGTTTGGCAGGAAGATGTTTGGCAGGAAGATGTTTGGCAGGAAGATGTTTGGCAGAGATGTTTAGGCAGGAGATGTTTGGCAGAAGATGTTTGGCAGGAAGAGTTTACCAGGAAGTGTTTGGCAGGAAGATGTTTAGGCAGAAGATATTTGGCAGGAAGATGCTCGCGGATATTTTCCTGCCACACATTTTCCTGCCTTAGCCGTTTGCCAGTCTTAGCCGTTTGCCAGTCTTAGTTAGGAACGCGTGAAACACAACTTCGGTATTTCTCAAATGGCGACTTGCTCCCCCTCTCCTCGTGAATTCGGACGCGCCCACGTTCGATTCGAATCCAGCGTTCTCCGAATTCACGAGGAGAGGGGGCTGGGGGGTGAGGAGCAAAGAACTCTGACTCCGTTTCTTGCTTCACTCGCTCCGCTCGTTTCTGATCGAAACCCGCTTGCTTGACACCGGTTTCCCCCCTCACCCATTGTTCCCAACAGTTCGGAGCAGCTTGGGTCAGGTGGCCATGCATTTTCGTCGGAATTTTCTGGGAGAGGGGAGCAAACTTTTGCGGCGCAAAACCCGAAGATATCCTTACCGCGATTTTTTGGCAGGAAGATATTGGGCAGGAAGATGTTGGGCGGATATTTTCCTGCCACACATTTTCCTGCCTTAGCTGTTTGCCAATCTTACGTTCACCGTGCCAGTTCAAAAAAAAGAATCGAGCCAGCTTGTTTGCTCGCGTCTTGGGCACCGTCGTCTCAATCGGTGATTCTAACGCCTTCGGATGTCAATTCTGTAAACTCCGGACCGCCCCGTGGCGGTCACCGCTTTCCACGACGAAATCGGGCGATCCCCAGTCAGAATGCGAACCTCAAAACTCAAACACGGCCTTAATGCATCCGTCTTTTTGATGGGAAAAAACGTCGTAAGCCTCGACGGCTTCGTCGATCGAGAACCGGTGGGTAATGAAGCCGTTGAGATCATAAGTGCCGTCTGCGACCTGTCCGGTCAACTGATCCATGTAATGCCTGGCGGGACAGCGACCGGTACGGTAAGTCAAATTCTTGTCGTAGGCATCCACCGGACTGAACGCGAAATCTGGCGTGCAATGGCAACCGATTACGGACATCACTCCGCCCGGCCGAATCAGCGAATAGGCCAGTTCCTGCGCCGCAGGTAACCCGACCAGTTCCATCACCCCGTCCGCCCCCCGGCCATTGGTTGCTGCCGCGACCGCGCTCAGGCAAGCCTGGTCTGGCGGCATTGCAATGGCACCCCGCTGTTCCGCCTGCCGGCGTCGATCCTCGACCAGGTCGATCGCAAAAATTCGCTGGGCACCCATTTTTCGGGCCGCCACGATACACAACTGCCCGACCGTCCCACAGCCGATCACGACGTAGGTCCCCGCCGGTTCAATGTTGGCCATTTGGGCGCAGTAATAACCGGTCGAAAAATTGTCGCCCAGCAATAACGCGTCGGAGTCGGAAACCTGCGCGGGCAATTTCATCATCGTCGCGTCGGCTAGAGGAATCCGCACATATTCACTTTGGCAACCGTGCAGTCCAACGGATGATTGACGCCAACCGAACAGCTGACCGTCCACGCAACGCGAGGTGAGCCCGATCTGGCAGTAAAAGCAGCCGCCGCAATTTGTGGAAAACGGAGCAAAGACCCTGTCGCCAACCGAAAACCGTGACCTTAGAGTCGGATCCGAACCCAGTTCGACTACAGTGCCGACCAACTCGTGACCCATCACGGTGCCGACATCCAAGCCTGTTTCGCGACCGAAGAAGGGATGCAGATCGCTCCCACACAATCCCGCCAGGCTAACCTGAACGATCGCGTCGCGTGGAGCCTCCACCTCGGGCTCGGGTAAATCCAAGGTGGTCACACGTCCGACGTCTTGGAAACAAACACCTTTCAAAACAAACACTCCAGGTTACGGGTCGGCGGAAACACGGCGAGTATTGCGACGCATGTCGACCGCGATTTCGGGCAGTCGGCCCAAGCGGCCAGTCGCACGCCGCCAGTGTTCAGGCCAGGCTCAGCGCACAAAAAAAATCAGCCCCAACGATCGGGGCTGATTGAGGTATCCAAATTGTAATCGCCGTTTTTCAACGACTCAACGAGCCTAGATCACAAAGAAATTCTCGAAGAAGATGTCACGTTTGCCGTTGGTGAACGTCCAGAAACCGTCAACCGCTGACGTTTTGGTCAATTGGCGACCATCAAATGCCGCGTCCAGTGGATCGAGGAAAATCTGGTTGAAGCCCGCATTTCCGACGAACCGGTAAGCCGTTTCGGTACTGCCGACCACTTCGACACGATTCTTGTAATCCGTCGTGTCCAGCCGGAAATTCTCGATCGAGTTGTAATCCACTCCGGCAAAGAATGGTGTCGGATTGGATGTAATCTGTCGGACCGAATCCGCTGTCACCCGATAATCGAAGGAAGCGGTTTTGCCACGGTCGTTCATGTAAATGCGATCCGATCCCAGGCCGCCCTCAATGTCGATGTGACCGTACAGAACATCCAGGTTTCCGTTGTTGTCCAGCAGCGATGAGCCGATATTGAACAGGTCGTCACCGGTGCCGCCATCAACACTCGTCACCGTGTCGGCATTGGAACCTTTGATGACGGCCGTATCATTACCACCACCCAAATCGACATTCAACGTTTTGGAAGGCTGATTTCCGAAGGTCGAATGCAGGAAGAAGATATCGCGATCGGCGTCGGTATGAATGTTCGTCGTCGCGGCACTGATTCCGAAAACGGACACGTTGTCCTGAGCAGCGCCGGTCATCACATTCAGAATTTCCGTATTCTGGTTATAAAGCACCATTTGATGCGGCGTTCGAACCACTCCCGAACGCAACGTCAGATAATCGTCGAGTACCGTGCCGTGAACGGAAACCTGGTCCAGTCCAGCCACACCCGAGTCTCTGGCCACCACGAATCGGGCTGAACGGTCGGCGATCTGAATGTCGTACGTGTCCGATCCTTCCTGGCCATCGACAATGGAATCACCATAAGAGGCCGATGACACATTGATGGTGTCGTTTCCGTTGCCCGCATAAGCCTGCAGGAAGTTGCCAGTCGTCGTCAAAGCGACGTTGATGGTGTCATCTCCATCGCCTGTTTGAACCAGTAGGCCACCGGCCCCGGTGAAGTCATTTACCGTGACCACGTCTGCTCCAACACCACCAATCACTCGCAGGAAGCCCGTGTTGACTCGGTTGATTTCGATGTTGTCATCGCCAGCTTTCATATCAACAATCAACGATTCGAGATTGCTGTTGAAGACCATGGTGTCGGTGCCAACGGTGAAGACCTGACCGGCCAGACGCAGGCGGTCATTGCCGTCGGTTAAAGAAGCGATCAGTCGATCGGTTCCCGCCGTGCCTGTGTCGGTGGCAAACAGGAATCGCGAGTTGGCGAATCCAAGCGTGAAGCGATAGGTGTCCGAGCCTTCCTGGCCGTCCGCCTGAATCGCACCGAGCGCAGGCTTCGAGGACTTCAAAGCTGTCGTCACCGCCGCCACTCTCCATCAACAGGGAATGATTCGAGGCAAAACTTGAGACGTAAAACGTATCGTTGTGGTTGTTAGAGCCAATCAGGTAAACGCCGCCACTGGCACCGGCAATACTGAAACTGCCGCCCGTTGCCGCGTAACTGATCGGTACCGCGGACAAACCCGTAATCGTCGTCGAAGTGACGGTCACATTGTTTCCCTGGGTTTGATATCCGTTGACGTTCAGCCGATTTCGATCCGATCCGGCGTCGATGTCAATGGCACCAGTACTCCCCAACGGAAGATGATTGGTGACGTTGAATTCGTCAACGCCCAAGCCACCCAGATAGGTGCTCAGACCGGTCGATGACTCAATGTTGAAGACATCGTCTCCGCCCTCTCCACTGAACGTTCCGTTGCCCGAGGTCATCATCACATTGAAGGTGTCGGCATCGTTGCCGCCGTCAAATCTGGCGATCCCCGCGGAATCGAAGATGTTGAAAGTGTCCGTTCCGTCGTCTCCGGTGTAGTGATTGCCATCGGACGTCGAATAAACGTTGAAGGTGTCCGCCCCGGTATTGCCAATGAACGTCGTATTGCCGATCGCCGTCGTCACATTGAACGTGTCGTTGTCGGCAAGTCCATCGAATTCGGCGATCTCGATGCCGACATATACGAGCACGCCGCCGTTGACGTTGGCGGTGTCCATCGTCAAATCGAGCACGTCGGCATTGTCCGTTGCCACACCTCGCAATGAATCGGATTCACTGCCGATTGAGTCCACGATCGAGACATTGGTCGTCGGGCTGAAATGAATCTCGTAATAATCGTCACCAATTCCACCCATCAGGTCGATGTCGCCGGCTCCCGTGCTGGTGATGATGATCGAATCGTTGTCATCCCCGCCGTTGATATCGAGGTTGCCATTCCAGGCGGGGTCCATCGCCACGTTGAACGTGTCGTTTCCACCCAGTCCGTCAAACCCAAGATTCTCAACACCGATGATCGTCCAGTTGCCACCGTTGACGATGCCCGATACGTCGGTCAGGTCAAACACGTCATCGCCGGCCGTGCCACTGGCCAGCAGAGTGTCGTTTTCGGCGTTCACGCTGTCAAAGATGCTGAAGGCAACCGTAGGATCGACAAAGGTCACCGTATAGGTGTCGTCGCCCATTTCGCCGTACAAATCCAGCGTGCCCAGCCCCGAGTCGATGACGTTGAATTGATCATTGTCCATGCCGCCATAGACGGCAATCGGAGCCGAGCCAGCGTTGTCGATATTGAACGTGTCGACGCCGGCATCACCCATGATCTGCGGGCCAACCGTCGCACCGGAATTCAGCACCGTAAACGTATCATCGTGGTCGCCACCATGCAGATTCACAGCGCCCGTGCCAGCATCATCGAGGACAAACGTGTCGAGTCCCATTTGTCCCATCAGGTCGACGCCGCCGCCGGAACTCAGCACATTGAAGCTGTCGTCTCCATCGTTGCCCTCGATCGTTAAGATGCCGATGCCGGCGTTGGTAATGTTAAAGATGTCGTTCTGGTCGCGACCACGAATCAACATGTCGGTACCAGTATTGGTGATGTCAAACGTATCGATTCCCAGGCTGGCATCGATCGACATCAATCCCATGAAGGTCATTGGATCGACATCCATCGTGAGCACGCCACTGCCATCGCCATCAATCAACCAGTGAGCGTCGACGCTGGAGCTTAAAATCAACTGCTCATCGCCATTGCCCAGCAGGTTCAGTCCGCCGGCAACCGTCGGTGTGCCGTTGACGCCGTCGATTACGTAGGTGCCTTCTACCGACAGCGTTTCGATTTCTTCGGCCAGATACGTGTCGGTGATGACCGAAGCGACGTCCAGCTGGAGTTGATCGGTCGCCGGGTCAACCTTGGAAACGGTCAACGTGTTGGCATTGCCACCCGCACCGTTGTCGTTAACGATAAAGGAATCTGCACCAATCCCGCCGACCAGTTGAACCAGACCGAGGCTGGCGGCGGTAATTTCGAACGTGTCATCGCCATCGCGCGAATCAAAGGTAATATCTTCGATACCGGAGTACAGCAAACGGCCGGCGTTGATGTCGACGCCCGTATTCTCAAACACGAACAGATCGTTGCTTGTCGTACCAAGCACGACCATCGTGTCATTTTCGGTTCCAACGCTGTCACTCACGGTGATCACACTGGCCGAACTGGTATTGATTTCGTAACTGTCGTCGCCGGCCTGGCCGAACAGGTCAATGGCGCCAACGCCAACGCCGAGCACGACGAATTTGTCGTTGCCGATGTTGCCTTCCACCGTCAAATCGAAGTTAACCGAATTGATACAGAAATGATCAACGCCGGTACCGCCGATGATCTCGTCAACACCGGTGAAATAAACCGGGTTTCCATCGTCCGGGATGGGAGGAGTGACGGGATTCAGGTTGTAACCCAGGCCACGCAGGAAGGCTCGGTCCTGTTCGATCACGTCTTCCCACGGACCCAACCGGCCCGTTCCGGCAAAACTGGATGCCAGGTGACGGTAATCAATCTGTTCGGCGTTTGAGTTGACGGCCAGCATCATGGGAGAACCATCGTCGGCGATGCCGGCGAAGTAAACGCCGGAATTGTCGCCGGCCCAATCTGCGTTGGTCACGTAAGCCTGAACTTCAAACGTCATGTCGGCGGGATCGTAGTTTCCGATCAGTGGCGCGTCGTTGAGGTCGAAGTATCGCGAGTCCATAACGGTCGCGATGTTGCGCGTGCCGCGTGGATCAAATGACTGGGTTTCATTCGGAATCCCCGATTCCATTCCCAGCACATGGAAAAATTCGTGTCGTGTCAGACCGCCGGCGATATTGTCCAATAGTGCCTGCAAGTCGCCGCCGTACAGCGAAACGTCGAGGTTGTAATCAATTACACCATCGGCGATGGACGGACCGTTGCGATCGCCGCGGCCGGTCAAAATCGACCACGGAGATCCGACGAGCAGTTGTTGCCCGCCGACGTCTTCCAAACCAAGTCCCAAGGCGCGAGCTGATGCGAAGGAGTCGGTTTCATCGTCGTTGATATCTATCGTGACGGTGAAGTCGCCCGCAAATACCGGTGCGATGACATTGTCAAAATAATCCTGCAGTTCGCCTCGAAGCGCATCTCCGTAGGTTGCATAACCGTCCTGATTCCAGGGAGTCGCGTCGAACCAGCCCGACCCGGGCTCAAAATTCAGCACGAACGTAACCTGTTCTTCAACATTCTCGACGCAGGAAGGGTCCGCGTCGGTACCAACCACGACGACTCCCGTTCCATCCCGAGCCACATCCCAATTGGAGTCGTGGGGCGAGTTAAGTTGCATCGTGTCGTTACCGTCGCCGACGAAATGCACGCCATCGGGGAGGTTTAATTCGCCATTGACCGTGTCGAGGATAAACGTGTCGTTACCACCATTCCCATCGACAGTCACGGAGTACATCACGGCTTCTTGGTATGCTGCGACGACAATTCCGTCGATTTCCACTTCGATCTCGGCGGGGTCGAATGCGGAACGACGAACGACAATCACGTTGTCGGCATCTGCAGTGGGTGCCATTACCGTTGGGCTATGGCCTACCAGATTGACTTCCGTGATTTGCAGGCGTCCGTTGTTCCGGGGTGGGAGCGGAGCGGGGGCTTGAGTTGTTGCCCATTGGTTAAAGACAAATACTTTCGTGGGATCCGACGGGTCAGCGACCGCCGTCATGTAGGCACCCCAGAAATTACCGATCGCATCGAAATAGCCCGCTTCACCATCACGGATGTTTACCGGGGCCTCGAACGTCATCACGCCGTTCACGTTGTAACCGACCGAAATTGCCGCCGTGGGGAATTTTCCAGCTCCAGGCGTCGGCCCGATCCCGGTGGTCGTATGCGAAATCACGACATGTCCGAATTCCGTTACGGCAATGGATGGATAGATGAAGTTGTCATAATCATCCTGAATCGTACCGGACTGCTTGACGCTTTTCGAATCGAGATCAATTTCATACCAGCGAATCGCACTGGTGTTGCCGGAAGCTCCAAGAACCGCATGAGCTGCCCACAGGCTGTTGCCCAAACGAACGACTTCCGATCGCAATTCGGCACCCGAGTTCACCAAGTCGGGATCGAATTCCTGGCGGATAAACGGCGGCGGTGATTGATACGGATCGACGGGAATCGCGACGGGGGCAGCCAAGTTGGGTGCCGTCTCGCGGTCGGTGACTTCGTACAGCCGAATCGACGTACTCGGATCTCCGGACGCATCGGTGTTGAGCACGAATGTGCCGGGTGCCGTCCCGCTCACATCATTGTTGACTTGGGACGCAAACGACTCGGCAAACCAGGCTCCCGCAACAGAATTCGCGTTAGGCGTCGGTACGACCAACGCGGTCGCTTTGTTCCAGGCCCAGGTCGAGCTAGTAAACGGGGCGTCAAAAACGGTCACGTAAACGTTCTCGGCGTCAACCGACAGATTGGTCCAAACCGGGTTGGCGCCGGGCTGATGAAGCCAAACGGCTCCGTCACTGGTGGAGTCATTGGATTGGCGTCATGGTCATAGGTCCATAGCGTCGACTGCCAATCCTGCCGCGGATCGGAGGACCGCGATACGGCCAGTAAAGTCGGGCTCTGTCGACCCGGGGCAGAGATAATGTCTGCCGAGCTGGTCGACGTAATGAACCAGCGGCGGGTGTCGACGTCGTACAGGACTCGCGCATTGCCCGGGCTGGCAACGGTATCCGCCATCGCCGCGGCTCCAACGTCGTCGCCTTGGCCGGTATCAATCCAGAAATCCTGCAGCGATTTGCTGAGCAATTCGTTGCCGGTTGTTTTGTCGTAGACCGTGAATTCGCCGTTTGCAACTTGCACAATGTGATTGGGGCCGACGCCGCCGGTCTGATTGGGACTTCCGCCGAAGCTTCCTGCGTTGACGCTCCACCCGAGATCCACGGCCAGCAATCGTCGATCTTCGAGTTGCCCGTACGTAGCGGCCGACGAAACGGATCCACTCGGACGTTTTCTCGTTCGGTTGATCTTGCGTAAAGATGACGTGTGGCGATTAAGACTCATTCTGGAATGACCTCAAATTAATGACTACTGGACAAGGAGCTAAAAATGACACGACGAAAGCTTGTCCCCGGCCCCGTTTTGACGAGGAATCGGCAAGAAAGGCGAGACCGATATTCAGTATAATTGCGACAGAAAAAAAGGAAGGGTAAGCGAATCACGGTGTTGGAAGTATTTCAAGGTAATCTGGCCCCCCTCAGGGAGCAACGGTTTTAACCACAAACACGGCAAAAAACGGCTTCATCGGTACCTTATCGGGCTCAAATACGGATCATCGCAGCCCGCCGAATCTCGGCTCGCTAAGCAGAAAACACCATCCCAGTGACGAGAAATTCAATTTGCTGGTTCCATTTCATTCGCTAAAAAGACCAAATACCGAGCCGTCGACAAGCAATTTTGGAAGAGGTTTCAAGAAATGAGTGACTTCCCACCCGTGGAACCGAAAGTCGTTGCCAAACCAATTGGCTACCGGCCTCCCCAGCCAATCGGCCCGCCCAACGAGAATGGATTTGGTATCGCTGGGTTTATCACATCGGTGATTGGCTTGATTACCTGCGGAAGTCTATCGATTTTCGCCATTCTGCTCTCAGCCATCGGGCTCCGCAAGGAACCTCGCGGCTTGGCCATCGCCGGTTTAATGCTGGGACTGGTCGGGATCGTCGAACTGTTGGTCGTCTGCGTTGTGTTGATGGCGGTCTGGCGAACGTCCGCCGTTGCCATTGGGGGCGCTCAGTCCTTTGGAACCCGGGTAATACTGGAGAAGCAAGCGAACTTGATCGGTGAACAATGGAGATCCGGGGGTGAGCTGCCGACGCAGGAAGCCGGCGATCGGTTGGTCAAATTTCAGCGGGACAGCTGGGGGCGTGCGATCGAATATGAAACCGATGGCAGTTCGTTTTCGCTCAGAAGTTCCGGCCGCGATGGCGTTTCAGGGAACCAGGACGACGTCGTTGTCGGACCATTTGCGGATCCCGATGCAGCTCAAAGATCTCAAATCGGTTTCAATCCTGAAGAGCTCGAGATGCAAATGGACGATATCCAGTCCGAAATTGAAAAAGAAATGAAAAAGCTGGAGCAGCAGATGAAACAGCAGCAGGAACAGCTGGAAAATCGCTCCCGTTTTTAAAATGGCCGCACGGTTTCCATCGCCCTGTTCCACAATCCCAAGTTGACAGCCGGAAATAAAATTTGGGATGTCGAGTTCTACGGGCCAAGGACTTATTAATTTGCCTCGCCCAGAACGTGTTTATCGTCACACGCATCTTTCGGTTGTCGATTTTCCGTTAGCAACCGCTCACCGGTGCAACCGTGATGATGGCCAAGCATCACGCTCATTCACAAAAAAAGCAGGTTCGCGATCACGCGAACCTGCTTGAGAATCTATTGGCGAGGTGATGTAGGTTTAGTCGTCAAAACCAACGGTCAAGCCATCTTTGATGCCGGTTGTGGCTTTCAGTACGTCGATCGAAACCTGTTCAGAGACGAATCGGGCCGAGCCATCCGCCATGGCGAATTGGGAACCACCGGGATGGTTACTGGCAAAAGAGTGAGTGTTGAATGCGGTGTTCGAACCATTAATTCGTGATTGTGGCGTCGCCTCGCCAAGAATTGAATTGGTGGAGTATAGCAAAATGCTTCCAGAACCTCCGGCGTTCGTACCACAAGCCCAGCCGGCTCGTTGCGGCGTGAAACCGAGATTCAGATTCTCGGTTCGCGACATTTCACCAATCGCCACGGTATTCGACGAACCATCGCGAATGTCATCGAAGTTCTTCGCCCGATTAGGAGAGTAGGCAAAAGCTCCAGTTGCGGGGCTTGTGAGGAACGGAGAAAAGACTCCGTTGAGACCGACGTTTCCGTCTCCCCAGGTGGAGAACTCATAACCTACGGTGTCTGGCGAGGCTTTGTCATCGGCGGGGCCACAAGAGCCAAAATAGTGAGATGCGTTGATGCCCAATGTCGTATCGGTCGTGAGTTCATCGGTCTGGGTTGCCGACGCGCAATACAGGATTGGTAATCGCTGCCCGCAAAGCGCAATGATTCCGGCTGGAGTCCCGTAATCCACACTAGCTTTGTATTGGTCTGCCAACGAGGCCTGATCCATGAAAGCCAGCAACGGAACTGCGAAGCTCTCACCGCCATTGTACATCGCACCCGGAGGAAATCTCAGGTTCGAACTTTGGTAGTTGTGACAGCCCATAATCATTTGTCGCATGTTGTTCAAACAGGCCGTGCGACGGGCTGCTTCGCGAACCTGTTGAACGGCAGGAAGCAACATACCGACAAGGACTCCGATAATCGCAATAACAACCAGCAACTCGACGAGCGTAAAAGCTCTGCGGCGATGTTTCATTTGTGAAACAAACATTCAGAATCCTCCAGGTATTTTAAAAAATGAAAGCGCGGCAGGATAAGTCAAAATAAAAGGTACTCGGCGCTGGCGAGACCCTTGGAAATGGGTTGTCCAAACAACGAACGGGCAGACTACATTCTATCGACATAGAACGATTTTTAACAGCAAATTCTACGGGCTGCCAAAATTATTCCCCTTTTCGACGGTTCCCGCAGCCACGGATTCCAAAAAACGCTCCAAATACGAAGAATTCTTCGTGATTGTAGTGCCGATCTGACCGCCGGCGGTGGCCTCAGCGCTTTGGTGATGCAGCGACTGAGTTGCCAATAATGGGACCGTCTGATCCAACGCCGCGATTCAATGCATGCTAACCGTCTCTGCAGACGCGGTGACAGCTGTCTGGGACGCTTCCTTTCGGTGCGGATTCAGGCCGGAGGCCGAAATCACTTCTGCCGGCGGTGTAAACCGCCGGATTCTTCTGCAACCGGAAAAAAGGTCAGCTATTGTCGCAAATGTGATGACTTGTGTCGGCCCGCTGGGCATTTTGTCTTGGATGGCGATGGAAACCGGGGCTTGTCAGTCCCGGCAAGTGATGTGTCAGCCCTGCCGGGCTTGTTCTTCCAGTCATTGGGCGGTGACCGATCCGCTGTCGATCCGATCCGGGGCAAGTTCAATGCCATTCACTTTAGAAATCTGAACCTCATATCCCGATAGGGATTCAAGCGATTAGCCGGTGTTTGAGCGCAGCGACAACACCGGAATGACGGTGCAATGGTTCGACGATCCTGAAGGGATCGCAGCAAAAGCCGCTGTGATCCCGTCTGGATCAATCATCCCCGATTTCGATATTCCGGTGGTATGCGCTTCGCTCCAACCACCGGCTAACGGCTGAAACTCCTTCGGAGTGTTTTTGAAAGTGAGTGCCATTTTTTAAAGTGAGTGCCATTGGGGGCAAGCCCGAGGGTGGGGCGAGCACATTTTTGGCTGGATTTTCAGCCAATCAGCTGTTGGCTCTGAGGCTGTGAATTTTTCGTACGACGGCCTTCCAAGGCCGTCGATTCCATCTCTGACAGCCTTGGAAGGCCATCGTGCGGATCATTATTAAATCGCTCTCGAGTAAATTCGCAGTCGACCGGATCGGTTGTGACGCTACGCTCAACCAGCCGGATATCCTCTCTCACCGCCGTTTTTCGCCATGGCTGGGCAATTGCTTGTGCTGAATTCTCGATTGGAATTGACCGTAAATCCCGTTTTGCCTATTTTTCCAATTCGCAAACTTCCCGCAAGCGACTCAAGGTTCAAGGATGGAACCCAATTCGACTCACGAACTCAATCTGCAGCCGCCAGAATTCTCTGAGGCGACGCTGATTGTATTTGCCAACGGCAAATCTACCGATCTTCAAATCTGGGAATCCGTCCGGTCCCTCGGCGCGGTCGGCTGCCGGACGCAAGTCCTGGTGGTTGATCCCGAGGCGCGCGATGACTTCACGCCGTCCATGCGGCTGTCGTATCGCCCGTTGCCCCGCGTGTTTCGAAATTTGACTCCCGCCCTGGAAGCGGCCAAACATCCCACGGTCCTGGTCGCCGATCCGGATGCCAATCTGAGTTCCAGCGACTGGCAATGGATCTTCCAACGCCGCCAGGCCGATCGGATTCAGTGCTACGTTCGTAAAAACAAATTCGCCAAACGATACACCCAGTTTCTGACGTTGCTGTTTCAACTACTGCTCCGCTGGTTGCTGAAGACCGGCAAATCCAGGCTGACTCCAGGACTGGTGGTCTTGCCAAAAACCATCGTCGATTCGGTCCAGCCACAAATGGCCCGCCTCCGTGATCCGTCCAGTCCGGCGTTTGAAGTCACGGCGTTGCTCGCTTTGGCAAAACTTGAGGGTGCGTTTATCGAAGACGTTGAGCTTGGGGGCGAACTGGGAGTAAACACGGTTCGATCGAAATCGTTGATTCGAGGTACGCTGGAAGTGCTTCAGTTCTGGTGGAACCCGATCATGTTTCCACTGGACGTCTCGGCCGACCGGTCTTCGTACAAAAAAATCAGCCGCGGTCGACAAGTTGCTTCGACGCTGGTTTTGCTGGCCGCCACGATGGGGATTCTGTTTTCGAATCTCGGTTTTCCGTTGTTCGAGCCGGATGAGGCCCGGAACGCACAATTGGCGATTAACGTGATTGAATCCGGAGACTGGCTGTCATTGACGCTGGCCGGAGAGCCCTACTGGGACAAACCGCCCTTACAGATCTGGTCGATTGCCGCCAGTTATCAACTATTTGGCGTCAGCCCCGCGACAACTCGGTTGCCGAGCGCGTTTGCGGCAGTGCTGACCGTGCTGTTTACGGTCGTCCTGGGAAGCAAGCTGGTTGGTTTTCGGGCGGCATTTATCGGGGCCATGCTGTTGCTGTTGAGCGCAGGATTTCTGCTGATTGGTCGATATGTCACGATGGACGCGAGTCTGACCTGCTGGACGACGTTGACCTTGATCGCATTTTTTCTGGCCGTCAGTCGCTCCAATCAAAACTGGTTGCTGGTTGCCGGGATTGGTGCCGGGATCGGTCTGTTGGTCAAGGGACCGGTGATTCTGGTGCTGACGGTACCACCTTTGCTGGGCGCGGTTCTGCTGGGAGGCCGTTATCCCAGATTCAGGATGCGACAGTGGTTGTGGTTTGTCGTGCCGACGTTTTTGATCGCCGCGCCCTGGTTCATTGCGACCAGCCTGGTGCATCCCGATTTCCTCGTCTATTTTTTCTGGAAACATCATGTCGTCAGATTTTCTGACGCGTTTAATCATCGTGAGCCGTTCTGGTATTACTTGCCTGTGATCTTTCTGATGATGTTTCCGGCATCGTACCTGTTGCCTTCGGTTGCCAAATTCATGATGTCCCGCAATGCATCGAATCGCCTGTTGCGGACGCCGAATCATGGATTTCTGTTGCTGACGGCGGTCTGGATTGTCGGATTCTTTTCGATTTCAGAATCCAAATTGCCAACCTACATCCTCCCTGCCCTGCCGTCGATTTGCCTGCTGATGGGGGTGATGCTGGACAAGAAGATCTTCTCGACGTCCGCGAGTGGTTGGCGGAGCCCGTTGGCCATCACTGGCAAACCCAGCTACCTTGAATCGACACCGCCTCGCAGCCTGGCACAGTTGGCGTTTCTGATGCTGGTCTTCGTTGGTGTCATCCCGTTTGTGTTTGAATTAAGCCGCATGGCGGTTGGGCTGTTGGCCAGTTGTGCCGCCGTTGCGGCGATTGCAACCTGGGTTTACCGGACCCGGAAAACAAGGCAGCAGGTTGCTTGGGGTGTCTGGGCCGTCGTCTCGGCAGCCGTATTGTTGTCGTGTACCCACCTGATCCTACCTTCGTTTTCCAGTCACCGGTCGATTCATGCCGCAGCCAGTTATGTTCGCAGCAGTGGCCAACTGCCAGACGCCCCGGTCGTGTTCTTCGGACGGGAAAATTACGGGGCCAGCCTGACGTTGCCGAAGCATCAGGTGCACTATTTCGATGCAGCCGACGCCCATGAAATCTGTGATTTTCTTGCCGCCCATCCCTCTTCGGTGATCGTCGCCAGCGAGGACGAGATGGAGCACCTGAGGAAGTGGTTGAGCTGGAAAATTCTGCTGGAAAAATCGGAGGTCGGTCGGCATGTCTACATCAGTCGCCCCAATCAATCGGTGATTGCGGAGCAGCCGCAAGCGAAGCGGTTGCGTTGACTGATGTACGTGGCATTTCGCTCCGCGAAATAGCGCACATTCACGGAGTGAATGGCCACGTATGGAGTGAATGGCCACGTACGGAGTGAATGGCCACGTGCAGTGACTCGGCCAGATGTGGGCCGCATGCATCACTGAAGACTGGCGGCGACTTCCCCGATCTTAACGCCCGCAGCCCTCGCGTCTTCGGCGGTCACGTGAAGATGCGTGACGGCTCGCACGTGCTTGTGACTGAACGGATACATCCAGACACCGTGCTGATGAGCTGCCTCGCAAAATTCTGCCGCGGTACTGAGCGATTGGTCCACTTCGAACACGATGATATTGGTTTCGACCCGTTCGAGATCGAGCTGCAGTCCTGCGGTCTCGACGATGGCCTGGCCAATGATTTTCGCGTTTGCGTGATCTTCGGCCAGGCGCTCGATATTGTTTTCCAGTGCAAACAAAGCCCCGGCGGCGATGATCCCGGACTGTCGCATCCCGCCACCAAACAGCTTGCGGTGTCGCCGCATGGTCTGAATCATGTCCTGGGTTCCAACCAGCGCTGAACCGACTGGCGCCCCCAGGCCTTTGCTGAAACAGACGCTGACGGTATCAAAATGTTGAGCCCACTGGTTAGCGGAAATGCCGGACGCCACAACGGCATTAAACAATCGGGCGCCGTCCAGGTGCGTTTGCAGGCCGTTGGCGTGAGCCCACTCGCAAATTTCCGCAACGCCTTCGTACGGCAGGATAATCCCGCCACCTTTGTTGTGCGTATTCTCCAGGCAAACCAGTTTGGTCTGCACCGCGTGTTCGTCACGGGGCCGAATCTGGTTTTTCAATTGAGCCACGTCGAGGATGTTTCCAACTCCCGTCAGCGGTTTGGCGACCACGCCGCTCAGCTGCGCAAACCCACCCTGTTCGTAGTTGTAGATATGGCAGCCCGTTTCGCAGATCAGTTCTTCGCCAGGCGCACAGTGCAAACGCACAGCCACTTGGTTGGTCATCGTACCCGAAGGCATGAACATGGCAGCTTCTTTGCCCAACCGTTCGGCAATCGTCTCCTGCAACCGCGCGACGGTTGGATCCACATCGATGACGTCATCGTTGACCGGTGCGTCGGCCATCGCCTGTCGCATTGCCGGGCAGGGCTTGGTAAGCGTGTCGCTGCGAAGATCAATCATGGCAATCGGTGGAAAGTTGAATGGGAAACTAAAACTAAAATGACGGACGACAATTATGACAGACGCCAGTCATGGCCCAGCGATTAGGAGGCCAGGCACAACGTCACAAAAACCTTAGGAACGTGTTAAAAACAACTTCGGTGATTCTCAAACTACGCCTTGCTCCAGCGCTCTTTGTGGATTCGGACCCGCGTACGATCTATTCGAATCCAGCGTTCTCTGAATTCAGGAGGAGATGGGACTGGGAGTGAGGAGCAAAAAATTCTGGTTCCATTTTTTGCTTAACTCCGTCGACTTGTTTCTGTTGGGAACCCGTTTGATTGACACCGGATTTCCCCTCACCCCCAGCCCCTCTCCCCAAAAATTCGGAGCAAGTTGGATCAAGTGGCGATTCGTTTTCGTCCGAATTTTCGGGGAGAGGGGAGCAAAATTTTGCAATGCAAAACTCGAAGTAATTCTTTAAATTGATCCTCAGAACACTTTGAACCCTGAACCCTGAACCCTGAACCCTGAACCCTGAACTCTGAACTCTGAACCCTGAACTCTGAACCCTGAACCCTGAACCCTGAACCCTGAACCCTGAACTCTGAACTCTGAACTCTGAACCCTGAACTCTGAACTCTGAACTCTGAACTCTGAACTCTGAACACTGAACTAACTGAAAACTGAAAACTGAAAACTGAAAACTGAAAACTGAAAACGGACCTAAAGCTTCGCAAACGCGTCCATTGCCCGCTGAATATCGCTTTCAGAGAGGGCGGCCGAAACCTGGACCCGCAATCGGGCTTCGCCTTTGGGCACGACCGGGAAACCGAATCCGATCACCATCACGCCCAACTCAAACAACGCTTTCGATTTCTTGATCGCTTCGGCTTCATCGCCAATCATGATCGGGATGATGGCGGTCGGGGACGGAGCGCAATCAAAACCAAGATCCGCCAGGCCTTGGCGAATGGCAGCGACATTGGCATGCAATCGCGGCATGATGGTTTCGTCCTGTTCGAGGACCTCGATCGCTTTGTGGGCACTGTAGGCAACGGTTGCCGGCAACGCGTTGGAAAACAGGCTGGGGCGGCCGCGTTGTTCGAGCATCTGAATCGCATCCGCGGATGCGGCAATGTAACCACCGGCGGCGCCCCCGAGGGCTTTTCCCAGCGTTCCGGTCAGGATGTCAATTTTTCCGACCAGGTCAAAATGCTCGTGGGTCCCTTTACCGGTTTTGCCCAGCACGCCGACCCCGTGCGAATCGTCGACGACCAGCATGGCGTTGTATTGTTCACACAGATTTACCAGTTCCGGCAGTTTGGCCACGTCTCCTTCCATGCTGAAGACACCGTCGGTGACGACCCACCGCGTCGCGTGGTCTTGCGTCTCTTTGAGCAGCGACTCCAACTGCTCCATGTCGCTGTGGCGGTAGACTTTCTTGGTCACGCCTTTGGACATCAACCGCATTCCGTCGATGATACTGGCATGGTTAAGTTCATCCGAAAGGACCGCGTCTTCGGTGGCCACAAGTGTTGGAAACAAGGCCTCATTGGCGTTCCAGCAACTGACGTACGACAGCGAACTTTCGGTGCCGACAAAGCTGGCGATTTTCTGTTCCAGTTTTCGATGGCAAGCCAGTGTGCCGCAGATAAACCGAACCGAGGCCGTTCCCGCTCCGTATTCCTGCAGTCCTTCAATGCCGGCTTGAATGACCTCCGGATGGTCCGCCAGGCCAAGGTAGTTGTTGGCACACAGCACCAAGACTTCGCCTTTGCCTTCAATCGTCACCACCGGTCGCATCGGCGAAGTGATGTTGTAAAACGGTTTGAGCTGTCCCGATTCAGTCCATTCCTGGAGCGAGTTTTTGATGCGGTGGTCGAATTGAGAGTTGGGCATTTTTTTTCGGTTCTCAGTTTTCAGGGTTCAGTTTTCTGGGCGCACGCCGGTTGATTTTTCGAGCTCTTTGCTGCCTGTTGGATCGCGTGGCGCGAGTTAGTCGTTAACGTGGGTTTCCAGGAACCGGGCGAGGCGATGGAAGTCGCTGTTGGGATCAATGTAACGGACGACGGTGACCAGCGTTTCCGGGTTGACCAGGTTCTCGAAGGGTTCGTAGTGGAGTTCCAGTTGACCGGTGACGCTAACCATCACGCCGTTCAGATTCTTTTCAGCCAGCGCTCGAAACGCGCCGACTCCCAGTTGGCTACCCAGCATCGCGTCGAACGCGTGGGGTTTGGCACAGCGGCTTTCGTAGCCCAACTGCAGGCCTTTGACCTGTCGGTTGTGTTTCGTCTGGCGGGTATATTCTTCGCCGACTGCCTTGGAGAGAATCCGATACAGACTGACCTCGGAGATCTTGATGTGTCCATGGTCGTCGCGTGAAATACCCTCGACGAAATCGAACGGTAAAAACTCGGCGAGACCTTCGGCGATGACAATCACTCCGTACTCTTTGCCTTCGGATTCACGGGCCAGCATGGTTTTAACGATTCGCCCGACGACCCGGTCCATGTTCATGCATTGGCGGGTCTTCGTCTCGCCGGCCTCGTTGGTGAAATTTTCTTCCTGCAAGTAGTCGGCCATTACGTCCTCGACGCTGATCACCAGACTGGCTTCGCCGGCGATTGCGGCGCCATACGAGAGCCAACCGGCGCTCCGGCCCATCGTTTCGACAAGGAAGTAGGACTTCGTGGCCTCGGCATCGTAAATCAGGTTGCGAATTTCGGTCGCCAGAAAGTCAACCGCGGTGAAGAATCCAAATGTAAAATCGATCCCGTAGTAGTCGTTATCGATCGTCTTGGGCAGGTGAACAATCGGGATCACTGGCTCTTTGTGATCCTTGCGTTGTTGGAACATTTTGAATTTGTTGGCGGTTTTCAACGTGTCATCGCCGCCGATCGAAATCAATGCATCGATTTCGATCGAGCGCAGGCCGTCGTAGACGCGGGCCATCGGGGCGGATTTTTTGGGGTCATTCAGATCCGCTGGCGAGCCAATATGTTTTCCGGGGTTGGTCCGGGACGTACCGATCATGATCCCCTGGGCATTCCGCGTTCGGCCGAGTACCCGGTGCGTCAACTGGATGTAGTCTTCGCCTTCGACAAGTGGTTTGGATGGATCAAAACTGGCCAGCGAGGAGTAGCCATACTTGATGCCGATCACTTCGACGCCGGCGCGAAGAAAGGATGCCGCTGCGGCGGAGATGACGGCGTTGGCCGAGGGAGCCGGACCACCGGCAAACAGGATAGCGACGCGCTTGAACGGATGATCGGGGCGCACGGGAGGCGATAGAGTATTGGCCACAGACATTCCTTCGAATTGAGGTTTTGTATTGCTCGTTAACGGTTCCCAATTCTATTGATTTGCCGGGTCTGCGATACCGCGAAACGGCAATCCCCGAATGCCTGTTTGGGGTCTGCCATTAACCCGCGTTTGCGGGGATCAAAAACGCGTTGGCGTGAACGATTCACAACCGAGTTAGAGGGCAAGCAAAAAAAGCAACCGGTCAGGCTTGCAGCGAATCGAGATGTCGTTCGACCCATTTCGTATCGACTTTGCCATCGGCGAAATCCGGATGACTGAGCACGGCGACCTGAAAGTCACACGTCGTTTTGATGCCCTTGATACGGATTTCTTCCAGGCACCGGATCATCAATCGGATGGCCTGCTCCCGGGTCGGCTGATGCACAATCAGCTTGCCGACCATCGAATCGTAATAGGGGGGGACAACGTAGCCAGCATGGACGTGGGAATCGAACCGCACGCCGGGTCCCCCGGGAGGGAAAAGGGATTCAATTCTTCCGGGGCTGGGCTGGAAGTTCTTTTTGGGATCTTCGGCATTGATCCGGCATTCGATGGCCACGCCGTTGCAGGGAATCTCATCCTGCGAAAAAGCCAGTTTTTCGCCAGCGGCGACGCGAATCTGTTGTTGAATCAGGTCAATCCCGGTGACCATTTCGGTGACCGGATGTTCGACCTGAATCCGCGCATTGACTTCGATAAAGTAGAAGTTGTTGTCCTTGTCGACGATGAATTCGACGGTTGCGGCATTGTAGTAATCTGCGTGCTGGATCATTCGCACGGCTGCGTCGCAGATCGATTTACGAACATTCGCCGGGAGTGTTGGTCCGGGGCTTTCCTCGATCAGTTTTTGATGCCGCCGCTGGGTCGAACAATCTCGTTCCCACAGATGAATGACTTTGCCGTGCATATCCGCGATGATTTGAACTTCCACGTGACGTGGCAGTTCGACGAACTTCTCGAGATAGACGCCGGCATTTCCGAACGCGGCCTGCGCTTCCTGGGCGGCTTGCTGGAGCGCGGTTTTCAGATCGGATTCGTCGGTGGCAATTCGCATGCCTTTCCCGCCTCCGCCAGCGGTGGCTTTGACGAGCACAGGGTAGCCAATTTCGGCGGCGATCTTGATGGCTTCATTCTCGTCTTCGATCAACCCGGGACTGCCAGGCACCACTGGCACTTCGGCTTTACGCGCCAGGTCACGGGCCTGGTTTTTGTCACCCAGCATCAGCATCGCCCGCGGAGTCGGGCCAATGAAGTCAATGTTGGAATCGCGACAGACCTCGTTGAAGTGGGCATTTTCGGCCATGAAGCCGTATCCCGGATGGATTGCTTCGGCGTTGCCGACCTCTGCGGCGCTGATGATTTGATCGATTCGCAGGTAGCTCTCGTTGGAGCGTACACCACCGACACAGTAGGCTTCGTCGGCCAATTCCAGATAGGCGGCGCCACGATCGCCTTCGCTGAAAACGGCGACGGTTTCAATTCCCAGCTCTTTGCAGGCGCGAATAATTCGTAGTGCGATTTCGCCGCGATTGGCGATCAGTATGCGGTTATACATTTTTTTCCGGTTGTCCCATCCGATTCCAACACGAACTAGATACAGCAGGCCAGATTACAGCAGGCCAGGTTACAGCAGGCCAGTTCCCCGCGATCGCGGAATGCTGCTGATCGCGACCGCTGACCCCAGCGAAGCAATCCGTAGCAAATCGGCGAACCGGGTTCCATGGTTCTGTCGGCTACAGAGGCTGGACTTTGAACAGAGGTTTATTGTTGTCGACAGGTTCTTCGTTCTTAACCATGCAGGCCACGATTTTTCCGGAAACACCTGCAGGAATCTCGTTGAACATTTTCATCGCTTCGACCAGGCAAACGATGGTGTCCGGCGAAACCACGTCGCCGACTTTGACGAAGTCTTCGGCGTCGGGTTTGGGACGCGAATAAAACGTTCCAATCGTTGGACTCTCGATGTACACGGAATTGTCCGCAACGGCGGCCGGTGCGGGCTCGGCCGCGGCGGCTGGCGCGGTGCTGACGGCGCGGGCGGTGACGGTGATGCGTAGCTGACGACGGGAACATTGGCGCCGCCGCGTCGCAAGCGGATTCGATGATCGCCTTCTTTCAAATCGATATCGCTGAGTTCGTGCTCCTGCATCAATTCGATAAATTCACGAATTTTCGCGACGTCAAAAACAGAGCTTTCTTCTTTTTCTTTCGGCATTATTTCTCCACGGCCTGTCAGCCGAGTCGTTCGAAATTGGTTGTAAAACATCGTCAGGACAAATCGACGATGCAGTCATCGAGTTGTTTGGGCAGGTCACTGAGGACCTCGTAACCATTCTGCGTCACGAGAATATCATCTTCAATCCGAATACCACCCCAGCCTGGCAGGTAAATGCCCGGTTCGACCGTCACGACCATCCCGGCTTCCAGTGTCCCTGACGCAATGGGAGACAGGAAGGGAGATTCGTGAATCTCCAGACCAAAGCTGTGTCCGAGGCCATGCCCGAAATACTTCTGGTAGCCGGCCGATTCAATCACCCCGCGTGCGGCCGCGTCAACTTTTTTCAGCGACACGCCCGGACGAATCAGTTTGATCGCCGTCTCTTGAGCTGCCAACACCACTTCGTAGATTTTCCGCAATTTCGGCGGGATTTTAGCCGTCACCAAAACACGCGTCAAGTCGCTGGCATAGTGTTGGTACTCCGCTCCCCAGTCAATTAGCAACAAAGGATGGTCGCCAACGGACGCAGAAGTCGGAAAAGCGTGTGGCAGCGCGGAGCGAGGGCCGACGGCAACAATCGGGTCAAAAGAACAACGGGTTGCTCCAAACGCCCGCATTTGGTGCTCGAGATTGTGAGCGATCTGGAGTTCGGTCTGCGAGGCGGTCAGCTGAGCTCGGATCGCCTCGAAGGCCCGTTGGTTAATCTTGACCGATTTGCGAATCAGCTCAATCTCGGAACGGTCTTTGATGCTACGCAACTCCTCCACCAGTTGGGAACTCGGAATCAGTTCAACCTGCGGCAGCCCGGATTGGATTTGGTCGAATTGGGAATGAGTCAATGACTCGGACTCAAAGCGGAGTCGATGGAAGCCAGCTGATTCGATGGTCGACCGCAGCATTTCCAGCGATGTCGATTTGGCGTCTCGAATCACCAACTCCAACTCCGGGCATTCGTCGGCAAGTTGCTCCTGGTAACGGGTGTCGCTGATCAGGAAATCCTGCTTGCTGCCAGTTAGCAGCCAAGCCGAACTTCCGCTGAAGCCGGTCAGGTAATGGACATTGACAATGTTGGTGACGAGGAAGGCATCCTGCCGACCCAGGCCAAGTTTTTTTCGCAGGCGACGTCGCCGCTTGTCAAATGGATGCATTGAAAAATCGGGGTTGGCATGGGTGTGCGTGGGGAACGAATCAGTATAGCCTGATTGGGGCGAGCCTTGGGCCGCATTTTGGTCGTCCTGGATTCCATCCGTTGGGCTGTTCGGCCAGCGAGCGGCCCAATCGCTGTTTCATGACCACTCCGATCGGGTCGAGTCAACGGCGACCATCGTCGGCCCTCTTGATCGGCATTGAGTTGGGCCTTGAGGAGATAGTCTGTTGGATTTCCGGGCGATGAAGTTTCGATCCAGACACCTTTTTCTGCTGATTCTGCTGGTGGCGGTGGGGCTGGCGTTTCTTGCCCAGGAACCACCAGGCGTTGTGATGGCCACGCTGTTTTGTTGTCTCAGCCTGGTCGGAATCCCCGTTGCCGTCTGGTTCAATGGGGCAAACTTTTTCCAGATCCTGGCTCGCTCGATTCGTCATCGGGAGTTGGGAATGTTAAGTGCCCGAATCAAGTGGCTGATGGTGGATGGAGCGATCTTGATCTGGCTGTTTACTGCCATTTCGGCCGCCAATTTTGTTCTAGAGAATTTTGTGGCGGGAGCCAAAACCCTGTTGCTGTTGGCACTGCTTTGCAGCCCGTTGGCCACGGGAGTTTTGCTCTATCGTCTTCGCCGACTGCGATCAAGCCAGGGAAGCTCCCTCTGAATTGCTGCTATTGGACAGAAAAACGATGGACCGTTGTCTGCCGATAACGACATCCCGGCTGGAGCAGCGTGGTCGGAAATTCGGCGACGTTGGGCGAGTCAGGAAACGCCTGCGTCTCCAGGCAGACCGCCTGATGCTGATCGAAACCGCCACTCGAAGGTTGGCCATTAAGGTAATTGCCCGTATAGACCTGGACGCCACGCTGCGTCGTGAACAGTTCCAGTTGTCGGCCCGATTTGGGATCGACCAGGACGCCGGCGGGTTCCAGCCCACCCTCGGTTTTTCGCAATACAAAACAGTGGTCGTATCCCTGTGGCTTGGCGACGACCTGGTCCATTCGCTGGCCAATCGGGGTGCTAACGCGAAAATCAAACGGTGTTCCGTCGACCGACTCAATCCCTGTCGGAATGGACTGGCCGTCGACCGTTATGTATTCGTCGGCGTTCAATTGCAGTTGGTGATTCAGCACGTTGGCAGCGCCAGCCCCGGCAAGATTCCAGTAGCAATGATTTGTCAGATTCACGTGCGTTCGCTGATCGCATTCGGCGAAGTAATCAATTTTGAGTTCGTTATCGTTGTTCAATGTGTACTCGACGGCAACGTTGAGATTGCCTGGATAGCCCTCCTCACCGTCGGTGCTGAGCAACGAAAATCGGATGCCGACTTCGTCCAGCACGCCGTCGGTTTCGCGTCGGATCTCTTCCGCCTGCCAGATTCGTTTGTCAAAACCGATTTTACCGCCGTGCAGATGATTCGGTCCGTCGTTCGCGTACAACTGGAACTCGCGACCTTCGATAGAAAACCTGGCTTTGGAAATTCGATTTGCGTAGCGGCCAACCGTGGAACCGAAGTAGGCATTGCAAAGCTCATAGCCAGCAATTTCGTTGCAACCCAAGACCACGTTTTCAATCTTGCCATCCCGGTCGGGAGCGCGGAACGCCGTAATCGTGCCGCCAAAATCAATCATCTCCAGCGAATAACCATTGACGTTGGTGCAAATGAACTGGTGGATGGATTCGCCAGAGCTGAGTGATCCATAGGCTTGTTTGACAACGTCCATTTTGAACTCTGGAGGCGCGGCAACGTCTTCTGCCAAGACAGTCAATTCGGAAATCGTTCGCTCGACCGGTTGCGATGGAGAGGAGTTCTTCATGAATACCGTCATGAAGCAACCCATGAAGAACGCCGAAACACAAAACCCAATTTTCATAATGACCCGTGGATTTGGAAATCTGCTAAAGGAAAATCATTTTCCTACCCCAGGGTGTATTGGTAAGTAATTACGAACCGGCTTAAAACCTTAGGGAATTTAGTGCGGCATTATGAAGAAGCGATAGCAATTCAACAACCCTCGTTTGCCGTTCCGGTGGGCCTGTCCTTGGTGAGTCGGCTTAGAGGTGGGCTGGACGCCCTAGGTGGTTTCTAAGGGTGTTAGCTGTCGGTCTGCAGTGGGAATTGGCAAGCGGGCCAGGATTCGCGATCGATAAAAAAAACCGCGCCCCCGGTGGAACGCGGTTTTTCAGGTTGTCTGAGACCTGGATTTTTATCGCTTAAATTCGTTCCCCGAGTCCTGGCCAAAACCGCTGTCGGAATTCGCAGTGTTTTGTGTTGGTGAGACGATGTCTTCGCCAAAGAACCGCGTGGTTCCTTCCGCGATCTCGCGAGAGTCTGCTTCTTCGCAAGTCAATTGAGCGCGGAAGATGTGAGTTCCGCTTTTCAGGGCTTCGGCATTGACTTTGAATAACAGTTCCTGACCCGGTTCGATTTGCTCGATGGAATCGAACAGTACTTGTCCGGGTACAATGCGATACTCACGTCCGGTAGCTTGGCGTGGCTCGATTCCTTCCGAGAATTGCATGACCAGGCTGACACCTTTGGCTGCCCGGCTGCCCCGGTTGCGAATCCGGATTTCGTAGTTGGTATCCTGACCGGTTGGCAGCGGCCCTTTGGGGTCCTGAACGGTCAGTACCAAGTCGGCAACGGTTTCGACTTTCGTCAGGCAGGCGTCGGCCGATTGCAAGTCGCCTTTGCTTTGGGCACCGACTTGCAGTTGCAGATCACCGGAGGTGTCGAGTTGGCAGTTGACTTTGTATTCACGGGTTTGACCCGGATCGAGTGCACCGACTTGCCAACGCACGCCGCCTTCGATCAGCGTTGCCGACTCAATTCCCCCGAGGAATTTGACCCCGGTCGGGAGTGCCAGTGCCGCGACGACGTCATGAGCGATGGCATCGCCCGAGTTGTTGATGGTGACAAGGTATTGGCCAACGCTACCGGAATATTTCAAGCCGGGGCCTTCGATTCCGATTGACAGGTTGGCTCGTCGTACCGTCAATTTGCGATCGGCGGAAACTTCCAGATTACCTTCGGCGACTGCGGTCGCGATCAGGTTCAAATCTCCTGCGGTTCGCGCCAGTAATTCGACTTCAAAATTTCGGTCCTGTCCCGGTTCGATATCCCCGATCGTTGCCCGCTGGCCACCGAGTGCCTCGGGCAGCATGACGGTCACATTTTCTGCGGTGCCGGTACCCGGGTTTCGCACGGTGACATGGTAGACGGCCACCTCACCGTAGAGGACATCGCCCGGACCCTGGATGGTCATTTCCAGTTTAGGCTGAGTCACCTTGATGGCAGCCGTACCGGATCTGGGAACCAGCGTCCATTCGACGCCAAAATCGAACATTTCTGCTTTTCGAGGAACGGCGGTAATGGTCATGGTCTGCGACGTTATTGCCGGAAACCTGATCCACGTTCCAAACCAGTCTTGCCTGGTCGCGTCCATCGGTCAGTTCTTTGCCGCCGGTCGTCATGTTGACGTTTTCGATATCGACCCATTCAGGGACGTTGACACCGACCAGCAGGCGGTCAGCTGTGATCGCGCCGTTGTTCTTGACCACGATTTTGTAGGTTGCCGGTTTATTGATGCCGACCGTACGAGGTCCAAAAGTTTCGACCGAGATCGCTGGCATTGGTAAATTGACCGCAGCTTCGGGATCGGACACGGTCTCAGCGGAAACAGGACGAACTTGTTCGTCGCGAACAAGGTTGTTCAATTGTGCGACTCGCATCGTGGCCGGGGAGTGGGAAGCTTGCGTCGCTAATCCTGGGGCCGTGATTTGATCGGATGAAGGGGCGGCTGTTTCTTTGGCCTGCAACTGGGAGATAAAATCGCGAGCCGAGACATCTGCTTGCTGCGTCGTCGCGGTTTCCGTGTTTGTCTGTGGCCGAAGCCCCTCAAATCCGGAGGTTCCAAAAGCTTGGGGGTTGGATGAATTGGGGGTCGGGATTTCGGTGGTGTGCGCGACCGGCGTTGCAGCCGCACCCGCAAATCCAGTTGGAATCGTGATCGCTTCATTGGGAGGACTAGCTTCCCCCGCTTGGACCGCTGCCCGACGCTGCTGGACCTGTCTCTTCAGATCAGCCATTTCTTCGCGAATGCTTGGCCCGTTGACGAAATCCTGCGGCGCGATTCGGGGTGAGTCGCCACGAATCTGGTCCATGCGCGTGGCAAATTTTTCCGGACCTGTTTTTTCATTGACCATCGGAATCGCCTCGGCAGAGATCTGCGGTGCGGTCGGGAATGCTGTCGACTGGGGAGCCGCCGGATTCGCCGTCGCCGAAGGCTGGGAGAGGATCGCAGGAACATCCGGCTGGGCCTTCGCGTCCACTTGGTAGCTGGTTTGCATGATCGTGTTGCGTTCCAGCGGAACATCGACGCGAGGTGAATCGCTGAAGGTGTAGCTCGTTGGACTGCCGCTTCGATCACTGCCAGATTGCGATTCCAACGGCAGTTGGCCATTCAGCTGTCGTACGGCTTGCGGTGGAACATGCACCGAAGGTGGAGCCCCGGTCGTTGGCGTTGATTCGGGACCGGCTGATAGCGTTGAGACGGCAATTGTTGTCCGTTGGCCGCGTTCAAACCGATCGTTACGATTGCGATCAGCACAACTGAGAGTGGATTGAGTCGGAGAGCTCAGCATGGATTTCTACCCTGAATGTCTAAACGACGAGTACGTCATTGAGAACATCGACTTTGACGGTTGGGCAGGATTAGAAAAATATGCCGGTTATCCGGAATTTTCCGGATTGGCAGGATTTTGATGCCAGCGTTGAAATGCTGTCATCTGGTTAGACTCGCGAGCTTCCACCATCGGTCCGCGTATCCAAAACGACCCGTGTCCCGAACATCAGGTCGTGCAATGATCGGCGCTGGTTGTAAACGGCCATCACAACCAGGTCCAAAATCAGAAAGCCCAGGGAGACAAAAAACAGCGTTCGCGCCGGCAGCGCAAACCACCCTTGATTCGCGTCAATCATCGTCATCGCGATGCCGACCCAGGCGAACTGCATCCGAAACAGGCTTCGCAACGTCATCTGATTCGACGATGGCGTCAGCCCATACCGATTTACGACTCGGATATGGACCATGTTTCGCCCGATCGAATGGCGCCAAAAGTAAACGACCAGGGTAAAGACCACAATTGGCAGGAAATCGAGCGCATTGACCAGGAATGACAAAAACGGGTGTTGCGACAGGATGGATTTGAGCGAGGTAAACTCGAACAGCACGTTCAGCAGGATCGCAAATGTGATGACGCTGATCAGGTCAACAGCTGCGGCGATCAACCTGGGAAACACTCGGGCGGAAACAAGGGATCCCGGTGAAAGCTTCTTGAGATCTTCGATCAGTTCCGCGTAGCTGGAATAGCGATCTTGTGGGTTCTTGGCCAGCATGCCATGCAGGATCCCTCGCCAGTCTTCGGGGATATGGTCCGGCCAGGGCGTCGGAAATGAAAGCGAACTGGCGTTATGCACATCGATCCATTGATCGATCGTGGTGCCGGCGAGTTTGACCGGAAGCGCACCAAACGACATTTCGTAAAGTGTCACCCCGAGGGCATAAATATCCGATTGGACGGACGGGATTTCGCCGCGCAGCAACTCTGGGGCGATGTAATTGGGTGTGCCTCCAACAGCTTCTTGCTGATTGAGCGATGCCCGGCGAGCCATGCCAAAATCGGATAGTTTGACCAGTCCGTTCGGTTGCATCAGCACGTTGGACGGTTTGATGTCACCGTGGATAATGTCCAGCTCATAGGAAAATTCTAATGCTTCGGCGATCTGCAGCGAAATCTTGGAGATTTCGTCAAATGCGAGGGGGCCCTGTTCGATTCGGTCGCTGAGTGTTTGGCCATTGATCAGTTCCATTGCCAGGAACGGATCACCGTCCTGTTTGCCAACATAGTAAATCGTGACGATATTGGGGTGAGTAACGCGTGCCTGTGAGATAGCCTCGCGCATTAATTTGTCGATTTCATCATCCGAACTGCGGGTCAGCTTCCTTGTCGATCCGCCGGCCCCAATCCCGCTTTTTAGTAGCTTGACCGCAACATACCGCTGCAGCGATGTGTCGAGCGCGCGGTAGACTTGCCCCATGCCGCCATGGCCGATGGCACCGACAATTTCGAAGTGTCCGAAGACTTCGCCTACCAGGACATTGGGATCTTGATCGACCCCCGGGGCTCGCTGGCTTCGATGTTCGACCGTGACGTCCAGATCGTTTTGTCCCGGCGTTGCTGGAAGATTCTTCGTGGCTTCGCTAATCGTCATGGTCAACGACAACTCATGCCCCAGAAGTTTTGGGCTGATGACTTTATCACACTGGTCGCACCGCCCTCCTTCCGAACGGTTCAATTCAAGTTCTTGACCACAGGCGCAGCGGTAAACGACTTTTTCGGGGACGATCGGACGTGTGACGTCGGGATCCATGGGACAGCAGTTTGTGCCAATCACTGGTCATCAACAGATTTTCGTGGCTTCAGCCAGTTGCCGAGAGTCGTACCGGTTTGAATTTTCAATCCGCCTGGCCACTGCCTGCATGTTTCCAGTTTAGTCTCTTGTCAGTGTTTTGCTAACCATGTTCCAGGCTGGTGGCAGAACACGGACCACGATCGCTGCAAGCGGACCTGCTGTCCGGCTCAATCAGCGAACGAAAGTCATGGCACCGCCGTTGCGGTCAGGCCTCTACTCAATCTTCCGCTTGCGTTCTATGTTTGGGAAGTAAAGTGAATCATGTTTTGAAGACTCGATGACGACCGAACCACACAATCGGGAACGCGACGGACATCCGGGCGGCGAGGTCGACTTGTTGAGCGACCGGCCGTCGGCGCGGGAAATCCGTGTTCGCAACGTCCGAGTCAACAATCTTAAAGGAATTGACCTGGAGATTCCCCACGGTCAATGGATCGCGTTTTGCGGGCTCAGTGGCAGCGGCAAATCCAGTTTGGCGTTCGACACTTTGTATGCCGAAGGTCAGCGTCGTTATATTGATTGTCTGTCCCCGGGAGTTCGGCAGTTTATAACGCAATTGGACAGGCCGGACGCGGATCGGATCGACCAAATTCCGCCGGCCATCGCCGTTCGTGCCAGCCGCGGAAAACCGGATCGCGTGACAACGGTGGGCAATGCCACCGAAATTGTTGAACACTTGCGATTGCTGTTTGCCCAAGTCGGGCAGATCGTCTGTCCCGTTTGCCAATCCGATGTCCAGCGACACGATGCCCAGTCCGTCGCAGACTGGTTGGCGTCGCAACCGTCGGGGCAGAAATACATGATCGTGTTTCGTCCCGATCTCGCCGATTCGCGCGATTGATGAAGCGTTACGTGAAAGCCGTAAGAATGGATTTTTGAGGGCGATCGTCGGCGAAACAACGGTCGGCCTGGACAACGCCGAGAAATCGCCGGCGGATTCCCGGGAGGCGGACAGGTCCGGTGCCGTTCGAATTGTCGTTGACCGGCTCGCGTCGGGGACCGCGGAGCCGTCTCGTGTCCGTGAATCGTTGGAAACCGCGTTTCAATTCGGAGCGGGAAGTTGCGAGATCCTCTCGGCCGATGACGGAACCGAGCCCATTCCCGGCTCAGCCAGCATCGACGTCGATGGACGCCGTTTTTGCATCCGTGCTTTCTCCAGCAAGTTGATTTGTGCGACGTGTGGACGATTGTTCCCGCAGCCCGAACCCAGAATATTCAGCTTCAACAAACCCATTGGGGCTTGCCCCGCCTGCCGCGGAGTCGGTTTCGAGGACGACGATTACCAGGTTCCGTGCGAGCAGTGCCACGCCCAGCGGCTGAATCCGGATGCTTTGGCGTTTCGAATTGCGACGATGAATATCGCGGAGATTTGTCAACTGGATGCGCGAAAAGCGTTGGATTTTTTCCAGACACTTGAGTGGTCGACCGCGCAACACCAGGTGGTTGATCGTTTGGTGAGCCAGATCGAATCAAGACTGAAGTACCTGGATCAGGTTGGATTGGGCTACCTGGCGCTCGACCGCCCCGTGCGTACGATCAGCAACGGCGAGGCTCAACGTGTCGCTCTGACTACGTGTCTGAGTTCGACGCTGGTCCATCTGTTATATGTGCTGGATGAGCCTTCGATCGGTCTGCACCCAGCTGACGTAGGCAGGCTGACCGAGGCGATTGGAAGTTTAAGCTTGCGGGGCAATACCGTCGTCGTCGTCGACCACAACGATTCCATGATCCGTGCAGCTGCGCGGATCGTCGAAATTGGCCCCGGGGCCGGCGTCAGTGGGGGGGAAATTGTGTTTGATGGTTCGGCAGCCGAATTGGAGGCCACCGTCGGCAGCCCAACCGGCGACTACCTCGCAGGCAGGCGCGGTGTTTCCAGTAATGCCGAAAATCGCCGGCCCGGCCGTGGTTCGTTGAAACTGACTGGGGCCCGCGGACATAATTTGAAAAACATCAGCGTCGAATTTCCACTTGGCTGTTTATGTGTCGTCTCCGGAGTCAGTGGAGCCGGCAAGAGTTCGCTGGTGCGTCACACCCTGTATGGTGCGCTTGTCGGCGGCAGCAGAAGTCCGAGGTGGCCGCGCTGCCATACGATGAGCTGTTCGGTGACAGCAATATTGACGAAGTGATCCTTGTCGATCATTCGCCGATCGGGCGTTCTGCCCGAAGTAATCCGGTGACTTATGTGAAGGCATTTGATGATATTCGCAAAGTGTTTGCAGAAACGAGCGATGCGAAAACCCACAACATGAAAGCCAGTCAGTTCAGCTTCAACGTGGCTGGAGGACGATGCGATAAATGCAATGGCGACGGCCAGCTGACGATCGATATGCAATTTCTGGCGGATGTTTATATTAAGTGCGACCAGTGCAATGGTACCCGTTTTCGCGAGGAAACGCTGGCAGTTCGTTATCGAGGTAAATCCATTTCCGATGTGTTGAATCTGACGGTTCGTCAGGCGTTTTCCTTTTTTCGTGGTCAGCCCAAAGTCCAGTCGAAGCTGAAAGCACTGATTGATGTTGGCCTTGACTATATTTGCCTGGGCCAATCGGCGACCAGCCTGTCTTCAGGAGAGGCCCAGCGATTGAAACTGGCCGTTTACCTGAACGCTGCGAAATCAAAGCGGGTCCTGTTCATCCTCGAAGAACCAACGACCGGTCTGCACATGGCTGACGTCGTGCGGTTGCTGGATTGTTTTGATGCCCTGCTTTCGGTGGGCCATTCGTTTATCATGGTGGAACATAACCTGCAGTTGATAAAAAACGCGGACTGGATCATTGATCTTGGTCCCGGTGCGGCGGCTGAAGGTGGGGAAGTCGTTGCCAGCGGGACCCCCGAGACGGTCAGTCAGTCCGCTCGTTCGGTAACCGGAGCGTATCTGGCCGAGGCGCTGGCAAAGTCAAACCTGTAAAGATTCGGGAAAGCGCGAACCGATGGAGGTCGGCTGAACCATCAGGGCCTCGATCGGATGGCCAACCGGGACGTTGGGGGTGGCGGCCAGCTGGCCGCCGACGCGACAAGATCTATTGTTGACCACACGTTGGTCTGGAGAGCGAATTCCATTTATGTCAATCAACTCCGACCTGCCGAATGAGATTCCCGAGCCGTTGCAGCGGTATTCGCGACAAATTCGATTCCCGCCGATCGGGGTCGACGGTCAAACCCGGCTGGCGAATTCAACCGCGTTGGTCGTTGGTTGTGGCGCTTTGGGATCGGTGTTGTGTAATACGCTGGCGCGTTCGGGCATCGGTCGATTGAGAATTGTGGATCGCGATTTTCTGGAAATCAGCAATTTGCAGCGGCAGGTTCTGTTCGACGAACTCGATGTGGCCAATCATCTTCCCAAAGCGATTGCGGCAGCCGAAAAACTTGAACGGATCAACTCGGCCATCGCCATCGAACCGATCGTCGCCGACGTAGAACCGACCAATGTCGAATCATTCCTCGACGATGTCGACATCATCCTGGACGGAACTGACAATTTCGAGGTTCGGTTTTTGCTGAACGACGTTTCGGTCAAGCACTCCATTCCGTGGATTTACGGGGGCTGCCTGGGAGCCGATGGCCAGACGATGACGATCCTCCCATCCGAGACTGCGTGCCTGAATTGTCTGATGCTGGACGGACCGCCGCCGCCCGGGACGACACCGACCTGCGACGCATTTGGCATTCTGTCGCCGATCATCAATGTGATCGCGTCGATCCAGGCCAACGAGGCAATCAAGATCCTGTCGGGGAATCGGGATGCCGTCAGCCGCAAGCTGTCCATTGTCGGACTGTGGGACAATACGTTTCGGCAGATGGACGTCTCGACTCTTCGGGATCGCGTCGATTGTCCAACGTGTCGCCAGCAACAGTTTCAATGGCTCAACGGCCAGCGAGGCAGTCAGTCCGCGGTGTTGTGTGGGCGGAATGCCGTACAGTTAAGTTTTGCGGGGCGTGAATCCATTTCACTGGATCAGCTGGAATCGCGATTGGCGCCACTGGGTCGGGTTGAACGAAACAAATTTCTGATCAAATTTACTGTCGATCGTTTTTCGATCACGGCTTTTCCCGACGGTCGCGCCATCGTTTCAGGTACCGACGACATTACCTTAGCGCGCAAACTATACGCCCAATATTTGGGGGCTTGAGGAGAGGAAGTGCAGACCGAGTTGTCAAGGAATTCGGGCCGGTTGCTTCCGGGGCTTTAAATCGACAACTGGTTCTTGGCGGTGAGGAAAGCTTCGGCCAGCGAGTTGAACTGCGATTCAAGCAACGAAGCATTTTCCTGTTTTAGTTTTTCTTTCTCCAGTGGATAACCGAATGTCCAGTGGAATTCGATCGTATTGGGTTCGATCACCAGCGTCCCTTCGATTCCCTGTTCATTGCAATAGTGTGTGAACTCCGTCAGTTCGGATTCCAGCGCGTCGAGCAGGGAGGCAAGTTTCGGCCGCCAAATTCTGGGTAATCGAGCCAGCCAGCCGTCGTATTCACGATACGCTTTGTGGGTGATCCAGACCTGTCCGATGCCATAAAAAAACCAGATCGGGCCGCGGAAATTCGAGACCAAAGCGTAGGGGCGGGGGAGCACGCTCCACTTGCCCAATTGCGTCCGAAAAATCAGGTGTCGACCTCCGAAGCGTTTAATGACCCGGTTCAACGCGTGGTCGGCGGCCAGGGAATCCAGCGTGGGGTGGTGGGCGACAACGGGCGCATCGCCACGGCCGTCGGGTTCGTCGGATTCGTGGATTGGTTCGGTTGGTTGAGTCATAAACCGTATATTAGCCGAATCCTGGATGGGTCGAAATCAGGGATTGTTTCGGACGGCAGACGATCGTGGGGGACTTCCCGCGGCGCCCACGACTGGGGTCGCCTCGGCGAAGTTCAGTTGGAGAACAGTTCCACGACGTGATGGTCTGGATCGAAGATGTAAAGCTGTTTGGCTCCGTCGGGCCGTCGCTTGGGGCCAGCGGCGATTTCGATTCCCAACTTCTGAACGTGGGCCAGCGCCGAATCAAGATCGTCAACCGCGAAGGCGAAATGGTGGCCGCGCGAAAGGCTTTTTACCTGACGGTCTCCCCAACCGGCCAGTCCGGCCAGCTCACTGGCCACGGTGGCATGAATTTGCACGCTGCCGGCGGAAAACCAAGCCCCCGGAAAA
Source organism: Pirellulaceae bacterium (assembly GCA_963714685.1). GTDB lineage: Bacteria > Planctomycetota > Planctomycetia > Pirellulales > Pirellulaceae > Mariniblastus. Next base: position 150,585 of record CAVQPH010000006.1, on the reverse strand, counting down.
TCAAACGCGGGCCGGTCGCACTCGGTCATTCCCAATAGATTCACATAGAAATGGCGAGTCCGTTCAAGATCTGCAACGATCAAGGTAATGTGATCAAACGACCTCACCTGCAGTGGATTGGAGTCTGGCATATTGGTGGATGCTCTGGCTGGGGTTCTGAAAGCTGGTAACCGATCACCCAACAGAAAAACCCGGATTGACGGTAAAGTCAATCCGGGCAATGGTTTGCTGAAGTTTTGGATAGGATTAACGGTAAACTTCGAATCCAAGAAACGCGGCACTCCAGAACATGTCGTCTGAATCGCTCGTCCCCGCCCCGGTGAAGGGGGAGAGTTGGGATGGAATGTTGTCCGAGACCGTGGTCATTTCGCCCAGCCACAAAGCGTTGTAACCAAGTCGCAGGCGAGCCCGTCGCGACAGTTGGTAGTGCACGATAAAGGCACCTTCCATCGAACCGGAAATGGTGGTGTTACTGTCAAAGCCGTCGATGAAACGGATGCCTTCCTTCGAGGCCACTGCATCGGCTTCGCTGTAATTGGCGTAAACACCGATTTTGAAGAATCCGGACAGGGAAATCCGGTAACCGACGTCGTAAAACAACTCCTGTCCGATCTGAGGGCCGATCATGTAGTTTTGGGTTTCCAGTCCCAGTGTGCCCTGCTCGCCGATGTTGTTGACGCTGAACATGGAGTACTGATCGTCGACGTAAAAGAATCGCAGCCCGAGATAATTCTTGATCACGTCCCAGCCCCATCGCACTCGATTGAATTCGATCGTGTGAAGTTGGGTTTCCTTGCGCTGGTCCTGTTGGACGGCATTGAAGAACGGTGTGGCTTCGGCTCCGTTAAAAAACGGACTGACCGAAAACAACGCGTTCAATCGGCCCGCTGCGTCGACGGTGGATTCCTGTTGGGAGATGGCCGATGTTCCCAGGTACGAAAGCTCTCGTCCTTGGGTTGCATCGCGTTTGCGACCGAACGTGATCCGCCAACCCAGGTCTTCGTCGAAATTTGTCAAGGCAGTAAAGTTTGAGAGCGCGATATTTCCGTCGGTGCGGGTAATGTAGAGAGCATCGACAATCAGGTAATCGCGAGCACTGGTAACCGAGCCACAAATCCCGTATTTGTCCGTCACCATGTTGGGGTCGTAACAGCCGTTGGGCCCGCAAGAGACGCAACCGCTGACGGGGCCGGCACCGCAGCTTGGACAGCCCGTGCCACCACAGCTGGGGCAGATAGGGTCAACGGTTTGCATCACCGGAGCTTCCATCGGAGGAGCGTCAAAATAGGTCGATTGCATTGGCTCGACGTTTGAGCCAAAAGCAGACCCAGATTGCATCATGGGTTGCTCGTACATGGGAGCTGACTGAGTCATGCCGCCACCGGGAGCATAATTTCGACTGCCAGCGCTGATCATTGGAGCGGACGATTGACGCGGGCGGATGGGGGTGCCGTTGATGACCGGCGGCGTTTTGATTCCGTTGTTCGTTTGTGGCGAGGCATACAGGGGGACACCTGCCGAAGAGAATCCTCTCGACAAGGGGCTGGTTCCCTGAGGACTGCCAACGATGACCTGTGACTTGGTTGCCAATTGAACCTGGTCGTCCTCGCCTGCGTCGACGGGTGCCATGGTAGCGTGGACGACGTTCGATTGACTTCCCATTGAATCGTCGGACGGCGAGTAGGCCGTGGCCATCGCAACTTCATTGGCGAAGCTGGCAGGGTTGTCCCGTCCAGTCTCGCCGGTTTGTTGATTTTCCAAAGCCCGACCGCCAGCATTCTGATTTGGCATGTTGGCCGCCAGTCCCTGCGACAGCGGCGATTGCAATTCACTGGATGGTTTTGCAGCCCACTGGTTTCGTGATGACTGCGTGTTCGCCGCTTGCATCTGGCTGGACGTGCGGATTGGCGGCAAATTCAACTCGGATGGCTTGGTAACATTCGGGGTGGATTGAGTCACCTTGATGGGTGTCAGCATCGAATCTGGCATTGCCGTTTGCGATTTTCCAGTCGTCACGACCGGGGCCGCCTCGGCCGCATTCGTCGGCCCGGCTGCCACAATGGGCGGCACTGGCTTCACCATCGTCGCGGTTTTTATAATCGGCGGCACCGCGTTGCCGACGATGGGGGGCTGAGTTCTTTCAGCTGCCGTAACAATCGGTGGTAGATTCTGTTGCGATGCAAGTGCCGAGCCATCGTAGGGCACGTTATTCGTGGCCGGATGAACCAACGGCTTGACCGGCTGTACCAGGCCTTCGTTCCATTGGTTACCAGCGAGAACATCTTGCATTGCGTCGGAGCTACCACAGAGTGCGGTACCCGAAAGAACCAAGGCAACGAAGCTTATTTTTAGATTTAGATTCATGGGTCGTTAGCGCAAATAGAGTCTTGTTGCGGCAAAATATTCCTGCCCACTCACATTTTCGGCTAACGGCTTTGGGGACTTTTGCGGATTCTCCGGATTTTCCTAGATATGACGGAGTTGCCGGTTTTGTCGGTTTTGCGTTAGGGAACGCTGTCATGACATGATGGCTGTTTTGTGATGGCAGCGAGGCCAGCCAATCGGACGTTCGTCGGCTTTCGATGACAAACGTTCAACCGCGGCGAGGGCAGATTACGGAGGCTGCCCGGAAAGGGTAGAGAAATGAGAATTATCAGACGTTTTTTCGTAAATGGCAGACTTACCGAGCAATCTAACAGTGGTTCAGGATTGGTTGAGTGGCTAAAATAAATTAGCTATCAGCCGGAGCCCCTACTCGATTGTTTTCGTGGCGTGTTCAAGATCATCCTCGCGATCGGTAGCTCAGCTCGACGGCTTGATTTGACGCAGATTGGGTGAAGACCGATTTTGCGTGGGCAGTAAGTTCCGATTCAAGGCGGGTGATTTATCTCGACCGTGATCGGGCTGCTTAGACTTCAACAAATTCGTGGCCCTGAGAAATGCTGACACCATGGGACAACTGGTTTTCTATCTGAAACGACTCTTGATGTTTCCGCTGGTTTTGGTGACTTCTCCGCGGCAGTTTTTTGAGTCCGTTGGTGAATCGCCTAAGGGACGGGCGTTGTTGTTTGGATTGCCGGCTTTAATCATTGCCTTGGTCGGGGTCGCGTCATTGGCCTACGCGAATTATGGCCTGAAGCCATACCTGAAGGATGAGTACGAAAAGGACGTACGGGAGTTTTCCGAAAAGAAAATCGAATTGCGTAAAAGGCTGCAAATCGAGTTGCGGACAATGCAGGCGGCCAAACAGTCTCAATCGGACGCCGGTGATCCTCTGGCAGGGATACCTGAAAACGACGAGCGTCGGCAGGAGCTCGAGGAACTGCAAAACGCGGAACGGATTTTTTTGGAAAAACTGATCAGTCTCAATCCCGACGAATTGGAATATCAGTACCGATTGGCACTGGTTGCGGTTGAGGAGGGGGATGCGACGGGTGTGCAACGAGGGCTGGCGTTAATGCAAAAATGCGCCGGCAGACGAGCCGGGGTATGCCAAAGCCCACTTGTGGTTGGCGGGTTACTACACGAAGGTGCGGGCGAACTCGCAACGCGAGGCCAGGTATTATCTGGGTCTGGCCCGCAAACATGCCGAGCACTGCCTGACCCGAGACCAGGATAATCAGTATGCCAAGCTGATCAAAGCGCAACTGCTGTTTGTCGAGGAGCGGTTTGAACAGGCCTACGAAGTTTTCAGCGAGTTATTTGAGCAGAACCCTCTCCTTTATGAATCACTCACCCGAATTAACACCCGTCTGGGTCGCGAAGAAAAGAATCTTTCGATTTATGACCAGGCCCAAGCCAAATTTGAGCTGCAACTGGCCGATCCGGGACTTTCCATTGACGAATGGTCGAGGGCGTTGCAGCACGTGATGCGGTGCCTCGTTGAGAAGGAAGATTTTGAAACGGCCCAAAAAAAATTGGAGGATGAGATTGGGCTGCTGGATGATGTTGAATATGCCGAGTTGAAACGCGTTTTCATTCAAAAGATGTTGGCTGCGGTTTACCTCGACTGGATTCGCTCGTTGGAGCCCAAGTCGGATTCGACGATGAATGTTTCATCCGGCGAGATGGATGCGTTCTTGCCCCAGCAATTGGAGATGTTGAAAAAGGCGTACGGTTACGATCCTGGCAACGCAGATGTATTGCGCGGCTTGACCCGGATCGCCCTGAGTGACCAGCCGCTTGCCGAGGAAGCCCGGGCGTTCTACGACCCGCGCAAACACCGGGATGCCCCGGCGTCAGTCCTTAACGAACTTGGCTCGGACGCATTGAGCAAATCGCAATACGAAGACGCAATCCGGTATTTTGAACTGGCTCGAAAAAAGGCACCGAATAACTCGATGATTCTTAATAATCTGGCCTATGTGTATCTGGTTTGCGGAAACCGAAACCCGGAACGGGCACTCAAATTGGTCGACGAAGCGATTCGGTTTTTGCCCAACAACGAAACTGCGTTAAAGGTCCGATCAAACTTTTTCGATACCCGCGGGACGGCTTTGATGCAGCTCAATCGGATGGATGAGGCAGTTGCCGCCTTCGAGATCGCGTTGCAGGATCGACCCAACAACCGCAAGATTCTCGAGTCGTTGGTGCGGTGTTATCAAGGCAACAGTCTTTCACCGGAAGTCTACCTGGAACGCTTGCGGCGACTCGACGCGGCGGAAGCAGCCAAGCAAAATGGTGACCAGAGTTCAAATCGTCCGTCCGGAAATTAACCCAACCCCGATTCCGATATGATCTTTCGACGTCGAGACGACAGTTTCCATTCCTTTTCATTGGGAGAATTTCTGACGCGACCGTTTCGCGCTGTCGGAGGTTTTTTCAATGACAGAATGTCGGGGCGCGATTCAATCAACTCCGAGCAATCGTTGTTGGCCAATTTGGTTGGATGGGTGACGTTTCCGTTCCAGTTCCTGCTGGCGTTCGCCGTGTTCATGGTTCAATCCTGGGCAACCAGTCGATTGCTCAAGGCGTTTGTTGCGGGCTTGCCGGCGGTGCTGGTGGTTTCGGCTTTCCTCGCCGCACTTTGGACGGCGAACTTTTTCAAAGACAGTCTCAGTGTTCAGGCCAGCCAAGCTTATTTTTACAATTTTCTGCAGGAGTCGCCGGATTTGCCAGACAACGCGCGGATCTTCGCGGAAAAACTGGTGGGTTTAAAACCGCAGGATCCCGAAAAGAGATACCAGTTGGGGCTGGCCCGGGAAATGTGTGACGACATCGAGGGTGCGCTGGACATCATGACGTCGCTTGCGCCCGAGGACGAGGATCGAGCCGGTTTTTCCAACGCGCATGTCTGGTTGGCTCAGTACTACTTGAGGACGCAACGGCTGCCATTGGAAAAACAGGAACGCGAGTCCAAGATGGTCCGGCATCTGGAACGGGCGATCGAGGGGAATTCCGAGAATGCGATGGCGCATATGAGTCTGGCCAACTACTATGAGACGGTCGCCAACGAATTCGAGCGGGGCTCACCGGAGTACGTTAGCAATCTGGAAATCGCAATTGGCCATGTCAAAGAGATCATCGGTAAAAACGAAGAAATCGTCGACATGAATCAAATTCGGGCGATCCGGTCGTTGGTGCAATTACAGATCGCGGTTGATCGACGTGGGGAAGCGGCCAGCGAATTGAGATCCGAACTAAATCGCATCGAGCCCATCGCCCGTAACAATCCGGATGTCTACGAGATCTGGCATACGCTGGTCAGTTGCGCTGTATACCTTGAGGATTATAAAGAAGCCAATCGGATCATTGAATCAGGCTATCAACTGGCCCAGTCGCCCGAAGTTCGTAACCGGTTCGTCAATCTGGCCTCCGAGGTTTTTTGTGAACAGGCGGACAAATTCACGGACATGACCAACCGGGGACAATACGGTCGGAGGCTGGCGTTGTTGTGCAAAGCGGTCGAACTGCATCCGAGAAATCAAGGCGTTTACACTGATCTGGTCGAGTTTGTTGCAGCCAAAAGCAATCCGGATTTTAACGAAAGCTGGCTGAGAGAATCGATCATTGGAGATGAGACGCTGCGCCCCAATCCCGGGGTCATCCACGCGTTGTTGGGTGTGTTGCAAAGCAGTCGAGGCAATGTGCTGGAGGGTCAGCAACACTGGCGGATCGGTCAGGAACAACTCCGGAACGCGGATTTTATCGTGAATAATCTAATCGCTGTCGCGGCCTCCAACTACGCTGAGGATTTTCCCAACATCCAGGATGTCGTCACGTTGGCGATCGAGTTGTTTCCTGATCAGGCATTGCTTTATCAGACCCGCGGCGAACTGTTCAAGAACCAGGAACGCTACGAAGACGCGATTGCCGATTTGGAGGTCGCCGCGGCCAAACTACCGAATCTACTATCGGTTCGTCAGCAGTTGATTGATTGTTACGAAGCGATCGGGCGTCTGGATCAGGCCAACGATCAGAAACTGGTGGTGGAGGATATCCTCAGCCAACTTGATATCAACCAGCGTCGCCAATATGAGCAGGCGATGAAACGTATGAATTAAAATCCGGTAGCGATGCTGCGGATTGGTAAATGACTGTTCCCAAGGACAAATCCATTGTTTCAACTGTCTCGAACCCAGCTTGTCGGTACGTTTGTTGCGTTGTTGCTACTGCGAGTCGCCGTGGGCTTTCACTTCTTCAAAGAAGGTACCAACAAACTGAAATCGGGTACCTTCGATGCGCAATATTTTCTGGCGGCTGCCAAAGGACCATTGGCTCCTTATTTTAAGAGCATGCTGGATGATCCCGACGGTAAAACCAGACTGTGCGTGGTCGAATTGGAGGGTTCAACCGATTCCGCATTCGCGCCCAATGTCGATTTGGACCCGGAATTTACTTTTTTGATCTGGGACGAATTCATGGACGAAGTGTCCAGCTATTATGGATTTGGCAGTCCGGATTTGGAAAAACAGATTGCCGAGAGACGTGCGGAACTGGCGGATCAGATTGCCGCGGCGCGAGAATCGAACGACTCGAATGTCGATGTGGAAGCACTTGAAACACAGCGGGACATCGACGAACAGAGCATTCTGGCGCTGCGACAACAGCCCCGCCGAGCCGAACAGATCTTCAATGACCATAAACAGCAGTTGTTGGATTTCTTACAGCTTAACCGGACCGATCTGATTTCCCATTTTAATACTTCCGACCGCCTGAAAGGGTTCTGGAAGGACGGTGAAAGCCGAGAAGAAGTCGCGCTGTACGTCGATTCGTTGCGCGAGCAGGTAGATTCAATTCGTTCAGATCGCCAGAAGAAACTCAGGGCCTGGACCAGCGAGGTGGTAGGAATCTGGGATTCTTTGGAAGACCAGATTAATTCCCTGACCGTTGATGCCCAGTCCGAAATGCCGCGATACGAGATTCATCGGCCGTTTGATCAGGAGCAAAGTAAAGTTAAGGTCATCAACCAGGTGATCCCCTGGTTTGATACGATCGTCGGTGTGTTGTTGATTCTCGGGCTGTTTTCACGGTTAGCCTCAGGTGCCGCAGCCCTTTTTCTGGCTTCGGTGATTGCCACGCAACCGCCGTTTATCCCGGGAACCGAACCGACTTATTTTTACGCGATCGAATTGGCCGCTTGTCTGGTCATTTTCGCAACTTCCGCCGGACGCATGGGCGGTCTGGACTATTTCTTCAGCCCACGTAAAACTGAAATTGAGACGCAAGCCTAACGAACCACCTCAGGCCAATTCAACCTAGGGAATGATTTAAATGATTAATTTAACGGACGAAGAACGCGAAGTCGGTCGCGATAACTATTATTCCGCGGTTACTGCTCACGACCAGATTCACCGGCGTGACTTTCTCGTCAAATCGATTGCCGCCGGGGGTGCGACAGCGGCGGGTGTCGGCGCGATGTATTTTGGCTACCGTCGACCTAACCGCAGAATCCGCGTGTGTGTCATTGGAACCGGCGACGAGGGCAGCGTCCTGATGGGGGCGATCAATCCGGACTTCGTCGAGGTAACGTCGATTTGCGACATTCGCCCTTCCAGTGTGCATAAGGCCTTCCATGGCGATTGGTCAACGGCCAACACGATTAAAGTGCGGCCGGGTCTCATGAGTGTTTATGGGTGGCAATCCGAAGAGGAGGCGCGCCGCAACGTCAAGATCTACGCGGACTGGCAGGCCGCCGTGCGTGATCCCGACATTGATGGAGTGATCATTGCCACGCCGCTGTTTTTGCACGCCCCGATCGCCATCGCCGCGATGCAAAACGGGAAACACGTGTTGTGCGAAAAACTGATGGCGCACAATGTGGCGCAATGCAAATTGATGACCCGGACGGCTTACGAAACGGGTTCCTTCCTGTCGGTCGGCCACCAACGGCACTACAGCATTCTTTACGACAACGCGGTCAACTTGATCCGCTGGGGCCTGCTCGGAGAAATTCACCACATCCGCGCCCAGTGGCACCGTAACAACCGGCCTGGCGGCGACTCTTGGGCACTTCCCATTCCGGGGGGCGAACAGTCGGCCGATGGCAAGCTGGTCGACAAAATCATGAATCAGTTGAATGGGTTCATCAAGGACTACGACGATCCACTGACCTCGGCAAGCGATCGAAAACGCTTGGCACAACAGATCGAACAGTGGCGACAGTGGGATCTGGACAAAACCGTTGACGCGGTGAAGCATGGCTACATCAACCGCGAGGATGTCTATCAAGACGGTCGAACTCGTTCCGCCATCGAAGAAATGGTTCGCTGGAGATTGTGGGACCGGACCGGCGGCGGTTTGATGGCAGAATTGGGCAGCCATCAACTGGATGCGGCCAGTATTTTCATCGCCGCGCTCTCAAAAGAAGTCGGCAAGAAAGTCCATCCGCTGACTGTCCACGCGGTGGGTGGTCGTCATATCTTCCCGCCCGATCGGGACGCCGATGATCATGTTTACTGCAGTTTCGAATTTCCGGGCCAGGGATACGATTACAGTTTCGATGTTGGCTACAAAGACACCGTCAACGACTACCCACCAGAAACCGGAATTCCGTCGTACGAGCAGGACAACGATAAAAAGATCGTTGTGACGTACTCTTCGATTAACGGCAACGGCTACGGTGGATACGGCGAGGTTGTCATGGGGACCAAGGCAACGTTGGTCCTCGACCGTGAGAAAGAGGCGTTGCTGTATCCGATCCAAGGGACGTCGTACAAGGCGCGGGTCAAAAAGAAAGGTGCCAGCGCCATTCTGGATACTTCCGCCAGCGGCGATGCGGCACCCGCCAAAGCGGCCGAAGGGCCCGGCTATGTCAGTCGCGGCTATCGCGAAGAAATCGAGCATTGGGCGTGGTGCATCAGTACCGGAGATTACGGGAACCAGCCGCGATGCAACGGACCGGTGGCTTTGGCCGATGCGGTAATTGCGTTGACCGCCAAACAGGCGATCCACAATTCGCAACGGCCCGACGGAAACGGGTTTATCCGCTTCGAGCCCGAGTGGTTTGAGTACCAATCGGATGCGGTTCCGGAAGCCAATGGAATGGAAGCGACCAAGAAAATGTTCGCGATGGAAAAGAAGAATCTGGGTTTGGTATAATTTGCCCAGATGGTCACAAGTTCTAACATGCAGGTCCTCGCGATGAGGATCTGCATTTTTTGTGGACGGACGGCTTCCGTTTAGGATCGCGGGAAGAATCACTTCGGCGTTACGCAAAATACGACTTGCTCCCTTCTCCGCGCAGATTCGGACGAAAACGGTTCGCCACTTGATCCATCTTTGTTCGAGGTTTTGGGAGTGAGGGGCAAAACCCCCCTGCCTTGCTGATTTCTGCCGTAGGAATATCTACCTAACAAGCCATTGCAGCATAAATCACGCGATGCAATCTCCTCACCCCCCCAACCCCCTCTCCTCGTGAATTTGGAGAACGCTGGATTCGAATGGAAAGTGCACGCGTCCGAATTCACGAGGAGAGCGGCATTTCGAAATCTGCTGCAGGCAGACACCGAAATCGTTAAAAAGAAAACCAGAAACCAACAATCTGTTCCAGTTAACTTTTCTGCCATACTAATGGGAGCCAATTGTGTTTTGAGAAACACAAGTTATTCTTCCCGCAATGCATAAGGGAAACCACTTGGTTGTCCAGCAAATAGCTCTGTTGATGCCTGTTCTGGTGCGAACTTTATGCTGCTTCCGTTTGTCTGATATACTCAGTCACGCTCTCCCGTTCGCTGTCAGGGGCCAATGAATAAGAAACAACTCATCAACTTGGGCGTACCAAAGGACTGTATCCCGGTTGCAATTGCCTGCGTGCAGGTTGCGGCCAGAGACAAATCAATCGAATCTCCCAAAAAAATGGTACCCAAAGTCATTGCGGCACCCGAGATTTACTTGACCGACGCCTACTATCATTTATTGGCGCAGGCGGTGATCGAATTCCAGCAACACGATGTTCCGCTTCAGGAAATCGCGTATGGCAGTTGGGGTGAAGACTTCGATCAAAATTCGATCCAACAGATCAAGAACGCCTGTCGGTTGCCAGTCGCGCGGGCAGCGGCGCTGATGCCGGATGCTCATTCGGGTTACGGGTTGCCCATCGGTGGCGTGCTCGGATGCGAAAATGCAATTATTCCTTATGGCGTCGGCGTCGATATCGCGTGTCGGATGAAAATGACGATCACGGATCTGCCCGTCGAAACCGTCGAATCCAATGACCAGCACCAGTGTCGTGAACTGGACCAGGCGTTGGAAAAGGGGACTCGTTTTGGAACCGGTGCCAGCTGGAAACGTCCGCACCAGCATCCTGTGCTCGATGAAGACTGGACGATCACGGCGGTCACGCGTGAGGTCTACGATCGCGCGGTCGTTCAGCTTGGCACCAGCGGAAGCGGGAATCATTTCGCGGAGTGGGGCATTCTGACGTTGCCTCGCGATGAGTTGGGCTTGGCTGCCGGAAAGTACGTCGCGCTACTCAGTCACAGTGGCAGTCGCGGTCCAGTGCGCCCGGGTTTGCCAGCGGTACACCGACATCGCGCGTCGACAAGCGCCAGCGCGGATTCGCGATGATCCCCAACTGCGACATTTGTGCTGGTTGGACATGGATAGCGAAGCGGGCCAGGAGTATTGGCTGGCCATGAATTTGATGGGGCGGTTTGCTTCGGCAAATCACGAAGTGCTGCACGACAATGTGACCCGCCTGGCCGGTGCGGAGGTGCTGGCGACGGTTGAAAACCATCATAATTTCGCTTGGCTGGAAGAACACAACGGCCAGTCCATGGTCGTCCATCGCAAGGGGGCCACACCGGCAGGCAAAGGTGATTTGGGTGTGATCCCCGGAAATATGGCGGATTCCTGCTTTGTCGTGCGGGGCAAAGGGAATCCTGCCAGCCTCGATTCGGCCTCCCATGGTGCGGGGCGAAAGATGTCGCGAACCAAAGCCAAGCAGGAATTTCACTGGAAGCAGTGGTACGATCACTTGGCCCGAAAAAAAGTCAGGCTGTTAGCGGGAGGTTTGGACGAGGTCCCGGGTGCGTACAAGGACATCCACGACGTGATGGCAGCTCAAACCGATCTCGTGGAAGTGGTTGGAGAATTCTTTCCCCGCATCGTGATGATGTGCGGCGACGGGAGTCGGCCGGAAGATTGAGACGATGACGACCCAGTGTTCACCTACGCGGGTGGGCGGAATTGCGGCGTGACCGACTACTGCGATTTCAATAATTTGGTCAAAACCCGGTCGAACTGGTTGGCGAAAGCCTGGACGTGTTTGTTATCGAGTGGCTTGGGTCCGCCGGTTTCGATGCCGGCCGAACGGAGATGTTCCATCAGATCCCGAGTCGCCAGCCGCTCGTGAATTTTGTCTTCGTCATAGAGTTGGCCCCGCGGTCCGATCGCGGTGCCACCTTTTTCGACGACGCGTGAAGCCAGTGGAATGTCCTGGGTAATCACCAGGTCATTGGGTTGCATCATTTCCACGATGCGATCATCGGCAATGTCAGCGCCGTGCGGCACGATCAGAATTCGAACAAACTCCGACTTGGGGATCTGCATCCCGCCGTTGGCGACCAGCACCGTCGCAATTTTTCGACGTTTGGCCGTTCGGAAAATGATTTCCCTGATCGAAATCGGACACGCATCCGCATCCACCCAGACCGTCATCGAATCCATCGTTGCCGCTTTCCCGTTTGATCAGAATCAGGATGTCGCTTCCGCGTTTTCCGTGGAAGAACTGGGCATTTCATCCGGGTCCTGTTCCGGGCTAACCACCTTGGGACGCGGGGGAGGAAGCAGGGCTTCTTTTTCTTTGTGAACCGAGGGACCAATCAGTTTGGCTATTTCGTGACGGTCCAGTTCTTCTGCTTCAACCAGGGCCTTGGTCAGCTCATTCAGCTGTTGCCGGTTGGTCTTCAACAGCTCCAGAGCCTTATCGGAAGCAGCCTGCAGGATGTTGTGAACTTCTTCATCGATCACTTCCATCGTGTGTTCGCTGAACTGTCGCGATTTGTGGATTTGTCCGCCCAGGAAAGGATCTTCGTCACTCATTTTGTAACTCACGGGGCCCAGTCGTTCACTCATGCCCCAGTGTGTCACCATCCGGCGGGCCATCGACGTCGCTCGTTCGAGGTCATTTTCCGCACCGACGGTCAGTTCGTCATAAACCAGTGATTCCGCAGCTCGTCCCGACAGCAACACGACGAGGTGGTCGTGAATTTCGTGTTCAGCAAGATTCATCCGGTCTTCGTCGGGAACCATTTGCGTCACACCCAACGCTTGGCCACGGGGAATGATGGTGACTTTATGGACCGGGCTGGCACCCTTGAGGTTCCACGCGGCCAACGTGTGTCCGGCTTCGTGATAGGCGGTTCGTTCTTTTTCTTTTTCGGTCAGGATTTCTTCGCGTCTGGCACCCATCAAAACCTTGTCGTGGGCGTAATAAAAGTCATCCATTTCCACTTTGGTTTTGTTGTTTCTGGCGGCCCACAGCGCGGCTTCGTTAACAAGGTTTTGAATATCGGCACCCGTCATGCCGGCAGTTGCCTGAGCCATGATTTCAAGATCCACGTCGGATCCCAGCGGCACATTGCGAACGTGAACCTTGAAGATTGCCAGGCGTCCCTCTTTCGTAGGTCGACTGACCGTGACATGCCGGTCAAACCGGCCAGGTCGGAGCAATGCCGGATCGAGTACGTCGGGGCGATTGGTGGCCGCGAGGATGATCACAGAATCGTTCGCCTGGAAACCATCCATCTCGCCAAGAATCTGGTTGAGCGTTTGTTCCCGTTCGTCGTGACCGCCACCCAGTCCGGCACCCCGCTGCCGTCCGACAGCGTCAATTTCATCGATGAAGATAATGGCTGGTGCCTGGGCTTTGGCGGTTGCAAACAGATCCCGGACGCGGCTGGCACCCACGCCAACAAACATCTGGATAAATTCGCTTCCGTTGACGCTGAAGTAGGGAACTTCGGCTTCACCCGCGACGGCTCGAGCCAATAGAGTCTTGCCGGTTCCCGGCGGCCCGATCAGGAGTGCCCCTTTGGGAACCCGGCCACCGAGCTTTTGGAATTTCGCGGGCTCTTTGAGAAATTCGACAATTTCTCCCAAGTCTGCTTTGACGCCTTTCAGACCGGCAACATCCGCAAAGGTGACCGGTTGTGCGGAGGCTTCGTATTTCTTGGCAGGGCTGCGTGAAAAATTGGACAAAAATCCGCCACCGCCCATCATCTGGTTCTGGGACCGTCGCAGCGAGATGATCATGAACATTAACAGGCCCAGCGAAAATGCGATCAACGCGAACGTGTACCAACCAAGGATCTCGCTGGCTGGTTGGACTTCGATGCTGTTGATCCCCACATCGTAAATCTCGTCGATGATTTTGTCGCGGGTCTGCGGGTTGGCCGGCAATTCAACGTAAAACGTTTTTTTCAGTTTCGCGTCGGACGGCGGCACCTGCAACATTTGCTGCGAATCATAGGTCGGTTCGGCAGGCGGTTGAGACTTGAAAATTCCTCTCACGCCTTGCGGTGTGATCGTGACGGCTTCGACGAGCGTTTTGATCTCTTTCCCGTCGTCATCCATCAACTTCTTGCCGTAGAAATCCTGGCCTTTGAGCAGGTTGCGAAAATAACCGACGCCAATGGTCGAGGTTTGACTGTTTTGAAACGAAAACAGCATCCACGCGATCAGGCAACCCAGGATGATCAATAACATCCAGAAGTTCAGGTTGCGAGTAGGAATTCGCGGTTGCTTATCATCGCTGTTGGATCGGTCGTCTCTTTTTTCGTTATCCATCAATTTCCTTCACCCACTGCGACACCGATCGCGACGAGTGTTTGGTGGTACTAGGTTTTAGGTTAGCTGTCCAGTTTTTGCCAAGGATTCGGCACCTTCCGCAGTCGACCGGTTGCCGACCGAGTCGGTTGATTAACCGACAAGCGAATCGAAATCCAACAAGCAGGACGGGACGGCCGGGTGGGTTGACTTTCGTTAAAATCCGCGTTCCCGAATTGTAGCTCACATTTGGTTTGTTGGCGACGTCGGATTGAGGGCGAAACGGGACATTTCAAGCCCTTGATCAACGCTTGGGTCCAAATTCGAACATCCGATCCGACTTGGTCGTGAATCGCCTGATCGACTTGACAACGAGTCTTTCCCCAATCGTCCGCCGGCTTGGTCAGCTTCTTTTCCCGATCGCGTTGGGCCATCAATCATTGCGTGACAAGCCGCCCCGACAAAACCGCACCGGGGCGAACCGGCGGCTGGGCCATTAGGCTTGGCCCGGCTCAGCCTTCGCCGATGTCGGGTTTTGAGTCGATTTCCAGAAATAAACCAGTTCACCGGCAGAGATTTCGGGTGGCAGTTCGGCAAGTAACTCTTTCAGCTCGACACCTTGCCTGGCGTCGATTGTTTTCTTCAGATTGGACAGTTTGGCACTTGAGAGCACGTGTTCCGGATGCAATTGATAGCCTTGCTCCACAGCGCGTGTTGCGTGGTCAACCACCGTTGCGTAATTGATTTGGCGGACCTGTTGAAGCTCATCCGGCGTATAGCCATCCTGCAGGAGTTTCCAGGTCCAGTAGAACGATGGCTTGATCTTCCTGCCAGCGGGTTCAACCCGAATTTTTTGGGAGGGGCCAAAGGCATCGAGTGTGGACTCGGGGACGGGCGGTACCGCCGGTGGTGGATCGGGCTGGCTCGCGTCGGTGTGATTCGTGGGATCCAGAGAATCGCTCGAACGAGTTTCCTCGGAATCGGCGGTCGGCGGGGCAAGGTTGATTGAATCGGATGCGGACTCCCGGACGACTTCTTCGTCGTCACTTCCACGCGAGAGACCGTCGGACAAATGAGGCTGTTTGCCTTTGAGGTTCTGCGAGAGTTGCGTTACCAGTTCCGCTGGCATGATCGACGTCAGATTGATCATTCGGTTTCCGGACATCAACGCGATGCCCGAATCAGCAATCTGCACCACGGGCCGGAATTTCGTGGTTTCGAGTTGCTTCAGATAGCCTTGCTCAATTAGGAAGTCCATCAAGATCACGATATCAGTCTGACGCAGGGGGCGGAGCAGGCCGTGGGTGCTCAGTCGGTGCAAACCCAGCTGTTTAACTTTCTTCGAAGTTGATCCCGATAACATCTGGGCGATCAATGTCTTGCCGATTCGCCCGTGGGTGCGAGCCGTTCCGCTGAGTGCAACCTGCGCCGCATACAGACAGGCCAAGGGATCGGCATTGGCAACTTGGCCAGTCGTCAATTTGGGAAGCTTGTTGCAATTATCACAGTTTTGGCATCGTTGGCGGTCAGGGTCGCCAAAGTACTCCAGAATCTCCAGTTGGCGGCAACGGTTGGTCGTCGCGAACCGGATCATACGGTGCAGTTTGTCGTATTCCGCCGCTTTTCGTTTTTGCAATTCGTCAAAGTCAATCTCGAGGTCGTCAAATCGTTTGGAGCGATCGACGATATGGACCGCGCGACCGCGAAAGGGCGGGATGTAGTCGATCATCGGTAACTTGACCAATTGACGGATCGCGCGATTGACCGAATCCCACTTCATTTCCAGGGCATCGGCCAATCGTTTGGGCTGAAACATCACGCGCTCACCGCGAAACGATTCGACAATTTTTTCCAGCTCGCGCAACACATGGCGTTGGACTTTGGCGTCGCGCGGCAAGAAATCGACAAGCGTCGGCAGGTCCGAATCAATCCGGATACCGGCGGAGTTCTGCGTGGAATCCAGCCGCTCGATGGCGTTGGCTTTTTCAAGCAGGTTTTCGCAATTGGCAATCCCGGTAGTACCGAGGGAGAGTCCCAAATCATCCTTGACCTCCTGCAGCGTCATCTCGATCGGATCGGTCTTGATCGAACGCAGGTAATCGTAAACCTGTTGCACCGTCTCGCGCGACGGATAGGAATTCTCGATAAAGAACTCCTGGATAAATTTGTCCTGAAACGAATAGAGCATCAGGCACTCCGACGGATTTCCATCTCGCCCCGCCCTGCCCGCTTCCTGGTAGTACGCCTCGACACTGCCCGGCAAATTATAGTGAACGACAAACCGCAGATCCGCTTTGTCGATTCCCATGCCAAACGCGTTGGTCGCGACAATGATCTGCGTATCGCCCGCCATAAATTGTTCCTGCACCGCCCGCCGCGTTTCCGAAGGCATGCCACCGTGGTAGAAGGCCAGCGTTCGATCGTCGAGTTGTTCTGACAATAATTCGACAAGATGTTCACAGTTTTTTCGTGTCGAGGCGTAGATGATGCCACAGCCGGTCCGCGATTGGAGAAACTCGATTAACTGGTGGTCTTTCTCCGAGTTCCCATTCGGTGAGTTGACACATAGCCGCAGGTTGGATCTGGCGAATCCGGTGACGAAGGTCGCAGGTTGATCCAACTCAAGGATCTTGGCGATGTCTTCCTGGACCAGTTTGGTTGCCGTCGCGGTCAAAGCAACCGTTTGCGGGTTCCCCAGGCGTTTTCGAAATCGCCCCAATCTCGCATAGTCGGGTCGAAAGTCGTGTCCCCATTGGCTGATGCAATGGGCTTCGTCGACGGCCAGCAGTTGCACGTGCGTTTTGCTGATTGCGCGCATGAAGGAGTTGCTGCGAAGTCGCTCCGGCGCGATATAGACCAGTTTGTATTCGCCAGCGACCATGCCCTGAATTCGCGCAAACTGCTGGTTGCTGCCGAGCGAACTGTTGATAAAAGTCGCTGGAATTCCGATCGCCATCAATGAATCGACTTGGTCTTTCATCAACGCGATCAACGGTGAAATGACGATCGTGACGCCGTCACGGGCAATCGTCGGCAACTGGAAACACAGGCTTTTTCCACCGCCGGTCGGCATGATGCAAAGTGTATCACGTCCCGAAATGATCGCATCGATGACGAGCCGCTGACCCGGGCGAAATTCCGATAAGCCGAAATTGCCAAGCCATTTTTCTGGATCAGGGGTTGGCTGGTTCACCATCATTGCCAATGTACAAAAGATCAACGAACGAGCCAGATTATAGAGGGCCAAGCCCGACTCTAAAACCAGCGATGCTGTCGCTTGACGGCCGCGTGGATGGCATGCCCGATCCCCAAGCAATCTGGGGCAGTTGGAAGTCCTTGGACCGGTGAACGGCGGGATTCGCAAAACTTGGCATAAAGTGGGTGACGCGTCGACAAACTTGTCGGTTATTCCGTACAATTGCAACTTCCGCCAGTCGGATTCTGGATCTCGCTCACTGTCGTCAGCCTGGATATGATCAGCGTTCACCATCTACGGAAGACTTTTTCTTCGGGGCGTCGTCAGATCGTCGCCGTGGATGATGTTTCGTTTCAGGTCGCTCCGGCCGAAGTTTTTGGTCTGTTGGGACCTAACGGGGCTGGCAAGACTACGATGATGCGGATGATTCTTGGTCTCCTGCGTCCCGACAGCGGGTGGGCGGAAATTGGCGGTTTTCGTTCGGACCAGAATTCCGACGAAATCAAACGCCAGGTTGGCTTTGTCTCAGCATCGGCGGGTGTCTACGAGTGGTTGACCGGTCGGGAGATGCTGCAGTTTTTCGGCGAGGTCTACGGGTTGTCGGACGAACAGATCGAAAGCCGGATTCGCGAGTTAGGATCAATGTTGCAGTTGCAGGATTTCCTCAGCCAGCGCTGTACGACCCTGAGCACCGGACAAAAACAGCGATTGAATCTCGCGAGGGCTTTGATTCACGACCCGCCGGTGATGATGCTTGACGAGCCGACTTTGGGGCTGGATGTGGTTGGCAGCCAGGTCATCTTTAACTACATTGATTTGCTCAAATCGCAGGATAAAGCCGTCATCTTGTGCACCCATCGGCTTGAGCAGGCACAGCGCGTTTGTTCGCGATTTGGATTGTTGCACCGGGGAGAAATGGTGATGCGTGGGACGATGGATGAATTGAGGGCGCAGACCGGGTTTTCGGATCTGGTTGAGATTTTCGTGGACTTGATCGACGGCAGCCAAGCCGCGACGGCCCGTTGAAGCTTGGCTGGTAGGTAGTAACCATGGAAAACTTGACCGACACAGGCGAAGCAACGAGCGAAGACCCGTCCGTGCCGCCCTCCTCGTCGGGGGATCGACACCAATCGACGGGGCGAAGACCGAGGGTTCGTATTCGCCGACTGGCGATCAAGGAATTGCGTGAAACCTTGCGGGATCGCAGGACAATCATCACTTTGATCCTGATGCCGCTACTGGTTTACCCGGTGCTGAGTCTGGTTTTCAGGACCTTCCTGGCCACCAACTCGGGATTGTTCGCCGACGATGGAAAGCCGATCATTCTGCGAATCGTTTATGCAACGGATCGTGACGAAGAATTTGCGAACCGATTTGTGACCCGTTTTCTCGATGTAGTGGAGCGGGCAGAATTCGAGGCGGCGGCGGAGGCAAAATCATCCGGCGAACCCCAATCGGATCGCGAAGCCAAATCCAGTGGTGACAATCCGCCAGCGGTCGGATCAAAATCGGGGAAATCATTTGGCGCTCTGTCGCGCAATCCCGACAGCCAGTTCGTTGGGTTGAGGGAGCACCGTTGGGCGTTCCTGTTACCTGGCAACCCGAAAACCATTCGTCAGATTGTCGAAGATGGCGAAGCCGATCTGGCCGTCGTGATCAGCAAAGATGAGGCGAAACCTCTGCAGTTCGGTAAACTCAGCCTGATCTCACGCGATGATCCATTTTCCGTCGCCGCAGCCGACTACCTCCGCGACAAAGTTGAAATTTTTAACGAGGAAATGACGCAAGCGCTGTTGCGGAGTGCCCGGCTGCCAACCGATCCAGCCATGGAGCTGATCGACCAGCCGATCACGACTGGCGAATCAGCTACTTCGGCCCAGGCATTTTCGCTGGCCTCCTTGATTCCATTGATTCTGGTTTTGATGACCATCACGGGCGCTGTCTATCCCGCAATTGACTTGACGGCAGGCGAGAAGGAACGTGGGACGCTGGAAACGCTGATGGCGGCGCCGATTCCACGGGTTGGGATTCTGCTTTCGAAGTTCTCGGCGGTGATGACGGTGGCAGTGTTGACGGCAATCCTCAACATCGTTGGCATGGCGGCGACCGTCTGGGCGTTTCGACTGGACCAATTTTTGCCCGGTTCAAGCGAATTTACGCTGGTGGTTGTGCTTAAAATCCTGCTGCTGTTGATCCTGTTTGCCGCGTTTTATTCTGCCGTGTTGTTAGTCGTCACCAGCTACGCCCGCAGTTTCAAAGAAGCCCAAGCCTATCTGGTGCCCATTATTCTGTTTTCGATGGGGCCGGGGCTGATCGCGATGACACCGGGATTGAAGTTGTCTGGTGCTTGGGCGGTGATGCCCATGATCAACATTTTGCTGTTGGCTCGGGACGTGATTCAAAATGAAGTCGTGGTGATTCCGGCCTGTATCGCCATTTTTTCAACGGCCTTTTATGCATCGGCGGCAATTGTATTGGCCGCGAGAATTTTTGGATCGGATTCCATCCTGTATTCGACCCACGGTAGCTTCGGCGAGATGTTCGGCCGGCCAAGCATCGAGCGTCCTTATGTTCCGATCGCGGCAGCCGTGTTTTGCGTTGCGTTGCTGTTTCCCATCAATTTCCTGTCCATCGGATTCCTGGGGCGGTTGCCCGCCGAAACACCCGTCGACCTGACGATCCGGTTTATGGTCATGGGACTGTTCACGATCCTTTCGTTCCTGGTGTTCCCGTATCTGATTGGCTTGCACCAGCGGGCAAACGTCCGTTCGGCGTTTGGCTTGCATCGACCCAAATTGATTTTCTTGCTCGCGGCGTTGTTGTTGGGGATCAGTCTGTGGCCGCTGGTGATGTCACTGATCTCGGGTTGGCACGAGGTTTACGGCTGGGTGGCCGGTGCGGACAAAGGCGATGCCTGGCACGACCGATTGGTCAAAGAGACGGCTCAGCAGGTCGCCCGGATTCGGCAGGTTTCACCGGTCGTGATTGCGATCAGTCTGTCAATTTTGCCCGCGATTTGTGAAGAATGGTTCTTTCGTGGGATGCTGCTTCATTCACTGTTGAGGATCAGAAAGGCCTGGTCGGCGATCCTGATCTCTGCCATCGTGTTTGGTTTGTTTCACGTGCTCTCCAACAGCGTGATTGCTTTGGATCGACTGGTGCCGACGACTCTGGTGGGATTGGTCCTTGGCTATATCGCTTACCAATCTGGATCGATCTGGCCGGGAGTCCTGTTGCATTCGATTCACAACGCGGCGGTCGCGTTTTTGGCCTACTACCAACCTCGATTGAGCCAGTTTTCCTGGTTTCCGGGAGAAGATGATCCGTTGCCGTGGTCGTGGATCTTGGCCGGCGCGGTGCTCGCGACGATTGGCCTGACGCTGCTGGTGATAGCCAGAAAAGAAGTTGGTAGCGACACGTTGAAAGTTGACATCGAAGAGTTGGCCGTGGAAATTGAAAACTAAAACATGACAATCATCCGAGCAATCACCGCCGTCTGCTGCCTGTTAGTCTTGATTCAATCCGCCGTGGGGCGAACGGTCAACGAGGATTCGATCGAAGTGCGTTTGCCGGAGGGTTTTTCGATTCAACAGGTCGCTGACGATTCGGTTGCGACCAACATTTTCTGCATGACGACCGATCTGCAGGGTCGTGTTTATGTTTCCGGACCCGGATACATTCGGAGACTGGTGGATCACGACGACGATGGCCGGTTCGAGACCTCGGTGTTGTTTTCCAGCGTTCCTCAATCCGGCGCAGGGGATGTGGTTCGGGGAAACCTCGATGCTGTTCACGGGAGACGGCGCGATTTGGAGGCTGCAGGATCTGGATCGCGATGGTGTCGCCGATGGAGAACCCGAAAAACTGTTGCCGATAAAAACCGGTAGCGAACACCTGGCCCATGCGATTCGCCAGGGCCCCGACGGCTGGTTTTATATTCTGGCGGGCAATAACACCCCCATTCTTGAACCGTACCACGAAAGTCCCTGGTCGCCGGTTGCTAATCCCCGTGCAGGGTTTCTGATGCGTCTGTCTCCGGATTTCAAAACAGGTGAAGTGGTGGCCAATGGTTTTCGCAATGCTTACGACTTCGATTTCAATCGCGACGGCACAATATTCGTTTACGACAGTGACGGCGAACGTGATATCTCGTTGCCTTGGTACCGACCGACGCGTGTTTATCAAATTCAGCCGGGTGATGATGCCGGTTGGTTATCGGCGGGTTGGAAACGCCCGAGTTCCTATTTTGATATGCCCGAAGAATTGGGCGAATTCGGTCGCGGCAGTCCGACCGGCGTCGAATGCTATCGCGGGAATTCGTATCCGAGCGATTTTGACAACGCGATTTTTGTGGCTGATTGGACGTTCGGCCGGATTCATGTATTTAAACAGGATCAACTCAATGGAAAGTACGACCGCGGTAGCGAATTTGCGATTTCCGATGGCCAGTTTGGCTTCGCCGTTACAGATTTAACGGCCGCGCACGATGGAAGCCTGTTGGTGAGCGTTGGTGGTCGCGGTACGTCTGGTGCTGTCTATCGTATTACGTACGAACATTCGTCTCGGGATCTGTCGGTCAGCGATCCACCCGCAGCACCGCTTCGACGACAGACGCCTTTCAATCTTCGGGAGTCCTGGACTCCTGAGGAACTCGCCAAAGTTTTGGAGGCGCTCCATGGGGCAGATGAAAATGCGAGCCTGATTGCACTGGAATGCCTGGTGGGGCGAGCCGGTTTGGTTTTGTCAGCGGACGAGACGAACGCCGAGCAGCGCGCGTCGTTAATTGCCGGGATCCGAAAGCAGCTGGAATTGTTCGACGGTCAGCGTGCGAAATTGGTCCTGGCGATCTTGAGGGATTGGAGCCCGGACTCGATTCAACAAATGGATCGCGCCGGTTTGCCGCGCATCGGTCCAGTTGTTGGCACTGGCGGCCTTGAACCGGGAGTTGGATTTGAGACCGGAGGGCTCTTCAACGAACGACGCGGCGACTGTTGCATTGATCGCTTCGTTGCTCGATGACTTGGAATCGGATACTCGGCAGGCGGATGTGTTTTGTCGCCTTGGACAATTGGCACTCGGCGACGTGGGGCTGGCCGACTCACCGGAGATGTTTAAAGGCTATACGGCCAATCGCCTGCCTTCATCGCTCGTTGACCAACCGACCAGATTTGCAAACCGGATTGCCAGACTGCTTGAGATTGACCGGGAAAGTTCAGAATTAACGCGCCGGGAGATTGGGCGATTGGCAGGCATGTTGAAAGCGAACTCTCCCGAATTGCAACGCGCGTTGGTCGCCTGCCTGACAATCTCAGAATCTCCGATCGACGCAATTCACTGGTTGAATTGCCTTGCCCAGGCGAGTTCTATCGAGACGGCATTCGCTGCGGACATTTCGCAGACGCTGGTTGAGCTTGATCAGCGAATCGCGGACGCGGGATTGCCAACCGATCGTAATTGGGTACCTCGCATGCGGCAGTTGTGCGATCGGCTGTTCGCATGCCAGCCTGCGATTGCAACGGAGGTGGCGGCGGGATTGAAAGGCCGGGATGGACAAGTGTTTTTATTCGATGAATTACCCAGTCAGTATCGACCGGCTGCCAGCGAGCGATTTCTGGCTGCCATCGAACAGGACTTACAGCGGGCTACCCCCGATCAGTTGCGAATCGCGGCAGCGATTAACTCGCCCGCAGCCAGGTCTGTTTTGCGGTCGGCCGCCGAGTTTCGGCACCTGAAGGAAGCCGCGATGCTTGCTTTGGCCGTGCGACCGGAACCGCAGGACCGAAAGTTCTATCGGGCCGGACTCGGGCTCGGGAACCCCGGCGTTGCCAGTCGTTGCGCCGTTGCACTGATGAGATTTGCAGGGCAGCCCGATTCGGCAGAACTGTTGGCAGCGTTCAAGGTCCTGCAGCAAAGTGGCTGGGACAAGCAGGATGCGGCGCTGCGTGACCAGATGGTCCGCTTGATGCAACACCAAACCGGCCAACTCTTCGGGTACCAATTCAATCAGAAGAATCTTGATCAATCCCGATCGGTCGAAGCCTGGGCAGTCTATTTGCGACAGGAATATCCGGATGATTTTCAGAAGCTGTTAGCGGACGACCAACGTGTTGGCTTGCTCGAAGAATTGCAAGCCATCGATTGGGCTGGAGGCGATGCTGACCGGGGACTGTTGCTATATCGGGACCTGAAATGTGCTCAGTGTCACGATGGCGGTTCACGACTGGGCCCCCGACTCGATGGTGTTTCCAAGCGATTCAGTCGAACGGATTTGTTTCGTTCCATCGTTGCACCGTCGGGACAGGTCCCCGACCGGTATCGCGCGACGGTGATCGAAACGGTGGACGGGTTGCTCTACCGGGGCACGGTGATTTACGAGTCGGTGGATGGGGTGACGTTGCAGGACGTCAACGGGACGACGCTTCGCATCAACCAATCCGACATCGAGTCCAAAACGCTATCGGCAAAATCACTGATGCCCGAAGGCTTGCTGGACGGGCTGAAGCCACAGGAATGGGCCGATCTGTATGCTTATCTGACCAAGCTGTAGCGGCCCGGGTGGCCGTCGCGTGGCCGCCACGTAATCTAGCCTCCGCAACGAAGAACCACTCGGTCGAGGCGAAGGTCAAGGCGAACATGCTGTTTGATTTTCGCCAGTCCCCGTCCGCCTACTGGGTCACCAATGCGGTTGCTGCCGAGCCTTCACCACTGGATTTTTCGGCGGCGGCCGCACGGCTGGATTTGTTGCCGAAATAAGGTGCGATCAAGGTGAACAGTCCGAGAAAAATTACGAACGTTCCAACGGATCCGATGGCGTAACGTGCGTTTTCGTTGCCGCGTTGTTTACTGATTTTTCGCGCGAACGCCATTTGGAAGCACCAGCCTTCGTTCAGAATGGCAGAATAGACCATCATCACGCCCAATACCAGCGCGACGACGGCAACAAACAGGTCACGTTCGGACATCAATTTCTCCAGCCACAAAGGTTCTACTTGCTCGTGCTGGGATTATAGTTTTGTCGTTTGTCGAATTCCAGTTCGTTGATCGTCGCGGTGGCGTTAATCGACCGTCAAAGAACCGGCAGTGGCCGAACGTTTCGGTTGAAAAAAACGATAGCTGGCTGGAGGCCGAGGACGTTTTGACGCGATTAGCGGACGATTCTCTCGGGATATGAATTAGTTTTACCGCATGCCGGCGGGCCTGCGGATTGAGATTTGTCGAAACGAGAGAAGTCGATAAAATCAGTGCTTGCGGTTTGCAAGTGGTCGCCGGTTTTCAAATTCAAGGATTCGACAGTCAGGCTGGTTGCACGGTTCCGCGCCAGCAGGTTGTGTTACAAGATCGTTCGAAACGGATTCTTAATGTGACGGAATCACAAGGGAGGGCAGATGTCTGGCCAGAGAGGACGCGTCGGTGCCATGATGGAGCGAACTGCCAGATCCAAGTTGCCTTTGGATACGGAAACCTTTCGATTTACCTTGGTCAGTACTCTTGATATCGTGATGACCTACCTGGTCATTCGGTACAGCGAACAGGGGCATACATCCGCGATGATTGGCGAGGGTAATCCATTGCCAGCCTACTTTATCGATCGCTGGGGGATGCCGGGAATGGTGGGGTTTAAGTTCCTGTTGGTCTCGTTCGTTGTTGCCATCTCGCAAATTGTCTATCGGTTCAGCCGAGTCAAAGCCAGATTCATGCTGAATTTTGGAACCGTCCTGGTGGCGGTCGTCGTTCTGTACAGCCTGTGGTTATTGCTGGGTGCCTGGAGTTGGGAAACCCAAGTCTAAGGATCGCGGGAAGAATCATTTCGGATTTTGCGTCGCAATTTGTGTTTCGAGAAACACCGCAGTTATTTTTCCCACGATGCTAAGTGGAAGACGTCGCGTACAGAGCACCGAGCGCTGAAAATCGAAAACTGGCCCTCATAAAAAAAACGCAGGTGAAAGTCACCTGCGTTTTGCGTTTTCAATTAGGCAGCTGTAAGTCTAGCCACAACATCCGCATGGCGCCGGCGCTGCACAAGGGTCACAGCAATCGCAGCCACTATTGCAACGGTCTTTTCTCTGGAAGCATCCCCTTTTGCAAGGATCAACCGGAACTTCAACTCGTTGCAGGCGGCAACGTGTGACGCACTCCTTGACTCGCATCAGCTTCATTTTGCTGCAACCGCATTCGTCGGTAACGCAAACGCGCTTCAAACGGCAGACTTCTTTCTGAACTTCCACTCGCATCAATTTCTTGCGAGTCGGCTGGCAGCAGCAATCGACTGGTGCGGCACAGCAGGTTGGCTCAGGCTGACAACAGTCTTGGGCTTGGGTTGCGGCCGGGCAAGCGAATGCGAGGCACAGCAAAGCTGGAAAAATAATTTTGAACATCGGGTTGCACCTTTTTTAAAAACTTGGGTCGAAATAGAGTTGGAAATTGGTTTTGAATCTTCGTGCCAAACGGATGCTCCGCGGCACCATGCGATTCCTCAACCGTAGCTGACAGTTACGAAAACGCGGACAAGAGTTCGCGAAATTCTGTAAAGAAACCCTTTGGATGCCAACGCAGGCCGGGTAATTTGGTCAATCGCTCTGATCCGAGCATGGCGCACGATTGGCAACATCCAGAGCGTCACGATTCTGTTTCGAATCTCGAAGGAAACTGGTTTTTTTGACAACAAAGGCTCAAGATCTCGGCAGCGGCAGACTCCAGCCGGTCAAAACGGATGATCGGAAAAAACCGCAGCATCGATCCTGTTCGAGGCTGCAAGATTCAGACGGGGATCCTGTCGAATGCGAGCAGCTTGATTTCGATCGCGTCGATTGGGCGGGTGGAGTTTTGCCTGACGCAGAGCGGGAGACGCCCGCAAGCTGGCCATTTACCAGGTCGTCGTCATCGAGGCAATTCGTGGGTCAGTCGATCACGGGCGGGGGCTGCGATTGAATTTTAAAATCGCGGTCACAGGATAGTGATCCGATGGATAGCGGCCATCGAACTCAGTTCGATCAATCTCGGCGGCCTCAATCTTGAATCCAGTTGTTACCGCGATCCAGTCGATCCGGGCACCGGACGTGCTGCCCTTGAAGCCGCCAAAGGTACCTGTGTCGCTGGACGGATCGGGATGACGGGAACGGAAGGTGTCAATCAATTTCACTTGCTGATCCGATTCGGCAAACAGGGCCTGGTAGGGGGCTGCGTTTTCTGCCGCATTGAAATCACCCGTGATGACAACATGTTCGGATTGAAGTTCGGTCGCAAATTTCCGAATCAGTTTGCCGCTTTCCAAGCGGGCTTTCTCGCCTCGGTGATCAAAATGAGA
Source organism: Pirellulaceae bacterium (assembly GCA_963714685.1). Lineage (GTDB taxonomy): Bacteria > Planctomycetota > Planctomycetia > Pirellulales > Pirellulaceae > Mariniblastus. Next base: position 123,877 of record CAVQPH010000006.1, on the reverse strand, counting down.
ATTGAGAACGTAGAAGCTTTGCTGGTTTTGCTGGTCCCAGAGTTTCAGCCACGTGACCATCCGCGGCAAGGAAGAATCCCAGCTTTTGGAACCGGGTTGATCGGGCGTTTCGCTCAGCCAAAAATGGCCTTCGGTCAGTTTGTCAAACCGGTTTCGTTTAAACAGGATTCCACACTGCTCTCCCTGCTCGGAATCCGGTTGACGCGATCGCCCGACATAGACGTAATCCGGCAATTGCTGCTGCAAGTATTCGGCTTGAAAATTCCAGGTTTCCTGGGTGCCGACGATGTCCGCGTCGAACAAACGGATGGTTTCGGCCACATACTGTTTGCGCAGATCCCAATGGTTGGGGCCGTCTTTGGCGACCCCCAGCCGAATGTTGAAACTCATCACGCGTAGCGCTGGCGAATCACCGATGTTTTGAGCCAGGATGGGCTCGTTTGTCACCAGGGACATGGCGAACCAAATCAAACAGGTTAAGCAGATGATCCTTTGGATCGTTTGGGTGATGTTCATGGAGTTTTCAGACGGTTGACCAGGTAAGCGTTGATAGGATTGGACAGGATTGGATCAGGCTTAAGTATAGTCAAGCAAAATCGGTAGGCAGAGACGGCTGTTCGGGAGCATGGTGACCTAACGACGTGATCGTCATCTTCGCATAAAAAAACGCCAGCCGAATCAAATCGGCTGGCGTTATCTATATCGATCCATCGTAACTCACTGCGGGAAATCGGGTTGCAGCAAAGTCAGGCCGATGGTTATGCCTTCACTTCCTTCACGATTAATACATGTCGTGATCGCCACCATGACCGTGTTTGTCAGCCTTCGGTTTTTCGGCGATCAAGGCATCACTGGTCAGCAGCAGGATCGAAACGCTGGCGGCGTTGGACAAAGCGGTCTTGGTAACCTTGGCCGGATCGATGACGCCCGATTTGACGAGGTCTTCGTACTCGTCGGTCAACGCGTTGTAGCCAAAGTTGCCTTTTCCGGCGATCACTTTCTCGCACACGATACCGCCGTCCTGGCCGGCATTGCTGGCAATCATGCTTAACGGAGCCCGGCAGGCTCGAAGCACGATGTTGTAGCCGGTGACTTGGTCGTCACTGGCGTCTTTGGGAGGCGAAACCTGGCTGGAGGCACGCAGCAGGGCAACGCCACCGCCGGGGAGAATTCCGTCTTCGACCGCTGCGCGGGTTGCGTGCAGGGCGTCTTCGACGCGGGCCTTCTTTTCTTTCATTTCGCTTTCGGTTGCGGCACCGACATTAACCTTCGCGACGCCACCCGAAAGTTTGGCCAGTCGCTCTTCCAGTTTTTCACGATCATAATCGCTGGTCGTGTTTTCGATTTCGCGACGAATCTGTTCAATTCGGCCTTTGATTTCGGAGTTCTTACCAGCCGGCTCGATGATCGTGGTTTCGTCTTTTCCAACGATGATCTTTTTGGCGCGACCCAATTCGGTCAGTCCAATGGAATCCAATTTCATCCCGAGTGCTTCGAAGATCGCCGAACCGCCAGTGAGGATGGCAATATCTTCCATCATGGCTTTACGTCGATCGCCGTACCCGGGAGCTTTGACCGCACAGCAATTGAATGTGCCGCGTAATCGGTTGATCACCAAAGTCGCCAGGGCTTCGCCTTCGACATCTTCCGCAATGATCAGCAGTGGCTTGTTCTGCTGGACGACTTTCTCCAGCAGCGGCACCAGGTCCTGGATGTTCGAGATTTTCTTTTCGAAAACCAAAACGTAAGCGTCTTCGAGGACGCATTCCATCGAGGTAGTTTCGTTGACAAAGTACGGAGAAAGGTAGCCGCGATCGAATTGCATACCTTCGACCCATTCGACTTCCGTATTCAGGCTCTTGCCTTCATCGACGGTGATCACACCATCTTTACCGACGCGTTCCATGGCGTTGGCGAGGAGTTCGCCAATTTCCGCGTCGTTGTTGGCAGCGATCGAAGCCACATTGGCCATTTCGCTTTTGTTTTTAATTTTGATGGACATGCTCGACAACTGGGCCGAGATGTCAGCCACGGCTTGCTCGATCCCCTGCTTCATCTGGATCGGATTCACGCCTGCGGTGACGGCTTTGAGACCCTCGATGAACATTGCTTCGGCCATGACCGTCGCCGTTGTTGTTCCGTCACCGGCAACATCACTGGTTTTGCTGGCAACTTCGCGGACCATCTGGGCACCCATGTTCTCATAGGTATCTTCCAGTTCAATTTCCTTGGCGACGCTGACACCGTCTTTCGTAACCGTTGGCGAGCCAAAGCTCTTTTGGACGATCACATTGCGGCCCTTGGGGCCAAGCGTCACTTTGACGGCGCGGGCCAGTTTGGTAACGCCGCGGCGAATCGCTTCGCGTGCTTCTTGTTCGAAAGCAATCATTTTTGCCATGATTTAGAACTCCTGAGTTCAGGTTGAGTGTATTGTTGTCGTATTATTTTGCCGGCTTGGATTGGGTTGCTGCGAGCCTTCGAAACTAGGCGATCACAGCCAAGACGTCGTCTTCTCGCATCAGCAACAATTCTTCGTCGCCGATCTTGATTTCGTCGGGCCCGTAAGTCGTGAACAAAACCTGGTCGCCAGGGGCAACCTGCAGTTTCGAACGAGAACCATCGGCAAGCAACTTTCCATCTCCAACGGAAACGACCGTGCCACGGGAAGGCTTGTCTTTGGCCGATTCAGGTAGCAAGATACCTCCGGCGGTCTGCTCCTGGGACGCTTCGCGTTTGACAACAATGCGATCCCCAAGCGGTTGAAGTTTAACGGTAGATTTTGCCTTCTTTTTGGCGGTTACGGCCATTTCCTAAGCCTCCTGAAAGTTGGTGTTTGAAGATTATTTGAAGTGAAGCCGGACCAAAGCGAGCTAACAGTTCGCAAATTGAGCCTGCCATTTTTGCGGTAACAAAAACAGATGGCGAGTTTGTTTGCAATTAGCGCGCCAATTGAACAACAACCGGAAAGTAATTTTGTGGATTTGCGGAAACTTCGGTTTTTTTGCCGGCGTCCGGACAGCCGATCAGACGAGGGTTGGCCGTTCAAGAACTTCATTTTGCTGGGCTAAAAAGGCTTTAGTGGCAGGTGAATCCCCGACATCCGTGTCCTAAATCGGTCGTCGATTTGGTACAGCCAATCGTCTGGAGACTTGCAGGATATGGGATTTGCCGGTTTCTGAGGAGGTTCTGAGGCAATTCGCGCAGCCAGGCGAAAACCGAAATCGCTCCCGTTTGAACTGTCACCTTTGGCTTTCCCGGTATTAAGCTGGCACCAGTCTCACCAATCTTCGATCCTATGATGACAGATTGTCAGCATCATTTGCCGCGGCGAAATTTAACGTGAGTGAATCGGCAGACGAAACTTCAGAAAACAGGCGTTCGAATCACCGAGCAGCCGGATCCCAGACCCCCTATTCTTCCTATGCTTGCTCCCTGTTTCGATGTTCACGGTAATTGAGACCGAAGTTCAACGCAAAACGCCAAAATCGCCCGCGTTGGCGTCCTTGAGAATCTAGCGAAGATCAACACTCAGCTGTCCCGAGTTTAACGGCCGCCGCCTATAGAACTCCCGAAAACGGCCGTCTGTTCCCCGTTCCACCACGGCTGCCTGTCCCCCGTTGGGATCACGGCTGTCTGTCCCCCGTTCCACCACGGCTGCCTGTCCCCCGTTGGGATCACGGCTGTCTGTCCCCCGTTGGGGCACGGAATTTCGTTAGATCGGACACGAATTCCTCGGTAATCGGGTGTGCTTGGAAAGGACAGGCAAGTTGGTCAACGGTCTTTCAGCGGTTGAACACGATCGACCACGGTTGTCTGTCCCCCGTTGATTCGCGGTTGAACACGATCGACAACGGTTGTCTGTCCCCTGTTGATTTCCAGTTGATTTCCAGTTGATTTCAACCGAAACGACTGGCTGGCACCCGTTGATTTCGCACCCGTTGATTTCATTTGAATTCGTTGTCCCCTTTGACTGGGACGTTCAACGCTGAGCTGTCCCTCTGGAATCCTGTCCCTATTGAATTCTGCCTCGATTGAGTTCTGCCTCGATTGAGTTCTGCCTCGATTGAGTTCTGCCTCGATTGAGTTCTTATCGAATTCTTGGGGATTTTGCCGTCGACGCTGATTTTGTGCCGTACCGGGCAAAGTGTCTTCGGGATTCCCACGCTGTCCTTCGAAATTGCCGCTTTCGTTGGATTCGACGATTTCCGTCTCAGCTGACGCCGCGGATTCAGCAGGCCGATGCCGGATGCGGGGTGTCTGGTGTCATTGGGGGTGGCCGGGTTTCCGAGCTTAAATCAGAGCTATTTTGGTTCGGCGGTCGATGGTCGCGGTCCAGTGCGCCGGGGCGGTCAATTTGGACTTTCGCGCCGACCGGTTGATTTCTTTGCCGTGGCGAGTTTTTGCTTCACTCGTTTCCTGCTTTTTTTGGGGCCCTCCAATCGGGGGTGAGCGCCGTGCGCGAGCAGGATGACGTCCGTTAGCAGTCTTAACTCAATTGATTTGGCGACAACTTCCATCATCGACCCGCAACCGAATTTCTTGACGAGACGGGAGCGAGTCATTTCGACCGACCGTTCGCTGATCTTGAGCCGTTTTGCGATCACTTTGTTAGGCATCCCGTCGATGACCCGTTCCAGTACGAACCGATCTCGATCGTTCAATTGGCGATCCACGTTCTGCAATTCAAGAAGGCGGTTATGCATTTCCTGTTCGGCGAAGTACATGTCCGTGATGTCTTCGGCGATGCTGTAATCGGTGGCCGGACGATTATCCTCGTTCTGCCTGCTGTAGGTCTGGACTTTGAGAACTTTCAGTCGGGCGTCGCGCGTTTCGACGACTCGTAACTGCCGACGGTTTTCGCCTCCGAAGTGTTTGGTTTTCTTGCCATCTGGTTGATCCTGATTGAGGGGGCTGGTGGTATCAAGGAATTCAGAAAATTGCCGTCCCAGGATTTCAACTGGCGGATAACCGAGTATGGGCTCTACCGACGGACTGACGTAGAGCAGTTCTAACTGTGCGTTCGTCGAAAAAAAGAAAAACGGCTCAGAAAAGAGAGCTACATCCGGTACCAGGTGGTTTTCCGAGTTCATCGAGTGAGATTGGTTGGAGCGATTTGAGATAACGACAGACCTAAGATGGATGATGGCTGGGGTGACTGACCCGTGGACCAGCCAGAGCGCCCCGAACGTCCATCAGCGTGTACTTTCAGCGCCGCGGGCGTCGTGGTTTTTGCACCCACCGGGGCCGCTACCGAGAAACACGAGAAAAAAGGCAACCGTCCGCACAGCATTTTTTGATTTTTTAACGCGGCCCCAGGGCGGGAAGACAGCGGGCTCGGTTGGCTTACCGATTGCGTGAGCGAATAACTGCACGAGTTGCGTTCGCTTGGTCACCATGAGGAGCCGAAAATCAGGAGGTAGCAGTCTTCGGCAGGTTGCTGCGGATGGCGATTTGTTCGGCGTGTTGCCACCACCACCGCGCGGCCTGTTCACGCGGCCACGATTCGCCGCAATCAATCTCGGCCAGACGTTCAATCAATTCAGTAATTGAACTGACTCGATTGTCCATGTCGCGAGATTGGCATTGATACACCAATTCTTCCAGCGCAACCGGGACCTTCGATGGAGCATCCTGGGAAACCAGCGGTGGATCATTTTGAAGTGTCGCGGCCAGTGCTTCCACCGCGTCGTCAACGGCGAATGGTTCCCGGCCTGTCAGCAGATAGTACGCCACCACGCCGAGAGAAAAAATGTCCGAGCGCGCGTCGATAAAGGTCGGATCGGCAATTCGTTCGGGTGCGATGTACATCGGAGTCCCGACGAGGATCTGGGCTTCGGTAAAACGTGTCAGCGGCTGGTTGATTTCGCGAGCCAAGCCAAAATCGAGGACTTTTACCGAGTCCGCTTCTCCTCCCTGACAGCACAGCATGATGTTTTCGGGTTTGATGTCGCGGTGGATCAACCCGCGCGAATGCGCCTCCCTCAGCGAACGGCAGGCTTCGATCAAAATCCAGACCACTCGTGCAGGGCGTTGGGGGCCGTCGAGCTCGACGATTTGGGTCAGATTCAATCCATCGACGAACTCCATTGCCGAATAGAACCCACCCTCGCTAGTGGGACCATAATCATAGATCTCGATGGTATTGCGGTGCATCAGCGAACTGGCCAAATGGATTTCGCGCGAAAACGACGTTGGTTGATGTCGTTGATTACCTCCGGTTTGAGCAGTTTCAACGCGGTCGGTCGTTTGAGCAAAACATGCGTTGCCAGGAAAACCTGCCCCAAACCACCCTCGCCAATTTTTCTTTCCACTTTGTAGGGGCCAATTTGGGACATGATCCCAGCTGTCCGTCTTGTCGCGACGAGCACCGTCGCAATCGCCGCGCAACCGAGCAGTGAAAGCCCCAGCAAACCGATCAGCAAGCCAAAAGCTCGATGCAGCGGAACCAGTGATTCAAACGCCTCGTCGTAGTCCAATTCAGCCACCACACCAAGTCCGAGATCGTCGAGCCATTGCCAGGCACCGACGACTTTGACGCCACGATCATCGAGATAGCCGTCGAAGTCATTGCCGGTTCGGCCGGAGGAAACTCCTGCTGCAGCACGGGTTAGCGGAAGCTCGTTAACGGAGTCCAGCTGAGGGCGAAAACCAGCGGTAATGTCGCCGCCGGGGGTGGCAACGCGTTGGCGACCGGCCGCCAGAGAATCGGGCTGTTCGTCGCTCAAGCCTGCGTCACGAAGTTGCTTGCCAAATCTGCTGTTCGTGACCAGGTATCCCTGGCCGTCCAGGGCGAAAAAATCACCCGTCTCACCAAACCACGCCGATTGAAAAAACGACTCAAATCGTTGCTGGGCTCCGATTTCCGTCACCAGCAAACAACCAATCGGCCACCGCCGCTCATCGGATTCGTAAATCGAAACCAGGATGGCTAATTCACGCCGAGGTTCGCCAGCGAGCGGCTGATAATCGCGGGTAATATAGCCGTCGGTGGTCGGAAACCAGACGACGTCCTCACCGTCAAAAACACGTGACAGGAGGGAGGCTCCGTAGGGAGTCACCAAATTGCCCAGGTAGTTTGAACCTGGATCCGAGTCGGCAATCAGCATGCCTTCGCGACTCCAAACAGCGTAGCGGACTCGGTCGGCGTGCGAACCGCTCAAACGGCGAATGATGCTTCGCAGTTGCAAGTTGGCCGGAGCAGACGACAATTTCTTACCTGGATCCTCTGCCATTTCTGCCTCACTCTGAAGTGCTGAGATGGCATCTCGCAATTCCGGCGTGCGGGCCCACAAACGAACCAGCTGTTGTTCAGAAACCAGCCATTGGCGAATGGCGACGACTTGTTGATTCAGGGTAGCCGTCATCGTGCCCTCAAGGGATTGCCGCACCGATTGATGGATCGCAGAATTAACGTAGAAACCCAACAGGCCAAACAGGATTGCTGCCAACGCGATCAGGCTCCAAATCAATCGCCGTTCGCGTCGCAGCCGTCTGGAGAAGCGTTCCAGGAAGTGTGGCTTGGATTGGGATTCGACGAGAGTAGAAGCCTGATCCAGGCTGACGGTTTGTTTGTTTCGTGGTACCGAAGGCCGCTCGGATTCGGGTGGCAAAATCGGTTGGCTTGAGTGGTGTTTCAACAGTTCTTTGACCGCCGCCAGGTGGATCGGATCTTCGGCGCATTCGTGAGCCAGGTACTCCGACCGCTGAGGTTCGGGAAGCAACACCGCTTGCTGAAACAACATGCGAACTCGCTGGTGATCGGGCGTGATCATGACTCCAGCTCTTTTCTTAGCCATGCGCGAATCATGGTCCATTCGGCTTCGACCCAGCGTTTGGATTTTCCCAGGTACTCGGCAACCTCGGCGACGGTCATACCGCCGAAAAAACGCATTTCAACAATCCTGGCTTGGTCCGAATCGAGTTGTTCCAGTCTTTCCAGTGCGGCTTCGACGGCAAGAACATGACTCTCGTTTTCCCGAACCAGATACTGCTCCTCGAGCAACAGGTGACGTATCTCACCACCTCGTTTAATCGCTGAGTTTTTCCTTGCTCGGTCGACCAGGATCTGCCTCATGATTCTGGAGCCCAGAGCAAAAAAATGAGTGCGGCTGCGGATGTTCACTTTTGATCGGTCGATCAGTTTCAAATAGACTTCGTGAACCAAATCCGTTGACGAGAAATTCTTGGCGAGGGAATTGGACTCCAAATGACGATGGGCGATCGTTAGAAGCTCCTCATAAACGACCGCAAATAATTTCTCGACGGCGTCCCGGTCCCCAGTTTGGGCGGCCAGCAGAAATTCGGTTGTTTCACGGGTCGAGGGCATGTTGGACGACTTCGTTAGGGATCCTTGCTTCCCAAATCTTAATCGCAGTAACGAGGGGCTGCGACATGGTCAGTCCCCCAAACACCAATCCACGCGATGCGGCCGTTCGGGGCGCGACCCGGAATTTTGGCATCAGACGTCCAGTTGGATAGGAAAACCGACTATATTGGAAAGGTCGGGATGCTCGGAGCTTGCCAAAATCGGCCTCGCTACCAAAATAAGAGGCGACGCAACGGTTTCGGTGCTTACGGATCTACGGATCAATCAAAGGGAAAATATGGCGATCAAGGCTCGATGTGGCGGATGTGGCACAAGTTTTCAGGCGAAAGATTCGCTGGCAGGAAGACGTGTGAAATGCCCAAAATGCGCTCAACCTCTCACCGTTCCCCAAGCCGCTACCAAGCAGGTTGCGAAAAAGGCCCCGGCTGCGGCCTCGGCCGCCGTCCACAACCCGCTGCTGGATTTGCTGGATGAGGTGAATGTCAAATCGGCTGTTCGCGGACCGGTCTGTCAGAACTGCGGTGGACCAATGGCGGCCAATGCAATCGTCTGTATCGAATGCGGATACAACGTCGAAACGGGTCAGCAAATCGCCACTTCGATCTATGCCGACGACGATGAGGAAGAAGGCGTTGCCGACGTTGGCTTGACCGACGCCGAGAAAATCATGGCCAAGGCCGAACAGGATATCGACGACATGCCCGTGACCGCCCACGGCCAGGATTTTGGCGATGGTGCGGATTCCTTTCTGATCGCCGGGATCGCTGGAATCGTCTTGCTGGTCCTGGTAGGAATTGGCTTGGCGGTCATCTTCACGATGGACGTGATCTCCCAATCGATCGCTTCCTGGTTTATCAGCTTTCTGGCCTCATGTTTGATGGTGCTGGCGATGGCCACTTGGATCACGATTGTCGCGTTCCTGCAGAAGCCTGCGCACGGCATCGCCTGCATTTTGACGGGTGGTCTGTGGTGCATTGTTTACGGATTCCTACAAGGCCGACAGTTGATTGTGCCGACCATCGTTCTGCTCGGTTCCTATGTGGTGGGCGCCGCGTCGGGTGCCTATACCCTTTGGAAAGGGATTACGCCGACCGGCGGCTAGGGATTCAGCGGGAGCCATGATTTGAATTCGACCCATGTTTCGTGGTGGGCTGGGGAATTGGCCGAGAATTAGTGAGCTTGGCGGGGCGTGAGCGAGTTTTCGCTGCCGGATCCGGATGGCAATGGGGTTGAATTGGTTTGCTTCGATCGGAAGCCTGACAATTAAGGCGGAATGTCGACCCTCCCGACATTCAAAATGACCGTCATAGGTTCGCAAAAAACGCCAGAATCAACGCTATCAAGTCCTTTGGCCGCCCGCTTTGACATGGACTCACAGCGGTGATGTCGGTAGCCTAGGTATTCAATTCCACACCGAAAAATGACGCAAACCGGTGCCAGACAGGAAGCCGGCACCATCCGCTTGCGTCGCGAAAAGTCTATGGCCAAACGATTTTATTCGACACGGATTCCGGTCTTCGGCACGGTCGCAATGCTTCTGCTTTGCACGGTGTTCTTTCTATTGCCGTTTGCGCTGCGAGGTGCGCGGTTGGGCCTGAGCGACATGCAAAACAATGTTGCCGATTGGTTGCCCAAGCATTATCCCGAGACGCAGGACCTGATCGAGTTTCGCAAGTATTTTTACGGGGACCAGTTTGTCGTGGTCAGTGGTCCCTGGTGCAAAGAAGGCGATCCGGCCTTCATCAATCTCAAACGCAAGATCTTCGAGGAGTCGCTGGAGTACGAAAACGTTCTCAAGGAAACGCTGAACGACGAAGAACTGCGTGCCCACCGAAAAGGCGACGAGTTGGGGCTGCTGTACACCGGCAACTACCATGAAGATTGGGGTGAGAAGCGAGAAAAATGGTTGATGGGCAAAAAGGGTCAATGGTATTTCATTGATCGCGAAGGACGATTGTTTCGCTGGGACGGCCAAAACAATGTCGTCGAAGGTGCCAAGCGCGGATTGGAGCGTGGCGCGAAAGGTAAAAACGAAGCGATTGGAACCTATGTCGCCACCTTCGGAGCCCCGCCGGATGATCAAGCTGGCACGGAAAACCCGTTCTACAAAGACCCCGAAAAACTCTGTTGCCGGCCCTTCAAAACGGTTATCTCCGGTCCGGATGTCTTCGAGCAAATGGCTGGACCCGACGGCACGCTACGGATCCGCAAAGACAACAACGAGCTGGCTCAAAGTACGCTTGAGGCCAAAATCGAGGCGCACAAACGGTTGACCGGTGCTTTGTTTGGTCCGACACCTGCCAAAACATTCAACTGGACGTTCGACTCGCTGCTGCAACACGTCGATGAAAATCAACGCGCCGTGTTGAAATCGGATCCGGTATATCGCGCGAAATTCGATCAGTTCGTGACCGACGAAATTTCGGAAAAATACAATGGCGATACCGACGGGCTGGTCAAGGCGTCCAGCTCCGACCAGCTCGATGCCTGGTATCGCGCCTGGTTCCAGTTAAAACTGGATCCACCGGCACGGCAAACCTGCCTGGTGGTCACCCTGAATGAACCCATTATCGAAGAACTGGCGCGCGTCACCGGGCGTCCGATCCTGGGTAAGCCGCGGGGTAGAATTCCGGAACTTGCCATCGGTGAGTGCGGAATCACCTCCGATAATCTGCACATGGGTGGACCTCCGGTCGATAACGTGGCGATCGACGAAGAGGGAACCAACACTTTGTTGCGGTTGGCAAGCCTGTCGTTGGTGATCGGTTTGAGCTTGGCCTATTTGAGTTTTGGGAGTATTCGCGTTGCCATCATGCTGTTCTTCGTCGGCGGAGTCGCGGCGATTTCCAGCCTTTCCTACGTTTGGTTTGGTGGCCAGACGATGGACGCGATTTTGATGACGATGCCGTCACTGGTCTACGTGTTGGGCCTCTCGAGTGCCGTTCACATTGTCAATTACTACCGTGATGCGTGCGAGGAATACGGTCCGCGCCGCGCGGCCGAAGTCGCGGTGATGCACAGCTGGTTTCCCTGTCTGTTGGCGGCTTTCACCACGGCACTCGGTCTGGTTTCACTGACGACCAGTAACCTCACCCCGATCTACAAATTCGGATTGTTTTCAGCGATCGCCGTGATGGCCACGGTCGTGTTGTTGTTTACCTATTTGCCAAGCGCATTGAGTATTTGGCCGCCTGGATACAAACGGATTCCCAAGCACAAACGCAACGAACAAACCGGGATGGCGGCGAGTGTCAGCCGGGCCTGGGATTCGATCGGAGCCTGGATTGTCGGGCACAATGGCTTGGTCGTCGTCGTGGCGATCATACTGATGGGTTATTTCGCGTTCGGACTCACCCGGATCAAGACCAACGTTCAACTGCTGAAGTTATTTGATGCTGACGCGAAGATTCTGCATGACTATCGCTGGATGGAAGAAAATCTCGGTGAATTGGTCCCCGCTGAAATTGTGGTCTGCGTCGATCAGGATCTGCAGAAAGAACCGTTGGTGGAGCGGGTCACCGCCGAGCAAAAAGAGTTGGCGATTCAAGCTGGCAAATCGGAAGAGGAACTGGATGATTTAATTATTGAATTCGATCGGGAAGAGCTCGATTTGAAATACTCGATGCTTGAACGCGTCGAACTGTCCAGTCGTGTCCGCGAGCAACTCGAACGGTTTTTCGGTGAGAACGGATTGAAGGTCGTGGGATCGGGAATGTCGACCGATGTCTTTACGCCGTTGTTCCGCGTCGATTCTCAATTCGAACCGCTGCTCCGAAAACGATTCAGCTCCGCGTTCTATGCCAAACGCGACGACATGGTGGAACAGGACTATTTGGCGGTGGTCGGGCACAAATCACTCGATCCTGAGCAGCGTCGGTTGGATCTTGCCGATCCGGACAAACTCGGTCGCGAGATGTGGCGAATCAGTATTCGCCTGGCCGCGCTCAACGATGTCGATTACGGCCAGTTCATGAATGACCTTAAACGTGTGGTCGAACCAATCCTCAATGCTTATCGGTATCGGACCGACATCCTCCAGGCGCTGCAAGCCGAATTGGGAGATCAATCGGTCGATCAGGCGCGGGTCCTGGTATTGGGGCATAACCCGGACAAATACGTCGACGACGTCCGGAAAAAAGTGGAAGCCGGCGTGGACATTGCGGAATTGGTTGACCAGACCTTCATTTTCGCCGATACCCTGCAAGATCTGTTGGAGAACCGGGGGATTGCATCGAATTCTGAAAAAGATCGCCCCAACGCCAAAGAGTACTACGTCTGGCTGGATCCGGACATGTTTGCGACGGACGATCCTGATTTGTCGCCGGAAGTGAAAGCCAACCGCAAAGCATTTTTTGAACCGGGCAAATTCTCAAAATTGATGGAGTCCAAATTCGACTGCGTCGTGTTGATCGACGACGATCCGCTGTTTGATGTTGAGTTGATTGCCAATAGTGCGAAACAGTTTGTCGACTGTCGAGACCACAAATTCAGAGTCAATCCTCGAACCAATTTGCCCGAAGCCGGGATGTTGACCGCGATGGAACGGCGCAAGGCTGGTGAGGATGTCGGCATTTCGACGATCTATACCGGGATTGTTCCGATTGTCTACAAGGCCCAGCGGGCGTTGTTGCAAAGCCTGATCGAAAGTATCGGACTGGCATTTGTGATGATCACCGCGGTGATGATGTTGCTGCTCCGCGATTGGAGCGCGCCAGTGGGACCGGGGAATTTACTGAATATCCGCGGCGGACTGATCTCGATGTTTCCCAACGTGTTTCCCGTGGTCGTCGTGTTTGGCTTTATGGGACATCACGGAATTGAAGTGGATATCGGTTCGATGATGACGGCCAGTGTCGCGATGGGCGTGGCGGTAGACGACACGATTCACTTTTTGAACTGGTATCGCAGGTCGCTGGCCGAAGGTCATCCGCGCAAAGAAGCGATCCGGATCTCGTACTCACGGGTGGCGACGGCAATGACCCAGACCACCTTGATTGGCGGACTGGGGCTTGCGGCGTTTGCCCTGAGTACGTTTACGCCGACTCAGCGGTTTGGCGTGTTGATGTTGTTCCTGTTGTCGATGGCACTGGTCGGCGACCTGATCCTGCTGCCGGCACTGTTGGCCGGACCGTTGGGGAAGTATTTTGGCAAAGAGTTGCCGTCGGAAGAAATTCAATTGGCTGACTCCGACGCGGATGATGTCGTGGATGCCCCCAAATCACTCAGACTGGTCGGGGAAGTGATGCCGGAAGTGATTTTACCGCCGCCGCACAGCTCCATTGAATCCGAAGAGTCAAATGATTTGAAACGGCTAAATTAGCCACCTGGAATTCGTCGCGTCGACTGATTCTCCCCCAACAGACAGTTTTCGTGTTTTGATCAGCCAAGATTCGACTTTTGTGCAAAGATTGGGTGATACGCGACGAATCAAGGGACAAGGCGCCAGTGCGCTCGGTGTAGCAAGTTATTATCATCGGAATGCGAACGCGAAATGGACAAAGTACGTTTTGCCTGCCCACGCTGTCGGACGATCATGCAGACCAGCGCGGACAAGGTCGGATACGACGTCGCCTGCCCCCATTGCGCCCACCGATTCAAGATCGTCGAGTCCGAATCGGCTCATTCGGTCGCGAGGACTCCCACGGCCGATTATGATTCGAGCGACGCGGCCACTGCTCCGCCACGGCAATCGCCGGTCGGACCGGCCAACGCCGGATTTAGCTCGACCCCATCGGCCCACGCCAGTTACCAGCCTGTCAGTCAACCAGCGGACAAAATTGGCGTTTATCCGGGCGGCACCTATCGTTGTCCCTACTGCCAGACGACGGATCCCCCGATCTGGAAATCTGAAGTCTCGACCGTCGGCTGGATCGTGTTCGCCGTGTTGCTGGTTTCGACCTGCTTCTTGTGCTTTATTGGGCTGTTTATTCGCGACCGTTACCGAATCTGTTCGCGTTGCCGAGTCCGTTTGGATTAATCGTCATAGTTGAGGTAAACGCGATTTCCTGTTTTCTGCGCTTTCGTGTGAACTGACGACCACTTTCATTGCCCGATAGGCATCTTCGGGATCGGTCGTTTTTCGGATCAGGCTGGTAACGGCGCGGTAAAAACGATCCAGCATTCTTTCGCCGACGCTGCGTTCGCTATCCAATGATTCGGTGTGTTGGCCGGCATCGTCAAACCAGGTCAGACTGGACGGCAGATCAATAAACGCCATGCCTTTTTCACAGCAAATCTGGATCGACGCCGGGCGTTTGTACGAAAGCGCATCGGTCCAGCGCTGCGGGATGTAATGCCCCACACTCAACTGAGCCTGCGGACGTACGCCGCCGCAGGAGCCGTTGCCAGCGGGACTGTAGGGAGGGAAATCGAGGCTGACCATTTGGTAAAACAGATCCGTTTTTTCGTCATGTTGCTCATGGATCGCGCTGATTACCGACGCGGGGTCGCTATTGACGAGGTAGCGACACCAATCGACCAGTTCCATCACGTGCCGCCAAACCAGCGGACAATACTCGCCTCGACGACGCGAATTGGATTGCCCTTCCATCGGCATCCGCTCATGGCAAAACAGCAATCGGGGAGGCCCCAGCCGCGTGGCAATCAACTCTTTCAGGCGAATGGTGGCTGGCGCATGACGACGTGGAAGCTCAGCCATAAACGCGACTCCCGATTGCTCGATCCGCCGGCGAATCTCCAGCGCCTGCCCGGGAGACACATCCAGCGCGGCCGAACTGTAGACGGCTTTGCCGGCTTCGCAGGCGGCGAGGATCGGGAGCGGACCGTACCAATCAGGGGAAAGCGTCAAGATGGCATCGATGTCGTCACGCTCGACCATCGCCCGGAATCCGTCCATCGGAATGGCCTTGAACTCCTCGGCGACTTTCCGGGAAAGTTCGGCAACCTCGCAGCAGACGGCTCGGACCTCAAAGCGATCGGAAAGTGCTTTTAAAGCGGGCCGATGTCGCGTCTCCCATTGGTCACCCAGTCCAACCAAGCCGACTCGCAGTTTCATGAGTGCTTTCGAATGTTGAAACGGGAGACGGAAACGGCTCTGCAGGGCCAAAGGAACGTTATGGATTATACCAACTTGCCATCTGAATTCTATTTTGCTTTTGATAAAGCCGCGGCCGATTTTGGAGAATCGACGCTCGAATGACAAAAATCGGCGTTCTTCGCGTCGCACGGATTGGCGGGGAGCCAAGGGTTTGATGGACCTGAAAACGGGATGTCACAGAGACACGGTCCAAAATCAGGGGGAACCCATTTCGCTCGGGCCCCGGGCGGCCGCGAAATTCAGCCGCAACTCAACTCCGGTTGAGCTTTCCGAATAACCAGTATTCTTTAACCAAAAACGCCTCATCCGAGTCATTTGTTAATCGTAAATATTGCTTTACCCGCGATCCGTCCGGGACGAGGCGCCGATATGAGAATTGGGCGAAAACAGGTAGTCCATGAGACTTTCAAGGCAAGGAGCCGAGAGTCCCGACCGCGTCGACTGGCCTGTTCTTGTGAACCGCACATGAGGTGCGCACCGAAAAGGCTTGGATGGAACGGCACGGATGGCCATCGTTTCAGGCTCGTTTAAGGATGGAGGAGTGATACGATGAGAATGATTTTAGCCTTGGCGGTTTTGATCGCCGTAACCGCTGTAACCAACTGTTGCCACGCTCAGAAACCGGTCGACTATCGGACGGCCTACAAAAAGGCCCAGAACGGCGATAAACCGCTACTGGTTTTGGTCACTGCGGAATGGTGCCCGCCCTGCCAGGTGATGAAGAAGACGACGATTCCGACGCTGATGCAAAAGGATGCTTTCAAAGGTTTCTACTACTCGACGGTCGACCTCGACAAGGAAGAAGAACTTGCACGTCAGTTGATCGGAACGCGAGGCGTTCCACAGTTGATCATGTACGAGAAGAAAGACGACCAATGGGTGCGGCGCTATTTGCGTGGTATCCAGACTCCGGAAACCGTCGAAGCCTTCGTCGCCCAAGCCGGTTCATTCCGAACCGCCAGTGCGACAACGGAATTGGTGGACAAGTAGCCAATCTTGGACCGCGTCGCGGTGAACGGTTGACTCACACTTCAACCTGCCGCCCTGCCTTGCGAACAGGACGTGGGGCACCGAAAACTGAAATCGAGAAAAAGGCACTGGCTGTTCCGGTGCCTTTTTCTTTTTTGCGGTTTTCACCAAAATGGGACTACTCAATAACTTTCGCGGTTACTACTTCAGCTTGGTCCGGCTTGAATATCTCCATCATCATTCCCGCCATCAACGAATCGAGCCTGATCGGCGATTCGATCGCGCATGCTTGGGATGCCGGTTGCGACGAGGTGATCGTTGCCGATGGCGGAAGTGGCGATGAAACGCTGGAGATCGTCCGGCAAAGCAACTGCCGTCTCGTCAGCAGTCCGCCAGGACGTGGAACGCAGATGAATGCCGGTGCGCAGGGTGGCGACGGGTGAACTGCTGTTGTTTCTGCACGCCGACAGTTGGTTGGCTGCGGAGGCGATCGAGCAAATTCGAACCGATCGTCGAATCCACGACCGGGCTTGGGGCGGTTTCTGCCAGCGGATTGAGAATCAGCGATTCGTGTATCGGTTATTGGAACAGGGAAATGCCTTTCGCGTCCGCTCGCAGGGACTGGTTTATGGAGACCAGGCGTTGTTTGTTGCTCGTCGCGCATTTGAGCAAGTGGGGGGATTTCCAGATTTTAAACTGATGGAAGATTTCGAAATCTCCCGTCGGTTGTGCAAAATCGAACGGCCACTGCTGTTGCCAGGGCCAGTTCATATCAATGCGCACCGCTGGGAAACCCATGGCATTGTCAGGCAGACGATCCGCAACTGGTCGATTTGTGCCGCCTACCGATCTGGAAAGTCTCCGGACGAACTCGCGAAACGTTACCGTCGACACGACCAGCGTCGCTGAATGGACCGGTTGCGTTTTGCGTGGGTTCGAGTCCGGTGGAAGTTGGTGATCTGCCGGGCTGTTTGTCCTTGTGAACCTCGCTGTCAGCACCAATAATATCAAAGGTCAGTGCTGAAGCTTGTTAGATCAGGTGATCCGTTGGTTTCCGGCAACGGAAATCAGAGACTGAAATGGCAAAACTATTGCTTGCGGTATCTGGAATGCCTGCTGTTCAGTCAAGCATGAATCCACGAACTGGTTTTTGATGCATTTTTAGAATCGGATGCCCCGTAAATTCGGGCAGGTTGC
This sequence comes from Pirellulaceae bacterium, assembly GCA_963714685.1. GTDB lineage: Bacteria > Planctomycetota > Planctomycetia > Pirellulales > Pirellulaceae > Mariniblastus. Next base: position 106,328 of record CAVQPH010000006.1, on the reverse strand, counting down.
CTCCTACTTTTTTTCGGAATCTTGATGTCACGATTTTCGATGTTAACCGTTTGTTTTTTGCTCGGGTGCGCGGTGGCAGTTGGCTGTGGCGAAAGCACGGCCTTAAGTTCGCCGAAGAAAATACCTGTCTTCGAACCCAAGATGGTGGTGCTGGACAATGGCGAATCCAGTTACATCACCGTTCAGCACGTGTTGGTGGCCTTTCGAGGGACACTGCCGGGTAAACCGGTTTTTCGGACCGAGGAGGAAGCCGAAGCATTAGCCAATGAAATTTTTGAACGCGCAGAAATCGGGAGAGGATTTTGGTGATTTGGTGAAAGAGTTTACCGATGATCAACCTCCCGGAATTTATCAAATGGCGAACTTCGGACAGCCCGACTTCCAAGCATCCCCGAATCAGGATCAGTTGGTTTATTCACGTGACGGAATGGTTGCGGCTTTTGGCGATGTCGGATTTCCCCTTGAGGTCGGTGAGATCGGGATGGCCCCCTACGATCCGGTCAAAAGCCCATTCGGTTGGCACATCATCAAGCGGCTGAAGTAAAGTTTTTGGGTTCGGGGCGGAGCGGCGGTTTGTGCCTTGCTTCGAAGCCCTGAGCCATGGCTGACTCACTCGCCAATCGGTGATTCCGGTCGTCGCCAAATCTGCACGATCAAACCGATCACAATCAGGAATGCCGCAAACGCGCTCTGCGGCGTCCAGCTGACAAAAATTCCAAACAGGACCTGATCCAATTCCAGTCCCAGTCGGGCGCCGGTCGAAATCGCGATTCCAATCATCGATACGGCGACGACCACCAGGATGGCAACTCGGTGTTGCCACGGGATGCTGTCCGGGCTCATGGCAATCGCGATGAGAGTCAACGGGCCAAGGAAGTAAATGGCGGCCAGCAATTGAGGAGATGATCCCCAGGCCGTGATCGAGGCAAATACAACGGCTGCCATTGTCGTCAGGATCAACAGGGTTTTGACCGAGAACTGGATCTTGATTCCCGCGTGATTTTTCTCTTGGGCTTCGAATTCCGACACCCAAAGATTGAACTTTCGACGACCCACGATTCCGATCAAACCGAACAAACTCCCGACCCCCAGGCCCGTCGCCAAGTTCAGCAAAAACATCGAGTAATCAATCATCCACCCGTCGTAAGTCTCACCGTCTCTCCAGATCTCGAAGGGGAATCCAAGTGAGCCCTGGTGGCCCTGCCCCTGGTTCAGCAGATTGCCCAATCCTCGCGAGCGAACAAAAAACGAAGCCGCATTGATGGCCGCGACCAGCATCAGGCCGCCTGCCATCCCTCTGGCAAACCAGTGATAGGAACTCGTTCCAATTTTTCCCGACATTTGCCACCACTAAGACCAATTGCTTTGAAGGCCAATTGCATTGCACCCCTCAAATGCTACGAATTCGCTTGTGTTTGTCCAGTCGCCAGGAAGGCCAGTGAGTCCTAAGCATCGCGGGAAGAATAGCTTCGGTGTTTCTCAAAACTCAATTTGCTCCCCCGCTCCTCGTGAATTCGGACGCGCCCACTTTCCATTCGAATCCAGCGTTCTCCGAATTCACGAGGAGAAAGGAATTGGGCGGTGAGGAGATTGCATCGCTTGATTTCTGCTGCAATGGCTTGTTACGCAGGGATTCATGCGGTAGAGATCAGCAAGGCAGTGAGGTGTTTGCCCCTCACCCCCCGGCCCCCTCTCCCCACAAATTCGGAGTAAGTTGGATGAGGTGGCAGCGCGATTTCGTCCGAATTTGCGGGGCGAGGGGGAGCCCGCGTGGTTGTACGTGAAGAATCTCAGATCGGCTGTTCTCGCGCCGGGCGATGCAACTTTTGCCTGCTGAGGCCTAAATGATCAACAACTTTGGTGTTTCTCAAAACCCAATTTGCTCCCCCGCTCCCAAAACCTCGGACAAAGATGGATCAAGTGGCGAACCGTTTTCGCCCGAATCTGCGGGGAGGGGGAAGCAGCATTTTTTGTTTTACAAATACCGAAGTTATTCTTCCCGCGATCCTAAGGTGACGCACTTTGGCCGTGTGGTTCCTCCTTGGGGGCGTGAGCCGCACTGCCGAAAAGTGAATCGCGGATTGCCAAAACGCCAGCGAAAAAGGGGCGAGTTGACTCGCTCATGTCTGAACTCCGCCGGATTGGCATTGCCTGAATTGCCGTCAGTACGTATTTACGCTGTAGGATAATTGGCCGATGTTTGTGGAATTTGGAACAACGGATTCGGAAAACTCCGATGGGTAGAAGGAAACCAAAAGAATGCCGTCGCTACGTCGATATGTGGGCCTTGCCTGGCGTCCACCCGACCAATGTCGAATTTATGCAGAAAATGACGACGGCGGATACCCAGCACTTCACCAAACACATGGATGTCGTTGGTACCGTCTCGGAACAGGACACCGAATCGCGCAAATGGAAAAAGACCCACTTGATTGGTCTCCGTACGGATATCTGGAAACCGGATGTCGAGGAAATGGCCCGATCGCTGGAGGTGATTCGGGAACAGCGCCGAAGAGTTGCGTCGCGATATCAAGCGGTCCGGTAAACTGAATACCACCCAGGCGACCCAGTTGGAACAAGCCATCGAAGAAGATGCCATCATGCAAATGCAATCCGATGATATCGAAAAACGTCGCCTGGTTTTGAAGTTGTTCAAGACAACCAGTTCTCGTGTCCGTTGGTGTGGCACGATCGAGGAGGTGACCACGACCGAAATCCACAATTCGATCGGTAGCAAACGCAGCCTGCTTACCATGGCCGTGTTGTTGCCCCGGACGGAGTTCATTACCACCATCCAGCAGAACCATCGCTCCTGGCGATGGCCCGCCGTGTTTTCGTTTTGCTTTTTCCAGGACGGTGCTCCCCACCACGTGTTGTTGCGTCGTCGTTGGTTTTGCGTCGGGGCCGATTTTGATGTCGTATGTGAAAGCCAGTCTCTCGGTTTGATCGACGGCCGATTGTTTGGTTTTGGTTCCGACAGTTACGTGAATTTGGTTGACCATCCGCTTTCGGCCAACAGCCAGTTCGTGGATCTGTTGACCCTGTTTGCAACTTCGGTAGGTTACCACCAAGCCATGCGACGGAGTGTTGCCAGCAGGGTCCTGGCCAATCTCTCCGGCCATACCCAAATGCACATCATTGAGGATGAAGAACTTCGGCTTCGTCACAACGGTCGCAGCGCAGCGTAGCTTTCCGCGTCGGGCGGACTCAAGCTATTTGCCCAGCGACGGTTCGGCCGTAGAACCCGATTCCTGCTCCAGATCGGCCAGCCATTTTCTGGCGAGATCGTCGGAGTCGCTTGTCGAAGGTAGCGGCTTGGCCAGACAACGACGGTAGTATTGCCGGGCAATGTCGATCAATCCAAGTTGTTCGGCGATCTTGCCAAGCACCAGGTCATCATCGGTCTGGTATTGATTGAGCGGTCGCATCATCACGGCATAGCGTAGATTGTCGCGGGCGTCGGCAAGTCGTCCTTTGACGGCCAACCGTGTCGCAAAAGTATGAGCCAGGTTGGAGGAAGGTGCGACTTGCATCTCCCGTTCGGCGACGTCAATCGCATCCTCAGGTGGCGATGGGTGAAACAGCGATGCCCAAGCGTAGGAATTGGCGAGTCGACCGGGGACCCCGCTGCCCGAAAAAAAAGCAAACGGATTCTCGTAGCGTCGCGCGTGCTTTGCGCCCTCTTCAAAATTGCCTCTGAGAAATTCAATCCTGGCCAACAGAAAATGCTTGTCTTTTAACTGGGTTCGATTGGCGTAGGTTGCATTGGCCGACGCGAACGCTGCATCCAGTTTTTCGAGCACGATCAGCGTCGGCGTGAGCTGATCACTGCCCGCAATTTCGGTCGCGCGCCTGGCGAACGGAATGGCTCGTTCATCGTAGGATTCCCGGTAACGCGCGGCCAAAGCCCGATTGACCTGGAGCTGGATTTCGTCGGGGCCGTGTTGGCTATGCGCTTCCAGGAATGCGGTCGCGGCTGGATTGGAGGATTGGGTGAGCGAGGCGGCCGCAAGCTTCCGCTGATCTTCAGGCAGGTTTTCCAGATCTTCCGCCAGGACCAAAAACGGACGGGATTTCAAAGGGTCGACGCCGACGGTTCGCTCATAGGTTAATTGCAACCAGGATTCCTGCATGAGTTCGGTGGCCAGTGCATCGTTGCTCGGATCGGCATCCATCAAGAGTTGAAATGCGTGGTCGCCCCAATTGGAATTGCCTTTGCCAGGTGGCAGAATCCTCAGTTGGTCGGCGTCTTTAAGAATGCAAAACCGAATTCCGCCCTCGCCTTTTACCCAATTCTCCTGATCGATTTGATACTGGCTCATGCGGTATCGAATTTCCACAATCGGCGAACCAAACGTCGTCGACTCGAGCATCGCGATGTCACCCTGGGCTTGCACGATCGATGGTTGGGTGAAGTGTTCGATGTCCGCGCTCGAAGTATTGGCGACGAAAAAATCCGTGATCTTTGTCACATCGTATGCATCCTGTCGGCACCACTTAATCACCTGTTCCAGCGGATAACGTTTATCGTCGGTTGCGAAAGGCTGATTCGGGAATTTGGCGACTTGCTCGTAATGAGGATATTGCTCGAACCAACGTTCGCGGCACGTTCGTCCAGCAATTCCGCAACCTGATTCGCCAGTTCGTATCTGCCAAGTCGGGAGAGATCCTGGCAGAGCCGTACCAAATAAATTGATTTTTCCCGGCCCTCAAGTTGGATTGCCATCATCTCGCGCTCCACCTCCTCGGCGCCGCTATCCAGTGCCGATAGCAAGATCTTAAATGGGAATGTTAATGTGCTGGTCTCTAAGCCATCGAGGGTATCCCGTAATTCTCCCCATTCTTCGTTCGCGACCAGCGCAACGAAGTACTCAAGCCATTGTTCGGCACCCAGTTCGACGCCTTCCAAGTCCAGGACCCGCTGATACCGTTTCAGCGCAGATTCCTGGATCTCAGGGTCTTGCGAATATCGACCGTAATGGTTGCGGAACGTCAACGCGGCAACGTTCCAGAGTAACAGCGGGTTTTCGGGCTCCAGGTCAAGGGCTTTTTGGTAAGCTGAACGAGCTCCATCGAGATCAAATCCGATCGCAGATTCCTGTCCCAGCAGATCACAAGACAGGATTTCGGCGTAGGCGATCAGCGCTTCCTGCGAATCCTTGCTGGTTGCGACGGCCTCCGCGGCGAGTTCTCGCGCGGCGTGCCCGAGTCCCATCATCAGGATCAATTTCGCTTGCCGTAGTTGATATGCCCAAGGGTTGTCAAAAGACGCCTCCAGGCCAACCAGGTTTTCCAAGGCCTCTTTTAATTCTCGTTGTTCAACCAGTTCGGTGCTGCGGTTAATGAATCGGATGTTGAAAATCCACGGATACGCAAAAACTTCCTTCAGTTGCGGTGCGAGTTGATTGAACTGCTCCAGCGTCAGATCCTCGTTACCGGTTTCCACGGCAAACCGAATTTTGACGCGCTGATCGGGTTCGGACCGAAATCGAACCGAAATCTCGAAGTCCCCGATCTTGAATTCTCTGGCTTCGGGCAAGGTGTCGGGGTAATAACCGGGCGGGGGAATCAATTCGTACTCGAGTTCCCGTTGGTGAAAACCCTCAAACACGAATTTCGAGCTCCGTTTCAGCTGTTGTTGTTCTTTTTCCGAAATACTTGACAGTGCGAGCCAGCCCTCGGTCCCAAACACCAGCTCGCTCGGCAAGTCCTGCAAAACGGAGTCCCCGCCAACGGCCACGTTGATATCCCGATCGGACTGGACAACCAAATTGGACCCAACATAAGTTGCCTCCAGCCGAAATGGCCGTTCGACGTCGAGTGGATCGGAGATCTCAAATTCCACCAGCGTTTTTAGGCCACTCGACGCTCGTCGGACTTCCTCCCAGGAGGACCGCAGTTTCTTTTTCGAGCCCAGATCGGAATACTGTCTCGTGGGCCTGGCCACGTTGCCAAGCTGTTCCATTTTGAAATGGACCATGGGGGGTTGGAAATCTCGAATCCTGATTTGGTAATTGAAAGTAGACCGATCCAGGTTGGACGAAAGCCGAGGGGTCTTGATCAGGCCGGTGGTTTTATCACTGGCGATTAACGCGTAACGATTTTGATCGGCAATCGGGAGGAACTCACTACCGAGGTACTCCGCCGTGGGATCGATCCAGAATTCTTTGGAACCGGGGACGAAAACGATCGCATGATTGAAAGAGTTCAACGCAGGAAGTTCCGGATCAATATCGGTGGAGATGCCGGATTTTAGCAACGCAACATTTGCTTCGATTCCCAGTTTTCGAAGCATGGCCACCATCAAAGTCGATTTGTCTTTGCAATCTCCCAGTCCCAATCGCCACGCTTCATCGGGACGCCGAGGGATAATCGATTGCATTCCGAATTCCAGCCCCGTGTAGCGAACACGATCATTCAATTTGGCCAGCACCGCGGCAATTTTCTGTTGTCGGGTAAGCTGCTGTGGCTCGATGTCGGCAACGTACTCGGCCACATCGCCGGCCGCGATCTGCTGATTGACTTGAATCGCATATTCTGCCGCGATCTCACCCCAGGTGGTGCCGGACGTCACGCCGACCATCGGCACCAAAACGTAGTCAGGTCCGGTATTAAACCAGTAAACCGGTAGCGGATTGGTTTCGTTGGTTTTTTTAAACACCCAGCTGGTGGTGCCGTTTTCGGTACTGCGTTCAGGCTGTAATTCACTTCCGCCTCGAAAATGGAAGTCAATCTTCATTTCGGCCGGTGCCGTGACAGTCAATTTCCAATGATTTGGGGATCCGATGACACCCAGATCGGTCGAGAACTTGCTGCCTTTTCCAAAAAACGGACGTTCCTGATTGCGAATCACGAGTTGCTCGATCACGCTGCCAACGCGCACGTTGGGTAGCGCGCCCTGGATCATTTTGTCGTCGGAATAGATCTGGGCACCGACTTGTCCGACCGTCGATTCAGTCATCGTCGATTCATCCAGTTCGATTTCGGTACCCCGTCGCGAGATCACCCTGGCCTTGATAATCGGCTTGGCTTCGTACCACGGCGTCCAGGTTTCTTCCACGATCGAATCTTCATTGACGCCTTCACGCGTGAGAATCCGAACGATCTGATGTTCCGTGGTGTCAAAATGTCCGTCGTTCTTGAAGTCGACCCGAACGTGCTTGTAGATCAGCTGCGAAGCACTGTCCTCATTGAGTTCCTCAATCTCTTCAGCGGCTGAAACAAGCTCCTTGGCCGGAACGCTCATCGGGGGGGCGGTTTCCCACGTTAGTCCGTCTTGCCCTTTCGAGGACGAGGCCAGTGGGAACAGGCAGTTGTGAAAACACAGGAACAGCGCCGCGAAGCGGATGAATTGAATTCTCAAAAAAATCACCCTGGTTTGGACTAAAGCGGTTGTGGCCCGAAGACTATAACACGAAAGCGTTGGCGATCAAAATCTGGGGTTCACCAGCAGGGAACGAAATTTTCGCCGCTGGGAAAGACGAACTCTCGGACCGTTATTCTCTCGTTGTTTGCTTGGGCAGGCTGCTAGTTTTCGCGCCCACTTCGCTCGCCATCTCGATCATTCGCTGATGCAGTCGCTCCACGATTTCGGGCTCATGCTCGGCGCGGTTATATCTCTCGAACGGATCGGTCAGCATGTGGAACAGTTCCGGTTCGGCTTCGACCGTTCGCAGTTTCCAATCACCGATGCGGACCGCCTGCATCGCTCCGCGAAAATAGAAGTACTCGGTGCGCGGTGATTGAGACGTCTGGCCGGTCAGGAAGGGAACCAGGTCATATCCATCGACCTTGTGATCCGGCAGTTTTCCGCCGGCGATCGAAATCATGGTGTGATAGATATCTGGCATTCCCACCAGCTCCGCAGAAACCTGCCCGGGTTTGATTTTTCCAGGCCAGCGGATGATTGCTGGCACACGCGGTCCGCCTTCGTAAGTTGTGCCTTTCCAGCCGCGCAGCGGACCCGGAGAACCTGCATGCCACAGCTCATTGCCAGCCTGCTGCATCCGTGGGGGCATCCCCATCCAGGGACCGTTGTCGGATGCAAACAGCACGATCGTGTTTTCTGCAATGCCTTTCTTCTCAAGCGCCGAAAGTACTTGGCCGACGCTCCAGTCGACCTCTTCGATCACATCGCCGTAGAAACCAAAATTGGATTTCCCACGCCGTTGGTCCGACACCGCCAGGGGCAAGTGTGGCATCGCGTAGGCCAGATAAAGGAAAAAGGGTTTTCCGGAATCGGATTCGGCAATCAACTGGATGGCTTCGTCCGTGTAACGCGTGGTCAGGGGATTTTGGTCAAACGGATGCTCGACCATTTCTTCACCGCGGTACAGACCCAATGGCTCATCGGTTTGGACCCAAGGTTTCATGTAGTCATTCGAATACGGCAAACCAAACCAGGTATCGAATCCCTGATTGACCGGCAGGAATTTCTTTTGTTTGTATCCCAAATGCCATTTCCCGATCATGTGGGTTCGGTAGCCCACGTCCTGCAATGCTTCGGGCAGAGTCCATTCGGAGTCAGGCAATCCACCTTTGCCATCGGCACCGGTGCCGCCGTTGAATTTCACCCGCGGCATGTACCGCCCGGTGATCAATTGCGTCCGCGAGGGCACACACCACGACCCGGTGACAAAAGACGTCAATCGAATTCCAGCGGTTGCCAAACCGTCGATGTTCGGGGTGCGGATTCTGGGATGACCGTAACAGCCGGCATCGCCATATCCCATGTCATCGGCAAACAGGATCACGATGTTGGGTGGGTTAGCGTCGTTGGCCCACGATGAACCAACAGCAAACATCGACATGATCATCAGGGTTACGGTCGTCACGGCAAATTGGCGCATGTTCGTCCTCGTTCGGGCAGAATCATTGAATTGCGAAAACGCTGAACCTATTGTAGCGAACGATCGGCATCGTCGTGGATTCAGTCGGGGTTGGGACAACGGCTGTCTTAATCTTGTTGCTGAGGTCCCTGGCCGAAACGAATCGTCGCGGCCTGATCGACCGCGTAGTTTTTTGTTTCGGTGGTACCGTTAGGCCAGATGATTTTCAATTCGACGTCTTCGGATTGAGCGCCCAAGCCGAAATGTAGCGTTAGATCGTTTTGGTTACCCTGGCCGGTGCCAGCCTCGACTTGCCGCGTTAAAACCCGATTCGGTAAAAAAACTTGAACGACCGTGCCGATCGCTGAACGATTGATGGTTTTGCCATCTCCCAACAATTGGAGGGTCAGCCAGTTGCCGCCAGTGCTGGCATTTCGAAATAGCCTGTTGGCGGTGACCAGATCGACGAAACCATCCCGGTCAAAATCCGCCCAAGCTGCTTGGTAGGTCGGCGGCAGATCATTCAGGCTCAACGTTTGAGTCACATCCGAAAATGAAAAACTGCCCTCATTGCGAAACATCACCGAGTGGTTCTTGCGCCCGAACGATGCCGTTCCATAAACCGTCGTAAAAAACAGATCGACGTCGCCGTCATTGTCGAAGTCCGCTGCGGCCGGGCTGGCGTAAGATTCCTGGTAGAACACGCCGCAGGTTCCTTTGTCTTCGAAAGCAAAATTGTTTTTCGGCCCCTGGTTGCGCAAGAATCGCGATTGCGGCTGGTCACCGCGGGAATCACGGTGCGCGAAATTGCCGGCAAACAAATCAAATCGTCCGTCATCGTCGAAATCCGCCCAGACCGATCCAATCGAATGTCCGCCGGCGAAGCCCGCGGAGGTGGCAACGGCGTTTCGTTCAGTGGCGACGTTGTTCAGTTTGCCTGCACCATTGTTCGCCCACAACAGATTCGGCTGCAATCGATAGTTGGAAACATAAATATCCAGATCATGGTCTTGATCGAAGTCGCAGGCCGATACCCCTCTGGCCCGTGACTGGGACTTGAGCTCCTCCAATTCGAATCGCTGACCTTGCTCGTTCCACAACACCAGATCCGGGTAGGTCGTCTGGGTTTCCCAATCTTCGTAACCAGCGATGTAAAGATCCACAAAACCATCACGGTTGAAGTCACCCCAGCAAGCGGCAAGCGAAACACAACTCGGCAGTTTCGGAAGCTCTACCGGATTGAATTGCTTGCCCCGATCGTTGCGATACAATTGCAACGAAGAATATGAAAACAGATCGACGAATCCATCGTTGTCAAAATCGGCTGCCACGACATTTCCCAGCCCTTCAGCCAGCTGGGTAAATCTCTTACCCGCTTCGTTCTTCCAGACGACTCCGCCGCAGCATAAATCTGGCCAACCGTCCTGATTCAGATCTGCCCAGCAAGCTGCCGAACCGGACAATTTCAATCCGAGTGTTTCGGTCACGTCGACGAATTGATTCGGGCTTGATTGAACGGCGATCGTTGGTTGTCCGCAGCATGCGTACGCAATCAGAATCAGGAAAGTCACGCACGCCAGTTGGTTCGGGGAATGATTCATGGATCGAATTGTCCGCCTTTGCTATTTCTGAGGAAATGAAGCGACGTTTAAGGATAAACGAAATCTCTGTACCGCACTCCCCGGCACTGAACCGATTTTGTTGAACTCATGTTTCGGACGGTAACGTGATCATGACCTGGCTCTGTCAGCGGTCAGCCGATGGGTTAAGATAGCCAGTTGGATTGGTTGGTCAAACGATAGGTGGGATGCGATGAGACAGATTGTGCTGGTGCTGATTTTTTGGTCGGTTTGTTTGGGCCGAGTTGTCGCGATCGACGAACGCCCCAATATTCTGTTCATCATGTCCGACGATCACGCCTGCAATGCGATCAGCGCCTATGGTGGTCGATTGGCCGAAGTCGCCCGGACGCCCAACATCGATCGGATTGCGCGTGAAGGCATGCGGCTGGATCAATGTTTCGTTACAAACTCGATCTGTACCCCCAGTCGAGCCGTCATTCTGTCCGGACAGCACTCGCACGTGAACACCGTCAGGACGCTGAATGATGCGTTCCCGGGCCCCGATTCCGAAACGCCGAATGTTGCCGAAATCCTCCGCCGATCCGGTTACCAGACAGTGCTGTTCGGCAAATGGCATCTCCGCTCCGCGCCTTGGGGATTTGATTATTGGAAGGTCGGGCCGGGACAAGGGAGCTACTACAATCCGGTTTTTATTTCGTCGGACGACGGCGTTGAATACAGCCCTCGGCCTGCCAAAAACGCGAAACCCACCGCAGGCTACTACACCGATCTGATTACCGACGATGCGCTTCAATGGTTGAAGCAGCGCCAAACCGAACAGCCGTTTTTCATGATGTTGCACCACAAAGCTCCCCATGGCAAATGGGAGCCCGCACCCCGTCACAAGAATTATCTGGCGGACGTCGAAATTCCGGAACCGGAAACTTTGTGGGAGGATTTTTCACACCGGTCTGACGCGACGCGGTTGATGGGAACCTCGATTACCAATCGCTTGTCCGGTCGGCGAACGATGGTGGCCGATGTGCAAAAACCAAACTGGCCCGCGGGAGCGGTCGACATGGCAGGGATGACGGAGATGGAACAGGGCAAAGCCGCCTATCAAAAATACCTGCACGATTACCTGGGGTGTGTCAAAGCGGTTGATGAGAATGTCGGTCGCGTGCTGGACTACCTTGAGGCCACCGGGCTGGATAAAACGACGATCGTAATTTACACGGCGGATCAAGGCATGTTCCTGGGGGAACATGATTACTTCGATAAACGTTGGATTTACGAAGAGTGTTTTCGCATGCCATTTCTGGCTCGTTACCCTGGCCAGATTCCACCAGGTTCGGTGGATGATAAGCATCTCTGTTCCAATCTTGATTTCGCCCAGACGTTCTTGGACTTTGCCGGTGCTGGCGATTCGCCCGAGATCAGCAAAATGCAGGGGCAAAGTCTGCGACCGATTCTGCTGGGGCAACAGCCCAATCAGTGGCGAGACGCGGTCTACTACCGGTACTGGATGCACCTGGCCCATCACCACATTCCCGGTCACTACGGCGTACGCGATAACCGCTACAAGCTGGCTTTTTTTTACGGTTTGCCGTTGGACGCGAGTTTGGGAAAAGGTGATTTCGGACCAACCGCCGCCGGCTGGGAACTTTATGATCTTGAGCAGGATCCGCAGGAAACCCACAACGTCTACGACGATCCGGCTTATGCCTCGACGGTTAAGCGATTGAAGCGACGGCTGCTGGAATTGAAACAGCAATACGGAGATGCGGATGAAGAATATCCCGAATTGATGCAAGTCCGGGAAGAACACTGGGATCGCTAACGGATGGGGCGATCGGCGAACATCGCTGGTCTGCCGATAGGTTGAATGCAAAATTTTCAGCACACGTGCGACCCATCCGCATTTCATTTCGGCAAACGCTTCGAATCGGGCCGAATATTGATTACAATTGCGACCAAGATCGTCGCGAAGGTATCGTGAGAGTTTCGTTTGTCCACGAATCAATACGAAGGAAAGACCATGGCCCGCACTTCCCGTCGAAAATTCATTCAGGCTTCTTCCGCGCTCACCGCCGGATTCCTGATTTCTGGAACCAAATCCTCGGGAAATATTCTCGGCGCGAACGATCGGGTCCGAATTGCCGTCGCCGGTGTTCATGGACGTGGGAAAAATCATATCGACGGGTGGATGAAAGCCGACAATGTGGAAGTTGCCTATGTCGTTGATCCAGACGCAACGGTGGCGGCCAAAGCCAGAGACAGAGTTGGCGGAAGCTGTCAGGAGATCGCTGACGTCCGCGGTGCATTGGATGACAAGACCATTGATGCGATTTCCATCGCGACCCCCAATCACTGGCATTCGCTGATGACCATCTGGGGTGCCCAGGCCGGCAAGCATGTCTACGTTGAAAAACCGATGAGCCATGATGTCGTGGAAGGACGCGCGGTGGTTGAGGCTCAAAAAAAATACGGCGTGGTGATTCAGCACGGAACCCAGCGCCGCAGCGACGCAGGAATCGCCGGTCTGCACGAAGCGCTGCAACGCGGCGATCTTCCGAAACTGAAAATTGCTTACGGTTACTGCTGCAAACCGCGAGGCGGGATCGGTTCCCAATCGCCGATGGCTCCACCGGCGAATCTGGATTGGAACCTCTGGAAGGGCCCCGCGGTCATCGACCAGTTCCATGGCAACCTGGTGCACTACAATTGGCACTGGTTCTGGAAAACGGGCAACGGCGACCTCAACAACCAGGGAACCCATCAACTGGACGTTGCCCGATGGGCGGTCGACCAGGATCAAACGCACCCGGTTCGCGCGATGGCCATTGGTGGACGGTTCAAGTGGAACGACCAAGGCGAAACGCCGAACACGATGTTTGGGATCGCTGAGTATCCCAACGGCCAGTACGTGTTTTTCAATGTTCGGAATGTGAACTACCCTGGTTATGAGCGGCAAGTGTTCAACGAATACTACTTGGAGGACGGCAGTAAAATTACGGGGGAAGGCAATTATAAAATTGAGCGGCCCGACGGAACCGTCGAAACGCTGAAACTGGCTTCCGGAAACGTCACGCCGGGTGGCAACTGGAACAGCTTTATCTCAGCGGTCCGCGCCAGTGACCCGAACATGGCCAATGGAAATGCCTTGGAGGCTCACTACGGCAGCACGATGGGGCACCTGATCAATAATTCGTATCGGCTGGGTAAGAAAGTCCCGTTCAATGCAAAAGCCGGAAAATTTGGTGACAATGTTGACGCGGCGGAGCATTTCTTGAAACTGCACAGCATCATGAAGGACGGTGTCGGCATCCCTGAAGATGGGGCCGAATACACGGTCGGACCGTGGCTGACCTTTGATCCGAAAACGGAAACTCACACCGGTGAATTTGCCAAGGAAGCCAACGAACTGCTCAAAGACCCGAACAATCGCGGCTTTGAAATTCCCAGCTTGGCCAGTATCTGAACCATCAAAGATAAAGCCAGCCAAACATGAAACGGGACGCCAAACACGTGGAACCGGATTCTGCGCAAACGCCATCGGATGACGCCAGCCTTCCCGATGTTTATGGAGCGCTTTGTCATACCCAAGACCCGGAGTTCCTGGAGATTTTTCAGGCCGGTCTACGCCGCACGGAAATGAACAACCACCCGTGGCTGCGGCCACGTTTTTTTCACATGGTGCAGATGCTGAAACTGACGGCAGGATTGCCCGGTGCGACCGCCGATGCTGGCTGCTTTCGGGGATTGTCGTCATTTCTGATTTGCAGCTACTTGAACCGCGAACGACTTGGAGACGGTTCAGCGGAGTATCGCGGCCAGCATCATCAAATGATCGACTCCTACGAAGGGTTGAGCGAACCGACCGCACCGGACGGCGCAGAATCCAAGCAGCGCTGGAGCCAAAAAGCGTTTACCAATACATCCGTCGAGATGGTTTTGCAAACCATGAGCGATTTCCCAGAGGTCAATATCGTCCAGGGATGGATTCCGGTGGTCCTGGCCGATGTGCCCGAGCAAACCTATCGCTTTGTCCATATCGACGTCGATTTATTTCAGCCGACATTGGATTGTTTGCAATATTTCTATCCCCGGATGGTCAACGGCGGAATCATCGTCATCGACGATTTCGGTCCCTGGCGAAACGGTAAATGGCCAGGTTGCCAGGAAGCCGTACGGCAATTTTCAGCTGAATCCTCCGTGCCCTTCGCCGCATTGGATTCCGGTAACGCCGTGTTTTTCAAGCGTTGAACGAAATGAGGCCTGGCTGTCTGCGTATTTTTTTGCGATTCAGGTTTCGTGTTTTTCTTGCGCGATGTCAGTTTCGCGATGTTGGAATTACTCGCCAGCATTTATCCTGCTTGCGAAAGTACGTCCCGCTTGCCGAGCGGGACGTGGCGTTAGGCATCGGTTTGGCAATTCACTGCAAGTTTGCTGAATAAAAAAGATCGCTGGCGATTCACGTCCCTTCCGGCAGCAGGGACGTGCGGCAAGTACGTCCCATTCAAGCCAATCGCAAGCCCACAAATCAATCCGATCGTAGACATCCAGCAAACTGACGGATAAAACTCCATCGCAACTTGCTCGACGGTTCATTACGGCATTTTGGCAAGCACCTGGTCAAATCCGGCGGCGTCAAATGCAACCATCGTTTCTGTTTGCACGTTTCCGTCACTTGAGGCCCGCAGCATGGTCGCGGCAGCGGTTTCCACATCGGGGGCATCGAATAATATCATGCCGTCATAGGCACCTTGGGTCCACAATAATTCATGGATTTTGACGCCCGCCGCTTCGGCTGCTTCGGTGAATTTCTTGGCTCGCTGAGTGGAGCCTTCGAGATGGGCAATCCCATTGGGGGTAAATTTAACAAGTGTTACAAATCGCATTTTGTTCTCCTATTAGCTGCACATTTCTTCTCGGCGGACAAACCATTCCCAAACCGTTTAAGATGAAGGGAGCATCGGTTGGTGTTTGGCGATCCAGATTCTAACCAAGATTGAAACAGGCATTCCCCTTGTTGGCAAGCAATGGATGATCAAATCAGGCAGAAATTGGAGAGAAACTGTGAGCTTTGAATTACATGCGGATCTTAAACGTGACGGAGTCTTGATAGGACGGTTTGAGTTATGCCTGGTGTTGCTGATCAACGACCAGAACTATCCGTGGTTTGTGTTGGTTCCACAGCGAGATCGGATTCGCGATCCTATCGACTTGTCTCCGGGTGATTACCAACAGCTGTGGACCGAATCGCGGGTATTCAGCGTTGGTATCATGCAGATTTTTGCCGGTGAGAAACTGAATGTGGCTGCGTTGGGAAATATGACTCCACAGCTACATGTGCATCACGTTGTGCGTTTTGCAACCGACCCGGCCTGGCCAGGCCCGATCTGGGGCAAGCAACCGATGAAACCGTACGACAACAGCCAACTCGAAAGCGTCGTAGAGAAACTCCGTGCGGTCGACCTGCAAGGCTTCCAACTGACAGGTCCGACGTTCGATTCGTAGGTCCAGGTAGTAGTCTACGGCATGGCGACCAATTGGCTTTCGGGTATTGCGCTTGGCAACGAGTCCCCATCTGGATTTCGACCGTAAGTAAAAGTTACGCAGCCTGATCCACAACCCTGACAAAGCACAGGGCGCGAATCAACCGACTCAAATCGGCGGTTAACAAGCCATCGGACCAGATCTTATTCCGAAAGTTCGTTCAACAGCGTTTGGCATTCCTGGATCAGGTCGTCAAGTTGCGGAAACTCTGGATATTCTTCCTGGAGTGCCGTCAGCGAATCCTTACCCAATCGAAGCTGAATTTTTGCAGCTTCGACTTCGGATTCCGCAACCATTAAATTCGCAAGCTTGAGACTCGATTGACCGATGATCCGACCGACGATCGGACGTTCGCGCATATCGCTTGGGAAGCAGGTCGAATAGCTCGCGCAGTTCGTCCAGCAGCGATTGTGCGGATTCTGGATTGCGTTGATCAATTTCCAACCGAAGATGGATTTCCAGCGACATGGCCTTGAGTCCATAGGCTCCGTTGCGTTCCGGGTTCATCGTGACGACTTGCTGAAACAGATCGGTTGCCTGTTGAAACTGCGTCGCCCTGCGGACAATAACGGCTCCGCTGGTTCGACGGGCATCCCGATTTCCAGCAACTGCGTATGAGTAATCCGTCCCAGCTGCAGCCAACAGCGACCGGTGTCCTCAAGCAGGGTCTCCCTCGCGTTTCCGGGATGTTCGATGCTGGTAAACAACTCGGCGGCGGTTGAAACGTTGTTTTGGGCATCGTCCAAATTGCCGCGCGCCATTTCAGCGGTGCCACGGAACAGGAAACACCGTGCGATTTCAAATTTCAGATGAGCATGAAAACCAATTTGTTCGTAGATCAAAATAGCTTTGTCAAATTCAGCGATTGCCTCGGCGGGGTCCCGGCCAGCACTACTTTTGACCAAACCCGATTCATAGTTCCTTCTGGCGTCGGCCAATAGCGAGATTGATTTCTGCGACTCTCGGTTTGATTCAACCAACTGTTCCGCGTCATCGAGTCGTTCGAGAGCCCGGAGAATGGAAGTCTTCTGATTGACGATTTGGTCGGCCATCCCAGCCAGCGCGGGGTCATCGCTAATGGTGGCGAGCATCGCCAGCGCGTCGTTAGCCGTTGCCAAGGCCGACTCGAATTCACTGAGATCGTGCAGTAGCACGATCAACCGCTGATAAGCCGCAGCTGTTTGCTGTAGCGTCCGTCCATCATTCGGGTTTTCGGCTAACAACTGCAACTGCAATTCAACGGCCCGCTGCGTCATCGTGGTTCGCAACTGGGACGGAAGATCCGGGTCGGAGGCGACTCCCGAGACCATTTTCGACGATCACGTCTTGAGCCATGGTCAAGTGACGATCGGCTCGCTGGTTTTGTTGAATTGCACTTCGCCACTGAATCAGCGCCACGACCAGTGCTGCTGAAATTCCAGCAAACGCGGTCGTTAGCGTAGGGTTACGTTTGCACCACCGACCCAGCCGGACCGATCGAGTGACCGGGCGGGCGACGACGGGCCTGCCAGTCAGCCAGCGTCGTAGGTCTTCGCCAAGTTCGTAGGCAGATGGATAGCGGTCGATTGGCGATTTGTTCAGGCATTTTAGGCAGATGGCCTCCAGGTCGCGAGAGATTCCGCGGTCGATTGTGCGGGGGTGGATCGGATCCAGCTTCGTGATGGCCAACAGCGTTTCGATATTGGTCTTTCCGAGCAACGGAAGTTTTCCGGTCAATAGCTCGTACAGAATGACGCCGAGCGAATAGATATCGCATGCGTGTCCAACCTCCTGTTCTCCTTTGGCCTGCTCCGGCGACATGTAGGCTGGCGTCCCGACGATGGTACCCTCGTTTGTCTGGGCCAGGTCCGTGGATTCGATAAATTTTGCCAGACCAAAATCCGCGATCTGCAATCGTTCGGGATCGAGCGGGGCAATGGGTTTGGCTTTGACGTCAATTGCGGAACTGGTCAGGATGTTTGCCGGTTTCAAATCGCGATGAATGATCCCACGCTGGTGGGCGTGTTCAACCGCATTGGCAAGCGTGATCATGATTTTGGCTGCGATCATAGGATCGCGTTCGGTGCGTTGCTCCATCCAGCGCTGAAGTGTCATTCCCTCGCAATATCCGGACGCGATAAACCAGTCAGTTTCTGTCACGCCGGTTTCGAACACCGGGACGATATTAGGGTGATTCAGGACGGCCGCGGCCTTGGCTTCCCGGTCAAAACGAACGGTCGCTTCCTTGGAAAAAAACAGCGAGGTCCGCAGGATTTTCAAAGCCACGTGTCGATCCAGTAGCGGATCCCGCGCGAGGTAGACTTTGGCAAATCCGCCACTTCCTAACAGTCGGATTACTTCAAATCTCGCGACCTTCGTTGGCCTGCCGGATTCGGCAACCGGGAATGGATTGTCGGGTGCGGAAGCCAGTGCATCGATGGTTGGCTCATTGCGGTTTGCTGCGGTTTCTTTGGCTTGTTCAAGCTGGTCGTCACGCACTTGGTGAATGAAGTCCAGGGCCGCTTTCAGCCGGTCCAGTTGCCGTTTTTCTTCATCGGAAAGAGCGTCCGATGTGGATGAGCAACTTTGATCGAGGTTGCCAGACTGTTCCGCCAAATCGATTAAGCGATTGGCGGTATTTGCATCTGATTTATCTGGGCGATCATTCGACACGGTGATTCTGCGCGATTCGTTTCTGGCGGATCAATAACTGGCGACTACCAATCAGAGGTGGTGGAAGTCGATTTCCTACGCAAATTTTTTCGCACCCAAGCGATTATTGCGAATTGAAATTTCCATGGTGAATTAATTTTTCCTCGAATTTCAACAACGCGCGGTACCAGAGCTGGGAAGCTGCATCTTCCGTCCGCCCTAATCGTTCGCCAATTTCACGAAATGAGAGGCCGTCAAAGCTCCGTAACCGAATCACGGCTGCATAATCAGGCGGCAGCTGTTCCAGGATCTCGTGGAATTTCTCAAGCCGTTCTGATTTCAGTGTGGCACTGGATGGAGTAAGGTTTTTGTCTTGTGGGGAGCCTGTTGGACGAGATTCGGATGGACCATCGAAGGAAAACTCTCGTTTGAGATCGCGCTTCTCGGTGTGAAATTTTCGGCGTTGGCCATTGGCCTCGTTGAGCACAATCGTCTTGATCCAGGCATGTAATTCGGCGCTGGTCTTTCCCTGGAATTGATCAAATTTCTCAACGATTCGCATCAGCGATAACTGAACAATGTCAGAAGCACCCGCTTTTTGACGCAACTTCGGATCGATCTGCCGATCCGCAACTCGTTCCAGGAATTGCTGGAGTTCGAGAATCAGGGCTTCTCGGGCTTCCGGATCGCCCGCTTTGAATCGCGGAATCAACAGGCTGATCAGGCTCGGATCGATCGGATTAGGGTCGCCCATGTTGTTTGTTTTTCGTTGGGAATCAAGCTCCCTTTCAATTTAACCTAGCGCCACAGAAAAGCCAACAAAGTTCAATCAGGAAACTTTTTTGATTTCCCCCATGATGGCCGTTGGATTTTCGAGCGGCACGGTCTCTTTCAAGAGAAGCCTTTTTTTCTCTAGTTTGGGAGACACAGATGTATCGCTATCTACTGCTGTTCGGATTGATCTTTTGCGGAACAGGCCTGATTACCGATCAGGCCTCGCTGGGAGATATTGTTGCCACGACATCGACATTGGACTCGGCTGTTTTGGATTTCGATGGAGCTGGGCAGGTCTCGGACGGAAATTTGGAGTTTGCGACGGCGGACTTTTTTTTGACCGGTACCGAAATTCCAGCAGATGCTGATTTCGCCGGTATCACCTCGATGACGATTTCCTTCCAGGTTGGTGCCGGTTCGCCAGCAGGCACTTTCTTATCGGCACGGGCGGGTGGAATTATTCCGCCCGGAATCGGTATCTCGACGCTCAATGAATCGACAGCGGAAAACATTGGTTCGCTGGGAGGAGCGGCAAACGAATCGCTTTCTGTCAGCGTGTCGTCGACTTCCAGTAATGGCGACGCAGTTTACTTGACGGGGGTTGAATTCAATAGTTGGCGAAACTTCTTTCCGTTTTCTGAGGTCGGGCTGTCGGGGGCAACCTTCGGTGGCGGTCAGGCAATCCTGACGGGAAAAGATGGCGCGGCGGGGCCTGATCCGATTCTCATTTTTGACAACCCAGTTAACGCGTTTACCGTTCAGGGGATCGGCGAGCCGATTCGCATGGCCAATATTCGTTTGGGAGTCAGATCGATTCCGGAACCAGGAATGCTGTCCCTGTTGGCCGCGGGAACCATGGGGATGATCCTGCGACGACGTCGAATCCGTCGTTGATCGGATTTTTCGTCAACTGGCTGAAATTTTCAAACCCGCACCGATTGCGAGAAACTCATGATTCGCGAATTACGATGGTTACCGACGTTCCTATTGATTCTGTTAATCCCTGTCACTTGCGAGGCACAGACGGTCCGTACTTGGACCGGAGGGGCCGGAGATGCCAACTGGAATGATCAATTCAAATGGACCTCCAGTGTTCCGGACACGACGGATGAAATCGCTCGCATTGCTTCGTCAAACAGCCGGATTCGCATCTCCAGTTCGACCTCCAGCTATTCGATTTACGGCCTGCTATTGTCTGGTAGCGGATCAAGAGTCTCGATTCAGAGAAGTAGCTTCAGTGATCGTTCGTTGTTTTTAATGGGCTCGAACAGTCAAATCGCCGCAGGGGCCTCGATCTTTCTCGGGACCGAACCGAGTATCTCCTCTTCGATTACCAGTGGATGGTTGGGTGGCAATAGCAGCACCAATGCGCTGATCAATAACGGAGTGATTCGAGGATCCGGTACGATCAGTGTTGGTTTCAATAATTCGGCAACGGGTCAAATCTGCGCCGATTTGGCCGGATATTCCCTGGAAATTCTGGGCGGGTCAAAACTGAATGGAAACGGCGGGAGTCTGATTGCCAGCAACGGCGGTACGCTGCGTTTGCGGGCTTCGGGAATCAACAGCAGTGGGGGTAGTAGCGGTCAGATTGTGGCGGAATCCAACAGCATCGTGGAGTATCAGACCAATGTGATCGGAGGCTGGCTGCGCGGTTCGGGCACCCATCGAATCACGGGAAATACACTAATCAGTAATGCGAGCATTGATGCTTCGCACCTGGATGTCGAGCAAGGTGCATTGCAGCTTTCCAATACCGGCGTAATTGTCAACCACCTGAATGTGGATTCAACTCTTCGTCTACAAAGTAATTCTGATGGAAGCATCCATGTCAGCGGCAATTTGACGAACCAGGGTGTGATCCAAAACGAATCCGGAGCGTCAAGAACAATCAGCGGTACCGTCAGCAATTCTGGAGTGGGGCAAATTTTTACGAATTCCAACAGCCAGACGACATTTACCGGGGCCGTGACCCACAACGGTTTGGGGATCGTGACGGAAACGGGTAGCCAAACGACGTTCACCGATTCCTATACCGGTGCCGGGGATTTTCAGGGGACAGGCTCGGTTGTATTTGAAGATGAAATCCGACTTGGTAACAGTGCGGGCGTCGTCAATTTCGCCGGGGACGTAACGCTGGGCTCCACCGCCATCACGGCAATCGAGTTGGCAGGAACCGCGCTTGGCGAATTCGATCGTTTTCAGATCGTCGGCGATTTACAGCTGGATGGAGCCCTCTCGGTCGGAATGCTGGATGGTTTTAACTTGGCCGGCGGCATGGAATTTCAAATCGCCAACGTCCAGGGATCGACCTCGGGTGTTTTTGACAACCTGAGCGAAGGAGACTTGGTCACCCATCAAAATGGCGTGAATCTGTTTATCACATACCAGGCTGGCGACGGAAATGATGTTGCGTTATTCACATCGATTCCGGAACCGACGGGTCTGCTGCCATGTTTGTTGGCTTGCGGTTGGATCCTCAGGAGACGGCGGTAAGAACAAAACTAGATCGCTCGAAAACTGGCTTAATGTGCGAGCGTTCGTGTGTCGTTGGCGACATAGCATTTTCGGGCGGCTTGAAGTAATTCCTGTTGATTCGGAAATGGCCAGGCTTCATCGTCTCGCGTGGAATTTGAAGTCTGCGAGAAATCAAGCCTCGGGCGCGGCTGGCAAACCAGGTACACGCCCCCAAACATACCCGCAACGCCGAAAATCGACAGGGAAACGGTGCACAATGCCGATGCGGCCCATTCCACGGGCAAGGAAAAAAACAGCAATCCCATCAACACCGGCAGCAATGTAAAAACGAGCAAGCCCACAACCAGCCGGCAATGCAAGCCAATCCCCTGCCACGATCTCGCAAGGCTGTTATTCGATTGCAGGAAGAGAATCGACCTGGCAACCATCCTTTGAGCATCCGCATTCGAAATTCCCATACGAGGTTGCGTTTGCCTGGTCGACGTGTTGCCACAAATTTCGGCACAGCGATTCGCAATTTCTCGAATCGTCGTGTCGTTCGTCAGGCTATATCGAAAGCAGGCCTCGTCGCGAAATTCCTCCGGCCCGGAACGTCCCGAAATGAGTTGTGCGAGATCTCGTCGCAGTGATTTTCGCAGTTCAAAATCGACCCTTGGTGATTCCGCTTTGTGAAAGTGATTTATCATTTTTCCAGTCCCAGCCGTCCAACGTGATCGAACGTGATCGCGTCGGAATGAATTCCAAATCAATTAACTCATGTCGCCAGTTCGCAATTGCCTGCCGGCCGACGATTAATCGGTCGCATGGCCAAAACAGTAGATCGCGTTATCGGTGCGTAGATAGATGCGATCATCCACGATAGCAGGCGTGGCAAAAATGCCTTCCCCCAAGTCGTTGACCGCCAGTACGTCGAGTTGTTCACCGGTCGCGACGACCGCGACCTTTCCGGCGGTCGTCGCGAACAGGATTTTGTCAGCTGTGGCGACGGGAGATGCGTAGACGTTGCCCGCGGCACCTGGCAGGCGGCTTTTGTATTGCTCCTGACCGGTTTTCGGGTTCAGGCTGGTCACGATTCCGCGGTCGCTGATCATCAACAGCTGGTTGCCAACCAGCAACGGCGATGGCAGTTGCGGGATGTTTTTGAAATACTTCCAGCGCGTATTGGGTCCGGTCATGTCGCCGCGCCCCCCCAGTCGGATCGCCATCATGCTGTTCTTGCTGGCAATCGAGTGCGGTAGTAGTTCCACTCTTTCTGATTCAGCTGCTGATTACTGTCGAGGTCGACAGCAGGGAAAAAGTTCTTTGCCAATTCATCCGGCATTTCTGCCATCGACAGCAGGCCATTTCCGTCCTTATCCCTGGCTTGGACGACATCGGCGAACATGGCGATTTCAAAATTCTGGTCGGGTTCGTTTTGAGGGGAGCCAAATCCATTGACGTAAACCGTGTCGTTCGACATGACGGGTGTTGATTTCATTTCGAAACAGAGTCCCCCTACCCACCAAAGTTTTTCACCTGTTTTGGCAGCATACGACGTCAGCTTGAATGATCCCACGGCCAGTATCTGAGCCGGCTCCTCCGGGGTTGGTCGATAAACAACGGGCGAACAATGACCGCTGGTGGCCTCTTCCCGCGATGTCTTCCAGACCTGAGCGCCACGGTCCCGGTCAAAGGCGACGATGAATGAATCCAGATTCTGATCACAAACCAGCACCACAAGGTCATCGACGACGATCGGGGAAGCTCCCATCCCGTACAAGTTAGTGAATGGACCTAACGGCTTGCGCCATTTTTCAACGCCGTCGACGGTGTAACCAATCAGGCCGTAGTCCGGAAAAAAGACGAACACCGAATCACCATCGACAACGGGCGATGCCGAAGCAGGATGATTGCGGGGGTCAAGCGGCTCGGTTCGGTCGCGCGGTGCTTGCCGACGCCAGATTTCGTGGCCATTGGATTGGTCCAGGCAAATTGTCAACAGTTTCTGGTCTTCCTCCGCGGTCAAATAGATTCGTTGATTCTGAATAACGGGCGAAGAGTAGCCTTGGGGGATCCTGGTTTTCCAAATCAGGTTTTTGTCGTTACCAAATTCGGTCGGAATCTCCGCAGAGGCGGATAAACCACCGCCGTTAGGGCCGCGAAATCGGTTCCATTCGGTTCCGGATTCCTGTGACCAGACCAGCCCATCGGCGACCCAGCCCCAGCAGGCCGTCGCCAGCAACACCCCGGTCAAGATCGTTTTTCGCAGAACCACAGGCTTCTTTCGGAATGAGGATGTTGGACGGAAGGCCAGTGATGGCCTTTGTTGAAAACCGATTGACTTCCAGGTGCTCACGCACCGGTATCTATTTTAAGCATTTTTTCATTCGTGCATAAAAACCCCGAGCGAAGGTTCGCTCAGGGGTAGGAAAGATGATGCTGGAAAACAATTTCGTTGCCGGCATTACATGGGCAACAACACCCCGTTCAACAAGTGAATGACGCCATTTTTGGCTCGAATGTCGGTCGCTGCAATCGTCACGTCACCGTTGAGCACAACACCGCTGGTGGTGTCGACCGAGAACGGCTGGCCCAGCAATGTATCGACTTCCGTCAACAACACCAAATCTTCGGCGAAAATGACATCCGAAGAGACATGGAACGTGAGGATGTCGGTCAACTGTTGCGTCGTCAATCCTGGCAGTGTGCCGGGTGGCAAGGCGGCGAACGCGCTGTTCAACGGAGCGAAAGCCGTGAATGGTCCGGGACCGTTTAAGGCGGCGTCCAGTCCCGTTGCCTGCAGGGCTCCGACGAGCGTTGATAACTGGGGAGTCAACGCCGCCAACTCGGTAATGGTGCCAAGTCGGGCACCATCAACGATCAAATCGGTGTAGATCTGTGCGGTCCGAGATTCGCCGTCGACAACCTGGTCACCTTCAACTCCTCGAACGATTGGAGCGAATGCAAACGATGTCCCGGAATCGACTTGCACGTTATCCACGCCGGGACCCCCGATCGCGAATACGTAATCCTGAAAATCCGAGTCGACGATACTCACATCGTCCGATCCAGCTCCCAGAATCAGGGAGGCTTGACTCTGTACGGTAATTCCGTTGAGGCCGACGAAGTCGCTGCCCGCGAATCCGAAGATCGCGGCGTCTTCCACATGAGTCGAATTCGAGATCGCGACCGAATCACTGCCTTCCCCTAAAACCACGTGAGTTCGACCGGCAACCATGACTTGGTCGATTCCGATGGTGTCGCTGCCGTCGACACCGAACAACGCCAGATTATCACCCACGTGGACTTGGTCGACCGATAATGAATCGTTTCCCGACGCCAGATTGCTGAAGAAGTCATCCATGACCTGAGTGTTGAAGAATCCGATGGAATCGTCGCCGGGACCCCCGTACACGACCGAACGGTTTTGAATCTCGATGCCTTCAACAAACAATGTATCGTTACCAAACCCCATGTTGACTCGGAGGTCTTGGGCGATTTGGGCTTGGCTGCCGGCAAGAACGTAAGGCTGACTTCGGCCATTGACGGTCGTTCCGTCCAGCCCGCTGACCTGGATGTCGCCATTGTCCAAGCCGACGATTTCGACCTGGTTGTCCGCGGCGTCGCCCCGCAGGAACAGGTTTTGATCGAATTCAAAAACGATCACATCGCCTGCCAATAAATTGCGTTTTTCAAGTGTTTCGTATTGTTTCGAGCTCGATTTGCGATAACTTCTGCGATCAAATTTCATGTTGGGCCTCGGTGTAGTTATAACGAATGGATAAGATGTTCCGGACGCAGTACCGGTCGAGGCCGCCCGATTTAACTCAGGCGTCAAAAAATATTTGTGAACCGAGGTTTGGGCGCCACACGGGAGGTGACCGTTTTGCCTGACGGCCATAGGAACTGTCCCCAAACAACGCTGAATGGCAATCACAGTCTGGTGTCGCATTAGCCGGTCAAACGACGTATTCCTGGTTGGGTTGCTGCGTTGACTTCGCGGCGTGTGGAACGGCAGCAGGACGTCTCAATAGTCGAATCAGCGCGAGTGCCGAGTAAAACCAGACCACGGTCATTCCGAGCAAAAAGCTACGGTGAAAGAAACTGGAGCCGTATAGCAGAATGATCGAAGCAAACACTTCGGACAGCGGTTTGATGACGGCGCTGTTGCGGGCAATCACGCCACGCCGCTTACTCCGTTTAATACTCGTATACAGCATGTTCAAAGTTGTATCGTGAACGCTGCGCCTCCAGATCTCCAGGGATTTTGCTGCCGTCGTTAACGCCACCAGCAGCAGGGCGCCTCCCCCGATCACCAGGACCAGGTTGATTAACATTAACGCAACCGGCATCAACAGAATCGGGATATACAGCCCCTTTCGTCGTAATAGCGGCCCGGTCAAAAACGCTTGTAGCGCGAGTGTGGCCAGCCCGACCACGGCGTAAAAGATCCCGAAGTACCGAGTCAATGCCGCTTCATCGCTGTCGAGAAATTCGTCAACGGTAAACTTCCATTCGAACGTTACCAACGTCAACACAATCACCTTGGCCGCGATGAGTGCGCCGATCAAGAACCGAAATCGTTTGGTGCACGTATATTGTTTGAACCGTTTGACTTGTGTCGCAACGTCGCCATAAAACGTGTCGAACGCAGGTGACGGTCGGCGGGTTCGCCGGCGTTGTGGTACTTTAACACGATTCAAATTGCGGATCACCAGCGTGGTCGACAAGTCCAGCATGGCGGACAGCAACAGCCACGATTGGACGCTGATCAGGTTGGCTTCCACTCCCAACAGCAATCCGATCACGACGCCCGCCAATGGCACGCCCAATCCCGTCCTGGCCCAGGCTTGCTTGCTTGAGTGACTGCCTAGTGTCGAATTCATCGCCGAGATTATATTGATCGCATTGACACAGCCTTTGATCTCGGTCAGCAGGTAGATCGATCCGATCAGCCAGATCGAATGGTGCAATGTCGGCAGAAACCACCAGGCCCCGAATGTCAGGAAGGCAAAACCGACGCCTGAAATCTCGATCACTTTATCCAGTGCGATTCTCTGAGTCAGGTAATACCAGAGACTGGCAATAATCGCGGTGCAGCAACCCGAGATGACAAACACCAGCGCCAGATCGTCGCGCCCGACTCGCGCAAAAATAGACTGTCACCAACCGTTCGAGAAAGTGCATAAGAAGCGGCCGCCAAGAATGAATACATCAGCAGCAAACCGACAGCGGGTCTTTCTTTATTTGGAATCCCGCCGTTCATTCGTCGTTTTGCCCCGCTTCCTGAAATAGTGGTGTCGATCCAGAGTTGGAATCCAGCTTTCGAAAGAGCCTCACCGGCGATCCTCCGATTCGCCGGCGTTTTTAGCAACCGGCATCGCCCAAGAATAATTCACTCAATCAACCGTTACCAGCGAATACCGTCCATTTATACGGTACCTCGAAAGCGGCGCGTTAGGAAAGGTCGAATTGACAGGCCGCCCGTGACGGCAGCATCGGTAGACCGGAATTAGGAGTTCGCGATGCGGTTCTGTTCCGGCCTACGGCCTTGTGGCGCGATGGGTGGCGTTGCGTAGGCCGGAACAAGGAGGTCACGACGCGGTTCCGGCATGGCGGATGGGTGAGGCGTTTGATTGATGGAGCGGTTTGCGGGGCTTCGCCCGTTGCGGGTTGGTGGTGATTTCGGTGTTTTTTGGATCGTTTTTTGTTGTTTTTTGGATCGTTTTTTTTTGTAGCGGTATTGAGTGGGTCGTTGGGGCGGTGTTTGTGCGCTATCTGGTGGTTCGTTGCTCGGTCTGCCGGAACTGGCGCTTCGCTCTGTTCCGGCCTACGGCGGCGGCGTTGTGTAGGCCGGAACAAGGAGGTCACGACGCGGTTCCGGCATGGCGGATGGGTGGCACGATTGATTGATGGGGCGGGTTGCAGGGGTTCCCGGATTTTTGGCGGTGGTAATTCGGGTGGATTTGGGTTGTTGGTTGATCGGCTTTTTTGTGGCGGTGTGTGTTTGTGGCAACGCTTGGTGGGTCGTTGCTCGGTCGTTGCTCGGTCGTTGCTCGGTCGTTGCTCGGTCGTTGCTCGGTCGTTGCTCGGTCGTTGCTCGGTCGTTGCTCGGTCGTTGCTCGGTCGTTGCTCGGTCGTTGCTCGGTCGTTGCTCGGTCTGCCGGAACTGGCGCTTCGCTCTGTTCCGGCCTACGTCTTTTCCGGCCTACGGGGTTCTCGGCTTGGCCTCAATCGTTTCGCCCCAATTCTCGTCGACTCTGTGACGAATGGACTTTGGGGCTTTGCCACCCCAATCGATATCGTAATCACCTGACTTGACGAATTGATGAAACGATGACCATTTCCAATCGCGAACGCGTTGGACCAAATCGTGTTTTCTCGGGTTCCAATGAATGTAATCCACGCATCCGATCAAATCCTGGTCGTCTTCAACGCAATGTTCCCAAAACCGCGGTTGCCAGATGCCCCGTTCCCCGCGTTTCTTCTGCGATGCGGTGACCGTGGCTTCCGGCAAGCCATCGGCTAACCATGCCAACGTGAATTCTTCCTTAATGCGTTTGACTCGGATGGAAAATTGGTCATCGCCGGGTGGCAATTGCATGATCAAGTGCCAATGGTCAGGCAGCAACACCGTGGCAAACAAATCAAATGGCCGTCGATCCCGGATCTTTGCGATGGCTTGGCGGAGGTGTTGACGCCCGTGGCGGGTCGTGAGGATCGGTCGTCGGGCATAAGTCACCACCGTGAAGAAGTAAGTTCCGCCCGGAACAAAGTATCTCAGGTAATCTGACATGACCAATCGCCTTGAAGAGAAGGAATAGCGACCACGGAATTATAGGATTTTGCGGGCGGTGATGGGTAGGCCGGAACAAGGAGGTTACGACGTGGTTCCGGCTTGGCGGATGGGTGGGGCGTTTGATTTTTTGGGCGGTTTGCGGGGGGGCCCGAATCTAACTTGCGAGGGCAATTCGGGTGGATTTGGGGTTGTTGGTTGCTTGGTTCCTTTTGGCGGTCGTTGCTCGGTCAGCCGGAACTGGCGCTTCGCTCTGTTCCGGCCTACGTGTGTCCGCCAACGGCGTTTGGGCGCGTCGTGTAGGCCGGAACAAGGAGGTCACGACGCGGTTCCGGCTTGGCGGATGGGTGAGGCGTTTGATTTTTTGGGCGGTTTACGGGGGGGCCCGAATCTAACTTGCCAGGGCGATTCGGGTGGATTTGGGGGTTGTTGGTTGCTCGGTTCTTTTTGGCGGTCGTTGCTCGGTCAGCCGGAACTGGCGCTTCGCTCTGTTCCGGCCTACGTGTGTCCGCCTACGGCGTTTGGGCGCGTCGTGTAGGCCGGAACAAGGAGGTCACGACGCGGTTCCGGCTTGGCGGATGGGTGAGGCGTTTGATTTTTTGGGCGGTTTGCGGGGGGGCCCGAATCTAACTTGCCAGGGCGATTCGGGTGGATTTGGGGGTTGTTGGTTGCTCGGTTCTTTTTGGCGGTCGTTGCTCGGTCAGCCGGAACTGGCGCTTCGCTCTGTTCCGGCCTACGTGTGTCCGCCAACGACGTTTGGGCGCGTCGTGTAGGCCGGAACAAGGAGGTCACGACGCGGTTCCGGCTTGGCGGATGGGTGAGGCGTTTGATTTTTTGGGCGGTTTGCGGGGGGCCCGAATCTAACTTGCGAGGGCGATTCGGGTGGATTTGGGGTTTTTGGTTGCTTGGTTCTTTTTGGCGGTCGTTGCTCGGTCAGCCGGAACTGGCGCTTCGCTCTGTTCCGGCCTACGTGTGTCCGCCTACGGCGTTTGGGCGCGTCGTGTAGGCCGGAACAAGGAGGTTACGACGCGGTTCCGGCTTGGCGGATGGGTGTCCTCAAAACCCGTTCCCCAACCCGTTCCCCAACCCGTTCCCCAACCCGTTCCCCAACCCGTTCCCCAACCCGTTCCCCAACCCGTTCCCCAACCCGTTCCCCAAAACCCGTTCCCCAAAACCCGTTCCCCAAAACCCGTTCCCCAAAACCCGTTCCCCAAAACCCGTTCCCCAAAACCCGTCCCCAAAACCCGTCCCCAAAACCCGTCCCCAAAACCCGTCCCCAAAACCTGTCCCGCAAAACCTGTCTGCAAAACCTGTCTGCAAAACTCTACGACCTTTTTGGGTCAGCAGTCAGGCTGATTTTTCAAGTTCTCAACGTCAACAAGATCCTGTGGCCTCGCTGACGCCTGTTTGTTCGCAATCAAGTCGAGCCGAGAGATAACTGGAAGTGTTATTCCTTCCCACGTCACGATAATCGCACGTTGCATGCACTGATCGAAGTTCACACCGTCGGCAATCGTGGTTATGTCAAAGCGCCGGGGAGGAACGCCGGTTTGAAACACATTTCCAACTTCCGAAAAATCATCTTTGTTGATCTGATCTACAGGAGCGCCGAAACGAGCCAATGCACGATAGACTCGAAACGAATTTTCCGGGTTTGCGGCGATCCAAAAGCCAATATCCTTGGTCGCCCGGGGATAACCGTGGGCTGCCATCGCGTATCCATCGATGAGCAGGAATTCAACGCTCTCCTCGGATAAGCACTGCAATATGTCTTTGAAGTCTGGGTTCAAAATTTTGGTTTGGCAACAAGGACCATAATTCTTGACTCAGTTCCCAAGCCAATTCGATTCGGGATTGCATGGGGCCCGGAACGAAGCCCTGATCAGACAAATCGACCAGCGTTGTCTTGCGAATTGTGATTTCACGGTCCATCGCTTCATGATAGGTTGGTCCGATAGGTGTGTCATTCTTGAAAATCGTTGTGCTTTTTAGGACAACAATTCTTGAGCTTGAATCTACTTCCACGCATCGTATCTTGCCAAAAAGGTTCCAGGGATCTTTCTGGGGTGCTGTTGGGCTATTTCCACGCGTCCCGGTCCAACATTCGGTAATTGATGGCTTCGCTGAGGTGGTGGTACTGGATGTCGTCGGAACAATCGATGTCGGCGATCGTGCGGGCGAGACGGAGGACTTTGTCGTGGGCACGGGCGGACAGTCCCAGTTCGTTGACGCTGATTTTGAGCAAGTTCATGCCTTCGTCGTTCAGCTTGCAGTACTTGCGGATTTGTTGGCTGCTCATCTGGGCGTTGTACAAGATTCGGGTGCCGGCGAACCGTTCGGCCTGGGCCTTGCGGGCATTCAGGACGTCTTCGCGAATCGTCGCGCTGGAGGTGCCGGGCGTGCGTGGAAGCCAGTTCTTTGAACTCGGCGGCAGGGACCTCGACATGAATATCGATCCGGTCCAGCAGTGGTCCCGAAATCTTGCCCATGTATTTTTCGATCTGCGGCGGTGTGCAGTGACAAGCCCGTCGCGGATCGGAGCGGTAGCCGCAAGGGCAGGGATTGAGTGCCGCGACCATCATGAAATCACAGGGAAAGGTCGTCGAGGTCAACGCACGTGAAATCGTGACGACCGAGTCTTCCAGCGGTTGCCGCAATACCTCCAAGGTACGACGATTGAATTCGGGCAGCTCATCGAGAAACAACACGCCATTGTGGGCCATCGAAATTTCGCCGGGCATCGGTGTGCTGCCACCGCCGACCAAGCCCGGTTCAGAAATGGTATGGTGCGGTGACCGAAACGGCCGCGTCGCCATCAACGGTTGACCCGGTTGAAGTCGCCCGCAGGCGCTGTAAATCCGCGTCGTCGCAATCGATTCGTCCGGCGACAGCTGCGGCAAAACCGTTGGAATTCGCTTGGCCAGCATCGTTTTGCCGCTTCCCGGAGGGCCGAGCATCAACAGATTATGGGCCCCGGCTGCCGCGACGGTGATGGCGCGTTTGGCCATTTCCTGTCCGCGAACGTCGGCAAAATCGATTTCGTAGCGTGAAAATTCTTCGAACAGATCGTTCATCCGTGACGGTGTCGGGTCGATGTCCAGTTGACCCGCGAAAAACGCAGCGGCTTGCGAGAGCGAATTGACCGCGATCACGTCGAGGTCTTCGACGACGGCGGCTTCGTACGCGTTTTCTTCGGGGACCACGATCCCGACCAAGCCCAGTTGTTTGGCCGCGATCGCCATCGACAACACGCCTTTGGCCGGTCGCGTGTGACCTTCCAAGGCCAACTCGCCCACGACGGCGTAGTCTTTCAAACGATCCGATTCAAACTGACCACTGCCGATCAAAATCCCCAGTGAAATAGGTAGATCGAAAGTCGCCGCCTGTTTGGGCAACTCGGCCGGGGCGAGATTGATCACGACTCGATCGGCGGGCCGTTGGAAGCCGGAATTGACCATCGCCCGTTCGACGCGGTGGGTGCTTTCGCGAACCGCCGCTTCGGGCAATCCGACCAGTATCGTCTTCGGCATGGCGCGGGGTGAGACGTCGACTTCGACTTCGACTGGCATCGCTTCGATACCCAACAGCGAAAACGTTTTCAGTTTTGCCAACAGCCCCCCCGACCTTGGTCCGTTGGCCACAACATCGATTTCGCGTTGTCTATCCATCGTATTTCTCCGCCATTTGTTTAACGATTTGAGCCATGGCATCCCGAGCCGCTTTGGGTGCAATGATCTCTGCACTTTCCCCCATGCTCAGGACGCGGGGAATAATCTCCATGTCGTGAACAGCCGGCACGGTCAGTTCGATACTGCCGTCGGGCATCTGTTTGACTTGCTGATCGGCGTGTAGCGGGTCTTCGGTAACCCAGGGAGCCGCATCGGCCGCGACGTGGATTTTGTAGTTGGTCGCCTGTTTGGTTTTCCGGACAAACATTCGCAGCGTGTTGCCGACGAATTGATCGAGGTCCAGATCTTCGGGGACTTTGAAGTAGTCATCCAGCGCCGTCGTTTTCAAGAAGCGATCCAGTTTCCAGGACCGAATTCGCGATTCGGGATTCTCGTCTTCGCAGGCCGCCGCGATGATGTACAGGCTCGACTGAAACAGCACGATCGAATAGGGTTCGATCTTTCGCGTCTTGGGTGCCTTGCCGGGCGTTTGATAGCTGATCTCGCACGCCCGATGTTCCATGATGCAACGCCTCAGGGTTTTGATCATACCTTGGTGTTTTTCATACGACTTCGCTGGCATCCCGAGCACACGCAAGGTCTTGTTGAATTTTTCGTAGTGTTCCAAGACCGAACTGGGAACTTCTTCCTGGATCTTCTTCCAGAACGATTCGATCCCCATCCAGAACGGAGTTCCGGCCAGCGGGTGCATCAACTGGCGCCCCAGTGATAACGCGATCAATTCGGTGGCGGAAAAGCTGATCTTGGTAGCGGTTTTTGCCAGCGGTCCCAGCTTCCAGACTTTACCGCGCTGCGTATCGTGAACATCGACATCGATACCGGCGGCTTGAAGCGCTTCCAGATCGCGTCGCAGCGTGCGGGTCGAAACCGACTTCAATCCCAGTTCATCGACCACGTCGTCGCGGATTTCTTCGAGGGTTTTGCCAAATCGGACTCGTTCCAGAATTTGGAGGACTTTGTGCTGACGGATCAGTTGCTCGTTGCGCGCCATGGGAAATAAGAAACCGGTTTCGGGAAACGATCGGGAATGGAAAAGTTGATCAGAATCTATGTAAATTTGTTCACCGAATTATCCACTTTCATAATCGCCTGCCAAGCATGGGGAAGAATTCTGAGGCACGAACTACCGGATTTTTTCATGGCAGGTCGCAATAGGCACCTAATATCGTAAAATAGGTAGAGTACAAAAACCAGAATTCGGTTTTTGTTTTAACATTTCGAAGTCAGGTTGAGAGACTGAGATGGCCAAGCCGAATCGAGCCGTGGTCTGTTTAAGCGGTGGGATGGATTCAACGGCGTTGATGCTGCACTTACTGGCTCAAGGCCGGACCGTTTTTGGCGTCAGTTTTGACTACGGTCAAAAACACAAAATCGAACTGGACCGGTTGCGAAAAAATCTGGCTTACCTGCGTCGTCATCGGTTGGAAGTCGAGTCGCATGTGTTGGACCTGTCCAAATTGGGCTCTCTATTTCACTCCGCGTTGACCGATGCGGATTGGCAGGTTCCGACCGGCCACTACGAACAGGAGAACATGAAACAGACGGTGGTGCCCAATCGCAATGCGATTTTTTCGTCGATCGCCTACGGTTATGCGCTATCGATCGCCAATCGCGAAGATGCGATCGTCGATTTGTGTTTGGGTGTGCACAGCGGCGACCATGCAATCTATCCCGATTGTCGCCCCGAGTTTTACGAAGCCATTTTTCATGCGTTTTCGGTTGGCAACTGGGATTCCGAAAAGGTCCATCTGTATTTGCCCTACCTGCGATTTGACAAGCTTGCGATCCTGGAAGATGCGGATCGATCGATCAAGCAATTAGGTCTGGATTTCGATACGGTCTTTCGCAACACGTGTACCAGCTACCAACCCAACCCCGAAGGCAAATCCCATGGCTTGACCGGTTCGGACGTCGAAAGAATCATTGCATTCCATAAATTCGGACGTCCCGATCCCGTGCAGTACGTCGATTCGTGGGAAGAAGTCGTTGAGAAGGCGCTTGAGTTTGGAGAAGCGTTTTCTTGAGGATTCATACTATCGGCAAGGCTGATGCGGGCTGTAATTAAACTGGGTTAAACCACAGCGGGGCAATTCCGGATTGACCCGTTGCTCAGTTTTGATTCAGAAATCGTTCGAACCCAAGAGCCAGCCCATCGTGACAGCCTCGTTAAGCGATT
This sequence comes from Pirellulaceae bacterium, assembly GCA_963714685.1. Taxonomy (GTDB): domain Bacteria; phylum Planctomycetota; class Planctomycetia; order Pirellulales; family Pirellulaceae; genus Mariniblastus. Next base: position 71,856 of record CAVQPH010000006.1, on the reverse strand, counting down.
CGAATCCGTCGGGCCGAAATTCGATTGCCATCGGTTTGGCCCTGCTGTTTGCGCTCAGCGGAATTGCATTGACCGGTTTACGGACGTACAAGAACCGCGCCCATCTCTCGCGAATTTGATTTCGGCCGCACGGCAATGCTGGATTTCCACAATGGGGGCTATCAGCCGGCGTTGGCCTTTCGCGACGGTGTCAGTCCTTATTCGCTGGAGGTCTGCGAACCGTATTCGATGCCACGACCGACGCCCCCCTACTCTCCCGTAATTTTCATCGAACATCTGCCGTTTACTTTGCTTGGCGCCAGAAGCCGCAGACGTCGTCTATTTCGTGTTCAGCACGGGATTGATTGGGTTGTTGGCCTATTGGTCGATCTGGATGTCCAAAGCGGAGGTCGGCTGGGCGGCCTGGTTAGCCATTTTGGGGCTGTTGGTGGTCAGTCGACCGGGGCACATTTCCCTGTATACCGGCTACTTCACTCCGATCCTGGTGGTCGGCACCGTCATGGCGCTGCACTTTGGAAATCGGAACCCGTGGCTGGCCGGGGTCGGCATGTTACTGGCATCCGGTAAGCCGACGTATCTGATTCCACTGGTGATTTTGATGCTGTGCCGGAGAAATTATCGAGCGGTGGCAATCGGTGGGGTGCTGTCCGTGACAGTTGCCTTGGGCGGTTTGGCTTGGTTGGCCACAAATTCAAGTTTCGCAGAAGTGATCGATGGTATTCGATCGACTCAGGCGATGCATCTGGCCGATGAAAACGAAATTCCGATGAATACCTGGACCCGGATCGATCTCGTCGGTTCGATCGCCAAAGTGACCGCCTGGAATCCGGGCAATCCGACTTATCTGGTGATGATGCTGGGATTGCTGGTCTTGCCGGGGATTGCGATTTGGAGAGCGGTCGGTCGTGAATCGAATTCGGGTGCGACCGGTTTGACCGCGATGATCGCCTGCGTCGCGTTGTTGATTACGATCTACCATCATTCTTACGATGGGCTGCTATTGGCGGTGCCGTGGGTCGGGATCACATTTTTCGGCGGACGGGTTTGCCCGGAGCTTTCGAAAATTCATCGATTTGCTTTGACGGTTTTTATGGGCGTTCCGGCGATCAACTACGCGTCGACGCTGAAATTCCGGGAAGCGATGAACCTGGGAAATCAGGATTTGATCTGGAACGTGATCACCTCCATCAATGGGGTTTGTCTGTTGTTGGCGTTAGTCCTGTTGGTGGTTGCGGCGTTCCGGTTGCCGACCCAAGAGAATATCGACGGGCAGCAGTAAGGGGCGCGTGTTGCGCTGTTTGGCCGGTCGTGGTTAGCGAGCGTGCGTGTTGCCGGAACTGCGGTCACGTTGTTTGGTCGGTCGGGGTGGTAGCGTGTTGTTTCGTTCAGCGCGTGGTGAGCGCTGGTTTGGCTTTGCCAGTGACCTTGTTGCCGGCCTACTACTGGGTGTCGGCAAGCAAGTTGCTTTGCGGTTTCGACATTAGGCAATTCTTATGAGGTCGTGGTGAGCGAACGTGCGTGTTGCCGGAACTGCGGTCACGTTGTTTGGTCGGTCGGGCTGGTAGCGTGTTGTTTCGTTAGCGCGTGGTTTGCGTTGGTTTGGTTTTGCCAGTGACCTTGTTGCCGGCCTACTACCGGGTGTCGGCAAGCAAGTTGTTTTGCGGTTGCGACATGAGGCAATTCTTGTGAGGTCGTGGTCTGCGAATGCGCGTGTTGCCGGAACTGCGGTCACGTTGTTTGGTCGGTCGGGCTGGTAGCGTGTTGTTTCGTTGGCGCGTGGTTTGCGTTGGTTTGGTTTTGCCAGTGACCTTGTTGCCGGCCTACTACTGGGTGTCGGCAAGCAAGTTGCTTTGCGGTTGCGACATAAGGCAATTCTTGTGAGGTCGTGGTCTGCGAGCGTGCGTGTTGCCGGAACTGCGGTCACGTTGTTTGGTCGGTCGGGGTGGTAGCGTGTTTGATCGCCAGCGCGTGGTGAGCGCTGGTTTGGTTTTGCCAGTGACCTTGTTGCCGGCCTACTACTGGGTGTCGGCAAGCAAGTTGCTTTGCGGTTTCGACATTAGGCAATTCTTATGAGGTCGTGGTGAGCGAACGTGCGTGTTGCCGGAACTGCGGTCACGTTGTTTGGTCGGTCGGGCTGGTAGCGTGTTTGATCGCCAGCGCGTGGTGAGCGCTGGTTTGGTTTTGCCAGTGACCTTGTTGCCGGCCTACTACCGGGTGTCGGCAAGCAAGTTGTTTTGCGGTTGCGACATGAGGCAATTCTTGTGAGGTCGTGGTCTGCGAATGCGCGTGTTGCCGGAACTGCGGTCACGTTGTTTGGTCGGTCGGGCTGGTAGCGTGTTGTTTCGTTGGCGCGTGGTTTGCGTTGGTTTGGTTTTGCCAGTGACCTTGTTGCCGGCCTACTACCGGGTGTCGGCAAGCAAGTTGTTTTGCGGCTAACTTTATAACGCGGTCAGTTTCCAGCACCGATGGATTCGCTTGTTGCGGAAATCTTCGGGAACGGTCTGTTTGCTAATTTCGCGGAATTGAAAACACTGAATCTGATCTTCGTGCAGTTTGAACCGTCGAAAGTTACTGGAAAAATAAACGGTGCTGCCGGTACGCATCACTGGACGCAGTAAGTTCAGCAGTTCGACATGATCTTTCTGGACATCCCAATCGTCTTCGGTGCGTTTGCTATTCGAGTAGGTCGGCGGATCAACCACGGCCAGATCAAAGCATTCGGGCAATTCACGGGCTGCCGACTTCAAAAAATCCAAGGCGTCGGCCGCAATGAATTGGTGGTTGTCGCCTTCGAATCCATTCAGTGCCATGTTGGCTTGGGCCCAGTCAAGATAATTTTTTGAGAGATCGACGGTGGTTGTGGTGGCAGCGTTGCCGGCCGCCGCATAGACCGAGAACGAACCCGTGTAAGCAAATAGATTGAGGAAGTCTTTGCCTGCCGCTTCGTCACGAACCATCGAGCGGGTGATTCGATGATCGAGAAACAGCCCGGTATCGACATAGTCATGAAGATTGACCAGGAATTTTAAATCGCCTTCGTGGACGGTCGTGCGGCGACCGGTCTGATCCATTTTCCTGTACTGCCCAATCTCTCGGTCTTTGCTGCGCGATTTCAGAATGACTCGCTGAATGTTCACGTCGAGCGTGGCGGCCGCTGTTTTTTTCATCAGTTCCAACCAGGCGGCGTGTCGGGCAAGATCTCGTTCGTGAGGACGTTCGTATTCGGTGATGTGCAGAAAATCTTCGTACCGATCGACGACCAACGGAATTTCCGGGATGTCTTTTTCGTACAGCCGATAACAGCTGATGCCGCGTTTGGGCCATTTTCGTAAATGTCGGGCACGCTTGGACAAGCGATTTCGGAACAGTTCGGCTTGCTCGTGGTCTTTGGGTTGAAGACCACCAAAAACCGGTGCGACCGCCTCCCTGGGGGCAGGCTCCGGAGCTTTTGTTGGTTCCGTTTGGTTTTCGAGCTGGGTTTGGCTTTCGAACTGCGTTTGGCTCTGCGTCTGACTTGATTCATCGAGTTCCGCAACGACAGGTGCTTCAACACCCGGGCGCGGTGGTCGCGGACCGAGGTATTGGTAGTAAGTGCATTCGATCCGGCCGTTGTAAAGCTTCCGACGCCGAGTCGCTTTTTTCTGAATCAGTTTTTCGAACTGCGGCATGTTGGTGATCAGGAACAAAGACCATGTCGGCAGTCGCTGCATGACCGCCGGAATACTCTCGTACAGCCCAATCCAACGCTTATGTTCTTCCAGCCGCTCACCGTAGGGCGGGTTGGTGATGATGCAACCGTATTCCCGTTTGCTGCGAAGTTCTTGGAATGGTTTCTGCTGAAAGTGAATCTGGTCGGCGACGCCCGCCTGTTCGGCGTGGTAGCGGGCAATGCTCAGCACGCTTTCGTCCCGATCGGTGCCAATGATCTGCAGCTTCGTATCGCGACGAATTTGATCTTCGGCTTCGACTTTCGCTTCGTCCCAGGCGGTGCCTGGGATCGTGGGCCATTGGCTGGCGGCGAATTCGCCCAAGCGAGCCCGGTTTCTGCCGGGAGCCATGTTCAAACCGATCAGGGCGGCTTCGATCGGGATCGTGCCCGATCCGCAAAATGGATCGACCAGCAGGCGTTCGGGTTTCCAGACGCTGAGATCAATCATCGCGGCGGCGAGCGTCTCCTTGATCGGGGCTTCCGCGGAAAGTTTTCGATAGCCACGTTTGTGCAGACTGGCACCGGTCGTATCGAGGGTGAGCGTGGCGACATCATCGAGCAGAGCGGCCTCGATGCGATAGGTTGGACCAGTCTCCAGCAATTCTTCGCGACCATGGAAGGTCATCAGCGATTCGACCACTGCTTTTTTCACGGTCCGCTGGATCGCGGGAACGCTGGTCAGTTGGGAATTCCGGGACTTGGCCACGACCGGAAACGATCCGTCGCCGGGGATCAGATGGCTCCAGTCAAATTGTTTGACCGTGTCGAACAAGGCGTCGAAATCGGGAGCATCAAATTTCAGGACTTCGACCAGTACGCGATCCGCCGTACGCAACCAGATATTCGCGCGGCAGATCGCCAACGCATCGCCTGAGAATCCGATTCGTCCCGGACTGACAACTGCGCGTCCCCGTAACCGAGTGCGACCAGTTCACGTTTAACGATTGCTTCCAGTCCAAAAGCGCATGCGGCAATTAAGTTCAACGGATTCCCAACGGGTGTTCAGGGGTGATCGTAGCAAAGGAATGATTCTAATCCTCGCAGCAAACGACGGCTACACGCGGTTTACGAATCCGGATGATTTTGCGATCGGAACAGCCACTCCAAGGTCTGACGAATCGCATCGTCAATCGGTGTTGGCTGATAGTCCAATTCGTTTTGTGCGAGGCTGATATCAATGCACCAGTCTTTCAGGTATTTGCGAACAAACTCCGGGGTCAGTCCGGGCGGCTTCCCAAACAGGACGGGATTCAGTTTTGAAATCCAGGCGATCAACATCAGAATTGATGGAGGGACATGAACCATCCTGGTGGGGTGCCCGACAGCTTTTTGAAGCTCCTGGAACAATTGGTCGAAAGTCAAATTTTCTCCGCCAATCAGAAACCGCGTGGCTTTCCCCTGATAATTCAATGACATTTGAATCGCGCTCAACACATCCTCGATGAACACGAAATTACCGAACGATTTTCCGTCTCCGGGAATCCACCTCCAGGTCCCCGCCGCATATTTTTTAAAGATCTCCGTCAGGACGTTACTCTGGCTCAGCTGTCCAGGACCGAAGACTCGGGTCGGGTACAGCGTGATGATGTCGAGCCCACGGGCCCTGAAATCATCGACGATCGGCTGGCAAGCGAGTTTGGATCTTTCGTAGGCCGTATCTAATTGCTGGGCAAATGGATCAGATTCCCTGCGTGGAGCTTCCGGTTTCGCCGGTCCGAATACACTGGCCGTGGAGGTAAAGATGACGCGATTGAGATTTCGCTCCTGGGCAGTCGCCAACACATTTCGCGTTCCCTCGACGTTGACTCGCTGGAAGCCCTGCGGATCGGCTGACCAGGATTTGGCTAACGCCGCCAGATGAACGCAGCACTGGCAATCGCGCAGCCCATCGCGCAGCGCCTCCCGATCAAGGATGTCACAATGAACTGGATGAATATTGGGGGCTTTCAATTGGTCCAGTCGTTGGTTGTCCCGGCATGTTGCGACAACCTGATAACCCCGCTCCACCAGCCAATGGCAAAGTCGATGGCCAATAAACCCAGTGGCGCCGGTGACGAAAACGTTCATGGAATCCGGTGTTTTCTTCTGATTCGAGGCATCGGAGAGGCCATTCCGGCGGATGGCATTGTTGGAACGTCGTTTGGCATCTATCGTGGAGGCTTACGGTCCATAAACCATTTTAGGAAGCAGATTACAAATGACAAAGAAAGTCTTGTTGATCGGGATGCTGCTGTTGGTGCCCGCGTTGGCGGGGTGTTCACCCTCCTCGGGCGGCTGATGAAAGAGCAAATCGCCATCCAGTTTGGAGGCTTCAGAAAAAACGTCCGACCAAGCATCGGCCGAAACATCGCAGCAATAGTTGAAACGACGGCGGCATCAACTCGATTTTGTGTCTGCGAGTTCCGTTGGTGCGATGTCGCTAACAGGGCGACCCGGAGATGCCGGATCGAAACCATGCTCGCTTGAAAAAATAAGACGACCGGATGGACGGGCTAATCCCCGTCCATCGGATCGTTTGTCTCTCGGCCGGCGAGCCTAATACTTCTTCTTTTTGGCCGTAAAATGGGCTTGGAGTAGAAATGCTCCGTAGCTGGCTTCGTTGATTCCCGGCACGAATTCCTGGGTCGGTGATAATCCCGGCAGGAATCCACAGCGAATACAGATTTCCGAGGGCACGGATCGGACTTGGGCGCATTCGAAGTGAAGATCGAAGTCGACGACTTTGAATCCGGAACCGGTAGGTTTTTGGAGCACCATCGGCATCTCAAGCATCTCCCGGATGGCTTGAAATGAGGCTTCGCCAGATGGAGTGATTGGCTGAGCACACGCATAATCCGTGTTGGCATTAAAGATCATTCCGTAGTCGCAATGGAAAATGCTGTAGCAGTTCCCTTTTGACTTGATCGGGACATGGATCTTCGGCCAGCCGTTCTCGATGCCCAAGTAAGTCGCCGGCCAGTTGTCAACGTAGACTTTGAAGAAATGGTGAACCGGTGGTTTCTCCGGTGATTTTTTGAGCTTCAGATACGGGATCGACATGAAGACTTCGTTATAGTTTCTGCCCCACAGAGGATACTGCGTCTTGTCGCGTGTGCGGGCAAAATCCCGTTGCTCGCCACAAAGGATGATCACCGGGTGGCAGTCCTGGAAGGGACAATTGGAATCCAGGATCAGTCCTTCGGGCAACCAGGACTTGATCAGTTCTTTGTCGACGAATCGGGTAATGACCAGGGCCGTGTAATCGCCTGATTGGAAGGAAGGCGTTGGCGGGCAGCCTTGTTTTTGGTTTCGGTCGGCAAACGAAGCTTTGATGTGTAGCCTTTCCAGCGCGGTCAAAGACTGAAAGCCGGGACATTGTTGGCAGTAGAGGTTTTGGGTGAACGCGCTGTCGTACGGTGGCGAAGCATTCTGAACGCAACTGGTGATCGACGGATTCGCGATGGGGGCTGCGTCGGATGGGGGCCAGCCCATAATCTCCGGATCGGTCGAGGAGTTTTCGGGCGATCTGGCTGCCTCGGTGCCTGGCCCAACGATCGGTGGAAATTCGAACGGATCCGCTTGGGGGGCATCGCTTAATCTCACGATCGTTGCGCTGGTTTCTGAAGATAATTCGCTGGTGGCGGTGTCTGCGAACTGGTGGATGATCCCGTCGGTCCAATCGCCGTGCGTGTCAGCCCATGCAGCGGTTGGCGAGGGCGGATCTTCCTGGTTTTGGGCAACGGCCTTGGGGCCGAACGAGAGGATGGTGACCAGGCAACAAATAAACTTCGTTCTCATGCGATTGACCAATTCGGAATCAACGGGCAGTAGTTCTTGGATCGGAAAAGAGAATCGGCAGAGTTGCAGCGGATTCAACACAAGTTCGGCCGAGGGTGTGGTTTCCGATATAACGCGCAGCACTTATTGCAAGCTTGCTACGGTCTGCCAGCAGAGGCTGAGTGTCAAAATCATTAGAGTCACCCGTTTGTGCGTACAAGCGTTGAGCTTTCGTCAGCCGTCAAAGTCAATGCAAGCAGCTTGCCCCATGCCTTCCATCCCTGGAATTTCCGGCAGAAATTCCGTGTTGGGTCGCGGTAGGTCGACGCTGTCGAGATCGTGGCAGAAACGATAAAATGTCGGAATGAGCTCTTGTTAGAATCAGCTCTTGTCAAATTTTCAAACCGGGTAGTTTTCTGATGGGTAATACAGCTGCAAAAGTCGGCCGACGTGAGTTCGGAATCGCAACCGCTGGAACGTTGATGGGATTGGCTGCTGGATCGAAGGCGACGGCAGGCGAGCGATCGGTTGATCGGCAGCAGGCCGAATTCAAAATGCTGTTCGCGCCTCATCCGCGGATGTTTAGAGCGACGGCCGGCGACGACGTGATCGATCAGATTAAATTCGCCCACGATCAGGGCTTTCGTGCCTGGGAACACAACTCGTTAGGAGGCGAACCAGTCGAGGTTCAAGAGCAGGTTGGCAAAACGCTTGCCGATCTGAACATGAAAATGGGGGTCTTTGTCGCCTACGGTAGTTTTGATAAACCAACCTTTGCCCGCAAAGACGATGCTGCGGCGGCAGAGATCCTCGCGAAAATTGCCGACGCCGTCGAAGTGGCCAAACGCTGCGGCGCCAAATGGTTTACGGTCGTTCCCGGTTCGGTCGACCAGCAACATGCCGAGCAGGACCAATGGAACAAATATGGCGGTCCGCGACTGGCGGAAGGCTTTCAGCTGGCCAATGCGATCGAATTGCTACGGCGCTGTGCCGACATCCTCGAGCCGCATGAGTTGACGATGGTCCTGGAACCTTTGAATTGGCATGCGAATCACGGCGGGACGTTCTTGCGTTACTCCGATCAGGCCTACGCAATCTGCAAAGCCGTTGATAGTCCGTCCTGTAAAATCCTGTTCGATATCTACCATCAGCAGATTACGGAAGGGAATCTGATTCCCAATATTCAGCAGTGTTGGGACGAGATCGCGTATTTTCAATGCGGCGACAACCCGGGACGGAAGGAGCCCGGAACGGGCGAGATCAATTATGCGAATGTCTTTCGGTACATTCATGATCGCAGCTCAAAGGAATCGCGAACCATGATCATGGGGATGGAACACGGCAATTCGATCAAGGGCAAACCGGGTGAACAAGCTGTGATTGAGGCTTATCGTCGAGTCGATCCGCAGGAATGAGGCTGGAGATTGGACGGGTTTGCAGGCTGTGCGAGACCGGGTGTGGATGTGCGCGGTTGAAACAGGCTGGAAGCCTGTTCGGCGAAAAAAGCGAAGCCAGGCTTGGCTTCGCTTTGAGGTACCGACCATGCATCAATGGTTGTCATCATCTCCATCGTCATCATCGTCGTCGTCATCATCATCGTCATCATCATCATCGTCCCCGTCGTCATCATCTTCTTCGATTTCGACTTCGAGTACGGTGCCGTCTTCGGCGATTTCCATCGAGATTTCCATTTCGCCGACTTCGAATTCGATTTCGTAAACGGTTTTGCCATTTTCGACTTCTTTGGTCGCTTCCATTTCCAAATCCTTCATTTCGGCCAGGGCGTTTACGAACGCCAGCTTGACCTTGCGGGGAAGTGATTTGACAGCGACTTCACTCTCATCCTCGTACCAGTTGCCACTGGAGACGGCGAAGACGCTTGCAGACAAAGTACCGATAATCAACAGGGCAAGGATCGAGCGTAATGAGTTCATGGGACACTCCTGGAATGTGTTTTGAATTCCCACCGGGACGACCGTATTCTAATGAAAAAGGCTCTGCGTCAAGCTAGAAAAGAGACAATTAAGGTTGCTCACGCGCTTGGGGATCTACATTCTTCAAAAAGGCCATCAATTCGAAGATCTCGTCGGCGGTAAACCGGTCCATTAAGCCCTTGGGCATGATGCTGACAGAACTGTCCACCATTTCCTCAATGTCGTCGTAGGCAACCACGGTCGGTTCGGTCGATTCGGGGTTGGGCAGGATCGAAATCGATTTGGAATCCTCGGCCATGACGATTCCGGAGATCACTTCCCCGTCGACGGTGACGATTTTTCGCACGATGTATTTGGGTTCGATCTTGTGGGACGGTTCGACAATCTCCCGGAAAATTCCGGCTGTATCTCCCTTCCAGCGAGACCAGACGTCCGTCAACTCGGGACCGACAGCTTTGCCTTCACCCGCGACGATGTGGCATTGGGCACACGTCGCCTCGGTGAAGATTTTTCTGCCGATCGCATCCGTTCGGCCCAGCAGTCCGGAATCAATCCGGTCATCGAGATCGTTGTATTTCCAGGATTGCACGAAGGCACGATTCATCCCGATTGGGTCTTTGGGCTCGACCGGATTGCGTTGAAACTCAGCAAGATCTTTGACGACCACCATCACACCGTACATCCGCATCCAGTGTCCCGGAAATGTGCAGACGTACGGATACTCACCCGGTTCCGTAGGAGCCTTGAATGTCAGACGATCAAGTTGTTCGCTGGGGACCATTCGAGTGGCCTGCAGGACGTTGTCGGAAACCGGCACATACTGTTTTCCACTGGGGCCGATCGCCGGCCCGACAGCGGCACCGGCGAGTGCTACTTCCTGCAACGAACCGGGAGTCGTGATCACGAGATTGTGTGGCATCAGGTCTTCGTTCTTGAGCACGACCTGAACATCGCGTCCGGCCTCGACTGCAAACCAGGGGACGTCGTAGCGCATTTCTTCTTCGACCGTGTGGATCAGGATCACGCGAACGACCACGGCGTCCAGTCGATCACGTAGCGCGCTGGCCTGATCACGGGAGATCACCGTCAGAACCTGATCCGCAAACTGCATGGATTCGAGAAATTCATCGGTGGTTCGGCCGACCGGCGGGGTCTGCTCAGCCAATTCGACCAGGAAATTGGAAAGCGACATTGCCGTCTGTTCGTCCCAAAATTCGCGGGGAATTTTGCGTGCAGCGCGGACGGCGGATCGGCGGGTTGCGGGATTTCGAACCCAGGGGGCGATCGTCTTGAACGCCTCGGCAGGTTTCTCGGTCATCAATCCCACCGCACGCAGCACGCCATTGTTGACGTTGTTGGGAGCATCTTTTTCCAGCCATCGCAAAACCGTGTCTCGTAATTGGTTGCGTTGACCTTGGTCGGCCAGCAGCCCAATGGCCTGGAGGAAGCTCGTCTTAAGCTCTGTTTTCTGTTCGACCAACTCGATCGCTTTGTCCGATTGGTCAATCGAGATCAGTGCTGCGAAACCGGTGGTTTGCAGTGGCCGGTTGTTGGATTCAACGGATTGCACCAAGGCATCGATTTGCTCGGTCAGATTCTGGCTTCCCTGATCGAGCAACATCATTCCCAGCTGTTTGGCGATTGCCTGTTGTTCTTTGTCATCAGCTTTCAGCTTGGTAATCAGATTGAGCAGCTCGGTGACCGGGTTGGACTGATTGATCTTCGTGATCGCCGCCAAGGCAATATCCCGATCCTGCCGGGCCATGCCGGGCGCGTGAGGATGGCTTCGTGCACGGGCAAATACTTCTTGTCATCGTCATCGCGCTCCACGAGCAGCAAGCGTGTATTGTCCAGTCGTTTCAGTTGGTACTCGACCACGCGTGGGCTTTTGTCGAGAAAGATCCGGGGTGGTTTGGGTTTTGAATCCTGGGGTCCGTGTTGGTGGTCCTGGGCACTCGCCAACGTACCCCCAAAAAAAAGTAGTAGCCCAACCGTTGAAAAAAAACAAAATCTCGTCATCGAATTTTGGGTCCCTTGATTGGTCTGCATCCGCTGATACTCAAAAGATGGCACGTGTTTGGGAATTGTCAGCAACGATCGAGTCGAGTTGATTCGAACGCCAATCGTTGGATTAACCACGGATTTTATGAAACTCATGGTTGGATCACATGTCCGAGTTGCAGGCAGCGGGTGTCAATTTGCATCCAGGACTTTCATGGTTTCGTCCAACAAATATTCCAGGTTTTCGTCCATGTCATATTCCAGCACGTCGAGGACCGATTCGGTCACCACATCCGGCGGGAAGTAGCTGGCGGCGCGGACCGCTTCGGCTCGCACCAATGCGCTTTCATCGTTGATTCGCGGCTTCAGCAACGCGATCGCTCCGTCAACTTTCGGATGCCAGTAGGAGAGGACGCGAGTCGCCGCAGCCCTGGCGCGGTGATCTTTGGAATTCAATACCTGACGGAGCAACTCCACGTTGACGACGTTTTGGGTCTGATAGGCCCACAGCGCCTCCAGCATCAAACGTTCGTACTCGGCATCTTTTGAATCGAGCGATTGAGTCCACGCATTCACGCCAGCAATCACGTCCTCAGTTGGCCGGGCCGCCAATTCTCGGCGGACGCGGTAGCGCGTGCGCAGTTCCGGTTCCCGCAGCGCGGTTAACAAATCAGCGATCGGTGCGCCGGCAATTTGGGGTGGCTTGACGAGCGGATTGCCGGTGTAAGTGATCCGCCAGATGCGGCCATGCGAGTGATCGCGATTGGGCTCGCGGAGATTGTGTTGCAGGTGACCGATCAGGGCATTGTGCCAGTCAACCAGGTACAACGCACCGTCGGGTCCGAATTGCAGGTCGACGGGCCGGAAATTCCCGTCGTCGCAGGACACGATCGGTGGGACTTCGGTTGCCAGAAACCCGGCCCCTCTTTGATTCAACTGGTGGTTCAGGACCGTTCGTTCGCCAATCACGTTGTTGAGCAGATAGTTGCCTTGAACGTCCTCCGGGAAATTGCGGGACGAGACGAGTTCGCAGCCGGATGACGGACGAATTCGTTTGACCAACAGTTTGGGAGCGTCGGGAATGTCGGCACTCTTGGGAATTCCGAGCGCTCGATAATAGTGATTACCGCCTGGATGTTTTTGCGGGAAAATCGTTTTGCCAGAAATGAGGGTGGCCCAATAGTTTTGACCACCCGAAGCATCGGCGACGAAATTTTGACCCCAGCCATCAAAGACGTGACCCCAGGGATTGGCAAATGCATAATTCACGTGCACGTCGGTTCGGAACGATTTCGGATGAAACCGCCAAACGCCCGCTTCGTTGCAGCGAGTCAAGCCCCAGGGGCTTTCGACCTGCGAGTATTTGAACGTGCCTTCGTTGAAGTACAGACCACCGTCGGGGCCCCATTCAAACGCTGCAATTCCGTGGTGCGAATCGGCCGAACCCAAGCCGGTAATTAACCGCGTTCGTTCATCGGCCACGTCGTCGCCGTCGTTGTCTTTGAGGAACAGGATGTCGGGTTGCTGGGCAACGTAGGCACCGCCGTGTCCCAATTCAAAACCGGTCGGCAAGTACAATCCGTCGGCAAACACCTTGCACTGATCGGCTCGTCCATCGCCGTCGTCGTCGGTCAGGATCAGCAGTTTGTCTTCCAGTTTGGTTTTGGGTTTCCAGTGCGGATAGGACGGCATCGTGGAGACCCACATACGTCCCTGGGCGTCGAAGTTGAGTGCCACCGGATTGGCCAGTTCGGGAAATTGTTCTTCCGTGGCAAAGACGTTGATTTCGTAGCCCGCGGGCAATTTGAATTTTTTGACTTGCTCGGAGGCTGGGCTGTAATCGAGTGATCCGAGTTTACCTTGTTTGCGTTGTTTGTCGTCCGGACCACCGACGTTCGTTTTCGGGTTGATAAACGGCAGCGTGTTGCTGTCGTCGACCTTCTCCGGAACCGATTTGCCTTGTGCCAATTCCCAGATCACCGCGTCGCGATTGGCGGTCATCTGGTCCAGGATCGCCCGTTCGCGCTCCATCACGTCGCGGTTGTTGTAAGTGCCGTCCGAACCAGCCTTTCCCCGGGTGCCGTAGATCGAAAAACCGTTGACGGCTCGGTACCGATGCCACCAATGAAAATTTTTGTCATCGACGGCGAGTTTGAGTCGGGGGTTGATGGTGGTTGAGTCAAGTTTCTCGCCGGAAAGTCCTGCCAGCAAGATCGGGGCGAGCGCCGGTAGCCCGCATCATTGAGCGTGAATCCGTTTTGCGTCAGTCGCTCGGGGCTTTCATCAAACAGCTGTTTGGTCGGGGTAAACAAATCAACGAATCCGACGCCCTGTTCGTTGGCAACCTGTTTGATCGTGTCGGTGTAGGCCTTCAGGCGTTCGTTTTCCGCATCGCCGGCGGGTAGGTTGGGATCGCCCGTTTTTTCAAATGCGATTGGTGAAACCAGTACGACTTTCGTGCCGGTTCCACTTTCGGAATAATCCTGTTGTTTGGTGTGTTCGACGTCTTTGGTGAGCGCGTCGTAAAATGCCTCTCGGCCTGCGTCTCCGAGAAAGGATTCGTTGCTGCCGAAGAAATACAACACGGCATCGGTTTTGGAATGGGCCAGGTGGACATCGGGTTCACCAAAATCCAGCGACCGCAGCCGCAGGTCGACGGTGTCGCCGGGGAAACAGAGATTGCGAACGGTCAGCTGTTTATCGGAAAAATTTTGATGCAGCAGCGTCTCGAAATAATTGTGGTGCTGAAGTGATTCGCCCAATCCATTGCCGATGATTGAAAGATGATCGCCCAATTCGATATCAAGGGCGGCGTCCGATTTTGGCTTGGGAGCCAGTTTCACCGCGGTGGCTTTGACGGACGAGGGAGCGTCGGGAGTTTTTTTAGTCGCCGTTTTCTTTGCAGGCCTAGGATCTTTTGCGGTCGTGGCGGAAGTCTTGGCCGCCGGTTTCTTTTTCGCGCTGCGACCTTTCAGTGGCCGATCCGGCATGATTGGCGTTTCCCAGCCAGCGAGGTCGTTGGGTTTGACACCGACGAAGTAGCCGGCGTTCATCTGAAACGTCGACGGATTGTATTTCCCCACGAACGAGACGTCATTGTCGGGTTCAATGGCGTCCTCCATGCCGACAGCCCAAAAACAGGCGTTGACCAACATGCGGCGGTAATCGTCATCGAGGATGTCTTCGGAGGCGCCGGAGGTGGAGGTAAAAACACGCCCCTGTTTTCCATCTTTCCCGCTGTACATCCGAGTCCAGCTGTTGGGACAGGGTTGTTTGTCAGCGGCCGGCGGCGATGTTTTTTCCATGCTCTCCAGCGGCTGCGTCATCGCCAGGACGGTGGAGTCGGGCATGGGATCGGTCCAGTATCCGCCCGATTGGACCCACGGATGTTTGACCCCGCGGAGGATGGGGTGATCTTTTTGAGCCTCGACGATGTCCAGTCGTGTGCTCATCACATGGTTGCGGCCGTAATGGCTGACCCAGGTTTCGCCGAGCACCTGTCGTCCGAAACCCTTTTGGTAATCGGCGCCCGGAAATCGGTGGTCGTATTTTGCGAAGGTCGAATCTTTGGGAATTTGAAATGCGTGCGTCGAGGTCCGCAAGCCAACCACGGGACCGGCTCGATCAAGGTAGTCAACAATCGGCTGCATTTGGTCGGCGGGAAAATTCTGAAATCGGAGAAAGAACACGGCTAGATCCGCATCATTGAGTGCTTCGGTGCCAGGCATGTAGCTGGAGCCCGGAACGATTTCGCCCGTTTTCTTGTCGAGCGAAAACAGCACCGTGCATTTGAATCCGAAGTGTTTGGCCAGGATCCGAGCGAGCATCGGACACGTCTGCTCCCCGCGATATTCGTGATCGCCGGCAAGGAAGACGATGTGTTTTCCAACGCCGGGGCCGGAGTCGCCCTGGTAAACAAGCGGTTGGGTCTGAGCGGCCGCCGCGGTGACGACCAGCAGGGAACACAGCAGGCATGCCAGAAGACGAAAATAAGACATCGGTTGACCCCGTGGTAAGTGGTGGAGACGTCGGGACTGCCAATTGAATTGCTGGAAATCCCCGACATTTGCGGCCTTCATTTTACTTTGAATTGACGTTCTTTGAACCGCCGAATCGAATGAAATTGCGATTGGCGAGGAATGAAAAAAAACGGCACGCATTGTGGCGGTTGGCCTGTTAGAATTCGGGCAGGTTTCTTTGGTTGAGGTGAATAGCGATGGCACAAAAAAAAGAATTATCGTTCGTGGGACTGGTTTGCCTGATGTTAACCCTCTGTCATCCGGTTGCGGCCCAGACGGATGCCGCGGCGAAGGAAAGCCCGAAAGCCACGATCGATCAGATCGCCTGGATCGCAGGTGATTGGCACGGGGAAGCGATGGGCGGGAAATTCGAGGAAGCGTGGAATCCGCCAATGGGTGGCGCGATGATGGGAATGTTTAAATTTGTCGATGGTGGCAAAATTGGGTTTTACGAGCTGCTGACGATTGTTCCCAAAGGCGACAGCTTGGTCCTGCGGCTGAAACATTTTGATGCGAATCTGAAAGGTTGGGAAGAGAAAGACAAATCCGTGGAATTTCCGTTACTGGAATTGTCGGATCGTGTCGCGAAATTTGATGGGTTGAAATTCAAAAAAATTTCAAGCGACCGGATGGATATCATCGTCGCCGTTGAGCAAGGGTCCGATAAGCCTGCCGAAGAATTGAAATTTGAATGTCATCGCAGGCGAACTGAGCCTGCGGCGAAGGATGACTGATCGTTTGCGTTGGTTTTAAACGCTCGGGTGATAAACCGGGGAGTTCCGCGCTGACCCTTAGGCCGGCGCTCTGGGCGAAATCAAGCAGCGAAGCGTCAGGTCTTGGGCCGGATTAACCATTCAGTAGCTATCCGAAGATTCTGTCGAACAACTGCTCTCTATCGGGCTGGTCTCGGTCGGGCAGCGCGACTCGTTCGCTGAAAGTCATGCCGTCCGTCCGGGGCAGGCCCGACGGTGGGCCGACCTTTTTTTTGGCGAGTGCGATGTAGCCAATCCGTTGTTCGCTCCGTCCGGGGCGAGCCCGACGGAAGCGTTAATGATGGATGGAAATGGTGATGGTGGATTGGAAATGATGATGGTGGATGGAGATGATGATGGTGGATGGAAATGGTGATTATGGATGGAAATGGTGATTATGGTTAGAGATGGTGATGGTGGATGGAAGTGGTAATGTTGGGTGGAAGTGGTGATTGCGAAATTCAGGCCGGAGGCCGACACAATTTCTGCCGGCGGTGTTAACCGCCGGTTGGTGGCGGAACGGTAATTAAGGCCCAGCGGGCCGGCACACTTCTTGACGTCGCATTGAATTGTGCCGGCCCGCTGGGCCTGATGTCTCCGATGGAGGCAATCCCGGTGCTTACCAGCACCGGCATCTAATGTGCCAGCCCTGCCGGGCTTTTCTTTCCGGATTAGATGTGCCAGCCCTGTCGGGCTTGGCTTCAGGCCCAAGCGAGTTGTCGGTATCCTGCCGTTGATGGTTCTTCCCCTCAATCAGCGTTGGACGAGAGGGTCATCCACCAGGTCACGGGTCGCCGGACGACCATAGAATCCAATCGCCGTCGAAGGATTCGATTTCGGGCGATTGGAAGTAGAACCGAACGCTATCTGCTGGTTTGCCTGACTTGGCCTCGGTCATTGGTGCACCACCGTCGTCTTTCAAGTTGCTGCCGACACTGTAAATCTTGAGTTGACCGTCTTCGGAACGAAAGCCCATCGATCCGCCGGTGAGAGGGTCCATCGGTATCCCGTCGATGAATTCCGGCACCAGTTCTTCCGCCGTCTTCGGAAACTGGCCGGTGGCATTACGAAATCGGGCGGCCGCCAGGGCCAACACGATGGCATCCCGCCGAGTCAATCGGCATTCCATCGCATTTCGAATTTGCCGTGCAGCAGGTAAGACAGCACCTAGCAAACGATATTCTTGTTCGGTATCCGTTTGTGCGAGCGAGTCTTCGAACGGCGATGCCTGCATTGAGACCGGCGTGGCGAGCGACTGTTCGAATAAGTCCATTAACTCGTCATATTTTCGTTTCACTTGTTTTCGCGACGGACTGGTCAGCACGCTCACCGGGCTGCTAACTCTTTCCAGGGCCACTTCCCAATTCGTCTGAGTGTCTGAGATATCACGACCCTGTCTGAGGTAGCCTCTCATAATGTCCAACGACGTAGCCCCGCTAACCGTTAAGCGCCCATCCCCCTTCCCGTCATCGGTGTAGACTCGCTGGATCAAGTCGTACACCATCGCTCGCTCGCCCTCGATTTTGATTTGCTCGCGAATGGGAAGGTCGACCAGCAACGACTGGAGTTCGGCAAGCTGTTGCTGGCTGAGAAAATCGGGATGCTCGGTGAGCGTCTCGGCGATCAAATCGAAACCGACTGAATCGATCGCCAAGGAAACGACTCCACAAACGAGAATGGGTGACTCACTCGCGTGACCGGCGACGGCAAAGATCGTCTTCATGTTCTCGATCGCTCGTTCCGAATCGTCTTCTTCGATGGCCAGCCGGGTATCGACGGTCAATAAATTGGCGACTCCGCGAAACTCCTGAACATGCGGCAAGAGGATTCCAACCAGGGCGCCATCCATGATTTTTTTAAATGCAGGCGGGCCCGAGAAATCAGGTTGTGCGATCGTTTCCTCCAGCAACGCTCCCGATTCATCGAACAAGTGTGGGCACATTGCCTGCAAATCACGACGTTCGTAGTCTGTGTAGGCCGTTTTTAATTCTAAGCCCAACCTTGGTCGTTTGCCGGCCTCACGATAGGCTGCCAGCATTTCCTGGTAGTCACGCAGCAATGAGACCGCCTTGGGCCATTCGGCATCGTCGGGTTTTAGCAGATGCCCTGATGCGATGTTGCCATTGCCTCGAGTCGCGTAAATATCCCGCAGTCGTTGATTTTTCTGATGGTTGAGCACGTGGTGTCGAATCCAGGTTTCACGATAGATGGGCCAGGCCGTTTGGTTTTCATCGGTTGCTTCGCTCGCCGTTTGATTCAACTTCACCAAGAAATCCGTATGGGGATTGGCTCGCCCCATCCAGACGTAGACTGCCAATAGCAGGTAGCCAACGATCGCCCCCAGGCCGAGGTATCCAGCAGCACGTACGCTTTTTGCAAAAACGGAACGATTCCTTTTTTTGCTGCGGCGAATCAGACTCGCCGCGACATCGAGGTCGCCAAAGTCACGAATGAGCTGCTGAAAACTCTGACCTGATTGTTGTCCATCCTCAAAATGCGCAATCAGCTCATCACAGACCTCCGCTTTTTCCGTTCGCGTCAATCTGGATTTCTGGACCACCTGTTGAATCGTCGACTGCACAATAACAGGCAGATCGGATTCGCGCAGCGTTCGTTTCCAGTCCAGTCGTCCGGTCAATTGAGCGCGGAGAACGTCACGCAGCGGGGTGTAGCAACATTGGCGCAGGATGGGCAAAACGGTTCCAGTCATGCGGCACCTCCTTCGAATCCCAATCCGGGTTGACGATCCCGGGTCACTCCCAAGGCCGCCATGCCTTTGACTAACGCGGCCCATTGTTGGCGATCGGCGTCAAGTTTTTTTTTGCCTTTGGCGGTCAGGCGGTAGTAGCGGCGCTGCCGACCGTTGGGCCCCTGTTTTTCGCGCGAGGAAACCAGCCCCTTCGACTCCAGGTTGTAGAGCATGGGGTACAGTGTCGATTGTCCCAGCTCAAACACGCCCGCCGAGCGTTGGGAAAGCGATTCAACCAATTGGTATCCATACATTTCCTGCCCAGCCAGCAGTTGGAGCACCGCCGTCGGCCCGGCACCCCGCATCATTTCGCGTTCCAGTTTCATTTCCCCGGCTCCCCAATGTATTGCTTTTGCATAGTATGGTTTGCATAGTATTGGGTTCAGTCCGGAATGTCAATCGTTGTTTTAGTAAGTTTTCGTCGGGCGGCTTTGCAGCAGGTCGTCGGGCCGTGCCCGGCCTCTGTGACTTTCACAACCGTGAGTTACTTTAGCAGCGGAGTTGCGAAAGCGTAAAGCATTGGGCGTCGGCCCAATGGCACTCTATAGAAAGCTGAACCGCGTATCCCGATAGGGATTCAAGCGATTCGCCAGTGTTTGAGCGCAGCGACAACACCGGAATGACGGTGCAATGGTTCGACGATCCTGACGGGATCGCAGCCGAATCCGCTGTGATCCCGTCAGGATCAATCATCCCCGATTTCGATATTCCGGTGGTATGCGCTTTGCTCCAACCACCGGCTAACGGCTGAAACTCCTTCGGAGTATTTTTTAAAGTGAGTGCCATTGGGCTGTCGCACAATGCTTTATGCTGTCACTGCTTCGCAGTTGAGACTACCTCGTTTGGTTAATCGCGCAACACGAAGAATTGGTTAGGCACTCATGCAAGAAGGGCGTTTGCTCGCGATCAATGCTCTGCAGTTTCTGCTGCTTCGACCGTGACCGCCATCACGATCGGTGCCGTTTGGTCTGGGCCTTTGACGAATTCAATTTCCTTTAACGCCTCGGCGCGTTTGGGTTGAATGGCCAGATAACGCAATTGTCGACCACTCAGGTCAAACGCATACTCGGATTCGGGCACGTCAATGCGGCGAACGTAGTCGGCGAAGTGAATACCGTTACGCAGTTCGTGATCCTCGGTCGCGCCGTCGGCGTAATGTAAACGGACAATCATCGAGACCGATTTTTCCGAACCGTACGGGAAGCCCCAGCCGCTGATGCCACTGAGCAGGTGAATGGATTTACAGGGGACTTCACATGTCAGCTTGACCGTTCGCGGCATGCTGCGACTAACATTGCCGATCGGCCCGTTGAGCATGATGACATTCGCCGTCTTGCCCCCATTGGGTTCACTAAACTGAAACGGAATCCCTTGGAAAGTCTTGGGAGACCAATCTTCCAGCAACAGCCGCTCGCCCATGTTGCCACGGTCGTAGAACATGCCCGTATCGCTGGCGATCGTGGCCGCTTTGGCAAGATTTAACGGAATGTATTTTCCGCGCGCCGCGAGAAACTCCAGCAGGTCGGTCATCTGTTCGGCATTGATCTGTTTTTCAAAACCCTCGGGCATCACCGATTTTGACGAAGCCGACATCTGCTCGATGTCTTCCCGCAAGACCACGTGTTGCTTGCCCTCGGTGTCAAACAACTCGATCGCGGTTTTGGATTCGGAAGCCAGCAGCCCGTTGATCAGCAGGCCATCGATCGTCACGACTTTGTACATCCGGTAGTTCGCTTCGACGTCGCGGTTTGGATCGAGAATATGCACCAGCAATTCCGATTTTGGATGGACCGACATGCCGGTCAGGTCCGGTCCAATTTTCTGGCCTTCGCCTGAGTGCATGTGGCAATTGGCGCAGATTTTTTTGAACACGGTTTTGCCATTGGCGACATTCCCTTGGGTGGTGGTGATGAACATCATCGATTCAAGAACTTTTTGCCGGTCCGCGTCGGGAATCGCGCCCCCGGCGCTCATCAGTTTTTTGGCTCGATTGCGAATCGGGCGGTCGGCATGATTGATCAGGCCCTGAACCTGATCGAGTGACAGTTCGGAAAGCAGGATGGTTCCATCGGCGATGCCGTTGAGCAACGATCCCGTGGTCTCATTCCGTGCCAGCAGGACCCGAATTGCACTGTCACGAAGGCTGGGAGAAAATTCGGGCATCCGTTGGACGATCGCTTCTCCAACGGCGGTGGATTTGCTTCTTCGCAACGCGTTGATCAACCCGGTGGATAACTCCGGCACCGTTTGGGGTGTGATTCTGGAGATGATTTCGCGGACGACCTGGTCCTCGGCCGGCATGAAGTCGACGGCTTTCTCCGCCGCCAAGACTCGACTGACGATCCGGGCGTCTTCGTCATCGAGTTGGGTCAGGTAAGACTTCTGAACGTCGCGGGCCAAAATTTCGAATTGGTCCAGTCCCCAGCGCCGAGTCAACTGGATCAGCATGCCACGGTTGAAGACCGGGAGTTCTTGCATCATGGCTCGAGCCGAGCCACCGTTTGATCGTCCAATTCCGGCTGTACGTCGTCTGGCCAGCCTTTGGATAATCCCTCAATGATGGGTCCCCAGGTGGTCGGGTTGCCCGTCGACATCGCAGTCAAAACCTCGGCAATTGACTTGCTTGCAGGAGTTTGGCGGCGTGCGAAATCACCGGCGGCGATTTGCAAAATGGCGAGCAGCTCGCCTGAAAGATCACCTGATTCGCTGGCCGCGACCAGGAACTGCTGGCCCTGATTGACGGCGGCGCTCACCATGGCATCACGCAGCCACTGGTCATCGACAAAGCCGTCCAGCGAGGCCTGTAAAATTTGGTTTGACGCAGCCAGCGAAGACGGGAGATCCGCCAGCGCCAGCAACGCAGCGAGGCGGACCTGAGCATCGCCGTCCCGGATCAGTTTCGCAGCAACCACGGCCGCGGTGGCCGCGGCAGTTTGCGGCAAGACCTGGATCGCATTGCGGCGGACACCCGCCGAAGGGTGTTGCATCGCCAGCTTGACGGCGTCGAAGGCAGGTTGATCGGAATCATCGAGTTGGCCAAGTCCCTTCAACGTCCAAAGTGCATGGATAGCGCCCACATTCAACCCGATTTTGTCGACCGTTCGATCTTTGGTCAGATCGATCAAAGCCGGTACGACATCCGTTTTTCCTCGCTCGACCAACAATCGTTGGGCGTGTTTCCGCCAAAGCATGGTCGGATGTTTGAGGGTCGCCACCAGTTTTTCCGGGGAGGCATCCTTCAACGTAAAGGGTTCGGCATTCCCGTCACCGTAAACGACGCGATAAATTCGCCCGTGTTTCTTGTCGCGCAGATCGGTTCTCGTAGGCATTGCCCTTGCCGGTTTCGAATCCTTGCGGCGTTGGATTGTGCTGGACGATGTAGTTGTACCAATCGATCACCCAGACATTTCCGTCGGGACCGACTTCGGCCATGATCGGCGCGGTCCATTCGTCGTCGCTGGCCATCAGATTGAACGGGACTGGTCGGATTTGAAGTCCGCTCCCGTCGCGGTTGCAGCACAAACGTGCCGACCAGATGGCCGGTCGGTCCGTAGACGAACGCGGTTCGGTTCCAATACTCCTGAGGATATTCGCGGGCCGTGTACAGCGCATGTCCGGCCGCGGCCGTGTAACCGCCGTGCTGATCGACCTGGCGAACTTTGTCGGTGATCGGCTTGAACAGGTGGGTATCGGCGATCGATGCCGAGCTGTCACGATGGCTGCCCAGCCGCGAACTCGTTCGTAGTAACGATTGGGGATCGGCATGTAGACGCTGGGATTGCGGTTGGCGGTCGAGCCGAAGATGAGCCCTTCTTCGCTGATCCCAAGTCCCCAGGTGTTGTTGTTGGTCGAACGGATGAACTCGATCTTCGACGGATCCATCTGGGACGGAAGCGAAAGAAGCCCATGCGGAACGACTGTTGCGTGCTGGCCGTCGATCGTCGGCGTCGAAGTGTTGTAGCCCTGCATCGCCCAGATCCAGTTGTCGAGACCATACTGAAAATTGCTGACGCCGCCGTGCGTGTCGCCTTGCGCTCCAGCCGGTGATCAGCACCTGTCGCTCGTCCGCGACGTCGTCGCCATCGGTGTCTTTCAGATACAGCGTCTCGGTGCCGTTCTGCACGATCGCACCGCCGCGATGGAACGTGATGCTGGTCGGAATGCTCAAGTTCTTCGGCGAAGACCGTGAACTTGTCGGCTTGCCAGTCGCCATCGGTGTCTTCGCAGATTCGAATGCGGTCGCGGCCTTTGCCTTCGGGCTGCAGTTCGTTGGGATAGTCGTAGGTTTCGCAGATCCACAGTCGACCACGTTCGTCCCAGGTCATCGCGATCGGCTTGCCGCCGATGTCGGGTTCGGAGGCAAACAGTTCGACGCTGAAATCCTTCGGGCACGACGAAGTGCTTGAGCGATTCTTCGGCCGGCAGCGGCTTCTGCATTTTTGTAAACGGTTCGGCTTGCGTGCCCCATTGTTTCCCTGGCGTGTAATTGGGGATTTTGCCACCCGCGTCGATGTACTCAAACGGTTTGACATCGGTCCGCTGGGGTGTCATTTTCGGGACCGGAAACGGGCGGTCTGCGAAGTAATCGGGGACCTCCGACAGATCATCCTGGGCGGCCCAGCGAATTCCGCGTTCGACCAGGTTGTGAAAACCGGGATTCCTCCAGGTCCGGGCATCGTGACCCCAGGCCGTATAAAAAACGCGGCCTTCGCCGTGCGGTGCGGATCCAAGTCCACGGTTCTTTGCCTTCGGAATCGATCCGCCATGAAAGCACGGTGCGATCCTGTTCGTTGTGCAAGTGATGAACGTAGGTTTCATCCCAGCTTTCGAAACCGCCAAATCCCTGCATAATCGGGTGATCGGAGTTGGCGAGCGTCGTCCGAAAAACGCCGGTGCCATGCCGTTGGAACTGGGCTCCCATCATCGCGACCAACGCTTTGGAATTCCGAAAGCAGTAACTGGCGCAGTGCAGCGGAACGAAACCACCTCCTGAATTGACGTATTTCAGTAACGCCGTTTCTGCGGCGGGATCGATCGCATCAATGTTCGCATACAGCAGCACCGCGTCGAATTTGGCAAGGTTGTCGTCATTCAGATCGGTCAGTTTGTCCGTGTAAGTCAGCGCGATTCCACGCTTGGCCATCACCGGTTCCAACATCACGAATCGAAGCCGGGGTTGGTGATGTCCGTTGTCGCCGAGGAACAACACATTGAGATTGGGGCGAGGGTCCTCCTGGGCGGCGGTTGGTCGTCCGATCAGCCCAAACACGACGGTCAACAGGAGAAGGGAAACGCGAAGATCGAAAACCATGTTCTGCCTCGGTTGTGCGAGTAATCATCGCAAAGGACGGAAGTCCAATATGCTGCTTACGATTCTAAACGAAATCACCGTTTGGAGGGACCGACGCTGGCCGGATTTTCATGGTTGTGAAGATTCAAGTGGCAGTTCGCTGTAGAACGTTCAGCCATCGTCCAAAGTACAATGCAGTCCTTGGTTCATGGAGGCAATGCATTCGTTGCACTGGTTGCAACGAGTGTAGACGCGATCGCCTTGAGCATAGCGAAGAACGAAATCCGGATCTGCGAGTAATGCTCGAGCCATGACGACAAACGCGAAACCTGCGTTGAGCGCTCGATCGACCGAATCGGTCGAATCAACGCCTCCCAGTAAACCGACCGGGACGTTGACCTGGTCGCAAAGTTTCGCGGCGTCGGCAAAGAAAAACGTGGGTTGATACGGATACCGCCGGATGATCATCGAGCCGATGATTTGCATCCCGATCCGCTGCAGGAAGTTTTCTTCCGCCAACGCCATTTTGCGAATTGGGGCTCCCCCCCGCATCAAGAAAAAGGCATTCTTCTGGACCATCCCGCCGCTGGGAATCAACGCATCGACACCCGCGGCCACGAATGCCTGGGATGCTTCCCGGGATTCTTCGAGCGTCAGTCCGCCGCGCAGGCCATCCTGAAGGTTGATTTTGGCGAAGATGGGAAACGCGTCCCCGACCGCATCGCGGACGGCCCCGATGACTTCGGTTGGCAGTTTCAGTCGGCCTTCCAGGTCGCCGCCCCAACAATCGCGACGACGGTTCGTTAACGGGGAGAGAAATTGCGAAAGCAGGTAACCGTGTCCGAAGTGGATTTCGACGGCATCGACACCAGCCGTTTTGGCTCGCCGCGCGGCAACGCGATACGCTTCGATCGTTGAGGCGATTTCCCGCTCGTTGGCAGGTTTGACCCACGGGAATCCGCTGGCCAACCCATACAGATTCAGGCAGCGCGAGGGACCAATCGGTTTTTGAAGTTTCGAAAATCCACCGCAATGCGCCAGCTGCAGGCTGAGCGCACCACCCTCGACATGGACGGCATCGGCAACGCGCGCAAGACCCGCAACCGAATCTTCATCGAGTAATAGCTGATCACCGAACGTGCGGCCTTGAGGAGCCACGGCGCCGTACGCGATGGTGGTCAGTGCGATTTGATTGCTCGCGATCCGCGCATGAAAGTCAACCAATTGATCGGTCACCCGTCCCCCGGGTGTCAGGCCCTCGTAGGTGGCCGATTTGACGAACCGATTTCGCAGCGTCAGGCCTCGTATCGAGAGTGGTTTGAGGGCGGGAAGTATCATCTGGACTGCGCGAGAGATCGGATTGCACCAAACCCGACACGTGTCAGGCTTGGCAACTCGGTTGCACTTTCGTCGAATCAAATCACGCCAACGTAAACTCCGGCAGTTTCACGATCTCGCCGCCCTTGGATCGCCGACTCGTGGGCGCAGATTCCGACGCAGGTCCAGTTGCGCACTGGTGACCGCGTTGGGCCGAGGGTCGCGGTCTTCGAGCAATGCGTTGACGAACTCGTTGACCAGGTGCGGATGCGAGCCACCATGCCCGCCGCCCTGGATGAACGACAGGTGTTCTGCATCGTGGATTTCCTGCGGCAAGGTGAACTTCTGGATTTCAGCTGGGCAGCAAATGGGCGAAATCCGGGACCTCGACTTTTTCCGGAATCTCCGGTTCCGGTTTCTTGGCCGTATGAATCACGTGCGGTTCGTTTTCGATCAACGTCCACTCGAAACTTTTTTTCGTACCGTAAACGTCGAAGCTTTCCCGATATTGACGGGCCACGTCGTAGAGGAATCGCCAGATGTGGGCGACCAGGTCGCGAATCCTTGATTTTGATGTGGCAAGATTCGACCGCGAATCTGTTTCCCGATTTTTCGGCGATGTCCTCGCGAACGGTCCCGGATCCAAAACAGCTGACGTATTCGGCCAGGCCGTTGACCAGGCCGAGGCAGGGACTGACGACGTGCGTGGCGTAGTGCATCGGGATCATCTTTTGCCAGTATTCTGGCCAGCCGTCCATGTCCTGCGGATGGGAGGCGGCAAGGTGCTGGATTTTTCCCAATTCGCCCTTCTCGTACATGTTCTTTGATAAACAAAAACTCGCGGCTGTAAACGACGGTTTCCGCCATCATGTACTTCAAACCCGTTTGCTTCACCTTCTCCACGATCTGTTGACACTCCTCGATCGTGGTCGCCATCGGCACGGTGCACATCACGTGTTTACCCGCGTCGAGGGCTTTCAGCGACATCCAGGCGTGATCATTGATCGGGCTGTTGATGTGGACATAGTCGATCTCCGGATCGGCCAACACGTCCTCATATTTCGTGTACCGTTTTTCGATCCCGAACTGATCGCCCGATTTCTGCAACTCGGCGTCGTTCCGGCGGCAGATTGCCGCAACGTTGGCGTGCGGGTGGGCCTGGTAAATCGGGATGAACTCGGCACCAAACCCCAGTCCAATCATGGCTACGTTGTAGGTTTTGCTCATACTGTAAATTGTCCGTCTTGGATCGGTTACTTATTTTTGAAAGGCCATTTGACCACACCGACGTGCTGGGCCCAAGTCTCCCACTTGCCAACCAACTCCGCCAGTTTTTGCGGGTTCGATTCGGCAAGGTCACTCAGTTCGGTGCGGTCGTCGGCCATGTTAAACAATTGCCATTTCGTCGGCTGTCCGGTTTGATACATCGAGACGATTTTCCAATCGCCGTCGCGCAGGGCCAGGTTGCCGTGGTGTTCAAAACCAAGCGGCTGTTCGCGCATCAACGATTGGCCGGACAGCGCAGGCAACAGACTGATCCCCTCGGCTGGCAAAATTGACTCGCCGGCATGCTCGGTTGGATAGTCGATTTTGGCTGCGTCCAAAAGGGTGGGCATCACGTCGATCAAGTGGGCTGGATCGTGGTTGATCCAGCCACGGTACTTGGTCGCGATTCCATTCGGCCAGTGCATAATAAACGGTGTGCTGATGCCGCCTTCACGGCCGTCGTGTTTGTAACCGGAAAACGGTGTGTTGGAGACATTGGCCCAGCCTTTCCCGTAGGCGACAAACGTGTCCTCGCTGCCGGGCATCGTTTCCGGTCCGGTTCGAACGGGCCGACCGTCGCGGGTTTGCATGGGCGGCCAGATTTTCGTTTGTAAGCCGTTTCGACCGAGCGGCGGAAAGGATTGGCCAGCGATTTTTTCTGCGTTGGATTGGCGACCGTAGCCTTCGGCGCATCCGCCGTTGTCTTGCAGGTAAATAATGATCGTATTTTCCAAGGCGTTATGTTGCTTCAGTTCCGCGACCAGGTTGCCAATCCCCTGGTCGACACGGTCCACCATCGCGGCGTAAACCTCCATGCAGCGAATGTCCCAGGCTTTGTTTGGGTTGGATTCCCAATCTGCGTCGGGGGGTGTCATCGGCCAGCGCGAATCCAACACCCCCAACTCGATCGCTTTCTGGTA
Source organism: Pirellulaceae bacterium (assembly GCA_963714685.1). Classification (GTDB taxonomy): domain Bacteria; phylum Planctomycetota; class Planctomycetia; order Pirellulales; family Pirellulaceae; genus Mariniblastus. The sequence goes on along the minus strand of CAVQPH010000006.1, from coordinate 44,143 downwards.
ACGGCGTTGGCGGATCGGTTCGAAGCCCTGATCGTAGGTCCCTTTGTATTTCGCAATCTCGGGTTCCGGCGCGTGCATGGGCCAGTGGGCCGAGGTATATGCGACATACAAAAAGAACGGTTGTTCATCATGCTGCTCGAAATGGTCCCGGACATAGCTTACGGCGTTATCGCTGATCGCGTCGGAGTAGTAGAAAGTGTCAGGTTGATAGTCGGGGTCGTTTTCCGGCGTGATGAAGGTGTTGTCACGACACAAAGTGGCTGGATCATAAAAGCTGCCGGCTCCAATGATCGTGCCGTAAAACCGATCAAACCCCCGCTGCCGTGGCCAGTTGTGTTTTGGCCCTTCCGGACCCGTATGCTTGGTAACGTGCCACTTGCCGGACATGTAAGTCCGATATCCGGCCGGGCCGAGGGCCTCCGCTAAAGTGACGCATTTTTTGTTCAGATCACCCCGGTAGGCATCGTAGCCTCGATCTCCCGTCATCAGTCCAATGCCCGCCTGGTGAGAATACAGTCCAGTCAGCAAGGCAGCCCGCGTCGGGCAGCAGCGCGAGGTGTTGTAAAACTGGGTGAATCGAACGCCGTCGTAAGCAAGTTGATCGAGGACCGGCGTTTCAATCTCGCTGCCATAGCAACCGATGTCGGTGTAACCCATGTCGTCGGCCATGATCAAGACGATGTTGGGGCGGTCCTCGTGGGCGAGGGAATCAGAGATGGCAACAACCGTCAAAGCCGGGATCATCAAGCAGCTGGCCATCGCCGTGATCCAGCCGAATTGTCTTGGTGACTTATTCATGATGCCCACCGGAAAACCCGCTTTCCTTGTTTTGACTCGTGGCAGCATGTGGAAAGGTCGCGGCCATCGAGACCTGTTTGATTCACGTAGATTGTGGTTTGTCGAATGGCGTGTGACAAGCCAAGCAAATTCTGCCAATGTAAATCACGCGTACAAACAAGGTTGACGTTGGCGAGAGGGTGATCGGGAGAATCCGGTTGACCGTTGGCTCCGGGTCGAATCGCAAAAGTTTTCTCGCCTGGTAACTGAATTGACTTTCGCAATCGGTCTGCTCCATATCGCTCGTAATTCGTGGCTTGGAAGCGATCTTCAAAACTTGGTTGAGCAAAACCTGAATTTATTCTCTCCCGGAGGATGGGTGGCAGGAAGATGGGTGGCCGGAGGATGGGTGGCAGGAGGATGGGTGGCAGGAGGATGGGTGGCGGTGTGCCCAAGCTGGCGTTTTGGATTCGCGTTGATCGGATTGCGTCAGGAAGCGGTTCGATTTGCAGCCGTGTGTGGCACCGGAAGGTTACTGATCAACGGTGACCTTCTTGCTGAACGCTGAACCCTGAACCCTGAAAACTACGCACCCATTTCGACCTTTACCGTCCCGATAATCCTGTTCAGTGCCTGCTCGACCACCTTCGTTTCCGGATGCCGCACGATGATGAAGCCTTCCCCTTCGTAACTGCCGCTGACGGGTTTGTCCGGGTTGCGGTATTTTGGCTTCGACCACAATCTCGCCCAGTTCGGAGGCAATCGCTTCGAGCCCTTGCACGCTGGCAACCTGCCCTTCCCCCATGCCTGCGCAGGTAAGCCGCACCGGCGGCGTATTTTCGCTGCGGGATTTCGAAATGCTCGTGGATCAGCAGTTCGGCCCAGGCCTGGTACAAATCGAAATCGTGGGCCCAAGAGATCAGCGACGTGAATTGCGCGCCCGGCGGACGACAGCCAACTTCCGAGATCGCAATACTGCCATCGGTGCGCAGGAACCATTCCATGTGGCTCAGCCCGGTTTGCATACCCAATGCCGCCAGCGCCGACTGGGCGATTTGCTTGACGCCCTGGTATTGTGGCAGATCGGCTTCTCGCGGGATCATCACGCACCATTGGATCCACGGTTCCCGTACGACTTCCAGGGGGCCTGGAGAATAGTGGGAGATCGAGGACCAGACCAGTTTCCCGTTCAGGCAGATGCTGTCGAAGGAATGTTCCTTGCCGACGATGAATTCCTCAATGACCAACGACCGTTGCGGGCTGGGCTGGACATGCGTCAAACAAGCGGTCAATTGTGTTTCATCTTCGCAGCGATATGTCCCTTGGGCACCGGCCCCGTCTGGTGGTTTGACGATCAATGGGAAACCAACCTCCCTGGAAAAATCGAGCGGCAGCCTCGACCGAGGTCACCAGTCGATGGCGGGCGCAGGGCAGTCCCGCATCCCGCAGCACGGATTTCATCACCGCTTTGTCCCGAAACTGATTCGCGGCCGTCGCCCCCATTCCCGGGACTTTCAGATGGTCGCGGATTTCTCCTAGCGGAACCTGGATCTGTTCGAGCATCCCGATGATTCGGTCGATTCCACCAAACTGTTGGCCAATTTTCTGAACGCCGTCCAGGAGTTGTGGCGTGCTGATGCCGTTAACCCCATAATGAGCGGCCAGGCGACCGCGGATTTCCGGAGCCAGTTTCGAGATTGGGTCGCAGCTGACCAGTCCGACCCGGGCATTGGGGACCTTGGCGGCCGCATTGATAAACCTGGCCGTCGCATCCATAAAATAAGGCGCAACGAAGACAATATTTTTCATTCGTTTGAAACCTGAATTGGATTATGCTGGCGTGATTCTCGTATCGTTAACGGCCAGCGTTAAGCATCGAACTGAGCCCCCGAGCATCAAGGCAATTTTGTTATGAACGTTATTTTTGTCGAACCTTTCTTTCCCAACAACCAACGCGAGTTTGTACGCGGTTTGGTCCAGTCCGGAGCAACCGTCGTCGCAATTGGTGAAACGCCGAAAGAGGGGCTCGACGGTCAATTGCGAGATTGGTTATTTGACTATATTCACGTTCCCAATGTGTGCGATGAAAGCCGGATGATCGAAGCGGTCAAGTTCGTCCAGAGTAAGATGTGGGTCGACCGCTTGGAAGCCACCATCGAGGCACACATCCTGCCGATTGCCAAGGTTCGCGAGGCCTGTTCGATCCCGGGGGTTTCCGTGGAGACATCCTACCTGTGTCGGGACAAACCCGCGATGAAGCAGGTATTGCGGGCGGCGGAGATTCCCTGTGCCCAGTCGATCGGCAGCGGCGATCCTGGCGAAATTCACCGATTTGCCCAACAAGTCGGCTATCCACTGATTATTAAACCCAGGAGCGGAGCCGGTGCATCGGGCACTTACAAGGTTACCAACGACGGTGAACTCAATGCTGCACTGAGCCAGTCGGGGGTCGGGCACGGTGGCGAGGTCGCGGTTGAGGAGTTCATCGAGGGCCACGAGGGGTTTTACGACACGATCACGGTGAACGGCCAAGTCGTTTTCGAGTTTATTACCCATTATTATCCCAACGTGCTGGAAGCGATGCGGCACCGCTGGATATCGCCCCAGTTTATCACCACCAACCGGATCGATTCGGTGGGCGACTACGACGAGGTCAAACAGATGGGCCGACGGGCGATCGAAGGGTTGAAGATTGGCACTTCGGCGACTCACATGGAATGGTTTTTTGGCCCCAAAGGACTTAAGTTTTCCGAAATTGGCTGCCGGCCACCCGGGGTGAAGGCCTGGGATCTCTACAATGTCGCCAACGATTTGGATCTCTATTACCAGTGGGCGCTGGCCGTAACCCATGGACGAACCGAGGGCACAGCATCTCGAAGATTTAGTGCGGGCATCGTCGCGTTGCGTCCCGAATGTGATGGCCAGATCACCGGATACAGCGGTGCGGGGGAAATGGAACAGCGGTACGGGGAGTGGATCACGGATTTTCATTTGCCAGCGGCTGGGACGCCGACCCAGGGAGTCGAAGCGGGCTACATGGCCAATGCCTATGTTCGGATGAAGCACCCAGATTATGATCATCTCCGCAGCATGTTGGACGATGTCGGCCGCACGATCAAAGTCCACGCGAGTTAGGGCTCGTTAGCTGATCTGATGGACTCTGGGAGCGTTGCGTGCGGCGAGTCGGGGGCGAATTGGCCGTTGCCAAACCGGTTTTTTCGATCCGCAGCATTGCGAATTTGCCTTCCCGGTCAACCGTCTCGTTGGATGGAATATTGGGCTAACCTGATGAACCGGACAATTTTGGCGTCCCAACCAGCTCAGAAGCGGCTTAAAAATCACTTCGCGAATTCAGGCCTGGTTGAGCGGGAGGCGATAGGGAGATCGTCTCGACTTCGTCACCTCGGTTTTCTCCGTGCGTCAGGCGAAGCCTGACAGATCTATTCAATTGAAAGGTATTGAACATGGTAAGTGCTCGTTCGCCATGAAGCGATGCGGGCGGCGTAATGAGTAATTGTTGCGTCGAAGCCCCGTTTAGCAAAGATGCCAGCCGTAATGCGTAAGCGTGAACCCGATTCGGCCTCGTTAAACTGTTCGAGGTGGCCAGCCTTCGGAGACTGGTGAAGCCAACATGTGACGTGAAGCAACGAGTATTTGCAGCGTCATGGCCTCGCGGGGTGACTGGGGACAGCGGGCATCGAAAGATCTGTCAGGAACCTGAGAGACCCGATTGGATGGACTTGGCTTAGTGATGACGCCTCGTTCAACGTTGCTCCGGAATCCATAACGGTGTGGCGGTCGAATCGGGAGTCGGAGAGGCCCATAGTAGTGTTGACGCGGGGTAATGCCCGTCGAGCAAAGGGGCCTCACGAAGGATGTGTTTTGTTCAACGATGTTATGAGGTCCGCTTGACTTATGTCCACTACGGAAGAAGAACCAGACCCAGTTGTTGATCCTTGCGGTCGCAACGGTCTACCCCTGAAAACCTCGCGTCTGCGAATGAAGCTGAGTCAGAAAGCGAAGTTGGAGCCGAAGTTTCGATTTTACGCCTTGTATGATCGCGTCTATCGGTTCGACGTGCTGCAAGCTGCTTGGAGTTTAGTCCGTAAACCAAAGACGGCTCCCGGAGTCGATGGTGTCACGTTTGTTGACATCGAAAACTCCGAGCAAGGGGTCCACGGTTTTCTGGAAGCCTTGCAAGAGTCGCTCTGCAGTAAAAGCTACCGGCCTGATGCAGTCCGGCGAGTTCACATTCCCAAGCCCGATGGTCGCACGCGGCCGTTAGGCATCCCGACGATCCGTGATCGTGTTGTTCAGATGGCGGCGTTGCTGATTCTGGAACCGATCTTTGAAGCGGATTTTCGAGATAGCTCGTTTGGGTTCCGACCCGGACGCAGTGCCCATGACGCTCTCGATTCCATTCGAGAGCAATTGGGTCGTGGCAAACGGGAAGTGTACGATGCCGACCTGAAAGGCTACTTCGACACGATCCCGCATGACAAGCTGATGCTTGCTCTGCAAATGCGTATCAGTGACCGCAGCGTGCTGAAACTGATCCGTATGTGGCTGCAAAGCCCCATTGAAGAAACTGACGACGCAGGACGCAAGTCCCGACATCGTTCGACCGCAGGCACGCCGCAAGGCGGAGTGATTTCGCCGCTGTTGGCGAACCTCTATCTGCATTGGTTCGAAGTGTTGTTCTACCGTGACGATGGCCCAGCCTGCTGGGCCAAAGCGGAACTTGTCCGCTATGCGGATGATTTCGTCGTTCTTGCTCGCTATCAAGGCGAGCGTCTTCGAGACTGGATCGAAACGACTTTGGAAGGCCGCTTTGGCCTGGAGATCAACCGTGATAAGACGAAGGTGGTTCACCTTTATCACGGCAGCGACGGTTTAGACTTTCTTGGTTTCAGCTTGCGATACGAGCGTTCGGTTCTGCCGAACAGCGACAGCTATCTGCATGTGGGACCGAGCCGGAAAGCGATGGCACGGGTTCGCACGAAGCTTCGCGAACTCACCTCGCACCGCGTTTGTTTCAAACCGGCAACGGTGATCGTCTCCGAAGTCAATCGCCTGCTGGCAGGCTGGAGCCAATACTTTGGCTACGGCCATCCCCGGCGGGCGTTTGCGAAAGTGAACCATCATGCGTATACACGCATGACGCACCACTTGCATCGCCGAAGTCAACGTGGCTGCCGTCCTCCGGGTGATCGCAATTTATACGAACATCTGTATCATCATCTTGGTTTACAGTTGATTCGTGGCAATCATTCGGGCTACGTGTGCTCACCGACGAAACGCCTTCGGTAAGCCGGATGCGGGAAATCCGCAAGTCCGGTTTGAAGTGGGGGGAGGGACGCAAAGCGTTCCTCCTCTACACGACTGTGCAAAATCTGTTCAAATAGGGCGGGAAGTTGATGTGGACTATCCTCGAGATGCTGGATCCTGAAATCACGCGGTAAATCAAAACGACAATGTCCGACGACCAAAGACAACTGATCCTGCTTGGCCCCCAGCCCCATTATGAGTCGCTGAAAACCGCGCTCTCGCGGCTGGAGCTGGTTGGGCCAGTTGCATTGATCACGGCCGGTTGGGAAACCGACGAACAGGATGACAGGGAACTGCTGCAGGCGATTGGCCACGAAACGGTCAACCTGAAATTGTTTGCTCGAACCGAGCAACTGTTTCATGAGGATCCGGAATTGATCCAGACATTACAACGTCGGCAGGATGAGCTGCGGCATTTGCGAGACGCCTACAATGATCGCCTGGATCACCTGCTGAAAGCTGCCCGGCAAATCATTCGGCGTCGCGAGGATTTGATTGATCTTGATGCCGAACGCGAATCGGCGATCGAAATGGTTCGGCAGCTGGATCGGCAGTACTTCGTGCGAACCAGTCAGATCATTGACGAATATGAACAGCAGTTGCAGATTGCCCGTCGGCCTCTGGTGGTGGCCCATCGACACGAGCTGAACGAACAGTTGAATCGGACCAGCGTGATCGTCATCTCCGGCGGGCATGTCGGGATCATTCTAAATCGTCTGAGGATCTTCGGTATTTTTGAGACCCATCACCATTTGCCGACCATTGCCTGGTCGGGCGGAGCGATGGCGTTGTCAGATGAAGTCGTCTTTTTTCATGACTCGCCTCCGCAGGGAGGAGGCAATCCCGAGGTACTGCGAGCCGGGATTGGACTGTTTCACGATTTATTGCCGCTGCCCGATGCCAAAGTTCGGTTGAATCTCGAGGATCAGGCCCGTGTGGAATTATTCGCGCGCCGGTTCAACCAATTCGAATGTGTTATTTTCGACGAGCACACCGTGCTGGAAAGAGTTGGCGGAGCGTGGCGGCATGACGATCGAGAGCGGGCAACCCGTTTAGGTGCAGCAGGTAGCGTGGTAAGTTTCAACGCATGATTTCTTCACCCATTTTGGAACAACTCGATGCGGCTACAACGCCCGAAGAAATTCGTCGGGTGGTCAGTCAGCATGCATTCCCATTGGTCGAGGGATCGGTCGTAACGTTTGTCTATGTCGGCCAAGCCGATCACGTTGCGGTTCGACACTGGATTTGGGGTTTGCCGTCGAGTCTGCCGTTGATGCGTTTGGGGCATACCGATTGCTGGTATCGCTCGGTCGAATTTCCGCCCGGTTCGCGGGTCGAATACAAATACGGCGTTACCCGTGGTGGACATGAAGAATGGATTTTCGATCCGCTCAACGACCGGATTGCATTCGACCCGTTCGGTGGAAACTCGGTCGTCCATGGAAGCGGTTATGTCAGTCCCGAGTGGACACGTGAGATTCCGGGCGTCCGGCTGGGGAGTTTCGAAACGCTGCAACTGCAGAGTCGCGCGTTGGGGGACCAGCGAACGGTCCGCGTTTATTTGCCGGCCAGTTTTCGCAGTTACCGACGGTACCGGTTATTGGTCGTTCACGATGGCGATGATTACGTCAAATATTCGCGACTGAATCATGTGCTGGATAACTTGATCGGACGTTACGAAATTTCGCCGTTGATCGTGGCGCTTTCCAATCCGCACGATCGATTGACGGAATACGCCAACGATCCCCGGCACGCCCAGCATATCGTGGAGGAGTTGATCCCGGAATTGGAAAGTCGTTATCCGTTGATCACGGAGTCCTCGGGTCGATGCATCATGGGGGCCAGTTTTGGCGGTGTCGCATCGTTGTCGACGGCCTGGCGATATCCCGGGACTTTTGATTCGATGCTGGTTCAATCGGGTTCGTTCGCGTTTACCGATATCGGGGAACACTCCCGCAGTCCCGTGTTCGATCCGGTTGTGAAGTTCATGAATGAGTTCCGCAAGGAACCCGGCAATCCCGTTCAACGAGCTTACGTCAGTTGTGGCGTGTACGAGTCGTTGATTTACGAAAATCGTTCGCTGGTGCCGTTCTTCAGGAAAATTGGCATCGAGACGAAATTTGAAGAAGCCTATGACGGACACAACTGGGAAAACTGGCGAGACCGTTTGCGGATCGGTTTGAGCTGGCTGTTTCCGGGGCCGCTGTGGGAAACCTACATGTAACCCTCAGCCAGCCGTGCCGTTGGAGGTTGGCCGTTTCGATCGAACTTCCCGTTGCGTCCGTTAGCAAGAATTTTATGCAGTCCATTGAAATAACAATCATCAAGAGGCCATCATGCCCAATGTAACTCGAAGAATCGGTTTGTCGCTGGGTGCCGATCTCTGCTGGCCGAAATGCTATGAAGAGATTATGGAGAATCTGGACCTCGAGATCCAACACGCAGGCGACGACGTCCGGTTTGAAGTCGATCGGGTGACGATCGAACCCTACAATCTTGCGCAAGGCTGCGAATACGATGTCGTGATCGATCGGTTGACCCACTGGTATCACACCAGTCGCGAATGGATCAAGAAGTCAATTCTGATGGACGATCTGTACGTCTACAACAATCCATGGTCGATTCAGTCGATGGAAAAACAGACGACCTACTGCGCGATGATGAAGCTGGGATTGCCGGTTCCCGAGACCTGGATGGTGCCGCCCAAGTCCTACGAACCGCACGCCGATCTCGACGTCACGCTCGAGCGTTATGCCCAGATGTTTGACCTCGGAGAAATCGGCGAACAGATCGGATATCCGCTGTTCATGAAGCCGTACGATGGCGGTGCCTGGAAAGGGGTCAGTCGAGTCGATAATGCGGATTCGTTGCGATCGACTTACGAAGAAAGCGGCACGTTCGTAATGCATTTGCAGAAGTCGGTCGATGGTTTCGACCGATTCGTTCGCTGTATTGGGATTGGGCCGCAGTTCCTGTTGATCAGCTACGATCCCGCCGCACCGCTGCACGCGCGTTATGAAATGAAGCTGGATTTTGTCAACGAGGAAGAAAAGTCATTGCTGGAAGACATGGCGATGACGATTAATTCGTTTTTTGGCTGGGATTTCAATTCCTGCGAATCGCTGCACCGCGACGGGACCTGGTACCCGATCGATTTTGCCAACGCCTGCCCGGATTCGCAGGTCACGTCGTTGCATTATTTTTTCCCCTGGATCGTGATGGCCAACATTCGCTGGTCGACGTTTTGTGCGACCACCAAGAAAAAAATGCGACTGTGCCTGGACTGGGAGCCGTATTTCGAAATCGCCCGGCAGGACATGCCGTACCGGGAGCGACTGGCGGCCTACGCGGCGATTGGACATCAGCGGATGGAGACCGACCGGTTTCAGGAGTTTTGCGATCGGCATTTGACCCATTTGGAAGAGCAAACGCATCAGTTTTTTGGTACGGATTTCGCAAAAGATACGATTCGACAAAAAGTTGCTGCGCTTTTTCCGGAGCACGAAGTAGAATCGTTCACAGAACATTTTTGGGAGAGAATCCAGAATTGGCGAAACGATCTGGCGAGTGCGAGCTAACGGGATACTGGATGAATCGTCCGTGGCCATTCCAGTTTCGTGGCCATGCCAGTTACGTGGCATGCCTGTTACGTGGCCGTTCGCTCCGCGAATGTGCTCAATTTCACAGAGTGAAATGCTACGAAGATCTCGCCGTGCGAAATGACAACCAGCCGACATGCCAACTAACCGTTGGAAGTTGGACCGTGACTTGCCAAACAAGCTTTGCCAGCCAAGCTTGGCCAAACAAGTCTTTCCTTTCGAGCGTTATCAATCAAGAGTTATTAATCGAGCGTTATTAATCGAGCACAACAACGATGAACTCAAGCCAATACCTCGACGCGGCCACCGCGTCTCTGAAAGACATTCACACGTGGCACTCACATCACCTGCAAATGAACACCCAGATTGTGCGGTGGGGTAATTACGGTCGGCCGTTGCTGTTGTTTCCAACCGCCGGTGGAGACGCCGAAGAAGTGGAGAGGTTTTACCTGATCCAGAATCTGGCGCCGTTTATTCACGAAGGTCGGCTGAAGGTCTACTCGGTCGATAGCATCAACGGAAAAACCTGGATTCAGGATCCTTCGGTTCCTCACCGCGTCTGGGTCCAACAACAATATGACAAATTCATCGCCAACGAAGTCGTTCCGATTATCCGTCGTGATTGCCAAAGCGATTCGATTGAAATCATGACGGCCGGTGCATCGATCGGCGCCTACAATGCACTCGTCTCCATTTGCCGACATCCCGATCTGTTTAACCGGGCGATCTGCATGAGCGGCACGTTCGACATCGAAAAATGGCTGGAAGGACAATGGTACGACGAGTTTCATCATCATTCGCCAATTCAGTTCGTGCCCGGACTGCCCGATGGCGAGCATCTGGATCGGCTGCGGCAAGCTTTTATCTTGCTGGCGACGGGAACCGGCGATTACGAAAACCCGGATGAATCCTGGAAAGTCGCCAACGTGCTGGGCCAAAAAAGCGTTCCCAACCGCGTCGATTTATGGGACGCCAACTGGAAGCACGACTGGGGAACCTGGCGAGAGATGCTGCCCAAATATGTCCAGGAAATGCTGGTTGGACAGGAGTAATTGAATCCGCGATTAGTGCCGCGCAACCGGTCGAGCGAAAATTCTCGGTCGGGGCCCGATCATCATGAATTGCCTACCTCTCGAAATTTCAAAGGTTCTGAACGCGCTGATGAAAACTGCGATCATCGGTACGATGCTTCTGTTGGCTGCCGCCGCAATCTTTTACTTTTGGCGAAGTTCCAAAGGATCCGGAGATCAACTCATTTTGGGACGTCGTTCGCAATCCGGATGCGATGCCCGATCTCGACCAGTTTCATGAAGAAGTCGAAACGTAGCGCAGCATCGTTGTCCGGTTCGTCAACGAAAATTTCTCAACTCGTCGATGACTACGTGTTTGCAGCGGATTCGAAGGCGATGAGTGGACTCAGCTGCGGATACTGGCCAAATTGGGAAACCAAACCTATCCCCGCGCCCTGGAGATTTTGCGTGATCCTTCCTTGCAGGATCGCCTGACGGTCCTAACGGATAACGAGAACTCGCTGTCTGACGCTCCAATCAACCGCCTTTGCAAAATCCTTGATCAGGATGCACCACCACCAGGCGAGGCAGCGGCGCTGCTTGCACCATTTCTTCAGTCCGATAGCGACTCCATCAGGAAGAGTGTCGCATTGGTCATCGGATCCATTGCTTCATCAGATTCACTCGCTGACGTGGGGCGTGCGCTCGAGGACGATGACGAGTATGTAAGAAGCTACGCGTTGATGGGAATTCAGCGGGCCATCAAGGGTAATCGAATTGAAGACCCATCCAAAAATGAGTTTTTTGAGTTGGTCGCAGGCATGTGGCCGGAGGACACAAGTTTCAATGTTTGCGACAGCATCCCTGTAATTCTGTTGAAATTAGATCGTGACCGAGCGATGACGCACTTGCTTGATGACGAGGTTTTTACGGTCCGCTTTCGCCCCGTGTGGCGCATTTTGCAGGCATTGAACACGGCGTCCGTGGAGGTCCCGCGGTCGCGTCTGCTCGCCATTATCGCCGAGGCAAACCAGGATCCGCTTGAGTATCCAATGGACAATGTCATCGAAGAGGCGCTGCCACTTTTGGGGGCGCATCGTAATGCAGAAGATTTGCCGATGTTGGAACGGTTTCTCGCTCACGAAAACGAGGATGTATCGAGCGGAGCGACCAAAGCGCTCTACCGCTTCCATCGGTACAACGATCTCGTTCGGGACCCGTGGAATATCATCGAACAGGATGGATGGGAGGCGCTCACGGTTGCCGAGAAACACATCTGCGCCATCAAGGAACTCGATGGAGAGGTCAATAACGGAGGATTCGCGCAATACTACTTCAACTCTTCGGGTGACCATTGGGAGTATGCACAACAAGGTCTGTCCGCAATCGGCGCAACGCAACATCACCAAGTGATTTCGGCAACCTTGAAGAAGTTTGGTGATTCAGTGCCGTCCGCGGATCGTGATACGCGTGCAACGCAGTTAGCTGCGATCGTCCGCAAACAGGAAGATCCATTCAGCGAACAAGATGGTCGCTGGTACAAGATCGAGGACGAAAACCTCGATCGGTTGATATTCAAATACGACATGGCGAATTTGGTTGGCCGCGAAAAAACAGAATAAACGAACGAGCTCAAACGGTTTTCCGGACAAGTGACAGATGGCGAGCGAGCGCAAGGAGAATCGAAAACCATGGGGGAATTGCTTCTTGCTCACGCTGATGACTGGATTGGCCGTCACGGCCGTTGAAGCCCTAACACTTCGCGATTTCATTCAACAGGAAACAGCTGGTTCGAATCCCTCGATGGAAGTCGGTTAAGGAAAATTTTTCGTTGGGGCTGTGCAAGTTGTCATCGTCCTGGCCCCAACCGAGCAGCAGTGTATCGACACCGGGGATGGTCCGAAAAGAATTGACGACCGGAATGCTCCCTCCCGAGCGAATGAACACCGGCGCGGTTCCAAAACCGCTTTCAATCGCCCGCGCTGCCGCCCGCATAAAAGGACTGTCCAACGGCAACACAAATCCGGGCTCCCCGTCGGACAGCTTCAGCTTCATTGTAATTCCGGTCGGACAATGGGCTTCCAGGTGACGGCGAAGCGCCGATTTAATTTTTTCCGGGTCCTGGTCGGGAACCAGTCGAAACGAAAACTTGGCACCCGCCTGACTTGGGAGCACGGTTTTCGCCCCTTCGCCTTGATAGCCACCCCAAAGTCCATGCACATCGAACGTCGGGCGGCACCAGCGTCGTTGGAGGGTCGTGAAACCCTGTTCACCCACCAATTCGTCAACCCCGAGATCTTCGCGGTATTCGGATTCGGAAAAATCGAGCCGCGTCAGTTGTTCGCGCTCTTCGTCCGTCAATTCCAGCACGTCGTCGTAGAATCCGGGAACCTGGATCCGACCCTCACCGTCGATCAGCGAATCGAGCATGCGGCAGATCGCGTTAGCCGGATTGGCGACGGTGCCGCCGAATTTTCCCGAATGCAGATCCCGGTTGGGACCGGTTAAGTCCAATTGACAGTAAACCATACCTCGCAATCCGTGGGTCACCGCCGGCTGGCCCGGGGCGAATTGAGAACAGTCGCTGATCACAGCGATGTCGGCAGCCAGTTTTTGCTGGACGGGAATCTCTGAGTCATAGTCTCCACGCAAAAACGCCTTCAGCCCTGCCCCACCCGATTCTTCTTCTCCCTCGATCAGAAATTTGACTTGTACGGGCAGCGTTCCATTGGTTTTCAGTAGGGTCTCCACCGCAAACAAATGGGTGATCATCTGGCCTTTGTCATCGGTTGCCCCCCGCGCGAAAACTTTTCCGTCGCGGACCGTTGGCTCAAAGGGCGGAGATTCCCAAAGCTCGAGGGGGTCGGGCGGCTGCACATCGTAGTGCCCGTAGATCAATACGACGGGGACACCGTCGACCGGCGGCGATTCTGCGAACACCAACGGTTGGCCGCAGGTTTCAATCAGCTCGGTAGCCAGCCCCAGCTCGCGAAATTTCGCTGCTAACCAATCCGCCGCAGCACGGGTGTGTTCGTCGTACTCCGGATCGGTCCCGATGCTGGGAATCCTGAGTAGTTCGAACAAGTCGGATTCAAAACGGGTATGATTATTTTCCAGGTAGGCTTCGATCGCGTGCATGGTCGGATTTTCGGGTTGTGCCTGAGTTCATTCGAACGACCCGATGATTGTTCCATGAAACGTAACTGGACGCGAGGCCCGGGGAACGTCGTCAGGACAGGACTCGGCGTCAGCAGTTGCCAAGGGTAAAACGCTGGCGCGATCTTGGAATTCCGGCTATTCAATCAGCCTAACGCCCAATGGCACTCACTTTAAAAAGTACTCCGAAGGAGTTTCAGCCGTTAGCCGGTGGTTGGAGCGAAGCGCATACCACCGGCATATCGAAATCGGGAATGATTGATCCTGACGGGATCAAGGCTTTTGCGGCGATCCCTTCAGGATCGTCGAACAAGTGCCCCGTAATTCCGGTGTTGTTGCTGCGATCAAACACCGGCTACTGGCTTGAATCCCTATCGGGATATGCGGTGCAGATTTCTAAAGTGAGTGCCATTGGCCTAACGCCGGTCGTCTAACCGGCGTACATTTGCAAACGCATCCCGATCTGATCGAGGATTTCGCAGGTGGTGCCGAAATCCGGGTGGCGGACGATGATCATCCCGTCGGACCGCAAGGTCTGTTTCCAATCGCGACGCTGGGCTCCGATCGGAAGCAAGTCGACGACCACGAGGTGCTGGCCGTAATCGGCCATCAGTCCTTCGAGACCTTCGATCCGCTGAATGCGGCCTTCGCCCTGGGCTCGTTTGAAAATGTGGCCGGCGTTGTAGGAACGATGAATAGGTTGACTGAACGTTCCCTGGGTGACGGCTTCGGCCCAGCCCTGATAAATATCGAAGTCGTTGGCGAAGTTCATCAGATCGACGGTGTTGGCGCCCGGCGGACGGGCTGCGATCTCTCCAAACACCGCTTCTCCATCCGGTTTGCGGTACCATTCCATATGGGTAAAACCGGTTTGGAAACCGAGGGCTTGAATGACCGCCGTACCCATCTGGCGGCCGGATTCCAGCCAGGGATCCATCACGTCTCGCACCGCGACGGTCTGCTGGCTGATCCATTGGTGAGTCCGTCCCATCAACGGTCGCGGGCGGTAACTGCAAATGTTGAAGAACTTAATCTCTCCGTCGACACAGACGGTATCGAAAGTGAACTCGTCAGCCTCGATAAACTCCTCGACACTGACTTCTTGCACATGACCCAGCAACGGCAGGATCTGTTCCAGTTGCTCCTGGCTGTCGACGCGGTAGGTATCGGCTGAGCCAGCTCCGGCGATCGGTTTGACGCAGATGGGATAGCCAATTTTTTCTGCCGCGTCACGCACGCCTGCCATCGTGGTTGTACTGACGTGCGCGGGTGTCCGAATCTGATTTTGATCGAGCACCTGCTTCATTTTTTCCTTGTCGCGGAACGGGATTGTCTGCGCGACATTCATGCCGGGCAGTCCCAGCATTTCTCGCAACTTGGCCGCCAACACCATGTACGGTTCCCAGGTACATTCAACGCGATCAATACGAACTTTTTTGGCGGCAGCGGCAACTTTCGCCAACACCGCGGCTTCATCGGCAAAGCCGGGAATCTGTAGATAGGCCGCGAGGGATTGCTTTGCGATTTCTGGCAGATCGTGCTGGTTTTGATCGCCAAGTCCGATCACATCGTGGCCCTGTCGGGCCAAACCACGGGTGAAGAATGGTTGTTCGACCGGAAACCCCGGTGAGATCATGATGATGTTCAAATGACTACTTTCTAAAAACTTTCGGAGTCCGGAGTCCGGTGTCAAAAAATTTCGCCCGCGATCGCAAATTTCCTCCATCTTCTGAGGAAGCAAAATTGGGGCAAGTCAAATTCTTGGGGCCATCCGTCAATTTAACCCTGTGTTTTGTTGTTTGCCCAACCCACCGAAACAAATTTTAGTGTGTTATTTGGAAACCATGTCGATTTTTGCTAAGTTATGCGTATCAATGGAAACTTATTCTTGTTTTAGGGGAGGGAATTGTGGCGTTCGTTTAAAAGAGAAGGGCTTTTACGCTGGTCGAGTTGCTAGTCGTGATTGCGATTATCGGGATTTTGATCGGGATGTTGCTGCCCGCGGTGCAGCAGGTGCGCGAAGCTGCTCGCCGAAGTGCTTGCAGTAATAATGCTCGCCAGTTGGCATTGGGCTGTTTGAATTTTGAGAGCAGCAATGAAATGCTTCCGCCAGCTCTTGTGTCGTGGTTGAACACGACGCAGCGACGAACGTTTCCTTGGCCGATTACGCCTCGTAACGGTCGTGCTGGAACACCGTACAACAGTAATGACTGGGGTTGGGGAATGTTCATTCTTCCCTTCATTGAACAGAACACACTGGCGGACACCATCAAGAACGGAACTCAGGCTGGTGTGACGAACAATAACCAGACCTTCAGAAACACGGCCTTCGGCGATGACATGGTCACGGCGCAGGGGCAGCAGATTATTCGCTCGGTGATCAACACGTTTGTTTGTCCCAGCGATGGTTCCAATCCAGCGGGTAACTACAACGATTCTTACACCCACGACCAAACGGACCCCAACACCTTTCCTGCCAAGGCGAATTATGTCGCTTGCATGGGGCACAATTGCTGGCAGAGCCGCCGTGTTGACACGTCATTTTCCCACCTGTGGGGAGCGATGGGTGTGAACATCTCTGCGGAACTTGGAATCATCAAAGATGGTACCTCGGCGACGATCCTGTTGGGTGAGCGTTCGTCACGGAAACCTACCGGTAGCGGTGCTCGCGACCAGTGGGGGGCCATCTGGGCAGGTACCTATCACACCCCGAACACGGGGCGATCTGGCCTGGCCAACAACTACTTCTTGCGCAGGCCGAACCGGTGGCAGCCAGTACGTGGTAAATGGTCGCTTTACATCATTCAACATCGCTTCCTCGGACCATCCCGGTGGTGCGACGGTGGCGTTGGTTGACGGTTCAACTCACTTCCTTTCCGATAATCTTGCGAACGGAATCTTGCAAAACTTGGCGAGAATGATGGACGGAAACATTGTCAAGAAGTTCTAGTTGCTCATGGCGCATTGCGTCTTGATCTTGCAAACTACAGAATCCGGCTTGGTTCAAGCCGGATTTTTTTGTATTAACAACCAGATACGAAGATTGGGGATCAGCGTGCCAAACCCGACCCGGAAATGCCAGCAGACGCGAGTCCCCGTGGCTTGGACTTTCATATTGTTTGGTCTGCAATTCGCCAATGTAACTTGGTTGAAATAAATTACCGTCGATGGGGAATCAACCGATTCAGTCTGAACATGCGCCTCAATCATTGATGTTAATAGACAGTACTTGCCCAACGGTTGCTCTCGTTTGATTGGCACTGATAGGGTGTCACGCGATCAGTTCACGCCGGTTGGGATACTGCTTGGCCCATTGAACGCCTCGCAAACGTCTCACGACAAATTTCTAGGGAAACGGATCGTTGCATTTCTTGCTGATTTCAGCGAACATTGGTCACCGCGAACCCCCATTTTTTCCAGAAAGATCCACGATGTCAAACCTCGCAGCCTTACGAGATTTTGAACGACAGATTGAATTCGATTTCCTTCGCGCGACAGAGATTGCGGCACTGAATACACTGCAATGGCTGGGCAAGGGCCAAAAGGAAAAAGCGGATGAGGCGGCCTGTGATGCAATCCGTGGGATGTTTGACCTGATGGATATTTGCGGTGAGGTCGTGATCGGCGAAGGGATCAAAGATGAAGCACCTGGTCTGTTCAACGGCGAAAAGGTGGGCACCTGGAAGGACGGTTCGCCGCATTTTGAAATCGCACTCGACCCGGTCGACGGCACCACCAACGTCGGGAAAGGCATGCCGAACTCTTTGAGTTGCATTGCGGCCGCAGCGCCGGTCGAAGGTGATCAGCCATGCCTGCAGGACATTCCGGCATTCTATATGAAAAAGCTGGCCTACCCGCTGGAAGTGCGACGGGCCTGGCTCGAAGATCGCCAGCTTGCCGATCCATATCGACGCCCCAATCGACGAAGTAATCGACTTGACCGCTCGAATCCTCGGCAAGGAGGTACGTGACGTCGTGGTCTGCGTACTCGACCGACCCCGCAATCAAGAGCTGATCAATTCGGTGCGGCGTAAAGGGGCCGCATTGCGGATGATCATGGACGGCGATATTTCGGCCGCCTTGGCGCCTGCGATGCACACATCGAATATTGACCTATACGCTGGCATCGGGGGTACGCCAGAGGCGATTTTGTCGGCCGCCGGATTGCGGTGCCTGGGCGGCGGGATGCGGGCAAAAATCTGGCCGCGGGACGAGGCCGAACGACAGGACCTGATCGCCCGTGGGTGGGGCGATCGGCTGGACAAGGAATACATGTCGAGCGACCTGGCCCGCGGAGAAAACCTGGTGTTCGCGGCGACCGGGATCAGTGACAGTCCTTTGCTCAAAGGCGTCGAAGTCCGCGGAGCCATCGCCACCACGCACTCGGTCATCATGCGTGCCAGTAGCGGAACCATCCGATTCGTGACGGCTCATCACAACCTCGAGCGGAAAACCATCCATCTGCGTTCGACCGGTGTCGAGCGACAGGTTTAAGAGCGATTGCCTGACAGATTGGGCTTGTTTGTCCGCCTTGTCGGGCTTGTTCGTCCGCCCTGCCGGTTTGTTGGCCAGACCTGTCAGGTCGGTTCGCCAGCCTGTCAGTTTTTCATCACACCAGTCGGGCTTGTTTTTCATGGCTGTCGGATCGGTGAGGAGACGCTGGGTCGCTCAGGCCGGAGGCCGAAACAACTCCTGCCGGCGGTGATAACGGCCGGGTCGATTCGCGCTGGAGCAAAAGGCCCGGCCAATTATCCAGCCTGCAGTCAATTCGTATCCGTCTCGATTTTCGATATATTAAAGGGGTGATCTCAAAATCGCGTGGCGTCGTCCAGGATTTTGAGAGGTTGCCAATCGACGTTTTTCGCGGCGGTATAAACATGGCATTCAGAATTCACGTGACTACAATCCGTGACAGCACGACCGAAGCGGTCAGGAATACCTTCGTCGAGCTGTTGGGTGAGAATTTTGCCAACGTCCGTCTGACCGAGCATGCGGGGTGGGTTTCCTTCCGGACCAGTGTTTGGGGGGTGTCCTCTAGCGATCTTATCAGCGGCCTGCGTCAACTCAACAAACCGGCATTGCAGTTTACGACCGAGGATGGTTCTCGCTGGTACGTCACGATCATCAGGCCCGATGCTGCCCCGGAATCGCTACTCCATGAGTTTGGCTATCACGGCGGTACGGAGTTGGATGAAGCCTATTTCGCTGCCGACGATGAAGAAGACGAAGACGATATCGATCCGGAAACTGCCTTTCTCGAGGACGAACCAACCACGCCGATGCAGCCTCGGTCTTCATTCGATCGGTTTGCGGAGTATTTCGTTGACATGGGAGTTCCGTTGCCTGCCGATCTGTTGGAACAGGCGAAATCACTCTCTTTTCCAGTAGCCATCGCGACCTTTCAGCGTTGGCATCAGGATCGGCTGATTGAGTTTTTGAAATTCGCGAACGTTACTTTCGATGAACCCACCGTGCGGCAGGCGCTTGCCTGGGAGGGGCTGACCGAGGCGGAACGGGATTCGGACTTGGGCAATCTGCCTCGGTTGTTAGCCGCCATTGGATTGGGCGGAGAATTCGAGGCTTATGTGACCGAAGCAGAACTCGGCGAGGAGGAACGGGAGTCGGACGACGATCTTGCATTGGACGATGACGATGAAGACGACGATCATTGCGGGGCCTCCGAATCGGATCAAGCCCGAATTCATGTCGACCGGTTGCAGCAGATCATCATCGCTGCGGAGCAATGGGTGCCCCGCTGGGCGGCGACCCCGTGGTCGACGGGCCCGTCGAATTGCCGCTGAAAAAATTTACCCTCGTCCGGTTTTTTGCGGAGGCCTGTGGCACCGGCCACGAGATTAAGGCGTTGCTGACGGTGGCGTTACCCAATTCATTGAGCGAGCAGGATTTCGACGGGTTGATGGCAGGGGCCAAACCGGATCGAGTCGGGTGTCAGTGGATACCGGGAGGTTTCAAAATCGGCTTTGAAAACCATCTGTTGGTTGATTGGCGGCATCTTAAGGAGCAGTTGGGGGCCAAGTTCAAACGGTTTCTGGAACAGTTGCCTGATGGCACGACGTTAACGCTTGCGTTTGCTGCCGAAAACGAGCCGGCGACCAAGCAGTTCTATCGGGGAAAAATTTTTGAATGCAATTGGCAAATCGCAGAAACCTCTCCTGTTGTACCTGCCAACGTTCTCGCCGATGCGTTGAAATTGGCGGCGGATGCTCCCAAAACGAGCCACGCGCTGAACGATCCAGTGGAGGCCGATGCGGTGATGGAGGCGGTCAGCAAAGATAGTTACCTGCATTCCATGGGAGTCGAGTGTGATGGCAACACGGTCAGTTGCCAGTACGACGTCGAATTCCTGGCGAAGATAATTTTCCGACTGCGTTTTCGCGATTATTGGAACGTGCTGCCCTACGAGTCGTGGGCTGAACAGGAATATCAGGAGCGGATCAAAATCGAATGGGGCATGCGTCGCCAACTGGCGGAACGGGCGAGGCAGAATCATCCCCCACGGATTGGTGCGCCCATTTATCGCGGCAACGCCAGCATCTACTGGAAATCGGACTTGCTTCATTTCAAGGATCTTAAGCCGGATGTGTTGACCCAATTTGAGGCGGGTATGCAATCGCTGGGATTCCGGATGTTGGGAGATTTCGTCGCCAAGCGATTTCGCGAATACGTACTGCGAGTATTTGTCAGCCCCGACAAACTCTCCTACGCCAGCCTGACGGCATCCAATTTCGGCTACCTATGTTACGAGTTTATTTCAGAATTTTCGGACGGTTCCCGGCTAACGACAACGACGACGTCGATGGCGTTTTCGCGACCGGGCGTCAAATTGTTTTACAAGGACTATCCCGGACTGGAGGTTGAGCCGCTGTTTGCGCAGCACCTCACCCTGTTCACGAGGTTTGAACAACACAAAAACGCGGTGCCGGTTGCGCTGGAACCGACCTTGGAAGGCGTCGCGAGGTATTTTGATCAGACGCTTGAGCGCACGGATCAAGACGAAGCGATTCATGGTGAGGACGACTTGGAAGAGTTGGGTTAGTGGGCGTACAATTCTCAGTTGATAGTTTGTCGTCTGCGCCTCCCAGGGGCATTCCGGCTTGAGTCGAAACAACGAGCCTGGCAAATCGAGTTTGACCAATCTTTGCCCGGTCATGGCCGACCAACCAGGTTCTGGCTTTCATAGGTCAACGATCGTTCGAGGAAACCGATGTATCTGTTCATTCTCGCTATTGCTTTGGTTTTTATTGCGACCGGAGCTTGCGCGATGGTGGAAGCAGCGCTCTACGCTGTTCCGCAGCCTTATATTCGCCGGCTGGTGGAGTCCGGTAATCCAGCGGGTTTGCGTCTGCAAGCCTTCAAAGAAAAAATGGACTATCCGATTACGGCGATCCTGATTTTCGATACGGTGCTGGGGGTGGGCGGAGCTGCCATTGCGGGATCACAGGCCAGAGCACTGTACGGGGAGACCTTTGTCTACTGGTTTACCCTGGTGCTGGCGATTGGGTTGTTGGTGTTTGCGCAAATCGTTCCGAAAATCATTGGCGTGGTCTACAATCAGGCGATTGCCCGTTCGACCGCGATTCCGATCGCGACCGCGATTTCGATCATGTATCCCGTTGTTCGGGGCCTCGAATTTTTCACGCGACACTTGAAGCCGGAGGATCCCCCGAAACGCGCCATCGAAGACGATGTCAAACAGCTGGCAAGAATCAGCGTGGAAGAAGGCAGCATTTTGGGAATCGAAGCTGACTTGATTCAGAATTCGCTGCAACTGAATGATCTCAAAGCGGCCGAAATCATGACGCCGCTCAAGCAGGTCATCAGCCTGCCGGCTTCATTGACCGTTGCCGACGCATTCAAAGACATGCGTCACGGATCCTATTCCCGTTTTCCAATCTCCGATCCGAATACCGCCGACCACTGGACCGGACTTGTGCTCAGCCGCGATATTCTGTTTGCCGTTGCCAACGACCGAGATGATGTAAAGCTGCAAGAAATCGCCAAACCATTGCATTTCGTCGCGGCTGATTTACCGGGTCATCGTTTGTTGGATGCGTTTCTCAAGCATCGCTCTCACCTGTTTGCGGTTCAAGGTTCGACAGCCGAGCCGATCGGTGTGGTGACACTCGAGGACGTGCTTGAGGAGATCCTCGGTAAAGAGATCGAGGATGAAAAAACGCGAGTTCGTTGAATTCGCTCACGGCCTGCGAGCAAGGGTTGTAGGCCCTGCGGTTGTTGCCGCTGGGGCGGCTGTTCAATGCGTGCGAGTCCGGTGATCGCGAAGACAATCGGTCCAACGTTCGGGACCAATCGAGTTGAAAGGATGCCGAATCGCTTCCGTCGCCGATCTTAAGTAGGACAATCCGCAGCACTCCCTTGACGTTTTACTTGACGGCGGATTGAATCCACTGGACGATTTGCGACTGTTGCATGGCCCCGGACTGGCGGGTGACTTCGCGTCCCTGTTGAAACAGCACCATGGTAGGAATCCCGGCGATATTGAACGGGGCGGCGAGTTGGGGGAAATCTTCGGTGTTCAGTTTGGCCAGCAGGATTTGTGTTTGGAGTTGTCCGGCTGCTTTGGCAAACTCGGGCCCCATCATCTTGCATGGGCCGCACCACGGGGCCCAGAAATCGACGACCACCGGCAGTTCGCTGTTGCCGATCAACTTTTGGAAGTTAGACGGGTTCAGCTCGATGGGTTTCCCTGGGGTCAGCGGTTGTTTGCATTTGCCACAAATCGGACCGTCAGCGAGCCGCGTCGCGGGTACACGGTTGATGGACACGCAGTTGGGGCAAACGAGTTTCAGAATTTGATCGGCCATTTTGATTTTGATTTTGGAGAGTTGTGGATCAGAGTTTGTCGCCGCAGCTGCTGCGGCGGAACGGCGACCCCATTCTAACAAATTTGTGAGCTGGAATTGGTCTCAATCCAATGGCGTGGGTGGTTCGGTCGGCTAGAAAGTTCGTTATCATAATCCGACCAGCGATTGACGCCCCAGGATGGCTTGGGGGTGCTGACCAACGGGTTGAAGAAACCGCCGGCTGGACGAAAATCGGCTGGCTTCCTGCGTGTCGGCCAATGACAATTGCACAACGAATTTCAAAAAAGAGACTGTAAACAACGTGCTAAATCCGATGACCCTATCCAAACGAGCCGTGATTGCCGGCTGTCGCCTGTCAGTTGCCCTTTTACTGTTCATGGTGACCACCCCGGCGTTGGCAGATCACAGCGACCTGTTGGCACTGCACAAAACATGGCGGGCGTTCGAGCGTCCACCGTTGCGTGAAGGAGCGCCGGACTACACGGCCGAGACGTTTGCGTCGCGTTACGAACAATACATGGAATTGCGGGCACAGCTCGATGCGCTGGACACCACCGGTTGGAGCGTGCCCGAGCAGGTTGACTGGCACCTCGTGCGGGCCGAAATGAACGGCTTCGATTTCAATTATCGCGTGCTTCAACCGTGGGCTCGCGATCCTGCATTTTACCAGTCGATCTGGATGGCGCGGAGTGATGTGCCGGCGCATGAAGGTCCAACCCACCACGCGGTCACCGAATTTTGGACTTACAATTTTCCACTCTCGGAATCTGAGCAACAACGGTTGATTGCCGATCTGAAAGTGATTCCGCCGTTGATGCGTCAAGCACAGCGGAATTTGACCGGCAACGCCCGGGAGTTGTGGATCGCAGGGATTCGCAACCTTCGTAACCAGCGAACCAACCTCAATGCGATCCGACAACGTGTGGGGGGACGTGCGAATCAAGAGCTTCTCAGCACGATCGATGCTTGTGAAACCGCGACGGACGGCCTGATCGAATGGCTGGAGGTGGAAGCAGAAAACAAGGATGGACCTTCCGGAATCGGTAAAGACCACTACACCTGGTATCAGCAGAATGTGCACCTGGTCCCGATGACCTGGGAGGAAGAGGTTCAACTGTTGAAGCGGGAACTGGACCGGGCCTGGTCGTCTCTTAAACTCGAGGAACAACGCAATCGGAACTTGCCACCTTTGGTCGCTGCGTCGACGCCGGCAGAGTACGATGCCAAAGCGGATCGGGCGGCAACGCGATTGATGACGTTTCTGCGCGAGCAGGAAATTGTCACGGTTACCAATTACATGGAACCTGCCTTGCGCGAACATTTGGGGCGGTTCGTCCCCGAGCAGCAGCGGAATTTTTTCTGGATTGGGGCCCACTACGATCCGTTACCGCTGTACACGCATTTCTACCACTGGTTCGAACTGGCACGCATGGACCGTCAGCCGCATCCGAGTCCCGTCAGGCAGGGGGCCCTGTTGTACAACATCTTCGACAGTCGCAATGAAGGGACGGCGACCGGAGTCGAGGAAATGTTGATGCACGCGGGACTTTACGACGACAGCCCACGGTCGCGGGAATTGGTCTGGATTCTGATCGCGCAACGAGCGGCGCGGGGACTGGGTTCCCTCTATGCGCACGCCAACGAGATGACCATGGAGGAGGCGGGCAAGGTGCACATGAACTGGACGCCGCGCGGCTGGATGAAGACCGAGCGGGAATTGTTGCTGTTCGAGCAGCAACTTTATCTTCGCCAACCCGGTTATGGGACAAGCTATATCACCGGAAAATATTTGCTCGAACGGACACTCGCCGATTATGCCAAACAGCTCGAGCAACGCGGTGAGCCGTTCGCGTTGAAAGATTTCTTTGATCGACTCAACCAGATCGACAGCATCCCGATTTCGCTTGGGCGCTGGGAAATGACGGGGCTGGACGACGAGATTCGGCGGTTGACCAAGTCCGATTGATGGGCGGATTGACGGGCGGATTGGTCGGGCATCCGATCCTCGTGTTTTCGGGAATCGTGAGAATTCGGGCTTCAAAACAGCTCGCGGAACCAGTCGTTCTTGAAGACCGAGTCGGGATCAAACCGTTGTGCGATGCTGCGGAATTCTTGGAATTGTGGATACAGTTTTTCGGTTTCCTGCTGATCGAGTGGATTGTACTTGCCCCAATGGCATCGTCCGCCGAACAGCTGTGCGAACACGTGGCCAACAAAATCGGCAAAAGCGAAAAACCCTTGTCGCTCACTCGGCCAATGAAGGCTGATCAGGCTGATCGAATACCAATCCTCGTCCGACTCGTCGCTGGGGCTGGCCATCGAAATCAACGTCGCGTCGCTCAGAATACGTCTCACGCAGATCGGATAATGATGAACGTAAGATCCGCGATGTTGTTCCAGTTCTTGCCAGCGATCGCATCGCGTCAGTAATGATTCTGTTGTCTCTCGATGCCGAAAATCCTGTCCGCCAAAGACGGAAATCACATCGATCAGCAACTGGATGGCTGCGTTGAGCTTCGCGCAGTTGGACGAAGACCTCGATCTCGATGTGACGGAAAAGTTCGTGTTGCATGGTCAATATTGAGCTGGAATGATCGACGATTTTCCAGTTCCGAATGACGGTCAACGGCACAATCTGTTGGTAGAAAAATCGCACTGCCCAGCTGGACCGTAGGATTTTGGCTAAACCATACATCGCGACGTGCAATCCAACATCGATGCCAAGAAAATTGTAAGCTCGATATAGCGGTGCCAGGTTGCTGACCGGCCGCTCACTCTCGACCCGGTGATGTGCGAAATAACGCCACGACCACGGGATCAGGTAAAACTGCTGCTGCGGATATTCTGGTTCCGCAGCCAGCACGGTCTGCAGCGATTCGTGCGCACGCACATGCTCTTCGATCCGGTAACTAGGACGACAACGGAATTTGATCGCCACGATGATGCCCATCAGTCCGAGCGAACAGCGCGCCGCTTTCAAATCCTGACCGGAATCGACGTTCGATAATTTTGCGTCACCATTCGTCGGGTCGTAATGGGCGATCGACACGGATTCGATGTAATGAGACAGGCTGTGTTTGCCAGACCCATGCGTTCCCGTCGCAGTGGCTCCGGCGACGGTTTGCTCGTCGATCAGACCGGACGAAGGTAGGGTTAAGCCTTGGATCGCGAGGAATTCGAAGAGCTTTTTGAGTTGACATCCGGCACCGACGGTCACGGCTGCGGAGTCATCGGTTCGCTCGACCTCGATTGCGGTCAGGTTGTTCAGCTCCAGCAGGATTCCCGTGGTCGCTGGCGCCGGGCTCCAGGAATGCAGGCTGCCGATGGCCCGGATTTCCTGTCCCCGATGTTGGTCCAGGATGGCGAGCACTTCTTCAACGCTCGTCGGGGAGTAGATCGAAGTCGGTTGGAATTCGATGTTGCGGCCGAAGTTCGAAACGGTTCTCATCAGCTCAATTGGTTCGAGGAATTCGGTTGGCCAATCGCGGAAATGAAATTGGAGTCCCAGCCGCGCCAGGCCAAAAGCCGCGGCAGTTTCATTCGACTTTGCTGAGTGGGAAACCGCGGGCTTTGACTCGCCAGACAAAAAATACTACACCCAGAAACATTAGCAAACCGGACACGATGAACAACTGGTTAGCGAATTCAAAACGGGGCCTGAGGACTTGATAAAATACGGCAGCGAGGAATAAAAACGTCCAGGAAAGTCCGTTCGCGGTCCCCAGATATCGTCCCAGTTCATCATCGGGGGTCAGGCGTTGGAGCAGCGCCTGCAATGGGACGATATAAAAACCAGCAGAAATCCCGGCTCCCAGCACGAACAGAGAGGAGGGGCAAACCAGAATTCTTAGATACGGAGTGTCGGAAAAAAATGGCAAACTGGCGGGAATCGCACCCAACAAGATGAAGAAAGTAGCCAAGCCAATTCCGCCGAACGGCACCAGGCGAGGACGGATTGCATCGCCGGACAAAAATCCAGCCGTGACGCATCCGATTCCGATCGCAATCCCCAACACGCCCAGCAGGAGTGACGCCTCATCGGCGGCGACGTCTAACAAGCCCGCGTATTCCGGCAGAATCGACAATGCCAGCCCCGATACGAAGTAGAAAAATGCCCAGGCAAACATCACGGTGAACAACGGCGTCCCGGAAATTTCTTTCAGCGAGCCGACGTAGGTCCCGACGGGGTTTAGATTATAGGACACCAATCTGTCGCCCGGTTCCAGTTTGGGCAGCATCAGCGCCGACACCAGGCCGGCGACGGCGATCAGGATCATCGCCAGTCCCGGCAGCCAGAGCAGCGGTTCTACCCCTGCCGCAATTTTTTCAGCGCCCGGACTGTAATAGGTCGCGATTTGTCCGGCCAAGAGAGTGCCCAGGATGACCGCAATATTGGTCATCATGTTGATCAAGCCGTTGGCCCGACTGAGATCACGCGATTCGACGATTTCGGGAATCATGCCATATTTGGCTGGCCCAAAATAGGCACTTTGGCACGCCAGTCCGAGTAACGCGAACATCGTTAGCCAGACATTTTGTGTCCAGAATCCGATCGCGGCAATTATCGCGATTGGGATCTCAATGATTTTGACCCACAGCACGACCTTGTTTTTGCTGTTGCGATCGGCAAACGTGCCGGCATATCCGGAGAGCAGAATAAACGGAATCGTAAACAGGTAATTAATCCAGCTTTGGGCTTGGCGCACCTTGGCCCAATTCACCTTCCCAGAATCCGTAAATAACCGTAAAAACCAGGACAACTTTAAGAATGTTGTCGTTGATGGCCCCGAAAAACTGCGTCCAGATCAATGACCAGAAACTTCGGTGGCTATGGGTAATTCCTGTCATTCGATTCAGTTCTTTTGGCGACCTGGTTGATTCCGAGCTGGTTTTACACATTAGTGCGACAAAACTGGCAAGAATGTGCCAAGCTTGTCAGAAAATGTTACTTTGTTTTGCTGATCGTAAACAGCTCGGCTCGTATCTTGTGCTTTGTCAAAGGTAAAAGTTAGGGTTGGATATATCAGCCGTTTGGGCACTCGCCCCGGTTTTCGTCACCTAACCGGGGCTCGCGCCAAACGGCTGATCTCAAAATTAAGCTTTGACAAAGCAACGGTCTGTTGTCGCTTGCGAATAAGTGGTGGGTCAACGCGCGATAGTCGGGAAAATAGAGTTTTGAAAAATGAATGCCTCAGGTTCCAATTCGTCATCCCCTGACAATCGTTCGGATTTGTCGATGCCGACGGGTTCAAGCTATGCCGGTTCGGCAATTGATACCTCCAGTCGCCGCTCGATCCGTATTCGATCGGACGTTTGCCGCGATTCGTGCGCCGCGGCCGATAATCACGAATTGATCGTCGACTATTTTTATCACGCTGGCGAATTCTGGCGGGCACTGGTTCCTTTGAATGGGATCGAAGCAATCTACGGGCAGGTATTTAATTTTTCGCAACCGCGAGTTCGTGAGGGTGAAAACGGTCGGGAGTTGATCCTTAACAAGCACGGGCTCCCGAAACGAGCGTTGCCGTTTCTGAACCATCTTCAAAACAGAATCGTGCTGGAGCGTGACAACCCCGTCAGGCTTTACCCATTGGCGTGTGAGGATTTTGGTGAACCGATCCATTGCATTCACGATTTTATCTACTCGGTGGAAACGGTGGGTCCAGCAGGCGTCGAGTTTAATTTGCGCGACGCACTGTTTGGAAACCTGTTGAGTGCTCACCGATTCCTTTCCACCGAGGAGATGGTGTTCGAGCGGTTGGTCGTCCAGAACCAGTGGATCACAGAATCGCCGCCGTTGCCGTTGAAAGAAGGAGAGAAACGCGAGCTATTGTTTCGTTCGTTGCTTCGGGCGGATTGCACGGGATGACTGAAAGATATTTCCTGTTTCGGTTGTTCAGAACGAGCAATTGCACCTCCAATCCATTTCAAATTTTGGACACCGTCGTCAATTACAGCCTTCCCCAGCGACTCGGGGCGTTGCTGTATCGCTTGCCATTGAGTCCCAGGTTCTATTTGCGGATTCGAGGACTGGATCCAGATCCATCGTTTCGGAAGTTCGTTCGAACGGAGTTTACCGACTTAATCCAGGACGATCGTGTGCAACAGCGGAAGCGGACCTTCGTCCGCGAGCAGATTCGCATCCGGCGTGCCGCTCGAGGAGGGGAAGAATCGAAAGCAACTCTATCTTGAGTTCGTCGGCGTCGCTGTGTCGGCAAGCTGGGTTTCGGTCTGTCGCCGGTTTTCAGCGATCACGTTGCTCGGGTGTCTGCCTGGTTTGCTGTTACCGGTTCGTGCTGACAGCGGCAGCCGATTGAATCCGCGAGACGGTGTGTTTACACTTGGGAATCGTCGATGGCCGAGTTGCCCGCAACCGAGTTGCCTGAAACGTAAACGGCAGGCCGTTCGATCGTCTTCCCAATTTTGTCTTGCTGTTATCTCAATGCTGATATTTTTTTTGATGATCGTTTGGTTTACCCTGCCGATCATGTCTTGGTTTGCCAACTTGTGTTTTGACAAACGGATTCATCCGGTTTTGTTGTATCCACTGGCCGCGATTGTGGGATATTTGATCTTGGTGTCATCGGTTTGGATGGCCGACGCACAGCTGACCGCCGAAATGAATCAATACGATCTCGATGGAGATGGCGGGATTGGCGGTGACGAATTGACTCCGGAAGCCGAGCGTGCGATCGATGAGTGGGCCAGCGATACCGGTCGTACGATGGCGCCGTTTTTGGGAGTCCCGCTGACTGCGATTTGGTATGGGATCCTGTTCGCTTTCCTGTTTGGTGGAGAATGGATCATTCGCAAGGTGTTCATGTCGGAACCAACATCCCCGCCCCCCTCACCCATTCCGGATTCCTTCAGCACGACTGATACCAAGCAACCGGCCGAGGATGGAAACCCCTACCGGCCCCCCTTTACCAAATCGTAAATTGGATTCGCTGCAGATGGATTTTGATTTTGAATATTGAAACAGACGCCTCCCTACCCCACCGGCTGCGGTCGTGGAAATGGAACAGCTTTTTGAAGGAGCCGGCATCAGATGCAGGAAGAGAACGAAGATGACGGCGATCAAATTACCATCGACCGAGTTGAAATCGAAACGGGATGGGTTTGCTTTCAGGGCGGAGTTACACCACCGCCTGCCGATCAGTTGCCCTTCTATCTGAACGACGCGCTTTCGACGTGGTTAAAGAATAATCCGGAATTCAGTATCCGGGCCGTGTTGCCGTTGGTGGTCAGTGGTAACACGGTGGCAATCAATATCTGGTTCGATTAAACCACAGCCTGGCACCATTCGACGGTTTCGATCACGGCGCAAAACAAGCTTGTTCAATCGGCTGTTTCGCCCGACAGAATGTCACCGGATTCCGGAGTTGGCAATTCGGCTGACTCAATCCCGGAACTGGTGACTTGGGTATTCAAATGAAACGCGATTCGCCAAACGTGATAGGAAACCCTTAAAATCCAGCGCAACGCATCCAATTTCTCGATCGTTTCGTAGGCATTGGACTGGCCGCTGGCGGTTTCCGCAATCAGTGCCTGACGAACGCTTTCGGCTTGCTTGTCGAGCCCTTCCCAGATCTGCTGAAGATCTTCAGCGTCTGAATTCGGCTTTGACGGCACATCCTCGAGGATTCGCAGGCCGTTAATTTCCGGCGGAACCATGTCGCATTGCAATCGGGCCTGCTTGACTGCCGACAGCAGTTGTTCACCAAGCGGCGCAAGTTTTGGATCGTTGCGCACCCGACTCGCCCGATGGAATTCTCCGCAGCGATCTATTAACCGCTGCAGGTGGTCAATCACGTGAATACTCGAGAGTTTCCCGGTGTACAAAGAGGGATCCAATTCAGGGGTCGCAATGGGCGTCAGGAAGTCTCGGGTTGTCTCAAGCCCCGCAGTCGCTTCTGAAAGCGTCGTATCGTTCTCCTCTGATCGCCCCGTCTTCAAAATCGAAATCAGGCAGTCGAACACAACTCGAGATAGTTCTCGAAGTGTTGCGCGGACTGCATCCAGGGCGACCACCGGGCTGGCATACAGCGAACGATCAAGTCGCTGCGTGAACCTGATCGGTTGAGTTGGAATCAACCAGGTCATCAGTCGCGCGAACGCTCCGGCAACAGGTAAAACAGCGATCACACCCAGCGTATTGAACAGGGTGTGAAACCCCACCAAGGCAATCTCCGGGTTTTGCTCAAATCCGACGGGAACGAATTTCAGGCAGGCCCAGGTGTAAGGTGTCACCAGAAAAAATGCCCCAATTCCAGTCAGAACGTTGTAAATGACATGGGCAAATCCGGTTCGGCGGACATCCGTCGTGCCTCCGATCGTTGCCAAGGCCGCCGTTGCCGTTGTGCCAACATCCATTCCGATGACCATCACTGCAGCCTGCTCAAAGCTGATTGTCCCGGCATGTAGCGCCGTCAATGCCATCGCAACGCCCGCACTTGACGATTGGGTCACCAGCGTGATTGCAATTCCGATCAAGACCAACAGCAATCGACCCGAGAAACCATCGCCGGGAAAACTGGCGGGAGTCACAATCCCCTGCAGTCCTCCCATTCCGGATTGAATCAAATCAATACCGACAAAAATCAGTCCAAATCCAGCCAATGCCAATCCGAACGCGGACAGGTGCCGTCGCGTAAATAGATGGATCAGCGTGCCCACCAAAACCAGGGGCAACGCCAAGGCTCCAATCTGCAACTTGAAACCCACAATCGCGACCAGCCAGCCCGTAATCGTCGTGCCAATGTTGGCTCCAAACAGGATGCCAAGTGATTGCGAGAACGTGATCAAACCCGCACCAACAAAGCCGACCGCTGCCACGGCGGTGGCACTCGACGACTGGATGATGGCCGTCGCAATCGCACCGGTCACCGCGCCCGAAGTTGGGCTTTTCGTAAACCGAGCCAGTGCGCGACGAAGTGCTTCTCCCGCGATGGCCTTCAGCCCGTTGGTCATCACGACCATGCCAAGCAGAAAGACACCCAGACCACCGACCGCATCAAGAAATTCAATGGTCATAGTCGGCTACTAACTGGCGAATTCCGGGTTTCGACGTGCCGTAACTGACGATCGCGACGTCCAGGTCAAATGCGGCAAATTTTCTCAGGGCCCGATCAATCGCCGCGAAAATCCAATCTTCGTGGTTGCCGAATGCACCTCCGCCCAGCAGCGTCAGATAGACCCGATTATTCTTCGTCTCCACCGAGTTCAGCACGCCCGCGCATAGCGTCGCTTCGTAAGCTGCCTCCAGGACCAGTCGAGCGAACGGAGCCCATTGCTGGGGCGAATGGATGGAATAGGCGACCGGCAACGCCGAGCCATAAACCTGCGAAACCGTGTGAGAATTTGAGACGGGCGCGATCGTGACTTCCGTATTCCAATGGATGCCAATTTTCAGCAATTGGCGCAGCCGATCTCTCTCCGTTTCATCCGCTTGCGATAAACGCGCCGAAATCTCGGACAAGCCCTCGGCGGTCGCCAATGCGTAGCCATTTTGCATGCTCCAGAGACCGCAATCCGAATTGCCCAGTTCGATTCCCAACTCGTCAAGGCAGTCAATCTGACGATCCGATGTTTGTCCCGTGTTTCCGTCGATCGAAACGAAGTAGTTGCGATAAATTGTGCCGGCTCCACAGGCGATCGCGCAGGCCGGTCCCTGGGTGCGATCGCATTCATACCTGTCAACGCCGTCTTCGGGAGTGACGCTGGGTGATACCATTTCCAACAGATTGAACTGCGACGCGACCTGGAACAGCGAGCCTGCATTTTCCTCGGCAAGGTGCAATTGCTGAACATCGGCGACAATTTCTGAAAGTTTCAACCGGCCGTTCGGTTGGGGGTTCTCCTGGATTCGAGATCGCAACTCGGTGAGGCTGGGAGTTTCCAGCCGCCCGATTTGGAACTGTCGACCGTTAACGGCCGACGTCATGATCTCGCCATCGACGCTGAGATTCGCACGAACCTGGTCGGCGTGTTGTTCGGCGAATCCGACTAATGATTCAAACCACATTTTTTCGCGTGCTTTCGATCAGGATTGGTATTTTATTGACGCTGCTGGATGTTCGTCGCTCACGGACTTGGCAACCCGCCGTCGCGATCCATGGGCAGAAAAAAACACGGTGGAATGACGGACAAGAAAATGCATTTTTCGGAATCATCGAAAACGCGAATCGACTCAAATCATCCATTCCAAGCGGTCTCAACAGCGCGTCTCTCGAGTCAGTTTCCAATCCCGATTAAGACCGGATCGTGGTCGGAACTGCGAAACGGATTGGGTTGGTAAAGCGTCTTGGGATTGTATTCCTCGTTGTAGTCCAGAAATCGTGGTTCGTCGGAATTGATATGCCACGTTGCAATCCCGGTAACATCGGCAGCCAGCGAATCGGTGGCCATCGCCCGATCGAGGCTGCCGGATTGACCGTAGTAGATATACGAATATTGTCCAGCCTCATTTACGGATGAGGATCGTCCTCCCAATCGTTCCTGTAAGTCAATCAGTCCGTTGGCTCGCATTGCGTCGATGGGGTCTTCCTGCCCGTAAGCGTTGAAATCGCCAATGACGAGGACGCGTGGCTCGCTCTTGTCTTGCCTGAGCTCGTCGATGTATCGGCAAATCGCCAAAGCTTGAGAGCGGCGTGCGGCGTTGTAAGCACCTTGGCCATCCCCTTTGTCTTTGTTGGCATCGTCGGCTTCATCCGAACCGCCCTTTGATTTGAAATGGTTGACGATCACTGCGAACGATTGGCCTTCCGCTTTGGGTTGGAAACGCTGTACGATCGGCGTTCGCGCCAGGGCGAACGCATCATCACGGATGATCGAAACCTCTCCCACCGGTGCAACGCGGTCGGCTCGGTAAATCATGCCGACACGAATCGCATTCTCGCCGCCCGGCTCCGAGCGGAACCCAGCGGGAAGGCCGCAACCCTTGAATACTTCGTTACCAATTTGTCGGTTCAGGGCAGCGACGAGTCGATTCTCGGCATCGAGATTGTTTTCAAGCTCCATCAAACCAATGACATCGGCCTGCATGGCCAGGATGGCAGCAACCAATTTGGCTTCCTGCCGCTGCAGTTCCGATTCTGAATCGGCGCCGCGAGCAGCATTGCGTCCGTTGTCAATCGTCGTGAAATAGTTCAGCACATTAAAACTGGCGACTGTGACGTTCGCCCTACCAACATCAGGTCGAAGTGGCCGTTCGGCTGGCTGCCAAGCAAGCGGTTCATTGGGCACGAGCAGAATTTGATTGCCTGCCTTGATTAATTTCCCCGAAACTCCCTCAAGCCGCGATCCAATTCGCACGGTTGGGTGGGTGTTGCCAAGATCAGGAAACAACTTTGGCGGAAAAATATTCTCTGCGGTGGATCCATCGTCCAAAATGATCGTAGCTTGGTCGTTGAATTCTTGTGCTTTCGTAACTTCCGCGACGTTACTGCCGCCTTCGAATGTCGTCGCGTTGGGATCGGGATCGTTGGGATCGACCCGGCTGGTCGGAATATAAAGTCGATCTCTGGCTACTTTAATTTGGCCACGACGAATCAAATCGTACGTGTCGACGACCATCAAGTTCCCGGTGACCGTCACCTCACGATCGACGAGCGAACGCCAGTCGACTGAGCCCAACTCACCGCTGATGAGCACGGGGCCTTCACTCAACTCTGGACTTGGACCATTGGGAGGTGGTGCAACGACGTCTGATTTTGCGTTGCCAGGACTGGCGGGATTCTGCCGGGCCGTCGGTTCACATCCCGAATAGGCCATCAGAGCGATCGTCATCAGGGTGTAAAACGCAGCGCGAACTGTATTGCGTGTTGGGATCATCTTGTCAAGATTCTCCATGTTTTGAACGACGATAAGTTGGTCATGGTTACCCTGTGAGTCAATCCAGCGGATGAATTTTTTCGAGAGGAAAAACAAACGGGCGTGATTCATCCACGCGGAATCTCGCGATTTGCTTAACATGGAAAACCACGTGAAAACACGACGGCGTTCGCGGCTGGGCCACAAATCCGGTACCGAATTGTATCATTACCGCGCGTCCGAATCACGCCGGGACGTGAAGTGCGACAATTCGATGCCGCAAAACCGGTGTTGTCGCTGCGCTCGAACAATGGCCAATGGCTTGGATTCCTGTCGGGATATGCGGTTCAGCGTTTCAAAGAACGCGGGAAGAATAACTTTGGTGTTTTTCAAAATACGATTTGCTCCGCATTTTCTCGTGAATTCGGTCAGCCCCACGATCTGTTCGATTCCAACGTTCTCCGGGCTCACTTTGAGAGCCGCGTAATCGTCGTGGTCGAAGATTGGTTTGGTCATGATTGCTCGATTTCGATTACGAGCACGAGCACCGTTTCACTGAGCACGAGCACGATAGGCACTTTGTGCCGCAGTCGGGTCGTGCGACTCTGACGGATGATAGGTTTTCAATCTGCAAAATCGCGCAAGCCATCCCAAGATGCACGGCATGGTCCTGGCTCTCGATCGTGCTCGTGCTCGTGCTCGTGCTCGTGCTCGAAATCGAAATCGAAATCGAAATCGAAATCGATCGCCAGCGAATACCCTACCGGCGAAGTATTCGATTGACAAACGGTAGACGTCGTGTCGATCATGGTCGAAGATTGGCTCGGTCATGATTGCCCGATTTCGATTACGAGCACGAGCACCGTTTCACTGAGCACGAGCACGATGGGCACTTTGTGCCGCAGTCAAGTCGTGCGTCTGTGACGGATGATAGGTTTTCCATCTGCAAAATCGCGCAAGCCATCCCAAGATGCACGGCTTGGTCCTGGCTCTCGATCGTACTCGTGCTCGTGGTGCTCGTGCTCGTGCTCGAAATCGATCGCCAGCGAATACCCTACCGGCGAAGTATTCGATTGACAAACGGTAGGCGTCGTGTCGATCGTGGTCGAAGATTGGTTTGGTCATGATTGCTCGATTTCGATTACGAGCACGAGCACGAGCACCGTTTCACTGAGCACGAGCACGATGGGCACTTTGTGCCGCAGTCGGGTCGTGCGACTCTGACGGATGATAGGTTTTCCATCTGCAAAATCGCGCAAGCTATCCCAAGATGCACGGCTTGGCCCTGGCTCTCGATCGTGCTCGTGCTCGTGCTCGTGCTCGAAATCAATCGCCAGCGAATACCCTACCGGCGAAGTATTCGATTGACAAACGGTAGACGTCGTGTCGATCGTGGTCGAAGATTGGCTCGGTCATGATTGCCTCGATTTCGATTACGAGCACGAGCACCGTTTCACTGAGCACGAGCACGATGGGCACTTTGTGCCGCAGTCGGGTCGTGCGACTCTGACGGATGATAGGTTTTCCATCTGCAAAATCGCGCAAGCTATCCCAAGATGCACGGCGTGGTCCTGGCTCTCGATCGTGCTCGTACTCGTGCTCGTGCTCGTGCTCGTGCTCGTGCTCGTGCTCGAAATCGATCGCCAGCGAATACCCTACCGGCGAAGTATTCGATTGACAAACGGTAGACGTCGTGTCGATCATGGTCGAAGATTGGCTCGGTCATGATTGCTCGATTTCGATTACGAGCACGAGCACGAGCACCGTTTCACTGAGCACGAGCACGATGGGCACTTTGTGCCACAGTCAAGTCGTGCGTCTGTGACGGATGATAGGTTTTCCATCTGCAAAATCGCGCAAGCCATCCCAAGATGCACGGCGTGGTCCTGGCTCTCGATCGTGCTCGTGCTCAGCATCGCGGTGCTCGTGCTCGTAATCGATCGCCAAGGCATATTCTACCGACGACTCGCTGACGCCATCAAACTTCATCGCCATCCGAGTCAACATCGACACGATTCGTTTGAGTTGAAGTTTCATGTCGCGACTTGCCACGTCATCCAATCCGCCTGACGCAACCAACACGTCCTGAATCGCGGCACATTCGAATGCCGATCCGCGAGCAATGTCGAAAAATCGAGCACGATCCTTCAAGCTGCGTTTGCCATTGCCCTCGGCGATGTTCAGTGGGATCGATTGAGCTGCACGAAGCCATTGATCGCGAGCGTGGCGATGCAAACCGCTCAGCGATTTCGAAACGTCAAACGCAGCGGCGAACGTATTCGATTGACAAACGGTAGACGTCGAGTCGATCGTGGTCGAAGATTGGTTCGGTCATGATTGCCTCATTTCGATTACGAGCACGAGCACCGTTTCACTGAGCACGAGCACGATAGGCACTTTGTGCCACAGTCAGGTCGTGCGACTCTGACGGATGATAGGTTTTCCATCTGCAAAGCCGCGCAAGCTGTACGAAGATGAACGGCTTGGCCCTGGCTCTCGATCGTACTCGTGCTCGTGCTCAGCATCGCGGTGCTCGTAATCGTAATCGATCGCCAGCGAATACCCTACCGACAACTCGCCGCCGCCAAACTT
The DNA here is from genome assembly GCA_963714685.1 of Pirellulaceae bacterium. Lineage (GTDB taxonomy): Bacteria > Planctomycetota > Planctomycetia > Pirellulales > Pirellulaceae > Mariniblastus. The sequence goes on along the minus strand of CAVQPH010000006.1, from coordinate 7,027 downwards.
GATCGACATCCCATTCAACATCGACACAATGCGTTTGAGCCGCCCGAAGCCATGGATCACGAGCGTGGCGATGCAAACGCTCAGTGACTTCGAAGCTATCCGCGAAGTATTCGATTGACAAACGGTAGCCGTCCAGCCGATCGTGGTCGAAGATTGGCTGGGTCATGATTACCTCATTTCGATTACGAGCACGAGCACCGTTTCACTGAGCACGAGCACGATGCGCTTCCGAGCGAAAATCCGTGAAGTGTTGCCGCAATTTCTTGGTCAACGGCGTGCTCATCGTGGTCTAAAACATCGCTGCTCGAAATTTGTGGGCCAATCCAAACAGGTTCTTCCAACTCCGACTTTTCCGCTTAACGGACGTAACGGAATTCGCCCCGCTGGCGGGCACTGCCGCCGCAGCGCTTTGAGCTGGATTCTTGTTCCCGGAAGTTGTCGCCTGTTCAGCTTCGTCCGATCGGCAATCCGCCCCAGTTGTTGATCCACTGACGGTTGAATTCTGCCTTCGTGGATTAACGACTTGCAATTCGCTGGGTTGTGGAGAACCGCTTGGACCGACGAGCAGATCCAGTGGGCTGAGAACCGGTCGATCCTCGTCGAACAGGACATGCGTGTAAATCATCGTGGTCGAGACATCCTGGTGGCCGAGCAGCTCCTGAACCGTCCGGATATCGATCCCCGATTGCAGCAGATGGGTCGCGAAAGAATGCCGAAACGTGTGCGAGGTAATGTATTTCTGCAAACCGGATTTGACCACGGCTTTCCTCAGTGCCTGGGAAAACGAATCGCGATGGCGGTGGTGTCGGTGCATTCTACCGGTGCGTTTGTTTTTCGAATGTCGATGCGAGGCGAAAAGAAACTGCCATTTGAATTCGCGATGGGCATTGGGAAATTTACGATTCAGGGCATGGGGCAACCAAACCGAAGCCATGCCATTTTCCAGGTCGCGTTCGTGAAGCTTGGCTCGGTTTTCGATCAGGCGTTTCAGGTCGTCGACCAATGACTCCGGCAATGGCACCAAACGGCTTTTCTTGCCTTTGCTGTTGTGAATCACGATTTGCCGTTGGTCAAAATCAAAATCCTTGATTCTTAACCTCAACGCTTCACTGATTCGCAGGCCGCAACCATACAGCAGTTGAGCAATGATCTTCCAGACCCCGACCAACTGCTCAAGGACTCGCTGGACTTCCGGTTTGCTCATCACGGTCGGGCGCAGTTTCGGTTTGGTGGAACGCAAAGCATTCACGTCCCCCAGTTCCCGTTCGAGCACATGTTCAAAAAAGAACAGCAGCGAATAAAACGCCTGATCCTGCGTCGATGGTGCAACGTCACCGTCAACCACCAGGTCGGTCAGGAAGGCCACGACGTGATGCTTGGAGATCCCGCTGCACTGGTCCAACGACCGGATATTTAATGAATGCAGAAACCGCCGCAACCACTTCGTATAAGCGGTTTCGGTATTTCGGGTTCTGCCCATCAGGCGCAACTTGATCCGCATTGCCCGAATCGCTTCCCTTTCCTTGGGATCGATCAATCCAACAGGCTCTTCGTCTGGATCGAACGTATCCGAGGGCGGTGACTTTTGACGGCTGTGAGAACCGCGGCTGCCTGACCGCGAATCCGGTGAGTGTTTTTCTCTGGCCGCCAGTTGTGATAATTTGTTGAAAATAAACTGCAAGTCGGGAGCGGGAGCCTGGGTCGGGTGCCGCTCACGAAATTGGATCAATGCTTCGGTGGCCTTCAGCCGTTTCCAGGCAGACGAGCCCGAATCCCGCAGCGATTGCAGGAATTGAACGACATGTTGGGCGTTAAATTCCCAGCGGGAATCGATAGGGCGTTGGTGAAACCGGCAAAGCTTGGCAAACCAGATTTTCGGCCAGTCGGGATTTTTTCGTTCCGGCCTGGCTGCCAGATCTGCAACTGCGCGAGTGGTTGAAATCGTGGTGGAATAATTGCCCATGGTCTCCCTCCAATCGGCCGAATTTCAAAATGCGATTGCACCGCGCCGGTCTCTAAGTCGATTCCCTGACGTTGGCACAAGGCCCAATTAGTGAACAGACAATCAAGGTATACAAAATAGTCAGCCTGTCAACCCAACCATCCGGCCGCACCCGCTGATCCAGTCGAGCTGCTTGCTCCTTCGACGGGAAATCGCTTGGGGATGACCATCGAGCCCGTAGAACAATTGGCCGCGTGCTTCAATCGGGCCAATCGGGGGCGGTAGGGAAGGCTTTTGGCTTGGGAAGACAGCCAGCTTGCATCGACCGGGCAGAACAGGGGGATTGGTGGACAGGGAGCTGGCAATCGGCCATACTTAGTTACGGCTGATCGGCCATAATTGGCTTCGACACGACCATAAGTCGGGCTATAATGAATTTCCCGGCGACCATTCGCCGATAATAAACAAGTTATCCGGCTTCGAATGTCATGCACACTGTTGAGCATGCTTGCCCTCGAAACTGACAATAAATCGCGCGTAAATGGTACCAAATTCGTTGCGGCGATCCTGAATCGTCGTAACTTTGGCTGCTATGCTCACTGCTCTGGCGTCAATCCGCGATTGATGGCGAATCCCAGATTCTTCACGTGGTTCCAATGGCAGAAATTAGGTGGAGCACGAATACATCAACGAACTTACAAGGCTACGTTCGCGAACTGATTTGACACATGGCAATCAACTTCCAAATCGCTTGAATTGGATGATTATGGACACGAATTTGTCGGCAAGGACGACAATTGGAACGCCAATACTCAACCTTTGTCTCGAAACTCAGAACACTGGGTTCGTCTGGAAGGGTTTATTGGAAATTCAAACGCAAGAGACAGAATGGCTGAGATCGCCGGATAACCACTAAGAATTTGACATCGCGTTAATCAAGAGCGGTAGCTGCTGTTGGTTGAGGTGGGGCCTTTCGATCAGGACTCAATTTGAACGCTCGAGCCGATGCTCAAATTCTCTGTTCAAGAGGCCCGGAGGCGGCGTAGAACCGGGTTGGTTTTTGCTTCCGAGTGATCCTGGATTCCCGGCTGGCTAATTCCCGATTCGGCTAGAAGTTGAGCTTGTCTGAGTTCGATGGTGGATCGGCAGTCAGGTTGAACTCGCTCGTCTTGAGTCCTGCAGAGGGCTGATTTTCCGTTGCCGAACGAGCGTTTTGGTGCTGAAGATTCCGATCGGCGCAGACCTTCCCCGCCACGCGTCTTTGACTCGTTTTTGATTGGCTCTGGTTGTACGCGTCTGAATCAATCGCATGGTGGTCCTCGTTGCGAAGCGTCCTTCCGCCAGATCAGCCGATGATCGGCGTTGGTCATCGCGATCAGTTCCAGCTCTCCACCGCAGTGATCACACCGGGGTGGCTTGGGCTGGGGAAGTTCCGGTTGAAAGCAGACCGCTGCCAAGCCAGTACGTCCAACCGCGCCACAGCCAGATCAGCCAGCGAACGTCCTCCAGCTGCAGCTTGTTGTTGGGACTCATGAAGCCGTAGTAACGAATCTTTCTGGAATCCCGGTGGCAGGATGTGCTGGGCAAACGCCCGGACGAACTGCTTCGCCCGAAAGTCGCCGAGTCTCGATACCGCTGCTTGCCCGACGGTTTGACCCGGTAGACCACTTCGTTGTCGTCACCGAAACGATCCGGTTGTCGGTGATCGCCACCCGGTAAACATAAGGAGCCAGGTATTTCAGCACCGCTTCGCCATCTCCGACCGGCTTGATGTTGACCACCCAGTCGAACTTCAGCACGCCGTAAGGCAACTGCTCGTAGAGTCCCGCTTTGCGAAGCTCTTCGACGAACAACTTCTTGTAAAGCTCGCTTGGCTGGCAGCGGATGAAACAGTTGGTCCTTTTTGACCTGCAACCACTTCGAGCCGTCGGGACTGACGCCACCGCCGGGCACCACGAAGTGCACATGCGGATGATAGTCCTTCAGGTCCCGGCCCCAGGTGTGGAGCACGCCAAAGAAGCCGATCTTCTGGCTGCCCAGGTTTTTGGGTTTGCCCAGCAACGTCCGGATCGTCTGACTACCGGCGTTGAAGATCGCGGCGTACCCGGCTTCCGGGTTGGCGCGCAGCAGGGGCCGCAGTTCCTGGGGAACGGTAAACGTGACGACGAAATGTTGCACCGGAAGCAGCTTGCGGGTCTGCCTGGCCAGCCAGAGCCTGCGTCTTTTCGGTTTGGCAACTCGGACAATGCCGATTGCCGCAGGAACGTCCCGACCCAATGTCGAAGGTCGCATGTCTGGCAACGATAAATCAGGTTGCCCAACTCACCCGTTCGACAGCGTATGATCAGCCCCAGCACCTTGCGATGATGCGGTGGCATCCGGGACTGATACTTGGCGATGTAGTCGGGAGCAAACTGCCTCAGTGCATCGGCGACGGTCACATTCGACCGAGGCACTCCGTGCATCGGCGACCGAGACAGGTCGCCTTGGCGGAGGTGAGCATTTAGCTGGACTGCTTGTCGATCGGTTGTCGAGGTGCGAACAACTGGTTGATCACTTGCCGGGCATCGGCTTCGGCGATTTCGGTCAGGTGGAGGTAAACCATGGTGGTCTGCAGGCTGCTGTGGCCCAGGTATTTCTGAATGGCCTTGAGGCTGACACCGGCTTCCAGCAGATGGGTGGCGTAGGAATGACGCAGCGTGTGGCACGAAACTTTTTTGCCAAACTTCAACTGCCGCGTGATCTTCTTGAAGGCCGATTGCACGGTGCTGATGACTCATCGGCGTGGTCGACGTTGAGCCATCTTGATGATTCCTGCCTTCGGCGGGAAACAGGAAGACCGGGTTGCGATGGGTCTTCCAGAAGGCTCGCAGTGCCGCCAGGGTGGTTCGGGGCAACGGGACGTAGCGATCCTTGGCCCCTTTGCCGCGATGGATGTGGACCATCATTCGCTCGCTGTCGAGATCACCGACTTGCAAGTTGACCGCTTCGCCGATTCGCAGGCCGAGGGTGTAAGTCGTCCAGATGAAGGTTTTCAATCGGAGCGATTGGCAAGCGTCGATGATCTGGAAGACCTGCGGCTGGGTGATCACTTCGGGCAGCGACTTGACGTAGTTGAGCTTGGTCTGATCGAGCACGTCCCAATCTCGGGGGCAAGTCGTGCGATAGAAGAACTTGATCCCGCTCAGCAGCACCGATTGCGTGCCCGCCGCAACGTGCTTGTCAACGATCTGATGCAGCAGGAACTGGCGAACATCGGCTTTCGGACCATCTGGTCGGGGGATTGCTGGCAAAAGTCCGCCAGTTTTCGGACGGCCCGAACGTAGCCGTAAACGGTCCGCTTGGCCTTGCCGGCCAGCTGCAGGTCTTCGATCAGTTTGCGGTACCATTTTCCTTTGAAGTATTCGCTGGCAAGTGGTAGATTGTTGTAAGTCGGCATGATGAGGTTCCTTTTGGAAAACAGGTTTCAAAAGGAAAAACATGCCTCACGTTTTTTGACGTTCGAGAACTACGCCGCGGTAGCGGCTTTCTTGAACAAAGCGATGGACCGAAGCCGTTGACTGCGTAGCATTAGTTGAAGCTAATGAATTCATCGTTCGGCGGCTCGGTCAACTTGGTCGTTGAACTGGCCTGGCGGGGGTTTTTGATTGGAGCCTTTCACCGTTTGAGATGGCAGCGACACTTCAAAGCTTGTTTAAAAACTACTTCGAGGGGTTTGCGTCACGCCATCGGCTGACTCGAGATATGTGGCAAGCGGCTTGGTGCGTGACGCATTGTCGGACCGCAACGCTTGGCGGTCATGTGCATCGTTGCCCCGAAGGACACGTGCGATCGATTGCCTACAATTCTTGCAGACATCGTAGCTGCCCCCAATGTGGCTGGCTGGAACAGGAGAAATGGCTGGCCCGAATGCGGGTACGGCTGCTGTCGATACCGCATCATCACATTGTCTTTACGCTGCCCAGCCAATTGCGAGTGCCGTGGATGTTCAATCGGCGCGAGTTGGCCAACCTGCTGTTTGAAGCAGCGACCGAGAGTCTGATGGAACTCTTGAGCGATCCGAAATACCTTGGCGCTCGGCCCGGGATCCTGGCTACGTTGCATACGTGGAACCAGCAGCTGATGCCTCATCTGCACCTGCACTGCATCGTCACTGCCGGTGGACTGGACCGGCAGAATCGCTGGCAACTTCCGAAGAAATCCTGCCTGCTGCCGCGGAAAGTGTTGATGATCAAGTTCCGTGGCAAGTTCAAAGCGTTACTGCGACAGGCGATTGAACAGGGCCAAGTCAGGCTTCCCGACGGCATCACGGCCCAGAAATTGATCAAGCAGATCTCAGGCACCGCTTGGAATGTCAAGATTTACCCGGCGTATCGTCATGGGTTGGGTGTGGTCAAGTACCTGGCCCGCTACCTGAAAAACGGACCGATCAAGAACTCAAGGCTGATCTCGATCGACCGTGGTCGGGTTGTTTATCGACATCGCCAATCGACTAGGAACGGGGGAGATGGCAAGCGGCAAGTGGTTGATGATTTACCCGTGGAGACGTTTCTCAAACGTTGGCTGCAACACGTTCCACCGCGACGTTTTCAAACCGTTCGTGGCTACGGACTTTATAGCGGCAACCAACACTCCCGAATTGCGGAGGCTCGAGCCGCTCTGGGAGTTGAGCCTGACTTGACCGAAGCTCCCCTGACCTGGCAGGACTGGTGCGAGCAAGCCGGGCTGACCAAGTTGACTTGTTGTCCCGTTTGCGGCAAACGGTTAGTGACCGATTTCCTCCTGGCTCCTCAGCGTGCTCCACCTCACGTCCCCGAATTGGCAACGGCTTGATGAACACGGATCCGCGACAAATCGAAATTTACCTGCAACCAACTGTACCGAAGGTCTGCGCAAACGGGCGACTTCCGAGAAAATGCCCATTCAACCCGCATGATTTCAGCTCCGCGGTATGGTAAACTGCTAAGCAAGTGATGCCCGGCACCCTATGCCAGGCACTGTTCAACTAAGCGTTCCACCGGATTTAGCGTCAACGCTCAACAAGTGGCAAAGCTGCCGCCCGCTAAACCGGTGAACTTAAACGTT
>CAVQPH010000005.1:0-42435 GCA_963714685.1 Pirellulaceae bacterium | reverse complement strand
GCCTGGTCTGACGCAATGTTTTTAGTTGTGTTTTTGGACTAACCGGAGCTTGCTGCGGCAAATTCGCGATAGGCGGTCGCTCGCTTTGCGGTTAGCGTTGTTGTTAAATTGTCTTTGTGCCATTGTTTCATTTGTTTGACTGATGTTGCTTGAAAGAATTCGCGAACAAGGTCGGGAGTCCATTCGGTTAGCAAGGTTGGCATGGCGGCAACCAAGCTCGTGAATCCACTTTTGCTGTGCTGACCTTCGAGTCTCTTAAACAAGCCGAATGCGGACTCCAAGTTCTCGGTTGATTGCCAAGCACGCTCGCCGGGCTCAAGTTCTGCTTCCGACGTTTTGACGAACTCAATCAACTGCTCTCTCATCGTCGGACTCAATTCGCACCGTTGGCCATGCTCGTGCGTTTGGACAGCCAGTAATTTTTCCAATTTGGCTGCCGCCCCTCGGTAGATCCCTTGTGTGTTGATAAATTTCAACTCGCTTGCATCACTTGTTGGCAGCGATTCCAAGCCCCCAGTTCCTCTCGAAACTGACGCACCCAACCGAGCTTGTCATTCATTCGCTGGGCCGTAATGTCTTGACGCGACACCGACCGACTATGGCTCAAGTGGTGCGACACCATCAAGCCCCATCGCAGCGTCGGACCGAGTTCATAAACCTGGCTTTCGGTTTTGAGCAGGCGGTGTGAAGTGACTTAATTCCGTTTGTTGAATCGCGCTACCAGTTCGGCCGAGTCTCGAAAGAAATTCGGCAAAACGATCACTTTTGCCAATTTGGTTTTCGAAAACATTGGCTGCGACGTGTTGCAGATCTCGCAGTAAAGTCAGTTTTTGCCGGTTTTTTCGGCACATCAGCACTGTCGCGAAGCTCCACTGCACCATCGGTCAACAGATAGCGGGACTCCGATTCGCTGGGCCAGTTTCTTGTACTCTCGCCGAACATCTTCTCGTTTCCAGGTCTCGCCCGGAACAACTGCCAACACTTGCATGGCCTTGAGCGGAAGCGTTTGGCCGGGCTCTGGCAAATCCGCAGTCCGGATGCCAAGGATCTGAAGAACTTTTTCAGTACCAATTTGATTCGAGTGATCCACCATCCAAATCCAGTCATCCGCCACCGCCACCGGTTGCTGAAGCTTGGCAATGCCTGCTCGCATAGACCAAGTACGAATCGAGTCGTGACTGGGAAGCCGCGTTTCAATACCCAGCCAATCAAAAATAACTCGCAGCGCAGTTTCAGACGGTCGGAATCCGAGTCGATTACTGAGGTTCAAACAAAGCGAAATCATTTAGGGCCGAAGGAATGGTGCAGTAACGGTAAATCGGTAGGTAACGTGACAGGTTGCTGGCGAAGAAGTTGGTTTTCCCGTTGTTCTTGGAGAAGCAATTGTTGTGACTGATCAAATTTCTCTTGGACGGTTTGCAGACGTTTAGCAAGCCGTTCATTCTCCAAGCGAAGTTCACGAGTTACCAGTGTCTGAATGTCCGCCCGTTGGGCTTGTCGATTCCGACTACGCAGCAAGCCACGAGCAACTTCATACCAATCTGAACTATACTGACTCACCGAATTGAACAATAATGACATCGCTGTTGCGTTCCTTCGCTTGATTGATATATCCACCAAACAAGTACCAGAGGACGTAGCAGCTTTCAATACATTTTTTACCTAAATCTCCGAGCCTCAAGGATTTTCGTCAGACCAGGCTGGGGGTGAGGGGATGAACACTACCCCTCGACGGAACTGCGCGAGACAAACTGCGCAACGGTTTGCGACTGGGCAGCGACCTAGCAGCGAACCGATGCCCAACCAGGAGTTCACTAGATCTTCGGAAACCACAACACGCACGCGATGGCCAGGATCATCGCGAAGAACGTCCCCGCTGCGAACAGGACGTATGAGAACAGCGGGTGCCAGAGCCGGAAGTGCGTTCCATAACCTTCGATCGCGGGAGCCGTCAGGAAACAAAGATTGGCAATGATCGCACCGGCCAGCACGCAAGACAGAAAGTTCAAGTCCACCAACAACCCGGGAAAGCCGAACAAAACCAGCAACATCACCATCGTGATCAAGATGCTGTTATAAAAAATTCGCAACCACTCCCACTTGCGAATGATTGCCCCGAAGTCGATTTGATGAGTATCGGAATCAGGCAACGATCGGCGGTTGGATTGCGCGACAGGGGATTCGTAGACCGTCGTTGACGGTGTGGAATAGGGGTTGGTCATCGTTGTCAGCTCAATAAGCAGATCTTTTCAGCAGCCATCCTATTTCCAGGTGTTTTCAACCAACGGTTCGCCATTGGTTGTAAGGATCTGGAAATGATGAAAACCTGCATTCATTCCCGAGTATCGCCAAACGACTTGTTTGTCTCGGGTCACTTCGAATAATTTGACGCGGTCGCCTTTGGCATGGTAGCTGGTAATCACCGTATTTCCATTGGGCAATCGCTGGACTCCGCACGCGTCGTCCAGCAGGTCTTCCCCCAGGTCCTGGTTGTCGACCTTCCAAACGGTGTTGCCCGTTGAGTCAATTTCGATCACGCGATTGCCATTGGTACAGCCAATGAGCGTGTTTCCATTTTCCAGTCGGATCGCCGTAAACGGCCAGTCTTTTTTCTCCCGCCCGCGATCGTCGGTCGGAAATTCGGCGACGACCTGTCCAGATTTCGGGTCGTATTCCTTGACGGCAAAATCCAACAAGTGCGGTGCGATGTAATTTCCATTGTTCAATCGACGCAACATCCGGGTTTGCATATGGGCGTTGCCCTGTTGGCACGCAAGCGGCATGGATTGCAGGATTTCGCCGCTTCGGTTGATCACGATCGCCCGCGGTTGTTCGCCCAACTCCGCCACCAGATACTGCCCGTCACCCAAGGCCTGTACGGTGCTGATTTCTTTTTGTTGTCCCTGGTACTCGAACAAAAACTCTTTCGTGTCGCGGTCAATTTCAACGACTCCGCCGTTGGGGAATGCCTGATTGGGATAGACCGCCAACAACACGTTGCCGTTGGGTTGAACCCAGCCGTCACTGGCGGGTAAGTCGACTTTCCATTTGACTTGACCATCCTCGCCAACAATAACCGTCCGGTTGGCTTTGCCGACACCGAGAAACGAGTGCTGAATCTCCTGGGCCAGAATCCCGGAAGACACGAACATCAAAAACAAGCAACAACAGAGGCTAAGTTTTCTGGCAATCGACATGATCTCGCTCCGATAGATTGGGTAGCAGGCCGGACAAAGGCCGATCCCAATTCGGAACGGCCCTCATCAAGTAGACCTTGATCGGTATCCCGCGGCAATCCTTCGACCTCCGCGAAAAGAAGCCGGGTCAATTGGTTTGGTTTCCCAACCGGGGTTGATTCCCGCAAAAAACCGCTGCCCTCCCTGATCCGGGCTAAGCCACCGAAACCAAGTCATCTTTGGTGGCGGTGAAAACTTCCGAACATTTCCCGCAGGTCAAACCGAATTTTTAAGTGCAGGACACAGCCGGCGTCCACAACGACCTATGGTACTTGAGCCGCCTGCGGACCGTCCATCGAACGGGCAGCAGGCGGTTGATGACAGAACCTCGGTTCGCTCTTTAAACCGATGCCGTTTGGCCAGCTTTCTTCGCAAACAAGGGACCCGCGTAAACCGCGTTGCCACCAAGCATCTCTTCGATTCGCAGCAGTTGGTTATATTTTGCCATCCGGTCGCTGCGTGAGGCCGAACCGGTTTTGATTTGGCCGGTGCAAAGTCCAACCGCCAGGTCGGCGATGGTGGTATCTTCGGTCTCACCACTGCGGTGACTCGAGATGCTGGTGTAGCTGTTGCGATGAGCCAATTGAATGGCTTTGATAGTTTCGCTGAGCGTGCCAATCTGGTTGACTTTGATCAGGATACTATTGGCAATACCTTCGTCAATGCCGCGTTGAAGCCGAGTCGTATTGGTGACGAACAGGTCGTCACCAACCAACTGAACACGATCACCACATCGGTCCGTCAGCATTTTCCAGCCGTCCCAATCGTCTTCGCTGCAACCGTCCTCGATCGAGCAGATCGGATAGCGATCCGCCCAGTCAACCAGGAAATCCACCATGGCGCTCGAATCCAGTTCCTTGCCGTCGATCTTATAGACACCAGCATCCGCGTTGTAAAACTCGGTCGCTGCGACATCGAGGGCAATCTGAACTTGCTCACCAGGACGGTAACCGGCTTTTTCAATCGCGGTCATGATCAAGTCAAGCGCTTCGACATTGCTGCCGAGGTCCGGTGCGAATCCGCCCTCGTCGCCCACCGACGTGTTGAGCCCCTTGTCCTGCAAGACCTTTTTCAAGTTGTGAAAAATTTCGCAACCGCAACGCAGTGCGTCACTGAAACAGTCAAAACCGAGTGGCATGACCATGAACTCCTGGACATCGACCGAATTGTCGGCGTGTTCGCCACCGTTGACAATGTTCATCATCGGAGCAGGAAGAAGATTGGCGGCCGTTCCTCCAAAGTACCGAAACAGAGGCTCGTTGTGGAAATCAGCAGCCGCTTTGGCGGTCGCCAGCGAAACTCCCAGAATTGCGTTGGCTCCTAGCTTCGATTTGTTGTCCGTACCATCGAGGTCGATCATGGTTTGGTCGACCAACCCCTGATCCGTCCCGGGCAATCCGATCAGGGCTTCGGCTAAAACACCATTGATGTTCGCAACCGCATTGTTGACACCCTTGCCCATAAACCGCGATTTGTCACCGTCACGCATTTCCCAGGCCTCATGAGCGCCAGTGCTGGCTCCGCTGGGAACGGCGGCGGTTCCAAAAGAACCATCCGCCAACGTGACATCGACCTCGACCGTTGGATTTCCGCGGCTGTCAAGAATTTGTCGACCTTTGATTTGTACGATACTGTCCATGGCTATCTCGTTGTATGTAGGTTGAATTTGATGGTGGTTGATTCGTCGTCAAACGGGTGAACCTCGCCAATGCCCATTGTTGCCGATAAATTTCATTTCGAAAGGGGAAGTCCCTCCCTGACGCAGAACCAAACTGCTGCGTACAATTAATCCCACACAAATGCGATGTTCCGGTTCGAATTCTGACTTTAGGCAGCCCCCCGGTTGAAGCGTTCCATCAGCAATACGTCGCCAGCGATTACCACATCAACCCGCCAGGAAAACTCGAGGAAAAAAATTGTTCACAGGATTGGTTGAAGAATGCGGCAAGGTCGATTCCGTCATCGAAAACGGCAGCGGATCTGATTTTGCCATCGAGGCACCAACTGTCGCCAGCGACGCACAGATCGGTGACAGCATCGCAATCAATGGCTGCTGCTTGACGGTCGTTGCGATCGACGGAGATTTGCTGACATTTCAAGCCGGCACGGAAACGCTTAGTCGTACCAATCTGGGAAGACTCACTTCAGGCTCGCCGGTCAATCTCGAGCGTTCGCTGAAAGTCGGAGACCGCATGGGCGGCCACTACGTCACCGGGCACATCGACAGTGTTGGCAAAGTGGCCAAACGGGAAGATGACGGCCAATGGGCCAAGTTTTGGTTCTCCGTGCCGCCCGCCCTGAGCCGGCAAATGGCATCCAAAGGCTCGGTCGCCGTTGATGGGATCAGCCTGACATTGGTCGACGTCGAGCCCGGCCGATTCAGCGTCGCCTTGATTCCCCACACATTGGAAGTCACGACGTTAGGAAAACGCAAGGTCGGCGACGAAGTGAACATTGAAACTGACTTGCTGGCCAAATACGTCGAAGCGCAAACCACGAACCGTTAAAGGATGGAACCTGAACACCGAACCACCCAATACCGAACCACCGAAAACCAAAAAACCCGTGTCAAAACAAAACCGCCAAACCGTGTCTTATCTTTCACGCCGCTTCGAAGAAGTCGGCTTGAATCCCAACAAGCGACACGGGCAAAATTTCCTGATCAATCTAAACCTGATCCAGTTGCTCGCCCGCTCGGCTGACATCGGCCCCAACGACGTCGTGCTCGAGGTCGGAACCGGAATGGGCTCGCTGACAGGTATGCTGGCCGATCAAGCTGCCCAGGTGGTCACGGTCGAGATCGATCAATACTTGTACCAGATGGCCAGCGAAGAACTGGAACTGTATGACAATATTGAAATGCTTAAGCAGGATGCCCTGAAAAACAAAAACAACATTCACCCGACGGTCATGCAGACGGTGCAAAAATATCTGGATGTTGATCCAAACCGTGTTTTCAAAGTTGCCGCGAATCTGCCTTACAACATCGCCACTCCGTTGATCTCCAATTGGATCCGCGGCGAGCCGACTCCGGCGACGATTACGGTGACGATTCAAAAAGAACTGGCCGACCGGCTGGTCGCCAAGCCTGGTTCGAAAGATTACGGGGCTTTGAGTATCTGGGTGCAATCGTTGTGTGATGTGGAGATCGTCCGCATCATGTCGCCCAACGTCTTTTGGCCGCGACCTAAGGTCGATTCGGCCATCATTCATATTGTGCATCGCCCCGAACGGCGAGCTCAAATTCCGGATCTGGAGTTTTTCCTGACATTCGTCCGCTCGATGTTTTTTCATCGGCGGAAGTTCATGAGGAGTGTCGCCGTCAGTGCGTTCAAAGGCCAATTGACCAAACCACAAGTTGACGAAGTGCTGGGCGAAATGGGATTTGGCCCCGACGCCCGAACCGAACAACTCGATGTCCCGCAGATGCAACAGCTCTGCGAAAAATTTCGCCAGAAAGTCATCCAGGTAACCGCAGACGCCGCAGGCGAAACCTAACCGGTGGCCAGGTGGCAACGCCAGACGCAAACAGCTTACGTGTCCTGACTCGACGCTTGAATTCAGAGTGAACTCGATGCGGGGCAACACTTGAGGGCCCCAAACCCCGGGCTTCGGTTCCCCGCGGTTCCGTCGCTGCCATGGGCCATCAGACCTGGCCTTTCTTTTGACAGCAGTTTTTGCATCACGCCTGGGCTGGGTCACTGGCAGGACTCGTTCGATTCCGTGTTGCCTCAAAATGGGTAATTTGATAATCGTCAAGGACGAAACGGTGCTTAACTGATAGATCGACCGATGGCGAAGGATGCGAATGTCTACAAATCAGATGAAACAGGTTTGGATCGGTCTCCTGTTGGCCGCGGTTGTGGTGTTTTCCGGCTGCGGCGCGGAACGACCTCAGGCTGCTGCAACACCCGAAAAAGCCGCGGCGGCAGCACCGGATCAGGAGCCGTTTTCGGACCCCTCTGTGAATTCCGAAGCCATCGGGGATTGGGCGGTCAACGTTCCTGATTTGGGACAGAATGAAGATCTTTCGGCGGCTGACCGCAAAACCGAATTTGCCCTCGACCGCGAGTGGGTCGCGCAACCGACGATCGCGCAACCGCAGTTGCCCGACTCGATTGCCGAATCAACCGCTGCCCCCGAGGCAGCCATCGGTCGGCCAACAGCCTTGCCCAGTTTCGTTCCACGAAACCGAACCGTTGCTGGTGGAACCGCAGAAAAGCTGGCAGCCAGTGAGCCTCAAGTCGCCGCCATGGAGTCTGCGGCCGCTGAATCGTCCGCCCTGGACATTGAAGAGACGGCTGAGCCATCCTCCGAACAAAACCCCACCATCACCGCGACGCCGGAACCCGACTTCCAGACAGTCGACGTGTTTTACGGCACCGACCGAAAGCGGCTGACGGCGCCGCAGGATGCGATGACGCTGCCCACCAAACCGGGGTTGGCGTTCGTGATTTTCCTGATTCTGGTCGCCATTGGCTGCCTGGTTTTCAATCAACCCAAAATCAGCATCGTGGTCGGCGGTTGCGCGGTCGTCCTGTTCGCCGTGATCGCCACACACCATGACGACTCCCCCAACCGGATCGGGGTCAGCTACGGCGGTGAACGAGGTGAGTTGGTCCATGGCATCGCCACGGTTACGATTCCCAATTCACATCAACGCGGGCTGATCGAGCGGCCCTCCATTTTTCGACTTGAGTTTGAAGAAGACCAATCCCGACATGTCGTGCTTGCCAAAGCACACCAGTTGAACGAAGACGAGTTTTTCAGCAAGCTCTCGGAACAGGTGCACGGGTCAGTCGAACCCGACCTATTGGTATTTGTTCACGGTTTCAACGTTGATTTTGATTCGGCCGTGCGACGCACAGCTCAATTATCTGTTGACCTGGGTCTCGGTGGTGTACCGGTCTGCTACAGCTGGCCCAGCCAAGGCAAGCTGACGGGATACACCGTGGACGAGAACAACGTCATTTGGACTGAGCCTCATCTGCGAAAATTCCTGTTGGATTTGGCGAATCAGAGCCAGGCTCGTTCGATCAACATTATCGCTCACAGCATGGGCAACCGCGCGGTGACCGCTGCACTCAGCCGGATCCGCGTCGCATCGCCGCCCGAGCAACTACCGATGTTTGATCAGATCGTGTTGGCCGCTCCCGATGTGGATGCCGATTATTTTCGCAAGGAACTGGCACCGCAATTGGCAGAAGTCGGCCGTCACGTGACACTTTACGCGTCATCGGATGACAGGGCCCTGGTGGCATCCAAACAGCTTCACGGAGGTTACCCGCGGGCTGGTGAAAGCGGTGCCAACCTCGTCGTGCTGCCGTATCTCGAAACCATCGATGTCTCCGGAATCGACCTCAGCCTGCTCGGACACAGCTACTATGGCAATAGCGAATCCATTCTGCGCGATCTGTACGACGTCGTGCGAAACCGTCTGCCGGCCAGCCAACGGTCGGGACTGATTTCGAAAACGCGACAAAACACGCCTTATTGGATGCTCCAGACGCCTCAGGTTTCCGAACTGAACAACCTCGAAACACGATAACACGACGTCTCAAGCGAATTGCTTCCGCCAAAACACGATCGCCTCATGAATTGATGGTTCATGAATTGATGGTTCATGCATGATGGTTCACGTTGCAGCAACCCGCAACGAGTTCGACACCCGCATCGCTTCGATCGTTTCAATTGAACGACGTCAATCACAGGCAGACTGACCTCATCGCGGTACGCCGATCGGGGTTGCATGATCGAAAACCGCTGATCTCAATCGGCCCACTCGGAATTCACCGGCCTCGAACGGAAGGCTTTCAAACGCCCGATCCGCGCAGCCGATTCCAATCCAGCATTTCTGCATACGTCACTCCAGATCCACCAAATAGATCCAGCGCGCTACCCACGGTGAAGTCCACCTTACCCTCACTCAAGGCTTCGATTTTGTGAACGTCGCCAAGATTGGCTACGCCTCCGGCGTAGGTCAGGGGAATCTTCCCCCAAGCTCCCATCAACGCGACCAACGGCTCATCGATTCCGTCGCAGCGGCCTTCCACGTCCGCTGCGTGGATCAGGAATTCGTTACACCGGTCGGCCAGGGAATCGAGTGCTTCGTGGCTGATGTCGAGGTCGGTCAAAGTTTGCCAGCGGTTCATCGCCACGGTCCAGCCGTGACTCGTCCGTTTGCAACTGAGATCAATCACAATCCGTTCGGCACCAATCTGTTTCACCAATTCATCCAGCCGATCCGATTCAAAATTCCCCGAATCGTCGAACAGCCACGACGTCAAAATTACGTGGGAAGCGCCCGCGTCAAGCCAATGCGAGGCGTTTCCAGGTTGAATCCCGCCCCCGATCTGCAGTCCACCCGGGAATGCAGCCAAGGCCGACTTTGCCGCCTCGTCATTGCCGGATCCCAGCTTGATCACGTGCCCGCCAGACAATCCGTCCGAATCGTACATCCGGGCAAAATCGGCTGCGGACCGGTCCGAAACGAAATTTTCCTGGGGCGGACCGTCTTCCGTCAACGTCGCGCCCACGATCTGTTTCACCCGGCCTTCGTGGAGGTCAATACAGGGGCGAAATTTAGACATCAATTCCCAATCTAACTCAGCCCCGGTCAATCCTTTTCAAGGGTCACGCGCACCGGAATCAGTTCTTCAGGGAGACGACTTCGTCACCGTCGCGTGTTGCCAGCGACTGAAAGACCTCTTCGTTGATATTGCTGCTGATAAAGTGCGCCGAACCGTCACCGAGAATTACGTTAATTCCGCCCGGATGAAAACTTCGAAAGTCCTCGAAGTGACCATCAATATGGTTGGGGGCGTGATCCGCCGAACCGACAATTCGGGCAAAGGGTTCGTCGACATCAGGTACGACCCCGACCCACGAAATGGAACCGAAATCGTTTCGTCGCTCACCCACGATCATCGTGTTGCTCAAACCGTCCCGAAACAACGCCAGCGGCAACTTGCTGTTGGCGAAGAAAGCACCGTTTCCGCGGAACGGGTTGGCCTCAATTTCGTCGCTGCCAAACACGCCCGAATAGTTACTGCGTCCAACCCAGAACTCTTCATGGTCGTGGTCATCATCGCGGGCTTGAAAGTGATCCTCATCGTGATCGTGATCGTGCTCAATGTGCTCGTCGAGGTTGACCAATGCTCCGGCCGGGTCCGAGGTGCAAACGAACACCGGTAGTTTCGCCTCAACCATGGGTCGGTTGATGGCATTTTCAATCGGCAAATCAAAATCAATGCCGCGATAAGCATTGCCTGCCTCAACAAATGGCAGAATGTGGGCTGACCAGCCCCAACCGGGCGCGCTATGAGCATCATTGGGATTGGCGGTGGACCATCCCGGCGGATAGGTCTCGTTGGAACTCTCATAATTCATGATGGCAATACCGATTTGTCGCATGTTATTCATGCAGTGACCCCGGCGAGCCGCCTCGCGGACCTGCTGAACGGCAGGTAACAGCATCCCAATCAAAATCCCGATGATCGCAATCACGACCAACAGCTCAACCAGCGTAAATCCGTTTTTACGTTGCATAATATGGTTCTCAATCTGAAATAAGTTCTAAGAGTAAGCAACCGCGGCAACCGTTGAGTTACGCACGGGAAGCGAGAACTTCACGTCGAACCCGAAAGTGAAATCCCGAAAACGGATTTCCAACCGGTCGCGCAGCACGATCAAAGACAGTAGCGATTAAGAAACCGGGGGAGCTCGACCCAGGTAGATTCGCAGCGGTGCAGAAACGATGGCTTCCATTTCAGCCATCTCAATACAACTGACGGTCGAGTCAAAATCCAACTCGACCACGACTGGCAATTCCGTTGAAAAACTGGCCAGCAGTTTACAGATCAAACAATCGTCGTGGGATGGTGAGCGATCCGGCGTTGCTGGCTGGCTCGAGTCCCCGGGAAACGGGGCAGGGCAACCACAATCGTCATGCTGGTGTCCCGCATGGGAGGCAACCAGCTCGGTGTCACAACAGGCAGAATGGCAGCTGAACGACGAATGAGAATGCGCAGCAGCAAGAACGCCGCTCAGGCACAAGCCTGAGATGACCGCGAGACAAACCAATTGTCGTAGTCGATCTTGCATGCAAAATTTCGGCAATTCAATGTCCCAGAGCCAAGCGGCAATCCGCGAACGCAATCCAAGCGCTCGTGGGTAGAATCCTCATTCTATACGGAATCATCGACCTTGTGGATCAGGCAAATTCGTTCGATTTGGGTAATTTGACGTAAATCTGAGGAAAAAATCGGTCACGCAGGCCATGATCTCGGTTTACCGCCCTGGATGAAACACCCTGTTGCGTGAAAAACGACTCGATGTGACTCATCCGAAATCCGATCGCTCGCGCCCGGAATGGAGGGCAATTCTGTCAATGCCAACACATCGTGCCAACACATCGCACCCCCACGTCGCGGATCGTGGCAACAAAATTGGCCGGCTTGCTTTTCTCTGCAACAAGCCTGACAGACGGTCTCAGCGATATTAACATGGCAGCATTATTGGCCTAGTTCGCGAATCCCTCACAGGACGATTTCGATGTTTTGCAGGTTATTTCTGGTCTCTGTTGTTGCAGGTTGGTCCTTGATGATTTCGTCGTTGAGTTTCGCTCAAGCCCAAGCTCCCGGTAATCGGATCGTCTTCCTGGGTGATTCGATCACCCAAGCAGGCAACCGGGCGGGCGGTTATGTCGATTTGGTTCGGACCGCATTCAAGGAACTTGATGCGAAAACGGAAATCATCAGCGCCGGAATCAGCGGCAACAAAGTTCCTGATTTGTTGGCCCGACTGGAACGCGATGTGCTGAGCAAGAAACCAACCAAAGTCGTGATCTACATCGGCATCAACGACGTCTGGCATTCCCAGAACGGGAAGGGGACCAGCCAAGAGGATTATCACGATGGGTTGATCGAATTGATCGACCGCATTCGTCAGGCTGGCTCCGAAGTCGTGCTTTGCACGCCCAGCGTGATCGGTGAAAAAACCGACGGCAGCAACCCACTCGACGCGATGCTCGAGGAGTACTGTGCAATCAGCCGCGAAGTCGCGACTGCCAAACAGGTCCAGTTGCTGGATTTGCGCAAGCAATTCTTGCAACATCTGGAGCAAGCCAATCCTGACAATCTGCCCAAAGGAATCCTGACGGGCGACGGCGTCCACTTAAATGCGGATGGAAACCAATTCGTGGCCAGCCAAATGCTGAGTGCTTTCAACATGGACCGACAACAAAAAAATGACTCGCAAATCCGGCACATCGTCCTGTTCAAGTTTGTCGATGGACTTGAGCCTGCCAAAATCAAGGAAGTGGTCGATGCATTCGGTCAACTTCCAAAGCAAATCGACACGATCACCGATTTCGAAATGGGAACGAATATCAGTCCAGAAAATCTCGACCAGGGATTCACGCATTGTTTCGTGGTGACGTTCGCCAACACGGCGGATCGCGATGCCTACCTACCCCATCCGGCCCACCAGGAATTCGTCAAACTGTTGGACGGGCGAATCGACAAGGTCCTGGTGTTTGATTTCAAGAACTAGCTGGACAGTGTCAGGATTCGCGTCTCGACAGGGAAAACACGGCTTTCCGTCGGGCCCGTGCCGGCGTCAACAAATTGACCAGCTACAAGCCATCCTCTGCTTACCGGGCTCTCCCCTTGGGTCGTGAATCGCTTTGCGATTCACGACCCAAGGGGAGAGGTTTGCGTTTGAGCGGGGTAGCCAGCCAGTTGTCGCTCCGACCGGGACAAGCCCGACGGAAGCGGGTTATAAAGCGATGCTGTCCAACTAGAAACAAGCGGGAATACGGGCGCCCCAATCCTGATGGTGTTGATGGACGCCACGCGGGTTCCTTCCCTGCCATGATTTCCGTCTTCAGCCATGATTTCCGTCTTCAGTGCTGGTTTCCGTCTCAGTGCTGGTTTCCTCTTCAGTGATGGTTTCCGTTCTCAGTGATGGTTTCCGTCTGCGGCGATGATCGCAACGCCAACCAACTCTCTGCTCGACAAAAACCAAAAGGCGACTGAGTTCGAAAACTCAGTCGCCTTGGTTCAGCATCCTGGGATGGCTCGTCAATCAGCCTTTGATCGAGATCATCGCTTCATGCGAATACCGATGAAGATGTCGTTCGAAGTAACATCAACATTGGCCGATGCAGCTCCGATCGGTGACGCACCTGTGAACTCAAGGTGGTCAGTACCAAAGTAACGGTAGTCCATGAACAAGTCGGCACGTTGACTGACTCTGGCCGAACATCCGACGATCCCCTGGTAAACCCACGATGACGACTCCAAGCGAGCAGCAATCGGGGTGGTTGCCTCAGCGGCATCGAGATCAATAAACGCAACGCCGACACCGCCACCAACATAAGCATTGAATCGACCATTGGGATTGAAGTCGAAGTAAATGTTGGACATCGAACGATACTGGTTCAATTGACCGTCCAAAGGCGTGCTGCCTGCGGACACTCCGTTAAATGCCAAATCAGCTTGGTTAAAGGTCGCATTTCGGTACGAAAATTCAACTTCGCCGCGAAAGCGACGACCGATGGATCGGCCGATTGCACCACCGATGGTCCAGCCTTCGTTCTGATCGATAATGGCGTCCAGCGTATCAGTCGGACCGGCCGTGGGTGTCAGTGACAGACCGAAACCGATGTCTTCATAGATCGCGGCTCCGCCAAAAACGGAAACGTATTTGGTTGGGCAACATGGATCATACGCTCCCATCGACTGCAAACCACCGCCTCGCTGGCCTCGATTACCGAAAATCCGGTTGCGGCAATTGGTACTTCCGCAGTTTGTTGTGCAACCACTGTCGCATCCGCAACTGGATGCATTTTCAGCGGGTTGTTGCACTTGCAACGCGGGTTGTTCCGATTGCATCGGATTGGATTTTACGACCGATACTTGTTGTGAAAAAACGGGAGCCTGGTGCTGCTGGTGCGGCGTCTGGTAACGCTGTTGTTGCTGGTTTTGCATCTGGTAGCGTTGTTGCTGGCCATTAGCAGCAGTAGCGATCAGCGTCACCGCGAGAGCGACGCAATAGGAAACGTGAATCTTCATAATCTGGTTCCGGCTAAATTGGGTTGGGTCAAAACGGTGTGACCCAAATCAATGCTCGAAGTCACACCTTGTAACAATCTGGGTCTTGGTCTACATATCGTCACCTGAGAATTAACCGGCTTAACCTCTACCGGTATCAGGAACCAAATTTTCTGAATTAAACGCACAGAATGGACAAACCTCCCCCGCAAATTTTCCGCAGTTTACGTAACGAACATAAGCGGTAGTGTGCAGGCCATGATTAGTTTGGTTGAAGCGATCCAAGCCGGCTGTTTCTCTGGCGGCCAACCTAGTTAACACCAACTGCCAGGACCAACTCGGGCCGCGTGTCAAGCTGTTCGGATTACACAGACTTTGAGGGCAACAAACGAGTTCCGTATCGGAAGCCTTGCGACAGCGCAAGTTTAGATCGCTGCCAGAGTGTTATTCCGAGCTGCTCTGATACCTCTGCAGCGCTAAACAAATTCGAACCTGTAAGCCGTTGATGCCGGTCGATCGACGCACGGGTTACCGGCGCAGTCGTCGAGAGACCAGCTTCAATCTCTGGCAATCAATTTCAGGCGGAGCAGGAACCCAACGTAACCCACCCCAGGTCGCGTCACCGATCCACTCGATCTTGTCGTTCGAGAGAGTTGAAACAGCGGCGCGAATTTACCGCGGCGAGAATCTACAGCGGCCCGAATGTACAGCACCTTAGAATCGCAGTTCTTTCCCCAGCAGGATGCAGAGAATTCAGGTTCGCTGACCGCACGCGAAGATCTGAATGGGTTGGATGCCAGCACTTTCGAGCGTTGTTTCGCCATGACTTGCCGGATTATTCCGATCATTGCGACGGATTTTTCCGAACCAACAGTCGCTAGCCCTACGATTGGTGAAAGTTTCTAAAGAAACACCCCCCAATTAAACGAAACATAAGGCAGGAAATTACTTTTCGGTTTTGAACGCAGGACTGTTTCTAACGGCCTGATTGTTACAACACCGGGAAGCAATGACCAAGGGGGGGAATCAATAGCCAGACAGCCTGTCTGGTTAAAAACCGGTACGTATTCAGGACCCAATGGATAGGTCTCGGTTGCATTTCTTCCAGGCGACGTCTCGTCGCTATGTGTCAAGCTACATAGGAGTTTGCGGATTATCCGGGGGACAGTTATGCGTTCCTTTCTGATGTTCGCAGATTCAACAATGGTTCGCTTTGCAGATAGCCGATGTCGTAACGGGAAAAGGAGTACGGATACGATTTTTCCCACCAACAGCGATTACGTGTTTATCCCGACCCAGGTGTTCGCAACGATGTGAGCGCGGGGATAAACGGTTACACCCGGAGAGTTTTGTCCCAGACAGAACTAGCTTGTGTAGCGAAAGACGATTCAAAGTGTTTATGGAGAGCCTGCGATGAAGGTGTTCACAACTGGACAGGTCGCCAAGATCTGTAAAGTGGCCCCGCGCACGGTCAGCAAGTGGTTCGATTCGGGACGCCTTAAAGGCTACCGGATCCCCGGCTCGCAAGACCGTCGTATTCCACGAGAATACCTGATCAAATTCCTCAAAGAGCATGGTATGCCCTTGGGGGACTTAGAAGATGAAGCGATGGCAAAAATTTTGATTGTCGCTCAGGATCAGGTACTTATCGAAAACCTCAAAAGGGAACTTCCTCCCGAAAGATCTTTTAAAGTAGCCGTGGCTGCCAGCGGTTTCGAAGCTGGTATTCAGGCTGAGAGTTTTCACCCGGACTGCATCATTACCGATTTCTCAATCGGCAAAGTTGAAGCGATGCAGATCTGCCAAAACCTGCGTAAGAATCCCGATTTCTCGGAAACGATTCTGATCGCTCTGCTGCCGGACGACGGACAACCGATCTCGTTCGATCGTTCAGCAATCAACGAAACGTTTAAGAAGCCGTTTGACGCCAGCCTGTTGGCAGAACGACTTCGCACCCTGATTGGATCACTGAAGGAACTCGTTTAGAAGTTCCTCGGAGGTTGGTGAAGTGGTTTTCCGAGTCTGACCAGCGACGAAAACCATGGCCTTCGCCGCAAGCTCGGCCAACCAATGAATCAGCAATCAGGATTGCTCGCCGTCTTTCGCACAGACCGCTGCTAGGGGACCCTCAAGCAGCGGTTTTTTTTATGCGCATTCGTCTGTAAATGTAACAAGCTGGGGTGAGAGGAAGACCCGTCTCAATCAAACCGGTTACCATCCGAACCAAGCCGAGGGAGTCACCAAATTCGAAGTTTGAATTCGTTGCTCCTACCGCCAACCCCAAGAAACCCCATTGCTTTTGAGTTACAATACCGGCTACCGAAAACGGATACGAGCGTATTCCGTCCAGCAAAATCAACCGGGAAACTGAATCCAAATGACGACGACCAGCATTCGATGGCAGGAGCGAGTCCATCGCGATTACGACAGAATCCATACTTTCCTGACATCAAACGCCGACGACGTTTTTCACTCGGCAACCACGTCGGCAGAATCCCTTGCCGCATCGAATGTCGCCGATTTGCATGCCAAAGTCTTGGGTATCGAGGTTCATCGCAAGATTTCGATCGAGGTTCAAAGCGTCGAAGATGCCGATACGGAATTGAGCCGCAAGATGATTGTCAACTTGCAATGGAAAGCGGCCTCTTCCGAGTTCCTGTTTCCCACCATGACCGCCGATCTGAACGTTTTCCCGATCAAGGACAATGAAACGCAGCTTGATTTCCGGGGCCATTACGAGCCACCGCTAAGTATCCTCGGCAAGGCCGTTGACGCAATCATGGGTCAGCAAATTGCCGAATCATGCGTGCAACATTTTGTCACCGAAGTCGCCGATTATCTGCACAAGCAAATCCCGGAAGCTTGATCCGCATCGGACCAGAGGCAGACGTTGGTCGGGCGGATCGCTATCCGACGGTCTGCCGATTCCCTCGCGTTGGATCGCTCATCCCGGCAACTTGCTCCGTTTCGCTAACCAGCTGAGTATCAAGTTGATTTCAACGATTAGCCAACCCTTGAGGCTAAACCCGGTGATGGACGGCTTTGGGGCTCGGACTATGAGAACCGAACAGCCCAATTGGCACTGTCCAACTAAAGCCCGTTTATTTCTATCGGCTTTCGCGTTCTCCATTTACCGTTGGTAAAGTCGGGGAAGTCCACCGGACGACTTCGGTCGGCAACCGATTGCTCGCTCAACCCGGTCACGGCGCTCCAACTCGCTGCGTCGTAGACATCAAAATCTGGTTGACGGCCATTTCGTAGCGCATCGACCAGGCGATAGTCTTCCAAATAGTCACCACTCCGAATTTCGTCGCTCAGATTGAAACCATCGACCGCCACCGGCGTTTGTTCAGCCAGTTTCATTAATTTGGTCCAAACAGGATGATCAAACTGGTCGTAGTATTCATCGCCGGATCGCCATCGGTACGAATGATGTTCGCCTCGAATAATATCACGATTTTCCAACGAGACGGAGAATTGAGGAAATCCGCGAACAATTCCCCGCGTCCCTTGAACCTGATTGATTCGGCTATAGGGTCGCGGCAAATCCGTGTCGTGCTTAATCAAAATCGTCTCCCCATTGGCGGTTTTGATCAGGCTGCTATTCACATCGCCGTTGATGTAGTCGCGTTTGCGATACGGGTGATCTTCCGGGAGATGCTCGTTTGCATAAAGATTCATTCCGCGGGCTTTCGAACTCATCGAAACCATGTATTCCATCCGGTTTCCACGCCCGAGGTTAAAATACCAGGCCAATGGGCCGAGCCCGTGGGTGGGATAGAGGTTCCCGTTTCGTTCGGCGTGGTGTTGACCCAGCCAAAGGCCATCGCCATGCTCGCGGATTTTTAGATAGCGTGTGTCATGCATGTAACCTGCTTCCGCGTGAATCAATTCGCCCAGCAGGTTTTCCCGAACCATTCGCAGGATCAACAGCTCGTCCCGCCGATAGTTGACATTTTCCATCATCGACAGATGCTTGTCGAATTGTTCCGATGCTTCCACCAGTTTCCAGCAATCGTCGATCGTGATGGCTGCCGGAATCTCCGTGGCCGCGTGTTTGCCGTTGCTCATCGCCGCCAGACAGACCGGAACGTGCCAGCGCCATGGCGTAGCCGTGTACACGAGGTCCAGCTCCTCGGTCTCACACATCCGTCGGAAATCGTGTTCTCCACGTTGGTAGGTGGTCGGCACGGGAACGCCGAGCAGGCGACATTGATCGATAGCCCACTGGCAAGCTTCCGGACGGATATCACAGACGGCAGACAATTCGACGCCTTCGATGTGCAGCAAGTTTCGAACATGCTGTGCACCTTTGACGCCGACGCCGACAAAACCGACCTTGATTTTGTCCTTCGAGCTCGTGATGGGTGGTTCGAGTTTGCCCGTCAGGATCGGGTAGCATCGCCAGACCTGCAACGCCGGCTCCCATCAACATGGCGTCTCGGCGGTTCGGATGATTTTGCGGCACGGCTGGCCTCGCGTGAGATAGGTTCTTGATGACTTGGCCTGGCAACCTCATCCATTTTCGATTCCGCCGGCCGAATCACCGAAAACCGCCTATTCTAATCAGAATTCGTTGCCTTCGATCAATTCCGACGTGGTTGGGACATCCGTAAGAATGGAGAGTCCACGAAATTTTCCCGAGAATCACTGAATACGCTGTATGGCTCGCGAAATCAAGGAAAACCGGGGCCCTTATCGGCTGTCTTTTCGTGGACGATTCCGTTATTCTTGTGCGTTTTAAACGGTTCTTCTGGCGTCTGGAAGAGGTTCTTTCGCGTGGTAATCCACCCGGCGTTTCCGGCAAAGTGATGTTTGAGCGAGACCACGACACATGACGAAGCTTTCCCACTTTGACGAGCATGGAAACGCAAGAATGGTTGATGTCGGCGGAAAACCGACCTCTCAACGCTTGGCCGTTGCCTCGGCAGTCGTCGAAATGAAGCCGGCAACGCTTGAGTTGATCAAAAACCGAAACATTCAAAAAGGAAATGTCATTGAACTGGCGAGGGTTGCCGGAATCATGGGCAGCAAAAAAACGGCCGACCTGATCCCGCTTTGCCATCCTATTTCTTTGAACTCGGTCGTGATCGAATTCGAATTCCAGTCTGATCGCACTATTCGGATCACCTCGACGGTGACAGCAAATGACCGAACAGGGGTTGAAATGGAAGCGCTAACTACCGTGGCGACGGCTGCGTTGACGATTTACGACATGTGCAAAAGTGTTGACCGGGCGATGAAAATCACTGACATTCAACTGGAAAAAAAATCGGGCGGTAAAAGTGGTGAATTTACTCGGCCGGCCCTCTCTGGATCCGAGCCTCACCCATTGAACGACACTCGAAAGGAAACGAACCTGTGAGTCAAGCTGCAAGTCGCGGGATGCCGACCGAAGATGCAACGGGAGACACGATGAACCAACTGGACGCAAGTGTTGACGGCCGGCTGAAAAAGACGGATCTCGCACAGGTCTATGCACCGATTCAATCAGGGATCGCTTCGGTCGAACGCCTGTTGAGAAATGAAATCCGTAGTGACACCCCCTGGGTCGATCGGCTTCTGGAGCAGGATTGGCTGACAGGCGGCAAGCGAATTCGCCCCGTATTTTTGTTGCTGTCGGGCGCGTGCTGCGGAGAGCTTTCAGACCAGCATGTGAAACTTGCAGCAGCGGTCGAGATGATTCACGCGGCCACGCTGGTCCACGACGACGTGTTGGACAAAGCCGAAACCCGGCGACACGAGCCGACCGTGAATGCGAAATGGGGCAACCGGACGAGTGTGTTGTTGGGCGATTACCTGTTCACGCACGCCTTTTACCTGGCCAGTTCGGCGATGTCGGCCGAAGCCGTGGGGATGCTTGCCAAGTCTTCTAACAAAGTTTGCGAAGGAGAGATTCGCCAGAACGCGTACCAAGGAGACTTTGGGCTGGCTGAACAGGCCTATTTGGCAATCATTGCCGACAAAACGGCAGAACTGTGCGGCGTCAGCTGCCGAATTGGGGCGTTTCTTTCGGCGCCCCGGAGTCGGCGGTCGAAAACTTCGCCACCTTCGGTCGAAACCTTGGGATTGCGTTCCAGATCATCGATGATGTGCTGGATTTGGTCGGTGAAAAGAACCGGGTGGGCAAGACCCTGGGAACCGATTTGCTGAATCGAAAGCCGACGCTCCCGGTCATACATTGCCTGAAAAATTCGTCCGAAGCTGACCGGAACGACTTGCTAAAACGGCTGAATTCAGATGATCTCAGCGTTACTGAGGTCCTTTCCCAACTGGATCGCACCGGTTCGCTACAGTACGCGCAATCGGTTGCCCAAGACCACGCTCGGAGTGCTTCTCGGTTTGCAAAAAGCCTGGAAGATGGTCAATACTCAAACGCATTGCAGTTGTTGGCCGAATTTGTCCTCGATCGTACGCACTGACCGATAAATTTTTCGATCAAGACGATTCTGGTGCTGACTGAAGCGAAACCTGTTGATCAGCCAAAGGAAATGACACTGCTAAGAATTGTTTGCTGGATCCAATCCGATGCTGTGCTCGATTTTTCCGCCCGGGAATATGCAGATAATTTGCACGACCCATCAGGAAGTTTTCGACTGGATTTGGAAACCGGAAGGAATTTCGAAACACCAGCAGCGGTTAACCGCAGGTAGCAGAGTGTCCCGCCCGCGCAAACGCTCGGCAATTTTTTGAGTGAACTCTCACACGGGGCCGTGCACGAGATCTCAATCCTCAACTTAGCTTTTGAGGTCTACCCTGAATTGTCGGCTCAATCCGGATCTGATTGCGGTCGAGGATGGGACGAACCTCTTCCATGAAATCGTGAACGTCGGTGAACTGACGATAGACGCTGGCGAATCGAATATAAGCCACATCGTCCAGATCGATCAGTTTGTCCATCACCATCTCGCCGATCATCTGGCTGTCGATTTCGTCGTTGCCGTGCACATACACGCCCTGGACGATCTCCATAATCACACGCTCGACATCTTCGGTGGGAATTGGGCGTTTCCAGCATGCCCGTTCCAGCCCTTTGCGAATTTTTTCGGGCCGAAAGGGCTCCCTGGCGCCATCTTTTTTGATCACTCGAATGTCTAGTTCAGCGACCCGTTCGTAGGTCGTAAATCGCTTTTCACATTCGACGCACATCCGGCGACGACGGATCACAAACCCGTCTTCGCTCGAGCGCGAATCGATCACTTTATCATTGTCAGCTTGGCAATAAGGGCACTTCATGAACCAACTATCTGTTCGAACCGAAATTGGGCAGTGCCGCCACTATAACGTAACCGGTTGGCACTCACCAAGCATAATTCGACGAATTATGGCTGAGCAAGAACCGTTGGGGAATTTGCTCGCGTTAATCGGCCCCGCCAGCCACCCCCATCGCATGGCGAGTTTATCGGTCATGAGGATGACAACAGTCGCTAAACAGACCCTACCGGATCGTCTTCGTCAGTTCGTTGCACCGAAATTCATTACCCCGGTTCAATTCGTGGAACGCATTCTGGCAAGGAGTGCACTTGAATAGATGCCGTGAAATCTGCGCCCGAAGCTGAGGTTCACCAATCTCTTCGGCCACAAACTCAGGCAGGTACTCGTGGACCCTCGCACACGCGATTCCACCGGGGAGCGGGGCTGCCTCAGAAGGGTTGCCAAGCATCCCGACTGCCAGCAACGCAAGGGTGGAAACTCCAGCCGCAACGACAATAAGCCCGATAATCTGACGAAAAACCCGCCGCCGGACTATCCGTTGCTCATGGGACAAACTGGCAATCGTACCCGGAGGGCAGGGCTGCCAGGGATCGCGAGATTTAGGAGAATAACTGTTCATCGTGGGAAAAAAGTCTAATGGAACACGGCGATCAACGCCAAGACTAGATTGATCAAAATTCTTTCCGAGCGATGTGGGGTTTGATACACCGGCTCGAAGAAAATTGGAAAAAGAGACCCCAGCAAGGAAATGGTGGAGAGCCGGCCGAATTCCAGGCTCAGGTACCTGCCACTAGCGTTGGGCAATTCACAGCCGGGACGACTGGCGAGGCGAGAGCTTCCGCCAACCAAACGCCGGGCTAATGGCACTTACCGCAGAACTTCCCATCAAGTCTACCTAGCCCAACCTGAAGGACCCTTCGTACCACTCATCTTTTCGCCCAGATTTCCGACGGGCTTGTCCTGGACGGTAGTGCGACGCCTTAGCTGCAAGTCATGTCGTCCGTCCGGGACAAGCCCGACGGTGGGCCAGGCATGTTATTGGCGATTATTTTGTAGCCAATCAGTTATTCGCTCCGTGCGGGGCAAGCCCGACGGAAGCGTTCATTCCGACTTGTGTCGGGACTTTGCACTGTACGATTGGCGAAGCAAGTCTCAAACGAGTGCCATTGGGCTACGGGCCAACGGTTCCCATTCAAATCGGCGACACCGGAGCAAGCTGGAAATTGGAGCCATGAAAACCAGCGGGCCCTCACCCAGCGGCCCTAACCCAGCCGGCCCTACTAACGACCGATTGGAATTCCGCTAGAAATTCCGAACCGTCGAGAACCAACCTACAACGAGGAGAACTGGACAGGATTGTTTGTCGCCGTTTTGACTTGTTCGTGCGGCAGTTCAGGAACGGATTCGTTGACCTCATGGGCCAACTTGGGCAGATCTTTGATCAGGATCTTGCCCGCGCGATTTTTACAAAGTTTTCTTTTTGCAATTGGCCCAAAACTACCGTGACCGTTTCGCGAGTGCTTCCGATGATACAAGCCATTTCCTGGTGCGACAGGCGAATGTTCAACAGATAGCCCTCCGCCGTGGGTTCAGCGTACTTTTCGGACAGTTCCAACAATAGGTGAATCACCCGTTCCCGGTTGGAGCGAAACAGCAGATTGCGTAGTCGTCGCTCAACCCGTTGTCGCCGCAGACCGATGATCTTGGTCACGCCGATCACCAATTGGGGATAGCGTTGAATGGTTTTTTGCAGCGCCTGTTTGGGAATCAAAACCAGGGTCGACTTCTCGGTCGTCTCGACGTATTCATCACGCTGTTGGCCGCCCAGCAACGCCAACTCGCCAAAAATCTCCCCGGCGTCAATGAAGCCTAGAATGGATTGTTTTCCATCAGGGGTCGCGTGGCAGATTTTGACTCGGCCTTGAGCCACCAGGATCACCCCATCTGCCTGTTCGTTTGGCAAATAAACGGGTTCACCACGTTTAAGTTGCCGCACCCGCGATTGGGATTCCAGTTCCGCGATATCCTGTGGTGCCAGTTTTGAAAACAGATCGCAGTTTTTCAGGTACCAATAACTGTCTCGCATTTTCCTTACCTGCCTCGTTGGGGAATTGCTTCCGTTTCTAAAGATGGATTTCCATGAATCCAACATTGACCCTATGGACTCGATCGTTACGCACCCCTACGTAAGACTTGGTACGCAGCAACTGCCGGTTTGGATTGGGAAAACTTGCCGAGATTTCAGATTTTCTACAAATCTTTCTTGCCGACAGGCAAACAGAAACAACGAGATCCGCCAATAACGGGGTCTTCTCGAAAAATAAACAATTGCGTCTGTTCATCGTCCGGCGCCCGATTGATTGAAGTCGCGTCCAGCGCGCGATGCTCCCAATCGCTTTCGTCCGATCGATCTTTCGTCTGTCCGATCAAGCCGACTGCCTGACGTAAGACGACTTCAGCCGCAACTAACTTTGACTGCTTACGTAAAATTTTCCGGTTGAAGCTGACGCCAAGCAAATACGTTCCGAAATCACGAAGCAATGAGGCAGGCTATCGGCCGCCACGCCCACCACCGCCACGACCACTCGGGGCTCCGCCACCTCCTCGACCACTGGGGGCACCGCCACCGCCTCGACCACTGGTACCGCGACCACCACCGCCGCCGCCGCCGGCTTGTTGCCGCATCGCGTTAATAATGGCTGCCCGGGCTGCTTCTTGCTGTTTTTGCATCGCTTGAGCGGCTTCTGAAGGGTCAGCTCCACCCGGTCGGGCATTGGCATTATTGCTGGAGGCACCTCCATTGGCTGCCCCTTCGGCGTCGGTCGAGAATTCAACTTGGTCCCCGAACATCGCCGTCAGTGTTTGCCGAATCATTTCGTTGTTTCCGACCCGCGGCATCATCAACATCTCGGGTGCCACCTCGGCAACGTCAAGTTGGTCGACGATCAACAGCACCCGGTTGTAAATAAATTCAGGACCGGTCACCAACAGGCTGTTGGTCGCTTCGTCGACACCCAGGATCACCTTGGGTTTATCCTGTTCGGGATCATTCCCTTTGGATGCCCCCCGACCTCCACCGCCAGCGAGCTGTTGCATCATCTTCATCATCTGCTGGGCTTCCTGGTTCTGCTGGGCACCGCCACCTTCGGCTTTGCCCGCGTTGACGGAGTCACCCAACTGTTCTTTGACCAGTTCCACCATTTCCGAAGCCGGCCGGTAGAAGACTTTCACCGTTCGAAATTCACCCAATAGATCTGGATCGTGTGGCGGTTCGGGCTGGTCGAGGACGTCAATGATTTCGGTGATCTGATCGAGATCGTTACCGGTTGCCCCAGCCACATAAATCGCATTGAAGGGCACATCGATCCCAAATCGGACGTCGCCTTCAAGCACGCCAGCCCCGCTGGTTCCGCCGAGAATATCACCACCTCCCATCAGTCCACTGAGCAGGTCGCCGGTGCCTCCGCCGAGCATGTTGTTCATCATGCCTCCCATCAGACCGCCAGCGCCACCACCTCCGCCGCCGCTGCTGTCAGCCATGCCATAGTATTCTTCCAGGAAGCCTTTAATATTTTCGGCTTTCCGATGGTTCAGAAAATAAAATTGAGGCAGCTCGACCGCTGAATCTTCGCCAAGCTGGTTCTGAATCATCAACTCCAGATCGTCGAGCGCATCAAGATCATCGGAAACCAGAACAATGCCGTAGTCGGTGACTTTGATTTCAATCGGAGCACCCGGAATCGAGGGCAGTTGTTGGGGGGGCACGTAGTCCTGTTTTTGGACCTTGCCGTTTTCCTGGCTGGTTTTTCCAACCGAATTGGCTTCGTCCTGCGGCGTCCACGTCAGCAGCCCGGTTTGCGTTAACGGTGCGATGCCGTTTGAGATTGCCAAGATCGCCAATCCGGATTGCAGCCCTTCCAACAGTCGACTGCGGTTGTCGCTGCCACGAAAGTTGTCGGGCTGAGGACCATTTTCGGACGTCGAGGAACCGTCATTGGATTTCTTCAGGCGATCCTGAATCCCCCGCATTCGATTCAGTCGCATTTCCTCGCGGTCTTCGGGAAGCACGATCCGGAAATTATTCCGTCGGCCGGCTCCCCGCAGCAAATCCTCCATCATCGGCAGCACATCGTCGACTTCGTTTTGGTCCATTTGAATGATGCGGGTCCCCGTGCGTGGGCCGGATTGAACCGGAACCGAATTGGCATCGAGTTGTGACACCATGCGACGGACTTCGGCGACTTCCTGCGGTGTACCGCGGACGAGCACTTGGTTCAGCAACGAATTGGCCATGATGACTGGCCCCGTGGTGGCTTCTTCGGAGGATGTCTGTCGCAGCAGGCTTTGCACGGCCAACATGATCTCGGTCGCGTCGCCGCTTTCGATGACAATGATCTCGAAGTCGTTCCCGTTCTCCGAAAGTGCCGCGAGCGCCTCAACCACTTTTTCATGGTCCTCCGGTCGACCGAGTACGGTGATGGCGCCGCTGGTTTCGTCCTGTTGCATCCTTGCATCGGTCCCCTCGAGGACCGTCTGCAACATGTCAAAACCCAGTTTCGGATCAACGAGAATTTGATAGGTCTTGAACGTCTGCTTGGCCAACTGCACGTCTTCGGTTGCTTCCACCGGCGCGTCGATCAGATTGGCAACTTTTTCGAACAGAGCCAGTTTTTTTTTCGTGCCCTTGAGATACAGCCGATCCCCTGCGATTTCCCGGGTGATGGTCAGGCTGCCGTCTTCCGCGACATCCCGGTTTGGCTCCAGTTCCAGCATGGGCCTGGCCGCGATCAAGAAAGATTCCGGGTCCATGTGCTTCATCTTGTACATCTTCAACTCCTGATTGTCGCTGATGTACCGCTGCTTGGCCGTTTCAATGACTTCATTAATTTCACGCAACTGGCCGCCACTGGCCATCACTCGAATTTGCTTGGAGGCAGGAAAGACGTCAATCCGGTTGGTTCGTTCGCTGGCGAGCGGCTTGATCTCGTTGAAAATTTCGTCGACGTTCAGGTCTTCGACATTAAAAACGCATTTCATCGTCTCGTAAAAACCGCGATCCGTCAGGTCTTCCGGATCCACGGTTTCCATCAAATCCGGCGGCAGTTGGTCGTCGAATTGCTTAAGAATCAACATCTTCCGGTTGCGAATCAGCGTAAAAGGCGGATTTCGCAGTCGGAGCGCCCGGTTGAGCTGGTCCAACGCTTCCATCGTCGTGTATTCCGAATCATCCTTCAGAAAGAACGTGCCCTCAGGCCAATCCGTAATCGGCTGCAATGAAAACCCGGCCTGCTCCGCAAACCACGGAATCACGTCTTGCCAGTCCGATTCCTGAAACTGAAATCGGAGTGTCTTTTGATCCTGATCCTGTTTCGTATCCGCGGCAGACGTCGACTGGGCGGCGGAGACGCGGACGACGAAAGCGGCAACCAGGCAAAAAGTAATCGCAAAAGAATGGAAGGATGTTCGACGCATGTCCATATCGCTCAAAAAAACGTGATTTTTTGCTAAATGACCAGTATGATCCGA
Source organism: Pirellulaceae bacterium (assembly GCA_963714685.1). GTDB lineage: Bacteria > Planctomycetota > Planctomycetia > Pirellulales > Pirellulaceae > Mariniblastus. The sequence continues at coordinate 15,404 of CAVQPH010000005.1, read as the reverse complement.
CGACAAATCCGAACTAGGGGAACGCCGTCAATTTGGAGGCTGAAATTGGTCAAGCCCCGATTCACCGGAAAAATTGTTACGAACCGATCCAAATCCTGTTCAATCAAGGCTGTTGTATTTGGTTGGATCGGGGGAAAAGCAAATCGTTTCGGCGCCTTGGCTTCCGGTCGGATCGAATTCCAATACATTAAACTCGCGGTTCTGCAAAATGTTTCGCCTTTTCTTATTGGGAAGAGATTAAGCCAAAATCAATGAAAATTCTTTGCATCGAAACCACGTGTGATGAAACGGCCGCCGCCATTGTGGACCAGGATTTGACCATTTGGGGCAGCGTCGTGGCTTCGCAGGACGAGCTTCATGAGCAGTATCAGGGGGTGGTTCCGGAAATCGCCGCCCGAGCCCATGTTGAACGCATTTTGCCGGTCATCGACCAAACAGTCACTACTTCCGGCCTTCAATTGACCGACTTGGACGCGATCGCCGTCGCCAATACACCCGGACTTTCCGGTTCCTTGCTGGTTGGCCTTGTCGCCGCCAAAACACTCTGCTTGACGCTGGGAAAGCCGCTGATTGCGATCAACCATCTGCACGCCCACGTGTTTGCCTGCCAACTCAAGTCAACTGTTCCGGTGTTTCCGTGCGTTGGTTTTATTGTCAGTGGTGGACACACCCATCTTTATAGATACGCAGACGCGTTAACCGCTGAATACCTCGGGGGTACCATCGACGATGCGGCCGGAGAGGCGTTTGACAAAGTCGCCAGCATGCTGGGGCTGCCTTACCCCGGAGGTCCAGCCATTTCCGAGATCGCGGAATCGGGTGACCCGACAGCCCATCGCTTTCCCCGCAGCTTTATCAAGGAAGACCGCCTGGATTTCAGTTTCAGCGGTTTGAAAACAGCCGTCCGGTACGCGATTACAGGACCTGGAAACATCGACGTGAGAACGGTAAAGCTGTCCGATCAACAGGTCGCCGATCTGGCAGCCAGTTTTCAACAAGCGGTTGTCGATTGCCTGGTCGCCAAATCCATTCAGGCGATTGAGCAGCAAGGCCTTCAGAATCTCTGCGTCGGAGGAGGAGTCGCCGCCAATCGGCTGTTTCGGCAACAACTTCAGTCAGCTTGCGATGAGCGAAAGATTGCCCTGCATGTCGCGCCACTGGAATACTGCACCGACAATGCCGTCATGGGAGCGATCGCCGTGGAACGATTCAAAGCCGGTCTGTTCGAGTCACTCGATTTGGACATTGCACCAGGACTGGTGAGAAACGTTGCACGGTAAAACGGAAAACGTCAAACGGAACAACGATAACCTATTGCCCAATCTTCAATTGATTATCAATCTGGTAAATCCCCGGCTGCAACCTCAGCTGACGGACCAGCGAATCGGCATCTGCTTCGGTCGCCACGGAACCGGTGATGATCGCCGTCCGGTTTTCCACGGAGACGTTGAATTGTCCCGAAAAATCGAGGGCCTTAGGCAACCGATAGAACGTGTTGCTAAAACGACTGGAAACTTCGGCCGCCGGGAGCGCCGGCGCAGTGAAAACCGGTCGAACCCGACTTCTCAGGCTCCGCCGGGTGACGGTCACTCCCGAGTTCAATGCGGCGCCAAACCCTGCCTGCTGACCTCCTCGCCCACCTGCTGCGGCGGTTGCTCGACCACCACCAGCTCCGCCGGTCCCATTCACCCCGCCACCAAAGGACGCCCCCTCGGCCAATGCAGGGCCGGTCAAATCGGAAGCCGCGCCGACAAATCCCCGGTCAACAATGTTAGGTGCCAACGCACCGACAAACCCCTGATTTCTCGTGTTTTCGGACAGATCAATGGTTACCTGATCCCCGATACTGATGTCGGGAGCTTCACCTCCGGTGGTGACGTTCGAGGTCGTTCCCTGATTCGTTGGGACGGTTGGTTGGGGTTGGACCACCGGAGTTCCGACGTCCCCGCCTCCTAAATCCTGGCCATCCACAGCAGTCGTCGCCAACGACACCAACAGGGCTGGAAATGCCAAGAAAACGGATCGAGCCAATACAAACTTTTTCATCTCAACACCTTTACGATTGGGTCAACTGCGGTCGGCCTGATTGGATTCAGCTCAGCCGCATTCTTCAATTCCCGAATTCTTCAATTCCCGAATTCTTCAATTCCCGAATTCTCATCTCAACGATTCGCCGTGACACGATTTTGTCCGCAACCCGTTGCCCCCGCCAAACGCCCTCAACAAAGGCGTCGTGATGGAATCGCCATTGGCCTCGAATCGCTCCGCCTGAAAGACAGTTCCTCGGATTGAAAGACAGTCACTCGGATTGCCAGCTGCCAGTTACCTTTCTATTCCATCGGAAGATATTCTAACCAATTACAAGCAAGCTGGTTCCGAAACCGGATTGAGACCGGGGAGCCGACAGGTAATCGGAATCGCCGAAAAAGTCAGGCCAGCTTGACGAAGTATATCCCGCGCAAAAGACAGGCTTTGACTCCCCGGAATTATCCTAATTCTGGCTTTGCCGCGAAACAAAACCGTTTGCTGGAGGGTTATACTCGGTGCATACAACCGGTCCGAATCGGTTCGTCTCCACGCTGACCGTCAAAATTATTTGCGAAAAAAACTTAGGATATCAACCCAAAATGTCTCTCTTACTCCCCCGTCGATTTCCCTTGATTGCCGCGTTGCTGCTGGTGTTGGTGGCCGTTTCCAGCCGTCCTTCCGCCGCTTTCTGCCAGGACGAGGAACAAATTGAACGTCCGCTGACACAGGATTTGTTACCCGAAACCACGGTAGTGTTTTTCCAAATCGACAACATTCGAGAGATGGTGACGAAAATTCAGGAAAGCTCGATTGGCAAACTGGCTCAAAATGAGTCTATCGCCCCACTCATCGAGGGCATGTGGGGAGAAGCCAAGGCGGCTTACGGCGATTACGAGGAACAAATTGGCGTTTCCCTCGAAGACCTCCAGGCTTTCCCCGCGGGCGAATTAACGTTTGCGATTATCGCCCCCCGTCGCAAAGACCCCGAATTCCTGTTGATTGTCGAGACCGACCCTGAGTCGGAAGCGGTCGACCGGGTTCTCGATCGTGGTCGCAATTTGATTCGCGAACAAGCCGGTGAGGAGATTGAAACCGAGATCAGTGACGACGGGTTTGAAATTGAGTCATTCAAGGCCGAAGACCGAGTCGTAAAGTTTTTTCGCAAAGACGGTTTGATGGTCGGCTGCACGTCGGAAGACGAACTGAACGACCTGATTGATCGCTGGATGGGGCGCGAGGTCGAGAAAGTCCGCCCACTCTCCACCAACCGAAAATTTGTCACGATCATGAACCGCTGCCGCGGCAACAACGACATCCGCCCTGAAGCCCGGTTCTTCGTCGATCCCATCACGATGGTCAAAAGTTTCAATCGCGGCAATGCCCCGGTTCAGGCCGGATTGGCTTTCCTACCCGTCCTCGGTTTGGATGGCCTGCTGGCTGTCGGCGGCAGTGCCCTGTACAGCGAAGAAGAATTCGCTTCCGTGGCCCACGCCCACATCCTGTTGGCCGAACCCAGGAAAGGCATTTTCGAAATGCTGGCCTTCAAGCCAACCGATTACCAACCCGAACCATTTTTGCCCCAAAATGTTGTCAACTATTTGACGACCAGTTGGGATGTCGACCAAATGCTGGCCGAACTGACCACCATGATCGAGACGTTCCAGGGCGAAGGCGTTGTCGATGAGTTTTTTGAAAACAATCTCAACCAGGAATTGGGGTTTGATGTCCGCGAAGAGATCCTCGGTGGCTTGACCGGCAGGGTGACCTACGTGCAGTGGATGGAACCGCCTGCCCGGATCAACAGCCAGGTCAACGTGATTGCCCTGGAGGTGAAAGACCCGGCCGCGTTTGAAGCGACGATGGAAAAAGTCATCGAGCGGATCAATCGTGACCAGGCGGAAGACGAACCGGATCGCGTTGATGAAACGGAGTACAAAGGAATTCGCATCTTCGGTCCCTCCGAAGAACGACTTGAGGAACAGTGGAATCAACGTCGCGAGCGTCGGCTCGAACAAGGCCGTGGTGACATCGCTCCGGTGGAAATCAATGTCCCCAAACCGTCGTTCGCCTTGATCGGGAACCACCTGGTTATCTCGCCCCAGAGTCGCGAATTTGTCCGGCGTGCCATTGAGGTCGATCAGGGTGATTCCGAATCACTCGCCGCCAGCGAAGAGTACCAAATAATTTCGCAGCGGATGACCCGATTGTTGGGTTCGGACATGCCGTCGGCGATGATGTACGCCCGGCCTGTCGAATCCATCCGTTGGATGTTCGAGATGGCGAAAAGCCCGGACTCCCGTGAATTCCTCGCCAAACAGGCCGAAGAAAACAAGTACGTGGGGGGAATCAAAAACGTATTGGACGAAAATCCGTTGCCTGAATTCGAAGAACTGGAAAAGTATTTCCAGCCGCAGGGCGGTTTCATGACGTCCGATGACACGGGACTGCATTTCCTGATCTTTGAATTGCGAGCCCCAGACGACGACGAATAAGCCCACAGAGGGCCGGATACATGGCCCAAACCTGCGCGTCGAATCCGCTTGGCGTTCCCGCACGCAACCGAATTTTGTTGTGTTGCGATTAAACAAGCTCAGCTGATTCCAACAGTCACTCACACGGGCGGCAGAGAATTCAAACTCGGCCGCCCGTTTTTTGTTTGGCCTACGTCCCGCGAGGCCTCCGGTAGTTCGGGTGATCGGCTTGACCAGTCATTTCATACAGAAACCGACTGGGAATCGTATCGCGGGCTTTGCCCCACTTCATTCGCGTCAATGACATCGACAGCGTCAATTTTTCTTCCGCCCGCGTCACACCCACGTAGCACAATCGGCGTTCCTCATCGACGCCGGCTTCGTCGTCTTCCAGCGAGCGATGGTGCGGCAAAATGCCTTCCTCCAGCCCGACAATGTATACCTCGGGAAACTCCAGCCCCTTGGCCGCGTGCATGGTCATCAGAACGATCGCATTTTTCTTCAGCTGTTTTTCCTTTTCATCTTCGGCCTCCTGTTCACCCAGTAACAACTTGTCGAGAAAATCCGCAAGCGTCGGTTTTCGCGTTGACTGTTCGTATTCGCCAAGCGCATTGACGATCTGCTCGACCACCGCCCAACGTGATTCCCGCTCGTCCGGCTCCTGGTAAATCCTGTCAATTTCATTGCGGTAGTTGATCGAACTGATCACATAACGTGCAAGATCGACCAGCGATTTTGTCTGGGCAATCGCTTTCGCGTCGTAACTCAATCGCTTGAGCGCGTCGAGTCCGCGGAGCGTGGTCGTGGTCAAGTGCGGACGCGACACTTCGCCCGTCACCAGTTTCCACAGCGGTACTTTCTCCTTGATCGCGTGATTCAGCATCTGCTCGATAGATTTTTTTCCGATCCCGCGCGGCGGCGTGTTCATGATTCTCAACAACGAGACTTCATCGGGATGGTCGTCAACCAACCGCAGATAGGCCAGGATGTCCTTGACTTCTTTGCGATCGAAAAACGACATCCCGCCCACGAGGATATAGGGTAACTTGGCCTTTCGCAATTCCGTTTCAAACGGCCGAGGCTGTTCGTTGGTTCGAAACAGAATGGCGAAATCACGGGGTTGACGGTTCAAGCCTTCCAATCGTCTGCGAATGTCATGGACGGTTTCCTGGGCCTCGACGGCCTCGTTTTCGTATTGCCGAATCGTCGGTCGATCACCACCCGGACGGGCCGCCCGCAGGATTTTGTCATGCCGCAACGAGTTAAATTTGATCAGCGTGTTGGCCATTTCAATGATCGCCGCGGTCGAGCGATAATTATCTTCCAGGCGAATGACCTTGGCATCCGGCCAGTCGTTACGAAACGAAAGAATGTGTTCGACCTCCGCGCCCCGCCACCCGTAGATCGATTGATCATCGTCACCCACGACGCAAAGATTGCGATGTTCGCCAGCCAGGGCTTTGACGATTCGGTATTGGGACTGATTGGTATCCTGGTATTCATCGACCAGCAAATGGTCGAAGCGTGCCGCCTCAAGCGCCCGGATCGACTCGTGCTCCTTAAACAATTGCTCGGTCAACAGCAACAGATCGTCAAAATCAACGGCGCCGGACAGCTTCAGGCTGCGTTGGTACCGCTGGTAGCCGATCGCCGCCAGATGCTGGGCGTCCGATTCGCTCAACAGAACCGCCTTGGACGGCGAGCAGGATTTGCACTTCCAATTACTGATCCAGAACAACAACTGGCTGGGCGACAACAGTTTGTCGGCGACGCTTAATTCGCGCAACACGGATCGAGCCAGGCTTTCCTGATCGCCTCGGTTGTAGATCGCAAATTGCTGCGGGTAGCCTAGGGCCTCAATATGCCGACGCAGGACTCGGACACACAACGAATGGAAAGTCGCAATCGTGGGAACTTTGGGCTCCGGTTGATTTGGTTTATTTTTTTTTCGTTTCGAACGATTGCGATTGTCCAGGGCGACCCCCAGCATCTTGCCCAACCGCTCTTTCATCTCATTGGCGGCCTTGTTGGTAAACGTCATCCCCAGAATTCGGTCACCGGGGACGCCAGAGCGGATCAGTTTCGCGATCCGAAATGTGATCACGCGAGTTTTGCCGGTACCCGCGCCGGCCAGAACCAGCAATGGGCCACTGGGCGTATTGACGGCGTCAGCTTGGGGTGGATTGAGGCCACTCATGGGATGATTGATGGTTGAAGACTACGTCCATGTAAATAACAAATGCCCGCTGGCCGCCTGAATCGACCATCCGAATCCGCCCAAACGACAAACCGCACAGCCGTCGGCAACTTCCGAATCGGCTCCCATCACCGGTAAAATGGCGATAAAAAACGACCTGTCCGCCAGAAGCCCGCCGATGGTTGCCTGAGTTGGAACGGACCCTCCATCCTATCCGAGCCCCAACATTTCGATGAGGGGGTCGCTATTGACCGTTTATTCCGACGAAACCTATACTGGGTCGTTTGGATGCCCAGAAATTCCCTTACCGACGTAGATCGAAGGATTGATCGTTGCCATGAGTCAAGCGATGAGTAAAAAACCGCGCAAGGCGCCGTTGCCCGTTGTCGAAGAACACGAATTGACGACCGCGGAAAAATTAGTCGAGCAGCTCAGGCCCTATGGGTCGATGATCGCCCTCGCAATCGCGTTGCTGTTTCTCGCGTTTATTGTGATCACGTATTTCATTAAAGCCGGATACGACCGCAAAGAACTCGAATGGCGCCAACTGAATACGTCCATCACGGAAGTTGGCATTAACGGCAACACCGATAGTCTGAAACAGGTTGCCGAGGACTTTCCAGACAGCAAGGCCGGATTGTGGGCGCTGCAGTTCGCCGGTGACTACGATCTTCGAACTGGCTTGCAACAACTCAGCTACGACCGCGATGGCGGTTTGAAGCTGATCGAAAAAGCCCGTGAGGGGCTGCAACAAGTCGTCGACGCCCCGGCCTCGGCGAAAACAACGTTGCTGCAACGGCGTTCGACGTTCTCGCTGGCCTATGCAAACGAAAGCCTGGGGGAATTCGAAACAGCCAAAAAACTCTACCAGGAACTGATCGACGCCGCTCCGGATTCCGCGTTCGCAGAGGCTGCCGCACGGGGACTGGAACGCGTTTCTGATACCGCATACGTCGCGCTGTTTGATAAATTCACCAAGTGGGAAGAAATCATGGGGGGAGAAGCTCCCGGTCCGATGGTTCCAGATCGACCCGACATCAGCTTCCCGGGACTGGGAGAAACAACCGGCGGTGGAGGTGATTTTGGCACCGATTCGGCGAACGAAACCGATCCCAAAGGCGAAACCACGAGCTCCGGCGAAGCCAACCCAACGACGAAATCTGGAACGGATGCAGGCAAGGGAGGCGAATCGGAAGCCAACGAATCGGAACGGAGTTCAGAATCCAAAGAGGGTTCGGATGCGAAATCCGGCGACGGCGAAAAATCCGGCGACGGCGAAGAATCGGGCGGCGGTTCCTAATCGTTCGCGCTAACCTGGATTCGTGTAAATAAATGGAAGCTGGACTCGCAAGAGTTCAGCTTTTTTTTGATGGAAGGCGTGCCGAGCTTGGTGTCACCGCTCCGCGAATCGATCCGGATCGGTAGTGGGCTCCGCACCCTCGCGCACGGCGTTTGATGCCGCCGCAATTCCATCGCGATGTCTGCCGCCGAGAGTGACCATCCACCGCCCACGATCAGCCGCGGAGCGGCGACAGCATAAAGCCCACCGCAATAGCTGTGGGTATGCATCATCGACGAACACCCAGCCGCGGAGCGGCGACAGCAGCCCATCAACTTCGCGCCGCGGCTCAATCAAACAATCTGATGCCCTTGATTCCATTCGAGCATTCCTGACCCTGGTTCGGTAAAGCGAACCAGCCTCGATTGAACGATCCGCCGGTTCACCAACGGTGAGATAGGTCCTCCAGCGACCCCAACCCAGCTACGAGACTTCGGGTTTTTGTCCACCGAACGGTTGCAGCGTCCCAACCCCAAACGTTAAATTGCGGCTCGGCACCGACGTTCATTCGCCGGATTCAATTCGCGCCGACCGGAGTCTTTTCTGATGGTAAAACCTCTCTCCCGTTCACTTGGCAGACTTTTCCACCGCGTCACCTTATCCCGGCCATTGGTTCAAGTTTACGATTATCTCTCCCCGCCAAAATCACTGGGGCAGCGCGGCGAATTGGCAGCTGAGCGATTCTTGTTGCGACAAGGCATGGTGATCATCACCCGGGGATTTCAAGACAAATTCGGGGAAATCGATTTGATTGCCATCGACGGTGAAACGATTGTGTTTATTGAAGTCAAAACGCGGACCAGCGACCACGCCGGGACGCCGGAAGAAGCCGTCGACCGAACCAAGCAACAACACCTGACCAAAACGGCTTACGGGTACTTGAAATGGCATCGTCTGACCGACTGCCGCGCCCGATTTGACGTGATCGCAATCACTTGGCCCGAACGAGAGCAGGAGCCGGAAATTGTACATTACGAAAATGCGTTCGAGCCGATTGGGAAATTTCAGATGTTCTAGCAATTCACAGCCGCCTGATTCCAATTTCGTTCCAGCATCAAGCGTTGCAATCGAACTCAGTCGAAATTGCACCCCGGGACTCAAATCAAATGTGCGCGTCAGCAGTAGGCGAGATGACCGGCGTTAACGCTGGCTCAGCCAGGTCGATCAAATCGCTTCGCGGGCCCTAAAAAGTAAACCCCAGCAGGACAAAACACATTGACGCGAATAACACGAAAATTCCAAAGACCAAGCCAACAATCAGTTTCCATTGCGACGACCTGAATTTCGCCTGGATCGACTCAGGTGGCGCGGTCGGGTCAATCAACGCAGGGTATTTTCTGGCAAGTCCGCTCCACTGCAATAGACGAACGGCATACCAAATCGGAACAATGAATGCTCCACAACCTGCACAGAAAGCACAGAGAATGATGGCCAGCCAAAATTGACCTGCATCCTGAATGATCACCTCCGCTTTCTTGCGATCCTGCGGGTGAAGTTCAATACCCGGGTCCTCAACAACTGGTCCGAGAGCTGGTGGCGCGTAGGGATTTTGCTCAGGTATTTTGTTCCGATCCTTCCTCGGTCAGATTGTATTCGGGTAGCGCCTCGCTTGATTTGCAAGATCATCCGCCGCCGAGACAGGATGGCAAACGTAACAGGAAAATTCAACCAGTTGTCAAATCAAGGTTCAACAGCAAAGGATTTACATTCGACCTTGATTTGCGATTCGATCGAAAACGGACTAGGATTCAACTTGCGCAGGCACGCGAAGGATACAATTTCGTGGTTGAATCGGAGCAACGCAAACCGGTCGGCAACGTCAGGCGACAGCGTTGCGGGACTGGCCAGTTGAAGCGATTTCGCTTGACAGCGTTCGGCCGGAATTGATTGCGATCGTTTCATCAATTCGTCGACAGGAAAACAACGTGACAGATCGACGCTTTCAAATCGCCAACCTCGATGGGATACCGTCGATTGACTGTCCCTGTGGCACCACCCGCCGTGCGTTCACCGATGATCCCGATCAAACGGCTTCTTTGCACGTGGTCGAAATCCGAACGGATGCAAAAACTCACTATCACAAAACCATGACCGAAATTTATTTTGTGCTCGACGGCGTTGGGCAAATGGAACTCGACGGAGAAATCCATCACGTTCAACCGGGAATGTCGATTTTAATCAAGCCGGGATGTCGGCACAAAGCGATCGGGAATCTCAAGATCATCAACGTGGCGATCCCGGCGTTTGATCCGGAAGACGAATGGTTTGATTAAAAAACGGCTTTGTTTCTGGCCATCCTGACGATTCGGCCACTCATTCGGAAACTACGACCTTGCCTGCCGAACGACGGAGAAACCGTGCTATAGTTGTTGCACCGCACCTGTTCATCACTTGAGGCTCACCCTGATGCGTTTGTGTCGCCAATTCTGTCAACGTATTCCGCTGATTTTCTGCTGTTACCTGATCGGTTTGCTGGTGTTGGCTCCGCTTTCACAAGTTGCCGCCAGCCAAGATGACCACGAGCACAACACATCCGAACACGGGCTCGATCGCCAACGTTCAACCGCCCAGCAGGAGGGCCTTCGTGCCAATCCGCCCAAACGCGTCGCGATCGTGGGAGCCACCGTGCACCGGGATGCGAATTCGCAACCGGCCATTGAGACGATTTTGATCGACGGGACCAAGATCACATCCATTGGTTCGGAGATCCCGATTCCGGCCGGAACCAGGGTCATCGATGCGACCGGCCACCACTGCTATCCCGGGCTGATCGACGCCTATCATGCTCATGAGTTTGAATTGGAAACCGAAAAAAAGGGAACCGGGTACTGGAACGACCATGTCCGTCCGCAGTTACGTGTCGCTGACGAATTCCACCTGGATGATCTAAACCGAAAAGAACTACGTGAGGCCGGATTCACCGCTGCCTTAGTGGCCCCTGAATCAGGTGTCATTCAGGGCCAGAGCAGCCTGCTATTGCTGGGTGGCCATCAACAGGAACACGCGATCCTCGCGGCGGATATCGCACAGCATTTTCGGCTGACCGTTGAACGTGGCGGTCGCGGAGGAGGCTATCCGAATTCTCCCATGGGCGCATACGCGTTGGCTCGCCAAGCCCTCTATGACGCACAATGGTATGCAGCCGCCTGGAATGTCTCCGCGGCAGATCCAACCGCGGAACGCCCCGAATCCAATGCGGCGTTGGAGGCGCTCCGACCGCTCGCGAGTGGTCAACAATGGGCCATCATTGAAACATCCAACGAGTTATTCGCGTTGCGCTCCGATCGCTTCGCCCGCGAGTTCGGGCTCCGACTGGCCATCCTGGGCAGCGGCAACGAGTACCGGCGGCTCGATGAAATCGCCGCGCTTGGTCGTCCGATCATTCTGCCAGTCAACTTCCCCAACCCACCCGACGTCTCCGCTGCCGAAATGGCCGACGACGTCACACTCGAAACCATGATGCATTGGGATCACGCTCCGGAGAATCCTGGGCGGCTGGCGCAACACAACGTCCAGCTGGCGTTCACGACCATGGGATTGAAGAAGAAGGATGAGTTTCTGAAGAACGTCCGTAGCGCCGTCGATCGCGGGTTGTCATCCGAAACTGCATTGGCGGCGATGACGATCAACCCGGCGAAACTCTACGGGGTGGACCACTTGGTCGGAACGCTTGAGAAAAACAAACTTGCCAACCTGACAATCACCGACGGCGATCTTTTCGAATCGGAAACCAGGATCGTCGCGACCTGGATTGATGGAGTTCGCTTCGAAAAAGAACCCGAACCCCTCCGTGACGTCGCCGGTACCTGGAAACTGGTTGGTAAAGGACTGACCGGTCAAAACTTGGTGGTCGAGGAACGCGAAGGGCGTCTGTCCGCGAAAATTTTGCCCGCTGCGCAAATCGGCCAGTCAACCGATCAGAAAGATCCGAAAACCGACGAGAAAACCTCCGAAATCAGCGTCAAACCAATTTCGTTGACCGGAACCAGGTTGACCGGTGCCTTTCGCAGTGATGCATTGGGACACGACGGCATCAGCTTATTTTCTCTGATCATCTCTCCTACCGCGACGGCAACCGGACAGATTACTTTGCCCAACGGTAAAACCATTCCTGTCTCGGCCACGTTGGCCACAACGGATATACGGGAGACGGCCGCTGCAAACTCCGATTCAGAAGAAAACCAAACGGAAATCGCAGCAGTGGATGCTCCCTCCAAAGATGCCGAACCGAAATCCCTGGCTGCCTCGTTCCCAGTGAATTATCCACTCGGCGCCTACGGTCGACTCGAAGCACCCACGCAACCAAAATCCGTGTTGATCAAAAACGTTACGGTTTGGAGTCTGGACGAATCGGGCAAGATCGAAAATGGCGCGGTGCTGTTTGGCAACGGGACGATTCAGTCGGTTTTCACTGCCGATCAAGAGCTCCCTGAGGCCGAAACGATCATCGACGGACAGGGAGCCCATTTGACCCCCGGAATTATCGATTGCCATTCCCATATGGCGACCGACAGCGGCGTCAATGAAAGCGGACAAGCGATCACGGCCGAAGTCCGCATCGGCGATATGATCGACTGCGACGACATCACGATTTACCGGCAACTGGCCGGCGGCGTGACCGCGGCCAATATTTTGCACGGCTCCGCCAATCCGATCGGCGGTCAAAACCAGGTGATCAAACTCCGTTGGGGTGCGACGGAGCAGGCGATGAAGTTTGCCGATGCACCCGAGGGCATCAAATTTGCGCTCGGCGAAAACGTCAAACAAAGCAACTGGTCCAACCCGACCGATCGCTACCCACAAACACGGATGGGAGTTGAACAAATCATCGACGACGCATTTCGGGCGGCCAAGGATTACCGTCGGCGACAACGTCATTGGGAACAGACTCGAACCGGCCTGCCGCCTCGCAAAGACCTGGAACTGGAAGCGATCGCCGAGATCCTCGAAGGCACCCGCTGGGTTCATTGCCACAGCTACCGTCAAGACGAAATCCTGGCGCTGATCCGCACGCTGGACCAGCACAACGTCACCATCGGCAGCTTCCAACATATTCTCGAGGGCTACAAAGTCGCCGACGAAATGGCGAAACACGGTGCGATGGGCAGTGCCTTTGCCGACTGGTGGGCTTACAAATACGAAGTCAAGGACGCGATTCCCTATGCCGGCGCGTTAATGCACCGGGCCGGTGTCGTCGTGTCGTACAACTCCGACGACGCCGAATTGGGACGGCATTTGAATCACGAAGCCGCCAAAGCCGTTCGTTACGGCGGTGTCCCGGAAGTCGAAGCGCTCAAATTTGTGACGCTCAACCCGGCACGGCAGTTGCGAATCGAATCGCGAGTCGGTTCGATCGAATCCGGCAAAGACGCCGACCTGGTGTTATGGAGCGGCCACCCGCTTTCGAATCTGTCTGTCGTCCAGCAAACCTGGGTCGACGGACGAAAATATTTCGACCGAACCGACGACGCCAAAATCTATGCCCAGATGCGGAGCATGCGATTGGCATTGATTCAAAAAATTCTATCGTCCGGCGAAGAGATGCAGAAAACCAGCAAAGACAATACCGATCCGGCAAAACTCTGGCCGCGATACGACGAGTTCTGTCACGGACATGATCACGACCACGATGGCCATGACGAACATGATCACGGCGGCGACGGCTCCCGGCATTGAATGCCCAATCGAGGAGCGTTTGTAGTCTAGATCGAATCCGCCATCCAATCCCAACTCAAATTTCCAACCAAACACCATGATCCAATCTCGCGACCCATCCTGTTTTGTCATTCCCGCGGTTTTGCTGGTACTCGCGGGTGCCGTGTCCAGTGTGTCTGCCCAAGCGATCCCGGGCTCGAATCAAACCCAGCCCATTTTGCTTTCGGGAGCCACGATCCATACCGTCTCTGGCGAAACCATCGAAGCCGGAGATTTGTTGTTTGAAAATGGAAAAATCACGGCGATCGAACGCAAGATCAAGCCTCCGAATCAAACCCAGGTCATCGACGTCTCCGGAAAACACATCTACCCGGGCCTGTTCGAATCGCACTCGAACATGGGGCTGACGGAAATCTCCGCGGTCCGGGCCACCAATGATTTTCGCGAATCTGGATCGATCAACCCGAACGTGAAAGCTCTGGTTTCCGTTTACCCGGACAATGTGGTGATCCCCGTCACGCGCGCCAACGGAGTCCTGTTCGCTTTGACTGCCCCGACTGGCGGCCTGATCTCGGGCAAATCTGCGGTCTTGCAGTTGGACGGTTGGACTTATGAAGACATGTCGGTCAAAGACGAAGCCAGCCTGCAGGTTAACTGGCCTTCGCAATACCTTTCCGCACGTCGGCGAGCCCGGATGTCGGAAGAAGAAATCAAGAAAGCCGAGCAGGAGCAAGCGGAATTGCTGCACAAAATTCGCGATTTGTTCGATCAGGCTCGACAATATCGCGACGCCGTCCAAGCCAAGGATCCAGCGCAGAACTACGATGCTCGCCTGGAAGCCATGATCGATGTGGTCGATGGAAAACTGCCGCTGATGGTTACTGCGGATCGCGCGGCCGATATCCAATCAGCCGTCGCCTTTGCTGCCGAGCAAGACCTGAAGATCATAATCCTCGGGGGCTACGACGCCGACAAATGTGCGGAGCTGTTGAAACAACACAACGTTCCGGTGATTCTTTCAGCCGTCTATCGATTGCCGCAACGGCGTGACGATCAATACGATGCGGCTTACACATTGCCCGAACGATTGAGAAAAGCTGGCGTCAAATTCTGCATCTCGGGAACCGACCGCAGTGAGACGTGGAACACCCGGATCCTGCCGTATCACGCGGCCACCGCAGTTGGGTTCGGTTTGCCCGCCGACGAGGCAATCAAAGCCATCACGCTTTACCCGGCCCAGATTCTCGGCGTCGCCGACCGGATCGGATCGCTGGAAGTCGGCAAAGACGCTTCTTTGATCATCACCGACGGAAATCCACTGGAAACCACAACCAACGTCGAAGCGGCGTTTATCGAAGGCCGCAAAGTCGATCTGACGAATCGTCATCTGCGTTTGTATCAGAAATACGAGCAGAAGTACAAATAGTTTCAGTTTTCAGTTTTCAGTTTTCAGAGGTTCAGGGTTCACGGGTTCAGGGTTCAGGGTTCAGGGTTCAGGGTTCAGGGTTCAGGGTTCAGGGTTCAGGGTTCAGCGACCATCGTCCACGGTTCGGCAGAAAGACTTCCATCATCGACGAACGATGTTCGTCATGGATCGCCGGCAGAATAGTTTCGAGTTTTGCGTCGCAAAATCCTGCTCCCCTCTCCCCGGAAATTCGGACGAAATCGCTTCGCCACTTAATCCAACTCTCTCCGAATTTTTGGGGAGAGGGGC
>CAVQPH010000004.1:0-137445 GCA_963714685.1 Pirellulaceae bacterium | reverse complement strand
TACGCTAGGCCTACGGCACACCTTCCATGTTTGGCGACGCGGGCTGGGCTTGGTACAATTTCCGGTAGTTCAGGCATCGTTCGCTTCGTTTAGGGCGGTGTCGTAAAAACCTTCCGTTATGTGCCGCAGTCGAACGAGCTTCATGCCCGAACATCTCCAGCTCGCAACCGATTTTGCACGCATCGCAGATCGTTACGTCGAACTCGTCACCATCCCGTAGACGACGCCCATGGTTTTGCGCGACTTTGCTCGAATTGCTTACGCAACTCTACTCCGCCGCACTCATGATGCCCAGTGTCGCAGATGTTGCCCGAACTGCATTTCCATCGTTCAACGGACGACGAATGGCAAGCCGTCTTCCAAAACGTTGGCAACGCTTTCGGCGAACGTGACTATTATTGGCTCAACTACGATCCGATCTATCCCCGCGATGGTTCTGCCGATCTTGTTTGCGGTTCCCTCGCGACGACTGTGCTGACATTCATCGCGACATTATGCCCGCTGTTGGCGTTTAACAACGGCGACACTGACCAGTAAACGACATCATCTGGGAATGGTCTGCCACACCATTCCGGTCACACTGGGGTATTCACGCAACGCAGGCCATTAACGCATTGCACTGGATCGTGTTTGACCACGGAATCCCTGACGCAGCGGTCACATAACATGGTTTTTACGCTGAGGCCCTTCGGGCACACCTTCGCTCTTTGGCAACGCGGCGCTGGCCTTGGTACAATTTCTCGTAGTTCAGACATCGTTCGCTTCGTTTAGGGCGGTGTCGTAAAAACCTTCCGTTGTGCGACGCTAGCGTAATCGCGATGCCTGACGCCGAATTCGCGATCTGCGACTCGATCGACTGCTGATGCCGTCGATCTCGCTGTCGACATTCGCACTCGACGGCGTCTCGATCTGCGGCGCACATGCGATCGGCGCGATGCAACGCTGCATCGGTCGCATCGACTGTCGGCTCGCTGATCGCAACGTCGACATCGCTGTGGCGACGATCTCCGCGATTCGCGATCGCCATTGACTCGCCCGATGCGTTGCCGCTGCATCTGCGCTGATCTGACGCGTCGATCGCTACGCGTATCTCGACGTCTGCTCGCAACTCGCCGTGACGCGATTGCTGCACGTCGACTTGCGATCGTCTGCGGATGGATGACTCGTCTCGGCGCTTCACGCGTCCGCACAACATGGTTTTTACGCTAGGCCTTCGGCACACCTTCCTTGTTTGGCAACGCGGGCTGGCCTTGGTACAATCTCTCGTAGTTCAGACATCGTTCGCTTCGTTTAGGGCGGTGTCGTAAAAACCTTCCGTTGTGCGACACTAGATCGAATGCATCGATGCTCGACTCATCGACGATCGCCGATCACTCGACGTTGACCGTCTCGCTGACGTCGACTCGTCGTGACTCGCATGCACGTCGACATTGCGTCTCGACGCACTGGTCGACTCGACTTCGCTGTCGACGCGACTTCGCGCCACATCGACGGTCAACTCGATCGACACTGGCGTTGCGATCTGCGCACTCGCGACGCCGACTCGTCGGCGAACTGCTCGACTGATTCGCACGCCTGACACTTGATCGCGTTCGCGTTGACCACGATCGCAATCGCGATTGCTCGACATGCGTGCGACTGATGCCGAACTGCTCGACATCTGTGCGACTCGCGAATCGACTTCGCGACGTCGACTGCGTGGCCGATCGCTGACGATTCGGCGACCGTCAACTCGCAGCTGCAGCGGTCGCACAACATGGTTTTTACGCTAGGCCTTCGGCACACCTTCCTCTTTGGCAACGCGGGCTGGCCTTGGTACAATTTCTCGTAGTTCAGGCATCGTTCGCTTCGTTTAGGGCGGTGTCGTAAAAACCTTCCGTTGTGCGACGCTAGACCGATTGGTGACTCATCCGCTTCTGCCGACTATGCACATCCTGACGACTTCGACGTTGATCCTCTGCGCATCTGCGTCGGTGATTCGCCATCGGCAATGACGCCGATCGGCGGTCCTGCCGACCCATGACGGCGACTGCTTAGTTGACTCGACATCTGGCATGCTCGGCCATGCGAACTTGCACGATGCTCGCGGTGCTCGCGTACTGCTTCCGTGCAGTGACGTCTGCTGTATGCCGTCGTTGCTGCGAATCTGTCACTGAATCGCCGCATCATTCGATGCTGTTGTGCGCGCTCTATCATGGTTCTGTCACGCTCGGCCGCGCTGTCTGTCGTCGTCGGATGGATCGACCTGATTTGCCGCACTTCAATCGCATCGGCGCACAACATGGTTTTTACGCTAGGCCTTCGGCACACCTTCCATCGTTTGGTCAACGCGGGCTGCCCTTGGTACAATCTCTCGTAGTTCAGACATCGTTCGCTTCGTTCAGGGCGGTGTCGTAAAAACCTTCCGTTGTCGGACCTCAGTCAAAAGGAAATTCATGACCTCTCTCCCACCGATGGATCGCTCGATCGTGAAACTCACGACGCTCGACCAGCAGGGGCTCGACTCAGGTGTTCCCAACGCAACGCCTGCCGAGCGGCTGCTCATGGTTTGGCCTCTGACCCTAACCGCTTGGGCATTCAAGGAACCAAACGTTGTTCAACCCCGACTTCAAAGACATGTTGCTCGCGTTGTCCGACGCGAAAATTGACTTTCTGCTCGTCGGTGCCTATGCCGTTGCCGCACATGGGCATCCTCGTGCAACTGGCGATCTTGATATTTGGGTTCGTCCGGATGCTCGAAACTGCGCCGAAGGTGTATCGTGTTCTCGCTGACTTTGGAGCACCGTTACACGACCTTACCGTCGATGACCTGGCAAATCCCGGAATGGTCTTTCAAATCGGTGTTGAACCCTCACGAATTGACATATTAACTGCAATCTCAGGTGTCGGTTTTGATCGTGCGTGGGAGAATCGACTTTCCATCGAACTGGACGGCATTCAACTGAATGTTATCGGGCGCGACGATTTGATCGTCAACAAACGAGCCTGTGGACGTCCCAAGGATATCGCGGATGCCGAATCTCTCGATCCCACCGATTCGTGACGCGGCGGTCCGACAACATGTTTTTTACGCATGGGCCTTCGGCACACCTTCCATGTTTGGCGACGCGGGCTGGCATTGGTACAATTTCTCGTAGTTCAGGCATCGCTCGCTTCGTTAAGGGCGGTGTCGTAAAAACCTTCCGTTGAACTAAGCCGCTTCGCGAGTGGCAGATCATCCTTTCTTTGGCGTTGCTGTGCTTGTCCGTTGTTAACGATTGTTTGGATTGTAGGGACTTGCGCTTTTGAAATCCGGAAGCATGCTGGAAGTTGAAACGAACGGCAGTCGTTTGTAATCACAACTTCCACTCTGGTTTTCCCAATGACACCTTATCGCAAACGTCTTTCGCCGACGACGCGGCGGATGGCCCAAGACATGCAGATTCGCAATCTGGCCTCCAGCACGATCGACTCGTACACCTGGCACGTGGATCAGTTTCTTAACCACTTTGGCAAACCGGCCGAAGCGTTAGGTCCCGATGAGATTCGCGAGTTCCAACTGTATCTAATCCAAGAGAAAAGAGTTGGCTGGAGCAACTTCAATATCGCCGTTTGTGGCCTACGTTTCCTCTATCGCTTTACCGTGCCCCGCGATTGGCACATCAAAATGATCCCCTTCGGCAAACGCCCCAAGAAGCTGCCTGCCGTGTTGGGGCAACTGGAAGTCGAACAACTGCTGCAATGTGTGGGCCAAGCGTAGGCTCCATTCTCCGCCGCCACGCGCCGCAGTTCGTTCTCCGGCACCCCGGCCAGGCGGCGGCCTTTCACTGGACGGCAATCGCTGGATAAAAACTCGCCACCCAAAACATCGCCGCCGAAAACAGCCGTACCTGACCGACATCTTCGAGCTGGGCAAACGGTTTCGCAAAGTGTTCGTCAAAGGCCTGATCCAACTTCATCGTCGTGGCGAGTTGAAGCTTGCCCGCAAGTGGTCTCACTTGCAACAGACCGGGGCACTGGAATCTTGGCTGAAGACGGTTGCTCCCGCAGGCTGGAACGTGTTCATTGAGCGCCCGCCGACCGAAAATTCAAAACCAGAGAATGTGCTCAAGTATCTGGCGCGGTACATGACGGGCGGCCCGATCTCTGATCGCCGGTTGATCTCGCACGACGGGAAAACGGTTCGCTTCTGGGCTCGCAGTTTGAACAAGCCGCCGCCTGGCCAGCGTCCAGCGCAAGTTGCCGAAGAACTGGCAGTCGTTGAGTTCACGCGTCGTTGGTCGTTGCACATCCTGCCCAAGAGCTTCGTGAAGGTCCGCAGGTACGGCGGCTTCCACAATACGTGTCGAGCGGATTACCTACAACGATGTTGCCAGCTTCTGGATATTCGGCCGTCAGAAATGGGGGAAGCTGAACAAGAAGGACCAGCCGAATCCGAACAGGAAGCATCCGCAGTTGAAACCAAGCCACCTTCACCGGCCTGTCCTCAATGTCAAAAGCCGATGCCCTGCATCAGCGCCACCCAGCGGCCCAGCTGGTCGGTAACGATGAACGGTCCCCATCGCCCACGCTGGTATCCAAGGCAATGACGATCAAGCGATTTTCCAGGCCTGAAAACTACCAACGGAATTCTGATCCCGCCGGTACCGGCTGCGCGTATCCGTCTCTCCCAGCCCAAACCTCCGGTCAAAACGGTTACAGCTGGCAGAACCCAACCGCCGATTCAGGGCCTCGAAACATTAAAATCAGTGCCCCGAGTTGGTAGTCTTTCTTTCTAGCAATTCTTCGCCTGATTGAATCCGCAAACGCACTCCAAGCGAAGACGGCTCAGCACAACGGACAATCTATCCGTCTCCCGCGGAGCCGGATAGATTGCAATTCGTTTTCGTTATCCGACTTGCTTTCCAATTGCTTTTGCGGCTTTTTCCATGGATTTTTGGCGGTTTCCCTTTAGAAATCATTCGGAAAACCTGAATTTTTGAACTTCACCCGCCGATCCTCAGTGTATACTATTGTGTCAACACATGTTATTACGCATGTGACCACTAGGAGCAACGCAATGACCAAACTCAAAATTCGAAACGTCGGTAATTCTTTAGGCGTCGTTCTTCCAAAGGAATTGATTGCGCGTTTGCGGGTTTCTAAGGGCGATCAACTCTTTGTCCAAGAAACCGTCGATGGTCTTCGCTTAACTGCCTACGATCCTGAATTCGAAAAGCAGATGGAAATTGCCAAAATGGTGATGCAAGAAGATCGTGACGCACTTAGGGCACTCTCAAAGTGATCGATCCGGAGTGGGTCAGGCTAGACGTTGTTCTTGCAATTCATGCTGCACAATTGGCAGAACATGGAGGCCTGGATGGTGTACGGGATCGCACTGGACTAGAGTCCGCCCTTGCCAGTCCTCCAAACTTGCTTGCCTACGGAAATCCAAAACCTGATCTTGCGGCGTTGGCGGCGCAATATGCGTTCGCCATCGCTCGTAATCAAGTTTTCCTTGATGGCAACAAAAGAACTGCTCTCGTTGTCTGCAGGACGTTTCTTTTGCTAAACAGCCAAACTCTGATCGCAACGAATGAGGAAAAATACCATGCAATCATTCAGCTTGCTGAAGGTTTGACTGATGTCGATCGAATGGCGGAGTGGATTCGTTCGCACATGCAGAAGCTGAGTTGAACACGCATTCGCGCTGTCGGATAACATGGTTTTTACGCTAGGCCTTCGGCTTCGTCCTTGGAGCGTTGTTTGGCTTGCCACGCTCGATTGCTATGTTCGAGCGTTTTGTTTTGCCACGCCGCGGACACCGCCTCTTTGGCAATATGGATTAGTTTTTGGTAAACTACTTTGTATTGCGACGCTTGTTGGCTTCGGCGAGAAGCTGTGTCGTATCAACCTTCCGTTGGGCGACAGATCAATCTATGGACCGACGCCCGTACGACGACGAAGCCGAATGCAAACGCTACAGTCAACTGCCCGAGGACGTCCCTGAGGGCCGACGGGAGACTAAGTGAATATTTCAAACAACAATCCGGTGTGGCTTTTGCTGATTGACAGCTAGGGCGATTTCTTGGACATCTCGCCCGCCGAAACCGTTTCCGCTTTCGGGAATCCAAGCTGCCATTGCGCGTTCTTGATTTCGATCGGACCCATCAGATCGTCGTCGCCCAGCATGAATGCTGGGTCGTTGGCCAGCTTACCATGCGCGTCCACGTAAATCCTGACCAGGTAATTTCCGGCAGGCAATCGATCTTGCTTCGCGAACCAGGTTTTTCGTTGTTCCGGATCGGTCGGCGCCAACAGGAACAATGCCCCGTTTACCATCTTTCGTGGAGTGACCGTTCCCTGCGTAAATGCGACGGGCTGATCGGACCAGTTCGCACGATCTCCTGCCCGCGGGTAGACGAACAGTTGAACCGGCAATGTTGGTCGAGCCATCGGGTTTCGACACAGCTGGCGATTAGTCCGAGTCTTTGAGATATTGGGACAGCAATTCGATGGTGGACGGGTTGGCGAGCGAGGCTTTGCCAAAACCTGGAACCGCACCGGCTTCCAGCGCCGCGTTCTGGGCATCTGGAAAATTGGAGACCAGCATGACCGGGATATTGGCCGTCAGGTCATTGGACTTCAGGGCCTTGAGCGTTTTCAGGCCTTCGCTGCCATCGCGATCATACAGGCGATTGATCAGAATCAAATCAAACGCAGTCTGCGATGCCAAATCGATGGCTTGCTCGTGAGAGCATGCGCGGGCCATTTCGACATCAAAATGATCGGTCAGGACCTCTGAAATTCGGTAGTTGTCGGCGTCGCATTGCCCGACGTCGAGGATTTTGTAGGCCATAAAAGTCAAGTTCAGGTTTGAGATTGGGATAATGAGTCAAGATTCGTAACGGGCCGGGAACGCTTATTTGGCTCCATGGGATTGCAGTAAACACGCCTCCAACGCGGCAATAATCTGCTCGCTGGTATCGGCTTTACGGGCCTGTTGGAGAAAATCCGTCTGGATGCAGAGTCTCGAAAGTTCGGCCAGGATCTTCAGGTGTGTCTGTCGGTTTTCCGGGGATCCGGTCGTAAAGAACAGCACGTCGACTTTTTCCTGGTTCGGAGCGTGGTAATCAATTGCTTCGGCCGTCGTGAGGATGGCGATCGAAGAATCCGAGTTTCCTGCTTGGGCCAGGGTTGCGTGGGGAATGGCCAAGCCGCGTCCTACGGATGTATTTTGCAGTTGTTCCCGTTCCCAAAGTGCCGAGTGAATTACGATCGGGCTGATGTTGGGGTAGTGGACTGCCAGTAATTCAGAGGCTTCGCGGAACAACGCTTCCTTTTTTGCAATGTTGACTTTGGGTTTGACGCAATTTTGGTCAACGTAGCTGAGCAGATCGAACTCCCTTTCCACTGGCAAATGTTGAATATCGAAAGGCTCGTGGGTTTGCAGGAAGGGAGTCTTCAGCCACAGCACCGAGCATTCTGCGTGTCGCGTCAATCGGTCTTTCGCGGTCCCAAAGATGCGACCCCGAAACGTCCGGTTGGGCGCCGCACCCATGATCATCAGGTCATATCCACTGGTGATTCCCTGGATGCTCTCAAGTTGATCCTGCCCGTGCAGCATGACGGTTTTGGTTGGCCGGGCGCACAGATCCCGGAGTTGATCGATGTAATCCGCCCTGGCCTGTCGGCTATGCGGTTCCTCGTCGTCCGCCACGTAACAGATGAAATTCAGTTCGGCGTCATAGACTTGGGCCAGGTGGTCGGCAGTGGAAACGACTAGTGAATCATGCGGACCCGGTTCGGCAAAAACGAGGATCTCGCGGATGTAGCGAACTCCGGCATCCTTGAACACGGCCAGGTTGCAGCGCAAATGGTCTTGCAGCCAACCCAGCGGGTTCTGGAAAGTCAGTCCGAATCGTCGTCGACGTGCCGCTTCCATCACGACCCACTCGCAATCGAGACGTCCGGCGACCTCGTGGATGGTGTGGACAACATCGCGGGTGACGGTTTCGTCGTACTCCAGCATCACGCCTTCGACTTCGGCCATCACATGAATTCGCCGACGGAGTGAGGCCGAGTGGGGATCTTCGTCGAGCGCGTCGGCGAGGTAAACCTGTTCGGGAACGCCGGACAAAAGCAACACTTCCAGGCGACGCCCGTGTGCCAGCGAGGCGCCCATTTCCACGAGAGTTTCCGGTGATCGCTCAGAGCCAAACAGCGGCACGACCACGGCCGCTTCGGTTGGCAAGTCTTCGTGAAGAGAACGTGCGGCCTCGGATTGTTCTTTTTCGCTGACTTCGTTGGCCGATTGGTCGTTCACCAGATCGGAACGTCGGCCCATCTTGCCGATCACGCCGCGCCGTGACGTGCGATTTTTGCCGTATACAAAAAAGCAGATCGTGCCCAGGCAGCAGATGCAGGCAATCGCGAACAGGCTGGTCCAGCCCATCGCGCTCAGCAGGACGATCCCGCTCAACACGCCAATGATTTGGACCCACGGATAAAACGGCGAACGAAAGCGGGGTTTGTACCATTCCGCCGCGATCTCCCTCAACACAATCACGGTTCCGCAAACCAGCATGAAAGCCAGGATCATGAATGCACTGGCCAGTTTGGCAATCTGTTCGACGGGCAAAAACAGAATGCTGACTGCCATGACCACCGCGGTTGCCAAAATGCTCGTGACGGGCGTCTTGAAATACGAGTTGATGTGCTGCAGGTTTTCGGGCAACAGTTGGTCTCGACTCATTGCAAACGGAAACCGCGAAGCGGCCAGCAAACCAGCCACGGCCATCGAAACCATGGTCACGACCGCCAACAGCGCCGCGATGGTGCCCGCGATCTTGCCTCCCACAATCACCGACATGGTGTAGATCGGATGTAAATCCGGGTATCCCTTGCCTTCGTAGTTTGTCAATTGCTCCAGCGGCACATTGTTCACCAGCACGAATACGACGAACACGTAGACACACATGACCAGAAACCAGGAGATCAAGATCCCCAGCGGTAGATTGCGATCCGGATCTTTGACTTCTTCGGCGATCGCGGCAACTTTGGTAACACCGGCGTAGGACACATAAACAAAGGCTGTCGCCGCCAGGAAGCCGTGCAGCCCGTGAGAAAATCCACTGTTCAGGTTCGCCAAGCTGACATCACTAGCGCCGACGATCGAAAGCCCCAGCAACGCTAATAAGACAATGACGATGATGAATTTCTGTAGCTTGCTGATCACGCTGACACCGAGGATGTTGAGGATCGTGATTGCGACCAACAAGGTCAAAGCGACCGGGATCAACGGCAGATCGACCAACACCGCGAGGTAAGCCCCAAATCCGAACAGCGCAAAAGCACTTTTGAGCAGCAGCGACAGCCAGAGTCCCAGCCCGGAAATCGTTCCGGCCAGCGGACCAAACGTTCGTTCCAGGTAGATATAAGTTCCACCACTGGTGGGCATTGCCGTGGCCAGTTCCGATTTCGAGAGTGCAGCCGGCAAAACACTTAATCCGGCAACCAGATACGCCAGCCAAACCATCGTGCCAGTCTTCGCCGCTGCGAGCCCGGGCAGCACAAAAATACCGCTTCCCAGCATCGCACTGATGCTGATTGCGACCACCGCTCCCAGGCCCAATCGTCGTTCTAGAGTTTTCAGATTCTTGCCTTCAATTGCATGTCGAACGGTCCGGATTCGTCCATTCCGGTAATCAACTGTCTTTTGATCATACCAAGCGGCCAAGCTTAATTGATAGGCCGTTGGCAGAACGATTCTAACCGCGAAAGCCGTAATTCGAAAACACGAGTGTCAGCAGGCGGTCGGCTGAGAATGTAACATGGGCCCCATAGGTCCAGGGACTATCGCTCGAGCTGCTTTGGGCTCAGCGGTACTGGCAATCCGATCCACAGGAGTCCGGCATGCGTTCGCAAAAGTTGTTTTCAATCTCGATGGCGATGGCCTGGCTCTTGGGGCCATGCGTATTCTGTCCCGGCCAGGAACTGGAGTTTGTAGATTTGTTCAACGGAAAGGATCTGTCCGGTTTCGTTGACGTCAATACTTCTCCCGCTACCTGGTCAGTTCGTGAAGGCAATTTAATTTGTAGCGGTCAACCAATCGGTGTGATGCGAACCGAAAGGCAGTACGAAAATTTCATTTTGCAAATCGAATGGCGACATATGGAAGCCGGAGGTAACTCCGGTGTGTTCCTGTGGTGCGACGCGAAACCACAGCCTCGGTCGCGATTGCCCATGGGGCTGGAGGTGCAAATGTTGGAACTCGACTGGGTCAACCAGAACAAACGCAAGGACGGCTCCTTGCCGCCGATTGCCTACGTGCACGGAGAGCTGTTTGGTGCTGGCGGGATGACCGCCACTCCAGAGAATCCGCGTGGCAATCGCAGCAAGTCGGTCGAGCATCGCTGCCAAGGTGTGGGTAAGTGGAACAAGTATGTCGTGGTTGCCGTCGACGGCAACGTCAAGCTTTCGATCAACGGAAAGTTCGTCAACGGGATTCGTGACGCTTCGGTTAAGAAAGGGTACATCTGCCTGGAATCAGAAGGCCGTGAGATTCACTTCCGCAACATCAAGATCATGGAACTCCCGCCCGGAATGGCTGATCAATCCAGTACCGCCCCGCGAATCGACTGACTTGATCGGCTGCTGCAAGTGTCGTCAATCGAATACGGTTTGGTGTCGAACTGACGGCAGCTTTTTTTGCTCGGCTTTCGCGGAGGCTGGCATGATCGGCTGGGATAGCCCTGCAATCTTTCGTAATCGGGTCAATCAGAACCGCTGGCACGCAAGCTGCAATCAGTTTCCACTGCCCCAGACCCCTGGGCAAAATCAAGCTTCATTTCGTTCGTGGCTTGATCGAACCAACTCAGATTCCCGTTTAGGAGTTCTTATGACCAAGAAGTTTTTATCTCAAGCGATTCGAACCGCCGCGATTGTGTTCGCAGCCAGTGTGGCGATGTGCTGGATGGCTGAATCCGCCAACGCCCAAGGCTGTGGCTACGGTGGACGAGTCAACACGTTTCACGGTGGCGGTTATGGTTACGGTCTTGGCACGCGCGGTGTCAGCGTCAACATCAACCGTGGTTATTACGGTGGATTCGGCGGCGTGAACGTCGGCGTTTATCGGTCTCCATACTATCGGCGTCCGTCCGTTTGGCACGATACTTCGCACCTCGATTACCATCGCGGTGGCTACGTCCGGCACGGCAATCACCTGGATTACATTCCTGGCCACTACGATGTTCATCGGACCGGTCACTGGCACCGCTAGTCCAGTTTCTCTGCCGACCCTCGCGATGC
Source organism: Pirellulaceae bacterium (assembly GCA_963714685.1). Taxonomy (GTDB): domain Bacteria; phylum Planctomycetota; class Planctomycetia; order Pirellulales; family Pirellulaceae; genus Mariniblastus. The sequence goes on along the minus strand of CAVQPH010000004.1, from coordinate 126,177 downwards.
AACCGCGTAAGATTGCGTGAAAAAAGTGCATCGAAAACGCAACAGCCTTTGGGAAATCCAGAGGCTGTTTTTCGTGTGATTCTGCGACGTCAACGCAGCCAACTATTTCGGTTTTGAAACGACTGGGCGAATCACAAGGTTGCGGTACTGAACCGACGTATGGTCGCCTTGCAAAAAAATGGGTCCAGGTTTTTCATCGTGAGCCTGAATGCCGCCACCGGTGCAGCCCTCCAGCAACTGGTTGTCGATGACTGTTTCTCCATTGAGTTCAACAGTAATGTGACGATCGACCAGGGTCAAAACGTAACGGTTCCACTGGCCACCCGGGCGACCTGCGTTTTTGGATGGCTTCAGTCTGCCGAAAATCGCGCCGGGTCCCTGGATGCCTTGCATGTTGCTGTCCCGATCGACCACCTGGGCTTCATACATCCCACGCAGGTAGATTCCACTGTTTCCCCCCGCCGGAACGTTGTACTCAATCGTCAGTTCAAAATCTTCAAACGAACTTTCGGTCATCAAGTTGCCGTAATCGCCATAGGCACCGAAATCTTCCTTGGGGGTCTCGTTGACCAAGACACCTTTCTTGACGGTCCAGCCATTTTTCTTGTTGGCCCGGGAAAGCCGCCAGCCGGTCAAGTCATTCCCGTTGAATAATGTAATCGGTTCGCCAAACCGAATTTGAGAGAGATCGGGTTTTGGTGGGGATGGCGGAATTCGCTCACCGGTCAGTCGCAGCGTTTCTGGCTGGGGATCGTGATTGCCGATTTCGATCTGGTCCACGACCAGCCGCAATTGTTGCTTGCTGTTTAGGCTCGCCTTGAATGGACCTGTGATCTGCATGGTGGCCTGCTCGCCAAAGGGTCGCCACTTGAGGTTCCGCTCGAACGTCAATTGTCCATTTTCAAAAACGAGATGCTTGACCGGTTTTGCACTCCCCACACTCCACAGCAGCTTGCCTTGCAGTTGCCCGCCCGATTGCGCCAGGCTCAACCATGCAACGTTTTGATCTGGCAAGGTAAACGCCCAATTGCCGAGCAAATCGTCGAGCTGTTGTGCGGCGGGCGTTTGTGCGACTGCGGTTGGAGAGTTTAGAGGCAATGGCAGGCCAATGGCGCAACTGAGCAACCACCAACCAAGCAATGTTCGAGATTTCATCAGGTTCCTTTCGTCCTGAAGGCTGCTCAGGCGATAATTTCTTTGATGACTTTGCCGTGCACGTCGGTCAACCGCCGATCGATTCCGTCATGTCGCACCGTCAGTCGCAGATGGTCGAGGCCCAGCAGATGCAGGATGGTTGCATGGACATCGTAGACTTCGGTGGGGTGACTTCGATCCAGCGGCTTAAATCCCCATTGATCCGAGTGACCGTGTGTGATCCCGCCACGGATTCCACCGCCGCATAACCAATTGGTAAAGACATGCGGATTGTGGTCGCGACCGGAACTGGCCTGCGTCGATGGCATGCGGCCGAATTCGGTGGTCCAAAGGATGATGGTGTCGTCGAGCAAGCCGCGCTGCTTTAGATCCTTGATCAGGGCTGCCGCACCGACGGACATGCCTTTGGCCAGCGGTCCGTGTTCCCGCTTCAGGTCCTCGTGACTGTCCCAGTTTCGTCGTGGAAAACTGTTGTCGTTGCCAGACCAGATCTGCACGAACCGAACGCCGCGTTCGAGCAGCCGGCGGGCAATCAGGCATTTGCGACCGAAATACTCGATCTCCTCGGGCGGGTTGATTTCCGAGGGATATTCGGCGCCCGCACGATCGAGGCCATACAGCTTGAGAATGTGCTCGGGCTCGTCCGAAAGATCGAGAGCTTCCGGAGCACTTAATTGCATTTTGGCGGCGAGCTCATAAGTCTTGATTCGGGACTGAAGTCGTTCATCGGATTGCCGCCGCATGGCATAATCGCGATTTAATGTCTCTAGCAAATGCAGGCCATCTCGTTGGCTGCCCGGTGTAACGAGCTCATTGGAGGGGAATAGGTCGTGGATCGGTTCGTCGCGCTGAGGAAAGATCGTTGTTCCCTGGCTGCTGGTTGGCAGGAAAGCGCTGCCCCAGTTTTTGGGTCCGTTGCTGGCAAATCCTCGATGATCGGGCAGCACAACAAACGTCGGTAAATTTTCGTTCAATGAACCCAACGCGTAGCTGATCCAGGATCCCATGCCCGGAAACCCAGGTCGCTGAAAACCGGTGGCCTGCAGGTAGGTCGCTTGGCTGTGGACGCCTGTCTTCCCCGTCATGTTGTGAATGAAAGCGATCTCGTCGACACAGGATCCCAGATCGGAGACGGCGTCGCTGAGCATTTTTCCGGATTGACCGTAGGCCTGAAACTGGAACGGCGATTTCATCCAGGGCCCAAGGCCGTTCTGAAACGCTTCCACTTTTTCACCAAAATCTGACGGTTCGCCGTGGTGTTTTTCAAGCGCCGGTTTGTAGTCGAACAAATCAATGTGACTGGCGGCGCCAGCCATGAACAACTGCACCACCCGTTTGGCGCGCGGCGGATGGTGAAGGACTTGGACTGCCCCCGAATTCGATTCGTCCAAATTTCGAGATGGGATATCGATCTGGCCGCGCCCCAGCCTGCCGGCCGTGTTGGCCACAAGGTCATCCTGAAGCATCGAGGTCAACGCGAGGGATCCGAATCCCCAGGCGGAGTCGAACAGGAATTTCCGACGAGATTGGGCGGTATTCATGATTTCGTTGGCGAGTTTCGGTTCAGGGTCAAGTGTCAACTGCCGTTGCCAAACCGGCAGCCATTGCACGCAGACTTGGCAACGGGAAACGATCAGAGCTCAATCAATAAAAACGAACTCACTCAAGTTGAAAATGATTCTTGCCGTATTATCCAAGCCGTGTTTCGTCGCGTAGTCCGTTAGCAGTTTTCGTTCTCGCTGATTGGGTTTCCGGCCAATCGCCAGTTGCAACGCCAGTTCGATCTGCTCCTCCAGCGACTGGGCACGGGCCGCGAATCTGATCGGCGAATTTCCTGGACATGACGAGGTTGAAATCGCTGTTCAACATGGTCAGTGATTGCAGTGGCGTTTGCGTCTCGTTTCGAGCGGGCGTACTCTGCGAGGAATCGGCACAGTCAAGTGTGGTCATGTACGGATCGGGTTGCGAGCGGACGATAAACCGATAAATCGACCGCCGGTAGGAATTTGGATCGAGGTGGTCGAATTTGTGATACTCATAGTGTGGTGAGTGTTCCGTTTTTTCCAGCGCGAACAGATAGAAACCTGGGCCTCCCATTTTCAGCTCCAGTTGCCCGCTGACCTGCAGAATCGAGTCGCGAATCTCTTCGGCCGAGAGCCGGCGTCGATTAAATTTCCACAGCCAACGGTTGGCCGAGTCATTGGTTGCGCCTTGGCTGGTCGGTGGAGCGTCAGCCTGGCCATCGGAAATCTGTCGATAGGTCGAACTGGTCACGATCAGCCGATGCAGATCCTTCAACGAGCCCCCACCGTCGCGGAACTCGATCGCCAGCCAATCCAGTAAGGCTGGATGACTTGGGAGGCCACCCATCCGGCCGAAATCATTCGGCGTTTCCACGATACCGTTGCCAAAATGGTATTGCCAGACACGATTGACGATACTCCGCCACGTGAGCGGATTGTCATCGCGCGTGATCCAAGTCGCCAGCGCGGCTCGGCGTTCGCTTTCGGAGGCGCCCGGTGGCAAATCAAGCGCGGCCCGCTCGTTTTCAGCCAGCGGAATCACGCTGGGCGAAACCGGTTCGCCGGGGCTGGTGACGTTTCCACGGTTGAGCAAGCGAATGTCGCGAGGTTGGCCATGCGTCGGTTTGAAATTCCCCTGCGGTTGAAAACTGGTTGCCGCAGCGTAAACCAGGTTGCCCGGTGGCAGTTCTGCCAGTTGGCGTTTAAGAACGGCCAGTTGTTCGCTCAGCTGGCTCTGCTCCACCAAAACAGCCTGCCCCAGGGATTGGGTGATCCACTGGTTTCGTCGCCGTTGCAGCGATTCGAGGGCTGCCGTGGATGGCTCGTACCAGATTCCATCCACCAGATTGGATTTTCGCCAGCGGATGGGGGCCTCGATCGAATCGGCTGCGTTGACTTTTTTGCCCACCGCAACGTTTTCCCGTTGTTGATCCAGAATTTGAAGTTCTGCGAGGGCGAAGATGTAATCGTTTTTTCGCTCAGCAAGTTTCGTTGCGGTAACGCGAATTCGACGGGCGGTCGTTTCGGTGGAGACCGAAACCGGATCGAGTCCCGGGTTGGGGAAATCAAGTTCCGTTTGATCGTAGATCCGTTTACCATCGGCCTCGATCCGAAACCGGATGGGAAATCCGAACCCTGCTCCGATTCCGTTGAATTCATCGTGACAGGGACGAAGCACGATTTGGGTTATCTGCTGGGGGCTCTCGAATTCAACTTCGACCCATTTTTCTGATCCTGGATTTGTCGCGATTTGACTGTGATAGCCAAACTCGGGTTGCTTGTGGCCGGTTTGGGCCTGGTGGATTTGTGCGTCAAGTTGTTGCAGTTCGTCATTCGCGGCCGCCGCAATCTGCTGTTCGAGTTTGGCCAAGCCGCGTTCGGTCTGCGTGATGGATTCCTGAATTCTTCTGCGTTGCCTGTAGACATCCGGGTCCGAATCATAGATCCGGTCCGCGCGGTCGACAGCAGCAAATACCGCTTGCAAACCGTAGTAGTGTTCTTGGGTAAACGGATCGAATTTGTGATCGTGACACCGGGCGCATTGAATGGTCACACTGCAGAAAGTGTTCATGGCATTGGAAACCATGTCGTCGCGATCGAGATTCCGCGCGACCCGCCCATCGATCTTTGATTCTGGGACTTCCACATGACCGATAAAATCCCAAGGGCCGGCGGCGATAAAACCCAGGCCCAGAATTCCGTCGGGCGAATCGCCATGGAGCACGTCGCCCGCGATTTGCTCTTCAACGAACTGTCGATAGGGTTTGTCCTGATTGATGGATCGAATCACATAATCGCGGTAGGGCCAGGCGTTGGGCCGCAATTTGTCTTTGTCGTAGCCGCAGGTATCCGCGTATTTGACGACGTCGAGCCAATGTCTGGCCCAGCGTTCACCGTACCTTGGCGAGGCAAGATATTGCTCGACCAGTTGCTCGTAGGCGTCGGGCGCATCGTTGCTCAAAAATTTCTCCATCGCATCTGCCGTTGGCGGTAGGCCGGTCAGATCGTAGGACAAGCGACGAATCAGGGTCCGACGATCGGCCGGTGGGGAGGGCGATAGCTGGTGCAAGTGAAGCTGTTCCAGGACGAATGCATCAACGGGCGTGCGGACCCATTGCTGGTGGGCTGGTGACGGAAAGGTCGGGATCACGGGCCGTTGCAATTCCCGATAGGACCACCAGTCAAAATTGACGTTCTGGTCTGGCAGGATTTCAAAGCCGTCGGGCCAGCTTGCCCCGGCATCGACCCACTGTTCAATCGCCTTGATTTGCGCTGCGGTTAAGGGGGCGCCGGACTTGGGCATCTCCGGTTGCCCTCCGGCTGGTGCCGAAATAAGGTCCAGCAGGTGACTTGCCGCACCGTCGCCCGGCTCGACGTAGCCCTCGGCGAAAAAAGCGGTCGCGTCCTGGACCGAAAAATCACCTTTGGATTCCTGCCGATTGTGACAGTGCGCGCAGTGCTTCGCGAGAATCGGAGCGACGGTTTCCTGAAAGAACTGATCGTCGGCAACGGAGTTGTTGACCATCAACGCCCCGGCGACCAGCAGGTCAATCAGAATTCGGAAAACGGGAGTTGGGCAGCACACAATGAATCGGGCCGATGATGATGTTAAGTCTGAACACGGGCGACAGGCACAGAATTCAGCAGGTCCGAATTCTGGTTGATCCAGCGTCACAGCCGTCGACTGCCTATCGTAGCCTACCAACGCGCTGGCTGCTAAGGTCCATCGCGATACTCGCGGATTTCCACAAGAATTTGTTGCAACAGCGGTTGGACTTGCTCTGCCAGTGAGTTGATTTCGGCAGCGCTGTCGGTGCAATCCTGGATGCGTCGAACGAAACCCTCCGCTTGTTCGTTCTGAAAAATGCGAAGCGTTCCCTGAATGGAATGCGCGATCTGTTTCAGTTCGGCGGTTTTACCGGCCAGACGATGGGACTCCAGTTTTGATAACAGTTGGGATAGTTCTTCAACCGCGGCCACCGATATTGCCTTCAGCGTATCGGCATCATCGCCAACGACCTTCAAGGCCGCATCCCAGTCCACCAGACTCGCTGTTTCTTCCGCCGTTAGTGAATCCTGCGGTTGTGAGTCGGTCGCGCGGTGTCCAAAGGTTGCACCGGGAACTCCGATCACGCTCCGCAGGACTTCGTACAGCTCCGTTTTGCGAACCGGTTTGGAAAGGTAGCCGTCCATACCTGACTGGAGGCATTTTTCTCGATCGCCGGGCATGGCATGAGCCGTCATCGCGATGATTGGAATGTGTTGGCCGGTTGACGTTTCCAGTTTCCGGATCATTCGGGTGGCCGCCAGGCCGTCCATCTCGGGCATCTGGACATCCATCAGCACGAGATCGTATTTGCCCGTTTTGATCGCTTCGACCGCTTCGAGACCGTTGTTGGCAATGGTGACTTTGTGACCCCATCGGGTAAGCAGCGCTGAGGCGAGTTTTTGATTGGCCTTTCCGTCTTCGGCAAGCAACACGTCCAGTGAACCAATTGCCTCGAAGTCTTTCGCGGCATCGGCGGCGTCATTGGACTGACCTGTGATTCCCAAGGCAAAGTGTAAAGCCGCCAGAAGTTCGGATTGCTTCACGGGCTTGAGCAAATGTCTTGCAATCTGGAATTCTTTGCACCGGTCGGAGTCACCACTGCGGGCGCCTGAGGTCAGCAGCACGATGGGCATCGATTGGCTGACCGGCAGATTTCGCAATTCGCGGGTCAGGTCGAAGCCATCCATCTCGGGCATGTGTAGATCCGTGATCGTTAGCTGGAACGGCTTGTCGGAATGGCGGACCAGTTCCAGAGCCGACTGGGCACTATCGGCGAGTGAGACCTGCATGTTCCAGCGGGTCAGGGTGTCCTCAATGATTCTACGATTGGTCGCATTATCGTCGACGACGAGGGTGCGAATACCCGCCAGTTTCCTGGTGTCGGGAGCCCCGTGGGCAGCCGATTCTGAGCCTTCCGCCAATTGACAGCTGAAATGGAATGCGGTCCCCTGCCCCAGTTCGCTTTCGACCGAAATGCGACCGTTCATCAGCTCGACCAGGCTGGCGGAAATGGCCAGCCCCAATCCGGTGCCGCCAAATTTTCGGGTGGTCGAGGAGTCGGCCTGTTGAAACGCCTCGAACACCGCGTCGAGGCGATCGGCGGGAATACCAATCCCTGTATCCTTGACGGTAAATTCGAACTCTGGGGTTCCGTTGCCAGTCGTTTTCGAGGCAACGGAGACCAGGATCTCACCGGTTTCAGTAAATTTAATGCTGTTGCCGACCAGGTTTACGAGGATTTGACGCAGTCGCGTAGGGTCCCCTTCGATCCAGTCCGGCGCATCGGCGTCCACGTGCCACGCCAGCTCGAGGCCGGCCGAATGGGCGCAGAGCGCCAGTGATTTCATCGTGTCGCCGATGAATTCCCGCAGCGAAAACTCGATGTTTTCCAGTTGAAGTTTTCCACTTTCGATTTTTGAAAAATCGAGAATCTCGTTGATGATGGACATCAGCGATTCAGCCGCGTCGAGCACGGTCTGCAGGTAGTCGCGTTGGACATCCGAAAGTTGCATGTCGAGAACCATTTCGGTCATCCCAATCACGGCGTTCATGGGCGTGCGAATCTCGTGGCTCATGTTGGCCAGGAATTCACTTTTTGCCTGACTCGCGGCTTCGGCGGCCTCTTTGGCGTCTCGTAAAGCGGCCTCGGCTTCCTTGCGCCAGGTGACATCCGTAATGCTGGCCCGCACGGTCGGGTTTTCACTTGCGGTCAACGGGACCAGGCGAACTTCGCAAGGGATAATTTCGCCATCGGAACGAAGATGCAGCCATTCAAATACGGCTTGACCTTCCTGCAGGGCGGTTTGGATTTTTTCCTTTGCCAAAATTTCCGAGCTTCTGCCGTCCTCCTGAAAGGGAGGGCTGAGTTCTGCGGGATTGGATTTCAGCAGTGACTCGCGGTCAAGTTGAAATAGATCGATCGTGTTTTGATTGATGTCGATAAACCGATTGTCGACGAGGTCGTAAAGAACGATGGCCTCGGGTGAGTGTTCGAACAGGATTTTGAAACGGGCTTCGGTTTCTCGATGTGCTTTTTCGATGGCCAGTCGCTCGGTGATATCCCGGCCAGCTGCATACAGCGCGACATCTCCTGTCTGGGATGCTGGCGCACTCCATTCGATATTGCGATACGAACCATCGGCGCAGAGTGTGCGGTTGACGAACTCAACGACATCGGTGCCACTGGCAACCCTTTCGATTGCTGCCTGAGTCTTGTCACGATCTTCCGGGTGCACAAAGGTCATGATCGGATTGGCCAGCAACTCTTCTTCGGTGAAGCCCAGCGTTTTCTCAAACGAGGGATTGATCCGCTTGAAGTAGCCATCGAATCCCACGACGCACAAAAAGTCCATCGAGCTTTCAAAGATCCGATCGAACTCTCGCTGGGCATTTTCCTCATGGCTTCGAGATTCGATCAATCGTTGATTGAGTTCGGCCAGATTGACGAGATTCAACTCGGTTTCTACCAGCTTCGCAAAATCTTGCAGTCGTCGTCGGTCCTCGGCGGTGAAGGTTCGCGGCTGACGATCGATCAAACAGAAGGTCCCAATCAACTGATGGTTGCCGGCGTGCAGCGGTTGGCCAGCGTAAAAGCGGATTTTGGGATCGCCGACGACCAGCGGATTGTCGGAAAATCTCGGATCTTCCAACGCATTCTCAATCACAAAGACTTTGTCTTCGACGATGGCATGGCCACAAAACGAAATGTCTCGGGCTGTCTCGGTCGCATTGATTCCGTAACACGATTTGAACCATTGACGGTTGGAGTCCACGATACTGACCAACGCAATCGGCACTTCAAAAAACTCGCTCGCCAGGCGTGTGATTCGATCGAATCGCTCTTCGGGGCCCGTGTCGAGGATATTCAGCTCTAACAGCGCTGCGATGCGTTCCAATTCGTTTGGAAGTTCCGGTGCATTAAGCATTTCGCAAAGCCCGTGCTTTTATCAAATTTCAATCGGGTGATTGCCCCTATCTTATGCCTCCGGCGACGACAAAGCAAAGAATTATCGGTGGAAGGATGATCGCATCCACGATGAAAGCAGTCGTGGGACCGCGGCCAATGGAATTCGAGCGTTTATCGAGGACGGTCGCGTTTGATGGGGGAAGCTGGGTTGCCCATGTGGGGGCGCAGGCCAGGGAATTGGAACTGGCGGCCATAATCTCAGGCGACGTTGCCATAACAGCTTCCCAAAGCAAGCTGAAATTGTTCGCTGCCTGTTAGATCCGCTTTTCGGTCGAGGGCATGTCTATGTCTACCAAGGCGCCCAGTAAATGCCGTTGCCTCGAAATCCTTGATCGCCTGTGGGAAGTCCGACGTCGGTAAAGTGGCTGGAGTGAAATCCGCCATAGTACTTCGGGAAGGCTTCCGCCTGTTCCGCATGAAGTTCGGCTTGCGTCGAATAGGGACGCAGCGCGAAAAAATGCCGGCGACTGGGAGCGGCTGGTTCGACGGCCTGAAAGCCGAATTTCTCGGGCTGAGAAATGGGAGCCTCAGAATCCTGGTCCATTCGGGTTTGACCCATCTCGGAAAAGTTGGCGTCAGGTTGGGCACGAAACGCCCGGCGGAAGAGACCGCGATGCCGCTGAGCCTGGCAATCCGAAACGATAAAAACCACCCCGACAAACAACAGCGTTCCCAATAATCGGCTCATGATAGGATTCTCGTAAAAATGATAATGTCGCATCAGCCCAAGTTCATTGAGAACGCGGTGAATGTCGTGGTGCTAATCGAATCATTCGGTTGTCGGGCTGTCGCCGGGCGAGAGATCAACCCCGTGGCCAACTATTGAGAGCCATCGGAACATCGTGTATAAACCGCACGGATCGCGTTGTTGGCTCAAAACGGTCATCCGTTTGGCAAGGTTTTTCAAACCGCTGCGAGGTCGCCAGGCTGATAAACGCGAAAAACTCCGCAATCCGAAACGACAACCAGCTATGAAATCGCCCGCCGTCGTTAATTTTGTTCCCGGTCGTGCTGCACCTGGTTTGAAATCATGAACAGACTCCAGGATAAAACCATCATCGTCACTGGCAGCTGTACGGGCATTGGCAAAGCCATCGCGCACCGCTGCGTTGCCGAAGGAGCTTCCGTGGTTGTCCACGGATTGCAACCGCAATTGGGTGAAAGCTTGGTGCGTGAGTTGGGCGAACGCAATGCGGTGTTGCATATCGAAGACCTGACCCTTGATTCGTGTCCTCGGAATCTGGTCGATCTTGCCGTTAACCGTTTTGGGAAACTCGATGCGGTCGTCAACAATGCGGCGCTGATTGCGGCTGGAAATATCCACAACACGGATGCGATTTGGTTTTCCAAATTCCTCGCGGTCAATACGCTGGTACCGTTTCTGATGATTCAGGCCGCGCTGCCGCAGTTAAAGCAAAACAAAGGCTGCGTGTTGAATATCGGCAGCGTCAATGCCTATAGCGGGGAACCGGACCTGTTGCCCTACAGCGTTTCCAAAGGCGCTTTGATGACGTTGACCCGAAATCTGGGTGATACGCTGATGCGTGAAGATGGGGTCCGCGTCAATCAGATCAATCCCGGCTGGGTCCTGACCGACGCAGAGGAAAAACGCAAACGCGAAGAAGGCTTTCCAGATGACTGGCCGGCGCGGCTACCGAAAGTTTTCGCGCCGGCAGGTCGGATCATTCGGCCCGAAGAGATTGCCGCCGCGGCCGTCTACTGGTTAGCCGACGAAGCGGGCCCGATCAGCGGACAAGTCGTCGAGTTGGAACAGCATCCCTTCATCGGTCGCAATCCGCCGAAGGATGAATCCACATTTCTCAGCTAGAAAAAGCATCCCGCTCTGACGTTTCTTGCACGGTAAATTGCGAAGTGCAATCACCGAATCATCATCGAAGACAGTGTCGAGGGAAGCACGTTCCGGCTTGAGCAACGCTCTCCATCGACGCGGAGTGAGTTGAATTAGGTGGCCAAGCACGCGCTCCAAATTCGTAAGGCGAAAGGGAGCCAGTTTGGTTTTGGACGAATTGATCCAGATCGACAATCGTCGCGTTGTCCGATGCAAGTCCTTTCCTCAAGTGCCTGTGTTTTGCCAATCCACCCGGGGGCAAGTTGGGTTATCATGGTCCACTGCCTTGGTTGGTAACGGTTATTTTTTTGTGGACTTCAGGGTGTTTCGTTTGATGATTTGTATTCTGCGTTCGGCGATGTTCCTGTTATTGGCGGTTCCTGGAGTGGCCTTGGCACAGCAGCCACGCTCGCCCCTGGTTGCTTCCTTTGAATCCTACCAATCGATGAAGCGGGATACCCGCTTTGGGATGCAGTGGATCGGGCTCGGACCGGTCGTCAATTCGGCTCGTGTCGAAGCCGTCCAACTGGATCCGTCGCAGCCGGGTGTGATGTATGTGGCTTTCGGATCGGGTAACCTCTGGAAGACCGTCAACCACGGGGTGAGCTGGCGGCCGTTGTTTGAAGATCAGGCGTCCCACGGGATTGGCGATATTGCCTTGGCTCCGTCGAATCCGGAGATCATTTACGTCGGTACGGGGGAAAGCCTGAAGAAAGCCCGCAACTTCACGATTCCGGGGACCGGCATCTACCGTTCCGACGACGGCGGCGAGCAGTGGCGACATTTGGGATTATCGGATTCCTGGCACATCGGCGAGATTGCCGTACACCCTGAAAATCCGGATGTTGTTGTCGTGGCGGTACTGGGGCATTTCTGGTCCAGCAATCCGAATCGGGGGTTGTACCGTACCGAAGATGGCGGTCAGACCTGGCAGCACGTGCTTGCGATCGATCAAAACACTGGTGCCAACGATGTCGTCTGGGCCCGGGACAATCCGGATGTGGTTTACGCTTCGATGTGGGAAAACTTTCCCGAGGTCAGCGGACCCAACAGCTCTATTCACAAAAGCACCGATGCCGGCGTGACGTGGCAGAAATGTGAGCAGGGATTGCCCAACGGCGAGCAAGTTGGCCGGATTGGCTTGGCCGTGTCGCAAACGGACTCGGACAAAGTCTACGCCTTAATCGACAATCGAGAGCGGATTGGAAATCGCGGGGCAGCCCAGGTTTTTAAAAGTGTCGATGGCGGAAAAAACTGGCAACAAAGTCACGAGCAGGATTTGATGATCTCTTCTCGAATCGGCTGGTACTTCGCCGATATTTACGTCAACCCGCAGGACGATGAAGAGATTTTTGCACTTGGCGTTCGCGTGGCCCACAGCACCGATGGCGGTAGGCATTTTGATTTGTTGGGAGGCAAGGTTGCCCATCTAAATCCGAGCGCGGCCAGCGGTTTGCATTTAGATCACTGTGAGATGTGGATCAATCCGGTTCACCCCCATCACATCGTGCTGGGCAATGACGGGGGGCTTTACGAAAGCCATGACAAGGGACAATCCTGGATCCATTACAACAATCTGCCCACCGGTGAGTTTTATGACATCGAGGTCGACCAGGCGGACGGCACGGTGTACGCGGGCGCCCAGGATAATGCCACGGTGTTTGGTCCGGCGAGGGAATTCGATCCCAACGTTCCGGATCGCTGGAAGTATCTGTGGATCGATCCCTGGAATGGTGGCGATGGTTGCGTGACGCGGGTCGATCCGGAAGACTCCAACACCGTCTACTTCAGCGCCCAGGAAGGCGCGTTTCGCCGCAAGGACAGGTTGTCAAATCGCTCCAAGGGAATCCGTCCCCGGTTACCCGACGGTCACGATGGCCAACTTGCATTCAATTTTGTCGCCCCGATGATCATCTCTCCGCATGATCACAAGACGCTCTACCTGGGCGGTAATTTTCTGTTTAAGAGCGTCGATCAAGGCGACCATTGGGAGGTGGTCAGTCCGGATCTTTCGATTTCAAAAGATGAACAGCGTCAGTCAACGGCAACCGCCACGATCGCCGAGTCCGGACAGGTGCCCGGTTTACTGTACGTGGGAACCGATCAAGGCCTGGTGTGGGTCAGTGAAGACGGGGGCGAGCATTGGGAGGATCGTTCCCACTCGCTGCCGAGAGGTTACGTTCGCTCGATTTGTCCGTCGGCGTATTCCGAATCGCGCGTCTACGTTGCCATCACCGGAATCAACGACGACGATCTTGAGACCTATCTGTTCTGTTCCGACGATCGCGGAGTTACGTGGCGTTCCATCTCAGCGAATCTGGCGGGCGAACCGGCGAATGTGATTTTGGAAGATCCGGTGCATGAGGATATTCTCTACGCTGGGCTGTTTCGTGGCGTTTCGATTTCCTTGGATCGGGGGAAATCGTGGTCGCTGTTGGGGAGTAACTTACCAGCCTGCAGTGTTGCCGACCTTGAGGTCTATCGTCAATCCAACGATTTGGTGATCGGGACGCACGGGCGCGGCATCTACAAAGTCAATCTCGATCCGCTTCATGAACTCTACGAGCAGAAATTGGAAGTCGCTGAAAGGGACTACTTGTTTCCGATTCCGATTGCCAAACGACCGTACCTGAGTGATACCCGGCCGTCGACGAACTTTCGGCGATTTGAAAAAACTCCGATCAGTTTCTGGCTGCAACGACCGGGAGCGGTAACCGTTTCGGTGATTAACCAAGCGGATGAAACGCTGGCTGCATTTGAGCTGGAGGGTCGTCAAGGCTTGAACCAGTTTCGTTGGGATCTGCAAACGGAATCAACCCCTAGCGATGCGCCGTATTTCATCGAGTACAAAAAGTATTTGCCAGCTGGCGAATACGAGATTCAAATCGAATCACGCGATTCAGTGAATCTGAAGCGGGCGTTCCGTGTGGAAGATGGCTCTCGCGATGATTGAGCATTTCTTGCTCTCTGATCGGGCCAATGGCAATTCGATTTGCCGTGCGGGATGGGTTCCGTTTGGATCCCATGCTCAAAACAGAGCGATTGGAATTCGCGGGGCAAGCGGGTGAGAATTCAATTAATTCAAACGTTTTTCGGGCAGATCGCTGTTAAACCGAACGATTCAAAGTTAGCCTGAAGATTTGCATTTCCGATTTATCCTTCCTTTGTTCGTGAGCATAGAGATGCCCAAACTTCATCCGTCGCAGGACAGAAGATTCGACCGCCGAAATTTTTTGGGGACGGTGGCTGCCGCTGGTGCCGTTGGCTACTTTGTCAATCCCGGTCCGGCCGTCGCGTCGAATTCTCCTAACGAGCGATTGAATCTCGCCTGTGTCGGCGCGACCAATCGAGCCGGCGCGAACATTGCCGAGTTGAAAAGTCAGAATATCGTTGCGATTGCCGATATCGACTCGGACCTGTTGGACAAAGGATCCGCCGCGTATCCGAACGCCAAAAAGTACCGTGATTTTCGCGTCATGCTGGAACAGGAATCGGAAAATATCGACGCCGTCGTGGTCGGCACCCCCGATCATACGCATGCCCCGGCAGCGGCGATGGCCATGCGGTTGAAGAAGCACTGTTACTGCGAAAAGCCGTTGGCCCATACCGTCAAGGAATGCCGCGTCCTGGCCGAGCTGGCCGCTGAAAACCATTTGAAAACTCAAATGGGAACCCAGATCCATGCACTCGATAATTACCGGCGCGTGGTGGAAGCGATCCAGGGAGGATTGATTGGGAACGTCAAAGAGGCTCACGTTTGGTCAAACGCTCAATACTCTGGCGGAAAGTTTTCGCCCGCTCCAAAACCCAAAAATGTCGACTGGGATTTGTGGCTGGGACCAGCGGTCGAGCGTCCCTACAGCAGCAACGTTCACCCGTTTAACTGGCGACGATTTTGGGATTATGGTACGGGAGCACTCGGTGATTTCGGTTGCCACTTTATGGACCTGGCGCATTGGGCATTGAAGCTGAAACATCCGACCAGGATTGAATCAAGAGGGATGCCGCTCGATCCAGTGACTCCGCCGCAGTGGTGTATCGTGGATTACGAGTATCCCGCACGCGAGTCGATGTCGGCGTTAAAATTGACCTGGTACGACGGTGGCAAACGGCCCGAAATGCTTGCTTCGCTACGTGACAAAAATGGTCAGCCTCTGGACTGGGCAGCGGGCCAGTTGTTCGTCGGTGACCAAGGGATGATTTTATCGGACTACGGCCGACACGTTTTGCTCCCGGAGGAAAAATTTGTCGATGTCGAGCGTCCCGCCCAATCGATTCCGAAATCAATCGGGCATCATAACGAATGGGTAGACGCGATCAAAAACGACCGGTCGACAACCTGCAATTTTGAATATTCAGGCGCGCTCAGTGAAGCCGTGATGCTGGGGGTCGTTTCCTTCAAGAGCCAACAGGCGATCGAATGGGATGCAGCGAACCTGCAGGTTAAAAACGACGCGGGCGCCCAGCAGTTGATTCACAAAGAATACCGCAAAGGCTGGACGCTATAAGTTCCGGGGCAGGCGGTCGACTCAAAGACTGGCGAAACCGGCCTGCCGTTAGTGGTTCGATTTTTCTGCGTCGTCGGTCTTCAGCGGAAATTTCAGTTTCTTCAGTTGTTCGATAATCTCTTTGCCGTGCGCGCAACGTTGACCTTGGTTTGAATGTGCGCGATCTTACCGTCCTTGTCCACATAGATGGTGGTCCGGTTGGAACGATTGCCGCTGGTGTTGAGAATGCCATAAGCCGCCGCGACCGTCTGGTCGGTGTCGCTCAACAACGGGAAATTCAACTCAAGTTTTTCGGCAAACTGTTTGTTTTTTTCGATTGGATCGCAGCTGGCTCCAAAATAAGCAACGTCGTATTTGGCCAACTCGGTGCCACTTTCACGAAGTGACGTGCATTCCCTGGTTCAGCCACCGGTCAACGCGGCCGGATACCAAGCGACCACCACGCCTCTGACGCCCCTGAAATCTGACAGCCGGTAGGTTTTGCCGTCCGATCCTGCCAGTTCCCAGTCCGGCGCCGGGTCGCCGACCTGCGGTCGGTCGGTTTCCGGTGAATCAGAATTGTTCGAGATCGGGTTTCGATGGTCCTCCATCTTTTTTTCCTGCGGTGATTGGGGTGGGGCAAATGGCGCTGGCTGCGCGTTAACGAAGCTCAGACAACACAGCATCAAGGTCAATGATAAGAGCATTTTCCTAAACATTATTTACTCCGGGATTGAACTGTTTCACCTGCTCCAACAATGCTACGAGAGGCAATGCCGGGATCCTGCAATTGGATCAGACGATTGGATAGATTACCTCCGGATCAAAGCGTTTAACAGCAGGCCATGTGCGACTCCGGCGGCAATCAGGCAGACGCCGGCTCCGACAAACTCCGCCTGAAAGGCGGCAAGGCCCGCCAGCACAAACGCCGCGATTCCGATCAGAAACAGCAGCAAAATAGCCGCACCAGCAAATACACTTATCTTGTCTTGTGATTCTTTCATCGAAACCGACCTTGTCCCGGAGATTTGCAATCGAATGCACCAGTATAGCAAATCGGACCGGCCTGTTTGCTTTTGCCAAGCGGTTTATTGTTGTGACGGGCTGTTTGAACCCGTGACTGCATCAACCCGTTAGTGGGAGCCGGTTTGCGCGTTCTTCTATATCCATTCTTTTGCGATGGAAAAAAGTGTTGCGGCCCGACGACAAAAGTGTACGTTGGATGCAAGACATCACGAACCATGTTGGTCGGCCTCTCAATAGGTCGCCACCCCAGTGGTTGCACAGAAACGTTCGGTATCTGCGAGGTGCGAAAATCGAAATGGATAATACAACTCGATGATCGAAATACGAGAAGCATCCCACGACGATGTTGAGCACATCCGTGAACTATTCCGGTTGGAGTATGGCACGCATTATTATTATCCGCAGTTTTATGATCTGCATGAGCTGCACCGCTACATCTACGGCGACGGTTCATTGATGCTGGTCGCGATTGATACGGACACGAACATCGTGGCTGGAACGGCGTCGGTAATATTCAGCGTGGCCGCCTATAATGATCTGGTTGGCGAGTTTGGGCGACTGGTGGTGCACCCTGAGTTTCGCCGACGCGGAATCGGGAAGCTGTTGATGCAGGAACGACTGGCGCGCGTCAAACAGCGGTTGCACGTTGGGATCGTGGAAAACCGCGCGACGCATACGTTTTCCCAGCGGATTTCCAACAAATTCGGATTTGTTCCCGTCGGTTTCAGTCCGATGAAGATGTTGGAAACCCGGCGGGAGTCGACGGCGGGCTACGTCCAGTATTTTGGCGACGCATTGTCATTGAGGAGAAACAACCCGCACCTGATTCCCGAAATCGGTCCCCTGGCCGCGATGGTGTT
Source organism: Pirellulaceae bacterium (assembly GCA_963714685.1). Lineage (GTDB taxonomy): Bacteria > Planctomycetota > Planctomycetia > Pirellulales > Pirellulaceae > Mariniblastus. Next base: position 108,762 of record CAVQPH010000004.1, on the reverse strand, counting down.
GGAAAACTGTCAACTTCCCAACGATCCGATCCTCGACGACGTGGCCGCTCCATTGCCTTACGACGATGACTTCGAAATCTCCCAGTTGAGAACAGAAGGTTTTTCCTCCCTGCTGAGGATTCAGCGTGGCCGAGTGAAGCACCGTGAGGTCTTTGGACCGGTTCGTTTGCACTATGGGCTGTTCCAGATTCAGGCCCGACATTCCCATTATTTGATCGCCAAACGACAGGGTATGGTGTCGGGCGGTCTTGGGTTCATGTTGGATGAAAATGAGAAAGCAGCGCGGATCTTTGAATTGATTTCGGCGAATGATGAACCGGTTCGACTGATGTTGACGGAGTTGATTCGATTGTGTGAAACCCAATACGGCGTCGAATACCTTGAAATCGATGTCAGTGCCTATGCGCCTCGAATTCAACGAACGCTGTTGGAATTAGGTTTCTTGCCGGTCAGCTACATACCGGCCAATGTCTTTCACGAGGTGGAGCGATTGGATGTCGTCAAAATGGCAAAGCTGTTCGTGCCGCTGGAATTGGGTGACGTTGAAGTTTGCGATGCGATCCGACCACTGGCCGAATTGGTCGTCAGCCGATTTCGCAGCAACGCCGTATTGCCCCAAATTGAATCGGCCAGTCAGCAAGCCCCATTGTTTGTCGGGTTGACCGCTGAGCAGCGCAAACAGGTGACGGCCAGCGCTGCCCTGGCGACATTTTCGGCGGGTGAGCAGATTTACCAGGCGGGCGATTCCGCGCTGTGTTGGTACTTGTTGCTCGATGGCCATGTCGTGCTGACCGACCATCATCGGCGCGTCGCCGAGATCTCGGGCGGCCAGTGCTTGGGCGAGACGTCGTTGTTGTCGGTGACCAGCCGTTCCCATTCACTGACCGCAACCGCTAAATCCGAGGTGAACGCCGCTGTATTCGAACACGATTCATTTTTGCAACTGATTCGACGCAACCCGGACATCGGGCTCACGATCTTCCGCAATCTGGCCGCCGATGTGAGTACAAAGCTGAGTCGCGATGCGTTCCGGATCGAAAGACTGATCGCGGCCTGTCTGCCCCCCACAAAAAAACTGCGAACGTCGTGATCAACACGACCTTCGCAGTCAAGCATGAAAGCAGGTTGCCGCCAGAAATGCCTAAGCGATGGTAACTTCCGGATCGAGGTAAACATCCTGGATTGCGTTTAGCAGTTGGATGCCATCTTTCATCGGACGCTGGAAGGCTTTGCGACCGCTAATCAGGCCCATGCCGCCAGCTCGCTTGTTGATCACTGCGGTTTTTACTGCTTCGGCCAAGTCTCCGGCACCGCTGGATGCGCCGCCGGAGTTGATTAAACCGCAGCGTCCCATGTAGCAGTTGGCAACCTGGTACCGGCAAAGGTCGATGGGATGATCGGTCGTCAGCTTGTCGTACACCAGTGGTGATGTTTTGCCAAACTTGATCGCGTTGTATCCGCCATTGTTTTCCGGCAGTTTCTGTTTGATGATGTCGGCCTGGATCGTGACGCCCAGGTGGTTGGCCTGTCCAGTCAGGTCGGCGGAAACGTGGTAGTCCTTGTCGGCCTTGAATGCGCTATTGCGGAGGTAGCACCAGAGGATGGTTGCCATTCCCATCTCGTGGGCGGCCTCAAAGGCTTGGGCGACTTCCACGATCTGGCGGTTTGATTCCGGCGAACCAAAATAGATTGTTGCACCCACGGCGGCCGCGCCCATGTCGTAGGCCCGCTGAACGCTGCTGAACATGACCTGGTCAAACGTATTCGGATAGGTTAGCAACTGGTTGTGATTGATTTTGACAATCATGGGAATTTGGTGCGCGTATTTTTTGGCGACCATTCCCAGGACGCCGACGGTGGAGGCAACCGCATTGCAACCCCCTTCCATCGCGAGTTTGACGATATTCTCGGGATCAAAGTAAATCGGATTGGGAGCGAACGAAGCACCGGCCGAATGCTCGATGCCTTGGTCCACCGGCAGGATCGACACGTAGCCGGTATTGCCAAGTCGCCCGTGGCCAAAAATCCGCTGTAGATTGACCAACACGCGAGGCTTGCGGTCACTGATCGAGTAGATTCGTTCGACGACATCCGGCGAAGGCAAATGGAGCGACGCTTTGGGAATTCCCTGGCACTGGTGTTTGAGTAAAGAATCAGCGTGGTCGCCGAGTAGTTCGGCCAGGCTGTTGGCTGTTAAAAGTGCTTCCGACATCGAATTCCCTTTGCATCGTTGGTGGCAAATACTTCAAAACCGCATTGTATTGTTTTTGCATCCCAATCAGCAAGCGTTGCCAGCCAACGGAATCGGACCCAAACCGGGAAAATGTGAAACCCCGACCGTTAGTGCGGTACCACTGACACCGAATCCGCTCTAATTTCAGAGCTTCAATGCCCTGTTTCAGCCGTTCCGTGGGGACAGGTTTTGAAACATAACGAAATCTCCTTCCTGGCAGGGACGTAATCCTGATGACGACCGATCGTGACAAAGTCCGAAAGAAACTGGCCATTCTCGCCGATGCCGCCAAATACGACGCGTCCTGTGCCAGTAGCGGATCAAAATCGACCCGTCGTGGGAGCCAAATCGGCAGCACCGAGGGAATGGGAATCTGCCACAGCTACACTCCCGATGGTCGGTGCGTTTCGCTGCTGAAAATACTATTGACGAATTACTGCATTTTTGACTGTCAATATTGCGTCAATCGAATCAGCAGTGACACACCGCGAGCGCGGTTTACTGTCGCGGAAGTGGTCGACCTGACGATGGAATTTTACAAGCGAAATTACATCGAGGGCTTGTTTCTCAGCAGCGGCATCATTCAGAATTCTGATTACACGATGCAGCAGTTGACGCTGGTCGCAAAAACACTTCGGCAGGCCGAGAAATTTGGCGGTTACATTCACCTCAAGACCATCCCCGGTGCCGCCGAAGAACTGATCGAGGAAGCCGGTCTGTGGGCCGACCGGTTGAGCGTCAATATCGAGTTGCCAACGGAAATGGATCTGAAACAACTGGCACCGGAGAAAAAAAAGCCGGAAATCACTCGTGCCATGCAAGGCATCAAATCAAAAATTGACGAAACCAAAGCCGATCGGAAATCGGGAATGCGGCCCCCGAAATTTGCACCGGCGGGCCAAAGTACCCAGATGATCGTCGGTGCGACGGCAACGCCAGATCACGATATTTTGACAACGGCCGAAGAGCTCTATTCCGGCCACCGACTGCGGCGCGTTTACTATTCGGCTTACAGCCCCATTCCCCATGCCGATGCGAGCTTGCCTGGAAAAAGCCCGCCGCTGGTTCGTGAACACCGTCTCTATCAGGCCGACTGGCTGATCCGGTTCTACGGATTCCGGGTTCCCGAAATCATCGTGCGGCCAGATCGAAATCTGGATCTCGAAATTGATCCGAAATTTGCCTGGGCGCTCAGCCACCGCGAAGAATTTCCGGTTGACGTGAATACTGCCAGTCGCGAGCAGTTGCTGAGGATCCCCGGGATCGGGGCGCGGAATGTAAAACGTATTCTGACGATCCGTCGACATCAGAAATTACGGGTGGATGATTTGAAAAAGCTGCGGGTCGCCTGGAAGCGGGCGCGTTCGTTTGTGGTGACCGAAGACCATAACCCGGCCCTTGCCGATCTCGACCGGGGCGATCTGAGACGATTGGTGGTTCCTAAACAAAAACAGCTGACGTTGTTCGAGACATTCGATGCGGCACTCAAAGGCGAATTCTAATCGGAGTGCGAGACAGGATGCGGACATTCCGAATTGTCGATTTTGCCGACTGGCGAAAGATCGCCAGGCAAGCACTGGCCAAGGGGTTCGCCCCGACTGACGTTCAGTTCGTTGACAGCGATGGCCAAACCGCATTGTTTGAAGAGCCGGCGGACGACGATGGTTCGACGGGCACGCCGAACGCCGCCAAACATCACGTGCCTGACCGGTTTCTCAAAGCCGCGATCGAGGTTGGCTACCATCGCGATCGGCAACGCTGGAACCTGCTGTACCGGTTGTTGTGGCGGTTGACGCATGGACAGCCGCATTTGCTGGAAATCGAAACCGACGAGGATGTTTGGCTGTTGAACAAACGGGTCAAGGAAGTCAGCCGGGATGCGCATAAAATGAAAGCTTTTGTCCGGTTTCGAAAGATTGTTCGAGACCAGCAGGAATACTTCATTGCCTGGCATCGTCCCGATCACCGGATTGTCCGAAAGGTTGCTCCCTTCTTTTCGCGGCGTTTCAAAGCGATGAACTGGACGATTTTGACTCCCGATGAATCGGTGGTATGGGACCAAAGAACGCTGACCTATGGTCACGGCGTTCCTCGCGATCAAGCTCCCGATTTCGATGATTTGGAAACGCTGTGGCAGACGTATTACGCCAATATTTTCAATCCGGCCCGAGTCAAAATCAAAATGATGAAGAGTGAAATGCCAGTCCGGCATTGGGCAACCCTGCCGGAGGCCGAACTGATTGCGGACTTGATTCGCGATGCGCCACTCCGCGTCGAACAGATGATTGCCAAACATGAGGGCTTTCAACAAACGGCAAACGATCAAATATTGGCGTCAGGAATGGTCGTCAGCTCGTTGGCTGAACTGAAGCAACTGGCTGAAAAATGTACGGCGTGCGAACTTCATCGCGATGCGATGCAGACGGTATTTGGCTCGGGGCCCGAATCAGCCAAGCTGGTGTTGATTGGAGAACAGCCAGGGGATCAGGAAGACCAGTCCGGAATCCCGTTTACCGGACCGGCTGGCAGCGTGCTGGACGAGGCGTTAGCCGCCGCGGGGCTTGATCGGCAGGCAATCTACATTACGAATGTTGTGAAACACTTTAAGCACAGCACGATCCAGACGTCGCGCGGCAAGAAGCGGTTGCACCAACGACCCGATGCACGTGAAATTCGTTGCTGTCGACCGTGGTTTGATGCCGAATGGAGCCTGTTGGCCAAGGCTCGTGTGCTGGTTTGTCTGGGAGCAACCGCGGCAACGACGGTGATCGGACCGAATTTTCGAGTCACCCAATCCCGCGGTCAATGGACGGCCAGCGATTACTGCGAAAATACAATTGCGACCTGGCATCCATCAGCCATCCTGCGGACGCGTGATGAGCACGTTCGTCGCGGTAAGATGCAGAACCTGATCGTTGATTTAACAATCGCCCGGCAAGCAATCGGCGAGAATTTCTAGCGTGGGCGCCGGATTAACAACCTGAGCTCTTTCAAGAATTACGAAACGTGAACGAGGGCCTTACAGCACCGGCAATTTCTCGATTTGTTCAACCGTGAACAGGGCATCTTTGAGGCGGCAGCCTTCTGGCTGAGCGTCGGGATCGGTCGGTGCAACGGACTGATTCGTTTCCATCCAGTCAGGGGGCGAAATCCGCGTACGAAAAAGATAGCCCTGATTTCCATAGCGATGAACTTTGCCTCGACAACCCAGGTGAACGACCAACTCCATCGCGATTGCATGCTGCAATCCAAGCTCAGCCCGTGCCAGTAAATTGGACCGTCGTTTGGCAAATCCGCGAGCTCGTTTGTGATTGCCAGTGGCGTGTGCGGTTTTGCTGGCCTGTCGGTAACGCTCGGCCGTTTGTTGGATCGACCAGATTGCCTTCAATAAATCCACCTGCTTAGGGGGATACGTTTTCCGAATCAGTTTGGGTTCGAAAACGAAATCTGATTCCCGGTAGAGCAAATACCGCACCGACCGCCGTGGCAGGCCTTTCTCCCCGACAGCAACGGCTCCCTTTCTCAGACGCCCGATTTCACGTTTACCCTTCGACCGGGAGTATATTTCTTCCGTTTGATGTTCACGAAAAAACGCTTCGCCTTTTACCAGAATCGGCTCTTCCCCCAATCGCGGGAACCGGAATTTGGCGAACCATTGTTCGGTCGTTTTCCAGCCGGCTTCGCGTGCCGCTTTTTTGGTTTTGAAAATTTGCTGAATCATTTCGTTCTCACTGCCGTTCCTGCCTGGAAACCGCAGTGTGGGCGAACGAATAACGGGCGACAGAAGATTGAGATTTCGGTCGCTGCCGGCAGAGGAGGGATTGGGGCTCCGCGTTGACGGGCATTTTGCCCGCGTCGCGATGTTCCGCGTTTACAGGATCGCTTCGAGCGTGTTGAATCCGAATGCCTGGGGGGCCGCGGTTTCCTGGACCGATTCCGGGTTCAATCGCCCATCGGCAGTGAGATAGTTCTTCCCCATCACCGAGTCCGCCCAGTGGATCAAGCGGTCAATCGTCGGGGTCTTCACACCAGCCAGCTCCGCGACCCCTTTCAGCACGCACTGGCCGCGAGGAATGTCTTCGGTCAGATAGCGGTAGTTGAAATCCGGAACGTAGCGTCCATCCGCCAGCTTTTTCATCGGCGCATACAATCCCTTGTAGCCCCGGTTCGTGCGGAAGATTGACTTCATCGTCGAATCGTCATCGAGTTCACCGGCGTACATCTCTCGCATCATCGCATCGAGTGGGGGTACGGGCATCTCTTGCCCCGATTGCCGGGCGACGGCTGCCGCGATTTCCATGACTTCATCGGAGGTCTGGGTCATGATCTCCGCGGTGAAATCATCGGTGTTCTGGTAAAACAGTGGCGGCTGTTCCAGCGGTTGCTCGTAATCGTGAAACAGACCGTACATGATCGTCGGATGAATCACCTGGTTGGCGGGCGTCAGCGTCACGGTCAGGAAATTGGGCAACGGATCGACTTGGGTTACACCGATCAGATTCGTCAACAGCTTGGCGACCTCGTCGGATTTTTCTCGCGGCTCGGTCGCGACTTTGATTTCCGTTTTGTGACCAATCAGGTCGACCGCGGCACCGTATTCCAGGATGCGACATTGGTAGGGCAGCTGGTTGGTTCCGGCGATGGTGATCCTCGCAGCTTTTTTCGCCCCGAGAACATGGCGAACAACCCAGTTAAAGCCACCCTGACCTGGTAGCGCGACGACCGTGCAACCGTCTTTCAGGAATGGGCCAATGGCCTGTAAGGTGCCAACGTGCGAAAAGGAAGGCAGTGGAATCAGGACGACATCAGCGCCGGGTACCACGTCGGCGGGGTCCGGCGAGATCAGATCGGGTTTGCCGTAAGTAAGTTGCCCCCGCAGGTTTCGCGAGATACCTCGTTCGGTGGTTGCCAGACCGTTCCGCATCCGCTCGGCTTCATCTTGAAATGGTGCGTAGATTCCAACCGTCAAGTCATCGCGCGCTCCCATGTCCGAGGCCATCACGTGGACCGCGTTTCCGCCACCGCAAATACAAACACGCATCATTTCCTCCAGAGTATAGATGGCTGGCCCAGGCTAACGATTAACCCCATCCGTTTTCACCGGTGGAAGAAAAAGATCCTCGTCAGACGCTGGCGACGTTTGGGCCGGTGGGTTGGACGGACGAAAGTACGATTCCTCCGCTGGCTTGTTCGCGTTGCCGGACTGGGGGGCCGTAGAGTTGCTCGCGGGTCGCTGATACACCGGAAATCCAAGCTGAAAGCGATTGGCGTACCGGGCGTTATCGGGCTGGCATTCCACGCAGCAACTTCGGCAGCAACGGTCGCACGACTTGGTCTGCTTCCAGAATGACATTTCCTCTTTAAAGGTCCGAGCACCACGACGATCCGATCGCCCGGTTGCAGTTGGTAGTTCGTCGTCACATCCCCGAGTTGCGTGATCTGGCGATAACAGACGGGCAGGACGACCCGGCATCCCTCGGGAGCTGTTGGGCGAACAAGAATTATATCGCAAGGTGATGCCTTGGAAGTGAGACCTCCTGCCCGCAGGATGGCGTCCAGCACGTGTTCATGGCCATCGATGGGATAGGCCGCCGGTGAGCCGACTTCGCCGATCACATAGACTTCCGCAGCATTGGTTTCGATCAACTGAACGTTGATCGTTTCTTGCTTGCCAGACAACGCGATTTGGTCTTCGACGGCCCGTTCAATCGCCTCAACGGTCAATCCTGCAACGCGAATCCGGCCGAACTCGCCAAGGTCAATCGTGCCGTCGACCTGGATTTTTTGATCTCCCAGGGATCCGATGTCCGATTCGAGGTCGACTGGTTCGATCAGGATCCGGTCACCTGGCTCGACAAAATAATCCGGCAAGGCAAACTTGGATAACTCGTTTGGCAATCCTGACGGCAACGGCGCCGCCGCTGCGAATTCTTTGGTCTTGGTGAGCAGCGGAAACTGGGCGGGCCAGACGCTAATTCCGAGACTGCTGCACCCATTGAAACTGAGCATGACTGCACAGCTCAATGAAAGTACGATCAGCTTCGAAAGAATGTGCTTGTTTAAACTCATGACCCAATTACCTGTTCGAACGATTCCAATTTCCTGATCGGAACAACAGTTCCATTTGGAATAATCGGCTCTCAATTCAAACTGGCCAATTTTCAAGCTGGCAACCCGCTCAGACAGGCTGATCGTTATAGCTTAACAGCGAAAGCTGGCGATTTTGGTCGATGGAGTTAAATGCATTCGCTTAAATTGATTCGCTTCGCAGGCGTCCTGCTGGTTTAATCGTCGATCGTGGATGTCGCCGCGGCTCTCCGCCCCCAGATCTGTAAAAACGCCGCCGCCGCAGATCGCCCGGCTTTGGTCTGGATCACAGGCCGCGATGCGCTTCCCCCCACGTGCAGAAACAGGGATTGATTACTGATCAGATCATTCAGCTCAAGGACCAGTGTGACTTGCGGAACGGAGGTCACCAAAGAGTCCCGAATCGCGGACTGAGCCAGACCCGATTGGAAACTGCTGCCGGTTTGCAACACCGCGTCAATGTCCAGTTTGCCGCCGTCGAGCGTTGCGTTTCCGCTGGCGGCAAGCGCAAAGGCATCGCTGAACAAGGTCAGATCACTCATCCGCAGGAGCCCCTGTCCAATTTTTGCATTCAGGCTGCCGCTCTTGATTTGTGTCGATGCAAACTGCGACAGCGGAACCAGCCGGTCCAGGCTCGACAAAATTGGAATGCTGTTGACATTGCCACCTTCAAAATCAACGTGTAGACCTCCCGACATGGCGGCGATGGACTCAATCTGGTTCGAATTCAGATTGAATCGACCATCAAAGATTCCGCTGCCGAGGATCTGCTCGAATCCCAAGGCGCGGCTGAGCTGTTCAAGCTTGCCACGATCGATCGTTCCACTGGTCTCGAGTGTAAATTTGCTTTTTTGTTCGATGGCCAGTTCAGCATTGAATCGACCTCCGATCCCGGTGCCGTGCAATCCCTGCGATACGAGTTTTTTGAACCTGCCCTGAGCATCAAATTCGGTTCTCAAATCGGCGCGCGCATTTTGAATCGGGATTTCGAATAATCTGGCATTTTTTACGGCGGCACTTCCGGACAACTGGAATCCCCGGTGATAGGTTGCGATCCCTCGATAATCAAAAATTCCGGCAAAGTATTTTGCGTGGTCGGGATAGAAGAGTTTGACCAAACGATTCGCATCGAGGCGTCGGACCAGAAAATTGACTTTCGAACTATCAATCTGGGAGAGGTTTTCGGCGTTCAATCCCAGCTGCCCTTTCAGTGAAATCTCGCCGCCGGCAAACCCTCCGGCAACGCGCTCAATCAAGACCCGATTTTCGAGGTAACGAAGCTGGACGGTCAGGTTTTCCGCAATTCGATTCCGACCCTCGCGAATCAGCGGCGTATCCAGGCGACTCGTGATGACCAGGTCTTCTGCCGAGGTGCCCTCAAGGGTGAACTGCAAGTCACTGGTGCCGATGACTTTGGTGGCTGGACCGCGCTGAAAAAACAACCGCATTAGTCGATTGACCTGGAGTTTTCCCAGTTTGACCACCAGGCTCGACGCCTCTGGCGGTTGTCCCGGCGAGTTTTTTAACTGTGAAACCGGGAATTTCAAATCGGCTTCTGCGGTTCCTCCGAGCAACAAGCCGTTCGCCGACGCCGTAATCCATCGCGAATTGATCTTGCCGTTGAGATTCAGGTTGCCTAACGATTTTCCTCGAAATTCAATTTGCGTCAGATCGCCTTGCCATTCGCCTTCCCAGTCTTCGAGCAAATCATCGGAAGCCGCAGCTTTGGTTAGATCCAGCTCAATCGCCGCCAGCCCATTGATACGTGGGAGTTTTCGCGGCGCCAGTCGAATCAGGTAGGGCTGCAGTTCCACGTCGACGACCCGCAGCCTTAACCGATGCTGCCCCGTTCGATTTCGTTGAATGCTGGCCGCGCCCGCGACACGTCCGACCGAATCGAGGATTCGAAAGCGTTCCAGTCGAATTTCTTCCGGATTAAAAGAGATGTCGGCCAGTTCCACATTCAGCGTGCGGTCGCTCAGCGTTGCGACGGAATTGGATAAGCTTGCCGTTCCCTGGGCCAGCCAGTTTTGGGGCGAACCAGATGCCGCGAACTGCCCCACAGCTTGTACCTCGATCGCCCCCGATTTTCCATAGCCGAGATTCAGCCGGTAGTTTTCCAGTTGTCCTTGAGCGTGGTAGTCGATCAACTGGCTGGCTCGCAAAGGGGATTCAGGATTGTCACCCAGTTGAAGGGTCAGTTTGGATTTCGTTTGCCCGTCGGCTTGGCGGACATCCGCGTCAATTGCCACTTGGTTTTCAAGCAGTTCTTTTTTCCATTGGATCGTTCCATCACCAAGAGCCAAACCGGACGTCGCAAGCCCGTCGATCTCGAGCACGCCACTTGTCAGCCAGTCGTCACGATCTTCGCGATCCCTGGTTTCGAATTCGAGCTGCCCCGTCGCACTGCCGGAAACGGGAAACGCGATCCGGTCATGAATTAACTTTGAGAGGGAGATCTGTTGAATTTCGAGCTTTGCATTGGAGGGTATCCCGCGCCAGTCGTTCGACGTCTCGCCATTGGGCCAGTCCGGCCAGCTCACCCCCTGCAAGTTTTGCCGAGGCGATCTCCAGTTGAATTCCCTCCGCCGAATATCGAGCTTGGACGTCCAGTTGATCGATGGGCTGCTGGTCGACGATCAGCTGGTCGGAAATGATCCGGGCGTTTGCGACCTCGATTCCACGGGTCAGGCCGCCTTTTACTTCGGCCATTAATCCGATTTCGCCACTGATCCGATCGGCCAGTTGAGGATTCTTCAACTGGCGAACCAGTTGGTTGGTATCGATCTGGCGCCCGGCCAGTGATAGCTCGAACGGGAACTGATTGGTCAGGCCACCCCTGCCGTTGAGTGTGAGCGCTTCTGCGGCCACGCCGATTTGGCCTGAGGTCAACTCCCATTTGCCACCAGCCAGCTTGACCACTCCGAGGGCTTGCCCCGGTGCCTCCACCCACGGCAAGGCGACATCTTTGAGGTTAAGCGAGATGGCCCCTTTCCAATTTGCCAGGTTGTTGGCCGCAAGAACTGGAAAGACGCCATCAAACGAAACGGCACCTTCGGAATTGCTGATTTCCAATTCGATGCCGAATGACTTAAACAGTGATTTCAAGTCAACATTTTCGATGGCAGCCGATAGTTGCAAATCGGAAGATGACGAAGTCAGGATTTTTGCTTTGGCGTTGATCGCGCCGACGCGATCACCGCCGCGGGGCGACCGAAGTTCGCCGGCCAACCGGCCAACGTACCAATCCCCATTGGCGTAACCGAATCGGACAAGGGAATCGGCCACTCGCCACTGGTCGATTTTTAAATCGGGAGAGCGAATTTCACCTTCAATCCGATAATTGGAGAAATCGAACCAGCTCTTGTCGCTGCGCTGGGCCCAGAACCAGCCGGAAAGCGTTCCATCCAGCTCAACGGGAATTTGAATACGCACACGCCCCAGCCACTTTTGCAGAGTCTTGACCGAGATCTCAGAAAATTCGTAGGTGTAGGCGCGATCGGGGCTGAGCTTTTCCCTCGCGGTGATACCTGCTGGCCAATTCGTCGATTCCTGGCCGCAGACGAAAGACGGACCGATTGCCAATAACAGCAACCAGATTGGGACCGTTCGATTAACAAATACGGGGATCATGGGTTGAATGGATCTTTCTGGATCACGTGTGCGGAAATTACCAACGGCAGCTTCCACGGTCGGGGACGAAGCATCCCACTATTATCATTACGTCAACCGAGTTCCGAATTCCGCGAAATTGATCCTGGGACGAACCAATCGGATTAATCCGCTCGAAGACCAAAGTTAACGTAGTCCGAATCATCGGATGGAAGCGTTGGTCCCGCTGGGGGCGAATAACTCATACGGCAGCGACCAACCGCTGCGGACTGATTGTAAGCGGTTGACCAGGTGGGCGTTTCCGCACCGTTGGAGCTCCTCACATCCAAAGCAATGGACTTTTCGGGCGAGTTTTGATTGGCACGCCAAATGCGACGTGCTGGCCTGATTCTTAGATTTCCGCAGTTGAAAGCGGACGATTCGACCTGCGGTTCCCGGCGATCGGCTGGCAGCCAGTGCTGGAATCCAAGTGGTTGGCCAAACTTAACCGTAATAATTCTCTCGCAATGGAACACGACCCGCAAACTACGAAGAATGATCGAACGGGCGAAATCGCGATCGAGCTTCACCGGTTTTATCATGGCAAGACCCAAGTTTTGCCGAAATGCCCGATTCGAGATTACCTTGATTTTGCGTTCTGGTACACGCCGGGTGTCGCGGCACCCTGCCGTGAAATCCACCACCAACCCGAGCTTGTTTACGACTACACGAACAAGGCAAATTCTATCGCCGTTATCTCCGATGGATCGCGCGTCCTGGGACTCGGCGATATCGGTCCGGAAGCTGGACTGCCGGTGATGGAAGGCAAGGCACTCTTGTTCAAATATCTGGGGGGCGTCGATGCGGTGCCGCTCTGTCTGCGAACCAGCGATGCCGACGAGTTGATTCGTACGGTCGAGACGCTTGCCCCTTCTTTTGGCGCGATTAACCTCGAAGACATTTCCCAACCCAAATGTTTTCGGATCCTCGACGAACTTCGTTCGAGACTGGATATTCCAGTTTGGCATGATGATCAACAAGGAACCGCAACCGTTGTACTGGCCGCACTGTTTAACGCTTTAACGGTCGTTGGCAAGCAGTTGGGCGATGTCAAGATTGCGATGATTGGCATGGGGGCGGCGAATTTCGCAACCTACCGAATGCTGTGTGCCTGCGGCGTAAATCCTGCGGCCATCGTCGCCTGTGACCGCACAGGTGTGTTGCATCGCGAGCGAGTGGACATCGAGCAAGGTCAAATTGAATTCGCGGAGAAATGGCGCGTCTGCACGGAAAGTAATGGCGAGCAAGTTAAAGGCGATATTCCTGAAATGCTTCGAAACGCAGATGTCTGTATCGCGTTTTCATCTCCTGGGCCGGATATGATTCGACCCGAGTGGCTACAAGAGATGGCTGACGATGCCATCGTATTTGCCTGCGCGAACCCGGTGCCGGAAGTCTGGCCGTCGGTCGCGCGCGAGGCCGGCGTTCGGATTGTCGCCACCGGTCGCTGCGACTTTCCGAACCAGGTCAACAACTCGCTGGGATTCCCCGGCATCTTCCGTGGCGTTCTGGATATCCGCGCTCGGCAGATTACCGACGAGATGGCAATCGCTGCAGCGCATGAACTGGCGCGATATGCGCAATTAAGTTCGCTCGATGAGGAACATATCGTTCCGAGGATGGACCAATGGGAAGTCTATCCCCAAGTCGCCGCGGCAACGGCGTAAAAGCAATGGAACAGGGGGTCGCCGTGTTGGCAAAAACCCGCGAGGAGATCTGTGAATCAGCGATTCAGAGAATCAGGCAGGCTCGGGAGGCAACCGATGCATTGATCGAGCAGGGTTTGATTCCCCAGCCACCTTCAGGTCTTGCCGTATCACACCGGTGAACGGATGGATAACCAATGAGTGTATCGAATCGGCGAGCGAACCCGCCTATCCTGATCCTTGACTCCGGCGAGTCGTCTGTGCGGATTGGGCGTTTGGTTGGGGCACACAACTCGCTGATCCGTTAGCCAGTTTGCAACCCAAACGCTTTTCCAGGGATCCACTGATGAGAAACATTCGGATAACACAGATCGAACAACACTCGGCTGCGCAACAGCCGGTTGAAATCGTCGAACGCAAGGGACTGGGACATCCCGACACGATTTGTGACTTGCTGGTGGAGTCCATTTCCGTCAATCTGGCCCAGCGCGTACCTGGAGCAGTTCGGTCGGGTGCTGCACTATAATCTCGACAAATCACTCTTGGTCGCTGGTCGCTCGGAGCCAAAATTTGGCGGTGGAGAGATCCTTAAGCCGATGCGATTTGTACTTGGGGATCGCGCGACGCGTTGTGTTGGTGACCATTCGATTCCACTCGACTCGGTGATTGAAGACAGTATTGACCACTGGATCAAAACCAATTTGCCTCACGTCGATCCCAAGTTGCACTTCGCGTTGCAAAACGAAGTGCAACCCGGTTCGAGCGAATTGGCCGGTATCTTCGAACGGGGGCGGTCCATTGCCAACGATACATCCGCTGCCGTGGGTTACGCTCCGGTATCAGAAACCGAACGAATCGTGCTGGCAACCGAACACTATTTGAACTCGCCGGAAACGAAACGGCGAAGTCCGGTGATTGGCGAAGATGTGAAGATCATGGCCGTCCGCGATCGCGATCGGCTTGGATTGACGATCGCGATTGCCATGGTGGACCAGTACGTTCGTTCGCAGGATGACTACTTCGAACAGAAGCGCACGATCGTGGGCGACGTTCAAAAATTTGTCGAAAGCCAGATTCAAGACATCTCCCAGGTCGACATTCAACTGAATGCACTCGACGACCCCGAGCGAGCTATGCAGGGAATGTATCTGACAGTCGCGGGGACATCGGCCGAGTGTGGTGACAGCGGCCAAGTGGGGCGTGGCAACAACGTCCGGGGGTTGATCAGCTTGAATCGCCCCGTTTCCAATGAAGCTGCGGCCGGCAAAAATCCGGTCTCTCATATCGGCAAGATTTACAACCTGCTGTCCTACCAAATGGCCGAGCGGATTTATGAGACGGTGCCGGGTGTCGAGGAGGTTTATGTCTGGTTGGTTGGCCGGATTGGTCAACCTGTCGACGATCCGTGGCTGGTTTCGGCCAATCTGAAGCTGCAACACGATGCCGCGCTGGCTGATATTGACCAGGATATCCGAGGCGTGATCGAAAACGAACTGGCAAGCCTCCCGGCGTTTTGCCAGCGGTTGATCACCGGAGCGATCTCGGTCTGCTAATAGCCTAATAGCGATCGCAACTCGCACGGCGCTGGATGTTAGTCCTGGTTCGGGCGCTTCCGACGTTTGAATGCCAACCCCAGTGGGCCGGTCAGCAAAGCCGGAATCAGGATCAGTTCCGCAATGACACCTGCCACCAGAATCGTCAGCATCAACAGCCCGAATTGTTTCGTCGGCGTGAACGTACTAAACGCAAATACTGACAGGCCGAGTCCGCTGATCAACGCGGCCTGAAGTGTCGGCGTCGCGCATCGCCGGTAGGCCGTGATAATCGCATGCTCACGGTCGCCGGACTCGTCCATTTCTTTTCGAAACCACATCAAATAATGGATCGTGTCATCGACCGCCACTCCGAGGGCAATACTGGCGGACATCATTGAACCAATTGTAACGGAGACTCCCAGCCATCCCATCCCGCCGAAGATCACAATCACGGGCAGGGTGTTCGGCAGCATGGCCGCTGCGCCCGGCAGGATGCCGCGAGAAACAATCATCAATAACGGAGTGATCGAAAGGAACGACCACAACGTGCTTTGCACGAGGCTATCGAGTAGTTCGCGTTGCGCTTTGTAAACGATGGGAACCACTCCCGTGTAAACCACGGACAACAGTGATTCTGGGGCCGCACGGTTGTTGTTGGTGGTGTTGGTGGTGTTGGTGGTGTTGGTGGTGTTGGTGGTGTTGGTGGCGGCTCCAATCGCCGTTTGGAGTTGTGCGTTGTAATGCTGGACGACCGGGTCCACGACGCTTTCCAGTTGTTCGGTGAATGCTCCGTAATCGACGTCTTTGAATGCGGCAACCCGGACGCTGATTCGCCATAGTTCTTCTCCGGTTAGCGGGTCGTTGGTCAGGTAGCCGGTGTCCACTAATGTCTGGTAGCTTTTCTCCAATTTGGAATTAAAGGTTCTGCGGCGGGCTTTGGATCTTACGTCGGTACGCTGCGGCGGTGACGGCGGTACGAAAGTCACCGCTGACATCGGATAGCCGGTTACATCCGAACCGCGGCTGCCGAACTTCGCGTCGATCACCTGCTGTATTCGCGTCACGATTTCGACGCGATCCACCAGGCTGAGTTGCGGTTGATTTTGGCTGGCATCAGCCGCAGATTGGCGGGCCGATTCGCTGAACCTGAGCACGATTTCCAGCGGTACCAGTCTGCCTACCTTGGATTCAAGCCATTGGTAGTCCTGACGGATTCTCGCCTGGCTGTCAAACAGCTTCATGAGATCGATGTTGGTTTCGGTCCGGGAGATTCCAAGCCCCATGCCGATCACAAATACAATACAGACAGCAGTCACCGAGACGTAGTGACGGATGATCCAGCTACCGAAACGCTGCCAGATTCGATCCAGCCAAATGTACTCGGAGTCTGCTGTCCAGCGATGATCTGCGCTCGAGCCGGGTTGGGATTTGCCCGCACGCGGCTTGAGAGGCCAAACGTACAATGCCGCGGGCAAGAAAATGAACAGCATCACCAGCATCATCATCACGCCGCAGGCCGAGTAGATGCCAAATTTCTTGATCGGCGCCAGATCGCTGGTGCAAAGAGCCAGTAAGCCGATTGCGGTGGTCACCGAACACAGCAACGTTGGTCTCCAGCCAACGACAATGGCGTGCCGCGGCGCACCCGCCAGTCCCGTCTCGCGGACGGAATCCCGGTAATATTTGATCAAATGTACGGCACCGGAAATGGCCAGCACATAAACCAACGATGGCATCGAAAGCAGGAAGGCATCGGTGGTTTCCCCGGTCAGCCAGACGGTCGAAAGGCTGGCAATCGCACTCAATAATCCACAGGCAAAAACAATCAACGTTAATCGGATGCTGCGAAGCGACCACCAGGCGAGCAACAGACCCGTCAATGCTGCCAGGCTTGCCAGCCGGTACAGTGTCTGTTCGCCCTGTTCGTCAATCGCGACACTGTCAACGGGAGGCCCCCCCAGGTGTACCGATTCCGGATCAATTCCACACGCCCGCAAAGCCGACATCAACTCGCCTTCGGAGTGCCGGAATTGCAGCCAGCCCCTGATTCCACGGCCCACAGCATCCCGCAGATGAAGGATGGCTTCATCGGTCAGGTTGACGATCACCCAGGTCTGTTTTCCATCGGGCCCGACCAATGAACCTTTCAACCGCTCCACCGCCTGTTCGTAACCAAGATCGATCGGTTCCGAAGTCAACACGTCCAGGACCTGTCTGGCTGTCGTTACGGATTTAAAATACCGGGGCGATGCCGAAGCCGGATTGGCCGCTTGATCGCCGTTGGCTGGCGGCTCAGATTCCGGGCCGTTGATCGGGTGGGTTGCCTGCGAGGTTCTCGGAACCAGCTTTCTCGCAAGTTGCTCGATCCGTGGATCATCAGGCTCAGAATCTTCACGACGGGGATCGCCGCCCAACCGACAGTCTTCCCAGCTGACAATCACGAACTGATCCGCGAGAAAATGGTCGCGAAACCATTTCAGTTCACCCGTTTCAACGTAGGTTTCGGGAAGCCAGTCCGCGACCTTGTTGGTCTTGTGTTGCACGGCCTGAAAGGCAGAATACACCAGAAATGGAGTTGCCAGTCCAAAGGTAATGACCACGATGGCAGCATAACGCTCGAGCAGTGATCGGCTTTCCGAAACCAAGAAACTACCTTTCTCTGGGGTCGATTTGCAAACTTGGAAATTTTTCGGCTGATACCGTGCGGTACTTCCTCAGCAGACCGAACTGACAAGTGTTGGCAATCTTCGTGCCACAATCGCCGACGTGCGAGTAAAATGAATTCGTAACAAAAAGAATTTTTCTCGGTCGCGGCGACGTGCTGATCCGCACACTGGAACGAAGGCCTGGTCGATTCACGAAACGATCACCGCCAATTTACATGCACCGCTGGTAGTAAACCAGTTAAAGCCGAAGATGTTTCGGAGAGGTCGCCGACAACCGATGGCTTCTCATGCAAACGCAATTGAAAATCCGGATTCGACAGTTGAGATGAATCAAAGAATGCTATTTTTGGCGTGCTGTTTCGCAGCCATTCCGGTTGTTTCAGCGACTGCGCAGGTTTCCTCGAAACTGGTTGAGCGGCAAACCACGGCCATCCGTCGGATTGTCCAGCAGGGCATTCAGCAAGGCAATATGTCGGGCTGCGTGGTCGCGATCGGGGATCGGAGCGGAGTTTCCTTTCTTGAAGCCTACGGAAATCGGCAGGTCGAACCGACCCTCGAACCAATGACTACCGATACCGTTTTTGATTTGGCTTCGCTGACCAAGCCGGTCGCGACGGCAACGTCAATTTTTGTTTTAGTCGATCAGGACAGGCTTCGTCTTGACGAAATGGCCAGCACCTATTGGCCTGAATTTGGCCGGAACGGGAAAGAGTCGATCACGATTCGACAGTTACTGACCCATCAGGCCGGGTTGATACCGGACAACCCGTTGCGTGAATATGAATCGGGCAGCGACACAGCGCTGGAGAATATCTGCCAGTTGAAAACAGTTTCCGAGCCCGGGACGAAATTCGTCTATTCGGATGTCGGCTTCATTGTGTTGGCAGAAATTGTTCACCGAGTATCCGGTGACAGCATCGCCACTTTTTCTCATGAACAGATTTATCGCCCATTAAAAATGCTCGAGACAACCTTCAATCCTGCCGCAGCATTACGCGGTCGAGCCGCAGCGACCGAAAAGGTTGCCGGGGTTTGGCTGACGGGCAGAGTCCATGATCCGAGGGCGGCAAGGATGGATGGAATCGCCGGGCACGCCGGGCTGTTTTCAACCGCGGCGGATCTTTCACGATTCGCACAGATGTTGCTGTGCGAAGGACAGCTGGAGGGTGTCAAAATCCTGAAGCCGGAAACCGTTAAAGAAATGACACGTCGGCAGCAGGTGTCCCGCGGGTTTCGAACGCTGGGCTGGGATTCGCTGTCGGGCTACTCGTCGAATCGGGGGGATCTGTTTTCGGATCGGGCGTTTGGGCACGGCGGTTTCACGGGGACGTCGCTCTGGATTGATCCTGAGCTGAATCTGTTTGTCGTCTTCCTGAGTAATCGGTTGCATCCCGACGGCAAAGGCTCGGTCAATGCAATTGCCGGACGAATCGCAACGGTCGCGGCGGCGTCGAAACTGGACGAATAAAGCGGAACAGATTGACGGGCTTGAAAATAAAAACGGGATTCCCCTCAGCCGACGTTGCGACCGCCCTGGAGAATCCCGTTGGTTGATGTTCTTGCGTTGTCCCGGGATCAGTTCTGCTGAATCAGCTTGCCAATTGGCAAATTGCCCAGCCCTCGGGAAAGTCGCCAGCAGCAATTGCGTTTTTGTGACCGTACCGATCGTTCGGCCTGATTCGACGACTCGGCAGCAGTCGGCCTTGCGGCTGGCTAACCAGGCGGCAACCGAGTTGGCCGAAAGGGTCGATGGTACGGCGTCGGCTTCATCGAGATCACCGCAGGTGCCATTGCGATTGCTGTACCAAACGTTTTGATTGGCAAAACTATCCGCAAAGTGTGGTGGCGTTGGTCTTGGTCGAGCCCCTGTGTATCCGCCGGTCGCCATCAATTCAGATTGTGCCGCGAAATAGACAAAGGCTGCGAGGAAAACCAGCATCAGGTTGCCAGACAATAATCCCAAAACTCCCAATCCGATTGCCGCAACCTTGCCGATGGCGACGGCAATGGAGGTCGCTTCGAACCAGTCCATGAACATGGCCAAGATGCTTCGCAGGACCCGACCGCCGTCCATGGGAAAAGCGGGAAGCATGTTAAACACGACCAACGCGACATTGGCGAAGGCCAACTGCCACAGAAACCCACCCGATGCACCCAGGCTTCCAAGCGGTATCATCCACAGCCCCAAAAACAGGCCCATCGCGATCACGACGTTGACCAATGGGCCGGCGACAGCAATCCAGAGTTCCTGCCACGGATTTCGTGGCATTCGTTCCAGCGCAGCAACTCCACCGATCGGCAGCAGCGTAATATCGCGGGTCGGAATGCCGAACTGTCGAGCTGCCAAGGCATGCCCCAGTTCGTGCAACAACACGCAGCCAAAAATCGCCAGCACAAACAGAACCGTGGCAACCGCCGCGGCCATGCCCGAGCCAGCCATCAAAGAAGAAAAATAGATCCAAATCGGCAACAGTACGAACGTCCAATGAATGCGTACTTTAATGCCGCTGATTGTTCCCAGTGTCCAAGAGTTCATTGTTTACCTTTCTCGGTGTAAACCGGATCAATCACTGACCGGCAACAAATCGTGCAAATGCACTGGCGAAGGGAAACGCAAATTGGATGCCAAATCGATTAGCCCCGGTTTTTGCCGGTGTTTTGCGATTCGAGTCAGCCTCCCCTTCCTGCGACGGCCAATTTGACAGTGACACGGACGCCCCCGCGTAGACACTTGGGCGGTGGTTTGATCGCCCTGAATCCCAGCTTCGCGAGTTCCTGAATGATATTCGATTAGGATAGGATTGATTACGTTAACCTGTGCGAACTAGCAGCGGATTCGATGAAAACGAGAGTTCCAAATTTCATTTACCAACTCTGGCCGAAATTGCTGTTCATCCCGCCTGTCATCGCGGGGGTGGTTGTGCTGGCGATGCTCGTCCGCAACCGAATGGATCCTGAGCGACAGCCGGAAAGCGAGGTCCCTCGCGTGCTTCGGGTGATTCGTGCTCCGCTTCAGGAAATTCTGCCGTGCGCGATGGGTTACGGCACCGCCGAACCGGGGGACGTATGGCAAGCGATTGCCGAGGTCAGGGGCCGGGTGATTCAAGTCGACGAAGATCTGAACGCGGGAGCCATCATCAAATCGGGTACGGAAGTCCTGGTCATTGATCCTGCTGAATATGAACTGGCGATTGCCCAATTGGACGCCACAATCAATCAGACCGTCGCTCAGCTGGATGAGTTGACAGTGAAGCAGGCCAACGACGAGGCCTCGTTGGCCATCGAAATCGATTCGTTAAACCTTGCCGAGAATGAGTTGCGGCGGTTGACCGGGCTGTATGAAAACAAAGCAATTTCAGATTCCGAACTGGACCAGCAGCAGCGAAATGTACTGCTGCAGCGGCAGAAAGTTCAGTCACTGAATAACGCTTTGAAACTGTTTCCTTCCCAGAAAAAATCCATTGAAGCCAATCTTGCCGTCCAGCGCGCGAGCTTGCGCAGGCCCATCTGGATTTGCAGAAAACCCGAATTCGCGCGCCCTTTGACTGTCGGATTGGGCCGGTCTCTATCGAAGTCGGTCAGTTTCTGGCTGCCGGACAGAACTTGTTCGAAGCTCAAAATGTCAACTCAATTGAAGTCGAAGCCCAGGTCGCCCCGCAATACGTCCGTCGATTATTGCAACAGCCGGGCGACGGTAATCCGTTGGTCCTGAACATGGAAACGATGAGGGAAGTGTTCCAGATTGATGCCATCATCCGGTACACCTATGGTGATCGCGTGATCGAATGGCCAGCGCGTTTCGAGCGCGTTCGCGAAAATATCGACCCTGAAACGCGCACGCTGGGAATCGTGTTTGTCATTGATAACCCCTACGAAATGGCCATTCCCGGTCAGCGCCCACCACCGGTTCGTGGCACGTTTTGCGAGGTTGAACTGAGATCGCGAAACAAGCTGGAACAGATCATCGTTCCTCGTTCAGCGGTCCGCGATAGCCATGTTTATCTGGTCAACGGTGACAGCCGTCTGGCCAGGCGGGAGGTGCAGGTTTCCTTCTTTCAATCAGGTTTTGCAGCAATCGCCGCTGGGATCAACGAAGGTGAGCAGGTCGTGGTTTCTGACCCCACCCCGGCAATTGAAGGGATGCTGGTTCAAGGCAGCGAGGATGAAGAACTGCGTGATCGATTGGTGGAAGCCGCCCGCGGGAACGGGGCGGTCAAATGATTGCCTATTTTGCCCGTCATCCAACGGCCGCCAATCTGTTGATGGTCATTTTCCTTGTTCTGGGAGTTGCGAGTTTTCCACAGCTGCGTCGCGAGACGTTCCCCGACATCACGCCGTGGGAGGTTGAAGTCCGCGTGTTGTATCCCGGGGCGACTGCCGAGGAAGTGGAAGAAGCGATCTGCCAGCGCGTGGAAGACGCCGTCGATGGTGTCAAGTTCGTGAAGGAAGTACGCTCCGACGCCAGGGAAGGCTTGGGGACGATCACGGTCGAAATGGAAGAAGGCGGAGATTTTATCAATTTCAAAGATGAAATTTCAACCGAAGTCGAAGCGATCGACAGCTTCCCCGGCGATGCGGAGGATCCAGTCATCCGCCAGTTGGGTACCACCGACAATGTCATTGCGTTGCTGGTTTCCGGACCCATGACTCCCACCGACCTGAAGTCGTGGTGCGAAGATCTAAAAAATCGGTTGCAGCAGTTGCCTGAGGTTTCGTTGGTCGATATCGCGGGCTTTTCCGATCGCCAACTGCGGATTGAGCTGTCCTCCGAAGCATTAACCCGCTACGGGTTGACCGCCAGCGATGTCGCGGAGGTGGTCGCGCGGCAAAGTGTCAGCACGCCGGCTGGGGGAATTGAAACGCGCGAGACCGATATTTTACTGCGATTTGTCGAGCAACGTCGTTCGCCACGGGAACTGGAAGCATTGGTGATCAAGGGCGGGGCCGGCGGTGCCGAGGTGCAGTTGGGGAATCTTGGCCGCGTCGTCGATCTGTTCGAATACGAGGAAAACCAGGTCCGGCTTGGAAATCGGCGCGCCGGGCTATTGCAAATCAGTAAAACAAAAAATCAGGACATCATCCGCGTCGCCGATGCGGTCAAGGAATTTGTGCAACGAGAACGTGAGCGGCATCCGCAAATCGAGCTGATCGTGACGCAGGATGGGTCGACTTTGGTGGCCGATCGGCTTCAGATGTTGATCAAAAATGGTTTGCAGGGAATGCTGCTGGTATTCCTGACATTGTGGCTGTTTTTTAACGTACGGCTGTCATTCTGGGTGGCCATGAGTTTGCCGGTTAGTTTTTTTGGCGCCTTTTATTTCATGCCCATGTTCGGATTAACCGTCAACATGTTGACCATGGTCGGCATGCTGTTGGCCCTGGGCTTGCTGATGGACGACGGCATCGTCATTGCCGAGAATATTGCGACTCACCGGGCAACGGGTAAATCGGCGATGAAATCCGCGATTGATGGCGTGAACGAAGTTCGCGCCGGTGTATTTTCATCCTTCCTGACAACCGTTTGCGTCCTCGGGCCGCTGACGATGATTTCCGGCGATATCGGCAAGGTTCTGAAAGTCGTGCCGATGATTCTGATCCTGGTGATGAGCGTCAGCCTGGTGGAGGCGTTCGCGATTCTGCCGGCACATCTCGGACACTCATTGCATGGGACCGATCCTGAACGGCCTGGCCGCTTTCGGCATTTTTTCGATTCGATCATTGCCTGGACACGCGACGTTCTGTTTGGCAGAACGGTCGATCTGTTGCTGCGAGTTCGCTATTTGTGGTTGGGAACCGTGGTGGCGGTTTTTTTGGTTGCGATCGGAATGCTCGCCGGGGGCGTCGTCAAGTTTCAGGCGTTTCCGGACCTCGATGGCGACGTTTTATCAGCGCGGATGCTATTGCCCGCCGGCACGCCGCTGAAGCGAACCGAAGAGCTGATCGATCGAGTCACCCTCGCCTTGGAACGGGTCAATGCAACCTACACACCCAATCAACCCGATGGTCAGGCCTTGGTGCAAAATGTCACCATCGAATTCAATAAAAACCGGGACGCTTTTGAAACCGGTCCCCATGTCGCGACCGTCAACGTCGATTTGTTGAATGCCGAAATTCGCGATGGCCGGATTGACGATATGATTGCGGATTGGAACTGGGAGATTTGTAACTGGGAGGCTCAACAGCATCAACAGTTGACGGGCGAAGCTTGGCCAGAGGAGCGTTGGAATCGGGCCGTTGGCAACCTGCCCGAGGTCATCAGTCTGACGATTACCGAACCCATGTTTGGCCCGGCCGGCAGGCCGATTGAGGTTCGGCTGCAAGGCCACGATCTCGAACGATTAAAATTGGCAAGTACGGAACTGACCGACTGGTTCAGCCGTTTCAAAGGCGTTCGAAACCTTGCCGATGACCTGAGGCCCGGAAAACCGGAAATCCGCTTGCGGTTGAAAGAGGGCTCATTGGGGCTGGGATTCGATGCGGCAAACCTCGCCAATCAATTACGAACGGCCTACAGCGGATTTATCGCGGATGAGATCCAGGTCGGGCCGGAGTCGTACGAAATTGACGTCCGCTTGAATCCCTCTGAACAGGATTCGCTGGCAGATCTGGAGTATTTCCAATTCAAACTGCCCAACGGAAAATTCGTTCCCATCCATGCAGTCACCACCGCGGAAAGCCGCCGTGGTTGGTCGCGGATTGCCCACGTAAACGGCCGACGGACCGTTTCGGTACGGGGTGATCTCGATTCCCGCGTTGTCAAAGCGACAACGCTGATCAGTCGACTGCGGAAAGACCTGTTACCCGAATGGAAAGAAAAATACCCGGAAATCGAGGTCACTTTCGAAGGCGAAGTCAGCGAAGGCAGTCAGACTCGTGGGTCGATGATGAAGGCGATGTTGCTGGGAATGGTCGGCGTTTTTATTCTGCTAAGTTTTCAATTTCGCAGTTATATCGAACCGCTAATCGTGATGGTCGCGATTCCCTTGGCGCTGATCGGTGTCATCTTTGGCCATTGGCTGATTGATGTGGATGTCAGCATGCCCAGCATGCTGGGTTTCGTTTCACTGTCGGGTGTCGTGGTCAACGATTCGATCCTGTTGGTGCTGTTTTTGAAAATGCAATTGGAACGGGGGGCGTCGATCCATGTCGCTGCCGCGCAGGCCAGTCGGAAACGGTTTCGCGCGATCATGCTGACGTCGCTGACGACGATTGCCGGTTTGCTACCGCTGCTGTTTGAACGCAGCTTGCAAGCCCAGGTCTTGATCCCGCTGGCCGTCAGTATCGCTTTCGGAATGATGGCCTCAACCGTTTTGGTGCTGCTGGTGATTCCCTGTCTCTACACGGTTCTGGCTGATTTTGGGTTAATTAGGTCCGAGCAGGTCCCGATGGTGGAAACGGTTGAATCCGAACTGTCGAACCGGTAGGTTTTCGCCAGGTTTCACAGTAATCCATCATGGATACGCTTGCGAACTGTCCCGGTTGCTGCCCAGAATGGTCCTTTGTTCTCTGATTCGCGTCTTTCCCGGTCATCCGCTGATGTTTCGCCGAACGACAGCTTGTGTTGCTACGATCTGGATCTTGGGTCTGTTTGTGTTCGTCCCGCCCTGCTCAGTTGCTCAACAGCCAACGTCTGAAACCGGCGTTCAACCGATCGACTTTGCTGCCGAAGTCCGGCCGATCTTCGAAAACCATTGCTACGCGTGTCACGGCCCTGAAAAACAGGAAAGCAATTTTCGTCTGGACGTGAGAAGTCTGGCCCTGGGCTCGGCCGATTTTGGTGATCCGCCAATCGTTCCCGGTCATGCGGACGAAAGTCCATTGATCGAATTCGTGACGGCAAAAGCGGAGCCGGCCATGCCGCCCGAAGACTCGGGTAAACGGCTCGACAAACAACAAATCAAAATTTTGCGGCAGTGGATCAATCAAGGTGCCCAATGGCCCGACGAATTGGCTGGAGAACAAAATGCCGAGCTGACAACTGACCACTGGTCTTTCCAGCCGCTGGGCAACCATGCTCCGCCAGTCATCGACGTTCGCGCAGCTGGAAAATCCATTTCCGCTACGCAATGGAATTGACCAATTTGTGGTCGCGCGACTATTGCAAAACGGCCTGCAGCCGTCCCCGCCCGCGGATCGCGTCACGCTGATCCGGAGAATTTATCTCGATTTACATGGTCTGCAACCGTCGCCGGAACAGGTCCGGGCGTTTGTCGAGGACGAATCAGGAAACGCGGTTCAGGATCTCATCGAAAGGGTGCTGGCCAGTCCCCACTATGGAGAACGATGGGCCCGCCACTGGCTGGACGTGGTGCGCTTCGGAGAATCGACCGGCTACGAAGTCAATCGTGACCGTGCCAACGCGTACTACTATCGAGATTACGTGATCGACGCGCTCAACCAGGATAAATCGTATCGCGACTTCATCATCGAACAACTCGCGGGCGATGCGGTTGGGGCCGATGAAGCCACGGGTTTTCTCGTTGGGGGTCCAAACGACATTGTCAAAAGCCCCGATATTAATTTGACATTAATGCAGCGGCAGGATGAGCTGGCCGATTATGTCCACACGACCAGCACCACGTTTTTGGGGCTGACCGTCGGGATGCGCCCGCTGTCACAACCACAAATTTGATCCGATTCTGCAAAAAGACTACTACCAGCTGCAGGCCTGTTTTGCCGGTGTCGTGCACGGTGAGCGACAGTTGCTCAGCCGGATCAGCCCGGAGCAGCAAGCGGCGCTGAACGAGGCTCAAGCGGAATTGAAGGAAAAAGAAACACGCTTCAACGCACTGCGGGCTGCCGCCCCGGCAACCGGGCCAGTGACGGCTTCGTTGTTGCCGATGGTCAATGCGAAACAGAATGTTGACGAATTTGCTCCAGTCGAAGCCAGTTTTTTGAAATTTGCGATTCGGGCGACGTCTGGAGCAGAGCCGTGCCTCGATGAATTGGAGGTCTTTGCGGTGGCCGATTCAAATTCCTCGGCAACGGCAGAAAACGTGGCGCTGGCATCGTCGGGGACCAAAGCTACTTCGTCCGGTAACTACGCGAACAACCCCAAGCATCGACTCGAGCACATCCATGACGGCAAATATGGGAATAACTTCAGCTGGATTTCCAATACGGCTGGCAGTGGCTGGATTGAACTTGAGTTTCCAAAATCAATTCGGATCCATCGAGTCGTCTGGGGCCGTGACCGCGAGCAGGCTTATGCGGACCGGTTGCCGATCGAATACTCGATTTCCGTTTCTGAAGATGGGCGAGAACTGGCAGGAAGTTTCCAGTTCGAGTCGCCGCGTTCCTTACCTGAACAATGGCCAGGAGCCCGAGGATGCGTTCATTGTCCGGCTGGCCCCGCCGCAGGCGGAACAGGCGAAGCAGTTGTCGGTTGGAATTAACCAGCTTCGAGAACGGATTCAACAACAGCGTCAAGCCATTCCCACGGGTTATGTCGGCACGTTCAAACCGCCCGAACCGATTCATCGGCTCTATCGAGGCGATCCACTGGCTCCTCGCGAAGAAGTTGAGCCCGATGTTTTAACGGTCATGGGGAGCCTGGGCCTGGACACGTCAGCGACCGAGCAGGAGCGGCGTTTGGAGTTGGCCCAGTGGATCGCGTCCGCGGAAAATCCGTTGACGGCCCGGGTGATCGTCAACCGGGTTTGGCAGTATCACTTTGGTCGCGGGATCGTCGCGACCGCCAGTGACTTCGGAAAAAATGGAATTCCGCCCAGCCATCCAGAGCTGCTGGATTGGCTGGCAGTCCAGTTCATGAACCATGGTTGGTCCCTGAAGTGGCTTCACCGGGAGATCCTCGCTTCGAGTACTTACCAACAATCCAGTTACCCACGCTCGGAGGCCATTGCAAAAGATGCCCAGGCGCGCTGGCTGTGGCGATTCCCTCCCCGTCGACTGGAAGCCGAAGCGATTCGAGATTGCGTCCTGCAAATCTCCGGAAAATTGAATCCCCAGGCGGGTGGTCCCGGGTTCCTGTTATTCAAGGTTGATCGTGAAAATGTCCATCACTATTTTCCATTGGAGAAATTTGAGCCACAGCATTTTCGTCGGATGATCTACATGACCAAAATTCGGCAAGAGCAGGACGACGTGTTCGGTGCTTTTGATTGCCCCGACGGTGGCCAAACGATTCCCCAGCGAAGCCGGTCGACGACGGCGACTTCAGTCTCTGAATCTCCTGAATAGTCCCTTCATGATTGAGCAAGCAGATTTTCTCGGCGGAACGATTGAAACAGGAAGCGGGTGATCAGCCGAAGACCAGGTTCGATTGGCGTTTGAGTTGGCTTTTCTGCGGTCTCCGCAGCCTGAAGAATTGGCCGATGCGTTGCAGTTGGTCGATCAGCACGGCCTCTCGGCGTTTTGCCGGGCCTTGCTAAACGCCAATGAGTTTCTATTTATGAGCTGAATCCATGAATCGTAAAATCAACGCGCCATACCTGCTGAATCGACGCTCTTTCCTGGCCAATACGGCGACCGGGTTGAGCAGTATTGGGCTGGCTCATCTGCTGGCCTCGCAGAACAGGCTGCTGGCCGCAGACGACACATCTCCCATTCGTCCCGAGATTGATCCGCAGCATCCCAGCCGCGTCCGCGATCCGCACTTTGCCGCGGCCGCCAAAAACGTGGTGATGATTTTTTGTGCCGGGTGCCTGCAGTCACGTCGACACGTTCGATTACAAACCGGAACTGATTCGGATGCACGGCAAACCGATGCCGGGTGAGAATGTGATCACATTTCAGGGAGCCCAGGGCAACCTGCAGCAAAGCCCCTGGAAATTCAAACCGCGCGGTGAAAGCGGCAAGATGATTTCAACGCTGGTCGACCACCTCGGCGAGCTGGCTGACGACATGTGCTTTATCCACTCGTTGACCGGGAAAACCAACACGCACGGCCCCGGCGAGAATTTCATGTCGACCGGGTTTACACTGGACGGTTTTCCCAGCATGGGGGCTTGGGTTTCGTATGCATTGGGCAGCGAAAATGAAAACCTGCCGGCCTTTGTGGCGATTCCCGATCCGCGAGGTAAGCCGCAATCGAGCGTCAACAACTGGGGCCCCGGCTTTTTGCCAGCGGTTTTTCAGGGAACGGATTTCAATGCTTCCGAGCCGATTCGAAACCTGGCACGTCCTGCAGAAATCCTGCCTGACCGGGATCTCGCGACGCGTGAATTTCTGCGTCGTCTGAACGAGAGGCATCTGGCTCGATTCCCTGGTGATACCGAATTGTCGGCACGAATCGCCAGTTACGAATTGGCCGCAAGAATGCAGTTGAATGTCCCTCAGATCAGCGACCTGTCCTCCGAGCCGGCACACATCCTGAAGATGTATGGTGCCGATGATACCGAAAACAAATTGAAAGCCGGTTTTGCAAAAAACTGTATCCTGGCCAGACGATTGATCGAACACGGGGTTCGATTTGTGCAATTGTTCAACGGTGCCTACCAGACCGGCGGTGAAGGAACCAGCAACTGGGATGGTCACAAATTCCTGAAGAAACAATACGACGTTCACGGTCCGATTCTCGACCAACCTGCTGCCGCGTTATTGAAAGATCTCAAACAGCGAGGATTGCTGGAAGATACGCTGGTCGTGTGGTGTACCGAATTTGGCCGGATGCCAACCTTTCAAAGCGGAGCCAGTGGCCGTGATCACAATCCATCGGGATTCACCGCGTGGTTGGCAGGTGCCGGTGTCAAAAAAGGATTTACCTACGGAGCCACCGACGATTTCGGCTACCGCGCGGTTGAGAACGTCGCGACGGTCTACGATTTTCACGCGACCATTTTGCACCTGCTGGGGCTCGATCATCGTCGGCTCAGTTTTTACCACAACGGAATCGAACGCCGCCTGACGGACGTGCATGGAAACGTGATTCAGGATGTGTTGCTTGGATAGGCCGTGTCGTGCCGCCAGCCCACTTCCGGGGCACGACGGTGACAGCGGCGGACAGGTTCTGAGGTTCACGTGATCCTAAGCCAGGACTTCTTGGACCACTTTGCCGTGAACATCGGTCAGTCGAAACTGGCGACCTTGGAACTTGTAAGTCAGACGCTCGTGATTGATGCCAAGCAAATGCAGAATTGTGGCTTGCAAGTCATGAATATGAACCGCGTCCTGTGCAACGTTCATGGCCAGGTCATCGGTTTCGCCAAAACTGATCCCGGGCTTCGTGCCGCCGCCGGCCAACCACATCGTGTAGGCGTAGGGATGGTGGTCGCGGCCCCAGCGTTTGCGGTTGGCCAGATCGCCCTGGATAAACGGCGTGCGGCCGAATTCACCGCCCCAGATAACTAACGTGTCGTCCAGCATGCCGCGTTGCTTCAGATCCATCACCAACGCCGCACTGGCTTGATCGGTATCGCGACACTGGGTGTAGAACTCGGTGGTCAGGCTATTGTGCTGGTCCCAACCGGCGTGCATCAATTGGGTGAATCCGACACCCCGTTCGGCCAACCGCCGGGCCAGCAGGCAGTTGTGGGCAAACGTTCCGGGTTCGAGCACCCCAGGTCCGTACATGTCCAGAATCGATTGTGGCTCATCTGAAAGATCTGTCAGTTCCGGCACGCTGGCCTGCATCTTGAAAGCCATTTCGTACTGGGCGATCCGGGTCGCAATTTCTGGATCACCAAAATCGTCCAATTGCATCTGATTGAGCGTGGCGATGTCATCCAGCCAATCCCGGCGCATCTGGCGACTCATTCCAGCGGGGTTGGACAGATACAGGACCGGATCTGCCCGATCCCCGAAACTTGACGCCCTGATGTTTGGACGGCAGAAATCCGCTACCCCAGTAAAAATCGTAAAAGATCTGGCCGCAGGTCGTGTTCTTCGAAACCGAGGTCATCACGATGAAGTTCGGCAGTTCGTCGACCTCCGAACCGAGCCCGTAATTCATCCACGCGCCGAGTGTCGGACGACCGGGAATCTGGCGCACCGCTGAGCAAAAAGCTGATCGCCGGAGCATGATTAACCGCATCGGTGTACATCCCTTTGACAAACGTTAGTTCGTCGGCGATGCCGGCGGTGAACGGCAGCATGTCGCTAACCCATGCACCACTGTTGCCGCGTTGGTGAAAGGGCTCGATCGGGGCCAGCATCAATTTGCCGTCGGCTTGACCAGTCATCGTGCTGAATCGCTTTCCGGCGACGTAACTCTCTGGAACAGGTTGGCCGTGCATTCTGGCAAGTTCCGGTTTCCAATCGAATAGATCGGCGTGTGAGGGTGCGCCGTTTTGAATCAGCGCAATCACCCGTTTGGCGCTGGGGGCGAAATGAGGAAGTCCGGGCAAGCCTCCATGGACTTTGCCGCCGGTGCCAATGTCCGGGCCATTGGCCAAGCCCGATTTGGCCAGCAAACTTGCCAGCGCGGCCGTACCGATGCCCGTTGCCGTGCGTCCGAAGAACTCACGCCGAGTGGATCGTAACCGGGTTTGCTCGTAAACGTTCATTGTCTTGTTCGCGCCTCGTCCAGGTTCATGATCGCCAATCCCAGGCTGGTCCAACTGGCTAACTCAATCGAGTCGATGTCCGGATCGACTGGCGATTGGCCGACTTGGACCAGTTCCTCTGCCGCCGTCTGGTCTTGTTGAAATTGAGGGCGAGTTCGGGCTAAAGCCTTCAGCAGAATGGAGGTTTCCGGTTCAGCGGGTTTTCGTGATAACACCCGCAGAAACACTTGCTGGAGCGAATCCCGATCCGTCAGTTTTTGTTTTAGCACATTCGTCGCCAACAACCTGGATGCTTCGACAAACGTCGTGTCGTTCAGGGTATTTAAAGCGTGGAGCGGCGTGTTCGTTCGATAATTCTTCACCGAACAGGTCATCCGATCCGCATTGTCGAACAACATCGTCGGCGGGGCGATGCGCCGCCAGAAAGTGTAAATGCTACGGCGATACAAGTCGTCGCCGGCATCCATCGAATATTTCTTCTTGCCAAAACTGGCCTCTTCCCAGACGCCTTCGGGCTGGTAGCTGTTCACCGGTTTTCCGCCAGTTTGCCGAACCAATCTGCCACTGGCGGCCAAGGCATGGTCACGCAACATCCAGGCCGGCATTCGCATTCGTGGAAATCGCCCCAGCAACCGGTTTTCCGGATCCAGTTCCAGCAGTTTGGCAGTTGTCCTGGCAGTTTGTTGATAGGTTTGGCTGTTGAGGATCAAGCGAATCATGTGCTTCGTATCCCAGCCGGAATCTCGATACTCAGCGGCCAACCAATCCAGCAATTCAGGGTGACTGGGTGGTTCGCCTTGAACTCCAAAATCATCGACCGTCTTGACCAAGCCGTGTCCAAAGAACTGAGCCCACAAACGGTTCGCGGCAACGCGTGCTGTCAGCGGGTTGCCGTCGTCGAACAGCCAGTTGGCCAATGCCAGTCGATTCGGTGCGTCACTTGCCGGTAACGACTGAAGCATTTCCGGAACTCGCGGAGTGACCTCATCCAGTGGCTGTTGGTACGAGCCACGATTGAGCCGGAACGTTCGGCGCGGATTCTTGATGTCCGCCATCACCATGACTTTCGGCATCTCGCTGATCAGTTTTTCAAGTTCCTGTTTCGTCGCATCCCGTTGTTTTTTGAGGTCGACATACTCAGCGTCTTCTTCGAGAAACGACTGTTGGATGAGTTGCGATTGCTGCTTGGTTCGCTGTGCTGAGGGCGTTTGTAAAGCTGCCAGCAGCTCCGTATCCGGGGATGTCAGTTTCGGATTTGCATGTTCCGTGAACGACAGTCGGAACCGGCCGATGTTGTGATTTTTATGAACCGATTGGTGGTCCAATACGACCTGCAGGCGCGCACCTTCGGGAACCTCGATGGCTTTTTCGAAAACGAATACTGCTTCATGTTCGTCGGTCAGGCTCTTGCCGTTTTGGTAAACAGCCCAGCCGGTTTGGGGACTGTCGTCGAATGCCGTGGTGACGACGTGGGTCTGGCTTTGTTCGAAGTCGGCTTCGGCGGAGGCAATGCTGATCGGCCGCAGTTGTCCGTCGGGGAGGATCAAGGTCACCGAAAAATCGGTCAAGACAAAATTCGAGCTGGCCGAACGTGACAACCCGCCTTTGGTCATCGAAGGATGGTTGAGGGTCTCCAGTCGGACCGCGTGAACGGTGTTCAGATCGGTTGGGCCTGTTACCTGGTAGGTATCCGTTTCGGGATTGAGGCCGAATGACAAAACCGAAAAATCCTCCAGCAATTTCAGCTGCGATTTGATGGCAACCATTTCGTTCGGTTTGAACACGGCCCACGAATTTTCGTGTTGACGCTCTTCCAGCCGACGCTTGCTCCAGCCAGCTAGTTGCGGGCCGATCTGATTGGCGCGTTGATCCATTTTTTGTTCGAGTGACCCGATGGAGGATGCCAGTCGTTTTTTCTGCTGGCGTTGTGTGCTGTTTTCAGGAACCACCAACACTGGCGGCGTTTGTGCGTTTCCGCCGGCACCATCGATCGGTGTTTGATTGAAAAACGCAAACAGGCTGTAATAGTCCTCCTGCGTCAGCGGATCGTACTTGTGGTCGTGACAGCGGCAGCAATTAAAGGTCAGCCCCATCCAGATCGTGCCGGTGGTTTCGGTCATGTCCATCACATAATCGACCCGATTTTCGGCAGGTATCCGGCCCCCTTCGCCATTGATGGGATGGTTGCGATTGAATCCCGTCGCCAGGATTTGCTCTTCCGTAGCGTCGGGCAACAAATCGCCAGCCAACTGCCAAATCGAAAATTGGTCGAACGGCATGTTTTCGTTGTAGGCTTTGATCACCCAATCTCGCCACGGCCACATCGTCCGTTCGTTGTCGCCCTGGTAGCCGTTGGTGTCCGCGTATCGCGCGGCGTCCAGCCAAATCCAGGCCATTCGCTCCCCGTAGGCTGGTGATGCCAGGAAACGCTCCACCATGTTGGCAAACGCATCGGGCGATTCGTCGCTGGTGAAGGCAGCGATCTGGTCAATCGTCGGCGGTAAACCGGTGAGATCAATCGCGACTCGTCGAATCAAAGTTGACCGATCGGCCATCGAAGCAAATTCCAAGCCCTGACTCTTTAGCTTTCTTTGCACGTGGAAATCAATCGCCTGATCACGGGCAACAGGATCGCGATGGATGGGTTCAAATGCCCAATGCCCGGCCCAGTTCCCTCCCGAGTCAATCCACTGTTTGATCAATTCGATTTGCTCCCGTTCCAAGCTGCGATTGGAATCAGGTGGCGGCATCAATTCGTCGGTATCTTGGGAGATGATCCGGCGAAACAACTCACTTTCGTCGGCGTGGCCTGCTTTCAGAACCTGCTTGGCATCGGCTTCACGATCGAGTCTTAAATCGGCTTGTCGCTGATTGGCATCCGGGCCGTGACAGAAGAAGCAGTTCTCACTGAGGATTGGGCGAATATCCCGATTGAAATCAACGGGTGTTACCTGTTGTCCCGACACGGGCAGGGCGAGTAGAAAAATCAGGATGCCAGCGCAATGGCGGAACAACAATTTCGCCAGACGATTGATCGTGATTTCGTCGAGGGGCATTTCTTGATCGTGGTGAAGGATGATCCGGGTAACGTAGACCATCATAATCAATCTTCCGGCATTCAGCAGGCGAAGCCAGCATACGAACCGTAATTCCTGAATTGATCAAGACCGTCCTACTGGTCGACGCAGTCGTCATCGCCCAACGCGGAAATCGTTCAGCGTTCCGGTAAAGGTCGCCGTTGCGCCCTTTCGTCGTTGGACGAAACCCGGATTAAACCGGGTTGAACGATGACGGGAAGCATCACCTCGGGTTTCGCGCGGCAGACGGTGTTTTGACAAACAGTCAATTGATTTGCCTTCCGATCCCGGGGCAACTTGTGGCAAACCCGACTCAGCCGCGTGAGCGTCGCTGTTGGGGTTAAGCGTCTTTCTCGAAATAAAGATAGATATACACGGCAAACCCAAAATCAGTGGCGTCCGTTGAAACCAACCTCCAGCCATTGGCGGCATATTCATCAAGCTTGGCCTGTATGTCTTTGGAAGAAGCGTCCATGATGTGCTCCTTCTCCGCAAACAGTTTCGAATAATAGATCAGGGACTCAAGTTTGTATTGCTTCATTGTCAGGATAATCCGATTGGAATGGAATTGAGTTGAACTGTTTCAGTTAGCTAATTCTTTTTACGTTGATTTCGACCGACCGGATCTGGATAGGTGGCGAGAATCGCCGCCAACTGCCGGACAATCTCCGGTTTTGCTGCCGCGTAATTTTCGGTCTCATGCGGATCGGAAACGTAATCATAGAGTTCATATTCGACCGATTTGTCTGGCTGACTGAGGTTTCGCCACTCAACCAGTCGATAGCGTTCGGTGCGAATCGTGCGCCCCAGTTTTTGTTTGGGATAGGCATGGAAGGCGTGATCGCGAACGCGTGCCTCCGGGTCTGTTAAGACGGGAACAAGGCTTTTTCCGTCAATCGTTTGAGGGCCTGTTGGCTGGGGGAGCCCAGCCAGTTCGGCGAGCGTGGGGTAAAGGTCAACCGATTCGGCTAGTTGACGCGTGGTCGAAGCGGGGATCGTGATGCCGGGTGCCACGATCAGCATCGGAATCCGATTGGCTTGTTCATAATTGGTGTGTTTGGTCCAGATGGCATGATCGCCGAGGTGAAAGCCATGATCTCCCCACAACACGATGATCGTATTGTCTGCCAAACCAAGCGAATCGACCGCTTGAATGACTTTGCCAATTTGCGCGTCCACGAAACTGGTACTGGCATAATACCCGTGGATCAGCTCTCGCGTTAAATCTGCATCAATCGCGCCTTGCTCGGGCACCGGCTTGTATGCCGCGATCTCACCGCCTTTCTTGCCAGCCACGGCAGGAGCATTCTTGGGCGCTTGTTGGTAGACGGGTATCGGCAATTGGTCGCGCTCAAACCGATCCCAATATTTTTTGGGTGCACTAAACGGTAGATGCGGGCGTACGAAACCAGCGGCAATAAAAAACGGCGTGCCTTCGTCGTTGCGCCGCTGCTTGGCGGCCTTCAGCCGGCGAATTGTTTCCGCAGCGACGCGACCATCCGCGTAGTCCTCGTCTTCCGCGACGGGGGACTCAAAGGCGGCACCTCTGGGTAGCGAACGAATCTGCCCCAATTTCTGGTTGGTGAATAAAGCTTCTTCGCGAGTCAACTGGCCGCCGTCGGTACTGTCGGGATCCAGGTACTCGATCACTTTGTCTTTGTAATGCTCAACGCTGAACGAATCCGGGTCTCCGTGATTGCCATGACCGATGTGAAAGACCTTGCCGAGCGATTCGGTGCGGTAACCATGATTCGCAAAATGCTGTGGCAACGTCACCGCATCGGGAACGAGCTGACGAAGCTGACTTCCCAGCCCGTAGAGGCCGGTCGATGTCGAATGGGAGCCAAGCATCAACGTGAATCTTGACGGTGCGCAAACGGCTTGATTGCAGTACGCCAAATCGAAACGCATGCCGCGGGAAGCCAGTTGGTCGATATTCGGGGTCTTGGCCACCGAATCGCCATAGCACCCGAGCGCCGGTTTTAGATCGTCGACCAGGATCAATAGCACGTTGGGTTTTTCCGCAGTTGCCACCGAAGCTGCCAGGCAACAGAGGGCCATGGCCAAGCTAATAAGAATGGGAGGCTTATGTTTCATGCGATTGCTTCGATTCATTTTAAACAACGACTCAAATTTCAGTGGGTGTTCCATGGCAGGAATTGCCTGGTGCTGGCCCTGTCATGATTCGCTGGTCTGAATCAACCAGCCAAGGCGTCTGCCAAGCGTTGACTGCGAAGGGCAAACGCGACCTAATTCTCCAGTTGAATTTTCTCAATCGTGTCGGCTTGTTGACCTGGGTCGGTGCTGAGCACTGAGAAATCGGCAAATACAATATAGATCGAGAAAACGATCGCGATCAGGGCCAATCCGACCGGTTTGGCGAATCGCCAGGGAGTCATGTCGACAGCGCCGACATCGTGTTGCTCGAACTCCGTTTCCCGCGGATAGATCTCGCCGATCACCAGCATCATGATTAACAGCCAGCTAAACACAATTCCCAGAAAATGGAATTCGTGCATCGAGGCCACAATGGTGTTGAAGGGTGGCACAAAGTAACCGATCGCGATGATTGCAACTCCCACAATCAGACCGGCTCTGGCCGCGATCGACGAAACACGCTTGGTCAACATCCCGATCAGGACAACGGCAAAGATCGGAATGAAGTACATCCCGTTCATTTTTTGAAGGTAACCAAAAATACTGGTCGTATTGGCCAGCAAGGGGGCAATGCTCATTGCCGAGACGGCCACGATCCAACCAAAAATTTTCCCCGATCGCACGACTTGGGCCTCGGTGGCGTCTCGATTGACAACGCTTTTGTAGAGTCCCAGGCTGAACAGCGTACAGGAACTGTTGAGCGCGGAGTTGAAACTGGAAAGAATCGCACCAATCATCGCCGCCGCAAAAAAGCCAGTCAGGTAGGAAGGCAAAACCTGGTTCACCAGCTGCCCGTAAGCTTGGTCGGGCTTCATCTCTTGACCCGCAAACATCGAGAACGCGATCATGCCCGGGATCACCAGGTACAGTGGCCCCAGCAATTTAATCGCCCCGGTCAGGAGCACACCCTTTTGACCCTCTGCCAGGCTGCTGGCTCCAAACGTTCGTTGAATGATCTGCTGGTTCGTGGTCCAGTAAAACAGGTTCAGCAAAAAAATTCCCGAAAAGATGGTCCCAAACGGGACCGATGTTTTTGCGCCGCCAACCGAATTGAACCGTTCCTTTTGCTGTTCCACGAGCGTCTGGACGCCCGCTGAAAAACCACCGTCTCCACCCAGTTGCGATAGCGCGAATCCGGTGATCAGGAAGCCTCCGGCCAGCAATCCGACTCCGTTAATGGTGTCGGAAACCGCGACCGTCCGCAAACCTCCGAACAATGCATAAATGGAGCCGATGATGCCGACCACCCAAACGATCAGCCACAACGCACCGGTTTCCGGTGTGAGTCCAAAACTCTCAACCAAGGGGCCAACCATCGAGGGAATGTCCAGAATCCCAATCATCCCGGTGGCACCGGTGTACAAAATAATCGGCAACAGAATGCCAACGTAGGCCAATAAAAAAATCCAGTTACAAATAACTTGCGTTTTGTGATCAAATCGAATTTCCAGATATTCCGGAACCGTTGCAACGCCGCTTTTGAGAAATCGAGGCAAGAAGAACCAGGCCATGAAGACCAGCGCAACGACGCAGACGACTTCCCAGACCATCACGCACAGGCCATCGGTGAACGCCGCGCCGTTTAAACCAACCATTTGTTCGGTTGACAAATTCGTCAACAGCAAGGAGCCGGCGATCAGCGGGAAGGTCAAAGTTCGACCGGCCAGGAAGTAGCCCTGGGTGCTGCCGTGATCATCTTTCCTCGTGATCAGCCAAGTCAGAAAACCGACCAGGCCGGTGAAAAACAAAAACGAGATGATGGTGACTGCATTCATTGGATTGCGAGGAATCGGTGTCGGGGAAATAGTCGTTGACGAAAACGGCGTGGGGTCAGTTGGTCTGAAAGTTTAACCGATTGCATCGCGGTCTGCGCGGTTGATGTAACAGAACATTAGGTGACGACATGGGCCCCGAGCGCCGGGCGACTGGTAAAACAGGTTGGCGGAAATCCAAATTGGGATTCGTAATTGGTGGTTAACGACGAAATCACGGTTTCGACTTTGCCGGCTTTCACCAGGCTGACCGTACACCCCCCGAATCCACCGCCCGTCATCCGTGAGCCGATCATGCCGCCGGTTGGGCCAATCTGCCTGGCTAGTTCTACCAGGACATCCAGCTCTTGGCAGCTGACCTCAAAATCGTCACGCAAGGAATCGTGACTGGCGTACATCAACTCGCCTGCGGCATTCCATTGGCTGGCTGCAAAGGCCTCCGCGGCCAGGCGAGTGCGTTCGATTTCAGTGATGACATGTCGAGCCCGTTTGAATTCGGTTTCGCTCATGTTTGTTGGCCCTGGTACCAGTTCTTTCCGCGATAGGTCGCGCCAGCTGTTTGCGCTTAATTTCTGTAGCGCGGTGTCGCATTCGGATCTTCGCTGAGCGTACTCGCTGCCGGTCAGTTCGTGTTTGACATTGCTGTTGGTGATCAGCACCAGAACGTCGCTGGCTCCAAACGGAACCGATTCGATTTCCTGCGATTGGCAATTGATCAGCATCAACTGATCAGGTTTGCCAAACACGCTGCTGAATTGATCCATGATCCCGCAAGGAACTCCGGCATACTGCTGCTCCGCAGATTGGCAAAGGATGGCCTTTTTTTCAGGACCGATCGTTTTGCCCGTGAGCGATTCAAGTAAGGTCGCGGTCGCAACTTCCAACGCTGCACTACTGGAAAGTCCGCCGCCCAGCGGAATGTTGGAATCAATCACTGCTTCGAAAGTCGGGATCGAGTACCCCAGGGACTGAAAGCCGGCGACCACACCCTGAAGATAGTTCTCCCAACCACGATCGGTGTCGGGTGAAACGAATTCGCCCAGTTGGAGACGCGCCGTTTTGTCGAGCTGCCGACTGTATGCCGTCGCCGCCGACGGATTCGCCGTTCGAACCAAATCGGCCGCAATCACCACGTAGCGTTCAATCGCCATCGGCAGCACGAACCCGTCGTTGTAGTCAATGTGCTCGCCAATTAAATTCACCCGCCCCGGAGCGGCAACCACGTGCGTCGGCTCGCGGCCAAACCGGTCGCAGAAGATTTGCCGGCAATTGGTAATGAGTTGGTCGAGCACGATGGAGGTATCCTGTCGTCGTCTGTCACAAAACGTTGGTCCCTGAAGCCAATTGACTCAGCCACTCAGCTTGCCAGTGTGCCCAAGTCTTTTTATATTTAACGGGCTGAGAAGACTAGTCAGGGCCAACGTTTGGAGTCGAGATGCGAGTGCTACCCGAGTTGATTGCCAACAACCGAAACTGGGCCGAAGGCGTTACGAATCAAGACCCGGAGTTCTTCTCGGAATTGGCGAAGAAACAGTCGCCAGAATACCTCTGGATTGGCTGTGCGGATAGTCGCGTGCCCGCCAATCAAATTGTGGGACTGATGCCAGGCGAAGTTTTCGTACATCGTAACATTGCCAACGTGGTGGTGCACACGGATTTTAACTGTTTAAGTGTGATCGAATTTGCGGTCGCAATCCTGAAAGTCAAACATGTCATCGTCTGTGGCCACTACGGTTGTGGCGGCGTGAAAGCGGCCAGCCAAAATCACCATCTAGGGCTGATCGATAACTGGTTGCGACATATCCGCGACGTGCGGTCCAAGCATGAACCGATTCTCAAGTTGATTCCTGACAATAACGAACGACTGGATCGGCTTTGTGAATTAAACGTCGTCGAGCAGGCGCATAATGTTTGCCACACGACCGTCGTCCAGGAGGCTTGGGAGAAGGGGCAGGAGCTCGCGATTCATGGTTGGATTTACAAGATCCAAGACGGGCTGATTCGGGACATGAAAGTCACCATCACCGGTCCGGACGAGATTCAGGAATCCTATAGGCTCGCAATGTCCAGCGAGCGAAGCTAAGGTCTGGCTTAAAGGTCTTTCTCTAAGACCTGGCTTTAAGACCTGGCCTGATTCGAGTTTCGGTTTCCAGCGATCCAGCGGCTTCGGAGTTCCAGCCCGTCGCCGATAAGGATCGGTTCCGCACGTGGCCCCTACGTGGCCATTCGCTCCGCGAATGTGCGCAATTTCGCGGAGCGAAACGGAATGTGTCAACGATCGTGAGACAACTTTTTTTAGGATATGTTGTTTGTCAGTTCTGACTCGGGGGCCAGCCCCCGGACCCCCGGGATTTTTTCAGGCATGACTCGGGTGTTCAAAGGAAATTTGGATTGTATGCTCCGTTGGTCTGGTGAAACGGAAGTTGGCTCTGCGGGGACGCAACCAACCGAGGGATAGCCAGATCGAGGGTGCGTCAAAGACGTATCGCTGGGAGCCCCCGGGCAATT
The DNA here is from genome assembly GCA_963714685.1 of Pirellulaceae bacterium. Classification (GTDB taxonomy): domain Bacteria; phylum Planctomycetota; class Planctomycetia; order Pirellulales; family Pirellulaceae; genus Mariniblastus. The sequence continues at coordinate 67,967 of CAVQPH010000004.1, read as the reverse complement.
CGCTTGCGGGGCTTCTGTTTTATCCTGTTGGTTTCGCTGAGGCGGATTGATCCAAACGGCCGTCGGTAGCGCAGCCGGTTTGGGAACTCCATTGATGAAGCGTTCGGGATACTGCTGCCAGGCTTGATGGAGCGTTTCCTTTCTGGCGTTGATGATTTCTTGGGCTTGGCCGTAATGCAATGAACTGGGCGTCAGCAAGCCAATGCCGCTGTGGTAATGCTCGTTGTTGTACCAATCGAAAAACGTGCGACAGAATGCCTGTGCGTCCTCGTAACAGCCAAAACGTTTGGGGAAGTCCGGACGATATTTCAACGTTTTGAATTGGCTTTCTGAAAACGGATTGTCGTTGGAAACATGCGGTCGGCTGTGCGACTTGGTGACTCCCAGCGAGCCCAGCAAGTGGGCCACCGAATGCGAAGTCATCGAGGGGCCACGATCGCTGTGGATGATCAACTGATCGGGTTTGATTTGCTGTTTTTCGATGGTTTGCTCAATGAGTTGCTTGGCCAGATCGGCGCTCTCGCGATGCGCGAGCATCCAGCCAACGGTGCAGCGGCTATAAATGTCGATGATGGTGTAAAGGTAATAATAAGTCCATTTTTCCGGGCCTTTGAGTTTGGTGATGTCCCAGGACCAAACCTCATTGGGGCCGCTGGCCAACAGTTCCGGCTTTTTGTATTTGGGATGAGACAGCTGGTTGCGCCGCTCGCGAACACTTTGGTTGTCATCCAGGATGCGATACATCGTTCTCACACTGCAAAGGTATTGGCCCTCGTCGAGCAGCTTGGCATAAACTTGGCGAGGTGACTGGTCGGCAAATCGCTCGTTGTTGAGCTGGTCGAGCACGTTTTTTCGCTCGGCTTGCGAGAGCGCCCGTGACGGTGTTGGCCTTGGCTGGGCTTCCGGCTGCCCCTGGCGACGACGGTAAAATGTCGCTCGCGAGACGTTGAGGCCACGACAGGCTGCCGCGACCCCAACTCGCTTGCTGAGCTTCTCGGCGGCCATCAATCGGTTTTCTCTTGTGATCGCGTCTGAATCATCTCCGAGACTTTTTTTTGAACATCGATGATCAGTTCCGCCTGCCGAAGTTTTTCAGCCAAACGCTCGTTCTCGCGTTTCAAACGAGCAATCTCTTGTGACGGTGATTCCTTGCGCGTTGGCTTTTTGGATGATGACAATGAACTCTCCTGAAGTTGACGACGCCAACGTTGGACGATGGATGAATACAAGCCTTCGCGACGAAGCAAAGCACCCAGTTCACCTGGGCGACTACACTGTTCGGCCTCGGTCGCGATATTCTGTTTGTACTCAGCGGTGAAGCGACGACGCGTCGCTTTCTCAACAACCTCAGGATTTTTTTCAATTTTTTTCTGGATAGATTCGGTCATGTAAACTCTCCGTGCCCTCAACTTTGAAAAAGTTCAAAGTTGTCTCAGTCATGTTGGCACAGAGGGCGCCAAGGTCTTCAAGGGCCAAATGCGTCTGTTCAGTTGCAGCAGGCAATGCCAGACGTCCGAAAAAAATTCAATCTCAAGTTCAATCGCTGCCGGGAAGATTTTTTGGATCGCTGCGCTGGTGCATGTCACTTGCGAAATCCTGGCTTGTCGCAAATGGTTGCCGATTCGCTACTGTATTTTGACAATACCCGCTATCGAATGGGTGATTTTGTTGTGATGCCCAATCACGTTCATCTGTTATGTGTGTTTTTTGGTGAAGACCAGATGAGGAAGACATTTGATTCATGGCAGCATTTCACGGCGACACAGATTAACCGTTCCATCGGACGCAGTGGTAAGTTTTGGCAAGGAGATCCGTTTGATCATTTGGTTCGCAGTCTGGAACAATACCAATACTTACGGCATTACATTGCGAGTAATCCTGAACGGGCTCATTTAAGCGAAGGCGAGTATCATTACTATCGCTATCAGGATTGACCTGTCAAAAGTTGCTCCGTACGTGGCCATTCGTGGCCATTCGTGGCCATATCGCTCCGCGAATGTGCGCAATTTCGCGGAGCGAAATGCCACGTAAGAATGCCACGTAAGAATGCCACGTAAGAATGCCACGTAAGAATGCCACGTAAAAATGCCACGTAAAAAAACTGATTACGGACGATCGACTTTCCAAAGTCGTTGCAGCAAATCATGCATTTCCGGATCGTGCCGTTTCAATTGCGATCGTTCAAACGGAAAAAAATCGTTGGTTCCAAAAAAAGCCTCGGAATTTTCGGCAAAATATTCGTTGGGGTTCGAAATCGCATAAGCCCGCTCGGTATTTCCGTTGCTGCGGAGAATCGACTCGTAAATTCCACTGGCTTTGGCTTTTTGAAAGGCTGCTTTGATCTCCGGATGGTCAAAGCCAAGGACTTGGTCGTGGTAGGCATGGGCCAGTTCGTGCAGGACCAGTACCGGCATCCGTTTGATCTCTTTCTCAAATTCCGGAATGTTCGTGAACTCAACGCATTGGTGCAGTTCCGGGCGACGCCCCTGCGATTTCAGCCAGCCCGCCCCAGGATGATATTCGCCGGTGGGGCGCACGCCGTCGTAAGCCGGTGAAAACCAAATCGGTACAGTTTTCGCAAATGCAAGCGGTTCGGCGGGCAAGAGTTCCGTTACCATTTTCAGTTGCTCTGCCAATAGCTCCAATGCGCGTTCGGTTGCCGCGGGTTGGTCTTTCACCAAAGCCTCGCTGATGCGAACCGGCCAGCCGTTGATTTCGTGGTTGGTGTAGCCAGGGACGCGCATCCTCGGATCGTCCGATTTGATCAATTCGGCGTTGAGCTGGCGTTGATGCGGCAACTGTGTCGCCGCATAATTTGCGTCGCCTGCGACATTGTGAAGCTGATGCGGATCGCTCCTCAGGTCGTACAATTCTATTTCCGGTCGTCGACCGAACGCCAGCTTGGCAAATTCCCTGACCGCCGCGTCATTGCGATGTAATCGCAAAAACTGTTTGGAGGGTGACGGATCAATGTTGAAGGAAAACGCCCCCGGTTCGGTTGGCCATGGCTGATCTGCGAAATCGTAGATTGGCTCTTCTCCGTCGACTTCACCTGTACTCCATTGGTCCGGCCCAAAATTGCGAATGTACAGAAAATTGTCTGTACGGCTCGCTCGTGCTGGATAGGGATAGACGTGCTTTTCCATTCCCGTCAACACAAAGTTCCTCGCGGGAACGATTCTTCCAGATTGGTCAGATTCCAGCAGCGGCATCAGGCTGCGTCCCGTCATCGGCGGGGTCGGTTGCAGTCCGGCGGCCTCAAGGAATGTCGGCGCCAAATCACACAAGCTGACGAAATCGGAGACTTGCCGTCCACCCTTGATTTTCGCACCCCAACGAATGGCCAACGGTACGCGTGTTCCCTGGTCGTAAAGCGTTGCTTTGCAGCGTGGAAATGGCATGCCATTGTCGCCGCTGACCACGATCAGCGTGTTGTCCAATTCGCCCATCGCTTCCAGTCGGGCCAGGATCTCACCGAGCTCGCGGTCAAAACGCTGGACCTCCCACAGGTAATCCGCAACATCACCACGGATCGTCTGGTGATCCGGCAGGCAGATCACGATGTTCGGGGGTGTTGGGTTAGCAGACCGGTTCAGCGGATGTGTGACCGAATCTTCGTTCGCCTGGATCAAGCCCGGCAAGGTTACCAGAACGGTGAGTGAGACAAAAAGTTTTCCGCGATAATCCATGGCAGGATTCCCAGAGTGTCGGAGTCATTGACTACCAGGAAATCATAATTCACTCAATAAGTTTTACCATTCCCGTTGGCGATTGTTTGGATTGGAATTTCCCCAGAGTTGTTGTGCTGGAAAGAAAACAGCCCCGCGTTTGGCACGGGGCTGTCATCGTCAGCCAATTCCGTGGTCCATGAATGACCACCGCGGTTCATTGCGTTTTGGAGTGTCTAATCGCGGTCTTTCTTTTTTAGCTGCTCGATTTCCTTTCGTAGCACCATGATTTCATTTCGCATGGCTTCGATTTCGGATTCTTGCTTGCTCAATTCAGCTTTCTCGCGTTTGAGTTCGGCATAGTACTTTTCGAGCGATTGTTTTTCCCGGTTCAACGCTTCTTTCCGAGACGCGATTTCCGCAGCTCGGCGTTTCGTTTCCGCGAGTTTTCGCTGAGCGTCCTGGTTGGCTAACTCGAGGTCCTTGGCGGATTTTACGGCTGTTTTCGCGGCCGACTGTAGCTCTGCCAATTTCGTTTTCGCCACTTCCGCTTCGATTCTGGCACGATCGCTTTGGGCGACTGTTCGTTGCTCGTCGACACGCTGTTTCTTCATGATCACACGTGCATCTTTGAGCTCGCGTTCCAATGCTGCCAGGGCTTCGGCTTTCTTCCCGTCGTCGAGCCCTGTTTGGTTAGCCAGCAATTTTTTCAAAGCTGCCAGTTTCGCATCGGCACGGCCGTCCAGTTGTTTGGAGTTCATTGCCAGCACTTGCTGGAGCTTCGCCAAGGCCTCGTTCATCTCGCCCGTCTTGAGTTCCGCCAGTTTGCTTGTTAGTTCCGACTCGACGACACCGGAGAGCTCTTTCTCCATGGCCTGCAGCGATTGTTCGAGTGCGCCACCCACGAGTTCGTTTAACTCACCGAGGCTTTCGAACGGGGCGTTCTTGAGTTCGCCCAATCCCTCTTTCAGGGCGCCTTCGATCAATGTGTCGAGGGGCATCTCATTGATCATCTTCAGGTTTTGTTCGAGCAAGCGATTGAGCTGATCGGGATCGATCTCGCCGGATTCAAGCTGTGAGCCCCATTGCTCCCATTGCGCCGAGTACTTTTCGGCCCATCCTTCCCATTCCCGTTCTTGCTTTTCGGCCCAACGCTCCATCTTTTGTTCAAAACGCTCGCCCCAGGCTTCCCAGTCCTGGGCATATTTCTCTGCCCAAGCTTCGATTTCAGCGCTATTGGATTCAATCAGTTTTTCAATTTTCGCTGCGTCCAGATCGGCCTTGGATGTCTTCTTGGTTTGAGCTGGCGAATAGCTGGTCAAACCCAATAACATCGCTACAGCCAAACAGAGAATTGGAAGGTGGAAAGCTCTCATAAATATCTCCTGTGTTCAATTGGTTGATCGGTTGGAGGTGTTCGCCGATCATGACGGCCGGCGGTAAAACTCAGGTGCTCAATTGCAGCTTGATTGCACTTTCAATTTGCAATCCTGGCCATTCGAAGGCCTCGTGTGCAATCGTTGGCTAAACATCTAAAACGGTTCAAATTGCTGATGTTGTTGGGCTTCAAACGTCCGGACTTTTTCAACCATCGCATCCAGCCTCTCGGAGAGACGTTGCCGCTCCGACGAACCTGGCTCCAGTTGCCCAATTTCCACTTTCAGCAAACGAAGATCCATTCCCAGGGTCCGCAACATCAGCTGCTGATCCTGATGAAGTTGTTGGTTGATCATGAACAGATCCTTCATCGGTTCCACAATTTGTGCGGGCGTAACCTGGTCAGCGGTCGCCGTTTTGGAATCGTTGGCGACCATGATCCCCAAAGCCAGCAACAACACTGCCGCGCTGGCGAGCGGGATCAATCGTAGTGGTGTCCAGATCGTTGGCTGGTTGGTGGCAGGTTTTGCGGATTTCGATTTTGCCAGCGAATTCAGTCCGCTTAGCGAAACTGCTGAAAGATCGGACCGAACCCTGGGCTGAACTCGAATCACGCGATCCGCCATTTCGAAAGCCTTCAGCTGTTCGGCGCATTGCGAGCAAGCATCCAAGTGGCCTCGTAATTTTTCGTGTTCCTGTCGCGTAAGTTCGCCATCGATCATTCCGCTGATCAACGGCTCGAAGATTTCGCAAGTTGATTGTTTATGGTTCATTCGGATTCGCCTTCATCTTCAAGCAGTCCCTGTTGGCGCAGTTCGTTGGCAAGTTGCTTTCGTGCCCGGTAAATCCAGGTTCGCACCTGTCCATGGGTCCCGCCGACCACCTTTGCGATTTCTGAGTACGACAATCCGCCATTGACTTTCAGCTGGAGTGACTCGGCCCATTGCTCGGGTAGTTTTTCAAGGATTTCGTCAATGCAAGTTTCCAGTTTTGTCAGTCTCGCCGGATCGGTGCTGTCGGGTTTGGCAGGAATGCGACCGGTTTCGATCGCTTCGAATTTTCGGCGTTTATTTTTTCTTAGTTGGTCAATTGCCAGGTTCCGGATCGTCCGGAACAGGATTGCCTTGGAGTTCAAGTCGGATCCCAGGTTTGCAGGATCGCCGGCAGTGTTGTTTCGCTTCGTTGACTCGATCAATCGACAATACGATTCCTGAACAATCTCCTCGGCATCGCTCCAGACTTTGACGATCGACATCGCGTAGCGCGTTGCCTGGGACGTAACGCCATCGCAAACCTGTCCCAAGAGGGAGTCGGCTGTGTCAGGATCTTGGGTGAAGCCAGTCTCAGCGGCATCAGGGATCCGTTTCGAATCGGATATCGTCCCGGAAATCGCCGAGTCAGTGCGGATCGACATGGTTGAGCCAAGCGGATGAACGTATAAAGTCTTTGCGACGAGCCTCCTATTGGTGACAACGTCGCCAACGGAAATCGTCGCAGGATTATTCTGAAATACCCCCAAAAGAGACCAAAGTTGCGAATTTCCCTGATAAACCGACGAAAACTACAACCGGGGACGCCCTTTGCGAATCAAGCAAGATGACCAACCAAACACTCCACGCCGAACCCGTTTTTTCATCCCAAGCCACGCTTGGTGAAGGGCCGATCTGGGATCCTCGTTGTCAAGCCTATTGGTGGATCGATATCGAGCAGAAACGGCTATTTCGGTTTGAACCGCAATCCCGAGGCAACACGCAGTGGCAACTCGACCAAATGCCAGGCACCGTTGTCACTCGACAGCGAGGTGGGCTGGTGCTGGCGTTGCAACACGGTTTTGCCTGCTTTGATCCGGACTCAGGTCAACTGGAAATGCTCGGTGATCCAGAATCGGATCGTCCTGAAAATCGCTTCAACGATGGGAAGTGTGATCCGGCTGGGCGATTCTGGGCGGGAACCATGCGAATCGAGGAACACATGGAGATCTTCACGGGCTCGCTGTATTCGCTGGAAACCGACGGGCAGGTGATCAAACGTTGGGGCGACGAGATCGGAGTCTCCAATGGTATCGCCTGGTCGAGTGACAACACGCGAATGTACTTGGTCGATTCACCTCGACGGGAAATTTATCGTTTTGATTACGACCTGCAATCCGGCGCGATCGAGAATCGGACTTGTATCTTCCGGTGCCTCACGAAATGGGGTTTCCCGATGGCATGACGATCGATACCGAAGACAAATTGTGGGTCGCGTTTTGGGGCGGTTGGTGCGTGGCCCGAATTTGTCCGGAGACTTCTCAGGTGCTCGCCAGGGTTTCTGTTCCCGTCTCAGCGCCGACCGCGTGTGCTTTCGGCGGGCCGAAACTCAATCAGTTGCTGATTACTTCGGCGTCGGTCGGATTGAGCGATCGAGAACGCGAACAGCAGCCGCTGGCAGGCGATCTGTTTATTGCGGAAGTACAATTGATGGGGATTCCACAGCCGCAATTTCTTGGGTGATTTCCGTTTGTCTGAGAAATGGGGCGGCGGTTCGCAATTTCGATGCGAAGTTCAGCACATTCGCGGAGCGAATGGCCACGAACCGCCCCACGGCTTACGGTTTTACCTTGTCCTGATTCTTGCTGATGCAGTAAAGCTTTTTCTCCGAGCGAACAAACAGATCACCGTCGCTGACTGCCGGCGTCGCATTGAACAGGCTGTCATCGCCACCAAAATCATTCGTGGCGACGAGGTTGAGTGTCTCGCCCGCAGCGATCACGTACAGCAGGCCACCTCGCGTCAGCATGTAAATTTTGTCACCGACTGCGATTGGCGAGGCGTAGTCACCGGCTGGCATGCGACGGCCTGGTTGTGCATTGGGGTCCGCTTTTTTGGGTAGTCGTTCTTTGTAGACGTAGGTGCCGTTTTGGCAATTGGCTGCATAGGCGATTCCTCCAGAGCCCCAATACATGTTGTCTCCAACGATGATTGGCGTGCCGATACCTGATCGAAGCGAACCGGACCAGACCGTATGGGTCGCCGAAACATCTCCCGAGCCACCGCAGCGGACGGCAACTGCCCTGCCCTCGCGGCCACCCATGGCGAACACAATTCCGTCTTTTTCACAAAGGCTGCCGCAAACAGTTTGCGCGATCGGCGACGTGGCGCGCCACAATTCCGCCCCCGTTTCCGGATTGACCGCGAGAATTTTGCCGGGCATGCTGAAAACCATTTCATCACGGCCGTCGATCGTTACCAGGTTGGGTGTCGACCAACAGTTGGTAAACGAAGGGTCCTCGATCTTCCAGGCAATTTCACCTGTGGCTTTGTTGAGTGCCGCGATTTGATGGCCAACGATCCCGGCGTTGACGATCACCAGGTCTTTGTAAACCGCCGCGCCGGAACCACCACCCCATTTGGCAGGGTCCGATTGATTGCCCAAAAACGTCTTCCAGACTTGTTTGCCGTCCAGGTCAAAGGCGACCATGCCCGTTTTGCCGAACAGAACAAAGATGTGTTTGCCATCGGTCACCGGCGTGCTGCTGGCGTAACCGTGCTCGACGATAAAGCCTTGATAGGGATCTTCGTTATTCTCTGATTTCACCGAAGTTCGCCAGACTTCTTTGCCGGTGTTGCGATCGAACGCCAGGAGGTGACGGACGAGATCAGCAGGTTGGCCTGGGTTTTGTTTGTCCAGTCCATAGCCGGTATAGCAAGTCAAATAGACCCGGTCGCCGAACACAATCGGACTTGATGATCCCTTCCCCGGAAGCTCCGCCTCCCATTTCATGTTCTTGTCCGCGGACCATTCGGCGGGAACGTTGGGGTTGTTGCTGACGCCGGTCCCATTGGGGCCCCGAAATCGTGGCCAGTCTTCGGCCGTCGCGGAGGCGCAGGCGGTCAGTGCGATGATCAGAAAAATGCTGGCTGTTTTCATGTCGTTCCTTGAAAGCTAATGGTTGTTTGGAAGGTACGCTCCCTTCCGGCAACGTCGTCAGATTCCAGTTGTACCAAAAAACGACAACGCTTATTTGGGCAGCGCCGCTTTTATCAGTCTTCCCCGCGGCCACCGGGACGAGCCCGACAGAAAGCCGTTTTTTCATTGTCGAGACGTCAAAATTGGCGTTGCCCAGTTAGAAACCGTTGGCGTGTGGGACGTATAAAGTCTTACAATTTGTTTCGCGAACACCTGGATTGTCTTCCAGAGGGAGCAACGGACTAAACGGCTGCCACCAGTCTGTTAAAGTGGCGGAGGCTTGTTGAACACCATCAAACCGGTGAAGACGCAGGTAGGCCGAGGCAACGCGATTCGGTCAATCGGGTGCTGTGACTTGGGGTGGGTGTCACGTGGGCTGGGTTTCTCTCGGGTTCGGCATCCGACCGTTAACAGACTTCAATTCGGTGCAATACTTTGGAACGTTCAACAAATCAGCTGAGACCGAATGCAAGGATTTCAGGCCGACTCTTGGCTGCAAGCGTTTGTTTGAGGGTCGTGATTGCCCTTCAGTCCCTCGGGATCGCCGGCCGATATTTGCTGTCCGCCAACGAAACCGAAAGCGATGTCTATGGCTATCTGTACTTTGATCTGGGGATTCCGGAGTCAATGGCGCAAGCGATCGACGACGTCGGGGCCGGCGGTTGCTTGTTGTCGGCCAGCGTGTTGTTGGCCAACGGATTACTGGTTGGGATTGGCTCGTCCTTGCATTCAAGATTTCGCAAACCCTCTGCGGTGCGTTGGCTGGATCGAGCGGCGCTGCTGTGGGTCGCCGCTTGGTCGATCGTGATGGCGGCTGCCCATACGGTTCGCGGTGATGCATTTGCTGAGCTGAGTTTCGGGGAGTACGCGGTTCGCTTCGCCGCCCCCGTGGCATTCATGCTGATCCTGGCAGCCCGGAACGTGTCGGCGACGAACCGAAGAACGAAAGTTGCGTTTTGGATGTTGTCGATCGGGGCCGCCGCGACGTTTGCCGTCCACGGTTACAAGGCAATTGGATCGTACGGCCCGTTTGTCGATTTGATTCTGTTGACCGACAGTCGCCTGTGGCACTTTGAGGTTAGTCAATTGACTGCCGAGCGTTGCCTGTTGGTCATCGGCTGGGTCGATCTCTTGGTCGCTGCGATGCTGTTGTTGTGGCGTTGGCCAAGTGCGGCCATTTACATGACGGTTTGGGGGCTGTTGACTTCGGTCTCGCGTTTGACCGCCTATGGCGAGACGGCATGGCCCGAAACGCTGATCCGCGCGGCCAATTGGGGTGTGCCACTGGCGGTCTTGCTGCTTGGCGTCAGCCTGCGGTCGGTCACTGAAAATACGGAAAATCGGGACGCGGCGATCAACGTCCGCGAATCGAGTGGCTAAACTGAAGCTTTGTTTCAAACATACAGGAATCGCTGGAATGTCTGGTTTTCGAAGAATGGCTGGCGGCTTGAGTTGTTGGATGTTGTCCGTTTTGATGGGTGTTCCAACGCTTGTCGCGGATGCGCCATTGGAAGGGACCAAGCCTGCCCAATGGCGGGTAGTCTGGACGTCCGATCCAGCCCATCAAGCGACGATCGTTTGGAGCACGGCTCGGCCTGCCGGGAAATATGTGGTCGAGTATTGGGCCAAAACCGCTCCCGCGGAAAAATCGACGGTTGCCGCCGTTTCGGGACGGTATATCGGCGGCAAGCCCGAATTGTATTACTACCACGCTCCGCTGAGTGAACTGCAGCCGTCGACAGCTTATCAGTTTCAGGTTGTCTCCGACGGTCAGCGTTCGCCGGAGTTGTATTTCGTCACTGCGCCGATCGACGATCGTCCGTTCAGCCTGTTTGTCGGAGGCGATTCTCGGACCGACCGAAATGAGCGTCGACGCGTGAATCAGATGCTGTCGGCGTTGGTGACCAAGTCGTTTGCCAATGACGACCCCGCCGACGACCTGATTGCGCTGCGCACGGGGGGACTTCATCACCAAAGGCACCAGTCTTGAGCAATGGTCGAACTGGATGTCCGACTATGAGTTGACGGTAGCCGAAGATGGCCGGATGCTGCCGATTATTCCGACCCGAGGCAATCATGACCGGGGTCCGATTTTCAACTCGGTGTTTGGACTTCCCGACGATGACTCGAACTATTTCGCGATCAATCTGGGGGCGCAGGTTCGACTGATCACGTTAAATACCGAAATTTCGACTGCTGGCGATCAAGCCACTTGGCTGGCGGAAGAGCTGAAACAATCCCGCCCCGGGAATCGTTGGTTGTTGGCGCAGTACCATCGTCCCGCATTTCCGGCGGTCAAGGCGCCCAGTTCGGCGCTCTACAGTTGGGTGCCGCTGTTCGAAAGATATGATCTGGATTTGGCGTGCGAGCAGGACGGCCATACGATCAAGCGGACCCTGCCAATTCGGGGCAATGTCGAAGATGCAACGGGGGTTGTCTACATCGGCGAAGGCGGTTTGGGGGTGGCCCAGCGAACTCCCAAATCCGAACGCTGGTACCTACAATCGCCCGGCATGACCGACTCGGCCAGCCACGTCCACATCTTGACGTTTTCAGCTGACGAACTAACCGGCGTCTGCCAAAAACTCGACGGTGGCGTAGCCGATAAATTTGTGCTCAAACCTCGCGAGTTGGAGGCGAGCAAGCAGAGATGACCGGGTCAATGACTAAGAAATTTGCTGGTCATTGGGTTTGGCTTTGCGGTTCGGTTTGGCTTCGTGGTTGGGTTACCGCTCATGAACGCTAATGCTTGCAGTCGTTAGCTTGTTTTAATCTTGTGACTGGCTGTTTGACAAACCTGAATATCCGGCTTCTAGCCGTTGGACAGGGTTGCGTTTTCATCAAAAGTTTCGCGCAGCCGATGGAGTTGGGGACTTCCATCGAACAGCCGACAAAGCCATGGACCAGTTTTAAGGAATACAGGGCCGGCCACTTCAAAGAAGCATCCAAGGAGCGTCGGGTTGGAATTAGAACAATCGCTAACCAACCTATCGTGTTTGATCGGTCCAATGGCATCAGCGTCGCTCAGCGTCAATTAGCGGTTAGAAACGGACCTCCATGGTCCCAGCCCAGTTGGCATTTAAGGTCCTTCAGGTTGAATTCCATCAACGGCAAACGGATGGGGGCCTCGCAAGATCAGCCGAGGACCCGACGTCGAAGGAGTCACACAAGTCTATTGACCCGGCTTAGCCCGGAACGGGCCGTGGAAGACCGTATCTCCAACCCGCCCAACACCCCCACCGTAGATCACACCCGCATCGTCACCAAGATTGAACTCGGCGAGGCTGTTTTGGGATTCCCGCGGTAAATACTGTTTGGTCGTCGTGCAACGCATGTCCGATGACTGAAGCACCCGAAAGTTTTTCGCGTCGACGACGTCGAGTGGAACACTTCCACAATAGACTCTGGCCTTGTCACGCGCATAGGGGAATTCGAGCAAATCGAAACTATCCGGGTCGGCACCGTGGATTTGAATGTGCTCCAGAAAAACGCGTTGTGCATCTTTGGCATAATCTGACTCGCCAATGACCTCGAAGGTTTCTGGATCTGCGTTGGCGACGATTCGGCGTTTGAACAGCACAACGTTTTTGTCTTTGGCAAATTTTCGATTTTTCATCACGACGAACGTATCGTCATCGACGTCAAGATGATGCACCTTTGTGCCCTGACCTTCATTCCATGTCACGAAACACCAATCACCGTCTACCTGTTGAAATCCGGTGTTGCAGCCTGCCAGCAGCACTACTGCGATACATAAAACTCTTGACATATCTGGGAACTATATTCGCAACTGAAGAATTTGCGAGAGCTTCCCGGCAAATCGACATGGGGTCAGTAGTGAATTTGTTCTTAAGCCTCATGAGCCGGAGGCGATAAAACGGGATTAGCAAAGGGTTCTTGCACCTCCCGAATCAAGAATCTCGAAACATCGACAGGCGTAACTTGCGGTTGAATTACCACGGAAATTCTTTTCTTAGAAAATTCAATTTCCGATTACGCCGTATTTTTTCTTCCACGCAGAAATGGCTGCTTCTTCGTCTTTTTTTCGACGAAAACCGTAAAATTCGCCGAATTTGTCATTGGCTTCTCGTTCGTTACAAACGTGAAACGTTTCATAGTCAGCGTCGGGTACTTTTACGGGGCCATAGTAGTAAGCGTGTCGATCCTTCGAGTAACTCATTGCGAAAATTCCGGCATCAAACCGTTTGCCAAAATGTAATTCGGCAAGGCTGGGTTCACAGGATATTGTTCCATAGTTCAGCACAACTTCGAATGTGTCCGGATCAGCTTGAAAGATTGGGGTAGTACCACAGTAGACCCTGTTCCGGTCTCTACTGAATGCTCCTTCGATTACTTGAAACGAGTCAGGGTCAGCTCCCCTGATGCTAGCCCAGTTTAAAAAAACGTTGGATTCGTCTTTCGAAAAAACTGCGACACTTGAAGGGCTAGGGCTTACTATCTGAAACGTCGACGGCTCAGCACCATCCAGAACTCTGCCACCCCATAGGACTTGGTTCTCGTCGATCTGAAAACCAAATTTTTCGATATTTTTGGTATCAGATCGGCTTAATACTAAACCGATGGGTAATACAAAAAGAATGGCTAACATTAATCGAATTCGCGTCATGTTGTTGCTCCTGCACTGGAAAACGTACCTTGAGCTTCGGGCAATCATCGGAATATTTCAAGTTTTCTGGCAATACAATTACTCCAATATTAACGATAAGTCGAATTCGAACTATTGTTTCAATACCTCCAGAATCCTTGGAATTACTTCGACCATCCCATGATTGATTTTAAGTTTGTGCAATGTCTTCGTGAATTCGGGATAGTTCTTGTGTTGAGGGAGGGGTGACGGAATCTGATAAATATTTCCTTGCGTAAATGGGATTTTGTTAGAAAGTGCGTGTTGAACTACATTTAACGGGTCACCTTCCAGGATAAAGGCATGGATTAGTTCGCCGGCGTTTGAAAAATCAGAATTATGCCGAGCCAGCGTAGCGGGATGTACCCCGGCAGGATTAAAAACCACGGTGCAGAGTTCGTTTACGAGACCCGCAGCAACCGCAAGGCCGCCTCCTAGAGAATGTCCCGTCAAAGTAAGTTTTTCACCGTAAATAGACTTGTACCTGGCAGCGTCTCTTATTGCCTGCTCGTATTGCGCGTTCTGGCCTCCGGCCCCTTGGTGTGCGTCTGTTAGCCAGTCCGCCAATGCAAAGAAAAGGTCGTCAGGTAAATCTTCTGGGCTTGTACCACTTACGCTTCCCCCATCGCTCGAAAACTGTCGCGAATCGTTGAGGCGACAACACCCTTTGGTGTTTCAGTTCCCGTAAATGAGAGTATATATCTGTCATTCAGTTCATCATGAAAAAGCACTGATCGGTAGCCAGCGCTTCTTCGTCCGCGTTGGTATGCGTCATTGACTTCAATGACGTGAAATCCCGCAACTTCATCTCCGACGCGAACGTACGAGTAGACTATTCGCGAGAGAATTGCGTTGTGAATTGCATCTTGCTCCAAAAGCGCCTCTTTAAGTCTTTCATGCTCATCCAACCCCTCCGGATCGACCGCATTCCAGACATCATTTCCAACGTACCGATAGAGGTTCGCGTCTCCGGCGTGGAAGGAGATTGGGTCTTCGCTGAGCCAGCGGCCAATGCTTGATTCGTACCAGCGGTGGAGGTTGTTTTGTAATCCGGTCGATTCGTCCAATGGTCGACCGGTGTAGCCGAACAAATGGTCCACGGCTGGATTCGTCTCGCTGACGATGCTGCCAAATGAATCGTAAACCACGTGGTTGGCGACGTTTCCATCCGCGTCAACGAAATCGCGAATCGTCCCCAAATGGTCGCCGGCGGTCCAATAGACCTGATTTCCCACCTGTTCGTCGGCCAGCAATTGGTCGGTCGCCGGACCCCAGGCAAACCGATTCATGACGGCGCCAGCCGCGTTGATCGCCAGTACGATTTGCTGGCCGTCGTAATGATAGCCGATCGTTTCCGCAGTAGCCGGGCCGTCGCCGTCCGGGTCCAGAGACTTCGAAATCCAGCGGTTAAACGCGTCGTAACGATGTTCCACGATTTGGGTGACGGGACCTCCGTCACTGCCTCGATCGGTGACTTTGACCAAGCGGTTGCGGTGATCCCACTCGTATTCCGTAACCTCGCCCGTCGCGATGCTGGTTCGCTTAACCCGGTTTCCCTCCGCATCATATTCGTAGGCGTAACGGCTGTCCGAGTTCAGCCGATTGTAAAACCCGGTGGAATACCCGCCGTCCGTTCGATTTCCATCTTCGTCGTATTGGTAAGCTTCATTGGCCTGTGCGACATGGGTTGCCGCGATCAATTGATCGCCGTTGTCGTAGTCGAAATCGCTGACGCCGTCGACCGAATGCGTAAACTGGGTGATCCGGCTGGCCTCATCAAAGACCCAGTCATAATCGACAAGGTTGGAACTGGAATTGGCGTGGACCAAGCCGCTTAGCCGACCTATCCCGTCGTAAGCGTAGCTCGATTGCATGACCAGGTTGCCGACTCCACCGACGACGTTGCGGTAACGGGAAATCAGGGCGAACTGACCGTCCGCGTTGTATTCGAAATCAAACCGCTTGTCAGCAACACTGTTTCCACCTGGTTGTCCGATCTGGTCCATTCTCACCAGGCGATTCAGGCCATCGTAGGCGTAAGCGTTCCGGAAATCGGCAACGCCACCAACGTCAGCCGTTCGCGCGACTCGTCGGCTTTGAGCGTCGTAGGCATTGGTAAACACGACCTCGGCTCCGCCGTGATTGACAACCGACTCGGTGACGCGACTGAGATCATCGTAGCTGTATTCGTACCGGGAGCCGGCGGTCAGGTCTTCGGCGCGAAGCATCTGGCTCGCTTCGTCAAACTCAAACTGAATCCTATTGACGACCGTGCTCGTAATATTCAGCCAACGCTCTTCGATCAACCGGTAAAGATTGTCGTAGTCATATTCGATCGCGCGTTCGTTTCGGTCCGATGATCGAATCAGGTTGTCTTCCAGATCATATTCAAACGTTCGGGTTTCGAAGTTGCCCGGACCCAGCTCAATGGTCTCTTCAAAAACGCGATCCAAATCATCGTAGTGGTATTCGGTACGGTTTCCGCTCGAATCTGTCAGCGACAACAGGTTGCCGACCAGGTCGTACTGATAGTCGGTGATTGGATGGGTGAGCGGACCTGCACCGTCGAGATCCGCGCCCGTTTCCCGGGTGACGCGATAGAGGTTGTCATAATCAAAGATCGTTGTGTTGCCAACTGGATCGGTCGCAGACAATCGGTTGTTCATCAAGTCGTAAGCATACAGCACTTCCGGAGCGGTCAACGGACCCGCCGCGTCCGGGTCGGGTTGAGTCATCCGCACGACACGCCCGAGTTGGTCGTATTCGTTGGTTGTCGTTCTCCCCAGCGGATCCGTGGTCGACAGCAATTGATTGGCGATGTCATAGGAATACCGAGTGATCGGGCTGGCGAGTGGGCCCGCACCGTCGGGATCCGCCTCCGTCAACTCGATCAAGCGGTACAGTTGGTCGTACCGATAACCGGTCACATTTCCCACCGCGTCGGTCATCCTCAGTTCATTGCCCATCAGGTCATAAACGTAAGTCATCTGCGGCGCTGAAAGGGGACCCGTCCCGTCAGGATCGGGGTAGGTTTTCTGGATCACGCGACCGAGATTGTCGTATTCGTACTGCGTCGTTCTATCCAAAGGATCAATGGTCGACGTCAACTGACTGGCCACGTCGTAAATGAAATTGGTGGTCGGGTTGACTTGAGGGCCCCCGTCATCCGGATCACTTTGGACCACTCGGATCAAACGATACAGATGGTCGTAAACGGACTCGGTGGTATTCCCCAATGCGTCGGTGATCAACAATTCGTTGTTCATCAGGTCGTAAACATAAGTCGACTCTGGTGAAGTATCCGGGCCCGGGCCATCGGGATCTGGCGAGATTTCCCTAACCACGCGTCCCAGGTCGTCATACTCAAACTGAGTCGTTCGATTCAGTGGATCGGTCACCGAGATCAATTGGCTGGCAATGTCGTACCGGTATTCCGTCACCGGCTGCTGATCCGGGCCTGCATCATCAGGGTCCGGTTCTGTCAAAGTCACCAAACGATACAGGTTGTCGTAAGCGTAGGCGGTCGTGTTGCCCAGCGCATCGGTCATCGACAATTCGTTGCCCATCAAGTCATAGGTATAGATCATCTCAGGCGAAATATCTGGACCGTCTCCATCCGGATCAGGATAGACCTCCAGCACAACACGTCCAAGTTGATCATACCCGTAACGCGTGGTTCGGTTCAGCGGATCCGTTGACGAGGTCAGTTGATGGGCTGCGTCGTAGCGGAAGATCGAAACCGGATTGGACTCCGGGCCGACATCGCCGTCGGGGTCTTCTTCCATCAGCTTGATCAACCGGTAGACGTCATCGTAAAAACGGATCGTCGCATTGCCCAACGCATCGGTCATCGCGATTTCGTTGCCAACTGCATCGTAGGAATAGGTCAACACAGGTGACGGATCCGGCCCTGGGCCGTCGGGATCCGGTTGCGTTTCAGTGACGATTCGGCCGAGATTGTCATAGCTGAAACGGGTTGTTCTCAGTAATGGATCGCTGACCTCCAGTGTCTGCCCCGCCGCATCGTAAACAAATCGGGTGATGGGACTGAGTAGCGGCCCTGCTCCATCGGGATCGGGATCCGTGGTGGAAACGATTCGGTACAGGTTGTCGAACTCGACCACGGTCGTATTACCGAGCGCATCGGTCAGGCTGGTTCGATTGTCGACCGCATCGTAGGTGTATTCCATGACGGGGGATGAATCGGGACCAGCCCCGTCGGGATCGGGCAGCGTTTCACGGATTAAGCGGTTTAAGTCGTCGTACTCAAAATGGGTAGCTCGGTTCAAGGGATCCATGATTCGTACGATTCGCCCCGCATCATCGTACTCGAAATGGGTGCTGGGGCTGAGCAAGGGCCCACTGCCGTCAGGATCTACGTCGACCTGCTGCACCAATCGATCGCGTGAGTCGTAAATCATCGTGGTGGTGTTGCCCAGCGCATCCGTTGTCGAAACAAGATTGCTTGCATCATCGTAGGTGTGGATCGTCACGGGCGAACCATCAGGGCCATCCCGGTCGGGGTCGGGCAGGATCACGCGGACAACGCGATCGAGTTCATCGTGAATCATTTCAGTCCGCCGTCCAAGCTCGTCAACGGTAACGATCAAATTGTCAACCAGATCGTATTCATATTGAATGACTCCACCGATCGCGTTGGTTGTCGAGACCAGTCGATTTCTTGCGTCGTATTCGAAATAGGTCGTGACACCATTCTCATCGGTTGCCGCGATGACATTGTTGTCCGCGTCGTAAGACTTGAGCGAACGCCCATTCTCTGCATTGACCGTTTCGATCAAGCGATGTCTTGCGTCATAGACAAACTCGGTCCGCCGCCCAAGTCGGTCTTCGGTCGCGACCAGGTTTCCAGCTTCGTCGTACTCGTGCAAGATCGAATTCAGGTTGGCGTCAATGGTTTCCACCAAGCGGTGTTGTCCGTCAAACACAAATCGGGTTGTATTCGACTCGGCGTCGGTGACTTGAATCAGGTTTCCGTGGTGGTCATAAACGTTGGTCGTCACAGGAGACGTCAGCGGTCCCGCGCCATCCGGATCGGATTCGGTAACCAGGGTCAAACGATTCATCGCGTCATATTGGTATTCCGTACGATGGCCAAGTTCGTCAATGACGGCCGTGCGGTTGCCGGCCAGGTCGTACTCGTACGAGACAAAGGCTTCATCAGGGGTGCCGGCGGCAAACGTGATTTTTTCGAGCAGCCCTCGATTGTCGTAGTCCATCTCGGTCACGCGACCGAGTGGATCGATGGTCGTGTCCAGCAATCCGTTAGTGGTGTAGGTAAACGTCGTCACCAGATCGTCACCACCGCCCCTTTGGCCGATCACTTCGGTCATGGACAGTGTGTTTCCATTGGCGGGATCAAGGTCGAAAAGGACGACGCGCCCTTCCCCGTCAATCGTCTTGGTCAACTGGCTGAAGATCGGGTCGTATTCAAAATACTGACCGCCAGCTCCGTTTAAGTGAATGGAAATCGTGTTGGCGGCGCGATTGGCGGCGACGAAATCCAGTTTGCCATCCCCGTCCAGGTCGCCGAGCCCGAGGCCCGCAGTACCAGCATCCGCCAGAAATCCGTTGGACGGACCAAACGACCGGTTGCCCGAACCGTAGATAATACTGGCCTGTCCGTTGTCCCGGTCGGCTGTGATGATGTCGGGAACCTGATCCCCATCGTAATCCGCGACGACTACCGAACGGGGGTCCGAGCCCGAGTTAAATCGAAACGCGTCGGAGAAGGTGTTGTCACCCTTTCCAAAGAACACCGAGACGTTGTTGTTTTGAAAGAATTCGTTGGTGTACGGGGTGGTTGCGATG
The DNA here is from genome assembly GCA_963714685.1 of Pirellulaceae bacterium. GTDB lineage: Bacteria > Planctomycetota > Planctomycetia > Pirellulales > Pirellulaceae > Mariniblastus. The sequence continues at coordinate 48,500 of CAVQPH010000004.1, read as the reverse complement.
ATGTCCGGATTGCCGTCGGCATCCAGATCAGCGGTCGTCACATCTGACACAAACCAATCGACATTTGCGTCGGTGCCGCCACCGGCGTTGTAAGTCGCGCCCGCTAAAAACGTCCCATCGCCATTTCCCTCTGAAACCGTGACGTTGTTTCGGAAAAAGGCGACGTCCGGTGCCGCCGAGACCAGGTCGAGCGTTCCATCGTTATTCAAATCTGCCAGGCTGACCTGGTCGTAAGCCCTGCCGTTGAAAGTCGTCGACGGGTTAAACGTCCCGCTGCCATCATTGATCAGCGTCGTGAATTCGATGAAGCCGCCGACAAAAATATCAATGTCGCCGTCGTTGTCCAGGTCCCCCACATCGAGGCTCGACGCGACTGCCGTGCTGATCGTATTGGGCGCGGCATAATGACCCGTGCCATCACCCCACAGCAGCGTAATCGACTCGGTTTCGTAATTCACGACGACCAAGTCTGGATTGCTGTCTCCATTGAAATCAGCGGCAGCAATCGAAGTCGGCGAGGTTCCCGCGGGGTAATCCACAGGAGTACTCAACGATCCGTCCCCGCCGCCGAGGAAGATCGAAACCGTGCCGGCTCCGGTGTTGGCGGTGGCGACGTCAAGCAACCCATCCCGGTTAACGTCAACGGTCACCACTGATTCCGGCCCGTGGCTGGCCTCAAGGATTTGTCGAGCGTCACGTGATACGGCGTCAAAAATCGAAAGCACATTACCGCGTGCGTCGTAATTGAGGGTCGTCAGGTTCCCGCGACCATCGTAGACGCGTTCGACAAGATTGTCCGTGTTGCGGTTTAGCTCCGGCAGATTCCCTTCCGCATCTCGTGCATCCAACAGCTGGGCCTGGCGATCAAGCTGGAGTTCGGTCACGTTACCATTGGGATCGATCCGCTGAGCCGTCGTGCTTGGCTTGCCAGCGACCGTCGATTGACCGAGCGTTAACGCAGGTAACAGCGAATTCGGAGTGACCGTTTGATCTGGGCGGTACAGGGCTTGGGTTTGGGCCGGCGCATAACGCACCGTGGTGCCGTCTTTTCGCGTCACGGAATGGACCCTGCCGGAGAACCCGATTTCGATCCGTTCGGTAGCCCCAAGTTTGTCGGTTTCCCCGGTCAAACGGTGAGCTGAATCATAAGCAAATTGCCGGGTCGTGGCGTCCGGGTCTTCAATACTGACCAGGTCACCGTTCTGGTAACTGAGTCGAGTGATCCGGCCGGCTGGATCCTCGATTTCTGAGACTTTGCCATCGGTATAACGCAACTCTGTGGTCAGTCCAACCGGATCGACAATGAATACGAGTTGATCGTTGGTGTTGTATTGGAATTGGGTCAGATTGCCGTTGCGGTCGGTGATGCTAACGAGCTGGTTCGTGTTGCTGAATTGCTCAACGGTCTGGTTGACGTGCGTCCGCTGGAACCGGCCGTCGGGAAGCTTAACGAGAGTCGAAAAATCGGCGGCCGGCGAGACGAATGGGTCGCCCGGATTGACCGGTGCTTGGTACAGCAATTCTCCGCCGTCACCATCGACCAGCAAAACCGAGCCGTCGGTGTTCTCCACCAGTTCCGTCAATCCAGCCAATCCCCAGCCGGCTCCGAAGGAACTTTCGATCGAGTTGATGTGCACGATCTTTGACTGGCTGATGCTCGCCGTTCCGACAAACCGCCCGCCGATGTCGGCAGCAAAACGATTACTCGATTCAACTTCATAGACGCCTGTCGGTTGACTTCTCAAATCGACTTGCAGCGGCGCGCGAAACGACGTGGAACCACTGGGAATCTCGAAAAAGTGCTCGCCACCGGTCAGGCCAGACAATTCGCCTGAAAACCCAGGTGCTTCGATGGTCAGGTTGCCGCGGCGAACCGCCAATTTCGTCACGAGTACCGGATTGGGAATGTTGTTCTGAACGTCAGAAAACCCGGTGCTGATGATGGGCCGCGCGTCTGCTCGCTCCGAATCGTAGTGCAGCTGCAGACCGTGCCAGCCACCGAGCGACTGATAGGGAACCAGGTTGTGACTTTTGTAGACGGCTCCCGAGTGCAGCGCGATTTCGGTATCGACCGCGTTGGACGGGTCGCCTTGAATTAACGGGTGGTGAGACGGTGTTACGTTCGAGCCAAAACCGGCGCCGACGGTGTTTTTCGTGCCGTCGGTCCGCATGTCATAGGAACCATAGGGGCCAAAATCTGCGGCCGTTGGCAGCAAGAGGTTTCCGCCGGTCCCCCAGCCGCCGTCAAGATTGCCGCCCCCGTAGCTGCGACCACTGCCGTTACCTCCCGGTCCCCGCGTTCGCAAGGGTTCAAACAAAGGATCCAAAAATGATGTGTCCAATGGGCCTGGTGTGCGAATGCTCTCAAGAAAGCGATCGGCAGCGCTCTCGCGACCACCCGCAGACGTCGAAGGATCATTCGTGCGCGGAGCTGGTTCCTGGTTGGCCGGCCCATTTTCTCCGCAGTCTTCGCATTCCTTGTCTTCATTGTCCGGGTTCTCCTGCGGAGGAATCGGCTCGGGGCCGTCGGGAGAAAAGAAATGCCAACTGCTGTTGTTGATTCCGCCGCTGACTGTTTCGATGGTCGAGCCATCTGGGCTGACGACCCCGATACCCACATCATCAAACAGTCCCGTGTTCGGGTTGATCGACCAAAGCGTCATTTCGGTGCCAGGCAAATAACCTGCCAGATTCGGCAAATTCAGAGGGGCCGGTGTGGTGAACACCATCTCACCCGGCTGAATCGTGACGACCAAATCGGGAAACATGTCGGCGGGCAGCGCGGCAGGTGTGAAATCCGCGGGAACTTCCGTGATGCTCAACTGGCCAGTAAACGGATTGCCAGATTGATCATCGAGAGAGCCGGCGGCAACAAACACCGCGGCGTCGGGAATGGTCGATGTCGTTACCGTGACATCAACATTCGGATCAATCGTGACACCATTGGCCACGTCCAGCGCGGGGAGATAAATGGGTCGTTCGATAAAATTGTTAACGTTATCGTAACCACCATGTCCCAGCAGCAAAGGCAGTTTTTCGGCAATGAAAGGATAAACCTCTGCCCCAACAAACGCTTCACCGCGAACAAACAGGGTGTCACTGGGAAACGTCCCCGAGAATTCCAATTCAAAGAATCCGTTGGCGTCGGTTAGCACCTGCGAACCACCCAGTTCCACCGGGATCCCCACCAGCGGGACCGATTGCGTGTCCAACACATAGCCGCTCAATCGCGTTGTGGTGACCGGATCGTCCGCCACATTCAAGGTCACCGGCTGGGCATTTGAAAGCAGGCCGTCAGTCGCCACAACCCGAAACGTGTAACTGCCCGTTTGATCTGGGCTGGGGGCGATCACCAATTCGCCTTTGGCCGTCAGTGTGACGTTGGGCAACGAACCGTTGCTTTCGAGTTGGTAATAAAAATTCTCGCCGTCGGCATCCGTTGCCGACAACGGGATGCGCATCACATCTCCTGGATGAACGTGAATCGGCCCGATCGGAGCTAACACCGGCGCGGCATTCGGACCTGCGTCTCGGACAACCGGAATCGCGGTCAACGGAGAAGCGGTCGGAGCTGTGAACGCCAGGCGAACCGGGTCGGAGGACTGCCCTGACAACAATCCGTAGGCCGGAATTGCGTTGCGCAAGCTCACGATCGGATTACCGCTAAGATCCATTCCCGATGGATTCAACATCACCACGTCAGCAGCCAGGTTGTCAAACGTCAGCGCGATCGTGCGTCCAACATCCGGACCGTCATTGCGAACACGAACCGCGGCGGTGTAACGACTGTCGGTGATGTCATAGCGAATGTTTTCGTAAATCACGGTGAGGTCAGTGCTCAGATTCAAATTTTCAGTGTCGACGGGAACTCCGGGCAGGATTTCCTGTGGCGGCGAAAACACCGGACCGGTTTGCCCCGTTTCGTCGAGATAAGACCCCAGTTCGTCAATCGTGATCCGGGCCGACGTATCGTCGTCGTTATTGATCAACTGGAATAGCAGTCTGCCCTCGGAAAACTGGCTGAGGCTGCTGACATCGATCTGGACGACTGAGCCATCAAAGCGGACCAAACCAGGCAAAAATTCTGCTTGATTGCCGATCAGCGAGAATAACGAGGTGCCCGTTTGGTTGCGGTCGAGCAACGTGTTGCCCGGATTGGACGGGTCAACAAGATAAACCTGAAGCGAGTCTTCTAGACCGGGGCTGCCGCCGCCAAAGTCAGTCGTAACTCGGAAGGTCACTGTCCGCGTTCCCGTCGCCTGCCCTAATTTGACCAGACGGGTCGCTTCGGTGATGAAACTGTCCTCGGTCAATTCAAGCGGTTGGTCAAAAGTGATCCATTTCCGCGATGATCGAGTATTGCCGGCAACATCGGAGGTTTCTATTTCGTAAATCTGCCGGCCAAGCGACAGCGTCACATTCGGGAAACTGAAATTCCCTTGCGCATCGGCGGTGGTCGTTTCACCGGTGCCCGTGTAACGCACGTTTGCATTGGGCGTCGTCTTTCCGACCAGCGTGACGACGCCAAACATCGTGTAGTCGTCGCCCAATTCGCCCGAGTCAAACGCGGGGTCAATGCCAAAGTCAGCGCGAAGTGGCGAGTCGGTGTCCAGCAACACGTCGAAGACGTTGGAGGAATCGCTTGCTTGGCCAGCCTGCGATATCGCGATGGCAGAAAACGAGTACGCCCCGTCGATCAAGCCAACGCCAGAAATCTGAAAACGCCACTGGCCAGCCTGGTCTGCCACCGTGCTTCCCAGCGTCCCCAAGCCAATCTCGGATAGTTTGATTTCCGTATTGGGTGTTGAACTGCCAATCACGGCTAACGACGAATCGCTGGTAATCCCATCGTTAGGATTGAGACCGGTATCGGTATCGATGGCGGTAATCACCGGAGCGTCGGGAGTCGCTGCCAGTCGAACGACCAATGACTCGCTGGTAATGGAATACTGATCACGGACAAAAATCTCAAAATAATACTCCCCTGCCGCCAGAGGTGCGCCTGTGATTTGTTCCAATTCGGCTTGGGGAATGTCGAACTGGCCGTCGACTTGAATCAGGCTGGTGATGTCTGACTCGAATTCGTCGAAGCTGCCGATTTCCGAAAAATAAAGGAAGGCTTCGACATCACTTTCATCGGCGATCGACCCGGTTAAAGAGGCATCGGCCGTGACCAAGTCAGTGGCGCTATTGCCGGTGTCGTTGGACAACCCCAGTGTCACGACCGGTGGATTGATGTCATCGTCGTCAGATTGGAGAAATCCGAAATAGCCGAACTTGAACGAAAAATTCCCTGCCGCATCGGTCGCGACCAAGCGGTAGTTGTGCCTTTGATAGCCCAGTGGACCGCCAATCAGATTCTCCAGAAAGGCTTGATCCAGTACGAAATCACCGTTGGTGTCGAGTCGCGAGGTAATGTCTGCGGAGAATCCGGGAAACCCTGAATCGTAAATGAACTCAACCGAGACGATGTCTGTCCCCTCGACGAAACCAGTCAGCGTCGGATCGGTGGTCAATTTGTCGGTTGCGATCGGCCCGGTATCATTCAGCAATCCGATTCCGGTCGTGATGGGCGGAGAATCGTTACCTGGCGCGACCAGCCGAAATTCTCCAAAGAACTTTCCGGTATTGCCGACCGGATCGGTAGCAACAATCGAGTAGCGATACGGACCCGGCAGGAGTGTGGGTTGCTCCGTCAACGAACCGAGGAAAGCTTCGTCGAGCAAAAAGGAACCATCGCCATTGAGATTGGCTGTGATGTCGGCGGTGAAATCGGTATCGAAGTTTGCCCCTGCATCAAATAACACGAAACGGACCGTGACCGGCGCGGGGTGGTTGATCGCGCCAACCAGCGACGGGTCGGCTGTCAATAAATCGCGTGAACTGCTGCCGGTGTCGTTCAGCAAACCCGCGGAGATTTGCGGGACTTGGGTCACGACCTCGACCCGCCGGATGATTCGCGTCAACGAAGATTGATTGCCAGCGCGATCCTCGGCTGTCACCGTAAACTCGTTGTCCCCCAATGCGAGACCGACGGAGGTGAAGCTGAATCCGCCGCTCGAATCCGCAACGACCGTTTGACCGGACTCGGTCAGTGTAACCCTTGCACCGGGCTCGGTATTTCCAATCAGCGTCACGACGTCAAATGTTGTCGTCTGATCGCCGAGCGGATCGGAATCAAAAGCCGGCGCAAGATCGAGCGTTGGCGTTGCCGGCTGCGTTACGTCGATCTCGATCTCCAGCGCTGCCGATCGCCCCGAAACATTTCCCGCCAGATCCGTTGCCGTGGCGGTGAAAACATAGGTGCCTTCGGCAAGAGTGATGTGCGTGGCATCCAACATCCAGCTGCCATTGGCCGCGCCCATCGGCGCTCCCCAGGAATCCGATGACTGGATCGGAAATCCATACGATCGAAGAAGGTTCAGCGGTTCCCGAAAACGTCAGGTTGGTATCGTTGGTATAGCCATCGTGGGTATCGTTTCCACGATCGGAATCGAAACCTGTGATGACCGGAGATAACGGTGCTTCGGTATCAATCACAACCACCAGCGGCGGCGAAGTGGCGGATTGATTGCCTGCCAAATCGATGGCAACCGCGCTGAATTGATAGCTCCCATCGGGCAGGGAATTTGTTGTTAAATCGACGCTCCACAGGCCCGCCGCGTCGGCCGTCACGGTTAGGAGTTGGCCCAGCGACGTCTCAGATAACTGTACGAAGGCATTGGGCTCAGCGGTTCCTGAAACAATCAGGCGATCATCGCGGGTGATACCATCGGCGACGCCAACTCCAGTATCTTCGGTAATTCGTGACGTGCGCATGTTCAAGGGTGCCGCGGTATCGATCACCACTCCAAACGGCGCGGAAGGACTGCTGGTCAACGATCCGTCGGTGGCAATCGCGGTCAACGAATAAGTGCCATCCGCAATCGTGATTGACGTCAGGTCGACTGTCCAAACCCCCGTACTGTCCACGGTCGTCGAGCCAAGCAGGCCCAGGCTGGTTTCGCGAATCGTCACCGTGTTGCCCGGGTCACCGGTTCCCGAAACCAACAGCGTTGAATCGTTGGTCACGCCATCCATGTTGCTGGCGCCTGAGTCATCGAAGATAAATCGGATGACCGGGGCACCGGGCGGATCGACGTCGAGATTGGGAAGGATCGCAATGCCTTCGCCTTTGCGATTGTTTGAGTGTAAATCAATCCGGTGGGTTGCCCCCGGGTCGCCGGAAAATAGGTGACGCCCGTTTTCGTAATAAAAAACTTGGTCCTGTTTCTCATCCAGGACCCAGATGTCGTCGCCCCCACTGGGGTCAACTGCGATCCCGGTCGATTTGCCGTTGGCCTGGTCGAGGTCCCATCGGCCCAAGGACTCGCCATCGGTTTGATAGACGAACACCTGATCCGATTTTTCGTCCGTGACCCAGAGGGTTTCGCCGTCGGTCGTGATCCCGCTTGGCTTGCGATTGGATTTCACCAGGTCAAAACTGCTGGTCGATGCGGGCTTGCCCTCCGAGAAAGCAACGCCGCCTTCAAAGAACACGACTCGATCTTTGGCTTGGTCGACGATCCAGACGTGCTCGCCATCGGTTGCGATTCCTCGTGGGGAAGAAACATCTTTCGGTCGCCATTGCCCAATGACTGCTTCGGTGCTCGTATCAAACACGTAGACTCGTTTGTTGGAGTTGATCACCAACATCCGTTCGCCATCGGGGGTGATCGCCGCGCCGCGCGCATTGTTGGCGTCGCCCAATGAATAGGCACCTCGGAAATCGCCGTCAGCCGTGTACGTGAAATTCCAATCGGCGCCCTTGTCGACGACTTGAATCAGCCCGGTATCACCGGCCAAAAGCTGCCGGGGTTCCAGCGGGTGATAATGCAAAGCCGCATCAGGATTCCGGCGATTTGCGTTGTTTTGCGGGTGCTTGCCAGGTTTTCGAACGAGTCTGTATCCCAATGCGCAGCGTGACACGCCAACTAGTAATTGGTTTCTTCATTCCGGTGTCTCGATTAGTCGATTAGTGCGTTTGGATTAGTTCGCAAACAGCTGCGAATGAAAGTGCTTTTTTCGACAAGCACGTTAAAAGAGATTCGCGACGCAATTCACATAGTTTCAAATTTGTGAATCAATTTAGTGGATAAACCCAGGATGTAAAATGTTTTTCAGAAAAAAAACAAGATTTCAGATAAACGGGGTCAGGTCTCTTTTTTGAAAAAGAGACCTGACCCCGTTTTGGGTAGGGCTAATTTGACAGATCTTCGTACCTGAATTCTTTGCGAAATTTCCGATGTGGTTTGCCGTCGACTTCGGCGTAGGGATAAGACAGATAGTTGACCGGGCCGCTGGCGGGGGCGGGTTGAAGTTCGAGATCCCGGCCGACAGAAAACAGCACGCGGTCGGGACTCAGGTTGCCGAAGTAATATTCTTTTAATTCCGGGTGTTTGTCTGCTTCGGAAATATCCACCGGCACCCATTTTCCGTCACGTAGAAACTTCGCCCAGCAGTGATAGCCGCCGACTTCCCCTGCGCCAATCGTGGTTGGAATGGGAAACCCGATCTCGAACTGGGCCGGAATGTTCAACGTCCGCGCGGCGGAAATAAACAGGCTGTGAAAATCCGTGCAGTTCCCAAACCGGTTGTCGCACGCCCAATTCGCGTCGCCTTCCCCCCAACCCGGTCGGTCGGCCGGTTTGTCGTATTTCATGTGATCGTCCACGGCGTCATACAACTGCCGGGCAACGTCGGACGCTGCCCCGCTGGGTAATGGCTCGCCCAGCAGGATTTTTCGAAATCGATCGTCGTTGGGAACCAACGAAGAAGCCGCCAGGAACTTCTCAACCTCCGCCGGCGCGTCTTCATAATTGTCTTCGTTCAACTCACGGCGAGTCACTTCGTAGACGACCTCGATCGGCACTTCACCGTTGTCGTTTGCCTGTGCCTCGAAATAGATCAATCGGTTGCCGAATTTTGCCTCCGTCGTAAACTCGTGCTGGGCCGGCAAATTCGCAGACAACAGCGTGACATCCTGGTCGTGCCCGCTGGTTGCGACGGGCAGCCAGACGCGAACGGCGGTTCCAGGCTCAAGCTCCGTCAGTGCTGCACCGTAAACAAATCGAAAGGTGCGAGATTTCGCGATTGCCGGATGGTCTGCCGTCTCGTGTTGGCCCGAGACGGAAGACGCGTCGATGGGGGTTGTTGCGTTCGGTGGCGGAGCGTCAATTTGGACCGTTTGAATCTCGGTCGTCGATGCCGCGCCTTGGGGCGTCGATTCATCGCGACAGCCGAGAAAACAAATCAACAAAATCAGCAGTAATCTGGGATACATCGAATTTCCGTGGAAGCAACGAGTAACGGTCGAGGATGATCTGATTTTAACCCTGCTGTCGCGGAGTGACAGGGCCAGCCCGGTACGCTCGGCCGAATCCAATCCCTGTTTTCAATTCAAACGCCGTCTGCATTGTCGACTGCGTGAATCGACACACAGTTCAATTTTGGGTTGCTGATCCGGTCGTCACGCTTGGGCCTTGCAAAACGGCAATTCGTTGACGGTGGGGCAGCGAGGGTTCGTCCGCAGGGTCAAATTCATGGACCCACAATCTACCGCCTCAAATCACGTGTACAATATTTGCTGGCCAAGATCGCCATTGTCGGATGCCATTTGCGAGACCCAAAGATCCCATGACGAGAATTCCATTGTTGCCGGTGCTGTTGGTGTTGGCCGTCTGTTGGTGGGCTGAAGGCCAGCAGCCGGCAATTGTCCCAGCAGGAAAGCTGTCCCAGTTCGTGTTTGCAGGCTCCAAAACCTTTCCCGGTACGATCCGTGACGTTTGGGTTTATATTCCTGCGCAGTACACCGGGGAGCGCCCGGCCTGCATCGCCACGTTCTGCGATGGACGAAACTATGTGAATCCGGCGAAGGCCAACTACGCACCGAAGATCTTTGACAAACTGATTGCCGAAGGCGCCATGCCGGTGACCATCGGTGTGTTCGTCAATCCGGGCGTGGTTCCCCCGCCCCGTCCCGATGCGCTGCCGCGATTCAACCGGAGTTACGAATACGATGGACTGGGAGATGAATACGCAAATTTCCTTCAAACCGAGTTGCTACCGGAGATCGCAGAAAAGTTTTCGCTCAAACTCTCATCCGATCCAAACGATCGTTTGATTGGCGGGGCCAGTTCGGGTGGCATCTGTGCCTTCAATGCTGCCTGGTCCCGTCCCGATTGTTTTCGCCGAGTCTGGTGCACGGTCGGAACGTTCGTCGGACTGCGCGGCGGCGACGAATTGCATTCGCTGGTTCGCAAGACGGAAGCCAAGCCGTTGCGAATTTTCTTGCACGACGGCAGCAATGATCTCAATATTTACGCGGGAGATTGGTGGATGGCCAACCAGCAAATGCAACGGGCGTTGGAATGGATGGGTTACGAACAGACCCACGTCTGGGATGATGCAGGCCATGGCCGGGCGGGCGAAATGAAGTACTTTTCGGATGCCATGCGCTATCTGTGGAAAGACTATCCCAATCCGGTGATGACCCATCCGGAAGCCGCTGCCGAGCGACGAGCGAATTTTGTGCTGCCGAATGAACCCTGGCAGCTGGTCAGTTCGGGATATCAGTTCACCGAAGGGCCAGCGGTCAATGAACAGGGTGAAGTTTTCTTTACCGACATTCCCAATTCAACGATTCACAAGATTGATTTGGCAGGCAACGTGACTGAATTTGCCACCGGTACCGGCAAAGCCAATGGCCTGATGTTCGCACCGGACGGTCGCCTGATCGCCTGTGCCAACGACAAACAGCAGATCGTGGCCTACCAACCGGATGGAACTCCCACGGTGATCGCCGAAAACGTAGCCTCCAACGACGTCTGCGTTCGCGCCGATGGAACGATCTATTTTACCAGTCCGCGTGACAAGCAGATCTTCCGGATTCAACCGGGGGGCACCTCTGCCGAGGCACTGGATACGATTCCCGGCTGCAACGGTATTCTGCTCAGCCCCGATCAAGCGCAGTTGTACGTGACCGATTTTGGCGGGCGGATGGTGACGGCCTACCAGGTTTTGGCCGACGGCAGCGTGACCCATAAACAGCCCTATTACTGGCTACATCTGCCGTATCGAACCGACAAAGCATCGCTGGACGGAATGACGGTGGATCGGGAAGGTTGGCTGTATGTCAGCAGCAAGCTGGGGATTCAGATTTGCGATCAGGCTGGCCGTGTCAATTTCATTATCCCGATGCCAGCAGGTGTTCGTCATCCCTCGAACCTCTGTTTCGGCGGAGCAGAGTTTAACTTCCTGTTTGCAACGTGTGGCGACAAGGTTTACAAACGAAAGCTTAGCAAGCGTGGCGTGCGTTCCTGTCAGCCACCCATCACACCGGAAAAACCCAGACTTTGACGTCCGCGAGCCTTCGGGTTCACCGCTCACCTTTTTCAATGTCGTAAAACAACCAACTTCAGAAATGTTTATGATCAAACAACAATTGTCACGTCTGCTTCTGATCCTGGCATGCATCCTCGCGTTGTTGGCCAGTCGATCGTCAGCGCAGCAACAGCCGTTTGGCCCGGTCGATCCAAAATCGGAACTCGAAAAAATTGCGATCATCGACCAGAAAGTCATGATGCCCATGCGCGACGGTGTGCGGCTGTGTACCGACATTTACCGGCCCAAAACGGAAGATCCGGTGCCCGTGATTTTCTCCAGGACACCGTACAACTTCAACGGCTGGCGTGACGGTAAGGAATCAACCCGAACTTACAGTCGGGCGATCGACTACGTGTCGCGTGGTTATGCCTACGTCGTTCAAAACGAGCGCGGCCGGTATTTCTCGGAAGGCCAATGGGATATTTTGGGCACGCCCACCACCGATGGCTACGACGCATTTGACTGGATGGTCGATCAGCCTTGGTGCAATGGCCGGATCGGCACGATTGGATGTTCATCCACAGCCGAATGGCAAATGGCGGTGGCAGCGCTGGACCACCCAGCTCATACGGCGATGGTGCCCCAGGGTTTCGGCGCGGGCGTTGGACGCGTCGGTGAATTTTATGAGCAGGGCAACTGGTATCGTGGGGGGGTGGAACAGATGTTGTTTTTCTCATGGCTTTACGGCGTGCAAAACGACAGGATCCGCCCGACGTTTCCTCCCGACGCAACCCAGGCAGAATTGATTCGCAATTCCCGGTACTTTGATCTGGCTCCCGAGCGACCGTCCGTCGATTGGGTGGAGGCCAACAAGCACCTCCCGATTCAGGACATCATGATAAATGTCGACGGTCCGATCGGTATCTTTGAAGACATGATTCGCCGTAAACCCAACGATCAAAAATGGTATCAAGGTGGACTTTATCACGACGACATGCCGTTTGGTGTGCCCAGTTTCTGGTTCGTCTCGTGGTTCGACGTGGCCAGCAGTCCGAACCTCGCGTTGTTCAATCATGTCCGTGAAAACGCGTTGACCGAAGACGACCGGAATAATCAATATCTGATTATTGCACCGAACACGCATTGTGGTTTCACGCGTTCGGGCGAGCAGACGATGATTGGCGAGTTGAATGTCGGCGATGCAAGGCTGAATTACGAGGAGCTGATCAACGGTTGGTTCGATGCGAAGTTGAAGCAGGACAAAGCCCCCGTTGAGATGCCGCGAGTTCGCTACTACACGATGGGCAAGAACCAGTGGCAGACGTCCGAGGTTTGGCCCCCCGCGAACGTCAAAATGACAACGCTGTTTCTTACCAGCGGTGGCAAAGCCAATACGCTCAACGGCGACGGCGAGTTGACGTTTGAATCGGCGGGTAACAACGCGACGCCCGATACCTTTACCTACGATCCGATGAACCCGGTGACCAGCCTCGGCGGGAACGTTTGCTGTACCGGGGGAGCGATTGAGGCAGGTTCCTATGATCAACGAACGCTTGAAGCACGTGAGGATATTCTGGTTTATACGACCGAACCGTTGACCGAAGGCATCGAAGTCAGCGGATTTGTCGAAGCAACGTTGTACGTTTCATCCGATGCCAAAGATACCGACTTCACCGTCAAACTGATCGATGTGTATCCCAACGGCGCTGCGTACAATCTGGACGAAACGATCCAGCGGGCCAGGTATCGAGAAGGCTACGACAAAGAAGTCATGATGCAGCCGGGGAAAGTCTACCCAGTGAAGCTTTCGGCAATGTCCACCAGTAATTATTTTGCCCCGGGGCACCGGATTCAGATCGAAGTTTCCAGTAGCAACTTTCCTCGCTTTGCCCGTAATCTCAATACTGGCGGTAATAACTTCGACGAATCGGAAGCCGTTGTTGCCCGCAATACCATCCATCACTCGGATCAATATCCCTCGCAGATCCGGATTCCCGTTGCGGCAGGAAATCCCTCATCCCGTCCAGTAAAATAACACCATATCGTTTCAATCAGAATCAAAACATGAACGCCAACCTGCGGTTTCTCATCCTGATCGGCTGTTGGATCCTGACATCCTCCGCGCTCGCTGCGCAGGAAGAGCCAACTCCAGGCGAGCTGCTATTCGCGCTGCAGGTCAAACCCCTGTTCGCCGACAAGTGTATTGCCTGTCACGGTGACAAACCGGACGAGATCGAAGGCGGATTGGATATGCGAAATCGCGAAGCCTTGCTCGCTGGCGGCGATGCGTTCGGTGAGGAAGTGCTGATCCCGGGCGAAGGCGAACGAAGCTATCTGTTTCGAGTCACCACGCGCGAAGAGGACGGCTACGAAATGCCACCGAAAGAGGCGGACGGATTGACCGAAGCGCAAACCTGGGTCATTCGCGACTGGATCAATGCAGGCGCACCCTGGCCCAGCGAGCAACGGGTCGCAGAAATCGTTGCGGAATATGCCGAAGGCGAAGTCGTACCGACTTCGGGTGGCTTGAGTGACGACTGGACCAACCGGCGCTACCAATCCGAGCACCTGTGGGCCTATCGACCGCTCCAGGTTGAAACGGTTCCCGAGGGTCAACATCCAATTGATTGGTTTATCAATCAAAAATTGGAGGCCGTCGAACTATCACCTGCCCCGGCAGCCGAAGCCAGAGAACTGGCCCGGCGGATGAGTTTCGGTTTGACCGGGCTGCCGCCTGATCCGGCCGACGTGAAGCAGTTTGTTCAACAGTACGAAGCCATCCCGGATGCCGCAGTGGCAGATTTTGCAAAGCAACTGATGGCGACTCCGCATTACGGTGAACAGTTTGGACGAAACTGGTTGGATGTTGCCCGGTATGCTGACTCTGCCGGGTTTGCCAACGACTACGCCCGGCCCAACGCCTGGCGATATCGGGACTATGTGATCAGGTCGTTTAACGAGGATAAGCCCTATGATGAATTTGTACGCCAGCAGATCGCCGGTGATGAAATCGACTCGCAGGATCCGGAGAATTTGGTCGCGACCGGTTTTCTGAGAATGGGCCCGTGGGAACAGACGGGGATGAGCGTGTTCCGGATCACGCGTCAACAATGGCTGGACGATGTCACCGATTCGGTCGGTCAGTCGTTTCTGGGGCATCCGCTGCAATGTGCCAAATGTCACGATCACAAATTCGATCCGATTCCGACGCGAGACTATTACAGCATGATGGCTGTGTTCTCGACGACCCAATTTGCCGAACGAAACGCGGCGTTTCTAGCCAGCGAAAACAAATCCGGTTTCCAGCAGATCCAGCAATGGACGGAAGCAAAAATCGCGGCCTATCAAACACAAAAACAGCAGCTGTCCGAGCAGATCAACGCAAATAAAACCGAGGAAAGCGGTGATGCGAAAGTCGGCGACAACGGACTGGATCCCGGTGACGAGGCCTCCCTGGCAAGAATCAACAAGAATATTTCCAGGCACCAATGGGAATTGGACAAGACGCGCCCAATCGCCTATGCGGTCCACGACGGCAAAACGGTGGAACGAAAAAATGTCGCCAATCGAATCCCGTTGCCCAAAGATCCATGGGCAAAAGGCGAACTCGAACCCGATACGATCCTGACCGGCGGTGACGCTTTTTCGCCCGGAGCGGCAGTCACTCCTGCCCCCCTCAGTGCAGCGACTAACCTGGGCCAGATGGAATCCATCGAAATTCCTGCCGGACGCGGTCAACGACGATTGGCGCTGGCCGATTGGATCGTGGATCAAAAGAATCCGCTCACCGCCCGGGTGATGGTCAATCGTGTCTGGGCGTGGCATTTCGGGAAAGGTATTGCCGGCAACCCAAACAATTTCGGCACCACGGGCAGTCTGCCGACCCATCCGCAATTGCTCGATTACCTGGCCGACTGGTTTATGAACAACGGCTGGTCCATTAAAAAACTGAATCAGCTGATTGTGACTTCCGCTGCCTATCGCCGAAGTTCGCGGTATCCGGACCTCAAGTCACTCGATGCGAAAGATCCGAAGCGAAGTTATTACGCCGCCTTTCAGCCGCGCCGGCTGACGGCAGAAGAGCTCCGCGATGCGATGCTGGCGGCCAGCGGAGAACTGAATCGACAGGTGGGTGGGATTCCCTGTCGTCCCGATATCAATCAGGAGGTCGCGATCCAGCCCCGTCAGATCATGGGAGGAGCTGCGTCGGTTTACGAACCCGATCCGCTTCCCCGGCAGCGCAATCGGCGTAGTCTGTACGCGGAAAAAATTCGCGGCCTCCGCGATCCGTTCCTCGAGACATTTAATCAGCCGGGTCCCGACAAATCCTGTGAGCTCCGCGAAACTTCGACTGTCGCGCCGCAGGCGTTGACGCTGTTCAACGCCGAAGAAGTTCACGATCGGGCACTGGCATTGGCGGCGCGTCTGATGCGTGAGGATGCCACCGAGCCTGAAAAAATCGAACGCCTGTTCTGGATTGCGCTCGGCCGCGCTCCGACTTCGGACGAACGGAACGCCTGTTTGCGTCACTGGCAGGCCGCGACAATCGAGGAGCAACACAAAACCTACGAGGCGAAGGACTACCCTCATCAGATCAAACGAACGGTGATGGCGGAGAAAACGGGTGAGCCCTATGACTTCATTGAGTTCATGCCGGCTTACGAAACCTACGTACCCGATCTTCAACCCTCGCAAACCGATGCCGAAACGAGAGGATTGGCCCAGGTTTGCCTGGTTGTTTTCAATTTGAATGAATTTGCGTATGTCGACTGACCAAGTGGAACGCCGGAACTCGACCAGGGGACGATGCCTGACGTCGGAACGAATCAACCAGTTTGCATTTTGAAATAAAAATATGAATCCTGACCCTTTTGCTTCGTTTGGCCGGCGCGAGTTTTTATACGGACTCGGCGCAAGCCTCGGTTCGGTCGCTTTCAGTTCGTTGCTGCAAGCTGACGCTGCGACGGCTGCGGACCGCCAACAGCAACCGCATTTTCCAGCCAAAGCCAAACGCTGCATCTTTCTGATGATGGAAGGTGGACCGTCGCAAATCGACACGTTCGACCCCAAGCCCGAGTTGACGCGGCGGCACCTCGAAGAATTTACCCGCTCGGGCAAAGAGCAAAGTGCGATGTCGTCCGGCAAGCGTTATTTTGTCAAAAGCCCGTTCGAGTTTGTCAAAGCCGGAAAATCTGGAGCTGATTTTTCCAATCGCTGGGTGCATTTGCAACACTTGGCCGACGAGATCTGTTTTTACCGAGGCGCGCAGGCTGAATCGGTCAATCATCCGACCGCTTGTTATCACCTCAACACAGGTAACCGTTTCGGTGGAGATCCCGGAGTGGGTGCCTGGGTTACCTACGGGCTCGGTTCACTCAACGACAATCTTCCCGGGTTCGTCGTTTTGCCGAAGACGAGCTATCCGCAAGGCGGGGCCGCCAACTGGTCGAACGGTTTTTTACCGGCTCAATATCAAGGCACACCGCTGCGGCCCACGGGCAGTCCGATTCTCGATCTGAATCCGCCTCCGGGGGTCACCCGGCAGCGTCAGCGCGCCAATCTGGATCTGTTGGCAGAATTGAATCAACAGCACCTCGACGATCGAAATGGCCGCAGCGAACTGGCAGCCCGGATGGCGTCGTATGAACTGGCCTATCGAATGCAAACGGAGGTGCCCGGCATCCTGGATCTCGACGGCGAAGATCAAGCGACGCTGGAGATGTATGGAATTGGCGATGCCAAAACCGACGCGTTTGGCCGCAAGTGCCTGCTGGCCCGCCGGTTGGTCGAACAGGGAGTGCGGTTTGTTCAGGCTTATGCTGGTAATTGGGACAGCCATGACTACATCGAACGAGCCCACGGGTCGTTGATCAAAAGCGTGGACCGTCCGATTGCCGCGTTGTTGCTGGACCTGAAACAACGGGGCATGTTGGATGACACGTTGGTGTTTTTTAGTGGCGAATTTGGTCGCACGCCGGATAACGGCATGCGGGCCGGTGGCAAATCTTACGGGCGAGATCACAATGCCAAAGCCATGACGATGTGGTTTGCCGGTGGGGGCGTCAAAGCGGGGCACACGATCGGAGCGACCGACGAACTGGGTGCCGAAGCGGTCGAGTGCGTTCATCCGTTACGCGACGTCCACGTCACGCTGCTGCGTTTGCTGGGTTTGGACGACAACCGATTGACGTATTATCATGCCGGGCGATTCAAGCAGCTCAGTCAATTCGGCGGCGAAGTGATCGGGGAACTGATTGCGTAAATCGCGGGTCGTTTGGGGGACTCATCGTGCCACGCACCGTTTGCGAGTTGATTTTCACAACAGCGTGTTGATCAACCATCTGGCGGTAAGTACTCCGAAGGAATCACGGCGATCCCGCCGGAAGCTATTCTCCCCGCGATGTTCAGGTCAATCGCGACACAACGGCGGTACCGTTCAGACGGCTGGGCTACCGGTTCACGAATGCCTTGCTGAATTTAGTCGCATCATACGCATTGGGAACTGTTCCTTCTTCGGCGTAGATGTACAGCGCGGCCAGCAGAATGGAGTCGAGTGTGGAGGTGATTAACACGCCGGCGATTGCCAGCAGCGCACCGACGCCGATCAGCACCCCGCCCAGAATCGCACTTCCGGAGGACAGCAATGTCACGCCACCGAAAATGGGAATCGCTGCGATCGCGAAGACGATCACATTGAAAATGCCCAGGCTAAAGGAAGACGTGAACGTTTCGCCCCACGTTTTGAACATGATGTTTTTGGAACGATTGAGGGCTGGCCAGGGCGCTGGTGTTCGATCACCAGGACGGGCACGACGAAGTAAGTCAGCATCGACCAGACCGCGCCGAGCAGACCGGTCACGATTCGCCCGACGTTTCTGCTGCGAGATTCAATGGCTCTGAGGATCACGCCAACCGTCGCCGCGACCAAGGCCCATAGCAGGATGTAATGAATCGCGGCCAGCGAAGCGCCAATCCCGTCGCTGACGGTCGGATCGCCGCCTTTGAAACGAATGATCGCGCAAGCGACCAAAGCGGAATTAAAGAAGATGATCACAAAATAAGTCACAAAGTAAAACAGGAACAACAATCCGTAAGCAACGATGTCGCTGGTTGTCGTTTGTTTGTCGGAGAGGGATTCCAGGAAATTGGCATCCATTCCAAACATCGGCAAAGCGAAACTGGCGATCACTAACAGGCAGGTAAACCCGCTGGCCAACGGAAACAACAGCAGTTCCGGATCGAGCTTCAAGACTTTGAAACTGGCCATCGCCAGCGACCAACCGTTACTGATGCGGTCAAAAAAATGCATTGCTACGTCCTGTTGTGTTCGACGAACTTGAACTTCCCGGATTCCATCCTAACAACTTGTCGCCAGCGCGGCTCCCCGGATCGGACCTATTGAATCAAATACCACTGCATGCCGTTCGCCGGTACGTTGACGGTGATCTCGAGCGTACCGTCACGAGCAAGCTGATATTGTCTGGCCGGCCGTCCTGCCTCGCTGATAATCGCGGTGTCCGTCAATCCAGTATAATAGGCGTTAACGCGAATTGTCTGGGTGACTTGCTGGTCGGCAGGATTGTAGACGCAGAGCATGCCCTTGTGTTCCAGTTGCGGGTTGACGTGCAAAATCCAATCCAGTTCGCGACCATCAGCCCGGCGGCCATGAATGATGTCGGATTCCAGGATCTCACGGTACTGTTTGTACCAGTCCACGACCTTCGTTACCCGGTCTCGAGTTTGTTCGGTGTCAAACAGCCTTGGTCCGCGGTAGTGGGCCTGGACTCCCATTCCCAGATTGGATCGCATCATCAATTCGTAGTGATCGAGGTGTTCGTTCAGGGGTTCGATCGTGGCTGCCGCACCCCCTCCGTGATACTGAGTCAGCGGGACATGCATCCAACCCATACTGGGCGTTTTCGTCCAGGTGCCGTCGTAAATATTTTGACGCGTGTGAATCACTTGTTGCGCGCGAGGCAATGACCAGTTGACTTCACGATAACCCATCCCGGTTTTGTTGCCACCGACGAGGAAATAGTAATCAGGCTGGTTGATATAGACCCCCGTCGCGCGGAGGTGTCGGTAAAGTCCCGTGACGATTTTCCATTGAGCCCAACGCGAATCCTGTTCTCCGGTTTGGTAGGGAGGTCGTGGCGTCACATCGACGTCGCCGGGATAGGGGCCGTCGTTTTCGAATTGATCGAAGCCGGTCTGGTCGAAGAAGCTTTGAAGTTTCTCGAAGTACTTGATCCCCCATGCGGAGGTGGCGGCAGGAGCTTTGCCAAATGTCGGCTGTTGACCGGGAGGGCTGACCACATCGTTGCCGCCGCCGACGCTGCGGGAGGAGAACAATGAATAGGCCCCCAATTCGATGCCCTTCGACTCCGCATAGTCGGCCACCGTTTTCCAGGTCTTCAAATAGGCGGGATCGGTATTTTCCATGTTAAAACCGCTGCCGAAGGACAGGATCACGGCCTCGAAGCCGACCGCTGCCGCGTTGTCGATGGCCTGTTTGACCGCTGCGGGGTCGGAACTGAGCAGGTGATGCGTGAGCGGGTTTTCAGTGACCCACGGCGCCAGCGTCCGATACATCTTTCGCAACGCCAATCCGCGTCTTTCCCGGTCCGCCCGGTCATAAACCAGCTCAAACACACGAAAGCTCTCGAACGTTCCGCCCGCCGCGATCTCCTGGGACGGTCCATAGGTCGGTTCGACAACCAGTAGGCACGGGGTCTTCCGCAAGTAATTGACTTGCGTGCTGTATTCGGGATCAGGCCGCCAGTGGATCGTATGACGATTGGCGTTTTCGTGATTGAAGCCGCCAAAGGCAAAATCGGTTTCGACGTGCAGGTAATCGGGATTCGGGAATTGCACCTTCCCGCGAAGCTCCACCCAGTTGGTGTGCTCCACGACCGCAAGCTCTTCCGCACGAAAGCGATCAAGCGTGATTGCCTGTTCCGTTTCGTTACGGACCGTCAGCCATTTGCAGACCACGGGCAAGCCGTCGTAGATCTCGTGGTGCACCGTGATCAGGATTTTGGAAAGATCCGGGTCGGCTGCCGATTTGCTTCGATACTCCATTCGCAACTGAATGCCGGGGGGTGGCCAGTCGGATGGCATGGCATGATGTCGGCGGCGTTGCCAGGCCAGTCGCTGAATCGTTGGACCGGACGAGACCCGGACCAATTGGAAGGCGTTCGGATCGGCTTGCATTTGCTCAAGCCATTGCGGCGTCAGGAAAGCATGATTGGGCTGTCCGGTTAACCCACCTACGTCGAAGGAATTGCCGTTGATCGAAACACGGGCTTCCGGACGCACCGAACGCAGCATCGCTTCACCTGTCATCAGGTTGTCAAACCCGACACAGGCGCCGTTGGGAAAACACCTCCAGGTACGACGGATCAAACCGTTTTCCAAAACCAACTGGCGGTCATCCGCTGAGCGATAAACGCTGGCACGAAACGGTGAAGGATCGATCAAGTAATCAACGTTCGGCGGCAGTGTTTCGTGCTGCGGACCGGGTGGTAGCTGTTTAAATCCGTCCAGTTGTTGGCCAACGGATGGGTTGATGTGCGTCGCACAGGTCGCGGAAATCAGGACTGACGCGACAGCGACAATCCGGGACCAGCGACTGGGAAGTGAATTGCGTGAGAGAAACAGCGTCACCATGGATCTCCAGAAACCGTTACCAAAAGCCGAAAGTCAGTTTTTACCGTTGTATTCGGTTTGGCGGCGATCAGATAGCTCTCCTGTGCTGCTTCTGCATCGCCAATCGGTTTCCCGTTCCACCCGTCAGTGCGCCGGCTTGTTAATTCGAGTATTGGTGCCGATCATCTTGAGGACGGTCTCGCCGGCAGCGTTCTTCGATTCGATCGTCCAGCGCTCGGTATTTTCGGTCGAGAAATCTGCCCGAAGCGTGACGACGATTCCATTTTCGTCTTCCTTCATGACGGAAGTCATGGTCTTGGTGGACGCATCCCATTCTCCGATGCTTTGGCGTACTGTCCCGCCAGACGTAAAATAATCGTAAAGATATCGCTGAGTGGCCGGGTCGTACCGCATCAGCGTTTTGATTTCCAGCGGCGGCGAATTTTCATCCAGACGATACCGACCGTTTTGCTCAAGAAATTGGTTGCCCAATACCCATTTCGCGTTCACTGTTCCCGAAAAGGACTTGGCAGACTCCCCTTCGTTTTGCGGTTCAATGGTAAAACTGCTATTCCAATTACCTTCGTAATGACCCAGCACCTCGCGTGCGGAGTCTTGGGCACTTGCGGTTGGGTTCTCAATGACCTGCAGCCAGCAAGCTAAAGCCATCGTCAACAGGGCGGATACCAGACGGGGAAATTTCATGGACATCGTGAACTCCTTAAGAATCGCTCAACCTTGGTTTGTGTAAGCCAACAAAACTCGCGGAAAAAAGTTATTTGCTCGAATCGGGCATTCGATTTTGGAGATTTCCATGTCAAAATGGTCAACAGCGAGGGCGATGGGTTGTGGTCCGACCACGGTCAACGACCCGAAATCGCCATTCAGTCTTTTTTCCGCTGATTATTCTTTGACGATTATTTTACGAGAAATGGGTTGGATGTTCCAAAAAGTTTTAAGCTTCGTGTTTTTGGCTGTCAGTTGGCTGCTTTCCACTGTGGTTGCGGGGCAGTCGACGGAATCAGTCTCAGTGGATCAGCAGGTCCGTTCGATTCTTTCCAACCGCTGTTTCGCTTGCCATGGCCCCGATGAAAAAGCCCGCAAGGCGGATCTCCGTCTTGATACTCGCGAGGGAGCGTTGGATTGGGCGGTTGACCTTGAAGATCCGGAATCGAGTGAAGTGATCGCCCGAATCCGCAGTGATGATCCGGATAGCGTCATGCCGCCTCCGAAGCATGGTGAGCCGCTGACCGCTGCCGAGCAAGACTTATTCCTGCAGTGGATTCGCGCAGGCGCGAACTATCCGCAGCATTGGTCGTATGTGCCCCCGCAACGTCCGGAAGTTCCCGAGTCGGTTACTGGCAGTGCCGCGAACGAAATCGACTGTTTCGTTGAAGCGCGATTGGTCGGTACCGATTTGCGACCCTCGCCTCAGGCCGACCGGTACACCCTCATTCGGCGATTGGCCTTGGATCTGACGGGGCTGCCGCCGACGACGTCCGAGGTTGAGAAATTTGTCGCCGATGATTCGGGTGGTGCTTACGAGAGCCTGGTCGATTACTATCTGGAACAACCTGCGTTTGCCGAACGTTGGGCCGCCGTTTGGTTGGATTTGGCGCGGTACGCCGATTCAGCCGGGTTTGCCGAGGATAAAAAGCGGACGATTTGGGCCTACCGGGATTACGTCATCCAGTCCTATCTCGAGAACAAGCCGTTTGATCAGTTTACGATCGAGCAGCTCGCCGGCGATCTGTTGCCTGACGCGAACGATCAAACCAGAATCGCGACGGCTTTTCACCGGAACACGCTGACCAACAGCGAAGGCGGTACCAGCGACGAAGAATTTCGAAGCGCCGCGGTGGTCGACCGGGTTAACACCACCATGGCGGTCTGGATGGGCACGACGATGGCCTGTGCTCAATGCCACACCCACAAATACGATCCGATCACGCAAGCCGAGTATTTTCAGTTCTATGATTTTCTGAATCAAACCGCCGATGCCGATCGCCCCAATGAATCACCGGTGCTTTCGGTGTTTACCGACAAAGCGAAACGCCAGCGTGCGGAAATCCAGTCGCGGATCGCCGAAACAGAGGCAGCGCTGAACCAGCCCATTGATGAACAGGCATTCGGACGGTGGAAAACGGAAATCCTGGCGGCCCAAACCGAACCCATCTCCGGGCGGTTCGTGCGGATTGAACTGCCGGGCTCCGAGAAGATTCTCTCGTTAGCCGAGGTGGAAGTTTTTACCACGAACGATCAGGGCGTTGCGACGAACGTGGCTACGTCTGGCAAAGCTTCCCAATCGAGTACGGCGTACGAGGGACCGCCAGAATACGCGATTGATGGAAACACGGAGGGGGATTTTGAACAAAAATCAGTCACCCATACCGCGACACAAAATGATCCCTGGTGGCAGGTCGATTTGGCAGCCGTTCATCCGATTGATCGGATTACCGTCTGGAATCGAACCGGTGCGAATCTCCACACGCGGCTGAACGGATACCGGCTCAGTATCCGGGATGAAAATCAAAACGTGGTCTGGTCGCGTGAGTTTCCAACCGCGACTGCGGCGGCGCAAAGCGTCGAAGTCCAGGAACTGTCCCGAGACATTCTGGCGTTGCTGCAGCAGACGTCCGAATGGACGGACGTCCAGTCGGCAAAAATTCGAGAGCACTATCTGGAACTACGAAATCGGAAAACGAAATCCGCCCTGTCGAGACTGCAGGCTCAGTTGGATCAGATCAAGCCTCAAACAACGGTCCCGGTACTGGAAGCCCTCGATGAGTCGAAACGGCGAGTGACCAAAGTCCAGATCCGAGGCAGTTTTCTCGATACGGCCGAGGAAGTCACCGCCGCTACCCCGGCAGCGTTTCACCGATTGCCCGACCATGCACCCCGAAACCGCCTGACCTTGGCACGGTGGTTAGTGGACCGCGACAATCCGCTGACGGCGCGGGTTGTGGTGAATCGGTATTGGGAACAACTGTTCGGAATCGGGATCGTAAAAACCAGCGAAGAGTTCGGTGCCCAAGGCGAGCTGCCGTCGCATCCGAAACTTTTGGACTGGCTGGCGGTGGACCTGATGGAACATGGTTGGGATACGAAGCGTTTATTAAAACAGATTGTCATGTCGCGGACGTATCGTCAGACGTCTTACGCCGATTCTCAGGCCATCCACTTGGACCCCGACAACCGCCTGCTGGGACGTGGCCCACGCGTCCGGTTGTCTGCCGAAATGATCCGGGACCAGGCTTTGGCCGTCAGCGGATTGCTCAGCTCAAAGATGTTCGGACCACCGGTCCATCCTCCGCAACCCAAGGTTGGATTAAAGCCCGCGTTTACGGGTCAAACCACGGATTGGACAGATAGCATTGGCGAAGATCGCTACCGACGAGGGATTTATACCGAATGGCGTCGGTCATCCCCCTATCCGTCGATGTCGACCTTCGACGTCAATAGCCGCGAGGTCTGCGAAATCCGGCGTTCGATTACCAATACGCCGTTGCAAGCGCTCGTGACGTTGAATGATCCAGTTTATGTCGAAGCGGCACAGGCTTTGGCCCGCCGCGTGATCACCGAATCCGGCGCGGAGTCGCCGCAGCAAAAATCCGAGTTTGCATTTCGGCTGTGCCTGATCCGAAAGCCAACCGAACTCGAGCTGGAGCGAATCGTCGACCTGTATGAGCAGACCCGAAAGCATTTTTCGGATCAGGCTGATGCGGCTGCCGAGTTGGCGGTCGACCCGTTGAATCCACCGGCTGAAGGATCCGACCTGATTGAACTGGCGACGTGGACAACGGTCGCCAACGTGTTGCTGAACCTCGACGAGATGCTGATGAAGCCATAGGCGTCAACTCATGACCCAACGTTGAGACACTTGCCGAATCAAAAGACCGAACTCACCATGAATTTCGAACAACAAAAAATCCAATTTGAAACACGACGCCATTTTCTGAAATCGTGTCCCGTCGGATTGGGGGCGATTTATCTTGCCGCCAGTCATTCGCCCGCGATTGCAGCGGCGGAGGACCAGGTGCCCAACCCGATGGCCCCCCGCCAACCCCACTACGCGGTGCGGGCGAAGAATGTGATTTACATCCATCTCGCAGGCTCGCCGCCGACGTTGGATTTGTTCGATTACAAACCGGAGTTGGTCAAGCGAACGGGGCAGGATTGCCCTGACGAGTTCCTGGCCGGTCGGCGTTTTGCGTTCACTTCGGGAAAACCCAAATTGTTGGGGACCCCGCGGACCTTCCAGCAACAGGGAGAGTCCGGGATTTGGATGTCCGATGCCTTGGGAAATCTGCCCAAAGTGGCGGACGACTTGTGCGTGGTGCGGTCCATGCATACCGATCAATTCAATCACGCGCCGGCTCAGTTGTTTTTGCTGACGGGTTCGCCGCGGCAGGGTCGGCCTTCGTTCGGCTCGTGGGTGACGTACGGTTTGGGGAGTGAAAACGAGAATCTGCCGGGCTTTGTGGTGTTGAACTCCGGCGGCACCAACCCCAGCGCCGGCAAAAATGCCTGGGGAAGCGGTTTTCTGCCATCGGTCTTTCAGGGGGTGCAGTGCCGCAGCAAGGGCGACCCGGTGTTGTACGTAAACAATCCCAAGGGCATGTCGCGTGAGCTTCGCCGCAAAACGCTGGATGCGATTAACGATCTGAATCGGATGCAGGTTGAAACGCTGGGCAATCCCGAGACACGGACCCGCATCGCCCAGTACGAGTTGGCCTATCGCATGCAGGTTTCCGTCCCGGAAGTCATGGACATCCAGGATGAAACCCAGCAGACGATTGAGGCTTACGGTGCCAAACCGGGAGAAGCGAGTTTCTCCAACAACTGCCTGTTGGCTCGACGACTGGTCGAGCAAGGCACTCGGTTTGTCCAGCTATTTGATTGGGGCTGGGACTTCCATGGAACCAATCCCAACGAAGGACTCACCGATGGCCTGACCAACAAATGCGCCCGCATGGACCAGCCGGTTACGGCGCTGATTCAGGATCTCAAGCAACGCGGGATGCTGGACGACA
This sequence comes from Pirellulaceae bacterium, assembly GCA_963714685.1. Classification (GTDB taxonomy): domain Bacteria; phylum Planctomycetota; class Planctomycetia; order Pirellulales; family Pirellulaceae; genus Mariniblastus. The sequence continues at coordinate 22,455 of CAVQPH010000004.1, read as the reverse complement.
CGTTGGTGATTTGGGGGGGAGAATTTGGGCGGACGCCGTTCCGCGAGGGGCGGACATCGCGCGGCAATGTGCTCGGCCGCGATCACTATCCGGACTGCTATTCGATCTTCATGGCCGGTGGAGGTGTCAAACCAGGCGTCATGTACGGCGAAACGGACGAACTGGGTTTCAAGGTCGTCGATAACGGCGTCCACGTCCATGATTTCCAGGCCACGGTACTGCATCTGTTGGGGATGGATCACGAGCGGCTGACGCACCGATTCCAAGGCCGGGATTACCGATTGACGGATGTGCACGGAAAGATCGTGCACGACATCGTGGCGTAGTGGTTTGCTATTTGGGCTGAAGGGGATTGGCCGTAAGAGATTTTTTGGCCGCGATTGAGTGTCGATGTTGAATCAGGATTTCTCGTGAATCATGTCGGCAAACTCGTCGGCCAGCAACGGGCGGTCGACGAGGTATCCCTGGATAATGTCACAGCCCGCATCCTTCAAGAAGTCGCGTTGCCGGGTATTTTCGACACCTTCGGCAACGACTTTCAATCCCAGCCCGTGGCCGAGGGAGAGCACGGTTTTGGCAACCGCAACGGCGCGGTCGTCGTCGGGCAGGTCGCGCACGAACGTCAAATCGATCTTGAGCGTTGAAACCGGGAACGTTCGCAAATAGTTGAGCGAGGAATAGCCTGTTCCGAAATCGTCGATCGCAATCCTGACGCCCAGTTTGTTCAGTTGCTCCATCCGTTTGAGCGTGACATCGAGATTATCGACCATGGCATTTTCGGTGATTTCCAGTTCGAACCAATCACCTTGCGTTTGGGTCAAATCCAGTAATTCCTGAAAGCGGGGAATAAACTCCGGGTCGGCGAGTTGGCGGGGCGACAGGTTGACCGCAATCGGACCGTCGAATAACTTTTCGTCTCGCCAGGTTTTGGATTGACGCATGACCATTTCGAGGATCTGATCACCGAGTGGGAGAATCAAGCCTGATTTTTCGGCAACCTCGATGAACTCCGAGGGGCAAATTGCGATCCCGTTCTTGCTCCACCGAACGAGCGCTTCGCAACCGCAAATCTGATTGGTCTGCAGGCACATTTTCGGTTGATAGACCACGTTGACATCGTTGTTGCTGATCGCATTTCGCAGGTCGTTCAGCATGTTCTGGCTTTCGGCCACTTTCGCAGCCAGCGTCGGCGTGAACCCGCGGACCGTGTTTTTGCCCTGGTCTTTGGCGTGATACATGGCCAAGTCGGCGTGCCGCAACAGCAGATCAACCGCGGACGCATCATCCGGGTAGATCGTCATCCCGATGCTGACGCCGATATAGACTTTGCTTTCACCGACCGCAAACGGTTCGTTCAGGGTACTGACAACTTGTTCGGCAATTTGAGTGAACCGTTGTGGGTCGCCCAATTCCGGAATTAGCAGGGCGAATTCGTCACCGCCAAACCTGGCCAGAAAACAGTCGCGATAGATGCAACCCTTGATTCGATCGGCAACCTGTATCAGCAACTGGTCGCCGGCGTCGTGCCCGAGCGTATCGTTGACGATCTTGAAGTCATCAAGATCAAGAAAGCAAACTCCGAAACGCGTTCGGGAAATCTTGCTCGATTCGATGACTTCCTGGATATGTTGGCGGAAAAAACGCCGATTGGGCAAATTGGTCAGGTTGTCATGGAGTGCCTGGCGATGAAGGCGTCGCTGGGTTTCCTCAATCTGTGTGATATCCGAAAACATGGCGATCAAATTGGTGGGCTGTTGCTCGTCATTGAATGTCGAGCTGATCGAGCCCCAGTAGATAATCTTGCGGTCGGAAGGGCAAACGGCATCAGGAGGATTAAGATTAACCCGACCGGCATACGGCTTTCCGGCGACGGCAGCATCGACCACTTGTTGGAAACGCTTGTGTTTCCAGCTGACCAGTTCGGCCAGGTTGCGCCCTAGTAACTGGTCGCGGTCCAGTCCACTGAATTTTCGAAACACCGGGTTGGCTTCACAGATCCCGCCTTCGAGATCGAGGATCACGACGCCTTCCTGGGCGTTTTCGAAGACGCTGGCCAATAGTCGATTTCGTTCCTCGTATTGCTTTCGCGCTGTGATATCCCTACCGGTAACCAGGAAGTGATTCTGTTGCCCAATGGTGAAAACACTGAAGCTGAGTTCGACCCATTGCGTTTCTTCTCCGTTGCGACGAGTAAATTCATGAATCGTGGATCCGCTTCCATGCAGCTCGTGCAGAATGGTTTCGACCCATGATTCCTCGTTCAGATGGTATCGCTGTTCCAGGTACTCCAGCACGTTGAGCGATAAAAGGTCGGACGGATCAAATTGAAATAGCTGCAATGCATTTTTGTTGGCGGTGGCGTAGGTGCAGTCATTCTGCAAAACCAGCATGGCGTCATGCGTGCGCTCAAAAATCGTTTCGGAAAGCAGGATCGCGTTTCGTTGAGCCAACTCTGCCTGGATTTGTGCCTGGGCCAGTTGCCGCTTGGTCTGCTGCAATTCGTCAATGGCTTGCGCGGAGCTGACGATGGTTTCAGAAAGTTCCAGGTTTTTCTGATGAGCCTCACCCAGTCGATGGGTAACCTCTTCCAGCAATTGCCGCAGTCGCTTCACCGAAGTTTGCGTCTCTGCTTCACGCAGGATCAGCGTGACTTGCGAGGAGTCGAGATCGTTGGTGGAACTGTCAGCAGATTGCATGGGATCGTCGAATACGGTTTTTCGCAAGTTTCGCTGCTTTCTCCCGACGAAACCGTTGTTGTTCGCGGCTTCTTTTGGGGAAAGGCGTACTCAACAATAAGTCGCGTTGTCGACAATCCTGAATGGTTAAACATGGAGGGGAACGAAAAGCCGGCGGGCTGTTCCGGTTGTAACGGCTCGATCGTTTTTGCGTTGGCTCATTGACCCGGCAGAGAAACCAGGTTAGCGGTGGCGATCAGCGTACCGTAATTCGGCTGATCAGAAGCGTTACTAAATCGTGTTCATTGCCCCGAATCCAGTCTCTTTTTCAACAAGCTGTTGATCTGTTGGACAATCGCTTCCACGGATTGAGTCTCGCTTGAGGTAATCAGGTCGGCCTCGTGCGGAAACTCATAGGCGCTCTCCACGCCGGGCAGTCCGGTGACTTCACCACGGTCCGCGGCGGCGTAGATGCCGGATATATCGCGGCGACGACAGACTTCCAGCGGCGTTTCCAGATGCACGTGCACAAATCGCTCCGTTCCAATCAATTGCTTGACTTTCTCCCGAACTTCTGCGTGGGGGGCGATGAAGGATGCGATGCAGATCAATCCGGCATCGTTCAGCAGTTTGGCAACTTCCGCAGCGCGGCGCAGGTTTTCCGATCGCTCTTCGGCCGAGAAGCCCAGGTCTCGACAGAGTCCGGATCGCATGGTTTGGCCATCCAGCAACACGGTTTTGCGGTTGGCTGAAAACAGCTGTTGCTCGAGTGCCCGGGCAACCGTTGTCTTGCCAGATCCACTTAAGCCCGAAATCAGCACGGTTAATGGTGGATGTCCATAGGCAGTCTGTCGTTGCCGCGGCGCTACCGAGCTCTCCACCGGTTGGGCGGAAAAATCGGCAACGGTTTCGCTTTCCCAGTGTGCGGATTGGCGGTCGTCACTGCCGGAATCGATAAACATCCCGGCTGCCACCGTTTCATGGGTAATTTTGTCGACCAGGATGAATGCACCGGTTTGACGGTTGCGCCCGTAGGCGTCGAACACAACCGATGCGTGGGTTTGCAATTCGCAACGGCCGATTTCGTTGAGGTCGAGGTTGGCAGAGTTCCGACGGTGCAACGTATTGACGTCGACGGCGTAGGCGACGCGGTTCACTTCGCAGGTGGTTTTTTGACCGAGGTGTTTGAAGCCGTAGGATTTGCCTGGTTGCAAGCGTTGCTCGGACATCCACACCAGCATCGCCTCAAATTTTCGAGCCACGTTCGGGAGGTTTCCCGGCCGAACGATCATGTCGCCTCGCGTAATATCGATTTCATCCTCGAGGGTCAGCGTCACCGACTGTTTGGCTCTGGCTTCGTCGAGTTGGCCATCCATCGTCTCGATACTGCGAATTCGACTTTGCTTGCGCGACGGTAGAATCATCACGGTTTCCTGCGGACGGATGGTTCCCGAGGCCAGCGTGCCACTGAACCCGCGGAACCCGGAATCGGGTCGATTGACCCACTGCACGGGAAACCGGAAGTCTTTCAGGTTCAGATCCGAGCCAATGTAAATGGTCTCCAGCAGATGCAACAAGGAGCCGTCGGCGTACCAGGGCGTGTTGGCACTCGGTTGCGCGACGTTGTCTCCGAGCAGCGCGGATAACGGCACAAAACGAACATCGGGCAGCGTCAACTTGCCCGCGAATTGCCGAAAATCTTCGCAAATCTCGTTAAACCTTGATTCACTGAAGTCAATCAGGTCCATTTTGTTGACCGCCAGGATCACGTGTTTGATCCCCAACAGGGAAACGATAAACGCGTGTCGCTTGGTCTGCGTCAAGATCCCTTTGCTGGCGTCGACGAGGATCACGGCGAGGTCTGCCGTGGAAGCTCCGGTTGCCATGTTGCGGGTAAACTGCTCATGCCCCGGTGTGTCGGCAATGATGAATTTACGCTTGGGCGTCGTAAAATAGCGATAGGCGACGTCGATCGTGATCCCCTGCTGACGTTCGTCCTCAAGACCGTCGAGCAACAGTGCCGGGTCAATCTGGTCGCCGAGCGTTCCGTGCTTTTTCGAGTCCTGTTGCAAAGCCAGGATCTGGTCCTCGTAAACTGCGCCGGCTTCCAGCAGTAACCGACCAATCAAGGTGCTTTTGCCATCGTCAACACTTCCGCAAGTGATAAATCGCAGCATTTCCTTGTTGGCATGCTGGATGAGCAACTGGCCAATTTCTTCGGGTTCGGTCTGGGTCAATTTTGCAATATTCATGTTGTGATTCACGGTGGGTGGTTGGTCAGAATTTCGCGGCGGCAACGGTGGTACGGTCAAAAGTAGCCTTCCCGTTTCTTCTTCTCCATCGCCGCACTCTCCTCGCGATCCACCGCTCGCCCGTTTCGTTCGGATTCTCTCGTTGTCAGCAGGTCATGGACAATTTTCTCGACCGTGTCGGCGCTCGATTCCACTGCGCCGGTGACGGGATAACAGCCCAGGGTGCGAAATCGAACCATCATCTCGACAGGTTTCTCTCCCGGCTGAAGTCTCATGCGATCGTCATCGACGACGATCAAATCGCCGTCGCGTTTGACGACCGGGCGCGGCTTGGCCAGGTATAGCGGCACGATCGGCACCTGTTCCTGCAGAATGTACTGCCAGACGTCGAGTTCTGTCCAATTGGAAAGCGGAAAGACCCGGAAGCATTCGCTGGAATTTCTCCAGGTGTTGTAGGTATTCCAGAGCTCCGGTCGCTGCTGTCGTGGTTCCCAACGGTGATTGCGATCGCGAAAGGAAAAAATCCGTTCCTTGGCTCGCGATCGCTCTTCGTCTCGACGTCCGCCGCCGATCGCCGCGTCAAACCGGTATTGTTCCAGCCCTCGTTTGAGCGGTTGTGTCCGCATGATATCCGTGTAATTTTTGCCGTGGTCGAAAGGATTGATTCCCGCGGCCCGGCCTTCTTCATTGACGAAAGCAATGACTTCGAGGCCCAATTCCTTGCGAGCATAATTCTCCCGAAACTCAATCATTTCCCGGAACTCCCACGTTGAATTGATATGCATCAACGGAAACGGAGGCTTGCCGGGATAGAAAGCTTTGCGGGCCAGGTGCAGGATGACCGATGAATCCTTGCCAATGGAATACAGCAGGACCGGATTATCAAATTCCGCCGCAACCTCGCGAAGGATATGAATCGCTTCGGATTCGAGTTCGGCGAGGTGCTGCAGTCGATCCGAAGCGGTTGACGAGGTTGCTGGAATTGACTCCAGTGTCGATTGGGAGTTTTCAGAAGCTTTGATCATGGTGTTTTTCTAGAAGGAGCAGAGAGTTCTGGGTTGGAAACAGAACCTGCAGTGACCGAACAGGAAAATGGTCACTGCAGGATCGCTGGGCTGGCGGCTACTCACCCTGTCCCAGTGAGAATGCCGGCTTGCCGTCAAGCGTGCAGAGGTTTTCGGTTTTGATGAAGTCGAGTCCTTCTCCGCGAATCCGGCTCAACAGGCCAAGGATATGATCGTGGGTCACGGTGTAGCCATTGTCGCTGGACTTTCTGAAACGGCAGCGCCAGTGGTCGGTGCAGAAGGTCTCGGGAAATCCTTGCGGCCAGACTTTCACGCCGCGATTGGTGATCAGTTTGATCTCCAGTCCATGTCCACTGGCGCGTTCCAGTTTTTCAGCCAACGCGTCGGGTGCGATGTTGTGCTGGTGGATGAAGACGTCGACGCCGACCAGGCTTTTCTCAGCCGGCGGTCGTCGTTGGATGCTGGTTTTGATTCCCTCGGTCCGATTTTCGTATTTGACGATCGGAAGATCGGTTGGTTTTTGCCCCAGTCGCTCGATCACGGCGGCAGCAAACTGCTGGGTTCCGACGGTGGAAAGCGTATGTTGTTCGGAACTGATCTCGCCCGTGTGGATCCCGTCTTCGAGCGTTTTCAGCCACGCATTGTGAATTGTTTCGGCGATTTCTGCCTGGCCGATATGGACCAGCATCATGATCGCTCCGTGCAACAGACCGGAGGGGTTGGCAATTCCCTGTCCGCTAATGTCCGGAGCCGAACCGTGGATGGCTTCGAACATGGCAAACCCCTCGCCGATGTTTGCGGAACCCGCCATGCCAACCGAACCGGTCATCTCGGCCGTGATGTCCGAGACAATATCGCCGTACAGATTGGGGGTCACAATCACATCGAATTTTTCGGGGCACGTTGCCAAGCGAGCCGTTCCGATGTCGACGATCCAGTGTTCGTTCTCGATTTGAGGGTATTCGGCTGCAACTTCATCGAACACTTTGTGAAACAGGCCGTCGGTCAACTTCATGATGTTGTCTTTGGTCAGACAGGTCACTTTGTTGCGTTGGTTGGCGACGGCATATTCGAAAGCGTAACGACAGATTCGTTCGCAACCGGGACGCGAGATCAGTTTCAAGCATTGGGCGACTTCGTCGGTTTGCTGATGCTCGATCCCCGCGTAGGTGTCCTCCTCGTTTTCGCGAATCACCACCACATTCATCGTGGGATGCTTGGTTTCAACGAACGGGTGGTACGAGACGCAAGGACGTACGTTGGCGAACAGGCCGAGCGTTTTTCGCATGGTCACGTTCAGGCTCTTGTAACCGCCGCCCTGAGGCGTCGTGATTGGGCCTTTCAGAAAGACCCGGGTGCGGCGGAGCGAGTCCCAGGCCGTCGGATCGATCCCGGAAGTGTTGCCGCTGAGATACACCTGTTCGCCAATCTCAATCTCTTCGATATCCAGTTTTGCTCCGGCTGCCGAAAGAATATCGAGCGTGGCCTGCATGATCTCGGGCCCAATTCCATCGCCACGAGCCACTGTAATGGGTACGTAATTCATGGTTTTCCTTGTTGAATAGGGAAGGATGCGCTTTCGGTCCCTGGGCAAAGTCAGGCAATACATTCCTGGGGAATCAAGGCGCGGAAGGATTGAGTCTGGCTGTTAAAAACGCAGAACACGCCGCTTTCAGCACGGTAAAACAACCCTTGGAGAGTAAGTTTTTCGTCGGCCAGCGATTTCGCAACGGAATCCTGTTGTCCGACCAACTCAAGCTGCTGAGCGAAATGCTGTTCGCACCGTCCGACATGTTCCTGGGCCAAACGAATACGATCCATCAACGACGTCGCGGGTTGGCTGGCTGTGCGATCACCGTTGGCATGGGGGGAGACGCGAATTCGGGTATTGGGGGTCCCTCCCTGGGAATGTCCAACCAGCAAGATGCCGTTGACTTGCAATTCATTGACGGCCAAGGCGAGCATCTCGTCCGCCGTTTCCTCATTCATGGCCCAGTAGCTTTGTGGGATCGCGACGACGGCGAGTGACTGGTTCGCGAACGCTTTTTCCAATTCGTGCAGCATGCGGGTATCGTCGTGCGCGACGACCAGCCAGTCGATCTGCGACTGGCCGGCTTCCGCAATCTGCTGTCGTAGTTGTTCCAGGATTGGGTTGGGAAGCGAATCTGATTTGCGAATCATGACGTTAGTCCTTTCTCATTTTTTGTGATGGATGGGCCGCCGATTTGCGGCATCGGGGCCAAGGCCGTTCAAAAGTCCCGCATTCAGGCCAGGTAGATATCGGTCGGGTCGCCGTCGTATCGAATGGGTGCGGGGCGTTCACCCTGTTCGTTGGTTGCGATGGTGGTTCGGTGAAACCACTTGCCGCAGTTCAACAGCAAATGCCAGATGTCTCGGATTCGTTGCATGGTCGTTCTCCTCGTAGGGGATTCGTGCGGGCACAAAAAAAGGGCCGGGAAATCTCCAAGATTCCCCGGCCCTTTCGCACAAGCGCATCGTCCTGTGTAACAAGTACCGTTTTCGGCCGTCTTCGCACCGCGAAAGCTTTTCATCCTTCGCGACGCTTTAACTATCGGACTAAATTAGTTTCGAGTTAAACCGCGGTCAACCTCGAGCAGCCAGGCACCGAGCAAGCTGCGGTTCATATGTTGCACGATTTCCCGGGATTCGCAGCGGTTTTTTGGTGTATTCATATTTTATTTGAACTAAAACAAAAATTCTATAGATTGAATTGGCGGGAAAACGCCGGGCGACGGGCCGGGGTTGGGCCCGTCGGCGAACGGCCGTCGCGTCGCCTGCGGATCAGTCGTTCGCGAACTGAGGCGGTGACGCGAGGGTAAACACGATGATCCGCTCCCCCGTTTTGGCACTGATATCGGTGTGCAAGCTGACAACCTCGATGCCGAGAATGTCTTTCACGACGATATCGAGCAAGGGACGCCCTTGCTCAATCAACTCCTGCCTCACTTGCTTGATTAAATAGCGTCCGCGCTCGCGAATTTGAGATTGAGCCAGTTTCAGCTCGGCCGGTGTCAGGACATTCTTCAGGCGTATCAATACCATGTCCTCGACGATAAACGTCCTTGCGTCGAGTGGACCTCGCCCCATAAAGTCCTTTTCAAATCGAATGATTGCCTGGCTAATCTCTTTTTCGGCAGCTTTTTGACTGATTGCGGTCATCAATGAAACTCGATTCTGAAGCAAAATATTGGGTTTAAAGAGGCTGTGTCGCTGCGATTTTGTCTTGGGTATTCCGCGCGACGGCTGGATTTCCGGACAACGATTGGCGAATCAACGATTCGACTTTTGGCACCTTTCCGCCGAAATGGAAGCCCCCACGCGGCTGAATGTAACAGGACGTCCAACCGGACCATCACCCGCGGCAAGTTGATTTTTCAGTTGCTGCCGAACAATTGCTCACGGGCCGATTGCAGCATCATCAGCACGGCAGGGTGTTTTAGGCGTCGTTCAATGGAAATTGCGTAGAATCGCTCAACGATTTCCGGAATGCGACCGACAATTTTCACAGAATACTGCCGGCAGACTTCACTTTCAATCGCGGTGGGCGTAACGAACAGGCCGTGACCCGCCTGGCCAAAGACTTTCAGCACCGCGCTGTCCTCGAATTCATGGGTGATCCGGGGGTGGATCTGGTTTTCCTCGAACCACTGTTCGAGCAGGCGCCGGAGTGAGGTGTTCTGGGTCGGCAACAGCAGCGGTGCCGAATCGAGCGATTGGGGGAACCCACGTTTGTACTTTCGGGATAAATCGCTGGTTCCATAAATCGTAATTCCAGATTTTCCCAGCAAGTGGTTGAAGGCCCGAACGCTGGAATCGGGCGTCAGCGGCCGGTCGGCAATCACCACATCCAACCGATGCAACGCCAGTTCGCCAAGCAGTTCCCCGATCTGGCCGGCGGAGCAAACGATCTGGAACTCGTCCCCGCTCGATTCGAGCGCCGGGCGAAGTAATTCGTAAACGACCAGTTTGGGAATCGCCCCCTGGACGCCGACCAGCAGGCGGGATTTACCCTCTTCGGTTCGGTCGTTGAGCACGTCCACCAGTTCGCGACCGAGGCCGAAAATCTCGTCCGCATATCGGTAAACGACTTGCCCCGTCTCGGTCATCGTCAAAGAGCGCCCCGTACGCTCGAACAGCTTGTGGCCAATTGATTTTTCCAGCTTTTTGATTTGGCTGCTGAGGGTCGGCTGGGCCAGATGCAGGACTTCCGCCGCACGCGAAACGCCACCTTCTTTGGCAACGGTCCAGAAGTACAGCAAATGGTGGTAGTTCAGCCATTCCATGGAAGTTTCCCGTATTTGTTTTTTCTATTGATCGGGCCGGTTTTATCTATGCAACCAATATTAATTTGTATCCGTAAACCCTACCAGAGTAATTCACTTAACTGGATCGGGAGTTTGAGAATGCAATTTGTCACCGCAATTTTCGACAGTTCGACGGTCTTGAGTCCCCTCGAGCGAGACGAGGTCAAAAATCTGATCGAATTCAAGCTTTCGCGTTACGCCCAGGATATCGCCCGCGTCCAGTTCAGGATCTTCAAAGTCATTGGCGATCAGCTGACGTCCGAGTACCTGGCCCAGGTGATCGTGCAGATGAAGAGCGGAAGACGGATCGTCGTTGACGCCGGCGGTAGACATTCCGTTTCGGCGATCCGGTCGGCCCTCGATCAGATGAAAGCCGCCGTCGCCCGCCGGATTGCTCTGGAGTCCTGGTCAGGGATTCGATTGTTCCAGCGATGGAAACGCGCGCGGCGTCGCAAATCAGGCGGCGGCAGAATGGGCCGGTTTCCAACACCGCGAGCATCGGGTCTGCCCGGATAGCCAGCAATGCACTGATCGAGCCGATTCGATCGGGAGGTTTTGTCGATTTTTGTGCGCCTGCGACGTCACGAGCCTCTGCAGCCCCTGAGGCGTTGGCGACACGACGTTGGTAGGCAGGGCGAGGATGATCCTCTCGATCGGCAACAAGCCTACCGAGTTGATCGCGTGGTTGCCGAAACCAGGAACGCAAGTTTGACCAAGCCAGCTTCTCAGGCCATCGCGAGGCGGAGAGGCTGTGAATTTTTCGTACGGTGGCCTTCCAAAAGCCATCGATTTCAACTCCGACCGCCTTGGAAGGCCATCGTACGGACCTTGTTCAATCGATCTCGAATGAATTCACAGCCTACGACCGAGCCGCGTCTTGCCCGCTGAAACCCAGGTTGTTCGACGACCCGAACGACCGTTCCAACCCGGGTTTTATCTGATTGCCTGCTGGATCAGAATGAAGGGGTGGCCTACATTAAATCCACGCCGATGTTTTGCCAACTGGGGCTTTCCGAAATAGCTGTTCACTGGACGGAAACACAAATTCATGAGCACGGACACCGGAGACCAACGCAATCGCAGACAGCCCTTGGTGGGCGTGATCATGGGCAGCAAATCCGATTGGCCAACCATGGAGCATGCCTGCCTGCAATTTGACGCGTTTGGTGTGCCCTACGAAAAACGCGTTGTCTCCGCCCATCGGACCCCTCAATGGATGTGCCAGTATGCGGACGAAGCCGAGAATCGCGGCTTGAAAGTGATCATCGCCGGTGCCGGAGGCGCGGCGCACCTGCCCGGCATGGTCGCCTCGATGACGCGGCTGCCGGTTCTCGGTGTGCCGATCCAAAGTCGGACACTCAATGGGTTGGATTCGTTGCTTTCGATTGTTCAGATGCCCGGCGGAGTTCCTGTGGGGACGTTGGCCATTGGAAACGCGGGTGCCAAGAACGCCGCCCTGTTGGCAATCCGGATCCTCGCCAACGAAGATCAACCATTGCAGGAGAAGTTAAAAGACTTCATCCACCAACAGACCCATCAAGTCATGGAGGACAACCAGCTGTGACGAATGCTGCCAAACACCAACCGGTTTTACCCGGTGGTACCCTCGGTGTGCTGGGAAGTGGACAGTTGGGGCGAATGTTTGCGATTGCCGCCAAGCGGATGGGCTATCGCGTGCATGTGTTTTCCGATACCGCGGATTCTCCTGCCGGCCAGGTTGCCGACCGCGAGATCCAGGCGTCGTTTGATGATCTCGACGCGGTTGCCGAATTTGCTCGTCAAGTCGACGTGGTGACGCTCGAATTCGAAAACGTACCGCTGGCAGCGATTGAGATGGCGTCCCGATTTGCCCCGGTTCATCCGGGAGCCCAGGTGCTCGAGACCACCCAGCACCGGTTACGGGAAAAGACATTTTTGCGAGACCACGGTTTGCCCGTTGCGCCGTTTCATGCGGTGACCTCATTGGACGGTTTGAAACGGGCCTGTGCCGAGACTATGCCGTGCGTGCTGAAGACCGCCACCATGGGGTACGACGGAAAGGGGCAAGTCGTCATTCGCAACGAGGACGAGGTCGAAGCGGCTTGGAAAAAGCTCGATTCTGATCAACTGATCCTCGAGCAACTCATCGACCTGGATTGCGAATTTTCTGTCGTGGCAGCACGTACCACTGCCGGGGCGTTTGCGGTTTACGCTCCAATTCGCAACGAACATCGAAACCACATCCTCGATGTTTCCGTTTCTCCGGCCAATTTCGATGAGGAATTGGTGCAAGAGGCGACGCGGATCACGCATGAAATCATGGATCAGCTGGACGCGGTCGGCGTGCTGTGCGTTGAATTCTTCCTTGCCCGCGATGGCTCACTGATGGTTAACGAAATCGCACCGCGGCCCCACAATTCCGGTCATCTGACCATCGATGCCCATGTGACCTGTCAGTTTGAACAACAGGTCCGGGCCGTCTGTGGTTTGCAACTTGGTTCAACCCGTCAGATTCAGCCGGCGGCCATGGTGAACCTGTTGGGAGATTGCTGGAGTGAAGGAGAACCTAACTGGCAGTTTGCGTTGTCGCTACCGAATATCAAATTGCATTTGTACGGCAAGCAGCATCCGGCCCCCGGTCGGAAGATGGGGCATTTGACTTCCCTCGCGGACTCGCCGGAACAGGCCGTCGAACACGCTTTGGCGGCCCGCAAATTGCTGACCTTTGACCCGGGTTTGGAACGCCACCCGTCTGGTGACGCCGAATCCGTCGAATCTCCGAAAACCCCACCCACGGCAGACGTCGGGAACCAGGCACCATCGCGTTAATCCCAACGATTCGTTGAACGATTCGAGGTTCAGTCGTTTTCTTCGTGTTTGCGCTGCTGTAATTCCAGCCTCCGCTTATTGTAGGCGGCGATCGCTTCTTTCCGCCGTAAGACGCCGATCACCCGGTTGGGATTTTCCTCGTCGACGACGGGCAGTTCGTCGACATTGAGCGTGGTGAGTTTTCCCAAAGCGTAATCAAGGTCGTCGTCCCGCTGCAGCGTGACCACCTGTTCGATCATGACGTCGCGCGCATTGGCGATTTTCCAGAGCACGTCGTCGTACAGGTAACGGCGGACATCTTCGGAGGAGAAAACGCCCACCAGTTCCTGTTGGGAATTGTAGACATGAAAATAACGCTGGGAGGATCTTGCCAGCGCGTGGACAATTTCGTCCAGCGAATTTTCTTCGTGAAAGATGATCCCCTCGTCGGTTTCCCGATAAACGTCGCGAACCAGGATCCCCGCCAGCAGGTCAACGGTAAAGTCACCCAGATGGGCCGGCGATTCAATCCGCGAGCCGACCTGTTTCGAATACAGCGAGGAATGCCGGCAAAGGATGTAACAGATCGACGACACCCAAAGCGTCGGCAGCAACAATTGATAACTGCCGGTGATTTCGGCTACCATCAGAATCGTCGAAAATGGGGCGTTGGCAGCGCCGGCGAAAAAACCGGCCATGCCCACGATCGCGAATGCACCCGGCTGCGCGACGATGCCCGGCATCCAGTGGTGAAAGAGCTTGCCCGCTGCTGCACCGATCGCGCCTCCAATCACCATCGAGGGTCCAAACACACCTCCCGAACCTCCCGAGCCAACGGTCAGGGAGGTCGTCAAGATCTTGGTGGCCGCCACCGCGAACAGAACCGTCAAGCTGATCGACGTGGCATCATCAAAGGCTTGTTTCAGAAAACCGTACCCGCTGCCCAACGCATTAAAAACACGTGCATCGCCACCTGCGAGGTAGTAAGCGCCGATGGCCAGCGTCCCAGCGGCGACCGCGCCAAGGAATGGTTTCAGGTGCGGGACGATCGGTACGCGCTTGAACCCGAGATCGAGCAACCGGAAAATTCGCGCGTACCCAAACACAAACCCGACCAACGCCAGTGCCAACACCGAATACGGTAAAAGCTCAGCGACATGCGTCACGCCAAACTTGGAGAGGTCTCCGAACAGGGGGGTAAACCATTGATCTTCTGGTAGCGACAGCTGGAACACGGAGTAGGCGACCACCGACGCCAACGCGCCAGGAACAATGACTTCCGATTCGATGTCCGCATCGCGGTATAAAATCTCGCCCGCGAAAATCGCACCGGCTAACGGAGCTCGGAAAACGGATCCGACGCCGGCTCCCATACCCATCGCCAGCAGGATGCGTCGATCGCGAGTGGATAACCCCAGTCGCTGACCAATGAATGACCCGATTCCGTGCACAAATCTAGCGCAATCGGTCCCTCGCGGCCCGCTGATCCACCGGTTCCCAGAGTGACGGCCGAGGCCAGCAATTTAACGATCGGCACCCGCCACGAAATCAGTCCGCGCTGGTTGTGAAATGCGTCAATCACACCATCGATGCCGGAACCTTCGGCAGCGGGAGCCAGCCAGTAAACCAGCAATCCTGACAGCAGCCCACCCCCGCCGATGATCGGGATGATCATCCAGATTTGCCACGCGTTGAGCGTCAAGGGTCGGCCTGCCTGGCCGCTGGAGGTTACGTCGGGGACCTGAATCCCTTCCATGTCCCGCAGTGTCAACTCCTGGATTTGATGCGTTAGAGACTGGAAGACGATCGCCGCAGCGCCAGCGAAGACGCCAATCAACAACGCCAGCAAGAACCACTTGCCCCAAAATGAGTGTCGGAGAAACTGTGTGCTGGGTTTGATGGGATGCACCGAGACTGTTCCCCACCGAATGTTGTTTTCAGCAATTAAACGAGTGAATTCAAGCATACTTGGCGGGCCTTCTGGCAAATTCAGGGCCATCCCATCAGGCTCGCAGACGCAACGCGCCGCGAATCAATAATCCGATAGACTTTTTGGCGGAAAAGCCGCCCGCAACGCGTTGAGAACCGCCACCACATCGATGATTTCCTGCGAGATGGCACCGGCGACCGGTGGCAAATAGCCGGCCGCGGCAACCAGCATTCCGATGATGCTCAACGCCATCCCGCCCACGGCACTTTGCAAAGCGATCTTCCTCATCCGCCGAGCTGATGTGAAGAAACTCGTCCACTTTCTTGAGTGACGTATCCATGATGACCGCATCGGACGGCCTCCGACGTGACGTCGCTGTTCTGACCAAATGCCAATCCGACCGTCGCCGATCATCAACGCCGGAGCGTCATTGATCCCGTCGCCAATGAAGATGGTCTGTGCCTGTTCGGTTTCCCGGCGAACGATCTCGACCTTTTGTTCCGGGCTCTGGCTGTAGTGAATATCAGAAATTCCGACCTGCTTCCGCCAGATATCGAACTTCGCTTTCGCGATCGCCGGAGACCAGCATGATCTTGTCGAATGGTGCTTCGGTCTTCAGATGTTGATGAACGATCTTGCCATCGGCGCGAGGTTGGTCGCGAAACCGATAAACTGGCCGCGAACTGGTCATCGATCAAAATCACGCATTCCAGGCCTGCTGACTGATCCGGTAGTTTGTCGAGTTCGGTCGAAGACTGTTTTTTCAGCAAATCCCGACTGGTCACCTGCACCTGGTGTCCGGCGACCACTCCTTGCAACCCCTGCCCGGGTCGTTCACTGATCATCGCAGCATTCTTTCAGCTCCAGCCCTCGTGACTGGGCCGCGTCCAGAATTGCGACCGCCAGCGGATGTTTCGAATAGCGTTCGACGCTCGCAACCAGTTGCAGGACTTCGTCATCGCGCGCAGCATCGACGGAGACCTGCTCCGTCAATTTCGGTTTGCCAAATGTCAACGTACCGGTTTTGTCGAGAATCACCGTCCGGCAAGTATCCAGTTTTTCCAACGACGGCGGGTTTCTTGACAATGATGCCCGCGTCGGGCGGAAACCGAAATGGAGCCGATAATCGCGACCGGGATTGCAATCAGCAACGGACAAGGGGTCGCGACCACCAGAACCGCCAGAAATCGAATGGCCTCACCGCTGATCGCCCAAGCGATCAGGGCGATTGCAACCGCGACGGGTGTATAAATTGCGCCCAGTTGATCGCCCAGCCGTCGAATCCTCGGCCGCTGTTGCTCCGATTCCTGCATCACTTCCATGATTTTTGCATACCGGGAATCGATCGCCCGTTTGTCCGCTCGAATGGTCAAGGCCGATTCGCCGTTGACCGCACCGGACAACACCTGCGAGCCGGGCGTCTTGGACATCATGTATGGTTCACCGGTGAGGTACGATTCGTCCATCACACCGTGCCCTTCGGTGACCGTTCCATCGACCGGACAAATTTCATGGGGGAACACCACCAGCTTCGTCACCGATTTGGACCTGTTCCAGATCAACATCGTCAACCGACGAATTGGCTTTGCGATGCGCCACCGAGGGCATCCGTTTGGCCAGTGCTCGCAACACCGAAGAAGCCCGACGCACGGCGTACGCCTCAATCGCTTCGCCACCGGACAGCATCAGCACCACAAACGTGCCAGCGAGATATTCGCCCAAAATCGCCGCGGTGACGATCGAGATTCCTGCCAGCAGGTCGGAACCAAACTCCCGTTTAAACAGCTTGATCAACAAGTCAATCACCAGCGGAATTCCGCCCAGAATCAAGGCCAATATACAGAGGATAATTGGCGGTCTGTTCACTCGCCTGCCTGCCCCGCCCCAACCGCAGCCACAGATGCAACCCGATCGCAATGATCGCGATGACGCGATCGGATTTTGCTTTTGCTCCCAGACTCTCCGAAACCAGTCGCTTGCGACGGTTGGTCGATGTCGGTCTTGCTGGCAAAACGATTCCCCTGGGGTGATTCGGTTGCTAGGGTGTGGGATCGGAATCTGAATCAGGTCTCAGGAATCAATCAGCGATCGACCGGTTACGCCGGCACCTGGGTAACGACGTGCCCGACTTTTACGATCAGGCTGAAGTCATGTTTTTGCTGGAACAGAGCCGCCCGACATGGATTCTCTCGTGTTCGTTCTGGAGCACGCGAATGATGTTGCGGTACGGAACATGGACCAAGGTAGTATCATTTTCGCCGGTCAAGGTAAAATACGAATCGCTAACGGAGACGAACGTATACGGTTCGAGGTGAAATGGTTTCCGCGCATTGCTGCCGATCTGCTTGCCGACGTACGGTTCAAGAATATCTTTCATCGCTTCGATTCTCCGTCTAGCGTTTCGGAATTTCATTCAGCGTGTAGTAGGCGTCCGCGTGAAGCAGTTTTTCGTCCTCGGCCGAACGCAGCTCAGGCAAGTGGAATTCATGAACGTGGCCCTGGACCAGTCCGTCGACTGTCAGCTCAACGCTTAATCCGTCGTCGGAAACGACGGCCTGGGTGACGGTGGGTTGGGTCTGGTCGACTTCGGGACTGCCGTAACCCTGCTGATAGATGTGCGTGAACGTCTTCAGTTGGTAGTTCGCGGGATCGGAAGCGATCGTCGGTTCGACCGGTTTGGTGAATGTTACTGCGAAGCCATCCGGACGCGCCTTGATCTTTTTGATCTCAAACGGAACCAGTCCGGTCCAGTCCAGTCGCTGAACGGCATAGGCTTTCGGGCCCCGAACGGGCCAACCACGATTGGTGCCGCCGGCGATCAGGTCTCCGTTCGGGGTGAACTGCACGGCCAGCAAGCCCGTATCGAATCCTTCGCGGAACGGGTAGCAAGCGCCTTGCCAGACGCCGTTGACCTTCTCGGTCGTCGCCCGCATCACGACGCCCAGGCTGAAATCGCCGATGAAGATCTGGTTTTCGAACGGGCCAAACTTGCCGCCGGTGCGATCGACCATGAATCCGGAAATGGAACGGCCCATTCGTTTGTAAGGAAACACGACTGCGTAGGGCACCAGTTCCTTGACACGTTTACGTTCGATTTCCAGCCGGGAATTCGAGTTGGGAACGACGGGAGCGGGGCCCATTTCCGGAGCAAGTTCGTACCAGTTGAAACTGATCGGGTGCCCCATGAAACCGCCCGGGCTGAAGCACTTTCAATGAACAGGATCCGTTCCAGGGG
This sequence comes from Pirellulaceae bacterium, assembly GCA_963714685.1. Classification (GTDB taxonomy): domain Bacteria; phylum Planctomycetota; class Planctomycetia; order Pirellulales; family Pirellulaceae; genus Mariniblastus. The sequence continues at coordinate 4,226 of CAVQPH010000004.1, read as the reverse complement.
CCCTGGCTTTCGGCATAAAACATCACGCCGTGTTCGTTGGGGCCGATGCCGCAGGGGCTGCGAATTCCGCTGCAAACCGGAATCGTCTTGCCGTCGGGCGTGATTTTCAGACACCAACCGCGAAACGGAGCCTTGGAATGATAGGACTCGGACAAGACAAAGTGCGACCCAGATATTGCCGTCCGCGTCCGGCTTGGAACCAAAGGCAAATTCGTGGTAATGCCGAAATCCCCAGGTGTCGCTGAGCGTGTCAAAACGATCGGCCCGGTCGTCGCCATCGAGATCCGTGATCCGCGTGACTTCGGTTTGTTGCGTGACAAAAAAAGAACCATCGCGATAGGCCATCCCAAAAACCTCATCCAATCCGCTGGCGAATTTCTTGAACGTAGGTTCTGGGATACTCGTCGAAGGCTCCGTCGACCAGAAAGATATCGCCGCGCCGCGTCGCAATGGCCAGCCGTTTCTGGTCGGGCATGACTTCGAAGCTGCCGGCTTCGATGGCCAATTCTTCGGGCAGCGGGACATCCACCAGCCTGTAGTACTTCGCTTCCTCTTCGGCGGTCCCCCAGTATTCGCCGAGCGGTTCCTGTTGCGGCAGACAGACAAAACTGAGCAAGATTGCGGATTGAAAGAGTGGAAGGATCATTTTGGGTTTATCAGGTCGTTGAGAAAATTTTGGTGCGGCGAAAGAAATCGTGGTCGAGACGTCGATGCCATCAGGGGCTACGGTTCCAGTTCATATTCGAGCACCAGTTTTTCGTCCTCGGCAGGAGATACGTCAATGATACAAATTGCAGTTGTTTGCCTTCGCCCACATTCGACGATCCGAGCTGTTTGCATTTGAGATCAGGCGAATCTTGAGGTCTTTTGCCGATCGAAAATGTCCGGTTGCCTTCGGCGACGATTTCCGCGGCGGCGGCAACATCGAAATCGGAGGCTCGATCTCGCTGCTGGTCGCAGCTCGACACCGTTGACTCGTCCGGCGCAATGATTGCTTGATCCGAGTGCTTCGCCGACGACCGGCAGAAAAAAGTCTTCGACGCTGAACGTCTTCGAATTCGTAGCGAAACGTTGGCCGACGTAACTCATCCAGCTGATAGCCTTTGAAATGATGATGAGGTGGACGGCCTTCGTCGACGATCCACGGTTGCTCGCGGTCATCGAGTTCAGGACCGGTCGGCAAAATCGACCGGTTTACCCATCGGCCTGACATTGCCATGCCCCTGCCCTGTCCAGACGCCCGCCGGATCGACGAATTTGCCTTTCCAGACCATCGCCAGTCTCAGTTGTTCGGCGTCGAAAGCCAGGTTGAGCCCGCCGGGATAGCCGACGCCGATTCCCCGTTTGCCGATGCCCGGATACTTTCGCCGCAACATTTGGGCTTCATTGGTAACGACGATCTCCAAGCGGCTCGCGAACGACGCCGCGGGGCGTGCCGGCCTGTCGTCCATCGATCAGGTATTGCCAGAGTGCCTCGATTTGAAAATCCGGATCGCCGGTCAAGGTCTTTGCGAATGGCAACACCGCCGGGCCAGAAAGACGGCATCACGGTGTTGGGGCTAAACTTTTGCGGGTTCAACATGTATTGGTAAAACCAATCCTTCTTCAGTCGCTCGGCCATTTCAGTCAAATCGACCGCGGGCATGGTGTCGGAAAGTTTGTACTTGTAGGTGTGACAGGCGACGCAGTTAAGTCCCTGGTTGCCTGCCAGTTCCAGCCCGAACTTCCGCATCTCTTTCTGGTCCTCGAATTCGGCGAACTGGGTCTCGGGCAAATTGTCGGTTCGCTGAAACAGGTCGATCAGGTGGCCAATGTTTTCTTCACCGTACTGTGGCATGCGGGTTTTCATGTAGGGCCGGATTGCTCGCCCGTTGACCAGCACATCGCGCATCCATTTGGGCTTCAATTTGGCACCGACCCCGGTTAACGTCGGCGGGATCCGGCCTTGCTCTCCCAGGTTGAGGTTGGTGGTTTGGAAGTGCGGATTTCGGGCGGACGTCACGCCGCCGAACTCATCGCGATTGTGACAGGCAATGCAGTTAAACGTTTTCAGCGAAACTTCGATCTGCTGAGGCTCGCTCAGCTCGGCAGGTGGATTTGCCAGAGCCGCCAGGACAAACTCGCGTTCCTGATCGGTGAATTGAAAGTTGGGCCATTTTCCGGTTTTGTCGGAAAGACAGCCTTGATCCACGGCCAAAGTTGCCAACGCGGCCTGATTGACCGGTTCAGGGCGGTCGCCGGTGATCTGGTGGTGGCAGGCATTACACTGGAGTTCGGCAAACAGCAGTTTCCCCGATTTCACGAGTCCGGAATCGACAACCCAAGCTTGCTCCGCTTCAGCGGTTTTTTGCAACAGGTAGTTGGCGAGGTCTTCTGCTTCCCAACGCGTTAACCGCATTTCCGGCATCCGTCCGGAATGTCGAACCATGCGCGGATTCTCCAGGAACTCGACCAATCCGTCGAGGTTGTATTTACTGCTCAGGTCGCCGAGCGGGAGAGAATTTTCCAAGCCGGTTTCGATCGCCATTGGATCGCGCGGGGAATGGCAGGCGACACAACCGATCGAGTGGAAAAGCTCTGCCCCGCGGGCCGTGGCCGCGGCATCAATAGGTTGAGTTTGAAAACGATTTTGCCCAACCGACGTCAGGAAATGGGTGATTGCCAAAGCCGTTTTTTCTCGCGTGGGTTGATCGAGATGATCCAACAGGTGGGGCATCGTCGTACCCGGTTTGACGACCGAGGGACTGGCAATAAAACGCGAAAGGTAACGCGGGTTCAGCCATTTACCGGACCAGCGCAGATCGGGAGCCTGTTTGGGAGGCAGGGTAGCGTCGATCGACCCCCGTTGGTGGCAGGCAAAACAGTTCCGGTCGTTGAGCAGCAGCAGGCCTTCGAGATCGGGGCTCAGTTCACGACGTGATGTCAGCGAGGTTGTCGCGACTTTCGCAGTTGGACCGCGATCACGAATTTCCAGGACATACCGCATCAAATCCAGAAACTGCTGGCGGTCCTTTAGCTGATCGACCAGCCCCTCGGGCATGCTGGATTTGGTCCCCGGTCGGATCTGTTCGATCTCAGCGCGATTCAGTGTGACCAGCCGGTCGGGATCGGCGTTGTCCCGGAGAACGACCCGTTCTGGTTCGTCGGTCACGAACATGCCTTCGAAAAATTGGCCATCCGACGTCAGCAACTTTACCGGTTTCATATCCCTTGCTGATCGTTTTGGAGGGTTGCAAAACCGATTCCACCATCATCGCGTCGGTGACGTCGCGGGCCAGCATGCTCAAGTCTGGACCGATCCGATCGGTCTCTGATTTGGGCCGGTGGCATTTGGCGCAAGTTGATATTGCCCTGATGAAACAGAGATCGCCCCGCGGACGACATTTCCTTTCTGTCGGGCGGTCTCAACCAGTTTTCCAGAATCTCCCGGCGATCAAGGCTTCGTTGAGCGTTTGAGCGTTTGCTGCCGCGACGGACAGGCTTGTGATTACCATAGAAAGAGTTGGAACGAAAATTCGAATCATGGATGATTTACCTGTTACCGGGCCGGACACCTGCTTCGTTGTCTGCCGTCATTATAAACGAATTGTCTGCAAGTTGGTGTGGGACTGGTCAGCAGCGATGCCTGACACCTTTAAAAAAGCACGAATTTGGCTGAGGTTCGCCGGTTGGAACGACGATCGACGGTATACTTTTGCTTCCGCGATCGGTTCGTTGCTGAGGCAAGGTTCGGATGCTCACACGTTTTTGCCTTTACGGCTTCCTGAAAAACCAGCGGTACTTCGAACCGTTCCTGATGCTGGCGTTCCTGGAACAGGGACTCAGTTATTTCTGGATTGGCGTGCTGATCGCGATTCGGTCATTGACGATCAATTTGCTCGAGATTCCCTCCGGTGCAATCGCTGATACGTGGGGGCGACGCGGTAGCATGCTCGCTTCGTTTGTCGCTTACATCATCAGCTTTATCATCTTCGCGTTCGCGTCGTCGTTCGGGTGGTTTGCATTGGCGATGGTGCTGTACGGCATCGGCGACAGTTTTCGAACGGGCACTCACAAGTCCATGATTTTTGAGTGGGTACGTTTGCAGGGCCGACAAGACGAACGAACGAAGATCTACGGGACAACTCGGTCCTGGAGCAAATACGGTTCGGCGGTCAGTTCGATCCTGGCACGCTGTTCGTGATTGTCTCAGGAAACTACCGAGCCATCTTTCTGTTTTCGACGGT
>CAVQPH010000003.1:0-1111933 GCA_963714685.1 Pirellulaceae bacterium | reverse complement strand
GAAGCACATTTCGTAAAGTGCCTACGTTCTGTAATGGTATTTTCTGTGTAGGCTTCCAGCGAGATCCGTTTCAATATTCGCTCAAGTTCATATTCTGGCAAATACGCCAAAAGAAGTTTAGGTCCAGCACCAATAGGGAGCGGAAGCGGTTTCCCAATCGGTTGGGCTACTTGGAGGTATTCTCGCCTACATAACGATCGACGACAACGCGCTATCCCCCGACATCACGACAAAGTGGATGCAATCACCGGTTTCGTACTGCCAGATTACGCAACAAATCCTCCGCTTCACGACGTAAGCTAAGATGTTCTTGGATCCGCTGCCCAAGGCTTACAAAATTCAAACCTAAACGGTAAGCCCCGGTTTTGGGGTCAGGGTCCGCATATCCACGCCGCTCCAGGGTCTTCAATATTCGGAAAAGTCGGCTGCGATTGAGATTGAGCTTACGGGCGATATTGGTAGTGTGGAATGGAATTCTTCTTCACTGAAAGCCATTGTTTTCAAGGACATCCAGGGCTACATCTGAAGATCTCAATGACATAGCGGTCGTCTTGTTGTGTTGGTCCCATTGACGGTTTCACTAACTAAAACCATGTCTTATCGTGTGAAGAGTATAGCAACAATTTAATAAATTGTCAATAAAATTTTGGGGCATCTATTGCAACAAATTCCTCTCGACATCCTACATACACGGATCACACAAACCGTTCGTCGATGGGGATTATGTTTTCAACCGGTAGAACTTTTTAAACCCAAACACCAGAGATGAGGGAAATAACCTCATCTGGTAGAGTGTCGTTCACTCTTAATATGGGGTTTGGAAATCGGAATTATTTAGATGCGCTTCAACAATGGAAGCCCGCTGGTGCTCTCGCTCACCTTTAAACCTGCGGGAAGCGCATCTTAGAGCCCCCGCCTTGATGGTTTTCGAGAAGAAATATAGCTTCTGCTCTTTACCGCTGGCGAGTTTTCGTACATTGGCGTGCAGATAATAAGTAACGCCCTTAGAATTGGTATGCTTATATGCCATAGTATTTCCTCCTTATTGGATAGCGATCCGTCCGATGCATTGACCTCTTACCTGCTGTCATCTATCGACCATTTCTTGCGGTCTAATAAGACATCATAAACCAAATGCCTCTAAAAAGCAAGGCCTATTTTCTTCTCTCGCAGTTCAAATGTTTAGTTATTGGTTGAACCCATCCTAAATCAAAGGGATAGAAGAATTGCAGCTAAAATCCATGGGTGATTACTTGGCTCGAATACGGTTGTTCTTAGGGTTATGCTCCAGTTCACAAAGACCGAGTTCTTCCATCAGCGGCGGGATATAAACTCCAAACCTTCCGCGAAGACCTTTTAAATCCATACCAGCCCTGAATAGAATTACTCAGCGACCTTCCCCAGGCTTCAACAGTCCCTTCTTTAGCTGTCTTCTGTTCGTCTGCACCACCGAGCTCAACCCAATCCCCAGCTTTTTTAAGCATGGAGTACATATCCTCAATACAACCAGCATCATAATGCAGAGTAGTTTTTCCCACGATACAAACAAGGATCTTCAAACCATTCTTCTCCTCAACATGGATGGTGAATTCAGACGTCCCGGGAGGGGTTTTAAGGACCCAAGGATTATCTTTGCCGCGATCGAGATTTACCATTGATTTATTCTCCGATCCCTGTCAGCTTAACCGAATAAATAACCTAATTGGATTGTCCTGTCACCGACCCGGGTGAAATGACGAACGTGGCAACCGAACATCCGAAGCTCGTCCAGCAATTTCGGCAACGACAAGAAAAAATTGCCGCCGAAATTGGCAGGAGGGAATAGCTTGTGGGGCGTCCGTCGAAACAGAGCACAAAGCCGGCTTGAGTTTGTGATGCCAGTCGGTAAACAACGGCTGCAGCAAGACAACTTGCCAAGGGTCGCAGGCGATGTCAGCTCGGTTGACGCGCACTTTCAAAAACGGAGTCAACAGCCGCGAGCCCAATGGCACTCACTTTAGAAAGCTGAACCGCGTATCCCGATAGGGATTCAAGCCAGTAGCCGGTGTTTGAGCGCAGCGACAACACCGGAATTACTGAAACTCCTTCGGAGTATTTTTTGAAAGTGAATGCCATTGGCCGCGAGCCCGCACTTACTCATCGAGCGTTTTGATTTTGAGATTTCGAAACCAGACCGGATTTCCGTGATCCTGCAGTACGAGGTGGCCTTGGGCGTTGCCCGCAAATTGTTTGAATTTTCCGAACTTGCTGGCCTCGACCGTTTTGATCCAGTCGGGGTTGCCAATCGTTGCTTCGACGACTTGACTGCCGTTCAGCCAATGCTCGATGCGGTTTCCGTCAAGCACAATTTTTGAAGCGTTCCATTGACCAACCGGTTTCAGTGATTTGTTGTTTGGTGGATACAGCGCGTAAAGTGCGCCGGTCGAGGTGTTGGGGGTCTTGCCATCCTTGTGATTGGCATCGTCCAGCAATTGGTATTCGGGGCCGGTATGCCAAGGCTTTTTTTCGCCAAGTGAGACTCGGTACATCACGCCACTGTTGCCGCCTGCGGAGATCTTCCACTCGAACTCAAATTCGAAATTTCCGTACTCCTTCCGGGTCACAAGATCGTCCGAGCGATTGCCGTCGAAGAAAATCGCGCCGTCCTGGACCGACCAGCCCGATCCGATTTGCTCTGATTGATAACCACGAAAATTCTCCAGGGTTTTTCCATCGAACAGAACCTCGGTGGTTGGGCTGTCATCGTCCGGTGTTGAATTGTCCATCAAGTTGTTGCCCTTCAGGGGATCGTTTGAGAATTTAAGTGCGTTGGCCTTGACTTCGCAGTCGCCAAGAAACGAGAGGTCTTGCGTCATGCCCGGGTGGGTTGCGATCCATAAAAATCCGATCCAGATTCCTGGGTAGCCAAGTATTCTTGAGTTGTTCATTTCGGAAGCCTGGAAATGGAAAACGCAGCGTGAATGGTCCGGTGATGCGCGTGGCGTGAATGCCGGGTTGCGATTGGGTTGCATCGGTAGCGGTTGGAAGATTCCTGGATTCTAGCAAAATCCAGCTCGGACCATCGGACCCGAGGGGTGGCACTTCCAGACTCTTTTGCACTTCCAGACTATTTCAATTTGATTCGTTTTCAGGGTCCCATCCGTATTGGACCAGCGAAATCCGCCCGTTGGGTGCAAACGCAACGCCTTCTTTTTTCAGTAGGAAGCGCTGACGAGATTGACTGTCGCCAGTTCCGCGATCGCTGATTTCTCCGCGTGCGTTGACGACCCGATGCCAGGGCACGTCGGCGGACGCGGGGAGATGTTTAAGCACACGACCAACCTGTCTCGCGTTCTTCGGGATCCCGGCCAAACGTGCGATCTGTCCGTAGGACGCAACTCGGCCGATCGGAATCTGTCCGACGATCGTCAGGATTTTGCTGATATTCTGATTGGTTTGGTCCATTCGGGAAATTCTACCCGTGTTGGAAAATGGCCTTCCCAGTCCGGTTGGCGACAGTTCGGAGATCGGATTGTCCGTACGCTTTATCCGCCGATCGCCAACGCCGTTCCGGCGTTAATCCCTGCATTCAGTAGCCAGTCCTGCGAAAACCGGGCGGCGCGTTTGCCGCAAATTGCATTTTACCGAATGTAAATTAGAGTAGGGCTTATTCCCATTGCCTTCAATTCCAGATAGTCAAGGTCCGTCCATGCTTCGTTTTGATTCACTGCTCCGGTTTGTTGCCATCTCGGCCGTGCTTGGTTGTCTACCGAGTCAAGCGTTTGCGTTCGCGCCCCAGAACAAGGAAAAGGGGCCTGCTTTTACCGAGGCGCCCAGCGACGACCTGAGTTATGCCTTGATGGGAGAATTTGTTGGGCTGATCAAAACGGATGGCAACGAGATGCAGGTGTTGGGACTTCAGCTACGCTCCATCGGGTCAGACCAGTTGGACGCAATCGCGTATCGAGGCGGACTGCCGGGGCAGGAAAAACATCAACCGGAACCGATTCCATTGATCGGCAAACGGTCGGGCGATTTTGTTGTGCTCTCGGGCGGGCCTTGGGCAATCATTGTCGAAAAAAACAGCTGTCGGCTGATCGATCGCAAAGGCAGGAAGATTGGAAACCTGAAACGGATTCGCCGGACCAGTCCCACGCTTTACGCCCAGCCGCCTGAAGGCGCGACCATCCTGTTCGATGGCAGCGGTACCGATCAATTCGTCAACGCGGAAATGACCGCCGACGGCTTGCTCGCCGAGGGCGCCGATCTCAAACCGATGTTTCAGGATTTTGATCTGCACATTGAATTTCGATTGCCGTACATGCCGCAAGCTGACGGGCAAAACCGGGCCAACAGCGGATTGTATTTGCAGAGCCGGTACGAATGCCAGGTGTTGGATTCGTTCGCACAAACGATCAAGATCGATGGGTGCGGCGCACTGTATCGGTTCAAGAAGCCCGACCTGAACATGTGCTTCCCACCATTGGTCTGGCAGACGTACGACGTGCATTTCACGGCGCCTCGATGGGCCGCCGATGGTTCAAAAATTCGCAACGCCCAGATCACGTCCTGGCTGAACGGAGTCAAGGTCCAGGACAATGTCTCGCTACCGAACAAAACAGGTGCTGGCAAACCAGAAGCTCCACTGCTGTTGCCGTCCAAATTCCAGGACCATGGCGACCCGGTTCGATTCCGCAATGCCTGGATTGTGGATCGCGGATTGACGACCGCTGAATTCCCGGTCTTTCCGACCGAAGAACAGGTTGCCGCGGCCATCAAAGCCGAACAACAGAAAAAGAAAGACCGTGTGAAAGCAGCCCGCATCAAGGCCGCCGCGGAGAAAAAAGCGGCTCAGCAACAACAAGCCGCCGAATTGAACAAGCAGGCGGCGGAAAACAAGGCGGCGGAAAACAAGGCGGCGGAAAAGAAAGCGGCAGCGGAACAACCGGAAGCCGCCGGTAACCCACCAGCGAAACCAGGCAAGGACGAAGCGAGCGCGGAACCAGCTGCCGCGCCCCCGGCAAAAGAACCTGCCAAAAGGGGCGACAAAGACAAGGCCGCGACGGATATTCAAACCGCGGACGATGGCAAAGGCGACAGCGATTAGCCGTCCCCCAAGCGAAATGTCAGCAGACGGCGTGCGGTCAAACCAGCGCGCCGGTTGACTGGGTGAGTTCCAGCGGAGGAATCACGCCTTGTTGTTCCAACGCAACCGCTTCGTCGTAAATTTCGGCAAAGCTTTTCCGCAACAGTTCCAGGAACCGGGCGGCTTCGCCGTATTCCTTCTCTTCCAGTTTGAGCAACACAAAATTCAGCAGCCGAGCAATGTTGTAGGCGACATCGTGTTCGTCCGGCTTCAGTCCACCATGAATTGCGAGCACGCATTTCTGCGCTTCGGTGATCCTGGCAGCGTAGGTGGCTTGATCATTGGTTGCAACCGCTTCCTGGACGGCTCGGATGGCGGCGATGCCTTTATCGTAAATCGCCAGCAACATGTCGATTCGACTCCAGCCACCGAATTGGGACTGGACAGCGTATTTCTTGTGGGCTGATTTTGGTTTTTTAATGTAGGTCATTGGGTTTCTCTCGCTCTACCGCAGGGGCGGCAGTTTTATCTGGAGTTCGCGGATCGTAAGGATGTCAGTTGGGAAGACAAAAAGCTGCTGGTCGTCTGCAATTCACTGAGGACTCGTTCGAGATTCGTGAATTGTTCGATCAGATATTCACGTTTGGAATCGCTGATTGCCTTCACACGGTCGATCGAATCGTCAATCGACTCAATCCGAAGTTCGAAATCTTCGGTGGCGGTGGCAAAATTTCCCCGGACCGGATCGAGCAGGTCGGAGAAATAGGCGTCCAGGTTCGAAGTGATTCCACGGCTGACCGACAATTCGGCTTCGATGCCGGTTCCCACCTGGCTGGGGTCAAGCGTGATTCGCAATTGCAAATCGCCGGTGTTTTCGTTGTCGGAGTCACCGATCAATAATCGGCCAGAGCCGGTTGCCGTTTCGACCACTCCGTCCACAATGAACGAACCGGCAACGTCTTTCCCGGTACCTGATTCGGAACCATTGAACCCTAGCACGGACAAGGCCGACCCGGAGAGACTCGAAACCGTCGAATTTTTACCGTAGGTCTGGGAGGCGATTTCCAGGGAAGAACCTTCAATCGCGACTTGCACATCGCGCGAACCAAGTTCGGTGGATGCGTTGATGGTCGCTTCGAGGTGGTCGGCCAGTTCCTGTTGAGTGTAGGTTCCCTCGGTGAGTTGGAGGACTTCACTTTGTGTGCCGTTGACGCTGATTTGGAATTCGTTATTCGTATTGTCGATCACGATCGAGCTCGCGATGGCATTGGTCGCGGTGATCGAGCCGCGTTCGGCCGCCTGGAGAATGTCAACCTGGTAGGGCCCTGAGGTCGAGGCTTTGGTGCGCGAACTGCCCAGCAGGAAATCGACGCCACTGCTATTGGAACTGCCCGTCAGCCCGAACAACTGTTTTGCGTCTTGCAGATCGACCCCTTCGACTTTGCCCGCAAGTACGTTGTTCAGTCGGGTTGAATTGACCGACAGCTGTCCGGTCGCACCAATCGAAATTCCGATTTGAGAGAGCCGATTCAGGTTGGCTGAAGCACCTGGAACTGCTTCGGTAACGATTGCAGCGAGATTGTTTCGAATCAAGGAAACAGAACGGTTGCCCAATAGCGGACTGGCTTCGTTGGTGTCCGGATTGTAGCGAGTCTGGTCTCCGATGTAGGTCATCAGGCCATTGTAGGCCTCGACAAAATCTCGAATCGCCGTTTCGGCGGACTCGGTATCGCGTTGGACCGTGATCAACACATCCTGGCCCGGTTCGGCTTTGTGCAGGTCCAGTGTGACTTTTTCGATCAAACCTTCGATCTGGTTCGATTCGTACTCGGCCGTGATGGCACCGGGGCCGGAGCCCAATTGAATCGAGGCATTGGTGGCTTCCTGGATGGCGGGTCCCGAGAAATCCGGGAGCGTGGCATTTCCAGAGCTGGCGGCCAGATTGTTGGTCACCGTAATCTCGTTCGAAGCGCCCGTGTATTTGGAGGTCAACAGGATCCGGTCGGAATTGGTGGATTGATCGTGAACAATCGCGGCCGCGATGTCGTCAGATTGTGCGTTTATCGCTGCGACCAGGCCGGAAACCGTGTTGTTGGAGGAATCAATCGTAATCTCAGTCGCCGGTCGATCGCCCAATTTAAATTCGATCGTGCCCTCGGTAATCGAAGATGAGGTACTGCTGAATCCCTGGGACCCGATTTGATGGGCCTTGGCCAATGAGTTGACCTGCAGCGAGTAAGATCCTTCGATGGCCCGTGAGCCTGCTGATGCGGTGATGATCGATTCGGAACTGGAACTGACCGTCCGTTCATCGAATACCGCATTGGTCGTTCGGTTCAGCCGACTCATGGTCGAGCGAAAACTGAGCAGCCGCGCGTTGATACCTTGAAACGCGGTTTGTTGCTGGACGATTTCATTTTTTCGCTCGTTCAATCTGCCGACTTGGGCGTCCTGCAACGAGACCAGTCCTTCAATAATGGAGGTCGTATCCAATCCGCTGACAAGACCATCAATTGAGAACATATTGAAATCCAGTTAAAGAGAATGGGGATCGAAAACGTCCGGAGAGGGAATTGCTTCCCTCTCCGTTCGTTTCGAATCGCAAACCGGTCTCCAAACTTAGGCAGCACGAGGACGACGCCGGTTGCGAAAATTCGCCAATCGGATGGCGGATTATCCGAGCAGAGAAAGGATCAACTGCGAAGACTGGTTGGCATTGGAAAGTACCGAAGTACCCGCCTGAACCAGTACCTGGCTGTTGGTGAAGCTGGAAATCTCTTCCGCAAAATCGGTGTCTCGAATGACCGATTCTGCATTCACCGTGTTTTCCAGGGTGGTCCGCATGTTGTTGGCGGTGGATTCCAGGGTGTTGGCCTGGAAAGCACCCAGCGTACCACGCAGGTTGGTGATTTCGTCAATCGCGGAGTCGATGACTTCCAGGGCATCCTGGGCACCGTCGAACGAAGTTACGTCGATCGAGGCCAGGTTGATGAAGTCGTTTCCGGGGACACCGACACCGAGACCGGAGGCTTCAACCGAATCAATCGCGATGGAAACCGTTTGGCCTTTGTTGGCTCCGATTTGGAAGTCCAGCGAATTGTCAGCAATCGTGACCTGACCTTGAGCACTCAAAGCACCGGCTCCACCGACCGAAGCCGCCGAGTCCGTTGCACTGACGCCCAGTTGAATCACGATTCCCTTGGAAGCACCGGCAGTACCCGTGATGATGTTACCGTCCGCCGAGGCGGCGTTGCCACCGATTGTGGCGGTCGCGTCGGTACCGGCAACGTTGATTTCGGTGGAGCCGATACCGGAGGTCGTTCCTGCTCCACCCGCGGCGGTATTGGAAATAACCTGGATCGTTGCATCCGTTCCGTAGCCTTCGGTTCGCAGTCGCGTTGAGTTGGCGGTGGTCGGATCATCTTCGGCGACCACACCGGTCTGCCCCGAGAATTCGTTGATTCGTGATTGAACTTCCGTTCGTGACAGGCCAGCATTCAAGGTGATGCTGACGCCGTTGAGGGTCAATGTCTCGTCGGCGGCGAGGTTGCCGGTTTGGGCTGTCGCGGTGGTGTTGGCTCGGGTTGCAGCGGCGGTGACGTCGACCGCATAAGAACCAGCCGAAGTTGCATCGCTGGCCTTCAGGAAGCTGACATCCGAATCGGTGGTTGTGCCGGAAAGTCCAGCCGAACCGTCAAGCAATCGCTTTTCACCGAATTGCGTGTTGTTCGCAATTCGATCGATGGTTTCCAGGGCGTTGGTGATTTCAGCCTGGTTGGCCGACAGCGCATCTTCGTCGTTAACACCCGTGTTGGAGGAGTCGATTGCCAACGAACGGACTTTGACCAACAGGCTGTTGATCTCGCTGAGTGCACCTTCCGCAGTTTGGACAACGGCAACGGCCTTTTCGGTGTTGTCGATGGCAGCTCGCAAACCTGAAATCTGGGCTCGCTGCTTCTCGGAAATCACCAGGGCGGCAGGACCATCTGCACCCCGGTTCACTTTGAAACCGGATGACAATCGTTCGATCGACGTGTTCAATTTATTCGACGAACGTGTCAAGTTGTGTTGCGCGTTTAAAGCGCCGACATTGTTAGCTAAACCTAGCATCTAAGGATCTCCGCAAAAAAGGGTGTACCACGTGACCCTTGCTTCCGAGCGTTTGGTTCGGCATCCTTGCCGCATCAAGGTCGTAAAAAATCTGGATCAATCAAGTAACTGCCATCGCCTAATACAGGCCAACGATATTCGCCGCAGCCTCTTCCACCGCAGCACGTGTCTGGTATTCGCCAGCCTGCACTTTGGCTTGTATTTCGGTGAGTAGTTGTTTGCGAACCGCTTCGCCACTTTTGACCTGATCGATCAATCGTGTTGCTCTCGCTTCGCTAACGGGAGCTGCGTCAATTTTCGCAGTTTGACCAGCGGCAGAATTGACATTCTGCCCGCCCGGTTTCACCGGAAAATGCACCTTTAAGTTTTTGCCATGATTCTGGATGTCCATGGATATCCCCCTTAGGATTCAAACGCAGCAAGATTGTTATCGTGGCTCTGCGAATAAACTTGCCAACTAATATTCTTTTTTCTTGACTCTAAAGGAACACGATGTGTTCGTCCGATTTGGTGTTCCAGAGCAAGTCGACTTTGACGATTAAGCAGTTTGTACCGCTGATCGTTACGGAAAACGTTTTTTGTGGAAGCGAATATGTTTCGCAGTGAAATCTGGATGATCACGAATCTGTTTGCGTTTGGCGTAATCGCCGGCATGGGTTACGTGATGGTGAACTCGCCAGCAACCTTGAGCGATCAACGTGGGACAGCTGGGGACGGAATCACCGCTAACGTCCCGCTGTCTGCCAGCAAGGTTGACACGGTCTCCCTCGCCGATATCAATCTCAACCAATCCAGTTCCCGCAACGTGCTCGAATTGCTGAAAGAGGGTGACCGCAGTCTGTTGGCCGGCAACGTTCACTCAGCGACCGTGCGGTACAACAAAGCACTCGAGCTCAGTCCTCAACCGTCGGTCTCCCTGGTCATCCGAATGGCGGTCTGCGCCGAACGGAACAACAACGTTCTGTTGGCCGAACGGCTGTACCTCGAAGCGGAACAATCGGCCGCCCGAAAGACAACTCGACTGGCCGCCCGTTTGGGAGTCGCCCGCGTTTGGCAACGTCTGCAGAAATCCGATGATGCCCTGCGTTCACTCTCGGACCTCGTTTTGCAGTCGGAAGACGAGACGGGGCAGCCAACCGAGCTCCAAGCCCAGATTCTCTATCAGCTGGCCAGCGTCGTGCAGGAAATCGCTTTACGCGATTATCATTTTGATCCCTCGCGACAAAATGGCGTCATTTTTCGAAACGAATCTCCGGACCTTACGTTGCTGATCAATCTGTTGGATGCCGAGGAAGCGGACTCACAGGATGTCGGTTTACCCGATTGGCTGTCGGGAAATTCGGACAACGCAATCGTGCTGGTGCAGCGCCCCAACGATTCAGTCAACAATGCGATTGTCTCCGCCAACAAAGCGTTTACTCCGCTCACGCGGCTGTTGCCGGAACTTGCGGAAGTCGCAAAATTTGAATTGACAATCAGCGCCCGGGCCAACTCAGCGATTGCTGCACGATCCAAAGCATTGCGATTTCGCAATCTGCCGCTGAGCCTGGTTCTGGATTGCGTGTTGACGCCGCTGAATTTGTGCTGGGAACAAAATGGCAACCAGTTGCAAGTCATGGCGCTGGACGAACTCGAAGGTACGGGAGCGCCCGGTCGCATTGCCATCGACGTGGCGCAGCGACTTTATCGAAACTTCAGCCTGTCATTCCCCGGAGACTATCGTTCCAACGCAGCCATGATGGCCAGTGGCAATCTGTACTTCCTGAACGGCGATGTCGAATCCGCAGGCAACCGATATGAAGCGTTGTCGGCCAGCAATCCATCGGGCGAACTGAGAGCTGCGTTATCATTCAACTATGGAAAACTCAATCGCCAGCTTGATCGCAGGGAAGCTGCGATCGACCAGCTGTATCTCGCCGTAGATCAGACTTATGATCCGTTGATCAAATCCACCGGCTACTGGCTAATTGGCCAGATGTATCTGGAGTTGGATGATCTGGAGAATTCAATCTATGCTTCAGTTCGGGCGTTGGCGACCGCCCGTGACTCCAAACGCAAGCAACTGGCCGCGCTCACTTTGGCACGTGCCTACTTGTTGAACAACAGCCCGTTGACGGCTAACAAAGTCCTGTTTGACAATCACCAGGAATTTCAAAACTCGCCGCTCGCCCCCCTCGTCACGTTGCTGGATAACTACGCACAGTACATCGGCGTGGAAGACGAGCGTTCAAAGCAGGTTGCCGAAGACCGGCTGGTTCGTGCGCTTTCCAATCTGGCAGAGCAGCCCTTGACTTCGTTCTTTGATTTTTACATCGCGGGGCGAGCCTACCAGGAGCTGGGATTCCCCGAAAAAGCGATCCAGTGCTTTCAGGCCGCGGCAGATTCAACCGAACTGCCGGTTTGGAAAAATCGGATTCTATTCGGGCTGGCAACCGAGCAGAGCAAAACCGGGCAGGACCAAGACGCAGGTGAACTGTACCGCTTCCTGATTAGCCAGGACGCCGTTCCCTGGACGAAACTCGCCCGGATCAAACTGGCCGAACTCTATCTCAAGAATGATCTACCTGAACAATGCCTGTCCGTTTGCCAGCAACTGATTGCGTTGGAGCTCGATTCAACCGAACGGAAAAAAACACTGTCAATGATGGGTTTTGCCTACCGCAAACTGGACCAGCACTACTCGTCGGCGCTCTGTTTTGCGGGCATTTTTCCCGCCGAAGACGTCGAATAAATGGAATTTTATCCTGTTATCGGATGGCCCTCAGCCACGAAATGATGATGAAACTGAAATCAGAAAAACGGCCCTCCTGGCGGGCATCGCAGGTCTTGACGACCAGGAGGTCGCCGGGGATTTACACCCGTGTTGCTGGGTTGCTATTTACCTTCGGGATGACCTTGTCCGTCGCCAGAATGGGACACGTTTGTGCTCAGGAAAACATGATTCAGGTCAGTTCCCGAAAGTCCAGCACTGGCGAAACACGCCGTGAACTGGATTTGAAACTGGAAGATTTTCGGGATCAAAGTCAGGACGCACTTTGGTCGAAGGATCAGGCCTTACGCATCGAACCAGAAGATCGGACCAAACTTGATCAGAGCGACCGTATTCGCGCGATTCAGGATCAGATTCGAATGCTGGAAAAAATCATGAAGGAGAAACAGCAACAGTCGAGCGCGAATTCCGGGCAGGGAGTCGATTCACCGGATTCGGCTTCCCGACTGCCGGCAAATAAGCTTCGCAATCGAGAACTCGCGGAGCCCGGTGTTCGGACCGCGCCATTGCCAGGCTCAGAGGCGAACGACTCCGTGAGTGAGCAGGAAGCCATCGGTTTTCCCGCAGAACTATCCGTCCCGGTGGACGCTCGCGAATTAGCGAACAGTCTGTTTTTGTCTGGCAACTGGCAGGATGCACTTGCCAAGTACGAATTCTACCTCGCCAACGACCCATCGCGATTTCAGCAGGATGCCTGGGCAAAATACGGTCTGGCCAACTGTTACCGCATGATGGGAGACTGGAGCAGGGCGGAAACCTATTACCGCGATGTGGTTGCGTCCCAAACCCAATCCTATCCAGGCATGATGTCCGGATGGTATCTCTCGTATTTGTCCCAACGCAAACAGATGACTTCGGATTTCGAAGCCCTCGAAGTCGAAGCAAGCCAATACGTTCAATCCATCGGGGCGCGTGATGAATAACGGAGATCCGCTTGAAGCTGAAGTTTCGGACGCGCTGTGTACCCTGCGACAACGATACGAGCAGCTAAAGATACTGACCGATCAACTGGTGGCCGGCGACCAATCGCCGACCGAGTTCCAGGCCCAACTCGATCGGATCCAGTCGGAACGCCAGGCAATTGAGACGCTTCAGAATCAATCGCAAACACGGTACGACCAGTACATCGCGAGTCGCGAACACGCTTCTCCGGAAGTGAGGGAACTGACCCGCTCCGTCACGGATCTGATTCAGAGCCTGATTGCCAATTTCAGCGAACTGGAATCGGAAACCAGGAAATCACAAGCCAGGTTACAGCCACAGGTGAATGAGAATTTGCGCGCGGTGCAGATGAAATCGGCTTACTCAAGGCGAACCATCTAACTCAAACGCGAACGGGAGTCCTATGGACGGAAACGCAATGCATCAACAAGATTCGTCGGATGAAAACCGCGAGGCGCTGCCTCGGATTGCGGTTTTTCCGAACGATGCGCAAGCCCCGCCACCAGGATCCGCTGATTCCATTAACAAACGCATGATGATCCATCAGTCGGAGGAAATGCAGCAACTCATTGAGCAGGCAAAATCTTACGCGGACAACTCAGCCTCGATTCTGGTTACCGGGGAAAGTGGGACAGGGAAAGAGCTGCTTTGTCGATTTATCCACGAGCAAAGTGGCCGGGCACCGCAAAAATTCGTGGCCGTCAATTGTGCCGCGATCCCCGAGATGTTGGTGGAAAGCGAGTTTTTTGGCCATAGTCGGGGCGCGTTTACCGGTGCCGTTGAGCAGCGGATGGGGCATTTTGAACGCGCCCACGAGGGCACAATCCTGCTGGACGAAATCAGCGAAATTCCATTGACGATTCAGTCGAAACTACTGCGCGTGCTGGAAGAAAAAGAGGTCCAGCGATTGGGCAGCAACGAGTGCAAAAAGATCGACGTCCGAGTGATCGCAACCTCGAACCGAGATCTCGAATCGGAAGTGGCCCAAGGCCGGTTCCGGTTGGATCTGTATCATCGATTAAATATTCTGGGTTTGCAAATCCCGCCGCTGCGGGAACGGACCGCTGACATTCCCGTTTTAGTCCAGCACTTCATTCAGTTATTCCGACCTGATCGCGATCAAGTCGCCAAGGGCATTACCGAGACTGCATTGCGGCAATTGCTCGAACATGCGTGGCCGGGAAATGTACGCGAACTGCGAAACCTGATTCATCGCGCGTGCATTCTCTGCCGTCAGAATCTGATTTCAACCGATTGTTTCGGAAGTTTTGCCCAACGCAAACCGGCGGTTGGTGAATTGGCCAGCCTCCGCGGCAAGACGATCGGAGAGGTGGAACGCCTGTTGATTCTCGACAGTCTCAAACGATTTGCCGGCGACAAACGGGCCGTGGCCGAAGAGCTGGGAGTAACGACCCGAACGCTGAACAACAAACTTAAACGCTATCGAGAGTCGGGGGCCACGATTGAAATTGACTCGCCAACCGTCGCGAAAGCTGCCTGATCGCCCGTAACGATTCGGTCGACTTTAAGCCCAAGCGAGCTGCGAAAGACTTTCCTTACCGGGAAATCCTTGTCCGTTGATAACCGTGAAAGCTTAGCAATTTCCGAAGCCTCGATTTCGGAATCCGGCAACGTTCGAACATTACCTTCAAAACTTGCTATCAAATTCTTTTTTATTTGTTGGCACCGAAATTGCCTTGTCGACCGTTCCCTGCAAATTTGGGAATTCGAACACAGTTTACGGTGCTTAAGTGCTTTCAACGGCCTCCATCATTTTCGCGGCAAACGGTCAAAAAACCACGCCTCAATCAGGTCTTGGCAGCGCCAATTCCGCGTTGACGGAAGGTTCCGTTGCTGAAAGCCATCCAGTTTTCGAACAGTTCCTGCTCGATCGAAGTCAAAGTTCCAGTTCCGCGAAAACGACTCCAGATCAAAAATTCCAGCAGGACCTTCGAGCTGTATCCGAATCGGATCTGCTCGAGCCATCTGTTGATGGATCGCTCGGGAACCCACTGATCAGTTCAGAGATGAGCGATGGTCTTACGGCCGACGTCACCAACAATCTCGTCGACACGATAGCGACGGATGCAGCATTGGCACCGAATCCGCAGTTGGAC
Organism: Pirellulaceae bacterium; assembly: GCA_963714685.1. Taxonomy (GTDB): domain Bacteria; phylum Planctomycetota; class Planctomycetia; order Pirellulales; family Pirellulaceae; genus Mariniblastus. Next base: position 1,096,929 of record CAVQPH010000003.1, on the reverse strand, counting down.
TCGTTGCCAACACCCATCCATTTCGCAACGCTCATCGTTGAAGGGACGTTCGCTCCGTCGGCGCCGAGCGGCCCAACGGGTTCCGCGAATGGCGAATCTGCTGCGGGGATCACCCGCTTTGCCAAACAGCAATCCGTTGGCCAGCTGCTGCCACCATCGACCCTTTCTTCGACTGCCCCGATTAACAACCTGCCGACTCCGCATCTTGGCGCGTCGACCGATTCAAATTTCGCGGCCCCGAATTCCAATCCTTCCCATCAGGTTGGGCGGGCCCCCGCGATTCAAAACGGCCAGCTGGAGACGCCTCTCGAAGCTCTATCCGATTTGGATCCAGGGACCACGACCAACGTTCAAAAGGCTGATGCGGCAGAATTTTCGGATCCGACCCTGGCAGAACCATCCAACACCCAAACCCAGGGCGATTCCGCGGCGGTTCGAGTTGATTCGTCGCAACGGTCAGCATCCAACCAGGCTTTGCCCACGTCCGCCGAAATTTCGAGTAATCTTGGTTCCGCCCCATCGGTTGCCGACGTCATACCAACCAAGTTTTCGACTCGCCAGGTTGCCGCGCCAACTTACCCAACGGATGCGGCAAGCGGTTCGAACACGGTCGAAACCAACGATGGCAGAAGCGAGGCCAGCCCCGTGGTTGATGCTGTCCGTTCGGCCAACGCGTCAATGAACTTCGACCGTCAACCCGCGGCCACCGACGGCGAGTTGTCAACGTCCGAGCCATTATCATCCCGTGCGGCTCCGCAAGCCGTCATTGACGCCAGTCAGGTCAAGCAACCCGTGGAAAGACTGGCCACGGAAGCCGATTTTATTTCCGATATCGCGGGCGAGCAAACATCAGGATCTGTCCCAGTGCAGCCGGGCCAATCGCCGGACTTACTAGGTGATCGTTTGCAAGAAGGCCTGGATCCAGCCCAACAGGAACAGGAGGTCGCACCGCTGACGCAAGCTGAGCGCGATCCATCCAGTGACTCAGAGAATCAAGGTTTTGATCGTGAGAATCAACAGGATCAAGCGTTCGATTCCCGTTTCGTCAGCGAACCGTTGGGTAGCCAGTCGCGGTTCGAGTTCGATCCTTCCCAATCGCAGCGTTTTGTTGATGACGGGTTGCTGACCGTCGCCGATCGTTCCCATGACATGCCCCAGGTTACCCTCGCCGTCGATCCAAAAATTCCAGTCGCTCCTTCGCTGGCCGGAGCGACACAAGGTTCCCCCGGTTCGGTGGAAAGCCTGATTCAGACATTGGATCGCCCGGTCATTGAAACAATCGTCGAAACCGTGGCGACGCAGACCGCGCGGCAATTTGGTGATCTGGAACAAGGGCAGACTCAACGAATGACGTTAAAGATCCACCCCGAAGAACTGGGGTCACTCGAGATTCGTGTGGAATCGGTGGCCGAGATCTTCCGGGCGCAGATCGTGGCCAGTGAGTACGCAACATCCGAATTGCTCAACCGGGAAAAAGCCGTGCTTCATTCGGCGCTGCATGAATTGAACATCGATGTCGGCGATTTGGAGATTACGCATCAGGAAGATTCAATGCACCAGCAATCGTCTCATTTCGCCGACGACGACCGTTCGTTTGGAAACCAACGCGATTCCGGCGGTCTCGGAGCGACCGGCGAGGATACCCGTGACGCCAAACCAATTTCAAAGTCCCAGCCGATCCGCGGTGATTCCAATCTGAACCTGATCGCCTGAATCCAACCCTAATTCAATTACCAAACTCAACATCCGTCGGAGGAAAACTCGCATGGAAACCGGTATTTCATCACAGATTGCCCAAAATGATTTCTTGACGCTACTGACCATTCAGCTTCAAAACCAGGACCCGGTTGACCCAATCAAGCAAGAAGATTTTATCGGGCAGCTGACCCAATTCTCAGTCCTTGAGGGCATTGAAGGTCTGAACACGTCGTTTGAAGCCATGTTGCAAATGCAGGAAATTTCCCAAGGCATGGATTTGGTTGGCAAAGAAGTCGAGTTCCTGAACGTTGCCACCAACGAACTGGAGCATGGCACCATTTCTGAATTCTTCGTTGATCAGGGCTCCGTCAAGCTGATGGTCAACGGCAACTCGATTGGTGTCGATCTGATTTCCAGCGTCAAAAACTAGCATCCCGCGAATTCACTTAGTTCTCAACACTCAACTAACAGGCAGAGACTATGAGTCAAACTTTACTTACCGGCGCATCTGGATTACTTTCGCACCAACGGAAACTGGACGTTGTCGCGAACAACTTGGCGAACATCAACACAACCGGTTACAAGTCTCAACGGATCCTGTTTTCTGATTTGATCTACACCACGATTCAACCCGCGGCGGCGGGTTCCAATACCGATTTTGGTGGCACCAATCCACGACAAGCGGGATTCGGAGTCAGCGTGGCTCAAACGGGCCGAAACCATGGCCAGGGAGTTTTGAGCTCAACAGGGCAGTCGTTTGACTTTGCGATTCAGGGCAACGGGTTCTTTGTCCTGAGCGATGGTTCGCCAGCCTACACCCGCGCCGGCGCTTTTTCACTGGACTCCAACGGCTACCTGGTCGACCCGTCATCAGGTGCATTCGTACAACGATTTGGTACGATCGGTGAAGGCCTCGAAGGCAATCCGCAGTTCCAGATTCCCGGCAACAATGCAATCCATGTGCCGCTTGGCGCAGGCGTCGCCGGTCGAATGACGACCCAAGCGGGCTTTACTGGAAATCTTCCCGCCACGGCAACGCCGCCGCGAACGGAGATGATTGGCTCCGAAGTCGCTTTTCTGGCGGGTGGCGCCCGGCGACACTGGCAACGCTGCTCAACGATCTCGATTCGAATGCGACGGACTACTTGGCCGGCGATGCATTGGAAATCTCTGGAACCAGTGTCGATGGTACACCGTTCACAACGACACTTGCTGTCGATGGGACGACCAGCCTGAATGACTTGATCAACGCCATCAACGGTCAGCTCACCGGAGCAACCGCCAGCTTGGATGTCGACGGCAATATGAAAATCACTTCGGACGCCGAGGGGGAAGCCGACCTGAGCATGAAAATCGTCGATGTTCCAGGTAACGCGGGCGATACGGATTTTTCGGCCCATGCGTTTCTGTTGGAAACGGACGGGAAAGATGGCGACATCGTCGACAGCACGATCCAGATCTTTGATCAACGCGGTGAGCCCCACGACATTGCTGTTTCGTTCCAGAAAATGGATAACAACAACTGGGACGCGACCTTCTCACTCATTGACGAAGCGACCGGTCAACTATTGGACAGCAGTGTCGCTTCCATCGAATTCACCGAAGACGGGACCTTCCGAACTGTCAATGGAGTCGGTGTCGCCGATTCGGATATCGAGCTTCAATTCGATAACTTGACCGATCCACAGACGATCAACATTTCCTTTGACAGCCTGACGCACATGGCAACCAGCTATGCGATCACGTTTGATCAAGATGGTTATCCACCGGGTAACCTGGTTTCCGTCAGTGTCAATCAGGATGGCGTGCTCGATGGTGTTGCTACCAATGGCCAGCGGATTCCGATTGCCCAATTGGCGATCGCCAGCTTCATCAATAATCAGGGACTCGAGGCCATTGGTCAGAACTACTATCGCGAGACGGCCAACAGCGGCCAGGCGAATGTCGCGGGAGGATTGACGGGGGCGTCGGGCATCGTGCGGGGAGGCCAGTTGGAATCATCCAACGTGGATGTGGCCCTTGAGTTTACTCAATTGATCGTTGCCCAACGTGGTTTTTCGGCCAACGCGCGGACGATCACCGTGGCGAACGAAGTCCTCGAGGAACTGACGAGTATTATTCGATAGGCGGTATTGAGTCACCATAATGGAAGAATTATCGGAAGAAGAGCAGGGCCGAAATCGCCGGCGTTTTTTTCGCCTGCAGTTCCCCAAAGGCGAAGAACTGGTCGCTTTGATCATGGGCGTCGAGTACCTGGTCACCGAAATATCGGAACGTTCGCTGCGGTTCACCGTCGCCGAAATCCCTTGCCAATGGGGATTGTGCGAGGGAGTTTTGCATTGGCACGACGGTCGGATGACCCCGTTTCAAGGACGCAACGGTCCAGTACGTCAGTCAGAACGGATCATTATCGAAGTCGACGGGATTGCGTTTGCCGATATTATTCGGGAACAGCGCCGGCTGTTGGCCAAATATCCGATGCTGAAAGTCGAAACCGAGTGATGGCTCGCCCGTCCGCGTTGGCTGGGGTTTGTCGGGTCGCTGTCTGTCCTCGATTTGCGGAACGCTCACATCAAGAGACATACGATTGGGCTTTGCGAATAAAATTCAGAATTTCCGCAATGGCCTGGTAAAGCTCGAACGGGATTGGCTGCCCGATTTCCACGTTGGCATACATGAATCGCGCCAGTGGCTTTCGCTGGACGACGGCAACCCCGTTCTGTTTGGCCACTTCGATGATCTTGAGAGCCAATGCGTCTTTGCCCTTGGCAACCACCACTGGGGCTTCGTTTTCAGAACGTTCGTAACGGAGAGCCACTGCGTAGTGGGTCGGGTTGGTAACCACCACCGTTGCCTGGGGAACCGCTTCCAGCATCCGACTGCGAACGCGTTCATTCTGCAGTCGGCGAATTCGCGCCTTGATTAACGGGTCGCCCTCCAAGTCCTTGTTTTCGTCGCGAATTTCCTGCTGGGACATCTTGAGTTCCTGATGCTGTTTCCAGCGTTGGAAAATATAGTCCACAAACCCAATCACCACCATCAACACGGCCGTCGCGAGGCCAGTTGCCAGGATGAGTTGGCACCCGAGCCCAATGATTTCTTCGAAACCCAAAGCGCCTGACCGCGAGATGGGAGTCAGTTTCGCTCGCACGAGGTACCAGGTCGTGATGATGATCGCGGTGGATTTGGCGATGGCCACCAAACCACGAGTCACCGAACGACTGGAGAAAATTCGCTTGACACCGCTGGCAGGATTTATTTTTTTCCAATCCAGATTCAACGGCTTGAAGGTCAGGTTGAATCGGGTTTGAAACGTTCCGGCGAACGCGGCAAATACAACGACGAACATCATCATCGCGCCGCCGGCGAGGGCAACTTCCAACAGACTTTGTTTCAATGCGGAGAGCAACGTATTTTGCTCTTCAATCATCGGTGAAAACTGGGTCAACCGTTGGCGGATGGTCGCGAGAATCGTGTCGAAAAACCATTTTCCGAAGATCAGAAAAAAGAAGACACCGGCAAGCATGACGATGCCTCCCATCAGTTCCGAACTGAATGCGATCTGCCCTTCTTCCAACGCTTTCTCAAGCCGCCTGGCAGTGGGTTCTTCTGTTTTTTGATCAGCAGTCGTTTCAGACATCCGGTTGACTCACAAGACTGGAGTGGCTGCACTCCGGTTGGGTTTTCAGGGCGCTCGGTTCGCTAATTTCGATCCGTTGTCAAATAAAGTATCCGAGTAATGACTCAATATCGTGTTGGACTTGGGCAAAATACATCGTCATCGAGTCGACAATACTGGGGAGGAAGATAAACAGGCAAAGCAGCCCCAGCCCGCTTCGCAAGGGCATGCCCACGGAAAACAGGTTCAGGGTCGGGGCGGCCTTGTTGAGGTACGCCAGGGCAACCACCAGCAGGAACATGCAAATTCCAACCGGTGCCAAAATGACCAAACCAGCTTCGGGGAGATCGTTGACCATTTGCACCAGTCCTTCGGTCGGCAAATCGAGCAGGTTGATTTTGCCGCCCAGCGTCGTAAACGAATGGTGCACGCAGAGCAGCACAAAATGGTGCAGCTTTAATGCGAAGAACAGGAAGATCGAAATCGTTTCCAGAACTTTTGTCATCAGCGTTGTCTGGTCAGTGCTGCCTGGATCCGAAATCGCAGCCAGCGAAAGTCCGACTTCCTGCCCGACGTAGGCGCCTGCAATCTTTGCCGGGACCAGCATGAATCCAAGGGCAATCGCCAGGAACAATCCGATGCCGACTTCCTTGGCGATCAGGATGACCGCAAGCACGGTGTTGATCGACTCGACGGGTTCCAGCTGCGCAGCGGCTTGACCATACCAGAAAAACGTCAGTGCGCTCGCCAGTCCGGCCTTTACCAAGGCCGGTAATTGCCGCTGGCCAAACAACGGAAACACGCCAATGAAGGTCGAGACCCGGGCGAGGACCAAGACAAATGCCAAGATTTGATGTTCGGTCATCAGTGAATCATCTCACTCATGTAATGCATCATCCGGTCGGTAAACGACTGCATCATTTGCAGATACCACGGCGTCAGAAATATCACGATGCCCACGACCGCAATGATTCGCGGCGCGAAGGTCAGGGTTTGTTCCTGGATGCTGGTCACCGTCTGCCCAATACTGATCAAGAGTCCGACCAGCAGGCTGACGATGACGACCGGTGCGACGAGGATCAGCGACGTAATCATGAGATCCCGTCCAACGACGGTGGCAAATTGTGTGAAGTTTTCCATGGCAATTTCGAAATGGTGAACGGGTACTGACTTCGAACCGGCGACTGGCAACGAAAGGGCTACTGGCTGATGCCCGCTTTTCTCAACAACTGATCAACAAGGGCTGGATCCTGGAGTGCCTCGAGTACTTTTCCGCCTTTGCGTTCATCGAGACTTTTGAGAACTTCACTGGCAAAGATCACGTCCCCGGTGTTGACGGATTGCTTCAGCAGGGTGGCCACGGTGTCATCATCCATTTCGGTCAGGTATTTTTTGGCCACGCTGACACGCTGGGCCATTTCCCCGGACAACTTGGCATCCGTACTCGCGGCGACCGCGGTCCGGTCATTCTCGATTTGCTTCTTCGTCGTCTCAAGTTTCGAGTTTTCGATCTTCAGTTGTTCGACCAGTTCGCGATACTTGCGGATTTTCGATTCAATTTGATTCGAGAACGCGGACAGCTCATCCCGCTCACGCTTGAGATCAGCAAACGACAACTCGATCCCCGCTTCGTCCTGCTGGAGTTTTTGTTCGCGTGCCACCAGCTGCTGTTCCGTCTTGCGAATGGACCGACTCAGTTCCATCACGGATTCGACCGTGATCGGTGCGTTGGGGCGAAGCCCGACCGGCATCTGATCGGTTTTTTCGACGGCCGCAACCACTGGAGGAAGCTTGGACGCAGGATCGAGCTCGTCCATTGCACCTTCGGAATCCTGTTTTTCCGCCGCAATTTGCTCCTGCTGGTTCATCAAATACCATGAAACCGTTGCCGATCCGGCGAACAGAAAGACACCTGCGATGGCAGCTATCAACAATGTCTTCATCAAGCTCTCCTTGTTTCCGTCGTGCTGAGAAATCGTTCGTCAGCATTGTCGAATTCTTGTTTGGTTTGTTCCTGAAGGACGCGACCGGCTTCTTTGTCGACCAGCTTTTGCCACGATTTAAGTTTGCTGTTTTGTTCCTGGTACCGCCGAATGATCTGGTGAAGCTGTTGTTCGACCGTACTGATTTCTTTAGCGAAGTGAGTGATTTTGTCTTGTGTCAGTTCCAACTGGCGAAACGCCAGCTGCCTCGAGGTCGTCACTCCCCGGTCATTGACCTGGCAGGATTGAATTCGTGTCAAATCGGTTTGGAGTTCCTGTCGAAGGCGGTGCAGTTGGTCCAATTCGGTTCGCTTGGCGGCCAGCTCGAGCAGGATCAAGTCCAACTGCTGCTCGGTCAGATGCTGTAGTTTTCTGAATTTGGCCAGTCGTTGTTGACTCATGTTGCGTTACCCCTGTCTCCCACGCCACCGCTGGGAGATTTGTGACATCCATTTTCGTGTGGAGGGCAAATCGTTGGGTGTGTTCAAATCCTGCCGCATCAACCGCATGACTTCATCGTACAAATCGATGGCCAAATCGGTTTTGGTTGAGACGCCGCGTTGATAGGCCCCGACCTGAATCATGTCGGACACGTTTTCGTACGCGGCGAGAATCTGTCGGATGGCCAGGGCGTCGGCCTGGTGCTGTTTGTCGGTCACGTCCTTGAACAAACGACTGGCACTCTTCAAAACGTTGATGGCGGGGAAATGGCCGGCATTGGCCAGTTCGCGATCCAGGACAATATGCCCATCCAGAATCGACCTTGCCGAATCGGCAACCGGATCATTCAAGTCATCTCCGTCCACCAGGACAGAGATCACTCCGGTAATGGAACCCTGATCGGAGTTGCCAAGTTGTTCCAGGAGCCCGGCCAGTTTCTGAAAAACCGAGGGCGTGTAACCTCGCGACGTCGGCGGTTCACCCAGCAGCAGCCCGATATCGCGCTGCGCCATCGCAAACCGGGTGATACTGTCCAGCATCAACATCACATTTTTTCCCTGGGAGCGGAACCAGGAACTGATCACCACCGCCGTCTCGGCGGCGCGGACACGCGTCAACGAAGTCTCATCTGCCGTGGCGACGATCACCACCGAACGCTGCATCCCTACGGGCCCCAGGGCCTCGGCGATGAACGGCAGGACTTCGCGTCCTCGCTCACCGATCAACGCAACCACGTTCAAATCGGAATCCGCCTGTTGAGCAATTTGTCCCAGCAACGTGCTTTTTCCAACGCCGCTGCCGGCAAACAGGCCGACGCGTTGACCGCGACCCAGCGTCAGCAAACCATCGATTGTCTTTTGGCCGGTGACGAAAATTTGATCAATCTGTTTCCGAGTCAGGGCGTGCGGAGTTTTGAATTCAATCGGGACGTCGACCGTGTCTTCGATTATTCCACCTTCGTCGATGGGCTGGCCAAACGCATCGACGACCCGGCCTAGCATTTGGTAGCCGACCGGAATCCGCATGGATTGCCGGGTCGTCATCACCAGGTCTCCACGCTTGAGGTTTTCCCGTGTACCATAGGGCATGATTTGCACCATGTCGCCCTCGAAACCGATCACCTCGGCGAGACAGCGATGACCGTTCTGCCCGATCACCTCACAGACCTCACCCACGGCAGCCGACATCGCGACGGTAACCGCGCCCTGGACACTGTGGATATATCCCGCGGTCGTCCAGGGTTCGACATTCGCAAGCGCTTCGGCCACCGGTCGATTAAGGAGATTGCTCATGACGTAAACTCCTTCATCACGGATTGCTCGATGTCCTGCATCATCCGTTTGCGATCTGCGACCAGCGTCAACTTGGGCGATGACAGGTGGCAATCGCCAAGGGCAATGGCCGGATCGCCAACCAGATTCAATTCCGCCAATCCGCCAGTCTGAAAACCCACATTGGATAGGCGTTCGAGGTCGGCTGGATTCAGCCGGACCGTAATCTGCGCGGCGTGCTCAAATTGCACCAGCGCGTCCCGAATCATGGATTCCAGTCGGGCCGACGAGTATTCCACGGCCTGCGTGACGACGATGTCGGCAATTTCAATGGCCAGTTTGACGGCCGCGGCCCGGAGCTCATTCAACGCATGGGTCTGACGGTCACGGTGTTGAACACAGGCGTGGTCAATTCTCGTCACCAGTTCCTGCAGTCCGACCAGCGATGTGTCGGTGGATTCCCGTTCTGGTTGCGTTGCCTCCAACGCCTCAGCCGCAGTGGACGGAACGGTCGACGTCGTCACCGGCGGCGTGTTCTCGCCCCCGATCGTGGCATCGTTCGAATTCACCCCTGCCAAATGTAGCGACACATTCTGCAACGGGCGTTCAAGTTGAAGGGTATGGGTTTGCATGTCAGGCCTAGTTCAGGGAAACCTCGCCGGCTTCGTCCAGTCTTGCGAGGACCGCCGTCAATTCGACCCGCGCCGCTTCAATTTCGTCTTCCGTGGCGTTGGTACGGTATTGCATTTCTTCCTGCACCGACTGTCGTGCACGTTTGGAGAGGTTGCCCAGCAGTTTGTCAGTCAATTCCTGGGACGCCTTCTGCAATCCGACGATCAGGAAATCGGTTTGAATTTCGCCCAGCATTTTCTGGATATCGCGATCATCCAGCCGGCCGATGTCTTCAAAGATATAGAGCTTCTTTTTGACTTCAGCGCAGAAATCTTCGTCGGTCTCCTCCAGGTGGCCGAGCAACTCACCCCGCAGTTTCTTGGGCACTGATCGCATCAGGTCCGCCAGGATTTGTGTTTGTTCGACCTGATGGGCACGATATTCCACGGTCAGTGCTTTCTCCAGGGTGGAACGCATTACCTTGTCCTCGATCATGGCCGGGACCGTTGATTCCCGGCTCATAAACACAATGGCATCATTCCTGATCTCGGCCGAAATTTCCGCCAGGGCATCGGCCGCCAATTGCGGCTCCAACCGACTGAGCACCAGGGCGACGGTTTTCGGATGGTCATTTCCGAGTGCGACCGCGATCTGATAGGGATCCAACTGATTCAAGTCAGCAACCGGATCGCGTCCCGGAACCAGTTTGGGGAAGTAAGTAATCTTGCTGTGTCTGGTTTGTTTGGTTTTTCGCGCGGCTTCTTCTTCCCCGGCTGCACGGGCTGCAGAATCCTTGATTTCCGGTTCGAGTTGCCGCAGGGCAAAATGGAAATACTTGAGGAAGTCATCCAGCACATAGCTCGTTTCTTCCTCACTCGGTGGATTGGCCTGGTAGTCCTTGACCAACCTCTGAATGTAGTTGGCGCGTGTCGGGTTGAGTTCGCGCATGGTTGCATCGGCGACCTCCTTCCCAAGGATGGAAAGCAGCAATGCGATTCGTTCTTCCGTCGTAAATGCGCTCATGAATTTTCAAGGCTGGATGAAGCGGGCCAGGGCTGGAGTCAGGCAGCTCGCCGTGTTTTCAAATTGTCTGTCTGGTCCTGTTGATCGCTGCTTTCGGCGGAAGTCGACCAGGCGGCGATAATCTGGGAAAAGACCTCCGGGTTTTGTTTGACCAATTGGCTTAGTTCATTCAATTGAGTTTCGCGACTGGTGCGGCGGCGATCGGTTACCGGTTCGACCGGGGTCAATTTTTTGAAGCTCATCCACCCCAACAGCAGCGCGACCAAACCAGCCAATCCCAGCGAGATATTTCTAAGAATCTCGTGAACCTGGGCCCAAGGGAAAGGCTCGGCAATCTCCTCGGTAGGAATGCGTTCGACAAAAGGAAAGAACTCCACGCTGATCGAGTCTCCTCTTGCTTCGCTAAAACCGATCGCGTTCTTGACGATCGACTCGTATTTCTGCTTGAGCATTGCAGGCACCTCGTTGTTGGCATCGACGAGGTTCGTCGAATTGATCAAGACCGAGACGGTCAGCCCCTGTAACTCAGGGGTTCGGATGTGTTCTTCGCGTTCCATTTTGGGAACATCGATTTCTGTCCGCAGCGTTTCCGAAGTCGAATCGATGGTTTGCTGGCTGTTACGTCGATTCGCTTCGGCGAGATTGGACGCCACACCACTTGGTCCAGACGGGACGCCTTTTCCACTCTTGGATTCGATGGTGGTGATTTCTTCTACGCGTTTGACCTTGTTATCAATATCAAAGGTTGATTGTTTGACAAAGGCATCCGGAAAACTGAAGCTCGCATTGACTCGGACCAGTGCGTTTCCAAACCCCAGCGTTCGCGATAATAGTTCCTCGGCCTTGCCAGAAAGATTGGCCTCCTCGTTTAGGCGGTGTTTTTCCTGCATCGAGTGATTCCGAAACGAGTCGTCAACGTCGTACCGAAAGCCTGTCTGATCCACGATCGTGACATTTTCAATTTTCAAACCCGGCACGCCATTGGCGACCATCGAGGCGATCGATGCTGCATCGCCCTGGTTGAATTTTGCGTTGGGTGCCAGCGTGAGATTGACCGTTGCCGTGGGGACGGGGCGGTTGCGCACGAAAGGTTCCGGTTCAGGAATACCCAGCACGACGTTGACATCTTCGATTGGTCCCAGACGCCGGATGATGTGGGCGATCTGGTTTTCGAGATTGTTCCGTTGCCAAGCCCGGCGGCCGGTCGGATCGATCAGGGAGTCCGCGGGAGAGGGGACAAACGCTGCCCCGGCGGTGCCTACCGCGCCGAGGTCCGCGATCGCACTGGAAGCTGCTGATTTCTGCGATTCGTCCACTTCCACGGCCGAGCCAATTTGTCGAAAGTCAATATTGGCCTTGCGCAACTGGTCCACCACATCGTTGATCTTGTCGGCCGGAATATTGTCGCGGAGAATCACGTAGTTGGGCTGTGCCGACCAGATTCCCACCCCGACGATTGCTCCCAGGCACATCACCGCCAGCAGCAGGATGCCAACCCGCGCCGCACCGGTCGAGTCTTTCCAAATCAGAATCGCCTGATCCAAGAAGGTCTGAAGCGTTTGCATCCTGCTCGCACCTGTTCAAAAAAAGAAACTCTGATTCCACCTGGTCCTACCAGGATTCCCACCCGGGCGTTTCATCCCGGACTCCCCCGTTTAGCAGCAATTTGCTGACGGGGAAAGGCAATTTAAAACTGCATCCGCATCAGTTCGTTATAGGAATCGATCAGCTTATTTCGAATTTCCATAAACAGTTGAAACGACATTTCGGCATTGGCCACAGCCAGCACGACTTGCTGGACATTATCGGTTTTCCCGGTTGCCAAATCCTTGACGGCCTGATCGGACGCGACCTGAGCTTCGTTGGTCTGAGCGACGAACTCATTGACGAGTTTTCCGAACGATCCACGGTTGTCGCTGGTCGTTCGATTCGTCTCATTACCCGTAACTCTCTGGGCCTGGCCAACTTTCGAGTAAGCGGATACTGCCGATACCGGGTTCATTATCGATTACCCCGTAACAGCGACAACGTCTGTTCGATCATTTCCTTGAACGTCGTCAGGGCTTTCAGGTTCGCCTCGTAGGAACGGCTGGCCGTGATCAGATCGATCATTTCGTTTGGCATTTTGACATTCGGCATCAGGACAAACCCTTCACCGTCGGCATGGGGATGACTGGGGTCATAGATTTTTTCAAAACTGGCCGTATCTGATTCCACGCCAACGACGCGGACCCCGCCTACGGCGTCTTCGTTGGCAAGCCCGGGATCGGGCGTGGATTCCTCGAGGACCAGGAACTGCCGCCGAAAGGGGCCACCTTCGGGTGTTTGGGTTGTTTGGGCGTTGGCAATGTTGTTGGCCACGATTTCCATCCGCTGACGCTCTGCGGACATCCCCGAAGCGCTGATGTCTGCGCCCCTGAACAGGTCAAAGCTCATCGTGTTCTCCGTTTTCGTTCCGTCGTGTGAGCATTCATTATCCGTTGATGGCTCGATTCATGATCCCGATTTTTGAACCAAGGATCTGAACCAACGTCTGGTACGCCAACGAGTTCTTTTTCAAGTCCGTGATTTCGCGATCGAGATCCACGTTGTTTCCGTCATTGCGTTCCGCCAGATTTTCGACATCGTGGGCAGCAAAATTGGGATCCGGCGGCGCGGTTGGATCTTCAATTTCCTTCACCAGTTGCTCGAAAGACAACTCTTTGGTTTTGTAATGCGGCGTGTTCACATTGGCCAGATTCTGGCTGATCACGCGGTGGTTTTGTTCCGTAAACCGGATCGCTTTCCCAAGCAGGTCGAATTGTGAAGAGATACCGTTCATATAAACTTTATCGGTTGCGCTGGCTTTGCGTCTTAAGCTCCAGCGATTCCATTTGGCCCATAAAAAACCGATAACTTGCCAGCTTGCTGGCGGTTTCAGGCGACTCGGATGAAGCAGAAATAACTTGCCTACAATCGCAGAAAAATTGAAAAAATAATTTTCGATCAGCGTCGGTTCTGTCAGTCAGGCCGGCGTACTAATTTCGCGCAATTGGCGTTTCCGCCTCAGCCACAATCAATCTCTAACTTATGTTTTTCAGGTTGTGCAAGGTGAAGCATCCGCTGGGTGCCTGAATTCTTTGCGAGACAGGTCCGGTGACGGCATCGAAGTGATCCCTCCCGGACGGAATTATCTTTTTTCGTTCACGAGATGTGCAATGGACATCGCAACAGTCTTTGGGCTGATACTTGGCTTCGGTTTGATTTTCCTTTCGATTGCGATGGGAGGCGGGGACGGTGTATCGGCATTTGTGGATGTCCCGTCGCTCATGATTACCGTGGGTGGCTCCATCGCGGCGTTGTTTATCAATTTCCCGATGGGCAAGGTTTTTGGGCTGTCAGGCGTCATCAAAAAATGCTTCCTGACCAAGCTTCCCGATAGCCAACAGGTCATTAGTCAATTCAAGGAACTGGCCACGATTGTTCGCAAGGATGGAATGCTGGCATTGGAAAAAGAGCTGGAACGGGTCAATGATGACTTCATGAAACGTGGCCTCGAAAGCGTGATCAGCGGCGCCAATGATGATCAAGTCCGACAGTTGCTCGAAACGGAACTCAGTTCCATCGAGCAGCGGCATTCCAGTGGCAAAAAAATCGTCGACGCCATCGGGGCCGCAGCCCCCGCGTTTGGAATGATCGGCACCCTGGTGGGGCTGGTACAAATGCTCAATTCGCTCGATGACCCCAGCCAAATTGGCGGCGGTATGGCAACGGCACTGCTGACGACGTTGTATGGTGCGGTTATCGCCAACGTGGTCTGTATTCCATTGTCCGGCAAACTGGAGGCGCGCAGCCAAGAGGAAGTCATGATTCGAGAATTGATGATTACTGGCCTGGTTTCGCTGGCGTCGGGTCAGGCCCCGCGAGCCATCGAAGACAACCTGGTTGCCTATCTTTCGCCGAAAACCCGGAAACAAATCCAGCCGCAACCGGCTTAAGATATGGCCAAGAAAAAAATCCTTGCCGCTCCACCGGATGACATCCCCGCGTGGTTCATGACCTACAGCGACGTGATCACGCTGTTGATGACGTTTTTCATTCTGTTATTGACGTTTTCGACGACCGAACCCGAACGTTTCGAAAAGGTGAATCAGGCGGTCCACTCGACGGGCGGCGCAACCGGACTGGTCGGAGAGCCAGTCGACGGTTTGATCAAGGATTCGTGGGTGACCCGCGTGCGGCCACCCGCATCGCGAATCGCCACGCGTGGCAGTGAAATGCCGCCACTGGTATCAATGCCTGTCAAGAAAACTTTCGGAGCAGGTTTGAAATCCCTCGATCACGACCAGCGGAAGCATAACGAAGCGAATTCCCACTATTTTGAGATTGAGGTGTCGAAGCTATTTGATTCGGAAGGAGAATTGACGAACTGGGGAAAACTCATCTGTGACCAACTGGCCAATCAACTCCAATCCCTTCCGGTCAACGCATCGGTTAAGTTTTCGGATCCGCAACTGTCGGCACGGTTGGTCAAGCTGTTGGCGTACCTGTTCGACGTGACTCAGACCCGACCCGGCCAGGTTTCTCTCAGTCTCGCTGCGCCAGCGCACTTCCCACCAATTACATTCGCGTGCAAATCATTCGATTTACGGAGAATGCGAAGTGAGCCGGAAAGAAAAGAAACCGGAATCCAAACCGAGTAAGGCTTATCTCGTTTCCTTTGGCGATACGATGACAGCCTTATTGGCATTTTTTATCGTGCTGAACTCATTGGCCAAAGATCAAACAGGAGCCAAAATGCACGCCGGTACTGGATCCTTCATGAATGCCATCAAATCATTGGGGGTTCCCGGCGATTTTTCAGGGTCGAGGACCAGAAACACGATCGCGAAAACCGCGCCGACTCCCATTTACGCGGTTCCCAGTGAGGACAAGCAAACCGGCGCGAACAACAAAGGTCCAGACGCCGTGAACGATGAAATGAGAATTCTCAGTCGGGAAAGTGACGAATTTCAGCGGTTTCTCAACGAGATGCAGCGACAATTCGAGGTCCACGAAGGCGCACCCGTTCATCGACAGATCGTTCTGGACACGTGGGCCAAATTGGGAGACAACGCCATGGATCTGCTGGATAGCAAGGCGATCGACGTGGCCAGTGAAGCCATCAGTCAATTGGCCAATCCCGATGTCGAGGTGGAGCTGATTATCTGGGCCAACATGCCCAGTCCCAAAGCCCTGGAGCATGCGATTGAAAGGGCAGAAATGGCAAAACAACAAATCGGTCAGCTATTTTCGCTCAGCGCCGAACAACGGAACCGGCTCTGTTTTTCCGCCAAGCCTTGGTTGTTTGTTGACGCCAAGCGGCCGACCGTGTCGTTTGTCATTTCACGCATGGCCAATCCAGCCACCGCTCGGTGAAAACGGCCCAGTGAGAGCCGCCCAGTGTAAGAAACGGCCCAGTGTAAGAAACGGCCCGGTGAAACCGTCGACTTCACCGGGCTGTCTGAGCGTCTAACTGGTTGGCGTTGGACTGGTCAGGTTCAGATCCGCAGCCGGTAAGGTCGGCAGGCCAAGTGAGCTGGCCGTCGAAGTCACGCAACAACAGTTTCGCCCCGAATTTTTGGCAAGGTAAAGCTGCTCGTCCGCCAGTTTGAACAGCACTTCGAGCGAGGGCAAGTTAGGAGGTGCCGCGGCAGCGACACCAATGCTGGTGGTCACCTGGATCTCCTGATCCAAGTGGCGGATCTTCAGGTCTTCAATCTGGCCACGAATTCGCTCGGCTATTTTCTGTGCGATTGCCTGGTCGCAATTGGTCAACATGACCACAAATTCTTCTCCGCCAAATCGGAAGGCAGAATCGTAGGGACGAATATTGGACGACAAACAGCGGGCAAGTCCCATCAACACGGCGTCGCCACCGTCGTGACCGTATTGGTCGTTGACGGATTTGAAAAAATCAATATCCAGCACCAGAATCGCCAAGGGAGTGCCCATTCTGCGACTGCGTTCGATCTCGGATGCCAATTCCGATTCGTAGGCCCGGCGGTTTTTCAGCCCGGTTAATTCGTCAACCATGACTTTGGCCTTGAGCTGCTCGTTCTCCTCGTGGATCTTGACGTTTTCCACGTGGATTCCCAGCATCATCTTGGTGATGCCCTTTTTGGCCCGATCCTCTAGCTCCTGTAAGTTTCGGACTTCCACGCATTCGAATTTCAGCAGTTTGGCGTATTCGGACCACTGCAAAATGAACTGTTCGAACAATTGCTCAAATTGCGGATCGGAAATCGCCAACAGCTCCGATGCTTGACCACGAATCCGCTGGACGTCTTCGGCCGCATAGTTCTCGTTGAACAACATGGCGACCAATTGCTCGGCGAGGCTTAATGTCTGGACAAATTCGTCCTCGACATCCGGCTGGCCCAGGGTTTCCCCGTAGCTGCGCACTCGTTCATAGATTTTTGGCGGGAAGTTCCATCGTTCAAGTAATTGGGTCCCGATTTCGTAGTGGTTCATCGACCACAATTCATGCTCGAGATTCGCCAACGCGACATTCTGTTGCAGCTCGTTCTGTTCAAACGATTTGTGTTTCAGTTTCAGGTATTGTTCGGGCGAGCAATGAGCGATCGCAATTTGCCCGATGTTGAGCATCAATCCAACCAAAAATGCATCTTCGCCGTTCCCCGATTTTTTTTCGAAAATGTTCTTGGAGGCAATCGCGGTCGCCAGCGATTGATTCCAGAAGCTCAGATAATCAAATCCATCATCGGCAGCCGTTCGGACCAGTGAAAAGGAGAGGGCAATCATCTTGACCGATCGCATCCCCAGCGTGACGACTCCCTGTTGCAGACTGCTGGTCTTGCTCGTTCGGCCCAGCAGCGGCGAGTTGCAGTAGTCGATGATTTTTACCGTTAACGCTGGATCAGCCGAGATGACATTGGCCAGTTCCTCCATCGTAACATCGGGATCATCAAAAATCTCCAACAGGCGCATGGCAATTCCAGGTGGGGACGGTAAATCGCTTGAGTTCAATGATTTCAAAATTTCCAATTTCTCGTCCTTTGGGGTTGGGCTGGAAAGCTGCAGATCGGGTCGATGATTTCGGAGGCATCAGCGCCCGAGGGGCTGCCGCGATAGGTGTTGCGGGTTGCCACATTACGCTTCGGTGCTGTATCTCCGAATCGTGATCGAATCGTCCAGGGTAAACTTGCGTGTCAATTCTGTCTCGCCGTGAATTCAGCTCCTGGTTCAACGGAAGGAGTCATGCAACCGTCAGGCTTTCGCCAATCGTCAACTATTGCCCGACCCGCTTCATCGTCGAAGCGACATCCCAACCGATAAATTCCACGAAACTTTGGGGAGACTGAGTCCGGACGGACAAGCAACGACTCGTCCGCGCCTCCAGATCGAGCACACAGGAAGGATTCGAAGTTCGCGAAGGTTGTCTGTTCGCCCAAGTTCCAGACTTCATCCTGGGAATAGGTCATGATGGCCTCCCGTGCGTCGATCATCGCAAACGTAGCGCTGACTTGCATCGGGGAGTGGAATCGAAATTCATTGACTCGAAAAATCAGAATGGCATCCGCGTTGTGTTGTTTGGCCAAGCGAACAAGTTCATGTTCAAGAAAAATACCTCGCTGGATTTCGTCGATGGAAGTCGCGCATTCCAGGCGGTAAGGAACGATCACTTCGAATAGCCGTTGATATCGGCACTCCGCAGCGACTGCTTCGGCCAATTGGCGGGGAAATTCTTTCAACGGTTGCTCACGACCGGAGTGGAGGATCAGGACACGCCGGGGGCGGTGACTGACAAAATAGGGTGCCGCCCAGGCGGAATTGTCCTCCGCGACCTGAGCCGAAACCGGGTCTTGAATCGCATTGCGTTGAATGCGACAACCCAGGTTGAGCAGGGTCACAACCGATAACAGGGCAATTCCGAAAGCGGCCCAAGCCGTATTCCGAAGGCAGCAAGTTGAAGTGGATGGTCGGATGATACTGTGCATTCTGTCTGATCTGGTTTGCGACGGAAAAAGAGTGCGGCGGAGACACACCCGGGTGGGTTCACCCTCGGATTCAATTTTTGAAATTTTGGTTTCGGTCGTTCTAAACGATGGTGAGGTTTCAACGAACGAGTGATCCATTACCGGCCTGGGTTGGACGGCACACCCTCCGACATCGTGCGCAGTAGAACGCTGTTCAGATTCGCTTCAATCTTGCTGAGCGTTTCGTCGGTTTCGCGTTTGAGTTCCTGGTTTTCCAGCTTCGCGACCCGAAGCTTGGCTCGTAGTTGGTCGTTGTCCGATTCCAGCGAAAAAACTTTTTCCTGCAAGCCGTTGGCTTTGTCCTGGGTCGTCCGCAATTGCTCCATCAAGCCGCGAATCTGTAACGTCTTGTCGTTCAATTCGGCTTGCCGGCGATCCAGCTCTTCCTGTAACGCAGCGTTTTGGGCCAGTAGTTCCAACGCACGCTCGGAAGCCATTTTCGGCCTCGGATTCAGGATGTTCCCATTCAAATTGACGCTTGGATCGTTTCGCCCTGGTTGTCCGGCTTCTTGCGAACCAGCTTGCTGCGCCGAGGGGTCCGGATAGGCGCCATCACTGAAGTTCAGTTCAAAATGATCCGCGGCCATCTGATTGGCGTCGCGGCTGGGCTGGCCGGTTTGATGCGGCGGCAAGATCGGAACGGGTTGTTCCAATACCGGCTGCTGGGGTGACTGAGCATGCGGGTACCAGTTTTCGGGAGCCGGCTCGGCGATTTGCTGGCCAGTGTCGGGAAAACGGTCCGCATACGGATCGATTGTCTGGGCGGTCGGAGGCTCCAGCCCTGACGGCGTATAGGTCGCCTGTCCACTGGTCTGTTGGATCAGGGGCGATTCCAGTTGCGGAGCAGCGCCCGGTCTGCGAATTTGGCTGGCCGCGCCCGGTTGCGCGGAAATACGCATGGTTCTTTCGCCGGAGCTTGCCCCTGATGACGTGTTGCGGGCGGGGGACCCGGTCGCCGTCGTTTGCAAGGCGGCGTCATGTTCGGGCGCACCTGTTTCCAATTGCAGGCTTTGCTTGAGTTTCTTGAGCAGCTGTGGTCGCTCAGTCACTCGCGGGTTGAATCACTGATCCGCATCCTGTCGTGGTTACCAATAGCAGCGCAACCAGGCAGATGCGGCTGCAACATCGCCAGCGATTTGCAGATTGAAGAAAGCTCATGCGTTTGCCTGCTGACTGTATTGGCAATGAATCTTGATGATCTCACCACACTTGCACCGGACCTCGATGGACTCGACGATCCCGTTGGACTGATGGACCTTGATCTGATGGTCATCCCGTGGAGACTCCGGCCCGATCACGACTCGGGTGCCCGGTTTGCGGGTCTGTTGACTGGCCCGAATCAGCGACGGAGAAGTTGTTGGTTTTCCGGTCATTGTTTATCCTAAAAATGCGAGGACCAATTCTTTCAAGCGGAATTTAGCGGACGCCAGGTTTCGGGAGACACGCGATTCCGAAATCCCCAGCACCTCGCCGATCTCGGCCAGGGTCAGGTCCTCGCTGAAGTACAGGGTGAGCACCAGGCGTTCCCGATCCGGCAGTCGCTCGATGCAGTCGGCGACCACTTTCTTTTTCTCGCGGAGTTCCAGTTCGGAATCAGGCCGTTCGATTTCTGAACGCCAGCTGCCATGAATCACGCCAAACAAATCATTCAATTGTTGCGGCTTCAGGAACCGCATGGCTTCCAGAATCTTCTGGATCTTTCGCACGCTGACGCCCAGATAATCGGCCAACATTTCCGGGGTCACGGGGGATTCCAGTTTTTCGTAGGCTGCATTGACCTCCCGGATGCTCTCAAGCATCTTTTGCGGTACCGGAGAATTTTTCCGCATTTCATCGATGATCGCACCGCGAATTCTTGGAAATGCATAGGTTCGAAAAGCGACGCCTTTGGTGGGATCAAAGCTGTTGGCGGTCTCGACCAAACCGACGATTCCGGCTTGCTCCAGATTCTCTTTGTCATAATTGGGAGGCAGTCCAGCCGTAATCGTGCTGAGGATTTTTTTCACATAATCGACGTTGTCGAGAATCAATCGTTCAACGATCGTTTTCCCGGAACTGCGTTGGTAAGTTTGTGTTGCCGAATCCATGGCCGTATCCTCATCACTTTCCCGTATTTTGTGTTCTAACGATTGGGAGTGTTCGCGATATCAATCACGCTTAATCCAAACGAGACGAGCAATCCCAACAGCGTTGCCGACACCGATGCCCGATAGAGAATGGTGAATGGCTCGAGCCCAATGCACAGGCCTATCATCGTGACGCCACAAGCGGTCATGATCGCTATCGAAGTTGCGATCGGCCCGCGACGTTTCAGTCGTCGCCGGGCGAGATCCTGTTCTAAACTCATGGTGGGGCTCCTTCACTGGGTGATTCCGAAGAGTTGCCTGGGCCACAGACATCGGCAAAGCTAACGATGGAAACGGGCTCAATCAGCATTTCTGCCGGAATTTCGCTGTACGCGATAAATGAGATGTCCGGCAGCGAGCGATAAAGCGTTTGGCGAAGTTGTCTTCGAATGGACGAATCGATCAAAGCGGCCGCAGGTTCATCCTTGAGTGAGGTCAACTCATAGGCCTGCCGATATTTATCGACCAGCCGTTCGAGCTGCTGCGGCTGCATGGAAATCATGGCGCCATCGACGTTTTCGCGAAGAAAATGTTCCAGCCTGGGCTCCAGCAGGATCACGCGAACTTTTCCGGCTTCGTCACGAAACGGATTGACAATAATCGGGCCGATATCCGCGCGAACTTTTTCGGTCAACACGTCGACTTCTTTTACCTGGACAGAATGGTGGATCGCTGATTCAACGATTTGTTCCAAAGCAGTAATCGAAACCGATTCTCTCATCAGATTGACCAGCAACTGGTGGAGCACTCCCGGACGAAGTGTATCGGGTTTGAGTTCGGACACGATCGTTGGTGCCACCTCCTTCAGTTTCTCCAGCATCTTTTGCAGGTCTTCCCGGCTGAGCAACTCATGCGCGTGTTTCTTGAGTGCCTCGCCAAGGTGTGTGATCAGGACCGTCATCGCATCGACGACGGTCAGCCCCGCGATTTCTGCGCGCCGACGATCGGTGGTCGAAATCCAGATCGCGGGCAGACCAAACGCTGGGTCGGAAACTTCCGTGCCATTCAGAGACGTCTTGATGCCGTCAGGATTGATCGCCAACAGATCGTTGGGCTGCAGCACATTTCCGCCGATTTTTCGACCACAAATTCGAAACTGATATTCGTTGACGCCGATCTGAAGATTGTCACGAATTCGTACGTTCGGTACCCAGAATCCGCTTTGTGCCCCGATGTCCGTTCGCAGCCCGGCAATTCTGGCGGCCAGCCCCTTGCCATTTTTCGGCTCGACAAAATGAATCAGTCCGGCTCCGATCTCGACCACGACACGGTCATTTTCCAGGAACTGGTTGAGATTCTTTTCGATCGGGCTCAACTCGACCGGCTCCGGTTGTTCCGATTTCAGTTGTTCCGCTTCCTCGGCCTGCTCCTGAACCTGCGCCCGCTGGACGAGCACGAACGCAACCGCGGCAATCAGCAAGAACGGCAGTTTGGGAAGTCCGGGGACAAACGCCATCAACAAGAGGATCAGTGCACCGGTAAACATGGCCCGATGGCCTTTCATGACCTGGAATCCAATTTCGTCACCGAGGTTGGAGTCCGACGAAGACTTGGTGACCAGCACACCGGCACTGGTTGCGATGATCAACGCCGGAATTTGAGAAACGAGACCATCACCGATGGTCAGAATGGAATACTTTGTAAAGGCCTCGGCCACGGCTTCTCCGCGGCTGATCGCGATCATCACACCGCCGAGAATGTTGACCGCCATGATGATCAGTCCGGCGATCGCGTCACCCCGGACATATTTACTGGCACCATCCATCGCCCCATAGAATTCGGCCTCCGCGGCCAACTCGGCCCGCCGGGTTTTCGCCTGCTGTTCGTTTATGGCTCCGACGTTCAGTTCGGCATCGATCGCCATTTGCTTTCCCGGCATGGCGTCGAGGGTGAATCTGGCGTTGACCTCCGAGATTCTGGTTGCACCCTTGGTGATCACGATAAATTGGATCGTGACCAGAATTAAAAAGATCACGCAACCAACGATCAATTCTCCACCGACAACCAGATCGCCAAACGTGTCAACAATCTTGCCAGCATCGCCATCGAGCAGAATCAATCTCGTGGTAGCGACGTTCAAAGACAATCGAAACAACGTCATCAGTAGCAGCAATGACGGGAAAACAGAAACGTCGAGCGGGCGCTTCGCATTCAGCGTCACCAGCAACAACATGATGGCCGAGGCCAGGTTCGCGGCGATGAACATGTCCAGCAGAAATGTTGGCAACGGCACGATCAACAACGTCAACGTCAGCAAAAACGAAACCGACAGCCAGGTTTCACTGCGCTGAGCGAACCCGAGATTGACGTTTCGATTGGTGTTGCTGGATGCGTTCATGGTTGGCGTTTGATTCAGCTCCCAAAACTTCCGATGAGGGCGGTGCTGATCAGCTGCCAGCCGTCAACCAGGACAAATAACAACAGTTTGCAGGGGGTCGAAACAATGACCGGTGGCATCATCATCATTCCCAATGACATCAACACCGTCGAAATGACCAGGTCAATCAGCAGAAACGGGATGTAGATACAAAAGCCCATAATGAACGCGGTCTTCAATTCACTGACGACAAAGGCGGGAACAAGCACTTTCAACGAGAGGGAATCCGCAAGGACCGAAACGCCTGACTCTGAGTCATCCAACAACACAGGAGCTTCGCTGTTGGAGAGCTCGACAAACAGCGCTAATTCATCTTTCCGCGTGTGGATCAACATGAAGTCTTTGATTTCACGTGTCGCAACCAAAACCAGTTGCTGAAGTTGCTGCACTTTTTCCTCATCTTGCCCTTGGGGAACGTTTAGGTAGGGCACGACACCCTGTTGATAGATCTGATCGAACGTCGGTGACATGATGTAAAGCGTCAAAAACAGAGACAGGCCCAACATGACCTGGTTAGGCGGAATCTCCTGCGTCGACAGAGCCCGGCGCACAAAGGACAGCACGATGATGACGCGCGTAAATGCCGTCAGGCTGACCAAGGCCGCGGTGGCGAAGCTGAGCGCACCGAGAAACAACGCGATTTGAATCGGCGGCGCGAGTTGACTGAATACGTCAGGGTTGACCGACATCTCGGTGGGAACCTGACCAATCAAAAAACTGTAATCCATTCCTGCGTTTACCGGTAAGAAAATCTGAGCTTTGGCCGACCGGCGGGTCAGCTATTTCGCTCGAACTCACCTGTGATCCATGGCGGCAACCTTTGACAAAGCCATGCCAAATGGCACGCACCGCAATGAAAAATTTCCATCCGTTTTCACGATTCAGGCAAGCAACAACGCCGGGATGTATCAAATCGAAATTGCTCCAGCAACGCGAAACCGGCGGGATTTTGGAGCGGAACCATTTCCATCCACAGTGGGGATCGAAATTGGAAATGCTTTATTTTTGCCACTCAAAACGCGAGCATCCTGCGTATCAAATGGCTCGCGAAAGAATTGCGATCCCCCTTTCACGAGGCTTTCCTGCTCGGGTTTTCGGCACTCTGGCGGCTTTGCGTTTCCGCATAACTCCGATGCCATCCGATCAGCCCATCCGGTTTCACCAACGCTATCGGCGACCCGAGTTACACCGCAGATTCCGAGGCTGCGATTTCGCGATCACCGCGTCAACGGATCAAAATTCTGTTTTCGATCCACAGCAATCCCACGCATTTGCTGGCGTGTCAAATGTTGAAGCCAACGGATCGGGCATGCCGAAGTCGATATCAGATAACCCGTAACAACGGAACAACTGCGCATCTTCGGACGACAGTCAGGACCGATCTCGCGCTGTTCCAGGAGGAACCTGTGTTCAATCCCAAACTGTTAGCCATCCACCTGCTGTGCGCGGGTGTTCTGTTCTCAGCAAGTTCAAGCCGCGCGGACGAGGTCGATTCCAATCAGGGAACAGCCGAGACACTTGAACTGGTTGAGGTTCCGGGTTCGCATGTATCCCGAGTCAGCCTGCCAACCAGGAACTCACCCGGTGACTTCGACCAGGGACGTTTTTTGCACGACCTGGCTGAGGGAACATTGTCGAAGGATTTGTTGACCTTGGATCTTCGACTGCAGCCCACCAGTTTCGAAGTCGCGGCAATCGACGCGTTAAAACCGATGCCCAATGTGGAGCCCAGCAAGATGTTGACGGTGTTCGACCAAAATCCGGAGATCTATCTGGAATTCGAGTCCGGACAGAAACTGGTTGCGAGCTTCCAGGTTCCCGATCAAAAAGCAAAACAACAGCTTGCGAAAACGGAATCCGCGACGGCAACCTTGGGCAAGTTCGTTAATCGTATGGTCGAGTTTTTTCGCCCCGAAGAACCCATCCCCAGTCCAATTCCAGAAGCCGCCAGTTCGTTTCTGGTCTGTTCACTCGTCGGGATTTTTTCCGCGCTCGTGCGAAAACGCCGCACGCCGCGTCACTCGCGACCGGCGGCTCAATGATTCAGTGCGCCAGTCAACGTTGTTATGTTCCTGTTGAAGGATCAATATGAAGATTCAGTCGGCAATAATTTGGGGGGTTTGCCTGCTCAGTGGCCTGGTCTCGGCTCAACAGCCGGATGCGTCGAACTTTGCCGCAGGGGGACAGCCCCAACCGACCCAGTCACTGGAACGGTATTCGCCGCAGTTCGCAACGACCGACCCAAACGATCGGACGGCCGATGTGGGTGAACCGACCGTGCGGATCAAGGACATTACTTCCATCGCAGGCCATCGGTCTCACTATGTCAAAGGTTTCGGTTTGGTAAACGGTTTAAGCGGCACCGGAAGCAATTCCGAGTTAACCCAGCGGCTGGCGCGGAACTTTTTGCGAAATAGCATCCTGAATCTGGAAACGCAGAAATTGGAGAGCCGAAACCTCTCCGTGGTCACTTTGTCGGCGGAGATTGAGCCCTTCCTTCGGTCGGGCGAAAAATTCGATGTTCGGGTTGCCGCGTTTGATAACGCAACCAGCCTGTACAACGGCAACCTGATGTTGACCGAACTCACGGGAATCGATGGGCAAGTTTATGCGTTGGCCCAGGGACCGATCACGATGGGCGGATTCTCCGCGACAGGCGATGCAGCGAGTATATCCAAGAATCATGTGACCATTGGATCCGTCCAGGCCCAGTTGGAGATCGAAATCTGCCAGCAAGATGCTTTTCCGGGGTCCGGTTTTCAACTGCTGTTACGAAACAAAGACTACGCCACCGCCGCTAGAATCGCATCCCGGATCAACCTGCTGGTACCGGGCGCGGCGATCGCCCGAAATGCAGGCACCGTGGACGTTGCGTATCCCAGGCAATTCCTGAGTGACAAGTTGGGATTTGTTGTCATGGTCAACGGGTTGGATATCCGACCCGACATTCCGGCTCGTGTGATCGTCAATCAAAAAACGGGCACGATCGTGGTCGGGCACAAAGTGCGGATCTCGAAAGTGATGTTTGCCAATTCCAATCTGGTGATTACCACCAATGAAACTCCGATCGTCTCGCAACCCAATTCATTTTCGGACGGAGAAACGGTGGTCGTTCCCCGGACCCAGTTGAGCGCCCGCGAAATCGACAGCCGCTACAACGTATTAAATGAACAACCGACGGTCGGTGATCTGGCCACGGCGTTAAATACGCTGGGCGTTACGCCGCAGGATCTGATCTCAATCCTGCACAGTCTGAAGGCATCGGGCTCACTCCAGGCAGAACTGATAGTGCAATAGGACATTCCAGCCAGCGGGAACACGAACCATGATCAACCTGAACTCCTTGACTACCACCGTGGATATTCCAACCCGTCTGGAGTCCGAACTGAATGCTGCTTCAGCAGGTTCGGCGAGTGAGTCCAAATTCGGCGACTTGGACAAACGGGGCCTTGGCAAGGTCGCGGAAGACTTTGAATCTGTCTTCCTTTCGTTGATGCTAAAAGAAATGAGAAACACGCTCGATCAATCCTCTGGTGGCCTGTTCGGCTCCGAGGGGAGTGATACTTACGGCGGAATGTTCGACATGTTGATGGGGCAAAGCCTTGCCAAGGAACGACATCTCGGGATTGCTGACCTCGTTGAAAAGAACGTCAACCGTTACGCAGCCCAACAGCAATTGGCCGACGAAGCCGTCGCCACCGATGAGCCAGCGCAGTAGCGATTTGCCAATCGGACGCTAGTCTCCTTTGCCGAATCCGAACCGCGTGCGTGTTAAAACCTGACGGCTGTAGGGGATTTGGTTGCCGCTGCCGGCTGGGAAACTGGAATGTTGACCGAAGCGGGACAAGCTCCGGGAGATATGCTCGACCACACAGGTATTTAACGGAATGTGTAAAAAACTATGACGGACGCTATGACGATCACGGATTCAGATTTTCAGTTTCTTTGCCGTCACCTGCAGCTGGAATCCCAGTATCTGGATTTCCTGATTCATTGCAGTGAGCAAATCCGCGAACAACTATCCACAGAATTTACTGGATCCCCGGATGCCAGCGTTAATCCGGTGGAACCGCCATCCCCGGTTGAGGGGCTGCCAGCGCAACTCGAAAAGTTGGCCAAACAGCAGGGGCAGCCGTTTTCGAAACTGGCGGACGAACGAAATCAGCTGAAGCAGCTGTTACGCCAACACGCCGATGGTCATGGCAAGACACCATCGCTGCGGCAGTTCATTCGCCGTTTGCCTCCGAAACAGCGGCTTGAGCTAATGCAAGTCCGTGACGAGTTGAATCGAAAACTGATCCAGATCCAGTCGATTAACGCCGGGACTCAGACCGTTTTGGCCTACACGATGAATTATTACGAGCGATTCCTGAACGGGATCTCCGGCCAGGAAAACAACGGCAGCCGCTATTCGGCTTCCGGCGCCGTTCCTCACTTAAAGGCCGGCATTCTCGGCACAGAATGTTAGATTTCCATGAATTTTGAAACGGGTTTATCAGGCCTACGCGCCAGTCAGTTCGCGATCTCGACGGTTGCGCAGAACCTCGCCAATGCCAATACCGAAGGCTACCATCGTCAGCGTGTCAGTTTTGAAACGCGGATGCCTACTCGTTTTCAACGGCAGTATCTCGGTTCGGGTGTCGACATCCGCACCGTGGACCGCATGCGCAGTCAAATCGTTGAAAATTCCTACACCGTCGCCATTTCGGATTTGCAAAATATCGATCAACGGTTGTCCGTCGAAGGACAGATCGAGAGCCTGTTCCTGCCCGGGCCCGGCTCCCTCCAGGATTCGCTGAACGGTTTTTTCGATCAGTTATCCTCGCTGTCTGCCAACCCGACAGAAATTGTGCAAAGAAATTCTGTGGTGCGGAAGGGCGTTGAACTGGCCAACCAGATTCAAACGGTCTCCAACAAGCTTTCCGAAGTCAAATCCAACGTCCACAAACAGGTTGAGCTGGAAGTGGACGAACTCAACCGGCAGATTCGTGAACTGGTTGATCTTCAAGCCGAGATCAGTGTCGCCAGTGCGAACGGGACGCCGAACGATCTGCTGGATCGTCGTGATCAATTGGTGAATCGGATTGCCGAGAAAATTGACATCCGGCGAAACGAACATGTGCAATCAGGATTTGGCCTGACAATCAGCGGTCAATCGATCAGCATCGGGCTTTCCCCGATTCAGTTCGAATCCCATCTCGATGATAGCGGCAATCTCCAGTTTCGACTGGAAGATTCCGACCGCGCGATCGAATTTCAAAGCGGCCGGCTCAACGCGCTGCAGCACGTTCACAATGAAACCATCGATTATTTCCAGAACAATTTGAACGAGTTCGCTTCCGGCGTGATTCAGAATGTCGATGAGGTTCATGCCAAGGGAGTCGGCACCGAAGGGCCGTTTACCATTCTCAAGGGCTCGCGGTCGGTCGCCAGCATTGACGTTCCATTGGATTCCGCCGAAACGGCATTTCCGGTGGAAGCGGGTGAGTTGTTTTTCTCGGTCACCGATGCCAACAATGAGCGTCGAACGTATTCCGTTGCGGTTGACCCGGCCACCGACACCCTGCAGGATGTCGCTGACCGGATTTCCAATCTTCCCGGCTTGAGGGGGACGGCCAGCAACCAGACCAATGAACTTTCGGTATCAGCCAGTCCCGGGTATCGGTTTGATTTTTCGGGCAACCTGGAGACGACGCCGGATCTTTCCTCATTCACCGGGAACAGCGTCGCACGTTTGTCCGGCCAATACGAGGGCGACCAGAACCAGCAATGGCGAGTCGAGATTGCCGGGCCAGGCACGATCGGTGTGACACCCGGACTGCAGGCTCAGGTATTTAATCAAGCCAACGAATTGGTGGGGGTTCTGGAGATCGGCGAGAATTATGAGGCCGGCTCAGAGTTGACGGTCGCCGACGGAGTCAAGCTGAGTTTTCGCGCCGGCGATGTTAACGCGGGAGATTCGTTTGAAACTCAATTGGTCGCCGACTCGGATACTTCCGGAATCCTGGCTGCCCTCGGATTGAACAGCTTTTTTCGAGGTAACGGTGCCAGCGACATCGCTGTCGAGACCCATCTGATCGAAGACCCAAACCAGCTGGCAACGTCCCGCACCGGAGAAAACGGCGATACGGCCAACCTGGCGGAAATGGTCGGTCTACGGGACAAATTGGTGATGGGTGACGAACGACTGTCGCTCGACGATTTTCTCGGCGAAGTCGTCTCGGAAATTGGATTTCAGGTGCAGACATCGCAGAGTCTGCAGCAAAGCGTTTCCAGTCTGAAGTCGAATTACGCCCAGCAAAAGGATGCCATTTCGGGCGTTGATTTAAACGAAGAAATGCTCAATCTTGCCAAATTTCAAAAAGCCTACGAAGCGTCCGTTCAGGTCATCCGCACCATGGAAACCATGATGGACGAACTCTATCAAATCATCAGGTAATCAAAACGAAAATGAATTTTCGAACCACGTCGTTCTCAATGAGTCAGCAAGCCATTGATTACGCAGCGAAATACAATGCCAGCATTCAGAACTACCAGAAGCAGATCTCCTCGGGACTGCGGCTGCACCGGCCGTCCGATGATCCGATTGCGTTTCGGCAAGTCAATTCACTGGCAGCAAGGCTTCAGGAACTCAAAACTGACAATGGCTCGATCCTGGTCGCCAACACCAAATTAAATGCGAGTGTATCGCAACTGACGGAAGTCAACAAACTGCTCGTGCGCGGCAAGCTGATCGCGCAAACGGGGATCCAGGCCCTCTCTGCGGGGGAACGTGAAGCGTTGGCGATCGAAGTCGACGGGTTGTTGACGAGCATGCAGAATATCGCAAAAACCAAATCTGCCGGGGCGTACCTGTACGGGGGCGCCCGGTCCAATGCGGTGCCGTTTGAATTTGGAAATCCCGAGGTGGACGGAGGAACGCTCAGCGTCGAATACCGGGGCGCAGAATTCGCCAGCCGCTCGTTCATCGGGGAATCGGCGGCGGTCGATACGCTGTATGCCGGCAACCAGATTTTTGGTTCCTCGGAACGCGAAGCGACGGTGTTACGGGGTAAATCCGGTGCAGCGGTGGCGGCCGGAACCGACAATCTGATCGGCCGAGCGACGCTGCAGGTTCGCAATACGTCAACGACGTACCTGGGCGGCTCTGGCGTCGTCTCCGGCACCAATGCACCCGGTAACGACAACGTGATCGGCCAGGCCGGCGTTCACACGCTGAACATCAACGATACTAGCGGAACCGGCGCGTCGGGAACGATCTCCCTCAATGGAGGCAGCCCCATCACGTTCGCTGCGACTGACACCAACCTTGAGGTGATCGGTGGAAATGGCGAAAAAGTCATCGTGGACCTCAGCAACCTGACGGCAGGCTTCAACGGGACCGTCGACATCGTTGGCAACGGCAGCATGAGTGTGGATGGCGGACTGACGACAACCGCCATTGATTTTTCGGATAGTCAAACGATCGTCGATTCCACTTCGGGCCGTTTCACGCGAATTGACAGCCGTGAGATTCAGTCCGCTGGAGATGATTATCTCGAATTTCCCGGAACATCCAACGCGTTTCAGGTGCTGTATGAACTGTCTCAGGATCTTCGCAACACGCGTGATTTGCCGTCCAAGGAGCTGAACGCCGCACTGGACGTTCGCTTGGGGGAATTGTCCCGACTGTCCGACCACGTTCTTTCGGTCGTCGGCGAACAATCGGCCTCGCTGCAAACGCTTCAGCAACTGGAATATCGGAATCAGGACTTGGCACTGGATACCGAGATCCAACTGAATGATCTTCAGGCGACCAATATTCCGGATGCGGTGTTGCGGTTGCAGAATGATCAAAATCTGCTGCAATACACTTATGCCATCACGGCCGAAATCACTTCGACCGGGTTAATTGACTTCTTGCGTTGATGCGATCGCTGGGATTGCGAGTTCGGCGGCTGCCATCGTTCTCGTTTTGCAGAATTCCGTGTCGATCCGGCCAACTGCTCAACGCACGTTTGCCGCAATAAAGACAGTCGACGACCGGGACGGACGTTCGATCAGGTGATCCAGTGGCAAGCAGCGCGATCGTCTCAGCCATCCATTCGGACCGTGTTTCGTTGGGCATTTTCTTTTCTTGATGGGTGAACCGCTGGGGCCATGTCGGGAAACTGTTTTTCGGATTATTGGGTGGCAGGAAAATGTGGGGCAGGAAGATCAAGTCCATTTTTCTTGCTTCCGATCTTCCTGCCAAAATTAAACTGCCGTGTTGGCCGACGTTGCTGCGATTGGCGAGTTGAGGCATTTAGCCAACTACGATGATTGGCAACGCAATACGCGACGTTATTCTTCACTTGATCCTTAATTCGGCCACCAGCGGTTGATCCTTCTCGCTAACCAGCCCTGGTTAATGAAGCTGTTTTCAGACGACCCATCGCTCTTGGATTCGTAACCAATTTTCAGATCCGCTACATTTTGCGAGAGCACCGTGTTTCGCGGCGAGATATCAAATTTGCGGACCGTGCCTGTCAACACGAGTGTCCTTTCATCGCCCTCGATGATCACGCGACGACTTCCGCTCAGCAACAGGTTACCATTGGGCAGGATGTCCACGACGGTTACGGTGAAACGGTCCTTGTATCCGCGTTCGCTTTCGAATCGGGACTGACCATCAAACCGTCTTTCGGCATCGGTCGCTTCATCAAACGAGGCACCGCCGACGGATCCCCCCACGCCACCGGTCAGCCCGTAATTGAAGCTGGCGGAGAGACTGGAATTTCCCTGCTTGTTGAGTCTCCGCAAATCGCGGTTTTCGACGTCGGATTGTTCGTTGATCAGGACCACCAACAGATCCCCTGGACGCAGGGCGACCACATCCGAATAGGGATTGGTCATCCGATGATCGCGGCGGCTGAACATCGGGTTGGGGTTTTGGGCGGTTGCGAAATCGCCAACCAAGAGCAGGAATCCTGCTATCAGCAACATCATCCCTGATAATTGAACTTTTGCCTTCATGATGTTTCCTTCCAACTCATGGGAGCACTGGTCTGGTCATCGAAGCACTATCGAATCTCGACAGTATCCGAGCTGATGACTTGGGCCAGTATTCGTTTGCGGGTAATCGGGTTGACCACCTCAATGGTGTCGCCGAACCTGCCGTCATCCGAGGTTCGGACGTTGTTAAGGTGAATCGTCAGATTGCCGCGACGCAATACGGCGGTAACTAGTTGATTTCGTTTCACCAGCGGTGCTTCCTCGGCTTCGATCGCGCTGACATATTGCGATCTTACAACGTCGAACTGCTGAATATCCTGCTGTGCCGACTTGCCCACGACCTGTTCATAGGAAGCGAATCGGGTTGCTCTGTCGGTAATCGGGCGACGAACTCGAGTGACGCGACTGGCGTCGATAATTTCGCCACGGGAGATGTTCTCCTGGGCAATCACGAGGTCTCGCATCACGGCCGTCGTCAAAGCCATCGTTTTGGTCAACTGATTGCCGGCCGCGTCGACGAAACGAACTTCCAATCTTCGTTCGCCAACGGGTAACTCGGTACCAAACGCGATCGCGAGATGACTGGTGCTGAGATCAATCTCTTCGTCCAGGAGTGACTCGAATTCCCTGGCGTCCAACGAAATCTGAACTGTTTCAGCGGGCAGTCCAAACTGAATCGCCAACTCGGTGGTCAGTAGCTGTTCGATCCGCCGCCGATGATCGACGAGTGAAATCTGTTGAACATGAGTTCGTTGGATGCCGACGACTTCAAAGCGATGCTGTTCAATGCGGGCCAGCAGTAACCGGTAACGGATTTGCTCCAGCGAAATATCAAGTTCGCTGTTTCCGTTTTCGAAAGCATCCAAATCCAGTTTCTGGATACGTTCGCGCAAGCTGGCCGGACCGCCGATTACTTTTGCCACGTCGCCGACGGTGACGACGTCGACGGGGCTCTCCACCAATGGCTTGTTCAAATGAACGATAACCCGGGAGTCCACTGGAATTTGGGCCGTGCCGATGTGAGGCAGCACGAATAGCGAGAGCAGGCTCGCGACCAGCAAACTGCCGGGAATCTTGATTTTATGTTTCATTGTCAATGACCTGGTTATCGAATGATCTGGCTGGTGGTTGAGAGCATTTCATCCCCTGCCCGAATCGCGCGGGAGTTGATTTCATAGGCGCGCTGGGCCGTGATCAGGGACACCAGCTCCGAAACCACCTCAACATTGGAACCTTCCAGAAACCGCTGCCGGATTTTGCCGTAGCCATCTTCGCCCGGAGTGAATTGAATTTCATCGCCGGAGGCGACCGTCTGCTGATAGAGATTACCGCCCAGTTGGAGCAGTCCCGCCGGATTGGCAAACCGGAACAGATTGATCACGCCGACCGTATTTGATTGCCCATTGGATAAAAACTGCACCTCGCCACTGGGACTGATGATGACCTCTTCGGCCTCGGGCGGAATACTGATGGCGGGATCGAGAAAGTGTCCATCGCTGTTTGTGAACTGACCTTCCGAATTGAGCGAGAAGGAACCGTCCCGCGTGTAAGCGGGATTTCCGTTTTGCAAGAGAACCCTAAAAAATCCCTCGCCTTCAATTGCCATGTGGGTCGGCGCTTTGGTTTCCGTCAACGGACCTTGCGTAAACACATTGGTCGTGCCAGCGGCGCGGACGCCGTTTCCGATTTGCAAACCGATGGGTGAACTCTGATTTGCGCCGGTGGCAGCACCGGGGACCTTGGAGACATCGTAAATCAGATCCGCAAACTCCATGTGGCTTTTCTTGAACGCCGTGGTGTTGACGTTTGCGAGATTGTTGGCCGTGTTGTCAATCAACAACTCTTGGGCTCGCATCCCTGTTGCACTGGCAAAGAAAGCTTTCAGCATGATTCGAATTCCTTTTCGAGGTGGTTTTCATGATCCGGTGAACTGCCTTCAAAAACCGACTTGAAGGTTCACCCAGTACACAGCGTGGGCGGGTCGCGAGTTCACTCGCCGCAGCCATCGAGGCCCTGGTTCCCGTGCGTTGGTTTATTCGCGAACACTTTGCTGGATCGTTTCTGAGATGGTTTTGATGGCGCGTTGCGCATTTTCGAAGTGTCGTGAGCTGATGATCAAGTTAATCAATTCCGTTACTGGTTGGGCGTTGGACAATTCTCTCGAGCCCTGAACAATCGAACTTTCGTCGGCTTCGACCGCAACCGCATTGCCAATTTTGAAACTGATTTGGGAATCAGACGCGAGCAGACGATTATCATTGAATTTGACAATCTCAACCTTGCCGATGCTATCTCCCGCCACGTTGATCGTCCCATCGCTGCCAATCGCGATTTGGGCGTCAGGAATATCGGGAGGAACCACCAGCGGTCCGTTTTCACCAAGCAATGGCAGGCCATCCGCGTTCTGCAACTGGCCCTCAGGATTTCGAAACAGCACGCCGTTACGTGAATAGATGGACTCCTGCTCTCCCTGAAACTTAAAAAAACCTTCTCCCTGGATCGATAAATCGAGTGGACGCTGAGTCATTTCCAGTCGCCCGGACGTCTTGAAGTCGATCCCCGGGGAGAGCGCCGGGCCTGGCATGTTCGATCCCGGTACATCCGCGACGGATCGTTCCGCGACGGAAAACAAAGCGCGTCGGTGGCCCGCCGAATTCAGGTGTGCCAGGTTGGAGGCAGTGATTTGATGCTGGCGTGAAAGATTGTCCAGCACCGAGGCACCACTGTAGAGTCCGCGAAACATAAATGGATTCCGATTCCGTGTGATTTTGCTGCTCGATGAAGCCGCCCGAATTGCGAGGTAAGGCAATCGGCCAATGGCAATCAATTCGTTCGATTGGGAAACACGAATGAGATAGCACACGTGTCAACGCAACGAACCAGCGCGGTGATGCAATCGGCGCGCCACACGTCGGAGAATGTAAAGCGATCATCGCTCCAGCCCGAAAACTTCGGAAAAGGTCGAGAATCGGGTTGTGTCGAAAGCGCAAGCAGTTCGTGCGAAACCGGCATTTTTGCGAGAAAGAATTTCCTCACCGGGAAATGTTTTCCGCGCGGATAACGGCCTGAGAATATTCGCTGATAAATTTTGCGGATTAGGTCAAGGTTCTGGCGAAAACACCGATAACCAATATGCAAGCCGGTCTCGATACGGATCGTTGGCGATCAGGACACGCGATCGGTGTCGTGAACGGGAAGAGAATTTCTATCGGTTCGGGAAGCATCATGAGCGCGGATGAACAAAACAGTGAGCAAGCCGGAAAATCAGGTGGCTCGTTGATGAAAATCGTCATCTGGTTGGTGGTCGCAATCATTTCGATTGGCGGCGGTTTTGCCGCGCCGATTGTGATTGCGCAACTAAACCAACCGGGTGCCGACAACCCCACGCCCGAGGCGTTGGCGGTGGATCCGGAGGAAGAATCAGACTACATCAATTTTGAGGAAGTCATCGTCAATCTCAGCGAGCAGCAGTTCAGCCGCTATCTGAAATTGAATTTTTCATTGGAAGTTCCTAAATCCCAGAAATTGGAAATTGAAAAAAAGATCAATGCCCGCAAAGCCGTGCTCCTCAACCGCATCAATTCACATTTTGCCGAAGTTAAAACCGACGATTTGAAGGGGCAGTTCGGCCAAAATCGCATTCGCCGTGTGATGCACGACTATTTCAATGAAATACTGTTCGACGATGGAATCGAGCGAATTACGGATATCCTGTTTCGTGGATTACACGTCCAATGACCAACGCCGACTATCCGGTTTACGACTTTGCCTCGGCTGGCTCGGTTCCTCGTTCGTTGACCAAGGCCTACCAGCCATGGTTGAGCAAGTTCGCCGAGTCTTTTGTCGATCGCTGGAGAGATTTTTCTCCCGCCAGAATTGAGATTCAAATTACTCCGGCAACTTCGCGGACGTTTCGCGACGAGCAGAAACGGTGGGCGGATGTCTGCGTTGGCATGCCGATTCGCGTGGACACGACGAATGTGCCTGGATTGCTGATTGCCAACCGGCAGGATCTGCTACGCCTGCTAATGCAGGTTTTGGGGGGAGATCCGGCGGAGAAAATTCTGGACCGGACGCTGACTACAGTGGAATTGTCGCTGTCCCAGTTGGTTTTTGAAACCGTTGCCGCCACGTTGGCTGAATCCTGGCCCCACAAAGAACCGCTTTCCATTGGCACCGATTCGATGGATGTGAACCCCGGTCGAAACAGGATGTTCGAACCCGAACAGGAAGTCATTCTGGCGGGTATTACGATCATCGCTGCAGCGGGAAAGACCACAATCCAGTGGCTGCTCCCCAAGGAATCTCTGGCCCAACTGCTGGATGTCAAACTGGAGGTAGCAGCCCCCAACACCGGTCTACCAAAGATTCCGATCGAGAATATTGCTGGATTAGAAGTCACCGTTTCAGCTCAATTGGGAACCGCCCTGTTGAATATGAGTCAGCTGATGTCGATGTCCGCGGGTGATATCGTGGCGCTCAACCAGACCGTGAACTCGCCAATTCTCCTTTCCGTCAACGATCAGCCGTTGTTCGAAGCCTGGCCGGGTCGTGTCGGAAATCAACAATGCCTGAGAGTGGAATCGCTCCATTGATAGCCAATCGAAATTATGACAAACGAAACTGACATCAACGAACCGGAATCTTCTGTAGATAATTCAGACGGTGCCGATAGCGTCAACGACGAATCCAATTCGCCGGATCAATCCGGCGTGGATGTGCAAACACCGGAATTCCAGGAATTCAGCGCGACCCACACGGGACCAACGACGTCAGAGATCGATCGATTGCAGGATATCAAGATCGTCGTGTCTGCTGAACTTGGCCGGATGGAGGTCCCCATTCAAAAACTGCTTTCCATCGGCCCCGGATCGGTTTTGGAAATGGACCGACAGATTGATAGCCCCGTCGAACTGGTCGCGCAAGGTGTTCCGCTGGCCAAAGGGGAAGTCGTCGTCGTCAATGACTGTTTCGCGATCCGCGTCACAGAAATCTATCAGAACTTCAAACAACGCGAGGCGGGGTAAACTTCCCCGGCCCCCTTGAAGCCCCAATCGACGGTAGGAATTTGGCCGGCTGCAACATCGAAATCCAGGATGGAATTGATGAACAATAGAATCCATGAACCGCGCCCGCACACGACGTGCGGATGGCCAGCAGGACAATTTGCGAAGCCCGGTTGGATCGCCGCAATGTTATTTTGCGTTATCACCTGCACGGCGGTCGTTCCTCTGCACGGACAAGCAACCCAAAACCCGTTGCGCGGTCGATTCGAAGCAATTCCGGTTTTCAACCCGGTTTCACCTGATCCGAATCCCGGTCAGGTCGCAGATTCGCAACATGAACAACCTCTGGAACAACGGTCCGCGGAGGTCGTGCAAGCCAGTTATTTGCCGATGCGTCATGAAATCCGGGACGTTTCCGTTCAGAAAATTCCAATCCATCCTCAACAGCGTTGGGACGAAGCAGCCCAACTACCGACCGAAGAACACAGCGATCCCTCCAGCGATGTCCTCGATCAAGATTCGTCTCTGAACACGGTTCGGCTACGCGCCAGCGGAGAACCTCTTGGCGAACAGAATACAACCAAGTCTTTCCAGAGTTTGGTCGCCAAACTGGCCATCAATTGCGCTTTGGTCATGGTGCTGGCCGTTGGGTTTGTGGTTGCCGGGCGTCGTTGGCTGAAGAAACAACGCCCGGTTTCTTTGGCCAATCGTGAACAGCCCGGTATGGAAATCCGGGCAACGCTGCGAATCGGACCCAAAACCCAATTACACCTCGTTGCCGTTGACCGACACCAGGTACTCGTGGCTTGCGATGCCGAAGGTGTAAAATCTATGACCCCATTAGGACCGTCTTTTTCCGGTATTTTTGAAGATTTGGGTGAAGATCCAAGCCCTTCCGGCGCGACGGAACATGTCGGGACTGAACATGTCAGAACGGAACATGTTAGTACCTCGATCAAAGACTACCTGGCAACGTACATCGCCAACGCCGCTGATCCAGTTTGATCGCGCAGCATGATCTTCTCACAAACCGATGCTGCGAATCGGTGATCGGCATTTGACATCGCCGATCTCTGCGTCAATGCCGGTTGCTTTCTGGCCGATCGGTTGCGATCCCCAAGTCGCAACAGGCGGTGAGAGAAATCGAATCTGTCACGTTGATCCATCGTGCGCGAGTCTTTCAATCAAGAAAAGATGGAGACCAGCGATCTGGCGCAGACCAACAAATTTATCCTAAATAGCCAAATCGTACACATCTGCTGCGGACGACCGTGAATTCTGGTACCTGGCCGAAACAGATTTCGGGAATCCGAAACAAATTGGGATCGGTGAACGGATGCCTGTGGATTAAAACAAGACGCGTGATGGACAGATTGGATCGTCCATTCGAGTGAGTGGCTGCTCGGAACCAGCCGTTCGCAACTTTTCGATTCTTGTCGACGCATTGTACTTTTGAGACGGAGTTCAATCATGGCTGAAAGAGCGTTCGCTGATGCGCGGTCAACACTGCAGTTGCAGTCAGACCATTTAAAAACCCAAAGTATGGGTCGAGAATTCAATTTAAAACCGACTCCGAATGCCTACCAAATGTTGGCGGCGTTGGAAAAACTGGAGGGTGCTTTTCAGTGTGCCATCCATGGCGATGTGGACATCTGGGAGTTCGCCATCGAAATCTCGGACTTCAAGCAACTGGGCATCTCGAGGATGAGCCTCCGGCAAATGGTTGCCCATGGGTGGGTCGAGCATCAACGCGAGATTTCGCTGCCGAAACTCAGTGAGCGGTTGTTTCAAGAGGAAGCGACCTACTCGTTTTCCGACCGCAGTTGCTTCATCATTACGGATGCCGGGCGGCGTCAAATTGGGATTTTCTCGGGTGGCTGTGCTGCAGTCGGTGCGGAGGAGTACTCGCAGGCTCCAGCAAACTCAGAGCCCCCGCTCCGCCCAACCTGGGACAGCAACCGGAGAGAATTGCGACTTGGCGATGTCTTGGTGAAGAAATTCAAATGGCCTGCGACGGTCCAATTCATCGTTTTGCAGCAATTTGAGCAACTCGGATGGCCATCTCGGATTTCTGATCCACTACCTCCGGCAGACAATATCTGCCCCAAACGCCGGCTCCATGATGCCATCAAGTGCCTCAATCAGCGGATGGAAAATGAGCTGATCCGATTTCGCGGTGACGGCACAGGGACGGGGGTGCTGGTCTCGTTTGAGCCCAGCAAGTTGAAAGTCGCCTGACGTCGAATCGACTCTCCGATAAAATCGTACCGGTCGTAAGCGTCGTAATGGACGCGCGGCCGGTTGATGTTCGTCGTGGGGGGAATTTGCGTTTTCCTGGACAAGCCATTTCGCGTTGCTTCGATCACTCCAACGGACGGATTGTCAATGGTTTGATCAATCCATTGTCATTGGTCAAAGCAGCGCCGAAAGCAGGATCGTGCAGGAAACCTCCAGTCTTACTTGCCGTCAGCGGATCATTCAGCACGTCGAAGACGCAAACGAATTGCGCCCATTTCCGAAATCGGCGACCCGTTTGCTGGAAGTGTGCAAACAGGAAAATGTCAATATCAACGAGATTATCCAGCTGATTGAATGCGATCCGTCAATCGCCGCCAAAGTACTTTCGCTGTCTAACAGTCCGCTGTATGGAACTCCCCGTCCGGTCCAAACCATCGGACATGCGGTCGTCATTCTTGGATTCCAGACCGTGTCCAAAGTTGCGGTTGCGATCGCGACGGGGCAGGTGTTTTCCAGTGGCGATGCCGTCACAGCGGCATTCCGACAAAAGGTCTTTCAGCAGTCAGTTGGAACTGCCGTTGCCAGTCGGACGTTTGCCAGAACTTTTGGCGACGCCCATCCCGATGAAGCTTTCCTGGTCGGAATCATGCAGGAAATCGGTCAGTTGATTTTTCTGGACGTATTATCTGATCAATATTTGCTGCTGGACGAAAATCACGATCCGGCCAACCCGACGGAAGTCGAGCAGGCCGCTTATGGGATCGACCATGCGGACGTCGGTCAACGGTTTGGCGTCGGCTGCGGATTGCCAGCGCCGATCAACCAGGCCATTGCCAATCACCACGCGGTCCCACTGCAGGTTGAGGATCCGCTGTCGCAATCGGTAATCCTCGGAGGCGGACTGGCCAGAAACTGGAATCTTGGCTTTGAATCCTGCAACCCGGATCACCTTGATTCGTTTCTGCTTGGCCTCGATCAAGCCGGGGTTTCCCTGGCGCAGGTTTCCGAATTGGAATCGGAATGCCGCGATGGATTTGCTGCGGCCAACGAAATATTTGGCATTTGAACAACGGAATTCGATCGAAAATGCAAGTTGGGCGATTAATCAAGATCACGATCCTGTGGATCGGCCTGCTCAGCTTCGGCACGTTTGGATTCATGTTTCTTGAGGGTTGGCCACTGTTCGATGGCGTCTACATGACCCTGATCACGCTTTCGACCGTGGGCTACGGCGAAACGCACGAATTGAGTCATGCTGGCAGGATGTTTACCTCGCTACTAATTGTTGTCTCGATGTTTGGGATGGCAATTTGTACCGCCGGAATTACGAGTCTGGTGGTCAAAGGAGATTTGACTGACTCATTTCGCAAACGAAAGGAAGCAAAAATGATTTCCCGACTGAAGGATCACACCATCGTTTGCGGAGATGGACTGGTTGCCCGCACGTTGGTCGAGCAACTGGTCCGACAGCAGAAACCGGTGGTCCTGATTACCGATACCGGGGACGAAATCCGCTGGGTCAGGCAACGTTACCCCAAACTCCCGATCGTCGAATGTAATCCGACGGATGAGACCGCCCTACTTGATGCCAATATCCTGCAAGCCGGAATTGTCGTCGCCGCACTGCAATCCGATGTGAATAATCTGATGATTACGATTTCCTGCAAGGGACTGGGAACGGGTGTTAAGGTTTATTGCTGCGCCCAAACTGGCGAATTCGCACTGCGGATGTCAAAAGTCGGTGCGGATCACGTTATCTGTCCCTTCGAATTGGGAGGGTTGCAACTCGCTTCGCTGATCAATTCCTGAAGTCTGCCATCGCCGCGTTCAAGCCGCCTCAACTGCCTCGAACCAGTCGCGAAAACCTTGCCCCAAAAATGGTTTCAAAACGAGAAAAATATTCCATTGGCATCCTGTCACGACGATTTCACGGCACGCAAATTTTACCAACTTTCGCGCAATCACGCGATTTCCTCGCGATCTGGGGCGTAATGTTAATCGGCAGGCGGTGAGCCTTTTTCTTTCAACCACAGACCGGATGCAATCAACATGGAAAAACAATTGCAAATCTCAAGGCTCTTGAATCAAACCAGTCAACGAGTCCAAAAATTTGTGGACGGGATCAGGGCAACATGTCAACAACCCGGTCGCACGACAAATCATGTGGAACGCCGGGGCCGTGAACGGCTTGAGGTCACGATGCCAATCTGGGTTACGCCCTTGAATGACGAATTGGAACCTCTCGGCACACGCTGTAAAGGCATCACCCGTGATGTCTCTCTGACCGGAGCAGGCTTGGCTGTCTCAAGGTCCGTGCGAAGCAATTTTGTGTTGCTTGAATTTGTCTCCAGCCCAAACGAGACCTTCGGCATCATCTCCAAGCTGACTTACTGCCGGCGTGATGGAGGTTTTTTTCGTGCTGGATGCGAGTTCATGATCTGTGAGACACTCGAATCCCGCCGTGAGCAGCAGACCCAGAAAGCGGTTGTCACTTCTTGTCAGATCAACTTGCTCGACGTTTCTACTGGCATCGGCAGCACCGAGGCGAGGCCATGACGAGACTCAAGGCACGTAGCGAACAACGATGGAGAAACCGGCCGCTGACGGATCGGTGAATCCCCTTGTCCGGAGAACTGGCACCTGTTCCGGATACTGCTTTTAATTATCTCTATTCAAATCAGCTCGATGCTACTTTTCCCGCTCCGAGAAATTGACTTATCAATCGGCGACTCAAAATGAACAATGATCTCCTTGCGACTCCGGACCTGGGTGCGTTTCAAAAACCCTATTTCTTTTTCGCGGTTGACCAGAATTTGACGCTCACCTATGTCAGTCCATCCGTCGAACAGGTTTTGGGTTACGCCGCCGAAGAGCTGGTTGGTTCCAGGCTCTCGACTCTGATTGAGGCGAGACACGGAAGCTGTGCACAGCCCAGTGAACCGAACAATTGCGAGGTGCCAGCAGCGGACTGCCAGGATGCATTGATTGTTGCCAAAGCCCAGGATGGAACGCCGAGAGCCCTGCGGATCCAGACACACGCCAGAAGAAACGGGTTGGGGCAAGTGACCGTCAGTCACGGGTTGGCGCAGGACGTGACCGAATCCTATTTCGTGGAACAGGAGCTGCGCAGCCGACTGGCCGATTTGCAGCGAATCGAATCGGAACTCACCGATCGCGAACGCGAGGTCCTGGAACGGGTCATCGGTGGGCGTCTCAATAAATTGATTGCCAAGGAGCTGGGCGTCACCCAGAGGGCCGTCGAGCGAATCCGGTCACGGTTGATGCAAAAATTCCAGGCCACCACATCGGCTGAGCTGGTGTCGATGGCCACGGAGTTCAGGATCCTCAATAACCTGGTCGTGGATCACTGTCATTACGCCTGATCCTGATGTCGGAGTTGGCCTCGCCTTGACGATTAACGACCGTACACCGCCGCCCGGTTGAGATGGAAAGTCCCGACCCCATCGAGCCCGATTCGTAAGAACTTCGCTTGGGTTCCCTCCGGTAAATCAATCATCCATTCGGCTTGCGGTTTTTCCGCGGCCCACACCGGTTGAAAATCCTTGCCATCGACACTTGTCCAGACCGTCAATCCCTTGCGCGCTCGTGAAACTGCTTACTCAACCGGTTTTGCAGCCAAA
Organism: Pirellulaceae bacterium; assembly: GCA_963714685.1. Lineage (GTDB taxonomy): Bacteria > Planctomycetota > Planctomycetia > Pirellulales > Pirellulaceae > Mariniblastus. The sequence continues at coordinate 1,053,904 of CAVQPH010000003.1, read as the reverse complement.
TGTGTCGAACCTCCGAGACTTGGGGTAGTCGAATCACGACGGCTGGCTCGGTTGCGTCGTGCGCGGAATGGAACACAAAATCCAGCCCGCTCGATTTTGCGTCGGTCAAAAACAAGTGAGCATTTTCATTCCAGACTGCCGAAGTCATGGTCGGGCCAAGTTTGAGGCCGGCATCTCGCGAGATTTCATCAAAGCCGTTGTGCTTTCGCAATTCCGGTTTTTTTGTTGATCTGGCGAAAATCCAGCCACCGTCTCCGACTTCGGCCGAAACCGATTTCTGACGTTGGAGGTAGGCGATCAGGTCGAGAAATTCAATCGGGGCAATCTGTTTGATCAAACCCTCGGGCATCGAACTGGATTTCATGTCTTTCCGTCCCTCAATATCATCCAGCAAAATGTCGACTTGTTTGCCGTCGGCGACGCCGAGCGAAATCATTTCATCGGTTTCGTTGATCACAAATCCGTTGTGAAACTGACCGTCGATCGTCATCACCGAGATCGTCTCGTACCCCTTGGCGATCGTATCATTGGGTAACAGCACCGACCGCACGATTTCTTCCTTGCTCATGCGGGTCGCCAGGTCCGACAAATCCGGTCCAAATTTCTTCCCGACATTGTCCAGCAAGTGGCACGCCGAGCAAACTCGCTTGAAGACTTCGGCACCGTTGCGATGGTTGCCGGCCTGCATTCTGGCCAGCGCGCGAACGGCGTTCAAGCGATCGGCTTGCGGCGCGTCGACGTCTTCCGCAATCTCGAGGGGCTTGACCGCTTCACCTCCGGGACCGGTCATCTTGATATGACGGGCCAGATAGTTCTTCGCGTTTTCCGAGCAGCCGGCCAGCAACACGTTTGGGTCAGCCGATTCCCAATTGGGCTGCAACGCATGCAGCGTGTGTTCGAGTGTGTATTCAATCCAATAATCCATCGGCTGGTCCGCGGCCCGCAGCGCGACGGCCGTCGCATCCGGAGTTTCCAGGAAACTGGCTCCGCGAATCGCTTCCAGGCGAACGCGGGGGTGCGGATCGGCGATCGCCAGTTCAATTCTCGCTTTAAAATCGCTTTGCCGCTCCCGCTCATTGGTGATCGAGTGGACGGCAGCCGCCCGAGCATGGAAATCTTCCGATGCCAGAATTCTGTCCAGCAATTGAGAGTCGAGATCGCGGAAACTCTCCTGGATCCACATGGCCTCGCAAAGTTGTAACGGATCATCGACGTCTTGGATCCAGTCTGCGATGGCGTCGTAAACCTGAGCCTTGTCCCGGTCCCGGATTTCTCGGCGAACCCGGTAGCGGGTCCGCAATTCATAGATTTTGAGCAGATCCAGTAATTCCGGAACCGATTTTTCGACCAGGTTAATCGGTTCCAGCAGGTCTTTGCCTTCGTAGACCAGGCGATAAATTCGACCGTGTTCATGATCACGATTCGGATCGCGTTGGGAATATTGCATGTGACCAATCAGGGCGTTGCACCAGTCTCCAAACCACAACGCCCCGTCGGGACCGATCTTGGGATCCACTGGGCGAAAAATCATGTCGGTCGAATCGAGCAGGTCTGCCACGCGCTCACCTTCGAATCCCGCACCGGTTGATTCATCCCGCAGATTGAACCGCGGCAATCCATGCATATTAATCACGCACGCGTAAATGAACTGACCCTGGACATCGTCCGGAAAATGACGTGACAACAGAAACTCGTTCCCGACCGCTGGCCGCATGCCTTCGTTGTCAAACACGGGATTCATCGTTCGCCGGGTGGAAACTTCCAGCCCTGACAGCGGGCTGACCCAGTGCTGTTTCGCATTGGTTCCGTCCCCGACGATTCCGTTGCCCCACTGGTCAAACACCAGGCACCACGGATTTCCATACCCGGGAGTTCGATAATGCTCGAATTTCAGCGCGTGCGGATCAAAAATGTATCCCCCTCCGGTACCTTTGTTTCGAAACGCACCCCAGGGCGTTTCCATCGTCGTCGACAGTGCGATTCCCTCCAGCATGTGCAGACGGCCGCCGTGTGAAAATTCCCAGGCGCCGACCGTGTGATGAGTATCGTCGGTCGCGATCCCGTCGATTATCTGCTCCACGTAATCGGCTCGGTCGTCGCCATCGGTGTCTTTCAGGAACAGAATTCTTGGCTCATCGACGACCAACACCCCGCCGTTCCAGAATTCGAATCCGGTCGGGCAAATCAATTTGTCATAAAACGGAGTGCACTTGTCTGCCATTCCGTCCCGATCGGTGTCTTCCAGGATCAACAGGCGATCGCTCGGTTTGGCCGAACCAGGTTGCCACTGAGGGTAGTTCACCATGCAGGAAACCCACAGTCGGCCTTGATTGTCGAATGCAATCTGGTTGGGATTGGCAAGCTCGGGAAATTCGCGTTCCGAAGCGAATAATTTCACCTTGAAACCGTCAGGTACCGTCATCATCTCGATCGACTCTTCCGGAGACGGGTATTTCAGTACGGCCGGCTCACGCATTTTGCGAAAGTTTTCGTCGCGAGACCCGAACATGGTTGCCGGTTCGAACACTTTGCCCGTCTTCGAGTCGTCCGGTTCGGCTGGCACTTCGCGTCCGGCGGCAAGGTCCCAGATATAACGATCTCGGACTGCCACGATGTTGCGGATTTTCCGATACTCGGTCGGAAAAGTCTCGGTATCCCAGGTTCGCCGGCCGCCGTAAACGTACCAGCCATTGAGCATCCGGTAGTCCTGCAGGTGATACCAGGATTTGTCATTCACCCAGTTACGCAACGTTTCGAATTGCAGCTGCTCGATAGGGTCAGACAGGTTGGCCGGATGGGGGCTTTCAAACAACTGGGCATCCAACAGACGAGCGATCTCGGAATCGCCAAGCTCGTTCAAGTGAACGCCGTTGATCGTGTATTGATTCCCGGGTTCGGCGGCAAATAATTTTTCGGTTTCGCTGAACAAATCGACAAATCGATGACCCTCTTCGGCTGCCAGCTTCGCGATCGCTTTGGTGTAAGCACGCAGGTTTTTGTTTTCCTGGATGCCGGATGGCTGCAACGGATTTCCTGTGGCTTCAAACGCCGTTGGGCTGACGAGGACAAATGTCGGTGCGTTGCCATCCCGCGAAAACCGTTCGGACATTCTCGCGAGATAGTCGCGGTAATCTGCGATGAATTTCTCCGTCGATTCCGGCCCTGCAAAAGACTCGTTGAACCCAAAGAAGCACAGAAACATCTCCGGCGCGAAAACTTCCAGCGGATCGTCGATGGTGGTGTAATTGCTGGGCCGCTGTTGATTGGCGACCTCGTCCGCCGGCCAACCAAAATTACGAAAAACCAGCTCCTTGTCCGCGTGACGCAGGTGCAGCAGAGTTTCAAACGTTCCGTACAAATTCATCCGTTCGGCCAGGGAATTACCGACGGCTGCCATCCGCAGATTTTTTTTCAGTCGCACCGGATCTGTACCGCGGTCACCGTCGTCTGCACTAACCGGGCAGGTAAGCAGCAACAGGCTCAAAATCAACAGGAACCTCATTCTTCCGAACGCTGGGTAGCTGAATTTCATCGTGTCTTCTTGTGCTATATTTTTGTACGGCGTCAATTGATGGGTGTGCAGGGTGGGACCGGAAACATGCAAGTGATTGGACTACGCTGTTGCCCAATCCAGCTGATTCCAATCCACTGGATTCTCTCAATCTCCAGTTTATAAAAAACCGCGATCTAACACCAGCAAAGCCATGTCAAAACAATCGAAACGTATCTCGGCGCTGATTTCATTGTCCGTCGTTTTTGCGATTTTTGCGACCAGTGACGCAGGTTTGCCAAACGAGCGCAGAGATCGGCCACCGAATTTCGTGATCCTTCTAACGGACGACCAGGGATACGCAGATCTCGGTTGTTTTGGATCGCCCGACATCAGGACTCCCAGGCTTGACGCGATGGCAAAACAGGGCATGAAGTTTACCAGCTTTTACGCTCAACCAATTTGTGGTCCTTCGCGCGCCGCGCTGATGACCGGCTGTTACCCGCTGCGAGTCGCCGAGCGTGGCAATGTCAAACAGGTCCATCCGATTTTGCATCGCGACGAAATCACGATCGCAGAGCTACTGAAGACCAAAGGCTACGCGACAGCCTGTTTCGGCAAATGGGATCTGGCCAAGCACTCACAAACGGATTTTTTTCCGGATCTGTTTCCGACAAACCAAGGGTTTGATTATTTCTTCGGAACACCCACCAGCAACGATCGAGTCGCCAATCTTTACCGCAATACAGATTTAATTGAGCCGAAATCCGACATGGCAACGCTGACCCAGCGATACACGGACGAGGCGATCGAGTTCATGGAGCAGCATCAAGATCAGCCATTTTTCGTCTACGTTCCGCATTCCATGCCACACACCCGGCTCGATGCATCGCCAGCCTTCAAAAATCGAAGTGAACGCGGACTCTATGGCGACGTGATTGAAGAAATTGACTTTAACGTCGGGCGGATTCTCGATGCGATTACCGAACTTGGGCTGGAGCACAACACCTACGTTCTGTTCACCAGCGACAACGGACCGTGGTTAATCAAAAACAAAAACCACGCCGACGGTCACTTGCCGGGCGACCATGGCGGGTCGGCCGCGCCACTCCGCAGTGGAAAAGTCTCGACGTTTGAGGGGGGAGTGCGCGTGCCGGCGATCGTCTGGGCACCGGGCCGCGTACCAGCCGGTCAGACTTGCGATCTGATCGCCAGTACGCTGGATGTGTTACCGACGTTTGCGGCGTTGGCAAAGGTGGAACCACCAGCCGATCGCGTGATTGATGGCGAAGATATCCGGCATTTGTTACATGGGAATTTTGAACAAGCGACGGTCGACAAAGCCTATTTTTACTATTTGCGAGTGCACCTTCAGGCCGTACGCCAAGGCATGTGGAAGCTCCACTTGCCTCGCCCCAAAGAACCTCTTGGTGCCGCACCGTTCGAAAGGAATCAGCACATCGCGGCGACCGATCGGGTCGGTTTTAAGCGGCCGTTTTTGGTGAATTTAAAAACAGACATTGGAGAAACCACCGACGTTTCGGACCAGCATCCCGAGATCGTCGAACGACTGATGACGTTGGCCGAGGTCATGCGTAACGATCTGGGCGATTACGATTGCGTCGGCAAGAACATGCGTTTCTTTGACGACTTTGAGGGAAACAGGCCAGTGAAACCGCCGGTTCCAGCAACGCCGGCGCGTCCCAAACCTCTTGGCAACTAATCGTTGCTCTGCTGTTCAATTCCTACTCGCCCACTAACGATTCGAATCGACTATTCACCGAATTCGCGAAGCCAGCGTAGCAATATTTAACGCCTCAAAACCCGGCTCGGTGCTTTCTGCGATCCTTATTTCCTATCCGACCGCGCGTTTCGGTCGGCGAACAGGCTCAAGTATTCTCCGTAACCCTCCCGCTCCAGTTGGTCGACGGGGATGAACCGCATTGCGGCGGAGTTCATGCAGTACCTTAGGCCCGTCGGTGCAGGACCGTCATTGAATACGTGCCCGAGATGGGAATCGGCAATCTTCGAGCGGACTTCCGTTCGCCGCATGAACAACGTGTTGTCCGGACGTTCCACGATGTATTGCTTGTCGAGCGGCCGAACGAAAGACGGCCATCCTGTCCCGGATTTAAACTTGTCGATCGAACTGAACAGCGGTTCGCCAGAAACGATATCGACGTAAATTCCAGCTTTCTTGTTGTCCCAATATTCGTTTTGGAACGGACGTTCGGTCCCTTCTTTCTGGGTGACGCGGTACTGCAACGCGGTCAGCTTTGCCCTGATCTCGGATTGGGATGGGCGTTTGTAGAGGGTTTCATCCTTGGAGGTTGCCGAAGACTGAGTCTTGTTTTCTTGCACGTTCGCCGCGACCTCACTCGACCAGTTCACCAACGAGTAGGCGGCGACGATTAACATCCCAACCAGGAGCAACGCGGAAATTTTAAACATGGTTTAATGCCTATTAAAAAAAATTGACCTTCGACCGGCTTCAACCAGTATTCAAAGCCGTGTTTAATGGCTGCGGTCGAGCCTCTCCAAAGTAGTGTTTTGTCTTCCGTTACGCAAAACCTGTCAATCGAGCTTCTTTGCAAGATCTGGGCGAAACAAACTGGTGTTCAGACACTACCCGCCTTTAAGCCAGGATTTTAACCGATCGCAGCGAAAATCAGACAGGCACCCGCCCAATCGAGCCCTGTTGTCCGCGTTTATTGGCTGGAGTCTCGTGGTTCCTGTTCCAGTTCACGCAACCCGTCCAAAAGCGCCTGGAATTCATCCGCACAGCATGGGCAGCACTTCATGTGGGTTTCGATCGCCCGCATCGCCTCGCACACGGGTTGATTGGCAAGCTGCGACTCGGCGAACTCGGCAACTTTTCCAAAGCAGCGGTCGCAATCCAGCAAATCTTCCTGCGCGGAGACAACCAGGCGGATCAATGTGTCGACTTGTGTTGATGAAAGTGGCATGGTTTTACTCGCCTATGATTGCCTGGACATCGGCGGCCGTAACGCCTTGGTTTTCCAGACCCGCTCGGAGTTTTTGCCGCGCGTCGTGAAATAATTTGTAGATCGCATTTCGGTTGGATTTCATCCGCGTGGCAATTTCTTCAACAGGCATCCCGCCGAGCAGCGCCTGCACAGCCTTGCGTTGTTTATCGGTCAAATTTTGATCAATCGCCTGCTGCAATTGAATCATGATTTTTTCCCGTTCGATCTGTTTTGCTGGCGAGTCCGAGTCATCGCTGAGCCAATTCGATTTGCAAATTTTCACCGCCAGTGATCTGATCCAATGACACATCCTGAAAATGTCGTCTTCGCAGTTCGCTGATGCCGACCCGGGTGGCGATGGTCATCGCCCAAGTCGTAAATCGGCTTCGTCCTTCAAACGAATCCAGGGATTTCAATATTTTGACCAACGCCTGCTGCACGACGTCTTCGGCAAACGCCTCACCACCGCCCCGACGTTTCAGCGAATACGACATTCCTCGCATCAGGATCTTGCGTAGCTCATCCAATGCTTGCTGTTGCCGCTCCCCACCCGCCTGGAGGCGTTCAACCCAATCTGAGCTGTCTAAAATCAAAATCGTCCTTCCTCAGCACCGCCGCCAATCTGCTTCCATGTCCCAAAGGATCTCTTAATTATTTCAAACGAAAGTCACTTTGGCAAGTTTCAGCACCCAGATGTAAGATGTAACGAGAGCGGCATGTCTTACCGGAAATCGGGCAAATCTTGTGATTGTCGATGCACCGTTGATCACAATCGCTTGCCGCTAGTGGTGCGGCCGAACTCAATTGTGGATTCCAAGAATTCCCGTTTCGGGACGGCGTCTGCCGTATGCATCAATGAATCTGCTCGCGAAGAAACTTCGCGACCTCGGTCAGGAATTGATGAACGGATGCTTCGGCTATTCGATGGCCGACAATCACATCAAATGCTTTCCCAAGGATCCCCAAAGGAGGCTCGTAACTGCCCCGAAAATCGAGTTGCGTCTCTTGGTCGGTAATTGGATAAGCCGATAGCTGGGCAACCATGGTCGGGAACAGTTGGGGCGCCTTGGCGGCTTTCCATTGTAGATCAACCACGAATTCCTTTTTTTGTGAGCTTTCGATATCGGTGTAAGTATTGATCTTAATCAGGATTTCTTTGCCAAATTCGACGCCCGCAATTTTGGCATGCAGGCCAGCGGCAACGTTTTCGCGCGCGTCTCAGCAGATCGAGTGGCTTGATGAAACACCTCATTGGCATGCATGCTCAACGCGTCGCAGACTTTGTCATAGGGATGGTTTACGTAATCAAAACATCGAATACTGGTCGACGTTGACATAAGGTCACCTTTCGTTGTTGCGCCCACAAAATGGATACCTGCAATGTATCATCTCAGCATCGATCGCGCAACTTGATTGCGATTGCTCTTACAACCCGGGGCCTGTTGCGCTCTGGGGTCCAATCGCTATCTGGAAACGCGTTTCGGCAAACCGGCTCCGCTGGCCGACAACCAACGGCTCAGTTCGGCTTCCAGCTGTCGGGCTTTCTCAGGTAGTTGTTCAACCAGATTTCGGGTCTCGCCCAGATCGTCCTGCAGGTTGTAAAGTTCGACCGATTCGTCATCGTAAAACTTGATCAGCTTGAATTCACCACTGCGGATCGCGCTGCCCAGGCGATTCTGTTTGTGAAACGCATAATTGGGATAGTGAAAATAGATGGCCGTTCGATCAAGCGCTTGCTGCTCTGTCAGTAGTGGGATCAGGGACAGCCCATCGGGCGTGTTACCAGAATCGGCATCCAGTTTGACCAAATCCAGGACGGTCGCATGAATGTCCATGCTGATCACTGGAGTCGAGGATTCCGAGCCGGCGCGAATTTTGTCGGGCCAACGAACCATCATGGGGACCCGGATTCCACCTTCGTAAAGGTGTCCCTTTTCTGCTCGCAGCGGTTTTACATTCGCCGCGAAAGGACCGTTATCCGAGGTGAAAACCACGAATGTATTGTCGGCCAGATCAAGTTCCTCGAGTCCATCCAAAAACTTTCCAATTGCTCGGTCCATTCCTTCGATCATGGCGGCATACGTCGGATTCTCGATTCCGGGACCTTGGCGAGATTCGTATTTGCGAATCAGCTCCTGCGGTGCCTCGAAAGGATAGTGAACCGAGTAATTCCACCAACAGAGGAAAAACGGTCGGTCACGGTTTGCTTTGACAAATTTGATGCATTCGTCGGCACACCGGTCGGGAAGATAGTCACCGTCCGCACGGGCTTCAATATTCGGAATTCGATAGGGCTCGAAATAACTCGGGGGGCCACCGAACGAACAGCCGCCGATGTTCAGGTCAAAACCCTGATGCTCGGTGCGCAACTCGGGCTCGCTGGGTCCGGGGGCATTCTTCGGACGATGCGACAGATGCCATTTGCCCACAAAACCCGTTGCGTAGCCGGCCTGTTTCAGTTGCTCTGCCAACGTGACTTTTTCCAACGGCAGATGTCGCAGCCAATCCGGTGTCGCGATCTCGGTTCCCGGCTTGATGAATCCAACGGGGTGCCCCGGCGCATGGTTGGTGATTTGCAGCCTCGCCGGTGATTCGCCGACCATCATCGCGGCACGGGTTGGCGTACAAACCGGCGATGCCGAGTAAGCATCGGTGAACCGCATCCCGTCACGGGCGAGTTGGTCAAGATGCGGTGTGTCGAGTTTCTGGTTCCCATAGCAATGCAGATCCTTCCAGCCCAAATCATCGGCCATGATCACGACAATGTTGGGTCGTGCGCGATTGTTGGTTCGCGGTTGATCGGCACTGACTGCCTGAAAACAGGCGGTGGCAAGCAGGCAGACGACAAACATAGGGAATAATTTCATCGGTCAATGCCAATTCAAAAATGCTGACAGTTTGGATGGAAAGTGGCACGTTGCTATTCGCTGGGATGAACCAAGCTGGGCCACGCGTGATTCGGATACTGGCTGGCCGGAATCCAACCAAGCTCAGTCCGTTCGTCCATGTTACTGAAAATCAGCAAGCACGTTGGGCAACACGCTCGAGAAAGTCATGCTCGCTCGACCAGTCGATCCATGACGTAAACCACCGATGCAACGACTACTCGCCTTCGTTTTCGAGCTCCGATTGCGATTCGCTGATTTGCTTCAGCAAGCGTTGGTAATTTTTCTCCGTTGCCTTGGCCGCTTTTTCCAGACCCTCAGCGTCGGGAAAGGCCTCGGCCAACTGCAAAATGGGCCCCATCCAGGTTTGCAGGACGCGAAACTGGTTGCGGATCACGTCGAGAAAGATATTGGGGACTTTGTTAACGACCTCGATGTGGTGTTGCATCGGTTGGGAAGAACCATGCGCTGCCGATTGGCCTGCTCCGGCCATTCCGGTACGGACGAGGTCCCGGATGCCGTCTAGCGTCGAATTGAATTTTGCCAATTCCGCGACCGCGTGACTGACCTCCCGCATCGTTGCAATCTGGATCGTTTCCGTTTCGTTTCTGATTCCTGGGAAGCCAGCAGTCGTCCAACGCCTTTTTCCAGGGCCCCACGGATGTCATTGAGCCCTTCGCTAAAGGTCGACATTTGGGCAATCACCTGACCGATCTGGCTGTCATCGCCCGCTGCACCGAGCAGCAGATTCCGTTTGAACGTCCGTTTGATGTCGTTCCATCGCTCCAGGTCTTCACCGTCCAGAACGCCCATCAATTCTCTCAGTTTGAGCAGATTGGATTGGGCGCCCGAGGTCAAGGTTTGCGCCTGATTCTGATAATGGGAATGAATCAGCGTATCCAGTTCTTCGTCGTTCATGATTGGCGCGATCTGTTCCGCGATCTTGTTCATGTCCCGGTACGAGCCCTGCAGCTTGAACGCGGGTTCGGTGCGGTATTCGTCGGCCTGGGCAGCCGAGTCAATATATTCGCGGTTGACTTTCAAAATCACGTCGCGGACGACCAGCAGCTTCTTCATCACCGCGACCAACTCGTTGACTTCCTCGATGGAATAATTCCCTTCGAGTGCGAGTCCCTGGTTGTCTTCCCGGGCTGCCATTTTGATGACCGTGTAGATGTCATTCCGCGATCGCGAATTCAGGCGTGACAGGGTAGGATTCGCGGTCAGGCAGTTTTCCAGATAGCTAAGTTCAAACGAATCCAGATTGTCGCCGATCACGTCGCCCAGGTTGTAGGTGTCGGCACGACTGGCCAGCATGTCGGGAATCTGAAATTTCTCGCCACTTTCGGTGTACGGGTTGCCGGCCATGACCACTGCGACTTTTCGGCCACGCAAATCGTAAGTTCTCGTTCGCCCGCCAAAAACGCCTTCGATTCGACGTGTTGCGTCGCACAAGCGAAATGAATTTTTGCAAAAATTCCGGGTTGCAGTGCTGGATATCGTCAACGTAGATCATCACGTTGTCACCCATCTCCAACGCCAAATTCAGTTTTTCGACCTCTTCGCGAGCGCTTGCGTTGGGGGCCTCGGCGGGATCAAGCGACGTGACCTGGTGTCCGATCGCCGGCCCGTTGATCTTCATAAACGTGATCCCCAGTCGATTGGCGATATACTCCATCAGCGTCGTTTTTCCGTATCCCGGCGGCGAGACCAGCAACAGCAAACCCATCAAGTCCGTCCGTTTGTCTTCGCCGACAACGCCGATTTGCTTGGCCAGATTAGCGCCGACCATCGGCAGGTAAGTGTCGTTGATCAATTGATTTCGCACGAACGATGTCAATACGCGAGGCTTGAATTCTTCCAATCGCAACTCAACCCGCCGCTGATCGATCACGGCTTTTTTCAGATGCACGTAGCTTTCAAAGGCAGGCACCGTTTCGGTTTCGAATTGCTCCAGCCGCTCCATGAAATCGTTGTAGTCCAGGCGATACGTTTTGTCATTGATGTTGGGGTGATCGCCTAACAAGCCACTGATTTCACGTTCGGAGTCGATATCGACGACATGCCGTTCTGTCTCGGTGCCGTCGGTCAGCATGGCCGCAACTTCGTCGATGTATTTCGGCCAAGGCGGGTGGACCGGTTGTGCAGATGACGATTCGGTTTCCCGTTGTTGCCGGACATAGGATGCGACCCAGTCTCGCGTCACAGTGAATCGGTCAGTCGGCGAAAGGGACTGCGATTGAACGGAGTCGGCAAACTCCTGTTCGGCTTTGTGTTTGTGCAAAAAAGATTTGAATTCGTGGGCCAGTCGATGGGCTTGCCCACTGCAAACCAATCGTGTTGGTGTCGAAAGCTGTTCAAACAGATAGTTGGCCGCGGCCCGGGCATCCCGGACATTCCCGACGCCATGTTGTTGAATCATCGCAGTGATTTGCGACGTTCAAATCGTCAAGATACTTTTGGTGGTCTGCGATCGAGCCGAACAGTTTACTGGCGGCACCCAGGCTGAAAAATATGGCCGTCCAATTTTGGTGCAGGGTGGGTTGGGTTGCGGCCAGCCAATGCCAGAACAGGTTTGCCAAACCGCGACTTTGCGTCGAGTACTTCAACAGCTCCAACTGTGCGTCGAGCGACAACAGCTCTTGTAATATCAAAACAGCGTCGTGATCGTGAACGCCCTTGACGTAGCCTTCGGCGTAACGCGGCGCCATGAACTCCTGGACGCGGGCGAGCAGGTCGTTGGCGTCGGAGGCGAGGGCTTGCTGGCGGGAGGTGCTGCGGGTGGACGGGCCGACGTCCTGAAATCCTCGTTTGCGCTGGGCCTGCAAGAATAGATAGGCCAAATACTCGCCACGATAAACATCGCGATTTTCGGAAACGACCGGCTGGTCCCAGACCGTCTTCGTCGCCAGCAATTCTGGATGATTGACCGGTTCAAAATAGTTCGTGCCGCTGAGGTGAAAGAACATGTCACCGTTCTTGATGACGGTCGTCAAATCAAGCGGTTGGGTGTTGACGGAAAATTTGTGCTGGCCAAACTGAATGATATTTTGACCGTCAACGTACAGTTCCTGTTTGTCGCGCAGCTGACGGACGGTGTCTTCGCGAATCGTCTTCAGGCGACTTTGAATATCGTCGACCTTGACGGATTCGTCCAATACCTTCAATTTGTCGATCAGGTCGCGGACCTTTTCGATCATCAGGTCGGCGGCAAAATAGCTGTTGATTTCCTCGACCGATTCAAAGTTGGCGACGCGGGACCGGATGCCTTTGAGGATTCGATCGGCGGCACTCATCAGTGCCGTGGCACGTTTGTTGCGGGCTTCGACCAGTTGCAGTTTTTTCGTGTCAAATGCGGCGTAGATTTCTTCTCGTTTTTCGGCGAGTTGAACAATGAATTCGTCGAATTCGGCAAAACGACCTTCGATTTCTTCGACCTGAACCATCATCTTGGTCAAGTATTCGTCGCATCGTTCCGGTGTGTCACAGACGTCGAGGTAGTTGACGACGGCCTGGCTGATCAGCTTCAGCTGCGAATTGAATTCGGCCTCGCCCTCGACCGACATCAAAGCCTGTGATTTCTTTTTCAGGCTGGCCCGCGTTTGATTCAAGTTCGAGTAAATGGTCGAGATGTTGTCGATGATGCGAGTCCGCTGCGTGGCATCGTCGATCTTGAGGTTGCTGACGATGTCGATCAGCATTTCCAGTTCGGCAGAACCCTGGGCGATCGCTTGATCCAGTTCCCTGGCTTGGACGACCGTTTTCAGGCCCTCGATCCGGGAGCGTTGTTCGTTGACTCGCTCGGCATAGGGGGTCAGTGAGTCTTCTTTGAGCAGAAACTCGACGCAGCGACGCGACAGCACCTCCGCGTTTTCGGCGATCTTGTTCTCCAAGGCTGCGACCGCCGTGGAGGTCGACATATTTCAGCTCTTTGAGCGTGATCACCTCGCCTCGGACCTTGTCGTCAGCTGGCGAGTGCCGCCACAAAATCGTCGATCTGTCGAAACTGTTTGGTGACGGCGGCCGAAAGGCATCCTTGGCAGATTTTGAAATCGCGTCGAATTGCTCCGTCGTGTTTCTGCGCACACGCACCACTTTGTCGAACTCATCGACCGCGGCCGTGGCCGCCGCGAGGATGTCGGCCAGCGGTTTGGCCAAGTCAAACGTTTGCGGTTCCTTCAGCCAGAAATAGGAATCAAGAATGTCGGTCGATTTCTTGACGAGGTCCACGTACAGGTTGGCGTAGGAGTCATCCTGATCGATCAGGTTCAGGACTTCGTGCGATTCCGCCATTGCCCGCACAATTTCCTTGTTGCCGATCTTGAAAATGTAACGAATCGGTTTGCTCGCCGATGATCACATCTTCGCCGACGTAGGGCGTTTGCCAGATTTGAATGGCGTGATGTTTTTGTGGCTGCTGGTCGGCCCGGAAATAGATCAGGTGTCCGTTCTCGAAAATCGAAAATCCACTGCAAAGGATCGGCGTTTCGACCGACTGTTCGATCATGTTGTAGGACAGCAGGACGTACTGCCCCGTGTGGCGATTGTGGAAGACGTACAGAAAATCTTCGCCGTTGGGTGAGGCAATTCGCCGTTCGTACAACAGATTCGAAAGGTCGCTCTCGAAGATCTTGGAAACGCCTGTTTGCAGATAGTAACCATTGGAGAAGATCAACCCGTGGTCTTCCGGCAATTGAATGCAGGCATCTTCGATGGCGTCGAGTCGTTGGGCGGTTTGTGTTTTCTCGTTGTAGACGAGATAGCGGAATTTGTCTTCTTTGAACGGCCGTATCTTCAGCAAGATGATATTGCCGACGATCGAATAGTAAATCTCGGCGTCGTCAAGCGTCTGGTCAGGATCGTCCACCGGTTCCGAGTAAATGCCCTGCCCGTCTTCGGTGTTGTCTTCGATCTTGATCGTTAGATCTCCGCCGACGGTTTCGACCCAAACGCGATCCTCGATGGAAATATGCGGATGCAATCCGCCCCGGTGCAGTTCGCGATGTGTGCGCAACCCACTTGAAGTCATGTTGCGGTGGAAACACGACTTCGTGATCGCTGCGATTGTCGAGATAAACCAGTTGGTTGCCGTCGATCAGGAATTTAAACGACTTGATGTCGAGTACGGTTTTGCCGACCTGAAACACGATGTACAGGTGCGGCCCGATGACGTGAAATTTCGTGAATCGGGTGTCTTTGTAGTACTTGTAAAGCTGGAAAAAATCCTGTTCGAACGTGCCGATCTGCAGTAGCTCCAACGGCATTTCATGAAACAGCCCATCCTCGCCGAAACGGTAGACGGAGAAAACATCCTCCAGATCGGTGACTTTCTTCAGCCCCATGTGGACGTTGTAGCCAAACACGAACAGATTGCCCGACCGGAACGATGTCCTGGGCCGGTGCAGTTCTGGCTGGTCGTGATCCGCTGCGTTGACAGCAGCTTGGTCGGGATCGATCCAAACACCTCCCGGCGGGCTTCGTTCAGTTGATTCAGACGTGAACGCAATTCATCGGCATGCGTCCGCAGTCGATTGCGGATGATCTCGTAAGTTCCCCGCTCCAACTGCGTCGCAGGAGTGGCCGTTGCAGGGCTCGCGTTCGTGTCGTCGTGTTTTTCGGGAGCAGATGACATGGCTTACGAGTGTCAAGGTTGGTGAGTAAATAAGTTTGATTGTCCAGCGAGTTTCGGGGCGACGTCGAAACGCGGGAACGGGCTGCCGGTTCGCGAGGTCGTCAATGAGGGGTCGAGCTCGTCGGTCGAGCTTTCCGCCTGCCTTCAGCCGACTGGGCGTCAGACAAGGCTTCCAGCGTTGTCTGACAACGAAATTCCTCCCGCCCGACACAGGCTGGAAGCCTATCTTGAACGGCTTGGAAGCCGATCCTGCGGAATTTCCCGTTTACGATTTCGCGATCGCTTTAAAAACCTTACCTGCGTTTTGCTGGGCCACCCCAGTCCTCCGCGGCGGCACCCAACATGCCCTGCAGTTTGCCAAGCACGTCGTTGTCGGCGGTGAGTCCCATCAGTTGCCCGATCAGCGCCGCGACCGACAAATTCTTGAGGTCTTCCGATGATACGCCGAACATCTCAACGTAACGACTTAACTCTTCCTTGAACTGTCCTGAGTCGCCAGTGAAAAAGGCCTCCCGGACGTCGTGAGAGCACTGCACTGTTGTCGACCAGGCGATCAACCTGTTTTCCAGCGGTGATGGATTTGACGATGCTGTCAAAGAATTGATTGTCTCCACCGACGATGTCGATATTGGCTGATTTCAACGATTCGGCAATCATGCGGGCTTGCGCTTCGGCGATCTGCCGTTGTGCATCGATCGCTTCCAATTCGACATCTTTCTGCTTGTTCAGCTGAAGTTTGAACTCTTCGTGCTCTTTGCCGACGCTGTCGAAGAGCTTCATCGCTTCCGCTTTCTGCGTGATGCCCTGGGCATCGGCAGAGAATTTCAGCTCGAGGACTTTGGCTTCCGCAGTGCCTTCTTTTTCGATCGCAGCCGCTTTTTCAATCATCACCTGGGCTTCGGCCAGTCCTACCGCTGCAGTTTCTGCCTGGGTTGCTTCGGCCAGCATTTTCTTCGCGTCGGTTTCTTTTTCCGCCGCCGTACGATTGGCTTCCGCCGTGACGACGATCGTTTCCGCTTTCAGATCGGCGGCCTGTTTCTCGGCATCGGCTGCTTTGACCTGTTTGACCAATGCCTGCTGGGCCAACTCTTCGGCTGCCGTAACGGCAACCTGTTTCTTTCGGTCGGCCGCTGCGAACTCACGTGTGTCTTTGATTTTTTCTTCTTCTTCGACGACCGCGCGCTCGACAATCACGCGTTCGCGGATGACGTCCTGGATGATTTTCTTTTCAACCTCAATGGCTTTTTCTTTGTCGATGTCAGCGAGCGTCACGACTCGTTCACGTTCGGCAATTTCCAGACCGCGGTCTTTTTCGACGCGTTCGGTTTCGACGGCTTCGGTTCGTTCTTTCGATTTGGCAGCGACGATGATGGCGCGGAGCTTGTTCTCTTCTGCGATCTGGATTTCCTCATCGGCGGAAATTCGCGCTGTCTCGGCCGCTGTCGCTCCTGTTCTTCCACGACCTTGGCTTCGGCACGCTGGCGTGCGGTAATCTCGGCAATTTCTTTGAACTGTTTTTCCTCGGCTTCGGCCTGCTGGCGATCGAGTGCCAGGATTGCTTCACGGGCTTCGACGTCCTGCTTGCGAATCGTTTTTTCCTTCTCGCGAGCAATGTAGTTGGCCTGAGTGGCTTCGTTGGCCGTCAGGTCGGTAATCTTTTTGATGCCTTCGGCGTCGAGCACGTTGTTGGGATTCAGTTTTTCGAGATCGGTCTGCTCAAGGTAATCGATTGCCGCATCGTCCAGCACGTAGCCGTTGAGGTCGGTCCCAATGATCCGGACAATTTGCTCGCGAAACTCGTTTCGCATGTTGTAAAGTTCGACGAAATCGAATTGCTTGCCGACCGTTTTGAGGGCTTCGGAAAATTTGGGTTCGAACAAACTGCGCAAGGATTCTTCCTGTGACGCCCGGTCGCAACCGAGGAACTGGGCCACTCGTTCGACATCGTCTTTTTCCTTGTTGACCCGAATAAAGAAACAGACCTTGATGTCGGCCCGGATATTGTCTTTGCAGATCAGGCCGTCTTCACCACTTCGGTCAATTTCGATTCGTTTGACGGAAATATCCATCAGTTCGAATTTGTGAAGAACGGGGATGACGAACATCCCGGAAAAACTGACACGCGTGCCGCCCATGCCGTTACGAACAATCGCGTAGCCTTGCGAGACCTTGCGCCAGCAGCGAATGGCCAGTGCCACAAAACCGCAGAACAGAATGGTGGCAATCACCAGGATCGCGATGCCCATTCCCCACAGAAACTCGCCCAAGATCAAGGACTCAATCATCTTATTCTTTCTCCCATTTGGAAAGCTCGACTTCGAAAGTGTCGTTCATGTTGTTAAAGGAAACAATTTTCGCCGCGTCTCCCTGTCCCAAACGGGTGCCAGGACGGGTGCGAACGTTGAGGACCAGTGGCGGTCCCTGTTGTTGAATTTCAATTTGTCCGAAATCGGAGGTGACTTCGCTCGTTTTCACGATTCCAATTTTGCCGATCAAATGGTCGCGGGTGAACTCGGAACGATCGTAGTTTTTGAACATGGTCGACATCGGCATCAATACGATTTTGGCAACCAGCAGGCTGGCGATGCAGTTGGGAATGATCCAGAGAATCATCATCAACAAGCTGTGTTGTTCGTTGAGGTAGTGGTTGCTGAACATCGTTGCGACCCACAGGAAAAACACAAACAAGGACCCGATGATCACAACTGGCACATCGCCGGCATGCAGAAACTCCAACGCATTACCCATGAAGCCTTCGCCGTGCAGGTCGCCATCCAGATCGGCGTCAACATCGACGTCCAGGTCCGCATCCACATCCAGGTCGATATCAAACGCCTCCAGGCCAATCACGCCAAGGATCACGAGAAACCAGTAACTGAGGACCGCCAAAAGCATTACCGTGACAGGCAAGTTGACTGTCAAAAAACACTCTCGCAGGAATTCCATCATCAGTTCTGTTCCCTCTTGTTACGACGCTTGCAGTGTTGCCCGCAGGTTGCGGGCGAACGTTTGGCGCATAACGTTGATAAAATACAACACTTCCAAGGACCTGGGCGAATAAACGAATCAACCGTTTGGATAATGGCGGATGATTTGACTCACACCCGGTTTGTGCCGATTGTACGGAAAAACGAGGTGGGACTTGCGATCCCGGTAAGGTTCGCTGGATGATGCGTCACCACCAGTGCGGGCCAGACAGCTGGGTTCGATTTACATTCCAATTCTGGTTTCTTTTAATATGTTTTGATTTTCAAAAAAACAGCGAACATCGCAGCCGGTTGGAACTTCCTTCGTCTCTGACTGGAGAACCAACCACCGCCTAACGCTGTTCCAAATTCGCCCTCTATTCGCTGATTCGAGGACATTCTTGGTAGAAATCCGGCGATCTAGGTTGGCCCGAAGTTGAAACGGATTGGTTTTGTGCTGTTGAGTCATTGAAATAGTTTTAAAAAACGGTCTGCGGTCGCATGAATGCCAAGCTCCACCAGCCTGCACGGTTTCCCTCTCACCCAACGGCGTCCGGTTTATGAATGCCATTATTCAGGCGTATCGTGAGGCCTATGGAGGCCTTTCGAAGGAAGTTTGGGTGCTTTCAATCGCGTTGTTTGTCAATCGCTGTGGGAGCATGGTGCTGGCGTTTCTGACACTTTATCTGACCAGCCAGCTCGGGTTTTCGATCACTCAAGCCGGAGCCATCTTCAGCGTCTTCGGGTTGGGCTCGGTCGCCGGCTCGTACCTCGGTGGCAAACTGGTCAAGCCGGTCGGCGCGGTTCGTGTTCAGGTCGTGGGTTTGCTGCTGGCGGGCCCCTTGTTCTGCATGATCCCCGGGTTTACCACATGGACCGGCGTGGCGCTAGGCATTTTTATTCTGAGCGTTTGTTCCGAATCGGTGCGGCCTGCGAGCAACGTTTCGGTCAGTCAATTCGCTCCCATTGAGCTGCAATCGCGCGCGTATGGTTTGCAACGTATGGCGGTCAATCTCGGTATGTCGGTTGGACCGGTAGCGGGCGGGATCCTGGCAGAGTTCAATTTTCATTGGCTGTTCTATGTCGACGGCGTGACGACCGTGTTGGCTGGGCTGTTCCTGCTGTCCCAGTTCGGGTTTCGGCGGTACGCGAAAAACAGTGAAGCTGCTGAAAAACAGAGACGGGCGGAGCAGAGCGAGTCGCGGGAGTCGCCCTTGTACGACCGGCAATTTATTTGCTTCCTGGGGTTACTGTTGATGACTTCATTTGTGTTTTTTCAGTTTCACGCGACCTATCCGAAGTACCTTCAAGAGCATTATGGGTTGTCGAAACCACAGATTGGTCTGGTGTACGGCGTTAATACGGTGATCATTGTGGTTTTCGAAATGCTGTTGCTAAATTTCGCTCGCGATTTTTCCTTGCTGCGGACGATTGGTTGGGGGTGCCTGCTGTCGTGCCTGGGTTTCGGGATCTTGCCGGCCAGCGATGCGACCTGGTTTGTTGTGCTATCGATGGTCGTGATCACGGTCGGAGAAATGCTCACGTTCCCCCTGGCAACGACGTTTGTGGCTCAGCGCGCCCAGGGACGCGATTCGGGAATGTACATGGGTTGGTATGCGATGACCTATTCGATTTCTGCCGTCATCGCCCCGTTGGCGGGAAGTCTGGCTTACGATGTCCATCCGGATCTGTTCTGGTATCTCAGTGTCGGAATAGGGGTCGCTGTGCTGGCCGGTTTTTACCGGTTGGCGGTCAGCCTTGGGCGGGATCGGGGTGCCGCGACCGAGGTTGGGGCTGGTCTGTCAGAAATTTGATCTTTCCGACGGCCTGAGATCGCGGCTGGAAGTTCGCAGGGAGTCGTCGGTTGACGGGTGGCAAGGTTCAATCGTCGGGCCACAATGTTTGTTGCTGATCCTTGGATTGGAGATTGCTTGACCGGGTCGCTGGCGGCTTGGCGACATTGGGTGTTCGAACCGGTTTGCTGCGTTGCGGTGGGGGCAACCGGTGCGCTGCATCGGGCGTGATCGACGTTTCAATCACATCCAGATTGACGAGTTGGCCGGATTCGACAAACATCAGCCGAGTTGAAATCTGCTGCGGCTTCAGTTTCAGGAATTTGCTGACGGCAAGCTGATAACCATCCATTTGCGGTCGGTAGTATTCAACCTTCGACGGCAGTTCGCCATCGGCAACAGAGTCGGTTTTGAAGTCGATGATGTCTGCGGCAACCAGTCGATCACCTTCGTAAACCAGGATCAGTCGATCGATCACGCCTTGCAGCAGTCCGGATTCCAGCTGGACGGCAAATCGTCGCTCATTTTCAACCTCCAGTCGGTTGGCTTCGAGCATGATGTCACCATCGGTCGGGAAGTGAACGAGGTATTGTTCCTGATACGATTCCAGGGACAACAGTTTTTTTGTATTGTCGTGTTCCAGCATCCGATAAAAGGATCGGATGACCCAATCCAGCTGCGTGGATGCCGGGTCGAGCGTTCGCAAGTGCTTCCTCAACTCCGGTTGGGTGGGAACTGCCTGGTCGAGCCAGTGAACCAGCTCGAAACAGCCGTGCAAGAGGGTCCCCGCGACATGGTTGCTGTCTCGGTTTCGCTACGAAAGATCGTACTGACCCGTCGTTTGTCTCCACCAGCGAGCATGGACGGGGTCAAGCGGGGAATGCCTCGCCCCGATTTGATGGATCTCGAGATCGTATCGACCTTGGGAATCGCATCATCCGGCAAGTAAAAATCCTGTAGACGATGCGGGTCGCGTTTTTCCGTTGGCCGAGTCGTTTTTTGATGCCATGTGGGGTCGCCGTGTTCGTACAAAATCCCGGCTTCCCGTTTCCCGTCGCAAATCGTCGATAGCAGGATTCCTCCAGCCGATTTGTGGGTGGGTTTGGCACCGTGGGACATGATCACATGCGTTGCGTAGACAGACCTCGTCAGGGCAACGTACAAAACACACATCGCTTCTCGCACATTCGTCCGCTTGTCCTGGTCAAAGATTTGCTGGAAGTTTTCGGGTAGCAGTTTGCGCAGTTTCTGATTGACATATCGAGTCGCGATGTCGATCGGAGCGGTCGGATTCTCACGACCGGCAAGTACGCTGGGGGTCATCCCGGCCCAGCCGCGGGAGGACAGCTGCAAGGGATGGACGACGACGTCGAATTCCAGTCCTTTGGCTTTGTGAATGGTCATCACGCGAACGTTGGCGGAACTTTGATCGCTGACTTTGACCTCGTCGCGAACCCAGCTGACAAACCGTCCGGGCCGCAGTTGCCATTGCTCATTGTCGGACGGGCTGGCATACGAGACGCGGACCAATTGCTGCAATCGCAGCAATTCGCGTTGGGTACATTGCTCCATCAATTGACGGGCAAGTGATTCGACCGTTGGACCGTAGCCCTCGGTGACCAGCTGCTGACGCAGGTTGGCGGCGGCAATCGAGGCCGCCGCCAGGTTTTCTCGTTGATTGGTTTCTGTTTCGGGTTCCAGGCCCAGCCGACTGGCCAACGGTCCATGTGACAGATGAAATCGCGCTATACTGTCACCCGGTTGATCGGCCAATTGAATCGCCGAGAGAACGTATTCCACCGCGGCGGAATCGGTAAGCGGATTCCCCCCTTCTTCGCTGGCTTGAATGCCCGCTTGTTGAAGCTGGAACATGAACTCGCCGACTTCCTTGTTGGTGCGCACAATCAAGCCGATCTGATGGTGGGCCGGCAGTGTCGCAACCAATTCAGAGACCCGCTCGACTGTTTTCGTGACCACATTCTGGTTGCGCAGGAAATCCTTGCTCCAAGGGTCGCGTTTGGCAGCTGCCTGGCAGTCATCCGCCATTTCAACGGTGACGTAGCCCGGCAATTCGGCTCGAGCGGTCGTATGTTCCGGGAACCAATGGGACCACTGGCTGATCGCATCCTCGATCACCGGGTCATCGCAATGATATTGGTCCACGTTAAGGAAGATCGAGTTGACCGCGTCGATGACCGGCTGCGAGCTGCGATAACTTTGCTGAAGTGTTTTCGTTTCTTCCAGGTTGGCCAATTCAGCTTCGATCAGGTCAAAGATCTCGGCGACGCCACCACGCCAACCGAAGATGGCCTGCTTCATGTCACCGACGCAAAAGAAGGATCTCAACGAATCGTTCTCCTCGGTGACCTTGTGGGCAAACGGCCGAATGACTTGCCATTGCCCCAGCGAGGTATCCTGGAATTCGTCCAGCAGCAAATGCTGGATTTGGTGATCCAGGCGAAAAGCAAATTGTCCGGTGTCCCACATCGAGACAAATCCCTGGAGCCTGCGTGTCACATCGTCAAACCGCAATTGGCCCGTTTCGTCTTTCGTCTCTTCCAGGTGACGTTCAAATTCCTCAAGCAGATCTCGGGTCGAGTGGTTTTGCTGAATGATCCGGGTTTCCACAAAAGCGCGGCAATGAGGTAGCAATTGCTGATAAACCGCGACAATTTCGTCCGGCAAATTCGACCTGCCAAACTTGAAGTTGCCGTCGAGGAAATTTTGAAAAGAAGTCGTTGATGCAAATGCGTCCCAATCCTGATTGATCGCATGGCGTTTAACTTCTTCCCAGTGCTTCGGCAGGGCTTTACCTTCGAACTGCATCGCCGCGATCTGTGCGATCCGTTGCTCGAGTTCTTCGGCAGGTAAAAAACGGCCGGACACCGGCAGCCGGTCCCAGGGGTCGGAGCCGGATTCGCGAAACACTTCGTAAACCGTGTTCACCGTGTCATGAACAAGTGAAGCGACGCGTCTGGCCGCTTCTCCTTTGGAGAGCATGTGCAGCAGGTTCAGGGTCGATTTCCGCCGCAGGACTTTCTGGATGGCTCGGTCATTCAGGCGATTCATCCGCTGTTCATCGACGATTTCCCAAGTCGGTGGCAATCGCAGTTCGAGGCTGAAGACCTGCGCGACGCGGTTGAAAAAACTGTCAAGCGTACCGATTTCCAGGCGGTGCAGGTTGCGCAGCAGCTCGTGAAGAATTTCTTCGGCCCGCTTTTTCGGGACCGCGAATTCCAGCTGTTCGGACAATTCCGCCGCAGCCTGCGGATCGAGCGCGGCGTCGGAAAGTCGGCTGATGATCCGGTCAAGAATTTCACCTGCACCTTTCCGCGTGAACGTGGTGGCGAGAATGTTCTGGCACTCGGCACCGGACGCGAGCAATTTCAAGTACCGGTTGGAGAGTGCAAACGTTTTACCGGTTCCGGCGGAAGCCCGGATGACTTCGTTCGGAAACAGACCTGCGAGTTCGCGTTTTGCGGTTTCGTTTACCATGGTGCTGCCTCCCCCGATTCGGAGTCCGCGGCGATCGCGAGTTCGTGCCGTTCGAAAACGTGGTCCTGACAAATCGCTGCGAAATCTTCGGAGTAGAGCGGCGGACGTTCCGCAGGCGGCCAAAACACGCCGTTGCGAAGTTGGCGGATGATCTCGCGAGCTGCCTCGTCTGCCGTCTCCAATAAATCGGCCGACCAGTCAGCCGGATGGAAGCCCACATCGTCCAGTTTCTTGGGCAGCAAGATGTAGCCCAGAATGATATTCTCGAAATCGGAGCCGGCCACCGCGGAGACTTCTTTGACCAGGTGGCGGTACAGCGGCAGCTGGAGATCTTTCCATTTTTGATCCCGTTTCGCGTAATGCACGACGCCGGGTGGGTCGCCTTTATCGGAGGACTTGTAATCCCAGACCGCCACCTGACCTGTGCGTTCGTTTTGGTCCACCCGGTCGATTTTTCCGCGAATCACAAACGGTTCTCCATCGACGTCGAAATCGTGGACGAGCATCTCCTCGGTCGAAACGATTTGCCAGCCCTGTTCCCTCCATTTTGCCTGAGCCGCCGAGAATCTCTCCAGCCGCAGACGCAGCTGTTCGACCTGGATTTTTACCGCTGGCAGGCGTGAACCTCCCAGCTGTTTTTCAACGTACCAATCGAGTTTGTCCGACAGGAACTGGTAGATCTCGCGTTCGTCAATCGAGTCACGGCACGGGCTGCGCCCAAACGACTCGAGCACGTTGTGCGTCAGGTCTCCGAACAAGCCGCCATCGAGCTCGCGCCAATCATCCGAGACGGTTTCCAGTCGCAGCACCAGATTCAGGTAGAACCGGTAGGGACATTTGATGTACTCGCGAAATTTGGTCACCGAGATTTGATTCAGTTTACTTGGTTCGATCGGGCGGGGAATTTTAAATTGTTGGTCACGGGGACATTGGGCATCGTCGCGGAGCCAAAATCGCGAATCGGGTTTACCAATGTAGCTGAAAAAGGCCTTGGCTCGACGAGCCGAAGTCTGGTCATTGTCGGCGAACAGCAAGCGACTGGGTTTGAGCGGTTCACCGCGTTCGTCTCGGCGCCCTGCGATCAACCGTAGATTTCGGCGAACGGCAAGGATCACTCCCAGCGCGTAGCAGTCGCGGGCGAAGCGTCGATCGTTGTCGAGAATTTTAAGTTTCTTGCACAGTTCATTGGGCAGGAACTGATGGCCATTCTCCGAAGACGGAACCGATTCGTCGTTCATCCCCGTCACGACCATCACGGGCGCATCGTCGAGGGCGAGGTCCAGCCAGCCAGCGATTTCAACTGCTTCCGGAATCGGTGGAACCACAACCCGATGTTCCGAGGCCGCCTCGAGCGCCCATTGCAACGCCTGGTGCGCTGTCGTGCTGGTCTCAAATTTCTCTGGCACCTCAGCTTGATTCGCAAATGCGGCGTGCAGGACCTCGCAGGCAGCCAGGGTCTGCAGGTCTGCCTGATCATCTCGATCGAATAATCGTTGACCGTAGACTTCCAGCAAGATCTGACTCCAGGGCCAGGTCCAGGCAGCAATCGGTCGTTCACCCGCATCCAGCGGCTTGAGAAGTGCGGCCAATTCGGTGTGTACCCGGTTCAGCAGCTGGCAGGTTTCCGCCGCCCGGGCAGCACGTTGCTTCGAAGCTTCATCCTCGGGATCAAAATCCTGTTTTCGCTGATCCGGATCGCCGAAAGGAAACTTGGCAGTGAGCGGAATCGTGCTGGGAAGATTGGTTCGTTGGTACTCGGTCAGGTCGCTCAACCAGGAATCTGATCCGACTTTTTCTGACAACCACTGAAACAGGTCCGGATGCCGAACCAGCGAAGACAGCGATTCGTAGCTGGACGTTTGTAAATACTCTCGGCAGGCGATCAACAGGCGGACTGGCGAGGTCTCCGAGAGCGGTCGGCCGGCAAGATTCCGATGCGCCAAATTAATTGCGTTGAGGCTGCGTTCGACTTGCGGAATCACCGTTGCATCGGGAACGCCGATGGTAATTTCGTCGGCCGCCACGGGTTGGTCGAGGTTGCTGATGAATTCGGCCGCCGCGTAAGCCTGATCGGCGGGTTGGTCAACGATCATGATTTGTTCATCGCGAATCGGGACATCAACATTCAGCCAGGCCTCGGTAATCAGGCTGCCGAACAGGTCAAACCGTCCCGACAGGGCAGGATCGGCAGCCACCAGGATATGAACCTGTTCGGGATTCTTCGCGATAATTTGCCGCAGCATTTCCGAGACCGATTGATTCAGGTCCGCCGCAGCCACCATTACAATCTGTTTGTCGGTGGAACAGCGAATCTCTGGCGGGACAGCTTTCAGCAGACCAGCGGCGGCGTAGTTTCGGGCGGCCTGTTTGTCCCAAAGATCGACGTCCTGCAGGATGGAATAATATCGCTGTTGGATGGAATTGAGCACGTCCCACCGCGCGGCCTCCCGTTGCAGGAATCCTTTCTCCTGCTTGACCGCACTGGCGACACTGCGAAAGCTCCAGATGTCGTTGGCCAGCCGTTGATGAAGCTGGGAGATCATCGCAGCCAACGGTTGCCAGTCGTTTTGAGCCACGATTTCCTGTCGCCCCGTCAGCGTTTTAAGTTCTTCTTCCGGGGTCGCCTGCAGCGCCATGGACCACGCGATCTGTTGGGACAGTTCGTTGGCAAGTGATTTCTCGGCGTCATACAAATATTCGGGAAGCTGTCCCAACGAAGTAATGACTGGCGGCGTCAACACGATATCGGCGGCATCGGTATGCGCAACCAGCAACTGCAGGAATCGTTGTTGCGCACGCAACGTCGGTACCACGACAATGAATTCGGAAAGATCAAGACGGACGGTGCCCGTTGGGTTGGATCGGAAGCGATCGATCAGCCAATCCACGGCTGAAATCAGAGGGGGCTGGTTCAAACCAAGAAAAACGCGGCGGTCGGCAGGCTGGAGCACGTGTCAAATCCCTGACAGTTCGAAATATTGGGCAAGCGGTGACCGGCAAATTCCGTCGAGAAATCCAATCCACCGATCGAGACGGTTCAACTGATTATAGGAGAACCCACCCATTTGACACGTCTGGTCATTGAAACCGGGATTTCCGGCGAATTCCAAGAAAATTCATCGATGACGGTCGGGAACCAGCAGCCAGGGGGCTGCGGCTGTCTTCGGGATCGGCTTGACCAGCACCGTCAGTGCGAGTTGCGAGCGGGCCCAAACGGGGCCTCGTGAAATTGACGCCACACCAGTTGGGGGAACACCCACGCGTCCTTGGCATAGCGTTTGACCAATCGTTTTGGCTCGCTGCACATCCGATGCATCCATTCGATTCCGGAGCGTTGCATCCAGACGGGCGCCCGACGTTTTTCACCCGCCAGGAAATCGATGGTGGCCCCGACACACAGCGCGGCTTTGGCCTGGATTTGGTCGCGGTACTGGTGAACCCAGACCTCCTGTTTGGGCGCGCCGAGCCCGACGACGACGATGTCGGGGCGGCACAGCGCAATTCGGCCAAGGATGTAATTGGATTCGGCTGGATCGTGTTCGAAACCAAGCGGTGGACTGTAGACGCCGACCGTTTGTACGTTCGGCCATTGTCGTTTCATCTGCTGCGCAGCCTTGGCTGCGACCCCGACGGCGGCCCCCAGCAAGAAAACACGTAGTTGGCCCGTCGGGTTGAATGCGTCAAACAGCTCGGGCACCAACTCCGATCCGGGAACCCGTTCAGGTAGCGGCTGGCGTAGCAACCGCGACGCCCAAACGATCGGATGACCATCGGCCAGGATCATGTCGGCCGACTGGTAAGCCTGTCGTAGTCCAGGGTGTTCCTGCAACAGCACCGCGTGATCGACGTTGGGAGTAACCACGTAGCGACAGCGTGGGTGGTTGCCCTCGATCCAATGTCGCAATCTCCCAATCGCTTGATCCATCCGGATTGCATCAATCTCGATTCCAAACAGGTTTCGCCTATCCATTTTTCGATTACCCGGCTTATGAAGACGTCGTTTTTTAAAACCTATGTCATCCACATGACGGCGCCACGAATGAATTTGCTTTCAGCGCCGGGTTAAACCGTTGGCTTGAACGGGATTCCGGAATTGCCGATTTTAACGATCGACAACGGTGCAGCGGGGGGATTCTGGCGGGGACAATTTGCTGAACTTGATTTGTAATTCCGCCAGCATGACCAACACTTTCCAAGTCCTGTGGCCAGACAAAACGGGACGTTCATGTAATTTTCATCCCCCGTTCGCCGACAAAAACCATGCCCAATTGGCCCACCAAACTCATTGATGCTTACCGCCTGGCTACCAGTCCCTATCGTTCCTGGTGTTTGGCTTCGCGCCGTCGATCCGGGACCGTGCCGGTCTATGTCCTGTTCTATCATCGGGTCGCAGACTGCTTTGGAAATGGCTGGACGATGGGTTGCGATGATTTTCGTCGACAGATTGACTGGTTGGAACAAAATTTTGAGATCGTCGACCTGTTGGAGGCTCAGCGTCGAATCCGAGGCGGCTCCAATCGTCGACCGACCGTGGCGATCACATTTGATGATGGCTACGCGGAAAATTGCGAATTTGCGTTACCCCTGTTAATCGAGCGACGAATTCCGGTGACCTATTTTGTGACGCTTGAGCACGCAAAGAATCAAACGCCGTTTCAACATGATGTCGACAACGGACAGGCATTACCGGTCAACACGATTGAGTCCCTGAGAGCCTTGTCCATCTCGGGCATTGAGATCGGTGCCCATTCGAGAAGCCATCTGGACCTTGGCCAGATTTCCGATCCGCACCAAATCGTGGATGAGGTGATTACTTCTGCCAGGGAGTTGGAGGCTTTGGTCGAGCAAAAGATCCGGTATTTTGCGTTCCCGTTTGGAAAACTGGAAAACCTCAATGGCACCGCATTTCAACTGTTGAAACGCGAGGGGTTTCTCGGTGGTTGCACGACCATTCAAACCTGGAACGAAATTGGTGGCGATGATTTTCAAATCGCCCGGATTCACGGCGACCCCAATTTTGCCCGTTTTCGAAACTGGCTGACTTATGACCCGCGGCTGGCCAAGGCAGAATTGTTTGATTATCAATCTGCCAGCCTCGACGAGCCACCGATCCAGGTGCCAGCCGGCCGCGCTGTTTTTCCATCAACGGTCGTGACGACGCCAACTTCCGAAAATGTTTCCAATCCAGCCGGTTTTTAACCTTTCTTCGACGAGGCCAGCGCAGGCACTGATTCGCAGTCGCCTGGTGAAACGACCCAACCTATCGAACCAACCCTGTTGCGGAACTGAACCGACCATGCCCGAAACTGATTGTCAGCCCCGACGTCCACTCCGAACCATGTTTCTGCTGTCGAGCATGCCCGTGGGGGGCGCAGAAACACTGCTGGTCAATCTCGTTCGGGGGTTTGATCGAACTCGAATTGAGCCGCTGGTCGGCTGCCTGAAGCAGAAAGACGTGCTGGGGCAACGCTTGGCGGAAGAAATTCCCGTTTTCGATCGGTTGATCGAACATAAATACGACTTCCGGGTCATTCGCCGTTTGAAGAATATTTTTCTTGAGCAGTCGGTGGACGCCGTGATTACCGTCGGCGCGGGCGACAAAATGTTTTGGGGACGACTGGCGGCACGGCAGGCCAGATTACCGGTCGTTCTGTCCGCACTTCATTCGACGGGGTGGCCGGATGGCGTGGGGCGATTGAATCGGATGTTGACCGGGATTACGGACGGTTTTATTGCGGTTGCCAGCCAACATGCCGAGTACCTGATCGAAGCAGAGGGATTTCCGTCCTCAAAAGTTTTTCTGATTCCCAACGGAATCGACACCAGGCATTTTCAGTTGGACCTCGAACAAAGGCAACAGTGGCGGAAGCGCCTGAACATCGCCCCGCAGGCCCCGGTCGTGGGAATCGTGGCGGCGTTGCGGCCCGAAAAAAATCACCGCCTGTTTCTCGAAGTTGCCCGTCGCGTTGCTCAACAGGCTGCGGACGCGGAGTTTGTGATCGCCGGTGATGGACCCGCTCGTGAAGAATTGGTGGCCGTCGCGGAGGAGTTTGGAATCGACCAACGTGTTCACTTTCTGGGTTCGGTAGATAACGTCGTCGGCGTGCTGTCGATGCTGGATTTGTTTGCCTTGACCTCCGACAACGAAGCCAGTCCGGTTTCGATCATGGAGGCCTTGTCCTGCCAACGTCCTGTCGTGGCGACCGATGTCGGTTCGATCAGTGAGACCGTCAGGGCAGGCGAAAACGGACTGCTGGTTCCCGTCGGTGACGCCGATCGGATGGCCGAAGGTTGGTTGGAAATACTTGGAAACCCGGAACTCCGTAAATCAATGGGAGAATTGGGCCGCAAGCATGTCGTGCATTCCAGTTCGCTGGACCGAATGATCGAGGGTTACACCGAATTGATCGAGGGCTGTTATCACCGCAAGCAGCGACGCGTTCAAAATGCGCAGCTGTCACCCGCGACCGCGGATGCCGTTGCTGCGATTCCGATGTCGACGAACCCATCGACGAGCCCATCGAAGAATTGATTGGAACGTAGGAAATCCTCGACAATTCAGGGCGACGGGTCGGGTCGGCGAGACGGTTCGGACCGGTTGAACCTGAGTGCCGGTTGTCCGGCGCTGGAGAGCCGTTTATTACCGCGAAGTGATCTGCTATCCCTTGAAAATCAACGCCAATTTGAAGAACATTAGACTTTAGGTCGTTTTCAGGCGTTGACCCGGTTTTCCAATGAAGCAGGTTACCATTCCCGTTTTGGCAGCAATTGCCAAGATTCTCAGTGGTGCCACGGTTCGCTGGGTCGACTGTGAGCCCGATAGCTGCCAGCGCGTGTATTTCGCCAACCACACCAGTCATCTCGATGCTTTGGTGCTGTGGTCTTCCCTGCCCCGTTCGATTCGCGCCGTGACGCGTCCGGTAGCCGCCGCCGACTATTGGGAAGGCGGTCCAGTACGCCGCTATATTGCTTCCGTTTTCAACGCCCTGCTGATCGACCGGAAGAAGATCAAAGTCCACAACAGTCCGATCGACATTATGATTCGGGAGATCGGAAATACCCAATCCCTGATCGTTTTTCCCGAAGGCGGTCGGAATCCCAGTGGCGAGGTGCGGGAATTCAAAAGTGGACTGTTTTATCTGGCGAAAAAGCGACCCGACCTTGAACTGATGCCCGTTTACATTGATAACCTTAACCGCGTCATGCCCAAAGGCGAATTTTTGCCGGTGCCTCTGTTAAGCTGTATTTCGATCGGGGCACCGATTTGGCTGGAATCCGGTGAAACGAAAACCGAATTCCTGACCCGGGCGCGAAACTCCGTGCTTTCCTTAAAAGCCAACTAGGGCAAGCCTAATAACCGTCACCGGCAGATTACGATCAGGATTACGAGTACGATTAGCAGTCGATCCAACGCCCCGTCAACCCATTCGATAGCCTGTGAATTTCCTGTTTTCCAATCCTCTCGCCCAATTCACGTCCAACCTGTTGGATCGGTGGACGGTCATCCTGGTGCTGGTGGTGCTGCTCACGCTGGGGATTTTGCTGGCCATTGGTCAGATCCTCAAGCGGCAACCGGAATCGCATTTTGATCCGGCGATCATTCGGACTTTCAACAAGCGAGTCAGTTCGTGGCTGACCATTTGCGTCGTGCTGGTCGTGGCGCTGATGTTAAACAAAGTCGTCACCGTGGTGCTGTTTGGGTTGGTCTCGTTTTGGGCGCTGCGCGAGTTCATCACAATGACGCCCACGCGCCGCGGCGACCATCGGACATTATTCTGGGTGTTTCTCGGGTTTACACCGATGCAGTACGTGCTGGTCGCGATGGACTTGTACGAGTATTACACCATCATGATTCCCGTTTATGGGTCGTTGTTCATTCCGGCCAGGATTGCTTTCACCAGCGATCATAAGAGGTTCCTTGAGCGGACTGCCAAAATTCAATTCGGATTGCTGATTTGTGTGTATGCCCTCAGTCATGCTGCGGCCCTGTTAAATCTGGATTCACTCAACGAATGGGATTCGATCACCGAGACCAAAGTACCGTGGACAGGAAAACCGGCCGGCCTGCTGTTTTTCTTCATTGTCATGGTCCAGGTCAGTGACATGTTCCATTTTGTCTGGGACCGATTGTTTGGAAAGCACGTGATCGCTCCGACGGTCAACTCGACCAAGACCTGGGAGGGGTTGATCGGCTCGGCCTGCTGTACGGCCGTTGTGGGGATGTTGATCGAACTGTTGTTCTTGAATGTGACGCCGTTTACCTGGTACGGCGCGGGTGTGATGGCGATGTTGATCAGTATCATGGGTTCGTCCGGCTCGATGACGATGTCTGCAATCAAACGCGACCGGGGTATCGAAGACTACGGTACCCTGGTGACCGGGCACGCCGGCGTTCTGGATCGGATCGATTCGGTTTGTTTTGCCGCGCCGATTTTCTTTCATGTCACGCGTTTCTTTTTGATCTGATCTTTGACACGGGCAACAAGATTTATGTGGTTTCTGCGTGCCCAACAGCGTGATGATGACCTGGTCCGACTGGCGACGTTTCCGGAGTCCTGCGCTGCCCATTCGTTAAGGATTCTGCTGGAAGCCCACGGCATTCGGGCGACGGTCACCGACGAAGAATCGAGTGCCGTCCTCGGGACATTTGGACTGTTTGAAGCCGGATTGGTTGGCGTGCAGGTCCTGGTTAAGCGAGCTGATTATGCGGAAGCCAAATTGATCAAAGAGGAAGTGCCGGCTGCCGCCGAGGTTTTAATCCCACCATGGATCTGCGGGTGCGGGGAAGAGGTCGACTGCGGGTTTTCGCTCTGCTGGTCATGTGGAAATCAGTACGCCGGTTTCGATGATTGACGATTGCGCGGATCCTGTCCAACCATTTGAACTTTTTGGGGAATTTCAAAATGAAGACTCATTTCCTGACTGCGATCTTTGTCGGCTTCCTGATTGCTGGGATTGGTGTGGAGGCAGACGCTCAACGGACGGATCGACAGCCGCAAAAATCGCGTCAGCAACCAACGCAGCGACGGCCGCCAGTCGGGAGAAATAATACGCAACGCGACGATGGATTGAAAGTCGGCGAACCGGCGCCCGCCTTCAAACTCAAATCACTTGATGGCGAATCTGAAACCGATCTGGCAACCTTCAAGAACAAAAAACCAGTCGTGTTGTTTTTCGGCAGTTATACGTGACCGCCCTTTCTGAGCCAGGTTGGTTCGATGGAAAAGATGTACCAGGAATACAAGGACATCGTCGAGTTTCGAATGATCTATATCCGTGAAGCCCACGCGGCTGACGGGAACCGCCCGGTCGGTTACGCCAAGGCGAAAGGGATCAACCAGCAAACAACCTACAGCGAGCGATGCACGACGGCGGAAATGCTGATGGCAGAAAAGAAACTGACGATTCCCTGCTTGATCGATGGAATGGACAATGCCGCCAATCTGGCCTACCGCGCTCAGCCTGATCGGGTGTTCCTGGTTCGCAAAGACGGTCGATTGGCCGTTGCGGCAGACCGTGGCCCATGGGGCTTCCAGCCAGGTGTTGAAGAAGTCGAAGCCTGGTTAAAGGAATACAAGCGGACGGCCACCGAACCAGATCTTCCCCGTTCCCAATCAGGCGGGAAGCAGGAATGACGGATCACCAAAGGAATCATTCATCAACGCGTAACGAACAGCGAACCTGTTAGTCACAGAACAATGCTCGCTGGCGGGCAACGTCAATTGTCGATTTTTGCCCGTAGGCAGAGAGTTTTGTCGAAACTTTTATCGGATAAACTGGTTTCGCTTAACGAGCCGGCCGTGGAGGCCGATTTGGAGAAACCGGATGTTTGGGAGACGTCAATGATTCGTGCCATCTTAGTTACGCCGACAATCTTTGCCTCCCGATTCGAGCATCCTGCGATGCGATACGTGCCGCTGCGGGCGATCTTTCTATACGCATGGGCCGCATTCATGGTGTTCGGGGGGCGGGTCGGAATCGCACAATCGACCGATGATCGCCGTTCATCGCCAGTGGCAACAGTCGAAGTAGTGGTGGATGCCTTATTCGAGAAGTTCGATAAGAATCATGACGGATATTTGACGACGATCGAACTTCGGCAGATTCGTGGGATTCCTGATTTGCCGCCCGGTTTCGAAGCTGACCATCAGGTCAGTCGGCAGGAGCTGGTGGATGCACTGCGCGAGGTTTCGAATCAAGTCCATTCCAACCTGCTTGCCGCACCTCCTGGTTCAATGACAACGGGCTCTGATTCGGCAGCGTTGTTTCGTGCATGGCTGAAAGCCAGTTCGCGACAGCGCCAGAGTGATACAACCCGGGAGCAGAGTGCCAAACCGGAATTGAACGGCAAAGTCACAGTTCGAAATCTGGATCTTGGTGGAGCCCCGTTGGCCGTCATCGAGGGTTCGAAACATGACGTGGAAATCGTGGGGCGAGCGATCAAAGATCTGGTCAGCCGGCAGGATCCCGGTTTCCGGGCGGTGCCGCTGGCGATGCCGCCGGCTCCGGGAATGGCTCGTCCTGCTTTGGTCAACCGCAAGCCCGCATTCGCTGCCCTGGGCTTTCATCAAGTTCGTACGGATCTCTGGATTCTGAAAACCAAAAACCCAATTAATGCAGAATTCTTTAACGCCAAAACCTCCACCGAGATCGGTGAAGCGGTTTCCGGTCTGAGTCGGGCAAAGGGGTTCAAATACGACCATTTTCAGTTTACTGCCGTGCATGGCAAAGAGACGAAAATTGAAACGGTGGCGGTGGTGCCGGTTGCCGAAAGTGTTTCGCAACTGCCCAACGGAAAGCAGGCGGTTCAGTTTTCGAATCAAGAGTTGGGCGTCAAAGTGAGAATGCTGCCAATGCTCGAAGGTAACCGTGTTGCGTTCGAATATGAGGTGCAGAAGTCTGCGCTGGAAGATTCCGACCAGGTGCTGATCGAACGAGATCGTGAGCCCGTCATGGCCAAACGGACGGCCCAGCTTGCCTTGGAGTCGACCGCGGTATGTGAAAATGGAAAATCGACTTGTGTCTCTGTCCAGCAATCGGATCAAAACTGGTTGGTGGTCATTGTTGCCGATTTCCCTTCGCCCGAAGTCCCGCCACGGAGCTCCCCAGACGCCAAGGATCGCCAACAGGCGGAAGCCGCGCGCAAGGCGATCTTTGAGGCGATGCGACAACAGGCAGCAGAGCCAGGTCGTGGGCGTAATCGCGGAGAAAGCCAATCCCGCGGTAAACAGAGTTCCGATCGAGAGCGATAAGTTCAGACGGAGGTTTGCCGATTCGTTCGCCGATCGGTTTAATGTCCGAAAGAAACTCGTTTCTGAATAAAAATCGGCTGCCGCGGGAATACGCGGAAACTTCTACGGTCGGACCGGGTATACAATCCAGGCTGAGAATAACGACCGGACACCGAGTGGAGATTGGGAAGTGAACAAATTCCGTCAATGGAGCTGGCGCCGAGTTTCGGCGGTCCCCGGAATCATCGTCTTGCTGTACCTGAATTCCTGGGTGAACCTGTCCCACGCGCAACCAGCGCCATCAACCGCCACGTATTTTCCAGATACCACCGCGATCTATTTGGAAATCGATCATCCCGACCAATTGATTGACAAAGTCTCATCGCACCCATTTGTGCAGTCGGTCGGAGAAATCAAGCAAGTCCAGCAGGCACTTCGCTCGCCCCAGTTTGCGATGGCGATGTTGGCCATGGGGTTGATCGAATCCCAAATTGAAGAGCCTCTGTTGGATGCGATCAAAACCTGTTCTTCCCAAGGCCTGTCGATTGGCGTGGATACCAAAACCAACGGCGTCGCCATCGTCTTCAAATCCAGCGACGAAGCAAAACTCAAACGGCTCGCGGGGACGGTCTTGAATGTGGTTGCCTCGGGAGCCAAACGAGACGGTAACGACGTGCCGTTCAAAAAACAGGATTATCGCGATGCAGTCGCTGCAAAATTTGACGGGTTGATTGTCGCTCGATATCAGTCCTGGTTCGTCGTCTCGAGCAAGCCAGAGCTCGCCAAAGTGATTGTCGACAATCTGATCGACGGGACCGAGAATTCCCTGGCCCAATTGGATTGGTACCAACAAGCCGAGCGTGATAACGAAGAACAGGATGCTTGGGTCGCGATTGATCTCGAGGCGGTCCGGTCGGCCGGATTGGCGAAAGAGCTGTTCCAGGGACGCACCGACAATCCGGGAGCCGAGTTAGATTCTCGGAGGGCTGTTGGATGCGCTCAAAAATGCTCCCGTCGCGGTTGGACATTTAAATCTTGACCAAGACCTGGATCTCTCACTTGCCCTGCCCTTTGACACGCAATGGGCGACCGACGCTCGCCGGTTCTTTTTTGGAAGCGAATTCGGTGGAATTGCACCCCAGCCGTTGCTACCCAAAAATACGATTGCCAGCCTGGTTTCCTATCGGGATGTGGCGGATTGGTGGCTGTCGAAAGAAGACCTGTTCGACGAGGGCGTGATCGCGCGATTGGCACAAGCCGACAGCCAGCTTTCCACGATTTTCTCGGGCATGGATTTTGGCGAAGACGTGTTGGGTGCTTTGCAGCCAGGCGTACAGATCGTCGTTACAGAAAATACGTTCGACGAAAAATATGTTCCCGATATCAAGCTTCCGGCATTTGCACTGATCGGCAAATTAAAGGATCCGGTGAAAATTCAGCGACGTCTGAAGATTGCCTTCCAAAGCGTGATTGGATTTGCCAATCTGGGGTTGGGACAGCAGGGGCAACCGCAGTTGGACCTGGAAACGCTCACCTCAGGCACGGCCAAGCTCTCAACGGCCCAGTACTTTTACGAGGATGACACGGAAGAGGGGCTGATCCTGTTTAATTTCTCGCCGACGATTGCATTTCAAGATGATTATTTTATCGCGGCCAGTAATCGAGAGCTCGCCGTTGAGCTAACCCGAGTTGCCGCTGGCCAGCAGGAAACTCAAGCAACCGATGTTTCCCGCAGCAACACAAGATTCAACCTCGATGCACTCCAGCTTGCGAAGATCCTGAAAGACAATCGTGAACCCCTGATTGCCAACAACATGCTTGAGGAAGGTCACACGCGCAAACAGGCGGAGGAACAAATTGATATTTTGTTGCAGATCGTCGATTTGTTTCAGGATGCGACTTTTGATTTTCAGGTGAAGCCCGATCAAATGCGTCTGGATCTGCAATTGCGGGTCAAAAAATAAGCCCTCCAGGAATGGCATGAATCGACCATGATCAGCAATCCATTCAATTTTGAAATCGACCCGGCATGGGCTTGGACCTCGTTCAAGCCTTCGGCTACCCAGCCGTGGACTCCGCGCGAAGCGGCTCATTTGCTACGTCGAGCAGGCTTTGGCGGTACGCCCGACGAAGTCCACGCGGCTCACCAGGCCGGCGTGACCACGGCTTTGGAGCAACTGTTTGATCTGGACGCTGCCAGGAAATACGACGCCGAAATGGCGACCGCGGGGCGATTGGTTTCCGGCGGCACGGATGCGAAGCAACTGGCCGCCTGGTGGTTGCTAAAAATGGCCCAAACACCGTGTCCGCTGCAGGAGAAAATGACACTGTTCTGGCACGGCCATTTCGCGACCGGAGCTGAAAAGGTCAACGATGCCCGGGCCATGTTGCGTCAAAATCAGTTGTTGCGAGCACATTGTCTGTCCGAGTTTGGCCCGCTGGTCTCGGCAATCTCCCGCGACGTGGCGATGTTGATTTACCTCGATTCGACGGAGAACCGGAAAACACGCCCCAACGAAAACTATGCCCGGGAGTTAATGGAGCTGTTTTGCCTGGGGCCTGGGAATTACACCGAACAGGACATCAAGGAAATCGCCCGCTGTTTTACTGGTTGGGAGGTCCGGAAAAATACATTTCGGTTCAATGCTTATCAGCACGATGCGGGCGACAAGCAGTTTCTGGGGATTCGGGGAGCCTACGATGGCGAGGATGCGATCAAATACATTCTCGAACAACCCGTGGCGGCTCGTTTTATCGCGAAGAAACTCATTCGCTTTTTTGTATTCGACGATGCTGAAATTCCGGATCGACTTGCCGAGCCGATTGCGAAAGAGTTGCGTGAAAACGATTTCCGACTGCAGCCCGCTGTCAAAAAAATTCTCGGCAGTAACCTGTTTTATTCTGACTCGGCGATTGCGAAGAAAATCAAAAGCCCGGTGGAGCTGGTGATCGGCGTGCTGCGATTTTTTGAAGCTTCGGTCAATATGCAGCGACTGGCCGAACAACTTCAACGACTTGGTCAATTGCCGTTGTTCCCGCCCAACGTCAAGGGATGGGAGGGCGGTCGTTCCTGGATTAACGCCTCCACGATTTTGGCCCGGGCAAATCTGATCCACGGGATTTTAACAAGTAATCAGACCGAATTCGCGGCTGGTAATTTGAAACAATGGGCGAAAAAGCAGGGCCTGCTGATGGAAGATAAGCCGGCACTCTGGGTCGGGGATCTGCTGTTGGCCCAGCCTCCTGCCGAGCCAATTCCATCATCGTTTGCCGAACAGTTCAACCAAAATCCCGCCATTGCTTTGTCGTGGTTGGCGGCGCTGCCCGAATTTCAACTGAATTAACAGGTCGGTCCTATGAGCTCACGTCGTAACTTTATCAAACAGTCGCTCGCTGGTTCGGCGGCCATTGGGTTTTCGCAAGCGGTGCCCGATTTCCTGTTGGGTGCGGCGCGAATGGCGGCGGAAAATGCCGGTGAGAAAATCCTGGTGGTGGTGCAGTTGACCGGCGGCAATGATGGGCTGAATACCGTGGTGCCCTACGGGAATGACGAGTATTACAAGAATCGTTTTACGCTGGCGGTTGGCAAGCAGAATGTGCTTAAAATCAATCGCGACATCGGATTTCATCCGGCGCTAACGGGATTTGACAACTTGCTGCAAGACGGACGCCTGTCGGTTATTCAAGGAGTCGGTTATCCAAATCCCAATCGTTCTCACTTCGAATCGATGGACCTTTGGCACACCGCGCATCAGGTTGACGAGAATCACCGGCTAGGTTGGCTCGGTCGGTCGGTAGAAAATTCGATGAGTGATCGGGATCTGCCAGCCGTCCATTTTGGCAACGGTCTTCAGCCGTTGGCCTTGCGGACCGAGCACAAGCCGATTCCGTCGATTCGTTCGCTCGAAGATTTCCAATTGCGAATCGCGCAAAATGACCAAGCGAAGGCATTTCTACAACGATTGGCCCAGTTCAATCCGGAAACGGAGAATCCTTTGCTAAATTACATCCGTGAAACGTCCAGCGTGGCATTGAAAACAAGCCAACGTTTGGCAGGCGTTGATGCTTCTTCGCAACAACGATTCGGCTATCCGGGAACGAACCTTAGTCGCAACCTGGGCGCGATCGCCCGTTTGATCGGCAGCGGATTATCGACTCAGATTTACTACACGACACTCGATGGTTTCGATACCCATTCCAATCAGGCCGGTGCGCACCAAGGGCTGTTGAATGATCTGGGCTCGTCGGTCGAGGCGTTCATGAACGAGATCAAGGACCAGGGGAATCAGGAGCGAGTCGTGTTGTTGTCGTTCTCCGAATTTGGCCGGCGTGTCCGGGAAAACGCGAGCGGAGGAACGGACCACGGTACAGCGGCCCCCGTTTTCCTGCTTGGTTCTGCGTTAAAACAGTCTGTCGTCGGCCCGAATCCAGATCTGAGCGATCTTGAACAAGGCGATTTGAAATTCTCAATCGATTATCGTCGCATTTACGCTGAATTGCTGGATCGCTGGTTGGGCGTTGAGCCCGTGACGATCCTGGGGCACGATTACAAATCGCTGGGATTGCTAGGATGATCCGTCGGGAACTGGAACGCGGCGTTGGTGATCCTTTGCAAAGCTTCGGTTCGCAATAATCGCCCCATTGAATTCTAGCGTGAACCCTATCCGAGTAGGTAGTTCTCGAAGCTGCTCGCAGCGTGCATCAACTTTTTGATCCCACATCTTGGCAGGATTTTGAAGCCATTTCCCCGCAGTTAAGCGTCCGCGACATCATCGGCTTGCGAGGCGAAACGGATGAAGAAGTTAGTGAGGACCGACGAACCAAGAACTGAACGTTTTCCGAAACAAATACGGGAAAGAGGTGTTGAATTGGCAATCGCCAAAATTTTGAAGTTTTTCAGGTTTTGCCGATCATTGCCGATTTACGGCTGGATTCGTCAGACTATAATCGCGAGGCAAAATTGTGCATCTCGCTAGAGCGCCTACAACTTGAGAATTTTAGATGAGCAGATTGAAAGTTACCCTGTTCGTTGTTGCGGCGGCTGTTCTGGCCGCTGATTGTCATGCCGATTTGATTGGTTACCAGAGTCTGGATAGCGCCGTTGGGCTGAGTTTTGGTGCTCCTGATTCAGGTACCAACGATGCATCGATTGTCGCCGGCGGTAAATTCGGAAATGCGTTGCAAACCGATGGAGCGGGCGATTTCGCATCCGTGGATGACGTTTCGGGATTGACCGGAAAACTCGGTACCTCGGCGAAAACGGTTTCAATCTGGTTTAATCAGGTTGATGGGACGACCGGTCTGCGCTCGACAATGAGCTTGGGAGCCAATGGCAACGGTACAAAATTTGATCTCGATATTGACAACGTTAATTCAGGATTAGAACTGGGTGTCGGTGGCGGTCGTACGGCGGACTCGGGAGCTGTTCTGAATAACGGGAATTGGCACTTGTTGGTGGTCACTCACGGTGCCTCAGCGACAATCGGTGGTTCGTCCATTTACTTTGACGGTGCTGGCCGAGCTGTCAGTGGTACTCGCGCGATCAACACCAACGACACCCGCTGGGTATTGGGTACCGCTGCCAACGTGGGCACGACCAGCGGGAATCCAAGTCTTCAGTTTTTTAACGGTCTGCTCGACGACGCTGCCATTTGGGATGAAGTCCTGACGCTTGAGGAGATCACGGCGCTTCAATTTGTTGGCGACAGTTCACTGGGATACAGCGCCAATTTGTTTGATTCGATGAAACAGGTTCACGATGCTGGAGCTGGGTCGGTGAATATCAATGGACAAGATTGGGTATACGCATCGGGAATCGCATCCAATACAACCAGTTCGGTGATTTTTGGTGCTGGTGGAACAGGGTTGGTATGGTCTTCGGTCCCCGAGCCGACGGCAGCGGGCCTGCTGCTTTCGCTGACGCTTGCCCTCGGTTTGAATCGACGCCGAAAATAATTTGAGTAGAAACGACCAAAAATTGGCCGCCTTGCTGGGCGGCTTTTTTTCTGCAAACTCGATAACGCTGTCCAGCTCGAATGAACCCTCCGGCGTGTGATTCTGAGTCTTCGTGATCGATGCAGTCAAAACCAATGTCTCAAGCGATCTTCCATGATACATCTGAAATCCGTATTGGCATTGGTAACGTTGGCGTTGGTTGGTCTCGGTGGGTCCCTGTCGGTTCACTCCCAAACCAAACCCAACGTCATTCACATTTTTGCGGATG
Organism: Pirellulaceae bacterium; assembly: GCA_963714685.1. Lineage (GTDB taxonomy): Bacteria > Planctomycetota > Planctomycetia > Pirellulales > Pirellulaceae > Mariniblastus. Next base: position 1,013,202 of record CAVQPH010000003.1, on the reverse strand, counting down.
ATCTCGGCTGGGGGTCGGTCGGCTTTACCAATGGCTTGACTCACATTGAGACGCCGAATCTCGACGCGCTGGCCAGGGGAGGGATGATTCTCAACCGATCCTACGCATCGACCGTTTGTTCGCCCAGTCGGGCCAATTTGTTGACCGGATTCCATAACGGACATGCCGACAACGATCGCAATGCCAACATTGGCGCCGGTTTGCGAGCCCAGGACGTGACGGTGGGAGAGATCATGTCGGGGGCGGGTTACCAGACGGGAATTATTGGAAAATGGGGTTGGGGCGCGACGGGCACTCGCGATTTGAATGGACCTGATCCGGCCCCCAATATCAACGATGCCGAGTCGTTGCCCAGCGCAAGGGTACAGTGAGTTTTTTGGTTACCTGAATCATAGCGCAGCCCATGACTATTACTACGATTACATGTGGCAATCGAGTGGGCTCAACGGCGCGACGACGACAATTGCCAACAACGGAGGGCCGGGCGGTACGCCTGAATACTCCCATGATCTGGCCAGCCGTAGAACGGAGGCGTTTATTCGGGACGCCGCCGTTGCGAGTGATCCTTTCTATCTGCAAGTCAATTACACGATTCCGCATTTTGATTTGGAGGATATTGGATCAGCCCCCGCGATGTTTGATCTGGCGGGCAATCAGATTTTCAACGCGGGACTGGCCCAGTACGACGGTGTCGCCGGTTTGACGGACAAACAGCAAAAGCATGCGGCCATGATCTCGCGAATGGACGCCGCGGTGGGTGCCCTCGTCAGTCGGCTGCAGGACCCCAATGCCGATGGTGATTTTTCCGATTCCATCCTCAGCGACACGATGATTATTTTTTCATCCGACAATGGGACAACGCCCGAGGATGGTCTGGGAAATGGGACCAACGGTGCTAAGGATCCCAGGATTTCCGGCGGGCTTAAGGGCGGCAAACGGGATTTGTACGAGGGGGGAATCCGAATGCCGAGTTTCGCCTATTGGGCGGGGCACATTGAAGCCGGCACCAACAACAATGTGTTAAACGATCTTTCGGATTTCCAGGCGACTGCCGCTGATCTGGCGGGTACGCTGGCCCGCGTCGGGACCGATGGTGTTTCGATTCTGCCAACACTGCTGGGGCAAACGCAAATCAAACAGCGCGAGTTTCTGGTTTTCGAGAATTTCGAAAACAGCAACATGGGCTACAAAAATGCCAGCTGGACGATCATTCGCGGCGAGCTCAAGTTGATCAAGTTTAACGATGGTAGTTTTGAATTGTACGATGTCGTTGCTGATCCAGGTGAAACCAGTCCGCTGGATCTGAACAGCAATGCAACATTGAAGTCTGAATTGGAATCGCTGGCAATCGCTGAAGGCGCAGCGGCACCAGATAATTACGCCGTCCAGTATCGCGATTGGTCCGGCCCCGACGGCGGTCGGATTTCCGATAGCAGCCATTGGTCGGTTACGGACGATCCCGGCAATTCCAGTATTGGTAGTATCTCGGATACCTGGTCTGCGGTTGTGAGGAATACCGGATCCGGCGATTCGGTTGCCACGGTATCTCAAGACATCAACGTGTTAGGTTTCGAAGTAAGTGGCCAGACCGCCCTGCAAACCGTCGAGGTCGGATCGGGTGCGACGCTTAACGGTCGCAACGAAGTTCGGATCGGCGAGCACGGAAAGCTCCAGTTGAACCACGCGACGGTGCAGTCGCGGCGTTGGGTTGAGGTACTCGAGGGAGGAACTTTGACCGGCCAGGGTAGTGTTAATTCCAATCTCTATAATTCCGGGACGATTGCCGCCGGCTTCGACGGCGTGATTTCTCCCGAGCCACCGACCGGAGGCGATTTTTCCGTGGCCATCGATTTCTCGGCGATTGGCAACGAAGCCTCCAAGGATTCGACCTACACGCCGCTTTCAACCACGATCGACCAGGGAACAGTCAGTTTTGACTATGGCCCATCGGCCGGCTCGCGGCTGGCAGACCGGGGAGCGATTGACTTCGCGGAAGAATTCAACTTGCGCAACTGGTCGACCGGTAGCAGTTTGGGCGCAGCGATCAACGATACAGCCTTTGTCAGTTTGAGCATTACCCCGGTGGACGGGCTGACGGTCGAGCTGCTTAACGCTGGTTTCGAATTCTGGAGGAACGGTGCGAATTCTCCGACCCAGTACGCGATCATGACCAGCCTCGACGGCTTTACCAGTGGTTCCGAACTGGCAACGACGACGTTGACGACCGGTGGCAGCATCGCCGATTCAATTCGATTCGCCGTCGACGGAACCGCGGGCCTGTCAACGGCCGGCATTTTGGAAGTTCGTCTGTATGGATGGAATGCCAATTCGACCACCGGCCATACCCACATCACGGCAGCAGATGTCGGGCTGCGGTTTGCTACGATGATGGGCGAGACACTCGATCCGGCCGGTCGACTTGACATCGCGGGCGACCTGTTTCATTTGGCCGGTGGGGAGATCGAAATTGGATTCAGTGGGATTGATAATTCGGATCCAGACAACCTGCCATTTGATTTTCTCAGTGTCGCTGGGGAAGTTGTTTTGGAAGGTGACTTGAGCCTGACGCTGTTGGGTGAATTTGAGCTTTTCGACGGGGCCCGATTTACGTTTCTAGAAGGAAATTCGATCGTCGGCAGTTTTGGAAAGGTAACGTTGAACAATGCCGAGGGCTGGGCTGGCCAACTGATATACGATGGAACTTCAGTGGCTGTCGTGTTTTCGGCAATCCCCGAACCGACCGGTGGTGCGTTTCTGGGCATGTTGGTCGTGGGGTTCGTCTTGTGCCGCAGGCGAGCCGGGCGTGAGGAGTAAAGCTGGGGCCTGAGGCCCGCCTCCGGGCGATCGGACCGACGCCGAGTGACTTTTCCCGGTCCTTGCAGACGACCAACCCTTGCACTCAATCGGCTGCCAGGAATCTGCCACTCACTGCGAAATGACCAAGGTATCCCGACCGGACCGAGAGCCTGCCGTATCGAGGCTTTCCGCCGTCACTTCGATGGTCGCGATGCCCGGTTGCAGTCCGATCACGGTGGCCATGAATCGCAGTTCTTCGTTGGGTCGCAGTTCATTGCAACGCTGGATAAAGAACTTGGTGAAGTCATTGTTGCGATTGACCAGCTTCAGGTTGGTCGTCCCGTAATCAAACGCCTTCAGTTGTGTTCCCGGGGGGACCAACAAAGTGATATCCACATCACGAATCGGGCTGGTTCGGGTGTTTCGAATCACGAACTCAACTCGGGATTCCTGCGCGAGATTCGGATTGGGTTGGGGCATGTTGCTGACCTGGATATTGGGATCCAGTGTTTTCACCGAGACCGAAAGGTCTCCCTGACCCGGTGCCGGGTCTGAGGGGATCCCAATGTCGCCATTCTGACCTCCAAAATCGGGTCTCACGGGTTGTCGCGGCTGATTGGGAAGTGTCCCTGCCGCTTCGACGCGGAGATTGGCTTGGCTGGTCGCCGAGGCCCCACTCGGAGAAGTGACTGCAAATTCGCTGATCGCGCTACCGTCAATAATCTTGCCCAGATATTGAAGTTGGACGATTTTCGATTGCCCCGGATTGAGGTCACCCAACGCAATCGCCAGTTCCTCATTACTGATCATGCGGGTCACATCGACGAATTCCGGTGAAACGGAGATGGGTTCCAGTGAGGTTGAAAACCGGTTGGTCAGCACGGCATCCCGGATCACCGCGCTTCCCCGATTAAGGATTTGCACTTCGACAATGGAGTCTCCACCCACCTCCATCGGCTGGCCTCCGAGGATTTGCAGTCCGATTTGCGGACTGGTCCCCCCGCCGACAATCGGTCCGACGTCAATGCAGCGTTGTTGCCGGTAGGCAGGCTGTCCACCTTTGGCGGTGATTTCAACTTCGAAACATTGCGTGCCGACCGATTGGACATCGAAGGTCAGCGGTAAACTCTGGGTTTCGCCGAATTGGAGCCGATCCAATCGGAACGTCGAAGGATTGCTTTTGCCGGGACGGAGTAGGCCGGGATCGTGGCGGACCGTCAGTTGTAAATCTTCCAGGGCTTCATCGCACTGGTTCTGCACGTTCAGGTTGAAGGTTATCTGTTCACCGACCTGTGCCGTGCTGGGGCCCTCGATATTGGTGCTGATACATGGCGCCGTGATTTCTGTTTCGGCACAGGCCTCGGTTCGCAGGCGATCCGTCTCGCTGGCGACCTCGAAACAGACGCCAACGTTGCCCCGTTTTTTCGATTTCAGTTGAATGACAATCACGCGCGGCGCACTCCGAGGTGCAATATCGCCAATCCTCCATTCGTATTGGCGACCGTACTCGGTCGGTTTTGGGTTGCTGGAAATAAATTCGATTCCATCGTCCAGATTTCGGGTGCGAACGACCACATCTCGGGCAATTTGATCGCCGGGGTTGCTTACCTCGACGCGGTAGTTAAACGGCAGGTCGATGGCGGTGGATCGCGGACCGATCGCGCGAATCGTCAGCGCTGGTGCACTCCAGGTCACGCTGGTGATGCCGCTTTCGACGACCAATTCAGGTTCACCGAAAATGGGTGGCCTGACAATATCGACCCGAATTTGGGTCGTGCCCGGTTCGAATTGTCCGGCGACCTGACGTAATTGAACCGTCGCTCTTCCGTCACGATCAGTTCGTGCTTCGACTGATTGAGAACCCGTCGGGGCGAACTCTGCAGGGGCTCCACCGACGATCGAATAGCGGACCGTCCAGTCTTCGACGCCACCGGTATCGGATGCTCGGCTGACAATCGTGGTCAGCGGATAGACCGTCCCCGCGGTCGCCTGGGTCGGCGCCGGGATGGACCACTGGGCATCTACCCAGTGAATTCGTGTGGAAGCCCGCCGGCGGTCCCAGCCTTCGGCCTTGGGCGCAAGCCCCGTCACGTAGGTGGTGCCGGGCGAAGCCGAGGCGACGCTGATGTAGGTTTGTCCTTCCTGTAGTTCGATGTCGTCGACGGGTGTCGGCGTGCCGCGACTGAGGATCAGTTTCTTCAGGCCTGTTCGGCCTTTCGCATATTGTCCATCGATTTTCTTGGAAGTCGGTGGTACCAAGGAGTTGAAGGCTCGATGTTGGGTGGTCCCGCCGACCTCAATGATTTCGCCGACGCTATTATTGGACAACATCCATTCCAGTGGTTGGTTCTTGACCAGGTACCCGTCTCCACCGCAGATTCCAGCCAATACGACGACCTCGCTGCCGACGGGTGCCACAATTCGTGACGGCGTCATCAGGATTTGACCGTTTTGTCCCGCTGTCTTCGGCCCGGTTGTTTTGGGAATCAAGTGTTTTTTTTCATGCCGGCTGGCAACCGGTTGATTGCAGGGCGGCGGGTCTGGCGGATTCTGAAACGCGGGTTGAACGGGATATTGCGGGGTTGGTGCAGGCTGGTTCTGAAACGGTGCCGGTTGGTAGATTCCCCCCGCGCTGGCATCTGCCTGACGCCTCAACGGGTTCAGTCCAAGCACCGTTCCCGTCGTGGTTCCGGGTGTCAGTAATTCCGTAGTCGCCGGCAGAAAAATTCGGTTCCCGGACGGATCGATTGCCGGAAGTCTCAATTGGCAGCAACCGGACAGCATGATCAGAGCGAACAGCAGCAGGATCGTGCAGCGATGGAAGATCCGCTGGCAAGCCTGGAACGCCCAACTGCAATCCCCCACGGCGCAGGCTCGGAGACCGAGTCGCGCAAGTGGGGGGCCTGAATCGGGGCCCGTCACTCAGTTGTTGAGGATCTAACATGGCTTACCAATTGACCTGACGAAAGCCGGACGTGCGTCGACCGGATTGTTTTCGTTAATAGCTGGAATCAATCCGCGCAAGCACCTCGCGCAGATTGGTTCGTCTGAGAAACGTACCACCTGTTTGATAAGATGATGCTTTTTTTCCACATCAGATGGTGAGAAAAGGCATCGTCAGGATAGGGGTCCTGTCGGTTTTGACGAAACTGACAGGTCCCGCGACATGTTCCGACGCGATCGTTCCTAAACAGGAACGATCAGGCTCCAATTGATATCCGTGGAAAGAATTTGGTCGGGATCTTTATCCGGGACCGGAAGCGAAATGTCATCGAGTCTCGGCGGCCTTGGAAATCGGCAGCTCGGGGACGATCGCTTCGTCCTCAGAAGCACGCAATTCCGCCGGCACGATGAATGGAACAACCTTGCCAAGTGACGGCGCAAGACTAAGAGGATCCTGTTTGAAAATCCAGAAGACCATGAGGTAGGCGATTGGAAACGCGAGCAGACCGCCAATCAAGATCTTGATGAACTCGGTCGTTGTTCCCGGTCGCGAAAACGGGTCTTTGGTTTTTTTCTTGCGGCGACGGGAGCCGGATTCACCCGAAGAATGGGATCGCCGGTGTCGCGGCTTGTCCCGACTCGAACTTTTGGACCGACCTTCGGTCGCTTTCCGAAGAATGAACTCGGAAGCATTTTCCCGTCGCAGTCTTTCCGTTTCGAGGTCGGTGGACGCTTCTTCGTCTCGCCGATTTTTTTCCGAATGATCTGAGGACTCACCGGTCCGATGTCGGCGGCGGCTGGGACGCTCTGCCCCTTTGCTTAATTGCACCGGAACCACGAATTTTTCATGGGGGCCACGATTTTTGGCGACAACTCGATCGACAACTGGAATCGAAGTGAGGTCGTCGTCGTGGGTCGCGTCAGACACCAACTCCAGCTCGGGGACCAAATCCTCAAGAATCTGTTCTAGCGAAAATGACTCTTCGCAATGTGGGCAGCGAACCGTGGAATCGGCGGCCGCCGTTGCCGGGATCCGCACCAATCCACGGCAGTTGAGGCAATTTCCGATGATAATCGATGGCTGTTTTTTCTTTGATGTATCCATCGGTTGCTTAAACACTCAACGCATCATAGTTTCTTGAATTCGTAATCTCTGCCGGCTCGAATCCATTGTAAAGAAGATCGGCATCCGAGTTTAGGATAATCCAGCAAGAATCAACCTACAATCCGTAGATCGGTGCCAGTTTTTCCGTAAGCTGCGCAATCAGATCAACGTGGGATAGTTCTTTGCCCGTTGCGTTTTTCACAAGCTGTCGCGGAGGATAACGCATACCCTGTTTATAGACGTTTTTGTCCAACCAATTTTGCAGCGGCTGGAAATCGCCCATCCGAAACAGAATGTCCATGTCCCCCAGCTCGGCCTCGGCTGCCCGGAATAACTGACTGGCGTACAGATTTCCAAGCGAATAAGTGGAAAAGTAGCCGATTAAGCCTGCGCTCCAGTGAATGTCCTGCAAGACTCCGTTGGCATCGGTAGCGGGTTTTATGCCCAACGACTGGCTGTAGTGCTGATTCCACGCTTCGGGCAGGTCATCGGTCGCGAGGTCGCCGTTGATGACTTCCTGTTCCAGTTGAAACCGGATAATGATGTGCAAATTGTAGGTTGCTTCATCCGCTTCGACTCGAATCAATGAGGGCTGGACATGATTGATCGCCTGATAGAAATCCGCTAACGCGACATTCTGAAGCGACAGTGGAAAGTGTTCCTGAGCACTGGGATAGAAGTGTTGCCAAAAACTCAGTCTTCGGCCGACCAGGTTTTCCCATAACCGCGACTGCGATTCGTGAATGCCAAGACTGCAATACTTGCCCGGCGGCAATCCATACAGTTCAGGTCGCAAGCCCTGTTCATACATTCCATGACCCGCTTCGTGAAGCGTGCCGAAGAATGCCGGGCTGAAAAAACTTTTGTCGAACCGGGTCGTGATCCGACAATCGTTGGGCCCCAGCTCGGTACAAAACGGATGATGCGTCGTGTCCAACCGCCCCCGACGATAATCGAAACCAATTTTCGCAGACGCTTCTTTGGCAAATTTTTCTTGGGCATTGACGGGGTAACTGCGACGTAAAACGTCAACCGGAATTTCCGCTTTGCTTTCGGCGATCGCCGCGACCAAGGGGACCAGTTCCTGGCGAAGAGCTTCAAGAACTTGGGCAACTTCTTTGGTTTTCGCGTAAGGTTCGTAGGTGTCCAGCAGCGCATCGTAGGGACAATCGTCATAGCCGATCGCTTCGGCTTCCTCCCGCTTCAACCGAAAGATCTCCCGCAGCGTTGGTGCAAATGCCGAGAAATCATTGGCCTTCCTGGCGGCAACCCATTCCTGTTGGCCCAGCGAAGTCGTCGCGGCAATCTGTTCGACCAGCTTGGCCGGTAATTTGACCTGTTTGTCGAATTCCCGTTTCAACTCTTTGACGGCGCAGCCGGTGTCGCTGTGCGGGTCACTTGCCAGCTCAGATTCCGCAAGCTCTGCCAGTAGTTCTCCCAATCGGGGATCGGTCTGCCGCCGGTGGATCTCGCCGGCGAAATGAGTGATTTGCTCACTGCGAAATTTTCCAGCCTGTTCAGGAAGCTTGGTCTGCTGATCCCATTCCAGCAAAGCCTGCGTTGCGGTCACCAAACTGGTTTTGCGAACGTGTTCGCAAAGTTGTTTGTACAATTCTTGCGATTTGGACATCGAGATCCCGTGAAAAGAAGGGAGTTAGCTGCTGTTTTATATCAACCCAGAAGGCCGGGGACGAGGGGATAAGATGCCGCGCGAGTCAGCAAAGCTTAACTCATGATCGCGCGAACGGGACTCGCGGGCTCGACGCCTGTCAGTTTTTGGTCGAGCCCCTGATGCTTGAAAGTGAATCTTTGGTGATCGATGCCCAGCAACTGAAGAATCGTCGCATTGATGTCCCGGATGTGGACGGGGTCTTTGACCACATTGTAGGAAAAATCATCCGTTTCACCGTGCACCACACCCGTTTTGATGCCGGCTCCGGCCATCCACATGGTGAAACACTTGGGATGGTGGTCACGGCCGTAATTGGTTTTCGTCAAACCGCCCTGGCAGTAAATCGTGCGACCAAATTCCCCACCCCAAACGACCAGCGTATCTTCCAGCAATCCGCGCTGCTTCAGATCCGTCAGCAATCCATAGGTCGCGTGGTCGATGTCTTGGCACTGATTGGGAAGGTCTTTGGGGAGATTGCCGTGCTGATCCCAACCGCGATGGAAAATCTGCGTGAATCGAACTCCGCGCTCTGCCATTCGACGGGCCAACAGGCAGTTGTACGCAAATGTTCCTGGCTTGTTGACATCGGGGCCGTACAGCTGCAAAGTGGATTCGGTTTCGTCCGACAGATCCACCAGTTCCGGCACCGAGGATTGCATCCGGAACGCCATTTCATACTGCGCGATTCGCGCGTTGGTTTCCGGATCGCCGTAGGTCGCGTGAGTCTGTTGATTCAGGGTTACCAATGAATCGAGCATGCGACGTCGCATGGAGGCGCTGATGCCATCGGCATTCTTCAGGAACAACACGGGATCTCCGTCGTTCCGCAGCAAAACGCCTTGATGACGCGACGGCAAGAAACCGTTGCCCCACAGCCGGTTGTAGAGGGCCTGGGCTTCTTTTCGGCCGGTCCAGGTTGAGTTCAACACGACGAACGCTGGCAGGTTCGCGTTGTCACTGCCCAGACCGTAGCTCAACCAGGCCCCGAGACTGGCGCGTCCGGGCAGCTGATTTCCGGTGCAGATGTAGGTGATGGCTGGGTCGTGATTGATCGCTTCGGTCCAGACACTTTTGATAAACGACATTTCGCTGACCACTTTGGCGGTCTGGGGCAACAACTCGCTGATCCATTTCCCATCGCCACCGTTGTCGTATTTCTTGAACTTGAAAATCGACGGCGCCACCGGAAACCGGGCTTGCCCCGAAGTCATCGTTGTTAAGCGTTGGCCCTGCCGGATTTCATCGGGCAGGTCGGTGTCGAACAATTCCGTCATCTGCGGTTTGTAGTCATACATGTCCAGTTGCGACGGGGCACCGGACATGAACAGGTAAATCGCGCGTTTGGCTTTCGGCGGGTGATGCGGAAGGCCGGCAATTCCATCCGGGATCGGCGACGTCAGCCCTGAACCGGTTGGGCTGGCCCAGGACGATTCGTTCAGCAGTGTTGTCAGGGCGGCGCCGCCCAGCCCCAATGCTCCGCGACGAAAAAACTGGCGTCGGGTTTCCTGTTGAATGTACTGGTCGGTTGGATTCATTTTCGGTATTCCGATTTGGGGGCCGGTAGCTGGCAATCGCAATCAGTTTTTCGTGACGAACTCGTCCATGTTCATGATCAGGTTGGCCGCCATGGTCCAGGCAGCCAATTCGACGGCGTCATATTGTTCACCTGCCGGTTGTTCTCCGATCGCGACGAGCGCCTCCGCGGAATCGGTATGTTGCTCGAATTCGTCGCGGTCGGATTTTAAGCCGTTCAGCAGCACGTCCAGTTCGGTTGATGATGGGGTTCGTCCGATGGCCGTTTCAAACATGAACTGGGCTCTCGCGTGGTCATTTGCCGTTGCATCCAGTGTCCGTTGAGCCAGGTAGCGGGCCGCTTCGACATATTGCGGATCGTTCATCAACAACAAAGCCTGCAGCGGAGTATTGGTCCGCTCGCGGCGGACAATGCAGGATTCCCGGGAGGGAGCGTCAAACGTGTTCATTTGCGGCGGCGGTGCGGTCCGCTTCCAAAACGTGTACAGGCTGCGACGGTGGACCTTGGCGTGGCCAACATCTTGCTTGAATCGGACCGTATTGGAGCCCGAGTAACCCACGACGAACCAAAGTCCATCGGGCTGAGGCGGTTTGACACTGGGGCCTCCGATTTCCTCGACCAGCAATCCACTGACGGCCAACGCCTGGTCGCGCAGCATTTCTGCATCCAGTCGAAACCGCGGTCCGCGGGCCAGCAGGCGGTTATCAGGATCTTTGGCAAACAGTTCGGGCGTAACCTGCGAAGACTGCCGGTAGGTCGCGGACATCACGAGCAGTTTCATCAGTCGTTTCACGTCCCAATCATGTTCGACGAAGTCCACGGCCAACCAATCCAGTAATTGAGGATGACTGGGAACGTCGCCTTGGGCACCGAAGTCTTCCGAGGTCTTGACAATGCCTGTTCCGAACAACTGTTGCCAAAACCGGTTGACCGCCACGCGAGCGGTCAACGGATTTTCCGGAGCGACGATCCAGCGAGCAAACCCCAGACGATTGTTGGGCGCATCAGCTGGAAACGGGTGCAGCGCCGCCGGCGTGGCGCGTTGGACGGGTTCGCCTTGTTGGTCGTACTCACCCCGCTTCAGCAGGTAAGCCGGTTTGATTGTTTCATTTTCTTGGGAGACCAGTGTCGTCGGAAGCTGATTTTTGTAGTTTTCAATTTTCTGTTGCAGGGCGTCTCGAAGCTGTTTGGGTTCGGCGAATATCAACTTGGCGTCCGGGTGGACGTTCTGAACGAAATATTGCTCAATTTGACGACTCTGTTTCGGATTCAGGTCTTCCGGTTTTTGTTGAACCAGTTTGGTGATTTCGCCCGGTAGTCCGGCCCCTTTGGTCGATCGAACCAATTCCAGCCATTGGGCGAGAGAACGAAATTCGGTGGTTTGATCAAGCGTGGAATCGACACCGGCGGCGTCCCAATAGGCTTTGCCGCCAAATTGGGTGAAGGCAATCCCGTTGACCATCGAGACCGATTGGAATCCGACTTGCTCGACCGGGACTTGCAGCTCAATCCATTTTCCCGTCTCAGGCAAATCGCCCATGTGAAATCGGCTGGGTTTGCCGGTTTGTCCCCAGTCAATTTTGTTGCCGCCCCAGAACGCGCGGTGTTCCCAATTGCCGTCATTGAATTGCAGCATGATTTGCTCGGGCGGATTCTCCGGATCGAGATAGACGTAGGCAAAAAACTGGTCGCCCGCGTGCACGCGCAGCTGGGCTGTCGCGCCAGTGAAAAAATGCTGGATCATTCCATTGCCGGATTGCAGCCGAGATGTTTGACCCGAATGGACCGGACCTTTGTCCGCATTGACATAATTCCAGTTCTGTTCGGGCTTGGCGCCGACAGGCAGTACGTCATCGATCCAAACCGTTCGTTTCAGCGGTGGAGTGTCGACCTCGGCTTCATTCGGATTTTCGGTCTCGGGGAAATTTTCCAATTCCGGTTCGACATAGACATATTCGGCGACAAGTTTTTTTAACGCTTCGTCGGCTGCCGCAAATTCCTGTTCCAGATTTGCGAGTTCCTGTTTCTGTTCCTCGGAGGCAACTCGCAAAACGGGGGGCGGATCCTTGATGTTTTTGTCCATCGCCGGATCGGTCATGTTATTGAAATAAGCAAACAGTTGATAAAACTCGGTTTGAGAAATTGGATCAAACTTGTGGTCGTGGCATTGGGCGCAGCCGACGGTCAGGCCGAGGAACACGGTGCCGGTCGTCGAAACTCGATCCACCACGTTGCGAACGTAGACCTCTTCCGTAATCGAGCCTCCTTCGTTCGTCGTGACGTGCGCCCGGTTGAAACCGGATGCGATCTGTTGGGCTTGGCTGGCATTTTCCAGCATGTCACCAGCCAGTTGCTCGATCGTGAAATCCTTGAACGAGAGATTGCGATTGAAGGCCTGGATCACCCAATCGCGATAGGGCCACATTTCGCGGTAGTTATCCAGGTGCAATCCATGCGTGTCGCCATACCTGGCGGCATCAAGCCAATACCTGGCCATGTGTTCGCCATATTGTTCCGTCTGAAGCAACTCGTCGACCAGTTGTTCGTACCAGTCGGCGGACTCCATTTGCCGGTAGCGCGTCGCCAATTCGGGAACCGGAGGCAATCCCGTCAGATCAAAACACACCCGGCGGATCAACGTCGAACGTTCGGCTTGGGAATTGGGTGTCAGTTGTTCCCGTTCCAGTCGCGACAGGACAAAATGATCGATCGCATTGCGCGTCCAGCTGGTTTGTTTGACCTTCGGCAACTCCGCTTTGACGGGAGGAACAAAGGCCCAGTGTTGTTCCCATTGGGCACCTTGCTCGATCCATTGTTTGACCAGTCGTTTTTGCGAATCGGTGAGTTTGCGGCCCGAGTCCAAAGGTGGCATCACGGCAGCTTGATCGTCGCTGACAATTCGTTGGTACAACTCGCTTGCGTCCAGATCGCCCGGGACGACAACCTCGAATTCGTCAAATACGGCTTCCTGAGTGTCCAGCCGCAATCCCGATTTACGTTCGTGTTCGTCAGGACCGTGGCACTTGAAGCAGGTGTCCGAGAGAATCGGGCGAATGTCACGGCTGAAGTCGACTTCCAGATCTGTCTGGAAAGCATCACCGACGTTGGAGATGCAAATCGTCAGCAGCATCACAAGTTGGATTCGATGAATGTAAAAATTCATGCTTGAGTTCATTCGGAACAGTGGATGGAAGGGACGATCAACGCTCAATTTTAGTTCCGCGGCGGTACTGGCCACAAGTGACAATCGCGCGTTCAACGGCGATTCCGCCTGTTGTTAGGCGAGCTTTTGCGGACATTTAGGTGTAAACGTAGTCGATTGACTCGTTTTTGCGGGGGCCATGAATTGACCAGTCCAGCCGGATGTTCGTAGCTTCGATTTGCAGCCAAGCAGAATAAACATCTTCGCCACAGTTATGCGGCAACTCGGAACGGAGTTGATGTTCGCCACTGACCCTCAGGTCAAACAGTAAAACCGGACGTTCGTCGCCAAACCGAAGATGCTCCAGCCGCAGCCGCGCCGTTTTCCGGTCGCGTGTCCAGCGGTACCGGTTGCTGAACCGTAAGGGCTGCCCTCCGGCCGGAGTCCAATTGCCGCTTTCGTCGAATGTGATTTGATCATCGCTCCAATGTTGGACGGTAACCCTGCCTTGTCCAACGCCATTCCAGCCCGCGGTCATCGTGGAAACGGCGTTGAATTCAAGTTGCTCGATTCGTTGCAAACGACTCCACGCTAGATCGAAGGTGTTCCGCGCATTTTCAGGCATTTCAATTAACCCGCGATCATCATGCACCGCGCTGAATCCCCGTTGGCGGTCAGGGAACACGGACTTTCCTGGGAGGGTCTAAAGTTGGCGATTGTTCGTTATCCCGAGCGGTTTCGGATCACGCGTCTGGCCATGTAGAGATAGATCTCCAAAACACCAAACAGCAAAAACAACGTCACCTGCTCACGGGCATTGCGACCGATCACCATCGAGAGCATCACGTTCATGTAGACGATAAAACCATAGCAGAGGAAGTGACCGATACGCGGAAACTTGAATCCACCGACGGCGCCGATTACCAGCGCCGAACCCCAAAAGAGTGTTGCGTTGCGTGGTCCCAGCACGTTCATCCACATTACCGAGGCCATGATTGCCACAAAAGCGAATACGAACGCGCCACAAGCCGCGCCGATGATTCTCGCGGCGCCCGTCGGCTGCCATTTCGTCTGTGGAAAAGTTGATTCCCGCGGTTGAAAGCGATCGAGCATGCCGTGTACTTTGTCCTTCAGTTGAATCTGTATCGACCGCTTAGCGCCTTTGCGCCGGTCTTTCGATGTGTGACGTCAGGTTCGATTCCGTGCCGCCAACTCAAGCAGGTGAAACAGCAGCATCATGCCGGGGAAGATCGCCAGCAACCAGAGGCTGCTGATCGGCGACATGTTCACGTTCGCAAGGATCTCCGGAGCAACAGCACGCGCCGCGAGAATGGCGACGGTACTAAACAATCCGATGGTCAGTAATAAGCCTTGAATTGCCGCGTAGGGCGCGATGTGATCTCGGCGATTCCAGAGGAAGACGCCAATTGCAACCGAGATGATGAAAGCTGCCAACCAGACGACCGAGAGCAGGGGCTGTGTCGACAAAAATGAGATCGCACCCAAAAGCAGAAAACACGTGCTACCCAATAAGGCCCCGAACCAGCCTCCGGCGTTCCACTGGAACCTGCCAATTCCCTGTTTGGGTTGGATGACTTTCATGTCGGACTCGGCGAAACACAGATACCCGTCAAATCGGAGTGATGACCGTATCCTTATTCTAGGCATTGGAACCGTCATGTCGAACCAGGAATGATTCCACTTTCTGCGAATCAGCAAGACTTGCGTTATTTGACGCGATTGACAGTCGCTTGGGCCTGCTCGGCGTGGGAGCCTACACAACCTGTTCGCCGCGGCCGAATTTTTGGATCGCCGATCGGTATTCGGTTTTCGCCTCGCCCATCAATGCCCGTAGATCCTCCGCCCGGCGCATCCGAGGGATGGGTGGAAAGAAATTCCGGCATCGAATCGCCCTCCTTCATCGAACCAAATCGAGTCCAGAATTCCGGAGCAACGGTGGGATCGTAGCCAGCTTTGGCCATCAGTCTCAAACCGATTTGATCGGCTTCCGACTCGTGTTTCCGACTGTAGGGTAACAACACGGCATATTTGGATCCGACCCCGTATGCTTGCATCAACAGTTCTTTTTTTTCCGGGACATATTTGCCGGCAACTTTGTCAATCAGGACTTTGGCACCATCAGAGGCCATATTTTGGCTCATTCTTTCACCACCGTGGCGGGCCAACGCGTGGGCGATTTCGTGTGACATCACCACCGCCAATCCGGCTTCGTCCTCGCAGACTGGGAGAATGCCCTGATAAATTGCGACTTTGCCGCCGGGCAAGCAAAAAGCGTTTTGGGTTTCGCTCTCGATCAGCCGAAAATCCCATTGGTAATCCTTGCGGTTGGCAACAGCGGCGATTCGTTTGCCGACACGCTTCACGATTTCGGATAATCGGGTATCCTGAGAAAGTCGCTCGCTGGAAATCGAATCGTGAAACGCATCGCGCCCAACGCGATTTCCTGGCCTTCGGGCATCAGCATCAGCTGACGACGGCCAGTGATCTCCGACGTCCGGCAACCGCAACAGGCAATTCCCAATCCCAAATAGCTTGAGATCCGAATAAACTCACGGCGATTTGAACGTTTCATAACTTGACGTTCCCTCACGTTGGAAAAGGCAATAATGTAGGATTGGTAGGAGTTATATCGAACAAATGGGTTCGAGAGAGTAGGCAAACAGCCGCTTTTTGTCTGCGGCAGAACAGTCACGGCAGTGCTGGCAGGCGGTTGCAAGCTCGCCACGGAATGCGGCCCGGTTCGTCAATCTGAACTTACAAAACACTTACGACGTCGATCAGCGATTTTATGGACCAACTTTCAAAGAACGCGAAAAACCCAGAGTCGCTTCGGAAAGAGCTGGTACGTTCGTTTGCGAATTTCGAGTCTACGTTCCGAAAGCGGTTCCCGTTGATCTGGACGATGACGTTAATTGCGCCGGTGGTGCTGACCACCATGATCCTGATCCTGTTGGGGATGATTCACGGTTGGGAATATCCGCGGAAGGTCATCTACCACGCTTTCCTGACGTTCTTTGTGCTGGGGCGATTCATTATTCTGGTTGGGCTCGAAGGCGACGCGCTTGGCAAAGTCCAGGTCGCAATGCAGCCCTTCGAATTGTTCACGATGGTGACGTACATGGACTTCATGACGGCGCTGTTCGTGACCTTCCACATGGGGTTCCTGTTTCGGATGCCCTACGTCGGACCCAAAGTCGCGACGCTGGTCTGGGATGGCAAGTTTATTATGGACGCCCAACCCTGGGTCAAACGAATGGCGTTCCTGGGGTTGGTGCTGTTTGTGATCTTCCCGACGTCGACAACCGGCAGCATTGGCGGATCCATTTTTGGTCGCTTGTTGGGACTCAGCCGGTTTCTCACCGTGATGGGTGTACTGGTGGGGAGTATTCTGGGCAATTTGTTGATGTACGCTTTTTCGAAGCAGATCAATCAGTATATCGGTGCAGAAAATTACTGGCTCAAGATCGCTGGGGTGGGCTTGATCGTGGCAATGATCGTGCTGTTGGAACTGCGCTATCAACACGTCAAGAAAAAATATCTCGAAAGCGAAATGGCCAATGCTGAAGACGATGATGACCTGAACGAATAACACCGACGTTTCAGTTTTGTTCGGAATCAAAGCAAACGGAAGGGCCAGCAATTGGGTAAATCACGCTGGACGGCACTGCATCAGCGGATCGTCAATTGCGAAAAGTGTCCGCGACTGCGCAAGCATTGCCAGAAAGTGGCAACCGAAAAACGTAAAGCGTTCCGCGACCAGGAATACTGGGGACGACCGGTGGCCAATTTCGGTTCGGCGAACGTCGAGCTGTTGATCGTCGGTCTGGCGCCCGGCGCTCACGGCGCCAATCGAACCGGTCGAATGTTCACTGGCGATCGGAGTGGCGATTGGTTGTACCGGGCGTTGCATCGAGCCGGATTTGCCAATCAGCCAACGGCGACCGGATTGGATGACGGTCTGAAGCTGACCAACTGCACGATCACCAATATTTGCCATTGTGCCCCGCCCGATAACCGGCCAAATCGCGAAGAGCTTGAGGCCTGTCGGCCTTTTTTCCACCAGACGCTGGAATTATGTCGTCCACGCGTCGTTCTGGCCCTTGGCGGAATGGCCTGGAACGCAACAATTGAAGCATTCATCGAACTCAATCAAATGCAACGGGTGACGCCGAGACCGAAATTTGCCCATGCCGCGAAACTGAACGTCAATCAACGCCTGACGCTGTTGGCAAGTTATCATCCCAGCCAGCAAAATACGTTTACCGGTCGATTGACCGAAAAAATGCTCGATCAGGTGTTTGCCAACGCCAAACGGCTGATCAAAACTTGAACCCGTTCCGGGCGTGAAGAAACACCGTAAAAAACGGTCTTGATCCTGTCAGCGGCGGTCGGTGAATCGCCCTTGGCTGGATCGGACTCTCGTCAACATCCATTGCTTACCCCTTCCGAAAGTCGCTTTCCATTGGATACTCCTAATCAAGATTTTGAAGAAACCGTCGGTCCCGAAGATCGCGACGAATTTCCCGTTCTGGCGGAGCGGGTTGGAGACGAGGTTCCGACGATCGAAGTTGCCACCCCGGTGCCAAAATCGGAACCGCTGTCGACGGGCGGCTGGATCGCTTGGTTCGTAATCATCCTGGTTTCGTTTGGGATGTTTGTGTTGACGGCCGCGACTCAGGCCTTAATGCGCCAACAAAGCGTAACCGAGGCCTCGGTCGTCGACCTGATGCCAATTCAGCTGCAGAGCAAAGTTCTGATCGCTCAATCGAATCTGATTTCATCGGCCTCCGGCAATTCGAAAAAAGCTCGTCCGTCAGCGACGAAGCAAGCCTCCCCGGATTTGCTGCAACCGGCAGTGGATGACTCTGAACCTCTGCCGGGAGACGATTTGGAGCAACCCGGCGAAACCGAAAGTGGCAATCGAACCAGTCTGATACCTGAAGAGTTGGACGTGGGACCGTACGAACAGAGGCTCTGTTATGCAATCCTGTTGTCGGAACTTGAAAGTCCGGAGGTTGCGATTGAGCATCTTGAGACGACCGACGCGCGGGCCGAGGCAGCCGGGTTGGAATTGACGGAAAGTCAGCAGGAACTTCGGCAGTCGTTGGGGCAAGTGCTGGAAAATTATCAGTCGGGAAATTTTGACCCCGGTCTTGAGCCTTCGGCCGAGCAACTGCTGAAAGAAAAACTGGGTTGGTTGGGTGAATTGAGCCTGGTGCCCGCCGGCACGTCGGACCAATCGCGACGCGCTGAGGTTTTGGGGGAAGCGACCAAGGCCATGTTGCTCACCGCGGCAGGTACCGTGGTCGCCGCCGGTTGCTTGTTGATCGCGTTCATCGTCTCGATCGCGATGATCGTTGCGTTGTCAAAAGGCTGGGTGCAACCGTTGTTTCGAAATCATTCCAGTGGTCACAACATTTACGCCGAGACATTCGCGGTTTGGATGGTGGTCTTTTTTGGTGGTCAGATTATTCTGCCATTGGGAATTGCCGCATTGGGAGTCAAGGATACGCTGGTGATAACCAGCGTGTTGCCGCTGATTTTCTTCGGATCGCTGATTGCGTTGGTCTGGCCCGTGGCTCGCGGGATTCCGTTCTCCCGGGTTATGAAAGATATCGGCTGGAATTTCGGCACTCCACTAACCAATGTCGGTGCCGGACTGGCGGGGTATCTCAGTTTGATTCCGGCATTGGCGCTGGGCATCATTTTGCTGACGCTGTTTCTTTCATTGACCCAACAAGCGCCCTCACCAGACGTGTTTACGACGCCCAATACTCCCGGTCACCCGATGCAGGAGTTGGCGGGCGAAAATAACGTCTGGATGATTGGATTGATGGTCATTGTCGCCTGCGTTGCTGCACCGATTGTCGAAGAAACCATGTTTCGCGGCGTGCTGTATCGCCATCTTCGTGACTGGATCCCCGGCAATGGCCGTGCGGCGAGTGTGTTCTTTGCCTGCCTGGTGAACAGTTTCGTCTTCGCGGCGATTCACCCCCAAGGCCTGGTGGGGATTCCGATTCTGGGACTGTTGGCGGTCGGTTTTTCGCTCGTCCGCGAATGGCGTGATTCGCTGTTGGGACCGATCATCATGCACGCTTTGAACAACGGCATCATTACCGTGATCCTGTTCACGCTCGTTTGACCGGTTGGACACGGCGGTTGGGAAAGTTATAAAAGGCGTCACGGTCAAACCGGTCGCTGTCGTGGCAGAATCGCCAAAGGATCGGGGGACAGCCAGGCTGTCCAGCAGAATCGCATCCCGGCGTACGATCGCAACGCATTCGCAAAACACTTGAAATAATTCCGGATAATCGAAATGGCAAAGATCAACGAAAACTATTTGAAACTGCAAGCCGGCTATTTGTTCCCCGAGATTGCCAGACGCGTGAACCGTTTTTGCGAAGCCAACCCGGATGCCGACGTCATCAAGATGGGAATTGGGGACGTGACCCAACCGTTGGTTCCAGCGATCGTCAATGCGATGCACGAAGCCGTTGATGAGATGGCTGTGAAAGCAACCTTTCGCGGGTATGGCCCTGAGCAGGGGTACGGTTTTTTGCGCGATGCGATTGCCAAACATGATTATCAGGATCGCGGGGTCGAGATTGCGTCGGACGAAATTTTTGTTTCCGATGGTTCCAAATGCGATTCCGGAAATCTGTTGGACATTTTCGGCAGTGACAACAAGATTGCAGTACTCGATCCGGTCTACCCGGTTTACGTCGACACAAACGTGATGGCGGGCCACACCGGTCCGGCCGACAAGCAGGGGCGATACGGCGGCCTGGTGTATCTGGCTTTGCGAGCCGAAGACAATTTCGAGCCGCCGTTGCCGCAGGAACCTGTCGATCTGATTTATCTTTGCTATCCCAATAATCCGACGGGCACGGTCGCGTCACGGGAAACGCTGGAAAAATGGGTGGCGTACGCGAAAGAGCATCAGTCGATCATTTTCTACGATGCGGCTTACGAAGCATTCATCTCCGAACCGGATATTCCGCATTCGATTTACGAAATCCCAGGCGCCCGCGAGGTCGCGATTGAACTCCGCAGCTTCAGTAAGACAGCGGGTTTCACCGGCACGCGATGCGCATTCACGGTGATCCCAAAATCGCTCAACGGGACGACAGCCGATGGTCGAACACAGGCGATCCATCCGCTTTGGAATCGGCGGCATTCCACCAAGTTCAACGGTGTTTCGTATCCCGTTCAACGCGGCGCCGCAGCGGCCTACACCGAGGAGGGAAAACAGCAGATTCAGGAACTGATCGAATTCTACATGAACAATGCGAAACTGCTGCGTGAAGGTTTAACCTCGGTGGGTTTCAAGGTCTACGGTGGAGTCAATGCGCCTTATGTCTGGTTGCAGACGCCGGGTGAGATGACCAGTTGGGAGTTTTTTGACCAACTGCTGGAGAAATCTCATATCGTCGGCACGCCCGGCAGCGGTTTTGGTGCGGCCGGTGAAGGCTATTTCCGGTTAAGTGCGTTCAACAGCCTGGAAAATACCCAGACGGCGATTGAGCGGATTCAAAAATCGGTCGCGGCGGGAGTCTAGAAGGGCGGAAGCTGGTTTTCAGTTTTCAGTGATTGGGTTTCAGGGGGCTTTCAGCCGGCTGATTGTTCTTGATTACCTTTCGCCTTGTTCGCGTTTGCTATTCCCGTTGCTCCGATCAGCATCCACAGGCCGATCAGGAACGGCACCACGGACGTGAATAACGTCAGGATGATGGCAGCTGTCCAGTTGGCTTCTTCGTCTTCGGTGGCGCGAAAAGCGAGCAGGTTGGTCCAGGTATTGAATGCGCCCCAGAGCATCAGTCCGCAAGCGATAGCCAGCGGTGTGACTCGGTCAGTAAACGATCGGATTTTTCGAACGGCTTGTTTCGTCAACTGTCTGCCTGAGGAATGAAATCGGTATCGGGTGATTGCCCGACCCTTCCACGGATGTTGAAGGGCGAGCGTTGCTGTTGCTGATTTAAGCGTTGTTTTCTAACCGTTGAACAATTCGACCACAATGCCACCCAATGGCCGCGGCAAACGCGATTGTCGTCAGGACAAGAATCGCGGCTCCCAGCAGCGAGCAAAACGCAGACAGAATCATGGTAGGAACCGACATCAGCAGGCCACCGATCACCGCGAACACCACCAGACAGATATCATAGCTGTAAAACACTTTCCATTGACCGCGTTCGGCCAACGTGGTTTCAAACGCGTCGACCGCGACGATTCCAAATGGTGATTTGTTGTACCAGGCGGCCAGTAGCAACGGCGGCGCGACCAGGAATCGAAACGGCGTCATCAAGATCGGGAACAGCGCCACGGGCAGACCAGCAATCGCAAAACTGAACGAAAACAGCAGAAAGGTGCTGCTCAATTCGGACGTGGCCCCGGAATGAAATTTCTTGACCGAGCGAAAGCCCTGGGCCGCGTCACGAAAGACATAGCTGCAGACCAGCCAGCAAAGCCCTGAGCCGACGACGTAAGGGACGCCGCCAAACAGCAGCCAACTGCCGAGACTTGACAGCCAGTCGGTCATCGTCGCAGGGCCCTGTTTGGTCAGCTCCGACCACGCGTTGTTGATCGGGTGCATCACGGCGCTACCGATGCCGATTAACAATGCGGCAATTCCGGCCCGCCATCGCAAACCCGGGCTGGCGAGCATCTGCAGGGTGGAGGCGGCGAGCAGCCCGAAACTGAGGTCGGGGAATTCCGGAATCTCGCCTGGCTTGAATGGATCGGTGGCTTCTTCGGCGGTTGATTGCGGCTTGGTTCGCTTGACCGGCGGTTGCTCGAAGCTGGGTTTGATGATTTTTGCGTCATCCCCGGATCGCTGGATGTGGCCTTTCCGCTTCCTGGCTTCTTCATACAACTCGCGGCGCGATTTCTGGGGAGCCGATTGCGATTTGGTCGGTCGAGGTGAGGGAGGTAACTTCGGCACGCGTGAGTTGGCAGGTAGATCAGCATCCGATGGATTGGACGCGTCCGCCCTGAGCTTGTCCGCCTGTTCGAGTGACTCGTCGGATGGGGGCTGGGTTTTCGGATTGAGCAAGTCATCGGTCACCGGGTCCAAGCCGAACGAGGGATCAACTGAAATCTCGGGTTTCGGTCGGTCGACGGGAGGCGCTCAGTTGCAACTCGTCGTCATGGAGAATGTTGGATTTAGCCGGTTTGGATTGAAGCCAGCGCTGTTCCGATTTTGGATTTTTTGCCAACGGCGTGACGTGCAGGGTTGAATAGCAAATCGGGCATTCGATATCGGTGCCGACCTGGTGTTTGTTGACGTGGACGCGTGTGTCGCAAACGTTGCATTTGATCCCCCAAATATCGTCCAGACCAAATTGTTCATGGAAATCATCCAGTTTGAGCGGTGCGTGTTTGTCGATTGCGAACGGGTCCGCCGGTTCCGGCGTGGCAAGCTGGTCGCCGTTGTCAGGATCTTCAAATCCGGCCAGTGGATCATCATCGCTCAGAATGGGGACCGAAGGAGCGGGCAGCGGCGATGAAGACGCCCCCGATTCCTGCTGATCGTGTTGGCTGGGCTCAGGTTGGTGGAGGTCTCCCGGTTTTGCGAATTCGGCATCCTCGGGTTCTTTGACCGTTTCTCGATCGGAATCTCTCGCTTGGTCCAGCGGCAGGGAATCGAAAATGTCTTCAAACAAAGCGGGCGAGATCGACTGAGACGGGACCACCAAGGACAACTGGCAATTGGGGCAAGCGATCCGTTTGCCGGAATCCTGGGAGTCGGCGCGAACCTGGGTCAGACAGCGTGGACATTCAAACTCGATCGAATTTCGGGAAGCCGCCATAGAATCAAATTATATCGGGATCCAATTGTGTCACAGACATCGGGTCGTCGAATTGCGTGTGATGGTCCGCGATTCGGACGACGATCCGGGGAGTGAGTCCAGTTCTTATTTTGCGTCGTAATCTTGCGCTGCGCGGTGGCTGTCAATTTGATTTTGACTGTTCGAGTGTATCGGCCGGATCGGACGATGATCTTTTCTCAAGTACCATGCGGATGGGCACTTCACCAAAATCAAGTGAGTCGCGTAGTACGCCCAGCAGGTATCTTTGGTAAGTCTTCGAAAACGCATCGGGATTGTTGCATTTCAGTACGATCGTGGGTGGCTGAATTCCGATTTGGGACGCGTAATAAATTTTGGGCCGCCGTTTGTTGGATGCCATCGGCGGCGGATGCTTGGTCAAAGCCTGTTTGATCAGCCGATTCAGTTTGGGGGTCCCGACTCGTGAGCGAGATTGTTTGAACAGCATTTGGGCATGGTTCAGCATCCGTTTGCAGTTTTGCCCCGTCTGGCCAGTTACGAATGCGATCGGTGCATTCCACATGGTCGAAAAATTGTCTCGAATGTAGTCCGCCCAATTCTGAGTGGGCATGTGTTCTGCCATCAAGTCCCATTTGTTGACCACAAACATACAGGGCTTGTAATTGGCCTCGATGTAATTGCATAGTTGCCGGTCGACTTTGCTGATGCGTTTGCTGCAGTCAAACATCATCAACACGACATCCGCGTAGCGAATACTGCGATGCGCCCGGTGAGTGCCGTAGAAATCGATATCGGTCCGGATGCTTTTGCCGCGGCGCAAGCCGGGAGTGTCGATCGCGACCATGGTTTTGCCGTCAAGCTCGAAACGGACATCGACGCTGTCTCGTGTGGTGCCGGCGACTTCGCTGACAATCATTCGCTCCGAATTGACCAGCGTATTGATAAACGTGCTCTTGCCGACGTTACGACGACCGACGATCACGAATTTCATTTCGGGATCTTCAGTATCGCGGTTGTCAACTTCCTGTTGGGTGGGCAGCAACTCCAGCAGCTTCTCCATCAGTGGTTGCTTGCGGCGATTGTTTTTGGCACTACAACAAAGTGGCTCGCCAAATCCCAGGCGATAGAATTCATTGGCCGCCAGTTCCCAATTGTCGCCGTCGCATTTGTTGGCAACCAGCACGACGGGTTTTTCCAGTCCTCGTAATCGCTTGGCAACCCGCTGATCCAGCGAGGTGATTCCGTCTTTGGCATCGACGACGAACATCAACACATCCGCGCCCTGAATTCCGATTTCAATCTGGGTTTCAATTTCCTCATCCAGCTCATCCACATCATTGATGCCGATGCCGCCGGTGTCCACGATCTCAAAATAGCGATCGTCCTCCTGAAGCATGAAGGACATTCGGTCCCGGGTGACACCGGCCATGTTGTCGACGATTGCCAGTCGCTTCCCCACCAGCCAGTTGAAAATGCTGGATTTGCCGACGTTGGGGCGACCGACAATGGAGACTTGGGGTAATGACATTGGATGACCTGAGAAAGCGTGAAAAAACGAAGGGTAACGAAAACCCGCTATTGAGCTGGATGCTGCGGCTCAACTCTGCCAATGGGACAGTCAAACGAGAAACCGTTGCAATGGCGGATTGTCGAACCAACCAAAAGTCGGGCTCCGCTTCCCATCTCGCAACAGATTCTTTCAAATGATAATCCATTGTCAATGATTGTGGTGAACTGACGGAGCGTTCCATGGCGGATTCCGAGAATAAACCTGGATTGGAAGAAAGCGAAGAATTGTCGGTCGATCCACGAAAAGCGATTGGGCAACACCTGCGGGCACTTGCCAGGGCGGGTGTCATCAACCTGCCCAAGGGCACAGGCCGATTCCAATTCCAATTAACCGAGCAGGCTGAGACAGTTGAGCGTTCTGGCCAACCCAGCCAAACGAGCACCCCGACTGGACCGGCGTCGACGTCCTCCCAGGCTTCGCCGCCCAAGGTACACCGTGCCTCGAAACCCAGCCCGTCGGATTCCTCCAGTGTCTCCGAATCACCGGTTTCCTATGAATCTACGACCGCGGCTTCGCCAACCGGCAATCTGCTTGACGGTCCCTATGACCCTCCGCTGTCGATGACGGATCGTGAATCTGCCCTCAAGGTGATCCGAACCGAGGTCGAGGCTTGTACCCGGTGCCCGGAGTTGTGTCAGTCACGAAAGCAGACCGTGTTTGGTGTGGGGCGGCTCAATCCTCGCTTGGTATTCATCGGCGAGGGTCCGGGAGCCGACGAGGATCGCATCGGGGAACCATTTGTGGGAGCCGCGGGACAAAAACTTAACAAGATCATTGCCGCCATCAAAATGGAGCGATCGGACGTTTACATCCTTAATACGGTCAAATGCCGTCCACCGGCCAATCGAAACCCGTCGCTTTCCGAACTCGACCATTGCTGGGAGTATGCGGAACGGCAGCTGGAAATCCTGCAGCCGGAGTTTATTTGCTGCTTGGGCAGCGTCGCCGCCAAACGCGTCCTCAATACGACGCTGCCATTGGGACAATTGCGCCAAAAGTTCTATCCCTACCGCGGAAGTCGGGTTTTAGTGACCTACCATCCGGCTTATTTGCTACGAACGGAATCTGCAAACAGGCTTGTTTGGGAGGACATGAAACTGCTGATGAAAGAAATGGGGATTCCATATTAAACCGGTGTCGGAGAAGCCGACTGGATTTCAGTCAGCTTGAAAACTCGGCAGAAACCGGCCAAACGAGCATTTATCCGTCAAAATCGACATTTTCGGCGTGTGACATCGATGGCTGCGGGATGGCGCCCCAAAACCTGAGAATTTCTTGCCTATTGAGAGAACGGCAATTAGTATTAGGTTGGGTAAAACATAAAACATGGGAAGCCTGTGCGGGGCAATCTATCGGCGCACAGGTCTGCCTTTATACAGCGTGCAACTGGCACGCGTTGGAAATGACTGGAGAGCCAATATGATTGGTCGTTTTTTACGTACTTCCGCGATCCTGATCGCAGCCATTGGAATTGCTGCGATGTGCGATTCGAGTGTTCTGGCACAGAATACTGGTGGAGGCGGAGGTGGAGTTGGTGGCGGCAACAATAATGGACCGGCCACCGGTGGTATTGAGATCGACGCCAACGGCGTCCTGACCATGAGGTCATTGGTTGACAACGCTGGCTACTTAAATCGCCAACGCGCCTGGCAGCCCAAGCGACACTGAATCGCGATTTGCAGCAGCCGAGCAAGCTCCGCAAAATTTCCATCACCCGCCTGGAGCGAGAGGTTGCGAAATTGATCGAAGCCGGGCAGCCGATTCCTGCTGACATGCAGTTTCTTGCCGGGTTAACGCGGATTACTCACGTCTTCTTCTACCCGGAGACCGACGACATCGTGGTTGCCGGCCCCGCCGAAGGCTATTTCATTACCGCCGATAACCGCGTCGTTGGCATGCATAGCGGCCAGGCAACGCTGCAGCTTCAGGATCTGGTAGTTGCTTTGCGGGCGTTTGCTCCCAACGACAATTCAACCAGCGTGATCACCTGCTCGATCGATCCGACTCAGGAAGGGATCGTGCGTATGAACCAGGCCGTCAAAGAGGTCTCCAGTCGTTTCCGGCCGGGCGACGAAGCCGCCGTGGTCGACTTGTTTTGCCGGGCGTTGGGATTGCAGGAAATCACGATCAACGGTGTGTCGACGAAAACACATTTCGCTCGCGTTTTGGTCGAGGCCGATTATCACATGAAGCTGATCGGGATTGGCTTGGAGCGGCCTCCTGTCAAAATGACGACGTTCATTGAGAAATCAAAGCCATCGTCAGCCAAAGGTCTGGTTCGCTGGTTCTTCCAGCCAAATTATGACTGCGTTCACATGACCGAAGATGGCACGGCGATGGAAATGGTTGGATCGGGCGTCAAACTGGTTGGCGAAGACGAAAGCGTTACCGCCAAAGGTGAGCGAAAACTAAAAGGCGGTGTCAATCCGGCCAGCCAAGCCTATTGCAATTCGTTTACGCGGATGTACGAAAAAGCGGCTGCTGTGGCACCCTTGTGGGGCGAACTGAGAAACCTGATGGACATGTCCATTGCCGCGGCATTCATCCAAAAACAGGGCTTGTACGAACAAGCAGGCTGGACCATGCCTGTGTTTGGCGATGAGTCAAAATTCTCCGTTGAAACATTGGAAGCTCCCAAGCACGTCCAACCCGTCGCCAATGCGGTCTGGAAAGGGCGGTATTTCATGACACCGATCGCTGGCGGCGTCAGCATCCAGCCTCGCGTGGCGTTAAATTCGGATCGGGTCCAAATTGATACCGAAGGCGAAATTGAAGAGGTCAAAAACCAGAATCTGCTGGCGGAATTGAAAGCTGGCCAGTGGTGGTGGGACTGATCTTTGCGAAGATTTCTGAATTTGAACCATAAAAAGGCGGTCTCTGGACCGCCTTTTTTTGTTTAAGCCTTTGAATTTATCCAGTTTGTGTATCTAATAGCGTCCTCTCGGAACGGATGGAATCCGAACATTCACAGGTAGTGATGTACCTTCTTTCATGATCAATATTGGTCGCGTAAAACAATGCTCCCCGACCCTGCTGGCCTACCCCGGTTTTGGGTATCCGGCTGAAGATGGAAATTGGCGGGTGTTTGTTTCCGGTATCGTCTGGCACGAGCCCGTCGTATTCACGATGCGGCAGCGGATGCTGATCAAAATGCTGGGGGGCGTGATGAACGCGACCCCGGATGAACTGAAGGGCGATACCTTTCAAGATCGAATCACGCCGTTCATGGCCGAATCCGATCAGCGGCATTCGATCATTGCCGAGATTGGCGGTAGATCCTACCGTTTGAAGCGACGCACGAAAAAGAACGGTCACTTTCGGTCATTCCTGTCGGTCGACGCCAAACAGATCGAGTCCGCCCAAACCGAAGATTCATTCGGCAATCGAGTCGTCAACTATAGCGTGACGGCTGACCATCCCCGTTCCAAGCCCGTTCCGGGAGCCATTCATTTATTGGAGCGAACAGGAACCAGTGTTGTTTCAGACATCGACGATACCATCAAGGATTCCGGTGTTGGCAACCGTAAGGAATTGCTGGCGAACACATTCTTGCGGGACTTTCGCAGCATCGAGGGGATGGCCGATGTCTACCAGCACTGGTCGGAACAGGGGGCGAAATTTCACTACGTTTCCTCCAGTCCTTGGCAGTTGTTCGAGTCGTTACACGCGATGAATCTGTCTCACCAGTTTCCGACGGGAACGATGCATTTGAGGAATTTTCGCTTGCGCGACCATCTGCTGAAAAAAGTGATCATTCGCCGGCACGGCAAAACGACCGCGATTCGATTTCTGATGAAGCATCTGCCGGAACGCAAATTCGTGATGATCGGAGATTCCGGAGAAAAAGACCCCGAAATTTACGGCAAGATCGGCCGAAAATATCCAGGTCGCATCAAGGCCTTGCTGATCCGCGACATTGAACATCGGCCGATGGAGCCCGATCGCAGTCGAAAACTGCACGAGGCCATTCCCCATGGCTTGGTTGGGCAGTTCCGGAACGCCGAGGAATTGAGGCATTTAACGTCGGATCTGTTCTGAATCCGCTGCGAGCCTGCCATTTAGCACTTGTCAAAACCGGAAGACTTGGCAATATTAGGGGGCTTGAAACTGGAGAGAAGCCTTCTCCCACACGGCGTGGGATGCGAGGACTTCAACCTGCGAATTTCTTTCGTCAGGTTTAAACCCACCAATTGGTAGCTTGAAGGAGCTCATTGTAGATGGCACGTTACACCGGACCCAAGGGTCGAATTAACCGTCGATTCCAGACACTGATTTACGAATCCAGTGGCGCAGTCAAAGCACTCGATAAACGTGGCAGTCAGCCACCGGGAATGCACACCCGTTTTCGTCGACCGTCAAACTACGGTACGGCGTTGATGGAAAAACAAAAGATCAAACACTATTACGGAATCGGCGAGCGGCAGTTGCGTCGTTATTTTGACAAAGCCACTGCCCAAAAAGGCAATACGGGTGAAAACCTGCTGACAACCTGCGAACAGCGGTTGGACAACGTGATTCGCCGAGTCGGCTATTGTCGAACTCGACCTCAAGCTCGCCAGGGCGTGGTGCACGGTCATTTTCGGGTCAACGGCTCCAAGGTCGACAAACCATCCTTTCTGGTACGCCCCGGAGATGTCATCAGCCTTCGGCCCCGGGCCAACGTGTTGAAGATGTATCAAGCGCTGCGGGAACAGGGAGTCGATGGCGAAGGCCTGGATTGGGTCTCGTTCGATGCCGAAAAACTGGTCGCCACCGTGCAGGGCAAACCAGGCCCGAGTGACATCAGTTTGCCGGTGGACGCGAACATGGTTGTCGAATTTATGTCCCGCTAAATCGCGGGCTGGCAGAACTCTGAGCGACAGGTCTACCCCTCGGACTGCCTTCGTTTCATTATTATTTCGTCGGAACATGATAGCGGCGAGTCACTTGTGGCTTGCCGCTTTTTTTTGAGGTGCAATATGCAAACGCAACTGGTTGTCATTGGTGGTGGTCCCGGTGGATATGCAGCAGCTTTCCTGGCCGCTGACGAAGGAATGGAAGTCGTCCTGGTCGAGTCCGAAGGAAGATTGGGCGGAACCTGCCTGTTACGAGGCTGTATTCCGTCGAAAGCCCTGCTGCACGTCGCGCGTGTCGTTTCCGAAACCGAAGAAATGAAAGCCGACTGGGGTGTCTCGTTTGGACAGCCGCAAATCGAAATTGACAAACTCCGCGCCCGGAAAGAGAAGGTCATCGAAGAATTGTCTGGTGGTCTTGGGGCGCTGGCCAAACGCCGCAACGTGACGGTTGTCAAAGCCCACGCGAAATTTGCCGATGCGAACACGCTGATCCTCGAAGGCGACGATCCCTCGGTGCCGGCTGGCAACAAAATTGCCTTCGAATACGCGATCATTGCTACCGGTAGCGTGCCCGCCATGCCGGGCGCATTCAATGTCGGTTCCGACCGTGTGATGGATTCGACCGGGGCGCTGAATCTGGTCGATATTCCCGAAACGCTGCTCGTGATCGGCGGCGGATATATTGGCCTGGAAATGGGAACGGTGTACGCCAACCTCGGCACCAAAGTCAGCGTCGTTGAATTGCAGGATGGGCTGTTGATGGGCGCCGATCGTGACCTGGTTCGGCCGTTGGCGACCCGCTTGAAGGAGCTGTTTGAAGATCGAATTTTCCTGAACACCAAAGTCGGAAGTGTCGGTCTGGCCGGCGATCAAGTCGAAGTGGCCTTTGAAGGGCCGGGGAAATTCGGCACCGAGAAATATGACCGGGTCCTGGTTTCCGTCGGCCGCGCACCGAGCACTCGTAATCTCGGGTTGGAAAACCTGGACGTGCAAACGGATCAACGCGGATTTATCGTGCACGACGAGACGCTGCGAACCGGCGAGCCAAATATCTTCGTGATTGGTGACGCGGCTGGGGAGCCGATGCTGGCGCACAAAGCCAACCACGAAGGGCGACATGCTGTCGAAGTCATCCTCGGACACGCAACGGTGTTCGATAAACGAGCCATTCCGGCGGTCGTGTTTACCGATCCGGAAATTGCCTGGGCCGGAATGACAGCAGAAGAAGCCAAGCGGGACGGCGTCAATCACGAAGTCGCCAAGTATCCGTGGGCCGCCAGCGGTCGAGCGCGAGCCAATGGCCGGGTCGACGGTTTAACCAAATGGATCATTGATCCCGAGACCGAGCGGATTCTCGGATGCGGAATCGTCGGCCCCGGTGCCGGGGAACTGATCGCCGAAGCAACGCTGGCGATCGAAATGGGTTGTTCGGTTCGTGACGTGACCGAGACGATTCACGCCCACCCCACACTGAGCGAAACGCTGATGAACGCCGGCGAGGTCTTCTATGGAACCGCCACCGAAACCTATAAACCCAAAAAGAAAACGGCCAACAATTAAAAGTTGGCTGTTAAGAACTGGCCGTAGAAAGTTGGTTGTAAGAAGTTCGTCGAGTTTGGGTTCGCGGGAAGAATAGCTTTGGGTTTTGCGTCGCAAAAGTTTGCTCCCCTCTCCCCGAAAATTCGGACGAAAACGGATCACCACTTGATCCAACTCTCTCCGAATTTTTGGGGTGAGGGGAAAGCCGGTGTCAATAAAGCGAGTTTCAATCAGCAACAAGTTGAGGCAGTTAAGCAAAAAATGGAATCAGAATTCTTCGCTCCTCACCCCCCAGCCCCCTCTCCTCGTGAATTCGGAGCACGCTGGATTCGAATAGATCGCGGGCGCGTCCGAATTCACGAGGAGAGGGGGAGCCAATGGGATTTTGAGAAATACCGAAGTTATTCTTCCTGCGATGCTTAGTCTTAGGATCACGTGAAGAGTAGCTTTGGGTTTTGCGTCGCAAAAGTTTGCTCCCCTCTCCCCGAAAATTCGGACGAAAACGGATCGCCACTTGATCCAACTCTCTCCGAATTTTTGGGGAGAGGGGAAAGCCGGTGTCAATAAAGCGAGTTTTAATCAGCAACAAGTTGAGGTAGTTAAGCAAAAAATGGAATCAGAATTCTTTGCTTCTCCCCCCCGGTCTCCTCGCGAATTCGGAGAACGCTGGATTCGAATAGATCGGGGCACGTCCGAATTCACGAGGAGACGGAGAGCAAAAATTGTTTTGAGAAACGACGAAGTTATTCTCCCCGTGATGTTTAGGTAGCAAGTTGACAAAGGTAAAGTTTGAACAAGCACTGTCCAAACAAACCGAGTTCCCGAAAACCGAAAACCGAAAACCGAAAACTGAAAACTGAAAACTGAAAACCAACCTATGATCAAACGAGAACTTCGATCGCCGCGGGAGATTCGCAAAATGCGGGCTGCTGGTTTGATCGTTTGGCAAGCCCACCAGGCAGCGTTCCAACTGCTTGCGCCCGGTGTGACCACCGAAGCGATCAACCAGGCCTATCGGGAGACTTTCGCATCGTACAACGCGGAACCGCTGTTTTTGAATTACGGTGGTATTCCCGGCGAGCGACCTCCCTTCCCTGCGGAAACCTGTATTTCAATCAACGAGGAAATTGTTCACGGGATTCCTTCGCAACGGCAACTTCAGGAAGGGGATATTGTCAGCCTCGACACCGGCTGCCGGCTTAGCGGTTGGTGTGGTGACGCGGCGGTAACTCACGCCATTGGGGCCATCAGCGACGAAAAAAAGAAGCTGCTGGAGGTCACGCAAGGAACCCTCAACTTGGCGATCGATTTGATGGGCCAAAAGACGATGTGGAGCGAGATCAGCCGCGAAATGGAAGCTTTCGTCCATGACGCCGGATTCTCAGTGGTCGAGGACATGGTGGGCCATGCGATCGGCAAGCAGCTTCACGAATCCCCGCAAGTCCCCAATTATTACTCGGAAGACTGGGCGGAGAAAGAAGATTTCGATCTGCGTCCGGGTGTGGTGCTGGCCGTTGAGCCAATGGTCAACGCCGGAACCCAGGAATTGCGGTATCTCGAGGATGATTGGACGGTCGTCACCGAGGACGGAAAACCGAGTGCTCACTTCGAGCATACGATCGCAATGACCAAGGACGGCCCCGTCCGATTAACCGGACCACCGAGCGAGGAAGAGCTGCAGTCGATGCCGTCCTGGCTGCACGATTCGTCCAAATGGGTGCGCTGGTAAAGTCGACCCGGCTTCCAACCTGTCCGATGACCGAATGTCTGGCTGGCTGCCTGATCTTCTCAAGACAAAGACGTATCGACGTACGCTGGATAAAACAGACTGGAAGCCTGTTCTACGCAGCGCCGATCAATCCTGTTTGTCCTGCTTGAAAGGCACTCCTTCTTCGTACATTGCCAATCTCGACTGGTATTGCGATTTCACGGGATCCGATTCCTCACCGCTGACCAATTGAATCGCTTTCTGTTGAGTCGTTTTGGCTTCGTTGAAATTTCCGTTGGCGGCTTGAACGGCGGCCAACGTGTCCAGGTTGGCTGGAACTTCTCCTCCCATCAGGATCGCCTGATCGATCAGTGACTGGGCTTGCGCTGGATCCCGAAACGCAAGGTCGGGACAGGTGGCATGGAACCAGGCCAGCCGTTGCAGGCCCTTGGCGGTCGTTTTTAACTTGATCGAGCTGGCATAACAATCCTTGGCTGCTTCCCAACGCCCCAGCATCTGGTGGGCATCACCGAGATTCAACATGGATTCGGGGTGATTCGGCACGGTATCTGCGACGGCGGTATAGTCCTCCAGAGCCTGCTCGAATTGCGCCAGTCCGTAGTAGGCGTGACCGCGACCGGTGCGGGCTTGAACATCGTTGGCATTGACGGCCAGAACGGTACCGTAATCGGCGACGGCGGCGGCAAAGTTGCCGGCATGATAGTTGGCTTCGGCGCGATTAAACCAGGCAGAAGTCTCGTCTGTTTTCAATTCGGTGACTTTGCTGAAATCCTCAACCGCCTGCTCGAATTCACGTGCAGACACGCGAGCGATCCCGCGGGACATCCAGGATCGCCAACGATTTTTGTCGGCCCGGATTGCGTCGTCGTAATCAGCCATCGCCTTGGCCAACATCTGCTTCGATTGACCATTGCCGGCCTGGGCCAGCTGTTCGGCAATTTCAAATCGCAGGTTGCCGCGGCGATTGAGCGCCCAACCGCGTAGCGAGGCGATGTAAGCCCGATTTTTTTCCGTCAGTTTCCCGGACAAAGCCTGGTCGCACTCGGACAGTAAATCGGAGTAGTCGGCAACGGTCTTCGCTGTTTTCGTCGATTCGTAAATCTTTCGAACCCGGGAATTTTCATCCTGAGCTGTTGCCGTTTCTGTTTCCTGCGCCTGGACCGTGGGCGGTTGGAACAGCTGGTTTCCCAGCGTTGCCATCGCGATCGTGAGGATCGTTGCAATTCGAATCGTCCATCGGCGGTGAGAATTCCATTCTCGGTTTTTCATCGTATCCCTCCGTGAGATTATTTTATTCCTGCGGTTCGGTCATCCGCATGGGGTCCAAGGCTTCGGTTAACTGGTCTTCCGGCAAAATCTGTTGCTCGACGCATAGCTCGCGGATGGTTTTACCGGTGGCAAACGCTTCTTTGGCAAGCTTGGCGGCTTTTTCGTAGCCGATGTAAGGATTCAGGCTGGTGCACATCGAGAGACTTTTTTCAACGAACGACTCACAAACGTCAATGTTGGCTTGCATTTCCGCAGCGCAAAAATCAACGAATGCGTTGACGCCATTGGTCAGCAGCATGATGCTTTCCAGCGTCGTTTGGCACATCACCGGCATCATGATGTTCAGCTGAAACTGTCCTCCAGCGGCTCCACTGACAGTAATCGTCTGGTCGTTCCCCATCACTTTTGCGGTTAGTTGCATCATGCTTTCGCACATGACCGGGTTGACTTTCCCGGGCATGATCGAGCTGCCGGGTTGGCGTGTGGGCAAGGCGATTTCATAAAAACCGCAGCGGGGGCCCGAGCCCAGCCAGCGGATGTTGTTGGCGACATTGAACAACGTCGTGGCAATGGTCTTTAATTGGCTGTGACAATCGACCAATCCATCGCGTTGGGCGTTGGCCTCGAAATGATTGACCGCTTCGATGAAACCAATCCCGGTCATTCTGGCCAGCTCTTTGGCAACCCGAGCACCAAATTCGGGGTGCGTGTTGATTCCACTACCGACCGCGGTTCCGCCGACGGGTAATTCGCAAACGGATTTGACTGCGGTTTCTGCCCTTTCAATCGACAGCTCAATTTGACGAGCCATCCCGCCGATCTCCTGCCCCAGTCTCAGCGGCGTTGCATCCATCAAATGCGTTCGGCCGATCTTGATGACCTGGTCCCAGGCCTGGGCTTTTTCATGCAGGGTCTGTGACAGCCTTTTGAGCGCCGGAATCAGCGCATTGGTGATTTCCGTCGCAACGGCGACGTGGATCGCGGTCGGAAAAGTGTCATTCGTGCTTTGCCCCATATTCACGTGGTCATTCGGGTGGATTGGTTTCTCGGCCGCAAAACGATCGCCACCCGCCCGCTCAATCGCCCGGTTGGAAATGACTTCATTGACGTTCATGTTGCTCGATGTACCCGATCCAGTCTGAAACACGTCGATGGGGAATTGATCATCGAGCTGGCCGTCGATCACATCTTGAGCCGCCGACAGCATCGCGTTGACCTGATCGTCGGTGAGCGGATTCTTCCCGGTTCCGGTCAGTTTTCCCAGGTCCCGATTGGCGACGCCGCACGCATATTTGACACGGCCCATCGAACGGATCATCGGAATGGGCATCTGCCAGCCAGAGATCGGAAAATTTTCAACGGCGCGTTGGGTCTGAGCGCCGTAGTAAGCGGTGGACGGAACCTCGATTTCGCCCATGGAATCTCGTTCGATCCGGGCTTTGCTGCGGGAGTTTTCGATATCAGTCGCCATCTCATTAATCTTTCAGGGTTGTCGCGGTATGATAATTGTTTGCAAAATTTGCACCAAGACGAACTATCGGAAAGCCCTGGATTCAGGGCTGCTCAGCCTTTGATTGGCCCTCGAACATGTCATCATATCGTTTTCGACGTGTAATTAAAGTTCCGCGTCGAATCCGTCATGTTCGCGTGTCCTTTCGGCTGCCTCCACCTGGCCCCTAACCCTTAAGTCGTAAAAACCATGGATTTTCAGGCACTTCGTAAAGAGTATGAGAATGAAGGCATTGATGAATTGGAAATGCCGCGATGTCCGATTGAATGTCTGAGACAGTGGTTGGAATTGGCGACCGAGAAATGTCCCGGAAAGTGGTTTGAAACCAACGCAATCAGCTTGGCGACCTCAGATACCACCGGCGACGTGACGATTCGGACGGTGTTATTGAAGGGCATCACCGATCAGGGAATCCAGTTTTTTACCAATTACGATTCCGAAAAAGGACGGCAGCTGGCCGAAAACCCGCGGGCCGCCGTGGTGGTGCACTGGCCCTACCTTGGCCGGCAGATTCGAATTCGCGGCGATGTAACCAAAACATCCGAGGCTGTGTCTGAGGAATATTTCTATTCGCGTCCTCGCGGTGCTCAGCTTGGCGCCTACGTCTCGCGGCAGTCACAGCGGATCGAATCTCGACATGAATTGGATGCGGCTGCGGAGTTCCTTGACGCCAGGTACGAAGGTGAGCCTGTGCCGATGCCGGCGAATTGGGGCGGATATTTGTTGACCGCACAGAAGTTCGAGTTTTGGCAGGGTCGACTGAATCGCCTTCACGACCGGATTGTTTACCAGAAAAATGAATCCGGCTGGGAGCGATTTCGGCTGGCTCCATAGTGTTGGGTCCCGATGGAAGTGGCGTTTGTTGTCGGTTCGGGGCGCTGAATCAACCAACCATCTTCCAGCGTCGAGCGGTCAAGGCTGATCCTCGGCTTTCGATGGCCAAACTGCGGTGGCGCGTGATTCAAGGAAGGGAGCTGTCAGTTATTTGACAATCGACGTTTTCGGAGTCGCTGCGACTCGCGCGTCCGCCCGTTTCAATAACAGGATTTTTCGGTCTTTGAGAAAATATCCCGCCGATTCAACGACTTCAAAATCGCTTGGCAATTGCGATTGAAGTTCATCAAGGTATTCATCGGTCGTAATAAACATGGCATCAGGCTGAGTTGCCAGAATTACCCTGGGGGTTGCGCGTGGTTTCTTTTTCCACGGTTGTGTTCGCGTCAGGCTGGGGTCTGCGACCGATTCCTTCACTGAGCATTCGTAGATCGGTTTGTCGCCGTAGTAAACCCAGCTTGATTCGAGGCAGCCATAGGCAGCCACGAATTGGGCTTCGCTCGCTTCCGCAACCTGGCTGAAGACTTGCTGATGTTGTTGATGGGAATCCACGGCCACGGTACCAAAGCCAAACATCGCGAAGCAAAACAGCAACGACGTACAAGCGCTTGTCCACAAGACACGGGCTTTTTGGTTGTTGGTTAACTGCCAAATCGCGATGACTCCGCCGATGATCGGGATGACGCCGATTGCCGGCAGCAAGACTTGTTGTGGCAAGTACAAATAAACGGCGACCCCCAAACCGACGGCCGTCATCACACCGCCCGTGATGAATCCGGACAGTCCGATGTAATACCACCCTTTCGAAATCACGGCTTCCTGTTTGACCCAGTCAACCAGAAAAGACGCCGTCAATAATGCCAGCGCCGGGTAGCACGGGGTGATGTAGCTGGGCAATTTCGTTTTGGCGATCGAGAACGCACAGACCTGGACTACCACGGAGCAGATCGCGAAAACTTCCAGCTTCGACAACTTTCGCTCAGACCGCCCTCCGAAATACAGCGTCGCCGCAACCGGAGTCACGAAGATCGACCATGGGAAAAACCCAAACAGCAACGCGAGTGGGTAATACCAGATTCCACCACTGTGGCTTTCCATCGCCATCGTTGCACGTCCAAAATTTTCGTGCAGCAGAAACAGCCGGGTAAAATCACCATCGGTACGGAGGTGAACCATCACGTACCAGGGGCTGGCGACAAGCAGGATAATGGCGGCCGCCGAAAGCGGCCTCATGGACCACAGCGTTCGCAGAAAATGCAGTGGATAAAACGGACGGAGGCAAGTTTGAAAGAAGCGAAGAACAACATTGTTGGGCGGGTGTTCCCAGTGCGGCAAACGCTCGATCAGCAGAAACATACCGATGATCGCCATCGGCAAAACGAAACCAACGGGACCTTTAGCCAATACGCCTAACCCGAGCATGGAGTAGATCCCAATCACCGCCAGGTAATTTTGCGGAAACCATTGGCCCGATTGTTTCAGCTCAAGCGGTTCGTTAATACCGCGACGAGGAGCGAAGGTGCCGACAACGTAGAAGAACATCGCCATCGTAGAACAAAAAACCAGCGCCGAATCAGGCGTGGCGGCCCGTGCGGCCACATCGAACATCACACTCGACACGAGAATTAAACCGGCGACCAGCGCCACGGTCGAGCCTGCCAGGCGACGGGCGATGCCATAGGTCGCCAAAACCGTGCCAATTCCCAAAATCGCTGACCAGTAGCGTGCGGCAAATTCACTTTGCCCGAATGCCCAGTAAGCTGACATGATTAACCAGTAGATCAGAACCGGTTTTTGCTGTCGCAGTTCATCGTTGAACATCGGCACGACCCAGTCGCCGCGGGCCATCATCTCGGCAGCGCAGCCGGCATTTCGGGGTTCGTCGCGGTCCCAGAGTTGAGCGGCACCCAGATTGGTGAAGAAAACGGTCGCTGAAATCACGATCAGCAACAGCAAATGTACTGGCAGATTGTCGAACCTGGCCAAGTCGATCTGGTTCCAACGCCTCATGAAAACGCAACTCCGTTTGCATTTTGAAGGGGTGGTTTGCCACTGATCCGCTGAGTCCGAGACCTGTCACAGTCTTTGGAATTTCAGCGATGCAGGCCGTAAGGGCTGCCCGTGATAAACCGATTGATTCCGAATCAGCGGAGTTTAATCACAGCGGGCAAAATCAACAACGTCAACAGAATGGGCAAACTGGTCAGTTTCCATCGGCGTGATGGATTAGCGAACTTCCTCCACTGAAACACTGGTTTCAATTTTGCCTTTGCTCAGCAGGGCTGGCCAATAGCTGATGATTTCGGTTGCTTTGGGACGTCCGCCGGCGAATCCGGTGACTCCGGGCGGGCCACTGGTGACCAGCGGGACGACTTCCATTCCCAGGCGATTGAGCTTGCTGGCATCTTTACTGCGGGCCCCAATTCTGAGGATGACCTCCGCGGGCTCTTCTGGCGCGGCCGCAATCCCTGCGTGGCAGACGTTGGTTCCGACAATTTCGACGAATTTTTCTTCCGGAGTGAAAGTCACGCCATCCATTGCGACTCGTTCAAACACAATGTCGGCGCAGAGTTTTGCTTTGGCAACGGCGTCGGGGCCCGACACCGTTAACTGGGTCAGCACTTTGTAGCCTTCGTGGAACGAGATGGAGACTTTGTAGGTGTCGGTGGCTGGTTTGCCTTTGATGCCAAACACTTGAACGCGATCCGGGCCGTCCTGTTTCAGCTGGATGGAAGTAAAATCTGCGATGCAGTCTGGTGTGATGTAGCTCGATGGATCGCCCATTTCGTAAACCAGCTGTGAGGTGACGGTCTCGATTGAGACTTTGCCTCCCGTGTTCTCGTGTTTGGTCACGCAGAAAGTACCGTCCGGATTGGCTTCGATCACGGGGTAACCGATGCGTGCCATGTCCGGGATTTCTTCCCAGTGGACGTAATTGCCGCCCGTGCATTGGGCACCGCATTCGACAATGTGGCCGGCAATGGTTCCGGCGGCCAGCAAGTCCATGTCGTCCATGGACCAGCCAAACTCGTAGATCAGTGGGGCCAGCACGATCGACGGATCGGTTGCTCGACCGGTGATGACAATATCGGCCCCCTGTTTCAGGGCTTCGACGATTGGTGCAGCGCCAATATAGACGTTGGCGGTTTTGACTTGGGACAAGTAAGGTTTCAGCGGCTGGCCGTTGTCCATGTTGAGGAATTCCTCGCCACCATCGATCAGCGACTCGAGATCGGCGAGAATGTCGTCGCCTTCGACGATGCCGATTTTGATCCCCGTCAAACCCAGCTCCCGAATGACATCTGCGACGGCCTCACGGCAGGCAACCGGGTTGACGCCACCGGCGTTGGCAATGATTTTGATGCCCTTCTCTCGGCAGGTTGGCAACACGCGACGGCACATGTCGACAAAATCGGTCGCATAACCCTTGCTCGGATCGCGGCTTTTGAGTTTTTGCATGATGCTCATGGTGACTTCGGCGAGGTAATCCAAAGTCAGGTAATCCAGCGGGCCCTCGTTGACCAATCGAATCGGTCCGAGAATGCTATCTCCCCAAAATCCTTGACCATTGGCGATCAGGATTTTGTCCCGCGTTGGTTTCGGTTGGTCAGAATCGTTACTCGTTGCCATGGTTTGTTTCTTTATTCCGGGTCAATGGGTGGTTCTCGATTCTATCGGATGCGGGAAACAATGCGTAGGACCGATTGCGACGGGGCGGCCCAAAATCAGCGGTTACCGGAATGCCGTCGTGCATCTACTTTCGCACATCCGAAGGCTGCGTAAAATAAGGTCGGAAAATCTTTGTCAGCGGTGGAGCGAATGGAAAATTTTGTCAAAACGGAACTGGAAGCAGGAGTTGGTCGGATCATTCTCGATCGTCCTGACAAGCGGAATGCTCTGAAACGGGAGTTTATCGAACAGCTGTTGGCAGCGGTTGTTGCCCTCAAATCAGACGATTCGCTGCGGGTTTTGGTCCTGCAAGCCGAAGGTTCGGTTTTCTGTGCCGGGATGGATCTCGGACAGATGCAAGACCGGGCTCAATCGGCAGACAGCAAACAGGAATGGCAAAGGGATTCGGAGGTCTACTGCCAATTGTTAATTGAATTGTACGAGCTGTCGGTGCCGACGATCGCCGCGCTGCAGGGACCCGTATTGGCAGGGGGGGTCGGATTGGTGTTGGCGTGTGACCTGATCGTGGCCGCAGACCGTGCGTTTTTCATGTTGCCAGAACCGATTCGAGGGATCACCGCAGCGATGGTTACGCCCCTGCTGATCCACCGCGTTGGCGCCGGACCAGCGGCCCAGTTGTTGTTAAGCAACGAAAGGATGTCGGCGATTCGGGCGATGAAAATCGGTCTCTGTTACGACGTCGTCGCCGATCATGAATTGAACAAACGAGTCGAGACGCTGGTTGGTTCGATGCTGGCGGGATCCAAATCCGCGTTGGCGATCACCAAACAGCATTTGGCCGATTGCAGCAACGGAACGCTGGTTGATCAGATCAAAATGTCGATGCAAGTTTCAGCCGAAGCGAGAGAAACCGCGGACGCACGAGAAGGCTTGGCCGCGTTCCTGGAAAAACGAGAGCCGGCTTGGCAACGGGCCGGGAAACCAAATTGACGTCTGGCGGCTGATGAAATTTGTGAGTTGTCTGGGGCCGGCCAGGGTGACCGCTCCTTGAAACCAGTTGAATCCTCAATCGAACCGAAATTGATTTACCATGCGAACCATCAATCTTTCAGGAAAAACAGCAATTGTGACTGGCTCCAGCCAGGGAATCGGATTGGCAACCGCGATGGCGATCCATCAGGCCGGAGCCAATGTGGTGATCAATTATTTTGATGATCCCGGCGGTCAAAACCGTGGGCTTGCCGACCAAGCTGCCGCCCAATTCGGCGCCAACGCGATCGCATGCGCGGCCGATGTTCGCAATCCCGAACAGTTGGCGGACATGACCCAGCAGGCGGTCAATCAATTTGGATCGTTGGATCTGTTGGTCAACAACGCTGGCATTCTGCGAGATCGTTCCGCGAAGAAAATGAGTGCGGCTGAATGGTCGGACGTGATCGATACGAACTTGACTGGTGTCTTTAACAGTTGCCAAGCCGCGATGCCGCATCTCTCCGAGGGCGCTGCAGTCGTCAACGTGGCCTCGTTATCGGCCGTCACCGGTTTTTTTGGCCAGGCCAACTATGCGTCTGCCAAAGCCGGGGTGATTGCCCTGACGAAAGTGCTCAGCAAAGAGTTGGCTCGTCAAAACATCCGTGTCAATGCGATCGCTCCAGGCGTGGTCGATACCGAAATGGGTAAATCGATCCCCGAAGAAAATCGCAAAGCCATGATTGCGAATGTTCCCTTGGGGAGATTCGGAGAACCAAGCGAAATCGCGGATGTGATCCTGTTTCTGGTCAGTGATCTTTCCACTTACGTGACCGGGCAGACGATTCACGTCAACGGCGGCTGGTGGGGGAATTAGTCGCAGGTGAGTCGCGGCCGGAGTGAAATAGATTTTGAATTGACCGCCCGATTGATGGCAATACGCCGCGGTTGGCGCGATTGCCGGTGGACCAATTCACGCTCGCGCTCGAATTGAACCACCGTCGCGTGGGTCAACCACCGTCGCGAGGGTCAACCACCGTCGCGAGGATCAACCACCGTCGCGAGGATCAACCGGATTTCTGAATATTTGGGCTGGCGTTTCAACGCTGGCTCACCAGGGGAGATTTTCCAAATCAATATTGCCTCCGCTGAGTATCACACCGACCTGTTTGTTGGCGAATGCCGGGTGGGAGGGAGAGTTCATGATTACGGCCAGCGGAACGGCTGCGCTCGGTTCGATGATTTGCTTGGTGCGTTCCCAGAAAAATTTCATCGCCTCGACAATTTGCCGATCGTCGGCGCAGATGACCTCGTCGACCTGGTCTCGCACGAAGGGCCATGTCAAATCACCGAGGCTGGTTCGCAAGCCGTCGGCGATGGTGTGTGGGCTCAATTGAGGAATCAGATCGTTGTTAGCTTTGGACTGGTAGGCATCATCGGCTCCGGCGGGCTCGGCAGCGATCACGGTCAAAGATTTTGATTTGGCCGAAAGGCAGGTTCCCGAAATCAAACCGCCGCCGCCGACGGCGCAACGATCGTATCCAGCTCCGGGACTTGCTCCATCAATTCCATGGCGCAAGTTCCCTGTCCGGTGATAATCCGCGGGTGGTTAAACGGTGGCACCACAACCGCTCCTGTTTTCAGCCGGACTTCCTCGCAGACCTGCAGTCGGGCTGCCAGTGTCGGTTCACATTCAATCACGATTCCATCGTAGGATTCGACGGCGGCTTTTTTGACTCGCGATGAATTCGACGGCATCACAATGTGTGCCCTTGTCTGGAATGTTTTGGCTGCCAGAGCGAGGGCTCCAGCATGATTTCCGGAACTGTGCGTGACCACGCCTCGGGCACGCTCTTGCTCGGTGAGCTGCGAGACGGCGTTCATGGCGCCGCGAATTTTGAAGGATCCGGATTTTTGTAGATGTTCGCACTTAAAAAACAGTTGACAGCCGGTCAGCTCATTCAGTGTTTCGGACGTCATGACTGGCGTACGATGAATGAATTGGCGAATTCTGCTGCCCGCTTGCTGAACATCTGCGAATGCAGGGATTAACGGCTGGGGATCGAGATTTAGCGGCATAACAGTCTTCAAAAAAAGGCGGACCGGAAGCTGACAGGCAAAATCAGTCATGAAGTCGGCCTGCGGCCATCACTTAAGGACTTACCGACGGCCGAATTGCTGACTGTTTTCAGCCTACATCCGAACCTGCCGCTTGGTAAATGGGTCGAAGAGACCTACAATGTTGGGCTTCCGGAAAAGCCTGCATTTGGAAAAGGCAAACGCGATCGTTGCCTGCGTTTTTCTGCGGTTTGAAGGAGAAATCAGTGTTAAATTCCCAGACTTGTTTTATGCCCCTGGAAAATCGAGTGACTGAAGAGCGATCTGTCGAACACAATTCATCGGGAGCCGCGGCTCGCCGAGTCAACCCCGAACGCAGTCTCGAATTGGCGTTGGCCGCCGCGCGGACAGCTGCGGAAAACGGAGGAACGGATCTGGTCGTTATGGACATGACCGGGCACACGGCGATTTTTGATTATTTCGTCATCGCGACCGGCACCAGTCGTCGTCAACTCCATGCGATGAGCGAGGAGATCGATCACAAACTTGAGGACGAGTTAAACGACAAACGGATGAACATTGATGGCTATGACGAAAGTCGCTG
This sequence comes from Pirellulaceae bacterium, assembly GCA_963714685.1. GTDB lineage: Bacteria > Planctomycetota > Planctomycetia > Pirellulales > Pirellulaceae > Mariniblastus. The sequence goes on along the minus strand of CAVQPH010000003.1, from coordinate 969,657 downwards.
GATCGTGCTGGATTACGGCACGGTCGTGATTCACCTGTTTGACGAAGACACCCGCCAGTTTTACAGCCTCGAAGCGCTCTGGGCCGATGCACCCAAAGTTGATTTAACGGAAACGTTAAAAGGCATTCGCACGCGCTAAACGAGCCAACAGAGGCTGCGCCAACGTTCAAGGCTCCCCTTGCGGCCAGCCCGCGTGCGGAATCGGTTCTCCGAACCGACGCAGTAACGCGACAAACTCCGCTCGGCTGTTAATGTTGATAAATGAATCGAGTTCCGGGTCGCAATCTCGTAATGCTTCGAGCTCGACGTACCGCGTGTCGAATTGTTTGCCGAGATCCATGACACGAAGCTGCCGGTTGGCAATCAGGTTCGCGATTTGCGGACCCATGTCGGTCCGATAAATCGCGGTGGTTCCGAAGAGCCTGGTGCCGTCGATTGGCACGACGGCTTGATGGTTGCCAATCAGTTCAAAGAGACGGCTAATCAATGAGGGCTGTATAAGCGGAGTGTCACAGCCACAGACAAATGCAAATTCGACTTGGGAAGCGAGTTGATTCAATCCGACTCGAATCCCCTCGAGCGGCCCAATTCCCTGGTTTTCATCCGCGGCACAAATGACATTGTCCAATGCTGGTTTACGCGTTTGGTCCGTACCAATCGCCGCCACAACCGGTCGCGTCATCGCCGCCGCTTGCCGAACGATCCGTGCCAGGAAAGTCTCGCCCTGAAACTGCAGTTGGGCTTTGTCCATTCCCAATCGGCTGCTCTTGCCACCACACAACACAACGGTCCCAAGTCCGGGAATAGGGTGGGTTGTGGAGTCGAGTGATTGATTCATGGTAGGATGCGTTTGAGAATGATGGGGTCGCGAATGGGAATTTCTGTTTCCAACCATCGGTCGCGGTCCCCTATCCTCGCATAAACCGCGTTGCTCGGCGAGTTAACGACGCGCTGTGCCTGTGTGAAAGACGAATCCGACTGTCCGGCTGCGATTGCGCGAAACGAAAAAATGCCGCTCGAACTTGATTGCCGATACGACGGGACGCTCCCGATTGAAGTGGACGGTCTCCTGCCGGAGAAATTTCAGGGCGATTCGGTCGTCGACATCCAGCGACAAAAGATCTGGTTGGGTCGTGACGAAGTCGAATTGGGCCAGTTGTTTTTAGTTCGGGGTGATTGCTTCGAGGATCTGACCTGTGTTTGGAGCGGCAACCTGAAATCCGTGCATTCGATCGGAGCGAGGATGACGAAGGGGCAGATGCTGATCGAGACGTCTGCGGGTCGTCATGTCGGCAGTCGAATGACGGGCGGTTCCATCACGGTCCGAGGCAGCGTTTCTGATTTCGTTGGCGCCGAAATGCGGGGTGGTGAAATTGAAGTCGCAGGGGACGCGGGGGATCTGGTCGGGGCAAACTATCCGGGGTCGAAGATCGGAATGAACCGGGGAGCGATTTTAATCCGCGGGGATGCGGGGCGCGGTGTCGGTCAAACGATGCGTCGCGGTACGATCTCGATTGGTGGTCATTGTGGCATCCTTTGTGGCTGGAACATGTTGGCTGGTTCGATCGTGGTCTTTGGCAATTGCGATCCCCAATGTGGGCCCGGTATGAAACGGGGTACGATCGTTCTGGCGGGGGCAAGCGAGGTTCATCCTCTGCCCAGTTTTGCGGTGGGTGGAACCTATCACGACTACACCCTTGCAATGCTGGGAAAGTGGCTTCGAAGAAAGGGGATCGGGCAGGCCGAAAGGCTACAATCTCAAGACTTTCAGATGTATCATGGAGATCGGCTGAACGGCGGGCGAGGAGAACTGTTCATCGCCCGTTGATCGGACTTGCCAGCTTAACCAACGCATTTCAGGATCGGCGTTGAAAACGAGAGAATCGTGACAGCCAGATTATGATGAACAAAAATTCATTCGCCGGTTCGTTGTATCGCTTAATTCAACCTAATTTTTTTCAAAACCTACGGAATCAAAAATGAATACACCCAATCGCCGCGATTTCATTCGAACGTCCGCTGGAACTGCCTGTGCCGTGGCCGCGACCTCAACTTTGGCAGCGGCTAAGACCCGGCAGCCCAGTCCGAACGACAAGATCCGGATTGGGTTCATCGGTCCCGGTGGGAGGGGTTTCGGAGCTCATGTCAAGCGATTGACCAAACTGCAAACCGAAGGCGAGCCGATCGAACTGGTGGGTGTTTGCGATGTCTACAACAAGCATGCCGATCGAGCCGCCGCTCATATCAAGCAGAATACCGGGACCGCCCCCAACAAGTACGTTGACTATCGCGAGATGATCGCCAAAGAGAATCTCGACGCGGTCTGCATTGGTACTCCCGATCACTGGCACGCCAAACAAGCCATCGAGTGCCTCGGGAAGGGCCTGCACGTCTACTGCGAGAAACCGATGACCAAAACGGTCGAAGAAGCCGCGGATGTGGTGCGGGCATGGCAGAAATCAGGCAAAGTCATGCAGGTCGGTGTGCAATCGACGAGCCTGCCGTTGTGGAACGAAGTCAATGATCTGTTAACGTCCGGGAAACTCGGCAAAGTGCTGATGTATCAGACAGAGTTCTTTCGCAATTCCGCGATGGGGCAGTGGCGATACTACGAACTGGAACCGGAAATGAATCCGACCAATATTGATTGGAAGACCTGGTTGGGAGTAGAAGAGGGGCTGGCCGAATACGAAGATTTTGACCGAGCAAAATATAAACAATGGCGACGGTTCTGGCCGTACGGATCGGGCATGTTCACCGATCTGTTCGTGCACCGAACGACGACCATGCTCAAAGCGACGGGCTTGCGGTTTCCTCGCCGCGTCGTCGGTGCCGGAGGACTGTATCTGGAATACGACGGCCGGGATGTGCCGGATGTCGCCACCGTGGTCGCTGATTTCGCCGAAGGCGTTCAGGGCCTGGTGACCGCAACGATGGCCTGTCAGGATACCCCAATCCAGCAGTTGATCCGGGGTCATTTTGGTTCCTTCGTATTTGGAACTGGCGAGAAATTCGATGGTTTCGACTTTGTTCCGGAACGTCCCCAGGTGACGCGCAACAGCAAGCTGAAGGAAGAACGGATTACGACCGAACCGGTCCAGGATACGACTTACGCGCATTTCAAAAATTGGGTTGACGCGATGGCTGCCAATGATCCATTGATGTGCAACAACGACCCGTTGCTGGGCGCTGCGGCAATCACGACGGTCATCCTCGGAGCCCAAAGTTATCGGCAGGGCAAGGTGTTCTTTTTTGATGACGAGGCAATGCAGGTGCGGGAAGCCGATTCTTCCTGGGCGACGAATTGGGAACAGAGATCCCACGACCGTGGAAAACCAAACCACATCCCCGGTTGGAAAGCAGGGGATCTCGGAAGCACGCTGGAAGAACCCGAGTACATGAAACTGGCCGGTCCCTGGATTGGGGGTAAGGACCCGAAGGATCAGTAATCTCGGTTTGTGTCGGCGTTGTCGGTAATTTTCTGGAATGCCAGCTTGAATGTGATCACGGGAGAGGAACCATGTTGCCGTTGAACGCACTGAGGGACTGGCAAACCGCTTTCAGAATCAATCCTGTTGTAACGAACCTGCGAGTTTTCGGCTGGGTGTGCCTGCCATTACTGGCGATCGTCGGGAGCGTTGGCGTTTGTCCGGGGCAGGGGTCGAGCGGCGCGGGACAAGTCGCGTTGAATCGTCCTGTCGTTGAGGAGTCGGCTGATCAGATCATCGTCAAAGTCGGTCAGCGGACGGTCCTGGTCTATCACAAATCGGTCCAGCAGCCTCCTGCGGGAATGGACCGGTGCTACCGCCGCAGTGGCTATCTTCATCCGATTTGCACGCCCTCGGGTTTGGAGGTAACCGGCGACTTTGCACCCGGTCACATTCACCAGCATGGTTTTTTTATGGCTTGGGTGAATACTCGATTTGATGGTCGGTCGCTCGATTTCTGGAATCAAAAGAAACAGACCGGCCAAGTCTCGCATTCCAAAGTTATCGAGATTGAGAATGGAGACGAAGCGGCCAGCTTTGTCGTTGAGTTGCTCCATCAGGATATGACGCGCCCGGGTAAACTAAAAACGATTTTGGTGGAGCAATGGCGGGTTTCGGTAGAGCTTCGGGACGCCGCCTATTTCGTGATTGACCTCCAATCCGAACAGAAGAATACTGCCGATTTACCGTTGGAGTTGTTGCAGTATCGCTACGGTGGATTGGGCTTGCGCGGGAACGAGCAGTGGAATCGACCGGAGGCTAAAGCAGCGGTAGACCAGTGGTCCAAAACACAGGCCGACGGGAAGGCTGTCGCCCCGCCGGGCGTGGATGTGATGGGGCATGGTATGCTGACCAGCGAAGGAGCGGATAAACAGGCTGGCAATCATGCTGCCGCACGCTGGGTTGCCATGTTCGGATCGCTGGAAGGACGCCCCGCCGGGATCGCCGTGCTTTCTCATCCCACGAATTTTCGTGCTCCCCAAACAGTTCGACTGCATCCGATCGAACCTTATTTTTCGTATGCACCGGTGGTGGACGGCCCGTTCAAGATCGAGCCGGGACAAACCTATCGTTCGCGTTACCGTTTGATTGCATTTGATGGTAAGGTCAATCCGGATTTGCTGAATCGCGAATGGGAAGATTTTTCGGATTGATGCTGGCGCTGAACAAATCAGCCGTTCGGCGAATCCAAAGCGAAATGGACCAAGCTGAATGGTCCAACTACGCAGCAGCCTTGGAGGCAATCGGTGGTTGCTTGGTGAGGACCACCGATTCCAAAGCGTTTTCTACCTGCGTCGTGATCGCATCGACCGAGTAGTTTTCGGTGACATTGCGTTTGGCGTTGACGGTCAGTCGGTCTGTTAAAGTCTGATCCGTGATTAATCGGGAAATGGCGGACGCCATTTCAGCTGGGTTTTGAGGATCAAATAACATCCCGGTTTGTCCGTGGATCACAAATTCGCACAGCCCTCCGACCTTGGCAGCGGCAACGGGAACCCCAGCGGCCATCGCTTCCATCGCACACAGACCGAGCGGTTCTTTGAGGCTGGGGACAACGCAAACATCCAGCCCCTGGACCAATTCGTGGACATTGTTGCGGCGACCTACCCAGATCACGCGACGATAGAGATTCTTCTGGAACAGGCTACGGCGAATCTGTTTCGTGTATTTGTCCCGACGATGAAATTCGCCGATCAGGGCCACCTGCAAATCGGGGAACTGCTGAATCAGCTCGGGAAGTGCGTCGATCAATTCCAATTGGCCTTTGCGCTGGGTCACGGCTCCAATCACGCCGATCAGGGGACGGTTGTCCAGAATACCCAATCGTCGGCGAACGTAGGTTCGCACTTCGGAGCAGGTATTGGTAAATCTCTGGAGATCGACGAAGCAGGGGATCGTCAGGATTTTGGCTGGATTGACCCGATTGATTTTAACCTGATAGTCGTGCGTTGAGGCGGAATTGGCGATGACCAGGTCGTTAAAAGGCCAATGCAACTGCAAATGCGTTGTATGAGCCGTGGCCACCACCGGTACACCCGACAATCTTCTCAACAGCACACCGAAAAAGTGAGCTCGACTCATATGGGTGTGAATCACATCGAACTGCTCTTCCTTGATCCAATTCGCAATCCTGATCAACTCATTAGGCGGAATTCGCTGCATGTTCGACTTGCGTCGCTGAACATCCGTGCGGCTTAACGCGCGCCAAACCCAGGACCGGGGGCGGCAAAGCACGTGGACTTGATGGCCACGCCGGGACAATTGACGCGACAACAGATTGACGTGCACCAAAGCGCCGTTGACGAACTGTCCGGAGACGATTTGAAGAATTTTCACGGGCCGAAGGAACCGGGTTTGAATTCGGAAGCGGAGATCTTGTCGATCCATTGCAGCAGAATTCGCCTTCCTCGGTCAACGCCAGTTTAGCCACGTGACGCCGGTTCGCCATTCGCCACGTACGAAGGGTTGCAGCGGGGCAAGGTTGACTCAATTCGGCTGGCCCAGCGTTCCTTACAACGCCGCATTATTCCAGACTTTCCACCACGGTCGCTTGGGTTCCTTGCCCTTGACCGTGAATCCCCATGGCCTGCCGTTGGTGCCGATGCAGCCTTCCATTTTGGCGTACGCGAAAATGGCTCGGGCAATTTTCGCGTCGGTCATGTTCGCCTTCCGCAGATCCGCTTTGGTAAAATCGGCCTGCGTCAAGTCTGCGTTAAACAGATTGGCCTCGACAAGTATCGCGTTTTTGAAATCGGCTCGCAGTTCGCAAAAACAAAAATCGGCCTTTCGGAAATCACCCTTGGTCATGTTGGCGCCGTTGAACTTCGAGTGGCGGAACAAGGTGCCGACGGCGATGCAGCATTCGAAATTAGCGACGTCCATCACGTTGTCGGAGAGGTCAGCGCGACCAGATTGGCCGCGGTGAAATCGGCCCGTTTCAAGACGGAGTTTTCAATCTTGCATTGATTCAACGTCGAACCGCTGAAATCGGCGTCACATAGATTGCATCCCGTAAACCGGCAACCTGACAAATCCTGATTGGAAAAATCCGCTCCGGCCAAATCGTGACCCGACAAGGCACATCCACGAATCGTATCGTTGGTGGCCTTTAACAGGACTTCGCCGGATGACTTGTGTAATATTTTAACCATTCCCATCTCCATCGACCGCCAACAATGGCTGTACGCGGGCTTGATAACTGGCTCGCCAATTCGCTGGCTGAAGCTCAGCAAGTTCGCACCATCTGGTTGTCTCTCATATCAAACCGCTCACCTTGAGCTAAGGTTTCGGATGTAAAGAGAAATATTCGTGATTGGTAGATCCAATTTTCTTGTTGGTGATCAACGTCCAGTTTACCCAATGGACAACCTAAAAATCCAGTTTATTACCTGAGACTTTTGTTGGGGTGCGATTTCCACCCTTGGTGATCGCGATGACATCGCCAATCGCAATCGTCTTGCGATCGAAAACAAAGGCATATCACGTTGTTTGGTGGCATTGGCCGGCGAATTGAATCCGAAATAAAACAACGGGTTGCTTTCCTTCAAAAGGAATGATGCATCCCGTTAGCGAATTGTTGAATTGTTTTTTTCGCTGTTGTTTTCGAATTTTTTGCCAAGCCGGGATTTCTGGTGTTTCAGTCCTCGAAATGAAATCAGATCAACTGATTCGAACTGCATCCACGCTTTTTTGGCATCGGAGATCAACTGCCGGTCTTGATTGGAGAGCCCTTCGTTGAAGACATGTTTCGACGAAGCTTTGAATTCTTTTTGGAACAACGTATTGGGTGCCATTTCAATCTGAACTTCGGTGGGAATCCAGCCCAGTTTTTTGATCGTTTGATTCAGACGCATTCTTGGAAACGGTGGGAGTTTGGTTGGATCGGATGCATTTAGCCGCGTAAACTGATCGAGGAATTCGAAATACGCCGGTAGCAGCGAAGCATCCTCGGGTTGGTTGCCTTTAAATCGGTAGACAATGCTGGGACTGGTCAGGCTGACCCAGCCATCCGCCCAATCCGTATTTTCTTCGAACGTATCGTTGATCAAAAACTGCGAACGCTCATTTTGCATCGTCTCGCGTCGCAGGCCGTCGACCAATTGAATCAATTGAACGTCCGGAATTTCAACCTGGACTTTGCGGATTGGGTCCAGCAGAATCAGCTTCTTTTCGCGCCGTTCGAAGATCACGATTTCGACCGGCTGAGGGTCAGCCTCGTTGGACATCAGGAAATCACAGACCATTTTGGGCGTGAACAGAGTTACGTTGTGCGACACAGGTTGTGTCGATCCCTCGACGTAGACCTGGGATTCGATGCGAAATTCCTGCGCAGTCAGATTGGACGGCTTGAGCATGCAGGCCCAACCAACGGACAGCAGCGCAAAGATGAAAAACCTCAAAGTATCGCTTCGGACCATACCTCGTCTCCTGACTCAATCCTGGCAGATTAGGCAGGAGGTTAGTCCACACGATGGTCACCGTCCAGACGATTTGGCGAGCTCAGCATGTTTTGCTAATCACCCAGATTGACCAACTTAAAACGATCCCGATTTAAGCCACGTCGTTGATCTCGACGGATTTGTAAACGGTTCGCAGGGTGCGAAAGCCCAGTCGTTCGTACAGGCGACAGGCACCGGAGTTGTTGGCCGTCACTTCCAGCGTGACGAACTTGATTCCGGCCTGTTTGAACCCTCGCAGGCAATGGCGAACGATCATGCTGCCGATCCCCTTGCCGCGATGAGCCTTCACGATTCCGATGTTTTGAATCGAGCCCACATCGACTTTTTCACTAATGCCCTGGACGGTACCGCAGTTTTCACGCCGAATCGAATCGGGCCCCTGGTAAGTGACCAACCACGTCGATTCGGGGATGAACCCCTGGCGGCAACTGATCTCTTTCATCAGTCTCAGGCATCCGTCGGCATCTCCGAGGCACGGAAACACGTTGGCATCGAGTTCGTTTCGAAAGCTGCGAAATTTTGCCTCGGCGTGAGCATTGATGAACCGATGATGCCAGGCATGAAATTCGTAACCCGCTGGAATCACGAATTCATCAAACCGTAGATCCCGAAGATCGATCTGCATTCGATAACGTTTAAAGTAGACGACCGCCATCTGCTGTCCAGATAATTAACTTTCCCAATTTTTGACTTCCAATCGGGGATTACCCGATTCCGGGTCGCTGTCGTCTGCTGGATGAAGGACTTCACCGTCCACGACGTCATCGCGGAAATTCGGATTCATTTGGACGACCTGAAACTGAAAGTTCCTTTTCACCCAATTCGACAGTCGCCGTTTGTACCACCGTCGGCAGGGTGGAATCAGTAAACTGAATCCGATCGCGTCGGTGATAAACCCCGGAGTTAATAACAGTCCGGCTGCGAAAAAAATCATGGCTCCATCGGTCAGCAACTCGGTGGGCATCTGATTGGCCGCGGCACTGCGGCTGAATTTCTTCAGGACTGATTTGTAGGACAGTTTCGCCAGGTAGGCGCCCGCAATTCCGGAAATGATGACCAGCGCGACCGAGAACTGCCAACCGGTGTATGATGACAGGACCATTAACAGGACAAGGTCCGCCAACGGCAGCAATACAAACAACAGGATTAACTTGCCGAGCACCAGTTTTGCTTTCGTAGGAGAGTTCTGAGTTGGGCGGCCAACGCTAAAGCTTAACGTAACGGGGACCCGGAACGAAAGCGAGGTACTGGTTGGATTTGTCAGTCAGAACAGATTGCGGGCCTCCGATCTTTGGGGCAAGACGCTACCAACGGCGAGCCTACAATCCTTCGATTAGGCGAGGCTTCTCAGTTATTGCGTCCACAACGATGATCGCACCGTGACCGTCCTCCTCGAGCAACGGATCAAGCTCCCCAAACTGCACGTGAATAATCCATTCGTCCTTACTGTCACTCTTGGAATGCACCACTCTCTCAATTTCAAAATCGGCAAGTCCGATCTCTCGACCGTAATTCTCGGCGATCTGACAAACATTCGTAATCATAGTCGTCGTAGTCATAGTCGTCCTGCTGCCTAGTTTCCGTATAGCTTGCGGTAATATTCAATTAATTCTAACGCGTGGCTTCGTTCTGCGTCGGTAAAAAGCCGCCAATGGTTGCTTTCTTGCAAAGCTTTGAAAACGAATTCTTCTCGCTCAAGTTTGCCCAATTTCGCATATTTGGCTGGATCAGCTCAGCCAATGCTCGTAGTGTTTGAGTTCGTGGACAAGTTGGTAACGTGTGGCGTTGGGTCGTAGTAGAATTCCTGCACTTCCATCCTTAAATCGCGTGAACTGTGCTCCATCGCCGGTCTTCTCAAGAATTTCTTGAGCCCACTGATTTTTGATAATTTTCGTGTTGTTGCTCAGCCGACTCGACAATCTCTTGAGAACCGAATCGGGAATGATCTCACCGTCTCTGAATCCTTTCATCGCATCACTTAACCATTCTGCACTGTTTGGGGCAAGCCAGAGCGATCCGCGGCAGGCAAAAAAAAGACGAGAGCCATTCTGGTCTCGTCTTCATATGATTTCGCTGGCGACAGAGTTTTTCTTGGGCCAGTTAGTCCCATTGGTCCGACCGCTGCTCGGTATAAAGCCCGGGTTCGTCGATCCCGTCGCCATCCCAGTCACCGACAATCGGTTGGTCCGCATCGCTTCCCAGTTGAAATGACTTGTCCGTCGCATCCAACTCACGATTGCCATCGCTGTCAATCAGCCACGTGCCGGAGCGGTAAACGGCGATCTCTTCGACGCCGTCCCCGTTAAAGTCACCGACGACCGGAATGTCCCCACTGTCTCCATAGCGGACCGTGACGTCATGATGATCGAACTGTCCGTCGCCGTTAATATCGAGATGCCAGATACCATCCTCGAACGTTCCAATCGAACGAATCCCGTTGCCATTCCAGTCTCCCGTAACGGGCGTGACCTGTTCGTCATCGACACCAAATACGTGATCGACGACGTCGGCACGTTGTTTGCCGTAGCTGGTCAGTTTCATCACCCGAGCTTGTCGCGCGGCGTCTTCTTCTACCGGAGGAATGTTTTTCGGTTTCGAGTAAGGAGTGTTGTCCGGGTTCGGCAGGCCAGGATCGCGGTCAATTGCTTCGGGATCGTGAGCCCACATCGGACCGTAGATACCAATATCGTCTTTACCGTCCCCGTCCCAGTCACCGACGACCGGTCGATCGTCGGCGTCGCCCAAGCGGGCCAGCAGATCGGTTTCGTCCCATTGGCCATTGCGGTTCAGGTCGATCATCCAGTAACCGTCTTTGAACACAGCCACTTCGTCGACACCGTCGCCATCGAAATCGCCGGCCAGCGGAGTACCGCCGATCATGCCGAATCGCAGGTTGCGTCCTGTCACCGAAATCGTATCGTCTTCACCGCGCGTTTGGGTAAACGTCCAAACCGCGTCGTTCATGTCATAGCGGGTCCAGTCCTGGTTACTGAGAAAACTGGCCTGTTGCCAAACCGACTCAACGCCGATTCCGTCATCCTCACCCCGAGGAATCCCGGCGTTGATGACGCTCAGGTGCCAGGTGTACGGATCCATCGGCGCCACACTGGCTTGCGACTGGAACGAAGCTGCATGGGTTCCAATAAATTGCGTAAACGCACTTGGTTGCGAGCCGTAGAGTCCTGGATAGGCCGCGATACCCGGACTGGGTGGCGTTGGATTACCTGGCGGAAGCTGCGGCGGCGGATTCAACGGCGGCGGAGGATCGCCTGGTCCCGTCGTTACCCGGACTTCGCTGAAATTGTTGAATTGGGAAATCCCACCGGCGTTAACACGAATGTTAACGACGGAATCCATCAGCTGTTGATCTGAAAAGATCCGCACAACCGCTTCGGGTGCCGTGGCGACATCTTCCAGCGAATTGACCGAGAACCCGGTTGTGTTGCCCGGTGTATCGTTGGAGTCGAAATAGCCATCGGGTTGCGACTCCAGCACGATGTAGTTGCCAGCCTTCAAACCCATGAACCAGTATTCACCATTGGCCATGGTGTCGACCCAGACCGGAGCGTCCGGATCCGTGGTACCCATGTGGCCATAGTGTTCCGCCATGACTTCACCCAGCGTGACTGGCCGGGGACTGATATCGCCCAGAGTCGGATCGATATAGAAGTACAGCTGCATGCGGACTCCAGCCAACGGAGTATCCACGTCCTCCTGATAGACGCCATCACGGAGGCTGCGGTAATTGTCCGGCAGGATTCCATCCTCGGTTTCAATCGCCGGGCCGTCTTCCCAGACACGGCCATGAATTTCGGCCGCTTCGTTTTCGCAGAAGTCGTAATGAGTCAGCTTTTGTCCCGATTGGACAACGATCTCGGAAAGGATGTTCTCGGCCGCCTTGCCACCGCCATCACCAACTTTTTCGCCGCCGTTAAAATACCCGTCGGGCTGAATCTGCCGGATCGAATATTCGCCCGGGAGCAGGTTGGTGAACGCGTAGTGACCGTTGGCATCCGTTTTCGTTGTCGCAATCACGTTGCCGTTGTCATCGATTAATTCAAGGACCACGCCGGCGAGCGGTTGTTCGCCCTCGGACGCCGAGAAGACGCAGTCTCCGTTTTCGTCCACGTGGACCATGCCGCTGATTTCGGCCAGCTGGATTTCACCAAAATTGTATTCGGCTCCCTGGTCACCACCTCGCAGCGTAATGTTGCACGCTTTGTCGTTTTGACCGACGCCTTGCGTGACGCCATTCACCGTTCCCACCGAATCAATTCCATCGACGTAACCGAAGGGCTGGATTTCGTGGACGCAATAATTGCCGGGCAACAAGTTGTTGAAGCAGTAATTTCCCTCGGCGTCGGTCAGTGTTTCGGCGACCACATTGCCTTGGTCGTCGGTCAACACCATCCGCGTTCCCTGAATTCCCAGTTCACCCGAATCCTGGATCCCGTTGTTGTTGAGATCAAAGTAGACCGTACCACAAAGCTCGGCAGGGAGATGTTCGCAGAAGTCATAGTTGACTCCCGCTTGCCCCGAAGTGAGCGTGATCCCGCTGATCAAGTCATCACCCGCCTGGCCAAATTCAACCCCACCGACCTGCCCGAGTTTGGTTCCCCCGTTGAGGTAACCCTCGGGCGTGACTTCGGCGACGGAGTAGGTGCCTGGACGGAGACCATCAAACGAATACCGGCCGGCGTCGTCGGTCGTCGTCCTGGCCACTTCAACGCCATTCTCGTTGAGCAAGACAATTTCAACTCCAGCCAACGGTTGCTCACCTTCGTTGGCCTCGAACACGCAATCTCCATCGGAGTCGACGTGGACCATTCCCGAAATTGACGCGGGACGAATTTCGCCAAAATTGTATTCCGAACCTTGGTCGCCGGCACGCAAGTTGATTTTGCAGAATTCATCGTTGGCCATTTCGCCGACCTGAGACGATCCAGCATCCAGCGAAATAATCGCCCCCAAAGAATCCTGCCCGTCTTCGAACCCCAGCGGCTGAATTTCCTTGACGCAATACTCACCGGGCATCAAGTCGTTAAAGCAGTAACGGCCCTCGGCATCGGTTCTTGTTTCGGCAAGCAGGTTTCCAGCGGCATCAAACAGCTGGATCTTCACGCCGCCGATTGCGTCTTCGCCGGCGTCGATCACGCCATTGTCATTCGCATCATGCCAGACCGTACCGCAGATCTCAGCCGGTAACGTTTCGCAGAAGTTGTACATGACGCCTTGGGAATCCGATCCCAGCACAATGGCATCGAATGAATCATTGCCGACCACACCCAGGGCGGTGCCGTCGACGGTGCCCTGTGACTGGCCTGCGTCGAGGTAGCCGTCGGGTTGGATCTCCACAATCGTGTAGGTGCCAGGTGCCAGTTGATTAAACTCGTAGTGACCCTCGTTATCCGTCAGGGTCGAAGCGACCAAATTTCCGTTGGTGTCGTAAAGCTCGATTTCAACACCCGCAATTCCGACATGATTGGGATCGGTTGGATCGAGGCAATCGCCGTCGGGCGTGGTCAGGCTGACGTACCCGCTGATCTCGGCGGGTTTCAATTCACCAAAATTGTATTCCACGCCTGCATCTTCGGGGCAGAGCACGATCTGGGTGACTTGGTCGTTGCTGCCCGTGCCGATCGTCGTGCCGCCAACATTACCAACGGAGTCTTTGCCGTCAATGTATCCAGCCAACGGATCGACCTGATCGGATGGGTAGTTGTTAATTTCAACAACTTCGTAGATCCCCGGCGGTAAAGAATCGACCGAGTAGAAACCGTTGGCATCGGTGCGAACAAAAATTGGTGCCGTGTTGGCAAACGCATCGTTGGTGACGCCGTCTTTGGCTCCGACTCGGGTAACCTGAATCAGAACGTTGGCGATTCCCTGTTCGTTGGGGTCAATGACACCATCATCATCGGCATCATGCCAGACGGTTCCGGAAATCGAAGCTGGTTTGACCTCGCAGAAATCGTAATTCGTCGCCGAAGTGCCGCCCAGGGGAACGTTGATTTCACCGATCACGTTGGGATCGCCAATGATGTCCAGTTCAACGGCACCAACGTCGGTGCCTGCGACGTTTCCCGCAACGGCACCGACACTCAGGAAATCATCGGGCTGCGTTTCGACCAGGCGATAGGTTCCCGGCATCAAGTTCAAATCAACGCCAAATTCGTATTGGCCATCGGCGTCGGTCGTGGTCGTCGCAACGTTTTCGTAAACGCCGGACGACGGGTTGAGTAATTGCAGAGAAATCTCGACGCCCTCGATTCCCAGTTCCGTCGATTCCTGGTCACAATTCGTATTCTCGTCGTGATAGACCGTACCCGAAATGGTGATCGGTTTGGGTTGCAGGTCGTAGGCGTCAATCGCGGCCGCGGTTCGGTTTTCCTGCCCCGTCTCGTTGTCGCCAGCAAGGTCCACGGGGAGGGTGGCGACCGCCGCACCTTCGCTGAACAACTGATCGTACTCGTCGTAGAAAATGCCTTCGTTCTGGGTCTGAACATAGCCATCTTCGAGAGCCGCTTCGACCGATACGCTCTTGTCGATGAAAATGTAATTCTCGTCGGAAAACGTAGCGTCGAAGAACGTGCCTTCAAACTCGACGCCCGACGCAATTTTATCCGTCCGAAATCGTTCGACCTCATCGACGTCGATGGTAAATGCCAGTTTGTCACCGGCTTCGAAATTCTGCAGGTTGACTGTCAGCACGAGGCCGTCATCGGAAACGGAAAAACTGGTGATGTCGCTTTCGGTCACGCCGATGCTATTGGCGGCGTCGAATTCGAAGGCGTGATAAAAGCTTGTTCCCGGAGATTCCGCGTCGATATCAAAAAACATGTCGCCGTCGCTCAGTCCACCACTGCTGTCCTGATCGCCATTGATGACAAACTGAGTCATTTGCGTGGTGGCCGCACCGCCCTCGAAGGAAACTTCAAAGTGATCCGGGGAGGTATCCTGGCCATCGTCGCCTTCGAGATAGGTTACGCCGGCGATCACAGGATCCGCCGAGAGCACACGCCGCTGTTCCATCACTTCGAAATAGCAACGTCGCAGCAATGCCTGTTTCTGTTGTTTTTGTTCGCTGGCGGAATTTGTTTTCGTTCCGAGGACGCGAGCCGTAAGTTTTTTTAGCAGTCCCAACTTCCTTACCTCCGTGAAATGTGCCGCCAGTTTCGAATCAGCGAGGCGGTTGTGATTTGGTTGATTCTCATTGAATTGCCACGAGCGTTATTTGAGTCTTGGATTCCATCCATCTTGCAACTCGGTATGACGCTGGGGGCTGGCGGAAGTGTGTCGTTCGGTGCTCCAGATCCGGACTTGCGTGTCGTAGCTGCCCGAAACCAGGCGATTCCCGGAATACGCGAGACTGGTTACCGTTCCAGTATGGCCTTTCAGGGAGCCCAACAAACTGGCGTCCGCCAGTTGCCAAATGTGGATCAGATTGTCGCTACCGCCGGTGGCCATCAAGCCACCATCGAGGAGTGCGGTGGCGTAAAGCTTCGCCGGCAGACGGGGGAATTGGATTGTCTCATTGAGGTTGGTAGGGTTGGTCAACCGAACAACTTGATCATCACCGGCACTGACCAGTTTCCCATCGACGGAAAACTCGATGGTACGAATCCGTTGGCGATGCGCTTTGAATTCTGCAACCATGCGATCATCGATCGTGTTCCAGATGCGAATCACGCCAGAACGACCGCCCGCGGCCAACAGGCTTCCGTCCGCCGAAAAGGCTACGGCATGGTTGTCGGGGCAAGGGCATTCCAATTCAGTCAGCTTGTCTCCGGAAGCTGCGTCGAAGATTCGCAGCCACGGATCAAACCCGACCGTCGCAATCTGGGATCCGTTGGGAGAAAACGCGGTATGAATCACGGCTTCGGGATGCCGCTTCACGATGGCCGGCCTGGTCCAGTCGTTTACATTCCATAAAAATAACGAGCGGTCATTGCCGGCGGTCACCAGTTTTCTGCCGTCGGGGGAGAAGGCGACTGAGCGGATCCAGTCTGCGTGTTGGTCGAGATGCTCGACGTAGCTCTGCAGCCGCGTGTTATACAGGCAGACGTGGTGATCGTCACCGACGATGGCCAGCAGGTCGCCGTTGCTCTGCTGGCTGACACCAGTGACGACCGGATTTCGGCGGGCGTCATTGTGAGCCAGGGTGTCGACGATTTGACAATCCCAGTTCAAATCACCCGGACGCAGGTTTCTGGCAAAACAATGGGTGGCGCCGGTGGCCACACAAAACGCGGCCAGGGACCCGAGAAACTGTCGGCGTTGGATCATAGTCTTCCTCCTTGAAGTTCAGCGGGTCGGCGCAATCGAACGACTTGCAGGCGCAGGCCGACCCACATTTCCACCTTCACAATATCGGAAGCCACTCTAGCCAACCGCCAACTAAATCCCGATTCGAAATCAAGTTGAAATCAATCCGCCGTCAAATTCCCCAAAAAGGGACGTTCGAATCCGCAATGCTAGCAATGCGGGGGCGATGGCAGATGCTCGATCATGACAGCTTTGGCTGTCTTGGAGGGTGCGAGAATCCCGAGTCGGGCGTTGCCGCCGGCCGGCTGCGGGATATTTCGGAAACGTTGCGCTCCAAGCTGCAGGAACAATCGCTGCGGCGGTGTTGCCGCAGCGTTTCACTACTTCCAGGAGAATGGCGAATTTTAGCAATCGCTCGGCCGCATTACTGCTTCGTGAACGGCTCGAGTTTCTTCATCAGATCGTCTACGGCGGGCTGAAGCGTCGACTTCAGATTATCATCGCTGAGTTCGTTGAATTTCGTTTTTAGTCTACGTGTAAAACGGGAGATCAATTGCCGGGCTGCGGTCTCGGGGGCGCCTGATTCGAGCTTGTCGAGCTGGAAACTGTCGATTCGGCCAGTCAAATCCGTGATATCAAGTGCCAGACCTTTGGCTTCTGCTTCATCTTGCACATCTCCAAGCGCGGAGAGGATATCGTCGAAATTCTGTTTCAGCTGCGGTCCCATTTCACCCAATGAAGAGAGATCGACATTGGCAGATCCTCGATTTCCAGCGGCACCATTGCTTTGTCCGCCCCCAGGTCCACCGGTGCCAGCCCCAATCACCATCGGGCGCGGTCCGGTGTCGTTTGGACCGTGCACGTAAGGTTTGACGTTGGCTTTGCCTTCGAGTTTTTCTTTGATGACCGCACGCACTTGATCCCGGAAAACGAATCCGATTCCGACGATGATCAAAACGGCAATTAGTACGATGGTCAACAGATTGCTTTTTTTTCCGACCGATTCCATTGCTTCTCCGGCGGCCGCTGCCGCGCCTTGGGTGTTTCCCAGCATGCTGCTTAGTCCGAGGCCGCTGGTCAGAGCACGGGCAGGTAATTACCAAGATAGGATTTTTGCTCGCTTAACAAATTGGCAACGCCTGATTTGTCGAGCGAATTGGCTTTGGCGTATTTGCCGATCACTGCCATCACGATGGGGGCTGCCATCTTGATGAGCTTGTTGACGAGATTTGGATCGAGCCCGAGGGACTTCGCGATCGTATTGATCATCCCGGAGTTGTCGCCGCCAAACACGGATTCCAACAGACCACCACCGGCCTGTTGCAGTTTGTCCGAACCTTGACCGCCACCGAGCAAGTCACCCAGTTGATCGAGGATGCTGGTATCCTGCTGCTCAATCGCATCCAGTACGGCTTCATTTCCTCCCGGTGATCCGGCTTTTTTCATCAAGCCGCCGAGGACCGAACCGGCGATCGCGTCAAATACGGAATTGGTTTTGGCTTCATCGGTTCCAAGCATCCCGCCGATTTTCCCCATTACCTGCTTGGACACAGCACCTTTGACCAGTTCCATGATATCGACGGACATAAATGGATCTCCTGCTTGAATTCTTAGTTCGGGAATGGGTTTGTCTGTGATAATTGGACCTAAAAGTATAGACGATTTCCAGAAAATCGGTAGTAACCGAACCGGCGTTCGAAGGCTTGGCGGTCGGAGTTACTTGATGAACAAGCAATGCCAAGCGGGCCAGGAAACCGGGAATTCGTACGGTTTTCTGCCAACTGATTCGTCGCGACCCAGTTTGTCGGACTGAGAATCGGCGTGTCTGAGAGACTTGCCCTGGCGCCGCCGGACTTACGTGTGGATCGCCCGTTTGTCGACAGCCAGGGCTGCCTCTTGCATGATTTCCGAGAGTGTCGGATGGGCATGGCAGCAGCGGGCGAGGTCCTCACTGGAGGCACCAAAATTCATGGCAATGGCGGCTTCGGCAATCAAGTCGCCGGCATGGGGTCCAATCGCATGAACGCCCAGGATGCGATCGGTCTCGAGATCGGCAATCATCTTGATCTTGCCTTCAAAATCACCCATCGCACGAGCCCGGCCGTTGGCGCCAAAGGGACACGAACCTTTGCGGTATTCGATTCCGGCTTCTTTGAGTTGTTCTTCCGTTTTGCCAACGGAAGCAATTTCGGGGTGAGTGTATACGATGGCGGGAATCACGTCGTAGTTTACGTGTCCGTAACCGTTGACAATTCTCTCAACGCAGGCAACGCCTTCTTCGGAAGCTTTGTGAGCCAGCATGGCGCCGCCAATGCAATCGCCAACCGCGTAGACATCGGGGGTCGAGGTCATGAAGCTTTCGTCGACTTCGATAAAGCCCCGTTGGTCGGTTTTCACGCCAGCCGATTCCAGTCCAATGTCCTTGGTGTTGGGGACGCGGCCCGCGGATACCAACACTCGCTCACACTCAATGACCGGTGTGTCTTTACATTTGACCTCGCAACGTCGACCGATTTTCTTAGCCGATTCCACCCACATCCCGGTTTTGAATTCCAATCCCTGTTTTTCGAAGATCCGCCGGGCTTGGCGGGCGATTTCCTGATCCAGCCCAGGCAGGATACGATCCAGGCCTTCCAGGATCGTGACTTCGGAACCAAGTCGGCTCCAGACCGAACCGAGTTCCAGACCGATGTAGCCGCCACCGATCACGACCAGTCGTTGCGGAACGCTGGGATACGAAAGCGCCGTGGTGCTGTCGCCGATTAAGTCACCATCAAACTCGATCCCCGGCAAATTCATCGGCAAACTGCCGGAGGCAATGATGATGTGTTTGGCTTCCAGCGAATCCCCGGTAGAGACCTCGACGGTGGATTTTCCCGCCAGTTTGCCACGTCCGACAAACGTGGTGACTTTATTGCGTTTAAGCAGCATGTTGATGCCGCCGGTCAAATCGTCAACAACCTTCCGTTTGCGTTCCATCATCGCGGCAAGATCGACCGTCAGTTTCGTCGCCGTGATCCCGTGCTCAACCATGTGGTCGCGGGCCTCCACCAGCAGGTGGCTCGATTCCAACAGGGCTTTACTGGGGATGCACCCGACGCGCAGACAGGTTCCCCCAAACATTGGGTTGTCATCGATGACGGCGGTCTTGAGTCCCAGTTGGGCCGCGCGGATCGCCGCGACGTATCCGCCGGGTCCACCGCCGAGTATGACAAGATCAAATTGATGTTTGGACATGTTGGTTTCGGTTTGCAAGGTCGTTGTTGGATATCAGCGTTGGGTCAGGATCAAACTTCCAGAAACAGTCGGGCTGGCTCTTCGAGGACTTCTTTGATGGTTTTTAGAAAACCGACGGCTTCTTTCCCGTCGACAATTCGATGGTCATAGGTCAGGGCGACGTACATCATGGGTCGAATGACCACTTCGCCATTAATGGCCACAGGCCGATCCTGAATCGCGTGTAATCCAAGAATACCGCTTTGTGGCGGATTCACGATGGGTGTAGAAAGCAACGATCCATACACACCACCATTGCTGATCGTGAACGTCCCGCCCATCAAATCATCCGGTTTGATTTTATTTTCCTGGGCCAGGTCGGCAAAATGACCGATCGTCCGTTCGACATCGGCGAAACTCATCCGTTCCACGTTCCGCAATACGGGGACCACCAGTCCCTTGCCTCCGCCGATCGCAATCCCGATGTCGTGATAGTTTTTCATGATCACGGAATTGTCCCGGATCTCGGCATTGATGGCGGGGAAACGCTTTAGGCCCTCGACCGCGGCTTTGGCGAAAAAAGACATGAAGCCCAGTTTGACACCATGTTTTTTCAAGAATGCATCCTTGTATTTGGATCGCAGTTCTTTTACCGGCAGCATGTCGATCTCGTTAAACGTGGTCAGCAATGCGGCCGTCTGCTGAACTTCCACCAGGCGTTTGGCGATGGTCCGACGAATCATGCTTAACGGTACGGCTTTTTCTTCACGTTGACCGACCGGTTGTGGCGAAGTCCAGGGGCGCAGGCGGTTCCTCGGAGGTTGCGGGTTGGGGAGCGGATTGCGGAGCGGACTTGACCGCTGGGGCGGAGGTCGCGGGCGCCGGTGGCTTGGTCGCGGGAGCCCCATCGCCTGATCGCGAGGACGTGGCGTCTTCGGGCTCACTGCCACCTGGTTTGAGGCCTTTTTGTTTGACGAAATTCAGGACGTCTTCTTTGAGCAGGCGTCCGCCCGGGCCGGTCGGCGTGATTGCATCGGCCGAAATCTGGTATTCGCTCAAGACTCTTTCGGCTGCCGGCATGATCCAATCCGCCGGCGATTCGGGAGGGGCATCGGCAACCGCGGTGGTTGAACTGGCTCCTGCGGCGGCGGTGCTGGATGCCGACGATTCACCGGAGGGTTGTTCGCCTTCGGTAAGCACGCACAACACGTCCCCCACCTGTGCGAAATCACCTTCGGCGACTTTGATTTCGCTGAGCACGCCGGACTGTTCGGAGGTTAATGCCTGGGAAGCCTTTTCCGACTCCAATTCGACAATTTCCTCGTCCCGTTCAACCCAATCGCCGGGCTTTTTTAACCAACTGGCGACTTGAACTTCCTGAATGGACTCACCAAACGCAGGGACTTTGATTTCAAACATGGGAATTCCAGTGTAGTAACAACAGGTTCGAATGGGACTTGGTGATTCTAAATCTAAAGCCGGGGCCCGATCGCGGATGCTCGCGATCGCTGAACGGAGGGTGCCGCATTCCGTGACATGCGTCGACCATCGCTGCCAATCTCAAGTTTCGGCAATTCGTGATCTGAACAGCATGCATGTAAACGGGAAATCACGCCTTGGCAATCGATGGCTTGGGAGCCGCACCGGTCGCGGCTTCAAATAGCTCTTCTTGTTCGATGACATGGGCTTTCTTGGAGCCAGTTGAGGGGCTGGCCGATTCAGGACGGCTGACAACTTGAAGCCGCCATTTGTCCGACAATCCAAATTCGTCCCATTTCACCTTCATGAAATACCAGGCACCCATATTACGGGGTTCTTCCTGCACCCAATAGACGGGTGTCCCTTCGGCATATTGTTCCAGGGTTTCCCGAATCTGTTGGTGTGGCAGCGGATAAATCTGTTCCAAACGAATCACGGCATAGTCGCTTCGTTCGGTTTCTCGTCTGCGTTTGATTAAATCGACGCCGATTTTCCCGGTTGTCAGGAGGATTCGCTGCGGATGATTGCCTGGCGTCACTTCGACGTCTGGAAGGATTCGCTGGAATTTACCGGTCGTAAATTCCGCAAGTGGCGACATGACGATCGGTTCGCGAAGCAGGCTTTTGGGTGTGAAGACGATCAATGGTTTTCGCCATTTCCGTTTGACCTGTCGCCGCAGTACGTGGAAATACTGGGCCGCTGTCGTCGGCAAAACCAATTGGACGTTGTGCTCGGCGGCGGAGGTCAAAAACCTTTCGATCCTGGCACTGCAGTGCTCCGGACCCGCACCCTCAAAACCATGCGGCAACAGCATGGTCAGTCCGCTCAGGCGGTGCCATTTGTCTTCCGCGCTGCAGATGAACTGGTCGACGATCACCTGGGCTGCGTTGAAAAAATCACCGAATTGTGCTTCCCAGATCACCAGTCCATCGGGCGTGTCGAGGCTGTAGCCGTAATCAAATCCCAGGACGCCGGCCTCGCTGAGCGGGCTGTTGATGATTTCGATCCGCGCCTGGTCGACGGCGATATACTTAAGCGGTTTGTATCGCTCCCCGGTTTCATGGTCGTGGAGAATCGCGTGCCGTTGGCTGAACGTACCGCGTCCGCAATCTTGGCCCGACAGCCGGACCGGATGGCCTTCGATGACCAGCGAGCCAAATGCGGCCAGTTCGGCGGTCGGCCAGTCGACGGGCCGTTTCTCTTCTGCCATCTCGGCCCGCGCGCCTAGCACCCGTTTCAGCTTGCGGTTGACCGTGAGGAAATCCGGATACTCGGCCAGTTTTTTGATAACGAACGACAGTTTCCCGATCGGAACGCCGGTTTCGACATCGTCGTCGCTGCGTTCTTGACCGCCATAGTATTGCGACCAAAGCCCGGCTCCGGTTTGCGTGTCGGGCGTAAATCCAACCGAATTTTGCTTGACCGAATCAAACTCAACCTGCAATTTTTCACGTCGCAATTCGGCAATCTTGTCTGCCTCCTCGTGCGTAATCTCCTGCTGTTTGAGCAGGCGCTTGAGATAGCTGTCGCGAATCGTCGGGCGATCGTCGATCGTGTGATACATCAGCGGCTGGGTAAATCGCGGTTCGTCACTTTCGTTGTGTCCCAGTCGTCGGTAACAGTACATGTCGATCACGACATCGCGTTGGAATTCATGGCGGAATTCCATGGCCAGGTTCACGACTTGAGCGACCGCTTCGGGGTCTTCGCCGTTGACGTGGAAGATCGGAATCTGCAGCATTTTGGCGATGTCGCTGGCGTAGGTTGTCGAGCGACTTTCGAACGGATCTGTCGTAAATCCGACCTGATTGTTGACGATTACGTGCAGCGTGCCACCAACGCTGTAACCGGTCAACTGGCTGAGATTCAAGGATTCCTGCACGACCCCTTCTCCCGCGAAGGCCGCATCACCGTGGATCAGGATGGTCATTGAACGGGCGCGGGCGAAATCGCGATCACGATCCTGTTTGCTGCGGCAGCGACCCATTGCCACAGGATTCACGAATTCCAGGTGACTGGGATTGAAACAAAGTGTCAGGTGCACTGACTTCCCTTTGCTGGTCGTCCAGTCGTTGCTGTAACCGAGGTGATACAACACATCACCGCCGCCACGATTGGTTTCGGGATCCGGATCGTCGAAACCCCAGAAAATATTCTTCGCGCGCTTGCCCATGATGTTGGCCAGCACGTTCAGTCGACCGCGATGGGCCATTCCCAGGACGACTTCTTTGACCTCGTGATCGCCGGCTTTTTCCAGCGCTAGGTCGAGCAACGGAATCAGAGTTTCGGCACCTTCGAGGGAAAATGTCTTGGCACCCACAAATTTCTTGCGGACGAATTCCTCGAAAATCACTGCGTCGGTCAGTCGAGTGAGGATCCGGATCTGGGTATCGCGATGAAGATGCATCCGGTTATGCGTGCTCTCCATCCGCTTTTGCAGCCAATTGCGGACTTTATGATCGTCGATGTGCATAAACTGAGCACCGATCGAACGACAATACGTCTCCCGCATGACATCCAGAATTTCCTCCAGTGTGCGGAAATTTTGCCCGTCGACCGTCCTGACGGAAACTTTTCTGGGGAAGTCATCTGGGCCCAGCCCATACGATTCGAGGTTCAGTTCCGAATTGGTTTCCCGCGGTCGAGCGAGGGGATCAATATGAGCCTCCAGGTGGCCCCGGACTCGAAATCCTCGAATCAGTTGATCCACCCGATCCTGGAGTTGTGCGACGCTCAGGTCATGGATCGTAGAAGCCGAATCGGCAGCCCCATTTCCCGAAACGGCGGAACCGCTGGGAAGGGAATTCGGATCAATGTCGGTTTGATTCGGATCGAATGTCTGAAAGTACGCTTGCCACTCCTGGGGCAACGAACCTGGATCACGCAGATAATCTTCAAACAGACTGTCGATGTAGGCTCGACTGAATACGTTCATTACTTAAATTGCCCATCAGCGTCACGGGCGAGGCGGGATCGTCCATGATTGCAGAAAAGCCGGCCTCATTTCCGGTTCGAGATTTTAGTCCACGATGAACGAAGCTGATACGAAATTCGTTACCATTACGATTTACACAACTTATCCAAATGAACGTTCGATGACCATTCCATAAATCAAAAAATCGGCGGTTTCGTGGATTTTTTTGAGCCTCTGAACACTGCCCAGCCCGCAACATGGATGTTTGGCAGGCGGCAATGGTCGGTTGGACGCGGTGGGATGGTCGAGCCTCGCTGTTCTGCATTCACGCCGGATCGGATGCTGCGAATACCGGCGCAGCAAGACGCGGTTGTGTTTCCACTCCTGATTGCGTGTGTCAGGAATTGTCTCCCACGCGAGACAGGCGAGCCAAGTTGTTTTGTCATCTGGTTCACAAAGCACCGGCCGGAAGCTGTTTTGAACCAAACCGTCGCAATATCGTCAAAGTCTTCTCAGTCGCCTCGTGGGGAAACCGAAAACCAAAATTTTCATCGGCGGCGAGTTGTTTTTTCGGCCCCAGCGAAAAATAATTGTCAAACCCTGACCCGTCCCAGCTTATGGAATGCCTCTTTGAATCAACGAACGTTATCCGGGCCAACGCGATCCCGAGGCTTTACGCTGGTTGAATTGTTGGTCGTCATTGCGATCATCGGAATTTTGATCGGAATCCTGCTCCCGGCTGTTCAGCAAGTCCGCAGCGCCGCCAGGCGGATCTCGTGCTCGAATAACCTGCGTCAGATTTATATCGGGATTGCCAACCACGAAACAACCTTCGAAGCCTACCCCACGACGTTCGATGTTCCGCCAGGTCAAACCGTACGCGGCTCCTGGTCGATCCACGCCAAGATTCTGCCGATGCTGGAACATGCGAACGCACACGCGAAGATTGACTTCGATTCGGACTGGCACGAACAAACGAATTCCGGAATACCCGCCTTCGGCGCGGCCTCCTACAGTTGCCCGTCAGATCCCAACGCTGGTAAACGCTACAAAGACGGAGAAGAATACGTTCATTCGACCAGCTATGGGTTCAATCAAGGAACGTGGTTCATTCACGACCCGCAAACGGGTCAAACGGGGGACGGTGCTTTTCGGGTGAACAAGGCAACCTATCACGGCACGTTCGGGGATGGGTTAAGTAACACACTGGCGGCTTCGGATGTTAAGTCTTTCACCAGTTACATTCGCAATGCGGATTCGTTCAATTCGTCGCTGCCCTTCTCCGCATCGCACTTCCTGGGGGTATCCGGCGACTACAAGCTCGGGACCAATGTTACATCCAACAGCGGGCATACTGTTTGGTGCGATGGGCGCGTGCACCACGCGGGATTTACGACGACGTTTACTCCCAATACTTTCGTCGCATTCGAGATCGATGGAAATCGGTACGACATTGATTTCAATTCTCAACAGGAAGGTCGTGATCTGAACAACCCGACCTACGCCGCGGTGACGGCTCGCGCTTACCATAGCGGGGGAGTCAATATCGCGAAAATGGATGGTTCGGTTGATTTTGTGGTTAACGGAATCAGCCTGGAAATTTGGCGGGCTTTGGGTACCGCCGACGGCGGGGAAGTCGATACCACCATTCCTTGATGGCTGTTCGTTTCTAAAAAGACTCAGCCACAATCCAAGGGGCCAAACAAACAGCGGATCGGCGGTTTGGATTTGCCAAAGCAAGTGGCGACAACGGTCGATGACCTCGAATTCACCGTTCCATTTGTTCCAGTGGTATATGCTGAGCTGTGACTCGGCGGGTTCTGCCGGTGATTCGGGTCTCGAAGAGCTTTGCGGGTGACCGGATCAAGCGGGTCGGGTAACGCATGGGCAACGTGACAGTTTTTAGAATTTTCGAGTTTATCGCTGGTCGATGTATACCACCGTGGTAGGTCCATGCACCGGTTGTAGGATTTGATGAGCTATGAATTATTTGAAGTATACAGTGGTCTTTGCATTGATGGTCGCAACCGCTGGCGTGCAGGCTGACGAGAATGCTGCCAAGCGGAAGGACAAGGCTTGGACTCCCCAAAAACTACCAGAGCCTGTCCGCTACCAGGGGGCGACAGAGCAACAGCGGATCCTTCAGTTCCGCCAGACAAGTGTCAGGCGTCAGCAGGATCAGGTCCCGTCCGAACGACCGCCCAGTCTTCCCAAAGAAGATCAACAGGTCGCATCCAGGCCCGATTCGTTTTTTGAGAATTGGCCGCGGCGAACCGTTGGCGAGATCAAGATTGACGTGCAGGACCGAGCTACGGTTGTGCCGGTCGATCGAACGGTAAAGATCATCGAGACGACGTCATTGCCAGAATGGAAACCGAACTTGGGTTCCCCCCAGGTGTTTGCGTGGGCTGCACCCGATATTCGTTACCGCCCGCTCTATTTCGAAGACGTTGCCTTGGAACGCTACGGCCAGACCCATGGCTTGCGACTACAGCCAGTTTATTCCGGGGTCAACATGCTGAAATCGTTCGCGTCCGTGCCGTTGCAAATGTGCAGCGACCCGCCATTTTCGTGTGATTACCCGCTGGGGTACTGTCGTCCGGGTGACGCAACTTGCACCATTCGGCAGAAGCAGTTCTATTTTGACTCGGACCGATAAGCCGGGCAAAATTTGCGGAGCCGGCGTGATCTGATCCGATGGATTGGTTTCTGCCAAGGGTCGGCTTTCGGTCTGCGTTCAGGCGGCGAACACAGTAGGGCGATAGGATCGCCAGATCTGCCGGCAGGCTCCCCAGCCGCCGCCAAATTTCGCGCAGGGACGATTCTCGCGGCGTCGTCACAGGCCAGCAGGGGCAGGGGTCTCCTGACGGGGCCTCGTATCCCCAGGCGGATGCCAGCATCACGCTCATCTAACGCGATCGACGACGATCCGTTTGACATCCGGCCAAAGCGATTTGGCCACAATCGCTTGGGTGGGCGGTTCGCGATTTGCGATTGTCTTTGCCGCACGCCTCGCTTCACGATGACCTCGTCATCACGAAACCGCGTTTCGTTTCTGCTGCCTCGCAATCCGGCTTGGCAATGACTGGCAAAATTGAGTCGATGGAGCGGTTTGGTAAACCTTGCCGGTTGTCCCGGCCATTCGGCCTTTACCAAAGACCCGACTTATACCTGATGTGCGACTGGCTGCGGTCACAATGATCGTTTGGAAATTGAGTTCCGATGAAAGTGATAAACGGGGATCGCATGGATCTTGCGATTCTTCTGTTCGTTTACATTGTGCATATCGAGCCAGTCATGATTTGTGATCAACCCTCCAGCAACTCAAACACAGCGAAGGCAATCCTGCGAATTACTTTGATGTTCGCTGGTTCTTTGATGGCGACCGGAATTGCCGGATGCAGTCACCATGCCGCTCAAACCACGAAATTCGCGCCGATCAGTTGCGCCATCTCCAGCGGCGTTGCAGAAAATCGAGTATCCGGATCTGGATGATTCCTGTCTTGAGAACAGCAACCTTCCTGTGACCGCGGCTCCGATGACGATCAGTCAGTTTCGAGACACGCCATTTTGGGAAATCAGTCTTGAAGAGTGCGTCCAACAGACGTTGGCGACCAGCGAAATTCTGCAAAAACTCGGCGGCGTCGTGGTCAACGCACCTGGGCAAGTGCAAACGGTGTTTGATCAGGCGCTTATCGAGTCTGGACCCGGAAGTGTGGAAGCGGCACTGAGTGCCTTCGATGCGCAGTTCAACGCAAATCTCACTTACAACCGAAATGAGCGGGCGTTTAACAACCGATTCTTTGGAGGTGGTGCAGATCAATTGATCTCAAATGTATCCAACCAAACCACCGGGCTATCCAAACAAACGGCAGCTGGAACGACTTTTTCCTGGCGCAATATCATCGACTATAACCGCAATACTAGCCCGATTAACACCTTCGCGAGCGTTTACGACTGGGTCAATCAACTGGAGGTTCGTCAGCCTTTATTGCGTGGTCGCGGAACGGCTGTCAACCGAATTGCCGGACCCAATGCGGCACCAGGGCAGTACAACGGTGTCCTGATTGCCAGGATTCGTAGCGATATTTCGCTGGCGAATTTTGAGCGAGCCGTGCGTGATTTGGTACTCGAGGTCGAAAATAACTATTGGGAGTTGTATTTTGCTTACCGCGATCTCGATACGAAGCTGACCGCGCGGGAGTCCGCCCGTGAGACTTGGGAAAACCGGAAATTGCGATACGAAAATGGCGTCGGTCGCCCGGATGAAGAGGCGCAAGCCCGGCAGCAATATTACTCGTTTCAGTTGCAGGCTCAAAATGCGTTGGCAGGTCGCGTCGGGGGACAACTGGGATTGTTGGGTAGCGAGCGAAATCTGCGACGTTTGATGGGGCTGCCGGCGAGCGATGGTAGAATTCTCAAGCCGAGTTCTCAGCCGGCGGTAGCTCCAGTTGTGTTTGACTGGGATCAATCGCAATACGATGCGCTCCAGCGACGTGTGGAAATTCGCGGCCAGAAATGGGCGGTGCGGCAACGGGAATTGGAACTTTTGGCTGCCAAGAACCTGGTTAAATGGCGATTTGATTTCGTCGGCCAGTACGGATTTCGTGGTTTCGGTGACGACCTGTTTGGGTCTCGGAATCGAGCGTGCGAATCAAGCTTTTCCCGCTTCTCTTCCAAATGGAGATCCTGATCCCGATGCCAATTTCAAGAATACCTTTGGAAGCGCCTACGGCACCTTGATGGACGGTAACCTGGCCGACTGGCAAATGGGTGTCGAGCTAGGGGGCGCTATCGGAAACCGTGCCGGTTATGTTGCGATCCGAAATGCCGAGGTCAACCTCGTTCGAGAAAAAGCCATCCTGCAGGAACAACAACGGCAGATCATTCTCGACCTCAACGCGGCCTACATCGAAGTCGACCGGGCGATTGAGGCGGTCCGAACCAGCTTCAATTCGCGCGTCGCGGTTCAGGAAGAACTGGAGCCCAAAAGAAAACGGGTGGATGAAGGCCAGGATCAAGTCTTTTTCCTGCTGGATGCGGAGCAACGAGCCGCCAATGCTGAAAGCGCCGTGTTTCGGTCGATCGCCGACTACAACCAGGCGCTGGTCAGATTCACACTTGCCACCGGTGGTCTGCTCAGCCGTTACAACATTCAGCCTCGCCGAAGGCCCCTGGTCCAGCGACGCGGAACAACAAGCGAGCCGCAAGGCGAAGCGATTTGTGAGTTCCGGCCAAGCGGTTGGCCGGGATGTGTCACCGGTGTCGATGGGTGAGTTCAACCAGATGACTCCGTCGACAGCGACCGCTGTGTCCTATGGAACCGAAACCACCGAAGAACAATCGCGGTTCATCGAAGGTGGTCTGTCGCCCGTTCCGGATTCACAGGAACGACCGAATGCCAACCCGGGTGAGAACGTGCCGATTCCCAACGGTGCAAGTCAACAGCCAGTGCCGCTGCTGGAATCACCGACCTCCTCCAAGGCGCAGGGTGAGTCCGCTTCGATATCCGCAGCAATCAAATCCTACTTCAGCCGGCGCCGATAGTGTTTGATCGGGCAGGTTGATTATCTTGAACTTCGTTCGCAAAACCGCCGGCTCCACCGAGCCGGCGGTTTTTATTTCCAGACCGGTGGAGCGGACATGCCATCGAGTCTCACCAGCAGCTGGCCAACCCGTCTAGCTGACAACCTGGTTCACGGAAAACTCCGAGGTGTTTCCGCTTCCCAACTGGTCGGTCGCTGTTGCGACCAGCCGTTGGCCGATGGAGACCGGTGTCAGTGGGTCGAGTTCGATCGTCTTGATTCCCGCCGCCAAATTTCCCTCGGTGAACCAATCGAAACCAAGGAACGTCTTGCCCTCGCTGCCAGACGAATCGGCCAGGAAGAACTCAACTCGGATCGGGTAATCTGAATTCGTCGGCAAAGAATCAACGGCATAGCGAATTCGAAGCCGACCAGTTGCCAGGCGGTCAACACTGAGCAGCCCAGGATGGTTCTGCAACAGGTTGGGACCGATGTCCGGGTCACCCGGATCATTGGGAGTAAATCCATCCGTGTTCAGGTCAATTCCCGCGAAGAAATTGTCGAAGATCGAGTTTCGCAAAATCTGGTTGTCGATTGAATTGGCTCCGCTCACGGCGACGCCATGGCCACGATTGAATGCAATCGTGTTGCCGCCATTGTCAGCGGCGAATCCAATGCGATTATCGTGGGCTCCATTGGTCAACAAAACGCCTTGGTTGATATTGCCGATGTCGGTCAGGCCAGAAGCGTCGGTGCCGATCTTGTTGCCAAACAGAAGATTCTCCTGGGCAGTTAGCGCCTTGGATCACAACGCCTTCGAGGTTTCCGGAAATCGTGTTGCCGCGGAGGACGTTTTCGGACGCATTGTTGACGAACACGCCAAAGGACTGATTGCCAACGGCATCGCTGGAGCTGGCATTGGTTCCAATGACCACTTGGGCAACCCGGTTATTGTGCGTGGGAGCGTCCATGATTCGAATCCCGTTACCACCGTTGCCGGAGACATAGCCGTTAATCACCAGATTGTCCGAGGCGCCCCCGGAAATCATCACGCCGTGATATCGGTTACCCAGGACGTCATTGCCGTTGGCGGAAAGCCCGATGATGTTGCCGTTGGCAATGTTGCCTTGGGTTCCGACATTCGCCATCAGAATACCGCTGTGGTTGTTGCCGGAGATCACATTTCGGGTCTCACTGGTCGGTCCGCCAATCAGGTTGTCGTGAGCGGACGCGACGATGCGAACACCGTGGCCGCCATTGGCCACAGCCAATGATCCGTGTTGCATCGGTACCGATCAAATTGCCGTACAGTCCGTTTTGGCTCGCGTCACTGCCTTGAATCATCACGCCCAGTGCATCGTTCCCCGAAATCACATTTCCGGTGATTTTGTTGAGTTGTGCATTGGACAGGTACACGCCGAACGTTCCATTGCCGAGGTCGGCCTGGCCGGAGTCATCGACGCCGATCAAGTTGTTTCGGAGCAGGTTGTTCTGCGGTGTTGGAGTCCGCGATGTAGACTCCGGTCCCCGCGTTGCCAGAGATCAAATTGGCGGCTCCCGCGGCCGATTCCACCGATGCGGTTGTGATGGGCCCCGCCTTTGAGGAGGACTCCATGGTTTGCATTGCTTACGGCAATGCGTCCCGCTGATGTCCGATCCAATGTGGTTGCCAAGCAACAAATTGTCGGTTGCAGTCGAGCCGCTGATGGAAACGCCACTGTGCTGATTGCCGGCAATCACATTGCCCCGCACCAGGACCTGTTGGGACTCCCAAATGCTCACCCCAAACACCGCGTTTCCAAGCGCCGATGTACTCAGGGCGTCGGTGCCGATGTAATTGCTGATGATGTTCACGCCAGACGTCTCGAAGACATTAATTCCAGTGTCGACTGAAATGTTGATGATCAGACCTTGAACGGTTCCCGGAGCGACGAACAGCAAACCATCCGTGTTCCCCCGCCAAGCTGCCGTCAAGTTCGATTAACGGGGTACCCGCGTACCCGGGTTGTGTCGTGCCATCGATGATCACGTCATCCGTGATGTTGGGTAGTGCCGAAAGCAATGAGATGGTCTGCGTGCCCGCCCCGGCAATGTTAAACGTAATTTGCTGCAATCCCGGGATGGTATTGGCGGCGATCAACGCAAACCGCAGCGAGCCGAAACCGTCATCCGCGGTCGTCGTCACGGTCAGACCGCTGACCGGAACCGCGTAATCTTCGACCTCACCGTCGGCGGCCGTACCGACCGGAGCCAAGTCCGCTTCCGTACTGAGTCGGAACCGGGCGTGCGTGACCGAATTGACGCTGCCGTCGCTGGCACGCTGAATGTCAATGTGTTCCAGCCGGTTGTTTGCGGTTGGTTGACAAAGATCTGTTCATCAACGTCAAATATTCCGTTGCCATTGAAGTCAATCCAGGCGTTCAACAACGCAGTCCCGGACGCGAGCACGTGAATCGTTGCGTCTTGGCCGGGAATGAGGGGCGTGGCAAAACTGACGCCGTCCTCGTCATCCAGGAAATCCAGGTCATCGCCAAGTGCGTTGAAGCCTGGAAAGGCGTCCGCTTCGCGATCGCGCTGGCTGCCCAGGAACGGACCCGTCCAGGCATGGCGGGCACCACCCTCGACGTTGCTGGCCAAGGTTGTTCCGAACGTATCCGGAGCGTCACCGTAGTCCGGGAATCGGAAGATCCGTCCATGCACACCCTCCCTTTGATCGGTGCCACGGCCAACCCAGAAGACGCCATATTCTCCATCGGGAGCCTGAGCGACGACGGGATGGATTTGCGGACCCTGCAGGAAGGTGTTGACAGCCACTTCGCCCCCTTCCCGCATTCCATCGGCCGAGTACTGTTGGCTGAACAGATCCCAACTGCTGCCTTCCTGTAAATCACTGTTGCTTTGCCAGGTTACGACGAATCGCCCGTCTTCGGCGACCCCGACGCTGGGATAGCGTTGGGGTGCTTTTTTGGTGGAGTTGACGACGAACTCGCGAATTTGCACGGGAGTTTTGTCGGCCAGGAACTGGCGAGCAAAGACACCCCAGGTGTTCCCGTCCTGATTGACGCTCTGCCAGACCACCACAAAATTACCAGCCGCGTCGATGCCAACGTCCGGATGTTCCTGGGCATCCTTCACGAATCGGTGAACCAGGACTTCGGGGCCCGAAGTCGCCAGCGAGGCATCGTAGGCCTGGACAAAAATGCTTTTCTCGTTGTCGATGGGATCACTTACCGCCGGATGGTCGCTGACCCAGCCAACGACAAACTGATGGTTGGCGTTGATGGAAACGGCGGGTGAGAACTGCGCGAGATCGGTAAACGAGTTGACCTGGAAATCGGTTGCGTCGATTGGCGTACCGTCTGCATTAAATCGTCGTGCGTAGATCCCGGTGAGATCCGCGTCCGGCCCTTGCCAGACCACGACAAAGGTGCCGTCCTCGGCAACGGCAACATCCGGTGCCGCCTGGTCACCCAACGTCGTCGTGTTGATGATGAACTCGTCTCCGAGCAAAACACCGTCACTACCGACCCGGCGCCCGTAGATCCCCGTCCCGTCACCGTCCTGGTCCGCACTTTGCCAGACAATGACCGAAAATCCGCTGGCGTTGGTTGCCACGGCAGGGAGTGTCTGGTTGCCAAAGGTCGTGGTATTGACCTGCATCTTCTCACCCAGTGGATTGCCGACGTGATCCAGCTTTTGGGCAAAAATTCCCAGCCCGCTGCCATCTTCAAGATAGCTTTGCCAGGCGACCAGGCTGTTGCCGTCCGCGTCCATTCCCGCGGCCGGCGGTGCCTCTTCGGGCGCGAGATAATTCGCCAGAATCAACTCACCAGAATCCGTCACGTTTGGCAACTGATACAGTTTGGCATGGACGGCCGGGTGATGGGCCGCGTCCAGCCCGACCCACCCAACGACCGTCTGGCCGGTCTCGTTAAGGGCTACGACCGGGGTGGTCTGTGGACCGGCGACCAGCGTGTTCACCAGAAATTCGTCCTGGACC
This sequence comes from Pirellulaceae bacterium, assembly GCA_963714685.1. Classification (GTDB taxonomy): domain Bacteria; phylum Planctomycetota; class Planctomycetia; order Pirellulales; family Pirellulaceae; genus Mariniblastus. Next base: position 936,310 of record CAVQPH010000003.1, on the reverse strand, counting down.
GGTGTCCCGGTTGTATCGTATTCCCGCGCGAAAATGCCCCAGGAAAACGGATCGGGTTCCTGATGAGAGCTTTGCCAAGACACGATGAATCGTCCGTCCGAGTCCATCCCTACGGCCGGCGCTCGCTGGGGCCGACTGGTCACTTGATTGACCAGCATGTCATCGCCAAGGGCAGTGCCCGCGGGGTCGAACCTGCGCACGTAAACGTCCGATCCGGATGCTTCCTGGCCTTCGTTGACGAATCCGACCACAAACGCGCCGCTGCGGCTCATTGCGATGGCAGCATCCACCTGGTCATGCTCCAGCATGGAATTGACGACGAATTCGCTACCTGCAAATTCAAAAGCGTCGGTTTCGAATACGAACAACTGGCCAAAAACTTCCACACTGGTTTCTGCTTCACCGGTGCTGTTGTCCGGCCCTTGCCAGACGACGCCGAATTGGTGGGCATCGGGGGCCATGGCGATCGCCGGATTCAGCTGGCTTCCTATTTCATCGGTATTGACCATGAATTCAGCGGACCCGGTCGTGTCTCCGATTCCTGTCAACCATTTTGCAAAAACTCCGGTGTCATCTGAATCGAGGCCTTGCCAGCTGACGACCGCGAACGTTCCATCGACTCCCGTGCCGATCGCGACATCCGGTTTGATCTGATCACCCAGGGTCGCGGTATTGATCTGGAACTCAGTGCCAATCGGCGTACCCGTGGAACCGAACCATTGTCCGAACACGCCGTAGCCATCGCCGTCTTGGCCGCTGGCTTGCCAGACAATCAGGAATTCCCCGGTGGCGGTGACGGCAACAGCGGGTGCATGTTGATCGCCGGTGGTCGTTTGATTGACCAGGAACGCAGCCGCTTTCGGTTCGCCCGCTGCCGTAAACTGTTGCGCATAAACGCCCCAACCACTTCCGTCTTCTTCAAACGACTCCCACGTTGCAACAAAATCTCCGGCGGCATCAGTCGCAATATCGGGAGCACTGGCTTCGAGTGTCAACGTTTCAGCAACCAGGAATTGGCTGCCGACGGGCAACCGGGTGGGAAAGCTGTTTCGATCGGCCAGGTTCACATCGTACAATCGGCCATGCACACCTTCGGTCCGGGCATCGCCCTGTCCGGAGAAAAAGATACCGAAGTTGCCGGTCACCGAACGTGCCACGACCGGATTGATCTGCGGACCCTGAAACCAGGTGTTGACGACTTCTTCATCGCGAAGTGGATTGCCGTCGGAATCAAACTGTCGCAGGAAAACTTCCCAACTGGATCCATCCTGCAAATGGGAATTGCTTTGCCAGGCGACGGCAAAATTGCCGTCGGCGTCAACGCCCACCGTCGAGTACCGTTGTGGTCCGTTGGTGAGTTGATTGACCTGAATCTCTTCGGGATTGAGTGGAGTTTTGGTTGAATCGAATTGCCGCACATAGACTCCCCAGCTGTCTCCCGAAGCACCCTCCTGGTTAATGCTCTGCCAGGTGACCACAAAATTTCCCTCAGCATCCATCCCGACACTGGGATGTTCCTGCGCATCTTTAACGTATTCGTGCGCAATCACTTCGGGGCCGACCGACGTTCCATCGGCATCGAACCATTGGACAAAAATGCTTTTTTCAGGATCGGTTTCGGAATTATCCACGGCAGGATGGTCGCTGACCCATGCGACCGCAAATTGACCCGCACCGTTCATGGCAACACTGGGCGAAAATTGGTCGCGCAGTCGCTCTGAATTGACCTGGAACTCACTCCCGACTGGCAGCCCATCAGCGTCAAATCGCTGGGCAAAAATCCCCAGTCCTTCCGGTACACCTGCAACCTCATCGGGACTCTGCCAAACGACCACAAAACGGCCATCCTCGGCCATGGCGACAGCGGCGTGGGATTGGTCTCCGGTTGTCGTGGTGTTGACGAGAAATGCGTCGCCCACTGGAAGGTCGTTTTCATCGTATCGCTGCGCCCAAATGTCATGGCCTGGAGCACTCAACTCATCCGATTCCCACACAACTACATATTGTCCATTCGCATTACCGGCAACCGCGGGATTCGCTTGGTTGCCAAGTGTCGTCTCCGTGTTGACCAGAAAGGCTTCGGTAATGGTTTCACCGTCGAAGCCGATTCGTTTGGCATAGACTCCCAGTCCATCACCGTCTTCGCCATAACTCTCCCAAACGACGACCGAGTTGCCGGCGGCGTCCATGAATGCCGATGCGGGGGTGTCCTCAAGGGCAACAAAATTCGCCAGGATCATGTCCTCAATCAGGCTCGGGTCCGTCGTTCCGGGCAGGTCGTAAGCTTTCCCGTGAACTGCCGGTAGGTGATTGGGATCATTGCCCAACCAGACGAAAACGCCTTGGCCGCCTGGACTGACATCGTACGCGACATGGTTTTGCGGCCCCATCACCCACTGGTTGACCTGGAATTCTTCCTTGCCGGGAATCGTGTCGCCCGAGGCATCGTATTCATGGGCAAAGATTCCCCAGCTGAATCCGTCCTGGTGCACGCTTTGCCAGGCTACTGCAAATTCTCCTGCGCCATTCATGCCGACATCCGGCGCGACCTGCGAAGCCATCGTTGTCGAATTGACACGAAATTCCGCGGCGGCAGGAGTGCCGTCCGCATTCATTCGTTGGCCAAACACATCCGAGCCGCTGCCTGGAATCCCCTCCGAAACCCACACGACGACGAAGTTTCCGGCGTTGTCCACATCCACGTGCGAATCGACCTGGTCACGAATCGTCAATGTGTTGATTTGGATTTCCGTCGGGTCCAACGGAGTTGCGTCCTGGGCGTAACGACGCGCAAAATTTCCAGGCTATCTTCGACTTCGACGGTGCCGAGCCCCTCCCAGGTTACGACGAATTCTCCGGTCGGTGTCATCGCCACGTCGGGTGATTGTTGGTCGCCGATGGTCATGGTGTTGACCATGAATTCCCCAATTCCCGCCGTTTGGTCAAACGCGTACTGGTTGGCAAAAATTCCCTGGCCGTCCCCGTCCTGCAATTCGCTCTGCCAAGTGATCACGGCATTACCGTCCGCATCCATCGCCACCGAAGGACTGACCTGGTCTCCCGCGGTCGTCGCATTGACCAGGAACGCGCTGCCGAGTGTGCCGGTGGAGCCGTCAAACCAGCGAGCGATCACGTCATAGCTGCCAACGGTGGCATCGAAACTCTCCCAAGCCAGCAGGTAATTTCCATTGCCGTCGCTGGCAACCGCCGGGGCAATCTGATCGCCTTCAATCATGCCGACATTCGCGAGCATCTTTTCCGGGTCCAGTGGCGTTCCATCGGCGTTGAATCGTTGCACATAGACTCCGTGCCCCAGATAATCAGGTCCCTCCTCGTAGCTTTGCCACGCCGCCACAAAATCCCCTGCCGGATTCAAAACAGCGACGACCGGCGGAGAAGCCTCGATGGCAAATGCTTCGTTGACGAGAAACTGATCACCGACCGGATTGGCGATTGCCAAAAGTTGACGGGGTTCCAACTGTTCGAAAGACAACGAATTCTGTGTGGCAATATTGGAGCGTTTGTTTTTCATATTCTTGTTTGATGCGAAGACAAGTTGTTGAGCAATCCAGCCAAAGGACTCGGGGAACATAGAACACTCCAAATCTAGTTGCAACGATCACACATTCGGCAACGCCATGTGTGAAACAAACAGGTAAAATCAATCATCCAGTCCAAGATGGCAAACCGGATGCCCAAACCGCTGGGAAATTTGCGAATCGGATCGAAAAGCCTGCAAAGACGCCCTTTGGATGTCTGCACCAGCGATCCACTTGATGAAACTGGGCGATCTGGCTCCACGACATCGTGCGTTTTGCGCCTCAATCGTGGAAGGCGTTGGTCAACGAGGATTCTCAAGGGCGTCAGTCGTCACAGGCCGGAGCCCAAGAAAGTTGGAGACCTTCGTGAGGGATGTCAGCAAAAGTGTTGCCGGAGTAAAATGCTGTACGGTAACGACTGGAATTGGATCACCAGGATTGCCGGTCCATCCCACGTGGAAAATTGATGTCAGCCCAAATTTTGCAACTTACAGCCGTTTGTCGATTTCTCAGCCGAATGTGGCTACGTGAGATCGATCCGTCAATCTGGAGCGAATTGCAACAGCCGCCGGTTGCGGCAGCATTTGCCGAACTGGGGGGCGCTGTGCCTGCGGACTGCGAACCGTCGACCCTGGAGATCCTGGCGGTCGACTATTGTCAGTTGTTGATCGGACCCAAGAACCAGATTTCGCCGATTCAGTCCGTTTGGATCGAAGGTCAGTTTCAAGGCAATCCCACCGCATCCATGCAGCGATATGTCGAACTGGTCCCCGATTACTGTCCCCCGGCTGAGATCCTGGACCATCTGGGTGTGCAGCTCGATTTTATCGGCAGCCTGATTGGCGCTGTTGATGCTGAGCAAGTCCATCCGGCAATCCTGCGTCAGTTTTCAGACCGATCATCTGAACTGGAGCCAGCCCTTACTGGATCAAGTTGAGCAACGGGCCCAAACTGAGTTTTACCGGGGATTGGCTGTGGTCACCCGTCGCTTACTGGACGAGCTAAAAAACCTCGATGATCAAAGCTAATCTGACGCTGACTGGATGCATGTCATGAAACAATTACGATCCATCGGGATTTTTCTGATCGTCTGTTCCAGCCTGTGCGGGTTGATGGCTTACGAGCGCTATCGTTCTGCTCATGTAACCGCAGTGGCGATTGCCGAAGTCATGGAAGGAATTGAGTTGACTTCGGTAACACCGCCGCTGACGTCGATCGTTGCGGGGTTGTTTGGCGTCGTGTTGTTCGTGGCCGGGTTAAAGTGCGTCTTCAGTTCGCTTCAGCAGCAGAATTCAATGCTGTGAATTCACCGGAGGCAAACCAGTTCGCCGCATCAGCCAGTCAACCGAACGTGGCAGCCCACTTAGGATCACACGATCGCAGCCCCGGTTGACCCAAATCGACGATCAGGCGAACAAGTCCATGACGGGCTTGCCTTTGTCGGCAACGGTAAACGGCCGCATCGACGGTGACATGGTTTTCTTGTCCAGCGGTAGGCCCATGGCCGTGGCAATGGTCGCGTTGAAATCGGGAACCGGCACCATGTCTTTGACCACCTCACGACCTTCATCGTCGGTCTCGCCGTATTTGATGCCGCCTTTGATTCCACCGCCAGCCAACAGGCAGGTGAAAGCTTGCGGGTAATGGTTTCGGCCATTGTCCCGTTCTTCCTGGATCTTTGGCGTGCGACCAAATTCCGTGGCCACGACGACGAGTGTTTCGTCCAGTTTTCCGCTGGAAGCCAGATCGTCCAGCAGCGAGGCCAAAGCCTGGTCCAGTACTGCGCCTTTTTCCTTGACGCGAGTAAAGTTGTCCCCGTGCGTATCCCAACCGCCGTTATCAATTTCGACGAATCGCACACCGGCATCGGTCAGTCGGCGTGCCAACAAGCAGGCTTGCCCGAACGAGTCGCGACCGTAACGGTCACGAACTTCGTCCGATTCCTGGGTCAAATCAAACACGCTGAGGTCTTTGCTTTTCATCAGCGTGACTGCTTCGTCGTACATCGCCGCATACGCTCGCGCGGTCTTGGTGTTGTACTTGCGAGAAAACTCGGAATTCATTTCTTCCAGTTTTCTCATTCGCCGACCGAAACGACTGTTACTGACGTCGTCGGCAAGCTGGCTGTATTGCAGTCCGGATTCCGGGTTGCCGATCGGGAGGGCTGCGTATTGTGACTCGAGGAATCCGGCACCGAGCCCCTCGCTGGCACCGCCAATTTTCACGTTGGCCGGCAGGTTCGGATTGGCTTTACCAAGCATCATCGCACTCCACGCACCGAGGTCGGGATGCTTGATCGTGCCGCGGATGAAATAGCTGGTGTGCATGAAGTATCGACCTTGCGCGTGGGCGCCCTGCGTCGAGTTCATCGAGTTGATCACGGCCACATGTTGCATCTGGTCGGCCATCTTCGGGAAATACTCCGAGATCTGCACACCATCGGCTTTGGTCTTGATCGATTCCACTGGCCCCTGGGTTTCGGCTCCCGGTTTGGTGTCGAAAGTATCGAGGTGGCTCATGCCGCCGCTCATATAGAGGTAGATCACAGATTTCGCTTTTCCACCGGGGGAATGGACTGGCACGGCGTTGACCAGTCGGCTGTTTGCCGCGGCCATGCTGGCCATTGAGGTCATGGTTCCAACGCCGAGGAAAGTCTTGGCGGCACCGGCAACGAAAGCGCGACGCGTGACAGGATCTTTGAGGGTTCTGTATTCTCTCATGGTTACGATTCCGACTGGAAGATTGGTTGGTGGAAGGTTGCCTAAGGAGATCGCAATTCAAGTCTCGCGAACGCCGACGGTTGTCTTATTTGACGAAAATGAACTCATTGGAATTGGCCAAGGTCCAGATCAGGTCGGCGTAGACTTCTTTGACTTTCGCCGTGCCTTCTTTGACCGCGTCTTTGAAGTCCCGCTCCCAGGCCCGCCGTTCTTTCGACGTTGGCTCACGATTGAGCATTGAAAGGAAGATCAGTTCCGTGCATTCTTTGGCGGAAGTCGCCTTCAAGGCGGTTTGCATCAGGACGCTCCCCGCGTCTTTGGAGATTTTCTCTTCAATGTAGCCGTTCATCATCGAGAGCACCTGCGTTACCGCTGGATCGGTATTCGAATTTTCGATCTGTTCCCGATCGGATTGACCGAACTCCCGCAGAAAATGGCCAGTGGGTGCCGGGGAGGGCAGTTCGGATGCGCGTACAAACGTGGCCGCCTGGCGACCCGTCTTGCGGAACTCGGCGGTCAGCGCAGCGATCTTGACGCGGAGATCTCGCTCCAAATCTACATTTTTCTGCTTCCGGGCCTGCTGCAATTGACGGTTCAGCTGAGCCCGCTCGGCCATCATTTTTTTATAGGCGGGGTCGTCTTTGTAGCTGGGGCGTTTGGCTTTTGACTGGTCGGCCAAACTGGCAACGAGATCTTTGACTTCCGATGCGTTCATCGAGACGAGTTTTTCGTAGGCCGCGTAGGGGTCGTTACCCAAAGCGGCGTAGCGGGATTCGCTGGGGAAAAATCGTTCGTCTGTATCGGGGACCGTCAGCACTAACAGCGAATCCCAGATTTGTTCGGCCGACATCCGACGCACCACGGGACCGTTGAAATAGAATTTCTGAGGATCGGCGATATCCTCACCGTGAGCGGCGGCCTGATAGGTTCTGGAATTGTAGATGGCTCGCAGGAATTGCTTCATGTCGAAATCGAGATCGACGATGGTTTGGGCAAGCAAATCCATCAGTTCCGGATTGGAAGCCACCGTATCGTCTTCGATAATGTCGATCGGTTCGATCAAACCCAACCCCATCGCCTGTTTCCACAAGCGGTTGGCGATGACGGTCGCAAAACGGGGATTTTCGGGATCGGTCAGCCAGTTTGCGTAGGCTTCCCGGGAATTAACGGGCTTGGCCCCGGGGATCGCAGCTTGCTGGGCGTTGGGACGTTTTTTGGCGGTGCGATTCGTCCGCTGTTTGGGGATCGTGACGTCGACCAGGGGTTTGCCCTCGAACATGGTCTTGCCGACGACAATGTCGCCTTCAGATCCGTCGTCGCCGAGGAAACCTTCGGGCAGACGAGCCAATCCTGTGCCGCTGCCGGTCACGCCGTAGCTGACCGTTTGCGAAAGTCGATTCAGCAACGGTTTTTGTTTCTCGGGAATGTCCTTGTCTTTGTAGAGGGCGCGCATCTCGCGGGCCACGGATTCATTTTCGCGAGCCCGATAGGAAATCCCTCCGGTGAACGCCACCATCTCAAAATATTGTCGTTGCGTCCATTTGTCGAACGGGTGGTCATGGCATTGGGCGCATTCGAGCCGGGTGCCGAGAAAAATCCGCACGGTGTTCGACATGTTGTCTTCTGGCATGTTGCGATCGCGGAGGTAGTAACCCACCGCTCCGTTGCCGCGTTTGAGGTTGGGCCCTTCGGCGTTGATCAGGCCACGCACGAAGTCGTCGTAAGCCACGTTGTTCTCGAGTGAATCTTTGACATAGTCGATGTAGGGAATGCCCACCAGGTTACCCGGCAATCGGCTCTGGATCCGCAACAGATCTGCCCAGAAATTGAACTGCCGACTGACGTAGCCGTAGGAATCGAGTAGTTCGTCAATCAGGTCGGCCCGCTTCGTTTTGCTGGACGACTTAAGGAACTTCGTTGTTTCGTCGATGGTTGGGATTCGCCCGGCGATGTCCAGGTAGACGCGTCGAAGAAACACCTCGTCCGACGAAAGCGCGTTCAGCTCCTGGCCGTTTTTCTGAAGTTGGTAAGCAACCAGATCGTCAATCTTGTCGCTGATTTGGGCGATCTTGGCCTGCGGGACAGCTTTAACGGTCGCCGCACCCGAATCAGAAACCCGTTCCGTCTCTCCCGGCGACTCAATGGCCGAGGTTGAATTGATCAGCAACAGCCCAGCTGTCAAAACAACAGCAATTCCCGAGATCCGTTTCATTTTCGTCGCCCTGAAGTCAAAGTCGAATCAGTCTGTCACCGCCGATTAGTCGAATTCCGGTGATCCTTGATGATACCTTGGAACTAAGACGGTTTACCAGCGGCATTTATTGAACGCTGCCACAACAGACTCCGAATTTTAAAGCGAATTTTGCGTTACCGGTCCTGCAGGAAGACCTGACCAATCGGCGTTGTCGCGGATTCTCGACGCCGGGGTGACCTGGCCCCAATGGGGCAGATTTGTCACAGCTGTTGCAACCATCACAAACGTTCGCGACAGGTTCCAAATAACGGTCTCAAATCTTCACGATGGCCAATTGTTTTTGCTAGAATTGACCATCGGTTGGCAAAACTTTCCATTTGGAACTCAATTTGCACCGGTGCGTCCTAATCAAACAACTAATCTGGTTGTCTCACCTCCCGACTTTCCCGTGATATTCAGGTTTTATGATGAGAAAACGTAGTGGTTCCCGCGCTTCGAGGCGAAATCGTTCACGCCAACCTTCGGCCGGACTCGACTTCCATGTCCTCGAACCGCGACAACTTTTGGCAGGCGATGTTGCCGGAACTCACCAAATCGAATTTGAATTGCCGACGGGGATCAATTTGGTCGCCAACGGTGATTTCGAATCGTTCACCGCAGGGGATGACAATTTCTATACCCAGTCGGAAGTCGCCGGCTGGCAGTCCAAGGAAGCCGGGACTGCAGAGTTGCTGAATCTGATCAATTCAAGCGGCAACGGCATGGTGCTGGACCTGGACTCGACCGCGTCTCATTTCGACCGAGTCTACCAGGACGTGACAACCATCCCCGGCAAGAACTACCTGATCACGTTTGATTTCCGCGCTCACCCGGTTGAAAACACGCGCCCGACGACACCCAATACCAATGATTTTGAAGTCTGGTGGAATGGGCAGCAGGTTGCGGTCTATTCGGCGGGCGATCATTGGCAAACCGGGTCCCTGCTGGTGAACGCCGACAGCACGACTACAGAACTGCTGTTCTGCGAAATCTTTGAAGGCGACGTCAACGGCGGCGGCGATGCGATGGGCGCCTTGCTGGACAACATCCGGGTCATGGAAGCTGTCGAATCACCAATTACCAACGGCAGCTTCGAATCCATGTCACCGGACCGCACGCATTTCTTCCGGCCTTTCCAGGTGGACGGTTGGGGGGCGATGGGGGCGGACCTGCAAACGCGTTTGATTAAAATCGAAGACCTTGCCACTGGCGCCGCGTCGGGGGCATCCGACGGCGACTTCTATCTGAATCTCGACTCCACGCAGGCACAACGCGATGTCGTCTTTCAGGATTTCGATACCGTGGTTGGCGCTACCTACTACGTCAGTTTTGATCTGAAAGTCGATGGTCCGCAGGATAACAATACGGATGAGTTGCGCGTTCGCTGGAACAACCAGTGGGCGACAACGCTGCACGGCAGTACGGAGTGGCAGACGTACGGAATCATGTTGGAAGCCGATTCCGATATCTCACGGCTGACTTTCCTGGAACCCGGTGATGGCAACAACGGGGATGGTTCGGGTCCGCTGATCGACTCGGTCCAACTGTTCCGGGTCGACCCCGCGGGCGTCAACGAAGCACCCGTCATTGACCAGATTCAGAATCAAACAGTGGACTTTGGCTGCGCTGTCACCTTCGATGTGACCGCTGATGATCCAGAAAACCACGTGGTCAGTTTTGTTCTCGACACCAACGGCATCGCGGCTGGCCACAATCTGCCAACCATCTCGGAAACAGGTCGGATCTCCTGGACTCCATCGGACGCCGGTCCGGTCGAAATGACGGTCACCGCGATCGATCAGCTTGGCAAAACCGACACCATGACGTTCACGGCGACCGTTGACGAGTTCGTCGCCTACGAAGGCGTTGGGGCGCTGTCGGGCGTCCCACCGATTTTCCGGGATAAAATTTATGCCTCGGCCGGTGCACCCGATATAAAAATTGACACGACCAAGAATTTTGAGGCGAGGTTTACGACCACCGAAGGCACCTTCAGCGTAACACTCGATCCAGTCAATTCGCCACAAACGGTGAATAACTTCGTCTTACTTGCTCGCGATGGCTTTTATGACGGTCTGGAATTTCACCGTGTGATCGAAGGCTTTATGTCTCAGGGAGGTGACCCGTTGGGAACGGGACGGGGTGGTCCAGGCTACACGTTTGCGGACGAGGTCAGCAACGGTTTGACTTTTAGCGAGCCGTTGTTGCTGGCGATGGCCAACGCGGGTCCGAACACCAACGGTAGCCAGTTCTTCATTACGTTTGATGAAACTGAAAACCTGAACGGTCGACATACGATTTTTGGAAAAATCGAAGGTGACAGCTCCGCATTCCTGAACAACGTGATTACGCACACCACGGAACTCGTCGGTGGCCAAGCTGTCGAGGTTCCGATTCCGGGAATTGAGAAAACGAAGATCGAATCCATTACGATTCATGTGACCTAGATCGCTGGCGAATTCGCCAGAGCGGAAGATCGCTTGGGTTAAAATGATCGTTCAAGAAACTCGAATCAGCGGGCGTCGGACAGGTTTCAGAGGCCCGCTGTATTTTTGCTGGTGCATTGCGTTTGCGTGCCGCAGTATTGATCGGCGGAAAGCGATCGTCAGTCGCGTGCGGAAAGGCGGTTACCACTGGTCCGCTTCTGACTCGTCGGCCGGTCCCAGTTTGCCTTTGACGCTTGCCAGTAACTCTTTGACGTCGAACAACTTGCCTCGCGTCATGACTTTTTGAACGTTGCGCGTGTTGCGGATTTGCTCCAGAGGATTCCCGCTGATCACGAACAAGTCTGCGGACTTGCCGACGTCGATCGAGCCGTGATCCTGGTCAATCCCGAGCGCCCGAGCCCCATTGATTGTAGCGATCCGAATTGCGTCAACGGCGGGGATCCCATTCCTGACCAATGCGTCAATTTCGCGGTGGATGCCAAACCCAGGCAGGTGCGTGCCGTTGCTGACGTGATCGGTTCCGAGGGTCAGCGTCCCGCCCATTTTATGAAACGCCGAGATCGTGCTCTGTTTGGCCAGATAGATTTTTTCAAACAGCTCAGACGGGCGGCTCGGTTTGCGGCTGGCTACCCATTGGTTGACGTAGGGAGTGAAGAACTGTCGCTCGTCGATCCAGTACTCAAATTCTTCCCGCGGAGAACCAAAGTAGCCATAGGCGGTTAGTGTGGGATCGAACACCGTCCCGTTATTGATAAAGTGTTTGACCGCGGTTTGATACTCCGGCATGTCAGCGGTGATCGACCCGAGTGCCGCGTAAGCCGAACGGGAATCGGGCATCGCGTCACCGCCGATGAAGTGCTCGATCCGGTCGATTCCCAAATCGATCGCATCGCGCGGGTTGACCGAACCGCGGTAACCCGAATCGAGATGGCCGGTGACCGTCAAGCCATGGTGATGGGCCCGGGTGATCAGCGATTTCAGTTCATCCGGTCCAATTGCTTTGGCTTTAAAACCACCAACGCCTTTGCCGACCCAAAAATCGACCTCATCAAAAATCTCTTGTTCGGTTTTGCCACGCCAATCCGGTCTGCGCGACCAAAATAGGGGCCGCTATTAATCAATCGGGGGCCAATTTGTTGACCGGATTCGATTCGCTTTCGCAGTTCATACATGGCCTCCGGCGCAAATTCGCCACAGGAAAACGTGACCGTCGCCCCATTCGCGAGATAGAGGATCGGCATCACCGAGAATTCTTCCCGCCGTTTTTTGATCAATTTGACGTTGTAGTGCGCGTGGCAATCGACAATTCCCGGAAGCACGTACTGGTCGTCGTCAAGTTTAAGAATTTTCGTTGCGTTGACTTGATTCGGGTCAGCCGTGAGGGAGGCGAATTTTCCATCAACCACGGAAACTCCCTCATTCGGTTCGAATCGACCTGCTTCGGTTCGGAAGAGTTGTCCACCTACGATCAACAGATCCACCTTGCTTTGGGCGAATAAGGGCGTCGTTGCTGTGGCGAGACTGGATACGACGGCGAGCCAGACCGAGGGATAACGAAGCATCAACATTCTCCAGAATGAACTAAACTGCTTGGTAACGATGCCGTTGATTGGCGGTAAAAGACAGATTTCGCAGGGCCTATCCTAACAGGAAAACGATCGTCTCTGCGGGTCAACCGATTCTGAGCTGGGCAGAATGCCTGCCGCTACCCAAGCACAGAAAAATTTCGATAATGGCTTCGCCGGCTTCCCAGCTGGCTGACTCCATGTTGCCAATCCAGCTGAAGCGTTACCGATCGGATCACGAAAAATGCTTTTTCCTATCAGCGACGACAACCGTGATATCGTCAAACCGATTTTTGTGACTTACGTTCTGCTTGCCATCAACGTCGTTGTTTTCGTTTATCAACTCACCAATCCAGAATTTACCTACGGCTGGAGCGTGGTTCCCCGTGAAATCGTGACCGGCAAAGATTTGATCGGTTTTGCTGAGATTGCCTTGCCCAATGGCCAGATCGTCCAGATCCCGCAGAGCCCAGGACCCCCCATTATCTGGTTGACGTTATTGACGTCGATGTTCATGCATGGCAGCTTTGGTCATTTGATCGGCAACATGCTGTATCTCTGGATTTTCGGTGACAATGTCGAAAATCGATTCGGGCATCTCCCGTTTCTCGCTTTTTATTTGTCGGCAGGAATCGCCGGAAGTCTGGCTCAGTTGCTGATGGATCCGTACAGCGTGATTCCGAACCTGGGGGCGTCCGGTGCGATCGCCGGTGTGATGGGCGCGTACCTCGTGTTGTTCCCCCGCAATCGCGTCAACGCGGTGTTTTTCTATACGATCATTACGATCCCCGCCGTTTTTGTGCTTGGCATGTGGATCGTGATGCAAATGGTCAGCGGGGTGGGGTCAATCGTCGCCATGGATTCGTCCACCGGGGGTGTGGCCTACATGGCACACATCGGCGGTTTCATCACCGGTGTGATTGCCGCGCTGTTTTACCGAAGCACGCTTAAGCAAGAGCCGGATTCGATTTGCGCCGACAGTACGAACATGATCCCCGGGCTCACCGACTCTGGTCGGATCCGAGATCAAGGTCGCGAAACTTTTGAATTAACGCCGGCGACGTTTGAACGTCCAGTTGGATTCGTCGTCGGAAACCGTGACCAGTTCCCAGCCGTCCTCGCCAATCTCGTTGAGCAAGTTGGTCAGGTTGGCACGGCTGCGTCCACCGAGTTGGCGATAGAGCGTGTCGAGGCTGAAGATCTGCAACGGGGCGTTGGTTTCTCCTCCTTGAAAGGCCGCCTGGTCTTCGGAGATTGCCAGCCTGGCGTACTCCCATTGTTGGGTTTGCGATTGCGTTGAAGCAACGTTTTGCGTGTTGGCGGGTGGCGCGACCACCGATGCGGCGACGAACAAGATGCTTGCAAAACCGAGTACCAATAGCGTGATATTCCTGGTCATGGGGTGCTCCTAAATAGAAAGGGCGTGAAGACGTCGTGTGTTGAATCTGTTCGACAGCAGATCTCAGCATACTCGATTGGGCTGCCGAAGAAAAACGGATCCAGCCTGGAGTGCACTGCTGAATGCGTAATTTAAACAGACCGCCAAAGTTGGCACGCGAATGAAAACTCTTGGTTGACATCCCAACGTCGTCCGCTTGACCGCTCGGCGGATTCAGATTGACAACAGTTGGCGTCAATACGATTGCACGATCAGGGTTTTGCCGTCCGATTGTTGTCGCAAGCACCGCCGTGGTCTACTTGGGGGCCGACTCGGACTGGTAGGTTCGATTCCGATATTCTTTTATTTTTTCGGATACTTGTTCACGAAGCTGATTAAATTCGGCGGTTTTCGTCACAATCAAGTCGACGGCCGCTTTGGTGTCGCCTCCATCAAACAGCGTGTTGGCCTGATCGATGGCAAACGAATCGTCAGTGATTTCATCCACCGATTTGGCAAATGCCCGAAGTTCGTCCAGTTCCGAATCGGGTAAGCCTTTGGCCGCAATGTAGCCGTCACCCATTACCATCATCGCCCGTTTCGCCTTCTTCAATTCGAACAACGCGGTTTCGTACTCAATGGCTTCTTTGGTTTGCTCGAAAACGGTTTTTGTTTCCTGCTTTGGAAGATATCGCGGTGGCTGGTTGATGAACCAGTAAATACCGGCGAAGCCAGCCAGCACGCTGGCCGCGATGATGAGCGCGATCGGACTGGGGCTCAGGTCGATCTTGGTCGAGCTTCTGGTTTTTTTCTTTTTCTTTTTGTCGACGACGTTGAAAACGGGACGAAATCCGTCGATGTCCGGCTCTTCGGTTTCTTCCGGTTGCTTTGCGACGACGGTCCCCAGGCTTCCCAGGATTGGATTGGGACTGAGGCTTTTCAGAATTCCGGATTCTTCCGGAGAGTCGTCGTACCGACCGCTGTCATCCCAATCGAACAGCTCATCGGAATTGGAATCCGATATCGCTGGTTTTTGTATGACGGGTGCCGCTGGCGTTGTCGTTGTCGTTTTCTTGGAGCTCGGTTTACGAGTTGATTTTGGGGGGACCTGGGTGACCATTCCACAGCGCGTGCATTTGGCTTCGCGGCCGATGATCTTTTCATCCGCCCGAAGCGACTTGCCGCATGAACCACAGGAATACCGAATCATGTCACCAATCTTCCAATAACGTCGTCGGCGGGTCAACGGTGATCTTCCGCGTGGAAAACCGGAGAATTCAGCATGATTGCAGGAACGCGCTGGACAGGTGGTCGAAATTGGAGCTTAACCGTTCCTGTTTTCGTCAAGCCGTTGGCGAACAGCGTGGCAGCCACCCGAACCAGTCCAGCGGCAACTTAATTGGATGCTGGTCGATCGTTGGGCGGAAAAACGGCTTCAATTCGATCCAGGTTGACGCCGAACGTCGCCAGCGCAACCCGATCGAGCGCAGTTCGATCTCCTTCCATCCGAATCGTGCGATGGATGTGGTTATAGCTTTCGCCGGGAGACAGTGCGAGTGCTGGACTGATGGTCTCCAATTCGAAGAAGCCGCCCAGCATGCCACCGGACTCATTCGGTCCGTCGTTATAGCAGTTGATCACATCGCCGGCGAAGGGATCGTCTTGAATTTCCCACAGGTTGTTGGTGTAGCCGTGTGGGGCGGTCTCGGGGAGATTGAACTCGACGATCGAAAATATCCCGCGTTGCGGATCCCAACTTCCCAGTCTTGGGGTCACCCGTTCGAACGTCAGCCCCAGTTTGCTGCGCAACTGGCCGTCCCCCAGAAAGTAGATCAGGCCGTCGGTGGTGTCGATGTTCAGCCGGGATTCATCCAGTTTTCCAAAATAATCCGCGTTAACGATCGGGCCCAGTTGGTCGACGGGGCCCTGTTTGAAGGGGACCATTAACGTGGCATTGGGCGATGGCTTGTTCATGCACAGCATCCAGATGCCAATCAAGCCGGAGTTCTGGCGCCAGGGTTGCTGGCCGACGTTGGTCACCCGATTCTGGCTTTGATGAAAGACGAGATTTAAGCCGTCGAGGGCAACCCCCAGTTTTTCACTTGCCGCTGCTTCGTCCAACAACTCCACTTGCCGATCCATCTGCAAATGGAAATCAAATCGGCTGTAGTTGGAGATCACAGCCTTTCTGGTCAAGCGAACCGAATGATCGTTTTGCGCCACGACGTCGAAAGGCTCGGTATCGAGGACTTTGGGAGTCCGCCAGTTGGCATACTCCAGTGCCGCATCCGGATCAAAAAACAGGGAGAATTGACCGCCTTCGGGAGAAATCCACATCCGATCTTCCCCGCCGTAAAGATTGATTTGGGGATCGTGTTTGCCACTGGCGATATGATCGTGATTGATGTAACCGTAGCTCTGCCCTGCTGATCCCCCGGAGGTGGAAGTCATCGTACGTCCCTGGTACGACGGAACGACCACGATTTTCGAACTGCCCCGGCTCAACACGATCGTCTCTACGAACTGATTGAGGAATTCGACATCTTGGCCGAAAGTTCTATCGCTCATCGTTTCACACCCTGACGTTTATTTCTCGACTCGTAACTCACCGTTGTCGTCGTACCGCACGAATCCAAAATACAAAAAGGCAAAGATGCTGATCGGAATCGCCGAAAAAAAGATGCGAGAAACCAGGATGCCGGCAACGGTGCCTCCGCCGACGAGGATGACCCACGCCCACCAGGTGTCTCGCAGAATGCTTTTAAACCGTTTCATGATTTTTCAAATCTGGGAATGAAGGGAAGCGGAATCTGTTTGCAGGTTAGCTGGCGGTCGTCAGCAACTGCGCGGGGAAGGGAACAAGTGATTCATTGCCGAAACTTTTCGGCACGGTGGTTCGAATTCATCGTTTAACCCGAGCGCTGTCACCGGCAATCAAAGCCTCGACCTCTTCCACGACCGCCATCGTGGTATCACCGGCGGTTGTCATCGCCAGCGCGCCATGAGCCGCGCCGTATTCGACGGCGGCCTGCGCATCGCCGTCGTTAAGGAAACCGTAAATCAGACCCGATGCAAAACTGTCTCCGCCACCGACACGGTCAAAGATTTCCAGATTTTCCCGGTGGGTCGCCTGATGGAGTTCACCGTTGTGCCAGCAGAGCGCTCCCCAATCATTGATCGTCGCGGATTTTACGGTCCGCAATGTCGTGGCGATGGCCTGAAAATTTGGAAACTCTGTGGTCGCCTGCGCGATCATTTTTCGGTAGCCCTCAATTGGGAGCGCTTTCAGTTGGTCGTCCAGTCCCTCCACATGCAGCCCCAGGCAGGCCGTGAAGTCTTCTTCGTTACCGATCATGACATCGACGTATTGGGCCAGTTCGCGATTTACTTTCTGGCAAGCCGCCTGGCCGCCGAAGGCTTTCCACAGCGAACTGCGGAAATTGAGGTCGTAGGAGGTGATCGTGCCATGTTGTTTGGCGGATTTCAAGGCTTCGATGATTAGCCCTGGAGTCGTGTCGGAGATCGCCGCGAAAATTCCTCCGGTGTGGAACCAACGAACTCCCAGATCACCAAAAATGTAATCCCAGTCGATATCGCCAGCTTTCATTTGCGACGCTGCTGTGTAGCCACGGTCTGATGTCCCCAAGGCCGCACGGACACCATGCCCACGTTCGGTGAAGTTCAATCCGTTCCGCGCAGCTCGCCCGACGCCATCGAAATCGATCCAGTTAACGAATCGCATATCCACACCGCCGGTCAAAATCAGATTTTCGAGCAACCGACCGACTTCATTTTTGACAAAAGCAGAAACCAGGGCGGCGCGCAGTCCAAAACATCGACGCAGGCCGCGCGCGACGTTGTATTCACCGCCCCCCTCCCAGACATCAAAGCCGCGCGCCTGTTCGCACGCGTCCCTCCCGCGGGTCGAGTCGCAACATGACTTCCCCTAATGAGAGGATGTCGAATTGGCAGGATTCAGCAGACTTGATTTCCATGATCGTGATTTCGAATAAACTGATGGGGTCCCAGACTTTCAACCGTTTCCCAATTCTAACCGTTTGAATGGTGGATAACAGGCGACTCCAAAACGACGCGACGCCAAAATCCAATTGTTAATTCTGGAATCCAACGATTAGAATCTGTCGCGACGGGGTCTGGCGATTTAGAATGCGGGACCAAGTTTGAATCAGCGGAAGGGTGAGTCGTGTTGCCGGGAGCGAGACATCGCCAGCGATCGTTTTGGTCGGAACGGAAGGCTCACTGACGGCTTGTTAGGCGATTGTGTCACGCACTTGAGCACTTGAATCGAAATTGTATCCATTTGGGAATCAGTACTGTGCCAATAGATTTTTCCTGCCAAAACTGTTCCACCACGCTCCGCGTTCCCGAGGAACATATCGGAAAGCAAGCCAGGTGTCCGAATTGTCAGACCTTGAATTTGGTTCCCGCCATGGGCGAGCAGGTGTTTGCCGATTTTGGACCGGACCGTTTTCCGGAAGCGACCAAACAGCCAGCGACCAACCCCTACGTGTCGACCGCTGCGCCGATGCAGACGTATCAGACGGCGCATCGCGGGGGGTTGATTTTAGGAATGGGGATCATGTCGTTGGTCTGTAACATTGCATTTCTCCCGGGCATCCTGGCTTGGATCCTCGGGCGCTCGGATCTGAAACAGATGAAAGCCGGAACGATGGACCGCGAGGGTGAGGGGCTGACCCAGGCCGGGATGATTATGGGGATCATCATGACCTGCTTACAAGGAATCGTCCTGCTCCTGTATTTTGGGTTTATCGTGATGATCCTTCTGTTTGGTGCTGTCGGGGCGATGCAAAACTGATTGGAATGGGACCGCCGAATGGTCGAGCATCGGTTGCGACGATCGGAACCTCACCAATCTGATTTGCCCCGCTCGTTGACAGCGCGGCCGGAAATCGAAAACGTCGATGGACGCGGCCATGGCAAATCGCCGGTCGCTGACTTTCGCATGACTCAAATCAAGAATTTGAAAATATGACCACGGACCAAAATCTTATTCGCTCACCGGATGATCCGAACTTGCGGGAACTTTGTGATCGCTTGCGGGCTGAAACTTCGCTTCATCAATCGGCGGCCGGGAAGGACACCTCGCCGGTGGGCCAATGGCCAGCCGCACAATTGGAACTGACTCGAAAATACGGCGTTGAGCGTTGGTTCGTCCCCGAGGAACTGGGAGGGCTGGGCTGGAGCGGACGCAGATGTGGTGGAAGGTTATTTGCCGTTGGCGGCCGCCTGTTTGACGACAACGTTTATTATCACCCAACGCGCGGCTGCAATCCGTCGGATTGTTGTCGGGGATAACTCGGAGCTGCGTGACCGACTGATCCCCGAAATCCTGTCGGGACAGTCCGCGGCAACCGTGGGGATTTCGCATCTTACGACCAGTCGTCGGCACATTGGGAAACCGGTCCTGACGGCCAAAGAATCCGACGAGGGGTACGTGCTGAACGGTTTCAGTCCTTGGGTCACCGGGGGGTGTGGAGCGGATTATCTGGTAACCGGTGCAGAACAGGATGACGGTCGACAAATTCTGGTTGCCGTTTCCAAGAATTCGCCCGGTGTTTCGGTTGAGCCCGGTTTTTCCCTGGTGGCCCTGACGGGCAGTCAAACCGGCCCCGTACGGTTTTCGGGGGTGGTGGTCGAACGGGATTGGTTGATCGCAGGTCCAGCCGAAAACGTTCTGTCCACGGGTAAATTGTCGGCGACCGGTGGCTTTCAGACTTCGGCGCTGGCCATCGGTTTGGCCGGGGCCGCCGTCGAATTTCTTCGTTTGGAAAGTGAAAAACGCGCCGATTTGATTGGAACCTTTGAGTCCTTGAATCGGCAATTGGAAAACGCGACGGAAAAACTGTTGCACTTGGCCAGTGGGAATCCTGTCTGTTCCACCGAACAGATTCGCATTGATGCCAACAGCCTGGTGCTGCGCGCGACGCAGGCTGCGTTGGTCGCCGCCAAGGGGGCGGGATTTGTACAAGGCCATCCGGTCGGCCGCTGGTGTCAGGAGGCGCTGTTCTTCCTGGTTTGGAGTTGCCCGCAAGCGGTGGTCGATGCGAACCTGTGTGAGCTCGCCGGAATAGAGTAACTCGACGACGGCGCAGGGTTTTTGATCGCAGCCACCGTCTCACCGGTGGGATCGAACTCCGTTATCCTGCGCCAACACCTTCACCACCGCCAAAATTCCCAAACGAAATCCACGGCAAAATGACAGACAAAACCCTGGTTACCTGGCATCCCCAAACGGTCGAACGCAAACGAGGCTGTGTCGCCTGGTTCACCGGACTTAGCGGCAGCGGTAAGAGTACCGTGGCCAATTGTGTTGACGCAAAACTCCACGAGCTGGGTTTAACGAGTTTCGTATTGGACGGAGATAACATTCGGCACGGTTTAAACGCCAGCCGTGAATTGCTTGAGCCAGTTCATGGAGAGGAATTCGCAGCCCGGTTTGGTTTGGGGTTTGGGGCCCAGGACCGGGAGGAAAATATTCGTCGGATTGGGTGCGTGGCCGAAATGTTTTGTTCCAGCGGCATGTTGACCTTGACAGCGTTTGTCAGCCCCTATCGGCGCGATCGTGACTTGGTTCGGCAAACCGTGACTGCTTCCGGAAGTCCGCAGGATTTCATCGAAGTGTTTGTGGATACGCCGATTGAGGTCTGCCAACAACGGGATCCCAAAGGTCTCTACGAGTTGGCACGGGCTGGCAAAATCAAAGGTTTCACGGGTATCGATGCACCTTACGAAAAACCACAAGCCCCTGAGCTGCACCTCGACGGAACGGAACCGGTCGAAGTTCTCGCAGACCAGGTTGTCGCCTACCTGCGCTCGATCGGAAAAATCGGTAGCTGAAATTCAGCAGCCGAAAGTCGGGTCCCGAACCGGTTGGAAATCGCCGGCAAGCGAGGATGCTGGGTGTCGTAACAAAAAAAAGCGGGCCACCCGTTGGTGGCCCGCTTTGCTGTATCCTACGATCAACCGTACGTGTTACCAGCCGATGCTGGGAGGATTGTCCATTAGGAAATCTCGTGGACCACGCGTCGTGTAGTAGGGATATGCATAGGTTGGAGCTTGTCCGCCAAAACCTGGGTAGGCCGGCTGATCCACGTGGGGAATTTCACCTGCATGGATTCTGGAGCAGGCACCGCAAAGTCGGCCACCCATCCCGCAACCTCCGCGACCGCAGCCACGCAGACCGCCGTTGCCGAGTGCACCACCATGCTGACCAAGTCCAAAGCCTGATCCCATTCCCATGCCTGAACCCATTCCTCCCATGCCTGAACCCATTCCTCCCATGCCCGGTCTCAGGCCCATGCCGCGGGCCGATGCAACTTGGGCAGCAGAACCGTCACAAGTATCGCACTGTCCGCCGAATCCAGACATCATTCCGCCTCGTCCACCCTGGAATAGCCCGCCGCGATCAGAACCGCCGCAGGTGTCGCACCCACAATCGTCGGTCATCGCGTTTCGACGGGACATCATTCGGCCGCTACCCAGCAGTCCCGTGTTCGAGCTGCTTCCGTCGCATCCGCAGTCCACCTCGTTGCAGCCGCATGCTTGACGACCGGCCATCATGCCACCAAATCTGGCTTTCAAACCACCGGGGCAACTTGCGCAGCCGTCGCAATCCTGACCGCAGGCGCTGCCTTTGCTGAATAATGTCATTCCAGTCGCAGGGCCAGGAGCCATGCGGCCTTCTCGCGACCGCCAGCCTTGACGAGCTCGGCGTCCGCAACAAGTGTCGCAGGTACCGCCGCACTGGCCACTGCAGTCGGCTTCCATCGGGGAATAGGTCATCGTCGCGGTCGCGTCGCAGCTGCTGCATTCGCAGCCGGTTTTGCACATTTTGGCTTTCATGATCGCCAATCGATCCCTCAAGGTCATCCGGCTGCAGGCTCCGGTGCACGCACCTTCACATCCGCACTCTGGTGTTTCCTGGCACGTTTGGCAGCCACAGTTGCCAGGATGTCCGGCGTACTGGGCGGCAGAATTTTCGCTCATACAAAAACAGAACGCAGCAGCCAAAAATGCCACGGCGCAGGTTTTTGCGATTAATGAGGATCGCATTTTTCCAAATCCTTGTGATAACTGGGTCTTTTTTAGGTCGGGACGCCCTGATTTTGATTCGGGTGTCGAAGCATGCTGCTTCTGGCTTCCGCGGGAACGGTGATTCAGTGATTTGCCAAATCGTTGCGCTGAAAAAGATTCGGGATGCTGCCAGCGCCAGCCATTTCACTAATCGACAACACAAAGCGGAGAATTGAGTAAATCAATAAAGTTGGTCGTGGCGTCGTATTAATTCGGATCGCTACAATGCATAATGCGTCGAGTGCGAAAACCTTGCGGGTTAGCCAGCCCGATCTGGCGGCCGGGATGCCAGCACTCGATCGTGAATTGATTGGGAAGTTCATCTTGAACGACAAGCAGAATGACGCCGGGTTCGAGCCTCAAAAAACTCAGGCTCAGTTTTCCTTTCGGTCCGTACTGATCATCGTGGCCGTCTGCGCCGCCGTTGCCGCCAGCCTTGCGCATCTCTGGAGGGCCGCCAATGGTGACCAACAGGAGATTGGGCAATTTGTCGTGATTACGGCGATGTCTCCCTTGCTATTATTGGTTGTCGCAAGCTGGGTGTTCAGGTTTGCCCGCTACTTCCTTGATTAGCTTTCTCGGTTTGGCACGGAGATTGCTTAATGGTTATTTCGGAAGTGGTTCGCCCAAGGCTGTGAAAGCAGTCAGGGGCGGAATAGAGACGAGGCAGTGCCTGGGCTGTTCACTTTTGTGGACAGTCTAGGCCGCAATTATGAGAATTTCATTATTTCGTGCAGGCTGGCAAGTAAATTTACTTGCCAGCCTGTTCTATTTTGATGTTTCAAAATTGAACAGGTGTTTTAAAACGATACACCATGGCCCGCGGAATATTTAGCTGGCGGACGGAAATTTTCCATTATTTTTACTTTGGGATATATTAGAACTAGAAGGGTCGATGTTTGTTGACAACGCTCGAGCGCAGGCAGTCTGTCCAGATAGGGAAGTAAATGGAAAACAAAATACGATTTGCCATCTTGTTCTTGCTCATTCTCTCTTTCACGACGAACACGGTCGCATTCTCGCAAAACTACATCAGCACGGGATCCACAGGTGCAGGTAGCGATTACCAAATTGAGCGCATCAACCAACTTGTGGAGCAGGTATGGACAGACTACGAGCTTCGTCCGTCACAGCCGGCGACCGAGAACGAGTGGTGTCGGCGAGTCTTTCTGGATTTGATCGGTCGCATTCCGACGGTCGAGGAATTGACGGATTTTCTTGAAGACGACAGCGATCAAAAACGTCGACAGCTGGTTGAGAAACTGCTTTACGACGATGCCTACACGGAAGAGTTTGCGCGAAACTGGACGACGATATGGACCAATTTGCTGATTGGTCGAACGGGCGGTACCGACAATCGTTCCATGATCAGCCGCGCCGGGATGCAGAAGTACTTGCGAGATTCGTTTGCGCGTGAAAAACCTTACGACAAAATGGTTCGCGAGCTGGTGACGGCAACCGGAACGACCACTCCCGGAGACCCGGATTTCAACGGCGCCACGAACTTTCTGATCGACAAGGTAAACGACGAAAACGCCGCGCAGGCGACGGCCGCCACAACGAAGATCTTTCTGGGGCTCCAGGTTCAATGCACGCAATGCCACAACCACCCATTCAATGATTGGAAACAACAAAAATACTGGGAAATGAATGCCTTCTTCCGGCAGGTACGCGCTTTTCCCGGAGGCATGCGGGCACGTGACGGAGGCATTGCCCAACTCCGTGATCAGGATTTTTCGGGCGAAGGTGGAAACAATCCTGATCAGGCTGAGATTTACTACGAGCTGCGTAACGGTCTGATGAGCGTGGCCTACCCGGTGTTTGTTGATGACCGGGAAATTGACAAAAGTGGTTACGTCAACGTGGTCAATCGCCGACAGAAGCTTGCCGATTTGATGATCGATTCACCTTACGTGGCAACGTCGTTGGTCAACCGGATGTGGGGGCATTTTCTCGGTTACGGGTTCACGTCTCCGGTGGACGATCTCGGACCTCACAATATTCCGTCCAATCAGGAGTTGCTTGACTACCTGGCGCAGGAGTTTCGCAGCGCTGATTATGATCTTCGAAAATTGATGTCGTGGATTGCGTTAAGCCGCCCCTACGGTCTGTCCAGTCAGCGAACCCGATACAACGAAAAAGACGATCCATTGCTGGGTGAGCCCCCTAGATTCTCCCACTTTTACCTGCGGCAAATGGAAGCCGAACAGCTCTACGAGTCCTTGCTGGTCGCTACCGAAGCCAGTCAAACGGGCAGCTACGAAGAGCAGGAGCGTCGAAAGGCAATGTGGCTTGGTCAGTTCACCTCGGCATTCGGAAATGACGAAGGGGAAGAATCGACCAGTTTTGATGGGACGATTCCGCAAGTCCTGATGATGTTCAATGGCGATCTGATGCGGAATGCTACCAGCACGCAAAAAGGGACGTTAATTGACCGATTGGCTGCTCAGCCGGGTAATGACGTCAATAAAGTTGAACACTTGTTCCTGGCGGGATTGAGTCGAAAACCCAATGGTAAAGAGAAGGATCTGGCCAAAGCCATTTTTCGGGCGCGTCAGGGCGACACCAAAGAAGCCTTGAGAGATATTTGGTGGGTGATTCTGAATACTAACGAGTTTATATTTAATCATTAGGGTCCAGTTACCGCTCAGCGCCGATTGCATTGGTCGCGGCTGACATGATTGGGAACGCAAGACTACAAATCGGGTATTTTTTAACAAGAGGGAAGCCCATGACTTTTCGAACTCCTGACGGAATGAACCGAAGACACTTCATCAGCCATCTTGCCGGCGCATCGGCGTTGGCAGGAAGTGCATTTGCAATGGGCCAGACCCTCAAGGCCAATGCGAATCAGTTGGTGCGGAAGCAGAAGGCCGCGATTTTATTGTGGATGGGAGGCGGCCCGTCGACCATGGACATCTGGGATCTTAAACCGGGCGCCGACACCGGCGGACCGTTCAAGCCAATCTCAACCAATGGCGATGTGCAAATCTGCGAACACATGCCGATGATGGCTCAGAACATGGACAAAATGTCCATCGTTCGAAACATGAGCACCCGCGAAGCGGACCATATGCGGGGTCGCTACTACATGCACACAGGCTATGTACCCAATCCCAACGTCAAACACCCGAGCTATGGTTCGGTGATTGCCCATGAGTTGGCGGATACTCGGGAAGAGCTTGAGATTCCACCTTTTGTGTCCGTCGGAGGCAACAGTGAAGGTCCGGGTTTTCTTGGGATGACCTGGGCTCCGTTCTCGGTGAATTCCAATGGCCAGGTTCGAAATCTTGATATGGGAATCGAACCCGATCGTTTAGCTCAACGCATGGAGGCCCTGCGATTGATGGAGACCGGATTCATCGACGAGAATCGCGGACTTGCCGCCAATGAACATGCCAAAGTACTCGGTAAGACACTCAGCCTGATGACCAGCGATCAGATGAACGCATTCAAGGTGATGCAGGAACCTGAGGAGATCCAGGACCGCTACGGTCGAACGAACTTTGGACGTGGTTGTCTGATGGCGCGGCGGCTGGTCGAGGCCGGTGTGCCGTTTGTCGAGGTCAGCCTGGGTGGTTGGGACAACCATCAAAATATTTTCCCCACGCTGCAGAACAACAAACTGCCGGAATTGGATCGAGGGATGAGTGCCCTGCTGGAAGATCTTGAGCAACGTGGCTTGCTACAGGACACCGCCGTGATCTGGATGGGTGAATTCAGCCGGACACCTCGAATCAATGGAAACGCTGGACGCGACCACTGGGCGCGTAGTTGGAGTGCCGTGGTCGGTGGTGCGGGCATGAATGCCGGTATCGCCGTTGGAAAAACCAACGAAGACGGGACCCGGGTGGAAGGCAGTTCTTATTCGTCGGAAGACTTGATGGCGACCGTTTGCAAATCGCTGGGTATTTCGCTGGAAACCACGTTTACCAGTCAAAGCGGACGCCCGATGAAAATTGCCAACGGAGGACGGGTTATTAAGGAACTGTTCAGCTAACTCCCGACGAGATCGACCACCCGTCCCTGCGGTCTGGATTTCGTTCAATCGGGCGTTATCCTCTAGAACAGCATCCCAGTCAGCCAAAGCCTGTCGACTTACTTCGACAGGCTTTTTTTTTCGCTTAATGGCTCTCCATCGTCCCCATCGTCCCCATCCCAATCTGCTATCACTTTGCCCGAAGGCAAATCGGTATTTGCTTGGAATCCGTGATTTACTCAAATACGCAGGTAGAGTTTCGCAAACGTCGCGAAAGATCACTCAGGAAAGGACGCCTGGAATATGTGGACATTAAACAGACTCGCCGAGCTGATCGGTGGCGAACTCATCCTGCCGAATTCCGAATCCGAGCTCTCCGGGCAACCTGTCACCGGGGCCGCGTCCATTTCTTACGTCAAAGAAAACGAAATCACATTCGTTACTTCGGAAAAATACCTCGAGGCTTTTGAGTCCAGTCCAGCCTTCGCGGCAATCACGACCAAGAAATTTCGCTGTCTCACCAAGCCGTGCATCGAGGTTGATCATCCGGAACTGGCCTTTGCACAAATCGTCAAATTATTTCGGCCCCCGGTTGAGCGAGAAAAGGTCGGCATTAGCCCAGCGGCAACGATCAGCCCAACGGCAAAGATTGCGGAAGATGTTTGCGTTTATCCCGGCGCGGTGATCATGGACAATGTCGAGATTGGCTGCGGCAGCGTCATCTTTCCCAACGTCACGATCATGGAAAACTGCTGCATCGGATCGCACTCCAGGATTTTTCCCAACGTCGTGCTGTACGAAAACACCCAAATTGGTGACCGCTGCGTTCTGCACGCGGGAGTGATCATTGGGGCGTTCGGATTCGGTTATGCGACGCGAGCAGGAAATCACCAATTGTCCGCGCAGCTGGGGAACGTCGTAATCGAATCCGATGTGGAAATTGGAGCCAACTCAACGATCGACCGATCGACCTACGACTCAACCATCATTGGGGCAGGTACAAAAATCGATGACCTTGTCATGATTGGCCACAACTGCCAGATCGGTCGCCATAATTTGCTGTGCTCGCAGGTCGGGGTGGCCGGCAGTTGCACAACGGGTGACTATGTTGTGATGGGTGGCCAGGTGGGCATGGCCGACCATCTGCACATCGGCTCCAAAGCAGCCATTGGCGCCAAATCCGGTTTGATGCATGACGTTCCCGAAGGCCAGAAAATGTTTGGGATTCCCGCGCGGGCTGCCCGGGACGAGATGCTGATTTTGGCCAATCGGGCAAAACTGCCAGAAATGAGAAAGGCGATCAGGCAGTTGGAAAAAGAGCTGTCGAAGTTGCAACAGCAACTCGCCGCAGAACCGGTTGACGATCGCAAAGTCGCGTGACAACGGACTTTGGATTTGCAACGGAAACCGAGTCCGGACTTGAGTCTCGTCTTCGAAACATGGATGACAGCGGCGAACAACACGATGCCATATCCTTTCAATCCAATTGCCAACGCCCAATCCTCTCCCCACCTGACAGGTGCCCCGAAAAAAATCGGGTTGGTGGCCGGATGGGGTCGGTTTCCGATTCGAGTTGCCGAAGCGCTCAATCAGGAGGGGTACCAGGTCTATTGCCTGGGAATCAAAGGCCATGCCGATCCGGCGTTGAAGGATCTCTGTTTTGACTATCGGCCGTTTGGGCTGGCCCGGATGGGAGCTCACGTACGGTACCTGCGACGGGCCGGAGTTACCGAGGCAACCATGGCGGGCAAGATCTTCAAGACATTGATCTTCCGCAAGGCACACCTCCTGTCCCACGTCCCCGATTTGACATTCTGCCGGTATTTCTACCCGGTCTACGTCTCGCGGACGAAAGACCGACGTGACGACACACTACTGCATACGGTGATCGACCTGTACGCTGATCACGGAATCACCTTTCAACCTGCCACCAATTACTCGCCGGAGCTGCTTGTGAAACGTGGATGTTTAACCCGGACTTCGCCATCCTCATCTCAACTGAAAGACATCCAGTTCGGTTGGGCGATGGCCAAAGAAATGGGCCGCCTCGATATTGGCCAGTCGGTCGTGGTCAAAAACCAGGCTGTGATGGCCGTTGAAGCCATCGAGGGAACCGATGAGTGTATTCGTCGAGCCGGAAGGCTCTGCCAGGCCGGCGGATTCACGGTGATCAAGGTTGCCAAGCCCCAGCAGGATATGAGATTCGATGTTCCCACCATTGGAATCGGTACCATTCAGACCATTCATGAATCCGGTGGCAGAGTCCTGGCAATCGAAGCCGACAAAACGATCATTCTGGACCAGGAACAAACCATTGCCGAGGCTCAAAAATTGGGAATTACAATCGTCGCATTCGACCCCGCTGAAATGGCAGCAGAGATGCCCGAACGCAGGCAAGCCTGTTGAATGGCATGGCTTGTAGCGGACGTCACGACGGAGTTGACCTCTGCTCTGTCTCGTCGGGCGTTTGCCGTGCTTCACGACGGGGCATCATTGACGTCTGCGCCGATGTCAATTTCGTGACAGACCTTCAGCGCGAAAGTTTGTCATCAACGTACCCAAGTTTGAATTGAGTTGACCACGTGTTAGCACTTGGTCAAACGCCGCTGTCTTCGCTTGCTCAATCAACTCGACATTGACGTGTTGAGCGTAGGCGATCGTTGTCGGACGCTGCTCCGCGTCGACGGATTCAATCACGTTCGACAGTGATTCCAGGTCCAGGCCTGGCATCTGCAGATCGACCAGCAACAGTTTCAGGGCAGGTTCATCCGCGAGAACCGATTTCAATTTGGCGACCGTCGGCAGCGTCGTTATTTTCAAGCCGCTCGCCCGGGCCGCCGCGTTGGCGCTCGAGGACATCATCAGGTCTTTGGTCAGGATCGCGATCATGATTATTGTCCAGCGGTGAAGCGGCTTAGCCAAACTCGACGGCTTAGCCGACCTTGACGGGTTTGCCAGTTTGGGCGGATTCGTAGCAGGCGTCAATGATTTGCATTAACCCCAGTGCTTGTTGCGGGTTGTTCAAAGGTGCTTCGGTCCCCTCAATGGCCCCGATGAAGTTTTGGGCCGATCGGATCCGTCCCATGTCTTCGCACTCTTCGACCTCGATGGTCTTATCGATTGGTTTCCCGTCTTCCTGGCAGTACATTTCGCAAGTGTCGATGGCCGTCTCGTCCAGTCCATCCTGGCCAAACAGGCGTTCGATTTTTCCACCGGCTTTGCCTACCCTGAAAGACGACCGAAACTTCCTCTCGTTTGACCATCTCGGCCCACGACACCTGGAAGGTCAAAACTTGGCCGGACTTGAAAGTGACGAAGCCGTGGGCGGCGGTTTCGACGTCGGTCACGCCTCCGGCCTGGTCTGGAATCCCCCACGGTCCCTTGAAATCACTGTTGGTAATAAAATTGTCAAAGGTCTGGCCGATCACATAGGCGGGCTCGGGGTTGCCCATAAAATACAAAGCCAAATTGATCATGTGCAGCAAGTCAATCAACGGACCACCACCGGAAAGCTCCTTGTTGGTAAACCAACCGCCGAATCCGGGGATCCCCGTGCGACGGATCCATTTGGCCTGGGCGGAGTTAATCGTTCCCACGTTGCCCTGGTCGATTTCCGCTTTGAGGGCATACGCCTCTGGCCTGGCGCGGTTGTTGAAATTGAACATTAACCGCTTGCCCGCCGCTTCGGCGACTTCGATGATCTGTTTGGTTTCCTCGGCATTGAGCGCAGGTGGTTTTTCGCAAAACACGTGCTTGCCGGCCTTGAGTGCAGCGATGGACAGCGGGGCATGAAATTTATTGGGAACGATAATGCTGACGGCATCGATCTCGGGATCGGCAATCAACGCTTCGACGCTTTCGGCGACCTGGGGAATGCCGTAGGTTTGGGCCGCTTTTTCGGCAGCCTCCCTGGAAATGTCTGCGATGGCAACGACTTCGGCACCACCTTGTTTGAATCCGGCAACATGATATTGTGCCATGCCGCCGGCACCGATAATTCCCACTTTGATTGTCATGAAGTTGAGTTTCTTTTACGTCGTACCAGCGCGTTGTCGATTAGGTCACCGTGACCGTAATTCAAGCAAAACAGGCAAGTTAACCCAAAATGTCCGCTACATCAACTTGCCGACTCGGAAACCAATTCAGCTTGCCCTAAAATGTTCCGATGAGGCAAAACTGAACGATTGGCTCGGCGCCGTTATGAAGGCCAATCGCTTTGCGGGACTGCTGATCCACGCACGAAAACAGATAATTTTTGTTTTCGTGTCTTCACCCTAACCTGACCTGGAAAACGATGAACGATATTTTGAGCTTGGTATCTCGCTGGCTGCACGTGTTGCCTGCAATCATAATGGTCGGTGGATTGATCTTTCTTCGCTGCTGCATTGTCAGGCCGTCGCAGGAGTCCAGTTTGTTTGATGCGATGGATGACGTCCGCAAACGGTGGGCCCGGCTGGTGATGATCTCGACGCTGTTGCTGTTGGTCAGCGGACTGTACAACGCGTATGTCAAAGCGATCACGTTCGATTTAAGTCCGTTGTATAACGGACTGCTGGGTATCAAGCTGCTGTTGGCCTTTGTGGTGTTCTATTTTGCGGCCGTGCTGGCTGGCAGAAGCGATCGAGCCAAACGAATGCGAACCGAAGAAGCCAAGTGGTTAAACGTAACTTTGATTCTGGCGATCGCCGTGGTCTTGATCGCCGGTTACATGAAAGTTTCTTCGGTTGGATTTCCGTTGAAATAGGCGGAACCGTGTGTTTTCCTGGCTAAGGGGAATCTACCGGGATCAACTGAAGCTCCCAGATACTTGGACACAATTTTCCAGTAACCAGCAACCGTTTGGTTTTTGCGTTAAAGGCAATTCCGTTGAGCACGGCATCCGCCGGACGCTCTCGCATCGGCCACAGTCCCGTCAAATTGATCAAGGCCGTGACATCACCGGTTTCAGGGTCGATTTCGTAAACGGTGTCCGTCAGGTAGACGTTGGCGTACAGGTTACCATTTTCCACGTATTCCAACTCGTTGAGTTGCCCGACCCGCCGACCGCCACGTCGTACGAGCACCGTCCTGATGACTTGAAAAGTTTCCGGGTCGAGGAATTTTAGCTGCGAACTGCCGTCGCTGAGAATCAATTCGGTACCGTTGGAAGTCAGACCCCAGCCTTCTCCTTCGTAATCAAATTCCTGCAGCTTGTTCAATTCTTGGTCGTACACAAATGCTTTACCAGCTTTCCATGTCAGCTGGTAAAGCTTGCCGTTGTGCAGTGTCAGGCCTTCCCCAAAATACTGCTCATCCAGTTCGACCTGTTTCAGGGTGGCGCCCGTTTGCAGATCGGTTTTTCGAACGACCGACTGTCCTTTTCGGCCAGTGCCCAGCCAAAGCGCATCGCCATTCATTACCAACCCCTGGGTGAACGCCGACGGATCACTGGGATAAGTATTGACGACTTCGAAGGTATAACGCGGCGCGTCGGTTTTCGGTCGCAGCACGATTGCCAGCCACGTGCCACCGAGCGTGATTGCCAAAAACATGATCAGCAAATCCCATCGCATCGGGCGTTTGCCATCCATTGCCAGGCCGGACTTCTGCCGCGATTTCGATTCGTTCGGTTCGGTTCCAGGGAACGCCTTGCGTTGGTTTTTTCGTTTCGGTTTTGCCATCTTGGGATTCTCAGTCCATGACTAACTCTTGATCGAGCTAATCCTACCAGCTGCGGGTGTATTTGATAACGGACGGGTTGAGGAAGCAGCAGCGCTGACGCAGCCAGCGTCCCCGACAGGCGGTGGTCATCTAGGCTGGCGGTTTCTGGTACTCCTGCGCCACATGACCAGCAAAGGTAAAACCCCTCGTCTACTTCCTCGCCACAATGGCAAGTCCATTCGGGAATCGGAGCTTCTTCGGATTCCTCGATCTGGTCCAGCAAGTTGTTGGCTTGTTCCCAGTCACTTTGATGGACGTACAACTCGATCGCATCGGGACCATCGAGCAGCAAAACCCAAGGCGGATGGCTCGAGTCCAGAGATTCGAACCTCGATTCCGTTTTCTTCCAGCAAGCCCTTGACCTGCAGTGCTTCGGTTTCCGATTCAAACAGCTCAAGTCGCACAAATTCGTTTTCTGTCATCGGCTAACTCCTGGTTCGGTCCACAAAGTACGGAATCCGCCTGTCCTGTTTATCCGTCTTGATCGTCATCCTATTTGGAATCAAATCGGAGTGAAAGACAAGGGCCATGATCGGGGGCGTCAGGTTATTCTATAATTCGAAAGACCGTTGGGATCCAGCGATCTCCGATATCCTGTTTTATCACACTCCCAGCCGTACCAGCGATTCATGGCAGCGCCTCGAAGTTCATTTCATCAGGTTCTCGTGGTCACCGGAGTGCCATTCTGGATCGAACGCCGAGGGTCTTCGGAACGCATCAAAGCGTTGCTGGAGTACCTCAAAACATTTTGCGATGTGACGGTTTGCTATCTCGGGGAATTGGACATTCGACAATGGAATCAAAGTCGCCGGCAGTTGGGGTTTGATTTGATTGGTCCTGGAGCACCGGGCAAGCTGGCAAGCGCGATCGTGGATCGTTTGGGGGTGTTGATGCCCCCGATGCGCCCCGATGTGCCGGCAACGGGTCATCCACCGGGCAAGCTCGAAGATTTTCACTCGGAGGTTATTTCTGATTTCGTCGTTCGGGAAGTTGCCATTCGCAAACCTGATTTCGTGATTCTGGAATACGTAACGTTGTCCTATTTGTGCGATCGATTCGACCGCGTTGGAGCAACGGCCGTTCGTGATGATCGACAGTCATGATTTGATGCATCAACGACAACAGCAACTGGCCCACTACGGCATTGAAAACTGGCTGGATCTATCCGCCGCAGATGAAACCGCGGCGTTGGCGAAGGCCGATGCGGTCTTGGCGATTCAGGAGCCGGAGGCTCATCACATGAACGAGATGCTGAAGGGCCGCGCCCAAGTCTGCCTGGTGAAGCATGCCATTGCGTTTCGGCGTCAGGCGCGACGGTTCAGCGGAGCCGATTCTGGTGACAGGGCAGCTGCGGTCGCCATTGGCTTTCTCGGTTCCTCCGGTAAAGCCAATCAAATCGGGCTGTTGGATTTCATTGAAAACTGTTGGCCGCAGATTCTGGCTGCCTCCGCCGGGAAGATCGTTTTGAGAATCGGCGGTGGGATCTCCGCGGATGCCGTTCAGGCCGCTGTCGCGCTCCCGGGGCAGATTGAGTTTCTCGATCGTTTCGAAGATGTGGCCGATTTTTATTCGCAAATTGATTTGGCGATCAACCCGGCGCTGATTTCCTCGGGGTTGAAAATCAAGAGTCTGGAGTGCCTGGCCTACTCCGTCCCACTGGTGACGACCTCGGCCGGAATTGTCGGACTGGAACGGGCGATTGGTCGGTGCGCCGACGTGGCTGACGGGGCGCAACCGTTTGCCGAAAGCGTGCTGCGTTTGGCGTCCAACCAGGAACTGCTTGAAAGATATTCAAACAACTGCCAAAGTCTGATTGAGACAGAGTTTGCTCCAGAAGTCATCTACAACGGATTGCGAAACCTGATTCAGCAGAACCGGAAAGTCACATGAAATTCACGATCGCAATTTGCACCTGGAATGGTGCGAGACGCATCGGTTCGACGCTCGAATCACTGGCGGCGATGGACCGTCATGTCGATCACGACTGGGAGTTGTTGGTCGTTGATAACAACAGCACCGACGACACTCGCGACGTCTGCGAATCGTATGCCGACCGGATTCCACTGCGCGTGATTGCCGAAAGCCAGCAAGGCCATTCATTCAGTCGCAACTGTGCCGTCGATCACGCGGCGGGAGAGTACCTGGTCTGGACCGACGATGACGTCCAGGTTGCTCCCGATTGGTTGAACGTCTATCGCGAGGCGGTTGATCAGTATCCCCAGGCCGCGTTCTTTGGCGGCAAAATCCAACCTTGCTTTCAGCATCGCGTACCCGCCTGGGTGAATCAGAACTGGGAGATTTGCCGCGGTGTTTTCGCCGAGCGCGATCTGGGAGACGAACGCTTTGAAATCAGAACGTTGGAACAGCTGCCGTTTGGCGCGAATTTCGTAACGCGTACCGAGGTGCAGAGGCAGTTCCGCTACAACCCCAACTTTGGACGCGTCGCCACAGGCGTGCGCGGATTCGATGAAATCGACGTGCTCTCGCGGATGTTGGACGCCGGTCATACCGGGTTCTGGATCCCCGAAGCCCGCCTCGAACACCTGATCCCTGAATCGCGTACTTCGCTAAAATATCTGACTGAGTTTTACGAAGGTCAGGGCGAAACCTGGATCGAACGCGGAATCGTCCATACCAATCCATCTCAGTTGCGGGCGAGGATCTGGCGGAATCGTTGGAAATACTGTTTTTTCCGGCTGTTCTCGTCGCGCCGCTGGCTTCCGGTTTTGGCCGAGACCAGCAATCTGAGGGGCCAACTAAAAGCGATCGAACAGGCTGCGTCGAAGTCTTGAAGGTCAGCGCGATTATCGGGAATCTCCGGTCGCAAAAGGGGTGGTTGTTGCCCGCCGATAAGGCGTTTTGCGCTGAAAAAATGGGGAAATTTCCCGATTGTTAACGTGAAAAAGCCGCAAATCGTTGTAGTTTGATTTCTTAAGAGCTAACCTTGGACTTTGAGGATCAAGTCAAATGCAACCGGGCGTTAGATTCCCGGCCCCAGCCTCGTCCACGGAAGACAGCAGCAAGGTGAGACAGGGCAGGTTTGTTTTGATGCGAACCGACAGCCAACTTTTGTTTGGTTTCAACAGGGATACGCACAATGAATCGAAAAACCGGATTTACGCTTGTCGAACTACTGGTGGTGATTGCCATCATCGGTATTTTGGTCGGGATGTTGTTGCCGGCGGTACAGATGGTCCGGGAGTCCGCTCGACGAATCACTTGCCGTAACAACCTGCGCCAACTCGGACTGGCGATTCAGAATTTCGAGGCCAGTACGGAGGAGATTCCCCCGGCCAGAGGTGCCGACGAGTTTCTGGCCTGGCCTGTGTATTTGATGCCATATCTGGAACAGCAGAATCTTTACGATCGCCTCGACGTGCGAATCAAATACAAGTATCAGGATCCTGAAGCGGTCAAGAAGATTGTACCGGCGATGTTATGTCCCTCTCGGAATCGGACCTACGCCAATATCAGCCTGGGTGAATCCAAAGGCTACCAGGTCGGTGCGGTGGGGGATTACGCGGGCAATGCGGGAACGTCGCAATATTTCCCGAATGATGTCTGGGCACTGTTTCACCAGCACGTCGATGGCGTATTCAATTCCGGATTTGCAAAAGACAACTTGGTCATCGATGAGCAGATGCCGGGCGGTGGGAGAGGCCGGTATGGATTGCAGCACGTCAAAGACGGTTTGTCCAACACCCTGTTTGTGGGTGAAAAATACGTGAGTATTTATGGGTTCAATCATCCCAGCGGCTGGGGTGACAGCTCAATTTATAACGGCGATGATCCGGAGACCTTCATTCGTCTGGGCGGTTACGGCATGGGCTTGGCCAGTGGAGAAGCACTCAATTTGTCGCCTGGTGAGATTCCGGTATTCGGCAGTGCGCACGTGGCGGTTGTGAATTTTGTCCACGGTGACGCGAGTGTGCATGCGGTGAACAACAAAATTGACCAAGAGTCCCTGTTTCGGCTCTGCTCCCGAATCGACGGCGAGATTGTCGAACACCGCAACTAGCCGAACCCGCGCGACGCCTGTCTTCCCCTGCCAGATCTGATCAACCGCGGTGACGCGACACTTCGATGATGAATTTCCCTCAATCCATATTCTTTGTCGGCACTCCTGCCGAAGTCGCACATCACGCGGCCCCGCTGAAAATGCGGCTGGAGTATTCGATCGTGGACGCGGAGGAAGTTGTCGATCGCGCTCGAAGCGGCGATTTGGCGATCTTCTACAGCGAGCATTTCGATCGCTTTCGAAATGCCTGTCGTTTACTGACTGAAAAAAACGTTGCCACCCTGTACCTGATCGATGGAATTCTGGAGTGGCGAAACGCCTGGGAAAATCATCCAGCCGAACCGGCCTGTCCCTACACCATGCGTCCGGTACTCTCCCACAAGGCCGCCTGCGTGGGGATGTCACAAGCCCGTATCCTCGATACTTGGGGGAATGCGGGCAAAACCGAAGTTGTCGGAATCCCGCGTCTTGATGCGCTGCCGGCTCAATCGCGACGGAGCCGAAAATCCGAGCCATTCAGGATTCTCGTGATGACGGCAAAAACTCCGGGATTTACGGTCGAGCAGGTTCAGCGAGTCGAGCAAAGCCTGGCAGATTTAAAAAACTGGTTCGATCAAAACGCTGAATCAAAGCTCGGTCGCTCTTGCGAGGTCATTTGGCGGTTGACCGGGGGGTTGGCGGAAGCGATTGGCGTTGAAAACCGGCTGAGTGATCTGACCGGCAAGGATCTGGCCGAGGTGTTGTCGGGCGTCGACGCGGTGATCGCGACGCAATCGACTGCCATGTTGGAAGCGATGTTGGTGGATCTGCCAGTGGCTGCCCTCGACTACCACAATTGTCCGTGCTACTTACAACCGGCCTGGAGTATTCGATCCGCGGAAACAATCGAGCCGGTGTTGCTCGAGTTGATGGAACCCCCTGAACGGAAAATGCTGTTTCAGCGCGGCCAGTTGGATGACACGTTGTACCATGCTGGTGCCGGCGGCGAATCTTCGACCGATCGGCTGGAAAAACTGGTGACCGAGATGTTGCGACTTGCCGACCAGTGCCTTGCCAATGGACGGCCCTTGAGCTTTCCAACGCAAATCCTGGACTTGCCGGCGCCGCACTCGATTGCGTTTGAGCATCGGCAAATTTACCCGGAGGTCGACGAGTTTCGCGTCAATGAATTAACCGAGGTCCAGGTCGAATTGTCGCATGCCCGCCGCGAGATTGAACATTTGCACCGGGAGAAAGCTCAACTTCAATCGGAGCTTGATCAGGCCCATGAAATCTTCGAGCAGATTCATCGACATCCCCTGGCCGGGCCGATCGTCCGTCTGCGGCAACGCATGCTTGATTGGATTGATGCGTTCAAGCGTCGAACCGACGATCAGGATCTGGCGACCGCGAACCGCGTGGTGACTGGTGAATCCGCACCCCCGGTCACTTCACCGCTTTCCGAATTGGGTCGGGACCAACTGCAATCGGCTCCTGAAAGGCAGGTGACGACATCATGATCCAGCAACTCCAGCAGCAAAAATCCCGGCGGATCTCGACGCGGCCCGAAGACCCGATCGTGCTGTGCGCGGCCGATGAGAATTATGTACGGCCCCTTGCAGTGACACTGCATTCCGCCGCCACGTCGCTGACGGGGGATCATCAGCTCCATGTGTTGTTGATGGACGGTGGGATTTCTCCGAGCAGCTGGGTGGGTCTCAAGGAAACGCTGGTCGGTCTGCCGATTACGATTCATGTGATCAAACCGGATGCGGAAGAAGTGCGTGATTTAGTGATTTCGCACCACATCACCCATACTGCATATTTTCGGTTGTTAGCTGCCCGGCTGCTGCCCGATTCCATTGACAAATTGATCTATCTCGATTCCGACGTCCTGGTTCGTCACGATTTGACGGAGCTTTGGAATTACGACGTTGGCAACCATTATTGTCTGGCGGCAGTCGATATTGCCTGTCCGTTTGTGGATGCCCGTGTGGCAGATCGCCGGTTTAAGAAATCAATTCCCTACCTGGCTGCGGTATCACCGATTCGTAACTGGTTGGAGCTTGGACTGGACGGATCGGCCAATTATTTCAACAGCGGCGTGATGCTGATCAACCTGAAGCGTTGGCGCGAGGAAAATGTTGACCAGCAATTGTTGAAGTGTCTGCGCGACAACTCCAAATTTGTCTGGTGTTGGGATCAGTACGCGTTGAATGTGGTGTTTGCAGGCCAGTGGGACGCGTTACCCGGGAAGTGGAACCAGGGCGCCCACGTGTTTGAATATCCAGATGAAACCTGCAGTCCGATTCAGATCGAAGAATTCATTGAAATGCGAGACAATCCCGCGCTGATTCATTTCACAACGGAATTCAAGCCGTGGGAGTATCGCCCGTTTCATCCGCTGCGAGATGCGTTCTATCAGCGACTCGACCAGACCGCGTGGAACGGCTGGCGTCCGGAGCGACCCCCGTTTTCAATTCGGGACGCCTGGACCCACCAGGCCGTTTTTTGGGTGCGTCAGTCAACGATTGGCTATCGCAAGATTCAGGGCATCTTCAGGCCGTAAACCGTTGGATCAGGGAGTTCTCGAACGTTTGACATGCAATCCATCCGCCGGAGATTGACATTGAGATTCAACGGCCATTAACCACCAAGAAACAGCAACATGATTTACCGCAACCCTGAGAATTCGATCGACCTGGCCAACGCGGAGCGTCCGCAGTCACCGGGGCTGGCAAACGTAGCAACGGAAAGTCGGCGAATTACGCTGTTCGCCGTTCCCAAGCCGTTTAGCAAACCCGGTTTGGGTCCACCCTCAAGCATCGATCTGATTCAGCGGAATGCAATTCGCTCTTGGTCCCAGTTGCAGCCAAAGATTGATGTTTTGCTGATTGGCGACGAACCGGGAATCAAGCGAACAGCTGAAGAACTTGGCGTGGGTTACGCTGACGGGCTGGAAGTGAATCATTTGGGGACGCCGTTGTTAAGTTCGGCGTTTGAAATTGCCCATCAAAACTCGACGTCACCGTTTCTGGCTTATTGCAATTGCGACGTGATCCTGACCAATGATTTTGTTCATTCGATCGAGCGAATTGCCGATTGCGGACTTGACGATTTCGTGGCGTTTGGGCGGCGGACTGATTTGGAGTTGACCCGCGAGATTGACTTTACCGACCGTCAGCAAATCGAAGCATTGAAAGCGGATTGCCAAGCCAGGGGCCGGCAGGCACCGGTTGTCTGCAAGGAATATTTTGTCTTCCCGCGAGGTAGTTACAGCAGCATCCCGGATTTCGCCGTGGGTCGTGGGAACTGGGATAACTGGATGATTCATGCGGCCAAACAAGCGGAGCGACCGGTGGTGGATCTGTCCGGCGTTGTCTCTGCAATCCACCAGGACCACAGCTATCGACACGTCGGCAAGGGCAGATGGGGTTGCTACGTTTCTGGGGAGGAGGCTCGAGAAAACCAGCGGCTCGCAGGGGGGCGAAACGTTATTTCCGGTTCAACCGCGACCTGGCAGCTGGACGATCGTGGTTTGCGCAAGGTTCCTTTAAGCCGTTTGAACCTCGCATTCTGGGCCGACGTGCCTCGGTTTCTACGGTTGATGACGAATTTGATAGCCGGCATTTGAGTTCCGTTGAATTTGCAACTTTCGCGTGGCTGGTACCTCGGGGGCAGCTAGAATAGACAAAAGCGATCATCTCGGTTGGGGCGCGAATACCCACCGAGAGTTCGACCCACCGACCGCGACTCCAATGATCGTCTCCATTTCCAAGGGTCGCAGTACCATTTCCAATTCAGGTTTTGCAACATGTTAAACGTTTTGGCCGGCATTTTCGCGATTACCATCTGTTGTGCGGCCGTCGTGCAGTTGGTGGTGGCGGTCTATTTTCATCGTCAGTTTGCGAAAAAAGAAGTTCAGCCGTTGCCGGTTCCGCATCAGCGTCAGGTCTCCGTCCTGATGTGTGTCCGCGGCTGTGATCCGACGCTGCGACAATCCTTAGTCGGGCTGCTTCAACAGGACTTCGAAGATTATCACGTTCACCTGATTGTCGATCATCGCAGCGATCTTGCCTGGGATGTCGTACAAAAAGTCAAGCGTGAATTCGATCACGCCGACCGGTTAACGATTCATGAAATGTGCAATCCGCTGGACAGTTGCGGATTGAAATGCAGTGCGTTGGTCCAGGGCCTCGCGGAAGTCGACAAAAACACGAATTACCTGGTCTTGCTGGATTCGGACGTGAAACCTCATTCGACCTGGTTGGCAGAGTTGTTGGGGCCGCTGCATGCCGATCAGACGATCGGCGTGGTAACCGGCAATCAGTGGTTTGAACCGCCGGCGGGTTCGACTTGGGGTGCCTTGGCGCGAAGCATGTGGAATGCCGGGGCGCTGGTACCGACCGCTCTGTTTCAGAATCCGTGGGCTGGAACACTCGCGATGCGGTATGCCGATGCTCAGGCAATTGACATCTCCGAGGTTTGGCGGAATTCGGTCGTGGACGATGGTCCAATTCGCGACGTCATGAACCAGTTGGGATTGAAGATCTTTTTTGCACCGTCGCTAATCATGATCAATCCCGAGAATTGTACGTTTTCCTATGTCAATCGTTGGGTGACACGGATGCTGACGTGGTCACGTTTGTATGAATCGACCTTTGTGTTGCCGGTAGCGCACTCGATTTTCAGTAATACCATCATGCTGGCGACCTTCGGGTTACTGGGCGCGGCGATTTATTCGGGCAGTTTGATCGCGGTCGCGTTGACGACCGGCGCGTTGTTGATCAGTGGTCTATTGTCGGTGAGCGCCTATGTCGTCGTTCGGAGTGCCGTTGCCCGCAGTTGTCGGCTGCGGGGAGAGGCGTTGTCGCCGTTCAGTCTGATTCGAGCTGGCAAATTGCTGGTGTCGGTCCCGGTGACGCAGCTCATTTATGGACTGTCATGTCTGCGGGCGTTGTTTACCCAGCAGGTTCAGTGGCGCGAAATTACTTACGAGTTGCGCGGCAGCAGCCAAGTTCGCCGGCTCAACTATCAACCGATTTCCGCTCCTGCGACCAAAGAGGTTTCGAAGGTTTCGATTTAAGGATTCACTGGCAATGAACGTCCCACTTCGGCAAGTGGGACGTCCCTGCCTTCTGATATCAGCGTTCGGCGACGAAGACCGCCATCGCTTTTCCGGGCAGTGTATGGCTGCCGCTGACGGGTAAAGCCGGTCCGTCGAGTTCCGGGTACACGTCGTGGGGCGTCGGCAGCGAGGTGTCGACGAACATTCGCCAGCGTTTTGATTTGGCGATCGTTGGGATCAGGAACCGCACGCCGTTTCCGCTGGAATTTAGCATCAGCAGCACGTCGCGGCCGATTTCATCTGGATCTTCGTTGACACAGGGAGCCGCCAACAGGCAGATGATGGGCTGTTCGTCGGAATGCCAGTCCACGGCGGTTCCCAGCGGGCTGTACCAACTGACGTCGGGCCAACCGTTTTTGCTGTTGGGGGTGCCGGTCAGGAAAGTTTTCCGCCGGACCGTTGGCTGGTTTCTGCGAAACTCGATCAGGCTGCGGCAAAACCGTACCATCTCGGCGTTCTTTTCGACCAGGTTCCAATCCAGCCAGGAGATTTCATTGTCCTGGCAATACGCATTGTTGTTGCCCTGTTGCGTGCGCCGGAATTCGTCGCCTGCCACCAGCATCGGCACGCCTTGACTGAGCATCAGCGTCGCGAGCATGTTTTTAATCTGCCGTTTTCGAAGCTGCTTGATCAAGGGCTTGTCGGTTGGGCCTTCGACGCCAAAATTTTCGCTGAAGTTATGGTTGTCACCGTCGCGATTGTCCTCACCATTGGCGAGGTTGTGTTTTTCACGATAGCTGACCAGATCGTTCAGCGAAAAACCGTCATGCGACGTGATGAAATTGATACTACTGCAGGGCGGTCGACCACCAGGTTGATAAAGATCGGCAGAACCTGCCAGGCGGGTCGCCAGGGCACCGCGCAGTTCCCGAGTCACCGCGCCAGTAGCTACGGATGTCGTCACGGTATCGGCCATTCCACTCGGCCCAGCGATCATCGCCAAACGATCCGACCTGGTAGGCACCCGCCGCATCCCAGGCTTCGGCGATGATCTTCGTATCGGCCAGCAACGGGTCTTCGCCGATCATTTCAACCAGCGGCGGATTGGGCACGAGGTTTCCGGAGCGATCGCGACTGAGAATCGACGCCAGGTCAAACCGGAATCCGTCCACGTGATAATTGTGAACCCAGTGACGCAGGCAATGAAAAATCATTTCGCGGACAATCGGGTGGTTTCCATTGACCGTGTTGCCGCAGCCGGAATAATTTTTGTAGTACCGTTTGTCCGATTCCAGCATGTAATACACCGGGTTTTCGAGCCCCTTGAAGCTGAGGATCGGGCCTTGCTCGTTCCCTTCACAGGTGTGATTGAACACCACGTCCAGGATGACCTCGATATTGGCTTCGTGCAATGCCTTAACCATTTGCTTGAACTCGTCCACCTGCGCACCCGGTTCGTTGCTGGTGGCGTAGCCCCGGTGCGGGGCGAAAAAAGCCAATGGGTCGTAGCCCCAATAATTTGGCCGTTGCGGAACCGAGCCATCGATGTTCATGATCGGAAACTCGTGGACCGGCATCAGTTCAACGGCGGTCACTCCCAGCGATTGCAGGTACGGGATCTTGTCGATGATGCCCAGGTAGGTTCCCGGTTGTTCCACCTCGCTGGATTCATGCTGGGTGAATCCTCGCACGTGCGTTTCGTAAATGATCGAATCCGCAAGCTCGTGGCGAATGTGGCGATCGCCTTCCCAATCGAAATGGTCGTCAATCACCACGCATTTGGGCGGCCGGATAATCCCGTCGGTCGACGGCTGGAATCTTCCGGCCAGGGCTTTGGCGTACGGGTCGATCAACCGGGCGTAGGGATGAAAATCGCAAACCGCGGGAGGGGTCGTTTGGTCCCGAGCACTGGAAATGATAAAGTTGGCCGGCCGTAATACCGGGCATAAAGACGCTCCAGATATCTCCCCAACGATCACGCAGTGGATCAAAATCGATCACGTCCGTCGGCTCGCGGTCTTCCACGTCATCGTACAGCAGCAGACGCATTTCGGTGGCGTGGCGGCTGAAAATCACGAATTGCACACCCTGATCGTGCATTACGGCACCATAGGGCAGCATGTGGGTGAACTGTAATTTCGGTTGGGTCTGTCGCATGTGCATTAACATTCGTCGATTTCCTGTTGGTTGGCAATCCCGGCAATTAATCCGAGGCGAAAAAATTGTGGATCTAGCTCGTTGTTTCTGGAGGAAACAAGGGTTGTGGAGTAGAAGCTTACCACCGGTTTTTCAGATCATTGGTCACTGCCAAGCCAATTGACACGAGTTTTTGTGGGTCGATTGCCGCACATTGCGTAACGTCGAAGCTGCGATACCTGATCGTTAAGGCTTATTGAATCGGCATCAGGGGGCACCATCTGTACAGCTTTCCGGGCGAGGCGGATTTGGATCCCCTAGAATGGACTTAACGTTTTTTGCCAGACGGTTGCCGGAATTGCAGCAATCAGGCAAACTGTCTGCATCGCAGGGCTGGATGTTTAAATGCGTTTGACGAAGCGTGCTTGATTGCTGCCCCGGATGACCCGTTCCCCGAATCTCAACTACAATCCTCAAACTTTATGGCTGGCGTTTCCTACAAAGATTCCGGTGTCGACCTCGACGTATACAACGAAGCCATGAAGCGGCTTCCGAAGTTGATGCACCGGACGTTTTCTCCGCGGGTTCGCCAACTCGATGGTGGCTTCGCCGGTCTGTTTCAACTCGATTTTGACGGCCAGCTGTTTCGTCGGAGCTATGAGAATCCGACCATGGTGGCCTGCACCGACGGCGTGGGGACCAAGCTTAAAGTTGCCCAAATGCTGGATCGACACGACACCGTCGGAATCGACCTGGTCGCGATGTGTGTCAACGATGCGATCTGCTGCGGTGCCGAAC
This sequence comes from Pirellulaceae bacterium, assembly GCA_963714685.1. Taxonomy (GTDB): domain Bacteria; phylum Planctomycetota; class Planctomycetia; order Pirellulales; family Pirellulaceae; genus Mariniblastus. Next base: position 892,635 of record CAVQPH010000003.1, on the reverse strand, counting down.
CGCTGTTCTTTCTCGATTACATCGCCATGTCCCACGATGATCCGGTTCGTCTGGAGCAGATCGTCACGGGCATCAGTGACGGCTGCCTGCAATCCGATTGTGCATTGCTTGGCGGCGAAACGGCGATCATGCCGGATCTGTATGCCAAGGGAGACTACGATCTCGCCGGTTTTTGCGTCGGGGTGGTCGAGAAGAAACATCTCATCGATGGGCACGCGATCGCGGCCGATGACGTCGTGATTGGGATTGCTTCGAGTGGATTTCACTCCAACGGATACAGCTTGGTCCGTAAAGTCGTGTTTGATGTGGCGAAAAAGAAAATCGATGATGAAATCGGAGAGCTCGGAAAAACGGTCGGCGAACTATTGTTGGAGCCAACGCTGATTTACGCGAAAGCAATTCGCGAGGTATTAGGCCACTACAAAGTCAAAAATGTCGTCCACGGGATTGCCCACATCACCGGTGGTGGATTGGAAGAAAACGTGTTCCGAATTACGCCCAACGGAATCAAGATCGAAATCGATTCGGCCAAATGGGAGCGACCCCCCGTTTTTGACTGGCTGCAGAACGCGGGCGGTGTGGCGACGGACGAAATGTACCGGGTTTTTAATATGGGCATCGGCATCGCGCTGATTGTCAGCCCCTACTACGCCGACAGTATTCGTCGGACGCTGGCCGAATTCGGGCATCGGAGCTGGGTCATTGGCAACGTTTCGGCATCTACGGATGACGCGAAATCGGTGACCGTGCTGAAGTAGTCGGTGGCGACTGTCCAGGTACCGGTTGAAAGGTCTGCTATTTCGGCAGCCCAACCACCGCCAACCATTTGCCATCTGGACTGATTGCGATTCGCGAGGCACTGGCAACGCCGTACTCCTGCAGATCGACGATTTCCTGCCATGGATCGTCGCTGGAAAGATCACGACGAAACAGCGTCGAGCCTTCTACCATCAGGATCGAACCATCGGGAGCCCAGCCGTAATGGGCGTTATTTCCAACTACGGTCGTCAGTGGGCGGATCGCTCGCGTTTCGGGGTCGAGTTCCTTGATCCAGACTTCCCCGTTACCTTGCCGATGAACGAAGCTGAAGTTATTCGTGCCGGGAATGATTTGTGGCGTTGTCGGTACCGCGTTGCCGGCGACGTAATGCGAAAGCGGTTTGGATTGATGGACCAGGCGCACGTTGAATCCGTAGCGGGACCAGAACAGGATGTAACCGGTCTCGTGATTCCAGCTGTAGTAGCCGACGGGCTCGCGCTCGGGTTGGTGCTTCAGCGTCCAGACGGGCTGCGAGGGATTGTCTCGGTGCAGGTGCCAGATGCTCTGGTTGGCCCCTTCGCCGTCGGTCACGAATGAGATGATTTGGTTGTCGGGCGATGGGATCGGCGAAAATTCCATGTTGGCGGAATTGGTGATCCGTTTGGTTTGGCCCGATTCGAGGAAATACTCAAACACATCGGTCTGATTTCCCTCGCTTTGCGAAAACAAAAATGATTCGCTGTTCGGCGTGAAGCAGGGCTGGTTTTCGTAACCGGGCCGGTCCGTAATGTTCTTGCCTCTGCCAATGGCGAACGCCAAATCGGTGATCGATAATTCAAACAGGAAAATGTCTGCTTCGGGGTAGTCAACCGTTGCTGCCTGGGCCGGGTCTTTCTCTGATACGACTGACTGCGCGGTTTGAGCCGGGAGCCAATTCACCCAGCTGATGATCAGCAAAGTAACCACGGGAAGGCTACGAGGAATCTTCATCTGACTTTCCTGTCGGCGAGAGTTGGGACTGCCTGAATCGGGCTGATTTTAGCGGCAATTTGCCTCAATTCAACGCGCTGGCTGCGAAACCGCAATTCGATCAGAAATCAATGTTGCCATTGTTGGGACTTCGCTGCTTCAGTCGGGCAGCGTCCTGGCTCGGTCCAGTGCCGCGACGGCATGGCCGAGCTTGCCGACCCCGGCGCGCTACGGCCGCGGAACAGGCGACGGTTGAGTGTCCCTGGTGTCGCCGATGTACTGCAGGATCTCTTCCATTCGATCGAGCGCGATCAGCGCCTCTTTCGGGCCGTGGATTTCAGGCAGCATCACTGCTGGCTCAGCTGGGTAGTTGGGTGGATAGATCAGGTTGACGGGCAAATTGCTCCGGTCGGCGCGGATCAGATCCGTAGCAATTCGCTCGTCCCGAGCGGTGTCGTCGGCCACCACAAACTCGACATCCAGCTCTTTTAGTCTGGCCAGTACAGCATCGTTAGAGAAGACACGCTTCTCGTTGGCTTTACACGACAGTCACCAATTGGCCGTATAGTCGACCCAGATGATTTTCTTTTTCTTGGCCAGCATGTATTCGACTTTGCCAGGATTCCAGGTTTGCCAAGTAAATCCACCGGCGCTATGAGACGCCAGTCCATCGCTTTCCAATTTAGCGGCGTCGTAACACATCCAAACTCCCGCCGCCGCAATCATGCCCGGGACAACAAATCCGAAAACTCTGCGCTTGAACGGTTTCACGTAAGCAGGCGACCAGGTGCCGTAAAAGAATGCGGCCAAGCCTAACACGACCAGGGCCATAACCAGCCAGGAAAGTCCATCGACGCCTGTTTGGCCGCCGAACGTTTGCATAAAAAACGCGACCGTTGCAAACAACGCAAACGCCATCGAGACCTTAAAGGTATGCATCCAGGCACCTGGTTTCGGCATCTTGTTGATCAACGAAGGAAAAAAGGAAAGCACGATGTAGGGGAACGCAATTCCCAACGCGAAAACCGTGAACAGGAACATGGCGGTGCCTGCCGGCTGGGCCAACGTGTATCCCATGGCTGCCCCGAGAAAGGGTCCTGAGCAGGGGGTGGCGATCAAGGTCGTCAGAATGCCTGAAAGGAAAGACGAAGAGTATCCTTTTTTGGCTGGCACCCCCCCACCGACTCGTGTCAGGGAGGTACCAATTTCGAAGACGCCGGCCATGTTCAGGCCCAGCAAAAACAGCAACACGATAATGAAGACCACAAAGTACGGGTTGCCCATTTGAGCACCCCAGTTGACATCCTGACCCCAGGCCAGCTTGACCGTCAGAATAGCGCCGGCCAAAACCCACATCGAGGCGACCAAACCCATCGTGAAGGCGATACCGTGCATCCGGATTTTTTTCGGGTCACTCCCCGCCTGTTCGACAAAACCCATGACTTTCAGCCCCAATACCGGAAACACGCAGGGCATCAGGTTGAGCAGAATGCCGCCGAGAAACGCCCCGACTAATGCTCCCCAAAGCGTGGTTTTGGGACGACGGACGAGATTGGTCGGATTGGCGCCGACCGGATTTTCCTCAAGTTCAGAAAGCGTCAGATATTTGATTTTCTCATCGGGGTCGTAATAGGTCGCCATTTCGGCGATTTCTTCGGGCGTATCAAAATGCCGTGTCTTGTCGACCGAGGCCTGGTTGGCGGTCGTCGCCTCAGCCTGTTCAATTTGTTTTTGAATTTCCCCTTCAACGGCTTTAAGCACGTCGTTGTACTTGGCACCTGTCTGGAATTTCACCGGAATCGGGCCGGTTGCCGTTCCGACGGGAATCACGACGGAGAATTTCATTCCCCCGGGCGGATCACAGCCGGAATGCGTACAGGTCTGAAATCCGACCATCCCGTCGAGCGAGTAGTTTTTTTCTTCGACATCCTCGGGAATCGAGATTTCAAACGACCAGGTCACCGGGTCGTGGTGATACAGGTAGCCGAGCGTTTCCTCTTTTTCGGGTTTGGCAGAGACGCGAGGCAGTTTGATGTTCCAACCATTGTTTTCGGTGAAGGCAACCAGAGTCGACTGCGCTTCGGCGGTTTTTTTCGGTTCGTAGGAATAGACGTGATAATCCCCTTCGGGCTCGGCCGTCAATTCAAACGTGATTTTGTCGCCCGGTTTGATCACCTCACGCGTCCCGTCAGCGCGAACGACCTGCCCCGAGAAATCGACGTGGGACATCGGCGGCCGAAATTTTTCGATTTTGACCTCGGCCGCCGGTTCGGCAACTTTCAAAGTCTCATCAAAGCCGGCGAAGGACGCTTCGATTTCGATGTTTCTCAGCAGTTTGCAGGTTCCCGTTTCGCCTGACGGAAGCGTCACACAAGTCTGGCCGTTGAAAATCATTTTGATCTTTAACTGCGCAGGATCTGCATTTTCGGAAATCTGTATTGGGGCCGACCAGACAACTCCATATTCGTGATCCTCAACCGGAACCTCGAAGCCCTCGACCTCTTCGGTCACGTGGGGAGCCGCATCGGGTTTGAATCCACCCACCACTTCAAACGCGTCCCCCGATTCAACCTTGATCTCGGAACGAATCGGTCCTCCGCGCGGTTGGGTGATCGAATACAGATGCCAGTTTTCCGCAATCTCGGCGCGGACGTTCAGGACACCCAGTCGGGTTCCCGTTTTGAGCTGAAAGTCACCGGTCAATTTCACCGGATCATCCACCATCTCAAATCCGCCTAGATCCCCAAGCTGGTCTTGCAGGAACAGGTCTTGAGCATCGACGGTGGCCTGGCAGGCCACGACGCAGAACAGAATCGCGATCAGAAATCGAAACCGCGAACCAAAAAAAGAAATTGAAGTCATGAGTGGCTATCAGCTTGACGCTGGAATCAGAAATCGAATTTTTTGATGATTGAAATTATTGAATCAACAATCACCGGGCCGTTTTCTAGCAAACGAAAACGGCACCGTCGGCGCCGCGACCGGTGATCGAATCAGGAATCCCCGTCGCAGATTCAATTTTGGACGTTCTTCACGTTACGAAACATACCAAATATCTTACGCGAGCAGGAAATTTCGAAAACAGCTAACGCGACTTCGTCGATTTCTAAGCTTTTTCTTGATTTCAACGCACGTTTTTTACTACTTGATCTGCCCATTTTGTGAGTTGCTTCGCTTTTCGGCCGTTCGCTGGAAATAACCACCGAATTCGGCCAGTATTTTTTTCTTGCGAATCGGGATGCAGATTCCCTTGCTCGAACAGACTTGGCCGTTGAATACCAGTTCGGGGCGAAGTTCCGACAGGTCGACGCCCTCCCGGATCTTGATGGGGACGAAAAACTGCACTTTGCCGACGTGCTTTTCGACGCGTTGATTAAATACCGGATCTTTTTCGATCACTTTGGGCTGGCTGTCGGGCATAAATTTTCCACCAATGACGAAGTCTTTTGAGGGCGTCACGGAAATTTTGGACGGCACAAGTTCTCCGGATTGCGTCAGCGAGTAGATATAACTGCCTTTGGGCAAATCAAACTGAAGAATCAAATAGCCCTCGTTGGAGTCCTGCTGCAGGTGATATCGACCGGTTAGTTGATACGGGGCGTCGACCGCTGATTTCTGCTGGTTGGAAGCGGGTTGGGTGTTGGAATAAGCGTTGGAGAATTGTGAGTTTTGGCCGAAAGCCGGGGCAGTAGCTAGCCCGATGAGGGTCAGGCTGCCAATCAAAATAGCTCGCTGGATCACCATAAAGATCTTCCTTGATCTGATGTGAAGTGGATTTCCTGGATCGCCGTGAGCGGTTGAAAGACCGAACCTCCTGTTCAGGTGATCCAACCGAAGGGGGACAGTACCAAGAAGTTCGCCTTTTTCTCAACCGCATTTACGCCAGTCTTAAGACGATCCAGGTGGTTTTTCAATTATTTTCGCGTGCAGTCTTTTTTGGGGTGCTATCACTGCGGAGGAGAAGGGGAGCCAATTGTATTTTGGGAAACACCGAAGTTGGTCTTCCCGCGATGCTAAGCGGCCCTGATTGATCGAACGTGATTTTGACAAAAGGCTAATTGAGCTCCAGCCACATTTCTTCGGCGGCCTCCAGCTCTTTGGCGATGTCTGCGATTTGATTGTGAAGGTCCATCGCTTTTTTCGGATCCGATTCGGTTAACAGTTGCTGGTTGAGGGCTTTCCTGTCGTCATCCAATTTCGCAATTTTACGTTCGATGGATTTGATTTTTTTCTGGATCTTGCGATCGTCGTTGGGATTGGTTTTGACGGTCGCCGACGATGCTGTTCCGGATTTTTGAGCAGGTGGAGCGCTCATTGCCAGTACTCCCCGTTCCCGTTCGCCTTCTTCGATTTCGCGATTCATGGCGTACAGATAGGCATCGTAGTCGCCGAGGTAGTTTTTTGCATCTCCATCGCGGACTTCGATGATCGAGGTGGCGACTCGTTTCATGAAGTGACGATCGTGGCTGGTGAAAATGACAGTCCCCTGGTACGCCAGCAGCGCTTCGGCCAATGCTTCCACGGTTTCGACGTCGAGGTGGTTGCCGGGTTCGTCCATGACCAGCACGTTGTAATTTCCCAATAACAGTCCCGCCATGCACAGACGAGCCCGTTCGCCCCCCGAGAGAACGGAGACTTTTTTGCGAACGTGATCATCCCGGAACAGCAGCGAGCCGGCAACGTCAAGAATTTGTTGGTCGGCAACGCCGCGGCTGGCTTTGTATTCGAGATACTCCAGCACGGTATCGTTGGGAGGCAGCGACGTGTAAACATGCTGCGCGTAGACTCCGATTTCCGTACCGTGTCCCCAGCGGATGTGGCCGTTAAGTGGATCGAGTGAGCCGACGAGAGTTCTCAGCAGTGTGGTTTTACCCTGCCCGTTGTCGCCAACGATTGCCGCCCGTTGTTGGTGTTCGATTTCAATTTGAATGTCGTCGGCGACGAGATGGTCCCGGTAACCAATCGAGAGATCTTCGCAGCGGAGTACCGGGCCTTGCCTCGGTTGGACCTCGGGAACGCGGATCGTCGCGGTCCGCTCATCGACTTCGACCTCGTTCAGCTGCAGCCGGTCCAACTGTTTTTGTTTGGATCGTGCCTGGCTGGCCGTGTTCGCGCCAGCTTTGTTTTTGGCGATGAATTTCTCAAGCTGTTTTTGTTTGCTGCGAATTGCCACATTTTCACGAATGACTTGTTCACGACGTTCCTGTTGATAGACCAGGAACTGTTCGATCTTTCCCGGATACAGCGTCAATCGGCCGCGGGTCAGGTCCAGCGTTTGTGAGCAGGTCGCGGTCAGAAAAGCCCGGTCGTGCGAGACAATCAAACAGCCTTCGCGGAACGAAATCAGGAAGTGCTCCAGCAGAATCTGGGTTCGCAGGTCGAGAAAGTTCGTCGGTTCGTCCAGGACCAGCAAATTGGGATCGTGCAGTAGCAGCGCGGCAAGCTTCACGCGGGTTTGCCATCCGCCGGAGAGCGCCGAAACCGGGCCATTGAGGTATTCGCCTTTGATCTCGAACTGGCCAGCGACTTCGCCGCACCGCCATTCTGGCTGCTCACTGTCCCGCATCAGGAAATCGAGTGCGGATTCGGTGGGTTCAAATGGATCGTGTTGTCTCAGATAGCCGATTCGCAGATTGGGGTGGGTGATGACCTCGCCCGCGTCGAGTTCTTCTTCCCCCATCAAAATGCGGAGCAGCGTCGATTTTCCGGCTCCGTTTCGACCGATGAAACCAATTTTTTCGTCGTCCGTAATGGTGGCTTCCGCGTTGTCAAGCAAAACCTGATCGCCGTAGCTCTTGTAAGCGTTTCGAATTTGAAAAAGGACCGTCATGTTGGGCAGAACAGTTGCGGGGCGGAGAAATTACCTAAGCCCTCGATGGTAGAACGAACGGTGGTTTTGGTAAAGTCTCAATTGGTTGTGGTGCGGCACCGGACTTCGGCCCGGTCCTGCCACACCCGTCCGAACGGAACAACGCAGCTCAAATTCAATCTCTCGAAAACCTGAACGATCCAAAATATGCCCAATCAACTGACATTTGAGTCCAGTCCGTACCTGCTGCAACACGCCAATAACCCGGTTGATTGGTATCCCTGGGGCGCCGAAGCGCTGCAGAAAGCGGTGGACGAGGATAAGCCAATTTTTCTTTCGATTGGCTACTCGGCGTGCCATTGGTGCCATGTGATGGAACATGAGAGCTTCGAAGATGAGGGAATTGCGAAGATTCTGAACGACAATTTTGTCAGCATCAAAGTGGATCGGGAGGAACGGCCCGATCTCGACCAGATCTACATGAACGCCGTGATGGCGCTGCGGAATGGGCAGGGCGGCTGGCCGTTAAGCGTCTTTTTGACACCCGAGCAGGACGTTTTTTTCGGTGGGACGTATTGGCCACCCAAATCGCGGATGGGGATGCCCGGTTTCGACCAGGTCCTGTTGAGCGTGCTCGACGCGTTTCAAAACCGCCGCGATGCGGTCACCGATCAGTCCAAACAGGTCACGGATTGGTTGAACCAGCACGACCCGGTTGCGGAGGGGGAATTGAGTCGATCGTTGTTGATCACGGCGACCCAAACGCTGGAACAACAGTTTGATTTTCGAAATGGCGGATTCGGTACGGCTCCCAAATTCCCGCATGCAATGGATTTGAGGTTGCTGATTCAGATGGCGGATCAGGTTCCGACCGATCATGTACCCACTCGGGAAACGATGCTTGCGATGGTTCAACTGAATCTGGAAAAAATGGCGTTGGGTGGCATCTACGACCATCTGGGTGGAGGGTTCTCCAGATACAGCGTCGATGAACACTGGCTGGTGCCGCACTTTGAAAAAATGCTGTACGACAACGCGTTGCTGGCCGGTGTCTATCTCGAGCTGTTTCGATCTGCCGGTGATTCTTTCTTTGCCGGCGTCGCCCGCGAGACGTTGGACTATGTGTTGGGCTACTTAACGGACGATGGCGGTGCGTTTTACAGCACCGAAGATGCCGACAGCGAAGGCGTCGAAGGCAAATTCTATGTTTGGGCGAAATCCGAAATTGAATCGGTGCTGAAGCCCGAATGGGCGGCCTGGTTTTGCGAACTTTACAACGTCACCGGGAGCGGCAATTTCGAAGGCGCGAATATCCTGAATTTGAAAGAACGGGTCGATCAATGGGCCAGCCGCAAAGGCCTCGAGCTCGACTCGTTTCACGCGGAATGGACTGCTGCAAAATCCCAATTGTTGCAAGTGCGCGATCAACGCGTCCGGCCGGGGCTGGACGACAAGGTCCTGGTCAGTTGGAACGCGTTGATGATTGACAGTCTGGCCAAAGCCAGTTTTGTGTTGGGTGATCCGAAATATTACCAGGCCGCTGCTGCCGCGGCGAATTTCCTGCTTGAGCATCTGCGGCGAGCGGACGGTCGCCTGCTGCACACCTGGCGGCGAGGAACGGCAAAACTGGATGCGTATCTCGATGACTATTCCTATTTGATCGACGCACTGGTGACATTGTACGAGGCCAGTTTTGACGAACGCTGGATTGTGGCGGCGAGCGGTTTGGCCGAACAGATGATCGAGTCCTTTGGGGATGACGATGGCGGTTTCTATTTCACCGCCAAAGATCACGAGAAATTGATCGCCCGCTCCAAGGCTTTTCAGGATAATAGCGTCCCCAGCGGGAATTCGATGGCGGCTTGCGGACTGATTCGGCTAGGTCGATTGTTGGGGAAAACCGATTGGATCGAACGAGCTGAATTGACGGCCAAGGCAGCGCTCGGATTGATGCAACGATCCCCCCTGGCCAGCGGGCAGATGTTGATCGCAGTGGATCAGCTGTTGAGTCAGTCAAAAGAACTGGTGCTGTTGGGGGAAAATCAAACATCGCTTGAACGGCTGAAGCCGCTGCTGAGTGGGCAGGCAGATGCGAAGACAACGGTTATCTGTCGATCGGCCGATCAGGCAGAAACGTCGCAAGCCTTGTCCGAGGCACTCGCGGGAAAATCGTCCGTCGATGGCCAGCCGACGTTGTTTGTTTGTGAGAATTTCAGTTGCCAGGCGCCGATCGTTGGCGAGGCTGCAATCGTGGCCGCGTTAACGCAGCCGGGAAAATGACGATGGTTGCGATCAGCCCGCTGGGTTGCCGATTCCGCATGGCTTACATTAAGCGTTATGCTGAAAGCCATTGTCAACATTGCGATCGTGTTCCTGATTGGATGGAAAGTCTACGGGGCCTTTGATCAGAATCGGCAAGACGGATTTCCCAGCCAGCCAATTCAGATTGTCGTCCCGTATCTGGCGGGCGGGGGGACCGATACGTTTGCCCGAATCATTCAGAAATCTCTCGTTGAAAACAACCTGCTGAACGTTCCGGTGGTGATCATGAATCAGCCGGGAGGTTCGGCGACGATTGGCAGTCGCTACGTCAAAAACTCGCGTCCTGACGGTTATCGAATTTTATGCCACCATGAAGGCGTGATCGCGACGAAGCTGGCCGGTACCGTTCCGTTTGGTGTGGAGGCTTTTCAGCCGATCGCCCAGACGGGGGAAATCGTGCTGCTGCTGATCGTGCGAGCCGATTCGCCGTACCAGAGTCTGCCTGAATTGCTAAAGGCGGCTCAGCAAGAACCCAACAAGATCCGAATTGGCGCTAACCAGGGTTCTCCCGCCTATTTTATTTGCAAACAGCTGCTGGCCGAATATCCAGGCGCCGATTTTAATTTTATCTCGGCCGATGGGTCGCGGAGGTATTCCTACTTGTTGGGAAATAAATTGGAGGCCGGTATCTTCTCGTTGGCCGAGTACATCGCATTTCGAAATGGAGACGATGTTCCTCCCGACCAAAACATTAAAGCGATCGCGAATTTCGGGACGCAACGCCACCCAGCGATCGCGGACGTGGCCACATCCCGCGAACAAGGATTAACAACCACTGCCAGCAATGCTTATTATTTCTGGGCGCCAAAAAATACGCCGGCTGAAATCATCAGTCGGCTGGCCGAAGCTCTGCGGTCGACCATGCACGATCCCGTGGTCCGGTCCGAGCTGGAAAAACTCTCTCTGCCGCCGACGTTTCGGAGCGGGCCCGAGTTGGCCGAGCATTTGCAGCAACGAGTGGGAGCATTCGAGAAACTGGCGGTGAAAGCGGACGCAAAATTGCCGAATTTTCCCGCTTGGCTGATCGCGATCGTGATCGGGCTGTTGATCGCGGTGCTGATCGAGAATCAGAAAACACCAGCCCTTCATCAAGCGGAAGTTTCCCCAAGCCAACCCCCTGTCTTCAATCGAACAGGCTTGATTTGTTTGGGACTGTTGTGCGTTTACGTGTTGCTGCTGCAACTGGAGATCCCCTACGCGATCGCCACGACGGTTCTGGTGTTTTCGATCGGCGCGACGATTGACCGATGGCAACGAAGTCATTTAATCGGGATCATCCAATTGGCGTTGCTGGTCGGCCTGGGAACCGAGCTGGTGTTTGCAAGCGTATTCAACGTGCCCCTGCCGTAATTAAAAAATCCGAATGGGGCATGCCCGTTAGAAGGCCGACAAACAACGACGATTGAAATACGGCGACCTGGGATGGTCAGCCTACAACGCGTGATCGCCGAAACCTGAACTCCCAAAACCGAAAACCCAAAACCGAAAACCCATGCCCATGCCCCCCAACATCATCTTCATCATTACCGATCAACAGCGATTCGATACGATTCGAGCCGCTGGCTACGAGTACATGGACACGCCGAATCTGGACCGTTTGGTGAACGAGGGCGTTTTGTTCGACCAGTGTTTCATCACGGCGGCATCGTGCGCACCTGCCCGGGCCAGTCTGTTTACCGGTCATTACCCGCACACGACCGGGATCCTGCGAAATGCGGACCGTTGGACGCGGGGTTGGACGACCGATCTTCAGCGCGCTGGCTATCACACGGTCAACGTCGGCAAGATGCATACCTGGCCACACCAGACGCAAATGGGTTTTGACCAGCGTTATGTGGTTGAAAACAAAGACCGTTACCTGGAAGCCCGTTGGTTTTTTGACGAATGGGACAAAGCGTTACGGGCCCGCGGGCTGGTCAAACAGCAACGCGAACTTTATCGGCAACGGGCGGATTACAAGGAGAGCTTGGGGGCTTTCGATTGGCTGCTCGATGAGGACATGCATCCCGATGTGTTTGTCGGCGATTTGGCAACCTGGTGGATTCGCAATTATCCCAGAACGGAGCCGTTGTTTTTGGAGATTGGTTTCCCGGGGCCCCATCCGCCGTATGACCCAATTCCCAGGTATGCGGAGTCTTACTTGGCCAAGCCGGATCTGAATCTGTTGCCGGTAACGCAGGAAGAGCTGGATCATCAACCGCCCCCCTTTCAGTCCATGCGGGTCCACAATCACCAAGTGGACCATGATTCGGTTCATTTTTTGTTGTCGCCGACTGAGCAGCAGCGGCATCGACAGCGAGCTTACTATCTCGCCAACGTGACGATGATCGACGAGAAGATCGGTGAGATTCTGACGGCGCTGGAAGAAACGGGCTATGCGGAAAACTCGATCGTGATTTTTACGTCCGATCACGGTGACTGCTTGACCGATCACGGGCATAGCCAGAAGTGGACCATGTATGACCTGATCACCCGGATGCCCGTGATCGTCTGGGCTCCGGGACGATTTGAAGGCGGCCGGCGCATCTCCGGTCTTTGCCAGCAATTTGATTTGGGTCCGACAATTTTGGAATTGGCCGGTGCCAAAGTGGACTATCCGATGGCTGCCAAGTCGCTATTACCGGTGCTGGAAAACGCGGACGATCAAGCCACGTGTTTTCGTCAGGCGGTATTTGCCGAGCAGGCGCGAGACGGAACGTTGACGGACACTGATTTCGTCACGATGGTCCGGACCCGCGATTGGAAGCTTGTTCATTTTCTGGAAGAGACGTGCGGCCAGTTGTTTGATTTGAAGGCCGATCCCGACGAGGTCAACAATCTTTGGAATCATCCCGGGCACGCGGAAAAACAGCAGGAGTTGTTGGCGATTTTGCGGGAGTGGCGGATTCGGGATGGCTACGATAGTGCAGGGCTTTGGAAAGATGTTCGGTGAGGTTTTTGGTAGCCGAATGCCGGAACTGCGCAAACGTTGTTGAGGCTACGTGGATACTTGAGGGACGGTTGGTTGAGGTGGGGCGGTTTCCCGATGTGAGGTGTTTGCTTGTTGCCGGCCTACTTGGTAGCCGGATGCCGGAACTGCGCAAACGTTGTTGAGGCTACGTGGATACTTGAAGGACGGTTGGTCGAGGTGGGGCGGTTTCCCGATGTGAGGTGTTTGCTTGTTGCCGGCCTACTTGGTAGCCGGATGCCGGAACTGCGCAAACGTTGGTGAGGCTACGTGGGTACTTGAAGGACGGTTGGTCGAGGTGGGGCGGTTTCCCGATGTGAGGTGTTTGCTTGTTGCCGGCCTACTTGGTAGCCGGATGCCGGAACTGCGCAAACGTTGTGAGGCTACGTGGATACTTGAGGACGGTTGGTCGAGGTGGGGCGGTTTCCCGATGTGAGGTGTTTGCTTGTTGCCGGCCTACTTGGTAGCCGGATGCCGGAACTGCGCAAACGTTGGTGAGGCTACGTGGGTACTTGAAGGACGGTTGGTCGAGGTGGGGCGGTTTCCCGATGTGAGGTGTTTGCTTGTTGCCGGCCTACTTGGTAGCCGGATGCCGGAACTGCGCAAACGTTGGTGAGGCTACGTGGGTACTTGAAGGACGGTTGGTCGAGGTGGGGCGGTTTCCCGATGTGAGGTGTTTGCTTGTTGCCGGCCTACTTGGTAGCCGGATGCCGGAACTGCGCAAACGTTGTTGAGGCTACGTGGATACTTGAAGGACGGTTGGTCGAGGTGGGGCGGTTTCCCGGTGTGAGGTGTTTGCTTGTTGCCGGCCTACTTGGTAGCCGGATGCCGGAACTGCGCAAACGTTGTTGAGGCTACGTGGGTACTTGAAGGACGGTTGGTCGAGGTGGGGCGGTTTCCCGGTGTGAGGCGTTTGCTTGTTGCCGGCCTACTTGGGTAGCCGGCGGGTTGCCACTTCGGCGTGAACGGCGCAGCAAAAAACCCGTTGGCGAGATTCACCAACGGGCTGAGATCGACTGGTTTGTCGTGGTTCAGTGGATTTGATTAATCTTTGTCCAAAGCCCAATCGGCGATGTGCTTGTTACCGGCTTCTGCAATTTCATCCAGTTTGGCTTTTACATCCAGGCTGGCGGGAGCTTTGAAGCTGCAAGTGTTGTCGGAAGGGTTGGTAACGATTTCGACGATGCCGTCGACTTTGGTCAAAGCGTTCTTCACGGAACGCGCACAACCACCTCAAGTCATGTTCGGCAGTTTGAGGGAAACGGTTTGGAGTTTGTCGTCGCCGCCGTCGCCCTTTTTCTTCTTGCCTTTTCCTTTGGCAGCGCCTTTTTTGCCTTTTGGTTTTGGCAAAGCAGCTTTTTGATCGTCGGTCAGCAACTCGGTGATGGCTGCCTTGATTTTGGCCGTGACTTCCTGAGGCTTTTTCATGGCTTCTTTGTATTTGGCCATGTCGGCTTCGGACAAACCGAGCGCTTTGTTAACCGCGGCGGTTGCTTCGGCACCTTTCAAGCCATCTTCTTTGGCTTTCTTGGTTGCGGCTTGTTTGGCCTTCTGCTGGTCTTTGGTCAGCAATTCGGAAACGGCTTGACGAGCCGCGATCACCGCATTGATATGCTTTTCAACAATCGCAGCCGCTTTCTTTTTTTGTTCGTCTGTCAACTCGGCTGCTTCAAACGCTTTCATCATTTGCGTCGTCGTGGTCTTCAGCGCTCGCTCTTTGCCTTTGGCTTTGCCTTTGGCTTCGTCCTGGGCGGTGCCGACTGTCGCGAAGCAAAGGGCCAGGGCAAGGCCGAGGAATAGTCTGGTTTTGGTCATTCGATTTGGTCTCCGAGGTAATGGTGAATACTTGGTTTCAACGAAAGAGTTTATTTGAGTTTCCTATTGGAGCTACGCGGTGCCGAGACTGTCAATCAAAAAAAATAGAATTGAGAAAATGCCAGAATTCAGGTTTTTTGATCAATAAATTTCAGGAACCGAGATTCATCCAAACAGCAAAAATCTCTCCGTAATGGAACAATGCCATGCCGGATAAAAAAAGAGTTGCTCGTGCGATGGAAAGTCAAAAAATTAGCTTGATCAGTGAACCCGATTGCCGGATAACGGTTTCGCTGGTTCCCTGGAAAACTACAAAATAATTGAAAGGTCGTATGTTATGGCGAAAGTCGATTGGAGTTATCACCGGCCCGGCTGAAAGACATGTGGTAAAACGCAGGAGTTTCTTGCGACAGCCGGAATTGAGCCGAAAACCGAAATCAACGCGAAGAAAGATACCTACGCGAAGCCGGAAGCCTTAAAGCTGCTTGGCGAGTCGAACCACTTGTACGCAGCGAAAGGCAAAAAGGTCGTGCATGTTGACCTAAAAAAAGATCAACCGTCTGAGGAGGAACTGTTGAAGCTGGTGCTCGGTCCAACGGGTAACCTCCGGGCGCCAACCTTGAAGGTCGGTAAAAAGCTGATCGTCGGTTTCAATGACGAGATGTACGCTGAGCAGGTTGGCTAGAGGCTGTCGAAAGCTGAACAAGATCACCGACCGAACTTGGCGGCGGCGTGCTCTTCCTGTTTGCGAGAAATATCCAACGCCAGCAGGACCAGCAGGATGCCGGCAACCACGTGCAGGACGGTTCCACCCCAGTTGCAAACCTCGATCAGAATCGGATTTTCGACACGATTCTGGAATCCCGAGGCAACGTTGGCGAGGATGTAGCAGACCCACCAAAGCCCGACCTTGCCAGGCTCGGGCAGTTTCTTCCAGGCAGTATTTTTGGGCGGCATGCTGGCACGGTAAATCTCGCTCATGGACTGAACCGGTTTCCACAAGTTCATGAACGGGATGAACCACCAGCCGATACTCCATCCGGGCGAAATGGCCAGTTCGGTCGCGCCCAGTGCTCGCACGTTACAGTTCGCTTTGTACATGAAAATCCAAAGCATAACGGCCGTGAACAGCTGAATGGCAAGTGCGACTGCCAGCAGGATCAAGACCATGCCAACGAAATAAAGTACCTGGGTTAGCAATTCCTGCTCTTGCGCGGTGAGCTCGTCTTCGGTTGCTTCGTCATCCAGAGGCTGCTGTTCCAGCGCCTCGACCGCTGCACCCGAATGCACGTAGAGCGTTCCGATGGTTGACATGCCAATCCAGGTAGCCGATTCCAGGGCCACTCCGATCATCATCAGGATCACAAATAGCTTGACCGCGGAATAGGTGTAATTCGGATCTCCTGCGCCATACTGCTGCTTGGCCTTCGCGGATTTTGAACCTCCGGCCGACGGGGCGAGATACGGATTTTGCAGGATTTCTGCCAGGTCATCCGGCGTTTTTGATTCTTCTTCGACTTCTTTTTCGTAGCCAACATTGGCAAATCCCGGATCCGCCGCGAGGTTTCCCAGCATATCGGGACCCTTGCGAGGCATCGGGGCCGCGCCGGCGAAGACATCCGGTTGCCGCCGCAGCGGGCCATCGAGCCCAAACCGCGACAATTCGGACGCCGAAGGCTGAGCCGGTCCCGAAGGCGTTTTTGGTTGCGGAGCGGTGGCCTTGGCTGGGGTCGCCGGGGCCTTGGTCTGAAACGCTGCACCGCACGATTTGCATTTAATCGGCTTGCCCAGCAGAGAGTCGGGAAGTTGATACTTCGTTTTGCATTTTGGACAAGCGATAACCGCAGGCATAGGGATTCTCCAGAAATTGATTCCAATCCTCGATTGTAATTCCTTTTGACGCCTTTGCACCTACTCGCCGATTCAATCTGGCGGCTCGATCATCAAACTTTCCCCGGCCATGACGGCTATTCTGATCCTGCGGTGGCCCCAGGGGATACAGCTCCAGCGGGATCGGGCTCGGAATTTGTGGTGGAATCTACCCGGAACTCATCCGGTTAGGGCGTCCGACCCGGTGCTTGCCCTCACCTTGCCGATGGTCTTCGCTTGACCGACGCCCGTGGCGTCGTTGATGCCGGTGGCGTCGTGGTTGAAAGGCGTGACTTCGGGAATCACGAGCGATTCGATGCCGATCGTGGCTGTTCCGCAGCCTGCTGGCCCAGTCGAATTGGCCAGCGGTACTCGGATCGATTAGCATCACCTGGGATGGTTGCGTGTTTCCTTAATACGCTTTCGTTGGAATTTTCCCAAACAACTCAGGCCCAAACATGCTGCAGTCCATGGTCGCCATGCTCCGAGGCGTCAACGTCGGCGGCAAAAACAAAGTCAAAATGGCAGCATTGTGCGAGGCGTTGGAAGCTTCGGGGCTCAACAACATTCGCACGTATATCCAGAGCGGCAACCTGGTTTTCGAACCGAATGGTCGTTCGAGCTTAGAATTGGTGACGGAGATTCAGGCGACTCTTCAATCTCGTTTTGGGCTGGAGGTTCCGGTAATCGTAAGAAGCTCAAAACAGTTTATTCAAATGATCGAGAACAATCCGTGGCGACACGATTCCGTCATCGATCCCAAACAACTGCACGTTACGTTTTTGGAGCGAAAGCCAGCGTCGGCGCTCATCTCGAAGTTAGAACATCTGACTGGATCGGATGATCAGTTCCGCTTGGTAAAATCCTCGCTCTACTTGCACTTACCCAACGGTTATTCCCGGACCAAGCTCAATAACGGCTTTTTCGAATCCAAATTGGGGATGTCCTGTACGACTCGGAATTGGAAAACGTGCTTGGCGCTTCAGCAAATGCTAATTTCGCCAAGCTGAGCAAAAACTAGATCAGCAAAGTAGCGGCCGTTATTTTGTCGTCGTTCCGTCGGCCGGCTATCGCACGTCCGGTGTGCGGCTCCGCACGTTGGCCGAAAGCAAGGGAACGCGCTGCCGATAGTGGCTCATTCGCTCCAGGTCTGGCGAGCGTCAAAAGTACCGGCGGATATTGGTTTCGGCATAAGGGATGCATTCAAACGAGTGAGGTGGGGGTTACTGATCGCCATCACTGTTTCGTAATATGGGCTCGGTAAATTCGTTTCGGTTATACGCAAAAGCGATTGGCAACATGAACAATAAGACTCGAACCGTCGTCGCGTGGTTGCGTAGCCTTCTCAAGATGCTTCCGGTTGTCTTGGGGTTGGCAGGGCTGGCCTTGGTGATCGCTTGGATCTCCGGGATTTTTATTGAGAAAATCCAGCCGGGAGAAACTCGACCGGCTGTCCGAATGTTGGCGGACGAGCCGACCGATGAGGTTCATGAAGTCGTCAAGGATTACATCGAAGAAGCCGTTGGAACCTTGAAAGCTGCCAGCCGCAGCGAGATCTCAACGAAGATCATGGCGACGATTGAGCAGATCCATGTTTCGGCAGGAGATTTCGTTAACGAAGGTGACTTACTCGTGACGCTCAATACGCAAGAGCTGAATGCCCGGCTGAATCAGGCCAAGGAAGCATTGTCGGCCGCCGAGGCGGCAACGTCCGAAGCGGAATCTGATTTTCAGCGAACCAGTCGCCTGTTGGATGCCAAAGCGGTTTCGCAACGGGAGTTTGATGAATCGCAGCGCCGATTGAAGGTCGCCGAGGCGAATGAACGCCAGGCCCAGCAGGCGGCCAACGAGGCAGAGGTGCTGCTTTCCTACTCCACGATTTATGCAACCAAATCGGGACGGATTGTCGATCGGACGGCAGAACCGGGCGACACGGCTCAACCTGGCAAACCGATTTTGGCACTTTATGATTCTCAATCCCTCAGGCTGGAAACGCCCGTCCTTGAACAGTTGGCGGTAAAATTAAAGGTCGGACAAAAGCTGAATGTCAAAATCGATTCGATTGGGCAACAGTTTACCGCCACGATCGACGAAATTGTGCCGCAGGCCGACGCGGTCAGCCGTTCGTTTCTGGTCAAAGCCAGTCTGCCGCCCAACGACAATCTTTATCAGGGAATGTTCGGACGGCTGGAAATTCCGGCTGGTTCGCGTCGCCACCTTTGTCTGTCCACCGATGCCATCATCCGCATCGGGCAGTTGGAGTTTGTGGATGTTGTCCAGGACGATGGTTCGATTCAGCGGCGGCTGATCAAAACCGGTCGACTGGGGATGCCGGGATCGAATCGAGGTGCTCAGTGGTGTCGCGGCCGGCGACCGGGTGGTGTTATATCCTCATGCTGGCTCGGACACGGATTCGACAGCGGCCAATTCCGATCTGGATCCTGGAACGACGGATGCTGGAGCGGGACAGTGAGCGAAACGAATCCAGCATCGCCGCTTAGGTCGGCTGACGAACCACAGGACACCGAGTCCCTGCCCTTTTTGACGCGCGTCGTTTCGGCGTTTCTACGTGGCGATGTCGCGATTTTGTTCACCGTGATCTCGTTGGCAATCGGCGGCACGGCGCTGATGTTGACGCCGCGGGAGGAAGAGCCGCAGATCATCGTTCCCATGGCGGATTTGATGATCGAGGCTCCCGGGCTTTCGGCGGGGGAAATCGAGCGTCAGGTGACCCAACCGCTCGAAAAATTGCTGTATCAAATCGACGGAGTGGAATACGTTTACTCAATGTCGCAAAGTGGCCGTTCGGTCGTGACGGTTCGATTTTACGTTGGCGAAGACCGGGAAGACTCGCTGGTCAAGCTTTACAACAAAGTCAACTCGAACCTCGACCTGATTCCCCCATTCGTCACGCACTGGATCGTCAAACCGATTGAGATTGATGACGTTCCCATCGTGATTGCGACGCTTTGGACCGATCGTGTGCAGCGCTATGGTGATCATGAGCTTCATCGGATCGCCCAGGAGTTGCAAAACGAGATTGCAGTCGATCCCGGATACCAATCGTGTGTGGGTGGTTGGGGGGCGGCCCCGTGAGATCCGGGTTGAGTTGAATCCGCAGCAGATGGCCTCCCGCAGTACTTCGCCGTTGCAGGTCGCACGGGCGCTGCAGCAAAACAATCTGCAGCAGCGGGCAGGGAGTTTTGAACAGCAAAATCGCTCTTTCGTGGTCGAAGCGGGGACGATCTTTCAGGACGTTCGTGAGTTGGAAAATCTGGTCGTCCAGGTCGTTGATGATCGCCCCGTCTATCTCAAAGACATTGCCGAGGTGATTGACGGACCGGCCGAACCGACGGGCTACAGCTGGATTGGGTTTGGGCCGGCCGACCCGCGCCGCGACGATGTGACCAAGGTTCCCGAGTTTTACCCGGCGGTGCATCTCGCGGTCGCCAAACGCAAGGGCAGCAACGCCGTCAGGGTCGCCCGTGAGGTCGATGAAAAACTGGAGCAGTTGTCCAAAACGATGTTGCCTGATGGTGTCCACTTCCGCATCACCCGGGACTACGGCGAGACGGCGAACGACAAGGTCAACGAACTGGTGGAAGGCTTGGTGATCGCGATCATCACGGTCGTCGGCTTGATCGGGCTGACGATCGGCTGGCGGGCGGCGTTCGTGGTGGCTTTGGCGATTCCGGTTTGTTACAGCTTGACCCTGGCCGTGAACCTGATGTTCGGTTACACGATCAATCGCGTCACCATGTTTGCCTTGATTCTGGCCCTCGGCTTGCTGGTCGATGATCCGATCACGGACGTGGAAAACATCGCGCGCTATTTTTCGATGAGAGTTTCCTCAGCCCGTCGCAGTGTCCTGGCCGCCATTCAGGAGGTGCGTCCGGCGTTAATCATGTCGACGCTGGCCATCATTGCCAGCTTCCTGCCGCTCTCGTTTATCACGGGCATGATGGGGCCCTACATGGGTCCGATGGCCCTGAACGTGCCGTTGACCGTGACGGTCTCGACGGTCGTCGCGTTTCTGGTCACGCCCTGGATGGCGATGGTGGCGATGCGGCATTTGCATTCGGGCGGCGAGCACGAAGCGGAATTCGATCCGACTCGCAGGTTTGCTGTACCGCTTGAGTAGCCGAATCGCTGCGACCGATTTTGCGAAGTCCTGCGTTATCGTTGGCGGCTTTGGGACTGGTGGTGGTGCTGCTTGCCGGGGCGATGTTTCTGCCTGCGTTGCGGTTGGTACCGCTAAAGATGTTGCCGTATGACAACAAGAACGAATTTCAGGTGATCGTCGACATGCCGGAAGCTTCGACGCTGGATCAAACCGATAACGTGGCACGCGAGATGGCCGAATTTCTGTCGGGCGTTGCCGAGGTTCGCGATTTTGAAATCTTCACTGGCAAGCCCTCGCCGATGGATTTCAACGGGATGGTTCGTCATTATTTTCTCCGCGAAACGTCCGTTTCAATCGGACATTCGTGTCAATCTGGCGGCCAAAGAAAAGCGTCAGCAACAGTCGCATGAAATCGTCTTGAGGATTGCGAGATCAGTTGACCGAAATCGGTCGGCGCTGGGGAGCAGAGATCAAAGTTGTGGAGGTTCCGCCGGGACCGCCGGTGCTGGCGACCATTACGGCGGAAGTCTACGGGCCTGCCGATCGTGACTACGCCGATTTGATCGCTGCGGCAGAAATCGTGCGTGACCGGATGGCAAAAGAACCGGGATCGTCGACGTTGATTTAAGCACCGAGTCAGATCAAGTCCGCTGGATTTTTGAAACCGACAAACCCAAAGCCGCTTTGTCGGGGATCTCGACCGAGGAGATTACGCGGACCTTGCAGATGGCGCTTGGTGGCGACCGTTCCGCCGTCATGCGGAACCGCCATGAAGTCGCACCGTTGCCAATCGTGTTGCGGCTGCCTCGTGACAACCGATCTGCGATCGACGATCTGGAAGAGATCTACGTGCAGGGAGAATCGGGGAACCTGGTGCAGCTGGGTGGGCTCGGCAAGTTTGTCGACAGGTGACCGAAGACAAAACGATCTATCGAAAAAATCTGCAACCGCGTGATGTACGTGTTTGGCGAAGTCGCCGGTCGTCCACCGGCCGATGCGATCCTGGACATGGAACTTGATCGGCCGACGCAAAACCGTGGGCGTCGACAATGTCCTGCCGCGTAAAACCGCCGAGCGAACCTGGCTATCACCGGGAGGCGGCGTTGCCTGGAGACTTCCTGACGGTTACACCGTGAAATGGAACGGCGAAGGAGAATGGAAAATCACACTCGATGTCTTTCGCGATCTGGGGATCGCGTTTGCGGCCGCATTGTTTGCGATTTTCATGCTGCTGATGTTTCAAACAGGATCGCGGCTGCTGCCGATCGTGATCATGCTGGCGATTCCGTTGACGCTGATCGGAATCATGCCCGGTTTTTGGATTCTTGAATTTGAATCGCGCGGAATTGATTGGCGGTTATGCCAATCCGGTTTTCTTTACTGCGACGGCGATGATCGGGATGATTGCGCTGGCGGGCATCGTGGTTCGCAACTCCGTCGTGCTGGTCGACTTCATTCACTACGGTCTGGCGGAAGGGCTGTCGCTGGAAGAGTCGATCGTTCGCAGTGTTGCGGTTCGTACCCGTCCGATTTTGTTGACCGCGGGAACGACGCTGCTGGGCAACTGGGTAATCACGCTCGATCCGGTTTTTTCCGGACTGGCCTGGGCAATTATTTTCGGCATCCTGACGTCGACCTTGTTTACGCTGATCGTGATTCCGGTCGTGTATTGGATGCTGTATCGCGACCAGAAACGACCACGTCAAGAAAATTGAAAAAGAGCCTATCCGGAAGTTGCGGTTTCAAAGAAGTAAGACTGGGTCCGGATAGGCCGGGATAGCGAAAATCCTAACAAGAAAACGAGCGGTTTGCCGCTGCCAAAATGTGGTTTTCTATGAAAATTTATCGTTCCAGGCTTAATCGCCTTTAAACGACCATAGCTGGCAGCATAATAGAGAATTCAGCGCCATTTGATAGTTTTTTCCTGAAATTTGTGTGATGAGTGCAATGAGAGTCGTTAACTGAGCCTGCTCGTTCATCTTAGACGACTAGAAGTTTCGTTTTTATTTCCGCACAATAATCGAAAACAGTTTCTCACTTCCATGGAGACCCAGATGAAGTGCCGCGATCATGTTCTCAGCCGTCGTAATCTGCTCACAGTCGGAGCCATCGGTGGCATTGGTTTGACGCTAACGGATTTTTTCAAGCTAAAGCAGGCTCGGGCCGACCAGAAACACTACGAAAGCAAAGAAGGCACCGCAAAATCGGTGATCTTTGTCTTTCTCCCGGTGGAATGGCGCAACAGGAATCGTTCGATCCTAAGCCATACGCTCCGCTGGAGTACCGTGGGCCACTGGGTTCGGTTGAAACAAGTATTCCCGGGGTCCGCCTCGGACAGTTGTTTGCCAACACGGCCAAGGTCGCCGACAAGATTTCAATCATCCGTTCGATGACGCACGGTGAAGCCGCCCACGAGCGTGGCACTCACAACATGTTCACGGGTTACCGACCCAGTCCAGCGTTGTCGTTATCCGAGTATGGGCAGCGTGGTTTCACATGAATTTGGCCCGCGCAACAACTTGCCTCCCTACGTGCTGATCCCGAATCAGCCGAATGAGTTTGCTGGAACGGGCTATTTGAGTTCGTCGTATGCCGGTTTCAGTCTTGGCGCCGATCCGGCTCAAAACGGTTTTCGTGTCCGGGATCTGCAGCTTCCTGGTGGCGTCGACTGCGCCTCGGTTTGAGCGACGTCGCAAAATGTTGGATGTCGTCAACGACCATTTCCGCGAGAAAGAAAAATCGGATTCGCTCGATGCGGTCGATACTTTCTACAATCGCGCCTACAGTCTGATCAGTTCCCAGCAAGCCCGCGAAGCATTTGACCTCGAAAAAGAAGATCCGAAACTTCGCGACGAGTACGGTCGTAATACGGCTGGAGCCCGGATGTTGTTGGCCCGTCGTCTGGTGGAGGCCGGCGTCCGGTTTGTCACGATGACCTACGGCGGTTGGGATCATCACGACAACATCGACCGCAACATGAAGCCCAGGTTCCGGCACTTGATCAGGCCTATGCGGCGTTGATTCGAGACCTCGATAACCGCGGGTTGCTGGATTCGACGATGGTCGTCGTGACGTCCGAATTCGGTCGAACGCCCAAAATCAACGGCACCTCGGGTCGCGATCACTGGCCGAAAGTCTTCAGCACGCTGATGGCTGGCGGCGGTATCAAACGCGGACAGGTTTACGGTAGTTCGAATGCGACAGCCAGCGAACCGGAAGACAATCCGCTGACAGTCGAAGACTGGGCGACCACGATCTACAAATGTCTGGGGATCACGGCGGACAAGGAGTTGATGGCTCCTGGCGCCCGTCCAATCGAAATCGTTGACGGTGGAAAAGTCCGTCAGGATCTGTTGGCTTAGTAGCCAAGGTCATTTATTTCGCTTGAACTGTGGTTCCACTTCCCGCACGTTAACACAGGTTCAAAATGAAACGCTTAATGCTTCAAAGGATTTTGCCAGCGGCTGCGCTGGCGTTGGTTGCGATCTGCCTGCGCTTCGATCGGCTCAGTCGGTTCGAGTTCCAGTTGTTGGGCTGCCCCGATCCTGCCGGCGATTCCTAATTCACCGCGGTTAAACGTGATTCTGCCCCGCGGTGTTGAGCGCGGGGAGAGCATACGCTGCGGTTCTCTGGCGAGCGACTGACGCAGGCCGAGGAGGTTTTCCTGTATTATCCAGGCGTGACGGTTAAAGAAATCAAGCCCGTCGACGCCAACAATATCGATGTCACGCTCGTGGTCGAACCTGATTGTCGATTGGGCGAACACATTGCCCAGGTGAGAACTCGAGCCGGAATTTCGGATTTTCGATCGTTTTTTGTCGGTCAATTTACGGAAGTCGAAGAAGTCGAACCCAACAGTTCCATTGGGGAAGCTCAGCTGGTGGAATGGAATCGGACCGTTACGGGCGTGGTCACGAATGAAGACATTGATTACTTTCGGATCGAAGGAAAAAAAGGCCAGCGACTGTCTGTTGAGATCGAGGCCATTCGTCTGGGCTTCATGTTTGATCCGGCCATTGCCTTGCTCGACAAAAACCGGTTCGAGGTTGCTGTCTCCGATGATACGCCGTTGACGAAACAGGATAGTTTTTTCTCGGTCGTGCTCCCGGAAGATGGTGAGTACTTCGTGACCGTGCGGGAGTCCGCGTTCCAAGGGAACGGTAACTGCCGCTATCGCTTGCACGTCGGCGATTTCCCACGGCCAGTGGGTGTTTATCCCGCGGGGGGCAAGCCCGGCGAGAAAGTGACCCTGAATTTCATCGATGCCATCCGGGGGCCGGAAGGTGCGGTTCGCACGGTGACCAAAGAGGTTCAATTGCCCGCCGAGGAAGGTTTCCGCGATGGACTGTTTTTCGAAGATGAGCAGGGGATTTCGCCGTCGCCGTTGCCGTTCCGGTTGTCGGCGTTGGAAAACGTGCTCGAAACCGAACCTAACAATACCTGGGTCGAAACACCGGCGATTGAACTACCCAGAGCAATCAATGGAATCATCGAAACCGAAGACGACGTTGACTTCTTTAAGTTTCATTCGAAGCAGGGGCAGGTTTGGCACATTAACTGTTTTGCCCGCCGCGTCGGTTCGGGGCTTGATCCCGTCGTCAACATCTACAGCGCCGACAAAAAATCGGTCGTCGGCAACGACGACGTGGCTCGCCCGACAGCTACATCCGGTTTCAAGCACCCGCCGACGGTGATTATTTCATTCGCGTCAAGGACCACCTTGGCAGAGGCCAGCCTGATTTCGTTTATCGTCTGGAGTTTTCTCCCGCAGCCCCTGAGTTGACACTGGGGATTAACCGGGTCGACCGCTACTCACAGCAACGACAGACGATCGCCGTTCCTCAAGGGAGCCGGTTCGCCGTTCTCGTGAGTGCGGTGCGGAGGGATTTTGGTGGCGATTTGATGTTGATGGGGGATGGCCTCCCCCCGGGCATCACGATGGTGGCGCCTCCAATGCGAAGTAATTTGAATTTGATGCCGGTTGTCTTCGAGGCTTCTGCCGATGCGCCAATTGGCGGGAAACTGGTTGACTTCCGAGGGCGGCATCTTGATGAGAATCTGAAGATTACCGGCGGTTTCGAGAATCAAGCTGATTTCGTGCTGGGACAACCGAACAACGCCGTTTATTACTCCCACACCGTCAAGCAACTGGCGGCTGCGGTGATTGAACCATTGCCGTTCAAGATCGATCTCGTCCAGCCCAAAGTTCCAATGGTCCGAGACGGCTCGATTCAGTTGAAGGTCGTTGCCCACCGTGATGAGGGGTTCGACGGGCCGATTAATCTCCAGTTTCCATTCCGACCACCCGGTGTGGGAACCACCTATCAAATTACGTTGCCGCAAGGGCAAACGGAGATCAATTACCCGCTCAATGCCAATGCCAGCGCACAGTTGGGTAAGTGGCCGATGTACGTCATCGGCACTGCCAATGCGGCTTGGACATCGACCCAAATGGCCGAGTTGGAAATTGCGGAACCGTTTGTGAAAATGGAGTTTGAAAGATCCAGCTGTACGATTGGCGAAAAGACCCAGTTGTATGCCAAGGTCGAAGTGCTGACCCCGTTTGAGGGAGAAGCGACCGCAGAAATTCTGGGTATCCCCGCCAATATCACGATCAATACTCCGCTGAAATTTACGAAGGACACGACCGAACTGAAGTTCGATGTCGTGACCACCGACAAAAGCCCGATCGGTAAACACGCTTCGTTGTTTTGCCAGGTGACCATCGTGCAAAACGATGAACCGATTGTGGGCCGCGTTGGAAACGCAGTTTTGCAGATCAACAAACCCAAACCACCACCGATCGACACCACCACGAAACCGGCTTCGACCGCCGCCAAAGTTGACAATTGATTTGTCTGGTCAAGTTTGATCGAAGGCCCGCAACGTTGGCTTGGCCTTCAACGGCCAGGCACGATGAACTGCCTGGTTTAATCCAAGAAAATACGAAGTCTGACTTCAACTAAAGTTTTATTGAAATCAACTGATTATGAAAACGATTCCCAGCTTGAGCAAATTTTTACTGTTTGTTACTGCTGCATTCCTGTCGACCGGATTGGTCGCTCAGGAAACACCTCCGGAAACGAACGCGCCAGAGAAACCGGCGGCTGCTGCGGCTCCCGTGGTTGCTGAACAACCCGTTTCCACCGCCGCCAGCCCGGAAAGTACGACCGTCGCTGCGGAGGTCAAGCAGCCTGAGCCAGCGATGGCGGCAGACGCAGCAGCGACCGCCAACGCACCGGCGGCAGCAGCCAGCGAGTCTTCGCCACCGGCCGCATCGACCATTGAAAAACTCGTGGTTTATCCGGATTCGATTGAGCTGAATTCGGTTCGCGATTCGCAATCCCTGGTCGCTCAGCTGGTTCATGCCAATGGAATTACCCGCGATGTATCGGATCAGATTCAGTTGCAAATCGCCAATCCTGAACTATTGAAGCAGGCGGGGCGGGTTTTGCATCCCGGTCAGGACGGTGAGACCGTCGTCAAAGTCGAGCTGGAGGGCTTTTCCGTTGAGGTGCCTGTCAAAGTTACCGACGCTCAGACAAGTCCTCCGGTCAGCTTTACTAACGATGTGATGCCCGTGTTTTCAAAAGCCGGTTGCAATGCCGGTAGCTGTCATGGTGCGGCCCGCGGTAAGGACGGCTTTCGACTTTCACTGTACGGGTTCGATCCGCAGGGCGATTATCATCGGTTAACACGCGAAATGCTCGGGCGCCGGATCAACCTCGCGGTCCCGGATGATTGTCTGTTGATGTCCAAGGCGACCGGGGAGGTACCTCACAGCGGCGGCAAACTGTTTTCTCCGGATTCGCAATACTACCAAACCTTGTTGACTTGGCTTGAAAGCGGCGCAGTGATTGATGCTGGGCCCATTCCATCGGTCACCGGCATCGAGCTGTATCCTAAATCAGCTGTCTTGAATGGTCCCGAAGCCGTGCAGCAACTGACCGTGCGAGCCAAGTATTCCGACGGCACCGATCGCGACGTGACTTCGCTGGCCTATTTTTCGACCAACAACGACAATGCGGCCGTCGTTTCCCAAGAGGGAATGGTCGCGGCCAAAAATCGTGGCGAAGCGTTTGTGATGGCGCGTTTCGATACGCATACGGTCGGCGCGGATTTCATCGTGTTGCCCAAAGACGTGGAATTTACGTGGCAAGAGATTCCCGAAAACAACTACGTCGATATATTGATCAATGAGAAACTGCGCAAACTGCGGATTCAGCCTTCGGAACTGTGTACCGACGCGGAATTCATTCGCCGGGTTTCGATTGACATTTGCGGCGTTGTGCCGTCCGCCGAGACCATTCATGCGTTCCTGGATGATCCGGATCCTGACAAACGGGCAAAACTGGTTGACGATTTGCTCAACCGGAAAGAGTTTGTTGAACTGTGGGTGATGAAATGGTCCGAACTGCTGCAGGTTCGGTCGACCCAACAGGTCAGCTATAAAGCCACGCTGCTTGTACTATGACTGGTTGAAGCAGAAAATCGCGGACAATGTTCCGGTCAACGAGATGGTGAAGGAACTTCTCGGTTCTCAGGGTGGGACATTTTCGGTTCCGGCAACGAACTTCTATCAGAACGAACAAAACAATTTAAAAATCGCTGAGAACGTCGCGCAGGTTTTTCTGGGCATGCGAATTCAGTGTTCCCAGTGTCACAACCACCCGTTTGACCGCTGGACCATGGACGACTATTACGGCTTTGCCGCTTTCTTTGCCCAGGTCGGTCGTAAGCGGGGTGAAGATCCGCGCGAGACGATCGTCTACAACCGCGGCGCCGGCGAGGTAGCTCACCTGGTGACCAAGCAAGCGGTTCAGCCAAAGTTCCTGGGAGGAATTGAACCCGATGTCAAAGGGAAGGATCGGCGGCAAGTTGTCGCCGAGTGGATCGCTTCACCGGAGAACCCCTACTTTGCGAAGAACCTGGCCAACATCGTCTGGGCACACTTTTTCGGCCGTGGCATTGTCAACGAGGTCGACGACGTCCGCGTCAGCAATCCGGCAGTCAATCCGGAGTTGCTGGAGGAGTTGGGCAGCAAGTTCAAGGAATACAACTACGATTTCAAGAAAATTGTTCGCGATATTTGTAACTCGCGGACTTATCAGTTGAGTACGAAAACGAATCCCACCAACGAAACCGACGAGACCAATTTTTCTCATGCCAAACTTCGTCGAATTCGCGCTGAGGTATTGTTGGATGTGATCACGGAGATTACGGAAACCAAAAACAAGTTCCCGGGCTCCCATTGGGAGCTCGCGCGGTGCAAATCGCCGATGGGAATACTTCGAACTATTTTCTGACGACGTTCGGTCGGGCCAAGCGTGAAACCGTTTGTTCCTGTGAAGTCAAAATGGATCCGAACCTGTCACAGGCGTTGCATTTGCTCAACGGGGATACGGTGCATAACCGGATTATCGAGGGCAAGCTGATTGCGACAAGATTGGCGGAGCAGAAAACTCACGACGAGATCATCGACGAATTATACTATCGTTGCCTGGCTCGGAAGCCGACCGATCAGGAGCGTCAGAATTTGCACGCTGAAATTGCATTGAACGAAAATAAACAACAGGCCCTGGAAGACGTCTTCTGGGCGATCCTGAATTCGCGTGAGTTTGTGTTCAATCACTAGGCCGATCACCGGTAACCTTAGCTGGCATGGCAACACGTCCGTGGCCAGGAAAAGACAACATCGTGTTTGCCGAAGGGCAACATGATTCAACCAGATGAAAACGGAGTTTTGTGAGCCCAGCGGTTCGCCGTGTTGGGGGCTTGCAAACGGGAGTCGAGATCCAACCGGTCGGGATGGCCGCCAGGGATTTGAAACTAAGTCAGATTTTTCTAAAAAGATTTTTGAAAATCGTTATGAATGCTCGCCCACTGATTCTGTCCATTGTGCTCGCCACGGCCGGATGTTTGACCGCCAATTTCGTGTCTGCACAAGAAGCCAAATCACCCCCTAAAATCACTTTCGACGACCACGTCAAACCGATTTTCTTGCAGCGCTGCTCGTCTTGTCACAGCAGCAACAAGAAAGAAGCAGATCTGGATCTGACCAATTACACAGCCCTGATGATGGGTGGAGGCAGCGGCGAAGTCATCTCCCCCGGTGCCGCCAGCGACAGTTACTTGTACTTGCTGGTGACCCACGAAGAGTCCCCGGAGATGCCCCCCAGTGGTACCAAGATTCCGGAGCCCGAGATCAAGATGATCGCGGACTGGATTAATCTTGGTGCGCTCGAGAATGCAGGCAGCAAGCCGAGGAAAGCCAAGCCCAAACTGGATATGGCGTTGGGCGAATCTGCCACGACACGGCCGGAAGTCGTTCCTGTCCCAATGCGAATGCCTTTGGAACCGGTCATCAAAACGGATCGCCCATCGGCGACTTCGATGGCGACGAGCCCTTGGGCACCTTTAGCTGCCATCGCGTCTCCGAAGCAGATCCTGCTATACGACACTCAGACCCTGGAATTGACAGGTCTTTTGCCAATGGAAGAAGGCATCGCCCACACGCTGCGGTTCAGCCGAAACGGGAGTCTATTGCTGGCTGGCGGTGGCCGAGATGGCCAACTCGGTAAAACCATTATTTGGGATGTTAAAACGGGTGATCGAGTTGCCACCGTTGGCGAAGAGCTGGATGCAGTTCTGGCGGCCGACATCAGTTCCAGTCATCAATTGGTCGCCTTGGGAGGCCCCAACAAACTGGTCAAGATCTTTGCCGTTGGTGAGGAGCAGCCGCGGTTTGAGCTGAAAAAACACACCGACTGGGTCACCGCGATGGAATTCAGCCCGGATGGAAAATTCCTTGCCTCCGGCGATCGCAACGGCGGCTTGCATGTCTGGGAGGTGGAGACCGGATCCGAGATTTATGCTCTGAAGGGTCACACGGCAGCAATCAACGGTCTTAGTTGGCGTGCGGACAGCAAGATTTTGGCTTCCGCCAGTGAAGACACGACCGTGCGAACCTGGGAAATGGACAAAGGCACCCAAATCAAATCTTGGGGAGCCCATGGAGGCGGAGTGACGGCGATTGAGTTCGTCCGCGATGGACGAATCGCGACCGCGGGGAGAGACAAGGTCGCCAAATTATGGGACCAGAATGGAGCTGTCCAAAAACAATTTGGTGGACTGCCGGATGTCGCAGTTGCCGTCTCCTACTGTGATGAAACCAACCGGATGCTGGCCGCCGACTGGACCGGTCAGATCAACGTCTGGAATGCTGCCGATGCGGCCTTGGTTGGCAACCTGGCAGCCAATCCGCCGACCATTGCCGAACGAATTGCAGCGGCCGAAAGTGCTTTCGCCGCCGCGAAGGAAAAGTTTGATCCGTTGGCCGCCAAGGCGCAGCAAGTCAAAACCCAACTGGACCAGTTGGCTGCCGACTTGGCCGCGACCAAACAGACCAAAGCCGAAATGGAGATCAAAGTTGCAGAAACCGAAAAACAGCTGACTGCGACCAAGCAACAATTCGAATCGACATCTTCACAACACTCACAATGGCAGCAGGAGCTGATGACCAATAACACGGCCAAGCCCCTGCTCGAACAGACCTACACCAGCGCGGTCGAGGCCGCCAAGGTGTTGCCTGAAGACGGTGAATTGAAACAAACCATCGCTTTGCTGGAAACAAAGAAAAACGGAGTGGCCGCGAAAGCTGCCGAACTCGCGTCGCTGGTCGAAAAATCGAACCAGCAAAAGGAAACCACGAAAACCCAGATGGATCAATTGACCGTCAATTTGACAAACGAGCGCAAGACAATGGAAGCGATGGTCGCGCAAGTTGTCCAACTCGAATCGCAGTTGGCTGAGGTTACCAAGCAAGTCGAGGCCGAAACGCAGGTAGTCCAAGCTGCACAGGCAGAACTGGACCAGGCCAGGCAAGAGGTTGACAAATGGAAGGGGCATCTTGCCTTTATTGAACAGCTGACAGCTTTGCAGGGTCAGCTCTCCCAGACCGAACAAACCGTCGAAGAGCGTTTGGCCGCCGTCGAAGCAGCGAACGAGAAACTCGCTGCTGCCAAGGCCGTGCTTGAACAAGCACAAGCCGCCAAGCAAGAACAGGAGAATCAGGCGAATTCACTGCGCGATCAGATTCTTCAATTGCAGGGTGGAAAATAGCGTAATTGAAGAACCTCTGAATTCGTTTCAGTATCGCGTTGCACGCCTTGGGCGGAGACGGTTTGCATGTGCATGAATTCTTCAAATCGCTGCTTTTCGGCAAATTCTTGCTTGATTCCCTTAAATGGAAACGACCTGCATCGTCCCGACTCGAGGTTCCGCGATTGAATTCGACCCCGGTGGTCGAATACTCAACGGGTGAAGACGTTCGTCCGGGTTACGACCGCCTGGATCGTCCAGATTTGTAGTGTTTGACGAATATCCGGTAATAGCGAAACGTCAGCAGGCAAATTAGAATAGGGCCCGAGACAGGAGGTCGTGTTTAATTGCGAATCCTGCATTTTGTGGATTCGGCAATTTTTGCTTGAAAATTACCTGATTTCGCTTTACTATCGAAGCGTCCATCCATTCCAGGAAAACAATAATGAAAAGTTTGAGTATTAGTTCTTGCGTTGTGCTATTTGTCGCTGCAACGTTTGTTCTTTCCAGTACCTCCCACGCGCAGTTTGAAGAAGCGGCCCGCTGGGTACCCCAGTCAGCCAATACGATTACGTTGGTTCGTAATAAGGAAATTCTTGAAAGCCAAATCGGCCAAAAAGAGAATTGGCTGTCAAGTCGCTCTCAGGCTTATCGAGCTGGCAACATGATGATCCCACCCTCCATGCGATATGTGATGCTCGCATCACAAATGGATTTGGATCATTTTACGCCGATGTATAACGTTGGCTATTTCCAATCAACATCCGAGATCGATCTCAACGATGTTTCCAAACGGATCGGCGGCAATCTTGAAATGATCGGTGAAAAAAACGCAGTCGTGCTTCCCAACAATACGTATTTGGTAAAGATGGATGACCAGATTCTTGTCACGATGGCTCCGGCGAGTCGTCAGATGACAACGCGATGGATGTCTAACGCAATGACCAATACCAATCGGATCCCGCCCTACTTGCAGCAGGCGATTGAATTCGCCGACTCCAATGCGGACATTATTATCGCTTTGGATGTGGAGGGCATGATCAGCAAAGAACGCGCGACTGAAGGATTGAAAAAAATGGATTCAATCGACCAGTCTTTCGTCGACCTCTATGCGACAACGATTGCTTCGCTCAAGGGCGTCACTTTGGGAGTTGTTGTCAATGATAAAGTAACCGGTTCGATCAAATTTGATTTCGAAAAATCGCCGGCGGGTATGGTTACCAATGCGAAAGCGATTTTTCTCGCGATACTTAAGAATCATGGTTCCATGATTGACGACTTCGAGTCGTGGGAAATCTCGTCAGGCGAAAATCAGCTTCGCTTGACCGGCCCGCTGTCCAGCACGGGACTGGGCCAACTCACCAGTTTGGTTTCTCAACCGTTGATTGACGACTTCGCCTACTCTGGCTCGGACTCGGGGGTTGCCGATTCCAACATGGCAACCGTAACGAAACAGTATTTTGGCGATGTTCAGCATCAATGCGAGATACTGAGGAACAGGGATCTTGAACAGCTTAAGAGCTACGAAAAATGGTTCAATCGAGCTGCTCAGAAGATTGATGCTTTGTCAGTTCTGAATGTCGACCCGGCAATGGTCGATTACGGCAACTACGTCGCCAACGCTTTTCGTGACGTTACCGGCTCACTTCGCAACTCGGATTATCAACGGGCTTCCAATCAGTCGCAGCAGCTCTATCGAGGTGGTGTCCAATTCTCCGGCTACGGATATTGGGGCGGTGGTTCGGTAACGGGGAATTACAACACGCGTTACAACGATTCCCGAAACGCCCGGATGGCCTCCAACCTGGGCACGATGAAGGGTTTTAACGACGCAACCGAGATCACTCGGGAGATCGAAGAGGAAACGGCCAAAATTCGACAAGAGATGACCGAGAAGTACAAAATTAACTTTTGAGGTTTAACCCTTGGATGTCGATCTTGCGGCTGGTGCGATCCACAGGTTGGCTGCTCGAGAGATGAAATAAACGATCTTCAGGAGACTGGTTGTCAACACGATCAGTCTCTCTTTTTTAGAAACGGATATCACTGGCGATGATCAAGACCCTATCTACCTATGTTGCTTTGCTACTGACATTCGCCTGTTGGGGCAACGTGTTGACGGCGCAAGACGACACCACCAAACTCTTGCTAAACGTTCCCGAAGGCGCCAATTTCCTGGTTTCGGTTCAGGCCAAAACCATCCGGGAGAAGGCGTCTGCCGAAACTCAGGCGAACGTCAAGGCTCTGGTTGCGCAGGCCAATTCATGGGCCATCGTCTCGCCCTGGGATCCAATCCAGATCGTGATCGGCGCTGAATTGGATATTCAACACATGGAGCCGAGCTGGGAGATGGCGACGGTTTCCTTTGCCAAGCAGCCAGATTTTGATCAGATCGCCAAGCAACAAGATGCGGTCGTCGACGAATTGTCCGGTCGATCTGTGCTTTGGCTGCCGAATGTGAGTGTGATTAGAACTGGAGCGAATGAACTAACGTTTGCCAATCAGCGAAATCGCCAGTCCATCACTCGTTGGTTGCAGAAGACGGAGGCCAAGAAATCTCCGACCCTTTCTCCGTTTCTGACCGAGTTCGCTGCTACCGAGATGACGACAGCCGAGATTGGTATCGCCATTGATATGAAAAACGTGTTCCGATCGGAGGAGATTAAAGCGGTCGTCCAGCGGAATCCCTTGCTTGCCAAGCTCAATACCAACCCGACCAATATTCTTGCCAGTATTCGCGGCGTGACGGTGGCTTGCCATTTGACTGGAGACCAGGATAGTAGCGTGAGCATTGTCTTTGGAGAGTCGGTGGAGCCGCTCGAATCTATCGCCCGTCCGCTGGTTTATCGGGCACTCGTTTCATCCGGTGCCATGTTGGACGAATTCGAACAGTGGAAAGTCACCGCTGCCGGAAACAAATTTACGTTGAGCGGTAAACTGACGCCAACCGGGCTTCGGCGAATTCTCAGCCTGTCTTCGATCGGAACGGTTGCCGCTTCGGCCCACGCTGCTCCGGAATCGACTCCTGATGCGAATCCAGCCGTCGACAGCGACAGTGCTGGCAAAGGGCAATCCGATACGCTTGCCGCCGCCGAAGACACCACAAAGATCCGCCGGGCAACGCAGCGGTACTTCAACCAAATCACGTCAAACCTCGACAACCTTCGGGGCAAGGGCGGACTGCAAGGAGGCGGCGAAATTAAGGTCGAACAAAATGGGCTTTGGATTAACAACTATGCCAAACAGATTGACAATCAATCCACGCGGAATGTGGACCCTCAAATGATTGAGTATGGGAAAACGGTGTCCGACGGATTTAAGCAGATTGTTGAGCAGGTCTACACGTCGGAACAGAAACGTCAAATTAAGGACGCCACCGGTACTCCGATCGTTGGCCGAACCCAGGTTTCGGCCGTTCCGTGGCAGCGGATTGGTGTTGGCGGGCAATTTCAATATCGCTACGCACCGATGGTCCGGCAAAACCTGAACATCGGTGCCGCGATGCAGGAGCGAAATGCAAACCAAATGATCCAAAACGCGGAGATCAATAATGCTGCCCGCGACATCATGAAAAATCTCGATGCGGCCACTGACAGCATCCGGGCCGAAATGTCCCAAAAATATGGCGTCAAGTTCTAAATCACCTTGGGCTGGCGGACCGGTAGATATTCGGAATGATTGGCGGCAAAGATACTTTGTCGATCTGTGCTGCCCATCGCGCGATCTGGTTTTGCCGCTGGTTAGCTGGACAGCGCCACTTTGCGGTAGCTTGGATGCAAAACACGGGCAAATAACACGCCTTCGATACGAGTTTCACACCGTTCGTGCTCGTACTTAGCGAAGTGGTACTCGTACTCCTACTCGAAATCGCTCTGGAAACTTCCGGATTGAGTACGAGTACGGTCGAAGGCACACGGTGAATTGCGGTGTTTTGGTATCAACTTGGCGCTGTCCAGTTAGGATGCGACAGCGGGCCTGCTTGGCACGACTCGGGGCGCGACAAAACGCAGACCGTAGGCCTTCGCTAACCCGCAAACTTTTACTGAGCGGAAAGACTGCCCCCACCGGGTGAACTGTCACTGCACGACCAATAGTTCCGTTGCCGATAACTAATCCAATCAGCATCGGCGTCGCCCTTGGTCGATAAAAACTCAGAATGGATTCGCTAACCCTACGGTGGCAACGGTTGATGACGATGAGTTTTACCGACTTCAAAAATACGATACTTGGTCGGCTGTGTTTAATCGCCGGGATCGGAGTCGTTTCGTTGTTTGGCCAACTCGATCAAGTTGCTGCGCAGCAGAATTCGAACTCACTGGAACAATTGGAACAGCAGTCTGCCGCCGAACTCTACCGCGAGTTCGTGAAGGATACGGAATTACCCGACGAGCAGATCAATGGCGGTTGGTGGGTTCCGCTCGTAAGCGAGCCGCTCAGAGAGTCTGACCAACCGCTGACGCTCACGCTCGATGAAGTCATTCTGCGTGCGCTGCAATATTCGCAACAGATCAAGGTTTTCAGCGAACTACCCTTGATTCGACGCACGGCGATCACCGAGGCGGACGCAGTGTTTGATTGGACCAGATACTGGGAAACGCGCTGGGACGATTTGAATGACCCGGTCGGCAGCACGCTGACCGTTGGGGGCACCGGTACCCGCTACATCAATCAACAATGGACTGGTGGAGTCGGCCTGAGGCGTCGGAATTCAGTGGGTGGCGAGGTCGATTTGCGACAGAACATCGGCTGGCAAGAGACCAATTCCAACTTCTTCGTCCCCAATCCGCAGGGAACCGCACGGTTCCTGCTCGGATACACCCAACCGCTGATGCGAGGTCGAGGCCGAACCTACAATCAAAGTTTGATTTGCCTGGCCGAGATCGATGCCAGAATCGCCGACGATGAGTTTAGGCGTCAATTACAAACCCATTTGCTCGAAGTAACCCGGGCCTATTGGGCGCTGTACCTCGAACGTGGCGTGCTGTTTCAAAAAATGAGCTTGTTCAACCGAGCTCAGCAAATTTTTCAACAACTGGAAAAACGCATCTGGATCGACGCCCAGCAAACGCAAATTCTCAGCGCGCGGGCATCCGTCACGGCCCGTCGGTCTGAATTGATTCGGGCCCAAATGGCGGTCAAAAACGCCGAGTCCCGGCTTCGCTCCCTGGTCAATGACCCCGAATTTGGTGAATACGACAGTGTCGAGTTGGTGCCCCTCGATGTCCCCAGCCTGAATCCCTACGAGGCGGACATCCGTGAATCAATGCAATACGCGGTGCAGTTCCGCCCGGAAGTGTTGCAGGCCCTCAAACAGATCAAAGCAGGATCGATTCGACTGGGGATGTCACGCAACGAACTGTTACCACAGCTCGATCTGGTCACTCAGTCCTATGTCGCTGGCCTTCAGGACGGCGGTAGCATCGGTGATGCCTGGACCGATCAGTTCAGCAACGGCCGCCCGGGATACTCGATCGGTTTGAATTATCAAATTCCGTTTGGAAACCGTGCCTCGGCCGCCCGCAACCTGCGACGACAACTCGAGCTTCGGCAATTGAACAGCCAATATCAAACCACCCTGGTCACGGTCAAATTGGAAGTGGAAGTGGCCTGCCGGGAAATCCAAACCTCCTCACAAGAGCTGATCGCAAAATCCGAGGCGATGAATGCACGCGCTCTGCAGCTGGAATCCCAAATGAAGCGTTGGAAACAGTTACCGGGTGAAGATATTTCCGGTAGTCTTGCGTTGGAAAACCTGCTCGACACGCAGGATCGTCTCGCCCTCGCCGAGTTTGAATTTTTGGAAGCCCAGCTTACTTTCAACCTGGCCCAGATGAATCTGAAACGAGTCACCGGATTGCTGCTGCGAACCGAAGGCATCACGATCGGCGAAACGACGGGGGATTGTCTGCCAACGATGGTGCTGCAAAAAGGTGACAATCCATTGCAGTTCGAATCCGCCGACCGCATTGGGGAACCCTCCGTACCGGCGGAATTACCGACAGCAGCGCCTTCGGCCCTCGAGGCCCCGAAGGTGGACCCTGCCGCTTTGGAACCAGCGAATTCGGGTTCCCCTGCTCCATCCGCCACCGGCATGCGGGCTCCCTCAACAGCCGAAGCCGCCGGTGAACTCCTCGATCACGCAAGCGTCGTTGCCAGAGCCGATTCCCTGGATCCTGTTCATCCTGGCGGCTAGAGTTCCAAACAGGTTGGCTGTTAAGGAAGCCAAATCTGTCCAGCGCTTTTGCTTTTTGCTTTGCACTTGTTCACGATTGGCGCAATTTAGCCAACCTGTTTCTCAACGACTCCAACTCGACGCCAGTGATTAGAAACTTCTTGCGCGTGTTCGTCGGCCCTCCAATCAGCTGAATCTGGCTTTTCGACACTTTCAGCGTTTTCGCCAGCAAGCTGATCAGCGATTGATTGGCTTTTCCCTTTTCGGCAACCGTCGAGACCGCGACGCTTAGCTCGCCGTCAATCGTTCCCCGGATTTGATTCTTCCGGGAATTCGGTTTTGCCCGAACAGGCAGGATAATTCCTTTATCCGTCGAAATCAGTTTGAGTTCGTCGATGGTTGCCGTTTTTTCAAAACTTGGGACCGTGGTCTCGTTAATGGTGGGTCCGGCTGAGTTGCCGGCAGCGCGCTCGAATGACGTTTTCTGACGGGAATCTACCAATCTCAGTCCTGTTGCGACCTAGCCTTTTAAGTATAGCAACTGCGCGCCCATTGCGTGAATTGCCATTGAGCTGGTTACTAACCTGACTGAACCGAAGAAGCTATGTTCGACGATTTCCCAAATGCCGACTTTGACCATCCTGCCTCAGCGACGTCTAATACCAATCGGCGAAAGCTGTTAATCGAGCAATTGGAAGACCGGGTCCTGTTCGACGCCGTGCCAATTGCTCCAGTTGAAATTCCCGCTGGCGATATGGATGCCGCGGCCTTTGTCGAATCGAGTCAATTCGTCGAAGCCGAATCCGGTGGCACAGATTTGCAAGCGGAGCAACAGTCTGCCAACGAAGTCGTTTTTGTCGACAAATCGGTGGAAGGATTCGAGGAGATCGTTGCCGAATTTGTGGGCGGCCGTGAGTTGGAAGTTTTCTTCATCAATAGTGGCTCGGCGGGTTTGAAGCAAATCGCTGAACATCTTGACGGCCGAACCGAGCTGGGCGCAATCCACATCATTTCTCACGGACAAGACGCGCAGTTGTTTCTTGGTGATTCTGCAATTACCACCGAAGACCTTTCGGGAAAGTTCACAGCGGAGTTGCGCTCGATTGGCCAATCGCTATCCAGCTCTGGCGATATTCTAATTTACGGTTGTGAATTGGCAGCGAATGATGACGGCGAACAGTTTATCCGGACGCTGAGCGAAATCACCGAGGCAGATGTTGCGGCTTCGGACGATTTGACCGGCAACAGTGAGTTGGGTGGCGATTGGGAGTTGGAAAAGAACACTGGCACAATCGAAGCGAAAGAGCTCAGCGCCACGAAGTTTGAAGGTGTGCTCATCGAAACAGACGCAGGATTTGTCGTAGGAACCGCGACTTTCGGTGCCATGAACGAAGTCGCCGTGACGCCGGTTAGCGAGGGAGGCGTTTCCAGTCGCGATTATGCCTCGGCTGCCACGGCAAACGGTGGCTCGACCGTGATCGACATCAGGCTGACGCTGGTTGATACCTACGATGAATTTGGAAATGTGACCACCGGTACTGCCAACCAGCTGCCAGTGACATTTTCGGATTTTGCCGGCGGCCCCGTGCTGTTGGCTAGAAACGTGGGCGTGAGCGTCAGTGGATTCGAGGGGCACGTGGCCCACGTGATGGTCGAGTTCTTTGATGCTGCTAATGGTAATCCACTTTCGGTTGTCGGTGAATTTACATTCAAAGACATTGACTACGAGGCGCCGACAGCCAATGGTTCGGGCTCGGAAGCGGTCACAGTCATCTCGGATCAAATGCAAAGTTATTCGCTGTCCAACAGTCCCGCTACCAGTCTGGAGATGATTGAAAACGGAAATGGAACGACCACGTTTACCAATACAACCACGCGGGGAAGTGAAGCTGACCAAGATAGGTGGGTCAGCATCAAGTTTAATGACATGCCGCAATTGAATCTCCGATTCACGGCCCGTAATGCCAACACCGGATATGGACTGTCGACTGCGAATTTTGCGTCACCCCCGCTAACGTACAGCCAGCCCAATGCAACGGATGACAATTTTACAACCACTGAAAATACAGTGATCAGCGGAAACGTTGTCGCAGGCGATAATGGCAACGGCAGCGATAACGATCCCGAAGGGGACACATTAACCGTTTCGGAGGTCAATGGTGCCGCCGGAAACGTCGGGACTCCTGTCACTGGAAGTGCTGGAGGCTTGTTTACCATTCAATCCGATGGTGCGTTTGATTTTGACCCGGGAAACGATTTCGACTACTTGGCAGCAGGCGAATCTGTCATCACAACCGTCAGCTATCAGGTGAATGACGGGACCAGCCTGACAGACAATGCGACGGTTTCGGTCACTGTGATCGGAACCAATGATACGCCCAACACTTTGGGTACCATCCCGAATCAGTCAAGCAATGACAGCCAATCCATTGCCCCTTTGGATGTCAGTGGATACTTCGGTGATGTTGACGCAAGCGACTTAATCACCTACGACGCGGGCAGCACTCTCCCTCCGGGGCTGGTGATCGATCCAGTCACCGGCATCATCTCGGGAACGTTGAACAGCAGCGCATCTCTGGGCGGACCTTTCACGGTGGTGATCACTGCCAACGACGGTAACGCTGGTACAGTAACCCAGTCGTTCACCTGGGCCGTCAGTAACCTGGGGCCGACAGCGGCCGACAACGCGGCGTCGGTATGGGAAGATGTGATACCCACAGATTCGGGCAATGTGATTGTCGACGACGATGGATTCGGTTCGGACGTTGACCCGGATGGAGACGTATTGAGCGTGAGTGCGGTCGAAGGATCCGCAGCTTTTGTTGGCGTGGTCGTCTCAGGCAATTATGGTGACATCGTGATCAATAGCGATGGCAATTACTTGTACACCCTGGATCATTCCAATCCGAATGTTTTCGCATTGGATACTGGTGATACGCTGACGGAATCATTTACCTATTCCATTACTGACGGAGAAGGCGGCACGAGCTCCGCGACGCTCACGATTACTATTAATGGCGAGAATAGTGATCCATTGTTGGGTGGGACGATTCCGGCTCAATCCGGTGTCGATAGTGAGGCCATCAGTACCCTCGACGTTTCTGGCTACTTCAGCGATCCCGAAGGATTGACTCTATCGTATTCAGCGTTGAATCTTCCTCTCGGATTAGCGATCGACCCATCCACGGGCGAGATTTCCGGGACTTTGGATTCAAGTGCTTCGTCTGGCGGTGCGGCCGGAGTTTATCACGTTACGGTAACCGCGACGGATAACGTTGGTCAGTCAGCGAGCACAACCTTTGATTGGACGGTCTCCAATCCCGCACCGGCAGCCAACGATGACAGTTTCATAGTTAATGAAGATGCCGTGTTGACCTCGACGGTGGCAGCCAATGATTTGGATAGTGATGGGGACGCACTGACCTTCAGTCCTGTGTCTGCTCCCTCCAACGGATCACTGGTCTTCAATCCCGACGGGTCATTTACTTACGCTCCCAATCAAGATTTCTTCGGGACCGACAGTTTCGATTACCAAGTCGTCGATGCTGACGGTTCGACTTCGACGGCCACGGTCACGATCAACGTCGGCAGCGTGAATGATCCTCCGGTGGTTGATTCGCCGATTGCGGATCAGGCGAACAGCGACAGCGAACTCATCAGTCTGGATGTTTCGGGTAATTTCAGCGATGTGGAAGGTGATTCGCTGACCTTTAGTGCGACAGGCCTGCCTACGGGATTGTCGATTGATGCGTCAAGCGGCTTGATCAGTGGCACGTTGGATAGCAGTGCTTCGGCCGGTGGACCGTACACCGTGGTAATCACCGCCGACGACGGTAATGGCGGCACGGTGACCGATACGTTTACCTGGAGCGTTGCCAACCCCGGACCTATGGCCGGTGATGACAGCTTCAGCACCAGTGAAGATACACCGTTGAGCGGCAGCGTCGCTGGCAATGATAGCGATGCCGATGGCGATGTATTGACGTTCAACGCGCTGACCAGTCCAGTCAATGGTTCACTGGTCTTTAACCCGGACGGCTCATTCACCTACACGCCCGATTCAGATTTCCACGGTACCGAAAGTTTTGACTACCAGATCGTTGACGCTGACGGTTCGACTTCGACGGCCACCGTCACAATCAATGTCGTCAGTGTGAACGATCCCCCGGTGGTTGATTCGCCGATTGCGGATCAGGCGAACAGCGACAGCGAACTCATCAGTCTGGATGTTTCGGGTAATTTCAGCGATGTGGAAGGTGATTCGCTGACCTTTAGTGCGACAGGCCTGCCTACGGGATTGTCGATTGATCCATCGACGGGTTTGATCAGCGGCACGTTGGATAGCAGTGCTTCGGCCGGTGGACCGTACACCGTCGTAATCACCGCCGACGATGGCAATGGCGGCACGGTGACCGATACGTTTACCTGGAACGTTGCCAACCCCGGACCTATGGCCGGTGATGACAGCTTCAGCACCAGTGAAGATACACCGTTGAGCGGCAGCGTCGCTGGCAACGACACCGATGTCGACGGCGACGCATTGACGTTCAACACGTTGAGCAGTCCAGTCAATGGTTCACTGGTCTTTAACTCGGACGGCTCATTCACCTACACGCCCGATTCAGATTTCCATGGTAGCGACAGTTTTGATTATGAGATCGTGGACGCTGATGGATCGATCTCGATGGCCACGGTCACGATCAATGTCGGCAGCGTAAATGATCCTCCGGTGGTTGATTCGCCGATTGCGGATCAATCGAACAGCGACAGCGAAGTCATCAGTCTGGATGTTTCGGGTAATTTCAGCGATGTGGAGGGTGATTCGCTGACTTTCGGTGCGACAGGCCTTCCTACGGGATTGTCGATTGATCCTTCGACGGGTTTGATCAGCGGCACGTTGGATAGCAGTGCTTCGGCCGGTGGACCGTACACCGTCGTAATCACCGCCGACGATGGCAATGGCGGCACGGTGACCGATACGTTTACCTGGAACGTTGCCAACCCCGGACCTATGGCCGGCAATGACAGCTTCAGCACCAGCGAAGACACACCGTTGAGCGGCAGCGTTGCTGGCAACGACACCGACTCCGATGGCGATGTGTTGACGTTCAACGCACTGACCAGTCCTTCGAACGGTTCACTGGTCTTTAACCCGGACGGCTCGTTTACTTACACGCCTGATCCGGATTTCCACGGTAGCGACAGTTTTGATTATGAGATCGTTGACGCTGATGGTTCGACTTCGACGGCCACCGTCACAATCAATGTCGGCAGTGTGAACGATCCCCCGGTGGTCGATTCGCCGATTGCGGATCAGGCGAATAGCGACAGTGAAGTCATCAGTCTGGATGTTTCCGGTAATTTCAGCGATGTAGAGGGTGATTCGCTGACTTTCGGTGCGACGGGCCTTCCGGCGGGATTGTCGCTTGATCCATCGACGGGTTTGATCAGCGGCACGTTGGATAGCAGTGCTTCGGCCGGTGGACCGTACACCGTCGTAATCACCGCCGACGATGGCAATGGCGGCACGGTGACCGATACGTTTACCTGGAGCGTTGCCAACCCCGGACCTATGGCCGGTGATGACAGCTTCAGCACCAGTGAAGATACACCGTTGAGCGGCAGCGTCGCTGGCAACGA
Organism: Pirellulaceae bacterium; assembly: GCA_963714685.1. Taxonomy (GTDB): domain Bacteria; phylum Planctomycetota; class Planctomycetia; order Pirellulales; family Pirellulaceae; genus Mariniblastus. The sequence goes on along the minus strand of CAVQPH010000003.1, from coordinate 849,110 downwards.
CACCGATGTCGACGGCGACGCATTGACGTTCAACACGTTGAGCAGTCCAGTCAATGGTTCACTGGTCTTTAACTCGGACGGCTCATTCACCTACACGCCCGATTCAGATTTCCATGGTAGCGACAGTTTTGATTATGAGATCGTGGACGCTGATGGATCGATCTCGATGGCCACGGTCACGATCAATGTCGGCAGCGTAAATGATCCTCCGGTGGTTGATTCGCCGATTGCGGATCAGTCGAACAACGATAGCGAAGTCATCAGTCTGGATGTTTCGGGTAATTTCAGCGATGTGGAGGGTGATTCGCTGACCTTTAGTGCGACGGGCCTGCCTACGGGATTGTCGATTGATGCGTCAACTGGCTTGATCAGTGGCACGTTGGATAGCAGTGCTTCGGCCGGTGGACCGTACACCGTGGTAATCACCGCCGACGACGGTAATGGCGGCACCGTGACCGATACGTTTACCTGGAGCGTTGCCAACCCCGGACCCACGGCGGGTGATGACAGCTTCAGCACCAGCGAAGACACACCGTTGAGCGGCAGCGTTGCTGGCAACGACACCGACTCCGATGGCGATGTGTTGACGTTCAACGCACTGACCAGTCCTTCGAACGGTTCACTGGTCTTTAACCCGGACGGCTCGTTTACTTACACGCCTGATCCGGATTTCCACGGTAGCGACAGTTTTGATTATGAGATCGTTGACGCTGATGGTTCGACTTCGACGGCCACCGTCACAATCAATGTCGTCAGTGTGAACGATCCCCCGGTGGTCGATTCGCCGATTGCGGATCAGGCGAATAGCGATAGCGAATTCATCAGTCTGGATGTTTCCGGTAATTTCAGCGATGTAGAGGGTGATTCGCTGACCTTCAGTGCGACAGGCCTGCCTACGGGATTGTCGATTGATCCTTCGACGGGTTTGATCAGCGGCACGTTGGATAGCAGTGCTTCGGCCGGTGGGCCTTACACCGTGGTAATCACGGCCGACGATGGCAATGGCGGCACCGTGACTGATACTTTTACCTGGAGTGTTGCCAATCCCGGACCTACTGCCGGTAATGACAGCATCAGCACCAGTGAAGACACGCCGTTAAGCGGCAGCGTCGCTGGCAATGATAGCGATGCCGACGGCGACGCATTGACATTCAACGCGTTGAGCAGTCCTGCCAATGGCTCACTGGTCTTCAATCCCGACGGCTCATTCACCTATACGCCCGACTCAGATTTCCACGGCAGCGACAGTTTTGATTATGAGATCGTGGACGCTGATGGATCGATCTCGATGGCCACGGTCACGATCCATGTCGGCAGCGTGAATGATCCTCCGGTGGTTGATTCGCCGATTGCGGATCAGGCGAACAGCGACAGCGAATTCATCAGTCTGGATGTTTCCGGTAATTTCAGCGATGTGGAGGGTGATTCGCTGACTTTCGGTGCGACGGGCCTGCCGGCGGGATTGTCGATTGATCCTTCGACGGGTTTGATCAGCGGCACGTTGGATAGCAGTGCTTCGGCCGGTGGACCTTACACCGTGGTAATCACGGCCGACGATGGCAATGGCGGCACCGTGACCGATACGTTTACCTGGAGTGTTGCCAATCCCGGACCTACTGCCGGTAATGACAGCTTCAGCACCAGTGAAGACACGCCGTTAAGCGGCAGCGTCGCTGGCAATGATAGCGATGCCGACGGCGACGCATTGACATTCAACGCGTTGAGCAGTCCTGCCAATGGCTCACTGGTCTTCAATCCCGACGGCTCATTCACCTATACGCCCGACTCAGATTTCCACGGCAGCGACAGTTTTGATTATGAGATCGTGGACGCTGATGGATTCGATCTCGATGGCCACGGTCACGATCCATGTCGGCAGCGTGAATGATCCTCCGGTGGTTGATTCGCCGATTGCGGATCAGGCGAACAGCGACAGCGAATTCATCAGTCTGGATGTTTCCGGTAATTTCAGCGATGTGGAGGGTGATTCGCTGACTTTCGGTGCGACGGGCCTGCCGGCGGGATTGTCGCTTGATCCGTCGACGGGTCTGATCAGCGGCACGTTGGATAGCAGCGCTTCGGCGAGTGGACCTTACACTGTCGTGATCACCGCCGACGATGGCAATGGCGGCACGGTGACCGATACGTTTACCTGGAGCGTTGCCAATCCCGGACCCACGGCCGGTAATGACAGCTTCAGCACCAGTGAAGATACACCGTTGAGCGGCAGCGTCGCTGGCAACGACTCCGACTCCGATGGCGATGTATTGACGTTCAACGCGTTAAGCAGTCCTTCGAAAGGTTCAATTGTCTTCAATCCCGACGGCTCATTCACCTACTCGCCCGATGCTGATTATTTCGGGACGGACTCTTTCGACTACGAATTGGTTGACGCCGACGGTTCGATCTCGATGGCCACGGTCACGATCCATGTCGGCAGCGTAAATGATCCTCCGGTGGTTGATTCGCCGATTGCGGATCAGGCGAACAGCGACAGCGAATTCATCAGTCTGGATGTTTCCGGTAATTTCAGCGATGTGGAGGGTGATTCGCTGACCTTCAGTGCGACAGGCCTGCCTACGGGATTGTCGATTGATCCATCGACGGGTTTGATCAGCGGCACGTTGGATAGCAGTGCTTCGGCCGGTGGACCGTACACCGTCGTAATCACCGCCGACGATGGCAATGGCGGCACGGTGACCGATACGTTTACCTGGAACGTTGCCAACCCCGGACCTATGGCCGGCAATGACAGCTTCAGCACCAGCGAAGATACACCGTTGAGCGGCAGCGTTGCTGGCAATGATAGCGATGCCGATGGCGATGTATTGACGTTCAACGCGCTGACCAGTCCAGTCAATGGTTCACTGGTCTTTAACCCGGACGGCTCATTCACCTACACGCCCGATTCAGATTTCCACGGTAGCGACAGTTTTGACTACCAGATCGTTGACGCTGACGGTTCGACCTCGACGGCCACCGTCACAATCAATGTCGTCAGTGTGAACGATCCCCCGGTCGTTGATTCGCCGATTGCGGATCAGGCGAACAGCGACAGTGAACTCATCAGTCTGGATGTTTCGGGTAATTTCAGAGATTTGGAGGGTGATTCGCTGACTTTCGGTGCGGCGGGCCTTCCGGCGGGATTGTCGCTTGATCCGTCGACGGGTCTGATCAGCGGCACGTTGGATAGCAGCGCTTCGGCGAGTGGACCTTACACTGTCGTGATCACCGCCGACGATGGCAATGGCGGCACGGTGACCGATACGTTTACCTGGAGTGTTGCCAACCCCGGACCCACGGCGGGTGATGACAGCTTCAGCACCAGTGAAGATACACCTTTTGGCGGCAGCGTCGCGGGCAACGACACCGACTCCGATGGCGATGTATTGACGTTCAACGCACTGACCAGTCCTTCGAACGGTTCATTGGTCTTCAATCCTGACGGCTCGTTTACCTACTCGCCCGATGCTGGATATTTCGGGACGGACTCTTTTGACTACGAAATGGTTGACGCCGACGGTTCGACCTCGATTGCCACGGTCACGATCCATGTCGGCAGCGTGAACGATCCTCCGGTGGTTGATTCGCCGATTGCGGATCAATCGAACAGCGACAGCGAAGTCATCAGTCTGGATGTTTCCGGTAATTTCAGCGATGTAGAGGGTGATTCGCTGACTTTCGGTGCGACGGGCCTTCCGGCGGGATTGTCGCTTGATGCGTCAAGCGGCTTGATCAGTGGCATATTGGATAGCAGTGCTTCGGCGAGCGGGCCTTACACCGTGGTAATCACGGCCGACGATGGCAATGGCGGCACCGTTACCGATACGTTTACCTGGAGCGTTGCCAACCCCGGACCTATGGCCGGCAATGACAGCTTCAGCACCAGCGAAGATACACCGTTGAGCGGCAGCGTTGCTGGCAATGATAGCGATGCCGATGGCGATGTGTTGACGTTCAACGCACTGACCAGTCCTTCGAATGGTTCACTGGTCTTCAATCCTGACGGCTCGTTTACCTACTCGCCCGATGCTGATTATTTCGGGACGGACTCTTTCGACTACGAATTGGTTGACGCCGACGGTTCGACCTCGACGGCCACGGTCACGATCAATGTCGTCAGTGTGAACGACCCTCCGGTGGTTGATTCGCCGATTCCGGATCAGGCGAATAGCGATAGCGAAGTCATCAGTCTGGATGTTTCGGGTAATTTCAGCGATTTGGAGGGTGATTCGCTGACCTTTAGTGCGACGGGCCTTCCGGTCGGACTGTCGATTGATGGGGCAAGCGGCTTGATCAGTGGCACATTGGATAGCAGCGCTTCGGCCAGTGGGCCTTACACCGTGGTGATCACGGCCGACGACGGCAATGGCGGCACCGTGACTGATACTTTTACCTGGGCCGTTACCAATCCCGGACCCACGGCGGGTGGTGACAGCTTCAGCACCAGTGAAGATACACCGTTGAGCGGCAGCGTCGCTGGCAATGATAGCGATGCCGACGGCGACGCGTTGACGTTCAACGCGTTAAGCAGTCCTTCGAAAGGTTCAATTGTCTTCAATCCCGACGGCTCATTCACCTATACGCCCGATTCAGATTTCCACGGTAGCGACAGTTTTGATTATGAGATCGTGGACGCTGATGGATCGATCTCGATGGCCACGGTCACGATCAATGTCGGCAGCGTAAATGATCCTCCGGTGGTTGATTCGCCGATTGCGGATCAGGCGAATAGCGACAGTGAAGTCATCAGTCTGGATGTTTCGGGTAATTTCAGCGATTTGGAGGGTGATTCGCTGACTTTCGGTGCGACGGGCCTTCCGGCGGGATTGTCGCTTGATCCGTCGACGGGTCTGATCAGCGGCACGTTGGATAGCAGCGCTTCGGCGAGTGGACCTTACACTGTCGTGATCACCGCCGACGATGGCAATGGCGGCACGGTGACCGATACGTTTACCTGGAGTGTTGCCAACCCCGGACCCACTGCCGGTAATGACAGCTTCAGCACCAGCGAAGACACGCTGTTGAGCGGCAGCGTCGCTGGCAATGATAGCGATGCCGATGGCGACGCATTGACGTTCAGCACGTTAAGCAGTCCTGCCAATGGCTCACTCGTTGTTAATCCTGACGGCTCATTTACTTATGCTCCCAATCAAGATTTCTTCGGGACCGACAGTTTCGATTACCAAGTTGTCGATGCTGACGGTTCGACCTCGACGGCCACGGTCACGATCAGTGTCGTCAGTGTGAACGATCCTCCGGTGGTTGATTCGCCGATTGCGGATCAGGCGAACAGCGATAGCGAAGTCATCAGTCTGGATGTTTCCGGTAATTTCAGCGATGTAGAGGGTGATTCGCTGACCTTTAGTGCGACGGGCCTTCCGGCGGGATTGTCGCTTGATCCGTCGACGGGTCTGATCAGTGGCACGTTGGATAGCAGTGCTTCGGCCAGTGGACCTTATGCCGTCGTAATCACGGCCGACGACGGCAATGGCGGTACGGTGACCGATACGTTTACCTGGAGTGTTGCCAACCCCGGACCTACGGCCGGCAATGACAGCTTCAGCACCAGCGAAGACACGCCGTTGAGCGGTAACGTCGCTGGCAATGATAGTGATGCCGACGGCGACGCATTGACATTCAACGCGTTGAGCAGTCCTGCCAATGGCTCACTGGTCTTCAATCCCGACGGCTCATTCACCTATACGCCCGACTCAGATTTCCACGGTAGCGACAGTTTTGATTATGAGATCGTGGACGCTGATGGATCGATCTCGATGGCCACGGTCACGATCCATGTCGGCAGCGTGAATGATCCTCCGGTGGTTGATTCGCCGATTGCGGATCAGGCGAACAGCGACAGCGAATTCATCAGTCTGGATGTTTCCGGTAATTTCAGCGATGTGGAGGGTGATTCGCTGACCTTCAGTGCGACCGGCCTGCCTACGGGATTGTCGATTGATCCTTCGACGGGTTTGGTCAGCGGCACGTTGGATAGCAGTGCTTCGCCCGGTGGGCCGTACACCGTGGTAATCACGGCCGACGACGGCAATGGCGGCGCGGTGACCGATACCTTTACCTGGAGCGTTGCTAATCCGGCGCCAAACGCTGTCAACGACGTGTTTTCAACGACGGAAGACGCTCCGTTTAACGGCGATGTTTCTTCAAACGACGCAGATTTTGACGGCGATTTGATTTCGTTCAGCAAACTAACTGATCCTGTGAACGGCACCGTCGTCTTTAACCCCGATGGTTCTTTTGACTATACGCCCAACGTCAACTTTACCGGCATTGATTCGTTTGACTACGAGGTGGTCGATGCTGATGGTGCGACTTCGCTGGGGACGGTGACGATTGTCGTCGGCGATGTGAATGATCCACCGGTCGTGGCATCTCCCATTTTTGATCGAACTAGCAGTGACGATGAATTGATCTCGTTGGATGTGTCAGTAAATTTTTCCGACGTCGAAAATGATCCTCTAACATTCACCGCGATCGGATTGCCACCGGGATTGAGTATTTCACCGGACGGGTTGATTTCAGGAACGATCGACAACGGTGCTTCGCAGGGCGGTCCTTACATCGTCGTGGTGACCGCTGTTGATGGCAACGGTGGCACAGCCACAGATACGTTTATGTGGGCCGTGAACAATATGGTTCCGCAGGCGGCCAACAATTCGACGTCGGTGTCCGAGGATTCCGACGCGAGTGGAGTTGGTAACTTGTTAAGCGACGACGATGGAAACGGGGTAGACAGCGATCCAGACGGAGATGAGATTTCCGTTGTGGCGGTTAACGGGTCGGACACGAATGTTGGAGTTGCCATCAACGGAACGTTTGGCAGGATTCAGATTCTGGGTGATGGGAGTTACGTTTACACGATCGACAACAACAATCCAGCGGTCAATGGACTGGGCAATGGCGAAACGTTGACCGAGTCATTTACCTACACGATTGGCGACGGTGAGGGAGGCGTTAGTACAGCGATGTTGACCGTAACCATTGTGGGGAATAACGATGCACCGTACACCGCTGGCCTGCTTACAGATCAAACCAATCTGGACGCCGAATTCGTTTCGATCGATGTAAGTTCCCTGTTTCAGGATGTTGATAGCAACGCACTGATTTATTCTTCTTCGGGGTTGCCAGCGGGCCTTTCACTTAATCCATTTTCTGGGATGGTGACTGGATTCATTGACGGCAGTGCGTCTCAGGCGGGGCCAATGGGTGATGGCATCTATCCTGTTACTTTGACTGCGACAGACGACAATGGTGAAACAGCGACGATTTCGTTCAATTGGTTTGTGGCAAATCCAGCTCCTGTTGCTGCGGATGATGCGTTTTCGACCGGCGAAGATGTCGCATATACTGGCACCGTGGCCCTTAATGATGTTGACGCCGACGGCGACGCTTTGACGTTCCATCTCTTGAATGGGCCAGACAATGGCACGGTGATCTTCCATCCAGATGGTTCGTTCAGTTACACGCCATTTGCGGACTATTTTGGAAGTGACACATTTGACTACGAAATTTGCGATGCTGACGGGTTTTGCTCAGCGGCAACGGTGCACGTCAGCGTCGTTTCGATCAATGATGGCCCTGTCGCGATGAACGATCACTTTGCGACGCTTGAGGATACGCCGATTGTCGGCACCGTGGGCGCCAATGACAGCGATCTCGAAGGTGGAGCATTAAACTATCAATTGTTGACGGTGCCGGCCAACGGTTCGCTGACATTTAATTCGGATGGTACGTTTACATTCAACCCGGATCCCAACTTTCATGGTGTTACAACATTTGACTATGAAGTCTGTGATCAGTTAGGTGTATGTGATCAGGCGACGGTGACGATTCGTGTTGACGCGGTCAACGACTCGCCGGTAGCAAACGACGATGCGGTTTCAACTGACGAAGATTCTTCGGTAACGGTTAATCTGGTCGGCAATGATACAGATCCGGAAGGTGATGTGCCGGACGTGGTAGAAATCAATGGAGTTTCGCTGCTTCCTGGGGACATCATCACGCTGCCTTCCGGATCGCAGGTGAGACTGAATGCTAATGGCACAGCGGAATACGATCCGGCTGGTCATTTTGAAAATCTCGGAACGGGTGAAACAGCGGTGGACAGTTTTCATTACACCATTCGTGACGGGCACGGTGGGACAGCGATTGCGGAGGCAGTGATTACGATCACTGGACAAAATGACGCTCCTCACGCAGAAGACGATTTTATTTCGACCACGGTCAATACGCCGGTTACCTTCGATCCGCTACCCAATGATTCGGAGATTGAAAATCAATCGCTGGCGGTGGTGTTGTTAAACAACCCGCCAGAGGGCACAACGGTGGTCAACCCCGATGGGACGATAACGTTCACGCCGCGTCCTGGATTTGAAGGGACGGTAACGCTTCACTATCTGGTCGAAGATCCCGAGGGTGCATCCGATGACGCAACGATTACAATTGAAGTGAATCCGGAATTTCGATTTGATTCGTTCACTAATTTTTCGAAGACAGATTCAGTTTATGCGACAGCGGACTTTTTGGAGCCTGGGCCGGATCGAAATGTCCTGTCACGCGAAATATTCACTTTGGCACCGGAACCGATCTTCAGCGGTTATGCTCGTCCCGGTACCCAGATCGTCGGTCGAATTTATGACAGTTCGGGTGCGCTGGTTGGCGAGGCGCGTGCGGGGACGGATCCGGGTGGCAATTGGATGATGCAATTTCACTCGGCCAAAGGGCACGATTTTTATCGAATCGAATTTGAACAAATTACGGCAGTTGCGGCAGATGTTTATGGTTATCTTGGCTTGAATCCGGCTGACAACTCGTATCAGTCGATGGAGCCAATGACCGCCTACGACCAACCGCTTTCGATCGAAGGCCTTGCAAACATCGGAGATGTCGCTGCAGGAAATGCACCGGAACAACACCAAGCCGCTGGGTTTTGGCTAGGAATAAGTCTGGGAGCAGCGAGTTTTCTACCGGTACTCGGCGGCCTACTTCAAATGACCGCCGTTTTTATGGAAGCGATCGCTGGCGAATAGGTTGGTATTTGTTGGTTTGCGAATCTGCTAAGATTTCAAGTTCTGGATCGCAAGGTTGCAGGAACTGAACTTTGAAATATGCCATTTGTAACGAAATGTATGTCGACTGGCCGTTTGAAAAGGCATTTGCTCACGCTTACGCGCTTGGCTATCGCGGCGTCGAGATCGCACCCTTTACGATCCATTCCAGTGCGTATGAAATTTCGATCGAGGACCGGAAACGCGTCCGTGGTCTGGCGGAAGACCAAGGCCTTGAGGTGGTCGGATTGCATTGGCTATTGGCAAAAACCAGTGGCTATCACTTGACTCACGATGATCCTGCCATCCGTTCGGCAACGGCAAAATATCTGGGTGAGTTGGCAGGGCTCTGTCGAGATCTCGGTGGAAAGATCATGGTGTTTGGTTCGCCGCCGCAGCGCAATCTGGCTGAAGGCGTCAGCTACGAGCAGGGCTTTGAGCGGGCGGTAGAGGTTTTCAAGCACGCTGCGCCGTTGATAGAAGAGTGTGGGGTGACTCTCGCGCTGGAGCCATTGGGTCCCGAGGAAGGCAATTTCATGCTGACGGCCAAGTCCGGGATCGAATTGGCGGAAGCTGTTGATTCTCCGAATGTCAAATTGCATCTGGATGTCAAAGCGATGTCGACGGAGCTTGTTCCGATTCCGGACAACATTCGCGACAGTCGGCAATGGATGGTCCATTTTCATGCAAACGATCCCAACCGGTTGGGGCCCGGGATGGGCGAAGTCGATTACCGACCGATTTTTGCTGCGTTGAACGAAATTGGCTATGACGGCTGGGTCAGCGTTGAGGTTTTCGATTACGAGCCTGGTGTGGACGCACTTGCCGGAGACAGTATTCGTTACATGCAGAAGATTGAACGGAGTCGATTGTCCTCGGAATTCTGATGAATCCAGCGACACTCAAATCGGACGAGCCCAACTGTTCTCTAAGCCCCGATTTCTTGCTTGTTGGTCTTGCCTCGCACAGCCTCCTCCGAAACGTCAATCTTGGTCATTGGGTCAGTGCCCAGAGTTCCAATCAGTTCCTGCAAGTAGCTGGTCGACCGGGCTCGTTCCAGTTTTTCAGCAACGAAACGTTGTCTTGCCTCAATATTGAAGACGCTGGAGTCGGCCTGGATTTCCACTTGGTGCGCCAGCGTCTGGTGGATTGGGTCCTTCGAAAACTGATCGAGGTTTTCGGCGCAGCGGGTCCAGAAGCGAATATCTCCCTGTTGCTTTTGCCTCAGGCGACTTTGATACCAATCGCTGGCCAGCAGGTAGTCGCGGCTGAACAGCTTGCGAACTTCCGGATCATTCGCCGTCAGGCCATGCCAATTTCCTTCCGCCATGATGTGCAGCAAAACCTGCAGCGGAGGGCAAGCCAGTTTGATGCTACCGTCGTCAAGGTATTGCTGGGCGACCCGCTGATAGGCTTCGCTGATGTGAAGCACTCCATCGACGAAAGATTCGATATCCTGCAATCGAGGGTCAAGAATTTCATCCGTGAAGACTTTGTCCGGATTATCGAAAACTCTTGACAGGTAGTTGCTGAGAAAACGCCGGGTGATTCGATAGCCCAAACGACTGGCCGGGACATGGGTGCCGTTGTGTTCGAAATCTTCAATCTTTTGCAGCATGCCATGCTCGATCAGCTGCTGTGGATCGCGCTCCTCCGGTCCCATTCGACACCAGACTTCCGGAATCAGCAGGCTGATATCATGGCCGACTTCCAGGTCAGGTCCAATGTGGCCTGCAGGCGTGCTGAATCCGCCTAGTCCGGTAAGGATCATCGCGACCAGCGCGGCGTTCAGGTCGACTGTCGTGACCAGCATGTTAAAAGGGTTTTTGGTCAAAGCACCTTCGCTCCCGGCGCCCGTCGTACTGGGACTTTTTCCCGTCAATGAGCAGATGTAGTCCATCATCAACTCAGGTAACTCCTGGTAATGCAGCGGTCCATAGACGGCTAACGACCGGAAGCCGTTGACTGGATCAGGCGGGTTATTCCGACGGCCACTCAGTACGGCACCCACGGGGGCAAAAACGGGCTGGTCCATCGGCAGGGCCCGGAACAGTCGCATGCCGACTTGCGCGGTGTAGGATTGTCGAGTCCGGATCAAATCTGGTCGGTCTTGCAGATAGCGGGGGTTCTTCGTCACCCTGCCGTCATCCATGACGCGTGGATGGGCGCTACTAACGACGAAACCGTGCTTTTGTTCTGATGCCAATTGACTGGCTTGATTCAGCAGATTCTGCATAGGCGGTGTAAAATCATCGAAGTCAATCACGTCGTCAACGATTTGTTTCGCCTGTTGAAAACTGAGCGGCTGAAAGTTGCTGATAAAGCTGCCCGGTAACGAGAGGTCAAGTTCGGTTTGTTTATCCAAACCACGGTGGATGGCGTCGTCGGGCCGCTGGAACAATCGAAACTCGCAATTCGCGGCGAATTTGTAGCTGAATGCCTCAGCGACTGCCGGGCCAACCGTCTGAACGTCTTCAGATCGAACCACCGTGCTGGCAGTGATGTCGTCTTCCTGTTGGACTTTTTCAGAGGCAATAAAATCCTGTCGCAGCTTGAACGTGCGCCAGCGGCTCTGTTGCAATCCAACTCGCAGGTAGGTTCCGACCAGATTTCGCTCGCCCATTTTCAGCTGGTGTCCCGAGGCACCGTTGATAATGTCGACACCGAAATGATCCTGCCAGGAATCTTCCATTCCAGGACGAATGAATCGTTTGATGATCAGCGCCAGGGCGTAAACGTGGTTGGGAATGGAAGCCAGCCACTGGTTGTATTCGTCCTTGCAGTCCGCGGATTGCGTCAGCATTTTGATACAACTTCCCAGAGAGCGATCGGGATCAAGAAATCTGCGGCTGGGTTGATCCTGATAGAGCGGACGATTTTTGTAATTTTCGTTCCAGCGATTTTGGTAGTTGCGATTGAAAATTTCGTCGAGTTTGGCGAAATCCTGTTCGACATCGACAACGAAGACCGGGCCGTAGAGCATATAGTCATTCAGGCTCTTGCTGATTTCGCTTTTTCCACCACCGCTGACCGTACAGGGTTTGTGGCAGTAAATTCCCTCGCCGACGGTTCCTACCAATCGCCAGGAAGGGGCGGCGGGATGTTTCTCAAGCCGTATCTTATAGCCACTGGGTGCAATGTACATTTTGTCTGGAGATAACGGGATCAAATGGCTGGATCCATCAGGTTTCGTCCAGCGAATGCACCGCTGATTCAACGAGACATGGGCGTCCTCGGGAATGTAGACCAGCGAATCGAAATACTTGTCGACACCAAAACCCTCCGGGTGGACTTGCACAAACGACTGGTAGTCCCTGGCAACATCTTCAAACGTACGTCCATTGTAGCGCCGACTGTTGACCTGGAATTCGTCACCAAGAGAATACGACGCAAAGGCGAACGCGCCGCCCGAATGTTCTTCCTCGACACCGCCCATCAGGTTGGCGGCATAGCTGATCTGGGTTTTGACCTCTTTTTTGCAATAGCCGTAATAATTATCAGCGATCAGAGTAACGACCACGCCTCGGTCGTCTCGGCAGGTCAATTTGAACGGGGTACCATCGTTGTACAGTTCGCTTTCGTCCTGCCAACACATGCGGTCGTGTTTCTGTCGATCGCTGGCGTTATCGATGTGGGGCAGGCCGATTTCCCGTTTGGTCAAACTGCAGAGATGCGGCGCGAGGATCACGCAACCGGTATGCCCACTCCAGCTTTCGACATCCAGTCCGGCATCGTTTGCCGGTACCAACGGATCGCCGGCGTTGCCGAAAATGGACTCGACAAAATCGAGATTGCTGACAAGGCTGGCGGGGGCAAAAAAACGAGTTTCCAGCGTTTTTGCCGGGCAGATGCCCGGGACTTCGGGGCAGACGAGTGGACGCAGCAGCAACGAGACCCACGTGTGGGCAGGGCGTTCGGACTGACTGGTATACGGCAAGCAAAGCAATTCCTTGGGGGGGGCGATCGCAGCGCGAAACAAGTTGACAAACACCTGTTTGGGAACCGATCGTTTGTCACCTGGAATGGGAAGCCCGCCTTCGACGATGTGGAAAGTTCCCGCGGTTGTCCGCCGATCGCGGACCGGGTTGTTCACGATTCCGTTCAGCAAACGATGGGATTCAACATATTCGTTTTTAAAGGTGTCGCCATCGACCGGGACACTCAATTCGCGAGCCAATCCGTGCCGGTCAAGTACCAACGTCGGAGAGGGGACGATCAATTTTTGTGCCGTCGTAAAGTCCGAAAAATAGTCGTTCAGGAATGATTCAATTCTTCGATCGATCGGTGCTCGATAATTACCCAACAAGCGGTTCTTTTCTCGCAGGCTTTCCACCATGCCCTTGGAAAACTCTGCCAGCGCTTGATCGCTGTCGGTCGAGATCAGTCCTGCAGCGGCCAACTGCAAGGCAAGATAGCGGCGGCGATCGGTGACTTGAAGCGGGTCGGAATAAGCGCGCCGATCCCAACCGAGCATTCGTTCAATTGTTTCGTAGGCTTCCCCGGCAATCCCTGTGTACAAGTCGATCTGATGAACGTTCTGAGTCATTTCCAATGCCTGATCTGGGGACGCGGTTGTTTGAGGCTCAGTCTAGCAAATTTCTGATTCACCGAAACATCGCACGTGTCCGACGACCGCTGAAGGGAACGGAACTGCCGTTGATACGGATTAACGGAGATCGCTTAGCGATTTCGCAATTTCGATACGATGGTGGTGGCTGGCCGGTTGGCGGGCAATCGGCATTGAAGGACGGTCGGTTCGACCAATGATTGAATTTCACCAACGGCTGAACTCGACCAATGATTGAATTCATCGGGGAACCTGGCTTGGCAACGTCCGGCTGGAAAAAATCAATTTGGTTTTGAGTCGCAACAGGATGAAGCGCTGCCCAGTGCCGGACCGAAGCGCAGCGGCAGGGTCCCACACCCGTGATTCCATTTCGCCGCTGGAGTCCGGAGGTTGTTTTTCCAGCGTTTTTCAGGAGACGATTTCGCCGCGGATCAGGTCTTCGAAAGTTTGGCGGCTGCGGATGAGTTTTGCTTGGCCGTCGTCGATCATGACTTCGGCCGCGAACGGTTTGCTGTTGTAATTCGATGACATCACGTAACCGTAGGCCCCGGCACACTGGATGACCAGGTAATCGCCAACGTTGGCGACCGGGAGTTCACGAGAACAAACGAATCCCCCTTCTTCCTGGGTGAAAATGTCACCCGATTCGCAGAGTGGTCCGCCCACGATGACTTGCTGATGCTGATCGCTTGCTTTTCCGGAAAAAGCGACTGCCATTGGGTGATAGGCACCGTAGAGGATCGGGCGAGCGAGGTTGTTGAATCCGGCGTCGAGCAAGTAGAACAGGTTGTCCCCCATCTTTTTGATCGCGCGAATCTCGCTGATCAAGTAGCCGCTTTCGGCGACCAGAAAACGGCCGGGCTCGATTTCCAGGGTGATCGAATGGCCGAATTCGGCCTCCAGTTCTTTTCTCGTTTTGTCCCACAACTGGAAATACCGCGCGACATCTAATCCGACATCCGTCGATCTGTAAGGAGTGGGAAGACCACCGCCAGCACTGATCATGGTGATGGTCGATCCGACTTTGATTGCCGTTTTGTGCATTGCCTCGCAAACCTGGGAGAGATGTTCAAAATCGGTCCCCGACCCGATATGCATGTGCAAGCCAGAAATCGTCAGGTCAAATTTGTTGGCGAGGTCAACGCATTCCTGGAGTTGCTCGAACCAGATTCCGTGTTTGGAAGACTCTCCGCCGGTATTTGTTTTTGAACTGTGGCCGTGCCCAAACCCTGGGTTGATCCGCAAGGTGATGTCCCTGCCGGGAGCCAGTTCGCCAAACTGTCGAATCATGTCGGGGGAACCACAATTGACATGAACGTTTTTTTGGACCACGAATTTCAGCGATTCACGGTCAAAAATATCCGCCGTGTAGACCACTTGTGGAGGTGTTGCCTGAAGATCGAATCCTGCTGTCTGGGCGCGCAACGCTTCGCCGGTACTGACGGCGTCCACGACGACGCCGGCTTTCCGCACCAAGCTGAGAATGGCCAGGTTCGAGTTGGCTTTTTGCGCGTATCGAATGACGTCAAATTGCCGCAATTGATCAATCCGATCGCGAATCGTTTGGGCCTCGTAAACGTAAACCGGGGATCCAAATTGTTCGACAAGGCGGGTGATCGGAATTCCGGCGATTTCAGTCTGGACCGTTGAAAATTGCTGTTGGACAGTCATTGGATTTTTGGGAATTGGATGGGTATTGAAAACTGAATACCAGTTTAAATGGCAGAGCATTTCTGGAATAGTCGGCAATCGCGATCGAGACGTTCATTCAGCGAAGATGTGCTTCGATGATTTTTGCCGTCGATGCGGCCATCGACCTGGCATTGCGATGCTGGTGAACGTATTTTCGTCCAGCTTCACCGTGGTGAGAACGCAACTGGGAATCCGCGAGCAGCATTGCCAACGCGTTGGTTAACTCGTCGGTATTTCCAGCTTCGAACAGGATGCCACCGCTGGACTGCTGGATCGTCTCAGGAAATGCTCCGTGAGCAGGTTGGACCACGGGGACACCCGCGGCGAGTGCTTCGAGAACGTACAATCCCTTGGGTTCTTTGAACTCGGTAGGCACCGAGAGAACATCGATTTCGGCAAGTAGTTTCAGTTTTTCTGCTCGATCGATGGAGCCGATATACTCGAACTCAGTCTTCAGGCCAGCCTGTTCCAGACGATCCCATTGAGCTTGGGCGTAGGCTTGGTTTTGAGGTCCCAGCCAGCCGGCAATCTTGAGTTTGACATCGTCAAGATCGTCGCGTTGTTTGAGTTTGATAAATGCCTCAACCAGGTGGTGCAGTCCCTTTTCCGGCGCGAGTCTGGCCATGTAACCAATCGTACGAGACGGTGGATCGCGATGTGGCTGCCGCTGGTCCGGCATCGCCGCGAAATCCGACGTATCGATGCCCAGTGGCGTGACGTGAATTTTGTCGGTCGCGATTCCAAAGTATTCACCCATGTACTGCCGGAAAAACTCGCTGTGGACAATGAATCCGTCGACGCGAGTGGCAATCTGTTTGATCAGCTCCAGGCAGTTCGATCGGAAGGGCTCGTCGAGGCTGTCGAGAAAGACGTCGTCGCCTTGCAGCGTTACCAGCACCGGAACGTCAAGTTGCTGTTTGATTTGTTCGATGCAGCCGCCGATCAGAATGTTGGTGAAGATCAGCAAATCCGGTTTTTCACGTTGAAGCCAATCACACATCCGAAAGACTTCCTTCCGCTGGTTGCCGTGAGTTCCTTTGAGCATGGACACCGCCAGACTCCCCAGCGTTTTTGGATCCGTATCTCCCGCGTTCGCCGTGACGCGGCGAATGAACCGTGGATTATCCAACAGTCGGACCAGCAACGACGGCAAGTAGCGAAACAATGGAATCTTCTGTTGTAAAAAGACGTTGACCCCACCGAATAACACATGGTCAACGCTGACGTCGTCTTCATCGGTCCGGATGGGTGTGTAAGTTGGAACCAATTGAATGTCCCAGCCTTCGCTTGCCAGAGCTTTGGCCAAGGCGTTGTCATGCATACAACTGCCGCAGTACATCCCGGCGGCACCGGCCGTCAGATAAATGATTTTCGCGTTTGATTTCTGCATGGATCGAAGCTGAATGCAAGGTTGGAAAATTACTTGACGCCGTTGCGTTTCAGGTGTTGGTCAAACCAGGCGTTCACGGCGCCGTTCTGGGTCGCCGGATGGTAGGCGGCTTCGGATCGAGGCAGTTCAAATCGGAATCGTGCCAGTAGCTCCAGGTACTCGGGATCGCCAGCGAGATTGACCCATTCATTTGGATCGGTTTCGTGGTCGTAAAGTTCTTCGGATTGGTCCTCGAAACGAATGTATCGGTAACGATCCGAACGCAGCGCATGGTTCCCTTTGGCATAAGTTGTGAGAGCGGCAAACCGTCCCCGCGATTCAGGATCCTGAAGCCGTGGGATCAACGTGTATCCCTGGTTGGTGGGTTTGGGAGGCAAGCCGCACATTTCCAGCAAGGTCGGATAAAGATCAATTAATTCGACGGGGCTTGCCGACCTCGATCCAGGTCGAAACCCAGCGATCAACCCCTTCGAGGGGACCAAGATCAACGGCACTCGCGTCGATTCCTCCCACAGGCTGTGCTTGGAAACACGGTCTTTTTCACCTAAGTGATAGCCGTGGTCGCTGAACAAAACGACAATCGTGTTGTCCGCATACGGGCTCGCCCTTAACGCCTGAAGAACTTTGCCAACCTGGTGATCGACGAAGCGGGTGCAGGCCAGGTAAGCCTGGACACATTTTTGAAACTGTTCGTTTTCGTTGGCCTGCAGGAATTCCAAATTGGGATATTTCGGCAGCTCGTGGATTTGGCGACTGATTTCCGGAACGTCGTCCAGGTCGTTGTTGAGGACGGGGGGGAGCACGATCGATTCCAGGGGGAAATCGTCAAACCATTTTTGGGGTACGTAAAACGGAACGTGGGGGCGGACAAAACCAACTGCCAAAAAAAATGGCTTGTCATGCGGTTGATTCAATGTTTCGATCGCATAGGCCGCCGACTTGAAATCCGGCATTTTCTCGTCGACATCGGGGTAGGCTCCCCAGTCGGTTTGCGTGCCAGTCCATGGCACGTCTGGCAGCTGGTAGTTGAATCGGACACCGTTCGGCGGTTTCGGGCCAGAGCCTTCAAATTTTCCGCCGTAATGTTGGAATGCGGTTTCGGCGCGATAGCCGTGAGTGATTTTCCCGGCGGCGAAGGTCGCATAACCGTGTTGGGCGAAATACTCGGGCAGCAAATGGCCACGGAAGTGCTCGGTATCGGCTTCCATCGGTTTCGACTTGGGTTGCTGGTAAATTCCAGTGGTATGGGGGTAAAGTCCAGATAGTAGCGACGCGCGAGACGGACCACATATCGGCCCCTGGCAGTGGGCGTTGGTGAACAGCATTCCCGCCTCTGCAAGCGCATCGATGTTCGGTGTCGCGGCCTGAGGGTGTCCCCCCAAGCAGCCAACCCAATCATTGAGATCGTCGATTGCAATGAACAAGACATTGGGCCGCGCGGACTCCGCAGGCAGTCTTGCCGGCAAACAGGCCATCGCGATCAAGACGAGGCTAAACCACTTCAGTTTATCAATCGTTGGGAGACGACTCATCGCGGTCCATGGGGGAGGTTGAATCATAGACGGGAGATCGTTCGACCGCATTTTCAGTGTCGACGAGCGCAGTTGCCTTAAGTAACCATCGTTTAGGATGATAGCAAATGCATCGCAGGAAATAACCTGCAAAAGTTTGGATTCCCGAGGTTTGCCAGTTAAAGTGACGGAACAAAACCGTGTCGCCGCCACCAGTCTATTTCACAGGTTGTGTTCGAAAATGAAAAACCATCTGTTCGCGTCCGCCAGAATCATCAAATTCCAATCCGCCACGATCGCGATTTTGTTGATCGTTCTGGGGGTCTGCGGAAACGGTCCAGGGCAGGAGCTGGATGTCTGGATTGGAAGCGGCGGTCCCGACGGGATTCATCATCTGAAACTCAATACAGCCAAAGGGACTTTGTCGAAGCCAACAGTGGCGGCAGGCATTGCCGGTTCCGGTTTCATCACGTTGCATCCAAGCGGTAAATTTCTTTACTCAACAGGGCAGTCCAACGGCGAACCAGTGGTTGCCGCATTCCGGGTGGTTCGATCGAAAGGGAAGCAGCCAAAACTGGAACCCATCAATTCCCAGCCGATCGGCGACGGCGGTGCGGCGTGTGTGGCGGTCGACAAAACCGGGACGGTCCTGATGTCCGCGCAATACGGAGGCGGTTCCGTCGCAACGTTTCCGCTCAACGAAGATGGTTCCATCGGAACTCGCGTCGAATTAATCGAACACGGTGCGGGTTCAGGAGTTGACGCCAGACGGCAGGCTCAATCGCATCCCCATTGGGTCGGCACCAGTCCGGACAACAAGTTGATGTTGGTACCCGATTTGGGGATGGATCGCGTCGTGGTTTACCGACTCGATCCGAAAACGGCAACGTTGACCGCGGTGACCAAGCTCGAGGTGCCTCCCGGGGCGGGGCCAAGACACATGAAGTTCCACCCTTCAGGAAATTATGCCTACGTATTGAACGAACTTGCGCTCACCGTCAGTTGCTTCGCTTTCGATGCCGCAACGGAATCCTTCGCTGAATTCCAGATCATCGAGACGCTCCCAAAGGACCAGCGAGACCCGTATCCTGATTCCGCTGCCGAAATTCGAATTCATCCCTCGGGCAAGTTTCTTTATACCTCAAACCGCGGTCACGACACGATTACGGTGTTTGCCGTCGATCAGGAAACTGGCCGATTGAGTTTTGTGGAACGTGAGCCGATTCGGGGCAGTATTCCCAGAAATTTCAATCTCGATCCCAGCGGTCATTGGTTGATTGCTGGCGGCCAGGCATCGAATACTTTGTCGTTGTTTGAAGTGGACCAGGAGACCGGGAGACTGGTTTACACACGAAAAATCGTCAACGCACCCAATCCAATTTGCGTATTATTTGACCCGAACTAAATCGCTTGAGCGGGACTTAGATTTCCAATTTGATGCGTTCGATGTATTGATCAAGCAGGTCTTGCGTATCATCGAGGTCAAAGAAGTGGGGGTCGCAGCGCATGCAGATCTTAAGCGTGCGGCGATAGGTGAAGATCGAAATCGTCGCACGGGTTTTGATTCGCATCGGCGGGACGCCGGAAACGCTGGTCAATAGCAGGCCCCCGGCGCGGACCATGCCGTTTTCACGAGGAAGATCAACCAGGAACCGCTTCGTTGGATCGCCGGTGTTGGACAAAATCGTGGTGGCCAGGCAATGATTGCGGGACAACACGATTTTCAACAACCGGTGATACCGCATCGAACCGACGATCAGGTTCATGAAACTGGTTTGATGTCGCTGGTGTTTCAGCAGCAGTGTTTCTTTCCCAAGACTTTCCTTAAGCCGCTCAGGCTGTTCGATCATCTTCCGGCCGCGACGAATGAACGCGTAGGTCACGATATTGCTGGCCGGCACGGTTGCCTGACCCGGTTCGCGCAAATCCAGAGGCATCATCACGCAGATTTTTTGTCCGCTGCTGGACCAACTGGAACGCTGTTTCGTCCAGAGATCCAGGGATTCGAACAATTTCTCCAGCAGCAGGTCATTCAGCATTTGCCCCCGTGATTGCGCGGCATGCCTCAGTTGCCGATGTTCATTTTTGTCGAACTCGAACGAGAGGATCCCCGGAAATGGATACGTCGCAGATGCAAGATTGGGTTTTTTCCAAGAACCGGTAATCGTCGCGTTGCGGCCAAACCAGATTTTTGCGGCCTGTTTTTTTTCACCGCGGGCGCGACCTTTGTCGTTCAGAAACTGCTGCACGTCATAGCTGGCGCGGCCGCGATTGCGGGGATTCGCCAACGGTGGTGGGTCAGATATTTCAACACCCGATCGCCTGGCGTAGCTGGCCAAGACGTCGCCAAGAAACTGATAGGAGCCGATTCCATCGCAGACCGCATGGTGGAATTGGGTCGTGAGCACGACCTTGTTTTCATTCGAACGGACCCAGATTCGCAATCCGATCTCCTGCCGCAGGTTGATATACTCGATCCCCTTTCCGGGAAACACGATTGGCTCATCCAATTTTCCAAAATGCACGAAGGGTCGTACGGACCCCGAATCGACCCAGCAATCGCGATTTAATTTCGCGGGTTGGATGAGGCGCGCAGCAGAGGATGTCGCTGCAAGGCATCATCGATGGCGGCCTCAAACGCAGGGGGATCAAGTTGTCCGTCAAATTCGAATTCGACGATGAAGGTCATCGGATACTCGGGCCGATCGTCTGCCACCATGTAGTTTTCAAATGGTGTCAAATGCAGCGGGAAAACTCGCTTGGAAGCCGCTATGGTTTGTTCGAGTTCGGTACTTGGCATGGAAAACTTGGACTCAACTTCGACCTGCTGGGAGGATCCGTTTCGGGCTATGATAATACCATGAATGCGAATCGGCTGGTTGGGATGTGTCTCAAATTTCGCAGTTTGCGCGTGATCTTACGGCCTCACTGGGCCTGGCAATCCACCCAGAGGAGAGTAAGCATGATTTTCGGGGGTGGCATTGGTTCGGCGGCCACCCAATTTGCTGACCGGTCTATTTTGCTTGTTGAACCCACGTTTGGGCCAACTGCTCAAGGTCTTCGGTTTCCTGATCCGATTCCGATTTGCCAAAATAGTACCGTTCGACACGGTTGATCGACCGCTCCAATTCCACGGCTTGTTCGTTGCTGATTCCGTTTCGCCGTTTGATGTCTTGCAGCAGCGTCAGTACCGTGAACGGATTGATGTCAGCGGGAATCGTGAACCGTTCCTCGGCCACCTCCCCGGGTTGGGAGGAAGCAAATACCAAGGCACCAACTCCAACCAATCCGAGCACAATCAATGGAATCAGCCAGTACAGGATTCCCCATTGAAAACCGTTCGCGTAAACCTTTTCCAGCTCGACGGTTTTTTCGGCTTCGACCAGGTCCGCATCATCGTAGCGTTGGAATTTTATTCCGGCATCGGCGAGTTTGGGATCGCCAAAGGTAAACTGGTTCAGGTTCGGACTGTTTTCTTTGGCCCGGTATTCAACGGTCCAACTTCGATCTGACAAAATCTGGATGCCATGGCTGTCCTTGTCAAATCGTGCGGGCAGGACACCCTGGTCGTCCACGCTGACAATTTCAAAATTTTCCCGTTCGGTCTCAATGATGTCATCGAGGTTGGGGACCAGACCTTTTGCCGTGGCTGAGATTTCAACGATCAATTTGCCTTCGCCCGCCTGCCGCTCGTCCAGCGTCTGGGTGATCTGCAAGTCTTCGATCGGACGCGGTTTGGCCCTGGACGCGGAGGAATCAATCACCAACGCGGGTGACTCGACCGGGATCACCACGTAGCCCGACGTATCCAGGAAATCCATGTCCAGTTTCAAAGGCGCGACGCGATCAATTTCTGGTCCTCGTGATTTCAGCAGCAGATAAGCGTACGGGGTCAACCGCCAGCCGGCCTGGGGAGCGGCCACGGATTTCATGGTGTCCTCTCCCACGAACGTCACGTTGAGAATCTCGAAATGTTCTTCGAGCGCCTGGCTGGCGGCGTCCACAAACTTGTCTCGATAATCTTCGGTCGGCCGTCCGTAGTTATAGGCGAATGGCATGTTGTTCTGATTTTGGATGTACTTCGTAAACCCTCCTGCCTCGCGTTCAATTTCGCTGGTATGCAACAGGTTGACGTAAATCCCAAACGGTTGTTCGTGGCCGACTTCTTCGTCGCCGTCGACCTGCACGTTCAGTTTGATTTCGCTGACCAGATCCTTGTAATAGTCGTAAAGATTTCTGGCTTCCCAGGCGCGTGGGTGGTCGCCTACGATTTCGAATCCGCCTCGCAGATAACGGAATTTGATTTCCGGTTTGATCGGACTCATTCGCGTAAACATGTTGTTGGCGACTTTAGCCATGTGCATCTCTGCGAGGCTGCCAGGCAGGGATTCGATCGCCGCTTTGATTTTTGGGTATTGACGCAGGTCGGGAACGGTTTTGTCGGTGATTTTGCCCAGGTCAACCGCACCCAAGGCCGCATAAAACCAAAGGTCAAATACATCGGTCGACTGGTCCTGTTCTTCGAGCGTTGAAACGATGTCTTTGTATTTTTCCGCCGCCAGCTGAAATTGAGCGAACGCCTGATCTCGGCGGTCACTGAATTCGGAACTTTTTTGCACCGTTTGCGAGTAGGCATTCTGGTCATACATCAGGCACGCCTGGGCCAACAGCAATTTCCAGTTGTCCGGTGAAGCGGCCAACGCCTCTTGGGCCAAACGTAAGGCAACGTCGTAGCCTCGCAGGACTTCCTGTTGGACTTCGGGTTCCTTGCGGTTGGTCTGTTTGGCTTCCTGGTTGCGAACATCTCGCCAATTGGCTGACAGGCTGCCCCGCATTTTCTGGCAAATCGCGGCAATGGTTTCCGGCTTCAGGCTGTCCAGCTCGCCAAACACGTTCTTGACTGCGGACAAGCGGAAGACTTCCGCGCTGCTGTGGCAAGTCGTAAACGCATTGGCCAGCAGCTGTTCATCGACGCTGTCAATCTGCATTTTTCGAATTCGCGCCACCCAGTCGGAAAGTTCTTTCAGATTGCGTTCCTGTTTCGATCGCGTCAGCGGGATGGCTTCCGCTTTCTGGTCAAAGCCATAAAAATAGATGTACGGGTTGCGCTGGCGGCGAGACGTATTGGGATCGTGGTTCTTGGTCCAGATCCGCAGGAATTCGTGAACCAGTTCCTTGGCGATTTCCGGGTTGGTCGCGGCGATTTCCTCAATATAAGGAAACGCTTCGTCTTCTTCGTTGATTCGCAAATGCAAATTGGCGATGATTTTTCGGACCTGTGTCAGCAGACTGGGACTGATGTGTTGTTGCCACGTTTCCGAGGGCATGATTTCCAGCATGTCACCAAGTTTGATTGGGCGCGGCTGGCTGGTCCGTCCGTAACGCTGGTTCAATTGGTTTTGGTCGACCCAGTAGTAGTTTCCATACATGTCGATCTGCATGAATTCCTGTCGGCTGTTTTGCTGAGAGTACTGGATTGAGGTCTCGGCTTCCGTCAGCCAGTTTCGTGCGAGCAACGTGATGGCTTGGGACCATTGATTGGCCAATTCGGGTGTGACCCTCAGCAGGTCCTCCACGGCCTTGTTCTGTAACCGCAGCAGTTTCAATCTTTCCGCTTCCGAAACCATCGCTGCCTGAGTGGCCAGTGTGGCAGATTTTGTCCCCAGATTGCTGAGGATCAACATCCCCCGTTGCGGGTCTTCGGTGAAACTGTCATTCAGCCAGGCTTGTCCAAGTTCCTTGTCGACTTGCGTTGAGAGCTCGATCAGTTTAGTCAATGCCTGATCTTTATCCGCCTTGTTGGCGTTTTCGCCAGAGACGATCCACTGGTTGATTTGCCAGGCTTTTTGTAGCCAGTCGGCAATTTTCTTTTCCTGATACTTGGTGTACGTGTATTGGGCCCAGATCTTCAGCGCCGGTAAATCGGACTTTGTTTTTTCATCGCTTAGGGAAGGCAGGAATCGTTCGACATCATCGGTTAAGCCACTTTTCATCAGCAGTTCAGCCGTCGTCAGCATCTTGACCCGATTGTCCAAGCCAAAATGAGTCGTGCCGGCTTCGAGTTTGGCAACGAAATCAGAGAAGTCATAACCGGCACTCTTGGCAACTCGAATCAGCGTCGACAGGGCGCGCAAGTGAGCCTCGCTCGTCACCTTGGCTGCTGGACGCGGAGTTGCCGAGTTCGCATTGGCCGTCTGTTGCAGCGCCGCCAAAGCTTCCGGTGGCAGGTCCTCGATCGTCATTCCCGGAGCGAGTTTGATGTTCGGAGGCAACGCCGACACGGGGCCAGTCGCTGCGGTTGTTTCGGTATCTGGCGGTTCTTGGCCAGCCCCGTCAAGGGAAATCTGGATCGGTTTGGGAGCCGCATCTGCCAATTGCAGGATGTCATCGGGGCTGATGAAACTGGGAGGCGTTTTCTGGCCCTGTTGCTGCAGCTGGGACATTAACTGCTGGGCCATCTCGTCGGGAACCCCCTCGGGTAATTGAGCCGTCGTTTTGGCCAACGAGGTCAGGACATGAGCGTAGACCTGGTCGGCATCGTTCTTTGGCAGCGCAGCGAGAAACTGCTTGACGGCGTCCCAGTTTCCAAGCATCACATCTCTCGTGAAACGGTCGACCTGTTGCTGAGCCTTGGCGGCGATGGACTGGGCGATTTGAGTTTTCTTTGGCTGGATAAAAACGGTAACCGCTGTACCGTTTTTCAGTTCGGGATAGCCATTCGGTTTTTCGGCTGTCTGCGCGGCGGAGGCAGTGTCGGTTTCGGTTTCCGAATTGGCTGCCCGGGTGTTGGTTGTTTCCGCCTCCGGCTGCTGGTCGGCACCAACGTTCGCTGTTGCTGCGGATTCGCCTGTTGCGTCGTCGGACTTGGCCGCAGCCTCGTTCGTCGGTTCCGCTTCACGTTGCTGCGTGCCGTCTCGCGTCGCGTCGGTTTGCTCTTTTGTTTCCCGTTGATCGGATTGAAGTTCGGACTGCGTCTCCGGTTTTCCACTGCCGGAGTCTGATTTTGTGGTTGGATTTTTGTCGGTCGATTGGTTGGGGAGATCCGTTGGACGCGTGCGAGGCGATAGTTTGGTGACAACCGTTTTGTCATCGACGCTCAGGACGGTCGCGGTTCCGATCTCGGATTGGCCGTGCCTGAGTACGAGAACGTCGTTGGTTTTAAAACTGGACGCTTTGCCGAACTCCAAGACGACGACGGATTCGTAAGCATTGGCGACGGTCGCCGGAATACCTTGATCGTCGTTGCTGTTCGCATTCGATTCGGGCTTGACGTCACTCCATGCTTTCAGGACTGCCTGGGGCGTGCGTTCCAAGTTGGCGGCCAACAACAGCTGAAGTAATTTGGATTCCGGGGTTTCCAGCGCATCCTGGGCGTTGACGGTGTCGCTTGCAATCGCTGCGGTTGGCGCTGTCAATGGTCCGCCCGCAGACAGCTGAGCGGCCGCCGAGGTCGCTGGTCGCAGGGTCGCCGGACGAATTGCGACGCCTCGACTGATCACCTGTGCGTCTAACGAAGCGAACGGAATCAGCAGGAGCAAAAACAAGGTACCCAAAACAGCACAACAACTAGCCGAACAACGAACCATGGGATCTTTCCTGTAATCTGTGGACATTAACCTCCATTGTACACCGTTCCAGGATTCGTAAATGCTCGATTGGCGATTTTGGGTTGAATGGATGGGTTGGGACATCGCGCATCAAAAAAGCCGAGGATTATCTCCCCGGCTTGGTGATTCAAATGTCAGATTCGAACAAATCATTCGCGTTCGAATCCGATGCCAGCAATCTAGCTTCCACTGCCTTCAGGAACCTCGATTTGACCAGCACCCGAGTTGGGTTGATTCTTTTTGCCGTGACCACGGCGGCGGCCTTTACCGCTTCACGTACCCTGTCATTGACTGGGCAGGGGCAAGGCCTGCAGGTCTCCCAGATCCATCCGAGCGAGTCGAATGGTCGATTCCAAATCCTCAAGGCTGCGTTTTAGCAACGTGTCGTCACCCAGTTCCTGGGCTTCTTCAGTCAGTTGCGTATAGTGCTGTCGGGCGGCTTCGATCTCCGGCATCCACTCTTCTTCCGGTTGACCTTCCAGCCGCATCAGCCAAGTCATGTAATACTGGGAATTGGCCAGCGTCGATTGAACTTCAGCGACGAATCTCGGATCCGAATTTTGATCGGAACGTGACTCCACCAGCAGTTCTTCGAGTGCTTCCCGGGCTTGTGGGAGTTCAGCCGCCATCATTTGAGCTTTGGCTTTCTCCAACATCACACCACGAGCCTCGGAGATTTTTTCCGATGGCAGGGCGGTTAGCACTTGATCGTAGGATTCGACCGCGTGGGCCCAGTCCTGATCCTGAACTGCCTGACGCGCATCTTTAATCATCTGATTGATGCGGTCGACTTCCAGTTTTTCCTGGCCGGGACCGAAGTGGAAAATGGCTCCACCCAATCCAACAAATAGCCAGGCGACAATTAACAGTATTCTCATGTCGCTCCTTTTCAGTTCCATCAAGGACGAACTCGCGAATTTGGCAGGCCCTATGGTAATGGATTATCGTGAAATTTTGAAACGATTCTGGCCCAATTCGTTCAAGGACCGGAAATTTTCGGAAAAACTCCCCTCGATCAGGCGGCAATTCGAGATTTCGCCGTCATTTGGGTTCCCCCGCGAAACGCCGTCCCGAAATAGTGCAGCAGAATCGGCAGAATGGCAAACATGGCTGAGCCAACCAGTGTTGCCAACAGTGCCCATTCTCGCCGAGTCCATCGAGCCGCTTGATCGTCATCGCGGGACTCAAGAAATCTTCCCACCAGTTGGGAGGTCAAGTGTTTCTGGTTTCCGTTGTGATAAACACCACGCAGTCGGTTGGCGACCTGCCGCAGCGTATTGATATCCTGTCGTGATTGATGGCCGTCGATAAACGAACCGGAGTTTGCGTTGCCAACGCCAACCACAAAAAATTCGGAGACCGACGCCGGTAGCTTGGGCATGCCCGTGGTGGGGACGGTATCACCGTCGGTCAGCATCAGGACGTAGGCGCTCCTGGATTCCAGGGCTTGGCGACTTTGGCGGCCAGGTTGATCCCGGACATCAATTCCGTTTTGCCCGGTTTGAACGCGTGCCACATCGGCATGGTCTCCATGATGTGCCGCACCACCTCGTGGTCCTGGGAGTCTTCCAGCAACATTTTCGCGTCGGTGTAGACGCCGATCACGGTGATCTTGAATTGCCGCATCGGAATTCGATTGAACAGTGATTCCAGAATATCCGAGGCCCGTTGGCGGCGCGTCCGGTCTCCATTGGGGCCTGCGTCTTTGAGGTGCATGCTGGGTGAAACATCGACGACCAGCACGAGATGCTTGTATTCATTTTCGTCAATCTCGGCTGTGTTGTGAACGCGTGCTTCAACGACCAGCCACAACGAGAGAAAGCCCCAGCAAGCCAGCGATAAACCCGCGACGCGAAGAATTGGAGCCAGATAGGTCCAACGGGCGGGGCGACCGGTCGGACCAAATGCCAACCTGCCGATCTTTTTCAGTCGCCGCAAGTGAATCAGTTCGCCCACGATCGCGATCAACGCAACCGCCGCTGCAATTATTTCTGGAAGCACCTCTACCATGGTGTGTACCTCAAACCCAACAGCGACAGCAGGCTGATCCCGATCATCGAAATACCGGCGATCGTAAACGGTGCAAACCAATCCAGGATTTCCGCATAAGTCCGAGTCAACTCGGCGACCTCCATTGCATCGATCCGCCGAAACACCGATTGCAAACTTTGCGCATCCTGGGGACTGAATGACTCGCCGCCGGTAATGTTGGTGATGGTGGAGACTTCCGGGGGAGTCATGCCGTCGCCGATGTGGATCGAATAGACCACAATTTTATCGTCGCGAAGCGAGCGGGCGATCTCTTCTTCCTGGCCATCGCCCAAATCGAAACTGGCTCCATCAGAAATCAGAATGATCATGCGATCACCCGTTTCGCGCGTCACCAGGACTTCCTGGCATTTTTTCAGACCTAAACCAATCATCGTGCCTCCACCGTACCCCGGAGGCAGGCGACGCGGGTTCAGGAAAGGCGTCGCGCAGCGGAACGCGGACGGATCCGTCGTCAGTGGAATCCAGTGTTCGCGCGTTGTCACCAAACACCGTCAAACCAAACGCATCCCCCTCCCGCTGGGTGACAAAACCATTTAGCGCTTCCATCGCCGCATCGTAGCGACTGCCGTTGCCGAACCGGGCCATCATGCTGCCGCTGAGATCGAGGCAAAACTCAATATTGGTCAGTTCACGTTTGGCTTTGGGAACATCCAGATGCCTGGGGCCCGCCCATAAAATGATCGCGACCGCCAACATCAAGGGCCCAGCGCTCATGAAACAGCGAACGAAAAAATCCCAAACCCGGCCGTTGGCTGCCACGCCATAATCCTGGGGCAAAGCGATCCGGCGGTCGTGACCCAAGCCGAGCGTGGGAAACTGGTCGCGCAACCAGATCCAGACCAGCATGCTGGCCGGGATGAACAGCGCAAATAGCCAATGCCAATTTCCAAAACTCATGATTCAAACCCCGGCGTATCGGCGGGCAAGTTTTGAAACGGTTTCAGCAATTCGGCCAGATTGACATCTTTGGATGGATGGGGGCTGTGGAGCCAGCGTTCGAGCTGGTTCATCAACGGTCCAGCTTCGTCATTCTGTTTGATCGTGACCAGCGCGACTGCGGTTGCTTGATCTTCCAGATTCAGTCGTTTTCGCCAAAACGCGAACAGCATTCGTTCCAGTTCGGCATACTGTTTGGGCTCCATCCGGTTTGCCAGGGCGGCTTCAATTCGGGTCTGCAGCAAATCGGCCAACGTCAATTGATGCTCCGGTTCCGCTGCGGGTTCCGGTTTCTTCCGCCCCAGAAAGATCAGGCTGAGCAAAACCAGCAGCCACAACACGACCGCAGCAATCAGCAGATTGCGATAGCCGCCCAATCGCGGCAACCAGCCCGATTCCAGTTCATTCGGTTGAATTTGGCCAGGGGGCAACAACGAGATGATTTCAATCGGGATTTCCGGCAGCTCACCCACTTCCGAGCCGTCCTTGCGAACCAGCCATTTCACCAAGTCATATTTGCCCGGCTCCATTCCGT
Organism: Pirellulaceae bacterium; assembly: GCA_963714685.1. Taxonomy (GTDB): domain Bacteria; phylum Planctomycetota; class Planctomycetia; order Pirellulales; family Pirellulaceae; genus Mariniblastus. The sequence goes on along the minus strand of CAVQPH010000003.1, from coordinate 819,752 downwards.
GAAACCGGATGTCGTATCGAAAACTGTCACCGTGCGGAAAAACGTCAACGATCCGAACCACGATCGGATCGCCTTCGACCAGAGGTTTGCCAACCAGTTCCGGTCCAGGCAACACGAGCTGATCGATATGGCCGGCGGCGCCGACGGTGGGTGAGCGCAGATCTTCGGCCTCGGTGACCGGAACCAACCCAACGAGAGCGAACAGAAAAATCAATGGAAAAATTCGTTTCATGTTCCTAGCGGGCTCCCCGTCCAAGCAGACCGCGGGCTTTGAAGAAATGTCGCAATTGATAAGCAATTGGTTCGTTGGTCGGAATCACCAGATGATCGACTCGACCCCGTTTCAATTCCTGTTTCAGTGCCGCCTGTTCGATTCCCATATTACGTCCCCGGGTCGTGATCGGTCGCCCGGTCTCGGCCTCCCGGGCACGAACCACGCCGACGCCGGTCATCTCGGCTTCGAAAGGATCCATCAGCTGGATCGCGACGACGTCGTGCTGCTGACCGAGTCGTTTGAGTGGGCCGATGGCCTCCGGTTGATGCAAGTCGGACAGCACGATGATCAGAGATCGGTTCTTCAACATCGGTCCGATCTCACGCAGTCGCTCATGCAGCATCGTTTTTTCATTGACCCGGTAACGCCGCAATTTGTGCAGCCACTGCATGATTTTGTCACGCGAGAGACTGGGATTGTAGCGAATTTCGGTATCTCCGACGCCGTACAACGCGACGGGGCTGATTCGGTCGAGACAGGCAAACGCCAAACCGCCCGCGATAAACACCGCCGTGGCATATTTGCTTCGTCGCTCCGAACTGACGGTCATCGAGGCCGAAGAGTCGACCAACAAATAACAGGGCATCCGTTTGGGAGTTTCAAATTCTTTGACGTGGTATTTCCCGGTGCGGGCGGTGATCCGCCAATCGATCGATCGGACCGGGTCGCCCGGCTGATACATCCGGGACTGGACATAGTCCGTTCCACCGCCGAGAAATGGAGACGAGTCCGTACCGTAGCTCAAACTGTCCGCCAGTCGCTTGACCGCCATAAAAAACTGGCGCGAGTCGAGCGTGTCGATGCTTTCGAGCTGATATTCCATGGGAGCTTTGAAAAAAAACGGTTTGGCGAGGTTGCCAGCGGCGGGAGCACGGTCGGCAGCTTGGGTCAGGCAATGGTCGAAGCGGTCAGTCCCATTTCATTCATGATACTGGCCAACACGCTTTCACCCGTCAGCCCGTCGGCAAGCGCTTCGTAGTTCAGCCGAATACGGTGCAGGATCACGTCCTGGGCCAGCGCGTACATGTCTTCTGGGATGACGTAATCTCGTCCGTTGATCAGGGCCCGTGCTCGGGATGATTTTAGCAACGCGATTCCGGCTCGCGGCGAACATCCGACTTCCAGTGCTGGATGGACACGGGTTCGATTGACCAGTTCCACCACGTGGTCGATAAACACCTCACTGATATGCACGTCCTGAACCGCGTGCATGGTTGCAAACAGGTCTTCGGAGGTGCCCACAGGTTCTTTGTCGAGAATGTCGAATTCCGTTCGGGCAACTGCACCTTTGTCCTGGCGGCGAATCCCCAGGGCCGCGTTGCGCCGGAGGACTTCTTTTTCTTCGTCGGGCGTCGGGTAATTGAGGCGATGGCACAACATGAACCGATCGAGTTGGGCTTCGGGCAGTTCAAACGTACCGCTCTGTTCAATCGGGTTTTGGGTGGCGATCACGAGGAATGGCGCGGGCAACGGAAAGGTCTCGTTGCCGATCGTAATTTTCCGCTCCTGCATCGCTTCGAGGAGTGCCCCCTGGACTTTCGGCGCGGCCCGGTTGATTTCGTCGGCCAGCAGCAGGTTGGTGAAGATTGGGCCTTTGAGAATTTTGAATTCGTTGGTCCGTTGATCGAGAATCTCGGAGCCAAGAATGTCTGACGGCAGCAAGTCGATCGTGAACTGGATTCGCGCGAAATCAAGATCGACGGTTTTGGACAAAACCGAAACCAGCAGCGTCTTGGCCAGTCCCGGTACACCCTGCAACAGCAGGTGCCCACCCGTGAATAATGCGATCAACGTCCGCTCGACCACGACGTCCTGACCGACCACGACGGTCGCCACTCGTTCGCGGATGCGGGAAATGAATTCGATGACTTCCTCAGTCTGATTGCTCGTCGGTGCCGTTGCCATATCGGGAATCGTCTCGCGTAACGGTTGTTTTTGTGTTGAAGGCCAGAGGTTCCAGTATACTTGAGTCGGCACTCAATTGGCTAACCGGTGCTGCCGGATTTGCCTGGTGATTTCGCGGCTGGCCGGTCGAGCCTGCTGCCAGCGGGCTGTGGATGGGTGTACGCTCGATTGAGAACGGGGTAATCGGCCCTCTTAACATCGCGTGGGGAATTGGTTTTGGATTTTACGAACCGGTTTTTGCTACAATTTGCATCGGTTGGTTGATCTGGTCGTTGGTGCACGTGTCACTTTGCTGAAACGAATTCCTGATGCTCATACCTTACGGAACCGATTCTCCGATTTATTATTGGCCGTTTGCCACCATCGCGCTGATCGTGGTCAACGTGATCGTGTTTCCGCTTCAATCGGTGATTCCACCGCTGCGCGTCAATGAGCTGGACGCGGAATGGGTGCAAGAGATGGTTCCCAATGCTGGACCGGAGGATCTTGGTGCGGCGTTGGAGCAAGCGGGGATCGAAAGAGAAATTCCCGGCTGGTATCGGTTGGCGTTGTGGCATGGTGACGGACTACAGCCTGTGCAGTGGGTCACTTCGTTTTTTATCCACGGGGGCATTCTGCACCTGATCGGGAACATGGTGTTTTTGTGGGCGTTTGGATTGATCGTCGAGGGCAAGGTCGGCCCGTACGTATTTGTTGCGTTGTATCTTGGGATTGGCATCGCTCAAAACATCGTCGAGCAGGTTTTGTTTTTACCCTTTCCGACAGCGCCCTCCCTGGGTGCATCGAGTGCAATCTACGGAATCATGATGGTCGCGTTGCTATGGGCACCGCAGGATAATTTGAAGTGCATGCTGAATTTTTGGTATTACATCTGGCTGATTGAAGTGCCGATTTTCATGTTCGGGCTGGCCTATTTCCTAATGGATTTTTCATTGGCGCTGTACGACGGGTTTGCCATGGGGACAGCGCTGCTGCATGTGATGGGGGCCGTGACGGGACTGGTGCCGGGAGTCGTGTTCTTGATGCTCTATTGGGTCGATGGCGAGCAGCGTGATTTAATTTCGATGTTTCGTGAGTTGGTAGGTGCGAAACCCCTCACCAAACCCAAATCGAGAAAGGAAATCGCTCGGGAAAAACTTGATCGGGATCTGGCCAAAGCCAATCGAAAGCACACGATCGATCGTTCCTGGGCATCCATGGATACCCATCTGAATGCTGGCAATGTCAAAGCAGCCATGGAGTTGTTTCGGCAAATGAGAAAACTGGACCCGCGATTGCAGTGGAACGAATCGATGTTGTTGCGACTGATCACGGAACTACAACACGCCGAGAACTGGGAAAATGTCGAGGTCTATTCCAATCAGTACCTGGAGAATTTTGAGGCCAAAGCGAATCAGGTACGGCTGAATCTGGCGAGAATGTTGGTGCTACAGCAAGCGTCACCACGCAAGGCCATCAAGACGCTACAACAGCTTGACCCCGCTTCCTTGACGGAAAAACAACAGCAGGTGATGCGGCAAATCAACGACAAAGCGAAGCAAATGATCGCCGATGGAATTCTGGAAGTTGGGGATTGAGCGATGGAGCCAACGATTGCGGTCAAAATCGGAAATCGGTTAGCGCAACTAAAAACCGAACGGGTTGTGTTTGCCGAAAGCTGCACCGGCGGGATGGCGGCGGCGTTGATGACCCAGGTGCCGGGCATCTCGCGATATTTTTGTGGCTCGGCAGTCACCTACCGGGAACCGACAAAAATTTCTTGGCTGAAGATTCCCTCAGAAACACTGGAAAAATTCACGGCAGAATCGCAGCCAACCACCGATGCAATGGCGGTTGCCGTGTTGAGCAAAACGCCGGAAGCAACCATTGCCTGTGCGATTACCGGGCATCTTGGCCCGGACGCTCCCATCGAATTCGATGGTTTGGTGTTTGTGACCGTTGCGCGAAAACGGGTGAGCCGTTTCGAAACGGTCGACGCCGTGGACCATCGCTTGGCTTCCGCGACGAGGGAAGATCGTCAGCGAGAAGCTGCGGAATGGATGCTCGAGCGACTGGAACTCGCCCTTCGCCTGGAAGACTAATTTGTGATGCCGACCATTCAATCCACGCCGAAGCCGTGGGCGTTCGGTGGATGACGCATGGCAATCTCTCGCCATTTTTCGATCGGATTTCCACCCGGCAAATTCGAAAGTTCTTCCTTTTGCTCGTTCACATGGGCGATCACATCCGGCCACCAAGTTTCGTTCAGATAGGCGACGCGTCGCTGGCGTTCCGCTTCGCTGATTCCCGGTTCGTCCGGATCTTGCTCGCCGTGGTCGTAATTCATCTTGCTCCAATGATCTCCGTGTTCGGGAACATGTCCGTCCTGGTCGGCATGGTGAAGGAACCAATGCGCGTACTCAATTAGGTCCGAAAGATGTATCATTGGTTTGCTCCTGATTGCAAGATCGAGCCGTAAGCTGCACTGTCTGAATTATATCCGGTTTCTGGACGTTGGCCTGCCTTTTTTCTGAAGTGCGATGGGTAGTAACGGATTCGTAGCGGGGGCTTCGTTCCTGCCTGGTGCAACTCTTTTGGCTTGGCATGGGAAGGAATGACTTTGTTGGCATGGTCGGATATCCTTCATGCGGGCGGTTGCTTGTCGTAGAATGCGGTTGGGAGATACGTCGCGATCCGCTTCGCGAACGGGCTATTTCGCGAGAGCGAAATTTCACGTATTCAGGTTGCCGACTCGCTGTCCCCCGGGAAGTTTCACCGGGAAGTTTTGGCGGGAAACGCGCATGGGTCGGTTAAAAAGGGAGTTTTAAACGGATTTAGCATGGCCAAACTTTATTTTTATTATTCTGCAATGAACGCCGGCAAAAGCACGACCTTGCTGCAAGCGGCTCACAACTACGAAGAACGTGGGATGAAGACGTTGTTGTTCACCCCGATCATCGATGATCGGGCTGGCGTCGGTTCGATTTCGTCTCGCATCGGACTGCAGCGGCAGGCACTCGCATTCGATGCCGATCTGGATCTGTTTGCGTATGTCCGCAATGCCCAAGGCCAGTCCTCGGTCGATTGCGTGTTTGTCGATGAGGCCCAATTTCTGACCCCCAGGCAAGTCCTGCAATTGACACTGGTTTGTGATCAGTTGGAAATTCCCGTGCTGTGTTATGGTTTGCGGACCGATTTCCGGGGCGAGCCATTTGACGGCAGTAAATACCTGCTGGCCTGGGCGGATGTGTTGGGGGAAATCAAGACGATCTGCCATTCGGGTAAAAAGGCCACAATGAATTCCCGGCTCGATCAAGACGGTAACCGGGTTACCGAAGGCGAGCAGATCGAAATCGGGTTAAACTACGTTGCGGTTTCCCGGAAAGAATTTGAGTTGGACAAGGTCTCGCCGATTGACTACACGCCACCAAAATGAACGAGCCTTGAGATCGGCAGGATCGCGCAGGCAACTTCGAATTACCGATTTGATGTTGTTCACGGTGTATTTTGCGGTGGCCGCGTGGTTGGCGTCGATTGGCTATTTGCTGGCCGCTTGGATCTGGTTGGGGACGGCGTTGGGTGTGGAATCCGGCCGCCGATCCGACCACCCGGTTTGGATCATGACCATTTGCGGATTGGTGTTGGGATTATTAGTCGGCTGTGCGGTAACCGTGACATGGTGGTTCATGTTTGGTTATTCGGAAGCTGTCAGCCAGGTGATGGGCACGACCAAAACGTTTGGCAGCTCGATGGACGCCGTATTACTCGGCTTGCTGGGGATCTTGTGGTTGACCGTCCTGGTGATCTCAAGTTGGTTGATTGCTGCTATCCAACGCGGCCGCAAAGAAAGCAAAGTTCTAAAACTAAAAGATGAGTTCTTAAGAGCAATCGAAAATGAATCATGAATTAATCCGAATCAGTTGCAGCTGTGTCATGGCATGCTGGTTACTTCAATCTGGTAGCGTGGGACAGGAACCCAAGATTGAAAAATCGCTCCGCGATGCCGGCGCGAAAGTTGAAGTCTATAAAACGACGAACAACGCGGATGGCGATGCCGTTCAACTGAATCTCTACATCTTTTGTCCGGAAGGCCATCAGGCGACCGATCAGCGACCGGCGATCGTATTTTTTTTCGGCGGCGGCTGGCGGAGTGGACAACCCACGCAGTTCACCGAACACTGTCAATACCTGGCCTCCAGGGGAATGGTCGCCATGACGGCCGACTATCGTGTTTCCTCTCGACATCGGACCAAGGTTAAAGAGTGTGTCAGTGACGGAAAATCAGCGGTTCGCTGGATTCGCGAAAACGCAAAACGTTTGGGGGTTGATCCGGACCGGATTGCGGCTGGCGGCGGTTCAGCCGGTGGGCATGTCGCGGCTTGCACGGGTCTGATCAAGACGTTCGATGAGTCCGCCGAAGACGCGACGATCAGCAGCATTCCCAATGCCATGGTGTTGTTCAATCCCGCCGTTGTGCTCGCCCCAGTCGATGGCCAACCAGGCCTGAATCCGGAAAAACTGGCTGGATTGGCGGATCGAGTGGGGGCTGATCCGAAGACGATTTCGCCGATTCACCACGTTTCCGGGTCGCCGCCGCAGACCATTATTTTTCATGGCAAAGCCGATACGACGGTCCCCTATTGGACAGTCGAAGCATTCTCCGAGGCGATGAAGAAAGCGGGCAGCCGCTGCCAACTGGTAGGTTTTGATGGCCAGGGCCATGGGTTTTTTAATTACGGCCGCCAGCAGAATGCCAATTATCAAAAGACCATTGCTGAACTGGACAAATTTCTGGTGGAGTTGGGCTATTTGGCGCAGCAGGATTGATCGGGGTCGCCTGCGGGGTGCCAAATCGGATCGCTTTCAGGGACCTGATCGTGCGTCTGGCAGGAACCGTGCAGTCGGTAACTCGTGTGGCGACGATGTAAACATCATCTTCCAATTGGTCGACCGCACGGACCGCGAATTGGGTCGCGTCGAACATCAGTTTTTTGCCGTTGCCAGCCATCGGACTGAGCGACGACGATCCGCCGATCAGCTTGGGCCCAATAAACACATGGGCCTCGTCGATCTGATTGAGATCATGCAATGCCCCGAGGATGGCCGAACCTCCCTCGACCAGCACATTGGTCATTCCGCGTTTCCCCAGTTCGGCGAGCAATCGTGACAGTCGTTGTTCCGCATCAGGAGACATGCCCTGCCAGACCTCGCAGCCCGTCGCTTCGAGCGACTTGATTCGGTCTTTGGGGCAGCCAGGGCCGACGGCAATCAACGTTGGGAACTGTTCTGCGGTTTGGCATAATTGCGAGTCCAACGCGATGCGGAGGTTGGAATCCATGACGATTCGGGTCGCAATTCGCGGGCCTTCTGGACGAGCCGTTAACAGCGGGTTGTCCGCATTGGCCGTTCCGGCACCGATCAGAATTGCATCGACGCGACCGCGAATCTGGTGCACGATCGCCCGGGAAGACTCGTTGGAAATCCACTTGCTGTCGCCGGTCGAGGTCGCGATTTTTCCGTCGAGTGTCATGGCCCACTTGGCGATGATCCAGGGAATACCCGTCCGGGTCCGTTTCAGATAGGGAGCCAGGATCAGGTGGGATTGATGATCGAGCAGGCCAACCTCGACCTCGATTCCGGCGGATCGAAGTTGCTTGATGCCTTGCCCACTGACGTTGGGGTTGGGGTCTTCGCAGGCGACGACGACGCGACGAACTTTGGCCGCGATTAAGGCATCGCAACACGGCGGAGTTTTGCCGTGATGCGAGCAGGGTTCCAATGTTACGTACGCGGTTGATCCGGTGGCATCGTCGCCGGCCGCAAGAAGGGCATTGACCTCGGCGTGATGGCCACCGAATTTCTGGTGCCAGCCCTCACCGACGAGCTGGCCAGCGTTGACCAAAACACATCCGACCATCGGATTGGGTTCGACATGGCCTTCTCCTCGTCTGGCCAATTCGAGTCGCCTGCGCCATCCAAAATGCGTCTTTTTGAATTTCGGACATCAGGTCGGAGTTTCGGTCGGGTTAAACAGGCGATCAAGTTTCAACAGTGACTGCAACACAATATACCCAACGACGCCGCCCATCAGGTACGGCGGGAAATCATTCCAGACAAACGTCGACCCCAGCAAGGCGGCGCCAAACCGTGTTTTTCGAAAGGAGGCGATGGGCTCGGGATTCCAGAGCTGGGCGACTTCCAACAAGCAGGTGAACGCCACACAAAACAGGCAGATTGGCAAAACCCAGTTGCGTTTCGGAAATGCAATAAACCACAGCAGGATCCAGAACAGCACGTAGGGAATACCACCGCCATAGCTGGCCCACCAGGTCGGCAGATCCGATCGAAATTTCGCGTAAGCCAAACAGAGACCGACCGAGCCCAGACAAGCGATTAGCGGAATCATACGCCCGATTGGTTTTTCGCTGAACGCGGACTCGGAATTTACTGGCCTGCTGAGCCGGCGAGTTCATCGACACGTCCGTTGGAGTCGGAGAACTGGTCGACCTTCGCGCCGACACGTTCCAGCATCGAGCAATACAGATTGGTCAACGGAGTACCCGTTCGACAGCGAATGTAGCGGCCCGTCTGGATGGTTCCTCCGCCGCCACCGAACAGGGCAATCGGCAGGTCGCTATGTTCATGCCGGTTGCCGTCGGCGATGCCGCTTCCGTAAACAATCATGCAGTTGTCCAGAAGTGTGCCGTCTCCTTCTTTGATCGAATCTAACCGGGTCAGGAAATGATGGGCCAGACTCATGTGGTACTGGTTGATTTTGCTGATGTTCTGTTGCAGTTTCTGGTTGTTCTTGTGGTGCGAAATATGGTGGTGGCCTTCACTGATGGCAAGATTGCGGTAGCTGCGATTGCTGCCGGCGTTGGCGTACATGAAGCTGCACACGCGGGTTGAATCGGTTTGGAACGCCAGCACCATCATGTCAAACAACAGTTTCACATGTTCACCGTAAACTTGGGGGACACCGGCGGGACGGGGGAAATCGGAAACGCCTGTTTCGGTTTGATCGAGTTTGTCGGTGGTTTGCAACCGGCGTTCGATGTCTCGAACGGCATACAAGTACTCGTCAAGCTTGCGGCGGTCCTGCGCCCCGAGGCTGTGGGAAAGAGTTTTGGCTTCACCGTGGACAAAATCAAGAATGCTCTTGCGACGCTGTTCACGCTGCGCGAGCGATTTTTTGTTTTCCCGTTCGTTGGCTGATCCAAACAATCGTTCAAAGACCGCGGCCGGGTTGACTTCTTTGGGGAGTGGCGAAGTCTCGGTACGCCAGGAAACATTGGAAGTGTAGAGGCAGCTGTAACCGCTGTCGCAACGACCGCCGATCGAACTGGCCTCGGTGCCCAGTTCCAGCGATTTCAGTTTGGTCAAATGCCCGATTTTTTCGGCGGCCAACTGGTCAACCGAAATCCCGTTCCGAATGTCAGCCCCGTCTGTTTTTCTGGGGTGAGCGCCGGTCAAAAACGAGGCCACGCTGCGGGCGTGGTCACCCCCACCGTCACCCAACGCTTCGGCACCGTGCAATGACAGTCCGGAGATCACATTCATTTTCGAGCGAAATGCTTCGACCGGTTTCATAATCGATTGCAGCTCGAAATCCTTTTCGCCGGGACCCTGCGGTTTCCAGTCCGGCATATGCATGCCGTTGGGGACGTACAGGAACGCCATCCTGACGGGCGCGGTCGCGGCGGCAGGATCACGGGCGACACCGGCAATCAACGGGGCCGCCGGTGCCATGGCTTCCAGCATCGGCAGGGCTAACGCGGTGCCCAATCCTCGTAGCACGGTTCGTCTGGAGATTGTGGTGTTGTTGATCATTTTCTTCCGATTAAACGAACTTGAATCATCGTAGGGCGGGCTTCCAGGCCCGTAGAATAGGCTAACGCCTTTTTTCATTTGGAAACTTGCTGTCAAAATCTGTTGACCACTGTGTACCTCACGACCGGCTAAGGTCTAGCGTCTCACTAGGACGTCGACTGACAAACAACGGGTCACCAACTACTCGGTTTCCGTTTCTACCTCGGCGGCTTTTCGCCGTTTGAGAAACGGGTCGGACGTAGCAACCCGGTAAATCAATTCGGAAAACCGGTAATCTTTGGTTTTCAGTTCCTCGACGATCTTATCAATTGCACACTCATCAAAATACTCCATTCCGCGACCCGTCGCGTAAATCAGCATTTTTTCCGTTAGGCAGCGTACAAATTGGTCGCGCATTTTTGTGTTGATGGTGGTTTGCAGTTGTTCGGCTCCGCGAAACTGAGTTCCGTCCGGCAGTTCTCCCAACGCATCGATCGGTTGGCCGTCGTCTTTTTCTCGCCACCTGCCAACGGCGTCATAATGCTCCAGTGCGAATCCGAGTTCGTCCATGACTTGATGACACGATGCGCAATTGGGATCTGAGCGATGTTGTTCCATTCGCTCGCGCACGGTCCCCGTCAATTCTGCCTGGTCTTCCAGTTGCATGGCCGCGGGGTCGGGTGGCGGCGGCTGTTCGCCCAACAGGTTTTCCAGGATCCATTTACCACGTTTGACGGGCGATGTACGAGTTGGATTGGAGGTCAGCGTCAAAATACTGGCGTGTGTCATCAACCCCGTCCGGCCGGCCTGAGCCGTCGAGACCTTGCGGAATTTTTCCCCTTTGACATCAATGCCATAGAGCTCGCCCAGCCGTTGGTTGACAAAGGTGAAATCCGCATCCAGCAGGTCGGTGATTTTGGCATCGCTGCGAATCAATTCGCCGACCAGCAATTTTGTTTCCTGGATCATGTCCATCCGCATCTGTCGGTCGATACCCGGAAACAGATCGGGATCGGGTTGGAAGTCCTCGAGATGGCGAAGTTGCAGCCACTGGGCGACAAAATTATCAATCAATGCTTCGGATCGGTCATCGGCCAGCATTCGCTGGATCTGCTGCCGATAGGTTTCTCCGTTCTTCAAATTGCCAGCGGCTGCGATTGCGAATAATTCGTCATCGGGCATCGTGCTCCAGAGGAAATAGGAGAGGCTGGTGGCGAGTTCAAAATCGCTCAGGAAGCGTGGTTTGTCGTCTTCGGGCGGTGTTTCGATCTTGTAAAGGAAATGGGGCGAGACCAGAATGGCTTGCATCGGGAAACGCATGGCGATCTCGAAAACGTCGCCTGCTTCCCTCGCCTGTTGGTACATCGCGGCCAAGCGATCAAGTTCTTCTGGCGTCGTGCGGCGCCGGAATGCTCTGGATGCGAACTTTTCCAGGACACTGCGCGCCAGTTGGAGTTGCTCGGATTCCGACTCCGGAATCTTGTTGGGGAATAACCTGCGATGGGAATCCGGTAGTTTACCGATCGGACCCTCAATGGTGACGCTGATCACATGCAAGTTGCGATCGAGTTTTCCTTGGACGTACTCATCATTGATGAAAGCGATTCCGAGTTGATTATCGCCGGTTTTGCCTCGCAGTTCGAAATCGAAATCGTCGGGCTGATCGTGCTCGGCGCGGACCGATTTTTTGCCAGCCGTCCGGTTGTTGAACAGGACTTCCATTTTTGCCGGTTCGGATCCTCCCTGGTCACCGAACGCGCGAATCGTGGCTTTGTACTTGCCGGACTCAGGCAGTTCGAAATCGTACCGGATCGTCGAGTTTGAGAACAACACGACGCTGCCCTGGCCTGCACTGGCACCGCTTTCAACTTTGAAATCTCCAATTTGAGCGGATTTTCGAACGGCGGGCTGATTCGGATCGACAACGGCCTGCGTCGTGATTTCTTCGGCCGCCTGCAGATATTTTTCCATCAGGATTGGTGGTAGCGAAATCACATCGGCGATGTTGTCAAAGCCGTAGCCCACGTCGTCACCGGGGAAGTCGGCGGCCGCTTCGTATTCGATGCCGAGCAGGTCGCGGACCGTGTTTTGGTACTCGATCCGGTTGAGGCGGCGGATGGTGACGTGCCCGGGGTTGATGTCGGTGCAGTCGGCGCTGTGCAGCAGTTTGTCAAGCCAATCCATCAGCAGTTTGTGCTGTTGATCCTCAAGTGGATCAACGTCATCTGGTGGCATCTCGTGGGCGGCCACGCGTAATTCGATTTTTTTCCATTTCTTGCGATCTTTGAGCAGCTGGTCGAGTGATTCGTAGGGCTCAAGATCAAGTCCGGCATCCGGTTTTTTACCCCAGTGACAATCACCACAGGCCTGTTTCAGCAGGGGTTTGATCACCGAGGTGAATTCGCGTTGAATCAATCGAAGCTGCTCATCCGCGGTGGCGTTGGAAGCTGTCAAAATCGAGAACAACGGACAGCCACAGAGAATCAATGCGCATGCGGAAAGCAAACGATGGTGAGGTCTTGCTCGGTTGGAATGGTGCATTGCGAGCTTGCGTGTTCCGAAGGATTCGTAGCGGTTATGACGGGTTGGGTCGCCTGTATTGGATGCGCCCGGACCCCGAATGACCGATTCCTTCCGGCCAATTCATGCGCTTTTTCCCGAAAAAACGGGTCATTTGACGCTAAAACTCGGGAAAAACTGGGGAAATTGGCAAAAAAATAACGGATTGGCGGGGTTTTTGGGTCAAACTGCCTTGAATTATTAGGCTAAATCGGTCTAATTTCCGCGGTCTCGCAAATCGCAACCGTTTTCAATACTTACGAATTAACCCACTACAGGAGGCATCGTCTTATGGCGAAAAAAGTTGGCCCCAAGCCACCCACAAAATCGGTCATCATGAACAACTTGGCAGAAAAGACCGGTGCGACAAAGAAGGAAATCGTCGCTTTTTTTGAAGCCCTGACTTCCGAAATCGAAGAGAACATTGCCAAGAAAGGTTCGCCCGGCCAATTCACGATCCCCGGACTCTGCAAAATTGTCGTCCAAGACAAACCCGCTTTGGGAAAGCGACAGGTTCGTAATCCAGGAACTGGCGAAATGGTTTGGGCAAAACCACGCCCTGCGCGTCGCGTCGTGAAAGTACGAGCGCTCAAAGGTTTGAAAGACATGGTCGAGTAATCGTCCCGGTCTCCGAAATTGCTGCCCAGGATCCCTGGACGACAAAGGACACAATCCAAAACACGAAAAACCGCAGGAAATTTCCTGCGGTTTTTTTAGTTTCCTAGTTCGTGCAGAGCCAATCTGGTTGTGTGCTTCAAACGTCCGCCGCCGCAGAATCATTTTTTCTGAATTCTCGGCGAGACCATTTTTCTGCCATTTTGGAGTAAAGTGACTTTGCTGGCTGATCCATCTTCGGGAACGTCAAACACCAGTTTGGCTTCGACGTCTTTGTAGTTCCACTCCGTGTTACTTGCTGGTTCGATTTGTAAGGCCTGCTGACCCGTGAGTTGAGCCATCATCCGATTACCGTTGGCGGTGATCTCGATCACGATTCCCGGTGCCAATTGGTACTTGCCAACCAGCCGTTGGACAAATGTTTCGTCGACCTCAACGGTTTTTGTAAACGTCCGAGGTTTGACCGGGATGCCAACGACCAATTGAAAAATGCTCTCGGCTAACCCGTCGACTTCCGAGCCAGCCGTATTGGCCAGCAGAATGACGCCGGTTTTCAGTTCCCGGTTCACCAGCAGCATGGCTTGGTAGCCACCGGTTTGGCCATTGTGCCAGCGAGTGGATCCATCACCTGCGATCATCCATCCCAACCCCATGGCGCGATGGTCTTGGGTCGCCTCAAGCTGTTTTTTCCAAGCCAGTTTGAGCGCGTCCCCGATTTCGCCGGGTGGCGGATCGAGGTTGGCTTGGATGAATTTGAGCATGTCGTTGACGGTGCTGCGGATCGCTCCCCCTCCGGCCAAGGCATCGAAATCCCAGCGATAGTCCTGCATTAGCGACGCATTGTGCGGCGGTGCGAATCTGGCAAGTTGATCGTTGGGGACCGCCAGATAGGAATCTGCCATTTCCAGTGGACCGAACACACGTTCCTGCAGTAGCGATTGCCAGCGGTTTTCCAGAATCTTGGGAAAGCAAATCGCCCAACAGTCCACCACCGAGATTTGAGTAAGCGTATTTCTGACCGGGCTCGCTGATCGTCGTGGCGTGTTTGAGGTAATCGAGGAGTCTGCTTCGATCGTAATCCGCGAAAGGGTTGTTGGGGTCCTTCGGAGAGTTGTTGGAGGGCATGCGAGGTAGGCCCGACATGTGCTGAGCCAGTTGCTGTAAGGTGATTCCGTTTGCAATTTCGGCGTTGTCGTTTTCGAGCCCCTCCACGATCGTCCCGATTGTCTGGTCGAGTTGCACTGATTTCCGGACCACCGCATCGGCGAGCAAGATGCTGGTAAAGACTTTGCTGATTGAACCAATCTCATAAATTGTGTCTGCATCGGGCTTGGGTCGGATTCTCTTTGGCAAATTGTCCGTAACCTCGCGTAAAGACTTGGCCGTCTTTGATAATCCCGATGGAGGCAGCGTAAAATTTTTGATGGTCCAGATAAGGCTGAACGAGCGCATCGACCTGCCGTTCGTATTGGAAATCCTGTTGGCCAAATGCCAGAGGGGTGTTCAGGCAGTTGTGCACCATGGACAGGCAAATCACAACCACGGAAAAACGAAAACAATCGTCGGGGATGGTTGACTTGTTCAACAGAGTTCCTCTACGAAAACGGGAGTGAATACCTTGTGCAAGGTCGGGTGGCCGACCGAATCGTGATCATTCCTTTGCATCCGGGTTTCGCGCAATTTCCACGGTCGCCAGCAGTGCATCGTCTTGAAAAACGAGGGAAGCCGTAATTGTGTCGAGGCTCGCAATGAATTTGGCAAACGACGAATTTTGATCGAGGCGTGAATGTTGATGTGAATGTTCACGATTGCCGTGGACACTGCAAACCACCTGATTCAATTCTTGGTCGAAAGAGTATTCACCTTGGTCCGGGCAAAAATACCGCACTCCGTATTTCGCCTCTGCCAGCTCGGCCACTTTGTCGATCGGAGCCCCGTATAATTTGTGGAAATTGTAAATCGAAATCACGTTTCGATGGCATGAGACGCGGGATTTTTCCGCCCAGTACAATTGCACATCATCGCTCATCCGATCCAAGGCACGATGATTCAGACGAAACAACATGTGCGCCAGGCGCGGTTCCTCGTCGGCAGCGACCGAGCTGACGTCGATCACCTCGCGCAGCACTTCCGGCTTGGTTGCCATGACCAGTTGATTGCCCACCAGGGCGACATGCAGTCGCAACGAAACGGCGTACAGACTGATGTTCAAGACATAAATGTCGTGCTCTTGGTAGTCTGGCAATTGGTAGGCATCGAGTCGTGTTTTGAATCCAGCAACTTCTCCAGATTCCAGAAATACACGCTCGGCAAACTGCTGCAACATCCGTTCGGCTTTTTCCTGGTTTTCGACATCCACACTGGCATAGACCGGCAGGTTGGCCATCAGGAAGACCGCCGCGACCAGCCCCTGCGTATCGGTGGACGTTCGTCCGAGAAAAGGCACATCAAGCGGTTTAATTTGGGTCGGATCGATTTCCAGGATGCTGTCGCCGTCACAAAGGTGGATCGAAACGCGATCACCAATCCAGCTAAAATCCGCCAATGTCGGGTCGTCCTCGACAACTTCTGCGACGCCCGGAATCGCACGAAGCAACTGCGCCGTATTTTCGCGACCGGGAACCATCACGTACGATGCGATTGCCGATGGAGCGATTCGCGATGTTACCATCGGTTGCGGATTCTCGTCGACTTGCGAGCGCAGGTCGTTGTAAAGACCGCCATTGGCCATGGGCAAGATGCAAGACTCCAGCTTCACGGTTTCTCCTACCGTCAGCCGGATCGCAATCGGGTCAAAAACTTTTTGCCAAAACTGTTCGTATCGATTTTTGTAGCGTTCGTATTCCTCGGCTTCCTGCTTGGAGACATTTTGAACGGTCAGTTCCGCGTTGGGCGTCAAATATTTCAGACGATTGTGCAACGAGCAGGTGCAGGTATCAATGTGGGTATCAATGGCATAGGCTCCGCCGTGGGGACAGACAATTTTTTCCGTATCGACGTAATGATCCTTTGCCAACTCCGTTAGCGACGTCGGTGAGCGTCCATTCTCCAGCCGAAAAAACAGCGAGGCGTTGTTTTGCATGATCAGGTTATTGAAACATTGCATTCTGCGTTTCTGGGTAATTTTGGCTTCCGGTCCGACGATCTTTTTGATGTGAGCTTCGGACGCGTAAAAAAATCCTGAATCGGGCTGGTCGGAAGGACGTAAGATGGTCGTCAGGTAACGATAATCGAGGGCTTCGTGCAAGTTCGGTTCGGTTCCGGTCGCGGCGTCCATAATTCGTCGGATCGCCCGGTGTGAATTGGAGAACACGATGTATTTGTCGTGCTGCACAATAAACGAACTGATGTTTCGATCGTTCGTGTAGTGAGCCCGGATCTGGTGGCCGCGGTAATTAAATTCCCGCGACACAATTCCGGGAAATTTTTCACGTGCAGTTTCGAGCCAGCGGCTGGACTGCTGCAAAAAAGCTTCCGCGTCGGTTACCTGGATAATCGCGGACAGGTCGGTCCCTTCGAGAATCGCGGGATCCGATCCGGTCAGCGCCAACTCGGTGGCGACCCCCTCCGCAAACAGCTTGGCAAGCGATGGGTGATCGATGACCAATTGTTGCTCGAAACGCTCTTTGACTCGATTATCCTGAGCTTGGACGGTAAACAGTCGGAGTAGGCTATCGCCCCACTCGGTGCCCAGCTCGACCGTCTCATCGAAGGCATCGAGTGAATTGAAATGCAACATGTATTGATCGTGCGGGATTAATTTTGCCAATTCATGCACCGCAGGCTCGACCTGGTCCTCGCGTTTGTCTTTCAGGAGTTGTTCGTAATCCAACGATCTCAATCGGGGCGGCTTCAGGTTGCTGATCGGAATGTTGTAATCCCCGATACTTTGTCGCCCGCTTAAGGTCGCACGTTGCAAAGTCTGCTGAATCGCCAATGAGCCGGTGAAGACTTCGTACAAATCCGTTTCGGTTTCCAGTTGACTGCGCATTTGCTGGGGAATCGGTGGAGGTTTAACGCCGTAGCGGGCCTCGGACTGGAGCAAGCAATATTGAAAGAACGATTCGTCGGGATAATAACTCAGCATTTTTGCAAAGTGCAGATTTTGTTGATTGGCCCAGTCCTTAAAAACCTGCGGCGACCCAATCGCTTTTGGCTGATCGGTGTTTGGTGGTTGCGGAATTTTGACCTCGATGGTTCCTTCTTTCGCCTCAACCCGACGAGAGCCATCCAGGTTTTCCAGCACCGTATCGTAAGAAATTCGCAGCTTGACGGTGCCCTCTCCGCGCAGTCGCCCGAAAAACTCAGCGTGCTTTTGTTTGAATTTGGTTTGTTGCGGATAGATCAAGTACGCCCGGTCGTCGCTGGAACGCAGACGTAGAAAATTACTTTTTTCAAATTCTTCGGCCAAAAAAGCTTGTTCCAATCGGACAGTGAACGCAATCGCGTCGCCTTCGGCGCTACGATAGACATCGACTTTGTGTCGAAATGGCAATTCGTCGTCGGCTCGAACGCCGGTCAGCGATCCGGTCAGGCATGTGAGAATCATCATCCGGGCCAGCCAAAAAGCCGTGAACGGTAACGTTTGTGGAATCTTTAGAGCGCTCATGCGGTATTCCCAATCTTGTTGGATGTGTGGCCAGTTCAATCCAGTATTGGCGACTGGGGAGCGGATAACAAGATTCAGCATGAGTGAGCCATCCGAATTGCCATCTGCTTTACCGTCCGCGGACCTTGAACTCCAAGACGACTCGCAAGTTTTTTTTGCTGTGGACCAGCAGTTACAATGGTTTTCGCCGGAATCTGGCCGATTCGTACATTCAGATGGGCCGCGGCCGCCCTCAACCGAGTATTGGGCATTTTGCTGGACGGTGTCTGTCGGGGGCCAAACCGTTTCATCCGTTTTCTCCTTCATCCAAATTGAACCACGACCATGAACGCAAAACGAACTTGTTTAATGCTGTTGTTTGTCCTCCTTGCCGCTGCCAGTCTGTCGGCCGATATTCGCTTGGCCGGTGTGTTTGGCGACCGGATGGTCTTGCAGCGAGACCAGCCGATCCCGGTTTGGGGGTGGGCGGAGCCGAATGAAAACGTTGAAGTTTCGTTGGCCGGGAAAGTGGCGACGGCGACGGCGGATGACAACGGGCGATGGAGGGTCGAGCTGGATCCGTTGCCTGCCGGCGGTCCGCATGAGCTGGTCATTTCGGGTAAAAACAAACAGACCCTGGTCGATGTGTTGATCGGAGAAGTCTGGTTGTGTTCTGGCCAGTCCAACATGGCGATGACGGTTGCCAGGTCTCAAGATTTTGAAACCGAAAAAGGCTTGGCCGATTTTCCCCAGATTCGGATGATCACGATCGCGAAGAATTCTCAGCCGGAAATTCAAACGGATTGCAAGGGAGATTGGCAAATCGCGTCTCCGCAAACGGTTGGCGGTTTTTCGGCGACCGCCTGGTTTTTTGGCCGCAAGCTGCATCAGGAACTGGACGTACCGATTGGATTGATCAATAGTTCGTGGGGTGGCACCGATATCGCGGCCTGGACCAGCGAGTCGGCTCAGCGGGAAATGAAGCCCCTGGCAGGGTTGCTGGACGCGTTGGATGGTCAGGCCAAAGGCTATTCGGCCGAACAAGCCGAGGCGACATATCAGGCGCAACTGAAGCAATGGAACCAGCGCCAACAAGAGGGGAAAAAAGTGGGGCGCAAGCCGCGAAAGCAAGCCGATCCAAAGTTCAATCAGAATCGACCTGCCAACCTGTTCAACGGCATGATCCATCCGCTGGTCCCTTATGGGATTCGCGGTGCAATTTGGTATCAGGGTGAAAGAAATTCAAAAAGCCTGGAAAATGGCCAGCTTTACGCCATCCAGTTGCAAACGATGATCGGCGATTGGCGTGCGCAGTTGGGGCAAGGAATTTCCGTTCATTACGGTTCAGCTTCCCAACTTTCATGATGTGCAAACCGAACCGGTCGAAAGCACGGGCTGGGTTGCCGTGCGGGAATCTCAGCTGAAATCTCTGCAGTTGCCGGGCACGGGAATCGCGATCACAACGGACGTGGGCATGGTTGGCAATATTCATCCAACCAATAAACAGGCGGTTGGTTTGCGGTTGGCGTTGTGGGCTTTGGGTACGACCTATGGCAAGCCAATTGTTTATTCGGGTCCGATTTACAGTTCATTTCAGTCGACCGGTTCGAATCGCGAAGGCAAGTTGGGCCATGTTCGGGTTGCCTTCGATCATACGGGTGACGAATTGAAAACGAGTGACGGCGGCAGAATCAAGGGTTTCGCGATCGCCGGGAGCGATCAAGTGTTTCATTTTGCCGACGCGGAAATCAGAGATGGGTTGGTGCAAATATCCAGCCCCGAAGTGCCCGATCCCGTGGCGGTCCGGTACAACTGGGCGGACAATCCGACCGGCAATCTGGTTAATTCCGCCGGCTTGCCGGCGGCTCCGTTTCGGACCGACGATTGGAAGTTGCGGGATTAGATCGCCGGAGGCGAACGAGCATCCAGCCGGTTTCTATCGGGCAAACAGACTTGCTTGTTGTCTGAGTGAAGGATTTGAGTGGCTTTGGCTGGAAAACCCGGGTCGGTGTTTGGGAGTCGTCGAAAATCTTGCTTGATTCAACGGCCTCAAATCTTTCGTAACAGGCAAACTTGCCATGGATTTGGGTGGCTTTGTGAGGTTAGGAAACGTCCGTTGGCAGAATCGCAGGTGGCTTTGGAAAAAAAATGAAATTTGGCTGGTTAGCCCCTAGCCAACAGGCGATCAATATAGGACACTCCTTTGCCCTGAAGCAATTCAGGGTGTGATGAAGACGGGAGCGAGTTTGAGGCCAGATACTGTCTGTCCTTTGCCGCTCCGGAAGCTGCCGCAGTGGTCTTCGGGCGGGTCAAAAATTCTTTTGAAATTTTGGCTTGTTCCGGTTGACAGTCGCTGAGACATCTTTAGAATTGCTTCACACACGAGCGGGACTTCTTCCTGCTCGTTTTTTGTTCTGCCAATTTGGTGGATCGGTTCGCACTAGTGGCGGACTTTGTTCTTTGACAATTTAGTAGATAACCTCTTGTTAAATTCTTTTTTGAATTAAAGCAAAACATAAGATCATGTGAACCAAGCTAGGTGGCATTTATTCCAGCCACCTGGCCCGGTCAAACTAAACTGGTCTGTGGTGAAAGGTTAGCGTCACTTCGGTGATAATAATTGGACATCATACGAACTTTATTTAATTGGCTGCGATTGGCTGACTCGCTTTCGGGCTTGGAAGTCAATCAAAACTAACTTGGTTAGTCGTCTGTGTTTCGAAGATTGGATTTCGGTCCAGTGGGAGATTCACAGCAAGCATACAATTGAAGGGTTTGATCCTGGCTCAGAATGAACGTTGGCGGCGTGGATTAGGCATGCAAGTCGAGCGCGATATTTTGGAAAGATACTTCGGTTGATTTCTAGAATGGAAAGCGGCGAAAGGGAGAGTAACGAGTAGATTACGTACCCAGGGGTTCGGGATAGCCGTGCGAAAGCGCGGGTAATACCGAATAATGTCTCCGGACCAAAGATTTATTGCCCTTGGAGCGGTCTGCTTACTATTAGCTTGTTGGTGGGGTAAAGGCCTACCAAGGCTAAGATGGTTAGCGGGTGTGAGAGCATGGCCCGTCTCACTGGGACTGAGACACTGCCCAGACACCTACGGGTGGCTGCAGTCGAGAATCTTCCGCAATGGACGAAAGTCTGACGGAGCGACGCCGCGTGATGGATGAAGGCCTTCGGGTTGTAAACATCTGTCGTAGGGGAGGAAATTTTGACCGATCCTAGGAGGAAGCACAGGCTAAGTTCGTGCCAGCAGCCGCGGTAATACGAACTGTGCGAACGTTATTCGGAATCACTGGGCTTAAAGGGTGCGTAGGCGGGTTGGTAGGTCAGATGTGAAAGCCCACGGCTCAACCGTGGAATTGCGTTTGAAACCACTAGTCTTGAGGGGATCAGAGGAGAGCGGAACTGATGGTGGAGCGGTGAAATGCGTTGATATCATCAGGAACACCGGTGGCGAAAGCGGCTCTCTGGGATCTTTCTGACGCTGAGGCACGAAAGCTAGGGGAGCGAACGGGATTAGATACCCCGGTAGTCCTAGCTGTAAACGATCTGTACTAGTCCGTGGGGACTCCCACATCTTCTCGGACGTAGCGAAAGTGTTAAGTACAGCGCCTGGGGAGTATGGTCGCAAGGCTGAAACTCAAAGGAATTGACGGGGGCTCACACAAGCGGTGGAGGATGTGGCTTAATTCGAGGCTACGCGAAGAACCTTACCTAGGCTTAACATGTTTGAGAACGTCTGTGAAAGCAGAAAGTGCCCTTCGGGGAACTCTTACGTAGGTGCTGCATGGCTGTCGTCAGCTCGTGTCGTGAGATGTCGGGTTAAGTCCCTTAACGAGCGAAACCCTTATCTTCAGTTGCCAGCGAGTCATGTCGGGGACTCTGAAGAGACTGCCGGTGTTAAACCGGAGGAAGGTGGGGATGACGTCAAGTCCTCATGGCCTTTATGTCTAGGGCTGCACACGTCCTACAATGCAACGTACAAAGCGATGCGAAATCGTGAGAGCAAGCAAACCGCATAAAACGTTGCCCAGTTCGGATTGCAGGCTGAAATTCGCCTGCATGAAGCCGGAATCGCTAGTAATCGCGGGTCAGCATACCGCGGTGAATGTGTTCCTGAGCCTTGTACACACCGCCCGTCAAGCCACGAAAGTTGGGGGGGCCCGAAGTCGCGATTCTAACCTCGTGAAGATAGCGCCGAAGGTCAACTCGATGATTGGGACTAAGTCGTAACAAGGTAGCCGTAGGGGAACCTGCGGCTGGATCACCTCCTTTCTAAGGATAAATAGAAACTCGGTTTGGTGACAAACTGAGATTTGGGAAACGGACAAGCTCACGCTTGGAAGTCAACCAGAATATCCGTGGGCATGATCTTATGTGGATACCAGGAAGTCTGTCAGTTATTCGTAACGGACAAACGCAGGTGTCCCGAGAGGTTAGCTGTTCAATCAGCAAATCTACTTTTTTGATAGTTAAAACCCGTTGTTGGATCTCAGCCAGGATCCGCAACGGGTTTTTTCATGCGCTGATGCCAAGCCCCTGATTGAGGCACGATATCCAGTTTGGATGCGGATTATATGAATGGGCGAAAACGGAATGCCGAGCGGTTGGGGACCGTTGCGTGGTGCTGACTTTGATGATGTCGGCGTCGCCAATTTGAAGTCGATAACTGGGGCTCCAAATTTAACCAGCGGCAACACGAGCTTTTCGCTTCGCACTTCACTGACTGATTCGAAGCCGGGCGATTCCATGTGCCTCGATCGGTCGACCGATCAAAAGGGGTGCATGTCAAGGATGAAGTGTTGAGTTCGTGACTGTTGAAGCGACGGTGGCTGAGATTGATTTCGGCATTCGCAGGATGAAGTGTCGGTACAACACGGCGACAGCGTTTTCCGGACTGCAACAAACGCATGGCTCGAATTGGGAAAGCCGCCAGCGAATCGCCTACGGTTCCATCGTTTACGCCGCTGAATCCCAAATACGAGAATGAGTCATTGGTCGATGACGTTGGGTGCGTCATCCGCGCCGCCCAGTTTGGATCGCTTGCGGATTCCGGATACGACGTTTCGCAACCCGAACGATTTGACTGGCCTCACTCAGGATGCAAGCACCCATCCCAGGAAGTGAACGAATTAGATTTATGCGAATTGGATTTGTGCTAAAAAATTTGCCTAGCGGCCTCGAACTTGTTATCCTCACGGCCTCTATTCCAATACGCGGCGAATACAGCAAGGTCTTTGCTTGGCAATCGCATCGCAGTCGCCTCCACGGGAGTTCCGCTTTTCTTTTTCCACTCTTTTTGGTTTAGGAGATTCTAATGACCCGATTCTTTTCACTTTGTTTGACCTCAATCTTGGTACTGGGGTTGGCTTCGGCGGAAGCAAATGCCCAAGGATTGGCCTATGTTGCGGGTACTGGTGCAACGGCAGGACGAGTTCAGGGAGCCGGCTATGCTCCGCCGGATGGGAGTATCCCGGCCAATTCATTTAACTATTGGCAGGAGATAGCTGGCGAAGGTGGCTTTCAGCAAGCTTTGGGTGATGATGTTCGTGCTGGCGACAATTACGCTAATCTGATGACGCTTTCGAGCGGTATGTGGCTTATCGGCCAAACATCATCGAGCGGTATGACGATGGGACAAACTGGCGGCGCCGGAACGATTGGCGGAGGCTCGACGTTTGTACCGCCGTTTTGGTTAACAGCGGCTGAAGCCGGCACACGCGCCGATACCGAGGTAACGTTTCGTGTGACCCATCTGCCAGCGCCCGCTGGCGAGGCCTTGGTCTATTATGGCACTTTTTCGATTTCCTCCGACGGAAGCGGAATGGATACCCATGCAGGCGTTACCGGTCCTGGAGGTATTGATGCGACCGTCGATGGAATGGGCGTCATGGCAACTTGGACAGATATCACCCAAGTCCCAGCGACTGCGCACAGCCTTCGTCCCGTTTGGTACGGGGCTGACGGCTGCTTTCGCGGTGGAGGTATTGCCACTCCAGGAATTCGAATTAACAAGTACTGCGCATACTTCGATCCCTCCGGGACAGCATCTTATGGGCAACGTCTCAGTTTCAACTGCAACAATTGGTGGCGTTGTTGGGTCGTTTCCTCTGAGTGAACTGCCTGGCATTGGTAGTGGTACAGGCGGTGGCCCTGGCGGCGGTGGCCCTGGCGGCGGTGGCCCTGGCGATCCCGGCGGTCCTAATTAAGTTAGGCAGCCGGGTTACCCTCTTCAACTGGAACTTGGTCGACGGACCTTGAGATTTTCAGGCTAACTAATTCCCATTGGTGGAACTCAACGACGACCATCAATGGGTTTTTTTGTGCCGACTGGATGTGGGCTGCATTCGAATAACACTCAATGCGATTGCTACATGGGGCAGCGTCCCAGATTCGGGTCCGCGAAATAGGTTTCTGCGGAGCAAGTGGGCCGGTGGTTTCTGCCTGGCGGGCCGTACTGGAACTCAATTGATGTGTCGAGCGTCGACGCAGCGGCGATCCTGAGTTCGGCTTCTTTTCATAACGCAAACGCCCAGCCCGACCGCAAGCGTGAACAGCAGTGAAGAAGGTTCCGGAACGGCGTTTCCAAACGACGCATCTTCGATTCCGAATTCCTCAAGATCGTCGGAAGTGATGTCGATCGCAGTGAATGAACTGTCGGCAATGAAACCGGTAAATCCTCCAGTTCCAACGACACTTTGCAGGTCAATCGCTCCGTTGGTCACGCCAATCGGACTGATCGTCAGCGCGGAACTGATACTTGAAAAATCGGCAGCAAACGCATTGATCGGAGCACGGAATTGCAACTGCAAACTGGTGGTTGTCATCGCACCACCGTTCGGCTCCCAGGTCAGAATCAGGAAATCGGATTCTCGACGTTCACCGGTGTTATCGACATTTCCGGAAGTCGTATAAAAGACGTCGAATAGTCCGACACTGGAAACGACATTGTTTGGAATCGGTAATTGCTGACCACCGGTGTTGAAGTCTTCGGTTTGGAAATTGAGCGCCCGATCGCTGTTTCCCAGGTCATTCGGTCCGTATAGACGACAACATCTGCCTGGCAGCTGTGGCCAAACGAGGAAACCATCAAGCAACAAAACAAGATTGTCGAAAATAAAAATCGCAGATGGTGAGAGAGTTCGGTGCCGCACATGGAACACAGCCTTAATCGCGAATTCGAATCTGACGGCGCAGCGGTTGTGAAAAAGTACGACGATGGTGTCTTATTCTGGCCAGGCATTTTGATCCTTCCAAAAACAGGGGCGACGCGGAAATTGCCAAATCCAGCCAGCCAGCGTAGTGCCCCTAATTGCCGGCCGCAAGCTTTTTTTCCGGAGAAGCGTCTAATTTTCGAGCAAACCGGTATCTTGAGTTCAAGCAATTAGATCTCACTTCGGTCCACCATGGCAAATCTTTGCTGGTCGGTTTTCAGAACTGGGTTGTTGGAGCTGGCTTGTTGGGATCAGATGGAATCGGTGCGAGCCTGGGCAATCACCAATCCTTGTTCCACGATTACCTGTCCGCTCTAGGCTGTGAGCGATGGTTCCGAAGTCTGACGGGGGCGCGTTGCACTCGCTGGCTCAGATCTTGCCGCTGCGCTCGCGTCCTGCGACATCGGTCAGCAACAAGCATCAGCAATGTCAGGCGCGAAACCGACTGCTTGCGGATTGGGTAAGATGCGGGATGGAATATGGTTTCAACCTATATGGGAGCTGAGTTTGATTTCCAGATTTTACCGACCAGTTATCGCGTACACCGTCTTGATGTTCCTGTTCGGCAGTCACAGCGATGCCCAACAGCAGAGCTTAATTCGAGCGCCCAGCGAAGAAAACCAGCGACTCGTTGAGAGTCTGGAAAGGGCAGAAAAACTGGCCAGCCAAGCGACGATCTATCGAGATCATTTTGGAGTTCCCCATGTGACGGGTCCCACGGATGCGAGTGTGGTTTTCGGGTTTACTTACGCCCGAGCGGAGGATGAATTTCAGAAAATCCAAAAAAGCTTGCTGACAGGAGTTGGCCGCGTTTCGGAATTGATCGGGCCAACTGGCTTCCTCTCGGATCGGGCCATGCGGTTTCTGGAAATCCCCAAACATGCCCAAGCCGAATTCGAATCCTATGGCGACGAATTCAAAGCCGTCTTGCGAGCCTACTCAGATGCGCTCAATTTTTACGTCGCCAATCACCCCGATCAAGATCCGGTGATCATGGAAGTGTTTGAGCCATGGCACGTCTTGGCCGCCGGTCGAACGATGAATATTACTTTCTTGCAGCTCAGTCCCGAAAATGATCAGCTGTCGAAAATCGCGAATGCAGCGATGCAGCACGAAGAAGCGACGAAGTCGCGAGATGAACCCGACCAGTCTGGCAACTCCGCAGAGTCAGGAGGGGGCGACGAAGGACGGGGAAAAGTCCGTGATGGATCCAATATGTGGGCGATTGGACCGAAACGCAGCGCGACTGGAAATGCGATGTTGTTGATTAATCCCCATATCCCATTGAATGAAGTCTACGAAGGTCATTTGCTCAGCGCCACGGGGCTCAATGTGTCGGGTGGGTTTGCTTATGGGAGCTTTCTGATGCCGTTTGCGGGACATAACGAAAGCATCGCCTGGAGCCTGACCGTCAATTATCCCGATATCCTCGATGTGTACGAAGAGACTTTCGACCATCCGACCGATCCGCTCAAGTATCGTTACGACGATCAATGGAAAACCGCGGAGACCTGGTCCGAGACCATCAGGATTAAGGCGCCCGATGGCAGTCTGAGCGATCGGGAAATCGAATGCCAGAAAACGATTCACGGTCCGGTATTCATTAAGTCCGATGGCAAAGGTTACGCCATTCGGCCGGCGATGATTCAAGCAGGTGGATTGCAGCGGCAGTTTTTTGAGATGGCCAAGGCAAACAATTTTTCTGAATTCAAGCAAGCGGTTGGTCGTCGGGCTTTGGTGTTTCACAATGTGATGTACGCCGACATCCAAGGCAATATTTGGTATGTCTACAACTCCGCAACTCCAAGGCGCAATCCCGGTTTCGATTGGAGTAAACCAGTTCCAGGAAACACCTCAAAAACGGATTGGAGCGGGTACCACGAGATCGACGAGCTGCCGCAGGTTTTCAATCCTGCTTGCGGTTGGATGCAAAATTGCAATTCTTCGCCATTCACGACCGCGGCAATCGGCCAAAACCCGAAGCCCGGCGATTTTCCAAATTATATCGGTCGACGTGACAAGGACGACAATCGAGTCCCCATCTCAAAGAAGATTCTATCTCGCGATCAGAAGTTCACGTTTGCCGATTGGGAATTGGTCGCCTGGGATACACGCGTCAATGAAGCTGATCGTTGGATCGCGAAGATAGTCAACGGCTTAAATGAAATTCGCTCGATACCGGAGGGGCTTGAATTGGCCAATTCGGTCAGCCCTTTGGTCGATGAGCTGGTTGCCTGGGATCGGCAGTCGGCCATCGACTCGGTCGCCGCCACTATTTTTCATTTGTGGTATGAAAACATGGACGGTCAGATCCACTCCGCCAGCATCACGAGCCAACAGCTGCTCGGTGCGCTTGGTGGTGTCAAAGAGCAGTTGGAAGCTTCTCACGGCGATTGGCGAATCAAGTACGGCGATCTGTTTCGGCATCAACGACCATCGGAGCTGGGTGTCTATGCCGGCGATGAAGGCCGCAGTTTTCCGATCGCCGGTGGTCATCCACGTGTTGGCATGGTATTCACGCATTTGACACGCGCAGTTTCCGGATCCAAAGCCCGTTATGGATTTCATGGACATTCCTACGTCAGTGTGGTCGAGCTTGACCCCAACGGGATCAAGGCGAAATCGCTGGTTCCGTACGGGCAAAGTCGCGATCCGAATTCGCCTCACTACCTGGACCAGGCACCGTTGTATGCCAAAGGGCAATTCAAGCCTGCTTGGTTTACGCTTGATGAAATTATCGCGAACGGCGAGCGAAGTATCATCCAGGGCGATAGCAATCAAGGCATCATCGGATTACCTTGATCCGTCGGGCAGCTCGTACCCTTTGGCATCAATCACGAAAGAGTTTCAGGCCGCAACCGGTAACGTTCGGGGCAGGGAATAACAAGCGACGATGTTTCCCAAATCACGATGCGTCCTCTCCCCAAGAATTC
Organism: Pirellulaceae bacterium; assembly: GCA_963714685.1. GTDB lineage: Bacteria > Planctomycetota > Planctomycetia > Pirellulales > Pirellulaceae > Mariniblastus. The sequence goes on along the minus strand of CAVQPH010000003.1, from coordinate 791,869 downwards.
GGAGGGAGGTGGGCCAAGTAGCAAGCCTCTTTCGTCCGAGTCTTCGGGGCGGCGGGAACAAAATCTTGTCGCGCAATGGGTTGTTGTGCAAAACCCGGATTTAATTCTTCCCGCGTTGCTGGGTGTCCCAACCGACCCAGTCCGTCCAGCCAAGCCAGCTTTCGATACGGTGTTAGTTGCCGAAATTGGTTTGCGCGGTGACAGACGCCTGGAAACTTCATGGCGCAAATTATTCTCCGGCGTTCCTGGGCTAAGTCGGTTCGAAAACCCATCAATCTGGGTAACGACCAAAAATCGACCTCTATGAAATCCGACGTCCGTTTTCGCAGGATATCTCAATCCGGGCGACTTGACCAATACGTAGATAAGTTGAAACTAAGGGATGTGGCTGATTTGCCGGCGATGATTTAAGTCCAAGATTTGAACTTAACGAACCGCTCTCTTTCAAGTTCTGCTGGCGAACGAGCCAGATTCAAAATTCAGCTTTGCTAAACATGGTTTTAAAATTCTCGGAGTCCCTATCAATGAACAAAAAATTTCGAATTCACGAAGTCGTATGCGCCCTGTCAGCGGCCTTGATCCTGCTCGGTGTCGGTTGCAATCAGGAAGACGTTGCCAAAGAAATTAAAAAAGCAGAAGAGTCGGCGGGCAAGGTCGCCGAGAGCGTTTCGGAGGAAGCCGGTGAGATGGTCAAAAAAGGAGAGGAGATGGCCAGCAAACTCGGTGCAGAGGCGATGTCCTTCCTCAAGCCCATGACCGAGAAGTTCGGTAAATTGGAAGATCTGAAAAAGACCCCGGAAGAACTCAAGGGTGCCGTCAACGAGTTGATCGAATCAGATTGAGTCAAAAGCCGATGGCATTCAATTGCCCGAATCAATGAGCAAAGCCATGGCCACGATCAAGGAAAAACTGGTCGCGTTGAAAGAGTATCTGCAGGGCGAGTACGACGAAGCCAAGATCGGTGAAATGGTTCAAGGGATCATGGATTCCTTCAAATCTGAATTTGGCCAGTTGACTGGAAAATAGAGACCGTGAACGCAGAGCGCTTGGGCGGTCCACTGGCCGCCCAAGCGCTCAATTGTCCGAGCCGAAAAACACGTTGAACAGTCGCTCGAAAGGCGAAACATGAACATTACGGGATTGTTAATTGCATTGGTGATGGGCGCGGTCGCCGGATTTTTGGCTGGACAGATTGTCAAAGGGCATGGTTTCGGGATCCTGGGCAACATCATTGTCGGGATCCTTGGAGCCGCTTTGTTCGGATTTCTGTTCGGCAATTTTGATTTGTTGAATTCACCGATCCTCAACGAAATCGCCGGCGGAACGCTTGGAGCCGTGATCCTGCTGGTGATCATCGGGTTTTTTAAGAAAGCGGTTTAGAAGTGAGGCCGACGTCATCTTGGGGAATAAGCTTCTAGGCGGTAAGTAATTTGCGGAGTCGGTTGAGAAGAAATGAAAAATGAATTTTTGTTCACAAACTGTCGCAATAAGCAAAATTTTTTAATGAACTTATCAACCAACACGAACAGCCAATCGAAATGAGTTTTGCGACTTTTGTTTGGGTTTAAAACGCAATTAAAACAGCTATACGAATCATTCGATTTCTGAATTAATGCATTGACTAAGGCTGTTTTCATGTTGGGGCGAACATTCAAGGTGCGCATTAAGTGTCATGGAACTTGACTTAGTCCTTGCTAAGCCAAGCAATCGAATTAGAATTTGCTATCGTTAGAGAGTCCTGTTCAGCCCGAAGCGTGGAGATGCATCAATGAAAAAGCATAAGGTTTATTTCTTGGTTCTTATGGTGATACTTATTGCGCTAAGGTTGCGTCTAGTGAGTTAATAATCACTGGAATTCTGGACGGAACGCTTGCTGGCGGGACGCCAAAGGCTTTCGAATTCTACACAACAACTGCAATCGCCGATTTTGAGGCGACTTATCAGTTCCAATATGCGTCGAATACAAATGGCTATCAAAACATAACAACTAGCTTCGGCACAATCGCCGCCAATTCATATTTTTACGTAACAAACGATGCTGCGCAGATGACCAACGTATTCGGTTCCGGCCTAACGCTTTACCAACCGGCGCTGTCACGCCGACAGGAAACGATTCGGGGCGAATCTTGCTTAAATCAGATTCGAGCGTGTTGGACGAAGCGTATACGAATCTTAGTGATGTTAATGCGTACACAGACAGCTACATGTACCGAAAAGATAATACTGGTCCGGACGGTAGCTATAATTCGTCAAACTGGATTTTTGGCGGAAATAATCTTTTGGATGGAAAATCCGCATCGGAAATTAACTCTTTAGTTCCTTTTGGAATTTTCAATTTACAGCCGTTCCGGAGCCGACCGCATTTACGATGTTCGGAATTGCATTAGCGGGTCTTGGTTTTCGCCGCCGAAAACAGTAATTTCCAGCGAATCCGCTTGGCAGTTGGATCTCCGTGTGATTGACAGGAATTTCAGCCCTTCGCCCTTGCTAGTAAAATGCGTTTCCAAAACGGATTCCCGAAGACGCCTGAGTTAGCGTATTGATTTCACGTGATCCGCGAATTCGGACGAACCTGCTGATAGAACTAGCTCACTCTCATTTTTTGGGGAAGGGGAGTTCCACCACCGTCTGCTTGGTCTTGGGGAGCCAGTGACCGTTGGGTTGCGGGCTCTTAATTTCCGCGAGCCAGTGACCGTTGGGTTGCGGCTATCGTTATTTTCGCGAGCCAGTGACCGTTGGGTTGCGACTGTTGTTGTTTCCAGCGAATCAGCAACTGTTGGGTTGCGGCTATCGTTAATTCCCCCCGAGCCTGTGACGGTTGGGTTGCCCGTCGCGTCAAATCAAACGTAATCATGGTGGTTGGGTTGCACGTGTTCGTGATTTCAGGGGAGCAAATCGGCTGTCCGATTGCCAGTATCGAAAATTCTGAGTGAACCAATGATGGTGAATCTCAGCGATACAGAAAACCGCCAACCGATTGTCGGCGGTTTTCGATTTCCAAGGGTGCGCGGCTCATTAATAGCAGCAATACGCCGATCGTCGTGCAAGTCGACGAGGACGAACCGTGCGGGCTGCTACCGTGGGGCAACATGGCTCGGGGCAACAGGTTGCTACCGGTGCCGGACAACAGCAAGGCTTGGCGACTGTTCGGCAGGTGGTCACCGGCACGCTCGTGCAGACCTTGCGATAGGTCGTGCAGGGCACACACTTGGTGCGGCAACAACCACAAGCGTCTACGTACTTCACGGTTCGCATCGTTGTTACGGGCACATAGCTAACGCGGGTCTGCATCGTCGTTTCGCAACACGTCTGCGGACAACAGTCAGCGCATTGTGCCCACGCGGGGGATGCAAATAAAGCCAAGCAAGCGAGTGACAAAAATAGACGGTTCATCTTGGACTCCGGTGTTAAAGAAAATACAAACTTCCAGTCGTCTTGGCGGCAGAGCAGGACGCTTGCCCTCCTGGCACTTGGTCTCAGCCGGTTCACAAATCCATCAAATCGAATTCCGTTTCCAAGTTGATGTTTGCGAGGAATGCAAAGACTGTGCCAACAACGTCTGGAAGGGGGCGTTGGGATGCAGCTGTCAAAAACCGAAGGCCTGCCGAACTGAATGCCGACAAACCCGCCGAAAATAAGTGGACCTGTTAATCTCGCAACGACGTTGGTCCAGATTGGATTTGACCGGCGCACCGGACGTGCGATTTCGACATTGTTTTTTTGTCGGCGGATGATCGTCGACGGAACTTACTGTCTCCGAGACGAATGCAAATCGAAAGGTCCTGCGGCCGGTGGTGGTTCGGTTCCAGGAAGCGATGACGCGGGAGGTCCTTAAGCATCCGGGGATCCCAATCGCCAGCGGCGAGGTTACAATTTTTGACATTGAGATTCAAATTGTCGTGCTTCGTCGTCCAACACCGCAGCGAAAGTAACCCGATGAATTCCAACCCAAAACCTGTCTCCCGTCGAGCACTTCTCGGCACGGGGGTTGCCGCCTTGATCGCCAGTCGTGCGGTTGGCAAGGAAGTCCGGCAAACGGATCAGGATCCCGAACCGGTCAACCACGCAATCATTGATGGTCAGGCCGATGGCTTCGTCGTGCTGGAAAAGATGACTTCACCCAGGTCAACTCGGCCGCAGATACCTGGACGTTCGAAGGCGACCTGATCAAATGCACGGGCCAGCCGGTCAGTGTGATGCGAACAAAAAAACAACTCACCAATTTTGAATTGGTCTGCCAATGGATGCACGAAAAACCCGCGGGTAACAGTGGTATTTTTGTTTGGACGACGCCTGAATTGATTGAGCGGTTAACCGCTGCTGGCAAACCTGGTCTGCCGCAAGGTATCGAAGTGCAGGTGCTCGATCTGGCTTACGGCCAGCCCAACCCGGCGGACTGGTACACCAGTCATGGCGACGTGTTTCCCGTGGGTGTGAAAATGGATCCGTTTCCGCCGGTTGCCCCCAACGGGAAACGTAGCTTCCCCAGTAAGAACTTGTCCCTCGGGCACGGCAAATGGAACCACTACTACGTCCGTGCGATAAACGGTGAGGTTCGACTTTGGGTCAACGGGGAAGAAGTTTCCGGCGGCAATAATTGCGACCCGAGGAAAGGTTACCTGTGTCTCGAATCCGAAGGCAGTCCGATTCAGTTTCGCGGCCTCCGGCTAAGAGAACTGCCGTAAAGCCAATTTTCGGTTGAATATGATATGGCCATCATTACGTGGCCATCATTACGTGGCCATCATTACGTGCCATTCGCTCCGCGAATGTGCGCAATTTCACGGGAGTGAAATGCCACGTAAGTTGCGAAGCAACTTCGACCAGCCTCCAACCTGAATCCTCATGATTCAATATTCAACCTGCGCTAATTCAATCTTTGTCTACTCAATCTTCGCTAATCCAATCTTCGATAAACCAATCTTCGATAAATCAATCTTCGATAAATCAAATTGCGTTTATTCAATCTTCGTTTTTTGAATGGATTGGTGGATTTCGTTGATCTGCATTAACGCGGCCGAGCTGTACAGTTTCATCAATTCGTATTCGAACACGCCGGCCACCACGGCTGGATCGGATTTGACCAGTTCTTCGGCGGCCTCGATTGTACTGACATTAAAAATATAGATGCCACGTCTGGGTGGTGCATCTGCCAGGGGTCCCGCCAAAACCAGTTGTCCGGCTTCGGCCATTTGCGCCATGTTCGAGAAATGGCCGGCGTAAACGGTTCTTGATTCGTCTGGGTCCTCGAGCTTGGTTGGTCCAGTCTTCAGGATGCAAAACACATAGCTTTTCATCCCATATTCATCGGCCCCCAGTTCCTTGGCCAATTCGGCGTCGTATTTTTCGTCAACAACCGGGAGCGTTTCGACCGTGGCAGGATCGGGCGATGCAGAATCAGGCGATGCAGGATCGGGCGAAGCAGAATCGGTCGAAGCGGTTGGTGAGGGGTTGGATTGCGAATCAAAATCTGTTTTGTTCAGATCTAGCACGATGATACTGGTCTGTTTTTGACGGTCGCCAGCGACTCCACATAGAATCGCAATTTGATGATCGTCGATTGGCAGCATGCGATGGAAGAATCGCCCGGATTCCAGTTGGTGAATTGTTTTCCATTGCGAACCGTCGGCAGACAGTTGAAGGATTTTGCCGCTGGCAGTGCTGACCAACAATCTGCCGTTGACGTTGAAGGATGAGTTCCCGAAGCCTTCCATCGCTTCTCCCGGCAAACTTGGGCCGTCCTGCCAGGTGTCGGATTTCGGATCATAAACGGCGACTTCGGTGGTTGGCCCGCCTCGTTGCTTCATCCCTCCAATGACATAAACCTTGCCTTGGAAATGCGCCAGCGAATCAGCGCGACGAATCACCGGTGGATCCTTGATTGCCTGCCATGATCCATCCGGTTGGCTGAGATCAAACTTCCAGGCGGTTTGATGCCAAGCGGTTTCGTTGCCTTCGCCATTGAGGGACCAACCGCCGACGACAAACAATGTATCCCCCATGACGACGGCGTCAAAGCTGGAACGGGGCTCTGGCAAGTCGGCGAGTTCGTTCCATTTCATCGTCGACGGATCGAACATCCGGAAATCGGCTGAGGAATGCATGTCCTGTTCCTCGCCCTGTTTGTTCCGTGCTTCAAAACCGCCAATCTGATAGACCTTTCCGTCGTGAGCAACCAACGCATTTCCCTGGCGTCGGTCGACGGTGCCGAGGTCTTCCCATGGGGCGCCTGTTTCCAGTTTGATGCGGCGAAATTTATCGTTCTGACCTTCCAGCGAAAAAGCATGCGCGGTCGCGAAATTTCCGCCAAACAGATACAGGTAATCACCGCAGACCGCTGCACCAAAACTGGCCACCGCTACGGGGCTGTCTTCGATTTTCATTTCTTGAGCCTTTGATTCAGTCGCGATCACACTCGAAAACATCAGCGACGCGATGAACAGCAATCGGGTCTTCATTTCTACCTCGGACACATGGCGTTAAATTGTCAAACGAATGCGGGAAGCAAATCCCCCACCGGCCGTCACAGAATTTTCTCAAATTCGAAAAAGCGAGAATCTGATTATAGTGTTTTGTCAGAAGTTTTCAGGCCGGGAAGGCCGTCGGCGACTGGACGTCGTGGTTTGGCAGACCGACGGTGGAACGCTACGATTCGGTCGTCGCGGGAGAAATTGGCGATCAAACCCATCCTCCGTGAGCAGGAGGAGGCAAGCTTTGGCTAAGCGGCTTTTTTTTGCGGTTCCGCGAGCGACGTTGAAGCGGTGTCGCGACCGACAGCAGCAGATTGCGAGACGGGGAGATGGATGGGGGCAAGCTGTTCCGGTGGCATCTCGGCATGGGTTGCATGGGCAAATAATCGAGTCGCGATCAGGAAAGTCGCCAAGGCCTCGGCGGTTTCGGTTTGGGCTTCCAGGTTGGCCTTCAATTGCTCGATACGGTTGAGCGAGGATTGGAGGTGTTGATCCATTTTCGAGATATGTTCGGTTTTTTTGGCAAGCGCCTGATTTTGCTGTTCGATGATTTGAAGCGACCTCGATTCACGCCGACGGGATTCCCGAACGCGATCGAGGGCCTCTTCGAGGTAGACTTCCATTTGGGCAATATGCCGTTCCTTGCGGATTAAATCCTCTGGCAATTGCCCGAGGCGTGCAATCGCATGGCTTAATTCGGTTTGCAGTCGCAGCGTACTTTCGTTCTGGAAAATCTCATTGTCGGGATACAGGACGGAGCGGTCAAACTCCGATTCCACGACCTGAACGCCTCGCTGGGGATCGCTCAAGATCCGAGTCGGCAGCGTGAGAGTCTCTTCCGCTGCCCGCGCGGCAACACCAAATTCGATCATGCTCTTGATCAATGCGAACAATCGCGGCTGCGAGGCGGTCCCGCATTCCAGCTGATCGTGCAGGCTCGACCGCTGATACTGGAGTTTGGGTGCCGGAGGCGACGCGAGCTCCGAAAGCGTTGGCTGGATGTGCAGCGGGGCGGTGATGCGCCAAGCCGAATCGAAGTAGCTGGGGCTGTTACTGTAATCCAGGATTGCCGTGGGGCGGCGGCGGATGGCGCTCTCGAGAAACAGTGTCGAAGGTGTGGTGAGCACGGCGTCCGCCCGTTCAATCGCTTCGTCAAGCGGAGGACGATTTCTGAGACTTTCGTAATCGCTCACGATCCCAAGCTCGGCATCCAGACCGTGGGTCAATCGCCATTGAACTTCGACCGGCCGTCCGTTGATCCCGGGATGATTATCCAGCCGCTGTTTAACGTCCTGCAAAGAGCGGACCACGACGTTGCGTTGCTGTTTCGTAAACGCGGGTGTCGACGCGGTGGCGATCAACAATCGAAATGGCCCCGTCGTGTTGATCGGCATGAATTCCGCGTCGATTGCTGAATCCAACCGCGGCATTCCAACAATCTCGCATTTTCCGACGTTGCCCCAGGACTCGATGGTTCGCGCCTGGGACCGTCCGATGCAGGCGATTTTGTGGCCCATCACCGGCTGGAAAATCGATCCGTCAGCGATGTTCGGATTATCAAACGTATTTCGATATTCAATCACGCCATCGGACAAAATCAGGACGGGGACACGCGTTGTTTCCACGATTCGCCGAATGGCACGGATCTCTTCCCAGCGATAATGCATATGGGTAATGACAATTCCCGCATCCGACGGTACGGACCACTCGGAGGCCAGTTCCTCAACCACTTCGCAGGCAATCGGACAGGCACTCATCCAACTGGTGTAGTTGGCGTTGGTGCGTGCATGTCGGTCGAGAATATAGGCTTTGAGCCGGGACACTCGGTGGCCTCGTTGGAATTCGGGGAAATTGTTCCTGGGAACTCCAATAGTTATCGGTTTCGCCGAAAAAACTCAAGAGATTGTCAACTGCTGAGCTACCCAGTCGCAGTCGTTTTTGGCTTTTTCCCGCCCGAATCTGATTCTGTTCGATTTCAAGCAAGCGAATTTTGCGATGCTTTCCTCCGCCATAGCCGCTCAAACTACCGTCGCTGCGAATCACGCGGTGGCAGGGAATCACGATCGCCAGCCGGTTGTCTCCGTTGGCTCGGCCGACGGCCCGTTGCGCTCCCGGTCGGCCGATGCTTCGCGCGAGCTGCTCGTAGCTCATCGTTTGACCATAGGGGATTCGCAATAGCTGTTGCCAAACCTGCGTTTGAAACTCGGTGCCCGGGTAATGTAAATCCAAATCAAAACTTTGGCGGTCTCCCTCGAAATATTCAGTCAGCTGTTCCGCAGTCGAAGCGATGATCGGATGATCTCCGGCGGCCAGCGGTCGATGTGTGTAGTTGACCAGTCGTTTGAACTGAGTCTCCAACAGTTTGCGATCTGCGAATTCCAATAACCACAGGCCAGCATCATCCGCGACGGCGACCATCGGTCCCAGTGGTGTTAGTATTCGATTGACAATCAGTGGTGGCAAATCAAATTTTGCATTTTTGGGAACCTCTCCGCACCATTTCTTGAACGCGTCGCGAAATCCGCTGGGAGACTGATAACCGTTTTCGAGCGCAGCCCGGGTGACCGATTTGCCGACTTGAATTTGCCCCAATGCCACTGCCAGTCTCCTTGATCGCAAATAGGCTTGAAATGTCATGCCATGTTTTTCGTTGAACCAGCGTCGAAGTTTTTCCGGTTGGATACCCGCGTCGCGCAGCTCGGTATCTTTCCAGCGACGCGACGGGTCCTGTTCAACGGTTTCCAGCAACTCGAGAATCCACGGCGGTGCTTGGCCGAACACCTCAAGCGGCTGGCAACGTTTGCAGGGGCGGAAGCCGGCCGCCAGCGCGTCAGCAACGGATTGGTAAAACTGAACGTTTTCTGGCTTCGGTTTGCGGGCGCAACAGGTAGGACGACAGAAAATGCCTGTTGTGCGAACTCCGACGAAGAAAATCCCCTCGTAGGAAGGATCGCGTCGGCAAAGCGCTGCATACATCTCGTCAAACCCAGGCAGTTCGGTCGATGCGGGCGAATTTTCAATTGACTGAACTTGATTCATGTCCCGATTCTAACGAAACCTGTCAACTCGGCGACCGAAAACTGAACAGGGAATCCGGATTGGGAAAAACTCCTTTTGTCACCGACCTAGTTCATTGACCCGATCTGGTTAAAATTTGGACTCTGGCGAATTCGGCTGCCAACGCAGAGGCGTGGTGGATCCAGGACTCGTTGATTGTTTTCAAGTTGACCGGGAGATAACGTGCAGGGACCCAAACTCGAGCCATTGATTTTTGCCATCTTCGGAGCGTCCGGGGATTTGGCCCGACGAAAATTGATCCCGGCCATGTTTGATCTGTTTAAACGAGGTTATTTGCCGGATCAGTTTGCCTTACTGGGAATCAGTCGCAGTAAACTATCGGACGCGGATTTTCGGGACCAGGTTTTTTGCAGCAGCGAATTTGTCGAGCTGGCCAGCGAATCCGAGCAGGCCAAACAGGAATTCGCTCAACGGCTGTTCTACCAGCCCATCGACACCAATCAGCAGGACGACTACGGCCAGGTCAAGGAACGCCTGGAGACGATCGATTCACAGTTTCAGACCCGGGGAAACGTAATTTTCTATCTGTCGACGCCCCCGTCGCTGTACGAAAAAATTCCGGCTTACCTGTCTCATTATCGATCTTAACCGTCAGCCCGGCAGCTACCGCCGGTTGGTCATTGAAAAACCATTTGGATACGATCTCGAGTCGGCCCACCAGTTAAATGAGACTCTTAAAAAATATTTCGATGAGGAAAATATCTACCGAATCGACCACTATCTCGGAAAAGAAACCGTTCAGAACCTGTTGGTGACGCGGTTTGCCAACGGGATCTTCGAGCCGTTATGGAACCGCAACTACATCCATCACGTGGAAATCACTTCCGCCGAACAAATTGGCGTCGGCAGCCGTGGCGGCTACTACGACAGCTCCGGGGCGTTGCGAGACATGTTGCAAAATCACTTGATGCAAGTCGTGGCCCATGTCGCAATGGAACCGCCGATCGCCCCAGACGCGGAATCGATCCGAAGAGAAAAAAGCAAGCTGTTTCAATCGCTCCGGCCTGTCACCGAAGATCAGGTTTCGTCCTGTGTGATTCGTGGTCAATACATGGCATCGAAAGTTCGTGGCGAACAGGTCAAGGGATATCGTGATGAAGCGGGCGTGCCCGCGGATTCGAAAACCGAGACGTTCGTTGCCATGCGATTTTTTATCGACAACTGGCGGTGGTCGGATGTCCCGTTCTATGTGCGGACCGGCAAACGACTGCCGACGCGCGTGGCGGAAATCACGATTACTTTCCGCCGCCCCCCGCACACTTTGTTTCGGCACGAATCAGAGTTGGTCAGTCAATCCAATAATCAACTGGTGATCAGGATTCAGCCGGATGAAGGTTTGTTGCTGAGTTTCGGGATGAAAGTCCCGGGTGAGGGGTTCCATGCCAAAAAAGTCTCCATGGATTTTCATTACTCGGAGTTGGCGGATTCGGATGTCCCGGAATCTTACGAGCGATTGTTGTTGGATTGCATGAAAGGTGACTCGACGCTGTACGCGCACGGAGACAGTGTGGAAGCAACCTGGAAGTTTGTTAAGCCCATTCTGGATGCCTGGGAAAACGACCCGACGATTCCGGTTTACGGCTATCCGGCGGGAAGCTGGGGACCGGATGTGGCGGATGACCTGATCCAGCCCAAGGAAATGGGCTGGCGAAATCCGTGCCGTCGATTGACGGATGACAATTCGTTTTGTGAGTTGTGAGCTTGATCCATGAATGACCATCCGGTTTTTGAAGCACTGCAGCAACTCCAGGCCAACTTCGACGGTGAAATTCGCGTCGACGAGGTTTCGCGAAAACTCTATTCCACCGACGCATCGGCTTATCAGGAAACGCCGGTTGCGGTTGCGCTGCCGTCATCGAAGGCGGACATTCGGAAGCTGATTCTGCTGGCTGGAAAACACGGCATCGGTTTGATCCCGCGAACCGCCGGGACTTCGCTGAGCGGGTCAGGTTGTCGGTGCGGGGATCGTGGTTGACGTCTCGAAACATTTTACGAGCATTCTGGAGATCAACCCGGAAGAACAATGGGTGTCCGTTCAGCCAGGAGTCATTCGCGACGAATTGAACTCGGTGCTCGCGCCGCATGGAATCCTGTTCGGTCCCGAAACATCCACCGCCAACCGGGCGATGATCGGTGGCATGCTGGGTAACAATTCCTGTGGCTCCAATTCGATCGTGTATGGCAGCACGCGCGATAATACGCTTGAGATCCACGGGTTTCTCAGCGACGGCAGTGAAGCGGTTTTTCACGGCTTAACGACCGAGGAATTCCGGGCGAAATGCGATGCGAACAAGGATTGTCTGGAAAGTCGGCTGTATCGAACCGTCCGTCAATGGCTCTCTGACCCGGCCACCCGTACGGAAATTGAGCGCGAGTTTCCCAAACCGGAAATCCATCGCCGGAATACCGGGTATGCGGTCGACTTGCTGATGGATGCTTCGCCGTTGGCACCGACTGGCGAGACAACCGAAAATCCATTCGATTTCTGCAAGCTGATTGCCGGTTCCGAGGGCACGCTATTTTTCGCGACCGAGATCAAACTGAAGTGCCATCCGTTGCCGCCTCCGGTGAATGGTTTGCTCTGCGTCCATTTTGAAAACATCGAAGAATCCCTGCGCGCCACGCAGATCGCGATGCGTCATCAGCCCTATGCCTGCGAGTTGATGGATCGTTTGGTGTTGGAGGGGGCCAAACGAAACCTGGAGCAGCGCCAGAACGCGGCGTTTGTAAACGGCGATCCCGGCGCGATTTTGGTGATCGAGTTGCGCGGGTCGTCGAACGAGGAGGTGTCGCGGCAGTCCCAGCAAATCGAGGCCGAGTTGCGAAACGAGAATCTGGGGTATCATTTTCCCTTGCTGTTTTCACCGGATACCAAAAAAGTCTGGGACCTCCGCAAGGCTGGATTGGGGATCGTTGGCAATATTCCAGGCGACGCCAAACCCTGTGCCGTCATCGAGGATACGGCGGTTTCGCTCGATGATTTGCCCCAGTACATTGCGGACTTCAACCGAATCCTGGCCGAGAAATATAATCTGAATTGCGTGCATTACGCCCATGCCGGAGCCGGTGAAATCCACTTGCGGCCGATCCTGAATCTGAAAACGGAAATCGGCAACCGCCAGTTTCGGGAGATCGCCACGGATATCGCCGATCTGGTCAAGCAATATCGTGGCTCGCTCAGCGGCGAACACGGAGACGGGCGACTGCGCGCCGAATTCCTGCAACGGATGATTGGCCCAAAAAACTATCAACTGATCCGGCAAATCAAGAACCTGTTTGATCCCAAGGGGGTTTTCAATCCCGGCAAAATCGTCGACGCGCCGCCGATGAATACGCACTTGCGCTACCAGCCGGGGCAGGTCACCACCGAAATCGACACCGTTTTCAGTTTTGATCAGGAGCAAGGTGTCCTGCGGGCTGCCGAATTCTGCAATGGTACCGGAGAATGCCGCAAAACTCATTTGTCCGGCGGAACGATGTGCCCCAGCTACATGGCCACCAAGGACGAGGCAGATACGACCCGGGCGCGAGCCAATCTGTTGCGGCATGTATTGACGCAACCCGAGGACGACCGCCAGCCATTTAATAGCGAACAGCTCAAACAGGTCATGGATCTTTGCCTGTCCTGCAAAGGCTGTAAACGGGAGTGCCCGTCTAATGTCGACCTCGCGAAAATGAAGGCCGAATTTTTGCAGGGCTACTACGATGCCAACGGCGTGCCGCGACGCGCCAAGCTGATTTCAAAATTCGCCTCGCAAATGAAGCTCGCTTCGGCAGCTCCCTGGCTGTTTAATTTTTTGATTGGCAATCCGTTCACCTCTTCGTTGATCAAACGCTACGCCGGATTTGCCACTGAGCGTTCGATGCCCAAACTCCACCGCACGACGCTGAGAAAGTGGTTCGCCAGACACCAGCCTCATCCCAATGCGGGTACCAACGGCAAGGTGTTGCTGTTTTGCGACGAGTTTACGGACTACAACGATACTTCGATCGGCATCGCCACGGTCGAACTGCTGGAGCGATTGGGGATGGAAATTGAATTGCCCAGGCACGTTGAAAGTGGACGGGCATCGATTTCCAAAGGGCTGTTGAGAAATGCACGCAAGTTTGCCGATGCCAATGTGCGGACGTTTCATCAATTGGTGAATGAAGATGTCCCGTTGATTGGAATCGAACCATCGGCGTTACTGACCTTTCGCGATGAATATCCCGTGTTGGTTTCGCCAGAATTGCGAGAGTCGGCCGAACGCCTGGCTGAAAATTGCCTGCTCGTTGACGAGTGGATTGCCAAACAGATCGATCAGGACCAAATTTCGGCCAATTCCTTTGTCGAAGAATCACGCACCATTCGCTTGCACGGCCATTGCCATCAAAAAGCCCTGGCCTCGTTGGGCACCACGGTTCGGATGCTGCAATTGCCCAGAAATTACACGGTCCGATTGATTCCCTCCGGGTGTTGCGGCATGGCGGGATCGTTTGGATACGAGCGGGAACACTACGATTTGTCGATGAAGATCGGCGAACTGGTACTGTTTCCAACGGTCCGGAGCGAGCCCGCGGACGTGCTGATCGCTGCGCCCGGCACCAGCTGTCGTCATCAGATACTCGATGGAACGGGCCGAACGGCCCAGCATCCGGTTGAGATTCTTAACGCGGCGTGGATCGACTGATCGAACCGGAGGCAGCGGCAGGGTACGGTTACTCGTTCAGATCTGGAAATCTGGTTCCCGCTGCAATGGTTCATTGGAATACTCCGCGACATGAACTATGGCGTCGCCCTGATAGACCAATGGATTGGCGGTCATGCCAATGACGACGCCTTCTTTGCGGGCGATGATATAGGAATTTTTTGATCCGAAGGCGTCACCAACTTCGCCGACAATGTCACCCTTGTTGACCCGGTCACCCAGTTTGACCCTGGTCCGCAGGATGCCGCCGTTTCTCGATCTTAGCCAGGAACTCTTGCCGCAAATCAGGGACGGTTTGAGAAGTTTCTTTTTCTTTCCGTACATGCCCAGACAAGCCATCACGCGGAGGATTCCCTTTTGGCCAATGTCGATTGCCGCATCATCAAAACGCATCGGCTCGCCGGCTTCGTACAGCAAGCAGTGAATCCCGCGGGAAAGGGACGCTTCGCGCAAGGAGCCGTCGCGATTTTTGGCGTCGATCATAATCGGTGCTCCAAATGCCTGAGCACATCTTTTGGTCTCGGGATCCGACAGATTCGCGCGAATCTGAGGCAGGTTTTGGCGATGGTTCGATCCGGTATGCAAATCGATCCCGTAACTGCAATGACTGACAATTTCTTCCATGAACATATGGGCCAGTCGGGACGCCAGCGAGCCTTTCATGGAGCCGGGAAAACAACGATTCAGGTCCCGCCGATCAGGAAGATTGCGAGATTGATCGACGAAGCCAAAGACATTCACGATCGGGACGGCAATCAGGCACCCCTTCAGCTTACTCACCTCAATCTGCCGTAAGACTCGGCGGATGATCTCCACACCCATGATTTCGTCGCCGTGGATCGCCCCGCTGATCCAGATGGTCGGTCCGTCCCGTCGACCGTTGATGACTTCGAGCGGCATCGAAACCCAGTCGTTGCTGGGAAGTTTCGCAATTTGTAAGCTAATTCGCTTACGTTCACCGGGCGGAATCGTTGTCTCGCCGATCGAAATAGGATTCACACGCATTCCACCTGACTAAACAACCAACTCGCCGTTCTGCGTTGGCAATCCCAATTGTCGCTGGCCGTTCCTCGGTAATCAAGTGGTTTACCGTTTTGACCTCCGGCAGCGCTCGCTGCAATACTTCACCTGATCCCATACGGTTTTCCATTTCTTCCGCCAGCGAAACGGGCGGCCACAGTGGACGCAGGTTTTTTCAGGCAATTGGGCTTTGGAATGTGACACGTGATCTGGAAACGTTGCTTGGAAGCTGAATTTAACGGTTGCACCGCCAACAAACCGATCGGTTTGCGGCTTAATAACCAGATGCCAGGGGCCAGCATGCAATTCAACGCCTATCTCGGGATCGACTACAGCGGGGCAGCCCAATCGTCAACGCGATCCGCGACGATTCAGGTTTATCTTGCCGAGCAAGGGACGGAGCCGCGACCGGTATCGGCTCCGGGTTCCCGGTCGGATCGGAAGCGGAATTGGAATCGCCTCGAATTGGCCGACTGGCTGGCCGACTTCCTGCTTAAAACCCCGGGTGTCGTGGTTGGAATCGATCATGGTTTCTCGTTTCCCATTGCCTACTTCCAACGGTATCAGCTTGACTCCTGGGATCAGTTTCTGGCGGATTTTCATGAGCATTGGCCGACCGACGAAACATCAGCGACGGTCGAGCAGTTTCGTGCTGATTCCCAACGGGTCGGTCAGCCAAGCGAATTGAGGCTGACCGAACGTTGGACGCCGGCGGCCAAAAGCGTATTTCAATTTGACGTTCAGGGCTCGGTCGCCAAATCGACCCATGCCGGATTGCCGTTCTTGCGGAAGCTACGAATCTCAAACGCACAGATTCACTGCTGGCCGTTTGATGGTTGGCAGATTCCCGCAGGAAAATCAGTCGTTGCCGAAATCTTCCCTTCCTTGTTCCGCAGCCGCTATCCCCGTGAAGACCGCACGGTTGACCAGCAAGATGCCTACGCGGTCAGTCGTTGGTTCGCAGAAATGGACCAGATGAATCGGTTGGCAAGCTATTTTGATCCGCCGCTGACCCGAAAACAAAAAAGCATCGCCAAACTGGAAGGCTGGATCCTGGGCGTCGTTTGAAACGGTTCTCAGAGGCCTGTCACCTTGGGTTGCTGGACTACAGGGACCAGATTTGGCCATCATGAACCGGGTAGAACTTTCGTTGCGGTGACCGTCGCTGTAACATCCCGCCTTTGAACGGGCCATACGCCGGTAATGTGATTTCTCGTGCTTGGAGCACGAAACAGGGCAGGCGAATTTTCTCAGCTCGGCGACCCACATGCACCACGGGATGCCAGTGACCGCCGATTTGGATGCGTTGATCGGTTCGACTCGCGATCCAGGGAAACTTGGTGGCACAGCTGGAATCGCCCTAGCTCAATCACGTTCGAAACCCCCAACTCCCATGCTTTGGGAAACTTTCTGACATGGCGGTCATGATTCCCTTCGGCAAGTTGGATGTTCAACTGGAAATGACGTTTTCGCCAGTCGGCGAATTCACCCATCAGTTCCGTGGATATCGAATCTCGATTGTGAATCAGATCGCCCAGAATGACCAGTTGGTCTGGCATCAATTGCAAGATGGTCGCTGATAATTGGTCCAGCGTCTTTCGATTCATTCCGACAGGAACGGGAATTCCAGCGGCACGAAACGACGCATCTTTGCCGAGGTGCAGATCGGCAACCAACAGAGCCCTTTCCAACGGCATCCAGATCGTTCCGTCGCCGCGTAACTCAAGCAACTGGCCGTCGATTTCAATTGGAAGAGAGGTGGTGGGATGCGGGGTCGAATCAGCGGCCATCTGCCCCTCCCGGTTTTGCTGCTGGAATCTTCGCTGCATTTGCTGGCCGATGTTCTTGGTTGGCGGCGGTTTCGAATTGAGCGGATATTCTCTCGATGCGATCTGCCAGCTTTTCACTGGAGAGCCTCATTCGCAACCGGTCGACGAGAATGGGGAAGGCGAGCGGGGTTGGTTTGGGTGGCTGACGAAACAGAATCTGGCAGGCTGCCAGGCGATCCATCGCTGCGGCCATTCTTTGCTGCTCAAGCTGTAATTCCAATACCTCGCGACGAGCCTGCTTCAGCAGTAAATTGTCGGGATCGTATTCGCGAAAGACGTCGAAAAACATGTCGCTGGAGGCCTGCAGTTGCCGGGACGATTTGCCTTGTCCTGGGAAACCACCAAACACCAACCCGGCCACGCGCGCAATATCGCGAAACTGCCGACGATCCAATTCTCCGGCGTTCATACTTCGCTCGATTTGGTTGACCAACCCAGCCGCCGAAAACAGCCCTTGGTTTAAAGCCTGCTCCAGGGGAGGTGGCGTCGGTGAGAGCAGTTCGATTCCGTAGTCGTTGATGGTGGTCGCAAAAGTGATGGGTTGAAGTTGGCTGATCCGCCAGGCCAAAATGGCTGCCAGCCCTTCGTGTACCAACCGACCTTCAAAGGGAAATAGAAACAGGTGGTAGCCATCACGGGTTTTGACCTGCTCGATCAACAGGGAATCTTCGTCAGGAATCGCCGACCAACGGGATTGTAAAGTCAGCAATGATTTGACCGCCCGCATTTCCGGGCCGATAAAACTGCCGCGACTCGCCTCACCCAGTTTTCGGCGGACCGCTTCCGAAAGTTCGCTCGACAGTGGCATGCGACCGCCGTACCACCGAGGCAGCGCAGCGACTTTACCCTTGGCACGCCGGACCCAGGCCGTCATGTCACGGATCATGACCAGTTTGAGTGTCCGACCGGCGAACGTAAAATTATCCCCCGGTTTGAGTTTGGAAACGAACCGTTCTTCAATCGTCCCCAGCCGTTTGCCTTTGAGAAATTTAACCAGGACCTCCCGGTCACTGGCGATCGTGCCAATCGACATGCGATGTCGTCGCGCGATCTGCTCATCCGTAATTTCGTAGCTGCCATCGCGTTCGGTGATGCGGCTGAAATCCGGGTAAGCCCGTAGGCTCTCACCGCCACGGCGGGCGAAGTCAATCACCCATTGCCATTGGAGTTCGGTTAAATCTGCAAATGCGTTGGTCGTCCGCACTTCGTCGAACAGTTCGTGTGGTTGAAACTTGCCGCCGGCCGCAAGCGTGACGACGTGTTGGGCCAGAACGTCCAGACAGCCAGTCAGTGGCACTCGCGACTCGATTTCGTTGGCTTTGACCGCCTGTTTTGCGGCCGCGATTTCAATCAGCTCGAGGGCATGAGTCGGCACGAAAACCAGCCGGCTTTTGCCGCCCGGGTAATGGCCACTGCGCCCGGCGCGTTGCAACAGCCGGGCGATGCCTTTGGGACTGCCAATTTGCAAGACCTGTTCAACGGGCAGGAAATCCACACCCAGGTCAAGGCTCGACGTGCAGACCACGCAGTGCAGATTCCCCGCATCGAGCTCACGCTCAACCCAGCCGCGTGTTTTTCGATCCAGCGAACCGTGATGGACACCGATGCGGCCAGCCCAATCGGGCCGCGCATGAAGAATGGCGGAGTACCACTTCTCCGTTTGTGAGCGGGTGTTGGTGAATGCCAGCGATGTTTTGGCCTGCTCGATCGCTTGGATCACCGCGGACAGCGATTTCAACCCCATGTGTCCGGCCCAGGGGAATCGTTCGATTGATTTGGGGATCAAACTGCGAATGATGGTGCGCCGTCGAGCCGGCGCGCGGACGACCACCCCTTGGCCCGGCTGTCTCTGCCCTCCGCCGTTGTTCGAAGGTTGGACCGCGGAGCGGCGCGTGGATTGGTGATCGTCGGTTGTTTTGTCTGCTGTCAGAGGCAGATCATTTGCAGACCCAAGTGCCGTACTCATCGCTTGTTCGACATTCCCAATCGTTGCCGAGACCGCCCAAGTCATCACGGACGGGCTGAGTCGCCTTAACCGGGCCAGGCACAGTTCCGCTTGGACGCCCCGTTTGCTACCCATCAACTCATGCCATTCATCGAGCACGATCAATTTGAGTGATGGAAACTGCTGTTGAACGGATGCGTGAGTTAGCAACACTGAGAGACTTTCGGGGGTCGTGATCAAACAGCTGGGTAGCCGGTTTTTTTGCTTTGTTTTGAGCGTGCTCGACGTATCGCTGGTTCGCCGCTCGATCGTCCAGGGTAATTGCAGGTCATCAACCGGTTCTCGCAGCGCTGACAAGGTATCAGCGGCCAGGGCACGCAACGGTGTCATCCAAATCACCCGAATCGGTTCGGCTGCATTTCGATTGGCTTTGGTTTTCCGGTTCTGCGGATTTTCTTGAATCGACGATGATGAATGCTGTTGGTCGAGCCAATCCGCAAGAGCTCCCAACCAGATGGCCAGGGTCTTTCCGGTGCCCGTCGGACTGTGGAGGATGCCACTTTGGCCGGCCAAAATCGCTTTCCAAACTTTGCGTTGAAACGGGAATGGCTTGCGACCGTGCGTTTTCATCCAATCCGTGACCAATTTCAATCCATGCACGCGACCCGACGCTCCGCTAGCACGTTCCGATTTGCCAAGTGAATCTGATTGTTGAGGAATGATTGCCATCAATCGTCCCCCAGCAATCCCAGGATCGTATCCAGGCGATCGGCATCGGCAGGTGATTTGTCATGTCGCCAGCGGCTGATTCTGGGAAAGCGAACGGCAATGCCGGATTTGTGACGGGTGGATCGTTGAATGTTCTCGAAGGCCAATTCGAAAACCAGCTCTGGATTCACGCTTCGCACCGGCCCAAATTTTTCGTGGGTGTTCTTGCGAACAAACTCGTCAACCTGTCGAATTTCCCGGTCTGTCAATCCGGAGTAGGCTTTGGCAACGGGGACCAGTTGATTTTCCTTCCAGACCGCAAACGTGTAATCGGTATACAGGCTGGCTCGCCGGCCGTGTCCCCGCTGGGCATAAACCAAAACAGCATCGATCGTGAACGGGTCGGTTTTCCATTTCCACCAATCCCCCACGGGGCGGTTAACCTGGTAGGCGGAGGTTCTTCGTTTCAGCATCAGGCCTTCCGCCCGGTTCAGTTTGCTCCTCTGGCGTTCGGTCGCCCATTGGCTCCAGCTGTTGCCTGGGACTTCGGGTGGCAGTCGAATGGCTAAAGATTCGGTGGAAGACTCGGAGCTCGGCTCTGGGAACAGTCGCCCATTTTGACCGCGGGGTTGCTTGCAGGCGGTTGACAATCTGTTTGAGTTGCTCTTGCCGCTCGGCTTAACTGGCACGCACGGATATCAATTCCATTTTCTTCGAGCAAATCAAAACACAGCATCACCACTGGAACGTCGTTAAGCAGTTTGGCCCCAAGTCGTTTCCGGCCCAGTCGACGTTGGAGTTCATTGAAAGCCAGTGGGCGATCCTGTTCCGCGTCCCAGCCAAGAATTTCGCCGTCGATCACGGTGCCGTCGGGCAGTTGAGCCGCAGCGGCGGCAATTTCTGGAAATTGATCGGTGATCAGGTCCTCGCCTCGCGACCAGATAAACGTCTGGCCGCTGCGTCGAATGATCTGAGCCCTGATCCCGTCCCATTTCCATTCTGCGATCCATTCGGTGGTTGCGCCAAGCGATTCTGGCTGTCCTTTTAGTGGGTTGGCCAGAAAAAAGGGATAGGGTTTGCTGATGACCTCTTCCCCGACCTCTGGGTTGATCAGGGCTGCATAAAATTCGGCGTCTGGATTCCAGTCGCCCATCAGGCGATGCGCGATCGTCGCCGCGTCAATTTCGCGCATCTTCGGAGATGGCTCGAATCGCCAAACGTTTGGAGACACCAACGCGAAATCCTCCCATCATCAGCTTTCCCAGCACGAATGCCTGTCGCGAGTCGACGGCTTGCCAGAGTTGAAGCACGGACCGTTTTTGCTGGTCGACTTCCATTTCACGGATTGGCAGGAGCTGTTGTTCGATCAGTTGTTGCAGGCTTAAGCCGAGCTCTGATTCGGGTGGTGGCAGTATCAAGGCGATGGTTTCGGCCAAATCCCCAACGCGATCATAGCATTCCGCGAATAGCCAATCCGAGATTCCTGCTTGCTCGATGACCCACTGCTTGAGGTGCTTGGTCCCGACCAGTCGCTTGATTCGCCGCCCGATCAAAAAGTAGATCGCCCAGATCGCGTCGGCAGGCTGGGCGACGGCCAGGTAGTCCTTCAGCGCGGCGACTTTTTCGTTCGTCTTGGTGGTGGAGTCGAGTTGCCAGTAAAGTTTGCAGAATTCATCCATCGGATTTCTCCGCGTCCTTGACTGGATCGTCTTCCAGCAATTCCCCTTCGAACCTGGTGTCGATCGCGATTGCATTCAGGCCCAACTCCTGCAGGTGACGTGCGACGATGTCGGCGTAACCGTGGGTCACCCAGACGTTTTCGGCCTCTGTTTCCTTGATGGTCTGCATCAGGTCATTCCAGTCGACATGGTCGGACAGGATAAACCCGCGATCCATCGCTCGTCGACGTCGGGATCCCCGAATTTGCATCCAGCCCGATGCCATCGCGGTGCTGAATCTGCCAAACCGGCGAACCCAGCTTCCGCCAACTGCCGAAGGTGGCGCTACGATCAACGCCCGTGACCAATCAGTGTTCTTGTCAGCGTTTCCGACGTGCGTTGTGCTGGGCAATTCGACGCCAGCAGCGCGATAACCCGCGTTCAACTTTTCTACGGCACCGTGGGTGAAAATCGGCCCAAGCGAGGAATCGACTCCGGCAAGTAAACGTTGAGCTTTGCCGAGAGAGTAAGCGAGTAACAGGCTGGCCTTTCCGGAGGCCTGATTTTCTCGCCACCAGCGACTGATCGCGTCAAAGACCTGCTCTTGCTTCGGCCAGCGATAAATGGGCAGGCCAAAGGTCGATTCCGTAATAAACGTATGGCACCGAATCGGCTCGAACGATCGGCACGTCGGATCATTCTGGCGTTTGTAATCGCCGGCTATGACAACCGTCTGGCCGGCTTGCTCGATGCATACCTGTGCTGATCCGAGAATATGTCCTGCGGGAAAAAAAGTAACCGAAACATCCCCGATTCTGACCGGTTGCCCAAACGGCTGGAAGTCAAGCTTGGCTCGCTCACCCAGCCGAATTCTCATGACGTCGCGGCCGGTCTCCGCCGCGAGATACGTTTCGACCCCCATCTTGCATGATCCGCGTGCGCATGGGTAATCACTGCCCGATCGACGGGCTTCCAAGGGTCCACGAAAAAGCCACCCGGTTCGCAGAACAGACCGGACGGTGTTATTTTTATAATTTCGGTATGCATGTCATGGGGATGACCGCATTGCGATGCGAAAATTATCGGGTGAGACCATCGCATCTCGTCCAGATTAGGAGATTTGTGCAATCGGCGGCTAATAGCTTGAATCCCTATCGGGATACGCGGTTCAGCTCTCTAAAGTGAGTGCCATTGGGGGCGAGCCCCGTGGCGAGGAATCGACTAAGATTTTCTCAGCATTGAGTGTGTGGCGTAACCTGGAAGTCAACTGTCACCTGATCCTCAGCGAAAAAGTTAACCGATGGATCCTGACCAGAAACATCCCAAGCAACGCGACGTCGAACGAGCTGAACTGGATATCGCGGCCGTTCCGTGGTACACGTCGGCCGATCATTATGAAGCCTTTCGAAGCACCGCGGTGGACGCGAACGATTTTTTTGAGTCGTTCGAGCAATGGGTAGCTGCCGCCATGGAACACGAGCGGACCGCGGAGCAATATGGAGTCACGATCGTCCGAATCAGGATGGCAATGGACGAATTCCAGAGCTGGTGCCTCAGAAACGGTCTGCGGAACAACGGGTTCGGCAGATCGGCTTACGCCGAGGAACGGGCAGCGGAGTTCTTGAGTTAAACTCTCCGTAATGAGGGACTGGGAGACTCGTCGCGATTATCCTCGGTGCACGGCTGGACAACGGACCGCGATTCGGGATTGGCGAACTCCCGTCGACAAGCAGCATGCTCCTTTGAATTACCAGAGCTTGGCTTTAATTTAGCAAGACACTGACCGGATTTGAATCTGGGTCACTAGCATGTTCCGGGTCCGTCTGGTTTTGGTCGTCGGTGTCACCCACAGTGTGATCGCTGACCGAATCCGGGGCTGTGGCTTTTACGTTGGCAAGCAATTCGAATTTGAGGATTGGATTCGTTGGATCATTGGTGGCGTAGGCGATTTGAAACGCGAAACTACCTTCGAGTTGCTCGGTTCCCAATTCAGCTGTGATGAACGTGGATTCGCCGGGGGGAACGACGATCGTCGCGCTGCCGGTAGCACAGCTACAAGAGGTCGAGTGTGCGTTGAGAACCAGCCTGCGGTTACCGCTGTTATGAACAGGAAATTCTGTTTTCTGGATTTGTCCTGCCGCGACGGTGCCGAAATCCTGGCAAGAACTTGGGACGATCGCCTTGGGTGAAGATGAGTTTGGCCCGTGAAGGTTGAACGATTGCCAATGACAACCTGTTTCAACGCACGCGAATGTGGACAAGCTGACCAGCACGCTTAGCCAGCAATAGCGACTCGAGAAATTCATTAGCGAGTTTACATTATTTTCGGTGCAGTTAACGGAATTCACTCGACGAGAGTAACCGTACCAGCAGTCCCTTCCAGCAGGCCGAGAGATTCATCGGCGTGGCCTCCGCCACCGCCGGACATGGTCAATTCCTTGCCAATTAAGCTGCCGAACACATGCCCACTGCCGCTACTGCGGACGATTTTTGAGGCAGGTGCGTAAACGGCTCCGTAAAAATGAGAACCTCCGGAGATATCGACTTTGCTACCCGTGCAGAAAATCTGCAGCTTGCCAGGTTGCTGAGAGGCATTGGCGATACTCGAACCGCTGGCTGAAAAATCGCCGACACAATAGATGACGGTTTTGTCGAGGACAGTAATCGAAGAGCCGCCGGAAAGTGTGAATTTTGAGAAATAGTAGGTCCCTGGCGGCAAGACAACATGATCGCCACCGGATAGTTTGAATTCCTGATTTCCCGAATCGTAGGGCGTTTCGCCGTAATCCGAAGTTGGAATGCTGGTGTTGTTGTTTTTGGTTGCCGAATTTCCAAAATCAACCGGTGGCAGATACATCAGTTCGTTCCGCGGAACGATAGAACCGGTCACGTAGGATGATCCGCTCATGCTCACGGATTGTCCCGGACCGGGAAGTGCATTGCCGTTGACGAAGGAACTACTGCTCAAGGAGATAGATCCATTGCTGCAAATGTGCCCTTTGTTTCTGGCGCTCGTTGTCGAGTATGGGCCGTTTTGGGAGTTGTAGCTGTCGGTGTACGAGCCACCGCTCAGGGTTGCTTTGTCGATGCCGATGAATAGCGCGCAGCGATTCGGTTTCGCCTGTGCCGTCGACATCACGGACACATCGGCAGTGTCCCGGCCTAAAAAACCGGCAAAAAAAAGGGCGATGGGATTGCCGCCAGCGTTCGTTCGGGAGCAGGAAACACGAACGGCATTGGCAGCCGATTCGTCCCCGGCAGCCAGAGCTGCGAAGCTCGCGGTATCCTCGTTCCAGATTCCCAGCACGATATCGGCGTTGGTGATGGTAACGGCCCGTCCGACGGCCTCGTTTTCAGCCGCCAATAAAATGGCGGCCGACCGGGCTTGTGCCGGGCCATCGCTGAGGTGCGAAGCGCCGGACATCGCGGCAGCATCCGCTGCATTTTGTAACTCTGCGTTGGCAACGACGAGCCGGCCAACGTCGATGCTGAAGGCCGCAAATGCAAACATCACGACCATCATCACGGCGGCCAGTACCAGCACGTTGCCGCGGCGACATCGCATTAATCGACGGCGGGATTTTTCGTTCATTCGTGCTCCATCGTGCATCGTGATTGGAGCGACGATTCACTCAGCCAACTCGGCGTCGGCAGGAAACTGACCTGAGAAAATTGGACGCTGACAGCGACTTCACACAGGTCTCCTCGTTGAGCCGTCGAAATGTTTGCGTTGGCAACCCCGTTAACGGAAATGGTAATATCGGCGGTCGCGTTGCAAGTTTTCTGGAAGAAATCCTGGACGACATTCTCGATATCCGAATTGGTTTTTCCAGCCAGGATCGCTTGACGGGCACCCATGCGTGCACAATTGGCAAGCAGTTGTTCGACCATCATACCTCGCCCGAACTCGATAATTCCAATCACGACCAGCAGAAACACTGGCAGGATTACCGCGAGCTCAACAGCTGCCATTCCAGAGTGTGTTCTTCGTTTACGCAACATCAGTCTTGATTGCTTTAAATCGGATCAAAGGGGTCTGTTCGTTCGCCGTGGTCGTGATCGAATGGCTGGGCCGATTCCAGCTACTCAATCGGTTGCTTAAAGTTAGGCCATGCCAAGCATCGGATCTCGGATTTTTTATCAATCCGCCGGGAAACTCGAAGATTTCGAAAACGTCGTAGAAATGTCTGTAACGGAAATTCTGATTTTTCGTCCGGCCAATTCGGTCGAACTGCACGTCAGATCGACTACAATCGAATGTGGCTTTTGCGTCGTTCGCTTGACGGGCTCAAGCCATTTTGAATCAAATTTGACAGGTGTTCCGCTATGCGTATTGCAACTTTGTTGTCCGTTGTCGTGATCTTCTGTGTCTCGAATGCAGCGAATGCTCAACTGACTTTTAACTTCAACGCCGCTGGAGGAACTCCACAACAGGTCATCAACGGCTTTACGCAGGCAGGTGCCAACTGGTCGAGCGTGTTGAAAGATCCGGTGACCGTCAATATTGATATCAATTTTACCAGCCTGGGAGCCTCGCTCGGTGAAACCATGCCAACGTTTGGATTGGAGCCCTATTCAGTCTTTAGGAATGCTTTGCAAGATGATGCGACCTCGGCCGCAGATCTGAGCTCCGTGGGTCACCTGCAAGGCGGCAGCAGCTACAGCGTTTGGATCAACCGTACGTCTGAGAATCCAAACGGCGCAGGGAAGTGCAACGCCGTACCTGGACAATAACGGCAGTTCGAACAACACCAACATTCTCTACACCAGTGCCAACGCGAGGGCCGTCGGAATCCCGACAACAGGAATTACATCAGACGGCAGTATTTCGTTCAACAGCGACGCGGTTTGGGACTATGACACCAGTAATGGGTTCGATCCGGGGGCTTACGATTTCGTTGGGGTGGCGACCCACGAGATTGGACACGTGCTGGGGTTCTACAGTCGCGTGGACGCGGTCGATTTGACGCCCGGATTTACCGAGGACTTTTATTGGTCGAGTTCGTTGGATCTGTTCCGGTATTCGGCCACGAGCCTGGCGCAGGGGGCGGGCGTGCCGGATATGACTGCAAATTCGCTCAACAAATATTTCTCGGTTGATGGTGGCAGTACCAGTCTGGTCGATTTTTCAACCGGAGCGGTCTTTGGAGATGGCTTTCAGGCGACCCATTGGAAGTTTGGAGCCGATGGATTGATGATTCCATTTCTTGCGCCGGAACAATTTCTGGAAATCAAGGATCTTGATTTAGCCGCCTTTGATGTGATTGGCTGGGACTTGGTCACCTCGGTTCCGGAACCGGGGACCTGCCTGTTTCTGATATTGGGGATGGCTGGGCTGGCAGTTCGCCGTTCGAAGCGTTAACGCCGGTTCAATCGCCGCCTGGTCGTTGAAGCCGTTCAGCCCCCGGCAACGATGGTGGGGGCACTACGATACTTCGTTGGGGGTGTCGGGATTCGGGACCTCCGCCAGGATCGGGCGATGTCTCCAGGCCCCGCCGTGGCTGAATTGTTTCCAGCCATTGCCGAGCCACCGCAATAGCGCTGACGCCAGCCAAAGCGCCCACAACAACATCAGGCCACGGTAAAACCAGACACTCACCGAAATCACGGTCGTTTCAGGCAACACCAGTCCCGCAGTTGGTTGGTACCATTGAAGCCAGAATTGTGACGAGCCGTTGCCGACAATAAACATCTCGGGATTACCCAACAGGCCTGACCCGACAACGACGATCAGGATCCCAATCGCGATCAGGGTAAGCATCACAAGTCCAATCTGCCGAAGATTGAAGACCCACCTCTTTGACGCCTCCGGATCGAGCTTACCCCGCCAAGCCAGCAGGAATAGCCATCCAACAACGATCATCGCGGCGGCAACATGAACCTGCGTCAGACCGATCGCCAGGAATGCCCATTCGAATCGACTGAGCGGTGAGACTGGAAAAACTACCCAGTACCATCGCTCCCAGAATCGCAGAAATCAAGATCACCCAGAACTGTACCGCCGGCCCCAATGTTGGACCCGATGTCCATAACACCCAGCGGCTCTCGGGAAACTTGCACGACGTTGGTAATATTTGCCATCTTGACGGGCAGCTGGACGAATTCCCCGGTGACCACGCGGTCTAGCGACGTGTTATTGCGCCAGGCAACTTCAACCGAGTGGGTTCCCGGTTGAACCGGAATGATCAAGTCAGCTTCATTCCGCCGAACCGGTATGGCCTGTCCGGAGACCCGGACAGAGGAAACTTCGACCGATGGCTCTAGCTGAATTACAAAATCGCTGCCCAGACTGCATTCCAGGTCAAACTTCAATTCACTTGTTCGCTGACGATTGCCAAGTGCGGTTTGCTGATGAACCCGTTGAACGGTGATCGTTTCTCCAGGCACGGCTTGGGGGCGAGTGAACTCCAAACTGACATTTTCGAGTGGCCAGGGATGCCAGACGGGAACCAGGTTTTGCTGTTGTGATTCATAAACGGGAGCCAGGCCGGTAAACTGAGTGTTCCAGACGGGCGAGGTGACCAGATGCCATCGCTCCACCCATTGGTCTTTGTCGGGCGCAGCGAGCTGAAGGTCCGCGCCCACCGGCAGCTCACTGTCCCATGAGAATTGCTGCTGCCCTTCGCCCAGACGAACTTCGATCAAGCCATCGGCGACGATCGAATCTGCTGTCAATACACTTTCGCCGCTCAAAAGGGGGACCTTGAAGGAAACCGCTTTGCTTCCCGGCGACAGACGAGTTACCTCGTTATGGACGCGCAGACCAAACCGGTTTCCAGATGGCGGTCCACTACGGCAATCACGTTAAAGTCTTTTCGATCATAAGTTGCTTCGCCCGCGATGATGTTCTGTTCGCGGGCAAAAAAGACCTGTTGCTCAGGAATGCCGTTGGCGCGGACGCCGGATACCTTCCAGCCCTCGGCAGCGATCGAAACTGTTCTGGGCTTCAGCAGAAAATCCCATTCCCATTCGATGACGTCGGCCAACAACGAGTTGACCTGGATTCGATGAACACCTTCAGGTACCACCACCCATAAATAGCCTGCTTTGCGGCAAACCAATTCCGCCGGTTTGCCATCAACCGAAACGGTGACCGGCGACCACATCGGAACACGCCCCGGCAGCGGAACAGCAACCTTGACAGCCGCATGGATCTCGACGTCCATCTTGATTTCGTTCCCAATCAGTTCGAGCGCCGCGAAAGGAATCTCAGCCGCATGGGGGAATGCGTCGGAGGGTTGAAGCAGCCGTTCGCGCAGAGTTTTGAGCATGTCTGCATCTGGAATCTGTTGGGCATTGAGTTGATTGGGGAGCAGGCAAATCAGGACCAGCATCGTCGCTGCGGTCGCTCGACGTTTGCCAATCAGCCTGGGCAGCTTCAATGCTCCAAGTAAAATCGACGCCAGCAACGTCAGTAACACGATCCGCGTTGCGTTCAGCAAACGATGTTGTGTCTGGGAAATCAGGACGGGACGAATTTCCTGAGTCGCCGTGACTGGGCCATCCCAGCTGCAGACAACGCGATTCCAGTTCCACTCCGGCTGGGCGGGGCCAGTCTGGATTTTTGCTTGCGGGTCGTACAGCAGGTTGGCCGATTCGAATTGGGATTTTTTACCGGCGATCATGCCTTTGGAAGCAGGTGCCTGAAACGTATCTTCCATGGCCCAATCGGCAACGCGGGCCGAGCGGCGATAGGTAAAATCAAGTAACGAAAACATTTCCCGTGGCTGGTAGTTCAAACCGGGACGTTCCAGTTGCGGGTACAAAGCCGTTTGAACTTGCCTGGCCACAAAAGGGACCAGGTTGATCAATAACAGAATGATCGCCAAGTTTTTCCAAAACTTGATCCAGTTCTGCGCGGTGCCTAACGGAACCACCGTAAGCAGTGCCAGAGGAATCAACAGGAACAACCAGGTAAGTCGTGAGAGCACGGCTTCATGGTACGCCAGCCCAAACGCCAGGAACGCGATCAGCCCGGCGGGAATCCCCCAGATCCGGGCGACGGCTAAACTGAAAATCAGCAACAGGAATAGATCGAGTAACGACCAGGCCGTCAGCCAGTCCCCTGTGACATTGTCCGCCCCAAACAATGCCAGCACGCCGCCAGCCAGGTGGGAGATTCAGCGTCACACTCAGCTCATCCGCGTCCGATTGCCAGCCCGTTCCCGCGATTGCATCGACGTCAGGGATTCGCCCGATCGCGTCAAGTTGTAAATTTCGCTCGCGAATTTCGACTCCGTGATCGCCCGTTGCTGGATTGGCCGTAATCAACTGGCTTAGGCCGTCGATCCGAACCGAACCTAGCTCCTGCCCCGCCGCGGCATCGAGCCGCCAGATCTGTTGCATTTTCCCGGTGACCCAGTCGCGGTAAGTGGCGCCTGCGCCGTTTTCGTCCAACCAGATATTCCGCTGGATCTTCAATCCTTCCGGTCGTTGCATCCCCATTCCGCGAGTTTTCTCTTCCAGCTGAAAACTTCTGCTGGTATCCCATTGATAAACCGGGAGGCCCCGCCACTTGGTCGGGAACGTCGTTTGCGAGACATCAATCGTCTGCAGCCCGGTCAGTTCGGCCAAACGAAATTCCGGTTGGGATTGAAATCCGATCAATTCGAGATTGGTGGTTGGTAGAGCCGCTTCTGCAAACCGGAATTCGCGAAGATCGTCGCCACAAAACGCGTGTAGCCTGACAACCCACTTGCCCGAACGAACCTGGACTTTCATCTGCCCAAGATCATCGATCGCAACAGGCAAGGAACTCTCGACCGTCGTGAGTTTCCAACCCTCAGGTAGGATCCAACCGAGTTCTTCTTCGCGGCTGATGCCCGAAACGGTTAATTCGACCTCGGTTCGCAGCCACATCGGGATCCCATCCTCAAGGACGCGATAGACTTGGACTCCCAACAGGTTTTTTTCGACTTCTTCCGTGCGGATTCGTTTGAGCCAAACCTGGCCTTGGCTGTCCCAGTTGGGCGAAGGAACGGGTTTCGCCTCCACTTCCAATGCCAGGAGCCCGATCGACGGTGGAATGGCGAGTTTCTGGGGCATGCGTTCCCACTTGAATTCTCCCGACAATTCGTGCCGGCCTGCCTTTAGCTGCACCGCGGGGCCGCCGTCGCGTTCGATCACGGCAATCGGCTGGCCGTTGGCAAACACGTTCTGCGGCCAATGTTCTACGCTGCCGGGCAGCGGCATCCAGGTTTCGTCAAACACGTTGACCGTGATTTCCCAGCTCCCGTTTTCCTGGCTGGTGCTTAAGCTCAATCTCGATGGCCAAAACCGGATTCGGTCGTCCGCGTTATTGAAGGCCCGCGGACTGTCTTGATCTCGATCTTCCCACGTGGCCCAGTCTTGCCAGGGTTTTAACGTTTCAGGAATCTCTTGCTGAGCGGTTGCACTGACCGGATGGCAAAACCAGGCAAGGCATCCGAGAGCGAACATCATTGAGGTCTTCACGGCGTTGATCATGGTAGAAACTCGGGCTAACCAATGGTTCGTCAATCTTCGCAGGACTGGTAACGGGATTCACCGGAATTTTCCGACTCAACGAATTCTATTGAATTCCGCGACACCGCCCTTTCAATTCAGTAATCAGGGATCGCGATCTGCTAACAGGCTGTGAATTCCATTCTATTCAAGGAAATCACAACTCAAGCCGAACAAGGCCAGGATTCTCGATCCATCGGTAACCGTCGAAGCTTCGTGATTCGCCCTATTGCAGGCTTGCAACTCAAGTGCCAAAGGCGGTTCGTTTGGGCTTAACCGCTCAATGTCGAATGTGGGGTCTGTTTCTGTTGAATCCAGGATGACTCAGACCCGTGAGAAAGAAGTCGCGGCCCAAACCGATTTCGTGCGATTTCGCTCATCCTGCAATCTCGCTTGAATCGCGATCCATGGTCGCGGGACCAATCACGGAGAGAACGTGATGGATTTCGATCCAGCTGCAGAATCCCTTGGAAGGATCAGTCTTTTTCGGCTTATGCTGCCTGCCGTGAATCGGTCGATCCGGCTTGAGCGTCGTTGTCTACCGCTTCGATCGTAGCTGACGTGCCTGCTTGGATTAACCGGTCTTCCCGTTTTCGCTGCCGTTTTTCATGCCTGGCGATATGCCAGTCAACCCATTTCTC
Organism: Pirellulaceae bacterium; assembly: GCA_963714685.1. Lineage (GTDB taxonomy): Bacteria > Planctomycetota > Planctomycetia > Pirellulales > Pirellulaceae > Mariniblastus. The sequence goes on along the minus strand of CAVQPH010000003.1, from coordinate 760,349 downwards.
AACCTGCAGCAAACGGCCAAGCACAACCCAAACTGGTAACGCCCAGCCGATTAAAAAGCCATGTCGGCGGCGGCGCCATAACTCATTGAATTCCTGGTTGCTCAAATTTGGATCAAACGCCATTCGCATCGAACCAGAGGGGATCCAAGTCAGGAATTTAAGGGCTCGCAACGGGTGTTTTTTGAACACGTCTCCAGGCGAGCGATCGGGATAGGCCGCCTTGATCATGTGAGCAACATAGGTTGAGGGGTGGACCAGGGTTCGCAACTTGCCTCGACCCGGTAACCGTTCGTCCCACCGCTGATTGTGCCGCAACTGCTGTTGCCGCATTTCCTGCTCAGGCGGCAATTCGGCTTTTCCGGACCAGACGCGAAAGGCCCACAAACACTGCATCTCGGTAAGCAGCGGAATCGATCCAATGATCGGTCGGGCGAATCCGAAAAAGGCCAGGCTGGGATCATCCGGGGCAAAGACAAAATGATAAAACTGCTCAAGTTCGCCCCGGTTGTACGGAGCAGGCAAAAACGGGCAATGAAACTCGTAACCGTAACAACAAATGATGTGCGTAAAACTCTGCTGATCACCCGTTTTGAATTCAACCAAGTCATCGGCCACCGATACGATGTCGTTTTGGGGTGTAATTCGACCCGAGGTGACATGCTCGACCGAATGTCCGTTCTTGTTAAAAAATTGATGTCCGTAGCGATGTTCGTTGCGCCAGGCCGGCACGCCGTGGCCATGGTAGCCGCGGATGGTTCCTGTCGAAAGAAAATCGGCAATGTACCGCCTGCCCGGTGCGCCTTTTTTGAAAGGGCTGGTCGCCGCAATCACCGGACTGGCAATCAGGTCCAGGGCAAAGTCGTGTTTGCCATACAGGCCGGGACCCGATCGTTGATGAAAGGCCGTCTTGCGGAGAAAATGCTGGCCGCCCCGAATCGCCCAAGTCAGTTTTGCGGGGGTCTGTACCAGCAAGTCGATGATATCCGAGGCGGTTTCACCGCCGCCATAAACCAGCACACGATCGTTGGCTGAAAAATCATCGGGCTGGATTTGCTTGAGGTCGCCTGCGTGAATAATCTGCCCGGAAAAATCGGAGACGGGTTGAGTGATCGGTTTCTGCTTGTTGTGCAGGCCTGCACAAACAGCCAGCTTGTCGGATTCAATCGTCTTCGTTTCACCATCCTGCTCGTAAGTGATTTGCCAGCGATCAGCCAGCTTTCGAACTTGGGTGACATTGCATCGGTAGTGAAGGTGGTTTTCCAGATTGAAATGATCAATGTAGTCTCGGAGGTATTCGATCACTTCTTTGTGGTGCATGAAATGACCGACACTCTCATCCATGAAGAAATCAGAGGCCTCGGTGACCATCCGGGACGAGGATGAAATCGTGGACTTCATCACGGTCGTCACCGTGGGATCGTCCGAGTAATTCCAAACACCGCCCAAATCCGAGCGGCGTTCAAGGACGATCGGCGTTAGGCCATTTTCCAAAGCGTATTTGCAGGCGTAGATTCCTGACCATCCGGCCCCAATAATACAAACATCCATCTTTTTTCCTCGCTCCATCGCGGAAAATTAGCGTTAACCGCCGACTGACCATTTCAACCGTGGATCGAGTTTAGCAATCTCTCGATTTTGGAATCAAGTGAAGTTCGGGGGACTGGGAGGCCTGGGTAGTGTGTGGCTTAAGACGCTTCGTCAGCTTTGTTTCGGCCGCATCGTTGAACCAGATTGTGTGGTGCTATCGGGATTGAGTGAGTGCGATCCAGATATTATCTCGAATCACTTCGCTCAAGAACTGTCCCAGGCACTCAGCCCGCCCCAAATCGCAGCGAAAAAAAGCCACGACTCGTTAGTGGCCGTGGTTCATGAAGAACATTTGGTCGGGGACATCCACGCCCGTGTTCCAACGGATGATTTGGCCGAAAGTGACTTTGTTCAGTTTGATTATTTTCTTCACCAATGGTTGTCTCAGATCGCGATCGCGGAGGTAGTAGAAACGATCGCCGTCGCGGGCGCGGGTGAATTGATCGGTCAAGGCCGTGAAGATCAACGGTCCGACGTTGCCACCGGGGACATGATCTTCACTGATTCCACCGACCCATGGATCAATTTCATCCACCGAGCCGTACGCCTCGGCAAGGCGAGACTGAGTGAACGGGTCGCTGCTGATTTGAGCGAAATCGGTCACCGCTGAAAGCCCGTAAGCCTGTCGCACCTGATTGTAGGAAGGTAATCCATGTTCCCGTCCGCGTTGAATATTCAGGGCAGCCAAATCCAGACCGATCGCAAACGGCGGCGGCAGGAACAGAAATGTCCGCACGTCGTCGACAATCATGGAATCGATTTCCTGACACGGTTGCAGGCAGATTCCGTGGAGCATTTGACCAATCCGCTGGGGATCAGTTTTGAGGAAATCCGGATTGGTAAACGCCGCCGTCAGAGAGATTTCGTCGCCGCTATCACCGATTAACAAATTGGAGGACAGCAAGGTGTGGCCGACCCGATAGAGCACCCTGAAAACTCGTTGGCAACGCTTGGATCGAGATCGCGATTGTAGCGAGGGGATCGGTGGGAGGGGGCCAATGGGCCCAACAGCGCCGGCAAAAACTCGTTGTAAGTGATCATCTGAATCTCGGCCCCCACAATTTTTCGGGACAGATGGTAAATTTCTTCGTCTCCGGCAGCAGGGGCCAGTTCAGAAATTCGCCCTGCCAGTCGATTGTGTTCACGAACAAATAAGGTGTGCATGCAAGTCAGCACGACGTTTTCATTGGCGCGAATGTCGCCTGCGAGAAACAGTTCAGGATCCGAGCCGAGATTTGGCAAGCCATCAACATTTAGCGGAAGCAGATTACCGAAACTCGTTTTCAGTTTGCCATTTTGAAACGTCCGTAATGCCGCCGCGCGAATTGGATCGGAACCATAGATCTGGGAACCATCCAGAAACGAAGTCACCTCATTAATTTGTTCGCGGACGCCGTCGACATAAATATGATTGGCGCGATTGAAAAAAATAGTCGGATACAACAGGTCTGCTGGATTGAGCACCTCGATATTCGCCGCGCCATTATCCGGATGGGAATCGGACAGATCGAGATCATGATCAATAAATTGCCCCCAGGCCCATGTCGCGTCGGTCAGACCGTTGGCGCTGGGAATTAAAGTTCCAGCTTGGTCAACAACCAGGTTGCTCACGCGACGCGGGTTGGCACCCGCACGAATCGCATCACCGCTTCCGTCCGGATAGTCGCTGAACGAAACCCGCCGAAGCGGCTGTCCCACCGCCCCGAGATCCTCTGGGTGATTGTCAACGCCGGACCAGGATCGAACTTCCGTAATCCGAAATTTGTCTTTGCCTTTGTTCTTCGATTTCTTCCGATCGTCGGCATCCGTGAACGGTGTTAAACACAGCAGAAGAATTGAAATTGTCAAGAAACGGAACATGCCAGCAGCTCAGGTTGGGGACATCATCACGAGATGGAAACTGACCCGATTATAGTAGCCAGAAACCGGGAATCACACTGAATTTCGATTCGAAATCCCCATCGCTGCGAATCCGTAACAGGCTCAACCGGGGGACCTTAAAACGCTAAGAATTGCAATCTGCTAGCCCCTGGCAACGTCATAGATTGTTGCGACGAACTGATTTCGCTAAAAGCGTGATACGTTTTTTCAAATTTTCTGGAAAACGTTCGGTTAATTCGTTCTTAGTACGTAAATTCTTTGGTCAACACGAATGACGCCCCGTAGGCTCCGATTTGGATTTATTGCGATTGCCTTGTTCGGCGTTTGTTTACCAACGTCGGCTCAGGAGAATCGGCCAGCCCGGCCAGCCGTGGTGCGAAGTGAACACGCTTGCATTTGGTCGGGTGCCGGAGGAACGCAATATCAAACCGGAAAACTCCTGCACGGAACTGAAGTTGGGGTGATGCAAGTCGAATCCTCTGGCTGGTGCGCCATCGGTCCACCCCCCGGCAGTTTCAGCTTGATCCCGGCGGCGGTGGTGACGAAAGTCGATGCCGAACAGGGAATCATTCGCTCGGAGCAACCCGTTCCCGCCTGGGTCGGCACTCGTTTGGGCAGCGTCGGTAGTCCCGTCTCGCAGGTCAGTTTGCAAAACAACGACCGCGTAAAAATTTTAGGAGAGATCAGCTGGCCAATTGGCAACGGTCAATCGACATCCTGGTTTCAGATTGTCCCACCCCCAGGAGAGGTGCGATGGATCCAGCAATCGGATCTTGGCACAGCTGCAGAAATTCAACCGTTGGCCGCGCCAGGAATGGCGGCGGGCAGGATCAGTTCGGCCTCATTCAATTCGGTGACGCCTCCCGTGATTGCCCAGTTCGGTGACATTGAGTTTGCTTCCGAAAACGACCTGTCTGCCAACGCAGCCGGCGTGACGGAGTCTGGAGGTCTCGTTGGCGGCGAACAGGGGCTGGAATTGGCTGTTGGGGAGGGCGACAGTAAAGCGATGGTCGCTGCCGCAGACTGGTTGGAAGAGCTCAAAATCGGATATGACGGCGGGTTTCTGATCGCCAGCGAAAAGCCCGCCGACTTGCAAGCCGGAAATTTCCCGTTTCGATTGCGATTTAATGGCTGGGGGCAGCTTCGGCAAACGATTACTGATTTCGAAGGTCCCAACCCGGATCTGAACCAGTTTCAATTGAAACGCGCGAGGCTAATTTTTTCCGGCAGCGCGTTCACTTCCGATTTTTCGTATTACTTCCAGCTCGATGGAAGAAGCACCAGCGGCGACAATGTTCGTCTGTTGGACTATTACCTCGACTACGATCTGGGGCATCACGCCTGGAATCTGGAGCGTGGACAATTCCGATTTCGTACCGGGCGCTGGAAAATGCCGTTCAGTTTGGCTAGATATTTGAGCGGTCGCGAATTTGAATTCACCGACCGATCGGTCGCCAGCATGTTCTTCGACGTCAACCGCAGTCTCGCCTGGGGCCTCAACGGTCGGGCGGTTCATTGGAGGAGACCGGCGGAATGGGAACTCGCGGTCTTCAATGGTCTGGTGACCGGCGGTGCCGAAACGGGCAGTAGTGGTACCCTGGATAATAATTTTGCTTATTCGGGGAGAGTCTTTGTCTATCCTGCGGGAGATTGGGGCCGAGGGGAATTGGCTGATTTCGAGATCCATCAACAATTGGCAACCAGGGTGGGCGCTGGCTTTGCCAACTCCACCATTTCGCGAGACGGCGAGACCGAATTCAGCCGCATTCGCGTCAACGATTCTGGGGCGCAATTGTCCAGCTTGCTGCCGATGTCCGTCGATGAATACACCGTCAACTTGTTTGCCATCGATGCATCGGCGAAATATCGGGGTTGGTCATTCACCTACGAATACTATTTCCGCACGACCAATGATTTTCAGGGGGCTGACCTTCCTGATTTGTTTGATCACGGATTCTGGTTGCAGATCGGTAAATTCGTGATCCCGGAAAAACTCGAACTGCTTTCGCGTTGGTCAAGGGTGGATGGGAATTCCGGAACCTTGGGAATGGCGAATCAGAGTGCTGAAGAAATTGCGGGTGGCCTGGTGTGGTATTTCCGAGAACAAAATGCGAAGTTCACTTTGGACGCCACGTTTCTCGACGGTGCGCCAATCAGTGCGGACTCATTGGATATACGTCCCGGTGATAGCGGTTTGCTATATCGCACGCAGATTCAATTTGCTTTTTAGCTGAGCGGTTCCGACGTGAGATCGGCAGCGCTGTTGGCCTGCAAAGGGCAAGCTCGCAAGGATACAGTTGGTCCTTAATGTTCTGTTCCAGTTGCTGGGGTCTGGTTCCTCTCCGACCGGGCCTGAACGCGAGCAAGTAACTGAGTGAAATCGTCTCGTTGGCGAAGAATGTCAAAGTCATGATCGTTGGCCAGAGATTTGATGGCGCTGCCACCGACAAACCAGCCGATCTGTTCGGCTTCGGTGAGCAACTCGACGGCTCGTTGTTGATATTCTTCGGTCAGACGTTGCCGCTGTTTCATGTCAAGACTTGAGTCGTCGTTAACGCTCACGGCTGCCAGAGCATAGGTGCAGGCTGCGTTATAAAGGACTTCTTGACCGTCGTCGCTTTGAAGCGCGCGTTCAACGGCCTCAATCGCCCTCGCGTATTCGCCCAATTGACTCAAGGCCCCGCCGTAGAGGACGTCCAGTTGGGTTAGCATCCTGCCGTACTCGGGAATATCCGGGTGAGTTTGGGACAGTTTCTTCGCGATGGGTCGAGCTCGACGGTAGATCTCAAGCGCTTTCTTCGGCTGTCGAAGGTTGTGGTAGGCGACTTCCATGGCCGTAAAAGTGCGGACCAACCGGCTTTGGTATTCCGGTGCCGCCGGGTGTTCTTCCGCCAATCGTTCCAGGAAGGGCAACGAACGTTTGGCATACATCAGGCTGGTTTCATGATCGCCACGGGGGACATAAATCTGACCTGTCGTTTGCAGCGCCGTCGCTAACTCATTCCGGTAATCCGGAACTTCCGGGTAGTCCTTGACCAATTGCTCGCAGAGCGCCAGGGCTTCCAACAGTGTGCGTTCGGCAGCATCGCTTTGGCCGGATTCCCAATGGTAGAACCTTCCCAACTCGATCAGCGAGGCCGCAAGGCGAAATGTTTGCCGAGGATCCGGAAGCTCCCGTTGAAGCCCACGGCGAATTTGCACGACACGTTCCAGTTGTTCTCGACAACGTTCGATACAACCCGTGGAAAGCGAGCATTTTGCGGACAAAGCCAGGGCGGAAGCCAGGCCGTGCAAATAATTGAAATCGCCTGGAAACTCACGATTCAACCTCGTGAAAATTTCCATGGCTAACTGCATGTGCTGAGCCGATTCGGCAGCCTCTCCCAACTCCAGATTAATTTTTGCCAAACGAACGCAGGTCTGGCCCTGTTCGGCCCGGACATCGGGGTCAGAGGGTTGTCCGGATACAAAATGGGTATAGAAATTTTTGGCGTTGTTCAGTAATTCCTTGCGTAAGGGTTCCAGCCCATGGGCTTTGAGTTCCGGGCTTTCACTGAGATTGGTGAATCCAATCGCGACGGCCTTTCTCGCGAGGTCGAAATTCTCTTCGGCGGCGAGTCGGGCGGCCCGTTCGCGTTTTTCCGCCTGCTGGGCTCGGATGGCAAACAGGGTGCTGGCAACAACGCCGAACGCCAGGATCAGCAGCAGCGCGGCACTTGTCATGACGCCATAGCGATAGCGGTGCAAGAATTTCGTCATGCGATAACGCAGGCTCGGCGGGCAGGCTCGTACATTTTCGTTCGATAGATATCTTTGAACATCCAGCGACAGTCCGTTGGCGGTTTCGTATCTTCGCGTGCGGTCTTTCTCTAGGGCTTTCATCGCGATCCAGTCCAATTCGCCGCGCAGCAGATTCACGAGCTTCGTCGTATCCGTCTGGCGTTGGCTGGCAATGCGTTCGGCTGTAGCGGCGCTTTCATCCACTCGCAAACTGGCTCGCGGACAATCGCGCGCTCGCGGATCAGTCGGAGCGCGTCGGTCAGTCCGTGGTCTTTGATCTGCTGGCCGGTCAGTGGCGTCGTGCCCGTCAGTAGTTCGAACAGCAGAACACCCAGGCTGTAGACATCGCTGCGCGTATCCACATCGACCGCATTGAATTCCGCTTGCTCAGGCGACATGTACTTCAGCGTTCCGACGATACCACCGAAGCCGGTGAACAAGGTGTCTTCGTGCAAGCCGAACCCGATTGCTTTCGCGACTCCAAAATCGATCACCTTGGGCACCGGTTTGCCATCGTAATTAGCCACCAGCACGTTGGAAGGCTTGATGTCGCGGTGGATGATGCCTTTTTGATGTGCATGTTGAATCGCCTGGCATGCCGAAACGAACAGTTTGAGTCGCTGACGGATCGACAATCGCTGCTCGATCGCAATACTCGGTGATCGAAACTCCGCGGACCAACTCCATCACGAAATAGGGTCGACCACTGTCCGTGGTTCCGGCATCGAGTACCCGGGCAATGTTGGGATGATCCATCAACGCCAGGGCTTGTCGTTCGGCTTCGAAACGGGAAATCACCTGGCTCGAATCCATCCCCGACTTGATCAGTTTCAACGCGACCTTCCTGCGAACCGGACGCTGTTGTTCGGCCATCCAGACCGTTCCCATCCCGCCGCCGCCAATCTGTGTCAGCAATTTATAGCGCCCGATGAGTTTGCCAGGTTGATCGGCGGTACGCCCATGATCGGACGGCGAATGAATCAGGTCCGTTTCCCGATTGCCAAACTCAATGGTCCCGTCATCGACTCCGTGGACAATCGCGATTGCGTTGGCCTTGGAATCTCGTTGCAGGAATCCGGCTGGATGATCGTGGGCCTGCACAAGCTGCTGGATCCGCCGACGCAAGTGAGAATCTTGACCGCAGACGTCGCTGAGGAACTGTGCCCGTTCGGCTTTTGTTTTTTGGAGAACCAGATGAAATAAAGACTCTTCGCTGATATTCATGCCGGAAGTCCCTCAAGACTCAGTCTACGATTGCCACCGCCCATCGGAATCGGGTCTCGCTATCCTTATTAGCGCAGGTCGACTCGCAAAAGCATCAACAGATTTGAAAAAACAGCAAAAAGTGTGATCAATCCAACAAATTCGTGATTTCAATCAGCGCAGTGGGTGCCGGCGGGAGGCATGTGTGTCGGCCGTAACGAGCAAACGCCTGGGTTGCCGGACCTGCGGTCGCCACGCTTGGCAGGTCGGACTGGCCAACTGTTCGTTGCCTGAACCGTCGTTTGCGCTGTTGCGGCTTTGCAAGTGACCTTGTTGCCGGCCTACTTTCGATAGCTATCCATCACGTACCGCCGTTTGCAGCCAAGCTCTGGCGTACGCCCAATGGCGATCGGCCGTTGCTGGTGAAATACCCAACACGCGGGCTGCTTCATCATTGGTCAGACCGACAAAGTACCTCAGTTCGACCAATTGAGCTTTTTGTGGATCCAGTTCGGTCAGCTGCTTTAAGGCGTCGTGGAGTGCCAGCATTTCTTCGTCTGGCATCGGTACTGAGACATTTGCCAATTCAAGATCCCGACGGTTTAAATTGCCACCTCGTTTCTGGGCGTTCCGTTTTCGTGCCCGATCAATCAGGATCCGCCGCATGCCTTGGGCGGCAGCCGCCAGAAAGTGGGCTCGTGATTTCCACGAATTTGAGACAGACCCGTCGCCAAACAATCGTAAGTAAACCTCGTGCACCAAGCCCGTGGCGTCGAGTGTCTGACCGGCTTTTTCCGTCGCCAGTTTCTTGGCCGCTAATTGGCGGAGCTCGTCATAAACCATCGGCAGCAGTTTTTCCACCGCGGCTGCGTCGCCGGTTTCAATCTCTGCAAGGATGCGACTGACATCGGACATCGAGTTAGGCGCTTGATTCAAGATGGTTATTCCACCGAGACGAACATCGCTCGGCTCGTTGTGTTTACTTTTTTATAATACGACGATTCTGGACTGTTTGCCATGGTTTTATTCCCGCGTTTGCAGCAGCGGGCAAAAACTAGGCCAAATCGCTAACAGAAAAACAACCGCGAGTTCCGAAGGGGTGAAGAGAAAACACTTCCCACGGCCAGGTTGGAATGCAGGCACGAGTTGGGTAGTGGGTGCGTTGGCCCAGGACGGGTGGACAGCGGATTTGTGATGCCGCGCCGGGAGCCACAGATTTCTTTCAGTTGATAGCTTAGAGTGAGGTGGATGCTGTTTTCAATTCTCTCACTGCTGATTTCACATAGACGTCGGGCTAAACAAGCTAGATTGGCTTGCTCCAGTCTACCTTAACGAGTGACACCTTACCGGTCCTAGGGTCAGCCAACTCGACCATTGTGCCAGCGAGAAACAGGTTTTGCCAGTCAAGCTGCGGGACTATCCGAGACTGGCGGGCTGGACCAGTCGCGAAATCGCGAATGAGGACGCGGCCGGATCCTTTTGGCCTGCACGCCAATTCTGGAGAGAGGGAGCAAAAAATTTGCGACGCAAAACCCGAAGTTATTCTTCCCGCGAGTCTTAGCACCGTGTCGGTCAGTCACCAGTCCAGAGATGTTAGGCTCGCGGCGTCATCGAAATCGACTCGTCGCTCGGCGAATTGTCATGCGGCGTAAAACTCTCCGCCAAGCAATTTAAATGGTTAGGCCTTCGGTCTGAGCAATCAAAGTATGAGCCGCTTTCGGTTCAGAGCGTCCGCATTCCGGCATTATGGTCTTTTATTACTTGACGGGAGTATTCGCGAACTGGCGGCGAAGCAATTTCCACCTTCTTGCTGCTGCGATTTTTTCGTCGGCATATTGCACCAAACTATTTTACGGTAATTAAAAACCTCACAGACAATCAGCCAAATAGGATTGTTGTTTCAAGAAGTTTTGCTTAGATGATTCTTAAGCGAACAAAACAATTCAAAACGGACTGGTTCGGACGTATTCAAACCCATTAAAGTAGCAACAACTAGGTTGCGGTCTTTTGCAAGTGCCCCGGGTGATTGAATTAGTGTTTGATTAGCGAAGATTAGTGTTCCCCAAAATCGCCACTGGGGTAGGAGACAGGTTTGGAACACTAATTGGCACTAATCAGCACTAATTGATCGCCGTTTATCGGGGAAGCCGCACTGGGGGATCGGCATGCTCACGCCGGCATCGTGTCACTATGACCTGGCCGGTGAGATCATTGCGTTTCGAACGAGCACATTGGATCTGGCGTTCGCGGCAAACCCTGAACGTTTCGTCAACGGAGTTCCACGACCTGCTGAACTGCCAACCGCTGCCCGGATCAACCCACCGACCAACTCGCCTCCCAACGAAAAAAGGCCTTCAGAAATTCCAGTTCCATCAGAAGCAAGACACAAGTTCTGAGCAAAGCGAACGCACATCGGTTCTAAGACCGAATTTTATCGGAGCAGGCTGAGATTTCGACCAGTCAAAAGGCAAACGGTCCGGGCGGCGGTGTATACGGACGTCGCGTAGGGGAAAATCAATTCAACGCTTTCCAGTTTTTTCACTGGCGACGATGATATTCGCCAGCAACAACCCGGCGACGATGGACACCGCAACCAGTAGCATACTGGTGATCACGGCAATCCCGTGGGGTAAGTCCTCCCGCGTCACGATTGCCGAAATTCCGGAAAATCCCAAGCTGCCGGGTACCAGTAGCAACAACCCGGGCATCAGCATAATGGCCGCGGGTAGGTTGCGCCAGCCGGTAAACAGATTGCTGATCACCCCCACGGTCAACGCCGCGCTACCGACGGCAGCCAAGGGGTCCATGAACAGGCTGGCTATTTTCAAAGCGCAAAACGAAATCAGCGTCGATGCCAGAATCCAGATGATGTCGCGACGGCGCGCTCGAAACAACACACCAAACGCGAGTGCGACCGGGATCAAAACAGCCATCGACCAGATCAGTTCGTGGCTTTGCGGAGCAATGGACGGTGGCAGGGTAAGAAATTTATCGCAAAACCCATGCCCCATCACCACGCCGAATACCATGGTTAAGAGCGTGGTCATCGCTCCGGCAAATCTGGCGGTGCCCGAGGCGAGATTCTGTGTTGCCAGTTCGTTAATGCTGATCGTAATTTGCAAACCCGGCAGCAGCACGATCAACGCGGCCAGTAATGTCAATTCAATATTTCCCGTTGGAAAATAGAATTGGATCAGACTGGCCAGAACCGTAGCCACAAATCCCGCAATCACGGTGACCAGGTGAAACGGCCATTCGAACCGCTCGAAGCATCTCATCATGATTCCAATAATCAGGCCGATCACCCCCGCGGCGATCACCACCGTAAGATTGCCACCCATCAGCACCGAGACACCCATGCTGACGACACTGAAAGCAAGAATGTTGATCAGCGCGCCGTAATCCTCTGCCATGCTCTCGATTTCTTGCAGCTTCCGCCAGGCCTCCCGGATCGTCAGCTTTCCTTGCTCAAGCCCGCGTTGCAATTCGTACAGTCTAGCGAGTTTGGCAAGATTCGTTTCGGCTGGCCAAACCCGAATCAGCCGTGAGGATTCTCGGTTGCTGGCAAAGGTGATAAATAGCGACGTCGGCGTCGAGAAAAAGTTGGCGGGTGAATCGAGCTTCTGGGCCGTGTGTTCCATCCGGTGTTCCAGTTCATAGGCAGGTGACCCGCTGACATGCAGGCTGCGCGCCAATTCGGTAACCAGGTCGGCCGCCAAAACAGGCTGGTCCGTTCCTTCCTTGTGGATGGCCCCGACGGGTAACGAGGAAATCGCTTCGTCCTGGGAACCGGTTGTTTTCTGGGAGACAATTTTTGCACGATGGTTCACTGGACGGCTTCTACAAACGGGAGTTGATTTTGAAGTTGGGTATCTTGAGGCGATCAGCAGGATCAAGCGGAACGCGGCGTTGGCGTGAGGTTAGAATACGATTTGTCGATTACTGCAACCCCAGAGTCAAGTCATGATTCCCCGCCGCACCGTCTTGAAAATTCTGACGTCTGTTCCTGCATTGGCGTCCGCTGATTTTATAGCCTCCCATCTGTCTGTGGACAAATCGACAACCGCCAATCAGCAGCTCGTCAAATCCATCTCGAAACAGGTTCTATGGAAGAACCGCGACGGTCAGTCGAAGACCTGGTTTCACCCCCGCGCTTGCATGATCCCCAACGGTGATTCGCCGCCCGTTGCATTGATGAACCTGCAAGAGATTCGGGGTTCCGATTATTTCGGCCAGGTGCATTGGAGCCAATCCGCAGATCTCGGGCAGACCTGGAGTCCACCACGGCCGATCGAATCACTCGGCCGGGATCCCGTTCCCGAACATCCTGGCCTGCAAGCCGGTGTCTGCGACGTGACGCCCCAATATCACGCTCCGACCGATACGGTGCTCGCATTGGGACATGTCGTCTTTTATCGTGGACCCCGGTTTTCATCGAAGGACCAACTGCAGCGCTATCCGGTGTATGCCGTTCGAAACAGCACTGGGAACTGGTCCGAGCGGCGAATCCTGGCATGGGATGACCCCCGCGGCAATCACATATACTCCAACAACTGCGGTCAGCGTGTTGTCATGCCCAATGGAGACGTGATGATGTCGTTTACCTTCGGTCCGGGGCCCAGCAACCGCATGGTGGCGGGAGTTCGGTGCAGCTTTGATGGCAACGAGTTAAAAATCCAGGAGGTCGGGCCGCCGCTGCAGAACAACGTCGGGCGGGGATTGCTGGAACCCTCGATCGTTCGCTACCAGGATCGATTCTGGATCACCTTGCGAGCCGAGGATGGCCATGGCTACGTTGCCATCAGCGAGGATGGATTAAACTACCGTCGCAAAACGGCTTGGGCCTGGGAGGATGGCCAGCCAATCGGAATGTCGACGACCCAGCAGCATTGGCTGGCCCACAGCGATGGGCTGTTCCTCGTCTACACCCGGGAGGACGAATCCAATAAAAACGTGATTCGATGGCGATCGCCGTTGTGGATGGCCCGAGTCGATACCGATCGTTTGACGCTGATTCGGGATTCCGAGCAGGTCGTGCTGCCGCTGGTTGGCGACGGAGTTCAGCAGCCCGACCAGGTAGCATTGATGGGTAACTTCAACATCACCCATGCCAGTCAAACCGAATCGTGGGTGACCGTCGGGGAATGGATGCCACGCCAGAATGCCCGCGGCGATTTGCTGTTGGCAAGAATCTGCTGGAACCGGCCCAACCGGCTGTGTGTGATTTAAAGCGAAGCCTTAATTTTGGGATTAGCCGTTTGAACGCTTGCCCCGGTTACGTGGCGAAAAACCGGGGCAAGCGCCAAACGGATGGTATGTCCAACCCTAACTTTTACCTTTGACAAAGCACTATTTACAGTCCTTCGTCATAAACAATCTGGCTTTTTTCTGCTTTTGCTGTTCGCCAGTTTTTCCCGGAAACGAGTTTGACGTGTTAGCATCAAGGTTTCAGTGATTGAAACTTGCGCAGTACAGAAATGGAGCATCCGAATGGCGAACAACTACGAGAGGATTGGTTTAGGACGCCGGTCGTTCATCAAACAGGGGACACTCGTCTTGGCGGCAGCGCCCTGGTTTGCAGATCGGCGGATGGTCACGGAGGGTGCTTCCCGACTGCGTGTTGGAATGGTCACCGACCTGCATTACGCCGACAAGCCGCCGGCGGGTTCGCGTCACTACCGTGAAACCCCGGCCAAACTGGATGAAGCAGCCGTTAAATTCGAACGGGATCCGCCGACTTTCCTGGTGGAGCTTGGCGATTTGATTGACGCTGCCGACTCGGTGGCGGTGGAGCAGCGTTATCTGAAGACGATCAATCGGAAGTTCTCAGCCATCTGTAAAGACCGTCACTACGTGTTGGGAAATCACTGCGTTGACACATTGAAAAAAGAAGAGTTTCTCGATGCCGTTGGCCAGGAAAAATCGTACTATTCATTCGACCGCGGTGGTTTTCATTTTATCGTCCTCGATTCGTGCTTTCGTAGCGATGGTCAGCCGTATGGCCGCAAGAATTTCCAGTGGACCGATGCCAACCTGCCGGCTGATGAATTGCAATGGTTGTCGAGCGATCTCCAGTCCAACAAAAAACCAACCATCGTGTTTGCCCACCAGCGCCTGGACGTCAGCACCCATCATGGCGTCAAGAATAATGAAGCGGTAAGAAAGATCCTTGAGGATTCCAATCAGGTGTTGGCGGTCTTTCAGGGGCACAGTCACCAAAACGACCTAAAGGAAATCGGCGGAATCCATTACTGCACGCTGGTCGCAATGGTGGAAGGTTCCGGTGCCGAAAATAATGGCTACTCGCTGATGGAAATCGAGCCCGGCGGCACCATCCAGTTGACCGGATTTCGCAAACAGAAGCCGTATCAATGGGAACGGCAAAGTTGAGCGTCCAGTCGCTGCGTAGCTGGCATCCGGTTTCTTCCAGTGCCGCCCCCGCAGGTTGAGACCTAACCGTGTTCACCGGCCAGGTAGGCGGCGGCGATCGAGTTTGTCGGTGAATCAAAGACTCTCCCGGCGGGTCCCTGTTCAATGATCTCGCCGGCACCGTTACGGATCCAGAATACCGCGATGTCATCGGCAAGCCGTCGCGCCTGCGCCAGATTGTGGGTCACGATCACGATCGTGAGTTGCTGTCGCAGCTCTCCAATCAGGGACTCGATGCGACCGGCTGCAATCGGATCCAGGGCACTGCAGGGTTCGTCCATCAATAACACACTTGGCTCCAAGGCTAACGCCCGTGCGATACAAAGCCGTTGTTGTTGACCGCCGGAAAGCTTCAGTGCCGATTGGTCGAGTCGATCTTTGACTTCTTCCCAAAGTCCAACATCTTGCAAGACTCGTTCGGTCACGCTTTCGAGTTGTTTTTTCTGACGCATGCCATGCTCTCGCAGGGCCAGCTGGAGATTGCGACGAATCGACATTGGAAACGGGTTGGGCTTTTGAAAAATCATTCCCACGCGTCGTCGCAATTCCGCCGGAGAGTCGAGGTCGCGATGGATGTCGCAGCCATCAACCAGGACCGAGCCGCTGACTTCAGCCGCGGGTATCAGGTCGGTCATGCGATTAATTGCTGATAAAAAACTGCTTTTTCCACAACCTGAAGGTCCCACGATTGCCGTGATACTACCGCGTTGGACGGTCAGCGAGGCACCGCGAATGGCGACCTGCGAACCGTATTGCACCGTCAGGTTATCGGTCGTGATCATCGTTAATCCCTTGCCCGGGCAGGCGAATTCAGGCCCGCCAATTGCATCAACATCACGGCAAATCCATTAATGACGAATAGCATCGCGACTAACACCAACGCGGTCGCATACGCTTGCGAGCTACCCCCGGGCACGTTCATGGCGAGGTCGTAAATATGGACACTCATTGCCCGTCCTGAATCGGATAATGATTCCGGCATTCGGCTCACGTATCCCGAAGTGAAGATCAGCGCAGCCGTTTCCGCCAAAGCTCGGCCAATGCCGAGAATCAATCCCGCGGTCATCGCGGGGGCCGCTGCGGGTAACACGACCCGCAACAGCGTCGACGTGCGACTCATGCCGAGTGCGGCCGCGGCCTGTCGAAAGTCATCCGGGACGGCAGCAATCGCCTGCTCCGTGGTGCGGATCAAAATCGGTAGTATCATGCAAGCCAACGTTAATCCGCCCGAGAGGATGGAATACCCCATCCCAAGCGCGATGCAGAAAAAAGCATTGCCGAATAACCCAAACACAATCGAGGGAACCGCTGCCAGGAGATCGAGACATTGTCTTACAGCTCGCGAAAAACCCGAATGTCGGTCCAGTTCTTCTGTCAGTGCAATTGCGGTCGCCAGTGACAACGGAACAGCAATGCACAGGGTCACTGCCAGGATCAGCAGCGTCGAAATGATCACCGGACCGATTCCGCCGGCCCTTCCTGCATCTTCGGGAGCGGAAGTCAGAAACGACAGGCTGACGTGCGAAGCACCCCGCAACAGGATGTCCAGCAGAATCCAGATTAACACGCCGCTGACAATCGCTGCGCAGACCCACATCAACGACGCAGCCATTGCCTCGCGCCAAATTTGCCCACTCCGACGCCTCTGCGATTTCGTTGGCGAATTCAAGGGGCCTGCTTTACCTGGCATGCGGCTGGCCTCCCAAGCACCTCGTCAGCAAAATCAGCCCGCCGGCAAGCATCATCAAGATTAACCCGCTGACAAACAAAATCGAACGATGGGAGCTGGTGGCGTAACCCATTTCCAACGCGATGTTGGCCGTCAATGTTCGCCCGGGGGACAGCCACGAACTTGGTAACTCAACCACGTTGCCGGCCAGCATCAAAACGGCCATCGTTTCTCCCAGAGCACGTGCGAGTGACAGGATCAGCCCAACCTGGATTCCTTGTCGCGCCGATGGAATCGCAACTCGCCAGATAATTGAGGATTTTTGCAAGCCTAACGCCGCACCGGCGGCGATCAACTCCCGCGGCACACTTTGTAACGACGCTTGAGCGGTCAGGGCGACCGTCGGCAAGATCATCAGGCCCAGCACCAGGGTGGCGGTCAACAAATTTTGACCGCTGCCACCCAAATTGGCAATGATCGGAACGAGTACCACTAATCCCCACAATCCAAACACGACCGACGGAATGCCCGCCAGGAGTTCCACTAAACGGCGATAACCAGCGGCAACAACTTCAGGTGCATAAAATGTGCTGAAAACCGCGGAAGCGATACCCAGCGGACCGGCCAATCCAAGTGCGCCGAAACTGGTCAGTAAGGTGGCCGTGATCATCGGCACCAAGTTGAATTGTCCGGCAAGTGGGTGCCAGCTTTCGTCGAAAATGAAGCGTTGAATTCCAAGCTCCCAAATTGCCGGGGCAGATTCCCGAATCAGGAATCCGAACACTAGCAAGATGACAGCGGCCGAAAGCAAGGCGCTAATACGCGTTGCGATCCTGAGCCAGCCGTCGACCGTTGTCATGCGATTACTCCGTTACCGGAACGAAGCACTGTGACTCGATCACGCCGTGGGCATCCTGCGACTGGGAGAATCTGATAAAGGCAGCCGCTAGTTCGTTGGGGGCACCTGTCGTCACCAAATTTAGCGGTCGACTGATCGGGAACAGGCCGGCTGCGACATTCTCTGACGTTGCGGCAACACCACCAACAGGAAGCAAGCGAATCGGCACACCGGCCCTGGCGTTGGCCTCGGCGGTACCAATCGACACGTATCCAATCGCGCCTTCGGCACCGGCAACCGTTTTCACTCCGTGCTCATTGTCACCCACAATCACATCCGGCTTGACCTGCGAATTTTCGATGGCGAAATACGCCAGGAATACTTCGAGCGTCGCGCGACCTTCGGCTTTATGGACGACCGTGATCGTTCGATTCGATCCCCCAACTTCATTCCAATGATTGATTTTTCCCGAGTAGATGCCGATGATCTGTTCGTCTGTCAATTCATTCACGGGGTTGGATTGATGCACGATCAGCCCCACCCCGTCGGCCGCGATCTGGTAAGCCACCAGGTCAGATTCTTCTGCCTTAAGCGCACGACTGGCCATCCCGAGATCAGCGATCCCATTGCGAGCGTCCGCGATCCCTTTTCCGGACCCACCGGTCTGGACGTCGATCCGAACGCCGGGATGTCTTGATTCAAATTGTTTTGCCAGTTCGGCCACCAGCGGAGCCACTGTACTGGAACCCGTGATGGTCAATTTCCCGCGCAGCTGTCCCGAAGCGTCGGTCAAACCCGATGGGTCCGACGGGTTGGCGCACCCGACAACCAGGCCCATCGCCAAAATCAGCAAAATGAAATCATAAATCGTTCGCATGCTAACCTGCTTCCGATGGGTCGCAAAATATTGGTTTGGAACTTCGGGCTAACGGTATCCGCGATGCCCACTCACGTGCGATCAGCCAAATGAGATCAGGCAGCAACCAAGGTTGATAGCCCGACCGCGTCGCTGTCCCTGAATGGATTTTGCCAGCGAATACACTGACGTGTTTTCCCTCGCGTTGACTGGTCACCAAATTGGCGTCACGCAGAATCCTCAAGTGATGCGACAACAGGGTTGGTTCGACGCCCAGCGATTCATTGATTTGTCCGACGTGCATGGGACCGTTGAGCAATTGCTCGACGACGGCCAATCGCGTTGGGTCTGCCAGTACTTTCAACAGGCTCGCGCAGGAAACTTCCTCGCCGGATACTTCATCAATCACAGTCAATTCAGATTTCATACCAGCTCGTTGAGTTGAGGGATTATTCACTTGAGGGTTTTTTCACTTGAATGAATATTCAATCATGGGGCATCGCGTTCGTCAACCTCGGCGGTGGGCTTTTATTCCAGCTGGGGAGGCCGAGTTGACTCCTGAGATCTGGTTTACCCGCCAGCCAAAAATCTCGGCGAGCCGGCACTTGGTCAACGCCGGCTCTGCCCGCGTCATCCAGGCAAGCAGAATTCCCCCGGCCGCTGGTCAATTACACTTGCCAACAAAACTCTGTTAAGAAAAAAACAAGTCCATTGGCTTCCCCAGCGACCGGCTAAGAAAAAATTTGCAAGAATTTAAAATAGCCTGTCGGGAAAACGCTCCGGTGTCCGCTTGTTGAAATAGAGAGGCAAGCTTGGTTGCCGACTCGAGCTTTGGTACCGTAGGCTGCTGACAACATGAGGGTTTCTAACCCCAGAAAGACTTCTCAGATGGGGGAACCCCTCGATCGCACGACGCAATTGCAAGTACTCTTGGATCAAGGCGACGATCAGGCCTACCGGGAATTACTTGAAGTTGCGTCCTCACGCTTGCAAAAACTGGCTCGCAGAATGTTTCGTAGCGACGACCGTTTGCGGCGCTGGGAGCAAACCGATGACGTCTTTCAGCTTGCCGTCCTGCGTCTTCACCGGGCCCTGTCTGAGGTCAAACCGGTCTCGGTTCGCAGTTTCCTCGGTCTGGCTGCGACGCAAATACGCCGAACTTTGATGGATCTGGCTCGCCATCATTACGGGCCTGAGGGAGCCGGGGCAAATCATGAGTCGCGGAGCACCCCCACATCGTGACGGCTTTCGACGCCCGTGAAGACAAAGGCGTTCATTTTCTTGTGATGTCGCTGGTAAATGGGAGTGATTTGGCAGTGCTCGTCCGCAAAGCTGGGCCGCTGGGCGTTGCCACCGCTGTCGACTATATCGCTCAGGCGGCAAGAGGATTGGGTTATGCCCACAGCATCGGGATCGTGCATCGGGACGTGAAGCCGGCCAATCTGCTGCTCAACAAAAACGGCAAAATCAAGATTCTCGACATGGGCTTGGCTCGGATCGAGAACCAGGATGCAGAGCAATTTCAATCCGTCTCCCAAGACTTGACCCAAACCGGAATGATCATGGGAACCATCCCCTATCTGGCACCTGAGCAAGCCCTCGACACGATCAAAAATTTGAACATCACTTAAGGTTTGGGGCTTCACAAAGGCGGCTTGAACGATGCGATGCTTGACCAATTGCTAAAGTTTCCGAATGTCAAGAAGTTTAAATCCATCGCCGTGACGCAAAACGACATTACCGACAACGGACTAATGATGCTCAAGTCGCTGGAGCAGTTGGTGATGCTCCAGGTTGGTGGAACGAAAGTCACCCAATCTGGCATTGAGCAGTTTCATCAATCCGTTCCCAACTGCAGAATATTCTGGGATGGCGGGGTGGTCGAACCCATTAGATGATCTATTCACACGCGGCCAAAGGGCCAGTCCGTCCCCACTCCCTTTATTCCCGACGCCAATCGTTGGTTCGTATTAACGTCGCATAAGACGCCAATCATCGACTTATTCAAAAAATCCTTCGATGCCATCGGAAGATCGATTGTCGGTTTTGCTTTTGTAGTTCTCCAGGACCGGTAATGGGTCGATGAATCTCCAACTGGGCAGCTGCGAAAGTGCGGTCGCGATCAGCACGCCTCCGCGCAACGACCAGAGGATGTATCCCAGCGTACCGACCGAAGTAATCGCACCTACGGTGAAGCTGATATCAAAATATTGAGAACGATCTTCGTTCGCCAGGTCATCAATTTGACTCCACAGAAATGTTGCGTCGTAGGCAATTCCGAATCCGGATAGTAGCTCCAGACGACGCAACTCATCCGAGTCGCGAATGACACCGAGTGAGGCATTATTAACCAGCAGCTGAAGCATTTCGGCAGCCTGATCGACATCGCTCAGTCGACTGACGTACTGAAAATTGATCTGGTCAAACGGTTGTTTTGCGTGGTTCGCCCCCGGTTCGCCTTCATTCGGCTGCCGGAACGGTGTTGAGATCTGCTTGGGATCTATCACCTCGATTTCATCATCTTCTTCATCGTCATTTGTGTCGGTATCGTTGTCACTGTCCGAGTCATCGTCCGGGCCCGTTCCCGGATCGGGGGCCGATGGCGGTGGTACCGCGACGACTTCGATCGTGACCGTGGTCAGATCCCCGAAATCGGATCCGTCGGTCGGCATGTACGTGAACGAATCGGTACCAAAGAAACCTGTATCCGGCTGGTAAATGAACGTGCCACTTCCATTGAGCGTCAGAATTCCATGAGACGGTGAATCTACCAGCACGGCATTGATCGGATTGCCTTCGGCGTCACTGTCGTTGACCAGGATGCCATCGAGCGCAATCAAATTGGAGCCCGCGGTGGTGGTGTAGCTTTCCCCGGCACCGGTCGGTGCGTCATTCACCGGCACGACCGTGATGTTGACCGTGGCAATGTTACTGTCAGCAGATCCGTCATTAATCCGGTACTGGAAACTGTCGCCAACCGTTTCGCTGCCATCATGAACGTAGCTGAACGAGCCGTCTGCGTTAAGCGTGACGGTGCCGTTGGAAGGCCCCGAAACCAGGCTGGCGGTTAATGGGTCACTTTCGGAATCGAAGTCGTTGCCCAGCAAGTCCAAGGTCGTTCCATTGTAGGTGTCTCCTTCGTTAACGGCGAAACTGTCGTCGTTGGCGACCGGAACATCGTTGACCGAGTCAACGCTGATGTTAAACGTGGCTGAAGTCACCGCACCCACGCCATCATCGACGGTAAAATCAAAACTGTCCGATATCGTATTGCTACCATCGTGCTGATAGGTCACCCGCCCGTTGTCGATATCGTCTTGAGTGAAGCTGCCAGAAACGATTCCGTTGACCAATAGGAATCCATTAGCAGGTCCACTGGTGACGTTGTAAACGAGGCTGGGGGGACCATGATCCTGATCGGTCGTATTGAGCAGCATCTTGGAAAGAGTTCCGGCCATTCCTTCGTTGACAGAGAGCGGGTGATTGGACACCAGCACCTGTTCATCATTGATATCGTTGAGACTGATGCTGATCGTGGCCGAATCGGTCAAACCCGAACTGTCCTGGACTTCCACCACAAGGGTAAATCCGGATGTCGTTTCGAAGTCCAGTTGAGAGACATCGGCGACCGTGAGCTGCCCCGTGTTGCTGTCGATGGCAAACGCGGTCGCTCCCGAGCCGCCAGTGATCGAATAAGTAATCGAGTCGCCGGAATCAACATCGTTGGCAACGACCAATCCCAGGGAAGTTCCGTTAGGACTGTTTTCATTGATGGCGAAGGCCTGGTCATGGATCAGGGGTGCTTCGTTGATATCGTTGACATGGAGCACGAAGGTTTCGTTGTACGTGTTTCCACCGGAATCGGTCACCTGGACGATGACACTGTAACTGGACTGGGCTTCGAAATTGAGCACGCCGTCGTCGAACATCAGTTCGTTCCCGCTCGCCCCAGCGAGCGTGAAGTGAATCGCATCCGCTCCACCGATAATGGCAAAACTGAATGATTCAGCAGCATCTTGATCGGTCGCGGTGAGCGTTCCGAGGGAAATGCCTCCGCTGGAGTCCGTGTTTTCTGGGACCGAAATCGTGTTGGGCGCGATGTCGGTGGGCGATTCGTTGAGATCGTTGACGTTGACGGTCAGCGTTTCGTCGTAGGTATTTCCACCCGAATCGGTAACGCGGACGGTGACGTTGTAACTGGCCTGCGTCTCGAAATCGAGCACGCCATCATTAATGATCAGTTCGTCCGATCCGGCTCCGCCGATCGAGAACCTAGCTGCATCCGTACCGCCCACGATCGCGTAGCTGAACGTTTCGCCGCCGTCTTCATCGGTAGCCGTCAGCGTTCCCAGGCTGAAACCGCTCGAGGTATCGGTGTTTTCATCGACAGCAAAGCTGTTAGGTGTGATGTCGGTCGGTGCCTCGTTGAGATCGTTGACGTTGACCGTCAGCGTCTCGTCGTAGGTGTTGCCACTCGAATCGGTGACTCGGACGGTGACGGAGTAGCTGGATTGCGTCTCAAAATCCAGGATGCCATCCGTGAGGATCAGTTCATCTGCCCCTGCTCCACCGATCGAGAAACTGGCCGCATCTGCACCGCCCACGATCGAGTAGCTGAACGTCTCGCCACCGTCTTCGTCGGTAGCCGTCAGCGTTCCCAGGCTGAAGCCGCTGGAGGTGTCGGTGTTCTCATCGACTGCAAAGCTGTTGGGTGCGATGTCGGTGGGTGTTTCATTGAGATCGTTGACGTTGACGGTCAGCGTTTCATCGTAAGTGTTGCCGCCCGAATCAGTGACTCGAACGGTGACGCTGTAGCTGGACTGGGTTTCAAAATCCAGAAGACCGTCAGTCAGGATCAGTTCGTCGGATCCGGCTCCACCAATCGAGAAGCTGGCTGCATCGGCCCCGCCCACAATCGAGTAGCTAAACGTTTCGCCAGCGTCTTCATCGGTGGCGGTTAGCGTTCCGAGGCTGAAACCGCTGGATGTATCGGTGTTTTCATCGACCGCGAAGCTGTTGGGAGCGATGTCGGTGGGGGTCTCGTTCAGATCGTTGACATTGACCGTCAGCGTTTCATCGTAGGTGTTGCCACCCGAATCAGTGACTCGAACGGTGACGCTGTAACTGGACTGGGTTTCAAAGTCCAGGATGCCGTCGGTCAGGATCAGTTCGTCGGATCCTGCTCCACCGATCGAGAAACTGGCTGCATCGGCCCCGCCCACAATCGAGTAGCTAAACGTCTCGCCGCCGTCTTCATCGGTGGCGGTTAGCGTTCCCAGGCTGAAACCGCTGGAGGTATCCGTGTTTTCATCGACCGCGAAGCTGTTGGGAGCGATGTCGGTGGGGGTTTCGTTCAAATCGTTGACACTGACTGTCAGCGTTTCGTCGTAGGTGTTGCCACCCGAATCGGTCACGCGGACCGTGACGGAATAGCTGGATTGCGTCTCAAAATCAAGCACGCCATCGGTGAGAATCAAGTTCGTCGGATCCGGCTCCACCGATCGAGAAACTGGCTGCATCTGCTCCGCCTACGATCGAGTAGCTGAACGTCTCGCCACCGTCTTCATCGGTCGCCGTCAAGGTTCCCAGGCTGAAGCCGCTGGAGGTATCGGTGTTTTCGTCGACCGCGAAAGCTGTTGGGTGCGATGTCGGTGGGTGTCTCGTTGAGATCGTTGACGTTGACCGTCAGCGTTTCGTCGTAGGTATTTCCACCCGAGTCGGTGACGCGCACGATCACGCTGTAGCTGGACTTGTGTTTCGAAATCGAGGACGCCATCGGTCAGGATCAGTTCATCGGATCCGGCTCCGCCGATCGAGAAAACTGGCGCGTCGGCACCACCACGATCGAGTAACTAAATGTCTCGCCACCGTCTTCATCGGTAGCCGTCAGCGTTCCGAGGCTGAAACCGCTCGTGGTGTCGGTATTTTCGTCGACTGCGAAGCTGTTGGGAGCGATGTCGGTGGGTGTCTCGTTGAGATCATTGACATTGACCGTCAGTGTTTCGTCGTAAGTGTTGCCACCCGAATCGGTGACTCGCACGATCACGCTGTAACTGGACTGGGTTTCAAAATCGAGCACGCCGTCGGTCAGGATCAGTTCATCGGATCCGGCTCCGCCGATCGAGAAACTGGCCGCATCGGCCCCGCCGATGATCGAGTAGCTGAACGTCTCGCCACCGTCTTCATCGGTCGCCGTCAAGGTTCCCAGGCTGAATCCGCTGGTGGTATCGGTGTTCTCATCGACCGCAAAGCTGTTGGGTGCGATGTCGGTGGGTGTCTCGTTGAGATCGTTGACGTTGACGGTCAGCGTTTCGTCGTAAGTGTTGCCACCCGAATCGGTGACTCGCACGGTGACGCTGTAACTGGATTGGGTTTCGAAATCGAGCACGCCGTCAGTCAGGATCAGTTCGTCGCGATCCGGCTCCACCGATCGAGAAACTGGCTGCATCGGCACCACCGATGATCGAGTAGCTGAACGTTCTCGCCGCCGTCTTCATCGGTGGCCGTCAAGGTTCCCAGGCTGAAACCGCTGGAGGTATCGGTGTTCTCATCGACCGCAAAACTGTTGGGTGCGATGTCGGTCGGCGTTTCATTGAGATCGTTGACATTGACCGTCAGCGTTTCGTCGTAAGTGTTGCCACCCGAATCGGTGACTCGCACGATGACGCTGTAACTGGACTGGGTTTCGAAATCCAGCACGCCGTCGGTCAGGATCAGTTCGTCGGATCCTGCTCCACCGATCGAGAAACTGGCTGCATCGGCACCGCCGATGATCGAGTAGCTAAACGTTTCGCCAGCCGTCTTCATCGGTGGCGGTCAACGTTCCCAGGCTGAATCCGCTGGTGGTATCGGTGTTTTCATCGACCGCAAAGCTGTTGGGTGCGATATCGGTCGGCGTTTCGTTGAGATCATTGACGTTGACCGTCAGCGTTTCATCGTAGGTGTTGCCACCCGAATCGGTGACCCGCACGATCACGCTGTAGCTGGATTGGGTTTCGAAATCGAGCACGCCATCGGTCAGGATCAATTCATCGGATCCTGCTCCGCCGATCGAGAAACTGGCTGCATCGGCACCGCCGTTGATCGAGTAGCTAAATGTCTCGCCGCCGTCTTCATCGGTGGCCGTCAACGTTCCCAGGCTGAAACCGCTGGTGGTATCGGTGTTCTCGTCAACCGCAAAGCTGTTGGGTGCAATGTCGGTCGGTGTTTCGTTGAGATCGTTGACATTGACGGTCAGCGTTTCGTCGTAGGTGTTGCCACCCGAATCGGTGACGCGGACGATGACGCTGTAGCTGGATTGGGTTTCGAAATCGAGCACACCATCGGTGAGGATCAGTTCATCGCTCCTGCTCCGCCGATCGAGAAACTGGCCGCATCGGCACCGCCGTCGATCGAGTAGCTGAACGTTTCGCCACCGTCTTCATCGGTGGCGGTCAATGTTCCCAGGCTGAATCCGCTGGAGGTATCGGTGTTCTCATCGACCGCAAAGCTGTTGGGAGCGATGTCGGTCGGTGTTTCGTTGAGATCGTTGACGTTGACGGTCAGCGTTTCATCGTAGGTGTTGCCACCCGAATCGGTGACTCGGACCGTGACGGTGTAACTGGATTGGGTTTCGAAATCGAGCACGACCGTCAGTCAGGATCAATTCGTCGGATCCGGCTCCGCCGATCGAGAAACTGGCTGCATCGGCACCACCGATGATCGAGTAGGTAAATGTTTCGCCAGCCGTCTTCATCGGTCGCCGTCAAGGTTCCCAGGCTGAATCCGCTGGAGGTATCGGTGTTCTCATCGACGGCAAAGCTGTTGGGTGCGATGTCGGTCGGTGTTTCGTTGAGATCGTTGACATTGACGGTCAGCGTTTCGTCGTAGGTGTTGCCACCCGAATCGGTGACTCGCACGGTGACGCTGTAACTGGATTGGGTTTCGAAGTCGAGCACGCCGTCGGTCAGGATCAGTTCATCGGATCCTGCTCCGCCGATCGAGAAACTGGCTGCATCGGCACCACCCATCGATCGAGTAGGTAAACGTTTCGCCGCCGTCTTCATCGGTGGCGGTCAACGTTCCCAGGCTGAAACCGCTGGTCGTATCGGTGTTTTCATCGACGGCAAAACTGTTGGGCGCGATGTCGGTCGGTGTCTCGTTGAGATCATTGACATTGACCGTCAGCGTTTCATCGTAGGTGTTGCCACCCGAATCGGTGACGCGCACGGTGACGCTGTAGCTGGACTGGGTTTCGAAATCGAGCACGCCGTCGGTCAGGATCAGTTCATCTGCTGCCGGCTCCACCGATGGAGAAACTGGCCGCATCGGCTCCGCCGACGATCGAGTAGGTAAACGTCTCCCCGCCATCTTCATCGGTGGCGGTCAACGTTCCCAGGCTGAATCCGCTGGTCGTATCGGTGTTTTCATCGACCGCAAAGCTGTTGGGTGCGATGTCGGTCGGCGTTTCGTTGAGATCGTTGACGTTGACGGTCAGCGTTTCGTCGTAGGTGTTGCCACCCGAATCGGTGACGCGCACGATGACGGTGTAGCTGGATTGGGTTTCGAAGTCGAGCATGCCATCGGTCAGGATCAATTCATCGGATCCTGCTCCGCCGATGGAGAAACTGGCTGCATCGGCACCGCCGATGATCGAGTAGGTAAACGTTTCGCCGCCGTCTTCATCGGTGGCCGTCAATGTGCCCAGGCTGAATCCGCTGGAGGTGTCGGTGTTTTCATCGACCGCGAAACTGTTGGGCGCGATGTCGGTGGGTGTTTCGTTGAGATCGTTGACGTTGACGGTCAGCGTTTCGTCGTAGGTGTTGCCGCCAGAATCGGTGACACGCACGATGACGCTGTAACTGGATTGCGTTTCGAAATCGAGCACGCCATCGGTCAGGATCAGTTCATCGCTGCCGGCTCCGCCGATCGAGAAACTGGCCGCATCGGCACCGCCATTGATCGAGTAGGTGAATGTTTCGCCGCCATCTTCATCGGTGGCCGTCAAGGTTCCCAGGCTGAATCCGCTCGATGGTGTCGGTGTTCTCGTCGACGGCAAAACTGTTGGGTGCGATGTCGGTGGGTGTTTCGTTGAGATCGTTAACGTTGACGGTCAGCGTTTCGTCGTAGGTGTTGCCGCCGCGAATCGGTGACGCGGACGGTGACGGTGTAACTGGCTTGGGTCTCGAAATCGAGCATGCCGTCGGTGAGGATCAATTCGTCGCTGCCGGCTCCGCCGATCGAGAAACTGGCTGCATCTGCACCACCGTTGATCGAGTACGTAAACGTCTCGCCGCCATCTTCATCGGTGGCCGTCAACGTTCCCAGGCTGAAACCGCTAGTCGTATCGGTGTTCTCGTCAACCGCAAAGCTGTTGGGTGCGATATCGGTCGGTGTTTCATTGAGATCGTTGACATTGACGGTCAGCGTTTCGTCGTAGGTGTTGCCGCCCGAATCGGTGACCCGAACGTCACGCTGTAGCTGGATTGGGTCTCAAAATCGAGGACGCCGTCGGTCAGGATCAGTTCGTCGGATCCTGCTCCACCGATGGAGAAGCTGGCTGCATCGGCTCCGCCATTGATCGAGTAGGTAAACGTCTCGCCGCCGTCTTCATCGGTGGCGGTTAACGTTCCCAGGCTGAATCCGCTGGACTGTGTCGGTGTTCTCATCGACCGCAAAGCTATTGGGCGCGATGTCGGTCGGCGTTTCGTTCAGATCGTTGACATTGACGGTCAACGTTTCGTCGTAGGTGTTGCCACCCGAATCGGTGACGCGCACGTCACGGTGTAGCTGGATTGGGTTTCGAAATCGAGCACGCCATCGGTCAGGATCAATTCATCCGACCCTGCTCCGCCGATCGAGAAGCTGGCCGCATCGGCACCGCCCTTGATCGAGTAGGTAAACGTCTCACCGCCATCTTCATCGGTGGCCGTCAACGTTCCCAGGCTGAAACCGCTGGATGTGTCGGTGTTTTCATCGACGGCAAAGCTGTTGGGTGCGATGTCGGTGGGTGTCTCGTTCAGATCGTTGACACTGACCGTTAGCGTTTCGTCGTAGGTATTTCCGCCCGAGTCAGTGACGCGAACGATCACGCTGTAGCTGGACTTTGTTTCGAAGTCGAGGACGCCATCGGTGATCATGAGTTCATCGGACCCGGCCCCGCCGACCGAGAAAACGGCCGCGTCGACGCCGCCTGCAATCGAGTAGCTAAAGGTCTCACCACCATCTTCATCGGTAGCCGTCAGCGTTCCCAAGCTGAATCCGCTCGAAGTGTCGGTATTTTCATCGACCGCGAAACTGTTGGGTGCGATGTCGGTGGGTGTTTCATTGACATCATCGAGATTCAACGTGTGGGCTTGACTGTCATCCGGTGTGCCACCAACTCCCGCGTCATCGACTTCGACACTAATGTCGAACGATGCTTGCGTTTCAAAGTCGAGGGAGGTGCCGGCTTTCAGACGCAATTCATTGCCTACAATTTCAAAAAGGGCGGCATCGGCCCCGCTCAGGGTGAGATGGTTGGTGCCCAGGGCGTCATCATTGATGACGATGTCAGCCACACGGATGGCC
Source organism: Pirellulaceae bacterium (assembly GCA_963714685.1). Classification (GTDB taxonomy): domain Bacteria; phylum Planctomycetota; class Planctomycetia; order Pirellulales; family Pirellulaceae; genus Mariniblastus. The sequence goes on along the minus strand of CAVQPH010000003.1, from coordinate 731,558 downwards.
GCGGTCGTGTCGGTATCCTCCGCCAGGTTGGTGACCAGGTTCGTCAGACTAACTGTGGGCGCTTCGTTAAGGTCATTGACATCGACGGTTAGAGTTTCGTCGTACCAGTTACCGCCGGAATCGTTAACGCGGACGGTAACGCTATAGCTGGGTTGAGTTTCAAAGTCGAGAATTCCATCAGTCAGGATCAGTTCGTCCGATCCAGCTCCTCCGATCGAGAAGGCAGCTGCGTCGGCGCCACCGACAATTGAGTAAGTGAACGTGTCGCTGGAATCCGGATCCGTCGATGCAAGTGTTCCGACGCTGTAACCGCTCGTTGTGTCAACGTTCTCATTCACCAAAAAATGATTGGGAGCGATGTCGGTCGGATCGTTAGTTCCGGTGATGGTGACGGTGACCGTTTCGGTGTCGCTCAGCGGTGTTCCGTCATCGTCGGTAGCGCTGACGGTGTAGGTCAGGATCAACGTTTCGCCGGTGGCCAGGAAGTCAAACGCTTCGGTGCCGCTGTTGAAATCCCAGGTGAGCGTGTCGGTCAGTTCGGTCCCGTCGAGGATCGCCGTCGGCGTGACCGTCAGGAAGCTTTGCAGGATCGCGTTGGTCAGCGTTCCCGGAACACTTGTCGCTCCGGTGCCGGTGACGACCACCGAGTCGACGGCTGCCGTGACCTTGTCGGTCAGGTCGGCATCGGAAACGGTCAGCGTGCCGCTATCGGTCAGACCCGAATCGGTTTCGGTCAGTGCCGAAGTATCCGGTCCGCCAGTGATGACCGGTGCGTCATTGGTTCCGGTGATGGTGACCGTGACCGTTTCGGTATCGCTCAGCGGTGTGCCGTCATCATCGGTAGCGCTGACCGTGTAAGTCAGGATCAACGTTTCGCCGGTGGCCAGGAAGTCGAACGCTTCTGTTCCGCTGTTGAAATCCCAGGTCAACGTGTCCGTTATCTCGGTCCCGTCGAGGATTGTCGTTGGCGAAACAGTCAGGAAGCTTTGCAGGATCGCGTTGGTCAACGTCCCCGGGACACTGGTCGCACCGGTGCCCGTGACCACCACCGAGTCGACAGCGGCAGTCACGATGTCCTCCCTGTCAACGTCCGAAACGGTCAGCGTGCCGCTGTCGGTCAGGCCGGAGTCAGACTCGGTCAGACTGCTTGAATCTGGTCCGCCGGTGATCACGGGGGCATCACTGGTCGGGTTGACCGTCACATTGGCGACCGTGGTGCTACCGCCCAGTCCCGAGTCATCGTTCGTGGTCGACGCTTGGATGGTGAAATTGCCGGTGCCGTAGAAGTCGGCGTCAGGGGTGAACTTCAGTCCCGCGTTGCCTTCGGCGAACGTGATGAACGAGCCGTTGGTGATCTGGGTCACGCCGTCGTTCTTGTACAGCGTGCCGTCGGTGATGCCGGTGATCTTGAAGTGGGTCACCTCGCCGCCGTCGACGACGTTGCGGGAGATGACCAGGCCGCTGGTGGACTGCGTGTCCTCGTTGGTGGTCGCACCCGTGACTGATGGTATGTCGGCGACTGGATTCACCGTCAGGCTTGCCGTGTCAGTGTCAGCGGAAAAGGCAGTGCTACCGCCGCCGGGAGATGAATAGGCGATTTGCATATCATCAACCCGTAACGCACCGCTTGAGTCGACAGCGGCGGTGTAAAAGCGAATCCTCGTGTTGGACGCAATGTAGGATGAAATGTCGTCGTTGAACGTGCCGGATGAATCCGCCGACGTAAACGAGCCAATCGTTGTATAGCTAGCACCGCCGTTTCCGGAAATCTGCACGTCAATTCGTTGAGATCCGTTGAGGGTTCCTGCATCGTAAGTGAAGGACAGCGTCGCGGATATCGCCCCGCTGAGATCCGCCTCGCGATAAATGGTGTCGCCAACGACCGCAGGAGTAATTCGCAAATGCTGCTGGGAAGCATGAACGAAGATATCACCGCTTGTTGGTCCGGCCCCCCCGGTTTCTGACTCAATCCAGTTGGTGCTCCACGATTGCGTTCCGTTATTGATGCTGTAGGACTGGATGCCAAAGTTGTCGCGGACAGTATCGGCCTCGCCCGTCGCAACGGCAGCGACTCCACCGTTGATTCCACTTGTCTGATCCCAGGCACGAAACGTAATCGCGTTGGCGAGCGTGCCGTGGTAGTCCGCGTTGGCCTGGAAATACAGTCGAGTTGATCCGTCTTCCGCCAGCAATCTCGCGTTGGCGTCGCTCACAGCTCCCAGGGCATTCCATGTTGCGCCGTTGTTGGTCGAGTAGAACCAGGTTCCGTTGGTCGTATCGGCCGCGGTGATCGCGACGCCCAAACCGGCTCCGCTATCGACGTCGGTGACATTATCGAATTGTCCAGCTGGAGCCGGCAAAGTCGACCAATTCAGAAATCAGCGACCCCACGGCTCCGACGGCGCACCGGCGTCTTCGTCTATGGCGGCGAGAACCGGCGTTGCCGAATCGTCCAGACCGGCGCTGCGTTGACATCGATAACCGTGATGTCAGCCGTCTCCGTCGCCGTACTGAACGCCGTCGCTCCACCACTGGTCGATGCATCGACTTTCGTGCCGGCCGTACCGGTCGTTTGATCCCACGCCTGGAAATCAAAACTGGCCGTCGTGCCACTCACGCCATTGGGGACGAACCGCACAATGTCATTCTCACCCAACAGCAACGCCGACGTGTTGGAGACGGAACCGATCGCGGTCCAACTGGCTCCTCCAGTGATCGAGTATTCCCAAGTCCCGTTCCCGCTGGCCAGCGAGGTGATGGCGATTCCTTCGACCGCCCCGCTGTCAACGTCCGTGATCCGGTCGCCTCCCGCGCTGCCAATGATCGTCGAAACCGAAGCGCCGCCGTTGTTCGTCTGCAATTTCGTAATCGTCGGCAGTGTCGTTGAGCCCGTATTGTCCAGCACCGGCGCGTCGTTGACTGGAGTAACAGTGATATTGATCGTGTCGTCGTCCGTCAGGGCTCCACCGATTCCGCTGTTGCCCTGGTCGTCGGTCAGGACGCGAATGCTCGCTACACCATTGAAATCATTCGTTGGCGTGAAAATCATTCCGTCGAGCGCTGCATTGACGTCCGTGATGTTTCCACGAAATTCAACAACCAGATCGTTTGTCCCGGTGCCGACATCGAAAATCAGGCCGGTGTTCCCGCTGAGTGAGATCATACCATGAGTGATTTCCAGCCGAACTTTCATTTCCAGTCCGGCGGCATCCACGTCGGCGATCCAGACCAGATTGTTATTGGCGGCGTTGAACGTCAGGGGCGTGTCTTCGGTTGTGGTCTGAATCCCCATCTGGCCGTCGACATTTTCAAAGTATCCGACTTCGCTGTCATTCAACGATGCGCCGATCACGTCGAGGTCGCCGTCGCCGTCAACATCAGCGGCCGACACCGCACGCGGGCCATCGCCGTCTTGTGAGACCAGGCGTTCTGTGAAACCCGGGGTGACGGCCCCGTCATTTTCGTACCAGGCGATCTTGTCATCTATAAAAGATGCGGACAGAATGTCCAGATCGCCATCGGCATCCAGATCAGCCGTGTAGACATCACGAGCACCCGCTGCGCTGGTGGAAATGACCTGCTCGGTAAAAGTCGGCAGAGCCGCGCCGTCGTTTTGGAACCAGGCAATTTTTCCATCGGCGTACGAGGCCGTGACCAAATCGAGATTTCCGTCCGCATCGACGTCGGCAATGTCAACCGCCATGGCGCCCAAAGTGCCAGTGGTCACAATGTGTTCCGTGAATCCAGGCGTTGCCGCCCCGTCATTTTCATACCAGGCGATCGTGTCATCCACGAATGAGGCGGACGCCACGTCGATATCTCCGTCACCATCCAAATCGCCGGCAACGACGGTCCGCACTCCGTCGGCGTTGGTCGTTATCAAGTGCTCCGTCCAGCCTGGCGTCGGAGCGCCGTCGTTCTCATACCACGCGACTTTGTCATCCCAGATCGAGGCGGACAGGACATCGATATCTCCATCACCGTCCATGTCGATCGCGTAGCTTGACCAGGCACCGTCGGCATTGCTAGTTACCGTATGAGCGACAAAGGTGGGCGTGGTTCCACCATCGTTTTCATACCACGTAACGGTGTCGCTTTCGTAATCCGAAACCAGCACATCCAGAAAAGTGTCGTTGTTGAGATCGGCGACATAAACATGACGTGCCCCGGTCAGTCCCGTATCGATCGTGATCTCGGTGAAGCTACCTGTGCCGTCGTTCTGAAACCAGGTGACGCGGTCGTCGCCCCATGAGGTCGCAACCAGATCGATATCACCGTCGCCATCGAGATCCGCAGCATGGACATCGGTCGCCCCGTCGACTCCCGAACTAGCCAGGGTTTGTGGCTGGCCTGTCAGCATGTTTACCGGCGCGTCGTTGACCGGGTTGATCGAAATGTCGAAAGTGTCGCTGGTCGTTGTGCCCGCCGCATCATCCACGGTAAAGTCAAAACTGTCGACGAGGGATTCGCCACCATCGTGACGGTATCTGATCAGCCCGGCGTCGACGTCAGCCTGGGTAAAGGTATCCGTTGCCGATAGAGTGACCCAATTCAAGGAAAGCGTACCGTGGGTCGGTGTCGAATCGACCGTGTAGACGATTTGAGCTGCCGTATTATCGAGATCCCCGGTCACGAGCAGGGCATTGGTAATGGTCCCCGTCGCACCCTCATCGAGATTGAGATTCGCATTCGTGTCGAGCGATTGTTCGTCATTGACTGGCGTCACGTCGATGTCACGAGTCGACGTATTCGAATCAACCTCGCCGTCATTGACAGTGAAACTGACGGTTCGTGTCAGGTTGAACGGATCGTCGCTGGTGTTTTGATAAGTGATGCTGCGGAGCGCCGCTTGGTAGTTGGCCAGTGTGTCGCTGCCGGTCAGCGTTAGAGTTCCGGTCAACGCAACCCAACTGCCGGTGATCGTGCCCGTGTCGAAAAATGCGAGGACGTCTTCGCCATTGACGTAATTGCCCGTGATCTGAATGACGGCCGACTCGATGTGAGTGTCATCCGGATCTAAAAGGGCAATCGTATTGGAAATCTGGGTGGCTGGATCGTTCTCGGTGTAGGCCACGTTGGTCCCTTCGATCGCCGACTCAACCGGCGCATCGTTCACCGGCGTGACCGTAAGATTGAACGTGCCACTGGAACTGGTTCCGACCCCGTCATCGACTTGGAAGCTGAAGGAATCACTGGCGGTTTCGCTGCCGTCGTGATCATAGGTCAGGTCTCCGGAATCGATATCGGCCTGTGTGAAAGTGTCGCTGACCCCCAAGGCTGTACCGGACAGCCGCAATGTTCCGTTACCGCTGGCACTGGTAATCGTATACGTCAGCTCAGCGGCCGTGTTATCAACATCGGTGGTTTCCAGCATCGCGGTGGAAATGACGTTGCTTGTCGAAGCCTCGTTGACCGTCGCGCCGTATTGGTTGACAGGACTTCTTCGTAATTGACATCAACATTCGTGGCGAACTCAGATGTGTTATTGGAGGCGTCGGTAGCCGTTGCCGTCACGGAATCACTGGTTGTCAATGAACCGACAGAAAACACAAATGAAAATTGACGAGCCGTGGCGTCGATCGTGCCGGGTGTCGCACCCGCGACCACGCCGCTGCCGATAAACTCCGCCGCCTCACCATGGGTATTCCCATCATCGGCGGCCTGGAAGAATTCCACCGTCGCTCCGGGACGAGCTTCACCCGTGATCGTGACATTTCCGCCGGAGATGGTAATGTCATAGATAATCGGGAAGTTCATCAATTCGTTTGGTTCCGCCGGCGAGATTCCGTCGCCATCACCGGCATCATTGGCCGTCACCCCGTCACCTTTCAAATCAATGCCGAGTCCGGAATTGTTGAAGATCCTGTTTCTCCGGAACGAATTACCCGTTCCCGTTCCCGTGACATGGATCCCGGTCGTGTGATTGGCAATGACATTGCCGTCGGTTGAACCCGGTCCGCCGACGAGGACGCCGGACGCGCTGAACAAGCCGACACCGTACAACCCACCGGCCGCCAAATTGACACTTGCGAGTTTGTCCGTGCCGATATAGTTGCCTTGGATGGTGGCTCCGCCCGATGTGACACGAACACCGACAACGCCGTAGCCCCCAATCACATTTTCTTCACCAGCGGCTGGTCCACCAACCTGGGTCGTCGAAGAATTCGAGATATTGATTGCGAACGAACCACTTTCCAACGCCGTCGTGCCCAAAGCGTCGGTCCCGATGTAGTTGCCGGTAATGTCGGTATTCGTCGCGCTGGAAACATTGATCGCGTAATCACCCGGGTAATTGGCATTGATGACATTTCGATCTGCTGCGACCGATCCACCGATCATGGTTCCAGACGCGGAGGAGACGTTGATTGCATGACTACCGTTGAACAGGCTGGCGGTCCCCGCAGCGTTCAGACCGATTGTGTTTCCTGCGATAATGCTGTTGGTGACGTCGCTGCTGGCCAGGTTGATTCCGTACAAGTCGTTTCCGGAAATCAGGTTGTCCCGGATGACGTTCGCATCGCCACCGGCGAGATAAATACCGCTGCCAAGATTGCCCAGATCAAACGTGCCGGTGAGGTCTGTCCCGATCGAATTGTATGAAATCGTATTGGCGTTGGAGGTCGCACCGCTAATTCGAATGCCATTGCCGACATTGCCGGAAATCAGGTTGCCAGCGGCGGCTACCGTGCCTCCGATCAAATTGTCGTGGGCACCGTTCGTGATGTAGACGCCGTCGGCATGGTTGGCAACCGCGGCAGTACCCGCGGCATCCGTGCCGATATAATTGGCCTGAACCCAATTGTTGTTCGCGCCAAAGCCATCGAGAACGATGCCGTAAAACTCATTCCCCGATACGAGATTTCCATCTCCGGCTTGGCCGATGAAGTTTCCCGAGGATCCATCGACCCAGATTCCGTCGAGGTTTGCAATGTCAGTCGCGCCGGTTGCGTCGGTTCCAATATAATTGTTCAGAACGTAGTTGCCGGAAGTGGCGCTGTTCATGTAAACGCCGAATCCGTCGTTGCCGGAAATGACATTGCGTTCGGCGGCCGTCGTTCCACCAATCGTGGTATTGGTGCCTCCATTCAGATCGATCCCGTCGCCGCTGTTGGCGATTTCGCCCGTTCCCGATGCATTCGATCCGATGTAGTTGGCGGCAATCGTGAGGTTGTGGCCGCTGGAGTTGATCCCGTCCCCCGTGTTGCCAGAAATGACATTGCGATGTGCGGACGAAGTGCCGCCAATCGTGTTTCCCGAGGCCGATCCGAAGACCTGCACGCCGTGCCCCGCGTTGCCCAAATCAATCAGGCCCGTTACATCCGTACCGATGTAGTTGCTTGCGATAGCATTGTTGGTGGTTGTGGCCACTCCGTTGCCATCGATGAGGACGCCGGAACCTGCATTGCCAGAGATGATATTGCCCTGGCCAACTCCCGTGCCACCAACTTCAGTTCCCTGAACACCGTCGTAGATCACGACACCATGACGAGCGTTGGCAATGATCGCGGTCCCATCATAGTTGGTGCCGATGTAGTTGCCGTAAATCTGATTGTGATTCGCGCCTGCATTGTCAATTTCAATGCCATCACTACTCCCGCCGATTTGGCCGGAGATCACGTTGCCTTCACCGGCGGTACGGTCACCGCCGATCGTATTGTTATTGGCGTTGCCAGCGATATTAATACCGTCGGCATTGTTCCCCAAGCCGGCGTTGCCCGTCGCGTCGACACCGACGTAATTGCCTTGAATGACATTCAGCGTGGTTCCAACGCCCCAAAGATTGATGCCGTCATCACCGCTTGCGACGATCACATTTCTGTCGGCGGCGGTCGCTCCCCCGATTTGGTTGCTGCCTGAATTGTCAAGGATGATGCCGCGATTGGCGTTGCCCAATCCTGTGGCCGTCCCTGAGGCATCGGTTCCGATGTAGTTGCCTACGATCGTATTGCCAGCTGTATTAACCAGCACGATTCCATTCTCAAACTGGTTGATCGCCAAGCCTCGTACGGTGCTGCCGTCGCTTCCTGAAATCAGATTTAATCCGTCGGCGTTACTGGCCAATGAACCATTCAGCACGATCATCGGCTGTCCGGCAAAATCACTGTCGGTCGTCGCATCCAGAATGATGGTGTCCGAAATCGCGTCCAATCCACCTGCCGTGATGTCAATGGTGTGAGCGCCGCCAATCAAGGCATCTTTGATTTCGAACTGGATCAGTTCCGTCGTTCCCGATTCACTGTTGGCGGCTGCAATGGCCTCGCGGAGTGAGATCCGTCCATCCGCACCTCGGTTGAACAGCAAACCCTCGACGCCCAGGTTGGTCGTTCCGTCGGCGACGTCGCTGGTGGTGTCGACCACGAAAGCATATTTTCCATTTGCGGTTCTGGCTTGACTGAATTCCGAAGTGCTGCCGTAGGATCCGCCAAAATCTTCGGTCGCTGTGGCCGTGATGATGGCGTTCGCTGCGGTTGAGAAGACTTCAGAGAAGGCCTGAACGCCACCACCTCCATGAGCGATGACAACCGAATGGACCAGCGTTTTTCCCGAGTTGTCGGCGATGTCACTTGTGAAGAACTGGATCAGGTAATTCCCGGCCTGGTTGGTATCCAATTCGAAGTCGGCGGTTGTGTTGCCTGCAAGGTGGGAAACGGACGTGAATACGGGTGTGTTTTGTCCGTCGTTTGCCCCGGTATCCGAGTCGTTGCTGTCGTTCGGATTGACTCCAAGCCCTTCCAGCTCGATTCCAAGTTCATCGTTTCGGTAGATGGAGTTGCCCAGGATTGCATTGTTGTCTGAATTCCAGTCCCAGACAGCGACACCAAAATGGTTGAAAGCAATCACATTGCTTTCATTGGTGGATGTTCCGCCGATGAGCGTCCCGCTGGCCCCTCCGCTGACAACCACGCCACTTCCGCCATTGCCCCAGTCCAGCGTTCCCGTGGCATCGGTGCCAATGGTGTTGCCTTGGACGATCGTACCGGTCGTTGAGCTCGACCAGATCGTGATGGCGTCACCTGCGGCCCCAGCGATCGTGTTTCCGGCCACGGTAACTGTGCCACCGACGATCGTGTTGCTTGCTCCCTGATTGATATTGATGTTGTTTCCGCTGTTGCCAATCAGGATGGTGCCTGTCCCGTCGACACCGACGAGGTTACCCGCAATGACATTGTTGTCGGTTCCCGCACCGGTGACATAGATGCCCCCTGTCGCATTGCCGCTGACGACATTCCGTTCGTTAGCATCGTTGGTTCCATCGCCATCGGTGCCGATTGTGTTCGAGGTCGAATTGCCTTCGATTCGAATTCCGTGTCCGGTATTGGCTCGAATGGTAACGCCATCGCTGCTCAACCCGACGACATTGCCCCAAATCCAATTGTTGTCCGAGTCTGATCGAATCAAAATTCCGTCGCCACCACTTGAGCCGACAATATTATTCCTAACAACATTGTTATCGGCGTCGACGGTAATCAGGATTCCGTCATCGGCATTCCCGGCCGCCGCGCCGGCAGCAGTGATCCCAACCCAGTTGTTTTCAATCAGGTTGTTGTCGCCGTAACCCGTCGACCCATCGATCTCGATTCCTTCGTCTGGAAAGTTGATCACGTTGAATCCGCGAATAACGCTGTCATTGGTCCTCAGCACGATCCCGCCGGTGGCCCCAGCCGCATTCGTGCCGTCGAGCGTAATCAAGGGCGTTCCCGAGTAACCGGATTGCGTCGTTGCATCCAGCACAACGGCGTCGGTGATCGTCGGCAGCCCACCCGCGTTAACCATGATGGTCTGGCCGCCAGTTCCGATCGCGAAGTTGATTACGTCCGGAGTGGATGTGTCGAAGTTTGAAGTGTTGTTGGTTGCCCAGATCGCTTCTCTCAGCGAAATCAAACCGTCGGCTCCCCTGTTGGCGAGCAGCGTGTCAATCGACGTGACATCACCATCGAGTACGTCATTTGCCGTGTCAACGGTCAAGGTGTGGACCGCGGAGGTCTGAGAACCAGGAACGACATAGGAAACCAAAAGAACAGGCTGATTGCCGCTTTCAGATGAATCGAAATCCCAACCGTTGTTGCTGCCGGCGAGCGAGAACAGCCAACCGTAATTCGTCGAGGTGTTATCGAGCCAGGATTGAATACTGCTTTCGAGCCCAGTAAATGTCACTGTACCCAAGCTGGTGGGATTCGATAACGTCGATATTGCGGTTGAAGTCGCTTCGACATCGTCGAGCAGGATGCCTCCGGTCGTGCTCCAGGTGTCCGTGTCACTCCAGGCTTCCAACATCTCATGCAGCGTAATGGTCGCGCCAGCATCGCTGACGTTGTTCACGTTAACAGTCAACGACGCCGAAGTGATCAGAACGTTGTAGGGAATTTGACCCGTGCCAGTACCGAACAGGTTTTCGAACCGGAGCAGCGCTTGAGTTGTTTCGTCTCCGGCTCCGTCGTTGAGGTCGACCTGGAGATCGACATTCCCGGAATTGTCTTGCGTGATTAAGCCCTCGTTGAGGAACGTGTCAACCGTGCCGCTATAGCCGTTAACTCCTTGCTGAAAGGAGACGTTTGCAAGATTAGGGTTATAGAGTTCGGAGATATCAGTCGATGAGAGCGCACGATCGTAAATTCGGGCATCGTCGATGGTACCGTCAGCGGCCCAACCCCAATCCACTGCACTTGGACTGGCAATTCCGACCTTCCATGTTTCGGTACCGTATTCGCGTGCTGCGGTGCCAGCGGTAAAATTGGATGTCCCCTGGTGTTGGCCATCGACATAAATTGACACCGTGCCGGCTGCACGATCAACCACACCCGTCACGTGATAAAATTGCCCCGGGGCAAAGGTGTCCGTACTGACAACCCCAATGGCTGTGTTACCTGCCAGGACGTGGTCAAATTTAAAGTGATTGTCGCTGGCGTAATAAATGCCACTGTGCCAACCTGTCTTAACCAGGATTCCGTAATTGGCATCATTGTCTCCTCCGGAACCTGGGGGCGTCGAATTTGGGTTGAACCATGCCGCGAGTGTATAGTCTCCTTCCTGGACGTTCTCCAACGTCGCCGAATTAGGGATTTCGATGTAGTCTTCGCCATCGGTGTAGTCAAAGCCGATTCCGCCCCCGATTTCGCCAGTTTCAAAACTCGTGTTGCCAACGAGGTTTCCGTTATTGCTGTTACCCGACGAATCATTGACGGTCGAGCCTGAGGTTTCATCCAGTTCCAGATGCAGCTGGAGTCCAGTGCTAATGTCCAGCGTGCCATACCAGGAAGCCTGTGCGGTATCGCTGACAATCATTTCCGTCGAAATATCGCCAAAGGCATATTCGAGAATCCAGTCACCGCCAAGGGATTCATGCCCCGAAATATCACCACTGGCCGCAACGTCGGAGCCGGTCCATTCGGCAAAATGATCGACGAACATCTGGCCGTCGGCACTGGCGGCTACATCGCATCCATACAGCAGGATATCGGCACCCAATGCCAGTCCCGTCGTCCAGCTGGAAAGTTGCTGCTGGTAGAGATCGGAGATTGTCAGAATTAAGTTCCGTGTTACCCAGTTGCAGTCGGCCGTCGCTACCATGAGAAATGATGTGCATTGCATCAAACGGTGTCGAGCGATTCAGCAACTGGGTGATCTGCTCGATTGCATCGGTTTCGCTGCCGATCGTAACGATCTGGTAGGAGACGTCCCGGTCTGCTTCCAGATCCCCCAATAATTGATCGAGGTTTTCCACGCGCTCGTCGATCACCACCAGTTGTTGAGCGAGGTCGTATGGCGTCAACATTTCCGAAGTCAACGAAATATCCAGCCAAGCCAGGTCCGGTTCCTGACACGCCAGGGCATAGCTGGTCTGTTCCTCGGCACACATTTCGATCAAGTCCGCCAGCTGCTGATCGATGTCTTCTGCGATTGCGTCTGTGTCGATAGCTTGATCGATCAGAACCCCCAGCGGTGATGCGTCGTACAGCAGTCGTGGCTCAAGTTCCTGCAATGAGACCGCGACGTGTTGATCGTTCGGAACCGGCGCAGCAAACGAGTCGACAACGAATTGCCAGCCGTCTCGAATGAGTTGCAAGGGTTTGGTCATCAATTCTCTTTGGAGGCGTTGCACCGACTTCAGTTCACGGGGTTCCGATTCAGGGTCTGTGTGGATGGTTTGGCAATGCGCGCACGCTAAGTCAAAATTTACCCCGTGAAAATGACCAAGCTGATTCGATTGGCGAATCGGTAGCAAAAACACTAACTGGGAGGTTTAAGCTGTGCCGTTTTTAGCTTTTGAAGGCGACGTAGGTTCGAAAGTTGGGCCCAGCGCTAAAAGGCATTCAGTCTTAGGTTCGTGTGCCTGGTTCGTCTGTCGTATCGGTTGTAGCGATTTGGAGAGAGACTCAGCCTGTTGCTGAGAGAAAGTGACGACCAGGAGATCGTTGCCTGATGTCAACCAGGGGCGTCGATCGCCCACGCCTTAGGTGAAAGGGCGGCCATTAAAGCGAATGGGACAGGAGAGAAAAAAGTCAGGACTTGCAGGGAGAAAGCGTGGCCAAAGTGCGCCATCGGTTGGCTTATTCAAAAAATCCTTCGATGCCATCGGTAGATCGCTTATCGGTTTTGCTTTTGTAGTTCTCGAGGACCGGTAGTGGGTCGATGAATCTCCAACTGGGTAGCTGCGAAAGTGCGGTCGCGATCAGCACGCCTCCGCGTAACGACCAGAGGATGTATCCCAGCGTACCCGCCGAAGTAATCGCACCAACGGTGAAGCTCAAATCAAAATATTGAGATCGATCTTCGTCCGCCAGTTCATCAATTTGACTCCACAGAAATGTTGCGTCGTAGGCAATTCCGAATCCGGATAGTAGCTCCAGACGACGTAACTCATCCGAGTCGCGAATGACACCGAGTGAAGCGTTGTTGACCAGCAGCTGCAACACGTCGGCAGCCTGCTCGACATCGCTCAGTCGACTGACATATTGAGAAACAACCTGGTCAATCGGCTGTCTTTCGCGGCTTGGAGCCGAGTCGTCTTCAGCCAATTGTTGAAACGGGGTTGAGATCTGCCGTGGGTCGATCAGCTCGATTTCATCATCGACTTCATCGTCGTTTGTTTCGATGTCGTTGTCACTGCCCGCGGAATGTGTCAACGATCGTGAGACAATTTTTTTTAGGATATGTTGTTTGTCAGTTCTGACTCGGGGGCCAGCCCCCGGACCCCCGGGATTTTTTCAGGCATAACTCGGGTGTTCAAAGGAAATTTGGATTGTATGCTCCGTTGGTCTGGTGAAACGGAAGTTGGCTCTGCGGGGCCACCGAGTGCGAAGTCATCGAGGGGCCACGATCGCTGTGGATGATCAACTGATCGGGTTTGATTTGCTGTTTTTCGATGGTTTGCTCAATGAGTTGCTTGGCCAGATCGGCGCTCTCGCGATGCGCGAGCATCCAGCCAACGGTGCAGCGGCTATAAATGTCGATGATGGTGTAAAGGTAATAATAAGTCCATTTTTCCGGGCCTTTGAGTTTGGTGATGTCCCAGGACCAAACCTCATTGGGGCCGCTGGCCAACAGTTCCGGCTTTTTGTATTTGGGATGAGACAGCTGGTTGCGCCGCTCGCGAACACTTTGGTTGTCATCCAGGATGCGATACATCGTTCTCACACTGCAAAGGTATTGGCCCTCGTCGAGCAGCTTGGCATAAACTTGGCGAGGTGATTGGTCGGCAAATCGCTCGTTGTTGAGCTGGTCGAGCACGTTTTTTCGCTCGGCTTGCGAGAGCGCCCGTGACGGAGTTGGCCTTGGCTGGGCTTCCGGCTGCCCCTGGCGACGACGGTAAAATGTCGCTCGCGAGACGTTGAGGCCACGACAGGCTGCCGCGACCCCAACTCGCTTGCTGACCTTCTCGGCGGCCATCAATCGGTTTTCTGTTGTGATCGCGTCTGAATCATCTCCGAGACTTTTTTTTGAATATCGATGATCAGTTCCGCCTGCCGAAGTTTTTCAGCCAAACGCTCGTTCTCGTATTTCAAACGAGCAATCTCTTGTGACGGCGATTCCCTGCGCGTTGGCTTTTTGGATGATGACAATGAACTCTCCTGAAGTTGACGACGCCAACGTTGGACGATGGATGAATACAAGCCTTCGCGACGAAGCAAAGCACCCAGTTCACCTGGGCGACTACACTGTTCGGCCTCGGTCGCGATATTCTGTTTGTACTCAGCGGTGAAGCGACGACGCGTCGCTTTCTCAACAACCTCAGGATTTTTTTCAATCTTTTTCTGGATAGATTCGGTCATGTAAACTCTCCGTGCCCTCAACTTTGAAAAAGTTCAAAGTTGTCTCAGTCATGTTGGCACAGAGGGCCCCTCCACTTGTGAGAAGATGTAGACAATAAACAAAGCTAAGCCAGCCCCGGCCAGCGTTCCTGCCTGATAAAGCGGACTGAATTTGACGGTTCGCATTATTGCCTCTCCTTAGTCGATGCGCACTGAAATTTGCTGCCGGATTCCAGCAAATGTGTGGGCGTCTCGAAATAGGTTCGAGCATCCTTGCTACTCACGGAAGCAGTTTGAACGAATCGAGGAACAAACGGATTTCATCATCGCTAAAACCACCTCCATAGTCTTTGGCTATTTGGATTGAAATGGTCCGTGAGTTGTCTGGGGCACAGTATTCTCGAAAGATCGATTCACCAATTCCGCCTTGTGTGCGGAATTCAATTCCCGGCATGTCACCAAGGGAAATGTCTTTCAGCGATCCGGGGAGAATATCCTCGCTCGATTTCAGTTCTTCAACCGAGTTCCCGGCTAATGGCTCTTTTCGATCAGTGTGTATTGTCACCGTGATGTAGGCTTCTCCTTTCCGAAAAACATACTCTCGAAACTTGCCAATCTTCGCTTCTCTGACCTTAACCTCCACCGTCTCAGGGGCCATCACAGAGAAGTCTTTTTCGGGCGGGGAATACAGCGTCCAACCGTCTTTCGTAGCTTGCGTTTCGGCAGAGGAACCGGGTTGACTGCCGTTGTCGCTCTGTCCCGAGTCGCTTGTTTGAGCAGCCTTTTCGCTCTCAACTCGATTGCACCCAGCAACACCGATGGCTACGCAGACCACCACTGCTGTCAAAAGATCCGAATATCTCATTTTGTACCAATCATGTTCTAAACCATAGCATCTTTGGCAATCAGCTTACCTTATCGCCTCTTCGATTTCAGCAGCGTGAGGCTCTCTGTGCGTCAAAGTTATGGAACTTGCTCAGCCAACTTTTTTTCCAAAGCTTGTACTTTTTCCTCTAGAGCCTCAATCCGCTTTTGATGGGTTGTGCTGGGATCGGGTGTTCCGGTTGCATTAGGACGCACCATGTTTTCGAGTTCATCAAGTCGCTCTTCGTGATTCTCGATTAGCCGCTCGATTTCTTCATTCGAGCATCCACTAGCGAAGACGCAGACGGAGGCAACCACCGTGCTGATGTAGACAAGTTGAGCCTTCACGGAATTTCCTCACCAGTTCTCTGAATCAATATCCACAAACCCACGATGTCCCGACTCTAGCCGATCCCCGTTCCGACTTCACCTGCGAAAAGGCCTTTGAACCAAGCAAAGCTGAGTGTGGACAACGACTTGCAGCAAACTCGCTTGTCAAAGCTGTGGCAACTGGACGCCGTTTGAACCAATTGCGACAGGCGAGAAGCACTGCAATTCCAAGCAAAAAGCCCACCGCCGAAAACGACGATGGGCTTGTTTCGAAAGATAGTCGGGGCGAGAAGATTTGAACTTCCGACCTCTGCGTCCCGAACGCAGCGCTCTACCAGGCTGAGCCACGCCCCGATGTTGGTATGATACCCGATCACTCGGCCAGGTTTCAACTGGAAGTCAATCGGGAAAAATCGCGAGGACTGGATTATTCTTCGGTTTTGGGGGCTTTATCTTTTTGACCTATTCCAAAAATATAACCGGCCAGGGCTCCCATGATGGTTGCGATGGCTTCACCGGTCAGGATATCCAGGATGCCGAGCGTGGCGACCAGGATCAGGATCACCAGCGCGATGTAGAACGACGCAAAACCCTCGCCGATGAACGGAATTTTTAACTCGGCTGCCGGGGCCGCCGCGACGGCGGCGACGTCGAGCGTGGCGGATTGTCCCCCGACGCTTACGACGACTTGAAATGCTCCCGGTTTGGCCGCGATGATCTGATTCTTGCCTTTCACGGATGGCAAAGCGACGGCTGCGTCGGCTGGGAGAATGGACCAGCTGACTTCCGTTGTGGGATCCTGCCCGGCAACCTTGACCGTAAAATCAGTGGAAGCTTCGCCGACCGTTAATAAGACTGGCCCCTCGAGTATTGGCGGCGGTGCGTCAGTCGCTTGCAAGCTTTCCAGTACACGGGCTGACAACGGGACGGATTCAAAACTGACTTTCGATCCCTTGTTCGCTTGATCCTGCGTCAGCGAATAAAATCTGGCCTGCATCCACCACACGTAAATCAAAAACGGAACCAAGGCAACGACGCCGAAGCCAAGCAATGAGATGGCGTACGTGCTTTTGAGATCCCAGCCTTGCCGCTGCTCTCCTGTCGTGTCGGTTGGTGCTTCGTCAATTTTTTTCTCGCTTGCGGTTTCCGGAGGCTGGTTGTTTTTCTGGGTTGAATTGTCTGGACGCGAATTCTGTTGATCCGGTTCGTGATTATCGGAGCCATTTACGTTTGGGCCGCTGGCAATGGGATCAATCGGCGTCGGAGTCTGTTCCGCCGGTTTTTTTACGGTTCGCCCGGATTCATTCTCAGTCGCCGCGGGTTGGGCTGACGTGGCCGAGTCCGTTTTCGCCGTTGAGTCCTCGGTTTGTTCCTGGCTCTGCCGCATTGCACCGTGGCAATCTTCTGCGATCGAAAATGAGCAAGCGACGGAGAGTAGCACGATCAACAGACAGTCAGCACGTTGCTGGTAAGGAATGCGCATGGCGAACACCAATCGGGATTAGGGATCAAGATGCTATGTCCGGAGCCAACCGCTGGTTAGCTCCAAACGGAAAAGACGGTAAATTGAGCAAGCGTTGATTGAAATTCAGTCTCACTGCCCCAGCCTCGACTGTCAAATTTTGGTTGCTGATTTTTGGGATTTCAGCGACCTCCGTTGACCGGCAGTTCCTTGATGCGAATGTTCTTCCATTTGACCTGCCATTTTTCATCGCGTTTTCCGATCCCGTGGACCTGCAGTGCGATAAATCCCGAGGCGGAAAGATCATCGTTGAGGTCGCAGATCTTGACGTCGTTGATCCAGGTCTGGATGTGATCTCCCTCGGCCCTGATGCGCATTTTATTCCAGGCCTGATTCTGAAAAGCGTTCCGGGTCGTTGCCGCAATTCGTGTTTCATCGTCGACCAGCCAGCCTCGACGGGCTTCATCGTAGATGTAGCCGGCGTCACCATATTTCTTGGGGTCGAGATCGCCCGTGGCGGAGGCTTCGATTTCGCATTGATAACCGTAAACCCGTCCGACCGGGTGTTTTTTCTTGATCGTCGCCAGTGATTCTTCCGTGTGTTGGGCGGACCGGAACTGGACGCCGCTGTTCAGTTCGTTGTCCACGAGGAACACGTCGAACTCCAATTCGAAATTCGCGTACGGTTTCTTGGTGGCCAGGAAAGAGTTCGGGCTGCCTGTGGCCGTCGTACCCAGGATCGCGCCATCGACGACTTCGTAACTGGCCGTACCGTTGACTTGTTCCCAGCCATCGAGATTTTTGCCGTTAAAAATTGATTTGAAATCTGCTTCACGATCGCCCGGCGATTCGGCTCGCAACTCGATCTCATCGAATGCGTCCATGTCATCGAACGAGCCGATTCCGATTCGGCCTTTGCCAAACGTTTTGTCGTTGACGGTCATGTGGGGCGTTTCGAGATTGTCGAAATAGACGGAGATGTTCCCGTCAGCAAAATTGCGGACCAATTTGACGGTATGCCAACCGGATTCGCTCCACGGCGTGTTCTTTTTGTTTTCGGTCAACGGAGCGCGTGGCGCGTCGTTGACGATCATGATCTGGCCGCTGGCGGGGTCCGGTTTGGCACCCAAATGGACATAGTAGAAATGCGTGGGATCCTGGTAATTGAAAAACACGCAGCAATCCCGATGGTTGCCGGTGTTTTTGGTACTTTTGACCTTGAACGTCAATTCGAAGCTATCGGCCTCGACGTCTTTGATCAACGCGATATGGCGGGGGCTGCGGACTTTGGGTTCGTAAGCACTTTCGCGTTGAATGATCGACAGGCTTTGGCCTTTGCCGTGGTCTTCCAGTTTCCACGACTCGGGGTCGATCAACTCCCAGCGGTCGAGGCCGTTTTCGAAGTCTTCCTCGAAAATCACCGGTAGATCGGTAACTTCGTCGGACGACGAAGTAGCCACCGGTGACAAGCGGGTCAATTCAAAATCGTCAACTTCACCTTCCCAAATGCAGAAGGTATTCCCATTGGTCGGTGTTAACTTGGTTGTCTGACCGGTAATTGCACCGTCTTCGACACGCCAAAATTTTGGGTCACCGCTCCAGCCGCTGAGAGATTGACCATCGAATAACGAGACGGTATCCGGGTTGGACGGTTGCGCGCTGGCCGTGCGGGAGCCAAAGCCAAAACTAACGCCAAAAACAATTGTCAGGACGCATGCCAGTCTGATCATAAAACGAAGCCTTTTTGTCAACGCGTACAACTCAAAGTGCAATCCGGTCGGCGACCATTCGCGAACGCAGCTAAGGATTGCCACCGCAGGCCAGTCTTGCGGAAAAACATGGGCCCATTGTACCCCAAGTCGAATCCGACGTCCTGTCGAGGAAGACGAAAGTTTGAGGGGTGTTTTCTGGGGAGGCCGTTGAGGCGTTCGCAGGAAGGTCGGAACCTGTTTACCTTCGAAAGCGAAATTCCCGTCGGCCGGGGTGTGGAAGGCCGCATCGGCGATCCGGCTTTCGCCTGTTTTCGTCCGTCGGCCGTGTTTGTCCCGCGAACCGCGAGGCAGCGGATTGGATGAATGGTCGCCAATTGGCAAGACCGGCGAGACGCAAATCGCTCAAATTTCAGCAGCACGCTGAAACAGAACCCGCCGATCACTGGCCAGATCGACAATTCGAATGCTTACTTGAATTTCAGTTTGAGGCGATCCAGCAGGCGTTCGCGTTTGGCCGCAACGCGCGTTGGATCGATCGCGGGAAGATTTCGGTTTGCCGATGTTTGGGGAGACTCGGTCGTCGCATTGGCTGGCGGTCGCGGTGCTTCGATTTCGGGAGCTTGCGGTAGTGCGTCGAGTTCGATTTTTCGATCGCGTGATTGGCGATTGAGGTCTTCGAGGTTGAACGCTTCATCGGATGTGTCTTCGAAATTCTGGTAAAGGTTGTTGCCACCTTCGGGTTGCAGGCCAGCGGGATAGCATTCCTCGGTGCGGCGAGCGCCGAGCAGACCGATCGGTCCGAGCGAGCCCATCCGTTCCTCGTAGAATGAGATTCCGTGTGTTTCGAGAATCGTACCGGTTTGTCGTTCTATGTTGGCCAATTCGGTATTGTATTGTGTAATCGAAGCGGCTTCCTGGGAAACGGCGTTGCCCCAATCGGTGATTGCCTGCAGCACATTCAGGAATTCCCGTCGCCCGGCCAATACCTCACCGGCCTGGTTTTCAAAATTCAGTCGCGCGGCAACCCGGGCTTCCTTAAACGCAACGTACTGTTCGAAAAACTGGTCAAGGTTTCGGTAGTTGATTGTCAGATCGTGGATCATTTGGTGAATTCCCTGCTCGATGTTGATTTTGTCGCGAGACAGAATCAGCTCTTGCCGCCGCAACGTGGCCCGATCGGCACGGAGCCCCATAGGAACCGAGAAATTCACGCCCAGATTGAAACCCTGAAACCGCCCCGCATCATTTTGCAACAGCAGCCCGTTGGGCGCTTCGCCACTGAGGCCGTCCCAGCGATAGTTCGCGATACCATCGAGTTGCGGTCGCGCTGAATTGTTGGCTTGTACCAGCCGCTGTTGATCGGCCTCGAGAATCAGTTTCAGTTCGATGATATCGGGGCGATACTGTTCGGCCATCGAAATCACTTTGTCCCAATCAAAATCAACCTGTTCCAAAACCGGTTTGGAGGTCGGGACCAGTTCGAATTCGGTAGAGGGGTTCAGGCCCATGATATTCAACAGGGCGGTTTCCCTAAGGATCAGATTCGAACGAGCCGTGATGAGTCCGGCGCGAAAGTTCGCCAATGCGGATCGCGCCTGGGCGACGTCCGCGGCTCGCGCCAATCCTCTGGCTTGCCGCGCGGTCGCCCGTTGGACAGCAAAATCTGCTTGTTCCACCTGTTGTCGGCGAGCCCAGACATTGACCCTGGCGGCGACGATATTCCAGTAGGCTTCGATCACACTGCGAACCAATTCCTGGACCGAGTCCTTGAATTGAAAATAGGATCGCTCGGTGTCGATTCGGGCGATCACGACCGGAGCCAGGTTGACGTCGCGACCAAATCCTTGTGCTAAAGGTTGACGCAGGCTCAGTTCGACGAACGATCGGTATTCCGGATCCAGAGGGAAAACACCCGGTTCAAAATAGGATCCGACGGCGTTGGCATTGAGCCCCACGGTGCCCCCGCTAAAACCCCGTTTTTGCAACCCAAAGGTCGTGTTGATGGAATCGGTACTGGATCCGGCAAAGATCGCATTGGTTGGGTCGAACGGGTCAAACGTTGAGCCAGGGCGATCGACCTTATTCATTGAGAGATTTAAATCCATGGTCGGATCGAAAACCGAGTTTTGCAGATCGATGGCGGTGTTTTGGATCGCGACATCGTAGATTGTGCTGGCGCTGCGTCGCGCCGAAACTCCCGTTAAGACGCGGATGACTTCGGCGTTTTGGATTGCGATCCGGATTGCTTCGTCGAGCGAAATTCGCTGCTGGCGACGCGTGTCAGGGTCGGTTTCGACGGTCAGCGGCGTGCCGACGTCGGGAACCGGAATCGAGGGAAGCTGTCCCGGCTGCCGGACTCGAATCTGTCTCTGTTCGGGCAACAGGTCCAACAGTTGGGCATGCGCAAAGTTTACCGGTAGCATCGAGAATGCCAGCCAAAACGCGATTTTCCAGTTCGATTGCTTGCCCATGATACCGAAGGAATCGGAAAGAACGATTCAGTTCGTTGATTCGATCACGATGCTGGCAGCGGTTTTATGATTCTTCCGGTAGCTCTTGGTAGGAATGTAAGGATTCTAGGGCTTCATCAAAGTTGGAAGTGTCGCAGATCACACGGCCGTCCCGCAGTACGATCGTCCGGTGCGCGAAGCGAGCGATCTCCTGGTCGTGGGTCACGAGGATGACCGTCAATTGGCGTTCCTGGTTGAGTTTTTCAAACAACTCGATGACTTCACGACTGGTGCGGGTATCAAGATTGCCAGTCGGCTCGTCGCCCATCAGAATGGCGGGGTCGTTGACCAGCGCTCGGGCAATCGCGACGCGTTGTTGTTGGCCACCGGAGAGTTGGGCAGGGTGATGGTCCATGCGGTCACCCAGGCCAACCAGTTCCAGCAGTTCGCGGGCTTTTTTGCGTCGCGTTCGGGTGGAAGTTCCCTTGGCGTACATCAGTGGCAGTTCCACGTTTTCGATGGCCGAAGTTCGCGACAGCAGATTGAAGTTTTGAAAAACAAAACCGAGTCGTTCGTTGCGAATGCGGGCTCTGCCATCTCGTGACATGTCGACGATTTCTTCGCCGGCGAGCAGATAGCTGCCGGCGGTCGGGCGATCGAGACAGCCGAGCGTATTCATCAAAGTCGACTTGCCGGAACCCGACGGGCCGATCAAAGCCACGTATTCGCCCCGTTCAATCGAGAGGGTTGTGCTGCGAAGGGCGTGGACCTTGATCTCGCCCAGATCGTAGGTCTTTGACACATCTTTAAGTTCGATGAGCGCCAATGGCGATTCCTCGCGGGGAAGATCTTCGGCAGCGACCTAAATGAACTCGCTTGATCGACAATCGGGAATTGATTACTCGGTACGACTGGTGACTTCGAGGAGGTGAAAGCCGAAATCAGTTTTGACAGGACCGATGACTTCGTTGACCGGGCCTTTGAACACGGCTTCGTCAAATTCGGGAACCATTTGTCCGGGACCGAATTCGCCCAAGTCTCCTCCGGCGCGGCCCGAGGGACAGTTCGAATGGACTTTCGCGGCCGCGGCAAAATCATCTCCGGCTTCGATTTTGGCTTTGAGTTCTTCGCATTGTTCGAGGGTGTCAACAAGAATGTGTCGCGCTGTCGCTTTGGGCATGTTTTTCTCCGCTGGGTAAATTGCCTCGTTTATTAAAATTCAATTTCGATTCTAACCAATTTTTCGTCGACTCACCATCCAATCGACAATCGACACCGGCTCCAATTGATGGGGGCTTACCATCGAGACCCGCAATCTTCGCGACCGGCAATGGACTGCAGGTAGAAATAAGCTTCGACCTGCGCGTCATGGAAGGGCGGGGCCAATTCGATCAACCGTCGCTCGTAAAGCCCAGCGTCGGTTCCTTCTTCCTCGTCGAGACGGTTCAGGCAGTCTGGTTCGACATCCCAAATTTCTCCCTCGATTTCCAGTCCCTGATTTTCCGCGGATTCCACGAGACCCGGGAAACCCGTCAGCCGAAATAGCCGATATTTCGGCAACGTTTTGCCGTTGCCGCGTTTGATTTGCCCGCGAAGCAACGTGGCTCGGCATTCACCTGTCTTCAGGGTTCCATAGACAAACAGTAACGACATGAATCAATCCTCGGGTGGAGACGCATCGAAGTTCCGAGTTGAAAGTTCGCCAAATCCAGAGCGGATCGACACGAAACGGATTTGCGGAACACGATTTTCGCGACATTTTAGTTGGAATTTGAATCCGCATCGACTGGCTGACGTCTTCGCCAAGCCGTCGTTATCTGGTAACTTTTGTGGTGTTAAATGGGTGGAAAGATGACTTACGACCAATTTGGATCAAGCAGGAATATTTGTGAAATTTGCAGCTGTTGGGCCGATCGCCGCTCATTTTCCGGAGCGAGTCGAAACGAATGCGGACTTGATGACGGACAATCCGAATTGGGACATGGATCTGATCGCCTCCAAAACGGGCATTTATAAACGTCATGTTGCGGCTCCCGAGGAGTGCTCCTCGGACTTGGGCGTGCTGGCCGCCGAGCGATTATTTGAAGAATTTGAAATTGATCGTAGTTCCATTGATTTCCTGTTGTTTTGCACCCAGACACCGGACTACCCGCTGCCCACAACGGCATGTTTGGTGCAGGATCGGCTGGGATTGCCAACTCATTGCGGGGCCCTCGATTTCAACCTCGGTTGCAGTGCTTTTGTTTACGGTCTCTCGATTGCGGACGGCTTGATTCGTTCGGGCGTGGCGAAGCGGGTGTTGTTTATCACGGCCGAAACCTACACCAAGATGATTGATGCCAAGGATCGTAGCTTGCGAACAATTTTCGGGGACGGCGCTGCAGCAACCTTGATTGAGGCTCACGAAGAACCGTCGATATGGGCTTATCGGTTTGGAACCGATGGAACGGGAGCCAACACGTTATTGGCGACGGAAAAGGGTTTTCGCTGCGCGGCCGATGCGATCGCGCCGCGGCATCGAAGGCGTTGGGGCAGCGATCTGTATATGGATGGTCCGGCCTTGATCAATTTCACGATCGAGAAAATTCCGGAGCTGATTGACGGTATCCTCTCGGATGCATCCTTGACGAAAGACGACGTCGATTTGTACCTGTTTCATCAGGCGACGTACAAAATGCTCAGTCAGCTACAGCAGGCCATCGACGTCGAAGCCGAACGCGTCCCGATTATGCTAAAAGACATCGGCAATACGGTTTCGTCTACGCTGCCCATTTTGATCAGGCAACTTCGGGACGACAAAACTCTGACCCCGGCGATGAAAAACATGATGATTGGATTTGGCGTTGGCTGGTCGTGGTCGGGCTGTTTGTGGCAGGACGTGTTGCAGCCGAAAAATTGATAGTCCGTTGGCAAGGCCAGTCCAAGTCGCCGCGTCCGACTGGCAGCTTTCGATTTATCCCTCGGATTCCAGGCAGACACCTTTGATGACTCCGTCGGCTACCAGCGTGGTATCGACGAAGGCTTGGAATTCAGCGGAGAACATCACGTTTTTGCGGACCTTCAATCGTCGCAGCATGACGATCAGGCGGTCCCCTGGAACGACAGGGGCGCGGAATCGAATGCTCTCCAATCCGCCAAGTCCCACGATTCCACGGTCGACCAAACCGGTTGTCTTGGCGAAGTAAGCCGACAGTTGGGCGGCGACCTCGCAAATCAAAACGCCAGGCATCAACGGGTGACCCGGGAAATGTCCTCGGACCCAGAATTCCTGATCGCTGACATTTTTGAACCCAACCGCCGTCGTTTCGCTGAGATAGACAATTCCGTCCAGTAACGCCAGCTCATGTCGGTGCGGATTGACGGCAAGTATCCCTTCGCGTTCGACAATAATGTTATCGAAATCGAAATCTGAAAAATCTACGATTGCGTCTTTCAAGGTCGTGTTCCAGCTAAAAATTGAGTGACAGCAGTACCGACGAACAAATCAATTGTCGGGGTCCAATATCGGGTCTTGGAATTCCGCGTCCGCCGAGCTTTGGCTGCTTAAAAAAAGCGGCATGCGAATCAGCTTTGCTGATGATCCATCCCGACCGGAAATGAGACGACGGAAGTTTTATTATCTCGCATCGGGGGACTATCATCGCGAAAATCACGGCTTTTGGGAAGTCCGAGTCAGGCATTTGCATGACCGGTTTTTGGAATTGGTACGACTGTAGCGGTTGCGCACCGTTTTTCGATGGGAAAATCCCTACGCAACAGGTCATATAATTCGGGTCTGGGGATCGCTCGATTAATTTGTCAACGTTTTTTGGATACAATGAAGGTAGCCTTGTTGTTAACGCTGGATTTATTTCGCGGCGTTTGACGTCGGTGGAGGATAATCGACTGCGTTTCTCATGGAAGGCATTCTGATACGGATCGCGCTTGATGGAGTTCTAGCCAATGCTTTGGAAACAGTGGGCATCGCTGGCCGTTGAAAATACGGTTGGGCTGCCGCCTGGCTCGACCAGCGGGCCGCCGAATCCGTCTTTGCGATCGGGTGTCCAGGAAGCCGGAAACGAGTTGAGTCCCGTTGAGCAGACCGCCAATCCGTCTGATCCAAAAGAATCGGCTGCGCCGGCCGCAGCGAACATCGAATCGCAGGAAGAATCGAATGCCGTTGTCGTGGCTCAGCCATCTCAATCGCCGACTGCATCCGGGAATGGCGATGATTTGACCTGGTTTGACCCGTTGTATTTGCTGGGCTTGATCCCGGTTGTTGTCTTAATCATGGTCTGGTCGACGTTTCGGCGTCGGAACCAAATTCGAGCCGACTTGGAGCAACCGTCCGAACCTGCCGGGCTGTTCAAAAAGTCCAAGGGATTTCTAAAGGAAAGTAGCAATGCGATGAACCAGGCGGACGATGCCAAAGATCTCGATGGAAAGGTCGTGACTGTTGCGGATTCATCGAAAGTGGATCTGAATCTTGACGGACTGCAGTTTCGAGATTCCAGCCCCCAAGGGGGGCGGACGGATGATGATCCGTACGGCAAGCCATCCCGGCAAGAAATTGTCGACCAGGATCAAAAACCAGATGCGTTTCGTTTCGCCGATGAGCCTGACGACGAGTCACTCTTTCCGGAGGAGGAAGGCCGTGAATTTGACGAACCTGAGCAGAAGTCGGCCGAGGTTTCGCCGGCTGGCAAGCTGGTTGGCGATGGTTCGACCAAGACCAGCGAGAAACAGGATTGGGTAACCCGGCCCGGTCGTGAGCTGGATCCTCTTGCAGCCAATGCGAATGAGAATCGCCCCAAGTTCGTCCAGCAGGATTCGGCGATTCCCGGATTCGATTGACGTCGATGAAAGATCCGCGCAGCAGTTACCCGGCCTGGGATGCTGTCCAAATTTGGTGGGTTTTTCAAAAAGAAAAAAGGTCAGGTTGGTGCGGCGGAATTGTCGGAGAAAAATCCCGACGCGGGTTCTGGCGGATTGGACGAACAATCCGCACTGGCGAATCAAATTAAGTCGGCGGCGAATTTGGATTCAGCACCCTATGTTGCGATTGATCCGGTGCAGGCACCTGATCCACCCGATTTTGGCGACGCCAGTTATGACTCGCAGGAAACCGATCCGTTTGGTGAAGACTTCCTCGATACCGGGGAGTTGGGCGGCAAGCAAGTCAAGCTGCAGGAGAGCTTTGGCCTTCACGATGAATCGGGCGAGTTTGATTTTTCGGAGGAAGACGATGACAACCCAGACGAGTCATTCAAGCTGACGGCCGCCAGCGTTGATCTGGAAGCTCTTGATTCGCATTCACCAACCCAGCAGGAATCGGAAGAGATTTTGACTGCCGGCACGGAGTCACGAGGGGAGCTGGAAGATGCAGTCGCAAAGATTCACGATGAAACGGTCGTCATGAAGTTGCCGTTCGAAACGGAAGATTCGGACGGCGATTTGGATGTTGGCCAGGAACCAATGCAACGCCAGGTGGAGTTGGATCGCCAGTTGCATGAATGGTCGCGCGAAAAGGACGCGTTGATTTTGAAGATTCAAAAATTGGAATCCCAGGTAGACGAGTTGAAGCAGGCCGAGGAGGAGGCGGCGTTTGAAAAAGACGAACTCATGGCACAGGTCGGCAAATTGGAAATTCAACTTGCTGAATTGGCCACCGCCAAAGAGTCCGCCGAGGCGACCGCGGAGACGATTTCGGAGTTGGAAGCCGCGATCGACGCACTAAAACAGGAAAACGGTCTTCTGAGCGAGCAATTGGATCGTGCTGGAGAGGACCGTGATGCGGCCAAGGCGTTTGAGCTTCGTTCGCAAACGCAGGAACGGCAACTGGAAGAAGCGGTTCGCGACAAAGACACACTGACGGCCCAACTCGCGACGATGGAAATTCAACTTGCTGAATTGGCCACCGCCAAAGAGTCCGCCGAGGCGACCGCGGAGACGATTTCGGAGTTGGAAGCCGCGATCGACGCACTGAAACAGGAAAACGGTCTTCTGAGCGAGCAATTGGATCGTGCTGGAGAGGACCGTGATGCGGCCAAGGCGTTTGAGCTTCGTTCGCAAACGCAGGAACGGCAACTGGAAGAAGCGGTTCGCGACAAAGACACACTGACGGCCCAACTCGCGACGATGGAAATTCAACTTGCTGAATTGGCCACCGCCAAAGAGTCCGCCGAGGCGACCGCGGAGACGATTTCGGAGTTGGAAGCCGCGATCGACACACTGCAACAGGAAAACGGTCGTCTGAGCGAGCAATTGGATCGTGCTGGAGAGGACCGGGAGGCGGCCAAGGCGTTTGAGCTTCGTTCGCAAACGCAGGAACGGCAACTGGAAGAAGCGGTTCGCGACAAAGACACACTGACGGCCCAACTCGCGACGATGGAAATTCAACTTGCTGAATTGGCCACCGCCAAAGAGTCCGCCGAGGCGACCGCGGAGACGATTTCGGAGTTGGAAGCCGCGATCGACACACTGCAACAGGAAAACGGTCGTCTGAGCGAGCAAGTGGATCGTGCTGGAGAGGATCAGGAGGCGACCAGGGCTCTCCGGCTCCAATTGACCGAGTTGGAGCAGCAATTGGCTGATGCATCATCCGAAAAAGACGCATTGCTTGTCAAAAACCAGCAACTTGAGGCTCAAGTCAGCGATTTGGATCGGGCCAAGGCAGAAGCAATCAGCAATCACGACCAGCTGTCAGCCGAAAATCAGGCTTTGGCATCCAGAATTGACGAACTTTCGCAATGGCAAACCGAAGCAACAGCAGAACAAGAATCGCTGATTATCCAGACGCGCGAGTTGGAAGGTCAGATTGCTGAATTGACGCAAGCCAAGACCGAGTTGGAAACGTCCGCAGCACAACCCGATCCAGCGTTGTTGGCAAAACTCGAAAAACTCGAACAGGATTGCGAGGATTTGCAGAGCAAGCTGGAGCAAGCCGAATCGCAATTGAAATCGGCGCAGCCGACAGCACTGCGCGTGCCGGAGTTGGAGCGACAACTCGAGCAAGCCTTGCGTTCAAATGACGAGCTGGCAGCGAAGGCCAAAGCTTTGGAAATGAAGATGGAAGCGAGTGAAACCTCGCAGGCCGCCTTCGATGCGTTAACGGTTGAGGAGCAATCGACCAGTATTTCCAGTAGCGATACCGTCGACGAATCAACCAAAAGAAAATTTACGAAGCTTTATCGTGCTTACAAGAAAGAGCGAAAGCTTCGCAAGCAAGTCGACGCAAACCTGCAGCAAGCCGAAGAACAGCGGAATCAGATTGCCACGGAGTTGCGTCAATTGAGGCAGCAGGTTTCGGAGATTTCCGCTCGGGGCGGTTCTCCCCGTTCAAACGACGGGTTTGAGTCCGACGACACCGAGTTTGAGCGACAATCAGATCTGGTACGGGCCCGGCGACAAGCGGAAAACAGCGATAAAGATTCCTTGTTCGAAAAACTTGCGTCCGAATCGGAAGCTTTGGAACATGAGGATCAACTGGATGCGCTGTCGCTGGATCAAGGACGTGCGGTACCGGGGAAACTGGAACCCTCCTCAGAGAATCCTGTCCCGGCGGCCAGTTTGGAGCCATCGTCCAAGGCCGCAGCTTCCGAGGGTGACAATTTGACTCGAATCAATGGAATTGGCAAAGTCACTGAAGACAAACTAAAAAAATATGGCGTCACGACGATTGAACAGATCGCCCGTTGGGACCAAAACGACATCGCTCAAATCAGTCAACGGCTGAATCTCAAATCGCGCGTTTCACGAGATGACTGGGTGGGGCAAGCCAAGTTGCTGCTGGAGCAGGAATCTTAGCCTCGTGTTTCGAGAACCCGTCGATGGGCTGAGTCCGCAAAACCCGGTCCGTTTCATTCGCCTGCATTGGCAGATGGGACTTTTGCACCCAAACGGAGGGTGCAAATGCGAAACGCCAGCAGAATTCGATTCTCGAATTTTTTCAAAAAAGCCTGAATTATCAACGTTAGGCCGCTTTAAAGGGCCAATTTGAACTTTGGCGAAACCGCCATTTTGCCTATCATTTCGATCTCGTTTCGATTTGGATTCGAAACCAGATACACTCGGCATGGAGGCGGAGCAGAATGCGGTATTTTAATCGACAGGTGTTTTTGGCTGGTTTGGCGTTGGCCTGTCTTGGTTTGACCGGCTGCGTGAATTCTTCGCTGAAATCCCTGTTTAAGAGTGAATCATTGGCTACGCCCGAGTCCATCTCGCTCACGATTTGGGGTGAGGATTTTGAAGCGGCAATCGAGGAATCGAAATCGACGGGCAAGCCCATCCTGGCAGACTTCACCGGCAGTGACTGGTGTCATTGGTGCGTCAAGCTCAAGCAGGATGTGTTCGAAACCGAAGTTTTCCGCCAATGGGCCGACGACAACGTGATCCTGTTGGAACTGGACTATCCAAAACGAAGCCGTCAGTCGCCACAAATCAAACAGCAAAACGCAGCATTAGCCGAGCGATACAACGTCCAGGGGTATCCAACCGTCTTGATTCTCGACGGCTCAGGTGAAGTGCTTGGGAAGCTTGGCTACCTGGAAGACCCCGGCGAATGGATTTCGCAAGCCGAGCAGTTTCTCGCTCGCCCGGCGGGCGCGAACGATTTTGCCCGGTGATTGAAGATCGTAACAGTTGATTCGCGGAGAGGATTACATGGGAAAACGAATTCCACTATCCAATGGCCGACGGTTGGTTAACGACTTGATCCGAATCGCCAAGACCTACCCATCGGCGGGTTTGTTTGGCGATTTCGATTCCGGCTTGGTTGCCAAGTTACGTCGTCGGACGACGCCCAAGATTTCGTGGAACGTGCTTTACATGAAAGCTTATGGGGTCGTGGCCAGCGAGATGCCGGAGCTGCGGCAGGCTTATGTCCGATTTCCGTTGGGGCACATTTATCAGCATCACAAACCGATCTGCATGATGACGCTCAATCGTGAACACCTCGGGGAAGAGCGCCTGTTTTTGCGCGGTTTGTCGACCCCCACAAAATGACATTGATTGAATTGCAGGAGCGTTACGATTATTTCCGCCACACACCGATAGAGGAGATCAAGCAGTTTCGCCATCAGATCAATTTTGCCAGGGCTCCTGCCTTGTTGCGGCGGATGGGTTGGTTCCTGATGAGCGAATTGTGGCCAGCCAAACGCGCCAGTCACATGGGCACGATGGGGATGAGTTTTTCCGGTTACAAATCGTCCTATGGTTGTCAACATCTTGGGCCAATGACCACGATTCTCGGCGTTGACCCAACACCCCGACGCGGCGTCAGCCGGTTGGTATTGACCTTCGATCATCGGGTGATGGATGGATTGCCGGCCACTCGCGTACTGTCGAAGATTCAAAACGTGATGAACACGTCCATTCAAGCAGAATTGGCAGCGCTGGTCGGCGTCGATCCCGCGACCGGAGAGCGCCTGCAAAAAACGGCCGCGTGATGGTCTCAATCGCGATGGATCCTGGTGGTCAGTAGCCGAGCAGCTTCAAGCACTGGGCGCCAGGCCCATGATGAATTTTCGGCGTCTTAGTGGCTTATTTTGACAGATCGTTGTCACGAACCTCCGCCAGTTTTTTTGCCATTTGCATTTTGTATTGATTGACCAACGCCTACCTGCTCTGGGTCCTTGGCGAGATTATGAAACTGTTCTGGATCCGCTTTGACGTCGTACAGCTCGATCCCGCCCGCGGCGTCTTCTCCGTATTGAATGTAAGCGTAGTCGTGATCGCGAAGCAGAAATCCCTTTCGCATCGGTGCGACACTGAAAGCAGCGTCACGGACCTCGCGTGTTGGATCGTCAAGCATCGGCGAGATATCCTTGCCTTGAACGTGTGGGGGGATTTCCAATCCGCACAGGCTGGAGATCGTCGGATACAGATCGAGCAACTCGACGAGGGAGTCACAGACTGCCGGCTTGTTGGCCGGGACGCTGATGATCAGCGGCACGCCAGACGGATTCGTCGCAGCAGACTGACCTTGGCCCAGAAATCGTGTTCACCCAGGTGATAGCCGTGATCGCTGGTGAAGATCACGATCGTGCTTGTCGGCCGCGCCGCTGCGTCCAGTGCATCCAGGACTTTGCCGACCTGGGCATCCATGAACGCGACCGACGCGTAGTAGCCACCGATCGCTTTCTTCTGGCGTCGAATGTCCATCTTCATGTTCTGGCTGGTCTTGTAGTTGATGCCGGGTTTGGGGATGTCATCCCAATCGCCTGGCAATTTTTCCGGGAGCAGCATTTTGCTGTAGGGTTTGAATGGCGGATAATACTTTCGCGGTGCGACAAACGGGACATGGGGACGGACAAAGCCGACGCCGAGCCAGAACGGTTCATTCGCGTGCTGTTCGATCAATTCGACCGCTTTGGCGGCCGTCTTTCCGTCGGAATGGACCAGGTCGTCGCCATCAGCTTCGACGACCACAAAGGTGTTGCCGCCAACGACCGGTTTCTTGCCGTCGGGATTGTTTTCCAGCGTTTCGCCGTCGCCAGGTGCTTTCCATTCGGGACCCGGACTGTTGAATCGCTCGGTCCACGACACGCATCGTCGGCGCCGTCGTCTCCTTTTTCGATGCCGCCGGGCACGCCCATGTGAAAGATCTTGCTGACGCGAGCCGTGTAGTAGCCGTTGTTCTTGAAGTGCTGCGACCAGGTCGCGCGATCACCGATTTGCGGACGAGGACTCGTGTAACCCAAAACACCGGTCGCATGCGGATAGTAACCCGACATGAACGACGCCCGCGACGGACCGCAATAGGTGCCCTGGCAATAGGCTCGGGTGAACCGGACGCCGCGGGCAGCCAGTCGATCGATGTTCGGCGTCTGGCAGACGGAGTTGCCGTAACAGGACAAAGCCGTGGAGGTCAGGTCATCCGAGATAATGAACAACACATTGTATTCAGGTTGGTCGGCGTGGCTGTCCGATGACGCGGGCAACATCGCCAACGCGAATAACAATGCGAGGTAATAACGATTCATGGCGGAGTGTTGCCGGGATGGTGGAAGCTGGGTGAAACGAGTTTTTTGCTGAACATTCATTTCGTTATCCTAAACTAAATTCTGGTCGCCAACCGAAATTTTGGCGAGGTGGTTCCACGGGCTGTATAATCTGGTCCTCGACGCGGAAGGTCCAGCGTCCAGCAACCGTACTTAAAATATCTCCCAATCGGATGTGTCCAACGGATCGATAAAATGAAAGTCTTAATTGAGTCTTCACTGAGGCAACGCGGCCATCATTACCGGATGGCTGTCATGTTAAGTTTTGTTCTGGCCCTGTTTGCCATGGTCGAAACGACCAGTGCCGTTGTTGAATGGGCGGCCGATGTTCAACCCAGAATGCTGATGGTGACTCAAAGTGCCGGTTTCCGTCACCAGCCTGTGAATCGGGGCGATCAAGCCATGTCCCCGGCCGAACAAGCGATCTTGAAACTCAGTCGCGAATCCAAATTGTTCGACGTCGATTTTACGCAGGATGTCGCGACTCACCTGACGCGGGAGAATCTTCAGAAGTACGACATTGTCCTGTTCTACACGTCGGGCAATCTGCCTGTCGCCAAGGAGGATCTTGAGTACTTGCTAACGGACTGGGTTCGACAGCCAGGACACGGTTTTATCGGCCTGCATTCAGCCTCGGATACTTACAAGGAATACGAGCCTTATTGGGACTTCATTGGAGGCTCCTTTACCGGACATCCTTGGGGGCAAAACACGAAGGTGACGATTCAGGTTCACGAGCCCAACCACCCGACAATGAAACCGTTTGGTGAGCAGCTTGAGCTGCGAGAGGAGATTTACCAATACAACCACTGGCAGCCGGAAAAAGTACGCGTCTTGATGAGTCTGGACATGGCGAAAACGGAGCTGAAACGGCCGTACCATGTGCCCGTGGCCTGGATCAAACAGGTTGGCGAGGGGCGAATGTACTACAACAATCTTGGGCACCGTCCGGATACCTGGGAAAATCGAACAGTTTCTGCAATCCATTGCTGGCGCGATCCGCTGGATCGGT
Source organism: Pirellulaceae bacterium (assembly GCA_963714685.1). Lineage (GTDB taxonomy): Bacteria > Planctomycetota > Planctomycetia > Pirellulales > Pirellulaceae > Mariniblastus. Next base: position 698,500 of record CAVQPH010000003.1, on the reverse strand, counting down.
GCGGAGGATCCGGGTGATCTGACACCCAATCCTGAACTGTCGCAACAACAGCATGAACTGGCAGTGGCTGCGGCCAAAGCGGTAGGGATCACGGCAGAATCGCTGGCGGCCCAACAGCGGGCGCAAGAGGAACAGAAACGGGCCAGGGAAGCGGCGAACAAAAAGAAAGCCGAAGCGCAAAAAGGTAAGTCCGCTGGTGGGACCTAGGCTGAATGCGATGCGGCGGTTGGAATCTGATCGCGTGTTGTCAGGCAAACGCGCGAGCGCCGTGATCGTCGCCTGGCTGTCACGCGGAACCTCAGGAAGCTGGCTTGGGCCCATCCGATGGCGTGGGGGCGATGGGCGCATCGCCACTGCCAAAAAATGGCTCGATCGCATCGTAGAGCTGTTGTTTGCGAACCGGTTTGGAAACGTAGCCGTCCATTCCTGCGGCCAGGCATTTTTCCCGATAGCCGACCAGTGCGTGGGCGGTCATGGCAATGATCGGGATGTGCCCCCCCTGCTCTTGCTCTTTTTGACGGATCCATTTTGTGGCGTCAATTCCGTCCATTTCTGGCATTTGTAAATCCATCAGGATCAAGTCAAAGTCGCCATTTTGCCAGACGTCGATCGCGATTTTTCCGTTTTCTGCGACGGTAACTTGATGCCCCCATCGTTTGAGCAGCCCAACGGCGAGAATCTGGTTGGCTCGCCCGTCCTCGGCCAGCAGAATCTTCAACGGTTGAATGCCGGAGGTGGTATCTGCTGGCGAAGCGGTTGCTTCCTTGGGGGAGTGGGCGGTCGCCGGAGGGGCGACCGCGTTGATAATTGCATCGAGCAGTTCTGATTGCTTGACGGGTTTCATCAGCTCGGCGGTAATATCAAGCTGCTTGCGTTTGACTGAATCTTCGAAGCGGCCGCCGGACGTCAAGGCGATGATGACCGTGCTGGCGAAATTCTCATCCGCTCTGATTCGTTCCGCCAGCATGAATCCGTCCATGCCGGGCATATTGATGTCGGTCAGAATCAACCCGACTGGTTTACCGGCGTCTTGGCAAGCCCTGAGTGTCTCGATGGCGGTCGGACCGTTGTCGACCGTGATCGGTTGCATGCCCCAACCTTGGGTCACTTCTTTCATGATTTGTAAATTCGTCGAATTGTCGTCGACAATCAGGACTTGCATTCCGTCAAGGACTTGCGGATCTCGCTCGATTGGCCGTGGGGTGTCCGGTGCTGCCTGTTCAAACGGAATGCTGAGGTGAAACGTGCTGCCTTGACCCAGCTCGCTTTCGACCCAAATTCGGCCGCCCATCAGCTCCACCAGACTGGAGGAAATGGCCAGTCCCAAACCGGTCCCGCCGAATTGGCGTGTGGTCGAGGTATCTGCCTGTTCGAATTCCGAGAAAATGGTTTGTCGTTTATCCTCTGCGATCCCGACGCCGGTATCGCTGACGGCCAAGTGCAATTCGGTGCTGGTCGCGTTCAGCGAACGACCGGTGATTCGCAGCACGACTTCTCCGTGATGGGTGAACTTAATCGCGTTTCCGGTCAGGTTAATCGAGTATTTGACGCAGTCGTGCTGGATCGCCGACGAGATATTCTGGAACGTCCGAGTCCGCGTGCCAAGCGAGCTCGAGGCCTTTGCGGTGCGCCCGCAGGCCCAACGATTTCATGGTATCGCCGATTTCGTCACGCAAATTGAAAGCGACAGATTCCAGTTCAATTTTGCCCGCTTCGATTTTGGAAAAATCAAGAATCTGATTGATAATCGAAAGCAACGACTCACCGGATTCGAGGACCGTGGAGAGGTGTTCCCGTTGGGTGGGAGCCAAATCGGTTTCGAGCACCAATTCGGTTAAACCGAGGATCGCGTTCATCGGGGTGCGAATCTCATGACTCATGTTCGCGAGGAAATCGCTTTTGGCCTGGTTGGCGGCATCGGCAACATCTCGCGCCGTTACCAACTCGTCCATCGTTGATCGCAATCGTTGTTCGGCCAGTTTAATTGGCGTAATGTCTCGGGAGATACCGAACGTGCCAATCAGTTGACCCTCGCGATTGAGCAACGGTGCCTTCGTGGTGGAAACCCAGGTTGTTCGGCCATCGGGCCAGACCTCTTTTTCGACCAGACCGACCATCGGCTGCTTGGTTTCCATGATTTTCTGTTCGTCTGCCAGGGATTTGGCAGCGTGTTCGGCGGAAAAGAAATCGCGGTCGGATTTGCCGATCACTTCGGATTCGTCGGTCACGTCAAATTTCTTGGTGAGCGCCGTGTTGACTCGCAGAAAGGCCCCCGATTTGTCTTTGAAGTAGATTGCGTCCGGGAGCATCGTCATCAGCGTATGAATCAGGTTGCGTTCCAGTTTCAGCGATGCCTCGGCTTCCTCTCGACCTTTCACCTCGCGCTGATAGGCTTCGCCGCTTCTGAGTTCCAATGCTTTTGGCAAAATCTGGGTTAACACCACGACTCCCATGCAGGAAAAGATCGCCGTGGTCGCTTTCATGATTCCCGAAAAACGATAGATGGGATCCCAGAAAATGATCGCCTCAACCAGATGCACGGTGCCGCATGAAAAAAAGATCAGTCCCAGAAAGATGTAAAAGATCCGGGGGAATTTAACGTTGCGGTGGCGGGCGACGTAAAAAACAACGACGACCGGCACGGCAAAATAGGCGAGAAACGTGGCAAGATCCGAAACGATATGCAACCAGCCCAGCCAGTTTTCCGCGGCCCAAGCTTCGCCGCATTCCCAGCGTGGCGGAAAGCCGTCCGTTTTAAAGAGCCGTGCCAGGAAATCGAATAGCACCATCAGTGCACCTGAAGTTGTGGAAGTCAGTAAGACCCTGGCAATTGTGGCAAATGCAGATCGGGGATTCCAATCAAATCCCGGTTCCACTGCCCGTTTCGGACAAATAGTCGGTCGCTACATTCTGGGTTTTTAACCGCCATCTTGATTGCCAGTTAAAACTTCGTCGCCCTCGTCGCTCCGAACAGATCGATGTACGAGCTCAGTTTATCGTTTCCGCCCCAAGTGTCTTCGTAAAACCCAGTCAACGAAAATCCGGCCGCGAGTTGCAGTCCAATCAGTTGGTCAAGGCTGTGGCCAAATTCTCGCGGTCGATCACCAAGTAAACGGCTGCGGCTCCTCGTCCGGCAAATCAAAGTCGCTGTAAGGTATCGCGTGCCGCACCCGAAGCCGATTTCGGTCCATCTCCACTGCGTCGAACAGGTAGTAAACCGGATTGATCCAACCGGTAATCAACGACCCGCCCGGTTTGAGAACCCGATAGCACTCGCGCCAAATCGTTTCGACGTTTGGGCAGTAACAGGTGGAGCAGGGATTGACGATCAAATCGAACTGTCCGCTATCGAAGCAATCGAGGTTCGTCATGTCGCCAGCGACGGTTTCGATTTCAAGCTGTTCCCGGCTGGCGATTTCACGGTCGCGACGTAGTTGTTGATCACTTAGATCGAACACCGTCACCTTCGCGCCAGCCGCTGCCAGCAACGGCGCCTGCTGGCCCCCGCCGCCGGCCAGCAGCAGCAAAGCCCGATTTGCTACCGGATCGAGCCAGTCCCGCGGAACGGGCTGCTGTGGGGTCACGTTGATTTTCCAGGTTCCGGTGCGGGCCGCCGCGATCTCCTTTGCAGTTGCGGCGACATAATATTTGTCGCCACCTAAAGCCATGTCATTCCACGCTTTACGATTGAATTGCAGCAAGTCATTTTGGTCGTTGGAGGAAGGAGTAGGTTTCTGGTTCATGGCGGGTCAGCAAGTTTCTTCGATTCCGTATTCTGTACGATTTCCAACAGCATCCGCATTACCCGTAGCGTTTCAGATCGACCGGGAGTAATCTGAAGACAGTCAAATTAACACTCCAATCGTAAAAAGGTAAATGGCATGCCTCGGTTTTCAGTTTTTCTCTTGCCCATCGCCGCGGGTCTCCTGTTGCTTGGCAGTACGCAATGCTCCGCGCAATTTTCACCGGCCGCAAACGTGCCCGACGAATTGGCGGAGGGGTTTCATTCAATCACGGCAGACCAGGCCGAGACCTGGTTGTCGGTGTTGGCCGGCCCTGATTTTGAAGGTCGTGGCACTGGCCAGGCTGGCTATGTCAAAGCGGCTCATTGGGTGGCGGGTAAAGTCGCCGAGATGGGGTTGGAACCCGTCGGCGATAACGGAACCTATTTTCAGATGCTGCCCATGAAACGTCGCGTTCCGGTCATCAACGAATGTTCCATCAAGGGCCCCAAGGACCTGGAGATCAACGGTGAGGGAAATCTTGGTTTTGAGCGATACACCGAAACAGGCGAAGTGACCGGCGAGGTCGTCTTCCTGAGTTTCAAAGGGGCGAACGTGGCGCTGCCGGAAGAACTGGTTTTGCGCGACAAAATTGTGATGTATGCCGCCGATGACGCGGCGATCGGACGGGCGCCTCGCATTCTCGCCATGAAACGGCCGGCGGCCGCGATCCGCGTGATTGATGGAACGCCGCAGTCAACTTCCCAGTTGATTCGAGGGGCAGGAGCCAGTCGAAATACAAGTGTCTCGGGAACGATCAAACGATCCGCCGCCGAACAGGTCGCCACCGCCACCGGAGGCAATGCGGATTGGCTGCAAGCGGGCAACGACGATGGGGTCGCTGTTCACGAAACGGGAGAACAGGTTTCGATTACGTTGCGGGTTCGTGAAGAGGCTGCCGCAGTTCCCAATGTCGTGGCCTGGTTGGAAGGTTCTGATCCAACGGTCAACCACGAATACGTCGTCATTGGATCCCACCTGGATCACCTGGGGGTTCGCAGCGGGATGGTTTATCCCGGTGCGGATGACAATGGTTCCGGTTCAACGGCCGTGTTGAGCATTGCCAAAGCAATGACTCAGAACGGAACCCGTCCCCGGCGAAGCGTGTTGTTCATGTGGTTTGCGGCAGAAGAAATTGGCTTGGTCGGGTCGCGGCACTATTGCGACAATCCATTGTTGCCATTGGACAATATGATTTGCATGTTCAATATTGACATGGTGGGTCGAAACGAAGAAACCAAGGACGAAACATCGGAAGAAAACGAAGGTGCCATCCATCTCGTCGGCAGCAAGAAGGGCGAAAGTGATATCCATGCCCTCGTTGAAGATGCCAATAAATATGTCGGTTTTCGATTCGAATACGACGAAGAGGACGTGTTCGGCCGTAGTGACCAGATCAACTTCTATCGCAAAGGCGTGCCGGTTGCCTTTTTGTTTGGCGGTTTTCATCCTGATTACCACCAGTCCACGGACAAGGTTGCCAAAATCAACTTCAAGAAGATTGCTTCAGCGGCGAAGTTGTACTACATCGCGATCAACCTTGCATCCGAACATGGTCGCTTTGAAATGAAACCAGAATAGGCAGGGAGACCAAGCCCCGGGGGCCGGTTGATCCGTTTAACGCGATCTTGATCAATGCAACGGCGATCGTGTTAACGCAGCTCGCAACGTGTATTGGTTGGCCTGGAGCGATGTCAATCAGCATTGTCCTGTAAAAAGATTGACAGTTGGATCCGCTGCAACCACGATGAGTGCAGAGGACGGGCCCCAGCCGTCGGTGGTAACGCTTAGCAACTCGGGATTCACGCTGCCTGGCAACTCGCTGGGCAGCATCCCCGTTGGGTGAAGTTCCCAAGTCGCCGCGGGGTCGTCCTGTTCGGTTTTTCGATTGATCAGACTTTTTCAGGCACCAGGAAATGAACCCACTTCGATCCAAGTTTTCTCAATTGGCAATGCTGTTGTGTTTTTTGATTCCAGTTGCGGTAATTTCCGCGCAGGAAATTCCGGGTGGCGGTGGACCGGGGGATAGTGGATCGGCGGCCAAATGCCCCGATCAGCTGATGTTTGAGCATTTCGGAGCTTACTACTATTCCGTCAAGGAATGTCCCAATACCGTCTTCGACATGTTGTATGGCTACACGGAACAAGTTCAGACAGGGTGCAAGGCGGGTGACAATTCAAAATGCAATACCAGCCTGGTCCCCTACGCCAGTGTGCCAGTGCAAAAAAGCACCGGTACGCCGATTCCGGTGCCACCGAATTTGGGGCAAGTTTTGGTCATTCCCGCTGCCGAAGTTGCCGCGGCAATCGCTGCCGACGTCGAATCGACGGTCAACGGGAGTGGTAGCTATAAGTCAACGGTTCGAGTCGCCGGAGAATTGGGCCAAGACGATCGTTATTTTCTGGTGATTAGTTTTGTCTACCCGAATTCGGATCGCGCCAATTTCGCCAGAGAGTTGGGAGCGCCAGTTGCCGGCTGTCAGGCAGCGACCATTGATTTCAGTGGGAACTCCGTATCCCATGCGGGTTTGTTGTTCCCTGTGCTGCGAGAACTGGAAAGTGTGAAGAACTAGGCTCAAACTAAGTTCAAAATTCAGTTCTCGGGATTTTCCGGCGGCTCAAAGAAACGGGGTTGGATGCTGCGGACGCACCGGAAGCCCAAGCCGTTTTTGCCGAAGCTGTTCAATCGCTCGAACACAAAGACCCGTGCGCTGATTCGGTCATTTTCCCGGACCACCGGGGCGCCTTCCACCAGCTCAGAATCGCCAGCGATTAAGCGGGAGGCTTCCAGTCTCAATCCGTCGGGCAAATTTCCCGCCGATCCAGTTTGGGTCCATTCAGCGACTCGCGAGTAGAGGCCTCGAATTCCTGGCGGATCCAGGGTGACGTCGAAATTGGGTGGTTGGGGACGGTCGACCTGCCAATCTTCGATCGGTTCACCGTCGTCTCCCCAGGGAAACCGGGTGGTCCCGCGGTTGGTTGCCGCGAACACGTATTCGTCCATCGTCGGTAGCCGCGAACCAGTTCTTTCGGCATATTCCAGCGCGTCATAATAGCTGACGTTGGTCACGGCAAATCCGGAGAGATCCTGGTCGTCCCCGATTCGGCGCGCATCTTTGCGGGGATCGCTCCCATCACGCGTTCGTAATCGTCCACAGTTACTTCGTTGTCCATCATCAGGAAGGGTGGTAGCGTGCAGGCGTTCATGGGGAAGTTGGCAAACACATCACTTCCCGATTGAAAGTTTCCACCTTCGATTCGGATGAAATCGGTTTGGTTTTGATTCCTGGCAGTGAGATTGATCGTCGGCCAGACGATGTATTTCACTCCGTCTTGAACCCGGATCGAAAAATTCCGTGCGTCCTGCCCAAAATCAACGGGCTCGACAGCCCGAACTGGAACTGTCCGGACGACCTCCTGGATGGCTATTTGGCGGGTCCCGATACCACTGACGGCCTCGACGAGATAATCTCCCGGTTCGAGGTCAATGGTGTACACCAGCTCTCCGGTGACCAGGATTTTCTGATCAGGTTTTGGGTTGAATGTCGCTGGGTCGAATGGAACGATCGCGATGGAGGCGCCGGGCGGGTTGGTTGAAATAATCACCGGCAGTTTGGTCGTACCGTCGCCTCCGCTGGTCGCGGGTGTCCAAAACACGTAGCACAATCCCAGTACCAGGAGCGCCAGAATTGACGCGGCAGTGGCCACCGGCCATTTATTGATCCGCAGCCAACGGGCGGCTTTCTTGATCGGCGACGGATGGTAGGCCAAGGGAGTTTCGCCCGCCAGAAAGCGTTTGAGGTCGGCTTCCATTTCTGCGTGCTCTGGGTATCTGTCTTCCGGATTACCTTGCATCGCTTTAAGGCAAATCGCTTCCAGGTCGGCCGAGATTCTTGAATTGTGGTTGCTCGGAGGGTGCGGTCTGGCTTCCAGAATAAGGTCATGGATTTCGCTGCGGTTTCCCTGGTAAGGCCGTTCGCCGGTCAGCATCTGGTACAGGATTACGCCGATTGCGTAGACGTCCGACCGAACATCAACCATGGCGGTTCGGTCCAGCTGTTCGGGTGACATGTACGGCAGCGTCCCGGCCAGCCGATACGCCTGATTGTCTTTTGAAGGCTCGTCGCGAAAGGCCAAACCAAAATCGGCGATGTACAGTCGACCGTCTCGCCCGATCAGGATATTACCGGGCTTGAGATCCCGGTGGATGATTCGCAGTTTGTGGGCCGCTTCGACTCCCGAGCAAATCGCGGCGCAGAATTCCGCGATTTGTCGTTCCGACAGTTGGTGTCGATGCATGTAGCCAACGAGGCTATGGCCGTCGATCAGGTCGCTGGCGATCCAGATCCGCCCGTCGGTTTCTCCGACTTCGTGGACTGAAACAATATTGGGATGATTGAGTTTGGCAGTCAAACGGGCTTCACGCAGAAATCCATGTTTCTGCGATTCGGTCATCTCCCTGGCATGTGGAATTTTCAACGCGACGATCCGCTCGAGTTTTTCGTCGTAGGCGGCAAACACGTACCCGAATCCACCCCGGTCAATCAGTCGCTGAATCGTGAAGTGCTCGATTTGTTCACCCTCGTTCAAGGGAGGGATCGAAGAGAGGAGTTCTGAATCCCCTTTTGGGCGGGGGTTGGAAGGAGCATCCGTTGTTTGCTCGACCTCCAGAGGATTCAAATCGTGGTCTTCCGTCTGCGCAGCCCGGGTCGGTTCGTCATACTCACCAACAAAGGACATTTTCTGGCTGCAACGGGGGCACTGCCACGTGGAAAGACCTTGCTGGAAACTTCGTGTGACGGACGCTTGGTGGCCGCAGTTGCTACAAACGATGGCTGTCATGGGACTGGCTGGTACGGAAGGCGGTTAGAAAACTCAGTTTACCCATTTACCGGCACGAAGGGATTGGGACGCGGCGACAATTTGGCTTGTTTTGGCAGGTTGGGACCGCGGGTACCGGTGTCTCTACGATTTGAATTAGGTTTTTCAGTTTCGATTTTTAGATTTTTGACGTGTTGCTGTTTGTGAGAGCTGCGTCAGTAACCTTTGCAGCGGAGCTGCGAAAGCATCATGAATTGGGGCGAGCCCAGTGAATTGGAACGAACGAATCCCTGCGGAGCAGCGGAAAATATTTGAGGTCTAGAACCGGGGCGATACTTCATCGTTTTGAATTGACTTTCTGAAAACGGATTGTCGTTAGAAACGTGGGGACGACTGTGCGACTTGGTCACGCCCAGTGAGCCCAGCAGTTGAGCCACTGAATGCGAAGTCATCGAGGGGCCGCGATCACGGTGAATGATCAACTGATCTGTCGGGACTTCCTGTTTTTCAATCGTTGTTTGAATGAGTTGCTTGGCCAATTCGGCACTTTCGCGATGAGCCAGCATCCACCCCGCGACACATCGGCTGTAAATGTCGATGATCACGTAAAGATAATAACAAGTCCATTTTTCCGGGCCTTTGAGCTTGGTGATGTCCCACGACCAGACTTCGTTGACGCCGGTGGCGAGCAACTCTGGCTTCGTGTACTGGGGGTGAGTCAATTGATTCCGCCGCTCACCCCTCTGTGCCAACATAGTTGAGACAACTTTGAGATTTTTCAGAGTTTGAGGGCACGGAGATTAACTATGAGTGAAACGACCGAAAAAAAGATGGAAAAAAATCCTGAAGTGGTCGAGAAAACGTCGCGTCGCCGCTTTACGCTGGAGTACAAACATCAGATCGCAGTGGAGGCTGAGCAGTGTAGCCAGCCTGGTGAGCTTGGAGCTTTGTTGCGGGTATGAGTAGGCCGGAACAAGGAGGTCACGACGCGGTTCCGGCATGGCGGATGGGTGTCACGTTTGATTGGTGGGCGGTTTGCGGGGGATTCCCGATTTGTTTTGTCGGTCCATTGGGGTCGGTATCAGGTGGGACTTTGCAAGGAATTTGGTGGGTGTTTGCTCGGTCTGCCGGAACTGGCGCAGCGTCTGTTCCGGCCTACGGTGTTCCGGCCTGCGGCTTTGTTCGGGCATGGCGGATGGGTGTCACGCTTGATTGATGGGGCGTGGGTTTCGTTGTTGATTCAGAACAACTTTGAGACTTCGAACGTATTTGAATCAATAAACCGTCATGCAAACTGGGATTGACAGTTTGCCAGGCGTTGTAAGTCATCTTCGAATCAAGTTCGTTTATCGCGTGCGACAATGACGCAACAAGCAGTGCGCTATTATTTCCTCAAGAGATTCAGCTTGCGCACGCTGTTGATTGGCCTGACGATCTGCTGTTGTTCCATCGGTTGGTATGTGATTCGAGCACAGAATCAACATGGTTGCGTCCGGTCAATTGTTGAGAATGGCGGTAGCGTGGAGTACAGAGATCCTTGAGGGGTTACGGAGATCCTTGAGGGGTTGCCGGATTTTTTGGTGAGGGTGCAGATCCTTGAGGGCGTTCGCAGTGACGGAGATCCTTGAGGGGTTGCCGGATTTTTTGGTGACGACTTGGATCGATCACAGCGACGGAATTGTGTCGCCCCTTCAGGGCTTGGCTGGTTTGTTGAGTTTGACCGGTGGTTATCACCACCGGCAGGAGTTGTGTCGGCCCTTCAGGCCTGGGGTTTTGGGGAGAATTGGAGGCCTGCGGGTTTTGGGTGGATTTCCTTTGGGGGCAGATCCTTGAGGGGAGATCCTTGAGGGGGGAGATCCTTGAGGGGGGGAGATCCTTGAGGGGTTGCCGGATTTTTTGGTGACGACTTGGATCGTTCACAGCGACGGAATTGTGTCGCCCCTTCAGGGCTTGGCTGGTTTGTTGGGTTTGACCGGTGGTTATCACCACCGGCAGGAGTTGTGTCGGCCCTTCAGGCCTGGGGTTTTGGGGAGAATTGGAGGCCTTCGGGTTTTGGGTGGATTTGCTTTGGAGGCAGATCCTTGAGGGGAGATCCTTGAGGGGTTGCCGGATTTTTTGGTGACGACTTGGATCGATCACAGCGACGGAATTGTGTCGCCCCTTCAGGGCTTGGCTGGTTTGTTGAGTTTGACCGGTGGTTATCACCACCGGCAGGAGTTGTGTCGGCCCTTCAGGCCTGGGGTTTTGGAGAGAATTGGGGGCCTTCGGGTTTTGGGTGGATTTGCTTTGGAGGGAGATCCTTGAGGGGAGATCCTTGAGGGGTTGCCGGATTTTTTGGTGACGACTTGGATCGATCACAGCGACGGAATGGGAAGATCTTTGAGGGGTTGCCAAAATTTTGCCGGAATTTTTTGGTGACGACTTGGATCGTTCACAGCGACGTATTGTGTCGCCCCTTCAGGGCTTGGCTGGTTTGTTGGCTTTGACCGGTGGTTATCACCACCGGCAGGAGTTGTGTCGGCCCTTCAGGCCTGGAGGTTTTGGCGCGATTTGAGGATGAGTCGACAGGGATCGGCTGTCGACTGCCCCGGTTTCGGATCGGTTAATCAATCGACGTCTTCGTATTCTTCTTCCTCATACTCTTCGTCCTCATCGACGTCCTCGTAATCGACTTCTTCCTCTTCGTCGTAGTCGTAATCATCGTCGGCTTCGTATTCGGCTTCCGCAGCATCGATCTCTTCTGCTTCGTCCCAGTGCTCGTCTTCTTCCTCGTCCTCCAAATCCGCTTCGATTTTCTGTTTATCAGTGACGACGGACTTCTTGGGAGGTTCGGTAATGGGCGCCGACGTCGTGCTGGCGGACAGGCTGGTTTCCAGCCCTGTTTTGTTTTCGATGGCTTTCAGGGGTTTGAGGTTGACGTTTTCGTCTTCTTCCGGCCAATCTTCATCGTTGACCGGGTGTGGATCACCGGCTTGAATATTTTCCCACTGGGCTTCGCTCAATAATACTTCCCGTGCTTTGGAACCGTTGTAGGGTCCGACGTATCCATCTTCGGCCATGAAATCGATCAATCGGGCAGCACGGCCGTATCCGATTCCCATGGCGCGTTGCAGCAGGGAGCAACTACCTCGTTGTTCTTTGACGACGATCGAAATGGCCTCTTCATACAGTTCATCCCGATTTTCCAGTTGCTTGGGTTCGTCTTCTTCGCCTTCGCCGTCTTCTTCCTTGACTTTCAAATTGACCAGTTCGTGCACGAAATTCTGTTCGCCGGTGCTGACGGCGTCGGTAATCGAGTCGATTTCTTCGTCGCTGAGATAGGTCCCCTGCCCTCGCAGCAACGTACTGGTACCGGGCCACAGGAACAGCATGTCCCCCATGCCCAATAATTTGTCGGCTCCTTGGGCGTCGAGAACGACTCGGCTATCGGTTTTTGAAGCGACCTGGAACGCGATCCTGGCGGGCAAGTTGGATTTGATCAGGCCGGTGATCACGTCAACGGTCGGCTTCTGCGTGGCGAGGATCAGGTGGATCCCAACAGCGCGGCTTTTCTGGGCCAGGCGGATGATGTGTTGTTCGACGTCCTTGCCCGCCGTCATCATCAGGTCCGCCATTTCGTCAGCCACGATGACAATGAACGGCAGATTTTGCGGGATGTTGGCACGCTCCTCGTCGGATTGGGGATCCATCCGCTGCATCAGTTCTTCTTCGCCGAGTTGGTTGTAGGTCGTGACGTGACGTACGCCGGCTTTGGCCAGCAGCGCGTATCGTTCTTCCATCTTGTCCACGGCCCAGGCCAGGATTGCTTCGGCCTTTCTCATGTCGGTGACGACCGGGTGCATCAGGTGGGGCAAGCGGGCGTAGCCGCTGAGTTCGACCATTTTTGGATCGATCATCAACATCCGCACTTCGTCGGGTTTTCGTGTCATCAAAATCGAAGAGATGATTGCATTCAGGCAAACACTTTTACCGGTTCCCGTTCGACCGGCGATCAGCAAGTGTGGCAATGTCGCGAGGTCAGCAACCATGGGTGCTCCTACGGCATCGGAACCGAGGAACAGCGGGATTTTCATTTTCTTGATCTGTTTATCGCTCTGCTCCATGACTTGGCGGAGCATGACGATCTGCCGCGTCTCGTTGGGGACCTCAACGCCGACTGAATTTTTACCGGGAATGGGTGCCACGATCCGGACACTTGGAACGCGCATGGCGATAGCGAGATCATCGGACAGCGCCGTGATTTTTTGTAGTCGCAAACCTGGGGCGAGTTCGATTTCGTATTGCGAAATGACGGGGCCGGTTTCGATTTCCACGACTTTAACGTCGTAGCCGAACTCCTTGCAGGTCCGTTCCAGCGTTTCTGCGTTTTTGAGGGCTTCCCGTTTCTGACGTTCGAAGGGAACCTCTTTGCCTTGGGCAAGCATCTCGATGGGAGGCAGTTGGTAATCGATGACGGTTTCCGCATCGGCTGCCTCGTTCAACTCCATCATTACGGCTTCACGTTCGGAAGGCTGCGGTTCGGGTTTGTCGGCAGGCTTGCTCTGCGGCATCTTGAAGTGGGGCTTGGGGATGTTTGAGTTGGCCGCCGCGGCTTCCTGTTCGGGTTCGGGCGATTTGGTAGCCGAGCTGATTTTCAGCGTGGTTGGCACTTCCTCGATGGCTTCGAACTCCTCGTCGATATCGTCGAAGTCTGCCTCTTCATCGAATTCGTCTTCGTAGCCGTCATCGAATTCGGCAGCCACCTCCAGGTCGTCATCCTCTTCCTCGGCCTCCAAAGCCTGCTCCGGATCGGCTGTCTCGTCGGATTGACTGGTGATTTCCATGTCGCGGCGGCGAAACCGGATCGTTCGCGGAGGCTCGAGTTGATGGGCATCGTCCATCCGAATCGAGTCATCTTCCAGCGCTTCCTCCAGATCGGTTTGGGTCCCGTTGAACCAGGTCATGAACCCGTGCAAGACGCCAAACGGCATCATCGAGGACGCGGCCACCAGGGCCGGGGCGAATACCAGACGACCAGCGCGGAAGATCAGGTATTCGGTCCACATCATCATGCCGACAACCAACACGCTGAGCGTGACAATCAGGCTGCCGATGGTTCCCAGTTGCATCGCCAACAGGCCTTTACCGAGCGCACCAGGTAGCCACCCGCACCGATTAGGGGACGCAGCGTCGTATCTGGCAGCACCATCGAACAAAAGGTGGTCAGGCCAACCAGGCTGACGGCCCAGCCCAATGTCTTGAGCCAGGGAGCGGCGAGCGATTGCCGCTTGAACAAAGCGACCTCCATCGCGACCAGGCCAATGACCAGATAATAAGCACCGATTCCCAGCACGTGGATCAGCATGTCCGCTGTCCAGGCCCCCCACCGCCCGCAGGCATTATGAAAATCTTCGTTGGCCGGATACAGCAGTTGGTCGGGTTGGTAGATCTTTGAGAGTAGCGGTGAAGCGGCGTGTGCCGGATCGGCGGGGTCGTAAGTCCCCAGGGCTGCGACCAGAAAGACGATCACGGTTAGCAGACCTACGGCCACAATGTCGTTGCGGATACTTCGTTCATCGGACATGATGCAACACGTTCAGATTCGAAACGCCGGCAAATACCTGCGGTGCCAGTTCTCCGCAGCGCCTCCATGCACCCTCGCGATCCTTCGAGCCGCCTCAGATAAATAAAACGAGACATAACGGCTCCCTATCCCTATCGGCAGGCTGTTACAGAAGCTTGTAGCGCAGCGACGGCACTGAACAATTTTTTTGATGTCCGCCAAGCGACGGATTGGAAGATTCGGCAGGATCCATAGAAACCGCAGCAGGAGGTAGCGAGCGTTCTGGGTCTGACGAATTCCGGTGTTGCGCGATTAGTCGCGTTTGTCCGAGGCAGGATCAGCAGCCGTACGGTTCTGATTTGCCAAAAAACGGTTCCATTCGTTCTTGGTTATCACGCCGTCGCCACTGGCGTCGCGTTGATAAAACTCGGCCACGACCGACGCATCAAATTCTTTGGCGAATTCGTGCATTTGAATTTGCCCATCATTGTTGGCATCGAGGTCGTGAAACTCACGGGACACCATTGCTCCGGATTTGGGTCCGGGTCGGGAACTGGCGTGGTTATCCGGGGGACTTGCCGGCGACTTGGGTACGGTCGTATCAATCGAACTTGGGCTGGCCGCCGGATCGGACCGATTGTTTTGTTCTTGGTAGTTCTCGAAACGGACCTGAATTTCATCGACCGTCGCTTTGCCGTCGTTGTCAAAATCGGCGGTTGCCCAGGACGGACCGATCTGGTTCAACTCGGATGGTTCCAAGCTGCCGTTCTGGTTCTTGTCGTACGTGGCGATCAGGGACATCGCAAACTGGCGCGGAGTTCCCGAAGTGCGCGCGTTTTCAGGTTCAGGTTTCTGCGGACTGGTTTCCAATTCCGATTTCATCGTGTCATACATTCGTTGCAGCGACGCCAAATCCGATTCCGATCTGCCTTGATCAAATGTGCCATCCGGGTTTTTGGGAAATTCCAACGCGTATTTTATTCCGCTGGCGACTTCGATGAGATCCAATTGCAGATCGAGGTTCAGATCGCACTCAATCCATTTCTCCGACAGCTGTTTAAATTCTTCGGAGCCAAGTTGGCGGTTGTGATCCTTGTCGTACAACAAAATTAAATTCGCCGCATACAACAGGGCTTGGCGGTTGGTAATTTTTGGCTGGGGCGGTTTGGGTTGCTTTTTTGGCGACCGCTGGGACTTGGCGCTCAGAGTCTCCAGCAGCTTAAAATCAATACGGCCAGTTTGTTCGTCGACTGCCTGTTGGGCGTTGTAATGCTCAACCACCGCGACGACGAATTCACGGGCGGAAGCGGGGATTTCTTTTGAATCAAGAAATCCGTCGCGATTGGAATCCATGCGTTTCAGGATTTCCAGTTCGGGAAACGGGTTTGAATTTTGGGATGGGTCGGCAGTCTGACCGAATGACGTCTCAGAAGACATTCCTGCCAATGCCAAGAGAATCGCAATCGGTGCCAAGTAATTCATTCACGTTCCAATGGTCGGTTGTTGTTGCCAGTCCAGCCTTGATTCAGGTTATCCGCTGGAGTCGAAAAAGCAAATTTGTGCTGCTACGCCGATTGGGCGCGGAATTCGTAAATGCACATTGTCGCACGCACCGGTAGGCACCCTGGCTTCCTCGCAACGAATCAGCTTAGTGGCACTCGTTTGGATGGTATCAAAAACGTGGTCTGGAGCATTTTAATCGCTGTCGTTTTGCTGGCTTGCGATTGGCATCCCGCTATCCCTGTGCCTGTGATGAAAGCGAAAAAAATTATCTCATTTGGAACCGCTAATGAACGCCAATCGACGCTAATTTAATTGACGCTAACTTCGTGTTGATTCGCGGTCGTTCGAAGTGTCTTGGTTTGGGAAAATCGTAATCGTTTTCCGTTATTTCAAATCCAGACCTGATCTATTCGCGGCGTTTTTTGAAGAGGCTGGAATAGGGTGTCCGGATCGCCGGATCGAAGTTCTGAAGATCGTGAATCGAATTTGGTTGGGTTATCCATTAGTGGGTTGTTGATTAGTAATGTTGATGGCAAAAAATTGGGAATTACGAATTATTCACCGAATCGGCTTAGCTGTCCTCAGCTGCGGAAATTGTGGTGGCACTTCTGATCGGCGACAGAATGCGAACTGTACGAAACCGCGTCGCTTGTTTTCTTTCCCCAGTACGGCGTAGCTGCTTGCGGGAATTGCCAAGAAAAAAATTGCAATCGACTGCGGATCAGCTAAGCTCAGACTTGTTTTTGATTAGACCCTAAGAGTCGAGACTCCGATGTCTGAAGCTTCCCCCCAAAAAACTGGCGTTTCCCGACGCGATGCGATCAAGGCAGGCACCCTGGGTTGTTCCGGTGCTGTGGTGGTGACAAGTGCTGCCCTAAACGGAATGGCGTCACCCACCTTACCCATCGAGTTGTGGCAATCTTTGGTCGGCGACAATTTTAAGGTTTTGGAATTGTCATTCTATGATCATCAATTTGAGAAACCCGTAGAGTTGCGACTGGTTGATGCGACTGATGTTGGGATCAAGCCGCAACCTGGGCAGAGTTTGCCCAACGGTATTTCCGGCCAGTCCATTTCATTGGTATTCGAAGGCGATATGCGGACGGATTTACCGAGCGCAACCTACAAGATTAGTCATCCCAAGGTTGGGAAGTTGGATGTTTTGTTGAGCCAGATTATTCCGATTTCCGATGCCAAAGCCAAGAACTTTGAAGCCATTATTGGCTAGCGAAATTTAGACCACTTTCCTCGAACTAAACAACTGGAGAAGCAAATGTCAGAGCCATTTCTTGGACAAATTATGGCGGTCGGGTTCAATTTCGCGCGCGAGGGTGGGCGTTTTGCGACGGCCAAATTCTTTCAATTTCTAGCTACTCAGGCGCTGTTTGCCTTGTTAGGTACGACCTATGGCGGCGACGGGCGAACCACATTTGCCTTGCCCGATTTGCGGGGACGTTCGATTCGTCATGCCGGAAGTGGACCGGGGTTGCCACCCCTGAGCCAGGGTCAGAGGGGTGGAAATGTGGATACGGTTTTAATCGCCAACAACCTCCCCGCACATTCCCATACCATCACAAACGATCTTGCAGTCGGCGTGTCCACCCAGACCTCCAACGCCGACGACCCAGATGGCGGCGTCCTGGGAGCGGGGCCGGAAATTTTTGTGTCAGCTGCGGCCGACACACAGATGGGAGCAGATTCTATCCAGGGGACGATCACAGCTGCGAACACGGGGAATAGCACGCCGTTTTCAAACCTGCCGCCCTATTTGGGGATTTATTATTGCATCGCCCTGCAGGGCATCTTTCCTTCGAGAAGTTTTCAAAGCAATCCGATTTCGAAATTTTGAACGTCACGGACAGGCTGAAGTCGAGTGAATGTGAGTGCAAAACAAAGAATCGTTTTGCGGCCGGCTATCGCGTCCGATGCCGAGCTGCTGTTCGATTTGTACGTGCAATCCAATGGTGCGAGTTTTGCGCATTTTGACGAGCCATTGCGATCGCAGTTATTGGAGATGCAATTCCAAGCTCAGTGTCAACATTATGCGTCGGTTTTTCCTGCTGCGACGGATTCGGTGATTGAAGTTTGCGATGCCGCGGGGCAGCACGCGGTCGGGCGCGTGATCGTAGACGAAAACGATTCGCGGTTACAGTTGGTGGATATTTCAATCTTACCGCAATGGAGATCGAGGGGACTGGGGACAGAAGTGATTTCTTCGCTGCAGACCTCTGCCCAATCGAAACAAAAGGTCGTCAGATTAACCGTGAACCGTCTGAATCCGGCAATCAGGTGTTACGAGAAACTTGGTTTCACGACGGTGGGCGAAAACGATTTTTTTTATGAAATGCTATTTCAACCAGCGACAGAGGCTTCTGTTTAGCCCACAATGGGTTCGACCCAAATCGATAATCCAATCAAGGGATACTACCGCATGATGATCTTCAATCTCAAACTTAACCGTATCTTGATCGCCTTTACCTGGATGTTCGTCGCCGGTTTCCCGATGCTGTTGAATGCTGACCAGACAGTTTTCTTTGAGGATTTTGAAGACGCGACGGTTGGATTTACCACCTTTCCCGAAAGCCTGACGAATATCGCGGCGGTTGACTACTACGGTCGGATCGATGCCGCATCTGGTTTACCCAGTTACGGCGATTACGGAAACAAGCAGGGGGCCGGTTTTTATGGATTGGAAAATCAGGATAGTGCAGGAGTCCCGTTAACCACCGTTACCATGAGTGTGTTCGGGATCAACATTGAGACGCTGACGGCCCTCCAGGTTTCGTTGTTTGTCGCCGAAGACGATGCGACCGATGGTAATCAGGATTGGGACATTGCGAGTTCGGTTCGATTGGAGGCGCAGATCGACGGCAACGGATTCGCTAACATTTTTGCGATTGAAGGTGCCAGTGATACGGTCGGAAACCAGATGGCTCGTCGCGACACCAATTTCGACGGTATCGGCGACGGTGTCGAAATCACCCAGGACTTTACCCAATTCAATCTAATGCTGTCCGATTTTGCCGGGACTCTCGGGGCCTCAACCGGGACCTTCCTCGACCTCCGTTTTACGATTACCGGGCTGGACCAAAACGACGAAGACATTGCGATCGACAATGTCCATGTGTTTGGCGTACCAGAACCCTCAGCGCTGGGGTTTTTGATGCTGTTTGGGACGGTCGCCGGCTTGCGGCGCCGACGCTAAACGGGAACCACAAAGAACTCCATCCATCCCATCTGCCGATTTTTCTCCAGCACGGTTGCTGATGCCGCGATACTGAAGCCTGTCAGTGGTGGCTTAAATCGAAACCGTTTGCGGTTTCGATCGGCGGATCCGCTGGCAAGCGTCTTGCGGTTCGTTGCTCGACCGCCATTGACAAAACCTGGAAAGAAACTATCCTCTGGTTTGAATTTGTAGCATAGGCTACATTTTGGAGGTTTTGATGCAGGGATTATCTATTGTGGTGGCGGTGAAGACTCATCGTTTGGGCTTGAGGAAGTTCATTTGGGCCGGCTTGATTGCGATGTTGATGGTGTCGCCATCCGATGCCCAAACGGACTTGACTGACCGGAAAGTGGTCGTTTGCTCGACGACCCAGATTGCGGATTTCACCCGGCAGATCGTGGGGGACCGCTGGGAAGTTGTCTGTGTGTTGGCGCCCGGCGAGGACCCCCATACTTACGAAGTCGGCAACGATGATTTGCTGGCCGTCAAGCGAGCTGATTTGTGTATCGAAAATGGTTGGAATCTCGAAGGCCACGGCTGGATGAACAACCTGGCCAAAACCGCAGGCAAGCCCATCGTGACTTGTGTGGAAAATGTGCCGCCGCTGAAGATTGAAAATCAGGAGCAGGTCGTCAATGATCCGCACGCCTGGTTCGACACGACCAACGCCGCCATTTATGTGATCACCATCACCAACGCCATCAGCAAGCTCGACCCGGAGCATGCCGACGAATACCAAGCCCGCTCAGAGTTGTACAAAATTCAGTTGCGGGCGTTGGACTACTGGATCAAGGAACAGGTCAACGCGATTCCTAAAGGTCGTCGGATTCTGGTAACGCATCACGATGCATTCGGTTACTTTAGCAAGGCCTATGGTTTTCAGGCAATCAGTCCGGTTGGCTGGACGACGGGCGAACTGGCCGGAGTCGCGATTGATCAGCGACAATCAATCGTCAACCAGATTCGGGAATTGGGGGTCAAGAGTATTTTCGTGGAATCATCGGTCAACCGTGAGTTGCTGGATGGAATTGCACGTGAGACAGGAATTTCGATCGGCGGTGAGCTGTACTCCGATGCGATGGGTGCGACCGGGACCGCAGGGGAAACCTATCTCGGGATGATGCGAGAAAACGTGTTAACGATCGTTCGGCATTTAAAATAGAGCGGGACCGAACACCATGCGACTGATCCTGGCCATCGCCATCACGACGTTTCTCATCGGCAGTACCTATGCCTATCTGAAATTTTCGGATAGCGTACGCCGCACCGCGGTGGTCTACGAGGTTTCTTACGCCGAGCAGGAATACGCGGTTGAAATCCGCAAGTCGTTTACCGCGGTTGGAGATCCGATTTTTGGGACTGAGTCATTGAAAGTCTTGTTCAAGGGCGAGCCCATTTATGCGCGAACGGATGAAGTTCCGGCCGATGAAACGATTGTGATTCGACCGCTTGCCGGGGTCGAAGTCGGTGAGAACGAACTGTATGTGTCGGCGACCAGGCAACCTGGTGGCGCGGCACTGGGCGTGATGGAGTTGGTCGTCAAGCGTGACAATTTTCAAATCGCAACAGCGACGATTGCCAGTGTGCCGGGGCTGGATACCATTAGCGGCACCGTTGTGTTTGATGCTGCCAGGCCGGACCAACCGGAACGACACGATCATGCACCGTAATGAGTAACAACAGAATTCAATTCCGTCACGAGATTTTTCGTCCCGCAGGCCCATGATTTCACGCAAACCCGTCCACGGTGAGCAGCGCATTGCCATCGAGGTCCAAAACCTGACCGCCAGCTACGGGCCGGTACCTGCGCTATTGGATATTTCGCTGGCCATACCGGCGGGGAAATTGGTCGGTGTGATTGGCCCGAATGGGTCCGGGAAATCGACGCTGGTCAAAACGCTACTGGGTTTTGTTAAACCAGACGTGGGATCGGTTTCCATTTTTGGTGAGGACGTATCGCTGGCCAAAGGTAAATTGGCGTACGTTCCTCAACGCGGTGCGGTTGATTGGGATTTTCCGATTACGGTTCGCGAAGTCGCCGCGATGGGGCGTTACGGCAAGCGTCGTTGGTGGCAGGATTTGACGCGGGACGACTATCGTTTGGCGGATGAAGCGTTGGAAAAAGTCCGAATGTCGGAGTATTCGCGACGCCAGATTGGGCAGCTTTCCGGAGGTCAGCAGCAGCGGGTTTTCATGGCGCGGGCATTGACGCAAAACGCAGAAATCCTGTTGCTGGACGAGCCATTTGCGGGTGTCGATGCGGCGACCGAGCGGGCGATTCTCGATGTGCTACAGGAAACGCAGCAACAGGGCCGGACCGTCGTGGTCGTGCACCACGATTTGGGAACCGCCGCGGAATATTTCGATTTGTTGATTTTGTTGAAGCAAAGACTATTTGCGTTTGGACCACCGCAAACCGTGCTGCAGCCACAGCTGTTGTGCGATGTCTACGAAGGCAACATGAAGGTCTTTGCCGAATTGGCTCATGTGACCGAAGCGGATCCCGCCGAACATGGAAACTAACGGAGCACACCAGTGGAACAATTGGTGAATTGGCTGCAGGAAATTCAGCTGGACTACGGACACGTGATCCGGCCGTTGATCGTCGGCACATTGGTTGCCATCGTGTGCAGTGTGATCGGCTGTTTCATTGTGTTGCGACGGATGTCATTTCTGGCCGACGCGATCGCGCATTCGATGTTGGCCGGCGTGATCGCGGGCTATCTGTTGATCAAGATCGTGTTTGGCCGTGAGGCCCAGTTGGGAGCGATGCTGATCGGTGCGATTCTGGCAGGTATCGTCACCGTCGCGATGGTCGGATTCGTGACTCGTTTTTCACGGGTCAAGCAGGATACGGCCATCGGGATCATGTACACGGGGATCTTTGCGCTCGGAGCGTTTGTGATTTCCATTCGGTCGTTTGGCCAACTGATTCACATCGATATTTATCACTACATCGTCGGTAGTGTGCTGTCGGT
Organism: Pirellulaceae bacterium; assembly: GCA_963714685.1. Taxonomy (GTDB): domain Bacteria; phylum Planctomycetota; class Planctomycetia; order Pirellulales; family Pirellulaceae; genus Mariniblastus. The sequence goes on along the minus strand of CAVQPH010000003.1, from coordinate 676,648 downwards.
TCCGGATGAAGAGTTGTGGTTGTTGGCGATCGTGGCGTCCGTTGTGTTGAGCGTCGTGATTCTGTTTTATCGCGCTTTGCAGCTGACCAGTTTCGATCCAATCATGGCAGCTTCCATCGGAATTCCGGTGTTGGCGGTGGAGTATCTGTTGACCGCCTGTACTTCCCTGGTGGTGGTCAGCGGCGTGCAAATTGCCGGGGTGATTCTGGTGGTGGCGTTGATGATCACGCCAGCAGCGACGGCCTATCTGTTGTCGGATCGGTTGGATCGAATGATCCTGCTGTCGATCGTGATTGGCGTGTCAGGATTCTGGCTGGGCTTCCTCCTGGCAACCCTGGTGGGGGCGTCCCCGGGCGCGTCGGTGGTGGTGATGATGACGGTGATTTTTATGGTCACACTGACGTTGGCACCGCGATACGGCCTGTTGGCCGATTGGCTGCGGCGGAGCAGCACGGTTCCGCAGGAAGTGATGGAAGATGTGTTGGGTGCGGTGTTGCGGGCCAAGGGAAAATTGGTTTCGATTTCCGAGGTCGAACGTCAGGTTAACAACCCGAACAGTCGAATCCGGCGTGCGATCAGACAGCTTACGCGTCGAGATCTGCTGGAAACGGAAAACGGCGGCGTGCGTTTGACCGATGACGGTCGGACCGAGGCGAAACGACTGGTCCGTGCTCATCGACTTTGGGAAACTTATCTTGAACGAACGGGAATACCCGAACCGGAATTGCACGACAAAGCGCATGTGCTGGAGCATATCACCGACCAAGCGACGCTGGATTATCTGGACGACAAACTGGGGCACCCCGAACGGGATCCTCATGGTTCGTTGATTCCTGCTGAAATCGATCCGGCTGATTCTGAGCGGGATTTGATGGTCAGCCTGTTGCGCGATGGGAATCGCGCCCGGATCGTGCGGATCGAATCCGCATCCGATACAATTGGCCTGCAGGCCGGTGAAGAGATTGAAATGCGTCCACGCTCCAATGGTGGAAAAAATTGGACGCTTGTCACATCGGCTGGCCAGACGATCGAGCTAACGCATGAACAGGCCGATGCCGTTTATGTCCGATTGATCAACTGACCTTGCCCACGTTGCCACCGCCATCTGCCCGTCAACGGAAAATCGAATTGGCGGCAATGATCGAGCAGACCAAGCCTCCGATCAGGCCGTAACAGGCGCCTTTGATTAACGCTTCGTTGGGGGAGACGGCGGTCGCCATGGCGCTGCCCGCGGACGCAAAAAAGGCCCCGAGGAAAACCGGTACCGAAGTGCCGATCGCAACCAGGGCCCACTTGTTGGTCACGCCGGCGAATCTTGCTATTAGCATTGGAATCAGGCAGCTTCCGAGTAACACCGCGACAACGATCAGATAGGGTAATAATTTGTTAAACATGTTTCCCTGCTGTCGAAATAGCGAAGGAGAGGCACCGCTACGACGGATGCGTTGGGCTTGATTACTTGTCGGCGTCGGTGAGTTCGCTAATGTCTTTTGGTAGACCGGGATCAACGACACCGTAAGCTCCTCGCCCGTTGTCATTGATGCGATTTCTGGCGTCCTCCATGATTTCATCCATGTCCGCTTTCCAGAATTCTTCCTGTGCTTCGCGAGATGCCGGGGCAGCGAGCGGCCGGATCAAGCGGAAGCCGACTCCCAAGCCGGGAGTGTCGGTATACCACCACGGGCTTTTGGGGAAATTGGGATCTTCCGAGCGCCAATCTTTGTCGTCCGACGCCAGGCGTGCGGCGCTGCGGCAGTCTTCGTAATCGAGTTCCCAGGAGCCACCACGAACCACGCGTGGGTAGAGTTTTGTCGGCTGGCGGAACGATTCTTCGACCGTTACCGAATCCCCTTTGATGTGGGAGTATCCGTCTTCCGAATACTCGTCCAGCACCCATTCGGCGACGTTGCCGTACATGTCGTAGAGTCCCCACGGATTCGGTTTCAATTCACCCACGGGATGTCGTTCTTCGTCCGCGTTGTCGATATACCAAGCGTGGTCTTCCAGTTCATCCTCATCATCACCGAAATAGTACGCGGTGGTGGTGCCGGCGCGGCAGGCGTATTCCCATTCGGTCTCGTAGGGCAGTCGATAGAAAGTATTCGACGTCAGACTGAGCCATTTTGTGTACTGTTTGGCTGCAAACTGAGTCATTGTTGCGGCGGGCTGATTGGGGGCCTCTCCCGCTTCAAAAGTGAAACTTGGATCATACAGCGACGAAGGCGCCGTGATTCCGTCGATTTCGTTTTCGGCGGTGACTTCGCGCAGCCCCTTGCCTTGCAGCGCTTTGAAAACCTTGTCCAGCTGCATGTATTTCTTGTACTCAGCCCAGGTGACTTCGTATTTGCCGATCCAGAAGGGTTCGACAGAAACTTCAAACTGGGGTCCTTCGTCATCGCGTCGGTCGGCTTCGGATTCCGGGCTGCCCATTGTGAACTTCCCGGCCGGAACAGGAATCATGGTGAAATCAATATCGGTACCAGGAATCGTCGTCGTGTAGGGGACCATAAAACGACCGTCGGGCAATTCGACGAAAGGCTCCTCGGACGGCTTTTCCGACACGATTCCGAGGGTGTTGGATTGCCCGGGTGAATCGCCGGCGTTTGGCTGATCCGATAGTGAAAGGGCGCTAGGTTGTAGAGGCTTGGGGTCTTGCGCATTCAAGACGCAGACCGCCAGAATCAAACCTGCAAAAAACGATATTGAAAATTTGGACCAAATGTTCACTTTGGCTGTCTTCCTCTGATGGTTTTCGTTTTGTTTCTAACGGTGTACGCTCGCGAGGGAACCGCATCCGTTTGCTCTATTCTAACATGGATTCACTGGCTCTTCACGAAGGCTGATTCGGATTGCGGTCGCTCGGCGTTAGCTCCCCGACCAGATTTTCGTTTAATTTTTGCTGGATTTCGTCGGTCGACAAGGCCTCGCTGAGCAGAAACAGCAGTTTGGCAAAGACCGCTTCGATCGTCATATCACGCGCGGAGATGACTCCGGCGTCGGTCATCGCTTTACCGGTCGCATACTGGGATTGGGTAACACCGCCGTGCAGGCATTGGGTGCAGCCAACGACAACCAGGCCCGCTTTAACGGCTGACGAGATTGCCTGCAGAAAGCCACGATCGGTGGGCCCATTGCCGTCACCGTAGGTTTCCAGGACCAGGGCTTTAAGTGGTTGTTTGAGAAAGTGCTTAAGTACTTCCAGGGAAAACCCCGGAAACAGCCGGAAGGAAGCAATTTCTCCGGGGACGATTTCGTGAACCGTCAGAGTTTCCGCTCGCGTGTCAGCCTTGCGGATCGATTCGTGAAATACCTTGATCCGTGTGCCGGCAATGGCCAAAGGGGGGTAATTGGGTGAATCGAAGGAATCAAAACGAGTCGCGCTGATTTTGGTAGTTCGGCAACCACGCAACAGGCGGTCATCAAAAAAAACAGCAACCTCGGGAATCTCGTCGTTGGCGGCCAGCACCATGGCCGTCTTCAGATTCTCACGGGCGTCGCTACGCAACTGTCCCAACGGCAACTGGGCACCGGTCAAAATGACGGGTTTGTCCAGTCCAGCCAGCATCAACGGCAGTGCCGAGGCCGTATAAGCCATTGTGTCGGTCCCGTGCAGAATCACAAAACCGTCATAACGCGTGTAGTTTTGCTCAATGTCTTTGGCGATTTCCAGCCAGATCGCAGGCGTCATATTGGAAGAATCAATCAACGGGCGGAACTCGTGAATATCGAATTCCGGCATGGGTGCCAGCGACAATTCATCCATCTTGGCCATCTGCTGCGCGAGAAAACCGGGTTCGGGCTGAAACCCGCTGTTCGAGGGCGCATCGAGAGCGTGCCGCCGGTATTAATGATTCGGACGCGCGACATGAATTACCCAAACCCCATAACACGAATCAACGATTTCAAAACAGGGACAGCAATCGGCTCAACGACCGCTTTCGCTTGACGAATGTCTGATGGAATGCGACATTCTAGGTTAATCGCATTTGCACGAGAACGATAACATCTTAGCAACGCTTCAATCAGCGTCTGCGTTTCCCGAACTATTCGAGGTCAAAATGGCTGAAAAAGCAAAAGAAAGCTGCAACCCCACAACAGGGGCAACAACGTCCGATCACGGTGGATGAATCAAAAGCGATCAGTTGTTACGCGAATTTCTGTCGCGTAACCGGTTCACCCGAAGAACTGATTGTCGATTTTGGACTCAATGCGCAAGCCGATGGGCTCCAATGACAAACCGGTTGAGATCACGCAGCGAATTGTTTTAAATTTCTTCACAGCCAAACGACTATTGCATGCCTTGCATGTTTCCGTTCAGCGGCATGAAGAGGTTTTTGGCATGATCGAAACCGACATTCAAAAACGGGTGAAGGTCAAAGAAGGCGCGAAGTCGTAAGCTGTAATTCATCTTTGAATACAGGGCGGTTTGATCGCCGACGCTCAAGGGTTTTCGGAGTTTGTTTTTGTCAGTCGACATGGAGCTGAAAGAATGGCCAAACTTACCATCAACGACGTCGATGTTGCCGGCAAGAAAGTGCTGATGCGTGTCGATTTTAATGTTCCGCTCGATGACCATTTGAACATTACCGATGATCGCCGGATTGAGATGGCATTGCCGAGTATCCAGTCGGTAATTGACCGGGGTGGCAAGTTGATTTTGATGAGTCATCTTGGGACGGCCGAAAGGCACCAATGATCCCAAGCTGAGCCTAAAACCGGTCGCCACGCGGTTGGGTGAAATACTAGGCAAAGACGTCGCCTTCGCCTCCGACTGTGTTGGACCGGACGCGATCAACAGAAAGTCAGCGAGTTGGGGGATGGGGATGTTTTGGTACTGGAAAACCTCCGGTTTGATCCTCGCGAAAAAGCGGGTGACGACGCGTTTTCTGCCCAGCTTGCGGAGCTTGCCGATATCTACTGCAACAATGCCTTCGGAACCTGCCATCGTGAAGATGCGTCGATGTACGGTGTGGCGTTGGCGATGGGTGGAAAACCCAAGGTCGTCGGTTCTCTGGTCGAGAAAGAGATCAAGTATCTGAGCGATGTGATTGCCTCACCGGAACGGCCGTTCGTCGCCATTCTGGGTGGTGCGAAGGTCTCGGACAAAATCAAGGTGATCGAAAATCTGCTGGGTGTCTGTGACCACATTCTGATCGGCGGGGCGATGGCCTACACGTTTTCGCTGGCTCAAGGCGGCAAAGTCGGCAAGAGCCTGGTGGAACCTGACAAAGTCGAATTGGCCAAGGAGCTGCTGGAAAAATCAGGCGGCAAGATCCTGCTGCCCGTCGATACGCACTGTGGCGACGATTTCAGTTCGGACTGCAACAAGCTGATCGTCGCTGCCGGTGAGATTCCAGACGAATTCGAAGGATTGGATATCGGCCCGGAAACGGCCAAGAAGTTTGCTGAAGTGATCAAGGATGCCAAAACGGTTGTCTGGAACGGGCCGATGGGCGTCTTTGAAATGCCGCCATTTGATGAAGGCACCAAAGCCGTTGCTCAGGCAATCGCCGACAGCGACTCGATCAGTATCATCGGCGGTGGCGACAGTGCGGCAGCGATCTCGAAGCTTGGATTCGAAGACGCGGTGACGCACGTCAGTACCGGCGGCGGTGCAAGCCTGGCGATGCTGGAAGGCAAAAAGTTTGCCGCTGTCGCGGTCCTCGATGAGCAGGAAACCGTGGCCAGTTAGCGTTTCGAACAATCCAGATTTGTCCAGCTCGTTATGTTTGTCGACGGGGCTTTACGTGATCCAAAGCTCTCGCCGGCTCAGACTTCGGCAAATTTTGTCAAATTGACTGTTCGACTTCCCTCGTTGCCTTCAGAGCGGCGCGAGTGAAGCCTTCCGATATCAATCGGGCGATCCGGCAACCGATGACGGGTTCGGTTGTCGGCACGGGTCGGTCGGGTATGAGCTTGGACAAATTACAAGACTTCATTTCAATGCTTCTCGTAAGAGGGAATCCCGTGGCCAAACCGAAAACGCAACCAGACGATGCCAGTGTGGAGAAATTTCTTGCTGGCGTTAAGGACGAGCAGCGACGCGTTGATTGTCAGGCCGTGCTGAAGCTGATGAAGGAGTTGACCGGGGAGCCCGCCGTGATGTGGGGCAAGTCAATGGTCGGTTTTGGTAAGTTTCATTACCGAGGAAAAACGTCCGAGGGGGACTGGTTTCATGTCGGTTTTTCTCCTCGCAAACAGGACCTGACGCTCTACCTTCATTGCGAATTGGACAAGCAGGCTGCCCTGCTGGAAACACTCGGCAAGCACAAGATCGGCAAGTCATGCCTGTATATCAAGAAGTTCGACGACGTGCACCTACCGACGTTAAAAAAGCTGATCAAGAAGGCCTACAAATTTCCAGCGATCGCCGGGGCTACCATTGACTAGCTGTGGAGATTGCAGCTCGAAACAATTCGACGGGAAATTCGTCCGTACCTTTCACTCCAGAATTGGTGCCACAAAAATTCGCGATCCTCTCGTCGCGAATTCGGACGAAAACCGCTCGCCACTTGATCCATCAATCTCCGGATTTTTGGGAGAGTGCGGGCAAAGCGTCTTTTGAGCAACACCGACGTTTTTGCTCAGCTCATTCGGTAGTTAGTAAGCGTGCTGCTTGAGGTCTTCCAGAGAGACAAACTCAATCGCCGACATGTGCGTGGCTTCCAAAATCACCTGGGGGGCGACACCGGCTTCCAGTGCCTCTTGCCATCTTGAAACACACAGACACCAGCGATCTCCGGCTTGGAGTCCGGGAAACTGATATTCAGGAACTGGGGTCAGTAAATCATTGCCGGCTTGCCTGCTAAACTCCAGAAATTCGTCGGTCATCACAGCGCAAACAATATGGACACCGTAGTCCGTGCCGCCGGTGCGACAGAAACCGTCGCGGTAGAACCCGGTAACCGGCGACATGCAGCAGGGTTCCAGCTCTGTTCCAAGTACGTTCTTCATTGCGAAATTTTATCTCAAACAGTGAAAACTAACTCGACTTTCGTCAAGCCGATAGTGGAGGTCGGCCATCATCTTAGCCGATTTTTGATGCCCGTCACGAATCTCAGGCGGGGAAAAAATGCATTATGAAAACGCGTTTGTGAATCAGCCATGGCTGCTTAACATCCTGCCGTGGCTGACGATTGAATCTTGGGCCAGATTCCGGGCGTTAAAACAGCCCGGTAATGTTGCCGTCGGCATCAATATCGATGTTTTCCGACGAGGGCGTTGCCGGCAAGCCGGGCATTCGCATCATCTCGCCGGTAATCGGGATCAAGAACCCGGCGCCTGCGGCGATTTCGATTTGGCGTACCGTAATTCCAAAACCGGTTGGTCTGCCGATCAAATCTGGATTATCGGAAAGTGATTTTTGGGTCTTGGCCATGCAGATTGGGAGCGTTTCCAGTCCCAAGCGTTTAATCATTCTCAGGTCGGCCTGAGCCTGGGTTCCGTACTCGACAAATTCGGCTCCGTACACTCGTTTGCAAATTGTCTCGATCTTTTTTCGTACTGGGTCGTTCCAGTCGTACAACGGTTTGAACTGCTTGGTCGTCTGGTTAACTTTTTCGACGACGGTCTTCGCCAACGCTTCGGCGCCTGCACCCCCCTGCCCCCAGACATCGGCGACGACAGCTGGAATTCCCAGTTTTTGACAACGGGACTGCACGACTTCCAGTTCTTCGTCGGTGTCGTTGGTGAAGCGGTTGATCGCGACCACGCATTCAAGGTGATAAAGCACCGTATTCTCGAGGTGTTTTTCCAGGTTGGCGAAACCACGATCGACGGCAGCTGGGTCGGGTTTGGAAAGCTCTTTCAGGCTGACACCGCCGTGATATTTCAACGCGCGGATGGTGGCGACCAGGACGATCAGTTTGGGGGAAAGCCCGGCACCAGCGCATTTGATATTGAAGAATTTTTCAGCTCCCAGGTCGGAACCGAAACCGGCCTCGGTGACCACGTAGTCGGATAGCGAGAGTCCCATTCTGGTGGCAATCACGCTGTTGGTTCCCTGGGCAATGTTGGCGAAGGGCCCGCCGTGGATGACGCGCGGGCGTGCCTTCGATCGTTTGTACCAGGTTGGGCTGGATGGCGTCCTTTAACAAGACGGCCATGGCACCGTTGGCAGCCAGGTCCGCCGCATAGACGGGTTTACGATCAAAGGTGAATCCGACAAAAATCTTTCCCAATCGTCGTTTCAGATCGGCCAAGTCATTGGACAAGCAGAGGATCGCCATGATTTCGGACGCGGCGGTGATATCGAAACCTGATTCGCGAGGAACGCCGTTCGATTTTCCACCCAGCCCAATCACGATTTGGCGGAGTGCCCGGTCGTTCATATCGAACACCCGTTTCCAGGCGACGGTGCGGGCATCAATGCCAAGCGATCGGCTGGATGACTGGAGATTGTTGTCAATCAAAGCCGCCAGCAGGTTGTGGGCCTTTTCAATCGCCGCAAAATCGCCGGTAAAATGGAGGTTGATGTCCTCCATCGGAAGGACTTGCGAAAAACCTCCGCCGGCGGCTCCGCCTTTGATTCCAAAAACGGGCCCAAGCGATGGCTCACGCAGGACCACGGTGGCTTGCTTGCCAATCCGGTTGAGCCCTTGTGCCAAACCGATCGACATCGTCGTTTTGCCTTCTCCAGCGGGTGTTGGGGAAAGAGCCGACACGAGGACCAGTGTGCTATTTTTGGCTTTTTCGAGATCGATCAATGACAGGGGCAGTTTGGCTTTATGGTGCCCAAAAGGTAACAGCAGCTCAGGCGGGATTCCCAGCTGGCTGGCAATCTTGGAGATCGGCTGGAGCTTGATCTTGCGGGCGATTTCGATATCGGTGGTCATGGAGGCTCATCAACTGCAATAGGTGGCGATGCTGGAATTCACTGGTGCCTATTCGACCAATTTTGAAAAAAACAGGGAAGCGTAAATGCACTGGTCGAATCAGGGAAATGCACAACAAACCAGATATTTGTGTTTATTGCTGTCAAATTCTGGCCGTCCGGTCGGGATTGGCCTCCGTTTCCGTGATCGGGTGCAGTGGTTTTTTACCCAAGGAAATCAAATCTGTCGCGAATAAATGCATTGAGGCATTGTCAATCGGGGCACCTGGTTTCAAATGAACGCTGGCCGAATGGGCAATTTCTCAGCGGCCGTTGGCGGATCAAGAATTACGATTTGGAAACAAACATGAAATTTCAACGGATTCGACATTCATTATTGCTCGGCGTGACAGCGCTGGGGATTTGCACAGCGTCATTGGTCAAGGCTCAATCGCCCCAGTCAAACCCAAGGACTGCCGCGGACGTCAACCGGCCAAAGACTCCATTTTTGAGAGTCACCAAAACCGAATCGGGTGAGCCGGTGGCGATGCAGACTGCCATTACGCGATATCGGCCTGCGGCTGGAGAATTGGTCGTTGACTTAATCGGTGCGGTTCACATTGGGGAGGGCAATTACTACGAGCAACTCAATCGCCAATTCGAGAACTACGATGTCGTCCTCTACGAGTTGGTCGCACCCGCAGGCACGCGGATTCCGGCCGGTGGCAAGAAACCCAGTCAAGGTTCGCTGGATTTGATTTCGTGGATGCAGCAGCAAGCCAAATCGACGCTGGGGCTGGAGTCGCAGCTTGAGAAGATTGACTATCAAAAATCAAATTTTAAACACGCTGACCTGTCACCCGCGGACATCAGCAAAAAAATGGCCGAACGAGGCGATACAGCGTTCACCCTCGGCTTGAGTGCGTTTGCGGAAATTCTTCGTCAACAAAACCAGGCCGCCCAATCACCGCAGATGAATGAGTTGGCGAAGCAGTTTGCCAACGAGAGCATTTTTGAGCTGATGAATCATCCGCTAAAACTGAAACGAATGATGGCCAGTCAGTTTTCAGCAACGGGCGTCATGGATACCGGATTGGGGCAATCTCTCAACCAAATTTTGATCAGCGATCGAAACGAGGCGGCGATGCAGGTCTTACAGTCGGAAATCGCCAGCGGGAAACGTAAAATCGCCATCTTCTACGGTGCGGCCCACATGCCCGATTTTGAGGGACGGCTGGAGAATCATTTGGGGCTGGAAAAAACCCGACAAGTCTGGATTGATGCGTGGGATCTGACAAAAACCAACGCGCGGCCAAGTTCGCAATCGCCGACGGACCTGTTGTTTGATTTGCTTAACGAATTGGGCAAATAGATCCTGAATTCCCTGCGGCTTCAACCGCTTTCGTTTCCGCCAGTCTTAGCCGCCAGCGCAGCGTCTTGCCGTCGTCGGCCCGCCCGGTAGGCTCGTTTTCAGGTTGCGGGCTCTCATTCGAATAAGACGACGATCTCTTGCGTCCGTCCCTGCGGTCTCTGCCGTGGCATCGCTGCTTTCGACACGGACGACCGGCCGGGATATTTCCATTCGAATTGCGAATCTTTATCGTCCCGCTGGCACGATCATGCCGTCAAGCGGATGGAACAACCGAGTCAGCGGTGGTGATTTGAGTTGACTTTGTAGTTGGCCCGACGACAACTTGATATAGTGATTGTCGGTATTCCTGCTAACCGTTCCGTGACTGTCGCCGTTTTGTTGAACCGTTTTGTTAAACACAACGCTGGCAGGCCAAAATGAAACCGAGATGATGATTCGATTTTTTTTATTCGTTGCAACCGGGATCCTGATCATGGGAATCGCCGAATCGGTAAACGCTCAAACGACCAATTCGAACAATCCGACTCTAGCAGAGTTGAGTCTGCCGGATCCGCTAACGTGCATGGATGGAACGAAGGTGAGCGATGCAGATGGTTGGCTGAAAAAACGGCGCCCAGAAGTTCTCAAACTGATGAGGGACAACGTCTACGGGGCGGTCCCGACGGATCCGGTGAAACAGGAGTTTCGCGTCGTCAAGGAATGGTCGGTCCTCGACGGCGCCGCGACGTGCCGGGAGGTTGATCTGGTTTTTGGCGACTCTGGTGGGAACCAACTGACGGCCCGATTGCTGGTATTTCTGCCCGCGTCAGAATCTCCCGTCGGTTGTTTTCTGGGATTGAATTTTGGGGGGAATCACACGGTTGCCGACGACGAACAGATTACCCTGTCGGAGAGTTGGGTTCGCAATAAAAAAGATGGCACCACACGAGAAAATCGGGCCATCGAAGAGGGGCGGGGTAGCGCCGCCAGTCGGTGGCCGGCCCAGGCGGTGGTCGAACGTGGATATGCATTGGCAACGATGTACTACGGCGATATCGACCCTGATTTCGACGATGGTTTTCAAAATGGAATTCACCCATTGTTCCATGGTGGTACCGCGTCAATCCCGGATCCGATCCAGGGTGGCTCGATTGCGGCCTGGGCTTGGAGCCTGAGTCGCGCGCTGGACTACCTGGAAACCGTGGATCAAATTGATGCGGCGAAAGTCGCAGTGTTGGGCCACTCGCGACTGGGAAAGACGTCGCTTTGGGCGGGTGCGACAGACCCGAGGTTCCAAATCGTGATCAGTAACAACTCGGGATGCGGCGGCGCTGCATTGTCCAGACGCCGGGTTGGGGAGACGGTGGCGCGAATCAATCAGGTTTTTCCCCATTGGTTTTGTGACCAGTTTAATGAATACAACGATCGAGAAAGCGAGATGCCCGTCGACCAGCATTTCCTGATGACCTTGATGGCTCCCAGGGCAGTCTATGTCGCTAGTGCAACGCAGGATCAATGGGCTGACCCGGTCGGAGAATATCAGTCTCTCGTTGCAGCGTCACCGGTGTTTGAGCTGTTTGGTAATCCAGCGGTTGAACCGAATCAACCGCCACCCAACCAGCCGGTCCGGTTTGGCAAAATTGGCTATCACCTGCGAACCGGAAAGCACGATCTACAAATTTATGATTGGCAGAATTACCTTGATTTTGCGGACCAACAATTTGATTCGGGGAAATGACTGGATGTTGCGACAGCGAATAAGACAGCGATTGCTTACCGCATTGACCCTGTGTTTGGGAGCGGCGGCGTTTCACAACCCGATCGTGGCCCAGGAAGCGGTGGCGGACAAGCCGTTTTACGAGGTCCCAGGACCAATCCTTGAGGCAGGCAAGTTCAATACCTATTTCCGGCTCCAGTCCGAGGGCCCCAACCTTGCGACAAAACTGGAAACCGGTTACCAGGAGGCCAACGCTTCCCTGGCGGAAGTTCGACGTGCATTTGGTGGCAGTGGAGGATCGTCGTCGTCAAGCCGACAATGGTCCGTCAACTTTCGCGGACAGGAAGCGATGGGGGAGGTCAGTTTCGGGACCGGTCCAATGGGCCGAATCACGGGGAGAATCGACAACAACACGACGCCGGAAATGCGAGTTAAATTTCAGGAATTTACGGGGGCCCGACGAGAATTGTGGGTGAAGGCCGACGAGGATGGCGCATTTCAAATCACGGTTCGCAGCCAGAATCCACCCGCACTGTTTCGGTTCAAGCAGGATCAAGACAGTCGAATTGTCTGTCATGATCTCGCGGCCGATTCCGTATTTGCCGCTGAGGCCGAATCGTTCGATCAGTTTTGCAGCCAACACCATCGGTTTGTTGACGAGCGGTTGATTCCCATTTTCAAGTTTCTTGGAACCGGAGTACCGGTGACTCGATTCAGTCCCACGGTGCAGGAATTGGTGCTGCGCCACATGGTTCCTCCGGATCCGAAAATGGTGGAGCGATTCAAATTGGCCGTCAACGGACTGGACGCGGCCAGCTTCGAGGATCGCCAGGCTGCATCCCTAAAACTCCAGGCAGATTTTGAATCCTGCGCGCGACCTAATTCAGATCGCGATTCAGGACTCACAGTATCCCGTCGAAGTGCGTTCACGACTGAATACGATTTATGAGGACGAAGTATCAAAATTGGACCGTAAGAAAGTCGAGTTGGCGCAAGACTCGTCGCTTCAGGAAAACCCCGAATACCTGATTTGGCTTTGGGAGCAGTTGGCAGCCAAAACAGAACTGGATTCCACGACTCAACAACAGCTGATCGCCGCTCAGTTGGCCAAAGTCACCCGGCAGCAGTTTGGCGATGATCTGAGCCGCTGGAAGAAATGGCTGGAAGATGCGAGCGTGAATTCGGGCGAGGAATCACGCGATTCGGAAGTTTCAGCCAAGTCCCTGGCAGATTGTTTTCTGCAGGAATTGGGGCCAATTGATTCGGTTGACGAGTACCTTGGTCAGATGTTACGGATCAAACTGGTCGGTCGGGAACTGGTGCTCGACCGCGAACACTGGGCAGCCGAGTTTGGCGACAAAACGATCAAGCAGTCCAGTGATGAAGTGGTCGAATTGCTAAAACAGCGCAATCTGCCGGTCGACTGGTTCAAACCGGGCGGCGATTACGCACCCGATTCGGTTGGATTCCCGCAGGTTATTTTTGAGAACCTGGTCTCCCGTTTGGAAGTGCCCGCATCCAGTTCCAATGTCCGGCGAGTTTATTATTCCGGTGGGAATCAAACCAAAAACACTTCACTGAATCGACGGTCAGTCTCGCCAACGACGGAAGTTGGGCTTGAATTTCACGAGCCGAGTTCGCAAGATTTGCAACAGATGCGGTTTGGGGGACTGATCCAGGGGAACGCTGGCCAGGATCCCAAGGAAACCTATTTCCTGTTCTATATACGTGAAACCACGTCGCCGTTTCGCAGCCTGGAATTCCGCGAGTCCAACCGTGGAGTGATCACGATCGAGTTGTTGTCCGAAGCATCCGATGCCATTCTAAGATTGGTTCAGTTGCCACCTGCGGAAGGTCAACCGGCAACCAATCGCCTGCAAATGCTTGAGATTCGCGACGGCAAACTAACCGTTTTCGACGGACCGGATTTCAAATCGGTGATCGACGAGCATCGCGATTATCTGGTCAACGAGTGGCTGCCGGTGTTCGAAAAAATCGGAGTCCAGTTTTCGATCGGTGATGGTTCTGCCGAAGATTGATCGGATGCTGGAAGGGCAAGACGGTGAAATTCCGGTTTTCTGGTCAGCGGAATGGCCTGATTCCCTGTTTTTTGTGTCGGTGGTCAGATTCTGCACCGCGAGGGGCAAAACTTCGTAGTTCATTGCAAAGGAATCGCATTCCCAGCCGAATGACTTTCGGGAGGCAAGAACGATGCAAACGGACAGCCACAACCGGTTCAAAAACGACTACGAAATCTTCGTCGCAGCTGCGAGTGGATTTGGGGAATTTGACGCTTACATGACACGTCAGTTGAATTGTCTGACCGGTCGTTATCTCCGGTTTGCGACGCCTGGCTCGGCATCCCACAAAACGTCCCGTCGCGGCTTGGCTCATCGTCAGCTGGACCAAGGGGCGGTTGAAAAGGAGTAGAACGATGCCTGATGGAAAACGAAAACGCCGATTCTCAACCAATCCGTCCAAGCGTCGGTGGTACGCTCGCTACCGCTCCCTTCGATTTGCCAAACGGTTTGGCGTTACCGCGGACAAATAACCGGCCTACCGGTTTGCTTAAATCAATGCGGGTTCTTTCGCGTTGTCTTCGGCCTCGAGGAGTTCAAACAGCCGCTGGATCTTGCTGATCGAATCATCATCTCCAATCACGAGTTGATGTCTGGAAATCGCTTCAAACTCGTTTTCGTGACGCAGGAAGGAGTCAACGAGAACCGGATCGAAGTGTTTGCCTTTGCCCGCCAAAATAATCTCTTTACTCTCGGCGTGGGGCAACGCTTCTTTGTAGGGCCGTTTGGAAGTCAACGCATCATACACATCGGCCAGGGCAACAATGCGAGCCACCAGGGGAATCTCCTCGCCCTGTAAGGAATGCGGGTAGCCGGTTCCGTCCCAACGTTCATGGTGGTAATAGGCAACCTGTCGGGCAACGTCGAGAAACTGGTTTTCGCCCATCCTCGCGTGAATTGCATCGAGGCATTCACCGCCGATCAGGGTGTGCAGCTCCATGATCCGCCGTTCCTCGTTGGTAAGTTTTCCGGGTTTAAGGAGAATGGAATCCGGAATGCCAACCTTGCCAATATCGTGCAACGAGGAAGCCAGCGCAAGGGTGTGAACCATTTCTTCGTTGACTTGCGGGTAGAGGCTTGCCAAATCCTCGGCAAGGATCGTGACGTAACTGCGAATTCGATCAAGGTGTTGGCCCGTATCGTTGTCCCGGGATTCAGCCAATTTGGCCAGCCCAAAAATGATCGCATGTTGGGTGCGCACCAATTCCATTGCACTCTTGGAGATCTTTTTCTCCAGTCCAGTGTTCAGGGTTTCCAGGCGTTTGCTGAATTTTCGCAACGAAAGAACGGTCGCAAACGTGGCGATCAGCCCCAGCAATGCCGAAGTCAAAATCGTAAAACTGTTGGCGCGGGTCATCAATGCGGAAACGCCGCGAAAGGCAAGCGATTTTGGCTGGCCAATGAGGAGGATTGCATTGAGTTGCGGAAGGAATTGAGCGTTGACAAAATAATCCTGGTTGGCATGTCTCAGTTTGCCATTGGCTGATCGTCGATCCGGTTGGTTCGAGATCGCATCGATCACTCGGACTTCAGGCTGTTCCGGCGTCAGAGGGATAATGGAATACTCGCTGATATTTTCGGGATAGGATTGGGAGGTCGGCGAAAAGTGGCAGATGACATTCGAGGTTGAGCGATCCACAATCCAGACAAAAGCGTCCCCCGAAAGCCCAATGTGGGAAATGATGTTTTCCAGCCGCTGTAAATCGTCGTGACCTTCGGTACGGACTTGGCGAATGCGGTCGCTGTCGATTTGCTCGCGAACCAGTTGGGCCATGCGCTGGTTGTCGAGGCAGTCCTGTAGCCCAAGCTGACTCTCGGTCGCCTTGCCGAGCCATGAAAACAGCGCGCCGACAACGATCAACAGCAAGATCAGCTGTATTCATGAAATCAACGTGACTAAAAGCCACCAAGGTTGTTGTTTCATTTTTGGGGTCGGGACGATCGAGTCGATTGGTAAAAACGCTGCTAAACTGTAGTTCTTTCCCCAGTCGATCCCGACAAATTGATAAAAATTCTCCGATCATTGGCGATGCTAACTCATCCAAACCGACCTCGCTGCCTCAAGGTTTGCCGAATTTGGCAAAGGTAACGGTTGATCCGAATTTAGCGTCAATCGCTATTCCAGAACCAGCAGGCAAATGAAACCAGCCAGGGCCGACGAAGGCTCAAGTCCAAACCGGGGCCAACCCACCCCCTGATGCTACTCGTACTTCCATTTCAGAATCCACGGGTCATTCAACGCTTTCTGTTGCGCCTGAAGTTTGAGTTGGTAGCTTTTAAGAACCTGCGCGTATTCCGGTTTGCCGGCGAGGTTGTAAGCTTCGTGGGGGTCGCTAGCGATGTCGTATAACTCAAACTCGGGGCGGTGAATGTATTCGCCCACCGTCTTCTGGCCGTACGGTGCGTCCATTCCCTTAAGATACTGGGCTTGCCAACTGGACGCGGCCCAAAGGTCGGAAGCAAACGGGTAGTCCAGTTTGTGGGCGATGTTCCAAATCAGTTTGAATTTCTTGTCGCGAACCACGCGCATCGGATAGTACATCTGGATTTCGTGGAAAGTGTGGGAGGCGAAAACCATGTCCCAATGTTCGGCGTTCGGATCGGCCAACGCAGGCAGCCATGATTTACCCTGGTAGCTGCGGAATTCGTTTCCGCCATCGCGATTCTCTTGCAGGTTCTGACCGCGTTGACGCCAGAATTTGTCGGGATCGATCCAGTTTTTTGGCCCGTTGATTTCCGCGTCCAGTCCCCCCGCAAAATCCAGCAAGGTGGGTGTAATGTCAATGTGGCTGATCATGGCATCGGAGACGAATCCCCGTTTTGGCTCGTAGGGATTCCTGACGACAAACGGGACTTTCAACCCGGCCTCAAAAACCGTCGTTTTGGCTCCTGAAAATGCCATGCCGTGATCGGACGTAAATACGATCATCGTTTTGTCGTAGAGCTCGGCCTCCTTCAGAATCTCGATCAAGCGACCGAGTCCCTGGTCAATTCGCGCGCACGATTGGTAGTACTGAGCCAGCTCTTCGCGTGTTTCGGGAGTGTCGCTCAAAAATGGGGGGATGCTGACTTGCTCGACGTCGTAGAAGACTTCTTCAACACCGGGGTACGCTGCCCGATTGGGTTTATTGCCGAACAGGTCCGGTTTTAATTCGGAGGGCGCGGTTTCGTCTCGACCGCCACCCCGATGAGGATCCGCGGTACCAAAGTACAGAAAAAACGGGCGGTCGTCCGAGGTGTCGGTAATGAAGTCCCGACAATTGTCGGCCATGGCCACCGCGTTTCGTCCCGGTCCCTTCAAATAAGTTTCAAAATGGTAAACGTCCTCAGAGGCGACATGGTATTTGCCGATGTGAGCGGTGCGATAACCAGTGTTGGTCAACACACGTGGTAGTGCCAGCGCCACGACGTTGTGATAGGAAGCAAATTTGTGAAAGTGATGCTGGTGGCCGTACTGGCCGTTTTTGTGATTGTGCAGTCCTGACATCACAACCGATCGACTGGCGCTGCAACTGGCGGTCGTTGCAAATGCGTTTCTGAAGACCACGCCATCCCGGGCTAGGGCATCGACATTCGGGGTCTGAGCAATTTTGTCTCCGTAACATCCAAGCGTTTGCCCTTCGTCGTCCGTAATGAAAAAAATAATGTTCTTGTCCGCCGCCTGGCAACGGTTCTCGCTACCCAGATAGCAACCAAGAAACGCCAAACAGACAATCTGCAAAAACAGCGGGGCTTTGATGTTCTTCATTTCAATGCTCATTAAAAACGGTTGATCATTCTGAAGTGGTTCAATTCTAT
Organism: Pirellulaceae bacterium; assembly: GCA_963714685.1. GTDB lineage: Bacteria > Planctomycetota > Planctomycetia > Pirellulales > Pirellulaceae > Mariniblastus. Next base: position 658,892 of record CAVQPH010000003.1, on the reverse strand, counting down.
CCTAAAACCGTTAGCGGTTGGCAGAGTCGAAGCACCCAGTCATCCAGTCTGTCGCTTCACGAACCGGACAGCTTTCCGTTCGGTCTCGACAACGATGATGAGGGAGACGGGGCGAGCCAATGATTGAGTCAACGATCATGGATCACGCCGGTCCATCATGATGACGACAGCGGGAAAATTTGTTGCCGCGTCTTGCAACGAGATAGAAATACCGCACACAGTATTCAGCAACCGACTCGGTCAGCATCCGTACCTCCGGTTGTAGATGGTCTTCTGCCCCGATGGGCGATAACGCAATCCGCGACAATTCGCGACCGTCGTAGTTCGTCACCGCACGAGTTCGGAGGGGCTGCCAGGGGCCGTTCCAATTGGCTTTCATTGGGTCGAGCTGTCTAAGGGGCGGGCCAGTCGCTTACACTTCTCATTTTCGCAGCCATGTCGCAAGCTTTACCCGCAAAGCAAGGCCTTTGGGCAGCTGAGCGTACCCTTATTATGGCGCTCATCCACACAACCCCGATTCGGCGGTTGATATTTTTTTGATGTCGTAAGTCCTTTCACTTTAGCGATTTACGGCAATTGAGCTAATTAGGTTCTGGCACTTCCGAGAGCCTCGACTAGAATTTTGCCTTCGGATGTTATTCGGCCAACACCGATCTTGATTTGGCTTTCAGGCCCACGGACGCAATCCGAATCGGAACAATTCGCTTTCCAAATCTGATCCATGTCTCCCAAAAACAACTGACGTTTTTGATTCTTGAGAAACCCTTCTGAATAAATTGCGGTCTATTTGTATGCTCCAACGAAAATGTATCTCGACGCTCAAAGACCTGAGTCCGGCGATATTGCCGTCGTTGTTGCTTTGTGACTTTGGTCGATTGCATGAAGAGATTGAACGTCTGGAGGAAGCGGGCGTGGCCGGGTTGCATCTGGACGTCATGGACGGGGTGTTTGTGCCTAATTTCACGTATGGCATGACGATTGTTGCGGCCATACGAAAACTGACAGAACTGCCGTTGGATGTGCATCTGATGATGGTTCATCCGGAAAAATACATTGGCGCGTTTGCCGATGCCGGTGCGGATAACATCACCGTACACGTCGAAGCGACCGAGGATCCAATTGGGATCCTGAACAAAATACAGCGTCTCGGTTGCGGCGCAGGAATCGCAATGAATCCTGCGACGCCGACAGAATCCGTTGAGCCGGCATTGCCTCATGCGGATCTTGCTTTGGTGATGAGCGTCAACGCCGGGTTCGGTGGTCAGTCGTTTATGCCCGAGGTGTTGGAAAAACTGAAACAGATTCGAAGTTGTCCGGGCGGTGAGGAAATTCTGCTTGAGATCGACGGCGGAATCAATGTCGACACGGTAGGCATGGCAACCGAGCACGGAGCCCAGCTACTGGTCGCCGGCAGCGCAATTTTCCGGCAGGAAGATTACGCCGCCGCAATTGGTGAAATGATGACCCAGGTAAAATGCTTGAAATGAATATTTTTGCAAACACTTCGACACTCAGGTTCATTCTCGTCCGAGCCGGTTCTACCGAACTCGACGACCAGGGCCGCATTCTCGGCTCGCTGGATTTGCCGCTCAGCCCAACGGGCGAAGTGGAAGTTCAAACGACGGCCGCCGAGTTGAAGGATCACGAGATCGATTGCATTTACAGTTCTGCATGCCTGGCGGCTCGGCAAACGGCCCAACAGCTTTCGCACGGCGGAAAAATCAAGGTGCGCGTCGATGAAAGTTTGACCAACCTTGACTGTGGATTATGGCACGGCAAAAGTATCGACGAACTGAAAGAAAATCAGCCGAAGCTTTATCGCCAGTGGCGGGAACATCCCGATTCGGTGCATCCACCCGGGGGTGAGACGGTCAAGGAAGTCCGCAAACGCGTGTTGACGTTGCTGCGAAGACTGCGAAAGAAATTCAGATCCGGCACGGTGGTGTTGGTCGCACCAGAGCCGCTGCTGAGCATCATTCGCTGCGAGGTCGAATCGAAGTCATTTCCGGACCAGGAAAAAAAGCCAACGAAATGCGGTGGATGGGAACTGTTGGATTCCTGTCGTGCCGTTATTTGACCCTTAGTTCCAGTGTTCCACGTCCCTGTCATGTACTCTGCGTAAGATCTGGTGAATTCTGCTGACGAAACCTATATCGACGCCAAGGGCCGATTGCGTTGGCGCTGCAATGACCAACTGGCAGATCAGCTGAAGCAGCTGTATGACTTTCTGGTGATCGGGAACTACGAGGAAAGCCATGCGGCTCGGTATCCGCGCTTGGCCCATGCCATTTCCCGGCATCCCGAATCGATTCGGGAAATGCATGCCGCAGGCCGGCTGGAAGAATTTCCGGGCATTGGCGGGATCATTACTGAAATTGTGAGTCAGCTGTTGGAAACGGGCACCTGCCGCAAAATGGATGAGGGAGACGAGTTTTTTAGTCCGCCGCCTCGGACCGTCTTGGAATTAACGGAAATACCGCGGCTGGGTGCCAAAACCGCTCGCACTCTCTATCAGGAACACCAGATCGATAGCTTGGCATCATTGGAGTCCGCGCTCAACGACGGATCCCTGGCGCAGATCAAGGGCATTGGGGGCGGGATGCTGGAAACGATCCGGAAACACATTGCTGCCAGGCAGTAATCATGCGATCGGTTCAGGCGTCGAGCTTACCTGCAGCGTCTTGATCCAGATAGAAGTCCAAGCGTTCCGCGGTTATTTGCGCGTGCCGGATAAGTGGCCGCTGCCGCCGATCGACGAATTACCTCGGCCAGCACGCCGGCTTTGTTTTTGCCCGTGATCAGGAAGCAAACCCAGCTTCCGTGATTGAGCACCTGGCCGGTCAAGGTGATTCGCTGTTGGCCGGAAACGGGGTGGGTTGCGACCTCGCAGATCCGTGCCGATTCCATGAATCGCAGCTGATGAGGAAAGATCGAAGCTGTATGGCCATCATCACCCATCCCCAGGATGATCAGATCGAATTGGGGAATCCCGTCCGGTCCCTTGGCGAGGTGCGTTTCAAGCTCCTGTTCGTAACGGTTGCGCTCGACTTCCGGATCGGATTCTCCCAGGATCCGATGAATGTTGGTGGGTGGGATTTCGATCTGGTCCAGCAGCAATTCCTTGGCCGCCCCAAAATTGCTTTCGGGATCGTCGGGCGGAACGCAACGTTCATCCCCCCAGAAAAAATGAACGCGATGCCAATCAATCCGATCCGCAAATTGATCTGCGAGGATTCTGAACAACCGTTTTGGGGTGCTACCGCCGGAAAGGGCCACCGTGATCTTGGGTTGATCGGACAGGTGATCTTGGACGAACTCCGCAAAATCACGGGCAAATGACTCGGCCGCTGCTTCAGGATTGGCGAGGATTTTGATTTCGGTCATTAAGAGCTCCGATCCATCTTCCGCGACCTCGGCCGGTCTACGAACCAGGGCCAAAGGAGCGCTATTAGACAACTGATTCCCATCACGATCGGCAGAGTGTCGCCAATCATTCGATAAGTGCTTCCGCGATCCGATTTGCCCACGGTGGCTTTGATGATCCCTGTATCACGTCGAGGGCCGAGTTGCCGAAGCCGACCCCAGGCATCGATCTCGGCGGAGAAACCGGTATTGGCAGCGACCAGGTTGGGCTTTCGCATTTCGACCGCGCGGAACACGTTGCAGGCCAAATGCAGGTCCAGGCAGCTGGTCCCGAAGAACCAGCCGTCGTTGGTGATATTGACCAACGCATCGGGCTCGCGCTGTTGCATTGCAAGTGTGTTGACCTGGCGACGGATCAGCTGGGGCACGGTCGATTCAAAACAGATGCTGGGTGCGAAATGAATCCCTTCGACCTCCATGGTCTTGAATTCACGGCCGGCATTGATTCCCGAACCCAGCGGCGTGATTTCCCCAAGAATCGGAAACCAATCTGCAAACGGCACGTATTCGCCGAACATGACACGATGGATTTTGTAATAGCGATCCGAGATCAATCCGCGATCCGAAATCATCAACGCCGAGTTGAACACCTGTTGTTTTTGCGGATCACGCGTCGTCCCTCCAATCAACATTCGGACCGGTTTCGGATGGGACAGGGGATAACCGGTGACTCCGTGCCAGACTCGCTGGATTTCCGTCGCGATCCGAGCCGCGGTGATTTGGTCGTCATAATCCGAAATAAAATCCGACATTCCCGTCAGGCCCGATTCCGGCCAGACGATCAGGTCAAGGTCGTTCCATTTGTCTCTCGCCTGCAGTGTCAGCTGCATGTACTGTTCGAACCGTTCGGTCAGTTGATCGTCGGTTAACTGCTCGAAGACGACGTCCAGAGAGCTTTGAATCAGCGCGACGTTGACCGCACGATCGGGATCCGGCGAGAGATCGTCTCGCAGTTGCTGTTTTCCGTAGGCTAACACCAATCCGAATGCCGAACAGGCGATTCCGATTCCGGCGATCCTCGTGGTTGATTTTATCGTTGGCAGCCAGGAAGACTTCGGCAACGTTGCAGTGGCCAATCCGGCTGCGACCATCGCCATCGCAAACGTCAGGGTATACGCCCCGGACAGATCCGCGACCTGAATCAAAATTGGCTGCCGGAATTGCGAATGAGAAAGGCAGACCATTCCCATGCCGGTGGCGAAATTACATCGAATCCATTCGATTCCTGTCCAGACGACGGGCACTGCCAGGAAGGTGGGGACGCCAAATCGGTGGATCATCACTCGCGTCGCGGCGACGAACAGAGGCGTGTACAAGGCCATGTAAACGCTGACAGTGATCCAGCCAAGAAACAGGGCAGGGTGGGGGATCGGAATGAAGTAAAACGTGGCCAACCAATAGAACAGTCCAGCCAACCACAGTTCGCGGTACGCTGTCGGGCTGGGAAGCCGTTTGCTGACGGCAAGCCAAATCAGCGGGGCTGGCGCAGAACCATCCCATCCACCACCATCCCAGCGGCGGAAACGATGCCCACATCATCAGCAGCGATCCCAACGCCAGAAAAAATACCAGGAACCGCACCGGTTGTCGCTCGGGCTGCAGGAATTCTAGCGATGGGGCTGGGGAGCCCGAATCGCCCGCGCGTTGGGAGCGTCGTTTCGCAGGATGTTTTGAATTCAAAAGTCGCTGGGTGGCTGTACAGAATGCTTGGAGATCAATTGGTTGTCATGATATGACAGGACCTCAAATTGAACCAATAGCAACCCCGTTACCTAGGCCGCTTCGATCACCATCGCGACCGCATTTCCGCCACCAAGGCACAGGCTGGCGACACCCCGTTTTTGTCCTGTCCGCAGCAGGCCGTACATCAGCGTCACGAGCACGCGGGCACCACTGGCACCGATCGGATGTCCAAGGGAAATCCCGCCACCGGAAATATTGACTTTCGCGGTATCCAGTTTTAGTTCGCGAACGCAGGCGACCATTTGGCTGGCAAAGGCCTCGTTAATTTCGAACAAATCGATATCGTCGGTTGTCAATCCAGCTTTTTCGAGCGCACCGTTAACGGCTGCGACCGGCGCGATAAACAGATCCTTGGGCTCGGTCCCGGAGGTGAAGCTGGAAAGAATTTTGAATTTCCAGGGGGCAGACTGGGCCAGTTCCAGGCTGGTCACCACGACAGCGGCCGCTCCGTCGGACAGGATCGATGCATTTCCCGCGGTCACGGTTCCTTCCCGATCAAAAACGGCTCTCAGTTTGGCCAGCCCTTCCAGGCTGGTGTCTGGCCGAGGCCCTTCGTCGGCGTCGACGACAACGTCGCCTTTGCGATGTTTCACGGTGACCGGAATCATTTCCTCGGAGAAAACGTTGTCAGCGGCGGCTTGGGCGGCCCGTTGTTGACTGAGCAGCGCGAATTGATCCTGGTCTTCTCGTGTCACCTTGAATTTGTTGGAGATATGCTCGGCGTGCATTCCCATGTGGCACGATTCGAATGAACAGGTCAATCCGTCGTGAACCATGGCATCTACCAGAGTGGCATCGCCCAATTTAATTCCAGCGCGGGCACCGCTCAACAAATGGGGCGCGGCAGACATGTTTTCCATTCCGCCGGCGACGATCGCATGGGCGTCGCCGCAGCGAATGGCCTGGCTGGCCAGCATCACTGCTTTCAAGCCAGATCCGCAAACTTTGTTGATGGTCACGGCTGGAATCGTCGAGGGCAGTCCGCCTTTGAGAGCGGCCTGGCGGGCGGGCGCCTGTCCAACACCTGCTCCAATCACGTTTCCCATGATCGCTTCGTCAAATTTTTCGGGGGCCAGACCCGACCGGGCGATCGCTTCTTTAACGACGATACCGCCCAGATCAGTGGCCGACAGCGAACTCAGTCCGCCAAGAAATGCGCCGATCGGGGTACGAACTCCAGAAATGATATAAGCGTCAGACATCTTGGTCCTTTGATACGTTTTGTTGGTCGGTGGATCCCCAATGTTAAGAAAAAAAGTTGCGAGGACCTAGCTGGGCAGTCGCACATTTTCCGTCCATCGAGAAAAATCCGCTTTTCTCGAACATCGCGACGCTTCCCGGAAGCGAAATGGGTTCCAGAGATTGGCCATTCGAATTCCCTGGCGGGCGAGCCGGGTAATTTGAAAATCATGAAAGTGCTTGATTTTTTGTTTCCGTTGGCACAAATTATTAGAAAACAGTATCCCGCTATTGCGACTTCCCTGATTTCGTCATGTCTTACGATCACGCCAATCACGAATCCTACGAGCACGATTCCTCTTCCCCGGTGTCTTCCAGTGATTCCAGTTCCAAAGTGAATTCGTCATCCTCGGGCAGCGCGAAACCGCAAGTTTTGCATGACTGTCCCATTTGCGACCGCCAATTTCAGCGTTCCCAGACGCGATGCATGCCGTTTTGCAGCCCACGGTGTCAGCAGGTTGACATGGGGCGATGGCTGAATGAGTCGTATGGGCTGCCTCACGAAGGTGAGGGAGCGCCAGAAGGCTTTGCGGCTGAAGAAGACTACGAATAATTGGCGATCCACGCCCGAATCACCCTCGGTTCAATTGAGTGCCGGCTGTCCTATAATGGGCCCGGCGTTAAGGCGACTAAATTCTCTTTTGATTCAGGCTGGATCCATCTGTATGAGCGAGCAACCGGTTGTTGTCCAAAAAATCTCCTGGCAAGATCTTTGTCCGTGGACGATTATTTTCAAGACGTTGCCTGTGGCGGCCAGCGCTACCGTGCTGGTGCTGGCGCTGTTGGGAGTCTTGTTGACGCCGATGGGTTGGAAACTGAGCGAGACGTTGTTCGTACGCCAGGAGCACCGCGGCGATATCGAATTAATGGACACCGTGGCTCGCAACAACAGTCCCTATCGAAGCGTCTTTCCAACGGCCGGTGGCGAATCGGCGTCGCTGCGCGTTCTGGGTGTTCCGGTCAGCGGGCCTAGGCTGGTATTCGAGCAGATCATCCGGTCGTTTCAGTCGATGTTCAGCCGGAATTCCACGGGCTGGCGATTCTGTTATTTCCTGTTTGGAAGTGTCTGGACCGTTTTTGTTTGGTCATTTCTGGGCCTGGCGATCACCCGAGTCTGTTTGTTGCGTTTAACTCGAAACGAATTGGCGGGGCTGGACGACGCGTTTGAGTTCATTCTTGACAACTCCGGCGGTGACGACGGGCGCGTTGCCAACTGGTTGTCCGCGATCGGCGCCGTCGGAATTCCGATGGTTGCAATTGCCGTCTTGTGCATTCCGACGTTCCTGATCGGACTGCTGCTGGGATTCGATGTTGGAGTCCTGTTGGCCGGCATGATCTGGTTCGTCGTCTTGGCGATTGCCTTTGCGATGGCACTGCTGCTGTTGGGCCTGATGTTCGGTTGGCCGTTGATGATTTCGAGCGTGGCGGCCGAGAGTCAAAACTCATTTGACGCGATGACGCGGGCGTACGCGTATACTTTTCAACGCCCATTAAACTACCTGCTGTATGGGCTGATTGCGGTGTTGTTTGGTGGATTTTGCTGGCTGATCGTATCGACGCTGACGATCGGTGTCCTGGATTTGGCTTTCTGGGCGACATCTTGGGGAGCCAATCTGTTCGGCGGCGAGCGAATGGAGATCTTAACCGGTTACGCCCCGGTTCCTTCGGCTGGAAATGTCGAGCAGGCGTCCTGGTCACTGGAATCGGGACGGGGGCTGATCGGTTGGTGGAGTGGATTCGTCAAAACACTCGCTGCTGCGTTCATCTACGGTCTGTTCTGGTGCATGTCGGCCGCCATTTATCTGTTGCTGCGTCGTGATGTTGACGAAACCGAGATGGATGAACTGTTTATTGCGGACGAAAAACGTTCGTACGTGTTGCCGCCGTTACGTAGCGACGAAAATGGAATCCCGCAGGTCCAGGCCGTCATGGAAGCCGATGAAACCGACGCACCTGAAGACGACCCACTGGGTGGCCAGAAATACACCGCGATTTGATTGTCCAGCGGCTGCCAGTTCCAACCCGAGAATCCCGGACCAGCCGAAAGACGTTTCCCGCGGTTGGGAGGATTCTCTGGTCAGACGATGATCCTTAGTGCTTACCATTCTTTACTGGTTTTATCTTGCCCGAGGTATTTGTGAGTCATCTAAATCTGGTCAGCCTGCTGGGGATTTTTGTCATGGTTGGGCTTGCCTGGCTGATGAGTTCTCACAAGACCCGAGTCAACTGGCGGCTGGTCGGGTTGGGCTTGCTGTTGCAATCGGTGTTGGCGGCCGTACTGTTTCAGTCACAAAACTGGACTTTCGGAGGGCGTTACGAAAATGGGGTGCTGTTTGCCGGCGTCGAAACGTTCTTCAACGCCATCAATGCTTATGTGGCCGAGGGCTCGGGTTTCATGTTCCGGGCCAACGGGGTCGATTCCAGTGACCCAATGTTGTTGGTCAAAACCTTTGCTTTTGGCGTGTTGCCAACGGTGATCTTCTTTGCGGCGCTGATGTCGATTCTGTACCACATCGGGATCATGAATTACGTGATTCGCGGGATGGCGTGGGTGATGCAAAAAACGTTGGGTACTTCGGGAGCGGAAAGCCTGGCTGCGGCTGCCAACGTCTTGGTCGGGCATACCGAGGCCCCGCTGGTTGTCCGACCTTATGTGGCCGGGATGACCCGTAGCGAACTCAACGCGTTGATGGTTGGCGGGTTCTCAACGATCAGTGGCAGCTTGATGGCGATTTTTGTGATGGAGGGGATTAGTGCCGGGCATCTGTTAACCGCTTCGATCATTTCGGCACCCGCGGCCTTGGTCGTTGCCAAAATCCTGCAGCCCGAAATCGAAACGCCCGGTGAATTGGTGGCCTCGAAGGCTCGTCCCGCCAAAGTCGCCTCGAACGTGATTGAAGCCGCGGCGATCGGCGCCAGCGAAGGCATGAAGTTGGCGATTAACATCGCCGCCATGCTGATCGCGTTTCTGGCGTTGATCGCGATGCTCAACGCGCTGCTGGTTGCCACCGGAGAGTCTGTGCAGTGGTTGGTCAATCTCAATCGTCCTGGCGACCCCGTCGATCTTCAATGGTCGCTGAACGGGCTGTTTGCCCTGTTGTTTTTTCCGTTGGCCTGGATCATGGGTATCGAAACCGGCGACTGCAGGGTGGCCGGCAACCTGTTGGGAACGAAAATGGTTGTCAACGAATTTGTGGCCTATCTCGACTTGGGGGCGGCCCTGAAAGCAGGCGCGACCGATCCGATTTCCAAGCGAACCGAAGTCATTTTGACTTATGCTTTGTGCGGATTTTCGAATTTTGGCGCTATCGGAATCCAGATTGGTGGAATCGGCCCGCTCGCTCCCGAACGTCGATCAGATCTGGCTCAGTTGGGCCTGCGAGCCATGTTCGGCGGAATGTTGGCGTGCTGCATGACCGCCTGTATGGCTGGAATGATGTACGGTGTGTTGCGGTGATCGAAAACCGGAAATGAAATTTAAAGTCGGAAATTTTCCGGAATGAGTGCCTCGGTCGTCCAGGACTTCGTCTCGCTGGGATCGTCTGCGTTGACACTGATCACGACGATCTGTTTTCCAAATTCGACCAGAAATTGACGGCAGGCACCGCAGGGCGACGCCAACGGGGTGGCGGCGACCACGATGGTTTCAAATTCCTGGAAACCCTCCGAGACCGCTTTGCAGATTGCCGTTCGTTCCGCGCAGATGCTCAATCCATACGAGGAATTCTCGACATTGCAGCCCGTAAACATCGAGCCGTCGGAGGTCAATAGTGCTGCGCCGACGAGAAAATTCGAGTACGGTGCGTAGGCTTTCTGGCGGGCTTCCAAAGCCAACTCAATCAGTTGGCGGGTTGGATTGTCTTTCATGTCGTCTCGATTACCAGGGTGTCATGGGCTGGATTATAGGGTTTCCACAATCAGCGGGGGAGGATCGACAGGGTTTTCACTGACACTGACCGCCGCACTGACCAGGTTGCTCGCGTAGCTGGCTGCATCGGTGTTGCAAAACACGTTGGCCAACGGTTGGCCGGCTTCGATCCGGTCACCAATTCGAACCAGAAACTCGATCCCCGTGGAATGGTCCAACTGATCGCCAATTTGTTTTCGTCCGCCACCCATCTCGATCACGGCCAGACCCAGTCTTTCCGCATTGATTCGGCTAACGTAGCCGGTTTCGACGGACTCGACCGGCTGTTTCCGGGCAATCTCTCGTTGAGCAGCCAGATCACCGCCTTGGCTGTTCACCATTTCTTCAAACTTCTTGAGTGCCTCGCCCGTGCGAATTTTTTCTTCCAGCAGATCGATCGCGCTGGCCCGGTCCGGTCGTACACCGGCAGCAACCAACAGGTGACTGCCGAGAGCGAGCGTCAGCTCGACAACATCTGCCGGTCCCTCGCCGCGAAGCACCGCCAGCGATTCGTCGATTTCAACGGCATTGCCGATCATGTGCCCCAGCGGCTGGTTCATGTCGGTAATGATCGCCGACGTTTTAACGCCCAGTCGATTGCCGACGCGTACCAGCGACTGAGCCAGTCTGCGGGCGTTTTCGAGTGTTTTCATAAACGCACCGCTGCCCCATTTGACGTCAAGCACGAGGGCGTCGATCCCTTCGGCGACCTTCTTGCTGAGAATACTGCCGGTAATTAACGGGATCGAGGGCACCGTCGCCGTCACGTCGCGCAGGGCATACAGTCGTTTGTCGGCGGGAGCCAACGAAGCAGAGGCGCCGGCAATCGACAGCCATTCCAATTGACGATGCTGCGAAACTCCTCGTTGGATAGCTCGCAACGATAACCCGGAATTGATTCCAGTTTGTCGAGGGTTCCGCCAGTGGCTCCCAAGCCGCGACCGGAAACCATCGGGACCTGCACCTGGCAGCAGGCCAGCATCGGGGCCAGCGGAATCGAAATTTTGTCTCCGATGCCGCCGGTCGAATGTTTGTCAACCGCCGGTTTACCTGTCCAGGTCAACCGCTCCCCGGAATCGATCATGCAACGCGTAAAGATCTCCGTTTCGTCGTCCGTCATGCCTTGAAAAAAAACTGCCATCGCGAATGCGGCCATCTGATAATCCGGTATCTGCCCGTTGGCATATCCTTCCACCATGAATTTCAGATGTTTTTCTTCCAGGGTTTTGCCGTCTCGTTTGTCGGAAATAATCTGCGCGACATTCATGAAAGGGTCCGTGTTGGCTGGTTTTCAAAACGAAGAAAGCAGGTAAAAACGGCGAGCTGATGGATTTTAGCATGACATGATCCAGCGCGGTTGCCAGAGGAATCCGGGCGGGGACTCGTTGAGAATTGAAATGCAAATTAAACTAGGCCGTCAGAAAAGGGCAGCAATCGCCTTGCCCTATCCGCCTGTTTGACTGGCCAACCGACAACGACAATCTGCAAAGCGACGACCGATGGCAAAAATTCTGTTAACCACCACATCGTATCAAGACACCCCCGGACCGCATCATGCGTTACTGGAGAGCGTCCATCTGGACGTGCAGCGAGAGCGTGGCCCGCTGTCGGAAGCCCAAATGTTGGAGCTGGTCGGTGAGTTTGATGCGATCTTGTGTGGTGACGATGCGATCACGCGAGCCGTTTTGGAACAGGCCGTTCCCAAACTCAAGATCATCTCCAAGTACGGAATCGGAGTCGACAAAATTGATGTCGCCGCCTGCACGGAGCTTGGCATTCCGTTGACATTTTGTCCGGGCGTCAATCACACCACGGTCGCCGAACACACGTTTGGTTTGTTGTTGGCCGTTTATCGGCACATGATTGAACACGTGCGTGAAATTCGATTCCTGGAAACGGATGACGGGGCATGAAATCCTGGGCAAGAAGATCGGTGTTGTCGGCTTGGGTCGAATTGGCAAAGAGGTTGTCAAGCGAGCCGTCGCCTTTGAGATGCCAGTGATGGGATTCGATTTGTACTGGCCGGATGAATTTGCCGAGAAACACGGCATCGAAAAAGCAGATGATCTCGAATCACTATTGATCGAATGCGATATAATCTCGCTGCACACCAATCTGACCGATCAGACACGCAACCTGATTTGCGAGTCTTCGATCGAGAAGATGAAGGATGGCGTCGTGATCGTCAACTGTGCTCGTGGCGAAGATCGTCAACTCCGGCGACATGCGAACGGCATTGGAGAGCGGTAAAGTTGGCGGTTATGCAACCGATGTCCTCGATCAGGAACCACCGCCGTCTGACCATCCGTTGTTGGATGCACCCAGGTGCTTGATCACGCCACACATCGGATCGCGAACGTTCGAGTCGGTCGAACGGCAAGCGATGATGGCCACCCAAAACCTGATCAATTGCCTCAGGGGCAACACCCGCTGGCCCAGGTCAACGACGTCGCGATACCGCCGGCGTTGATTTGAGCGAGTTTTTAAAGCCTTCGGCAATCGCAGACTGTCGATGTCTCACGAATTCCACAGATTCCCAACACCCTTCGCCAACAATCATGTCAGAAACTTTTTACGTCGTTCCCGTCGAACAACACAACTCGGTGGTCGAAGCCGCCTACGCCAGTCGCAATTTCAACCAGAGGAATCCGCCGCCGCGGCAAAGTTCTCCGGCTACGCCAGCTGGCACGGGATTCGGACGCACAACGCCCTCAAGGCACTGCACCTCGACGACTTGTTCGGTTCGAAGTCGCAAGGGTTGCGTTCCGGACGCCAAAATCGAAAAACTTGAATCCCGATTTGCCGCGTCACAGGTCTGGAATGCCAACAAGAAACTGGGGCAGGCCACCGCCTACGAGGCAATGGAAGAAGCGATTGAGTTGGCCGACCAATACGGTATCGGCCAAGTCTCCGTCGACAACGCGTTTCACTATCTGTGGGGCGGCGGCTACGTGATGGATGCGGCCAAACGGGGGTATATCGCCTACACGCAATTGCACCGCGGCGCTGGCAGAAGTCGTTCCGTTTCATGGGCAAGTACCCGACGCTCGGCACCAACCCGCACTCCTGGGGGTTTCCTTCGACCGAGGCGATCGGGTTCCCGATCGTGATTGACTGGGCGACCTCCGTCGTCGCGATGGGGCGAGTCCAGCAGTTCCAACGTGAAGGACAATCACTTCCGCCGGATGCGGCGGTCGACGAAGACGGAAAAATGACGACCGATCCCAATCAAGTCGCCGCGCTGACCACGTTTGGCGAACACAAAGGCTACGGGCTGTCACTGATCAACGAATTGTCGCCGCGCTGATCGGCGGTTCACTGCCCACGGTTCGCTGCCGTTGGGATCGAGCTGAGAATGAAAAACACACTCCCGCATTTTATTTTCAAGTCATTCATCCCGATGCGATCACGCGGGCCGACTTCGCCCAAGGGCGATCGCAATCCGAAAACGTCAAAGCCGTGCTGGAAGATATTGTGGGGCATGGCAACGAAGATTGTCTGCTGCCGGGTCAGATCGAAGCGCAGGCGGCCGCCCGATCCGAAAGAAATCAGGGCCTGCTGTTTTCGGCGGCCGAAATCGCCGAATTCAATGAAATCGCGGCAATGCTGCGGCCTGGATCGGACTTGGGATCCGAGGCCCAACTCAAAAAAGCGGCGAGCTTGTGATACAAATACGCACTGAAACACTTAGTGCAATCGAACACCCGAAAACCGAGCCCAATCATGTCAACCTATCTCGAATCCCTGTTTTCGCTCTCCGGCAAAACCGCGGTCGTGATTGGCGGAACCGGTGAACTGTGCGGAGCCATGGCCGAGGGGCTTGCCAGAGCGGGCGCCGAAGTCGTTCTGGTTGGTCGCTCGGAAGAAAAAGCGAACGCGCGGCTGGCCAGGATTGAATCGCACGGCGGGACTGCCTATTTCGTGCCTTGTGAAGTCGACTCCAAAGCCAACCTGGAACAATTGCTGGCACGAGGTCTTGAGGCGCTCGGCCAAAGTGGACATCCTGGTCAATGGCGCCGGTACGAACAGCGCCACGCCGTTCCTGGAAATTCCCGAGGACGAGTACGATCGGATTTTCCGAATCAACATGAAAGGCGTCTTTCTGGCTTGCCAGGTGTTTGGCAAATACTTGGTCGATCGCAATGCGGGCGGATCGGTCATCAATGTCGGTTCGATGTCCGGCGTGATTCCGCTGTCTCGCGTGTTTACCTATTCGGCCACCAAAGCCGCCGTACACAACCTGTCCAAAAATCTCGCCCGAGAATGGGCGCCGCTAAATATCCGGGTCAACACGTTGGTTCCCGGTTTTTTTCCTGCCGAGCAGAATAAGAAAGTGCTTACGCCCGAACGCGTGGAGCAGATCATGGGGCACACCCCCATGAAACGATTTGGGGAAGCCGAGGAGTTGATCGGCGCCACGCTGTTGCTGGCCAGTGAAGCCGGGTCGTTTATCACCGGAACCGAAATGGTGGTCGACGGTGGCTACGCTGCGATGACAATTTAAACACCGACCGCCGACCCCTGAAAACCGAAAACTGAAAACTGAACCCATGCCTTTTATTCACGACGACTTCCTGCTCACCACCGAATCCTCACGGCGGCTGTACCACGACCATGCGGTGGACCAGCCGATCATCGATTACCACAATCACCTGTCTCCCAGGGACATCGCCGAAAATCGACGGTTTGGTGATTTGTTTGAAATGTGGATCGAAGGCGATCACTACAAGTGGCGGGCGATGCGAGCCAACGGGATTGCGGAAGCGTATTGCACGGGCGATGCTGCTCCGCAAGACAAATTCCGGGCGTTCGCCAAGACCGTTCCGGCGACGTTGCGGAACCCTCTGTTCCACTGGACCCAGCTGGAGCTCAAACGATTTTTTGGAATTGACGATTTGCTGAATGAGTCCAATGCGGATGCGATTTGGAATCAGTGTAATGAGCAAATTGCCAGTCGGGATGAGCTGAGGACACAGGGGATTCTGGCGAAATTCGATGTGCGGGCGCTCTGCACGACCGACGACCCCGTCGACGATTTGGAATATCATCGTCAGCTTGCCAACGATGGGTCCTGCGCGACGGCGGTTTACCCTGCGTTTCGACCTGATTGGGCGATGTTTGTGCATCGTCCGGAAGAGTATCTCCCTTGGTTGAAACGACTTGAATCGGTCACCCACCTTGCGATCAATGGTCTCGACGATCTCTTGGCGGCTTTGCGGCAACGCCACGATGCGTTCCACGAGTTGGGATCGCGGCTCTCGGATCACGGATGCGAATATGTACCCGCCAATTTTTGTGATGACGGGACGGCGGCGCAGATTTTTGAAGACGCGATCAACGGAATCGCGGCTTCGCCGGTCGAGCACGAGCAGTTTTCGACTTATTTGCTGCTTTTTTTGGCGCGGTTGGATGCGGAAAAAGGCTGGACCAATCAGTTTCACACGGGCGTTTGGCGCAACAATAACACGCGGCTGTTTGAATCGGCCGGACGGGATCTTGGCTGTGATTCGATGGGAGATACTCCCCAGGGAAGATCGCTGGGGAGGTTCCTGGATCGACTGGATCAGGATGGGGCTTACCCAAAACGATCGTCTACAATCTAAATCCCAGCGACAATTACTTGATCGCTACGATGCTGGGTAATTTTCAGGATGGTAAGACCCCCGGGAAAATGCAGCTGGGATCTGGCTGGTGGTACCTCGATCAGAAAGAGGGCATGGAGTGGCAACTCAATACCTTGTCCAATACCGGTTTGCTGTCGCGGTTCGTCGGCATGTTGACGGATTCCAGGAGCTTTCTGTCGTTTACTCGACATGAATATTTCCGCCGGATTCTCTGCGATCTGCTGGGGCGTGATCTGGAGAATGGTGATTTGCCAAACGATCTGCCGATGATTGGACAACTGGTGGAAGACATTTGTTACGGCAACGCCAAAGATTATTTTGGATTGGAAGTGAGCTGATGAGTCACGACGGAGCGATCTCGAACGAGCCGCCAGAATTTCCAGCAGGCGCATACGTTCCGCCGGAGTCAGTTGATGCAGCGTTGGTCGAAAAACTGGTCGCTGAAATCGCCACGTTTCCCGAACGCATCCGGGCGGCGGTCGAGGGGCTCTCCGACGAGCAACTGGATACCAAGTACCGAAACTGGTCGATTCGCCAAATCGTTCATCATTTGGCCGACAGCCACATGAACTGTTACATTCGGTTCAAATGGGCGCTGACCGAAACCTCTCCGCTGATCAAATCCTACGATGAAGGTCGCTGGTCCGAGGTCGTTGATGCGACGTCATCCCCCATCGATTCCTCGCTGGTCATTTTAGAGGGGCTGCATGCTCGCTGGGCCAGTTTGTTAAGCCAGCTGTTATCCGAACAAATGGAAAGTACGTTCTTTCATCCGGAACAAATGAAAATTGTTTCGCTGAACGATGCTTTACCTTCCTACGTCTGGCACGGCGACCATCACATGGCCCAGATTTTATGGGTGCGGCAACAACAGGGCTGGTAATCCGAAGCCGCAGAACGGTCGTTTACATGGGGGCTGGGAGGTCACGACGGATGAAAACGCGGCAGCCCCAAGCGTAGAAGACGATACCCAGCCCGAACAGGATCAGCCAATTCAACAGCGTGCCCGTTCCTGTTACCGTGCCTTGGGTGTCGTAATTCAGTAACCAAAACGGCGACCAGGCTTCCCGTTGAGCTCGTTCGATCGACGAAGCGGGTTCGTAAAAACCAAACACCGTCAGATTGATCACCCAATGCAGTTTTTCTGAGGCCATCCCCAGTAATTTAAGCCCCGCATTGGCGAAGTAAAACGCAATCACAATGCCAAGTGTCCGCCAGCGGTAGCGGTCGCAGGCCGAGCAAAACGCGGCAAAACCACCAAAAAAGAACGCCAGGCAAAACAGGTTGACCAGTCCCGGAAGGAACAATATCGGATTGACTTCCGTGGCCATCGCAATCGTCTCCCGTTGGGGGGTCAGAAAGCTGAGCGGAATTCGGTAATCGATAATCGGAATCCGAATTTCGGGATACGTTGATTCTTCCACCGAAGTGGTAAAAATCCCCAGCGACATGCCCAGCCATGCCAGCAGCACCAGCAGGACCAGCAGACCGGTGGTCCAAGCCGCGTGAGACAGGAACACGCTGCGGCGACTGATCGGTTGCGACAACAGCATTTCCATGGTCCCGCGGCTCAGTTCCCCTGATACGACATCCGATCCGCGAATCATGGCCCAACCCGTGATGAACATGACCAGCATTGGTTCATCCAGCGTCAAAGAAGTTCTGCCAAGATAGGAAACCAACCAGTCAAAATCGACCGACGCAAATTTTCGCCAGTCCTTGGGCAAGCAGGTCGATGATCTGGCGAAACTGGGAAGTATCCAGCTCGCCGACGATCCAAACGCGAAACCAGCAAAACGAAACCGTCCCCAACGCAATCGCCAGCAAACATGATCCATGATTCGGCAAGGTATTTTCGTCTCAGTCCGCGGTTCATTGCGAGGCCTCATGTCGTGAATCGCTGGCAGGTGCAGCAGGCCTGTTCCGGGTGCTTGGGATATCGGGCGACAGCGATTTGGTTTTCGACGCTTGATCTTCAAACCGGTGCTCGTGAAACCGATCATAGACCGAGCGAAGCCCGATGGGTTGGACGTGCATGTCGGCCAACGGTGCCTCCGCGAGCCATTTCAGGACGCTCGACAGCTCACCGGGCGTTTCGATTTGCACAGAATCGGCTTGCTGTGCGACGCGAATCACGCCCTGCAGCTCCGCCGGGACAGGAGGCATTTGGCCTTTCAAGTGGGCTCGAATCCGGTGTTGCATTTTGATCTGCGACATCGATGCCAAATGCACCAGTTCGCCCGCACGCAAGATGCCGACTCGATCGCAAACATCTTCGACTTCCGAAAGGACATGCGACGAAAACACGACCGTTCGGCCAGCAAATTTTGCTTCGCTGACCATGTTCATGACGCGACCACGAACCGTTGGGTCAAGATTGGCAGTCGGTTCATCCAAAATCAGGATTGGCGCATTGGTGCACAGGCAAATCGCGATCGCCAGTTTCTGCCGCATCCCGGTTGACATCAGTCCAACCCAGCGACTGAGATCCAGTTCCAACCGATCGGCAAATTCTTGGCCGCGTTCAAAACTGGAGTCGTCGCGGAAGTCACAAAACAGCCGCAACGCATTTTTCGCCCGCATCATTCGAAACAGGCGGGCGTCGCCGGGTAAATAGGAAACCTGCCGGTGCACATCGACTCGCTGGCGGTAGCAATCAAGTCCGGCGATTTCGGCATGTCCGTCGGTCGGCTTCAGGAATCCCAGCAGCAATCGAATCAGTGTCGACTTTCCTGCACCGTTGGGACCAAGCAGACCGAACACTTCACCTTGCTGGATTTCGAGACTGCAATCGGAGAGCGCAGTAAACGAACCAAACCGTTTGGTTAAACTCCTGGTCTGGATCAAGCTATCGGTCACGGAACGTTTCAATTCTCAAGAGTTCAATTGGACGGCAGTCGCCGTCGTGACCGCCGTCCATCGTCTAGCGCAGCGGTGGTTTGCCCATCAGTCGTCGCAGCAAGCCGATTTGGCCAGCGTGTAGCATCTCGTGATCACCCGCAAACAGCAGGGCTCCATAACGCGTCGCGTACGCGGCATGCGGGGCGTCGACAGGTTCATCCAGTCCTTCGCCATCGAATTGCGGCAATTCGATTCGCATCTGCTGATGCACGCGATCAAGGACTGCGAGGATTTCGTCGGGCGACGGATAAACATCTCGATCGGCCGACGGTTGGGTGCCCCGCATAAACAGCTTACGGAACTTGCCCGACATCAATTGCGAATCGATCTCGGCTCGTCCACGTTGCCGGAACAGCGTCAGCCCGTACTGCGACATTGCCAAATGACCAACCTGCCACGCGAGATGCGTGGTGAGGTTGTTCGGAGTAAAAAACCAGTCGGCATCCTCGAGATCTTCCAGCAAACTCTGGCTGTAGGTGCGGGCAAACTCAATCTGCCGCCAGGCAATTTCAAGCCGGGTTGAGATGGACTCGGGGATGGGATAGTCGTGTTCGAAAATGGACATCAAATTCAGTTTTCCGGTTTCAACTCGAAAATTCCTTCGATCTCCACGATGGCCGAAAGGGGTAACGAATTGACGCCAATTGCGCTGCGGCGCCAATTCCGTGTTCGGTTCCGAAGACGGCGGACATCAACTCACTGCAGCCGTTAATCACGGCAGGCTGTTGATCAAAATCTTCATGGCAATTCACCATGCCAAACAGTTTGATCACTCGTTGAATTCGATCGAGGCTGCCCAAATGCGTTTGCAGTGTCGACAACATCGTTAAACCAGATTGACGGGCTGCCAAAAAACCGGCTTCCTGGTCGACCGTCCTGCCCACGCAACCCTTGAGCAATTCGCCCTCGGTCGTCATCGGCAAATGGCCCGAGGTATAACACAGGTTGCCAACCACGATCGCCGGGCGATAGATACCGACGGCACTCGGAGCCGGGGGTAATGAATAGCCCAGTTTTTTCAGTTGTTCGTCGGCGCTCATGTTTTCCCTGATCGTGATTCGCAATTTCAAGCCTTGGTCGAGAGACTACTGATTATCCGAAGATGCTGGAATCTGAACAGTGGGCAGATACCCTGCTGGCAAGCCGGAATCTTGGTGGGCTTGCGATGCCTACTTACCACGGAAACGGGATGGAAGCTTGGCCCGGGCCAGCGGGGCCAGCAACAACATCACCGCGACCATCAAAAACAACAACGATTTCGGCTCGGTAAAAATTGGAGTCCAATCGCCGTTGGTCGACATCAAACCAGCCGACAGGTTTTCCTCCGCAATCGGACCGAGGACAAATCCAATCACGAATGGTGCCAAAGGGATTTTTTTTGATTCCAGCAAAAAACCAAACAACCCAAAACCGATCATGACCCAGACATCGAACAGTCGGTTAGAGAGGGCATAACTGCCGACAACACAAAAGGTCAAAATCACAGGCAGTAGCAAAGCACGTGGCAGACGTGTCAATTGGGCCAGCCATTTCATGGAGCCGAACATGATGACCGCCATGGCCAGGTTGGCAAACAGGCAGGCAAAAATGATCGTGTAGACCACGCCTGGATCACTCTCAAACAACCGCGGTCCCGGCTGGAATCCGTGGATCACCAATGCTCCCAACAGGACCGCTTCCACGACGGAACCGGGAATTCCCATCGCCACCAGCGGGATCAATGCGCCACCGACGGTCGCATTGTTGGCCGCTTCAGCAGCGACGACGCCATCCTCGCAGCCCGTGCCGAACGCCTGTGGGTTTCGAGACAAAGATTTCGCTACCGAGTAAGAGGTCACCGAGCCGATGTTCGCACCGATGCCCGGCAGCAAACCGATCCAGGTCCCGATGATTGACGAGCGAATCAAATTGACGCCGTGCCTGGAAAAATCCGAGATCCGAATGGCCGCGCCCCGCGTCGCAATCAGCGGTGCCGATGAAACGGAATCGCCGTTGATGATGTCGACCAGAATCTGATTGACGGCAAACAGTCCGATCAACACCGGCAACAGCTGAAACCCGTCATTTAATTCTGTGAAACCAAAGGTCAGTCTTGCTTGGCCGGTTGCGACGGCAATTCCCGGCATGGAAAACAGGATTCCCAGCGTTCCCGAGAGCAACGATCGAAGAACCGATTTTCCACCAATCGTGGCGATCAAAACCAAGGCCATCATCACCAGCGAAAAATAATCAAACGGCCCGAATTCTTTCGAAAAACGTGAGATCGGTTGAGCCAACAAAAACAGAAAGCCCCAGGATATCAAGCCACCAACCACCGACGACATCACTCCCAGTCCCAACGCTCGCTCGGGTTGCCCGTTCCTGGCAAGCGGATAGCCGTCAAAGGTAGTCACGATGGAAGCCGGTGTCCCCGGCATCCGCAACAAGGTCGCACTGATCATGCCGCCGCTGATGGCTCCAACATAGATGCTGATCAAAAACGTCATCGCAAACTGCGGGTCCGACCCGTAGGTCAGCGGCAGCATCAATGCGAGCAACATCGTGCCGGTCAAACCGGGAATGGCTCCGACAAATACGCCGAGCGATGTTCCGGCGAGGACCAAAAACAAACCGGTGGGAGAGCAAAGCTGTTGAAGTGCATCGTGCATGAATTTCGCTGCTGGGAGTTCAGGAGTTGAGCTTATTCATGATCCACCGTAATCGATTCGGCGTACGCCAACTCTCCTGTGCGACCGTCGTAATATTGAAAAATGACTTGGGGGTGCGGATAAGCCACCAATCTCTGGCCACCCAGCTTCTGCGGCATATTGAACACGTTGTTGACTTGCACAATGCAGTAGTACGGGTATAGACGCTCCAGTCGTTCCAGGTCCGGTAGGATATAGCTGCTCCAGCGGATGTCGCATTCCCGCGGCCCAAACTTGAACTTGCCGGTCGCCGGGCGATCCATCTCATCATTCTTCGGGACGTGATTGACGCTGTTGTGGGGACCGCAGCAAAATTCCCAGACATGATCGGTGACCTGGATGGCAAAACTGTTGTGCAGATCACCCGTCATCACAAACACCTTTTTGCCGATCTCGTCCCAGGCATTGATCAGTTCCTCACGTTCATCAAAAAAAGCAGTCCAGGCTTCCTCTTTGTTGGCCGCGTCGGACTCGAAACCACCGGCCCCGCTATGCGGGATCATGAATGGCACCGTCGAAATCACGAAAAAGAAATCCGCATCACTTTCCCGCATGGATTTCAATAACCACTCACGCTGTGGAGCGCCGATCATCGAAATTCCCGGCTTGTCTCGTTGCCGGACGTCGTGCATGTCGCGGTCACCGCGCGTATCGAGCAAAAAATACTCGCAATTTGCAACTCGAAAACTGGCATAGGACCGTCGCCCGATCGAGTAGCTGACCTCGTCGGTGATTTTGGCAGGCATGTGCAACTGCAGCGTATGCGCGTCAACCACTTCCAAGATATCGTAGACGTAGGAATTCTTGTGCCCCTCGTCGTTGTCGTATTGCATGTCGTTGACGCCGGCTTGCGGAGTTCCCCAGTGCACATGGAGATTCAGCATTTTATCCAGCGGCAGTTTTCTGAAATCGACCGATTCGTCGACCAGCAGATCGGAGCCCGCAACCATTTTGGCTTTGCCAAAATGGACTCGCTGGTCATGCACCACTGGATTGGCCCAACCCAGGTAGTTGTACCAGGCGTACGTTCCAATGTCGCGAAACACCGTCCGTCGATGTCGTTTGCCTGCACTCGAGGCTCCCCAGATGTCATTGACCAGTTCGTGATCATCAAAGGTGAAGTACGACGGAACATTTCGATGCCATTGAGACAACGAAGCACTTCGAGACAGGTAGAGCTTGTAATTCTCCCAGACCCCGACGACGGTCGGCATCACTTCGACACTGCGGGGAAGTGCCTGCTGGCCCTGGACCAATCTCCAGGCTTCTACCGGATACTCTCGCAATTCTTCATACAGCCAGTCACCGTTCATGATGTGAAAGTGAACTTTGTCGGCCCAGTCGCGATTCAGGTTTTCGTACGTGCGAACGCGATGTCCGCTGCCGTGCATTGGATTTTGATTGGCACAGGATCCGATCTCGAATCGGAAATTGAACAAGCCTCTGGGATTGAATTCCTCGTTTCGGGAAATTTCCTCGTTAGGTAGGGTGTGAAACGACCCTGGTAAACCTTGCGGCCGGTCGTGCATGTAGACTTGGTAGTGGTACCGCGTGTCCGGCCGAAGCTCCGTCAGTGTCAACGTTCCGGTGTTATCATCTTCGATTCGCGTAATCCCCGGTTTGCTGATTTGATCCAGTTGGTCTTCCACCGTGCCGAAACGCACTGTGAATCCGTCCGGTTCCGAAGTCCGTGCCCAAACTTCCACGGAGGTTGCTGTGGGGTTCCCCAGCATCGGCCCGTGCGTCAATCGACTCGGATCCTGCCAGGATGCGGCACGGACTTCCGGTGAACGGATCGACACAAATGCGAGTAGAAACAGGAGGATGAGATTGATTGTGATGCGCTGATTCATAATGCCGTGCTGGACAGATTCGTTTCTTTTCCAATTTAGCCGGCCAGATTACGATAAGATACCCACATGCCGGATCCCGGTTGTTCAAGGCACCTCTCATGAATACCAGCTCGATCGAATATCGTGTCAACGAGCCGCTTGCCCCGGCGGCCTTCATCGACCTGCTGCGCCGGTCGGGCCTGGCCGAGCGACGACCGGTCGATGATGAAGCGTGTATTGCGGGCATGCTGGAGCATGCAAATCTGTTAGTAACGGCTTGGGATGGGGAACAATTAGTCGGGGTGTCCCGGTCCATTACCGATTTCCACTACGCCTGTTATTTGTCCGATTTAGCCGTCGCCGCTGGATATCAACGAACAGGTATTGGTAAACTGCTGATTCAGCAAACGAAAGAACAGCTTGGCCCGAAATGCCAATTGATCTTACTGGCTGCTCCGGCGGCGGCGGATTACTATCGGAAAATTGGATTGGAACACCATCCTCGC
The DNA here is from genome assembly GCA_963714685.1 of Pirellulaceae bacterium. Classification (GTDB taxonomy): domain Bacteria; phylum Planctomycetota; class Planctomycetia; order Pirellulales; family Pirellulaceae; genus Mariniblastus. Next base: position 635,030 of record CAVQPH010000003.1, on the reverse strand, counting down.
TGTTGGATTTTGGCGGCGGATCGGAGTCTACGCCAATCGCGCTGATTTGAATTGATAGGTTACAACCCATTGGATGACGAACCGTGAAGATATTTTTCTCAGCCGCTCTGTTGGTTTGTGCGTTCGCGGCAAATCCATTGGTCGCGGACGAACCCAAAACGAATGTCCTGTTCATTCTCGCAGATGATCTTGGTTGGCGGGATTTGAGCAATGAAGGCAGCACGTTTTATGAAAGCCCCCACATCGACCGGATCGCCAATGAGGGGATGAAATTCACCAAAGGCTATGCAACGTGCCAGGTCTGCAGTCCGTCGCGGGCCAGCATCATGACGGGAAAATATCCCGCCCGTTTGAAGATTACTGAATGGATCGGGGCTGGCATGGGAGCCGGCTGGAAACGAAATACGAAGCTGTTGCCGGCGATCTACGAACATCAGCTCGACCCGGCCGAAACGACGTTGGCGGAAGCGTTTCGTGAGGCCGGTTATCGAACATTCTTTGCAGGCAAATGGCATCTCGGCGGTGAGGGTTCCTTCCCTGAGGACCATGGTTTTGAGTTTAATGTTGGCGGCCACCATCGGGGGTCACCACCGGGCGGATATTTTTCGCCCTACAGTAATCCCAAAATGGAAAGTGGACCCAAAGGCGAACTGTTGCCGTTGCGGTTGGGACGCGAAACGGCCGATTGGATTGAAGCACACAAAAACGAGCCTTTTCTGGCCTATCTCAGTTTCTATTCCGTCCACGGACCGATTCAGTCAACCGAGGCGCTCTGGAAAAAGTACCGTGACAAAGCCGCAAAAATGAAATCGCCGGAAAATCGATTTTTGATCGATCGAACTTCTCCGGTCCGCCAGGTTCAGGACAATCCGCTGTATGCCGGGATGATTGAGTCCATGGATGATGCGGTGGGAATCGTCCTGGAGCGACTGGACCAGTTGAATCTAATGGATCAGACGGTCATCGTTTTTACGTCGGACAACGGGGGCGTTTCGGCTGGTGACGGCAAAGCCACGTCGAATTTGCCGTTGCGAGGCGGCAAGGGACGGCAGTGGGAAGGTGGAATCCGCGAGCCATTTTACATTCGCTGGAACGGTGGCCAGTCAGGAACCTGCGATACTCCGGTGATTGGAACCGATTTTTATCCAACACTGCTGGAGATTTGTGGACTGCCAGCTCGGCCCGATCAGCACTTGGACGGGATGAGTTTGGTGCCGCTGCTCACCGGGAACACGGATTCGCAGCAAGCGAAACGATTGACGGAGCGTTCTTTGTTCTGGCACTATCCCCATTACAGCAATCAGGGGGGAGATCCTTCGTCGATTATCCGGCGCGGGGATTGGAAACTGATCTGGTATCACGAAGACCAGTCGCTGGAATTGTACAACGTCCAACAGGATATCGGCGAGCAAAATGACGTGGCAGCACGCTTTCCTGAGCGAGTTGGAAAAATGAAAACCGAACTGGATCGGTGGCTGCAAGAAACCGAGGCCAGGATGCCGACCGAGAATGAAAGTTTTGATGAAGCGGCGTTCGCCCAACAACAGATTCGCATCCGCGAAAAAGACCTCCCGAATCTCGAACGTCAACATGCGGAATTGCTGGAATCTGATTACCAGCCGAAGCAGGGCTGGTGGGAGGAAACCGGCAATTGAATTGCTGAAAATTATCGTCCGTTTTGAAAAGCGAACGGGTGGCCGGCAGCGTTAAAATACGAACATCCCGGTCTATTTTGGTATAAAATGTTGTTCATGACAGGACAATGAATTCACAATTGGACGGGTCACAAGTCAGGATCGGAACTCACCCGCCCTGTCATTGATCCGTCCGTTTTTCCCTTCGATCATTCGGAACTAAAATCATGCGTTCAATCTGCTGTGTGGTGTTTCTTTTTGGCATCGTTTCATCATTCAATGCTGTGTTGGCCCAGGAAGACGGCTTCAAGCCGATCTTTGACGGAAAATCACTCGACGGTTGGAAGGGCGATGAGCAGCTTTGGCGTGTCGAGGATGGAGCGATTGTCGGCCAGACAACCGATGAGATTACGCTCAAGAGCAACCGGTTCCTGGTTTGGGATCAGGGCGAAGTCGATGACTTTGTACTGAAACTGAAATTTCGCATTTCGGGCACGCCGCGAGCCAACAGTGGCGTGCAGATTCGTAGCACCGAATTGGAAGATGGTGCGCTCAGTGGTTACCAGGCTGACATCGATAAGAGTGGAAAATATGCCGGGATTATCTATTCCGAAAAAACCGGTCGGGGTATCCTTTGCCAGCGCGGCCAATCGGTGACGATTCGCGGGCCCAAAGACAAAGACGTGAAAAACGTCGACGATCCGACCGAACTGCTCGAAGCGATGGACTTGAACGAGTGGAACGAAATGGAGATTCAGGCACAAGGCAAACACATCTCCGTCAAGATCAACGGCAAGACAACCGCCGACTTGATCGATGAAGACGCGGATCAATTCAAGGCCAAGGGTCTGGTGGGTCTGCAAATCCACGTCGGGCCGCCCATGAAAATTGAATTTAAGGACATCCTGCTCAAACGCCTGCCGCTGGAAAATGGAACCAAAAAAGTCGTGTTCATTGCGGGGACGCCAAGCCATGGGTACGGCGCTCACGAACACAATGCCGGTTGTCTGTTGTTGGCTAAATGCCTGGACACGGCGGCCAAAGAGCAGGGCGTGCCGGTGATCACCACGGTCTATAAAAATGGCTGGCCCTCCGATCCCACAGCGCTCGATAACGCCGATACCGTGGTTTCGTATTGTGATGGTGGCGGTCGGCACTATTTGCATCACAACGGAGAAGCATTCGATGAGATCATGCGCGAGGGAATCGGATTGGTCTGTATTCATTACGGCGTAGAAGTCCCCAAGGGTCCTTCAGGGCAACGATTCTTGCAGTGGATCGGTGGGTACTTTGAGCCCAATTGGTCGGTCAATCCACACTGGGTCGCCAAATTCGATTCGATTCCCGAACACCCGGTCACCCAGGGCGTCCAGCCGTTCGAGGTCAACGACGAATGGTACTATCACATGCGATTCTCGCCCAACATGACTCGCGTCACACCCGTGTTGACCGCCCTTCCGCCGGAAGAAACGTTGAAGCGTCCCGACGGACCTCACAGTGGCAACCCGGACGTTCGCAAAGCCGTGTTGGAAGACAAACAGGCTCAACATCTGGCCTGGGCATTTGTGCGCGGCGATGGCAAGGGGCGTGGGTTCGGTTTTACCGGTGGTCACTTTCACAACAACTGGCAGAACGACGACTTTCGAAAAATCGTTTTGAATGCGATCGTCTGGACGGCTCACGGAGACGTCCCGGAATCCGGAATCGAATCCGCGACACCCACCAGTGAAGAGTTGGCTGCCAATCAGGACTTTCCACCCAATGGCGCAGAACAAGCCAGGAAGAAAAAGAAAGCTGGAAATCCGTAGTTAGCTGAGAAGAAGTCCGAGAAACAGTCCAAGAAGTTTGCCGAGAAGTAGTCCGAGAATTTTGCCGAGAAGTCTGCCGAGAAGTAGGCCGGCAACAAGGTCACCGGCAAAACCATAACAGCGCCAACGACGCTGCCGGGTAAAACACACCTTGCCGGTCCAGCCAACCAAGTGCCGTGACCGCAGTTCCGGCAATGCCGAGAAGTCTGCCGAGAAGTAGGCCGGCAACAAGGTCACCGGCAACACCGAACCAGCGCCAACGAAGCTGCCGGGAAAACACACCTTTCCGGTCCAGCCAACCAAGTGCCGTGACCGCAGTTCCGGCAATGCCGAGAATAGGCCGAGAAGTCTGCCGAGAAGTAGGCCGGCAACAAGGTCACCGGCAACACCGAACCAGCGCCAACGAAGCTGCCGGGCAAAACACACCTTTCCGGTCCAGCCAACCAAGTGCCGTGACCGCAGTTCCGGCAATGCCGAGAAGTAGGCCGAGAAGTCTGCCGAGAAGTAGGCCGGCAACAAGGTCACCGGCAACACCGAACCAGCGCCAACGAAGCTGCCGGGTAAAACACACCTTGCCGGTCCAGCCAACCAAGTGCCGTGACCGCAGTTCCGGCAATGCGCTCGGATCCCGGCGGCAACGCAATTGACCAGCTACAAGATATCTTCTCACCGCCCTTCCACGTTGGTCGTGAATCGCTTCGCGCAAGTGGAGGGGTCTTCGTTTGTGCCGGTAGCCAGCCAGTTGTCGCCTCCGAACGGGACAAGCCTGGCGGAAACGGGGTATACTGTCAAAAGCGGCGCAGTCCAAATAAGCCTCGGGTGACAAATGATTTCGGTCGTTCTCAAAATACTTTCTGCTCCCCTCTCACCTCGCGAATTCGGACACTCCCACGAACGATTCGAATCCAGGGTTCTCCGAATTCACGAGGAGAGAGCGTTGGGGGTGAGGAGCAAAATTTTGCGACGCAAAATCTAAAGTCATTCTTCCCGCGGTCCTTCAATTCCAAACTCAACCCGATTCAAGGAGTTCGTGATGTCGAACATTAGCCGACGCAGTTTCACGCAGGGGACGCTGGGGTCCCTGCTGACGTTTTCGTTGCTCGAGTCGTTGTTCACACACGATGCATTCGCCGAGCCAATCAAACCGCTTGCCGAGAAATGGCTGGCTGAACTAAATTCGTATTGTCAGGACGTGAAGAATCGCAAACTGACGCAGGTCGAGTGGCAGCAGCAAGTCGAGCAACTGATGTCCCAAGTCAAGCTCGACGAGTTGCTGAAGTTCGTTGATTTTGAAAAAATCTCACGTGAGATCGAATTCAAAGAGAAAGGCGAACGGAGCATTCGCCAGCGGTTTCCCGAAGTCGAAGGACTGCCAACCAAGCTGGTTTTCGGTCATCAAATTTTCGGTTTGAAGAAAGGCCGGTCGGTGGCGCCTCACGGACATAACAACATGGCGACTGCGTTCCTGATGTTGCAGGGCGAATGTCACGGTCGTCACTACGATCGCGTTGAGGATGGGGATGATTTTATGATCATCCGGCCGACCATTGACGATCAGTTTTCCGTTGGGCAATATTCGACCGTTTCCGATCACAAGGACAATATCCACTGGTTCAAGGCCACTTCCGAAACGGCCTTTATCTTTAATATTCATGTCCTGAATGTGAATCAGGAGATCACTGCCGGTGGACGAGTCTATATCGACCCGCTTGGCGAACCGTTGGCCCATGGCCTGATCAAGGCCAAGCGAATTGGGCACAAGCAGGCTTACGACAAATTTGGTTAGATCCGGTGCGGTCCGCGGTGACGGTAGCTTGCCTGATGACCGACCCAGAATTGGGCAAGTTGAGAATTGGGAGGCGAGCGGCGTCGTGGCAAGCCATCGCGCATGAAAAAAGCCGCAAGCCCGAGGGCTTGCGGCCGTATGAGATACTCCGACAGATAATCAGCGATGGGAGTCGCTGGGAGACAGGCGAAAGTCGGACGTGCTAAGCACTAGCCACTTGATGACCTTGGCCTACCCTAAAAATGGTCCCTCTGCCGTTTATGTAGTCGGAGGTATCGTGCATTTCATCTGGTCTGGATCCATTGCAAAGCAAACCGGACTCAAACCTGTTCGTTAACTGTTCATTCGCGATCGTGCCGCAAAAGATCAGCCAAAGCTTACTTTATCAATCGGCATGACGCTGCTCTATACTCGCACGAAGTTTGCAAAAATCAAGGGATCGTCAGTTTTTGTTGACGGTCGCTCCGATTCGTTTCGTGGCTGGGATATATACGCAAACTGGATTCTGGCGTCTACGTCGAAAAACGAAAAACAGGCCAGGAATATTTTTGCAGCGAAGTTCGGAAAAAGATTCAAACAGTAAGACGAAATCTGGCGCAACATTTGCTTGTCGTCTCACTGCCCGTGACTGGGCTAACTGCCGGTCACTCCATTAACGGTCGGTCATTCGAAATGGCTTCGATTCCCTGCCGTTTTCCGATTTCGTCTGACACGCGTAACGCTCGCTTGGCGGGACACGTGAGCGGGAAGCTCAAACGCAAAATAGGGATGGGCGACCGGAATGTTGAAACCACCTGCCGATCAGCTTGCCTTGAGTTGCAGGATCACGCTTTTCCAATCCACTCCGGGGACGTCGTATTCGGCGACCTTGCGCAAATCGACCTGTTTGAGTAACCCTGCCTGGTCAGCCTCTGCTTTTTCTTCGACCCATTTCGGTCCCTTGAGCGCCAGCAGCCGTCCCACGGAAATCCAGTTTCCTTCCAGCCAAGTTGCGAGTTTCTTGAGCGGTCCGACCGCCCGGGCGATCGAGTAATCAAATCGGAAATCGTTCAGCAAATCCTCGGCCCGACATTGGTAGATTTCGATTTCCAGTTCCAGCCCCTCGGCAATCTGTCCAAGCGCTGAGGCCTTTTTGCCGACCGATTCGGTCAGCGTGACATTTAAATCGGGCCTCAGAATGGCCAAAACCATGCCTGGAACGCCGCCGCCGGAGCCGATATCCAGGACGTCCTTGCCTTCGGGAATCAGCTTGGACAGTTGGATGGAATCGAGCAGGTCTCGCGTAACAAATTTTTCGTAGCTGGTATGACGTGTCAAGTTGATGGACTTGTTGATCTCCCAGACAATCTGACAATAGTGCTTCAACGGTGTGAGCGCCGGTTCAGGCACTTCCAGGCCGTATTCCTCAATTGTCTTTTTTAAAGTAGCCATGGGTGGGTCCAGGTTCGGCGAATCCAAACCAAAAAGATAACAGAATCAACCAGCGCACCGACAGGGTGCTAAGCCGTTATCATAGGTGTCGATCCAGATATTTGTTCCAGGGAAAATCATGATTCGTATGCGAAATAGCGTCATTCTCGCCAGCTTGGTTGGCTTTGCGGTCCTTTTGGCCCATCCCTCCCTCGAGGCGCAATCTTTCCAATTCATGGACGGGGATCGGGTGGTCATCCTGGGTTCCGAGTTTGTGGAACAATCCATCAAGCATAATTTCCTGGAAGCCGAGCTTACCGCCCGCTGGCCCAAGCGCCGAATTGAATTCCGAAATCTCGGTTGGGCCGGCGATTCGCCGAATGCCGTGGCCCGGGGGTATTTTGGTGGGCAACCCGAGGGAATGAGGCGGTTAATGGAGGAATTAAACCGGCTTCAGCCGACGGTTCTAATCTTGGCTTACACCTGCAACCAGGAAGCCGCAGAATTCAGCGAGCAGTTTTCCCAGCTGTATCAACAAATCAAACCATTAACCGAACGAATTGTCATCGTTTCTTCGCCGCCGGCAGAGTCTCAGTCTGTCATCGAGCAGGAAATCCGTTGGCTCAACCAGCAGCGGGCGATGGCTTCCGAGCAACTGAAGGAGCTGGCCAAACGCGAATCGCTGGTCTTCGTCGACCTGTTTAACGAGTTCAAACTGCAACTTCCAGACGATGGTCGTCTGAAATTTACCTCTGATTCCATTCGCTACAACGAACTGGGATATCGCGCGGCGGGCGAAGTTATTTTGGATCAGCTTCAAATCGAAGCCCCGCAACGCGATCAAGCGGCCAATGTCAAGTTCGATCGCTTGCGAGAATTGATTCGTGACAAAAACGAACTTTACTTTCATCGTTATCGTCCACAGAACGAAACGTACCTGCGTGGATTTCGAAAGCACGAACAGGGGCAAAATGCGCCCGAGATTCAACAATTTGATGCGTTGATCAATATCGCCGAGGCACGAATCGCAGCTTGGGTCAATGATCAACCCCTGCCGCCTCCTGTCCCCGATCCCGAACCGATCGCGCTGTCTTTCGTCGCCGCGACACCTGCTGAAGAGCAAGCCGAATTTTCGTTGACCGACGGAATCGAGATCGACCTGTTCGCGTCCGAACCAATGGTCGCCAATCCAATTCACATGAATTTTGATCACCGTGGGCGTTTGTGGGTCGCGACCAGTCCGATCTATCCGCAGATCAAACCTGGCGCCAAACCGACCGACCAGATCGTTGTGTTGGAAGACTCCGACGGCGATGGCAAAGCCGACCGGCAGACCGTGTTCGCGGACGATCTGTTGATTCCAACTGCCGTCCTGCCCGACGGCCAGGGAGGCGCTTATGTTGCCAACTCGACGGAGATATTGCATCTGACCGATACCGACGGCGATGGGAAAAGCGATTCGCGTCGCGTTGTGCTGGCTGGATTCGGCACCGAGGACACGCACCACATTGTCCATACGCTGCGGTGGGGACCGGATGGCGCGATGTACTTCAACCAATCGATCTACATCCATACCCACCTGGAGACACCATCAGGAATCAAACAGCTGTTGGGCTCCGGAATCTGGCGATTCGAACCGGAAACGGGACTTGCCGAGGTCGGCATGCGGGGGCTGGTGAATCCGTGGGGGCATATCTTCGATGACTATGGCCAAAGCTTTGCCACCGACGGAGCCGGCGGCGACGGCATCAATTATGCCTTCCCGGATTTGGCCTACGTCTCGGCGGTCGGTTTTTCGAAGGTGCTTCGCGGGATGAATCCAGGTCAGCCCAAACTCTGTGGGCTGGAAATTATTGATGGACCCAATTTTCCCGATGATTGGCAACACACCTTGATCACGAACGATTTCCGCGGCAACCGCATCAATCGTTTTCAATTATCCGAACAGGCATCGGGCTACGTCTCGCGCACAGCTACCCGATTTGTTGACTTCCAAGCACCGAGCGTTTCGTCCGGTCGATGTCAAAATGGCTCCCGACGGTTCGCTGTTCGTCGCCGATTGGTACAACCCGATCATTAATCATGGCGAAGTGGACTTTCGGGATTCGCGCCGCGATTACAAACACGGCCGGATTTGGAGAGTCACCTTCAAAAACCGACCATTGGCAACCTTGCCGAACTTGGGGACGCTCACAGAAACGGATCTTGTCGACCTGATTCATTCCACCGATCAAAAGTGGATTCGTGAACAGGCTCGCTTGCAATTGCGCTATCGCGATCGCGAAGAGCATCGCGGCTGCCAAAAACTGGAAAGCTACGCACGATCTGCAGCAGGACGCGGGTCGAGCAGATTTGGAAACGCTTTGGACGTTGGATGCGCTCCAGACGTTTGATGGAGAGATTCTGGATGAAGTTCTCAAGTCATCCGATCACCGAATTCGCGCCGCCGCGGTACGAGTGCTTTCCCGCCAGTCCGCCGACGAAATCGTCAGCCGGATCGAACCGTTGATCAATGATGCGCATCCACAGGTTCGCCTGGAAACGATCCACGCCGCCAGAATGGCCGATTCAGCCAAAGCTGCCGAATTGGCGATGCTTGTGCTTGATCAGCCGATGGATCAGTACCTCGATTTCGCGCTGGTCCAGACGATGATTTCGCTGCGGCCCAAGTGGCTGCCTCAGGTTGTTGCGGGGGGACTCGATTTCCAGGGCGATGTTTCCAAATTGCTGTTCGCGTTGCGGGCAATTGGTGATTCGGCATCGGTGGATCCTTTATTTCGAATCCTTGAATCAAATGACCTCGAAGGCGATCAGCCTTCGAAAGTTATCCAGCAAATCGCGGAGCTTGGGGGGCCAAAGCAGTTGGGAAGACTGCTGCAGCTTGGATTTGAAAACCCGCAAATGCAAAATTCGGTACTGGAGGCACTGCGTCAGTCTTCGCGACGCCGTCGGGGCCGGCCGGAAGGTTTTGACTTGGCCAAGTTGGGAGAACTCCCATTTTCGCCTCTGCTGGGTGAGTTGATTGGACGTTGGAAAGTCCAGCCGCTCAAATCGCTGCTCACCGACCAGTTAACCCAAGCTGATAGTCCCGAGCCGTTCCAGCTTGCGGCCATTCGTGGACTGGCGGAGTTTGGTGATACCAACGCCGTGCGTGACGCGCTGTTAAATTCGAAACTTGACTCGGTACGGCTCGCCGGAATCGTCGCAATGGCCGATATCGACCAGCAGCAAGCGGCTCGACTGGCGGCGGAATTTCTTTCCGCCAACACAGTTGCGGCGGAAGCCGAATCGGTCGCCAACCAAATTGTGGACGCATTTGTCCGACGCAAGCAAGGAGCTCAACAACTCGCCGAGGCGATCGAACAGGTTCAGCTCAAATCTTCGATTGCCCGAATTGGATTGCGCCGGGCCTCTTCGGCCGGTGAGCCAGGAAAGTCATTGGCTGCCGCGTTTGAAAAAGCTGGCAGGCTGTCAAAAATGAAATTGGAATTCACTGCGGAGGAGATCAAGGACCTGGTCGAAACCATCGCTCAGATTGGCAATCCGGCGGCCGGGGAACAGATCTACCGCCGTGCGGATCTGAGTTGTATCAAGTGCCATGCTATCGGCGGGGCAGGTGGGTTGGTCGGGCCAGACATGGTTTCTTTAGGGGCCAGTTCTCCAGTCGACTACATCATCGAGTCCATGCTCAATCCCAACGCAAAAATCAAGGAAGGCTACCATACAACGACCCTCGTGACCGTGGACGGTCTGCAGTTTTCGGGCAAACTGATCAGCGAAACGGATCGGCAAGTTGTGCTGCGGGACGTCGATAATCGTGAAATCATCGTGGACACGGCCGACGTGGAAGGCCGCAAGATCAACAATACTTCGTTGATGCCAGCCGATCTGATGAAAGAAATTGGGCGAGACGAATTTGTTGACCTGGTGGCATTCCTGTCGGCGTTAGGAAAAGACGGACCCTACAAGGTTCCGGCGACGCGATTTAATCGTCGCTGGTTAATGCAGGATGGCTCGGCAATCTTCTCTCGCGTCGATGGGTCGCTGCCAGTCGCTGAAATGACAGGTAATGTGGCAACCATGGAAATCGAGGTTACCTCTCCAGGGTTGGTTGGGCTGGAAATCGACGATCCTAACGGACTGCGGATTACCCGAAACGAGATGAAAGATAATTTACGGGCGAAGCAAATCGTTGTTGATCTGCCGGTCGGCATTCACCGTTTTCATGTTCAGATCAACAACGTGAAAAACCGCGACTCACTGCGAGTCAAACTGATCGACGTCGAGGGTTCGCCAGGGCGGGCGAAATTAATCAATCAATAATCAAGCTATTAAACAGATGGTGACGGCATGAAATTCCTGAGCTTATGTCCCGTGCTGCCGGTCGAAGAAATTGAGCCGCTGTTGTCGCTCTGGGTCGACGATCTCGGTTTCACGAACCTCGCAGAAGTCCCTCACAACGATCGGATTGGTTTCGTGATGCTGGGCCGGGACGGTATCGAGATCATGTACCAGACGATTGACAGCATTGAGCAGGAGGATCCGAAGATTGCCCAAGCACTGCGTGGCCAGAAAGCGGCGATCTACCTGAAAGTCGATGATCTCGACGCTGTCGAGCAGGCAATCGCTGGCCAGGAGATCGTGATGGCTCGGCGGACCACGTTTTATGGGAGCCAGGAAATCGGAATCCGGGACCAAGCCGGTCACATGTTCACGTTTGCGATGTTTCCCCAGGAATCGGGCTAGGCAGGAGTGTTGGCGACCCGGCCACCCGTGCTTGGAAAAATCCCGAATCTGATCCAGAATAGGGTCAAATTCCATTCACTCAAATCCGGAACCCGAATTCATGGACTCCCTGTTTGTCGACATCGCCGATTACGTTCATCACCAAGAAATCGAAAGCCAATTGGCGTATGACACTGCCCGATACTGCCTGATGGACAGTTTGGGTTGTGGATTTTTGGCGTTGGCCTACCCGCAATGCCGAAAAATGCTTGGTCCGATTGTCCCAGGGGCAACGCTGCCAGGCGGCTGTCGGGTTCCCGGTACGCCGTTGGAACTTGATCCCGTTAAAGCCGCATTTGATATTGGGGCGATTGTTCGCTGGCTCGATTTCAATGACACGTGGCTGGCCGCCGAATGGGGGCATCCCTCGGATAACCTCGGGGCGATCCTGGCGGTTGCCGATTATCAAAATCGAGTCAAAGGCGACAGTCTGACGGTCCATGACGTCCTTACGGCGATGATCAAAGCCCACGAGATTCAGGGCATTTTGGCTCTGGAGAATTCCTTCAATCGTGTCGGGCTCGACCATGTGCTGCTGGTTCGTGTCGCCAGTACGGCGGTCACCAGCAAAATGTTGGGTTGTACGTACGACCAGACGATCAATGCGGTTTCTAATGCCTGGATCGACGGAGGAGCGCTGCGAACCTACCGCCACGCACCCAACACGGGTTCGCGCAAGAGTTGGGCAGCCGGAGATGCGACCAGTCGTGCGGTGCGACTCGGGTTAATCGCTTTGGCGGGCGAGATGGGTTATCCCACCGCTTTGTCGGCTCCCAAATGGGGTTTTTCCGACGTTTTGTTCGAGGGAAAACCAATCACGCTGGCGCGACCGCTGTCGAGCTACGTGATGGAAAACGTCTTGTTCAAGATTTCATTTCCCGCCGAATTCCACGCACAAACCGCCGTTGAATGTGCGATCCAGCTGCACCCCGCGGTAAAAGACCGGCTCGAACAGATTGAGCGAATTGAAATGGAGACCCAGGAACCGGGGGTCCGAATCATCGACAAAACCGGGCCGTTGAACAATTTTGCCGACCGCGATCACTGCCTGCAGTACATGGCCGCGATCGGTTTGATTTTCGGCGAATTGAACGCCGACCATTACACCGACGCCGTGGCCGCTGATCCGCGAATCGACGCCGTCCGTGAAAAAATGGTGGTCAAAGAAAACCCGGCTTTCACCGAGGCCTACTATGATCTGGAAAAACGTGCGATCGGAAACAGCATCCAGGTCTTTTTCAACGATGGTTCCAGCACCGAACGGGTCGAAATCCAGTATCCCGGTTGGCCATCGTAATCGCCGCGAGGAAGGCATTCCCCTGTTGGAGGCAAAATTCAAAAACAGCCTCAACAAGCTGTTTGATACCGATCAGTCGGCGTCGATTCTGAACGCATTTTCCGATGCGGATTCACTGGATCAAATATCCGTGGCCGAATTGATGGGACTGTTGGTCAGAAAAGCCGCGGACGTCGATCAACTGTTGGCTTGACCGGCTGCTTTAAAGATCCTTCCCGGGCCCGCCCTTGCCGTAGAATTGGGTCAGATCGATCCCGCGTTCACGTTGTTCGTCTTCCAGTAGCTTAATGCGGACTTCCAGCCGTTCCAATGTTCGTTGCACTTTGGGTAACAGTTCCGCGACCGGGTCCGGACCCTTGGGTTGCGGCACAGCGGGGTAGCCAAGTTGTCGCTGGAGGCGCGGAAAACAGATACAGCGGCTCCTTGCGTCGATTGGCGAGCGCGATTCGGCCCTCTTTTTCGCCAAACAGAATCGTTGAAGATTCGGGCACTGCATGGCCAGCAGCTTTCTCCCGCATCACGTAGTATTCACTTTGCACGTAGACCAGGTCGGGAAGATCAACCATTCCGATCCGGTGACGGACCGAGAGAATCCAGCTCTGCCAGGGCGGATCGTAAACCGGGTCCGCAGCCATCGCTTGCAGGCCGTAGTCGTAATCCAACCGATTTCGGCATAACACCTCGAACTGAAAAAAGAACATGGACGCCGGATCCGAATTGTCGGCCCGGAAGCGGGCCTCGTGTTCGAGGATCGACAGTGCCTGATTCATATCGAACCGACCTCGTTCATCTTCGGCGGCCCCAATCAGGTAGGTCTGAAACGGCGAAAAATAATGCGACAACTTTTTCATGGCCGTTGCCATCGTGCCGACATGGTTCAATTCCGCCAACAGGAAATCGATCGCCATCGGTAGTTTGGTGGTCGCCAGGATTTCATCCCGGGCGTGACGCATGACGTCCTGGACCGGGTCCGATGAATTAAGGCGATGGTTCAGGCCGTGAAACAGGTAGGCCTGTTCGATGTACTCTTCCCGGTCCAAGATCGGCATGGGGGTATCCCTGGGGTAGACGAGTTTTCTCGGTTCGACGAGATCCCTCGGCGTGGAAATTCGAAATCGGAGCGGGGCGAACTGGTTCGCAAACCCATTTAGTCGCCCGGTTCATCGGACAACGATGAGGGTTCCAGATCGGGTTCACGCTTCAGGTGGATGTCGAGAAATCGAATCGCCCTCGTCATCCAGCTCAGATCGCTAAACGTCAAAACATGGCCGAGGTTTAACGCCACATCGTGTCGGCTGTCCACATCGCATTCAACCAGTCGATCGTGCAGTTTACAGGACGTTTGTTTGGGGACAACCGCGTCAAATTCCCCATGGTAAAAGTAAAACGGCGGATCATCGGGCGAAACGTAAGTCAGCGGTGAAGCTTTTTGGTAGATCTCGGGGTCGTCACATTTCCTGGCTCCCAACCAGTAAACGAGCGTCTTCGCATCGTCTTTAATCCAGTCAAATTCGCAGGGAGCACCACCGGCGATGACTGCCCCGACGCGTGAGCTGTATTGCTCCAGCGCAGTCCGGGCCGACGGGTTCCAGCCCATCGTTTTTGTCGGTCGTACCCAACATGGCTGCCAGATGCCCGCCGGCGGAATAACCGAAAGCCGCGATTCGATCGCCGTCAATCTTGTACTGCTTCGCATTGGCTCGCATCCAGCGAACCGCGTACTTGCAATCGTGAATCTGGGCAGGAAATGGATTTTCCGGTGCATGACGGTAATTGATCGCCATCACGACGTAGCCTGACTGGGCCAACCGCCAGGCATGACGGAGCATGGTCAATTTTGAGCCATTTCGCCAAGCCCCACCGTGGATCGCAAGGACCGCAGGAAAAGGACCTTCGCCGGCGGGAACATAAACATCGCAATTGAGCGACTCGCCGTCGATTTGCCGGTACGTAATGGCACCGAATTTCTCAAACTCCAGCGTGGCCTGGTGGTCGGGGATGAACTCCACCGCACGGCGTTCTATCCGCTGGGGACTGCTGTCCTGAGCCGAAATGAAAGCGACTTGGCCGGTGGTGACCGGGATCCAGCCCAACGCCGTTAGCAGGTAAATTGCGATCAATCGCAGGTATTTAACAGAATGTCCCATCGCTGCATTATCTGCCAATGTCGTGAGGGGTCAACATCGCTCGCCAAAATCACGGGTTAACGCGGTGAACCGCCAGATTCGTTATTCGGTTAACGATTTGTCCTATCGCCATTGGAAGATGCTTCTAGAATGGGAGTGTCGAATTCGGGGTCTTGAAACGGCTCTGGAACCACTTTTGATACCATCAGGAAAACAATCATGCCTCACCGGTTCTCCACGATCCCTGACGCCGTCGAAGCGATTCGTCGGGGAGAAGTCGTCATTGTTCTGGACGATGAAGACCGCGAAAACGAAGGCGATTTTATCGCGGCTGCCGAACTGGCAACGCCGGAAACAATCAATCTGATCATGAGTGGTCGGGGTGATTTCTGCATGCCCATTTTGCCGGACACAGCTCAGCGATTGAAACTGATGCCATTGGTCGACAATCAAGACAATAATTCCAACAACAAAACCGCGTTCTTGACACCGCTGGATCATAAATCAGCGAAAACCGGTATTACGGCCCAAGAGCGGGCGACTTGTGTCAGGGCGATCGCGGATCCGAAAAGCAAGCCGGACGATTTTCAGCGTCCCGGCCACGTCCATCTGTTGTTGGCCAAGGAGGGCGGCGTCTTGCGGCGTGCGGGCCATACCGAGGCGAGCGTCGATCTGGCGCGGATGGCGGGCTTGGCACCTGCGGGCGTGCTCTGCGAGGTCCTCGACAAAGACGGGGGTCGAGCGACGCGGGATCGGTTGGTCGAAATCGCGGAAGCCAACGGCCTATGCATCATTACAATTGAAGACCTGATTGCCTATCGTCGTGTCAGTGAAAAACTTGTTTCCCAGGAAGCGATCGCAAAACTGCCAACCAAGTACGGCGAGTTTCAGATTGTCGCTTACAGCGTCCAGTACGAAACCCAGGAGCCTGTCGCCCTGGTGATGGGGGATCCCGCCAACCAGCACCAGCCTCCTTTGGTCAGGATGCACAGCAGTTGCTTTACCGGCGACCTGGTCGATTCGCTACGTTGTGATTGCGGCGACCAACTCCATTTTGCATTAAAAATGATTGCCGAAGAGGGGCATGGTGTGTTGGTCTATCTTCCCCAGGAAGGTCGAGGAATTGGGCTGGCCGAAAAAATCAAAGCATATGCGTTACAGGACCAGGGAATGGACACGGTCGAAGCCAACCATGCGCTCGGTCACAAAGCTGACATGCGCGATTACGGCGTTGGGATTCAGATCCTGAAAGATCTCGGGCTGAAGAAAATTCGTTTATTGACCAACAACCCCAAGAAAACGGCTGCCTTCAATCTGCGTGGATTCGACCTGGAAGTTGTCGATCAAGTCCCAATCCTGCCGCCACATAACGAACACAACGAGCGATATCTGGCGACCAAACGAGACAAGCTGGGGCACAACATTCCCGCCGAATGAACGAGTGGGCCTGAGAAACGCGTGAGAAATAACTTCGATATTTGTCAACCGACGACTTGCTCACCCTCCCCTCGTGAATTGGAACGCGCCTACGATCTACTCGAATCCAACTTTCTACGAATTCACAAGCAGAGCAAAGAATGCTGATTCCGCGTTTTGCGTTTCTCGCTCAACTTGTTGTTCAATTGAAACCCGTTTTATTGACACCGGATTTCCGCTCTCCGTGAGTCCCTCTCCCCAAAAATTCGGCGCAAGTTGGATCAAGTGTCGATTCGTTTTCGTCCGAATTTTCGGGGAGAGATGAGCAAAATTTTGCGACGCAAAACGCGAATTTATTCTTCACGTGATTCTAAGTCAGCGCGGCTAAGCAACAGCTTTGCGCGAAAAAAAGCCGAGTCCGCGGCTGGACTCGGCTTTTTTCAATTTCGGTTTGTCTTGCGACAAATCGCAAACACTAGTTGCAGCAGCAACGTCGTGATCGCAGTCTTTCAATCAGCTTGCAGGTCCGCTTGGGCTTGCAGCAAGGATCGCAGCAAGTGGGCGGGCAAGCTGGCTTGCAGCAAACAGGTGCTGGAGCTGGGCAGCAAACTGAGGTGCTGGAGCTGGGCAGCAAACGGGAGCTGGAGCTGGGCAGCAAACGGGAGCTGGAGCTGGGCAGCAAACGGGAGCTGGAGCTGGGCAGCAAACAGGTGCTGGAGCTGGGCAGCAGGCGCGTCGGGAGACGCGTCGAGGAGGTGGGCAGCAAGGCTTGCAGCAAGGTGCTGGAGGCGGGCAAGGATTGCAACAGGCAGTCTTTTTCTTGCAACAATTAAAAATTCCAGCGTCGGCGTTGTCAGCCAACAGGAACGTTCCTGCAACCAACAAAGAAAGTACTAAACGGTTCATCGTGTGGGTCTCCTTCTCATGAGATCAGCCAAGGGTGTAATTCCAGAATTGCCAGCTAAATTAGGCCGAAGCGGTAGCGATGTCAACAAGCCGCAACCGATAATCGCAGGCAAAAACACAGATTTTTGGGGCTTTTGCTAAGCAAACTGAACCGCTCGCTAATGGCGAATAACGGTCGTCTGGTGTCCGCTGTTTCTGGGAGGCGAATTTCAACAGCGAAAACCGCTGGCCCAGAGGACAGTTTCCGGCCGATTGCGAACTGCCTTTGACCGACGAGCAGGTTTAATCAATCAGTTTTAAGGACTGCCACAGGCTAGGATCCTCGGCGATTGGCAGCTCTGGGCCGATCGCCAGCGTCTGCCAGCCCAGTTCACGATCGACGATGGCATAATTAAATCCGAGATGGCGATGATCAACGGTGTCCCAGCCGTGAAGACCGCGCCCCGGCAAGAAAGCAGACAGGTGATAACCGTCGGCCGTCACCTTGCTCGCAATCTCAACCTTAAAGCGATTGATCGTCGGAGAATCTTCGCGGCTGCGATTGATTTTCAAAACGCTGGTAACCGGCTTGTCCTTACTGCCACCTCCGCCGGTGGGCATCATCATCATCCAGTGGCAGAATTTGGTGGCGCGATGGACATTGTGCGTGTCGCGCGTGTCAATCCATAGCTGAATTCCATCACTTTCCATCAGCTGTGATTCGCGGCACCATAGGCTTTGTTTTTTCCCCATCACGGTGACGGTGACATATAAGCCCTCCTCATGCCAGCCCATCCGCACGTCCGCAAATTTCGCCTGCCCTTCAAATTGGCTCAAGTGGGGGAGCTCATAAGAAGCAGGTAGCTCAAAACAACCTGTTGGTTGGGATTCCAATCGGTGACAGTTCAACCGATAGCGGAATAACAGGTTCTTGGGGACTTGGGAGACGATTGCATTTGACATGGGGAGCAGTCTTCGATTTTCAGTTTTTAGTTTTTCGTTTTCAGGCCGCGATTGCTACGTGCTGGGCTTTGGTGCGTTCGACTGGGAGTACGGGTCGTTTTGGGAAACGCTGGGGCGGATTATTCCGGTTTCCAACGGCGACGACTGGCACCCTGTCCTCGCGCCCTACCCTTCTTTGGCGACTTCTTTTGCGTGTTCGACCAAAAACTCCTTTAGCTCGTCGTTTTCGACCTGCTCGACATCGTTCAATCGCATCCGCACGATATCCAATTTGTCCTGGCTGGTCACCGTTGGTGCGTCAGCCAGGTCGGCAACGCGTCCGACGGTCACGCCATCTTTGGGGCCGGACAGTTGCAACCAGACGCCGTCGGGCTTCTTGGTCTGAATGCTCGCCCAGGGTTCCTTTTGTTCTGGCAGATAGACGTGCACGACCTGTTTGTTGTTCCACAGGAACTGGCTGTTGGGGGCGACCTGTTGGATCACTTCGTGCAGCCGCTCGAGCACTTCCATGTCCCAGCTGATTTTTTTGCCGGGAGTGAATCCCTTCCGCATGAAATGCCATTTTTGGCCGAGTTTCGCCCACGGGGTTTCACCATCGATTCGGAGTTCCTTGCGTTCCATCTTGTTCTGGAAGCTCGCGATCGCGTCGTCGAGGAACGTCCAAAAGCCGGGGATGTCGATTTCTTCGAGCGTATGCACCCGGATTTCGATTTCCTGCCAGGAGGCTTTGGTATTCACCAGTTTTACCCGGGGAGAGTTTCCGTAGACCGGGACATCTTCCATGTCATTGGGGCGCAACAGGGGGATCTGTTCCACCAGTTCGTCCCGTTTAAACGTACGAGGACGGACGCGAAATTTCATTTTCAGAAACCAGGCTTCGCCCGTGATGGCGTGAAAGAACCAGCCATTGGATTTTTTCTCGCCGTTAATTTCGACAACCGTTCGCTGGTCCCAGATTGTGTCGGAAAAACCATCGTGTTGCTGGATATAGTCCACGACTTTGGCGAGAACCTCACCGTCCCAATTGACCGGCTCCCCTGCCCTGCCCACGCGATCCTGGGTATGCCAACGGCGGCCGTCGGATTCCCATGGCATCTGGGCCGCCGCACCGACGTCCTCAATGTCCATGTCGCCTTTTTTCCAACGGTCGTCCTTGGCGGGATCGTAGGGTTTACGTTTGACATACGGATCCTGGGCCAGCACCGGAATCAAGGCTTCCCCGGTGTAACTGCGCGGCAGTCCCGATTTGCTTTTGCCCGTTTTCGAGGCGGCCGCCAAAGCAGTCTTGGCGTATTCGACGACGTCTTCGGGTGTGCCTTGCACGACGATACTGCCTCCGCCGGCTCCCGCTTCGGGTCCCAAGTCAATCTGCCAGTCGGCCGCCTTGATCATGTCCAGGTTGTGTTCGATTAGCACGACGGTGTTGCCGACATCGACCAGCCGCTGGATCACCTCCAGCAATTTTATCAGATCCTCGAAATGCAAACCGGTGGTGGGTTCGTCCAGCAGGTAGAGTGTTCGACCGGTGTCGGGACGAGCCAGTTCGGCTGCCAGTTTGACTCGTTGGGCTTCTCCACCGGACAGCGTCGGAGCACTTTGTCCCAGCGTGACATAGTCCAATCCGACATCGCACAACGTCTGCAGGATGCGGCGAATTTTCGGGATGTTCTGGAAATGCTCGACGCCTTCGGCACACGACATTTTCAGCACATCGTCGATGGATTTGTTGTTGTAGCGGACCGCGAGAGTCTCTTCATTGTAGCGCCGGCCTTTGCAAGCCTCGCATTCGACCCAGACATCGGGCAGAAAATGCATCTCGATACAGATTTGGCCATTGCCGAAACATTCCTCGCAACGGCCGCCGGGCACGTTGAAACTGAAACGCCGCGCCGTGTAGCCGCGAATTTTGGCATCCGGCAAATGGGAAAATAAGTCCCGGATAATATCAAAGGCACCGGTGTACGTTGCCGGGTTGGAGGATGGCGAATTGCCCAACGGGGTTTGATCGACCCGGATGACTTTGTTGATATGCTCCAGACCACGGATTCCCTTGTGGGCTCCCGGTGTGACCGACGCCCGGTGAAGACGCCGCGCAAGCGATTTGTACAGGATGTCGTTGACCAGCGAGCTTTTACCGCAACCGCTGGGACCGGTGATGACGGTCAACGTTTCCAGGGGGATTTTGACCTCAATATCTTTGAGGTTGTTGTGTTTGGCGCCGACGATGTCCAGCGAGTTGACCAGTTGCATTGGCGGTTTGGACGCCGATTTGCCAGTATTCTTTTTGCTGGCTTTCTTTTTCGTCGCTTTGCCGTTGGAGCTGGAAGACGGACTGTCCAGGACCAGGGCCGGTCGACGATTTGCCGGAATCGGAATCGATTTCTTTCCGCTCAGATACGGCCCAGTGACCGAGCCTTTCTGTTTTGAAATTGCCTCGGGAGTCCCTTCGGCCACGATCAGGCCACCGCCGGCACCTGCTTTGGGGCCGAAATCGCAAACCAGATCACTGTGTTCAATCACCTCGCGATCGTGTTCGACCACGATCATCGTGTTCCCCAGGTCTCGCAAACGATGAAGTGCTTTCAGCAACCGCGTGTTGTCACGGGGATGAAGGCCGATGGTCGGCTCGTCCAGTACATACAGCACGCCGCACAGTCCACTGCCGAGCTGGCTGGCCAGGCGAATTCGCTGGGCTTCACCATTGGAAAGGGAAGCGGCAGTCCGCTCCAGCGTCAGGTACTCCAGGCCGACATCGTTGAGGAACTCGATCCGGCTGCTAATTTCGCGAACCAGTTCACCCGCAATCTTTTTCTCGCGGGGGTCAAGCTTCCATTTCTTGATCGTTTTCGCCAGGACGCCCATCGGCAGACGACAAATTCCATCGATGGTCAGATTGCGAAATCGAACCGCCGCCGCATCGTCTCTCAGGCGGCTACCGCCGCAGCCTCCACATTCGACCTCGCCAATCAGGGTCTGCATCCGCTGTCGCAGCGCCGGTGAGAGCCGCGAGGCTTCTTCCATGGTCGGATAGACGCCTTTGTACTGAAACGAAAACAGGATGTTGTCTTGATCGTCCTTGACGTCGAACCAGCGTTCATCCGTACCGTAAAATACCAACCGCCGGTTTCGAGCGTCGAGTTGGTTGAACGGCATGTCAATTGGAATGCCAGTTCCTTCGCACCAGGTGACGAGCATCTGCTTCGCGATCTCAGATTTCAGGTTAGGCCAGAGGCTGATCGCTCCCTGCTTCAAACTCAATTCTGCATCGTGCATGATGACCGAAGGATTGGCACCGGTTTGGGTACCAATACCCTCGCAATCGGGACACCAGCCAAGTTGGCTGTTAAAAGAAAAATTATGCGGTGTCAGTTGATCAAAGCTTCGACCGCATTTTTCGCAAGCCAGATGCTGGCTGTGTTTAACGACTTTCCAGTGTTGTTCGGGTACGTCTTCGTTGGGTTCGGCAACGTGGATCACGCCGTGGCCGATCGACAGTGCCGATTCGACACTGTCGGCGATTCGAGAGCGGGATTGCGGCTGCACCACCATCCGGTCGACGACGATCTCAATCGCGTGTCTCGAACGGCGATTAAGCAACGGGACTTCGTCGATTCCGTACGTCACATTATCGACGCGGACACGGATGAACCCATGGGCCCGGATTTCATCCCATAACTGCTCGTAGGTCTGGTTCGCATCGAGCGAGATCGGGGCCAGTAACAACAGTCGCGTGCCCTCGTCGTATCGCAGGATTTTGTCAACGATATCGTCACTGGTCTGGGTGCCAATCGGTTCTGCACAATCCGGGCAGTAGGAGGTGCCCAAGCGGGCCATCAGGATCCGCAGGTAGTCATAAACCTCGGTGACGGTTCCGACGGTCGAACGCGGTGTTGAGCCAAGATTCTTTTGTTCGATCGCGATCGCGGGCGAGAGGCCTTCGATGTGTTCAACGCGCGGCTTTTCGAGTTGGTTGACAAATTGCCGGGCGTACGAACTGAGGCTTTCGACGTAGCGGCGTTGACCTTCCGCATAGATGGTGTCCATTGCCATCGAACTTTTGCCGCTGCCGCTGGGACCGCAGAAAACCGTCATCTTGTCGCGGGCAATATCGACGTCAATGGTTTTCAGGCTGTGCTGTTGGGCACCGCGGACCTTGATTTCAGTCGCTTGGACCGGTTTTGCATTCTGACGCGTTTTCTTGGGCGGAATCGGCGGCTTGCGTTCGAGCGCCTTTTTCAAGAACTGGCCGGTGTAGGATTCTTTGCATTCAGCGACTTCCTCGGGAGTCCCGGCGCAGACAATCTCACCGCCGCCGGATCCACCTTCGGGGCCGACGTCGATAATCCAGTCGGCGGTCTTAATCACGTCGAGGTTGTGTTCCACGACCAGAACGGTGTTGCCGGCATCGACAAAATCCTGCAGGACTTTCAGCAGCAATTGGATGTCGGCAAAGTGCAAACCAGTGGTCGGTTCATCCAGCATGTACAGCGTTTTACCGGTACTGCGTTTGACCAGTTCGCGTGCCAGCTTGATCCGTTGGGCTTCACCGCCCGAAAGCGTTGGTGAAGGCTGGCCGATTTTCAGGTAGTCCAACCCCACATCGTGCAAAGTCTGTAGTTTGTTCAGAATCTTTGGGATGTTCTCGAAAAACTCGATCGCCTGTTGCACGTCCATTTCCAGCACGTCGGCGATGGATTTCTCGCGAAACTTGACTTGCAGCGTTTCGCGATTGAATCGATGCCCCATGCAAACAGGACAGGTGACCCAAACATCGGCCAGGAAATCCATTTCCAGTTTGTTTGAACCGTTACCCTCACAGGCTTCACACCGGCCCCCTTTGACGTTGAAGCTGAATCGTCCGGGGGAATAGCCGCGTGTTTTGGCTTCCGGTAGCTGAGTGTAGAGCTTGCGAATCTCATCGAACAGTTTGATGTAAGTTCCGGGATTCGAGCGGGGCGTGCGACCGATCGGGGATTGGTCGATCGCGATCATTTTGTCGAGATGTTCCAGGCCGATCAGTTCGTCGAATTCACCCGGCTCTCCGATGCCGCCGTTGAGCCGTTCCCGCAGTTCTTCGCGGAGGATGTCGTTGACGAACGAGCTTTTACCACTGCCACTGACACCGGTGACACAGACGAATTTCCCAAGCGGAACTTCGATATCAATGTCTTTCAGGTTGTTGTGTCGGGCGCCAGTAATTCGCAGCGTCTTTGCCGGATCGATGGCTCGGCGTTGCTCGGGGACTTCGATTTTGAGGTCGCCGCTGAGATAGCGGGCGGTGGTGCTCTTTTTGCTTTTGATGATTTCCGAAGGATGACCCTCGACAACGACTTCGCCGCCGCGAATTCCTGGCCCGGGCCCGAAATCAATCAGGTAGTCGGCCGCACGCATGGTGTCTTCGTCGTGTTCGACGACGACGACGGTGTTGCCGAGGTCACGCAGATGTTTGAGAGTCTGGATCAACCGGTCGTTGTCACGGGAGTGGAGGCCGATCGAGGGTTCGTCGAGGATGTAGAGTACCCCGACCAGGCCGGCCCCGATTTGACCCGCCAACCGGATCCGCTGGCTTTCTCCACCGGACAGCGTCGGAGCGGTGCGATTCAAATTCAGATATTCCAGCCCCACGTTCAGCAGGAATCCCAGCCGGTTGCGGATCTCTTTCAGCGGTTCGGTGGCGATCATTTGCCGGGTCGGATCGAGGGCCAGGCCCGAAAAGAAATCGTGGGCGTCGGCAATCGAGAGCTGACAGACGTCCGAAATGGACTTGCTCGGTCGGTCCTGGAATTTTGGGTTCGTCGTTTCGATGCGAAAATGTCGGGCTTGCTCGTTCAGCCGGTCGCCATCGCATTCGACGCAGTGAATCTCGGCCATATACTCTTCGAGTTTGCGAAGTTTGCCGGCGGCAGACGTGTTCCGGTATTTCTCGTCCAGCTCGGAAATCACGCCTTCAAATTTGCCTCCGTACTTCATCGGCGAACTACCGCCTCGCCACGTGTACGTGATATGCAGATCGCCCGTGCCGTACAGCCAGAAATCCTGTTGCTCTTCGGTCAGGTCTTCCCAAGCGGTTTCGAGCATGGTTCCGGTTTCGAGCTGGTACTCACGCTCGATCGTGTCGGCGACGCCCTGATAAATGTGCCGTCGCCAGCGCCCGAGATCTTTCCAATTTCCCAGCAGTGGAAAACAGCCTTGCTGAAACGACTTGGCGGGGTCGGGAACCATCAGCAGTCGGTCGAACGTAAACACTTCCCCCAGTCCATCGCAACCGGGACACATGCCTTGCGGACTGTTGAAGCTGAACATCTGTGGGGTGGGAGGAGAGAAACTGATCGCGCAGCTGGCACAGGCAAATGACGAAGAGTAAACGCGATCGCCTGAGGTGTTCCCTTTGGATTTTGTTTTTGCTTTGGAACGTGATTTTGCTTTGGATTTTTTGGCCGATTGAGAACCGGAATCGTCGTCGGTTGGCGGTTCGATCGCGTTGGTCGGATTTGGATTCGAGGGCGCTTCAGATTCATCTTCGGTCGTGACAATCAACGTGCCTTTGCCCAATTTCAAAGCCGACTCGACGGCTTCACCCAGTCGGCCACGCAAGCCGGATTTGGCTGTCAAGCGATCAACGACGACTTCCACGTTATGCCGTCGAGTCCGATCGAGATTGATCTCAGAATTGAGACTGACAATCTCGCCGTCCACACGCACGCGGGAAAATCCGCGCTTGAGCAGCTCGGTGAACAGATCACGGTGTTCGCCTTTCTGTTCCCGCACCACGGGCGCCAGCACGGAATAGTCGGTGCCGTCGGGAAGCTGGAGGATGCTGGCGACAATTTGATCCCGCGATTGGGCCGAGATCGGCTGGTCGCATTTGGGGCAATAGCCCTGCCCTGCCCTGGCAAACAGGATTCGCAGAAAGTCATAGATCTCGGTGATCGTCCCGACCGTACTGCGCGGATTGTTACCCGACGATTTTTGTGAGATCGAAATGGACGGACTCAAACCGGAGATCAGATCGACGTCGGGTTTGGGCATTTGACCGAGAAATTGCCGCGCGAAACTGGACAGGCTTTCGACGTAGCGACGCTGGCCTTCGGCAAATACGGTGTCGAACGCGAACGAGCTTTTACCGCTGCCGCTGACACCGGTCAGACAAATAAGTTGATTGCGGGGCAAAACAAGATTAACGTCTTGAAGGTTGTGCTCCCTCGCACCTTTAACGACGATATCCGAAGCTGGCATGTTTGGCGGCGACCCAAGCAGTTAAACCATGTTGAAACGGCGAGTCAATCAAGCCGAAAAATGGAACCTCCCATTGTATGGCCTACCGGGCAAATACCCAACAGCTAACAGGAGGGGTTGGAATTGCGGTGTTGGTCGCTCGGTAGGGGTTGACAAACGGGTTTCGTTAGTCGCCGATTACGATCGGAAGCTTGATGGTCGGAACCATGGTCTTCGTCGTTGATTGCTCAACAACATCGACATCGAACTGCTTGCCAAGACTGTTGCCGGCGAGATCTTCAAGCGTCGTGTCGACGATCAATTCGAAGCGGGGCTCGCTCCACGGTTGGCCAGGCGAAAACTCGAGTCGCGTTGAATCGGCGGACACCTTGAGGTCGCCCACCACCGATTCGTGTTGTAAATTTCTCAGCCGAAACGCCCGTTGGGCGATGGAATGATCAAGCGGCTCGCCGAACTGGATGACCAGTGGCTGTCGGGTGCCCTGTTTGGGCGGATTGATTTTCCAGTTGGCCGGATCCGGGAGGTCAAAATCTTCTTCCAGCGCCGAGAATGATTTGATGACATCTGTACCGAGTGGGTTTCCATTGCCGTCTTTCCATTTACCGCTGATGACCAGCTCGTATTTTCCGCCGGGTTCGAAGATGGGCCCCATTTCCTCACGAGGTTTCAGGCCACGTTTGATGCGGCCCGGGTCCAGTAGCAGCGTCAGCCGTTTGGCATCGCGGCTCCAGAATTCCTGCTCGATCTCGAGGAACGGCAATTCAATCTCCTCGCCACTGGCTTTGCGAAGCCTGACGAAATCATAAATGTCGCCCTGCCGCATGGGGGCGGAAAAATGGACGTAGAATTTCAGCATGTTGGCGGGGACTTGGTCGGCGGTCGGATGAATCACCAAGACCCGGGTTGGTTCGATGTCGGGGGCCGGAATCTCAACCAAGTAGTCTGTCGCCTTGAAATTCGCACTGCTCAGTCGAACACGATACGCCTTACCGCGTCGGAGCGGAAAACGAGGCTGGAAACGGAGGTTTCCATCGCTTTTGATGGTGGTGCCTGTCATGGGCGGCAACTGTTCGGAATCGGCGCTTTGCAGCCAAACGCGAACTTCCGCCGATTCTACTTCAGCGGTCGGCAGCTTGGTCACCTCGATTTCGAAATCGCTGTCAGAAGTTTTGACAACCTCGACCTCGATGTCCGTCACGTCCTGGACGGCCGCCGCGGAAGGACAACTGCAGGCGAACAGGCAACAACAATAAAAAACGCCTCGAATTCCGAAACGAAAATTCGAGGCAAGAGGTCTGCAAGGGTACATGGGATGCTGACGAAATTCTGAAGGGAAGAGAACTCTAGGGCAAAATAATCGTCTTCAGGTTTTCCTGTCCCGACTCGTCACGAACGAGGATGACGGCGTGGGTTTTGCCCAGGCCATCCAGCTGCATGACGCCTTTCAGGTCTTCCAGCGTCTCAAATTTAAGCCCGGCGGTTCCGCCACCTTCGACGCGGCTTTCAATGGAGACTTGGGTCGAGGCTTCGTCCAGTCCAATTTTCATTACGCCGCGGGCACTGTTGGCCATCAAGGCATAGTCCTTACCGTCTTTTTGGTAGACCACCATGTCGAGTGGCCGGTTTCGATTGCCGAGTTCGGCGATCGTTGTCCCTTTGACCTTGTCGCTGGGCTTGAGATCGGTGACGGGAATACGAACCAGCGGAGTGCAGGTGTAAGCGGCCAGCAGGTTCATTTCGTCTTCGATCATGTAGGCTGCAAAGGTCCGAATCGGCGATCGTGTTTCAAACTGGCCGTGGGCACCATGGTAGATCTCAATGCTGACCCCGTTTTCGGTAGCGGCGAAGGGGTAGGGAATCGATCGCAGTTTTGAAGCAAACTCTTCGTTGGACAGACCCGCGACGTAAATCTTCCCGTCCACGAATGCCATGTCGGTAATGGATTCCATCCGCTGATTGCCACGGCGGCTTTCCCGACTTTCGGGGGCGTTAGACAATGTGGTTTTGGATGATTTTTTGTCGGCCAGCTCAAACTCTGACAGCTGGTTCGTTCGGGGGTCCAGTTTCAGGATGGTTGAAACTTCACTCTTTCCCTGGCCGCGGGAAACAGAAAGATAGGTGTTGCCGTTGATCGGATTAACCGCAACGTCGTTGATGCGAATCTCGTCGGCTTCGGCGCCCATCATCGAAGCAATTTTGCCACGTACGTTTTCGACTTCCACTTTGACGCCTTCGGTGGTTCCCTCGGTGTCGCCGGTTTCGATCGCGTAGATCGTGGCAGCCATGGGATCGCTAACCAGCAGCAGACCGTCGGGGCCAAATGCAATCGGACCGGCCGAGGTTAGTTTGACATCGGGTGCTTCCAATGCGAACGTCGTGGAAACAACAGAAATCGCTGCAATGAAGCACGCGAAACGCAAGATAGTTTCATAACGAAACATGGGAATTCTCCACTGCTTGGAATTGAACGGGTCAACGGTAAACATGTAGAGCATTATGGAGCAGAAAAGCAAGTCTCTCAAGTTGCCAGAATCGGCCTGAATGTAACAAGGGTTACAGAATGTCAGGTTTTCGACGGAACGAGACTGCCAGCGCGGAGAGCATCAAGCCCAGGAAAACAAACATGCTGGGTTCGGGGACAACCGTGATCAGAGTAAACTCATTCAACGTCCAGCCGGCTTTTCGCGTCCCTGGCTCGTTAATAGTTTCCGATAAATCGGCCGTCAGAATTAACGTATAGGTCCCCTTGTCCAACCGCCCATCGGTACTGAAAGAATGTTCGTCAAGCGTCGTACATGAATCGCCGGCCTGGCCGAACCTTGTGTAGGCCAGGTCGGACTTTAACAACATCCAGTTAACCGTATCATCGCTGCCGGTGGCGTTGACATAGCCGTAGGATCCGTCCAGGACAAAATCGGTTAGACTATCGACCGTGAAGGTAAAGTACAGCCGCGAATCGCCTTGGTGGTGACTGCCAAGGCTCAAAATGGATGTACTGGCCTGCTCGATCATGGAAACGCCCGAGAGGGTCGAACCGTTCCAGGCATACTCCAGGGCAGTGATTGTGGTTGAGCCCGTCGTCACACCTGTCTCGTCGCCACCTGCCATGGCGAACAGGCGGTCCGATGCTTGGGTGGAGCCGTTGATTTGGGTCATTAGCAGTTCGACTTCTGCCGAAATCTCGCTGCGAACGGAAACCGAAACAAGATCGGCTTTGACCGACGCAACGACGTTCAAAACGGCCAGCGACAGCAATGCCGTAATAACCGTCAACCGGATTTGTATATGAAAGCTGGGCATTGGAAATCAATCTGCATGGAAGTGCTGGTTTGTCGAGACGAAGTGGAGTGCGACAAATGTTGGATCACAACAGTTATCGGCGCCCTCGATTCAGGTACTGCCGTGCTGACGGTTATGACTGGTCGATTCAGCTTAACCCGGTCGATAGAAAAAGGACGCAAAGATTGCCCCGCCTGCCTGACGGTCGGCCTGCTGGACACCGCGGGGAGCCGACTGTTCGGCAAGACGCTTGAATCAATAAAACGAAACCTGTTCGGACAGAGAGCCGCTTCCCATGCATAGGATCCTGATTGAAAAGCCTTACAAGTTCGTACCGCCAGTGACTTGGGATTGGCCACAACGATTGCTGACGCAGACGGGGCTATTCAAGAGGCTGCTCCGGAAAGAGCATGGTGTGGTCGACCATGAATGCCGCAACATCGATCGGCTGCGTGCGTCGCTTGCCGACGGTCACGGCATCATGTTGACGCCCAATCATCCCCGGACAACCGATCCAATTTCGATGTTCTTTCTCGCTCGCGAAACCCCGTTTTTGCTTTACACGATGGCCAGTTGGCATTTGTTTAACGATGGCTGGCTGCAAAAACTGATGGTCCGGTTGATGGGGGGCTTCAGTGTCAATCGGGAGGGGCTGGACAAATCCGCTGTGGATTATGCGATCAACGTACTCGTCCAAAGCGACCGACCGCTGTTGATTTTTCCCGAAGGCGCGACCAGTCGCACGAATGACCGTTTGATGGCCTTGATGGAAGGCCCCGCATTTATCGCCCGCACCGCGGCAAAACGGAGAGCCAAAAAAGACGGCGGCAAAGTCGTGGTCCATCCGATTGGCATCAAATATTTTTTTCAAGGCGATCTCGAACAGGCCTGCAATCCGGTCTTGACCCAAATCGAACAGCAGTTGACCTGGAAGCCAAATCCGGATGGGAACCTGATCGATCGAATCGTCAAAGTCGGCAACGCGTTGCTGACGCTCAAGGAACTCGAATATAACGCTCCCAGTCCTGCGGGTATGAGCTTGAGAGAGCGGCAAAGCAATATGGTCAATTGCTTGCTCAATCCGTTGGAAGAAGAATGGCTCGGCGCACCGCAGCAAGGTGGAATCGCCGCCAGAAACAAAGCGTTGAGAATGAAAATCTTCCCGGAAATGAGTCGTGCGGAAGTCTCCCAATCGGAACGCAAACGTCGCTGGCAACAACTGGAACGGACGTACCTTGCGCAACAAATTGACTGTTACCCGGAACGGTACATCGTGCAGTGGCCTTCGGTCGACCGGATCCTGGAGACAGTGGAGAAGTTCGAGGATGACCTGACCGACCACTGCCGAATTCACGGCCACTTGAAAGTCGTTCTCGATGTGGGGGAAGCCATCGAGGTCGCCCCCAAACGCGACCGCTTGGCCACAACGGACCCGCTGATTTCGGAAATCAAAGCCCGTTTGGAAGCAATGCTCGGTGAATTGGAAAAAGAATCGAGAACCTACAGCAGACACTGATTGATGGTTCAACGAAAAACGTGGCCAGCTCGGCCCGGATCCCGGTGTTGCCAGATCTGACGGTACCGCAGAATTAAGCGTCTGCAGTCGTCGCGCGAATCAGCCCCACGCTTGGCCGGACGTCGTTATCTTTTTCCTCGTGGCCCCAATTCAACCAGCCGCATGTTTCTGATTTCTCCGCCGACAAATTCGGCTTTGATTAACGTCCGCATGAGGTGGTGTCCCTCGTGGCCGGCGGCACCCGGATTGATGTATTTCAGCGGCGAAAATCGGGTGTCGTTCTCAACCGAGACGACGTGGGAATGGCCGCAAATCAGGACCTGGGGCGGATTGGTTTTCAGCCCTTTCAGCACACGCGATGAGTAGCGTCCGGGTCGGCCCGCAATGTGGGTGATCCAGACATCCACATTTTCAACAATGAAACGCTGGTCTTCCGGGTAAGCCGATCGAATCTCCGGGCTGTCGATGTTGCCGTAAACGCCCCGCAACGGCTTGAAGGCCTTCAGCTGATCCGCGACGGCCAGCGTACCAAAATCACCGGCGTGCCAGATTTCGTCGCAGTTTGCGAAGGCTTCCAACACCCGCGGATCAAGAAAGCCGTGGGTGTCCGAAATGATTCCGATTTCCATGAATTTTTCCCACGAATTAGTTTGCCGTTGACGCCGCCGGACGGTCGCCGATGTCCATTTCGACTTTCGAATTCAATCGCGATTGTCTATTCTGACCCGAGTCGACTTTCCATCCAACCTCCGTGCATTGAAACTACTCCGAAACATGTCCATCGTCTCGATCCGTGATTTGACCATTGGTTACCTCGGGCCAACCCTGTTGAACGAAGTTTCCTGTGAAATCGAAGCCGGGGACCGGATTGGTTTGCTGGGCCGAAATGGAGCAGGCAAATCAACCTTGTTGAAAATCATCAGCGGAAAGATCCAGCCCGATTCAGGAGCCGTGGTGGTTTCGGCGGGAGTCCGGATCGCGATTCTCGATCAGGAAGTCCCGATGGACATTGAGGACTCCATTTCCGGTGTCGTCTCGGATGGAATACTGCACCGCGAGGGGCAGGTTGCCGACGAATGGAAGTGCCAACACGATGTTGACCAAATCCTCTCCCGGATGGAACTCGATGGCGAGGCGAGATTCGAGTTGCTGTCTTCCGGAATGAAGCGGCGCGTTCTGTTGGCCCGGGCACTGGTTTCCAAACCGGATTTGCTGCTGCTGGACGAACCGACGAACCATCTCGACATCGATGCGATTGATTGGCTGGAAAACTTTCTCCTCCGGTTCGGCTCGTCGCTGATGTTCGTGACCCACGACCGGATGTTTCTGCAACGCATGGCGACCCGGATCCTCGAAATCGACCGCGGCCGACTGTTCGACTGGTCCTGCGACTACGATACGTTTCTGGTCCGCAAAGAACAGGCACTGGCGGCCGAAGAAAAAGAAAACGCGCTGTTTGACAAACGACTGGCCGAAGAAGAAGTCTGGATTCGCAAAGGCATCAAGGCTCGACGAACCCGCAACGAAGGCCGCGTCAAAGCGCTGAAGGCGATGCGGCGCGAACGCAGCGATCGTCGAGAGAAGGTCGGGACGTCGAAGCTGCAGATCCAGGAAGGACAACGCAGCGGCAATCTGGTGATCGCGCTCGACGAAGTCTCCTTTCAATACGATGACGAATTTGTGATCAAGGATTTTTCGACGACCATCATGCGAGATGACAAAGTTGGAATCATCGGCCGCAACGGAGCGGGCAAATCAACGCTGCTGAAACTGATGCTCGGAAAACTGGAGCCGACGTCGGGCTCGGTGAAGCTGGGCGCCAATCTGCAGATCGCCTACTTCGATCAACTGCGGGAACAACTGGACGAAAATGCGACCGTCCAGGAAAACGTCGGGCGACGGCTACGACATGATCGAATTGGCCGGCGGCAAAAAACACGTGTTCGGATACCTGCAAGATTTCCTGTTCACGCCCGAACGCTCCCGGACCCAGGTCAAATTTCTGTCCGGCGGCGAACGCAATCGGATCCTGCTGGCCAAACTGTTTGCCAAACCCGCCAATGTGATTGTCCTGGACGAACCGACCAACGACCTCGATGCCGAAACGTTGGAACTGCTGGAGGACCGAATCGTTGAATTTAACGGAACCGTACTGGTCGTCAGCCACGACCGGGCATTCTTGAACAACGTGGTCACCAGCACGATTGTCTTCGAACCCGACGGCCTGTTCGAATACGTCGGGGGATTTGATGATTGGCGACGGCAATACGAACAGAAGCAGAAATCCAGGCAGCCAGAGAGTCGAGCATCTCAAACTTCCGGGCCGCCAAAAAGCGATGGCAAGCGAACTCCGGAACTTCCCGAGTTGCCGGACAAGCCTCGCAAACTCAAGTACAAAGAAAAGCAAGAACTGGATAAACTGCCGGGGCAGATTGAATTGTTGGAAGTCGAAATTGCAAAAATTCACGCTTTGATGGCGGATCCCGAGTTCTACAAAAATCCCAAAGACAAAATTGCTGAATCCCAAAACCAGCTGAACGAGAAACAATCGGCGCTGGATCTGGCCTACCTGCGTTGGGAAGAACTTGAGGAATTAAGAGTCGGGACTTAAAAGTCGGCCTTAAAAGTCGGGACTTAAAAGTCGGGCCTTAAAACGGGAGGGACGGAATTGTCCGTTTCCGATCTCCGTCGTCAACATTCAGCCGGCAGCAGTTCGCCTTCCGCCTCGCCAGTCTGAATCCGGATTTCGATCGGACGCTTTGCGGCATTCCAGGTCACATAATTCGATTGATCAATTGTTCCAAATGCAAGACAACAGCCGACGTTAAGCAAGCGAACTGCGACCACCGTTCCTGATTGCCGCAAAGCGTATTGACGATGCGCATGTTTGGAAGCAAGGTTGTTTGGGTTGACCGCAACGAGTTGATGCGGAAGTCCCTGATTGGCCAACTCGGTTACGATAAATTTTAGCATCCGACTGTAGACGCCGCGTCTGCGAAGCGACTTGTCTACCAACGCGGCGAATAACCAGGCCTGATCCTCGGCCAGCAGGACGCGGAGACCCAGCTCAGTTTCTTCAAACGTTGGGTGTTCGCCCAGCATCCACCGACGATCTTTCCCTCGACTTCGGCCAGGCAGCCTTGGGTTCGTCCGGTTGTCAACCGCCGCTGGAAGTGGGTCAGCCGTTCGAGCGAGAGAAAATCAGATTCACTGGTACACCAGCTGGCCTTCGTCGAGCCATACAACGCCCTGTATTGGTCTTTGCAAAACAGCAGTCCGGGATCAAGTTGATAAACGTGAAACCGGCGGCAACGGAACAGCCACGCGGGGACGAACCGGTTGAACGCGATCCCGCAACTGTAGATCCATCCACGTTCTTTGAGCTGAGCCAAAACACCCACAGGATCCATCCAATTCGAGCCAGTCGGGAAATGGTTGTTGCAAGATTCCTGCCCCGGACGCGGGGTTTACTGGATTCAAGCAATCGGATGCAATATAACCATACTATAATCGAAAATTTCGCAGCTGGTCGGTGCCCCGGTTTTGGATTTCGAACATGTTCCGATTATTTCTGTCCGTCTGGTTGTTGGCGGTCGCCAGTCCCGGCGCTTTCGGTTTCGCCCAATCTGGGGTCGAGTTGGAAGTCAGTTCCGATCGCGACTGGCAGCGTCAGAATGCTGACCGTTTCGACGCTGGCGAGACCAGCGGCAGCCTGACGGTGACGATAACCAATCATCGCGATTCGCCGATTGTGATTCCGACGAATTACGACGGCAAGATTTTTCGACTCCACGCATCAGGTTCTCAGGGAACACGGATTCCACTGGTGCTGTACAAAGCAAGGTCCATCGGCGGAATGGGAATGCAGGGGGAACGGCCCGGTCAGACGGGGGCCGGAGTTGACACGATCACCTTGCACCAGGGGCAATCGCAGAAGGTTCTGGAGATCGCCTGGAAAGAGATCCTGGACACGCCGATTGACGTTTTTTCGACGACACCAGAATCGGATCGGAACGGCGATCGGGTCGCGTGGGGGTGGCTCTGGCAGGCAAGGTCGGCGGCAGATTTTTCGCCGCTGCAGAAACGGAAAAATGACCCGCGCAAAAGCCACGCCGTATTCTGGTTAGAGTACCAATTAAACGGTCAGACGCTGCGGTCAGCCCCGTTGATGCTGACCACGAAGCGTTGAACCGATTGGCGGATTACCGGTTCCCATTGGAATCAGAATCGAAATCGTTCGCTTGGGCTGGAAAATCGACCTCAAGATAGGTTTCGCCGTCTTCACTGAGATCGGGCAAAGCCATCATTTCCAGGTCATCGTCGTGGAAGCCGGGGCCGTCGACTTTGCTGATCAGATGCAAAATCGAATCAATTTCTTTGGCCATTTCCTGCATGTTCTGGAAGCGGTCCTTGGCGGCTTTGGACATGGCCTTGAGGCAGATGAATTCTAAATCGGGCGGAACCCCTGGAACGATCTCCGTGGGTCGGAGAGGCTGCTCGGTCAGCGCCCGACTGAGAATGGCGATCGTGTCCTGGCCTTCAAACGGGAGCCGGCCGGTAATCAGAATGTAGCCGATGACCCCGAGCGAATACACATCGGTTCGGCAGTCAATCTCACTGTCGCGGCGACTTGATCTGTTCTGGACTGGCATAGGCCGGAGTCCCGACGAATGAACCAGTTCCCGTCAGCTCGGAATCCTTATCGGATCTTCGCTGGGCCAAACCAAAATCCATCACAATCGGTTGGCCAGTCGGGTCGATAACAATGTTCGAGGGTTTTAAATCCCGATGGATGACGCCTTTGCTGTGCGCGCTGTGCAAGGTCAATGCGATCTGTTTCAGCAGTTGCGCGATGGCGTGCCAGGAAAAACGATTGCTGCCCTGGAGACACTCGGTCAGGGTTTGGCCTTCGATGTACGCCATCGTCAAAAACATCTGGCCGTCGACTTCGCCAAACTCGTAGAGCGGACAAATATTGGGATGATGCAAGGCGGCAGCCGATTTGGCCTCGCGGAAAAACCGGTCGGCCGAATTGGCTTCGCGGGAAGGTTTGGGGAGCTTCAACGCGACCTCGCGACCGAGCTCGGTGTCCTTGGCCAGGAATACTTTGCCCATTCCACCTTCGCCGAGTTTCCTGAGAATCCGGAATTTGCCGAAACGATGCGGGTCGCTGATCGGCGAGTAGTCTCTGGGAAAGATGCGTTTGGAATGCGGGTGCGGGCGTGCCGGGGTAGGCCCGGATTGATTGATCGTTTCCTGATTGACATCACTGGCATAGGTCGAATCAACACCTCGCTTCTTGACACCTCGCTTCTTGGCGCTCCGGTTTGGATCTTCGGTTGATTTCTTGCGTCGTCGTTTGCGTCGAGGCGTGTCGCTAACCGTGGTGGTCGTGGAATCCATCCGATAGACGCAACCGCATTTACATTGGACTTTGCGCCCATGAAATCCGGGTTGACGTGCGCGTGGAGTTTGTTGCACCCCGGGCAGCGAGAGGAAATCGACGTCATTTTGATCGCGATTCTGGGAAAGTGGAAAGCGATTCGTTGTCAGGGAGCCTAGGGAACCGGCCGAAGTCAACTGCGTTACCGATTGCTGTCCCTGAACGCAAATCGGTTGGAGTGTTTCAAGGATGCTAAATGCCGTTTGGCCACCGATCAGTATAACGCACCACGATGGGAATTCATCCAATCTTTGGGGGCGCAAATTTCCGGTGGTTGACCGCGGCGGCAGCTGAAAACCCGTTTGCCCGGGAATTTCAAGGTTTTTTCTTCTTTTTTGCGGCCTTTCGATCGGGACGATAGCCGGCACCGGGGGCGAATCGGGATTGCTTCTGTTTTCCTTTCTTTTTCTCGGATCGAGCCGCCGAGCCATCGGGCATCTTGTGGACATACTCGCCACGGAATTGTTTGCCCGCCATTTTTCTGCGTTGATCGATGGCCTCTTTGGGAGGTTTGGCGGGAATCAGGCAGTCGCAGCCGCCGCCGATCAAGTCACTTCGGCCGCATTCTTTCAGGGCTTTGCGGACCTCAAAATAGTTTTCCGGTTTGAAAAACTGCATCAACGCACGTTGCATTTTGCGGTCGCGTAGACTTTTGGCAATGAAGACCGGTTTTTTCGTGAACGGGTCCATCCCGGTGTAGTACATGCAGGTCGCGACATCGAGCGGTGCGGGAATAAAGTCCTGCACCTGGTCCGGTTTGTAGCCGTTTCGTTTCAGGAAGACGGCCAGATCGATCATCGAATTCAGGTCACTGCCGGGGTGGCTGGAGATAAAGTACGGGACCAGGTATTGTTTTTTGCCGGCTTTCTTTGATTGGTCCCGAAATTTGTCCGAAAATTTGGCGAACTCATCGATACCAGGCTTCCGCATGTTGTTCAGGACATCATCATTGGCGTGTTCCGGCGCGACCTTGAGCAGTCCCCCGACGTGATGCTCGGTCAGTTCTTTCATGTACTCGGGACTGCGTTGGGCCAAGTCCATGCGAATACCGCTGGCGACGAGGACCTTTTTGACGCCGTCGACTTCGCGGGCTTCTTTCATCAGTTGGATCAGTGGACCGTGACTGGTACCCAGCAGCTTACAGATTTTCGGATGAACGCAGGACTGGCGGCGGCAGACGGCTTCGACCTCCGGTTTGGTGCATTTCATCTCGTACATATTGGCTGTTGGCCCACCAATGTCGCTGACGACGCCTTTGAATTTTGGGTCGGACGCCATCGTTTCGATTTCGTTGACAACAGATGCCTTGCTGCGCGACTGAATGATCCGCCCCTGATGCGCGGTAATCGAGCAGAAGGTGCAGCCACCGAAACAGCCTCGCATAATCGTGACCGAGTCCTTGATCGTGCTGAACGCGGGAATGGGATCCTTGTAACTCGGATGCGGTTTTCGGGTGTAGGGTAATCCGTAAATCCGATCCATCGCGGTTTGGCTGATCGGAAACTGGGGCGGGTTGACCACGACGGTGAGATCGGCATGTTTCTGGATTAGTCGTCGGGCGTTGTAGGGGTTGGTTTCGTTGTGAATGACCTTGGTGGCTTCCGCG
This sequence comes from Pirellulaceae bacterium, assembly GCA_963714685.1. GTDB lineage: Bacteria > Planctomycetota > Planctomycetia > Pirellulales > Pirellulaceae > Mariniblastus. Next base: position 597,840 of record CAVQPH010000003.1, on the reverse strand, counting down.
AACGCGAATTTGTCGTCTCGGACCGATTCGTAGCTGGGCAATTCAATCGCGTCCGTCGGCACTGCGTCTTTGGCGCCGCAGACGTAGGCGACACCGAGCATGTCGCGCAGATCTTTCACATTTTCACCGTCCGCGAGCCGTTGAGCGATTTCAACGATTGGGTTTTCGCCCATTCCGAACACCACCAGATCGGCTTTACTGTCCAACAGGATTGACTTGCGAACGTTATCGCCCCAGTAATCGTAATGGGCCAGTCGGCGGAGCGAGGCCTCGACGCCACCGGCGATCACGGGTACGCCTTTGAATGCCTCCCTGGCGCGGTGGCAATAGGCCAGCGTTGCCCGATCGGGGCGGAGTCCAATCCGTCCGCCGGGGGAATAAGCGTCGCTGTTTCTGACCTTGCGATTGGCGGTGTAGTGATTGATCATCGAATCCATGTTGCCAGCGCTGATCCCGAAAAACAGCCGCGGTTTTCCGAACCGTTGCCAGTCCTCGCAGGATCTCCAGTCGGGCTGCGAAACGATGCCGACCCGAAATCCTGCGGCTTGCAGCGTGCGGCCGAGGATGGCCATCGCGAAGCTCGGGTGATCGATATACGCATCCCCGGTGACGAACACGATATCCAGTTCGTCCCAACCAAGTCGCTTGGGCCTCCTGCATCGACATGGGCAGGAAAGTTTCCCCGGGTTGGGATGGCACCGCGGTCCCCTGGATTTGCTCAAGGCGAACGCACTGTTTTTTGGCGGATTCTAGGATGGGTAGATTCATGATCGCCATTATAGCGTTGATCCCGATTCCGCGTCAGGAACATAATCCACGTCCGCCGCGACGTTCAAGGTCGAGCATGCATCCGCAGCTCGATGGTCAATCGAATCAGCTCAGCGAGAGATTCCGTGCCGGTTTTCTCGAAAATACGGTGCCGACGGTTTTCGACTGTTCGAATGCTAACATCCAGCCGGTTGGCGATGACTTTATTGGCCACGCCTTCAACCATTAAATCCAGCACTTCCCGTTCCTGGTCGTTGAGCGATTCTATCTTTTGCCGGGCTAATTCAAGTCGTTGGGCTGCTTCACGCGTTTGGAGGTCTTTCTTCAGCGCAGATCGAATGGCATCAAACAATTCATAATCCCGGCAGGGCTTTTCCAGCACGGTCAATGCACCCGCTTTGACCGCCCGTACCGTCAACGGCGTTTCGGCATGAGCCGTGATGACAATCACAGGCAAGGCGATTCCGTCGCGCGAAGTCGCTCCTGGAGTTCGATCCCGCTCATGCCCATCATTCTTACATCCGTGATCAGGCAGCCGGGAATTGTCGGATCAAAACTCTCAAGAAATTCTTCGGCTGACGCAAACGCTTTGGCATGAGCGTGGGTGGTTCGAACAAGGGCGCAAACCGATTTACGCGAGGCTTCGTCATCGTCGACGATGTAAACAACGGGTCCCATCATTTTCGAATTCCTTTCCTGTCAGGCTGAAAATGCGGATCTGCCAAATCGGTTTCCGGCCGCACCGCAGCGGGCAAGCGGATGATGAACGAAGCACCGCCAGCTTCATTGTCGGAAATTAAGATCTCGCCGTGGTGTGCTTCGACGATGGTGCGGCTGATTGCGAGTCCCATTCCCATTCCATTTTCCTTGGTGGAATAGAAAGCTTCGAATAGCGATGACCGCAATTCCGGCGCAATCCCGGGGCCATTGTCGGCAATTTCGACTTCAATTTGATCTTCCACACTCAACAGGTTAATTCTAACCGTTCGCAGGCCCGTCAGGGGGAATACCGCTTCGTATGCGTTGTGGAGAAGGTTAATCAAGACCTGCTGAATCTGGATCGGATCGCAAAATACCGGCGGGAATTCCTGGGTCAAATCCCAATCGAAAATCAACTCGATATCGTGTTGGCGTGAATCGAACATCAAGAGGTCGACCGATTCGAGAATCAGCTGGGAGATATCGGTGAATTCCCGGTCGGTCACGGATCCACTGGTGAAGTTTCTAAGCCGCTGCACGATTTCGCTCGCACGCGTGGCAGAACGACCGATTTCAAGATTCCAATCAATCAATTCATGGATCGTCGCGTCGTCGAATTTCGACGAATGGTCGGAATTTTGCACAAACGGATTTGCCGGCAGCAGCGAAATTGGCAATCGCGTGAAGAGGTTGGCGGATTTCATGCGTGATCCCGGCCACCATTTCGCCCATCGACGAGAGTCTCGACACGTGTGCCAATTGCGATTCTCGATCACGCAGTCTCTCCTGAGCCGAGGTCTGATCCGTAATATCCCGCAGGGTGGAGACCATGGCTCGCAATTCAGGCTCGTTCAACCGATTGTTGAGGATCAACTCACAGGTGCGAATCGACCCGTCTTTGTGGGGAATTCGTTTGATGGTTCTCACGGTCGCCGTGCTAGGTTCATGGCGTTCTGCATGCCATTTTCGTTGCAGTTCGAATTCAGTCGCGTGCAGCATTTCGAACGGTCGTAACGCCTTGAATTCGTCCGTTCGATAACCCAGCACGCGCTCGACCGCCGGACTGACATAGGCGAGTTCGCCTGCCGAGTTAAAAATACTGATCACATCGTTGCTGTTTTCGACCAAAGCCCGAAACCTGGCTTCGCTCGCCTGAATCTGCCGCTGCGTCCGCAATCGCTGGGTAATGTCGGTGACAATTACGATGAATCCAATCGCATTGCCCTCAATATCGCAATCGTGGGTCCAATCAATTTGCACGTCGATGATTCGACCGGACCGGGTCCTGTTTTGGGTTTCAAATGTTCTGGGCTCGTCAGGATTAAATGCCAGTCTGCGAATGCGTTCCTTGATGGTCTGGATCGCGTCTTCGTCGACGGCAAATTCCCAGATGCCGGTGCCAACCAATTCTTCCGGTTGGCAGTCGAAAATTCGCCCCATGGCTGCGTTGGCAAACAGAATTTGACCTTCCAGATTGCTTCGCTGGATACCAAACGGGGCTGTTTCAACGAGATTCTTGAACAGTCCCTCGCTCTGTTGCAACGCCTCGGCGGATTGTTTCTGTTCAGAAATATCGGTCACGAAAGCGACCACAAATTCTTCCTCTTCAAACTCAATCAGATCAGTCGTAATCTCGACCGGAGTCATTGAACCGTCCCGGTGTCTGATGTTGGTTTCAAAAGTCAGTTGTTTTTCCTGCCGCAATGTTTCCCAATATTGTGGCCACGCCTCGGGTGGATAATCCGGGTCGATGTCGTGGACACTCATCGTTAGCCATTGTTCACGAGAGTATCCAAAGGACTGGGAAGCCTCCTGGTTGACATACAGGAAACGAGCATCACGCTGAATCCAGAAGATCATCGTTTTGCAAAATTCAACAGAAAACTGCGTCCATCGAAGTTGCTGTTCGGCTTGTTTGCGTTCGGTGATGTCTTCGGCAATGACGATCCGGGTCGCTGGCTGTTGGTCAAGATCACACAAGGGCGAAATCGTGAGCTTGACCCAGGCTTCACTACCGTCTTTGCGACGAATTCGTTGTTCGGATTCACATTCCAGCGACTCGCCCGGATCGCGTTCGGCGATCATCGCCGTCATTTCCGGTCGATCTTGCCAATGCGTAATCTTTTGCAAATCCAGCGTCAGTAATTCATTCTTGGGATAGCCGACAATGTTCGTGAAGCGTTGATTGATTTCGAGGAATTTGCCAGTGGTTGCTTCCAGCAAGGCGACGCCCACGGCGGCTTGCTCGAACAAGGCGCGATGCCTCGATTCACTCAGTCGTAGCGTCTGTTCCTGGCGGTGGGCCGTCAACAGCAGGCCGCAAAGATGGGCTGATGAATCCAGCAAAATTCGATATCGCTCGTTGGGCAAACCGGAGGTTGGTCGGTATAGGACGAAGGATCCCATCACTTCCCCCGCTGAATCCTTGATCGGAGTCGACCAGCACGAGCGAATGTTTTCGCTGGCGGCAAATGCTCGAACCTGTTCATCCAGTTGACCCGTTCTCGTGTCTGCGACAAACACCGGTTGCCCGGTAATCGAGGTCGATCGACACGGGCAGTTCCCTTCGGTCGCCGGCAGGCCTTCGATCTGATGTTGAAAGCCAGTTGTCAGGCCCGGGCCAGCGCCGACCCGGATTCGATTTTCGGAATCAAGCAGAAACACTGCCGCCGTCGCGTCGCTCGCCTGCGTTTCCACAAATCGAACCAACCGAAGCAGGAGGTCACTAATCGAAGTGCCGGTAGCCTGCGAGGCGAGCAATTCGTTTTCCAAAGCGAGGAAGTCCTCGCGGGCCTTGCGCTCGGTTACATCCTGGGTCAGACCGATCAGACGCCCGGGTTGACCGGGTTCGGCCGCCAGGGGAACGATACAGGATTCGAAATATTGCCCGGACGTCGCCCGAAAACTGAAATCGGCCGGGTTGCCCTGTTTCGCCAATTCAAAGAGCTTCGAAATTTTTGCGTGATCGTCTGAGGGAACGAAGTTCAGAAAACTGCGGCCGATGATATCTGATTCACTGGCGGCATTGAGCATCTTCAGCCCGGTCCCGTTGATCGAAACCAGTTTGCCTGCCGTGTTCAGTTCGTGAATGCACAACGGCGCGGCTTCAAACAGCGTTCGATACCGGGCCTCACTTTGCCGTAATTTTTCAGCAGCGTGTTCGCGTTGCGAAACGTCCGCCTGAAATCCGATCATCCGCGTGATTTTCCCCTCGCTGTCATGAACAGGAGATAGTCGAAGTTCGGACCAGAATGCGGTTCCGTCTTTACGGTGACTGAGAAACGTTCTTGAAATTTCTCGCCGGTGCATTAGCGCGTCACGGATTTCAACCTGTTCTGCCTGTTCGGAAGCAACCGGTTGATATTTGAGGAAGCTCTCGCCAAGCACTTCAGCTCGCGAATAGCCAGTTAGCTGCTCGTAAGCGGGATTACAGTAGATCGCAGGAAACTGGTCGGTCGTTGCGTCGAGAATAATCAAGGCAACCGAACTGCAGCTGATGGCATGATCGCGCAAGCGAATCGCTTCGACCGCGCGCTTTCGTTCAGTCGTGTCCTGAACGCAACAGCTGACGGAAATCACCTGTTGGTTGTCATTCTTGATCGGAAAGAAATTGCACAGATAATTTCGAAGATCCGTCGGATCCCAGGGGCTGATCCGTTCGATGTCGAGACCCAACAACGGCTGGCCGCTGGCGATGACTTGTTGGAGCACGGATTCAACGGCGTCGGCAACATCCGGCAGAATATCACGTATCGTTTTGCCAACATGTTGGTCGACGGGGACGTCGTGGAACGATGCCAGCAGTGAGTTGATCCGCAGGAATTTGTACTCTCGATCCAGCAAGCAGAGTCCAACCGGTGCGGTCCGGTATACGAGTTCCAGTTCCTGGAACTGCTCGCTGATTTCCTGATCTTTTTCTGCCTTGGCCGCAGAGGCGTCATCCGACTTTCGTGAATCGCGGGTGAATGCCCAATGTAGAAATACGAGGCACAACGGGACCAGAAGGAATCCAGTCGATGCCAAGGCCAGCAGCCAAGGGAAAACCGCATCGAAAATCTGGTTTTCCAACAGCTGCTCAGGTGGTTGAGTCACCGTTAGCATATCCGCGGATTTCAGCCATGCGAGGCGGCTGGAACGATAGGCCAACCAACCGGCTCCAGACACCCAAGTGATCACCAACCCGGCGACCGCTGCGTTAAACCAGCTGAAAGCTGATGGCACGGAGAGCGGGCGATTGGTCAACAAACGAGGCATAGTCGGAAGTGCATCAGGTTTTTGCAGAAAGCTGTTAACAGACGAGAGCATGAATATCGTGCTTTCTGCGCGTGATTTCAAGCCACTAAGGTTAGATTGTTTGTGGCAAAACGCAGATTATTTCGGTTTGCCACGGATCCAGTGGCGATCCATCATTTGTTACCTTTTGACACAAAATCTACTCAAAGCGTTACATTCGGGCGTTCTTGGTTGGCGGCAATTGCGATCTTATGCTTCGCCGAATTCCCTCACCGGCAAGGTTTGACATTGCCGCGCCCTGGCAAACCGACAGGATCCGGTTGGTAAGAAAACAGCACCAGCTTCCGAGTTGGGCATTTTTTTTACCGATCGACCGCTGGACGCTGCTTTGCCACGGCGCGAATGACGCAATCGAGCAGAAACGGAAAGGCGGGAACAAGCTAGTGAACCCACGGCCCCGTTTCCCAGTAGACGGTTTGGGGTGCACGATGTGGCCGGTCAGACATTGGAATCTGATCGCCTCAAGGCATCGCTATCGGATGGGCTGCCGAGAGACTGATCACGCAAATGGTCTGCTGGATTGCCGCGTCGTCGAATCAGGCTGGCTTTGCCGTTGGCGACCATGACTTCGGCCGGTGAATCATGGCCGAGGAACGCGAGTGGACTGGAAGTCCGCGCGTAAGCACCGGATTGGAAAACGCCAAACAGGTCACCCGCTTCCACCTTGGGCAGTCTGGCGTTTCGAGCCAGCGTGTCGAGAGGCGTGCAGAGCGGTCCGACGACTTCAACGGATTGCGTAGCGGGCTCGTGAATCCGGTTGAGAACAGCAACCGGGTAATTCCGTTTGATAGTCTGGCCAAGGTTTCCAGAGGCTGCCAGATGGTGGTGCATTCCGCCGTCAATGACGGCAAATGTCTTTCCGCGGGAATGCTTGATCCGCGTGACTTGGGCAATATAGATACCGGCTTCGTTGACCAGGAACCGACCCGGTTCGAGGATCCCACGGGCCTGCGAAAGCCACGGATCCTGTTTCATCCTCTGACTGATTTTTACGAATACTCGGGACAGTTGATCGAATTCCAACTCACTTTCGTGCGGAAAGTAGGGGGTTCCCAGGCCGCCGCCAAAATCGACGGTGCTGAGGGGTTTTGAAATTCGCTGGGCCACCCGGATCGCGATGTCGAGGGCTGTTTCGTATTGTTCCAGCAGAATATTCGCGTCGAGGATCTGGGTTCCCATGTACAAGTGTACGCCGGCAATGCTGAGGTTGGGTAACTCGATTGCCGCGTCCACGCATGGGTCCAGATTTTCCTCATCGATGCCGAACGGTGAAGGCTTGCCACCCATCTGCATCGCCCCACCGGCGGCATCGACAGGATTGACGCGGAATGCGATGGTGGCCGTGGTGCCATGGGCTTGGGCCAAGTCGTTGATCACCCTGACTTCCTCCAGCGATTCCACATGAATTTCCAGCACCGAGGCGCTCACGGCGGCGGCGAGTTCCGGTTTTGTTTTTCCCGGTCCGGCAAAGATCAGGCGTTGGGGCGGGCAGCCAGCCTGCAGCGCCTGAAACAGTTCACCGCCCGAAGCGACTTCGAGGCCGCATCCATGATCAAGAAAGCACTTCAGGATTGTCGCATTCGGATTGGCTTTGACGGAATAAAAGAGCTCAAATGGATCAGGCAGAACTTGCTGCACGGCACGGATTCGACGTTCGATTACATCGCGATCGTAGACAAACAGCGGACTACCGTATTGCCGAACCAAATCGGAAACCGGGACTCCGCCGATGACCAGTTCGTTGTTGCGGACGTCAAAATGCTGGCTTACGATCCGAGCCACGTGGTCGTGGTGCGTGGGGGACTTGGAATTAGTTCGTTGATTGACGGTCAAAACGGTTTCTCGGCTCGGAAGCAAAACACATTGATTGTACGGTTATTCTAATCACGATTTTGCCAAGACAGGGTCGACAGATCGAGCGGTGCGAAGTTCAAACATCACGTTCGAGCCAACTTTCTCGTAGCAGCGGATAATTTATTTTGCCGCTGGCTGTCTGAGGCAATTCGTGGACCAGTTCGATTTGTTTGGGAATCATGTGCCGGGGCAATTCAGCGGCGCATTTGACGAGGATGTCGCTTGAGTCCAGCAGCGGAGCATTTTCTTCGAGAATGGCGAACGCCACGAGGTGTTGGCCGAGAACAGGATCGGGCACGCCGATCACGGCGGCCTGTCGGACTGGAGCCACTTTGCAGATCACGGCTTCCACTTCGGTTGGACTGATTCGAAAACCGGCGGATTTGATTTGATTGTCGCGGCGACCGACAAAATAGAGAAATCCTTCTTCGTCCTTGCGCACCAGATCGCCCGAATAACAGACCAGATCCGGCGCAGCGGCACCCGGACGCGGAAAGGGATGAGGTCGAAGCACGTTTTTTGAAAGTTCGGGATGATTCCAGTATCCCAGCGAAACCGTTGGGCCATGGTGAACCAATTCGCCGACCTGGTCAGTTCCGCACTGCTGGCCCAGTTCGTCGAGCACAAAAATTTCCGTATTCGGGATTGGTTTACCGATGGAGGTCGGACGGTGTTGGAGTTCTGCAGGCGGCAGGTAAGTGGAACGGAATGCCTCGGTCAAACCGTACATCAAGACGATTTCCGTCCCCGGCAACAAACTGCGAAGCTCGGCCAGAACGTTGGAGGGCAGGGCACCGCCGGTATTGGTGATGTACCGCAGGTTCGGCAATGGCTGCTTTCCCAAACCCGAACTGGGCTGAGCGAGCAGACTCCAAAGCGATGGAACGCCAGCCAGGCCGGTGATCTGTTCGGCAACCAGTTGTTTCACGATGTCACGACCAAAATGAAACTGGATCATGACCGTGGTGGCCCCTTGCAACACGGCCGTGGTCAACTGATTCAGCCCCGCGTCAAAACTGAACGGTAGCGCCGCGAGCAACCGGTCAGATCGTGAAATCGACAGGTAGTCGGATACGATTTCTGCCCCAGCAAGAACATTGGCATGACTGAGCATGACGCCTTTGGGAAGCCCGGTTGAGCCGGACGTATAGAGGATGGCCGCGAGGTCTTTTCCGATACATTTTTCTTCAGGGCTCGGACTGGCCTGTCGGATCAGCTCTTCCCAGCTGAGAAAATCCAGATCCTGCCGGACGACCGGTGCCGTTGCGGGTTCGCTGCTTCCCATCGCGCCCGATGGATTGGCAATCACTACGGACCTGAGGTCTGTCAAATCAACCAGTACGTCCTGCAGTTTCTCGCATCGGTCTGGGTCGGTGATCAGCATTACCGCGCCACAGTCTCGAAGGATGTGGGCCACCTGAGCGGGAAACAGGCCGTGGTGAATCGGAACAAATACCGCGTTGGCTTGCGATACTCCAAAGATCGAAAGCGGCAATTCAAGCGATGGCGGGAGCAGGACTGCGACGCGATCCCCCCGTTGGATCGCCTGCTGAGCGATTGCACCTGCCAGGGATGCGACTTGGGCCGACATCGTTTGAAAGTCAAGTCGACGGTCGCGGCTGACAATTGCTTCCTGTCCCGGCGCACGCAACGCACTGGACTGCAACATGTGATGCACGAGAAATCGCATGGAAGGCGGAGTCCGTCGTCAAGTCTTTGAATTGACGAATTGAGCTATGGAGTTGATCGACTCGAAATGCTCCGCCACCATTTCCTCGTCGTCGACGTGAATCTCAAATTCGCTTTCCAGAAACTGGACAATTTCCAAGGTGCCTAACGAATCCACAATTCCGCTTTCCAACAAAGAATCATCCAGTCCCAAATCTCGCTCTCTGGCCAGCGGGAAGGTTTGCAAGATCCACTGGTGGATGACTGCAGAAAGATCGTCAACTTGTTTCATTTTTGAATTGTCCGTTGCCAGTTGTTCAGCTGGAGTGGCTGAATTGTAGGTGCTTCACCCGAGTCGAGGGTCAATTTGTGGTAGCGCAGCCCGGTCGAATGGACCTTTACCAAAACAAATGACGGAGTCGTCAAGATAATCAAATCTCTCCAGAACTCAATCAGACACTCTGTGGACTCACCCAATTGGCGAATTTTGGCTAACTGGGCAGTCGGTAAAGCGAAACGGTCTTGATCAGGATTCAAATTTTCTGCCACACGCTGGGCCGTGGGAGAATCATTCCGGTCGGGAATCTCTGATCCTGCCACGAGAGTGCCAATCAACGCTTCCATCGGGCCGGTCCCGGACGGCGCGAACATCTGACGGGTCGCAAAATATTGACCCAAATACTCATGCACAACAGGGCCTCGCGCTGTTGGCTAAGACGCGATCAACGGCCAACCCGGTGCCTGGGGTTTGCGTTGCCGGTTAAGCGGTCGTCGCGGGCAGTTCTGTCCGAGCTTGATATTGTTGCTCGATCCATTGGTAGGTCTTCGCCATGCCATCGGCCAGTTTGGTCGATGGCTGCCAATCCAGCAGCTCCTGGATCAAATCGTTATCGCTGTTGCGCCCATTCACCCCCTTGGGTGCGTCAAGATTGTAGGAGCGGGCGAGTTCGATGCCGGCAATCTCTTCCACGATACTGACAAGGCCGTTGATCGTGACCAGTTCATTGGAACCGAGGTTGATCGGCTGATCGATATCGCTGTACATGATCTTTTCAATGCCCTTCAGGCAATCCTCAATGTACATGAAGCTCCGAGTCTGTTTGCCGTCGCCCCAGATTTCGATTGAGTGATTGCCGGTCGCCTTGGCCTCGATGACTTTGCGGCAAATCGCGGCCGGGGCTTTTTCACGTCCGCCATCCCAGGTGCCAAGTGGGCCATACACGTTGTGGAATCGGGCGACCCGCGTGAGCAGTCCAAAGTCCTCGCTGAAGTGTCGACACATCCGTTCCGAGAACAGTTTTTCCCAGCCGTAACCGTCTTCGGGCATGGCCGGGTAAGCATCCGATTCTTTCAGCGGAATCGACCTCGGGGCTGAGTTGTTTTTCCGCATTGTAAACGCAGGCGGAACTGGCAAAGAAAAACCGCTCGACGCCGGATTCCCGGGCCGCCATCAACAAGTGCGTATTGATCAAGACGGAAATCATGCAGAGGGCTTTGTTGTTCTCGATGAATCCCATCCCTCCCATGTCACAGGCCAGATTGTAGACGTGGCTGGCGTCTTCGCAGGCCCCTTTGCAATTGTGGAAATCGCGCAGGTCCGCCACGACGTTTTCGACTTGGTCAAATACCTGATACCACTGGTCTTGGGGTTTAATGTCGACGGCGCGTAAATTTGTGAAGCCTTGTCCAATCAGCGAGCCGATTAAATGGCCACCGATGAAACCGCCGCCACCGGCGACCACGATTTTTGAGTCTTTAGCCAGCGTCACTTGAATAATCCTCGGTAAGTTGATGGATCAAAAACAGTTGCCAAGATGTTCGGTATGAACAGGATACAAAGTCGGAATCTTAACCACCATTGCGGTCAAATTTCCTGAACACCCATGCCTTGGTAACTTTCCAGACAAAAATTGAATTGGTCGTTAAATAGCGTTTCCACAGTCGCGTCGGCTCTTTGGACAATCGGTACAGCCACTCAAGGCCGCGTTGCTGCATCCACTCCGGTGCCATCGGCTTGGCCCCCGCGTGAAAATCAAAGGCCGCACCGACGCAAATTTGAATCCCGGCGATTTGGTCGCGGTGTTCGTGAGCAAAAATGTCCTGCTTGGGACAGCCGAGTCCGATAAAAACCAGTCTTGCCCCGCTTTCGTTGATTCGTTGAATGACTTGACGATCTTCTTCTGCGGTGAGGGAACGAAACGGCGGGGCCTCCGCACCGGCAATCTGTAACCGGGGATAACTCGTCAGCAGTTCTCTCTGCAAATCCTCGGAAACCTGGTCATTGCCACCATACAGATAGATTGGCAGTTGTTCTTGTTCTGCCCGTTCGCACAGTCGCAACATTAATTCGGGGCCGTAGACACGATCCTTGAGCTGGGTGCGATGCAGCAGATTCATTGCCCAACGCACGGGTTGGCCATCCGGGGTGATCATCCCAAATTCATTGACCATCTGGCGCAGCTGCGGATCACAACTCATTGTGACAATCGCGTGAACCGCGTGACAGGCGACAATTCCGGACTGATGATTGGTGGCAGCCGAAATGATCGAATCCACCGCTTGTTGGTAGTCGACAACGTTTACCTTTACCCCAATCAAGTCAACTTTGGGGGGCCAGTCGTAACCAGCCGCTTGACGGGAACACGAGTCAGCAGATTGTGGATCTTGAAGTAAGTCCGACATGGCGGCGGGAATATTAGCTCGACAGGATGATGGGAGTTCGGCGTTTCAGCCAAATCGATGATGGAAAAACAGGCGACCTGTTGCTTGGCTCAGATGTCTGGGTGGAAAGGGGGGATTTCGCCAACCGAAAGGTCAGTATTTTCATCCGCTGCGATGGAAGGAAGCGCCAACAAATTGCCGCTGGCACCAACATTTTATGTTAATTTGAATTTCTTTCGAGTGGGAAGGTTCTGCCGGCGATTTTCGAGAAAACACGAGACGTCGGGCGCCGTAAGCACTCGCTCTCTACCCTGGCTGTAGCGGTCGTTCCCATTGTAACGTTGCCTCCGGAATCCAAATTCAGTTGGAACAGGATCCTGTCCCTGGAATCAGTTCGGGCATCCGGTAAATGCCAAGCGACTGCAGGGCGTGTTCCGCGCAGGGGATGCTGACGGTGTTGCCGAGCAGTTTCCAAAGTTCGTTAACGCCCATCGTGGTTGGCAATCTGAATTCTCGAGGAAATCCGAGTAAACGACATTCTTCGGAGGGACTGAAGCGGCGGAAGCCACCATCGATCGCCAGGTACGAACCGCTACGAACGATGCTGCGTCCGTAGGCGGAAGTAAAACAACGCGAAAGTTCGGAATTGGGGAGCACGATGTTGACGGCGGTGCGGTATTCCTCAAGCAGCGTTGGTTCGACTTGCAGGTGTCCGTTCCAGCGGACCCGATCGGTTTCGATGTCAAGAAACCCGGCAATCGGTTGCCGCTGAACCGCGTTTCGAGGCGGCGTCAGCGTCGGTTGACTTTCCAGCGATGCAACCAGAAAAAATCGCGGACGGAGATTGGGCAATCCGAATTGAGTGGAACACAGCTCGCACGTAGCATAGTCATAACCGGTACGCTCAAGTGTTCTGATCAGCTGTGCGCAGGCTTGAGATCCCTCGAAACCAATCACATTTTCTAACACCAACCGGGACGGCCGCACTCGTTCGATGGCTGACAACAATCTTAGCAGTGGCCGGCTGCGAGAATCGTCAAGGTCTTTTTGCAGGCCGCGCCGAGTAAATGGTTGGCAAGGTGGTGACATCCACCAAAGGTCGGCACCAAATTCGGCTAATCGCTGATCCGTAAGTGAACTGATTTCCTGAACAAGTGTGGGGCTGTTGAAGTTGCTTCGGTAGACCGCCATCGCCGACTGATTGATGTCAATCGCACAGGCAATGTCCGCCCGTTCGGCAAGGGCCACCGCTGCCGCACCAATTCCGCTGAACAGTTCGAGAACTTTCATAACCGGAATCTTTCAGGCAGGACGTTGATCGGGGACTGCGTTGGGGGAATCGAGAGTCTGGTTGGTCATTACTTCAGCCGTAACGCATGCTCGCCCCGGACCCGAACATGCCCGACGATGCTCAGCCGTATTGCCGGCATGACGATTGATTTCGTTGACCAGGTCCGTGGCATGTTGCTCGGGAACGCTCATCAGCAAACCGCCGGAGGTCTGGGGGTCGAAGACGACTTCCAATTGCCAGCGGTCGGCCGCAGCATCAATCTCAACCATCTCCGCGCTGAATTCGCGATTGGTTTTGTTGGCCCGGGTCATCAACCCCCGCTTGGCCAAATCAATGGCTCCGGGCAGGGTCGGCAGGTTAGCCAATTCGACTTCCAGCGTCACGTTGCTCGATTGAGCCATTTCGCAAGCGTGAACGGCCAGCCCGAATCCAGTGATGTCGGTAGCTGCGTTGACCAAAAATTTCTTCGCCGCATCGCTCGCGACTTTGTTCAAGCACGCCATTCCATCGAGCGCTTCCCGAGCCGTCTGATCATCGCACTGTTTCTTTTTCAGAGCCGTCGTGATGAAACCCGTCCCAAGCTTTTTGGTCAACACCAGCACGTCGCCGGCCTGAGCTCCCGCGTTGGTGATCAGATTATCTCGAGTAACGATGCCAGTCACCGAAAGTCCATACTTAATTTCATTGTCGCGGATCGAGTGGCCTCCGACGACGGTTGCGTTGGCCTCATGGACCTTGTCTGTCCCGCCCCGCAAAATTTCAGTCAGGACTTCCAGGCCCAATTTGTCATCGGGAAAACAGACGATATTCAAAGCCGTCACTGGAGCCCCCCCCATCGCGAAGACGTCGCTCAGCGAGTTGGCTGCGGCGATCTGGCCGAACAGGTAAGGGTCATCGACCAGCGGCGCAAAAAAGTCCAGGGATTGAACCAGTAACAGGTCTGGGCCAACCTCAAAGACCCCGGCGTCGCTGAATCCTTCGGTTCCAACGACCAGTCGTTCGTCTGTCGATTTGGGTAAGTCTCGCACCACCTGTGCGACCGCCTCTGGCGGGATCTTGCCTGCTCATCCAGCGCACGAAGCGTAATCGGTCAGCCGTTTCTGTTTTCCGAATCTCACGTTTTTCCTTTATTCAATTAGTGCGTCATGGCGTATGTGATTACGTTGATGCCGAGTGGATAGGAGTATTTTTCGGCGAAACGGTGGAAATATTCAATGTCTTCGCCTTCACGCTCCCAGCCGTCTCCAATGTCGTTGTTATGGCAGATCAGCGCGACCATCCGGCCGTTATCGTCAAAGTACGCCCAGAAATGGGGAGCTGTATCTCCGCCCGGGTCGCCATGATTGTATTCGTAATCATAGCCATCTCGCCACGTTTTGATGTCGGTGACCTGAGGAAGCTCTTGCAGGTCGTAAACGATGTGGAAGATGGGATGGTCGATCGTTAACTCCTGCGGTTCGGAGTCGGGCAAGACACCCCGCATTTCCCTCATCACATTATCACGTCCGGCAATGGTCCACAGGTCGTCCATCATCACAAATCCACCTTTCAGCAAATAGCGACGAAAGGCTTCCTGTTCCTGCTGGCTGAATGTCATGGTCTGTACGCCAGCCATGTAGACAAACGGGTGATTGAATAGTTGCGGGTCGGTCAATCTCAACACTTTGCTATCGGGCGCGACGGCAAAGGAGGTCAAGTTCTGCAGTCGGTAGGAGAAATTCCAATCGCCGTCGGGGTAGTCGTTATCCCAACGATCCCACCAACCAAAAGGGCCGTACGAATCGTACTGAATTCGAACGAACGTAAATACGTCGCTGTCGAATTCGGACTGGTTATCCCAGGTCGGGAACTCGTCACGAGACGGCATGCGCTTGGGCCGCCAATCGGGGCTTATGCTGCGACGGAAACTGCCCCCCGACCGCTGCCATGAATCACTCCTGGAGCGGTCCGGCAGTTGGGCGAAACACCAGGCCCCGAGCAGAACGATTCCGATCACGTTACCCAGTGTTCGAAAACCTGTCGGCGGAATCATCGATTTAAGCTGTCTCATCGCCAACCAATTTAGTTATCGTCTTGATCCTTGGCCGCAGTTTTTTTTCGTTGCCGCAGGTATTCCTCAACCAGGGCTTTTCTCGCGGCGTCGTCGGTGCGGGTTAACGACTGTAAACCGACCGAAAACATGTCAAAAATTGCAATTGCCAGAATGCCCAGCAGGGTTGAAAGTATCAACACGATGAACACCGAGAAAACTCTGGGGTCGTTAACCCAGTAGAGGGCCGCCAGCATGCAGCCGACGGACGTAATCATCGCGCTGACCGCGAGACGCCTGCGGAATTTTTTTTGCTCGAAGACCAAGTTTCGTTGTTTGTCTTCCTTTTGCATCGCCTCGTCATGGATCCGTTTATGGGCCAGCAGCAGGATCACCCCGACGGCAATTCCAATCAAACCGAGAACGAGGGAATAGCCACGGACGTTTTCGCCGGCAGCAAGGAAACCGAAAGCGTGCCATTGTTCCAGTCGACTGGCGGAGTCGCTGGCATCGCACCAAAGAAGATCCACATATCGCATTACTTTTTCCGATTGAGCTTTTGCATCTGACGCAACCATTCTAGGACGACCGTGCCAACTTTGCCCAGCGATTCAGCAGAACAATTCTCAATCGTGTCGTTTTGTGTATGCCAGTAGGCATTATTCGATTCCGGATTGGGGTAATCAAAGTCGATGATGTCGCAAGTTTCGATCCGTGCGATCGAATTCAGGGGTAGATGGTCGTCCCGAATCTTGTGTCGTTCTTTGGGAATGAATTCCTTGATTCCCAGTTCTTCCGCGACTCCCCAAATACTGCGGGTTAAGCGTCGGGCGTAGCCCAGGCTGTTGCCCTCGTAGTGAATCTGTAAATCCTTGTCGGCCACCATGTCGACCAGGATTCCAAAGTCGTACTTCCAGTCGAACCGGCGTGTCGCGTACTCATTGGCAAAAAAAGTAGAACCCAGAAACATGGGGTCCCGCTGAGCCACGAAAACATATTCTTCGCCATCAAAAAATACGAAGTCGATTCCGTATTTTCCCTCGAGGTCCGCCATGTGTTTGCCAAGCTCACAAAGCAGTGCGACACCGCTACCGCCGTCATTGGCGCCGATAAACACCCCGCGCGGATTGATCGGGTCTTTGTCCGGGAACGGGCGGGTGTCGTAATGGCAACAGATCAGTATTCGTTTCTTTCTCTCCGGATGCCAGCGAATCACCATGTTGGTCAACTGAACCCAGTTACCGGTTTGTGGATCACGCGCGTTGAACGGCTGCATGTGAACTTCGGCGTCGAGTTGCTCAAAATGGGCTTTGAGGAATTCCTGTTGTTGCCGCATCCCGGCGGAAAGACTGACGCGCGGACCGATCTCGCAAATCGTTTTGAGGTATTCAAACGCCGCAGTCGAATCAAAATCGCGAAGTGCCTGCTGCGAAGCATCGGCATCCGCCGCGTTGGCAGCTTCGGACGAACCGCTGCCCTCGAGCGTTGCGGTTGGTTGACGATTACCAAGGTCGAGGGACTGTTGCGCGAAACAGTCGCGGCCGCCGATCAAGTTGGGGGCGAGAAGCTGAGTTGCCGCGAGCAACGCGAAAAACAGAGCCAGAATCAATAGCTCTGGCGGCATTTTGGAGTTGGCGTACAAATTAGAATCCATTGGTTAGCCGACCTTCCACTGGCCAGCGGCGTCGGATGCCATGCCCTTTGATGCCTCTTATCTTACGTGACGTTGCCAACATGTCCAACCACGAAAGACGGGTTTGCAAAAAACATCAATGCAAATCGTCGATTTCATGAGTCAAGTTACTCGGGATCGCCTGTCGAAAATCGGGCTGGCGAATTATGATCACCGTGCGACCCGTCATGGATTTTGTGAAACGTTACGCCGCCGAATCATTTTTTTGCTGCCGATCGAAATGCCAGATACGTCAGACACTGCTTCCCCACGGCAAGAGGCTGCCAAGTCGATCACGTCATCGCGGCGTTCGATCTTTCATCGCGGGGTGAATTTCGTGACGTTTGCGCTGGTTGGGTTGTTGCTGTTTAATTTTTTGGGGCGTTATGTCGCCACGGCCGAAATTGTCAGCAACTTTCGTTTACAGTTTACGATCATCGCCGCCGTTTGGACGATGCTGTTGTTGGGACTGCGGCGTTGGAGGCTGGGGATGTTGCTGGGGATCGGTTCGGTTTTGTCTGCGATCAGCATCACTCCGCTCGTTCTGCCGCAACCGGACAGGTCGGCAACCACCGAGATTATCAGAGTCGTGTCGTTCAATGTCTGGACGAAAAATGAACAGCCCGAACTGGCAGTTCAACGAATCAAAGAACTGGATCCCGATGTGGTGACGATCGTCGAGTACGCCAACGATTGGCCCGATCGATTGGGCCAACTGCATCGTGACTATCCTTATCGAATCGTTGAGCCGAGGTGGCATGGTTTCGGGATCGCGATTTTCAGCAAGCGCCCGTTTCATGACACGCGGATAGATTGGCTGACGATTGGACAAACCGACAATCCGATGATCACGACGCACATTCGTTTGGGCGATCGCAGACTTCGTTTGGCGGCCGTGCATGTTCTATCGCCAACCAACCGGTTTCGGTTGGGGATTCGCAATCAGCAACTTTCCGACGCCGCGGCAGTGTTGTGCCGATTGGGCAACGCCGAACCTGGAGTCGCGACCCTCGTGATGGGGGATTTTAATTGCACTCCCTGGTCGCCGTTCCTGCGAGACTTGCTCCATGCGACTGGATTAAGAGATAGTCGCGCAGGATTGAGTTACCATGCCAGTTGGCCGTCAAGCCATTGGTGGATGTTGATCCCCATCGATCATTTTTTTGTTTCTCCGGAGGTTCGGGTCCACCGGCGATTCGTCGGGCAGTCTGCCGGTTCGGATCATTTGCCAATCGTTGCTGATATTTCGATTGGGGAATGATATCCAAATCGTTTGCGTGGCGTCAGAACGACTGTTATAAAACGGTCGTCAATCAAGCCATGATTCAAACCGGGTAGTCAAATGGGCGTTGGATTTTTTGAGTTGCTGATCCTGTTAGGGTTTGTCTTCGGCGGTGGATTCGCTTTGCCAATGGGGATGCCGCCAGGGCCGGAAGATCCGTTGATGTTCCAGGTGGCACCCGAGGAATGTGCCTTCTACGCGACGTGGACGGGCGTCGCGGCGTTGGACAAAAATGCAAACCCAACCGAGGCCTGGATTGCCCAGCCGGGGATTCAAACCAGTTTCAAGAAACTTCGCAGTGCGTTTCGCGGGTCCATCCGCAACGAAATTTCGAAGACCCAGGACCCCGCAGTTAAACAACTGGCGACAGTCTTGTTGGAGGTGGCGGAGGCCGCTACGGTCAACCCTTGCGCCTTCTATCTGACCGATGCGGAATTCAACGAAGGCAAACCGCTGATCGAAGGCGCTGCCATCGTCCGTCTGGGCGAATGGGCGGACAGGGTTGAAAGCGGATGGCAGGAATTCGCAGCCACCCTGGACGACGAATCGAGCATCAAGAAATTGGAGCTTGGCGGGGAAACTGTATTTCAGTTCGCGATTCCGGAGTCGAAGACCGAGGTGACGATGGCACTTCGCGGAAATTATTTTGCGATTGGTTTTGGCGAAGGAGCGCTAGCGGAGTTGGCCGCCAATTCAAAAACGCCGCCGCCGAAATGGGTACTCGAGGCACGGGAGGAGCTAAAGGTTGATCGCTTTGCAAGCATGTCGTATTTGGATATCAAAGCCGTCCTTGACGCCTTGCCGGAGGAAGAAGGGCTGGGGATCTGGTCGGCCCGTGGGATTGCCGCCCAGTTTATGATCGACGACGTCAACTCCTTGACCTGGATTTCCGGGCTGGATCAGCAAGGTTTTCTGACACGATGCTCCGTGCAAACGGTCAACCCGTTAAGGGGCTGTTGGCATCGATCGATCGCGCGCCGATTGGGCGAAAGCAGTTGAGGGACA
Organism: Pirellulaceae bacterium; assembly: GCA_963714685.1. Taxonomy (GTDB): domain Bacteria; phylum Planctomycetota; class Planctomycetia; order Pirellulales; family Pirellulaceae; genus Mariniblastus. Next base: position 578,618 of record CAVQPH010000003.1, on the reverse strand, counting down.
CGCCAGCTGATGCGACGTTGGTGATCGCAACGCGGTTGTCCGCTAAAGATATCCTGGCAACGGTTACCGACGCCGTTCGTAACGCCGGAGAAGAGGACGCTTTCGACGACAGCCTCGCTCAGTTTGAAAAAATCACCGGCGTCGATTTAAAGAAAGAACTGATTGAGGCTTTGGGGGATTACATTTCGTTCTACTACAAGGTTGACATTCAGAATCCTTCGTCGGGTTGGGTTGGCATCATCAACATCGAGAACGAAATGGCTTTCCCTGCGATGCTGGAACGGATCAATAACGGCATCGAAAAATTTATCAATCTGCAAGGTGGGCCGGCCAAGTTTTCTCGACAGAGAATGGGTCAACACGAAATGGTCACTTTTGGAGACGGCGGCTTTACGGAAGTGACCTGGGCCATCGTCGATGACAACTGGTACTTTGCCAAAACGGCTGGGGAAATTGCCAAACATCTCGAGGGGATCGAGAAAGAGAATCGTCTGTCCGAGCAGGAAGCGATAGAACAGCTTTACAGTTTTGGCGAGCAAGCCGGTTTGGGGGCCGGCCCGGTGGCGATCGCGAACTTGAATCTCGTATCGTTGTTTAACGCTTTGCGTCCATTCTGGAATTTTGTGGAAGACAACAATGAACCGCTCGATCCGGATTTTGATTTTCGGCTGAGTGATTTGCCGGATTTTGAGATCCTGCTAAACGGATTGAAGCCCAACCTGAGCGCGATCTATCGAACTGAGAACGGTTTTCAGATCATCCAGCGGCAAACTTACCCGGGTTCGTCACCGGGCGTGTCGATCGCCGCAATTTCTGGCTTGGGCATGCCGTACGCGGTGACCCAGGTTGGCAACTTTCAAAAGGTAAAAGTCAACAACAACATGCGAAGCCTGGGGCTTGCCTGTCACAATTTTGAGAGCGTTCACCGGTCGTGGCCAGCCGCGTATACCGAAGACGCCGATGGAAAACCCCTGTTAAGTTGGCGTGTTCACCTACTGCCGTTCCTCGGCGAGGATCAGCTGTACGAGCAATTTCACCTGGATGAGCCTTGGGACAGTGAACACAATCAGGCCCTGATTGCCAAAATGCCAGATGTTTTCACGCACCCGACCCTGAAACTGGACGAAGGAAAGACCGTTTACCTGGGCGTCACCGGCGATAACGGGGTGTTCGGCCCACCGGCCAACGCTGGCGGAAAGAATGCTCGCGGGGTCCGACGCATGGCCGACATGACCGACGGGCTGTCCAATACGGCGATGATCGTGGAGGTCAACCAGCCGAATGCCGTGCCCTGGACCAAGCCCCGGGATGTGTCGACCGACGGCGGTGAAGTGTTGGCAAAAACCAGCGGCATTCGGGCTGGCGATGAATTTTGCGTGATCATGTGCGACGGTTCGTCATTGACGCTCGGGCGGATGGCGGCGAATCGTTTGTCTGCGATTCTGGGAATGAACGACGGCGAGGTCGTTGGAGACTTGCGCGATTGATGGGGAATCTGCATCTGGTTTTGGATCGTTTCGCAAATCATCCAGCGAACGTGAATGGGCTGGGCGGCGTCTACACGCGTTGAATTAGGTTTTTCATCTTTGGTTTTTAGACGTTGGAGGGAGCTACGTCAGCAACATTAGTGGCGGAGTGGCAGCGCGCATCAAGCAGGGGGGTGAGTCCTGGGAATTGTATTGATCCATTTAGATAGCTGAGAAGTCGCGGAAGATATTTGAGCTCAATGGCCGGGTCTATCAAACTCAAACTGCTGTCGCTGCTCCGCAATTATGACAACCTGCGACTACCTCGTTTGGTTTCTCACGCAACACCAAAATTGGTGTCGGCGCATCAGACTGAAAATGGAGCGCGATGTTGGGCCATCGTTTGGCCATCATCATGGGTGCACCAGTGCACCATGCACGGTGGCTAACAGAAAATCGAAGCAGGAAAATGCTAAAAAGTTTGACCTTTCAGGGTAACTGAAGAATTGGGTTCTGCAGACCGGCGGTATCGCTGTTCAAAACGGCGGGTTAATCGTTTCAAACTTCTATCGGGGTAATTTTGCTTTGCTCGTGAATTCGCAGCACCCTGGATTCGAGCGGCGAGTGGTCGAGTCCGAATTCCCGAGGCGAGCACATCAAACGAGAGCTGGTTAGGCTGACAATCGCAGTGCTGTCCATGTAGGATAAGGGCTGATTCCGAATCGACCTTGAATCCACCAGGTAATCCAATGTTGAGAAAAATTTGGCGGCTGTCTGTTCTGTTGTCTGTTTTGGCCTTGTTTCCAACGCTGGTCGCGAACGATATTCTCGTTGCCCAAACCCCGGATGCCGTTCCGAGTTTTCGCGCTGAAGTCATCGATAGCAAAGTAATTATCGGATACGGCACGGCCATTGGCGATGTTGATGGCGACGGTAAGCCGGATATTCTGTTGGCTGACAAAAAGCAGTTCGTCTGGTACCAGAATCCCAGCTGGAAACGACATGTCCTTGCGGAGAATCTGACGGAGAAAGACAACGTCTGCATTGCGGCTCGCGATATCGATGGTGATGGTAAAGTCGAGATTGCGGTGGGCGGTCAGTGGAACCCGGGCGATACCGTTAATTCCGGAGCCGTGTTCTACCTGGTCGCACCGGAGGACCGGACGCAGCCGTGGCGGCCAATCCGGCTGCACCACGAACCGGTCGTGCATCGCATGCGCTGGGTAAAGCTTTCACGCGATCAGTTTGTTCTGGTGGTCGCTCCGCTGCATGGCCGCGGAAACAAAGGAGCGGTTGGCGATGGCGTCAAACTGCTGGCCTATTACCCACCTGAAAATCCAGCGGCCGAGCGTTGGGGATTGGAAACGCTCGACGATCAATTTCATGTGACGCACAATTTCGACATCGGGCAGTGGGATGTCGATTCCGAAGCCGAAGAGATTTTGTATTATGGCCAGGAAGGTGCAAAACTGATTGCTCGCAATGGTGACCGCTGGAAATCGGGATTGCTCAAAAATGTTCAAGGTGGCGGTGAAATTCGCCTGGGGCGGGATCTTCAGGGCAGCAGGTTTTTGGCGACGATCGAACCGTTTCATGGCAGTACACTCGCGGTCTACTCAGCCCGCCCGGACGTTGCGGCAGCGGGCGAGGAGCAGTCCATTTTTCAGGCTCGCGCGGTTCTCGATGATAACTTCAACCAGGGCCACGCTGTTGCCGTCGCGGATTTGCTTGGCAACGGTTCGCAGCAGATCGTTGCCGGTTGGCGCAACCCCAATCGAGATGGTCAGGTCGGCGTTAAAATTTATTATCGCGATGGCGAAGCGGGTGCAGGATGGAAGTCCAGGTTCATCGATGAAAACGGAATGGCTTGTGAAGATTTAAGGATTGGAGATCTCAATGGAGACGGCAGGCCAGAAATCGTGGCTGCCGGACGCTCATCTCATAACCTGAAAATCTACTGGAATGAAGTTAAAAATTGATCCTGGTTTGTCGAGACCTGGTTCTGGCTGGAGTTTTCAGACGTGTTGGCCCGCCAGCCAGCCAGTGCTGAACGCGGATTGAAAATTGAACCCGCCGATGTATCCGTCGAGGTCGAGCACTTCGCCGGCGAAATACAGCCCTTTGACCAGTTTGCTTTGCATGGTCTTGCTGTCGATTTCCTTTAGGTTCACGCCGCCACTGGTTACCTCGGCCTTTTCAAAACCGAGCGTTCCCGTGATCGAGAAACGAGTCGATTTGAGCTGTTGCACAATTCGATTCATCGTTTTTTTGGGAAGCTCGGCGTTGCGGATCGAGACGTCAACTTCGGCTGCGGTCAAAAAGCCCTCGGCCAACCGCTTGGGAAACAGGTCGTTGAGCAAATTTCCGACTCGCTGTTTTCCGTCGGAGGCTTTGCGCTGGTTGAGATCGGCCAGCAGTGCTTCAGGTTTTTGCTGAGGCAGGAAGTCGCAGACCAACTCCAGCGACTTGCGATCGGGATGCCGGGCGACTTCGCGGCTGACATCGAGAACGGCGGGACCTGAAAATCCCCAGTGGGTAAACAGGAATGAACCATCTCGATGGGCGAGCGTTCGTGACTTGGCGGATCCCGGTTGAGCGGCCGATTGGTCGATTCGGACATCCACGGTGTCAATCGTGATGCCCTTGAGTTGATGGGCCCATGCGCACGGGGACAGGATCGGAGTCAGCGCGGGAAACGTATCAACGATCGAGTGGCCCATCTGGATCGCCCAGCCATATCCATCTCCGGTTGTCCCGCAGCCGGGATACGACTTTCCGCCGGTCGTGATAATCAGATTGCGACTCAAGAATTCTGTCTGGGCGGTTGCCACTGCGAAACCAGATTCTGTTTTTTGAATCCGTTCGACAGGCTGTTGGGTCAAAATCCGGGCTCCCGCTTGTACCGCACTGCGGACCAGTGCGTCGCGTACGTCGATGGCCTTGTCGCTGACGGGAAAAATTTTGCCGGTCGATTCAATTTTGGTGGCAACCCCCTGCAGTTCAATTAACCTGACGACGTCGGCAGGTGGCAAGGCGGCGAGAGCCGAATGGAGGAATTTGCCGTTGCGGCCGAAGGCCTCAATGATTCCCTGGATCCCGCAGTCGTGGGTGATATTGCAGCGGGTTCCTCCGGACATCAGAATCTTGACGCCGATCTTTTTGTTCTTTTCCAGCAGCAGGACTTTGGAATTTCGCTGGCTGGCGCGGGTCGCGGCCAACAGGCCTGCGGCGCCGCCGCCGATGATAATCACGTCCCAGATTTCAGATGATGTTTCCAAGCTTGATACCCGCCCAATGAGGTGAGCGTATCATTCTGGTGGTCGGCGGGGCGTAATGCTAGATGTGGCATGGCGGCGGGCGCGTACCCCGGCCCTGGCTGGCCGCGGATTCGCCGGGCCGCTGCGGTTCGCACGCGGTGTTGGTCCTCGGTCCGGCCGCTTAGCTAGATCGCGGCAGCCCATTGGCAGCTGTCGAGAATCACAATTGGCTGGCCAACCTCAGTTGACCAGCCATTGAGGCAAGTGATTCAAGGCAGCATCCTTTTCGACTGTGGGCGCGATGTTCAAAGACGGCTCGACGCCTCAGGGACGACGAGGTGGTTTTGAACACGGGTTGTGGTCCAGTTATTGGCCGAAGCGATGATGTTGCGGCATGTTGTTAGGACTGGAGGTGGTTTGGCCGTAAGTGGAGCGGAAGCTGGGGCTTTGTGTCGGAGCTGCGGTTTGGGCCGACGGGCTGGGCTGAGCAGGCTGCGTCGCCACGACTTGGCCGTTTGTCGGTGTCATGGAAGAGCGGGCAGCAGCGGCTTGAGCAGCAGCGGCTTGTGCAGCCTGTTCTTCTTCGACCAGGACCTGGAGCAGCTTCGAAATACACAGTTTGTTCATGCTGGTATTGTGATCGCTCGCCTCGGCCTTCAAGGCCTCGTGGAGGCTCTCGGGAAGACGAACCGTGATTACCCGCGTTGGCTCGTTCTTGCCGCTGCCGGCCTTGCGAGTGCGTAGTCCAGCAACCATTTTCTGGATTTCGGCAAACTCGTTGGACTGCTCGAATTTCACGTATTCTTCCTGGTTGGGGAAAACCGATCTAGCGGCAGCCATTTACGCCCAAAGTCTCCCGGAAGAAGGTCACCCAATCGGGCTTCCCGTGATAGAGCTGCTTGGCAACTTGAAGAACTTTTTGACAACGTCCAGCAAATCCTTCTTGGACTAAAATATCGTTCACAGTGGGACTCCTTTCGCATGTGTGCGGATTTAGAAGATTCATTTACAGACATTTCGCTAACGCCGCGAGGTCGATTTCAGCTCCTCGCCGGAGCGTTTGTCCCACTATCAGCAAAAGGGCAAGCACCCTGACTAATGTCATTAAACTGCTTGCACTTACGTCGATTTTCGAAAAATGCAAATCCGAGTGGCAGTCGTGCCTAAAAACTGTGCACGAAAAAGATGCACAAGAATTGTGCAGATGGCCCTGTCCCGAAATCCAGGTGTCCGATTGCCTTTATTTTTTCGAATTCCGGTCTTATCAACAAAAAAAGCCCGGATGTTCGACATCCGGGCGATCTGCAAAGCGCAGGTAAGATTGGAGTTTCGGTTTTTGAAAAAAACGGAGTTGGCTGTCCAGATTGGATGGAGCTGGGTGGTCGGGGCCGTTCGATCAGGCCTCATAATTGGCGGCGAGTTGGTCCCGGCATTTTTCCAGCAGTTTCTTAGTGGCTTTGACGCCGTCGTATTCGCTCAGCCCGCCGCCCTCGTATTCGATTCCGACATAGCCCCGATAGCCTGCGTCGAGCACGATTTCCATGACTTTCATAAAGTCGGTATTTTTCTCGTTACCGTCTTCGTCAAAGTCGTGGCTCTTGGCGCTGACCGCTTTGGCGAACGGCATCAAGGCAGCCATTCCCAGGTAGCGGTCATACCAGACATCTTCGCCCCCTTTCTTGGCTCGGCCGACCCGGAAATTGCCGAAATCGGGAAGCGTGCCGCAATTGTCCATCCCGACCTTTCGGATAACTTGGGCTCAGCCATTGCCCGTTGGAGGAAAGGCCGCCGTGGTTCTCCACAATCACGTTAATGCCCTGGGGCGCCGCGTGTTCCGACAGTCGTCGCAGGCCGTCGGCCGCCAATTCGACTTGTTCCTGATATCCACCGCCGGAGCCCGCATTGACCCGGATCGAATGACAGCCCAGGGATTTCGCCGCGGATACCCACTTGTAGTGGTTCTCGACGGCTTTTGTTCGGGCCTGTTCGTTCGGGTCTCCCAGTCGACCTTCCCCGTCAATCATGATCAACAGGGGTGTGACCTCGATGTCGGAGCAGCGTTGTTTGAGTTCGCCAAGGTACTTTTTGTCTTCGGCTTTGTCTTTGAAGAACTGGTTAACGAATTCGACAGCATGGATGCCAAATTCGTTCTTGGTAACCGCCGGGAAATCCAGGTTGTCCAGTTTGCCAGCCTTCAGGGCCCGGTGCAACGACCACTCGGCCAGTGAGATCTTGAACAGTTCTTCGTTTGCTGGCAGAAGGCTGCCGGCGAACGCGGGTGCCGGGCCGGTTCCTGCAGCCATTCGGGAGGTCAAAGCAAAAGCCGTCGCGCTGGAAGCCGCCAGAAAGCGGCGGCGATTCATATTTTGGGTCATGGAGTTTTCTCACTTTTACGGTCAAACGTGGAGCGTGATATCGCCACCAGAGTATAAGTTGCCATGACGGCTCAGGCAACGATCTCGTGATCCGCGGAACCGGTATTCTGCCAGTGGCCGTTTTCTAAGCGTTTTGATTTGGTGTAAACTCAGGGGCAGATCGACCGATCGGCGTGCTCCGCCGGTGTCACCGCTGATATTCACTCCCCTCAAAACAGGTTTAATTATGGATTACTCAGTTAGAGTAACGACACTCGTCCTGCGGCCGCTGTTGGCTGTTCGGCAATACCTCCGTCATGGTTCTCTGAGTTGGTTCGTGGTGTTGCTGCTGGCGCTGACGCAAGCTTCGGCCGTCGCCGCCGATGACGCCTTGACCGAGGCGCTGTCTGCGGTCCGAGGTGTGGGTGTCAACGGGCAGGGGCACGAAGCGGCGGTGGCCGCGATGAAGGTCATCAATGCGGCACCGATCGAGCGGATTCCTGAGATTCTGGTCGGCATGGATGGTGCGAATCGTTTGTCGACGAATTGGATCCGTAGTGCGGTCATCTCCATCGTCGGTCGCGGTGGCGATCTGCCTCGGTCCGCCGTGATGGACTATTTTCAGGATACTTCCCACAGTCACATGGGCCGATTGTTGGCATTTGAATTGTTAACCGACGGTGACGAAGAGCTGGCGAAGTCAATGATTCCGGGATTCATCAATGATCCCAGCCTGCCGCTACGGGCGATGGCGGTCGAAGCCTTGATCGAAAAATCGAAATCAGAGCGCGATCCGATTGCAAAGCTGGGCAATCTGGCCTACGCGCTGGAAAGGGCACGCAACGTCAAACAGGTCCAGCAGATTTCCAATTTGCTGTCCGCGCAGGGGGTGAAAATCAACTTGCAGAAACAGCTGGGGTTCTTGAATTCCTGGTATCTGGTCGGCTCTTTTGATAACAGGAACGAAGCTGGCTTTGATGTCGCTTATGGTCCCGAAAAAGAACTGACGGCAATCGAGACTAGTGCTTCCTATGCCGACGCGATGCCGGACGTGGTGACCGAGACTCCCGCAAGCTGGTCGATGCGGACGACCGTCAGCCCGACCGGTGTGGTGGATTTGAATGAGCTGATGGGCAAAGTCAAAGGGGCCACCGTTTATGCTTACACCACATTTAACGCGGAACAGGATCGAGAAGTCGAAATCAGAATTGGCACACCCAATGCAACCAAAATCTGGGTCAATGGGGAATTGGTAATGGCCAATCAGATCTACCATAACAGCAATGCCATCGACAAATTTTCCGGCAAGGCAAAATTGAAAGAGGGCGAGAACCAGATCCTGATCAAAGTCTGCCAGAACGAACAAACAGATTCGTGGGCTCAGGACTGGCAGTTTCAACTGCGAATCTGCGATGAAACGGGCAAAGCGATACAGCCCGTGGCCGCGTCGCAACCAGCGTATTAGTCTTCCGTGCGCTCGCCTTTCGCAGGCCCGCCCAACCAACAAATCATCAACCACGAGACAAACATGAAAAAGATTTTGAGTATTTCGATTGTTGCTTTCTTCAGTTGCCTTTCAACGGTTACCGCAGATGACTGGACGCAGTTCCGGGGAGTCGGTGGGGTCAGTGTCGCCGAAGGCACCGTGCCGACGGAATATGGCGAAGACCAGAACATCGCCTGGAAGGTCCCGTTGCCCGGTCAAGGGGCGTCTGGCCCGATCGTGTTGGGGGACCGAGTCTATCTGACGTGTTCGGGGGGCGATAACCAGGATCAGCTTTCGACCGTCTGCATCGATGCCAACTCGGGTCAACAGCTTTGGGAACAAAAGTTCTGGGCAACCGGTCGTTGCTTTTGTCACCCGTTGACATCCAATGCGGCGCCCACTCCCGCGACCGATGGCAAGCATATCTTTGCGTTCTATTCTTCCAACGATCTGGCGTGTCTGGATCTCGAAGGCAATTTGGTTTGGTACCGCGGGTTGGCCGTGGACTTTCCCAAAGCCGGAAATGATGTCGGGATGGCTTCTTCCCCGATCGTCGCCGACGGAATCGTGGTCGTGCAAGTCGAGTGCCCTGGCGATTCGTTTGCGATGGGACTGGATGCCGAAAACGGCACTACAGTATGGAAGGTCGATCGCAGCCGCGACGGAGTCTGGACGACGCCACTGGCATTGACCGCGAAGGACGCTCCGACGATGGTGCTGCTGCAGTCGAAAGCGGGATTCGATGTGTTGGATATTAAAACCGGCAAAGTCGTTTTTGCCGAGCAGGGGCAGTGCAGCTCGATTTCTTCATCGGCTATTGTCGACGGTTTGCTGTACGTTCCAATCGACGGCACAACGGCCTATGCCATGTCGGCCGAAGGTAAGTTCGACAAAGTCTGGAATTCGTCGCAGTTGCGGCCAAGTTCGGTCAGCAGCGTTGTCTACGACGGGAATGTGTTCGCACTCAACGGGACCGGCGTTTTGACTGCGTTCAGTGCGGCCGATGGCCAGCCGGGACAGAAGTTGCGTGTTTGCGAGCCGCGGGCGACTTGGGCCACGCCCGTGGTTGCCGGAGGGCACATGTATTTCTTCACCCAGAACGGCAAGTCTTATGTCGTGAAACTGGGCGAAAAACCCGAAGTGGTCCACGAATACAATTTTGGTGATGACGAGGTCTTTCTGGGTTCACCCGCGGTGGCCAACAATGCGTTGTACGTGCGCAGCAACCAATTCCTGTGGAAGATTGCCGAATAGCCAATGTCCGATTCGAACGAAGCTGTCTCGGAAATTGAGGTTCCCGTTGCGCCCGGCCCTGTCTCCAATTCCATTCGTCCACCCGGCTCGAAGAGCATTACCAATCGTGCGCTGTTGATTGCGGCCCTTGCCGAAGGTCAGTCCGTTTTGAGCGGCGCTTTGGCAAGCGATGATACGCGTGTGATGATCAATTCACTGGGACGACTGGGGATTGAGGTGACCGAAGATCTCGGCCGGCAATCGGTGACGGTTCAAGGAGGTGGCGGATCGTTTCCCAATACGCGGGCCGAACTGTTCATTGAAAACAGCGGTACGACCATCCGTTTTTTGACGGCTGCACTGGGGATGGCCGGAGGTCAGTATCGGTTGGATGGGATTGAGCGGATGCGGGAGCGACCGATCGGTCCGCTCGTGGAAACGCTTTTGTCCGCCGGGGCCGACATCGTCGCCGAGTCGCCAAACCAGTGTCCGCCAGTTCAAATTGACTCGAAACGGTTAGCCGGTGGCCGGTTGAAAATTCGTGGCGATCTCTCCAGTCAGTACCTGAGCGGTTTACTGATGGCTGCTCCGCTGGCCGTCGAAGGTGTGACGATCGAGATCGAAGGTCCCCTGATTTCCAAACCCTATGTCAAAATGACGATGGAAGTCATGAGGTCGTTCGGCGTCGATTGCCGTAGCGATCCCTCACTCGGCCGATTCGACGTTCCCGCGGGTCAGACCTATGTCGGCGTGGACTACGAAATCGAGCCCGATGCGTCGGCCGCCAGTTACTTCTGGGCCGTCGCGGCAATTTGCGGGGGGCGGGCAACTGTAATGGGACTGAACGAAAACTCATTGCAGGGTGACATTGGTTTCGTGAATTGTCTTGGGCAGATGGGCTGCGATGTGGAGTTTTCCAAAAACCAGATTAGCGTGACCGGGCCGGCCAAGCGTGGCATCGACATCGATATGTCCGACGTCAGTGATACGGTGCAGACGCTCGCGGCCGTTGCCTTGTTCGTCGATGGAACAACGACCGTTCGCAACGTCGCGCACAATCGAATCAAGGAAACGGATCGAATCGGCAACCTGGCCATCGAGTTGCGGAAACTGGGTGCGATCGTGGAAGACTTCGAAGACGGATTGTCGATCACGCCAGGGTTGTTGCGACCCGCAAAAATCGAAACCTACAACGATCACCGGATGGCGATGAGCCTGGCGCTGGTTGGATTGAAGCAACCGGGGGTCGTGATTACCAATCCTGGCTGTGTTTCCAAGACTTATCCCCGGTTCTTTGGTGATCTGCAAAATTTCTGTCTGACTTGATTTTTCCCCCTGAATCGTTGTCGCCGCCGTGTGTCAGGATCTCCCCAGCATCTCAAACCGAGACCTGGTTTGCGATTTCCGCAATCGCTTCGAGTGTCAATTCGATTTGCTCCGTTGTGTTGAACAAACCGGGGCTCAGCCGAAGCGTTCCCCCGGCTGTTTCGGTGCCAACGGCGCGGTGGAGCAGGGGGGCACAATGCAATCCGGCCCGCGTCTGAATCGACCAGGTGGAATCCAGGATTGCCGCCGCGTCAGAACAATTCACGCTTTGGATTGAGATGCTGAAAACACCCGTTCGTTGGTCCATTTCCAGCGGCCCATGGATTTTGATTCCGTCGATTTGCTGAAGTCCCTCAAGCAATCGCCGATGGAGTTCGTGCATTGCCGCAATTTTCTTCTGACCTTCGTCGCTGAGCAGAAACGCGACTCCGGAATTGACTCCCGCGATGCCGGGTACGTTCAGATTTCCCGCCTCGAATTTGTCGGGCAACTCGGCAGGCTGCACTTCGAGACGGCTGTCCGAACCTGTGCCGCCGAATCGAAACGGCGTCATCCGCTCGCCAACGGAGTTGGTATAGTACAGAAATCCGGTCCCCAGCGGCCCCAGTAAGCCTTTGTGGCCAGGTGCGGCCAGCAGGTCACAGCCGATCTTTTGAACGTCGACTTCGATTTCGCCGAGCGATTGGGCAGCGTCGAGCAAAAAAGTAATGCCTGTTTGTCGGCAGTGTTGTCCAATGGTTTCCACCGGCTGAATCGCACCGGTCACGTTGCTGACATGGGACAACGCAACCATCCGAGTCTGGGGCTGAATCGCCGCGATGATTTCCTCGGAATCGATTTGGCCGGATTCGCGACAGGGAACCCGCGTCACCGAAATTTTCTCGAGATCTTCCAGATGTTTTAGCGGACGCAACACGGAGTTGTGTTCGGCGGTTGAGGTGACAACGTGATCACCCTGACGCAGAACACCAAAGATGGCTGTGCAAAGCGAATCGGTGCAGCTGAAAGTAAAGGCAATGTTCCGGCGATCGCCCGTTGCATTGATCAGGCCGGCGAGCTGGTGGCGGGTCTGATCGATCAGCGTTCGAACTTCGGCGACTTCCCGATAGGCCCCACGGCCAGCCGGCGCACCCAATTCGCGGATCGCTCGTTCCACGGCAACGCAAACCGATTCTGGCTTGGGCCAGCTCGTTGCCGCATTGTCGAGATAAATTCGTTGCAACCGTCGACCTTCAGACAAAATCGTCCTCGCTGGGATGTGGGTGATACATTCGAGAAAATGGGGCCAGGGACTCTGGATGTTCAGTTCGGCAGGAAGGTGATCAACAACCCAATCACGGCAGCAGACAAGACCAGGCTGGCGATCATGATCGAAGTCGCACCGGTGAATAGAAACCGAGCTGGCCACGATAAAGCTTCCGAGTTTTCCAGTTTTCGTTTGGCAACATCTCGACAAGCAAAAAACAGAATCAGTAACTCACAAAACAGAATGGAAGCAGCGCAAGTCAAAACGACCGGGATGATCGAACCGGGCTGAAAAGGTTTCTCGTTCAGGACCAAGGATGCCGAGATTTTGATGCCGATGAGCAGACCAATGAAACCGCCGCCGACAAGCTTTGCCGGCAGCCCGTGTTCGGCTTCAAAAACCGAATTAATTTTTTTGCTAAACGGTATCCACATCGGGTTGGCAGTTTCCGAAACGCCTAGGCCAAGACCTCTTTGATCAGTTTTCCGTGGACATCGGTCAAACGCATGTCTCTGCCGGACCAGCGATAAGTCAGTTGTTCGTGGTCGATTCCCAATAAATGCAGCATCGTGGCATGCAGATCGTGAATCTCGTATTTGTTGGCAATCGCTTTGTAGCCGTATTCGTCGGTTTCGCCAACGACCGTGCCACCCTGAATGCCACCGCCGGCCATCCACAAACTAAACCCGAATGGATTGTGATCGCGTCCGTTGGAGCCTTGCGCAAACGGAGTCCGTCCAAACTCACCCGACCAGATCACCAGGGTGTCTTCCAGCAGCCCGCGTTGCTTCAGATCGGTTAACAGCGCGCCAATCGGTTGGTCGACGGCTTCGGCATTTTGTTGGTGTCCATTTTTCAAATTTCCATGTTGGTCCCAGCGGTCATGGCCAACACTGGGGCAAGTCAATTCGATGAATCGTACACCTTTTTCCAGCAACCGCCTGGCCAACAGGCACTGCCGTCCAAACGTTGCCGTCCCTTTGGTTTTGGCATTCAGCCCGTACATCTCACGAGTTGCTTCGGTCTCACCATCGAGGCTGGCCAACTGGGGGACGACCGATTGCATGCGATAAGCGAGTTCATAATTGGCAATCGCCGATTCGATTTTGTCGACGCGACCTGTTTCCTGCAGGCCACCGGTATCCAGCTGGCGCAACAAATCGAGTTTGTTTCGCTGCAAGACATCCGAAGCTTCGTTGCGGCGAATATTGGCGATGGGCGTTTCGCCGGCGTTAAAAATGGAACCTTGATAGGACGCCGGCAGAAAACCACTGTTGAAACAATCCAATCCCCCGGGCGGAATCAAACCTCCATTGAGTACCAGAAATCCCGGCAAGTCCTGACATTCGCTACCCAATCCGTAACCCACCCAGGCTCCCATGCTCGGTCGACCCTGAAAGCCGTTGCCTGTATGCAGGAAGTAATTGCCGGCCGTGTGTTCGGAGAAGTTGCTGGTCATCGAGCGGATCACCGCCATGTCGTCGACATGTTCAGCCACATGGGGAAACAGGTCGCTGACGGGCGTGCCGCACTGGCCGTAGTTTTTGAATTTCCACGGACTCATGAGCGTTTTGCCGATGTTGTTGAACTGAGTGGGTTCAATCTTCATCTTGAACGGCTGGCCGTTTTCTTTTTCCAGCAGCGGTTTAGGATCGAATGTGTCGACCTGGGACGGGCCGCCGTCCATGTACAAATAAACCACACGTTTGGCGGTGGCCGGAAAATGAGGCTGTTTGGGAGCCAGCACGCCGTCGCTGTCGTTCTTGGCGGCCAAGCCGGCATAGCCCGGGTCCGCCATCAGCGCGGCCAAAGCGACCGATCCAAAACCGCAGGCTGTATTCTTCAGCATCGCTCGCCGCGTCATTTCACGGGGCCGGAAATTGCGGCAATGATACGATCGTCGTTCAGGAGGAACCATATTGGGGAGTCTTTTTATTTCAGGAAGATGAATTCTTTGACGTTAAACATCACGTGACAGAAATCCTGCCACAATCGAACGTCGTTCGAAATATTTTCGGGGGAAATTTCATACGTTACTGCCTGCTGGTCGATGAACCCGTTCGCTTTTTCCAGTTCCCAAGCTGCGGGTGGACGGCCCAGCGCCGTGAGGTAGATTTGTTCAATCCGCTGTTCGCGCGATTGATCCTGCTTGATCAGCTCTGCGGCCCATTTCCCGGCTTGTTCAACAACAAACGGGTCGTTCATCAGAATCAAAGCTTGCGCCGGGACGTTGGATTGATTGCGTTTGCCAATCGCATTGAATGGGATCGGGGTATCAAAAGCAATCATCATCGGTGAGAGGAAGTTTCTTCTCACTTCCACATAAATACTGCGTCGACCGTTTCCATCGAGCGGGCCGCTTGAGCCCGGTCGGCCACGACCGCTCATAAACGGAGTCAAGTGAATCGGCACCGACGGACCGAACATCGCGGAATTCAATTGTCCGGAAATTTTCAGAATTGAATCACGAATCACCTCGCCCTGCAGACGCTTGATTCTGGAGCGGTGTAACAAATTGTTGTTGGGATCGATGGTCTCTGCCTCAGGGTTCACCGTACTCGACATCTGATAGGTCTGGGTTAAGACGATTCGTCGAATCGTCTTTTTGACCGACCAATCATTGGCCATGAAAGATTTTGCCAAGTGATCCAGCAGTTCTGGATGGGTCGGCTGTTTTCCCAGCACGCCGAAATTATCGACCGATTCGACGATGCCCCGCCCCATCAAATGATGCCAGATCCGATTGACGGCCACTCGCGAGGTCAATGGATTGTTGGGTGCCGTGATTTTCCGGGCCAATTCGAGGCGACCGCTGCCGTCGGGTGGATTCAAAGGCTTGCTCGATATCGCCGATAAAAATCGTCGGGTGGCAACGTCGCCGAGGGTTTTATGATTACCGCGAATAAAGATTCGTTCTTCTTCACCGGTTCCCTCGGTCATGCCGATGGCCAACATCGGTACCGGCGTCTGCTGATTCAGATCTGCGATTTCGCGACGGATCCCTTCCAGTTCGGCCAACAAATTCTGAGTACTTCTCCGACGCAATTCTGGAATTGCAATTTCCGTCGAGACGTAACGTGATTTGGAACGGGGTGATTCGCGATCCGAGGTTTCGGTCGTTGCACCGGATTGGAAGAGGTCGATCAGGCCATGGTCAACGATCCAGGCGAGCAACTCCCGGTCTCCACCTTTCCGTTCCCGGTCAATTTGTTCGACGCAGGAACGGCTGATGGTTTTTGCCAGCTCAGCGATGTTGAATTCAGAAACGTCTTCAGCAACCGCAAACCGTTCCGCCGACGACTCGACCGGTCGGGCGCCGTTGGAGAACCGAATTTCATCCAATTCGACAAACCCATCGCCGTGATCAATGATCTCGATGTAGGCCTTGTGCCCCCGGTGATTCTTAATATCCTGCGATTGCGTATGCCAGCCAAATTCCGGCGCGTCATTGATGTGCATTCGGGCACCACGAAACAGCAGCGCATTGTGTTCGTCGAGGTCATAGCCGTCGATAATCAGCCGCAGCGTGACATTCTTGCCTCTCAGCCGATAGTGGATCTGGTCGTGATCCCATTGGAAGGTTGGTGAGCGGACAACACCGAACATCTTTGGCCCGGCGATCCCGCTGTGGATCGCGCCGCCCGCCCTGATCGGCTGACCTGCGGCAGCAAACAGCGTTTCTTGATTCAGTCCACGCTCAAAAGCAAATCCGGTTTTGAACCAGCCTGCAGGGAGACCGTCTTCGAAATCAGCGAACAGCGTCGATTCGGTTTGCCATTTTTCCAGCTGCTGTTCGGCACGATCCCGACTCGAAACCAACCTGGCGGCGAACTGTCGATCAATGGAAGTGCTGGATTTCGAGCTTTCCCGCAACCATTTCACAATCGCCAACGGTTTGCCGCTGTCTTCGCTCTTGATTGCGTTGATCAGTTTGTTCAACAAATCCGCGTTCAGATCATGGCCGGCGGCGACGGTTTCGATTTGATTGGGAACCGGTTCGAACACGGGTCGCAACTCGATCCAGTCGATACCAACCATGTTTCGCGGAATCGCATCCGGGTGATGGCCTGTAATTTTGAATTCCAGAGACTGTTGGCCAGGCGAAAGTTCAATCGTTCCGAGTTGAATCGGCCCCGTTTTTGATAATTGCGGCGCGTAGAAATCGAAATTTTCCTGCAGTCGGTTTCCATTGATTGAAATGTCGAAAGCACCGTAATCATTCGCTTTGGCGAAATCACCAAACACCTCGAAGGTTTGTGCTGCGGAAATTCCGGTTAATTCAAAACCAAGTTTCAGGGTGTCATCCGGTTTCGCGTCGCGCCACCAGATCTGTTTGTTTCCGGACCAGGCCAAACCGTTTTGAGGTTGCAGTTCCTGAATCTCAATCTCGCCACCGGAATGCGAAAGCGGTTTTAGATCCTGTCCCGGGAGCTGAATTTTTTCACCACTGTTCCAACGCGGATCGTCTCGCAGTTGTTCCAAAGCAATCCGGACGTAATGGCTCAACCGATCCTCATCGACGTCCTGCAGGCGGTCGACCAATTCGCGAACAATCGAGTCTCCTTGAGCCACCAGCTTTACGGCATCCTGATGAGCCGCTTCGATTTTGCGTTCCGGATCAAGCATGGCCAATTGCCGACGCGAACTCTGCAAAAATCCGGCCAACGCGTAATAATCTTCGGTGGAAATGGCATCAAATTTGTGATCGTGGCAACGTGCGCAGGCTACCGTCAGACCCAGGAACGATTTGGACATCACGTCGATGCGGTTATCAATTTTTCCTGCTTCGTTTTCGCGGACGTCGACCGGGGAATGGGTGGCTTCACCAAGAAACCAGAATCCCGTACCGAGGATGGATTCGTTGTAGTCAAGCTCGGAGTGGCGACGAGGTTGGGGTAGCAGGTCACCCGCAATGTGTTCCTCGATGAACTGGTCGTAAGGCACGTCCTCGTTGAAGGCGCGAATCAGGTAGTCACGGTATTGATAGGCGTGGGCGATGGGGTAGTCAAATTCGTGTCCGTAGGTCTCGGCGTAGCGTGTCAGATCCATCCAGTGTCGGGCCCACCGTTCTCCAAACGCCGGCGAGGCCAGCAGTTGATCGACGACTTTTTCGAACGCGGCGGGAGCCGGGTCATCGACGAAATCCTGAACTTGTTGCGGTGTTGGTGGCAGGCCGACGAGATCGAAATAGACTCGCCGGATCAGCGTCCGGCGGTCAGCAGGTTTGGCGGGAGTCAGACCAGCTGCTTCGATTTCGTGCAGAATGAATTGATCAATGGGGTCCCGCGGCCAGTCTTCGTTTTTGACCTCGGGAGGTTTGGCATTCCGGATCGGTTTCCAGCACCAATGCGATTTTTTTCGTTTTTGAATGTCGAAATCCTCGACGGATTCGATCGCGACTTCGGCTTCCGCCGGCCAAGGTGCCCCTTTGCGGACCCACTCGGTAAGGATCTGGATTTCCTGATCGGGCAGTTTCGTGTCCGGCGGCATTTCGTAGACTTCCCCGTAGTTGATTGCGTCGATCAACAAACTTTCATCCGGATGTCCAATCACGATCGAAGGGCCAGTATCGCCACCTTTGATGACGCCCGACCGGGACGCCAGGCTCAGGCCACCTTCCAGCGGTTTGGCATTGGGGCCGTGGCACTCGAAACACTTTTCAGCCAGGATCGGTCTGACCTTGGATTCAAAGAACTCAAGATCCTGATCGGAAAACGATGACGTTTTTGCGTCTTGCCAAACGTAGCCCATGGCCCGATTGGGGATGCCGCCCACGACGAACACCAAACAGATCGCGGCGAGTGATTTGCGGAGTCTTCCAGAAAGCGGGAATTTCATTTTCCACCGGAATCAATTGAGAGAAAGGTCCTGATCGGAACCTCGCAGTGGTCGGGACTTCGGCCCGTAAAAGTGCGAAGCCTGTGCAGTCAATTTTATGATGCATTGGGTGAAGCGTCAAAACGACTTTGGCCATTCC
This sequence comes from Pirellulaceae bacterium, assembly GCA_963714685.1. Classification (GTDB taxonomy): domain Bacteria; phylum Planctomycetota; class Planctomycetia; order Pirellulales; family Pirellulaceae; genus Mariniblastus. The sequence continues at coordinate 560,273 of CAVQPH010000003.1, read as the reverse complement.
GGAGGCGAATTAACCGATTGCCGTGTGACAAAACGTCCGAAGAACTGCAAATCCTGTCCTTTTAGCCGGAGAGTCGATCTTACACGGGCGTCGCGTGTTGAGTTGGGAACCGCGCATGTTCACTCCGTTGCGTCGGAACGGAGCTCAGTTTCCGGCCCTTCCCATCAGATAGGCAAACAAATCAATCGTGTCTTGTTCGCTCAACGGCTCCAGCAAACCGTCGGGCATTAGCGACCGTTCTGTCTTGCGACTGTCCTCAATCGAATGCGCATCCAACGCGATCAATTCATCTTTCGTTTGCAGTTTGATCACGCGTTCGTTTCGCTCGACGACGACGCCAGTCAGCAGGCGGCCATCTTCCAGTTGAAATATCGACGACCGGTAGCTTTCGGCGACCGTCGCGCTGGGATCGATGATGTTTTCCAGCAAGTAATTCAGGTTTTTGCGATTGGAACCGGTCAAGTCGGGACCGATTTTCCCTCCCGCGCCATAAAGCGTGTGGCAACTGGCACAGTGTTTTTCGTAAAGTGCTTTGCCATTTTCCAACTTCGGTTCACCCGGCTGGCTGATCAATTTCGATACCGTCGTCATTTGTTGCCTCTTTTGCGCAGACGATTCGCGAATCTCCCCCCAGACTTCGCTGAGTCGGGCGGATAATTTGGTGTCGCCAAAATTATTCATCTGGCGAGCGTGCCACGCGAAGATGAAGTGCTTTGGCACGCGATTGTCGTTGACGGCGTCGAGCAACTGCATTGCCCACGGTTGCCTTGAAACCAGCGTGTTGATCGCTGCGTATTTCCCTTCGGGTCGCAAATAGGCGAACCGGTTCAGGATCACTTCGGCGGTTTTGGGATCCTCACAATGAACCATAGCCTCGGTAACCTGCGTGGCCAGCGATTTGTCATTGATCAGAGGCTTCAGGATTCGGAACAATTCTGCCGGCGGGATTTTGGAACTGATCAATTGGATGGCTTTCCGCCGCGCCGTCAAATCAGCCTGTTGATCGCTGGCGATGCTTTTCAGTTCATCCATGGCTCGACCGTTGCCAAACACAACGTCCAGTTGTTGCGCAAGTTGTGCCAGTTCGGGCGGATCCGATGCCGCGAGCAATTTGGAGGTCTGCTCCCAATTTTCGGGCGCTGGCGCTTGTGCCCAACCGTCGAGCGCTGCGGTCATGCCTCGCAAGATGTCGATTTTTTTGTTGGGATCTGATTCCTCGGCAAGCCAATCAGCGATCTGCTGGACGGCCGGATTCGTATCAATCTGTTCGGTAAAACGTCGGACAATATTTTCGCGCACCAACGGAATCCTCGAGGTTTTTGCGATGGCGATTGATTGCGCGGAATTGGAAAGCAGAACCGGCTCGATTCCAAACCAGATCAGATGCGGTTGGACGCGATCGGCGGCGTCGGTCGCATGCCGACAAAGGGCATCGGCGACCATAAACCGATCGTTGTTTGACAGTCGAGCCAACGAACTGGCGAGATAGAGTCGGACCAGTCCCGAGGGATCGGATTTTGCCAACTCGATCAAGTCTCCTGTCGCCGATGGTGAGATCGGTGTCAGGCCGTCCGCCAGCAGCCGAATCGCCCAGGCACGAACGTTTTCATTTTCGTCTTTCAGTCGTTCACGCAGCCACGCCTCATCCGCTCCTCGCGCAGAATAAAGCGCCCACATGTATCTCAATTTTTCACGGGCAGACTGTGATGCTAGATTGAACCTGTCTGAAAAATTCCGTTTAAGCAGCGAGACGATTTCGGTCTGGGCGGTTTCGGATTTCAGGGCCCGCTCTTGTAACAAACGTCTGGCTTGTCGAACGTACCAGTCATTTTGCTTGCTCAAACAGGCGACGAGTTCCGAGTTTTCCAGTCGTGACATATCCTCGTGCGCTGGAGGGTCGGGCGTGCCGTAGGTAATCTTAAAAATCCGACCTGACGTGCGGTGGATTCCGTCATTCTCGTGGCATTCGCCGATGTCCGACCAATCCAACAAATAAACGCCGCCATCATTTCCGTAGACGGTTTCGATGCCGCGGAACCAGGGATCGGATGTTTTCATGAAATCCGTGCCGTGACGCCCGACGTAAGAATTGCCGGCGCGGTGAATCGTGTCGACATTGATGCGACGACCATGAAAGTTGGATGTCAACAGCCGATTCCTGTATTCGTCCGGCCAGTTGTCGCCAAGGTAGACCATCAGTCCGGTATGGGCGTGACCGCCGCCCGCAGCATCGGTACCATCTGACAAGCCTGCTTTTTTGGTGGCCGCCCAGTGCTCGGCGTCGACGTCCCAATGAAAATGGTCGGCCGTCTGTTCGATGACCTGATACGTCGATGGATTGGTGTGGGAACCGTACATGCGGCGAAAGCGGGCGCCGGGTACCACATGAAACAGGTGTCCGATGACGGTATTGATCATGAACATCTCCCCATGATCGTCGTAATCGAAGCCCCACGGGTTGGTCCCACCCTCGGCAACAATTTCGAATTGATGTGCCATTGGGTGAAATCGCCAAATTGCACAATTCACGGGAGTTCGTTGCGACTCGGTCGCGCCAGGCGGACCGACGAGTGAAGTTGCTTGAATTCCGTGGCGGCCATACAACCAGCCATCGGGGCCCCAGCGCAGACCATTGACGATGTTGTGGCGAATCAGATCGTCTTCAAAGCCGTCCAGCATGACTTCTGGTGCCCCGTCGGGTTGGTCGTCATGGTTCCGATCCGGGATGAACATGAATCGGGGTGCGGCAGTTACCCAGACACCCCCCAGACCGACTTCGATGCCCGTTAGTTTTTTTCCCTGATCCCAAAACACGGTACGCTTGTCAAAAACGCCATCGTGGTTCTGGTCTTCGAAAATAACGATGCGATCGTTCAAGTTAACGTCGTAGTTCTGCTTGCCATCCGAATAGGTATAGCATTCCACCACCCACAGTCGCCCCCGATGATCGGTCGTCACAGCGACCGGTTGGTGAACATCGGGTTCGGCAGCAAACAATGTTGCCTGGAAACCGGGCGGCAATTTCATTGCGGCGAGCGCTTCGGCGGGCGTTGTGAACGGAATGTCGAGGGTCTGCGTGTTGGGAATCCTGTTTTGAGTCGCGAAAACTTGACTCGCAAAGCCCGGCACGGCCATCCAAACCAGGGTTAACACGATGCGAAATGCATCCCTTCTCGTTGCAGCGGTCGAGTTCATGATGGGCTCTTTCGAATCGAGTTCCGGCGCAGATCTGAGTTTGCCATTAAAACCCAATCCAGACCGCAGCACAATTTGTCCCAGAATTTCTGTCCGCGACCGCTGAGCGCACAAAAAAAGGTGACCGAATTTCGGTCACCTTTGAAAATTGAATTCAGGAGGTGAAACAACACCAATTTCACCACCGCTGGGTTCAACGGCCGACGGGTCTTCAGGCCACTTTTTGCTGATCAACCTGGTTTGGATGGTTCGCATTGGAAAGATCAGGCTGTTCGGGTTCGAGTTCCGATCGCAAAATCAGCATGTCCGACGGGGCTTCAATTCCCAAACGAACGCGATCGCCCGAAACTCTTACAATCGTTAACACGATCGAGTCCCCCAGCATGATCTTTTCGCTTTCCTTCCTGGAAAGAACGAGCATATTAGAATCCTTCTACTGGTTTTGAATAAACAATGGAATAAATGCAAATCAAAATTCTGAGTCAATTCGGCATAATCTTGGGTGCTGCCGAAAGCACCGTTTTTTTGAATCTCTCGCCCGTTGAGCCATAAAACAAGATTGTGTTGGTTTCGGTTTCCCAGACCGCTGTTAGTTTGACACTCCTAGGACCGTGCAGACAAAAGAAAATGCCGCACGTTTTTTTCCCACGCGTCAAAATGCGTTCGGTAACCTGAAAAATTCCCTCTTCAAAATCGTTTTGTTGGCATAAGGTATGAGAAACAAACTGTCTAAGTTGTTGCAGGTTTTTAATGATTGGATTTTGCTGCATCCGAATTGCTTTCTCTTGTAAGATTCGCTGCAGCGGCGAATACAGCCGACAATTTTCCAACCTAATCAAACGTGTTGGGTCAACATAGGAAGTATCGGCAAGCTATGCCGATGCCAGAACGTAAATCTGCGGAATTTTGGTAGCTATTTTTGAATGGGCAAAATTGGGAAAACAATTAATATAATCGGATCAAGTAAGATTTAGGGCCCATCCAGTTTGGTCGAAACAAGACCTTAATCCTGGGCAGTGCTTGGGCGCTGTTTCGCCAACAGGCTACCATGGTGCTGGTCCGATTTGTGGTCGGTTTTTGCGATCCCAGCTTTTGGATTGCGGCCGAATTCCACGGTTTCATTAATGAGAGTACAACGTTGAGTTTCCGAGTCTCGAGCGACGTCTTCCGGGGTCCGATCGATTTGTTGCTGTATCTGGTGCGGCGTCACGAGGTCGAGGTCAGTCAGATTGCGCTCGCGACATTGACGGATGAATACTTGCAACATCTGGATGTTCTCAAAGAGATTTCGATCGACCGCGTTGGCGATTTCATCGAGGTTGCGAGTATTTTGATCGAATTAAAGACGCGTGCGGTGTTGCCTCGCAATGAACACGAAGCGGAGGAGACCACCGAAGAAGATCCACGCGAAGACCTGATCCAACGGCTGTTGATGTTCAAGCAGTATCGCGACGCCAGCAATTTATTGAGTGAACAACGTGAAAAGTGGCAGAACCGGATCGCCAGAATGGCTGCCGATCTTCCGCCGCGGCGCGTTGATCTGGCCGAGCAAGTTCTGGATGAGGTCGAGTTGTGGGATTTAGTTAGCGCGTTCGGGAGGGTGTTGCGAGACAATCGGCCATCTCCCGAAGCCAATATCACCTACGATGAAACTCCGATCCATGTTTACATGCAGCGGATCCACGCCCGGATCGTTGAGCAAAAACGGGTTTCGTTTTCAGAGTTGTTCGAGCCCGGGATGCATAAATCAGCGATGGTCGGGATTTTTCTGGCGGTCCTGGAACTGACGCGTCATCACAACGTGATTGCCGAACAATCGGATTTGCACAGCGAGATCGTGATTGTGCCCAATGCCGAGTTCAAATCCGAGCTCGACGTTTCCAATATTGACGACTACAACCCACATGGAAATCAGTTCGGCACGGGAGACCCCGGGTCGATGGTGGATTGAGTCGATCTGCCTGTTGCAAAAATCAGAGCGGGCGTTGGTTAATTTGTGTTGTTGGGCAAGTTACCCGAAAACGTGAGGTTTTCCAGAATCGAAGTCGCGCCGACGGCGGTAAAGATTGCGCCACCGCTACGGGTCACGACGTTACGGGTCAGGGCCGAATCGCTGATTCGCAAGAACCCTGCGTTGTAGATTCCGCCCCCTTCAACGCCTGAGTTATTGCCAGTGAAGTTGGTGCGGATGATCCGCGCGTATCCGGTGGCGGTCAGGTACAGTCCGCCGCCACGAAAGTTCGAAGTGTTGTTGGAAAATACGCCATCGACGGCTTGCACATAGCCTTTCGAGTAGACGCCGCCGCCCAGGGATGTACTGGCCGTGGCGGTGTTATTGAAAATTCGCGAGCCAGTGCGAACGTACAACTCGCTGCCGTCTTCAATCCAGATTCCGCCACCTTCTGCCCTGGCACGATTTTCGGAAATCGTACTGTCGAGCATCAGAACTTGCGCGTTGGTCCCCGTCACATGGATTGCCCCACCATTGCCCGGTTGAGGTGACAAAGTGACTCCGGCGTCGTTGGTCTGGAATGACGATGCATTTAGCAAGGTAAACCCGTCAATGATTTCCATTCCGCCACCGGCTCGGGCGGCTGTATTTCCAGTGACGGTGGAGCTGTTGAATTGAACGACTCCCGCGGTTGAAAATACTCCTCCTCCGCTACCGCTGAATCCTGACGCGGTGTTGTTGGAAACCGTAGCGCTGTTGACATAGACTTTGCCACCATTGTTGAAAATGCCGCCTCCACCATTGGTCGACAACGAGCCCGAGGCCGTATTGCCGGTGACCGAGGTTGCAGCGCGAACGAACAGGGTGCCGGTCACATCGTTCCATAGTCCGCCACCAGATTCGGCCGCGGTGTTTGCCGAGACCGTTCCGCCGGAAACTACGACGGTAGCCGTCCCCGTGTTGTTCAATCCACCGCCAGTTGCTCCGGCTGAGTTGGAAGAAACCGTGTGGTCAAACGTCTGAAAATTTCCATTAATCACATTCATCGCGCCGCCGGAGAGGGCGGCAGAGTTTCCGGTCATCGAGCCGCCGTTGACGATGGTCGTGCCCGACGCGGAATAAACGGCTCCTCCATCGCCGACGAGAGCCATATTTCCGGAAAGCGTCGACTCGGTCAGGTACATGGTGCCGATGCCATGGTAAATCGCTCCACCGCCGGCGCCGGTGGCGGTATTGCCGTTAAACGTCGAGCGGTAGATCGAAAGCACCCCCCCGGTAACATTAAAGATCGCGCCGCCTTCGGCCGCGTTTCCGTTCGTGAATGTCAGATTTCCAAAAGTGACTTTCTCATTGGTCGCGACCATAAACAGCCGACTGGCGTCGCCCCCATCGACAATCGAGCCGGCACCCTGAATCAAAACGTCGTCGGTGATCGCGATTTGGCCAGCGGTTAGCGATGTGGTCTGGCCATTGTACTCGGTTGGAAATTGAATCACGTCGCCAACGGCCGAACCTGCTGGTGCGTCGCCAAATGCGGCATTGGTATTGGCGGCGATCATCGCTTCTCGCAATCCAATCAATCCATCTACCGTTCCGCTGGCATCATCCACCAGGCTGTTGATATAAAACGTCGTCAACATGCGGCGCTGTTCCAGTGCGGAATACTCCAGTGGACGCACCCGTTTTCGCCCGCGACGACGCTCCTTGGTCGAATGTCGCGCGGGTGATACCGTATGCTTAAGCCATTGCTGCAATGACATGATTGTTCTCCGAAGTCTTCTGAACGCTGAGGGGACTGTGTTACTCTGAATTTCAATTTATAAACCAAACGCCGGTGCGAAGCCACTAAAAGGCACGTAAAAAACAGGCAATTAATCGCGGACGGACAATGAAAATTGAAATCATTCGAGCGGATTACACGCAACCCCGGCAGGCTGACGATTTGGTTGAGTTGCTGAATGGTTATGCCACGGATCCAATGGGCGGCGGCATGCCGTTGCCTGAGACTGTCCGGAAAAACCTTACCCGCGAAATGGCAAAACGGGAAAATCTGTGCAGCGTGCTGGCCTACGTCGATGGTCAGCCGGCTGGATTAGCCAATTGTATCGAGTCGTTTTCGACGTTTGCAGCGCGTGGAGTCTTGAACGTGCATGATATTTTTGTGGTCAGCGAGTTTCGGGGCCACGGCATTTGCCGAATGATGTTGGAGGAGGTCGTTACGATTGCCCGTGAGCGCGATTGCTGCAAACTGACGCTCGAAGTGCTGGAGGGAAACCAGGCCGCGCAGGCCGTCTACCGAAGATTTGGCTTCGACGGGTATGAATTGGATTCCGAGCTGGGGAAAGCGGTATTTTGGCAGATGAAGCTCTGACTGAGTCCAGACGCGAGGTGAATTCGAGATGGCGTGGCAATGCGGCGACATTACCACGCATCCTGAACGACGTCGAATCTCTCAGGAAGAGATCCGGTCCAGACTATTCCACGATCGTGACGGACTTGATCAGGTCAATGTTGGGAAACTTTTTGAGAATATAGGCGTTACCGCCTTGCTTGAATTCCCCCTGAACGTTGCCGCGGTTTTCACCGTATTCGGTGTTGATTTTTTCCACAACATCCATGCCTTCAACAACTTTTCCGAACGGCGTGAAGCCTTGATTATCCAGGAAGCCGTTATCCCCAAGGCTGACAAACATCTGCGTTGAACGACTGTTGGGAGCGCTGGTCTTGGCGAAACAAATGGTCCCCGGTTTGTTGGAAATGCCCGCGTTGGGATCATCATTGAAATTGGCTTCGGACCACTTGGCACTCACGTTGGGGTCACCGTGAATTCCGAATTGGTACATGAACCCTTTCACCGCCCTGAAAATGGCGATGTCTTTAAAATATCCGATTTTAACCATGTTGTAGAATCGGTCGGCACCGTTGGGTGACCAAGCACGATTGACTTCGACAATGTAATCTCCCTTGGTCGTCTCAAATTTGACACGGAATTTTTCGGGGGCCGTTTCGGTTGCCAGCGTCGGATTGGTCAACGCAGGATGTTGATTCTCTTGTTGTCCGCCGGAATTGGTTAACGGAGCACTGGTCTGAGTCTGTTGTGACTGGGCAGCGCAGCCGCCGACCAGGAAAGTTACCAAGCCGATTGCGAGAAAGGAAGTTAACGGGAGCATCGTCTTCATTGTTCACCTGTATTTACAAAAGCACTCGAATTGTCTGCTAAATCAATCCATCATGATAACAGAATCACGGGAATCTCTTTAAGGCGGCTGTCGCCAAGGCCTTCATTGATAGGAGAAAATCTTGGTTAGAACATCTCGGCAGGCGGTTGTTGGCAACCAGGCAGACACGTAGTACGTCCGCAAGTAGATCCAGTTCGACGAAAATGCCAGATTATTCAGGATTTTCATTTGACGGCATTTTCCGTGCTGATTCTGCGTTTGCTTGCGGTTGCAGTCCGCCAGATCATTCAGTCCAATAAACGAAATAATCCTGCTCCCAAGCGTACGAAAACACGATGCCTGAATTCTCTCAACGTGCCCAGCAGTTGCCTGCCTCTCCAATTCGCAAGCTGGTTCCTTTCGCGGAATCGGCAAAAAAACGGGGCACCAAGGTCTACCATTTAAACATCGGCCAACCGGATATCGAGACGCCGCCGGAGTTCATGCAAGCCATTCTGGATGCGAACATTCAGGTCCTTGCCTACAGCCACTCGGCGGGAATGGAGCCCTTGCGGGAGCAGATTTCGGAATACTATCGTCGGCTGGGCCACTCCCTGGGACCAGATCAGGTGCTGGTGACCACCGGGGCGTCGGAGGCACTGAATTTCGTGTTCACGGCCGTGATGGATCCTGGTGATGAGGTGATCGTGCCTGAACCTTTTTATGCGAATTATCTGTCGTTTGCCCTGGGGACCGACGGCACCGTCGTGCCAATTGAGACCCATATCGAAAACGATTTTGAACTGCCGTCGATGGATGCGTTCGAGGCGAAGATCACATCCAAAACCCGCGCGATCCTGATCTGCAACCCGGGTAATCCGACCGGAGTCATTTACCCGCGGAAATCTCTGGAACGATTGGCCGAAATCGTCAAGAAACACGACCTGTTCCTGATCGCAGACGAGGTGTACCGGGAATTCAATTACGATACGGAGCCCCATTATTCGACGCTGGGACTTGCCGGGATTGAGGACAAAGTCATTGTTGTGGATTCGATTTCAAAACGATTCTCAGCCTGCGGTGCACGGATCGGATGCATTGTTTCGCGAAACGACGATTTAATGCAAATGGTGCTGAAAATGGCGCAAGCTCGTTTGTCACCACCTACTTTTGGACAGATTGGCGCAACCGCTGTCTACCAATTGCCGCCGAGTTACTATGAAGGGGTGGTCCGCGAGTATTCGAAACGGCGAGACCTGTTGAAGTCAGCGCTGGACGATATCGAAGGGGTTCTGTGTCCTCAAGTCAACGGTGCGTTTTATGCCATGGTGCGTCTGCCGGTAGAGGACTCCGAAGATTTTTGTCGTTGGATGCTGGAAGAATTTTCGTTCGAAGGTGCGACGGTGATGATGGCACCGGGAGATGGGTTTTACGCGACACCAGGTCGAGGGCGTGACGAAGTGCGGATTGCTTACGTACTCAATTGCGATGAATTGGCCGCGGCTATGAAATGTCTGGCGGCTGGGTTGAAAGCCTACGCGGGACGGAAGGTGGTGACTTGAAACGAGTTTGATTTGGAATCGAGAAGCAACGGGCTGTACGATCCCATTGGGTCTCAACGGGAGTCGCCCTGAAGTCAGGCCGAGAGCGAAACCCGGTGTCCAAGTAAAACAAGGTGGGCAAGAGATGATATCCAAAGTGTTTTGACGAGCGCCGAGGTGATTCTGCCGGAAACCCTGACACGATTGTCAGGCAGTCACCGCACCGTTTACCGGTCGCGAACACTATCGAGAAAGACTCGATCATCTATCATCAGCACGCCAAGCGATCGTCAGTGGCGGCAATCTCCGCACCGACGCCCGATCGAAAAGAAGAACAATCGGGTACGGCCGTGCGGTCTTTCAATTGTCTGACTGGTCTTCGGACGATTCTTTCTTTTTCTCGTTTGACTGCTCATCCTTTTTCGATTCTGTCGCGTCATCCTTTTTGGTGTCTTTCGACGCGGCCTTGTCCTGTTCGCTTTTTGCGTCTGCTTTGTTCGGCGTGCTTTTTTCGGTCTGTTTTTCCTTTTCGGGCTGCTTGTCCTGATTTTTGACACCGCCCGCTTCATCCAGCATTCCTTCGGGCGCAATGGGTTCGGACGGCAGTTCAGGCACCGGCCTTTGGGCCTTGGTGCGAGCTGCTTCGAGTGCCATTTGCCGCTCTTCCTCTGTGGCTGACCACATTTCTTCCAATTGCTCGGTGGTTGGCAGTTCGTCTGGTTCAGCGGCTTCGGCCCGTCGGTCGATCATGGCTTGAAGCGGAAACTCTCGGGGCCACTGTCGATTGGTGATCGTCAGCATTTCCTCAAATTCTTTCATGGAATCGACCAATTCACCGGCCAAGCCACCGGATTCCAGCTCCGGATAGGATGCCAGAACTTCTTTCCATTTGTCGTAGGCGTCAAGGTACAATGAAATGGCGCCGCGTTTGGTGATGGTGACTTCTTTCGTTTTATAATCGCGATCGAATTCATCATCGTAGATGGAGCGACGTCGCATTTCTTCGGCATCATAGAGTGCCTGCCTGGCTAACACGGCCATCTCTTCCGACTCGGCCCCAGTCCGGGCTTTCCAGAAATTGTAATTGATCGTTGCCGAATCCTTATCAATGGTTTGGATCTCGCGTTGGACCAGACGAATTTCCGACGCCAGGCGTTTGGCTGCCAACACGTTGTCCGGCGAGGCCTGTATGGCGATTTTGTCGTCGAGTCCGGCATCCAGCCCCATCATCATGTCATTGACCCTACGGGCCATCGCGATTTGCTCGTCGCTGCGTTCATCCACTGGCAATCGCCAGGCCATCATGTAGTCCTCGGTCAATCCGTTTGTGCGAATAACTCATCCTCGAGTTCCTGGCGGACCCCGGGGGCCAACGCATCCAATTCAGCTCGCAATTTTTCCAGTTTCCGTTCTTTCGTTCCCATTTCGTCCAGCGTGACGGTAATGCCGAGCGTATTGGAAATTGGTTCTTTGCCGTAATCCAACCACTCTTCGTGCGCCGAACGCCAGATTTCCTGGATGATTTCGTCGGTACGGAATTCTTTTTGCAACGAAGAGGCCCTGGTTTCGCAGTTGAGCCGGACGTTTCATGAAAAACATCATGTCGCTGGTGCGTTGCGGACAACTTTGCTCTTCGACCAATTTTCGCGAATAGTCGTACCACTGTAGGCCATTTTCCAGCTGTCGGGACCATAGTTTCGTGTCGTCGTAGGTTTCTGGGTCAATGTAAGTCGGACATCGACTGGTGGAACTCGTCGTCTTGGCGAAACATCCGTCGAAACGAGTCTTTTTCGTCGGACTTTCCCATCTTGTTTCCGGTAAAGAAACCAAGATTATCGGTCATGCGATGGTCCGTTTTGTTGTACGGAACGCCTTCCTTCAGAAACCCGATCCCTTTTTTGACCCAATGGTAACGATACTCGTAGTCGTCGAATTCCATTGACACGTTGTACGCCAGGTTGTGGGCCTGGAACTCCCAGACTTTGACAAAGTTGGGCTGGATCTTGGTAAGTGCTTTCAGGGTCGATGCGAGCTGATCGTAATTTTCTTTCTTCTTGTGGTCCATCGCCTGCATCCACAGCATGTTGACCGCGACGCCGCGCAGGCCGAGCGAAGCCAGTTTCATCGTCTCGCTGGCCGGGTCGATCTCCGCCAATTTGGCTTGCGACAGACTGTACTCCTCGCGCAACTGGGACAGCTTGCCGCCGCCGTCCTCAATATCACCGGACCCATTCCGGGTTTCCGGGTCGCGACACCAGCGACAGCGGAATCAGCAAGACGCCGATCAATGCGATGTAAATGATTTTGCGAACAAAAGGACTTGCTGTTGTTCATTTTGCAATTTCCCGTGGTTTTGAGTGCAAAATAGCCGAGAACCGAAAGTCCGAGGCAGAACGCAATCGTGATCGCGATCGCGACACAGAATCCGTTGGTTGTCAACGGCGTAGCCAAAAGTCAGGTAATCCGAAAAATTCAGCTGCGAAAAATCTGGTGCGAGGTAGGTCAACGCGCCCAAGCGGCCGTCAAGAATTTGTCGGTTTGTTCCACCATCGTCGTAAACAGGCCGGTTTCCAGTTCGGTGACCATGTTCTTTTGGGTGACCACGCGGATGAACGATTCAACCGGGCCGCCCCCAACGACATCCGATCCGTCATCGTGCGAATAAAGGTCGTGAAGAAACCGACGATAATCATGACGATCGTCCCCAGCATCGTGACCGGGGCACTGAGGAACGTACTAAAGGCGACGCCCATCGAAATGATAATCATCATCTGGCACCAAATACCCAGGTAGCCTTTCACGAAAGTTCAGCCAATAAACACGTGATCGCCCGCACGGAAATAAACATCCGCCCGGGCCACACCAATGTATTGGTTCAGATCTCGACAAGTGAGAACGAGTTTCAGTTTGCCATTCTTGGCATATTCGTCAAACAGATCGTATTGCCCTTTTTCAATCAGCTTGCCATCGGGTGAGAGGATTTGTCGCCGATCATTTTGCGCGGGATCGGGAGCGTCTGGATCGTGTATTCGTTGGTTTCAAAATCGAGCAAATCGGAAACGAAACGATTGTCCAACTTCGGTATCGGGTACGCTCTCGAAACTGAATTCCCGCGATGACTCGTTTCTCGATATCGCCTTTGTAGGTTCGGAAAACACTGAGCGTCATTTCCAGTGGAATGATATCCGTTTCGCGGAATCTCGATTCTTGAAAGTTGGTAAAATCGAATTCGGCTTTTGAAAGTGACGAACGAATGCGTGATGTTCCGCCGTCAACGTAACCCCGATATTCCCATTCCCGCCCGACATTGATTCCTTCTTTATTCTTGACACCACGGCGATCGAAGAACTGCAGAGTATCTGCATAGATCGGAACTCGGGCCCGGAAATAACCAATCGCGGCGACTGAGCGTGATCTTTGCATCGGAGCCGTTACCGTCGACAACGACCCGGTGGGAGTGGCCACCGACGGTATTGCAAATCACACGTCGATAGCAGATTCGGTCTCCTTCCAGTTCCTCGGTTTCGACGACGTTCCCGTATATCGGGTTGAACGTCCGACTTTGTCGCGGATGTCTTCGATTAATTCCAGGCGATGTTTGTGACCCGAGTCGCTGGTCGTTTCGGCTTCCATGATGGCGTTTTCGGAAACGCGTTTGCCGGTGATCCGAGACAGCTTGGTGTCTTGATCGATTTCCGTGAACGAAGCCAGCGTTTGGTGTCGGACCGGCAATCAGATGGTCGTGGGACAGTCCGCGCCAAACAAACAGAAAACTGATCACGCCCATCAGGATCAGCAGCCCGGTGCCCAGCAACGCCGAATCCAACAATTCGGCCCAGCACGATTTCCGTGGAGCGTACCGGTTTGGTGACGACGGTGTAAATCGTTTTATTCTTGATATCTTCCGGGAGGCTGAACGCACTGATCAACATACCCATCAACAACACCAGCAGCTGGGTTCCCCACAGCACGAAGTTCACATAGATCTGGTCCGGTTTTTCGCTGCCCGCATTCATGAACCAGCCGCCGAACAGCAGCGTCGCCGCGAAAATCCCAAAGGTCACCAGGATCACCCGGCGGCGAAGGGCTTCTTTGATCGCCAGTCGAGCCATCGCCCAAACCCGGCGGGGTGAGGTCAGCAGAAAGTCGGGAATGGCCTGCGCAGATAACCTGAGCCACCACGTAAAATGCTTCAAACGGGCCGTGTCGAAACGACGCGACGAGTAACCGAAGAAAATGCCCAGAACGATCGCAACCAACAGGATCAGTCCGAACAACAGCAGGCCTGCATCCATCCATTCGGAAAATTCTGGAAACTGTTCGACGACCATTAACGGTTGTCCGTGTAAACTTCTTCAATATTCGTCGTAAAAGTGTAGCGTGCGAGTTTATCGAAACGGGCAGCGTTGGTCAGACTCAATGCCGTTGTCACGATTGATCCGGCTTTCCAACCCAGAGGAACGGTGGCCGGGTCGCTCCTGGCTTTCGCGAACGATATTCAAGAACAGATCTTCCAGCGTGGTGCGTGGATTCTCGACGGAAATCAATTCGCCACCGTGCCTGGCAATCACTTCCCGAATTTCCTTGGTCGCTTCGGGAGACAGATTCTTCGCCCGCAACTTGCGTTTCGTCGCTGACCTTCAGCAGACTGTCGACGCGGCCCAGCTCTTTCAAGTCGCCCTGATAAAGAATCGCGATTCGGTCACAAACGTCCTGAACATCGGCCAACAGGTGACTGCACATCACGATGGTCTTGCCCTGGTCCCGCAGCTTGAGGATCATGTCTTTCATCTCACGCGTACCCAGCGGATCCAGTCCGGAAGTTGGTTCGTCCAGCAAAATCAGTTCGGGATCATTGATCAGAGCCTGAGCCAAACCGATTCGTCGCGTCATCCCTTTGGAATATTCTTTCAACTGACGACGCTTGGCCCATGTCAATCCGACCTGTTCAATCAGGCTTTGCAACCCGTTCCTTGCGGACGTCGGCCGGCATGTCGAACAGTCGACCGTAAAAATCGAGGGTCTCTTCCGCGGTCAGGAACTTGTACAGGTAAGATTCTTCCGGCAGGTAGCCAATCCGTTCGTTCTTGGTGACCTCCGAAGCATTCTGGCCGAACACCAGTGCCCGTCCGCTGGTGGGAAACAACAGCCCCAGCAACAGCTTGATCGTCGTCGATTTCCCGGAACCGTTGGGACCGAGCAAGCCAAAAATTTCACCTTTGCGAATTTCCAGATCCAGCGCATTCAACGCTCGAACCTTTTGGCGGCCCCAAAAGTCTCGATAGATTTTGGTCAAGTTCTGGGTTTCCACCACGACGTTGGGATCGTAGTCCGGGTTGGTCTGCTCCAGCCGCCCGCCGCGTTTCGGTTCTTCTGTTGTCGCTGTTTCGGAAGCCATTTAGCTTATTCTCCAAAAATTAATCAGACCTGGTGGCAAAAAACTCACAAATCAACCCTAGCAGGTCTGGGATTGTCGCCGGGCGAGAAAGGCTGGAAAGTCGGTCTATCCATGCGATCGGGCAATAGATTCGCGGGAGCGAAAACGCACGAATGACCCGCTTGTCTTACGCCGTCGCGGACCAAACGGTTCGGTTGTTTGAGTCGCTCCTGAACTTGGACCGATTTCCCCGGGACAAATCCTGTCCGTTTGGACCGGGGCCGACTCCGTCATCACTCCCCTCCCCCTCCAACATCATAGGTAACACCCAAAAATTACACCATATTCGGTAATAAAAAAAAGGGGTTGGGCCGAATATGTCCTTCTATTCCTCCGGTCGAACGGATATTAATTGATGTTCGAAATCGTGGTGCCGGATGCCATCGAACCAATCAAGTTCCCATTGACTCGCCGAACCGCGATGAACAAACCCAAATCCAGCCAGATCGAAGCGTTGCTCGCGTCGTTGTACAGCCGTATTAACTACGAGCGGCAGCTGCGAGTGACCCCGAAACACTTCAAGTTGAAAAATATGCGGGATTTTTTGCGGCGGCTGGGAGATCCGCACCTCCAGTATCCCGTCGTTCATGTCGCGGGGACCAAGGGCAAAGGTTCGGTCGCAACGATGATCGGACAGATCCTGAGCGGTGCCGGTCGCAAAACGGGAGTCTATTCTTCGCCGCACCTCGAAACCATTCACCAGCGGATGGCGATCGACGGTTCGATCATTTCCGATGATCAGTTAGTCGAGGTGCTGGCGGAAATCGAGCCTGTCGCCCAGCAACTGGATCAGGAAGCCGAAATCGAAAATCGACGACCCTTGACATTTTTCGAAGTCACCACCGCCGCAGCCTTCTGCTTCTTTGCCAGACAACGGGCTGATGTCGTTGTGCTGGAGGTCGGTCTGGGGGGTCGCCTGGATTCAACCAACGTCTGTCAGCCCGAGGTCAGCGTGATTACCAATATCAGTTTTGACCACACCAAGCAGCTCGGCAACACGCTCGGCAAAATCGCGTTCGAAAAAGCGGGCATCATCAAGCCCCTTGTCCCGGTGATCAGTGGAGTTGTTACCGAAGAACCGGCCAAGGTGATCGCCGAGGTCGCCGCACAGCACAATGCTCCGCTGGCCGTTTTGGAGAACGATTTTGAAGTCGTCGAAGAAACCGCCGGCCCGACATTTACAGTCCAAGGCCGAATGCCAAGTTTTGATTCTCTGGCATCCAGTCCGTCTGCAACACCGTCCGTTACCAAGATTCCCGGTTTGGAGTTCGAGATTTCCCAGTTGAAACTGGCCATGGTCGGCGCCCACCAACGAACCAACGCTGCCATCTCGATCGCGGCCATTGAATCGCTGAATCAACGTGGTTGGAATATTTCCGGCCAACAGATACGTAACGGTTTGGCGAAAGCTCAAATGCCTGGCCGAACCGAAATCGTCTCACAGCAACCACTGGTGATCATCGACATCGCCCACAATGTTGCCTCGGCTGCGGCGCTCGCTCACACGCTGCAAGAGCTGAATCGGTGGCAAACGGCATCGTGCAGGACGCTGATCTTTGCCACCAGTCGCGACAAAGATGCGGTTGGGATGCTGAAAAACCTGCTGCCCCAGTTTGATTGTGTGGTGTTTACCAAGTATCAAAACAATCCACGCGGATCCGACCCGCAGAAACTGCGGAGGCTTGCCGATTCCCTCTTCGATTCCAACGTCCTTGATTCTCGGCAGCGCCCCGAACTCCGCATCGACGAGCATCCGGAACAAGCCTGGGACAACACGATCGCCGTGGTTGGCGGTGAATCCAATTCGCGATCCGACCAGGCCATTTGCATCGCCGGATCCGCTTTCCTGGTCGCCGAACTACGTCCGGTCGTATTAGACTCGATCAGCCAGCGGCAAATCTGAATGGCTGACGGGCTGGGCTCCAAAACCGCGGATGCCAAACAACCTGCCGAACCACGCTTTGAATTGAACCATCAGGCTGAACAGCGTTGGCACGAGGAACAGCGTGAATATCGTGGAAACCAGCAGTCCGCCCAGGACTACGCTGCCAATACCTCGATACAATTCACTGCCGGCACCGGGGAAAAAGACCAATGGCGAAAGCCCAAACACGGTCGTCAACGTGGTCATGAAAATCGGGCGAATTCTGGTGCGGATGCTTTCCAGAATTGCCGGAACCAATTCCATTGGCGGCTCCTCACCGGAAGTCGATCCCTGCATCAGGTTGAGTGATTGATGCACAATCAGAATCGCGTTGTTGACAACGGTACCCACCAAAATCACAAACCCGAGCATCGTCAAGACGTCCAGGGGTTGGGGAATGCCGCCGGTCAATACCAGGTAGTAGCCGAGCAGTTTCAATCCAATGATGCCGCCAACGGCGCCCATTGGAACGCTGAGAATGATCACGAACGGGTAGACCCAGGATTCGAACAGGGCTGCCATCAGTAAATAGGTGATCAGAATGGCGAGCAACAAATTGAACTTCAGTGCGTCCCAGGTGTCTTTCAGTTTGTCGGCGGTTCCACTGAGATGGATCTGGTAGTCGGTGCCGAGCCGGCCACTGGCCTGAAGCGGCACAACCATTTTGTCATTGATGATCTCGATTGCTTCCTGCAGAGAAATGGTCTCGGGCGGGGTGACTTGCAGGGTGATCGCCCGTTCGCGTTCACGGTGTTGAATCTGTTCCGGCCCAGAAGCGATTTCGATTTTTGCCAGCGCGCCCAAGCGAACGGGTTGGCTCATGTTGCGGGTGGCAATGTACCGCGATTCAATATCCTGGGTGTTTCCCTCGTAGGATTCGTCGCCTTTGATCACGAGGTCAATCTTGTCCGCGCCCACAAAATAATCGGTCACGTAGGCACCATCAACCATCGTATTGATGATGTAACCCAATTCGGTACTGGTCAGGCCCAGATCCATGATCTGTTGAGACCTTGGCAGCACGTGGACTTCGGGGCTGGAGAGATCGAGGCTGGGAATCGGTCGAGCCTGCGTGCCGGGCGGCAATTCCTGAGAAATCTGGCCCATCAAACCACCGCCAATCTGGACTAACTGGCCCAACTCGGGTCCGGTGATCTCGACATCGATCGCCCGCCCGCCCGACAACTCTCCGGCAAACAGACTGGTTTGGAACGCCACCACAAACGTACCGGGGAACTTCATCCCCAGTTTTTGCTGAACCAGCCCGATCAATTTGCCGGCTTGGGTAGGTTCGCTCGAACTGACCCCCACAAACACCGAATTGCCAAACGCGACACAAAAGAAATCTTCAATCGCTGGAAAATCGAGCGGTGGATCCGTCAGCTCGTCGTGATTCCAGTAGGCCTCCAGCTCGTCTTCGATCTCTTTGCCGATACTCTCCAGCTGGTTGACGTTGTAGCCCGGTGGAACCAGAACCAGGCTGATCACCAGGTTTCGATTGCCCTGCGGCAAATATTCGACTTTGGGTAATAACAGCCATGAAACTCCCACCGCGAAGGTCAACATCAATGCCACCACCGTTAGCCGGCGGACCACGCCAGCTTGAATCCAGGCATTGGCGTTGACGACTGTGTTGGTGAACCCTCTGCCCATCCGAACCATTGCCGATTCGAATCGGCCAGGTTTCTTGATCTCCTGCGATTCGGACAGAATCCGCGCCGAAGCGGTTGGAATTACGATAATACTGACGATCAACGACAGACCCACGGCAGCACTGATGGCCAAGGCGATGTCGAGGAATAGTTGTCCCGCCTCACCCTCAAGGAAGATCACCGGCAAGAAACACGGCCAGCGTGGTCAATGTCGATGCCAAAACGGCTCCCCAGACCTCGATCGCACCCCGTCTGGCGGCTTCAAACGGTTTGTAGCCCTTTTGTGAAAACCGAACGATATTTTCCAGGACCACGACGGCGTTATCCACCAACATGCCCACCGCAAATGCCAAACCGGCCAGACTGATCACGTTCAGTGATCGCCCCAGCAGGCTGAGGATCAGAAACGTGCCGACGATGCTCGTTGGAATTGCCAATCCAACCACCAAAGCTCCCCGGGCAAACCAGAAACCGGCCACCAGAATCAGCACCAACGTGATCACAAAAAACCAGGGTGAAATGGAAACCGCAGCAATCGAAGAAGCCGCCAACAGTGGTACAAAGATCAGCGCCCGGTAATCGAGATGCAGAAAAATCATCAGGACAATAATCGTCAGCGCACTGCCCAGCATGATGTTTTGATTAACCAGCCCAATCGACGAATTGATGTATTCCGTTTCATCGTAGACCTGCGTTAGCTCCAGTCCCTCCTGTTTCAGGATTCCATCGTTCAAGCGTTGGATCGTCTCTTTGATGCCTTCCATGACATCGATCACATTTGCACCCGTCTCACGCTGACAGTTGATCGCGATGTTCGAGATCGCGTAACCCCGGACGAAGCCGCTCGGTTTTTTGTAACCAAGCTGCACGTCCGCGACGTCGCGAACGTAAACGGGCTGGCCATCAGGGGCTGGCGATAATCTGGTCCGCGACCTGTTCGACCGAACGAAATTCACTCAAGGTCCGTACCAGATATTTACGCTTGCCTTCCCAGAAGTCTCCAGCCGAAACGTCCTGGTTGTTGACGGTCAATGCCTGCCTGACATCGGCAATGGTCAATCCACGGGCGGCCAACCGATTGGGATTGACGATGACTTGCAGTTCCCGCTCACGACCGCCGAAAATATTGGCCGTGCCGACACCGGGAACGCGTTCGAATTGGGCCTCGATGTAGTCCTCGGCAAACTTCCGATAGGTCGAGATGTCTTTTTCCGGGGGCAGTAGTTCGGCAGCGATTGGAAATTGTTCTGACAGTTTTTTCAGTCGGTAGACCTTCAGCCCCTGGTTGTGGCGCGCATCACCCACTCGATCCGTTCACGCGTTTCAGGATGTTGCTCGGCAAACGCCAGGATCTGCTCGTCGTCGGCCGGACGCGCACTCAAGATCATCCAGGCGATCGCATTGGCGTTGGGGTCGGTCGTCCGAATCACCGGTTCGTCTGCATCGACAGGGTAGCTGGGAACCTGCTGCAACTGGCTGTTGACTTTGAGTAAGGCCTCTTGCAAATCGGTGCCGACGGCGAATTCAAGGGTCACCGTTCCATTGGATTCGGCACTGGTGCTGGACATCTCCACGACACCCTGGACGCTTTTGAGCTGATCCTCCTGTTCCTGAACAATCTCCTTTTCGACTTCCTGGGGGCTCGCACCAGGCCAGATCGTGCTGATCGTAATCGTGGGTCGCTCAACATCCGGTGATAACTGAACGGGCATGCGCAAACATCGCCAGGATGCCAAATAACGCCAGCAACAGCACCCCCACGGCAACTTTGACAGGATTTTGGATAAAGGCGGCGATGGGATGCATTTTTCGTTTTCGGTTTTCGGTGTTCGAATTTCAGTTTTCGGTTTTAGCGTTCTCAGTCGTCAGTGTTTTGGAAGTTGACGTCAAGAGTAGGGCGATTGCCGGACGATTCGCCAGAAATTTCCGTCGGATTTTTCCCGTTCGGGATCGCCAAGTGGCTGGCTGAGCCGACGGAAGCAATCAACGCCTGAACTGGGGCGACGGTTTCCGGTTCTGCCCTGCCCCGGTTTCCGATCTTTGTTCTCTGTTTTCTGTTTTCTGGTGTCTGGGCCGTCTGGCGCTCTCGGTACTCTCTGCTCCTAAAAACCCCAAAACCTCACTCTTTCATGGCCGGCACGATCATGACTTCCTGATTTGGCCTCAATCGCTCGTTGCCTTCGATCACGATCTGATCGCCCTCTTTAACGTCACCAAAGATCTGGATCTTGTTGCCGATGGTTCGGCCGGTTTGGACGGGGCAGGGCACGGCGACCGTTTGCTGGGTTTCGGGGTCTGGCCGCACCGCGTACACGCTCACCTGGGGACCGCCCAGGACCAGCGCGTCTTTCTCGACCATCAGCATTTCTTCGGTGGCACCGATGTACATCCGGGCCGTTGCCAGCATGCCGGATTTTAGGAGATGGCCTTCGCCGGTGGATGGATTTTTGATTCGGATTTTAACAGGAAAGGATCGCGAAAGCAGGTTGGCTTGCGGCACGATCTGGACGACCTCACCTGTCAATTCCGCGGTCGAAGACTCCACGTCGATCTTTGCGGTGAAGGGCTGTTGGGCTTCCCGGGCTCGATCCAGCGCGATTTGCAGGTCTTGAATATATTCTTGCGGCACGGTGACGACCAAGTCGATCGGATCGAGCTGGATGATTTCCATGACCTCGTCGCCGCGTTTGACCCACTGACCCAATTCGGTATTTTTTTGCGTGACAAAACCGACGAAGGGTGCCCGGATAGTGAACTCTGCCTTTTGTTCCTGCAGTCGGCGGACTTCGGCTTCCTGGGCCTCTACTTTCAATCGGGCCTGGGCCAACTGGGCTTCTTTGGTCGCGGTCAATTTTTTCAGCCGGTTTTTGGCCGCGATAATCAATTGGGCTTGGGAACGCGCAATGGAAAACGCCTCGTCGATCTCACGACGTGAAGTACCACCGCCCGAGTCAGCCAATTCTTTCAGGCGTTGGTAGTTGTCCTGTGAGTAGTCCAGTCGCGCCTGAATTTCATCGACAACGGCCGTGGCACTTTCAATTTCGGTTGGCAGTGAAGCCGCGAGTTCGGCCTCGGCCTGCTTGCGAGTTTCCAATTCCACGTTGGCGGCGTCCAGTTCAATATCAAGTGCCACGGTGCGCAATTTGACGATCGGTTGTCCCAGGATTTCCTCGGATCCTGCGGCCAGAGACTCCATCCGAACCGGATCACCCTCGTCAACAAGGATCTCCACGACTCGGCCATCCACCGCACTGCCGACCGTCGACGTGCGAATCGGAACGAGCGATCCCACGAACGATTTCATTTCCGGTTTAATCAATTGGACTTTGGAAACCACAACCGGAGCCGGAGGCATCTGTGGCCTGCCGCCTGCTTGGGCCTTGAGCGTCGACGATGACGAGAGCCCAATCGCGATTACCAGGGCCAATTGCCCGAGCGTTTGGGAAGAATACAAAATAAATCGCCTGGTCATAAAGCTGTCATCACAATCGGGTGGGGCGGTGGCCGCGCAAACCTAGATTATAGTCGACGTCGAAAGGTTCGTGCAGAATTGTTGAAATCCCGTGACGGAAGCGGATCGGATGCTGGAGGTTAAGCAAATCAAGCCGAACCGTTACGAAAACTTCGTGGCCCGGGCGCCGGTTTTACGAGGCCGCTGACAGCCCTGCAAATCGACCTCTAACGGTGCTGATTGGGGAGCAGACCCGGGTGCCATTGATCGGCAGTCGTCAACACCGCGGCTGGTGCTGTGTTGATCGTGTTAATCAGTCTAGCGTTCCAGTCTAGCGGTTTGCCGATCCCCGGGTACCGAGCACGGATCATGCGGGTTATCCGGATGGGTCTGCCGGACGGCGAGCCTTGGAAGTTTTTGGTAAATTGCCTGGCACAACATCCAACCGTTTCGAAAGTTGCCCGCCGATGACGCTAACCTTGCTCGATTACCTGATCATTGGAGCCTATTTCGCAACCGTCATTGGCATCGGGTTTTATTTCCGCAAACAGGCCGGCAAAAGTCTGGCCGACTATTTTATTTCTGGCCGCTCGTTGCCCTGGTGGATTGCGGGCACCTCGATGGTGGCGACCACCTTCGCGGCGGACACGCCCCTGGCGGTGACCGGTTTGGTGATTGAAAAAGGCTTGGCCGGAAACTGGGTCTGGTGGTCGCTGGCGCTTGGCGGGATGGTCACCGTTTTCGTCTACGCGAAATTGTGGCGTCGGGCCGAAGTGATGACCGATGTGGAACTGGTCGAAATTCGTTACGGTGGCAAACCCGCGGCTTTGCTCCGCGGCGTCCGGGCGATCTATGTGGCCTTCATTGTCAACTCGATCATTATCGGTTGGGTCTCGGGGGCGATGTACACGGTGCTGGCCGAAACCATTTTGAAAGACGTTACCGGCGTCAGTCCCTGGTGGGTGATTTTCGGGACCCTGGCGGTCGTTGCGATTTACGGTTTGATGTCGGGGATGTGGGGGGTCGCGATCGCGGATGTGTTGCAGTTTTGCCTGGCCATGTTTGGATGTATCGCGCTGGCGTATCTGGCGATCGATCATTTCGGAGGTGCGGCGAATCTGGAAAACCAGGTGATCGAAAATTTTGGTCCCGAAGGCGCAGCGGCATTTGACTTCATTCCCAGTTTTACCGGCGACAATGTCTGGCTGCCGCTCCATGTGTTTCTGATTCTGTTACTGGTTCAGTGGTGGGCGACGTGGTATCCCGGAGCCGAGCCGGGCGGCGGTGGTTACGTGGTGCAGCGGATGGCAGCCTGCCGGGACGAGCGAAATTCTTTGCTGGCGACCTTGTGGTATCAGGTGGCTCATTATTGCATTCGCCCTTGGCCGTGGATTATCGTCGCATTCGCGGCATTGGCGATGTACCCGGAACTGAGGGCTGGTGAACTGGCCGATTCAAGTTTTGATTCGGGGGTCGGTTTTCCACGGGTCATGACCGAGCTCAGCCCGCCTGGTTTAAGAGGCCTGTTGATCGCGACGTTCTTTGCGGCGTTTATGTCGACGATCAGCACCCAGATGAATTGGGGGGCGTCTTACCTGGTGCGCGATGTGTATCAACGATTTGTGGCACCCGACGCATCCGAACGACAGTTGACGGCTGCTTCGCGCTGGGCTTCGCTGATCGTGCTTTGTTCGGGTGGCGTGACGTCGTATCTGATGTTTGGCGTCTCGGTCAACGCCGCCTGGCAGATGCTGCTGGCTTTGGGCGCCGGAACCGGAGCGGTGTTCATGCTGCGTTGGTTCTGGTGGCGGATCAACGCATGGACAGAGATTGCGTCCATGGTCGGGTCGTTGACGTTTTTTCTTGCTTTGAGGTTCGTCGAGCCGGTCGAGGTCAAAATGCTGTATGTGGCATTATTGACAATTGGGACTTGGATCGTCGTGATGTATTTGACACCACCGGAGGCGGACGCTGTGTTGGACCGGTTTTACCGAAAAGTCCGACCGGGTGGATCGGGCTGGCGACCGGTGGCGGCCCGAAATCCCGGCGTAAACACGGATTCAGACCTGGGTTTATCAATCGTCGCGGCCATTTTCGCGACGGGAATCGTCTATTCCAGTTTACCCGCGATCGGAAATTTGATCTTTGGCCATTACGTTCGGGCGTTGGCTTGCGGAGCCATGGCGGTGGTTTGCATCGTGATCGTGGCCATCCTGGTGCCGAAGTTGACCCGTACAGACGTGGTCGGCGGGGAACCGCCAAGCAACGTTGAACTTTGAGCCGGGATTCATTAGAATTTGGGGTCTCACACAATTTCCAGATTTCAGCCTTCAGCAATCTCACACCATCATTACGGGAACCCAAATGGGAAGCAGCGAACGAGAAAGAGAACTGCGTCGTCGACGAGTCCGAAAGAAAAAACTGTCTCTGATCAAGAAACGAGCCGAAAAGGCATCGGCGTCAGAAAAAGAAGTCTTGGCCGCCAAGATCCGGAAGTTGACCCCCGGAAGCGAGCAACTCATCGAGGCGCTGGAACTGGAACCGAAGTAGCCTTCGGCCGTCGCCGACGCGATGTTTTAGACGACACGACGAACAGGATTGCCGCGTTTTTGGAATGCGGCTTTTTTTGTGTTCCGGTCTCTTTTGAAAACGAAACGGATCGAGTGCCTGCCACGCTTCGGGCCACCAAGACGGACATCCAGTGTCCACATTGGTTACTGCAGACAGATTGAATGACGATCGGCTTTGAACTTCATGAATGACCCCAGCGACGATGGCAGCCTGATCTGGTTCGGCGTGATGGTCGAGGGAACCTTGGCGTTGGTCGCGTTGGCGTTGGCCTGGTTTGGGCTGTTTGATCAACAGCAGCGGCTCAGCGAAATAGACTTTTCGGACCTTGCGAACGCGGCGGTGGCGGGAACGCTTGCAACCATTCCGATGTTGTTGTTTCTGGTCGCGTTCCATTTTTTTCCAACCAAGCTGCTGCGTCCGATGAAGCAGTTTGTCGAGCAGAAGCTCTATCCGATGTTTCGTCGCTCCACCGTTTTCGAATTGTTGCTGCTCGCGATCATGGCCGGTCTCGGAGAAGAGCTGCTGTTTCGCTGGTGCTTGCAGGGCGGCATCGCGACAATCTTGCAGGAACGGTCAGGACCGGAAGCTGCCAATCTGATTGGTTTGTTGGTCGCCAGTATCTTGTTCGGATTGTGTCACTGGGTGAATGCAAGCTACGGATTGACAACTTTGTTGATTGGCGTCTATCTGGGGCTGGTCATGATCTGGTCCGGAACGTTTCTGGTGCCAGCTGTGGCCCATGCGTTGTATGATTTCATCGCTTTGTTGTACATCTCACGGTTCTATCGTGAACCGCCGGTGGTGGACGACCTAGGTGGCGTCTGAGACAGGCGGCGGTTGAGACAGGTGGCATTGGGGAAGTGTTTTTCGGTCGACCATTGGCTGACTGGGTGAATCAATTAACGAAAAGTCCGCGTTGCAGATCGGGCATTCGCGATTATCCGAAGTTTCCAAGGGCCGAACCGATAATGAATTGCATTTCCGGAAAGCCCCAAATACGATAACGGGTTAAAACTTACATGTTGATTGGGCGAACGAGCGCCTCCGCCAGGCAGTCATGGTGACTTGCCAGTTGCATCGCGGCAGCTGATTCGGTCTCAACACGGTGCAAGCGATCGGTTTGCCGGATCGGAGGCCGTCCCCCTACCGGAATGGTTAACAATGGGTAATCATTCTGCCTTGGGTTTTGCCAAGAACCGTAATTTTGCAACGTCAGACCCGTGAATCTCCCGTCCCTTGGGTGCATGCTCTTGCGGCACTGCCGACAACAATTTCCTTTTTGTTTTGATGATTGAATGACCCGTATGAAATATTTTTCTCAATCCGATGTCGCATTTGTCTGCATCCTGTTTTTATCGCTGTGCCTGTCGGGACAGTCGGTTTTGGCGCAGTCGTCGGAGCCGATCCAGAAGTTCAGCCAGCAGGATAAATTTCGCCAGTTGGAAGAGATTTTGCCAACGCCGAATGAGTCCCGAACGGGCTCTGGCGCACCGGCCAAAGGCTACTGGCAGCAGCAGGTGGATTACGAAATTGATGTCCGGATCGACGATGCAACCCAGCAACTGTTCGGATCGGAAGTGATCACTTACGCCAACCACAGTCCCGACTCACTCAAATACGTGTGGTTGCAACTCGATGCCAACATTCATCGGCCTGATTCCGATGCCGTGTTGATCCAGACGACCGACGACATTGATCGACTTGGCTTTGGCAGCCTGAAAGCGATGATGGCACGGCAAGTCTTCGATGGAGGCATCAACATTACCAAGTGCCAGGATGTGCTGAAGAACAAAGAATTGAAATACACCGTCGTGAAGACGATGATGCGAGTCGATTTGCCCCAGCCGCTGCCCTCGGGCGAATCCTTCAAATTCCAAATTGACTGGAATTATCACATCAATGATGCCCGGTTGATTGGTGGCCGTAGCGGGTACGAGTTTTTTGAAGAGGACGGAAACTACATCTACGAGATGGCTCAATGGTTTCCCCGATTGTGTGCCTACTCGGATGTCAACGGTTGGCAGCACAAGCAGTTCCTGGGGCGCGGAGAGTTTACGCTGGAGATGGGTGACTACGTCGTACGGATCACGATGCCCAGCGACCACATCGTCGCCTCCACCGGCGTACTGCTGAACCCCGACCAGGTCCTCACGCCAGCCCAAATTGAACGGATGGAGCAGGCGAAAACAGCCAAAGCCCCGGTCTTCATCGTGACACCCGAGGAAGCAAAAGCGAATGAGTCGAGCCAACCCGAGGGCACGAAAACCTGGATTTTCAAAGCCGACCGGGTCCGAGATTTTGCTTTTGCGTCGTCCCGAAAATTCATCTGGGACGCGATGCAACACAGTATCAGCGAGTTTCCCGTGATGGCGATGTCGTTCTATCCGAACGAGGGGGAGCCGCTTTGGAGCAAGTACTCAACTCACGCGATCATCCACACGCTGAACGTCTACTCGCGGTACACGTTCGATTACCCGTACCCGGTTGCGATTTCGGTGAACGGGCCCATTGGAGGGATGGAATACCCGATGATTTGCTTCAACGGTCCGCGACCGGAAAAAGACGGGACCTACTCGGCTCGCACGAAGTACGGTTTGATTTCCGTGATTATTCACGAAGTCGGCCACAACTATTTTCCAATGATCGTTAATACCGACGAACGCCAATGGACCTGGATGGATGAAGGCTTGAATACCTTCCTGCAATATTTGGCCGAACAGGAATGGGAAGAGGGCTATCCATCACGGCGTGGTGAACCCCGCGATATCGTTTCCTACATGCGGAGCACCAACCAGGTCCCAATCATGACGAACTCGGAATCAATCCTTCAGTTCGGACCTAACGGATATTCGAAACCGGCAACGGCACTCAATATTCTTCGAGAGACGATTCTGGGACGCGAGCTGTTCGATTTTGCTTTCAAGGAATATGCTCAGCGTTGGAAATTCAAGCGGCCAATGCCCGCCGATTTCTTCCGCACCATGGAAGACGCCTCCGGAGTCGACCTCGACTGGTTCTGGCGTGGCTGGTTTTACACGACCGACCATTGCGACCTGGCCATCACGAGCGTCCGGCAGCTGAACGTCAACACGGCCAATCCCGAAATTGAAAATACGATTCGACGTGCCGAACGGGAATCAATCCCCGAATCCAATTCGGAACGTTTGAATAAACCGCTGCCCAAACGGGCCAACGAGTATCCGGATTTGAATGACTTCTACAATTCTTATGACGAGCTGGAAGTGACCCAATCGGATCGAGAGGAATACGAGCGATTCCTGGCGGGGCTGACGGATGAAGAGAAAGCCATGTTGGCCGATCAAAGGAATTTTTACCTGATCAAGTTCGAGAATATCGGTGGCCTGGTAATGCCAGTGATTTTTGACCTCGAGTTTGAAGATGGAACGAAGCAGCAGGTTCGCATCCCTGCAGAGATCTGGAAGCAGGATAATGAACAAGTCTCAAAATTGGTGATCACGGAAAAACCAGTCAAAACCATCACGCTCGATCCGCTGCTGGAAACCGCTGATACGGATTTGACGAACAACTATTTCCCGCGGCGAATCGTCAAATCACGATTTGAGCTGTACAAAGAGTCTCGCTCGCGCGGCCGCAACCCCATGCAGAAAATGAAAGCCGCCGACGAAACTGCGGACCAGGGGGACGACCAATGATGTGGCTTCAAAACGGCTGGCACCACCGGCTCTGGTTGTTGCTCGGATCGGTCATGCTGTCTGGAGTAATGACGTCTGGGCTGCTCGCTTCCCATCCCTTTCACGTCAGCTCGGCAGAAGTGAACTGGAATTCAAAAACTGGAAATTTCGAAGTCGCGTTGTGCGTTTGGCCCGCCGATTTGGAAAAAGCGATCGCGCGACAGCAGGCGAAATCCGTCGATCTCGATGAGGTTGGCAACGCCGACGAGTTGATGCAGCAATACATTGCCAGTCGGTTCCAAATTCTGAGATCCTCCGACGGTGCGGCGAAAGAGGGCTCGACCCCGGCGGAACCACAAACTGCAACGCCCGCGTTCCGCTGGGTTGGACACGAAATGGATCTCAAGAAAGCCTGGCTTTACTTCGAAATCCCTGGCGATGAACAGCCCGATCAGTGGCAGATTGAGAATCGGGTATTCTTTGAACTCAATGAGGATCAGATGAACCAGGTGCAAGTCACCGGGAACGGACGAATTCTGGCCGCCGACTCTTTGTCAGTGGAAAACAGACGAATTGAATTCGAGACCGTCCGCGAGTTGCATCGCGACGTGCGGCTTGGCATACGCTAACACAGCTTTCCAGCGGTTGCGAACCTCAGGAACTCCAATCGAGAATGACCTTGCCTGATTCGCCCGACATCATCACTTCGAATCCTTTTTCGAATTCCGAATAATGGTAGCGGTGCGTGATCACGGGTTTGATGTCGACGCCGCCTTCGATCAGGACTTTCATCTTGTACCAGGTCTCGTACATTTCGCGACCGTAGATGCCCGAAATCGTCAGCATATTAAACACGACTTTATTCCAGTCGATGGCGATTTCCTCTGGCGGGATCCCCAGCATCGCAATTCGGCCGCCGTGACACATGTTGTCGATCATGTCTCGAAAGGCCGCTGGACTGCCCGACATTTCCAGTCCGACGTCAAAGCCCTCGGTCATGCCCAGTTCTTTTTGCACATCCTCCAGTTTTTCATGGCGGACGTCGACAACGCGATCTGCGCCTAATTTCTGGGCCAGCTCCAATCGCCAGGGATTGATATCGGTGACGACCACGAACCTCGCCCCGGCATGACGGCAGACGGCCGCTGCCATGCAGCCAATGGGGCCGGCGCCGGTGATCAGGACATCTTCGCCGAGCACGGGAAATTTGAGCGCGGTGTGAACCGCATTGCCAAACGGATCGAAAATCGAAGCCACGTCGCGGTCGACATCTTTTTTATGTTGCCAGACATTGGTCATTGGCAAGGCGATGTACTCGGCGAAGGCACCCGGCCGGTTGACCCCAATGCCTTTGGTGTGTGCACACAAATGACGGCGTCCGGCCAGGCAGTTTCGGCAGAGACCGCAGACCACATGCCCTTCGCCGCTGGCGATTTCCCCCGGATGGAAATCGGCAACATTTGAGCCGACTTCGACGATTTCTCCCACGAATTCATGACCGACGACCATTGGAACGGGAATCGTTTTTTGTGCCCACGCATCCCATTTGTAAATATGGACATCCGTGCCACAGATACCGGTCCGGTCGACCTTGATCAAGACATCGTTGATTCCGATTTTCGGCTGATCAACATCCTCCAGCCAGAGTCCTTGCTTCGCATGACGTTTAACTAAAGCTTTCATAAGACAATCTTTCGACCAATGGCTTGTCGGTGGACCTTGTGGACTGGAATGGAATCAAAAATCTGCATTTTGGGAGACGCGGCGTTCTGCCTGGAGTTGAATAGTACGAATTGTTCCTGACTCCCTACAGCCGACCGATTATAGCATTTTCGGGGTTGGTAACGTGAAGGGGTGATGTGAATCTTCTTGCGCCTGGGTGCGTGCTTCTGATCCTGAGTTGGATTCGTTAGAATTGAGCGGAGATGCCGATCGGCAGGCCATCACGCATACTGTTTCAAAATACTGCTTCCAAAGGATATCCCGCTGTGCTTACCAACGCCGAAAATCTTGAGTCGAGAGAAAAAATTGCTTGTCGGGCGTTTCCTCATTCCCGTGAGGTGAATTGTGCGATCGCACGGCGCATCGGGGAACTCATCCAAAGTCGGGCTGCCGAGGGACGACGCTGCGTGCTGGGGTTGGCTACCGGAAGCACGCCTGTTGGTGTCTACAATGAACTGGTTCGGATGCACCGGGAAGAGGGACTTTCCTTCAACAACGTCGAGACGTTCAATCTGGACGAGTACTATCCGATGCAGCCGAATGAACTGCAGAGCTACGTGCGGTTCATGAACGAACATTTGTTCGATCTGATTGATATTCCCCGTGAGCAAATTCACGTACCCGACGGCACCGTTGGCGAGGATGAGGTCGCCAAGTATTGCCGGGAATACGAGGATGCGATTGCTGGTGCGGGCGGGATCGATATTCAAATCCTCGGAATTGGCCGGACGGGCCATATTGGATTTAACGAACCTGGCTCCGGAAAAAACAGCCGGACGCGTTTGATTACGCTTGATCGGGTGACGCGGATGGATGCGGCGAGTGACTTTTTTGGCGAAGAGAACGTGCCTCGCCGGGCGATCACGATGGGAGTCGGCACCATTCTCGATGCCAAGCACGTGATTCTGATCGCGTTTGGTGAACACAAAGCCCCGATCATTGCTCAAGCGGTCGAAGGCGAGATTACCTCGTCGGTGGCCGCCAGTTTTCTGCAGGAACATCCGCGAGCCGAAATCTATCTCGATGCGGCGGCGGCGCAGTCACTGACCCGCTTTCGCGCTCCGTGGACCTATGGTTCGGTCGATTGGGACGATGCCAAAATCCGGAAAGCCGCAATTTGGCTGGCTCAGCACATCGGCAAGCCGCTTTTGAAGCTCACCGAGGAAGACTACAACGAAGAAGGTCTGCAGGATTTGCTGGCCAAGCACGGTCCGGCCTACAACATTAACCTTCAGGTCTTTCGCGATCTGCAAAAGACCATTACCGGCTGGCCCGGTGGCAAACCTGCCCACGCTAAGCAACCGGGGGATCGCCCGCAAACCCACGAAGAGATTTTTCCCAAGCGGGCATTGATTTTTTCGCCGCATCCGGACGACGATGTGATCAGTATGGGGGGTACGTTGATTCGACTGGCCGACCAGGGGCACGAAGTCCATGTGGCTTATCAGACATCGGGGAACATCGCGGTCTTCGACGACGACGCAATCCGATTTGCCGAGTTCGCCTCCGACTTTAATCGCGCGTTCAACGTCGATCCGGAACGGACCAACGAACTGGAAGCTCACATTGAGAAATTCCTGAAAAACAAAAAAGCAGGCGAAGTCGACAGTGACGAGGTCCAGCAAATCAAGGCGATGATCCGGCGAGGGGAAGCTCGCGCGGCGACGCGAATGTGCGGCGTGCCGGAGGAAAATCTCCACTTTCTCGATATGCCGTTTTACGAAACGGGCCGAGTCAAAAAGAAGCCGTTGGGGGAACAGGACATCCAGATGATCGTCGATCTGCTGGAAGAATTTCAACCCCATCAGATCTACGCGGCTGGCGATCTGTCGGATCCTCACGGAACCCACCGGACCTGCTTGAGCGCGATTCTGCAGGCTTGTCTGCGGGTCGCCGAACAGGACTGGTACCGGCAGTGCGTGGTTTGGCTGTATCGCGGTGCCTGGCACGAGTGGGAGCCCCACGAAATCGAAATGGCTGTTCCATTAAGTCCTGCCGAAGTCGGCCGGAAAAGGGCAGCTATTTTCAAGCATGAATCGCAGAAAGATCGAGCATTGTTTCCCGGCCCCGATAAACGGGAATTCTGGAAACGGGCCGAAGATCGCAATTCGGATACCGCCCGGCTGTACGATGCATTGGGCTTGGCCGAATACGAAGCGATTGAAGGATTCGTAAGGTGGAATGGGTCGACGGAAATTATCTGAAGCATTGGCGGTTGTCAACGATTGAATCCAGGCAGTGAATTGGGATTGCATGGGAAGAAGTGATTGAGGGACAAAACGATGTTAGACATTGTCTTGGCTTGCTGATCACGAACATCGCTCTCCTACGTGGCATTTCGCTCCCGCGAAATAGCGCACATTCACGGAGAGGCTGTGAATTTTTCGTACGGCCGTCCATCCATCGATCTCGAACAAATTCACAGTCCAGGAGTGAATGGCCACCGATCCAACCAACTCCCCGACAATCATAAATTGAAATCGCAAATCTGCGGTTTGATCCGTTATCATTGGCTCACCGGTTCGACTTAAATCGAAACGCAATGTTTCCGCCAGCATTCCGCCGCACGCTGCAGACGCGTCCATTTCATCTCCGTTTAATAGAGCTAAATTTCATGAGATTTGTTTCGCGAGTTCCGCTGGCTGTCCTGGTCGCCCTGATTGCGGTTGGGCTTGGCAAGGCAGATACATTTGAGGCAACGGCTGGCCGTGCCGATTCCTACATGGTCGTTGCAAAAGAATCGACAGTGAACGACGCGGCCTGGAAAAAAGTTGTGGATGCGTTGATCAAGAAACATGACGCCAAACTCATTACTTATCAAACCTCGGTGACGGAGTCGCTGGCGGAACTCAAAGCAGAATTTCCGCGTTATACCTGCTTCGTGGCACCGGTCGAAGAAGCAGGGCGGGAATTTGTGGCCCAGGTGCATCAGTTGACGCGTGCGCTCGACGACGATCCATACGCCGATACCTTCTGGGCTGTCCTGTCCGGCTACGATGCTGAGAATGCTTTGTCCATTGCGGAATACAATCCGCCACTGGTCATCAGGAAAGTCGCCTCGGGAACGGAGTTCGCGACCGAGATGGTGACCGAAGGCCAGTGGTTTGATGAGCTGGTCAAGAACAAGCACGTCAAAAAAGAACCGGGCGGCAAGGCGACTGAGTTAACCGGTCCGGACGACACCACCAAGCCGTTAGTCGACCTGCTCAATGACTATCAACCAGATCTGTTTATCACGTCAGGTCATGCGACAGAGCGTGAATGGAATATTGGGTTTCGTTTTCGCTCCGGTCAATTCCGGTGCGCCAATGGTCGGCTGTACGGGTTGGATACCAATCAGGTCCAATACCCGATCGACTCACCCAATCCGAAGGTCTACATGCCGATTGGAAATTGCCTGATGGGTCACTTGAAAGACCGCGATGCGATGGCGGTTGCCTGGATGAACTCGGCGGGTGTCAAGCAGATGATTGGCTACACCATTCCAACGGGCTATGGTTACGCGGGCTGGGGTTGTCTGGATTATTTTGTTGAACAGCCAGGGCGTTATACGTTTGTCGAGGCATTTTTGGCCAACCAACATGCACTGATTCATCGGATGAAGGACCCGTCCACGAGTTCCAACGATCGACGGAGATTAAGCGGTGATCGCGACGTCGTTGCGATTTACGGCGATCCAAAGTGGTCCGCGAAAATGGCGGAGCTACCGAAATACTACGACCAGGAATTACAGGTTGAAGGCGGAGTTTATACGCTGACGATTACTCCTAATCGTGGTGCTGATTCGTTTCAGCCGGTTAACACCAACGGATCGGAACGAGGTTGGCGGCCGATTGTCCAGTTTCTCCCGGATCGAATTAAGGGCGTCGCTCTAATGACCGGCATGGACCTGAAACCGACAATCACCGACGATTTTATTCTTGTCCCCAATCCACGAGAATGTGATCCACAACGAGAATACGTGATTAAATTCAAAGCGTCATTGGCCGTGCCAGTTCGGGCAACTACCTCGGCTTCGCGACCGTTGTCAAAGTCGCCGTAATTGGATAACGCCAGTTTCCGGTTTGGGTTGCGAGTTTTTTAGGTCCAAGGCCAAGCAGTTTGCCTCGACCGGGTTGAAGGCCTAGATGTGCTCGTTGAAACACATTGGGCGAACAGCCCGGCAATTTGCATCACGGTCAGGCCATTGGCCCTGCCAAAAATTTGGAGTCAATTCCCATCCCACCAGGCTGGGGAAGAAAAACGACTTTGCGTGCGGCCCGAAAAAAAACGGTATTCAATTCAAATCTGGCGTTGTCGCCCTGGGCCAGAAGCCCCATTAGGCGACCCTATGTCAAACTAAACACATGTTGTGGGATGCTAGGTTCTCGGCTCCTTCGGTGAAATTATTCTCTGATTCCCGCCGCCAAAACGTTTGAATGCTGGTTGGTGATTCGGCGGCCGCAAGTCGCGCGCGGTAGGTGTCGGCGTTGCGGGAGATGTCGCGTTGCCGATGCCTGGGTTGGCTTGGTTGGAATTGTCTGATCGGCGACGTGTTTTACCACTGGAATGTTGACGTCGCGGGCGGGGCGTGGATTTCTTCGGCCACATTTGCTGTTGCTCAGACTTGTTTCGCGTGTTTTGCGTCTTTCGTGGTTCATCCAGGCTTGTTTGCGCTGTCCTTGCATGTGGTTTGGGATGGCAGCGGTGCTGGTCGTTCAACGCGTCCCATAGCGTGGCTGTTACGCAAGGTCGCGGCTGTCGTCGTTGGAGAGTCTTTCGGTGGGCAACGTTCAATCGCTTCGGTCACATTCCCTCTGGTGTCAGCCCGCGATCGCCTTCGCTGTTTGGCGACGGGCGATGGCCTTGGTAGAATCGTTCGTAGTTCAATGTCGTTCTCTACGGTGGAAAACGGCGACGTAAAAACCTCCCGTAATGTGCCACAGGTAATCGGTGATGCCGTACGATGGCCCAATCGACATTGATGCGTTGGTCGACCTCGACTCGCTGACCGTTGACGGTGTTTGCCACTGGACGTTTTTCGCGTTTCCACTGTCGACACTCGACGAACACGGATTGCCTTCTGACACGGAGGCGCAACAATACATTGCGGCCGTCCAATCCACCGGCGTGCCAATCGGCATTTGGCTCAACGGCATCGCTGACGACACAGGCTACGCTGCTGTCACCCATGAGAACATCTCGCGACTCAACGATGCAATCGCTGGCTTGACTCAATTCCCTGACTCGTATGCCGCCGACCTTTGCGAACGACTGTTCCGTAATGCCGCTTCCAGTAGCGGATAGGATCGCTGGAGAATGACACGTCAGAAAGCAGCATTAAATGATGCCGCGTACAGGCCCGACAACGTTGATTTGCGCAGATTTCGTGCGGGCCCACCAGCGCCGTTAGTTTTAGCCGTGTTTCGTCGTTACGATCGCTCACGCTTTCATGGCGGCGGAACGACGGTGTCGCAGCATCTTCTCGATGTCGGACCTCAGTCCAAGTTAAACTGGCTTGGAGCGGTCTACCAGTTTTCCCCTCGGCATCGCGGCAGCTATTGAACTTCTTTTTCCAAGTCCCAGCCGGCGGGCAGGATCGAGTTTTTAACCACGATCGGGATACCGTCCCGAATCACGCAAACGGGATGATTCAAATTGGTTTCCAAGCGATTCGAAGCATTGATAATCCGGGTGTCGGGCCCCATGGAAACATTCTTGTCGATGATGGCACCGTGGACGATGCTGCCGGCGCCGATTTCCATCGGCACGTCGCGGCGGGGATAATCGCCTTCGTCGCTTTCGTAAAAATCGTTGCCCATAATGATGGAGTCCTTGATTTTTACACCGGGCCCAATGATCGTGCGAAGACCGACAATACTGTTTTCAATCGTCGCGTTTTCGGCGATTCGACAGCCGTTGGCGATCAGGCTGTGTTGAACATTGGCTCCCGACATCCGCGTCGGCGGCAGGAATCTGGCGCGAGTGTAAATCGGCGAATCCGGCTTCGTCAGTTCGAACTCGGGTTGCTCGGCGGCAAGACTGAGGTTCGATTCGTAAAACGAACGGATGGTTCCAATGTCTTCCCAGTATCCGTCGAACAAATGCATTTGCACGCGATGAGTCTGAATGGTTTGCGGGAAAATGCCACGGCCAAAATCTGCTTCATCGGAATGGGTCAGTACTTCGCGTAGCAAATCTCGATTAAAGACATAGATTCCCATACTGGCAATACAATCGCGGCCTTTGGGATCGACGCCTTCGTGAACGAATCCATTCCGGGTCGGTTTTGACCGCGTCGAGTTCTTCCTCGGTCTGTGGTTTTTCGACAAAATCGACGACTTTTCCCGAATCGTCAATCTGCATGATGCCAAAGCCTTTGGCGGCCTCGCGGGTCACCGGCAGGCAGGAAATGGTCGCATCGGCCTTGGACTCGCGGTGGGTTCGAATCATCTCGCTGTAATTCATTCGATACAGCTGATCCCCCGAAAGGACGACGACGTAATCGATTCCAGGTTGATCGTAATAGAGCAAATTCTTGCGAACCGCATCGGCCGTGCCCTGGTACCAGTCCGTGCCTTTGCCGGGCGTCTCCTGGGCAGCCAGCAGTTCGACGAATCCGCCATTGAAATGATCGAACGTGTAGGTGCGTCGAATGTGCCGGTGCAGACTGACCGACATGAACTGAGTCAAGACATAGACCCGGTTGATCCCGCTGTTGATGCAGTTGGAGATCGGAACATCGATCAACCGGTACATACCACCCAGCGGAACGGCGGGTTTACTGCGAATCGAAGTCAGTGGTGCCAGACGCGTTCCCTGGCCTCCGCCAAGGATCAACGCAACGGTGTTTTTTTGTGTCATCGAAAGCTCAGCCGGTCAAATTCTTGAACGCATCCTTGCGAATGCTGATCGATAAAAGCAGGGTCGCTGGCAACCGATCGGGCCAAATTGCGATTTGATTTTCAGCGACCGCAGACAAAATTTCTGATGACCTTCAAGATGACAAGTTATCGCCGTATTGCAAGACGCAAACCCGACAGATTTGGATTTCGATCTATTTTTCGACGTCAATCTTGATGGGAACCTTGAACTCCATTCGCCGAAACAGGCATTGGCCATTATCTGATTCGCAAGTGTTGTAAAGTGCGAAACCGCTAACCACGACTTGATCCGAAACTTCGTTGCCGATCTTGAGCTCGAATTCAATCGACCGTGATTCGCTCGATACAGCCTGGTCACCGTTCGCAGATTCGTGCAGCTGCCGAGAGACGTCGAAGTTTTCAGCGTTGTTAATCCAGACTCGCAATGGTTCCGCTTCGTTGTTCCACTTGCCATGGCCCGGTTGGAACATCAAGTGAATCCGGGTGGCTTTTCCGGGGGCGACCGACGCTGGAACGGCAACGCTTTGCAACTGAATCAGTCCGTCGATATCCAGATTGACTTCGGCATCGGGATCGGGATTGGGAAGCACTTTTTGCGAATCAAATTGACGAGTCGGTTGCGAGATTTCGGCGCCGGACAAAGGAACTTTTAACGGGACGGGCGTCTCTCCACGTTGGCGAATTTCGTTCGCTGCGGTTTCGATCCAGTCGTAAAACGGATAGGGTTTTTCCAGTCGCGGGCCATACTGCTGGATTCGTCGCCGCCAGATGTATTGATTTGGGTTTTGCTTGAGGGCCTGTAACCAGTAGTGGGACGCTGTACTAAAATCCGAAGGCGAATCAGTGCCGGCTTGCTGCCCAGCATCAAACCTCGCCGCGGTGGGCCACGCCCAAGCGAAAATACAATGCACCTTGGGAGGGTCCATTGGCGTCAGGCGTGGTTTCGAGCAGGTCCAAAACGGATTGGTAGGCTGCAATGGCCTCGTCCAGTTGGGTGGTTCCGCCCCATTGAAGACAGGCGTCTCCATAACGACAAAAATCAGCCGGTGAATTCTGAGACTTGGCGACGTCACGCAAACTTGAAATATTCGTTTGCGATGCCGCAACGACATCCGCCATTTTTTCCGGTTTCGAGAATGTTGTGTTGACGAACTCCGCCAGTTGACTGACTTTCGGTCGCGTGTTTTGGACGACGCCATATTCGTCAATCAGTACCGGCACCGGAACCACCGCCAGCCCCAAGCTGGTCATTTGATCCTGGAGAATTGGAAAATCGAACTGCTTCCATTGGGCATACAGTCGGCAACGTTCGGCATGTTGTTCCTGGATCACGCCGACGATTTGCAATTGATCTGACTCGACGAACTCGTTGGCTGCGGCTTGCCAAACTGGCAAGATCTTTCGACAACCGGCTCACCACGACGCGAAGTGAAACAACAGCAATTTCTTGCCACGGAAATCAGCCAAAGAAATTCGTCGTTGGTCGTCAATCGCGGGTAAGACAAAGTCGGGGTGGGGTTGGCCGACGACCGGTTTGTAGGCGGTCGCGATCTGTTGGGCCGGTAACGCAGCGCGGGGCGACAAAACGACTAACGCGACGATCAGGGGCAGGAGCCAAATGGTGTGCTTGAACATGAGAAGCTATCTCTGTGGAGAGTGGGGGCCATGCGAGTGATTCACGCGGCGGATGGACTGACAACCCGCCAGCGGCAGATGCAATAGTTTGACCAGGTTCAATCGGCCAACTCCTCAATGTCGGAAACCTCGTGACTTTGCGGCAAGTCAGCAAGATCATCCAAGTGGAACAGGTCAAGAAATTTCTCGGTGGTGGAATAGCGACGTTGTTTGTCCTGGAATTCTTCCGCGGGTGCGACCTCGATCAGTTTTCGGCGAACCAGTTGCGAGAGGATGCTGCCGCTGGATTTGCCTCGAATTTTGTCAATTTGTTCGCGCGTGACAGGCTGATTGTACGCGACCACCGCCATCACATCGATCGCGTGCTGGGTCAAACGCACCGGTCGATTACGCCCGAAAAATTCCTGTTGAAACTCGTTCATCGACTCGTGCAAATGCATCTGCAGGTTGCCCTTATCGTTCTTGATACGGTAGACCGCGTGTTCGGTTTCGTACCGCTGATTCAACTGCTTGACAATTTTGCTGACTTCTTTGGGGCTGACGTCGCGAAGGACGGCGGCGATCTTGCGCGTCGTCAGCTTGACGTCTTTGGGGGCACCTACGAACAGGATCGCTTCAACAATGGATTCGGGTGAAACCGGGCAGGGCGCATTGTCTTCGGCGTCTTGATCGCGTTTGGGCTGTTCTTCTGGATCCGACGAATCAGCTTTCGAGGTTGCGGGAGCTCCGGAAAGCTCCGCTGCGTTGGGCTGGCCTGCACGACGACCCGGCGTTGGGTCCGCTGCCGGGTTGGCGACTGCGTTCAACGCATCGTCGGCTTTACCCTGGATGACTTTGGCATAGGCTTCGGTGAGCTGGTCCAGTGAAAACTCTTCATCTTCGGTTTCGAATTCGTCATCAAATTCTTCGGCATCAGCCTCCAGGAGATCCTGCTCGCCAGCGCTCGTGTCCGTCGGTAAGATATTCGGTTGTTCTGCTGATTCTTCGTCGGCCGGATCGAATTCGGATTCGTCGTGGGGTTGGTTGGACATAGCGTCAGCTTAAAGGACAAGCTTGAACTGCTGCAAGTGGAACACACTCGGCGGCCATGATTTTGCGGCTCCGGCCCAGCCTTTGTTACCAGGTAGAACCAAAATGCAAAATTGTTTTCGCGAATTACTGGTCATCCTCGTGATCACCTTGCTGGTCTCAGCGCAATGCTTGGCACAAATCGAGGCTGTCAACACTGCACAGTCGTCAAAAAATATGGTGGCCTCGGTCCACCCGCTGGCAACCGATGCCGGCGTTCGCGCGTTTGCGGAGGGCGGGAATGCCGTCGACGCGGCGATCGCGACGGCTTTGATGTTGGGGGTAGTTGATGGGTTCAATTCCGGAATTGGAGGCGGTTGTTTCATTCTGATTCGATCCCCCGATGGGAGTATGACCGCAATTGATGGGCGCGAAATGGCACCGGCCGCGGCTCATCGAGATATGTACATCCGAGCTGGCAAAGCAGATTCGAGGCTTTCGCAGACCGGTCCGTTGGCTTGCGGTGTTCCCGGAGCTTTGGCAGCCTACCACGAGGCGGTCGCAGAATTTGGCCAGTTGGATTTTGCCGACGTAATCCTGCCGGCGGCCGAACGGGCCGAGCAAGGATTTGAAGTCACTGCCGCTTACGCGTCCCGGTTGGATTCGGTCGCGAACGAGCTCGCGCAGTTTCCCGCTTCGGCGGCGATTTTGTTGAAGGCCGGCGGAGTCCCTTACCAGACAGGCGAGACGATCGTTCAACGAGATTTAGGTCAAACGTATCGCAGCATCGCCAGCGAAGGGCCAGGCTGGTTTTACACGGGACCGTTCGCGACCCGGACTGCCGACTGGATGGGGCAGCACGGCGGCGTGTTGACGGTGGCTGACTTCGCAAATTACGAAACGGTACGACGGACGCCGATTCGAACCGACTATCGAGGTTTCGAGATCGTCGGATTTCCACCACCAAGCTCTGGCGGAGTTCATGTTGCCCAGATTTTGAACATCCTGGAGAACTTTGATCTCAAAACGCTGCATCAGCAAAACCCGGCGGCGATGAAACATGTCGTTGCCGAGGCGATGAAGTTGGCGTTCGCGGATCGGGCATTCTGGTTGGGGGATCCGGATTTTATCAATGTGCCACGAGGCTTGATCGATAA
Organism: Pirellulaceae bacterium; assembly: GCA_963714685.1. Taxonomy (GTDB): domain Bacteria; phylum Planctomycetota; class Planctomycetia; order Pirellulales; family Pirellulaceae; genus Mariniblastus. The sequence continues at coordinate 519,355 of CAVQPH010000003.1, read as the reverse complement.
AGCTTATGGCAGAGAGCTGGCGGCCAGGATTGATCGAAACGAGACCACCCAGGTCCATTCCTATGGGTTTCCCCCCAACGCGGACACCGATTTTTTTGAAAAACATACAACTCATGTTGCGGCGGCCGATGCGGAAGGCAACTGGGTGGCGATCACGACGACCATCAACACGACATTTGGTTCCAAGGTGATCGTTCCCGGGCTGGGCGTCCCAATGAACAACCAGATGGATGATTTTTCGATTTCACCCGGCGTCCCAAATGCGTTTGGGTTGATTGGCGGAGAAAACAACGCCGTCGCGGCGGGGAAACGTCCGTTGTCAAGCATGAGCCCGACGATCGTGTTGAAGGACGGCCAGCCGGTGATGACCGTTGGGGCGGCCGGTGGTCCAAAGATCATCACTCAGGTGCTGTGGGCCATCGTGAATCACCTGGATCTGGATTTGCCCATCGGTGAAGCGATCGCGGCACCGCGAATCCATCACCAGTGGTCTCCGGACCGGTTGTTGGTCGAATCGCGGATGGATCAGGCATTGGTTCAGGAATTGGAGTCGAGAGGGCATCGGATCACACGCTCGTCCGCCGTAGGAATCGCTCAGGCTATTTCCTGCGATCCGGACAAGGGTGTTTTTACCGGGGCGTTTGATCCGCGAACGCCGGGAAAAGCGGCGGGAAGTAAGAAGTAACCAAAGTTGCGAATGGACAGTCGAGGGTTAAAGGTTAACTGTTAAAGGTTGACGGATCGTGATCCACAATCGCGGTGGAAGCGAACCGGGTCGAAGGCAGAGCCACGATTTTTACCCTCAGAACACTGAAAACCTACCCCGCCCCCGGTCTGGCGATTTGCACGAAGATATCGTGGAGCGATGGTCGCACGACCTCGAAATGGGTCACGGTTCGCTGATCGGCCAGCTGTTGCAGGATTTGCTGGGATGGTGTGGCGTCGTCCAACACCAGTTCATGGTATTTTCCGTTGGCCGTAATCTCGGTGACGCCGTTGAATTCCGGTAGCGGGGTTTCTTCTGCCAGTCGGACCTTGATTACGTTGGCGGGATACTGGGCCTGGATCGAATCGAGTGATCCGTCGAGGACTTTTTTGCCGTTGAAGATCATGAAAATCGTGTCGCACATTTTCTCGGCCATGTCCATATCGTGGGTTGAGAAAACAATCGTGGTGCCACGTTCCCGCAGGCTGAAGACCGCATCGCGGAGGGATTCGAGGTTGACCGGATCCAGTCCACTGAAAGGTTCGTCCAGGATAACCAGCCTGGGTTTGGCCACGACCGACGAGATGAATTGAATTTTCTGCGCCATCCCCTTGGAAAGCGCGTCGACTTTCTTGTCGGACCAATCGCTGGCACCCAATCGCTCCAGCCAATAGTTGATTTCCGACTGGCAGTTGTAGAATCCCTTCAGACGAGCGTAGTAAGTCAGAACGTCCCGGACTTTCATGCGTTTGTACAGTCCACGTTCTTCGGGCAGATAACCCAAACGATTGTCGGCTGTTTTGCCCGCCGACTGACCTAGCACTTTAACGACCCCGCTGTCGGGCTGAAAAATCCTCAGAATCATCCGCAGCGTCGTCGTTTTGCCGGACCCGTTGGGGCCGATGAAGCCGTAAATGGAACCCTCGGGCACCACCAGGTCGAGTTTGTCTACCGCAACTTGTTTGCCAAATGTCTTGGTGACTTGAGACAACTCAATGGCGTGATTCATGTCTGGGAAATTTCGTGACGACGCGTGATTTCAGAGTGGAAGTCCTATTGATAGCCGGTAATTTTGGGGGCGTCAATTAATGGTCCGCGAGGTCTTGGCCCGGAGTCGCAGCGAAACCTGACGGGATCCCTTGGTTCCGATGGAAAGGAAGAACACCCGGTCAGCTCGTCGACAGGGATTCTGGCCGAATTGCGAGGAATCCGGCTGGCTGATGCGCTGTTAGGAATGTGAAGGAATTGTCATCGAGTCCAAGCGGAAGTGACCCAGTATTCCACCTGAGGTAGGATTCGGGTTAGAACGGTCTCCATCCATCGCGGTTTAACGCCAAGGACTGCCGAATGACTGACAAGCTATTTGTTCTGGACACCAATGTTATTCTTCACGATGCACGCTGCATCGAAAATTTTGCCGAGCATGACGTGGTCATTCCAATTACGGTGTTGGAAGAGATCGACAAATTCAAACGAGGCAATGAGGATATCCACTTTCAGGCTCGCGAATTCATGCGGTCGCTGGACTCGTTGACCGGTCCGATCCTGGAGCAGGAAGGCGTGCCGCGCGGAGAGGGGTTAGGCAAATTGCGGATCGTCTGGATGCCGCAAATGGATCGTGAAATCAAATCGGCTTTCATGAACGACTTGCCGGATCACCGCATTCTCAATACCGCAGTGCTACTGCAAAAGGAGAATCCGGATCGTGCCGTCGTCCTGGTTTCCAAGGACATCAATCTGAGAATGAAAGCCAAATCACTTGGGCTGACGGCGGAAGACTACGAAGCGGACAAGGTTGCGGACTTTGACGAACTCTACACCGGTAAGCGACTGATCGAGGGGGTGAGTGCCGAAGAGATCGAACCGTTTTTTGAGGGGACGGGAGTGGTCGAACAGTCTCAGGTAACGAGTATTGTCAGTCCGATTGCCAACGAGAACTTTGTGGTCCGTAATGGCTCGAAATCGGCACTGCTGACTTACATGGCCCACAATCATTGCTTTCGTCGCGTCAGCAAGATTTCTGCGTACGGGATTCAGCCACGCAATGCCGAACAAACGTTTGCTTTGCGTTCGTTGTTGGATCCCGAGATCAAACTGGTCTCAATCGCCGGTAAGGCGGGCACCGGAAAAACGTTACTCGCCTTGGCGGCGGCCCTGGAAACGGCGAGCAAGTTTCAGCAGATCCTGCTGGCGCGGCCGATCGTTCCCCTCAGCAATCGCGACCTCGGTTTCCTGCCCGGTGACATCCAGGACAAACTGGACCCGTACATGCAACCCCTGTTCGACAACCTGAACGTGATTCGACACCAGTTCAAGAAAACAGAAAAACACGCCGAACAAATCCGGGCAATGCTGGATGAAGACCGACTGGTGATTACTCCGCTCTCCTATATCCGGGGACGCAGTCTGCAAAAGATGTTCTTCATTGTCGATGAAGCACAGAATCTAACGCCGCACGAAGTCAAAACGATCATCACCCGCGCGGGGGAAGGGACAAAGATTGTGTTTACCGGCGATCTACACCAGATTGATCAACCCTACCTCGACGCGCTGTCTAACGGACTCAGTCACCTAATCAACCGGATGACGGGCCAGTCGATCTACTCGCATATCACGTTGGAAAAAGGCGAACGATCACCGTTGGCGGATTTGGCGAGCAAGCTGTTGTAAAGGCAGGAATTCAGGCCAGTCAACAATCCTGCCAGTCCCGTTCCACATCACGACGGAGACTGCCGGGGTTAAGTGTTTCGGTCTTTCACCAATAGGGCGATTGGGAATGACAGTGACAGGCAAACGAGTTCGACCCACATCGAGGTGGTCAACGTGATCAGTCCGGTTAACCAGACGATCAAAATCCAAAACGAGAATCCGGTCGCGACTCCCGCAGCGGTTAACGACAACTTGTGGGATTGAGGATTGGATTCTTGTTTCATTGCGCTGCTCAAGTCTTGGCCAGTTATCGTCCTGATTCTAACTTGTTTTTTCGCTAGCAGCTTGGTGGTCTGTGCTCGATTCGGGGTAATTTGAGCGATCCCCGGCCGAGAGGCGAGCCGGGACCAAGGGCGCGGCGGCGTTTTCGTCTGCTTCGGTCGAACGACATTAAGAAATCCGAATACAGTTCGGGGTGCTGCGACTTTCCAAATATTCGAACCTGACCTATACTTTTTGATGCAACGCTGTTCGCATCGTCGAACAGGATGATCCATTTCAAGTTGCCAATTGATCTCGGTCTGAGATCTGATGGAGGCGAGTGACAAAGTGTTTAAATCCGGCTCTCTGGTTATTTATTGCAAGACCAAGTACAGCACTCATCCGGGGCGGAGGGCGAAAAACGTTTCCCCGTCGCGTTACGGCGATGCCTACAGCTATTGCGTGGAGAAACTATGGCGTGTCGAAAAATGCAAAGCCGAAGATCGGATTGTGGTGGTGACGCGAAAAGGCAAGCGTCGTGAGTTGGACATCAATGACCCAAATCTGAGGCCAGCGACGCTGCTTGATCTGATCCGCTACTGGGGACGTTTTCCCAAGCCTGCCGAGAGTCTCGACGGTTAGGGGCGGAACAGAATCGCGTCGGATGAAAACCCGATGCCAGGGGCCGTTTGCTGCCGGGAATTCGATTCGTGAAAATTCGTGATCAAATTCGCGATCAACTGGACATGATCGACTCGCCGCGAAACAGATCTTCTTCGCGGATGGCGTAACAACAGCCTGTTACCTCGTCGCAAATCCCACGTACTCTCGCCGAGGGGAAGTCGCATCGCGTTAACGAATGGCCGGAAACAAGCAGTTGGCAAAATTCACTTCGGTCGATAAAGCGGATGGATTCTCGCGAAATCAATTCTTCGCGGCTCAAATGGTATGCGGATTTCAGATTCAGTTGATTAACTGAGCCTCTAGCGTTAGCTACGCTCATGTCGTGTCCTTCATGGACCTGTTTGTTTGTCTGTTTTCGAATAACAGGCTAAATTCTTTCGAAACCAGCGTCAACGGTTGGCAAAACGTCGGTTTTTTAGTCGAAACGCCTCAAAGAATCAGTTTTTTACCGCGGATTGAGGGGCTCGCGAAAAATAATTTTTTGGCGCAATTTTTTCGCACAAAATCACGGTCGGAAAACGTTCAATGGTTCCGTTTCGGCAAAATCTGCGTGTGAGAGCGGGGAAGGACATGCGAGGTATCCGTAGTTTCGGACAATCGCACACCGCAAAGGACCCTAAATGATCGCCCGGGAGGCTAACCTACCGAATCCAAAATGGCTGAGATGTCGATCAAATGCAGTTGTCGTCCGATACCCGCATGTGGGGAGTCAATGCAGACCAATCGTCCGCTATTGCTTGACCTTGGATGCGTATCGCATCGCCACTGGCCAGCGTAGGCGCGGGGAAGATGGAACTCGCCCAGTGGGAAAGTCTGTTGGGTTGGCACGTGATACAGATATGGTTTTTGGTTCCGTTGCTGGTCCGGGTAGGTGTCATTCAGGATCCAGTCACGTTGGTTTCCCGGAAGATATGTATTGTGTCCGTTCTGCGTCATGATACCTTGACCGACCGGCTCGATGATCCTGGTTCTGTCTTTGAACAGGTAGAACGCGGCCGGCTTCCCAGCCGGTCGGGTCCACATGCAGACATGTTCGTGGTCCCGCCAGATGAAGTGCGACGTGTACCCTGATGGATCGAGAACAAATACGTCGCTGCCATCGATATTTGCGGTGATCATCCGGGTCATAAAACCGCCGCGCGTTCCTGTTCCGTCGGGGGCCAGTTCTCGCCAGCGGTGAAGTACGATGAACCGCTTGCTGTCGGGTGCGATCAGCAGATGATTGAAGTAGTGTTTTACACCGGCAAGCAGCTGACCCTGGTGCGGTATCCGGGCGACATCGGCCAACGACAAAATCAGTCGCGTATCGCCTGTCGCCAAATCGACACGGAAGACTCCTGAATCACGCGGGGCCATGTCATCCTGGTGCTGGTCGTCAAGCCCGACGTATCCGTAGCCGGGTCGCATGACCTGGATTCGTGCAAAGTCAGCTGCGAGCGCGATGCTACCATCTGGCGACAGGGTGTAGACCGGCGAATCCAACGTCCGTCTCTGCCGCGTTTCAACATTCAGAATATGGCAAACAAAACGGTCAGCCTGACGATCGTTCCAGATGATTTCGTGCTGCTTACCGGGGACCCATTGCAGCATACATCCCTGCTGCCAGCCCCAGGCGCTGCTGGTTCCCAACTCGATCCAACGATCGTCGTTGGCTGTGTCGACCATGCCAATCCTGAGCACGTCGTCTGCGCGGGGCGTTCGGTGTTCAAACCGGACTTGATTGGACAGCACAAACCGATCGGTTGGATCAAATTGTAGTTTGTCGTAGTAGCCGAACCAATGGTACTGGGGGCCCTCGGTGATCGTCCGAATGGGTGGAAACGAGGTCTGTCGCACCGAATCTCTCCGGGGCGGGGTGTTTGCAGAGGCGATTAATCCCGCAGAAGCTTTGATGAATTCGCGACGATGCATACTGACGTTAATTTTAAAATCGGGCAAAGGAAACGCTGTCCGTTCAGGAGACGTCATCCGGAGCAACCCGCGATTTTGACTTAAAATCGTCTGGACGTCGAGTCAGAAGCATCCCGCCGTTTGGGAATGCGCAAAAAAAAACACCCTCGGATACTTTGGGTTCCAGGGGGGCTTAGAACACCTCAGTAAGTCCGAGAGCGATTGGACGAAAGCGATCGCGGCATCCATGCGTTGATCGGCTTCTAGTTCTGAAGTGATAACGTGCCGTATGCCGTCACATCCTTGTTAGGCATCAAGCGACGCGGTTCGCGGAAACCGGATTTCAAAAAATCAAATTTCCAATGCGATCCCACCACTTCAAAACAATTCCATTTGTTTTCAATTGGTTGTTGGAAAGTTCCAGCAACCGAGTGATGGAGGGAGATTATTGGAACTCGATTTTTGGGTCAATAGACATTTTCATGCAAATCAAAAAAATCACTCAAGTCGAAAACGGCGCGGCGTTGTTGACGATCCGAGCGCCATCTGACCCCGAGTTGGCACCCTCTGCAGAGGTCGAAAATTTGCGGAGAAGAACACAAGTCAACCCGTTTCGTTGACCCGAACGCACTCTGGTTATGTCCCCGATGCAGGCATGTTGGACGGTCAACCATGCATTAAATTGCGTTAAAAAATTCCTGTAATTGCTATCAGACAATGCGCCGTCATCCGGCTGCTATCGCATAATCGGATTTCTGTTGACAATCGCTACAATGCTCATTCCGCGAACGTCTTTCTGGTCAAAAAAACATCGGCCCAACGACTCGCGACTATCTGTGCAATACGATTTCTCAACGAAGTTTCGTTCGCAAACAGGTGGGGTCTCAGGTGGCGGAATTACTGCCCAGCAAGCCGAAAAAATCCAGTCGCATACTGGAGCTCGATGCGCTGCGCGCGATTTCCTGTCTGAATTTGCTGCTGTTCCATTTCACCTATGTGTACCAGGAGAAATACGGCTTTGCTTCGCCACTGGGATTCGCGTTTCCCTATGGCAAATATGGAGTGGAGCTGTTTTTTATGCTGAGCGGTCTCGTTAACGCGATGACCTTGCTGAAAAAACGCAAGCCTGGTGAATTTATGGTGGCTCGGTGCATCCGGATCTTTCCGTCGTACTGGTTGGTCATCGTGCTCAACGTTTGGCTACTTGCGTACGTGCCGATGTATCATATGTCTCCGACTCCGGATCTTTCGCTCGCCAATTTGACCGCCATGCCCGAATTGCTTGGCTATCCCAATATGGAGCCGGTCACGTGGACGTTGCAAATTGAAATGTTGTTCTACGGATTCCTGATGCTGTCGCTGATGACCGGTTGGCTCGATCGGCCATTGCGTCTGATGTCGATTGCGATGATGGTCTGCCTGGTCTGCTGCACGGGATTCTCGTGGTTTCGTGAAGCCTATCCGACCTCGGCCTGGAACGGGCGGTTTGGGTTAATAGAGAATTTGTTTTTCATGCGAAATTTGCCCTTGTTCGCGATGGGCATTTTGCTGAACGAGATTCGGGCGGGGCGCGGCAATCGCTGGTTACTGGGCGGCGGCATTCTGGCGAGCGGGGTGATATTTCACCTGATAGATTTGCGGGATCACAATCCACTTGCCACGATGTTGCTGTTTGGGATGCTCGCCATGAGCGCATTTGGAAAGCTTCCGATTTTGCGAATTCAGCCCTTGATCTGGATCAGCACGATTTCTTATTCGCTTTACCTGTTTCACAACAACCTTGGCTGTTTACTGATGAAACAACTTGAAGCCATTGGTTGTTCGCCGTTGCTTACCGTTGTTTTGGGTACGGCGTTGGCCATCGGAATCGGGGCGGGGATTACGTTCTGGTTCGAACAGCCCATTTCAAAATACCTGCGACGTAACTGGACGAACTTGAAAACTCAGTTCCAGAACGCAAGAAAAAAACGGCTCAGTTCAGTCGCCTCCGCGAATTGAAATCACGATTAATCCTTTTTATAGACCTCTTCCGTCAAAGCCTTCGACCAAAAATGCAAACTCGATTAATTACCAGTGTTGATGAATTGATCGCCAACCGGATCGCCTGGGATTCCGTGGCCGAGAATCAACCGTTCTTGCGATGGAGCTGGATGGTCAACTGGCTTCGTTACGGCATCGAAAACGTCTCGCCGGCTGTGTTGGTCGGGCTGGTCGATGAACAGTGGGTCGGGATTGCTCCGTTTTGCATTGAGCAGGATTCCGCCCGCTTGATTCGCAAACTGCGTTTGCTGGGCAGTGGAAAGGCCTGCAGCGATTACGTCGGGTTGATTGTTCGGCCACCGCACCAACGGACGTTCACCGAATGCGTTGCGGACTGGATCGCCAGCGGATTGCAATCAGAAAGCCAGCTTGGGAGGGTTGACGCGATCGAATTGGAGGGCTGTTCCCTGGACGACAGCACAACGAAATATCTGTTTGAACTGCTCTCTGCCAATGGGCTGAAACAACACGATTCTGAGATCGAAGGCTGCTGGCAAATGGACCTGGAAGACTCGTGGGAGCGGCAAAACCAAAGTTTCAGCAAATCACTGCGTCGGAAAACAAAAAAGGCACGGCAGCGATTAAGAGATCCACAAACCCGGGTTTTTTCATCTGATGATACCGAGCTCGACCAATTGTGGCCCAGTTTTGTTGATCTCCACCAACAGCGACGCGAGATGCTAGGGCAGGCAGGTTGCTTTGCGGACCACAATTTCGAGAACTGGTTGAAGGACGTGACTCGCGAACTGGTGGGCGAAGGTCGCGCCGAGCTGTTGTTGATCGAGAATCAACAAGAACCGTTGGCATCGTTTCTGTTATTCAATGATTCCCAAACCGTTTTCATGTACCAGTCTGGAATCAGTGCAGAAAAAATATCACTGGAGCCCGGATACCAGATCGCCGTGTTAGCCATCGAACGAACGATTGAGAAGGGATTCAAAAAATTTGATTTCCTGCGCGGTGACGAACCTTACAAATCTCGCTGGCTGACCCAAAGAGTTGCGTTGACCAAGACTCGATTCGTACCACGCCGAATCGGCTCCCAAGTGAAGCATGGCATTTGGGCCACGGGTCGCTCCTTGAAGCAATATTGGAATCAAGCCAATTCAACGGATGAGTAGCGGCTGGGTGAACGAAACGGCGGGTTAAACCCTGGGGATATCGCCACGGCTGCGAGGCGGCCGGGCAAGGCCTGTGTGTTGGGGGTGAAACGTTGGCTTGGGTTTGTGATCCGGGCCGAAACGGACGGACTCCGTTTTTTGGATAAAGCCCCAAAAAAGACACTCGGCGGAACGGGCGATACTTTTTTCTTGGCGGGATAACGGTTCTAATTTGAAACAGTCGAATCCCTGTTTTCGAATTTCTTGTTACGCCGTAGGTTGAGCCATTTCATGAATGTTCACCGAGCTGAATTTTGCATTTGGTCGTGCTTCCCTGAACGCACTCGTCGAGTTCTCCGCGCTGACGTCGTTAGCCGCAGTTGGCACTGCTCCCTGTTACTGGTGGGAGTATGGCTGGCACTGGTACTGGCGGAACCGCCGGTCGTGCGGGGGCAGTTGAACTTTGACCGGAACTCGATGGAAAAGATTCGTGTGACTCCCGGCAAACAGGCGTCCCGAATCGGCACCGCAGTCGATTGGCAACCGGATTTCGAGACGGCGATCGCGAAATCCAAGGAAACGGGCAAACCGGTTTTCTGGTATGTGCCGACATTGAAGGGAAGCTTCATGGATCGCAAAAACGAAATCGACCGGTACATGATGGCGGGGCCATTTTCCTGGCCCGATATCATTTCGGTATTGAACGAGCATTATGTGCCGCTCAAGGCCACGCCGACGTTACAACAACAGCAAGCCTTCCAGATTGTCCCCTATGTTTTCATCGAGCCGGGATTCGTGATCCTCGACGTCAACGGCGATGTGACCAGGAAAGTCGATCGGATGACAACGTTGCATCCCGAGTGGATTCGCCGTTTGCTGACCGCGTCGGTGTTGCAGCCGATCAAGCCCAAGCGACGCCCCCAGCCCCTGGAGGATGCCTGGGCCAAGTTTGAACAGGGGCGTTACGAAGACATTGATTTGGCGGGGCTGGGCCTGACGGATCCGAATTCTGATTCAGCCCATGCAGCTGAATCGCTGTTGCTGGCGGGCATGGTGGAATTTCGGCGCGGTGATCACCGAGCCGCATTGTTGAATTGGCGGCAAGCCAGCCAGATCCAACCTGATCATCCGTTGGCCTGGAAAGCTGCCGCTGAGGCCGAGGGGTTTGGGCCGTTCATGCGGGGCTTTGAAATCCATCGGACGATTCCCGCCGCGGCGCTGCAAGCGGGCATTGATTCGCCAGGCAGCGCTGCGCCCAAGGGAATCTACAGCGAATCAGACGTTTGGAATCGTGGGATCGATTTTCTGTTGGCAATGCAGAATCAGAAAGGTGGTTACACTGATAGTGATTACGATTTCGGCGGCACCGACAGTTTGCCCAATGTCCATGTGGCCGTGACCTCGCTGGCAGGGATGGCTTTGTTGGAGGCTGAATCGAGACTCCCGAACGATGATCCCCGTCAGCCTCGCATCGAATCGGCAATCAATCGCGCCGCCCAGTTTGTCAGCAATGATGAAAATCTGAACAAGTTTGATCGTGACGAACTGTTATGGGCGTTCGCCTACCGAGTCCGGTTTCTGGCCCGCTTGGCCAAACAGGATGCGACATTACAGCCGACGCTCCAGAAAATGGCCCGCGACCTGGAAATGCTGCAAGGCAAGACGGGGGCCTGGTTTCATGAATACAGCAACCCGTTTGTGACGGCCACCGCGCTGTTGGCGTTAAAAGAAGCCAGCGAAGTAGGTGCCGAGGTCTCTAATTCGGTGGTCGACCGCGGTGTGACCTCGCTGGCAGGCGAGCGTTACGGCAATGGTGCATTTCCCTACGCCAGTTCGCGACGGCAGAACGCGCCGAAAGGGCCCGGGGACCAGCGTCAAATTGCGCAGTCAGCCGGTCGCATGCCACTTTGCGAATTGGGGTTGGCGGTTTGGGAGAAGTCATCCGACCAAGCGGTCGCTGAGGCGATCCAACGTTCTTTTGATTTAAACGAGAATCTGATGGTGGCGCTGAAATACGATGATCACACGTCACGACTGTCGTATGGCGGTTTCTTTTTCTGGTACGACATTCGCGGTCGCAGTGAAGCCATCGCGCGGCTGAAGGATCCAGAACAGAAAGCAGGGTTTGCGAAACAACAGCGGGCGCTGATTTTGTCGTTGCCGGAATTGGATGGGTGCTTTGTCGACTCACACGAGTTGGGACGAGTTTATGGAACATCGATGGCGTTGTTGAGTCTGGCCAATCTGGATCTGGCTCAAGAATAAATATCCGATTCAATCAATGTCTTAACAGCGTCAAAACGGACACGTCCCGAAGACAAAAGAAAACGGCAGGTTGCGTTCCGTTGCGACCTGCCGAAGCGGAGGGCACGAGATTCGAACTCGCAACCGGTTACCCGGCACTTCATTTCCAATGAAGCCGCTAGCCATTCGCTTACCCTCCTTTCACCGTTCCGGCGTTCGAATTGAACGATTTCATGGTAGGAAGCATGATCATAATCCAATCCGCCTGCTTGGCAAAGCGGGATCTGACTTGAAAAGCGGATTCCGATGGACATAATTGCCGATGAGGAGAATCGAGTCATGTAAAACCCGGGACGATTTGGGTAAGATGGAACCAAATGGACCGCGGGAAAATTCGACCGAGTGGGAGCAGGGAGCCAAGATCAACATGAGTGAAATTCGAACGGCGCCGCGCGGCAACTCGGCAACGATTTCGCTGGCTTGCCTGTTTCAAATCGTGACCGCCTGCTGTATCTTTTTCGCCTGCCTGTCCATTTCTCCTGTCTTGGCAATCGTTGGGACACTGATTTCAGCCCCGGCTTTGATTCGGACCGGTTGGGCGGCGGATTTGCATCATCGTTCGGGAATGACGTTCGGTTGGAAGACGCGTTTGCTGTGTTTTGCCGAAACGCTGCTGATCGAATTCATTACCCTGATGTTCTCGCTGGCGGTATTCTCCGTGGTCAGTTTGATGTTCGGAGCGCTGGCTGTCTGTTTTTCCCTGCTGTACGGATCCACCGATGCAATGTCGGACATCGCGGTTGTGGGAACGGCCGGCGGGATGATTTGGGGGTTTGCAGGAGCCATCCTGGCGGTGGGTTACACCGCCAAGCTATGGAAGGTCCGGTCCCATCTCGAGCCGATTGCGCAGTGATCAGCGACGGATCATCGTTGATCAGCGAAAGGAGCATCGTTTGATCAGCGACGGATGGTTCTTCCCCCGGGAACGCCGTAGGTTGCAAAGCTCAACCGAACGTCAGCCCGCAAGCTGGTTTTCGAAAACGAAAGCCAGCGAAACCGCGTCGCTGCAGGAACCTGGAAGTTGCTGGACTACAGCTCGCCCATTTTCCCGCTGATCAGTTTGATGAATTCTTCGTTCGTCTTGAACCGTCCCAATTGCTTTGCCAGTTGTTCCATGGCCTCGACGGGATGCATGGTGGTCAGCGTTCGTCTCAGCATGGTTACGGCGTGCAATGTATCGGGATCGAGCAGCAGTTCTTCGCGACGTGTTCCCGACTGGGAGATGTCAATCGCCGGCCAAACGCGACGATCGGCCAGTCGCCGATCGAGGACCAGTTCCATGTTACCGGTCCCTTTGAATTCCTGGAAAATCAGCTCATCCATCCGGCTGCCGGTGTCGACCAGGGCCGTTCCGACGATGGTTAGGGAACCACCCTCTTCGAACGCTCGGGCGGAGGAGAACAGTTTCTTGGGAATGTCCATCGCTTTGATGTCCACACCGCCGGACATGGTTCGTCCCGTGTTGCCAACCCACTTATTGAACGCACGAGCCAGTCGCGTGATCGAATCCATCAGGAGGAACACGTCTTGGCCCATTTCGGCCAGTCGCTTGCATCGCTGGATGACCAGTTGTGACAACCGAACATGACTTTCGATATCCTCGTCGAGGCTACTGGCGATGACTTCGCCTTTGATCGAACGCTTCATGTCGGTGACCTCTTCGGGTCGTTCGTCGACGAGCAGGACCATCAGCGTGGTGTTGGGGTGATTTTCTGCGATGCCATTGGCGATATGTTGCAGCATGATGGTCTTACCGCTTCTCGGCGGCGCGACAATCAGCGCACGCTGGCCCTTGCCCAGAGGCGTCAGCAGGTCCATCACGCGGGTTGTCAGGGGTTCTGGCCCAGTCTCCATCTTGTACCAGTAAACCGGATTGATGGGGGTCAGTTGATCGAAATTCTTAACCTCGGCGTAATCGTCGGGAGCAACTCCATCGATGTCAATCAGTTCGCGTAATCTTGGTCCCTGTTGTCGCCGCGCCGGTTGGACTTTGCCTCGGATCATGACGCCTGGACGCAAGCCGAATTTTTCGATCATGGTGCCGGGGACAAATGGATCCGAGCGTTCTCTTGAATAGTTGTTTTCAGGGCCACGCAGAAAGCCATAGCCGTTGGGGTGCAACTCAAGCAGGCCGGTACCTTCGGTCAGTTCCGAATCATCAATCTCGACCGGTTCCGGATTTCGACTTTTGCCGCTCGATCGGCGCGACTTACTGCCGCGGTAGTTTCCGTTTTGGGAATTTCCGCCACCGCCACCGCCACCTTTGTTGCCGCCGCCTGATGATCTGCGTCGACGGCTGCTGGAGCCTCTTCCACCGCTGGCACGGGAGCCACCGGAGCGATTCCCGGAGCGGTTTGAGCCCGATTTGTCCCCGCCCGATTTATCTGCGCCCGATTTGTCTGCGCCCGATTTTTCTGAGCTGGATCGTGAACGACTGCGATTGCGACCACGGCCGCCTGATGATTTGGAATCTTCGCCGCCGTCCTGATTGGCGACTTCGACGACTGCGTCTTCCGCAGGTCCAGCAGACTCTGCCGGGTCTTTTCTTTTTGCCATTAAAGCACCTGAATTAGAGCACCCGAAGGTGCGAAACATAAAGCAGTTTTTGAGTTTCTGGAGAACAGAAATTTTGCGCCAGAGTCGTCTAGCGGGCCAATTCAACGGCCGATTTGCCAAGGCAATTTGAAGGATAACGTAGAGAGCCCGACGAGCGGCTGCGTTATCCATTAACGCCGGAGCACTTCCCTTTGCATCAAATCAAAACTAAAAGACGCGGACTCTTCAATTCGATCGCCAACGTTGGGGTCAATTGAGTCTGTCCACAACCGAGGTTTTTCGATCACCGCTACCGCGGTTCAAGCAGGCAATTCTATTCGTCCAAACTGATCGGATTCGAATTTGAACGAATCTGGAAACATCGCGGAATATCAACCTGAATCCCGAAACAAAATCTGTCGTTGGAACGCTGAGGGTTCAGAAAGATGCGTCTGTTTCCGTCAGACAATCGGGGGTGTAAATCCCGCAAGTCAATGAAAGCCTGAAAGCAACCAGGCAAAAACTTGATCTGTTGAAAGTGTTAACGAAACACCCATGCCTGTCAAGCATAAATAGAAAATTTACCTAAATTTCCTGCTTTACTGAATATCGACTGATTGCAACGAATTTTTGAAACTTATGACCCGAAAGTTGCGAATCGAACCAGTTAGATTTACCCGCTTGTACCGTTTGTGCCGATGCTGACGATGGAAGTTTCTATCTAAAAGCAGCATTATTGATGAAAACTCAACTGATTACTTGGGTCGCCTTGACGTTGGTCATGCTGACCAATGGTGCAATTTTCGGGCAGTCAATTGCGTGGCAGAGCAACCTCGAACTGGCCTCGGCCAAGGCAGCAAGTGAAAACAAGCTGGTGTTGCTCCACTTCACCGCCGACTGGTGTCGGCCTTGCAAATCGCTTGACACGTTCGTTTTCAGTAATTTGCACGTGATTCGTTCGATGGCCGCGAACGTCGTCCCGGTTCGGATCGATGTGGATCAGCGCCCCGAATTGGCCAAAGAATATGCGGTGTCCGCTGTTCCCTTCGATGTGATTATTACGCCCGCCGGCAGGGTCGTGGTGAAGCGATCGAGCCCCCGTGATTCATCCGCCTATGCGTCGATGATTGATGGTTTGAGCAAGACGATCAATGCATTGGCAGCAGGTAATCCAACTCTCAACCAGAATCTTGATGATCTAAAAGACCAGATCTATTCGGACAACCAAATTGTCGAACAGAAGTCTTTCACGCCAACGGCACCCTCGCACACGGCCCCCGCTGCCGCCAACGATGCGGCTGATCTGAAACGACGGTCCAAAATCGTTAATCCCTATGCCCATGCCAGTCCACAGAATCGCACGCCTGTCACGACCACAAACCCAGCAGCTGCAATCGCCAAAGCGGAAGCCGCGGTGTCCACGTTGACGACCCAGGCTGAGTTGGCCAATGCCGCACCGCCGGCCGCACCGAAGGCCGTGCAAAACCAGTTTCTGGCGCCGCTGGAGATTCCCATCGCTACGCCAGTCGCATTGCCGATGGCAGCTACCGTGGACGAGCGGGCCCAGGCTGTCGCGACCCATCCGTCGTTGAACAGTCAGCTTGCATCCAATCCACCTGCATCCAATCCGCCTGCATCCAATCCGCTTTCAGACAATCCGCTTTCAGACAATCCGCTTTCAGACAATCCGCCGGCGACTGGTAACAGGTTGGATCCAGACCGCGAAGTCGCTGCCGTCACCATGGAGACGACTGAGCCAGCGGGCAGATATGCAGAGAGCATTGCCGCTCATGTGGACGCTGCGATGGAGCAAGTACCGAATCGCTCGACGGTCTGGGACCAGCCGAATGTGGAAGTTGTCCAACCCGCCAGTGCCGACAATCCCAATCAATTTTTGGCCCAGGCTGCATTCGCCAAACCACAGCCTGCGCTGGGTGAGCTGAAGACTTTGTTGGAAAAATCAACATCCGATGCCAACGTCGGGGTAATGCAAGTCAGTGAAGGCTCGGCCAATGCCAAACTGGTTTTGCCGGTGCCGGAGGTGAAGCAGGCCGATTCCACAGCCGGTCCATTGAGCAACCTGGCGGCCGAGGTGGAATCCAATGCAAGCTTGCCGGCGCAGCAATCAGACGATCATTCCTTCGGCATCCCGAATTCCTTCGACTTCGGTGAATCAGGCTTGGTCAGTGAAAGACAACGGGCCACCGACAGCAAAATTGCGAAGCCCGAATTGACGGCAGCGCAACAGCTAAAGATGGCAGAAATGGTAAAGTCCGTTGACGCGCAGCCGGCAGCGCTGCTGGATGCAACAGCAACGATCTCCCGTGTGTCGCCGTCGCAAGTGGCGGTTGCGCAAGCCGAGCAAGCGGGCGGCGGACGGGTCGATGCGTCGACGTCCCAACCGACGGCACCGGTCGCTGCGGGTGCGGAAACGTCGCCCCGGTTGCCAGAAAACGTCGCCCTCAAGGGCAAGTGTCCCGTCAGTTTGCTCAAAATTGGGGCTTGGGTGGATGGTGATCCGAGATTTGGATGTGTCCATCGAGACCGAGTTTACCTGTTTGCCAGCGAAGCCAATCTGCGGGAGTTTCAGCAAGATCCAGACGGATACAGTCCATTGCTGGCCGGTTTTGATCCGGTGGTTTTTCACAACGAGGGCGAACTGGTTGACGGCAAAGAAGAGCACGGAGTATTCATGGGGAAAGCACCGCGACAGCGAGTTGTGCTGTTCAGCTCTCCTGAAACGTGCGCCGAGTTTCAGGCCAACCCTCGAACCTACATCAATGCGATTCGACAGGCGATGCAAAGCTCCGGCGGCAGCAGTTCCAATTTGCTGCGTTAGAGACTGCGTTGTTAGAGACGGCGTTAGGCTTGCGTTGGATAGTTTGAGACAGACGTCGTAACTTGATCGACTTGTTCAGAGGCACGATTCGAATTCGGTGCCCTCGACGGCAGCTTGCAATTCGGCATAGTTCGAGAGCGCGTCCGCCAGCTGATTCGGTGTTACTTTGACGATGTGGGAAGTGGGGCGATGGCTGGGATCAACCTCGAGGAATTCGAAAACCTGTTGAATCACGGAATCTTCTTGTTCCAGAAGGTCTTCATAGTCCACCTGGAGAATTCGGTTGGGATCGACTGCCCCGAAGCGTTTGACGCTATCAAAAAATTGGCTGTCTCGACTGCGAATCCAACGCGCCTGCTGAATCACGGCGTCGACGTCGATCGAAAAAGGTGTCTGCATGACCGACGGTTCTAGCTGAGTCTCAGCGTTGGCGTTGGCAAATTCATCGTCGTATCGCGACTGGATTCGTTGCAGGTTTTGCAACGAGATGGCTTGCTTCAGTGCATTGCGGCGGTAGAGCAGGATAATTCGGAGATCTGGCAGGAATCTCTTCAGTTCCGCCACGACTTCTGGAAACAAGTCCATTTGGATCGGGAACTTGAGCTTGAAACCGCAGGCCTTGAAGGGCGTCGAATACAGGTCGTGGAGGTGCTGCCTGATTGCTTTGGACGACGGAGCGGTCGTGGTTTGGTGAAACCCCGTGAGCCGCCGAAACACCAGGCGTTGATTGTATTCGACGATTTCGATGCCCGGCTGGATCACCGGTCGGGATTTTGCGTCTTCGATGGCGAAGATTTCATGTCGGCAAAGGACCTCGGGATGGCCGCCGAGTAACGAGCACAAATGCGTCGAGCCCGACCGTCCGCGAAACAGAATGACAAACGGAATCGGACAGCGGCGGACGCGCAGTCGCCTAATCCAATGCTCCACCGTGTATTTGAACCTGGACAGCATTTCTTTTGCCTTGCTCGCTGCACGAGGGTGTAGCCGATCGAGACACAAGAGTTTGCGATGGCGACAGGAGAACCTGTCAAACTTTAGCACGATTTACGGCGGTTGCGTCGGAAATTGTCCGAGACGACCAGATTCTTACAATCCAGTGCCACGTCACCGCCAGCAGCACGGAGGTGGTGCCGACGTGGAGGACTTGGACGACCTCAAAGATCGAAATGTGGGCCAAGACAACACCCATCATCATCATCGCAATCACGAGCAAAAAAATGAACTTCGGTTCCACGAATTTCAGTCCGTTGCTTCGCCGGGACCAAAACAAGAGCAGGCCGGATGTGATCAGCAGGCTCCAGGAAAAACTGCGGTGAATTTTATAAATCAACGTTGAACCAAGTTGGTCGACCCATTGATCACGTGAGAGGCCTTCGGCGGCAATCAGTAATTCATCGGTTTGCTCGCGCAATTGGCTGCCAAGCAGGCCTTCACTGAACAGGCAAGCAAAAAAGACGATCGAAACAATTAACAATCGTCTTCGCTGGGTGCGTTCCATCTCGAGGTTGGGTTCGCTCGACGACCGCGACAACCAGATCACCGTAACCAGAACGGCGATCAGCAAAAAAGCCAATGCCATGTGGAGTGTGATGATGCCGGGTTGCAGGCCACTTCGCACCACCATGGCCCCCATCACCGCGTTGCCCAGCACATCGATCAGGCAAAACCACGACAGCAGGACAATCCACCACTTATGACGTTTTGCCCCAAACGAAAACAGGGCCAGCAGCAGGGTAAACAGCCCGAGCGGTAGTGAGGCCAGTCGATTGCAGAACTCAATCCAGGTTTGGACCGGGTTGAAGCTTTCGAGGATCGTCTCGCGGGTGATCGTGTCCGGGTCGATGCCTTTGCGGATCGCGTGCCGTTTGAATTTCTCAATGTCGAGTTTTTCGACGTCGATCTGTTCGACACGGGTCGGTGGAATCCAGCAGCCCCAGCAGAACGGCCAGTCGGGGCAACCCAAGCCCGAACCCGTGACGCGAACGGTGGCGCCTGCAACAACCAGCACAATGACCGACACAAGTGCAAACCAGGCTAACCGATTGATGATCATCGACAAACAAACCTATGAGAGGGATTGGCAAATGGATCCGATAGGCATGACACCGCCCTCGAACCCGATGGAGACATCCTAATTCAGCGACTTGAACGCTTTCAATGCACGTTCCCGTCCGGCTTGATAGTCAACGACGTAGTTCGGGTAATCGAGCTTCAGCTTTTGGATTGCTTGAGACAGTTTTTTAGGGTCGTGCAAAGCCGCTGGAGGGACTTCGTCAAGTTCCGGGCACATCTGTTGAATGAACTTACCTTTCGGGTCAAACCGCTTGCTTTGACTGAACGGGTTGAAGATCCTGAAATAGGGGACGGAGTCGGTCCCCGTAGACGCCGACCACTGCCAGCCACCGTTGTTGGCCGCCAGATCTCCGTCGATCAGGCATTGCATAAAGTATTTTTCTCCCCAGCGCCAATCGATCAGCAGGTTTTTAGTCAGAAACATTGCCGTCACCATCCGCAAGCGGTTGTGCATCCACCCCGTTTGGTTCAGTTGCCGCATGCCGGCGTCGACAATCGGGTAGCCTGTTTGTCCGTTTTTCCAGGCTTCAAAATCGGCCTCATCGGTCCGCCAATTCAGGGCTTTGGTTTTTTCCTTGAATGGCTGATGCATCGATACACGGGGGCAGGCGTCGAGCACGTGGGTGTAAAAATCTCGCCACGTCAACTCGGAGATCCAGGTGGTTGCGCCTTCGTCTCCGTCGATTTTCCCATCGTTTGCTGCGACGGCAGCTTCGAGACACTGTCGAGGCGAGATTACACCGGCGGCGAGGTAGGGTGAGAGCTGGCTGGTCCCGTCGAGGGCTGGGATGTCCCTGTGTTCGTTGTAGTCGGATATTCTCTCCGAGAATTTTTTCAATCGTTTTTGAGCTTCGGCTTCACCAGCTGGCCAACGTTCACCCTCGGGCTTTAATAAATCAAACCCCGCAACCTTCGACGGAATGACGGAGGATTCGATTTCCAGCGGCGATTGTTTTTTCGGTCGCGGCGAAGGGTTTAGGTAATCGAGTGCTTTCGTATCCCAGACCCGCCGATAGGGAGTAAAAACGGAATAAAATTTGCCTTCCTTCGTTTTGATTTCGCGCGGTGGGACGATCACGCGATCGTGAAAACGTCGGAACGTGAGATTGGCTTCCTGACAGACTTTTGCGACCGCATCATCGCGTCGTCGCTCGTTGACCTCGTATTCGCGATTCAGATAGACCGCGGTGCAGTCGTGTTTTTTCGCAGTCTTGCCGATGACCGCGGGAACGTCAGCGAACCAATCGCAGGTTTCAATCCGCAATGGAATCTGTAATTGGGCAAGCTGTGAAGACAGGTCGGCAACGTTGCGCAACCAGAATTCGACTTTGCAATCGGCGTCGTCATGATCCTGCCACTGTTGGGGTGTGAGCAGGAACAGACCAACGACTCCCTGATCGGAATCCTTGGCAGCATGAAACAATGCCGTATTGTCAGTGACCCGCAAATCACGTCGAAACCAGATTAAAGTTCTCATTAGCCGCCATGTTGTAGGTTGGAAAAATTAGCCATTATCGGTCGCTCGCGATCCGCGTTTGGCAACCTCAGGATAACCGATTGGCGATCGTTTGCGTAACAAGCGGTCGCGAGTCTTGACCGATCCTGTGGTACAACGTGGATTCGATCAAACGCATCCCAATCCATGCGTTTTTAACAACCAACACGCGATGCGTGTCAGTCAGCCATCTCCTGCCGGGCTCTCCAACATGAAACAACACGAGACCAAAATTCGCGTCCGCTACGACGACGCCGATCCAATGGGATTTTTACATCACGCCAAATACTTGACCTATTTTGAAGTTGGCCGAACCGACATGTTTCGTTCGTCCGGTGGCAACTATCGTGAGTTGGAAGAGTCGGGCAGCTTTGTGGTCGTCGTCAAAGCTGAGATTCGCTATCGTAAGCCCGCCCGATACGACGATGTGCTAACGCTCCGAACCACGCTGGTCGAAACCACGATGGCCAAGATCCTTCACGAGTATCATTTGTTTCGGGAAGACGACCTGCTGGCCACTGGCAAGGTGACACTCGCCCTGATCGATTCCTCGGGGTCTGCGCAGCGAATCCCACAGTGGATGCGGGAGCTCGTTTGAGACCGTATCGGTTGATTATTTAAATGGATTGCACCGTCGCAGGCAGAAGTCGTTTGGCATGGAACGCGCAAGCTGCGGCGTTAAGTTGGATCAAAGATTTCACCAGACAACGTCTGCTCGCATCCCTTCAACTAGCATCTGACGTGTGGCGCGATGAGCTTTCAGCGTTGCGGATTGAGACGAACAAGAGAATAAGTGCCAACGTTCTGGTAATTAACTCTGCCGGCGAGACTCGTAGCTCTCGCCACTTATTCGTGCCGATTGTTGTTAATCCGATTGCCCAATTGTCGGCGTCACTTTTTCGAAAATTGTTTGGAAGACCGATCGCTTCGCATTTCGATCAACTGGCGTTGAAGCCAGATTGGCTCGAAGCGATACTTCGGAGGTCCCGGTTCGCGTGGGTCGATATACTTGAGTCCGGAACGATTCAGGATCCTCGTCACGGGAAACTGAAGTGTTTCCCCCTGCCAATTGAGGGTAATGGCGTCCTCGGGTTGGACGGGAAAAAACCCATCGGAATCGAGACGGTTTTCGACCAGGTATTTGGCGGCGACTTCCTGAAGCAACTGGAGGTAGAGTTCAAGGTGCTCGGGATTGGAGGCGCTGGGACGGTTACTCGATTTGGCATCGCGATTGAGCCAAGCGGTGAAATAGTCCTCCAGAATTTTCCGTTGATTGAACGGCCGGTCGTGCGTCGAATAGTCCTCGACGATTTCGCGGAGAATGCCGTTTCCTGCGAGATTGTAGATCATCGGTCCAACATCGCGATGGTGTTGGCACCAGTCATTTAGCAAGTCGCGGGTTTTCGCATTCATCGAATCGTTGGCAAGGTGGGAAACCGTCGCAAACTCATCCGTGTGCCGGTAGCCTGCGTCGACCCAGCGACGGTAGGCTTCCAGGGGCATCGTTTCAGGTTCGCCCCCCTGCGGCGACCAGTTCAGCTTGTAGCGGTAGACGTCGTAATTCCAGCTGGAAACGAGCAAGTCGCCGGTGGTCTTGAACACGGGTGGGTTGAGCAAAAACAGTTTGAGATTGGATTTGCCAGCGCTCACCACTCTCGACTGCCAATATTCACGAAAGGCAAGCCCGCGACCGAACAATACAACCTGACAAAACGGTTGGTCGGTGGTGGCCAGAAATTCTTCGACCTGCTGGAGGACCCATAGATAATCGTCTGGATGCAGTTCATCGAGCGAATCGATAACGTAGAAGGCCGCCGATTGCTGCTGCAGAAATTTAAGTAAGTGTTGATGGGTTTTTTCACTCGCTTTCACACCGAGCAGCCGATTGAGCACAACGTCGCCGCAAAACAGGTCAGGCTTTTCTTCCGTCAAGCCGTCGTCACGCCATTCTTGGTAGAGCTCTTTGATGTCAAATTTGCAGACGTCTCCCTCGGCGTACGACTTCTTGAAAACCTGTCCTTTGATAAACGTTTTCCCAACGCCCGCGGCGCCAGCAACCATCGCCATGGAGCGATAGGGATCTTTGGGTTGGTTTTCATACCGCTGCTGAGCGTCGGCGAAATAGGCGGCCAGTTCGCGATTCTCGGCAGCGTAATACGCGGGCAAGTTGTCGTACCGGTTGGGGCCAGCGGTCAAACACGGGGGCAGGACTCGGTTTTCGATTTCCCGAAGCGGTTGGATGTCGATGGCCAAACCGAATTCGGTTTGGACTTGGGGGGATCGGCAGAGAGATCTTGAATCGGCAAGACTGCCATTACCAAAATCGGCAGGATCAGCTGGCAAAGTGGAAGGCTTGCTTTCATGGTCTTGGTTGCCACGGGTAATTGAATTTTCAGGAGTGATTGAAATGGCTTCAGAGCCGCCCGATTTATGGTCACCGGTCCTGCGAAAGGCGCGGGCCAGTGCTCCCTGAAGGAGAACGCGGTAATGCATTCCGGCTTCCCTGGCAGCACGAATCAGCTACGGCAGTTGTGTCCTGCGATTTTGCACATTGGGAACCGTAGCAAAATAGGCCGTGCCTCTTTTGAAGAAATCTTCATAATCAGGGGGGCTCCCAGGTCCGAGGCATTGCGTGCGAAATGGGCGGATTTCTCCGTGCCTGCCTGCAGTAATGGTTCGGATGGAACAGTTCGATTGTGCCTTAACGGGTGCATCGCGACGGCCAGCCCGCGTTAGGTCTATCCAAATCGTCCGGTCGACTATCAGACGCTATTACACCCTCAGCATCGGAAGTTTCCATTGAATTTGCTCATCTTTCCAAACCAGTTGTTTGCAAACCATCCGGGCCTGAAGCAAAATCCGGCTCGTGTGGTGCTGATCGAGGACAGTCTGTTTTTTGGCGACGATCGTTATCCGTTAAAGTTTCATAAGCAAAAAATCTGGTTGCACCGCGCGACGATGAAACGGTACCAAGCGATGCTGCATGGCAAAGGCTTGGAAACGGTTTACCTCGACTACCAGGCGGAAGCGGATGCTTTGGCGAATCAGCTGGCCAAACTGTGTCAACCCAAAAAAACGAAGCCGAAAAAGTTCGTCGCCACTCATCCAACCGACTTCATTTTGGAGCAGCGGCTGGCGCGTGCGTCAGGCAACCTGAGCGTGGAGCTGGAATTGCTGCCGAACCCCGGATTCCTGAATCGACCAGAACAGAACATGGAATACCGGGAGGGTAAAAAACGCTGGTTCATGGCCGATTTTTATAAATGGCAGAGAAAGCGACTTGGGATTTTGATGGACGAGGAGGAACCCCTCGGCGGGAAATGGAGTTTTGACGAAGACAACCGCAAGAAAATCCCTAAGCAAAAGCTGGACGAAATCCCGGAGTTGATGACTCTGGCACGCGACAAGATTGATGAGGAGGCCCGGGATTATGTCGAGCAAAATTTTCCAGATAACCCAGGCAGTCTCGAGCAGCTGATTTACCCGACCTCCCATGCGGACGCGAAGCGCTGGTTGGCGCATTTTCTGCAGCATCGATTTGAGGATTTTGGCGATTACGAAGATGCGATTGAACAGGGGCAAACGTGGTTGTGGCACAGCGTGCTGACGCCGACGATGAATGCCGGGTTGCTCACGGCAGATCAAGTGGTGAAGTCCACGCTGAAGTATGCCGAGGCCCATGAAGTTCCCTTAAATTCACTGGAGGGATTCATTCGTCAAGTCATCGGCTGGCGGGAATTTATGCGTGCGACCTACGAAGACCTCGGAGTGAAAATGCGCACGACCAACCACTGGGGACATCGGCGCAAGATCCCTGCCAGTTTTTATGATGGGACCACCGGAATCCTGCCGGTCGATGACACAATCAAACGCATCCTAGAAACCGGATATTGCCACCACATCGAGCGATTAATGGTTCTGGGGGGCTTCATGTTCTTGTGTGAGTTCGACCCGGACGAAATCTACAACTGGTTTATGGAGATGTTCGTCGATAGTTATGACTGGGTGATGGTACCGAACGTGTATGCGATGAGCCAACATGCCGATGGCGGGCTGATCACAACCAAGCCTTATTTCTCCGGATCATCGTACGTGCGGAAGATGAGCCACTACAGCAAAGCAGAATGGTGTGATGCCTGGGACGGTTTGTATTGGCGGTGGATCTGGAACCATTCGAAAGAATTGGCCAAGAACCCTCGTTGGGCAATGATGTGTAGTATGGCGAAGAAAATGGATCCCAAGAAGCGCAATCAACACATCAAGCATGCCGAGGCCTTTCTGGATGGTCTCGACGGCTGACGCTCGGTTGGTTCACACTCCTCGTAAATTCGGACTCCGATTTCGCTAACTCCCTCGACTTGTTGCTGATTTTTCCCGCCTCCCGCTTACAGGCAGGGTCTGCCGTGTCCTTTCAATTCGAGCCATTGGGATTTAGCCTGTAGGGGTGAACGACAGGTTTGCGACAGGTTTGATTGAGAGCTGAACATGGATAAATTTCGCTGGGGCATATTGGCGACTGGAAATATTGCGGGCAGCATGGCGGAAGCCTTGCAGTGTATTGAGGATGCGGAGCTGCTGGCGGTGGCTTCCAGGTCAAAGGCCAGCGCCGATGCGTTTGGCGAAAGGTGGGATGTTCCTCGCCGGTATTCGGATTACGAGTCGCTCGCGGCTGACCCGGATGTTGACGTCATCTACATTGCTACCCCGCACAGTTTTCACGCCCAGAATATCCGTACTTGCCTGGAAGCCGGAAAGCACGTGTTGTGCGAAAAGCCGTTGACCCTCAATGCGAGAGAGTCCGCCGAGTGCATTTCCCTGGCCAGGCAGAAAGGACTGTTTCTGATGGAAGCAGTGTGGATGCGTTTCTTTCCTGCGATGGCGAAGCTTCGTGACTGGATTGATAACGGCGTGATCGGCCCAGTCCGCTTGCTTCAAGCTGATTTCTGTTTCCAGCTGCCATTTGATCCGGACAATCGACTATACAATCTCGAACTTGGGGGTGGCGCGTTGTTGGACGTGGGGATTTACCCGCTAACGTTTACCACGATGCTAATGGGTTTTCCAAACGACATCACCGGTCGCGCAACAGTTGGTTCCACGGGTGTGGATGAAGTCAGCTCGTTGATCTTGAATTATGAGGGGCAAACGCTGGCTCAGTTGACCGGAAGCATGAGCATTTACAAGCCTCAAGAGGCATTTGTTGTCGGTCCCGATGGCTACATCAAAATCCACGAGCCATTTTATTGCCCGCGCGACGTGACGCTGAAGGTTGGAGATAGCGAACCGGAAGTTCACGAATTCCCCTACATTGGCAATGGGTATCCCCATGAAGTGATGGAGGTCCATCAATGTCTGCGGGCCGGAAAAACGGAAAGCGAATTAATGCCGCTGGACCAGACGCAGAAAATGATGGAACTAATGGACCAGATGCGATCCCGCTGGAAGATTGTCTACCCCTGTGACACGGTGTGACTCGAACGGGGGAACTACTTTCCGGAGCGTCGCGCTGACACCCTGTTCTTCGTGAACAGGCAAAAAAAGCGGCTCGCCTTGAGAATCTCAAGGCGAGCCTTTATTTGTCTGGGGCGGTTTGAATTTCTCAATCCAAGGCCATTCCCAGAGAGGGTGGGTCAATCGGCTATCCGCCGACAACCGATTAGGCAGAGCCACCCCCACGGCTAGTACAGAAATAATTCACTAAACACCTCCTTTCTCTCGAGTACCCCTTCAGGTTCGGGCCGAAGAATGAACCTGTTTGGGCCGGTAGTCCATCGCGTGCGTATCGCGACCCGTCACTCTATTGTCGCCAGAATCCAAGATTGTTGCAATTCACCCTCGGTATTTCGAGAATTTATTGCAATTTTTTCAAGTTTTCAAACGACGTAGGGGTGGACCGTATTTGTTGGGCCAAGGTTCACAAAAAATCGGAGTGGATTGGGGCGGGATTGCAAATTCGGGGCTGCTCAGCCGGTTTCCAACCCTGCCGTTCAGCCAAACGATTGCACAGATGCTGGCAGGCAGCCGTCGCGATCCAGCCGGCTACTGCCATATCAAACGAATCGGCCGGCCGGTCAGGACGTTCCGCGTGTCCCAACCTACCGCTCGCAGGACCGCTCGGAGCGAAAATCGGGACCCGCTTGAGCAGAACATTGGGCAAGGATTTGCGGCTTAATGACCGATAAGAACATTGCGGACAATCGGAATATTTGATATTTTCTAGCTATCTGGATGTAAATCGGTTTGCTTCTGTAACTCATTGAGCAAGTTCTGCTTGGTCCATCAACGCACATTGCAAGCGATTTACTTTAAATTTTGTACCCCTGACGCGTCCTGACCAGACGTGCAACCCAAAAGGCTTGCCTTCCCTACATGGCGCGTCCTTCCGCATCCCTGCTCGCTTCACGCGTGATTTGCGGCTGACTCGCCCTCGTAATCAGGCATTGATTCTTTAGAGAAATTCATGGTAAATCGTAACTTAATTCACTCACTCGAAGACGACACAATCGAACAGGAACTTGGCGATCTGTTCGCAACCAGTGCTGATGAGGTTTATGACCTCGACATCACCGATCTGTATTATCCGGCCGACGCCAAAGACCAAAAATTCGAATTGAACGAAATTGTCGAAGGCAAGATCGTTCGGGTTGATGATGATCACGTCGTGATCGATGTCGGATTCAAAAGCGAAGGCACGATCCCCCGCAACGAGTGGGATGATGATGATCCCCCGGAAGTCGGCCAGGTCGTGAAGGTCTTGATCGAGGACCTCGAGGATGAACTCGGCCGCGCCGACGATCCCTCGGGTCTGATTGCGGTCAGCAAACGAAAAGCCGACCACATCATCGAGTGGTTTAACGTCATCGAGAAGGTCAAGGAAGGCGACATCGTGACGGGAACCTGTACCCGCAAGATCAAAGGTGGTCTGCTCGTCGACATCGGAGTTCCCGTTTTCTTGCCGGCCAGCCAGGTAGATATCCGCCGGCCAGGCGACATTGGCGATTACATCGGTCGCGTCGTCCAGTGCGAAGTTCTCAAAATCGACGACGTGCGACGTAACATCGTTGTCAGCCGCCGATCGCTGATCGAAAACGAGCGATCTTACGCTCAGCAGAAACTGATGGCCGAGCTGGAAGTCGGTCAAATTCGTAAAGGTGTTGTCAAGAACATCGCCGATTTCGGTGCGTTTGTTGATCTTGGTGGCATCGACGGTTTGTTGCACATCACCGACATGTCACACACCCGGATTTCTCACCCATCGCAAATGGTATTCGATGGATGAAGAACTGGACGTGATGGTTTTGAACATCGACCGAGAGAAAGTCAAAATCGCTCTCGGCCTCAAGCAGCTGTTGCCCAACCCATGGGACGACGTCGAAACCAAATACCCGGTCGGAACGACTCACAATGGCGAGGTCGTCAACGTGATGAACTACGGTGCGTTCGTGAAACTCGAACCCGGGATCGAAGGCCTGGTTCACATCAGCGAAATGTCCTGGGTCAAACGTGTTAATCATCCGAGCGAGTTGGTCAACATCGGTGACGAGATCCCGGTTTCGGTTTTGGGCATCGACAAATCCGGCGAGCAGATGTCGTTGGGGATGAAGCAGACCCAGGACAATCCGTGGGACAAAGTCGAAGGCAAGTACCCCATTGGTACCGAGATCTCCGGCAAAGTTCGGAACTTGACCAACTACGGTGCATTTATCGAACTCGAAGAAGGCATCGACGGCCTACTGCACGTTTCCGATATGTCATGGACCCGGAAAATCAGCCATCCCAACGAAGTCCTTGAAAAAGGCCAAGAGTTGAAGTGCAAAATCCTGGCGGTCGATACCGATCGACGCCGGATCGCACTGGGATTGAAGCAAATGTCCGAAGACCCCTGGACCAACGAGATTCCAAATCGTTACACGCCGGGACAGGTCATCAAAGGCAATGTGACCAAGATCACGAATTTCGGGGTCTTTATCGGGCTGGAGGATGGTCTCGAAGGACTGCTTCACATCTCGGAACTGGCTGATCATAAAGTCGAGAACCCCGAGGATGTGGTTAAAGTCGGCGACGAACTCGAGGTGAAAGTCCTGCGAGTCGATACCGAAGACCGCAAGATTGGACTTTCGCGACGGCGTGTCGACTGGAGTGAAGAACAGGAAGCCGAAGACGCCAAGAAACGTCAGGCCGAAGAAGCAGCCGCCAATGTCGGCAAGATTCCTGAGGCCGAGCTCAAAGGTGGATTGGGAGGTGGAAACCTGCTGATGGATGCCATCGCCGAAGCCGAAGGGAAGAAAGAGTCTGCGGCGGAAGCCCCTGCTGAAAAACCAACTGCTGAGCCAGCGGCAGAAGCGGAAGCAGAACCAGCGTCCGCCGAAGCTCCGGCTGAGGAAACGGAAGAATCGACCGATTAATCGGCTGCATTCGAACGAAAAACAAAAACACGTGGCCAAAATCTGGTCACGTGTTTTTTTATGTGGAACGAACGAACCGCTGTCGTGAGAGGCCGGCGTAAGATTCTCAGTCCGAGATGACTTCGCCACCATCGCGAGTCGAAAGGGCTTGCCAAGCCGCCAGTCCGATGCTGCTGGAGACGAATTGAACCGAACCATCCGCCCGCGCCGTGTTGACGCCGCCGGGGTGATAGCTCCGTGAAGTCACCGCGGCAAAGGTCTTGATTGAATCAGATTTGCCTTCCTGTTGATTATTCCAGTCCACGTCATAGAGCTGGTTGCCATCGTCGTAGGGTACGACTGTGTTGGGGCGGAAGGTCGATGTAAAAGCCGTTTGGTGAACACGACCATCGACCCATTCGGTGTGGCCTGTGTTGGATTTGAAATCGCCACCGAGGCCAGCGAGCTCTGCCGGGCTGGAGGGTATGGCAAGCTCGCCGGCGATCTGCGCATTGCGGAAATAGGGCGTGTAGGCCTTTACCTCGGAAAACAGAATGGTGTTGCTCAGGCCGTCGGTGATCAGGCTGGTACGGAGCTCGCGATTGGTCGTGATTGCACCGCTACCCGTTCGACTGCTGCCCGGATCATAAACAAACCAGCTGCCAGCATTGGCCGCATAACTGAGCGGGTAATGGTAGGGTTGGCCGTTTTTTAATCGCAGTTGGTCGTTGACTTCTGACGGGCAAAGGTAGGTCGCAATTCGAGTCGACGGCAACGGGGCAGATGTGCCAGCGATGTTGATATTGGCTTGCGCCGTGTAACTGAGCGAAAAGTCGATTTGATCGTAGAGATTGGCTTGTTCCAGATACGGCAGAATCTGTGCCTGAATCGACCAACCGTCAACGGCCCCCGTTCCGTTATTTCTTGCCGCTTTCCAGGACGCCGGAAATACCTCGTTGGCTGCCTCGAAATTGTGAGTGGCCATTGCCATCTGCCGCAAATGATTGGTCGCACGACACACGCCGAGCAGCCTCTCGGACCTGCTGAACCGCAGGAACCAGCATGCCGATCAAAATTCCGATAATGGCGATCACCACCAATAGCTCAACCAGCGTGAATGCTGCTCGGCCCCCCGAGACCCGGGGACCCAAAACGTCGTTCGATGGTCGATCTGTTGAGTTGTCAAAACGCAAGTCCATAAAAATCTCCAGTCAGTAACAATTGGAAAGACCAACGTGATCAACAAGATCCCGTTGGCTTCCGAACGTGTTGCTGGCTGCGAATTTGGAGATGGGGCAGTCCAAATGTACGTGGCTTGCTGTTTCGTCGGAAAACGGTTAAAGTTAGTTGGGATTGAGAATCAGTCTCAATAAGGAAAATTTTATCGAATGCGTTCAGTTTCGGCAACCGCGTTGTCGAGTCATCGGAAATTTAGCCTCAGCAGGTGATTGGGTGAAATCACGAAACACGGATCCAAAGCAGGACTTGGGAATCGACGAGGAACCTGAGGCAGCGGTCTTGGAAAGCTACCTGCCAAAAATCGTCAAATTTGAGGCGCTCGCGCGGTGTGGAGACGAAGTTTGGATCGAAAATAGCGGACAGATTTATCGGCTCCGCAAAACCAAATTGGGCAAGCTGATACTTACCAAGTGAGCGGATCACTGGAATGGCCTGATTGTTCCGCCGTCGGACCGGCCATTCGAGACCGCCGGCAGACGCAATTTCCCACTCTCCTGCCGAATTCTTCACACGTCGCAGGTTTTTACGCCATGGCGGAGGGCGGCGAGTTGGTCATCCCAGGTGGGAATGAATTCCTGAGCAATATAGCCCTCGTAGCCCGTTTCCAGGATGGCTCGAATCACGGCGGGATAATTGATTTCCTGATGCTCATCCAGTTCGCAACGTCCCGGATTGCCCGCGGTATGGACATGCGAAATATATTGCTGATGGTCGCGAAACCGTCGAATCACATCACCGTTCATGATTTGAACATGGTAGATATCGAATAGCAATTTCATTCGTGGCGAATCAACGGCGCGAATCAAATCCACGCACAAATCAACATCGTCACCAAAGTACCCGGGATGGCCTTTCATTGGATGGGAGTCGTCACGGGTGTTTAGCGTTCCAGCGCCAGATCGATCTGTTTTTCCTCGGCGTAGTCGGTTACCCGTTTCCAGAGTTCGACACAATTTTTGCTGCCTTGCTGATCCGAGATCCCAGCGGCGCACATTCCGGTGAAAGTAATCACTCCCGGGCAGTTCCACTGGACGGCCAGATCGATGGCCGCTCTCAGTTTTTGTTCGCAAATTTCATGATTCGCTTTGTCGAACGGTCCAACCTTGAAACCATGGCTGCTGCAAAGCGAGACGTTCAGGCCATGTTGTTTCATCAGCGGATAAAACTTGGGGTCGATCCCTTCCATTGCGACCAGCCCCATTTTGGCACAAGCAGGAATCAGGGTCTCCATCGGCATCGGATGGAAGCACCACGCCATGACGGATTGCTTGGCACGGCCGGAGGTGACTTTGTAGTCCGGCCCCGGGATCTCCGTTTCCTGCTGAGGAAGGTCTCCCGTGCCGAGCACTCGGCTGGTTATTCCAGCACCCGCAAAGCCCAATGAGCCAGTCAGCCACTGCCGGCGACTCCAGTCTGTTTTGATCCCTGGTTGTTTCATGACAATCTCTTGGGTTGGTAATCCTGCCAAGGCGACAATTTGGCTGATGGCAAGCTGGTACCCGTTCATTTGAACAAAACGCGGGTTGAATGCAAGCAACTCAGGGCCCTTGCCAACGCTGACGATTTGCCGGTTATTGAAAGATTCCCTTGCGAGCGTTGCGATCCGGATTTCGATCCGCGATAATTCCAGGTGAGTGAGTTGTCGAGAATCCGGCAAGTTCACGGCGGATGACAAGTTCCAAACCTGTGTGGAGAATGATCAAATGAAGATGTTGAGCCTGATCGCTGTGTTTGCCTTGACCCTGTTGGCGAGTCACGGTATTGCCCAAGAGAACCCACCACCTTCGGTCAGCGCCGAAGCGGTAAAGCTGAGCAAGCCAGGTGAAGTGAAAGCTCCCGTCGCGGTCGCGGTGACCGACGGCGCGGCGAAACTTTCTCCCGAGAATTCCAAGGTTGAGTTTGTGGGAACCCACGTTGGTGATGAGCCGAAACCTCGCCTCGGTGGTTTTGAAAAATTTAGTGGAAACCTCGAAGTCGAAGCTGGCACGCCGAAAGCGTTGATGTTGGAATTTGCGACCGGTTCGCTGTGGACAGAATTGGGCGGTAGTCTCACGGATCACCTAAAGACGGCCGATTTTCTGGACGTGGAGAATCATCCAACGGCGAAATTCGTCAGTAAAAGTATCAGTCAACCCAGCGACGAAGGTGTCTGCGAGATCGTCGGTGATTTTACGCTGATGGGAATGACGAACGAGATCAAGATGCCAGCCGAAATCAAGATGAACGACGACGGCGTCATGCTCAAAAGCGAATTCAAATTAGACCGGACTAGTTTCGGGATGAGCAAAATGACCGACCGTGTTTCCAAAGATGTGGCAATCACGCTGTCGATCGGGGAACAGACCGTTCGTCCCCAGGCCGATGCAACGCCGCTGCCCGAGCGCCCGGCACGACGTGGCGGCATGGACGTCGCCGCGATGTTCAAAAACGCTGATAAAGACGGTGATGGAAAACTGACTGGCGACGAAATCCCGGCCCGAATCAAAAACCGGATGGAGGCGTTTGATACGGACAAAGATGGCGCGATTTCACTCGCCGAGCTGCAATCGCGAACCCCCGGCCGACCGCAGGCACGCCCTGGGCAGGAGGGCGGAGGTGGCAATCGAGGCGGTGGCGGCGAAAAAGGTGCCAATCGTGGAGGCGGTGACGGAAAATAAGCGACCTGCCAGCGCTCCTGTCCGGTCGCGATTCAATTTTGAATTCGATCGCTCACGGTCGTGAGTAAACAACTTGGTCAAAACAGCGACAGAACCCGCCGAGATTCGAGCCCGACGTGGAAACACGTCGGTTTTTTTTGGGGGGGCGACCAATTCGCGGCCAGCGTCCCAGCCGTTGACAGCCGATGTCCTAATGCTTGACAGCCGATTCCGTTGCGGAGGGAACCGGTTGGCTGGACCGTTTGCGGGGCGACCTGTCCCCTTCCATCATCCGTCGGAGATCGATCAGGCGGTACTGGTCGGCGCGTTCGTCGGCAGCCAAGGCCAATTTTTTCAGCAGGTGAAAATAAATCGACTTCATGATCCAACAGCAACTCAGCAGCCAGATCAGCCCGGCCGCAGGCAGCCAGGATGACATGATTTGTCCGAGGGTTTTTCGGTGGATGCGATAATCCGCCATGCGATCGCCAGCTTGCCGCCAGCCTTCACGGGTGGAGGCCAATTCGCCCGGTCTGGCCGGCGATGTAGGCGAAGCGACCGAGTCGTGATCTGGTGGTTCCATGGAAGCAAGTGGAATTTGGCTGGCGAGATACATCATCACCATCGACAGACAGGCCACCGCCAACAATGCCAGTGCGACCTCTCGACGAACCTTCCGCAATGCAGCGACTTCGATTTGAGTGCGGCGGTCGGATTCGGGATTCATCCCAGCGAATGCAATTATCTTCCACCTTATTCAGGATGCCGCTGGGTAGCGTGGCAATCATCGCATGGGAAATCAGGTAAATCGAGCCGATCAACACCAGCCACCCAAATAACCAGCCAATCCCCCAGATGAATAATGCTCCGACTCCGACTGTGATCAACAGGAAGCTGGCGATCGCAAATTGATAGGGGTGATGATCCAGTCGATCGAGAATTCGCATCAAAAGTATCCGTCCTGAGGAGATGGAAAGCGTCGTGCCGTTACCTTTTTCGCAGACGAGGTGGAACTCCGTCTTTGTGGACAAGAATGGAAACGGTTTTCAGTTTCAGGTACGCCTGAGACATATGAATGTAGCCCTGATAGGGACCCTGTTCGCCCCAGGAATTTTTTATCATGTAGTACCGGTTTCCCGCCGGATCGGTGGCGACTCCGGTCAGGTGCATCAGGTGATCGTCGGTTGTTTCATAGCTCATGAACGTCGCCTGTCGCATTTCCTGATCGACCTCCAGTTCGGCTCCGACGCGGGTGAGCATGTCGGACCGCCGCGGATCCTTGGGAAGAACGGCAATGCCTCGTGACGCGGAGAATCCTCGTTCGCTGACGTCGCCGTCCCAGGCAACGCCAAATCCGTTTTCGATGGCATAATCAACCGTTTCCACGACGTCTTCGATGGGCAAGTTATAGAAACTGCCATTGGAAAAATTGTCAGGAATCTCCAGCACAAAGTCCTCGTAAAACGGGTGGTGGGAATACGAGGTGATGCTGACGTAGTCTTCTTTCCGGAAATCCATATCTTTGGCGAACTCAACCGGCGTGTAACTGCGTCCCCGATAGGTAAAGTTTTCCGGAGCGTCTCCGAGATAGGTTTCCAGCACACGATCAAAGGCAACGCCCCATTTCGGTGAAAGCGTCGATCGCTTGACAACGCCTTCCAGCATACCCAGGCAAACGGCTTCCAGTTCGCCATGATTGTGTTTGTCGGCTTCGTCCGCTTTGCCGGAATAAATCTCCTCCGGTACCATGCCGTAGCGGGCTGCCGAATTGATGAAGTCATGCGCCAATGCGCCTTCGGAAAAATTCGCTTTTCCTTTCCGCAGCACATAATTCAGGGCTTTGTCTTTGTAGATGTTTTTGACAATGAACATCTCGGAAAGATTGTGTTCGCCTTTGTCACGCCGCATCAGCTCGGATTCGATGAAAGATGCCGTCGCAAAACTCCAGCAGGTCCCCGTTTGGTCCTGTGATTTGACGGGCGTGCAGCTGATGCTTTTCTGAATCGTGAATTCGTATTTCGGAGCAGTCTGCTGCTCGACTTGCTTGACATTATCCTGTTGGGCGAACGTCGTCGAGTAGGTTAGGGCAACTAGGCAGCAGGCGGCGAAGGTAGCTAGTCTCATCGAGTTTTCTCACGGGAATGACTGATTTCGAATCTCGTCCGATCGAGCAATCACGATTCCGCCAACGCCTGTGTCAGGTCAAAGCCGGAACCGGCGAACGCAATGCAGAATGGATTAACGCTCTGTCTATCTTAACTGCTTGGCGGTGTTTTCGCAGCATCCGACGACTGATTTTGGTTTCCCCAGCCAGTCAAAACGGAGATTAGCCAAATCCAGCCGAAAATCCACTGAAAAGTGCTCGCCCAGAGGTAGGCCCGGTGCAATTGATAGAACTGCGGACGGTCGATCACACGCTTTTTGATCGGTTCCAACAGCCCATCCAGTTGGGGGTGCAGCAGGATCAATCCCACCAACAGTAACACGATCGCGATGATACTAGCGAATTGGACCCACCAAGAGCGTCGTGGTGTTCGGTTCCAGCTCAAGCAGGTTTCCACCAGCATCAGTGCCGCTGCAATCCCGCAGGTCAGGTTCAGCCAGTGAGTCACCGATCGGGTAATGAAGCCTTGCTCTCGCGCCGACCCCAGGATTTCGGTTCCGATCGGAACGACAAAGGAGACGTAAAACGTAAAACCGCCAAACCAGACTGCGAAGGTTGCGATTAACAAGGTTTGGAAAATGACTCGGCCGACCGCGTTCAAAATGAACCTCGTTTTTTTCGAGCATTGCCAAGGTCCTGGTAATGCCGTGGTTTTCCGTCGCTGCAACCGCAGAGGAATCTTCGACGGTGGCCGAGCGAATTGTCAGATTTTGGTTCCCGCTGGCAACGCCAGGTCGCCGCCAAGCGCGAGAGTTAGTTACCCAACTGGTCGGCTAATTCGTCCGCCCCGTACACGTAGCGAAGGGCATGCCGAATCGCTTCGGAGTGCACACTCACCGCGCGGCCCTGTCGATCGTCGTACAGGTAATCCGAAGTCAGCGACTGAATATTACCGTCAAAAATCAAGCCAACCAGTTCAAGATTCTTGTTGATGACCGGACTACCGGAGTTGCCGCCGATAATGTCGGCGGTGCAGACGAAATTGAAAGGCACGTCGGAATCGAGTTTCTTCTCGCGAGCTTGATGCCAGCTTTCGGGAAGATCGAAATCCTGTTGGCCTTGGTGGGCCTCTTCGTGGGGAAAGCTGCCGCCGATCGTCGTCCAGGCCGGAATTTTCTGGCCATCCTCTTCGTAGCCCTTCACGGTTCCAAACGCCAAACGCAGTGAGAACGTTGCGTCCGGGTAAGTCGAGGTGCCCTGGGTTGCGAATGTCGCCTCGGCGATTTTGGCATAAGCCTGCCGCTCCAGTTCATCCAGTTCGTCGTTGATTTTTCGTTCGGCGCGGAAATGGTCGTCCAGCATCGCTGCCAGTCGAATCATCGGGTCTTGCGACGCCTCGATCGCTGCACTCCCTCCGGCTGCCAGCGATCGGCGAAACTCGGGATCGTCCAGTTGGGTCCCGTCGATCAGTTCGGCGGCTCGATCGCTGGGGCTTTTTCCGTCCAGCAGCTTTCGGCACAACGGGTCGTCGCCACCGCGAAGTTCCAGCGAACGGCCGATCAGATCTCCCAGAATGACCTTTTCCAATTCCTTATAGACGGGAGCAGACGAAAAGAGCTGCTGTTCCAGCGAGGACCTGCCGGAATCCTGAAATTCTTCCAATCTTTCAGAAGACGGTTTTTTGTCTTCTGCGGCCATCTGGACCAGCGTTTGAGCAATCCCAAACAACTGCGTGTTGAGAGACAATCCCTTACCCTGTCGCTCGGCACGACGATCCTGAATCTCGGCGACTTGGTCCCACGCCGAAGCATAGCCGGCGAGTTTTGGATCCGCTTTGAGTTTGGCCAACAGTTCGGCTTCGGCGTTTTCTTTGGCGGCCATCACGTTGGGATCTTGCAGTCCCTTGAGCATTCCCATGCGGGCCTTTCTGGCATTTTGGAAGCCGAACAATCCGTCTTTGGCAACCGAGCCTGCTCTTCGCCCTCGAGGCTGTATTGCTGCAGCAAAACTTCGCGACGACGAATGAAATCCATCACATACGGGAGCCGCACATCGCGTTGGTGTTTCAGTGCGGCGACGGTATAGATTCGACTGGTGTTGCCCAGGATTGCCGGCCACAAAAACCAATTCGCCTTCTGCTGCACCGCCGTCAGACCATTTCAGGTAATGGTCGATCTTGGCAGGTTTGTCGTCTTCATAGACGCGAAAAATGCACGCGTCGAGACAGTACCGTGGATATTCGAAATTGTCCGCATCACCTCCGAAGAAAGCGATCGCCGATTCCGGTGACCAGACCAATCGCACGTCCGTGTACTTCTTGAACTGATAGAGGTGATAACGTCCGCCTCCGTACAGGGTGATCACGTTGGATCGCAGCCCTGATTCTTCGGTCGCCTTTTTCTCGATCGCTTCGATCGCGGCTCGACGAGCCACGGCGGCATCGCCCGGACTCATTCCGTCTTTGACCGCACGCTTGACTTCGCCGGTGACGTCCTTGATCTTCACCAACTGGTTCAGTTCGAGGTCGGGCGCTTTGAGTTCCTCTTCGAGGCTGTTTGCCAAGAAAACCATCCCGATAGTAGTTGTTGTCTTTATCGGACAGCTTGTAGAGCGTATCCGAACCGACGTGATGGTTCGTCAAGACCAGACCGTTGCTCGAAATGAACGATGCCGAACCGCCGACATTGAATCGGACGCAGGATTTCATCACGTGATCCGCCCACTCATCGGTCGGGTTAAAACCATAGGTCTGTTGCAAATAATCTTTGGGCAGGTCATTGAATAGCCACATGCCTTCGTCGGCCGTTGCAAATTAGCCAGAAAAATCGACAGAGAAAAAACCGCAAGTGTGTAAATGTTCTTAATTTTCATGTTCAGATCAAACAGTCAAATGATGCGGAAAGGGTCAACCGTTGATTTTCACATTTTAACCGTTTGACGGCAGGCATTCTATCGGGGAAACTGGGTTCCGTGCAGTTTTCAGGCGGCAATTCAATCGTTGGCGGAGCTGAAAGTTTCTTGATCGAGCGAGATTCCAAAATTTTTGCTGACCCGATCCGGTACCGGTTGGGCCGCGAGCTGGCTATTTTCTGGGGTGCCCGGTCTGGGCTTGCAAGCTCTGGCAGGGGCGGATTGTACACATCGAAATCCGGTCGTGATGACTGGCTGGGACAGTACAGCAGCGTGTTCAACACCGTGGAAGGCAACAGCACTTTCTACGGCTTGCCCGACGACAAAACGGTGGTACGGTGGTGTGATCAGACTCAGAATGGATTTCGATTCGCATTGAAATTTCCTCGCGAACTGACACACGACCATCGGCTGAATCGGTGGCACGCATGTGCTGAAGCGGTTTCTCGAAATTTTGGACATCCTGGAGGATCGTGATCGACTTGGGCCGTCGCTGCTCCAGCTTTCGCCGAATTTCGACGGTCGTCAACTGCCGGTGCTTGATCAATTTCCTCGACCAAATGCCCACGGCGATGTTCCGTTGCGGTCGAAGTCCGCCATCCGGATTACTTCGAACAAGGCGCCAATCGAACAGTCGTTTGAAGCAGGCGTTGCAGGATCGGAATCTGGATCGGGCCCTGTTCGACAGCCGTCCATTGTTTAGCGAGGCACCGGATGACGAAATCGAAAGGGCATCTCAACGACGCAAACCACGCTCACCCTATCGCGATTGGCCACGGGCCGATCTCCGATGCTACGACTGATCGGACGCAACAATCTGGAAAAGGTGACGCCCTGGATCGACGAATGGTCGGAGCACGTGCCGCGCTGGATCGTCGAGGGCAAACAACCGTATATCTTTACGCACGCACCGGACGATCAATTCGCACCCGACATGGCGGCGATGTTTCATGCCGCACTTGCAACGACAGTTGCCCAGATTTGCCCGACTCAGCCCGTCTGGCCCGGCAAGAGTGAAGTCAAGCAAATGAACGTTGTTTTATTGGCCGCGTACAACGGGCGGCGTACTTCGGCTGCGTACAACGGGCTGAATGAAACCGGCGCGACAATCCGCGGCAATCCCATCACTCTTCGTCACCGCGCAGTTTCGCCAGCACGCTGAAGTCTTCCAGCGTGCTGGTGTCACCGCTGGCTTCTTTACCGGCGGCAATATCGCGCAACAATCGTCGCATGATCTTGCCGACTGCGAGTTTTGGGCACCGCTTCGGTGAATCGGATGTCGTCCGGGACCGCCAAGGCACCGATTTCCTTGCGAACGTGCTGCCGAAGTTCGTCGCGAAGTTCATCGGTCGGTTCTGCGTCGTTGATCGTCACAAACACCGCAGATCGCTTGCCCCTTGATTTCATGAGGGCGGCCCGACGGCCGCACATTCGGCAACGTTGTCATGCGAAACCAGCGCACTTTCGACTTCGATCGTGCTCAACCGATGTCCCGAAACATTGATCACGTCGTCGATGCGACCCATGATCCAATAATAACCGTCATCGTCGAGCCGGGCATTGTCACCGGTCAGATAATTGCCGGGATAGGTCGACCAATACTGTTTCAGAAACCGTTCGTCGTCGCCCCAGATGCCGCGCAACATCCCGGGCCACGGCTTGGCAATACACAACATGCCACCGTATTCGGGCTCGACTTCCTTGAGCGATTCGTCGACGATCACCGGCACGACTCCGGGCAACGGTTTGCAGCAACTGCCGGGTTTGGTCGCCGTGCACCCGGCAAGCGGGCTAAGCATGATTCCGCCGGTTTCGGTTTGCCACCAAGTATCGACGATCGGGCATCTGCCAGCCGCCAATTTTTTCGTGATACCAGATCCAGGTGTCGGGATTGATACCTTCACCGACCGTGCCCAGCAAACGCAAGCTGGACAAGGTCGTGTTTGTCGACGTGTTCATCGCCCCATTTGACAAAGGCTCGAATCGCGGTCGGTGCGGTGTAGAGAATCGTGACCTTGTACTTTTCAACCAGTTCCCAAAAACGATCTTCGGCCGGATGGTTGGGAGCGCCTTCGTACATCAGGATCGGTCGCGCCGTTGGACAACGGGCCGTAGACGATATAGCTGTGACCGGTGATCCAGCCGCAATCGGCCGTGCACCAATAGATGTCATCGGGACGCCAGTCGAACACCCATTGAAACGTCTTTTTGGCCCAGATGTTGTAACCCGCGGTCGTATGTCGAATCCCTTTGGGTTTCCCGGTCGAGCCGCTGGTGTAGAGAATGAACGAGGTGGCTTCGCTATCCAGTGGCGTTGCAGGGACAATCGACCGATGCATCCGTCGACCAGTTCATGCCACCAGATATCGCGTCCGGTTTTCATGGAGCAATCGTTGTTGCACCGTTTCAGGACGATGCAATTTTCGACCGTCGGTGATTTTTCCAGCGCCTGATCGACCGTTTCTTTCAGCGGCAAGATTTTGCCGCGTCGACACAGGCCGTCCGACGTCAGCTGAATTTTTGCGCTGGCGTCGTTGTTTCGGTCGGCGATCGCTTCGGCAGAAAAACCGGCAAAGATCACCGAATGGACTGCCCCGATTCGGGCACAAGCCAACATGGCAATGGCCAGTTCCGGGGTCATCGGCATGTAGATTGAAACGACATCACCGACGCCAACCCCGAGACCTTTCAGCCCGTTGGCGAATCGGCAAACTTCGTCATGCAATTCGTTGTAGGTCAGCGTCCGTTGATCGCCCGGTTCGCCTTCCCAGATGATCGCGGTGCGATCGCCATGCCCGGCATCGATGATTGCGTCCAGACAGTTGTACGAGATGTTGGTTTTGCCACCGACGAACCACTGGACGTCCGGTCCGCTTCCCTGCAGCACTGTTGTCAAACGGTTCAAACCAATGCAGTTCGTTTGTCGCAATCTCACCCCAAAATCCATCGGGATCATCTTTGGCGCGGTCGTAAATTGACTGGAACTGCTCGTCCGAAGAGATCACTGCCTTGGAAACGAAATCGGCAGAAGGCGGAAAGACCCGGCCTTCCTTCATGACGTGATCGATTTGACCCTTGTTTGTGTCAGCCATCATTGTCGCCCTGTTCGAGATGTCGTGAAACTTTCAAGCCATAATTTTAAAAGCCAATTTGCCGACTTAACAGCAGGGAGCCGTGATTTCTCAGCCACTCAAAAAACCGCCTTGGGGCGGTAAGTTTTCGATGCGCGGAATTTCCTGGACTGCGTTCTCTGGATGGTTTTAGCCAAACGATGTTTCGCGATTCGAATTCGACGTCCTGGCGAAAGCAGCCGAAACAGCATCCCGGCGAAAATGACGATTCCCAGGATGCGATACGTGTCGACAACCCGAATTGCGTCACCTGGTGATTGTCTACGACCTGCCTCGGCTGCCATCTTTACCTGGGCTGTTTGAATTTCGGCGGTTGCCGTCGGTTCGATCGAGTGCTTGCGGGGAAGTACGGCGGCGACCTGCCGAAAACTCGACGGCGAAGTGACCATCGACTCATTTTCGATGGATTTAGCGTTTATTCGGGCGCTTTTCGATAGTGACGGCCGCTGAGGGGAGTCGTCGCCGCTGATACGCCCCAGTGCCTTCGCGCTCAGCACGGCCACGAACTGACCCGAGGGAGTTGGGTGGCGGTGCCTCCTTTCAGGTCCTTTTCTATCCGCTGAAAATCGATCTCGCCGACGAACAAAGCCCTGCGAGCATTGGGTTTGGCCCCAATCGCAAGTGAGGGTGGCGTTCGATAGCCCAGGTCGATTTGGTCAATTTCCACCTGTTGATACGTTGTGTTTTTTGCCAAGTCACCGCTGACCACGTTGCTGGCGAGAATCA
The DNA here is from genome assembly GCA_963714685.1 of Pirellulaceae bacterium. Classification (GTDB taxonomy): domain Bacteria; phylum Planctomycetota; class Planctomycetia; order Pirellulales; family Pirellulaceae; genus Mariniblastus. The sequence goes on along the minus strand of CAVQPH010000003.1, from coordinate 477,646 downwards.
TCACAATGAACGTCGTAAACCGCGCCGAAATTTGCGAAAACATTTGCTTGTCTAACGTCCTTGAGCCATGGCATCACTGAACGAGTGAGCCTTCCTGTGGCAAGGATTCAAGGCGTTGAGTATTTTGGCAAATAACTTGCTAACAAAAAGTTTAGAATCTCGCTGAAAGTTTGTCGGCTGGCGTTAGATTGCAGCGAACCGCTAATTTTGGCAAACGACTAAAGTTTGGTTGGCAATCTCGGGAATTGAACCAGGACCAGTTTTTTTTGGCTGACAATTTTCCGGCGTGTGCCTAGTTGACCTTGGCGGTCACCGGTGCGATGAAATCCTGACTGATTGCCGCGATTTCGTCGACTGATAGTTCGCCTTCGTGAACGAAAATCCGGTAGCGAAGGCGTAGCGGTTGTTCTGGTGTTAACGTGTATTCAAAATAGGATCCAAATCTTGCGTAATCGCGTTCACTAAATCGGGCCGGTTTTGGATTGTCGGGGTGGTCGAGGTAGCAAACCGTGAAACGCTGGTCGACCGTTTCCAGTTCGGTCCGTGAGCCTCGCTGGCGACGCTCGATGGGAAGCACGATACTGACGGCGTTCCAGGGGAGATTGACGTGGCTTGGGTTGCGATCTGATTTGTCTTGTTTGGCCGACCAGTTTCGAAACTTGCCCGGTTCGCCTTTGCCGTCGGGCCGAATGTAGTAGGTCTGGTTCTTTGTTTTGTCAGGAACGTCCTGCGAGGCTCGAAACTGAAAACCGGCATGTTGTGGGTCACCATCGAGTTTCACAGAACCGCCCAGCGATTCGAGCGTTGAGTTGAACTCGATCATGGTTGAACCACCGACTCGGTAGGCCGACATTTCCCGCAGTTCTTTCGCAAATGGTTTGCCATCCTGTCCCCGCCAGAAAATCAGGTTGACATCGCGGCCCATGATTGGCCCGCCGACCCGGCGAACGGATGTTTCGTGTGACTGCGATTCGCCTTTGCTGCAATGCCAAACGTCGGCTTTCTGATTGTCGCCGTAGGTGATCCGGTTGAATCCAAAAAACAGCCCGCGGTGGTGCGGAAACAAACCACCTGGGCCTTTGGTGATCAACCGACTGCCATCGGGCGAGTAGACGTGGTGGTAGATTTTGTAAGTTTCGCCGCGGCGTTCGGGAGTCGATTCATCGAGCGCTTCGTACATGTATTTTAAAACCGGTAGATCGCCGTATTGCAGTTCGGCCGCAGTCCGATTGTCGTCCTGCCATTTGAATTCGCGATTGGAATTCAGTCCGGATGGGTAGGCCGAAAGTTCCAGCGTTTGATTTGCGGCCAATTCCGGGAGCATGAACAGGAGAACTTGGTGCTGCGTGTTGTCCTGATCACCGATCGACGGTGGAGCAATCTGGCCAACGAACGAATTTCCCTGTGGATCGCGCAAGGTCACGGTTTCTGCTTGGATCTCGGAATTAAGTTTTGCTTGCACCAGTACGTCTTTTCGGTCCACCGGTCCGGCACTGACAGCGATGGTAAACAGCGGGTCAGCGGCTGGTTGAGTTTTTGTTTTGCTTTGAATTCGAGTGGCCACCTGCTCGGCCTCGGCCAAAGCACGTAGGACATTTCCCCCCAGGATCTTGTGGATCTGCTCCCGGTCATATCCGCGATTGAGCAGTTCCTGGGTGAGGTTCGGGTAATAGGAAACATCGTCGAGGCCGACCGGCAACGAGCTGACACCGTCGTAATCCGAACCGATGCCGACGTGGTCGATGCCGGCGACATTGATGATGTGCTCGATGTGATCGCAAACGATTTTGTGATCGCCCCTGGCGCGTTTGTTTTCGGCCAGTTGATCCGTCGGAACCACATAGCCAGACATGAAATTGACCATCACGACGCCGCCGTTTTCCGCCGTGAGCTTCAGGATGTCGTCAGGAACATTCCGCGGATGATCGCAAATGGCTCGCGCCGAAGAGTGGGAAAAAATAACCGGTGCTTCGGTAATCTCCAGGGCGTCTCTCATGCATTTTGGAGAAACGTGCGAAAGGTCGACCAGCATCCCCAGTTTGTTCATCTCGCGGACGACCTCTTTGCCGAAGGGGCTGAGTCCGTCATTTTTGGGGTCGTCGGTTGCACTGTCGGCCCAGGCCAGGGTCTTGCTGTGGGTCAGCGTCATGTAGCGAACGCCTTTTTCGTACAGGGTTCGTAGCACCTGCAAGCTGTTTTGGATGCTGTGACCACCTTCCACGCCGCACATCGAGGCAATTTTTCCTGACGCGCAGATTCGGCGGACGTCGGCGGCAGTGTCAGCCATTTCAAACACATCGGGATACCGGTCGCACATGTCGTGCACCAGTTGGATCTGTTCCAGCGTCTGGATTAGTGCATTACCGGTCAGATCGGTGCTGGCCGGAACATAAACCGACCAGAATTGAGCCTTCAGTCCGCCGGCGCGAAGTCTCGGGATATCCGTGTGAAAATCCGTGGGCTCGGCAATGTCGACTTTATCGAACGAAGAACCCGCCTTCATCCGCATCGCGTAGGGCAGGTCGTTATGGCCGTCGAACAGCATCCCCGAGTGATGAATCTCGTAGGCTTCTGGAGAAATGACCATCGCAGGTTTCTCAGCTTGCCCCCACACAGTCAGCGGAAAGCAGGCGACGATCATGCCGATCAGGCGAACACAGTTGAACATGGCGATTTGTATTGGGTTAGAGGGGAATTCCAGCGGACCAGATTGCAGCAGCGTCCATTCTAACAGCGATGGATCCAACCGTCAGGTTGTCGAATTCGAAAGCGAAATGGCTCGCGGCGCACCAAGGTCCCAGTGGAGCATCAATTCCCATCCCCAATCCAGGTCGGCTATTTCGCAAACAACTGGGACATGTCCTTGAAGGCCTTGAATTCCAGCGCATTGCCGGCTGGGTCGAGGAAAAACATCGTGGCCTGTTCGCCGACTTGACCCTGAAAGCGGATATAAGGCTCAATCACAAATTCGATTTTCGCGTCTTTCAGGCGATCTGCCAAGGCTTCCCATTGGGCCCAGGGAAGCACGACGCCAAAATGGGGGACGGGTACGTCGTGACCGTCGACGGGGTTGGAATGAACCGCCGCGGCAGTTGGATCGGGAGCCTGATAATGGGCCACGATTTGGTGCCCGTACAGATTGAAGTCAATCCAGTGATCGCTGCTACGTCCTTCCGGACAACCCAGCAGGCCACCGTAAAATTGACGGGCGGCGTCGAGGTTATCGACGGGGAAAGCGATGTGAAACGGCGGGATTTCGGATGTGGGCATGGGTTTGGTTTTCGGTTTCCAGTTTACGGTTTTCAGTTTCCAGTCCACTGAGGCGTGACGTGACGTGTTCGGTTGGCTGTTCCGGCTACTCTTCCCATTTTCCGATTCCCATGTTCGTGATCTGCCAAAAAACACGGACGCCAGCTGCGAGGCTGGTTTTGGATTTTCCGTGTTCACGATTTCGGAAACAGATGGGAATCTCTTTCATTGTGACGCCAACTTGATTGAGTCGCCAGATAATTTCTTCGAGGTAGCCGTAGCCTGCGCTGCGAATGGTCGCCAGATCAATGGCTCTCAGCGCCGAGCAGCGATAAACCCGAAAGGCGCGCGCTATTGTCTTTCGTCTTCAATCGTAACATGAATCGCGAGTAGAGGTTGACGGCGCGGGAGGCGAGCTTGCGAAACAACGACCAGCCCTTAATCGAGCCGCCGGCGACGTACCGACTGCCAATGGCCACGCCAAATTTTTGCTCCGTGTCCGACCGCAATAGGTCAACCAATTTTACCAGGCTCGCCGGGTCGTGGCTGAAGTCGGCATCCATCGTCGCAACCATCGAGAAATTTCGCGACAGCGCACGTTGGAATCCCAGCATCGTCGCCGACCCGAGTCCTAGTTTGGCTTCACGGTGAACGACCGAAAGTTGCGGGTACTTGGAACTGGCATCATCGCACCATTTTCCCGTGCCGTCGGGTGACGCGTCGTCAATGATCATGATTTGCGCATCGGGCAGTAATTCAACCAGTTTTGCCACCAACGTCGGCAGGTTGTCGATTTCGTTGTAGGTCGCGATGACAATCAGCAGGTCGGGGTTCGCGTCCAAGCCAGCGGTTCCGTGAACGAATGGAAGTTAAACCGCGTAACGTAATCTCAAATTATTGTCGGAACAAGAGGAGCGGTACGCGTCGACGGGTTGCCAAACTTGAGCTGGCAGAAATCAGGCGGTTCTAGTTGCCCAGATCCTCGGCCGAGGAACATTGTGTTTTCACGATGACTGCATTATCCTGCGAAGAATCAGATCTCGAATACAAGCGTAAACCATGACGAATCTCAAAGACCCACAAGAGGCGACCCGTACCAGTCGTCCCAAACGAAGATGGATTCGCGGCGGACTGTTGGCTGTCGCGATCGGTTACGTTTTGGTGTTGGTGGTTTTGGTGATGAATGAAACGGCACTGGTCTACCCGGCGTCGAAATTTCCCCAAGGTGACTGGAGCCCCGCGAATTTCCCGTTTGAGGAAATCGAATTCGAAGCTGCCGATTCAACCAAGCTGGTCGGGTGGTATCTGCCGCGACAGGAATCGCTGCCGCTCGATTCGCTCGAACGAACGGGCGAGGATGAGGCAGCGTGCTTGTTGTGCGAGACCGTTCTGTTGTGCCACGGAAATGCCGAGAATTGCGCGGAGGCGGCCAGCTACAACGGGGAATTTCTGCGGGCAACGCTTAACGCCGACGTGTTTGTGTTCGACTATCGTGGTTACGGCAAAAGTGAAGGGACGCCCTCGGAGGCTGGTCTGCTGGACGACGCGGAACAGGCGTTGAAATGGATCTGTCAAAAAACGAATAAGCAGCCAGACGAAATAGTGATCGTTGGGCATTCGATTGGGGGCGGACCCGCTTGTTATCTGGCTGCCCGGTTTGGCTGCAAGGCGCTGGTCTTGCAGCGGACCTTCAAATCACTGGCCGACACGGCACAGTACAATTATCCGCTGTTTCCGGTGCGATACCTGATGAAAAATCAGTTTCCCTCGAAGGAGCGAATCAAGGCCTACAGCGGGCCGGTTTTTCAGTCGCACGGCAGCGCGGACAAACTGATTCCGCTGGAACATGCGAAAGAACTGTTTGCCAACGCGTCATCGTCGCAGAAAAAATTCTATGAGATTGCCGGGATGGGGCATTACGATGGTTGGCCCGCAGAGTATTGGGTCCAGTTGCGTGAATTTCTGTCAGAAGTGCTGGCGAGTGAAAATTTGGCTGAATAATCCAGCAGTAATACCAGCGTTAGAGGTCTTGCGGCTGGCTTGGTGAATGGGGGCTCAGTCCTTGGCATCGCGATAGCCGTTCGGATTTTTTGATTGCCAACGCCAGCTGTCGGCACACATCTCATCAAGCCCGTATTTGGTTTTCCAGCCCAGTTCCGATTCCGCCAGCGACGGGTCCGCGTAGCAGGCAGCAATGTCGCCAGGCCGGCGATCCACAATCTGGTAGGGAACCTGTTTGCCACTGGCTTGCTCGAACGCCTTGACGACCTCCAGGACACTGTAGCCATTGCCGGTGCCAAGGTTGTACGTCACCACGCCAGGATTTTCCGCGAGTTTGTTGAGGGCCAGGACATGCCCGACAGCCAAATCGACGACGTGAATATAGTCTCGAATTCCGGTACCATCGCGAGTTGGGTAATCCCCACCAAACACGTTCAGCGATTTTAGTTTGCCGACCGCAACTTGCGAAACATAAGGCAACAAATTATTGGGAATGCCATTGGGATCTTCGCCGATTTCACCCGAGGCGTGCGCGCCGACGGGATTGAAATACCGCAACAACGCCACGTTAAATTCGCGCCAGGCGACGTGCAGGTCGGAAAGCATGAATTCCAACATCAGCTTGGTGCGACCATAAGGGTTGGTGACTTCATGCATCAATGTTTCCGACGACTCGGTCAGTGGAAGAGATTTGGGCAACCCATAGACGGTCGCACTGGAACTGAAAACGAAGTTCCGCACGCCGGCGTCTCGCATTTCAAAACACAGATTGATCGTCCCGGTAAGATTGTTCTGGTAATACTCTAGCGGTTTGGCCACGCTTTCCCCGACCGCCTTGAGCGCCGCGAAATGGATCACGGCATCGAAGGGATGATTGGCGAAAATTTCGTGCAGGGCAGGGCGGTCCAGTAAATCGACCTGAAAAAATGGAACCGGCTGGCCCGTCAACGACTCCACCCGTCTGAGTGCTTCCCGCGAGCTGTTGGCGAGGTTGTCCAGGACCGTGATTTGATGGCCCGTTTGTTGCAGTTCGACGCAGGTGTGGCTGCCGATGTAGCCAGCTCCACCAGTAACAAGTACACGCATGGGAGATTCCTGAGTAGGTTGTTTGGGGGCCGATCCAGCTCGCGTCAGGAATCGCCGTTTGCCAGGTTAATCCGTGTCGGTGACGACGCAGCCCAGCAAGCGGGCGCCGCAGGACTGCAATTCGGTAACCGCGGACTGGGCAATGGTCTGGTTCGAGTTCTTCATGCTGACCAACAGATAACTGCCGTCGCTGATACTGGACCATGCGATCGCGATATGGTCGTGCGCTTCGCCACCAGAGACACAAATGAATTGATAGTCCTGTTTCATTTCGGCCGCTGCGTTTCGTAGTCGTTCAAGGCTGCCAAATCGCGTAAATCGGCCGTTCCCGATGGGGCAAAAATCGATCCCGGGGTAGGCATCCCGGATGATGCAAGAACGCCAGTCGAAAGGGCCGTCGGCAAAATCCAGAGTACCGGGTACGGCCTGCAGGTTGACTTGACTGGATAGCTGCCCGCGGTCGTTGGAATCCAACAATAGGACTTTGCCAATCTTCTTGGACGCCAACGCTCTGGCAACCTGCCCGCAGGTTGCATCGGTGTGATTGACGGTTTGCGAGCCAACAAAAGTGAGTAGCGTTGGCGCGGCGATCGGAAATCGGTCGACAATGGACTCTACCAGCCCGGTCAGTGCGGCCCCGAATTTCGCTCCGTCGGGTTGTTGGCTTGCCCGGTTGGGCGGATTCCCTTCGGTCTTTTCAATCCATTCTGCCGGATCCTCCTGTTGATCGGCGAAGGGCTCGAAAAAGCCCCGGTCGCCGTTGGGCAGCGGAGCTTGATTCGTCTCGAGGTCGTGCTGTAGCTCGACAATCAAGGAATCAATATCGACCGAACGATTTGTTGTCGTTTCAAAAAACGGAATGGAAATAACCGGCACCGCATCATAGGTGGGCGCGAGGTTTGGGGCGGCCGAGCCGGCCACGTTGTCGGCTGCATCGGGTAAACGTTGGACCATCATTTTTTCGTGGATTGAGTGAACGTTGCGGTCGGCATCAATGACTTCGTGGTTTTGCAAGTTAATCAGTTGGCAGACAAACCGCGAAGCCGCTCAAACAGTTCCTGGTAGTCAACCCGCCGGGCTTCTCCCTTGGAGATGGCGGAGCTAGGGAAAGGGATCGAGTTGTCGGGCCGTTGGTCTTCCAGTTGCTCTTCCTGGTGGGCAATGATGATCATGTCGCGATCATCCGCCGATTTTGAATTGCGTTTGGCAAGCGTGCCAGGCTGAGGATCCTCCACATCATGTGGCTCAATTCTGGTGCGGTGCGGCGCGGTTGCCTCGATGATGTCCGCCTCGTCGGCGTCGCCGACATCCTCAACGCCCGTTTCACATGAAACGGGTGTGGGTTCGGCAGACACCGAAGGCTGCCTGTCCGCGGGCGGCGTTTGGACTGCTTCAAGCGAAGGGTCCCAGCTCGCGTCGGCCGAAAGGTTGGACTCAGACTCCGAAGTTACCTGCGGTGGTGAAACGGTCTCACGGTGAACCACGTCGGAATCATCGAGGACGCTAACATGATCATCGTCGTTCAGCGAGTGCGTTACGGACTGGCAATCCTGCCCGAATTCATCCAGTGGTGTAATCATCGAGAGTTGCTCGGCTGTGACCGACAACGACGCTTCGTTTTGAGCGATGACCAATGGCCCGTAGGTGTCGACCACGTCCTCTTCCTCGGCGAAATCTTCATCAAACGGATTGTCGAATCCTGAATTTGATGATGACTCAGTCGGGTTGCGTGGTTGCGGTGGTTCGTCGTGTTGGTCGACCGTCGATGCACTCTCGCCTGCCCTGTCAAATCGGAAGAAACTGCCGGAGTTGCCTCGCCTTCTGACTGTTTGACGAGTGTCACCAGCTGCTCCAATTGATTGTCAATTTTGGCCTCTGCGGGATGTTCCGACTCCAACAAATCGTCCTGCTCGCTGCCGGAGATCAACTCATCACAGGGGAGACTCTCGGCGGGCCGCTTCCGGATCGCGAGTTGATCGACATCCCCATCGCGATCAAGATTTGCCGGATCGTCGTCTTGATCGTCGAGGCTGCCAAATTCAATCACAGTCCAATCCTGATCGTCCGGCGTTACCGCCGAAGTTGCGGTCTGGCCGGCGGAATTGGAAAAGGTACCAGGCAGACTTTGGACGTCATGCCAGGCTTCTTCGACCAGCGTTGATTCGATCCTGGATATCGCGCGCGTTGCGGCAAGGATCATGGCGTGTTCTGCGACTTGATTGATGAACCGCGGGCAACCGTCGGTCACGTTGTGGATTTCTCTCAGGGCGGATTCGGCAAATGATTCGGCGCCATCTCCACCTGCACGATCAACGTGGGTGATGACGTATTTCGCAGTTTCCGATTGCGACAGGTTGGAAAGGTAACAACGGGATGCGATCCGCTGATTGAGTGAATCCAGGCGTGGATCATTCAGGTTTTCTTCCAGGCGGAAATTCCCGGCCATCACCAATCTCACCCGTGGTTGGCCATCTCTGACATAGTTGGTGATCAGCCGAATCTCGTCCAGCAATTCGGTCGGTAGCATGTGGGCCTCGTCGACCAGCAGCAGCATGCCTTCCGGACACGCATCGCCCGGTTTAAGGAAGTCCATCAGGCTCAATCGAAGTTCCCCTTCGGACATCTCCCGGTAGGGTAACTGCAATTCGTAGAGCATGTTCTGAAGCAGTTCGTTTCGATTGTCGAGTCGTGCCGCAGGCCAGGTTCGCAACCTTGAACCTGGTTCGAAACTGGTCCTCCAGCATCGCCAGCAGCAACGATTTCCCGGTGCCAGCTTCGCCGATGACAATGACCGGTCCGGTCCCTCGGTCGATACAGCGGCTGGCGTTGTCCAGTGACTGCTGAATCGCTTGCCCGGCAAAATAATGTTTCACGAAAGGCGTCGAAGTAAAAGGGCGCGAACGAAGGTTAAAACATTGTTCGTACATATTTGGGGGTCCGTCCTTGGATCTCGGGGGCAGCCGGTTAGTTTTCACTCGCGGGCTTCCGGGAAATGGTTTCTTTCAGGAGCAGTGGTGTTTGTTTTTCTCGGTTTTGTTCACGGGGTCTTGGTGGGGCATCGCCGGTTCGATAATCGGTCAGGTCATGAAATTTCAGGATTCAAGAGGCCTGGACATGATGTCTGCTGTTTTAATAACCAATGAATACCCAGATCATTTTGGCAAACCCAAAAAACGGATTCCGTCCAAACGCCTCGCGAACTCCCCCGTCGATCAAGCAGAACCCGATCGTCAAAATCAACAGGCCCAGGAGTGCCAGTTTCGCCATTCCCACGGCTCGATTTGCCCAGGGAGCTTTTTTGTTGGCCTCGGACATTTCGTTGGGCGTTTCTGAGATGCCAGCCCAAGTCGGCAGGACGGCGATCACTGGAATTCTCAAAGCCTTGGCCAGGCGGCTGACATTCTCAAAACCGCGGTCGGAAAATGGTTGATAGTTCATCGAGACGATGCTGCCCAAGACCATGGAAAACATGACCAACAGGATCAACGCGGGAATTGTGGGGACACCTCCGACAGGACGAATGAACAATTCCCCGTCCGCCAGCTGTCCGTCAGGCGAATCCGATGCAAGGGCCAGCGATCGAAAGGAACCAATTTCGCGGATCTGATCGTGAACCGTTTTCACATCGATCGATGCCAGCGCGTTTTGAATGTCTTGCATGGTCGGAGCAGACGTCGAACTTGAGTGGGAAGCGTTTCGAAACGCGGTCGGGGACTGGCCAACGGATGCAACCGACGTGCGGATTGACTGGATGTCATTTTCGATCTGCGAGACCAGCCATTCCAACCGATCCACTTTGTCCTCGGCAATCGACATCAGAATATTGTTGGAGCGAATTTCTCCGTTGGCCTCCAGGTACAGGCGTTTGGAGAATTGATCAGAAAACTGGCGTACAAATTCTTTTTCATCGTCGGTTCCAAGCCCCTGGAAAGCAAACTCAAGGTTGATCTGATGGGAGGAATTGGTTTCCAGTGCCGCAACTGAAATGGACTGCCGGATCGATTCCAAATCCGCTTGAGCCAGCGCGATTGTTGAGTTCGACCCTTTCCCCGACGCTGGTCAGGATTGACTCCAGAAATTCATCGTCATCACAAAGATCGATGGTTCGCTGTAAGGATTCTTTCAGACTGCGTTTTTCCGGGTCATTCGATTGGCATTTCACCGGGATCGATGCCGTTGAACGATAGCTTCTGACCGAAAGCGGCCACAGCAGGCTGCCTAGCAGGAAGCAAGTACACGCCGTGACGACAAAGGCAAAAATCTTGCGTTGGACGTACTCGTGTTTGAGCCACTGGCTGTCGGGATGTTTCTCAATGCTCATCGACGTCTTTATGCTTGAAAGAATGGCGCGCGTGATAGCCGCCTACAAACGGTAGTTATTCGGTTTTATCGACGAATCCGATAACGATGCTTGAATTGGTTTTGCCGATTAAAATGATTCAGCAACGCTCAGCTGGCAAACGCTCGGTCCATAATTCCCTTACCGAACTTTTGGGAACGCGGATAAATAGCGAAATTTCCAAACGGCGGCGACACCAATGAAGCGTCGTCATTGAGTTGACACCGCGGGTTGGTGTCGGTGAGAATCGTGCCATTTGAGTTTAAACAAACGACGCGGAAGGAAGTCACTGGCTGAATTTCGCGCTGTTTTTAAAGCGTCGAACGGCTTTGTAGAGGGCCCAGTTTATCTTCCGGGCTGGTGCGATCCGAGCCACCGGAGCCGGATTCAGACGAACGTTGCTGTTCGGCGCGGGCGTCAAAATGGGCCCGGGGAAGTGCGTGCTCCATCGCCACCAACGTCTCAAAGATCCCTTCCTGGGCAATCAGATTGGATTGGTTGATCAGTTTTCGGTGCCACAGAATGGTACCGGTACGGCGACTGGTCGATTCTTTCTTGAGGCAACTCGTTTCGACAAACACCGTATCGCCGAAATAAAGTGGTCGGGAGAATTTCCATTCCTGGACCGACGTAAAAGCAATCGTGTTCATATTTGGCGAATTGCTGCCCAATCCGGCGACCCACGCCAACCCGAGCAAGCCGTGGGCGATCGGGCGTCGATAATGCGACTGGGCTGCGTATTCGTGATCGATATGCAGCGGATTGAAATCGCCTGTCGCCGCTGCAAAATTAACAACATCCGCCTCGGTTATCGTGCGCCGAGGACTGATCCAGACCTGACCTACTTCGACATCCTCGAAAAACAGTGGTGAATCCATTCCCACACTTTCACAGGCTGAGTGTCGATGACAACTGTCAACATTGTTGATAACTGACAATGCGATATCCCAAAGTCGGGGTGAAAGGATTCGAACCTTCGACCCCCTGCTCCCAAAGCAGGTGCGCTAGCCAGGCTGCGCTACACCCCGAATTAATCTCTTGCGGCGATACGTCGACTTCACCTCGGCCGCGAATAACAATGCCCATGCTAACGACTGGCACGATTCGATGCAATCCGATTAAGCCCGAAAAAACCGGGTTTTTTGGACGCTTGGTCGCGATCCCGAAACGTCCAAAGCGTCGGCTTTTTGGGTTTCGAGCAGGTCGTTTCACGGTGAAACAATGTTTTGAATTGACAAGCCTCCGTTTTGGGTTCCGGCCGAGATCCGCTTCGATCGCGATTTAAACGCCATCAAGCCGCTTTGGCCTCGACTCCTGGTTGATTTTTGAGGATGCCTCGTAGTCGTTCAAATTCGTCGGGATTGGCAAAATGAATGACGATTTGTCCTTTTTGGCGACTGCCCTGTTTGATTTGAACTTTCGTTCCCAAGGCCTGTTTGAGTTCCTGTTGGAGGGACTCGATCTGGCGGTCCTGGGTTCGCTTTTTTCTTCGGCTGCCATTGTTCGCCCCCGCCGCCTGCAGTTCATCTGAGTCGATCCAGTCGGAGACGGCCCTTTCGGTTGCCCTGACGCTCATGCCCTCGCTCTGGATTTGTTGGCTGAATCGGAGTTGGAGATCTTCATCGCCGAGCGGAAGCAAAGCCCTGGCATGACCCGCTGATAATGTGCCGTTACCCAACGCGTCTTGAATGGCTTGAGGTAACTCGAGCAGACGCATCAGATTGGCAATCGTGGAACGATCGATTTTCAATCGACCTGCCAGGTCCTCCTGGGTACAAGCATGCTCGTCGAGGTATCGCCGGAAGGACATCGCCTTTTCGATAGGGTTGAGGTCTTTGCGTTGTAAGTTCTCGACGATGGCCAGTTCCGAAACCAACCGATCGTCGGCTTCCCGAATGCGAGCTGGAATGGTCTGCCAGTTTGCTTTGATGGCCGCCCGCAATCTGCGTTCGCCACTGATCAATTGGTAACGACCGTCAACGATTCGCACCAGGATCGGCTGCAGGATGTCATGTTCTTTGAGGCTTTCGGCCAGCGACGCGATCTCGGGCTCGCTGAATACTCGTCGAGGCTGAAATGGATTGTCCTCAATCTCATAGACGCTCAAATGGATTGTATCAGGCGCTCCTCCGCCATACTCGTACTCGCGGTCGTACTCGTACCCGGATTGGAGGATGGTGTTAATTCGTACCGATCCGCGACCGCCACTTCGGAGGTAGGCTCGGTTGCCGGTTCAGCAGAGACATTCAGCAATGCCTCCAAGCCACGGCCCAATCGTTTTTTTCTAGTCACGCTCCAGTACCTCCATGCACAGTTCTATGTAAGCTCGGCTTCCCCGGGAGCGCGGGGCATAGTCAATCACACTCAGCCCATGGGAAGGGGCTTCGGCGACATTGACGTCCCGGGGAACGACGGTATCAAAAACAATCTCTCCAAAAAATTCTCTCACCTCGATATCGACTTCACCCGTCAGCTCCAATCGTTCGTCGTACATCGTCAGCACGATGCCACCGAAACTCAATTGGCCAGGTCGTTTCTGCATGACCGAACGTATGACCTCGATCATCTGCGTCAGACCCTCCATGGCAAAGTATTCGCATTGGATGGGCATCAACACCTCGTCGGAAGCCGAAAGTGCCGTTTGAGTCAGGTGTCCCAAGGATGGCGGGCAATCGATCAACACGAAATCGTAGGTCGAGGTCCCTCCAGCAAGATGTTCCACGAGAACTTCGCTCTCGGAAGATTCGGCAGTTGCTCAGCAGGTCAACGTCCCGGAACGAATTGCTGCCGGGCAGCAGGCTGAGACCGTCGACGCCGGTGGACACGATGCTATGGCGAATCGGGCGATCAACCACCAGCGGATGACGCTCCACGGCAACGGAGCCGACTCCGGACGTCGCATTGCATTGGGGATCCATGTCAACCAGCAAAGTTTTGCATCCGCCGAGTGCCAGAGCGCACGCCAAATTGATTGAGGTCGTCGTCTTGCCGACTCCCCCCTTCTGATTGGCGATGCAAATGGTTCGGCTCACGGTCGATCCTTGACTGCTCAGCAACATGGTTGTCGAGCGTGTGATTCCATTCTTTGGCACGCCTTGGGTTAGCTGCTAACCGCACCTGGGGTTGGAAACAGCTGCGTTCAGAAAGTTATCACCAAACTTCCTGCGTTGAAATGCCAATGTCCTCGTGAATTCGGAGAACGCTGGATTCGAATAGAAAGTGCACGCGTCCGAATTCACGAGGAGAGGGGGAGCACCTGTCCTCTGGCTTTACGAATTCTCGAGGAGGGGGGAACCAATCGTATCTTTTAAGATCATGCGAAAAATGCTTTCGGGTTTTGCGCCACAAAAATTTGCTCCCCTCTCCCCGAAAATTCGGACGAAAACGGATCGCCACTTGATTCAGCTTGCTCCGAATTTTTGGGGAGAGGGGCTGGGGGTGAGGGGAAAAACCGGTATGAATAAAACGGGTTTTTATTGGGAACTGTCCTTGCGATTAAGCTCTACAGTTTTCCTGGGTTTCACGTGAAACTCGACGCAGGTCATCTAGTTTGTTACGGGTTAATGCTTTGCGATTTTCCATTGGGCCTTGAGGTTTGCAACGCTCGTCTTTTTCATTTACTCGATCCATTCGTTTTCGTCGTTCGAATGGGTGGCTGGCACCTTTTCAATTGTCTCGTTTTGTTTCAATGGCTGGCACCCTTTCAGGGTGCGGGAATAATAAGACCTGCTCACCGGCGGTGTCGCTGCGCTCAACCGCCGGCTAATGGCTGAAACCCCTGTCGGGGTAAATCGCTGTTCGCTCAACCGCCGGCTAATGGCTGTAACGCCTGTCGGGGTAAATCGCTGATCGCTCAACCGTCGGCTAATGGCTGGAACCCCTGTTGGGGTAAATCGCCGTTCACTCAAACGTCAGCTGTTTGCTTGGAGCCTGGTGTCGCGGTACATGGCTGACGTTCAACCGTCGGCTAATGGCTGGAACCCTTGTCGGGGTAAATTGCTGTTCGTTGGGCTTTCGGCGGATGGCCTGGAATCACTTTCTTTATATCTTCGGTTGGCATTGGCATCAGGGGCGCAACCAGCGGCTGGTGCGATGTCGTCGTTGCCGACGGTGGGCCTAACCGGGCATACGAGTTTCACGTGAAACTGTTTCAGTTATGCTACTCCAGCGGGTTGATAACCAGTCCTGATAATAGTTTGGGATAGAAGTACGTGCTCTTGGCCGGCATCCGCTCGCCCGACTCGCTGATCGCCTGAACGTGTTCGACGGAAGCGGGCATGACCAGACAGGCCAGCTCAAACGGCGTCCCACTGCCCAGTTGGCCCGTCGCGTCGCGGCCAGCGGAGTCTCCTTCCAGCAGGCCTTGGACCACTTCTTCGATGGAGTGGACGTAGCTTGGCGACGGGAGCTGCGGGTATCCGAGCTGTTTGTCCATGACCAGATGATGGAGGATGGCAACTCCCAGCCCCTGCCATTGGGGACTCCGATCGGGGAACATCTGGTGAAGCACCGATTCCCCCTCGGCCGAAATCTGTGCTGAGCACCCATTGGTTATCCGACCGGCAATAGAACCCCATCGTACCCTGGTTTTGCTCCAGCGAGATCAAGTCCCAGAGTTCCGCTGCAGCCTCCGGTCCGGAGCCAACGGTCTCGCAGGTGAACGCCGGGCCAAGTCGCTCGATCAACTGGGACGAGGAGATCGGATCCACACCACGGAACAGCCGGTGGGTCGGCAGCACGGCCAAACCGGGATCGGACATGCCGACCAACATCATCAGGACATAGTTACTGGGGTGGTCGCGATCGAGGGCTTGTTGCTGCGCCAGCGCGTCACGGTAGTTGCAGGCGGTCTCGTACCGGTGATGTCCGTCTGCAATGAAGACGGGTTGGGTGCCCACGATTTGCGCGACGTGGGCGATCGCGTTGGCGTCGGTGACAATCCAGACTTGATGCATGACACCATCGTCGTCCTGGACTTGCAGCGGGGTCCGGTCTTCGATGGCGGCTTCGAGTAAGTTCTGGGCTTCGTTCTGTTCGTCAGAAAAAATCCCGAACACTGGACTGAGGTTCGCTTTGCACGCCGACATCAACATCAGTCGATCTTCTTTGGCGGCCGCATGCGTCTGCTCGTGGGGAAAGATCGAGCCTTCTCCAAACCGCTCCAGGCGGACCCTGGTGATGAAGCCGCGGCGGGTGTACTCGACGCCCTGGAATTCGAATGTCTGGTGATAGATATAGACCGAACCCACGTTATCCGGTTTGAGGATTCCGTCTTTCTTCCAGTCCTTGAAATGCTCGGCGGCGCGCTCGTAGATCGTTTGACCTTCCAGCAGGTCATCGCCGCGGTTGAGGATCAGTCGGACGACGTTGTAGGGGCTTCTGTCGTAAAGCCGCTGCTGAAGATCCGCGTCGATCACATCGTAGGGGGGAGCCACGACCGAGCCGAGGGAACCGACCCGGGAGAGATCGTAACGAAGACCGCGAAAGGCCTGAATGTCTGCCATCGTTCCAGCACCTGATTGAGAATCGAAAATTCATCAATGAGGTGCCTTTATCCCGCAGGCAACATCACGTGTCAAAGGGGAGTGCTAGCAATTCTTTTGCCAACAAAAACGCTGCTTGGTTCCTAGCGATTCAAAACACTCTGGGGCGTTGATTCCGGCCGCAGGACTTTCGTCGGGCCTTGTAAAACAGGGATCTGAGAGGATTGAGCCGGTTCTACGGGCGGTGCGAATTGAAAGTTCGGATCCGCAGGAAAGATTGTGTCGGAAACTCTCGGCAGGGCGACGAAGGCATCGCCGGTCAGGATCGCATCGAGACCGCGAGTGTAAGCAATCAGGGATTCAATTTCCCTGGCCAATTTCAGCTGGCACGCGGTCGGCGGACACTGATGGCATTGGGTAGCGAAAGCCAGGGACTCGTTAAAATGGGTTTGCAGCTCGCAGGCGAATTCGTTGATTTTCGCAACATCCCTGCAAAGGCCACGGTAGTCACAATTGCGTTCGATCCGTCGGCAGATGGCCGCCGACTTCATCCGGATTCGGGCGTTGACTGCGACGACTCGACCATATCCTTTTTCACCTTTGAGGCTGCATTTCAGGTCGTCCTTGATTGAGTCGGCAAGGCAACGAATTTGTTGGGACTGGGTTTGGATGGATTCTGCCAAACATTCGTTTCCTTTGACCTCGGACGATGGACCGTGCAACGCAAGGCAAGCGAAGAGGCAAATGTTAAAGGCGTGTGTTCGCAATTGCGAACCCGTTTTCGAGAGTGCGGTGGAGCAATTCATGCTGGCTTCGATTCGGAATGAGGTTACAGATTGGCGTTGGCACAATCAAGTTTTATCGGGTTCGTTTTCGTCATTGCTTTCCTGGATGTCCTCTTCGCCGTTATCGTCTCCGGGCTCCGGCGGGCCAAATTGAAACTCGAATGATTCGCCTTCCAGTCGCCGGAGTTTCTGGCGTTGTGACGGAGAAAGAATGGACAATAGGCGTTCTTCGGCGTTCCTTCGGATTTGACCGAGGTGATGGGTCAGCTCAGCTGGCGGAAGGTTGATTTCGCGGGTACTGGCCTGAAATCGCAACGCCTCTTCCTTCAGTTCTTTTGCTACCTTTTCGATTTTCATCAATTGGTCATCGCTCAATTCCAACTCGTCTTTGATCGCTTCCAGTCCCTTACCTGTTCGGCGGAGGTACTGAAACCGGATTTGTTTCAGACGCTCTATTTGATCGGGCTTCAAAACGGCTTCGAGTCGTTGGATTTCGAGGTCTCGGATCTTTGTGATCGCATCGTTGAGTGTATCACGCAGTCGTTGTTGTTCCGATTCCGGAAGGTTCTCAGCATAATTGGATTGGTACTCCTGGAATGCGTTCCGCAAGTCAATTTGTACCATCAGCCACGTATCTGCCAGATTGAATTGTTGGTCGTCAGTCATTTTCAGAGCCTTAGCGACTCCGCCCAGACTGAGCGTATTCGAAAGTCCGACTCTCTCTTCGTCTTGATACTGGGCATGCGAATGCGCGACCAGCAGAAATTGAAAAACGAAGATGACTATTAAAAGTGTGGATTTCATCGGTGGGCGGTGTGCTTGGGGCATCGGGTTTCTAATGGGGACTTCTCGGAAACACATTATAAAACGATTTCCCGTGGAATTGAGGTTTTTTTCGAAAAATTGGCAGTCTAAATGTTGTTGGTTCGATGAGACCAAGCGCCAGGGCCTGCAGCGGAAATGCGGTACAGATTGGATTCAACATTCATCCTTAAGCTGCTCTTTTCTTTTCTTCACAAAAAATGCCTGATTAATTCTTTGACGAGGGAATCAACCGCGTCTAGAGTGAACGCCTCTGCGTTTCCAGCTCCAACTTCTTACAATTGCTTTGAGTGAGGTATCATCCATGATTCGAAACATTTCGTTTACATCCCTTTCCTGCCATGTGTTGGCAGTCGGCGCGTTGGCGTGTTGGTTGGTTTTTCCGAGCAGCGTGTTAGCTCAAACAGGCAGCGGACTTCCTGAAGGAGGTGCAAGAACCTCGGCGACCCACGACTTTGTTGACCTGATTGGTGCTGGAGATGGTGGTGTGAATGCGATCACCGATTACGTGCTGTTCCCATACGGTCCCTCTGGAGGGAATCCGGGTGGCTTCGCCATTGGCGATCGTGGGACTGGGGGGCGACCGTTTGCGACGGTGAATAACGCGCCCGCAGGTTCTATGGCCATTGACACTTCGGGTGTTGGGATTGGTCTCAACGGGATCAGCCAGCATCCAACGGCCCAACTTCACGTTGCCGGTGGCGGACCAAGCGATGCGTTTTCTCAGGCACGGATTCTTGTTGAGAATCGCAGTACAACAGCTGCGGTACGGAATTTGTTTGCGTTGCAGAACAACGGAGGAGTGTCGATCGAGATTGACGACACCGGGGCGTCGGGATCAAAGTTCGCATTGGTGAATGACTTCGGGTCGCTCGATTTCCGGGACAATTCAATTACGGGCACATCTGTCCTGCCATTTTCAATTATCACGGGCACTCCGAACAATGCCTGTATCTTGGCGGCCAACGGTGTTGGTATGGGGATATCGGCTCCGACAAGTGCTTTGCATGTATTTGCTGACGGCACCGGCGGTAGTTTCAGTTCAACGATCACTTCGGAAGTTAAAAGTCCCGCTCCGACTCAAAATCGCACGATGCTGAACCTTGTCAACAACGGCGGCGCGTTCAT
Organism: Pirellulaceae bacterium; assembly: GCA_963714685.1. Taxonomy (GTDB): domain Bacteria; phylum Planctomycetota; class Planctomycetia; order Pirellulales; family Pirellulaceae; genus Mariniblastus. Next base: position 458,753 of record CAVQPH010000003.1, on the reverse strand, counting down.
GACGTTCACCGATAGCAGCCAACCTGGCGGTTCGACTTGGTTCTTCAGCAATTCCAACGATGAATTGCAGCTGCGGAAGGGTGGCGGTGGTGTTTCTCCCGCCATCAGAATCAAGCCATCTGGCGAATTTGCGTTTGTTGCTAATCAAGGAAACCGATTTCAGATTTTCCCCAACGGCGATGTGAAACCGGGTACTGGTGGATCCTACCTGACTCCATCTGACAGGAATCTCAAGGAGAATTTTGAAACGCTCGATAACCAGCAGATTCTTGACAAATTGGTCGAACTCCCCGTTACGTCGTGGAACTACAAGGACGACGACGGTTCGCGTCGGCACGTCGGACCAATGGCTCAGGATTTCTATGCTGCCTTTGGCCTTGGCAACGATGACAAAACGATCTGCGAAATGGACAAAGACGGTATCGCGTTCGCCGCCATCAAGGGGCTGAACCAAAAAGTGGAATCGAAGAATGCCGAGATTGCGAAACTGAACGAGAGTCTCCAGGCCCAATCGAAACAGTTGCAGCAACAGTCGGATTTGATTGAAGACCAGACTGTCATGATCGAGGAACTGGCACGACGACTGGAAAGCCTTGAGGTGCAGTTGGCACCACAAAACAAGTAAGTTCAACCTAGTCAAAGATCATCAATGGGCCCGGCGAGTTTCACGCTGAGCCCATTTTTTTTTGAGTGCAGGTTGAGATCGGAGCCAACGGGCCGGAATCGGAATTATTCTTTATCCTCACCGTCTTCGTCGTCACTCGACGGCACCGGAAAGCCAACCTGAAATTGGAATTCTTCGCCCTCCAGCGCCCGGAGTTTTTGGCGTTGGGCCGGCGTCAACACAGTCAACAGACTTTCCTCTGAGTTCTTTCTTATCTGCAAGATGTGGTCCGTGATCTCGATCGGTGTCAGTCGAAGGTCCCGAGTGCTTTCTCTCATTTCAGTGATGTCGGTGATCATTTGCTTGCCAATCAGTTCGATCTTCGCAAGCTGTTGGTCACTCAGGTCCAGTTCGTCCCGGATCGATTCCAACCCGATGCTGTTGCGGCGAAGAAACTGAAATCGGATCTGCTTCAGTCTTTCAATTTGGGCTGGTTTCAAGACCATTTCCAACTGTTGCATTTCGTTTTTTCTGACTTTCTCGATCGCCGCCGCGAGTTGATCGTCAAGTCGCTGCTTTTCGTCTTTCGGTAGGTCTTCGCTGTAGTTGGCTCGATAATCCAGGAATGCTTTTTGTAGCTGCATTTTGGTCATGGCCGACAAACCGACTAATTCAAAATGTTGATCGCCAGTCAGTTGGATGTCTTCGCCGGCGCCGCCCAAACTCAGAGCGAAGGAAAGCCCTCGTTGTTGTTCCTTTTCAAATTGCGCAGGATGACGGCGCAACGCCAATCAGTTGGAGCAAAAAAATCAAAAAAAGTGAACGCAGATTCATCGGAGGCTCGCTTGGAATCGAAAGTGATGGTGGGAATGACACAGTTGGTTGAAATCACATTATATGCGGTAGCCGATCGGTCGCACTCAATAAATTAGCCAGCCAGGGATTCTGGTTCGCTTGTGAGCATGACAGGCGTATCGAACCTGGCAGACATTTTCTATGCCTGAGTAAAACGACTTTTTCCAAGCGTCGATAAACTAATGCTTCGAAATTGGCGAAACCGACTGCCAGAGTGAACTCTTCGTGTCCTGTGCGATTCTACCCGGTCAGTGTGCGAAATTGACTTTGGTGATTCATTCCATGGTGGCTGTCGAACGTGGTTTCGGAAGAACTTGTTAGGAATTTCCAGTGTCTTACCGGACTCCGGTGAAGGACTGGACCTAGCCGTAGCAGAGCCGCGTCGGCCGAAAGCGAACTCGATGGCGAGAACCTATTTCCTCATCGGATCAACCGCTCCAACGCCGCTGGGGACAAGATATTTTTTCAGGGATTGACTGCTGGAATTTTTTTGACATCGCTTTTGGCTTGCCATAGATTGTCGATCAGTCGCTGGGAATCCAGCTTCAGGATGACCTGCGTTACTTTCGTGCCATTGGGAGAAAACAAGATGAACATCCGCTATTTCATTTCACGCATTGTGCTTGCCGGCGCGATCATTCTGGCAGCTGGAATTTCACAGGCCCAGGATCCACCCGAGGGTGGAAGTCGAGCTTCAGCGACGCACGATTTCGTTGACCTGATCGGTCCAGGAGACGGCTCTGGAATAAGTTCAATTACCGACTATGTTCTCTTTCCCTATGGCCCTGTCACGACAGGCGGATTTGGGATTGGAAATCGAGCGAACACCGGGGTTCTCTCGAAGACACCCTTTCGGATAAGAGTGCCCGCCCCGGAAAACGCGTTGCTCATCGGACAGCGTGGAATCGCGCTGGGGGCTGCTGCATCTTCTTCTGAACCAACGGCAACGTTTTATGTCCGAGGTGGTGCAGGGTTGGGCTTCCCCGCCGCGGATGTACTGATCGAAGATCTGAACACGACCAGTGTCGTGCGCAATTTGATGACAATGAAAAACAGCGGTGGCGTGAGTTGCCGCTGGGAAGACACACTGACAGGAACGAAATTTTCAATTGACAACAAAGCTGCTCGGTTCGAAGTAAACAACTATTCGGGCCCCGCCCCCATCGTTCCATTTTCAGTTTCAAGTGCGGCCGAACCCAACGCGCCTACGGTCAGTCCGTCAGGCGTAAGCGCTGGGCGACAAACCGCTGGCAGCACGCTTGAGGCTTATGCCAACGGAACCCCCAGCGCATTTAACCCTGCCGTCATTCTGGATAGTTCGACGATCACGTCGATGGTCGAATCACCCGCAATCGTTCGTGACCGCACGATGTTGAACCTCGTTAATCGGGGGGGGGCGTTTATGACCTTTACGGATACCAGTCGTGGCTCGACATGGTTCTTCAGCAATAGCAATGACGAGCTGTTCATGAAAAAGAGTGGCGTTGGTTCACCAGGGCTGCGGATTTTGGCGACCGGAGAATTTCGGTTCGTGAACGCCAACCAGAGCCAATTTGCGATTCTGCCGAACGGCAACATCACGGCACGAGGCGTTTTGCTGCACAGCTCGGATCGGAATCTCAAAGAGAACATTCAAAATGTTGATCCTCAGGAAGTTCTGGGCAAACTGGTTGACCTGCCGATCAGCACCTGGAACTACATTCACGACGAGGACAATACGCCGCACATGGGCCCGATGGCTCAGGATTTCTACGCCACGTTTGGTTTGGGAGTTGACGATAAAACGATTGCCGAAATTGACAAAAGCGGGATCGCCATCGCCGCCATTCAAGGGCTTAACGCCAAAGTCGACGCCAAAGACCAGAAGATCGCCGAGCAAGCCGAAGCGATCGCAGAATTGACAGAGCGATTGGATCGTTTGGAAGCCATGCTCAGTGCCCAAAACCCAAAATAGGCAGCCAACCATTCATTCACAACGGGTCAACAACCAGGTTTGGCGAGAGCAGGCGGTGAGCTCTGGTGATGCGGGATGAGGGAAGCCAGCCGGCATCCCTTGCTCCCGTTTTTTCCGACAGCCCGCTTCTCCCGCCAATACCTGAATTTCCCGACTCGGACGGGCGGTGAGAGCAGGCATGAAACGCCGTTAGCTTTGATCTTTGTCCTGTTCGGATTGGTCGTTTTCCGATTCTTCATCATTTTCGGTCTCTGGCTGGGGCAGGCCAATCTGAAATTGAAATTCTTCACCTTCCAGCGACTTCAGTTTTTGTCGTTGAGCTGGAGTAAGAATGGACAGCAGGTCTTTTTCCGTGTTCGTTTTGATCTGCATGACGTGGTCGGTGACCTCAATCGGCGTGAGTTGAAGGTCGCGGGAACCGGCGTTAACCTCCATGATGTCGGCGATCATCTGCTTGCCAACTTGCTCAATCCGGGCCAGTTGTTGATCGCTCAAGTCCAGTTCGCTCCGGATTGACTCCAGCCCTCCACTGTTTCTGCGCAAGTACTGGAATCGAATCTGTTTGAGTCGTTCGATCTGATCGGCTTTGAGCACCATTTCCAACTGTTGCATTTCGTTTTTTCTGATCTTCTTGATGGCTGAGGCGAGCTTGTCTTCCACACGCTGTTTTTCCTCAGCCGACAATCCCTCGCTGTAGTTGGAGGTGAATTCCTGGAACGCATTTCGTAGATCCCTTTGAATCATGACCGAGAGACCCACCAGTTCGAAACGTTGTTCGCCCGTCATGGTGAGATCCTGGTCGGCACCGCCGAGGCTGAGGGCAAACGACAGACCTTGCTCGAGTTCTTTTTCAATCTGGGCGCTGGCGGACGTCACCCAAGGCAATTGTAAAAGTAAGCTGGCTAATAAAACGAAGGTTTTCACTGGGGTGGCTCCCACAAGTTGGCGTGAAAGGAGACGGAATGGTTAAAAGGCAGGGGCGGGCAGGGACTGGCGTTTAGATTTGACCGGAATTATAGGTCGTCTGGATCGAACTGCCAGTGAATTTTCCGGACGTCATCAAGCCACATTACATCGCGCAGTTGGGTTGTTAGCGGGAGGGGGTGCCTGGGGTGCACAACGGTTCGGCCGGAAATCAGCCAAATCACGCTGTTTTTCGATAAAGCCTCAGTGCGCAAACGCGAGACGCCGGACGGCCACACAGACTGACTGCCAATCATCCTCGGGATGAAACCTGGTTGATGCCTGAGAAATAAAAAAATTATTGTTTTGACAAGCGGTGGGGCCACATCTAGAGTCATAGCTCCAACCACCGGGCCCATGGGGCTCCTCTCAACACTTCCTGCCTAAGAAAGACGAACACGATGGTTCTTAAACGCACTTTTCGGCATCTGTTATCGGTGCTCGTCGTCCCGATAGCCTTTTCACCCTGTCTTGTACAATCGCAAACCGTGACGGCGTCGAAAGTGGAAATCACTGACCCGACACCGGTCTCGGGAGACAATCTTGTTTCTTTGCTGACCATGCAGAATGACGGTGGAATTGAATTGAAATTCATTGACACAAGATATTCGGACACCTGGGATGTTCAGGCGCTCAACAGCAGATTCGAAATTCAGATTAAAAACGGTAGCGACATACCTCATTCCGTTCTACGTTTGAGGGACGATACGCAAGACAATACGTTCTGGACAACGAGCAAGGGCGTGGGGATCGGCTTTGGCCCGCCCGGGTCGCCCAACTCGGGTAGCAGTGGCGATCCGAATGGAATCAATCATCCGCTCGACATCGTGGGCGGACCGAATCGGGTTTTTCCGAATCCGACTGTTCGTCTGTTGATGGACACGCCTTCGAACACCAATACCGTCAAGTTCTTGCACCTGGAGAATTCCGGGGGTGGAACGAATGTCAGCATGATTGACGGAAGTTCAAATACATTTTTCGATCTCGAAAACTCCGGTCGAGCCTTCAAGATTATCAATACCGGATCGGCAGCAAATTTTGCAACTTTAACTCCATTCACCATTGCCGATGGTACCGAAAACAACACGCTTTCGCTCAGTCCCAACGGGGTTTGCGTCGGCCGCGCCGTCGCGGGAAGTCGGCTTGAGTCCTACGCCAATGGAGCGGCGTTGACGGGAGGCGGCACGTTGGATAGCTCAACGATTTCGTCGTTGGTCGAAGCGCCCGCGATCGCCCGTGACCGGACGATGTTGAATCTGGAAAATCGTGGTGGCGCATTTATGACGTTCACTGATACCAGTCGCAATTCAACCTGGTTTTTCAGCAACAGCAACGACGAGTTGTTCATGAAGAAAAGTGGTGCGGGTTCTCCTGGCCTGAGAATTTTGTCCAGCGGAGAATTTCGGTTCGTCAACGCCAACCAGAGTCAATTTGCGATCCTAGCCAACGGCAACATTACCGCGCGTGGCGTTCTGCTGCACAGCTCGGATCGAAATCTCAAAGAGAACATTCAAAATGTTGATCCTCAGGAAGTTCTGGGCAAACTGGTTGACCTGCCGATCAGCACCTGGAACTACATTCACGACGAGGACAATACGCCGCACATGGGCCCGATGGCTCAGGATTTCTACGCCACGTTTGGTTTGGGAGTTGACGATAAAACGATTGCCGAAATCGACAAAAGCGGGATCGCCATCGCCGCCATTCAAGGGCTCAACGCCAAAGTCGACGCCAAAGATCAGAAGATCAACGAGTTGACCGATGTGGTTGCATCCCAGGCGTCAACGATTGAAGATCAAGCTGACATGATCGCGGAATTGACCGCGAGAATGGAACGCCTGGAAGCCTTGGTCGCTCCACAAAAATAGTGGATTCGAACCGATGGCGTTTTACGGCGAGCTAAAACCGTGAATCTTACCCTCCAGTTTCCACTGAAGCTGGGGGTTTTTTCGTGGACAGATATCCAACGTCTTCGAAGAAATGGAGCGGTGTGAGGGGTCAACAAAAAAACGCGGCCCAGTTGGGGCCGCGTTTGGATTCAGTAGAAAACAGAATGCCGTGGATCGGGCATTCTGGATTTTCGTCGATTAATAACGGTAGTGCTCGGGCTTGTAAGGGCCTTCGACCGGAACGCCGATGTATTCGGCCTGTTCCTTGGACAGTGTCGTGAGTTTCACGCCCAACTGGTCCAGGTGCAATCGAGCAACTTTCTCGTCCAGAACTTTGGGGAGAATGTAAACGTCGTTGCGATCGTATTTGACGCCTGACAGCGTTTCTTTGCCCTCGGCGTTCAAGGCCAAGTCGATCTGGGCGATCGTCTGGTTGGTGAACGAAGCGGACATCACAAAGCTCGGGTGTCCGGTGGCACAACCGAGATTCAGTAATCGACCTTCGGCCAGGATCAGACACACTGTGACCATCCTCAAACGTGTACATGTCGTACTGTGGTTTGATGTTGGTTCGTTGTGGTTACTTTTTCCAGCTCCGCCATTTCGATTTCGTTATCGAAGTGACCGATGTTACCGATGATGGCTTTGTCTTTCATCTTCGCCATATGCTCGGTCCGGATGATGTTGAAGTTACCCGTGGTCGTGATGAAGATGTCGCCGTAGGGCAGCGTCTCTTCCAGCGTCGTGACCTGGTAGCCTTCCATCGCGGCTTGGAGTGCACAAATCGGATCGATCTCGGTCACGATCACGCGGGCAGCCTTGTCCCACGAGCGACTGGACACAGCCTTTACCAACATCGCCGTAACCACAGACAACAGCGACTTTGCCGGACATCATGACGTCGGTGGCCCGGTTCAGACCGTCGACCAACGAGTGGCGGCAACCGTAAAGGTTATCGAACTTGCTTTTGGTGCAAGAGTCGTTGACGTTGATCGCGGGGAACAACAACGAGCCTTCTTTGGCCATTTCAACCAGGCGGTGAACGCCGGTCGTTGTTTCTTCGGAAACGCCGTGGCAGTCTTTAGCGACTTTCGTCCAACGCTGCGAATCCTGCTCGAAGCACCAAGCGAGGGTCTTGAGGACTTCCTTGAACTCGGTGTTGTTGGTCGTTTCCGGGCCGGGAACGGCACCTGCTTTTTCGAACTCGACACCTTTGTGGATCAGCATCGTCGCGTCACCACCGTCGTCGACGATCTGCGTCGGACCTTGGCCGTTTCCGAAATCGAGAGCTTTTTCGGTGCAAGCCCAGTATTCTTCCAGAGTTTCGTTTTTCCAAGCAAAGACGCTGATACCCGCTGGAGCGTCGACCGTACCGTTTTTGCCAACCACCGTCGCTGCGGCAGCGTGATCCTGGGTTGAAAAAATGTTGCAGGAAACCCAGCGGACTTCAGCACCCAACTCAACCAGCGTTTCGGCCAGCACGGCCGTTTGGACGGTCATGTGGAGCGAACCCATGATCCGCTGGCCCTTCAAAGGGAATTGGCCTTTGAATTCTTCGCGGAGTGCCATCAGACCTGGCATCTCCTGTTCGGCCAACTCAATCTCTTTGCGTCCCCATTCGGCCAGGGCAAGATCCGCGACCTTGAACTCGATCTCGTTTTTGACATCCGGAGTAAATACGTATTGTTCCGTTACTGTGCTCATTGAACTTTCTTGATTCCAAAGTGATCTCACACCGGGATGGGGACTCCCACCAAGCGCTCGAATCAAAGGATTAATTAGAGTGGCGAGCGAATCTCGCCGTTTGACAGGGATTTGCCACAACCGGCGAATCCCCGTAAAGAACCGAAACCCATTCTAATTGACAACGATTTTCATCGACAGGGGAAATCAGGCGCCCGTAAGCCCTTTTTTGCTGTTCGCCGTCGCTCGGCGAATCGTTGGAATTCGAAGCGTGTTGCCGTGACGAGTCATCGGCGTCAAGGTTGCTCCTGTTCACTCAAGGTGGCTTTGGCGGAATCCACAAACGCCTTAATTCTTTCTGGATCCTTGATTCCCGGCTGCGATTCCACCCCGCTGGCGACATCCACTGCTCCAACTCCGGAAATTCGGATGGCCTGCCGCACATTTTCGGGAGTCAGCCCGCCGGCAAGAATCAGCGGTAGCGGGCAGGACAGCCGAGATACCCAGTGCCAGTCGACGGTTTTTCCAGTGCCGCCATAGGATTCTGGGGCGGCAGCGTCCAGTAAAATGGCGTCAGCTCGAGCTTGAAACCAGCCGGAAATTTCGTCCCCAACGGTCCCGCCCTCCTTCGATTCCTTTCTTTCCGACCGGGTTCTGACGGCACGGATCATCGCAACCGATCGGCGTTTGGCGGACAACTGCTGCTGGATCCCGGCGATGATGGTCGGATCTTCGTCGCCGTGAAACTGGATCGCGTCGAGGGAATAGTGTGTTACGCAGGCAACAATCTGCTCGGGCGGCGAATTGACGAAGACCCCAACTTTCTTCACGCTGCCTGGGTGGCCAACTAGGAACCGATCAATCGTGTCGACGATTTCGGTAGCCGTCGAGGGTTCAAGATAGCGAGAGCTTTTCGAATAAAAGTTTAATCCAATCGCGTCTGCACCGGCGAGGCAAGCCGTCCGGGCATCATCCGGCCTTGTGATCCCACAGATTTTTATTTGAAATAGGCTGTTCATTCAGTGGCCTTGCATTGCGTCAAATTTCCGCGGCAGTTCAAAATCGTGATTCGTCAAATAAATCAGCCGAAACCGTTCGCGCTTCAGCAACAGCCCAACGCTGGCTGGTCGGAGCTGGATGAAGAATTTGCGCGGCAGCATTTGCCGATGTTAGTATCAGGGATCGCGGGTGTCGCAGGCTACAACGCATTTTTCTACTTTCGAGAGAAATTTGGCGATCAAGTCATCGGTCAACGTACCGTCCGCAATTGGCCGCTTCAAGGCGACGGGATCGTTGGTTGCGACATTGAAAATGAGTCAGAGTTTAAACAGCTCTTGGAAACGTACGGAATTCGCACGATTTTGAACTGTGGCGGAAGTTGTGCCTTGAAGGCCTGTGAACTCGACCCGCGGATGGCCGATCGAGTCAATGTGGTTCGCGTGCAGAAGTTGTTGGATGCGATTCGCGGCACCGATATCCGACTGATTCATCTGTCGATTGATCTGGTTTATTCCGGCAAGGGCGACGGTGGTTATGTCGAGACCGATCCCACAGACCCCGTGACCGTCTATGGAAAGACCATGGTTAGGGCAGAAGATCTTGTGCTGGAATTGCAGCCGGATTCGTGTGTCCTCAGAATTTCGTTGCCGATGGGGATCAGTTTTAATGGCCACGCTGGCGCGATCGACTGGATCCAGCATCGGTTTGCGAAAAACAAACCAGCCACATTGTATTTTGACGAAGTTCGCACGCCGACCTACGTCGAATGTTTGAACGAACTGATGCAGGAAGTGTTGGTGCGGAAACTGAGCGGCCTGTATCACGCGGGGGGGCCGGAACGGTTGTCGTTGTACCAAATTGCGCAAGTCGTCAATCGGGTTGGCGGATATGATCCAAAGCTGTTGCAGGGCTGCCCGAGAATCGACGCCGGCCCGATCCCACCGAGAGCCGGGAATGTCACGATGGACTCGAGAAAGCTCTCTAAGTCGCTCGGACGCGATCCGTTTTTCCGCTGGCCATTGTTGGAGACGCACCTTCCTGACTCGATTCGATGGCATTTTGACCGGGCACCAATTCGCGGTAGCGCCGAATTAATCCACTCCCACCTTTACCAACGGCCAAGGCGGTCGGGCGAATAATCGGAAAATGTGTCCCATTTTCCAGGAATGTCGGGAAATCTCGCCTGAAATCAAGACAGATTCTCCGCTTAGATTGATCCGGCGGCGGCGAGCAGATAGACTGACGTCAATAATTTCTTGATGGATGTCCCTTACAACAGATCACATCACCGACCAGGTTTGTGAAGGGGAATATGAGGATGAACGAGACTTTTTGTTGGAGTGCAAACGCCGGTCGATGGATGGGGATTCCGGTACGCATTCACCTGTTTCTCATTCTGTTCCTGACCGCCGTCATCGGTGTGGAACTGACCATGTCCGGTTCGTCCAGTCAGGTAGGAGTGGGTACGGGAATTGTTACCGTTCTGATCCTGATGGGTAGCATCCTGATTCATGAGTTGGCCCATGTATTTGCGATCGCGAATCTCGGCGGTCACGTTAACAACATCGTCTTGATGCCATGGGGTGGCAACTCGGATTTTGATCTCCCGGTGGCCGGCCAAGCCCGCGTAACGGTGCATCTTGCCGGTCCGTTCGTGAACACCTGTATTTTTGGGCTCGGTGCGATCATGTTGGTCCAATCGGCCAACGCAGAATTCTTTCAATTGATCAATCCATTCCGTCCTGCGGAATTTGATACCGGTGAGTGGCAAGCTTCTTTGGTCAAAATTGTCACTTGGGTCAATTTTCAACTTGCCATCGTCAATTTGATTCCCTGTTTCCCATTTGACGGTGCAGCAATTGTCCGCTCACTGATCAATTCGCTGAACGTCGATTTGCCCAAATTGCGTGTCGAATCTGCGATCATGGTGATGGGACACGCGGTCGCCTTCACGATGATCGGGCTGTCCTGGCTGGTTCGTGATTACAGCCCGGGACCGATTCAACCGGCCTGGCTGCTAATGTTATTAGGCGGGATTGTGTTGTTGTTCGCCGCCCGTTATTCGTACGGTGAAGAAACGAAGATTACCGATGCGGACTGGGATGACGCCGCGGACATGGATTACGATTCGTTCTATGACGATGCATCATTTTTTGATTTTCCATCGGAATCGGAACACGAAAATTCTGCTTATTCTCAATGGCTGCAGGAAAAGAAAGAGTCTCGCCTGCAGGACGAACTGCGTGCCGAAGAAGAAGAAGACCGGCGCGCCGACGAGATCCTCCGCAAACTGCACGATGGCGGGCTTTCAAGTTTGACCAAAGAAGAGCGGTCAATCCTCGACCGCGTCAGCGCACGGATTCGACGGAATCGGCAGCAGGGCGTTTAAACGTCCCACACAGTTACATGCTGAATCATTTGCGCGGGACCGCCGTATCCCAAGGCTGGCGTCAGTGACAAGCCGTTTGTTCGAGTTTCGGCCGACTTGTGGTTGCTCAGCCTTCTCCCGTATTCACGCCAAAGATAGGGCCTCAGCCAGCGATCTGTGTCGGCACCAGAATTGGTACCGCAGATTTGGGTCGGTTTGTGGAAGCCAATCTACTCTTCGTAAAGCGAATCGAAACGTCGGCGCCGGCGAGTGCGACGATGCCGGAACGTCTGTTGTTCACCCTCGATGAACCAGTATCCGCCGAGCACTTTATAGAAAATTAACAGGACGATCGCACCGCCAGATCCCACCGCGAAACCTTCGACACTGATCGGTTGGACGGCACGCGTTTCCAACGCGAAATACTGAAGAATGGCACAGCCGATCAAAGTACCTGCGATCCCCATCAACACCGTCGCAATGGCTCCACCGGGATCGCGCCCGGCATGACTGCTTTGGCTGCCAAGCCGACAACGGTTCCAAATCCAATCCAGGTGAGGGCAAGATTGGAGTAAGCAGCCAATTGATCAAAGTCCATTTCGATTCCCTTTCCACATCGTGCCCTCATGGCACGTGGTTTATCCCGGCCTATCCGCATTGAACTCAGAATTCCGTCCGCAACTGGCAGTCGAAACTGCGAAACGGAATCCAAGTCGCACAACCTTTTACCAAAACTAGCCAAATTTCCTCAACATCAATCGTCAAAGATGTCGTTTGGTTCGTTGGAAAAATATTGATATCCGTCTCATTGAGTCAGACGTCGGCAAGCCCCAATTCGCTCCCTCGGTTCAGTTCCGAGCGGGGGGAAGTGGTCGCCAAAAGGCAATTTTTTACCCAAACGCTCTGTTTTTCCTGGGTTGTCAGAAATCGACAGATCTTCACACCCCAAAACTCCTGTCCTCTCCCAAAACGCCTGTCCTTTTTCACGCCCAAACTGCCTGTCCCTTCTAAAAACGCCTGTCCTTTCTCTGCCTTTCTAAAAACGCCTGTCCTTTCTGACGGCCGGTTCGTCGTTTCAGTTCCAAGTGGAGATCTTGCTGTTTTTCTTAAATCTCTTGTTTTGTTCAGTCTCTCCATTTTTACTCGCTTGGCAGTGGTTAATTGCGCCTCCGTCCAATTTGCCTGTCCTTTTTGATTCTGTCCTTTTTGATTCTGTCGGAGCGTAGGAAAAACGCCTGTCCTTTTCGAAAAACGCCTGTCCTTTCTGACTGAGCGAAAACGACTGTCCTTTCGATTGACTGAACAAAAACGCCTGTACTTTCGATTGACTGAGCGAGAACGCCTGTCCTTTCTACTTTCTAAAAACGCCTGTCCTTTTTGGAGCGCCTTTTGGGTGGCCTGACGCTTGAGAGCGGCCGGGTGACTCCGGCTGGCCAGGATGGTCTTTTTTTAATCGTTTGCCATTATTTGCCTGGACTTCGTCGCTGACTTACAATCCGGTTGGAAGAATGTCCTTCGTGATGGCGGAAGGGGCTATTTCGGGGCAGGAGAAATGGATTATGAAATTCAAGTCTGTATGGCCGGTGGGCGTCGTTCTGGTGGGCGCCGCGATTTGGTCGTTTCCAGCGGATGTTGCGGCTCAAAATGTCAATGTAACGACACCGTTTGTTACCAATCGGGATAGCTATTTTGAAAATTTTGGCGTCAATTTTGGTTTTTCTTTCGGCGGCGGTGGCGGGTCAGGATCTCGCGTGTCGGGTTTGTTACCCAATGGCCGGCTGATCCCCAATCCGACGTTTTTCCAGGGGGGGAGTTTGGGAGCCCAACCGGTTTTCGGTGGTTACAGCCCAAACGCAGGTGCTCGTTTCGGGTTCGGTCGCAGGAACCCGGACGGAAGTGGGTTTTCCCTGGGAATTCACCTTGCCAAAGGGAGTAACCGCCAGAGTTTTACGACCGCGCCCAGCTTGACGGTCCAAAACGGTTTTGGCGGCAGTCTGTTTCACGGTTCCGTGCGGCCCTTTGTTTCAGGGTATGTGCCAGTCGTTGGCAATGGGCCACCTCCGATCGACAACGCCGTGACTCGGGCGATTCGAAGCGGACAACTCGACTTGAATTATCAACCCGAAGAATCTTCGGCGGCAACGTCGACCTCCGCGCCCGTTACCTATAGCAACGCCAACAGCACGGCCAACCACGGAGACCGGAGCGTCGAAGCGATCAAAGCCGAGCGTGAGCGGCGGATTGCGATTGAAGCTCAAGCGTTAAAGGAAATACTTGACGAAGCCCAGCGGCTGGTCGATCAAAATGAACTTTCGCTTGCAAGAACAAAATTCCGGGAAGCCCTCCGCTTAACCGAGAACGAGCGGTTGAGAAATGAAATCAAAGGCCGGATTGCGTCGACGCGGAAGTAACTCGGAAATGACACCCACCCATCCATCCATCCGTCAAGCAATTGAATCCGGTCGTTTGGGCGCGACCATTCTGGCTAAATTGAGCAACCCGTAACAGGCCGCTGGTGCACGTTGCACTTGGTCATTACGGCCGGCGGAGTGGGTTGAATCGTTTCAATCCATCAACGACCGGCCAGTTCGAAATTGGCTGAGCGATTTCCGCTCCAACCTTGCGGCTGAATTTTTTCTCGGTCCACTCGTGATAGGCCACCGCGTAGTATTGTGGCCGGCCAGATGCCGCCCGCGCTACGGGAACCGGAGTTTCATGACGTAGTCTTGCCAGTCACGTTGGAACTGGTTCATGTCTTCGCGGCCCAGGATTCGTTTCAAGGTCTCATAGCCCGTCGGGTCGGCATCCACGTCTTTTACGAACTGGTGATAATAGGGAACCAGTTTTTCGTGCTGTTGCAAGTAATAACAAAGATACCTTGCCTGTGCGTAATTGGTGCTTGCCCCGTCGTAAAATTCTCGAGTCGTTGTTGAGCACAGCGTCTCAAACGATGGAACGCGGTCATCTTGAATTGCCAACTGGAGACCTCGCAGTCGCCAATTCGTGCTACCCATGATGCGGCCATTTTCATCGCGACTCTGCTCATACAGCGACGCCAAGCCCTCGTTGAACCAACTCGGGCACTGCTGGAAATTACTTTCGATAAACGGGTGAACAATTTCGTGAACCAGCGTACCGCCGCCGGTTGAAATGTTCATCACCAACGCGCGGTTGGCGGACGAATAATAACCGTAGGGCGTCGTGGGCTGGGTGTCGAATAGCAGTTGGTTGTATTTTTCGTAACTGGCTTTGTCTTGAAACAGCCAGATATCAAGAATATGCCGCGGTTCGTTTTTAAAATAATCACGCTTGATGCGGTCCACGGCCCATTTGACTGTCCCGTTGGCCCAGCTTTCGAGTTGCTGCTGGCTCAGGTCACCAACCACGACGAATGGTTTCTGCACGACAATGCTAAACCCGTCCTCGGGGAGTTTTTCTTTCAACTGACGGACATGTGCGGCATAATCCGCATTGGTGAATTCCTCCGGTCGGGAGGGGGCGCTGTTCCACTGGGGTTCTGATTCAGCTTCGGTGGCAGCAGAATCGCTGGAAATCGGGGGTGAGTAGGAGTCGTTTGACAGCTGGGCGACCACGACAGGATTTTGCTTCCCCGCAAAAAACACGTTGACCACGATGGACACGAACAGGAATAGCATTGCGAAAACCGCAAATGCATAGTGGATTCCAGCCTTCATGGATGATTCACTTTCAGCCAGACAAACGAATGGCCCGATTGGGACGAAACCCAAGGGTGACTTACCAAACAACGCAAAACAGGCCACAATTGTTCGTGTCCTGGCCACATTTTACGCAACTCGACCTGAAACAGGGGCCGAAATTTCGCGTAATTCCAGAACAGCCAGTCAACTAGGAGCGCATCCGGCCGTCAACATTTTGGAACGGCGTGATCGAAAATTTTTCGCGTCGTGATGATCGAGTCTTTCATGGAAAATAAAAACCAGTTCTACCACGCGTATTCGATCGCAGGCAGCGCTGAAAAAGCAGTCGCGGAAGCGTCCGAGTCGCTTGCGATGGCCGCTGCTGAGACAGACATAGATTTGCTGATGCTGTTTGCCGCCGGATTTTCAACGGATGAGCTTGATCGTGCTTTGGCAGGCGTTCAGGCCGCGACCGGAGCACATCACGTCGTGGGCTGCAGCTGTGAAACGGCAATCGCTGGTGGATTGGAACTGGAAAATGAACAGGCGGTCTCGCTGTGGGCGGCCTCTTTACCCACCGCCCAAATCGAATCGTTTCATCTCAGCTATGAAAGAGCGATTGACGGTGGCGCGATCACCGGCTGGCCAACGGGATTCGAAGCCGGTTGGCAGGAAGATTCGACACTGTTCCTGCTGGGGGATCCGTTCACTTTTCCAGCCGAAGTGCTGCTGGAACAGATCAACGATGAACGCCCCGGCACAACCGTCGTAGGAGGCATGGCCAGTGGCACGTTTCAGCCCGGACAACTGCGGTTGCTGCACAATCAGGGGTTACATCGAGAGGGGATGGTCGCGGTGCGGATCAGTGGTGTCCCAATTGCCGCGGTTGTCTCTCAAGGCTGTCGGCCGATCGGTGAGCCCATGGTGATTACGGCTGCCGAACGGAACGTCATCCAGGCTCTTGGTGGAAAGCCTGCCTACGCTCAACTGAAATCCGTCTTCGAGCAGCTGCCGACTCGAGAAAAGCAAATGGTCCAAAACGGGCTGCACGTCGGTCGGGTAATCAACGAATACCAGGAGTCATTTGCCTATGGCGATTTTTTGATTCGCAATGTTGTCGCTTTGGATGAACAGTTGCAGACCATTTCAATCGGCGATTATGTTCGGCCCGGGCAGACCGTCCAGTTTCACATTCGAGATGCCGAATCGGCGTCGGTTGAACTGGAGCAACTGTTGGGTCGAGTCGAATCAGTCGAGCCCAAGTCGGCGCTTTTATTTACTTGCAATGGTCGCGGATTGAATTTATTCTCCGACCCCAATCACGACGCCGCGATGGTTCAAAAACGACTTTCACGATCGGGCGTTACCGATGAATTGCCGGTTGCCGGATTCTTTGCGGCTGGCGAAATTGGGCCGGTGGGTCCATCCAACTTCATCCATGGTTTTACTGCCGTCGTCGCATTATTCGGATAATCGGGACATTTCATCTGGGCGACCCCCATCCACGGGCCGGCGTGGGAGCCGAAACGAAAAATAGGGCGTTTTGCAAGTTAACCTTCTTGATTCGGTAGTTGATCGCGACCGTTTCAGGTTCGACCGATTCGATCCACACCCAACCAAGAGCTACGATTGAAACGCCACCTCATCACCTCCGCCAAGTTCGCGATCTCGATCTGCATTCTGTGGTATTTATTTGACAAGGCTCGTCAGGACGACCAATTCGAGGTCCTGTTCTCCACCGAAAAAAATTGGGGCTGGCTGTTGCTCGGAATCGGCGGATGCCTGGGCGCGATGCTGATCGGTTTTTTGCGATGGCGGGTCATGGTACGGGCACTCGAGCTGCCCTTCACCAACCTGGACGCGATCCGGATCGGTTTTATCGGCCTGTTTTTTAATCTGTTCGCATTTGGAGTGCTCGGCGGTGACGCGTTGCGGGCATTTTATGTGACCCGCGAAATCCCGGAGCGAAAACCTGAGGCGATCGCCTCGGTGGTAGCAGATCGGTTGATTGGTTTATTGACCATGTTTCTGGTCGCCTCGATCGCGTTCCTGTTGTTTGATACTTCCGGGCTGGAATCAACGCACCCGAAGAAATTGGCGAGCGTCAGATTCGCCTGCCAGGCAGTTTCGACCCTGACCCTGGTTGGATTCTTGGGGCTGGGTGTTCTCGCCTGGTCACCGCGTCTGACCAGCACCCGGTGGTTTGGGCGATTGATGGAATTGCCGAGAATCGGTCCGATCATCAAAAAGATCCTGAGCGTGATCCTGTTGTATCGCAGCCGCCCACTATCCGTGTTCGTAAGTTTTTTGATGAGCTTCGGCGTCAATTTCGGTTTTGTGATCGGGATCTACTCGATTGCGGCAGGGCTGTGTCCGGATCATCCATCGTTCGCCAATCATTTTGTGATCGAGCCGATCGCGATGGTGTCCAACGCGGTGCCTCTGCCCGGGGGGCTGGGCGGGATGGAGTTTGCGTTGGATTTTCTTTATCAGGCATTCTCCTGTGGCCACGGCGTCGTCGTCGCATTCGCGTTTCGGTTTTGTTTGCTGTCCGTTTCGGCGATTGGGGCGGTCGTCTGGTTTTTGAATCGTAGTCAGGTCGAAGAGTTGATGCCTGATCATCTCGAAGCTGTGTAATTCCACGAGGAACACCGGAAGACGGGAATCCCATTGTCGCATCATGGTGAATTTACTGACGAATTCGCTCCAGCACGCTAAATGGCGACGTCGCATACGGTTTTTGACGCCTGAAACTGGCCTTCATCTACACGGCGTTTTGGGCGAATATCTGCGTATGAATTCCACCCCCAAGCAACTAGATTTCGGCGATCGTACCGACTCGCCATTCAGGTCCAGGCCGCGGCTCTATTTTTACGCGGCGGCAACGATGGCGCTGCTGGCCGCATTCGCGACGAATGTGGATGCGTTGTTTGCCGGTCAACAGGAAATTGAAAGTATTCCCGGCGATTTGACTCGAGTGATTGAGCTGAGTGAGATCTTTGCCCACGGTTTCGGGATGTTTGTGATTGCCGTGGGGATCTGGTTAATGGTCCCGGATAAACGAAGGTTCCTTCCCCGGATTGCCTGTTTTGCCGTCATTCCATCAACACTGATTCAGTTTCTCAAACTGTTTTTTTCTCGGTCGCGTCCAATTTCATACATGCAAAATGATTGGACGTTCGAAGTGCCAGACAATGTATCCGAGACTTGGCATGGCTGGATGCCTGGCGGCCAGTGGAACGTCGATTATGCAACCCAGTCATTCCCGTCAGCCCATACGGCGGTCGCGTGCGGATTAGCAATTGGATTGAGTTCGGTATTTCCCAAAGGTCGCTGGTTGTTTTTCAGCATGGCCCTGCTGGCCTCGATTCAGCGGATCACGTCCATGGCGCATTGGACCAGCGACGTTTGCGTGGCGCTGCCGTCGCATTTTTGGTGGCGGGCTTGGTTTCGCATCCCCGCGGCCTCGGATCTTGGCTGGACCAGTTCGAACGTCGTCCCCTGGCTGTCAGCGATTTGCCCGCGGTTGCTGAGCAGAGCCTTGCGTCGGACGATCGGCAAGTCGCGTAACGGCGATTTAGTTTCGCGATCTTTCCCAGTTCAACACTTGTCGGTGACCTCTGGCCATTTAATCGTTGCGAAATCGACACGCAGTCCCTAACATGACACGCTGGGGCAGCGCGCGACGTGAACGGGAGATTTACCATGCGGACCCAATTGAATGCTTTAGCTGGTCGTCGCATCCAGATTTTGCTTGCCAGCAGTTTGGTTCTTGTTTTGACGCTTTCGGCGTTTTCCTCGGTCCCCTCGAAGCCGCTGAACTGGCAATCCAGCGAGGAGCTTAATCTACGCAGCATCCGCGATTATCGTGAGGATCTCAAAGCGTTTATGAAGGACTCCAAACGTGAGGATGATCCGCAGACCCAGCAGATCGCAATCTACAATCTTTGTCAGCTTCATGTCTTTCTGGTTGCTGATCCGAGATTCCCCGCAAGCCAACAGCTTCAGGGAATGCGAGTCGTTACTGCAAATCGGTTGGAGGATTTCGCGCACGAATTCGAGAAGCAACAACTGCGGGCAGCGAGGAAATTCAAATCTCAAACGGCTGTTGCATCGGCAACGACGGACACGTCAGGATCGACCGTTGGCGAATCGAGCGACCCCGCTCAAACTTCCGCCATCGATGACCCGACGTACACCGCAGCGGTGCATTCTTACCAGGCCACAAACGCTTTCTCAGGTGGACCCTCACAGATGTTCAATTATGTGGACGGCCGGTTCGGACCGCCGTGGGACCATGGCGAAGAACTGGTTGACCTGATTGAAAACACCATCAATCCGGCATCCTGGCGATCCAATGGTGGCAACGGCACAATACATTATTTTCGTCCATTGCGGGTGCTGGTGGTCGGTGCCACCTGGCAGGTTCAGGACGAGACGCTTGAATTGTTGCGGATGTTGCGACGCGCCGACGGAACGCAATTGAATGTTGGGCTTGGTAACTGAGGTCCAGGTCGCATTTCACTGCGGTGGCTTCGCTGATGAGAGGCCACCCTCGTGCAGCATTTTTTTTACGATCCATTCGGCGATCGGTATCGACACGAGTTGAATTGGGTTTTTCCGCTTTGAGTTTTAGATGATTCCGGATCTTTGCGGAGCAACGGATGGTATTTGAGGTCAATGACCGGGGCGATCATACTGCTGTCGCTGCTCCGCTGCGGTAGGATAGGTATTGGGGATTTCATTGGGCTGTCGGCCAATGGCACTCACTTTAGAAAATACTCCGAAGGAGTTTCAGCCGTTAGCCGGTGGTTGGCGCGAAGCGTATGCTACCGGACGATCGAAATCGGGCGTGATTGATCCTGACGGGATCACAGCGGCTTTTGCTGCGATCCCTTCAGGATCGTCGAATAATTGCACCGTAATTCCAGTGTTGTCGCTGCGCTCAAACACTGGCTAATGGCTTGAATCCCTATCGGGATACGCGGTTCAGCTTTCTATTGAGCGTGTTGCTTGGCCATCATCACGTTTGCGCCGGTAAACGGTGGCTAACGGAAAATCGCTGATTGAAAATGCCGCTCCGCGTGATGGAAGCGCGCGAAAGTCGAACTTGGGACCATTGCACAGAATCGGGGTTTTTCAAAATCGCTAACGTTATTTCTGGCTGCCCCAAATCACTTCGAACCGACCGTTGGAATCGGCGGCGGCTCGCGACATTCCGCCGGTATTGAAACCCATGTAAATGTTGCCGTTTTTGTCGACAGCAATCAGCCCGCCATCGCCTGGATTCAGACGATTTTGCAAATTGTCTTCGACCGCGGCTTTGAGCGAGGCGTGTTTGTATTTCATCTGCGCCAGATATCGTAGGCGACGGCGTTGCGAATGTATTGTTCGCCGATTCCCGTTCCGGAGACGGCACAGGTTGCGTTGTCAGCATACGTCCCCGCTCCGACGACTGGACTGTCACCGACGCGACCGAATTTCTTGTACGTCATTCCACCGGTTGATGTGCCTGCGGCCAGGTTGCCATTGACGTCGAGTGCGACGCAGCCCACGGTGCCAATTTTCCATTCTGGTTCAGAAGCCGTACCCATTGCAGGGCCGGCATCGTGAGCTCCGGTTTTTTTCTCCAGACGTTGTTTGTAGCGTTCCAGAGAAGCCTTAGCCGCTGGTGTGTCGAAATAGCTGGGCTCGACCCAGTCGACAGCCTGCTGCCGCGCAAACGCCTCGGCACCCGGGCCGCTTAACAACACGTGTGGCGTCTCAGTCATCACCAGCCGAGCCAACTTGATCGGGTTTTTTACATGAGATACACCGGCCACCGCACCACAGCTCAATGAGCTGCCGTCCATGATTGACGCGTCGAGCTCGTGACTGCCATCAGCATTGAACACAGCGCCCTTACCAGCATTAAATTGGGGATCATCCTCAAGAATCTGAATGACGGCTTCCACCGCGTCCAGTGACGAACCGCCCGAATCAAGAATTTCGACGCCTTTGGTGAGCGCGGTTTTGAGAGATTCCCGGCGCTGTTGGTTGGCTTCGTCGGAGTATTGGTTTGGGCTACTTCCGGCCCCGCCGTGAATGGCAATTGCATATTTCATTTTCGGTGGTTCGGGCTGGGAGTCGGTACGCTGTCCCCATAGCATCGCGGGTGACAACATCCAAAGCGTGAAAGCGAAATTTAACAGAGCAGAGTGCGACCGGTTTCGGTTCATGTTCTTGATTCCGTCGATAGTGGAGAGTCTGGGCGGGGGCCCGTTGTGCACCGTAATGGCCGACACAGGTTTAGTCACCAAATGACCAGAGTGCATCGAACGTGCGAATATAGACGCGGCCGTTGGCAATTGCCGGGGAAGCCGTCGTTTCCTGCTCAAGATTTGTTTCGGAAATCAGCTCGAATTTCCGACCAGCTTTCACAACCAGGATTTTTCCATCGCGACAGGCAAGCAGGATCTTGCCATCGACGGCGACAGGCGTCGAACGATGTTTACCGGGCAGGACGCGTTCTTCGTACAGCACCTCGCCTGTTTTTCCATCCACGCAACTCAGAATTCCGCGTTCACCGGCCAGATAGACCAGGCCATCGTAAATCAGCGGCGATGCGACGTCGGGTGTACCACGATCCAATCGCCAGTGGAAAGCCTGTGGTTGATTCGTAACGTCTCCCTGCAGGTCAGGCTTCAACGCCAACACGGGGCCTCGTTTGGCGGTGGGGACGACGATCATTCCTTCGACGCAAGTGGGAGACGCGACGAAACGCAAATAAGGATTGTAAGACTGTCCTTTGAGGTTGATCCCGCCGCAGCGCCAAAGTTCGGATCCGTCCTTGAGCGAATGACCGATCACATAGTCGCCACCGTGCGTAATCAAATACTCGCGTTCGCTGTCTCGATAGATCGTCGGCGAGGCATAGGAGTGGGTGTTTTCCGAAACGCCATCGGTCAAGCGTTTGTGATACCAGATCTCTTTGCCGGTTTGGGCATCCAGCGCGACCACGTGCCCAACCGAGGTCTCGGTCATGCTGCGCATATCGCCGTGCATCAAAGCCAGGTACAAACGACCGTTGTCGAGGATGGGCGAAGACGTCATTCCGAATTGAATGTCGAATTTCCCATATGCCTGTTGAAGATCTTTTTCCCAGACGTTTTCTCCCTCGACGGTAAAGCACTTGAGGATACCGTTGCCCATCATGTTCCAAACATGTTTCCCGTCGGTGCACGGGGAGGGGCTGGCAGAATTGGCGCTGTCGCGGC
Source organism: Pirellulaceae bacterium (assembly GCA_963714685.1). Classification (GTDB taxonomy): domain Bacteria; phylum Planctomycetota; class Planctomycetia; order Pirellulales; family Pirellulaceae; genus Mariniblastus. The sequence continues at coordinate 436,523 of CAVQPH010000003.1, read as the reverse complement.
TGTTTTCACTGACGCCAGCTAGTTGTTTTTTCCATTGAATTTTTCCGTCCGTCCCGATGCACAGCAAAAACATGTTTGCCCCGTCTTCGGTCCCAGCGGTGGAATTTACAAAGATTCGATCGCCCCAGACAATCGGGCTGGAACCCGCGGGACCGGGCAAGGGGACTTGCCAAGTCGAAATTGCATCCTTGTCCAGTTTCGATAACGCCGTGCGTTCCGGACTGATACTATCGAGTTCGACGCCACGCCATTGAGGCCAATTGTCAGTCATTCCGAGCGAACCCAGGTAGCTGGCGGCGAGGATCAGACGAATACAGATCTTCAAATTCATTGAATTCTCGGTCGTTAGTAAGGCAAGCAAGCGACCTGTGCCGGTAAGGGCAAGGTCGGGTTAAACGGTTAGAAACCCCAAGTTTACCAGAAAAGTTTCGCCGGGTGATGTGCGATTGATTCTCCAAGTACCGGACCGTAGGCTAAGATCAAGGAAAGGCCCAGCTTTCATGAAACGAACCATTACGTCCGTACCCCAGATCTACCGAAATGTCCGACGCTGGACGGAAATCGTCTCGGTGCTCAGCAAATATGGACTGGCGGATTGGCTCAGTCGCCTCAATCTCGAAATCATCTCCGATTTCCTGAAAACACCCGACGGTGAGATCCTGGCTCAATTGACGCAAGTCGCCCGGATTCGCCTGGCCCTGACCGAATTGGGACCGACTTTCATCAAGTTCGGGCAGGCCTTGAGCACGCGTCCCGATCTGATTGGTGCCGATCTGGCGGATGAGTTGTCGAAATTGCAATCCGATGCACCGGCCGATGACTTCGCAACCGTCAAACGGATCATCGAAGAAGAGCAGGGGCATCCGCTGGAAGATTTGTTTGCAGAATTTGACCCCGTCCCAATCGCTTCGGCATCGATCGGGCAGGTCCATCGCGCGCGTTTAAACGCCCCCGCAAGTCCGCAGCGTTCGAGGCCGGGGGGCAACGGCCGGATCGCTGAATTGAACGAACTGCAATTGGGCGACGAAACGCTTGAGTCCCGGGATGTTGTGGTGAAAATTCGGCACCAAGGGATCGATCGCAAAATCGAAACCGATCTCGATATCCTGGCCGGATTGGCACAGCTGGCCGAGCGAATCGAAGATTTCCGGAATTATCAACCGGTATCGACCGTACGCGAAATCTCCAAAACGATGCGTCACGAACTTGATTTTGTGCGCGAGCAAAGAAACCTGACCCAGTTTCGATCATTGCTTGCCGATGACGATGAAATTGTCATTCCCCAACCGATCCCCAGACTCTGTTCGTCACGGATGTTGACGATGCAACGGCTGAAGGGAATTGGGATACGCGAATTGCGAGATCACCCTGGGGATTACGATCTGACCGAACTGGCGCGACAGGGCGCCAACATCTATCTGAAGATGATCTTTTCACACGGGTTTTATCACGCGGATCCCCATCCTGGAAATCTGCTGATCACCGACGATGGCGCCATCGGTATCCTCGATTTTGGCATGGTGGGCAGGATCAGCGAGCGGTTGCGCGAGGACATCGAGGCCATGCTGGTTGCGATCGTCAATCAGGACGTGTCGATGCTGACCACGTTGATCAAACGGGTTGGCAACTGCCCGATCGATCTCAATGAATCGGCACTGGCCAACGACGTGGCCGATTTTGTGGGACAGTATTCCACTCAAGTCGTTTCGCATTTTGACATGAGTGGAGCCCTGCGTGATTTTATTGGTCTGGTGCGTCGATACCAGATCACTCTGCCCAGCGAAGTCTCGTTGTTGATTAAGGTGCTGGTCACACTGGAGGGAACCAGTCAGTTGCTCAATCCGAATTTCAGTCTGATGGAAATCATGAAGCCCTTCCAGCGGATGCTGATTTTGAAGCGGCTTTCCCCCACCCGTCAAATGCGAAAAATGCGACGGTTTTACATGGAGGTCGAGCAGCTTGTCGACGCGCTGCCGCAGAAACTCTCCAACATTCTGGACCAGGTCCAATCCGGGCGATTTGATGTGCATCTCGATCATCGCAGGCTGGGGCCAACTGCCAACCGGTTGGTGATGGGCCTGATGACCAGTGCACTCTTTCTCGGGTCGTCGTGGATGCTCAGTTCCAACGTCCCGCCCCTGTTGTTTCCCGGAAAGGGACCGCTGGGGATTCAGGATTTATCCGTACTGGGACTGCTTGGAATCTCGGCCAGTCTGATGATGGGAATGCGACTGATGTGGGCCATCAGGAAATCGGGCAATCTCGACCAACAAGAGTAAACCCGGGTTTGCCGACCTGGCTGAGAGCTGCCTCAGGCCGCTTGAGAGACGGGAATCGAAGCTTCGGGTTCAGCCGCCTGGCTGCTTGCATTGTCGTCGGATCCCTCGGCTTCGATCCAGGACTCCCGTGACGCAATGATCGCCTTGATAGCCGCTTCGACTCGTCCGTTGAGCTCATCCAGCTGGACCAGCACTTCATCCTGTCGTTCCAACAGATTGGCGACGATCTCGAAACCACTCGGTTCGGCGACGACCTGATCAGCTTGCGTGTTGTTTTCCGGTTCCGACATCTTTTCCGTTTCCCCAGCCGCGAGCTGCCAAGTCTGCTTGAGAGTGAACTTAGGGGTATCATCGGTCGACTGATGGGATTAGAGGACCATTCCGGGTTTTACGCCGGTGATGTCGCCTGGATAAGATTTAACGGCACGTATGGGCAGGCTTGCCTATTTTTCCAGCTTGCCAAAGCGTCACGGTTTGCAAGTCAAAACGGGATTGGGAGTCCTCAAAAGCCGCCGATTCCAGTTCACCAGCCGATCAAATGGTGAAACGGTCAAAAATTGGTAATGGCTCTGGACATCCCGCAGAATATGCAGGTACAATTCGAAGTTTACGTAATTCCCGGAATCCGTGGTCCAGGTCGAGTCTGACTCCCTGTCCGGTTTCCGTTTGAACCGGCTTGCCCAATTCAGAAAGGAGCAATTTGATTATGCTGAAACGTTTGGAGAGAAAATGGTAAAACTGTTAGTTCGAGATAAAGAGTCAATTCAGGAAGCCGTCCGGCGTTTCCGCAAACTGGTCGAACGTAGCGGTATCAAGAAAGAGATGCGGCGACGTGAATATTATGAAAAGCCCAGCGAAACCAAGCGTCGCTCACGCTTGAGAGCCGAAAGACGGTCCAAGCGAAATCGCCAATTAATGAACAAGCGTTAATCGGACCGCGAAAACAAATCAAAATAAAAACGGCAAGCTGTTGAACCGACAGCTTGCCGTTTTTTTATGAGCTTAACAAACCGCTCGATCGATCTGTCTGTGGTCTTGCCTATTGTTCCATCTGGCTCGTGTAGGGCTGAACAATGACTGGCCGTTGGGTAAATTTCGGTTGCTTGGGCGACATCCGCGTGCCGGCACCAGTTGCCTGGGTCGGTTCGACCGGCTGGGTGTCTTGGGCCGGTTCGGATTCTTCGGCCGAGGCCCGCTGTTGCGACTTGATCCAGTTCTGTTTCTCGAAATGCAAGAACAGGACTTCGCTCTGTCGTTGCGTTAACAGACCACATTCGACGACCAGGTCTCGAATCGTGGGACAACTCATCTGTTGCACATGCAACATCAGATCTGCGTCCGGCCCCTCGATCAGTTGTTCCGCCAACGCGACCTGAATGAACGAGTCTTCCGGAGTCGTTTCCATGATGTCGAGGACGCGGGATACCTGCTTGATTGTCAGCAGGTTTTTCCGAATAGCGATCGTCGGCAGAGACATGGTCGCTTCCTGCTGAATTTTCACCAGGCCGCAGAACTGTTCCGGGCTGATGATTCGTTGTTCGACGAGGTAGATTCCAAAATTAAGGCTCATTGTTTTACCTTGGTGGCAGACAGGTCGGATCGAGAGTACGACGGGTTCGTCATTATTTCGTCGCCCAGACCGGAATCGGATCAGCCATTTTGAATGGGAGGATGCATTCGTAATGACTCGAACAATCGTCACATGGCCAGGATGTTTTCGCCTGTTCCTGTTTCCAAAGTCCTTGACCAGGGCTGGATTGACGTTGCGTTACCGGGCGTTCCGCTGGGACTTACCGACTTGCCTGTTCGGATTGCAACGTCTGTATCGACCTCGCTGGCAGGCCGGGGTTGGGAACCTTAAATTGCCGGACATTTGTTTTGATTCAGGACAACTTTGCCGTCCATGACCTATCGTTTTCGGAAGGTATAGGCAAACCCACTTGCTCGGTGGGTACTTGATCATGGTTTAGTTTAGATAACGAGAGGCACAGATGTCAGGTTTCAAGCGAAAACAGAAATATGTTGATTCGAGCGTCCAAGGCGCCTTGCTGCGTCGCATCCTGTTTCACTGGGTGGTATTTTTCTTCGTCAATGCATTTGCGATTATCATGTTGCAGGCGTTGCTCGGTGATCCCGCGCTGACGATCATGGAACGGATCAAATTGCAAACGAGCGAGTTCATGTTTTTGGGCATGATCATGGCGTCTCTGTTCCCAGCGTTCATGTTGGATACGATTCGTTTCTCGAACCGATTCGTGGGGCCAATTTCCCGACTGCGCCGCTACATGCGCGAACTGGCAACTGGCAGCACCGAGCACTGCTCGTTTCGAAATAACGACTTCTGGAGTGGCATGGCCCTCGAATTCAATACCGTCGCTGACTTGGTCGCCAAGCAGCAAGCGGAAATCGAAGACTTGAAAAACCAGCTGAAGAAGACCGAAGTAGCGTCCTAGTGGACGATTGCTGAATCCGGCCAATGTTAACTTCGTCACTGATCAAGATTCGATAAATGAACATGTATTCAATCACCCCCAGGTCCCGCCACCGGCGAAAAGGTGCGGCCGTGGTCGAGTTTGCGGTTTGCCTACCCGTGATCTTCGTCATCGTGCTCGGCTCGATCGAGGCCGCCAGCATGTTGTTCCTTCGTCAAGCACTGATTCAGTCGGCTTATGAAGGTGTCAAAGTTGCCATCAAGGACAATGGCTCAAATCGTGATGCGATCGAAGCCGTGCGATCGGTCACTGATGGTCGTCGATTGAACAGCGTGACGGTCAAGTTTCAGCCAAGCGATGTCGCTTCGGCCGTGCCGGGAGAATTGATCCGGGTTACCGTCTCATCGCCTGGTGACGCGAATAGTTTTATTCCCTTCGGTCCGTTCAAGAACCGAACCGTCTCGGCCGACGCGGTCATGGTTAAAGAGTAAACAAGAGCAAAGGATGCCGCGCCTTCAACGTGCAACAGGAATCGCTTGATGAAACAACTAACACCCATTTCCCTCGCAAACCTATCTTCCAACCGCACCGGCGCGATGCTTCCCCTGTTGGCGGTCGTGATGGTGATTTTGTTTGTGGCCGCTGTGTTGTCCATTGACATTGCCCGCATTCATGTAACTCGCAGTGAGCTCCGAACCGCAACTGACGCGGCCGCAAGGGCCGCCGCGGAAGCGCTCGGTCGAGAGCAAAGCCAACCGGCTGCTATTGATGCGGCCATTGCGGTCGCGCAGCAGAATGTCGTGGCCGGACACGGCCTGACGGTGACCGAGGCCAATATTGCTTTCGGAACCTCCGTCGCCAATCGCGATGGCTCGTTTTCCTTTCAGGAAGGCGGTACGCCGATCAATTCGGTGAGAGTCAACGGGGAGCGAACCAGCACTTCACCCGATGGTCCGGTCGCGATGATGTTTGGACCGCTATTTGGCGTCACGGATTTTGAACCCATCCAATCCGCGGTGGCCACGCGAACCGAACGGGATATTGCTTTGGTGCTGGACGTCTCGGGATCCATGCGGATCGACGGTCGATTCGCAGGACTTAAAACTGCCCTCGATGTGTTTCTGCTGGAGTTGGAAAACTCTCCCCAGCACGAGCATGTTTCCCTGACCGTGTACAGCACAACCGATCGAAAACTGGTGGATATGACAGCCAGTCTTCAATTGATTCGCGATCAGTTTGCGAAGGAATCACCCGGCGGAATGACCGCGATTGGGTTGGGACTGAGGACAGGGCTGAGGTCGATTCAGCGAGATGACGGTTCCCGCGAATATGCCTACAAGTCCATTATTCTGATGACGGACGGGCAGCATAATACGGACGTGAACCCACGGATCATCGCCGATGATTGTGCCGCTGAGGGGGTGGAAGTTCACACCGTCACCTTCAGTAGCGGGGCCAATCAGAATTTGATGCGACAGGTCGCAGATCAAACCGGTGGCACCCATCATCATGCCGACGACAACGCGGAACTGGCGGAGGTTTTCGCGACAATTGCCCGACAACTCCAGGTCATGCTGATTCAGTAAACGGCAATGCTGCCGCACTGTATTTTTGATAATTCACAAGCGAACCCAGATCATGATTTTTCGTTCCAGCACACGCCGACGTCACGCCAGCCGGATCGGCTCCTTGACGATTGAGATTGCCATTTGTTTGCCGATTCTCATGCTGTTCCTGTTGGCGTGCTACGAGACGGCCCGGGCCAACATGATCCTGCACGCGACCGAAAGTGCTGCCTACGAGGCTGCCCGGGTCGGGATTGTGCCCGGTGCCAAGGAAGAAGACATCAAAAATGCGGCCGGATTTATTCTCGGCTCCGTCGGTATCCAGGAATTCAGCGTGGCGGTGACACCCAAAAAAATCAAAACCGATACCCGGAAGGTCAAAGTTGAAGTCACGGTTCCATTTCGCGCGAACATGCCGCTGCCGAAGGCATTTATCAATGATCCCCGATTTCTGGGGACGTGTGAGTTGAATCGCGAAGTGCTTTGATCGCCCGTCCCCGATCGGACCGCGGATTGGCCGAATCCGGCAACGCGACATCCGTCAGCGCTGAATCATTCTGCATCAGCTCGTTGGGTTGCGGAGAGATCGAAATGCATGGCCGGCACATCCGGCGCGGAAACGGTATCCGATTTGCCGATCACGACAATTCCTGATTCCGTGACCGTGAACCCTCGTTCACGATCTGCGTCGTGGTCAAAGCCAATCTCGGCTCCCGGCGGAATTCTCACGTTTTTGTCGATGATCGCGCGTCGAATTTTCGCGTGTCGGCCGACCTCGACCTGGTTGAACAAAATCGAGTCACTGACCGTGGCGTAGCTGTTGACGCGAACTTCAGGGCCGAGGATGCAACGCTCGACGCGCCCTCCAGAAACGATGGATCCCTGGCAGACGAGGCTGTCGGTGGCCGTGCCAACGCGTTCTCCCTCGGCCTCACTGCCGAACACGAACTTTGGCGGCGGGAACCCTCCCTGGTAGCTTCGAATGGGCCACTGGCGATCGTACATGTTCAACATCGGATCGACGCGAACGAGGTCCATGTTGGCTTCGTAATAGGCATCGAGTGTTCCGACGTCGCGCCAGTAGGCCTGGCTCTTGCGGTTTTCGTCGTGGAACGGAAAAGCGAACACTCGACTGGAATCAATGATCGACGGAATAATGTTCTTGCCAAAATCGTGCGAACTGTTGGGCGTATTGGCGTCTTTGAGCAATTGCTCGAACAGGAACCGCGTCGTGAACACGTAAACGCCCATCGAGGCCAGGCATTGTTCGGTTTGCCCAGGCATGGTTTTCGGATCGTCCGGTTTTTCCTCGAACCCAATCAGCCGGTGATTGGCGTCCACTTCCATCACACCAAACTGACGCGCCGCCTCCATCGTGACCGGCAGCGCTGCGACTGTCAGGTCTGCGTTGCTGTTTTGATGAAACTCGACCATCGCGCGGTAGTTCATCTTGTAAATGTGGTCGCCTGCCAGGATCAAAACGTATTGCGGGCGTTCTTTTTCCAGCGTGTAGATATTCTGGTAAACGGCATCGGCAGTTCCCTGATACCATTTTTCATCGATCCGCTGTTGCGGCGGAAGGACATCGATAAACTCACCGAGTTCGCTGCAAAAGTACTTCCGCCAGCCGTCGTTGATGTGCCGGTCAAGGCTGATCGCTTTGTACTGCGTCAGCAGCAGCAGTTTTCGCAAGCCACTGTTGAGGCAGTTTGACAATGCAAAATCAACGATCCGATAATTTCCGCCGAACGGGACGGCTGGTTTTGCGCGATCTCGCGTCAGGGGTTCCAGTCGCGAGCCCTTCCCGCCCGCAAGGATCACAGCCATCACGTTTTCCACTACGCTCTAACTCCAAATTGCTTGTTGATTTGTCCTGACCCTTGGCAACGGATTGAGACGGAGCTGAGGCAACTTGCCGCACCGAATTCATTGCTTCCGATCATTCCGTGTTGTTTCAGTGCGAAGCCGTGTTGTGCCGGCGATTTGCCAAACTCAGCATTCCAGTCTACAACCACTTGGGGCCCCGCCGCAAATACCAAGTCCCACTTGTTTGGGAACCTCTCGCAGAAGTGTAACAGATGGACGAAACTCCCGCTCCGCCAATGTCGACCCCACCGTTCGTTGACGCGACAGCAAAATTGTCACAGCGGCCGACGCTGCCAGGCGTCTCAATTGTCATTCCAGCACACAACGAACAGAATTACCTTCCCCAGACGCTGGCTAGACTGGACCGGTCCATTGATGAAGTCAAAACTACCCGCCCAATTGATTTCGAAATCATCGTCGTGAACGACGCTTCCACGGATCAGACGCGGGAGATCGCGTTGGCCCATGGCGCAAACCTCGTCGACGTTGAATTGAGAAACATCGGCGCAGTCCGGAACGCAGGGGCCAAGGTCGCCCGATTCGAATGGTTGATCTTCGTCGACGCGGACACCCTGGTTCCCGTCGAGACCTTGGTAGAGACGATTGCCGCGTTTTCCGACGGTTGTGCGGGTGGGGGAGCCCGGGTCGATCTCTCCAGGGAAGCACCATTGCCATTAATAAAATGGTTGATGTACCTGTTTGTCGTGTTTTTTTGGCAGATTCTCGGCCGTTGGGCCGCGGGCTGCTATATGTTTTGCCAAACACGCCTGTTTGACGAATTTGGTGGTTTTGATGAGGACTATTTTGCCGCCGAAGAGCTGTTTTTTAGCAGAAATCTGAAAAAGCGTGGACGATTTCGCATCATCCGCCACCCGGTGATCACCTCCGCACGCAAGCTCCATGGCTACACGGTTTGGCAGCTGGTTCGGTTTTTGATTACCCCTCTATTGGCATTTAGGTCACCTTTAAGGTCTCGTTACGGGCTGGAAATACTCTACGATGACCCTCGGAAACAGATCGGACCACAATAGGTTTCGCTTGTTTGCCTAACCGTCATACGGCTGTTTGATTGAATTTTGGCCCCGTGTCGGTCGATTGGACAAATTGAATGAATTGTTTAAACTAGGACAGCAGGTGATCCCGCTTACGTTGGTATCCCCCTCTCTCCTGCGAAACTCCGATCATTGTTAGACTCCCATGTTGACTACCCTCTCCAGGTTTCCCGCCATCATCCTCTTGATTTGCGTGGTCGGTATTCCTGCCATTTCGCAAGCTGACGAGGTCGTCGTCGATCGAGGCGAGACTCGTTTTTCGATTGGCGGTTTCCGTAGTTCATCATGCCCAGACCATGATTGTCCCACTGGGCTAGGGATTATTGATCATCAAAATTCCGGTGAGTTGTGTGCCGGTGACCTGTGGAAGTTTTTTAATTCGCGGGGAGTTCAGTCGCTTGACCGGCTCAACATCTGTGTGGATTTTGAGAAACCGGCTGCCGATTCCGCACTGAGCTTACGGTCGGTCGAATTCAAAATCGAAGACCCTCAACGACAAGGCGAATTGATCACCAAAGTCAGCTTGGAGAATAACACACTGATTGTGCCAGGTGACAATTTCTCGACGTTGCGACCAGAAGCGACATTGGAAATTCTGCTTGGCTACGATTTCATGGAGCGGTTCTCGGCGGACAGCAAGGAAAAAATCAAACTCGATTTCGCTGCCAATGACTCGGACGCCCAACCGTCTTTTTCAATCGGCGAATCGGCACCGATGTTGTCAAATACGAATCTCTTTCTGTTTGCCGCTTTTGTGGTTTTCTGGATTGGGGTTTTCTTTCTGTTGAACCGCCTTACCAAGCCGATTCAACAGTTCGCCGAGGGTAACGCCGATAGCAGCGCCCCGATCGCTAATCCACAACCCATGGTTACGGGTAGTGCCCGTTCCAATCGCGCTTTGTCGGCATAAGTTCCGTTTGACGATCAGCCGCCGATATGGCGATCCGTCAAGTCGACTTGGATTCGCGTTGGCGATACGCCTCGAACATCAATAAGGCCGCCGTGACCGACACGTTCAGGCTGTCGGCGATTCCCGCCATCGGAAGTTTGGCTTGTCGGCGTCCCAATTTCCAAATGTCGGTCAGTCCGCGAGCTTCGCTGCCGAGAACGAAGGCCGTCCTGCGGGGTAGGTGGATTTCAAAAATCGTCTGAGTCGCTTCTGGGGTCATGGCCAGCACTTCAAAATCGTGCTGATTCAGCCAATCCGAGATTTCTGCTGACGAGCCACAGGCAAGGGGCACCGAAAATACGGTCGCGACGCTGGCTCGAATGGCATTCGGATGAAAGACATCGGTTCGTGGATCGGCCAACAGCAACGCGGTGCGGCCGGCAGCGTCAGCCGTTCGCGAAATGGCCCCTAAATTACCAGGTTTTTCCAGCGATTCCAAAACCAAGACCGTCGAAATCTCGGGTACGTTGAGCTTCCCCAGGTCCGTTGCGGGGCGTTCGGCGATTCCGATCAACTCGTCCGTACGTTGGCCGAAAGTCAGTTTCCGAAACAACGGAGAATCAATCGCGAGGAAGCAGGTTCCTTGACCAAGCGATCGCTGCAACTCGGCGACCTGCCCAGAGAGGGCTGCGCTGGCATCGACGAAGATCTCTCGGAACTGGACCCCAGCCTGGACCGCTCTGGAAATTTCACGAATCCCAAAAACGATGATTCGATTTTGTTTTTGGCGTCCCCGGGCGGTATGCAAACGCAACGCGGATTTCAAACGAGGATTATTCGGACTGGTGATCCGTTCCATGAGGCTCTTTCATTGGCAGTGATATCGGAAACAGCTGCCGCTGGGCAAGTGTTTCCCGCTTTCGGATCGCAATTGCATTTCCCGGGTGGACAAAACGCCCTGCTGATTCAGGGCAAAGTTTCGTTTGACAAGCTGTTGTAATTCCACCGGGCCAAATCCGGGAGTATGCGACGTCAGCAGGATTGCCCGTAAGTCGGTGGCGGCGATGCGCGATAAATCTTTCGCCCAGTCTCCGATGTCGCGATTGAATTTCCATTGTTCACCATGCGGTCCGCGCCCAAACGATGGAGGATCGGCGACCAGGATTTCAAACCGGGATTTCCGTTTGACTGCGCGGCGGACATATTTCGTTGCATCTTCAACGATCCAGCGAATCGGCAAGTGGTCCATTTTTGACAGGGCGGCATTTTGCCTGGCCCAATTGACCACGGACTTGGACGCATCGACGTGAACGACCTCCGCTCCGCGGGCTGCCAGGGCCAGAGTCGAACCGCCGGTGTATCCGAACAGGTTGAGGGCGCGGAGGCCGGAAAGGTCTCCCGGCAGTGCGTTAATCCAGCTCCAGTTTTCGGCCTGCTCGGGGAAGACGCCGACCTGTCCCGACGGAGTTGTTTTCAATAAAAATCGGGTTTGATCGTGGCGAATCAGCCAATCTTTCACCGGGGCACCGCTCCAGCGTTTGGAATCGGGAGACCGACGATAATGCAGGTCGGAATGCCAGTCGAACTTGGGTGATTTGGGAGTTCGAACGTCAACCGACGGTGTTTCTCGCCGCACGATCAAGTTGCCAAACTGCTCCAGTTTTTCGCCGTTTCCGAAATCAAGCAATCGGTATTGGTCGGGATCAAACATGGGTACCGTATTGTTAATTCTCAGTACCAGATCCACAATTTGGGACGTGACTGTTGCAGGCGAAATACGCCTTCGTGGGTCACGCCCGTTTTTCGAAGGACGACGCAATGCAAATTGGGCAATGCGTAGAGATGGAGCAGTCCTTTGTCGGTGATCGGTGTGTGCTCCAGATCAAGGACTTCGCAAGTTTCGATTTCTTCCAATTCGGGGATCTTGTCGTCGGTCAGACCTTCGCCGCGGCAATCGATAATCGTCCTGCCCTTAAATCGCTCGTCATAAGCCTGCCACCGCATCTTTCGCGACAAAAACAGGATGCCGTTCCAGACTGGTTTCTGGAACCAGGCCAGTCGCGCGAGGGTTGGAGGCCAGTTGGTGGCCTTTGATCACGAAAGCAATGTAGAAACCGACCAGCGTTGCGATCACGACGAACAAACCAACCCCGGCAGCCCCACCAACGGCGAATAACGCCAAGCCGGAGAAAACCGTCCCCAGAATTGCCGTCGAAATGTGGGCCGCATATTCGAGGACCTTCAAAGATACACCCTCGTTCATGGTCTCCGAGAACCAGCGTTGAAAACCGGCCAATTCAATTTTGATCTCGTCAATCGGTTGCGCCGCTTTTTCAAATTTCTGCTCAACATGTCCGCAGTGGGGGCAGCGCTTCGCATTCCCAATCAGACCGCCACAGTTCTCGCATCTTTTTCGCTTGTCCTTGTCGAGGACTTTGTTGGAAACACGCGCGTTGTCGAATTCGAGGGAACCGAGATCGGAAGTTGGGCGTTTGATGGGGGCAGAAAGTGCGAAATCATCGTCATCGGCCGCTTCCTTCCTGCGTTTCGGAGTTGCCGATTGGCTAGCGGGTTTCACCGGGCCGCGAACGGGTTGGCGTTGCGTCCCACCTGACTTGCCTGCCCGTGCCGCGGCATTGCGTTCGGGTTTTTTGGAAGGTGAATTCTGGTCCGGACGGGACGATCCGCTGGAACGTGACTCCGCAACCGATTTTGTGGGGACCTCGACTTCCTGCTGGCATTTCGGGCATTTCACCAGATCGCCGATTTTCTCCTCCGGTACAATGATCGGCTGGCCACACCGAACATACGTTCCCCGGGCGGCGTCAAATCCGGAAGGATTCCGACAACGGAATTCAATCAACATGGGCAGGATACCGCTTGAATGTCAAAACAATCGTTGTGAGTGATTGGCCAAACTGGAATGCAGGTCGAACCGGGATAAGCGTCGCCCGGAAGCAGAATCCATGGAAACCCCAAGCGTTGGCGAGCCACCTCGCTCATGCTTTGGATCCTCCTTGGACCGTCCTGCCCTGGCGATCAAACAAATTTCATAGCCTCCCAGCGGAAACGGCGTCGTGCTCAAACTGGCTCCGATCGACTCGATCGCTGCCTGTCACCGTTCAGACGAGATTATATCGGAATCAGGTAGATCTGTCAGGATTTCGGGAATCACCTCGGCGGTAATCAGAAAAATCATAGGTTCGGCGTTCGGTTCGTTGGTGACGATGGCGACGATTTCGCTAACCGAGCCGATCCGTTCCGTGTTCACCGAACAATTCAAAACGTGCAATGATTTGTTTCCAATGGTCCCGTCAATATTCAACGCACTGCCGGATTTAATGACCTGAACGATTTGAAAGGCGTTGGGACGTCGCAGGACCAGTTTTTTCCGAACCTCACTTCCTTGCTTGATGACCCCGAGTTCAACCTTTTGCGGTTCGATTCTAAGGGGATCCGTTGTCGCCTGCGTTGGCAAGGGATTGCCTGATGGCGTGTCGCTAACGCCATCGTTCGCCCAGACACGAACATCCAAATAGCCTTGTTGGGGAATCCGAGTCGACCTTGGGACGTCACTATATTTTGCCGTCCTGTTCGATCGTGTCGGGGTGTTGTAACGCGGAGAATTTGTGTATTTCGGTTTGGCAAAGTAGTCCGGAACCCGGTTATGTTCTGGGACGGTACGCTTGGCGAGCGGAGTATTGTGCCTTGTGGCAGAATTGTAATTTTGTTTGACGTTGGACTTGGGCGGCGTGTTGAACTTGGGAGGTGTATTGTATTTTGGAATTGAATTGTACTTGGGCCGATTCGCTGCGGCAGGTTTGGAGCCGAGATCCTGCGCTGGTGCCGGTTGCCAGCACAGTGCGGAAAAAACAAACAGAATTGCGATGCCAAAAAGCTTCATTTCGAGTTCCAAGAATGCTCGACGACGACTTCAATGGTAATCCAATTCGGAATCGTGTGAAACGTCCAGGAATTCGAATTCACCTCGATAGGGAAAGAAATCACCCGCATGGGAATGGGCTTTCCCGGCATTCGTCGCGGTCGTCCTGAGATTGCGTGAATTTGGAAGATCTGATATTCCGCCAAACGCAATAAATCCAAAAAACAAGGATTGAGTCGCTCACGATTCAATCAGGCCCCTCATGAACTTGCACCGATCTCGCAAATCGACTTTGACTGTCAACGAATATCTGCCGCTCGAAAACCGCCATTTATTGGCTGGAAACGTGAACGTGTTTCAGTTTGATTCCAGCTTGTTTATTCGTGGAGACGTTAGCGACAACCAGGTGGAAATCAGCGAACGGATCACTGGCGACATACAAGTCATTGGTCTGGATGGAACCACGGTCAACGACGGACTCGAGCCGTTTATTGTGCCCGCCGATGGAGGCGAAATCGAGCAAGACTTGCGAGTGCACTTGGGACAGGGCAACGATTCCATCTTTGTGGACGGGATTCAAGTCAACGGCCGGGCGGTTGTACTTTGGGGGCCCTGGATCGGATTCAATCGGATTCTACGATACCCAAGTACTGGATGATCTATTCGGCAATCTAGCTAGCGGAGACGATGCGATTTCGCTGGACCGCACCCAAGTTGGGGACAATTTGGCTCTGATCGGAGCAGCGGGGATCGATGTGATCGGGATTTACCAGACTTGGGTTTCAGGGCGTACATTCATCCTCGGCGGGGCGGGAGACGATGCGATTTCCATCAGTTGGATAACTTATTTAAGCGGTGACGGACCCATCACGGTATTCGCTCCCCTCGATCATGCGTTTGCGGCCTTACCGGCGGGATCAATCGCCCATCTCAGTTCGGTCCCCGGAAGAACACTGGAGTTACCCGATATTTTGCCATTTCATGTTTCGAATCTGGTCATTTTGTCTGATGATTTGGCCAACCTGGAGGAAGTCCAGACTGCTTTTTCGCTGCCGTTTACAGTGGACAACTCCAATGGCACGTTGTTGAACGACCAGGTTACGCTTGCCACCACCGACATCCGGGCCCGTAACGGCTGGTTGCATCTGTTAAATGGAGTAATGTTTCCCCAAGCGTCGAGTTCCTGATTGTTTACTGCATTCAGGCGGCGGTTATTCGCGTACTAAGAGAAAGTGCCGGTCAATGCGAGACATATTTGAATCACTGTTAGACTATCTTGCTGGCAATTGGCCGGAGTTAATTTGGATCATCCTGGTAGCCGGCTTCGCTTCCTATCTCGCGGGACGACGTGCCCGAACAAGCTGGAGGCAACGCCAGTTCCTGGATCGTCTGAATGTCTCACTGACCTCGATTGATGGTGGTTACTTACGAATTCGAACCATTCTGGAGATGGACGTCGACGACATCTTTCTTAATCGTTCGGCTTCGTCGAAGATTGTGGAGTTGGCCAAGCAGACAACGCAAGCCAATCCGTTTATTCCAATTCCCCCCGAAGATCACTGGTTTTATCTCAACGCCGTGCTCAATGAAATCAGTGAGCGGTTTGCATTGGGGCATTTGCGACGGGATGCTGGGCTGGAAGTCACCACAGAGCAATACCTGCTGTGTTTAACATGTGAGCGCACGGTGCGGTACGCACGCAGAAAATCCGAGCGATGCTGGTACGGAAAGGCCTAATTGAAAAAATTCCAGAGTCGGAACCGGCGTATGAGTCTCCGACACACGCAACGCGATGGGAAACTCTTCAACAGATCGCTCAACGATGGCGCGAATCTCCGGAGGAATTTCAGCTGGTCGAATTGTGCTTGTAAGTCCGTTGCTTTCGGCGAGCACGGGAACTGCTTTTCCAATGGCACGCCCCACGGATTAAGCAGCCCGGCGAGCTTGGTGCCAGTCCGACCGAGCTTTTTCTCACGAGCTTTGTCGCCGTCCTGTCGCGTTTTTCTTCGGAGCAGGTACTACACCGACGCTTTCGGCCAGTACCCGCGGGCGAGATTTTTGCTCAAACCAGATCTGGAATCATAGTGAAATTCGTTTTTGTGCCATCCCTTCGAGTAGTATTCAGCCGTGAAAATGCCACCGTATCGATCCAGTTCGTACTCATAGTGCCGTCTAGACCGCATGGGCATCGACGATTGACGGTTCGCGAAGCAAGTCATGTCGTCGCGGATTGATCGTTCCAACGCAATATCGGCAGCGCAAGATGCGAGCATGGGGCATCCCGACGGCAACCAACGAGATTTGAACCGCTAATAAACACTAATGAACGCCAATCAGGAGAATCAGCGGTCATTAGCGTGGATCAGCGGTCGCACGCGGTCTCCATCGCAAGCATGCGTTCCGCGTGAACGCAATCTCTGCCGGACGGAACGACCAAGTTGACCAAGTGCCGTGATTCAACTCAGCTTCAATTCGCACTGACCAACGGCAATTTGGTCGAACGTATTGTTATGTCGCGCTTTGCGCACGCTTGATCACTTCAATGGCAGCGTGACATTTGCCAACGAGCCCATCGTCCCATGCGTACCCACTCATTTTTTTGATCGCCCAATGCACGGGAGCAATCATTGTACCTGTCGGAGCATGCCAAATCGATGATTCCCAATAAGGCATTTCGGCCAACCATTCGAGTGTTGAGTCCAAGGCGATTAGATTGTTGCCAAGCAATGATCCCAGTTCAATGCACGTAATCAAATAATCGTTTGCGTCGTCTGTGTCGTCCGAATCGGAAATCAAAGAAGCAATTTGGTCCGAATCGAAATGGCGATCAATGTCATCAATTCCATCCAATCCATTTTCAAGTTTGTGCCCCAGTCTCGTTGCGAAATCACTTGTGGCTGCATCGTGCATCCTCACAGCAATTTGTTCAATTATTTTAGCCTGATCGGTTTGCTCAAATCGACTAAGTTCTGCAGCTTCGTGCCCGGCCAGCCCCTCACAGGTATATACGTCAGGGCGTGTAATTTCGGACTCGCGATATACCAATTCAGCCTCGGAATACCACGGCCGGAAGAACCGGTCATAAAGTTCGTCGCAGTGGGGAAGTTCAGCCATAGTTCCTCAAGCGACATAACGATCGCCGTCACTTGGGACGGACGAATGATTTTCCATTTGCAAAACCGCCCTCAGGTGCACGGCCTGGTTCTGGCTCTCTTTCGTGCTCGTGCTCAGCATCGCGGTGCTCGTGCTCGTAATCGATCGCTGCGGCATATTCTACCGACGACTCGTTGACGCCGTCAAACTTCATCGCCATCCGAGTCAACATCGACACGATCCGTCTAATCTTTCGTTTCAGCTCGCGACTTGCCTCACCTCCAATCCACCCGAAGCAACGTATTCGATGGAGAGACGGTAGACGTCGAGTCGATCGTGGTCGAAGATTGGTTCGGTCATCATTGCCCCATTTCGATTACGAGTACGAGCACCGTTTCACTGAGCACGAGCACGAAGCGCACTTCGTGCCAGAACGTCCGGGATCACGGAGCGGCGACGGGCACGTTTGCCACTGGCGAGAACGCCAAACGCCGCTTCCGCGCATCCTGATTGTTCCGTCTTTGTTGCGGCAAGGACCCCGACGGCCGAGGACGCTTCCGCGGGATGTATGATACCAAGTCTGAATCTGTGGAGACAGCATTGTCTGCGCAAGTCATCGAGGGACGAAGGCAGTCGTTGTGTCCTGAAGGGCCAACGCCAGTGGCAACGTATAGACCGCATCGGGCATCCCGACGGCACCCAACGAGAGTTGAACCGCTAATATGCACTCATGAACGCTTATCATGAGAATCAGCGGTCATTAGCGTGGATCAGCGGTCGCACGCGGTCTTCATCGCAAGCATGCGCTCTTGCGTGAACGCAATCTCTGCCGGACGGAACGATCGCCGTCACTTGGGACGGACGAATGATTTTCCATTTGCAAAACCGCCCTCAGGTGCACGGCCTGGTTCTGGCTCTCTTTCGTGCTCGTGCTCAGCATCGCGGTGCTCGTGCTCGTAATCGATCGCTGCGGCATATTCTACCGACGACTCGTTGACGCCGTCAAACTTCATCGCCATCCGAGTCAACATCGACACGATCCGTTTAATCTTTCGTTTCAGCTCGCGACTTGCCTCAACCTCCAATCCACCCGAAGCAACGTATTCGATGGAGAGACGGTAGACGTCGAGTCGATCGTGGTCGAAGATTGGTTCGGTCATCATTGCCCCATTTCGATTACGAGTACGAGCACCGTTTCACTGAGCACGAGCACGATGAGCACTTCGTGCCAGAACGACCGCCGTAACCGAGCGGCGACGAGAGATTTTCAATTGTAGGACCGCCCGACTTCGCCGCTTCGGTTCACGGCATTGTTCTGTCGCGTTGTGACTATTTCGATTCTTGGATCACCTTCAGCGTCTTGGATTGAATGACTAATGATGGTTTAGTGTATCGTGCGAATATGGAATAAACATCAGGATGATTGGCCTTCAGTTCATCTGCGTTTTTCGCGGTGACGGTGACTTTGATGTCGAGGGAAAGTGCGACAATCGGGTTTCCGTCGATAGTTTTGGGAATGGCTGAAACTTGTCTGGCCAACTCGGGATATTCCAATTTCAGTTGGTCGATGTCGTCGCGATTGTAGTGGCGGATCATCATGACTTCGAGTTTCTCTTCGTCGTCGATCGTAATCGCAAGTGGTTTGCTATCGTGAATGATGTCGTACGTCGTCCTGCCATCGGCGATCTCTTTTGAACAAACCGAATTATTCATGTGCGAGGGAAGTGCATTTGCCAAGATTTCATAACTTGTCCGCGTACGCGAACGGTGACGTACAAACCCGGCGTCAGGAACAGAAATGTTGGAAACCTTCAGCATTGGAAGGGCGAAGGTTGGCAACTCCGAGTTGTCTTGGGCGATCGCAACATTAATGCCAAGTATCGCCAAAGCAATGATTAAAAACATACGAGTCATCGTTTTCCTCCTGAAGTTGTTGACCATTTTCTTGAGCGACAGAACGGACGCGATCAGCGGGCCGGGAGAGTTGGGCTTCCATTCGTAAAACCTTGCAAGCCCGGCTCCGTTGCATGTACGCCCAACATGGGCGTGAGTTTATGGGGTGCGGAAGTTCTCGCGGAGAACCTCTCAGTCCCCTGTGTTTAGTTCCGATCTTCTTATGGGAGTCATGATACCAAATGGATAGTTCATAAGAAAGCAACACGAGGCGAGGGCAACTGCGGGGAGGCGACGAACCGTGGGAAGGAAGCCTGCGAAGATGATCGGTAAGCCAGCAAAGAAACGTCGCTGGACATCTTCTCGCCGAGACCCGCCAGGCTACGTACAGAAACTTCATAGAGGCCGGTCACTCCAGGCGAGCGTGCATGAGAACGCGAAGCCGAATCGGAAACGGAGGATTGGTAGATGAAGAGCTTGGGCGGGGACAACTCACGTACTTTTCAAGAGAAGCAAAGCGTTGGGAGCAATCCACAGCCCAAACTTCACTTAAAGAGGTCCCTTATTTGGGGAGAACTGCCCGCGTACCCGTGAGTAGGACTTGTCCGAAAGGCGGGGCGACTGGGGTAACCCAACTCGTGCCCGGCAGAAGTCAGCAGCGGCCATAGTACCGAGCTTTCGAGACCAACGAAAACGGGAAGGGCCAAACGAATCTTGTTAAGGAAGAACCATTGATGACCTCGAACCGTCTGCAACACATAGAACCTGGCTCGACCGACCCTCCGGGTGGCGACAACAGAAAGGCCCGTGCTCTGCAGAGTCTCAGCGAAGATCAATCGGACCCGGCGGCCATCAAGCAGTCAGCCTTAAGCAACCTCTCAGAAAATCTGATGGAACAGATTGTTGACCAACGCAACATGCAACGTGCATGGCGCAACGTCAAGGCGAACAAAGGGGCCCCCGGTCCCGATGGAATCACACTCGACCAGTTCGAAGAAAGCTTCCGACCCGAGTGGCCGACGATCCGTCAACAACTGGTAGATGGCACTTACAGACCGGGCGCGGCTCGGCGTAAGTCCATCCCCAAACCGGACGGCAGCGAACGTCACCTGGGCATTCCCAATGTCCAGGATCGACTGATTCAGCAAGCCATCCTGCAAGTCCTGACGCCGATCTTCGATCCGCACTTTTCGGAATCAAGTTTCGGTTTTCGACCCAAACGCTCTGCCCACGGAGCAGTCAAGCAAATCCAAACTCACATCCGCTCTGGATACCGATATTGTGTCGATATGGATTTGTCCAAATTTTTCGACCGCGTGCAACATGACGTGTTACTCACTCGAGTTTCGCGGAAAGTTGCCGACAAACGCCTCCTGCGTTTGATCGGTCGGTATTTGCGGGCAGGCGTGATGGTCGATCGCCAAAGGGAACCATCGCACGAAGGCACGATGCAAGGCGGCCCACTTTCACCGTTACTCGGGAATATCCTGCTCGATGATTTCGACAAGGAGCTTGAGCGGCGTGGCCTCCGCTTTGTACGTTACGCGGATGACTTCTTGGTGTTTACCAAGACCGAGAAGTCCGCCCAACGAGTCTTCCAGTCGGTGGAACGATATTTAACTCGAAAACTGAAGCTGGTGGTGAACCAGCAGAAGAGCCGCCTTTGCAGTACCGATGGCGTGGAGTTCCTTGGATTCCGCTTCACCGGCTACGGCGGCCAAATTCGAGTCAGCCCCAAGAACGTGACCAAGTTCAAGCAACGAGTCCGAGAGATCACGCGCCGCACGCGCGGGATATCAATGACGACTCGGTTGAAGGAGCTGGGTTATTACTTGCGGGGCTGGGCCGGTTACTTCACGATCGTCCCGCTCAAAAGTTTCTTTGTCGCATTAGACAAGTGGGTTCGGCGTCGTCTGCGTTCCTGTTACTGGAAGCAATGGCGGACGCCGCAAACCCGGATCAGAAAACTTTTGGCAATGGGACTGGTCAAAGACGAAGCCGTGCCATTCGGTTCTTGCTCCCGTGGCGCTTGGTTCATGTCGGGCTGTCGAAGTGTGCAAAGCACGATCAGCAACGACTATCTGGCCAAACGTGGCTTGGTCAATCTATCAGAAGTCTGGAGCAAGCTTGCTCCCAAGTTTCGAAACGCCTAGTGCGGACCCGCATGCTAGGTGTTGTGGGAGGGGTCCGGCGAAATCCGGCCCCTATCCCGATGCGATGGTTATTTGCTCGCTCCGTGGTCAGGATTATCTGAATTGTCAGTTTGGTGTTTCTTAATCATTGCGACAATCTCTTGCGACTCTTTCGTGTACGCACCCATTCTGTATTCGCCGTAGTAGTTTGCCGTTGTGACGCCATCATATCCGTCGTGGTCGCGATGCGCTGCGTTAGCACCGGATGCAAGCAGCAGACGCACTATCTGCGGTTTCTGATATTCGGCTGCGAGTAGCAGGGCTGTACGACCTTTCGCGTCTTCAGTGTTTGGATCAAACCCGGTGTCAAGCAATTGCTGAACGCTCTCGCAGTCGTCGCGTTTAATTGCGGTAAGCAGCTTGTCGAATAGTTGTGAGTGCATTGCAAATAACGTTTAAGTTCACCGGTTTAGCGGGCGGCAGCTTTGCCACTTGTTGAGCGTTGACGCTAAATCCGGTGGAACGCTTAGTTGAACAGTGCCTGGCATAGGGTGCCGGGCATCACTTGCTTAGCAGTTTACCACACCGCGGAGCTGAAATCATGCGGGTTGAATGGGCATTTTCTCGGAAGTCGCCCGTTTGCGCAGACCTTCGGTACAGTTGGTTGCAGGTAAATTTCGATTTGTCGCGGATCCGTGTTCATCAAGCCGTTGCCAATTCGGGGACGTGAGGTGGAGCACGCTGAGGAGCCAGGAGGAAATCGGTCACTAACCGTTTGCCGCAAACGGGACAACAAGTCAACTTGGTCAGCCCGGCTTGCTCGCACCAGTCCTGCCAGGTCAGGGGAGCTTCGGTCAAGTCAGGCTCAACTCCCAGAGCGGCTCGAGCCTCCGCAATTCGGGAGTGTTGGTTGCCGCTATAAAGTCCGTAGCCACGAACGGTTTGAAAACGTCGCGGTGGAACGTGTTGCAGCCAACGTTTGAGAAACGTCTCCACGGGTAAATCATCAACCACTTGCCGCTTGCCATCTCCCCCGTTCCTAGTCGATTGGCGATGTCGATAAACAACCCGACCACGGTCGATCGAGATCAGCCTTGAGTTCTTGATCGGTCCGTTTTTCAGGTAGCGGGCCAGGTACTTGACCACACCCAACCCATGACGATACGCCGGGTAAATCTTGACATTCCAAGCGGTGCCTGAGATCTGCTTGATCAATTTCTGGGCCGTGATGCCGTCGGGAAGCCTGACTTGGCCCTGTTCAATCGCCTGTCGCAGTAACGCTTTGAACTTGCCACGGAACTTGATCATCAACACTTTCCGCGGCAGCAGGCAGGATTTCTTCGGAAGTTGCCAGCGATTCTGCCGGTCCAGTCCACCGGCAGTGACGATGCAGTGCAGGTGCAGATGAGGCATCAGCTGCTGGTTCCACGTATGCAACGTAGCCAGGATCCCGGGCCGAGCGCCAGGTATTTCGGATCGCTCAAGAGTTCCATCAGACTCTCGGTCGCTGCTTCAAACAGCAGGTTGGCCAACGCGCGCCGATTGAACATCCACGGCACTCGCAATTGGCTGGGCAGCGTAAAGACAATGTGATGATGCGGTATCGACAGCAGCCGTACCCGCATTCGGGCCAGCCATTTCTCCTGTTCCAGCCAGCCACATTGGGGGCAGCTACGATGTCTGCAAGAATTGTAGGCAATTGATCGCACGTGTCCTTCGGGGCAACGATGCACATGACCGCCAAGCGTTGCGGTCCGACAATGCGTCACGCACCAAGCCGCTTGCCACATATCTCGAGTCAGCCGATGGCGTGACGCAAACCCCTCGAAGTAGTTTTTAAACAAGCTTTGAAGTGTCGCTGCCATCTCAAACGGTGAAAGGCTCCAATCAAAAACCCCCGCCAGGCCAGTTCAACGACCGCCGTAACCGAGCGGCGACGAAAGATTCTCCATTGCAAATCCGCCCGACTTCGCCGCTCCGGTTCACGGCTTTGTTCGTCGGCGGACCTTAATTTGGTTTAGAGCGTTTCTTCCCCTTTGGTTTCGACGACATCTTGTCCCGACTTTCTTTCACTCTGAATTTTACGATTCTCTTAATCAAGTTGTACGGGATTGGCGAGTCGAGGGGAAATTGAACCGATCCCTTTGCGCTGTTGTAGGCGGAAAGAGCGTCCTTGAATTGCTCGATACCGGACGGCGTCGGATAGAAGCCGATGTGCTTTGCAAAGGCAGCAAAATGTACGAGATTTCCGCCCAACACAAACGTCGGAATCTGGTACTTGATGGCTTCCTCGGCGTCGGGCGCGGCATCGCGAATGATGCGCCGGATCCTCTGGAGGATCTCTTGCACGTCCTCGGGGAAGCAGGAGATATACGCATCAATGGTCGTGGGTGGTGATTTTGATTTCATATGTGCGTGAGTTGGTGGCGTTGCCGACGAACGACTGCGGTAACGGGGCCGCCGCCAAAAGACCATGATTTCAATTTGCAGATTAACGGCGGCTCCCGTTCACCGCCTGGTTATCCGCTGTTGCACCATTAGGTGGGAGGGAGTACGTCCAAATCAGTATTCAACAATCGCTAAAGAGCCTAGTCTATTTTTTAGTCGAGTAATGCCTTCCGAGGACGTCTTCGTTCCCGTTAGAACAATTTTTTTGACTCGCAACCCATAAAGATGCGAGAGACCATTATCTGTTATATCGGTATCAGTGAGGTCGATCAAGTTTTCTGGATCAAGAACGGAAACATGACGCAGATCAGTGTCTTGAACAGCCGTACCCCTAAAATGCAGTTCCAGTAAGTTTCCTACGTGATACTTTGAAAGTGGGCCAATTTGCTGCTTCGAATCATACAAAACGGCTGCCTCAATTTTCCCAGCACCAATCGCAGCTAATGACGTTTGAACGCTCTCAAATCGCCGTTTTGGAAAGCTAAGCCATTGGTAAGTGATTGCAAAAATGATTGATGCAGCAATCAACGTCACGAACAGCGTCTTTAGGGAAAATCGCATGGCACTTCGAGATTGAAAGTATGATGAGGGAGTCTTGCCATCCCGTGAAGTCTTAAGCTGGCTCGAAAGAAATGAAAGCGAATTAAGTACCGCTTCAAAAGGCGATCTGATTCGCATCAACAAAATCGCAATGGATGTCCTCCGGTCGCTCGAAACTCGCCTCACACTATTTGCTTGGCAAAATGTTCCCAAGGAAGTTCGCGAGAGTGTAGCGACAGTAGCAAGAGAAGACTAATTACGGTAGACAGTAATTTTGCGAAAACCGACTCAAACGGTAGGAACAATTGGCTGCCAAGTGCACGAACATCCGACAGGCTGTCCACCCAACTTACATGGAGTTGAATGAACAATAGCGAGTTTAACGAAAACCAAATGCAACGGTAAGAATTAGTTCCGGTGTCAATTCTTCACCAATGGAAAACGGCACGCTGTCTATCTCGGTTCAATGTAGGAATCGGCGGCCAACAAAATTTGCGGCAAGATCGGAATGATGTTTGCCCGATCCCAGAGATCACCCCTAAAACCATACCTGATTGGTTTGGTCACGACATCAAAACGGCGATGAAATACTACAACCAGACGACCCGCCAGGACTTCGATCAGGCTTTGGCGGTGGATCCGTTCAGGGATTCGGTTATTGCCAACCGTCCCGACGACGCACAGGACGACGCAGGCACGCCCAAGATCGGCAGAGAACAGCGAAGCCCAAACAAAAAACCCCGCAAAACAAGCGTCTCGCAGGGCCTGAAAAAGCAACAAGTTACCCGACTAGGACTCGAACCTAGAATGTCTGAACCAAAATCAGATGTGTTACCATTACACCATCGGGCAATGTTGCCTGTGCCTCCATTTTTACCAAAAATACCCTTAAAGCAAAATAGGATTCAGCTCAAATTTGGGCGACTGGCCAACAATTCACAGCTGGCCAGTGGATTTGGGTTTTGCGACGCCATTTCGCAGCTAATTTAATTTCGCCCGGTTGACGCAAGGGCGAGGTTCAAGCCACTTGCACGGCCAGTATTTTGTTAGACCGGATCTTTTTTCACCACCGCAAATGCCAGTTGCTCCAATTCCATCGCCAAATCGACACCGACGACGCTGACCGTTTTAGGCACAGACAAGGTCACCGGGGCAAAATTCAAGATTCCCGTAATCCCCGCGGCAACCAGCACCTCCACGGCTGGAATCGCCGCATTGGCCGGAACGGCTAATATTGCCAAACGGATATCATCCTGCTCGACAACTCGTGACAAGCCATCGAGATGCTGGACCACCAGCCCCTCAAACGAACTGCCAACAATTTCTGGGTCGACATCGAAGGCCGCGGCCACGCGAAACCCTTGTTTGCTGAAACCACGATAACCCAGTAAAGCCTGTCCCAGGTTACCGCAACCAATCAACGCGACGGGCCAAAGTCGATCCGTTCCAAGGATTTTGCGAATCTCGCGTACCAACTCTTCGCATCGGTAGCCGATCCCCGGATAGCCGAACTGGCCAAAATAGGCAAAGTCCTTGCGGACCTGAGCGTCGGTGACCCCCAGTCGACGTCCGAGATTGGTCGAGCTGATCGTCTTCTTTCCGACACGCAGTAGCTGCTGAAGTTCGCGCAAATACAGGCTCAGGCGGCTAACGACTGCCTTGGGGACGGTGGAATCGGTTGGTTGTTTACCCGGTTTCAATTGATTGGCTACTTCCGTTGAAATTACGAATTCTCGTTATTCTACTCATCGGGCACGCAAAATTCCCGCCCCGGCTGGATTCTGCCAGACAACTCGGCCATTTTGCCACGGCCTGCGACACTTTTTACCACGGACGCGTCGAATCCAAGTCAAAATCACCGCGAGCGCCTGCCAACGGGCAGCGGCGGCTTGCCGAATCGGGACAATTTGGCCGGGTCAATGATCCCGATCAATCAGAATCCAGGGAATTTGGATTGCAACCGTCATCACGGGCTGATCTTGCGCGATCGCACGACTTTCTCAATTCCAGCCGTTGATCTCGACCCACGTGTTTCAGCTTCAATCTCACGTTCGGAACACTCGATTTCGATCGCTTTGAACAAACAACCGTTACGACCGGAAAACCCGACTCACGTTTTCGAGGTTTCTCAATCAAAAACTCTTACTTACTCACCCAGGCCTTCGTAAATATCCGATTGTGACATCGTCAGGAGGACTCTTCTACAGATCAGGATGGTCTGAGATTCACCTTGATTGGATCGCAGCAGCAAGACAGAGGCTGGGTCATCGAGGCGAAAAAAGAGTTTTAGGCATGGTGAATGTTTCACCAGACCAGATGCCTTCCTTCAGGTTAGAAACGTCAGTTTTTGGAGAAGTTACAATGAAATTGGTTAGAAGTCTGCTGACCACCGCGGCGTTTGCGGCGGCCGTAATGTCAGCCAGCTTCAGCTGGGCCCAATGTTGTTGTGGCGGTGCAAGCTACAACATGGTCGGCGCAATGGCTCCCGCAATGGGACAAGGCGCTGGTGCAGCAGGAGCAGTTGCCGGAGACGGCAGCGGTTACACGGTTATGAAGACCGTCAAAAAGATGGTCAACGAGCAACGACAAGAAACTCGTTACCGAACAGTTTACGAAAATGTTTCCGAGCAAGTTCAGGTTCCCGTAACCCGAACCGTTCGCGAAACGGCTTACCGGACTGAATCCTACCAGGTTCAACGACCGGTAAAAGAAACCACTTACAAGACCGTCAGCTACCAAGTTCGACGTCCTGTAAAAGAGATGAAGCAGCGAACGATCAACTACACCGTTCGTCGCCCAGTCAAAGAGATGCACTCAAAGGAAGTCACGACTTACACGCGTCGTGCCGTTACGGAAAACAAGCAGCGAACCGTTACTTACAACGTTCGTAAGCCTGTTACCGAAACGTACATGAAGACCGTTACCAGCACTGTTCGCGTTCCTTACACGGAAACCAAAACAGTTCAGGTTCGCGGTGGCCACTTCGAAACACGAACTGAAGTAATCCCGGGCCGATCGTACACCAAGCGAGTTCGCACACCAGGTTCATGGTCTTGCGATCCTTGCACTGGATGCCGTACTTTCACACCAGGTTGCTGCACCAAGGTTTGCTGCAAAGCTCCCGATCGTACGGTTTGCCGTAAGGTCTGGGTTCCAACTTGCGAAACCAAAGAAGTTTGCTGCACGAAGTACCGCTGTGAGACGGTTTGCAAGCAAGTTCCTTGCACTCGTACTCGATACGTCTGTGAGCCTTGCACCAAAGTTGTTAACTACTGCTGCACTCGTTACGTTTGCGAGCCATGCACCAAAACGGTTAACTACTGCACGACTCGTTGGGTTTGCGAGCAGAAGTCTCGAGTTGAGAACTACTGCGTCACCAACTGGGTTTGCGAAACCAAAACCAAGCAAGTTCCTTGCTGCACGACTCGAATGGTCTGCGAAACGAAAACTCGTCAGGTTCCTTACTGCGTTTGCCGTCAGGTCACCGAGATGAAGTGCGTTACGAAGTGCCGCAAAGTTTGCAAGCAAGTTCCTTACACGGTAACGGTTTGCGTTCCCAAGTGCGTTGAAGTTCAAGTTCCTGTCTACGTCTGTGCTGCTCCCGCTTGCGGTGGATGTGCTGACAGTGGATGCGGCGATGCTTGTGGCGATGCTTGCGGAAACGATTGCTGCGATCCTTGCGGCGACGCTTGCGGAAACGCTTGCGGAAACCGATTGTTCAACGGTCGCGTTCGTGGTCGAATCCGCTGCATGCTGTCTCGTGTTCGAGGCATGTTCTCCGGTCTGCGATGTGGACACGGATGCAACAGCTGCTGCGATGACTGCGGTTGCGAAGCAGCTCCTAGCTGCTGCAACTAAGACAGCCGTCTGACTTTCTAAACCCGGACGAATGTCTGGTCTGAAGACTACGACAGCCCGATCAACCGATCGGGCTGTCTTTTTTTTAGTTTTCAGTGTTCAGGGGTCCCTGCCAGATTTTCCCACGCATCAATCAGCAAATTGGATGCTCGGTCGATCTCTTCCTGCGACGTATGCCAGCCAAGGCTCAGCCTCACGGTGCCGCGCTGCTGCTCGGGGCGGCAACCCATCGCGGTCAGGGTGGCCGACATGGAAACGCCATCACTGTGGCAGGCTGATCCGGTCGAGGCACAGATTTCCGGCACGCGCTGCAAGACGTCGTAGCCGCTCACGCCTGGAAAAGAGACGCTCAGTGTATTCGGCAATCGGTCCGCACCGCCACCATGGATCACCAATCCGGAAATCGACTCGCTCAATTGGTCCGCCAGTCGATCGCGCAGGTTCGTCATTTGTACTTTGGCATCATCCAGGCCTTTGGCAGCCAGGTGAGACGCGTGGCCCAAGGCGACAATAGAAGGTGTATTTTCAGTCCCGGGCCGCAAGCCACCTTCGTGGGCGCGCGCCATGCAAGACCGGTTCCAGTGAAATTCCATCCCGGACAAACAACGCTCCCACACCTTTGGGCCCATAGAACTTGTGCCCCGCAACTGCCAACAGATCGACGTCCAGTTCATCGACAAACGTTGAGATTTTGCCAACCGTTTGGGAGGCGTCTGTGTGCACCAAAATATTGCGGTCATGGCAAATTTCGGCGATCTTGCGGATTGGCTGGATCGTACCAACCTCGTTGTTGGCATGCATGATGCTGACCAGTCGCGTGTTGGGCTGCAAGGCAGCTTCGACGTCGGCGGGCTGAACGAAGCCGTTGCGATCACAGCCAACGACGGTCACCTCGACTCCCAGCGATTCGAGAAATTTCGCCGGTGCTGAGACAGCCGGATGTTCGACGGCGGAAATGACCATGTGACCGCCCTGCTCCCGCTGGCGACGCATCATCACCCCTTTGATTGCCAGGTTGTTGCTTTCGGTACCGCCAGAAGTAAAAATCACTTCTTCCAAATCGCAGCCCAACAAGTTGGCAACTTTGACCCTTGCGTCCTCGATCGCTTCCTTGGCCGCCCGGCCGAGGCTGTGGGCACTCGACGGATTTCCGTAATGCCCTGACAGAAACGGATTCATGGCTTCGAGAACGCTCGGAGCAATCGGGGTCGTCGCGTTATAATCTAGATAAATTTGCCGCACGATCTGGGTACCTGTTTTCCAATAATCAATTGATTCACCGTTTGAGCGGTCCAGTTTATCCGATTCAGGCAACCAACCAAGTGCGGTTCGAGGATCACGGCGGCTGGTCGCTGCGCATGATCTGGGCAACAATTCGGTCGTGACGAAGTCGCGAAGAGGCGGAATCAATTCATTTTTTGGGAGCCGAAGGTGAAATCGAAATCGACGGTGTTGGTCGTTTTGCTGGTTGGGCTGTTTCAGGGATACGCTCAGGCTGCAATCGCCGAAGACGCCACAAGTCCCAATATTGTCCTGATCATGGTGGATGAC
Source organism: Pirellulaceae bacterium (assembly GCA_963714685.1). GTDB lineage: Bacteria > Planctomycetota > Planctomycetia > Pirellulales > Pirellulaceae > Mariniblastus. The sequence goes on along the minus strand of CAVQPH010000003.1, from coordinate 407,042 downwards.
ATGGGATACGGCGACCCGGGTTGTTACAACTCGGATTCCAAAATTTCCACACCCAATATTGATGCGTTGGCACGGGACGGGATGCGGTTTACCGATGCTCATGCACCCGGTCCGCTGTGCCATTTGTCCCGGTACGGATTGATGACGGGTGAGTATCCGTTTCGGGCAGACCCGGGAGCCTGGCGAAAACAGCCGACGATCCGCGATGAACAGGTAACGATTGCGTCGCTGTTAAAAAGCCGCGGATATCAAACCGCAATGGTCGGCAAGTGGCATCTCGGATTCGATGAATCCGCTGGCTACGAGCAGCCGATGCCGGGTGGTCCGGTCGATCGTGGCTTTGAAACCTATTTTGGAATTCGGGCTTCCACGGATATTCCGCCCTACTTCTACATCCGTGATCGAACCGCTGTCAAACCGCCGACCGACCAAATTGATGCGAACTACTCCGACGGATGGTCAAAGATCCAGGGGGCGTTCTGGCGCGAAGGAGGCATCGCACCCGGTCTGGAATTGAAAGACGTCTTGCCCCGTTTTACGGACGAAGCGGTCGACGTGATCCGTGGCTATGGCCAATCCGACCAATCGAAACCGTTGATGCTGTACCTGGCCTATCCGGCCCCCCATACGCCCTGGTTGCCAGCGGGCGAATTCGTCGGCAGCAGTGAGGCCAGCCTGTATGGAGATTTTGCCGTGATGGTTGACGCGATGATTGGCAAAGTGCTAACGGCGATCGACGAGGCAGGAATCGCGGACGACACCTTGGTGATTTTTACCTCCGACAACGGACCGGTCTGGTACGACGACGATGTCAAACGCTTGGGTCACGATTCCTCGGGAGGGCTGCGCGGCATGAAGGCCGACGCTTGGGAGGCTGGGCATCGCATGCCGTTTATCGTGCGTTGGCCCGGCAAAGTCCAACCGGGCTCGACGTCCGATCAGTTGATTTGCTTTACGGATCTGCTGCGTACCTTTGCCGCGTTGCTGGATGTGGAAATCCCTTCCTCTGCGGGGCCCGACAGTGTCAGTTTTTTGCCGGTATTGCTGGGGAATCCGTCGGCAGCAAATAATCTGCGTAACGAATTGGTGATCGCGGCAGGTAATGGCATGAAAATGATCCGTGTCGGTAAATGGAAGCTAATTACCGGGCTTGGCTCGGGCGGGTTCTCGCAGCCGAAAAAAGTCGTGCCCGGTGCCGGCGACCCCGCCGGTCAGCTTTACGATCTCTCCAAGGACCTGGCAGAAACGACGAACCTGTATCGGCAGCAATCGGAATTGGTCGAAAGCATGACCTCGAAACTGAAATTGATTGTCGGAAAATAGTCGGTCTCGAACAATGCAAGGAAAAAAGCAGGCGAGAAACCGGAACAGGAACACGATCGGCAAGTTGTCTTTCGAAACCAACCCAGTTGCGGTTGTGAACGTTGCCCGGCCATTCGATCATTCAACCTGCCCAAGGCCTCCCTGTCGACAACCGTCCGCGTCGTCTAACATTGACGCCCGCTGACTGCTTCGTTGCCGACCCGCCCCAGCTGCCCCGGATGAACTGTTTTGTATCGCAAGGAATTTGTTGAACTGACGAAATTGGCCTTGCCGTTGGTCCTTGCGCAGTTGGCACAGAATACGATCTCGTTTGTGGATACCCTGATGGTCGGCAAACTCGGCAACGAGGAACTGGCCGGGATCGCGATCGGGAGCACCGTGTTTCATTTTGTGCTGATCGTTTTGTCCGGTGTGGTGCTCGGAGTCAGCCCGATTGTTTCGCAAGCGATTGGGGCCAACGATCAGCAAACCGCTGCCAGGGCGGCCCGGCAGGGTCTGTGGATGGGCGTGATTTTGTTTCTGCCGGCTTTCATCCTGTATTGGAATGCTTATCCGATTTTGATTCTGCTCGGCCAGAGTCCGGATACGGCACGTGACAGCAGCGATTATCTGAGGGCCATTTCCTGGGGCTTGCTGCCTGCGCTCTGGGTGATGGGCTTGCGGGGCTTCCTCGAGGGCAACTCGAACACGCGACCGATCATGTTAATCAGTTTTGTGGGGGTGTTTTTGAATGTGATCTTCAACTACATCTTGATGTTCGGGTACTTGGGATTCCCCGCCTTGGGGTTGGTTGGTACCGGGTACGCCAGCAGCCTGGTGTACGCGAGCGTGTTCGTGATGTTTGCCACGTTCATCCATTTTCGATACCGTCAGTCCCACGTCATCCGGGGAATTCGGTCACCGGACCCGCAGATGATGCGCGAGCTGGTGCGGGTCGGCGGACCAATCGGGATGACGCTCGGTTTTGAGGCAAGCATGTTCAGTGCGGCGGCTATCGCGATGGGGACGATTGGAAAACACGAGTTGGCCGCGCACCAGATTGCACTTCAGTCGGCTTCGATTTCCTTCATGATCCCATTGGGATTGGCGATCGCAACGTCGGTCCGAGTCGGGCAGGCGATCGGCAGGAAAAGTCCACGGAATGCGGAAGTCGCGGGTCACGCCGGGATGATCGTGTGCATTGCCGTGATGGCAGTCAGCGGGCTGGTATTTTGGTTGCTGCCGACTTGGATCATCGGACTCTACATCGACACGACGGCGTCGGAGAACGCAGAAGTCATCCAATTCGCCACCAGCTTCCTGGCGATCGCGGCCTTGTTTCAGATCGTGGACGGGCTGCAAGTCGCTGCGTCCGGTTCGCTCCGAGGCCTGAAAGACACGCATGCCGCGATGGTGCTGACGTTGATCTCGTATTGGGGAGTTGGGATGATCAGCGGTTACGTGCTATGTTTCGTGGTGGGACTGAAAGGCAACGGCCTGTGGCTGGGGATGACCCTGGGACTGGCCGTCGCTGCGATTCTGTTGACCGTTCGGTTTCAATGGGTGGTCAAACAGGACCGGACGTAACGAGGGGAACGGCCGAGCAGTGGGAACAACGGATTCCCGTCCCGAGCAGTGGGAGCGACGGGTTTCCGTCGTTGCGCAGGGGGCCGGCCTGTCAGCTTCCGTTTTCTCCAATTTTCACGTCGTACATAAAATAGGGCATCCGCTTCATTCCCAGTGTTTGATACACCTGTTGCGCTGCTTGGTTATCCGTTTCTACATACAGCCGCAGGTGCTGAACGTTATTTTCACGGGCCCGCTCGACCACGGTTTGATACATCTGTTTGAAGACGCCTTGTCCACGGTGTGCGGGCTCGACAAACACCGATTGCAGGTACCAGATATTGGTATTTCGCCAGTCCGACCACTCAAAAGTGATCATCAGGCTGCTGATCACGGTTCCTGCCACTTCCCCGACCAGATAAAAGCCTTTTTGCGGATCGTCAAACACAGCCCTGACCGCGATCAGCACGACGTCGGGGTCGAGTGTCTTGTCTTCGGTTTCCTTTGCCATCAGGACTTGAAAACGGGCAATGGACTCCGCATCGTCAAATGTCGCTGATCGAACTTCCGCTGGCATAAAATTTTTACCTTGGTTAATCTGGGGCTTGCTGGTTCGCCCACAGTATGACAACAACTCAAACGAGTTTCTACGACACATCCGCCTGGCCCGCTTGAATGATTTCGACTTTTTCGATGTCGCGCTGTCAATTTGCAACTCAATTTGCATTTCAATTAGCAACTCGATTTGCGTTGGCAGTCGGGATTTCTTGCTGGTCGTTCTGCGAAATGGCGACTGCGATCCAGGCTCAACCGCCGATCGACCGGACGGTCGATTTTGAGAGTTCGATCCGTCCAATTTTTGAGCGACATTGCTTCGAGTGCCATTCCGGTGATCAGGCCGATGGCGATTTGCGTTTGGATTCGAAAATCGCGATGGCTCGCGGAGGACACACGGGTAATCCAATCCTCGGTTCGACGGTCGAGGACAGCGAACTCTTGCGGCGGATTGTTTCCGAGGAAGATGGATACCGGATGCCCAAACAGGGGCCGGCGTTGAGTCAGCCGGAAATCGATCTGATTCGTAACTGGATCGTCCAGGGAGCGAGCTGGACGGGGGCGGCGAAAAAATCAGCAGCGAGGAAACGTTCGATTGACTCGCTAGGCGAGTTCTGGTTTCGGCTGGAATCGCAGTTGCAGCAACCGCGGTTCCGTTATCTGCCGTGGATCGCGGGAATCGGGGGACTCTGGTTGATCTTGATGCTGTTCTACGGTGTTCGAAAACGTCGAAGGGTTGGCGATGATGGTAGCTCAGGCTCCAGCCGCGATCCGAGATTCGCTCGTTTTTTCTTGCAGCTGGGAGTCATGGTTTCCTTAATCGGCGCTGGCTGGATCACCTATCAAAACGGAAGAGTCAGCGAGTTGTTGGAAGAGAATGCCCAGCTCGTACAGAAACTGAACCAGCAAACAGCAACTTATGAGGTCTCGCTGGATCCTGAGAATTTGACGATTCCCCCGTATCCGATGCATCCCAAACGGCTGGGGGGCGTTTACTACCGTGGCAATGACGAGCGCGGTGCTGAGCTGTTTAATGGCGGATTCTACCGAACGGCCTGTTTGGAAGTCTGGGTGACCGATGCGGCAGGCAATCGCTACCGGTGGGACGACCAGGTCTTAGCGGATGAATTGTTTATCACATTTGCCATCAATCGTGCCGCGGGAACAACGGAGTCCCTGTTCAGCGAGTACGTGATGAATTCGACCTATGTCCGGCATTTCCCCAAAGACACACAGTCCGCTGCGGCGACGGTGAAATCAACGTCGACCGACGCAGACAACGCGACCGAGTTGCAGCCTGGTGATCAGTTGTTGACGACCAGCGAGCCGGGTCAGCGCTGGGAAACTCGAATTTCACTTGGTCTGCCTGCCAGCTGGAACGGTGGAGTTGCCGAAGGCATGATTTACGTTTTCCACGGAGCCCATGAGTTCGAAGGGCATCGCGGTCGAGTTCATTACGGAATTCCCTACCGCATCGCGATCGTGGACCAGCGCATCTCGACAGAATCGGAGCTGTGGATGGGATCGCTTTACAATCTCAACGGTCGAGTCCTGGTGCCGAGCGAAAAAACTTTGTTGCTCGATCGCTGGTTCGATTTTCGTCCGATTCCCGAGATTGAGGGTACGAACACAACCGATCCAAAGTTGCTGGGGATTCCGGAACATGTGAAGTAATTTCGGGAGGTTTTGCAGTCCGCCGGTAGCATTACCCGTTGAGGGAGCGGGATCAAAGCAGATCGGCCAGGTACTGTCCGGTGAAAGACGAACGTACCTTGGCGACATCCTCAGGAGTTCCGGTTGCGACGACTTCGCCTCCCTCTTCGCCACCGTCGGGCCCGAGATCAATAATCCAGTCGGCACACCGGATCACGTCGAGGTTGTGTTCGATCACGATCATCGAGTTTCCGAGATCGACCAACCGATTCAGCGCCAATAACAGCACGCGGATGTCTTCAAAATGGAGACCGGTGGTCGGTTCGTCGAGAATGTACAGCTGATGACCTTCCTCGCGTCCGGCGACTCCGGTTCGCGAGAGTTCTGCGGCAAGTTTCAGGCGTTGGGATTCTCCGCCAGACAGCGTGACGGTTGCTTGGCCAAGTTTCAGGTGACCGAGTCCCACATCGATCAGGCACTGCATCGGACGCGCAATCGTTTCGATCCCGTCAAAAAAGTTGCCTGCCTGCTCGATCGAAAGCTGGAGTACATCCGAAATCGACAGGCCATTAAATTTGACTTGCAGGGTTTGCAGATTGAACCGTCGGCCGTCGCAGGTCTCGCAGGAGACAAAAAAATCTGGCATGAAGTTCATCTCAACCCGTTTGACACCGTGTCCTCGACAATCGGGACACCAGCCTGATTTGGAATTGAAGCTGAAACGCGAAATGCCGAAACCGAGTTGTTTGGCTGACCTGGTCGCAGCGAATAGTCTTCGGATTGAATCAAAGACCCCGGTCACCGTTGCTGGACAGCCACGAGTTGATCGACCGATCGGTTTTTGGTCGACCATCAGCAACTGATCAATTTTTCCCAGGCCTGCGATGGCTTTCAAGGGCTGCGGTTTGGGGGCGACCCGGTCCAACTCGCGCAGAATCGCGGGCGCTAAAGTTTGATTGACCAATGTGCTTTTGCCACTACCGCTGACGCCAGTGACGCAGACCAGAATTCCCAGCGGGATATCGACATCAATCGTTTTTAAATTTCGACCGACCGCCCCGCGAATGGAGATTTGATGGCCAGTTTTTGGCTGGCGACGGACAGTCGGCGTTTCGATTTGCCGGCACCAGACAGGTAATCTGCTGTTAAAGTCTGTTTCGCCATGATTTGATCGAGCGACCCTTGGGCGACAACTTCGCCGCCGTGGATGCCAGCGGCTGGCCCCATATCGATCAGATAGTCGGCCGCCCGAATCGTAGCTTCATCGTGCTCTACCAGCAGGACCGAGTTGCCCGCGCGTTGCAAATCGCGAATTGCTTCAATCAGCCGATCATTGTCTCGTTGGTGCAGTCCGATCGACGGCTCATCCAGCACATAGCAGACGCTCGTCAAGCCCGAACCGATCGAGGTCGCCAGACGAACCCTTTGATGTTCGCCGCCGCTGAGTGTATTGGCTCCGCGACCTAGCGTCAGGTAGCCCACGCCGACTTGTTGCAGGAATTTCAAACGATGAATGATTTCTGTCAGTAACGGTGCGGCGATGATCGCCGAATCGGCATCCAGTTCGGCGGCTTGGAAAAACTGAATCGCCTGGCGGATGGGTAGGTCAACGATTTGGCCGATGTGGCGATCCGCGAAGAAGACGGACATTGCCGGTTTGTTCAAGCGACACCCATGACATGCCGAACAAACGACCGCTGCCTGGAAATCATACAGTTCGTCGACCCGCTCATCATCGACCGTCGTCGCCAGCTCTTTTTCCAGCAGCACCATTAATCCTGGGCGCGATTTTTCCCGATTATAGAGGAGTTTTTCCCATGTCTCGGCAGCCAGTTGTTGCATCGGACTGGACCTGTCACAACCGAGATGGTCCAGCAGTGGGGCTAACTCGGCGATGCGTTTTCTTCGGGCAGTCTTTGACAAGGACATCCATGGAACGACCCCGGACTCAATCGTTTGCGAACGATCCGGGATGACGAGCGCGGGATCAAATTCGGTGATTTCACCCAAGCCCTGGCAGGTGCCACAGGCACCGTGGGGACTGTTAAAACTGAACGTTCTCGGTTGAACTTCGCTGTAATGGATATTGCAATGTGGGCAGGCGTAAACGGTACTGAATGTCTGTTCCTGCCAGTGACCGGAATTCCCATCCGGCGGCAAGCTGCAGACGGTTACCTTGCCATGGCCCAGCCTCGCCGCAAATTCGATCGCCTCGAGTAACCTCGCATCGACACCCTCACGAACAATGATTCGATCCGTGATGGCGTCGATAGAATGTTTGTGATTCGGATTCAATTCTGGCGTCTGGTCGATGTCAAGGATCTCGCCATCGATCCGCACGCGGACCAATCGCTCTCGTCGAATGCCTCGTAAGGTGACTTTGTGATCGCCAGCCGCGTGTTCGACGACGGGCGCAATCACCATCAGTTTCGTATTCTCGGGGAGTTCAACGAGCGCATCACGAATTTGTTGCGGTGTTTGCTGGACAATTGGCTGACCGCAGCCGTAGCAGTGGATTCTGCCGACACGTGCCATCAGCAGTCTGACGAAATCGTAGATTTCCGTGATCGTGCCAACCGTACTTCGGCGATTGGTAACGCCATGATGTTGGTCCAGGCAGAGAGTTGGCGGCAGTCCCTCGATTTGCTCAACATCGGCCTGGGGCAATTGTTTAAACAGCTGCCGGGAGAAAATGGAAAGGCTGTCGATGTATTGGCGTTGGCCTTCGGCAAAGATCGTATTGATCGCCAGCGAGCTTTTTCCGCTGCCGCTGGGCCCCGTGATCACGACGAGTTGTCCGTGGGGGATGTCGATCGAAACCTGCTTCAAATTATGTGTCCGAGCGTCGACCACGCGGATCGCGTTGTTGGCGAGCAAGTCTGTCGCGGCGATGATTGACTCCGTTTTCATGCGTTAGGCGATTCTGGATTCAGCATCTTAGCGACGTCCCTGTCCGATTGAATATGCCAAAAAGCAACCCAGCAAAATCATGATCCAGGTCACGACGGAAAGATGGTTCAGGTTCTTCAAGAAAAAACCAAACGAGTCATCGGCGACAAACGGGGCATTCAGCCACTCGGTGACGACTCCCAATCCCAGGGCCAGGATCCCGCAGACAATACCGTGGGCAGGATGCGGACGGCGGGCGGCCAGCCCAAACCCCAGCCCCAGCATTGCACCGGGAATGCAAAGCCCATCCAGTCCGAAATTCCTTAACACCCAGACATAGATCAGATATCCCAACGTGGCACCGATGGCCGCACCTCCCAGTCCCAGCAAAAATGCGGTCGCAGAAAAGCCACGGCGGTAACCTATTGCCTCCAAGTCTGGGACATAGAATCCCGGTCGTTTGCGTTTGGGTTCCTCAGATCGTTGATTCATGGACCGCTTTCCGTTCGACAAACAACCGTTATTCAGTTCTTTTTCCCATGATCGTCAGGACCAGATTTCTGGAGCCGCCACGATCTCGATGTTCACAGAGATAGATGCCTTGCCAAATTCCCAAGGCCAACGCCCCGTTGCGAATCGGGATCATCACTTGGCATCCGAACAGGGATGATTTGACGTGGGCCGGCATGTCGTCGGGACCTTCGCAGGTATGGACAAATGGCGAAGATTCGGGGCAGAGCTGATTCGCCGCCGTTTCCATGTCGGCACGAACGTCCGGGTCAGCGTTTTCGTTGAGGGTCAACGAAGCAGAGGTGTGCTGAATAAACACTTGAAGAAACCCCATCTCAAACTGTCCAATTTCCGGCAGCTGTGCCAAAACGTCGCGGGTGATCAGGTGAAACCCCCGCTTGAGAGGGCGCAGTCGCAGTGTGGTTTGATGCCAATTGATCATCCAGGGATTCTCGTCGCCAGGTTGGGTGAACTTGATAAGTTTATGTAATCGTTGGAATCGCGTTCAGTTATCTCCAGCCGGCCGCAACGATTTTTGCCGGAAAAAAACGGGCTTCGTTTGTAATCGGGTTTACTTCGCCAACCCGGAGCAGTTAACAAACTCACTGAGCGATCGTCCACTAACCGTGATTTAAAGGATTGCGAATCGGCTTTAAGGAAAATATTTTAACCCGGTTGTTATCCATTTTAAAACCACGCGGTACGACCTGCGAAGTTACCGTATTTCGCTCGGCGGATGACATTTGAATTTCGTTAATTTATCCAAACAATTTTCTTGACTTTGCCTTTACCTCGTCAATAATGACTTCGTTCGTTAGGCAACGTCGCGACGGTTAAGCTTTAACTCGCCCCACTGCATTGATCCCTTTGTCGCGAAAATTCGAAAATTCCTTCTGAAATCAGCCGACGAATTTTGCTCTGTTTCCCAAATCACCGCACTCCTTGGCGGTACCGTTACAATTTTATCTCGGTAAAGGTACACACTAATGTCGAATGGCAAAAAGAAAATTACGAACGTATTTGAGGCGATCCTGGAATACGGTCACGACGAAGACTTCGTTCCGCACGAAGGTGACGAGTTCCAACCAACCGACGCTCCCGCGGGTTCGGATGAGAAGATCGAAGCCCTCCGCCAACGAGTTCTCTCTGGCATGCCGTTGTGGCATAACGAAGATCGCCAGGATTACTCTGGCCTGACCGGCGCCGTTCGCCCACGCGAATGAGCCAACGACCACGATTGCAAGAAACACGCCCGATTTCGTCGGGCGTTTTTTTTTGCCGATTGTTTCGCAAACTGTTTGTAATGCCCGCGGCAAAGCCCATGACGAATTCCACCTGATTCTTGTTCCAAAGGCATCAAATTTCAGCCAATCGCTCAGGTCAAACAATTCGATCAATTCCGGGAGATATTTCTGACAAAAAGTGGATTGTGGTCTCCGGTTTTAATAGATTAGGAATTAATCAAAGCCTGCCATTTTGGTCAGGTCCGGGCGCTTGGGGGTGGGTAGCCATGAATTACAAATTTATTCTCGAAGATCCGGCCAGCGGTTCAGATCAAACCGTTTGGGTATTGCCGACCCCGGTCACCGTGGGACGCAGTCCAGTGGCCAAGATCTGTATCGGAGATGAATCGATCAGTCGACGGCATTGCGAGTTTACTTTGGATTCTCAGGGAGCGTTGTCGGTTCGTGATCTCGGTTCGATGAACGGAACCTACGTCGATGAGCGAAAGGTCACGAAGGCCGTGCTCAAACCAGGCGATCGAGTCCGGATCGGTGCATTGACGCTGCGCGTTGAATGGACGGACGATGAAGCACTTGAAAACCCGGTTTACGGCGAGCCATGTGATGTGACGCGAACTCAGCCGATGAAAGTGATTCCCCGTTTCCAGATCCGACGCGGGAATTAATGCTCGGCAATTCCGCGAGTCGGGTTGGGTGATATTCATTGGGATTGGGTTGGGAGTTCGTTTTGTCCGTCTGTTTTCTGCGGCTGCTGGTAATCGTGTTGGGCCTAACGACGTTGGCGACTTTCCAGCTGCCGGACGTGCCACTGCCGAGGAGTTTGACCGAGACCCCGCTGTCTATTGACGATCAACAGTCGGCCCAAGCGTTGGCCTCAACTTTGCAAACCAGCGAGTGGTTGGGCCCATTGGCTCCGATTGCCATTTCGCCGTTTTTTGGAATCACCTGTTTGTGCGGCATAACGCAATTCGGGGGCGATTACTTGCCGGTCAATGCGTTTATCAGCAATAACCCGGTACTCAGCAATCCGGTCGTGTTCTGGGTCTTTCTCGGATTGACGTTGCTGACCTCGCTGCCACGGTTTACCAAAGTCAGTAAACCTGCGGCGCAGGCGATTGATCAAATCGAAGCCTACGCCGGCATCATCACGATTCTGGTCATTCGATTTCTGCCTGGCTGGTTGGATTCGCTGGGTGAACAACCGAGTGAAACGGCGATGGTTTTGCAGATGGGTATCTTTACCGTCACCGCGGACCTGCTGCTGGCCGTGGCAGCCATCATCAATATTGTCGTGATTAACTCGGTCAAATTCTTTTTTGAAATCCTGGTATGGTTGGTTCCCTTGCCCTTTATTGATGCGGTACTGGAGCTCTCCAATAAAGCATTTTGTGCGGCATTGATGGCGATCTATGCATTCAGCCCCCTCGTCGCGACAGCTTTGAATGCGTTGATGTTCCTGATCTGTCTGCTGATGTTTCGGTGGATCAATCGTCAAGTCGGTTTTCTCAGGGCGATGATTGGCGATCCGGTTTTAGCGATGGTCATTCCTCGCTATGGCAGGCCAGAGAAGCCCGTTCTGACGGTGTTTCCCGAATCAAATTTTGGCAGCTTCGCCGCCAAATCGAAATTGCATTTGCAGCCGATCGAGTCGGGCTGGCAGTTGGTTCAGTACCGATTCCTGCTGCCGACGCTGACCATGGACCTGGGCCGCGAGGAAACGCGGATGGTCATGAAGGAAGGTTTGTTTTTAAACAGCATTGAACTGAGCGGTGTACATTCCGGGCGATTGCTGTTTTCTCAACGGTACCGGGGCAAGAATTCGGCACTGGCGGAATTGATCAAGATCGACCATTCCAACGAGGTTTTCGATGGCGATCTCAAAGCAGAATTGGGCCGAGCGTAGCACCGTGCAAGCCGTTCGTCAGTTGAAGAGTAGGCCGCCAAAGTCACAAGTAGGCCAACGCGTAGGCCGGCAACAAGTTCACTGCGACACCGGAACAGTGCAAACCCCTCTCCAGAAAAAACATCACGCAACCAGTCCGGCCTACCAACGATTGGTGACCGCAGTTCCGGCAAGCAGCCCTGAAAAGTAGGCAACGCGTAGGCCGGCAACAAGGTCACTGCGACACCGGAACAGCGAAAACCTCTCTTCAGAAAAAACAACACGGCACCAGTCCGACCTACCAAAAATTGGTGACCGCAGTTCCGGCAGCACTAACAACCAGGCACACAACCTACTCAACGTCAGTCAGAGGAACGAATGGCTTCATTCAGAACATCCTCTTCGACGTAAATCGGCAGCGGTGGATCGCAGGTCACGGCCACCGCGATCGCATCGGAAGGTCGTGCATCGACTTCGATCAGCTCACCTTCGTAGCGTAATTCTCAGATTCGCGTAGTAGGTATGCTCTTTAAGCTCGCTGATCACAACGCTATCGAGGTCCCCGCCCATGGTTTCCACGACTCCGACGAGCAAGTCGTGAGTCAACGGTCGCGGGCGTTCGATTGATTTGACCCGGCGGTCAATACTGGTCGCTTCGAAAATCCCGATCAGAATTGGAAACTGCCGTTCGCCGCCAACCTCTTTCAGGAATACCACCTGATTTTCATTGATCTCGCTGATGATGATTTTCGCGAGCTGCATTTCGATGGGCATTTTGCCTCCCTCTGATCGTCGATTGTGATCTTGATTGTTATAACAGATTGTCGCTGTTCAAAATAAGGCTGCACAAAATGAGTTTTGGGGAAAGTCCCCGGCCAGATACCGAGGCAGTTCGAGAACCAAGTCATTTGCGAGAGTTTTCAAGATGATCAAAGTTGGAATTGTCGGGTTGGGTTTCATGGGCTGGATTCACTGGCTGGCCTATCGGGACACTCCCGGAGTGGAAGTTGCCGCGGTTTGCACGCCCGAAGCCGACCGTCGTGCAGGCGATTGGACCGGATCAAAGGCAATTTCGGGCCGCCGGGCGAGGTGGTTGATTTGTCCGGGATCGCGACCGTACGAATCCCTCGATCAGATGCTGGCGGACGATCGGCTGGATTTGATCGATATTTGCCTGCCACCTGCCCTGCACAGCGATGCGATCATCGCCGCCGCATCGTCCGGCAAGCACGTGTTTTGTGAAAAACCGCTGGCATTGAATCTGGCCGATTGCGACCGTGCGGTATCCGCCTGTCAGGAACACGATCGGATGATGATGGTGGGACAAGTCCTGCCGTTTTTTACCGAATATCAATTCGCGACGAGAGACCATCGACGCTGGCAACTACGGACGTCTGCTGGGCGGTTCCTTTCAGACGCGTCATTTCGGATCCTCAGTGGCTGAAGAGCTTCTACGATCCCAAAGTGATTGGCGGTCCATTGTTTGACTTACATGTCCATGATGCTCACTTTATTCGGCTGCTGTTCGGAATGCCTCAATCGGTGAGTAGTTGCGGACGAACCCGGGGAGAGGTTGTTGAGTATTGCAATTCGATTTTTCATTTTGAAGACCCTTCGCTTGCGGTGACCAGCACGATGGGCGTGATCAACCAGCAGGGACGGCCCTTCATGCATGGCTATGAGATTCACCTGGAAAAGGCCACGATCCAGTTCGAGTTTGCTGCCCTGGCCGATCCCAATCCGCCGGAGATTAGTCCCCTCAAGGTATTTACCGAGGATGGCCAAGTCCTGTTTCCCGAACTGTCCGATGGTGATCCGATTCATGCATTTGGTCGCGAGATCGGTGAAGTTGTGGATTGTTTGTCCAAGCGACAGCCGTCAAAAATCCTGGCCGCCAACTTCGCGTCGGGACGCGATCGAAATCTGTGAAATGCAAGCTCAGCAGATTCTCGGTTGAAACCAGCCATTCGTCTCAACCATTACGATTCAAAGAAGTCGAGATCATATGAACAACGATTCCGGCAGCACAATTTGCTCGAATATCGCCGCAATCATTCGGCGACGCGAAACTCAAAAAGTCCTGGGCGATCCCGCTGATCCAGTCGTTTATCCTGACGAGATTCTCGCGTCCTGTGATGCACTGGTGGAAACGGCCATTTCCGACGCGGGTTGGGCTCCTTTTCACTATGACCGAAACGTGGATCATCTCCCCGAACCCTGGCGGGCGTACCTGCTCACGCATCGACCTGTCGGAAAATCGCCAGCCTGTTTTGACCAGTGGTTTGACGACGTCAAGCCGAACAACAAACTGCCTCCGATGCTGGCGGCTTGCGGATCGGTCGTATTGGTCAACTGGATCCCGCAGTTTCGCGACCAGGGTTGAACAGGCCGAAGCGAATCGGTGTCGGATCAGCAACTGCGAATCGACGATGAACATCTGGCCGCGACGGCAGCCATGGTGCAAAACCTGTTGCTGCTGTTGACGGCGGCAGGATTGGGCACCTACTGGTCGAGTGGAGGCCAGCTTGGATCGGCTGAGTTGTTTCAGCGACTGGGGATCAATTCCCAGGAACAACTGATCGCCGCCGTATTCGTCGAATACCCCAACGGCAGCGGACCCATCAAAGAACGGATCGCCGGTAAGCATCGTCCGAATCGAACGCCCGCTAACCGCTGGTTCCGGGTTACTGAATTAACCGACTGAGGATCGCTCGGATTGTGGCAATAGCGGGTTTGCTGGTGCCCGGAAATTTTATCTGCAATCGACTTTCGGCCAATTCTCCACGAGCCTTTGAATGACCGTTTACAATCGGCCGTATCGCTGGGGAATCAAGGAATTCTCTTGTTTAACCAACGAGCTCGGTTGCGCGATTGAGGGCCTCATCGCGCCGATTGCGGTGGCGTCTGGCAATGGGCGTGATATACTCCGCGACCTAATTGGTCAAACGATTCCAGCGAAATTTTCAGGCATCATGAGACTTGACGATCACAACGAATCTCCCGAACACCCATCCCGCTTGCCAAATCTCGCGAGGACGCTGCGTATCGACGACGTCCCCGGCGGGGATCCGGACCTGCCGGCCAAAAGAGCTTTCTTGAATGTGATCCGCAGTCAAGCTGATTTGGGCGTGCACAAGTTTATCGAAGGTCCGACCATGTTGGGGCGCAATCCCGGCTGCGCGGTTCCGCTCCAGGATTTTGGCGTCTCCTGGCAGCATGCGATCATCACACCCCATGAGAATGGCGAATACGTACTAACCGATCTGCGGTCGACCAATGGGACGCGGGTCAATGGGATGCGAGTCGAAAGTCCGCGGGTGCTCAAGGACGGCGAAAAAATCTTTGTCGGTCAAACCGTGCTACGGTTTTCCCTGGCGGATGAGATGGATATTGATTTTCATAGTGAAGTCGCGACGTTGGTTGGCACCGATCCTCTGACCGGCCTGCCGTCCAAGCGTCGGTTTGATCAGGCGCTGGAATTTGCCCTTCAGGATGCGGTCAGCAATTCCAGTTCATTGGCCTTGCTGATGATGGACATGGACGGCGTTAAGCGAATCAATGACACCCATGGACATTTGTTTGGTGCCCATGTAATCGGCGAAACGGGGCGACTGATTGCTCGAGAAATCGGTTCCAGGGGCCATGCCTGTCGATTCGGCGGCGACGAATTCAGTGCTTTCCTGCCGACTCATGATGTTTCATCGGCGGTCGCAATGGCAGAGAAAATTCGCCGCGCGGTTGAGGCGGCTGGGATGGAAAAAGAAGGCATCGCCTTGCGTCCCACCATCAGTATCGGCGTGGCCTGCTATCCGCAAGTCGATCAAGATCTGCTCGAACTGGTTGCCGCAGCCGACAAGGCGCTGTACCGAGCAAAAGGCAGCGGAAAAAATTGCGTTGCCGCGTGAGCCCGGATTCTCTCATCACATTTTGTTAGTTTGCAAACCAACCCGACACGGCTGGCGGTAGAAATGCCGGCTGAAACGCGGGCTTCTGCGGCGACTTCCGGTTTGCGGCGTCGCTCGCGTGAGACGCATATCGCGTCAGCCCATTCCGTGATTGACGATCGATTGATAGAATTAGGTCAGTTTCAAGGCCCTATTCAGGCATTCCGGTCAGCTTCTTGACCGCTACCACTGCTTGGCGATTTGCCGCGACCTCCGGGTGCCGGAGCGGCGACACGCGGCCAGGGACGACAAATTTTTGAGTTTAAAGAAAAGAATCGATAAGGAATCCAAGGTGAACAGACTTAATTTTCGAGCGGCAATGAAATTGCTTTCGATTGCCGCTTTTTTCTCATGTGCGTTGACGATCGGTTTCGCCGAAGCACAACAAACCAAAAAAATCGCGGAAGTGGAGGGGATTTCCGAATACCGACTCGATAACGGCGTCAAGGTACTGCTGTTTCCCGACGATTCGAAACCGCAATTCACCGTCAACATGACCGTGCATGGTCGGCTCGCGCCATGAAGGCTACGGGGAATCGGGAATGGCGCACTTGCTGGAGCACATGCTGTTTCGCGGCACGGATCTCTTTCCCGATATTCCCAAATTGTTGAAGGATCGCGGCGTATCTGAACATGAATGGGACAACGTCGTTCGATCGCACCAACTATTTTGAAACGCTGCCGGCCAGCGACGACAATCTGGAATTCGCGATTTCGATGGAAGCCGATCGGCTGGTCAACAGTTGGATCAAGCAGGAACACCTGGATGCCGAAATGACCATTGTTCGCAGCGAATTTGAACGTGGCGAAAACAGTCCGCAGCGAATCCTGTTTCAACGCGTCATGGATCGCCGCTTACCAGTGGCACAACTACGGCAAATCGACGATCGGCAACAAATCGGACATCATGCGGGTTCCGGCGACCAATCTGCGGGTGTTTTACCAGAAAGTTTTATCAGCCGGATAACATCACGTTGGTGGTCGCCGGCAAGTTCGATGAGCAAAAGGCACTGGGCTTGATCGAAGACAAATTTGGTTCGATTCCCACGACCCAGCCGTGAACTGCCATCGACCTACACCGAAGAACCCGCCGCAGGACGGTGAACGATTGGTGACACTGCGCCGAGCCGGCGATGTTCAACTGGTCGGACTTGGATACCACTTCCCGTCTGCCGCCAGCGAAGAGTATGCTCCCACGGAAGTGTTGGCAACATTGCTGAGCATGCAGCCATCGGGGCCGCTTTACAAGAAACTGGTCGAAACGAAACTTGCCACCACGCGCGCATGGCGATGGAAATGATCGGTCACGACCCCGGAATGCTGATCGCCATGGCGGAAGTTCCGATGGACGCGGACCTGGACGAAAGCCAAACAGGTCCTGATTTCCGAGGTCGAAGTCGATTGGAGAAAAAGGCGTTTCTCAGGAAGAGGTCGATCGCGCCGTTCGTCGCTTACTCAAGCAACGAGAGCAGGGATTTGCGAACACCGAACGCTTCGCAACCAGCTTGAGTGAATGGGAGTCCTATGGCGATTGGCGATTGTACTTCTTGCATCGTGATCGATTGGAAAAAGTCACCGCCGAAGACGTCCAGAACGTCGCCCGAAAATACTTGATGCAAAGCAACCGGACGGTCGGAATGTTTGTGCCCACCGAAAATGCCGAACGAGCTGAAATTGCGGGCCGACCGAATTTGAAAAAAATGGTCGCCGACTACAAAGGCCGCGAAGAAATGTCCGCCGGTGAAGCATTCGAGGCAACGCCAGAAAATATTCAGCGACGCACGAAAACCGGCGAGTTCGCAATCCGGGGTCAAGTACGCACTGTTGCCGAAAGAAACACGCGGAGACGAAGTCACCGTCGTGGGTGAATTGCATTACGGAAACCTGATAATCTGAAAGGCAAAACCAAAGCCGCCGAGATCCTGCCCCAATTGTATGACCCGTGGCACGAAGCAACTGGGCTTCCAGGAATTTCGCGATCGGCTGGATGAGCTGAAAGCCAGCCTGTCGATCGGAGGCTCGGTCGGCAACGCTCAGTATCAACATTCGGACGAAACGGGAAAACCTGAGCGACGTGTTGGATCTGCTGAAACAGGCGTTGCGCGAGCCAGCATTAACCGAAAAAGAATTCGAAGTCGTTCGTCGTCAGACGATCACGCAAGTCGAATCGGGGGCCTCGGAGCCGACTTCTCTGGCCTTCGTCGAATTTTCGCGACGGCTGGATCCGCGTCCCAAGGACGACGTGCGCTACACGCCAACGATCGAGGAAGAACTTGCAGATGTTAAAGGACGTGACGCTCGAGGAGGTACAACAGCTGTACCGGGATTACATCGGTGGCGAACATGGCGAAATCGTTGTTGTTGGTGACTTCGAAGATGAGGCGACACTGGCGAAACTGGAGTCGGTCTTCGAGGGTTGGACGGCCGAAAAACCGTATGCCCGTATCGAAAATCCGCGAATCCAAACGTCGAACCGGGTCGGTACACGATCAATACGCCCGACAAAGCGAATGCAGTTTACATTGCCGGGATCTCGGCGCCGGTTCGCGATGATGATCCTGATTACGAAGCGATGTTAATCGGCAATTACATCATGGGCGGCGGCCCGCTGTCGTCACGGATTGCTGACCGCGTCCGGAAGAAAGACGGATTGTCCTACACGGCCATGACCCGGTTTCAAGCCGATTCGGAAGACGAGCGGGGAATGTACATGATGTTCTGCATTTCCAACCCTAAAAATACCGAAAAAGTCGTTGAAACGGTTGCCGAAGAAGTCGATCGGATGCTGGACAGCGGCGTGACCGGTGAAGAACTCGACAAAGCCAAGGAAAGCTTTCTGACCAACCGGATCGGCGGCCGAGCCAACGATGGCAATCTGGCCGGTGAACTGCTGACGAACCTGAAAACCGGACGGACGATGGAATTTCAGGCGACCAGCGATGCGAAAATTTCGTCGCTTAACAAGGACCGCGTGGACGAAGCGTTGAAGCGATTGATTGTTCCCGAGAAATTGGTCATCGTCACGGCCGGTGATTTCAGCAAGTCGGAAGACAAGGAAGATTAAGTCATCAGCTCCGAGTTGAAGCGAAGTCATCGGGCCCCGGTTGGCGAGAGCGCGGACCGGGGGCCAGATGGCAAAGCCAATAAGTGATCATCGTTTGGCGGCCGGGAGATGACCCGGCCGCTTGCGATTTCCGTCGGGCTTGCCCCTGACAGAATCAGCAACCCAATGGCTTAGACTGCCAGCCGGAATCTTTGAACTTGACAACGCACTAACACTTGATCGTTTTCCGTTTCTTGCCAACCCGTCCCATTTTTTCGACCTTGGCAATGTACTCTGTCGCCAAGGGAACCTTGCAGGCCGTCTTGCCCATTTCGACATCTACTTTGCCAATTTTCTTGGCGACGGCTTTGGCTTTGGCCAGTAGTGGCTTGACATAAGTCCCGACCGCAATCACAAACCCGTTCATCGTATAGCGGACGCGATTGGGCGCTTGGGCGATCTGCTGTTGAACTTGTTCCAGCATGCGGACGACTTCATCGAGGTCAATCTCGTCGTCGGGAGTGGTGGCGAGGTAGCCCACGTAAGTGCACCAGCCACAGGCGGCCACACTGGGCTGTTTTGACTTGATCCACTTCAACGCAAGCTCTCGGGCGAATCGGCTTTCGGCCGCGACTCCGGGGACGGTGTATTCGGAGATCATGTACCAATTGGCTTGTTTGGCCCATTTGTCCAGTTGCGATTTCTTCATTTGCGAGCCATCGGCGACGATCCCGGCCAGGTACATGGCGTCGGAATTGCCTGTTTCGTACAGCTCACAGGCCAGCTCCTGTTGCCCTTTGATTTGCTTGGCGATGGTTTTCAGATCACCGACTTTGACGCCGTACATTTTCGAAACATCCGCACCATGCCGTTCGAAGGTTTTCCGGGTTTGTTCGGAGCCTTTGTTTTCAAGTTCCGCGAGTATTGAATGAAGGTTCGGGGTGGCCACGGTCTGGTCTCCAGGGGGTGGTGCAAGAGAGAGTTGGTGTAACAGAGAGTTGGTTTTCGAGCCATTCGAAGGTCAGGATGTCGCGGTTCCATTTTAGGTTTGCGGCGCGACTGTCAATCCAAAAAACGTTCCCAAGCCACGGGCTCACGCGGATTCCTTGCCGAGAAACAACAATCGGCCCTTCGCTTTGGCGGCTGGAATTGTAGAATGCTGGATTCTCTCTGAGTCGAGAGATTTCGACCCGTCCGAATCAAAAACTGAGCCCATGGCGTTGGAACAGCAGATTTTTCACCGAACATTCGACAATGGTCTGACGTTGGTTGCCGAACCGATGCCGTGGCTGGAGTCCGCCGCGTTTTCGATCGCCGTCCCAGCGGGTTGCCGTTTTGACCCGGCTGACCGGATTGGGGCCGCCAATTTTGTCTGCGAGATGGTGCAGCGTGGTTGCGGAGACCGTGACAGCCGAGGCTTTATCGAGGATCTCGAATCGCTCGGAGTGGATTACAACTCGTCGGCGTCAATCTACAACACAAATTTCTCCGGTGCCATGCAAGCTGCTCAGCTCAATGGGGCACTCGAGATTTACGCCGATGTCTTGCGTCGACCACAGTTCCCGGAAAGTCAGCTGGAAGACGGGCGGATGGTCTGTTTCCAGGAAATCAATTCGCTCGAGGATGATTTGTCGCAACAAGCGATGCTTGCGCTGCGGCATCGTTATTATGGCGACCCGGATGGCCGGCATTGCGAAGGGACGATGGAATCGGTGGCCTCGATCACCCTGGACGACGTACATCGTTTCTACCAGCGTCAGTATCGACCCAACGGTTTGATCATTGCCTGCGCCGGAAAAATTGACTGGGACAGTCTTCAATCGCACGTCGAGGAGTTGTTCGGGGATTGGGAGCCGCGCCTGGAGACGGAAGTGGAGTCCAGCCCGCCGCAGCATGGGGTTCATCATATCCCCTACCAGAGTGAGCAAACTCACATCGCCGTGGCGTTCCCGGGCGTGGCTTACGCTCGACCGAATTACTTTCTCAATCGTGGTGCGATTGGCGTGATGAGTGGCGGCATGAGCTCCCGGTTGTTTACGGAGGTTCGGGAAAAGCGTGGGCTTTGCTATACCGTGTACGCGACCTGTCATTCCCTCAAAGACCGCGGCGCTGTGCTCTGTTATAGCGGCACCAGCAGTGAACGGGCCCAAGAAACACTCGACGTAATTATCGATCAATTTCGCGAGTTGCCAAACGGAATTCGCGAGGACGAATTGAATCGGTTAAAAATCCAGATTCGGAGTTCGCTGGTCATGCAACAGGAGTCTTCACGTTCACGAGCCAGTTCCATTGCCGGCGATTGGTTTCATCTGGGCCGTGTCCGCAGTCTTGATGAAATCAACCAAGAAATTAATGGCTTGACGGTCGAATCAATCAATCAATTTCTTGCCGATCATCCTCCTGGCAATTTTGATGTTGTCACGTTAGGCCCACAGCCCCTGGAGTTAAAAGCAGATGGAATACGATCAACATCAGTTGGATAATGGATTAAGCATTCTGGCGGAATGTAATGATCGGGCTCACACGGCCGCGTACGGATTTTTTGTCAAAACCGGTGCGCGCGACGAGACCGCAGAAATCGGCGGCGTCAGTCATTTTCTTGAGCACATGGTGTTCAAGGGGACGCCCAAACGGACGGCCGAAGAGGTCAACTTGAAACTCGACGAGATGGGTTCCAACAGCAATGCGAGAACCAGCGAGGAATCGACGATCTACCACGCGGCCGTTTTGCCGGAGTTTCAGTCGGAGGTGGTCGAACTGTTAAGCGACCTGATGCGCCCTTCCCTGCGAACCGATGATTTCGAAACGGAGAAGCAGGTCATCATCGAAGAAATCAAAATGTATGCCGATCAGCCACCGTACGGCGGTTACGAAAAGATCATGGCAGATTTCTTCGGTTCCCATCCGCTTGGGCAAAGTGTGTTGGGAACGGAGGCTTCGGTGGGCGGTTTGAGTGCCGATCAGATGCAGGCCTATTTTCAGCAGCGTTACTGTCCTTCCAATATGGCCTTGGCGGCTGCCGGCAAGGTTGATTTTGATCGCCTGGTCGAGGATGCCGAGCGGTTTTGTGGCCATTGGGAACGATTTTCGCCTGAGCGAGCAAAACTCCAACCCGATTATCGTTTCGGTTTTGACGTGATGTACCAGCCCACATCGACGCAGCAATACATTTTGCAGTTATCCCCGGGGACATCCAGCCAGGACGAACAGCGGTATGCGATGCGCGTGATGACGGCCATTCTGGGTGACGACGGAGGCAGCCGGCTGTATTGGGAATTTCTCGATTCGGGTTTGGCAGAGTCGGCGGGGATGGGGTCTTACGAGTACGACGATTGCGGTGCCATCATGACTTATCTCGTCTGCGCCCCGGACCAGGTCCAGGCTAACCTGGAGCGGCTACTGAACGTGCAGCGTGAATTCCGCCGGACCGGGGTGACTCAAAAAGAGCTTGATCTGGCCAAGCGAAAGATTGCTTCCGCGATCGTGCTCGGTAGCGAGCGCACGGAAAACCGGATGTTTTCGATCGGTTCCCAGTGGTTGACCGAACTGCCATTCCGCTCGGTTGCCGAAATTGCAGCAGCCTACGAATCGCTGACGTTGGATCAAGTCAACGCAGCGGTCGAGCGGTTCCAGCTCGATCGGAATATGACGTTGGCGATTGGGCCCGTGGAGCAAAAGAAATTCGGATTCGCGGTCGGATAAAGCTCGAAGCCAATGGCCATATTGCAAGTCAGGATTCCGTGGCTGGTAACGTCGCTCCGATCCGGCGAATTTCGTCGAGCAGTTTTTGCATGTCATCCATGGTCGTGAATGGATTGGCGATCGTCGTTCGCATGAATTGCCGTCCTCTCAGCTTGGTTTGCACAATGTAGTACTCGCCGCGTTCGATCAGCAATTTGCGAATGTCGCCGATTGAATTCGGCAATCGCATGTTCGCTGGATTCCTGGGGATCGTTGGGAAGATGGCGAAAACAGACAATGTTGGATTGAGGCTGAATCGCCAGTTCAAAATCCGCTGAACCGGAAATCAGGTCGGCAAACTCGCTGGCCAATTCAAACAGACGAGTCACGTTGGCGTCAAAAACTTCGTTGCCATGGGCGGCCAGGATTGAGAAGAACTTGAATCCCGTCATTGTTTTGGTGCATTCAAAGGTTCGGCGAGCCAGATCGCAGTCGACCTCCTGATGACTGGGATTGGTATTTTCTTCCCACAGGTATTCGGCTTTTTGCGGAAATGCCTGGCGTCCGTGGGCGCCGTTTCGATAAACGACAGCGGTGGCCAGGGCCGGCGTCATCAGCAGTTTATGGAAATCGAGGGTCACGCTGTCTGCCAACTCAATGCCGGCCACGCAAGACCGATATTTGCTTGAGAATGCCGCGGCAGCTCCGTGAGCTCCATCGACGTGAAACCAGACCTTGTGTTGCTGACAGAAGCGACCAATCGCTTCCAGATTGTCAAACGATCCGGTTGCCGTTGAACAGGCGCTTCCCACGACCGCGATGACGTGGCGGCCTGCCGATTGAGCCTGTTGCCAGTGTTCGGACAGCAAATCGGTCCGCATGCGATATTGGTCATCCGTTGGAATCAACACCACGCCCTCTTCGCCCAGTCCCATGATGCGGGCCGCGCGGTCAACGCAGTAATGGGCTTGGTCGGAGGTGAAGATAGCCAGCGGTGACTGATGGCCGCCTTGCCAGACGTCATCTGGCGCCTGAACACTGCGAGCGGCCAGCAATGCGGTCAGGTTCCCTAGCGTTCCACCCGAGGTCAAAACGCCATCGGATTGACTGTTGAATCCAAATTGCCGGGCCACCTGTTGGACGACAAAGCGTTCGATCGCGGTCCCCGCGATACCCATTTCGTAGACACCCATCCCGTTGTTTAGCAGATCGCTCATCAATCCTGCCAGCGCCGCCACCGGTAGGGGTGGATTGATTTGATGGCCCATGTAATTCGGGTGGTGTAGGCGAATGCAGCGGGAATGGACTTTCTCAAAAAGCTCCCGGATTCTAAAAGAACCGTCCGTGCGTGCCTGTTCTGAATCTGCCAGCCACTGCTCGACTTCGGTGAAAGCCGTTTGCGGATCGGTCCAGGGCAGCACTTGGTCGGCATCCCGATTCAGCGACCGAGCCAGTTCATCGGCCAGGAAATCGATGATTTGGTGGCCCGACTGTCGGAATTCTTCGGGATCGTAGGCTTGATTGAGCATGTTTGGGTTTCTGATGCGAGCGATAGAATAATGTCCAAAGTCTACGGATATTCGGGTTACTCCGTTGTTTTGGGTCGCGGACAACCGGTGGAGTTCGATTATCGGGCCAAAAGCCCGATTCCACCGTTGAACTTGTTCGGCGGTTTATGCGACAATGGAATCTGAGAAAATACCGCCCCCACACCCAAAACTCCAACGCGTGTCCGTTCCCAATCGCCGGTTGGCTTGATTGCCATTGGCTCAATTGGCGTTCAAACAGGCAGCTTGGGTTTCCAATGAATATAACCCCATGTCGCAAACACAGCCTGCCGTGACCGGAAGAAAGAAAAGGGCCATCCCGGAGGGTACTTGGATTCAATGCCCCGGTTGCAAGATACCCATCTTCAATAAGGAAGCCGAAAAACGCTTGCGGGTCTGTCCGTCATGTGACCACCACATGTATGTCTCGGCGAAGCAGCGAATCGAGCAGGTTCTCGACGACGGCACGTTTGAAGAATGGGACGGCAATCTGGTTTCTGGTGACCCACTGGCCTTCCGCGATACACGCGCTTATCCCGATCGTTTGATCGCGGAACAGAAAAAAACAGGCTTGTCAGATGCCGCGATTACGGGCACGGGAATGATTCGGGCACGGCGGGTGGCCATCGGGATCACGGATTCCCAATTCATCATGGGAAGTATGGGTTCGGTGGTCGGCGAGCGACTGACGCGATTGATCGAAAACGCAACCGCACAGGACTTGCCACTGATTATCATCAGCGGATCCGGGGGTGGCGCCCGGATGCACGAAGGAATTTTTTCCCTGATGCAAATGGCGAAAGTCTCAGCGGCGTTGGCTCGGTTCGACAAACGGGGCGGTTTGTTTATTTCCGTGTTGACCAATCCGACCATGGGCGGGGTAGCGGCCAGTTTTGCTTCGTTGGGGGATGTCGTGTTTGCCGAACCCAAAGCCCTAATCGGTTTTGCCGGCCCACGCACGATTAAAGCAACGATTCGGATCGAGCTGCCGGAAGGATTTCAAACCAGTGAGTTCCTGTTGAAGCACGGTTTCATCGATCGAATTGTTCATCGCGCAAAACTGAAATCCGAGATTGCCCGGACGATCGACTATTGCGGCAAATAACTGGCGAATCTTCAGTGAATCTCAGGCAATTCGCGTTTGAATGGCTTCCGCGAACTGGTCTTTTTTTTCGGTAGTGTATAATTCGGTATGGGCTGGCTTCTTACGGGAGACTACGCTCACACATCGTTTTCGATCATTGCTTTCTCTCGGCCTATCTGAAGCCATCAGCAACATGGGAATTCTTGACAAGTTCTTGGGCCGATCCAGCGATAAGAACAAATACGCTCGCAAAACCGCAAAGTTGGACGTGGCAACCCGCTTTCGGCTTGACCGACATGCGTTTACCGGAACGATGTCAAGATTTCAGGTCGCCAAGGAAATCGGCACCGGCGATCTCTACGGGATCAAATTTCTCGATGCGGAGAAAACCGCGTATTTCAACGCGAGATTCAAAGGGCTAAACAAACCGCACGAAGGAGAGATCGCAATGCGGATGGACCATCCGCAAATTGTGAAGACTTTCGAATACGGTTACACGACGAACAACGAAGAATACATTCTGATGGAGTATGTCGATGGTCCCGGGCTGGACTCGGTGATCCGCCAGCGCGATGCGTCCGTCTTTCCCGATCGAATGAAGCTGATCCGTGAAATGGCCGAGTCGATTCAAGCGGTCCATGATCAGGGTTTTATCCACCGCGATATTTGCCCAAGGAACTTTATTTGCTCTCGTGACCACGCTTGGTTGAAGATGATTGACTTCGGGTTGACCGTGCCCAACGAACGCCCCTATCGCATGCCGGGCAATCGGACGGGGACGCCTCAATACATGGCTCCTGAAATTGTCCGTCGGCGTGAGACCAATGAGCGTCTCGATATATTTTCCTTTGGCGTCACGGTCTACCGACTGTTGACGTTTGAACATCCGTGGAGTTCGACAGACACAACGGGCAAAGCCGCTGGCCCACGATACCAATCCTCCGACGGAAATCCGCGAGCATCGCCCGAATCTGGACCACCGCTTGGCCGACGCGATCCACAAATGCCTGATTCCGGATCCGGAAAAGCGAATGCCGTCCTGCAAGTCGTTTCTTGCGGCAATTCGCAGTGTGGAACAGGAAGAAGAATAGGATTTGACCGCAGGTCGAGGTAAGAAAAAATAGATTCTACCACCCCGCAAGGCTTGATTCGGCCGCTCAATTTATGATACTGACGTCCTGAAATCATCATTCTTGGTTGAGTCATTCTTTAGGAGACGTCATGGCAGAGCAAATTCCCGGCGCTGAAAAGAAAATTGCTGCAGGCATTTGTGGCATTCTGTTAGGTGGATTGGGCGTGCACCGTTTCATTCTGGGAGACACAACCGGTGGATTGATCCGGATCGGGATCACCATCGTAACCTGCGGCGTCGGCAGCGTGATTGGATTGATTGAGGGAATCATCTATCTCACGAAAACGGATCAGGATTTCGTGCAAACCTACCTGGTTGAAAAGAAAGCCTGGTTCTAGATTTCTACGCCGAAGCGGTTTTTTTCCGTCCGGATCGCAGCACGAATTTGTCTTTGACGCCAACCAGGCAAAACTCTCGCCGGTTAAAAGCCAACTGGCGAGTCTTGACGACTGAAAACCCCAAACTCCGGACCTGTTCGATCAAGGCTGGAATGTCCTCGATCAGCTTCCAGTCGGTCAGTTTCAGTGTCAGGACCATGCCTTTGACGTGGACATTCGCGTTGTTAATGATCTCGGAAACCGAGTCCAGCGTGTATTTGGGTACCACGTTGACGTCAGCGAACAGCCATTTCACGTCCTTCAGGTCTTTCTTTTTGACCTCGTGCCCGCGTCGCCGAATGTGCGTTAAATTTTTGTTTTCCAATAGCACTGGCTCCATTTCCGCGGGGTCGATGCCGATGACCTGCGCCCCCATTTCCAGCAGTAACTCGCAACATCCTCCGGGAGCACTGCCAATCTCGGCACAAACGTCACCCGGGTGGAGGGTGATTCCAGACCACATTAGCGCCTCTTTGGCCTTCCAGTAGGCTCGGCTGATCGTCTCTTTCGTGGTGTCAAAGACAGGGACTCCACCTGGCCAACGGCTTTGGACTGTAGTTGCGAAATGGTACCCAATCCACCATTGGTTGGGCTCGACGAGAATCACATCAAAGATTTTTTGATCCGCTTTGGCAGTTCGATTGGTGGGAAGTGGTTTCCCGTTAGCCTCGGTTAATTGCTTGGAAAACTCTTGTCCGATGGCTTCTGCCAAAGGAGAAATGCCCGGTTCGAAGCCCTTACTGCCGGGAATCATCGGGTCGCGTTGCCAGACGTGGAGGTGATCAAACGAAGGCAGATCGACCGATTCGATCGCTTGCTTGGCCAGTTGTGTGGCGTCGCTGCCTTCCAGTTTCGCAATCGACCATCCGGCAGTACGTGCCAGGGTTGATTTCAGGACAAATCTTTCCGGCATCGTCGGCTCAGGATCGACCTTAAAAGTCACGAATCCCGGCGAAAAAGCCAACCGGAGATTGGGATGGGCTTGCATGATCTCTGCCCGAGCCGCCGCTTCGGCACCGTTTTGGCAGATAATGAACAGAAAGCGGTTTTCGGCTGTGGTTGGTTCGACCGTCATATTTTCCAGACCTGATGCTGTGGGATCTAGAATGCTATCACTTTTTCTAAAGTCTGCGATATGTAAGCGCCGATTTCAGCCGGTTTTGGAAAATGGCATCGGAAGCCGGCGGACCAAGGCTTAGCCCTCAATATCGCGTCGGCGTGGGTCACTCGGCCAAGCCGCGAGAAACCACTCCCCCTTCGGGCGAGTCTCTTGGTTGTGGTGTGGGTTGTGGTGTGGGTTGGCGGGGCGCAGGGACAGGCCCCCGTTTTTTGTCACCCGTGCCCGGGGACAGGCCCGTTTTTTTCCCCGGGCAGGCCCCGTTTTTTTCTCTCGGGGACCACCCGTGCTCGGGGATGGGCCCCCGTTTTTTGTTCGGGGACAGGCCCCCGTTTTTTGTTAAAATCCCTCGTTTTTGTTGCTCGCTTTCAATGGGACAGCGGGGACAGGTGGCCGTATTGGGTGGCTAGCGTTTGATCGCGTAAGTTGGGTCCGGCAAGCGTTTTGGGTTGCTGTCTTTCGGTGTGGATTCAGGCCGGAGGCCGACACAACTTCTGCCGGCGGTGACAACCGCCGGTTCGCCGAAGCTGGGAAGATTAGGCCCTGCGGGCCGACACAAGTCCAAGTCCGGCCCCGTCAAGCATTGTGTCGGCCCGCAGGGCCTTGGTTCTCGAATGGGCATCCAACCGGGGCTTATCAGCCCCGGCAGGAGTTGTGTCAGCCCTATCGGGCTTTTCGGCGCCGAGCGCGTCATTTTAGTAGCTTTGGGCTATTGGGGCGTTTCCGCTGCGCGGGGACTCGTGCTCGGGGACAGGCCCACGTTTTTTGTCTCCTCGGGGACAGGCCCCCGTTTTTTGTCGCTCGCTTTCAATGGGATAGCGGGGAAAGGCGGCCGTTTTGGGGGGCTAAGCGTTTGATCGCGTAAGTTGGTTCCGGCAAGCGTTTTTGGTTGCTGTCTTTCAATGCGGATCCAGGCCGGAGGCCGACACAACTTCTGCCGGCGGTGACAACCGCCGGTTTGCTAAAGCTGGGAAGATTAGGTCCTTCGGGCCGACACAAGTCCAAGTCCGGCCCCGTCAAGCATTGTGTCGGCCCGCAGGGCCTTGGTTCTCGAATGGGCATCCAACCGGGGCTTATCAGCCCCGGCAGGAGTTGTGTCAGCCCTATCGGGTTTTTCGGCCCCGAGCGCGTCGTTTCAGTAACTCTGGGATATTGGGGCCTGGCAAGTATCGTTTCAGTAACTCTGGGATATTGGGGCCTGGCAAGTGTCGTTTCAGCTCTGTCGGGCGTGTGCTGAGGGGGGAAGCAACAGAAACCGTCCTGCGGTTGTTCGTGACCGGTATTTGATTGATATAGGCTGCTGTCAGACATTGGGATAGACTAACTTTTAATCGTGAGTCTGTTTCAATGAATCCGGCAGAAAATGACGTCCGTCGGCCGTGAAGCTTCGCGAGGTTGGGTAATTGTGCTGAGCTGCCTGCGACAGTGCGGCGGGGACGCGGAACAGGTGCAAGGAGAGCTTCCTGATGGCCGAAAGCCTAAAATTCATTCATTCATCCGATTTTCATCTGGATCAATCGATCAAAGGCCTGGCCGAATTGCCCAGTCACTTGATCGAGGTCTTGGCCAACGCGCCCTACATTTCGGCTCAGAAAGTCTTCGATCTCGCGATCGCCGAGCGGGTCGATTTTGTGTTGTTGTCGGGAGACCTGTTCGACTCGGATTCGGGAAACGCTCGTGCAGCGGCGTTTCTGCTGGGGCAGTTTGAACGACTTGCCGAAAAAGATATTCACGTTTATTGGGCGGCGGGAGAGGTTGATCATCCCGATCGTTGGCCCAGTTCGATCGAGTTGCCCAACAATGTGTTGACGTTTTCCTCCAGTATCGTCGAACAAATCGATCATCGACGCGATGGCGTGACAGTCGCGAGAATCATGGCCAGTGGGTACGACCCCAAGCGTCGGACGGCAGATATTTTTGACGCGCCGGATGACGGGATTCTGAATATCGCCCTCAGTCATGGAGAGTTCGAATCCTCGACGCTCACGGGCAATGGAATTCGCTACTGGGCGTTGGGTGGACGGCACAAATCTTCCAAGTTGGAGAAACCGGGTTGTCTGGTTTGCTATCCTGGCACGCCGCAAGGTCGGACGCCAAAGGAAAGCGGAATTCACAGCTTCAATTTGTGCCGTGTCGATTCGGCTGGTAAGCTTCGAGTTCAGGCAGTGGAGTGCGATCGGGTGCGATGGTTGCCGCAAAAAGTTACGATCAGTGAACACGTCCGGATCGAAGAGCTCAAAAATGAACTGGGCGAACGCGCACTTAAGATCATGGCGGACACCACGGATCAGGTGATTCTGTGCAAGTGGTTCCTGGCCACCGATGGCGATTTCAATCCGCGAATCCGCGGACGAAAATGGAATGCTGAATTGTTGCAGTGGTTGCGCGACGAATTCGGTCGCACGGATCACGGGCTGTGGTCTGTCAACGTGCGAGTCGAATCGCCTAAGAATTTGCCGATCGAATGGTACGAGGAAGATACCATCCTTGGTGAGTTCATGCGCGCCACCGGCCGATACCAGAGCGATGAATCGATGAAGCTGAACTTTCACGATTACATGCCGACCACGGTGGATGGCGCACTTACCGCAGGAATCGCCCAGACGACCGCCGCTCGCCGCGAAGAGATCCTGCGCCAGTCGACTTTGGTGGGAGTCGAGTACCTGGCCAAGCACAAGGAAATACTCGAAGAGGATGAAGACGCAGACTTGCCTGCCTGATGATGGGCTTGCGTTTGGGGTCGAAGCTGTTCCATGCATCGGCCCGACCACAATACGTACGATTGTTAAACTGCGACAAGGAGTCGGTCAGTGAAAATTACGGATCTTCAAGTTGACGGATTTGGCGTTTGGAAAGGCCTGTCTGTTGAGTCGGTTTCGGATGAAATCACCGTTTTTTGCGGTGAGAATGAGGCCGGCAAAACGACTCTGATGCAGTTCATTCGATCGATGATGTTTGGTTTTTCAACCGACCGGCTGGGCAAGTACACGCCACCGGTATACGGCGGATTGGCCGGCGGATCGATGGACATCACCACGCCCAACGGGACGTACGAGGTCCAGCGGCACGTCGATCCGAATCGGCATTCGGATCCAATCGGTGACCTTGCTGTCACCGACGGTCACGATGGATCGGTGCATGGACGCGCGCATCTGAACAGCCTGATTTCGGACATCGATGAATCGATCTTTAACAATGTGTTCGCGATCGGCCTGCGCGAAATCCAGGAACTGGGCGCGCTCAACAGTACGGCCGCAGCGGAACACCTTTATAAACTCACCAGTGGACTCGATCGTGTCTCCCTGATCGATGTCATGAAGGATCTGAAGAACCGTCGCGAAAAAATCTGGGGCTCCAGCAAAAAACAGAATTCGCGGTTCGAATTGCTGTCCGAACGTCGCCAAAAACTGCTCCGCGAAATTGACGAACTCAAACAGCGATCGAAGCGCTGGTCTCGAATGGCGGCAGAAACCAATGATCTGAACAATCAGATTCAGGATATTGACAAAATCCTCCTCGAAAAAGATCGGGAATCCCGGTTGCTGGAGATTGCGACCCAGATCAGCGACCGTTGGCAGTCGCGAAAACTGGTCTCTGAGCAGATCAGTGCATTTGGTGTGTTGCCAGAAGAACGAGATATCTCGTTGGACAAACTGGACGAGTACAACACGCGCATCGTTCAGGTCACCGAACGAATCGAGCAGGTCAAAAGCCAGAGGAAAAGTATCAAACGGGATGCGATGTCATTGCCGATCAATCGCAGTCTCTGGGCACAGAAGTCGCGGATCGAGGCGATCACCGAACACATGCCCTGGATCGAGTCGCTCCAGCGGCAGTCGGAAAGATTGGGCACCGAGATCGATACGATCGAAAACAGCTTGGTAGGCGAAGTCGACGGGTTGGGGAATCAGCTGAAGATCAAAGCCAAAGATGTGCGTGATCTTGGCAGCCGCGGACTGGCCAGTCTGGAATCAGCGGGAAGAAAGCTGGATGACCAAAAGCAGCGGTTGCAGAAATTTCAGCAGGAACTGGACAAAGTCGAGTTTGATCTGGTCCAGCACGAAGACCGGCTGGGCAGTACCCTGGCCGAAAAAAGTGCTGGGGACACGCTGGAAGATACCGGCCGCTACGTCAATCGTCTGCGTAGACGGATCGAGCTGGAAGAGAAAATCGAAAAGCTCAACCGGAATCGCCACGACCTCGAACGTGACATCGATGACATTGTCAATGAGCAAGTACTCCCCGTCGGGAAGCTATCGATCGTCGGGATCGTGTTCATCCTTGGGATCGTACTACTCGGATTCGGATTCGTCGACATCATCAGCGGAGGCAACTGGATTAGCCAGACGGCCCAGGAAGTCGGGATCCTGTTCATGTTCATGGGCACGATCGCCGGGTTCATCTCGATGGCTTTAAAATTCCATTGGGAGAAAATGGCGAAAGACGAGCTGGATGATTTCCGCCATCAGATGGATATTATTCGACAACAACTGAAGCGCGCAAAACACGAACGCGATGAAATTGAAAAACAGCTGCCAGCATCGGTGACGCACTACGATCTTGAACTCAAGGACGCAGAAAATCGACTCGCGATGATGGAAGAGCTGGTGCCACTGGAAAATCGGGTCCAGGCAACTCGTTCGACCACGGAAGATATCAAACGCCGGATTCAGGTGCAGGAGCGGGAAGTCTCGGTGGCACTGGAGCAGTGGCGAGCCAGTTTGCGAACGGCCGGGTTGCCCGAACAGCTGGAGCCGCACCAACTAAAGGAAATTACCCATCGCAGCGAACGAATTTCCGGTTACTACCTGAGGCTGGACCAATTCAACGCAGAGAAGATCGAACGCGATAAAGAGCTCCAGGCGCTCCATAATCGCATCGACACGATGCTGCATGAGACCGGTGTCGAATTCGAACAGGAAAGTTTGGTCGATCGACTCGGCCAAATCACCCGGGCACTCAACGAACAGCGTGGCTACGTCAATTCGAGAAAAGAGTTGGCCAACAAATACAAATCGCTTCGCGCCCGGCTCAACAAAGCCAAACGGGAACTGGAAAAACTGCTGGGACAGAAACAGCGTTTGCTGGCGGTGGTCGGTGCCGAGAACGAAGAGGTCTATCGTCAGTTTTCGGTGAAACACGCGGAGCGGAAAAAGCTGTTTGAAAAACGAGCCCACTTGACCGAGCAGATTTCGGCAGCCTTGGGGAAGCATTTCGAGGAAGAGCAGCTGCGCGAGTTGTTGGATACCTACGGGACCGGCGGTCTGGAAAAACAGTGGGAGAAAGTCCAAGCGAAGATCGAAGAACTGAAAGTTCATCAATCCAAACTGCACCAGCAACGGGGAGAGTTTTTGCAGGAAGTGAAAGTCCTCGGCGAAGATGCTCGCCTGGATGTCGCCAACCTGGAACTCAATGCGGTCGAGGCGGAGATCAGCCAATTGCAGAAGGACTGGCAGGTCCTGGCGGCCAGCACGCAGATGCTGGAGATGATCCGCGAATCGTACGAGACAAAAAGGCAGCCGGAAACGTTGAAGGAAGCCTCGGGTTATCTCGAACGACTGACCGAAGGAAAATACGTGCGGATCTGGACTCGGTTGGTCGGCGAAGAGTTGCTGGTTGACAATGCCAACGACGAAACAATCTCGGTGGATAAACTCAGTCGTGGTACACGTGAAGCCGTCTATTTGAGCCTGAGGATGGCGTTGGTGGGCGCGTATGCCCGTCGCGGTGCCTTGATCCCAATGGTGCTGGACGATGTGTTGGTTAATTTCGACGGCAATCGAGCCCGCTGTGCGGCGGAGGTGCTCGTGGATTTCGCGCGCAACGGCTACCAGATTCTGATGTTTACCTGTCACGAGCACATGCGAGACATGTTCTATTCACTCGGTGCCGATGTGAGGATTCTTCCTCGCCACGAGGACGTGTTCGAATCGAATGCGATTCCAATCGAATACGACGGCGAGGGCTACCTGGAGCCAAAGGCCAGCTTGCCCGCTCCGGTCGTGCAGACCGCGAAAACGGAAACAACGGATTACGTTTCACCAGACACGATTCCCGTCGAATACGTGAATCTATCGCCGACCAGCCAGTTGGAGACGGATGAATACGATCCTGAGCTGGAGTACGAACTGTCCGCAGTCGTGTCCGACCAGAAACAGGAACAACGGTTGCGGAACGAGTTGGTTTATATCTCGCCCAACTTCGTTGCTCCGATCGACATTTCCGGAAATGAAGACATCTGGCACGAATCGAGTTCGCCGCTGGTTCGTTAGGCTCGAGTAGGGCAGCCAGAGATTCGTAGGATCGGCTTCCCGACCTGTCCAACCCGATTAACGCTCCCAATGCGGCGCGGGCCGCGGTATTTTCGTTGCCCGATTGCGACGTCGAAATAGACTGGCGATCATGGTAGCCGCAACGCCGATTTCGACGATCAGCAGGATCACGTCAACTGCAAAATTACCATCCGAGGCAAAGATGCCTTCCCGTAGGTAAAGCCGCGGATCGCCATGGAGCCGGATGCCCTCGATCTGATCGCCTACGTTGAGTCGGTTCCAGAGTTCGGGGGGGACGTTCATGCGATGGTTGCCCACGCTACGGATCTTTTCGGCTGTCCATGCAATCCAGTAAACGTCACGGCCTTCGGGATGTTCTGCAGGGGTCTGGTGCCATTTCTGTGTGATGGCTTTCTGCGTTACCTTGGCACCCGAAACCCAGCCCCGGATCTGAGACATTTTGTAGAGCTTGGGGATAGTGACACCCATGGCCAGCCCGAGTGCAATCAGCGCGATGGCGAGGTTTTTCATGAGCGCTCTGTCGAGGTTCCGGGGTCGCGTCGGATTGAATGTCTACGACTAAAAACGCCTAACCATCGTAGTCGGATTGAATGTTTACGACTGAAAACAAGCCTAACCATCGTAATTTGGCGAACCTTGGCATCTGGTGGTCCGTCGCGGTTGGACGTTTCGACGGGCAGGGAACATTCGAAGGACGACGGAACTAATCGAGTCGACCGGCCAACGAAGCAGATTCTAGCAATTTTCGCAGCACCCATCATGCGGCAGTCCGGATCTGGGGCCCTGGGATGTTCGGCTTGTGTTCTGTCGGTTCAACGGAATTTCGGGTATTCTGGCGGCAGTTCTCAGCGGGCAACAGGTGTATTCTCGTTTGACTGCCGACGTTGGGAGGGATAGCGGAATGTTTCAGGGCTCGGTGAATGCGCAATAGCGAACAGGTTTTACGGACCGACACGAGATCCGGTGGTGTGGCCCGGTCGATTGGGCAACAACAGCCGGAAATCCGGTTGAAGTTTGCGTCCAACGACGCGTTTTTGAAAGTACTCCGACAGCGGGTTGATGACTTGTTTGACGGCACGGGGCGTCGAAGACGCGATTGCGTCGGCATGTATCTGAAAACTGCGATCATTTTCGGTTGGTTCGTGGCTTCCTACGTGCTCCTGGTTTGTTGGGCATCGACATGGTGGCAAGCATTGTTGTTGTCGGTTTCACTTGGCGGATCGTTAGCCTGTATCGGGTTTAATATTCAACACGACGGTGCCCATGCTGCCTATTCCAGTCGCAAATGGATCAACAACCTGATGGCGATGGCATTGGACATGATGGGGGGCAGTTCCTATTACTGGAAGAAGAACCATAACACGATCCACCATACGTTTACCAACATTACCGAACACGATGGTGATATCGACCTGGGCATCCTGGGCCGACTTTCGCCTCATCAGCGTCGACTGGGCTTTCATCGGCTACAGCACCTTTACCTGTGGTTGCTGTACGGGCTGATCACGTTCAAATGGCAATTTCATGATGATTTCCGCAGCTTCATCGAGGGAAAAACCGGGAACTATCGGATTGCTCGTCCGCAGGGCTGGGACTTGGTTGTGTTTCTCGGAGGCAAATTGTTGTTTGTCACGCTGGCGTTTGTGATCCCGATGCTACTGCACCCGTGGTATCTCGCGCTGCTGTTTTTCATTGTGGCCTCTTTTGTCCAGGGCCTGTTGTTGAGCGTCGTATTTCAACTGGCCCACTGTGTTGAGGAAGCCGAGTTTCCGATGCCTGATTCCGATTCCGGAATGGAGAATGCCTGGGCGGTGCATCAAATCGAAACGACGGTCAATTTCGCGCCCCGCAACCGATTGATTACCTGGTTCACCGGAAGCCTGAATCACCAAATTGAACACCACCTGTTCCCGAAGATCTGCCACGTCAACTATCCGGCGGTGGCGCGGGTCGTTGAGCAGACCTCCAGAGAATTTGGTTTGTCTTATACGGCTCACCGCACGGTCTGGGCGGCATTAGCGTCACACTACCGCTGGTTGAAACGGATGGGGCGTCCTTCGCTGGCGGCGGGATAGTTTGGGAATTTGTCCCGGCTAACAGGATTGATATCTGTCGCCGGGACCATCGTCGATCTGGTGGATTTCGCCAGCGGTCAAGCTGGCTTTTTTTCTTGCTCTCGTCTCTCCGCCAATTTGGGCGAACGCGTTTGGTTCCGCTGGCTCCGAGATGCCGCAGTTGCAACGGGTTCTTGGTTTTGCCTCAGGGGTTTAGCTGCAACGATTTGCTATGGCTTATTTGACAGCTGTTTGCTCCTCACCCCCCGGCCCCCTCTCCTCGTAAATTCGGAGGATGTTTGACTCGAATGGTGAGCGGTCACGTCCGAATTTTCGAGGAGAGGGGGGGCAGTGATGCTGGAGCATCCGTTGTTTTTTTTTGCGGGGGCTGAAGCAACCATGGTTATTTTTGGGGCCAGTGATGCTGAAGGATCCGTTTTTTTTTGGGGCCGAATGAGATACCGAAGCATCCCTGGTTTTTTTGGGGCGTGGTGCTGAAGCAGCCGTGGGTATGACGGGGCGGTGTCCTTGAGGCAGTGGATGTCACTGCGGCAGAGGACGTCACTGCGGGGGCCGGCGATCAGCTTTGCTTGTCAATTCCGGGGACGTTTGATTCCAATGGAGAGCGGTCGTGTCCGAATTTTCGAGGCGAGGCGGGTCACTGCACTTCCTCTTTGGAGGCGTATTTGACCATTTTCAACTCGTTGCCTCGGCCATCGAATTCGACTTCGTCCATGAACGACTGAATCAACACCAGCCCTCGTCCACGGCCGTCGCGAAAACTTTCAGGATCGCCAGCAGGGGGAATCGTCGAGGTGTCAAACCCCGGCCCCATGTCTCGAACGGTAAACCGGGCGGCTTCGGGGGTCACCAGCGCTCGAAAGTAAACGCTGCGATTCCGGTAGGGTTCCTGGGCGGAACGTTCTTCGACGATCTTCTTGCTGATCACGGGAATCTCTTTGCGAGAAATCTCCAGATTGCCGCGTACGATCGCGTTGGTTAACGCATGTTCTAGCGCCACGCCCATTTGGACGCGACTGTTGGGACTGAACAGTCCCTGGCTGAACGTCAATTGCTGGATCATATCGATTAGTGGATCGATAATTGCCGGATCATTTTCGAGATTAAATTCGAAATCCGTCTTGGTTGCACAGCTGATTAGCTTCTTGTACCGCGCGTCGGTTTCGGAAATGTACAAAACGTGCATGACCGTTTCGACCAGGTTTTCGGCGAGTTCGGTCTTGGGAACGAAACTGGCGGCGCCACTGGCCAGCGCTTGGGCTGCAATGTTCTCGCTTCCGTGAGCGGTCATCAGCACCACCGGTAGCTCGGGATATTTTTCTCCAATCGTGGTCACCAATTCCAGCCCGTCAACTTTGGGCATCTGCAAATCGGTGACGACCAGGTCGGGAAGTGCGGAGCTGATTTTCAGCAGCGCATCTTCGCCGTCTTGGGCGTAACAAACTTCCAGACCCGGCACATTCTCCAGCAGTCCACCGGCCAACCGGCGATCCACCGCGGTATCGTCAACAACTAGAACAATAGGCATTCTGTTACTCCGTAATCAAGATCTCGACCAATTGTGCGCGAACTGCAATCGAAGATCCAGGTGCTATCTTTTTACGCCGTTGGGCGAAAAATATCCATCAAAAACCGATCCGAAGATGAAAGTTTTATCGCGATTCGGATCCGCTTTCGCTGCCGCGATTTAATCGCCGACGAATTTTTTCATCTCGCTGGTCAACTCGTTCAAACTATCGCGAAACTGGTCGAAAACGGTCGCAGCTTTAGTCAAGTCTTCTTTCTGCGCCATGGATTCCAGTTTTTCAGCATGCTTGGCGGCGCTGCGACCTCCCAGGTGATTCAAAGCGCCTTTGATCGAGTGGGCTGATAAACGAAGATTTTTTTCGTCCTGTTGGGAGATCGAGGTTTCGATATTGGCGAGCATCTGTTCCTGGTCTTTGAGGAAGACCCGAATTAGCTCCTCCAGCAATTTTCGGTCCCCACCGACGGTTTCAAATGCCATTTCCCAATCGATCAGGTGGGTCGCCGGCTTGGCCTCGCTCGGTTCCCCCGTCACGGTCGATCGGTGGCCGGTCAACGATTCGATCAACACGTAAAGATCATCGGCACGAATTGGCTTGGCCAGGTATTCGTCCATCCCCGACGCCAGGCATCGTTGCCGATCAGCCGGACTGGCGTGGGCGGTCAAAGCGATGATGGGGACGCGTTTTCCGATCTGTTGCTGAATCTGGCGGATCTGCCGAGTGGCCTGATAACCGTCGACCTCCGGCATTTGCACGTCCATCAGTACCAGGTCAAATGGTTTCTGCCGATACATCGCGACGGCTTCCCGCCCGTTGGTGGCTACCTCGACGCGATGTCCAATTTTTTCCAGCAGCGCCACGGCCAGTTTTTGGTTGACTCGATTGTCTTCGGCCAACAGGATATCCAGTTGCTCGAATACGATCCCGGACCTCGAATCTAGTTCTTCGTCGATCGTCGTGTCGGGCCCCAGCAGGCCGAGGGCGATTGAAATGGATTCCAGCAAGTCGACCTCTTTGACCGGTTTGATCAAGATGTCATGGATGTCCAATTTGGCTCGTTCGATTGATAAATCACTGGCAATCGCATTAGATAAAAGAATCACGGGAGTCTCCGCAATCCCAGGCTGTTTCCGGATTTTCTGGATCAAAACTGAGCCGTCTTCCTGATCGAGGTCAATGTCTGACAAAACGATCGACAGCGGCATGCCGGTTTCCTGCATGGCCTGCAGAATCGTGATTGCGTCACTGGCACTGGCGGTTTCATAAACCTGGATTCCAACTCGTTCGAGCGTCGATTTGAGATTGGCCCTCAGTTGTGGATTGGTGACGACGGTCAGTGCTTTGTGGTGTGCCAGGTCTTGAAACAGCGATTCTTCAACGTGCAATTTGTCAAAATGAAAATCTGCCGAGAAAAAGAACCGGCTGCCTTGATTGGGTCTGCTTTCCACATCCAGTTGGCCACCCATGAGATGAACCAGGCTCGATGCGATCGCCAGTCCCAGTCCGGTGCCCCCGTACTGGCGGGTCGTCGACGAGTCCGCTTGCTCAAACTCGGTAAAAATCAGTTTCAGTTTGTCTTGGGGGATCCCGATTCCCGAATCGGTTACTGAAAACTGCAGCCGGACGATGTTGTCGTCTTTCGTGCCAAGGTTGACGACTTCCAGATGGACTTGCCCATGTTCGGTAAATTTTACGGCGTTACTGACAAGGTTGACGATGATCTGTCGCAGTCGCAGGAGGTCGCCGATGATGGCATCAGGCACGTCCGGAGCAAACGACGCGATCAGCTCCAGGCCTTTACCGTGCGCGCGAACGGCGAGCGAGCGAAGCGTGTCACCGATCGAGTCTCGCAGCTGGAACCGGTTACTTTCCAAGCGGATTTTGCCGGCCTCGATTTTCGAAAAATCAAGGATGTCGTTGATCAGCGTCAGCAGTGATTCGGCCGACGTTTGAATCAATTCGAGATACTCACGCTGTTCGCGATTGTTGCTGCTGCTCATCAGCAAGTCCGTGATCCCGATGATCCCGTTCATGGGGGTGCGGATTTCATGACTGACATTGGCCAGAAAATCGGTTTTGGCCCGGCTGGCGGATTCGGCAATTTCCTTGGCTTCGCGCAACGCCTTTTCAGCCATTTTGCGTTCGGTAACGTCCCAGAACATTCCCTGGATCCCAATCCGTCGCCCATTGACATCGGTCACCGGTGCCTTGAGGACTTCGACGTACATCTGGGTGGGGCCATGCGGGTGGACCTCGATATCATGGAATGGCAGACCGGTTCGTAGGACCCAAGCATCGTCCCTCAAGTATTTTTCGGCCATATCAGGAAACAGGTCGAGGTCTGTTTTTCCGATGATCTCGTCGAGACTGACTTTCAATTCTTCGCAGTACCGTTTGTTGGCAAACACGATGCGGCCTTCGCGGTCTTTGCGAAAGACATTGATCGGCAAGCTCTCGACCAACGAATGGTAGATCGCCTGGGATTCCTCGAGCTGGCGTTCAGCGTTGACGCGTTTGGAAACGTCTTTGGCGGTGGCACCGATAAACGCTGGACGACCATCCGATCCCAGAACCAGTCGAAATCGACCTTTCAGCCAGACTTCTTCGCCGTCAGGTTGAACGATCCGAAACTCTTGAGCGAAATTTTTCAATTCCGGCAACTGGCTGAGATTGGCCTTGAGGATATCCCGATCTTCGGCGTGAACGCAGGACAGCCATAATCCAGGCTGATTCGTCAACTCATTTAGCGGGCGACCGTAAACTTGAGCGGCAGCAGGATTGATGTAATAGATCCGCTGGGTGTTTAGCGACAAAGACCAGACCAGGTCGCTGACCATTTCCAGCAAGCCGGCGAAAACATCTCGCGAAGAAATGTTGACAGCCTGAGTCAGATTGACGCTATCAGAGGAGGTCACCCGCATCTACCCATTCGAGTCTCGATCACGTAAAAACGAAAGCGTGGAACTCTTGGATCAAATCACGCTCGACCGTGTTGCCCGATGCGATTCGCCTGTCATTAGAATAACACCGAATTCCATCAACAAGAACCAGTGATTTTGAAAGTTTGACCGGCGTGCGGGGCAGTTCGTTGATTTTCCGACGAGTTGTTCCAGATTCCGGAGAGTTGTCCGGCCTGAGTCTTACATCGGACCGACCGTTGGCGGCATACGATTAGGGGACTTTCATATTTGCTGGCACGTATCGGGGTTAGTCGGATAGACCACCCAAGCGTTGGAATTTTCACCAATCCCACGCCATTGGATGGTGACGTGCTCCAACAAAAAAACCGGCTCGGTTTGAAACCGGGCCGGTGAGGGTTGGATCGCTTGGCACATCCTGCCGATACACGAGGTGTGTTAAGCCGTTTGCTGAACAGCGGCCAGGGCTGCATCGTAATTTGGCTCTTGGGCAATCTCTGGCACCAGCTCGGTGTAGGTTACTTTTCCGCTGGCGTCGACGACCACGATGGCACGACCCAGCAGTCCCTTGAGGGGGCCATCCACAATTTCAATCCCGTAGTCCTTCCCGAAGCTGTCGCAACGGAAATTCGAAAGATTCGTGACGTGGTCAACCTGGTTACTTTCACAGAACCGTTTTTGGGCAAACGGCAGGTCCTTTGAGATGTTCAGGATTACCGTGTCGCCCAATTCGCCGGCTTTGTCGTTAAAAGTCTTGGCCGAAGTTGCGCAAACGGGAGTGTCGAGGCTGGGCACAATGCTGATGATGACGTTCTTGCCGGCAAAATCAGTGAGCTGTTTCTCGCTGAGGTCGGCCGCCACCAGGGTGAACGCGGGCGCTGGTGAGCCGACCGCAGGTAGATCGCCGGAGGTTTTGCAAGGGTTGCCTTTGAGAGTGATATCCGCCATGGAAATAATTGCCTTTCGAACTGTTAATAGTTAGTTGAATTCGATGTGTCGAACTTGAATCATGTTTCGAGTTTTGACGATGGTCGGACGCCCTGCGGCACCCGCACGGGACCGAATTTCTGTGGTCGCTCCGAAACTCAGGTCTAGTTCCCGTCGTCGATGTTCAGTTGGAACGCCGCATCCGGATCCAATTCGATTCGTTCGCCTTCGATCTCCAGGTAGAGGTCTTCGCGAACCCAGACACCCTCCTCGTATTTTCCTTTGAGCACCACGGTGCCGTTTGCTTTTGGCCCCGAGGCCGGGATGCGCAATTCAATCGAGGCGACGCCATTTTCGGTTGAGGAGCTCGTCTGAGGCGCCCCGGTTTCAATCGGTGTTCCCAACGAGTCTTGAACGACTTCCGAATCCTGGATGAAAACAACATTTTCGTTAAGGAAATCGTAGAACGGTTTGCCGACCTGCATCCAGACAAAGGCTCCACCACCAATGCAGACGATCGCTAACAGGGTTAAGCAACCGCAGCCGCCAATCAGCCATTTTTTCCCGCCGGATTTTGGTTGTTCGACGCTACCAAGTGGCATTTCCATTTTGTCTGAAGCTTGATCACTATTCATGATTCTTCCGTTATGAATTCTTGTGGGTGCTGGTCCGTCCGAAATCTCAAACGATTCCGAAAGCTCAATCCATTCCTAAAGCTCAAACGATTCGCCTTCGACAGCAATTTTCATTCCGGCCCGTCGGACTTGCGCGGCCGACTGGCTGTTGGGCGTTAAAGCAGGATTGGTGTGGTTGAGATGGATAAATCTTACCTTTTTGCGTTGTGTTTCGTCGAGGGGCGAGAAACGATTAATCGACTCGGTAACAAACGGATGCGGAATCAATGACATGTCCCGACCCGGGATTTCGCCGTTTTCAAAGAACGTGCCATCGAGGTAGGCCACGTCGACATCCGCCAACATTTTCTCAATCGATTGATCCCATTTGGACCATTTGTCGATATCGGGCAGGAACAACGCGGAACGATGGGGGCCGTCGATGCGGAAACCAACCGTCTCCGAGTATTCGTCGCGGTGGGGAACCAAAAACGGTGTCACAGAGATTCGGTCCAGCCGAATGGTCGTACCCGCTGTGATGGGTTTTAACTCGATATTGTTCAATTTTACCAATTGGCTCCAGGGGCCGCTGGTTTTGAGAAACTGTCTCATCCGCGGCATACCATAAACGGGAACCTGGCTGGTCCCCATTGCTTCCCGGCCCAAATGCATCAACCCGGTGTAATGGCCGATGTGGGCATGAGTCAGGAAGATTCCGTCCAATCCGATGTTGGTAATGGGGGAGTTGGCTTCGATTCGGGCTGGCGCGATTTCGTCCAGCAACCGCAATTGGTCCGGAAAATTTGGTGTACAGTCAAAAAGATATCGCCGTTGGGTCTGCGAATCGACCACGGCAACGCAGGACACCATGCGCCGTTTTGATGGATCGTTCCAGGCGGCCTCGCAACAGGATTTTTGACATCCGGCTTGGGGAAATCCGGCGTCCTGTGCAATGCCGAGCACGACCAGTTGGACCGTTTGGCTGGTTGGTGATAACGCCGGCAATTCACTCTGTGCGGAACTGTCAGCGGACGTGTACACCAGGAGCACCAGCCAGCTGATCGCGATCCGTTGCAACACTCGGCTGTTCGGCGGAGTCTGGATGTTCATTGGCTGCTTTCTGCATAAGGTCCGCCGTAACGGGATGCGGCAATCTGAGCTTAAAAACCCCAGTCGAAAATATCTCGTCCCATTCAAAAAAAGGGCTTGGCGAGAAATTCTGCTGAACATTGATTGAACCTCGCCGCTGGGCTGATTGTCCTCTGGAGTGCCGTTAGGCGCGGGCCAATAAACCCAGGTAATTGTCGATTTTCAATGCGCTGGCCGATGGGCAACGACCTTCCAACAATGTTTTTCATTATAGCGATGGCATCCAATTACGTCGAAACGGTCGAAGGCATTGGATACGTGCTTGACACAGTAAAACCGTATTGATAACGTTTTGAGAGTTAATGGAGCCCTCGAAGATGACTTCGCAGGAGCTCCATTAGCATTCGGGCCCGTAGCTCAGCTGGGAGAGCGTTTGGCTGGCAGCCAAAAGGTCGTCGGTTCGATCCCGATCGGGTCCACTTTTTCTTGCAAATCTGAAATCGTCGCTGTC
This sequence comes from Pirellulaceae bacterium, assembly GCA_963714685.1. Taxonomy (GTDB): domain Bacteria; phylum Planctomycetota; class Planctomycetia; order Pirellulales; family Pirellulaceae; genus Mariniblastus. Next base: position 363,563 of record CAVQPH010000003.1, on the reverse strand, counting down.
CTGGAGGATCCAGTAGTTTGACGATAGAGACTCGGTGCAGGCTGAATTGCCGAGAATTTGCCTCTTGGGACGGCTCAAACGCCTCCTCCAGTCACCGTTTCGACATCCGCAGAATGTGAAGTCCAAGCTGAGCCAGGAGCTGAACTGCGGTTCCTCGATTGCGATCTCCGTCCGCCGCGTGATTCCGATTGGGTTCATCCGTCCCCTCCGGGGCAGTCAAAGAGATTTACTTATTTTGCCGCCTTCAACGACGATTGGATTTTGATCCTTCGAATTATTGGGCAATCAGGTTGGCGACCTCGGCGATCAAATCAGCGGAAGGGACTTCGCCGTCGGTTCGATTTCCGGTTTCCGTTTGTTCGTCGTTTTTGATCCGGGCGAGCGTGTCGCGATGAAGCGATTGAGCTGCCGATTTTTGGTCGACTTGCCAGAGCGCCATGGCATAGTAGAGGTCGTCCGTCGGATCGGGCTGCAGCCCCAATTCCCGGGCTTTGGACATCGCGGCCAGTGATTTTTTAAAATCCCCAGTCCGATAAAGCGCCAGTCCCAGCGTTGACTGAAAAAACTCGTCGTCGGGCGCCCGCTCGCTCACCGATTCCGCCAGGCGAATGGCTTCCGCGGGATCGCGCAGGCCCTCGTCTGGGCAAGTCACCAGGAACCGTGCTAACGCATCGCGAGAGATATCAAATTGTTCGTTGGCGTCCGGATTTTCGGGGGATTGATCAACGATCTTAGTCCAGGTTTGGACGGCAGATTGATAGGATTTCAGTGCCTCGGTGTAATTGCCAAAATGCTGATAGCGTTCGCCAAGCTTGCGTGTATTGATCCCGTAGTCCTTCCAAAGCATATACTGATCGGCTTCTTTGGCGAGCGTCGCGATGACCTCGTTGGCTTCGATGGCCGCCGCTGCTGATTCTTCCTTGCGGTCAAGTTTTAGCAGAATGTCGGCAAGCTGATCGAGTGAGTAAGAAAGTTGTCGCTTTGTTTTGGAATCGCGTGGCGCCTCAATCGTTAACTGACGCATCAATTCGAGCGACTTTCGAAACGACGCTTCGGCTTTGGTGGGGTCCTCGTTGGCCCAAAGTTGTCCGTGGACACGATAACTGAGCGCGAGTTTGTGATTGTTCAAAGGATTCGAGGACTGTTCAGCAACCAGCCGTTCCCCCACCTCGATCGCCCGAACTAGTAGTACATCGGCCTGGTTGAGTCGTTCGGCGGACATGTTGCCGGCATTAACGTCGTCTCGGACTAAAATCGCATTGGCCAAATTGGTACAGCTGATATTTACGTCCAGTTGGTAAGCCGGAATGTCAGGGAATTCGCTCAACAGCTGTTCGCGGATCGCAATTGCTTTCAGCATGTACGGCTCAGCTTGCTCGGCTTGCCCGGTGTTGAGCAGCATCGCTCCCAGGTTGGTATAAGCCGTGCTCAACGATTTTCGGTAGCCGGGACGAGGAAGATCTTTGACCAGCGATTCGAGAATCTGGGTCCCTTCTTTGATCAATTCGATCGACCGAGTGAGTTTCCCTAACCGCGCGTACATGATTGCCCAATCCATCACGGCCGAGGCATACCCGTCCTGGTAAGCCGGGATATGGGGATAGTCACGGCTCAATGCATTCCAGGCTTCCGCCAATTGCTGGTATTTCGCGTCGGCATCATCGATTCGGTTCGTATCGGTCAGCAGATAAGCCAACGCTCGTTGGGACCGAATCAATGCGACCCGGTACTCACGTTGATCGGGAAATTCTTCGTAAAGCGCCTCGGTCAGTTGGTTCGCTTGCGTCCAAGCCTCCTCGACTTCAGGCGAATTTCCATGCAGTTTTCTAAGCGCTTCGGCGAGGTTGCCGTAGCCCACCGTGGATTGCCAGCGGACCAGTTCCTTCTCCCCATCTAGTTTTTGGAGTATCGCGATCGCTGTTTGGCAATGCTCTACGGCTGACTCCACATCGGAGGTTTGCGTCAAGAACGCCCCGAGATCGCAGAAGCACTGCGCCAACTGAATCTGATCCTTTTGATTGTCCGGCTGCGAGTCGACAATTTCCTGCAGAGTTTCGATGGCTCGTTTCCCGTCGGCGATCGCATCGGAAATGTTGCTGTTGGTAGCGAGAAACATGGCGCGCGCCGACAGCGCAAATGTCAGGCGGCGACGGTACGCGTCTTCATCGGGGTATTGGCTGACGATTTCTTCCAGCAAATTGATCGAGTGGTCAAACGCATCCCGGGCCTTGTCTAATTCATCCAGCGAAGCGCGTATTTCGCCGATCTTGGTGTACGCCCGAGCCGTTTCGGCGATCAAATCGGGGTCGTCACTTTTCTCGACCAGAAAGCCTTCATAGAACGCAGCGGCGTCTTCAAGGATGTTGCGCCGGACCCGATCCATCCGCGGAACAAGATTGAGACTTTTGTCGGCCACACGGGTCAACATCGTATCGACCGCATCGACCGCAGTTTGAAAGTTCGCGTTTCGCCGCTCGCGCTGAAGTTCCGATTCTTTCAAATTCGCTTCGGCTTCGACTCTCAGCCGATCGGCTTTCAGCCATTGCCAGGTAATTCCAGTGAAACCGGCAACGGTAACCAAAGCGATCAGGCCCGTCAGCGTTGCGATCGCAGGTTTGCGTTGACACCAACGGATCAGCCGTTCTGGGCGCGAAACGGGTCTCGCCTGGATCGGTTCCCGGTTCAACCAGTGCCGTAGATCGGCCGCCAACTCGGCCGCGGTGGCATAGCGATTGTCGGGGGATTTCCGCAGACACTTCAGGCAAATGGTTTCCAGGTCGCGCGGAACATTGGAATTTAATTTTCGTGGAAGTGGCGGGTCGTCATTGATGACCTGGTGCATCAGCATCCGAAAGCTTCCGCGAAACGGGCGTTCGCCGGTCAATAACTCGAACAGAATTCCACCGAGTGAATAAATGTCGGTTCGGCCGTCCGCCGAATTGCCATGCCCGCTGGCTTGCTCGGGCGACATGTAAGCTGGCGTGCCCATGATTTTGCCGTCGACCGATATCGTCACATCGGTGACATCGCGTTTGGCCAGTCCAAAGTCCATGATGTAAGGCTTGTCGTTACGATCCAGCATCACGTTGGCTGGTTTGAGATCACGATGGACGACTCCCTGGTCGTGGGCGTGTTGCAGTGCATCGGCGATTGCTGCGCATAGCTCTGCGGCTTGGCGAAAATTTGGTCGCAACCCGGTCAAATAGTCGGCCAGCGTTACACCGTGAATAAACTCGTTCACGATGTAGATCGAGTCATCCTGACGGCCGACTTCGTGCACGCGGACGATGTTCGGATGTTTCAGCTGGGCCGCGGCCTGGGCTTCCCGAAGAAACTGGGCTTCGCCGTCGGAATCCATCCGATCGAGCCGGGGGATTTTTATGGCGACGATTCGATCGAGTTTCGTGTCACGCGCCTTCCAAACGACTCCAAAGGCTCCCGCCCCCAGTTTTTCCAACATCGTAAAATGACCAACGGCGGCATTGACGGATTCGACCGTCGTCGTTTCGCGGTCCGAGTACAAACTGAATGCGCTGCCGCATGTCGTGCAAGCGATGTGTGCGAGCGAGGAATCTGCTGAAACGCCAATGGTTTCTTCACACTGGGGACACCGAACTTGCATGGTCGCCTCGGAAGTGCTGGAAGGGAGGAATTGAACCTATCAAGTCTTCCAGGCGATGTCAAAATTGAGTCTTCGGATGCATACCTAGCCGCCGTCGAGGGCATCAATGCCGGCGCCTTTTCCCGCCGGCCCCCATGGTTCGGTTGGCAAGTGTAGGCATACTGGATGATCGCATCTGCTAGATTGACTGGCGATCCGGAGGTAAATTTCTGATTGTTTGCAGGGAAGATCGAATTCAAACATGTTTCGCGTTCGGGAGATTCGTCGATGTTACGATTCAGGCAACTGATGCTTCGATTGGTTCTGGTCGGCGTTGCCGTTCCATTATTGGGTTATCACGCCTCCGGTCAGCAGATCCAGCCGATGGTTGGGCCCGTCCCGGAAGCGATTCGCGAGCAGTTTCAGCTGGACGCGTTTTATGAAAAATATCTCGACGTCGGCGGTTTGCCGGTCGTGGGTTCAGGCCAAGTCTCCGAGGCCGCGATTCGGGAAGCGGCCTGGATCGTCAACCAGTTAATTGGTCATCGTCCCGAGATTTTGCAAGCGATGGCCAACAACAACACGCGATTGGCCGTGATGGCCTACAACGAATACACCACCGATGTACCCGAACACAAGCATCTGACGCCGCGCGTGTACTGGGACCGGCGAGCTCGCGGGTTAGGCGCCACGCGACGAGCCCCGGCGGTTAGTTGTGCGGAAGAAAACCTGCTGTGCCATCCCGGCGACCCTTACTCGACCGAGAATATCTGCATTCATGAGTTTGCCCACGCAATTCATCAAATGGGGATGATTGATGTCGATCCAACGTTTGACGGTCGGTTGAAGCAGGCCTACGAAAGTGCCATCGCAGCAGGGCTCTGGAAAGACACATATGCTTCGGGAAATCGGATGGAATACTGGGCCGAGGGGGTGCAGAGTTGGTTTGATGACAATCGGGAACCCGACGCCTTGCACAACCATGTCAACACGCGAGTCGAGCTGAAGGAATACGATCCGGCTTTGGCGAAACTTTGCGATCAGGTGTTTGGTGATCGGGATTGGCGATACGAAAAACCCGGCCAGCGAGCGGCCGCCGGCCGCAAACACCTGGAGGACGTGGATTTTGACAGTTTACCGAGATTCCAGTGGCGTCCCGAGCCCATGCCCAAGCGACCCAAGGTGCGAATCGAGACGACCGAGGGAGAAATCGAGCTGGAACTCGACGCCGAGGCGACCCCGAAAACCGTGGCCAATTTTCTGGAGTATGTCCATCGCGGATTTTATTCGGATGGCGTCTTTCATCGGTCGGTCACGATGGCCAATCAACCGGACGACCAAGTGAAAATTGCCGTGATTCAGGCCTGCGCCAATCCTGCGGAAGCCGAAAAATTTCCGCCACCGGTGCCGCTGGAGCGAACTCGCGATACGGGGCTTCAGCATCTCAATGGGACGATCTCGATGGCACGTGACGGGCCGGACACGGCGCGCGACCATTTTTTCATTTGTGTTGGCGATCAACCGGAACTGGATTTCGGCGGCAAACGTAATCCCGACGGGCAAGGCTTTGCGGCGTTCGGTAAAGTCACGAAAGGGATGGATGTCGTTCAGAAGATTCACCGTTCGAACGCCGACGGCCAGGACCTGAAACCCAACATCAAGATTCAACGTGCGATCCGGTTGAATTAAATCAATCGGCAAAACCGGCTCCCCATCCGTTTTCACTCCCGAAAACCCTCCAGCTCGGATACGACATGAAAGCACCGATCGTACAGAAAGTCATGACGCGGCTGCCGTTGGAAATCGAACAAATCGACAACATCGCCAACGCCAAACGGATGATGGAGTTGTTTGGAATTCGTCACGTTCCCGTGATGAAGGGCCTGCATCTCAAAGGCATCATTTCACAGCGGGACATTTTGAAGGCGATGGTGGAACGCGGTAGCGATATTGACGATTTGCCAATCGATGACTTTTGCCAACACGATGTGTTGACGGTCAGCCCGATGACGCCGGTCAACGAGGTGGCGGAGCGGATGCTGGAACGGGATGTCGGAAGTGCCGTGGTGGTCGATGGGGAATACGTGGTCGGCATTTTTACGTTAACTGATGCGTTGCGGACACTTCAGAATGCATTTGGGACACGTTGACGGAGAGGCGTTCGCAAGTCCACCTGCCAGGGACGTCCGCTTGGTCAGGCTCGGGGTTTGAGGATCGCTCAAGTGCTACCGATTGTGCCCGGGAAAAATTGGCCCTGAGTTGTTTGAAATGTCGTCGAAATGGTTTCATCGTATCGCCCGATGGCTTAATATGTTGTCGCTTCTAAATTGTGGGTCTCCGACATTGGGAACAGAGAAACATGGGATTTGATACGTCGTCCAACGGGTCCGGCTTGGTAAAAGTCCAGCTGTGCATCATGATGTTCCTCCAGTTTTTCATCTGGGGTGTGTTTTTCGTGACCATGGGGACCTACCTCAGCCAACTGTTTGCTGGCGAGGAAGGTATCAACACGATTATTGGTAGCAGCTACGCGACTCAGACTTGGGGTGCCTTATTCGCTCCCCTGATCGTTGGATTCCTCGGTGACCGATTGATCAACAAAGAACGCCTGAATGGGATCCTGCAGTTGATCGGGGCTGGGTTGCTGTGGTGGGTTAGCACGATCACCGATTCGACCATGTTTTTTTGGGCGTTGCTGGTGTTCTTTATCTGTTACATGCCGACGCTGGCGCTGGTAAATACGATTACGTTTCAGAACGTCGGTAATATCGAGAATGATTTTCCCAAGATTCGGCTGTGGGGAACGATTGGCTGGATTGCCGCGGGGCTGGTGATTTCGGAATCCTTCTTCGGGTTATTTGATCTGCCGATTTTGCCGGGGATCGAGAATGGTGGAAGTTCCAACATTCAGTTCAAAATCGCCGCCGTGGTCAGTGCCGTCTACGGACTGTACAGTTTCACCTTGCCGGCGTCTCCGCCGGAGGGAAAAGGCACGCCGGTCAACATCATCAAGGTCCTCGGGTTCGACGCGCTGAGCTTGATGAAAAACCCCTCCTATTTCGTATTCGCGTTGTGCTCATTCTTGATCTGTATTCCGTTGGCCTTTTACTACGCCAGAACCGGCGAGTTTGTCGGCGCGATGGCGTTCGGCAACAAAACGGGTGGCGTGATGGCGCTGGGGCAGGTCAGTGAAATCGTGTTCATGGCGTTGGTTCCCTTTTTCCTGATTCGACTGGGTGTCAAGAGGATGTTGTTGGTCGGAATGTTTGCCTGGGCCGTCCGCTATTTTCTGTTTGCTCTCAGTGTTGCAGATCGCCGCAAGTTTCCGAGATGTTCGCCTGGGCAGCCCGTTATTTGCTGTTCGGCCTGTTTCCCACATCCAGCGCAATGCTGATCGCGGGAATCGTGCTGCATGGCATCTGTTACGACTTCTTTTTTGTCACGGGGCAGTTGTACACCGATCGCGTCGCCCCCAAAGAGACTCGCACCAGCGCCCAAGCTTTGGTCGGATTGTTGACCTATGGAGCCGGGATGCTGGTGGGGAACTATGTGCTCGGTTTCTGGGGGGATCGCCTGGGTCTCGATCCTTCAACGAAAGAAGGCTGGTTGGCCGATGGTAAGGAATTCTGGTTAATGCCGGCGTTTTTCGCCGTCGCGGTTGCCGTGCTGTTTCTGTTTACTTTTTGGGACAAGGTTGAGCCCGAGAAAGTCGTGGCGGGAACTGCGATGGAAGTTCCTGCGTAGTCGCTGCTTGAATCGCCAGACGTTTTGGACATGGTTGCTGAATGATCAAAGTCAATTGTCCCAGTTGCGGAGTACGTTTAACGGCTCCGGATGAATTGGCGGGCCAGCCGGTCACCTGTCAAAAATGCGAGTCGAAATTCGTCCTGTCAAAACGCTGGATGAATGAGCCGCTCGATGCCGAGGCCGTCAGATCGCTGTCCGATTCGGTGCCTCCGCCAGGCGGGTTACCCGCGACCGAACCGCCCAAACCGGCTGCTCCGGCAGTCGTAACCGCCCCATCGGCCGCGACGGTGCCAGCGTCAGACAGTCAACCGATCGCTGAATTGTCGGCCCCCGCGGTCAACGGTTCCGGCAATCCGAATGCACAGCTCCAGGCAATATCTAGATCGCAATACGCCGAGCGGCTGGGCAAGGCGTCGCTGGACGGATTTGTCGAAGCCCGTTCGTTTCTGGAGTTTTTTGATTTTCGGCTGCGTCGGTATCTGACGCCCTGGATTTTACGCATCAGCTGGTTGTTGGTGATGATCGTTGCCTTGATCTGGGGTGGGATTGTCTCCTGGGCCTACGTCACGTCATTGGTGGGTGTTGAGCCAACAACGCCATCTCCAAGTGCGATGCAATCGGTGGCCGCAAACACACCGCCGGCGTTAATGAAAACAGGCGTCTACCTGAGTTCCATCGCCGCCATCTTGTTGACGCTGCTTTGGATTCGCGTGTTGTTCGAGACGATCATGTTGCTATTCAGCATCGGAAACACGTTACGAACGACGGCAGCCAAAGAATCTGGCCATGACGGATTGGTAAAATAGACTGACTGAGCTTGGGCGGGCCAGGTGGCTGGCGGTTCGTTTTGTCGTTCTCGGTTCAACTCGGTCGACCCTGGCGACTGGAAATCTATTGGCCGTCATCGAGCAGGGGAACCAGCCTGATCATGTCTTTGAACGGGATATTTTTCAGATAACTCCTCGCTGGCTTTTTGAAATAAAACGTCTGCCCGCTCCCCTCGGCAGCGGCGATGTGGAAGCATTCCCAACGCTCAAGGCCAAGCTCGTTCAGCGTTTTTTCTACTCTTTCGGGCTCGGAGCCCAGTTGGATGACTTTGTATTCCCAGGCCCCCATCTTGTTCCAGTCTTCACTGACCCATTCGGATGTACTGCTGGCGGTGGTCAGTCCCTGTTGTTTCAACGACTGGTAAGTTTGATTGGCCCAGTCGAGGGTCTCCTGGGCGGTGCTGCCACCGGCATTGGCCGCCTCGCCAAGTCGATCCTTCACCCAGTTGCCCGCGTTGCCTCCACTGGATTTTGCTTTTCCCAGCAAATCAGCGGCCGCATCGAGAACGCCTTTTGGGTTTGTTTCGGCGGATTCGGCCTGCTGCTCCTGTCCACTCGTGGACTGGTTGCTTTCGGGAGAACCTGCGATCGTGGTTGCCGGAGTATTGGCGATCAGCGTTTCTTTTTGGCAGCCAGCCGAACCCAATATTGACACGGAAAGCCAGCTACCGGCCAGTAACATGCCCAAAACTTGCAATCGCGGCAGAAGAACTTCGAATCGCTTTCTGATCATCACGAATAACTCCTTGCAACAGGATTTGACAGCTTTCGTCTAACGGAAACCGGTGCGGCAATACCAAGGATGTCGTCTAATCACCGGGCCGTCAACCAGGAAATGCCAACTTGTTGAGCCGGGTCTCAGTGGATGGAGGATCGGAGATACGAATGGGTGCTCGGTAAACAGCAGCAGTTCGGTTAGCAGGCTTGTTTTTTAGCGGATGAGTCGCGCTACCGTCCGGGACAAGCCCGACGGAGAGCCGTTTTCGAAAGGATCTTGTTGTAGCTGTTCAGTTGTTGATTCCGACCGGGGCGAGCCCGACGGAAATCTGGATTTCCGGCATGTCACAAACGGGTTTTGTTTTTGCCGTGATTCTTCAGGGTGTGTCATTAAGCTGGCGGTCAAACTTCGCGCCGCTATTCGATGGTTGATCTTGAAATTGATGTTTGGCCGAGCACTAGTTTTCACACAGCTTGCGCAACGCATGCAGGATATCATCGCTGCTTTTTTTGGCGTCACCGAACAGCATGTCGGTGTTGTCCAGGTAGAACAGTGGATTATCGACTCCAGAATATCCGGAAGCCATGCTGCGTTTGAAGACGACGACTTGCGATGCCTTCCAGGCTTCGAGCACCGGCATGCCGTAAATGGGGCTGCTGGGGTCGTCCAATGCACCGGGATTAACGATGTCGTTGGCCCCAACGATCAGCACCACGTCGGTGGAGGGGAAGTCCTCATTGATCTCATCCATCTCCAGCACCAGATCGTATGGCACGTGGGCTTCGGCCAGTAGGACATTCATGTGACCCGGCAAACGGCCGGCAACGGGGTGGATCGCGTACCGGGTACGCGTTCCGTTTTTCTTCAGCAATTGGGCGATTTCGTGGATCGGATGTTGAGCTTGGGCAACCGCCATTCCATAACCGGGAACGACGATGACTTCGCGGGCTTCCTTCAATTCGTAGGCGACATCCTCCGCCGTGGTCGAAGTGTACGTTTTTGGGCCTTCGTCGCCTTTGGCGGACGCTGTTCCGGTACCCGTGCCAAATCCTCCGAGAATCACGCTGATGAATGAACGGTTCATGGCGTGGCACATGATATAGCTGAGGATCGCACCGCTACTGCCGACCAGGGCCCCAGTAATGATCAGCAGGTCATTGGACAGCATGAATCCGGTGGCCGCCGCGGCCCAGCCGCTGTAACTGTTGAGCATCGAAACCACAACCGGCATATCGGCACCACCGATGGCCATCACCAGGTGGGCTCCGAACACGAAAGAAATAACCAGCATTAGCAACAATGGGATCATCGCAACACTCGTCGATCCGGCGTTTAAAAACCAGTAACCCAGCGGAAGACAGGTCAGCACCATCGCCAGGTTGATCCAGTGCCGTCCCGGCAGCATCAGCGGCGTACTGCTGATCCGGCCTTCCAGTTTGCCCCAGGCAATCACGCTGCCGGTGAATGTGATACCACCGATAAAAATGCCGAGGTAGATCTCGATGTTGTGAATCAACTCGCGGCTGACGGCAAACGGATCCGGGCCGTCGCCGGCATGCAGGTGGGCTGCGTCGGGCGAAAGATGAACACTTAAGCCGACCAGCACGGCGGCCAAGCCAACAAAACTGTGCAGAATCGCCACCAGTTGTGGCATCGCCGTCATTTCCACGCGCGTGGCGAGAAACGCACCTCCGATTCCGCCAATCACGAGGGCGGCAATCAGGATGATTTTGCCAACGCCGATATCCAGCGTCAGAAAGGTCGCGATGATGGCGATCGCAATTCCGATGATGCCGAGGATGTTCCCGCGGCGGGCCGTTTCGTGTTTGCTAAGTCCTCCGAGGCTCAAAATGAAGCAAATGGAGGAGGCGAGCAACGCAAGTTGTGCAACGTTTCCCATCGGTGACTAATCCTGTTTGCGGAACATTCCCAACATACGGTGGGTTACCAAAAATCCACCAGCAACATTGATTGTCGCGATCAAAACCGCCACGGCCGCCAACAGAGACGAAATCGAATACCAGGTTTGTGTCAATTTGCAGCATTCCACCGAGCACGATGATTCCGCTAATCGCATTGGTCACACTCATCAACGGCGTGTGCAGTGCCGGCGTCACATTCCAGACCAGTTGCCAGCCGACAAAGCAAGCCAACACGAAAACCGTAAAATGCGAAATGAACTCCGGAGGTGCGTATCTACCAAGGAACCAGATCAACGCGGCCGCGAGGATCGCCACCACCAGCGTGGCGGCGGGATGGCTGAACATCGAGCTTGATTTCGGAGCTGGCGCGATTTTATCCGCCGCAGCCTGTTTTGTGTCAGACCGTTGTTGGGGGTCTTCCAGTTTAGGAGCGGGCCAGATCGTCTCGCCCTGATAGGTCACCAGACTGTTTCGAACCACTTGATCATCGAGCTGATCGCAAGCTGACCATCTTTGTTCGGCGTCATGTCGGTCAGCAAATTGACAAGGTTGTTGGCATACAGATTGGACGACTGGGTTGGCAACCGACTGGGCAGATCGGTGTACCCGATGATCGTCACTCCATCGACAAAGATCTTTTTGTCAGGCTCGGTCAATTCACAGTTGCCTCCCTGTTCGGCAGCGAGATCGACGATCACGCTGCCCGGTTTTCATGCTGTCGAACCATTTCCTCGGTGATCAATTTGCGGAGCCGGTTTTCCTGGAATCAATGCCGTGGTGACGATGATGTCGACTTCTTTGGCCTGTTCGGCAAACAGTTCCATTTCAGCGGCGATAAACTCTTCGCTCATCGTTTTGGCATATCCGCCTTCACCTTCACCCGATCTCCTCGAACTCGAGTTCCAGAAACTCGGCCCCCATGCTTTTGATCTGATCTTTGACCGCCAAACGCGTATCAAAGGCACGCACGATCGCCCCCAGGCTTCGAGCGGTTCCGATCGCCGACAAGCCTGCGACCCCGGCCCCGATTACCAGCACTTTGGCCGGCGGGACTTTTCCAGCGGCCGTAATCTGGCCGGTGAAAAAGCTGCCAAACTCGTTCGCAGCCTCGATGACGGCTCGGTAGCCGGCGATGTTGGCCATCGAACTGAGTGCGTCCAGCTTTTGGGCTCGGGAAATTCGAGGCACGCAGTCCATCCCGATCGCGGCAATTGATTTTTCGTTGAATTGGTCGAGCACCTCGGAATTCCCGGCGCCGGCCAGATAAAACTGATTGTCGTGGAGCCGGTTTTCAGGCTTTGGATTTCACTGGAGGAGGGGGGGAGATCTTCAGCAGAATATCCGACTCTGTCAGAACTGCGTCTTTGGTGGCCACCGTCGCCCCTGCCGCTTCATACAGAGGGTCAGGAAAATGAGCGTTTTGCCCGCAACCCGATTCCACGATCACGTCGTAACCCAACTGGGTCAGTTTCTTTACCGATTGTGGCGTGGCCGCGACGCGTTTCTCTCCCGGCTCGGTCTCTTTCACTGCGCCAATAATCATGTTCGTTATTCTGAAAGTCCTGCTTTCATTAAAATCACAAGCAGTGATCGTAGTATCGCAGGCCAAATTGAACAAGCGGACCGGATCTGTTGTGGCAGGATATGGGCCACCGGCGTCGGACCGGGGTGTAATTTCTACCTGTCAAAAATCCTGTTTCAGCACGACGATCGCCCCGCTGCAGCAGACGGGGCGGTTAGCCGAGACGCGATCGGTGGCTTTGCAGGGCTCGTTAGAAGACGCTATGTCCGGTCGTAGGCCAAGCGGACGGAAGGGTGTTGGTCGGTGAGCTGGACATCGGGATTCCAGCGAGGGCTGGGAACATGGGGCTGCTGACCGGCGCATGTTTCCGCTGCCTACGCAACGCGATTTCGGCAATCAACAGCAACAGTTCCGGGCAGACCGGTTTGGCCAGACAGTAAAACGATCCATGCTCAAGCCGCTTGAACGTGATATCTGATCTTTGGACGTCGGACAGAAAAATGAATGCTCCGCTGCATTGGCCGAGCAGCGGCGATTGATTCAATTCCAGATCGCAAATCAGCAGATCTGCATCATGCAGCCGGGCTGAGGTTTCCTCGCAAACATCCCAACCTGTTGGGAGTTGAATCGAGGCAACGGTGGCAGGCGTTGCGGACAAAACCGCGTGGATGGATTCAAGCGTCGGCTGATTACCATCCACGATGAGAATATTGTGATTCCGAAGGCCGTTGCTCATGGCTTTTGCTTTCCAATGATAACCAGGCTTGTTTGATCACGGCGCGTTTGATCGTTTATCATCAACAGTTATCGTCGACACAGGCAGGAATCTTTGGCTATTCTCGCGGACCGTCAAATCCGGAAGCGGGGAGCTGGCAGGGCGGGTCGATCGTGAGGGTCGTAGGAAATGAAACGTAGACAGCCTGCGTTAAGCCGGATAACCGCATCCGGAATCGAGCGAGTCGGCGGCTGATCAAGCCTGTTACAAGCGGCATAATGCCGTCAAGTTTCCTGGCGCCGGCAAACTCTGCGCGCTTGACGAATGAACCGGGCGCTCAATTTAGCTGACTGTTACCGAAGTCAGGAGTGCGCCAGTGGGCATTCAGTGCACTCTTTGACTGACAGCGCACGATCGCCTCTCCGGAACAACATTCCGGTGGCTTTCACAACTTGACAAAATCAAATCATTTTTTTTCGCTTGATCCAATTGCATGCGTCGATGACTGCATTCGCAAGCCAATCAGTTCTGTTTTTCAGGCAGCTGATTTCGTTTGAGTAAACATCATTTCAACCACAGATTGCCGGTGGCCGTCTTTCGATCATTGAATTCAATCGTGATCGTTCCGCACGAAGCAGATCGTAAATTTCGTTGCGTGGCCGGTTGAGGTGAAGAGTTGGACAAGCAGTTTTATTCAGGAGTTCGAGAGATGATTTACAACACACTTAGAGTTGTTGTCGTCGCTGCCGCCCTCACAATCAGTTGCGATGCAATGGCACAAGGTTGTGCGGGATGTGGTGGAGAGACAAACGGTAACGGTTGCGGTCGCGGAATTACCCAGATGGAAGCCGCGTCGCTTTGGTCAAATTATTGTACCGACGATTGTGCAACCGGAGCAGGAAGCCGCTGCGGCGGTGGATTGTTCCATCGTCATCGCGGCGGATGCGGCGGTGGCTGTGGCCTGTTCGGGGGTGGAAACACCGGCAATTGCGGTTGCGATAGCGGATGTGGTGCAGTTGCCACGGCGGCTCCGGTCGCCGATGCCTGCTGTGATTCTGGCTGCGGTTCCAAGTTCGGTGGCCGGCTTCGTGGTCGTTTCGGTGGTGGAGCCGGTTGTGGTTGCAGTGGCGGTTGCGATGTCGGTGGTTTCGGGTATCCCAGCGGCGGCGACTGTGGCGGTTGCGATACCGGATGCGACAATGGTTGTGGTTTCGGGGCTCGTCTTCGCGGCATGGGCAATCGAATCGGGGGATGCGGCTCATGTGCTCCGGTTGCTGACGATTGCTGCAACGATGGCTGTGGAAGCAGACTCCGCGGCTACTTTGGACGACGCGCCGAAGCCAATTGCGGCTGCGAAGACCTGTGCGGTTGCGACAGCGGTTGCGGTGGCAAATTGAGAGGCCTCTTCAGCAACCTTGGCAATCGCGGTTGTGGATGTGAGGAAGTCGATCCGTGTGGATGCGAAGAAGTGGACCCATGTGGATGTGACAGCGGATGCGGTGGCAAACTGCGTGCGAAATTCGCAGGTCTTTTTCATCGTCATAACTGCGGCGACCCATGTGGATACTTCAACCAATGCGGTGTTGACGAATGCGGAAATGGCGGAATGCAAAGTTGCGTTTCGGGCTGCGGTGCAATGCCAACGACGGTTAACGGATCCGTGATGGAACCAGCAGCAGAGCCTGCAGCCGCAACCGACGCCCCGGCGAGCGAAGGTAACTAATCGCCGTCGCGAACTTTTGCTTTCATTGGATACGATCTGCTTGTCAGACGACTCGGAAAACCCTCTCGTGAAAACGGGAGGGTTTTTCTGTGCGTGTCGGGGAAGTTTTGAGCTGAAAACGGTGAACTGTTGAAAATAAAGCTTGTGATTGCAGGTAAAACTTGAAACAATGAAAACTCATACGGGGCTGTGGGAGAGAAAAAATGAAGTTTCATGAATGGTTCGCCTGTCTCGTCTCTAGCAAGCACGGCGTCGGTGGTTGGTGTTTTGGTTGGGTCTGCCTGGCCTGCTTGGCATCGACAACGGCTCAGACTTCCAAAACTGCAGAACAGCCGGAAATTGAAAGCCGAATCCGGCAGCACCTGGAGGCCGGTGAGTTCCCGCGGGCGATCGAGTTGGCCAATACGTTGGAAAAACGCGAGGCTGATGTTGCGTTGGCCCAGGTTTCACAGCATCAACTGATGGCGGGATCGCCATCGGCTGCGTTCAGTACCGCTGGGTTGGTTGCCGATGATCGTACTCGTGCCGACTTGCTGTCGGAAATGGCCGGGGGCGTTAACGCAGGTCGTGCCGGTGGCGTGACGCTACAAGACTTTACGCCATTGATCGATCTGATTCAGAACACGATTGCGACCGATTCGTGGTTGGATACCGGTACTGGGCTGGGCACGATCCAAGCCTATCCGGCTGGGGTGTTTGTCGATGGTGCTGGGACATTGAAGCGGATGCGAATCGATGCGGCTCGGTTCGATTCAGGCGTCCGCGATCGAGCCTGGTATGATTCGGGGAATCGCCAGCCTCAACTTTCGTCGCAGCTGCGAAAAATTTCGTTGACTCGGCTGGAGAAAGAAGCTCAATTACTTGCGGCTCAGGGACTGGACATCGATCCGACGATGGAGAACCTGGCGGGCCTGACAGAAGTCAAATACATCATGGCGTTCCCGGAAACGGGTGACATTGTCATCGCAGGTCCAGCTGGGCCCTGGCGACAGGATGCCACCGGTCGCGCCGTCAATCTTGAATCGGGAAAACCAGTCTTGCAGCTCAGTGACCTGGTGGTTTGCCTGCGAAATGCCTGGGCCAACGATGGGAAATTTGGCTGTGCCATTACGCCTCGCCAAGCCAACCTCGCGGCCACTCAGCAATTCCTGGCCACTAGCAAATTGAAGGGAAATGCCTGGACGAAACAAGCTGCGTGAGATTCTTGGTCAACAGGATATCGAGGTGTTCGGAATTCGACGGAGGTACCCACGCCGCGCGGGTGCTGGTCGAAGCCGATTACCGGATGAAGCTGATCGGGATGGGGCTGGAACCGACGATTCCCGAGGTACCCAGCTACCTCGATCGAATCCAGTTGAATCCGGACGGAACAGTGCCGCCGATGGACGTCGTGCGGTGGTGGTTTACGCTGAATTACGACGCGGTGTTTGCGGCCCCGTCGAAACTGGCATTCACTTTCACGGGATCCGGAGTCAAAGTGCTCAGCGAAAATGAGTTGCTCGACGCCCAGGGGCGGCGGATTCACACCGGGCAATCGCAGGGGCCCACGCGAGAGTTTGCCCGTGATTTTACGCGGCATTTTGAAGCCATGGCCGATCAGTACCCGATCTACCGTGAACTTAAAAACGTGTTCGACCTGGCGCTGGTCGCCAGCTTGATCCGGGACCAGAATCTGGCGGACAAAGTGAACTGGCATCTGACGTTTTTCAGGCCCGAGAATCAGTCCACGGAGCTGACCTATCGTGTCGAACGTGACGTGCTGGCCCGGCAGGTCGACTCGGTGATGAACAAAAAGATGCTGACGTTCCGTAAACGTAATTCGACGCTGAAGCACACCATCGTTGGTGTCAGCGGCGGGGTCAGTTACGATCCGCAAGCGTTGATTTCGGCCGACCAGATCCAATTGGCTGATGAGGAAGTTGCTGGGGATGTCGATGCTTCACGTCCCGAATCCGACCAGCGGAACTGGTGGTGGGATTGAGTCGCGCTGACGTTTGCTCGGTGCTGAACCGGAATTCGCGGCGATGTCCTGACGACTGGCCGTTTTCAAAATCACCCTGACAGGCGATCACCGTTTCAGGTGGTCGTCGGCCAGCGGCTGGATCGGAGCATCGAAATGGGTCGGCGGCATGGAATCCAGGTAGGCCGCGGCAAATCGCAAATCGGTGCGGTTGGTGATTTTGATGTTGTAGGATGAACCCTCAACCATGGCCACGTCCACGCCATGCAGTTCTGCCAACTGGGCTTCGTCCGTCACGTTGTTGCCGGCCCGTTTTTGATAGAGCTCGGTGATCAGAGTTCGGCGAAAAACCTGGGGAGTTTGGGCCAGGTAAAGTCCGGTCCGGTCGATGGTCCTCTCAATTCGCTTGCCGTCGGCCGATTGCTTGATGGTGCTGTGGATTGGAATGGTGGGGATCGCCGCTTCGTACCGGACGCCCGCCTGAAAGACTCGCTCGATCAATTCGCCATCGATGCAGGGTCGAGCCGCATCGTGGATGGCGACGAAGTCCATCGAGGGATCGACCTTGTCCAATCCGTGTTGAACGGAATCGGCGCTGTTCGCCCCCGCTGGCAACCTCGATTCGCTGAGCGGCGAGTTGCGATCCGAATCTCGAGACGAAGTCGTCTTGATCCTCCGGTCCGATCACGATGATGACTTGTCGCACGTCGTTGCGTTGTAGAAACAATTCGGCGGAATACAACCAGACGGCTTTCCGGTTTAATGGCGCAAAGGGTTTCTTGAAGTCGGGATCGTTGAAACGACTGCTTTTTCCTGCAGCCGCGAGGATCACGGCGAATTTTGGCATGGGATCCAATCGTTAGATTCGAAGGAGAATTCTGCGATTACCGTTCCAGTCCCAACTGGACTGGCACGATCAGTTCACGCCCGTCTCGGAGAATCCGGAGGTTAACGGTTTCACCTGGTTTGAATCGGTCGAGGGCTTCCTGCAAATCGTCGGTGGATGAAATTGGCGTCCCGTCGACGGCCAGAATGCGATCCGCCGAAGACTTGTCAGGCTGCAGCGTTTCAAAGATCCGACCGTCAATCCTGACCAGCTTTCGTTCGACTTTGAGGCCTCGAATTCCGGCCCGAAACGCTGGGCCGTTTTCGGTTGTTTTGGCAACGCCCAGGCCTTGGTCGGCGTTCCAAAACAGCTCGATACCCAGCGAAGCTCTGCGGACCTCGCCGAATTGCAGCAGCGGCGGAATGACTCTTCGGATCGTATTGACTGGCACGGCAAACCCAACGCCCGTGTTTTCGCCCGTGAGCGTCGCGATAGCCGTATTCATCCCCACCAGCAGTCCCTGATTGTCCAGTAGGGGGCCGCCCGAATTTCCCTGGTTGAGCGCGGCGTCAAGCTGAATGATGTTTTTCATTAATCGACCCGTCTTGGAACGGAGCGAGCGCTCGAGGCTGGACACGATACCCACGGTCATCGTTCTCTCGAGTCCGAATGGATTGCCGATCGCAAAGACTTTTTGGCCAACTTTCAGATTGTCTGATTTTCCGAGGGCCACCGGAAACAGCAATTCGGCAGGGGCTTCGATTTTTAGAATCGCAATGTCGTTCTGCGGGTCAGTTCCCACCAGTCGAGCCGGAAATGGATCACCCTCGAAAAGCGTGACTTTAATGATATCGCTGCCGGCAATCACATGGTAGTTCGTAACGATGTGGCCATTGCGGTCGAACACCCAGCCGGATCCCGAACCTTCTTCGGTTTGCGCTCCGCCGGTGAACCAGAAATTCTGACGGTTGGCGACGGTGTCGATGTTGACCACGCTGCGGTTGACTTTGTCATAGACGCTGATGTTGATCTGTTCTTCACTGGAAAACGCGCGTTCATCCAGATTGCCGGCCGGGACCTGGAGCGCGAGATGGTTCGGAGAGCTCGCTTCGGTCCGACTGCCGGCAGCATTGACGCCGACGGGTTGATTGGCCGCCCAACCCGAGGATTCGCCGGTCGCAAACGCCGATTGGGGTGGAAAGTTTCCGATCGCAAAAATCGTGAATATCGAACCGAGTATCGCCGACACAACGCACCATAGGAATGAATTTTTGATCATTTTCTTGTCTGGTTAAATCGTTTTTAGTCCTACGGAACAAATGTCATCACGACTGTCATTCCGCCATTATATTTTTGTCGCGGTTTTCGGGAAATGTGAATCTGTTGAGTGAAATTCTACCCGATTTTTACGTCGTTCGCGGATAGAAGTTCAGCAAACTGGCGACCGCTACGCAAGTTGTAGTTCCGTTACTACCCCGCCAGCCATTAAACAAATTACCGATCTGGAAATCTTTGCCCCAACGGCAGTGATTCGCCAACAGGAAAAACTTATCAGATCCGATACGGATAAGGATTGGACCGCGACCGCGATGAGCGAGCACGAATGTCCAATGACCGGTGCCACCAATCGTTTCGCCCGCGCTGGAAATATCAAGTCCGTCTGACCCTGTGAACGGCGATCCGCCATTCAGGAATCAACCACCCTAGGCAACCATCCGCAGGCCGCGACAACTGAATGTCGGGCCAACCCGGTAAGGAGACATAAAGTGTTGGCAAGCAAACTCGTCACATTTCTGATTTGTGGAATCGCTATTCTTGTTCAAAATACGGCCAGGGTCCCGGTTGCATCGGGTGACGTGTTGGCGGATTTTAAGCGAGAGGTTGAGCGTTTATTGGAGATCCCGCAACCCCTGGAATCTGAATCGCAGCAGGTGTTCACGGATTGGTCGACAACGGAATGCAAGTTTCTGGAAAACTATTTGGTTGCGATCAACGCTTCGCCGGCGGAAGTGAATCCTGGTGAAGACGATCTGGCGGCGGGGTGGATTGGTGTTGCGATCCACGGCGTCGCCAATCCGCTGGCGAATGTTTGGAATCGCCTGGAGCGATTGGCAATGAAATCTCAGGTTGGGCTGCAGGATTTGGTTCAACCGGCTGCCAACCAGTTGGTAACTGAGCGCCTGGCCGAACTGGCGACACTGGCCGGAAAGCTGAAAACTGCGCTCCACGTCATTCCAACGGCCGAAGCCACGTTACCGGTCTCCATCGAGTCTCCGCAGCCACGGCCAGGCGACATTCCCGTGGACCGGGAGCCAGCTCGGGACGACTACTGGGAGTACTACGACGACTGCGATCAGTGGGACGTCCTGTTTGCCAGCGATCTGCTTCGGGCGCCGGAGATGATCGGGTTCGTCAGCGATCGAGAATTCGGATTATCCGCCTACGGACCAGCCAGTCAGCTGATTCAGGGTTTGGCAAACAAAAACCTGTTCCTGATTGCTGGCTCCGGCCGCCAGTTAGTCGGCCAAGCGGCGTCCATGGCGATGGAACAGGTTCGGCTGGAACAATTTCAATGGCGATTCCAGGATCTCGGATTGGGAATCCAGGATCTGGGATTGGGAATCCAGGATCTGGGATTGGAAGAGTTGCAGGGAAAACTGTTGAACGCGAAACCCTCTGCGATTTTGCTCGCCGACTGGCTGATCCTGAAGATTCGATTGAGTGTTCAACAGAGTCCGGTTGGGGCGGCGTTTGTGGATCACGTCGGTGGCATGGCAAATCGGTCGATGGAGTTGTGGAATGGGCAAGTTTTTCCCTGGATTCTCAAGTGTCGATGGGAGAATGCCCGATTCCTGGCTCATCAAAAATTGGAAGAATGTCAGCAACAGCGAGCGACGGCCAAGAGAATTGCGACGCTGGGCGAGGAGCTGTTGGAGATGTCCGGTCAAATGCTTCAGCGAATTGAGCTTCGCGAGTGCGAACTAACCGAAGAATTGGCTTCCATCGTCGGGCAGGAAGACGATCGTGTTGCAGATGCCCAGCGACAGCTTGAGCTGAAATAATGGACCGCTTCGGGAAGGGGCGGTACTTTTTGACGAATATTCGGCGTAAATCCCGGATTTAGTCGCGTGAAAGCCAAACATTCCCCATGTCTCAAGGTCTGCTTGATCAATTTTGAACGTTCCAAGTTTCGAAAGCTCTGGTAACTGTTCAAAAATGCTGCCATCTTTTTGGTTCAGCTTCCGATATCTGATAGCACGCTTGCATTTTCACAAAAGACGGACTTGCGGCCAGATGGGCCCATTTTCCGGCGAAAGTCGGGATTCATGACAGTCTCGGTAACGAATATTCGACGTTTTCAGGTCGAATTGTCTGTCGCGAATCTGTTTTGGAATGAATTTTGCTTGCATTGTAAAAGTGCGGTATTGATGGCCGGAATTGGCCAAATTTGAGGTTTTGTCGATCGTCCCGATTGGGTTAAACGGCAAAAACAGCGAATTTTGGTAGCAGATTTCGGGGTGTCAAAATACAATAAGTGATGAGGGCGGGTTGTCCGAACAGCCGCCTTCAGAAAATTACATGCAATACAGGGCCTGCGACGCAGGTTCTGGATATCTTTTTACGGTGTTGGAGATCGTTATGACGATTAGCAGCTCGGCCAAAGTCGCGCTTCGAGGAATTACGGTTGCCATGTTCGCGTTTAGCGTCCAGGCGGCTTTTGCGAACGGTCACGGGATCAATTCGTTCGGGGATACAGATTCGGCTCGAATGGCAACCTTTGACAAAGCAGGGGAAACCAGTTTTGCACTCAGCCTGACAGCCCAGTCGATAGAGCAGGTCCAACGTGCCAGCGACATCGTCGTTTATGTGGACACGTCGGCCAGCCAGTCGGGTGTCTACAAACGCGATTCCATTACGACTTTGAAGCAGTTGTTGAAAAACCTGAATTCAGAGGATCGGGTAAAAATCGTCGCGGTGGATCTCGATCCGGTTCCGTTGACCGACGGATTCGTCAGCCCGGCGGGCAACGAAGTCAATGTTGCGATCAACAATCTGGAACAGCGAGTGGCGCTTGGTTCAACCGACATCGAACTGATGCTGGAAACCGCGGCCAACGAGTTTGTTGCGACCGAAGGCAAAAACAAGAACGTCATCTATATCGGCGACGGCATCAGTCGAGCCGGAATTCTGCATACCGAGGCATTTGCGAATGTTGTTGATGCCCTGGTCGATAACCAGGTTTCGGTGTCGAGTTTTGCGATTGGTCCGGAAAGAAATATCGAACTGATGGCAGCCCTGGCCAATCACACCGGCGGTAACGTTTTCCTCGATACGGATGAGACCGATTCGATGCAGAACGGTGCTGCGGCACTGGGGCAGACGGTTCATGGTTCGGTCGTTTGGCCGCAGAATGCGATCGCCAGTGAGACGATCATTGATGCCTATCCCAAGCGAATTCCACCACTCCGATCGGGGCGCGATACGATTTTGGTGGGAACGATTGCCAGTCGGGAGGCAGTAGACATCCAGCTGGATGGTGTCGTTGATGGCATTTCGAAAACGATGAAGTGGGCGATCACCCCCGAAGCTTCCAATGTCGATTTCGCATTTTTGCCCGGTGTTGTCAGCACCGCCCGCAAAGACGCTGGCGTAACATTGCCGACGGTCGGCTCGGCAGGCCTGCGAGAGTATGCTCGCGTGCTGAGTGCCGAGTCAGATCGGTTGGTGGATTTGAGTGGTCAGGCGTTGGCCGTCGGTAACACCGCGGTTGCCAAGGAACTCGCATCGGCCGCGTTGGCTTCCGATCCACTGAATTCGACCGCCGATGTTCTGGCCATGGCTGCTTCGTATCGGATCCAGGAAGACGATCCTTTTGCTCCTGCGAAAACAGCCGATGCTCCAGCGAAATCCACCGAAACCACTCCGGCTCAGGATGATTCACCGTTTGGCGTTGATGACTCCAAGCCAGCCGCGGGCGAAGCGCCTGCGACCCAGGACGATTCCCCGTTTGGAACGGACGAAAAACCGGCCGTGGCAGCACCTCCGCAGGAGTTGCCAATCGTACCCGGACAGGAACAACCCGGTCAGCCTCCGGTCGCTCCGGCCGACGATGATCCGGGAAAAATGACCTTGGTTGCCCCAGGAATCACCTCGGATGCTGATTTGGAGCTGTTTGCCGCGGAAGTCAAACAGGAAAGTGGCGGCATGATCATGGACGAAGAAACACGAATCCAGGTCATTAACGAACGTATGAAAAAGCAGGTTCAATTTGAGCTGAAACGGGCTCGTGAAGAACTACGAACCAACCCGGACGACGCGATCGAGAGACTGAAGAACGTGGTCGAAGTGGTTGATCAAACCGTTGATTTGACCCCAGATGTGCGGTCGGAATTGCGATTTTCGCTGGAGTCAGCGTTGCTTTCGTCTCGTCAAAGGAAACTTGAATTTGATGACGCTCGTGCGGCTGCGACCGAAAACGAAGCGTTGGCAACCAAGATTCGCCGTGAGTCCATCCGGATTCAACGTAGCGAAGAAGAGATTTCGGAATTGGTCAACCGGTTCAACGACTTGATGGTGGAGGGCCAGTACGACGAAGCAGTCGAGGTGACTCGGACGGCAGTTGACAAAGACCCTTACAATCCCGTCGTGGTTGCCACGGACGAGAAAGCCAGAGCTGTCCGTTACTACGAATTGACTCGTGAATTGCGTCGTCGAAAGGCAGTGGCATTCGCCGATTCGATGTACAGTACCGAAGAAGCTTCCGTCGCATTTTCCGGCAAGCCGTTGCTGGTCTTCCCCGATGCAGAAGAATGGAAGCGAAAGAAAATTCGCCGAGCCAAGTACAGCGAGATTCGTTTGGCGGGTAGTCCCACCGATGAGAAGATTCTGAAGGCGCTCGAGGAGCCCGCGACGCTGATCTATGACGAAACGCCGTGGGCCGAGATTGAAGAAGAATTGGAGCGCCAGTTCAAGATCAATATTGTGCTGGATCAGTCAGCCAAAGACGACAGTCTCACTGAAGACGAACCGATTACGGTCAACCTCAAAGGCATTCGTTTCAAGAACGCACTGCGGCTGATGCTGAAAGAGAAAAATGCAACGTTTATTGTTCGCAATGAAGTGTTGTTGATCATCTCTCTGGATGATGCGGAAGATACCAAGTATTTTGTCACCAATGTCTATAACGTCGGCGATCTGGTCGCACCTCGAAGCAATCCCATGGCAGGACTGATGGGTGGCGGTGGCATCAACGGCGGCGGCGGCTTCGGCGGCGGCATGGGCGGCGGCATGGGTGGCGGCATGGGTGGCGGCATGGGCGGCATGGGCGGCGGCATGGGCGGCATGGGTGGCGGTGGCGGGGTGTTCTGTATCCAGGAAAGCCCCGTCATCAAACTCGGCGGAAATTTGGACAACAGCACGCCGGTCAGCCTGTCGGCTAAACCGAAAGTGATCGAAGTTTCCGATAGTAGTTCCTTCGCTGCCTGGTCAGCCTATTTTTCGACCACTTTTGCAGCTCCTGAGGACGTCCGGGAAACCGTTCGCAAATTGATGACGGACCAACAGCCCCAGCATGTTGTGGCCTTGATTCAGGCAGCGATTCAACATGATCAATTGCAACCGTGGATGTACGAAGCCATGGTGCTTTCGATGCAAATTGCGAAAATGCCGAAATCGGATGTCGAACGGGCTTTGATGTCCGCCGTGGACCTGTCGGACGATCCCAACGACGCGATGTACGCGGCACAGTACATGGCCAAGAACGGGATGGAGAAACGGGCGATTCGCATCCTGAAGGATTTTGCGATTGCCAATCCAACGCGAACCGAACCCTACGTGATCGGACTTCGTGCGGCTCAAAAGATCAACGATATCGACGGTATCCAATGGGCAACCATCGGCATTTTTGGCCAGGAATGGCCGGATCATCCGGAGGTGGTCGAAGCAAGCCAAGTACGCTGCCGACGCAATTCGTTTGAGCCTCAAGAAACAGGGTCGAAACGAAGAACTGGCGGCTTACGAAACGAAGCTCGCCGCAGCATTTGAACGGGATTGCGTCATCAACGTCCAATGGACCGGCGATGCCGACCTGGATTTGTTTGTGGTCGAGCCAGGCGGCACGATCTGCTCGCGTCTGGAAAAACGGACCACGGCAGGTGGCGTTTTGATGGGCGATGATTATTCAGCCAAACCTGGCGAATCGGGAATGATGTCCGAACAATACGTTTTGCCAAAAGGGTTCGCCGGGGATTACAAATTGGTCCTTAAGCGAGTTTGGGGTGAGGTCACTTCCGGCAAAGCAACCGTTTCGATCTACAATCACTTCCGATCGGATCGCGAGGCCAGCATGACGAAACAAGTCGAACTGGATGACAAAGGTGCCATCGTACTGTTCGCACTTGATGACGGACGACGTACCGAGCCACTGGAGGAGCATGCAATCCAAACGGCCGTCAAACAGCAAATGGCAGTCAACCGAAATATCCTCGCCCAGCAACTTGGCGGCGGAGTTCCGTTTGGCGGCAGTGGCAGTTACGGTGCAGGCGATGGCGGAGGATTGATCCTTGGTGGAGGCAACCCGTTCCTCAATGGAGTATTGAACAACAACGGCTTGATCCCGGGTGCGGTTGGTTACCAGCCGATCATTACGCAGGTTCAAACCGGTTCGTCCATGGTGGTAAACCACGCGACAACCGCAGATCGTTTGTATGTGATGGTCAGTACTTCCCCGAACTTCTCCCAAATCCAGTCGGTCGAGACGTTTAACATTCTCGGCGATGCTCAAACCGCCCAGCAACTTGGGCAAGGCGGCGGTGCTGGCGGCGGTGGCGGATTCGGCGGTGGCGGCGGTGGATTCGGCGGCGGTGGCGGCGGAATCGGTGGCGGTGGTGCCGGAGGTGGCGTCTTTTAGTCGCCCGGCGTGCTTAACCGCGTGCCTTATTTTTCCATGA
Source organism: Pirellulaceae bacterium (assembly GCA_963714685.1). Classification (GTDB taxonomy): domain Bacteria; phylum Planctomycetota; class Planctomycetia; order Pirellulales; family Pirellulaceae; genus Mariniblastus. The sequence goes on along the minus strand of CAVQPH010000003.1, from coordinate 338,053 downwards.
GAATTTCAATCGGCTGCCCTTGGCAAATTTGCATCGGGCGGCCGATTGGCGTTTCCAGCTCGCGTTCGTAGTCAATCTCCAACGCTGACAGAATGGTCGCGTGAATGTCTTCGACCGGTCGAGGATCCTTGAGTTCGTTCAGGGGTGCCTTCGAACCCTGCTTTGGATCGCTGGATGTCTCACCGACAACTCGTCCGCCTTGAATGCCGCCACCGGCCAGTGCCATGCTGAAGCCATGCGGCCAGTGGTCCCGGCCACCCACCGGATTCATATGCGGTGTTCGGCCAAATTCGCCACCACAAACGACCAGGGTGGATTCCAGCAGGTCCCGTTTCTTCAGTTCGCTGATCAGGGATGCAAACGCGGGGTCCAGAATGGAAATCCGACCTGCCTGGAGTTCATGGTTATTGACATGACTGTCCCAGCCCGTCAACGTGATTTCGACACAGCGAACGCCGGCGGAAATCAGGCGGATGGCGGCCAGGCAGCCTCGGCCAAAGGGTGTATCGCCAAACTGCATTCGCTCGGCGAGCGGGACACTGCTGACATCGAAAGCGTTCAACTGCTCGGATGACATCATCTTCAAGGCGGCATCGAGATTCTGGTTCACCAGTGAATCCGGCAGGTTCCGTCGCTTTCTCCGATTCAGAAATTGTTGATCGGCGAATCGCAGGTCGCCAATTCGTTCCAGCTGCCGTTGCTGCTCGACTCGGGCCGCCACGTCCGGAATCTGTTGATTCGGATCGAATACCTTGAATGCGTCGTAACTGTCGCCGAGGTAGCCTCCCCGTCCGGGCGAGTTGGCTGGCAGAATGGAAATGTGTCGCGGAATGTCGACGTTGCGATCGACTTCGCTGTTGAGTTCGTGGCAAACCACACTGCCAATCGACGGATGGACCAGCGTTGGATCCGGACGGTAGCCTGTTTTGATGTTATAGATTGCCCGCTCGTGGTCGCCTTCCTTGCTGGTGATCGCCCGGACCAGCGAGATCGAATCCATCTGCTCGGCCAGTTGTTCGAATCCATCACCCAGCAGAATCCCCGCGCCCGAGTCTTCCGAGCCAGGCTGCCGGCGGCGATTTCCGTTCCCGGATGCGGGTCAAACGTTTCCAACTGACTCGGGGCACCCTCCAGCCACAACAGGATCAGTGATTTCGCCTGCGAAGTTCGGTCGGATTCACTCGCCCGAGCCAACTGAGACGCCAGCGGTGTCAACCAGGACAGCCCACTGAGTCCGGCAATTTTCAGCAGCGAACGCCGGCTGACATGTTCCACGCTACCGCAACGGTAAGGATCGTTCATTAATGATTCCAGCGAAATTCAGAACTGTTGACCAATGCCCAGTAAAGATCGACCACTTTGAAATTCCGCTCACGACCTTTGAATGAGCCAATCTTTTCCGTAAACCGTTGCTGCTCGACCGCCGTCGGGCGTCGGGTCAGCGTCGCAAGGTAGACGATTTCAACGGTTGTTTCGAGATCGGGAGAAATTCCCGACAAATGCCAGGGTGTGTTCAGGCCGTTCTCCAGTCGTTCGTCCAGCATTTTGCCATTGAGCATCAATAGCCGCTGGGTAACGGTTTCACCACGATCTTTAAATTCGTCTTCGCCTGGATCGCCGAACCGCTTGATGAAATCATTTTGCTGGCCGAACTGGACCAGTTGCGTCACGATATGAGCGGTTGAATCGATGGTGGTCAGGCTGGTCGACTGAGTCATTGCACCGGCAACCTGATCGGGTCGCAACCGGACCATGGGAAACACTGCCCATTCCCGCTCGTGTTGGCGATCGGCGTCGAAATCAACGGCACTTTCCAGCTGGAAAACCTCCGTCAGCGCAATCACCCGGATCAACCGGTGCAGGTCGTACCGATGTTCAATCAAGTCGTCTGCTAAAATCTCCATTGCTGGAGGAAACGGCCCCGCCAGTGGAATGTCGTCCACAGGATCAACGAGCGCGCGGCCAAACAGGATTGCCCAAACGCGATTGACGGTCGCGCGAGCAAATGGTTTGTTTTCCGGGTGCGTGACCCACTTGGCCAGTCGCCATCGTAAATTCTGTTCTGCGGTGTCTTCCAGTTCGTGATGGAACGGAACTCGGGGCTCAATCGTCTGTTCCTGCTCGGAGTCCAACAGTTTGTAGATGTATTCACCGTTGTCCGTATCTCGAATCCCCAGCAAGGAATTCTCGGTTTGGTTGAAATAGGCAGCCAGCGAGTGAAAATCCAGCTGGGTTCCACCGGTTAGATCGTCGGGTGAGCCCAGGTTGATATTGCCAAGAAAATCGTCGTGGCATTGCAAACAGTCAATCCGCATTCCCAGGAACGTGCGCGTCGTTCGCCCGGCCAGTAGAATCGGGTCAGGACGAGATTCGTTATCTTCGGTAATGGTGCGAGTGTAAAAATTGACAGCGGGCGTATCGGTCCACAGGCCTTCTTCGGTAAGGATTTCGCGGACCAGTTGGTCGTAGGGAACGTTGGCTTCGATTTGATCGGACAGCCAGGAAACAAATCGCCGACGGCGAAACACCAGAAATGGGCCGTTATCGACGCCAACCAGCGCCCTGGCAAATCTTTCGGCGAGATGATTGCTGGTTCGTTTATCTTCCAGCAGGTGGGAGATCCACCAATTGACTTGTTCGGACGGTTGCTGTCGTTCGAGAGTGCGGATTTCCTCGAGCGAGGGAAGGGTGCCGGCCAGGCCAATTGACAGCCGACGGGCAATGGTCAGGGAATCGGTTCGGGCAGCATGGCGAATTCCCAGTTCGTCCCAATGTTCCTGAAAAGCCGCATCGATGCGTTGTGCGACCGATTCGACTTCCCGTTGCTGTGGGCTGTTTGGTTGAAACGAGATTGGCCGATCGATTCGCTCGGTCGCCATCAAATAAAACGCCAGCAGCCCGACCGCGGCGACGATCAACGAGACTGAACAGGCTATTTTTAAGAATCACCGAATTTCCCATCGGATGCCCTGACTGACAGATTGAGCCTCGTATTGTCACCAATTCTTGCCGGTTGTCGACGAATGTTGAAACCAGCCACCCGTGATGGCGGTTTGTCTGTATAAGGGTACTCGCAATCAACGATCAAGGTTTTGTCACCGTGATCTTTTTAGAAACATCCTGGCCGATTAACTCAATTCTGGTTTTTTGAGACATCCATGGCGAGAAGTTCGGGAATTGCGGTTCGGTCTTGAAGCAGGCATTCATGGACAGGTGAATTCGTTTGGAAGTAAGAGCTGATTTGATTGACTTTGGACAGACCGTCGACAAATGGCAACCCGCCAGGATCGCTGGCGCGGAGCCTGCGTCAGTCGATGGGGCGGCGTTGTCTGTCGCTGAGCCGGTCGCGTTTTCCGAGACTCAACGACCCAGCTGGGTGTTTCGCTTTTTTGGATTCTGCAAAAGCGGATGTTCCACGCTGTTCGGAATGGCAAGCATCGTATTTTTGCTCGCTGTCGCTGCCAACATCCCGATCGTCCAGTTTCTGAGTTTTGGTTATCTGTTGGAAGTCACGGGCAGACTTGCCAACCGACAGCCGTTGTCCCATGCATTCGTTGGTCTAAAGAAAGCTTCGGTGCTGGGCGGAATTGTGCTGGGAACCTGGTTGATGTTGCTGCCGATTCGGCTGGTTTCCAATTTCTGGTACGAGGCCTATTTGATCGCTCCCGACAGCGGACCGACTCAATTCCTGCGCGTGCTGCAGATCGTTTTGCTCGTATTGATGGTCGGACATATCGCCGCGGCATGGATGTGTGGCGGGAAATTGAGATATTTCTTCTGGCCAGTGGTTGCGCCGTTTTCGTTTGCCGTCTGGTTTGCCAGGCGGTCGGCGGGCAGGAGTCTGTTTCGGAAAGTCCTGAAATTGGGGACGGGCTGGTTTGCGCCACGCTTGGCGGACGATATCTGCAACGCGCCGCCGGTGGAAGATTGGTTCTTGCCGGCGATTTTTGTCAAACGCGTGTTCAATCGCGGATTCTTCGTGTCCGCCCGCGAGGGTGTCTGGGAATTCACGATGGGATTGAATTTGCCGTATTATTTCCTCCTCGGCTGCAAGGGTTTCGTGGGCACGTTTCTGTGGCTGTTGTTGCCAACGCTATTGTTGGTCAACTCGACATACACCGAGGGCGGTACGGCGATTTTGTCCGGGCTATTGGGCGTTCTGTTGGCAATTCCTGTGTTTGCGTTGTTGCCTTTCCTGCAGGCCCATTTTGCGTCGGATGGAAAATGGCGGCGTTTTATCGAGGTCAGAACTGTGGTCAGGAATTTTGGTCGCGCACCGCTGGTTCATGCGCTGGCGCTGTTGCTGACCTTGGTTCTGGCGTTACCCTTGTTCTTTCTGAAAGTCGAAACGATTCCCAGTGAACTACTCTGGTCATTGAGCATCGTGTTTATCGTGTTCACGCTACCAGCCAAATTCATGATCGGGTGGGCGTACGGTCGTGGCGTCGGCAAAACGAAACCCGGGCGTTGGTGGGTTCATTATCCGGCCGCTGCGATGATCGTTCCGATCTCATTTTCGTTTGTGATGATCCTGATGTTCACCCGCTATATCAGCTGGAACGGAGCGATGAGCTTGTTTGAGAATCACGTGTTTTTATTGCCGGCCCCGTTCTGGCAGTAAGCTCACTGGCGTGCGTCACTGCATTGGCGTGACCACGAAAATCGATCTCCGAAATTGCCAAGCGCTGTGGCGCGATCAATTCCAGAATCCGGCCACCCAGATCAGGGCAAAAATAACGGCCATGAATCCAACCACCCAAATCGCAGAACGGATCGCGTGAGTGAAAATCTCTTTGAGGTATTCGTGCCGTGTCGCTCCGTAAACGAGACTGACAACGACGACCAGGGGCACCGAATACCAGATCCGGGCCGGCAGGGTATCGGCCAACAGGGTCATGGTCGTCAAATCGATAAAATCCATGTTGATCTTTGCAAAAACAGGCAAGGCGTTTGAGGGGACGGTGGCTGCGCTGGATAGTCACGATCGAGCGCCGTGATTATTTCTTGGATTCCAATTTCTCTTTTTGGTCCGGAGTCAGTATCGCAGGTCCGGCAAACGCATCGTAAACGACCAACAGGTTGAGCAGACCGGCGATCACTGTAAACAGGGTGCCCATTTCGTAGTGGTGTTTGTAATCGTAATGCCAGCGCCCCAGCACATCCGGATCGTTTTGCAGGACGGGTCCTGCCGGTGGCGCCATGAATCCGTCCTTCAGCGTTGGGCCGTCGTAATTTTGATCATTGTTCTCGGGAGTGATGCGACGAAAACGTTTGCGAACTTTTTCTTTTTCGCTGGCCAGGTCGCTGCGGTCATCGCCGTAGTCGGCCGGATAGCGTTCGCACAAAATCCAAAACGGATCGCCGCCGTCGGCGGTTTTGAAGGACTGCACCAGGGCTGGCAGTGCAGGGGCGCCGACTCCCAGTTGACAGAAATATTGCCAGCGAAAATCACCCGGTTTGGTGGATGCATAAACGACGCGGCCGTGCCCCAGTCCCATTCCGAAAAAATAGGTGCTGAGCACACAGATCATGAACAGGAATCCCTTCGCGAACCGGCGTTGATAGAAATGGCCGGCGCCGGGCCAAATCCACGCCAGAAACGCAGCCCAGAACGGGTCGTGCAAATCGACGACGATTGGTTCACCTTCTTCTTGCGGGTAAACTACTTCCGTCATATTTGGATTCCATCACTCGGTTAAAACCGCCTATTCTAGTCATCTTATTCGCCTGCACCAGATCAAACTTGCCTGATTTATATGTCGCATCGCTTTTTTCTAGACTCCGAAATTGTCGAAAACAGGACTTCGCTGATTGGGGATCAGGCGCATCATGCCATCCAGGTCATGCGATTCAAAGTTGGCGACGAGTTGACACTGTTCGATGGTCTTGGCAGCGAACACGTTGCAGTGATTGTCGGCTCTGCCAAAAAGAAACTGGATCTGGAGATTCGTTCCACCACGCACCAGGACCCGCCGGCAGCCAATCTAACGATTGCCTGCGCCATGCCCAAAGGCGATCGGCAAAAATTTCTGGTTGAGAAACTGGTGGAGTTGGGGACGCGCCGACTGATTCCACTGCAAACAAAACGGTCGGTCGCCGTGAGCAATGAAAAAGTGATCGAGCGGTTGAAGAAACAGGTGATTGAAGCGAGCAAACAGTCTGGCCGGAATTACCTGATGCAAATCGAATCGCAACAGACGATCGATCAACTGATTCAATCGACCGCTGAGCCCTGTGTGCGGTTGGTGGCTGATCCCTATTCGCAAACCGATTTGCGGTCGTTTCGGTCGCAGCAATTGGTCGTGATCGCGATTGGTCCAGAGGGAGGTTTTGACGACGAAGAGGCGCGCCAATTCGACGCCGCAAAATGGCAGGCTGTACGCATGGGTGACAACATCCTGCGAGTCGAAACGGCTGCGATGACCGCGGCAGTGTTGTTGGGACTCGGTGGCGGCTGAGGACTTATTCGGTAGCCCCGGCAACCGGCGTCAAACGGGCAGTCGGGATTGCAAATTCAGCCGAACCAGATTGAGGGCCTGCTTGATCGCTCGTTGCAACCGCCATCCGGAATGACCCCCAAACCGAAACACTTCTTCGACCTCGGTTTGGGGTCCCGACAATGCGACGTTGAAATAGGATTCGCCCGCGCTGATTCTGGCTTCGTCGTGGTCCAGTGGTCCAATGGCCAGGCCAAAATCCGAACCGAATTCCTGTTTGATGGTGCGAGCTTCGGTCATCGCGTCTGCGGTTGTCCACTGATTGCGATGACCGACCAGAACGCCGTGGGAGTTTCCCTCGTCAATCAGTCTCACTAGCTCGCCAGCCGTGCCCGCGTCGGCAATGGCGAGGGTTTGTTGGCGAGCCTGCAGAAAAGCGATGACCACTGCTTCGAGGGTCTGGCCGTTTTCCCCAAATACCAGCTCCGCCAACGTGTCGCGGATAATATCGATCGTCGGTTGCATTTTCTGCATGCAATCAGCCGTCGAAGTACCCCGGGTTGAAACGCGCAAGGAAATGGTTGCCGCCGAAGCGGTAATCCCGACTTGGGGATCCCGGCCGCGTCGAACGAGATCCGGCAACATCGATTCAATCGTGCTTTCTCCCAGGCCAAAGCAATGCAAAGTGTGGTGGTGAATCGTCGACTCTTCCGCCGTCAACTCCCGCAAACGCGGTTGCAAAGTTTCAAACCACATTTGTTTCAGTTCGGCCGGAACACCAGGTAACGCGATCACCCGACAGATCCGGGAGCCATCGCGTCTGACTACCAGGTCGATGCCAGGCGCCGTCCCTTCCGGATTGGGGACGATGGTGGAACCGACCGGGAAGTAGGCTTGCGCCCGGTTGCTCGGCGGCATCTCGCGGACGCGATTGCGATAGATTTTTTCGATGCGAAGAAGCACCTCCGGGACGAATTCGAGTTCGACCCCTGCTGATTGGGCGATGGCCTCACGAGTCAAGTCGTCGGCGGTTGGTCCCAGTCCGCCTGACATCATCACCAGGTCAGCTCGATCGTATGCAATTTTCAATGCGGCGATGTGATCTGCCAGGTCATCGCCGATTGTCGTGTGAAAACCAACGGCAATGCCGATCTCACCCAGTCGCTGGCTGAGCCATTGCGTGTTGGTATCCAGGCGTTGGCCCGTTACGAGTTCGTCGCCGATCGACATGACTTCGGCTTTGAGTTGGGACAAATTCAATCTCCAGCGAATCTTGGGTGGGAGCCAAATCGGTGTTGGGAAAACTCGGTTCGTGCTCGTTTGAGCAGTTGGCAGACCAGTGATCAGGCAGCGGTTTGGCTTGGTTCCAGGTCAAAAAAGTCAGGGACTGTCTCAGGTTGCCTGTCGCGTGCTGGATTTCCTGCTTCGATTTTGATCTGGAACCTGCCTGCGGCATCACCAGGGATGGCCGTCTTTTCGAGTGCCACAAATATTGACGGTCATCCCCAGTGCCTCCGCCATCGCAGCCTTGGCCAGCATCGCCTGATCTGCCTCGGTGTCGGAATTCGCATAGGCAACCTGCAGGTGATTGCTTTGGTGTTTGGCCATCATTTGGTCTCTTGAAACTCCGTAGGTTACCGCATGCATGATGGGCCATTGGGGCGTCGTCGCGTTGAGTCTTCGTTCGGTTTCCGAATCCGGCAGGGCAACGACGCCAGCGCGTCCCAGATCCATGTTCAAGCGATTTTTGGCGACGTAAATCCTGGACCAGACGATTTCCCCCGGTTTCGAAACGCCCTGGATCGTTCCACCGCCGGACGGGAAGTACATCGGTGGTTGTCGGTAGCTGGTGGCTCCCTTCCAACCGCCGATCAAATGGGCTGGCGGCACGCTGCCGCTGATCAGGAATACCCAGACGTATTCATCCGTGGTACCTGACTGGTCCCAATCGCCCCAACGTAAATCGTGCAGCGTATTTTCCGGTGGCTGCCCCATTGCACGGTGAATGCGGTACGTCATCAAGCCATCCAGGCCAGCGCATTCGTCGACTTCGTTGAAATGGGGGAGGGGTTGCCCGCGGTACAGGATCTTTTTGCCGTCGCGGCTGGAAACCGGCGGACGGTCGGCATTATTCAGCGTGCCCTCGACCAGGTCGCTGGCAGGCATCAGATCTTTCAGTCCCTGTTGATACTGAATGCCAATCGTGTCGCAGCCAAAATCATCCGCGATACGAACCGCAGCGAGGTACATTTTGCATTGCAACAGGATCTGCGCGTTGGTGAGGTGTTCGGCATGAACCTTCCCCGTTTTGAATTTCATGCCTTTGTTTTCCATCCATTTCCGAACCGCCCTGGCCTCATGGTCGGATGTCTGGGTGGCCTCGTAGTAGAGCGCGGACTGGCTGAGTCGTTCTTTGTAGACGCCGGTTGGGTTCAGTAAATGGTCGGGAATGATCGCATTGAACATGCCCATGCAGCCTTCATCGAAGACGCCCATGATCGCTTTTTCGGTTTGAAGTTGGCCGGCCAACGCGACTCCCAGTTCGCGAACGTCAGACGGTACGCTGATATTTTTGAGTGGTCTTGCATGACCAGTGGGGTGTTTGACCTTTCCGGATGTCAGCCATTGCTGCAACTGTTTTTGAAATTTCGGATCGGAGAAATCTTCGGTCCAGAGCGTGCTGTACTGGACACCGGCTTTGGTCAGCGAACCGTTCAGGTTCAGCATTCCGACCAGGCCCGGCCATTGTCCGGACCAGTTGGCGACGGTCAAAATTGGACCTTGATGCGACATCAATCCGGCCAACACGTGATGGCTGTATTGCCAAACGGCTTCGGCGACGATCAACGGGGCGTTGGGTGGGATTTTTGAAAACACCTCCATGCCCTGGCGCTGAGAACTGATGAAGCCATGGTCTTCTCCACGCTTCGGTTGATGGGCACGTCGTAACTTGAACCCGCAGTCCAGGATTGCGGCTTTTAGTTCGCTTTCCATCTGTTGTTGGGCCTGCCAGCAGACTTCGTTGGCCGACTGCCGCAAATCACCGCTGGCGACGAGAAATACGGTTTTTGCGGGTTCCGCCAATTGTTTGGCTGGTTTGGGTAATCGGAATGTTGCCATGGGATTTCGCCTAAATCTGGAACGCGTGTGATCGATTGTTTATAAAATAACGTGTTTGAATTAGCATAACAGAATTGGCCTCTTGGTTTCCTGGCAGTTTGCCGATCTCAATCAACGACCGTTTTGAGTACGACGACCAGCGAGACATCGAAGTTTGCCCCACCACCGCGCGTCATAATTGACGTTCCCGAGTTTGCCCAGCGCATCGTAAGCTTGGATTGCCGCTGGCGAAATAACGGCTCGTGAAATTGTATCGCGCAACGGAAACAGAACCCAGGATAACAGCATGTGCGGAATTGTCGGCTACATCGGACCTCGAGTTGCTCAGGATTTTCTGTTGGAGGGACTCCGCCGCCTGGAGTACCGGGGTTATGACAGCGCAGGAACGGCAACGTTGGATGAAAACCAACAGCTGAAGATCACCAAAGCTGTCGGGCGAATCTCATCTCTGGCCAAAGAAATTGCCGCATCACCCTGCTCATCGCGGATTGGGATTGGGCATACTCGTTGGGCCACTCACGGAGCCGCGACGCTTTCCAACGCGCATCCCCATATCGGTGGCGAGGAAGTGCTGGCGATGGCCCATAATGGCGTGATCGAGAATTTCGCTGAGTTGCGTTCTTCGTTGAAGAGTCGGGGATACGAGTTCAACTCGGAGACCGATACTGAGGTCATCGCTCACCTGATTGCCGAATGCGTTGATAAGCGGTGCCAGGGTCGAAACGGGGCGGAACTGTCACACGACATCGCCGTCGACGCGATCAAAGAGGCGATTGGCCAATTGCGGGGCACGTTCGGGTTGGCGATTGTATTTCAGCAATGGCCCGATGCCATTTTTGCCGCCCGGTTGGGTAGTCCGCTGGTCATCGGCGTCGGGGACGGCGAACATTTTCTTGCCAGCGATGCCCAGCCATTGGTTGGATTCACCGATCGGATTGTTTTTCTCGCTGACAATCAAGTGGCCGTCTTGAAGTCGGATTCGCTGCAGGTCTCTCATCGGGATGCCGGGCCGGTTTCCCACGATATCAAAGTGCTTGATGTCGAATCAAACCAGGTCGAGATGGGGGAATACGATCATTACATGCTGAAGGAGATTTTTGAGCAACCAGAATCTCTTCGCAACACGATGCGGGGTCGATTGAACGAAGATGACGCCACCGCAGTTTTCGGTGGTTTGAATTTGTCGCCGCAGGATTTGCTGAAAGTCAAACGGATTGTGTTTACGGCCTGCGGAACCAGTTGGCACTCGGCGTTGGTTGGTGAGTACCTGCTGGAGGAAATCGCCCAGATTCCGGTCGAAGTGGAATATGCCAGCGAGCTGCGTTATCGCAATCCTCCGCTGGATGAATCATCCCTGATTTTTGCGATTACCCAAAGCGGTGAGACCGCGGATACGTTGGGGGCGTTGCGGGAGATGAAACGCAAGGGTCACATGACCATGGCGATCTGTAACGTGGTGGGCAGCAGCATCGCCCAGGAGGCTGACGGCGGTATTTATCTCCATGCCGGACCCGAAATCGGCGTGGCGTCGACCAAAGCCTACACTTCGCAGGTGTTGGCGTTGACGATGCTGGCCCTGTATCTCGGACGACTCCGGCATCTCAGTTACAACCGCGGACGCAAAATGATCTCGCGGATCAAACAAATTCCCGATGCGGTCGAAAAAGCGCTGAAGGAAAACGATCACATTGCGGAGATCGCCAAAAAATACCAACACTGCAACAATTTCTTGTACCTCGGGCGGCATTATAACTTCCCGACCGCGCTGGAAGGCGCTTTGAAATTGAAAGAGATCAGCTACGTGCACGCCGAAGGCTACCCGGCTGCCGAAATGAAGCATGGTCCGATCGCTTTGGTCGATGAAACGACGCCGAGTGTTTTTGTGATGCCGCAGGGATTCATCTACGAGAAAGTGATGTCGAACCTCGAAGAGATCAAAGCCCGTGGTGGTCCCGTCATCGCCATCGCCTGCGAAGGCAGCGAACGAGTCGCCGAAGTCGCCGATGATGTGATCTATATTCCTTCGGTGGTCGAGTACCTTCAGCCCATTGTCGCGGCGATCCCGTTACAATTACTGTCCTACCATATCGCGCTGCTTCGCGGTTGCGATGTCGACAAACCTCGAAACCTTGCTAAAAGTGTGACGGTTGAGTAATTCTGATTTCCCGGTCACTGCCAACGAATCCAGCGAAACGACCGAGCCGACATTCCGATTTGGAATCTCAACGCTCCTGGTAATGACCATCATTGCGGCTTTGATGGCAAGTTTTTATCGGGAACAGGGACCGCGTGGTTGGTGGGTCGTCGCGATCACGACTCCAATGGCAATCCTGACCGGCTGGTTGTGGGGATTGTTGCTTGGATCGACCGGATCCCGCATCTTTTGGGCGGTCGTGGCGGCGTTGATGATCCAGGTTTTGACCTCGAATGTGCTCCTGCGAAACGACCTCGACTACTACGTTTGGCCCGTGATCGCCGCGGTTTGTGGCGGACTGTTGGGAGGGCCGTTTCCACATGTGGTGATTCGAATGTTATTCGGCGCCGTCGGCGCGGCGGTTTGTTTTTCGGCCTATGTGTTCGTGCTGCTGCGAACATGGCATCCGGACTTGACCGTGGAGCTGATGGTCGCGGTCAAAAGCGGGGCTTTGTTAGCTGTCCTGATCGAATTTTGCAGGTGGCTGGAAAGTCGCTTTAAAATCCCTCAAAGCTTCGTCGCACTGGGATTGATGGTGTTGGCAATTGGCGGCGCGTTAATCGCGCCATGGGTAATTCCCGGCTGGTAACCCAGTTTCTTAAAGGAAAATCACGGTACACCGACACGGAGGAAACCGGGCAACCGAAATCTCAATCCTGTCCCGCGGCCGAGCTGTCGCACGGTATCGCGACTTCAATCCGATGATTCGGCAATCGCCTGTCGAATGGATTCGGCCAGTTGATTTTCGATGGCACCGCGAAAGGGGACCGCGGCGAACGGGAGTTTACCGGCGACCGTGATGCTCTGTTCGCACGTGACGACGGTTCCTGAAATTTTGAATCCCATCGCCTTAAAAGCAAATTCCAGGTTGCCCTCTTCGTCCCATTGTTCATGAAGTTCCGTGAGTTGGACGGGTAGGTCGGCCAGCATTTTTTGTGAAAAATCCCGAAGCCGAGATACGACTTCGGGGCGTTCGGATTCGTGGTCGACGACGACTGCGAAATTGGGCATCGGTTGCTTCCACAAACGCCAGATCGTTACAGAAATTCGATCCGGCAGACGAAAAAACAGGGGACTCTCAGGGAGTGCTATTCCAGCGCTTCTTCTGTATCGTCATAGGATAACCGATCTTCGGGATGCCACAACGGTAGGCCTTCGAGTGCCCTGGCGGCAAGCAAGTCAATCTTTTCATCGGAGCCTGGCATGGCTCGCGTTGATTCAAAATCCCCCTCATCAAGCTCTTCCGGTTCGAAATCCCATTGTCCTTCACGAATCGCTTCCAAAACTGAAATCGGCACGTTTGCCTCCCTTTAATTTTCACGGTTGCAAAAACTTGGCTTCTCCGCCACCACCATGCCCTCCATGCCTAACAAGCTCCTGCCGTCTCAGAAACCCAATATCCAGTACATGGTTCTAATGTCAACCAAATTCTCAATTCGTCGTGAGATTTTTTTTTGCCAAAAATTATTCATAACGCAAATGAAAAACCGCATCGCAATTTGACATTGTCGATTGCATCCGTTACCCAGCGCAGCTGTTAACCAATGCGGTTGCCACTCTCGCTGATTGCCTGCGGCAGGTGGGAACGCGCTCGATGAAATGCTGTTGTGAACTCAATCAGCCGGGCTGGCTCCAACTGACTTCGACCGGTTGTGCAAACGGCGCCGCGCACGCCAATAAAATCTGGACGACCATCCAGCAACGCAGGCAGATCTGCGGTTTGGACCGAACCCGCCAACGCAACCGGCAGCCCAAGTTGGTGACAGCGATCAACAATCCGGGCGATCCGTCTCGGTGACAGATGGGAAACGAGACGGCCAGCCGATTTGTCGATGGTGTCCAGCAGCAACGCGCCCTTGCCAATCTGGGAAACCAATTCGATAACCGCCTCGATCGGGGGACAACCGGCGGTCTGCCCGTCGACATAGCAAACACCTACGGGTCGGACAGACGAAGGCACGGATTGCATGAACTGCAGCCAATGGTCTTGCCAGTGTGCCACTTGCATTAAATCTGCCAGTCCGACTTTGACGAATTGAAATTCTCTCAGTAAGTCTTCGTCCGATTCGGGAACGATCCGGTCCAATTCACTCCGGTTTTGCTCGGGCTGGGTGGCGGTGCGTTGGCCAAATTCAATCCAGTCCGTCAACTCACCGAGGGCCAGGCTCTTGAGACAAGGCTTGGTCAGAACAGCCAGCATTTTATGGACCGCCGTCCTGTCCAACGCGCCCAGTGCACCGCGACCGGGATGCTTAAAGTCGACGATCCCAGCTTTCCAGGTGCCGAGGATCGCGGCCTCCTGTTCATCCCGGATGCTGATCAATAGCTCGGTCACAAATTCACTTTCGTTAACGGTGTCGGGACTCAACTATTCAAAATCGCGTTGGAAGGATAAGCTGTTGGGTTTGAAAACTCCGAAAATTATTCAATGCCAATGGCTGCTCGAACTCCCTATCTGGAAATCCACACGCAGAAACACCTGGCGGAGTTTTGCGCCCGGTCTGCGGGAAGCAAGTTTATTGGTTTCGATACCGAATTTGTTTCCGAAAATCGTTATCGCCCGCAATTGTGTTTGTTGCAAGTCGCGACCGACAGCGAATTCGCGATCATTGACACGTTGGCGATTGATGACATTTCGGCATTCTGGAATCTGTTGGTCACCGGCGAGCACGTCACGATTGCCCATGCGGCACGGGAAGAATTCCTGTTCTGTTATCGGGCCTGTGGGAAACGCCCCAAGAAACTGTTTGATGTTCAACTGGCGGCCGGCATGATCGGTTTGGAATATCCAGCGGCGTATGCCAACCTGGTTTCCAAGATTCTGGGTAAGACGATTGACAAAGGCGAGACGCGCACGGACTGGGTGCGTCGACCGTTGTCCCAGCGTCAAATTGACTACGCCCTGCAGGATGTTGTTCATCTAAAGCCGTTGTACGAAGCGATTTTGGCGAGCCTGGAAAAACTGAATCGGACGGCGTGGCTGGAAGAAGAAATGGTGGCCTGGCAAACCTCGCTGGAGCTTTCCTGTGACGAACCTCAGTGGCAACGCGTCGCCGGAATTTCGGGTCTGAAAAGTCGAGCCCTGGCGATCGTTCGCGAACTTTGGACGGTGAGGGATCAGGAAGCCGAAAAAAAGAATCGCTCGCCGAAACGGGTGCTGGCCGATGACTTGATTGTTGAATTGGCTCGCCGCGGAACGTCGGATCCCAATCGTCTCAAGGCAATTCGAGGTTTTGACAATCGTGTTGCCGCGTCGATGGTAGCCCGAATTTCATCGGCGATTGCCAAAGCCAATGAACTGCCCGAGTCCGAGTTGCCACAACGACTGCCGCGAAGCAAAACGATTAATCTGGGATTGTTGGGGCAGTTTTTGACCACCGCTCTCAAGATTGTTTGCATGCACGAAAATATTTCATCGGCGATCGTCGGGACATCACAGGATGTTCGGGATCTTGCCGCGTGGCGAATGGGGCTGGCCAGTTCCGATTCAGTACCGAGTCTTGCCAAAGGCTGGCGTGCCGAAATCATTGGCCAGCTGATCGAAAAAATGCTGGACGGTTCGGTTGCCATCCGTGTCGATAACCCCAAGTCATCTCAGCCTCTGGTGTTGGAAAACATCGAGGGAACGCCCAACAGACACGCGTTAAAATGAACGCGGGTGCGGAAGCCGAGCTGTTTCGGAAGCTTGGGCTTCTGGTACAACGATTCGGCCAAACGCTGCAGCAACTCGAGCCGGCGTACATTGTGATGAGCGTTTGTCCCCGAGCGGATCGCCCAATCGTCAATTGATGTTCATGTTCTTGTATTTCTTGTATTGTTCCCGCAAGTGACCGACGTGCCCGATTCCCACAGTTGTCACCACCACGATCATGCGCATCACGGTTTGCTTGGCAGGAATGCGGAGTTGGTATTTGCGGCGATCAGCGGTGCGGCCTTGCTCTGCGGCTGGCTGGTTGGGCTCACTTGGGAAACTGCTTTTTCGCCTTGGATCTCCCAGGCATGCTACGTCGCCGCCTATTTTTTCGGCAGTTATTTCATCGTATTCGAAGCCATTGCCAAAATCCGGCGAGGGGCCTTCGAGATCGATTTCCTGATGATTGTCGCCGCCATTGGAGCTGCCATTCTTGGTGCCTGGGCAGAGGGAGCGTTATTGCTGTTTTTGTTTTCATTGGGGCATGCACTGGAACACTACGCCATGGGGCGGGCTCGGCACGCTATCGAATCGTCTGGCCGAATCTGGCTGCCGGAAACAGCAACGGTCCGTCGACAGGGCCGCGAATTTGAAATCGCGACCGAGGACCTTGAGGTTGGCGATACCGTCATCATCAAACCCAACGATCGCGTGCCAGCGGACGGATGGGTGATCCGGGGGACCAGCAGCGTCGACCAGGCAGCGATTACCGGTGAAAGTATCCCGGTTGATAAAGAACCCGTCGGGGATCTTCGATGGGCTCTCGAGCACCCGCTGAAACTCAAGGCGGAACACAGGGTGTTTGCCGGAACGATCAACAAAAACGGGGCTCTCGAAGTGCGCGTGACGCAGCTGGCCTCTCAATCGACCTTGGCTCGAATTATCCAGTTGGTTAACGAAGCCGAATCGCAACATTCTCCAACCCAGCAATTGACCAAGAAGTTCGAAAAATACTACGTCCCACTGGTCATTGCGTTTGTGGTGTTGCTGAATTTTGTTTGGCTCGTGGTTGACGAACCGTTTTCGGAATCGTTTTACCGAGCCATGGCGGTGCTGGTGGCTGCCAGTCCGTGCGCCCTGGCGATTGCAACTCCGAGTGCGGTCTTGAGCGGTGTGGCGCGCGCGGCTCGAGGCGGAGTGCTGGTGAAAGGCGGGGCGCCGCTGGAAAATCTCGGGCGACTGGAGGTGATCGCGTTCGACAAAACAGGCACGCTCACCGAGGGCCGGCCCAAGCTGACCGATGTGATCGCCTACCAGGCCACCGAGCAGGAATTATTGAACTGCGTGGTTTCGGTCGAACGGCTGAGCGATCACCCGTTGGCTGCAGCGATCGTGCGGGATGGCAACCATCGGTTAGACGGAAACGAAGTCCCAGTTGCTTCGGGGCTGCAAAGCAACACCGGTCGCGGGGTATCTGCCTCGCTGGGCGGTCAGATGGTATGGGCTGGCAAATCCGTATGGTTCAGCGAACTGGACGGTCCGGCGGTCCCGCAGGACTTACTGGCCGACGTAACCAGGCTTGAACGCCAGGGACGGACGACCGTCGTCGTTCGTCGGGCCAATCAGTATCTTGGTGTGATTGGCTTGATGGATACGCCGCGCGAATCTGTTCGGGAGACTTTGACACAGCTTCGTGAATTGGGCATCAAGCGGATGGTGATGCTATCGGGAGACAATCAGATCGTTGCCGATGCCGTCGCCGGAGAAATTGGTATCGACGAAGTGTTTGGAAACTTGATGCCCGCCGACAAAGTCACCGCCATCCAGAATCTGGACGCAGCGGGCGGTGTCGCGATGGTCGGCGACGGAGTCAATGACGCACCGGCACTGGCCCAAGCCACGGTCGGGATCGCGATGGGAGCTGCCGGTTCCGATATCGCGTTGGAAACGGCCGACGTCGCGTTGATGGCGGATGACCTGTCGCACCTGCCATTTGCGGTTGGGCTCAGTCGTCGGACCAGCCGCACCATCGCTCAAAATCTCTGGCTAAGTCTGGGGATGGTGGCGGTTTTGATTCCCGCGACTTTGTTCGGATTGGAACTTGGATTTGCCGTCTTGTTTCACGAGGGCTCAACGGTGTTCGTGGTCTTCAATGCGCTGTGCCTGCTGGCCTATCAGCCCAGTCAACAGGCTGATTAAATCATCACCAGGCTTTCCAGCAGCAACCGCAGTTTCCGAAGTTCGCCGTCGTGGTCGATCTCTGGATCCACGTCGGGTTGAATGTCCACGCACAAGGCTCGTTGATACTTGACTTTGCGCAATTGGTGAATCAGTTTGCCGTAATCGATCACGCCTTGGCCGACGCGAACCTGAAGATTTTCCGGCGTCGAATCGCGCAAGTAGACATTGTGGACGTATTGAATCAAGTTGTCGTAATTCAATGGGTTTTTGTGGCCGTACATGTAATGGCTGGGATCCAGAGATAGCCCCAGCCCTTTGACGTGGCCGCAAATCACCGAGACGGTATCCGGGTCGGCCGACAGGTTCCCGACCTTGCTTCGCATTGCGACTCGGACGCCATGCTGCTCGGCAATCTTGACCAGTTTCTTGTAGCGTTCGACTTCCTCGTTGAACGGCGTCCCGTGCTCGCCTGAGGGGACCGTGAGCGTGACAACTTTCGAGAGTTTGGCCAATTCGCAACAGGACGTGAAAATGTCGTAGTACTCATCCCCTTCACCGGCGATGTCGAGGCTGAAACCGCAAACGGTCAACCGGCGAGTCGCATTGCAGATGTCGTAGGCCTGACGAATGTTCTCGTGGACCTGCGACGGTTTCAAGTGATCGCTGTCTTCGTGGATCCCGATTTCGATATGCGAGAACTCCAGATCAGCCAGTTTTTCGATTGCATCCTCAAGGTTCATTTGAGGAAAGCATTGTGTAGTTGCGGCGACAAACACACGCAGACTCCTTCGCGCGGCGGGGGAACGGCAGACGATGTAGAAAACGAAAAAAGCCAGGCATCACGCCCGACCTTGATTTGCGTAGCTTAGAGTGACTGCGTATTTTGATCAACACCATTGGCAAGCTCTGCTGATGTGCAGCGAAAGTCGAATTTTGTTCCCCTGGAATGGCAAAATCCAGCCGTAGCGAGGCGAGTTCGGTGTGTTATGTAGCCAACAGTAAACCGCTACAATACGTTTTAAACTGATCCAACGGTCAGAAATTACTCCCCAAGTTTTCTGGACTCCCCGGAATTTGAACCTCAGCGAGGCAATTACGATGAACCAACAGGCAGCTTTCGTATTCCGTTTTTTGGCTTTATCGGCCGTCCTTTTTGGATTGGGATCCAATGGCAGAATTTTCGCCCAGGAAGTGGCCAAGCAGGCCGGAGATGGAGCACCGGCAAAGGTTGGGTCTTCGACGCCAGCGGAGGACGAAGATCGTGCAGCGCTGAACGATAAACTGGCGAAGTATTTGACTCAGACTCGCTGGGAAGGTCAATTCACGATGACGGGTAAGGAGGGTAACACAAATCCGGAATACTACGAAATCATTTCAGCAGAAAAAGCTGAGCTGGGTGACTACTGGAATCTGGTGGCCCGGATCAAATATGGAGACAAGGACGCCACGCTGCCATTGCCTCCGATCGAAATCAAATTTGCCGGTGGCACGCCGGTCATTACCGTCGATCAGGCCATGTTTCCCGGCTTCGGGACTTTCGATGCGCGAGTGGTGATTCGCCAAGGCAAATATGCTGGCACCTGGTCCCACGGGGATGTCGGCGGTCATTTGTTTGGCACGATCAAGAAAATCGAAGCTGGCTCGCAAACGCCCGAAAAAGAAGATAGCGAGGGTGCCGGCGAATCGGAAAAAACTGACCGCTAAAACGGCGAACCGTTGATTCAAGCTCCGCGTTCGGTCTGGACCAGCTTTGAGATTTGTTTGAATTGATCGCTCCCGGCCCGCTCGCACCATTCGAACAGCGCGGCTTCGGTCGTGGTTGCGGTCACGCCTTCGTTTTCCATTCTGCGCAGGGCGGTCACGTGGTCGATCGGATGACGCGATCCAATGGCATCGACGCAAACGTAAACATCGAAGCCCAATGCGATCAAATCCAGAGCCGATTGGGTGACGCAGACGTGGGTCTCAATGCCGCTCAATAGCAGCTTCGTAATGCCGGACTCCGCCAACTCGGCAAACGTCGGCTCGCATTGCCGACAGCTGAACATCGTCTTGTCGGGATAATGGTTGACCCCGGCCTTGCCCAGTTGCGACCGTAAGGCTTCCACGGTTCCGCCCAGGCCCTTGGGATACTGCTCGGTCGCGACAATTTTGACGCCCAGGACACGAGCACCTTCGATCAGTCGCCCGATGTTCCAGACCATCTGTTCGTGGTTTTCGATCAGTGGGACGAGTTTTTGTTGGACATCGATAATCACCAATGCCGTGTCGGCCACGTTCATCAGTGCCGGGCTGCGAAACGATTCAAACGATGGGGGATTTTCGGTCATGGTAACTCCTTGGCATCAGAATAACGATTTGCAGCAACTCGAAGTAGGGTAGGGATTGGTGATATCGAGCTCAGTGGCACTAGACCAATGAGAGAAATTGACAAGAATAGAATTTTAACCCTGCCGGAACGATGGCCCACGATGAAGTTTCACGCGACCACAATTCTAACCGTTCACCATGGTGATACCGTCGCGATGGGAGGCGATGGCCAGGTCACCTTGGGGACGGCGATCATGAAAGCGGATGCGATGAAGATCCGCAAATTGATGGACGGCAAAGTGCTCTGTGGATTTGCCGGCAGCAGTGCCGACGCATTCGCGTTGCTGGAGCGATTTGAGAGCCAGCTACAGGGATTCGCCCAACAACATTGTGCGGGCGGCGACGGAACTGGCCAAACAATGGCGGATGGACAAAGCGCTACGGCAACTGGAAGCCCTGTTAACCGTTTCCGACGGCAAACACACCCTGCTGGTCAGCGGCACCGGCGACGTCATTCAGCCGACCGACGGAATCGTCGGAATTGGGTCGGGAGGAAATTATGCGATTGCCGCAGCGCGAGCCCTGAAGCAACACAGCCAGCTGTCCGCCGCCGAAATTGTTCGGGAAGCACTTACCATCGCGGGCGGAATTGACATCTACACCAACCAGAACATCGTTGTGGAAGAACTGAAATGTCAAAACTGATTGACGAAACAGTCGCCCGATGGAACATGATCGCCCGATGAATTGACGGCCGCTTCGCGGGAATTAATTGACGCGGCGTTGAAAGATAAACACGGATCCATGAAAAATTTGACGCCCGCGGAAATCGTTGAACAGTTGAACCGGTACATCGTCGGACAGGACGAGGCCAAACGTTCGGTCTCGATCGCGATCCGCAATCGCTGGCGTCGTCAACAGTTGCCGGAAGAAATGCGGCAGGAAGTCGCCCCGAAAAATATCCTGATGATCGGCTCGACCGGCGTCGGCAAAACAGAAATCGCCCGGCGACTGGCAAAACTGACCGGTGCCCCGTTCATCAAGGTCGAAGCGACCAAATATACCGAAGTTGGCTATTACGGCCGCGATGTCGAAAGCATGGTCCGGGAATTGGTCGACAATGCCATTGCACTGGTCCGCGATTCGGAGCGTGAGAAAGTCAAGCAAAGTGCGCAGGAACGAACCACGGAACGGCTGCTCGATTTGCTGTGCCCGAAACCGGTCCCGTACGAGTTTTCGTCCACCATGACCGCGTCTTCGAGTTCCGGCGAAGATCCGGCAGTGGAAAATGAGGGCGAGTCGTACGAACGCACGCGGAAGAAAATGAAAAAGATGCTGCTGGACGGCGATCTCGATGAGCGCGTTGTCGAAATCACGATCGAACAAAAATCGACGCCGGTGATGATGGGTGGGATCGGCGTCGAGCAAATGGACATGGATTTTCAGGGCATGCTGGAAAAAATCATGCCGACCACCCGCGCCAATCGGGAGCTCAAAGTCGCCGATGCACGTAAAGTCATTTTTGAGCAGGAATGTGACGCTTTGCTGGACACCGACAAAATCAATGGACGTGCGATCGAGCTGGCCGAAAATACTGGCATTATCTTTCTGGACGAAATTGACAAAGTGATCGCCAGCGAAGGCAAATCCGCCGACGTTTCCCGCCAAGGTGTGCAGCGGGACCTGTTGCCGATCGTGGAGGGGACGACCGTTCAAACCAAACAGGGCTATGTCAAAACTGATCATATCCTGTTCATCGCGGCCGGTGCGTTTCACCGCAATCAACCCAGTGAATTGATGCCCGAACTGCAAGGCCGATTTCCGATTCGCGTCGAGCTGAATGACCTGACCAAAGACGACTTCGTGAGGATTTTGACCGAACCCAAAAACTCCTTGACTCGCCAATACGAAGCCCTGCTTCAGACCGAAGGCGTCCAACTGGAATTTACCGAAGACGCCATCGAAGAATTGGCGAGCGTCGCGTATCGAGTCAATCAGACGACCATGAACATCGGTGCCCGGCGGCTGTACACAATCCTCGAACATCTGCTGGAAGAACTCAGCTTCGAAGCACCCGATATGAAAATGGGCAAAGTCACGATCAACGCGGCTTACGTTCAGGAAAAACTGGACAAGGTGTCACACGACGAAGATTTGAGCAAATATATTTTGTAACGCTTTTGCGAAAGCTGGAGTGGCCGAAGCCCGGAACGCGTTTGGGTCTAAATGAGTGTTGACCTTGGTTGGATAACACCAGATTGAGTTTGCAAAGTGGTGTTGTCCGGCGCAGGTGCGGCGATTTACGTGACTCAGCCCAAGTCGTTCTCGTTAAGGCTAACCAGCCATTCTTCGGGCGATCAAGCCAACTAGTCCTAGCCCGAAAGGGCCGGCACAACTCTTGCCGGGGCTGACAAGCCCTGGGACCTCGTCCACCGAGGTCATCAGGCCCAGCGGGCCGACACAATGGGTTGCCAAGTTCGGAATTGTGTCGGCCCGCTGGGCCTTTTCTTCCAATTGGACATTGATCCGGCGGTTATCACCGCCGGCTGAAGTTGTGTCGGCCTCCGGCCCCCAATGGCACTCACTTTAAAAAAAACACTCCGAAGGAGTTTCAGCCGTTAGCCGGTGGTTGGAGCGAAGCGCATACCACCGGAATATCGAAATCGGAGATGATTGATCCTGACGGGATCACAGCAGCTTTTGCTGCGATCCCTTCAGGTTCGCCGAACCATTGCACCGTAATTCCGGTGTTGTCGCTGCGAGCAAACGCCGACTAATCGCTTCAATCCCTATCGGGATAAGCGGTTCAGCTTTCTAAAGTGAGTGCCATTGGCCTCCGGCCTGAAGTGTCAGCCTCCGGACTGAAGCACCGGCCCCTGACTTGAAATGTCAGCCTCCGATGAGAAAAAAATCGGGTTGGACAAATCGAATCGGCCATTGGAGAGCATCCGCGAGTCAGCTTGGTCAGCGCAGCGACCGGGGCTCGTTCGCAGGAAATCACCAGCCGACAAACTTCGAACTCAGTCCTTTTGTTGCCGTTCCATCCGCGCCAAGCTATCCCGGATGTCGGTCAGCAGTCGAATGGTTTCCGAGTCGCCTCCGACGGCAGCCGCAGGGGCAGTGCTTGAATCGGCGCCGTTGGCAAGCACGACTTTATCGCGTTGTTCGAGAACCGCATCGCGGAATTTACGGCCTTCTTTAATGCCGGCCAACTGCACCAGCGAGCCCATGGACGACTGTCCTGCCGTTTCGACCGAGAGCGCTTCGATCTTGAAATACCGCATGATTGGGCCTTGGACGATCCCGAGATCGGTGATTCGATCAAGCGGTACCGTTTTTTCAACCTGCGTCAGAATGCCTTTGTTGACTTTGAGTGATCTCTCGGTCAACGTGCATTTGTGGGAGGCAAGATATTTCCGCGTGATCCATTTGCCAATGATCAGCCAAAATGGCAACACGACAATTCCGATGACGGTCACAACGCACAGGATGACTCCGTTGAGCAACCAGTAAGTCGTCACGGCATCGTTGAACTTGGCGTCCCAGATGACTTTTTCTTCTGCGTTCATGTTGGTCTTCGTTCGTTTCGTCAGCGGACGTTGGCTGGCTCGGTTGACATTAATGATTTCGTCGATTCCATCCCAATGAAATCGCCGGTCCAGCCTCCGCGTCTCGAATACGGAAGGCTGGGCCGATGTTCGGCGAAATCATGACGATGGATTTTATAGTCAGACTTCCTCGAATTTTCCCCGTTCTTCCATCGGGACAAATTCCTGATCGCCAGGGCCAATGTAGTCCGCACCGGGCCGGATCAGTCGATTGTTGCTGCGTTGTTCAAACACGTGAGCGGCCCAGCCCGCGACGCGCGACAACACAAAAATGGGTGTGAACATTTCGGTAGGGATACCGAGGAAGTGATAGGCCGAGGCGCTGTAGAAATCGAGATTCGGAAACAGCTTCTTTTCCCGCCACATGACCTCTTCGATTTGTTCGGAAACGGGATACAACACGGTATCACCCGTTTCTTTTGACAGTTTTTCGGCCCAGCCCTTGATCACATCGCTGCGTGGATCGGAGACGGTGTAGACGCGATGGCCGAAACCCATGATCAGGCTTTTGTCCGCCAATTTCTGCAGGATACCGGCTTCAGCCTCCTCCGGGGTCTGGTAAAGTTCGATCAATTCCATCGCGGCCTCGTTGGCGCCGCCGTGCAGCGGGCCGCGTAGCGTCCCGATCGCGCCGGTGATCGCCGAATAGAGATCCGAAAGCGTGGCCGTGCAAACCCGAGCGGTGAACGTCGAAGCATTGAACTCGTGCTCGGCGTAGAGGATCAAGGAGACGTCCATCACCCGACGATGCAGGTCGCTGGGACGCGCGTCGTGCAGCATGTCGAGAAAATAACCGGCGATCGAGTCTTCTTTCGATTGGAAATCAATCTCGACGCCGTCGTGAGTGTAACGGTACCAGTAGACCAGCATCGAGGGCAAACTGCCGAGTAGGCGTTCGGCGATTTCGGTTTGCTGGTCAAACGATTTTTCGGGTTCCAGCACTCCCAGCATCGAGCAACCGGTACGGAGGACATCCATCGGATGGGCATCTTTCGGGATTGCGCGGAGGGTTGCCAGCAGCGGATCGGGCAGGCCGCGATGGGAGATCAGGCGGGCTTTGAAGCTGTCATATTCCTTCATGTCGGGCAGGTGCCCGTACAGCAGCAGAAAGGCAACTTCCTCGAAGGTCGCTTTCTCAGCCAGGTCAAAAATGGAATAGCCGCGATAGTTCAGGCCTTTGCCTTCTTTGCCAACGGTTGCGATCGCGGTTTCGCCGGCGACCACGCCCGCCAAGCCACCGGTCTTTTTTTTCTTAGTTTCCGTCATCAGTTTGCCTTTTCAAGATTTGATCAATTTGATTTTCGTATTTTAGGTAATTCAGGACTTCGTACAAATCGTCGCGTGTCTGCATTCGGTCGACAACGCCGGTTTGGGTTCCATCCTTGCGGATGGTCTGGTAAACGATTTTGGCGGCCTCGCTCATCGCCCGGAAGGCGGACAGCGGATACAGCACCAGTTCGACCCCGACGTCATTCAGTTGGTTGACGGTCATCAAAGGGCTTTTGCCAAATTCGGTCATGTTCGCCAACACCGGAGCAGCGATCGAAGAGGTGAATTGCCGGTACTGGTCGGGATCTTCGATCGCTTCGGCAAAGATCACATCGGCTCCGGCTTCGACGTATCTCTGGCATCGCTCGATCGCGGCTTCCAGACCTTCGTTGGCCAACGCGTCGGTCCGAGCCATGATCACGAACGATTCATCGGTCCGTCCCGTCGACGCAGGCGTGGATTCGATCGACCATTTCGCCTGTCGAGACCATCGCTTTACCGGGCCGATGGCCACATCGTTTGGCCGCCAGTTGATCCTCGATATGTAACGCAGCTGCGCCAGCTTTGATGAATGATTTGACCGTTCGGTCAATGCAAAGTGCATGCCCCCAGCCCGTATCGGCGTCCACCAGCAAAGGTAAATCCGTCGCGGCGGTAATTCGCTCAATGTCGGCAACCACATCGGTCATTGAGGTCATCCCCAGATCAGGCATTCCGAAGGACGCGTTGGCCACGCCGGCTCCGGACAGATAAATCGTTCGAAATCCAGCCCGTTGGGCAAGCAATGCGCAGTACGCATTGATGACACCAGTAATTTGCAAAGGCCGTTCGGCTTGCATCGCCGCACGAAATTTGGCACCGGGCGTGGTGGAAATTTCTGCTGAGCTATGGGGCTCGGAATTCTCTGGCATGGGTTTGGTTGTTCAGGATCGAAGTTGGAATACGAGCATTGATTATCGTTTTTTTAAGCCACATCGCCAATTGGGGGGACAAGTCTGTTGTGCAAATTGGGACTGTTTGCGATAGTTTAGGGGGTACTTGTGTCACATTGTCGAAGCAGGCGAATTCGCGGGTTCGAATTCCACCACGGCTGCGGTTATTTTTTACGATTTAAGTACCAACCACCCGACCCGATCACTTTGGAAATCACAATGGCAACTGCAACGAAATCCCGCATCGAACAGCTCGAACAGGGCGAAATGCCGCCGCTGTTTCACAACGCTGCGGTCGCACAACTTTACGAAGAATCGATCCGATATGACGGCGGAACGATCACCAGCACCGGTGGCTTGTCGGCCAAATCAGGCGAAAAAACAGGTCGCAGCCCTTCCGACAAACGATTGGTCAAACAGGCCAGCATCGACGCCGACGTCTGGTGGGGACCGGTCAATATTCCGTTGAAGGAGTCTTCGTACGATCTCGTGCGTCAGCGAGCGGTCGAGTATTTGAACCACTGCGAGCATTTTTATGTCCTCGATGCGTTTGCCGGTTGGGATCCCGAATCCCGGTTGAAGATTCGCGTGATTTGTTCTCGCGCCTATCATGCTTTGTTCATGCACAATATGCTGATCCGGCCCACACCGGAAGAGCTGGAAAATTTCGGCGAACCCGATTTTGTGATCTTCAACGCCGGGCAACAGTCGGCCGATGATGCGGTGGATGGCGTCGACTCCGATTGTTGTGTCGCGCTGAATTTCGATCGTAAAGAAATGGTAATCCTGGGCACGGAGTACGCCGGCGAAATGAAAAAGGGTGTGTTCACCATCATGAACTACCTGATGCCGAAACAGGATGTGTTGTCGATGCACTGCTCCTGTAACGTTGGCGCCTACAACGATACTTCGTTGTTTTTTGGCCTGTCGGGAACGGGAAAAACCACATTGTCGGCCGATCCGGAGCGCCCCTTGGTCGGCGACGATGAGCATTGCTGGAACGATCACGGGGTTTTTAATATCGAAGGCGGTTGTTACGCCAAATGCATCAATCTCTCGGCTGAGAAAGAGCCGCAGATTTTTAACGCGATCCGCTATGGTTCCGTGTTGGAAAACACCGTTCAGGATCCGAGGACTCACGTAGTCGACTACGACGATGTTTCGATCACGCAGAACACCCGCTGCTCGTACCCGATCGAGTACATCGACAATGCCAAAATTCCTTGCATCGCGGACCCACCCAAAAATATTATCTTTTTGACTTGCGATGCGTTCGGTGTTTTGCCTCCGGTCAGCAAATTGAATCCGGCCCAGGCGATGTACCATTTTATCAGCGGTTACACCGCCAAAGTCGCCGGCACGGAGGTGGGCGTGAAGGAGCCCGAGGTCACGTTTTCCGCCTGTTTTGGTGCTGCCTTTCTGGTGATGCATCCGACGCGATATGCCGAATTGCTGGCGGAAAAAATTCAAAAACACGGATCCACCGCGTGGTTGGTCAACACCGGCTGGACGGGGGGAGCCTACGGGGTCGGCGAGCGGATCAGCTTGCAAAGCACGCGAGCGATCATCAACGCGATTCATGACAATTCCCTGGCGGCGGTCGAGTATGAGCGGGATCCGATTTTTGGTTTACAGGTTCCCAAATGGTGTAACGGCGTACCAAGTCGAATCTTGCGACCTCGAGAGTGTTGGGAAGATCCCGCGAAATTTGACGAAACGGCCAAAACGCTGGCGGCGAAGTTTAATGAGAATTTTGCTGAGTACGCCGATGAAGCCAGCGCTGAAGTGCGTTCAGCGGGGCCAATTATTTCCTAGCTGCCAAGCGGTTTTCCCCGAATACGACGGAGCTTGTTGCCAGCATTTGCTGGACCCTGTTTTTCTTGGCTGTATCGAAAATTTGCGAAACCTTGATTGCGCGGCTGCCGTACTGGAAGGTACGGCAGGGAACGAAGGATCGAAGCGATCACGAACCCAAATCGCGTGAACCTTTCCAAAAACCTGGACTCAGGTTTCGGAAGGGAATTTTTCCGATCCAGTCAATGGTCGGTGTTGAACGATGCTGGTTTCGACCGACCCGTGGGTTGGTAACGGCCACGCTGCATTGGGGCAGCGAATTTAGTTGAGTATGAACCGATAGCGATCGCGTGAAATAAAATGAGAATCGAACTTTCCAAATTGGCTTATGCCCGTTCTGGCGACAAAGGGGACGGCAGCAACGTCGGCGTCGTCGCTTACACCCCCGAGGCCTACGAAGTGATCAAACAGGTTTTGACTCCAGAGCGGGTCAAAGAGCATTTCAAGGAAATCTGTTTTGGCGACGTCGATCGGTATGAAGCGCCAAATTTGCTGGCGCTGAATTTCATCTTGCATGATTCACTCGGCGGCGGCGGCAGTGAGAGCCTCAAGACCGATGCCCAGGGAAAAACCCACGGGCTGGGGATGTTGTACATGCAGATCGATGTCCCGGATGATTTTCAAGTGCCCCAACGGGCGTAGTTGCGTGGTCATTAAATGGCCGTTTTAGCCAGTTGTGTGGCCAGTTTTGTGTGGCCATTCGCTCCGCGAATGTGCGCAATTTCGCGGAGCGAAATGCCACGTAGCTCCACGAACATGTCGAGCAATGGATTAATGATCACCTGTTTTGGATCTGCCCGGATTCATTTTTTTCGTCTGTCTTTTTCAGTTCGACGATTTTGCGATTCGCCAAATCAAACACGTGGCCCGACTCCAGGCGCAATGTAGTCGTCTTCGCCAGGAATCACGGGTTGATTGATGCGGTCGTAGAAGAATACCTTCCCCCGTCCAACGACTTGGGCTTCGGATTTTCGCACGATGATCGCGGTGGCTTCGTCCAGCCCGATCCCCAGCAGTTGCGGATAGCGATTGGCCAGCTGAGTCATGTCTTTCTGCCGACCGCGCTGCGAAAAGTGCTGATCGATCGCGACGCCATCCAGGAACCCCAGCCCTCGTTCGTAACCGGGAGCCATGATGTCAAAGTTCGCCACTGGATTGGCGCGGCACATGTAGCGTCCCTGGATCGACGCCCCCGCGGATGATCCGCCGATCACGCCGCCGCGATCAAGGACCTCTTTCATCAGTCGATGGGCCTCGGTGCCGTAGTAGGAATCGGCGAAATTCCATTGACGACCGCCGCCGAACCAGATCCCGGTCGCAGCTTTCAGCGGCTCCAGGAATTCTTCGTCGGTGTTGGCCCGATGACGGTCTTTGGTGTGGAGTGTGACGGCTGACGCAACGCCCATTTGCTTCCAGGCCGCGACCGTGCGTTGATCGGGTGAGACTTCGTCGGCCTCGGTGCAGGGAACGTAAACCATCCGGGCTTCTTTTCCACCCGCCAGTTCCACCATTTGTTCCATCAGTCCGCTGGGCATCCCGCCGCCACCGACGATCAACAACGTCCCGTTTTCAACCACGGGAACCCGGGGGTTTTCCGCCGGAAATGGTTTGAGCGTACGTTCGATTGCGTCCCGCCGCCAAGCGGTCAGGTCAATGATCGTTTCATACGGATTGGCTCTCCGCGACACAGCCTGTTTGACGCGCTGCACCCGTAATGGCTTGGTTTCGTTGGCCATCAGCAGGAACGTCGCCGAACCTTTCCCAACGACTCGAATTTTGCGTTCTCGAAGAACGATCGCCGTTTCGGGCTCGATTCCAATCCCGACCATGCGGGGGTAGGTAGCCAGTTGGGCAAGCAGTGCAGGGCGATCGCGCTGGTCGTTGTAATTGGGGATCAAAATCGTATCGGGGATCAAATTGGCGGCCGGAGTGTTGGCGGTCAGATTTTCAAACTGCTCATTGCGGAGTTTTCCCAACAGACTGATGGTGGAACCGCTGGCCAAAATGATTCCGCCGTCGTCGATCATTCCCTTCAAATCAGCGAAGATGCTTTCCAGGTAATCAATGTTGGATTGGGTCAATCGATCCGCTGAAATCGCCAGCACGGTCGCGTCCCGAATTTCACGGCGAGAGGCTTCGGTAGGTGCCGACGCTCCGTCGTCAACGTTGATCTCGTTAACGGTAACTTCCGAATCGAGATTTCCAAGGAGATCGAGGTTCGGATTCGCCGAATCGGAGTCTTGAAAACGTAGCGTCAGCAAACGCGATTCGTCTTTTTCCACAGTCCGACGGATCAGCTCCTCAATGCCGTCGGGAAGCTCCCCACCGCCAACGGCGATGATCGTGCCTCCGATTTTCAAATCAACCGGCCAAATATTGAAATCTTCGTCGAATATCTGCGCTGGTGGTCGTGACGAACAGCAGCACGGCAAACATTGGCGCTGTGAAGGTAAAAAAGCGATGGTTCATGATCCGGTTTCAAAAAAAAGTGTTCCACAGAGAGTCCCATCGACGTTTAAGTTCGAGCGGGACTTTGTATTTTAATCGCATTTCGCCCGCGGTGTGAATCGACCGATGGCGTTGCTCCTGAACGAAAGTTTTCCAGATTTTTCTTGACAGTCGATATATCGCTCGGCTATACATAGGGAGACGATAACAGGATGGATCAATGAGCGATAAATTTCAAAGCGATCTTTTACGGGGTAGTCTGGATCTGATGGTGCTGTCGGTATTGTCCGATGGTTCACAGTATGGCTACATGATCCAGAAGCAGTTGAATACGGCTTCCATGGGCAAGGTCAAGCTACCGGCGGGGACCCTATACCCGTTATTGCACCGGTTGGAGGCGGACAAACTGATCAAATCGCGTTGGGATTCGTCGACGGGTCGTCGGCGGAAATGGTACGAATTGACGGCCAAGGGCAAAAAGCGACTTGCTGCCCAGGCCAGTCAGTGGCACCAATATGCCGAGTGCATGCTGTCGTTGATCGGTGGCTTTAGGGGATCCGCGGAACCGGCCAGTTGATGCTTTGGCGGACGGCCTGAAATCGTTGCGAAGCTGAAACCTCGTCTCGGGTTTTTAGTTGAAAGGGAACAGAAATGTCGAACCAGGAATTTGAGAACTATCTCAGACTGATCGGAAAACTGCTGCAGCTCAGTCGGAGCCAGCAGAAGCAGATTTCCGGTGAGCTGCGCGATCATTTGCAATCGCGGGTCGCGGACCTCGTTGCCGAGGGTGTCGCCCAGGAGGATGCGGTCGGCGCAGGCGCTGGAGGAATTCGGCGATGCTGCGGCGATGGCGAAGAATTTTCAGACAGTTACTAAACTCAAGAGACGGAGGTGGATGATGCGATTTGCAACTCTTTCGATGGCGGCCGCTTTTTTTCTGGCAGTCTTTTCGATGGCCATGTGGCCTTCCAACGCCAGATTTGGCTCCCGGAAATTGCCCAGGCACAGGATCGCGGCCAGGATGGAAAAGGCAAAGTGGCAGTCACAGGACTGGAACCATCGTCCAGTACCCAGCGCGATTGGGTGACGGAGGCGGTGTTGCGAGAGCCGGTAACGCTGGAATACCAAGACGTCCCCTTTGGCACAGTCCTGGCTGATCTGGAGGATCGTACCAAGCTTAACTTCCATCTCGATCAATCTGCCAAGGATGATTCTCTGACGATGGATGAACCGATTACGTTCCGGATGCGCGATCTGCCTTTGGAAAGTGCGTTGGGTTTGATGTTGCGAGACAAGAATGCCACGTTCTATCTGGATGCGGGGGTCGTCGTATTTATTTCACTTGACGATGCGTCGGACCCAAACAAGATGCGGGTACGGATGTACAACTGCAAGAGACTGCTTGAAATGATTGGACGTGCGCAGCCACTGCCTGCGAACAATCAACCTGCTCACGGCGGCGGAATGGGAATGGCCGCGGGCGGTTCCGGAGCTGTTTCTCATCCACAGGGTGTTGGTCTCGGAGGGCCCGGTACGGGTGGTGGCATGGGTGGCATGGGTGGCATGGGTGGCATGGGCGGCGGAGCGCCGGGTGGGATGGGCTCCTATGCGGCAACAGGCTATCGTCGCCCCATGGATTGGGCGGAGGGTCGCTTGCTCGACCTGGTTTACACCATGGTTGAGCCGGAAGAGTGGGACCTCACCAATGGGACAGCGACAGCGCAGATTATCGATGGCGTACTGATTGTAAAAAACCGTCAATCGGCATTCGGCAAAATCGAGGTCTTGTTGCAGGACCTCGCTTACCAGGTGAATTCCAAAGGGGAATTGGGGCACCAGCCAAAGAAGTTGTCCCCCGGAAGACTGCGGAAAGCCAAACCCAGCGAATCCAGTTCATTCAAGGACAATGCTGATGAAGATGACCCCAGTCCATTTGACAACGCAGGTACCGATCCATTCGGCAACGGCCAAGGCGATCCGTTCGGAAATTGACTGACCGATCGTGGGGGCCGTGCGGGCCAGCACCTAAAACGAGTGTTTTTCGTCGGGGTAGCTGCCTTTGCGAACATCCGTGCACCAGCCTTGGACGGCTTCATCAATATTGGCTTTGAGGTTGCCATACGATTTGACAAAACTTGGAACGTAGCCGCTGGTTAATCCGAGCATGTCGTTGATCACCAAGACCTGACCATCGCAATCTGGCCCCGCGCCGATTCCGATGGTTGGAACCTTTAATCGTGCGGTCAGGTCTTTCGCAATTTCGGCGGGAACACATTCGAGCAGGATTCCGAAAGCGCCAGCTTGTTCGGCAACGGTCGCGTCGGCAATCAGCCGTTCGTGGTCTCGTTCGATTTTATACCCGCCCATCGTGTGGACCGTTTGCGGACGCAGGCCGACGTGTGCCATGACCGGAATTCCCGCGGTGACCAATGCTTGAATGACTTCCGCCTGATCGGCACCGCCTTCGAGTTTGACCGCTTGGCAACGGGTTTCTTTAAGGATTCGCCCGGCGGCCATGACGGTTTGGTGGACGCCCTGATGATTGATGGGAAACGGTAAATCGACAATCACCATTGCTCGTTTGGCGGCTCGGCCGACCATTTCGGCGTGATAGATCATCTCGTCCAGCGTGACCGGCAGCGTGTTTTCGTGGCCTTGCACCACCATCGCCAAGCTGTCGCCGACCAGTAGCGTGTCCACTCCCGCAGCATCGAGTAGGGTGGCCATCGTATGATCGTAGGCCGTCAGCATGGTAATTTTCTGACCCTGCTGTTTCATTTCGTACAGCGTCGGGACCGTCACCCGTTTCTTGGCTCGTTTGTTCTTCACCTTGGACGAGTTGGAAGAAGCTGGTTGTTGGTTCTCGTCGAAAGTCGTGGTCATGGAATGGGCTTTGACAGATGGGACGGTGCGGCGAGACGAGGCTCCCCACAAAGCTAGAATTTTTGCAGTGCCTGTTGCGCAAAGCAACCGCTAAAAGCAAAAACGCAATGCGAAGCGGATTATTTATCGGGATCGAGCAGATTGGGTAACGGATCCGGAGAAGAACTTTCCGAAGTGTCGCGGGAGATCCATTGGATGTCGACGCTGCCTTGCATATTTCTGGCGGCGAAGGTCGGTTGGACATAGCGAACGTAGGCGGACGAGTTCGGCGCTCGGAAACGGTCGCCTTTCTGCAAGATTGGCCGGGCTTCGGTCATGGAACCAAACTCATAAGTTCCCGCCGCCTGGCAGGGGAACCAGTGGCCGTCTGCGTTTTCGTCCTCGAGATAAAATTCCGGATAGGTATGGCCGGGGATCCAGACGGCACGAGCCGGAATCCCCTTGGCTCGGCAAATCGCGATAAACACGGAGGAGAGTTCCTCGCAATCGCCTTTCTTGCTGTCGAGGGCTTCCAGGCACGTGTGGATTTGTACGTCAAATTCGTATTCGATATTGTCCCGGACCCAATTGTAGATTTTTTCGATTTGTTCCCAGTCCGTAAGCGTATCATCGGTCAGCTGTTCCGCAATCGCCTCGATTCGTTCATGATTGCTCTCGATATAGGGACTGGGTTTGAGAAAGGTTTTCAGCTTCGATGGCAAGCGTTTGGGGATCTGCAGCCCAGTCGTGTCGGTGGGCGCCGCGATCATCTGTTTTTTGATTTTGAATCTCATCACGGCTTTGGCCGTCTCATTGTTATTCAGCCGGTTGATGGTGAACATCAGTTGAGTTGTGTCTTTGGTGGGGCTGGTTTGCCGGATGCGGCCAACGTTGGGAGTTTTGTCTTCGCCGACAATTTCGACGGTCTGCTCGGGGTAGTCCATCGGGATCGGGATGTAACCAGTCATTCCCTGGGCCTGCCCTGTGATGTTGATCGTCATTCCGAACTCCCATTCACTTTCGACGGGATCAACATATTGGGCGGCCGAGGGAGAAGCTTGCTCGTCGCGTTTGTGCTGTGCCTGCAAGGAGGCCGAAAGGACGAACCACACGGCCAAAGACAAGATCAAGGTACGCATCATATTTTCCGGTAGCGGCTGGTTGGATTTTGATTGTTGGATCGACCGATCGGCAGCCGTGGCCCTTCGCGATGTACGTGGCCATTCGCGATGTACGTGGCCATTCGCTCCGCGAATGTGCGCAATTTCGCGGAGCGAAATGCCACGTAGCAATTTCGCGGAGCGAAATGCCACGTACAATTTCACGTAGCAATTTCACGTAGCAATTTCACGTATCACTAGCACCGCGCCTTGTCAGCCAAATCTACCAAACTAATCCTCGGCCGGCAAAAGTTCGCGAATGAATTTGACACTTGGTTTCGATTTACCCGTTACTGCGGCAAACTCTGCAACAAACTTTTGCCGGTCCTCTTTTTCCGGAACGCGAATACTGTCACCTTTCTGGAGAATAATCCGGGGATCAGAAATCGAGCCAAATTCGCGGATACCGTTAACATTGCAGGGGAACCAATAACTGTTTTTTTCTTCATCGGCCAGCATGAACTCGGCATACTGGGTACCTTCGACCCAAACCATTCTGGCAGGAATCTTGTTGGCGCGACACATTCCGACAAACAGCGCGACCCGGTCCTCAGCGCAGCCATATTGCTGATCGAAGACGTCCTCGATGTTGGTCGGTTCTCCGTCACGTTGCTCAATACTGTCGCCGACCCATTCGAAAATGGCCTTCGTTTCCTCCCAGACATTGGGTTTGTCGGCGACCAGTTCTTTGACCTGTTTTCTAATTTTGGAATCGCGGTAATTAATGTAGGGGCTGACCCCCAAATACATCTTGGCTTCTTTGTTATTGGACTTGGGTCTGTCGAACAGGCTGGTATCTTTTGGCGCCTCGACTTGACTGGTTGCCACCTGGAACGTCATCGTGGCAACGGTTTGTTCCCTCGCTCGGACGATCGGAAACGTGAACATCAACTGCTTGACGCCACTTTCGAGCTCCCTGAATTTTACTTCGCCAACACTCGGGGGGATATCTTCGGCAACCATTGCCACCGATTGCTCGGGCCATTCGTTGGGGACCGGGATCGTCACAAACATGTTTCGGATGGTCGTTGAACCGCCCACGATCTGCACCCCGACCTTCCATCTGGCTTTGACGGGATTGGAAAACGTTACGCCAACCGAGGGCGGTGAATGGGTTGGTTCCTGGGTGGTTTCTGTTGCGTCGCGCTCTGCGCTGGGCTTGCTCACCGGCGTTGGCGGCCACGCCTGTCTTGCCCGCCTGCAAGCCGGACTGCCGAGCGGGCAGCTTTGCCGTAGACAGCAGGCCAGAAGCAACCAGTATCGAACAGAGCAGAAATGGAAACCGAGGGAAAATCATGTTAAATCCAGAATGCCGGAGCGAGTTGATTTCCTCTATTTTAGGTCAACCGGCAAGTGAATTATGCAGGTTTCTCTACAAAACGAAAGCAAAACCAGTATTTCGGTTACTTGCAAACACCCTGCATCAAAAAATCGAACGGCGAAATGACCAGTCATTTCGCCGTTCGAGTCAGGAGGCCTTTGCGTCGTCTGTCCCGATGATCAGGGTAGGCATCAGGGGGACGGTCCGGGCCGAGTTGATGGTTCGGTTGAATGGTCCGAGTTGGGCTCGGTTGCTTGCCAATGTCGGTTCAGTGGAAACCGGCGTGTTTCGCCGCCGATCACCCAATTAGTTGAACGAACTGCCCTGTCCGTACATCGGTGGTTGCTCGATTTCGTTGTTGGCACCAATCAGCGGCGCGTTCAACTCAACGCCGGAACCAATCGCGTTCGACGATCCGGCAGGCATGTAGCCACTGGTCTGGTTCATCGAGGTTGGAATGTTATTCAGTCCGTTGTTGAATTGATCATCGTAATAGGGGACGCTCGGTGAAGTCCCCTGAATGGTCGTTTGCGGACCTGGTGCAACCATCCCGCCGCAACTTCCGTCTTCGCAGCCGGGAATCAAATTCGTATCAAAGCTTGACGGCTGCCCGGCCGGCGGATTGCAGGAATTACACGGCTCGCCCCGAAAATAATTTCTGACGCAGTTGTTCTGCCACCAGCTTCTCAGCGTGGGGCGCGAGTTACACGGATCGCCGTACCTGGAGCTGGCGCATCCGGAAACGAACAGAATCAGTGCGAGACACAATGCGTTGAGTAACCGTTTTTTCATCTCTTGGCCTTTATGGCGAAACATTCAAAACTTCTCACCCTGTCGGGTCTGAAAACGTACACCCTGTTTCATGTTGTGCAAGTTAAACATGTGTATTTTTTACAACATCGAGGGTTTTTGATGACCCTACTTTCCAACATGCTGCAAAACGTGACCTAGACTCTGACGTGAGATTGCGTAGGACACCACCGAGCGGACCAGATGAAGCGGTTGTGCGCAATTTACCGGGATGATCAATTTGAAAGCACCAACCATGATTCTGAGTCCATCCAACTATGTGCATCGTTGCGGCAAGCCAACCACCTCGAGGCGAAGGCACTGGTTGCTACTGCTGGCCATCATTGGTGGAATGCTGATCAGCCAGGAAGTGCTGGCCCAACTGGCCACGGTGGTCAATCCCGATGGCTCTACCACCGTCGTTGTCAAAGATACAGAAACGCCATCCATCACATTAACGCTTTGGCCTCAAGACGAGGTCTGGTTCGTTTCGGCGCGAACGGCCCACTACTCACCCGGCAATCTTGATTGTCTACAGATCAGTCGGTTCGCATTGGGAGCCTGGCATTCATCCAACCTAACCGAACTCGTTGCGACTCATGCTCAGGATCGCTCCAAAACGACGATGGTTTATGTGCATGGAAACCGGACGAATGAAGAGTGGGCAAAATCCCGGGGCTTCCTGTTGTATCGAAACTTGTTTGGAGACAACTCAGATTGCAGAACACCGGTCCGTCTGGTGATTTTTTCCTGGCGATCTGAACAGGAAAACCGACGTTCGCTCAAGCAGTATGCGAACAAGGCGCGACGTTCTGTTTTGATTGGGTGCACGATGGCGAGTTTTCTCGATCAGTTTGAAGA
Source organism: Pirellulaceae bacterium (assembly GCA_963714685.1). GTDB lineage: Bacteria > Planctomycetota > Planctomycetia > Pirellulales > Pirellulaceae > Mariniblastus. Next base: position 301,076 of record CAVQPH010000003.1, on the reverse strand, counting down.
CCGGGAACTGCTCCTGACTGGATTCAGTTTGGGGGCGCAGGTGATTATTTCGGCCTTGGAAAACCCCCTCCTGCAACAGCTCGACAACGATGTCCAACGGGGTAAATATCGAATTTCACTGATTGCCCCAGCGCTCGAAGGATATTTTACGTGCCAGACCAAGTGCCGCTGTCCGAACAACCATGCCGTGGAAAAAACCGACATTTACGTGAACTCGGCGGATCGCGCACTCAAAGTCGCTGCGTGTGTTGCCCGTCGGCAGTGTCGCCGCGGCAACACGCCGATCGACCAGTTATTTAGCCGCGGGAATCTGCCGTTGAATGGTGTCTCAACCATTGATCTCGCCTGCGAGGTCGGCGAAAAACACTCGGTTAACAATTACACCAGCAAGCCCACGATCAAGGCAGGTATCAACAGCATGCTCCAGGAAGTATTCGAGCTACGTCATTCCGTCGTGGCGCCGAATCCGATGCCGGCAACCGCACCGGTTGACACGGCGACCGAGGGCGAAGACACCATCCTGTCAGAATCAAACTGACGACCGGCAGGCCAGCTGATTGGCCAGATGATTGGCCAGATGATTGGCCAGATGATTGCGCGTTGGATCGGGAACACCTGGAGGCGCCCTGTCATTGCATCGTGGAGCGGCGACTTTGTGCTTGGGGCCGTGGGATTTTGGCGGTCTTTGCATGGGTCGCGGCTTGACCTACGATGGCCTGTTGCTGATCCGTTATTCACGCCTGCATTTTCCCCGGTTTGCTGCTACGCATGTACACGCTGTTGGTTCTTTATTGCGTTTTGATCGCAATCGCTTCGGCGCTTGGCGGGTCGATCCCCTCCTTGGTCAAACTGACGCATCAGCGGATCCAGTTGACGATCAGTTTGGTATCCGGGGTGATGCTGGGTGTCGCGTTGCTGCATCTATTGCCGCACGCCATTTTCGTGCTCAAGAGTCCTGAGCGAGCATTGGGCACATGCCTGGTCGGTTTGTTGTTCATGTTCTTCATGGTTCGGATGTTTCATTTTCACCAGCATGATTTAGCGGTGGATGCCGAACACGATCACCTGCCAAAAGAGCTCTGTGATCATGACAACGATCAGCATCATGTTCATTGCGACCACCACGGTGGACAACTGGATCTCAGTTGGGCCGGGCTCTGTTTCGGACTTTGCGTGCATACGCTCATCGACGGAATCGCTTTGGCGGCCGCGGTACAGGCCACCTCGACCGGGGGGCTGTCGGTTGCCGGCATGGGAGTGTTTCTCGCCATCGTGCTGCACAAGCCGCTGGATGCGTTATCGATCACATCGTTGATGGCGGCCCGTGGTTGGAGCGTTTCCAAGCAAATGACGGTCAGTGTGCTGTTTGCGCTGATGTGCCCACTCGGTGCGATCCTGTTTGCCGTGAGCATCGATCAGTTTGTTGATTATCGAAATCTCGTGCTCGGATATGCCCTGGCTTTTTCGGCTGGAATTTTTCTTTGCATCTCTCTCGGAGACCTTTTGCCGGAAGTCCATTTCCACTCGCACGACCGCTTGAAGCTTTCCGCGATGCTGTTGCTGGGTGTCTTGATCGCATTGGGAATCGAGCTGTTACCCGGCCATGAACATCAGGTCGGCGTCGCCAGCATCTCCAATGCGACGTGTCTGCGGCAAGCCGAGCAATTGCTGGCAGTTGGTGACAACGACGGTGACGGAAAATTGTCGCCACCCGAGAGGCAAGCACTTCGGATCGACCTCAACAATGATGGTTTAGTCGATGTGGTGGAGGTCGCCACGATGCTCAAATTTGCGTACACAAAAGTCCAGGGAGTTGACTCGGTAAATGCCGCCGAAAGCGATGCGTTGGTGCGCAAGATTTACGCGGCGATGAAAACGGAACATCAGCAAACGCTGTCCGCTGGGGAAGATTTTTGACGGTAGCCATTCAGTTGTCGATTCCGTCCGGGACGAGCCCGACGGAAATCGGCGGGTTTTTCGATTCCAGTTTTTTCTTCAATTGTTGCAGGCTGTCTTGATACTGATTGCGCATTTGCGTCCCGAAAAACGGGGCAAAAAAGCCGTAAAACGGGCCGCCGGGGAGTTTTCCCTGACTTGACCAGAGTACCGACGTCAGGTCACCAGCTGTACCGATTTCGATTTCGCTGGTCATTTTCGGAAAATTGGCGAACGTCATCTCGTACTTGATCAAGCGGTTGGCGTCACTTTCGGTGATCCAGAGCTTTCCACTGCCGCGGATGTCGGTCCAGCTTTGCTCGCAGCCGACCCCGGAATCCGGGCCCGCGTACTCGACGGTCAGACCCGGGATCTTCTCGGGATTCCACTGCGACCAAGTTCGCCAATTCGGGAGCGAGTTGATTTCCGCGAAGACGACATCCCGCGGGGCATCGATTTGAATCTGCGTGGAAAAATCGTAGCCCCGGGGAAGTAACGATCCGAATGCCGCAATGATCGCCAAGACTGCGGCAATCAACAAGATCAGGCGAAAAAAGTATTTCGTCATTGATCGAGTCGTTTGATCGAAAGATTACGAAACTCGACCGGGTCACTGTGTCCGGCCAGCCCAAAATGTCCGGAAGTCCGATTCATTCCGGGGTGGGGTTTGCCCGCCATGAATTCCGTGACGTTGCCGAGATCGCAATCGAGGATCACAGTTCCGTTAAGTTCGACCTTGATCGTCGACCCTTTCACGGTAACCTCCTGGAAATTCCATTGGCCTGGCGGCCGCAAGTAGCCGCGATAAGCGGCGACCATTCCGTAGGCCGACCCGTGATACTGCCGAGGATCGAGTTTCGAGTATTTTTCGGCTGTGTTGTCCAAGAACTTGTAGTTCACACATTCCCTTGTAGGCGGTGTCGCCGTTGCCAGGATAGCGAATCGCCAGGCCATTGTTTCCGCCTTCGGGAAGTCTAAATTCCAATCTCGCGACGAAATCTGAATACTCTGCGTCCGTATAAATCGTTCCGCCCTTGTTGGGCTTGCAACGAACCAGGCCGTTTTCCACTTCGTAATTCTCGACCGGGCCCTGCCAGCCGGCAAAGTCTTTCCCGTTGAAAATGGATTCAAATCCCTCGGCAGCCCGCGACGCGAGGACCTGATTGGCTTCTTCAGCGGGAATTTCCCGGACGAAGATGTTTCGCCAACAAATCTCGCCACCATGCGTTTGCAGCTGAATCGGTCCTTTCGCGATCAACGGCAACTTGCGTTCGTTGTCCCAGTAGTTCTCCATAATGGCATGTTTGACAATGTATTTGTCGTTCAGCCAGATGTCCGTGCGGGATCCGACCTGGCGAATGCGGAACTGGTTCCACTGGCCAAACGGCTTGTCAGCAAGTTCCAGGGGGTCTTTGCCTTCCGGATTCTTGTTGTTCCAAAGTCCTCCGGAGCCTTTGTCCGAACCGATGTTGAACTTCTTTTCGTCGGTGTAGTCCCAGATTTGCACCTGGGGTGTCGCCTTGAGATAGATCCCACTGTCCGCTCGGGCCACCGTTTTGTATTCAATCAACAGCTCAAAATCGCTGAATTCATCTTCCGTTGTCAGGAAAGGCCCCGTTCCGTCATTGACGATCACGCCGTCTTCGACGCGCCAGTGTTTTGAAGTTTCTGCCCGGGCCTGTTCTTTCTGTGCCTCACGAGCTGATTCATCCAGTTCCGCAAATTTTCGCGGGTCGTAAGTCTTGATGGCATACCAGCCTGACAGATCCATGCCATTGAACAGTGATCTGAAACCGGGTGGAGGATCCTGGGCTTGCGCCAACAGCACGTTGCTCGAGCAGCAGACGCAGAGCACAATTAACAGCAGTGGGAATCTTTTCACTTCAGCACCAGTGGATTAAGACGATTGGATAATCGCATTATTTTAGCCGCGGTTCAAAGTCCATGCCACCAATCGAGTGGCAAATTCGAGCACGAAACAGCTGCAAATTTTTTGAACAACCCATAATCTCATGAGCGAAATCAGCGAATCTGGATTGGCCGCCGAATTTGTCGATCAGGCGGTCGACTTATTGCACCAATCTCTGATCAAAATCCACAGCTGTTTGGGGCAGTTGACGACCCAGCAGATTTGGTGGCGACCCGACGCTTCGCAGAACAGTATCGGAAACCTGATTCTGCACATTGCCGGTAATCTGCAGCAGTGGGGAGTCGTGCCATTGACGGGCGGCCTTGATCAGCGTGATCGGGATCTCGAATTTGCTGCGCGAGCCGAATGGTCGTCCGACCAGTTATTGGCAACTTTGACCGAGACGACGAACGAAGCGGAACGGACGTGGAGTGGACTGTCGCCAGAAACCCTGATCGCGATCATCGAGGTTCAGGGGTTTGAGGTTTCCTGCTTGCAAGCAATCCTGCATACGTCGAGCCATTTTGTTGGCCATACTCATCAAATTATCTTACTGACACGGTTGCAGTTGGGACCGGCCTATCAGTTCGCATGGACGCCTGAAAGTGGACGGGGCGAATTGCCGATTTGATTCCCCAGCCGCAATCATCTCGTCCCGAAACAAGACGCTCAGCAAGCTGTTGTCCAAATTGCCCTAGGTGGATCAAAACGGTTGGATTAGATTTTTAAATCCAGCAGTTCGACCCACTTTTTCAATGATTGAGAAAACCTGTTCCCGTACAGGTTTAAAAGTGGGCGTCGTCGAACGGAATCGACCAGACGTCAGCCGGCGAGCCCCCGTTTCGTGTGCGCTGAGTGATTAAACCATGGAGTAAAGCAATGAAGCTTACGGAACTCGCCATCGATGGCTATCAAGACCTGCCCAACTTCAAATTGGGGCGTTTTTCCGAGGGACTGAACTTCGTTTATGGAGAGAACGGAGCGGGGAAATCAGCTCTCTGCGATTTCTTTCGATCGGTCTTGCTTGGACATTCTAAATATGGCCACCAGAGCCTGGCCCACCCGCATGGTCATGTTGGCCTGAAAAACGGATTGCAGGAGTTTCGTGTCGATCGCGATTTGTCAGGTGCCCGTCGTTGCCATGCGGTGATTGGCGGGTCTGCATTACCCGAGCAGGTTCTCAGCGGGCTGACACCCGACGTTTTCGATTCCATTTTCTGCTTTAGTCTGCGCGACTCACGAATCAATGCGAAACACTTGGCAGTGGTTTTGAACTCGCGATTGGGCGTTGCGCGAGGGGCCACGGCAGCCGGCGACGATTACGCGTTTCAGAATTGGAAACGGGAATCCGATGCCCGTTCGGTGCAGCTGCATTCCATTCAGTCGCGAATGGAGGAGTTGAAACGCGAACAGGCAGGCTATGCAAACCAAATCGAATCGCGGCGGGCAAAGCTCAGGGCTGAAGTTGCTGAGCTCGATTCTCAAATTCAGTCATTGGCGATACGGTTGAATTCTGGCGATGTTCACTCCCAGCAGAATCGTCTGGTCGCCGTGGAAAATGAAATCGCCCAACTTCGAACGTATATCGACAATGCGGTACAGCACGTGACTTACCTGCCGCAACCGGCAACGCCAACCGATCCTTTCGCGGCTCTCTACCAACGTCTCGACGAGATCGACAACCAGATCCGCCGTTGGCGTCACGTTCAGTCAGACGTCCAAGCCCAGCGGGTCAAACTCAAGGACGACATGGTGGTCTGGAATGATCTGAAGCTGGAATCCGATGATCATCCTTATCACAATGCGAGGGAAATTCTGTTGGCTTTGGAAGACAAGGTCAATCACGCTGAGCGAAGCGCCGAACGAGTGGGGACGCGCCGATGGTTATCGCAACGACCCATCCCGCTTGGTGGGGACGATCCAGGATCTTTGTCGGCTGATGAAAGAAGATCTGTACGGACTTTGCCAGGAGCTGGCTCAGCAGTATAAACATATTCGACACAAGGCAGCGGCGGCGGAATTGAAGCAGCTGAGACGTTGCTACAACGAAATGGGCGAGAATACCGAACGCCTGATTCGCCGACGGGATGCTGTGATTGACGAGTTGCGGAATGTCGATCCAGCGGGGGCCGAGGCCATTGTCCGCTCTGAAATCGGGTTTTGTCAGTGTGCGATGCACGAAGGCTACCTGGAGGCGCCGCAAAAAACTGGTTTCTCCCCCGCCAGCAATTCGCCCCACAGCCGATTCACATCGAATTGTGCAGCCTGATCTGACCGCTCAACGTCAGCAATTGAGCCAGTTGGAAACGCAGCGGCGGGAAATCAAGGCTTGGTTAGATCAGCGCGAGTTGGAGCACGCGGACAATCGGTCTCGGCATGCAAACCTGATACGGCAGCGCGATGCGATTCTGGCCGAACTTGAGCAAAGCGAATACGCCGCCCCGAAGGATCGCTGGGAAACTGAATTGGCCTCATTGAATCGCGACTATCAAGTTCTGCTCAAGCGTGTCGAGGAAGATCGGCGTTACATCCATCCGACCCCCAATCCGCTGTTGGTTCGGGCTGCAAAGCTGCTTTCCCGGTGCACTGCCGGCAACCTGGTCCAGGTTTTTCTGGGACAGACAGGAGAACTGTCCGAGTTTCAAATTCGGAATCAGTTAGGAAAAGTGCTGAATTTCACCGCCCTCGACGCGGGTCAACAGGATACGGTTTATCTTTGTCTGGCCTTGGCGGCTTGCGAAACACTCAGCGTCCAGGGGCTTGCTCTGCCGATGCTGATCGACGATGCCTTCTTGAACTTTTCGAGAGATCGAGTTAACTCCGTACTGGAGCTGTACAACGAGGTAGCGGCCAACGGTCAGCAGTTAATTGTTTTGACCCAGCACCAGTATCTCGCCGATCGTCTGCCGGGCGTTCCTTTCTTTGAGCTTCCTCCATTGACTGGGATTCCGAATACGTTTACCCGGCCAGAACGAACCTCCAGCCCTGAGGTACTGCCGGCACGCAATTTCGCGGCCTACGATCTGCCGTATTTTGCTGATCCCACCCCCGCGTTTGCGCCAGCCCACCCCGTTCATGATGCGACCAGTGGAAGCGACTACATATTGCCTTACTCGACTCCCGTTGCGTATCAACCAAGTGAATTTGATTCGCGGGCTGTCCCGGGTGTGGCGACAGTCGCCGTTGACGCGTTCGGAGACAGACTGGGTTACACGGTTGGCATCGACGATGATACTCGATTGGAGCGGATCCAGATTTTTGATGGAGTGACGATTCGGGCACTGCTTGAGGCCAACATCGTTTACGTCGGGCAGTTGTTGGAACTGAACCCGGCAGGTCTGCCGGAGGTCCTGCTGGATCACGGGGTGTCACCTGAGCAAATCGACCGCTGGCAGGCTCAGGTTTGGTTATTGTTCAATGTCCCGGGATTGAGGGTTAATGACGCCCGGGTTCTGGTCGCCTGTGGTGTCACCGAACCGGAGCACTTGGCTACCTCCGACGCGCGACAATTGCATGAAAGGATCTCGCGATTCCTGGGTTCGCCGGAGGGCTTCCGGTTTCTGAACTCTGCCGGGCCTGATCGCCATGCGAATTCGATCAATCTGGACCGAATTGAAGGATGGTACCGCGCACTTGATCGAACAAGATCCCGTTGGCAGGTCGGCGAAGGGTTTTTTGGTCGGCATTCACGACGTCGTCAACTTTCGGCGTCGAGGCCAGCCGCCAGTCGCCCAGCCGCCAGTCGCCCAGCGGCTGTCCAATTTGAACCGCAACAACGTCCGGAACGCCAGCGACCGTTACGCGAAGAGTCACGTGCCCATTATTTGCGGCGAGATCGCTCCTCGCGAAGCTCGCGTGATGCATCCGATGTCGATCCACGCGTCCGGACAAAAGAAAGACGAGAACCTGTCGTTGCCAGAACACCGAGGATGAGGACTTTCGAAAATCGAACGTCGGCGCCAGCGTTGGAACCTGTGGCCCACAAGACCACGACCGTGGACACTCGAAAAGAGCCCGCCAAGCCGCACGCGGATATTGATGACAGCAAGTTTCGGTTTTACCTCGATCTCAAGGATCACATCGAAGCGGCACCCTCGATCGGTCCAAAGACTGCCGAGAGATTCGAGAAAATTGGCGTGTTTACCGTGGCGGATTTTCTCAAGCAAACCGCTGAATTGATGGCGGCCAAAATCAAATACAAGCGAATTTCGGCGGACGTGGTCCGCCAGTGGCAGCATCAATGCCGTTTGGTTTGCAGGATTCCAAACCTGCGGGGGCACGACGTGCAATTGCTGGTCGCTTGCGGTTATACGGAAGCCGAGAGCATTGCGGCCATGCAGCCGGCCAAGCTGTATGCGGAGATTGAGCCTTTCTCGGATACGAAGGAAGGTTTGAAAATCATTCGCAACGGCAAAAAACCCGATCTGGAAGAAGTCACCAACTGGATCACCTGGGCAGAGCACACCCGATCGCTGCAAGCAGCCTAGTTGGACGGCGTGATTTTTTGCGTCTCGACAATGAAAAGAAAACACCGTGTCCGTCGGGTTTGTCCCCGTCGGTGAGCCGGACTTTCAGCTTACGCGTCGCCCTTGAATGCCAGCTCTCTTCCAAATCCGTAGGAATTCCGAGTCGAAACGATTAGCGGTACGCCCAATCGCCAAATCTCTGGATTACCGGGAAGCTAAAACTTTCGCAAGCTTGTCTTCACCTGGCCGGGTTCTTCGTCGATGACTTTCATCGACGTGATCTTCCACGCGTCATCGCGCAATTGCACGACAAACTCTGCGTCATACTGGTTGGTCCGCTGATGGATGTGCCCCCAGTGTTCGATCGTACCGATCAGATTCCATTTACATTGATAGCCAAATGCCGGCTCGTTCGGTGGCAGATCGGGGATCACTGATTTCCCACCGTCGAGCAAGTTGACCTCGTCCACCCTGGCCACTGCTCCCCCCTGTTCTTTGACTTTCAGGCTGCGATTGATTTGCAGGTACAACTCTCTTAAGAAATCTCCGTCGACACTATTTGCCAAAGCGTCGTACACGTCGGTTTCCTGACGGTAATCGAAGGCCCGAAACATGTTCTTGTGAAGCTGGGCGAAAACGTCTTTCGCAACCGGTTCCTCCAGCTCAAATACCGGCGTTTCCGCAAGTGGATTTTCAAACTGGGTATGGTACAGCGGCCAGCACAATGCCGCCGCAAACAGGCAGGCAACCGCCATCCCGGCAAACATTCTCCAGCTGTATCCGAACAGCGGTTTGGTGATCAGTAACAGCAATATCAACAGACCGAGCCCGGCCGAAGCCAGCGGAACGGTAAGCTTTGGGGGCTGGAGTGATTCCAAATCGATCGTCGAGGCAACACCCGTGATTGGCGGCAGTGGTTCCCGGTCAGGAGCCACCCAGCGGAACGTGTTGTTTTCGAGGAATTTGGAAAACTGTGTTTTCTCGACCTGGTCGTAAGCAAACACAACCGAGTCCACACTCAGCATTGTTTCCGTAAATTTGTCCCAGCTGACTTCGACCTCGGTTGGTGGACCCTTGGTGCTGTAGGACATGATCACGCCTACCCGGCCGCTGGCCATGCTGACCCTGCGTTTCTCGGCCTGTACGGCAAAGTCTTTCAGGTCCAGGCCATAGAAATCGATTCGGTCGAACACCGGTTGAACCTCGACCGAGTCAATTTTGACTGGGTTGCCGACCGAAAAATAGGCTTTGATTTTCTCCCCGGCCGATTCCTGTTCTGCCACGTCGAGGAAACTGGGGTCAACGCGATCGAATTCCATCATGGTCGCCAGAGTCGCCAGCGGAATCAAAACTTCATGACGAACTTCATAATCTTCGATGTAGATAAATGAATAGACACTGCTGTAACTGGTGATGCCCAGTGTTTTTTCTCGCTGTTCTTCGAACCACTCCTCCCATTCCTGATCCGACGCCTCGGTGGACAGGATGGGTCGTTCCCAATCGAAACGAAACGTCTCTGGCTGTTCAGGTTTCATCATGTGCATGTAGGGCGTGTCGCTGCCGGCCTGTTTGAGCAGAATTTTAAACTCGGACGGCAGTAAAGCCCCCTCGGCAACCATGTCCTGCTGAATCGTGATAAACTCCGGGGCTTGCTCGTACCGATATTCGAGCACGAAATTCATCTGATAATTCATCAGCGTACCTGCTTTGATGCCTTCTTCGGGAATCTCAAAATGCAGGATTTCCGTGATTTTTGGCTCAAGTAATTCGCCAGCCGCATTGCGAATGGTGATTTTTTCTGCCAGGTATTTCGCGTGGTCTTCCGTCGCGTCTTTCAACTCCTCGGAGTCGTAAAACCCATCCTCCAACGCCTCCACACCTTGGAGCAATTCCAGGTCCTCGGCGAAGCACTTCAAACGCATCGTGGTCCGAGTCCGGTTGACGTAGATGTCCGCTTCCACAATCGAGACCGGATGGACGGCCGAATTCGTTGCTGCGGGACCATCGCCCGCCATCAACGTCGACGAACCAGTCATGGACAAACCGATCCCTAAAAATACCAACACCAACGGTTTCACTTGCCGTACTCCCTAACACTTTAATGACCGATTACCAACGACTCATCAGCCTCGACGACGCACGAATTTGGCGAACCGCAGGATCAATTTGTCGCTCATTTTAAAACAGTCCGATTGCGTGAATCGGTATTTTTTGTGAAAGTCTGATGGTCAGCCCAATTCCAAATGGCTGAGCCGCCCACTCCAATTGAACGCAATTCGCCCCATGAACGCACTGGCTGAGATCAAAAGCAGATTCTACCTACCATTGTCCGAACTGGTCGACGACCCACAACCGCTGTTGGCGATGATTCGGCCTGCGGGGGATCCCAAATTCGGTGATTACCAAGCCAACTGTGCGATGCCATTGGGAAAACAGTTGGGAAAATCGCCACGGGACATTGCCGCCGAGTTGATTAGCCAAGTCGACTTGGCGGGGATTTGCCATCAAGCGGAAATCGCCGGGCCCGGTTTTATCAATCTGACCCTCGATGATAACTGGTTGAAATCGACGCTCACGGCGGCCCTTGCCGACGACCGACTGGGGGTCGAGAAAGTCGCCCATCCGCGGAAATACGTGGTGGACTACTCCTCCCCCAACGTGGCCAAACCGATGCACGTCGGACACATTCGCTCCACGGTGATTGGAGACGCGCTTGCCAAAATCCTGACCTTTGTCGGCCACGATGTTGTTACCGACAACCATCTGGGCGACTGGGGTACCCAATTTGGCATGATCATCTACGGCTATAAGAACTTCGTGGATCCAGCGGCTTATGCTGAGGCTCCCGTCACCGAATTGGGGCGGTTGTACAAACACGTCCGAAATTTGATGGATTACCATTCCGCCAAATCTTCGCTGCCAGAGGCGATTGAGTTGTTGGCAAAGCAACAGGCGGAAGTCGATCAACGATCCGCCCAAGCTCCCACCGGTGACAAAAAAGCCGACAAGAAAAATAAAAAAGAACTGGGGGCACTCCAGTCCAGGCTTGCCGATCAGGCAGCAGCGATTGACCAGCTGAAAGCCAAAATATCCGCGATCGAACAGGATCCGGAGTTGAAAACACAGGCGGAACAGCATGCCGATATCAACAACGCGGTGCTGCTGGAGACCGCCGCTCTCCACGAAGGCGATCCAACCAACACCAACCTCTGGAACCAGTTTCTCCCGCATTGCCGCGAGGACATTCAACGGATCTATTCCCGTTTGGATATCCAATTCGATCATGAGTTGGGCGAGAGCTTTTTTCACGATCAGTTGAGTGCTGTTGTCGATGACTTCGAGGCCAAAGGCTTTGCCGTGACCAGCGACGGTGCCGTTTGCGTGTTCATGGATAACTATGACACGCCGATGATCATCCAGAAAAAAGATGGTGCGTTTCTGTATGCGACCACCGATCTGGCAACGATCAAATTCCGGATGGAGCAGTGGCAGGCAGATGCCGTGTTGTATGTCGTTGACCATCGCCAGCACCAGCATTTTGAGAAATTGTTCGACGCGGCCAAGCTATGGGGTTATGCCAATGCCGAATTGACGCATGTCAGTTTCGGAACAGTGCTTGGCGATGATGGCAAGCCCTTCAAAACACGATCCGGAGATACGGTCGGGCTCGAGGGCCTGCTCGATGAAGCCGAGACGCGGGCTTTGGCGATTGCCAAGGAGCAGAGCGCCCACCTCAGCGAGGATCAACAGCGGGAAATCGCCAAAGTCGTCGGTATTGGAGCTTTGAAGTACGCTGACCTGTCTCAGAACCGCGCCTCGGATTATAAATTCAGCTACGACAAAATGCTCGCGCTCAAGGGCAACACCGCAACCTATCTGCAATATAGCTACGCCCGGGTTCAGGGGATCATTCGCAAGCTGGACGCGGATGTGGAAAAGCTGCGCTCCCATCCCGTTCCGTTTGAATTTGAACAGGACGTTGAGCGGCAGTTGGCGGTCAAGCTGATTCGATTTGGGGAAGCGCTGGATGAGTGTTTGGTTGAGTACAAACCCAATATTCTGTGTAACTACCTGTTCGAACTCACGCAAACCTATTTTCAGTTTTACGACCAGTGTACGGTGAAAGATGCCGCGACCGAGTCGCTGAAACAGAGTCGTCTGCAGCTTTGTGATTTAACGGCCCGCACGATCAAGACAGGCTTGGCTTTGTTGGGGATTGGTGTGCTGGATCAAATGTAGCCGAACGATGCTGGAGACGGCCAAAAACCATTTCCATCACTTCCGGATTCATCATTTTGGGGACCGGAGGCAGCAGATCTCACGAAGTTGTCCCGCTTTCTCATTTCAACTTGTTATCTCCCACGCAAAAATCTGCTTAAATGGTACCGGAAGGTATTCCAGAACGATCCGTACGAAGAAACGTCCCAAGTGGAATGGAGTGACCATTGAAGACGACGAACAAGAAGTTTCTGAATCAAGTTTTGTGCGGGGATGCCCTGGAGACCGTTCGCTCGCTGCCAGAATCTTGCGTCGATACCGTCGTTACCAGCCCCCCCTATTTTCAACAGCGAAATTACGGTTCGGACGATCAGATCGGGCAGGAAATCTCGCCGGACGCCTACGTCGAACGATTGTCTGAGCTGTTCAGCGAGTTGAAACGGGTGGTCAAGCCAACCGGATCGGCTTGGGTGGTCATCGGCGACAAATACGTCAAGGGTGAGCTGCTGGGGATGCCGTGGCGCGTCTGTTTTGGCACTGAAAGATGCCGGTTGGATCCTGCGTAGCGATTGTATCTGGCACAAGCCGAACGCGATGCCCTCGCAGTGTGAAAACGCGCCCGACAACCGACCACGAATACGTTTTCTTCTTCAGCAACGCCCGAGACTACTTCTACGACGCCGACGCGATTCGTGAACCGCATGTGACGTTTTCAGAAAATTCGAAATGAAAGGCGGTCGAGGTCATTTCTGGAAAACGGGGAGGCACACCGGAGCAGGGTAAGAACGGCGGCGACAACAACTTGCACGACGCCCGCTGGGACCAGGCTTTTCATCCGAAGGGCCGAAACAAACGGACGGTCTGGTCGATCCCACTTTCGAAATTTCGCAAAGCCCATTTTGCGGTCTATCCAGAATCGCTGGTGGAGATCTGCATTAATGCCAGTTGTCCCGAGGGCGGCATGGTGCTCGATCCGTTTTCAGGCGCCGGCACGACTGCACTGGTGGCCAACCGCTTGGGCCGCGACTACGTCGCAATTGATTGCGTCGAAGAGTACTGCCAGATCGCGAGGGAGAGAATCCAGCGAAAGCAGAACTGACTCGGAACTTGAGCGTTGCGAGAATTTGCGAGAATCATAGTCAAACCGAAGATCGTGAAAAGAGTAACTTCCTTGAGTTGCCAAGGTTGATTGAACAGGATTCAGTCGATCTAACTGAGAGACTCTGTTTTTCTGGGGGGAATGACCATCATGCAACCCTTGGTTTCGCGTTGTCATCTTTTGTCCCACCTGAATCTCTAAACGGAAAGCGGGAAATTGTTTTGATCCGCCCCGTGGGGATCCCGGGTTCATTCATCCCAATCTGGCGGGCACGATTCTTGAGTGACCTCGAGAAATAATCCCAGGATGGCTTTGCCGATGATTGCGGCGACAGCCAACAACAGCGTCATGATTCGCCAGCCCCAACCCTGTTGACCGGTCACGGCGATGCTGACGCCGACCGCAATACCCAACATCAGAATGCAAGCTTCGATCGCATGGCGCGTCGAAATCAGGTTGCGGAAAGTCGGTTCCGCGGTTGCGGTGTTCTGACTTGGGATTGCCGAGACGCCCGAGTCCACCGCCGATTGGGCCGCGGCAATATTGGCTTGTGGTACCGCAGCGCTGAGCATGCCGATCGTGACGGTTGAGCCGCTGACAAGCATTGCCAGCCACAGCAGTCGTCGCCAGCTGCCAGCATGTGAATTGATTCGTTTTCTTGACATCGAGGGACTCCCGACAGGGAATTTCAAGCTCCTGGTGATTGTTGGATCGGTGTGTTTCATCATCGCCAGTAATTCGTTTTATCGAACCCGTTCTTGGTTTTGATTCCGCCCCAAATTCCTCGATAAAAGGCGGTGATTGGAAAGAAAACGAATTCCGGAAGAATATGGATCGGTGGCAGAACACCCTGCGGCAAATTGGCGTGTTCAAAATAGTGTTGCCAACGAATAGGGACTTTCAGTCGGGGAGTCGTGCTTCCGGCCGGGTCGAGCCCGACGGAGAGCGTTGTCGCGGACGTTTTTAGGTAGCTTTTCAGTTGTTAATCCCGACCGGGGCGAGCCCGACGGAAATCTTAGGCGACCAGGTTCAGCCCTGACCCCTGACCCCTGAACCCTGAACCCTGAACCCTGAACCCGGAACCCTGAACCCGGAACCCTGAACCCGGAACCCGGAACCCGGAACCCGGAACCCGGAACCCGAAACTGAAAACTGAAAACTGAAAACTGAAAACTGAAAACTACCCCTGCCTCTTCTTCGCTTTGGTCGCAACAAACGTCGCAATGAATTTCGACAACGGCCACTCCGACCATTTGTCTTCGTAAAAGCCAGTGATGTGGAAACCCGCGTCAATCTGTCCACCGAGTTGATCGGTAAGGGAGTGTCCGAAGCACAGTGGTTCGCCTTGTTCGATGTATTGTTGGCGTTGTTCGGCCGAGATGCTGGTGAGATCCGAGTAAGGAATTCGATGGCTGACTTTGAACTCACCTCGGTTCATCCGGTCGTCGTCGAACAGGAACAACACGGGTTGGATAAAACCAGACAACAGGTCGGCCCCTGGTTTCATGACCCGGTACGCTTCTTTCCAGACGGGGAGTATGTTGGGTACGAACGCGTTGGAGCAGGGGTGCACCACCAAGTCAAAGGTTTGATCATCAAAGGCCTCCAGGCAAGCCATATCGCCTTGCACGGTTCGGATTTCAAGACCTTCGCGTGCGGCGACCAGCCGATCCTGAGCCAACTGGGCTGGAGCGTTGTCGAGGACAGTTACGTTTGCCCCGGCGGCGGCGAGAATCGGTGCTTGTTGGCCGCCGCTCCCGGCGAGACACAGCACTTCCAACTCGTCAGCCCGAAAGTCGGGAAACCAATCGGCGGGAACGGGGGTTTCCGGTGTCAAGACGATCTGCCAATCACCGTCCCGGGCACGCGCAATTTCTGCGGGTGTGACCGGAATGGTCCATTGGTTTTGCTGCTGCACCTGTTCATTCCAAGCGTTGCGGTTGTAGGCCAGGATGTCGTTCAGCGGATCGGGGAATTCGGAATTCATGCGATCCTCTAACGAAACCTAAGCTTGACGAAATCGCGTCAACGGGCGGAATCAGCGTTAAATATTAATTCCCCAACGCGTGTCAATTTCCATCGTTGAAATGTCCCGAGCGACGACGCTAATCGGCTCGCTGGGGATCGTTGCGACGATGACTCGTGAAGCTTGTCAGCTTGTCGGTTATGCCTTGGCGGACTTAGGCGTAGCATTTCCAAATCCACGAGTGATCTGATACGCCAGCAAAATTCCAATTCCGCCGAAAAAGTAGATCAGATATTCGTCATACCAGGCTTTTTTCTGTTCCATTTCGGCGGCGGTCGCCGCGTCGGAAGCAACCTCAGCTGACTCTGCGTCAGCCGCTTCTTTGCCAGCTGCGGCGCGATTTTGCGAATCAGCTTTCGGATCGAATCGGTCCTCGGTATCCGTTGATTTGTCGGCAGACTCGACATCCCCAGTTTCGCTCGACTCGGCAGCTTCTTTCGCCGGTTCCTGATTCTCACCTCCGTCGGCTGCTTTGAGTTCCGCGTCTCCTGCGCCCGGTTCCTTATCTGCGGCCTCGGGTTCGGTGTTCTCGGCGTCCTGCTCAGGTGTCGAACTCGATCGGATGGCAAGCGGTCCGGTATCAGCGTCCTTGACCATCAGGGCAGGGCCGATTTCCACGCCGAAGATGGCCACACCCGCAATCAGTCCCGCCAGCGCTCCACTCATATAAGCGGCGGCGTTACTGGTGGAAGGACCCCGCAGGGCACGCGCTCCTACGCCACTCAAAATACCGGTAATCAATGGAAACCAGACGTATGTTTCACCGGTCGATATTTTGATGGCGTAATAAATACCAGTGGCAATACCTGCCCCAATCACGCCTCCGACTAATGATTTGACGACACTCATCGAGTTCTCTCTGCGTTTGAGAATGACATACTAAGGGTTAAGCGATTGAGAACAGTCTATCTATAATTGAATTTGCGTCAATCAATAGCAATATTTTGGGGAACAATTCGCCATCGTCCGGCTGATCCACGCCGTTGGGCTGAACGGGGTAGGCCGGAACAAGGAGTTCACGACGCAGTTCCGGCTTTGCGAACAGGTGGCTGATCGAGGGTAGGCCGGAACAAGGAGTTCACGACGCGGTTCCGGCTTGGCGAACAGGCGGCTGAACGAGAGTAGGCCGGAAAAAAGAGTTCACGACGCGGTTTCGGCTTGGCGAACAGGCGGCTGATCGGGGGTAGGCTGGAACAAGGAGGTTACGACGCGGTTCCGGCTTGGCGAACAAGTGGCTGAACGGGTGTAGGCCGGAACAAGGAGGTTACGACGCGGTTCCGGCTTGGCGAACAGGCGGCTGAACGAGAGTAGGCCGGAACAAGGAGGTTACGACGCGGTTTCGGCTTGCGAACAAGCGGCCGAACGGGGTAGGCCGGAAAAAGGAGTTCACGACGCGGTTTCGGCTTGGCGAACAAGTGGCTGAACGGGGGTAGGCCGGAACAAGGAGGTTACGACGCGGTTCCGGCTTGGCGAACAGGCGGCTGAACGAGAGTAGGCCGGAAAAGGAGTTCGCGACGCGGTTCCGGCTTTGCGAACAGGCGGCTGAACGAGAGTAGGCCGGAAAAAGGAGTTCGCGACGCGGTTTCGGCTTGGCGAACAGGCGGCTGATCGAGAGTAGGCCGGAAAAAGGAGTTCACGACGCGGTTTCGGCTTGGCGAACAAGTGGCCGAACGGGGGTAGGCCGGAACAAGGAGGTTACGACGCGGTTCCGGCTTGGCGGATGGGTGGCACATTGCATGAAAGGCCAATTTTTTGGGGCTTTCGCCACGATGCGTCGAGGACAATCAGGGTTTTGGTTGTGTCGTTGGCAGATGCTTTTTGATCTCGATATTGGATCGAGCAATGGCTGCGCACCGTTCGTGGGCGGCGGTTTGCGAACAAAGCCTACCTGCGGTGTTCGCGGTGCTCAAACAGCCGGCGAAGTCACTTTCGCAACGAGCAACGGGATCTACTCAAGCGAATTCAAGCGAACACGATCGGCGTGCTGTTGGTTTTCAATTACCTGAACTTTTCACATTTCAGCCTTCGTCATTTCATTTGTGCGTTTTTTCCTGGAACAGCATAAATGTTGCCAATGACTTGGGCAGGGACATCCGTTGGGGAAGAAAAACAGCTCGGGTTTTGTGGCTGTTAAATTTACATTAGGAATTAGATTCCGTTGGGAAGATTAACAATATTTTCAGCTTGTGTGCATGGAACGTTGGGATTAGGCAAGCTGGGGGCCCTCCAAGAACTGTTGGATGTCATTTGGCTGCGTTGTCAGTAGGCGAGCAGATTCGAACCGACCAGCTTCCAAACCGGGTAGGACAAGTCAGTGACAAGAAGATCCAAAATCGAATTAACTTCATTGGAAAGACAGCAATGTTACGTAATTTTAGATCAAAGAGCAAAAATCGGCTGAGTGGTCGCAACAAAAAAAACGGCACTTCGCAGCCGGAAAGGACAAACGAAAAGAAACGAAAAGGACAGGCAGTTTTGGAAGAACCGTTCTGGTCCTCATTTGGAGCAAAGTGAACAGCCCCGATTTGGCACGTTACGTTAGCCAAGGGTTGCATTTGGTTAGATCTTTGCTTGCGTGCCGCCGTCGGTATTTTTCAGGGACTGTTTCGAATTTACGAGGACGCGTGGGAATTAGTACGAGCAATATTGTCTGCAAGGGTCGATTAACTCGCTTTCAGCAGAACTCGAAACATGCCTGTCCTTTCAGTCGCAACCTGCCGATTCGCGCCACAGAACTCGAAACATGCCTGTCCTTTCAGTCGCAACCTGCCGATTCGCGCCACAGATGGCCAATGCAGTGAAAATGTTGTCCCGGCAAATCGATGACCTAGCCGCGTCGATTCTTGTCGATCAATTCTTTGACATAATCAGGGTTGGGCATGCCGGATACGGAAATCTCCAATCCACTCTGTCCAGCACTGGAAATCCCGATCGTGCCGACATCGAAAATTCGCTGGAAGAACGTCTGATCCAGTTGCACGTTTCGAATGTCCTCATGCCAGACTTCGGTGACCGATTTGGACAGAATTCCTTTACGAAGTCGCGTGCGATCGTTAGTCACCGTTAGCGTGGTGCCTTTGCATTTCAGCCACCAAAAGAAAAAGATCACTAGCCCCACGCCAACCAGGCTGAGAATGCAACAAATCACGAACCAAATGGGTTGGTTGCGAAACATAGAAGGATTTTCTTCGTAGTAGGTGACTTCTTCGGTAGGCGATTTGGGAGGCATGGGCAGGCTGGCGGTGATTGGGTTGGAAGTTGCTATCAGGATGTTATTCGTTTCTGTGGCTCCGATCTTACCAAGATTTTCAGGGTTCGTGACACCCAATGTATTGTCGACGACTGGCCGCTGGCAAACGTGCATTTCAGGGACCCGAACGACGTCGGACAGATGGGGCAATGGGTTCAGTGGCCTGTTGTCAGGCCGCATCCGTGGGGGCAATTGTAAGTGCTTTGATCGCGGCCGCAGATTGACTCGGAATTGGTGAGTCGGAATCGTGCCGGTGCCAGCCAAAGCGATACTTGGGACTCTTGGCGGAGAACCGATCGGTCAGCCGCGGCGGGACGGGATTGCCTTCTCGCAAGAAGGACCAAAACGCCTGTCCTTTGTGTCTCAACTAGAAATACGCTTGCTTTTGGCGCAAATTGCGTTGGAAACAAAATTGAGCTGGTTTTTTAACAGTTCGAATATCGCACGGTGATTAGAAACGAACAGCGCCGCCAACACCGGCGAAAGTATTGTCGGATTGTTCGTTCAAGCCCCATCCCACGCGCACGTCAAATAGCAGGTTGTTTGTCAATAAATAATCGACGCCGAAGTTCAAGAAACCAAGACTTAGCTCCTCGTCACGGTTGTTCGTCCATATGCTGAACCATTCAAAGTAGCCCGATGAGCGGGATGACAGTTCCTTCCCCAAAGCGATGGACTGGCTCCAGGCGATGTAGTGATCGTCGGGGTTCGGGTCTGGATCGATAAGGGCGAACTCGCCCAATGAATTCGTCCCGAAGCCGGTCGAGCCGGCCAATTCAAATCCCTTTCCAATCTCTTTGGCATAAATAAAGTCGACTCCGCCTTCAACTCGCCCTGTCGTAAAGGCCTCGCTGCCTGTGGGAGCTGTAAACCTTAGTTCAACAGCAGTTTCGGGCCGCCAGCCCCGTTGGCTGCTGGTCTCGATCTTGAAGTCCATCCGTAAATCTTCGAAGCCCCCCAGATCATCTTCGTCTTCAATGAACTTCCAGCCGTAGTTCCCGCGGATCTGGAATTCAATTCGATCGGTCAAACCATAACGAACAACCAGCTCAGGTGTGGAATAGGATGACTCACGTTCTTCTCCCGTGTCGTTAAACGCGTACAGAAACCCATATTCGAGTTGCAGCACGCCACGCCCGACCGTTTTTGTGGATTGGGTGAAATCGTGTCGGTCCGTCTCGATCGGCTCGTCATATGGACTTTCTTCCCGCTCGAACTCGAACTCGGATTCTCCCAGCGCAGGTTCTGTCGGCGAATTTTGATCCGCTGATTCGGATTCCTGACGAAAGGCACCTGGATATTTGTACGGCGTTACGATCGCATGTGATGCCTGCTTGTACGACTGTGCGACAGAAATCTCGACGCTCCCAAACAAGAATACGATTAACGCGATGGCAGTCTTTAGCCTTTTCATTACTCCATCCAAATTATTGTGCCAAGCAGACAAGTCCGTAATCGCAAAAAAGGCGCAGTTCTCGGAACTATCGGCATTTTGGTTGTAACGCAATTCCCCAATCTGGATTTGTCGGCTGCGGCAGTTAGGTAAGATATGACGGTTCTGTAGTGAATGTGTCAAATTCGCAGACGCGGTTCAGATCTATTGAACAGCAATGCCCTGACAACCCGACAAGCGATGACGAAAGAAAAACAAAAGGACAGGCAATTGGAAGCAATTGGATCTCAGGTTTAAAAATCAAGAGTGGCAGCAAAAGGACAGGCATTTAGATAGAAGGACAGGCATTTAGATAGAAAATTTGGATACGCTGACGGTGCACGCAGAAGAGTTGGAGGGTGAAAAAGTTTTTCGACCTTGCGTTCCAGCGGAATTGCAAAGTTCGCATCCGACGGCAAGTAAATCAGGCCTTGATTGCCGAATACTTTTTCGATTTCTCAAGCAGAGTTGGAAGAAAGCGCAGCGGCGAACGTGAAGCGGGGAAAGCTAACGGTGTTAGTCTTTCCGTCCACGGGCGATATGTATTGGGATGCTCGTTTAAGCAGCTTGTGGAGATAGATTCAGCGTGCGTTTGCCCCGGCGGTTGGCAAGCTTTTGAATCGACTCCGGTTGGGAAGAAAAAAGCTACCTCGTAAATCCCGACTCTTCAGCATTTTGTTCATGCGAGCCGACCAGCATGCTTCGCTTTCGCCCAGCCGATCGAAGATCTCTTTCACCGCCGAATCCATCCGGGCTTTGCCCTCGCGGTAAAGCCGAGCCGTGTAATCGACCAACAACAAATAGCTCCCCAGCGAAAACGACTCCAACATCCCCTCGCGGCACGAACAGGTCATCGCGTTGGTGTGATCGCGCCGATCCTCAATGGGAACCAGCCAGTGATCCTGCTCAACATTCCCCGCCGCCTTGCTGCCAGCGACACTACCAGCTCGAGCCGCTTTCAGGCAATCAAGCTGACCTGCCTTGCGGACATGATTGATTCGTTGTTTGATCGACGTGTGTTGGCTGGCCTCAGGCGTTTGTGCCAGTCCAGCTGCCAACAGATTCAAATCGACATAGGCCGACATTGTCAACAACGCTTCCGGATCGAGAATCCCGATGCTTTTGTATCGCTGGTCCCAAAAAGCACCCCGAGCTCCATCTTCCTTGTTGGCCAATCGAGCCAGCGGTTCTTTCAGCGACTTCATGAACCAGCCAAGATTAGCCAAGCGTTCCCGCAGTTCAGCGACGCGCGCACGGTCCTTGGCCTGCTGTTTGACCCATTGATTGATAGCTTTCTCGTCATCGAGCGCCGGCTTCCTGGGCGGGTAAACGGCCATCCACCGCCGGATTACCTCTTCGGCTGACCAAATCTCGGCATCTCCAGGATCCAGACGGCAAATCACATGAAGATGGTTATCGAGCGCCGCGTAACCGCCAACGGAAATCGCAAAATGTTTTGCGAGCAACTGAAGCCGGTCCTCGATCCATTGCTTTCTGTCGGAGGTGCCTTCCCGCATTAAAAAAGCCATTCGCACACACCGCGAAATGCAGTGATACCAACGAGTTACGTCCACATCCACCAATTCGCTTCGGGCAGTCGTCATGAGCAGGACTCCATTCAGTAATAGACAAGAGGTCATTGAGTGTACCAATTAACACCCCTGTGTCAAGCAACCGAAGCGTCGAAGTTCAGAAAATTACTGAACCTCACGATTTCGATGGTGCGATTTTGATTTGTCGAGCTTTTGGACGAGTATTGCCTGGGGCAGTGTGCGTGGTTACCTGCGAAGTCAAGCGAATCAAGTTTTCAATGGTTTTCTCGTGTCGATTTCTCGGAACGGTTGGGCGTTTTTCCTGTCTGTCATTTTTATAGGCCTGCCCTTTTTTTGCTTCTTGTTTTGACTTTAGGTTCGCGATTGAACCTCTGGGTTGGTGAACCTAATTCTCATGGTGGATGCCGAGCGGTGGTTAGGAGTCTCGGCGAAGGAATGTTGAGGTAGCGTCAGAAGGCTCTCCGTCGCGTAACGCAAAAAAATGCCTGTCCTTTTAGGCGTGGCCGTCCGTGAAAAATGCCTGTCCTTTTAGCTTTAAAGATGCCTGTCCTTTTAGCTTTAATGCCCTTTTAATTGCGTCTGAACCGATTTTGGATTATGCACCGGAAAATTTGGGGCGTGTGGGTTTTCCTGGCTGTGAATTGTCAGGCCATATCGGTCGGAACATCTGCGCACAATGCCCAGCACTGATGCTCAAGCAAGCATTACTGGTCGATTATTCAGCCGATTTCCGCTGGGATTTGAAAGTGCAAGGTCTAGCGACACCTTAAGAAATCCAGGCAGTCCTGGGGGTCGCGGCGCAACCGATGGTCAACATGCAGCGAGGCGTACCGAACCACAGACGCTCGGTCGACAACATACCGGGACGGGATCGGTAGATCCCAGTTTTGGGTGCCATTGTGAGTCGGTAAATCAAGGCCCAAGAATCGTTCGGCTTCGATGACATGGGGTGGCGTTTCCAACGTCAATCCAAATTCGTTCGCCATCAGATTGTCCCGGTCCTGCAAGACTGGAAAACCCAAACCCAATCTCGCAACCAGTTCATCATTGAATTCTTGTCTCTGCGGACATAATGCAAGTAACGCCGCGCCGCGATCTTCAAATTCACTCAACTTGCTTTGCAAAGCTTCCAGCTCTACAAGACAGTAAGGTCACCAATTGCCGCGAAACCACGTCAGCACCAAAAAATGCTCGCCAAAGAAACGATTGAGCGGGACGGCCTTCCCCACAAACGACACCACCGAATTCATCGGCGCAAGATCCCCAACCGAAATCGCTTTCGCCGCGACGTTGTTGGCAATCAGCTCTTCCACATGAGCATTCAGCACGTCAATGATTTCGCGCGGCGTGTCACCATTCTCAAAATCGTCTCGGATTTTATTTAGACGTTGACTCAAATCCATAGCGGTCTGCTTCTGTTTCGAACAAGATACATCCGGACCCGGCGAAGGGGCGCTTCCGCTCCGACCAGTCGTCACCCGGAACACGTGAGTTAAATTTACAACAAAATTCCCCCAAGACTTCGGCTCAGCGGCTGCTGGCCCTGTGAGACAGGGCCCCGCAACCAATATGAAATTCGTGCCAATGATGTTAGACGCAGGAGCGTTGCCGCCTTTTTGAATGCACGCGGCGACCCATGGCGGGAACCCATCAAATCATCGTACGAATAAATATAGAATAACTCGGAGCGGTTCGAAACGACGTGTCAGTTCTTGGCGCCGCATACCACGGCGAGCCGTCAATTGATTCGCGTTGCAGGCCTTTCCAGGACGGTGTGCGCGCTGATCACTGTGCGTGCTCCGATCGTTAGGCTTGCCTTTGAGCCAGATTTTCTGGCGGCTGTTTTGAAGCCGGGGCGCTATTCCCGGCGGATCGAATTACAATGCGGATCGGGTAAATTGCAATCCACAAAACCGCCAAGGAGTCTGAGGATGTTTCCTGCTGTAAGCAAAAAATTATTATTGATCGGATTGATCGGGTTGGTGTTTTCCCCTCCGATCGCATGCGCCAATGATGACGCTGTTGGTTGGGTGCCTTTGTTCAATGGCCAAAACCTCGATGGCTGGACTCAGCGCAACGGAACGGCGACTTATCGTGTGGAAGGCAACACGATTGTTGGCAAGACGATGGAAGGCAGCCCGAATTCGTTTTTGTGTACGGACAAGTTGTATGGCGATTTCGAATTAAAATTCGAGGTAAAGTGCGATGACCGGCTGAACTCGGGTGTGCAAATTCGCTCGCAAACCAAAGACGGCCCTACTGGTCGGGTAAACGGGCCGCAGGTTGAAATTGAAGCCAGCGGTGCCAACGGAGCTGAGGCGGGATACTTGTATGGTGAGGCCGCCGGCGGCTGGATGACACCCGACAAGGACCGGCAACCGCACAAGTTTTTCAAAGACGGAGAATGGAACGCTTACCATGTCGTCGCCGTCGGCCCTAACATCCAAGTTTGGATCAATGGCCAACAAGTTTCCGATCTGACCGACGAAGAAAAATTCAAATCGCACCCGAAAGGTTTTATCGGATTGCAGGTGCATGGCATCGGGAAAAATCAGGGGCCGTTCGAGGTGGCCTGGCAGCAACATTGAACTGCGAGATCTGTCCGGTTTTACGTCGCTTTACAATGGTAAAGATCTGAACGGCTGGACGACGACTGGAAACTGGATTCCCCAAGACGATGGTTCGCTGTTGATCCAGCCTCGCGATGGCGAAAAGGGATGGCAGCGGTACGGGGCTTATCTATGGTCGGAGAAAAAATACAAGGATTTCATGCTCGACGTTCAATATGCCTATCCGCCCGGCGGCAACAGCGGTGTCTATTTTCGCGTGGCCGACCGGGACGACCCTGTGCAGCAGGGGATCGAAGCTCAGATTCTTGATTCATCAAAAAAATCAGATGAGCTGACACATCATGACCACGGCGGGATCGTGAAAACGGTGGGGCCGTCCAAAAACATGTCGATGCCGCCAAGCCAATGGAACCGGATGGTAATCTCGTGTATTGGCAGTCATCTGGTCGTTGAGCTTAACGGCGAACAGATTATTGATACGCAGCTGGATGAAGGCGCGATGAAAGACCGGCCGCTGGAAGGCTACATCGGATTCCAGGATCACGGACAGCCGAATAATATTCGGTTTCGAAATATTCGGATCAAAAAACTGTAGATCAGGGAGCTGTCGTCTGACCAATTGCCATTGCACAGGCCTCCGGCCTGTGGTGGCAAGCCGGCAGGCAGGAGGTGTTGGGACAAGTTGGTCAGTGCCGAAAGTTGCTGGGGCAGCACAGACAGGCTGGAAGCCAGTCGTACGGCCTCGCTTTACAGTGCGAACGATTCGATGTTGCTGCGGACTTCGTTCATGAAGTTCGCTGCGCCGACGCCGTTGGCGATTCGATGATCGAAACTTAAGGTCGTTGTGACCATGGGTTTAAACTGGAACGAATCGCCGTCGGGGACCGGGTGTTGGTAGACTTCGCCGAAGGCCAACGTGGCCACCGCGGGAGCGACAATGGCCGGAATGCCAATTCGCATGCCGGCTTTGCCAATGTTGGAAACCGTGATCGTCGTTGATTCGTCGGCTTGATCCTTGCCATCGCGTGCGGCATCTACTTGCTGATGGTAGGCTGCAAAAAACTGATCGGACGTCATCTCATCGGCGTCACGAATGACTGCCGTTACCATCTCGTCGCCGGCCAGCGCCACGGCAACGCCCAAATTGACGCGATGGAAGACTTTCAGGCCCTTCCCATCTGCGGTCAGCCCGCTGCGAAATTTTTCGTGGTTCTTCAGGGCTTGAACAACCGCCCAACAGGCCATGGCAAAACCGGTGGGTCCACCGGATTTTCGCGCGGCGGCTCGAGCCTCGTTGATCTTCGACCAATCCAGTTCGTTCATCACCGTAACGGGAATGCACGCGTGCGCACCGCGGCTGAGCCGATAATTCAACACAATCTGCGTTTTGGCCAGCGGCTTGATGGCGTACAGGTCACTGGCAACCGCACCACCCCCGATGGAAGCCACATAAGCGTCCACGTCGGCGGGCATCATTTTTTTGCCGGAGACCGGAATTTGATCGATCGCATCGAGTAGATTCAGGTCCTTGAGATATTTCCGGGTCTTCGGTGGCACCATGACCCTGCCCGAAGCCGGAGCGGCCGATGGCTTGGCGGTCGTCGGTCCGTTTCCGGACGAAGAAGCCGAACTGGCCGCAGGTGCGTCCGCGGGGCCGTGACCGATCGGCATCTCTTTGACACCTTCGGCGACTTCCATCTTGGCGATTTCCGTTCCGATTTCCAAAACGGAACCCGATTCCACCGTCCATTCGATCAAAGTGCCTTCATAGGGCGATTCGACATCCGTGGTGGCTTTATCGGTTTCCATCACGTAGATCGGTTCGTCGCGTTTGATGGCTTCGCCGGGTTCTTTTAAAAATTCGACAAGCAGGGCTTCCTGCAAACCCTCACCTAACTGAGGGATTCTCACTGAAATGACGGGCATTGCCGGTCAGTCCTCCATGGTGTTGCGGATGGCGTTGATAACTTCTTCGGTGTCCGGAAGCGCGGCGTATTCATAGATCGGGTTGTAACCGATGTGAATGTCTGGCTTGGAGACTAATTGGGGAGCACTCACAAACAGGTTGAAGCTTTCCGGGTCGCCGGTGATTTCACTGATGATCATCTGGCCAACGCTGCACGACCGACCGTCCTCTTGCACGACAACCAGGCGGCCGGTTTTTTCGAGCGAGTCGACAATCGTTTGGCGATCCCACGGCTGAATGCATCGTAGATCAATGATTTCGACCGAAACTTCGTCCGCCAACGCGTTGGCCGCAGCGAAAGCTTGCTCGATACAGTTGCCCCAGGTCACAAGCGTCACATCATCGCCTGCCTGACGAATTCGGGCTTCCCCAAATCCGACGGCCGGCACGTCGGCGGGGACTTCCATTTGTTGTCGGAACATGTGTTTGGGGATCAACATCAGGCATGGATCGTCCGTGTGCATCGCAGTCCACATCAGCGCCGTCGCGTCTTCGGGGGTGCTTGGTACCACGACTCGCATGCCCGGGTAATGGGCAAATACCGATTCGTTGGCTTGCGAGTGCCACAGCGAACCGCCGGGCAAGTAGGCACCGTAAGGGGCGTAAAACACAATTGGACACTTCCAGTCACCATTGGTCCGCCAGCGCAGCGTTGTCAAGTTTTGGGTGATCTGGTTCATCGCCGGGCCGACAAAGTCCACGAACTGGAATTCGAACACGGGCCGCATGCCATAGGAGGCCATCCCGATTCCGACACCCGCGATCGTCGCTTCGGCGAGTGGCGAATTGAAAACACGTTCGGGGAACTCGGCGGAAAGATCGGCCGTCAGCCCGAACACACCGCCTTTGGGTGCTTCGATGTCTTCTCCAAAAAAGATGAATTTGTCGTTTTTGGCCAAACCCTGTTTGAAAACGGAATTAAGCGAGTCGACGATTCGAAGCTTCTTGCCGCCTTCGATCGGAGGCGGTACGGGATCATCGACGTCTCCCAGCAGTTCGATCATCAGGTCCGCCGGGGTCGGGTCGACCTCGGATTCCGCTGCGATGTATTCGTTGTCGACTTGCTCGTTGATCTCCGATTTGATCCGCTCCCATTCTTCGCTCGTCAACTCTCCAGACTCAATCAGCTCTCTGGAAAGCACCAGGATTGGATCGCGGTCCTGCATCTCATCGATTTCATCCTGGGGTCGGTACACGCGATGATCGTCACTGCTGGTGTGTGAGCAGAGTCGGTCAAGCTCGGCGACAATAACCGTTGGACCACCGCCCTTGCGGGCTTTTTCCATCGCAGGCGCCGCCGCATCAAAAACTCGGTCGGGATGGCGGGCGTCAACGTTTAGGATGTAACTCTCGTCGAAGATTCCCAGCTTGAATGGATTGAACTTCTCCGTGTTGGTGCTGATTCCGTAGTTATTGTCTTCCACGATAAACACAACCGGCAATTGTCGTTCAATGGCAAACGCAATCGCTTCGAAGAATTCGCCCTGACGCGAAGCGGCATCACCGACGGTCGCCACCGCGATGTTGGCTCGGTCATGTAACTGCATCGCCCAAGCAACACCACACGCCGGCAAGGCGTTGGCGCCGGTCGGGGTTGGAACACTCCAAATATTCTTGCTGCGGTCAGAATAATGGCCCGGCATTTGTCGGCCCGCACTGGAGGAACCGATTTTTGCAAAATAGGCACTTGCCAGATCTGCATTGGAAACACCCCGCGCCAGCACCATCGCCCGATCACGATAATAGGGGAACAGATAGTCATCGTCCTCCATTAGCATTGCGATGGCTGCCAATGGCTCATGTCCCATACCGGCGACTTGAAACCAGCCTTTGCTTTGCCGATGCAAAACGCCTTCGCGTCGATCACCTTCGCGACTGAGATACATCAATTTGAGCAGTTCGAGGCGGTTGTAAGTCATTTGTGCGTGTTGTAGTTCCATTTATCTTTGTTATTTGAGAGCGGGTTCTGTCCGGTTTGGCGAACAGGCGGACCTAACGTTTCCCTCCAAAAGAAAAACTGGGTCCGAAACAAGTTCGCGAATCCAAGTTTGATTCGTTGGATCATGCGACCACTCGGCACCGAAATCTCGGCTTCAGAAGGCATTTTAGCCGCCGAAATGAGGACCGCAATAGCGGCTATCTACCCCGTAATGGATAGATGGAATATCATAGTCGATGCACGGAAAATCGCACAAGGCCCGTGGTCAGATTGGGGGTGCGAAATTGCCGTGCAATTTGCCCAATCAACCTGATTTTGCGTCACCGGTGCAATTCATCGCTGCACGATTCAATTTTGCGTGTTTGCGTCAATTTGAGAATCACAATACTGACGGCGTGACGCCAGGCTGATAAGTTATTGGATAGATCGACTTACCCCAAAAGACCCCAGAAAAGACAATCGCCTCTTCAAAACGTCCATTGTTGGAGTGGCTTTCGCAAACGATTAGGAGCACACGTGACGAAAATATTCAATCTCAATTCTGTTTGGACACTTCCCGCTTTGATGTTCGCGGTGACAGCTGTCTTTCAATGTCATGATCTGGCGGCTCAGGAGACGACCGAGGCCGCCGTGTCTGTCGAAACGGTCGCGCCGACGGCAGTGCCGGTGGCCGCTGATGCCGAGGAGTCACTGAAACGAATTACCTACGACATCAAATACCTCTCATCCGATGAAATGGGGGGACGCCAACCGGGGACTCCCGGGATCAAGCTGGCGGAGGATTATATCGTCGCCGAGTACAAGAAAGCTGGCCTGAAGCCGTTGGAGGACGGAACCTATTTCCAGCAGATGGAAGTCGGCAATACGCGCGAAATCCTGAAAGACAAAACAAGTCTGGTGCTAAAGGGACCCAACGACACCGAGCTGAAATTGGAGCTCGGAAACAACTACCAGCAACTAATCGGTCTTCGTGGATTTGACCTCAGTAGTGATTTGGTGTTTGTGGGCTATGGCATTTCCGCGGACGAACACAATTACGATGACTACGCGGGTATCGACGTCAAAGACAAGATTGTGGTTCTGATCCGAAGAGAGCCTCAGGCAGAAGATCCCAACAGCGTGTTCGATGGGGAAGAAACTTCCCGCCACGCGTCGGGACGAGCCAAAGTTACGGCGGCTCGCCGAGCCGGAGCTGCCGGGATCATCATGGTGAATGATTCGGTCACGGCAACCAACGACGAAGACGATGATCTGATCCTGAGCGATCGGTTTGGGACCATGAGTCTGCCGTTTGCCCAAATCAAACGCAAAGTGCTGGACGATTTGCTCGCCGATGCTCCGCTGGTCTCTCCGACAGGGATGAAGCTGAAATCGGTCGCCGAAGTGGAAAAACTGATCGACAGCAATCTCGAACCTATTTCGCAGCCGATTGCGAACTGGTCGGCCGAGTTCAAATCGGATTTCCAACTGAAGCAGGTTCCCACGAACAACATTATTGGAATCATCGAAGGCGAAGGTCCCAACGCCGACGAAACAATTATCATCGGTGCCCACTACGATCATCTTGGAGATGGTGCCTACGGTTCCCGAGCCGGTGGTCGTCGCGAAATTCATAACGGTGCTGATGACAACGCCACGGGAACAGCCGCGGTGATCGAGCTTGCCCGTCGCATCAACCAACGCGACAAAAAGCCCGGTCGCCGACTGGTGTTTATCTGTTTTACGGCCGAAGAGATGGGGCTGCTGGGGGCCTTCCACTACGTTCAAAATCCGATTTACCCGCTTGAAAAAACAGTGGCCATGGTCAACTTTGACATGATCGGTTGGCTTCGCGAAGGGCGGCTGACGCTGTACAACGGCAACACTTCGCCCCAGTTCGACGCGATCTTCGAAGAGGCAAACGAAGGGCTGGATTTTGAGTTGGTCAAAGGCGCTGGCGGTGGTAGCGATCAAATTCCGTTCAACAACAAACGGATTCCCAACATGTTCATTCACACGGGTCAAAATGCCGTTTATCACACTCCAGAAGACGATTTCGAAGCGATCAACTGCGAAGGGGCTTTGAAGGTCATTGATTTCTCCGAACGAGTCCTCGATGGGCTCGCCGCCCTGGAAAAACCGCCGGTTTATGGAACCCCCAAACGGATTCGGTTGGGGGTCATGCTGGAGGATGAGAACGACATCGTGACGATCGAAGGCGTTACCAGTGATTCGTTGGCGGAAAAAGCCGGGCTGAAAAAAGGCGATGTGATCCTTGATATCGACGGTGCGAAGATTACTTCCCGTCGCGAGGTCAATCGGATCGTCCAGCGGGATAGCGGCAAGACGATCAAGCTGAAGCTCAAACGAGGTGACGCCGAGATTCAGTTGAACGTTGAGCTGAAATCGGATGACGAATAGGCTGGTGTTTGACCCGTTCAGGTCGAAATTCAATTCGCATTGAAACACGCTAATGGAAGCTTCCCATAACCATTTCTAAGTTCTGTCAGAAAGAATGACATGAAGAAAATTTGCTACTTACTAATCCTCGCGGTGATGATTTTGCCGTCGTGTTCCGACGACGCCGCGAAAAAGCCGGCCGGAGGTTCCGAGCCGGTCAAATCTCGTACGCCGGAACCCCCGCCCGAAATGGATGAGGAGTCGGAAAACGAAGCGGCTGAAGCAAAAGCGGCCGAAGAAAAAGCTGCTGCAGACAAAGCGGCCGCGGACAAAGCGGCCGAAGAAAAAGCTGCTGCAGAAAAAGCTGCCGCTGAAAAGGCGGCAGCAGATAAAGCTGCTGAAGATCAGGCCGCTGCCAAACAAGCTGCGGAAGCAGAAGCCAGCAAGATGGCAGAGGCCAAATCGGAAGCGGCAGAAGCCTTCCAGGCGGAATTGGCCGACTTGAACAA
Organism: Pirellulaceae bacterium; assembly: GCA_963714685.1. Lineage (GTDB taxonomy): Bacteria > Planctomycetota > Planctomycetia > Pirellulales > Pirellulaceae > Mariniblastus. Next base: position 269,825 of record CAVQPH010000003.1, on the reverse strand, counting down.
TCAGTTCAATGAAGACATGCAAAAATGGCAAGTCACCGCGCGGGCGGCTCGCACGGCCGCAGCTCGAACCGCGGCCATGAAGGCCAATCCGAGCAACGAATACGGCCAGAAGTATGTGGATCTGTATGAGAAAAACTCGGATGTCGAAGGGGCCTTCGAAGCACTAACTCAGGCTTTGTCTCGCGGCAACGGTGAAGCAAAAAATAAAGCGATGGAACTGCTGGCCGAAATGGTCGCGGCCGCTCCGGATGCCGACCAGACTCGCGAGATCTCCATCGCGCTCGGTCGCTACGGCACCGGTGATATCCGCGATGCTGCGATCGGTCGCCTGCTGGGATACGCCAAGGCAGACGTCCAGTCCGAACAGGCCATGGACATGCTTTCCATGCTCGCCACCATGGCGACCGGCGAAACTCGCGATACCGCGTTTCGAGTTGCTGGTTGAGAATCACGTTGGAAACGAAAAAATTGTAACGATGATTGCGGGAATGGGCCGGGGAACGCCGAATGCGGCCACCGAGAAATTCCTGAAAGCGGTTTGCCAAAACGCCGAAGGCGACATCAAAACCTCCGCCGTCGTCGCACTTGGCCCAGTTCATTGATCGGCGTGGCATGTACCAGAACATGTACGCCACGGCCGATGAGGCCATGATCGAACGAATTGGCGAAGAGGCTGCTGCGTATTTTAAAACCAAACCTGATCCCAACGAAGCCAAAATGCTGGAGGGAATGCTGGTCGAATGCGTCGAAGCCGAAGGCGATGCGGCTTTGATTGAAAAAGCCGAAAGCGAATTGTTCGTTTTGCGAAACCTTTCCGTCGGCAGTAACGCCATGGAAATTGAAGCCGTTGACCTCGATGGCAAGGAATTCAAGCTTAGCGATTATCGCGGGAAAGTGGTCTTCCTGGATTTCTGGGGCGATTGGTGACCACCTTGCCGGGCTATGTACCCTCACGAGCGGTCGCTCGTAAAAATTATGGCAGACAAACCATTTGCACTGATCGGCGTCAATAGCGACAAAGATCTCGATAAACTGGCCGAGACCCGAAAAGAAAAGAATATTACCTGGCGTAGTTTCTGGAACGGCGAACAAGGCACCCGGGGGCCGATCTCCACCGAGTGGCGGGTCAAGGGTTGGCCGACGACCTACCTGATCGATAAAGATGGCGTCATTCGCTACAAAAACGTTCGCGGTGAATCGTTGGATCGCGCCCTGGAAGAGTTGATGGCCGAAATGGGGGAAGAAGTTTCGCTGGTCGGAGTCGACCACGAAGCTTTGGACGAAGAAGCCATGAAAGCTGTCCAAGCAGCGCGGGAAGCCGAAGCAGCGGCTAAGGCAGAAGCTAAAGCCAAGGCAGAAGCTGAGGCTAAAGCCAAGGCAGAAGCAGAAGCCAAAGCTAAGGCCGAAGAAAAAGCCAAGGCCGAAGCCGACAAGGACGCGGAGAAAAAAGAAGACAGCACGGACGGAGATAAGTCAGAGGATCAGAAAAAATCCGCTGACGGTGATCAGTAGATCCCAAGGCGTCCGTTACGAACTCGAAGTCAGTACCACGTTCGTTAACACTGAACCTGGCGACTTCGATTGAGAACTGTCAGCCCCGAACGCAACTTTGCGGAACGCAATTTTGTTTTCGGGGCTTTTTTTTGTGATGATCGAATTCAACGCTGTGTGTGCCAAAGCAGGCAACGCTGACTAATTCACGTCGCTGGTAAAAAACTCGCCTTCGACCTGATCGAGTCGACCCTTTTCTCGCGCCGCGATAAATTCGACGCGTTGGCGTTTGAGGTCGTGTTTGTTGATTTCCAGCGTGAGTTTCATTTCGACGAAACCAAGCCACCGCAACAAATGGTGGAGGCATTCGGGGCCGTTCGGAAACCAGGACATCTCGTGCACGCCGGACATCACTTTGGTCCGGCTCTCGCGCGCCATTGTTAATCCGGTCGGATTGTCCGGGTCCAGCTTGATCGCGGTATTGACCACGATGATGTCCGAGGTCATGTCTGCCGCAATTTTCAGTCCCGTAATCGGATCCGGCAGGTGATAAAAAATTCCGCTGAAATAGGTCATGTCGAACATCCCGAAATTGTGTTTCGGAACGTCGTACAGATCCATCACGTGAAATTGGATTCGATCGACCGGTTGCACGACGCGGTGCTGTTGCACAAACCGGGCTTGTTGAATCCAATGCTCGCGAACATCGAACCCGACAATCTCTGCGGCGTCCCGCTCCCGAGCCCAGAAGCAATAGCCGCCGGCGTTGCAGGCGCAATCGAGGAATCGTTTACCTTTCATCGTGTCCGGGTAGAGCGAATCCAGCCGTTCAAAAAACCGGACGCGCGGCGAGATCAGGCTGACGCCGTCGTTTTCCTTAGGCGGCAACCGCTTCGTCGGTGAGAAAACTTCACCCGTGCAAAGATCCTCGGTGATTTGAATATCGTGGTGCCAGGGCCGCATGGCCTTTATCTGCTCGACCATCCACTGACGCGTCGGCGTCTCGTTGTCTATTGTCATGGGCTTCCTGTGTTCAGCAACCACAATGGTTTTGGTCTGGATTCCTGTGAATCCCGCGACCGCTTGCATTCCATTATCCCGCGACCGCTTTCACGATGGCATCGACCGTGATCCCGAAATGCTTGTACAACACATCATCGGGTGCCGAAGCCCCAAAACTGCTCATTCCGATGAATTTTCCGTCACTTCCGACGTATTTTTCCCAACCCATCTCGATTCCGGCCTCCACCGCAACCCGATTGGTAACCGCCGCAGGCAAAACGCTTTCGCGATATTCTTCGGGTTGTTGATCGAAAAGCTCCCAGCAGGGCAAACTGACCACGCGGACCCGGACGCCCGCTGCCGTCAATGGTTCGGCCGCATCGAGGCAAAGTTGCAGCTCACTGCCGGTCCCGATCAGGATTGCGTCCGGCGCGCCTTCGGGATCAAGGACCACGTAACCACCGCGCGTCGCTCCGCTGGCGGGTTGATATTTTGAGCGGTCAATCGTCGGGCAGTTCTGTCGGGTCAACACCATGACCGCCGGGTGTTGATGATCGTTCAAGGCGGCTTGGTAGCAAGCCGAGACTTCGTTGGCGTCGGCAGGCCGGTAGACGAATACGCCTGGAATGGCCCGGCAAGCCGCGAGGTGTTCGACCGGTTGGTGGGTCGGGCCGTCTTCCCCCAATCCAATGGAATCGTGAGTCATGATGTAAAACACCGGCTGGTGCATGATCGAACTCAATCGCAGCGACGGCCGCAGGTAATCGGTGAACACGAAAAAGGTTGCCACGTAAGGCCGAATGCCACTCAGGGACATGCCGTTGGCGGCGGCGGCCATCGCATGTTCGCGAATCCCAAAATGAAAATTGCGACCCCGATAATCGTTTGCCGAGAAATCGCCCGCGTCTTCGGCGTCGTAGTTGGATTTGTTCGAGCCCGCCAGATCGGCCGAGCCTCCAATGAAGTTGGGCACGACGGCGCAAACGGAGTTGAGGACTTTACCAGACGAGACGCGAGTTGCCATACCTTTGGCGTCGGCCTCGAAAACCGGCAGGCAGGATTCCCAGCCCACCGGGAGTTCACGATTTTGCATCCACGTCAGGTCTTTGGCTTCGTCTGGATGTTGGTTGCGGTACTGCTCAAACTGAGCCGCCCAGGCTTTGTAGGCTGCACCGCCGCGCGCGCCAATTCCGTGCTTGAAATCTTCGACGACTTCCTCCGGGACCGCGAATTTCTCGCCCGTCCAGCCGTAAGCCTGTTTGGCCAGTTTGATTTCTTCTTCACCCAACGGTGATCCATGCGCGCCGGCAGTGTCCTGTTTGTTGGGAGCTCCATAACCAATGATGCTCTTCACAACGATCAGCGTGGGGCGATGCGGTTCTGCTTTGAATCGTTGGAACGCCGCATCGAGGCTGTCCAGGTCATTGGCGTCGGCCACCGTGATGACTTGCCAGCCCAAACCCTCGAAACGGGTCGGGACGTCTTCACTGAACGCCAACTGGGTGCGGCCTTCGATCGTGATTTGATTGTCGTCGTATATCCAGCAGAGGTTGGAGAGCTTCAGGTGTCCGGCCAGCGATGCCGCTTCGCAGGCCACGCCTTCCATGATGTCACCATCGCTGCAGAGCGCATACGTATCGAAACCGAACAATTCGAAATCGGGGCGATCGTAGGTTGCCGCCAACCACTTGGCTGAAATCGCCATCCCGACACTGTTCCCGAGTCCCTGCCCCAGGGGGCCGGTGGTCGTTTCGATTCCGGCGGCATAGCCGTACTCGGGGTGGCCAGCGCAGGGACTGTCCAATTGCCGAAAGTTTTTAATGTCGTCAAGGGAGATCGAAGGGGCGTCCGTCGGCCGGCCATTGGCGTCGGTTTTGGCAACACCCGCTAAATGCAGCAACGAATACAGCAGCATCGAGGCATGCCCACAGGAAAGCACAAATCTGTCTCGGGCAAACCAATTGGGGTTCGCCGGGTCGTAGTTCAAATGCTGATTCCACAGCACGTAGGCGACGGGAGCCAAGGCCATCGGCGTGCCGGGGTGACCACTATTGGCCGCCTGCACGGCGTCCATTGACAAGGTTCGGATCGTGTTGATCGCCAGTTGCTTTGTATCAACGGTGGACGCTGTCATGGGTGTTTCCTTTGGACTTTGAACGGTTCGATTGAAATAAATCGGAAAGTGCGACAAACGTCGGCAGTCAGGCGAATCCATTCCCGATATTCGATCGTCTGTGATAATGAACGATTTGGATTCGGAAAACTTGATCCCGAATGTGAGTCTTGCGTGCTTCGGTTTCGCCGAAATTATCCATGTATTCCGGTTTTGTTCAATTCCGCTGAACGCTCGGTGGAACAATCCCTGATCCGTCTGATTTTGACGGTTTCCATGGATCGGTTATGATTAGAGCTGAGATCGCGTTAGATTTCTTGAGCAAAAACAGTTTGCTTGACGATCAAGACCAAATTGCGATTCGCGGTACAGCGATGACCGGTTGCCCAGGGCCCCCGGACTTGCGGGATCGCAAGTCGGATGTCAGTCTCCAGATTAACGGAATTAAAGATGGACAAAAATCAATTGGCAGGGCGGGCTCTTTCGAGCCAAGGTTGCTTTCTCAGTCGTCGTGGATTTAATCGCGCCGCACTGGGACTGGGCGTTGCCGCAGCAACACCGATTGGCTTCATGGCAAACTCTGCCTTTGCCAGAGACCGGAAGGCCTCCCCGAATGAAAAATCGCCTGCCGAGTTGATCACCCCCGCTGCCAAAAAAGCGATCGACAAGGGGCTGGCGTTTTTGCTCCGAAATCAGGTGAAAACGGGTCGTAATCGAGTCGCGTTTGGGAACAACGGTTTGGCTGCTGGCGTTGCAACCGCTTCCATGGGCGGACTGGCCATGATGTGCGGAGGCCATGCGCCCGGTGAGGGGCCGTACGGCAAAGCAATCGACATGTGTGTGGAGTTCGTGATGAACAACACCCGCGAAACGGGCTACATCGCCAAACGCGATGCCGGATCCCGGGAAAACATGTATGGCCATGGCTTCAGTATGTTGTTTTTGTCGCAAGCCTACGGAATGACTCGCAAAGCAGAAATCGGAGACAAACTGCGTAAGGCCGTGAAGTTGACGATCGAGAGTCAAAACAACCAAGGTGGTTGGCGCTATCAGCCTGTCAAAAGTGATGCCGATCTTTCAGTCACTGTCTGCCAAATCATGGGTTTGCGTGGAGCTCGAGATGCCGGGGTCGATGTTCCCGATGAGACTCGGCAAAAATGTATCGAGTACGTGCAAAAAAGTCAGAACAGCAACGGCAGTTTCCGGTACACCATGCAGGGCGGACACACCACGTTTGCCATGACTGCCGCCGGAGTGACGTCGTTGTATAGCGCCGGAATTTACGAGGGCGAACAAGTCGAAAAAGCGCTGCAGTACCTGGAAAAATTCAAGCCCAGTGGCGCCCAACAAGGCGGCGGGCATTATTTCTACGCCAATTACTACGCCGTGCAAGCGATGTGGCACGCGGGCGGGAAGTACTGGAACGATTGGTACCCTGCCATCCGCGACCAATTGGTCAACACGCAGACCGACGAAGGCTCGTGGCGATCGAGTGAAGCGGGACCGGAATTTGGTGCGGCAATGGCTTGTATCATCATGCAAATTCCCCTGAATTACCTGCCCGTGTTCGCGCCGTAGCCCTCACGTCGCACCAGTGCCCCTATTTCTGTCTCAATCGCTCACCCGTTCGGGGGTGAGCGTGTCTTCGACCGTTGCGCAAAGCGATCTTGCCGGAAACATAGCCCAAAACGGAACGCCGCGGGACGGCCCCCAAGAATTGCAGGGGTGTTAGATCGGTTGGGGCTGCCCGCAGTCTCTTGTTATCTTCGCCAGACCACCAAAGTCAGCTATTTCGCGGCCGATCGTCCTCGATTTACAATAAAAACGAGCCACCACGCGTCTTTTCCTGTAACGTGTGTCACGTTGGATTTCACTTCCCATGATGGATGAAGTAATGCCCGAACGAACCGTCTGTTTTCGATTGCTGCTGGTGCAGCTGATCGTGTTGATTTTTCCGCTATCGGTTTCACACGCTCAGGAAAAAATGACTCCGCAGCAACTGGAATTTTTTGAGAAAAAAATTCGCCCGGTCCTCGTGTCTGAATGCTATTCGTGCCATTCCAAAGACGCCAAATCCGTCAAAGGCGGTTTAATGCTTGACACCCGCGAGGCGACCCGAATGGGCGGCGACAGTGGGCATGCGGTTGTTCCAGGCGAGATTGAAAACAGTTTGTTGATCGACGCAATTCGCTACGAGTCGATGGAGATGCCGCCCAAAGAACAATTGCCTGAGTCGGTCATCGAAGACTTTGAAGCCTGGGTCAAAATGGGTGCTCCCGATCCGCGCGAGGGCGCTTCGATGATCAAGCGCGAGATCAATTTCGAAGAAGCCAAGAACCACTGGGCCTACCAGCCCATCCGCCAGCCGGAATTACCCCAGGTCAAACAGGTCAACTGGCCTCGCAGTGACATCGATTACTTCGTGTTGGAAAAACTGGAATCGAGTTCCCTCAAACCGGTGGGCGATGCGGATCGTTTGACCCTGGTCCGGCGACTTTATTATGACTTGATTGGATTGCCACCGACGCCCGACCAGTTAGCGGAGTTCCTCGCCGATCCGGCTCCCGACGCAGTCGAAAAATTGGTGGATCGTTTGCTCGCTTCGCCTCAATTCGGCGAGCGCTGGGGGCGGCATTGGTTGGACGTCGTTCGCTATGCCGAATCAAATGGTCGCGAACGGAACTTTGTCTATCCCAATGCGTGGCGGTATCGGGACTACGTGATTGAGTCATTCAACGAGGACAAACCGTTTGATCAATTTATTCGCGAACAGGTCGCGGGCGACCTGATGGAACAGCCGACGAACGAACAATTGGTCGCGACCGGTTTCCTGGCAATCGGTCCCAAATTGCTCAACGAAGGCGACAAGAACGCCTTCCAAATGGATCTGGTCGACGAACAGATCGACATTACGACGCGGGCCTTCATGGGCCTGACCGTCAGTTGTGCTCGTTGCCACGATCATAAATTCGATCCAATCCCAACGACCGAATACTATTCGATGGCAGGGATCTTCCGTAGTACGGAAACACTGTACGGCACCAAGAAGCAGCAGGGAAACCGCCAGGCAAGTGAACTGGTGATGCTGAAAACGGATGCGGCCGACGAGCCATCGCAGCAACAGCAAGCTCGGCAGAGAATGGAAGAGACGACCGCGAAATTGGCCGCGGTGAAAAAACGGCTGGCCTCACTTCAGCAAGAAAGTAAGACGCTCGCTCAAAAAAGCAAGCAGAACAGGGATGTCAACAAAATCGCTGAGGTCCGCAAAGCGATCAACAACACGAAAAAACGCGTCCAGGACCTGCAGAAAGAGCTTAAGGACGTAACCGAGAATGGTACGTCCGACCAAGCGATGGGGGTCCGTGATGGCAAGGTTGCCGATTCGCCTGTTTACATTCGCGGTGAAGTCTCCAGCCCCAAAGGGACAGCTCCCCGGGGCTTGCTGTCAATTCTCGATCCGCACCTGAAACAACCGATTCTGGAGACCGACCAAAGTGGCCGCGCTGAATTGGTCGACTGGATCGTCAGCGAGCAAAACCCGTTGACGACCCGGGTGTTGACCAATCGAGTGTGGCATCACTTATTTGGAACGGGCATCGTGCGGACGGTCGATAATTTTGGTGCGACTGGCGAACCTCCAACCCATCCCGAGTTGCTGGATTACCTGGCAAGTCGTTTTCGAGAGAATGGATGGTCCATCAAAGATCTCATCCGTGAAATGGTGCTTTCCCGAGCTTATCAGTTGAGCGGAGATTACGTCCCTGCGAATTACGAAATCGACCCGGACAACACGCTGCTTTGGCGACACAGTCCTCAACGGGTCGATGCTGAGATTCTCCGGGATTCGATGTTGTTGGCCAGTGGCAACCTGAAATTGACGCCAGCCAACGGTTCGCCGGTGGCTAACCTCGACGGGGAATACGGTCGACAGGTCAGGATTGACGACATGATGAAAGACAATTCGAATCGCAGTGTTTACTTGCCAATCATTCGAAACGCGGTTCCCGAGCCATTGAAGCTATTTGATTTTGCAGAACCGAGTATCCTCGTTGGCGAACGGCCCGTGACGACCGTCCCCACGCAAGCCCTGTATTTTCTCAACAGCAAGTTCGTCACCGAGCAGTGTGACCGGTTGGCGGAATCCTTGCTGGCCAATCAAGAGTGGGACGATGCAACGCGAATCGATCGAGCGTATCAAAGAGTCTTGGCCAGGCCGGCTGATGGTTCGGAGGTCGAACGGGCCAAAAAATTCATCGAACATATCTCTCATCGATTTTCTGAAGACGGAAAGGATCCCCAGTTAACGACGCAGTTAGCTTGGTCCGGATTCGTTCAGGCGTTATTTGGATCGGCCGAATTTCGATACATCGAGTAACCGTTTTGGCCGGTCCGAATGTGGGTGATTGGTGACTCATCCTCGCTCGACATCGGTCCAGCCCGAGCCGCCTTGAGCAATCACGACAACCTACGGAACCCAAACATGAACTACCAATTTTCCCGCCGACACGCCCTGAAGACACTGTCCTGCGGATTCGGCTATATGGCACTTGCGGGACTGACGACGCAGGGTGCGCTCGCGGACGTTCGTAACGGGAACTCCCAGAATCCGTTGCTTCCTAAGCAACCTCATTTTCCGGCTCGGGCCAAACGAGTCATTTTTTTATGTATGCGTGGCGGTCCGTCGCACGTCGACACGTTCGATTACAAGCCGCAACTGGCGGTCGACGACGGCAAGTCGTCTCCGAACCAGAAGGGGCGAAAACTGATGCAGTCGCCTTGGAAATTCAACCAACATGGCGAAAGCGGACTGCCGATTTCCGAGCTGTTTCCGAATCTGGCCAAACACGCCGACGATCTTTGTCTGATCAATGGCATGCAGGGAGAAATCCCGAATCATCCGCAAGCTTACCTGAAACTGCACACCGGCAGTTTTCGGTTTGTCCGGCCATCGGTCGGGGCTTGGTCGTTGTATGGTTTGGGAACCGAAAACCAGGACCTACCCGGTTTTATCACCCTCAACCCGGAGTCACGTGTTGGTGGTGCCCAGAATTACGGCAGTGCATTCCTGCCGGCCATCTATCAAGGCACGGCGATCGGTCAGGTCAATCAGTCGCTCAGCAATGCCCGGATCGGCAACATTCGCAACGACCGTTTTACGGGCGACTTGCAGCGCGAACAGTTGAACCTGGTGCAGGAGATGAACGAAGACCTGTTGAGGAAAAAGGAAGTCAGCCCGGAACTCGAAGGGGTGATTGAATCCTACGAATTGGCTTTCCGAATGCAAAGCACGGTGCCGCGTTTGATGGATGTCTCCGACGAGACCCAGGAGACGTTGGAAATGTACGGCATCGGCGACAAAGCGACCGATAATTTTGGTCGCCAGTGTTTGCTGGCACGAAGATTTGCCGAGGCCGGCGTCCGCTACATCGAACTGTGTCATGCCAACTGGGATCAGCATGGGGCGTTGAAAGCAAAATTGGGCTCCAATTGCAAAGCGACCGATCAGCCCATCGCGGCGTTGTTGACCGATCTGAAACAGCGCGGCATGTTGAACGACACATTGGTCGTTTGGGGAGGTGAATTTGGCCGCACGCCGGATGTCAAAAAGAAAGACGGCCGCGATCATAATGCCAAAGGTTTTACCACCTGGATGGCTGGAGGTGGAGCCAAAGGTGGCCAGCGGGTCGGGGCGACGGACGAACACGGGATCGAAGCAGTCGAGAACAAAGTCAATTTCCACGATCTGCACGCGACCATGCTGCATATGCTGGGTCTCGATCACACCCAATTAACGTACCGATACGCCGGCCGCGATTTTCGGCTGACCGACGTCTACGGCCGTGTCGTCGAAGAGATCCTGGCCTGACGTCGCCCGGGCTTTCAGCCTGTCGAACTCAAACAGTAGGCCTTCGCTTCGCGATTCCCAACCGCCGATCCCTTTCGCCCGACTACCTCCGGAAAAAAATCCAGTGGGTAAAACTGGCTTCAAAATTGGATTAGAATAAGCCCGAATATTTCCGTGTCTTATTCCGGTTTTGGATCATGCTCAAACGAATCGCTTGCCTCGTATTGCCGTTGGTTCTGGTACTCGTTTTCTCACGCGTCAATCACGACGTTTGCGCTGACGAAGGGATGTTTCCGGTCAGTGAAATTGCCGGACTCGATCTTGCCGCGCAAGGTTTGCAAATGGATCCGGGTGATATTTTCAACCCGGAAAAAACCTGTCTGATTGACGGGATTTGCAAAGTCAACGGTTGCACCGGTTCGTTCGTGTCCGCTGATGGACTGATTATTACGAACCATCATTGTGCCTACCGCGCGATTCAAACGGCCAGCACTGCCGATCGCGATTACCTGACAGACGGATTTCAGGCGAAAACGCGGCAGGAAGAAATTCCATCAACCGGCTACACCGTTCGGATCACTGAGTCGTTTGAGGATGTTTCTGAACAGGTGCTCAACGCTGTGCAGGACGACATGGTTTACTCGGCCCGCACCAAGGCCATTGAGCAGCGGCAAAAAGAGCTGGAAAAACAAGCCGAGCAAGCTCATCCGGGCAAGCGTGCCGAGGTTGCGGAAATGTTTGCCGGGAAGACTTACGTACTGTTTCTTTATACCTACATCAAAGACGTACGACTGGTGTTCGCGCCTCCGGCCGCGGTCGGTGTCTATGGAGGTGATGTGGACAACTGGGAATGGCCCCGGCATACCGGTGATTTCACTTTCATGCGAGCCTACGTCGCGCCAGATGGCTCGACTGCCGAATACGCAGCCGAAAACGTGCCGTACCAGCCCAAGCGTTTTATCCAGGTCAATCCCCGCGGCGTTAACGAGGGTGATTACGTGATGCTGATCGGCTATCCCGGTCGCACGGCTCGGCACAAAACCGCGAGCTTTTTGAAGTATGAACAGGACGTGCGGCTACCGTACATCGTCGACCTGTATAACTGGCAAATCGACGTGATGAACGCGGCCGCCCAGGAAGATCGGGCCGTGGCGCTCAAGCACACCTCCCGGATCAAAAGCCTTGAAAACGTCGAGAAACGCTCGCGTGGACAACTCAAAGGACTGAATCGGAAGAAGATTGTCGCGACCCGTGCGGCGGCGGAAACCCAACTGCAGAGTTTTATCGACGCCGATCCGGAGCGTCGGGAGCAGTATGGCAGGTTGCTACCCGAGATTGCTCAAGTTTATGAAAAAATGTCCCAATCGACTTACGAATTGGACCTGCAGAATCTCACCTCAGCGTGTCGCCTGCTAGATGTCGCTTATACGCTTTACGACAGTTCGGTCGAGCGTCAGAAAGACGATTTGCAGCGCGAGTCGGCCTACATGGATCGCAATTTTGATTTGACACGGCGGCGACTATTGTTGGGACTCAAAGATATTCACATTCCGACGGACAAGATCATGTTGGCTGGGATGCTGGAGCGACTTGCCGCGTCGGCAAGCTCAGCTCCATCGAGCGAAGCGGGCGATCCCCCATTGAAAATCTCGATGGATCAAGCATCGATTGACAATTTTTTTGCGTCATCGAAGCTGATGGACGAATCGTTCCTTGAATCCTGTTTTGACAAAACGCCTGAGGAACTTACGGCGCTCAATGATCCGGCGCTGGATCTGATCATCGCGAGTTATCCGGCGTACCTGCGATTGCGAGAATCGCAAAAGGCGCGGGATGGGCAATTGGATCAGCTGTATGGAAAACTGTTGACCGTCAAGCAAAGGTTCCTGAAGCAGAATTTCGTGCCCGACGCCAATGCCACCCTGCGATTGACCTTTGGACACGTCAAAGGCTATTCACCGGAAGACGCCGTTTACAAATCGCCGATTACGACCTTGGGTGGGGCGATCGATAAAGCGACCGGGGTCGATCCATTTATGATGCCGGAGGAGATCGTCGAGCTGCACGAGAAACGGGATTTTGGTCCCTTCGCCCACCCCCAGCTCAACGACGTCCCCACCGCGATTTTGTATGACACCGATACCACCGGCGGCAACTCGGGCAGTCCGATTCTCGACGCCAGCGGGCAATTGGTGGGAGTCAATTTTGATCGGGCTTTTGAGGCAACGATCAATGACTTCGCATGGAATGAATCCTACAGTCGTTCGATCGGCGTCGACATCCGCTACGTATTGTGGATTACCGGCAAGGTCTACGGTGCAAATCACCTGCTCAAGGAAATGGGCGTCGAGTAGCGGCTGTCAATTCGAGGTTCTTGACGACGTTTATTGCACGTGTTGCGGGGTGGGAAAAATCCCGGCCCTTTCTCGGGACCACCAGGGAAAACTCAGAATGACCATTGTCGATCACTACCGAAGCCACATCCTGTGGTTGTTTTTGTCCGCGTTGATCTTGCTGCCTGTCAGTCGCGGTCAGGCGCAGTTGACATCGACGCAGTGGCCTGGAGAGCAGACCCAATGGAACGGGTTTGCGAAATTTGATTTCGACGTCGATGGCCGTGCGGCCTATGTGGTGCAACCGAAAAACCCGGCCCCCGGAAATCCCTGGGTCTGGCGGGCGAGGTTTCCCGGCTATCATGCCGAGGCCGACTTGATCCTGCTGGAAAGGGGCTTTCATATTGCCCGCATCAATACCGACGGCATGCTGGGCAGCCCGAATGCAATGCAACACTGGGATAAATTTTACGCGTTTCTGATTCAACGAGGATTGGCCAGCAAAGCAGCGCTGGAAGGAGTCAGTCGCGGAGGATTGTTCGTTTACGCCTTTGCGGCGAAGTGGCCAGAGCGTGTGGCCTGCATTTATTGCGATACCCCGGTTTGCGATATCCGAAGTTGGCCCGGGGGCAAAGGCGCAGGGCCGAGGCGATGCGTCGACTTGGGCCACCTGCTTAAGGGAATACGGGCTGACCGAGGAATCCGCCGCCGAATTTCGAGGCAATCCGATCGACCATTTGAAGGCGATTGCCAGCGCAGGCATTCCAATCCTGCACATTGTTTCGCTCAACGATGTCATCGTACCGCCGACAGAGAACACTTTTGTGCTGGAAGAGCGTTTTTTGGAGCTGGGCGGTGAAATGGAGGTGATCAAAGTTGGCGCAGGTACGGAGAAATCCAGTGGGCACCATTTTGACCATCCCGATCCGGTCCGAGTTGCGGATTTTATGGAGCTACATGCGACCGTGTTACCGGGGGCCGGAGACTATTTTGAATTGCGAGGAAAAATCGAGCATCGCGGGCCATTGGACAATTGCCGCATCAAATTCGAAACCATGAAAACGGGGCGAGTCGCGTTTATGGGCGGATCGATCACGGCGATGCAAGGCTGGCGAGATCTCACCAAAATCTATTTGCAGCAGAGATTTCCTGAGACGGAATTCGAATTTATCGACGCGGGAATTTCTTCGACAGGTTCGACGCCGGGTGCATTTCGACTGCAGCACGATGTGCTCTCCAACGGCGTGGTCGACTTGTTTTTCGAAGAGGCTGCGGTGAATGATTTGCACAACATGCGTCAGCCCGAAGAAATGATCCGGGGGATGGAGGGGATTGTCCGTCAGGCCAGGAAATCGAACCCGAATATGGACATCGTGATCATGCATTTCGTCGATCCGAATCATATGACGGATTATCGAAACGGCAGAATTCCAGAGACCGTTCGTCAGCACGAAGCCGTTGCCGAACACTACCAGGTGCCTTCCATTCACTTGGCACGGGAGATCACGGAACGAATTGACGCGGAGCAGTTCGATTGGAAGCACGATTTTAAGAATCTGCATCCGTCGCCCTTTGGGCACCGGGTTTATGCGGCGACGATCCGGCGAATGTTCAGCGAGGCCTGGGAAAAATCGCCAGTCCCTGACGCGCAGATCGTCGAGCATCGGCTGCCGGAAGCGATGGATCGGTTCAGTTATTCCAGCGCAGGGTTTTTGGCTTGGGAGGCAATCTCCGAAGCCAATGGTTTTGTACTGGAAGCCAAGTGTGACCCTCGCAAGAACGGAGTCGGCGGCGGTGTCCGCGCCGATTTCCATGAAGTGCCGATGATGGTCGGTCAAGCCCCAGGTGATTCGCTTAAGTTTGTGTTCAATGGACGAGCCGTCGGGCTGTTTGTTGTAGCGGGCCCGGACGCGGGGATGATCGAATATTCGATCGATGGTGGTCAATGGAACCAGGTTGATCTTTTTACAAAGTGGAGCAAAGGCCTGCATCTGCCATGGGTTTATGTTCTGGAGAACGAATTGAGTCGCGGCGAGCACCGGATCCGGATTCGAATTACCGATTCCAGGAATCAAGCGAGCAAAGGGAACGCCTGCCGGATCGTTCGTTTGCTGGTCAATGAGTGAATGAGACCGCGGAGTTTGATTGATTGATTGATTGATTGATTGATTGATTGATTGATTGATTGATTGATTGATTGATTGATTGATTGATTGATTGATTGATTGATTGATTGATTGATTGATTGATTGATTGATTGATTGATTGATTGATTTGGGCTTGCGCTTAGCGGGAAACAATTTGGCACTTGTGAGAGCTAGCAATTGTGTCGCCCCGCTGGTGTTTTTGCGATCTTGGGAGATCAATACCGGGGCTTGGCAGCCCCGGCAAAAATTGTGTCAGCTCTGCCGGGCTTGCTCTTTGCGCGAACGTTGTCGGCCCTTGCGGGCCTGTTCTTGGCAGAAATTGTGGTTGCTTTTTCCAATAAAAAAGGCCTTTCTGATGTTGATTTGACCAGTTTCTCATGTGATGATTTCTTCACGTGAAGAAATCTTAGCCTTTTGATTCGAGGGAATCGCATGGTGCCGTGGGACTTGTGGATTGCGGTTCTGGTTATCGCGACCGTCGCAATTTTCGCATTCCGAATTGGTCTGTTGGCCAAGCGGGCACACACCAACCCGCTAGTGCCGCTGGCAGCAGCACTATTGGTCTCGGTTTTATTGTGCCTGGTCTTCCGGGCTAATTTGCGTTGGGCCGGTGCGATTCCTCTGGCGGCCGTCGTGATTTGGTCAAATCTGGTACCGGTCGTGCTCGCATTTACCGCCGGGGTTACCTGGAACACCTCAGTGCTTGGTTCGAAATTCAGATCCGCCACCAGTGGTTTCCTTGTGCTGTTATCGCTCGCCTATCTCGTGATGCCTGTGGCGCGACCCTGCCTGGCTCCTCCTGAGTTACAACCTCCCGTCTGGGGCGATGATGTCGTCTGCCTGCAGAGTCACGATTCGACGTGTGCCCCTGCTGCGGCGGTAACGCTGCTAAACCTGAATGGAATCCGTTCAAGTGAAAAAGAAATGGTCCGTTTGTGTTTAACCAGCCAACAGGGTACCGAAGCCTTGGGATTGTTTCGGGGGCTCAAACTGGGCAGCCAAAAAAACGGTCACAAAGTGCAGATTGCATCCCGGAATCCCGTCGACTGGATTTCCAGCGGCCAGCTCCCCAATGTTGCGTTAGTCTGTTTTCCCGGAAGACGAGTTTGGGCCGATACGCGGCACTACGGCACCTCGTCAGTTCCTTGGCCGACGGCGAGAAGCGGGGCACGCGGTGGTTGTGGTTGGTTACGAAGGTGGAAAATGGACGATCGCCGATCCAGCCGTGGGATCCGTCAAATGGTCCCACCAGGAACTGTTGACCCGATTTACCGGCGACTCGCTCTATCTCAGCGAGCATTGAATCGGCAACCTTCGTGTAAGCGTTCGTGAGCACTATTATTGGCGCGTGGTTTAGGCTGGCAGATTTCCTGGAATTTGGAGATTTGTCATGTCCCGTTTTTCTAAATCTGAGCGAATCCGAATTTGGCTGGATCGGTTGAATCGGTTTGCGTCGTCTGGTCAGTCCGTTGCGTCTTTCTGTCAAACGGAGGGAATTTCTGGTCCTTCGTTTTATCAGTGGAAACGACGATTGGCTCCCAGGATTGATACGCCCAAGCCGCCCCGTCGATCAGCGGCCCAGAAATGCGACCGCTTGCCGCGTGGATTTGCTGAACTGGTTGTCACGGATCGGACTGGTGCTGGCGCCGCAATTTCCCTGCCGGGCAACATCCAGATCCAGTTTCGCGATCATCAAGCCATTGCGGCGACGATCGTTCAGCAGGTCCTGCAACATGCTTGTTCGCCCAGTTCGAAAGGCAAGTCATGTTGAATCTGGCATCCCATGCTCGGATCTTTGTTCACACCGGAATCACGGATATGCGAAAAGGATTTTCGGGATTGTCGGGGATCGTTCGTGAACAGTTTCAGGCCGACCCGACCGACGGCAGTTTGTTCGTGTTTGTCAACCGTCGACGCGGCCGGATGAAACTACTTCACTTTACCGAAGGCGGATTCTGGCTCTACTATCGACTGCTGGAAGCCGGAACTTTCGAAGCGATTGAGCCGACCGATGATTCCTCAAAACGTCAAATTGATTCGACGGAACTTTCGATGTTACTATCGGGAGTCTCGCTGGCCGCTTCGTCCAAGCGACGCAAACGCTGGGCGGGATGAGCAGAACGAAAGCAAAGGAAAGTCGCGGACCATCGCCCGCCAACTCCTCGAAAGACTCGACTTCGCCCAACGCTGGGGCTACAGCGAAATCGTTGTCATGTAAACCCGAGCCCAATAACCGTACTCAGAGACGCTTACGACAGCCTATCAACGCGTTGCCAAAACATCATTGTGACGGCTGCCCGATGAGGCGAGAAAGCCCGCGATGAAAAACCCAGCGACCGCAAGCACACAAGTTCGAATCATAGCCAGATTTGATTAATCTGAATGACGAAAAACATTGCCCCGACCGAGATGCCAACCATTGACGAACCTACGATTCCGTAGATTTCATTCCACGAAATGGCCGCCAACGAGATTGCAAACCGGTCAATGCCAATAGCGAACGAGTCACGGGAAACCGAAATGCTATGATTCATTTTTTAATCTTACACATGGGCCACCTCAAAGAACTGGAATTTCATGGTCCAGTACCTCCTGGTGGAGGTGGACTATAGGGCTATGCGGGGAAATAAAATGAAGAACATTCGAATTCTGACGTTAAGTTTCGTAGCGATGTTAGCAAGTAGTTCGTGTGCACTTTCGCAAGAGGTAACGCAAAAAGAATTGACCGACGAAATCAATCGTCTTGAGTTCATGTTTTATTCGGCCCAACTACACATAAAAGCTGATAATCAGCTCGAAGTACACGCAGAGCAACGAGATCAATTTGATAAGTTGACAGAACGCCGGAAGTTGCTGAACGAGCAGCGTCGAGCTATTTTTGCCGGGCCGCAAGAAGGACGCATTGAAAAACTGAAGGCGGTAAGAGACGCCCTAGGGGAGTTGGACCGGCAACTTAAGGAGGACATTTTGTTACCTCACCAAGTCGTATTGCTTGGGCACAAAGAGTTCGAGCAACTTTTATTGAATGCCCGAGGAAATTTCGCGAAAGTTATTAAGACTTACTATGAAGACGAATTTCAACTTTCTGCCGAACAAGAAGAAAAACTCGAAAATCTGAATAAAGAAACTGAGAAGAAACTTCGGGAACTCGCAGCAGAATATGCAAAACAAGTTGACGATGTAAAGGCTGAAGCTCATCAAAAACTAGGAAACATATTTACGTTGAAGCAACGTGCCCGCATTGAAGAGTTGTCTGGAAAGAAGTTTTCACAAACCGAGCAATAGATTTGGCTGAAGAGTTACACCTGCGTAAAAAGTTGACGCAGGGTAAGCGTCCGTGAGCACGATTATTGGCGCGTGGTTTAAGCTGGCAGATTTCCTGGAATTTGGAGATTTGTCATGTCCCGTTTTTCTACATCCGAGCGAATCCGAATTTGGCTGGATCGGTTGAACCGGTTTGCGTCGTCTGGTCAGTCCGTTGCGTCTTTCTGTCAATCGGAGGGAATTTCTGCTCCTTCGTTTTATCAGTGGAAACGACGATTGGCTGTAAGCGTCCGTGAGCACTATTATTGGCGCGTGGTTTAGGCTGGCAGATTTCCTGGAATTTGGAGATTTGTCATGTCCCGTTTTTCTAAGTCTGAGCGAATCCGAAGTTGGCTGGATCGGTTGAATCGGTTTGCGTCGTCTGGTCAGTCCGTTGCGTCTTTCTGCCAATCGGAGGGAATTTCTGCTCCTTCGTTTTATCAGTGGAAACGACGATTGGCTCCCAGAATTGATCCGCCCAAGCCGCCCCGTCGATCAGCGGCCCAGCAAGGCGACCGCTTGCCGCGTGGCTTTGCTGAACTGATTGTTACGGATCGGACTGCTGCTGGCGCCGCAATTTCCCTACCGGGCAACATCCTGATCCAGCTTGGCGATCATCAAGCCATTGCGGCGACGATCGTTCAACAAGTCCTGCAGCATGCTTGTTCGCCCAGTTCGAAAGGCGAGTCATGTTGAATCTGGCATCCCATGCTCGGATCTTTGTTCACACCGGCGTCACCGATATGCGAAAAGGCTTTTCGGGCTTGTCGGCGGATCGTGCGTGAACAGTTTCAGGCCGATCCGACCGACGGCAGCCTGTTCATTTTTGTCAACCGACGTCGCGACCGGATGAAGCTGCTGCATTTTACCGATGGCGGATTCTGGCTGTACTACCGGTTGCTCGAAGCCGGTACGTTCGAAGTGCTCAAGTCGACCGATGATTCGGCTCAAGATGCAGATCGACGCGACCGAACTTGTCGATGCTTCTCTCGGGAGTCTCGCTGGCCGCTTCGTCGAACCGGCGAAAACGATACGCGGGTTGAAGCTCGCGATTAAAAATTTGCAAAAAAATTTCTGAAACGGTTCGCTTCCGGCTTGCGCTCAGGAAGCGGACCTTTTTATGTTTTGAGTGCATGCAAGATCCAGCCACACTTTCGAAACAACAACTGCTCGACTTGGTCCAGCAGCAGTCGAAAGTGATGACCCATAACGAACAACGAACTTGCCGACAACGAAAAACAGCTGGCCCGCAAAGACGACACCATCAAGCAACTCAACTCGAAGCTTGAGGCCAAAGAGCAGAGCCTACCTCAAGCTCTGGAAAGAACGCTTCGAAGCCAAGAGCGAACGGTACATCGCCGACCCCGATCAACTGCGGTTGGACTTTGGCGACACCCACGAATCGGCCGATGCCGCCGAAGGGCTTGCACGACGCGGTCGAAGAAGCCGACCTGATTCCGGCTCACCTGCGTCGCAAGCCCCGGAAGAAAGACCTTTCGCTGCCGGCTCACTTGCCACGCCGAGTCGAAACGATCGACGTTGAAGAAGCCGACAAAACCTGCCCGACTCACGGCGAGAAACAACTGCTTCCGGAAACGATGTGGGACGTTCGCGAGAAGCTGGTCGTGATTCCTCCGACCTACGAAGTCATCGTCCGCAAGTACAAAAAATACGCGTGTGCGGGCCAGCCGCAGTGCGGGATCGCTTCTCCCGAGCGTCCCACCGGGATCGTCGAAGGGGACAAGTACGACACGTCCGTGGCCGCTCAAATCATCACGTACAAGTATGCTTTCCACCTGCCGCTGTATCGGCTGCAAGACATGTTCGCCGGCAGCGGCTGGACGCCGTCTCGCAGTTTGATGTTGAACATCTTGATCAACTGCTTCTTCATCATCGAGCCGTTGCTGGCTTACTTCAAGCAAACCCTGCTGGGCGATTCGATCATCGCCTGCGACGACACGGGGGTGACGCTGTTGTACCCCAAGGTGATTCCGGAGTTTGACTTAAGCGACCCCCGGCAAAAACGGGCCGCCGAAGTTTACGCCAAAGCCCTCGATGAAAACAAACCGAGCATCAACGCCAAGATGTGGGCTTATCGCGGCGTGAACGTGAAGCTGAATCTGTTCGACTTCACCGTCAGCCGTCACCGCGATGGTCCGGAGTTGTTCTTTGAAGAATTCACCGGCACGATCCTGGGAGATTGTTGGCACGGGTTCGGCTCGATTGCCGCGGCATCCGACGGCCAGATCGTGCGCGCTGCCTGCAACGCTCATGCGCGCCGCAAGTTCGAAAATGCGCTCGACTATCCAGCGGATCGCCGCCAGTGGATGAACTGGTACGTGGAACTGTACGACATCGAATCGGAAGCCAAAGAGCAGTCGCTTGCCGGAGACGCGTTGGTGGCGTTTCGACATGTCGAGAGCCAGACCGGTTTGGGCGCAAATGCGGGCTGAGCTGGATGCGGTCGACGATCGCACCGAGCAAGTGGTCTTGCCCAAGAGCGACATGCGCAAGGCGCTCAACTACCTTCGCAATCATTGGGCTGAGCTGACTCGTTACCTCGACGATGCCGAGTTGCCGATTGATAACAACGAGTGCGAACAGTTGATGAAGCAGGCCGCCGTGGCTCGCAAGAACTGGCTGTTCTGCGGAAGCCTGGCGGGCGGTGAGCGCAGTGCAGGATTCATGAGCCTGGTCAGCAGTGCCCACCGGAACGATCTGGATGTCTGGGCTTACGTGAACGACGTCTTGAAGCGGCTCCTTGCTGGCGAAACCGATTACCAACCGCTGCTGCCATGGAATTGGGCCAAGGATCATCCCGAGTCGATCCGCGAGTATCGCCAGCAAGAGCGCCGCGAGCGGGACGTTCGCAAGCAAACCAATCGCGCCAAACGCCGCGCCAACAAACAGCGTCGAGCCCGAATGAATGGAAAGTAGCCCTCAACAACGAGGGACCATCCAGCTGAGCAAAAAATAGACCGTCGAAATGAGTGACCATCCGATTGACTTCAACGCGATTGAAATCGAACTGCTTCCCGAGGAGCGTCGAGTCTTGCTAAAGCACGGCTGTCCATTCAAAGATGCGAGGCAACAGCTCACAGCGATGGTCAACAGCAAGAACCCGATCGAAACGCTGTTCATCAGCGAGTTCTATCTTTCACGCTTAAGTGTCGATCTCTGGAAATCACTTGAGCAGAACGAGATCAAAGGAAAGTCGCGGACCATCGCCCGCCAACTCCTCGAAAGACTCGATTTCGCCCAACGCTGGGGCTACAGCGAAATCGACCTCATGTAAACCCGAGGCCAATAACCGTACTCAGAGACGCTTACACCTTCGTTTACTCATCGCTACCGGGCAGCTTCGTCGGTTCGAGCTTGGCCGCCTTGAAAATCTCAAGCCACCTTTGCTGAAAGGCCTGGGTTGGTTCGCCGGTTTTGATGGTGATCGCCAGACGGTGCAGATCTTGCGGACCTTTCATCAGCCGAATCAGCTGGTAGCGTGTCGGCTCGGGACCGATGCCAGGAATCATCGTGGTCAAGATAATGGAATCCTCGGTCGATTCGAGAATCTTAGCCTGGGCTTTGGGCTGAACCTGTTTAATCTGGCCGATCAGCAGTTCGGCGATTTTTTCACAAGTTCCGATGGCCGCCGCACCGAGGATTCTCTCGATTTCGACCTGTTCGGTCCATTCGCTGGCTGATTCTCCCGGCAGAAAAAAAGATGCGGACGAGTTCTTTTGGGCTTTCTTTCGCATGCCACACCGCCAGCCACGACCATCGAGATTGACCGTAATGGTCTCCGTCGGTAGGAACAATGCATTGGTTGCACCGCGTAAATCGACCACCTCGTGAATTCGGTCATTCTGGAAATCGATGCCGTAAAACGCATAGGCGTAGCGGGTACGACCGGTTAATTCGATTTGCCGGTCGGGCTCGCCCAGAATTCCGGAAATCGTCTCGGAGGGCACACCCACGCCAAAGACGCCCCGTTTTTCGAGATTCTTGAACACAGTTTCGATCCCGCGTTGAATGCCTGAGTGGGCAGGTTCCACCTGATAGGCCGCACGCAACTGGGTCCAGGCTTCTGGGACGTTCCCCAACCGATACAGTGCCATCGCGTATTGAGCCAACGCAGCAACATCATTCGGGGCGGCTTCCGCGTTGGCTTTGAGTTTGGGCAGTTGCTGGGAAAGTTCGTCGAGGGATGGTGGCTGGGGTTCAGATTTCCCTTCTTCCGCCATGGGCTCCGCAGGTTCTTCGCCAATTGCGGGCAATTTGCCGACGTCGTCGATGCGAATAAACGTAAACTTTGAACCGTTCCAGATAGCGAGCACCTCGGCTGCAGTGCCACCGACTTCGTGGTTGAAACCGAAACACTTCGCCGGATCGGTGCCGGCTTTGTCGGCGAAATATTTTCCTCGCTGCGGACCGAAGACTTCGATGGCAGATCCGAATTTGGCTTCTTTTTCGAGCCGCTGAATTCCGGAGAGTGAAATTTCCTGTCGATCGATGAACCCGTCAAGCATTTCCGGTTTGAAGTTGGGTGGGAGCAGAAAGAACTCCGACGCTGGCTCAAATTGCTTTTTCTCCATCAACTCGAAAATCTGTTTCAGGTCGGAGATCATTTTCGCTTTGGTGGGAGCCGACTGTTGGGCGGATGCAGCGGTCTCCTGCCCGGCGCAGTGATGATCAATTGCAAGGCCGAGCGACAGCACAGCTGCCCACCCGATCATGGCGGCGAGAGATATTCGGATTTGGCTGGGTTTTGTAAATTTCATCGGTAATACCTGTTAAGACCGCGATCATTCCGGACCAAAAATATCAGAAGGTTACTTTTTCGGTTTCTTGGTGGTCGTTTTTTTCTTGGTGGTTTTCTTTTTTGTCGTTTTTTTGATCGCTGCTTTCTTGGTGGCCTTGGTTTCTTCGCTGGCGGCTGATTGGTCGCCGTCGTCTGCGGCCGCCGCTTTGGCTTTCTTTTTTGTTTTTCGCGGGGCAAATTCGAATCCGATTTTGCCTTTCTCGCGATCGAGGGTCAGATGGGCGGAGAACGCGCGGCCTTTCTTGCGAGAGATGAATCCCGGCATCAGATCGGTCTTGCCTTCGGTGAACAATTTGATGGCCTGTTCGGTCGGAATCTCTTTCTGCAAAATGGTTTTGCTGATTCGGACACCGCGCGGATCGGCTTTGGTGGCCATATCGGGTGCGAGAAAAGCGTTTTCGACTTCGTAAACTTTGATCAGTTCGTCGGAGCCGTCGAGAATCGGAGCTTTGCAGATGATTTGATCATCGCTGACACTCTTCAATTCCTCATCCCGTCGATCGTCACCTTCGAACACGAAATTCAGTTTCCAGGTTTTCTTTTCTTTGGCGAGCGCCAGTTCGGCTTCGAACGGCTGGCCAAAACGGTTTTTGAAATCGCTGATTGGGCCGATTTGACGGTTGTTGATCAGGTCGACGGCTTCTTCGGCCGTAATCTCATGGCTGGCGATATGCTTTTTGATCCGGAAATCGCATTCCGGATTTTTGCATTCGTAAACGCCGTCGGTCTGTCGATGGTCTTGGTTACCGCACTCGGGACAGGGCGCGTGAATATCGGGAAACACGCGATTTTTTCGCTCCTCGATATAGTGATGGGTTTGTCCGACGAGATCTTTGGTCAGTGCCTTGATTTCGTCCATGAAGACCTTGCGGCTTAGTTTACCGGTCTCCATTTGTTTCAGCTTGTACTCCCATTCACCGGTCATTTCGGGTGAGCCGAGTGTCGAGATACCAATCTCATGCAGCAGGTCGACCAGCGCCAGTCCTTTGTTGGAAACGACCAGGTCCCGTTTGTTGATTTCGTGTCGGAACACATATTTCTGGCGAATCAGATTTTCAATAATCGAGGCTCGCGTCGCCGGTGTTCCCAGACCGCGTTCGCTCATCGCATCGCGCAGCTCGTCGTCGTCGACTCGTTTGCCCGCAGTTTCCATTGCTGACAACAGCGAACTATCGTTGTACCGTGCCGGCGGACGCGTTTCTTTTTCCTTGATCTCGATGGCGGTATTCTCCGCTTGCTCGCCATCGGCAGCCGCGACCAGTTCATCGGTATCACCGGCCACTCCGGCTTTACGACCGTAGACCTCCAGGTAACCCGGCACGACCAGGACGCGACCGTCAGTCCGAAACGTATCCTCTCCGATACGCGTGATTCGCCGGGTCACTTCGAATTCGGCGGACGGGTAGAAAATCGCCATGAATCGTCGCAGGACCAGTTGATACAGTTTGCTTGCCGCGTCATCGAGTTTGGTGGAAGGGGTTTTCTCGGTCGGGATGATCGCGAAGTGATCGCTGACTTTGGCAGTATTGAAGATCCGCTTGGTGGGCCCGACGCGATCGTTGTCGAGAATCCATTTGCGCAACCGGACAAATAGCCTGGGAAGGCATCGTGTTGTTTGGCGGTTGCCAGATTGCCGAGGGTCGATTTGACCGTATCGAGGTAATCCTCGGGCAGGTATTTTGAGTCGGTACGGGGATAGGTCAGCAGCTTGTGTCGGTCGTAGAGGGCCTGGGCCAACTGGAGGGTGCGACGGGCACTGAAACCGTGTTTGTTACCGGCCTCGCGTTGGAGGCTGGTGAGATCAAACAACAGTGGCGGGGCCTGTTTGGCCGGCTTTTTGGTTTCTTCGACAGTTCCGATTTTGCCTTCGCAGCGGGCCAGAATTTCTTCCGCCTGTTCTTTCACCCAGATTCGCTCTGGTTTTTGATGCGGGTCTTCCTCGACTTTGTCAAAATCTTCACGAAACCAGCGGGATGCATATTCGCCTTTTTCGACGCGAAAATCGGCGTGAATTTCGAAGTAGGTTCGGGGTACAAAGGCCCGGATTTCCTGTTCGCGTTCGGCCAGAATGCACAGCGTCGGGGTCTGCACGCGACCGGCCGAGGTGACGTTAAAACCGCCGTTGCGGGAATTAAAAGCGGTCAGGGCCCGAGTCCCGTTGAGGCCGACCAGCCAGTCACTTTCGCTGCGGCAAATCGCGGCGTGGGCGAGATTTTCCATTTCCTCGTTGGTTCGCATGTGCTTCCAGGCGTCGATGATGGCCCCGTCGGTCATCGACTGCATCCACATCCGCTTGATCGTAAAGTCTTTTTTGACGTTCGCCATTTGCATTAAATAGCGGAAAATCAGTTCGCCCTCACGTCCCGCATCACAGGCGTTGACGACGGTATCGACCTCTTTGTTTTTCAACAGGCGAACCAGCAATTTGAATTTTGGCAGACTTCGCTCAATCGGTTCCAATTCGAACTTTTTGGGGATGTGCGGAAGGTGTTTCATGCTCCACGGGAGTTTTTTACCCTCCTCGGTGGTTGGCATTTTCAGGCCGACCAAGTGTCCGACAGCCGAGGCAATGAAGGCCTTGTCGTTTTCGTAATAGTCCTTTTTCTTCTGAAATTTGCCAAGCTCCGGCAATTTGCCAAGCACCCGCGCTAGGTCGGTCGCGACACTTGGTTTTTCAGCAATAATTACCGTTTTTGACATTTTTTATGATCCAGCAGTGCGGTTCCGAACTGTTAACTATCTAGCGAATTCCATCGCTTGGGACGATTGGGCGATCGCAAACGAAAGCCGAATTGACGCGGAACTTCCGCATCATTCCAGGCACAAACCGCGTTGATTCCCGTTCATAGTCTGCCATCTAACGGACAGACTATCCGCTTTTGGCATTGAATTTACTACAATTCGGCGATAAATTTTCGGGACCTAGCGATTAACGCTCCCGTAAGGCGGGGCGCTCAACGTTCAGGATGGTTTGAGAATTAATCGCTCTGTCATAGGGTTGTCAACCCCTTTGAATTAATCGCCACCTCATTTTTACGTCGAACGGAATAGTAGACCCATGGCAAATCCGCTTCGCTGGTTTCGTCGCCACGCAAAAGTTTTAATGGTTGTTCTTGGCTCGGCCGCCATGGCAATTTTCGGTCTTGGTCCGGTTTTTGACACGTTGTCGCGACCTTCGCAGTTTCAGGATCGCGAAGTCGAAATCGTGGCAAAATGGAATGGCGGGGATATTACGCGGACCGAATTGGACGCGATGCAGATTCGTTATTTTCAAACGCAACGATTTTTGGAAGCCCTGCGATCTGAGGCCGTTGCGAAGAAAGGCGACGAGTTTCGCTCCCTGGCCCAACCCATCCCGCCAATTCAGATGGGGCAGCAATTCCAGCAATCGATGGTCGACGAGCAGTTGATCGAGCGGATGATGTTGGCCCAAAAAGCCGAAGAGGAGGGAGTTGTCGTCTCCGATGGCGTGCTAGATGACTACCTCGCGCTCGCTTCGGGAGACGCGGGCTTCAGCCGAAACGATCTGGAGCAAATTAATCGAGACGTCAACCAAAACGGCTGCTCGCTGGAGAACATCCGTCGTCACCTGAAAATTGAACTGTTGGCCATGCAAATGAGAATGTATTCCATGGCGGGGATGACGATGATTCCCAATCCGCTGGAATCCATGCAGTTGTACGCTCGGGCCACCGAACGAATTGAATGCCAGGTCTTGCCGATTTCCGTCGAGCAGTACGTTTCCAAAATCGATGCAGAGCCCTCCAAATCTGAATTGAAGAAGATTTATGAGGAGGGTAAGTATGACTTTCCGGACCCAACGGGCAAAAAACCAGGCTTTAAGCGACGCGACAAAGTCAAGCTTGAATACTTGGTCGGCGAACTGGAGACGTTTATCCAGAACGAAATGAACAAGCTGACCGATGAACAAGTCCAGGCAAAATACGAAAGCCTGCTGGAAGAAAAAAGTGATCTGGTGATGGAACCGATCCCGGACGCCGCCGAAGACTCCATCAAAATTACCGATCCTCCGCCGGCACTGCCAAACGAAGACAAACAAAACAGCGGAGATGGCGGACAAGCGGGACCAGATGCCGACAGCGTCGATCCGCCGCCGGCGTTGACCGAACCGGAGAAATCTCAAACCGAATCCGACCCACCGAAAACGGAAGAGGGAAAATCAAACACCCCAGACTCCGAAGCCAAAACGGAAGCAGCCAAGTCCGCGACCGAAAAAGCCAGTGAAGGTTCCTCAGCAGGAGCCACCGGCGACGAAAAAACGGACGACAAGAACGAATCGGGTGATCAGTCAATCAACGTCGTTCAAAATCGCTACCAATTCGTTTCCTTGCGACAGGAAGAAACCGAGTCGTCCGAAGCCACCGCGCAGGAATCAGGCGCGGAAAACAAAACCGAAACTAAAACCGCAGGTGATGACGCCACCGCCCAAGCCGGTACCGGCGGGCAGGAGTCGGACGCGGGCTCGTCTCAATCAGCATCGACGAGTGATCCTGAAGCCGTTCAGAAAACGCCCGCGACCGACGAATCGGTTGGTCCGTCGGCGACCGTGCAGGTTCCCGATCAAACCACCGACATTCAGCCGCTGGTCGAATCGCAACAACCCGAGACTAAAAAACGGCCGCGTCCGCTCAAAGATGTCGCCGATGCGGTCAAGCGAAGCATGGTTGAGGCAGACGCCCGTAAAGCCATGGAAGAAGCGGTCAAAAAAGCGACCGTCAAGATGATGAGCTATTACACGGTCCGGCTCAAATGGGAATTCAAGAATGAAAAAGACCGTGGCGAACCGCCTGAGCCGATTGACATCAAAGCGCT
The DNA here is from genome assembly GCA_963714685.1 of Pirellulaceae bacterium. Lineage (GTDB taxonomy): Bacteria > Planctomycetota > Planctomycetia > Pirellulales > Pirellulaceae > Mariniblastus. The sequence goes on along the minus strand of CAVQPH010000003.1, from coordinate 241,939 downwards.
CGCGCAGCAATACAACCTCGTCGCCAACGAAACCAGCCTCGTTACGGAAACCGAACTGGCCGAAGAAACCGTGGGGCGAATTATCGTTCCGATGACGATGCGTCAGGCTGGGTTTCAACCTCAAACGCAGTACCGACTGATTGCCGAGCTGATTTTCGATCGCTTCGATGCCCTCAAGCCTTATGATCCTCAGGACGCTAATGATCTGATGACGGGCAACATGTACGTGTATTGGTTAAGCGAAAAGGTCGAGGCAAAAATTCCTGAGTACGAGGTCTGCGAAGCCGAAGTGATCAAGTACTGGAAAAGCCAAAGAGCCATTGAGCTGGCGATGGAAGAAGCCGAAAAAATTGCCGCCCAAGTCAACGGCGAAGGAAAATTGCTGTCGGAACTTTACGGTGAGAAAGCTTCCGAGACCGGCCAGTTTTCCTGGTTCACGAATTTCGGTTCGACCAACATCGGGCGACCGGCAGAAGTCAAGGATCCGGACAACGAATTCATGGAAGCTGTCTTCTCAATCAAGGAAAAACTGAAAGCCGTCGCCGCGCCGAACCAGGGCAAGGATATCGTCTATGTCGTTCAACTGACCAGCGATCGCCAGCCGATCGCGGAGTTGGGCAACGAATACCTCGACGATAATTATTTCCGCACCAAATCGATCCCGCCGCAGGTTCAAAACGTCTCACGCTGGTACGTACAGGAACTTGCCTACGACTGGAACCAGGAATTTGCGGATTCGATGGGCCTTAAGTTTATCGGTCGCTAAGCAACATTGTGACGGATTCACCCTCGCCGAAAAAAAGAAGCCTGGGGTTGCTGGGAGCAACCTCAGTTGGAATTGGCGCGATCGTAGGCGGTGGTATTCTCGCACTCGCTGGGGCAGCCTTCGCTCAAACCGGCCCCAGCGCGGTTGTCGCATTCGCACTCAACGGCTGTATCGCATTGTTGACGGCGCTCAGCTTCGCTGAGGTCGCGTCGAAATTCCCCGAGTCCGGTGGCACGTACACGTTTGCCAAGAAAGTACTCTCGGTCGAAGCCGCCTTCACCGTCGGCTGGATTGTCTGGTTTGCCTCGATCGTCGCGGCATCTTTATACGCGCTGGGCTTTTCCCAATTCGCGATTGCCGCGACCCTGCAGTTGGCCGATGCTTTTGGCTGGCAGTCCATTCAATCCCTCGTCGAGTTGCCGTTCGTGCCCAGGCTGACCGCTGCCGTGATTACGATCATCTATAGCTTGTCGCTGATGTTTCGCTCGGGTGGTGGTGGCAATTGGGAGAACATTGGCAAACTCTTTGTGTTTATCCTGCTGATTCTGTTGGGGTTCTGGGCGTTGAAAGATCGCTCCTTCAGCGAAGTCCATCAGTCGGTGACGCCGTTTTTTGCCAATGGCGCGACCGGCCTGTTTCAGGCGATGGGCTACACGTTCATCGCGGTCCAGGGATTCGATCTGATTGCCGCCGTCGGAGGCGAGGTCAAACAGCCCGAGAAAAATATTCCCCGGGCCATGATCGGGTCGCTGGCGATCGCGTTAATTATCTATTTGCCATTGCTGTTTGTAATTTCCACCGCGGGAGTTCCAGCCGGACAGTCGGTGACCGAACTCAGTCGTGAGAACCCGGAGACGATTATCGCCATCGCGGCAGAGAACTACCTGGGCGGATTCGGTTACTGGTTGGTCATGATTGCCGGCATTCTGTCGATGGTGTCAGCGATGCAAGCCAACCTGTTTGCTGCATCGAGGGTCGCGATGGCAATGGCCCAGGACCGAACCCTGCCGCAGCGAATCGCCAGCACCAGTTCGAAACACCAGATTCCTCGAATCGCGATCGCCCTCACGGCGCTGCTGACGATCGTGATTTCTGTGGTCTTGCCAGATTTGGCTGCCGCCGGTGCCGCGTCCAGTTTGATCTTCTTGATAACGTTCGCGTTGGCCCACTGGATTTGCATCCTGGTTCGGCAACGAAGTAAAAAGCGCCCGCCACCATTTCGCACTAAGTGGTTTCCGGCCGTCCCTGCGGTGGGGGGTGTCGCTTGTTTGATTCTGGCGGTTTATCAAGGGATCGCCGTTCCAGCTGCTGGTGCGATAACGTTGTTCTGGCTTTCCTTGGGAGGTCTGTTGTTCCTGGTTCTGTTCGCACACCGGGCCAGATTGTCCGATGTCACCAGTGAAATCTACAACCCGGAGCTGATTCGCATGCGTGGCCGTTCGCCGCTGGTTTTGGTTCCGATCGCCAATCCGGCCAACGCGTCGGGCCTGGTTGCTTTGGCCAATGCAATGACACCCCGCGATGCCGGACGCGTGCTGTTGCTTTCGATCGCCGTCGCTCCCGAGGAATGGGATTATGCCAGTAATCCGCAACCCCTGGACAATACGCAAATCGTCTTGAAACAGGCGATCTCTTCTTCGGTGTCGGCCGGGCTGTATCCGGAAGCACTGACCACGATCGCGACCAATCCATGGAAAGAAATTCGTCGCGTAGCCAAGGTCCACCGTTGTGAGAGTTTACTGCTCGGGTTAACCAGTCTGGATGATCGCCGGGTCGGTTTGCCATTGGAACAACTGGTCAACAAGATTGGCTGTGATGTCGTAATTTTGCGAGCCCCCACGGACTGGAATCTTACCGAGACCAATCGAATTCTGGTTCCCACCACGGGGCGACGAATTGATGATCCGTTGTTGGCACGGGTCCTGGCCAGTCTTTCCAAGCACGTCGAACGAGAAATTACTTTTTTGAGTGTGCTCCCTGAATCCAAGTCCATGGTTGAGCGTCGTGATGCGCACCAGAATCTAATGAAATGGGTCTACAACCTTTGCTCATCGAGCGGGCGCGTACACGTGGAGGCCAGCGATGATCCTTTGCAGACTATTTTGGAACAAGCCGAGGAAGCCGATTTGTTGATTTTGAGCATTCGACGCGGCAAGAGCGGCAAAAACCTGTTCAGCGCCTTTGTGAAGCAGATCATTGAACAAACGGATTGTCCGATTTTGTTCGTTCGACATCGCGACGACAGCGAAAAACGTTGGGGGCTGTTCTAATTCGCATTTCAATTTGGCGAAGCGTCGAATCAGTCAGCGGCAACCCGTCAACGGTGTCAATCAAGCGGGTTACAATCAGCAACATGTTGAGTGAGTTAAACAAACAACGGAGCCTGAGTGTTTTGCTGCTCATCCCCCAACCGTCTCTCCTCGCGATGCGAAGCGAAGTGTCCGAAGTAAAAGATCTAGAATCAAAGGTTGAAAATCAAAGTTCTGAACCTCCAGATCGAAACTGGAATAAACCTGGCTGGAATCGGTGAGCTGCAAAGCCGATTAACTTAAAGCGCTAACCTGACACGGCTGACACAATTTTTGCCGGGTCTGCTAAGCCCCGGTACTCATCTCCCAAAATCGCAAAAGCCCCAGCGGGGCGACACAGCGACTGGCTCTTGCAGGCGGCAATTTGTATCGGCTCGCCGGGCCTTTGGTTTGAATCTGGAGCGGACTTGCGGTTATCACCGCCGGCAGAAATTGAGTCGGCCTCCGGCCTTAAGTCAGGCCTGCTTCGGCCTGAATTCAAACGTCCTGCGGCCTCCGGCCTGATTTCACCCGGCTGTTTGCCTCCGGCCTGAATCCACTCACCGGCAGAATTTTGCGGCGCCTGCGTCCGGCCTCAATCAACGATGCCTCCGGCCTGAATCCACGCTGCTTCCGCCTTAAATCAACGCTGCCTCCGGCCTGAATCCGCTTCGCGGATGACACCTTTACGGTCTCGCCTGCTCGGATAGCTGGGTTTTGCCGTGGCGAGTTAGGAATTTCATAACCACCCAAAACCGGCTTTGTGCAAAATTCCTATTGTCCGCCTATCACCCAAACCGCCTGTTGTCATGAAAGACCATGCCCAAATGCTCAATATCGACCTTGGAATTAATCAAGCTTCCACTTTCAACTGTTCGCTCTGTTTTGCTACAGTACGCCGCTTTTGATTGTGGGGATCCAGCTGGACTGTTGGTGAATTGGGACGCAGCGATAAACAAATTGATAAACTAGTGATGGTGGTGCACGGTGTGGGGGATCCGCAACCGGGTGAAACTCTGGGGATTTTCGCGCGTCCCTGGCTGAGGACCATCACCCGCTCGACGATCGACAAACCACGTTATGGCTGACTGAAAAATCGGACGATCCCAATTTCGTCAAGACGTTTCCAACCCACGTACGGACGATCCACAACGAGCGCGAGACGGTCAAGTTGGCGGAAGTCTATTGGGGCGATTTGTCCCGGGTTTGGCATGGATTACCGGGAACGGTGCTGGGAATTTTTCGGATCCTGTTCGGGTTGCGGTACGTGGCCTATGTGGCCGCGGACCAACCAGGCACTGCGGCGTTTTGGCTGAAACGATTGGGGCTAAACGGCGCAAGGATTCTGCACGGGCCGGTTTTGGCGGTTTCTTTTTTCCTCGGCGTGCTGGCGGTCGCGGTGTCCGGCACCCAGATGATGTGGGCCGAATCCTATAAAAGCGTGCTCTGGACTCAGGTGGTTCTTGCCGGTTGCTGTTCCTTTGCGTTGATCACGTCGTCGATCGGCTGGAGCATCACGCGCAGCCGGGTCTTTGAGCGGTTCTGGTTTTGGGTGAACGTGACGGCGATGTTTGTCGCCGGCCTGATGTTGATTAAGGCGGGTTGGCTCGACGGATGGGTTCCGGGATTGGCCTTCCACGAGGGAATTCGCCCTGGACTGATTTGGTATTGTCGAGTCCTTGTCGTTTTACTTGGACTGTTGTGGTTTGCCGAAATCGTGGTTTTGATTGCGATGGGAATTTGCTGGGCAGTCGCCTTGTTTCACCGCAAGGCCTACCGGCCGGCACTCCACGTGGCTTTTCTCCTGCCGGCATTGGCGGTCGGGATTTGGGGCCAAATGCTGCCGATGAGCTGGCTTTCGGCAAAGGCGGGAATCAAGAATCTGTTTCGGCTTCCCGAGTTTGACACGCTATTTGCCGAGGCGATCCCGTTGCTGGGCGTTCAATTGCTGATGTGCATGATTCTGTTAATGGCAGCAGCTTTTGTCGGTGCCCGGTTTGTTTTGTGGAGGAAACGCAACGGGATTCCGGAATTTCAACACGGCGCACGCGCACCGAGATTGATCGTGCATGGAGGCATTCAGTTTACGCTCGGGTTTTGCACTTTTGTCGGCGCCAGCCTGGTGTTCGGGATTGGGATGTATGAGTTCCACCGAACGCCGAATGAACAGATCTGGTTCAGCCAGTTCATGGCAGATGCCAATAAGTACGCGATGGCTGTTTTGTTGCCGGCCAGTTTGATGCTGGTTTTCGTGTTGCCGAGGCTGACACCGGTATTTGATATTGTCCTGGACGTCGTCAATCATTTTCATTTTCGGGCAACCAACATCGGCGATACGCTGGACGACGAAGACGAGTTTGACATCAAGGAAACGACGTTTGAACAAGGGACTTTGTTCTTTTCGCGCAGGGATGCCATCCATTGTCGAATGAAGCGGATTTTGAGTTTTTATCGTGACACGCTGGAGCATCGACCCGATTTGATCCTTGTCAGTCACAGCCAAGGCACGATGGTTGCCATCGAGGTGCTCAACGATCCGGAATTGGCCTGGATCAACAACCGCTTTGCCTCGGTCAGCCTGGTCACGATGGGATCTCCCTTTACCAATCTGTACCAACACTATTTTTCCCACTGCTACCCGGCCTTGGATCAGCCGTATTGGTCTTCGCTAAGAAAACGACTTGACCGTTGGGTCAATATCTTTCGGATCGACGATCCGGTCGGTACCGAGATCGAATTTCCAGGAAATCGGATGACGCCGACGGAAGCGCTGCAGGCCCGATCGGATGGACACTGCCTGGCAGATGATTCCGAAGTGGATCAAAGGACGTATTCGAATCATCCTGTCGGCTGCCGAGGCCATGTCAGCTATTGGAGCGACCGTGAAGTCCTCGATATCTTGCGTGCTGAACTGCTTCAGCGTTGTCGCGACGAGCGCCACCAGCGGGTTGCCTGACGATCAGCTTAGAATCATTGCTGCCACCTGAATTCGACTTGACGCCGGATTCCGTCGTTGATATTTAAACGGCACGAAGCGCAAAACTTACTGGTATCGTCCAATTGGGACTGCTTTGATTACTCAATTTTTCAGAATTTTCGGTTTATTCACGCTGGCGTTGTTCGCGATCTTGTCTAGCTGCGCGCCGGCAATTGCGCAGCGGCCGACATTTTCTGATTTTTTTCAATCTCAGAGTCCGACAACCAGCCCGAATCAAACGAGCTTCATTCCGCCGGGTCAGCTGTCGCCACCGCCGAACGTTTTTCAGCAAACGGGCGTTCCGCAGGGCCAAGTTGTTCCCCCGGTGACTTTCGCACCGAATTCGAGCACGATTATCCCCAACGGCAATTTCACGGCTCCGACGGCGGATCCCTTTCAGTCGAATCAATCCTTTCCAGTTTTCCCACGAGCCGACGTTACTCCGCCCCCCGAGATTTTTCCGCCAGCATTCAACAACCAGCCAGGGCAATTCGCCAATCCTCAGTTTAACCAGCCTCAATTGGGACAGCCGGTCGGACCCAGTGGTTTTTCCTACGAAGGCACCAACAGCAATTGGCAACCGTCCAGTGGTTGGGAGTGGCCGGGGCAGGCGTGGGATTACTGTCAGAATACGGTCGTGCCAAAAATTCTCGAACGTCCGAGGGCGCGCACGACTTACATCCCTGGTAGCGGCAGTTCGGCCAATGACCTGAGTATCAATGATTTGGAAATCGCTACGACGTTCATGATTCAGGACTTTCTGGGCAGTAATCAACCGTTGCGATTGACTCCGCTGTTCATCTTTCACTGGTGGGGCGGACCCAATACGATTCTGAATCCGGGTTTCGACTTGCCAGCCCGAGCCTACACGGCGGCGTTGGCCATGGATCATCTGACCAACCCGGCCAATCAGTTTGGCTTTGAAACCAATTTTACGATTGGCTACTACGGTGATTTTCAGAACACCGCCAGTTATTCGCTGCGACCCTCGGGGAAGCTGCTTGGTTGGATGCGGGTCAATCCGTACTCGATCGGAAAATTTGGCATCGAGTACATCAATCGAGTTGATATCAAACTCTTGCCCTCGTTTGGAATGTACCTGACTCCGAATCCGGATCTAAAACTGGATATCGCGTTTCCCCGCACCAAGCTTTCGATGAGAATTCCGAACATCGGCAGCCGCGAGGCCTGGGTTTATTTTGGCACCGAGTATGGCGGGGGGAGCTGGGCGGTACAGCGGATCGGAGGGATCAATGACCAAGCCGATATCAATGACATTCGAGCTTTTTACGGGATCGAGTGGATGGGGCCGAGACGGGCAACCGGGTTCCTTGATATGGGCTATGTCTTCGATCGTGAAATTGTTTACCGTTCCAACACTTTGAATTCGTTGGAGCTTAAGGACGCATTCATGCTCCGATTCGGGTTTGCGTTTTAGCAGGAAACCTCCAGCTGATCTGGCAGGTTGCTTCGCCTGTTCCTGCAGATCAATCTTCCGTGGACCGTGATCGCAACCGCGCGTTTACCGTGAGTTCAGCTTTTCGACTCGCACAGCGCAAACCTTGTATTCGCCAGTGCCGGTAACACTGTCCCCGGCATCGTTGGTCAACAGGTTTGCCCGTGATTCGGCGAAGTGCATCGGCATCCAGATACAGCCGTTTCGGACCCGTGGTGAGATCCAGACTTCCGCTTCGACGGCGCCTCGGCGCGAGACGACCTTGACCATCTCTCCATGGGTGATGCCAAGTTTTTTTGCATCACGACGATGGATTTCGATGAAGTTCTGCCGTTGCTTGATCACGGGGCCCGGGTCTCGCCGGGTCTGGGTCGCAGCATTGTAATGATAAAGCGTACGTCCGGTGGACAGGACCAGCGGATACTCATTGTCCGGAAATTCGTCGCTGGGTCGGTAATCGACCGCCTGGAACTGGGCTTTGCCGTTGAGCGGACCATCCAGGTGCAGGGTCGGCGTACCGGGATGTTGTTCATCGGTACACGGCCACTGCAGGCCTTCGATGTTCGTCTCAAGTCGTCGATGGGAAATCCCGGCGACCTTTGGAGTCAAGGCGGCCATTTCGTCGTAGATCTCGGCGGGACTGGCATAATCGGGCATGTCATAACCGGCCGCCCGGGCGAAATCACACAGGATTTTCCAGTCCGCTCGTGCATTCCCGGGAGGATCGATCGCTTTGCGGACGCGTTGCACGCGGCGATCGCTGTTGGTGAAAACGCCGTCTTTTTCTGCAAAACAACTGGCCGGGAAAACCACATCCGCAAACTGGGTCGTCACGTTGTGAAAGATCTCCTGGCAAACCAGGAACTCGCAATGGTTCAACCCCAACTCGACCTGCGAGACATTGGGTTCGGAAATGACGATATCTTCACCCATCACGTACAGGCCTTTCATTTTGCCTTTGGCCAGTTCCTTCATCATCACGTTCAGGTTCAGCCCATCATGCGGCGAAAGCGGAACGCCCCAGGCCTGTTCGAATTTCTGGCGGACGGCTTCGTCGGTAACCGGTTGATAGCCGGGATAGTAGATCGGAGTCGCCCCGGCGTCGTTGGCTCCCTGGACATTGTTCTGGCCACGGAGCGGGTTCATCCCGGCGGAACGAACGCCAAGATGCCCGGTCATCAACACCAGGTTGGCCAGCGAATAAACGTTATCCGTGCCGTGGGTGTGTTCGGTAATGCCCAGCGTGTAGTAAATGCCGGCCTTTTTTGTCGTCGCGTACCACCGAGCCGCGGTGCGAATATCCTCGGCGGGAACTCCGGTGATTTTTTCGGCTTCCTCTGGCGGATAATTCATGACTCGTTCGCGAACCGCGTCGAAACCTTCGGTGTGTTTGTCAATGAAACTCTGATCGACCAAATCCTCCGTGACGATCACATGGGCCATCGCGGAGAGCAGCCAGACATCGGTTCCCGGGCGAAGCTGCAAATGCAGGTCGGCCTGCTCGGCCATCCAGATCTCGCGGGGATCGGCGACGATCAGTTTCGCGCCCTTTTGTCGAGCCCGTTTCATTTCCATCGCGATGATCGGATGGGCTTCACTGGTATTGGATCCGATCACGAACATCAGATCCGTATCACGAATCTCGTCGATCGAATTGGTCATTGCTCCTGCACCAAACATGGTCACCAGACCGGCGACGGTAGGAGCATGTCACGTGGCGGCACATTGGTGAATGTTGTTGGTTCCGAAGGCCGCCCGCGACAGTTTTTGCATCAGGTAGTTTTCTTCACCGGTGCAGCGTGAAGACGAAACGAAGCCAAGTGAATCGGGCCCGTATTTTTCTTTGACCCGATTCAGCCCGTCGGCGGCGAACTGGAGTGCCTCGTCCCAGGTCGCCGGATGCAATTCCCCGTCTTCGCCTCGAATCAGCGGTTCGGTCAGACGGTCTTCGTGATGAATAAAATCGTAGGCAAATCGGCCTTTGACGCACAGATTTCCATCGTTGAGCGTCTCGCCCGGTGGCGGGCTGGTGACTTTGACGACTCGATTGTTGTGCGTGTGCAAATCGAGCTGACAGCCGACGCCACAAAAATTGCAGGTTGTCCGCGTCGTTCTGAGTCCCCAACGCTACCAGGTCTTTCGGGGCTTTCTTTTCGATCAACGCCCCGGTCGGGCAAGTGTCAATGCAACCCCACACAATTCGCAGGTCGTATCGATCAGCGAGTGGTCGGCGACGGTCGCAATCGTTGTCTCCGATCCGCGATTGGACAACGTGATCGCATTGACCGCTTCGACCTCATCGCAGTAACGCGTGCAACGGGCGCACAGGATGCAGAGATCGGGATTGAATTCAATGTAGGGATTGAAATCCCCGTCTCGCCCGCGCGCGGGGCATCGACCGGCTCAAGCTGAAGCGGTTCGGTTTCCTCGACACAACTCGCGGAGCTGGTTCGTATTGCCGGTTTCGACCGGCAGTCCGGCGTCATCCAGTTGGTGATCGGCCATGTACATCCCGTACAGGATCTTGCGATGTCGATCGATGCGTTCCGATTCGGTCGTGACTTTCATGTCCGGCTGACACGCGCCAGGCACAACCGGGTTGCAATCGACGTTGGCCTTCGACTTCGACCAGGCAGACACGACAGGCGCCGGCCGGTTCCAGTCGAGGGTCGTGGCAGAGTGTCGGGATCTCGATCCCGTTTCGGAGTGCGACATCGACGACGGTTTCGCCAGCGTTGGCCGGATAAGTCGTTCCGTTTAATTCAACGGTGAAATCGAAGTCGGTTGATTTTTTCCAGTTCATCGAATTCTCTCAATCACTTGAACGATTCAGGAAAGTGCTGTTTGGCGGATTCCAAGGGTTTGGCAGCCACCATTCCCAGACCACAAATCGAGCCCTCTTCCATCTCCCATGCCACGTCATCGGCGTGTTCGAGGGGGGCCGGATGGCCGTTGCTCGACGAGCTACCCAACTGAATAAACTGGTCGACCTGTCGGCGCAGATAGCGCGTGCCAATTCGGCACGGGGCACATTGACCGCAACTTTCCCGTTCGAAAAATACCAGTTGCCAAGCGACGGCTTGAGCGATGTCGACCGTATCATTCAGGACGACCACGCCGGCACTCCCCAGCATGGATCCGGCATCGGCGAGCTGTTTGTAGTCCAGCGGTAACTCCCGGAAAGTCATCGGCAGAAAACCCGATGACGCGCCCCCGGGACTGAATGCCATTGGGGTACCCTCGTAGCCACCGGCCGCGGCGACGATTTCATCGAGACAAACGCCGAGCGGTAGTTCGTAAACGCCGGGCCGATGGACATGGCCGGAAACACAATAGAGCTTGGTTCCCGGTTCGGTCCGGCCAAGATCTTTGAACCAGTCGCCGCCGCGATCAACGATCGCGGGCACACAGCAAGCCGTTTCGACGTTATGCATCAACGTGGGTTTGCCACGAAATCCGAACTCCGTGGGGTAGGGTGGTTTCAGCCGGGGCATGCCTCGTTTGCCTTCAAGGGCTTCGATCAAAGCTGTTTCTTCGCCACAGATGTAGGCACCGTGTCCGTAGGCGATGTGAATGCGGATCGGCGAGATTTTTTCTTCGGCGATTCTGACCGCTTCCTCCAGGACCCGTCGCTCGTTGGTGAATTCACCGCGGATGTAAATATAAATGTCATTGGCACCGGTCGCCCAAGCCGCGATGGCCAGCCCTTCGAGCATCTTGTGGGGCTGACGTAGAATGATTTCGCGGTCTTTGAATGTTCCGGGTTCGCCTTCGTCAGCGTTGCAGATCACATACCGCTCGGTTTCCTGCTGCGAGCGTACGGCTCGCCATTTAAAATGGGCGGGGAAACCGGCTCCACCGCGGCCTTGCAGACCGGAGGCTTCGAGCTGATCAATCACCTCGACGGCACCCATTTTCTTGGCCCGCGAAAAGCTGGCGTAGGACGGATCGACGGGGCCGGCCAAGTTCATGGGCAGTTCCGGGTCGGCGGGTGTCACGCCGGCGGTCTTGCCGTGGTAAGTGATCAGTTCAAGATCTTCATCCAGCGTAGCGGGAGCCAAATCGCATTGCGCCAGGCAGCTGACCCTTTCGACCGATTTGCCTTTGGCAGACAGTTGGGACGCCAGTTCATCCGCACCGGCCATTTGACAGGTCAGGCCGTCACAAACGCGGACTCTTTTACCCGGTTTGTTGATCAGGGTGTAGAACATCCCCGTGCCCCAGATGTCGGCTTCCGGGACCCCTGTTTGCTCGTGGACGTGACGCACGGAGGCTTCGGTCACGCCCCCTTCGTGCTCGAGTAATTCAAGGATTTTTTCGCGTTGGGCGGTTGGTTTGAGCATTTTACACAGCGTGAAAATAGAATTCATTGTCCACGCTTATTATAGCGACTTTCACGCAATCCGGGTGAGACGAAATCGGCAACGTTGCACCGACACCGAGCCAGGTGGTTGGTCAAGTCGATCGTTCGACCGTTTTGGCTTGTTTGCCCAGCCACGAAATCCCGCCGGATGCCTAAACGTTCAGACGATTCGGGATCGCCCCGAATAGATATTGAATCGTTTGGCCGAAGTGAATCCGACCAACGTAAGCTTGAAATCGTTGGCCAATTCGACGGCCAGGCTCGACGGCGCGCCAACGGCCACGACGATCGGGATCGAGGCGAGCAAGGATTTTTGCATTAACTCGAAACTGGCCCGTCCACTGAGAATCAAGACCTTGTTGGGGAGCGGAAAAGAACCGACTAACAACTGGCTACCGATCAGTTTATCAACCGCATTGTGTCGCCCGATGTCCTCGCGGCTGGCCAGGATTTTCCCATCGAGCGTTGCCAAGCCAGCCGCATGCAGCCCACCGGTTTGGTCAAAAACCGATTGGTGCTCGCGCAGCGCCGCTGGCAGGCTGTGGATCACGCGTTTGGCAATTCTGGCATTGGAACCGAGCGGAGAAACATGGTCCGCCCGGATCGCATCCAGCGATGCCTTACCACAGATTCCGCAACTGGACGTCGTGTAAAAATGGCGTTGAAGTTTTTGCAACTCAAACTGCACGGACGGGTTAAGTTCGATTTCCACCGTGTTGGCGTGTGGTTGGCCGGCAGGTACCGGACCGACGTGTGTCTGTCCAATAATGTCGGCCGGTTTCGATATGATCCCTTCCGAAATCAAAAATCCGGCGGCCAATTCAAAATCGTTGCCCGGTGTCCGCATCGTCACCGACAGGCTTCGCGTTTTGCGATCTCCCTCCGGACCAAAGCGGATTCGGATTTCGAGTGGTTCTTCGGTCGCGACCACGTCGTCGGTGGAGACCACGTCGTCGTTCTCAACCCGAAAAATTTTGATCTGTTTCTGTTTCGACATCGCGGATCAGTCTATTTTCGTTTTTGCCGCATTTCGTTGATCTGATTTAGTTTTTTCCAATCGATACCGCCCGACCAGTCCAGCAATGCCGCCAAACTCGTGTAATCGTCCGTCCAGCGAACTGGTTTCAGGTCGCTCGGCCAGTCGTCCTGGTTGTTCGCGACAATCGGGGATTCGATGATCCGTTGGTTTTTCGTCATCAACACCCACCGTGTTTTCATCAATTTGTCTTTCGATTCAAAATCGACCAGGATCGGTGTCAAACCGTGGTCTTGGGCGGCTTGATAAACGACCGGCCGCAAATCAACGAAGCGATTGGAAATATGGGCGATCAAAATCCCGTCTTCGGCGAGGTTTCGACAGTAGACGTCAAAGCACTCGTCGGTGATCAAGTGGATCGGAATCGAGTCGCTGGCGAAGGCGTCCATGAACAATAAATCAAACCCAGGTTCGCTTTGCTGCGATCGGCGTTGCAACTGGACCCGACCATCACCGAGTACCACCTTGGTATCCGCGGCACCCTCGCTGATGTATGTGAAATACTCGCGAGCAATTTTTTCGACCAGTGGATTGATTTCGTAAAAGACAAACTGGTCCCCTGGTTCGGCCCAAGTCATCATGCCACCGGCGCCCAGTCCCAGGATGCCGACGTTCAGTTGCGAACTCTGGCCGGCCTCGCGTCGGTAGGCACGCATGCTTTCGAACGCGACGGAAACACCGCTGCCGGGAATGTAGTACGCCGAGTGCTGAAATGCCCGTTCCGGATCGACATACTGCCCGCCATGCTCGATCCGGCCATTGACGAAAACGCGGTAGGTGGCAACGCCCGGGATGGCCCTTTCTTCAACCGATACCAGGCCATATTCATTGCGAGCCTGGTAGACCGTCTCGGGGTGATAGCTGGGGTCGAGGAAATACATCAGGCTGCAGACGACGAAGGTGACCGCCAGCATCGTGGTGGCCCCCATCGACCAGGCCAAAGACTTGGAGACTTTCCCGTTGACCAACTCGCGGTACATGATCGCCAAAGGCACCAACAGCGAAATCAGCAGCGCGAAATGAAACTCAAGAAATCCAGTAAACAAATGCGGAGCCACGACGGCAACGAAAATCCCACCCAGCGATCCCCCCACGGCCACAAACAAATAATACAGGGTCAGATGTCGGGGAGATGGTTTGAGCCGCTCCAGTTCTCCGTGACATGTCATGCTGGATGCGAAACAAACGGCTGCCAGACCGGCGACTTGCAACAACAGCCCCGCCAAGACGTTCAAATGCACCAGCGCGACGGATACGAACACCGTCACGACCAACAGCGGGGTAAAATACTTGCGTTTATAGACCCCCGGTCGGTCAAAGCAGATGATGAACGACAATAGATAGAGGCTTAACGGCAAAATCCACAGGAACGGTACCGAGGCGACTTCCTGGCACATCAAATTCGTGGTCGCCAACAGCATTACCGAAGCTGCCATTGCCAACAAAATCCACACAACGGGTAGCACAAATCCAATGGGTTGCTCTTCCGCCTGACCATCGGGCTCGGATTGGACGTTCTCTTGGACACCCAACGGTTGTTTGGTTGGATGGCGTTTGAGCCGATCCCCCGCCCAATTCGTAGAACGGATCGTTTGCCATCCGCTCCAGCAGCAAAAAAAAGTGAACGCCAGGAACCCGATCGACCAGATATGGGCCTGTTGTTCCAATGGCAGGAAGCGTTCGATCAGGAAGGGGTAGGTCAATAATGCCAACATCGAGCCCAGGTTGGACAGGCGCGTACAGCCGATACGGCGAACGGCTAGGGTGCGACGTGCTTTGCCAAGCCTGAATCAACGGCCCGGTCGTCGACAACACAAAAAATGGCAGTCCGATCGTCAGCGTCAACACGGTGATGATCGCAACGGTCAGGTTTTCATCCCCGTCGGGTTGCAGCGAAATGGAAGGGACGATTTGGGCGAAGCAGGCCGCAGTGCCCAACAGGACGACGTGCACCAGCCAAGCCACCCGGGGTGAAAAACTGGCTCGCAAGACGTGGGCGTAAGCGTAGCCCAGCAACAGCGTGAGCTGGAAAAACATCATGCATGTTGTCCAAACGCCTGCCGTCCCGCCGAACCAGGGCAAAATGAACCGCGCGATCATTGGCTGAACCTGGAACAGCAGGAAGGCACTCAGAAAAATCGTGATCGCGTATCGAAACATGGGTTAATTTTCAGGGTTCAGTTTTCAGGGTTCAGTTTTCAGGGTTCAGGGTTTCGTTTTCAGGCACTGAAAGTTCAATGAAGTTCGAGTCAGAGCCGCCGTTGTCGGGACCAATCGCCGACGTTGCCTTGTCACGCGGATCTTGAATTGCGTAATGTTTCGTTGATTGATTTTCCAAATCAGCGATGCATGGAGTCGACCATTGTGGTTGTTTCTCTGGAAACGGGCAACACGACGTGGTGACCGAGTACAGCGGCGCCACCGGATCCGTTAGAATCGGCAAATCATTTCAATCTTCCCGCGTTCCTGTCCGTGACCTGATTTCTTAAACCAGTCCAATGACCAACGACAAAATTGCCAAAACGCTCAACCAACTTGCCGATCTATTGGAATTCACCGGTGCCAATGCGTTTCGACTGCGGGCGTATCGAAATGGGCGCGGGTGATCAAAGAGCTGCCGGATTCCGTGGAATCGATGATTGAAAACGGAGAGGATCTGACCAAGCTGGACGGAATCGGTAAAGGCGTTTCGGAAAAATGCCACGAGCTGGTTGAAACAGGAAAACTACAGCAGCTTGACGAGATTCTCGAGGAGGTCCCCAAAACTGTTTTGGATCTGTTGAACATTCCGAAAATGGGACCCAAAAAAGCTGCGGCCGTATTCAACGAGTTGGGGATCGAATCGCTGGCTCAACTGAAAGCGGCTTGCGAAGCGGGCGAGGTCCAAAATCTAGCCGGTTTCGGGGCGAAAACGGAGCAGGCGATCCTCGAAGGTATCGAAATCGCGGCAGCCTCCAACCAGCGGATTCTCTGGGCAACCGCCGATAAGCTTGCCTCGCGGTTACGCGAGCACATGCTTAAATGTAAACAGATCAAGCAGTTGGAGTTTGCCGGCAGTTATCGTCGCGGCAAAGAAACCGTTGGGGACTTGGACATGCTGGTCACTTCTACCGATGCCGGGAAGGTCATGGATCAGCTGGAATCCTTCGATGAGTTGACTTCGGTGATTGTCCGTGGCGACACCAAAATGTCGGTTCGCCTGGAAGATGAATTTCAGGTTGACCTTCGTGTCGTGCCCGAGGAATCGTTCGGAGCAGCGTTGCAGTATTTTACGGGTTCAAAAGAGCACAACGTGGTTGTCCGCGGCCGCGCAAAACAAATGGGCTTGCGCGTCAACGAGTGGGGCGTTTACGCAGTCGAAGGCAAAGAACAGAAATGGATCGCCGGGAAAACTGAAAAACAGGTTTACAAAGCGTTGGGGCTGCCTTATTTCGAACCGGAGATTCGTGAAGCCCGCCGCGAGTTTGAATGGGCGGAACAGAAGAAACTGCCCAAGCTGATTGAATTGGATGACATAGTCGGTGATTTGCACATGCACACCACGGCGACCGATGGGAAAGCTTCGATTGAAGAGATGGCGGACGCGGCGCGAGATCGCGGATTAAAATTCATCGCGATCACCGATCATTCCAAGCGTGTCACTATGGCCAATGGAATGGACGGAGACCGGGCGCTTGAGCAGTGGAAGCAAATCGACAAGATCAACAGAAAATCCAAAGATGATTTTTTGATCCTAAAAGGGATTGAGTGCGACATCCTCGAGAATGGCGATCTGGATTTGCCAGATTCGGTATTGGCAAAGGCCGATTTTGTGATTGCGAGTGTCCACTACGGTCAGAATCAGCCGCGACAACAAATCACCGATCGAATTGTTGGTGCGATCGAAAACCCTCATGTCAGTCTGATTGCCCATCCGACCGGGCGATTGTTGAACAAGCGGGAACCCTACGACGTGGATATGGATGCCGTGATGCAGGCGGCCAAGGAGCAGGGAAAATTGCTTGAGTTAAACGCGAATCCGGTCCGCCTGGATTTAAATGACGCGTTGTTATTGAAAGCGAAGAGCATGGGAATTCCGATCGTGATTAATACCGACGCCCATCGGACCCGGGGCCTGGACGATATGCGATACGGGATTAAACAGGCGCGACGAGGATGCTTAACCGCCCAAGATGTGGCGAATACCCGTGACTGGGATGCCATCAAGAAATTGATCCGCCGATAACGATGGGGCGGGCGGAGGTTGGGGAGTTGCAGTTGCCGGATGAGAATCAGCCGTTGGCCAAGAGGATGGGCTCGCCGTCGGTTGGGATTCGCCGTAAATCAAGGATGTCCCAACCAGGTGTCTCGTTCGATTGACGAAATTTGTTCGTGGTAACGATTGTCTTCGAGTTTTTCGACTCAGATGGGTTAAAATAAAGGGTGTGAACGCAAACAAATAATTGATCTGGATGTCTCCATGAACTCGAATCGAATCTTAGTTGTCCTGGCGGTCGCGTTGATGCTCTTGGCCGGTACCGAAGTATCACACGCGATGCCACAAGGGAAATCTCGTGGCGGCGGTGGCGCATCCAAGGGAGGTGGGATGTCCAAGGGCGGTGGTGGTGGAATGTCGCGTGGCGGCGGAGGTTCGAAAGCTTCGTCCGGCCCCAGTTTTCCCAAGTACACACCATCGGGCAATTCAGGTGCCAGCTCCAACCAGCATCGTGGTTCTTACAACCAACATCAGGGGCATGATGGCCGGTCGGGCTATACACAACCGCACTACAATCAGTTCCACGCCGATTCCCATTATGGTGGAAACAAAAACTATGGAAACCGATACCGTGCGAACTACGGCGGCTTCAATTACTTGAACATCTCACCCTATGGACTTGGGTATTCCTACTACAACAACGGCTTCGGGTTGAGTATCGGAACGGCGCGATACTACCCGCCCAATTACGGGTACGCCGATTATTATCGCGTGCCGAGTTCGACCTATTACTACGGTGGATCGTACGGCATTCCGTACGATCCATATGGAACTGCGGGCTATCCAGTGGACACGACCGTCCCCTACTCTTCCTATACCGATGTTCTTGCGGCTCATGATTTGCTTTCCACCGGTGAAGTCGTGGCGGGCTATCCACCGCCGGCGACCGATGTAATCGGTTCGACGGTTGTTACGCCCATGATTCGGACCGCATCTCCAGAGGCCGATCGCTTCCAGGCGGCCGCCGAGCAGGCGTTTCGCGAGGGTCGCTACGAAGAAGCGTCGCGATTGGTCGATCAAGCGCTCGATTTGGATTCAACAACGGGCTATCTGTATCTGTTTGGGTCACAAACAAAATTTGCCATCGGCCAATATGAACTGGCCGTGGATCAGTTGGAGGCTGCCACCCAGTTGTTGCCGCCTGAGCAATGGGGCTACGTCGTGCAGAATTTTCGCAACTTCTACGGTCAAAATGACTACGTGACCCAGACGAATGCACTCTCGGATCGAATCGCCAAATCGAGGTTCGATGCGGACGCTCGTTTGTTGCGGGGCTACCAATATGGTGCGTTGGGCTATCCCGATGCCGCGACCAAGGATTTTGTCGAGGCCAGCAAGCTCAATCCGGATGATGTCGTGATCGGGCAATTGCAGGCAGTTTTTGGCAAGGATGTACCACTGGAGGGACCCGTCGAGGTCGAACCGCCGAAACCAGCTGGGGTTTCTGACGTGCCGGTCGGTAGCGATCGTTGAGGAAACGGCTTAGCAGCATCAGCCTAATGTGGCAAAAAACCCGCAGGTTGACGTTTGGCAACGCCGGCCATGTCAGCGGTTGCGGAAAGGCATCATCGAGTCAACAAAAACCGCGTCCTGATCGGGTTTTCGCGTGATTCTCAGTTTGGTATAGGGCTTGCATTAGCAAACCTTCGTCAAACAACGGAAACCCAGGAGCGCGAAGTGATGAAGCCTAGAATGACCCAGAAGTTCGCTCAGATATTTAGCGTCGGCATTTGTGCGGCACTGTTGAGCGCCACTGTCTCTGCGGACGACAAACACCGTGGCAATAAACACCGCGGAAGAAGCTTCACCGGTATTTCGTTATCGCCCGCCGGTGTTGGATTGACCTTTGCCTCCAACGGATTTGGAATCGACATCGCTCCTGGAACGCTCCGCGGCATTCATTCCCAGGGAATCATTGCCCCCCAGCAGTTCATTGAGCCCGCTCCCTATATCGCACCGGCAACCTACCAGGCCGTTCCGATGTCTGCTCCTAGCTACCGTCAAGTTCAGCCGGGGTACCCGTACGGTCAATCCCCTGTTTATCAACAGCAACCCATGATGCCGGCCCCGAATGCATTCCGTCCGGATTTCGGACCGTCGCCGACGCCGGCAGCACCGCCGACCGAGATTCAAAAACCGGTCCCATCTCGGATCGATCAACCGGTTCCTACGCCCACCCGTTATCGTCCATCCGCTCCCGAATTAAGGGCTCCGGAAAGTGTTTTGATTCCGCCTTCGAATTCCGGATCGCAGATGTATTCGGTGTTGGAAAAATAACAGCCGATCAAAATCCGATCAAAACTTAAGGCCCCTTCAGGGTTTCTTACGTCATTCGTAACACAGATTCATCTGTTGAGGTTTTGACGCTTCCCCACATAACCAATTTCAAATCCATCCTCTCATCCATTTAGGAAACCAAAGCCATGTCCAGCCAACAACTCGTAACCGCAAAATACTGGAACGCACTCATCAAGCAAGAGCAGGGCGAGATCCGACGCGAACGCAACCGACAAGCTGTCCGTTCGTTTGGCAGGTTAGCATTCACCATCGCCGTGATGATCGGAGTGTTTTTTGCAATCCAGACCATGCCCCAATGGCTGCCGCAGGCCGTTGATTTTCTTGATTCCTTTGGTTGGATGCCTACCGTACAGTCGAATGGCTAACACGCAGCCCAGGCAACGGCCTGCACTTCCACGGTTGCAAACAGATTGTCACGTTAAATACGACCAACGAAAGAGCCGGTCGTTACCAGCCCAGTTCCCTAAGCCAACCCATCGAGGGCTGTATCACTGCTGTCTGCTTTCGGAATTTGGGTTGAATATTCATCGCTTCCTGTTGGCAGCAAGCCCTATTTGAATTTGCGATACTTGTCTCGCCATTCCTGGGGGCGTATCTCGGTCACCGTATTATCGCCATAGCGTCCTTGCAGACTTTTGAGCTCTGACTTCAGCATCGCGATTTCATCCTGGTATTCCGGATCGTGATAGACGTTTGTTTTCTCATCCGGGTCTGTTTCCAGATCGTAAAACTCCCATTCGCCAAATTCGTAAAACTGCATCAATTTGTAGCGATCGGTACGAACACCGTTGTGCCGCGGAACCATGTGAACGCTGGGATACTCGTAGTAGTGGTAGTAAATCGATTTTCGCCAGTCATCGACCTGTTGGCCTTTGAGCAGAGGAACCAGCGAACGCCCTTGCATGTCCGACGGGATTGGCGCACCGGCGATGTCGAGGAAAGTCTCCGCGTAGTCAAGGTTTTGCACCAAATGCGTATCAACCGATCCCGGTTGGGTCACGCCTGGCCATTTCACGATTAACGGCATCTTGAGTGATTCTTCGTACATCCAACGTTTGTCATACCAGCCGTGGTCGCCAATGTAGAAGCCCTGGTCGGACGAATAAATCACGATCGTATTCTCATCGAGGCCGCTTTCTTTTAGGTAATCCATGATCTTGCCGACGCTTTCGTCAACGCCTTTTACGCAACGCAAGTAGTTTTTGGCGTAACGTTGGTACTTCCATTTGACGAGTTCCTTGCCCGTCAAATTAGCTTTCGCAAAGGCCTCGTTTTCCGCCCGGTAACCTGCATCCCAAGCGGCGCGCTGCTCGGGCGTCATTCTGGCCAGATTCTTGAAACCGGATTTGTCGGTCGCCAACTCCGAATCGCCCTCCCAGCCTTCAGGCGGCGTGGTGAACAGGTCGTAAACGATGTGCATGTGGCGGTCGATTTCCAGTTCCTGATTTCGAGCCGCGCGGCGCGTTGTCTTTGTAGTCATCGAACAGCGTATCGGGGTAGGGAATCTCGATATCGTTGTACAGGTCGAGGTGACGTAACGCGGGCATCCAGCAGCGGTGTGGGGCTTTGTGCTGGCACATCAACATGAATGGTTTGTCCATGTCGCGATCCTGTTTCAGCCAATCGAGAGCCAGGTCGGTGACAATGTCGGTGCAGTAGCCTTCGACCGTTCGTCTGCCGGACTGCGAGATCAGTCGGGGGTTGTAGTACTCGCCTTGCCCGGGAAGGATGTCCCAGTAATCGAACCCCTGAGGATTGGACTTTAGGTGCCATTTACCGATCATCGCGGTTTGGTAGCCGGCTTTTCGCAACAGTTTGGGAAACGTCTGTTGGGAGCCGTCGAAATCATTGCCGTTGTTCATGAAGCCATTCATGTGGCTGTGTTTCCCGGTCTGAATCACGGCTCGGCTGGGGCCGCAAATCGAGTTGGTGCAGAAACTGTTTTTGAACAACATGCCCTGGCGAGCGAGTTGATCGATGTTGGGTGTGGGATTGACCGATTTCAGCCAGCCTTCGTAGGCACCAATCGCATGCGGGGCGTGGTCATCGGAGAAAATAAAAACGATGTTTGGCCGGTTCCTCGTTGAGGGGGTTTCGCCGACGACGGGAACGCAGCAGCAAAACGCCAACCATCCGGCGATCAGGAATATCGAATTCTTCATGGGTTCCAATATGTTCAAGAAATTATGATCGGTGTTCGACTGGGACAAGGATAATCGACAGCGAGACAAACGACAAACCTAACGCAGATCTCACGTTATTTGTTCCGCCAGATGGAACGGTCGGAAATCCCCAACTCGACCTGTTTCGTCGCGATTTGCCGCTTAAAACGTTTGGCATCCAGAGGATAGCCTTGGGTCGGTTTGATTCCGGGGATCTCGACCTTCCAGAAATCATTCCACAGTTCCATGAATATTTCGCGGACGTATTTGGACACCATTGACGCAAGCACCGTCGGGAGAAACGACTCCCCCCTGGCCTGAAACCGGAGGTCGATCTTACGATTCGCTTCGTCGAACTGGTACTCGCTTGATTCCAGTTGTTCAAGGCGGACGAACACATACTCTTCGGTCACGAATTCCTGGATCAGACCGGCATACTTACTTCGACCGCCGTGTTTGTCGCAGCCGACGACTACGTCTTCGTGGGTCAGATCCAACAGCTTGCGCACGGTCTGCAAGGTCATCGACGATAACAGGGTGGCCTTGTTGCCGGCATCTTCAATTCCTTGATTGAACTCTGGTGCGAAAACAGTTGCACAACGAATTGTCTTTAATCGAACGCGATGCTGTTCGCAGCAAATGGAAAACTGGTTACCAAGACTGCGGATTTGTTGGATGTCCGCGAACAACGGCAAAGGGAGTTGCGCGTCGCCCAACCACTTTTGATTGGAAAGGGAATCTGCTGAACGAGAGTCGCAAACCATGTCGACCAATTCACGCCAGTCCTTGGGAACCTCGCGAACAACGGAGTACAAAATCGCCAGGACGTAAGTCTCGAGATCGAGCAGTTTTTTCGAGCCACCGAAGACTTTCTTGGAATCGGCAACGAACAGTTTTCCGGAATCGTTGGCTCGCGAATTGGTGACGGTGCCAGCCAGCAGCCGATACAAATCCGGATCTGAATGCGGGACGTCCCAGAGTGTGCCGGTAATCGTCAATGGTCCGAGGTTTGGGCCATAACCGGCTTCATCCGTGCCGATGAGATGGGGCATAAAAGAATCCTGTCGTTGGAACAACAGGATAGTTTACCAGTTCAATACCGCGACGTAACGCACGCGCGGGCCACGTGGGCTTGGTTTCCGAGAAACCCTGGTCCAAGTCAATTTGCCGCAGGATGCTTAATTGCCCAGCCCAGCAGAACATGGGCTGGATGCAGATCGCATTTGGCGGCCTTGGCCTATCGTTTGCAAGGAAGCCATTGGAACAAACGTGTTGTGCGAGTTGTTGGCCTTGGCACGCGTTTTCGATCTGTTCGATCCGCGGCTCAGTTCAGATCCATCGTCATGAGCATCACGACGCAGGTTACGGTGGCCAGAAACGCGCCGACCAGCAACACGATCATCATTGGTTTGTTGACAGTTTGGGCGGTCGCGGCATTCGATCCCGCTGGCGGCAGGTGCGATTCCGCTTGCCCGGTTGCGGATTGATCGGATTCCTGGAGAGGCTTTGGTTCTTGTTTTGGTTTTTCGAGGACCGTGGCTTTCGGTGTGGCCGACGCAGCGGCCTCGTCCATCAGTTGCCGTTTGATTTCTTCGTAGGTTTGCATTTTCTTGAATTGGGATAGATGAATCAAAATTCGTTGGATAATCTGGCCAACCAAAAAAGCCTACGTTTTGTCGCCAAACTCGCAAAAACCCTCTGCAAATCGCCGTTCTTTTTGACTTTCGGGGCGATTGGTTTTGACGGCTTGAAGGAATAAATGGGCTGCTGACCCGTGGTTTGGTTGGGAACCCGCCAAAAATTCGCGGTTGGCTGGGAGATCGGGGAAAATGCCCGCGAGCCGAAGGTTGGAGTCTTGGATGACGACCCCGGCACATCCAGCGCATGCCAGGCCGACATGATTCAGGGCAGAAGTTTACTGATACTTCCCTATCAGCTTCCGTTTGGGGATACTGATGAAATCGTGGCGTTGCCACACGTTCCTTTGATCCAACGGAAGTTCTTTGAGCTTTCCATTGTCACGAAACCATCGATTTATGAGCAGTCCGATGACGACATCTTCCAATCCCCCGACCAATCTTTCCAAGCAACTGAATCAAGACTTTCATTGGGAATGCCAGCCCGACGCGGATCAGATGTTTCGCCAACTGGTCGACGATTTTTGCGAGGATTGCGATTTTGCGTCGGAGTTGCGAAACCGGATGCTCGCGGAAACAGGTACTCGATTTTTTGACTGGGTCGACCACATCGCCGTTGGTCGGGATACGCAACTGAACGATCGTCCGTTCGCATCCCAGTTGAAGGAATTCGGGTACGAGCTGGATTTTGAAGATGAACACGGATCCTGGTACGTCCATCACGGCGGCTTGTTTGTTCCGATTTGCGTGCAGCCGGCCGAAATCAGGAGACTGGCGATCGCCGTTGAGGCGGTCGATGATTTCTGTGTTTCGCACGGCCTGACAGGTACGCCATTGGAAGGACAAAGAGTTCGCCTTTCCGGAGGGCCCTCGTCTGTAAGGAAAGTGGATGCGAGTTTTGGATCTGTGAGCGGCACGGATACACTGGTTGGACGGTTCCGGAATCAAACCGTAATTTGCGTCTTGCAGCGATCGACCATTTCGAAGCCTTCAAATTGCGAGAGCGTGATCACGCAGATGACCATACCGGTTTTGAGTTGGCGTCCACTTTGATCCGTGCCGCGATCGCGGATCTTGGCGTCAACTGGACCTGCGATCTGTTTTTTGCGGCCGAACGCGATTATTGGCAGCGGAGAAACGGGGCGGCCCGAGTTCAGAAAGGACGTCAGGACCGTTTGGGATTGGGATGGGCCAATCACGACCATCACACCTACCGCAGTAGTCGGACGAGTTTTGCCGATTTGATCAAGGTCTTTGAGTTACTGGGTTTTCATTGTCGCGAAAGGTTTTATGCCGGCAGCCAAGCTGGTTGGGGCGCCCAGGTACTCGAACAGCCTGCCTGCGGGATTGTGATCTTCGCCGATGTTGACTTGACTCCCGAAGAACTGGCTGGCGATTTTGCGCACCGATGGGTTGCAGCCGCAGTCCGAACTGGGAACCGTTGGTTTGTGGTGTCAGTTGCACGGCGAAGCATTCCTGCAGGCGGGGATGCACCATCTGGAATGTACCTTCGATTTTGACGCCGCCCGACAACAGTTGCAGGACGTGGGAGTCACCAGTATGGCGCCCTTCACCGATTTCGGTTATCTGCGACAAGCATTTACAACCGGCGAAATCTGGCCAGTGCGGCCAGCGCGGGCTCAACAGGCTGTTGAAAAAGGCTATCTCAGTCAGGAACAGGCCGACAAATTTATCGCCAATGGCTCGATTGGGTCGCACCTGGAAATCCTTGAACGCAACGAAGGTTTTAAAGGATTCAACCAGACCGGTGTCAGCGATATTATCCTGAAAACGGACCCGCGAAAAATCGAAGTTGGGCCTTGATCGCGGTTGCGAGGTCGCTTGCAGGTTGATCGCCGCCGCTGCGATCCTGTTTTTACGACGTTTGATGTTGAATGAGTTGTCATGACAATTGAAACAACCAGTGATTTATCCGCGCGTGCCTTTGAATTTTTGAGCCAGCTTGGGGTTCCGCCCAAGCCGACCGCGATTGGCTTGGGAGCCGATTGGCGGTCAGGTAGCGGAGACTCGCTAACGGTTTGCACGCCCATCAATGGTGAAGCGATTGCCCAGTTCTCCATGGCGACGCCCAACGATGTTGAGAACGCGGTGCAGCGAACGGCTGTCGCTTTCCAGCAATGGCGAATCGTGCCGGCTCCGCTGCGAGGCCAGTTGGTCCGTTTGATCGGCGAAGAATTGCGCCGGACCAAATCTGAATTGGCTTACCTGGTCTCACTGGAATGTGGGAAAATTTATCAGGAGGCGTTGGGTGAAGTTCAGGAGATGATCGACATTTGTGATTTCGCATTGGGGCTGAGCCGGCAGTTGTATGGACTGACGATTAAAAGCGAAAGACCGTTGCATCGGATGACCGAACAATGGCATCCACTAGGTCCGATCGGCGTGATCAGTGCGTTTAATTTCCCGGTCGCCGTTTGGGCCTGGAACGCAATGGTGGCTTTGGTCTGCGGGAATCCGGTCATCTGGAAACCATCGGAGAAAACGCCGTTGACTGCGATCGCCTGCCACGCGATTGCGCAGAAAGTGATTTCCCAGTTTGATCATGCCAGCCCCGATTTATTGCAGCTGATTGTCGGAGGCGCGGATGTCGGGCAGGCCTTGGCAGCCCACCCGGGGCTCCCGCTGATTTCTGCCACCGGTTCGACTCGGATGGGCAAAAGCGTGGCCCAAACCGTGGCCGCACGACTGGGAAGGCAGCTGCTGGAATTGGGGGAAACAATGCGGCGATCGTAGCGCCAAGTGCGGATCTGGCGTTGGCCGTCCCCGGCATCGTATTCGGAGCCGTCGGAACGTGTGGCCAGCGCTGCACCTCGCTTCGTCGGCTGATTGTGCATGAATCGGTTTATGACCGATTGCTGGAAAAATTATTCGGTGCTTACCAGCAGATTCGGATTGGAAATCCCTTGGAATCCTCGACGCTCGTGGGACCCTTAATCGACAAGACGGCGTTTGACAAGATGCGAGCCGCCTTGGACACGGCGAAAGCTGAGGGCGGGAGGATTCACGGAGGCGAGCGTTTCACCAACGGAATGTCCGAGGATGCCTTTTACGTCCATCCCGCGTTGGTTGAAATTGATGCCGATGCGGCAATTCGTGCAACAGGAAACGTTCGCACCGATTACGTATGTGCATCGCTACCAGGATTTTGAGCAGGCGATCGCAATCCAAAACTCAGTTTCCCAGGGACTTTCCAGTTCGATCTTCACCACCGACGTGCGAGAAGCCGAGTTGTTTTGCTCGCCCGCGGGTTCGGACTGCGGAATCGCCAATGTCAACATCGGAACCAGTGGTGCGGAAATCGGCGGCGCGTTTGGCGGTGAAAAAGAAACCGGTGGCGGTCGGGAATCGGGTTCGGATGCCTGGAAAGCGTACATGCGTCGGGCAACCAACACGATCAACTACTCACGAGAGTTGCCGCTGGCCCAAGGCATTTCTTTCAATCTTTGATCGCGATGGGTGGAGGTGACGATCTCACGACGTCCGGTGAATCGCATTTCGGCACGGACTCTGAATTGCGCGATCGCTGGCAGCAACGTCCAGCTCGTTGAACCAACCCAGATCGAGGTCAGCCCAGCGGAAGCGAACTATAACGCCTTTCGTTCCAATGCCGATTCGTTGGGTCCTACCAGGTTCTTGATCAGGCCCATTTTCTGCAGGAAGCTCAGGGAGATGTAGGTCACATCAAATTCCCAC
Source organism: Pirellulaceae bacterium (assembly GCA_963714685.1). GTDB lineage: Bacteria > Planctomycetota > Planctomycetia > Pirellulales > Pirellulaceae > Mariniblastus. Next base: position 214,987 of record CAVQPH010000003.1, on the reverse strand, counting down.
CAGTGGTGTCCGTGCTGGGCCGAGCGAGGATCGGCATGGTGGTTGTTGTGCCAGCCTTCGCCGTTGGTCAGCAAGGCAAACAGCCAATTGTTGCGGCTGTCCTCCCGTGTCTCGTAATTTCGATAGCCCCACAGATGGGCCGCCGAATTGATAGCCCAAGTGACATGCCAGGTGTAAACGGTCCGCATGATGACGCGTCCAAAAGAAAAACTGCGCCGTGAACTGCAAACGACCACCCGGCTCCAGTCAGCAGATAAGCCAACCCGATACCCAGCGCCAGAAACGCCAAGAGTGAACCGCGTAGACCCAAACCCAGTTCAAACCCCGTTGCAACCACAGGTAATAGTTGTCTCGCATCAGATCCCGGCAGTACCTGTCATAGGCCGAAACCGTGCTCAAGTCCCTGGTTGTCGATAAACAGCCAGCCCATGTGAGACCAAAACGCGCTGACCCGAGGTGTGTGCGGATCGGGTTGGTGATCCGAATGTTGGTGATGAACGCGATGAACCAGCACCCATCGTGCGGGCGAATCCTGGAAACTGCAAACACCCAACGTGGTCAACATGTACTCAAACCACTTCGGGCATTCGAACCCGCGGTGCGTCAACAATCGGTGGTAGCCAGCACCGATTCCCATTGATGTGAAGATGTAATTTCCGATCGGCAAAAACAGCACGCCCCACCAGCTAAAAAAGTAACTGGTGAACGCCAGCGGAATCATCAAGTGAAATACGATGACCGGGATCACGTATTCCCAGAGAATCCGGCTCTTCTGGTTCACACCTTCAGGGCGCGGCAACCGCTGTTCTTTGCGGCTTTTCAGTTGTTCCGTTTCGACATGGATATCTTTGGCGATTTCGTCCACGCCGCTGAGTTTCTGATCCGCTTGAACACCCTTGGTGCGTGTGCTGTCGTTTTTGACGTCGGTTGCCATGAAAAATGATCCTGAATTCAATCGAATTTGATTCGATTCAAAGTATAAACGGTGTTTTGCTGTAGTTTAATTCGCATTCTGCTTTGCCGGAACGCCAATTAGGCATCGAATTCCGGTGGATCGCGACGCGGCGGATGATGAATCGCCTTAAAAAACGCTGTTTTTCGGGTGAATTCGTATCCGTTCGGAAATTCGGTCATTTTCACGCTTGTGCGACAAATTCACGCAGCGAGTTTGACTTCGAATCGGTTTGGAAAAATCCAGGGTCTGTATGGCCTACCTAACTGATTTCGCGCCGCCGGTGGATTAACCTATGCTTCTGCGCTTCGTCTGAAGTCGCGAGAACCGTGAAAAGAGCCCGTTTATCACAGCCTTTTAATTTGACGGTCGCTTGGAAACATTTCTCCCAAATCATTACGCCATTTTGACTCAAACAACTATGAATTATCTGACCAAACCATTTGCCGTGATCTGCTTGATTTGCGTTTGTGGGGCCTCCACGGCTCAGACGGTTCCCTCGGGCGGGATGATGCGATATCCCGATGTTAGCAAGGACAAAATCGTATTTGCGTATGCCAACGATCTCTGGATCGTCGATCGCGATGGGGGCACAGCCATGCCGCTGGCCAGCCCGGAGGGCGCAGAGCGGATGGCCCGCTTCAGCCCGGATGGAAAGCAGATTGCGTTTATGGGTAACTACGAGGGTGGTACCGATCTGTATACGATCCCGGTCACCGGTGGTATTGCTCAAAGAAAGACGTACCATCCGGCCTCGGAAGTGCTCTGCGATTGGACGCCCGATGGAAAGAGCCTGTTATTTTCCAGTAACGGTTTTTCCGGGCTGTCCCGCGTTTCGCAACTGTTCACGATTTCCGATGCCAAACCGCTGCCTCAGCAACTGGCGGTGCCATACGGAACCAACGGCACGATCAGTGCCGACAAAAAATGGCTGGCCTACACGCCCCATTCGCGAGATACCCGCACTTGGAAGCGTTATCGCGGAGGGATGGCATCGGACATCTGGTTGTTCAACCTGAAGGACAAAACGTCCAAGCAGATTACCGATTTCGAAGGCACCGACAGTTTCCCGATGTGGCACGGTGAAACGGTTTACTATCTTTCGGATGCCGGCGATTCGAGCCCGCCTGAACATTTGGGCCTACGATGTCAAATCGGGGGAACGGAAACAGATTACCAAATTTGATGACTTCGATTGTAAGTGGCCGGCGATTGGTCCGGGTTTAAAGGGTCAGGGGGAAATCGTTTTTTCAAACGGTTCCAGTCTGTACCTGTTGGATCTTGCGACCAGCAAGTCGAAGGCGGTCAAGGTTACCATTCCAGGCGATCGACCCACCATTCGACCGAACAAAATCGACGTTGCCGAATCCATTTCGTCAGGCGACATTTCGAAAACCGGCAAGCGTGTTGTGTTTGAAGCCCGCGGCGATATCTGGACGGTCCCCGTCAAGAATGGTCCACCCAGAAATCTGACGTCAACGGACGGGGTTGCCGAGCGGGATCCGATCTGGAGTCCTGATGGTCGCTGGATTGCCTATCTGTCCGACCAAACCGGCGAGTACGAGTTGTTTGTGACCCAGTCGGATGGCCGTGGCGAAACCAGGCAATTGACCCGTGACGGGGATTCCTTTCGTTATCTCGACAGCTGGTCGCCCGACTCAAAACACATTGCGTACACCAACAAGGCGGGAGAGTTATTCGTCTATTCGCTCGAAGGTGGCGAATCCAAATTGGTTGATACCGATCCATTTGCCAATCGGCTCGAAGTCGGCTGGTCGCACGATTCGGATTGGATTTGCTACGCCCGAACTGCGGACTCACGGGTTTCCAGTAGCAGTATCTGGGTCTATCGACTGTCCGATGGTACCCGTCGTCAGGTGACCCATGGATTTTTCAATGACCAGGATCCAATTTTTGACGCCAAGGGAAACTACATCTACTTTCACAGCAATCGGGCGTTTAATTCCCCACGCTATGATGATGTCGGCACGACCTTCATTTATCCCAATACGGATGTGATCATGGCATTGCCGCTGCAGGCAGACTTTAAGCATCCAATGTTGCCGAAAGTTGACGAAGTCGAATGGGAAACCGAAACAGCCGAGGATGCTGGCGACGACGCGGCCAAGCCAAACCAATCGGATGATGAAAAATCCGAAAATCAAGACAGCCCAAGCGACTCAAAATCAGACAAGGCCAAGCCCGCAGACCAAGGGGACGCCAGTGAAGAAACAGACGACGCGGATCAAACAAAAGACGAAAGCAAGAAATCTGAGGAGACCGACAAAAGCGATGACGATAAAAAGAAAGCCAAACCGCTGAACATTGATTTCGAAGGTATCGCCAATCGCGCGTTTCAAATTCCCGTTGGCTCAGGCAATTTCAGTAATCTCGCCGTCAATGACAAAAATCAGCTGCTGTTCGGCGAACGACCGGCTGACGGTGAACCTTCGATCAAGTTGTTTGATCTCACGGCGGATGAAAAGAAAGCGGAAACCGTTGTCGCAGGAGCCGTTAATTTCGCGGTGTCCGCCGACGGCAAGCAGCTGTTGGTGTTGCGGCGAAACAGCGTTTACGTCGTCAAAGCTGCGGCCGGACAGAAACTCGAAAAACCTGTCTCTTTGGACGGAATGACTGTTGTCGTTAACCCGCGCTCGGAGTGGCAGCAGATTTTCCGGGAAGCCTGGCGACTGGAACGGGATTTCTTCTACGATCCGAACATGCACGGCGTCGATTGGGAAGCGATCAGAAAACAGTATGAAGCAATGCTGGACGATTGTGTCTCGCGTGCGGACGTCGGGTTTGTGATTGGTGAGATGATCGCCGAGCTGAACGTCGGTCACGCCTATTATCGGGGCGGTGGAGATGCGCCCAGTGGCCCATCCAATGACGTTGGGCTGCTCGGTTGTCGATTTGAGATCGACGGTGCGGCCTATAAAATCGCGGAACTGTACCAAGGTGCCGAATGGGACTTCGACGCGCGAAACATGCTGGTTGCCGCGGGCGTGAAACCAGGGCAGTATCTGTTGGCCATCAACGACCGGCCATTGACAACCAAACAGAATCCCTACGAAGCCATGCGTGGGACTGTCAATCAGACAGTGATGTTGACCGTCAGCGAGGACAAACAGATCGACGATGACGATGCTCGCGTTTCGGTCAAGACGCTCAACAGTGACGAAAACCTGCGGTTTCGACAATGGATTGAGATGAATCGCAAGCATGTCGACCAAAAAACGAAGGGTCGGGTCGGTTATATTTACGTCGTCAATACCGGTGTGCCAGGGCAAAATGACCTGGTCCGGCAGCTGTATGGTCAGCTGGGCAAGGACGCTTTGATTGTCGATGATCGCTGGAACGGCGGTGGCCAGATTCCGACTCGCTTTGTCGAATTATTGAACCGGCCGGTCACCAACTATTGGGCGCGACGCGACGGTCGCGACTGGACCTGGCCGCCCGATTCGCACCAGGGACCCAAATGCATGCTGATTAACGGGATGGCCGGTTCCGGCGGCGACATGTTTCCCGCCCTGTTCAAACAGGCCGGGCTGGGTAAGCTGATCGGGATGCGGACTTGGGGCGGCCTGGTAGGCATTTCTGGTGGCCCGCAACTGATTGACGGCGCTTCGGTCACCATGCCTTCCTTCGCGTACTACGAAAAGGATGGAACCTGGGGAATCGAAGGTCACGGGGTCGATCCGGATATCAAGGTCATCGACGATCCGGCAAAGATGGTTGACGGGGGCGATCCCCAACTCGATGAAGCCATTTCGCAGATGTTAAAAGAACTTGAGGAGCATCCTTACCAGGCACCGAAGCGGCCCGAATACCCCGACCGCAGCGAATTTGGGATCGATCCAAAGGACAAATAGAAGGCGCGGAATCAAATCGCTGGAAATCGGGCTGGGAATCAAGTCGCTTGAGTTTTTGATCACCCAGTTGTTCCGGCAAACCTGATCAGGCGTTCGCCGAGTAGGCTTTCACCGGATTGGCGATCTTTCAGATTAACGGAGCGGTCCATCGGCCTCCCACCATGGTCCGTACAACCGGATTTCCGTATTCGCAAAACACGAACCGGTCGAGTATTCGATCCCCGGTCGTATTGCCGATCGCTGCATGATTCGGATCGATCACGATTAAGTCGGCGCGTTGGCCAACGGTCAGCATTCCCGCCGCAAGTCCGAGTGCCCGCGCGCTGCCGATTGCCGCATTCCGAACAAGACGCCGGCCGGTCGATTCCGTCGGCGTGCTTAACACCGCCCGGCGGTGTTGGGTCAGTCGTTGTCCGTATTCCAGCAGTCGTAGTTCCGAGGTTGGGCTGATTGCGATTTGGCTGTCGCTCCCAATCGCAAACTGGCCATCCAATTTCAGGAACGTTTCGGCCGCAAAAACTCCATCCCCCAGATTGGCCTCCGTGGTGGGGCATAAACCAACCACGGCCTTTGAGGCGGCAATTTTTTTCAACTCCTGTGGGCTGGCGTGCGTTGCGTGGACCAGGCACCAGTTGTGATTGACATCGAAATGGGAGTACAGGTAGTCGATCGGCGTCTGGCTGGTGGCCGCCAAGCAGTCTTCCTGTTCCCGCCGTTGTTCCGCGATATGAATGTGAATGGGGCGATCGGGAAACGATTTCTGGAAATCGTGGATCGCCGCTTGGCCCATTTCGAAATCCACCGCGCAGCGAGTGAAGGGCCATGCCAATTTGAAAATTCGGTCGAGTCCCGTATTTCGCCACGCAATGCTGAATGATTTCCAAAAAAGTGTCTCGGTCCAACCAGAATCTTCGTTGCTGCGATTCCAGTTCACGACCAAAACCGCCGCGTTGATACAGTGTGGGGATCAGGCAGATGCCGATCCCGACGTCCAACGCTGCCTCGGTCACGGCCTCGGCCATGGTCGCGGGATTGTTGTATCGGGCACCGGAAAGGTCGTTGTGAACATAATGAAATTCTCCCACCCAGGTGTATCCGGCGAGCAGCATTTCGCGATAAACCCGTTTGGCGATTTGATGCATTTCGTCCGGGTCAACCTGGTTGACGAACTCGTACATCCGTTCTCGCCATGTCCAAAAAGAATCCTGCCCGGTCGTCTGGTATTCGGCCAAACCGGCGAAACCACGTTGAAAGGCGTGGCTGTGAGCGTTGGGAATTCCGGGGATCGCGATTCCGTTTACCGATTCGCAATCAAGATCCCGTCCTGGATCAAATTTGGCAATTTCGGTAACCCAGCCATCGTGGATAGAAATGACCGCGTCGTCGATCCAGACGTCGTCGGCCAACAGCGATCGGAATCGAAGGTACTGATTCATTAATCACGGGGTTCCCAGGATTCAGTTGACATCCTCTCGAAACCGGATGGAAATGTCCGGCGTCGATTCTTTCCCGTTTTGTACAAAGCGAACGCTGGCCGTCTGGGCCTGGGAATCATCGCTGGCTGGATAGGATTTTTCAAAATTCGCCTGAAGTTTACCCCCGACGTACCGCGTTGCGTAGCGGACATCGGCAATATCGATCGGGGCAAAATCGGGTTGTAATGTTTTGAGTTTTTTGTTGATTGCCACCAACATTTCCTCTACATCTTTTCCTGTTCCCAGATTCGTTTGTGCAATCAACTGCTTACATCGGTTTTCAATTTCAAGCATCCGTTGCAGGCTTTCAATGTTCTCGTAGCGGGGAGCCATCGCGAACAGGGCGTAAATCTGGACCGTGTGTGAACCGCGTTGGAGGTTGACTTTGAATTCCGAAGTACCGGCGTCTGTGATTCTCAGGTTTTGGCCCGATTCCGCCATTTCCTGTTTGATTCCCGCGGTCGTGATTTCGTAGAGTTTCTGGCGATTGACGACCCAATGCAAAAACTGGTTCAGCTCGGATTCGGTCCATTTCTGTTGGCAATGTTCCACGCCAGGGATTGAGCTGCCGGTTACGACTTTGCCGTCTGCATAAATCGTCAGCATGGGCGTGGATTTAAATTGATCGGGATTGACCATTCGAAAACCGCCGGTGACATCATAGACAAAGACCGGCGCATCTCGGTCCATGGGAAGCTGGATCCTGGCCAGGTCTTCTTCGGTGAGTTGTTCGTCCTGGCTGAAACCGTCATTGCAACAGGCAATCGCCAGCAGAATTGCAAGCAGTGGCAAGAATTGGGACTTCATCGGGATACTCCGTAGCAGACAAATCTCAGTGGGAATGGCCTATAGGACGATCCTAAAATCATTTGCTGTTCTATTTCATCGAACTTTGAACTGAAGCAAACCGAGGGAACGAAGAAGTCTCCTTGTTCACTGATCTCAAGGGTTGCGGCAGATCGTTCATTGAACGAAGGTTTATCTTTGTCCGCCGTTGGAAACAACCCATTCAACGAAATGAACCGAGTGCCGGCGTTAGCTCGGCTACCTTCTGTACCTCCAAAGACGACGTCGGCCAGTTTTTCCTGGCTCCGCCCTCATCATACACCAGCAACCTGGAATCGTCGAAGATCGGCTGCACAGCAAAGTGTATTATTGAACCCTTTGGACTGTTAGCTGACGGATGGCTGGCGGCGTTTTCCGGTCTTGGACAGTTTGGAATCGGATTGGCTGCAGTCCACGCGGTCGATGCCGAATTCCCGTCAGGCTGCCGAGCGGTGGTGAATCATCAACTTGCCGGCAACAGGAACTGGGCTTTCGAGGTCGGAAAAGTTAATGCATTCCCGTACCTGGTAGTTGGTTCGGTGACCATTGGCAAAATAGACGCGGACGATCACTTCCCCGATCAGACCGAGGCTGAAAAATTGGACACTCAGGATCGTCGACAGAATGCCCAGCAACAGCAGCGGGTTTCCCGTCATGTCGACGCCGGCAAAGATCTTCATGGCCAGCGTCGCGAACAATGAAAGTCCTCCCAGGCCGGCGACGAGTAGTCCAAGTTTGCCAAATAGTTTCATTGGGCTGGCAAAATACGACACCAAAAACTTGACGGTGATTAAATCCAGAATCACGCGCCAGGTTCGGTCGAGACCATATTTCGTAGCTCCGTGTTTGCGAGCCCGGTGATTGGTGACAACCTCGACACTGCGGGCACCGAGTTGATGAGCCAGGATCGGGATGAACCGGTGCATTTCGCCATACAGTTCCAGTTGCGCGGCAATCTCGCGTCTCATCGCTTTCAAACTGCAGCCCAGATCGTGGATCGGGAAATCGGTAATTTTGGAAATCAGCCAATTTGCGATTCGTGACGGAATTTTTCGACTGATCAAATCGTCTTTCCGATCCTTGCGCCAGCCATGAACGAGATCGTAGCCTGACTCGAGCTTGTCCAGCATCATCGGTATATCACCGGGGTCATTTTGGAGGTCTCCGTCGATCGTGACCAGGAACTCGCCCGTCGCGTGTTGGATACCGGCGTGCATCGCGGCGGTTTGGCCGTAGTTCCGTCGTAGCAAAACCAGTTTGATGCGATGATCTTGTTCGGCGATCTGACGAAGATTCTGGACCGTCCCATCGCGGCTTCCGTCGTCGACAAACACGATTTCAAACGGCCGGTGCTGCGCCTCCAGTGCGTCAACCAGTTCCGCGTACATCGGTTTTACATTGTCGAATTCGTTGAAGATCGGAACGATTACCGACACACGGCCAAGGTCGTCATTACTCATGATTGCCGAATTCCTGGTACTGATTGGCGGGTTGCACGGTCCATGCCTGCAGGTCCTCAGCGAATCTGTCCGCCAATGACCGTCTGGGGTTGGCCGCGATGGTAGGGAAACACCTTCGCCGGCTCAATATCTGTTGAAATTACCGGCATCACGTTTGGCCGCTGAGCAAACTCAAAAAAGGGTTGCGGATTGGCCGCGGTTCTCGTATTCCTTGCCTGCGTTTTTGCTGAAATTCTGATGCCCGATTGTCGGCAGCTAAAAATCCACAGAGGACCGAAATGAAATTGATCTACTCCAGCTTCGTTGTTTTAGCGTTGTTCGCGTTCGCCAGTTTAGCCAACGCGCAGACCACCCAGTCATCTGCTCAAAATCAACAAACCAGTTTTGAAGAGCCAGTCGATGCGCCCACCAAGAAAATTGGTTTTCGATTCAATCGGCTGGAAGACCATCCATTCTTCCTCAGCTTCTGAGGCCAATCAGAGTGTTGCGACGCTCAAGAAAATTGGCTGCGAAGTCGTTTCCAACGATCATGGCAATCACGTCGACGTTCGCTATCGTTGTATCGACTGGAAAGCGATGGAGCTGCCGATCGGACCAACTGGCTTCGCAATGGGCTTCCTGGTTGATTGAAAAAGGTATGGAGACAGTGATTGTCGATCCGCCCGCCAATACCAAAGGTCCGACCGTTCGCTACCGGATGCCGACGACGAAAAAACTGCACATCCACGATCCGGACAAAGCCAAAGAGATGGTGATGACGCTGCAGCTGATTGGCGTTTACGTTTCCACCAGCAACCATGGAAACCACATTGATGCATCGGTGCACTGTCCGCAGTGGAAGACGATCGAACTCACCAGCGATGAGATCGCGCATAAATGGCAAAAATGGTTAAATGACAACGGGTTCGAAACCCAGCACACGCATTAAATGAAGTGGAATTGCCGTCTGCATGGCCACCCATCCGTCAACTCAATCGCAAGCCATGGCGGCCAGCTCCAGCCGACCGCTGGGCTTGCACATGCACCCGATCTGACGTTCAATCGCCAGAACTACCAGGGGCGCGATTATTGGGTCGTCAAGGATCCGATTTCGCTCAAATATTACCGGTTTGAGGAAGAAGAGTTTTCGCTGCTGCAACTGCTGGACGGAAAATCAAGTCCCGACCAGATCAAACGGAAATTCGATTTTGATTTTGCACCTCAAAAGATCACGTTGCAGGAGCTTTATCAGTTTATCGGGATGCTGTACCGCAGTTCGCTGCTGATTTCCGAGTCGCCGCGTCAGGGCGTCGAATTGCTGAAACGATTCGAGCGCGAACCGCAAGCAGGAGCGTCGACAGTCGCTGACAAATATCCTGGCGATCCGCTACAAAGGCTTCGATCCGGATGGATTGCTGGAGTTTTTGTTGCGGTATCACGGGTTGGTTTTTTACTTGGCCAGCATTTGCCGTTGTCTTGATGGTGGGTTTGGGTGCGGCCGGATTGCTGGTCACGCAGTTTGAGGCGTTTCAGAACAAGCTGCCCGCTTTTGAAGAGTTCTTTGCGGCCAAGAACTGGATCTGGCTGGCCATCGTGATGGCTTTGACAAAGGTCTTTCACGAGTTTGGCCACGGTCTGGCCTGCAAGAAATTTGGCGGCCAGTGTCATGAGATGGGCGTCATGCTGTTGGTGTTGACGCCGTGCCTGTACGCCAATGTCAGTGATTCCTGGCTGTTACCCAGCAAATGGAAACGCGCGTTCATTGCCGCGGCGGGGATGTATGTTGAATTGGTGCTGGCTTCGGTCGCCGTTTTTGTCTGGTGGTTCAGCCAGCCCGGCATGATCAATCAGCTGGCGCTGAACATTGTGTTTATTTCATCGGTCAGCACGATCCTGTTCAACGCCAATCCGCTGCTGCGATACGACGGTTACTACATTCTTTCGGATCTGCTGGAGATTCCGAATCTGCGGTCCAAAGGCGACCACCATTCTGCAACGCTCCTGCGGACAGTGGCTGTTGGGAATTGAGGCCCGACCCGATCCATTTTTGCCGCCACGAAAGCAGTGGTTGTTCGCGACCTACAGTGTTGCCGCGGCGGCCTATCGCTGGTTGATCACGTTTTCGATTTTCTGGTTTGTTTACAGTTTGCTGGAGCCGTACGGTTTCAAGATCATCGGTCAGATGATTGCACTTCGGCGCAATCTACGGATTGCTGGGAATGCCTCTGATTCAGCTTTACAAGTTCTTTTCCGTTCCAGGGAGGATGGACAACCGTGAAACCACTTCGTGCAGGAATCTCGACTGCGGTTTTGTGTGGCTCTACTGGCCGCGATGCTCTTGATTCCCATTCCGCACCATGTCTACTGCAGCCTGTATGTTCAGCCGCACAATGCGTCGAATATCTATGTTGAAGTGCCGGGCCGGCTGGAAACGGTTTATACGTTGCCGAACCAAATCGTCCGGCAAGGGCAGCCCACTCTTGATTCTGGAAAGCAGAAAACTGAACGCCCAGCTGGCGAGCCTGCAAACCGAGTTGGATCTGGCCGAAACCAGGCGGCGGAATCTGATTCAATCCCGTAATGCGGATCCGACGGCGGTGCAGCACGAGCGAGAGGCGACTTTGGCGGTGCAAACCGCTTCAGCCAACCTCGCGAAGCGGCAGCATGATGCACAGCGATTGGTCGTTCGGTCCCGGCTTCCGGCCTGTTTATCGCCCCACCACGCGTTGCGAAACAGCAGAAAGATTCCGGAGAACTGGGGAAGTGGTCGGGAACCCCGCTGGACACGAAAAACATCGGCGCATTTCTCGATCAACAGACGCTGGTCGGAAAAGTCGTGCCGGATCTTCAACAACTGGAAGCGGTGTTGGCGATCGATCAAGCCGACATTGAATTTGTGTTGCCCGATCAGCCCGTAGAAATGGTTATTCACCAGGTTCCAGGCCGAACGCTCATTGGGTCCATTACCCAAACCATCTCGCCAAGCAAAATGGAACAGGTTCCCAAACCGCTCTCCAGCAGATACGGAGGAGCGATCGTTGCATCGGTTGACTCAGAAGGCAATGACGTCCCGCAGAGCACCAAGTTTCTGGTCAACGTGGCTTTCGAAAATCCGGACCAATTGGCGGTCGCCGGTAGCACGGGTGTCGCCAAGATTCGAACAGGTTCCCAGACGGTAGGCCAACGCATCTGGCGTTTGATCCGTCGCACGTTTCAGTTTGAGCTGTAGGGCAGCTAGCGATCTAGCTTCCACGGGCGGGCCGTCTCAACGGCCCGTGACGCCGTACCAACTCGGGACGAATTCCGCCACATGGCTGCGGCCGATCTTCGCTTGGATCACGGAACGATCCGACCTCTGACCACTGTCTACCGTTCAGACGTTGGATCGACGGAGCGATCCACGACATCAAACGTTGGATCGGCGGAGCGATCCACGACATCAAACCGATCTCGGCTGCCTCGATCAAACGTTGGATCGCGGAGCGATCCACGACACTAACATTGGATCGCGGAGCGATCCACGACACTCAAACGTTGGATCGGCGGAGCGATCCACGACATTGTTGGTTGGCGTTCGCAGCGATTCTACTCGGCCCACTGAAAAACCACCAGTTCATTCAGATTTCGAATGAAGAGCTGGTTGCCGCTGGCTGCGATATGAGCCCAGCTGTCATCGCCTACTTTGCGGGTCGAGATGACATCAAATTTCTCCGGATTGGCCCGAATCAGCATCAGCTCGCCGCGTTGATCAGCGCCAGGATTTTGTCGCCGCTGGCGATCAGGCTGGCGTACTTCCCAAATGGTTTGCTCCGCCATTTTTCCACCCCGTTCTTGAGATCGTAGCAGGCGAAGCGTTGGTTTCGCAGATGCGTATACGCGTGCCCACCGATGACGATAGGCGTGGTCATGTAGCCCTGTGCGGGCAGGTTCCATTTTTGCTTCATCTGCATCGACGAACCGGCATCAGAGACGTTGATCAGCTGGGTTGTGCCGCCGTAGGAGCTGGTTAGCAGGTTGTCACCTTCATAGACGACGGGAGTGATGATGTTCATCCCACGGAACGTCGGGATGTCCTGCGACCAGAGCTGTTTGCCGGATCCGAGATCAACACCGCAAATCGCGGAGCGAGTTTGGACCACCGCAACGCGTTGCCCTGCAACTTCGGTGATGATGGGAGAAGAGAAGCGCTGCCATTCATGCCTCCGCCGTCCTCGAGGCCTTTCCAGATGAGTTTACCCGTCGCTTTTTCCAACTTACAGAACCGCCACCAGCCTGGACGTAAACGGCATCTCCATCGACCAAGGGGAGCAGACAAAACCGAAGGAGGGAACTTCTGTCTTTAAACTCGGTCGGAAAATCCACTTTCCAAATCTGTTTCCCGGTTTTCGCGTCGAGGCAGACCAGTACGTCTTTCATTCCGGCAACATAGAGTCGTCCGTCGTCGTAAGCTGGCGTCGCACGAATCCAACTACCGTTGCTGCGTGCGAAAAAAGGCACGCTCATCGCACTCCCCAGCGAGTCGACCAGACCTTCTCACCGGTATTGCGGTCAAACGCAGTTACCACTTCGTACGCTTTGTCCTTCGTCTCCGTCGTGAAAACGAGATTATCAACGACTACCGGGCCGCTGTAGCTGGGACCCAATTCAACCGACCAAAGTTTCTTCAGGTCTGTTTCGGAAACCGATTCTTTCCACGCCGGCAGGTTGGCAATACCGTCTCGGTTAGGACCTCTCCACTGGTCCCAATGGTTTTTTGTTGCGTTGGATTGTCGGGACTCTTTCGCCGCTGAAACTTTGGGAGTCTGCTACCGGAGTTGCATCAACTGATGTGATGCCAATCAGCGGGACCGATAGAAGCCAGACCAGTTTCGCGAAGCGTGAAGTCGTTTTCATAAAAATTTACCCATCGACGGGCCAAGTTTGAGATTGTGAAAGGTTATCAAGGGACAGAAAGCATGCTGGGCCGTTTCCTTGATCAGTTCGATGACGGGTGACTGCTGTTGACGAGGTTCCTTCGTGGAAGCCAACAGTTGCGACATGTTATCACAGCAGACAACCGACTTCAGCCCGTTGCGAAGTTCGCTCGAAATGCCGTTACCACCGATGACCAACGAGACCGTTGGAGGCAGACCGTCGGCGAACTGGTTAAGTCCCTCTCTCACTTTTTCCTCATCATGGATGTGGGAAATGCTCAGCCAGACGAGATTCGGGCTGCTCTGCTGCAACGGCCTCGTGGAAAGACCGGAAGGGAATATTGGAGCCGAACGAGCGGGCGTTCCAGCCATGGGCGGCAAGGGTGACCTCAACGGCCAGTGTGGGCAAGGCGTAAGGATCATTTTCGATGCTACCACCAATGGCCTTCGGTGCGTGTTCGGGAACTTCGGGCAACATCGAGCGAATGGTTCGCAACGCCGATGAGCAGACTTCGCAGGCACGTCGTTCCTGGTAGACGTCAATCAAGCCGCTTTCCCACCCCCGGCCGATCCGGTCGAATGCCGGCGCGATCACATCGTCCACCATTTGCTCAACCGACCACAGATTCACGAACAAATAGACCATCAATAGCGCGGCAACCATCCTCATCCCCAGCGATCAAGATATTGTACAACTGCGAACGGGCATCTTCGACGCTGTCGATCGACTGCGACTCGAACGAAGGCAGGCCGATCGCTTCCGGGTTTTGCAGGGAAATCTTCTGCTTGCGAATGAAATCAATGACGTCGGCATGCGTGAGACGACGGTGCCCACCAGCCGTTTTCATGGCGCGAATACGACCGCGATCACACCAGCGTTTGAGCGACGATTCGCTGACGCCGATCGCTTTTGCCACCGATTTGGGAGAGAAGAATGTCGTAGATTGAGCAACCATGGATGACTCCAATTTGAACGAATTGGATGAATTGAAAATTTAACTTCCCTACCAAACCCCCAAGGAACACTGAAATTAACAAGGTTTATTCGCTGTTTTTTTGGAATTAACGTGTTGTTTGTCGATTCCCGGGCGCGGTAAACCAAGCGGGACGTTTTGAACGTTTTTGTATCGTAGGAAGTCGCACAATACGGCGGAGAATAATGGATTTGGAAGCAGGCAAATTCGAAGTTTTTTTTGACGGCCAGTGCCCCCTCTGCCGTCGAGAAATCGACATGATTCGCCGCAAGGATAAGCACCAGGCACTCTTGCTAACGGACATTGCGGCCGCGGATTTCCAGCCGCAGGGGCGTTCGCTTGATCAGCTGATGCGGGAGATCCATGGTCGTACACCCGACGGCGAGTACGTCACCGGCGTTGAGGTCTTTCGGCAAATCTATCAGCGGATCGGTTTTGGGAGGCTCGTTACACCGACCCGTTTGCCGGTGATCCGACAAGTCCTCGACCTCTTTTATCGGTTTTTTGCCTATTTACGTTATCACCACGCCGCAAGGCGGATGCGGAAGGCGAACTGCAGCGTTGGGACCTCCGTTTGCGAGCGACCCGGCGATTCAGGCGGGTCGAATGGACGTGCATCAAAAATTCAGAAGGTGAATTCATGAGAATCGCAATCATCGGCGGCGGCATATCCGGAATGGTCACCGGCTATCGCCTGCACGAAAACCATGACGTGACGCTGTATGAAGCCAATGACTACATTGGCGGCCACACCAACACCGTCGACGTCGATCTCGGTGGTCGTGAAACCCGCGTGGACACAGGCTTCATCGTGTTCAATGACCGCACCTATCCGAACTTCATCGCCCTGATGTCCGAGTTGGGGGTGGCCTCGCAACCGACTCGAATGAGTTTTAGTGTCAGCTGTGAGCTATCGGGGCTTGAGTATAGCGGCAGCGACTTCGATGGATTGTTCGCCCAGCGATCGAAACCTGCTCAGTCCGAGTTTTTATCGTCTACTTTGGGATTTCATGAGATTTAACCGCGTCGGCCGAGAACTGCTCGAATGCGATGACGAAAACGAAACGGTGGCGGAATTTCTCAGACGTCGCGGATTCTCGCGAACCTTCACTGATAAATACTTTCTGCCGATGGGTTCCGCGATCTGGTCGGCACCGTTTGAATCCTTTGAAAAATTTCCGATTCGTTTCATCGCCGAGTTCTACCGAAACCACGGGCTGTTGGGAGTCGCGAATCGTCCTAAATGGCGAGTGGTTCAGGTGGTTCCAAATCTTACATTGGGCCTTTGACGTCGTTGGAGGGACAACATCCATTGAATTCGCCGGTGATGGGGGTCAAGCGAGCCGATGATGGTGTTTGGTTAACCCCGTTAAATCAGACCGCGATTCGATTCGATCACGTCGTGTTCGCTTGTCATAGCGATCAGGCAATGAGAATTCTGGGCACGGACATCACCGGACCGGAGTATGAAATTTTGTCCGCATTCCCATACGAACCAAACACGGCGATCCTGCACACTCAAGCAACGCTGCTGCCGAAGAGGAAGCGCGCATGGGCTTGCTGGAACTACCTGATTCCCAACCAACCGACTGCGAAAGCCACCGTCACCTACAACATGAACATGCTGCAGTCGCTTCAATCCAAGCCGTCCTTCTGCGTCACACTTAACGATAACGGTAAGATTCGCCACGAAAACATGATCCGTCAATTCCGTTATTCGCATCCGATTTTCGAAATGAACCGAAATCGGATGCAGAAGCGACATCACGAGTTGATTGATCAGAATCGAACGTCGTTTTGCGGTGCCTATTGGGGGAATGGTTTTCATGAAGACGGTGTTAACAGTGCGATTGCGGTTGCCAATCAGTTAGCCGATGCGAAATCGGAGGCCTTGGTTTCGTGAACAGTTGTCTTTACGAAGGTCAAGTCCGACATCGTCGTCGCAAGCCGAAGCCGCACAGCTTCAACTTCGACCTGTACATGTTGTGCCTGGATCTCGATGAGCTCGATGACGTGTTCCGTGGCAAGTGGCTCTGGTCGACCCGCCGTCCAGCTTTGGCCCGCTTCAAAGCAGACGATCATCTGAAAGCATACGACACATCGCTTCCGCTGCGAGATCGTGTCCTGGCGGTGTTACGACAGGGGAACATGACCGAGTCGCTTGGATCGGTCAGACTGTTAACGCAATTTCGGTATCTCGGTTTCGAAATGAATCCGGTGAGCTTTTTTTACTGCTATGACAAATTCGACGGGGACTTGATTGCGGTCATTGCGGAAGTCAACAATACGCCGTGGGGAGAGCAGCACGTTTATCTGATTGAGAATCCATCGCACGGGGAACGGAACTCGAAGACAATTCTGGCGGATCGAATTGACAAGGTCTTCCATGTTTCGCCGTTTATGTCGCTGGACATGTTTTATCGCATGATCTTCACCCGTCCCGGCGAAGAAATCGGAGTCAAAATTGAGAACTTCGAATCAGGCCAGGGAGAAGCTGTATTGGAACGGCCGGAAAGAATTTTCCATGTCGCGATGTCGCTGCAAACGCAAACCAATCACAAGCTGGAATCTAAATCGCGTCCTGATCTCGTACCCGCTGATAAGTTTTAAGGTTTTTGCAGGCATTTACTGGCACGCATTGAGGCTGTTTTTAAAACGCGTGCCGTTTTTCCCGCATCCCGATCGTCAACCTCCGAATTCAAGCAACTTGGAATCGGCGGTTCAACAAGATTCGAATCCTCAATCTCTGCAAGCTATTCGATGAACTATTTTTCTGGCACCAACAGCAGCAGAGCGATTGCCCTGCAAACCGAACTACCTTTGGACCAGTCCGTCGCAACCGCACGACGTTCCTGGCTGGATAGCCAGTTCCGAAATGGGCTGTTAGGACGACTCAAGGATGTGCAGGGCGGGTCGATTACCGTCCGGGAATTCAATGCCGATCCCGTTATGCTGGGCCATGCGTCCGATCATCCAACGCTGCACGCGAATGTTGTGGTTCGCGATCGGGCATTTTTCCGCAAGATTTTTCTCGGTGGCACGATTGGTTCTGCCGAATCCTACATGGATGGCGATTGGGGAACCGACAATCTGACAGATTTGATTCGGATCATTATTCGTAATCTCGATCAAATGACCGATCTGGAAAAAGGTTGGGCACGACTGAAAAACGTGTTTTATTGGGCGCAGCATCTGGCCCGCCGGAACTCCGTCGAAGGCAGTCGTAAAAATATTCACGAGCATTACGATCTGGGGAATGATTTTTACCAGCTGTTTCTCGATCCGACGATGAGCTACTCCTCGGGCATTTTTGATGAAACAGGTGTGATCTCGCGGGCCGCCATGGAGGATGCGTCCAATCGGAAAATGAACCGAATTTGTCAGAAACTGCAGCTTCAGCCGTCCGATCACGTGCTGGAAATCGGCACCGGTTGGGGAGGCATGGCGATCTTCATGGCTGGGCAGTATGGCTGTCGTGTGACGACCACGACCATCTCTCAGGAGCAGCACCGGTACGCCGTCGATGCCGTCAACCAAGCCGGTCTGCAAGACCGAATCACGGTGTTGTTGAAAGACTACCGGCATCTGACAGGCCGATATGACAAAATTGTCTCGATCGAAATGATCGAGGCAGTCGGGCACCAGTATTATGACCAGTATTTCTCGAAGTGTTCGTCGCTGCTGGCCGATGATGGGTTGATGCTGTTACAGGCGATCACGATGGCCGAGCAAAACTTCGACTACCATGTCAGCCATGTTGATTTCATCCGTCGTTATGTGTTCCCCGGTGGCTGTTTGCCGTCGATCACCGCGCTCAGTCAATCGGTCGGGCGACGTGACGGACATGAGAGCCCTGCACGCGGAAGACATCACGCCGCACTATGTGACGACGCTGCGTTGCTGGCGGAAAGCATTCATGGACCGGCTGGACCAGGTCCGCGAATTGGGCTACGACGAGTCGTTTATCCGGCTCTGGAATTTCTACCTTTGCTATTGCGAAGCTGCCTTTGCGGAACGTCGAGTCCACCTGGCTCATCTGGTTTACAGCAAACCAGGATGTCAGATTGATCCTGCCCAACACTATTCGCTGGACGCAGGTCTTGAACCAGTGGCGGAGGACCAGCAATCTGAACTGGAGTTTTCTGCCGACAGCGGACGACCGGAAGATTCTTCAGTACCCCCGAAAGACTACTGGCACAGAAAAACAGTTGCTGAAGTTTACGCGGATGACGGATGCCAGCGATTGGCGACAGCAAACAATGGGTCGAGGTTAGAAAAATGAGCATTTCGGATAAATTGATTGATTGGGTAGAACGTGGCTACGTTCCGGATGCGTTGACGCGAGTCGGAATTCGGAGATTGCTCAGGCAGCGTTTGGCCAACGTCGATCAGGGGAATCCGGAAGCCAACCGACATGAGATGGAGAGATTGATCCACGAGTTTTGCGGCGGGTCCGGTTGCGTTGCTGCCAGAGAAAGCGAACGAACAGCATTACGAAGTTCCCGCGGAGCTGTTTCGGCTGACGTTGGGGCCGCGGTTGAAGTATTCCAGCTGCTGGTGGCCCGCTGATATTTCTGATTTGGCAGAAGCCGAAGAAAGATCGCTTCGAAGAGACTTGTCGTCGGGCTGAGATTCAGGATGGCATGCGGATCCTCGAGTTAGGTTGTGGCTGGGGATCGTTGACGCTCTGGATGGCAGAGAAATACCCCGCGGCGAAAATTACGGCTGTTTCCAATTCCCGTTCGCAGCGAGCGCACATTTTGGAGCAGGCCAAAAACCGCGGCATTGATCAAAACCTGACCGTTGTCACTTGCGACATGAATGACTTCGATACCGATCAACAATTTGATCGCGTGGTTTCGGTTGAAATGTTTGAACACATGCGAAATTATCAGCAACTGTTGAATCGCATTTCACGGTGGCTGGTGCCTGACGGCAAGCTGTTTGTGCACATTTTCTGCCATCGCGAACTGGTTTACAAATTCCAGGACGAAGGCTCAACCGACTGGATGAGTCGGTATTTTTTCTCGGGCGGAATCATGCCCAACGATGAATTGCTTTCGTGGTTTCAGGATGACGTTTCCCTGGTGAAGCGTTGGCGCTGGAATGGGGCACATTATCAAAAAACGTGCGAGGCCTGGTTGGCCAATATGGATGCCAACCGGGAGCCGATCATGAAGGTGTTGATAGAAACTTACGGAGCCCAGGATGCCAAGCGTTGGTTTCATCGCTGGCGGATGTTCTACTTGGCGTGCAGCGAACTGTTTGGTTTCCATGGTGGCAACGAATGGTACGTTGCGCACTACCTGTTCGAAAACGGAGGTCGTGACCACACGAACCTGGAGATGATGGATCGCTCGGTCGTCCCCGAGAATATTCTCAGTTGTGACACGGTTCGTATTTGATTGTCTCCTCGGAATCTGGTGCCGCGTCACGGATCGTACTGCGGACTCGTTTCAGAATCTGTTGTACCTTGTCGGGAAAACGATGGAGGTATTGCTCAACTTCGTTCATTTTTCAGAGGCCTTACCGGGGTTAACTTCATTCGTCTTCGTGGAGTGACGCCGAGCAATTCCCATTTTTCCGGGAAAATCGCAGTGCTTGCACGTGCTTTCATGCTGCCAATAGAATTTCGAAAGTTTCTTGGAAGTGGAGTTGACCCCGGAGGGGCCAAAATTTTAGGTTACTGTGCTGTGCCATGGAAGGTGCACTTCAGGGGTCACCATCAAATGCTCAGATTCAATTGGGAACTTGAACAACGATCGTGACTTTCGCGGTACAATTCGGTTGGCGACGACTCGCCGCCTGATTGTTCTGCTTGGCTGAACTGGTGAATGGATTTTTTCCTGTTCAGTCTTGCCCTTCCAACAGGCTTGTTTGCACTTACAAAGCCACCACAGCGTTGGACAAATGTCATCCGGTCTCGATTTTGACGTCAAAGATCGCATCAAGCAGGCAACGGATATCGTTGACTATGTGGGTGGCGAATTGCAATTGCGTCGGCAGGGAGCGATCTTTGTAACGCATTGTCCGTGGCACGATGACACTCGTCCCAGTCTTCAGGTCAACCCTTCGAAACAGTCTTGGGTCTGTTGGGTTTGCGCCATTCGAGGTGATATTTTTGACTGGGTGATGCGTCGCGAATCGGTTGATTTTAGGGAAGCGATGGTAATTTTGGCCGAACGTGCCGGAATTCCGCTTAACCAGCTCCAGAAGAAAGTCGTCAAGGGCAGCGTCCAAGACAAGCAAACGCTGTACAAAGCGATGGCCTGGGCCGAAGCACTCTATCACGATTGCCTGCTCAGTTCGGACGAGGCACGTCCGGTTCGCGACTACCTCGCAGAACGGGGGGTGACGGACGAGAGTATCGACACGTTCAAGATCGGATTTGCCCCGAATTCCTGGTCCTGGTTAGTCGATCACTGCCGCAACACGGAGTTCTCTCCGCAGATTCTGGAAGCCTGCGGCCTGGTCTCGATGTCTCAGCGCGGCAGTTGGTCCGAGCGTTTCAAGGGCCGGGTGCTGTTTCCGATTCGCGATACCCAGCAGCGCCCGATCGCGTTTGGGGGGCGTGTGGTTCCAGGAATTTACGGCAGCCAGGGCGAACCGCCGGCGAAATATGTGAACTCGAACGAAACGCGATTGTTTTCCAAGAGCAACAACCTGTTCGGGTTGAATCTTTACGCGCGGGACAAAGCCGTCCGCGAACGGAAGATCACGATCGTAGAGGGTTACACCGACGTGGTTGCTGCTTGGCAAGCGGGACTGCGAAACGTGGTCGCGGCGCTCGGGACCGCGATCAACGAGCGGCATTTGAAATTGATCAAGCGATTCGCTGACGAGGTAACGTTGGTGCTTGACGGAGATCAGGCAGGGCAAAATACCGCGAACAAAGTGCTCGATTTGTTCGTCGCCCAGGATATCGACTTGAGGATTTTGAGTCTGCCTGAGGGCATGGATCCGGACGAATATTTCCGCACCTACGGAACGGAGTCGTTCCAGCAACTGGTGGAAAAATCTCCCGACGCAATGGAACACAAGATTCGTTTTGAGACGGCCGGCGTGGATCTGGTCAACGACACGCATCGCGCCAATCAGGCGTTGGAAAATATCCTGTCGACGCTGGCTCGGGTGCCTGCGAAGTTGTTCGCCGAATCGGCGTCGCTGGCGTTGCGTCACGACCAGATCGTCACGCGGGTCGCGCAGAAGTTTCGTACCGACCAGGGGCGGGTGCGGACTCGTCTGAATGAATTGCGGATGACGTACCGGCCGGCACCGGTTGCTGGCCGCGAGCAGGCGGAACTCAAAAAAACAGAGCTTGCCAAGTGCGATCGTAAGGAGAAGGAACTGGTTCAGATCATTATTCACGAGCCTTCGTTGCTCGATTACGCGGCCGAAAATGTGTCGCCGGATGAATTTTCGATTGGACCACTGCGTGAGATTTATGAGGTCATGAATGACTGTTTTCTCAATGGCAAGACAGCCGGTTATCAGCAACTGATGCTGGAGCTGGAAGATCCGGATCTCAAGGCAATCGTTGACGAGTTGCAGGACGAAGCGATCGAAAAAAAACAGGTGCTGGAAAAAACTGAGGGGCTCGGCGAGTTTCAGCCGCAACTGCAGTTGGAGAGGGTGATTCAAGCTTTTCAACAACTGGTTTGCCAGACCGGAACGCGTCAGACAATCTCACAATTGCAGGAAAAACAGCTTGATGAACAGGAAGAGTTAACCGCTTTAGAGGAACTACTGAATCAAACGAGACAACGGCAAGGTTTGAAGCGACCCACGGACGGGTAGCAGCCTTGGCGAGATGAAACGCCGCGACGAATCAAAAACGCTTGGCCTAGCCAGGAGTGAAAAACCAGACGCTGAAACCCGTATCACCTGGGTTGGGGGGACTGTGAAAACGACACCCCAAACCCAGGAACTTAAGTTGCGTCACTGGTTTTTTAACTTGAGCGAAACCCCGGTTTCAAAGTCGCTCGTCATCATCGAAGAACGTCATTTTGGCGGAATGGAATTCGCAGGAGGATTGACGATGGAGATGCTGGAAAACGACCTGAAAGAACTGATCAACAAGGGCAAAACGCAAGGCTACCTGACCTACTCGGAAGTTGCCGATTACCTACCGGATGAAACGGTCGGCGCTGAAAAACTGGATGGGTTGATTGCCGCGTTGGAAGGATCGGGAATCGAACTCTGCGATATTCCGCCCACCAGTGACGGCCCAACCAACGAGCAGATTTTGAAGTTCGAGTCCGAACAGGATGGGCCGTCGGCCGATTTGGCCGACCTGAAAGATCTGAAGCTGCCACGTCCCAGCGATGACCCGATTCGGATGTACCTCAGTCAAATGGCGGTGATTCCACTGTTGTCGCGGGAAGAGGAAATTTCGCTGGCCAAGCGAATTGAAATCACCCGGAAGCGATATCGTCGAGCCGTGTTGTCGTGCAATTATGCGTTCTCGGCCACACTCGATACTCTCAAGCGGGTCCATGCTGGAGAGCTGCCGTTTGACCGCACGATCAAGGTTTCGTTGACCGAGAATCTGACCAAGGAACAGATCCAGGGTCGGATGCCGCATCACTTCCGTACGATGGACCATTTGCAACGGGAGAATGAGGCTGATTTTCGATTGTTGATCAGCAAGAGTGTGTCCGATGAATCGAAACGAAGTGCACGGAAGCGATTTATGCGACGACGGGCCAAGCTGGTTACGTTGGTGGAAGAATTGAGTCTGCGGTCGCGACGGATTTCTCCGTTGATCAAGCAGTTGAGAAACTTCTCGAATCGAATGCAGTTGATTCGCGAGCAGTTGCGCAATCCGGAAGAACTGAATCTGTCAGCCAGCGACCAGAAGCGTCTCAAGGGCGAGCTGTGCCGAATCGTGCTGCTGTGCCGGGAAAGTCCGGAAGGTCTGGCCCGACGCGTCGATGACTGCGAGAAATTCTTCCGTGAATTTGAGAATGCGAAACGTCAGTTGTCGAGTTGTAATTTGCGTCTGGTGGTTTCAATCGCGAAAAAATACCGCAATCGTGGGATGAGTTTTCTGGACTTGATCCAGGAAGGCAATACGGGACTGATGCGGGCGGTCGACAAATACGAGTACCGCCGTGGGTTCAAGTTTTCGACCTATGCAACCTGGTGGATTCGCCAGGCGATTACCCGAGCCATTGCGGATCAGGCACGGACCATTCGGATTCCGGTTCATATGATTGATGTTTTGTCACGGCTGAGAAACATCCAAAAAGCGTTGTTGCAGGAGACCCGGCGTCCCCCGACGATGGACGAAATTGCCCGCCGCGCTCAAATGGATATCGACGAAGTTCGTCGTGTGATGGACATCGGCCGTCACCCCGTCAGCCTGGACCGACCGGTCGGCGAGGGCGACGATTGCAGTTTTGGCGAGTTTATTGAAGATTCTGCCAGCGATAACCCGGTCAGAACGGCCACGAATTGCATTTTGCGTGACAAGATCGAATCGCTGTTAAAGACGCTGACGTATCGCGAACGCGAAATTATTCGCTTGCGGTATGGGTTGGGCGATGGCTACACCTACACGCTCGAAGAGGTGGGGCGGATCTTTAAAGTGACGCGGGAGCGGGTCCGGCAGATCGAAGCCAAAGCGGTACGAAAGCTCCAGAACCCGGTTCGCAGTCAGCATCTCGAAGGCTTCATCCCCGATGCGGATGTGCTGCAGTTTCCGCTGCCAACCGATGCCGAGCAGGAAATCGACCTGTCCGAACGTGCCAAAGCGGCCTAAGCAGAGTTGAGCGAATCGCCTGGATTCGAGCGTCGAGTGCGGGCTGAAACAACGCCCTAGTGGCCGACCCATCCCCCTACGATCGAGCAACCGTTGACCACTCATGGTCAGCGGTTTTTTTGTTGTTACGATAGAGGCAAACCCGAACTGGCTCAGGAGCGGTATGGTGGCACTGGATTTCGAATTAATTCATAACTTGCATCGCATGTTGAAGCAACTTTCGGATCTGCGCAGCGCATTCGAAAAGGACCCCTGAAGATCAAAGTGGTCGAAGGGAACGAGGCGAGTTTCCGGGAAGCGATGGAGACGGCGAAAGAGCTGGTCACCAAGACCCGAATGGCGGTCGATGCCAAGCAAATGCAGTTGAACGAGCGCGAAGCTAAAATCGAGGATCTAAAAGGCCGCCTGAACACGTGTGATTCGAACAAGGAATTCCAGTTGCTGAAGGACCGGATTGCTGCCGATACGCAAGCCAACAGTGTTTTGCAGGATGAAATTCTGGAGTTGCTGGAGCGGTTGGATCTGGTTTCGGAAACTTACAAACAAGCCGTCGAGAATTTCGAAAAATCGCAGAAAGAAACCAGGAAGATCACTCAGCAGGTTCAACTGGAGATCGAGAAACTGAGCCTGGAGCTGGAACGTGTGACGGAGCGATTGGCCGTGGCCGAAAAGGGGCTGCCGGCCAATTTGATCTCCGAGTACCGACGATTGGTGGCAGGCAAGGGAGAGGAAGCGCTCGCGGAAACCGATTCTTCGACTTGCGGCAATTGTAATCAGACTTTGACCACCCAGACGGCCAACGAGCTGCTGATGCAGCGGCCCATGTTTTGTAAGGGCTGCGGTAGCCTGCTGTACATTGTTCAGCGGAACCCGGCCGGGCGATCGAGCTGATCAAGGCCGTCGTGGCAGCCTCGACGATCGCAAGTTTCCAGCCTTTTTGCGTTTGGCTGTGTTGAATTGCTTCGTCAAATGTTCAATAATAGAAACCAACGGCCTGTTTTCCATGGGAAATCAGGTCGTCATTTTTTTTCCATCCTCCAAATGAGCTTCATTTGTAAATAGGAGATTGCCGTGGAACGAGTACCCATGACCCAGGAAAACTATAATAAGTTCCGGGATCAAGTTGAGGACATGGAAAATGTTCAAATGCCGAAGATCGCCGAAGACATCGCGGTGGCCCGCGCGGAAGGTGATTTGAAAGAGAATGCCGAATACCACGCGCAACGCGAAAAGCAGGGGCTGTTGCAAGCGAAGATCAACGAGCTGAAATCGCGATTATCGCGGGCCCAGATTGTCGATCCCTCACAGATTCCGCACGACGAGGTCGCCTTTGGAGCCACGGTCAAAGTGCTGGATCTGGATTACGATGACGAAGAAGAAATCACCCTCGTCGGCGACGGCGACGAAGACTACGACAACGGCAGATACAAAATCACCAGCCCGATTGGAAGAGGATTGCTGGGAAAGAAGGTCGGTGACCTGGCGGAAATCGATGTCCCCAAGGGCAGGTTGAAATTCAAGATACTCGAAATCAACTACGGCGATATGTAGTCGACCGTTTGGGGATGGGTGTTGGTAAAGCGGCTGTTTTCCGACGCGGAAAGTGACGCCTGCCCCACACTGGCCAAGCCCACAAACCTGCCAAACTCGGAGAGCTCCGTCAGCGGCAATCGATCCTGTCTGCCGGACTGCTGCGGAATTTTTTAGCGAGTTTATTCCGACAACAGATCCAGCTGATTCCGAACGATTGGGCAGCTGGTTTTTGTCAGCTCGAAACACGAAACCCGGGAGCGAATTCTTCCACTCCCGGGCAACCGGGTCTTTTTTTTAACGACATGGTTTCGCCGAGCAGTGGATTAAAGGGCTTCGTTGGCGGTCCCGATCGAAGCATGTTTCCCGTAATTGTATTTGCTGTAGCCGTAACTGTTGGAATAGTTGTAGGCTTTTTGATCGCGTCGCCTCAGGCCGTTGACAACGATTCCACCGAGTTCGACTCCGATTGAATCGATCACCTCTTTGGCTTGCAAAGAGTTTGTGCGGCAACCATTGCGAATTCGCATGACCAGGTAAACCAGATCGACATGACCACAAATGATGGTCGGGTCGGTGACTGCCAGAATCGGCGGGCTATCGATCAAAATGAAGTCGTATTCGTTTCGGAAATGTTCGATGATTGCCGCGAACCGGTGGGAGGTCAGCAATTCGGCGGGATTGGCCGGAATCGGGCCGCAGGCGATGACCGAAAGGTATTCGGGATCCACCGCCTGAATCGCTTCATTGGGTTCGACTTCCCCCATAATGATGGAGGTGACTCCAATCGAGTTTTTCAGCCCAAACAGCTTGTGTTGGACAGGCTTGCGGAAATCTGCATCGATCACCAGGACACGCCGTCCGGACTGACTGATGGAGGCTGCCAGGTTCGAGATCGTCGTGGATTTCCCGTCTCCCGGTGTCGGGCTGGTGATTTGAATGACTTTCGCGCCTGTTTCCCGGGTTTTGAAAAACATGGTCGTGCGGATCGCACGGTAAGCCTCGCTGATCAGCGAGGCTGGCTGATGCAGGGCGACAACTTCCTGAGCGACATTCGGGTGGTTGGCATGCTTGCGAACGCGCGAGCGTTGGAACTGATGAATGTGTCCGACCACGCGTGTTCCGAGGATCGTTGAAATGTCATCCGAAGATCGAAAGGTCTTTTCAGCCATTTCTTTGAACCCGGCGAACATGAATCCGGCCAGGCAACCCATCAGCAAGCCGCCGGCCAGGCAGATCGGCAGATTGGGGGCGACCTGTTCACCGATCGAGGGTGGGTCGAGTTCCGTCATGGTTCGCCACAAATGCGTTTCGTAGGCTTTAATTTCGGAAAGCCGTTCCACGATTGCCGCGTAACCTGATTCCATTTGATCCCGTTCACGTTGCAGGGACTTCAACTGTTCAACATCGGCCGCAAAAGCCTGTGATTTGGCTTGTGCTTTCAGCAATTCCTCTTGAATGCTTTCTTCCTGCATCGTCAGCATTTCGATTTTGCCATCCATCAGGTCCAGAAAGATATCCACGATTTCCCGGGGCTCGCCCGCCTCGTCGGTGCTCTGGCCACGCTGCAACGAAGACAATTCTTCTTTGCGAAGTTTATCCAGCATTTCGATCTGTTTGCGAATTGCGACCAAGTCGGGATGTTGATCACCGAACTGGTTGAGCATTTCCTGTTCGGTAACTTTCAGTTGGACGAACTGATCGGTGGTTGCCACGTAGGATCCGAGTGAGCCTTCATTGAACTCCTGCAGGATGTCGACGATGACCGCGTTTTTATTTTTGCCAAGCTTGAGCGAACTGCGGATGTTTTTGACGCGTGCAATCAGGTTGGTTTTCTCTCGCAACAACTGGTGCAAATCTTCCTGCATGTTGATTTGCTGGGTGTGATAAGGGTTCACCCAATGACCATCGATATTCAACAACTCCGGTCGACTGACCAGTTCCTTGATTTCTTCGTTGACGATCTGAAGTCGGCCGGTCAATTGTGCTTGCATTCTCTCGACCAGGTCCGCCGTTTCACCACCCAGATTTTTCGTGGTGGATTTGATGTAGGCATCGAACGATGCGACGATTTGATTCAGGATCAACTGACACTCTTCGGCAGATGCCCCGTAGGCCGAGAGTTTAATCACTCCCGAGACACCCTCGGCATCGGCTGGCCCGACCTCGAACCGTCCGTCTTCCAGCAGGTTGTGAAGAATGTCATCGACGAATCGAAAGGTCTCGAGCTGCTCAAAGTTCCCTTCCTCAATCGCGGGTTGAAGGATCTTTGCACTTTTGATGACCTCAATATATTTTTCCACGGGCGAAGTACTGTCGGTGTCGTTGTCATTCGCGCTGTGCTGGGCGCATTTTTTTCATCGACGAAGATTTTTGCCGTCGATTCATAGGTTCTGGGGACTTTGAAAAAGTACAGCAGCGAAAACACCAGGCCGAGCATCACGAAAAACAGAATGAACAGGAATTTGCGTTTCAGCAAATAGATCACGTCCAGTTTATGTGCTTCGTTTTGGCCAGTTGAATTAACCTGGCTGTGCCGAACTGGCTGGGCTGCCATAGGAGGAGGAGAGATCAAGGCGCGAGACATGGGGCTTGCTCCAAACGAGGGGCGATTGATTCGAGGCGAGTCGTAAAAGACGTTAAATTTTTTGACAACGGCAAGGTTGCAAAGTTAATTGATGATGGGTTTGAGTGGCTGGTTGCGAATCTGCTTTAACATCCGTTTTACCGTCGGAAGATGGGTTCCCGGTGTCAATTCACTTTTCTTGAGATGCTTCATTGCCTCTTCCGGTTGGTCCAATCGCTGCAGGCAGATCGCCAGTTTGACACGACTTTGGACGTCTTCCTCATCCAAGGCCAACGCAAAGCGGAAGTACCTGGCAGCTGATTGAAAATTCTCCAACTGCTGTTCGATTTCGCCTTGCAACACTAGCCGGCGATGCTCCGTCAGGTCCGCCGTCATCAGCAAGTTTTTAGTATGTTCCAACAAATACATGTTGGGAAGCGTTCTCTTCCCCTGGCCCAGGTAAATTTTCGAGATCCGTAACAGATATTCCGGCTCCTGGGGAAGCACGTCAAGAAACAGGACTTTCATCGGGAGTTCGAACATGGACGATTCGACGATTTCACGCTCAAAACGCTTTGTATGGATTAAACAGTCACGCCAAAGTCTGACAGCGGTTGCCTGATCGCCTGAATGCAGGGCCAGTAATCCTGCCTCGAACAACAATTCGGCGTTCGGTGAAGAACGGTCGAGCGCGAGTTGCAAATGGGTGGCTTCGTTTCCTTGGTCAAAAAACGCACTCAGCTGGGCCAGTCGGAATTCGGTTTTGGGGGGGAATTCGCATTTCTCGTTCGAGGCAACGAAATATTCCCAGGCTGATTCGAGGAATTTCATATTGGGATTGGAGTCGATTTCGGCGACCAGTTCCGGATTGTTTCTTTGGGCGAAACGGTAAATCCGGTGCAGTGACGTGACGGAATTGTTGATCCAGATCGCTTCTCGAGAGTACGTTGTCTCGTCGGTGGCATCTTCGGCCGGTCCATCCACTTCCTCGTTTTGGGGAGCCGCCATTGAATCATCCGGGTTGGAAGGTGCAGAATCCGCAGCGGTTTCCGCTGCCAATTCACTGGCAATCTGGATCATCAATTTTGTGTTTTCCCGCCGGAAGACGGCGAGTTCGTATTCGCCAAATTGAAAATCGACTTCTGCGTCATCCGGTCGAAGGTTCCGCGCGATCTGCAATGACAGCAGGGCATCGTCCAGTTTGGGCTCGGCCTCTCCCAAGCTGAGGTTATAGGCCTTCAAGTCGGATTTGGCCTGCTTCAACGATTCAACACCGTGCGATTCTCGAATTCCCAACAGACACAATGCACCACAGCCGACCAAGGCCAGCAGCCGTGACGTTGCGGCAAACCAGGAACGGGAATCCTGCTTGAGCGACGAGAATCCTGGATTGGCCGTTTCAGGCGAACAAGTGGCACGAGCCGTGACAGTTCCCAGCAGGACGGCCAAAACGGTGGCGTTGGCCGGCTGATAGACTCCGAAATCAAACAAAGACGTGACCGCCTGACCCACGATGCAGCAGAGACCTGCGACACCGACTGCCCGATCAATCGCGTATGGACGACGGTAGAGATGCCATGACATGATCGAGACAGTCGCCAGGAATCCAACTAGGGCAACCAACCCGATCACGCCCAACTCGGCGACGGTTTCGAGATAGACGTTTTCCGCGTGAGCATAGGTCGCTTCGAAATAGTCCTGCTGAAACGGCATTTGCATATAGCGATATGTGCCCAACCCGCTGCCCAGCCAGAAGTGCTCGCTAACGTAAGGCCAGACATCCTGCCAATGTCGAAAACGGGGTCCGCCGGCTTCCTGTAAATTGCGCAGCGACTGGATTCTGGCCAGGACCATATCGGATTGGTCCAGCCAGACCATCATCGCACCGCCCAGGAACATCAACAGACCCAGGATGCAGACCACGACACGATTCATGATCGGTAGCAGGAACATCGCGGCAATTAACATCACCAACAGTCCAAGCATGGCGCCTCGGGATAGCGTCAGAGTTGTCGCAACCACCATGAAGATCAGGGCCGAAAAACAATACAAGTGCCTGGGCTGAATCGTCGCAAAAAACTCGATAAATTTTCTGTACCACGAGCCACCGCGGCGGCTGTTTTCTCGCCACTCATAATGCAAATCGGACTCCAGACCCGACTGTGGTTTCCATTTGAAATATTGATAGGCGGCAAAAAACAATGCGCCACACAAACACGCCAGGATAAAGCTACCGCCGTTGTTCCGATTGATGAACGGACCAAATGGGTAAGCTCCAGGTGTAAATTCGTAATGCCAAAATACTTTCCCGTTCCAGAGCAGCCGCTGCACGATCGCAAAGAAAGAAACCGCCACTCCGGTGATGGTTAGAGCCAGAAAAACGGCTCGCACTCCCGAGCGGGATTTCACAAGACAACAGGTCGCTAAAAAGATGGCGATCGAAAACGACAACTCGGCGATGCTGGCCCGCGTCGCAGCAGGATAGTAGCTGATCCGGTTGAATCGACTGGGCCGGAAAACGACCGCGCGAGGATCTTCGTCGCTTAACTGCTCGCCCAGCGAAGAAAGCCCGATGTCCGCCTGATTCAAGGCATCGCTGGCCGGCATGACCTGGAACATGGCGTAACCCAACCCAAGCATCAGAAATAGCCAAGCCCAGGTTAATCGTTGCGGAAATTTTGTCCTGAATTGCTGAAGCGCGGCGAGAGCAAGCAGCAACAGCGAAACCAGCCCGATCATCGTGCGGGAATGGGGGAGATTGCCGCCAAGTGGCCAGGCAACTGACGCGACGAGCGTGCAAATCAGGATGGTTCCGAGGAGGCGAGCGAGATACATGGCTGGATCGGATGGTGGAGGGGCAAAATTCGGACCGACATCTTCGCGGGGGGCCCGAAAAATCCAATTTAGTCAGAAAATCGCCGGAAAATTAGGCAAAACGGCAATTTCAAGCTCGCTAGGCTATTTTTCGGCCGGTTGTATCAAACAGCAGGGTTTGTTCAGGGTGTTTATTTTGCCTAATTTACCAGGCTGGATTGTTGACACGGCATTTTCCGTTTGTAAACTGGGCAATAACGTCGAACGGCGCCAGCATCGCAGAATCGCAACGGAAGTTACATCAGGATTTCACATCATGTCTCGAATCACCTCAACTGTATCCTTGTTCATGTTCTCTTTGCTGTGCTGCTCTTCGCTTTGCGCGGATGAGATGAAAACACTTGAGAAAGAGAAGGCAGAGGTGCAGAAAGTTGCACTGACTGCGGACGGGAAACTGGTCGGTAAAGTGTTCGCCGTTGAAGAAAAAGATCAATCGCTAACCAACGCCAAGCTGACTTTATCTGCTGATGGTGTCGTGATCGATACGGTCCAAGCCGACGCCGAAGGAAATTTTTCGTTTGCCAATGTTGCTCCAGGTAGCTACCAGATGTTTGGTTATGCAAACGGTTTGGTTGGCAGTAGCAGCGTTGCTGTCATGCCGTTCAACAGCCAAGCCGTTTCGGATGTCAACGTTGGCTTGGCTCAGCCCGACATGGGTTATGACGTCTACGCGGGTGCCCCGGTCCAATCATTCGGTGATGCTTCCTGCGGGTCAGCTTGTGGAGCCGGCAGTTGCGGCGGTGGCGGTGGTGGACTGAATCGACGGCGTCTATTGCTGTTGACCGGTGCTGCTTTGGGAATCACAGCGATCGCCGGTGGTTTTGATGGCAAGGACGACGCAAGCCCTACAAACTAACACGACCAGCATTACGAATTCAATGATCAAAGGCCCTGTTGTTCCAGCAGGGCTTTTTTTTTGAATACGGGTTTGTGTTAATCGCCGTCGACACGGAAATACCGAGTATTGCGGTGCTTGCTCAAGGCAACGATCTTTCCGGCTGACTCAAAGTCCGCCCCAGCCGTGAGGCATTTCCCACGAGTTGGAGGCCGCCGAATTTCAAATGGGATGGTTGAACTCCTCGCGATCGTCAAAGTCCGCCTGATCCGAACAACGCGATCAACGGGGACTTACTTAATTGGTTACAGCCGTCACGTCCGAAACATCTACAACAAGCCCTATCATTCTCGTGATAGGTATGGCAGTTGCCAGCAGATTTTTTGGAGATACCGGACGATGTGGACAAATCGAACTCTTGTAGAATTCAAATCCCTTTTGGTGATCGGTTGTCTGTTGGCACTGACCGGGTGCACCAATCGGTACAATCGCAACCAGGAGCTGATTCCGGCCTCCGAGGTTTTAAACGCGAGTTGTTGTAAGCCTGACACCGAAACCCAAATCAATTTCCTGGCTTTGCGGCGGCAGCCGCCGAAGCAATACATCCTCGATTCGGGGGATACCCTGGGAATTTATATTCAGGGAATTACCGGCGACAAGGACGTTCCACCGCCGGTTCATTTTCCTGAAGACCCCAACATTCAGCCCGCGTTGGGATATCCAGTTCCGATTCGCGATGACGGCTTCATTTCCCTGCCTTTGGTGGCACCGATTAACGTCCAAGGGATGACGCTGGCCCAAGCAGAGGAACGAATCCGCAAATCCTACACCGAGGACAAGAAGATTTTGCTGGAAGGCAACGAAAAGATTATCGTCACCTTGATGCAGCGTCGTACTTACAACGTCTTGGTGGTTCGCGAGGACATTGTCGAGGGTGGAAGCCGTGGCACGTCGTTGAATCGGAATGAGATTTTCGTCGACGAAGGCAAGCAGACCCAGTCATTTTCGATCGAACTTCCTGCCTACGAAAACGACGTACTGCACGCATTGAGCGAAACCGGCGGGATGCCTGGTGAACGCGCCTTGAATGAGATTTTTGTTTTCCGTGGTGGCATGCAAAATTTGAGCCAGCCTGGCGGAGTCGTTCAGCTGGTTGATAACGGTCAGCAGCCGACGACGATCGACAGTGCGAATGTGATCTCGATTCCGATCAAAGGAGAACCGGGGGAGTTTCCGCAGCTTGCTGAATCCGACATTACCCTGGGTGATGGAGATGTTATCTTCATCAAGGCACGCGAACGCGAGGTCTTCTACACCGGTGGACTGCTCGATGGCGGAAGATATCCCTTGCCCCGTGACTACGACATTGACGTTCTCGAAGCGATGTCGATGGCCGGTGGAAGCGTCTCGGCAGCTGCCGGATCGGGAACGGGCAGCATGTTCCGGGGAATCGGGAGTATCAAACCTGCGACCCAAGTCACCATCATGCGTAAATGTGGTTGCGAGCAGATTGCGATCGACGTCGACCTTCGCTACGCCATGTCGGACACACGGGAACGGGTGATTGTCCAACCTGGTGACTTGATCATCCTTGAATACCGAAAGCCAGAACTTTGGACCAATGCCATCTTCTCGATCTTCCAATCGGGCGGAGTTTGGACGCTGTTCCGATAGTTTGGAAATCCGTCCGGCCGTCCCTGAACACGGCTGGAAGGAAAATTTGCCGGATCGAAGAAAACACGTGCCAGTCAGGGGCGTGTTTTTTTTGGTGGGTTGGGAAAATTTCAAATCCTTCGTTCGTCTGTGGGGAAAGAAATCCGTAACCCGTTGGAATCACGGGATTAACGCAATTTACTTTCTCCAGAGAGGGCCGTTTGGGGGAGTAGGTTTGCCAATGTCGATTATTTCTTCCAAGCGGGTTTTGCGCTGAAAATTCTTTTGTGCTCTGCTCCAAAAATCGTTTCAATCCTTAGTTTTGAGTTTATAATCAGCTCTTCGGTTAGCCGCATTCTCCGGCCGACGCGAGACAAATACTCGACAAAATTTGCGATTTAATTTGACTTTAGCCGGCAGGACTTTTGCCCGTCTGAATTCGGATTTTTGCATACTGGGTTGCAGGGTGGTGGAACCACACAACTGCCGACTCAACCATTTCCAGCTACGACATCTTTGTAAAGCAACCGTGATCCAGCCCCCAAGAAATGGGCGCCCGTCAAATACTAATGGCCGCGCTCCAACTAGCGAATCCACAACCGTCACGAAACTCGACCCGGAAAAAGCAGCGATTTCCTGGCGGGATGTGTTGGTTGACAAGCTCAAAATGTTTCATGTGCCGATCCTGGCACTCGGGCATCTCGCGATTTTTTGCGTGGTGTATTGGCTTTCGCTGGTCGTCCGTTTTGAGTCCTGGTTTCCGACCGATTCGCCGTATTATTTTTGGTTGGGGATGCCGTTGGTGGCAACGGTCAAGCTGGGTGTATTTTACCTGCTTAAGAACTTCCACGGATGGTGGCGATACGTAACCTTTGCCGATTTGATTTCTTTGGGCCGAGCGTCGATTGTCTCGATGTTGGTCTTGATCATGATCGACTATTTTTTGCTGGAGGGATTTCAGATTCCTCGCAGCGTCATTGTGATCGATTGTGCATTGACGATTGCTGCGCCGAGTGCCTTGCGAAGCAGTTGGCGGATCTGGGATGAACAGATGTCGAGTTGGCTTACGGGGCGTCAACATCGTCGTCCGGCACTGCTGGTGGGTGATGATCCGGAAGCGGCAAAACTGGCTCACCTGATCAATTCGTGGCCGAACCTGGACGTCAAAATCGTCGGTTTGGTTTCGCCCAAGTCCAAGATTACGAAATCCCGATATGGGCATTTTCCTGTTCTCGGCACCTGTGCCAACATCGGAACCTTGGCCAGGCACTATCGCGCCGTCACGGTTTACGTCAGTTCGGGTAATCTGGTCGGTAAGGAATTATCTGATTTGGTCGCAGCGGGGGCGGACGCTGGATTCGAGGTCAACGTCGTGCCCAACCTCAATGAGCAACTCAGCCGCGGCTCGAAAATTCAGTTACGACCGGTCCAGTTTGAGGACCTGCTGCGTCGACCGGCAGCCGAACTTGATCTGGCGGCAATCGGTCGCTTGGTCTCCGGAAGATCGGTGATGATTACCGGAGCCGGTGGAAGTATCGGATCCGAGATTTGTCGGCAAATTTTGAAGTTCAAACCGGGCAAACTAATCCTGGCTGGACGAGGCGAGAACCGGTTGTTCCATTTGTTGCGCGAATTGCAACAGGTCGCCGGAACAACGGAACTGTCTCCGATCCTGGTCAACGTCGCCGACAAGCGACGTGTCGATGAAGTATTTGCCGAACATCTCCCCGAGGTGGTATTTCATGCCGCGGCCCATAAGCATGTCCCTTTGGTGGAGCAAAATCCGGGTGAAGCGATTGTCAACAACATTGAGGGGACCCGAATCGTTGCCGACGCGGCGCATGCCTACCATGTCAAGAAATTTGTCCTGATTTCGACGGACAAGGCAGTCAATCCGACCAGCATGATGGGGTGCACCAAACAGATCGCGGAGCGCTATTGCTTGGCGCTGGGGGATTTTTCGGAAACCAAATTTGTGGTGACTCGATTTGGAAATGTGCTGGGCTCCGAAGGTAGCGTTGTCCCGGTGTTTCAGGAGCAAATCAAAAATGGCGGTCCGATCACGATTACCGATCCGGAAATGACCCGTTATTTCATGACCATTCCTGAAGCCTCCCAGCTGGTTCTGCAGGCGGCTTCGATGGGAGAGGGTGGTGAAATCTTCGTCCTCGATATGGGCCAACCCGTCAAGATCGTCGACCTGGCCAAAGACCTGATTCGGCTGGCGGGATTGCCGCAAGATTCGATTGAAATCACATTCACCGGGATTCGACCGGGTGAAAAGTTGTTTGAGGAGCTTTACTACGGCGAGGAAGCGCCGATCCCAACGAAGCATTCGCAAATCCAGATCGCCAATTGTCGCAATTTTGATTTCGCGTCGGTCAACCAAAACATTGATGGTCTCGTAAGCATTGCATTCGGTAATAACGATAGAATTCGCGAAAAGATGCGGGAAATCGTGCCGGAATACGCGTTGAAAAAGAAAAGGCCGCCGAAAATCGCTGCCGTTGGCTAAGATGACATTTTTAACTCGCAAGATTCTCTAAGAGGTTGGAAATGTCGTTTAAGGCAGACCCCGTGATTGCCGTGATCGGCTTGGGGTACGTAGGATTGCCGTTGGCAGTCGAGTTTGGCAAGCAGTTGTCCACGATCGGTTTCGACATCAATCAGCACCGGGTCGATGAACTGGCGGCGGGCAAGGATGCAACGCTCGAAGTTAGCTCCGAGGAATTGAAATCGGCGCACCGTTTGACTTGCACGACGGATTTGGAGGACTTGCGCGAGGCAGACGTCTATATCGTGACAGTGCCGACGCCGATCGACGAGCACAAACGTCCCGATCTCGGGCCTTTGAAAAAAGCCAGCGAAGCAATTGGCAAAGTCATTAGCGCTGGCGACATCGTTATCTATGAATCGACCGTCTATCCCGGAGCCACCGAGGAAGACTGTGTTCCCCTGATTGAGTCCGTTTCGGGCCTTAAATTCAACGAGGATTTCTTCGCCGGTTACAGTCCCGAGCGAATCAACCCCGGCGATAAGCTCCATCGCCTGCCAACGATTATGAAAGTCACTTCGGGCTCAACGCCAGAGGTCGCCGAATATGTCGATCAATTGTATCAACGCATCATCACCGCGGGCACGCACAAAGCGCCCTCGATCAAGGTTGCCGAGGCCGCGAAGGTGATCGAAAATACGCAGCGCGATTTGAATATCGCGCTGGTCAATGAACTGGCATTGATCTTCAATCGGTTACAGATTGACACCGAGGCCGTATTGCAGGCCGCTGGCACCAAGTGGAATTTCCTGCCGTTTCGTCCCGGACTGGTCGGCGGGCATTGCATCGGCGTCGACCCCTATTATCTGACGCACAAGGCCCAGCAAATCGGCTACACGCCGGAGGTTATCCTTGCCGGTCGCCGAATCAACGATGGCATGGGGCGGTACGTTGTGTCCCAACTGGTCAAAGCGATGCTGAAAAAACGGATCCACGTCCAGGGTTCCAACGTACTGATCATGGGATTGACGTTCAAGGAAAATTGCCCGGATCTCCGCAACACGCGCGTCGTCGATATGGTCGCCGAATGCCGCGAATATGGCGCTGAGGTCGATGTTTATGACCCCTGGGTCGACGCCGACGAGGCCCGGCATGAATACGGGATCAGTCCCGTCGAGCAGCCAGAGCCAGGCAAATACGACGCGGTCCTGTTGGCCGTTGCCCATGACGAGTTCAAGGAATTGGGTTTGAAGAAGATCCGATCATTCGGCAAACCGGATTGCATTCTCTATGACATCAAATACGTTTTGCCGTCAGCAGACGTCGACGAACGACTTTGATTGTCCACACCGTTTGCAGGCTAACAACTCCCGCCCATGATCGCCAAGAACTCATCCCAATCCGCCACTTCGTTGCCCGGTTATCATCCGGCCACGCCAGTTGCAATCACCCAGCCGTTACCTGGGTGGTGGATGTCGGTGGCGTTGGCGGTGTTTTTTCTGCTGATCATCGTGCTACCGAATTCGATCCGCCCAATCAAGCTGCTGATGTTTCCCGGCTTGGCCGCCTATTGCTTTTACCGGTTGGGAAAAATCGATTCCGAGTTGTTGATCGTCTGGGGATTCATGGCGGTCACGACGATCACCTACCTCGTCTACCCACCTCAGCCCAAGCTCACGCCAGCGCTATTTGTGCAGATTTCGTTTGTATACATGGCGGCGCCGCTGTTCTGGATCCTGATCTGTGATTTCATTGTCAGAAATTACGATTTCGAAACGATCCGGGATTTCCTGTTCTGGTGTGTCGTGATCTCGTTTTTCTCGGTCCTGCTGTATTACTACCTGTTCATGAATTACGGCGCCGAGGCCGTCAGTATTTTCATTGCGACCGATTCGGCAAACGCCAAATTCGATCGCACGGAAGGTGTCTACAAAGCGACGATGCACGTATTTGGCAGCCTGATTTTTCTGGGCCCGGCTTTCTTGGCGTCCGAAACGCTTGGCTTGGTGAAAAAGATCATCATCGTGATTCTGCTCTTGATCGTCGCATTTATTTCCGGACGAGACGCCTTGATTGCCTGCATGGCGTTAGGTGGTTTGATTTATGCTTTCTTCCGCTACCTGGATATCGCGAAGCAAAAAATGTCGCTCACGGCGATCGTGATCCTGTTGGTGGTGATTGGAGCCTGCTTCACTGAAACCGGCCAGGGCGCAACCGAAAAGATTACGACCAAGCTCCAGGAGTTCGGCGGGGAAGAACGCCGCCTGCAATACAATGCTTTGGTCCAGGGAATTCAGCGGGATTGGATGACGGGGGCCGGGCACACGGCTTCGACCAGTTACGTCCGCGATCCGGAGCGGCCTTGGCGATATGAATTGTTACCGTTGGCGTTGATCTACCGCGTCGGGATCGTAGGCTTCCTGTGTTACCTTTATCCGGTGATCGCGACTTTCTGGCGGATGTTTGGTCTGGTTCGGACAGGTCAAGAGACACAGGTAGATATCTTCATGGCCACCGGCATGCTGGCAACCGTAATTTCGACTGCAACGAATCCGTATCTTTCCTCATTCGAATTTCAATGGTGCCTGTTTTTTCCATATTGTTATTTTCGCTACCGAAGAGCCTCAGACTGAAATCACTTTCCCGGAGTAAAACATGAAAATTCTTGTCACTGGCGGAGCTGGTTTCATTGGTTCCGCCGTCATTCGTCTGCTGGTCGCAGATCAAGTCGACGTCTTGAATGTCGACGCGCTGACCTACGCTGGAAATCTCGAATCGCTGGCCAGCGTAGAAGGCTCACCGAACTACCGGTTCTTGCGGGCCAACGTCTGCGATGCACAAGCGATGGCCAGTGCGATCAATGATTTCCAGCCGGATGCGGTGATGCATTTGGCAGCCGAAAGTCACGTGGACCGGTCGATCGACGGACCGGCTGAATTCATCCAGACCAACATCGTCGGCACTTACACGTTGTTGGAGGTGGCTCGCCAGTATTGGAATGGTTTGGACACCGATCGCCGGGCTGCTTTCCGGTTTCACCACATTTCTACCGACGAGGTTTACGGCGACCTCGGCAACACGACCGATTTGTTTTTGGAATCGACTCCCTACGATCCGAGTTCGCCGTATTCGGCCAGCAAAGCCTCGTCGGATCATCTGGTGCGCGCCTGGCATCGGACCTATGGATTGCCGGTCTTGATCACCAACTGTTCCAATAATTATGGACCGTTCCACTTTCCGGAGAAACTGATTCCATTGATGATCCTGAATGGGTTATCCGGTAAGCCGCTGCCAGTTTACGGTGCCGGTCAGCAGATCCGCGACTGGCTGTACGTCGAGGATCACGCGCGGGCCTTGTATCGGGTGGTGGGTGCAGGGCAGGTCGGGCAAACTTACAATATCGGCGGGCACAATGAGAAAAAGAACCTCGATGTCGTGTACGCGATCTGCGACCTGCTAGAGGAATTGGCGCCTGACAAACCGGAGGGAGTCGAGAATTACCGCGACTTGGTGACCTACGTCAAGGATCGCCCCGGGCACGATATTCGTTACGCGATTGATGCCGGAAAAATCCAGCGAGAACTCGGTTGGGTTCCAGTCGAGTCCTTCGAAACCGGCTTGAGAAAGACGGTGCAGTGGTTCATCGACAATCAAACCTGGGTCGACAACGTGACCTCCGGCGAATACCGGAATTGGGTCGAACACCATTATGAATCATAAGATCCTGCTGTTCGGTGGCTCGGGCCAGATCGGTTGGGAACTACAGCGTACGCTGGCCTCGGTTGGCTCGGTTCGGGCGATCTCTCGATTGGAATTTGACGATGCGATGCGGTTGGGAAAACTGGGTTCGCTGTTCGATGCCGCGCAACCATCCATCGTGGTCAATGCGGCGGCTTTTACTGCGGTGGACGCGGCGGAGACGGACCGTGACATGGCGGAGCGGTTAAATTCGGAAGTACCTGCGCAACTGGCAGCTTTGGCCAAAACGCGCAACGCGTTATTGGTTGACTATTCGACCGATTATGTCTTCGATGGATGCAAAGCGGCACCGTACTTGGAAAACGATGCAACGAATCCAGTAAATTTCTACGGTCTGACTAAACTAAAAGGACTGCAGGCCATTGAGTCCACTGGATGTCGTCATTTGGTGTTTCGAGTGACCTGGGTCTACAGCTCGCGTCGCAATAACTTTTTGAAGACCATCTTGCGGCTGGCGCAAACCCGTGATTCGCTCAGCGTGATTGACGACCAGCTCGGAGTTCCGACGTCGGCTCGTTGGCTGGCAGAAATGACGGCGTATGCCTTGCTGCAGCGGGACCGGGGCGAGGGGATTGAAGGCGTATTTAATATGGTTCCCGAGGGTGAAACCAGCTGGCATGGATTCGCCCGGGAGATCGTGGAGACGGCCAGCAAAATCGGCTGCGAGTTGAAGCTGAGGCCGGAATCGATTCAGCCGATTCCGACGACAGATTACCCAACTCCTGCGGCGCGGCCGGCAAACTCACGTTTGACAACACAGAAACTGAAAGACGCTTTCGGATTTGAGATTCCGAACTGGCGCGTATTCGTACCGCTGGTTCTGACTGAACTGATGGAAAAAGAAAAACACCAATCATGAATTCACGCAAAGGTATCATTCTCGCGGGAGGCTCGGGAACCCGTCTGTATCCGGTCACACAAGTTGTTTCCAAACAACTGTTGCCGATTTACGACAAGCCGATGATCTTTTATCCCTTGACGACGCTGATGTTGGCGGGGATTCGTGAGATTCTGATTATTTCAACACCTCAAGATACCCCCCGGTTCGAACAACTATTGGGTAACGGTAAACAGTGGGGGATTGAGATTGAATATGCGGTTCAGCCTTCTCCCGATGGTTTGGCGCAGGCCTTTATCATCGGCGCTGACTTCCTCGGTGATTCCAACGCCGCAATGGTTCTCGGAGACAACATTTTTTACGGTCACAATCTGGTTGATCAACTGAAAGAAGCGAATCAACGCGAATCCGGGGCAACGGTGTTTGCCTATCGAGTTGCCGATCCGCAGCGCTACGGTGTGGTCGAATTCGATGACGACGGACAAGCCATCAGCCTGGAAGAGAAACCCGAAAAACCAAAATCGAATTACGCCGTGACCGGGCTGTACTTTTATGACAACCAGGTGGTCGAGATTGCGAGATCGATCCAGCCGTCGGCGCGCGGTGAGCTGGAAATCACGGATGTCAACAAGCGATATCTGGAGCTGGGAAGTCTGGTCGTGGAGCCGATGGGGCGCGGATACGCCTGGCTCGATACCGGAACCCACGAGTCGCTGGTGGAAGCTTCGGAGTTCATCCGAACGGTCGAACATCGCCAAGGTCTGAAAGTTGCTTGCCCCGAAGAGATTGCCTTTCGAAGCGGCTACATCGACAAATCGCAGCTGATCAAGTTGATCGAACCGCTGCGGAAAAACGGTTACGGGCAATATCTGATGCAAATCGCCGACGAGAGAATTTTTTAAGGCTGGGGCCCCAACAAATGGAAGTTGAACTAACAGAAATCGAAGGTGTCGTGCTGATCAAGCCAGATGTGTTCGGCGATCCGCGTGGGTATTTTATGGAAACCTATCAACAACGACGCTACGCCGAACACGGTGTTGACGCGGGTTTCGTCCAGGACAATATCTCCCAGTCCCCGAGGGGAGTCTTGCGAGGGCTCCATTGGCAATCGCCACATGAGCAAGGCAAACTGGTCTCGGTCCTGGTTGGTGAAGTTTTTGATGTGGCGGTCGATATTCGTCCCGATTCGCCGACCTTTGGAAAATGGACCGGGCACTATTTGTCTGGCGAAAATCACTTTCAACTTTGGGTGCCGCCGGGATTGGCTCATGGGTTTTGCGTGACGAGCGAACAGGCCTTATTCAGCTACAAGTGCACCGATTATTACAACCCCCAATCCGAAAAATGTATTCGCTGGGACGATCCTACCCTGAACATCAACTGGCCGGTCGACAACGTCGTCGTTTCCGAGAAAGACCGTAACGGGATGTCGTTTCTGGACGTTGCTCGGCAATCTGGTATTCCGTCCAGTTAGTCGCGTCCGGTCAATTCAGCTTCCAACGCCAATCTCTTTTCCCCACTCCAGAACCATGCCACGAAACTATTATCCGAACATCTCCATTCCCCTCGCGGACCTGCCAGGGGAAGACTTCACCCCCGGGCCGCCGGTGTTGATTGTCGGGATGCACAATTCCGGGACGTCCATTCTGGCGGAGATCATCCACGATTGCGGGATCTTTCTGTGTCCTGACATGCGGCACCATGAGTGTCGATATTTCACCCATTTCGTGCACGATGATCTGATGCTTGGCTCACAGGAACGTTGGGCAGATCTGCCGATGATGCCGGTCGACCAGGTGTTGGCAATGAAACCCCAGGTTGCCGAGTTGATTCGCAGATACTGGATCGCCGACTACATTCGTTACGGTTACGACGGGAAATCGCCTTGGGGATTGAAAGACCCGCGGCTGTGTATCTTCCTGCCGTTGTATCTCGAGTTGTTTCCGGACGCAAAAGTTGTCCATATTCATCGCAATCCCGACGACGTCGCGGCTTCGCTCACGCGTCGCCCGAAAACGGGGCTGGGCATTCGGACGGATCTGGATTTCTGGAAGCAACTGACCGCGGCCTACCACGACCGTTGCGACGAATATGTACCCAAGTTTCGCAATCACCATCGACTCAGCTATGAAGCGTTGTGTACCGACCGGGAGAAAGTGGTCCAGCCGCTGCTGGAATTTCTGGAATTGCCACCGGAAAAAGCGACCCCGGAAGTACTGAGAAAACTCAGTGCCAAACGGATCGGGTCTCACGAGCGTTACCTCGCCGCGGGCCTGATGGGTAAACTCAAACGGGAAGTCAGCAGTCGGCTGTACCGCTTTTTGCGACCTGAAATCTCAGGCAAGTAAACCACGTTCCTACTGCGAATCTGGCAAGTGAATCTCAAGAATATTATCTGGAATCTTTGTGGCTTGGGCGTACCCGTACTATGCGCCGCGCTGACGATTCCGTGGATCATCGATTTGATCGGGCTGGAGCGGTTCGGTCTGTTATCTGATTGCGTGGGGACTGATCGCGCAGGCCGGGTTGTTTGATCTTGGAATTGGCCGTGCGACCACACAATACGTGGCAAAACTTTTGGGATTGTCGCGATTTTCGGAGATTCCGCAGGTCATCGCCCTGGCGGCTACGATGACGTTGATTACCGGATTGTTGGTGGCGGGATTGTTTGTAATTGCGATCCTGTTGGGAGTCCAGGATTTTATCAAAGCCACGCCAGAGGTGGCCGGTGAAATCAAGTGGGCGGCGCTCGTGTTGGCGGCGATCTTGCCGGTGCAAGCCGTTTCGGCGACCTATCGTGGGATCAACGAGGCTTATGCGGATTTTCGCGGGATCAGCCTGGTCCGAATTTTTCTGGGAGTCGTGAATTTTTTGGGGCCTTTCCTGGTGGCTCTGTTTACCACGCATCTGGCATGGTTGGTCTCCACGCTGTTGATCAGTCGTCTGTTGGGTGTGTTGGTGTACCGTACCTTGGCGACCAAGCATACTCGCGAGAACGCTGAAATGGCGACGGATCGGAAAGCCGGTCAGTTCAATCGCCGATCCGTTGCCGACCAGTTGCTAAGGTTTGGCGGCTGGTTTACCTTCGGGTAGCGGCGTCAGTTTTGTCCTGAA
Source organism: Pirellulaceae bacterium (assembly GCA_963714685.1). Classification (GTDB taxonomy): domain Bacteria; phylum Planctomycetota; class Planctomycetia; order Pirellulales; family Pirellulaceae; genus Mariniblastus. Next base: position 171,111 of record CAVQPH010000003.1, on the reverse strand, counting down.
TCAATCTGAAAAAGTGGCGATCGGCGTGTTGATTTCTGCTGCCGCCATTTCAGCATTTGCGATTCCGTTTGAAGTCGTCATTCAAAGTCTGGCGGTAGCGACGGCCATCTCGACGATCGCATTTCCACAGCTGTCGACTTTGGTTCAGCAAGATCATCAAGAGGCATTGAAGCGATTTAATTCGTGGCTGGTGAAAACGTTGCTTGTGATGGGAGGAATCTGTCTGGTGATGGCCGGTTTGTTGCCACCGGTCCTCAGCCGTTGGATCGGGGCGAATAACCTGCCACCGGAGGCCGTCTTCATCGGCCAGGTGCTGTGTATTGGCGTGTTCGCCCGAACGATCAACGTGCTCTGTTTTTCCATGATCCACGCGTATGGTCGGGCGGACCTAACGACCAAGGTTCGAATTGTGGAAGTGCCGATTCATTTGGCAATCCTGTATTTCTTGGTTGTCCAATATGGGGTTTATGGCGCGGCCTTCGCATGGGTACTCCGCATGATCGTCGATTCGGCTGTGTTGTATCTTGTGGTCCGACTGATCTCGGTTTCGGATTCCATTCGAGCCGAACCGTTGGGAAACGTGAAAATCACCCAGCCCGAATCCGGCACCTTGACTGGAAAGGCGACATGAAACTTCTTGTCTTGAATCGGTATGGCGACATGGGGGCGAGTTCTCGCATGCGCGTTTTGCAATACCTGCCGTCGTTTGAAGCCGGCGGCGTCGATACCAACGTGCTGCCCCTGTTTTCCAATGACGATTTGAAAACCCGATATGCGACCGGCAAATACGGAGCGAGGACGATCGTCTCACGTTACTTCGGTCGCATCTCCGAGCTGTTAAGTCCAAGCAAAAGTCCGGATTTGATTTGGATTGAAAAAGAGTTGATTCCCTGGGCACCCGCGTGGTTCGAAAAAATGCTGCTGGGCGGCCGTCGTTACGTGATGGACTTTGATGATGCGATCTTCCACAATTACGATCTGTCATCGCCTGGGACTGATTCGGTCGCGTTTATGGTCGAAAGATTGATCGTATGATGAAAAACGCCGCGTTGGTCCTGGCTGGCAACGAATACCTGGCCAGTCGGCGCCGCGATGCCGGTTGCCAGAACGTTGAAATCGTGCCGACGGTGATTGACCTCGACAAATATCCGTTGTCGACGCCCGCGTAAAAAAGACCGTTCCGACGAAACCGTGATTGGCTGGATTGGATCGCCCTACACGACCAAGTACCTGCAGGAGTTGGAATGTCCGCTGGCCGAATTGAGCCGTGAACAGAACATTCGGTTCGCGTCATCGGCGGACGTCCGGTCGCGTTCGAGGGGGTCAACATTGAGAGCCTGCCATGGGTAGAATCAGAAGAAGCAGCGATGCTCGAACGAATGTGACATTGGCGTGATGCCGCTGCCAGACTCCCCCTGGGAACGCGGCAAATGCGGTTACAAACTGATCCAGTACATGGCCTGCGCGAAACCGGTGATTGGATCGCCGGTCGGCGTCAATCGACAAATCGTTACGCCAGAGATCGGTTGTCTGTGTGAGACGCCCAGCCGATGGCTGGAGGCGTTTCGGAGACTGGTTGCGGACCCTGAACTACGATCGCCAAATGGGGCAGGCAGGGCGCTCGGCTGTGGAAGCAAAATACTGCGTCCAAAAAACCGGCCCAATCGTTGTGGCCTTTGAAAAAGCTGGTTCCTGAGACTGAATTGATCGCTTCCAGTTGAAATTGATGATTAGAATGAAGTCGAATCTTCGCTACTCCAATGTTTAGTCCTTCCACAGCCAACTATGTCAGGTCGAGCATTGAGCCAAACCCAAAAACAACACAACCGGGAGTGATCCGCCGAACGATCGAATTTTTCTTTCCTCTCCGCACATGGGGGGAAGTGAGCTGGATCTGCTGGTCGATGCCTTCAAATCAAATTGGATTGCTCCGCTGGGTCCGCATGTCAATGAGTTTGAAAAAGAGTTTGCCCGGTGGTTCAGCGACCGCACGCAGTCGCACTTTCCAGCGGTACGGCGGCCTTGCATCTGGCGCTACTGTTAAACGGCGTGCAGCCCGGCGACGACGTGATTACATCCTCATTTACCTTTGTCGCAACCGCCAACTCGATCAAGTACTGCGGTGCCAATCCGGTGTTCATCGACAGCGACTGGAATACCTGGAACATGGATCCCGAATTGCTGGAAGACGAATTGCGGGAATGCAAGCGAAAAAATCGCATGCCCGCCGCCGTATTGACCGTCGATGTGAATGGCCAATGCTGTGATTACGGTCCGATCGAGGAAATCTGCCGCCAATATGAAGTTCCCTTGATTGAGGACGCGGCAGAGTCGCTGGGGGCCGGTTACCATGGCCGACCTGCCGGACAATTTGGCAACTCGGCCTGCTTCAGTTTTAACGGTAACAAAATCATCACGACCAGCGGCGGCGGAATGTTGGTGACCGACGACCAGGAGTGGGCGGACCAGGCGAGATTTCTGTCGACGCAGGCCCGGGATCCCGCTCCGCATTACCAGCACAGCCACATTGGATTCAACTATCGGTTGAGTAATCTGCTGGCGGCGGTTGGCCGCGGACAACTGGAGGTCCTCGACCAGCGGGTGAAAAGTCGTCGAGCGAATTTCGAGTTTTATCGCGATCAACTGGCGGATTTTGAATTCATCCGATTCATGCCCGAGCCGGAAGAGTTTTCTTCCACCCGCTGGCTGACCGCTGTGATGTTCGACCCGAATACATCGGCAGTTCATCGGGAACAAGTGCGTCTGGCACTGGCGGCTGAGAACATCGAGTCGCGACCACTGTGGAAGCCAATGCATTTGCAACCTGTGTTTGCCGATTGTCGTATGCGGGGTGGTCAGGTGTGCCAGTCCCTGTTCGAAAACGGGCTTTGTCTGCCGAGCGGTTCAAACCTGACGGAACACGAGTTGAATCGAATCTGTGGCCTGATCAAACAGACACTTTCCCAGACGTCCGTCGCTTCCTGAGTTAACCGTTCTGGTTAACTGCAAACTACTGTGCTCAAGATGATCGACGATTTCTTAAAACGTTTGATGGACCTCGCGGCGTGCTTCGTGGTGTTTGTCGTTTTGCTTCCGGTCTGGCTGGTGTTGATCCTGGCGGTGCGATTCGCCGCTCGGATCGCCCATTTTTTTCCGGCAGATTCGGCCGGGTAAGAACGAACGATTGTTCCAGATGATCAAGTTTCGTTCGATGACCGACGAGCGGGACGAGCACGGAGAATTGCTCGACGACGCGCGACGGATGACCCGATTCGGGAAGTTTCTACGATCGTCGAGTCTGGATGAACTGCCTGAATTCTGGAACGTGCTGAAGGGTGAAATGAGCCTGGTCGGACCGCGTCCATTGTTGCCAAAGTATTTACCGCTCTACAACGCTCGGCAGAAAATACGTCATCAGGTACGGCCAGGTATTACCGGATGGGCTCAAGTCAACGGTCGCAACGCGGTCGAGTTGGGACGATCGACTGGAGATGGACGCTTGGTACGTTGAAAATCGTTCCGTCTGGTTGGATCTGAAGATTGTTCTCCTGACGATCGTCACGGTCCTGCGTCGCGACGGAATTTCTGCTCCGGGACATGTCACTAAAGAAGATTTTCGTGGCTCCGGAACGTAGTTGATGTTGAATTATTTTTTCCCCTACGATTCTGATCCCAGGCATTTCAAGTCGCTGGACGGACTGCGTGGGGTCGCGGTGTTGTTCGTGATGCTTTCTCACGCCAGCCTCGATGGACTGACGTTTGCTTCCTGGCTTGATTTTCAGGGCATGGGAAAGCCTGGTGTCTATCTGTTTTTTGTCCTATCGGCCTACCTGTTGGATCGTCAAATTGCGTTGGCTTTACGAACCCAGAAGGCGACGGGATTGTACTGGAAGAACTATTTCCTGAGGCGATTTCTGCGGATCTATCCTCTATTTGCGATCGCGTTGTTGGTGTTTTTTGCGGCGTCGTGGGTCGGTAGCGAGACCGCGATAAAGCAACCTGCGGACTTGCTGAATCACTTACTGATGGTCGAAGGGAAAGGGATTTTCTGGTCGATTCCGACGGAGTTCAAATACTACTTTCTGTCGCCTTTGATCATGATGTTTTGCCATCTCGTACTGGATTGGAAGCCAGTCGCGACCTTGGGTACGTTGCTGGGCTTGATTGCGGTTTCGATCGGAACCCAGTTTTGGTTTAGCCTCAGTGAAGTTTCCACCTTTCGTTACCTCCCCGTGTTTCTGGTCGGAACCATGATTTCGATTGCCGAGGTGGTCAATGAACCGGTCTCCAAGCCCGCCCGCCGCGCCAGGCTAATTGATTGGATTGGTGTGATTGGTTTTGGCGTCATTCTCCTCACCACCCCTGCATTCTCGCAACGACTGTGCGGTGGTGCTATCAATGTTCATCATTTCATTTACTATTTTCCGTACGCGGTGTTGTGGGGAGCTGTTTTAGTGGCAGCCAGATATGGCCTTGGAATCGTTTCTACCGTTCTGGAATTCACCCCACTAAGACTAATTGGCGCAATAAGTTACAGCATTTACCTGTTTCACACGGTGATCCTAGGTATTATCAAGTTAGAGCAGATACCGATTGCGAATGGTCTGCGGGTGTATTTGTTTTTCATCGTGACCATTGCCGTCGCCGCAGTTTCCTACCTCTGCATTGAAAGACCCCTTTCGAGGATTCGATTGACGCCAGCAGTCGGAATCGGTCCCGGCAGACGGCGCGGCAAATCGACAAGCTTCACATAAATGCTGCAATGGATGATTGAGTTGTTATGAACGTGTTTCCCGACAAACTGATGAAATACGAGCGGACACTGGCGAGTGTTGCGCAGCCGAAAATCCTGGTGTTGGCGAGCCAGGCATTGTCCTTGACCAATTTTCGGGGCGAAATGATTCGAACGCTGATTGAAATGGGCTGCGAGGTCCATGCGGCTGCACCCGAGATGCCGGACGAGACACGAGACAAATTGACAGCGATGAATTGCGTCCCGCACCAAATTTCTTTACAGCGGACGGGGCTTAATCCCGTCCGCGACCTGAACAGCGTTTGGCGGTTATACCGCCTGATGCGAAAGCTGAAACCCGACATCGCGATCAGCTACACCATCAAGCCGATGGTTTATGGAACCTTGGCGGCGTGGCTGGCCAGAGTGCCCAAGCGTGTTGCCTTGGTGACGGGTTTGGGATTTTCGTTTGTGGCAAAAGAAACCGGGATCAACGGACTGATCATGAAAATGGCTCGTCAGCTGATTAAACACGGTTTAAAACGCGCCAACCTGGTGTTGTTCCAAAATCCGGATGACTACGAACTGTTTCAGGAATTGAAATTTATTACGAATCAGCAGACGGGGATCGTCAACGGTTCCGGGGTCGATGTGGATCATTATTGCGTGGCGCCGTTACCCGAGCAGCCGGTGTTCCTGCTGATTGCCAGGTTGCTGATTGAAAAGGGGATTCGCGAATACATTTCAGCGGCGGAAATTGTGCGACAGCAACTGCCCAACAGCCGGTTCCTGCTTGCGGGACCACTCGATACGGGGCCGTCAGCGTTAACCGAAAAAGAACTGGATGAATGGATTGCGTCTGGCACAATCGAATATCTGGGAAATCTGGATGACGTTCGACCTGTGATTGGTGAGGCATCCGTGTACGTCCTGCCGTCCTATCGGGAAGGGACGCCGAGAACGGTGTTGGAAGCGATGGCCATGGGGCGGCCGGTGATCACATCGGATGCGCCCGGCTGCCGGCAACCGGTCACTGATGGCGAAAACGGATTCCTGGTTCCGGTGAAATCGGTTGAAAAGCTGGCAGCATCCATGGTTGCACTGGGAACAGACGCCGAACTGCGTAACAAAATGGGGTTAGCCGGTCGTCAAATTGCCGAAGATCGTTATGACGTTCGCAAAGTCAATGCCTCGATCATCAGGTATCTGGAGTTGTAACATGGGTTTGGCATTCCCCAACTTGGGAGCTGGTTTGTTGTTGCGCGTGGGAGTCCCGTCATGAGCGAAGTCGATCGAATGTATTTGTATGGCGCGGGCGGACACGCGAACGTGGTGTCGGAAGTGTTGGCCGCCAATCAGATCAAGATTGAAGGTGTCTTCGACGACGTACCTGCGGTCGTTGCCGACGAATATTCCGGCATCAAAATGGTCGGCGAAGATTTCCCAAGATTAAAATATCCGGTGATCATCACGATTGGGGACAATCATTCGCGGGCCGAAATCGCCCGTCGTTTAGACGTTCAATTCGGAATTGCCATTGATCCGACCGCGATTGTTTCTCCGTCCGCAGAGGTTGGAGAGGGGACTGTTATTCTGCAAGGCGCCATCGTTCAAAGCAATGCAAAAATTGGCAAACACGTGTTGATCAATACCGGGGCGAGTGTCGATCACGATAACGTGATTGGCGACTACGCCCATATTTCTCCTCAAGTCGCGCTGTGCGGGCATGTTGAGATTGGAGAAGGCACGCACATTGGGGCCGCTGCTACGGTTATTCCGAAAGTGAAAATCGGTAACTGGTGCAAGATCGGCGCCGGTGCCGTTGTGATCGATGATATTCCTGATTATGCGACGGCCGTCGGCAATCCTGCTCGCGTGATTCGGCAATCTCGACCGGAAATTCAACAGGCCGGTGGCATCGACGAATTTGACGTGGCGTTCGTCGGCTCGGGCCTGTCGTCGACCATGTCATTGATCAATCTGATCAAGCGATTAATGGAGGAAGGCATTGCCGAACCATTGAGGATCGCAGTCATCGAAGCGGCCAGTGATTTTTTTGGTGGCGTTGCCTACGGATGTCGTACGGGAGTTCGATCGTTGATCATCACCGATCTGGAGCATTTTGTTCCTGAACCTGAGGTCCATGCATTCAAGCAGTGGCTGACCACGAACAAAGATTGGATCTTTGAAGAGTTCGAGAAGGACGCAGGGGCAGCGGCTCGAACCTGGTTGAGCAACAATGCTGCGGCGATTACGAATGACCAATGGGACCAGCTGTTTCTGCCCCGGTACGTCTTTGGTCGATACCTTGCGGAAATAGCGCGAGACTATCTGGCACGAGCGACGGCGGCTGGTTTGATCCGCTACCGGTTAATCAATTCTGCGGCAACCAACCTCATCCCGGACGATCAGGGATACGAAATCAAATTGCTCGACGCGAATTCGCAGCCGGGGGTGATTCGGACCAGGAAGGTGGTCCTCGCGTTGGGAAGTCCTCCGTTCCGAAAGATCTTTGACGATCGGGTTTACAGTCCAAAACTGGGTGGATTGCTGATCAATTGTCCCTACCAGCAGGGGTTGCAATCGACTTTGGATCGCATTTCTCAGCACTTACAATCCAGCAAAACCGAGTTGGCAAACGTTTTGATTGTCGGATCCAACGCCAGCACCATGGAGGTCCTTTATAATCTATATGACGACCAGTCGATTTTTGAGCGGATTGGCAAAATCACGGTCATCTCGATGAGTGGCGAGTTTCCGGCTCAAATCAGGAACGAAACGACCGCTCGTGGCTTTATTGCCGAAGCGTTGGAACGGCTGTCGAATTCCCCGCAGTTGACGGCGCAAGAGATCTTTGAAGCGGCCAGGGAAGACCTGCTCCGGTCTCGTCAAGGACATCCATCCTTCACGGAAGTTTTTGATGTGGTCAATCCGAAGGTCCATCAATTACTGCAGCGACTGGAAAAACGTGAAAAGCAGAAGTTCGTGGATTTCTATGGAAATGAACTCGGCAAATATCAGCGTCGGGCGGGACAGGAATATTCCGACATCGTGGATCGGTTGATCTCGGCAGGCAAACTGGTGAATCTGAAAGGAAAATTTCTACAGATTGCAACTCACGCTGCGAACGGGTTCAGGTTCGACTACGAGGATCCGGCTGGCGCAATGCAGCGATTTGCTGAGCCGATTCAGGTTGCGATCAGTTGTTCCGGTTTTGAAAAAATTGGAACAGAATCCTCATCCGCGTTGATTCGCAATTTGCTTCGCGGGAATTTGATAACTCCGAATCCATCTCACGCAGGGATCGAGGTTGACGAGCGACTAACGGCCGGCCCGGGGATTTTCGTGATCGGGCCGATGCTCGGTGGCAACCTGATTGGCGACGAGATGGTTTGGCATGTGGAACACTGCGGACGAATCCTGCGTTACGCTGAGGTCCTGGCCACCGTACTGGCTGATGAGTTCTCGATTGGCAGGGTTTCGGCCTGATCACGGCACGGCAACAGAATCATGAATCCAAAACGGCCCGGAATGGAATCTCGCAATCAGGATCCAGTTGCGCCTCACCGAAAAATCCTGCTTGTTGCACCAACTTTGGCAACGTTCCCGTTTCTGCGGCCCTTGTGCGAGCGGCTAATCGATGACGGTTGGGACGTCCATTTAGCGACTTCCCGATTTCAATTTGGAAAGTCGGCGGAGGTCGAGCCGCCGATCCAGCATCATCTTGTCGGCTTCCCCCGGGGGGCCGACCTCAAGGGCCATTTTGCCGCGTCGCGAGAAATGCGAAAGCTGATTGACGAACTGCGGCCGGATTTAATTGACGTTCATTTTTCAGCGGCCATGTTGACGACCGCGCTGGCAAAGCAAAAGCACTGGCCGCCGACCGTTGCAACGGTGCAAGGCTGGCGTTTCCCCATGCAGGACAGTTTCATTCGGCGAAGGATCGAAAAATTTGTCGAGTGTTGGTCGGCGCGAAAAATGGATGAAGTCATGGTGTTGACTCAGGATGATTACGAAGCCACCCGGCACCAGCTGCCAAATTCGAAAAAGCAAACGGCGCCTGGATTCGGCTGCGATTTAACCAGGTTTGATCCGGGCAATGTGTCAGCCAGCAGGAGAAAGCTTGCCCGCCAACGAGCCGGACTTCAGGCGGGAGAGTTGCCCATGATTTACGTGGGGCGCCGGACGTCGTTCAAGGGCTTTGATTTGGTCATTCGGGCCTTTCTGGAAGCTCAGCAGGAGTTGCCCAAGCTGAGATTAATCGTTTGTGGTGATTCGGATCCACTTCATCCGTCCGGACTATCCAGGCAAGAGGAGCAGTGGGTCAAAGCGAATGACCAAATCACCGAATTGGGTTGGGTGGAAAATGTCGAAGACTACTTAAGCATCAGTGAGTTTACGGTGTTCCCCAGCCGCAGAGAGGGGATGGCGGTCAATCTGATGGAGTCGCTGGCGATGGGGGTTCCGGTAATCACGTGCGACAGCCGCGGTTGTCGTGACGTCGTGGATCAGAACTTTACCGGATTGGTGCTACCCGAGTTTGATGCTCACGCGATCAGTGAGGCAATGGTTACCTTGGCGAAGAATCACGATCAGCGACAGGAGTTTGCTCGAAACGCTTTGGCAATCCGCAAGAAGTTTGATCAGGCACACTTTGTCGACGAGCGAATTTCAACTTTCACCCGTCTGACACTTCGTGATTAGACCCGCGACTTTCATTCACCCTCCCGATGACGTGCGGGCTGCCGCCGGTTTAAAATGAGGCCTCGATCAATTGGCGAGCTTCACTTGTCAAACCCAGCGGCGAGGATATCAGCGATCTGCCGGGAAGCGGTGCCGTCGCCGTAGGGGTTTTTGATGCGAGCCATTGCTGTCCGAGCCGATGGGTCGGTCAGCAGGCGAGTCAATTCGGCCGTAATTTTTGATTTCGAGACCCCCACCAACCTGGCGTTGCCGGCGTCGATCCCCTCCGGCCTTTCGGTCGTTTCGCGCATGACCAAGACAGGTTTGCCCAATGAGGGTGCTTCTTCCTGCACGCCGCCGGAATCGGTCACGACCACCGTGGCTCGATTCATCAACCAGACGAAAGGCTCGTAAGCAAGAGGTTGAATCAAGTGAATCCTCTCGTGGTGACCGAGGATCCGCTGGACCGGTTCCTGAACATTCGGATTCAAATGAACCGGATAAATGAAACTGGTGTCGGTCTGTTCGTCGGCGACCTGTCGGATTGCCTGACAAATGTCTTCGAATCCCTGCCCGTGACTTTCACGTCGGTGGCCGGTAATCAAGACGACTTTGTCGTGTTTCAGCAGCTTTTCAAGCGGCACCGCGTCGGCTGGGATTTTCTGGGTTACGCGGTCACGAGTAAGCAACAGCGAATCGATGACGGTATTGCCCGTGACAAAGACGCTTGCTGGATCGGTTCCCTCACTGATCAATGTATCTGCTGCGTGCACCGTGGGAGCAAAATGCAAATCGGCGAGCCGACTGACCAGGCGGCGATTCATTTCTTCGGGAAAGGGTGAGAATTTGTTGCCCGTTCGCAGTCCGGCTTCGACATGCCCGACTTTGACTTTGTGATAATGTCCGACCAGTGCTCCGCAAAGAACGGTTGTGGTGTCGCCCTGGACGATCGCCACGTCGGGCTGGACGGTCGAATAGACCTGGTCCAGTCCCGCCGTTGCCCTCGCGGTAACCTGCGCCAGCGTTTGATTCGGAGCCATCAGATTCAAATCGTGATCGACGGCCAGCGAAAATGCTTCCAGGACCTGATCCAGCATTTCCCGGTGTTGACCGGTTACACACAGAACGGATTTAAACTCTCGAGGCCGTTGTTGCAATTCCAGAACCAGTGGAGCCAATTTAATCGCTTCCGGGCGGGTCCCCATGATGGTCAGGATGGTTTGCGGCATCGGCGAGTTTCAGATTGGGGGCGTTGGTTGGCAGCAATCCCGAATCAACCGATCGCAACCGTCTTGGGTTCGGCTCCGGGAGCAGGCTGGTTATTTCTTCGCGATTTGGATTCCCAGTTCTTCCAGCTGCAGCGATTCGACCTGGTTGGGTGCTTCCGTCATCATGTCGTACGCTTTTTGGTTTTTGGGAAACGCAATGCAATCGCGAATATTGTCTAGCCCACCAAATAGCATCACGATTCGGTCGATCCCCAGTGCGATTCCACCGTGCGGAGGTGCGCCGAACTTGAGCGCATCGAGCAAAAACCCGAATCGTTCCTGGGCCGCTTTTTCATCCAGTCCCAACAGACCGAAGACCTGTTGCTGGATCTTGTTGTCGTGAATTCGAATCGTTCCACCGCCAGCTTCGTAGCCGTTAATTACGAGGTCGTAGGCTTTGGCTCGCGCGACAGCCGGATCGGTATTCAGGTATTCAAGATCCTGGTCGCGCGGCGCGGTAAAGGGATGGTGCATGGCGACCCAGCGACCGGCTTCTTCGTCCCGGTCAAACATGGGAAACTCAACGATCCACGAAAAATGCATCTGTTTCGGATCATAGAGCTCCAGTTCGATTCCCATCCGTTTGCGAATCGCGTAGAGGCTTTTGCAACTGACTTCCCAGGTGTCGGCGATAAACAGTAACAAATCCCCGGGCTCTGCCTGCATCCGCGATTTGATTTCATCCAAATGTTCCTGGCTGAAGTTTTTCGCAATCGGTGAGAACAGGCTGCCATCGTCTTCGCATCGAAACCACGCCAAACCTTTGGCACCAAAATCTTCCTGGACCAGCGTGGTCAATTCGTCAATTCTTTTTCGGGAAAACTTCGGTGCGGCACCCTTGGCATTCAGGCCTCGGACAAAATTACCTGACTCCGCAACCGATTTGAAAACGCGAAATTCTGTTTTGGCTGCAATGTCGGTGCAGTCCACGATTTCCAGGCCGAATCGTAAATCGGGGGCGTCGTGGCCAAAGCGGGTCATTGCCTCGTCGTAAGTCAGCCTTGGCAAGGGCAGTTGCAATTCGATTCCCAGTAACTGCTGGCAGAGTTTGGCCATCAGTCCGTCGATCATTCCCATCACGTCGTCCGAGTCGACGAACGACATTTCAATATCCAACTGGGTAAATTCGGGTTGCCGATCTGCGCGTAGGTCCTCGTCGCGAAAACATCTCGCGACTTGCACGTAACGATCGTAGCCGGCGATCATCATGATCTGTTTATAGATCTGCGGCGATTGTGGCAATGCGTAGAATTCGCCTTTAAAGACCCGGCTGGGGACCAGGTAGTCCCGAGCCCCTTCGGGTGTGCTGCGGCCGAGAATCGGAGTTTCGATATCGACGAAGTCATGTTCTTCGCAGTAGTCACGCATGGCTTTGATGATGCGGCTGCGAAGCTGCAACGTGTTGAGCATTTGCTGCCGGCGTAAATCGATGTAGCGGTGCTTCATGCGGAGGTCTTCGCCCGGTAATTCCCGCTGGCTGGGCAGGAACGGCGGTGCCTCCGATTCGTTCAGAATCTCCAGTCGCACGACATGGATTTCGATCTCGCCGGTGCTGATCTTCGGGTTGGCCTGGCCAGCGGGTCGCTCCGAAACCGTCCCAACTACCTTGATCACGTATTCCCGTTTGAGTTTTTCGACGGTCTGTTTGGTTTCGTGATCAGAGTTTTCACTGACTACAACCTGGGTGCGTCCGTACCGGTCACGTAGATCAATAAACTTGCCCCCGCCCATGTCCCGAATCGTATCGACCCAGCCACAAAGCGTGACTTCTTGACCGGTATGTTCTAACAGGAGTTCGCCGCAAGTATGAGTTCGAAGCACGTTTGGGGTCCAATGGTTGAAGCAGGAATTTGCAGATTGAACAGGCTAAATCTTTTGTCAGTTCGGGATTTCCAAAATTGGCGAATTCCGAATTGAAAACGCAACCGCGGAAAACAGAGTTTGCCGTATTCGCAAAGCCAAACAATATCGCAACTTATGACGGATTGGCAAAGACGGGTTCTGGGTTGTGGTTGCGGAGGAGCTGGCGGTGCCCAAGAACTGAGATTAGGGAGCTATTTTGGACGCAAGATCCCGCTGTTTTGCTGGACGAGCAAGAGAATCAGCCTGAGGCGGCAACCTGGTTGCCTTGATCGATCAACTGGGCGGCAAGTTCGGTTGGGTCACAAGCAGGTGGTAGATCAATGATGCGGCATTCGGACAGGCCGCGGAACCAGGTTTCCTGATGTCGGGCAAATCTTCGCGTGCGGACTTTGACTTTCTCGACGGTTTGCTCACGATCCAGTTTGCCATCGAGGTGATCGATGACTTCCCGGTAGCCCACAGCCTGTGCCGCCGTTTTGCCAAGCTGTCCGTATTTGGAAATCAGCAATTGGACTTCGTCGACCAGGCCCCGCTCGAACATTTGCACCACTCTGGTTTCGATTCGCTCGTGGAGGATGGATCGCGGATGACGGATCGTAAAGACCTTGCACTGCTCAGCCGTTCGGCCCTCGTCAAATTGCATTTGCCAATGGCTGATTGGTTTGCCAGTGGAACGGTAGACTTCCAATGCGCGGATGATGCGACGATGGTCGTTCGGGTGCAGGTTGTGGGCGGACACCGGGTCGATCATTTCCAGTCGTTGATGAAGAAACTCGGCGCCCATTTCGGCCAGTTCGGTTTCGACCTCGTTTCGGAATTCCCAATCTGCGGGTGGCCCTTCAAACATGCCTCGCAGCAGCGCCTTCAGATACAACGCGGTCCCGCCAACGAACAGCACTTCACGATCGCGCCCCCGAATCTGTTGGATCGTACCAATGGCCTGTTCGCGATATTGCGATACGCTGAAGGACTCGGTTGGGTCGACCAGGTCGATCAAATGGTGAGGGATCTGCGCTCGAATTTCCTGGCTCGGTTTGGCAGTGCCGATATCCATATCTCGGTAAATGGCCATCGAGTCGAGCGAGATGATCTCGGCGTTCAACTGCCTCGCCATTTCAAGGCTGAGCGTGGTTTTCCCGCTGGCGGTGGCACCGGTCAGGAACCAGCATTCGGCGGCTAGATCGCAAAGCTGTTTGTTTTGGTTGGAATTCATGGCAGACACCAGTTTAACAGGAAGTAGCCCGGAACTGGATACGGCAACTTACCCAGCCAACGTCAGACGGTGGAGCCATCGGGATTCACCGAACTCTGGACCTCCAATTGAATGGCTGCTTTTAAATCATTCAATTCGTAGGGCTTTGAGATAACCTGTGATATTCCTCGTGTTGATAACTGCTCTCGATCATCCACCCTCGGAAAATTGAGCAGCAGGACAAATCGCGAGGCCGGGAATTCCGTTTCCAGCCAATCCAGTCGAAGCTCCAGATCCGATGCCAGCGAGTCTGCATCGACGACAATCGGATTCAGGATCTGCGCCGATGCGGCATCCCACGTGCATCTCTCGATCCACCGGGAGTTCCATCCCCATTGCTGGAAGGCGTCGCGAAGTGATTCGAACTGCGGTCGCGTCCAGGCGCTAATCCCGACGCAACTGACGGTTCGGTTCAATTTAGGCTCCGAAACTGCGAGAATCCGATCCGCTGTCGATGCCGTCCGCGGCAAGTGCCAACTGGAAACTCCGTGTTGGCTGACTTGTTCGATGAACGATGCGAATCGTCCTTGCCATTGGTGCCAGTAAATTCGCAAAACTCCGGGCCAGGGTGAACCAGATCGCGATTCGCCTTCACACCAACTTCCCAGTAGTGCAACGACTGGAATGTTTGCAAACTGCTGCTGAACCAGTTCCAGCATTTCATTTGTAAACTGGTCGCGACGGGATTGGGCCACGACAACCAACTGGAATCCGTCCGGTGGTTGGGTTGAGATTTTGTTGATTTGCACCAGTGTGACCGCCTCGAAACCGGTCAACAACTGTCTGAAATCGCGGTGCCAGTAATCGCCGGTGACGAGAATCCGTAGGTCCATGTTTCGCCGTTCCAGTCCATGTTGCTGCTGTTAATCGGGGTCGAATAAGTCGGATTGCGAATTCGTTAAGGCTGGTCAAAGCCGGATCTTAGCCAGCTCTTTTTAGCATCTGCCGGCTATTTACTCAATTTCACTATCCGCATCGGCGATCGCTCGCCAGGCCGTTTTGGCGTCACCGGCGGCGCGGAGTTCTTCCAGCAATTCATTCTGGACGATGATCCGACTTAGGCGGGCCAGCACGCGTAAATGTTGTGGCTCACTGGTTGAGCCGATCAGAAAGAAAATATCGGTCAGACATCCGCGCGGTCCGCCAAACGGGATACCCGAGGCAGTGATGCCCAGGCTCAAAAATGGCTCGCCCATAATTCCGGGAATCGGCCGGCGAGGGTGCAACAGCGCGACCCCATTTTCCAAAGCTGTTGGATGAAGCTCTTCGCGACTTCTGATCGCGTCGGCCATTTTCGCTGGTTCCCAGAGGGCGCCCGAGGTACTGGAAAGTTCGCAGATCTTGTTGATCACCGAGTTTTTCGTGCGTGCCGCAAGCGGACAGAAGACGTTGTTGGGTGACAATAGTTGGGGGATTTCAATTTCTTCTTCCGGATGCAGTTGAGGCTGGCTGTCGAGTACTTTCTCAACCTCCGAAAGTTCTTTGTCGTCCGAGAGACCGATTTTCTGTTCGAACCAAGTATGGATCTCCGCTCGTGAAAATTTCCATTCCCCACCAACGCGTCTGCCAGGCAGCTTGTTGCGGTCCGCCATTTTGCGAACAACTTCCGGACTCAAATGTAGATGGGTCGCCAAGGAAGCAATATCAAAATCCTCTTCGACCATAGGTTTTCCTGGTTGGTTGCGAGTGGGGGGACTGGGCAACAGTCTGTATTACATCTGCTGTCACATCTTCGCATGCTGGGATTTGAATTGTCCAGACAAAATCACGACTCTCCCGGCAAATACGTCTAATTGCGAGCTGTGTCGGTTTGCGAATCGCAAGATCTGTCTTGACTTGGATTGGCGATTACTGAAAATCACCCTCGGTTGGCAGGAAGCCGACTGGTTTGTTGGATTCAAACCGTACCATTTCGTGGCATTCGCCAGGCAAGGAGGCCTCGTGAGTTCCTTTGTTGAAACCCGTAAGGGTATTCGTCTATGTGATATTCTGCCGACCGCAAAATTTTTCGGTGCAGAAGATATCTTCGTTCGATCGTGCTGTGGGCAATGGAACGATTGCCAGACCGACGACGTGTTCGTCGCAATCGTCGGTTCGGAATTGGATGGACATGAGTATTCCCACGAAGCCGTCAAACGCGGAGCCGCAGCGGTGGTCACCGAGCGGTTGTTGACCATCGACCGCCCGCAGTGCATTGTTTCCGACACGAGGCAAGCATACGGTAAGATCTGCCAGGCGTTGGCTGGAAATCCAAGCCGCAGGATGGCGACGATTGGAGTTGCCGGTTCCGATGGAAAAACGGTGACCAGTCATCTGGTTCGCAGTATTATCCACTCCGCGGAGCAAACCACCGGGATGGTGTCTTCGATCGAAGTCGATCTGGGCGGCGGGAAACATTCCGTACCCACCTCAAAACTGAATTCGCCCTGGTTGGCAGATCAGCTTTCTCAGATGGTGCTGTCGGAATGTGATCACGCGATTGTGGAAGTCTCCAGCGTTGCTTTGGCGCAGCGGGCGCTCTCCGGCGTCGAACTTGACATTGCGGTGATGACCAACATTCGGCAGGACCACCTGGCCTTCCATGGCTCAACCGAAAATTATCGTCGAGCCCAATTGCGGGTACTGGATTGTCTGAAACCTCAGGGAATCGCCATTCTGAACGCCGACGACCCGACGTCCCATTTTCTGTTGGATCAACTGCCCGTCCCCTCGCTGACGGTGGGGATCAAGCAAGCAGCCCAGGTGACGGCGAAGGTCATTGATCGCTGTGCCAGCGAACAAACATTTGTGATTTCTGCGGGTAATGAATCCGTACCTGTGCGAACGTCGGTGGTTGGAGATCAGCATGTTTACAACTGCCTGTCCGCGGCGGCCGTTGGATTGGTGTTGGGGTATGATCTTGAAACCATTGCCCATGGGTTGGAAGCGGCATCATTTATCCCCGGTCGACTTGAGCGAATCGAATGCGGTCAGCCCTATTCCGTCTGGATCGACGCGGCGCGGAACCCCAATCAACTGGCCGCGGCGATACGCACTGTCAAACAGGTGACTCAGGGAAATGTCTGGTGTGTTTGTTCTACCGATGATCAGCAGTCCGAAGCTGACCGTCGGAGAATCGGAGAGGTCGTCGAACGATCGGCACATCATTCGATCATTACCAAAACAACCGTGGACTCGATCATTGAGTATGAACCGGCCCATCAAATCCTTGACGGTTTTGATAATCCGGCCGCAGCTCGACTGATTCCCAACCGTTTCAAAGCCATTGAATGGGCGCTGCAGCAGGCTCAGCCAGGCGATTCCGTGTTGATTACCGGTTGCGGCGAAAAACCGTTTGCCCTCGTTGGGGACGAACATTGGACGATTTCGGATCGAGACGTGTGTCAGGCGTGGCTCTACGACCACGCGTCGATTTCACCCAAAGATAACCAATCGACAGAGGGTGAACCTGTCATTTTTGATATTGATGATTTCCGCGATTGAGCCCGGAGGGTGCTGACGGTGTTCGGTGGGGGCTCTGGTTTGGGGCGTTTGTTGATGTTGTCGTGATTGACTGCGCGCTCCACGGTTAACGTATCACTGTCAGCTTTCCATGATCAACGTTCCACCGTCAATGTTCCCGTTGTCCTACTGTCAACAGTGAACTTCCAAATGGCATGGGTAACTTCGAAATGGTGGCTTGTTCCAGCTTGGTCAATCCAAGGCAGATTTGGTTGACCATGGCGGACGGGACTTGGGGAGGCTTGGGCTCGGCACCCGCCAACCACTCTTTACAACGAATCACCAGTTTGGCCGGACAGGTCCAGTGAAACAGGTATTTCGCGCGAAGCAGCCGAAAGCCGCCCGCCGTAATCAATGGACAGAAGGTCTGTTTGGTGTATCGAATTTCGTGGTGATTCAAATCGTCGTGGCTGGTCCAGAGTTCGTTGAATGCAGGGACCGTCGCAATCAAATATCCGCCGTCTGTCAGCAGGGAACAGGCGTGCCGGATGGCGGCCTGGGGATTGGGTAAATGTTCCAGAATATCCAGCATCAAAATGACGTCGAATCGTTGAGACGGTTGAAATGACTGGTCAAACCGTTGGCAGTAAATCTGGTTGCGCCATCGGCTGTCGGCGGTCATTGTGTTGGGGTCAGCTTCGACTCCGGTGACACTGCCAAAGGATTGCAGTTTTTCAAATAACAATCCATCGCCACAGCCGACGTCCAGGATTCTGTGGTCCTCGCAACGGCCGAGCAGTCCGGATAGTTGCCGCAGAATTTCTTCTTCCCGCGCGCGCCACCACCAATGCCGCTGGTAAAGATCTCGATATTCGATGGCGTATGCCTGATTCATCGGATTCCTAGAAACTGACCGGGTTGCTGCTCGGTGCGTTCGTTCCTGTTGGGGAGGTCGAGGGGAAAATCGAAACCGCCTGATTCAGCGCATCGTGGGTGTCGGATTGCCTCCCATGATTCGCGGCCCGCGGAGTTCGCTCCAGTTGATCGAGATCCACCGTCTCTGCCGTCAGGATTTGATCGACCACGTACATCGGACGCAATTTCACTTGCTCGTAGATTCGGCCAACGTATTCGCCGATCAAACCAAGCACCACCAATTGGATCCCGGTCAAAAGCGTCATGCAGGTAATCAACGCGGTAAAGCCCTGGGGCGATCGACTGAAAAACAAGTGGGCGATAATGGCAAATACCACGAAAGCCATGGAGCCCGCGATCGCGGTAAACCCCAACATGGTTGCAGCGCGAAGCGGTTTGATTGAAAACGAGAAAATTCCATCGAACGCCAATTGGAACAGCTTCGAAAAACTGTATTTGCTGACACCGGAGTGGCGGGCATCCCGCTCGACGGTGATCCCCGTTTGCCGGTAGCCAACCCAATAGCGCAAACCGCGCAGGTAACGATGTCGTTCGGGCATCGCAATCATCTGTTCCACGACGCGCCGGGAGAGCAAGGCGAAATCCCCAGAGCCCTCCGGCAAATTCAACTCGGAAAGTTGGTGAATTACCCGATAGAATCCAGAATAGCAAAATCGCATCCAGCGAGATTCCTTCCGCTTTTCACGAATCGCATAGACGACGTCGAATCCGCTTCGGTACATTTCGAGAAAGCGTGGGATCGTCTCAGGCGTGTCTTGCAAATCACCATCCATCAGCACGATCGCGTCCCCGGTCACGTGGTCGAGTGCGGCGCTTAAGGCGGCCTGGTGGCCGAAGTTGCGTGAGAGCAAAATGGCTTTCACGCGAGCATCCGCAATGGCCAGGGCGCCGAGAATTTCACGAGTCCCATCCGAACTTCCGTCATCGACAAACACGATCTCATGGGGGCCACCAGCAATCTCCCCCAATACATGCTTCAATCGCCGATACAATTCGGGCAACACCGTTTCTTCGTTGTAGACCGGGATTGCGACCGAAAGTCGAAATGGGTCCCGGGAGGGGGTCGGGATGTTGGGTGCATGAGTCATCGCTGTTATTCAGTCGAACGTCGAACGTCCTGTTCGCGATCGTTGCGTGCCTTTCCCTTAAAATAAACCATGTTCCAGAGCGTAATTCCGCCCAGAACCAGTGGATAAGGTTGAAATAATTCAGTCTCGAAATGTCGAGCGAAGATCGTTTCCCAGTTTTCCAGCAATCGCGGATGGTCACCGCGATCGGATAAAGCCAGGGTTCTGGCAATTCCGGGCTGCTCCGGTAGGACCAGGTCCAGGACATGCAGGTGACCTTCCGGTGTCAGCTGTTTGGACAGTTGCTGGAGGATTCGATCGGTATGATGATCATCAATGTGATGTAACAGACTGTTCATCAGGATGAAGTCATACCGCTGGTCGGGTTCGGCTTCATATTCGCAGACATCGGCGACCTCGAAACGATTGCCATACCGTTGCGTGGCCTGGGCGATGTAAGCCGGATTGATGTCGAGCCCGAGGTAGTACTTGTCTTCAAAAAAACTCGAATTGGTGCCCGGTCCGCAGCCCACATCGAGGACGCGTTTGACCTGGGACATGTCGTTATGCTCGAAAATCGGTCGGAATTTCATCTCGACAAACGGGGCTTGCCACAACCGATAGACCCCCGGGAAGGCCATGATTGCTGACATCTTTTTTAAAGCACCCATTCCGCTTCCTCGCAGTTGTTCTCGCGACTTACCCAACGTTCCCGTGTCCCGATTGGCCGGACCGCGTTACCGAAGAAAAATAACACGCGTTCCGCTCTCTGGCGCCCGGCGTTTATCGGTCAATTCAATCTTTTGAGAAAAGCCTGCGGGTAATTCGGATTGGGTAAACTGATTTTCTGCGTAATAGCTACAGCCACTACAGATTAGCCATCAATGAAAAAAACTCCCGGCTCCGAAGCAGGCAATCGGCGGTTGTTGGCCGGAATGGGCTAACCTTTCGGGCTGATTGTCCTCCGCGCGAAATGTCCGTTCGGAATCACTGTTCTGTCCTTTGGCGGTTCGAGTCAAAATTCCGTGAACGCATTGCCAAACCGAATCGGTCGAACTGCTATCCTGCCGGCGGCAACGGCAATGGAAACGGCAGCCTCTCTCGGCCCATCCCGGATCGCGGCCGGAATTCTCGCAACGTTTGTTGCTTTGTGGATCGCCTGGTTGAACCTCGATCAAGGCATGTTTCCCCATGATGAAGGCCAACTGGGCCAGGCGGCTGAACGCGTTCTCGTTGGTCAGTTACCGCACCGTGACTTCGACGACATGTACACCGGCGGCCTGAGTTACCTGAACGCAGCCAGTTTTTATATCTGGGGCATCAACAGCATTTCCATGCGCTGGATGTTGTTCGCCTGGTTCGTTCCATTCGTGATCAGCGTTTACTGGCTGGCATCGTGCGCCGTCAAACCAATCGGTGCCGCCTTGTTAACGGTGTTGGCCGCAGCCTGGTGCATTCCGATGTACCCCGCCGCCATGCCGTCTTGGTACAACCTGTTTTTTGCGACCTGGACGCTGTGTGCTGTCTTGCGATACATCGACACCGGAGCCAAACGTTACCTGGGATTGGCTGGCCTGGCGATTGGCGCGTCGATCGTATTCAAAATTAGCGGTGTGTTTATCTTGGCGGCGGTATTGTTGTTTTTGTTGTACCGGAATCAATGCGAATTGGAATTAGACGACGATCGGCAATCCTTCGATTCAGAAGGAGTATCCCGGATTGGGATTCACCCATGGCTCCAGCAACGCGGTTTTTCGCTACTTGTGACTGGCTCACTATTGGCCGCCAGCCTGCTCAGCCTGACCTTTGTCAATCGATTGGATTGGTTGATGCAGGCGATCCATTTCGTGATCCCGTTTGTTGGATTGACTTCATTCGTGATCTGGAATGAATGGCGAATCGGTAGCCGAGATTTTCGCGGCCGTCTGCGGGCTGTGCTTTCCGATTTGGGACCGTTGATGGCAGGTGTCGCAGTTCCTGTTTTAGGATTGGTGTTCGTTTTCGTTTGGGAAGATGCTCTTCAGGAGTGGGTTCAGGGTACATTCGTTGCCCCCAAGCAGCGGATTGAATTTGCCAGCGCTCCATTTCCGTCGATCAGCAGTTTGGTGTTTGCCTTGCCGATGGTTTGTCTGTTGTTCCCGTCCATGTTTGGCAAGTGTTTTGTCGGGGACCGGGAAAAAGTCTTGCCGATCGTCACCCTCCTGGTTTGCGGAGTCTTGCTCGCGTTCCGATACTCTTCGTTTGGTTTTACCGCGACCTTTCAGAGCTTTCGCCATCTCGGTCCGATACTGGTAATCGGAAACCTGTGGCTGATTCATCGGCTTGGGCCCCGAATCGGCGCGATTGGAAAACAGCAAATGTTTGTCGTTACGGCGATCGCGTTTTTTGCCAGCCTGATTCAATTTCCGTTCGCATTGCCGATTTACTTTTTTTATGCCGCACCGTTGTTGCTGGTCGCTGCGGCAATGGCGATCCAGGTTCAGCCTAGGGGCCCTCGTAACACGCTGGCAATCATTGCTGTTTTTTTGCTTTTATTCAGTTGTTCAAGGTTCCATACGCCGCGCCCCAATGTTGCGATGCAACCGGGATACGAATATCGTCCTGGAATTGCCCTGCATACCGAACGTTGCCAGATTCGAGTGGATGCCCAAATTGCACCTGTCTTTGACCGATTGCAACAATTGATCGACGAGCAAACCGAATCCTGGGAGACGATTTTTGCGACACCCGACGCACCAGAAATGAGCTACTTGACCGGGCGACCGGCCTTGAATGGCGTGATGTATGAGTTTTTTCATCCAGGGTTGTACCGGGATCTCGAACTGCTGGAAAAACAACTTACGGCAAATCAAGTCAATCTGGTCGTGATCAACGAGCGTCCTGAGTTTTCCGCACCGGTGACAGACGAATTCCGCGTGATGATCTTGAAGGAATTTGAACTGTTGGAAACCCTGGGCATTCGTATCCAGGGCCAACGGGTTCCGATGTATTCCGTTTATGTACGTCGCCAAAGCGATCAATTTGCCCAACGGTGATTCGAGACAAATTCCCGTCTGATTTGGCCTGAAAACGGTTGAGCATTTTCATGCGTTGCCGGCGCGGGTCATGAAGGGATCGAATTCAGCATCTTCAATGAACTTTCATCAAGGTTAAAAGTGGATACCGAAACCCGGTTCGATTTTTCGGCAACCACCAGCAAGGCACCGACGTCCGGATGTTGCCCGCAATACGTATCAACCTCGTCCACCGACATCACGAAAAATGCGGTCGCCAAAGCGTCCGATCTGGCTGCGGAATCAGTGATCACGGTCGACGAAAGAATGTGACCGGTCGGCCAACCGGTCCGCGGATCAATAATGTGCCCATAGCGTTTGCCACCGTGAAAGAATCCCTGCCGTTCGGTGCCCGATGTTCCCAGCGACTGGTTTCTTAGCGTAATTTCTGCCAGTCGGACGGACGGCAGTCGTGGATGACTCACGCCCACGGTCCAGCCTTGCTCGAGCACCGTCGACGGCGCCGGAACGCCGGTAGGGGAAGGGGCTGATTGATCGGATCGGGTTTCCAGGGTTGTTTCATTTCCGGCCGCCAACACACTGCTTTGACCCCCGTGAATCACAAAATCCGTGACTCCCATCTGTAATAACCGCTCCGCCACACGATCAATTGCGTGACCCTTGCCGATGCCGCCGAGATTAATCTGAACGCCCTGTTTGAGAAACCGAATCGTGGAATTTGACGGATCAAGTTGTATGTATTGGCTGCCAACACAATCCAGCACCGTGTCAATTTCCGATTGCGATGGGACCTGTCCGGTCCGCCGATCAAATTGCCACAGACGAGTGAGTGGTCCGGAGGTGATGTCGAAAGCCCCGTGAGTGGCTTGGTGGAGTTCCAGCGATTGAGATAGCAACTGATACAATCTTGCTTCGACAGCAACTGCCTGGTCGAAGGCCATCCGATTGATCTGGCTGACTTCACTGTGATCCCGGTAGACGGTCAGCTGATCCTCCAGTTGATCGATCAACTGAAATCCGGCGGCAGCCGCCGAGCCCGATTGCGGGTGTTGGTGGAGGTTGAACAGGATCTCGAACTCACAGGCCATCGCGTTTTTTGAATACTGCTCCAGGTACGACGCTTCGCGGTCCAGACTGCCTGCGGCTGACAGGCCAGGTGTCCTGTCCAACGGTGGATGGAGCTCGTTGTGAACTTGCCCAGCTGCCGTTCGGCCCCTGAGGAAGTCGCGGCGATGGGAGCGTTTTTTATCGCTCATAAAAGATCTAATCGAGAATAAGTGCGTACAGACGTTGCTTGTTAAGCTCAATCAAAACATAATTCAGATACCAGGTCAAAAGGAACAACCGATTGAAATTTCCAAAGCATCTCGCCTGTGTTGGTTGATGCGGAGATTTGGAAAATGGACGTTTCGCCTGTTTTTAGTTTATCGAAGTTTTTGAATCGAAGTGGAGCTCGAGAAAAACGGCATGAAGCTCAAGCAGTCAACCGTCGTCTTGCTCATCGTTGCGACCGTGGTCTCCGGATCGTTGGCTGCCACAGTCTGGCAGGAACGAAAGGTTAAAAAGGTGACCCGGGTCAAGCGCCCGACCTTCACCCAGCGAGACTGGGACGGTGTTTATTTCGAAAATCTCTTCGAAGAAGGACTCGTCGGTCCCCGTCCTGAAAAAATCGTGCCCGGAACGCAACCCAGATCCACGGACGGGCAACTGGCCGGCAACGCACGTCCAGAAAACGAAACGGGCGAGTTTAGCTGGTCGAAGTTCATCAGTCGCGCCACGATCGAAGACGAGGTGAAGGAGCTGCAAAAAGCACTCTCGCAAGACATCACGACACCGGTGAAATTCAAAAGTGATTATGCAAAGGTCCGCCAGTCTTTTTCGATTCTCAGCATGACGTTTGGAATTGCCAGGGAATACGACGACGAAGTCCGTTGGAAAAAATTCGCGGCCGAGGCGCAACATTCGTTTCGGCGCGCAGCAGCCAATGCCCGGGTGGGTACGATCCAGGCCTACGAAAGCTGCAAACGGCGGAAACAGGACCTGGAAGAAATGGTTCGTGGCGGAAATTTTGCAGCCGATGAACCCGCGCCCGAACAATTGGATTGGGCTCAGGTGGTCGATCGTTCACCGGTGATGGATCGGCTGGACGAGGCAAGAAGCCGACTTAAACGGATGACTGCCAACCAAGGAGAATTCACCGGCAACCTGGCCGAACTGGTCCACGAATCGGAAATGATTGCTGCCATGGCCTTGGTGCTGACGCGGGAAAACATGACGGATGCGGATGATGAGGGTTACACCGAGCTGGCGATGGCGATGAATCGCGCCGCCATGCAGATCGTTGCTGCCTGCAAAAGTCAGGACTACGATTCCGCCGCCAAAGCTGCCAACCAGGTCATCCAGTCCTGCGATGATTGTCATCAGGAATGGCAATAGAGATTCTGACATGACTGACGAAACGCAATCGACTGACTTGGCCCCGTGGGCGCACCCTAAAGCCCAGCGTTGGTTTCGTGATTTGCTGGAAGAAACTTCGCTTCCGTTAGCGCTGGACGACGAAATATCACAAGCCGAGAACCAGGACGACTTCGAAAAAATTCGAGTCATTCTGGCGCTGGCGTTGTTGATCGGCCGACCAGGTATTTGGCCGGAAAATCGTAATTCGTTGCTCCGCGCTGCGGTCCGGGCGGCCCACCAGATCACAAACAAAACCCCCGGGCAAAAAGACGGTCGTCCAATGACGATTGCTGAAGCCAAAGGTCGAACCGCTGATCACGATGCGATTCGACATGAAATTGAATTGATGCGCCGGCGGCTCAAAATGTCAAATCGTAAATCAGAGATGTATCCACCCACGACCTGGGGAAACATCTGGGAATAAGCCATGACCGAGATCATTCCCCCTTGGGAAAACGATGTCGCCCAGGAATTCCTGGCGTCGTTCGTGCCGTATCGAAATATGCTCAAAACGATCGAACGGACACTGAACCTGGATCCAAAGCGTCATCCACACGAGATTCGCGCAGCGGCTTGCATGGTGATTCTGTTGTGTCGCGAGAAACTCTGGCCGACCCGCGGAGGATTGGAAAAGCTGGACGAAATTGCGAACCTGGCCGCAGCCAGACTGACGCGGATCAAGCAGCTGTTTGAACAACGTGGCAAAGTCAATCCGGACCTGTTGAGCGATCCCCGCTTTCGACAACTTCTGAGGTCGCTGGATCAGGAAATCCGAATTCTGGAATCTCGAATCTCTGATCCCAAACCACAGATGTCCGAAGAACCACCCTGTACCTGGGGAAAATTCTGGGTCGAGTAGTCCGGCCGCCTCGATTTAATCTTGAATCCCGCCGTTGTATTGGCTGATGAGGTTGTAACGCAGATGGATCGAAATTAAACCAACACTCCCGACCGATAAACGGCTTCACACGGATTGCCACCGAGTTGGTAAAAGATCTCAAATGGAGTCCGGCAGTTCCAGATCGCGAAATCCGCACGCTTGCCAACTTCGATGGTGCCCCGCGAATCGAACAGGCCTAAAGCCCGGGCCGCGTTCCGCGTGATCGCAGCCAAAGACTGTTCGGGAGTCAACCCATACAGTGTGCAAGCCAAATGGGCGATCAGCAAGATCGAAACGACCGGCGAACTACCAGGATTGCAGTCGGTCGCAATTGCCACGGGAACCTCGCGGGCGATCAACTCGGCCACCGGTGGTTTCTGTGATTCTCGTAAACAATAAAACGCGCCGGGCAGGAGGGTTGCAACGGTACCGTGTTCTGCGAGCACCGCACAATCTTCGTTCGACAAATACTCCAAATGGTCCACCGACATCGCTCCCAGCGAGGACGCCATTGCCGCAGCCCCGGTGTGACTGAGTTGTTCCGCATGAATCTTGGTTTTCAGGTTCAACCGTCTGGCGGTCTCCAGGACGTAGCGTGATTGCTCCAGGCTAAACGCGATGGTCTCGCAAAAAACATCGACGGCAGTGCAAATTCCGCTCGCGGCGGGCATGATTTCGCCACAAACCAAATCGAGGTAGGCGTCAGGCTTCGATGCGTACTCCGGCGGCACGGCATGCGCCGCGAGTAAAGTCGTTTCCACCTCGACTGGAAATTCCTGGCCCAACCGGAGAGCGACGGCCAGCATTTTCAGCTCGGTTTCCAGGTCCAGCCCATACCCCGACTTGATTTCAATCGTCGTTACGCCTTCGGCGATTAAGGGACCCAAACGTTGCCCAGCGGATTCGAACAATTCGGTCTCACAGGCGGCACGGGTCGCCGCGACGGTCGAAAGGATGCCACCACCGCTGGCTGAAATTGATTCGTAACTTTCACCTGCCATTCGACGCGCCCACTCGTCGGCCCGGTTCCCGCCGTAAACTAAATGCGTATGGCAATCGATCAGGCCCGGCGTCAAGAGTCGGCCGTGCCCTTCAACGATTCGGGGCGGAGGATCCGCGCCGTCCGAACTTGGCTCCGGACCCGTCTGCCGGTCCGGATCGAGACGTTGAGCTACCCTCTCGTCCGGAACCAGCCACTCAATTTGTCCGTTTGCGACCCCCAATGTGTAAGCTTCAAGCAAGCCGAAGGGCGCTTGTGCGTTCTCGACCATCGTCGCGATTTTAAATCCGCGAAAAATGGTCTCGGTCTCGCGAAAATCAGGTATCACTGACATGGACGGTCGTTTTTGATAGCGGACAAATCAAATGGTTGGAACCCGTGGCAACGTTCGGTAAAACTATCTGATATTCCCCGGCCCAACAAGGATCAACGATGACTATTACGACGCATCGCATTATTAAAGCCCCCCGCGGTAATGAGCTTTCCTGCCAAAGCTGGCTGAGTGAGGCGGCCTTGCGAATGTTGATGAATAACCTTGACCCGGAGGTCGCTGAAAATCCGGACCAGTTGGTCGTTTATGGCGGCATCGGACGAGCCGCGAGGAACTGGGCCTGTTTTGACAAAATCGTGGAATCGCTGAAACGCCTGGAGGCTGACGAAACGCTGTTGGTCCAATCAGGCAAACCCGTTGGCATTTTTAAGACACATTCCGAAGCCCCGCGCGTGTTGATTGCCAACAGTAATCTGGTGCCGCACTGGGCAACTTGGGAGCATTTTCATCGACTCGATCAGGCCGGTTTGATGATGTACGGCCAGATGACCGCGGGTTCGTGGATCTATATCGGAAGCCAGGGAATCGTCCAAGGGACTTATGAGACCTTCGTTTCGATGGGCAAGCAGCATTTCGGAGGCGAACTGTCGGGAAAATGGATTTTGACTGCCGGATTGGGTGGCATGGGAGGCGCCCAACCGCTCGCCGCGACGATGGCGGGAGCGTCGATGTTGGCCATCGAATGTGATGAATCCCGAATCGACAAACGACTTGAGACCGGCTACGTCGACAGGAAAACTCACTCGTTGGATCAGGCCCTGGCGATCGTGGAAACGGCGTGCGCGGAGGGGCAGGCGATTTCAGTCGGGTTGGTCGGAAATGCGGCGGAGGTTTTACCCGAAATGCTGCGGCGAGGGATTCGGCCTGACGCTGTGACCGATCAGACTTCGGCCCACGATCCTCTGAACGGCTATCTTCCCGCCGGTTGGTCGCTGGACAAAGCGGCGACCATGCGTCGCGAAGATCCGCAGGCGGTGATCGCAGCGGCCAAGTCTTCGATGGCAACCCATGTCAGAGCGATGTTGGCATTTCACGGGCAGGGAATTCCTGTTTTTGATTACGGAAATAACATCCGACAAGTCGCTTTGGATGAAGGCGTTCAGAACGCGTTTGATTTTCCAGGTTTCGTGCCCGCATATATCCGTCCCCTGTTTTGCCGGGGTATCGGGCCGTTTCGCTGGGCGGCCCTGTCTGGTGATCCGGAGGATATTTATAAAACAGATGCGAAAGTTAAAGAGCTGATCCCGGGGGATCCGCATCTGCATCAGTGGATCGATATGGCGAGGGAGCGAATCCACTTTCAAGGATTGCCGGCGCGGATTTGCTGGGTCGGATTGGGCGATCGAGACCGCTTGGGCGTCGCATTCAACGAGATGGTCCGAACTGGAGAATTGTCGGCTCCGGTCGTGATTGGCCGCGATCACCTCGATTCCGGTTCGGTGGCAAGTCCCAATCGCGAAACCGAAGCAATGCAAGATGGATCCGATGCTGTTTCCGATTGGCCGCTGCTAAACGCGTTGCTCAATACCGCGTCGGGAGCGACCTGGGTAAGTCTTCATCACGGCGGGGGTGTCGGGATGGGGTTTTCTCAACATGCCGGAGTCGTGATTGTCGCCGATGGAACCGACGCAGCAGCAGCCCGTTTGCGACGGGTTTTGTTTAACGATCCTGCGACCGGCGTCATGCGGCATGCCGACGCCGGTTACGAATCCGCGATCGAATGTGCCAAAGAACAAGGGCTGGATCTGCCAATGTTGGATACTGGCAACCAACCCAAGTAGTCTCGACTGGGACGGCAGGCAGCCAAACTCAATTCCGCTCGTCGTCGGGATTCGTATCATTTAGCAGATACTTCACAATCAGAAATACGCCAATGATTGCGAGCACGGGTATGACCAAGGCTGCCACGATGACCAGTATGCCGACGAAACTAGTTTTCACCACAATCTTCTCCTGGATTGAAACCAATATTACGTGAGTTTGAACGAACACGATAGTCGGGCTTCGCAAATGCCCTAATTTGCTCAGCCGATCAATCAAGTAGACCAACAGGGATCAGGAAATCAGATGAGAATTGCGTGCCCTTATTGCGGCTTTCAATTGGATGTTGATCCAACCCAGGGTGGGTTGGAAACGAACTGCCCGGAGTGCAACGGTCGCTTTCAGATCCCCGTTCCGGTGGCACAACAAGCCTATAATCCTTACGCTCATTCGTCGATCAAATCGGGACCGGTTCAGGAATTCGCCCAAAAGAAAATTGCGGCCGGGATTTGTGGCATCCTCTTGGGAGGGTTCGGTGTGCATAAATTTATCCTCGGTTTCAACGGTGCCGGGATCACGATGCTGCTGATCTACGTGATCTGCATGATGGCAGGTTGTTTGATTTTCGTTCCGGTTTTCGGCTGCTTCGTGATTCAGATTATTGGGGTGATTGAGGGCGTTATCTATTTGACCAAGACGGATGAAGAGTTCTATCAGCTGTATGCCGTCGAGCGTAAGGAATGGTTTTAGGGTCGTTTCGTGCTGGTGGGATATTCCAAAATCGCGATCAGTCGAATTCGATCTGCCATTGGCCTGCCGAGACCTTCTTGAAACAGGCCGACAGCCTCAACGGATCTGCCGCCAGTCGTATCGAAAACTCACTCGGCAAGTTTGCGAAATCGAGATCGCTGTCCGCGCTCCAGGTCCCGGCCAACACTTGAGCAACCGAACCTCGGTCATCGGCAACGGGTCCTTCGTATTCCAGATAGGCGACTCGGTGAGCGGGCAGTCGCGACGCGGTTACGGTTTTTCCCGGAGCTGGCAGATCATCCAAAGCCCAGGTTTCCAGTTGGGCAACGTTTTCCAGCATCAAATCCCAGTGACTCGAACGTGGATGGGCCTCTGGCAATTGATGAAACAGGACGACAAATCGGGCTGACATGGTGTGACGAACTCGGGAGTTGACCAAGCGGGCTGCAAATACGACCAAACCGGAATTGCGCACGATTTGCGGTCGCTTCCTATTGGCGCTGCCACTGTTTTTTTTCAAGATAACCGTATGAGCACCGTCACTGAGCAAAACACGCCATACATTCTGCCCAACGTTCGGCCGATCCAGATAGGGAACGTTACGGTGGATCCTCCGATTTTGCAAGCTCCGATGGCGGGTTTCACCAACTACGCGTTTCGGCAAATCGTGCGAGAATACGGCGGGACAGGATTGCAAGCGACCGAAATGGTCAACGCCCGCGGTTTCGTCTGGCTGGACGAAAATGAGGCCGAGCATCCTGATCGCCTGTGGGGCGTCCGCGAAGAAGCTCGCCCTTTGGCCGTCCAGATCTGGGATAATCAGCCCGACACGATGGCGAAAGTTGGTAAACGACTGGCAGAGGATTATCGGGTCAGCGTGGTCGATATCAATTTCGGGTGTCCGGTTAAACAGGTAACGCAACGGGCCAAAAGTGGCAGCTATCTGCTGAGCGAGCCGGACCGGATGGGTCAGATCATTGAGCAGGTGGTCAAAGCCTGCGCCCGACCCCGGTGACCGCAAAAATTCGGCTGGGTTGTACCCGCGATAAAATCAACGCAATCGACATCGCTCAAGTTGTTGAGGGTGCCGGCGCGGCGGCTTTGACCGTGCACGGCCGTACCGCACAGGACATGTTCAAGGGTTGCGCGGACTGGGAGCGGATCTCGGACATTAAACCGTATCTGAAAAAGATCCCCTTGATCGGTAATGGCGATCTGGATAGTGCGGAAAAAGTGGTCCGTGCTTTCGAGAATTATGATGTTGACGGCGTCATGATTGCCAGGGCGTGCCTCGGGCGGCCTTGGCTGTTTGCCCAAGCGACTGCGGCGCTTCGCGGGCAGCCGATTCCTCCCGATCCGACGCTTGAGCAACAACGCCAATGCCTGCTCCATCATTTTGATTTAATCGTATCAAGATTCGGCGAAGACAAAGGTGCACAACTGATGCGACGTTACGCCTGCTGTTATGCGCAGGGCCGCCACGGAGCCCGGCATTTTCGGACTCATGTTGCCAAAGTCAGCACCGCCAAGGAGTTCTATGCGGTCGTGGATGAGTATTTCCCGCGAGATTTGGTGGTTGATTCCGAATCGTAGTCCGCTGTGATAGAGTTGGCGGAATGCACGAAAGCGAACAAGGCCTGGAGCAATGGCAAATCATGTCTGACATTCCGAATCCGTTGCTTGATCGTTTAAATCGCATGGCGTTCGAGCTGTGCGAACAAGTGGCCGGGAATTGCTACCGGCTGGATGTGGTTGCCTCGACGGTCGCTGGTGCGAACGTGTTGGATTTCGCAATCAATCGCACGGGCACGATTTCAGCGGGTTTGAAATTGGCCGAGATCTGTATGAGTGGACTGGCCCGGGTTGATATTTGCCAGTCGGCCCATTCGGATTTGCCTCTGCCCTCGATCGAAGTGGCCACTGATTTCCCGGTGGAATCGTGTATTGCGTCCCAATACGCCGGTTGGGCATTTTCGTTGGACAAATTTTTTGCGATGTGCAGTGGACCGGCGCGAATGCTGCGTGGCAAAGAGGATATCCTGACGGCGTTGAGGCTGGAATCGAATGCCGATTTGGCCGTCGGAATTCTGGAGACCAATCAGCTGCCGGGCGAGGCCGAAATCGAAAAATTTGCTGAGGCATGCTCGGTATCGCCAACCGGTGTGACGTTATGCATCGCCCGCACGGCCAGCTTTCCCGGCACAATCCAGGTCGTTGCCCGCAGTGTCGAAACGACCTTACACAAACTGCATGAATTGAAGTTTGACCTGTGGTCGATCAGGAACGCTTTTGGTTCGGCGCCTTTGCCTCCGATCGGCGGCGATGATCTGACATCGCTGGGTTGGACGAACGATGCCATCCTGTATGGCGGACAAGTCAATCTGTACGTGGAAACCGACGACGAGAAAATTGAGGCGATCGGGGCGGATTTGCCCAGTTGTTCCTCGCCAGATTTTGGTGAACCATTTTTGAATATCTTCGAGCGCTATGAACGCGACTTCTACAAGATTGATAAACGGTTGTTCAGCCCTGCCCATGTGATTATCAACAATATCAAAACCGGTCATACATTTTCTTTTGGTTCGGTTCGCACCGATATTTTGAAAACTTCATTTGGGATCTAAGTCGGTTCAGTTCGGCTGGGAACATCTGACGGATGTCCGATGGTTGTGCCTTGACGGTACACCGTTGTTTTGTGTGCTGAGTTTCTGCTGCTTCCAATCGTCGAATCATGCCATGTCTTTTTTCGCGAGATCACCTTTGAACCGCTCCGGGGGCCGATGAAAATCTGCGTTCTGAATTCGCCGGACGGGTGGCATGTTCAAGACCTGATTCGCGCCGCTGCGGGGCGTCATGTCGTCGATGCGATTCGGTTTGAAGCATTGGTCGCGGAAATTGACGGGGGACGGCCAAAACCCCTGCGGTCCGGCGAACATCCGCTGGAAGCCTATGACTGCGTGTTCACCCGCGCGATGCCGGCCGGGACGTTGGAGCAAATTGTGCTGCGAATGGACATTTTGCTGGAGATTCAGCGTCGCGGCGTGCCGATAGTCAACCCGCCTCGGGCCATCGAGGCCTCTGTCGACAAGTATCTTTCGTTGACCAAATTGGCGGCTGAGGGTATTCCGGTTCCACGTACCGCCGTCAGCCAATCGGTAAGCCAGGCGTTGGCACAATTTGAACGATTTGGCCGCGATGTGGTCGTCAAGCCATTGTTTGGAAGCATGGGACGGGGGTTGGTGAGAGTTGCCGGCTTGAGTTCAGCCGAACAGGAGTTTGCGGCGAGGATTGAGCACCGCGGCGTCGTGTACCAGCAGGAATTTATTGCTCATGGCGGTTTCGATTTGCGATTGTTGGTGATTGGGAACCGGGTCCTGGGGATGAAACGCACCAACCGCGATTCGTGGATTACGAATATCTCACAAGGTGGAATTGGAACGGCACATTCGCCAACCGCTTCGGAACAACAGCTGGCCTTGCGATCCACCGCTGCCGTTGGCGCCATGATTGCCGGTGTTGACCTGGCCTACGATCAGCGAACGGGCGAGCCATTTGTGTTGGAGGTCAATTCCGCGCCGTCATGGAAAGCGATTGCCGGAGTGCTCGACACCGACATTGCGGCCATGATGATTGAGTTTTTGGCGGCCCACAGCACGCCAGCGATCCAATGGGGCGTGAGCCGTTGAGTCTACTGGGGGGGCGGTCGCCGTTGAGTTCGCTCGTTAATGCGGTTGCGATTTTCGGCTCGTTGCTTTTTTTCTTCGGCCAGACGTCTGGATTGGATGGCCGCTTCAAAGGCAGTTTTGTCCTGCGACGATTTTGGTCCCAGGCGGAATACAAAACCGCATTGGCATTGGACTTTGAAGCCAGCCATTTCGGGCTTGATCCGATCGTGCAGCTTGCCGCAACGCGGGCATTCAAAGGAAAGAGTCGTCATGGTTGCAATCGCCGTACAGGAATGTCGTGTCCGATGGACCAGAGGAAACCATCTTACTGGCCGTCATCGGCATCGCCACAATCCATTAATATCTGGTTTTCAATTTCTCTCGTCAAATAGGTCACGGCTTTCTCGCTGGTCGGTACCGGGTGTGCGCCGTGGATGCAAAATGGTTGGCGAGCAGCAAATTCGTTGGGTTGCGTCCGCAGCGACAACGCAACCGTTATATCTTCTCCTGAGCCGCTGAGCGAATGAATGCGAATTGGCGGGCCACGGAAAGAGTATTTTTGCGAAGATCGTCAAAATCCGAAAAATTGTGTCTTTTGCGGGACGAGTTTGACGAAAGTAACATCGGGTTCTTTTTGTAATTGAACCCGCGAGGGGGGCCTCGCGACAGGAACGACATTCTGCTGCATCCTCCTTCGTCGGTTGAATACGAATTCGTTTGATTGGTTGATCTGATCGGGCGAACCCGAATTGAAAACAGGATTGTCCTGTTTGTTAAACCGAACAGTTTTTTTGATGCTTGGCCAACAAGTTCGCTCACGAAAATGACCTAGCCGTTAGTTGCAGGTCAGCTAACGGATCGGGCAAACTTGTAAGACTGCGGTCAAAGATTTTGAACCAGGAGGGGATCAAATGCGACGTTTAGTGCTTGGAATCGCGGTCGCGGTGACATCGCTTTTGCCAGCCTTGGGCATGGCGGATGATCAGCAAATCGCTGATTTCATTAAAAATCGGCTGCAAACTGAGCAGCAGAATGGTAACTTGCGGGGCTTCAATGTCGACATGCGTGTCGATCGAGGAACCGTGTGGTTTAAAGGCCACGTAGCGGACAGTGAACAGGAGATGTTGATTCTCCGCACGGCTCAACAGGCCGGACATTTGGGCGTGGTCCAGGTGGTGGACGACATCGAAACGAAACAAGCTGCTGCCAGCGTCATGGAGCAAGCTCCGTTCCGCACGGCCGACTACCAGCAGGCTCCGATGCAACAAGATGTCTATCAACAGACGTCGCGTCAGGAATACATTCCTGCATCGCAGCCCATGGGGAACAGCAACCGGGCTGTCAGCGGCGGTCAACCACTGGCGTTCGCCAATAGCGGCGGACCAGGCGGACCAGCCGGTGGAGCGGGACAGGCTCAGATGCCTGCCTACACCGGGGGACCGGCTCCGATGCCTGCTTCCTACGGTTCGGCAGCCATGCCAGCCGAAGTGCCGAACTTGCCCGGATACGCTTGGCCTGGTTACGCTTCGCATCCAAACTACGGTGCGGTAACCTACCCGAAGCAGTACTCACCATCGGCTTGGCCTTACATCGGCCCGTTCTATCCTTACCCACAGGTTCCATTGGGCTGGCGTAAAGTCACCCTGGAATGGGATGACGGCTGGTGGATGCTTGACTTCAACGACAAGTAAGCGTTCGACTTCCTGACTCACGATCGAGATCCAAATTCCCTTGCCGGTGTTCGCCGGCGAGGGATTTTTTTTTTGTGGCAGAAGGAATGTCAAATTACTTCGAGGTGGTCTCGACGGTTTTCCGAGTGCAGCCGGCCCTGCCACGATTCTGGCGAAATGGAACGTCGCGTTGCCCGGTTCGCCGACCTGCGATGGGATGGATGCTTCCTGCCAAGTGTTGGGTCACCCGGTCGGAATCGTGAGGATCGGCCCGGCCCGCGAAACGATCGGCGAAACGATCGGCGAAATGATTGGCGAAATGATTGGCGAAATGATTGGCGGAGGACCACCCTCCTGGCAATTGTGGCGCGGATTTCAGTTCGTGATGGTTTCAACTCGTCGATAAAAAAAACACGCTGTTTGGCGGTTACAGGCTTTCCCGGCAAGCCCCATCAACCGCTGAAAACGCTGCGGTTTTCGGCCATATTCGCCGCTGAACCAGCCGGTTGCTCGAGCTGGCCGAACGGATTTTTCGGAATAGTTAGAAAAATCCGCAAGTCCCGCACAGTTTATCACGATATGTAAGCATAAGAGTGACAACACACAAAGGACTTGCGATGTTGACCAAGAAAATTACGTACACCCTGGCGTTGCTAATCACTTCGATTGCGGTTTTGACCACCGGGTGTTTCCAGGCAAACGGACCCTCTTTGGGTATTTTCAGTGTTCCGATTCCGGTCTCGCCTTATTGGCAGAAGTCCGCGGAAGACAAGTTTCACATCCACGAACGTTATGCTCGCGTTCCGATCCTCGGCCCATTGACCGCCGGCGGACCGGTGAAGGCATTGGATCCCCCCAGCGATGACGAAGTCTGGTGGGCATTGGAGCGAGCTCAGCCGGTACAGGGTGGATTCCCATTCCTGAACGAGCGTCAGCGGAACAACGTGACGATGGTCAAGGAAAAGATCGCCGACTACGTTGATCCGCCCCGAGTCGTTCCGTTGATCGGCCCGGCTCAACTGCACCACGCTCACTATAAATGCACGATCTTCTACACGGACCGGCAGATCGTTGGATGGCCGATTCCGCACACGCTGACGGATGAAGAAGCGGTCGAAGTCATCTACATCGACCACAACCACTTCCACATGGTCGGAAACGTTGATCTCGGAAAAGCCAACGCGTTCTACTAGACCAGGAATGGCAAACTGAATTCAAAGCCGCTCGAATCGGGCGGCTTTTTTCGTAGAGTTGACCTAAA
Organism: Pirellulaceae bacterium; assembly: GCA_963714685.1. Taxonomy (GTDB): domain Bacteria; phylum Planctomycetota; class Planctomycetia; order Pirellulales; family Pirellulaceae; genus Mariniblastus. Next base: position 135,080 of record CAVQPH010000003.1, on the reverse strand, counting down.
TAAACCAACTTGCCGTCCGACTATTGCAGAAAATTGCTTGGCCGATTCTATTGAGAGTCAACGTCAAAACTGTTGCTATCAAGTGAACGACTTGTGACCAATCGAATCGACAATCAGGAACCTGGCCCCGAACCTCGACACAAACCCCAAGGTGAACCGTTGATGTCCGGTGCCCCGCAGAACGACCAGGAATCCAGGACTTTTCTCGAGCGCCAGTCCACATTAATCCTCTGCATCGCGCTGTTTTTACTGCCGCTGGTTTCACTGGGCGCGGTCAAGTCACTCAAAGTCTACGCCAACGACGTCCGTCAGTGGTTGCCAAGTGGATTTGAAGAAGCTCAGACCTACGACTGGTTCGTTGAAGAATTCGGCCTTGATGAGATGGTTGTGATCAGCTGGGAAGGCTGCACGATGGACGATTTGCGCGTCCCGGCGTTGCGGGAGGCGCTGTTAGAGCAAACCAATGAAGACGGGCCAATCTTTCACCGGGTCACCTGCGGCCCGGATATGCTGGATCAAATTGAAGCCACCGGAGTCGGCAAGTCGGAGGCCATGAGGCGCATCAAGGGCCTGATGGTTGGCCCCGATGGGAAGACCACCTGTATCGTGGCCAACCCGGTTCAAGCCATGAAAAATGAGCGTGGCGAATTGATGGCCCGTATTTATGAGGTGGCCGAACAGGAGTTGGATCTCAAACCGGAGCAGTTGAAAGCCGGAGGGCCGGTCGTCGACGGAGCGGCAATTGAGCGGGAAAGCAAACGCTCGCTGGGGCAGTTTTTGTGGATGTCGATTGTCGTCGTGTTCGGGTTGACCTGGTATCGGATGCGCGATCTGCCATTAACGATTCTGGTGATCTTTTTCTCCTGCCTATGCGCGATGATTTCCCTCGCGATCCTGTATTTCACCGGCGGCAAAATGAACCTGACCATGGTCATGCTGCCGACATTGACTTTCATTCTGGGAGTGTCCGGATGTGTCCACATGGTGAACTATTATCGGAAGGCCTCCACCCTGGGCTTTGGGATTCACTCAGCGGACCGGGCCATGAAAGACGCTATCTATCCAATCAGCCTGTCGGCCTTGACGACCGCTGCCGGGATGCTGTCGTTGGGGGTCAGCCGCGTTGCGCCGATTCGTTCGTTCGGCTTCTACGCGGCTATCGGGATCGTTTCCAGCCTGGTTGTGATCCTGTTTATTCTCCCGGCAGCCCTGTATCTGCTGAAAGGACGAATCAGCAAATGGTTTTCGTCAACAGGCACGATGAACAAACGCCAGCGAGTCTCCGGCGTCAGTCGTTTTACGACCGTTACCGTGAATTGGGTCTGCCGTTCTCATGGTTTGGTCGTCGTTCCGGTCTTGATTGGCGTCACGATCCTAGGTGTCGGTGTCGTCAATCTGAAGGCGTCGGTCAAGCTTCAAAACCGATTCAATTATCGCGCGAAAATTCTGCAGGATTACCAGTGGTTGGAGAAAAACCTGGGCCCCCTCGTTCCCATGGAGGTCGTGCTGAATTTCTCCGAGCAAAACAAGCTTTCGCGATGGGAGCAAATGCTATTGGTCAAATCGGTTGAAACAGCAATCAAACAGACGACGAAAATCAACGCGACATTGTCGGTGGCAACTTTCGAACCCTATTTGCCCACGGGGGCCAGTTTCCGCAGGCGAGCGGAGGCCCGGACTCGCAAATCAAAATGGGAAAAAGAATTTGATTCGTTCGAGGAAGCCAACCTCGTCAGTGTTCGCGATGACGTTTCTTCGTGGCGAATCAGTCTGCGGGTCGATGCATTAAACGATATTGATTATGGCACTTTTCTCGACAGCGTTCGATTGAATGTGCAAAACCAGCTTGACCACATGCGCCCACAAGGCGTGACGGCCAAATTGACCGGCGGTGTACCGTTGGTCTACAAAGCCCAGCATCAGATCCTTAGTGACCTGATGATCAGTTTTTTAACCGCATTTATATTCATTACCATCATCCTTGTCTTTGTGCTTGGCAGCTTGCGGGCCGGCATCGTGGCAATGATCCCGAACGTGTTTCCGCCGCTGGTGGTATTCGGAGCGATGGGCTGGTTGGGACGTCGAGTCGAAATCGGATCCGTGATGACCGCCAGTGTGGCGTTGGGGATCGCTGTCGATGACACGATTCATTTTCTCACCTGGTACCGCCGAGGCACGATGGACGGGCTTTCGAGATATAAATCCATTCGCTTTGCGTTTGAGCACTGTGCCAAAGCAATGATTGATACGTCGTTGATCTGTGGATTGGGAGTTGCCCCCTTTCTGTTTGGGATCTTCATGCCCACGGTCAATTTTGCGATGCTCTTGATGATCATGTTGTTTACCGCCTTGCTGGGTGATTTGATTTTGCTGCCGGCGATCCTGGCCGGGCCCGCGGGCATCTTGTTTCGTGGCAAGAAAAAGCAACAGGAACGAGGCACTTTTGATCCACCTTCCTCCGTGCCGAAAGCACGGGTTAAATCGAGGAACGCCCAAACCGTCGATTCGACATCCGCATAATCGTCACAGCCAAAAAACTCAAAGAATCGGCCGCGAAAAGTCGATGGAGAGTTAAGTTGCGCTGGCAAAACGCGTCACTCGCGATGGATCTCCCCTGTGTTGCCGAATAGGGGGAGTGAATTCGACATTAACTGTCGGCAAAGGCAATTTGCGGTTGCCCGGCGTTGCGTGACTAGTAAATATAGCTAGACTTAGCAGGCTTATAGGTTTGCGAAAAACGTACAAAAAACAGCATTTTTCAGTTCTTGAGCGAATCAAGATCACTCCAACCCGGCCGTCAGAAGAAGATGGGAATTCATGCCAGATATTTTTGATAAGTGCGATGAGTTTTGGACCCGGATGAAAAAAGTGACGGGGGAACATTTCAATCCCGACGTATTTTTCCGTAGATTTCCCATCACCAATTGTTTGCCCCTGGTCGAAGTTGAAGGCAAGGAATACCTGCAGGTATCCACCAACGACTATCTCGGCTTGGCGACGCACCCCGAGGTAATCGAAGCCGCCGCCAAAGTGGTCGCTGAAAACGGCATCGGTACCCCGCTGGGCGCACGTCCGCTGACCGGAAATACCGACCTACACATGCAATTGGAAGAGGACTTGGCGAAATTTCGTCGGTCCGAGGCCAGCCTGGTGTTCAATCTCGGGCTCGGGGCAATGTCGGGCACGATCGCCTGCATCGTCGGACGAAAAGAGCGCGTGTTTGTGGACGCATACGCACACGGCTGTCTGCACGATGGTGCGAGGTTGTGCAAAGGCGAGGCCAGCTGGTTTGGCCACAACGATCTGGATGATTTGGAGAGCCAACTGAAGGCCTGTCCGTTGGAGCAACCAAAATTGATTGCCGTCGATGGCGTCTACGGGATGACGGGCGATTTGGCTCCTCTGCCTGAATTGGTCGAACTAAAGCATAAATATAATGCCCAGTTGTTCGTCGACGATGCGCACGGTACGGGCGTCATGGGCCCCAATGGCCGGGGAACGCCTGAGCTGTTCGGCGTTGAAGATGAAGTCGATCTGCATGGTGGTACATTTGCCAAAGCCTTCGGAACTTTCGGCGGATACGTCTGCGGAAGCAAGCGTGCACTTGATTTTATCAAGTTTGTCTCGCCGGGTTTCATGCTGACCAAAGCACTTCCTGGTGGGATCACGGCGGCGACGATCAAGTCGCTGGAGCTGATGCAGAAAATGCCTGAGCGGCGTCATCAGTTGTGGGAAAACATCCGGGTTCTACGCGAAGGATTGAGGACTGCCGGATTCAACATTGGCAATCCCGAGGGCGCCGTCACCTCCATTTATACCCGGGGTGCGTTGGCGTTGACCGTGGTGGAAATGCTGCAAAAGGACTATTCCATTCTCGTAAATCCGGTCATGTATCCGGCGGTTCCTTATGGAACCTCGATCGTCCGAATGACCGCCAGCGCCCTGCACACGCCTCAGCAAATGCAGCAGCTCGTGGATGCGATTTGTGATATTGCCACGAAGGTTCCGCTACACGAAGGAAACCAGGCGGCCGCCAGTAAGGTTGCCACGGCTCCCGTGGTTCAGCCGACGATGAACGGGTCTGCCGACACCGCGGTTAATCTACCGTCCGGGATCAATGGCAAAGCAGCTGGCGGGCCTGTCTAGTTCGTGTGGGTGCAGCTCGCTGACGAATCAGGACGTTCCGATTAAAACAATGCGGCGTGGATCGGTTTCGTAATCAATGACGAAGACCTCGAAATTGCGCGTTGATGTCGTGTCCAGTCGTCAGCAATGGCGAGATTTTTATGCCCTGCGACGTACAGTCTACAAAGACGACCATGTGGTCGTCTTTCCGTTGAAAAAAATGGAGCGGATGCAACTCGACGAGCGGCGGAATCCGTTTTTTGAGCACGCCCGCCGAGAAGCGTTTCTGTGTTATCGCGACGATCGCCCAGTCGGTCGGATCGTCGGAATCAAAGACGATCTCCATAACCAGCATTGTGGGGACCAGGTCGGTTTTTTTGGTTTCTTTGAAGTTCTCGACGACCAGGTCGTGGCAGACCTGTTGATAAAAACGGTGTCCAGTTGGCTGCGAGAACAGGGCTGTAACCGAATTCGCGGTCCGGTAAACCCGTCCATGAAAAGCGAATTTGGTGTGGTAGTCGCTGGTAACGAGTTTTCTCCGACGATCATGCTCGCACACACGCCAATGCGTTACGACCGTCATTTGATCGATGCCGGACTCTCGGTGGTCAAGAAGTTTTATGCGTTCCACTTCAGCTGGCTTCGTCGATTGCACGAAGTCGAATCCAAGTGGAAGAAACTGAATGAGGCTGGCGACAGAATTCTCAAGCGGTTTCCCAATCTGCATCTGACACCCGTCAACAAAAACAACTTTCGGGAGGTCCTCCGTGACATCAATGCGCTCGGCAACGTCGTCCGCAGCGAAGGCTGGGGATTTGTTCCTCTGACCGAGGCGGAACTTGAGTTCATGATCAACAATTTGCGGCCCGTGATACGTTACGAAATGATCCAGGTTGCCTATTGGGATGATCGCCTGATTGGCTACATCGTTAATATTCCCGATGTGAACTGGGCTTTGAAACGAACCTTTGGCCGATGGGACTGGTTGCGAATGTTGCAACTCCCCTGGTTGATTCGAAAAGCCACCCGGACACGCGTGATTGCCTTGGGGGTCGATGATGAATTTCGGACCAAAGGCGTTGCGATGTTGTTAATCAAGCAACTAATTGACCAGTACGACCAATACGACGAGTGGGAATTTTCCTGGGTCGACGAAGACAACCTCAAATTGATTCGCGCGATTGCCCGGGTGTTGACTTTGAAACGATACAAGACCTTTCAGCTCTACGAGGCGGAAATCTAGAGTTGGTTTTCGCGCGGAGGCTGGTTTTCAGAGTTCGGCCTGCCCGGTTGGCTCGATCCCGCGGGCCGGGTTTCCGTTGTTCCTAAGTGGCTTGATTATTTCTATAATCAACGCTCAACCCAGCACGTTCGACTCAGGACACTCAGGTAATGCGATTGAGCTTCTCAGCCATCCACCGCAACCTGATTCAACGTTCGCTTTTTTTGCAACCGCCTTGTACGGAGGACATCCAACATGAAACTCAATCATTTCGAAGACGTCGAGCAACAGGATGTAGATATGCCCGGCGCGGTGGGCTGCAAAGTTCGCTGGTTGGTCGGCAAGCCCGACGGGGCTGAAAATTTTTCGATGCGTCAATTTGAAGTTGGCGTTGAGGGCTATACGCCCAAACACAGCCATCCTTACGAGCATGAAGTCTTTGTGCTCGAAGGAGAAGGCACCGTGCTGGAGGGCGACCAGCTCCATGAGATCAAAACCGGAGATGTGGTTTTCGTAAAGCCCGACGAGGTTCATCAGTTCGTCAATACCGGTGCAACTCCGTTGAAGTTCCTGTGCTTGATCCCAAATTCGGCCATGGACAAACCGGTCACCCAGGCGCCGGAATGTGGTGTGCAATAGCTTGCAAGAATTAAATTCTTCCATTGGATGGTAATCCGTATGTCCACCTCCGGTCGCCAGAATATCGAACTGGAAATTGAGAAACTGCGCGACGAGATTCGCGTTCACGATCAAAAGTACTACGTCGAGGCCAATCCCTCGATCACGGATCGTGAATACGACCGGTTGATGAATCAACTCAAAGAACTTGAGTCCAGTCATCCGGAATTGATCACACCGGACAGCCCGACTCAGCGGATTGGGGATCAACCGGTTCCCCACTTGAACCAGTTGGAGCATCTGGTCCCAATGCTCTCGATCGACAACGCGTTTTCGATTGAGGAGCTGCTTGATTTTGGCAGGAAACGGGAGAAGGACCTGGGGGGCCCGGCCGAGTGGGTCGTTGAGTTAAAGATTGACGGCGTGGCGGCATCCATTATCTACGAGGACGGAATTCTGGTTCGCGGACTGACCAGGGGCAATGGAAAAATCGGCGATGACATTACCCACAACATCCGCACCATCGCCGACGTACCATTGAAGCTGAATACCGATCGACCGCCCAGATTGCTGGAAGTGCGGGGTGAAGTCTACATGACCAATTCGGAATTGGTCCGACTGAACCAACAACAGGCCGACGCGGGCGAACCGGAGTACAAGAACACGCGCAATGTCGCTGCCGGTACGGTCCGGTTGCTCGACCCAAAAATTTGTGCCGCTCGCAATCTGCGAATGTTCTGTCATGGAACGGGATTTTGCGAGGGGCTGAAGTCGGACAATCACATGGATTTCCTCAAAGAAATCGGCAGCTTCGGTCTGACTCCCACTCCCCACGTCGCAAAATTTGATTCGATCCAGGATACAGCGGATCATTGCGAGCACCTCGTTGAAACGTTGCACGAACTCGATTTCGAAGTCGACGGGTTGGTTGTGAAACTCAATCGATTCGACCAGCGTGAACAGCTTGTGCCCGCTCCAAAAGCCCTCGCTGGCTGATTGCGTACAAATGGGAACGGTACGAGGCGTTCACCAAATTGAATTCGATCGAGGTTCAGGTCGGCAAGACCGGTGCGATCACGCCCGTCGCCAATCTAGAGCCCGTCGAACTGGCCGGCACGACGGTCAGTCGCGCCAGTCTGCACAACGCAGAAGAAATTGAACGCAAAGACATTCGTGTCGGCGATGTGGTCGTGGTTGAGAAAGCCGGAAAAATCATCCCGCATATCGTTCGCGTTGAAAAACACGAGCGCGATCCAAAACACCCGCCAGCCGTTTACAAATTCCCGGTCTGTTGTCCGCAGTGCAAAACGCAACTGGTCAAAGACGAGGGCGGCGTTTATATCCGCTGTCCGAATTTCGAATGTCCGGCCCAATTAAAAGAGCGAATTCGCTATTTTGCATCCCGTGATGCGATGGACATCGAGGGCATGGGCGAAAAGATCGTCGATCAACTCGTCTCGAACAAACTCGTTTCCCACTACGGTGATCTGTATCGCTTGACCCTCGATCAGCTGACCGAACTCGATCGAATGGGTAAAAAATCAGCGCAAAAACTGCTCGAAGGAATCGAGGCCAGCAAGAATCGCGGGCTGGCCAGGCTGCTGAATGCGCTGTCGATTCGTCACGTCGGCACGACCGTGGCCCAGGTGCTGGCGCGAGAATATGGATCGATGGATCGACTGAGAGCCGCGTCTCCCGAAGAACTAAGCCAGGTCAGCGAAATTGGCGAAATCATCGCCCGTAGCGTTGCGGAGTTTGTGCAAGGGGAGTCAGGCCAGGCAATCCTTGACGATTTGGCAGGGCTGGGCGTCAAAATGGAAGCCGATACCGCCTCACAGGAAGTCTTGAGCGATCAATTCGACGGCAAAACCTTTGTGGTGACGGGTAAGCTGAACAAATACACGCGGGACGAGATTCATGAGTTGATCCAGAAGCATGGCGGCAAAGCCAGCTCCAGCATTTCCAGCAAAACCGATTACCTGATCGCCGGCGAAAAGGCGGGCAGCAAACTTAAAAAAGCCGAGTCTCTGGGAGTCAGCATCCTCAACGAAGACGATTTTGAGAAACTGGTTGGGGGGTGACCGTTTGAACGTTTTTGAAGCCGGCCGTGTCAGTCCAGCGTCGTTCAGGTAGGATGGTGACAGTCGAACGATCGAGGAAACAACAGCGCCGTGGATCAATGAGCCGTATCAAAATAATTGCCAGATGAAATTTTCCAGTATTCCGGAGTTCGATCCCGCGTCTGATCTCATTATGATCTTGCCTCGCCACGTGGCGGCCATGCTGAATTCGTTTCGGGATTTTGCTGCCTTGCAATCGAGGCTCAATTACGTCCTCAGCCGATTGCCGAATCCGGTTCTTGAGGATCTCGACGACCCGCACTTTCGCATTTCTTTGGATCAATTCGAGCCTGGCAAGGGGCGAACGGTGCTGATGCCTGAGCTTCATCCGACTGGATGCGAAAGTCGCTGCGTGGTGCTCAAGCCCCGTTTGGCAACTTGCGATGAATCGTACAGTCATTACATCATTGCTCACGAATTGGCGCATGCCGTGCTCCGTAATCAAGGCAGCGAGCATACGGACGACCGGGAAGAAGCGGCCGACCATTTGGCCGAAACCTGGGGGTTTCCGAAACCGAAAACGATTTTTCGATTTTGGTAAGCAAGAAAATTCTTGTTTGGCTTTTTCAGCCGTTTGCTACAATATCCCGAACCTGAAATGACTGACTGTGTCGTTTGACCAGTAGAATTTTCAAACCATTCAACTTCGATCGGGATGATCGTATGGATTTTGACTCCCTGCGTTCGCTTGGCTGGCAGCCGTATTTCGAAAATCAAATCTCGACCGCAGAACACCAGCAATTGACTGTCGCCAGGGTTGCTGCTCATTACGGTAGCCAAGTGCTTTTTTTCAGCGTCGATGCAGAGTTCTCGGTGCCGACGTCAATCGTTGAAGACGCGGATTTGGAAGGGCGGGGAGGCGTCAGTTCGATCGCGGTTGGCGACTGGTTTTTGCTTGAACCCGTTGACCACCGTGCGGTCCGTCGACTCGAGAGAAAAACCATTCTGTACCGCAAAGCCGCTGGAGAAACGGTCAAGCCGCAGTTGATCGCGGCCAATGTGGATACCGTCTTCATCGTCAGTTCGTGCAACCTCGATTTCAATCTTTCGCGGATCGAGCGTTATCTTGCGTTGGTGCTCGACTCGGAAGCCGTTCCGGTCGTCGTGCTGACGAAATCGGATCTCTGTGAACATCCAGGAGAGCTCCGCCGACAAGCGGAAAGACTGCATCCTGGTTTGATTGTGGAGACGCTCGATGCGAGGGAGGAAGCTCAAACCGAAGTTCTGGCCGGGTGGTGTGGGCTTGGTCAGACCATCGCGCTGCTCGGTTCTTCGGGGGTGGGCAAGTCGACGTTGGCCAATGCCCTCAGCGGGCATCACCTTCCGACATCACAAATTCGGGCCGGTGATGACAAAGGTCGACACACGACGACCGCGCGTTCGCTGCATCGCTTGAAGTCAGGTGGGTGGTTGATCGATAATCCTGGCATGCGTGAGTTGCAACTTCCTGCGTGTGAACAGGGGGTGGCTGAGCTGTTTGATGACGTCGTTCAGCTCAGCAGCCAATGCAAATTTCGAAATTGCCGACATCAGGGCGATGTCGGTTGCGCCTTGGGGGCTGCGGTCGAAGCCGGCGAGTTGGATAGCCGTCGGCTGGCTAATTTTTTGAAATTGCAGTCCGAACAGTCCCGCAATTCTGCGTCGTTGGCCGAGCGCAGAGAACAGGGGCGAAAACTCGGGAAAATGTACAAACGGATCATTGATGATAAACGCCGGCGAAGAGAAGGTGGCGGGTAGGAAGTGGCGGGTAGGAAGTTGGCTTTGCTGTCAAGGTTTCCATTGCTACGCACTGACCGCAGGATAGGCACCACGTAGGATAAGCTTCCTGCCTGTCGTGTTTAAAAAGACCGACTGAAAGCTTGTCTCACTCCCAGACAGGGGATGCTTGGATGAATAACATCGTGGTGCAACCTCAGTCAGATTCGTTGCACGGCCGTTATCGCCAGACTGGTTTGTCTGACCGCGGTTTTGGCCATGGCGTTGAGCGGTTGCGAGTCGCAGCAGTTCCAGAAAGTCGGCAGCGGCGAACATGAGGCGGGTGATCGATGATCGCGTCAGTTGTCCGGCCACGGGCAGTTCGACTTCAGTGATGGCCTAGGCGGTTTGCGGAGACAGATTTAACGTCCGTTTGCCACGGCGGTTGGAAAGCAACAAAGGACAGGCATTTAATTTTCAGATTACGTAACAAAAGGACAGGCATTTAAATTTTCACCTTAGGTGTCATTTGCGGTACGGCTCGATTCGATTTCTTGAATCTGCTCGCGATGACCTGCAAATCAGGCGATGATTGCCAGGAATCTCCGCATCGACTCTCGTCGGTTTAGATCTAAGCGCAGCGGCGAACATGAGGCGGGTGATCGATGATCGCGTCAATTGACCGGCCACGGGCAGTCCGACTTCAATGATGGTCTACGCAGTTTGCGGAGACAGATTTAACGTCCGTTTGCCACGGCGGTTGGCAAGCTTTTGCAGCGACTCCGGTTTGGAAGCGAAAAAGCTGCCTCGCAAATCGCGACTGCTCAGCAACTTCTTCATGCGAGCCGACCAGCATGCTTCGCTTTCACCCAGCCGGTCGAAGACCTCTTTAACTGCCGAATCCATGCGGGCTTTACCTTCGCGGTACAGTCGAGCCGTATAATCGACCAACAACAGATAGTTCCCCAGCGAAAACGACTCTAACATCCCCTCCCGGCAAGCATGCGTCGTCGCGTTGGTGTGACTTCGTCGATCCTCAATGGGCACCAGCCAATGATCCTGCTCAACATTCCCAGCTGCCTTACTGCCCGCGATACTGCCATCTCGAGCCGCCTTCAGGCAGTCAAGTTTGCCTGCTTTGCGGACATGATTGACGCGTTGCTTGATCGACGTGTGTTGGCTGGTCTCAGGAGTCTGGGCGACTCCGGCCGCCAGCAGATTCAGATCGACGTAGGCCGACGTGGCCAATAACGCTTCAGGGTCGAGAATCCCGATGCTTCTGTATCGCTGGGCCCAAAAAGCACCTCGAACTCCATCTTCCTTATTCGCCAATCGAGCCAGCGGTTCTTTTAACGACTTCATGAACCAGCCAAGGTTGGCCAAGCGTTCTCGCAACTCAGCGACCCGGGCACGATCCTTGGCCTGTTGCTTGACCCATTTGTTGACTGCTTTCTCGTCGTCCAACGTCAGTTTCCGGGGTGGATAAACGGCCATCCACCGCCGGATTACTTTTTCGGCGGACCAATTCTCCGCGTCTTCTGGATCCAATCGACAAACAACGTGAAGGTGGTTGTCGAGCACCGCGTAACCGCCGATGGCAATGGCATAATGGTCCGCCAGAAACTGAAGCCGATCTTCGATCCACTGCTTTCTATCTGTGGTACCTTCCGTGATCAAAAACGCCATTCGCACACATCGCGAAATGCAGTGATACCAACGAGTTACGTCGACATCCACCAGCTCGGATCGGGCAGTCGTCATGAGTAGGACTCCATTCAATTGATAGACAAGATACAATGAGTGTACCGATTAACACTCGTCTGTCAAGGATTTTAAGAGCCGAAATTTGAAAGATTGCTGATACGAACGGTGTCGATTGAGCAATTCTGATTTAACCAATTTGTTGATTTCGCTGAACGAGACGCCACTGTCCATTGTTGTCGACGAACTCGTCGAATCGCTTTTCCGCTAATACTTCTGCGTCGTTTCATTGACCGAACAGGCCTTTTGTCATTCGCCCTGAATGTTGGTTGAACATGCCTGTCCTTTTAGATCAATTAACATGCCTGTCCTTTCAGATCAATCTTCCGGATCGTCGAGGCAGCGTCGGGATTGACGCACCAAACGCGACGTCCGTAGAAATTCGTAGGATTGCCTGTCCGTTCATGGCGGAGTCGAACGAAAAAAAATGCCTGTCCTTGTTGCTGTTTTGTTGCCTTGTTGCTCCCGACCCTTGTTGCTCCCGACCGGCGATCTCAAATTGCCTGTCCTTTTTGCTGGTGTTTCAAATTGCCTGTCCTTTTTGCTGGTGTTCCTGTTCTGCCTGTCCTTTTTGTTCATTCAGGTCGATGTTTGAAAACAGCTGGGATGACCAGGCGGTTCCTCCATTGAACAGGAAGTTAACGTCCCATGCGCCGGGCGTCCCGGTGATCGCGGTCAGTTCGAAGCCCCAGCTGTTGGTCGGGTTCAGCGGCTCGAGTGACGTCCGATTCTGTAGCAGGACTTGGGTGTACAGTTCGCCCGCCCAGAAATTTAATTGCAGCGTGATCACCCGCTGCGCACTGCCGTTCTCACAGACCACGGACTGGAGCACGTTGTTACCATTCATGGCAGTAATCACGTTGGGCTCCCAATCCATCAACATGCCTGTCCTTTTTGCCTTTTTGTTGCTGTTGATGATGGCGGAATGTTTGGATGCTGCAGTCGCTTTGGGTCTGCTTGGATACGACGAATTGCGATAAAACGGCTTTGTCACTTGCGGAACGCGGAACCGGTCCGGAAAATCCATCTCTTCACGAAGGTTGTGGCTTTCAGGATCTCAATTCTGCCAACGCCTGGTTCAAAGAAACGTCGGTTCTAATAACGCCGGACAACTGCTAAATCTGCGTTTCGTATTGAGTATCGATTGTGTCCGATACTTTCGGCTGGTAACCTACGTTTCATAGGGGCTGTCTATTAGCGTTTTGTCAAACTCGATTGGATGAACAACATTGTGCTCAAGACTCTCATTCGCCGCGCTGGCGTGAAGGAAATGCTGATCTGTCTGATGGCGTCGTTTGTATTGGTCGCGATCGGTTGTGAGGCGAGGCAGCTTCCGAAGACTGGCGGCAGCTATCCACCCGTTACGGCCGAAAACCTGCTGAAGTCGAAATTCTCCCACCGAACCGGTCAACAAAAATTTGATTTTGACTGGACTTTCCATGAAAACGGATTCGCGATTGACGGTGTCAGCATTCCCCCGGACTTGTTGGAATTGATGTTGGGGCCCAATTCGCAACTGCAGAAAATTACCGGCAGCTGGGAGATTCGTGACCAGACGATCCATTTCGTCGTCGAACAACCCGATGGCCAAAGTCGCGAATGTTCGATGCCCATTTTCTCTTCCGGCGTGATTCGAATCCAATCACCGCAGGCGCAGTACGTTTTCTGAACGCTGTCCTGCGACTGATTTAAATTTAATTTCATCAAAACTGGCAATGGCTAGGATGCAGAGTTCACAAACAAAACCCCCATGGATGTTCGCGGTCGCCATTGGGAGTTACGCTATTCTGCTGTTGGCCGGATGTCTGTTGGCCAAGCGATATGTGCTCGATGCCGCGATTGCCAATGGAATGGGCGATCCAACAAACGGATTTCCGGGCATGATTGCAACCGCATTGGCATTTGCCGCCCCGTTTTACTCTGGTTGGATACTTGCGCAGTGCTTTGGACATCTCCTATTCGACGGTTGGTCATTGCTGTCTCGTGGATGACATTGGTGCTGCTCGCTCTTTTCTACGGAAACCGGGCGCATCCTTACCAAGACAGCCCGGCAATTTTTTCCGCTGAATTGATCTGCATTTTGCCGACGATCGCACTGAGTTGGGCTATTCCACCAGCCTTACTGCGTCATCTGCGCGGCTGGCGATTGGCGCTTCCGTCTATTCGAGAGTTCCAAGCCCAGTCAAAGTCGAATGTCACTGTCGCTGGACTCTTGGGCCTGACAACGGTGATTGGACTCTGCCTCGCGGTGATGCAAGTGGGCTCTCTTTCCTACGTTGCGATTTTGATCAGCATTGGCGCCTCAGTCTTGTTCGGATGTCTCAGTTGCTTGGTAACCTGGATTCTAATGAAGTTACCCACCTCTCGCATCATTTTTGCCTACCTGGTTCTCGGAATCGGTACCTTCGTGATTTGCAATTGGCTAATGCTGCTCGCTGGCGCTGGGCCAGCGGCCCAATCCAATGCTGTGTTTCTGACATCCTTCGTACTGGCAGTTTTCGCTGGACTGGTGATCGCGAGACTTTCAGAAATTCGCCTGCTCACCGGGTTGGGTGAGCAGGCCCCTTCGATCAGCTGTGAAAGCGAATCTCAATGCTCGTGAACGGCTTCCTTGAAGTTGGCCGAGTAGGGGGTTCCGTCAATGGCGCCTGAGATCGCGCCTTCGTAGTCTTTGACCGTGGCTAAACCATCGTGCGATCCGACAAACCGGGATGATTTGCCTTCGGTTTCACCGTCCATTGGATTTGCTTTCAAAACGATTTGAATTGCGGGCTCCTTAATCGAAACCGTGATTTCCGTTGTGTTGATTGGCATCGGTGTTTTTACGTCTTCACCGAGAATATAAGCCGTCGCCTGTTTCTGTTCATGATCGACGATGAATTCGACGTGGAACTCATGCTCACCCCATTCGACTACCGTGCCATCATGCGGTCCCTCGTGGGCGTGCTCGCCTTCGTGATCGTGGCCGTCGTCGGCGCCATGGTCGTGACCGTCGTCGTCGGAGTGAGTTTGATCACCGCCCGAGTTGCCGGCGGGTGTCGCCCCGGTGTCACATCCAACAGTGAAACTGATCAGCGCAACGGACATCAAAAATGCATAAAACTGTTTTCTCATCGTCGTGTTCCTTCGATTCTAAAGGGTGCGTGTAAGTGAAAGATCTTGTGCTTGAAAATGTTGGTTGGCTGCGAACCGCTTTGATTGATTCGAGCATGCCTCTTTTGACGATCAAATGATTGTTTGAATTAGTCCACAATTCGGCGTTCGGCCCGGTTTCCCTTGTGCTGTCAGATCGACTCGACCTCGTCCAGGTTGACCATCTGCTCGGCATGTTTACCGCTGAACTTCCAAAACAATCCCGGGTGAATCAGGAATTCGCAGAAGGTCGACGTAAATAGTCCACCGAGGATTACAGTGGCAACTGGATACAAAATTTCGCGGCCGGGTTCTTTGCCGCCGAGCACCAATGGGACCAGCGCGATCCCAGCGGTGAGTGCCGTCATTAAGACCGGGGCCAGGCGTTCCAGGCTGCCACGTAAAATCATTTCTTTGGTGAAACCTTCGTTTTCGTCTTTGATTAAGTGCAGGTAGTGCGTTACCAGAAGAATGCCGTTTCGAACGGCGATTCCGCCCAGCGAAATAAACCCGACCAGGCTGGCCACGGTCACGTCCTGACCTGTCAAAACCAACGCCAGCACACCGCCGATAAAGGCTGTCGGGAGTGCGTTGAGGATTTGCAAAACGACTCGCACCGAAGGCAACAACACCAATAGCACGATGAACATTCCGACAATCGACAACGCTCCCAGAGCGATGATCGTCTGCGTGGCCTGTCGCTGGCTTTCAAACTGGCCGGAGAATTCCAGGAAATATCCTTCGGGCAGCGTCAGATCCCGGTTCAACCGCTGTTCCATTTCGGCAACCGAACTGGAAAGATCGCGACCTTGGGTGTTGCTGCGGATCACGATTCGTCGTTTGGCGTTTTCCCGAAAAACGGCGTTGGGGCCGTAGCCAACATCGACGTCCGCCAGGTCGCGCAGCTCGACTTGTCCGCGACCGTTGGGAAGATCAATTCGCAGTCTGCCTAGATTGGCGTAATCGGTCCGGTATCTTTCTTCCAGTCGTACCATCAGGTCAAAACGCCGTTGGCCATCGAGGACTTCTGACACAATCTCGCCTTGCAGCGCGGTCTGCAGGATTTCGGCCACGAACGCCCTGGTCACGCCATAAAACGCGAGATCATCCGGCCTCAGGCGAATGTGTAACTCCTCGGTTTGGCGAATGGGTTCAATGACCGGTTCGGTAATTCCATCAACCTCAGCAAGGATGGTTTTGGCCTGGTTGGCAAGTTTCTCGAGTTGATCGAGATCATCACCGTAGATCTTGATTGCGATCTGGGCATAGACGCCGGAAACCATGTGGCTGATCAAGTGGGCCAGCGGTTGTTCCACCTCGATTGAGACGCCGGGTACTTCTTCTTTCAGTTCTTTCAGGAATTTGTCGATGGTTTCTTCGCGACGCAGTTGCGATTCGGGATTCATGCTGACAATGTACTCGGTCGCGTTGACCGGCATCGCGTGTTCGTCCAGTTCGGCCCGTCCCGTTCGGCGCATAAACTGCAAGATCTGTCCGTCCGGATTCTGTTCCGATTTTCGTAACTGCAATAGTTTTGAATCGATTTGAGCCGAGATGGCATTGGAGGCGTCCAGCGACGACCCGGGGGGCAGCATTGCGTTGATCTGGACGCTGCCTTCGTCAAAATCGGGCAGAAAACTGCCGCCAAGATTGGCAAACAGCAGCGCCGAGATAGCGACCGACACCCAAGTGATTAATAACAACGGCCCGGGAATTGCCATGCTCAATCGGACCAGGTAACTGGCCAGGTACTTGAGAAATCGCAGCAGAAAACCGTCGCCCTCGTGTTGTGTCGATTTGGCATTGGGAAGCAGGTAAAACGACAGCACGGGCGTCACGGTCAACGATACCAGTAGCGACGACAGGATCGAAACGATGTAAGCCACGCCCAAGGGTGCAAACAGCCGACCGGACACGCCGGGAATCGCAAACAGGGGCAGGAATACCAAAATCACGACCGCGGTGCCAAACACAATCGCGCTGCGAATTTCTTTGCTGGCACTGTAAACGACCTGGATCGCGGGCCGGGGATTTTCTGACGCATTGTTTTCTTTCAGCCGACGAAAGATGTTCTCGACGTCGACAATCGCATCGTCGACCAGTTCCCCCATGGCCACGGCGATCCCGCCCAGGGTCATCACGTTAATCGTCAATTCGGTGCCGGTCAGATAACCGATCCCACGAAACACGAGCGTCGTGACCACCAGCGACAGAGGGATCGCAGTCAGCGTGATAAAGGTCGTGCGGAAGTTCAATAGAAACAGAAACAGCACGATGATCACCAGCAACGCACCGATCACGAGGGCCTCGGCAACGTTGAATACGCCGCGATCGATAAAATTTCTGAGACGAAACAACTCCGTATTGATGACGATATCCTTGGGCAATGAAGATTCGACTTCTTCAAGGGCTGCGGTGATTTCATCGGTCAATCTTCGCGTATCGACGTGTGGCTGTTTGGCGATTGTGAACACCACTCCAGGTCGTCCATTGATCGCACCGTCGCCGCGTTTGAATTCGGCTCCTTCGACCACCGTCGCGACTTGTCCCAACAGAATCGAGCGCTTGTTCGTGACTTTCACGGGAGCCTGACGGAGTTCCTCGAGGACTTTCTCGCGTCCCGGTCCCAGTCGTCCGAGGATGCGGATCGGGCGTTCGGATTCGCCCGTAACGGCGAAACCACCACTGGTATTGATATTGCTTTCGGTCAGCACACGCTCGACATCCTGGAGCGTGACGCCGTATTCCAACAAGGCTGAAGGATCGACCAGAATCTGGTATTGCTTGATTTCGCCACCCTGACGAAAGATCTCAGCCGTCCCCGATACCTTCAGCAATCGCGGGCGAACCACCCAATCCGCGATCGTCCGCAACTCCATTTGTTGCTGCAGTTCCGACGGGAAAACCACTGGCCTCTGGATTCCGTCGATCGTGATCCGAAACTTGAATTCCTGATCGCTGACTTCGGCCTGCCCGGATTCCCACTGGAGATCATTGAAATCGATGGATTCCCAACTCGCCATCTCCCGATTTTGGGGCTTCCAAACGGCGACGCCCAATTCATTGGTCGAGGAATCAAAGACCTCCACCAGGAAGTCGGTATTCGGAACCGGGGTCAATCGACCTTCGTTGGGACCGAGTTGCCGATACATTCCAGCAATCACAATCTGGCCCATGATCGAAGCTGGCGGTGTCATTTGTGGATTAATCCCGTCCGGCAGACTGCTCGCAACGACTGCCAATCGTTCCTGAACCGTTTGGCGAGCCGCGCGGATTTCGGTCGTCCAACCGAACTCGACAAAAATCACATTCAGTCCCGCCGTCGTTTGGCTGCGAACGTCTTCCACGCCGCTGGCACCGAGCAGCGCGATTTCGAGCGGGTGCGTAATCAGCGTTTCGACCTCTTCGGTGGCCAGGCCAGGGCATTCTGTCAGAATGACGACTCGCGGACGATCGAGATCAGGGAAGACATCGATCGTCATCGTGGTGGCAAGATAGGAACCACCGATCAATAGCATCAGGCTGATGGCCATGACGATCGACCGATACCGCAGCGAAAAACGGATGACGGCATCAAGCATTGGAAGCGTTCCTTAGTGAGAGCCTGAGTGAACGGTACCGTCCGCATGGACGTGGACGCCGGGCGTCTCACCGCTTGCCGATTGTGATTTGTAAACGCGATTCAGAGATTCAGCGGAGCCTTGAGCGAGGTACACGCCGGGCAAAATACTGCCGTCGTTGGCGATCACGATATTCAGGCGATCCTCATAGATGATGTGAACGGGCAAGCGTCGGAACAGGTCTCCGTTTTGTTGAAAAACGTAGGCTTCCGGGCCCTCGCGAACCACCGCGGCGGTTGGCAATACCATGACACCCTCCATTTTTTCAATCGGAACCAGCAATCGGACTCGTTGTCCGGGCCGAAAACGCCACACGACCGTCGTCCGGTCGTCGCCTTGATAGATCCGGGATTGATTATTGAGCGGAATAAAGAAATCGAATGTACGGCTCTGTTCATCCACAACATTGGCCAAGTGCCGAATCTGGAATTGCTGCTCGACCTCGGGCCAACTCTGCGAAGCGTCTTCGGTGAACTCGACGTCGATGCTCCAACCGTTTTGCATCGCCATTTCGAGATGGGTTGATTCCTTTTTGAAAGCATGTCCCTGGATGTAAAGCCGGCGATGATTGGCAAGCATCGCCAGTGACTCCCCGGCTTCGACCTGGTGTCCCAATTCGACCTTCAATTCCTGGACTTCAAAAAACGTCTGATGTCCTTCGGTGGTTCCCGTTCCAGTCAGTTTGACCGGCGGCTGTGGATCACGTCTGGATTGCGAATCCGCCGGAACCGTCACATCGATGGTGCTGATGAATTTGCCGGTTTCAATTTGTTGGACATGGGATGCGGTTAATCCGCGAGTCAACAGGTCTTGTCGGTGGGCATCGATCAAGGCCGCCTGTCGACTGAGTTCCTGGTCAAGCTCGATCAGTCGTTTTTCGGGAATCACCCCGGTCTTGGCCAATGTGTCGATGCGATTGATTTCTCGGTTGAGCAATTCGGTCTCACGAATTGCCTTAAACAGCTCGGCCTGGGTTTTTTGCAAATATTCGCTGACCAACCGAATGGTAAAGATTCGATCGCCGGGTTGCACAATGTCGCCTTCGAGCGCGTGGACCTGAACCACAACCCCGGCGATTGGAGAAGTAACTCCCTGGTCGGTCAATCCCGAGCGATCGACAATGATTCCCGGGATCTGCAGTTTTCTCCAATAGGACTGGATGATGGCCGGGGCCGATACCAATCCAAGGTTGGCGCGGGCTTGTTTGCTGAGTTTCAAAACTTCAGGACCGTCGGTGGAGGGCTCTGGTTCGGAATGGATGGTATCCCCAGATTCGGCCAAGGTTCGGTTAATCAGCGGTAGCCAATACCCGCGGCTAAGGTATCCGCCAACGCCGATTCCAATCACGACAGCGAGGTAGCTGGCCACTGGAATCAATTTGGAATATCGCATGGTGGGATCCTGCACTTGTCAAATCCGATCTCGCGGATTTGAAAAATAGTGAAAATGCATAATTGAAAACGGGAAAACGGTTCGGTCAGGCCGACGGAGCCTGATTTTTGAATGCCAACTCAACGGTGGAGGCGAGCTGCATCTCGCACGACACGTAATTGCCAGTTCGATGTTGGACGAACGGGAAATCGTCGCGGCGCAGCGGGAGGTTTGACCTGGTCAGCTCGCGATCGGCATTCAATTTGCCGTTTGGGCTAAATCAGCAGGGTCTGATAGCGCAAGAAGAGCGCAAGAAGTGGGCCAGAAGCCCAGTGAAATGGAAACCGAAGCGATGTCGGTTGGATTTGGAAAGCGATTTTCCAGAAGCAACCCGGTACTCACTGCCGCGTTGGGACCGTCGGCTGCGTTGGGACCGTCGGCTGGGTTGGGCGTCGCAACTCGCAACGCATTGAAGTCCACCAGAAATACCGCGTCGGAGTCATGATCAACGGGGCAGACCGAGATCAGCTGAGTCTTGTTTTCATCGTTGCGATGGCTTGACGCATGATGTTGGTGGACACCCACCTCGTGATGATAGTGGGCATGTCCGTGATGATCCCCGATGTGCAAATGAGGTCGAGCCGTCTGATCGCCTGTTTCCTGGGGCTGAAATCCATGACTGCAACAAGCCGAACCGGCGACCGCCTGGTTAGCTGAGCAGGGAGAAAATCAGAATCAGGTTGAGAACGGGACGGTTCATTAATCAAAACGGTTCCAAATGACCAGCAATTGAATTTTGGTTACTTCAAAGATCGGCATCACAATCGGGTGAACAAGCATAGCATACCGAATTACTACATTTTGCCCCACCCAAATTTCCGTGACAACGAACGAAAACCTCCGCCATTGTAGAACGAGGATTCGATAAAGACCATAAATCCCGGATGGAAAGATTATTTGTAACTTGTGAGTGGAATCGGATGTCAACCACGAAAATTCAGCTGATTTCGACGTTTTTGCTGTTGTTGATCGCGTCGGCAGCGACGGCAGATAACCATGGCAATGACCGCCCGAGTCACAACGGCGAAGCTCGACAGTCTGTTGCCGGCGCTCCATTTCGATCTTCCCTCACAATGGAAAGTGCCATTGTTCGGGCTCAGGGTACGGAGCAATTTGATCCGGCAACTTCTGTTGCTCCCGGCGCGGTTCCCTTCGAAGTCGGTCGTGACCCACTCGTGCCCGGGACGAGCTTCATTGCGGAAACGGGATCGTTGGAACAGGTTGAGCGACTGGCGATCGAGGCCAGTCCTGCCATCCAGCAGTTCGCTGCTCAGCTGGATTCATTGAATGGCAAACACCTGCAAGCCGGACTCCAGCCCAATCCAGTGGTGGGTGTTAACGGCAGTGATATTCTGATCGAAGGCAAAGCCGGTCAGAATGGTTTCTTTTTCGGGCGGCAGATTGTTCGTGGAAACAAACTCGGCCTTGCCCAGTCCATCGTTTGTGCGGAAATGGAAGTGGCACGCCAGCGATTGGCCGCGACGGAGCAACGCCTGTTAAACGCCGTTCGATTTCAGTACTTCGAAGTTCTGATCGCCCAGGAGAAGGTCAAAGTCTCCCAACAGCTGGTGGACATTTCCACCAAAGCGGTTGAAATGACTCAGGCATTGGTGGCTGCAAAAGAGGTGGCCAGATCAGCGGCGCTGCAATCGGAAATCGAATTGCAAAATGCCCTCGTGGTGAAACGCCAGGCGGAAAACGAAAATGTCGCGGCGCGGCGTAAGCTCGCGGCCTTGATGAACCAGTCCGAGGTTCCATTTCTGACACTGACGGGCAACGCTCGCGAGATTCCGAACGTCGATGATTTTGACGTGGCTTATGAAGAACTAATCGTCAACAGCCCGGAAGTTGCCGAGTTGGTCGCCAGGGTGGAGCAGGCCAGGCGGACGCTCGCTCGTGCACGGGTCGAACCCATCCCAAACGTAACCTGGCAAACCGGATTCGGCTATGACGATCTCGGCGAAGACATCACCGCCAATTTTCAAATCGGAATGCCGATTCCGACTCGCGATCGAAATCAGGGTGCGATTCAACAAATTCAGTACTTGATCGTCGCGGCCGAACGGGAAGTCGACCAGAAACTGCTGGAATTACGTCAGCGACTGGCAAGTGCCTATCAAAGCTATTTTGATTCCAAACTGCAACTCGACGCCTACGATTCCAGTATCCTGCCAAAATCACTGGAGACCCTGGAACTGGTTTCAGCCGGCTACCAGCAGGAAGAAGTTGGGTTCCTGCAATTGTTGACCGCTCAACGGACGTATACCCAAATCAACCTGACCTATTTGGAAAAGCTTCGTGAGTTGCGAAGGCAGACGATCCTGATCAAGGGACGACTGCTGTCGGGCAGCTTACTGGATTGAGCAGGACGATGGTCTGCGTAAGATCCGTTGCAGTCGGCAAAATCGGCACCTCAGAAACAACGGTCGCGGCTTTGATTGGCAGAAAACGGAGATGCTCGTTGGTATAATCAGGGTTCGTCAACGGATTTTAATTCAACACGCAGGGAAGTGAATTCGCTGGCAGTTACCGGTAGCGATCCATTCCAGACCTCCGTTGATCATCCATGACAACCGCAAAATCCGTAGCCAGTCTGTCGTTGGATCTGGACAACGAATGGGCTTATCTGAAAACCCATGGCGATCATCGCTGGGAGCAGTTTCCAAGTTACTTCGAAACGGCGGTTCCCCGTTTTCTGGATTTCATGGAAAAACGGAAGCAAAAACTGACCGTCTTTGTGGTCGGTCAAGACGCCGCGTTGCCCAAAAATCGCCAGCCGCTCTCATGGATATCGCAGCAAGAGCACGAAATTGGCAATCACTCGTTTAATCACGAACCCTGGTTGCACCTTTACACGCCCGACGAACTGGAACAGGGATTTGAGAAAACCGAGCGTGCAATCATGGACGTGATGGGCGTGAAACCCGTCGGATTTCGGGGTCCCGGGTTCAGTCTGTCCGATGAAGTGCTCAAGACACTGATGCGACGTGGTTACGAATACGATTGTTCTACGTTTCCAACGTTTCTCGGCCCCGTCGCTCGTGCATACTATTTTATGACCTCTCGACTTTCTCGGGAGCAGCGGGCCGAGCGGAAGGAGCTGTTCGGCTCCTTCAAGGACGGTTTTCAATCCAATCGACCGTTCTTTTGGGAGTCAGGGTCGGATCGCTTGATCGAGATTCCCGTGACGACGTTTCCGATCCTGAAAACGCCGATCCATATGAGTTATCTGGCGTTCCTTGCGGGCTATTCTCGTGGTTTGGCGAAAGCCTATTTCTGGTCGGCGGTCCGGATGGCCAAATTGACCGGCTTGGGACCTTCCCTGCTGCTGCACCCCACCGATTTTCTGGGCAGTGATGACGACACGAACATGTCTTTTTTTCCCGGCATGGATCAACCGGTCCAGCGCAAAATCGATTTGCTCGCGGAAATCATGGATACGTTAACCCGCCACTTTCACGTCGTTCCGATGCAAGCCAAAGCCGAAGCGGTTCGAAACGCGATCTCCAGGCATCGTTCAATCGACACCGCAGTCCACGGGGTCGTGCCGGTCGGACGAACCGGCGCGCAGCCGTAGGTCGCGGGCAACGCCGAACGGACTGGCACCGCGATTGGGATGTTGCCGATTACAAAATGATCATCGCGTCGCCGTAACTGTAGAAGCGATACTTCTCCCTGACGGCTTCTTCGTACGCGCGCGTCATCAATTCATCGCCGCCAAACGTCCTGATCAAGACCAGTAACGTGCTGCGCGGTAAATGAAAGTTGGTCATCAAGGCATCGACGAATTTGAACTGATACGGCGGTCGGATAAAAATATCGGTGTCCCCGGACCAGGCCGATAATGTCCCCGACTGGCCTGCAGTCTCCAGCACGCGAACGCTCGTTGTCCCGACGGCGACAATCCGTTTGCCGGCTTCCCGTGTTCGCCGAACGCTTTCGACCGTTTTCTCATCGAGGTGTCCGCACTCGGAATGCATCGTGTGTTGTTCCAGATCGTCCGAGGTCACCGGTCGAAAGGTCCCGACTCCCACGTGCAGGGTCACCTGCGAAATATTAATGCCGGCGTCAATCATTCGTCGCAACAGCCCCCGGGTCAAATGCAGCCCGGCCGTCGGCGCCGCCACGGCGCCCGCATTTTGAGCGAAGATGGTCTGGTAGTCTTGCACGTCCGAATCAACCATGTGGCCGCCGCGGATGTAATTCGGCAGCGGGATCCGCCCGATTTTGGTCAAAATCGTTTCGACGTCGTCGCTGGAACGAGGCCGCACCACCCACGAACCGTCCTCCAGGCGAGTCAGTAAATCCAACATCAATCGTTCAATGCCGTTGCGATCCTGCAAGGTCACCGTTTCGCCGGGCTGGATGTTGCCGCGAGTTTTGCACAATACACGCCAATTGCCATCGCTGTCGGACTCCAGGTACAGTCCTTGCCAGCGGCCACCGGTCGACGTTCGCAAGCCGACCAATTTGGCCGGAATGACTTTGGTGTCGTTCAAAATCAAGCAGTCACCCGCATCGAGTACTTCGTCGAGATTTCGGACGTGACAATGATCGATGGTTTGTGTCGACCGATTGACCACCATCAATCGCGCGTCCTCGCGGTTGGGCAAAGGATGCTGCGCAATCAGGTCCTTCGGCAATTCGAAGTCGTAGTGATCCGTCTGGAGCAACGGGTCGGGTTTCACGACGGGTTCAGTCATCAGATTGGGTCCAGGCAATATCGGTGGATCGGCCCGCTGAGGCCGAAAAAGTGAAAGGGTTGTGGCAATCATACGGTCAAACGCGTTGCCGGGTATTCCAAAAACCTGCCGACCGCCACGGGAAGTAACAGAGCAGTGCGGTTAGGAAGTTTTAAGGATTTTCAATTCCGACCTACAGGGCAAACAGGCAAAACGGCTGGCAAAATCACAGGAATTTTTTTGAGATATTTTTGAATTTCTGGATGTCGAATTTACTTCGGAATTTCCCGTTGTTCCGCGAAGAAGCCCGAGTTTTGCCGGGAATCAGCAACGTTGACCTGAGGACAGAAAGGGATATCTTGGGAGGCAGTGGGTACCGGTGGTAGCCGGTGGGAATGCAGTTTTCGGTCGTTTTGTGGTTTTTCAGGTGGTTTTTACCGGCACATTCGAACGAGCACTGGATAGCAAGGCGAGATGCCTGTTACCCAAGCGAATGCGCTCGGAATTGGGGGATGGTGCGATCGTCTACCTGACCCCAGGGACGGACCGCTGCCTGGAGCTGCATACGGTCGAATCGCTGAACCAACTGGCGAATCGGGCGAACCGATCGGCCGCCGGTGCTCAAAGAATTAAATCATTTTCGAGACTGTTCTACGCCCAGGCCGAGCAATGTGACATCGATTCCCATGGTCGAATACGAATTCCTCGGTCGCTAATGGCACACGCGGAGCTCAGCAAGGACGTGGTGATCGCGGGCGTCGGTTTCAATTGGGAGATTTGGGATTCAGTCCATTGGAAAGCCTATTTGCAGCAACACGAAGACGAATTTGACCGGATCGCTCTCTCCACGTTGGACCACGTCAATTTTGACCCCAGCGACGACCGGATTGACGATGCAGATCGGAACTCGACACCACCAGCCATCCAGAAAACCAATCCAAAATAGAGGTGTTTATGATTTGAGCCAGTGCAGCCTCTCCCCGAGGTTGCCATCTCACGTCCTTTGTTGGCCGTTTCGGCAAATCGCCTGTTGCTTCCAATTCCAGAGCAACAGCGAATGTCGGAGCCCTGTTCACGGATGAGCGGGT
The DNA here is from genome assembly GCA_963714685.1 of Pirellulaceae bacterium. Lineage (GTDB taxonomy): Bacteria > Planctomycetota > Planctomycetia > Pirellulales > Pirellulaceae > Mariniblastus. The sequence goes on along the minus strand of CAVQPH010000003.1, from coordinate 109,586 downwards.
GGCGAACCCCTTGCGTTTTGAGCGTAGGGAAATCTCGGCGATCTCGTGTAGGATATACGGGGTCGCTTTTTTTGTTTTCGGTAATCGGCTCAGCCGCGGCCGATTCATTCGTTCGTTGAGTTTCTGTTGAGGCTATCTTTGACCGTTCACGTTCCCGTTTTGCCGGAAGAGGTTGTCTCTGGTTTGGCCATTCAATCCGGTCAGGTGGTGATCGATGGAACGCTCGGCGGCGGGGGGCACGCACAAAGATTTCTGGAGATCGTGGGCGAATCAGGCCAGGTCTTTGGATTCGATCGAGATCCTGCCGCCGTCGAGGAAACGTCCGCCAGAATGGAAGCGAAACATTTCTTCCCAATTTGCGGCAATTATGCAGACATCCCGGAACTCCTCGATAACCAAGGGGTCGGACAGGTGGACGCGATCCTGCTGGACCTCGGTTTGTCCAGCGATCAATTGGCCGACCGGGATCGCGGATTCAGTTATCAAAGCGAAGGTACGCTCGATTTACGCTTTAATCCGCTTGCCGGAGAGCCCGCGTACCGGTTGGTGAATCGGTTAAGTGAGAAACACCTGGCAAATTTGATTTACGAATTTGGTGAAGAGAGACTCAGTCGCCGCATTGCCCGTAAACTGGTCAGTTATCGCCGCGATACCAAAATCGAAACGGCGAAACAGCTGGCCGATATCGTTCGATCTTGCGTGCCGCGGTCAAAGAATCATTCCATTGATCCCGCGACACGAACTTTTCAAGCATTGCGGATCGCCGTTAACGAAGAACTCAAATGGTTAAGCGTCGCTCTCGAACGCCTGCCACAGCTCCTTAAGCCGGGCGGTCGGATCGGAATCATCAGCTTTCATTCGTTGGAAGACCGGATGGTCAAACATTCTTTTGTGGGCAACGAGTCCCTGAAGGTGCTCACCAAAAAGCCGCTTCAAGCCAGTGACGAGGAAATCGCTGCCAATCCCCGTTCTCGAAGTGCAAAATTTCGAGTCGCTGAGAAAAAATAATTGTCCGTTTCCAGTTGCTGATCTTCGCGACTGAGTTCTTTGGCCAACCGTCATTTCGCACGGCCGGCCCGGGTATGCGGGCAAATCAGGACTGCCCCAGCGGGCTGGCATTGCAGTTCTTCAAATCGAATTTGCCAGCAAAAAAGCGGTATTTTTCGACGTTTATCGATTTCGGTCGATCCTGTATAGTCCTCCACCTTTGAAACTATGCAGGTCAGTCCATGCGCGATCCATTCCGCTCCAACTCAAATGCCCAGCTCATTCGGGAAGCCCAAATCGGTTTGTCGTTGGTCGGGATTCTGTTGGTGTTATTTGTTTACGTCGCGTTTTATCGGATCAGCAATCGGGGCGCAATTCCGGAGCACATTCGCAACGCCGCGATGGCAACACGGTTAAATAACGACACCGAAGAACAACGTTTTTCTCCCGCTCCCGCGGTATCCAATTCGTTTGTCGCGGACACGTCCGGTCGCCAGGTGTCATCGCAGGTGGCCCAGTCAAGCTACGAGGCGAACCTGCCACCGGTTCAACGCGGGACCGAGCCCACAAGCAACGACTTGTCGGAAAATCGCAAATTCCTACGATCCGAATCCGAATTCCGACGGCCCGACTCCGGCAATGCCAACGAGGCGGAGCGTTCTGAAACGACAGATCAGAGGAATCAACTGACGCTTCCAGAATTTGCGGACCAAGTTGAATCCAACCTGAACCAACTCAATCAAGTCACCTCGAAACTGAAACAGATGACACCGGATCAGCTCGATCCATCCTCGAACGGCGCTCCGCAATCTGCGGGTATCATTCAAGCCGCAGATTTTTCCAAACGTGACACCGATCGAACACCTACGAACTCGACGACAAAATCACGCTCGAAGGTCGTCGACGATCCGTTTGAGTTTCGACCTTCGTCAAATGCATTGTCGCGATCCTCCGAGTCATTGCCACCGTCCGTTACGCCGTCGACCGATCCTGCCGTCACTGAATCCGTGGAGACTCTGCTTCCCAAAACGGATTTAACAGATTTTGCGCCGCTCGGTACGCCACCGGGGACATCCCCCGTGAAGCCAACGATCACCGGGGCCAAGCCCAGCGGTAATCAATTTGCCGCGTCGCAACGACCGGGAACAAGGCTCGACCAGCCGATCCACGTCAACGAGTTGAGGGCCCCGATCGCGGAAGCGGATCCGTCATTTCATCCTGAATCGCTTCACCCGATTTCCAAAGCGGAAGCCGAACAGGAATCAAAATCAGTCAATTTCGAGAATGAATTTCAACCCGCGGCGCAGTCGAGCCAACTTGATTCGACCGGAGATTTTAAGCCAACAGAACTCAGCGCTGACGTGGTCGTCAGTACCGCGAATCGTGGTATCGAAGCCGAAAAGATTCCGGTTCCAGAAATTGATTCCGCGACGTCACCTGCGGACGGGTTGACTGAGAATCTGACCAGCAAAAATACGTTTGGCGATCAGGTGACGCGTGAGAATCGAGCGGGCTTGTCGCATCCCTCGCCGCAGCAGCCGCGTTACTCATTGGCCGCTCCAGGACAAACCAACCGGCCAGAAGCGAACCAGGAAACCTATCAAATTCGGCCAGGCGACAGCTTTTGGTCAATCTCAGAATGCTGTTACGGGGACGGACGTTTTTTTCGAGCCCTGTTCAAGTGCAATGAGTCGGTTACCAAGGATTTTGAAAATCTGGTCCCGGGTACCATGATCAAAACACCAAACGCTCAGGAACTTAGAATGGCCTGGCCTGATCTTTGTCCTTCGCGTGAAGAAGGATCGGAATCTCTGGCAGATTGGGAACGATCAGGACGAGCCAGGTCGGGTGCCGGGACGACCTACTGCACCCGGGAAGGAGACACGCTGTTCGAAATCGCGCGTCAACGGCTAGGACAGGCGTCACGCTACCTGGAGATTCAAAAGACGAACCAGTCCGTGCTTCCCACCGGCGTCCATCATCTCACGCCATTGCCTGCGGGAATTCAGTTGAATCTTCCCATCCAATAGAGCATTCGCAAAACCTGGTTTGGAGGCGGGCCGTTTTGGGCGGATACCGCGGTTTTCGCGATATCGCCGAGGCCATTTTCCACCAGGCTGAATCTGAAATTTGGCCTCGCGAAACACACCCGATTCAAACAACGCGCAGGTCAGGTTCGCATCGGTCGCAGTGAGCGACCGATGGGTGGCAAAACACTGGCCAGGAACATCGGTTGGCCCACCGACGGACTGGCACCGAGCGACGGTCTTCCCTGACGCCTCTGGTGAATTGTGAACAAAGTTATTAGCCTGAACCAACGGTTTCCGGACCGGTTCGTCATTCGTCCTCAATCAGCTCATCCTTGCCAGCTCATGTCATCGTTCCATCTCAAGAGAATTGTTTCCGGAGGCCAAACCGGCGTGGACCGTGCCGCGTTGGACGTGGCGATCTTTTTGGAAATTCCACACGGCGGCTGGTGCCCACAAGGGCGACGTGCGGAAGATGGTGCGATTCCGCAGATTTATCAAATGCGGGAAACGGCCGAACGGGATTACTCAATTCGTACCGAAAAAAATGTCGTAGATTCGGATGCGACGTTGATTCTGTACGGAAGGAAGATGAGCGGCGGAACGGAGCTGACCCGGAAGTTGGCGCTGAAACACCGACGTCCCTTGTTTTGCATTGATTTGGAGAGCGACGAACACGAGCAGCTTGGGAAGGTCGCAAAGTGGCTTGACGATCAAGCGATTGAAGTTCTCAACGTTGCCGGTCCAAGGGAATCCAGTCGCCCTGGAATTTCGAAAAAGACCGAACAGTTCCTGGTCAACCTGTTAACCGACCGTGCCGGTTGAGCTGTTTCCAGTGGTTCGAAATCTGAAGGATTCAGCCGTCAATCGCTGAACGGCAGGCGGTGAGACAACCCGCGGTCCGAAGTGATCGAACGGTTGCCGACTGACCGAAACGCAGATTACTTGGCGGTTTTCGCGCCGCATCCACCAGAAATCGCACACGAACCGCAACCGTTAGCACCGCAGTTGCCTTCTCCGGTTCCGCAGTCGGGGCCGCAACCGTTGGCCAGAGTTTCCGCAAATTTCCTGAAACGAACTTTGTTTTCGTAGGTGGTTCCCAATTCAGCGGTCAATTTCTCCAATTCTGGATCGACGTCACCGAGGAAATAAAAATAGACCGATTCGCCGTCGAATAAATGCTCCACATCGACCAACACCGCGGACAATCCTCGCTGAACGATCAGTTGTTGGCAGGCCTTGAATGCTTTGTCACGGAACCGATCAAGCCGCTGGAGGATCAACTCATCCTCCGATCCGACACGTCGGAGGATTTGGCCATCATTTTGTTCACTTGACGGTTCGTCCATTAAGCAGAGGATGTCGCCCAATTCCAGCCCCCGAGCTGTTCGGCAAATGACCCGGGTGTCACGGGGATAGCGGTGGAAATCGAGGGCGTCGAATCGCCCGATGGCTCCCATGATCCCGATCTTGACTAAATGCGCTACACCCACGAATGACCAATCGCTTGAAGGAAAGAAAGTTTCGGCCCAACGAAGGGCCGACAGATCGTCAGTTGGAAGGTTCCTCGTCCAGCCCTTTCACCACGACCAGTTTCCCGTCAGGGTTGGGTGCACCTTCGGAGGTATTACCGGCGAGCGTAATGTACAAATCGCCGGCGGGGTTGAAGGCCAGGGCGGTTGGTTTTTCCAGCTGCAGAATGGTCCGGCTTTCGCAACCATCGCCAACGCCGACCAATTTTACCAAAGCGCCGTTGGCGGTGTCATTCCAGTTGAAATCCGTTGCAAACAGTCGGCCGCGCTTGGGGCCGTACGCCAAGCCAGTGATGTCTTTCAGCCCGGTTTGATAAAAACCGAGGAACGCCCCGTCTTTAGGATCGCAAAATGTCAGCAGCGAATCAGCTTTGGGAGTGACCGATCCCATTTGACCAATCGCGAGATAGCCATCGGGGCTGAGTCGCGATCGCGGTCGGGCCGCTGACTTTGGTTTCTGCTTGCAGCGCGATGGAGCGAGAAAGATCCTGAAGCTGGCCTTGGTCGTTCAGGGTGGCCAATGCGATCCAGGTCCGGCTATCGTCGCCGTTACAGGTTATGTAAATTCCTCGCGAAGTCTTGACCAATCCGTAGAAGTCGCCTTCGGCAGCCGCGGTACCCTCCGCGGGGATCGAAATCGCCGGTCCAAACGTCTGGTCGGCCTGAAGCGGATCCCCGCCAAGCTGGGGGACTTTGTAAATCGCGACCTGATCTTCTCCGTCATCCGCACCACCGCCTCCGACGACGAGCGTGTCTCGATCGCAGAACACCAGGCCCAGCGGACCGATGTCATACAACGGTCCTTTGCCGTAGGAATCCTTTGAAAAACCGACGATGACTTCTTCGACTTTGCCATCGACCACACGGATCACCCGTCGTGCGCCGCTCTCGGCAATAAACACGTGGCCGGTGTCCGGTTGGATCGCGATACCGGTCGGGTTATGCAAGCCCTCAATCACGGTATCGAACGTCGCATTCTGTGCGACTGCGTGCGACGTCCCGCACAGGCACAGGATCAACAGCGCAACGGGAAAAGATAATTTCGACATGTTGTTTACTTCGTTCGTTGGATTTCGTAGTACGTTGGATGGGTTGATGGTCGCGATGCTAACGGCCGGTCGAGATGGTGTTCCGAAAAACGGCCATTCTCCGGAGCGAATTTTCCAGTCCGGTAATCGGTACCCGAACCTGCGTGGTACGCGAATTAAACGGCAGCTGCCTGTTCCCGGCGTTGCTCAAATTCAGCAATCTTGTCCGCGTGTTTCAGCGTCAAGGCAATATGATCGAGTCCTTCGAGGAAACATTCTTTACGGTAGTCGTCAATTTCAAAGTGGGATTCAAATCCCTCGGTGTCTTTGACGGTCTGAGACGGTAGATCAATGGTCAGCTCGTACCCCGGATGACTGGCCACACGTTGGTGGATCTGTTCGACAGCTTCCGCAGGCAAGACGACGGGCAAGACACCATTTTTCGAGCAATTGTTGTAAAAAATATCCGCAAACGACTCGGCAATCACGCAGCGGATCCCGAAATCATCCAGGGCCCAAACGGCATGTTCACGACTGGAGCCGTTGCCAAAGTTTTTGCGGGCCACCAGCACCGAAGCGCCTTTGAATTCGGGGCGATTCAATTCGAATTCCGGGTTTTCGTTTCCGGATTCGTCGAAACGCCAGTCGTAAAATAAATACTGGCCAAATCCGGTGCGCTCAATCCGTTTCAGGAACTGCTTCGGGATGATCTGATCGGTATCGACGTTGGAGCGATCCATGGTCGCGACCAGTCCGGTATGAGTTTGGAAAGATTTCATGGTTGATGTTTGGTTTTCAGTTTTCGATTTTCAGTTTTTGGGCGGAAGATTGCTGGTAGCTTGTCGACCGGTTGGTTAGGGATTTCAAAGGCCAGAAGGCGTGGTGGAGCTTATTTGTGCCAATGGCGGATGTCGACGAAGTGACCGGCGATTGCGGCTGCCGCGGCCATTTGAGGCGAGACCAGATGCGTTCGTCCACCGCGTCCCTGTCGGCCTTCAAAATTTCGGTTGCTGGTCGAGGCGCATCGTTGACCGGGTTCCAATTTGTCCGGATTCATTGCCAGGCACATGCTGCAGCCCGCTTCGCGCCATTCGAAACCGGCTTCGACGAAGATTTTATCCAGTCCTTCTTCCTCGGCCTGTTGCTTGACCAATCCGCTCCCAGGCACGACCATCGCGTCGACGTGCGAGCTGATTTTTTTGCCTTGGATCATGGCCGCGGCTGCCCGCAAATCCTGGATCCTGGAATTGGTGCAGGAACCGATAAAGACGCGATCAATTTTGATATCTTCGATTGGCGTTCCAGGTTTTAAGGCCATGTATTCCAGCGCTGCCTGGGCGGATTTCCGTTCGGATTCGTCGCTGCAATTGGCAGGGTCGGGGATTTTCGAGTCGACGCAGATGACTTGGCCTGGATTGGTTCCCCAAGTGACTTGGGGGGCGATTTTGCTGCCGTCGAAAACGGAGACCTTGTCGTACTCAGCTCCCGGGTCGGACGGTAGTTTTTTCCAGCATTCGACGGCGTCTTCGAAATGCCCGGGGGCGAATTCCCGGCCACGCAAATAATCAAACGTCGACTGATCGGGGCGATCATCCCGGCTCTTGCACCTGCTTCAATCGACATGTTGCAGATCGTCATTCGCTGCTCCATGCTCAGGTTGCGAATGACTTCGCCGGTGTATTCCAGCACGTATCCCGTGCCGCCGGACGTCGAGAGTTGGCCGATCAGATAGAGAATGACGTCCTTTGCGGTGACGCCAGCCGCGAGTTGCCCGTCGACACGCAACTCAAACGTCTTAGGTTTGGTTTGCAGTAGCGTTTGTGTGGCCATGACATGTTCGACCTCGCTGGTTCCGATTCCAAACGCCAACGCACCAAATGCCCCGTGGGTGGAGGTGTGCGAATCGCCGCAAACGATCGTCATCCCAGGTTGCGTGAAGCCCAATTCGGGCCCGATCACGTGAACGATTCCCTGGTTAACGCTGTCGAGATCGTACAATCGGATCCCGAATTCTTTGCAATTGGCTCTGAGTGTCTGAATCTGTTGGAGCGAGATCTGATCCTTAATGGGCAGGCTGCGGTCGGTCGTGGGGACATTGTGATCCTGCGTCGCGACCGTCAAATCGGGTCGTCGAAATTTTCGGCCAGCCAGTCGCAAACCTTCGAACGCTTGAGGGCTGGTCACCTCGTGGACGAGGTGCAGATCGACGTAAAGGATGGCCTGTTTGTCAGGTTCCTGATAAACCAGATGCTGCTCCCAAATCTTTTCGAACATGGTCTTGGGGCTGGCTGCGATCATTCGACGAGATTCCGGCGGATAGGATGGGGACTAAAACAACACGGTATTCCACAGGCCATATTCTAAGGCCACGGTCCAGTTCCGGAAACCGTCAGCTTCGGGGAAGACTCTCGAAAGCTTGATTTCCCCTGTTGGCTGGGCTCCAAATTGGCTACATTTTGGGGCTGACTTATTCCACCTTTCCGCCCGCATTTCGCTCTCGAAATCCCGAATGTTCAAAGCCGTCATACTTGGCATCGTCCAAGGTCTGACCGAGTTCCTGCCCGTCAGCAGCAGTGGTCACCTCGAAATTGCCAAGTACATCCTGAAGGACGAAAATGCCCAGATCGTCGCCCAGGAAAGCATGTTGATGACGGTGGTTTTGCATTTTGCGACCGCTTTGGCGACGATCGTCGTGTTTCGCCGGGAAGTCGGCAAGATCGTGATGGGGTTATTGCAATTCAAGCGGAATGAGGAATTTGATTTTTCCGTCAAAATCATCTTGTCGATGATTCCAGCGGTTGCCGTCGGTTTGTTTTTTGACAAGCAGTTGGAGAAGTTGTTTGAAGGCAGGTTGTTCCTGGTCGGTATGATGCTGATCGTGACCGCGGTGCTGCTGCTGTTTGCTGACCGCGCCAAAAAGACCGACAAGAAAGTCAGCTTGCTCGACGCCATCCTAATCGGCATCGCGCAGGCGATCGCAATCCTGCCGGGGATTTCGCGGTCAGGTGCGACGATTTCGACCTCGGTTTTGTTGGGGGTCGATCGCGAGCGTGCCGCCCGGTTTTCGTTTTTGATGGTCGTGCCGTTGATCTTTGGTTACATTGCCAAAGCACTGCTATCGGGCGAGGTCAATTTTACGTCATCCGAACTGATGCCGATGTTGGCTGGATTTGTCGCCTCATTCCTGACAGGCATTTTTGCTTGCACCTGGATGATCAAGTTGGTCAAAAACAGCAAACTGAGTTTTTTCTCGGTTTATTGTTTCATCGTGGCCGTATTTGCGATTTTTGCTTCGTTTACTGCGGCTGCCTAGGTCGCCCGAATGCTGTCACTTCGATCGCGGATTCCGCGTTGACGACCTGCCAGCGTTCTTCTATTTTCCCGCCATGAAATTTTGGCGACTTTCTGTACTGGTGCTTGCGCTGGGGGCTGGATTCCCGCCGCAGACGCATGCGCAGGAAACAGCCTTGACTGCCGTTGGCGGCGAGCAATTCGTCGTACTGAAGAACGGACAATTTGTTCGCGGGCTGCTAAGTATCGAAAATGGAGACTATTCGGTCCAAACGCCTCAAGGCAGCCGCTTGATCTTTGGCAAAGAACAAGTCGAATTTGTGTGCCGTTCGCTAGATCAGGCTTATTGGGGCAAGCTGGCAAGGATTCGTGCCAGCGATGTTGAAGGCCAAGTGGCCCTGTTTCTTTGGTGCCTGCAAAATCGACAGTTTGAGCATGCGCAAAACCAGATTGCCATCCTGCTAACCACTCAGATTAAGGCGACGCGACTGGAGTACATGAACCGTCAGCTGGAAATTGCGATTCAGAAACATGGTGCGTCGAGTTCACGATCCGCCGATTCGGTTGAAGAGAACGGGCTCTCGAGCGGGACCGGTGATGTAAGGAAAAACTCGGCGGTTGCTGACGCCGAAATCCAGACCAGCAAAAACAATGTCGCCTTGGATTCTGGTGCTGATTATTTTGACCAGATCGAGCCAATTTTTAGCCCGTTGCCTTCGTTTTCCGACGGCCTCGCCAGCGGGTTTGCGCAATCGAATGTCGATTCGCCTGAGAATCAACCCGAATTAATCTACAAAGCCATTCGATCGCCAATTGATTCGGAACCGAGCGAGGTCATTCAGGTGGGTTACACCGAACCGATTCGCGACATCGCAACTGGCACTCCCGGCGACCTGAGTCGGATCAACGCGGCGAAACCAGAGCCACCAACGGTCGCTGAGCTCGATGCCTTGACACGATCGATGCCCCGGGGGTCCTTGGCCATTTATCGACAACAGGTTGAAAATGTATTTTTGCGCGAGTGCGCGGCGTGCCATACCTCGGATTCGGAGAAGATGCCAATGTTTCATGCGGGCCTCCGTCAGCCGATCACGCGTCGCATGAGCCAGCGAAATCTGGAGAGTATCCTTCGATTTGTTGACATGGCCGACCCGATCCAAAGTCCCGTTCTGGCTTACGCCTTGAACGCACACGGGGGAGCCGAGAAACCTTCCATCGAACCCGATTCGGAACATCAGCATCACCTGGTCAAGTGGCTGATCATGATCAGCGATCGGCCCCACGATGCTGTTTCGCTCTCCGAAGGCACTCCCAAAATTGCCGAGACCACAGAAAGTTCCCGCATCGAATCCGACGTGGAGCCTGTCAAACCGCCGCCCGCGGGTTTGCAGCCGATGACCCGGCAAATTCCCAACGGATTGGAGGTTCCGCCGACGATCGGGGAAATTCCAGAACTGGATGCCAAGCCCGTCCGCTTTGTGCCGCGCGACGAATTTGATCCGGAAATCTTCAACCGCAAGTATGTTGACCGAATCGACGAATGATCGCAGGTTTGTCGATTCAAATGTGAGCGTCAAGTGTCAGCTTAAAACGTCAGCTTAAAACGTCAGCCTAAAATCACCGCGATCCAGCGATTGGAAAAATGCCACGTTGCTGACCAGCAGATCCGGTAGGCGTCGAATCTGCTCGATCGAAAACCAGTGAAACGATTCGACCTCCTCGGGGTTGGGAATAATCGTCTGGCCCGATCGAATTTCTGCGGACCACCAGAACAACTCAATACCTGATGGAGTCGTGCTGTTCCAAATTGGATTGCAGGGGGACACGTCGACGTTCAGTTCTTCTTGCATTTCCCGCACGATCGCCTCTTCGGCTGATTCGCCCGACTCAATCCCACCGCCGGGAAAACAGAATTGCCCGGGAGCGCGAACGGTTTGCGAACGTTTGATCGTCAGCAATTGATCGTCGCGTTGGATCACCGCTACCACGGCTTGCCGGTGGATTGGGTCGGTAGATTTCACGGTACAGCCTTAATTTCTCAAACGCTAATGGGAGATCGCAACTTAGCCGTTTTACGCTGCATTCCAGATTAAAGTCTGTCGTGCAGGCCGCGATCCAGAACAGACGCCAGACGTTAAGTGCACGTTTGGTTGCCAATTCTTTGGCACGGAGACTTACATCACGCCGTCGATCAAATCGCGGATTTCTCTGGATTTGTAAGCGGGTTGCGTTGGCACCCGCAGGAGTGGCAGTCCCGCCGATTCGAATGCCTGATTAACAAAAATATCGCGTTCCACTCGATCCGGTCGATTGTGCGACGGGTCATCGAGTTCAATGCAGACGCGAGGCTCCAGAGTACCGGGGTGACAGAGCACGAAATCGATGTGTTTGGCAAGAATCTTGTTCAGCCATTTTCGCCGATTTTGGGTGTCCGATTCGACGCGCAACAGGTCGGCGATTCGGACCATCGCAAAAATCTCAAAATCGTCCTGGACCGCCTTTTGCAGCGATTTGTAGAACCGCAGTTCGGATTTGGTAATCAACGAGCCGCGCGCGACGTACGGCAATTGGGTTGGTCCGCCATACATCCGAAACAGCAGAATAATGGCGATGAAGACAGCCAGACCGACCCAAAAAGGCCAATAGGGAATCAACACATCGTTCACAAAATCCATTAGATTTCCGTTTCCGTGCTTTAACACCTGGCCGCTTCAGAGGACCATGAATTCTTTCGGCTCGCCTTGTTTTATCACTCGTTCCCTGGATTCGGATGAACCATCAGGGGCACCCAAAAAGTACACGAAAATTCAAGAATTGGACAGATCGAACTGGTTTCAACTGCAAACGCCCGTTACACCAGACCGGAAATTATTTATCTTGTAGAACAGACCCATGAAATCTAACCGCCGAAAGCACGGTTGACCTTTCCTATGACGATTGCACCGACCCAACTGAAACCGCTGAAAATCGGCAATGTCGAGATTGGATTTCCAATCGTGCAGGCGGCTTTGTCCGGCTATAGCGATTGGCCGATGCGAGTGATTGCGCGTCGTTTGGGAGCCCCTTACACCATCTGTGAAGTCATGTTGGATGAGTTCCTGGTCAATCTGAAAGAACGAAAACGAACCAGCCATTTTCTCCATATTTCGGACGAAGAGCATCCCGTCGGTGGCCAATTGATGGGTGCCGATCCCGATCAATTTGCGCTCGGGGCGCTGAAACTGGTCGCGGCGGGATTTGACGTGATCGATATTAATTTTGGCTGCCCGGTCAAAAAAGTGCTGGGGCGTTGCCGCGGTGGATTTCATTTGGGCCAGCCGGATGTCGCGTTGGAAGTCATCCAGAAAACTCGCGACAGCGTGCCCGACGAGATTCCCGTTACCGTCAAGATGCGTCGCGGAATCGATGATTCGGCAGAAAGCCGAGATAATTTCTTCACAATTCTCGACGGAGCGTTCAAGATTGGTGTGGCCGGCGTCACCGTGCATGGTCGCACCGTGATGCAGCGCTACGTCGGACCCAGTCAATGGGCGTTTCTGAAAGAAGTCAAACAACATCTTGGTGACAAAATCCTGTTAGGCAGTGGCGACCTGTTCACGGCCCAGGATTGCCTGGACATGATGGCGGAAACGGGAGTCGATGGCGTCACCGTTGCCCGTGGTGCGATCGGTAATCCATGGATTTTTGAACAAACACGGGCCTTGGCCGAAGGCCGCCCCTTGCCCGACCCGCCCAGTCTGCATCAGCAGCGAGCCGTGTTGCGAGAACATTACACGCTTGCCGAACAGATTTATGGGGAGAATCGGGTCGGTCAGTTGATGAGAAAGTTCGGAATCAAGTACTCGATTCTGCATCCTCAACACGACGCGGTCCGATCCGCATTCGTCAAAGTTCGTGATCGGCAAGATTGGGAATCCGTGCTGACGCAGTTCTATCACGACGACTTACCCGGCACGCATCCCAACGGCCGGATGCATAAAGCCCAAGGCAGCTGCGGTTAAAACGGGCAGCCATCGATGGGGGTCTCGCGCCATTGGGTGTGCAACCCGTATCAAGTGTTCGCTCGTTCACAGTTCGGCAGGATGCGTGGCTGAAGTGGCTAATTGGATTAGCGCCTTTAATTGCGCTGACTGGTCCAAAACAGCTCCGAGCGCTCCGCGCCGATTGAACGCAAGCTGCGAATTCAACTACAATTGGGAATTCCGTTTGTAGCTCGTTCATTTGTCAGGAAAACCAAGTGATGTTTTTTCGAATGCAACCGATGTCGGCATTGGCGGTCTTTTTGATCGGTTGCCTCTTTCTGCCGTCCTTGGCCCATGCTCAGCGCGGGCGTCCGTCCTCCGGAGGTCCCGGGACAGTTGCGAAGGTAGTCTGGAGTGAAGATGGTCAGTCGGTTTCGTTTACGTCTGAAGGCGTCCGCTACCGATTCGATTTAAGAAAGCCAGTCAAAACCGAAATCAAGGAAGCGGAAAAACCCGAAGGTCAGCCGGCCGAAGAAGCTCGACCTCCGGTCACCCGTCGGGGGTCCAATTCCGATTCGGGCAACACGGGAAAATATTTGGGGCGGCCGTCACGGGGCCGGCAATATACCGAGGTCGAATCACCCGACGGCAAGTGGGAGGCACAATACAAGGACTGGAACCTGGTCCTTGAAAACAAGGCGACCGGAGAAATCGTTCCCGTGACAACGGATGGGAATGAAGATGTTCATTATGGAACCGCCAGTTGGGTCTACGGAGAAGAGTTGGACCAGAACAAGGCAATGTGGTGGACGCCTGATTCGAAAAAGATCCTGTACTACAAATTTAACGACACGGACGTGCAGAAATTCTATTTGCTCCGTGGCTGGTCCAAAATCAACACGGAACTTTATCCCGAATACTACGCCAAAGCGGGCGCGAACAACCCGATCGCGGAACTGTTTATCTACGATCTGGAATCCAAGCAGACGATTCGGGTCGATATCGGCGGTTCCGGCGAAGAATATATCTACGGCGTGCGCAGTTCACCGCTGGGCGATGTGATGCTCGTGAACTGGACCGATCGGCTGCAACACCATCTCAAAGTCATGGCGATCGACCTGGAAACAGGTGCCTGCCAACCAATCATCGAAGAAAAACAGGATACCTGGCAAACCAATTCGCCCCGGATGACTTTTTTGAAGGACAACCAGCGATTCCTCTGGCCGACGGACAAAACCGGGTTTACCCATTACGAACTGCGGGGACTGGCCGGGGAGTTGTTCCACACGGTAACGCAGGGCGATTTCCAGATCAGTTCGATGGAGGTCCATGAAGACGATCAGCTGGTGAGTTTTGTCGCCAACAGTTCGGCAGCAAATCCGTACTACCAGCAGTATCACCTGGTCGGACTCGACGGTCAGAATCAGCTCCGCGTGACCACGCTGGAATACCATCATTCTGATTTTCAACTATCACCCGACAAGCAATGGTTGATTGCCCGTTACGAAGAGGTTAACCGTCCGCCCTGTACAGCGTTGTACAAAACTGACGGAACCTTTGTGACCAATCTGGCAGAAACCGATCCTTCATCCGCAGCCAATTTGGCGGAAATGTTCTCGTTTCAGTCGGACGATAAGCAATTCGAGATTTACGGAATTCTCTACAAGCCGAAAGATTTCGATCCGAATAAAAAATATCCGATTATCAATTCACTGTATGGCGGACCGGGCTCCGTGGAATTTCGGCCCAGTTATGTCAGCCGGCCGCGACCTGAATGTGAGGATGGCTACCTCGTTGTCAAAGTCAATAATCGCGGCACCGGTGGACGCGGCAAAGCGTTTTTGGGGGCCGCTTATTTGCGATTGGGCGATATTGACATTCAGGATCATGCCGACGCCATTCGGTTGCTGCGACAGCGGCCGTACGTGGATGGCGACCGGGTCGGAATCGTCGGCCATTCTTACGGTGGTTTTATGGCCGCGATGGGGATCTTCAAACATCCGGATGTCTACACCGCCAGTGTCGTCCGCGCCGGTCCGACGGATTGGCGGAATTACGATACGATCTACACCGAACGTTACATGAGCACGCCACAGTTGAATCCCGATGGATACAAAAATGGTGCCGCCATGACCTATGTGAAAGATTTGAAGGGCAAAGTCCTGATTATGCATGGCATGGTGGATGACAACGTTCATCCGAACAACGCTTTCCAATTGATCGAGGCGCTGGACAATGCGGGCATCAGCTACGAAAGCCGCTTTTGGCCCAACGGTGGGCATGGTTTGGGACGTGGGGCGGGCACGACCCAAAACGAATTTTTCGAGCGAGTGCTGATGCCTGGCAAGCAATCGGGACCCGCCGTCGTCGCCCCCGCGAAAGCCGAAACCAATTAGTCCGCGGCTGATTTTATCGGTCGCAATGCGTGAGCTTGGGTGATGGGTGGTTCATCACACATCATCCTTGTGGTTGGTTCTTGTTATCATGCATTCCCTTCCGAACATCATCCCTTTGAGTAAAAGAGAAACGAATGCGACTTACCCTGCGACGAGCGATTTACCTGGGATTGGTTTTGGGATGGTTGGTTCGTAGCGGAATCGCTCAGGCAGAACACCCGACGACCGACCCGCCGAAATCAGCAACACCGAATTTCATTTTTGTCCTCAGTGACGACATCGCCCAAGGCGACCTCGGATGCTATGGCCAGCAACTGATCAAAACCCCCCGGTTGGATCAAATGGCGGCGGAAGGGACTCGGTATCTTCAAGCGTACTGTGGCACGAGCGTTTGCGCGCCCAGCCGTTCGTCTTTTTTTACCGGTTTGCATACCGGGCATTGCCCGGTGCGTGGCAATTACGAAGTTCCGCCCGAAGGGCAACTGCCGCTTCCCGATGAAGTCGTCACGATTGCCGAGGTCGCAAAATCCGCCGGTTACGCGACGTCGACGTTTGGAAAATGGGGCATGGGGTATTTCGATTCCACTGGCAGTCCTCACAACCAGGGTGTCGACCATTTTTTCGGATACAACTGCCAACGACATGCGCATTCCTATTTTCCGACCTATTTGTATGACGACGCGCAGCCATTTATTTTGCCGGGCAATGATGGGCGGGGCGTGGGGAAAACGTACGCCCAGGAGTTGATTCAAAATGACATGATCGACTGGTTGAAGCAGCATTCCGACCAACCGTTCATGATGTTTTATGCCATCACGTTGCCTCACGGCCGACATGAGATCGATGATTTCGGAATCTACTCCGAGCGGCCCTGGTCAAACACACAAAAGGCTTACGCCGCGCAGGTGACCCGAGTCGACTCCGACATGGGTGAGTTGGTTGATACGTTGCGAGATCTTGGCATCGCGGAAAGTACGTTGATTGTGTTTTCCGGCGACAACGGTTCCTCGTTCAGCCCAAAATCCGAGATCGGCAAACTGTTTGATCAGGCGAGCAACGGATTGCGCGGCTACAAACGCGGGATGTACGAGGGGGCGCTACGCCAAGCCGCTTTGGCGTGGTGGCCTGGCACCGTGCCTGCGGGGCGCGTGGACGACCAACCTTGGGCGTTCTGGGATCTGATGCCGACATTTGTCGAATTAAGTGAGGCAACGCCCCTGTCCGGTTATGAAACCGATGGGAAATCTCTGGTGGAATATTTAAAAGGGGGGCCGGCTCCCCAGCGCGATTATTTCTACTGGGAACTGCACCCCGGTGACAAAGCTGTCCAGGCGGCCAGGTTCGGAAACTGGAAAGCGGTTCGAAACGGAGTCGACCAACCGATCGAGATCTATGACCTCAATAGCGATGCGGGTGAAAAAAATAACCTCGCCGATCGTCGCAGCGACCTCGTCAAACAAGCCGAGACGATTTTTACGGAAGCCCATCGCCCCGATCCCAATTGGCCATTAGATCACCGTGACGAGAAACACGCACGATTAGCCAAACAGGCGTGGGATATTAAACGCGAAAGGGACCAATCGAACTGGGTGCCCGAGAACGCGGTCCAACGGAAGGCGAAATCCGGAGGGAACTAATCACCCGCCCCCGCGCAGCATGTTTTGGATTCACAGTGATGAAAGCGGATCGTTTGATCGCCAACCCAAACGACCACCTCATTTTTCAATTGCGGAAGTCTATTTTTTTGACGCTGTTAACAACCGGTCACGATCACCGAGGTGATCTGTCCGGTTCGCGAGATGCTCGATTTCAGAATCGACGAACCGGGTGGCAGGTCGATGGCTTCGGTCGCCACGTGAACCGGGCAATCCGGGTCGGCCGACTGGTAATTGATACCGGCTGGCAATTTACCGTGTTGGATTGCCATTACGGCCCCGATCAACTCGACCGAAGACGTGGCTGGGCCCAGGTTTCCAAAATTGGCCTTGAGGGCCGATACGGGAGTTTCTCCAAACACTTCAGCGATGGCACGTGCTTCAGGGATATCTTCGGCAACACTGCCGAGCGCATTGGCGTTGACGGCGGCGATATCGGCAACGTCCAGGGTCGCAGATTCCAGCGCCGCGCGATAGTTGTCGGCGATTGCCTGATAGAAGTTGGCGTGGTTGGGGTCGAAATAGGAACGGCACCAACCGGAGATCTTCGCAATCGGAGTCGCGCCTCGTTTGGACGCGTATTCGGCGGACTCCAGCAATAACGCGCCGGCACCTTCTCCGACGACCTCTCCATCGCGTTCCCGGTCGAACGGCCGGCAGGCTTTTTGGGGTTCGTCAAATCGTTGACTGGGTTGCCGGATCTGCCGGTACAGAACGGATGTCAATTCGGCGAGCGAGCCGGTGGCGCCGCAAACGACCAGGTCGCAGGTCCCCCGTTCGATCACGGAGAATGCTTCCATCAACGCCAGTGATCCCGAGGCTTCGCTCTGGCAGATCGTGTTGCTGTGTCCGGTCGCGTTAAGCGCGATTGAGACGTGAGAGCCGGCCATGTTGGGCAAGTACTTCAACATCCAGAGCGGTTGAATCTTGCGAATCGCTTCGACATCCCATTTCTCGTAATCGAATTCGTGATCGATAATGCAGCCGCGGAATGCGGGGCTAACCTCCAGCGGATCGGAATAGAACGGCTCACCGCCAAACACCGTGCCAAAACGCTCGGGGGTCACCGATTCCAGATCGAGGTTTGCATCCTCGACCGCCATGGCCGACGCGGCACAGGCGTACTGAATCGGCGGGCACATGATTTTGATCGCTTTACGCGGTTTGATGAACTGTTTGGCGTCAAAGTTCTTCACCAGCGAACAGAGTCGAATCGGCAGGTCCGTTTCGGCCACTTCGGCGCGAATGCCCACGCCGCTGGCACCACTCAACAGCCCCTCCCAATATTCACCGCTGCCGATGCCGATCGGAGTAATGGCGCCCATGCCAGTAATGACGATTTCTCGATCGGAGTTCATGTAGCTTTCAAATCAAGTGCATTTGGGGGGAGCCCTGACCGCGGTAAACGTCCAGCGATCCGTAATGGCTCATCAATCAAGCCATATTATGTCGGCTCATAATCATAAATTCGATAGGTCTTCTCCCGTTTTGCCCCGCCTCGCTCCAAAGTTCCGCGAGAAAGGCGGTTGGATTCCAGCACCCAGGAAAATTCAGCTTCCTGAATTCCCCATTCGAGGGCGTCTGGCAGCATCCGGTTGACCAAGACCAAACCCAATCCCCAGCGCTGGTATTCCGGCAAAACATTGGTGCTGATCAGCCGGATTCGCTTGATATTTTTTCGTTTCCATAGCAGTTTCAGGATGCCAAATGGGAACAATCGACCATCGATTTCCTTGATCAGCGGGTTGTAATCCAGTAATCCGAACACCACCCCGACCGGCTTCCCATCGACCTCGGCAATCGAAGTCATTTCCGGAACGATCAGGTGTTTAAGTCCACCGGCGATCGCCAGCAGCTCACCTTCGCTCAACGGAGTGAAACCCCACTGGCCCGGTAATGCCCGATTGTAAATTTCCAGAAAGCTGCGGATGTCTTGCTCAAAATTCTTTTTATCGACCCGTCGGACGTCGATATTGAACCGGCGCTGAGCCTCTTCTGCGATAAATAGCAGTTTTGGGTCCAAACCCGACAGCATGTCGATGTGGCCTTCGAAAGCATACATATCCTGGGATTTTTGGAAGCCATAATTTTCGACCAATTGGGCATAATACGGCTTGTTGTAGGTCATCATGAAGGTGGGTGGGCTGTGAAATCCTTCGATCAACAGCCCCCATTCATAGTTCTGCGATGGATTGGCCGGGCCGCGCATCAAGACGATTTGCCGCTCTGCAAACCAGTTTTTCGCCGCGTCAAACAGCAGGTTGGCGACAGTTTGGTCGTCGATACACTCGAAGAATCCGAACATTCCACGTGACTCTTTGTGGAACTCGTTATGGTGTCCGTCCACGATCGCCGCGATTCGCCCGACCACCCGGCCATTGCACATCGCCAAAAATGTTTGAATCTCGCCCTTGTCATAAAAAGGATGCTGCTTGTAATTCAATAATTCCTTGATATTGATCAACAGCGGAGGGATCCAGTTTGGGTCGCCCTCATACAGCGACCAGGCAAACTTGATAAAGGCTTTTTGCTGGGATCTGGTTGTAACCGGTACGACCGAGACCTGACCTGTTGTCGTTTGACCCGTACTCATGGCTGCCCGAATTGCGTTATACTAACGGAGGAAGCGTCTTTTACGCGATATACTGTAGACTTCGTCGGTGACCCAAACAATGTGGCACACCGATCGTGGTTGCCAACCCAGCCAGACCAGCCAATTATTTGCCTGCGAAATCTGTTCGCCTCAAGCCAATCGTTATGCGGATTTTCATTACTGGAGCGACCGGTTTTTTGGGCAACAATCTTGTCCGCGCACTGCTGGCAGAGGGCCACGAAATCGTCGCCGCCGTCCGGCACTCCTCCGATCCCCGTCCATTGTCGGGTTTGAAGATCGATTTGGCGGACGTCGATCTAACCGATCCACAGGATGTCAATCCACTGGTTGCGGATGCCGATTTGGTGATTCATTCCGCGGCCATGATCCACGTCGGCTGGAAGAAAATGGCGGAAAGTCGCAGGTTTAATGTTGAGTCGACCCGGAATATCGCGATCGCTGCACGACGCAACAAGATTCGTATGGTCCATGTCAGTACCGTGGATACGCTGGCCGCGGCGACCCAAGATTCGGTTGCCGATGAGGATATGCTGGAACCCTCCAAGCCCGCCTGTGCTTACGTTGTGTCCAAACGCGAGGCTGAGCAGGTGGTGCTACAGGAGGTAGAGCGCGGGCTGGATGCGGTTATCGTGAATCCTGGGTTTATGATCGGTCCCTGGGACTGGAAACCCTCTTCGGGCAAGATGATGATTATGCTTTCCAAGCAGCCGCTGCTGTTTTATGCACCCGCCGGCGGATGTTCGGTCGTCGACGTGCGTGATGTTTCCGAGGGCATCATCTCGGCCACCCAGCACGGACGTTCTGGTCAGCGGTACATTCTGGGTGGAGAAAACCTGACGTATCTGGATTTGTGGCAGTTGATGGCGCGGGTCATGAACAAGCGTCCGCCGGTGCGGAGAATGTCTGACTTTCTCGCTGGTGGCGTCGGTCGATTCGGCGATTTTGTTTCCAGGTTCACCCGCACCGAGTTGGAGGTCAACTCAGCGGTCACGTTGTCTGGGCAAATGTACAGTTGGTACAGCAGCCAAAAAGCCGAGCAGGAACTTGGTTACCGGCCCGGAAGTGTGGAGGACGCAATTCGCGATGCTTGGGATTGGTTCCAGCAGTTTGATTACGTTAAAAGCGTCAACAAGTAGGCCGGAACAAAGTCGCGTATCCCCAACGCCAAACTAGCGTCAACCACAAAACCTCGGCCCGGCCCCTGTCGGGCCGATTTACTGAACCAGCGACTGCAGTTCCGGCAGCGCTGGCGAGCGCAAGGGGCGCGGCTGGCGAGCGCAAGTAGGCCGGAACAAAGTCGCGTATCCCCATCGCCAAACCAGCGTCACCCAAAAAGCCTCGGCCCGGCCCCTGTCGGGCCGATTTACTGAACCAGCGACTGCAGTTCCGGCAGCGCTGGCGAGCGCAAGGGGCGCGGCTGGCGAGCGCAAGTAGGCCGGAACAAAGTCGCGTATCCCCAGCGCCAAACCAGCGTCACCCAAAAAGCCTCGGCCCGGCCCCTGTCGGGCCGATTTTCTGAACCAGCGACTGCCGTTCCGGCAGCGCCGGCCAGCGCACGCGGCGCAACGGTTTGCACGTTACCGCCGACTGGGAGCAATGCGACATTTCCCGGATCGTGCCCAACGCTCAAACACATCGTAAAGCGACATTAGCGACTCGCGTAGATCGCCCTGGTTTTCAACAAACGCCTGCTGAATGGTCTGGCGATCGATGGCGGCGCGTGCCTCAGGTGATTGGTCTCGCATCAAATAATCGACGATGCCAATCAGCGTCGCAATCTCCGGTTGAACGGTCGCGATGACCGGCAAAGCGGCGAGGCGTCGATGGGTTGTCAGCAGCAAGCCGATCTGATGGGACCGGCAGTATCGAATCATCAGACAACGGTTGATGGGATTCAGGTTTTCGAGGCCGTCAATCATCAGCAGCGAGCCCCGGCTCACCGATGATTGCCATTGGCCACCCCCGATCTCGATCCTCGAGGGTGATGGAAACCTCCGTCGCGGAGCCTGCTTCCGAATCGTCAATCGGCGCGTGTTACAGAAACGATCGGTGACTTCGGCTTGCAGAGCGTAGGTCAGACTTGTTTTGCCCGCCCCGTGCGGACCGACAATTTGGCCGATCCAGCCAGCGTGTTGCCAGGTTTTTGTGACCTTCCTGATTTCGTCGGGATCGCCAACCAATGGCATCACTGCTGGCGAGATGTCCTGAGTAGAAAAGGGGTTACGCGTGGGGATCATCGACCGCCTCTGCTTCAATCTTGCGGGCCGACTCAAAAAAGCAGCCTGGTCCCAGGAGGAAGGGTTCGTCTTCAATCAGCGACTGGCCGTCGTTGGAAAACAATTTAACACGAACGTACCAATTGACTTTCAGAATCAGGCCCCGATAGGAAAGTGGCGTTTCTGGCAGGACCGTGGTCAGTTTCTGTTTGCCGGTATACGCTTGCGCGCGGGGCGAGCGTTTACGTTCGAAAAAATGAACGCCGATATCGGTTTGGCCCTTACCTTCGGTTGCCCAGAGTACGGATACTTCGATCGCGTCAATCACAAACGGTTTGGTCGGGCGAATCTGATATTCGCAAATCAGGATATCGCCGGGGTAGTAGCAGGTTCGCCGATCCAGCCAGATGTCAATTTGAGTTTCCACCAAATTTACCTCGCCTTTGAACAGGATTCGGGGGGATGGACGGAGACACTAAACAGGCGTTTCAGGTGGGGCCAGTTTTTGGCTTGGGCCGTCACCACGATTTTCCACTGGACCCGGTTATTGGGCGATTTGAAAGAGTGCATACCGGAGACTGGGACGCGGACTTCAAATGTGGTTCGGAAGGGCTGATCCGGTCGGACCAGAATCCCCCGTCGCCGGAAAAGTCGATCTGCAAACACGATGACCGTTTCTGTCCGAATGTCAGTCCCTTCACTGTAAGTGACTTCTTCCTGACAGATCAGGCTAATGTCCAGCAATCTCAAACGGACGCGACCGTGTTGCGAAAATCGCGGCCTCGTAATGCTGGCCCGGCACCAATGGATAATCGGAAATCTCCAACGAAGTCGATCCGATCCCCGCCAGTTTCAAGGATTGACGAAAAAACTGATAGATCGACCAGCTTGCAGCGAGAAAGATCGCCAATGCCAATCCTGCCGCCAGCCAATCGGGTGTACCAATTCGCCATTTTGCCACGGCTGTTGAAACCAGGATCGTGGCCAAGGCAACAAAACTGATCGAAAAGATCGCCGCACTGATCAAGCCCCAGACATTTCGTGGCGAGGGAATCAGTTTAAAAGGCAGCTCGTTTCCCTGGGCAGGCGGAAAACGATCCATCGGGACAGTCGGCAAATCCTCTCTGCGTTTCCGGATTTCATTCAGCAGGTCAATTTCGCCGGCGCGCGAGACGATCGCCCCGCGACGCTCGTCGGAAACCCCGACTTTCCAAAGCAAAGAAATAATTCCATAACTTCCCAGCCCGATTAACACAAACGAGACGACCAGTTGTAAACTGAAATATCCGACGGATATGTAGAGCTCGCTGGAAGTCGAGTAAATTACGGCCAGCGTCAGCGAAAGGGCCAATCCGATCACGCCGAACATCAGCATGGTCGCGGCCAGACCGGTTTCCGCGATCCCTGCCCACCAACCGCGATTGGCACGGCTGAACGGTCGTAATCGAAAGAACAAAGACAGACGGCGACGCAATCCAACTCCCTTGGCGCCGCAAGACGCTCGGTAAGACAATCATCAAGAACGAAACCAGTTTATCAATTATGAAATTTCTCCACACTCATTGCGGCAACTTCTTTTCTGTTCGCTCGATCTCACTTGCGTGTTTGGCTTTGATGACCACTGTTTTTCCGTGGTCCCGGTCGACCATGGGGCAGGATTGGCCGGAAATTAACGGTCCTGCTCGAAATGGAGTGGCGAATCAGGAAAAACTGTTGTCCGCTTGGCCGGCAGACGGGCCCAAAAAAATCTGGTCGCACCCGGTTGGACAGGGGTTTTCCGGACCCGTTGTCGCCGATCGTCAGTTGATCCTGTTTCATCGACCCAAGCAGAATTACGTGGTCGAACGATTGGATGCCGACACCGGCAAATTGATCTGGAACCGTGAAATTGCCAAGTGAATTCGCGTCCGTAGGGCCCGACGGCGACAACGGCCCCAAAGCTGTACCGTTGATCCATGATGGCTACGTCTACCTTTACGGTACCGATGGATTGCTATTTTGTCTGTCGTTGGAAGATGGATCGACGATTTGGGAGAAAAACGTCGTCAAACGATATAACAGCCGTTTGGGCTATTTCGGGGCCGGCTCGACACCAATCGTGGTCGATGAAAAACTCCTGCTGAATGTCGGTGGAGACAATGCGGCGGTGGTCGCTTTTGATTTGATGACCGGTAAGGAAGTCTGGAAGGCGTTTGATGACCGGCCCAGTTACTCCTCACCGATTCTTGCCGAAATCGCCGGCCAACGCGTCGTTGTTTTTGTGACGCGATTGAACCTCGTGGGGCTCAACCCGGACGATGGACAAGTCCTGTTCCAGTCCGAGTTCGGCAAACGAGGCCCCACGGTTAACGGTGCGATGCCCGTATTCGCTGACAACCATCTGTTTATCAACTCGGCCTACGGCGTTGGTGCCCGCTGGTATCGAATTTATCGACGGCAAGCCGAAACTGGTTTGGGGCAACGACGAGTCATTTTCCAGCCAGTATTCGACGCCGATTTACTTTCGAGGCCATTTGTACGGAACCGCTGGCCGAGAAGACTTTGCCAACGGTTCCTTCCGTTGTGTGGAAGCTGAAACCGGCAAAGTCAAATGGTCGGAAGACGGAATTCCCGTTGGTCACACGTTCCTGGTCGACGGTCAACTGGTGTTGTTCGATAGCGACGGTCATCTACGCCTGATCGAATTGTCGGAATCCCGGTTTAAGGAATCGGCGAATCATCGGATCGTGGACGGCAAAGCCCGCGCGATTCCGGCAGTTTCCAATGGCAAGTTTTACGTTCGAACCAACGCCAGTCGGCAAATGGGTGAATTGAGCTGTTTTCAAATCGGCGAGTCCAAGTAGCTGGTGTCCGACGCGAGATTGGCGATCGTCCCAAACGTTGGTGGTGATTCTTGTGGTCGCCTGGAAGCTGGCGCATAAAAAAAGGCAGACCGAAGGCCTGCCCATGGAGTGCGAAAGGCTCCTGAAAAACACCGCAGTTAGCGAGGCTTCACGTCGTAACCCGGTCGGCAAAAACCGATTGACTCCAGCGACTTGTAAACCTCCTCAAGTGTCTTTTCACCAAAGTTGGAGATGCTGAGCAAATCGGCTCGCGTCGTATTCAGCAAGTCACGCACCGTAAAAATGCCTTTCTCTTCGAGGCAGTTGGTCGTGCGAACGGTCAGTCCAATTTCGGCCGTGCTGAGGTCAAGTTTTTCACGTAGGTTGCGTGTCTCTTCTTCGGCGGCACTAAGTGGAATTCGGGTCTTGGCCATCGGGGTCCCTCCCAAGATAATAGAGATGTTGAATGGATCCGGCTGAAATTCGCCGCATCCTTGTTTGCGATGCAGAAGAATATAACATAAGAGATTCGAAAGATCGATGCGCGGTCGGTCAATTTTTTCGGTCGAAGCCATATCTGCACGCAGCGGAAAAAATTCGCCCAAAGCCGAGCAGACTCAGGATCCAGAATCTGTTAAATTGGCTGCACGCCTGGACTGCTGAGCGCTCATTGCGGAGTTCGATTCGACGATGTCACGGACGATCCCATGCCCTCACATGATCAAATCTTCGATTCGCTTAATCCTCAACAGCGTGAGGCCGTCGCGCAATTGCACGGACCGCTTCTGATTCTGGCCGGGCCAGGCAGCGGGAAAACTCGTGTCATCACGCATCGGATCGCCAATCTGATCGCCAACGACGTTCCGTCCAACAACATTCTCGCGTTGACGTTTACCAACAAAGCCGCGAACGAAATGCGAGACCGGCTGGAGACTGCTGGCACCGGGCAACCAGGCTTGGACGGGTACGTTTCACAAATTTTGCGCGCGGCAATTGCGAATGTACGCGCGGATGGTCGGCCTTTCCGAGAACTACACGATCTACGATTCCGGCGACTCACGCAAAGTCGTCAAGCAGGCGATCCAGAACACCAATGTCGATCTGAAACATCACTCCGCCAGACGAGCTGTCCGAACTGATCAGCAACATCAAAAACGCAGGAGTCACGGTCGACAATTATCAGCCGCGGCCGGGATACTACAAGGACGCGATCGTTGCGAAGGTCTACCCGGAGTACCAAAAACTGTTGCGACTGGCCAACGGAGTCGATTTCGATGACCTGTTGCTGCATACGATCGACTTGTTGCGACAGGCCCCGAACTGAGGGAATCGCTGCGATCAACGGTATTGCCTACATGATGGTCGACGAATACCAGGACACGAATTCCGCTCAATACCAGCTGATTCGCTTGCTGAATTGCAGCCAGCAAAACCTCGCTGTCACCGGCGATCCGGATCAATCCATCTACGGATGGCGCGGTGCGAACCTCAACAACATCCTGGAGTTCGAACGTGATTACCCGAACGTCAAAGTGGTTCGTCTGGAACAGAACTACCGCAGCACCAAGTCGATCTTGCGGGTTGCCGATCAATTGATCGCCAACAATGTCCGCCGCAAACAGAAAGACGCTTCGCACGGACAATGACGAGGGGCAACCGGTTCGGCTGGTAACGTATCCCCAGCCGCACGACGAGGCGACCGACATTGCCGATTCGATTGCCCTGGCCATTCAAAAGGGCGAACGGCAGCCCAGCGATTTTGCCATTTTGTATCGGACCAATTACCTCTCGCGGGCGCTGGAGCACGCATTTCGATCGATCGGAATCCCCTATCAGATCGTCAATGGACACGCGTTTTACCAGCGAAAAGAAATCAAAGATATCGTTGCCTACCTGCATCTGCTGAATAATCCCAGCGACACCGTGGCGTTCGAACGCGTGATCAATACACCTCCGAGAAAAATTGGCAAGGTGACTGTCGGCCGCGTCCGCGATTTCGCTTTGGAAAACGAGATTTCCATGCTCGATGCAGCCAAAAACTGCGACCAGATCAGTTCTATTTCAGCCGCCCCCAGGAAAAAGATTCTGCAATTTGTCGAAATGTATGAACGACTCGTGGAATCCTGCACGGGGGATGTTGAAACGACCATCCAGGCCATTCTGTTCGAAACGGGTTACCGTCAATGGTTGACCGACGACGGCAGCGAGGAGGGGTTCGAGCGCGCCAACAACATCGACGAACTGATCGTCGCGGCGCAGGAATTTGACCGGGAATTTGAGGATGAGGGTGGATTGGAACGCTACCTGGAGCAAGCCGCGTTGATTTCCGACACGGACGTTTGGGAATCCTCAGCCGAATACGTGACGATGATGACCTTGCATGCGGCCAAAGGCCTGGAATTCGGTTCGGTCTTTATCGTCGGACTGGAAGACGGGATTTTGCCGCACGAACGGAGCTCGTCCGACGACGCAGAATTGGAAGAAGAGCGTCGGCTGTTGTTTGTCGGGATCACCCGGGCCAAGGATCAATTGCAGATCAGCCGTTGCTTGAACCGCTTTCGTCGCGGTAGCTACTGGCCGGTCATTGCCAGTCGTTTTCTGATGGAATTACCGCGGGAGGCGATGGATGTATTTGAGCCTTCATCCGGTCCCTTCTTTGATGATGCGGATGTGGCCGACGCGATTGACCAGATCGATCCGTGGTTGCACGATGGCATTCCCGAGATCGACATTCACGATCCGCACCGCAGTGATCAATTCGATCAGGAGTTTGGAGACGAGGATGAGCAACCGGCGGATTCCGACATTGTCCGCGAATCGAAATCGGATTTTTCGTCTTTTCCCAGGTTGGTGACAGCTGCTCAACTGGCGGAAGAGCAAGGCAACGAGACGTTTGTGCGGCTGCATCCAAGCCGTTTTTCCATTGGAATGGTGGTCGAACACCCGGAATATGGCCTGGGGGAAATCGTCGATCTTTCGGGCGACGGTCAGAAACGCACCGCCACGATTGAATTTGAAAAACTTGGTCGTAAGCGTTTTCGGTTGGCGTTTTGCAATTTGCGGCTGGTCGGGAATTGAATTTGGATGCTCGGTGGTCGCCTGTGATGCGTCACCGATTTTGAACAGGCGAGAACGGAGGAAACGGAGCACTCCGATGGCTCGCTGTTGACTGTTGACATTGTTATCCCATGTTCAAATCAACGCATCTGTGCCGCGCCCGCGGAAATGCTTAGATTATTGGGTGCGCCCGTTTCCGATCGATGAGCTTTCCAATCATGGCAAACGACCAGAAGAACCCAATTGAGCCGGTTGAACATTCGAAGCTGCGAAGGAAAATCCACGATATCATTTTTGATGCGGACACTTTCGGTGGCGTCTTTTTTGATATCTCGCTGCTGATCGTGATCATCCTGAGTATCATTGTCATCAGTTTGGAGACCGTCGAGGGGATCGGATGGCAGTACCAGTCCGATGGTACCAAAGGAAGCGGGAACGGCCCCTACAGCGAACAGCTGAAGATTTTTCGCTGGATTTTTACGGCGATGTTCACGGTCGAATACCTGTTGCGAATTTACTGCGTTAAGCGTCCGACCCGATACATCTTCAGTTTTTGGGGCGTCATCGACCTGCTGGCGTTTCTCCCCGATTATATTTTGCTGCTCAAACCCGGCTCCAGTTCGCATGGTTTTGCCGTAATCCGATCGTTGCGGCTGATTCGCGTGTTTCGAATTTTCAAACTGGGTTGGTTTCAGTTGGAGGCCGATGACCTGTCGAACGCGATTTGGCGGGCTCGCGCCAAGATCATTGTTTTCCTCGCCATCGTGATGATTCTGGTAACCGTCACGGGTACCGTGATGTATGAAATCGAAAACGAATTGGCGGGTGATGAGTGCCAGTTCGATTCGATTCCCGATGGTATTTACTGGGCGATCGTGACCATGACGACGGTCGGATTTGGGGACATCGTGCCGACGACCGTGCCGGGGAAATTCCTGTCCGCGTTTTTGATCCTGGTCGGTTACAGTTTGATTATCGTCCCAACGGGTTTTGTGACGGCTGAGGTCATCGAACACAAGCGTCGAAACGTTTCCGTGATTTCGTGTCCCAGTTGTGTTACCGAGGGTCACGATGCCGATGCGAAGTTTTGCAAATACTGCGGTGAGCCGCTTTGACGTCGTCGGGTTACTTGTTTTTCCCGGGCCGATTGGGTGTGGGGGCGGTCTCGGAGCGGGCTAATTCGGCAGTCGGACGTTTGTTGGCCGTGATTTCGGCAACGTGTTGGTCGTAGAGCTTCTGCAATCGCGATACGACTTCCGGGTGTTGTTGTGCCAGATTTTTGGTTTCGCCAATGTCCGAAACGATGTCGTACAACTGAACCGGTTGATCGGAAGGCTCGCGTCCGATCAGCGGATCGCGGGCATTCCCTTTCTTTTCTTTCCACGGATAGAATTTCCACTTCCCCGCACGAACCGTGCCGGGCCCGTGCATCAACACATAGGCCGAATGAGGACTTGCGCGGAGGGGTCTTGCATCAGGGGCCAGATATTCTGTCCGTCGATTTTTCGAGCGGGCAATTTGCCACCGCACAGCCCGGCCAGGGTTGGCAGCATATTGATCGTCGCTGCGATTTCGCTGCAGACGGATCCAGGAGGAATCGTGCCCGGCCACCACATTAAAGTCGGTTCGCGAATGCCGCCGTCGTAAACGCTCGCCTTTTTCGCACGAAGCGGCAACGAAGAGCCAACCGCTGCGCCATTGTCGCTGGTAAACAGGACCAGGGTTTTGTGGTCCAGGCCTTCGGCCTTGAGCGTTTTCAAAATCTCGCCGACCGACCAATCGACCTCTTCAATCGCGTTCCAGATTAAACTATCGGTCCGCTCGAAAGCCTTACTGACGGCCAGTGGTCGATGCACCATCGTGTGGGGCAGGTACAGAAAGAACGGATGTTCCTTGTTCGCTTTGATAAATCGGATCGACTCCTCCGTGTATTTTTTTGTGATTTGAGTTTGATCAGTGGGATACTCAATGATTTCTTCGCCCCGGAACAGCGGAACCGAATTCCGAATGGTTTTTCCTGCCTTGATCTGTTCCCGCGTGACGTTTTCCCGCAGCAGCACGTCGTCAGCCAGTTGATTGGCCGGATCGATCCACATGTCGTTGCTGTAGGGAATTCCGTAATAGGAATCGAAGCCCTGGTAAGTTGGCAGACACGGAGGCAAGTGGCCGAGGTGCCATTTGCCGACGCAGGCTGTTTTGTAGCCGGCAGCTTTCAACATGTCCGCGATCGTGACCTCGTCAGGATGAAGGCCCTGTTTACTGTTGGGGAACAGGACGGGATTCATGCTTAATCGCTGATAGTGACAGCCGGTCAACAACGAGGTTCGCGAACCCGAGCAGACCGCGCAGCCAACATAAAAGTCTGTGAACTTCATGCCTTCCGCGGCCATCTGATTCAGGTTGGGGGTTCGAGGTCCCTTCGCCCCGTTAAACTCGACATCGCCATAGCCCATGTCATCAATGAAAATGATGATCACATTGGGATGTTCAGGCTGTTGGGAATTGGATTTGCCGGCGAAACTGGTTGCGAAAATCACTGTCACGAAGGCCAATAGAAAGCGATTCTTGATCATTTGAGTTTCCCGGATGTGGCTGACTCGAATTGTTTTTTTGCGTTTTGAACGCTCGCATCATAACATACGTCTGTGGCAGTGTCCCATTTGGGATTGGTTTGGACGATGCGTTCCCGATAGGCCGGAAATTTCGATGAAAAATTTGCTTGCGTTTGCGATCCCATTGCTGCTCGTCACGGCCTCCCTGGCTGAAAAACCCAATCTCATTATCATCCTGTCCGATGACATGGGGTATTCCGATATCGGATGTTACGGTGGCGAAATTGAAACGCCGGTGTTAGATCAACTGGCGGCCAATGGCTTGCGGTTTACCCAATTCTACAATACCGGACGCTGCTGTCCGACACGCGCGTCGCTGTTGACGGGGCTGTATCCTCATCAAACGGGGATTGGCCACATGATGAACGATCGTGGCGTGGACGGTTACCGCGGCGATTTGAATCGGTCTTGTGTCACGATCGCCGAAGCACTCAAGCCGGGCGGATATTCGACCTATTGCGTCGGCAAATGGCATGTCACCAAATCCACGTTTCCAAATACGGAATCGGAAAAGCAAAATTGGCCGCTGCAGCGTGGATTCGACCGGTACTACGGAATTATTAATGGTGCGTCCAGTCTGTGGGATCCGAATTCATTGACCCGCGACAACCAGCCCATCACGATCAAAAACGATCCGGAATATCAGCCCCAACAGCCCTATCATTTTACCGATGCGATCAGTGACAACGCGGTAAAATTTATCAACGAACATGAATCAAAAAGACCTTTCTTCTTGTACGTCGCTTATACGGCCGCCCATTGGCCGATGCATGCCCGGCCTCGCGACATCGCCAAATACGATGGCAAGTACGATGGAGGCTACCAGCCGATTCGCGAGGCGCGGTTGGAAAAAATGAAACGTCTGGGAGTCGTGCCGGCGAACACGGAAATGTCCCCCTTGGTCGGTAACTGGAATCAGGTCGAGGATCAAGAATGGGAATCGGCGTGCATGGAGGTCTATGCGGCAATGGTAGATCAGATGGATCAAGGCATTGGCCGGATCGTCGAAACACTTAAGGCCAAGGGCGAGCTGGAGAATACGCTGATCATGTTTATGCAGGACAACGGAGGTTGCGCCGAAAGCGGCGGGCGAAAACCCGGCGGGCCCCGCGTGACGCGGGCCGATCGTCCGACACTGCCGCCGATCCCGGACGATCTGCAGCACTATCAAGCCTCCCAGCCGAAGCAAACACGAGATGGTTATCCGGTTCGCCGCGGCCACGTCATGCCCGGGCCAGCCGATACTTACATCGGCTACGGGAAGAATTGGGCGAATGTGTCCAACACGCCGTTTCGAGAGTACAAACATTACGTCCACGAAGGAGGCATTTCCACGCCGCTGGTGGTCCATTGGCCGGCAGCAATCGCCGCCAAGAACGAGTTGCGATCAGAACCGACCCATCTGATCGACCTGATGGCCACTTGTCTGGATGCCGCCGAGGTCGAATACCCGAGCGAATTCAAGGGCCATCGGATCACCCCGCTGGAGGGCAAAAGTCTGTTGCCGGTATTTGCCGGCCGCGAACTTGATCGTGATCTGATCTTTTTTGAACACGAAGGCAACCGGGCTTTGCGAATGGGCGATTGGAAGATTGTCGCCAAGGGCCGAGCCGGACAGGACCAGGTTGACTGGGAATTGTTCTACATTAAGGATGATCGCAGTGAACTGCATGATTTAGCCGCCGAGCAGCCACAGCGGTTGGGCCAGATGAAGTCCATTTGGCAGGCCAAGGCCGAAGCAGTCCACGCGATTCCGTGGCCCAATACGAACCAGAAGAAGAACCAGCCGAAATCAAAACGGCCCAAGTCTTAGTCGCCTCGGCAGGAGTCTGATTTAGCCGCAGCGTACGCCAACTCGCAAGACCCCGAAAGTGATCCGCCGATGAATAGTTTGTTACCCAGACACCGACAACGACTCGCGATTGGTTTCCTGGTCGTTGTCAGCCAATTGCACGGGCTTCACCAAGAGTCGTCGGCTGACCAGCCGTCCACCACGGTGCCGAATCAACGGGTGGAGGAAGAGTGGATCGATTTATTTAATGGGCAGAATTTGGAAGGTTGGACGGTTAAGATTGCCGGTCACCGGTTGGGTGAGAATTATGCGGATACCTTTCGCGTCGAAGATGGGATTCTCAAATGCGAGTACGACGACTATCAGGAATTTGGCGGAAGGTATGGCCACCTGTTTTCGAATCTGGCTTATTCGCACTACCGACTGAGGCTGGAATATCGTTTCGTAGGTCGAATGGTCTCCGATGCGCCCAACTATGTGGATTTGAATAGCGGTGTGATGTTGCACGCGCAGCCACCTCAGAGCATGGAATTGGATCAGGGTTTTCCAGCCAGTTTGGAAATGCAGTTTCTTGCCGATTTAGGAACCGGCAAACGCCAGACGGGAAACGTCTGCACTCCCGGAACGCATGTCGTTTACGATGGTAAACTGACCAAACAACATATTGTGAAATCGTCGGGGCCGACCCTGCCTCCGGATCGCTGGGTCGCCGTTGAAATGGAAGTTCGCGGCCACGAAGAGATCGTCTATTACGTCGAAGGCCAGGAAGTGCTGAGGTATCGGAATCCGCAATTGGATCTGGAAAGCAAGGAAGCCAAGCCAATCCTGCGCGGGGCGCGGAGGTTCCGTTGGCGTTTGGCCATATCGCGTTGCAGGCAGAAGGCCAGCGGGTCTGGTTTCGGAAAATCCAGTTGCTGCGACTGACGGATTGAATCGCGGGAGGCTGATGATCCGTTGACCGTATCCTGGCAAAGTCCAAGCCAGGGAGTCGTGCTGCGCCGTGTCGGCTGGAAATACCGGACTGTGCAAAAACAGGACGGCCCACTTTTTGACAGCGGGCCGTCCTTGTTTTCTATTTAGAATCTCGTTGCCGAGATTTTCAACTCGGTTACGCTAGTTGGACGTGCTCGGCGCAAGGGCCTTTTTGTCCGCGTGCTTCCGTGAAGGTGACCTGTTGTCCTTCTTGCAGTTCGTCGTAGCTAACACCCTCAAGCGATGAGGAGTGAAAGAACAGGTCCTTGTCTCGACCCACGTCAATAAATCCAAAACCTTTGTCCGTGAGTCTCTTAATCGTGCCTTCAGCCATTTGTTCGTTCCTAAAAAATAATTTGCAGCATGCTCGGAACGGTGTGCCCGAGCGAAACCACTGCGTCGTTATCTTACCAGCGAAACGTCCGCCGGTAAGCCTAATTCGTGAAAAGCCGGTTGATTATTGGAAATAATCTCCCCGCCGGCCCGGTGCCGTGTGGGAAGATGGTGAAAAAGCTGCCGTTTTCGGATTGGGAAAGTGCGAAAGTAGCGTCGAAAAACATCGGTTCTCAAACAGGACGATCGGTCGCCGTCATCGGTGACTGGTTCGGTCTGGTCGATTGGCCGATGGTGATTAGAATTTTCTCACGAGCTCTAACAAGTGAATCAACGGCTGAAACAGATCTGATTGCACAATGAACGGGAACACGAAACGGCCGCAGAGCGATTTTGGCTGCACCACCAGTATCGAAGTGATCAAGCAATTTGTGCCCCTGAAGGGAACGTCTGTCGTCGATGTCGGCTGCGGTGACATGACGTTTTCCATGCCGTTGGCTGAACTGGGAGCTCAGGTTTTGGCGATTGATCCGGATCCGGTTCAGGCAAAACTCAATCGCGAATCCGAGCCCAGGTTGGGGCTGACGTTTGCCGAGGCCGGTGCAGAATCACTCCCCGTTGCGGACCGGTCGATGGACGGTGTTTTCTTCAGTTATTCGCTGCATCACATTCCGGCTGAGACCTATCCGCGGGTCTTTCAGGAGATTTTTCGTGTGCTAAAACCGGGTGGATTTTTATTGGTGATCGAGCCGCTGGGTTGCCCGTTGAACGAAGTCATGAAGCTGTTTCATGATGAGGATCGGGAGCGAGCGGCGGCTCAACAGGGATTGGTCGAACTGGCTGTGCCAAGATTTGATTTGGCAGAAGTCGTCACCTATCACAGCTTTATCCAGTACGATTCATTTGATCAGTTTGCCGACCGCTACTCCAGCCGTTCGTTCAACACGCTGTATACCGAGGCCGACGTCCGGCATCCGGCGGTTGAAGCCGCCTTTGAAGCCCATGGCCAACCGGATTACCGATTCCAATCTCCCAAGCAGGCCATGATTCTACGCGGATTCCAAACGAAGGGCTGATCGTTGAGCCGTCCGAAATTCGTTATTCTCGACCATGTCGATTGC
Source organism: Pirellulaceae bacterium (assembly GCA_963714685.1). Lineage (GTDB taxonomy): Bacteria > Planctomycetota > Planctomycetia > Pirellulales > Pirellulaceae > Mariniblastus. The sequence goes on along the minus strand of CAVQPH010000003.1, from coordinate 75,169 downwards.
CAGGCCCGACTATTTTCAGTGATCGTTTTTTTCGTTAGGTTAGCTGCAGTGGTGTCCGCATTTCCCTGATGTTTGGGTGGTAGTCGTTGTGAGCAAGGTAGCCATTTCAGCTGATTCGAAAATGACCGCCGACGCGGGCGCGCGTGTGGCTCGGGCAGGCGGAAACGCTGTCGATGTGGCGGTCGCCTGTGCGCTGGCGGCTACCGTTTCTGAGGTTTTGATGTGCTCGCTGGCAGGTTCTGCATTCTTCATGGTCCGGATGCCAGGCAAGGCCGCTGAATTGATCGAGGGCGCCGATGCCTCCCCGCATATCGCCCAGGCACCGAAAGCTGGATCTCCGGGCTGGTGGGAAGCCAATGTTCCGTACGGTGACGGGGTCGAGATCATGGTTGGACACGCCAGCATTGCGATTCCTGGCATGCTGGCGGCCGCGGAAAAGACCTGGCAGCGGCACGGGGTTTTGCCCTGGTCGGATGTGGTTGCCCCGGCGCTGGAACTGGCGGGACGAAAGATTCCGACCTGTTCGACGCTCGCTGGCTGGTTGGCGTTGTCGGGTGAGCCAATTTTTTCGCGGCAAAAGGTCAGCCGTGATTGTTTTGTGCCCGGGGGGCGGCCGTTGCAGACCGGCCAGGAGTTTCAGATTCCGAACCTGGAGCAGTCGTTTCAGGCAATCGTCGAGGAAGGCGCTGACGCCCTTTATCGTGGTTCCTTGACCGATCGGTTTGTGAATGAGATTCAATCCAATGGCGGATTGATCGACCGTGACGATCTGGAGGCTTACCGAGCAGTCGTTCGTCAACCGTTGTCGATTCAGTCGGGTGGATTCGAAATGGCCTTGAATCCACCCCCGGCCGTCGGGGGAACCGCGGTCGGTTTTCTGATCAACGCCATTGGTTCAGCCTGGAGCGACCAACTGAGCCCCGCCGAACGAGTTCAGTTGAAGGCCTGCGCCGAACTCGACCTGTTGAACCTGCGCGAATGAGCTGGCCGAACCGCTTGATTTACAAAATGCCAGGCGGCTGCTGAGCTTGGGGGGAACGAGCGATCGTGGCCCGCTACAGTCGCCCAATACCACCCACCTGTCGGTCGTTACCGAAGATGGCGGAATGGTCGCGGTTACGATGAGCATGGGGTATGGAGCTGGAATCGTGATTCCAGAGTTGGGCATCGCCTGCAACAACAGCCTTGGGGAACCCGAGTTAAACCCGAAGGGCTTTCACCAGGGTGAGCGGGGCCAAAGAATCATTTCGAACATGGCGCCGACGGTCGCGTGGAACAAAACGGACCGACGTCGACTGGCCATTGGTTCACCCGGCGCCAGTCGGATTACAACTTCGATCGCCCAAACCTGGCTGAGCGTGGTCCTCGATGGCAAATCCTACGAGGAAGCCGTAAGTGCCCCAAGGATCCATGTCGAACGTTACGGCGACCAGTTTCGGGCACAGTATGAACCTGGAATTGATACGAGCTTGCTGGGGCCACCGCTGGTTCTCAGGCCTTTCGAAGCACCGAACTGGTATTTTGGAGGCGTCAAGCTTGCCGGTTTGGATCAACAGGGCAGGCTACATGCCGTTGCCGACCGTCGCCGTTCCGGCGCCGTTGAGCTTGTGGATTAATGACTCGTCGATTGGAGGGAAGTGCTCGAGGCTCGATTCGCACATTCGTGTTCCTGCTTCCTCCGATTGGTCCGATTTGACGGTCTGGCGTCACGGCAATCCAAGGCGTTCGAGAGGATTTGCGATCCGCCTCAAAAACGCTTCGGGGTGGGTTTCGACCGAAAACTGTCGCGATCGAGTCCGCTCACGATCTGTTGGGGAACTTGGTTTAACGCCAATTGCTATTTCCCGGGGGCTACTATAACGGGGTTTCCTGCAACTGTGGTGGCATGCGAATTGCTCGTCAATTCTCCGATGAAAGGTTTTTCGGCGATTTTCTGTTTTCAACCCGACGGTGTTTCTGAGTTGGGAACTGGGGGATCGCAATTTGGCGCGTGCGAATTGGCTCAGGCGCACAAACAATTGAATTTGAGCACTGAATTGGGCGAATCGAGTTGGTTGTGGGATTTGATAATTTTATCGAATTGAACCCAATGGTTTCGTGCCTGAGGCACCGCCAGATGGTTGGACAGGGTCTTGAAGAACGGGCGTTGAGGAATGACTGAAACCAAAGCCCAATCCAATCAGCCGGCGGACGAAGTCGAACTTTTGTCGCGAAAAATTCTCGACTCGCTGGCTTTGGAAATTGCCGTCCTCGATGAAAACGGAAAAATCATCGCGGTCAATCGAGCTTGGCACGATTTTGCATTGGCCAACGGTGGGACTGCTGAGCGAACGGGGGTGGGAGTGAACTACCTGGACGTTTGCCGAAGCTCGGATGGCGCGGACGCGGTGATCGGTCGAGCCGTCTGTTGCGGTATCGAACAGGTTTTGAAAGGGACCCAATCCGAGTTCCGATTTGAATATCCATGTCATTCGGAGGATCAGGAACGCTGGTTTCTACTGTACGTTAACCGGCTGGATTCGAGCGAGCCAAAGGTGGTTCTGACACATTTGAATATCACCGAACGCAAATGGACCGAGCAGCGGCTGGTGACGGCGGAACGCTTGGCGGCTATCGGAGAAGCAATGCAAGGACTCAGCCACGAAGGGAGGAACGCACTGCAGAGATCTCAAGCACATATCGGCCTGCTTCGACTTCACTTGCAGGGCAATCCTGATGCGCTTGACTTGCTCGACCGCATTCAAAATGCCCAGAGTAAAATGCTCGGCCTCTACGAAGAAGTCAAGAACTATGCGGCACCAATCAATCTCAACCGCATGCCGCATCGACTGGATCATTTGATTGAGAAAGTCTGGTCAAAAATTGGTCCGACCTCGCCATTGGCCAAACTTTCAATTGCGGGGGATGCAACCGATCGGACGATCAAGATTGACGGGCAGGCGATGGATCAGGTACTGACCGAGATCTTCAAAAATGCCTTGGCAGCCGGCCCGCGGCCGCCCGAAATCGAGGTGTATTGCATGGACGATGAGCTGCATGGGTTACCGGCAATCACCCTGATCGTCAGTGATAACGGAACGGGCTTGCCCGAAGCCGATTGGAAAAACGCGTTTCAACCGTTTTTTACGACCAAGACCCACGGCACCGGACTTGGTCTCGCGCTTTGCAAGAGAATTGTCGCGGCGCATCAGGGCCTGATTTGGTCAGGGACGCCTCGATTGAGTGGCGCGTCGCTCTACATTACTTTGCCAGTCAATCCAGTTTCCTGACGGCGCAAAAGGCGGAGTCACGAAACGCAGGTCTCGGCAACAAGGCAGGCTTAAAGAAAGGGTTTGAACTCGTCCATGGCTTTCAGGATGCTTTGTCGTTTCTCGGAATTCTCGATCTGTGGGATGACTTGAGCACGTAAAAATTCCAGCAGCTCAATTGCGCGATCCTGTTGTTCCAACTCGATCAATGCGCGGACCACATCCAGTGCAATCTGATAGATCGCCAGGTCCGCCGAAGGCAACGATTTTAACCCCCGCTTAAGGCTCTCAATGTCTCGATCGGCGGTGGTGTCGCTGCGTTGCATCCGCTCGACCAGGGTTGGAAGATCAAGCCGTCCAAACAGGATCCGTTGTTCCAACATCCTGCTCAGCGCTCGTGCAAATTCTGAATCGAGCGTTCTGAACTTCTCAAGCGCACGGCGGGCAAAGGACTCGGTCTGTTCCGACAGTTCTGGCACCTGCTGCAATCGGACGACCAATTCGCACAGTTTTTCCTGCGAAAATTCCGACTCGCTAAGTGACGAAAAGTAATCGTTGAATCTCTGTTCAACCAGCTGCAAATTTTCTTCCGTCGGCGTCGTGAGGAAGTCATAGGTCGGGTAGCAAACCATCGTCAGCCTTGCAATTTGCTGCAGATCGGCGTCATCGTGGTCAAGATAGGGTTCGACTTCACGAAGCATTTCCTCGCGAATGTTGGGCAGCGTTAATCCGCCCTGGACATTGAGAGAATCCAGTATGCTGACGGCTTCGATCAGACTTTTTTCCGCAAACTTGCGCTGCAAATCTGTCAACGAATCAAGTTCCAGTAGTTGCCGCGCAATTTTCAGCTTGCGGGCGACAAGAATCGACGCCTTGGAATGTGTTTCTTTGGGCCAGCTCGCGTCGAGACGAACGGTTTCGTCAATCAGTTTCTCCACCTTGGATTCATTCAAGCCGGTGCCCAAATCGAGGCTGCCAGAGCTTGTGTTCTCGGTCAACTCGTCTGCTGGCTGTTCGGAATCTGTGGATGGCTCGGAGTCTGAAGGAACCAGCTGAGACGCAAGCCGTTTCGGTTGAAATCTGGGAACCAGGTCTTTGCCGTACAATAGCCAATAGGCCAGCGCTCCAATCAGAACCGCACCGATGATGATCCGGCGATGGAAATGAAGAAAACCGAAGATCCAGGCAAAAAATTCCATAATTGTCCCAACGCCAACGATGGATTATCAGCACGGTTGAACAGTTGGCAGAGTAATAGCCGCGTTCTCTATTATAACGTGCCCGTACAGAATCGGAAAACGTTGTGATTGGCGCGGTTCAACGGCTGCGGAGCAGCGAAACGACAGATTGAGAAATTTCGCGACCTTTGTCTCAAGTCCGCGGTCAAAAATGCTTGGGTTTGAATGTTTTGTCCCGGTGTTGGTGCGAATCGAAAAAAAATCAGCCCCTGCGAGACCTTCATCGGGCTGCCGTCAGAATTCTTCCATCGGGCCCGGGGTTGGGATTTGACGATTTTATCCCGGTTTTCCGGCAACCTGGTTAAAGTTTTGCGGTCTCAACGCCTACGCCGATTTTCTGGATCGCCCGCCAACCAAAACGGTCGTTCAAACCAGCGAAATGAAGGACCGATGCTATCGTTATGGTAGGAAGATTCTGTCCCGAGGGTCCATTTGATGAAAAACAATTTTCGGAGAAAGACTTCGTTCTGGCATCAGGCCGCCACGTGGAAGCTGGCAATCTTGCTCACTGTCCTGTTCACTTGCACGGGAGACCAGGCAAGCTTTGGATTTCAGCCCATCGAAAAACGGGTGCTGTTCAAACCACAGCCCATGTCAAGAAACTGGGACCAACCTCTGGTTTCAGAATTGACAGGCTTGATTTTCGAAGACGTTTCGTTTGTGAGCCTTGACGGAACGAAACTCCACGGATGGTTCATCGAACCGGCCACGGAAGTTGAGGCCAACCCAAATCTTGTCGTCCATTCAAAAACCGAACCTTCACCCCAGAATGTTATCCTGTTTACGCATGGCCGGGGCAGCAATGTCAGTCAGCACAAAGCAAAACTGCTGGAGTTTGTCCGTCGTAATCAGGTTTCCATCTTTGCCTTCGACTATCGGGGATATGGAAAGAGCGACGGAACTCCATCGGAAGCAGGACTTTACCAAGACACCGAGGCCGCGCGTGACTGGTTGGCCAAACGCAAGAATATCCCGCCACAGGAAGTGATTCTGATGGGACGATCGCTCGGAGCCGCGATGGCCATCGATCTGGCCGCCAGGGACTGCGCGAAAGCCCTGATCGTGGAGGCCGGGTTCACTTCGGTTGCCGATGTGCTCCGCTACCATAGCCGAAAATTGCTGACCGGCAGGCGACTGAATTTCGAGTTCAACTCGCGTGAAAAAATCGGGAGTTACACCGGCCCGGTCCTGATCAGTCACGGGAAAGACGATAAAGCCATTCCTTTTGTCCACGGAAAACAACTGGCCGAAGCCGCCAAAAGTGCCAGCTCGGTGAAATTCGTCGAATTGGAGGGCGGCCACTTGACCCCACCGTCGGAGGAATACAAAACGACCCTCAGTCAGTTTCTTGAGCAATTGCGTTAATCCGTCCGCTGCTGCAATCATGTTGATTTTCGGCGCTTACCGTTGTGAATTGGGCGTAAATTACAACGGAAAACGCTGCTGCCTGCGTTGTCTCGCTGCGCAACACCGATCAGCATGGCGTGCCAGACCTCCGATTCAATTTCGCTTGGTCGCAGAGGCGGAATGTTCAGCGCCCATTGGAAGTAAATCGACTAACCCACTTCAATGCCCAACTAAGCGACAAAGAGACAGCCAGCAGGCCAGCAAGAATCGGGAAGATCTTGGGCCGCGCTGCGACGATGATCAGCAGGATCAGGACGATGACCAGCAGATAACCTGGGATTCTGGTTTTCATGGTCTTGAGTTGCGGCAGTGCCAGCCATGTGACGCACAACAACAAACCGACTCTGACCAGAATTCCGTCCCGCAACGAGGGCGATTCGCCACCCAAGAAATAAAACCCCAAACCCATTGCCAGACACACCAGGCCGATCAGGCCCAGGAACGATCTCTGCCAATTGATTTCAGATTTCATGCTTCCTCATTTAACGACGAATGCCCAAGGCGTCACAGCAATTTTGTTTTTAGCTGGTTCAACAAATCGACCGCGTGACCAATCTCTGATTTCTGCCGCTCGGGATCTTGCGGAATTTCCCGTTCGATCGTCAACGGGCCGTCGTAGCCAATTTTTTGCAATGTCTTCAGGTACCGTTCGATATTCACGTCGCCCGCTCCCAGCGGGGTCTCTTCGCCCCATTCTTTGCCAGGAGACGCTGCCCATTTCGCATCTTTGAGGTGGACGCTTCGGACGCGGTCTCCGATCTGTTCCAGTGCCTCAATCGGCTCCCCAGTGCCGTACAAAATCATATTCGCCGGATCGAAATTGACGTACAGGTTGTCGCAGCCGGCATCCTGAATGAATTGAATCAAGCCGGATGCCGTTTCCTGCCCGGTCTCCAAATGCAGGCTTTGTCCATTATCAGCGGCATGTTGGCACAGTTCGCGGGTGACCCCGACGACCTGGCGGTAAAGGTCGCTGTCGGTTTCATGCGGGACGAATCCGAGGTGCAGCGCAATCACATTGCAACCAAGCATCCTCGCAAAATCCGAGATCTCCTTCATTTCGACCAACCTGGACTGGCGTGTGGATTCCGGAACCAGACCGACCGTTTTCACGACAGTCGGAATATCGGCGTAACTTTCACCATCGAATCCACCGAAGACCGCGGTAACGGAAATGTCGTAATTTGCCAATCGAGAGCGTATCTCGTCCGCCGTTGCCTGGGTTCGATTTCCAGCATGGGGTGCATGGATTTGGATGGTAGGAATACCCAATTCTCGCGCGACATCCAAATCGACACCCAACCCGGCATCAATACTGGTAAAAACTCCGATTGGCCAAACTTCCACTTTTGCAACCTCAGTCATGGTACTGGGAAAGGAGCGGGGTTCGCGGGCCAAGATGGCGGCGAATCCGCGGATTGAACACGAAAACCCAAGATTTCAGGATCCATCAGGATAATCCACGAAAGGTCGGGCCACAACACGATCAAAAAAAGCCGCCGGTTAGCAAGCTAACCGGCGGCTGGGATGTCAACATTTCGATTGGATTGGCGGCAGACTAGTTTCCGCCGACCAAACCAACTTGGTCTTCTTCCATCTCTTTCTGGATGATGATCCGTGGCGTGACCATCATCATCAGGTTGGAAGTCTCGTGGCCAATACCGACGTTCTTGAACAGTCGATTGATGTAAGGCACTCCACTCAGGAACGGTACACCCCTCTCGACACGGCCTTCGGTCATTCGTTTGATGCCACCCATCAGCACGGTTCCGCCATCGGGAACGCTGACCACGGTGCTGACGGAAGTCACCGCAATGACCGGTTGCTGGACGGTAATACCTGCCGTCGTCGTTACCAGTTCTTCATCACTGTCGTCGCCGCCATTGCCATCCACGGCGTCCAGCAGATCGTCGAGTACCGAATCCGTCGTTCGTTCGGTTCTCGTCGAGCCGTCGAACGTAAAGGTTTGGACGTCGGTAATCTGGCTGAAGAACGGCACCAGATTCAGTCGGACATGTCGTCGGTCATCGGAAACCACTGCCTGCACGTTCAAGGTCGTGCCTTCTGGCAGGAGCGTGATTACCGGTTGGTGGGCGACGGCGAAGTCACCGACGGTCGGAATCACGGAGGTCACAAACGGCCGGACTGAACTGTCGGTCACACTGGCACTTTGACCGTTAAACATGGTCACGGTCGGTGCCTGCATGATGTTAGACCGGGTATCGCCCTTGCTTGCCTGGATCAGGAAGAACACCTCGATATCGGAGAGGATCGCAAACCCGAAGTTGGCTGCGGTCGTCAGATCGAATCCGCCGAACAACGGTTGGGCTGCGGTGAAACTGTCCTGGGCAAACTGCAGATCCAGGTTGTTGGTGGAAGTAAATCCGCCAGCGGTCGTGACGGGACTCAAACCGACAACGGTACTTCCGTTAGGCAGATTGCCAGAGGTCGGATCAAATCCTGGTGGATTGTTGTCTTTCAGAGCAAAGTCGAAATCGACGCCGACTCGCTCGAAGAAAGTATCTTGCAGCGTAATGAAGCGAACTTCGACCACGATCTGGACATCGTTCAATTCACGCAGCTTTTTGAGCAGGTCCTGGATCTCGTCCTGGACTTCCTGCGTTTGCGAAACGATCAGACTCAGGTTCGGTGGATAGGCCTGAATGGTGCCGAGACCCTGTCCGGTGTCGAGCCATGATTCGTTTTGAATTGTATTCTGAATCAAGTCGATCAGCGGCTGGAAATCCTGCAGCGTCACACCACCCATTCGCTGTCCGCCCATGCTGGAGAACACGGGCGTTCCCGTTTGTGGGCCGTTGTTACCCATGCCACCATAGTTCAATCCACCAAACGGATTGCCGGGGACATTATTGCCCAACTGCTGAGCCAAACCGAGTTGGTTCGTGGTTGAGGTGCTGGCCTGCAGCGTGTTGCCACCCATCAGGTTCATCGCACCATTACCTGCGTAACCGCCTGATCCGGATTGGTTGAAGCGAATGGCCAACGGATCAAAATCCTGATTCATTGGCATAACCAGGTCGCCGATGTAGTAGGTTTCGGTTTCCAGTTTGGAATTCTGAGCATCGCGGCTGGTGACTTTGATGACTTCACTGTCGACAACAAAAACCAGACCAGCCGAACTGAGAATGACTTCCAGTGCACTTTTCAGTGAAATGGGTGTCCGAATCGGAACGTCCACCATGCGATCCTTCTGGATGCCTTCGGCGGTCAATGCCATGTCGTCGAACACAATGTTGACACCGGCCTGTCGCGACAGTTGATCCATCGCTTCGGCAAGCGTACCTCGATACTCTCCCTGGACGCGTTCCTGTTTCAGCAGGTTCCAGATTTGACGTTCGGCTTCGGAATCATATTCCTGAGCATTCAGCCATGCGTCTCGACGCTCAGCGTTCTTGATGTACTCCTCGGCATCACCGAAAACCAGTTTGTTGTCGTGATTCCAGGGTTCCATGGACTCTTCGACGCCGCGTAGGGACTCGTAAGTCATGTCCGCCCGCTGTTCGCGAATTGCCGTCATTTCGGCGTAGTTCTTTGCCGCCCGAGCTTTTTCTTTCAGCAACGCAGCAATTTCGCTTTCCGGATCAAGGTCACTGACCTGTCGCGAGACAATTTGGGCTTCGGCATAACGCTGTTCGTCCATCAAATCATTGAATTCTTCAACGAGTTTCTGGATTTGATACTCGACATCCAAGCGTCGTTGCTGACGCCGTTCAACGGAATCCTTGCGAGCGGCATTGGTTTCGTCGTTAATGATGTCGGGTAGATTCTGTTCGATATAACGCTGCATCTCGTTGATGTCCCGATCGATGATCGTCAACAGCGGACGCTGGCCTTCGTCGCTCAGGTTCGATTGCGCGATGCGACCTCGGACCATCGTCATTTTTTCCAACGCTTCACGCGGATTGGTTTCCAGTGCCCGCTCGGCGGCAGCACGTTCCTTGAAAACTTCCGATTGAAGTTTACGGAACATGGCTTGTTGTTCCGAGTCAACGGCCGGCATACTGATCGAGGACTCCTGGGAAGCCAGGGTTGCCTTGATCGTGTCCTCGGGCAATTCCGGCATCAAACGATCGAGTTGATCCTTGATGGCTTTCCGGGTAATGCCGTCCAGATTGGTTCGGTTCTGCCAGGCTTTCTGGAAGTACATGCCCGCGGATTCGTCATCCCCGGCATTCATTGCTTTCAGCCCGGCGTTGTAGAATTGAAGTCCACTGTTGGGCAGCTGGCTGATGTCCCTTTCTGCATCTTCGAAAGCGGCCACCTGGGCATTCTGGGTTTGGTCGTTTTCCGGAACATAGTCGGCCTGGACCACGCGATCGGTCGACATGGCGTTGTCTGCGAATGCGGTGGGAATGACGTTTGGGTCAAAATTTTGTCGATTCAGAGCATTTTGGACTTTAAGCTCCAGCTGCCATGGCCGTGGCTCGTTGGCGGCGAACTGATTGTCCGGTACTTGAAATGCTTTGGCCTGGTCAATCAGGGACTTGGCTTGAAGCCAGTTTTCCTGGTCCATGGCGAGTTGGGCTTGTGACAACAGCTTGTTAACCTCAGATTTTGGACTGGGTTTTGCGGCAACACGATTGGCCATCGCCAGCTGTTGTTTGCCGTCGGCGATCAGCTGGCTCAGTTTTTCAGGGCTTCCAATGGCGGCCGTGAACTCCACCGGAAACTTCTGTGCCTGGCTGATCAACATTTCAGCGTTTTCGTAATCGCGGTAGTAGATCAAGGCCTCAGCCTGCGTCAGCAGAAAGGAAGCGGCACCTGCGTTGTAGGAGCGGTCCTGCTTGCGGGCCAATTCGCTGAGTTGATTCTGCCGCTGAATCATGGATTGAATCGTGTCCGGCGAATCTCCCAGTTTCTGGAAATCGACCGAGTACTGGCTGGCGGCGTTGAGCATGGCGGTTGCCGTTTCGACATCACCATGAGCCAGTGCCTGTCTTGCTTTCAGCAAGGTGCGCTGGGCAGACCGGAGGGTGTCGGACTCATTGGCCGCCGCGGTCGCCGTGTTAGCGGCCGAAGGGGTTCCACCCTGCAGCTTCGCCAACTCCTGACGTGCCATGGCCGGAGTGTAGGCCAACGGGCTGTCCGACGGAGATTGTTTTTGCAGCGCTTCGGCGGTCTGGATGAAATGTTCAGCCAGTTCGATCTTGCCATCTTGCATGGCTCGCCGAGCATGTTGAAGTTGTCGCTGCGGACTCAATTCGGAGTCAAGCGAAGGGACTCCTGATTTGGTCGGTGCAGCAATCTGACCCAGCGCCGTCGATGGTGACGAATTCACCATCAACGACACGACGATGGCCGAAGCCAAGAGACTCTGTAGTCGCACGGAGATGATCACGCAACTCTCCTTGTATTGTGACGTCAATTTAAGCTCGCAAGTAAAATCAGCTGGCCGACGTGCCATGGCAATTCCAGTTATGGGAGGAATCCGTTCCAACCATCGTCCCCCTGCATGCGCAAAGAGACGGCCATACAACTCGTGGACCGCGTACAATTTTTTCGAGGACGTTAATTAGCCGGAGGAATTCAGCAGGTCAACACCAGTTTGGGACTATTTTGGAAAATGTTTTCTGCTATCAGTCTGCGAGGCATTCGGTCAGCGGGAAAGGGTCCCAGAACGGGACCAAGCAACCCAAAAAACACCGTTTTCTGAGGACGTTGATTGTATTCTAGCCCATTCGTGTGCGTTTCGACCGCAACGAGCCAGGCAGAAGGGCTCGTTCAGGCTGGTTTGATTCGATCTTGCCAGCGGACCAGACAGGGGAAGCGGTCCGATCGGTCAGATTTCTGATTCTGCCGGCCCACTCCGTCGCTTTGCCCGGCCGCAACCCAGGTCAAAAAAAATCCGCGGTCAGCCCTGAAGCTGACCGCGGATGGTTGTCTCATGCAGGAATCGAATGCTGCGACCTAGAAATCGTCACCGCCACCGAGTCCCAAACCGGGTCCGCCTCGCCGACCTGCGGCATCTTCAGCGTCTCGTTGGCGTCGGCGGGCAGCTCGTTCTCCCCCGACGGTGTTGGCATCGTCGTCTTCCAGCAACGCCAGTTTGTAATCGGCTTTGTCTCGAATCTCGTTGGTGACTTCAAAGGTACCGTCGGATTTCATGACCAGGATTTCGCTCGGTAGGCGATACCGAACTTTTTCCTGCCGAGGCAATGGAATTTCTTCTCCACCCATGATGTCAACGACGACGGCGTCCGAGAGGATGGGCGCATTTCGGTATTCGTGAACTCTCCAGGAGACAGGATTAAGCACGTGGATGTCCGCAGGGAAATCCAGAGCGTCACCACGGTAAACGGAGCGGCACGCGGCAACGGGGCGTTGTACTTTCGGCTGTAGACCGAAGTTACGATTTCTGCGATCGGCTCACTTTCAGGAATCAAACCGTCGTTGATTTTCAACTCACGACCATAGTCGACTGAACCCGCCATGAATTTGGCATTGTCAATGGGAACCGTGATTGCGACGGGCTCACTCCATTCGGTCGGCCTGGCATATTTCAAATAAGCTCGATCTTCAGGGACACGGACTTCTTCGGTAATCGGATTACCTTCTTCGTCAGTACCCCGGAATTCGGACACGTAATAAATCATCTTGTCCTTTTCGGCGTCTTTCTCTTCCCGAGCCAAACTGATTCGCCGACGCACGTTGGGAGCCAACATGGTGCTTTTTACGGCGACGTAACTGTAGAACTGTTCTTTCTCTTCATCGCCGGTGCTGCCGGAACGGCTTTGATTGCCGGCGAATGACCTGTCTGCTTCGTCCTCGTCTTCTTCCTCTTCTTCATCTCCTTCGTCTTCGTCACCATCCATACCACCTTGGAAGCCTCCGCCCATGTTACCGCCTTGCATATTGGCGAACATGTTTTGAGGATCTTCGTGGTTGGGATCGGACAACCAGAGCCGGACACGATAGTGATAGGTTTTTCCGGTTTCGGTTTGCATGTCGAAAAACCGGACCAATTTATAATCGTTGGATATTCTGGGATCTTGCAGCGCTTGCTGGTAGGCAGCGATATTCGAACCGGCGCGGTCGATGATTTCTTCACCGGTCTGTCCGCTCGTACCGCCAGTGGCCCCGCCACGACCGCCCAAGCCACCGACGCCGCCTAGGCCACCAACGCCACCCATCGCACCGCCGGGGGCGCCCATCATGCCGCCGCGACCGCCGCCCATGGCGCCACCTGGGGCTCCCATCATGCCGCCACGGCCGCCTGGTGCTCCCATGGAAGCACCTGGTCCACCGAGGCCGCCGGGTGCACCCATCGCACCGCCGCGATTTCCGGCACCGCCGAAGGGATTTGTGGCATCCTGGTTTCCTTCGGATTTGTTAAAAATATCCATGCCCCGAGGCGCACTGGCATCTTCTTCTTCCGGTAGATCGTCGAACACGCGCGGGTCAATCTCGGGCCGACTGGCGATCATCCGATAATCCACACCGGTGACGGGTGGAATCGGATTGGTGATGATGGGATCGAAAGCGGCGGGATCAATAAATTCCGGCGCGGTTCCAAATTGCGAATTGGGCATGCGGATCATGCCGCGCGGGTAAAGATTGGGTTGAATGTAGGTGATGCTTTCAGAGCGGTCTTCCCATTTCCCCGGTTTCCCATCGACATCTTCCGCCCGTTCGACTTGGAGGTACTGGTAGATCGGCTTGTCTCGATCCGGAAAAAATCCAATTCCGGAAGAAAAACTGTTCTCAAAAGCCTGCCGTTGTTCCTTGATGTTGACCAGTCCGGTGACGCAAACAACGTTGAAAACGTAGGATTTGTCGCGATCGGGAGACAGTCCAAAATGCTTTGGATTCACGCCCGGGAAATAGTACTGGTGGAATGTCTGGACGTAAGAACCGGCCTCGATTTCGGGCAATTCATCCTGCTTTTTCCGGTCACGGCTGTCATCCGCGACTCCGCGTCCTCCCCGTCCGCCGAGGCCGCCAATTCCGCCGTCTTCTTCTTCGTCACCCTCGTCTTCGTCTTCGTCCTCGTCGCCGCCGAGTCCACCAGGACCCAAACCGCCTCCCATGCGTCCGCTAAATCCGCCCGCGCCAACCGAGGCTACGGCTTCAACAACCGGCAAATCGACTGCGATGGGGTCAATGACCGAGGACACGCTCGGGTTATTCATCGGGCTGATAATCAGCGGTGCGCGAAACGCTTTGGCAACCAGGTTGTTGGCTGGCATGATTTGGGGATCTTTACGTGGTTCACGCGTTTTTACTTTGATCGACAGATGACGGAATTCGTAGTCGTCCGCTTTGACCTTGCCTTCGGCGTCTTTGATGATTTCCACAACATCGTCTTTGGCCTTGCGGACCGGGATTTCAGCAATTTTTTCCCAGCTGGCCGGATTGACAATGTACTGATCGGCGCGGGCTGCCATTTCGGACAATTGGTTGGGTGTTTTCGCGACATCGACGTCCGTCGAGTAGCCCATCCAGAAGAATACGCCGAGCAAGATGAACGATAATCCCAGGATCAGCTTTTCTGTGTGATAGAGAAAAAACCGCTGCATTCCCTGCTTGCTGAGGTCTGGCTTTTTCATGGTATTCTCCGGTTAATTGGCTGTTGGTAGATGATTATGCTGAAACTGGCATCGAACTGAGGCATCACGGTTTGGAAGTTGCGGACGGTGGCACGCGGTCAGTGGCCACGTCATTCGGATCGGACTCGTCCTCGATTCCGGCCGCCTTCCTGAGGAATTTTTCTCGCACGGGGTTGTAGATTTTCACAATTCCGTAGAACTCGACATGCACATCGTAATTGGTGCGAATTTCGACATCCGTTGAAGCAACCGTGGCGGACGCGTCGCCGCGATCATTGCCCCTCAGGCCACCACCGATATCCATACTAAAACCTGACATGCCTCCCGGTCCACCCATGCCGCGAGACATCCCGCCAGCTCCGGTCATGCTGGCCGAATTATCTTCGCCGTTCCGCCACCGTTGAAAACGATGCCCTCGTTGGGGACGTGACGATTGAGTCGGATCTGGTTGATTTCGAACGAAAACGGCGAATTGGCGCAGGCTGCGAGAAATTCCGGGATCTTGCGTTCGTCCATCTTCAGGGCGATCCGAAACGGAACTCGTTTGGCAACGATCAATTCGAGATTATCTTCCGGCATTTCGGTGCTTCGCAGTACGTCGCGTACGGTATCCGCATGGAGCGGTTCGAAATTCGGATTAACATAACGGCCATGGTAGGGTTTAAAACTGAGGGTATTGAAACCGTCGTCCGTCGTTTCATCGTCTTCGTCGCCGGCGTCTTCCTCGCTCATGTCTCCAGGCTCACCCATGTCGCTGCCTTCGACGACCAAATCGATCCCCGCCAAGCGAGGATCAAACGGAGTCAACTCGCCCAGCTGGGTTCGGGCTTCACGACCAAACGCGATGTGGTCGATTTCTTTAATGCTGGCCAGGTCATTGGCATTGGCCGTTCCATTGACCGATTTGATCACGCGGAACATGGCTTCCAGTAACCACAGGTCCTGTTGCAGCGAATAGACCTGAAGCGGCGTGGGGGCAGGAACCGACAGGGTGTGATTATCTTTCCCCATAAAATCGGTCAGTTTGCGATTCCACATCGCTTGGTTTTCTGCATTCCAGATCACGGCGTACTTGTTCAGATCTTCGGCCGCATTGGTCACGGTCGAGCCACTTCCCGGACTTCCGCCAAGGCCTCCTCGCATGCCGCCGCCCATTCCACCGAGTCCACCACGTGAACCCATGCCCGTGTCTTCTTCGTCACCTTCATCTTCGTCGTCATCGAAGCCTGAGCGAGCCGTGCTGGCCGCGTCATCGGTAATTTTGTCGGGATCGTACTGCCAGTTTGTTCCCAATTCTTTGCAAATCTTGACCATCTGTTTGGGAATGGTGATCCGGTAGAGCTCCAAGTATCGTTCCAGTCCAAGTCCCTTGTCGAAGTTATCCGGGAATTTCTCGGCTGGTTCAAACTGGGAAAAAACCGAAACAAATTTGTCATCGCCAATCACGTCGACGGGCCACTTCAAAAACTGTTTTTGGGCGTTATAGCGTAATTCCCAGGCCGCCACGATCTCCTCCAAGGCCTCGTTCAACTCGGCTTTCATGCCGGCTTCGGTGGAACTGTTGGGGTGTGCCGCCGCACCTTCTTCGGCCGAGACCTTCATGATGTTGTCGGCCGCCTGAATCTGCGATTTGACATCGGAGGCATTTTTCTCGGTTTGTTCGGCGATTTGCATGGTCGTCCAGAACCAGGTACCAATCATGGCCAACGAGAGAATCGAGCAACCCACCCAAAAACTGTTTTTCTTCAACCAGTCAATTGCAGGTAGTAGTTTATCCACTTCTTACTCCAGTTTTCGGTTTCTCAAGAATCTGCCAGGCAGAAACGGTTATTGATACGGTTGAAAGTTCGTCAATTGACTTCGGCATCCAGTTCAGTCGCTTGTTCAGCTGCTTCAGCGGCCGCTGCCAATTTGGCCGCTTCCGCCTCTTCACGGGCTTTTCTCGCCTCAATTCGTTCCTGCGGAGTCCGCGGAATCCAGGCGATTTGAACGACGAATTTGTATTCATAAACGTCGTAGACATTTTCGGAGCTCTCTTCCGGTGCGCGACCGCCGGACTGCGGTGCACCACCGCGACCCATGCCGCCCAGGTTGCCACCGATGTTGCCCCCCAGGTTTCCACCACCCATCCCCATTCCCATTCCCATTCCGCCTCCGCGGCCCATGCCACCGCTGGCACTCTCATCACTTACGGTTTGAGTTGGGTCAAAAATGATTCGCTTCGGTGTTCTGGGTTCGCTCCGAGTGATCGTCGGATACAGCAGGCCAATATCCGAATACGCGAACAAATCGTTGTCAACGCCATCGGTCGGCACCAGCACATCCGTCTTTTCTCGCAAGTTCTCGATCAACGTGTTTAACAGGAAAGACTTCTGTGCATTACCGGCCCGTACCTGTTCAATACTGTTGTGAAAATGGTGACCCGCGATTTCGATCACCCAACCAGATTTGCCGGTAAACGGATCTTCTTCTGCGAGATCGTCGCCGACAGGATCGGCCTCGGTTGTCTCTTCGGCAGCGGCGTCCGGATTGCCTTGCAAAGCCGCGGCCAGTTTTTCATCGGAGACATCGTCCATCCGATCATTGATGGGTTTGACGTCGCCGTACCAGATTGCGAGGTCTTTGAAAAACTTTGATTCGACGTGATCAATGTAAAGTTCTTTGCGGTCCTCGAATCCGTATTCGGCAGGATCAATCGCGATGGCACCCTGTTCGACCATTTTCTGGATTTCTGGATCCTTGGGGAGTGCCTGGTAGAGCGCCGAATAGATCTCGACCCAGGTGCCTTTGCCTTCCGATGAGGCCACCAGTTCTTCCCCGATCGAATTGAATTTCTCCAGGAGAGCCTTGTTTTCGGTATCCTTGGCCACAAACCCGTCGCTCTTGGTTTTTTCGGTTTTTACCTTTTGAATCGCTGATTCCCAAGTCACGCCGGAGGCATCGGCGAATTTCGGATTGACCTCCCACCACGCATTGCCTTTGAAAAACAGTCCCAACACGAGGCCGAGCATCAAAGCGCCCGACCGAAGCCAGCACCCAGGGCTTTTTGGCCCGGACGACCCGCTCCACCACAATTTCCTGGGGCAGCAAATTGGTTTTAATCTGGCCGCGGTCGAGTCCCTGCAAACAAAGACCGTAACATGGTGCAAAAGAAAGCAGGTTGTTGGTGAAGGTAGGTTGCGACGTCACCTCGGTGCCGGTGAGTTTTTTGAACTCCGACGCCTTGGCGATGTCCAGTTCCAATTGTTTGTTCAGAAACTGCCGCAAACCCGGGAGCTTACCGGCGTTGCCGAGCAGCAGAATCTCCGAAATCACCGCATTCTTTTCCATACTCTGGAAAAACGTCAACGAGCGTTGAACTTCGTTGACCAGATCATTAAAGACCGGCCGCATCGCTTTGAACACGGCCTTGGGATTTTCGGATTGACGGGCATTCCGTTTCAAATGCTCGGCTTTGGCCTGCGTCAGTTTCAGTTCACGGGACAGTTGACGAGTAAAGTGATTTCCACCGATCGGAATGTTGCGCAACCACAACTTGATTCCATTGGTGACAATCAGGTCCGTGGTATCCGTTCCCATCGACATCACGACGATTGAGGGCGGCGGATTTTCCGGATCGAATTCTTCGGGATCGGGCATTTCCTCGATCGTATCGTGGCAAACCACGTTGAAGATCGACAACGGCGACAGCTGAACGATATCGACCTCGACATCCACATCATCGAAAGGCCGGAGGGCCCGGAACACCGCGTCGCGCTTCATCGCGAACAAGTCCGACTTCCGCGTCGATGGCTCGGCCTTCGACCACCATGCCGCCCAGCTGTTGCCAGTCCCAGATCACGTCTTCGATCGGAAATGGAATCTGCTGTTTGACTTCGTACTTGACAATGTCCGGCAGCGTTTTGACTTCCACCGGCGGTGGCTTGAAGAATCTGGACAATCCCGCCTGGCCGGAAACGCTGATCGCGACTCGGTCACCCAACACCGTGTTCCGGGATAGAAATTGCTCCAAGGCCTCGCGAATCAGTTCTTCGGGATCTGCCTCGGGCTGGCTAAGGATTTTCGGATATTCAATAAAGTCGTATTTGTCCGCGACGATATTGCCTTCGGAGTCGACCGTGCACCTCAGTGCTTTCAAAGCACATTGTCCAATATCAATACCCCAAACGGCGTTCGCTTTTGCCATTTTCTGTTGCCTTAAGGTTGGATCAGATAAACACCGACTCTCGATCACTGAGCATCCGCTCTCAGCCTGCCATCGGGCTTGCTCCATTATATGTTGAAAAAAGCAAAACCGTTAGCATGTTTGGGTCGGGTTCAGCGAGGAAGCGGCTAGAACCAAGAAGAGGAATACTGATGACGCCCGAAACCCCAACTTCTTTAACAGCATTCTAAGGCGATGGCCATCAAAATGTCAACTTTTTGGTGACGATTCGCAACGCGAATCCGTGTTTTCGCCCCGGCCGAGCCCCGGAAGCCAATTATTCGAATTATTGGCTACAACCGGATCGGCCGCCCGAAGACGAAAAAACAAATTGTGATAAGTTCTAGTAAGCCCGGTTTGGCGGACGTCTGCCGCAGATATTGAGGTAGCTTCCACGGCCGTACCGGGGCCAGTATCCTCCGTCTTTGATTGAAAAGTCTGTCTCCCGTTCATGAAAAAAATCTCCCAGTCCTACGTCTTCGTACCCTGCCATTCGATGGAGGACTTTCCCACCCATTACACGGGAAACGATGCCGCCAACCTGCTGGCCTGTTGGACCGCGATCTGGCACCCGGCCCTGATCGCCACCACCGAACAAAAACCCGATTGGCAGTCGGCTGACGATCACGAGATCAAGTCCGAGCATCCGCTGCTGGTGTTTCCGCAGGTTTCCTGTCACGCACTGGAGAACGAATACTTCGAGAAATCCGATCTCGAAAATGCGGTCGTCCTGGCGGAACCGCTGTCGCGAGAAAAATTGATCTTGGCTGCAGTGGACGCCTGCGAAACAGCCCGGTCGCTCTACGAGTCAGTGGAAGCAGATCTGGCCAACGATTTCCTGGCACTGGGATACGCTTATTTGCAAGTCCAGATCATGACCCGCCAGCTCCGCTACTCCAGCAACCTGAATGAAACCGTGTTCGGTGAGCAGCTGGTCGCGGCCGCTCGTCAGGCGTGCGGCGGCGATCCCCAACAGGCCCAGCAGTGTCTGACCGCCTGTTTTGATTTGTTGCATGAGGAGAAGAATGCCTATTACCCGGTCGAGCCCGATTTGATTGACTTGGTGCTCCTCGCTCCCACCACATTGGGTAAGTCGCTGTCTCAGCAGTTGTCGCGGTCGCATGCGATGAATCTGTTGCTGACCGGCGAGGTTGCGGAGTTGCTTCCCGAAAAAAATGCGGCGGCCGGCGACGCGATTCGTGAATCGGTTGAAGCGGAAAAAATCTCGCTGGTCGGTGGGTTGCAGCGAGAACTGGCGGACCCCTTGCTGACGACCGAGTCGATTGTCCGCCAATTGACTCGCGGCCGTCGGACGTTCGAGGCGCAATTCGGTATCGCGCCCGGATCTTCGCTCGTCGCCGGTTCGGTCTAACTCCCGCGCTGCCGGGGTTGCTGGATCAATTTGGATTCGAAGGTGCGATCCACGGGACACTCGATGATGGTTCCTTCCCGCGCGGTTCAAGTTCCAATATTCGTTGGACCGGGGATGACGGCCAGTCGATCCTGGCCTTCGGCGATCTGCCAATCAGTGCCGAAGACCCCGGCGCAGATGCTGGGACTGGGATTGAAAATCGGTGAGCAAATCAATTCGGCTCACGTCGCCACGTTGGTGTTTGCCCACTGGCCGGGAAGAACCTGCCAGTCGTTTGACGACCTGCTGCGGATTTCGAGTTACGGTCCGTTGCTCGGTAACTTTGTCAGGATTCAGGACTACTTTACCGCCATCTACGATCCGGGATACGGCGATACGTTCACGATCGACGAATACAAATCGCCGTATTTGCAACAAGCAATCAATTCGAAACAGTCGAATCCGATTTCACGCTTCCTCGATTATTGGACGGTTCACCAACGGACCGCGAATTGTCGTGCGCTGTTGGCCTATGCTGTTTCGTTGGCCAGCGTTCAATCGGCTCCGGGCGACTCGAAACAGCTGGCGGATGCGGTCGAGGTACAGCTCGGCGAGATTGAAATTCGATTGGATGAAATCGTCGACACTGCCGACGCCGTGACGGCCCAATCCCTGTTTGAGCGTGTCCAGTCCATTGAGCAGCAGTTGGCCGAGTCGATCAAACGCCTGGTCGATCAAGTCTCCCAGAACCAGCCACACGCCTGTCGCGTCGTCATCAATCCAACCATCACGAGTCGACGGAGCAGTCTGAGTTTCGCCGCACTGGCGCCCGCCGTCAAACAGGCTCAGCCATTACTGCTGCAGGACTCCGGGTCGAATCAAACCGATTGCGTGGTCGAGATTGCCGGTGCGGGACATGTCTGTTTCGCCGCAACCGCGACCAGGAAGGATCCGTTTCGGGGTGATCCGACCGTACTGCACGAAAATCTGTTGCGAAATGAGTTTTTTGAAGTCCACGTCGATGAACGCACGGGGGGCATTCGCAGCGTCCAGCTCTACGACGGACGTAAAAACCTGCTGGGACAAAAGCTCGCACTGCGGATCCCTGGCCAACCAAAGTCAGGTAACTCGCCGCTGACACCGGCCAGGTATTCGGAGATGGTGGTTGACTCGGTCGAAACCCTGGCCACCTCCCGGATTCGCGGCCAGCTCACGACCCGCGGCAGGTTGCTCGACGGTGATCAGTTGCTGGCGAACTACCAACAGACGATCGTCGTGACGCGCGGGTTGCGAACCTTTGATCTGGAAATCGAGCTGGAGCCGGTGGTCGAACTGTCCGATTCGATCAACCATTATTTTTGCAATCGGCTGGCATGGAAGGACGAATCTGCGACCCTATTCGCCAACGCGCAGGAATCGAAACACCCCATTACGTCGGACTGGTTTCTGGGAACCCAGTTTATCGAGATTCAGCAATCCGACGGCAGCGCTACCTTGTTGACCGGCGGTCTGCCCTATCACCGCCGCGTTTCGCGCCGCATGCTCGACAGCGTGCTGATGATCGGACGGGAGTCGCGAAGATCTTTCCGGCTGGCCCTGGGAGTGGGGGTACGCTACCCGATGATGGCGTCCTGCCAATGGATGACACCCCTGATTGAATTTGAATCGCAGGTTGACCCCAAGAAATTGCCCAACGGCTGGCTGTATCACTTCGATTGCAAGAACATCCTCGCGACCTGGTGGCAGCCACTCTGGGATCAGGAGTCCCGACTGAAAGGTCTTCAAATCCGGTTGAAAGAAACCGAAGGCCGCGGCGGAAAAATGACGATTCGTTGCCCGCGGAACCTTGAATCCGCAGCGCGGACCAATTTTGATGGCGAGTCCATCCGGCCATTGGAAATCGACGACGCCAAAGACCGGGTGGCCGTAGATTTCGCAGGTTTCGAATACTTTCAGATTTCGCTAATTTGGGTGCCATGATTATCGCGATAGATGGACCTGCCGGTGCGGGCAAAAGTACGGTGACGCGACTGCTGGCCGAGGAATTGGGGTTTCAGTACCTCGATACCGGCGCCATGTACCGAGCCGTGACCTGGGCGGCGATCGAACGCGGCGTGCCACTGGACGATCCGCAGGCGCTGCTGGAACTCGCCCAGTCGCTCCGGATCGAGTTCGATGGTGACCGGGTGCTGGTCGACGGCCAAGACGTTTCCGCGGAAATCCGCAGTGCCAACGTCACCCGAAACGTGGTTTCCATTGCGGATTCGGCGATCGTGCGAAATTATCTTGTCGAACTGCAGCGCGAGATGGCAAAAGCCGGGAAGTTCGTTTGTGAGGGACGCGACCAGGGGACGGTGGCGTTTCCCGACGCGTTCTGCAAGTTCTACCTGACAGCTTCCGAGCGGTATCGCGCCCAACGGCGGGTGGAACAAATGGAGTCAGCCGGAGAGTTTGTCGACTACGATCAAGTCATCCGGGAACAGCGGATTCGGGACAGGCAGGATCTGAATCGGGAAGTCGGGAGGTTGCAGAAAGCACCGGACGCGATCGAAATCAACACGGATCACAAGTCGATCGAACAGGTGATCGCCGAACTGGCTGGCATCGTTCGCCACAAATGCGAAATCAAAGACTCGGGGTCTCCATCTGATTGACGATGTCGCGAGCCATCTGTTCGATGATGTTCTGTTGCGCGGTCGAAATTGACTGGCCGCCTTCGGGAATGAACGTCGCATCGCGATCAATGCGAATCGACCTTCGTTGCATCAATGGCACGCCCGCCCGGTCGGTCCAGGAGACTTCGACGATCCAGCGGTTGGTCAGCGTGCGGGGCTCGTCATTGATATTCTCACCGGCCACGAATTTGTCATCCCGGACAATGCGACCGCGAACGAAACTGTCCGCCAAAGCCGCTTCGGTGATCGTTAACGGTGTGCTTAGTTCGATTTGCTTCACGACCGCTTCGGTCAGTCGTTCGCCCAGGAATCGGCGGAAAGAATCGGACTCGAACATCACCACATGCACCGTGCGGATATCGCCGCGGTACAGAAACTGGTTCCCCAAGTGATACCCGGCACAACCGCCGAACAGCAGCGTACAGGAGACGATGATCAGGAACGCGCGCAGCCGCGGCATTCGGTGTGCCTGAAATCGGTTGTGGGGACGTGGGTTTGGCAACGGCAGTTCCATTTTCAGGGTTGGCTGCTGGGTAGATTCAAGGTTCGCTTTCCAACGACCCAACTGCTAATTTGCAACGGTCGAGTTTTCATTTTCTCACCGCGTGATGGTGCCGTTTTCGCCGGCGGTGAAAATTGGTTTTTGGTCTTCTTCTTTTTCAGCCAACAGGTCGACCAGCCATTTGGCATGTTGTTTGGGTACCGGAGGCTTCGCGGCGACATCCGCAATTTTTTCATCAATGGTTTCGGTGAATTGCGTGCCAGCGTAGTTCTGGGCAACCTGTTCGTAGTAGATTTTGGCCGCCCGGTTTTCACCTCGTTTTTCGAAATACTGGGCCAACGCGTAATCCCGCTCGGCCAACTGATGACGAATTCGACCTGCCTGTTCTTCCAGGTAGGGAAGCTGGTCTTTGGCTTCTTCGGGAAACTGACGAACAATTGCTTTCAGCAGTTTGTCCGCATCTCGCAGGGGCGTATCGTCGTAGCTTTTTCCCTGATAGGCCTGCAAGTGAGCCTGCAGTTCGAGCATGTGCGCTGTGAATTGGTGTTTGCTGCCAGGGTAATTGCGGCGGAGATCCTCAAACGCATCGGCCGCCTCGTAGTAGTTGTTTTCATTTAAAAGGGCTTTACCAAACGCCAGTGTTGCGTCATCGGCGAGTTTACCGGTGGGATCGTCGATCCGAATTCGGTGCAGGACACGCTTGGCTTCGGTGGCCGGGTTTGATTTGGGGCGTTTGGCATCGGTGAAGTGTGGTCCTTTGTACTGCTCGGCAAGCTCCAACCAGTACAGCGCAATCGAAAACCGACGTTGCTCGGCCATGTCCAAATATTTTGTACCGGCGTAATTACCGATCAATTTCTCAAAAGCCCGGTTGGACTGAACGTAGCGGTCGGCAAAGAAATACGATTCACCCTCAAAAAAGATCGCTTCCTCCGCCAACGTCGAATCCGGCCAGCGTGCCGCGGCCAGTCGAAACTCATTGGCCGCGTCGGCGAATTTTTCCTTGTGCAGGCCACCGGAGGGATCTTTTTCCATCTGAGCGGTGCCTTCGGAGTAAAGCAGTTTGCCTTTGTCGAAATGGCCTTGAGCGATGTTTTCGTCAGGACCGCTGAAACCACGCGTTTTCAACGTCGTCGCGATCTGACTGGGGGCCAGATCGTCGAGCAACAGCCGATTGGTGTTTCTGGCGCCCAATGGATCGAGCATTTCATCGGTCATATCCGACCGGTCACTGTTTTTTTTGCCAAATAGAGCGCTATTGGATTGTTTAAATCGCTCCTGGAAGGACTGACAGCCCGCGCAGGCACACAACGTGGCGGCCAACGTGATTGTTACGAACCACAAACGCATGTTCGACTTCCTTGTCGTACGTGAATTCAAAATTGTTCCGGAACCTGGTATCGAATCAATACCGATCCAGGAAACGGTGCATTCGCGGGGGAAACCCCAGCAAATGCGTGATGTATTTCTGTATTAATTTCCGAACTTCCCCAGTCGGCTCCGGAGGGGATACCCAGGGCTGAACGGGCAAATCGGTTGGGGCCGACTGACCATATTTTTCTGTCATCTCGTTGACCCTCCAAAGCTCCGATTCAAGTCCTTCGGTCGCAGTTGCCTGGTGTTGGGCGGTTAATGCCAGCAATAAGTTGATGCCTTCCGGACTGACACTGACCACATTGGTTTGGCCTGCACGACAATTCTGGCAAAGCAAACCTCCCACGTTTAATCCAAAGTTAACTCGATTGTGTGTCTTTCGTTCTCGCCCACAACCAACGCACTGGGTCAGCATCGGAAGGTGCCCTAATGTCTTCAGCGCCGGCGAGTTCAAATCGCAGCAATTCAAATCCAATCTCCTCCCGCCGTTCAAGTTGGCCGTCAATCGCCATGATTGAGTTGATCGCCAAGTCGTACAATTCCGGGTGGGGATCGTTTTCCTCCGTCAATGTTCTCAGTAGTTCAACAATGTAAAAGCCGGCGTAAAGCCGATTCAAATCCTTCGAACCGCTCCGAAAACGTCGCTCCAGTTTGGCTTCGGTCAACAAGTCCATCGCCCCCGACGTTTTGTGGAGGAACACTATGCGACAGATCGCCAACAAGTCAAGAGCAGCCTCAAACGGGCTTTTGCGTCGCCTCGCTCCTTTGGCGAGCGCCGTGATTTTTCCAAAATCACGAGTCATCAACGTCACGACGCAACTGGTTTCACTAAAATCGACCACCCGCAACACAATCGCCTCGGATTTTTCAGCGCTCATGAGAGTCGACGAGTTAAGAACGTTGCTCAGTGGTACGGGCAAAAGCCGATCCGGTTCGAAATAGCGGTCGTGCTATCACCGCTGCTGGCACACCGTGAAATTCTCATTGTCCGAATTTTCGCGATCACCAGTCATTGGTGGAATCGCTGTGACCGGAGTGCGGGCGTTCAAGCGACAACTCTGGCCCCCGGTTAAACGCTAGGTGGCAATTTCGGTGTCGCGAATATCACGGTAGGGAGTCGATGATCGGTGAACAAAACTCACGGATTCTGACACGGCGTTTCCGTTCAGCCGATGCCTACTGCCGGTTCGCGACCGCGTCACCCACTTACGAAATCCAGCACATGGTCAGGACAAAAGCCAAGACGATGTGGGTCAGCAAAATGACATAGCCGACGAATAATAAAATCGAGAGATTTTCGGGGTCTTTGAAGTAGTTGATCAGGCCGGCAATCATGGGAGATCCTTTTCGGTATTCGGTGTTCGGGGTTCGGTGTTCTTTAGCGCGGGCTGCGCTTTTCATTTCAACGGCGGCTGCTAACTATTATCTTCGCCGGTGGTCAGGATGGCCATAAACGCTTTTTGAGGGATGTCGACGCTTCCAATTGACTTCATCCGTTTCTTGCCCTCTTTTTGTTTTGCCCACAATTTTCTTTTTCGCGAAATATCACCACCGTAACATTTTGCGGTCACGTTTTTGCGGAGGGCTTTGACGGTTTCCCGGGCGATGATCCTGGTTCCAATGGCCGCTTGAACGGCCACTTCAAACATGTGTCGATTGATCTCGGATTTTAGCTTCTTCACGACGGCTCGACCACGCCGGTCTGCGTCGGCCCGGTGGCAAATAATGCTGAGCGCGTCGACTTTCTTGGCATTGACGAGAATATCCATTCGCACCAGGTCGGCCGGGAAATAGCCCAAGATGTCGTAATCCATCGTGCCGTAGCCACGCGTGATGCTCTTTAGCCGATCGTGCATGTCGTAGATGACTTCCGCCAGGGGCAAGTCATAGGTCAGCATGATTCGTTTGGCCGACAGGTATTCGGTGTTTTGCTGAATTCCACGTCGCTCCTGGCAGAGCTTGATCACGGGACCGACATATTCTTCAGGTTGGATCAAATTGACTCGGACAATGGGCTGAAGGAATTCCTCAATATCGCCTGGATCGGGGACTTCCTGCGGTCGGTGAATCTCCAGTTCTTCCCCGTTTTTCTTGATCACTTTATAGGTCACGTTGGGAGCTGTCTGGACCAGGTCGATGTCCGATTCCTGCTCCAGCCGCTGTTGCACCACCTCCATGTGCAGCATTCCCAGGAAACCGCAGCGGAATCCGAACCCGAGAGCGTCACTGGATTCGGGCGAAAACTCAAAGCTAGGATCGTTGATCGACAGTTTATTCAATGCATCCCGCAACTCGGAAAAATCTTGACCGTCGGAGGGGTAAAGTCCGCAGTACACCATCCGCTTGGGTTCCCGATACCCGGGCAGCGGCGGGGCGGCACCTTTGCCCACGATCGTCAACGTGTCTCCGATGTTGACCTGATCGAGCGATTTAATATTGCAAACCAGGAAACCGACCTGGCCGGCGTACAGTTGCTCTCGGATCGTTTGCTTGGGTGTAAATTGTCCGACTTCGATCACTTCGTGAGTCGTTCCGGACCGGATGAACTGGACTTTGTCCCCTTTTTTGACGGTCCCGTTCATAATTCGCACGTACGTGATGGCGCCGCGGAACTCGTCGTAATGCGAGTCGAAAACCATCGCCTGCAGGGCAGCATCGGGGTCGCCCGCAGGTGGTTTGATCCGTTCGATAATTGCGTCCAGCAATCCGTCGATATTGATTCCGGATTTTGCACTGACTTTGACGACGTCAGCGATGTTGATGCCGAGGGCGTGCTCCATTTCCTCGGCGACTTCGTCAGCGCGCTGATACTGCAAATCAATTTTGTTGATGACTGGAATGATGTCCAAATCGTGTTCGATCGCGGCATAGCCGGTGGCGACCGTTTGCGCTTCGACTCCCTGGAACGCGTCTGCCAGCAGCAATGCACCTTCGCAACAGGTGAGCGAGCGGGAGACTTCATATTGAAAGTCAACGTGTCCGGGAGTGTCGATCAGGTTCAGTTCGTATTCCTGGCCCTTGTGCTTGACCCGCATCGCGACGGCGCGGGCTTTGATGGTGATTCCCCGCTGCCGCTCCAGTTCCATGTCGTCGAGCAGCTGTTCCTGCATTTCCCGTTTTTGGACGGTACCGGTAAACTCCAGCATGCGATCGGCAAGCGTGCTTTTGCCATGGTCGATGTGGGCAATGATGCAGAAGTTGCGAATGTTTTTAGCAGGGATTTTGGCCATCAACCGGTTAGCTTGCAAGTTAAATTGTTGGAGTGACAGGGTTCGGTAATCAATTCTCAATGAATCCATGCCGAGCAGTCTGATTCGGTTCGGTCGACGAACCACGATCGCCCGAAATTTCTCAGTTTCTGCCCGCGTCGCGTTTGCAGGTTAACCGCAAGACCGACCCAAAAATCAGCTGGCGGTTACTTTTTTCTGATATTCCTGCCGGGCCAGCCCGGCTGCTCCGACGTACCCCGCGTCGGAGCCCAATTCAGCAAATTTGACGGTCAGCAATTCGGCAATCACGGGAAATACCAGTTTTCGGGTCTCGGTCATTACCCGGTCAAGGAACCGTTGGCCAAGCTCAGTCTCGCTGCCACCGAAATTCATGGCTCCACCCAAAATAAACACCGCAGGGTCAATGACGTGAGCCAGTTGCGCCAGTCCGCGGCCAAGAAATTCGGCCGTTTCGTCAATCATCCGGATCGCCAGAGTGTCCCCCGCTGCTGCCGCTTCGGCGATCATCAACGCCGATAGCGGAGATGCTTCTCCGATACTTTCGCGCAACAACGAATCCCGCGAGCTGCCATTGCGGTCCGACATCGCCTCACGTGTTCGATCGACCAAGGCTGTCGCACTGGCATACGCTTCCAGATGCCCAGGTTGTCCGCAACCGCAGACTCGCGACTGCGGTCCATGATCGATTGTCAAATGACCGACTTCCGCCCCATGGCTGTGTTCGCCATCAATCGACAGGTCGTTGACAATGATACCGCCGCCAACGCCGGTGCCTAGTGTCAACAGGACCATGCTGTTGTATTTTCTGCCACTGCCCACCCAAAACTCGCCGAAGGCTGCCGCAGCCGCATCATTGGCATAGGTGACGTCTTTCTCAAGCGATTTTGAAAGCTCCTCGACGACAGGAAAGTGCCGCCAGCCAGGCAAATTTGTGGGCGTTAAAATCAGACCACGGGAAATATCCATCGGTCCGGGAGTTCCTAATCCGGCGGCGGCGACATGCTTCCACTCGAACTGGGTTTCGGCCAGTAGCGAATCGAACTCCTCGCGGGCTTGGGAAAAAGCCAGGTCAGGTGTCTTGTCAGGCTGCGTGGGAAACTTGGTTTCAGCAACGGTCTGTCCGCAATTGTCGACGATTCCAATTTTGACGTTGGTACCTCCCACGTCGACGCCCGCAAAAAGTGGTGCTTCGAATTCCAATTTATCACTCTTTACGGTTAACGTTACGCGGAAACAGGCAGATTTGGTTGATCCGTCCGTGAGCTCGAGACAAGGCCCTGGATACGGCATCCGTTCCAGGGCACCAGTATAGAAACCGCCGTATTTTCGATCAATCCAAAACCGATTGCAGGGAGTTTGGCAACCTAAACCTGTTTTTCGGCTGGCTGGGCCGCCATTGCGGCCGTTGTTGTGGGTTGGGCCGGACTAAGCCCCGCTCCGAGATCTCGCCACTTGCAGCGTTCGCGACTTAATCCCGGGCAGCGATTCACTCCAACGGACCGTTTTCAGACTTGACCGCTCAGCAGCAGGCGTCGCGTCTGAATGTCGTCTCGTCCGTTTCCGGGCCCGGTCGCCATGGTTGCCCAAGATGACGGGCTTTACCAATGAACGAGCTGCCAATGAACGGGTTGCCGGGCAACGCCGCCACCGGGGGCCGACGTTTAACTGTTGGAAAGTGCCCGAATTTCCTTCCGCAGTTTTTCAATTTTTTCTTGGAGGTTTTCGCGAATTTTCATTTCGTTTTCCTCGAGCTTCCTGTTCATTTCCTCTCGTACCGCCTTGACCTCGTCGGATTTTTCATCCGTCCCTGCTTCCAGCAATTTCGCAATTTGGTCCTCAAATTGTTTTGAAATTTTGCCGTTGGTAGTTTCGATTTGCTTGGGCAACCCGGATTCAAGCTGTTTGATCTGCTGTTGCAGTTGTGCGCGTCGCGATTTTTGCTGGCGCTGGTTTTTGTTTTGAGCTGGTTGGGGCTTGGGGTTGGTCGGCTGCGATTGGTTCGGGGGATCTTGATCAGGCCGCGCGGCCGGTTTTGGCGGCTGGGGCGGTGAAGGCCGTTTGCCAGAATCGGTTTTCGGTTCGGCAGCGGATTTCGGATTGGATTCAGGCTTTCCGTTTTGAATCTGTTTTTGCAGTTTCGAAACGGTGCCCTTGGTTGCCGCCAGGTTTTTTTCAAGCACGGCAATTCTCGTTTCGGCGGTCTGTTTCTGTTTGGCAGCCTGCTCTGCTGACTGCTGGGCTGCCTTGATTTGATCGCGGAGATTGGCCAACTGCGCTTGTGATTTATTCCTCGCGGCTTGCGACGCTTTTTCGGCGGCCCTGGCGCGCTGTGCCGAAGCCCGCGCTTGCTCCGTTGCCGACTCCAGTTGTGCTCGTAATTTGGCAATCTCGGCTTCGAAATCTTCTTTAACGCCAGGGGGGTTGGGTGACTCTGCAGGAATCGGCGCCGCGATCGTCGTATCGCCGTTGACGCGAACATCACTTGGGGAAGCGGCCGTGTCCCGATCTAACGCATCGACAATCGCGACCCCAGGATTTGGGGGCTGGGCAGCGGAGTCCGCAAGTTCGACGACGTTCGATGGGCCAACAGTCCCGAACTGATTGGCGGACAAGGCCAGGCAATTCGGGCAGCCGCAAGTCGGAGTGGGGTAGACACCCGTTCGCCGATAGGGATCAACGCCAAACAGCGTCCAGATCTCGTAAGACGGGGCCGGTTTTACGCAACACGACCTTTGGGCTTGCGCCGAATTTGTGAAGATGGAAGATTGTAGTGCGACGACCGTGATGCAGCCGACCAGGAAGCTCAATTTGTTGCGTGACATGTTAGATCGGGAAACCAAAAAAGTGAAAGAATTCAATTCATGGATTCCAGTTTATCTCGACCCCTGGCAGATTGCCAAACAGATTGCCAAGTAGATTGCCCAGTCGATAGCGAAAATTAGCGAGAATTATCGCGAATTCGTTCATTTCTTTGCGGTGACCGGCTCGAGCGCGGTCCCGTTTCCAACAACGGGCGTCAGGAAGTCAGTTCGACGCCATTTTCTAGACTCGACGGGAATTCGCGTCGCCAGCCCGCTTAAATGTCATAGATGGCGCTGGCACGACCGACCAGCAAGGGATCGACCGCACCAATCTTTTTCAGGTTCTTGTTGGTGTATCGCATGCGGTGCAGCACGTAGCGCATCGAGTTGAGCCGGGCCCGTTTTTTGCAATCGGATTTGACCACGATCCAAGGTGATTCCGGGAAATCGGTGTAGTAGAACATCGCCTCTTTGGCTTTGGTGTACTCTTCCCATTTGTCCAGCGATGCCAGGTCGACCGGCGACAATTTCCACTGTTTGAGCGGGTGGACTTTTCGGGCCTCGAATCGGCGTTGCTGTTCGGCGCGACTGACCGAGAACCAGAACTTGATCACATGAATACCGCTGCGAATAAGGCTTCGTTCAAACTCGGGGACCTGAGTCATGAACTCGTTGTATTCTTCATCGGTACAGAAACCCATCACATGTTCAACGCCCGCGCGGTTGTACCAGGAACGATCGAACATCACGATTTCGCCGGCGGTGGGCAGGTGTTCCACATAGCGTTGGAAATACCACTGTCCCTTCTCGGTCTCGGTTGGTTTTTCGAGTGCGACGACGCGGGCACCTCGCGGGTTAAGGTGTTCCATGAACCGTTTGATCGTGCCCCCTTTTCCGGCGGCATCGCGGCCCTCAAACAGGATCACCAGTTTTTCACCGGTTGCCCTGATCCACTGTTGCAGTTTCAGCAGTTCGACTTGCAATTTGTATTTTTGTTTTTCATAGTTTTTGCGAGTCATTAGATTCTCGTAGGGATAACCACCTTCTCGCCAGTACTGTGAAAGCTGGTCATCGGGCGTTGTCGCAGTCATTTCAAACGACCCAGGACTGCGAAGCAGCGCTTCTCGCAACATTTCGGCATCGTCGGTCGATGTGCCGTGGATGATGGTTTCGAGAACGCGTGCCAGCGTCTTGACGTCGTAGGGAGGTGTTTGTCCGATGATGTCTTTGACGGCGTTGACTTTCGCCGCCTGAGTCTTCTTGATCGCTCGGTCAGTTTCATACTGCTCAATGCCTTCGGGCGTCACTGCATCGCAAACGTCGCCTTGGTCGACCGGTCGAATATCTTCATCGACAACGGTGTCGGTTTCCGACTGCGACGATTCGACCTGGTCGAGCTCGCCATTTTTTGAGGCAGATTTTTTTTTTGACGTGTTCGTTTTTTTTGATGCCATCGAACGATCCAGAGAATCAGGGGGATCAGCTTTCGATTCCAGTTTCGATCAAAAACAGACCGAAACTGGGGAAACCGACCAGTTGTTAGTATTTCTTAATGTTAGGCTAATATACGTCCAAGATTCAATCTTCGCAAATTGCGGTTGCGAAAGCAGTTGCAAATAGTCGGCAATGGGAAATACTGATCAGGACTTCTGAGATTCCCCGGGCCGCGCAAGTCTCCTGGGCAGCACCGTGCAGCCGCACAAACGGCTTTCCGCCCATTTGGTTAACGACTTCGATGTCGGTCCATTTAATGCCCTTGGACCAGCCAGTTCCGATGGCTTTCAGGATCGCTTCCTTCGCGGCCCAACGCCCGGCGTAGTGCTGCGTCGCGGATCGACGTTGGCCGCAATATTCGATTTCGCCCGGGGTGTAGACACGGCTGATGAAAACGTCTTCGTGTTTTTCAATCATTTTGGCGATTCGGAGGCATTCAACGATGTCAGTCCCGATTCCGAAAATGTTTTGATTGGCCATCGCTCGTGGGTCACTGACTGGAGACTGGAATGAACGGGTGATCGTTGTTGGGGCGTGTCAGAGTCCGCAAGCCGTTTTGGCTCGGTCCAGTACCTCGCTCGCTTTTTGGCGCGCTGCCTCGCGCCGGCGGCAAGAATTTGTTGCACGTGGTCCAGATTCGAGGCGAGCTCTGCGCGGCGTTGGTGGGCTTCGGCAAAATAGTCTTCGGCCGCGTCGGCCAATTTTTTCTTGACGTCACCGTAGCCGAATCCACCTCTGCGATAAAGCGCTGCCAGTTCGGCGATCTGTTCCGCTGTTCCGAACAGTGAGAACAGTTGGAACAGGTGATCGCTCTCGGGTTCTTTGGGCTCTTCCATCGGCCGCGAATCCGTGGCGATCCGCATGACTTTCTTTCTCATCGCCTTGACCGGTTCAAAGACCTCGATATGGTTGCCGTAACTTTTCGACATTTTGTCGCCGTCGGTCCCAGGGACTTTGGAGCTGGAATCAAGCACCTTGGCCTTTGGCAGCACAAAGACCTCGCCGTATTGATGATTGAAGGAGGACGCAATGTCCCGGGTAACTTCAATGTGTTGTTTCTGATCTTCGCCAACGGGGACAACGTCTGAGTCGTAGGCCAGAATGTCGGCGGCTTGCAGCACGGGATAGGCAAACAAGCCCGTTACGACCGGCAAGCCTTTGGCGATCTTGTCCTTGTAGGACACGCAGCGCTCCAGCAAGCCCATCGGGGTACCCGACATCAAAATCCAGCACAATTCGGAGATCTCGGGGACATCGGACTGGACAAACAAAGTTGCTTGCTCCGGATCGAGACCGAGTGCCAGCAGATCCATCGCTGTATCCAGAGTGCATTGCCGCAGGACCGCTTGGTCGCGAATCGTGGTCAACGCGTGCAGATTTGCGATAAAATAGAACGACTGTTCTTCGCCTTGCAGCTGAATGTACTGGCGAATCGCGCCAAAATAATTGCCCCAATGCGGTCGGCCGGTGGGCTGAATCCCGGAAAGTACTTTCATGGAAACGAAGTCAGTCGGATAGATCGTGGATTGCGGAACGTCCAGGCGTTAACGAGCCTTAATCAAAGGGGTCAGTGTACCAATGGAACCGCAGGTTTAGAATGAGTCCTGTGGCGGCGATTGCCGCTCTCCTGTCGAAAACGACGATCTGCAGATATGATTACCAGTGAGCGGGGCGGAGCTTCATTGTGCGTCGGTTGGCCCGTTGCGGATTGATGCTGTTTTGATCAATTACTTTTTCGGATTCCAGATTCCCAAATATGTCGTTCGCCATCGAAACCAAGGGACTGTCGCGATATTTCGATGGATTCTGCGCCGTGGACTCCGTGGATTTGCAAGTTGAATATGGGAGTCTGTATGGTTTTCTCGGTCCCAACGGTGCCGGTAAATCAACCACGATCAAGATGTTGACGGGTATCCTGAAGCCGACGTCGGGCCAGGCAACGATCCTTGGCCATGATCCGTGGGATCCGCATTCGGCCATTGAGGCAAAAAAAAGAATTGGCGTCGTCCCAGAGGACCTGGCCCTGTTTGATAACTTGACGGCGCGTGAATACCTGGCTTTTGTCGGCCGGATGCATTTGCTCGATCCAGCGGTGATTGAGTCGCGATCCGAGGAACTCTTGACCTTGCTGAAATTGGAACAGGTCGAAACAAAACTGACGCTGGAGTATTCCCATGGCATGAAGAAAAAGCTGGCGTTAGCCGCGGCGCTGCTGCCGGATCCGAATCTGCTGTTTCTGGACGAACCGTTCGAAGGTGTCGATGCCGTGACGTCCCGGGTCATCCGGGAGATTCTTGCCAGATATGTCGCCCGCGGCTCGACCGTGTTTGTCACGTCGCACGTGTTGGAAATTGTTGAGAGGATTTGCACGCACGTTGGGATTATTGCCGGTGGGAAATTGGTGGAGCAAACTTCGTTGGCGAAATTGCGCGACGGAAGGTCACTCGAACGCAGGTTTCTGGAACTGGTCGGAACGGTGGACGGCGAACCGGCCAATCTCAGTTGGTTGGGTGGCCCTGTGGAAGCGACCGGTTCTCAGCCGCCGGATGACGAATCTGCAAATCCCGGTCCCATGCCGGCTTCCGGATCCGATGCCAGCCTGTTGCCGCCGCTGGCAGTCAACCCTCCTCCGGCGTCGACCACCCCGGCCGAGGAAGCGGACTCGTGAATGTTGAGCATCTGAAAGCACTGTTGAAACTCCGGTTTCAGCTAAGTCGAAACCAGATTCGTAAGGCGGGCTCGGCCAACGCCGTGTTTTCGATCCTGCTGGTGGTCTTCGCGCTCTCGACTTCTTTTACGATGTTTTTCGTGGCACTGGTCGCGGGGATCGTGTTGCTGCCGCAAGCGACGCCGGCTCATCAGTTGATTGTCTGGAATATCGTGATCGCACTGTTCTTGTGCGTCTGGCTGATCGGCTTGCTGGTGGAACTCCAACAAGTCGAATATTTGTCGCTGGATAAATTACTGCATTTACCGATCTCGCTGCGCGAGGCATTCTTTTTGAATTACACCAGCTCCTACATCAATACAGCGGTCGTGATGTTCGTGCCCATGCTGGCTGGATTGTCGATCGCCATGATTGTCGTGCGGGGGCCCGTGATGCTGTTGGTCCCCTTACTGCTGATCGCGTTTCTGTTTTTTATGACAACCATCACCTATCAGTTTCGTGGCTGGTTGGCCCGGCTGATGGAGAACAAACGACGCCGGGGTACGATTCTGGTCGTGCTGACGATGGGCATCGTCTTGATCTCGCAGATTCCCAACGCGATTACCATGCGACAGGATCGGGTGGGTTCCAGCCGCCGGGAACGTGAGGAACAACTGGAAGCCGACCAGCGATTAAACCTGGGATCTCGACTGACCGCGGAGGTCGAAGCCGGCAAAATCAGTGAACAGGAACGCTCGGATCGGCTGGTTGAACTGGAAGAACGGTTGACCGAGGATCGGGAGTCCCGTCGAATTGCCAGGCGAAACGCTGGGCTGGAGATCATCGGTGAAATTGCCCAGGCCGTTGACCTGGTTTTTCCGCCCGGTTGGTTGCCATACGCGGTTTTTTCGTTGGAACGCCAAAATTATTTTCCGGTCTGGATGGCCCTGGCCGGGATGACATGGATGGGTTGCGCCAGCCTGTATTTGACGTATCGGACGACCTTGCGAATGTACACGGGAGTCGAGTCCGGTAAGCCGAGGACCAAGCGGACGGCACGCGCCGCGGGGGCTGTCGGTCGGAATTTTTTGTTGCGTAAATTGCCGCTGGTTTCGGAGCATCAATCCGCGGTGACGTTGGGCTCGTTTCGTTCGCTCTCCAGGGCACCCGAAACAAAAATGGCTTTGCTGGTGCCGATGATCATCGCCGTGATCTTTGGCTCGATGCTGATCACACTGGGAAAAATTGAATCACCCGAATGGTCTCGACCGTTTATCCCAATCCTGCTGTATCTGGTCACGATGTTTGGAATGAGCCAAATCGTGTTTAATTTATTCGGCACGGACCGGGGCGGCTTTCGGGCCTACGTTCTGTCACCCTTATCACGCCGCGATATCCTGATTGGCAAGAACCTGTCCGTGTTGCCGTTCAGTGCCGGTTTGTGTTTGACGCTGTTGGCAATTTTTCAGTTCACCAATCCGATGAAGGTAAGCCAGTTGGCTGCTTCGTTGATCCAGTTGCCGACGACGATCCTGCTGATCTGCCTGCTGGGAAACATGATGTCGATCTTCTTTCCGTTCGGCATTGCCCGCGGTACGATGAAGCCGGCTCAAATCAAGGCCTCAACGATTTTCGCCACCATGTTCGCGCTGCTGCTCTCGGCCGTGCTCTGCTTTCCTGCCCTGCTGCTGGCAGGAGTCGAAGCGGTTTCCGGTACGCTGCTAAAATTGAACCTGGAACCGTTTTATTTGCTGGCTTCGATGGTCGAATTCAGTCTGGTCATCTGGCTCTACCGACGCTTGATCAAGATTCAGGGGAACTGGTTGGAACGTTACGAAACGAGAATCCTCGATTCAGTCGCCAACGTACCCGAGTGAGGGATGCGTGGGATGCGTGGATCGAACCGCAACGATCCTTCGGCATGACCGCGCAAACGCATCAACGCAGAAAAAAACCGATTTGGCAAGCACCAAATCGGCTTTCGTTGGATCGTCAAACGGGCGATTACAAAATGCCGCCGTGGGTCCGGATTGGAGTCATTTGGTCGGGCATATCGAGGAACCAGAAGCGATGCCATTCGTCCCGGATGGCTCGCAAGTTCTCGGATGTATAAATCAACTGTTTGGCTCGGACTGCCGGATCGGCATCATAAATTGGAACGAAGCAGCCAACGCTCGAAGATAATGCCACTGCCAACATCGTCGTAGCAATAAACCGACGCATGATACTTCCCTTTTGTTTCTTTTGATGTGCCACTTGAAGTGTTCCTACAAATAATACGGTGGCGTCGGAATCCAATTTCGACTGCTTGTGAGATCGTCTAATCACGCGGCGGAAGTTTAATCCATACAGACCAAATATCCGACAAACTTTGACAATGCTGGCAAACAGGGCGATAGCAAGGCGGAGGAATCAGCGGATGGTGACAAGCTGGGAGGTTCGGGTTGAAGAGGCGGTGAAGTGCAGGCTTTCCTGGTCCGGCACGTCCGTGACGGCGTTGGGCAAGGTTTTGCGGTTGGCGGCTGAAAGTCAGGCCTGCCGTCCGGGACGCGACCGACGGCGGGCCAACGATGTTGTTGGCGGTTGTTTTGTAGCCCAGTAGTTGTCCGCCCTGTCCGGAGGAGACTCGCGGAAGCGTTCATTCCGCTTGCGCGGCACGAGTGAGCTTTCAGCCCGGCAGAAGAAACCCTCGGTTCGCAAATCCAAACGCTGAACTCAAAACCTTAAACCGGACAGCTCTGAACCGTAAAAAAAACCTGAACCCTGAAAACTGAAATAAAAAAAGACGTCACCCGGAGGTGACGTCCCTTCTTCAGTCTTCTGCCCCTATCATCGAGACTGAAGATCGTTTCCAATCCAGTTTCCAGCTCGGATTTAGCGGCTGGTCAAGGCCCAATTCGTGGTGGGATCGAAGTGGGGGTTCTCGATCCAGGTGACCTTGTTGTCTGATTTTGGCTCTGCCGGGGCGACTTCGTCCGAAACAGGTTCAACTTCTGGATTGTAGAATGGGTTTTTCTGGGAGACAGGCATCGGGATCGGGTAGGACATTTCTACCGGCACGATCCCTGACGGAGCAGGAAACGGGCTGAT
Organism: Pirellulaceae bacterium; assembly: GCA_963714685.1. Taxonomy (GTDB): domain Bacteria; phylum Planctomycetota; class Planctomycetia; order Pirellulales; family Pirellulaceae; genus Mariniblastus. The sequence continues at coordinate 37,341 of CAVQPH010000003.1, read as the reverse complement.
TCCATAAGGTCGTTTGACAGGATGACTGTAGTAGATCGGTGGATTGACCGCAAAATAGGGTTGTGATTCGTCGCGGACAACGGTTCGCACCCGGTCAAAATTTCGGAATGCCCCGAACCCGTAGCCGCCGAAGACGGGACGGTTAGGACGCCGGTAAAAATCGCTGGCCGCGATACCGGTACCAAACTCGTAGCCGTTGAGATAGCCTTGTGCCGATACCTGGGTTTCAGTGACGAACGTTACGACCGCGATTGCGGCGGCAAGAAGAAGTAAACGTTTCATGGAATAGCCTTTCTGGGGAGCAAGTCTTGTTGGGGCGTTGTTTGGAATTCGAAAGGAAGCGGGTGAAGCAGGGAGTCCTGGCAGAGTAGAAATATCTGCCTTTCATTCCACCATAAACAGCCAGCCGGGTGACGCAAGTCACTAAGTCAAATGTCTCCGTCAGATTTCGGCAATAAAACAAACCTATGAATCCGTCAGAGCTGACACAATCGTTAAAGGCCGAAGCCAACCGGTTGGGATTCGAACTCGTTGGCAGTTGTCCCGCCATTTCGCCGGTTGGTTTCGCGCAGTTTCTCGGATTGGTTGGATGCCGGATTCGCGGGCGAAATGAGCTACCTGGCCGATCGCAAATCCGCATATCAGCATCCACAACACGTCATGGAGGGTGTGGTGAGCATTCTGATGTTGGGGATGAATTACCAGACGGCATTACCGGTTGCCGCGCAGCCGGGGGCAGGGCGAATCGCGCGATACGCTTGGGGATCGGGAGACTATCACGATTTGATCCACGGCCGTTTGAAGGCCTTGAAACAGCATGCGATGTCGTTGTCGGCAGCGATCCAGGTTCGCGGCGTTGTCGATACCGCGCCATTGCTTGAGCGCGAGTTCGCACAACTTGCTGGTATCGGATGGTCGGCCAAAAATACGATGTTGATCAATCGGCAACAGGGCAGTTGGTTCTTGCTTGCGGCTCTGCTGGTCAACACGGAACTGGAATACGATGCCGCCTTTACGGCCGATCATTGCGGCACCTGTACGGCTTGTCTCGACGCGTGTCCCACGGACGCATTTCCGCAGCCGGGTGTGCTCGATGCCACCCGCTGTATCAGTTATCTGACGATCGAACATCGCAGCCAGATTCCGATCGAGTTACGTGAGCCGATGGGAGACTGGTTGTTGGGTTGTGATATTTGCCAGGAGGTCTGTCCGTGGAATCGCAAGGCTCCCGTCGGGTCCGAGCCGATGTTCGATCCTCTTGCCGATCACAACCCGATTGATTTGCGGCAACTGTTTTCCCTGACCGATGAATCGTTTCGAGCCCGATTTCGCAAGACGCCACTGTGGCGGCCCAAGCGGCGTGGTATTTTGCGAAACGCGGCAATCGTATTGGGCAATCGGCCGGACGAAGCAAATCTGCCGGCGCTAACCCTGGGGCTCCACGACAACGAGCCGCTCGTTCGTGGCGCAGCGGCCTGGGCCTTGGGCCGTCATCCAGCAACTTTGGCGACTCCACGATTGGAGGCAAGAAATGGCATCGAAGCGGATGCCGAGGTGCGGGGTGAAATCGATCAAGCCTTGGCGGCGTTGGGGAAAGTTGTGCCCGAATCGTAACGCAGGATAGGTTTCCCGTCTGTCTTTTCCTGGCCCGACAGGCTGGGCAGCCTCTCCGGCGTGGATGTTGCAAGACAGGCTGGAAACATCCGCTACGGAATTGGGAAAGGTCCCAGGACCGAAACCCAGGGTTCTTGAAATAAACCGCAGAATCCTGAACTCTGGACCCTGAAAACCAAACCTCACCCAAACTGCGACTTGTCCCGCAAAATATGATGATAGTGTTGGGCAAAACGGTGGGCTTCATCCCGAACGTACTGCAGCAATCTCAGTGAGTAAGCGTGCCGGCTTAACCGGATGGGTTCGGATTCGCCGGGGCGATAGATCTCCTCGTTCTTTTTCGCGATCGAAATCAACACGGGTGGGTCGATTCCCAAAGCCTCGAATGCGGCGACGGCACTGCTGAGTTGTCCCTTGCCGCCGTCGATCAGCAGGATATCCGGGAACACGTCCTGTTCGTCGTAGAGGCGTTTAAACCGTCGCGAAACAACTTCATGGATGCTTCGGAAATCATCGATGCCTTTGACGTTTTTGATTTTGAACCGTCGATAACCTGGCTTGAAAGGCAGCCCGTCGATAAATTTGACCAGGCTCGCCACCGTCTCACCGCCGCCGAGGTGGGCGATGTCGACACCTTCGATGGAGCGTGGTGTTTCTTTGAGCTTCAAAACCTGCTTCAAACCGGCCAGGCCTTTTTTCGGATCGATGTGAAAGACTTCCGGTTGGACATGGGTATCCAGTTCACCGCGATCATCGAGCGATTCCAGCATCTGGATTTCGTCTCGCAGTTTGGCCGCTTTTTCGAAATCCAGCTCCTTGGAAGCGTCCAGCATTTCGTTTTGCATCTGTTTCAGCAGGCGTTTCTTGTTTCCCGCGAGGAACATCTGTAACTTTTTGATGTCTTTGCGATAGTCTTCCTTGGACACCCGCAATGCGCAGGGCGCCGTACATTGTTTAATGCTGGCCAACAAACAAGGTCGGAACCAGCGCCAACGGTCATCGTTGGCGTCGATGTCCAATGAGCAGGTTCTAAATTTAAAGATCCGTTGGAGGACCTGAACAGCACCGCGAAGACTGCCGGCACTGGCAAAGGGACCGTAAAGCTTGACACCCGACGTCGCCGGTTCGCGCGTGATCTCAACCCTGGGAAAATCCTCGTAGGTCGTAATCTGCAGGTAAGGAAACGTCTTGTCATCTTTGAGTATCTTGTTGTGCTGTGGCTGGATGTCCTTGATCAAACGGGATTCCACCAACAGCGCGTCAACCTCGCTTTCGCATTCCATGAAATCGACGTCGGCGATCTGATGGATCCATTCTGCGGTCCGCTGTTCTTCGGCGGCGGCTTTGAGAAAGTAGCTGCCGGCGCGGGAACGCAGGTTGGTGGCTTTGCCGACATAAATCACCACGCCCGCGTCGTTTTTCATCAAATAGACGCCAGGCGACTGCGGAAAGGTACGGACCTTGCCAGCGGCCTGCTGAAACGGAGTCAGCGGTTGGGTAGAATTTGCTGGTTTGTTTTCGGCAACCCGATCGGCCGACGTGTCCGCGAGATCGTCAGTTGAAGGTTCGGGCGTAGGGTCAGGTTCGGCCATCTCGGAATTATATCCGCAACGGCGTAAATGTCGTAACCCACTGCCAGCATCCAAACCGTCGAACCCGAAACCTCATTTCCTGCGTTTGGCCTGATTCCAGTCGGCATCGGACATTCGTTTTGAAAGTGTGGCATCCAGTTCTTTGACCACGGATTGGTATTCTGTCCGCGTGGCCAAATTGGTGAACTGTTTTGGGTCGGCTTGCATGTCGTACAATTCTCTGGAATCATCGTTGTACCGCATGTAGGCCCATTGATTCGTGCGGATCCCGGTTCCGTTATGGGCATAGAACGCCGAATCCCGCACTTTTGCCAACGGGTTTTTCAGAATCGGCACCAAGCTTTTGCCTTGCACCGAATCGGGGATTTCCAACCCGGATAGTTCACATAGTGTCGGGAACATATCGACCAACTCGACCAGGGAATCAGTAATCCCCGGCTGGAATCCCGGAGCGGAAATAATCAACGGGACACGGGTCACTTCTTCGTGGAGATTCGACTTCTGCCAAAACAGGTGCTCACCGAGGTGATAGCCATGATCGCTGCAGAACACCACAGCGGTGGTGTCTCGCAATCCTAAGCGATCCAGTTCATCAAGGATCCGACCCACCTGGGCGTCCATAAAAGCCGTGGACGCGTAGTAACCTTGCCACATCTTTTTTTGATTGTTCGGGTAATTTCCAATTTCGTTCTTGTCGCTACGCGTGCCAGCCAACCCGGGTTGGGGGATGTCGTCCAAATCGCCGGCGGGGACGATCGGCAGCGGGATGGACTGCCAAGGGTAGGGTTCAAAAAAATTGCGAGGAGCCACCATGGGATAATGGGGGCGAACCAAACCAACGGCCAAGAAGAAAGGTTCGTTTTGATGTTGATTCAGCAGTTCGATCGCTTTGCTGGCCGACTTGTGATCGGCTTGATCCGAGCCGTCGCCATCGTATTGGACCGTCACAAACATCCGGTGTTTCATTTTCGTCGATTCACGATTTGCCAATTCGGTTGTGAACACATTCAGATTCAGGCAGGCGTAGTCACCTGGAGTATGGGCTTCCAGGCCGGGCGAGTTAAACCGCTCGGTCCAGGAAGCGGCGACATCGTTTCCGTTGGTGCCCGCGATGATGTCGCCGGGGACACGCATGTGATAGATTTTTCCGACTCGTGCGGTGTACCAACCATTTTCGCGAAAGGCCTGGCCCAGATTTACCGGGCCGGTGCCTTGATAGCGGCTGAACATGAAAGACTGCCGTGAGGGTGCACACCACATGGCTTGGCAATAGGCACGCCGAAACAGGACCCCCTGTTTCGCGAGGCGGTCGAGGTTCGGGGTCTTGCACATCGGGTCACCGTAGCAACCGAGCACGCTCGCTTTGAGATCGTCGGAAACCAGAAACAACACGTTCTTGATGTTCCCTGGATTCGATTTCAAACGCTGCTCACCACGATCCGCTGCAGCACCAACAACCGTTGATGAGGCGATCAAAATCAACGGCATGACCACGGCCAGCCAGCAAGTCGGTTGTTTGTTGAGCATGGATTATTCGTCCTTCCTACTTGAAATGATGCAGCCGAAACGGCCCATCGCGATGCCTGGTGATCGCTTCGTATTTTAACAGCAACCGGGAGTGTCTGGTTAAGCAGACGGTTTTTCGACATGTTTTTTGCGATGTCAGCCGATCGGAGGACGAGATTGCCAGCCAACTGGTTTAGAATGACAAACGGTCGTGAATTTCCCACGCAACCAACCTGTCCCTTTCCACCAGCAGCCTAATTTCCAATCCTGCCGCTCGCAAAATGCTCAAATTCTTTATCAAACTTCTGATCGTGATGGCGATCCTGACAGGCATCGGGATGGCGACCTATCCGGTGATTGCCAAGAAAATTGCCGAACGAAACAAACCTCGCTGGCGAACGACGAAGGTCGAATCGGGCACCATCACGCAGGTTGTCAACGCGACCGGAACGGTGAAGCCAACTAAATCGGTCCAGGTTGGCTCGTTCGTTTCCGGCCCGATTGATGAGCTGTTTGTTGAATTCAATCAGGAGGTCAAGAAAGACGAGGTTCTGGCCACGATCGATCCGCGTCTGTTCGCGGCCAACGTCTCCCGCGACGAGGCGATCCTGAATACCCGAAAAGCGGAGGTCGAGCGGGTCAAAGCGTTGCTTCAACAAGCGATCAATGACGAAGCACGAGCCATCGCGCTACGCAAGCAAAATGAGGATTTCATTGCCCAAGCCGAAATGGATCAGGTCAAATTCGGTCGAATCTCACTGGAGGCCCAGCTGTTAATCGCGGAGGCGTCGATCGAACAAGCCGAAGCAACGTTGTCCAACTCGAAACAGAATCTGGCTTACTGTGAAATCAAATCGCCGGAAGACGGCATGATCATTGACCGGAAGGTCGAACCCGGTCAGACGTTGGCGGCCCAGTTCCAGACACCGGAGATGTTTGTGGTCGGGGTCGGGATGCGAGACAAAATGCACGTCTTTGCCGATGTCGATGAGTCGGAAATCGGCCTGATCCGTGAGGCCGCCGACAGTCAGCAACCGGTCAGCTTTACGGTGACGGCCTATCCCGATGATCTGTTTGAAGGGCTGATTGAGGAAGTCCGGTTCAGTTCGGCCGAGACGCAAAATGTTGTGACTTATCCGGTGATCGTCGGCTCACCGAATCCCGATCTGAAACTGTTGCCGGGTATGACGGCCGATCTTTCGTTTCAGGTACGGAAACGGGAGAACGTGATCAAGATTCCCAAATCGGCGTTGAGGTTTTATCCCCCGGACAAGAAATTCGTCCGTCCGGAAGATCACCCAATCCTGGAAGGTTCCAATTTCGCACTCGAAGTCGATACTGCGACGGAATCGGAGACCGCGATCGCGGCGAACGAACGCGTCGAGGCCGGCAAGAAAGCAAAAAAGCGACATGTCTGGACGCTGGACGGCGAGTTGTTGAGAGCCATCGAAGTTCAGATCGGAATCAGTGATAATCAGTTTTCCGAACTCGTTTCTGGCGATCTGGAAGTCGGCACCGAGTTGGTCACAGGCCAGAAAGCCAAGGGCGAGCAGTAATCATGGGGATTTTGACCACACTCGGCATCGCGCTCCGCGCATTGGCCAAAAACAAGATGCGAGCCGGATTGACGGTGTTGGGCGTGGTGATCGGGATCGCCGCGGTCACCACGATGGTTTCGATTGGCCAAAGTGCCAGTGCCCTGGTGCGCGGGGAGTTGCAGTCGTTCGGAACCAACGTGATCGTCATCTCGCCGGCTCAACGAAGGCGGGGAGGCGTCCGCCAAGGCATCATCAACACGCTGACCTCCAAAGACTCGCAGGCAATCGGTAACGAATGCCCATCGGTTTTTGCTTCGTCGCCCCTGGTCGGAACGGGCGGACAAGTCGTTTATGGGAATTTGAACGTCAGTCCGAACGAGATGTTTGGTGTTGGCGAAGACTATCTGCTGGTCCGCAACTGGCCGATGAAATACGGTACCTTTTTCGACCAGTCGCACATCGACAAAGCCGAGCGCGTCTGCGTGATTGGCAAAACGGTGGTCACCAAGTTGTTTCAAACCGCGAATCCGCTCAACGAAAAAATCCGCGTCAACAACAAGCCATTCACGATCATCGGCGTGCTGGAGGACAAGGGTGCCAACATGATGGGAAATGACCAGGATAGCGTGATGCTGATGCCATACACGACGGTGCGAAGGACGCTGAACGGTTCCAGTTTCGACGACGTCAATGCGATCATTTCATCCGCGGTTTCACCGGAAAAAATGGGGATGGCTTCCAGTGAAATCAAGAATCTGTTGCTGGATCGCCACAATATCAATCCGGGGCAGCAAGCAGATTTCCAGGTCCAAACCACCACCGAGATCGCGGATATGCTGGGCATGATTACCGGAATCATGACGTTGATGCTGGCCTCGATCGCAGGCATCTCGTTGCTGGTTGGCGGCGTCGGCATCATGAATATCATGCTCGTTTCGGTCACCGAACGGACCCGTGAAATCGGGATTCGGATGGCCGTCGGTGCGCGGTCGCGCGATATTCTGATGCAGTTCCTGGTCGAATCGGTGTTGTTGTCCTGTATCGGTGGATTGATTGGTTTTGCATTGGGGATCGGTGCATCGGTTGGGATCACGACGCTGATCAATTCGTTTTCGACGGGCACCGAATGGCCTATCATCGTTTCCATTCCGGCCGCGATTGTTGCTTTCCTGTTCGCGGCCGCGGTCGGCGTGTTCTTTGGGTTCTACCCGGCGCGGCGAGCAAGCAAGCTCGACCCGATCGACGCCCTGCGCTATGAATGAGCAGCGGTTGAATCCGCTGCGGTTGTCGATTCGAACGCCGGTTTACAGATACTTTCTTTCGCCACGTACGACGGTACGGTACGGCGCGGGGTAACCTTCGACGGTTTTCGCGTCATCATGGGGATCGAGGAAATCCACCAGGCTCTCGAAGCTCATGAATTCGGTCGCTCGCTGTTCGGCGGGAGTGACCTTGGTATGGGAGATGATCTCCACCGATTTGAATCCGGCCCGCTTGACCCAATTCACCAGGCAATCTTTGGTTGGCACGAAAAATACGTTGCGGGCTTTGGCATAGCGATCTTCCGGAAACAACGCCAATGTTCCATCGCCCGGGATGGTCTGGGATTCGACGATTGCAATTCCGCCAACGCGGAGTGATTGTTTGAGGTTCTTCAGGATCTCAATCGGGCTGAAGCGATGGTACAGCACGCCCATGCACAAGGCGATGTCGAACGCCTGATCGAACACGGACAAATCCTCGGCTCCCAATCGTTCGTATTGCAGGCGATCGTCCTGCAGGAAACGCTGGATCAATTCGAACGCATAGTAGAACGGCACCGAAGGATCGAGTCCCAATACCAAAGCGGGTTCCTGGGCCGCGGCGCGAAACATGTAATAACCGTTGCCACAGCCGACGTCCAAAATCCGGCGACTGCGCAAATCACCCAAAGCCGGGGCGATGCGGTCCCACTTCCAATTGGACCGCCATTCCGAGTCAATCTCCAATCCGAACAGCCGAAATGGACCTTTTCTCCAAGGGCGAAGCGAGATCACGGCCTGTCGCAAACGTTCGAACTGTTGATCCGAGAGGTCGTCGCGCGAACCGATCGTGACGTGGTCGCCGGCCAGATTGCGGTCGATTCGCCGACCCAGCTGCTCCAGGGACGGCAGTTTGGCGATCGCTGCAGCGATCAAGTCGAATTTTTCCAGTCGGAATCGAGGCTCTTCCGCGGCGCGGAGCTTCTGGATTTCAACCAAATCGACATTCGGCAACAATTGTTCGATAATGTCGGGGCGTTGCCAGACGATCATTCCTTCACGCGTCAATTTTTTAAAATCGGGATCCAAGTGGCTCAAGTCGATCGCTTGTTCAGCAAAATCAATCCGTTGCCGGGAGAGTTTTCGTTTGATGAAAACGTCGCTCGGGTCTTTGATGATATGATCTCGCGGAGTATCCCGCTATACGCCGATGTTCAGCGCAGCATCCCGGTGTTGGCGGATTTGCTCGATCACGATCCGATCCAGGTGGTCGATCTTGGTTGCTCGACCGGCACTTCACTGATCCACCTGGCCCGTTCACTGCCCGGTCGCAACCTGCAATTAACTGGCATCGATAATTCCTCGGCGATGTTGAAAAAATGTACCGAAAAGATCGCGGCGTTTGGTTTGGAACGACAGATTCGAACAACCCAGGCGGACGTGCAAGATTATCCGGTCACCGAGGCTTCCATTGTGTTGATGAACTACACGTTGCAGTTTATCGCTGTGGAAAAACGGCTGGATCTATTGACGCGAATTCACCGTTCGCTCAAACCAGCTGGGTTCCTGCTGGTCAGCGAAAAAGTCATGCACGCTCAGCCCGCGATGGACGACGCGCTGGTCGAACTCTACTTCGAATTCAAGCGACGACAGGGATACAGCGAGCTGGAGATCTCCCGCAAACGAGATGCGTTGGAGAATGTGCTGGTACCGCTGACGATCGACGAAAACCTGAACTTGCTGCGGGAGGCCGGATTCGAGCGTACCGAACTGCTGTTGAAATGGTTCAATTTTGCAACATTCGTCTGTTACCGTTAGCTGGATGCGTTGCCTGACGATCTTTGTTGTCGAGAGAATCAGGCAGATCGAATCGCAATCGGATTCCGCACCCCGGTTCGCCTACTCGGCCAAAGAAACACAAACGATTTCTTTGTCGTTTCGGGCGAACATGCACTGATTGGCAAATGCCGGGTGACTCCAAACAACCTTGCGATTGCCCGTGACCGCCGTTGGCTCGAGAATTTTTGCTCTTCCCAGTTCCTGGTAACCATCCGCGGCAGGCGAAAGTTTGGCGATCAGCAATTCGCCTTGCTCGGTCATGATGTAATAGTGATCGTTGTTCTTGACAATGAACCCGGTTGTTGAACTGGCCGGTCGGCCGTTGGGGGCAGTCGCCAGCGATTCCCAAATTCGATCGCCCGACTCCAGATTGATGCATCGCAATTGTCCTTTGACATCGATGCCATAAATGAAGCCGTCCACCACCAGCGGCGGATTGTGATCGGGAAAAACGCCTTTGCCCTGCCAGACCTCGGTCGCTTTGGGCTGCTGCGGATCAAGCTTAAGCAGAATTGAGGTGCCTTGCAGTGCCGGTGCGTACAGCAGGTCGCCGTATTGGACCGGAGCAATGATTGACATTTCATAGGCCGGTTTCAACGGGAACGACCAGTAAACTTCTCCGTTGTCGGGGTTCAAACTGTTGAGTGATTCGGGGTGCCAGATAATCAGTTGCTGGGTCCCACCGGCTTCGATCATGGTAGGCGGGCAATAACCGGGAGAAGACGCACTTAACGCCCGCCATTTTTCTTTCCCGGTCAATTTATCCAGTGCCACCGCCACGCTCCCCGCACCGCCGACAACCAGATACAACGTATCACCGTCGACCAGCGGATGGGCCGCAAAGCCCCAGTAAGGTGCGGACTCCATGCGGTATTCCTGTTTAAGATCCTTCGACCAGACGACCGCCCCGTCCTTGGTCTGCAGGCAATTCAGCTGACCTTCGGCGCCAAGTGTATAGACGCGGTCGCCGTCGACCGTCGGTGTGGCACGTGGGCCATTGGGATAGGAGATCTTGTAATCGCAAGGGTACTCGTGAATCCAGAGTTGTTTCCCGGATGCTGCGTCGAGGCACTGAATTCGCTCGGTGCCTTTCAATTCGCTTAGTTTTCCTGGATTGGGCGTCGCATCGCCGGCGGTTCTCACGTAGTCAGCGACGAAGACCCTGCCAGCTGCGACGGCAGGCCCGGCGTAGCCATTTTGCACAGGGGCTCGCCACAGGATTTTGGGACCTTCGGCCGGGAATTTCGTCAGCGTACCAGTTTCGGACCAGGTCCCATTTCGATTGGCCCCCAACCATTGGTTCCAGTCGTCTGCACCGGTGAGCCTGGGAGATGAAAAGCAACCGATCAGGGCCAATCCAACGAACACAGTCCGGTACATAGGTCATCCTTTGCAGAGTGAAACCAATTGCGAAAGCCCGCCTGATTGTAGCCGGTTTCGAAAAGCCTTGACCAGTCGGCGTCAAGATTTCATGGCCGTGAAAACCGGGAATGAATTCAACGTCGTCGCGAGAGGGTCACGAGTCGCTTAATGATCCATGCCGGTATTCACGTGCTGCTCTTCGTCCGCCAGGGTTTTGGCAAGTGCTTCCAGTTTCGCATAATCGAGATACCCCGTTGCGATATATCGCACATTGCCCTGTCGGTCGATGAACAGGGTGGTTGGCAACTTCATTTCGCCCGGGACCTGTCTGGCAATGGAACTCGAGCCCAAACCGCACGGGTAGGTGAACTCGTTGTCCTCGACGAAATTCCGGACCGTTTCCAGGCTGCTCGTCGGATCATCTGGCGAATCCATCGAAATCCCAACGACCTGAACGCCTTGATGACCCAACCGTTTTTGCAGTTCGATGAAATGCGGGATCCCTTTTCGGCACGGGGCACACCAGGTGGCCCAGAAATCGACCACCAGCACGCTGTCGGAAAACTCACGACTGGTCAGGTCGCCGCCTTCGATATCGTCGACCGTGAATTGAAAAGCGAACGGCTGAAAATTGCGGATTACCTGCTCGCTCCAGTTCTGGACTTTGACCAGGTATGCCTGTTTCAGTTGTTTTAAATGTTGTTGAAACCTGGCTGGATCTTCCAGTTCGGAGAAAATCTCGTTGGCGGCCAGTTCGTCGAATTCGCAGAATCCCAAACCGAAGGCTTCCGAGACGGCTTCCATCGCCAGTTCCTGTTCCCCTTTGAGGGCGTGGGCTTCGGCAAGTGCGATCACAGCGTCGGCCAAGCTTTCTTTCGCATCCGCTGGGAACATCGGATTGGTGTTCAACTTGCGTGCGATCGACCCCTGAAAGGTTTTTAGCTGCGAGGCGGATGGCTTGTGAATCCCGACGGTATGATCGGCAAGATTACCCACGGCGACCATAAAGTGATAAGCCGTTTCGGCATCACCTGATCCGTTGTAAAGGCTCAGCTGCCGCAGTTCGTTGGTCGTGATAATTGCTTCGTTAAGAATGGCGATTTTGGTTTTTTTGTCATCCGTATCGGACAGCTTTACCAGCGTGTCAATGTAATGGACGTGGAACAGGCGTTGGGCAGCCGCGAGCTGTTTCGTTTCTTTTGCAAACTCGAACGCGGCCTCCAATTCACCGGACTTCGCCATCTTGAGTGATTTTCTCAAACGTTGGTCAGGTGAGAGGTTTGCGGCGACCGTATGGGATTCGCCGCCAACATAGTCGCCAGGTAAGCTCTGGCTGGTTTTTGGTTTGGCCGCGGCAGCCAACCGAGCTGACGCCGAATGCCAATAGTCCGAAAATTAAAACATGAAGAATACAAGGCAGCGATTTTTGGCTCATCTTAATTTCGAGTCCTGTCTACTTACGTCGACAGCGTCTCCGTTGACGCCGTTCGGAATCATCCTGACCAAGGCCTTGGGCCATGCATTCGTCTGGATTTTACGAGTCGAGATGTTGTTGAAAAACGACTGGGCCGTGCGGTCTTTCACCTCAGCTCATGGGGGCATAGGCTACAACGCTGGGGAAGGCTGCCAAAGGGGCTTTTTGGGTGAAACCGCGGCATTTTCAGAAAATCGCTGGCTAACAGGGTTTTGCCGGCCATTAAACGGGCTTAACGGGCTGCTGCCAAGTGATTAATTTTGTTCAGGGAAACCACGGTTCGTGAAAACATTTACCGTCTCGAATTCACTTTCCGATTGGCGGCCGATGCTGCGATTGGCGATCCCTGCGCTGGCCGAAGAATTTCTGGTGCTGATGGTGACCTGGACGGATTGGTGGCTGGCCGGGCATTTTTTTTCCGACGACGGTGATGCCACCAAAGCAGCGATGGGTTTGATGGCTTACGTCATGTGGTTGGTGCCCAGCCTGTTTGCGACGGTGGCGATCGGTGCGACCGCATTGATTGCACGTTGGACGGGAGCCGGCGATCACGGCAAGGCAAACCGGACTGCCAATCAGGCCTATCTGGTAGCCGGTTTCGTTGCGGCTGGGCTGACGACGATTACCTGGTTTTACGGCGAGTTGTTTATTGACACGATGCAACTGACTGGCGACGCGGCCGATTTTGCGCTTGAGTACCTGGTGATCGTCACGCCGTTGATCCCGCTGATCATGTGTTCGCAGGTCGGAGCGGCTTGTTTGCGCGGTGCCGGCGATACGCTGTCCGGCTTCGTTGCCAAATTCGCGGTGGTCTTTGTCAATATTCTGGTCAGTACGATGTTGGTGACAGGCTGGGGGCCTTGGGAGCCAATTGGTTGGAAAGGGATCGCGATTGGGACGGCCAGTGGGTACGCGGTGGGCGGGGCATTAATCCTGACGATTTTGGTTGTGGGTCGAGCCGGTTTGAAACTGAGATTTGTTTCGATGAAGCCTGACTTTGAGATCCTGGCGAAGCTGTTTCGGATTGGGTTGCCTGGCGGATTCGATATTGGAACATTGCTGTTCTGCCAACTACTGTTCCTGGCTTTGATTAACAGCATGGGCAAGGCTTCGGCGGCAGCGCATGGATTGGCGGTTCAGATTGAAGCCTGCACCTTTCTGCCGGGCGCCGCGTTTCAAGTTGCCGCCGCCACGATGGCTGGTCAATTCCTGGGGGCTCGGTTACCGAAGCGTGCCGTCTCCAGCGTTCGCCTTTGTACGGGGATCGGCATGATCATCATGTGTAGTGGTGGACTGGCATTGTATTTCTGCGGGACCGAAATTGCCTGTTTTTTTACGGGCGATTACGCGGACCCGACGACGGCGCAAACCGGCGATTTACTGAGGATTATTGCTTTGGCAATGCCTTGCCTGGCGATCGTCATTATCGTCAGCGGTGCGTTTCGGGGCGCCGGGGACACGGTTTGGCCGTTCTTGATCACCGGATTCGGATTTTTCGCGATTCGCATACCGTTGGCCGCCTGGTTGGCTTTCGAATCAATCGAGATCCCCTGGACTTCGTTTGCGATCACGGGAATCGGCCTGGGCGTCGAAGGTGCGTGGTACGCGATGGCCATTGATTTGGCGGTGCGCAGTGTGTTGGTTGGCGCGCGGTTTGTGCACGGCGGTTGGCAGCACATCAAACTTTGACGGCTGGAATTCAGCCACCGAAACCAGCGGTGAAGTCGATGTGTTCGGCCCACTCGGGGAAGTCAATCAACGGGTTGCGATTACCCTGGCTTGCCCGGATCGCCGCGTTCCGATGTTGTTCGTAAACGGTGACCGGTTCATCGGCGTGCCATTGCAGCAGAATGGGCAATCGTTCCGATTGGAGTTCGCGGGCTTCGTCGCCGATCAGGCCCGAGTAACGGATCAGGAAATACAATGTCGCGCGAGCCACGGGGCCTTTTCCGGCCGTCGGTTCGAACTTCCGGTCGCTCGTCTCGCGCCGACCACACTTGGGGCGGACCGCTTCTACGACGGGTGGGAACTGAAAATAAGGAATATTTCCGCGGAAGCTGTTGCAATCAGATTCGCAGGTAAAAAGGTGATGGAGGTCGGCTTTCATCGGTTGTTTTTTGGCAAACCATGACTGGGGCACCACATGCTCGCAATTGAATGGAGACGAGGCCTCTAGCGATTCCAGAAACGCCTCGAGCATTTCCGGGCGCCTGCCGGATTCCGACCGGATGAACCTCGCCAACATGGCCTCGTGGAGTGCTTCGATCTCCAAATCCCGGCGAATGACTTCAGTGACATCGAATCCTTCACCGGAGTAGATGCTGTTCAGTTTTCTGTCGGGCCGAAGATCAACCCAGGGATACAGATGCTCCAAGCGAGCTTGTTTGTAAGACAGCACCGTAACGTGGGTTTCCTTGAGCAGCGAGTGCAGGGCGTCAAATAAAGGCTGGCCCACAAGAAACTCGTCTTCCGCAATTCCTGCGTAGTAGTCTTCGATATCACCCAGGTCCGCCGCTTCGTCGTAATAGAGGTCGGTTTCATGTGCCCGGTACGCGGCCTGGGCGTTTTGCAGGTCTTCCTCGTTGATGCCGGTCGAGCTGCGGCTGTCGAGTGACGGTGCGATGGTTGGTTTGACGGGTGCCTTGGGTTGGGGCGGGGCAAGCAGTCGCCCTGCATCTGGAATTCCCACGGCCACCTCGACGGGAATCGTATAAACCAGGCGACCCGCTTCATCGATCCGGAGTTTTTGGGTTGGCAGTGCGGGGGCCGGCTCGGAATGTTTCCGTTCTTCCAGATCGGGAAATGGTGGAGGGGAGGTAAAGGCATCGGCGAACATGGATTGTTGAATTTCCGACAATTCCGTTTCTCGGCTCCGGACATGCTCAATGATTTTGCTGATCCTCGCGCCTTCATTGGCTTTCCAGGCAATCTGTCCAATCGTATCGCGACTGCGATCCCAGGGAACGCCTGACAACAGCAGGATTCGTCCCTGTTCGTCGCGGTTGGGAACACCCGCATGGTGCAACGCGGCCAACTGCCAGGCATCATTGGCGACCGGTGAGCCCGAAGAGCCTTGCTGCGTGTCCGCCTCGTAGTGCAGGAAGTCTCCGACGACGTCCACAATTCGGTTTTGGCGTAAAGCCAATTGTTGCCGCTGGCCACCGGGATGTTGAATAATATTAACCCGCTCTCCTACGACCACTTTCCCGGATTCTTCCAGCAGCGGCGACCAGCCCCGAAGTTCTAGTGATTCGCCATGGATCGCGATCTTGTCGACCGCGACGAGCGTAAAATCCAATGCACTGTCGGTCATGAAAAATTCATCTGGGGCAAGCGAATACTCGACGAGATTCGTCTGGGTGCCATCCAGCAGTTCTAGGAAATCAAATTGGATGGTGCTGTTTCGGGCCGATTCGCGATCTTCCAGAACGTGATTGTTGGTCATGATCAATCTGGGTGATACGAGCGAACCGGTGCCATACCCCAGGACGGTTCCCGTTGTTCCCCGGATGACGACCCGTCCGACCGAACGGCAAACGCGTGCACCTTCGATCAGAAATGCCGAACTCATCAATTCGTTCGTTTTAATGATCCGTTCCAGAATCACTTCCTGGGGCGAGACTCTGGGCAGTACTGCTCCGCGAACCAGGGATTCAGCGGACTCGGCATAGAGCGCCATCCGATTGGAGATTCGCGAACCTTCATCGAGCACACTGAAGTCAACCTCGTCCAGTCTCCCCTCATCAATGTGTTCGATTTCAGTTTTCCGTTGTTCGCGCTGTGCGTGGTGTTCAGAGTATCTGGTTTCTGCGTTGCGAATTTGTTCGAGAAATCGATCCAGGAACATGGGGACACCTCAATTCGTGTTTATGGATTACGAAAAGTTTGAAAAGAAACAGCACATCAACCAGTTGAGGCTCATGAAAGTAGATGATCGTGCCCAGCGTAACGCCGAGTAACTTCGTTATCTCTATTGCCTGCTGTCCAATCAAGCATCGACTCGGGAACTTGTTTTTGAGCCTCTTTCAAGTTCGTTAGCAGTCGACGAACGTTCAGTTTAAGCGGACGGTTTTTCGGCAGCCAGAGTTTGTGGTCCGAAAACCAGCCGCTTGCTTTGACGATGTCAACTGGATTTTGGAGGTCCTCGGAAAAGCAAGTGTCTGAGAACAAATGGAAAAAGGGAGCAGTCCGCGGATTCTATTTTGTCGCTGCACGGATTGCAAATAATTTGATCAAAGAGACACGAAGGTTTCCCCAGCTCGTTGGGGAAAGGGGTGCAGTAACCCCAATATTTCTGTTTCTGGATGCCGGATGGTGACCGGTCGTCTTGGTTCAATCCAAAATCGAATTCGGTAGTGAGTTGGCGAGTTCGAATTGGAGAAACGCAATTCTTCGAGCTTTTGCCGTGCCGAGATACCGACAGTGGAAACGACAGCCGGCTCCCAGAATTGATCCGCTGAAGCGACCCCGCTGATCAACGGCCCAGAGCTTCGACCGGCTGCCGCGTGGTTTTGCCGAACTGGCTGTCGAGGATCGGACTGCCGTTGGGGCCACGTTCAGATCCAGCTTGATCATTACCCTTTCAGCACAGCGGCAAGCGGCTTCCTGCCTTCGTGAAACGGTTATTCCGTCAAGATTGTTGGCAAGTTGTTGGCAATCTCCTCGAAGATCTCAACCAGCCCTTCGCCGTCATCGGCGTGATAGTGCCGACCGTAGCCTCTTTCCGAAACGGCTTCCATGGCCTCCTGATCGGCGCCGACGGAGAAAGTAACCGTGTGGATGGTGACCATGTGTTCCGAAGTGACTTGCGTCGCCGCGTCGAGCGGGTCTGCGCCCGCGTTGTTCTCCCCGTCAGTCAGTACAACGATTGTTTTCGCTGCAAATGGCCGATTGCGTTCGCCGTTGACGATCGGATCCAAGCCTTCCACGATGCCATCGCCGATGGCGGTGCCGCCGTAGGGTTGGATCGAGTTGACTTTGCCCCGAATGGGCTCGTAAGTCGATTTGAGATGGAAATCCAGGCGTGAGGAATCATTGAACGTAACCAGCGAGCAATATTCCTCAGCGTCGGTTGCTTCGAGGACGTCGAGGAAGGCTTCGACTCCCAGTTCCAGGAAATACCATCGACTGTGTCTGGCGGCTCTTGAGTTGACGTATTTCCAGTCCCGAACAAATTGAGATTTGTCCGATTGCAACTGCTCATGCTCGTTGCTGGAAAAAGTCTCTCCCAGGGTATGGCTCGGATTCTCAAGTCGTTCAAGCTGGTAGATCACATTGTCCGTGTACGTTCGGTCATAGAGATACGCGGTGGCATTGGAATATTCGGTCCAGCTGATTCGTCGTTCCATCCGCGTTTCTTCGGGGACCCAAAACCGATCGTTGGGATCACGTATCATCCAGGAAGAACTGGCATCTTCCGTACGATAGTAGCCTTGCCACAGCCATTTCTTCTTTTTCTTTTTCCAATAACCGTATTTGTAGTATCCCGGCGTCGTGTAGGTGTCAAACGTCTGGTAGAGATCATAAAGTGTGTCCGTCAGACCAGCATCGTCTTTGAAATAAAGCATCGATCCTGAACGATCAAGCACCAAAGCGATATCGCGATCAATCTGCGTGGCGATCGAACGCCGCTGCACTTTGAAGCGAGACATGTGCCCGCCAAAATAGTCTTTGTCCATGACCTGAAAGACCAGTGGCACATCGACGGTTGCGGTGACGGCCACGCTGTTGGCTCGCTCGGAACCCGCATCGACCGCGCTTCGATTGACCTGATTATAGTTATATCGGCCGCGTCCATTGTTCCCTCGAATCGACCTCCCGAACGCGATTTCGATTTGGTCTTCGCCCGCGGCTGAACTGTTTTGTTCACCGGAGGAGAGTTTGATTTTCTGTCCGGCAACGAGGTTGATTTGAGAGACGGATCGGGCAGTTTCGATTGCGGCTTCGGTGTTTTGGTGGATGCTCATCGCACGGCCGGCTGCGTGCGCGGCGCAATCGGTTGCCACCTTGAGTTCGGTAGAGACCTTTTGCATGTAGGCCAGATTGATGGCAATTCCACAGAAAATCATCAGCACTGGCAGGAGGATGGCAAATAGTGGAACAATCGCTCCATCGCGACGGCAGGTTGCATAGGGTACGCGTAGCATCGTCAAAACTCTTTCATGGCCCTGTGTAGCGGCTCCCGATCAGACTCCTTTGGAACCCTAGGTTTTTTCAACAGACCGCGAATCAAAAAAAAACGAAAGCCGGCATTGAGCGAGCTAAATCGGTCTGGTGGTATCGCCTTTCGGAATTAACACGGCGATTCAGTCAACTTAATTAGCGGCGACCAGCTTACGCCAATGGTCGGCAGCGGCAAGAAACGGAAACATGGCACCCCCCCAACTTCGTCGGGTATCGATGCGCTGTCCCAACTGCTTTTTTGGCAATCAGGTAGGTTTGTTGAAAACGCCTCTTGCTCCAGACGATTTTGTCCCAGGTTGTCTGGAGACTGGGTCGGTTTGGTCGGCCCATGCATCATCTGATCAACATGATTCAAGAACTAATCTTGCGAGGTATCGGTCTTTGCCCGATTTCTGGTGGGATGATCGAAACCAAACCCGCGTCTGGCGAATTGGCTCTCGACCGATGATGCCACCAGACATGTGAAAGACCACGCAATGTTTGTAAATTATTGTGAATGAGTCGCTGGCCAGACGCCGTTCTGCAGTGGCTTGCAAGTTCTGGCCTGTTCGAGGCTGGGCCGCGTAGGAGTCCCCTCAAATTGGATGAAAATAATCAATGAATCAATTAGTGACTGCCTTCGTTGTGGCCGCGTTATCGGTGCTCAATGGATTTAATGCGAACGCAGCAAATCATCCTGGCAATGCTAAAGTAAATCAGCCCGGCGAGCTGGCTTATCTGCGGCACACGATAGCCGGAAACGCCAACGGTGCGGCTGGATCAGCGAGCGGCGACGAACTCACGGCCGACATCGTCGTCTATGGCGACGGTGCGGGTGGAGTCACCGCCGCCGTACAGGGCGCCCGGATGGGCAAAGCAGTCGTTCTTGTCTCGAACTATCACGGCCATCTCGGCGGTCTCACGTCCTCCGGCCTTGGCTGGACCGACATCGGTAACAGGGCCATCCTCGGTGGCCTGGCCCGCGAGTTCTATCAGCGCGTCTACGAACACTATCAGGATGACTCGGCCTGGATCCATCAGCAGCGAACCAAGTTTCCGACGCGCGGCCAGGGCGCGCCCGCTTTCGATTCGTCCACAAAACTGGCCAGCGTGTTCGAGCCGAAGGTTGCCGAAAAAATATTCAAGGACATGGCTGCCGAGGCCGGGGTCAAGATTGTGGAAGGTCGCATCGACCAGGCTCAGGGCATTGCCCGACGCGGAACGATGATCACACATCTCCGGCTGGAAGACGGCACGACCATCGCGGGGAAGATGTTCATCGACGCTTCATACGAAGGCGACCTGATGGCGGCGGCAGGTGTTCCGTTCCGGATGGGCCGCGAATCGAACGACGAATTTGGTGAAACCCACAATGGCTTTACCGGTACCAACCACGGAAACCAGATCACGGTTAAAATCGATCCTTATGTGATTCCAGGCAATCGCGATGCTGGCCTAATTCGCGGTATCACCAATCCCAATCCTGACGCCTCGAAGACGGCACTCGGCACCGGCGATCACCGTTTTCAGGCTTACTGCTACCGACTTTGTCTGACCGATCTTGCCGAGAATCGAATCGCCATTGAGCGGCCCGAAAACTACGACGAAGCTGATTTCGAAATTGTGCTTCGTGCTGCCGAGAGCGGAAAGACCACGCAGTACTTCAAGACCTCAACGATCCCCAATCGCAAAACCGATTCCAACAACGCCAGCGGAGTTTCGATGGACTACATCGGAATGAACTATGGGATCGACGAAAATGGTAAGCCTTGGAACTGGGCGACGCTGACACACAAACAGCGTGATGCGCTTGCCGACAGCCACGCGTACTGGCAACTCGGCCTGATTTGGACAATCCAGAATCATCCGCGGGTGCCCGAATCCACTCGCCGCAAGTGGTCGAAGTGGGGATTGGCCAAAGATGAATTTACGGACAACAGCGGTGTTCCGTACAATCTCTACGTACGTGAGGCGCGGCGGATGTCGTCGCCGTTCGTCATGACCGAGGCTCATTGCCGTAACGAGGAACCCATCAACGATTCCATCGCCATGGGGGCCTATACGATGGACTCGCACAACGTTCAGCGGCTCGTGCACGATGGTCTTGTCAAGAACGAGGGCGACATTCAGAAACCGCTCCGCGACAAGGGGCCGTACCCGATCTCTTATCGGGCCATCGTCCCGCCGCGTGAAGTGTGCGCCAATCTGCTTGTTCCCTGGTCGCTCTCGTCCACCCACATCGCTTTCGGAAGTATTCGCATGGAGCCGGTTTATATGTGCCTTGGCCAGGCTGCTGCGACGGCCGCTGCCCAGGCCATCGACGCGCAGACCTGTGTCCAGGACGTCCCGTATGCAACGTTGAGGAAACGTCTACTCGCGGATGATGCCCGGCTCGAATTGCCCGTGGAAGAGCGGGAGCCGATCGAGTTGAAGCAGGTCCTGCCGCGTACTGGCACCCATTGAGGCTAGTTTAGGTTCCGTCGTCGGCAGGTTCTACTTCTGCCGACGATGAAGCAGGCTCTGGCGATTGGCGGAGAATCCCAATCAAGCGCGGCCAACGCCCATTTCCCGCTTTCATCCGGAGCCAGTCTTCGCGCAGGCAACAGTCCGTTCGACGGGCATCCATTACTCCAAGCCAAGGTCTTTGGGAGTCGGGTAATCAGCCGCCACCAGCCAGCCGTTGTTTTGGCGTTCAAATCCTAAATACGAGAAGACAGGCTGGTTGATTGCGTTTCGAGTCTCGAATTCGACGTAGGCATGGTCATTCTCAATTTTCATTTCGCCAAACACGGCATCGACGAAATAGTTGATGTTGGGCAATCGAGTTTCCGCTTGGCCGATCATCTCCCTTGATCGAAGAATCTGAAGGCAATGTTGTTCGAGGTCTTTCATTAAGTTGCCCCGAGACTTGACTGGTTTGAAGATGTTTTGATAAAACGTTCGTAATTTTTCGCGGCCTACCTCGGAATCCATTTCAACGCCTGCGAGCGCTTCTTTTTGTCGGTACCAGAGTTGCGGATCGATTCGATGACTCTCAAGGAGTTGCTCAAACAGATCTTTTTGTTCACCCTGGGTTGAATTAATCTGTGCGATTCCCAGCAGCATGCCGAGGTTCTTGTTTTGGGCGTCGGATGACATGTGACGAAAGGCGAGTGGCCAATTCTGTTGCTTGATCGCCGCGGTAAATCCGCTCAGGCATGCCTCAGGCGACGCTAATTTTAATTGGGAATTTTCGTTGGTTCCACAACCGGTCAACGAGAGAGTCGCTGATAGCAGAACTGCGAACTTTAATGGATTGATCAAAAAAGTCACCTTGGTTGATGAACCACCAGGGTTGTTCGCCCGGCGAGTCAAGCGATTGAATTGTTGGCGAAGGAAAAATTGTTGGGGATGGGAAAATTTGTTTGCTGCTGTTGGTGTTTTGTCAATTTTAAGATGCATGTTTGCAGTCTCGATCAGTTTGTTAGGTGGTTCAGCCGCGTCGAGTGCCGAAACGGCTAAGTCTAAAACTAAACCTTTGCGACGCACTCGTCTATCAGTCTCATTCATCGCCATCGCCGTGGAGAGCCTGCAAATATCTCGATTCAAGATGTTCTGGAATCGCACAGGTGTGTGCTGAACCTCAACAGTCGGAACGTCTGATCGCGGTTTAGGGCACCCAATTGCGACTTCATTGCTTCTCCGGCTTATCGCGGCCTGATTTTTGCTGGCATTCCACCCACGCACGGATACTTGAATTTGTGCAGGTGGCCAAGCGATTTTTTCGAAGAAATGCAGGGAGACAAATTGTGAAAAACGCATTGCAAATTCTGATCGTGATCCTGGTTGTTTCGTTTTCTCAGACATTGTTGGCTCAACAAAAGTTTATGTATGCCACTAATCTGTTGGCAGACGAAAACTATGGGACCGGTGGAGACCAATTGATCGTCTACGATTTTTATGACCCCGGCGGTTGGACCAACACCCCCAGTTCCAGCCGCACGGACCCGGGTGTGGTCGGAGTGATTACCGACACCGGGGGAACGCCATTGTCTGATGTGACCGGACTGGAGTGGAACGGTGCGGTGGGGTCGACATTGGTTGCGGCTGTATTGTCGGCCAACTCGGCGGTCTACAGCGTCAATCATCATCGAACGCCGTCGCAACCTTCATTGGCAACGCCCCGACCGGACTGCGCGATTTAGCTTATCGGCCGGGCGACGCGATGTATGGGACCAACGGAATCGATCAGTTGTGGCGGGATTCGAATGGAGACGGTATTCCTGATACATTGATCGGGGGTTATGGACTTGGAACTGGAGACCACGGACTGGCATTCGACCGAAACGGAGATCTTCTGGTATACAATGTCGAAACCGACATGATTTACAAGGGAACCGGTGCGGACCCAACGTCGCTTGTCGGCTGGGTGAACACCGGACCGACTTCCAGCTTCAGTCACGGATTGTACGCCTCGGGCGAAACGGGATTTCACTCCTGGTATGACGTCAGCGGCACTTTCAGGGATTCCCCAAACTACACCTTTAGCACGACCGACTCTTCGTCCAACGCCAGCTATACCGATCAAGGGATTTTTCCGCTCGAGTTGAGTGGCGTTTCCTCCGTGCTGGTGGGGGGCTTAACCGCCACCGTCCCCGAGCCCTCAGCGCTAACGCTTGGAATCCTGTTCACCGGTGCGATGTTGATCCGCCGGCGTCGAAGATCAGGCAGGAGTTAAGCGGACGTACTGCGTTGTATCCTTGATCGGCCAAAGAGGCCTGGGAAAGTTCGATCGAGGCGATGATATCAAGCTCGGTCATCCAGGCCCCCTCAATTTCCTGACCACACTCAAGTTCCCGATCGGCGCCCTGGCCGACGCCGTGTAACGGATGCAGTTTTTGCTTGGCGATCGCGTCATCAAGTCAGAACAGGTTTTCGACCAGTTCATCGCCGTTGGTTGTTCCGAGCGCTCGCCAGACGGACATTTGGATGGTGTCTTTGATTGAATGTACCGAACCGTCGAGCATGACGGCATTGACCAGGCCACCGGCATGATAGCTGCGCACGGTGACGGCCGCGTAAGTCGGTTGGGTCAGGCTTTTGCCCTCCTGGATCGAATTGAAGTCGATGTCATACGTGGTGCCATCGTAATCGTAGGGCACGAAGGTATTAGGCGGAAAGGTTGTCGTGATTCCCGAATGGTGAACTCTGGCATCGGGCCACTCGGTGTGCCCCGTATTTTGATTCAGGCTGGTCCCCAGTTTCAGTTGACCGGCAAGCCCTTGAAACGCGCTGGGAGAATTGGGGGGCGTGGAACCCGGGTCGACCGTATTGCGAATATAACTGGTGAACGCTTTCACTTCCGCGGCACACAGTGTGCTGCTGGTCCCGTCTTTGATTTTGGACATCGTCAATTCACTGTTGACGTAGAATGGCCCGTCACCTTTACGGCTGTTGAGCGGGTCGTGCACCAACCACGTCCCCATGTTAAAGCCGTAATTCTGGGGATAGACAAACGGCTGGCCATTCTTGGTGCGAACCTGATCGTGAGCCTCACTGGGACATTGAAACACGGCGACGCGAAGTGTCGGCACGCCCGACGTTAATTGCGCATCCCAGGCGACCGTCAAATCAACTCGATCCTGTGCGATTCCCTGATCCAGAAATGGCAGCAAACGACCGTGAATGGACCAAGCTCCGTTGTTGGTGGTCAGCAACGTCCCATTTGGCAAAATCATGCTTGCGGGCAAAGCGTCGTACGAACTGTGGTGATTCTGGATTGCCAAGCCCAACTGCCTGAGGTTGTTGGCACAGGCTGACCGGCGGGCGGCCTCCCGAACCATCTGTACGGAAGGTAATAGCATCCCGATCAAGACCCCGATGACCGCGATGACGACCAACAACTCCACCAGGGTAAATGCATATCTTTTCGTCACGTATCGAGCCCTCGGGGAAATTTGAGTCGCGTGGAAGTTGATAAGTGTCTCGTGTGGGTCGGTCGTGGCAGTGGAACGTCTCCTGCTGGTTT
This sequence comes from Pirellulaceae bacterium, assembly GCA_963714685.1. GTDB lineage: Bacteria > Planctomycetota > Planctomycetia > Pirellulales > Pirellulaceae > Mariniblastus. The sequence continues at coordinate 13,006 of CAVQPH010000003.1, read as the reverse complement.
GATCGACCGCGAACGCGTCGTGGCTGCAATGCGATCGACCGTGATTGCTCAGGGCATTGGTCGAATTCCATTCCTGCAGCCCATTATTGACCAGTTGGCATCTGATTCAAGGGGAATCAAGCCTCGGTCAAAAACTCCTGCGCAAATTGCTTGACGACCGGCCGATCTGCCAATTGCCGGTTCACATGTGGACGTTTCTCGATCAGCAACGCTTGAGCCTCCTCGGCACTGATTTGAAGGTTTTTGATCAGCCAGCAGATAGCCACGGTGCCACTTCTCGCCCGGCCGGCTTTGCAGTGAATGTAAACGCCATGCCCTTGGGCGACGTGCCGGTCAATAAACTGCACCGCCCCGCAGACATCTTTCAGGCTGGGATGTGTAAAGTCCACGGTTGGCATGCGGTACTGTTGAATACCAAGTCGTTCATATTCCGTAACTGGTCCTCCGTATTCTTCGCAAGTATTCACTACGCCCCTGACACCCGCGGCGTGCAAGGAATGGACATCTCGAGGAAAGGGGAAAGCACCTAGAATCACGAGCGGCGCAATCGGATCCCACCAATTCCTGACCTTCAGCCACCGCCCCAGCAGCATGTTCCAGCCAAGGGTGGGGTAAAATACAACGCGTGCTTTGAGTCTACTCATGGACCTTGTCTGGCAATTACCGGATTCTAAAGCCGACGATGGGGCCTAAATACCAATTCCAATCGAGCCGGTCAGCCGTTAATATAACGCACTCCCAAGTTCCTGTTTGTGAGATAACGGTGACTTTCAAATTCCAGCTACCTACGGTTTTCGAGCCTTCCAACGCCCATGCTAGACCAACCCGAACGACCCTGGTCGGTTTCCGACGCCGCTGAACTTTACAATCTCGACCGCTGGGGCCAACAGTACTTCGGGATCGACGAAGCAGGGTTTCTGAACGTCAAAGCCGATCCGACCGGCGTTAACGAAGAAGAACCTGCTGGTCACGCCGCTGGCCTGCGAATCGCCGACGTCGTTCAGCATTTTTGCTCCGATGGAATGACGCCGCCGATCCTGCTGCGTTTTCCCGGTATTATTCGACATCGAGCCAGCCAGATCAACCAGGCGTTTCAAAGCGCGATTAACAGTTACGGGTTTGAAGGCAGCTACCGACTGTTTTTTCCGGTTAAGGTCAATCAGCATTTCGAGGTGATGTCAGCCGCCGTCGAGGCAGGTCTTCCCTATGGCGGCGGAATGGAGGCGGGCAGCAAAGCGGAGTTGTTGGCGGTGATTGCATTGGCCAAAACCGATACGCCGATCCTCTGTAACGGCTTCAAGGATGCGACCGTCGTCGAGATGGCGTTGCGTGCCAAGCAGCTGGGCCGCGACGTCACGATCGTGATTGAAAAGCCGAATGAAATTGAACTGGTCCTCGATTTGGCCAGGAAAATGGAAATCCGACCCAAACTGGGCATTCGGATCAAGCTGGCATCCAAAGGCGGAGGGCATTGGAGTTCGTCCAGCGGTTCCAAATCCAAGTTTGGGCTTTCGATTCCCGAGTTGACCGTCGCGATTGACCGGCTGGACACCGAAAAGTATCTGGACTGTGTATCGCTATTGCATTTTCACCCGGGCAGCCAAATCAGTGATGTCCGCAAAATTAAAAACGCGCTGATCGAGGTCGCCCGCGTTTACGTGGACTTGATCGAATATGGCGTGCCGATCAAAACAATCGATGTAGGTGGTGGCTTGGCGGTCGACTACACCGGCAATCGAAACAAGGAAAAGTCCAGCATGAATTACACGTTGCGCGAATACGCCAACGACGTGATTTATCAAATCCAGATGGTCTGCGACGACACCGGAACGCCGCACCCGAATATTTACTCTGAGAGCGGTCGGGCGCTGGTGGCCCATCACAGCCTGTTGGTCGTTCCGGTAATTGGGACCGCGAATACCCACATCGGTGGGCGGATTGATGATTCCTACTCCACTGCACCGGATACGTCTCTAAGTGTGAAACCTAGTGACGCCGAAATCGCTGCCATCGATAAAGAAAATTCCGTGGATCCCGATAGCTATCCACCGCTTCGTGAACTGAAGGAAATCTACAACGATTTAAACAAGAATAACTTGCTGGAGAGTTTTCACGACGCGCAGAGCATGATTGAAATGACGCTCCAGATGTTCACCAATGGGATGCTGGACATTTGGCATCGTTCGTACGCCGAGCGGATGGGCTGGTCGATTTGTATGCGAATCAACTCGTTGCTGGGTGAGCTTGATTTCGTGCCGCGGGATTTGAAACAGCTGAGAAATCTGCTGGCGGATACTTATTTTGGCAATTTTTCGATCTTCCAGGCGCTGCCGGATGCGTGGGCAATCGGGCAACTGTTCCCGGTCGTGCCAATCCAGCGACTCAATGAACGACCGACCGTGCGCGGCGTCCTCGGTGACATTACCTGCGACTCGGATGGCAAGCTCGATTGTTTTGTGGGCGATTTCGGCGACGAGGATTCGCTGGCATTGCACAGCCTTGATGGCAGTCCGTACCATGTCGCGATTTGCCTGATTGGTGCCTACCAGGAAGCCTTAAGTGACGACCATAATCTGATGGGAAAATTCCATATCGCAACGATTCGCGATCCCAGCGACAAATCGACTTGGGAATTTGTCAAAGGTTCAACGCTGTCGGACGTCTTGGAACATGTTCATCACGATTTTGCGGCGATCAAACAGGAGATTTCCAGCTTGATCGAGCAGGCACGTCGCACGGGCAGTTTGGCCGAAGCTCAATTGCAATCCGCGAGCAGCTTTTTTGAGGCCATCGGTGATAACTACACCTACTTGACCGATCACGTTCTGGAGGAAAGCGAACCGGAACGGGTCGCGGTGGAAAACACCACTAAGGGGCCCGTGTCTGATCAATTGCGAAAAGTCTCTCACTGACTTCGCGCAGCCGACGACTGACCTCGCGGCCCAAATTCATCATCAGGATTGCGTATTGCTCGAGGTCCCGTTGGTGCAGTCGGTGCAGCGTCTCGCTGGTGATTTCGATCGCCTCGCAATCCGTTTGGGCCCGCACCGATGCGGATCGAGCTTGCAAATCGATAATCGCCATTTCGCCAAAACAATCGCCGACTGCCAAACGACGCAATGGAATGGGTACGCCTTTCCAGTCTTTCTCGACAATCACAGAGCCGGAATCCAGCACAAACAACGAATTCGCTTGCTCACCTTCGCGAAAAAAATTCTGGCCAGCGCTTCGACGGACCCGGTTTGAATTCTCCAGAATAAACGTCAGAGAGACGTCGTTCAGTCCACCGAAGATTGGCATTCGGCGAAGCAGTTGAAGTGTTTCGGCATTAAATTCGTCTGCCTCGGTCACGTGCTCACCCAAACCGAACATCCGGAAATTAATCTGGTGGTTAACGACCATTATCCTAGCAGATGGTATTTGACGGGACAGCCTGGTTGATCGAAAATGGCGACCATCGAAATTCAATTATGACCTCAGGAATTAACATGTTCAGTGCATTCACCTTTGCCGTCCTATGTTTCGCCGTTGCCGCTCCAGCCAACGCGCTGCCGACTCAGGAAACGGACCGGGATTACAACATCCAGGGCGAGTACTCGGGGACGCTCCATGCCGATGGCAACGAATTCAAATATGGAATTCAGGTGATCGCTCTCGGTGACGGGAAGTTTACCGGGGTCGGATATATGGGTGGGTTGCCAGGCGACGGATGGGATCGAGAAGCTCCAATGAGGGTCGAAGATGTCACGCTGACTGACGGAAAATTGATTCTCGAAGGCGAATCGGGCGTGGTCACGATCTCCGATGGAGTCGCAGTTGTTACCAGCAGCGAGGGCCAGGAACTGGGAAAGCTGCCGAGAGTGACCCGAGAAAGTGAGACGCTCGGTGCCAAGCCTCCGCCAGCCGCAATCGTGCTGTTCGACGGGTCTGACACAAAGGAATGGGTCGGTAAAAAAGGCCAGCCTGCGGGCATCACCAACGATGGGTTGTTGATGCAGGGTGCCAACAGCAAACGAAAATTTCAGAATCATCGTTTACATATTGAATTCCTGCTGCCCTATCAGCCCAAGGCAAGAGGCCAGGGACGCGGGAACAGCGGATTGTACCTGCAAGGCCGCTACGAAGTTCAAATGCTCGATTCATTCGGGCTGAGCGGCGAGAATAACGAATGCGGTGGCATCTACTCGATCAAGAAGCCGGATCTGAACATGTGTTATCCGCCGCTCCAATGGCAAACCTACGACGTGGAATTTCACGCCGCCGAATTCGAGGGTGACAAGAAAACCAAAAACGCCTGGATGACCGTGAAGCACAATGGAGTAACGATTCACGACAAAGTCGAACTGCCAAACAAAACGACGGCCGCACCTTTAAACGAGGGTCCAGAGCCGGGATACATCCATCTACAAGACCACGGTAATCCGGTTCGCTATCGAAATATCTGGGTCGAAGAACTGCAAGGCGAATCGTCCTGATGGGGAAGGATCAGCGGCGCGACATTTTGAACGACTCAACCGGTCAGGATCACGAATTGACGCCCTACGCGATGCCGTCTCAAGACGTCGTATCGGCGCTGCAATCGGATGCGAAAAACGGTTTGGACCAGCAGGCGATCCCTGCTCTCCAGTCAAAATTCGGGCTCAATGAAATCGCGGAAGCCAAACCGATTCCCGCCTGGATTAAACTGCTGGCACAGTTTCGTGGATTGATCATCTGGATCCTGATCATTGCCGCAGTTATCGCGGGGCTGATGGGCGAATGGGCGGATACGATCACGATTTTGGTGATTGTTGTGCTCAATGGCGTGTTGGGTTTTTTGCAGGAATCACGTGCCGAACGGGCATTGTCTGCATTGAAAGCCATGTCCTCGCCCATGGCCAAGGTCCGACGTAATGGTCAATCCCATTCCATCGCGGCCAGTCAACTGGTGCCGGGGGATTTGCTGTTGCTCGAGGCAGGCGACAAAGTTCCCGCGGACGCCCGATTGATCGAAGGATTCGGGATTGCGGTCCAGGAGGCCGCTTTGACGGGAGAATCAAGCCCGGTCAATAAGGATCCGGGGGTTAGCTTGGAAGCTCAGGTTTCGATTGGCGATCGAATCAACATGATCTTCATGGGGACGGTGGTCGCCAGTGGCAAAGCAACCGCAATGGTGACCGCAACCGGAATGCGAACGGAGTTTGGCGGGATCGCGGAGTTACTCAGTCGGACGGAATCCGAACCCACGCCGCTGCAGCGACGATTGGCGGAATTGGGGCGTCTGCTGGTGGGCATCTGCCTGGTTTTCGTCGCGATCATTTTTGTGTTGCAGTATCTTCGTGGTGGGACATTGCTGGATACGCTACTGATTGCGGTCAGCCTCGCAGTTGCCGCGGTTCCCGAGGGGTTGCCAGCCGTTGTGACGATCGCTTTGGCGATCGGGCTGAAACGGATGGTCAAACGCAATGCGTTGATTCGCAAGCTCCCCAGCGTGGAAACGCTTGGTTCAGTCACCATCATCTGTTCCGATAAAACCGGAACACTGACTCGTAATGAAATGACGGTCCGGAGCCTTTGCCAGGCTGACCAGTGCTATGAGGTAACCGGAACAGGCTATGTTCCCCAGGGAGAGTTTGTTCCGGTCGAGTCTGCAACGCCGGCCGAATTGTCGCGCGATGATCTGACCCAATTGCTGACGATTGCCGCGAGGTGTAACAGTGCTTCGCTGGTGCCGGATCCGGCCGGGGATAACTGGTCCGTGATCGGCGACCCGACCGAAGGTGCCTTGCTCGTGATGGCCATGAAAGGCCACGTCGATCTTGATGGCTCGCAGCGCAAGGTGATTTTCGAGATTCCTTTCGATTCCGAACGGAAAGCGATGTCCGTGATCGAGCGCGATGCCCATGGCAAAGTCGTGTTGTACAACAAAGGCGCTCCGGAAGTGGTGCTGGAAAAATGTCAGTCGGAACTCCGCCAGGGCCAGGCGGTTCCACTGACCGATCAACGCAAACAGGAAATCCTCGCGCAGAGTTCTGATATGGCCGGTCGTGCACTGCGTGTGCTCGGGTTTGCTTTTCGCAACGATCCCGAACAGGAAGGCGGTGGTTACGTCGAGCACGACCTGGTGTTCGCCGGATTGGTCGGAATGATTGATCCGCCGCGAGAAGAAGTCAAACTGGCCGTCAATGAATGCAATCTTGCCGGGATTCGGCCCGTCATGATTACGGGCGATCACCCGGAGACGGCCATCGCCATCGGAATGGAGTTGGGGATTGCTCCGGCCAACAGTCGCGCTGTCACCGGTGTTGAACTCGATGCCATGACGGATGAAGCGTTGGAGCAATCAATTGATCAGTTTTCGGTTTATGCGAGGGTCTCAGCAGCCCACAAGATGCGCGTCGTGAAGGCTTGGAAATCGCGAGGCCAGGTGGTCGCCATGACGGGCGATGGTGTCAATGACGCGCCGGCGGTCAAAGCGGCAGATATTGGAATTGCGATGGGCATCACGGGTACCGATGTCACCAAGGAAGCAGCCGATATGGTGCTGACGGATGACAATTTTGCCTCAATTGTTGCCGCGGTCAAAGAAGGCCGGGGAATTTTTGACAACATTCAGAAGTTTGTGCATTACCTGTTGTCGTGTAACGCGGGCGAAGTTCTGTTGATGCTGGGGGCGGCAATTATTGGCTGGCCAGTTCCGCTGTTGGCCATCCAGATCCTGTGGATCAACCTGGTCACCGACGGGCTACCTGCATTGGCCTTGGCAGTCGAACCGCCAGAACCGGACATCATGGAGCGGCCACCACGTCGGCCTCGTGAGCCGGTCATTCACTATCGCACCGGGATGTTGATTCTCTACCATGGTTCGCTGATGACCGTCGTGTCACTCTTGGGATTCTGGTGGGTCTATGAAGGTAACCCGGAAAACGTCGATTCCGCGCGCACGGCGGCCTTTGCTGTCTGCTCGTTTTCTCAGTTGGCATTCGCGCTGGTCTGCCGGAGCCATCGATATACACTTCCACAACTCGGGTTGTTTTCGAATTCCTGGTTGTTCGTCGCGATCATCGGATCTGGACTATTGCAGTTGGGCGTTCTGTTCATCCCGCTTTTGCAAGGCGTCTTCAATGTGGTCCCGATGTCTGCGACAATCTGGACGCGGGTGATCGTGCTGTCGCTGGGACCGGCAACGGTGATTGAATTGGCGAAGATCGTCTGGAGTTGGCTTATTTTTCGAAAATCAGAACAGCACGTACGGGCCGCATCATGATTGCTGCCATCATCCAGTTTGCCGTTGCCTCGGCAGTCGTGGTGGGCGCAGCAATCGCCCTGACCCGTTTTGCCGATGCGTTTTCCAAGGCCACCGGGATTGGCCATCTGCTGGTGGGAAGTATCTGCCTGGCGGGGGCCACTTCGCTACCCGAACTGTCGGTCAACTGGGCCATCATCAAACTGGACTTGCCGAACATGGCAGTCGGCGGTTTGGTGGGCAGCAGTCTGTTCAATCTGGGGATTCTCGCGATTGCCGATTTATCCCACACATCGCGCGGCGTGATGTTCTCCCGCCAATCGGTTGAATTCGCGTTGCCGGGCGTTGTATTCAATTGCGATGACGGCCGTCATCGGTATCGGAATTCTGGTCGGGAATCAACTTGGTTCGTACGAGGTCGGTGGCATCGGCCTGTTTTCACTGATGATACTGGTGACCTATACGCTGGGTCTGCGGGTGATTTATCGGGATCAGCAAGGCAACCAGCAACCTCCAGCCGATTCACCGGTCGAGCATCTGGAATCTGAACGAAGCCCTAAAGCGGTGGTGCATTCGGTCGTTGGTTTTTTGATCGCTTCGATGGTGATCATTATTTCGGCGCCTTATTCGGCCTCCGCTGCCGAGACGATTGCAAAGCTTTCGGGGCTGGGTGAGACGTTTGTTGGCACAACGATGATTGCTTTGGCAACATCGCTGCCGGAGTTGGTCGCCTGTATCGCGGCCGTCCGGATGGGTGCCATGGATCTTGCCATCGGAAACGTGTTTGGCAGTAACACGTTTAACCTGCTGCTAATGATACCGCTGGATGCAGCCTATCCCGGTTCACTGGTCGGATCGGTCGACACCATTCATTTGCTGACCTGCATGTTCGTAATCCTGGTGACATCCGTGGTGATCATCGGTCAGCTTTATCGCGTTGAGTCACGAGTGCTGTTGGTCGAACCGGACGCGGCCCTGATTTTGCTGTTGGTGACGACGGGGCTGGCGTTGATTTATTTCTGCAAATAGCGGATTTCAACGGCGGCGATCAACGGCCCGAACCGATTCAGGTTTTAGCGTATCGCGGCACAAATGAGATGGTTCTTAGTTGGTGACTGGCAAGCTCCCGATCGAGCTGAGGATCTGTTTCGTGAAAAAACTGCATCGTGAAGGTCCGGTGCTCTGCGATTTTCATTCCAATCGCGAAGCTTTGGTCTCTGCGTGTTGGCTCAGGAAAGCGGTCAAGGATGCCAGCCAGGTAGTCCAGCGGATCGGCTAAACCAACCATCGCAACCCGCTGATGGACGTCGAGTGCGTGGCTCAAGCGTTCAAATTCTCGTTCCAGATCAAAAGTTCCGTAACTCCGAGCTGGCAGAAACGTGCGATCCGGAATGTCCACGGGGGCAAGTTGATTTCGGACGACCGAGGTAAAATGCAAAACGCCAGTTGAATTCAGCACCTGCAATAACAGGGCCGCATTGGACTGGTAGCCGTGCAATTGGTCTCCACTAAAAACGACCACCCGGCTGATCATGGGCCGGCCTCCGCTTGAGTGGCGATCTGCTGGCCCAATACAACTTCTTCCGATGGCATACCGTTTCATTCCGACCGGGAAAAAGGCCAGGCTCTCTTCGCATCCCAAAAGCAGATCGCCGCGGCCGGGGCAGTGTTTTTGGATTTCGGTAACGATCTCCGCGTCCAAATCGCTGGAACGCGCGATGACCCGATTTCCATCGGAGGACGGCGAAGAGGTCGATTCGAGTACGATTTGGTCAAATTGCATAGGAAGATCAGGGATAGGAGGTCATGTGATGAAAAAAATTATCCGTTTTGTTGATCCAACAGCCGCCGCCGTTCCCGCTCCAGTTCTTTCCAGCCATCGGCCAGGCGATCGCCAGCTTGTTTGATTCTGATCAGTTCAGCATCTTTTTGTTGTTCCCAAAGTTTTTTTTCTGCTTCAAATTCTGCGAGCACGTTTTGCAGGACCTTGTCGTTTTTTTCTGCGGTCTGGCAGGCATCCAGCGCCTTGTCGAGCCGATCGATTTGTCCGTTGAGGAAGTTCTCGATACTGGCAACCACTTTCTCAAGGCGACGCCCCGAGCGGATTTCGATCAGCGTTTGATCCAATGATTCATCTGGTTGGACCGCATTCCCGTGGCAGGTTGGATACGGTTCAATAAGTACGTTGTCCAATTTACTTGACTCCAAATATTAGCGTGCAGGTGGCAGTTCTGTTTCAAATTGGATTCGGCAACAGCGGCGAGCAACGCGGTTCGGTGGCGCCCCGCTGTTTGAAATCGCGAATCAAAGGTTTAAGAGAGGCTCAGTAATTTTGCGATCCGACCGCCCAGTGAACGCTGTTGTTTTGCCTCTTGTTCCTGTTGACGGGCTTCATTGAGATGCTGGCGCATCGCTCGGATCTTGGTATCGGCGTTGTCCAGACCCTGTGTATTGAGTTTCTTTTCAACTTGGTCCTGCATCCGTTGCAGCTGTTCCCGTTCCCTCGCCAATTTGGCTCGTTCCTGTGATGTTTCGACCTGTAACTCGAGATAGCTCTGCTCCAATTTTTGCAGCTCAGCTCGAATGGCTGATTCATCCTGCTCTTTTTGTGCACGGAGTTTCTTGTGTTCTTCCTGGGCAGCGGTGAGTCGGAACTGGAGCTCCTCGACCTGTTCACGGAGATCAAGGATCAGTTTTTGGCCGGCTTCGCCAGCGGCATCCTGTTTGGCCGCCAGCGATTGCCGGAGTTGGCGCTGTACGACGGCATGGTCGGATTTCAGCTCTGCGTATTTCTTTTCCACCCGACTGAATTCGGCCTCCGACAAAGCTTCTTTTTGCTCGACCCGTTGCTCGATTTCCAAAACCCACGATTCCAGCTGCTGGCGTTCTTCCTGTTCGGCTTGGGTGGCTTCGTCGGACAGCCTCAAGAGTTCTTCCAATTCCTGGACTCGCGAATCGGAAGTCTTAAGTTCATCCAGCAATTCTTCCAGCCGGTTAACCAGTCGAAGCGTATCGTGATTGTCATCACCTGTTGAGGAATCCCAAGCGGCGGTCGATCCAGATTCCATTTCTCGAATCATGGCGTCTCGCTGGGCCAATTCGGAATGGAGCTGTTCAATTTCCAGTTGGAGCAAGTCGACTTGCTCGGACACGGAAGTCGCGTCGTATTCCGGCAACGGAAGATCGAACGCTTCATCGCGTTGCCAATCGTCTTCGGTCATATCAATGGCGTATCTGAATTCCGCGGGCTGCGGCGAAGCGGTCTCTTCATTGAACGCTTCAGGGTCTGCCAACGACTCACCAGCGGATTGTGGTTCGTTCACCGGTTCGATGGGTTGCGAATGTTCTTGAACCTCCCCCAGTTCCGGCTCGGCGATGGGAGGCAAATCGGGCGTCGTTCGCCAATTCGGCTCAGATGCTGCGGAAACGGAGAGGGCAATCTGGTAGGGGCCAACCGACAATTTATCGCCAACGCAAAACTCGGTTTCACCTTCGACCGGGCGGCCATTAAGCATCGTTCCGCCATGGGTGTTCCAGTCCTGGATCAGCACCTTTTGATTTTCGTCCGTCGAAACCAGGAAATGAATCGTCGCAACGTCGACGCTATCGAGATGCAAGCCGCAATTGGCACCTGAGCCGGCAAACAAACGAGAATTGGGCTCTAACGGTACGCTGGTCGGGGCTTGTCCATCGCTCGAGATATTAAGGAAAGTTGATTGATGCATGGATGCGGTTCTTGATTAAAACGGGTGTTGAAATTTGCGGTAGATGAACCGGGCGGATGTCAGGCTCCGTTAATTTGCGACGAATTCTGCGGCGGCCGTCGCAGCACCGGTTCCGGGATTCAGCATAGATTCCAGCAACTGATGGGGATCGAACTCCAGTGGCAGTGTGATTGCCTGTTCGGATAAATTTGCTGCGAATCCGGATTCCGCCTCGTTTCGAAGTTCAATCACCCGGATCCCGGGGCCGTTCGCAAGCAGTTGATTCAGCGCGCTGAATTCGAACGACGCGTCCTGCTGAAGTACCAATGCATCGGGACGATCACGACGAAGCAGCAGGCGCAGTCCAATCAAATCGTGTACGACTTTTCCGGAAATCCCATCGTTGTTTTGAATGATCGAATCGACCCGTTCCGCGACACCCGGATCGGAAATCATCGCGAATACTTTGGTGGTGGAGACGACGGAACATCGTTCAATCAGTTCGGCCATTTCAAATCCGTGCAGCACGCGCCGAGTCTCCTCCAGCGACCAATTCAATTTTGTCGCGATCTGTTGAACGGTGGCTGGTTCGGTAACGATCGTCATCAGTTTCATGTGTCGACTTGAGAGTCCAGCTCGGTCGAGGTTTTGGCCGCGAATGGGCTTGCGAGAAAACCCATCGGTTTCTTCCAGTTGGGGTAATTCGGCAAGGTCGCAGATCAAGGCGGCTTCCACAAGGAACGACAGCAGGCTGCCATCGAGTGGCAGTTTTTCAAACAGGGAAGGTGCCGACTGATTTCGGTCAAAGCGGAAGCTTTTCAGACGACCCTGAAAACAAAACGAAAGCAGGACTGCGGCTTGTAAACGCAGCAGTTTTTTCAACAGCCGCGGATCAAGCACCTTGTTGTTCAACAGTTCGACCAGACCGTCAACTTCCGAGCCCTTTCTTCCGGCGACGGTGAATTTGATCACCGGGGCCAGTTCGGCCAGGGCTTCAGGCATGTAGCGGGCGACTTCGTCGGGGTGGATGCCGGAGGCCGTTACCGCCTGGATTCTCCCCTTGGACACGTAGACATAAACTCGCCCGCGATCAAATTCGACCTCCAGGACTCCCTGCTTGGCTCCATTGTTCAGCAGATCCATTAATTCACGCAAGCCAAAACACCCGAAAGCTCCCGATAGGTCGGCGTCCCCCAACGCGTTGATCACTTCGGGAACTGACGATCCATCATACTGGGACTGGACGACCATCTGGGCGGTGTTGATGGCGTTTTCAATGGTCGCGATCAAGGCTTCCGGTGTGTAGGGTTTGGGCAGCATATCGACGACGTTGTCGCAGTCGAGGTATTCGGCGTACGCTTTTTTTCGCAACGTCGAACTGGCCACCACCGGGATGTTCTTTGTCTCTTCCATTTGCAAGAGTTGGCAACAGACTTCGTATCCGGTCGTCCCGGGAAGCTGGTGGTCCAGAATGATCAAATCTGGTTTTTCGGCACGTGCCATCGTGACGCCGTCTTCGGCAGTTGCTGCCATCAAGACTTGGTATCCGGCACCACTCAGTTCGTTGTCGCACAGCCGTCGAATCGTGGAGCTGTCGTCGATGATCAAGATGCGGTTTGATTTCATGGATTTTCCTCAGGGTTAGTTTACGGAGGCTAGTTGTAAATCTTCCAGCACTTTGAGAATCGACTTCTCTGTGACCGGTTTGGTAATGTAGTCCACGGCACCCAGGTCCATTGCTTTGGCGCAGAACGTTTCATCGTTTCGGCTGCTGACGACAACGATGGGTGCTTCGCTGTATTTTCGGCTTTGAATATCGGACATCAGCTCCATCCCGCCGAGTCTGGGCATGTCCAGATCGGTAAAGACCAGGTCAAACGAATCGCGTTGCAACCGCTCAATGGCTTCCATTCCGTCGCCTGCTTCGACCGTCGAGAGATTGAATTGGCGCAGCAATTTGACGAGCGTTTTCTTGCTGTCAGTGAGTCATCAACGACCAGTACTCGCTGTTGTTTTTCGCTTTGCGGTCGAACCGTTTCGTTGGTTTCGGGATCGTGGGAGCTGACCTGGTTGTGGC
>CAVQPH010000002.1:0-297777 GCA_963714685.1 Pirellulaceae bacterium | reverse complement strand
CGACCAATTTCTTGGGCCGGAACCGGCGAGGTGGTTCAGCTAGCGCGGCGCTTGTTGGCGAGCACGAAGGCAGCCGCGAGGACGAGGGTTGCGATGGCGATGAACACCACACGGCTCGCCCCCTCGCTGATGTTGAGCATCAGCCGGGAGAACGTGTAGACGATGACAGCAAGACCGATAGCGGCCAGCACCGGGAACTCGAGGGGGTGCAGCATTTGTTTGCGGACGCCGGCGTTGTAGGTGGCGTCGCCGCTGGCCCTCTCGCTCCAGCCCTGGACCATCCACTCGACGATCGCGGCGAGAAGCACGACCACAGCCACTTGGAAAACCACCGGCTTGCTGACGGCACCGACCACCATGCCGGCGACCCGGAAGAGCTGCCACGAGCGGCCAGACGCTGGGGGCGACAGGGGCCTGAGCGGCAGCAGCGCTGTACTGGGCACCCTGCTGCATCGAGGGCACCGTGCCGTCGTGGATGAAATAGTTGACGCCTGCCAGGAAGGCAAACACGATCGCGGCGAAGATGAGCCCGATGGTGCCCATGAACCCCTCGGGGCCATCGGTACAATTGGCATAAACCACTGCGCCGACGACCGAGAGCGTCGTGGCCCCGATGAGCAGTTTCGATGACGTGGTGGCGGTGCCCAAGCGGAAGATGACGGAATTCAACAAAAAAAGACTGCAGGAGTCCGGGCTGGTCAGTCAGATTGTTGCCAGCAAAAAACGGGTCCAGACCCTGGATTCCATTGGTTCCACCAAACTGATCTACCTGGATCTCACGCCGGACGAGCAACAGCGCATGTTTGACGCGCAAGTGGCAGGCCTGGCAATCTCAAATCGAGTTTCACGATCCGGGTCGAAAATTGCTCGAGGATCGAATTCGGATGAACGGCGTCTGGCGGATGGTGCTGCAGCGCTTGGGCGGCACTGTTTCCACGGATCTTCCAGAAACGACGTTGCTGTTTATTCGGAATGAAGTCTTCCGTTTTGAAGAAGACGGGGTGATGCGAGCCAAGATTTCGTTGACGCGATCCGGCAACAACCAGCGCTTCTTAATTAGCGGACCGGACGGCAACCAGGCAGGACTGGTTCGGTTTCTCGAAAATGGCCGGATGGAGTTCGCGGTTAATTTCGATCCGCAGCAGCCGCTGGTCTCCTTGGATGATGCCCAGGTGCTCTGGCGACTGGAGCGGGTGAACTCGCCGGAAACGAAGTTTGAAAAACAGGCGTTCGAAATTATCGAATCCGCCAAAGTCGCGACAGCCCAGCTGGAATGCTTCGTGGCGAATAAAAAACCTGACGTGTCAGAACAGACTTTCCAGGCTTTGAAGAATGCAGTCGAAATACGGGAGCTCAAGTATGACGGCGAGGTGATGTGGTTGCTTGGAGAGAAGGTGCTCTCAACGGAAGACATTCTTGCCGCAGAAGTTGTTGATCAACCGGGAAGTAATTTCGGTTTGCTGGTCCAGGTCACCGAAGCCGCCGGTGAACGAATGCGAATTGCAACCACGAGCAATGTGAACAAGTTGATGGCGATCGTCGTCGACGGCAAGCTGCTCAGCGCCCCGCGTATCGTTGAGCCGATTTCCGGGCCCCGTTTTGCATTGAGTGGAGATTTTACGCGGGAAACAGCGACGGAGCTGGCGGAACAAATCGTGCCTGAGCTGAAACTGCCGGCGGGTATCAAAATCTCATCGGTCGGGTGCGCCGCGGGTCGATGGAGAATCTGCGAAAGCTCGCCATGGCGATTCACGATTACGCTGACGTCTACAATCGGTTTCCAAACGAAAAAAATATGCAGATCGGTACGGACAATCCACCCTACAGTTGGCGAGTCGCGATCTTGCCCTACCTCGAGGGACAACAGTCGCTCTACGATCAGTATCATTTCGACCAGCCATGGGACAGCCCGCAAAACAGGTTGGTGCTCGAGAAGATGCCCGCAGTGTTTCGCCATCCATCGGCTCCCAGTCATTCAATGACCACGAACTACACTTCATTCGTGGGCGAGGATACAGCTATCCGAACCACCGGTGAACGAAAATTCGCGGATTTCCGGGACGGAGCTTCGAATTCGTTGTTGCTATTGGAAGCGGACACCGAAATTCCCTGGACCAAGCCGGAGGATCTCACGATGGGAGATCGACTGGTTCGAAAGCTTGAGGCTGATCGAGCAAGGCGGGCTGACGATCGCGTTTGCCGATGGCTCAACGATGTTCCTGGAGCGGGAAAAGGTGAAGCAGGAAATCCTCGAGTCGTTAATCCTGATCAATGACTTGTAAAGTCAATGGATCGTGCTTCGCTGCAAACTCCTGTGTCCAGTGAACCGAAAACCATCATCGGCAACTAAGCCGTGCTCCTAGGCCAACTGATAGACCTGGCCCTCTTGCCGCTTCCGGTCTTCCACCCATTGCCGGTTGGCGTCCAACCGCTTGCTGTTCGTGTTGCTGATCGAACAGTTCGTAGTGCACATTGCGCTGTCGGGGCTGGAACCCAAGGAAGAAATGGCATCCCGCATTTGATCCAGCGTCAAATAGTGGACGGTGCCGGCCTCGGCGACCACGTTTTCTTCGATCATCAAACTGCCCATGTCGTTGGCCCCGTAAACCAGCGACAGTTGGCCGATTTTCAGTCCTTGCGTCACCCAGCTGGATTGGATGTTGGCAATGTTGTCGAGGTACAGTCGTGAGATCGCCTGCATTTTCAGGTACTCGAACGAACCGGCCGGTGGAACCTCGGACATGTCGGTGTTGTCCGGTTGGAAGGTCCAGCAGATGAACGCCGTGAATCCGCCCGTTTCATCTTGCAGTTGTCGCAAGCGTTCCAGGTGCTCGATTCGTTCTTCGGTCGTTTCGACATGGCCGAACATCATCGTCGCACTGCTGCGGCCGCCGAGCTGGTGCCAGACGCGCATGACATTCAGCCAGTCATCGGTCATCACTTTGCCGCGCGTGATCTCACTGCGGACGCGATCGACCAGAATCTCGGCTCCGCCACCGGGTAGGCTGCCCAATCCCGCCGCTTTCAATCGCGAGAGGACTTCTTCCAGCGAGCAGTGGTTGACTTTGGTGAAGTGATGAATCTCCGGCGGACTGAAGCCGTGGATGTTGAGCTGGGGGAAATGCTGTTTGATATCCGACAGCATTTCCTCGTACCAATCGAGTTTGAACTTCGGATGCAGTCCACCCTGCAGCAGAATCTGGTTGCCGCCAAGCTTAATCGTCTCTTCGATTTTTTTCAGCAGTTCTGAACGCTCCAGCACGTATCCCTCGTCCGACTTTGGGCTTCGATAGAAAGCACAGAAATCACAGACTGCCGTACAGACGTTGGTGTAGTTGATGTTTCGATCGATGTTGTACGTTCGATACGGTTCGGGATGGAGTCGGCGAGTGACGGCATTGGCAGCCGAACCCAGCGCGGCCAGGTCATTGCAGCGTGTCAACTCGAGGCCTTCGGCAGGAGTCAGACGTTCCCCTGCGACGGCTTTGTCCAGCAGACGTGAAATGTTATGCGGTTGGGCAATCATGGAATTGTAGGTTCGTGTTTTGAATGAAAG
This sequence comes from Pirellulaceae bacterium, assembly GCA_963714685.1. Taxonomy (GTDB): domain Bacteria; phylum Planctomycetota; class Planctomycetia; order Pirellulales; family Pirellulaceae; genus Mariniblastus. The sequence goes on along the minus strand of CAVQPH010000002.1, from coordinate 294,221 downwards.
ACAGTTCGGACGCGTATTGGAAAAACCGCTCCAGGCCAGTTTTTTCTTCCGCACCCAAATGGAAATGAAGGTAATCGCGCAAGTACTTCAGGCATTCCTGATTGGAAAGATGATAGCCCTGGGCGTGACGGGCCGAAATTCGTTCCAGTGATTCCAGGCCGGTATCTCGGGACGTCGAAAGGATCCAATCGAGCTCGTCCAGATGCTCCGTCGATCGCGCCGCCCAAACTGCGAACACGAAGGGAAGACCGGTCAGCTCAAACCATTGCTGGCCAAGATCCCAGCTGAACTCAAAGTCTCGGTCATCGACTTTCATGCAGCGGTCGCCGATGATCAACACGGCATCTGTTTCCGATTCGCGCCACTCAGCATTGATGTCCAACGCTTGGGTCTGGGGAAGAACCCCAAAACGTTTGGCCAGGATTACCTGAGCCAAAATACAGCTGGTTCGGGAACCTTCGTCCAGGGCCAGCGTCTTGATCTTTTCCGGAGCCACGCGGCTGAGCAGTTTTACGCTCCAAACCGGGCCACGACAGCCGATGCAAGCATCTGAGACGATCGTGTAATCAGGAGAGTTGGCTTCCACAATCGGAATCAGGGCCACGTCCAGATCACCTGCTGCCAGCCGGTCTGCCAGTCGGCTGGGCAAATCAAGAATCAGGTCGTGTTGCGGGGCGAGTTCCGCCATGCCTTCGACCAGCGGTTTGGTGTTCAGGTAGGAAACAGCACCAATTTTGAGACGGCTCATGAGAATTCAGCAGATGAACGATTGGAATCGGGACAGTTTAGTCCGCTTTGGGTCAGCCGAAAAGGCACTTTTACCCACGTGAGAAACCGTATTTCGGGGGCCCAATCAACCGCCGGTCGCCCGGAAACTGTACGGTTTTGGCAATTGGTGACGATTCTCCGGATTCAGAGAGGCTGATAAGAAAATGGGAATTCGCTGTCTATTTTGGCTGATTCAGAATTTCGGGAACCAGCGGTTCTGGCAAGTCGAACAATTAGATGGTGCGGTGATCGTGGCAGGCTATCTCAGCCAATGCCGCCACAGCCCCATGACCGATCGTTACAAGTCCTGTTTCGCGAATCATTTCGCCGGGAGAAGTTCATGCGACTGCCCATTACCATTTGTATCCTGTCGATTTCGACGCTGCTATCGTTGCAGGAATGTCGGGCGCAAAACGTCTTTAAAGACTTTTTCTCCGGTCCGGTCCAATATTCGCCGAGCGATCCATGGACCAAGGGTAAGGTCTTCAACTACCAGACGGGGCACGCAGGGCTTTTCTCAGATTGCGACGACGAGGAATGTAAACGCTACTCGCCCTATATCTGCTGGAAAATGCAACACAAAAGCCCTGCTCCATTACGTCGTGGTTTGCTGCGTGGCATGGTAATTGATGTCAACGCCGTGAAGCAGCGAATTCGCGATGGCGCTGGTGAATGTTGCGGCCAGCCGGGGTGTACCTGTCACCAATGCCGTCAACACGCCAGTGACTGCGGTTGTCAGGTTTGTCGACTGGGCGACGATCCGGCGGTTTACCTCTCGGAATCGACAAAGCCCAGCCCCCAAACCCAAATGCTTGCCCGCCCAACGGGGGAGCAGGTTCCGGCGACGTACGCGGAGCGAGCTAAGTTGGTGGTTCCCGGGCAATCGAGAACTGTCACGCGAACCGAAGAGCTGGTTGAAATTCAACGCGAGAGCCTAACCCAGTCGGTGAAAAAGAAATACGGCCTGCTCAACACGCCGACTCTCAGTTACGACCAAACGGTCAAAGAAATCGAAAGTCGTTTGACGCAGCAACAAAAATCGGATGCGAAAACTCGAGTCGCTGATGCAATCGATGCGCTGCAACGTCGTCGATAAAACGGTGATTGCTGCGGGCACGAGTTGCCATTGGCTCAACCGAACGATGCCGCGTACGGATTTAAGTCCGACTTAACGCTTGATCCAAATCAGCGATGATGTCTTCGGCGTTTTCGATTCCGCAGGCGAGACGAATCATGTTGTCGGTGATCCCGAATTGCGCGCGTTCTTCGGGCGCGTAATTCCAGTAGCTCATCACCATCGGCTGTTCAATCAACGTTTCCACCCCGCCGAGACTGGGCGCGATTCGAGCCATTTTGACTGCGTCGATAACCGCCGCGGTTTGCTTCCAGTCGGCGTCCCTGATTTCAAATGTGACCAGTCCGCCAAACCCACGCATCGTTTCGATGGCAATTTCGTGGTAGGGATGCGAGGTTAAGCCAGGATACAGAACGCGGGAGACGCGCGGATGGGATTCCAGATATTCAGCTATGGCTTGGCCGTTTTCGTTGTGCCGCAACATCCGGATTTCCAGGGTCTTCAATCCGCGTTCCAGCAGATAGCAATTGTGGGGTGAATTGACCGCCCCCATGACGCCGCGCAGCTGACGGACGGATTCCATTTTTTCGGCACTGCCCAGAACCACTCCGGCCAGCAGATCGTTGTGCCCGCCGAGGTACTTGGTGGCCGAATGCAACACAAAATCGACGCCAAATTCGATTGGCTGGACATTGAACGGGGTCGCAAGCGTCGCATCGATCAGCGTATCAATGTGATGCTTTCTCCCGATCGCTGCGAATCGTTCCAGGTCCATGATGCTCAAATGCGGATTCGTCGGCGATTCGCTGACCAGCATTTTCGTCTTGGAGTTGATGGCTGCCTCCATCGCGTCGTAGTCACCCGTTTTGACTTGCCGCGTCACCACGCCGAATCTCGAAAGGTGTTTGCGGCAGTATTCGCGACTGCGGTGATAACATTCGTCGAAGAAGATAATCTCGTCACCGGCCGAGAGTTTGGCGTTGAGCAATCCGACGATCGCGGCCATGCCGCTGGAAAACAACAGGCCTTCTTCGGCTCCCTCGAGCGCCGCCAGTTTTCGTTCAACGACTTTTTCGCCGGGTACGCCATACCGACCGTACTCGCCACGATCTTCCGCTTGTTCCAGAAAATTGATGATCGATTGAGTATTGTCGAACGTAAAGGTCGACGCCATCACAATCGGATCGGTGATCGAATGGATCGGTTTTTGATGGGCCTCGCCGGCATGAACCGAAATCGTCGAAAGCCCGGTACGAGGCGTCGGTTTGCCGTTGTTGGTCGCATCGGATTCCGTCAATTTTTTGGCCGTCGTCGCCGCCAATGGGTTGGAGTTGTCAGACAATCGACTTAATCCTTTGATGGGTTGTTGCTGGGTAGGCATCGTCGCTCCGCAAAGTGGATTGGGGAGTTCAGCCGAAAGTGAGCAACCGAATCGTACGGCTCGGGTCGACCAATGGACACGCACTCGGATGGCGTGAATCGTTGACGGCTCTTTAGCAGATATAGGCTGCAAGCGGCTACAAATCCCTGTTGGCCAAAGTATAACCCGTCCGATGTCAGCTGTCTAACGGAAAAATAGGCAGGCAGCGATCACCGAATCACCGGCCCTTGGCGACGCAATACAGGAAATTTTCTCCCCGCAGGAACAGCTCACTGCCGCGGCCATGGCGATCGAAGCGCTGAACTGATCGTCCAGTTGGTTAACCGACAACAGCTTGGGGAGATCGGGTTGCGAAATCACAATCGTGGTGCCGTCTCGATCCGTAATAAAGATCTTTCCGTCGGCGGCCACCGGAGACGCGTAAATGTCTCGCAATCCGTTGATCCGAAACGGTCCCATGGATTCCTCGCCCGTTTTGGCATCCACGACCGACAGAATCCCCTGGTAATGCCGCAGGAAGTAAAGCGAGCCGCGATACAGCAACGGCGACGGAACATAAGGAGTTCGCTCGACTCGATGCCAGACGACTTGCTCGGTCCCCGTGATGTCGCCCTCGGCCCCGGCGAGATTGATCGCAAACATCGCTCGGGTATCGTAGCTGCTGCCGACGTAGACCATTCCGTCGTAGCGCAATCGGCGTTGCGACCACGTTGGCCGAAAGTCCCCTGCATTGCCAGATCACCTTGCCCGTTTTCAGGTCGTAGCTGCGTACGGCACTGGTGCCGGCCACAATGACCTGTGGCGTGCCTGCGTGATCGTAGACGATCGGCGACGACCACGAAGTCACCTCTTTTCGATCGACGCGCCAGATTTCTTTTCCGGTGGTTTTGTCGAGCGATGTGATGAACGAGTCGCCTTCGTGGTCCCAATTGACGATCACGGAATTTCCGAACACGACCGGTGAGGCTCCTTCGCCGTGTCCGTGTTTGCTGTTCATGGTGCCGAAGGATTTTTCCCAGATCAAATGGCCGTCGAAATCCAGGCAGTACAGGCCGTAGGTTCCAAAAAAAGCGTAAACATATTTTCCGTCGGTCGACGGTGACGCAGATGCCAGCGAGGCGGTGTAATGGGCGCCCTCATGAGGAATCGCTTCGTGGACTTGGGTTTGCCACTTGATTTGGCCGGAGTCGCGATCAACCGCGATGACGACAAATTTGTATTTCGAATCGACCTCGAGATTGTCGTGGGCTCCGGGGGCGGTGTCGGGGCGTGGGGGAAAACGCTCCCCGATTGCCACGGCAGTCGTCAAAAAAATCGTGTTGTCCCAGACGACGGGCGTCGAATGGCCCAGTCCCGGCAGCCTGGTTTTCCAACGGATGTTTTCACCGTTGCTATTTTCGCCAGCGGCGGCTTCGCCCCATTTCACCGGTGGAGTGGCGTTGGGTGCCTCGCCTGTTCCGAGTGGCCCTCTCCATTGTGCCCATTGATTGGGGTCCTGTTGAGCGCGCGTGAAATTGCAATCTCCCCAGCACCAGGCGATCATCATTATGGTTAAAATAAGAGCTCGATTCATCTTCGCCTCGAGAGGACTATGTAACTCTGGTCTACGCGAGTTTCGCCGAACCGGTTCACGGGATCGCTCAATCGCAAACTTCAAAAACGAACTTTCTGATGCCATGTCAAAACTGAACCGAGAAGAACTTGTCCGTTTGGTGCAGCATATCATGACGGTGAGCGGCTGTGTCGTCGACCTCGATGCGTTGTTGAACCAGTTTGAATCCAACGTGGCATATCCAAACGCCAGCGAACTGATTTTCAATCCGCCCAGCGGTAAACGAATGACCGCGGAGGAAATCGTAGATCTGGCTTTGAGCGGGCGGCACAATTAGGAGCAGAAATTCGCAAACGGTCCGGACGTTCGTGTACAATCGCCGTTGTTCACCCAGCCCAGTCTGTTTTAGCGAGTAGGTCGATGTTTTGGGAACTGTATCAAAACTATCAGATTGACAAGGCGGAGCGTTCGGCCAGTCGAGCGGAACTCAAAGCTGGGCAGTCTCACGCTTATATTGAACGACTCGAAGACAAAGTCGATGCGCTGGCCCTGACCTGTCAGGCACTTTGGGAGATCCTCCGTGACTCAACTGATTTAAGCGAAGCCGAGTTGGAGGCGAAGGTCGAAGAAATTGACCTGCGCGATGGTAGAAAAGACGGGAAGATTTCCAAGTCCGTTGATTGCTGTGAAAAATGCGGACGCAAAACCAGTCGCCGCCGCGAAAATTGCCTGTATTGTGGCCAAGCGACATTTTATTCGGAGGCCTTTGGCCGCCGGCCGTAGTTGACGAGTTTCTATCAGCGCAGGCTTAGTTCTAGGGGATCAGATCGTGCAGTTTTTCAAGTTTTTTGTTTGTCTGTTCTCGTTTGCGGTCGTTTTGCCAACGCGGGTTGCTGTCGCCGAAGAACGTCCCAATATCTTGTTCATGATTGCCGACGATGCGTCGCGAACGAGTTTCGGTTGTTACGGTAGCACCTATGTTGAGACACCGAATTTCGATCGATTGGCGCGCGAGGGGGTGATGTTCGCGCAGGCTTACAACTGCAATCCAAAATGTGCTCCGGCGCGAGCTTGTTTGTTGACGGGCCGGTATTCGTGGCAGCTTCGAGAAGCTTGCAACCACAATCCGTTTCTCTCGGATGACTGGGTGTTCTACCCGTTCTTGTTGGAACAAGAGGGTTACTCCATCGGGTACACCGGTAAAGGTTGGGGGCCGGGTATCTGGAAGGGACAGGACGGTGGAAAATCGAAATTCGAGAACCTCAATCCGGCGGGGCGTCCCTTTCAAACGAAAAAGAACCAGCAACCCTATCAGGGGATCAGCAACTGCGATTACGCAGGGAATTTCGCCGACTTTCTGGATCAAAAACCGGCCGATCAACCGTTTTGCTTTTGGCTGGGGACGCGCGAACCGCATCGAGGCTATGAAAAAGATTCGTGGAAGAAAGCCGGCAAGAACCTCGCCGACGTGACGGTGCAAAAATTCTTTCCAGACAATCCGACGATTCGTGGAGATTTGGCGGATTACGCACTGGAGGTCGAATGGTACGACAAACACATTGGCGATTGTTTGCAACTGTTGGAAGCACGAAAGCTGTTGGACAATACGCTGATCATCGCGACTTCCGATCACGGGATGCCGTTCCCGCGAGTCAAAGGGCAGCTTTATGATGAAGGGTTTCATGTTCCGCTGGTTGCGCGTTGGGGTGACAAAATCAAACCGGGCCGCACGGTGACAGACTTTGTCAGCTTTCCCGATCTGGCTCCGACGCTGATGGAGATTGCCGGTTTACCCCAACACGAACAAATGACTGGGAGCAGTTTCTTGAATCAACTGCTGTCTGAAAAATCCGGTCGGATCGACGAGGCCCGTGATCATGTACTACTCGGAAAAGAGCGTCACGACATCGGACGCACCGATGGCAGTCAGTTGAGTGTCGGCTACCCGGCGCGGGCCATTCGGACAGATGAATTTTTGTACGTGAAAAATTTCAAGCCAGATCGATGGCCCGGGGGAGATCCGGAATACGGCTACATGAACACCGACGGCTCGCCGACCAAACAGTACTTGACCGATTTGAAGCCGGATGATGACGACTACCGTTATTTCGAATTGGCGTTTGGGAAACGCCCGCCTCAGGAACTTTACGATGTCGTCAGCGATCCGGACTGCGTGAACAACCTGGCCTCCGATCCTCAGTTGCGTCCGCGGATGCTGCATTTGGAATCCAGGATGGTCGAGGAATTGACGGCCCAACAGGATCCACGCATGTTGGGACAAGGCGACATTTTTGATGCGTATCCCAACTGCCGAATCGACCGGCAGCAGAAATTGTATCGTCGCCCCGATTGGGATCCCGCCCTTGAGTTCAAGCAGACCTACGGAAAGCACTAGAAAAAGCAGTCAGGTCTCTTTTTGCGAAGACTTGGTCAGGGAATAGCGGGAGTTTTTATTGGAGACTGTGAAAAAGAGACCCGCCCCTGTTTATTTCGAGCGGGTTTGGGCGGTGTTTGGGTTGTTGCTGGTTGGTGGTACCTGGAAATTGTGGACACCTCAAAGCCAGTTTCCGCAAATTCCCTGGTTCGATTTTCTGATCGATATTCCCGCGGTCGCAGATTGGATTGCGCTATTTGGGATCGTGGTTTCCTGGGGGATCGTGTTGTGCGGTCAAACCGAGCGGCAAACAAGGATCGGGCTGATGGGTGTTGCCTGTTTCCTGACAGGCTCGATCTTGCTGGACCAGCATTGATTGCAGCCATGGGCCTATCAATTCGTCATTTGCGCAATCGTGTTGGCGAGTTGTCCGCCGCGGTCGAGGCTTCGTTGGTTGCGGTTACTGGCCGTCAGCATCTATGTTTATTCCGCGATCAGTAAGTTTGATTATCAGTTTACGCATGGGTTGGGCGTTGAGTTTTTAGAAACGTTGACTGGATTGGTTGGCATCAACAGTGAACATTGGGATCCCAAAATCACGATGTGGCTGGCGTTGGCGTTTCCGGCTTACGAATTGTTGATGGGGATCGGGTTGTTGATTCCAAAGTCACGGCAAATCGCGGCCGTTGGGATTATCGTGATGCACCTGTCGCTGATCCTGATCCTCGGGCCGTTGGGAATGGGGCATCAACCAGGTGTTTTGCTGTGGAACGCATTTTTAATTGGACAGACTCTGTTTTTGTTTCTCCAGTTTGGACCAGACGAAGCGACTGCGATAACTTCTGAGAGGAATACTGTGCGAAGCGCAACGGTCCCAACGCTCGCCAGTGGTTTGATGGTGTTCGTGTTGGTCTTTCCCTGTACCGTCGGCGTGAACCTTTGCGACCACTGGCCCGGGTGGGAGGTCTACGCACCACGAAGTAGCCGAGCCAAACTGGAGATTGGATTCCGTGAGGCAGTTCAACTGCCAATTGAACTGCAAGCTTTGCTGACACCGAATGATGGCGAAGGTGGACTTCAGTCGTTTGCGATCGATCGCTGGTCGATCGAAACGCTGAATGTGCCGATCTATCCGGAAGACCGATTTCAATTCGCCGTCGCAGCCGAGGTCGTGCAGCGGTTTGGCTTGAGAGATTTCAAGATCTCGATTGGCGGTATTTCCAATCGCTGGTCAGGTGAGCGTGAGTGGAAGAGGATCCATCGACCGGACCAGATTCAGATGACTTACGATCGGTTTCGATTGAATGGGCGTCCAAGACGAACTGGTTTTTGAGGTGGGTTTGTGGTGTGAGGGGCATGGTACGTAGTATCGTGCGTGGCATGGTACGTGGCATTTCGCTCTGCGAAATTGCGCACATTCGCGGAGCGAATGGCCACATACAGAACTCGCGGAGCGAATGGCCACATACAGAACTCGCGGAGCGAATGGCCACTTAGGGAACTCGCGGAGTGAATGGCCACTTAATGAATTCGTAGCAGGGCCGCGGATCGAATTTGCGACAGCGTTTCGTTGGGAGGAACTCGTCTTATCGTCTCAAGCCGCTTTGCGTGCGAGCGAAATGGAATCGATGGTTTGATGAGTCTGCGGGCTGGGGATGGTCTCGAAGATCTTCTTGTTGCAACGACGGGCGCGGAGGAACCGCTGTTCGCCCTGGATCCTGTCCCTTGATTCGGCCCAGTTTTCTGCCTGGACGGTCAAATCGCGGATCAAGTTCTGAATTCCTGATCGGCTGGATTCCAATGTTTCTCGGTCTGCCTTGGGGGGAATGTGGATCTTGGGGCCGAAGATCATCCGCACGCGTGTCAAAGGTCGACGCGGAATCGCAAATTTATCCCAGGTCTTCAGTCGACGCGGGTTATCGATGCCGACTCCGACCGGCACCAACGGCATTTTTAACAGCGAAGCCATGTAAACCGGCCCCATTGCCATTTCGCGGCGTGGTCCTCGGGGGCCATCGGGTGTGACCGCGATACTGGAAAACTTCGAATGGCGTTTCATTTGCCGGATCGCGCTCGAGCCGCCACGCGTGGAACTGCCGCGCACGATGTGTAAGTTCAGCGACGCCGCCACCTGGTTGACGATCTCGCCATCGCGATGATGCGAACACAACACAGTCAGCGGCGTGTTTCCCCAACGCGGTAGAACGACGCCAATGTATTCGTGCCAAAACGCAAAAATGACATGTTGATTGTATTCGGGGCGAGCTGGATCGACGGAGCGGTCGTGGTGAAAAATCCGAAAGTTCATCGAGTCCAGAACTCGCGGTAGGACGAGTGCGCCAAATTGGCCGAGGAACCGTTGTTTAAAAGTTGCTTCTGACACTTTGGATCAGCATCCTTGCTTGGTCGTGGCTGGGCTTCCTCCGAGGCAGTCGACGAAAGTCCGTGAGTCGAGGTGTTAATTGTTCGGGTCGGACTCGTTCCAGGTTCCGCTGAAAACCTCGGCAGCCGGTCCCGTCATGAACACGTGGTTTGTGTCGGGATTCCATTCGAGCGTCAACGTTCCACCTGATAAATGATTGGTAATGGTTCTTGCTGTTTTTCCAGTCAACACGCCTGCAACACAAACCGCACTGGCACCCGTGCCACAGGCCATGGTTTCGCCCGATCCTCGTTCCCAGGTTCGCTGGCGAACTTCGTTGGGTGAGATAATCTCGATAAACTCAACATTGGTCCGCGCTGGAAACCGCGGGTCGGTTTCAATTTGCGGGCCGATGCCCAACACCAACTCATCGGTTGCCTGCTCGACAAAGATCACGCAATGAGGATTTCCCATCGAAACGCAAGTGACTTCAAACTCGTGGCCTGCCACCGAAAAAGGCATATTGACCACGTGGTCATTGTGATTCGGGTTGGTCCCCAAAGTCGTCGGAATCTTCGACGCTAGCAAAATCGGTTCACCCATGTCGACGCGGACTTGCTGAACTGTACCGTTTTCTGGCTGTAGCTCCAATGCCAAGATTCCAGCACCGGTTTCGATATTTAATAAGTTTTTACGACAAATGTCATGATCGTATAAGAATTTCGCCACGCAGCGGATTCCGTTTCCGCACATTTCGGCTTCGCTGCCATCGGCATTAAACATTTGCATGCGGGCGTCGGCGACGTCGGAAGGGCGAATCAGGATCAAGCCATCACCGCCAATTCCGGTGTGACGATCAGAGACTTGAATCGCGACTTGCGCGGGATCGGCCGGCGGTTGGTGATGGAAACAGTCAACGTAAATATAGTCGTTGCCTGCGCCGTGCATTTTGGTGAATTGCATCGTTGAAATGTCGCGGAGAGTGTGACGGGAAAGAAAACAGTTGGCAGTTCAAAAAAAATAGCCGATATCTATGCGAAAAAGTAGCGGTCATTTCTACCGCGTTGGGTTTTCGAACCAGACGACGCCGAGATTCCTGCGTTCTTCACACGTCAACACATCCAGATCGCCATCGCCGTCAAGATCGAGCAGTTCGATGCGATCGTACTTGATCCCGTCGGACGTGCTGATCGTTTGAACTGTCCAGCTGGTACCGAATCGTTGGCCCGCTGCATCGGCATGGGGAGGCTGGCTGGATAGCAACACGGCGACGCCAGGCCGTTTGGTTTCGCCGGTGTTGGTGGTATGTACCAAATCCATTCGTCCGTCGAGGTTGATGTCACCGACAGCGACCGCTTTCCCATTGGGGATCTCGTTCGGATTGGGGATATCGATCGTTTCCCACCCGCGATGATCGGTCGCTCGGGAGTAGAGGGTGAGCGTTCCATTGCGGGTGGCCGAGACGACTCGCGTCCGGTTGGCGGTATCGTCGTGCCAGACGTCCAGAAACATGAACTCAAACGGTCGTTTACTGATGGGTTTTCGGTTCCATTTGGACGGAGGTCGACGGGATTCATTCTCCAGCCAGAAGATCCCTTTTCTGGCACCTTTTCGATCGGAAATCAAAATGTCTTCATCGCCATCGCGATCAATGTCAAATTTTCGCAACGACATGACCCAGCCGGCAGTCTGGATTGGCTTGTATTCCCACTGCTCAAGCTTTCGGGGATTGGACGGGGACTTCAGCCAGCCAACCTGGCCTTTGGGTTCTTTGGAGCCGACAACGAGGTCGACCCCGTGTTGTTGGTCGACGTTCATCGGCAGGCAAAACATCCAGCGCGTCAAATTGGCGGTTGCCGGAATCGTCTCGGTTTTCCATTTCGACGCGTCCATCAGATCAGCTTTTGCGGGCGCCCAATGAACGAAGTGTTTCTTCGTGTTACCTTCGCAAGAGCTGACGACGTCGAGCAGGCCATCGTGATCAAGATCAACGAACACAGCGTCCTCGACGTTGGGAGCGGAACCGACGGTCACCGCGGGCCAACTCGCTGTTGACTTTTGTGGTCCTGGATTGAGGTACACGCGGACGATCCCACCTTGCTCCCAACCGGTCACAATGTCTTGCAAGCCGTCGCCATTGAGATCGCCCAGGCGGACGCCATCGGCGCCTCGGGAAGACGCGTCAATCACATGCATCGGCCAGGTCTGATCCGATGGAGCTTGGAGCAAGACGATCAAGATCAGCGAGCCGGCGAATATATTCATTTCAATCCAGAGCCATTGCTAACAGGTAAACGTTGAGCACGTCAGTTTCCATTGTAGCGGGGTTCTCGAAAATTCCGACTGAATGGTCGTTGATCCAGGCCCCGCGGAATGTTCAACCCCAACCGATCCCGCTCGGGGGGCTTGGTGAAAGCCGATGTGGATGGGCGCAGGTTACTTGTTGCGCTCCGTTTTTGCTTTCGACTCCAACCCCTCCAGGCCGGTCAGCCGGTCAGATCCAGCTGGTTGCCGTTTTCGGTCGGCTGACGGTTGGCTTGGGGGGATGATTCCTGACTGGGTTGCTCATCGCGGCCGACCGTTGTGTCTCGTCCATTGCCTTCGCGATCTCCCGTCTCGACCGTATCACTGATGGCAATTTTTGACTTGGATTTCTGAACCGCTTGGCGGGCGGACTGTTTGCCGGATTCGATCGCCTGGTAGGTAAGTGAAGTCGCTGCAGGACCGTTAATGCTCGCTGTTGGATCGGTTCTCATACGGATCTCCCGTTATCGCCAGACATGGTTGGATGCTTCGTCCGCGGGTCGTTGCGGCCCGGAGTAATACCTACCGTTTGACAGCCGCGGTTGGAAATCGGGAAATCGGCCGTCAAACGAATGGGTCGGCAGGCCGGAAGAACGGGCCAGGTTGGTTCGTTCCGCGGGTTGAAACAGTTGCCGGAGCGAATCGTTAACATGGGGTAAAACCTCACGGTGCATTTGCGGGTTATCCAGCGTCCCGTCGACACTGATCCAGAGAATTTGCTGGCTGCTGGCGTGGTACAGCTCGCTGAGAATCGGAATCCGAAAGCGGTTGCGTCCGGCAATGGAATAAAAATTTAAATCGATATCGCGATCAAGGTTCATTTTGCCGTTTCCGAGTAATGAAATCGCATCGCCCAGTAGTTCGATTCGATTAAAGTCGATGTCTTCGCCGGTCACGGTGAAGTCGATATTGCTGGAATCGAATGCGGTTCGATTAACCTCGCGCATCGGCTTCAAAATTTTCAGTAGCGACAGCACAAACGGCAATTCATAAATTTGGGAATCGCGCAACTGGATCGTGCCCTCGCCTCGATAAGTGTGTGTCCCGGTCAGATTACCCACCAGTCGCAAGGCGGCAAAACTGCGTCCGGTGACCTTGGTCAATTGAGGTGCAAATTCGAGACAACACTGTTCGAGATTTCCATCAGCCAACGTTGTTTGTAAATAGAATTCGCCGGTTGGACCAGAATTCAATTGCGCATCGAACTTGACAATTCCATCGTGCATCCAGCCGGTGATGGAAGCGGGTGGTTCGGAATTGGTCGCGACCGGGCTGAAATTCGATGGATCAGCATGGTTTTTTGACGCGGCGAAGATGCCTGCGGCGGCCCGGAGGTTGTCCAGCCAGATAGGCCCCTTCACTTTTGTGATTTGCGCGCCGTAGATCGTCAATGAATCCAGGCTCAATTCCCCTTTGCATTCCGTTTCGACGCCGTCATATTTTCCCTGCAACCGGACCATGCCAAAGACGTTTTCAAGTGGTAGACCGACGATCATTTTGGCTTGATTCATGTCCAGCCTTAGGTCCCAGGCCATGCTGGTCGTGTCGGCTGCGTAATCCTGGACGTCGGCCATTCGGGAAACGGAGCCGGGGAGTGGCTGGCGGTGTTGTCCGGCGAGCGTCATTTCGCCAAACACATTGACCAGGCCTTCGTATTGCAATTGGCGAATCGACGGGGCCAATTCCCGGGGGAGCGCGGAGATGAAGTCGTCATCCACGATCAGCGAGTTGACCAGCATTTTTTGTAACCGCACTGACCAAGAGTCGTCGGCGTAGTGGCCATCGCCCTGGCAGGCCAGCCACGTTCGCTGGTGTTGGCCTTCGATGTCGGTGATTTTGATCTTGCCCTCACCAATCCGGATCCTGCCGGTCAGGTTTTCGATTTCGTAGGGAAACCAGGTGGGATTGATTGAAACCGAATTGGAATCGACGGTGTCGTCGGGTTTGGTCATGGTGGCTTCGACGATGATATCGCTGTAAGACTGCCCCACCGGAAGTTTCAGATCAACTCGCACGGCATCCACATTCCCGCGAGGACGAAAACTTTGCCAAACATCACGAAGTTTGGGTTCGAGCGCAAATTTCAACTGGTCATCCAGCGGCACCGAAAGGCAATTGAAACGAAGATCGAGACCCGTTTGGGGATTCCAGTTGCCATTGCATGTGACCTGTCCGCTACTGTTATTGCCGGTCAAATCAACAAAATCAAAATTGTAGTCTCTCGTGCGAATCAATCCCCGAACATTGCGAATCGGGTAATCGAAGCTGTTATGGCGGACGTTGCAACGCTTGAGCCGAATATCAAACGATTTGGAAATCGGGCCCCGGGGAATTTGTTTTTCGATCCGCCCTAAACCCCCGGCCCGTCCTGTTGGATTGAAGTCGCTGACGACTTTGGCCATCGTCGGAATCGCCTGCATGGCAGTCAACATTTTATCGTCGATGGGAAGGTCGCCGGGCACCGACAGGTTGACCTGGTAGGTTGCGTCCGGGCCCGGGTTTTTGGCGGTTCCCTTGATTTCAATGACTTGCTGGCCCTCCAGCGAACGCACGTCGAAGCGGCAATTTTCGTTGATCAATTGAACAAAGCCGGTGCACCGGTTTAACCGGTAGGGAAGTCTAATGAACGCGAACGACATGCCCTGCAATTGGCCGTAGATATTTCGCTTCAACGTCGTGCCGTCATGGTGGAGCGAAAACGTCACGTCCGCATGGCCGGCGGGTGAGAAATCCTGATTAAATTCGCGGATCGACTGGGGCAGCCATTGGGAAAGTTTTTCATTGGGGGTGAAGTCAAAATTCTCCACGCGTCCCGAAACGGACCACTGGTTGGGGAGCGGCAGTCCTGATTGCTGATAGTCCAGGGCAAAACTTCCCTGTCCCAATTGACCTTTGGCGTTGCTGATCTGAAGCTGCCGGTTATCCACGTGGAATTCAAAACTTCCCTGGTGCAGTGGAAAGGGCAGTCTGGCATCCGTGCAAGCGACCTGGCGAAACTCTCCCGTGACATCAAAATTGGGTCGTGTTTTTAACAGCAGATCGCCAGATGCCGACCCCGCGAAATTCGCTCGGCCTGTGACCTTGGGGAGTTCGCCCAGGGAACGCTGGATCTGCGGTGGCAGGAATGCCAACAGATTGCCAGACAATCGAACGCCTTCGGTCTTGAAATCGGCGTACCAGCTCTTTCGCGGTGCATCGAGATAGGCGGTGAATCGAGTGTTCTGAATGTCGGTCGCCTGAATGTTGCCCCTGACCTGGAACAGCGGTCGCCCCTCATGTTCAATCGGAATGATATCCAGCGAGACGTTGGTCAACTGGGTCGTGGCCTGCGAGAATTGGCTGGTGAGCTCGATCGTGCAATCAGCGAACGAAACCGGAACCGGTCCGCACGATCCGTGCTCGACCGATTGCAGAGATTCGACCAATTCGTCCAGGTTCCAACGGCCGTTGAGGTCCTGTTCGAGTTTGATTCTGGCTCTTCGAACTTCAATGCCCAGAGGGTTGAACTCGCCGGTGACCAGCTGAGTTAACGAGACCGGAAGGTGAATGTAGGCTTCATAGATCTCGACACAACTGGTCGGCGATGATGAGGACATTGTTGAGTCGCCGGCCAGGCTGAGCGATACGTTGTTCAGACGAAGGCCTTGGCCTTTGAGAAAACTGGCCGATCCAACTTGCACACGCAGATTGGTGTGCGCGAACTTCGCATTCAACTCCGCTTGCACGCGTCCCCGCAATTCGTGTTGGACCTTGTTCTGAAAAAAGAACCAGCCCGCAATTCCGATGGCACCCAGCAGCAACGCAAATTGAAACAGGGCCGAAAACCGTCGCGGCTTGGAGCGGGAGGAAGATCGGGTTGGGATTCGGTTGAATGCCACGTCGACTTTACGATTACGGGGAAATTGGACCGCGAATCGTAGTGTCAGAATCGAACCCTTAACAGGCGAATCCGCGTTTTGCCGGCAAAAAAAAAGCGAGAACCTGGCTCAGGTTCTCGCTGGATGCTTTCAATCCGTGCCAGCTAATGAGCTCCGTCACCGATCGCTTTGGCTTTGTAGCCGCCTTGCGATTTAAAATAGAAGATCAAGATCAGGTAGCAGACAAGCATAATTCCCGGGAAAATCGTGACGTTGGCGAGGGCACTTTGTTTACCCGATTTCACGATTTCTCGAATTTCCCCGGCTTCCTCTGCTGGCATGGCCGCAACCTTGGAGTCGTCAACGGCGGTGTAGTCGCCAAGGAAATACTTGTCTTCTTTCTTGATCGTTTCATAGACGCCAGGTTTTGCGTCATTCAACGCGACTTTCGCGGAATCTTCCTGCATCTTGCCGATCAGGGGGCCTCCGATGATTCCGACGGTCAACATACCAATCCCCGCGATGGCGTTAAGTGTCACTGCACCGCCTTTGGGAAATTGCTCGGAAACGACCCCCAGCATCGTGGGCCAAAAATAAGTCTTGGCAACGCCGTACAGGGTTGCGGCGGCGAAGATCGTAAAGAAGGTGGTGACGAAGGAGAGGCAGTACAGGCCCGCGATCGCCAGCGCGGCGCAAGTCGCCAGCAGGCCCAGCGGCGTCAATGCTTTAACGACCGGTCCGGCACAGAATCTCAAGACCATCATGATCGCCGAAGTGTAGATCAAAACCCACAACGGACTGTAGCCAGCGTTTTTCATTGGCTCTTCCATGATCCCGGTAATGGCGCCGTCGGTACCCGAGCTCCGTTGTCGCCAGAGGCATCATGATCAGGCACAGAAAGATCATCATGGGACGCCCCAGCGATTGGCAGTACACGCCGTAGGCGATCACGGCGACCGCGATCGCGATATAGACGACGTACGTCGGTAGGGAAAATACGTTTCCGATTTCCCGGAACATCAGGAACGAAGCGATTAATGCACCGATCGCACCGAACTCCCCCAGCATTTGTTTGTAGGTTGCACCGCCGGCGACCCGTTCACTGACGGGGAACTTTGCACCGATCAACATCAACAGGTAGACGAAAGCGGGAATCGCGATGATATAAATCAGCAGTCGCCAGTCATTTTCCGCGGCCGAACCCAGCCCCAGCGTAATCAATCCGCCCAGGACCAGACCGCCGGGCCAGCCAGCGTGCAGAATATTCAGCCATTTGGTTTTCTCTTTGCTGAACATTGTCGCCACGACCGGGTTGATGAACGCTTCCACCGTGCCGTTGCCCAGACCCAAAATGATCGAGCCGTAATACAGATAGTTCCAACCGATGCCTTGGGCTTCCTCCAGCGCCGCGCCTTCCAGTCCGGCCGCATTGACCGTGCTGTGGGCCAACAGGGCAAGCGCCGCATAAACCGCATAGCAGACGAAGCTGAAAATCATCGCCGTCCGGTAACCAATCTTGTCGATCACCAAGCTGAACAGAATGATGCTGATTGCGAACGGCCAGATGCCCGCACCAAACAATTCCTGCGCTTGCACATTATCCAAACCAAAATCGGCGGGCCACATTGATTGAGTGTTGATCATGAAGGTCCGCGAGATGAACGCGAATGCCGTCGTAATCAACGCAATGAAACAGCCCCAGAACATCAATTGCGATGGCTTTTGCGCGGAATCTAATTCGTCGGTGTTTTTCATAAGTCAATGGATCGGTAAGGAAGTTGGAACAAAAACAAACCGGCTACAGGCTGTGGCAGACCATCGGCCCGCAATGGACAATAATTCTCCAGCGTCAATTTAAAATCACGGCCAGTATAACCACGACGTTTTGCAAAAGAAACCAAAGAATGAACGAAAATAGGCGGCTCAATTTTGATCGCAGGCCGTTGCCGGGATACGGAGGCGGCGGTGGTTTGGTCTAGGCATTCTGGAGAAAGACTAACGTCGAGTCGCGACAACCGAGAGCCGGACTTCTCTCTCCCGTTTCTCCAAACGCACAGAACCGGGCAGGTTCAAAACCCGGCTCTCACCATTTTCAACGAGAATTTCGCTGACGATTTCGAACCAGTTGTACGTCATTGCCTGCATCGACCATTCCTGCCGGAGCCAGAGTTGACGGAGGAATTGTCGAACCAATAGACGTGGTTGAGCCGCGGTCCGTGTGCAGTCAATCACCAATTCTCCATCGGGCAACTCGGTAACTGACGCCAACAAGTAGGCTGACTGCTGGTTCAGATATTCTTCGACCTCACTGGCCTGTATGCCCAGTCGCGCAATCGAGTCGTCCAAGGAATCGCCGAATCGCTCGCGTAAGTTCGGCAGGATCTGACAACGCAGGAAGTTTCGCATGTATTTGGCGTCAACGTTGGTGGGATCGCTGCGATACGATTGACCCAGTTCTGCCAGGTAGGCCTCGATTTGAGTGCGGCGAATTTTCAACAAGGGACGCAGCAACGAGACCGTTCGGTGGCAAACGCGAACGGTGGGAATGCCCGCCAGTCCGGAAATCCCGGTGCCGCGGAAGATGCGAAACAGGATCGTCTCCACCTGGTCATCGAACGTATGGCCCGTCGCCAGGTAGCGAGCGCCTGTTTCGCCCGCCAGTTTTAACAGCCATTGGTAACGGGAGTCCCGCAGTGATTCCTCCGAAGCCTCCCGTCCCAGCTGGGCTTTTTCTGCGTGAAACTCAATTCCATGTTCGGCGGCCAACTGTCGGACAAACTGCTGATCCTGATCCGAATCGGATCTGAGGCCATGGTTGAAGTGTGCCACAATCAGACGCGAACCCTCGCTTCGCTGTTGCCGGCGAATTGCCAGGAATAACCTGAATAACGCGACGCTGTCGGCGCCACCTGAGACCGCCAGTAACGTGGTGAAATTCAGCCAACGAGCAGGGTCGATGGCCTTTGACACGGCATCAGTCAGTTCGGATGTCAGGTCGGTGGAGGTCATCAGGTGCATCGGGGGAGCAGTGATTGCGGTGGAAGATCACCTTTTCTAGCAAAATTGTCGAACGATTACGGGAAAACCGGCTCGATTGTACTTTGCAACAAACCTGTTAAGATTGGTATGGGCCGTGGTCGACGTTCTTAACAACCCGACTGGGCCAGCGGATAGCGATTTTAACAGCAGATTATGTGACACAAAACGTCGCAAGTCGGTTAGAGCTAAGAACAAAGAATCTGGTTGGTTACGCCTAAGGTGCCCGACAAATTCGATATTGGTTGACCGTGGAATTGATTTACCTCATTCTCAGCATCTTGCTTCAGGTTTCTCCGTACGTGCGGCGACTATCTGATATTCCGATTCGCAATGCTTACGGGCAACGGGATCGGCTTTCGCGAGTTGCCGTCTGGATACCAATGGTCGGATGGATTTCTGTCTCGGTTCAACAGCAGCCGGAAGCAAGTTGGCTTCCCTGCGCGTGGTCAGCATCAACTCCGTTGGCGTTGATCCTGGTGATGTTGAGCGAAAACGGAAAACCGGGGGATCTTCACAAAGCAGGGACGTTCATCAAGTACCGTCCTCTTCCCGATGGAACTGGTTCCGCTTGAGCGGTCCTCGTTCGCGGCGTTAACCGATTTCAGCGATCCTCTTGTTGTTTCTCAGCTCCGATCCATTGCGATCACTTCGTGTCGTCATTGCATACGGGAGCAGTGGAGATGACAACGCAGGAGTTGCTAATTGGACTGGCGGGGCTGATTATTGGCAGCGGCCTGGTCCTGCTTTATTCGTTCTTGATCGGGCGTGGCGCCAAAGCACGGGCTCAGGATATTCTCGAGGACGCCCAGCGCGACGCAGAATCCAAAATCAAGGACGCCGAAGTTCAGATCAAGGAATTGGAGCTCAAACGGGAGGCCGAGGCCGAACGCAAATTGAGCAAAATGCGCGAAAAGATGCACCAGCGGGAACGCGGTCTCGACAAACGCGAAACGGTGCTGCAGCAACAGGCCGAAGATTTGAAGAAGCAGGAACAGTTCATCGAATCCTCCCAAAATCGGCTCAAAATTAAACTCGAACAGGTCGCCCAGACAGAAAAAGACCTCAACGCAGTGTTCGAGAAACAGCGGAAAGAGCTGCATCAAATGACGGGGCTGAGCAAGGAAGCCGCCACCGAACGCCTGCTTAAATTGCTCGAAGACGAACTTCAGGACGAAGTCGGCAGCCGGATCCTACAGCACGAAAAAAAGATGCAGGAAATTTGCGAAGAAAAATCTCGCGAAATTCTGATGATGACCACCCAGCGGTTTGCGGCCAGCCATACCTCCGATCACACCACCAGTACGATCGATATCCCCAACGATGACATGAAGGGACGGATTATCGGTCGCGAAGGTCGCAACATCCGCGCGTTCGAAAAAGAAACCGGTGTCGATGTGATTATCGACGATACGCCGGGCGTCGTGATCGTCAGCGGATTTGATCCCGTGCGACGCGAGGTCGCGCGCCGGTCACTGGAGCAATTGATCGCCGACGGTCGCATTCATCCGTCGCGAATCGAAGAGGTCGTCAAGGAAATGGAAGGCCAGATCGACGATGTGATTCGGACGAAAGGGACCGAGGCATCCCAGGAAGTCAACATCCTCGGGCTGAAGAAGCCGGTGATTGAGTTGCTGGGACGATTGCATTTCCGCACCAGCTACAGCCAAAACGTCTTGCGCCACAGTATCGAAGTCGCTTTCATCTCCGGCATGTTGGCCGAAATGATGGGGCTCGACGGTGAGCTCGCAAAACGCTGCGGACTGCTTCACGATATCGGCAAAGCCGCCGATCACGAAATGGAAGGCGGCCATCCCAAAATTGGAGCCGAGCTGCTGAAGCGATACGGTGAATGCGAAGAAGTCGTGCATGCCGCCTACGGGCACCACGATGAAATCCTCGTTGAATATCCCTACACCGTGATCGTCGCCACGGCCGACGCCTGCAGTGCGTCACGACCGGGTGCCCGCCGCGAATCGCTGGACCGCTACATCAAACGGATGGAAGAACTGGAACAGATTGCCAAGGAATTCAAAGGCGTCCGGCAGGCGTTTGCCGTTCAGGCCGGTCGCGAGGTGCGCGTGATCGCTAGCGCCAAAGAGGCCGACGATAACTCCGCTGCCAAGATCTGCCGCGACATTGCCAATGCCTATCAGGACCGTTTGACCTATCCCGGCGAAGTCAAAGTCGTCGTGATTCGCGAATCCCGATTCACCGAATTAGCGAAATAGGCAATCGACAAACCTGCCCTCGCGAAAACCGACAACGAACTGGCCGCAATTTCTCCAACCCAGAACTCTGAAAACTGAACTCTAAAAACTGAACCCCCCATGCGTATCCTCTTCATCGGTGACATCGTCGGCAAGCCCGGCATCCAAATTGCAATCCAGGCGATTCCTGGATTGCGTCGCCGTGAGTCGATCGATCTGGTGATTGCCAACGGAGAGAACGCGGACCGCGGATCCGGCATTACGCCTTCCATCTATCGAAAATTAATCGCAGCTGAAATCGATTGCATCACGCTGGGCGACCATATCTACCGCAAGAAAGACATCATTCCGATCCTCGAGTCGCAGGATGATATCGTGAAGCCGGCCAATTACCCGTCCGACGCACCTGGCAAGACCTGGACGGTCGTCAAATCGGCAACGGGACGCAAAGTCGCCGTATTCTCCCTGATGGGACGCGTCTTCATGAAGCCCGTCGACTGTCCGTTCCAGGCGGCTGAGAGAATCCTCGCTGAAATACCAGAGGATGTCAAAATTCGGTTTTGTGATTTTCATTCGGAGGCCACCAGCGACAAGCAGTTGATGGGCCGGTTTCTCGATGGAAAAGTAACGGCGGTTTGTGGTACTCATACGCATGTCCCGACCGCCGATGAGCGGATTCTGCCCGGCGGCACCGCTTACATTTCGGATGTCGGCATGACCGGGCCCCACGAGAGTATTCTT
Source organism: Pirellulaceae bacterium (assembly GCA_963714685.1). GTDB lineage: Bacteria > Planctomycetota > Planctomycetia > Pirellulales > Pirellulaceae > Mariniblastus. The sequence continues at coordinate 272,561 of CAVQPH010000002.1, read as the reverse complement.
GGTCGCAACATCGAAAAAGTATTGCAAGCGACCATTACCTTCCGGCCGATTCCGTTCGATGTGGCCACCGACGACGTGCAAATTTCCGGTGTGATCATTGATGTCGATCCGCAATCGGGAAAAGGTCAGGGCATTCGCCGGATCAAAGTCGACGAAAAAATGGCCCGGGATCTCGAAGACGAAATCGAAGAATAGATCGTCGCAGGGGTTGCGGGTTGCGGGGCGAGAATTCATTGGACGACGCACGTCCGGGGTTCGCTCGCCATTATTTTGATTCGGCCAGGATCTGTTGGTAAATCCGTCGGGCTTGATCGTAGGCTTGCCTGGCTGCGGCCCGCTCGGATTCGCGGATTTGATTTCGTTTTGAATTCCAACACGCTTCCACCGAATCGATACACCACTGAGCGCTGCGGGCATCGGCTCGGATCGGTTGGTTGTCGACATGCACGAAGACTGGATTGGTGTGGCAGGATGGCAGGATTCTTACCGCGATCCAGGACGATTGATGGATCTCGACCTCCAGTTCGAATGACTTGAATTGACCGTTGGCCAGCAGGTTTCTGGTTTCGACCACCTCGCCGTTGACCACGACTTCAATGGGAACGTTGCGGGAATTACCGGTGCGGCACCGTTCGAGGTGCCAATAGGGTTTGGTATCGAGGCGGCTGTTGCGAATCGCTTCGGTTTGTTCGGTGGGGGTGGGTTCCAGCAGAGCCGTCGCATCGAATCGGAGTTGGACCGTGCCCGGTTGTTTCAGGTCCAGCCGACTGGGTTGAGCCTGGTCCTCTGTTCGTTCGCCGACGCCGAGACCGTTGACGGAAAAATCTACCAGATGACTGAGTCCATCGGTGCAATAACTGCGTCCGTTTTTGAGTGCCTGGACCCAGCCCGCGTAACTCAATGGCTCGCCTTCGTCCAGTTTTACGTAGATTCGTCCCAGTCCGACTTTCGCATCGTAGATGCACGGGAAATCAGTTTCGCCGCTGATCGGTGTCGTGAAACCGCAATTCAGGGTGTGGTACCAGATGTTCAATTCCCAGATCGCCGGCGTATCCACTGCCGAGATAAAATCGCACAATCCGTGCGCGACCGACACGATGTACTCGTTGGCGCCGATCCCGTCGAATTTCGGCACGGAGTAGTCGGGCAGCGAGTTCGCCGCTTCACCGCGCCAATTGGCAGGGGCTCCGCCCCACGGAGTTGGGACCAACGCGCGGCTGCCATCGGGCATGTGGTCTGGCAGTGCCAAGCCCCAGCCACTGTGGCTGTAGCCGACCACGCCGCCCTGCGCTTTACCCCATTTCAGGACTGGGAGCGTCCAGCTGGGCCATTGTTCGAGGTTTTCCGCGTCAGGATAATCGTCTTCGGCCAGGTTCAGCAGGCACAGATGTCCCGCATGAGAAGATGGAAAACCGCTGACTTCCACGTCGTAGCGAAGCAAATTTTCAGGCGTTGAAAGTTTCGAGACATCGCCGTTGAAGAATTTCTTTTGCGTGTACCAGCAGGGACCCCAGCTCAATACGTTACCGACGTTCAGGTCTTCACCGAGCACGTGACGCATCATGTCCTCTGGTCCGACGCCCTCGGTGGGGCTGTCGTAGTGCGAACAACCGGCGGCATGAATGTGATGATCACCGGAGTACCAGTTTCGTTTCGCCAGATGTACCCAACGTTGCAACTGCACGGGGATTTCATACTCGGTTTGTGCCGGCACCTCAATGTTCATGGTCGCAGGAACGTATTCCGGACCGCGCGTGACGGTGACCGAATAACGACCTGGTGGCAGGGAGATCGACTCGCCATCGCCCCGATAAACCTGTCGTTGAAAAAAGAAATCGGGTGCCAGCCGGCGACTTTGATGAGGGTAGACCCGTCCTTGTTCGTCAACAATTTCGAATGCCGCCATTGTAGGCTGGCCGTCAACGTCACGTACGTTCAATTTAACATCAACGGCCGGCAGACAATCGAACAGAATTGGAATCGCATTTCGAAAGCCGATATCTTCGGTGCCCGCGCCGATGTTGAACGAGAGGGAGGCTTCTCGCTTGCCGGCATCTCGACTGTACAACAACAGGACGCGGTATTCGAGTATCAAACCGGACAATCGTTTCTGGATTGGCGGACGGTCCAGCATCGACATGGTCAAAAAACGATTGGGAACGTCTGCGGGGCTGACCAGGTTTTGGGTTGTCATCGGACGTTCGCGGGCGCCCTGCCCGCGTTGGTAAAGCGGTGCCGAATTGGGGCTGGCGACTTTCAGTTCTGGCGTGATTTCCGCCTGGTTATGGACCTTGACCAGGAAGGCTCGCCAGCCGTTTTGCATCAATGCTTTGGGGCATGGTCCTGCCTGAACCTTCACGCGACTTTCGGCGTTGATCTCAACGACGGCGATGCAGATCGGATCGAGAATCGTTTGAATTCGGTCGGTCGCTTCAGCCGCTGGCAACCGATAGGCGTTTTCCAGTGACTCGACAGTCGCTGGTTCGAGAGGCGAACCGGCCGCCTCGAGCGCCGTGACCAATCGCCGCGTCGCGGCGACCAGCGGTTGCTGTTCAACCTTTTCGATTCGCGACAGTTCCTGGGCAGCGAGCGATTCGAGGTCGAGCAACATAGCGCTCGCCAATAGACACAGCACGAATCCGCGAGCAGCCAGGGGGCGGGGTAACCAATTTGAAATCATGTTTTTCTCCCGGTAAAGCATGACCGATTCTATCAGATCCGGCCCGCGACCAGGCCCGTTGACCCGTTTAACCGTCACAACTGGGCCCTGATTCCGCGGGATGTCGGACTGATTTCGCACGCCGCGCAAATCGTGACTTACGTTTTAAAAATCCCAACTTCCCAAAATTCAGCCTTTGCTCTCAACCATGTTGCCACGAAGTTCAAACAGAACAGGTGCCGCTGTCGTCGAAATGGCGATCTGCATGCCGTTTATCTTTCTGTTGATCATCAGCTCAGTCGAATTGTCAGCGGGTCTGTTTCAGCAGCACACCGTTCGGTTGACGGCGCATCAATGTGCGATCGTTGCAGCCAATCGGACCACAACGTCAAACGAGATTCAGGATTTGGCGAACCAGATTCTGTCCCAACGAGGTTACACCACGTTTGATATCGAAATCAATGAAGTACCAAGAACGGTTAACGGCGACAGTGTCGTACCCGCTCCGGTCTCCCAGTTCCTGATCCCTTCGACCGGAGCAACCACTCCAGGACTCGAAGACGTGCCACGCGGGACGCTGTTACGTTTGTCGATCAACGCACCTCGGCCCCAAATTGTCGGGATGGGATTTGCACTGAACTTTATGCAACCCGACATCGTTGCCGAATGTGTCTTTGTCAAGGAGCAGTAGCCCATGTGTCCCCTGAGAATAACCCGAAATCCGAATGGACGTCATCGGCGCGGTGGAGTCGCCGTGGAGATGGCGATCGTGTTTCCGGTCATTTTCCTGTTTTTTTGGCGCTCTGGGAATGGTCACGGGTGGAAATGATTCGGCACGTTGCCGACTCCGCCGTTTTCGAGGCGGTTCGTTACGGGACGCTGCCTGGTGCAACCGAAGCCGAAATGGAAGCAGTGGCCCAGGATGTACTGGCCATGTATTTCGTCAGTTCGGCAACGGTCACCGCGGACATCGATTTCAATTTGCGTCAGGCCAATGTCTCGGTGGTGGTACCGATTGATGCCAACACCTGGGTCAGCAGCAACTTTTTCGCGGGTCGACAGGTTTCAACGGAGTTGACGCTTCCGTTGCAAAGATAGATGTGATTTTGCGTGTCCAGGGTGACGCCTGCCGGTGACAGCCAACTACCACTTTTCCTGCCAGGATAACGACGCAATGAAAACCCGTTTCGTACTGCACGGTCGCCGCGGAGCCGCGGCCATCCTGATTCTGATTTTAACCGCGCTGCTATTCGTGGCGGTCTGCTTTTCGATCGACGTTGCCAGAATTCAACTCGCGCAATTGGAACTCCAATCGGCTGCCGATTTGGCGTCGCGGGCAGGATCGGAAGCACTCTGTCGCCAGGTGGGTGATCCGACCAACATGTCCGTGACCGATGCGGCGGTTCGACAGGAAATCAACATGGTCGCCAGCTTGAATCGAATCGGTCATACGCCGGTCAGTTTGGACATGAACAGCGACATTCAATTTGGAACGGCAACCAAGACAACGGGGAATCACTACGACTTTACGCCGAGCGCTTCCGGCAGCGCGATCGACGGATTTACTCACAGCGTCGCCGTGTTTCCGTCAATCGATAGTTTTCCTGTGGTCTTCGGTGGTTTTGTCAACCAATCTGATGTCGGGCTGGCTCAAAGCGGAATCACGATGATTTCCGAGCGGGATATTGTGGTCGTGTTGGATCGATCAGGTTCGATGAGGAACAACCGGGATGCCGGTCGAGTCAGGAAAGGCGATTATCCGAAACACTTGCGAGAATATCACCAGGCGCTCAATAACGGGGACGCCTTTGAGGAAGATAGCGGCGATTGGTTGTTGACTCGCTCGCAGGCACTCAAATTGGCACTGCTGTTCTTTCGAAATGCGATTGACCACTCCAGAGGCCACGAGCAACTTGGACTGATCGCCTACGCTGCGTACGCGGACAACGTCGATACGGCTCTGACGGCCAGCATGCCAGCCGAGATCAACAGCAGCCTGCCGCAATCCTTGCTGAATCAGGTGGTCAGCGATCCACCTTGGAATTATGCGTCGAGACTGGAAGACGAATCGACCGGCTACCGCAATTTTGATTTTAACTATTTGTCGTTGCTCAGTTCGGGTAACACGCATATCGCGCAGGGAATCGAAAAAGGTACCGACATCCTGTACGGCCCGGAACGCCGTTTTCTGGCGACGCCGGTCCTGATTGTGATGACGGACGGGCAACACAATCGTTCGGGAACACCCGCCGGGTCTGCCGCGGCCGTCAAAGCGGCGCATCCCGAGCTGTTGATCTACACTGTCACCTTCGGAAGCGGAGCCAATCAGGCCGACATGCAAGCAGTTGCCAGCATTGGGGGGGGCCAACATTATCACGCCAACAACGTGCTGGAATTAGTAGATGTGTTCGAAGAATTGGCCAATACGGCGGGTGTGACGCTGATCGAGTGAGCCGGGTTGCCGCCGCCACAAAGCGATCGCCGGCGTCGCTGAGCTGTTTTTTTCCCTTGGCTTTCGCCACCTGGCTGATCTTCCGATGGTCTTGCCAGCGTCCAGCTTTTTCGCTAACTTCTCCGCGCAACCGACCAAAATGGGTCACCCTTTTGCAGTGGAATCGCAAATTTCAGCCCCGGAAGGATCAAGGATGATCGAGCGTCAAAACAAAACACGATTCATGCAGGTAACTTTAGCGTTTGCATTGGTTTGCCTGGTTTCCTTTTCTGGATGTGTCGGCGCGCTTAGCCAGCTGATGTACGTGATTAAAGGCCATGATGTCCCGGCCGCTTATCCAGGCCTGGTAGACAAACGAGTCGCCGTGATCTGTGTCTCAGACGCGTCGGCGTACGGTCCTGATTCACTGGGGCAAACGGTCGCCAGTGCCGTCAGCATCAAACTCGCCCAAGGCGTGAAGAAGATCAAGCTGGTCCCGATGGCAAAAATCAACAACTGGGTCGATGAGTACGGTTGGGATGAACTCGATTTCGTCACACTTGGCAAAGGGGTCAACGCGGAGCGAGTTGTTGCGATTGAAATTGCCTCGTACTCGATTCATGAAGGCGCGACGATGTACAAAGGTCGCGCGAATGTCGCGGTCACGGTGTACAATCTCGAAAACGAAGAAGGCTCCAATATAGATTTCAGCTATGGCCCGCTCGATTACGAGTTCCCGAAAAATGGTCGCCCGGCGATTCAAACCAATGATCGTCAATTCGAAGCCTTCTACCTGGCTCGCCTGACCGAGCAAATCTCCCGCCAGTTCATGGTCTACGACAAACTGGAAGCCTTCGCCGAAGAAGGCATTATCGGTTATTAGGCTCAACTTCCCCAGCCGATTGTCGATCAAGTCGGGATCCAGACTTTGCGGGATGATTGCCGGATTCCCGCGAAAAACCTGCCTTTTTTCAACTCATCGGTGACAATCCTGCTATTTCGGGTGTGGCGGGCGGTTAACCGGCAAGGGGGTTTTCGGATACAATGTCGGTGCTCTGCGCACAAGATCCGTCCGTTACCCGCTGGCGACCGACGCAACCATATTTTGAACGAGACCAGAATGTTAAAAACCCCGGAACAAGATCGCTCGACTGACCTAGAACCCAAAAAAGATGCCATGGCCATGATCCTGCAGCAGGCTGGGAAGTCTGCCGCGGAAGTGGCCGCGTTGTCCACACTCGACGACGCCGATCAGACCGCCGAGAACCAGTTCAGCGGAGAAGCGCCGACGATCGCATCGCTGTTTGGAACCGGTAGAGCGCACGAGTTTGATGCCGGTAAGTTTGCCCCCTCGGCGGAAGTCGCTGCTTGCATGGGCGAGTGTCTTGATTTTCTGATGATGCGGAAAAAAACGAACACGCTTTGCGACAATCAGAAAATGCTGTTTCAGGATGACGTCATTTCGGGTTTGGCGGAGCTCGGATTTTTTGGTTTGGCGATTCCCAAAGAGTTCGGCGGAAGCGGGGCGAAACTGGGAGATCTTGGACCTTTACTGAGGGCGTTGACGTTCGTCCATCCTGACCTTGCCGTGATGTTCGAGGTCCATAACTTTCTCGGTCCGGTCACACCGATTCTGGATTTTGGCACGCAGCAGCAAAAAGAGTATTATTTACCGAAGATGGCAAAGGGTGAACTGCTCGGCTCATTTGCCCTCACCGAGCCCGGAGTCGGTGCTGACCCCAGTCGACTTTCAATGACGGCTCGAAAAGACGGCGATCAATACATCCTGAATGGCGTCAAGTGGCCGATTACCAATGTGATTTACGGTGGTGTCTGCGTGCTGGTCGTCAAACTCGCAGGGCACGATCTCGAACCCGGCCGCGATTCAGGAATGATCATCTTTGAAGTTCCCCATGAAGATTCCGGGAACTTCCGAATGAAGCGGAATGATCTGACGGCTTTCGATTACCTTTGGAATGCGCGTTTTCGACTCTCTGATTTTGCCGTTCCCGCCGACCGGCTGCTGGGACCTCCCGGAAAGGGGCTGGCCCAGGCGTTCAGCTCATTGGCCAAGGGACGTGGCGGGATTGGCGTTAACAGCGCAGCCAAATCATTCAAATTGCTGGCCCACATCATCCTGGATCCAGAGGCACAGCTTGAATCGGAGCCCGTGGCGAATTCATCCGCCGTTCCGGTTTCGGCGTCCGGCGATGAACCCAATGGTGGCGGCTGGACTTCGTTTCGCAGCACGTTTGGAAAACCGATCGGTAGTTCGCCCAGAATCCAGACTTGGGTCGGACGAGCGACCTGTCACGGTTTGGCGGGGCGTGTGTTGGGTGATCTGTGTTTTCGGTTGGCCGCCAACGGAGTCCGCGACGAGACCCAAGGCATGATTGCCAAGGTTTATGCGACCAAGAGCCTGCTGCAAACAGCGATCAACTGCTACCAGATTCAGGGTGGCCGTTCGGTGCACACCGATGAAGTTCGCAAGTACACCCGACTGGATGCGCGGGGGACTGACCGGCAGTGTTCGTCCGGAAAACCCGATCGAAAATTATATTGGCGAGAACATGCATGAGTTTACGATCGCAACCGTTTACGAGGGCCCCAACCCGGTGCTCTCCGACGTTGGTGCACCGAACGCTATGACTCGAGAGCTGCGGGGGAAATACCTGGTCCCGATCGGCGTGGCAGAGGTTAATGGAAGTTTTGGGCTGCTGCCCAAATTGAAATTCGGTTGGTTTATCGCCAAGACCACTCTCGGATCTTGGTTTTCATCGGGCGATCTCGATGGCATTGCCAACCGGTTCCCTGAGAAAGAACGATTGGTCAAAAATGCGTTTCGTCGCAATCGGACACTTGGCCGTCGGCTGCTGACGATCATTGCGAAATATCAAAAATCGTTTATGGATCAATCGTTTCTGTTGGGGGATGAGGGCGGCGTATTTGATCAGCTCTGCCACAACCTGGCCTCGCTTTGTTTTGCGTTGTCACTGGATCAGCCCAAACCGGAATACCTGAAAGTTGCTGCCGCTTTGGACATGGAATCCAAATTGCGAATGGATGGGCGCGAGACGTCACCGGAACTGCAACGTGCTTGGGCCGAAATCGGTGCGTTGATGATGAATCGAAATTCGCAGTTGCATCAGGACTTGATCGCCGATATCGAAGTGGCGGACATTCCTCTGGATCCGCGATTTATTGATCGGTTCATTTAACCCGCCGATCTTCGGAGCTGCGGAAGTTGAGGTGACTCCCGCGGCCGGAACGCCGGGAAAACAGCGACCCAAGCTCTGCCACGATCGGCAGCCCAACGAGTGCACCACCCACAAGGATTGAAAGCATGGCTGCCGCCGGCGTACCTACGAAGCCGCCGTTGCTGGCGGACCGTCAACGGCAGCGGACCCGCCCGGACGCCGCTCCGTTCATGTACCAAACGTGGCGAGATTTGTTGTTTTTACATTGGACGCTCGATCCGGCCGAGATTCAATCAACGCTTCCCGAGGGTCTGTTTGTCGACACGTTTGAAGATCGGGCTTACCTTGGACTGGTACCGTTTTTCATGGACCGGATTCGTCCACGTTGGCTCCCTGCCCTGCCCTGGCTGTCGTGGTTTCTGGAATTCAACGTGAGAACCTACGTGCACGATCAGCACGGCACACCGGGCGTCTGGTTTTACTCACTGGACTGCAATCAACCGATCGCGGTCTGGGGGGCCCGGACGCTTTTTAAACTCCCGTATTTTCGTTCCCGAATGTCGGCGATTCAAACGGAATTGCCCCACGGAAGCGGCGTGAAGACCGATTTTCAATCGCACCGAAGAGCGGGATCAGGTTCGCAGGTCGGCGCGCCACGGCCTGCTTCGCGATTCAAGTACGAACCCGCCAGTGAATTGACGGTGGCCGATCCCGGCTCGTTGGAGTTCTTTTTGGTCGAGCGATATATCCTGTTTGCCAATACCCGCTGCGGCTTGGCCACGGGGCAAGTCTATCACGAGCCCTATCAATTCTGCTCGGCAACCGTGGCCGAGTTCGATACCCATGTTTTGGGGCTCAACGGCCTGCCAGATGTCGACGGCGGTCCCGTCAGCTGTCTTTACTCACCAGGTGTCGATGTGGAGGTCTTTTCGCTGAAGCCTCTGGCCCATGGATGATTCCAAGCGATCAACATCCGTTGAACGCGGCCGATTTTTTGCTGCAAATGACCTCGAAACCTGGTGCCAAATCGAGGTTTGTCGCATCGAATTCAATGGAAAATTCCCCCAGTCAGTCAAGCTCCGAAGAAATTTCGGAGTTTTGCTGTAACGGATGATATTTCGCATTGGTGGTGTTGAGACAAGAGTCTCCGATGCTATCCCAATCACAAGGAGCGAGAAATGAAGCCGTTGCAAACAAAAATTTTAGCCTTTGCTGCTGCGACAGCCATCCTGTCATGCGCTGGACTCGTGTCCTCGGCTGCTGCCCAGCGGATTGATCTGGGGGGAATTTTTTCCTCGTCTGGCCAGTCACAACAGGGCTTGGGTCAGCAACTGCGCCAGCATGTTCAGCAGCACCTGCAGTCGAATCCCGTACCTTACGGCCAACCATCGCAGCCGCAGTATGGCCCGCCCGTCGTCCAGCAGCTCGGTCAGCATTTTCAACAACAGCTTCACGGTCAGATTCAATACCCCCAGTCTCAACCCGTGCCTTCCGGCCAGCCCGTTCCGTTGATTGGACAAATCGGACCTTATCTGCCTCCGGCCGTGAATCAGGACCTGCGAAAGATCGAAGACGAATTAAGAAACACGGTCTTGAACAAACTCAATATCGAACTTCCACCAGCTCGACCTCCGGTCACGATCCTGCCAGTTCCCGAGCCTCCGATCGTCGAACCTCCAACGATCGGGCCACCGATCATTGAACGGCCAAGTTGTCCGACGGTCCCTTGCCCGAATCCACCGTCTTCCGGAATCGTTGATCCCGCGCGACCTTGGAACCAAATGCCCGGTATTCCGGCAACCTTGACGACTGATGAGAGCCTGAACGCTGAACCGGAGGCAACATCCGAAACCGAAAGCAATCCCGGCGAGACGCCGTTGGAAGAGCTGCCGGAAGTCGAATCGGGGATGTCCGTCATCCTTGAGGGCGAAGGTTTTGGCGAACAGCCGGGGGGTGTCTATATCAAGATCAACGAATTGTTGCTGCAAACGGAATTGTTGGATTGGAGCGATTCTTTTGCAGAAGCAGAACTCCCCAAGATTCCCCTGGTGGGTGGAACCCGGGCGATCCTGATCGTCATGACCGCCGATTCAAATATTGGCCAAACGCTGGAAGTCCAACTGGTCCCCGCAGTCGAGGAAGCTCCCGCAGTATCCGAATCGCAGGCTGAAGAAGATGTCGAAGCAGAAGTTGCCGACGAACAAAGTGAGGAAACCATTGTCCGCCCAGGCGACCTGTTTACGCTCGAAGGAGACCTTGGCAGCAAGCAGGGCAACGTGATCCTGAGAATCGCATCGATCGACTTTCGTTCAAAGATCATCAACTGGACCGAGACCACCGTTGAGTTTGAAGTCCCGGGGCTTTCGATGACGGAATCCCAAGCGGCGCAGCTGATCATCCTGGATGGTGACAACTCGGTTGTCGATTCCTACGAAGTGGTCTACGCGGCTGAGGGAGAATAAGGGCATTCCCGGTTCTCTGGCGGATCCCTTGTTGCGGACCAATTGCAGAATCACCAACTCGCTGGTTTTCCTGGCCTTTCTCAATTCGAGCAAGGCTCTTTTCAGTTTGCTTTCTGCAATCCGGAAGCTACTCGCGAACGGCTTCGCGGTCCTCCCCAGGCCTGCGATGTCCCCCATTTTGTTGCCTGTTTTTTTACTCAAAGACTGTAACAAGCTGGTGGCGGCGCATTTTCGTGACATCGAACGACCCAGTTTTCGATTTCAAACATGACTCAGGAGAATGCGATGAGACAAACATCAATGACAGCGCTGGCCCTGGTGATCTGCCTTGGTCTTACCACCATCGTGGTTGCCGACGATCACGACAACAAGAGCAACAAAAACGGCAAGAGCAAAACGCGGTTGACCAAGAACACAAAATCCGTCGGCAGCTCTTCCAGCACCGTTTCATCGGTGCTCACGCGGAAGCCAAGCTCGCCTGACACGGCAAAGAAAGCAGTGAAAAGAGTTGGTGCTGAACTGAAAGCCAAACGGGAAATCGCGAAAAATCAGCCCAAGCAACCTGAGCGAAAGACCAGCAAAACCACGCAGCCGAAAGCGAAAAAGAGCACGACAGCCGGATTAGCCAAATCGAAAACGCCCGATCCGAAAAAGAAACCATCGAGCAGCAAGAAGCTCGTCGCCAAGAAATCAAAACCCACGGCAAGGAATAAACCGACCAAATTGAGCGGAGCCAAACCGAGCTCGACCCGCAAAGCGATTGCCAACAGTAAGACGCCACCACTGAAAGGGATTCTCAAAACACCGGGGAAGCCTGGCACGACCTTGAATCCTTCCGGTGCCAAAAAATCAATTCGAATTAACGAAGCACTCAATCGAACCAAAGTGATTCCGGCGAATCCACCCAAACAGGTTGCCAAAGCCCCGACACCCAAAGCCTCGGCACCCAAGTCGTCATCCCGTCAGCTGGCCAAATCTTCCGCAACCAAGCCGATTTCCAAGCAAGCAACGACGACACGGCCCAACACCCGTGTCGCAAAAACCACCAAAAACACAGCTTCCAAAAGCCGGCCACCGAGAAAATCTCTCGCAACGTCCAAGCCCAAGGCTTCCACCAAGCTTCCGAAAAAAGGCAAATACCCGATCGGAGGTAAATCGCTTGGTGGAGCAACCGCGGCACTTGGGGCCGGTGCGATTCTGGGCTCACTCGGTTCGGATCAAGCAAGTTTGAACGCCCAGGCCAGCAACGGCAGCATCAGCAAAACACAACAAGCAAAATCAACGGTTGCCAATGCCGCTAAGGCCGGAGCCGCACTCCATCAACTGAAAAAACTGAACCCGACTTCCTTACTGATGAACGACGTGATCGGCACCGATCCATTGTCGCTCGGCGTCGATGTCGTGGGTGATTTGCTCAATGGCACCAACAACGCAGAACAGTCGATCAAGGGCATGAAAACCGCCTGGAATGATTCGTTGGTCAAACAGTCGGTCACCGACCCGAAAGCGGCCGCCCAACGGATCGGCAATGATGTGAAAGGGATGGCGCAGGACGTTCAGGAATTTGGCAAGGGAGTCGGTAACGGCATCGAAAACGGTTTCGATAAATTGCAAACCGGAACGGAACAGGCTTTCCAGAATGTTGGCAATGGCGTCAAACGGGAGGTTGAAAAAACCGCCCAAAAGGTCCAGCAAACTGCCAACAATATCAAGCAGGATGTGGCGAAAGTAAAATCCGAGGTCAAGCAAGCCGCCAAAACCGCCGGCAAAAAAGTCGACAAAGCCGCGAAGAAGGTGAAAAACTTTGTCGGTGGAATTTTCAAAAAGAAAAAGTGAGGAACCGTTGAACGATTCCCGCGAAAGTCTCTTGGTTAGCACCATCCGATTCAACGCACGAAAAACACGAATGGAATGCGTGAGCCAGATTCGTAGGTCAATTGAACGTTTTGAGTTCACTCGTTGAATCGGTCGTCGGAACCAGAAAACTAAATCAACGTCCCAGCCTTCGCGGCCGGGGCGTTTTTTTTTGTTACCATTGGATGACGAGTGTTAGTAAACTTGACGTTGCCCAGCGGGGCAGTACATTTTCAAGCAACCAAAGTTTAGGAATTCCTGGTCTGTGTTCCGTCTCTGTGTGGCTGAAACCTGAAAACTGAAAACTTGCCCGAATCTTCTGACTCAACGCCGCCCGTCGACAGCCGCCTTAGCCGGATCGAAACGCTTTGGAGCGTTGTCAGGCAAGCTCACGGGTCGCAGGACTCGCTGGTCAAAACGGCCCAACAGCAATTGCTGGAAATTTACGGGGGAGCCATCAAGCGTTATCTGTTGGCTTCGACTCGCAACGCTGATCTGGCTGACGAGTTGTTTCAGGAATTCGCATTGAAGTTCGTCAATGGAGAGTTTCGCAACGTCGATCCGGCCAAAGGCAAATTTCGGTTCTACGTAAAGACGGTGCTTTACAACCTGATGAATCTGCACCATCGAAAAAACAAGATCCGCAAAGAGCATGCGTTGGTGGAAGACCAGGCGGACGATCGCACGACGGACGATGAGACCCATCACGAAGATCGCTTGTTTCTGGCCAGTTGGCGAGACGACTTGTTGGAGCAGGCTTGGCAATCGTTGGCCGATCACGAGTCCGAAACGGGGGTTCCGTACAATACGGTGCTGCGTCTGCGAGTGGCTGAACCGACATTGAATTCCGAAGAGTTCGCCGAACATTTGGCCGCCAGACTGCACAAACCCATGACTTCCGGATCGGCTCGTGTCACGCTCCATCGCGCAGAGAGAAATTCGCCAAATTGTTGATCGCCGTGATTTCTGGATCGCTGGCAGAACCGAAGCGCGACGCGATCGAGTCGGAATTGATCGACCTGGGATTGATTGATTATTGCCGCGACGCGTTGGAATCGTTCGAAACGTAATTGGCCCAGGCCTGACATTCACAACGTGCCAGCGAGCGTCCATGTTGAACTTGGACCGTTTCCAGCATGGCAAGCGATTCTGCTCCGATGTGCGGAAATCACTCGTAGGTGATTTTTGAAGATTTTTCCGCCTACTCCTGTAACAATGGAGCAATCGCGCATTTGTGACGACGGTCGAACCATTTTCGAATCGAAACCAGCCGCTATTCAGGAGTCCCCATGCCCGGAAAAGAGAGAGTACAGCCGACGGCCGACGCGTCGATCGCCGAAATCTGCCGAGAATTCGAGCTGAATTGGGAGTCTTCGCACGATTCGGTCGAGGCATTCTTGAAAGGCCGCGATCTCCGGGAACACAACGAACAAAAACTGATTGCCAGGCTCGTCAAATGCGAAATTGAGTTCCTGCGCAACGAAGGTCGCATTCCCGATCGCGACGAATACCAACAGCGATTTCCTCAGCTACCAACGGAGGTACTGGACAATCTGATCATGATGCCTGCGATGCCGGCGATTCGAACGCGAAAAACGAATACGCCCCTAATGCCGCCGCGCTACAAAGTCATCGAGCTGATCGGCAAGGGAGGAATCGGTGCGGTTTGGCGCGTGGAAGATCGAGCGATGCAACGCCCGCTGGCGGCCAAGGTGCTACTGGGGAAATTTAAAAATAGTGGGGCTGCCAACGCGCGTCTTGATCGCGAGGCGTTGTTGGCCGGATCGTTGCAACACCCCGGGATCCCACCGGTTTTTGAACGCGGAGATTTGATCACCGGCTCCCGGTTTTTTACCATGAAGCTGGTGGAAGGTGATACGCTGGACGTTCTCCTTCGTCAACGAACAGACGCCGCTGACAATCGGCAGTATTTTCTCGGAGTGTTACGTCAAATTGCGGAAGCCGCCGGGTTTGCCCATTCCCGGGGTGTGATCCACCGTGACCTGAAGCCACAAAACGTCATGGTCGGCGAATTCGGCGAGGTTCAGATTATGGATTGGGGGATGGCCAAGAGATTGGTCGCCACCGTCGAATCGGAACAGACAGTTGCCGGTAGCCGTTTGCCGGAAAGTGAGTCAGCCGATGGCGCATTAAATCGAAGGCCGCGACAGCAGGAAATTGAGTCCCATGCAATGTCAATCGACAGTTCCCTGGTCACGGGCAACGACCATGCCTTGACGCTGCAAGGCGATGTTTTCGGAACGCCGTCTTACATGTCACCTGAGCAGGCCCAGGGCAACCTCGAGCAGTTGAGCGAAAGATCGGATGTGTTCTCATTGGGAGCGATCCTGTTTGAAACGCTGACGAACCATCGCCTTTATCAGGATTTTGATCTCGACCAATTGATCGACGCCGCCGCGGATTGCCGTCTTGAGTCGTCACTTGGCCGGCTGGAAAAATGCGGTGCCGATCGGGAACTGGTTGAGCTTTGTCAACGCTGCCTGGCCCGAGATCCTGATGCTCGGCCGGCCAACGGTCTGGCGGTTGCCGTCGCAATCTCGGAGTATCTCAGCAACGTTGAGCAGCGACTCAAAAAAGCAGAACTGGAAACGGCTGCCTCGGAAGCCCGTGTCGCCGAATCGCGCAAGCGTTTAAGAACGATTGTGGGGCTGGTCGCGATTGCCGCCCTGTTCGCTGTGTCCGGTTTAACGGGGATCGCCTGGAAGTGGCGCGAGGCCAATCAGAACTACCGCGAATCACTCAAGCAAAGTGCTGCTCGCGAGGTTTATTTTTCAAAATCGCTGGACGCGGTGGACCAGATGCTGACACGCGTTGGTTCGAAGATGCTGGCCAATGTGCCCCAAATGAGCGAGGTCCGACGCAAGTTGTTGACCGACGCGCTGGTTTTCTACAACGGCTTGCTGCAGGATACCCCCGACGACGCAACGCTACGGCGGGAATTTGGCAGGATTCAGAAAAAGGTCGGTTTGATCCAGTCCAAACTGGGCGAGCAGCAGGAGGCCATTTCGGCTTATCAAAGCGCGGTGGAAACATTTGAGGAATTGGGCCAGGAATTTCCGGACGATTTGACTCTGCTGTTGGAATACTGCTCTGCCCGTCAGTTGTACGCGTCCGCGATTCACGAAATTGGCAAGAGTGCTGAGGCGGAAACCGTACTCCGCGAAGTGGTCGTGATACTTGACGCTTCGGAAATGCTGGCCAATGGACTGGACCCGGCTGATCCAGCATACGTTCCCTGGTTGCAAGTCCGTGCCGACACCCACGCATTCCTGGCCAAGGTCTTACCGTCGACCGCCAGCGGTACTGCGGCGATCGCTGAATTCGAACGCGCGCTGGATTGGTACGAACAGATTCCGGATCAAGGGATGACGGATGCGGTTCAACTGGCTTACGCGCAAACACTGGAGGGGCTGGCTTCCTTTCTCCAACGCGTCAACGAGATTCCACGGTCGAACGAATTGCGAAATCAGGCGATTGGAATCCTGAAGCAATTGCTGGAAGGAACTCCCGATTCGCCCGAGTATCGAAGTATGTTGGCCAACATTCAACAATCGATTTACGGGGTTTTCGCGCAAGAAGGAAACCTGACCGAAGGCGTCGCAGGGCTGGCGCAAACGATCGCGCTGTACGGCGCGAGTTGATTGCCGATTTTCCCAACATTCCAGAGTTGAAACAGGATTTCGTGCGCTGCTTGGCTCAGTACGGCGCCGCGCTGAATACCAATGGCAACTACCAACTCGGTCAACAACAACTGGTCGAATCGGTTGCGGTTGCTGAGCAACTGGTCAGTCAGTTTCCCGATACCGTTGATTACCTGCAGGAATTGGCCTACGCGTGTCAGACGACCGGAACGGCGTACAACCTTTCCGGAGGCGATGAAAATTTGAAGCTTGCGCTTGAATATCAAACCAAGGCCTACGAATCTGGCCAACGCATGGTCGAATTGGCGCCGGCCAATTCCCGGTTCAAGTACGAACTGGGGATTTCCGCCAGGAACCTGGGCAATTCACTTTGGCGGTCGGATTCCGAGCTGGACCAGGTCCTGGGCATGATCGAAGAAGCCATCGATCTGTTCCGGGTTATTTCCGAGCGCGAACCGAACAATACCGATTATCTTTACCAGCTGGCGTTCACCGGTTGCAATTACGCCAAAATGCTGCCCGAATCGGAGCATGCGAAAGCGGTGACGGCGTTGGATAATTCGTTTGAGACATTGAACCGGTTGACTGATTTACAACCTGAGAATCCACGTTACCAGCACCAGCTGGCTCGGGCCTATGATCAGTTGTCGAACCTCAAGTTCCGGATCGGCGAACTGGACGCGTGGGAGGAATTGCTGCGTCAAGCCAATCGGGCGACCGAAGTTGTATTGGAGCGATTCGGACCTGACGCGCGCAATGTCGCGTTCGCCACAATCAGTCGCAATCGCCTTGCCCATTGTCTCGACGTGCGGGGAAAACCCGATCAGTCGCTTGATTTGTACCAGGCGGCTTTGGAGCAACGGCAGCAGTTTGTGGATCAGAATCCCGGGAACGAAAGATTGACTCGTCAGCTCGCCAGTTCCCACACCAATGTCGCCTGGAATCTCGCTTATTGGCAACCGCCGGAGAACCGCGATCTTGAGCAGGCGTTACGGCACGCGGTGCTGGCAAACGAGTTGGATTTCGAAGCTGCCGAACATTGGACTTGCCGAGCCTACATCCGCTATCTGCAGTCCGCGTACGAAGATGTGAACGAGGTTTTGGAACAATGTGAAGCGGTCAATCCGCCCGATCAAATGGCACGTTTCGCCTTGCAAGCCATGACGTATTGGCAACTGGGGGAGCAGGAAGCCGCCCGAGTCGCGTTGGCAGAGGCCAAGAAAATGCGGGATTCAGAGCGGTTGCAAGCCGACGCGGAGGGACGCCTGACCAGTCCGGAGTTTTTTCGACTGGTTGACGATGCCGACGAACTGATTGAACCGTGATCATAGTCGTTTTCAAGAAAATTGAGATTCTCCTGTAACAAATGGGTCTCGACGCATTTACGAGGGTGAGGCGAAGCTCATTCGCCAGCCGAGAAACCCAGGTGTTGTCAGAAAACCAAACCGGAGAATTCAAAATGAAACGTTTTGCCCCAACCCAACTCGCGATGCTGTCTTTGGCGATCCTGTTCGGCTTTGCCCATGCGGAGCAGGCCGCCGCGCAAGTTACACAAAACCCTTACTATTTCGGCATGAGCGTTCGTATTGTTCGCAGTTACGACGGCTGTACATCACTCCAAGTAACCACCGTGACACCGGGCGGCCCGGCGCAACGTGCTGGACTTGAGCCGGGCGATCAGATTCAAAAGCTCAACGGTCAAGGTTTTTCGATGGCTCGTGACAATTACGAAGCAGTCCGCATGATGAATTACTTCGTCGATGCCGGCGGATACACCGACCCGGGCGTCCCGGCAGCCCCCGCCGCTGCGGCCGCTGCCCAAAATCAATCGCGTGTATTGATTAACCCAGGCATTGGGCAGCCGACCGCCCAAATGCTGGTTCGGGATGTACGGACCGGTCAGAGTGTCTACCTGACCGTCAATCCCGCGCTGAATCAGACATTTCCCGGCGGCCCCCCTGCGCCTGCTGCC
Organism: Pirellulaceae bacterium; assembly: GCA_963714685.1. Taxonomy (GTDB): domain Bacteria; phylum Planctomycetota; class Planctomycetia; order Pirellulales; family Pirellulaceae; genus Mariniblastus. The sequence goes on along the minus strand of CAVQPH010000002.1, from coordinate 254,324 downwards.
GCGAGCAGTCCCAGTCGAACCATGGTCCAGCCGCAAACCAAGCAGCCAGCCAGTGCCGAAACGAAAAAACGCCCCTGGAATCGCTAACAAAAAGGCGTCGTCAAACGCCACGTAGGCCGGAACAAGCAAACGCCGCAACACTCCAAGACCGACTCGACGTTCAAAGCAGCGAGCACTTTCGTAAAAACGGTCAAATCAACCGACGTTTGCGCAGTTCCGGCAACGCCAATCCGGCTCCCTTTCTACGGGCATCAAAATCAACTATTTCCCGTTGCCCGCATCCAGCACAATGCCAAAACCCGCCAATCGTTCTCGGCTGGCGGCTTCGGCATCAGCAATCATGTCTTTCAGCAAAACCCGATCGCCGTTTGCTTGTTGGCTGGCGTCCGCGGCCGACATGAACGCATAAATCTCAATCGTTTCATCCGCCGATACCGGTGGCTGGCCCGTATCAAAAAAGGTGGCAATCTGATTCAGCAATGGTTCGTAGCCTTGGTTGCCGCCCGATGAAGCCTGGCCTTCACTTCCAAATACCGTACCTCCGTAATGGTGGGGGCCGGTTCGCGTTCCCCGAAACGTTCCAATTCGCCCGTCATCCCAAGTGCCGATGACGAAGTCCGTGCCATCGGTACGGACCCGGGTTACCGATTGGCAACCCGTTCCCATCACCGTGAACAATTGTTCGACGCCATGGATTCCATACCAGTAAAGATCGGGATGCGTCGATTCCAGTTTAGCCGGGCTGAAGGTGTCGCAGCCGAGAACATCTCCCACCAATTCACCCCGACGCGCCAATTGGGCAGGTTGGGCGAAACGCAAACTGGAACTCGAAAAAACCGGAGTTCCAAAGTGTTGGGCTGCCGCGAAAATGGCGATCGTATCGACGAGCGAACCGGCGATTGGTTTGTCGATGAACACGGGCTTGTGAGCCTTCAGGACAGGAATGACTTGCTCAAGATGGGGACGCCCATCGTTGGTTTCCAGTAACACCGCATCGACTTGACCGATCAATGCTTCAATCGAATCCACGATCGTGATTCCCATGCCCTGCATCTGTTCGGTGTATTTCGGGATGCGTGAAACACTGGATTCGATATCCGGGCTGCCATGGGGGTAAGCGCAAACGACGCGGCATTTCGCCAGCGGCGGTTTGGCCTGTTCATCATTCAGGAGCTTCGTGAATGCAATCACGTGAGATGTATCGAGTCCAATCATCCCGACGCGAATTTCCGCTTGGTCGTTTTGCGCGTTAACGTCCGTGGCAGACCATCCAGTGATCATGATGCAGCCCAGCAGAATCGGGACCAGAATTTGTAAACGAAATTTCATAAGTGACATCCGGCTGAGTTGACGAATCGGGAATCACGGGTGGTGGGTGTGATTCCATTGCCTTGGTTACTGTTGATGCTGTTTTAACACATTCGCAAATGGCGGGGTGCAGTCAAACCGTTTTTTTGCGAACGATTGATGGAAGGTCGAACGGAGCCGACTCAGCTGCTATTTCAGCCGTGGAATATTCTCGATGCCGATTGGCAACCTGCCCTTGCGGGGCGCTTCGTCCACTCTCTTTCAGTTGATTGAGCAAGGCCTGGAGTTGTTCGCGTTTGGCCGATTCCTTGAAAAAGAGGTTGTCCGTTTCGCCGGGATCGGTGGCCAAGTTATACAGCTGGCCGGTCGCTGCGGGCTCGGATTCAGCCAATGCGTATTTTTCAAGGATCCCTTTGTCGTAGCTATTTCCTCCGGACCCGCGATGGTCGAGGTATTTCCAGTCGCCCTGTCGAATTTGAAACTCTCCCCGAAAACTCTGAGTCAACAGGTGCGGCCGGATGGATGATTGCGGATCCTGGATTCCCAGCATCGCCGGCAGCATGTCGAAGCTGTCGGTCGCGACGTCATCGGGCAGCTGGTAACCGACCACCGAAGCGAGGGTCGCGAAAATATCGGTCGTGTTGGTCAGTCTGATCGGAAACCTGTCCCGCCGGAATCCGTCTCGGCCATCTCGCGATGAAGGGAACCCGGTGGCCGCCTTCCCAGCCATCGCGCTTCATTCCCCGCCATCCTCCAGACGGATCGTGATCGTGGTCGTGCCGCATCCAGTCGACATGCACCGTTTCGGGACCGTTGTCGGAGTTGAAGAGAATGAGCGTCTCCTCGATCGATCTCGAGTTCCGTGATCAGATCGAGAACTCGACCGACCAGCACGTCGAGTTCGTGGACGAAATCGCCGCGGGGGCCCGCTTTGGTCGCGCCGTTGAATTCCGGCGCCGGCAGCACGGGTGCGTGGCAGATCTGGGTAGAAAGCACGACGAAAAACGGCTGTTCGGGTGTTTCTTTTCGATGCTCGACGATGAATTCTCGTGCCTTTTCGTAAAACAGCAAATCCGCCTTGACGAATTCGTAACCCGGCGCCATCCAACCCTCGTCGTTATCCCATCGCCATTTGCCGCCCGGGTTGGGGAGGTTTTCGCGCCGATGACGTCGGCTGGCGGGGACGGGAACCATCCCGTTTTCGATGTAGATGTAAAGGGGATCCGTCGTTGGGCAATTTGGCGTGACGAACGATTGGTCGAAGCCCCGGTTGTTGGGACCGTCGACCAGCGGTGTGCTTTTTTCGTAGTCGATCAGCAGTGAGTTTTCAAAACCACCGCCGAACGGCTTGCCGTCCTTGTCGCGCCAGGTAAGACCGACATGCCACTTGCCGAACACACCAGTTCGGTATCCCTGTTGTTGCAGCATCTGACCGAGGGTCAGGGTGCCAGGTTTCAGGTAGCTCGGACCGCCAGGCCCTTCAAACGCTCCACCTCCTCGGCCGGTGGAACGATAAATCTGCTGTCCTGAATACAGCCCATATCGCGACGGGGAACAGATCGTCGATGGACTGTGGGCATCGGTAAACCGGATTCCTTCCGCTGCCATTCGGTCAATCCGCGGCGTCTTGTAGGCTGCCTCGGGGTTGTAGCAAGCCAGGTCGCCGCAGCCCAAATCATCGGTGTAGATGATCACCACATTGGGGAGATCTTGTGCCGCGACTGGCAGTGCGGTTGCGAACCAGGCAAAGCAAGCGAATGCTTTGATCCATGAGCAACGAATTTGGAAAAAATGGATGTTCAAGGGAATGACCTTTCCGGGACAGACATCAGCATCGCGAATGGTAAATTGGATTTAATACGGGAAACAGGTCCGGCAGATTTACTTGTCCAGCGTCATCGGGCGTGACGAATCAAGCGTCTTTGCGGGGCGTGGTTCGCCGCCTTGCTGTTGGTCGTTTCCCAGTGCGGTGATGGCTCGTTTTGCAAGTTCATTCAGGCGACGGACTACCTCGGGATGGGCAGCTGCGACATCCGTTTTCTCCTGAAGATCGGAGCTCAGATTGACCAGTTTTCCGGGGCGTTTGGGCCCAATCGGACCGGAGACCTCCAGTTCGGGTGCGTCTGCTGGAGCGGCAAATGGTATTTCCAGTCTCCACTGCGGATCGCCTCGTTGAGCCGACTGCATGTCGTTGGAATAGGGGATGCCGAAATAATAATCGAAGCCATGTTGGGTCGGCAGATGTTCTGGCTGGTCTCCCAGGTGCCACTTACCGATACAGGCAGTCGCGTACCCTCGGGATTGGAGAATTTCTGCGATGGTGGTTTCTGCCGGATTCCGTCCTCGGCGGCTACGAGAGATCAAAACCCAATGTCCCGTCTGGTCGTCGTGCATTCCTGCTCGGTGCGGATAGCAACCGGTCATCAGGCTGGCGCGGGACGGGGTGCAAACCGGACTGGACGAATAGAAATCGGTGAACTTCATTCCTTCATTTGCCAGCTGGTGGATATTCGGTGTTCGATTCTGCGTCGAACCGTAGCAACCGAGATCTCCGTACCCCAGGTCGTCGCAGAAAATCAAGACAAAGTTTACGGGAGCAGGATCTGTCGCGAATCCCGATGCAGCGAAAGTTAACGCGGCAGTGATGGCAAGTAGGTGTCGCATGGAATGAGTTTCTATCCCGGAATTCTGTGATAGCCAAACAGCACGCGTGGATCGAAAGCCAGGCGGCCGCGACTGTCAGCATTGTAAACTAAGGATCAAGCTGAATTCTTGGCATGAGTGCCTACACAATTTTGGTTTTGCGCACGAACCAAACGAGGCAGGCGCAGGTTGTCAAAACTGCGGAGCAGGGTCAGTATAGAGCATTGGCCCGAGCCCAATGAAATGCCAAATACCAATACTACAGCTGCAGAGCAGCGACAGCCGTTTGATCAATCCGGTCCTTGACCTCAAATATCTTCCGCTGCTCCGCCGCTATCCGATTCGATCGGAAGCAGTTGTGAAGCCTCCACGGTCTGTTCCAAAGGCGACAATTTTTTTTGCCGATTTCTGGGTCGCCAATCGCAATCTCGACCGGTATTCTGATGGGGGCCGGGCCAGTCTCGTTTGATTCTTCATCGGGACCGACGCCTGGTTACCCTGTTACCACTACCCGAGATCTTTTCGTGCACTTGTTACCTGTGCGGACTCCTGATTCGGAGTTCCGGAACCGGATTGATCGCAATTTGTCATGTACCTTTGAGGATCTTATGAAAATCAAATTCATCATTCTCGCTCTGTTGGTTTTGGGACCCTTAGGCTGTGCCGATCCTTCGTCGCCGTCGACAGTTCAACCAGGAGAATCTTCTCAGGCGATCGCGGAACAAAACACAGCTCAGCTTTCGCCGAAAACAGTCGGAGGCGTCAATCTGGTGCCGGCAAAGCCAATTCCGGGCCTGGAGATGCTGTTGCCAGAAGGATTCACCGAGATGGATGCAGCCACCCTCGCGACAAAGTATCCGGGTGAGAATCGACCGACACTTGTGTTCACCAATGAAACGGGTGCGATCAACATTGCGATTAATCATACCCAGAATCAAGTCGCCCCAAACCAGCTCACGCAACTCCACCAACAGCTCGACTCTTCCGTTCGGCAGGCTCAACCGCAAGCAACGTGGATGTTCAGCGGATTCCAGCACTACCACGGCAAAAAATGGATTCAACTCGAGTTTCAGTCGGCCGCAATTGATACCAAGGTGCACAATATGATGATTTCGACATCGGCAGACGGTCGAATGCTGGCCGTGTCGTTTAACTGCACCGACGAGCATGCCGCGAAATGGCTGGAAATTGGCCGAGAGATTATCAAGTCCGTGCATGTAAGCGGTTGATTGCCGCATTATGGTTGAAGCTCAAGATTGATCTTGAACATTGTCATGCTAAGTACTTGCTGCGTTTAGATGCCAGAAACGATTGAAATACGACAGGCAACTGCCGACGACTATGATGCTCTGGCGGATGTCATGTTTGATGCGGTTAGAAACGGTCGCAGCGAATACACCGAAGAACAGCGCAAGCGTGGATTCCACAACGTCGCAGCGGGGTCGAGTGGATAGAGCGGTTAAGTTCGCAATTGATTTTCGTTGCCGTTGCCGCAGACTCGAAGCAATTGGTCGGGTTCATGAGTCTTGCTGCAAATGGTTACATCGACTTCGCCTATCTGCGACCGAATGTACAGGGGACTGGAGTTTTTCGGCGTCTCTATGAGTCGACTGAAAAACGGTCGCTGCAGCACGGAGAAACACGCCTTTGGGTTCACGCAAGTTTGATGGCTCAACCGGCGTTTGCCGCAATGGGATTTGAAGTCGTGAACAAGCAAACTGTCGAAATTGGCGGTCAATCTTTTGATCGGTTTGAGATGGAAAAACGACTTTCAAATGCCTAACCATCGAAATGGCAGGATGGCAAAGCTGTCGACGTGCGGACTGGCAAGGTCTGCTTGACTTGCGACAAAATTCCTTATTGAACCGAGTTTGCCTGGCTTTTGTCGTTTTGGAGGGCGAACCATGAATTCTCTGCTCGGATCGCACTGCCTTTGCTCGAACTTCTCTAGGTCGTTGGACTCGCAATGATTCATTCGGGTTTTTCGCGAATCCCAATCGAATCGGTAGTAACAGTCTCAGAGTGCTCAGCGAATTCGCTCTCGGAGGCAATCTTGACTTCGGCGTGGTATTTCTTCTAACTTCCGCTGTCTGCAGAGGCCTCCAGTTTGGGTTCGCCTGCGGGCAAAAGGACTAATTTTAACTGTTTTCACAAGAGGATTGGCATGTCTTCTGTCAATGATCGCGTCGCGGAAATCGTTGCCGAGCACTTGGGGATTGAGCGGGAAGAAATCTCCGACGACTCACCTTTCACGACGGATTTGGGAGCGGACTCGCTGGATCAGGCAGGTTTACTGGTTGCTTTCGAGAAAGCATTCAGCGTGAGATTTCCTCCCGGGAGTGCTGATTTGGTTCAGTCGATTCGTGAAGTCGTCGCCTTGATTGAAGACTCCCGCGCCGCGTAATCGCGCCAGTTTCCATTTCATGCCGAGGATGCCAACCCAGCGGTCCTGCAGGAATTCTCGTTCATCATGGTTGCTAATCCTACCACGGCAAAAGTCGGCAAAGGTTCGTCGCGTCTGGCAGACATGGTTCAGATGGCCAATGGACTGAATTCGCGGCGCGCGTTAGCCTCGATTCTGGTGGTGCTGATTCACTCGGCAGTCCCCTACATGGTCTCGCCCATTCCTGTCCTGTGGGTCGTGCATGATACGTCTCAAAGTCTGTTGGCGGACGCGCTGGTCATTGGAGTCAATGGCTTTGTGATGCCGTTGTTCTTTTTGTTGGCGGGAATGTCGATCGCGAAATCCTCGTTGCTCAGGCCGTTTGGTGAGTTTGCCTGGCATCGGATCCGCCGGTTGGGATCGACATTTTTACTGGCTGCGTTTTTAATCCTTCCGCTTCTGCTGTGTTGTTGGGCCATCGGTTTGCTATGGACCGAGCGGTTGACCATGGGGCACTTTGTCCGCATGAGATTCCCCAAGGAATGGCATGCCTACCTCGGGCCGGCGCATTTATGGTTTCTGGAATATTTGCTGTTGTTGAGTATCGGTTGGTCGGCGGTCGCAAGATTTTCCCAGCAATGGAACTGGACAAAAGACCTGATTCAAGGCAAATGGATGCATGCCGTCCTCGGATCGGTTTGGGGGCCGTTCGTGTTGGCGGTGCCCACCGCGATTGTGTTTGCCGTGGATGCGAACACTCCGTTTCGGCTGATCACTCCCTTTACGCCCGACGTTGCCCGCTTGGTGCACTATTCGGTCTTCATGATCGCAGGCGTCTGGTTGGCAGGATTTCCGCAGGCCTTCTCAAGGCTGCGCAAATGCTCCGTGGCACCTGCTGGTGGCAGCCGTGGCCTTTATCGGGGTTTGCCCGTTAAATGTGGCCTACTTCGAACAAAGTCTTGGCGTTCAAGGCCAGGTTGTGCTGGTGGGATTGCAGGCGATTTTTTCGTGGTTCATGGTGTTTGGATTTTTGGGCGCCATGATGCGGTGGTGCTCCGGTCGGCACGAGTCGATTCGCTATGCCAACGAGTCTTCGTTCTGGTTGTATCTCGCCCACTTCCCCGTCGTCTGTGCGATGCAGTTGGTCGTGTGGCCTTGGCCAATCCATGCGCTGGCTAAGTTGTTGATTGTAGCCACGATCGGTGTGGTGGTGTCGCTGTTGAGTTATCAGTATTGTGTTCGCTACAGTTGGTTGGGGACGGTCATTAATGGTAGTCGCAAACACGATGACGGAGCGCTCGCTGGCGATTGGAAGCCGGTTGGATCAGCTTGGTGGCAACCGGGATGCTGTTGTTTTCGGTTTTTCTTTGGGCGGCTTGGGGCTCGTTATCTGGCGTTAATCTGCACACCGTCGCGGACGGAAAAATCTACCGTTGTAACCGGTTGTCGCCAAGTGAACTGGACGAGATCATTGTCCGCCAAAAAATTCGCACGGTGATTTGTTTGGAACCTGCAGCAGCAAACGAAGTCAGGTTTCAACAGCAGCAAGCTGTTTGCAACCAACGCCATGTTTTACTTTGCACGATGGAGTTTGACGAATTTCAAGTTCCTTCGTCGGCGGACATGCAGCAACTGCAAGATGCCTTGAAGAATGCTGCGCAACCTGTATTGCTCGTCGGCGGCAAACGGTCGCCGACCCTATCCGGGTTTGGATCGGCCGTTGCTTTGATGATGGAGGAAGGTCCGCCGGAGCAGGCATTGAGCCAGTTGGGGTGGCGATATTTTCAGCTGGAAGGTCCGGAGCACTGCATTGTCGCCCGACCGTTACGGGAATACCGTGACTGGTTGCTTGTTCAAGGCGTTGACCACTCAGCCTTTACTTTTTGCCAGTGGACCGAGCGGTTTCAAGCGACGCCCGAAGATCTGACCAAGGCCAGGAAAAAACAGCCGTCATGGCAGGCGATGCTCGGTGCACCTCGCTATCCCCGTCGCTTTTAGGTCTCAAATTTGAGCCGATTTTGACGGTCGAAACATCCTGAGATTGCCCGGAATCTGGCCGGAGCGATGCTCTCCAATTCCCGCCACTGCCTACTGGCAGGCGATCGGGTACTCGCTGGACAACGATCTCGAACCCCAGAGACCCGGGCGTCGGTGGGGAAAACCAAATCGGGTTGGTAAATGGCGGCCGTGAAAAAGGGTAGTCGAGTTGAAAGTATGCGATCTCGCATAAGTCAATCGCGAAACCGCTATCATGGGTATTCGCAGAATTCAGACCGCCTGCCAACAAATTCAAAAGGATTACAAGATGAAGTTTCCCCACGTCTTCCTGATTACCACCTGTTTTGCCATTCACTTGGTTCAGTCATCGTCCGCAGAAGATTGGAAAAATTTTCGCGGTCCAGGCGGGCAAGGGTATTCCAGCGAAGCAAATTTGCCCAGCACTTGGAGCGACGACGAAAATCTCGCCTGGAAAATTCAGTTGCCCGGTGCCGGTTCGTCCAGCCCAATTGCGCTCGGTGACAAACTTTACGTGACTTGTTATAGCGGTTACGGAATCGAACCGGGGGAAGGCAGCCTGGACGATTTGAAGTTGCACCTCGTGTGCGTCAACAGCAAGGACGGCAAGATCGAATGGGATACCACGGTCGATCCGAGGCAGCCTGAGAGTGAGCGTGTTCGCGATCACGGTTACGCGGCGGCAACACCGGCAACTGACGGTGAGCACATTTATGTGTTCTTTGGAAAAACCGGTGTTTTAAAATTTGATCTCAATGGCAAGAAAATCTGGCAAACACCGGTTGGTGATGGTGTGCATGGCTGGGGATGTGGAACGTCGCCCGTGCTGTACAAGAATCTTGTCATCGTCAATGCGAGCGTTGAGAGCGGATCCGTGGTGGCGATCGACAAGGAATCCGGGGAAGAGAAATGGCGAGTGGAAAGCATGAACCGGTCTTGGAGCACGCCGCACCTGGTCGACGTTGACGGCAGGCAGGAATTGGTCGTCAATTCAAAAGACGAAATTCTGGCTTACGATCCGGCAACCGGTAACGAGCTGTGGAAATGCCAAGGCATTCCCGATTACGTTTGTCCCAGTATTGTCTCCCACGACGGAGTTGTTTACGTGCTTGGCGGTCGGACGTCGATGACCGTGGCGGTCAAGGCGGGCGGCCAGGGCGAAGTGAAAGAGCTTTGGCGGGCCCGCGTCGGAGCGAACGTGACGTCGCCAGTGGTTTACGAAGACCATCTGTACTGGGTCAGCGATCGAAATACGGTTGCTTATTGCGTCAGCTTGTCCGATGGCGAAGTGGTCTACAAAGAACGAGTCTCGTCGCAGCCCTACGCGTCGGCGGTGATTGCCGATGGAAAAATTTATGTGGTGACCCGTCGCGGTGGAACCATCGTACTGGCTGCCAAACCAGCCTTTGAAGAGCTGGCCACCAACAAGCTAACCGATCCAACCCAGTTCAATGCCAGCCCCATGATTTCGGATGGCAAGCTGTACTTGCGTAGCGATCAAAGTCTGTATTGCATTGGCAAACAGGGAAGTTGAGATTTGGGCATCGAGTTCGGGCCGAAATGGTCGCGAATCTTGATCGCTTTTAACCGGCAAAGGCGGGAGCATCGCTGCCCCCGCCAAGCCTGGTTGTTGAGATAAATTTGCGTGCAAAGACGCGTCTTCGATTTTTCAAACGGAAACCTATCGTTTGACTTCTTCGGCGTTGATTGTTCCGTTTGCGTACCAGCCATCCACTTCAACGCTGATTCCGTTGTCGAATGCATCGTCGATCTCCGCGCCACCGAAATCAACCAGGATTCCGAGAATGCGGAAGGTTTGCGACTGGGTGTCCAAGTCGGTCACGGGGCCTGTCGCGCGAACGTTTTCATCCCGGTCTTCATTGGGATTGTCGGTTTCGACTTCGCGAGCGTCCAATCTTCCATTGAAATTGCCATCGACCTTAAAGAAGCTTCCGTTAGCGAGAACACCGCGAATTTGTGCCTGCGAATAGTCGACCTGCACCCCAAGAACGTTAAACGTTTTTGCTGAGGGGTCGAGGTCCGAGATGAGTCCTCTTAGTTCCAGAGACCCGTCAGACTGGTGGTCGCCGCCTCCATCATCACCACCCCCGTTGTCGCCTCCAGCTGGTTGGTTGGTTTTGATTCGGTGGGCGTCGATGATTCCGTTGCCGTCATATCGGCCTTCTAACTCAATCGTGGCCAACTCCGAGATCGAGCCATCGACTCTTGCTTTAGAATAGTCGACCTGGAAGCCCAGGAAACTGAAGGATTGAGCTGTCGTGTCAAGATTAGTGATTTGTCCTCGTGCCTCGAAATTCTCACCTCGATCGTCATGCTCGAGTTCAATCTCTTTTGCGAGGACTTTTGAGCCATCGAATGCGCCTTCGGCTTTGACGAATGAGCCTTCGGAAAAGTTGTCTTCGACAAACGCCAGGACGTAGTCGATCTTGATTCCCAACAGTTCAAAGGATTTTGTTGCGATGTCCAGATTTTTGACCGTGCCGCGTATTTCAAAATCGTCATTGGAGTTGAAATCTTCGGCGTCGTCGAAAACATCGTCCGAGCTGTCTATCGAATAATCGTCGTTGCCTTGGCCACCGGTCAAGCGATCCGCATCTCGTCCGCCGCTCAAATCGTCATTTCCACCGTTGCCGTCGATCCTGTCTTTTCCGTCTTGCCCGAATAACTCATCCCGGCCATTGCCTCCACGCAAGACGTCATCGCCCGTTCCGGCATACAGCTGATCGTGTCCATCGTCACCACTGAGAAAATCAGAGTCATCCTGTCCCAGCAATAGGTCGTTGCCAATTCCACCGATCAGGGAATCGCTGCCCCCACTTCCAACCAGCAGGTCATCCCCTGAGCCGCCGAAGATGACATCATCACCGAGATTACCGAATAGCTTGTCGAGACCTTCGTTTCCCTGGATGTGATCTGCGCCGGATTCACCGTGGATGTTGTCATCTCCCAAGCCACCGATTAGCCGATCTTCTCCGTCACCGCCGCGAATAAAATCATCGTCCTCTCCTCCCCATACCCGATCATCTCCCGCATCGCCCAGTATCGTGTCCGCGCCGGAGTTGCCGACGATGATGTCGGAGTCCTCTCCACCGGACAGAAAATCATTTCCTGCCAGCCCAAATAGGGTGTCATCGCCAGCTTGGCCGAACACGACGTCGCGACTGGAGCCGCCGATGATGTTGTCCGAGTCGTCACCGCCAAGTAGGACGTTTTGGCCCTCGTTTCCGCGAATCGAATCATCGCCCGTCCCGCCCGCAATGAAGTCGTCTCCGTCCATGCCAACCAAGTGATCATTGCCGTCGCCTCCCAGCAGTCGGTCTGCTGCGGTTCCCCCAATTAAAATATCGTTTCCGGCTTGTCCGAATGCTCGTGAAGGAATCGAGCTGTTGTTTTTAAACCAGTCGTCTCCGCCTTTGCCATAAAAAACGACTTCGGTCAGGTCCGTTCGGACAAATTCCTTCGCGTCTTGGCCATGGTAGATAATCTTGACGGTTGAGCCGTCTTCGAGGATTTGTACTTGGTCGATGGCTTCGCTGCCATCAATTGAGGCGACACCGGTAGCGGAATCAAAGGAAATCCCGGCCAGCAATTGGCGGGGTTCCAAACGATGGAAATCAAGTTGAGATTTTGGATTTCTGCGTATTCCATGGCGTTTTGGCGACATATTGGCTCCGAATTCGTCAGCTCAGATAGAAATGAAACTTCTCTTGGATCTAAGCAGGACTTTCGCTTCAGTAACGCCAAATTTTTTTTAAAATGAAAACTTGCAAAATTTTAAAAAATGCGTGGCGGCCAATCCCCCCTTAACCTGCTCTGGTAGTATCCGTGACATTGCAGATCTTTGTTTTGACCTGGAACGCCGAGGACTGATAATGGATGGAACTGCTAAAATCGACGTGTAACAGCTATGATATCTGTAATGAATTCTGATGATTCTGTGCTGAAAATTCGAAATGCAACGGATCGGACGTTGATTCGAAGGTTTCGTGCTGGCGAACAAGATGCTGCGTCGGAACTGTATTTGCGATATGCCAAACGCTTGCAGGGTTTGGCCAAAAATCAGACGTCAACGGAATTGGCGGTTCGAAAAGGCGCTGACGACATCATCCAGTCGGTGTTTCGAACGTTTTTTCGGAGAGTCTCGGTCGGGCAGTACGATGTGATCGAGGGGGAAGACTTGTGGCGACTGTTTATGGTGATTGCGCTTAACAAGATTCGTAATGCCGCGGAGTTTCACCGAGCTAAAAAGCGAGATGTCCGCAAAACCAAGTCCGTCGATTCGGATCTCTATCGGACTTTTTCAACCCACGAGAAAGACGAACATGTGGCAATCGTCGTGCTGCAATTGACGATCGACAACATTGTGTCGGGGATGCCAGGACAAAGTCGTGAGCTGGTGCAACTACGGATGGAAGGTTATTCGGTTGCGGAAATCGCGACCAAAACGAAACGGGCTCAGCGATCGGTTGAGAGAGTGCTCCAGAAATTTCGCCAAATCTTGCTAACAGAAATTGAGCAGGGCGATGAAACCTGACGTTGCCCATCGGGACGATGAACTGGAGCATGTTGCCTCTGCCTTTGAAGCAGCCTGGCAGGCGGCTGGTACCGCCAAGATCGAGGATTTTATTGACCTTGATGAGCCTGCCAACAAAGGCACGTTGTGCGAGCTGATCCGCCTGGATTTGGAATTGCGTTGGAGTGCTGGCGAAACGCCTGCCGTGGAAGATTACCTGCGGAGGTATGCCAAAATCGACTTCTCTGCGGATGAGGTCACGTCGTTCGCGTTTGAAGAGTATCGTGTCCGCTTTCAATACGGGCATCCTTGCGAGCCGATTGAATTTGAGCAAAGACTTGGAATCAACGCCAGCCGATGGCCGAAATGGGAGCACTCAGATTCCGAATCCAATCGGCGGGCAGGCGTTAATTTGACGTTGCCTTCGGTGGGCGAGCAATTTCATGGATTTGAACTGGTGGGAGTTCTGGGCAAGGGGGCCTTTGGCACGGTATTTTTAGCGAGAGAAACAGAGCTTTCCAATCGCTTGGTGGCCTTGAAAGTTACGGAGCGATCCGATCTGGAACCTCAAAGTCTCGCGCGCTTGCAGCACACCAATATTATCCCGATCTATTCGCTGAAAAAAGACGCGCAGCTCCAGTCAATCTGCATGCCATTTATTGGCATCGCGACTCTTCGAGACATGGCGGGGCTGTCCCGTTTTAAGCTCGATGGCAAATCATTGATTAGCACGGTTGTTGGTCGGCGGGCAAGTACTGTTGTTGGTACGATTCCAGAGGCACAGACAGAATCGCTCGCCGACGCGCTGGACTTGGAAAAATTTGCTCAGTGCACGGCTGAAATCGGCAACTTCAGTTTTCGCAAAATGGTACTTTGGCTTGCCTCACAGATTGCTGATGGGCTCGACTATGCTCATGAAAAAGGGATTGTCCACGGCGACCTGAAACCTGGTAACGTTTTAATCAGCGATGACGGCCATCCGCTGATTCTCGATTTTCATCTTTCCCGGTTGCAGGGAGAGGCGAAGCAGGATGGCTCGTTAGTGGGGGGGACATTGCCGTACATGTCGAGCCATCACCTTGAGTCGCTCAATTCCCATTCCGAAATTTGCCCGCAATGTGATGTGTTTTCATTGGGGGCCATACTGTATGAGGCACTTTGCGGAAAACTACCCTACGACTCGCCTGGATGTAACGATCACGCCATCCAGCAGATGATCACCGAACGACGGTCCTTGCCCCCGTCCATTCGGAAAATTGAGCCCGCGATTCCGATTGACATCGAGACCATTGTGAACCATTGTCTGATGGCCCATTCGGGTGGCTACCAATCGGCTGCCCAGGTTCATGAAGACTTGTCCCGCCACTTGAATGAACTTCCGCTGGTTCATGCACCGAATCGGTCGCCCTTGGAAAGATGCCGCAAGTGGATTCGCCGCCATCCTCGACTGACATCCGCAACGACTGTCGCGCTGACGGCTTTGATTCTATTCGTGGTCACGGTTGTCACGTTGTTCGTGTTTTCCAGGAAATGGGAGCTGGCGAGCAAAGAAAATGAAAGCAGGATTTTTGCGGCAGCCGTGGAAAAACAACGGGCGCCGTTTGTCGCAGTTCATGAAGATTATCTGATGTCGGATGGGCAGCTTGAGCAGCTGGAGCAATTGATTGATCGCAGGGTTGGCAGCAGTGCGACCCAATACTTGCAGGATCTTGGCGGATTGCCACGGGAGGTTCGCGATCACGAAATTCGGGAAGTTGGTTATTCCCGGTATTGGCTCGCACACCAATTGTTAAAACAGGCCAGTCTCCAAACGGGACAGAAACGTATCGCGACGATCCAGCACGCGCTCGACGAAGTCCAGCACGGGAAATCGCTGGGAGCTGAGAGTCTGTTGCCAGTCCTGTCGAGCGTCGAAGCCGACTTGTTGCGTGCCGCAGGTGACGTCGAACAGGCAGCGGAAATCGAACGCACGCTGGAACCAGGTGGTCTGCGGTCGAACAGGGATTTGATGATTTCGGCCGTACAGCTGTTTCAGGACGAAAAGTACGATGCTTCATTGTCAATGCTCGATGAGCTGATGGTTGCGAATCCAGGATGGCCTCAGGGTTGGCTGCTCAAGGGGCGCAATTATCAGCGCCTCGGAAACCTCGACAAAGCTGAATTATGCTATTCGACCAGCATCCGTTTTGACGATGATTCTCGCTGGGGCTTTATTCACCGCGGAATGATTCGGCTGAGGCAACAGCACCATGCCGAGGCTGCAAAGGACTTCGACCAGGCAATCCTCCTAGGTCCTGATGATGGAGTGACCTATCTGAATCGGGCATTAGCGAGAATTGGACTGCGAGAGATGCAGTTGGCGCTGGAGGATCTTGAGTCGGCCATTGCTTTGCAGGTGCCTCAGACGCGAGTGCACTACCTGCGTCATCAGGTTCTTGCGCGACTGGGCCGGACTGACGAAGCGGACGAGGCGTTGAAGACGTTCTTGTTGCTGGAGCCGCTTGATGAAAAAAGTTGGCTCTCACGAGGTATGGCGCAAATCAAGGCCGATGATCCTCAACGGGCTTTGTCTGATTTCCAGGTTGCCTGGTCATTGAATTCAGGGTCTGTTAACGCACTGCAAAACATCGCCACGGTACAGGCAGAATTCCTGGACGGTAATTCGGAGGCGATTGCAGCAATGTCCAAGATCGTCGAGTTGCAGCCTGATAATCTCGTCGCCCGGGTGACCCGCGGGGTTTTGTATGCCCGCCATGGGGATTCGAACAAAGCTCGACAAGACGCAAAATTCGTACTACAAAAAAGTAGCTCCGCCGATATTCTCTTTCGATCAGCTGGTATTTTTTCGCTCACTTCCAAGGTCACGCCGCAAGACGCCATGGTTGCGGTTGACCTGCTTAAGAAAGCCGCCTTCAAGGATGGCAGGCTCGTGTGGCATCGAATTCGTTCTGACCAGGAATTGGATCCGATTCGTGATCGTTCAGACTTTAGTCAAGTTTTGAATGCCCTTGATAAATTAAGTGACAAAAGTGATAGGTAAATAACATGTCTGGACGCAGGAATCGTAATGGGGTTTGGCAGCGAGATTTTTATCAAACGCTCGAACCGCGAAACTTGTTGGCGGGTATCAACTTCGATGCGGGAAGTGGGGTCGTAACGGTAGCTGGTTCGGTGGGTCCAGATCGAGTCTCTGTTTTCGTCGCAACGTCAACGGAGGTTGGCGTTGAACTTGAGGGGGTCGAAACAAAGTACTTTGCTTTTTCGGACGTTTCCGAAATCGTGTTCAATGCCCTCGCTGGTGACGACAGATTTGATAACGAGACTGCCATCCCCTCGATCGTCAAAGCTGGCGAGGGAAAAGACAGAATCAGAGGAGGAGCAGGTAACGATCAGATCTGGGGTGGTCAGGATTCGGATAACCTCGATGGCGGCCTGGGGGACGATCAACTCTGGGGAGATGACGGTGACGATGAACTGGATGGAGGTGCTGGAAACGACACCCTCATCGGCGGCTCGGGGCAGGATAAGATTTTTGGTGGCCCGGGGGAAGATACCGCAATTGGTGGAAGCGGGGACGACCAAATTGAAGGAGGAGCCGGCAACGACGGCCTGTTTGGAAACGAAGGTAACGATCGACTCACGGGAGGCGCGGGCGACGACTTAATTATCGGACACGAGGGCGATGATCAAATCTTTGGTAACCAGGGGCACGACAGGCTGTATGGCAATCAGGGGAACGATACTCTGTTGGGAAACGAAGGGGCCGATACGGTAGTTGGCGGTGATCAAGACGACATTCTTTTCGGTAACGATGGCGCCGACCGCTTGAATGGTCAGGCTGGCAATGACTGGATTTCCGGTGGCTCTGGCAATGACATCATTAACGGCAACGAGGGCATGGATCGTATTCTTGGCAACGACGGAAACGACCAGATCTGGGGTGGAGCCGATGCGGACAGAATTGATGGCCACGACGGTGACGATTTGATCGTCGGGGAATCTGGACCTGACAAATTGATGGGCGGCAGGGGAAACGACATCCTGTTTGGAAATGAACAAGATGACTTGTTGATTGGCGGCCAGGATGATGACATTTTGGTCGGCAATGACGGCGACGATCTGATGTTTGGAGAATCCGATGTGGATCGGCTGTTTGGGAACCTGGGGGATGATTTTCTGAGCGGCGGCGATCAGGATGATCGACTGTTCGGTAATGCCGGAAATGACGTGTTGTTTGGCGGAATGGGGGATGACCTTCAGCTTGGCCACGATGGCGACGATCATCTTCGTGGGGATGCAGGCGACGATCGGTTGTTCGGTGGCAATGGCAATGATGTGCTGATCGGCGGAGATGATGATGATCGTTTGTTTGGCCAAAATGGAGATGACTACCTGCGGGGAGAAGCGGGCAAAGACATTCTTTTGGGTAACGCGGGAATCGATGCGGCTCGATGGGGGAGAAGGTGACGACGATATTTATGCAACCCCCGAGGATCATGCATTCAGGGATGAAAACGACACCGATGATAGCGATGACGAAACGGCCGGACGGCTGTTTGGATTGTCAAATCGCCTCACGGTCAGCTTTGCTCCTGACGGGACTTCGATTTTCGATCAATCCAACCGCCTGTTTTCTGCTTTTGCGTTCTCACCATCGCAACTTCAAAATGCGGTGCTGGAAGCGTTTGAAACCTGGGCAATAAACGGCAACCTGGATGTGGGCCTGGTTGCCGATTCGGGCTTGCCTTTTGGTACACCTGGCAAGTCATTCGGGGATGAGCGTTTTGGTGACGTGCGAGTCGGAGCGATCTCGCTACCAGCAGATGTTAACGCAATTGCGATCGGACAAGACGATTTTGTTGCCGGTACCTGGGCCGGGGATATTCTCTTTAACAGTAATGCTCAATTCAAGGATGCCAATCAGTTTTTTGCCGTCGCATTGCACGAAATAGGTCATGTGCTTGGCCTCGGGCATACTGACAATATCAATTCGGCGATGCACCGGTATTCGAATCGAGCAACGTTGCATGCTCAAGACATATCGGATTTTCAATTTCTCTACGGAATTCGCTCACTCGACGAACATGATGATGAAACCGCCAACAATGATACGCTGGCAAACGCGACGAGGCTTCGATTTGAAGGGGCAGCCTTGGGCGAGGGAAGTTATCCGACCATAGCCTTCGGCGATATTGCCCATTTGAACGACGTTGATTTTTTCGAGGTTCGAATTCCAGACAACTATTCGGGGCCCGTTTCCTTCGAAGTCATCTCCCAGTCGATCAGTCAGCTCGACATTAAAGCCGCCTTGCTATCGCGAGCAGGCGTCGTCTTGGAATCACAAACGAGTCAATCGCCACATGGTTCGATCGTCAGCTTTACCAGAAACGCCAATCCCGGCGATCGTTATTTTGTCAAAGTTGAGTCAGCCAGCGCGGGCAGTTTTGGCAGTTTTTCGGTGACTGCCAATCTCGACTCTCGCAGTACGGTGACTCGAAATGATTTGCTTGCTGTTGCCCAGGATCGCGAATTTGCAAATTTTGATTCAGAGGAATTCGCCGACTACTTCGCGGATCCACTCAATTTTCTGATCAATGAAGATCAGCATACGGACGATTCCGAGAATGAAGCCGTCGAGCTCTCAACGGAGGATGGTTTTGAATTGTATTCGCGATACCAGCATCGTGCCAGTCTGGCCGATGCCAGCGATATCGACTTCTATCGGTTCAAAGCCGTTGATAACGCCGCCCAGGCCATGGCGCTGAATGTCTCGGTACGAGCCTTGGAATTTCAGGGTATGGTCCCAAAAATCAAACTTAGGGACAGCGCAGGAAACGAACTGGTTACTGAAACTGTCGTTAACGGGCACGGGGAATATGCGATTCAGCTGCCCAACTTTGCCTCCAGTGCTGAATATCTGATTTCGGTGGAATCGGATTCCTTGTTGGGTTTTCGTCATGGCAACTATGAATTGGTGATTTCCCATTCCCGGGATCCGATGGTCTTCAGGTCGTTGGCAACGGGGCAATTGGATTCCAACTCCAAGCGATATCATTCGCTGCACGTGGCCAAATCACAGATGTTTCAGTTTGGACTGGAAGCTGCCGCATCGGGAACCGCAAAGCCGCTAATCTGGGGCTCGATCTATGACGAAACCGGGAAAGTTGTTCAACAAATTGCAACTCGGGCTGGCGAAAGAAGGACGGCTGCTACTGTCTTGCTGAAGCCGGGCAGTTACACGGTCGAAATCGAACAAGGAGTGGGTGCGGCCTTTGGTAACTTGACCTATCAATTAACTGGGATTGATGTTGGTGACCCTCAAGGCCCCGAATTCACCGATCCAACGGATTCCCCATTTGATCAGAACAACGATGGCACTTACAAGTATCCCGACGATGTCGTCTCGATTGATACGTTTGTTGTTGTTGATGGAATTTCGTCGAATCAGAACAACCCTCCGAACGACAGCCCGCCCACTAATTTGTTTAAGTGGTATTGGGGCATCTAAGGTGCCAAAAAATAACTTTCGCAATTGAAGCTGAGTGGATCGTTTTCCTGGCCAATCAAACATTTGGGAAAGCCCGCGTGGGTGTCCGTTTTTTCGGCAATCGAACGAACGCCCGGGGTGATGAAACGCTACCAGCCGTTATCGACACCGACCGATTTGCGAAGGGGAAATCAAGTTTGTGAGTAAACGCAGGCAGTGTTCTCCAATCGCCTCGACGTGTTGCCGGCTCTGCATAGGACCAACTGATATGGATGTGACGCGCGAGAGAGATCGCTTTGAAGACAGCGATTTCATGAGCGGATACGTCTGGCATCTTTGCCTGGTAGTGACCACGCAATTCGACCTCTTCCAGTGAATAAAAATCTGGATCATCATGCTTCCGAATTCCAAACTCTGTCAGATGTGCCAACAGGTTGCCGATGTCGAGTGCCGGGTGGCCGGGAGCCAACAGGTCCATGTCGAGCAAATAGGTCCGATCGCCGGAAAATAGAATTTGATCTTGGTAAAAGTCTCGATGGAGCAAAGCTGATTTTTGGCTGACCGAATCGGGCAATTGGCGACAGGAAAACCTGACGTCCCGGATCAGGTTGGCCAAGCCGGGATTGGCCAAAGCGACTTCGTCGAGTTTTGATTCGAGGTGGGCGATTTCAGCTAGGATCGTATGACTGGTTCGGGTTCCGACAAATTTACACTGGTGGAGCTTCGCGAGGGCAGCAGTGGTTGGTTCTGCCGCCCATCTAAACCGGCCGGACTCGAGAAGCTCGCTGCCAATTTTTCCAGGTACGGCAACTTGGAGCCACATCCGCCAGCGCGGGAATAGAGCCACCGGCCTCGGGACGGAGACGAAGTCGTTTGAGTCCGAGTCAAATCCGTGCCGTTGAAACAGTGACTGCAGATTTTCAAAGGTCACGCGATCCAGTCGTTTCTTGGAGGACTTGCCCAGCAAACTGACTCGACCCTGGTCAGTTTTCAGTTCGAACTCGATCATGCATCGTCGTCCGGGCTTATGCCGCCAGGCGTAGATTTCGGAAACCGAATAATTGCCGAACAAAGAATGAATCTCCGGCAGGTGCTTTCGGAACAAGGGGCCGACGATTCCCGGGTCGAATGCATTATTCAGAAATTTAAAGCCAGGATCGCTCATGATGGACTGGCACCATTTGTCTGCCCGCTGCCGCTTTCGACGGTAGGACACTTGAACATCGAACGGTTGATGCCCCGTCGCGATGGGTTGATCCTTGCTGACGATAACGGGCAGTAACGGCTTCGGCTGGTCGGAAACTGATTCACAGAGGTCAGTGAGTCGTTCGAGCAATCTCGAAGTTTGCGCTGCAATTTTGATGGCCGGCACGAAATGGATGGCTTGCCAGGCGAAGCAAACAGGTCGCTCGATTCCACTGGTATCGCCGGTGTAGATTGCCGTTGGCTGAATGTTTTTCCATGGCAAGTTCATCAAGATAGCTCGTGGGGTTCGAATGGAGCGTCCCGATTAACGCTTCGTAATCGAGATGACTGGCAAAGTTGGCGATGTCGAAGGTCTGATCTCCAAGGCAGCAATTATCGAAGTCCACCAGGCGAATCGAATTGCCGTTGCGAACAATCTGTTTTGGATGAAAGTCACCATGCACCAGTTTTGACTCAAATTTCTCCGGTGTATGAGCCAGCAGGTGTTCCGCCACTTTTTCAAGGATTGGACGGGCAGGCGGAAAGATCGTTGCCAGGTAACTGGCCATTTCAGCTATTCCGACTGTTTGCAAGTGTTTCGGAATCGGCTTTCCTGCAGACCCGCGCGGTACCTGGGCATGCAATCTGTCCAGCAATTCAAAAATCTGTTCCACGAGCTCCCGGTCGATGCCAGCAGTCCCGTCAGGGACTTCAAAACAGTCTCCATGAATCCAGTCGCAAACAAGTGAACGGGCATGGTTGGATCGGCCAACTCGTTTTGGGATGTCGAGTGGATTCGTTTTTTTCCAAATTCTGGAGCCGTTCAAGACATTTTGAAACGTTGATGCGTTGTGTAGTTTCAAAACTGCTTTACGACCGGATTCGAAGTCCAGCCTAGCGGTCAGCCGGCGATTCGGCTTGTAGGCCAGCAGTTCGTAATTCACCAATTTTTCACAATGGTAATCGCGGTACAGCACACGCGTGACAAAGTCCTGTGGATTCTGTACCAATCTGCGGATGCTTGATAATTCTGAATCAGCAGGAAACCGAAACAACGCGAAGCAATACTCGTCATTGAAGCGCACGCCTTGGCATTTTCTCAACAGGTTTCGTTTCCGCAGTTGCCAGTTATGCTTCGGAAAAGCCTTGATATGGAAGGCCGGCTGTTCCTTGTTCGTTTGGGTGTGGAACTGGACAATACAGCTTGTCCCGGGTTTATATCGAATGCCTCCGATGACGGGATCGGATTGGCAATCTTTCAGCCAGGTATCGAGTACCGTCCTAACTGCCTTGGCATCGAACAGGAATTCTGTGGCTGGCAACCTGTGGTCCGGTTGATACAAATACATCAATCGCCACCGTTTTCGGAGCAGAGCGATGACTCCCCGCGGATTCGGTCGATTCCGTTTCGCGCCTGTCGGGCCAGAAAGTTCTCCGACCACCAGGCTCGGATCCGGGTTGCAATTTCAACGGTTGATTGGGAATAGCCGACCCTGGTTTCGTATCCGAAATTGATCAGCATCTCACCGGCCAACAATTCAAACAGTTCCAGTTCTGCTAAGTTGAAATCGTCACGCCAGTTTCGGATTCCCCGTGTAGGTGGAAGCCATGCCTTTTTGGCCGAATGCGATTTCTTCGTATCGGCAGGCCTGCTGGCGTGGTATTCGAGCATGTTTTTTGAATAATCCAAACTGAGGAAGTTGCAGATTTTTCGCAAAACCAGCTCGGGTTCGTCGACGAGGTCTTCATACCGAATTACTTGGTAGAAAGATTTCGGGACCGATGCGGATTGGGTCAGCCAGGCGTCAAGAAACCAACTCCACCACAGGGCTGAAACTGCGATTGGATGCTCAGGCCAGAGCTCAAGTTTGCCTGGGCCCTTGGACTTGTTGGCCCAGTCTCGAAGTGACAGCGCAACGTTGCGATCATCCCGCACAATATGAACGACCTTTGAATTTGGAAACATGCCTTGGAGGAATTTCAAACGTCGGACGTAATCCGGTGTTTTCTCTCCTCCCCAGGGCTTGCCGGATTTTTTTGCGACCGCGAAATAGATTCTGGCCACCAGCTGCTGATACGTGGTGGACGTTTCGCAGGCCAGTTCAAATTCCCTGGCAGTTAAGGGGATCCGCCAAAACCGGTGATAGGTTCGAACGGATTGAATCAGTTCAGCCGTTAGCGGGATTGATTCTCCGGAAGCGGCGCGGTCGACCAGGCTTTCATCTGCATTTTCCAATGCCCGCGGAATGAAATGCGAATCATTGACAACGTTCAACTCTGGATGGCTATTCAGCATCCGCTGCAGCAACGTGGTTCCGGAGCGGGGTACGCCACAGACAAAAACAAATGGATTCAAGTGGGAGTCGATTTTCAATTGAGTGCCTCGACCATTCGATCCTGTGCTAAATAAGCCTGCGCATATTCACCGGAAAATTTGATCAGGTCCGCATGCGTCCCGCGTTCCACCACCTGCCCGGAGTTCAGGAATACGATTTCGTCCGCACATTGGGCAATAGAGAAATCATGTGTAATCAACAGTGTCGTTTTGTCGCGCGCCAGTTCCAGCAGTGATTCGGCGACCACGCGTTGATTGCTCTTGTCCAAACCGGTTGTTGGTTCATCCAGCAGCAACACGGCATTGTTGCCTAGCGCCGCCCTGGCGATGGCAATTCGCTGGCGTTGCCCTCGCGAAAGTTGCGTGGCGCGTTCACCAATTTCCGTGTCGTAGCCATTCGGCATCTGAATCGCAAACTCGTCAACTTGAGCGAGTTTGGCTGCGCGAATAACGGCCGCTTCGTCGGCTGGTTTGCCGAGCAAGATGTTTTCGCGGATCGTCCCGGAAAAAAGCAGCGGGTTTTGCAACACCATGCTAAATGAGGCGCGCAAGCCTGCGAGAGAAAAATTGCGAACATCTTCTCCATCGATCAGGATTTCGCCGGATTGGGGATTGTAAAGCCGCAGCAGCAGGCCGAGCAAAGTCGACTTTCCGACGCCTGAAGCGCCCATGATCGCGAGCGTCTGCCCCGGCTGGATTCGTAAATTGAATTTCTTGAGGATCAACTGGCGTTGGTCGTAACCGAAGCAGACATTTCTGAATTCCAACTCACCCTTGACTTGTTGACCAGGATTCAGCTCGCCAGAGTCTGCTTCGACGGGCCGATCCAGAATTTGAATGACGCGTTCGCCAGCGGCTGTCGCTTTCGCAATTCGGGCAGTGTACTTGGCAAATTCCTGGGCCGGTTTGAAGGAGCGTTTCAAATAGACCAGGAACACCACGAGGTCGCCGGGCAACATTGTCCCCGCTAATACATAGCCGGCACCCAGCCAGAGTACGCCGGCCGTTGAAATCGCCAGTAAAATGTCGACCGTGCGCCCCAGTTGCAAGGAAAGTCGACTGGATTTCAGATCATCCGTTTGGCTTTGGTTGTTCTTGCGGCCAAAATCGGCAGCAAATTTTGATTCCAGGCCCAGCGTTTTGATGGCTCGAATGGCCCCCAACGACTCCGAAGCGATCGCTGCCATTGCACTTTCACGTTGACGTTGTTTGCGAGCCGATTCGCGTATTCGGCGTCCCAGCCGGACCGTCGTCAACCAGTACAGTGGCATGATGATCAACGATACCGCTGCGAGTTGCCAGTTCAAGAGGATCATCACGAGCGCCATTCCGATCAGGACCATGACGCTTCCCAGGAGCGGGAGAATGGCTGTCGCAGTCACATCTCTAAGCAGACTGACATCCCGCGTCACACGACTGATCAAATCGCCGTGCCTTGCTCGATCGTGAAACGCCATCGGGAGACATTGGAGATGCCGGTAGATCCGTTCCCGGACTTTGATCACAACGAAGTTGCCAACCTGAAAAAAGCCGACCTTGCTTTTATAATCCGCAGCGGCCCTCAACGCCGCAATCACGATGACGGCTACCGCGACGACGACCAGCACGGTCTGTGCGGACCAGTTTTCAGGGAGTGAGATGGTCCGTGCATTCTGGAATTCGCCAGGTTTGGCAAACACTTCATCGAGCACAAATTTCAGCGGCCATGGTTCTAGCAATCTGAAGCAAACGCCAAAAAAAAGCGCCACAAACGAAGTCAGAATCAATCCGAGTTTCTGCCGCATGTCACTCCAGAAATACCGATAAACAACGATCAGTTCCGGAATGATCTGGGTAAATTTCTTGCGGCGTTTTCTTGTTCGTCGACTCATTCAACAATCTCGCAAGGCTGACGGCCACCGAGGGTCGCGAGAATTCGGTCAACCACCTGATTCCAGGAATGGTGTGATTGAGCAAACGCTCTGGCTGCCTGTCCGATATTCCTGCGTGTTTCTGGATCATGGCTTAACTTCAGAATCGCTGTCGCCAGTTCCGCGGTGCAGCCCGGTGCGACCAGGAGACCCGTGGACTGGTGTTCGATCAGCTCCGGAATTTGCCCAATGTCACTTGCAATCACCGCGCATCCCGCCGCCATGTATTCCAGTATTTTCAGTGGCGAGAAGTAAAAGTCATTTAGCTCAGGGTATGGCGCTACTGCGATGTCAAATGTGGCCAGCCATTGAGGCAACTGCCGATGATCGACCTGTCCGAGGAAGTCAATTGCAGCCTGGGCGGGGGCAGGTAAAGCGGCCACCTGGTTCTGTAAATTTTGCTCCTCTGGTCCCGAACCGATGATTTTTAGTTCCAACTGCGGATTGCGGTCGCGAGCCGTGGCAAAGGCGTCCAGTAGCTTGCTTACGCCATGCCAGGGTTTAAGCGATCCCACAAATCCGATCACGATTTTGTCCGGAGCTGATGGCTTTCGAGGCACTGAAAAATCGCGGCAACTCACACCGTTCGCAACGGTCGTCGTTTTGTGCCTGGCAGGCGGATAGGATTTGACGAAAGATGCAACCTGATCCGAAACCGTGATGATCGAAGCTGCAAAGTCGTAACACCGCTCCCGGCAATTTGGGCCGCCAGTCGAGCAACCGTTGCCGCCGAGGTGGCAAAATGCGCATGCAGATGGCAAATGTCTTTTCGGACGACAGCTTCGGCCAGCTTGATTGCTTGAAACGCGTCGACGACCGTGGCATGTCTGGCATCTGCCAGGGAACTCCACAATGCGGGAAACTTTGGACCCAAGTCGTGGCACGTCCTCCAGAAATCGCCCGATTTGACAGAATTCGAGGGCAGAAAATTTATGGGTGCACGTACTCGAGAAATGATGTCCTGAAAATGAGAGTCGTTGGACGGTCTCAATGCAAAAACTTCGAGCGATTGTCCGATCGCTTCCAGTTCCAAAATCTCATTGACGACAAACGTCTCCGAAAAGCGGGGGTATCTTTTGACAACGTAACCAATCCGATGAGCTATTGGTTCTGCGCGACGCTGAGATTTATCCATTGCAGTTTTACCTTGGCATGGCGATTGACGGTGACATGGCCTTGACGAGTCCCGAAACGCAATCAAGCCCTCCCATATTGATGTTTTTATAGGCATCGGGGCCTGGAACGCCGTGATCGCCAATCCAGCTGACAATGGCCGCTGGCGACATCCGCCGGAAACTTGTATTTCTCAACGGCGTCAAAGACAGACCGGTCTCCATAGACCCAAATGCTTCGATAGTATTGGCGGATCAAGTCAAACGAACCCAATTTCTGCCAGTCACCGATGACCTTGGGAGGCGAATCGAGGATGTCCCGCAAGCCCAGCACACAATGACATTGGGAGTTACTCGTGACCCACTCAAGCGAGCGTATCAGTTCACCGCCGGCGCCGGGTGGGACTTTGTCAACAATCAATAAATCCGGCCGGAAACATCTTAATGCTGAAAGAATGATCTCACTTCGAAGCTCAAGCAATTCGGTTGCTGAGATATCCAAAGTTCGGGATTGGTAATGCCCGTCGGCTTCATTGGCAAGTGCTAATGCAAGATCGTTGACAACGTCTTTGGATGGGCGGCCAATTTTGGCGAGCGCTTTGGCAGCTCGATATCTGATTTTCGGGTCCTCGTCGTGAAGACAGCGTCCCAGGGATGCAACCGCTGGTGCAGACCTGACGCCAAAATCTTCCAGATCCTTTGCGGCGGACTTTCGGACATCAGCATCCGCACTTTCCAATTGTCCAATGAGCTGTGCGATATCCGGGTCGCTACCGCGGCAACCCACAAAACCAGTTACGATGCAGACAATTAGCACCGCCGGCAGTAGCATGCCAAGCAAGATTCCGATGATCGCAATCACCACCAGCAGCTCAACCAGAGTAAACCGGGCCCGGTTAGTTGCGATCGGTTGGTTTTTTAAGCTCATGACTGCCCGATAAGGATAGACCCAAACGGATTGGTTATCTGTTCAAGCAGGGTTGGCGACGGCTGACCGCCAAATTTCTATCAGATGTTCAGAAAAAATATCTGGCGAGGAGCCAATGAAGCGCCTGGTCATTGACAGCGGTTGCGAGAGGTTCCTGCGTCGCGATCAAAGCTTGCCTTGAATTGGCACGTGGAGCAGTTGAGATTTGACAAAAGTTGCCAAACGCGGTGAACGGTCGAATCGGTCGTTGAACGTCCACCGAAGGCTTGGAAATTGCCGGTCTGCATGCCGCTCAGCCGACGTTCTGAAGTCCCGCTGCCACGCCGTTGACCGACTGGATGACGGCTTTCATGATCGCCGGTTCCAGCTGTTCATCCGGGGAATTGCGAAGTCGTTTCAGTAATTCAATCTGGATGTAGTTCAGCGGGTCGACGTAGGGGTTGCGAACGCGAATGCTGTGTTGCAACCATGGCTCGGTCTGTAACAGTTTGTCGCAGCCGGTGATCTCCAAAACGACCGACCGGCTTAGCTCGAACTCCGCTTGGATGTCCGCAAACACCTGCTTGCCAGCCTCGCCGGCAAGTTTGGCGTATTGTTCGCCAATCTCCAGGTCCGCTCGGCCCATGCCAAGGTGCACGTTGCCCAACAAAGTCCGGAAGAAGGGCCACTGCCGATACATCTCCTGCAAGGTGGCCATCCGGCTCGTCCGCTGATTGTCGGCGGACAACCATTGGTCAAAACCAGTGCCCACGCCAAACCAGCTGGGCACGTTGGTGCGTGATTGAGTCCAGGCAAAAACCCATGGGATCGCTCGCAAATCGTCGAGTGTCCGAGTCGTTCGGCGGTGCGATGGCCGCGAGCCGATGTTCAGGTTGCCGATCTGATCGATCGGGGATGCGTTTTCAAAATAGGCCAGGAAGTCTTCTCTTTCGACCAGGCTGCGATATTTTCGATACGCAAATTCGCTCAGCTCGTCCATCACGGCAGACCATTGATCGATCTTGTCAAATTGCGGCCGCTTGCCGGTTGA
The DNA here is from genome assembly GCA_963714685.1 of Pirellulaceae bacterium. Taxonomy (GTDB): domain Bacteria; phylum Planctomycetota; class Planctomycetia; order Pirellulales; family Pirellulaceae; genus Mariniblastus. The sequence goes on along the minus strand of CAVQPH010000002.1, from coordinate 226,453 downwards.
ACAAAGGGTCGCGTGCAACAACTGTTGCAAGTGGCGATGAGCAATTTCGGGGTCGCTGTACCGTGAGCTGACGACTTCCCCTTGTTCGGTAATTCTAATCCGTCCCTGAACCGACTCTGGAGGCTGAGCCAAAATCGCTCGATTGGTCGGCCCTCCACCACGCCCGATCGAACCGCCGCGTCCGTGGAACAGCGTCAATTTGATTCCATGTTCTTCGCAGGCTTTGGCCATGTTGCGTTGGGCGGTAAACAGCATCCAGTTGGCTTGCAGGTAGCCGCCGTCTTTGTTGCTGTCACTGTATCCGATCATAATCTCTTGTTGGTTGCCCCGTAGGCTCAAGTGCCGTGCGTAGACCGGATTCTCAAACAACGAGGTCATGATTGCCGGTGCGGCTCGCAAATCGTCAACCGTTTCAAACAGCGGGACAATGTCAAGTTTGCCAAATAACTCGGCATCCTGGGCCAGCAGCAAGACCTCAAGCAAATGGCTGACGCCGTGGGTCATGCTGATAATGTACGTCTTCATCGATTCGGGACCCATTTTCTGTTGAGCCGATCCGATCAGGCGAAACAGGGTCAGCAAGTCGTCGGTTGCTTCGCTGAAACCAAAGCTCCCATCGCTTCTGAGCCCCCCGTCCAGGGCCGCGGGCTTTCGATTTCTGCCATCAACGTCCTGATTTTTTCTTCTTCCGGCAGAGACTCGTAGCGGTCGGTGGTTTGGTTGCGATTAAATACTTCCGCGACGGCTGAACGATGGTGGCGACTGTGTTGTCGAACGTCCAGCGTCGCCAAATGGAATCCAAAAACCTCCACGGCTCGAATCAAACGTTGGAATTGACCTCGGACCAGTCGCTCTCCCTTGTTCGCCATCAGGCTATCGCGAATCAAGTACAAATCGGCGAGCAATTCATCGACTCCCTGGTAAGCCAATGGCGTCTCGGACGTCGATTCCCACAGCCGATCGCTCGCAGCAGCGGTTGCCAGCAAACGGCGATGGATCAGGATCAGTTTTTGCCGGTAGGGTTCCTGATGAAACCGTTCCAGCAAAACGGCGTCTTCCTGGCTGAGCAGTATTCGGTCCGTTTCAATGCTCGCGAGGAACTCCTCGGAATATCCCACCCGTGTTCGCGACGGACTGAGAAGTTCGTACAGCTTGAAAAGCTCGCGGCCGTAATATTCAATCGCGGTCCGCTGGTGAGCCTGCAGTGCTTTCTGAGTCACTTCGATGGTGACGAAAGGATTACCATCCCGGTCGCCACCAATCCATGAACCGTAGCTCAAAAACGAAGGAATTTCGAATTGGTAATCGGGATAGGCGCGTGCCAATGCGGATTCAAGTTCTTCATACATCCTGGGCACGAGGTCCAGCAGCGTATTTTCAAAGAAATACAGCCCCGTATTGCGAACTTCGTCCATGACCGTTGGGCGACGGTCGCGGGTTTCGTCAGATTGCCAGAGTAAAACGATGTGGTCGTGCAGGCGTTGGCGAACCCGTTCGCGTTCCTGTTCAAACAAGTCGGCCGAATTGGATTCACGCAGCAAATCCGAAATTCGTTTGAGAATGTGTCGAATCGTCTGGCGTTTGGATTCGGTCGGGTGGGCAGTAAAGACCGGCGTGACCGCCATCTGATAAAGTGTGTGCTGGAGTTGTTCGGCCGTGACTCCTTCTCGGCACAGCGTTTCGATCGCTTCCCCGATCGTTTCATCCATCGACTTGCCCGCCAGGAACGCCGCTTGTGCCCGTTCCCGCAGCACCCGCACTCGTTCGTGTTCTTCCGCGAGATTGACCAATTGAAAGTAGGTTGAAAACGCTTTGAGATTCGCTTCCGCCAGAGGCAAATCATCGGCGACCGCTGCGATTTTTTCCATCAAAGCAGCCTGCGCGGCCGCATCGCCAGCGCGGGCGGATTTCGCCAGGACGCGGATTTCTTCTTCGGTTTCAAAGACCCGGTCGCCGGCTTGATCAATGATTGTTTTGCCTAACAAGTCTCCGAGCACGCGGATCGTCGCGCCGAGATGGTTGCGGGGCTGGGAGTTTTTTTCTTCGGGAGTGGCATTCATGCCCGTATCGTAGGGAATGTTCGCGTTCCGATCAAAGCCCCAAGCTGGCATTTACAACGTGCCTTGCATCGAACGGCTGCGCACATGCCTGCAGGCAACTGCAGCCGCGACCGTTTTATACCGACTTCGTATCGTCATCCTCGTGGTAAACCACTTGGTACAAATCGCGGCGACGGTCATTCCAGTTTTGCACCGACCCGCTTTCTCGATGGCGTCGCAGCTGTTCAAAATCCAAATCGTGAATAATGACCGTTTCTACGTTGGGGTTACATTCGGCCGCCACGCCGTCGCGGGCAAACTCAATATCCGCCGGCGTAAAAATACCCGACTGGGCGTAGTGAATGTCTGCGTTTTCGACGAACGGCAGATTGCCGGTACACCCGGAGATGGCCACATACAGGTGATTTTCGATGCACCGGGCCTGGGCGCATTGTCGCACCCGCAAATAGCCGTGCCGCGTGTCGGTATTGAAAGGCACGAAAACAATCTGCGCTCCCTTGCTGGCCGCAATTCGAGTCAGTTCGGGAAACTCGATGTCGTAGCAGATCTGAATCGCGATCCGGCCGCAATCGGTATCAAACACTTCGACTCGTTTACCCGGACTAACGCCCCACCACTTTCGTTCACTGGGCGTGATGTGAATTTTGTATTGCTTCCCGATGGAACCATCGCGTTGAAACAGATACGACACGTTGTACAGCGTGTCATGTTCGACAACAAAGTGAGATCCGCCGATGACGTTGACGTCGTACTTAACGGCCATTTCGGTGAAAAAATCCAGGTACTGCGATGTCGAATTCGGCGAGTTTTCGGGCGGCCTGTCCCGGTTGTGACACTTTCACGCATGAAAGCAGTTGCGTCGTGAATAATTCGGGGAACAGGACGAAATCGCATTTGTAATCCGAAGCGGTATCCAGGAAGAATTCGCACTGTTGAGCAAATTCATCGAACCCGTTGACCGCGCGCATCTGATATTGGACGACACAAATCCGGATCGGCTCGACGACATGGTGAAATCGCCGTTTGGCCCCGGGAACGTATTCCAGGTTGGTCCATTCGAGAAAGGTCGCGTAGCCTCATGACTCCACGTCCGAGGGCAGATAGTTTGGGATCAGGCCTTTGACGGCGAACCCGTTCGACAGTTGAGCCGTCAAGCACCTGGTCGTAGATCGCTTTTTCCTGAACCCGATCGATATACTCGGAGGCCGAAATCTCATCTGAGTATTTGTGAAAACCCGGGATGCGGCCGGCGATGATGATCCGCTCGAGGTTTTTTTCCCGACAGAGCTGCTTTGCGAGCGTCGTACAGTCGGCGGGATAGCTTCATGCCACGGAAATCCGGGATGAACCATGATCTCGATCCCGTACAGCGTGTCGCCTTTGGGTTTGTGGTTGCGGATAAAACCCGCATCGGCGACAGCCTTCCAGTTGTGCCATTCAAGGCTCGCGTCGTATTCCAAAATCAGACTCGAGGAAGAGGCTGCCAGTCGTCCTTCGATCTCGACGCACAATTGACCCTCCGGAAAAATCTCTAACTGGCTTTCAATCTGGTCTCGGCTCCACGTCTCCATGCCGGGAAAGCAGGCCTTGGCCATTGCGATCAACTCGTCAAAATCGTCGATCGTCAGTGGTCGTACAGCGGTTTTCCATTCAAACTTCTTCAGATCTAACGGTTCCATTCTGTTCCTTTTAATCCGCTGGATGAGCACGGAGCCGGCAGTCCGGACGGCGTGCGAATTGTGTTGAGGTTGCAAACGGTTTCGTAAACCGGTCTGATTGACGGTAAAACGCGTGTATGCGCCCGATTATCGCAATCGAATCGACTTCTGGCGAGGCCATGGACCTATTCAAGACCAAAATTCGCCGCAAGATTCTGTTTGCCTCGCTCTATTTGAGTGAAGGAGCGCCAATTGGTTTCATCTGGTTGGCCTTGCCAACGCGGTTGAGAGAACGCGACGTGCCGATCGAGCAGATTACCTGGCTGGCCGCAATTCTTGTACTGCCCTGGACTTTCAAATTTGCTTGGGCACCGCTCATTGATTGGCTACGAAATTCCCATTGGACGTTGCGGCATTGGGTCGTTTCGGCCCAGATCATGATGGGAATCACGTTGGTTCCGCTGCTATGGATCGATCCCAAGTACCAGTTTTCTTGGCTGGCCATCAGTTTGTTGCTGCATGCCTTCGCCGCGGCCACCCAAGACGTCGCGATTGACGCACTGTGTATTTCCAGCACGGCACCGGGGGAACGTGGCGAATACAACGGCTGGATGCAGACCGGGATGATGCTCGGACGGGCGATGATGGGCGGCGGCGCTTTGGTTTTGGCAAGCTATGTTGGTGATCGCATGGTGGTCGGACTGCTGATCGGATTGACAACCTATTCGATGGTTCTGGTCATCATGTCCCGTCCACCGGATGAATCGGCGGCCGGTCTGGATGGCCAAGGCCGTCGAACCGAATTGTTGACGACCATTGGCGCCGCGATGAAGGATCGAAACACCTGGATTGGACTCGCGTTTGCTGTGATTGGCGGCGCCTCGTTCAAGTCGCTTGAAGTGATCTACGGACCCTACCTGGTCGATCGCGGCATTTCCCAGGAACTGATCGGCTGGTTTTCACTGGGGCCGATGATCGGTGCCATGATCGTGGGGGCGTTGATCGGTGGTTTTCTGACGGATCGGTTCGGGGCCCGCAAATGCGTCGTCGTTTCGATGGTTTACATTTCCACGCTGATTTCGGTCATGGCGATGGGGGATTCCTCGCAAACGGTTGCCGCTCGGCCAGCCCAGGCTAAACCGTCGAATTCCGAAGAACCACAATTGGGGGCAGGACGTGTTTCCGGCGAGCCCAATGCCAGTCATGGTTTCGCGGCAAGGGAACCCACCTCGCTCCAGCAGGCTGATTCCTCCAAATGGTTTCTGTTGAGTTGCTTGACAATGACGGCACTGGGGATTGGTGCCTTTACGACCGCCTCCTATGCCCTGTTCATGGATATCTCCCGGCCCGCGATTGCGGCAACTCAATTTAGCGCGTTCATGGGAGCCACCAACGGATGCGAATCGTGGTCGAGCTTCGCCTCTGGCAAACTGATTGCAAGTCACGGCTATCCGACGTCGATGTTGGCGATGAGTCTGATCTCCCTGTTGGCCATTCCGCTATTGGCCTGGATTCGGCCACGCCGCGTTGGAGGCGAAAGCGTGATTTCGGCAGGTAAGACGCCGTTAGATTCGAAATAGGTCCGAAGCAGCTCAATCGCAGGATTTTTTGGGCCAGCCTGACGTCGCCAGTGTTTCTCCGATTTGTGATTGCGATGTTAACGACCGATCGAATCTCGTGGGTCTGCTCCATTTCGATGTATAATCAAGGCTGGAATCACATCAAGTCGGATAGCACGATGGTACCTTGGTTACCAGGCATCGGGCTGCGACGGGTTCCAACCAGTTGAAGGGGCTAAGCCACGAGAGGGATCCATTGAAAACTCACATTCACACGTTGACATTAAGCGTACTGGTCGGATTGACGCTGCTTGCGCAAGCACCGCTGGCCGCACAATCTCCAATCCAACCACGTCAGCCAGCGAACGACCAACAAGACGTTCTGAACCAGCTTCCTCAAATTGCGGATGAGCCTCGCGCTATCGATCCGAGCAAATTATTGCCGCCAAATTTGGCGAAACAGGCGACGCAGGATTTTTCCGATTCGTCATTGCGGGAAGTCGTCGGATGGCTTCAAGATGAGCAGGGAATCATGGTTCTGGTCGACAAAGTATCGCTGAATGAGATCGGTATCTCGCCGGCCGAGCCGGTCTCCGATCGTCTCGACAACGCGCCGATTTACTTATTGCTCAATCGTCTCAAATCGTTGGGACTGGGTTGGTACTATGACGATGACGTCCTCTACATTACATCGGTTGAAATGGCGAACAACCGGGCGACGACCCTGCCCTACAACGTCGGCGACTTGATTGACGCCGGCTATGATTTGGAACGGTTGGTGTCGGTAATTACGCTCACGATTGAGCCGGATAGTTGGGACGACGCTGGCGGCATTGGAGCTTTGAATAAGCTGGGTGATGTGCTGTTTGTGCGACAAGCCGACGAGCAACAACGGAGCGTCGATGCACTTCTGCAAGCGTTGCGAAATCATTCGCGCCAGACGTATCTGAACGACCCGCCCCAGCATCGCGAAATTCGCGAGCGGCTTCAGGCAAACGTGTCGGTCGATTTCACCGACACGCCGCTGGAGTCAGCTATTGAACAGTTGGCAGCCAATGCGATGAGTGACATCCGGCTGGATCGTCCGGCGTTGCGGGACGCTCGAATCCGGGAACGGGAGCCGGTAACGCTAAAACTCACCGATCGAAAGCTCAAGACCGTGCTTGAGGCCATCGTGCTTGATCTGAATCTGACCTGGATTCTCCGGGACGGCGTGCTATGGCTGACAACGCCCGAGGTCGCAGAGGGCTTTTTACGTACCGCCGTTTACGATGTAAGGGATCTTTGCCGAGACGAAGATGAATCGCAGGCGTTGATGGAAGCCATTGTCTCGCAAGCCAACCCGGAATCTTGGTCTGATTTGGGTGGAGTCGGTGAGATCGACTCAGCCAAGCCGGGGACGTTGGTGGTGACGCACCAGGAACAAGTTCATCAAGAGGTCTTGCTGTTGTTGGAGACGTACCGGACCGCTCTACGTTCGTCCAAGATTCGGGATCGTGGTGAGGAAGAAAACGAAGTGATCACCGTCTATTATCGGTTGCATACGAATATCGCCAGAGATCTCTCCGAACTGTTGCCATCGCTGGTTCGCATGGACACATGGAACAGCGAACCGAATGATGACAAGCCAGGCAAGGTGTTTGTGGTTTCGTCGGAACCTGATTTTTCCAAGACGGGCGGCCAGGGCGAGGATGCTGTTGTGGTGGAACGATCCGTCTTGATCATTCGACAGACCAGGGCCGCCCACAAAGAAATTGCCAGCATCATCGGTCGCGTCAAGTCAGGAGACGCCCCTGTGGGTGGTTTGGGAGGTGGCATGGGAGGCGGCGGGTTTGGTGGTGGATTTTTTTCGATCCCCCCGGCGCGGACTCACCGGCACGAAAATAGACGCGGGGGAACGGCTGATGTTTTTCGGCACGAGTCGAATCATCAAGTCAGATTGTTCCCTGTCTGGTTTTAGCGACGATCGACGCTCCCAAAATTCCATGCGGTTTTGCCGGAGCCGTCGTTCGTGTATTCAATGGATTGAATCTCAACCGGTGATTCGGTGGCTGGCACGTACAGCCTTACGATTCCCGGCTTTCCATCAATCGGTAGACTCACCGTGATGGATTGCCAGTCGTTGCCAGCCGGGCACATCGAAGTTGACAACCTGCCCCGTTGCTGGAAAGGCATCCTGCTCGGCGGTCTTCCATTGCACTTTGCCGGAACCGCCGGCCTGGCTGCGAATGCGGAGATTAAGCTTCAATGGTCCGGCAAACTTGACCCGACCACTTCCGAGAAACGGCGTGCGTCCGTCGGCCTCGATCCGCAACGCACCATCGATCACGGTCACCTTACAGAATTTGGGGACGAGGCCGGCCATCGCGGCTGGCTCTGCAATGGCAGATGCCAGTCGTGGCCGGTAGTCCGGGTTCGGTTGCGGATAGAGTGCACCTGTTTCTTTCACGAAGCGATCGATCAGCGCGTCCAGTTGCTGGACTTTGTCCGGCATCGCTGCGGCGAGGTTGTTCGCTTCTCCAATATCCTGCGCGAGATTGTAAAGCTCGTGCACGTCCGGGTAGTCACGATGAGGCTGAAAGCGGCGGATCAGTTTCCAGTCGCCTTGCCGCACGGAAACAGCCGGGATCAGATGCGGGAACCAGGTGAAGTAGGCATCGCGTTTGAGTTGCCCGCGCTGCTCCAAAACTGGCAGGATCGATTCGCCGTCGATTGGATGATCAAGCGGTGTTTCGAGTTTCGCTGCTTCGACAATCGTTGGATACAGATCAATCGGCCCGACGATCGCATCGCTGACCGAACCGGCCTCGATTCGACCTGGCCAGCGGACCATCAGCGGGACGCGTTGTCCCCCTTCGTAGATCCGGCCTTTCCCCTCGCGCAGCGGTGCGTTATTGGTTGGCGGTTGATTGCCTGCCCATTTGCGCCAGTCTTTCAGCATCGGACTGTCGGTCTTCGTCGCGCGAGCGGTTTTCGTAGTGCCAGGAACATTGCTGTGCACGTTACCGCCGTTATCCGAATAAAAGATTAACAGGGTGTCGTCAGCGATGCCCAGTTCATCCAGTTTGTCCATTACGCGGCCGAGACTTTCATCAACGCTTTTGAGCATGGAGGCCATGATCGGGTTGGCTTGCCGCCCGGTCGGATCGGTTTTGTTGGTGAACTCAGCCGTGTAAGCTTCTTTATGTCCCCATGGACCATGCACTCCAAAGTGCCAAAGGTTCAGGAAAAACGGACGGTCTTGGTTGGTTTCGATGAACGTCAACGCCTCGTCGGTCAGTCGATCGGTGATGTATTCGCCTTCCGGACCGTCGGTGATCGTGCCGACCACATATTTCGATCCCTTCGTTCTCGGTCGAGGCGTTCCCGGGGGGACCACTCCGTAGGGCGAAAAATAGAAACCTGGCGGACCGGCACTTGGCTGACAATGCCACGCGACATCAAAACCGTGCTGCTCCGGCCAGTACGGTTCGGTCAGACCAAGGTGCCACTTGCCGAAATGGCCCGTACGATAACCGGCGTCGCGCAGCGCTTCGGCCAACGTGTACAGCGCCGGGTTGAGATAGTTCTTACTGATCGGCATCCGCAGCGGCTGATTCGGTGCTGCGGTTTTTGGCAGGAATTCGAAGCCTACCGGTTGGGGAGGCTGGTGTCCGCTGGCACTGGTCACGCCATGCCGCGACGAATACTGCCCCGTCAAAATCGAAGCCCGCGTCGGCGAGCAGAGCGGCAACGCATACGCATCGGTAAACCGCATCGACTGTTTCGCGAGACGAGTCATATTCGGCGTCTCGTAAAACTTCGAGCCGTACGGTTCACAGTCCATCCACCCCATGTCGTCGACGACAAACAAAATGACGTTGGGTTGTTGGCCATCCACAGCGACGGCGTTGACCAGCATCAAACCCAACAACAAAGCAACCATGAGTCGATTCATTACTAATTCTCATTGTTTTGAAGTTTGCGAAAATTCGCGGAGTCGAAAGGAGTGGTCGTGACCCCTGTAGCAGGCATCGTCAAAACGGAGCGTTTCGAGATAGTTTCTTGGGAGGCATTTGTGAGTTTCCCTTTTCGACGGGGCAACCGGTCAAGCAACATGGGTGACCTGTTTCCAGCGATGCATCGAAGGAACGGTCTCCGATTTCGGTTCCTTGAACCGCTACATTGAATTTAAAAACGAACTGCTTTTTCCAATTCGGCCAACTCAATACCGTAGTCCTTCCGTTCGGCGTCAAACAAAGCCCGCGATCCATGTCCCCCGGCGAATCCGTTTAATCTGGCGGCCGCTGTCGAATCCACGAATTGCTGAAACTCTGGATACATCCGATGGAAGACGCTCGTCAAACCACGGTGCCGCTGGAGGCTGTATTTTTGATGATAGTCTTCGGCGCGATAGAAAGTTTCCAAAGGCAGCACCTCTGTCGTCAGCTCCCTTTCAAACCGCGCGACCAACGGTTTGATCGTTGAATCAATGACTTTCCGTTGGCTCTCATCGGCGTACCAAATCGCCGATTTATATTGACTGCTCCAGCGTGATCCGATTGGATTGTGCGACTGCCAGAACAGATTGACAATCGCTTCAAACGAAATTTGGGCCGGATCAAAATCGACTTGCAGCGCCTCGGAGTGATTTCCCAGGCTATGATACGTGGGCGATTGCTGTCGGCCGCCGGTGTAGCCAACGCGTGTACGATAAATTCCTTTAACGGTCCCAAACTGGGCGTCGGGCCCCCAGAATCAGCCCAGTGCAAAGGTTGCCGTTTGCAGGTTTTCGGGAACGGTCAGGTCGATCGGCGGAATACTGATTTGATCGACAGTGGTTTTATTTAAGTTCATGAACCAATTTTTCGTTGAGCAAGTTTCAAAAAAGCTTTAACAGGAGTCTCCCGACGGATGCTTCCATGATAGCCGACGAGAGTACCGCTCGTTGAGGCGCAGATCGCTGCGACATGGCAGTGGCGCTATCCCCAATGTATGCTTTAAGCCATAATTTGTGACCGGGACGTCGATCCCAACCTGTCAGGCCGTGCTGCGAATTCGCATTCGACTTGGTACGCCATCGCCAGGACGAATCGGTGCGAACCAGAATATAACAACAAAGCACGAAACAAAGAGCCTGAATCTATGAAACGAATTTACCTGGCTTTCGTGGCTGCCCTGACGATCGGGTTCACAATGGCAACACCCGTGATGGCACAGCCCAAGCAACCCAATGTGTTGTTCCTGATTTCAGATGATTTGAACACGGCGTTGAGTGGTTTTGGTCACGAACAATGCAAAACACCGAATCTGGATCGCCTGGCCGAACGCGGTGTGAAGTTTGAAAATATGCACTGCCAGTATCCAGTCTGCGGTGCGTCGCGGGCGTCGTTGATGTCAGGGCTGTATCCGTATTCCAATCTGACGCTGGGCAACGAAGGTAGCTTGCGTGGCAGCATGCCGGATGTGGTGACGCTGTCTCAAACCTTCCGCAATAGTGGCTACTACGCGGGCCGCGTCAGCAAAATTTATCACATGGGGATTCCCTCTGAGATCATTGCCGGAACCTCCGAACGCGATGATCCGTTTTCATGGGAGGAAGCGATCAATATCACCGCACCGGAGCAAAACGCGGCAGGTGAACTGACGAACTGGTCACCTACCAACACGGGGTCACAGAATTTTACGAGCGTTGTGGCCACGGGAGGAGATCGTGACCACGCCGACGGTATGGCGGCCGACCACGCGATTGCGATTCTGGAACAGGTGAAGGACAAACCGTTTTTTCTCGCCGTGGGATTTGTGCGTCCTCACGTGCCACTGGTCGCCCCAAAAAAATATTTCGACCAGTACAATCGGGATGAGATGAAAGCGCCGGTCGTGCCGGCCAATGATCTTGACGATGTGCCAGAAGTTATTCGTGACTACAAGCGAAACAGCACCACTTACGGGGTCACGCCGGAACTGCATCAGGGACTGTTGCAATCCTATTACGCCAGTGTTTCCTACATGGATGCGCAGGTCGGGCGGGTTTTAGCTGCGCTGAAAGAGAACGGGTTGGACGAAAACACAATCGTCGTGTTCACCAGTGACCACGGTTACCTGCTTGGTCATCACGAGAAATTCCAGAAGCAGCACTTGTTTGAAGAGGCCACCCGCGTGCCGTTCATCGTGAGCGTGCCGTGGTTGCCAGATCAGCACGGAAAGGGAACCAGGAAAATCACCGAGTTGGTTGACTTGTACCCGACGCTTGCCGAACTGGCCGGGATTCCAGCCCCGAGTGTTTTACAGGGAACCAGTCTCAAGCCGCTGCTGTGCGATGTTGAATCTGCGGCATGGCAAAAGGACGAAGCCTTCACGATCAGCCGCAGTGGCGGGGAATCGATCCGCACGAAGGACTGGCGTTTTACGCAGTGGGGATTTGGTGAGAAAGGCACGGAGCTTTACGATTTGCAAAACGATCCAGGCGAGTTCAAAAACCTGGCCGACGAACCCGGAATACGCCAGTGTGGTCAACACGATGCAGAAGCGGTTGGTCGCCAAACGCAACGCGGCTGGCTTTGAGCGGAACAAGGCGGCGATTGTTGGCAAAGGCAAAAAGAAATCCCAGGCGAAATGACCAGCCGAGATCCGACTTCAAGATAGATCCGCGATTCTGTGACCGGGTTCTGTACCGGGGTTCTTCAGTGGCCAGTCACCAGTTTTCCAAACCAGTAGGGGCCCTTACCGCACATCACGGTTTCTGCGAACCCAGAAAACCCAGAACTTGGCGCTGTTGAAAATTCGATTTTCTTATAAGCTCAATCATTCGAGTCCCCAAACAACCTAAACATAACGAAGATCGCCATGGCATTTTTTAAATCGACACCCAACCTGCCGAGCGGTGAAAAGGCAAGAATCGAATTCTACTTGCAGCAGATCGCCGAGTGCATTGGTTTCGAACGGTTCAAGCTGCCCGTATTGAGCGAGGACCAGCTACTCAATGGCGTTGGAACCCAACCCCCAGAAATTCAGTCGGTCGATCAAATCAAAAACCTGGTCGGCAAACATCTGCGACACGACGTGAGTGAATTGAAGCTTCAGACGTTTCCGATGCAGCCTCAAAAGGTTGGAGGTGGAGGCTGAGGTGGCGGATCCTGCGAAGGTCTCGGCGGTCTGCCGGGCAAGTACGAAGCAAAACAGAGACTGGTTGTTCTCAATACCGAGATGATGCTTGAGCCAAATCTCACGGCGGCGACCTTGATTCATCATGTCGTGGGTGATTTGTTGTTCCAAAACGAGTTTGAGTACGCGGAATGCCCAGAGATTGTCGATCTGGCCGTTGTCAGCACCGGACTGGGGATCTTGCAAAGCAATTTTCGTTTTGTTCAACAGGGCAGCCGGTTTTGGGATTCCACGTATTGGACTGACGCACCCCGTCCATTTCTTGATACAGAAGCACTGGCGTATGCAAGTGCCATCGCGGCGTGGGTCCGTGGTGACCACGATCCTCAATGGGCCGACGAATTGCCAAGAGAAGTCAAACGACCGATGCGGAAATCGCTCAAGTATTTGAGCAAGACAAACGATTCGTTTTTTCATCCATCGACCGCCGCGACGCCTTTACTGAAACAAACGCAAAGCGATTGGCTCCAGATGGCATCCGATGCGTCGATTTCAAGACAGATTATTGCCATTCGTCATTTCGAACCGGTCGAGCAACTGTGGGATCGCCAGGAAAATCGGTTGCTGGAATCCCTGCGTTCTCCCGACCGATCCGTTATCCTGAATTCGATTGCGGCCGTCGAGTCGTTGAGTTTTGAGAGCGAACAAATCGCCAGCGAGCTTCGCTTGTTGGTTGAAAATCAGGATGACGAAATACGGGCCAAGGCGATGATCGCACTGGCCAGATTACGACATCTGGATGATTTGACGATTGGTTGCGCCGTGAAAATGGTCGACAGCAGCGTCAAGCACGTCGCATTTGCGGGAGTGTTTGCGCTTGCTTCCCTTGAAGTCCGCGCCGGCAAATGTGTTGCGGGCTGCAGAACGAGGGTTCATCCGTGCGTTGCAGTCGTGCGATTACGAATTCGTGGGTCTGTTTGCAGCGGCCTTCAATCGTTGGCTTGCTGATCCTATTTCTCATTTCGAGCAGCTGCTACAGGATGACCAACCGGAATACCTGGAGATTGCTGTCGAGGCACTCCAGGCTGTTCGCGAGCAATCGGTGGCGGCAAGTTAGGATCGCGGGAAGAATAACTTCGGGATTTGGGAAAAAAAGATGCTGCTCCCTTCTCCCCGCAGATTCGGGCGAAAACGGTTCGCCACTTGCTCCATCTTTGTCCGAGGTTTTGGGACAGGGGGAGCAAATTGTGTTGTGAGGAACACCAAAGTTGTTGATCATTTGAGCCGTAGCAGACAAAAGTTGCATCGCGAGGCGCGAGAATAGCCGATTCGAAATTCTTCACGCACAGCCACACGGGCTCCCCCTCGCCCCGCAAATTCGGACGCAATCGCGCTGCCACCTGATCCAACTTACTCCGAATTTGTGGGGAGAGGGGGCTGGGGGTGAGGGGCATACACCTCACTGCGTTACTGATTTCTACCGTAGGAATCCCTGCGTAACAAACCATTGCAGCAGAAATCAAGCGATGCAAACTCCTCACCCCCCAACCCTCCCTCTCCTCGTGAATTCGGAGCACGCTGGATTCGAATGGAAAGTGGTGATTCCGAATTCACGAGGAGAGGGTGAGCAAATAGGATTGTGAAGAACACCAAAGTTGTTAATCATTCGAGACTCAGCACACAAAAGTTCCATCGCGCGAGAATAGCCGATTCGAAATTCTTCACGCACAGCCACACGGGTTCCCCTTCGCCCCGCAAATTCGGACGCAATCGCATGCCACCTGATCCAACTTACTCCGAATTTGTGGGGAGAGGGGGCTGGGGGGTGAGGGGCATACACCTCACTGCCTTACTGATTTCTACCGCATGAATCCTTGCGTAACAAACCATTGCAGCAGAAATCAAGCGATGCAAACTCCTCACCCCCCAACCTCCTTCTCTTCGTGAATTCGGAGAACGCTGGATTCGAATAGGAAGTGAACGCGTTCGAATTCACGAGGAGAGCTTCTTAAGACATAAATCGACGCAACCGGTTCCCGCAATGCTGGCTATCTTGCAATCGAATCGAGGTCAATCGCCAGCAAAAAGAAGATTGGATCACTGTGGTGAGCAAACACCGTCGCGAGATCATCGGGTTTTCTGCGACGTCTTGCTCGCCTCCGAATCAAATACAGCAACTTCGTTCAAGCAAGTCGAAAGCGTTGCCCGAGGCCCTTTTCCAGGGCTGTCTGATACGCGAGGTGAGCCAAAGCGATATCGCAAATAGCCATGCCAATGGGAATGGCGACGATTCGTTCCTCTTCGCTCTCGCGTCCCTGCTTTTTGCCGGCCACCAATTCACCGATCGTGGCGTAAACCGTCGGCATACCGCCAGGGAATTCGGGATCGGGGCTTCCGTCTTCGGTCACGCGGTCTCGGCCAATCTTGTCGAAATACTCGGCCAGCGGGACGTCGTCGACGACGAACTTGTCCGCGCTGTGCAGCGCTTCGGCGGTGAATGCACAGCCCCCTTCAATTCCCACCGCGAATGCACCTGGTTTGAACCATTCCGCCTGGATGACTTGATCCTCGCCGTTGGTGCACGTCGAGATCACGTCGGCACCTTCGAGGCACGAGCGATTGTCCGGGCAGACTTCGATCTCGCCGGTGAAGTAACTTGCGGCAGATTCCTTGAGCGTCGTCATCGCCTGATCACGGATATCGCGCAGGCGGAC
Source organism: Pirellulaceae bacterium (assembly GCA_963714685.1). Taxonomy (GTDB): domain Bacteria; phylum Planctomycetota; class Planctomycetia; order Pirellulales; family Pirellulaceae; genus Mariniblastus. The sequence goes on along the minus strand of CAVQPH010000002.1, from coordinate 211,379 downwards.
CCGACGGATCGACGGAATCTCATGGGTAATAAATCGCAGATGCATCGTCCCCTCAAAACCGCATCCGACGACGGCCAGCGTCTCGGCTCCAGCTCGCGCAGCTTCCCTCGCGGCGATTGCGCTGACGGCTGCAGTTCGAAGGCCAGTCAGATAGCCACAGTCCATGATCGAAAGGGGAACACCCGTTTCGGTGTCGTTATAAACCTGAACGCCCGTGACATTGGGCAAGTCACGTTGATAGTTTTTTGCAAATCCGGCGACCCATTTCAGACCGCAGGCTCCCAGTTTGTGCAGGTAGGCCGGCATCGCATGAATGAAATTTGCCGGATCGGTCCCCGTTGGATGGACCCCGGTTTTGGGGTGCATTTCGTAGGTTCCGGCTGCATGCTCGCGCAGCGCCTGAGTGACCACTTCGACGACCGCTTGCGGCGTCAATTCAAGGGCCTGGATATCGGACCGTGATAACAGGAGTACTTCGATAGGCTTCATGGTATTCGTTGGGTCGGAGGTCGTAATTGGATACCGTTCGGCGGCCGCGATTACTTGTCGCTTGCTCGGTTGAGTCGTGACTTTGAACGCAAGTCATTACGGCAATTATCATACTCCTACTTACCTTCGGAAGCCAAGCTTCCATCTCTGCGGCAAAAGTACGCAGGAGACGAAGAGGTCTTTCGCGTCGTCGCATTACGGTCTCCGAAATCGAGGTTCGGCAAAGGATTCCCCAGTCCCGGCTCGATCGGGCTCGGCGGCTGCTTCGAGAAACATTAAGCAACGAGGAGAACTCCGATGAATGAAATGGATGAAGCGCCTCCGATTGAGCTTTCATTATCGGTTGTGAGGGTCGAGATGTCGCCGCTGAAACGCTGGATCTACCGCACGATGCTGGTCGTCGTTGGTGTTGGGGTTGCCGCACTGGTAACGATGTGAGTTACGGAACCTGAAACTCTGCCGCCTCGCTTGCACGTCGCTTTCGCGGCGATGACGACCATCGGGATCGGCTGGGTCTGCGTTTTGACTTGGTTGCTCGTCACGCGTCATGGGTCGACAGCGATGGATCGGATTGCGACCGGCTGGATGGCAACGTTCGCTTGTACTGTTTCGCTTGGTGTTGTCCGTGGCGATCGCTTTGCTGCGAGGCAATCACTGGGCAGCCGTGGCCTTGGCAATATTGGGATTATTGTTGCTCGGCATCGCGTTGGGGCTGTTGCGATCCGGCTATCTTCTGAGAGCCAGGCTGTTGGCAAATCTTGAGAAACTGAAGCAGGTGACAACGATCGTGCTGTGCATGATCGTCGGCAGCGTGATCCTCACCGGCTCGCCAGCGTTATGCTTCGCGGTCCAGGAATTAAGGACTCAGAATGCGAGCCTCGAATCGAAATCGGGCGATGTAATTCCGGCGGAAATAGGCGGCCTTTCTGTTTCTGTCCGCCAGCTTGACATTCGCGATGACTTGGAACAGACTTCTGATCGCAGCGAGCGGTGAGTGAGTCGAGGAATTGCTGGACGGCAGAAAACGATTGGCAGCGACAAATTGCTGACCGCTGCATGGTAGGTTTCAAGGGTCGGTTTCGATTGGCAGGCTTGGGGAGTTCGATGCAAGTTCTCATTCGCGAAAACTATGGCGACGTCAGTGAGGTGGCGGCTCAGTTTGTGGCCCGGGAATTGAACCGAAAACCGAATGCGGTCTTGGGCTTGGCCACGGGTAGCACTCCGCTGGGCTTGTACCAGGAGTTGGTCCGCCTGTATGAGTGTGGTGCGTTGGATTTTTCGCAGATCACGACCTTCAATCTCGACGAATACGTCGGGCTGGGGCGTGACGATCCTCGCAGCTACCATGCATTCATGCATGAAAACCTGTTTCGGCATATCAATGTGCCGCGGCAGAATGTTTACATTCCATCGGGAACGACCGACAACTATGAGGCATTTTGCGATTGGTACGAGAGCCGGATCGTGGAATGTGGCGGGATCGATTTGCAGATCCTCGGCATCGGCGGCGACGGTCACATCGCGTTCAACGAGCCGACCAGTTCACTGGGCTCGCGGACGCGGATCAAGACGCTCGCCAAACAGACGATTCTGGACAACGCCAGATTTTTTGAATCCGTCGAAGATGTTCCCCACTATGCCATCACGATGGGGGTCGGCACGATCCTCGAGGCAAAACGGATCATGCTGATTGCGACAGGAGAATCGAAGGCTGAAGCTGTTGCTGCCGCGATTGAGGGACCGGTGACGAGCATGATTACCGCCAGCGCGTTGCAGCTGCATTGCGACGTGACGGTGCTGCTGGATCGAGCGGCGGCCAGCAAGTTGGAGATGATTGACTATTACGACTGGATTGAGGAAAAAAGTCCCGGCACTCCGTCGGTCGTCGGGCCTCCCCAGTTTGCCCGAGGTGCAAGGAAATCCAGTCAATCCCAAGCCGATCGTTCCTGAATGAGATTGGAAGCCGAGGTCTTGATCAATGATCCTGACCGGGTTTCAAATCGGTCCGATATTGAGTCGCGATTTCAGTACTGGCGCAAGTTGCTTCTGCGGCAATCGGGAAGCCCCAGTTCCCGCCATTTTTTTCGATCTGTCTCGGTGGATGCGATTCAGGATCATCCTCGACGTTAATCTTTGAACAGCCTTGGGCTGAAGCTGGTTGCCGACGTGCCCGGTCTTGGCTTGCGCAGCCCAAGCGTCGCATTGTCGGTCCGGGATAGGGGCAGTCGGTTGATGAGTCATCATCTGTCGTGCGCCGAAGCTCGACGGCAAGAAAAACGATTGAATCGTTGCGGAATGCTCCACTCACGAGGTACCAAGCAAACGTCATTCTTGCGTTGAAAACGCCATTGGATTCAAGAAGAAACGAATTTTGCGGGCTCCAGGACCGGAACGAAGACGTCGTCACTTGGGGCGGGTGCATTCCCGGCAGGTCTCGGGCCGCAGGACACCGATGGAGCGTTTTTTTTCGGCTCGAGTTGTCTTGCGTAAGCTGGGGATAGTGCGGTAAACTCAGCCGATCGTGTGAGTTGAAAATGCGGGCTGACAACGCGGATGATGTTCGAGATGAATATCGAGGTGTCAGGTAAAACGTCAGCGAAGAAACACATGGTTTCGCCCAACTTATTCCCGCTCAACCAGCATGCCACCGTAGCTTCAATTGGCAGAGCACCGCATTCGTAATGCGGGGGTTGGGGGTTCGACTCCCCCCGGTGGCTTTTTCATTTGACGGTTTTTTGCGGGGACCCAATCTGCAACTGACGGTCAACATCTCGATTGTGTTTGCCGAGCAACTGTGCGTCTTTAGATCGGAAGGCAAATCGACCGGAGAATGTGCTCCAGCCGTATGGTTAATCAGCATTCGTGCCCCGATCTTTTAAGCCGCCGATTCCGGCAGATTGGTTTCCAGCCCATAACGGGACTTCGCGGGTTCGCATCAAAACTTCGCCAATTTACGTCGGCGCCGCGATGACAGGATCGGGACCGACAGCAAGGCCAAAAGAGCAAACGCTCCCGGTTCCGGCACCGCCCGAGGTGTGGCGACAAATACGAGCTGGCTTTCGGTTGGTGTACCTGTTAACTTGCCGTGTCCGATGACCTGACCCAGTCCGTTTTCACGAATTCCCAAAGCTAGCGACTCCCAGCCAGCCGTGGTCAGCCCTCCAGCGATCAATTCGCCCAAATCGTGTAACCCGTGTGCGATTGAAAATTTCCACGGTACTTGATCCATTGAAATACCAGGCCGATCTGCCAAGTGGAGAATTTCCGTCGTACCGATCTGAATATCCAAAGGCCACTCCCGCGTCGTTCATCTCCTGGAATGAACTAAAGCGATAGCCGTCGGTCCGAGTGAATTCCGAACCCGTCAGACCAACATTGATCGTGTTGGTGCCATCATAAACCCAAACACTTTGGCCGCGATTCAATGAAGTTCCGTTGTAGCGATTGGCCAACCCTAGCGTCGTACCCGCTTCGCTGACCCGAATGGCAATGTTGTTGCGAATGCCGTTAGTACCAATGTGTTCCGCGTCTTCCAGGCCGATGCGTGAGGTTGTCGAGCCATCGTATCGCCATGCCGTCCGCCCGGCACTGGAGCCGCCGTCATAACGGTCCGAAAACCCAGCAACGAAACCCGTTGCATTGGCACCCCCAAAGTAGCTGATTTGACGGCCGTCGTCTCGAGTGTGTTCCTGGTCAGTAAAACCCACTTGGGTGATATTGAATCGCTGTGCGTTGCCTTCGGTTGGGAACGCTAACAAAGCAGCAGGTAGCAAGGTCAAGAATGCAGTAAAACGGCGAAACATCGGTCGCTCCGAGTCAACTTTCAAAAACGGATCAAAGCCAAGATAATCTGAGTGAATCTCGATCTGAAACCCGTAGGCGGAAAAACTGACCCGCCAAGCTGGCTACTTGAAATAGCCGAGTTTCGATCGCATCAATGTAAAAAAAATCACAATGCAGATGGCGTTGGCTCTCTCCGTGCCTTAGCAGTCTTTTTCAGTTCGATGGCTTTGAGAGGCCCCATGACACGTTTCACCCAGCGGAGATCCCGTCTGGGAATCCGGATTCAATTCGTTCCCGAACACTCGACCATTTCCGTCGACAGACTTCCAGTTTTTCAAAGTCCCAGCGAGTTCAGCCGAACGACACGCACGGTATATTTTTGCTGAAAACCACAGCCCTGCCAGCTGCAGTCCAAGTGAGCTGTTGGGCACAGCAATGTGCGGAAATTTGTTTGAACGCCTGCTGCCGGGGAAGTTCTCCGGGACCACCGGGAATTTTTGATTCCCCTTTCGGTCCGCTTTTTTGTGGGTACGAAAATTGCACGACCTGGTCCCGGTTGTTCTTTTTCGCAACAGGATTTCCTTATGTTGATTCGATTGACCGAGATCGGGCTGTTGCTGATGTTCAGCCCGATTTGCCTGGTGCAGGAAACCGCGCTGCCGATTGGCAAGATCACGCAGGTCGTTGGCAAGGCGATTACCGTTCAACTGGAAACGGATGCCGAGGCAAGCACCGGAGACAAACTGGTCGTATTTGTCGAGGTCGAAAATGTTGGTCCCGTACCGGTGGCCGATGCGACCGTGGTTGCAATCGTCGACGAAATGATGATGGCGAAAATTACGGCTTCCACGGCGAACGTTCTTCCGGGGTTATTGGTTCGACTCAGCAACCAGGAGGCGAGGCATGAAGATCGTTCGGCGGTCCAAACGGACGAACAGCTTTTGCAGGGGGCTTGGGAATGCGTTGCCGTGTCGAAGCATGGTCAAGCCAGTGAGCAATACGTGGGCGTGTTGGCGATTTTTGAAGAACACAATTTGACTTGGCTGTTTCCCCAGCCAAATGGCACGCGAACTGTTGTAAACGCCTCTTTCAAGCTGGATACATCGCAAACGCCAAAACATTTTGATTGGATCGCAAGCGGCGAAAACGACATCCACCAACGGCTGTACCTGCTTGAGGGTGATCGCCTTAAATGGTCAACCAACCTCGGTATCAAACCCCGTCCCGAGAACTTTGAGTCAGGAAAGTGGCAGTTTGAGTGCAAACGAATCGCATTGCCGGATGTCAAACCAGGCCCGGCGATTGCTGATCGGTCGTTGTTGGGGGACGCAGCTGGTGGAACGTGGCTGGGAATTTCCCGCGTGAGCTGGGCTCCGAAATCCGTATTGTTAACGGGCGTGATCCCCAATGCTCCGGCTGCCAAAGCTGGACTGCGCCCGGGCGATGTCATTCAAGCGATTGACGGAGAAGCAATCGACGGATTTCTCGATTTTCATGATCGCTACGAACAGCACCAGGCCGGCGATAAAATCGTGGTCAAATTCTTGCGCGGAGATCAGATTCTCGAGCGAACCATCGAATTGGAACGGTTGCCCGCCGACGGTGGTATTGGCCAATTGCGACGATTGGCCGAGTTGGAGGTGCCGTGGGCTCAAATGGATTTGGCCGTCCGCTATTTCGGGATGCGAGGCATCCGCGTGAATGGAGTCCAGAAGTCGCGCTCGTTTTTAATCGAAGATCAAGCGGAAGGGATCAAGTGGGCCAGGGCGCGCTGCCGACAACGGCAATGAATGGGGCTGTCACTTTCTCGCCGGATTCTACGCAGCAGGCCGGGGCGTGCGGCAAGATTTGTCACAAGCGGCAAAGTGGTATCGCACGGCCGCCGACATGGGATTTCCAAATTCTCAATACTACCTGGGAAAACTGTACGAGGCCGGAAGGGGTGTCCCGCAAAGCTACGCCGATGCAATTCGGTTTTACGAAATGGCCAGACAAAGCCAATGGAAACCTCGTGATTGGAAGGCCTGGACGCTGGCGACTTTCGCATTGGGACAACTGTATCTCAACGGCTCCGGGGTGCCGCAAAATGATCTCCAGGCATTTACCCTGTTCCAGGAATCCGCCAAACACGAGCACGTCGATTCGGTCGCGATGCTGGGCTGGATGTTTGAGAACGGCAGGGGCGTCGCCAAAGATCTGACGCAAGCGATCAGCTGGTATCAAACAGCCGCCCAGGCGGGCAATGAATATTCCATCAAACGGCTGAAAGAGTTGGGCGTGAACCAGTAAACTTGACTGGCAGTTCTGGTTCGATCTGTTTGAGTATTGAGCACCGCGGTTGGCTGCCGGTAGATATCCAAGGTCAACTAGTACATAATTCTGGCTTTGGCCCGCTCCGGCCCTCGACCCGAAATGGATTTGCTGCCTGTAGATGAATAACCAACCGACATCGTACCCCCGCGAAAAAATAAAAATCCTGTTGCTTGAAGATGTGAGCGAATCCGCCGTGGAGGAATTGCGGCAACACGGCTACACCAACATCGATTTTCACAAGAAAGCGTTGGCGGAAGACGATTTGTGTGAAGCGATCAAGGGTGTGCATGTGATCGGCATCCGGTCCAAAACCCAAATCACCAAGCAGGTGCTCGCTGGTGCGGACAAACTTCTGGCCATTGGCTGTTTTTGTATTGGGACCAATCAGGTCGATCTTCAAAGCGCCCAGGATCGCGGAATCGCTGTTTTCAACGCACCCTATTCCAACACGCGATCGGTCGCGGAATTGGTCATTGGGTTGTTTGTGATGCTGATGCGGCGGATCTCCGACAAAAATGCTGCCGCTCACAATGGAATCTGGCAAAAAGAAGCCGCAGGCAGCTATGAATTGCGTGGCAAAACCCTGGGCATCATCGGCTACGGGAATATTGGTTCCCAGGTCTCGGTGCTGGCCGAAGCGTTCGGGATGAATGTGCAGTATTACGATGTGATTACGAAACTTCCGCATGGTAATGCGACTCAAGTCCGCAGTCTCGAGACCTTGTTATCGAGTTCGGATGTCATCACGCTGCATGTCCCCTCGACCCCTGACACACGCAATATGATAAACGCGAAAGCGATTGGGTTGATTAAACCCGGGGCTTTGCTGGTCAACTACAGCCGCGGGGATGTGGTTGATTTGGCAGCACTTAACGAAGCATTGAGCAATCAGTCCATCAGCGGTGCCGCGATCGATGTGTTTCCCGAGGAACCAAAAAAGAATGGCGAGCCGTTTGATTGTGTTCTTCGCAACAAGCCGAATGTGATCCTGACCCCGCATATCGGCGGGTCGACTTTGGAGGCGCAGGTCAATATCGGACTTGATGCGGCCGCAAAACTGATCAGCTACCTGGAATTGGGAACGACGATCGGTTCTCACACGGTCCCCGAGGTCAGCCTGTCCCAGCAGGCGGACACGCACCGGATTCTGCACATCCACCGGAACATGCCCGGCGTGCTGACGAACATCAACGCTGACCTTTCGGAAAACGGCATCAATATCGTCGGTCAGTATTTAAAAACCAACGCGGACCTGGGGTATGTCATTCTCGATATTGACCGTGATATCTCTGACCGAGCGTTCGAAATACTCAACAACATCGAAGGCACGATCAGGACTCGGATTGTCTATTGAAAACCGGACGGCATGATTCTTAAGTGCCGTAGGACCACGGCTGGCGTCGTGATCGGCCGGTTTCCAAATTGATCGGGATATCAATGCAACCGGCCGCGTAACATGCCTGTGTCTGCGGGCTGATCGGCAGCCCGGCGCGGCCGCAGCTCGAATCCGGTTGCCCGTTTCGTGGTGCCATGGGCGGGCACTGGGGAAGCCTAATTCGCAGATCGTCGCATCGCGTGATTTTGAATGCGATTCGGTTTTAAGACTATTTTGGATGCGAGCGAATATTTTTGTTGAATTCTGAAACTCGGAGTACTAGAAACAGGGGCGAAGTTCTTTTCAAGCATAGAGGAAAAACATCATGTCTATTCGTCCAAGTCTATTCGCTGTTTTGGTTTTCGTTGTTTCGACTCCGGCCATTTCATCAGCCCAGTACCCCGTGATGCAAGCGCCTTCGGTGGGCGGAGCTCCCCAGTGGCAGGTGCAGGGTCAAACTTGTTGTGATCCCTGGCAACAACCCGTTTTTCGCCCGCTGGCCCAATGGTGTCCTCCCGTCCACGGACAAATCGGCGGCATCTCACCGGAAGGCTTTCCGGGGGTGACGGCGGCGACTCCGTTCGGCGTTGATCCCGTGGACCAGGCGCCGCTGATCGGCCGGCCTCAGTTCACGATTCGATCGGAAGTCGTGGTCGGCAGTGAGCAGGAAAAATTGAAAAACCTGTTGCGGGCAATTCTCACCGGCCAAAAGGCAGAAGATGTACAAAATACCGATCTACCAGTTTTTAACGGGCTTGGCTTAACTCCCTTTGAAGCGGATGCTTTGATTAACGCCTATCTGAATCAATAGTCTCCCGGAGGGTAGGGTCGTTTTGCTCAATTGAGAGAAAGGTCATTTCAATCGAATTGAGCGCGGGGTTTTCGACCAGTTGATCAACGACGACTTTTTCCAAGCGATAGTTTTTTGCTGGCTCAAGATAACACGGCGTGCTGGTGGGCGATTTGATGCGGAAGCCGACCTTCCACTTGAGGATGATCTTTTTCGTCGATTCGAAGGCTTGAACCCGTTGTTCAAAATAGATCGTACCGTTGTTGTCCCATTTGTAGTTGCCTTTTTCGGTAAGTTCGGGAAGTTTGATTGACACGACGGGCCCCCGGCGCGGATCTTGCCAGATTGCCCGAAGGTCCTCGTGTTGACGACGTTGTTCGTACGGTTCCTCGGGATCGCCGTAAAGTGCGTCGTAGAGGTCTTGGACCGATTCGAATTCAATGTGTTCTCTGATTTTCAGCTCCACCCTGCCCCGCGGGATGGGGATCCAACCCAGCCACCGTCGTGGGTAGTTGAATTGATCATGGCGCACGTAATCGTCAAAATCGAGCTCGGAATATTCCCGCGCGACATAATGCAGCGTACCGTTTTCGATCGTGCCCGTTCCTTCGCCCAGTTGGGGCTGGCGATTTCGTTTATCCGTTTCGTCTGGAAGAACAGGCGCCGCGTACGGATCGAGGAAGCGTGTGACGGTCGAACCCTCCACCAGGTCGAACGTGCGGTCGGGCCTGGCAGCCAGCAGGATGGCATAGCCGAGTAACAATCCCAGCACCAGCAAGGCGGTCCGAATCGCAAAAAATCGCCAGGATTCTTCACGTTGTGTCACCACCTTCCAGCCTTGATCGGCCAGTTCGACTTCAATCGTTTGGCCAACCACGCCCGTCAAGGTGCTGGCGCCTGTCAGAAGTCCGCGATGAATCGCCACAACTTGACCGCGGGAATTAAAGTAGGGAGCTCCGCTAAAGCCGGGGCTCGTGTTTTCAGGGCCTTTCAACATCACCTGACCTGGTTTGGCGTCGGTTCCGGTCAACCGGAAACTCCGTGAGATCGTTGCCTTGACCACGTCCCGGTTCATCGTGATATTTCCGCCGGGGAATCCGACCAGCCGATAGGGATTGTACGTTTGACGGAAGGCGATTTTTGGCTTGGCGAAACCCGGCGCAAACGGAACTGCGTCGAACGATTGACCTTGCCGGTGGACGTCCAGCAAGACCCAGTCCCGACTGCCGTCCCTGAGGAAATCCGTCGGCTGGAGGCCGTTCCGAAAGACGATCGGTTCCGCTTGCCAGATTTTTGTGGCGGCGGTGGTGTTGGGATTGTATCCGCTGGAGTCCGGCCAACACCGAATTGACGTGGCAGCCGCCCCCGTCTGTTCGTCACTGACGACGTGTCGACAGGTCAACAGCATGTTCTTCACCTGGCCGTCGCGGGCCAGCCGCAACACGACTCCCGTTCCCATTTGTACGCCGTCGGAGAAAGTCGACTCGATGAACCAGACCCGTGATTTCAAGGCTTCTTCGTCGACGCCCGACCGTAGTGCACGACCAACGTCTCGTGACCATTGGCTGAGCCAGTCGCCATAGCTTTCGAGTCTTGATCGTCGCGACGCAGGTTCAGTCCGTGACTGGGGACGACTGATGGCGGGAGCCAGTTGTTCGCGCTCGCGCGTTAAAGGTCCGGTGGAATCGCGAGTATCGACTGGCGGGCCAGCCAGCGCCGATTCGAGTTGCTGAATTTCATCCTGGCAAAATCTCCCACTTTTAACAGGCTGCGCTGTCGAATCAGGCGGTGCCGGGCGATCCGTTTTTGTCGTCGGATTCTCAACGGCGGTTGCGACGCTCGCACCGATCTGAGGTTCGTCAGTGGGGCCTAGCCGTACCGATAGTTGGATCGGAATGGAAAGTGAAATCCGGGTTGGGATTTCGTCGCTTGGTGAATGGATTCCGGATTCCAGTTTCGCCGGCGCGGATGGGCTGGTTGCCGCCTGGTCGTCATCGCCGCTGCGTTCGGGGTGGTTGATCATCAGCGTCGTCTCGCTTTGCCAGTTGGTTGAAATCTGGACTCTGAGATGGTGCGATTGCCAAGATTGAGTTGAAAAGCTGTTTTTCAAATATAGCGCTAGGCGATCAGAGATGCCATTAAATTAAGCGACTTTTTCATTCCCCAATAAATTGGCAATCCGGCAGACCGCCGGATATAACAACGATAGCCCAACGAAAGCTCGGGCTGCCTTTTCCGTTCCAATCGAATGTTGGAAGACTAATCAATCGCTAATTGAATCCAGTGGGAATCACCATGAATCAGGATCGAATTGACGACCTTCGAAAGATGCTCGAACAGGTTGACGCGGCTTCGGTTTCCAGTCGAACGTCGGGAGAGACGCTCGAAAGTGTTTTGGAAGGCGTGGCCGGAAAGGAATCGCTGGAGTTTGCCCGAGGCACGGCGGTCGCGGAACAGGAGCTTGAATTCGCACAGGAGGCATTGGACGTCTTCGTGCAGGGCGAAGAAATCGATGCCGATCAACAGTTCATGTTGGAGGCAATCGTGATGCCGTTCAAGCGGCCGGTCGTGGATGTGGTCCAAAATAAAATGGTGGAAACCCAGCTGACCTCCGATTGGAAATCGTTGGTCACCGATCCGAACAAACGATCCGTCATCGAATCGGCCGTGTTGTCGATCGGACGGATCGAGGTTCCCAACCACGTCCAGCTACCTTACGCGGGAACCGGCTTCGTCGTGGGGCCCGATCTGATCATGACCAATCGGCATGTCGCAAATATTTTTGCGATGGGAGTTGGGGAACGGAACTTGACCTTCATCCCCGGCCAGGTTTCCCAGATTGACTTCTTCCAGGAGCTGGATAACCCGGCCTCTGAAGTGCTTCAGGTCGTCGACATTAAAATGATCCATCCACATTGGGACATGGCGTTGCTGCAGGTTTCGGGTTTGTCGCCGACGCGTCGACCGTTAAAGCTCAGCCATGTTGATCCGGCATCGCGGTTTGATGCAGAAGTTGTGACGATCGGCTATCCCGGTTTCGATCCGCGGCCCGACCGGGAATTTCAGCGCATTCAGTCGAGGATTTTTCGCGACGTCTACTATGTCAAACGTTTGCAGCCCGGGCACTTGCGAACTCATCAAGTGATTGACAGCTTTGGTCATGATGTTCGCGCGATCACGCATGATTGTTCAACCCTGGGTGGAAACTCCGGATCGGCGGTGATTGATTTGCAATCAGGGCATGTCATTGGGTTGCATTTTGCAGGAGCGTATCTGAAGGCGAATTTTGCGGTACCGTCGAACGAATTGGTTGCCGATCGGCAAGTGATTGACGCTGGCGTCGAATCTGCTGGTGAGGCCGGCAGCGGGGCCAGCCTGCCCAAACCGCCGTCATCACCGGGGGCTGCCGAGCCGACCGATGGTCGTCCGCTGAATGTTGCCGGTGAGATGAACCAATCCCCCGCCGTTGGTCACGGCAGACGCGCTGGGGCGGCGGGTTCGGCCCGCGAGTGGACCATTCCTCTGAAGATCACCATCGATATTGGGAACGCGTTGCCAGCGGACGGGGGGCAGGCGATTGAAGTTGGCGCAACGGTGGCCCGTGGTGTGCCCGTTGTCCGACAGCTGGAAGGCCTGTTTGGTCCGGCTGCCAAGGATTTTTCACTCACGGAGATGGCGGAGCTGTTCTCGGCAAAATCCTTGACGAAGAAGCCGTTTCAAATGTCGACCGCGTTATCCTCGGCGATCGCCAGCAAATTTGTTTATGAGAGTGGAGCGGTGATCGAGCCGTTTGGCGTCGGTCGGTTCGGTTTTGAGACGTGTAAGTTCATCGAGGCCAGTGATACCCAGTGTTTTATCGCTTCGACCAAAAAAGCCGTGTTGGTCTGTTTCCGTGGCACCGAGAGCATCGGTGATTGGTTGCTTAATTTGCGAGCGCTGACCACGCGACGGCCATACGGCGATGTTCACACAGGATTTTTACGTGGCTTGGAATTTGTCCAGATTCAGTTGGAGTCCGAACTTGAAAAACTTCCGAATCGGAAACTGTTGATTTGTGGCCACAGCCTGGGTGGGGCCATTGGAACGGTGGCCGCTGCCGAGTGGGTGGGGCGATTCGACGTCGCCGGTGTGTATACCTTCGGTCAGCCGGGCGTTGGGCGACGCGGTTTTGCTGCGTTCATGAATCAGCATTATCAAGGAAAGTTCTTTCGGTTCGTCAATAATAGCGATGTGGTAACGCGTGTCCCGCCCGGTTACGAGCATGTCGGCAAGCTGTTTCATTTCGACAGCCGCGGACGGATTAAAGCTGCGACCGAATCATTGGAGACCCATTCAGCCACTGCGAATGATACGACCATGATGTCGGATGCAGCCTTTGCCGCGTTACAGGCGCAATTGGCCGAACTGGCCCGCGGACCGCAAGTTGAGTCAATGGCCGTCGAGGAAAGCGTCTTTACATCGATCAGCGATCACGGCATGGACCGGTATATCGAAAAGATCCTCAAAAACTCCTGATCTTCACCGGTCACCGATCGGTTTTTTTTTGAGTGGGTTAGGAACCGATTCGTATCGGCACAGAAAGATTGACGAATTGCGGTGAAAGTTATAGTTTCTGGATCGGTGACAGGTCACCAACGGGACGGCCAGTCATCGGGGCCCCGGGATTGCCTGTCGGCGGTTGAACCGGCATCGAAAACCCGGGATTCAAATTTAAACCAATCAGCGGGCGAAACAGCGATGGATTCAAGCAGGTTTTCGGATCGAGCGATCCAATTGGTGGCCGAATTGAGAATTGAAGCCGCCAGGGAGGCGGGTGAGTTTGACCACTTGCCGGGGATGGGTCAGCCGTTTGAATTTGACGACACTCGCTACGATCCACATTGGTGGATCCGACGGAAAATCGAGCGGGAGCGGATGACCCATTTGTTCCGCCCTGCAGCGACGTTGGGGCCGGAATCTTCCCCCCGGGGAGAAGCCAAGCCGAAAGATGACCCGTAAAACGCTGTTTGCCGGCGAATCAGAGGCCGGTATGCCACGGGCGACTGACCGTTGCCAAAAAACGGCTTTCATGGCACAATTAAGGCTGAACCGGTATTGCAACGACCGAGCCATAGTATTGTTGTCGTTTCCCAAAGGCATGAGCACTGGCTGGTTCCAATTTCCGACGCCATGTGATCTTGCGTGGGCGTGCCGACCCGAATGGTGACTCGAACGTCCGTTTTTCGTTTTCCGTCCGACAGTTTTCCGACTAACCGATCAGCTTAATTTCCATTGAGGATCCTATGACTCAAGTGCCCGAAATCGAACTCAAAGACATCCTGTTGTCCAACAGTTCCTTTGGCCCGAACGAAATCAAAATCGTTACGCAGCGAATTTGCAACGACTATTCTCAGTATCCGAATCTGCGAGATGTGACCGATCAGATGGAGAGTCGGCAGGAGCGGACGCCTGCCGAGTCGGTCCGGTTGGGTGTTTGCCAATACATGTTGGGCAGGTATTCCTCGGCGATCAACACACTGGCCAATTCCGACAGCGGTGCCCTGGCTTATTTTTACATGGGCCGAGCTCATTTTGCTTTAGCTTCGTACGACAAAGCGATTGAGTGCTATGAAGCCGCACAAAGGGCTGGCTACAACGCGGACCAGTGTCAATTGGCAATTGCCGAAACCAAGCGATTGTCCAAAGATCTGCCTGGCGCCATGGCGATCCTCGACAACATGTTCGGTCCGATCGAACAAACGGCTGAGTACCTTTATCAACGCGGAGCGACGATTGCCGCATCATGTGATAACCCGGCGGAGGTCTGCCGGCTGTATGAGCGAGCCGTGGAATTGGAAGACAACCACGCGGGTGCTCTGTTCGGGCTGGCCCTTGAGAATGACCGACGCGGTAACGATGAACGTGCAATCGAATTGTACCAACGAGCGGCGGCCGTATTTCCGGCTCACGTTGGTGCGTTGTTGAATCTGGGATTGATCTACGAGGATCATGACCAGTACGAGCGTGCCGCCCGATGTTACGACCGGATTCTGGAGTCCTACCCCAACCACGATCGGGCGACGCTGTTTCGCACCGATTCGGTGGCTTCGATGGACGAGCAATACGACCATGACCGGGAAAAGGTCCGCCAGCAAATTGCCGGCGTGATGAGCATTCCGATCGCCCAATTCGAGCTTTCGGTGCGAAGTCGAAATTGCTTGCAAAAAATGGGGATTTTGTCGCTGGGCGACCTGACGAAAATCACCGAAATGGAACTGCTCAACAGCAAGAACTTTGGCGAGACGTCGTTGATCGAGATTCGGGAAATGATGGCCAACAAAGGGTTGGTCATCGGGCAATTTGCCCATCAAAAAGACCAGGAAGAAGAACCGGTCGACGTTAGTCACCTGACACCGGACGAGCAGGCGCTGTTGGAACGACCGATGTCGGATCTCAACCTTTCGGTGCGTGCCCGTAAATGCATGACACGCTTGGGGCTGACCACGATCGGCGAATTGGTTCGAAAGTCTCAGGACGATCTGCTGGAATGCAAGAACTTCGGTGTGACCAGTTTGAATGAAGTTCGCGAAAAACTGACCCAGGCGGGCCTGAAGTTGCGCGGCGAATAGGGAGACGTTGGCTGAGCGATGGACTGGACAGTAGCAACAAGGACGAGAGCGATGTTTAAATTCTTGAGCAAGAAAAACTTGGCGGCAACCGGCGGATCGGAAACCGATACCGGCTTCCCGACGGCGAACAAATTGGAGCCGTCGCCGGAGAGATCTGGAGGCTGCTGGATCAAAACGGTGAGACTGCAATGCCAGATCTGATCCGTCAGGTCGGAACGTCAAGAGATCTGGTGATGCAGGGGATTGGCTGGTTGGCCCGAGAGAACAAGATCCAGATCGACGGCCAGCGACAGTCAATTTCGCTGATCGGTGATGAGCAAATTTGTGCTGCCTAAAGGGGCCGATTTTGGCCAGATTGGCGGTGGAGATTCGGTTGCTTGCTGCGGCGTCGGTTCGTTGACTCTGCAATCAGGTAGGGCCAGACGGAGCTTGGCCACCATGTTCGGTGGTCAATTGCGGAGAATCGATAGTCAACGATTCGGAGCGATTTCAGCTGGATCAACGAGTCGAGGTCGGTTTCCTCGAATTCGTTGCCCCAAATTGAAAGCGAAGTGACCCGGTGGAAGACTTTGATTCCCCTGCGATAGAGAAATGATTCGATCACGGGCGGACCGAAGTACTCAGCCGTCACGCGGCACCCGTGCTGGCTCGGTCACAAGAAAGCCGCGAGCTGCGGCAGTTGGGTAGTTGCCCATGCGGCAGCTGCGATTGAACTGAGGCGGTCGATAAGCGATCGTCGAAGCTGCAGAGATCTTGCGGATTTCCGGGCACTCGGTGCGGAAGATTTTCAGTTGATTTCCAAATCCGGCAAAAACGATGGCAATCAAGGTCACCAGCACCAGCAGACTACGCAGGCCGAATTTCTTCATGTTAGCTGCCGGATTTTGTCGGGGCTGAAAACGGCTCATTCGTGTGCGACGGTAATTGATGCTACGGTAAATCCACGGCCGCGGTTCAAATCATTCTCGGTTTCCCTGTCATGCAAGACTTGCGTTTGCGATGGTGAACGTTGTCGGTTCCCAAATCAAGAATGATAAAAACGTGAAAAAGCCCGGGATTTGAGTTTGAGTTGCTGCATGTCGATCGTAACTGTGGCGCAGAGGCTGGGTCGGCTGACGACGCCTCGTGGGTCGATTGATTTGCCGACCTTCATGCCGGTCGGGACCTGCGGCACAGTTAAGGGGTTGACCGTCAATCAATTGGTACAAACCGGCTCCCAGATCATTTTGGGGAACACTTATCATCTTCATCTGCGACCGGGTGCCGATGTGGTCGAGGAGCTTGGGGGGCTACAGCAATTCATGGGCTGGAACCGACCGATGCTGACCGACAGTGGAGGTTTTCAGCTGTTCAGTCTGGCAAAGCTGACCAAAATTACGGAACAGGGAGCCGTTTTTCGTTCCCATATTGACGGCTCGAAGATCGAATTGACGCCCGAGCAGAGTGTTCAGATTCAGCAGCAACTTGGGGGCTGAAATCGCGATGGTCCTCGACCATGTGATTGAATTGCCGGCCAGTCGCGGCCGACGTCGAGGATGCAATGCTGCGATCAATTCGCTGGGCCGAGCGATGTCAATCCGAGCATGCGAAAGCTGACCAGATCCAGTTTGCCATCGTCCAGGGAGGTTTGGATCGACAGCTGAGAGTGGAATGTGTCAGTCGATTGGTCGACCTGGATTTTCCGGGATACGCGATCGGCGGCTTGAGCGTTGGTGAAACGCCCGCAGGAAATGTACGAAATGCTGGATGTGACTTGCCCTGCCCTGCCCGCAGAAAAACCGCGTTATTTGATGGGGGTCGGAACGCCGACTGATTTGTTGGAAGGCCTCAAGCGGGGGGTGGACATGTTTGACTGCGTGATGCCGACACGAAATGGACGAAATGCGACGGCGTTTACCGACACGGGGCCGCTGAAGATGCGTAACTACAAGCACCACCGCGATCCAAATCCGCTCCAAAGTGAAGTCAAAACCGAATTTTCTGAGCTTAGTCGGGGGTATATCCGTCATCTTTTCCAGGCGGGTGAGATGTTGGGGCCAATGATCCTTTCGCTGCACAATATTGCCTATTATCAGCGGCTGATGCGGCAGGCCCGGGAGGCCATCGCAAACGACTGTTTTCTTGATTTTTACGCCGAGAGAATGTCGGGCTGGAATTGATCGACAGAGCGTTTGAATCGAGTTGGCAGCGGGTTAAACGCTGTTCTGGCACGTTTTGCTGGTTCGGTCATGGACTCCAAACGGGTTTTCCGGCCGGTCGCCACGGGTGAGAAACCGGATTTCGTTGGCCTTGGGCTGACCAGCGGTGTGTGGCTGGGAGAAATCACGGAAAATGGAAAAATTGGTTTGAGGCTTGAAAAGCGGGACGTGGGGCCGACTTGGCCTTGTCGAGAAATAGGTGAAGATTTAGGATGCTTGGTTGGTTTTTGCGTCGTGAAATGCCGGTAACCCTGTTGCTTTCACGTTAACGCACTGTGAACAATTGAAAGCTGTTTTGTGTAGTGGTTTTGGTAGGCGTGGCCAATCTCCCGATACTCAAGGCGAGAATGACGCATCTCGGACCCGAGAAATTTTATGATTCCGTTGTACAACATCTGTTGGTTCCTGCTGGCTCAAACTCAGGGCGTCGGGTGCCGGATGTCGAAACTCCTGCGGGTGGTGTGGCGGACGCAGCAGAAAAAACGCCTGGTTTTTTCGACAGCATGGGATTCATGTTTCCGGCATTGATGGCCGTGATGCTGTTGTACTTTATCATGATGGCGAAACCACAATCCAACAGTAAGGTCAAACCCTCGGAGTTGTTGGCCAGTCTGAAGAAGAACGATCGCGTTGTCACCGCAGGCGGGATTCTCGGAACGGTCGTTAACTTCGGTAAGGATGACGAGTATGTCACGATCCGGATTGACGAAACCAGCAAGGCGAGGATGCAGGTTTTGGCCAGCTCAATTGTTCGCGTGTTGTCTGACGACGACGCCAAGTGACGGAACACTTAAACCACAGCAAAGCAGAAATTTGCATCCGCAATTTTGCTTTGGCTGTTGGCCTTGAAATACGCGAAACATCTTGGAATTTATCCTATTAATCAGGAATTGCTCAAATGTTTGAGTTCTGTTCGAACCCATGGTCTGTTGATTGGCCAAGCCAACGAAGTTGTGGAATCCCTTCCGTTTTACCAAACGGGCTGGTTTATGTTTCTGCTGCTGATTGCCGCCGTCGCACTCGGCTGGTTTCTGGCTCAAACGATCACCAAAAGTCTGCGACTTTCCGAATACAGCGGCCGGATGTCAATCGTGTTGGTCACGCTACTGGTCGGTTGCCTGATGATTTGGGCGAAGTGGCCACCGGAGTTCGGTGTCGATTTGCGTGGCGGCATCAACATGGTCGGCTCGTTAAATCTCGACGCGTTTTCCGGCCAGGATGATCCCGAATGTGGAAAAACCGGAAGCCAAAGACATTATTCCGGCGCTGATTCGGCGAGTGAATCCCTCGGGTACCAAAGAGATCATGATTCGTGCTCTGGGTACGGACAAGATCGAAGTCACGATTCCGTCGGTCGAACTTCAGGAAGCCGATGAGATCTGGGACCGCCTGGTCAAAGCCGGAAAGCTTGAATTTCGGATCGTTGCCGACACCCGGTTTGACAAACCCGTGATGGATGAGGCCAAGAAACTCGCCAAGGCCGGCAATCGTGAACGGCTGATCCAGGAAGTCGACGCAGCAGGTAACAAGAAAACACTGGCCGTTTGGACGACCCTGGCACGCGAAGTCAACGAAGATGGCAGCAGCGATGAGGATACCGTCGCGCCGATCAAGTTCCTGCCATCGAGAAGCCACCTGGTCCGCGACAAATCGACCGGGCGGATCCTCGAAATGACCGAGATCGAAACGGCGCTGGGACCCAACCGCGACAATTGGGGGATGGATTTTGCAAATTGGTGCAAACGAACGCAACATTCGGACGCCGCAGGTTCTGGTTGTTCAGCCCGATGAAGACGCCAACGTGGAAGGCAAGCACCTCAGTCAGGTCAGGACCGGGACCGACGAACGCGGCCGGGGTTGTGTCAATTTTGAAACCACCGACGAAGGCAGCTCGCGAATGGGCATGCTGACGAAAATGAACGAGCCCGATGCCAATGGCAACGAGCGGTTGATGGGGATCGTCCTCGATGGACAATTGCACTCGGCACCGGCGATCGAAGAAGCGATCTTCAAAAACGGCCGAATCAGCGGCAGTTTTACCCCGAAAGAAGTGGAAGAGCTGGTGATTAATCTTCGCAGCGGCAAACTGGATGTAGCACTCAACAAAGCTCCCATCAGCAAAGACTTCATCAATTCGACGTTGGGAGAGGAACTGAAACAGCAAGGAATTTGGGCCATCGGTTTCTCATTGTCGTTGGTATTGGTGTTCATGGTTTTCTATTACCGGTTTGCCGGCATCGTTGCGACCTTCGGCCTGCTGTTGAATCTGGTTCTGATTCTGGCGTTGGTGATGGCGATCAACCAACCGTTCACGCTGACCGGATTGGCCGGTTTGGTGTTGACGGTCGGTATGTCGGTGGATGCCAACGTGCTGATTTTTGAACGGATTCGCGAAGAACTGGACCGGGGTGCTGCCTTGCGAATGGCAATCCGGAATGGATTTGACAAAGCCACCACCACCATCGTCGACGCCAACGTGACGACTTTGATTACGGCGATCGTGTTGTACGTGATCGGTACCGAACAAATCAAAGGATTTTCGGTCACTTTGATTCTCGGAATTTTGATGAGTATGTTTACTGCGATTTTTGTCTCGCGTCTGATTTTTGACATTGCGGAGCGAAAACGCTGGTTGACGCAGTTGAACATGACGAGAATCCTCGATCGCAAGAAATGGAACTTCCTCAATAAGGTCGGGATTACCGGTCTCGTCTCGGCGGCCTTGATCGTGGTGGGAATCGGCGGAATGTACTTGCTCGGTGCCAAGATCCTGAATCACGATTTGCGGGGTGGTTCGACGATTCGGATGGTGTTCAACGAGCCCCAGAATATCGACGACATTCGGGACACACTCGATGCTCAGAATCTTGAGCACAATGGAGAAAAACTGGAGTTTACCGTCACCGGTTTTGCAGGTGACGGCGAGGCAGATATGGCGAATCGGCAGTTCAAGGTGGATACAAATCTGCCAGCCTGGGAAGGCCCTCCGACTCCCAAATTTGAGCAGTTGGACGAAATGATGGCGCGAATTTTCGAGGGCAAACTGCTCCTGCATCATGCGGATGTTGTCGGCAGCGAACCGAAATCCGAGAACCAGCCCAAAACGTCAGCGACGCAACCCGCGACCCTGAATTCAAAATTAACATGGCGATCGGCCGCGCCGCTTTCGACCGTTGCGTCGTCGTTGTTCTTGCTGCAGGATTCCGGCGCAGAATCGAAGCAAGCGGAATCGAATGCCGCCGCCGAACAGCAGGCACCCCCGGAGACAACGGTCGAAAAGTCGGCCGGGACCGAAGGTCAAATCTCCGTTGGAGAATCGACGGCTGCCGCGACGGTTCAGGAATCCAATGTGCCGCCATCCGAATCCACGGATCCTCAACAAACCGATGGGGCCGTCGGCGGAGATTTTCAGCAGGATCAAACCAGCACTGGCGATATTGTCAGTGTTAACTATCGCGACGTGATTCGTCAGTTGAAAGTCGATCCGAAGATTCAGGGCAAGACATTGCGTTCACTGTTGGTTGAGGCTTCCGAGCGAATTGACCGCGGTGTTGAGGAGGAGCAAATCCGGCTCGACACGCCGGACCTGGTCCTCGACGAATCGCCGTTAACGACGATTTCGGATACTTGGACCGTCAAAATGAATGTTCCCGAAGAAGAAGATGCCGATCTGATCATCGCCGAGTGGCAGCAGAAGTTCAACAACCTGCCCTATTTCCCAACCGCGAGTACCGTCGGTGGTCAAATTGCCGGTAAGACTCAACTCCAGGCGCTGGCCGCAATCGTTGCGAGTTTGTTGGGAATCATCGCCTATGTTTGGATTCGATTCCAGAATGTCGCGTTTGGCTTGGCAGCGGTCGTGGCGCTGATTCACGACGTGTTGATCGTACTGGGTTGCATCGCACTCAGCCATTTCGTGGCTGGAGCATTGGGTATTCTGGGCATTGAAGAATTCAAAATCAGCTTGGAAATCGTGGCCGCGTTGCTGACGGTAATCGGTTATTCCTTGAACGACACGATCGTCGTCTTTGACCGCATCCGTGAGGTTCGCGGGAAACGAACGGAGATTACTTCCGAGATGATCAACACCAGTATTTCGCAAACGTTGAGCCGGACGATTTTGACCTCGTTGACGACGTTTATCGTGGTCTTCATTCTGTACTGTTTCGGTGGCGAAGCCATTCACGGATTTGCATTTGCCCTCGTCGTCGGCGTGATTGTCGGAACTTACAGTTCGATTTTTATCGCTTCACCGGCTTTGTTGTGGTTGATGAACACCGTGGGGTTAAATCCCGGCGTGGTTGACCCAGCGGAAGCTTAGTGCTCCGTCAAGGTTGAGTTGTTGGATTAGTCCGCAGGCGCTCAGTGGAGCTCGAGCGGTTGATCGGTTCATTGCCGATTCGGACATTCCCCTGGAAGCCTCTCGTTCGCGCCTGGAGGTTGCGCTGGGCTCAATCGGCGGAGCGGCGATCCGGTGATAGCACCGGACTTGGGTCCGATCAAAGCTGGCCTGCGTGCTCCTGTGTTCCTGACTTTCGTCATCTCTTCGCAGCATCCTCTGTCCTTTGGAGGGGAAATTCGCAGGTTCCTGACGGTAAAGCTTACCCAGCCAGCAAATCCGGAATTTGATCGCCAGCAGCGCGACCCAAACGGGTTGAAATCTCGTAACTGTTGGGCACGCTGTGTAATAATTACAGGGAATTAATCCATCGCCACGGATTGGCAGCGAGGTTTCTTTCGTTTGAGGAACTTCATTCGGCACAACGCCGAGCAGCAATGATGCACGATCCGGAGGTACGAAGTGGGTTCATTTCAGCAAATCAGTTTAGGAATCGTTTGCCTCGTGGCCGCGTTTCTGTTTGGCAACTATGTCAACCATTACCCGGACCCCGGGCAAGTACGCAATGCGGTCGCCGACGCCGGCCAACATTCGGGTCATTCCAGCAACAGTGTCCTGGAACCAGGCAAGACCTTTCAGCGCAGCCGCTGAGATGGATGTCATGCGTGGCAACCCGGATCCCGCACAGCCGACATTGAAGTCGCGCAATGAGGCTGTATTTTCGGATTCCCGAATTGGCGATTCGAGCAGCGTGGACTTGCCTCCGCCAAGCAATCTCGATGGCGACGCTCAAGCACCGGTCGCCGACAGTCGTCAGGCGGTTGTCCCTGCCGGGATGCCCAACCTCGTGGACTCCGTTAAACGACGCAAAATTGTCGTTCCAGATTTTTCGCAGTTGGCAGCGGAGTTTCAGAATACGCCGCTGGAGTTACCTTCGCTTGCGGCGAATCGTTCACCTACGGTTACGAAATCTGATCCCGCGGATGCTGCATCGACCAGTCCGCATCAAACGAATGTTCCTCGACCGTTGAAGGAACTAACCTCGGCTGCCCGGCAGCAGCCTCTATCCGTGGAAACTGATTCGACGTTCGCGCATCAAGCCCAATCCATTGCCACGGAATTTGCGGCGGAGGATTTCGAACCGGTGCTCAAAGGGGGAGCAGGTTCCAGCAATCTGGCCGCGCTGCCTGGCCCACCGGTTGACCAGACGACCACCACCGGTAACGTGCCGCCAGTCGGGGAAACGGTCGAGCCAAACGGAAATTTTGTGCGCTCATTGCAAATCGAACCGGGCCTTTCATTCGAAAGCGACGGGGGCCGTCCGTCGCGCGAGGCAACCCGTCCGAATGAATTGGCAACGCTCGCTCAGCGCGGCGTAATGGGCATCGATAACGGAACCGAGCCACCAGAGCCGGCGCCGCTTCGAGCCAGTCAGACTCGCAGCAAGCCGATGATTCCATTCGGTTTGAACGAACAAACCAGAAACAACCTTGCCCGTTTGAGAACCACGAAACAGGCCGAAATTACGTTGGGAACCGAGCGTTTCGATTACCACGTGACTGAAAACGGGGATTCATTGCAGAGTCTGTCGACCAAGTTTTACGGTCGCCCCGATTTTTACCTTGATATCTACATCGCCAACAAGCACCAGTTGCGTAATCCGACCGCCATCCCGGCGGGCTTGCGACTGCGTATTCCGTTGTACGATTAGATCAATTACTCACGTTCGCGAGATTGCCACATAAACTGTTCCTTGTTTGCGGCAACCTTGACCGCCACGAATTCGGCCATGTATTTCCAAAGTCCTTTGGCAGCGTTGTCGCGAACCAACTCGGTTCCCGTCGCCCGAGAGTTCGGAATTTCTGCTTTGATTAACGTTGTTTTTTCGGTTCGCTCCCTGGGGTCTTCGATTTCCTCAAGATCCGGGCGGCCTTTCAACATCAGTTCGTAAGCCGACTCACTATCACTGGCGTTTTCGCCGTTCCTGGCCCAAACCACCAGTGTCGGCAGGTTAAATCCACTGCGGCCGGAAAAAAGTTCGTGTTTTAGAAACGGGGCCATGCTGAGGTTCTTCAGTTTTTTAGCCGGCGATATGAAGGTCACCGATTTGACGTCCCGGCCCTGTTTGATTCCGTTGATGTCCGGCCAGGCCCAGTCCGCAATCGCCCATTCCGCAGCGAAAATTGCGGATCTCCCCACCGCGACGATATTCAACAGGTCGATATTCAGCTCACCGAGATTGTTTTTTTCAACCAGGAATTTCTTGCAACGTTCGAGGTCCAGTACAACCGAGTTCAGTTCTGAACGGCGAAATTTTTCGTGATCAATTTTTATTGTGGATCCGACCAGCGTCGTGCTGTCACCGTGCCCGCGCAGGTCGGGGACGATCACGGCGCATCCGAGGCTCTGGAGATATTTGGCGAACGGCAACATGTCATTGCGGTTGCCTTGCCAATCGTGAACGAGAATAAACGCCAACGCCTCTTTTCCGGTGCCGGCGCTCTTTGTCCTGGGGAGCAGCAAAAAAAGTACACGTCAAATTGACGTTGTCTTTGGTGGTCAGCGATACGACCTCAGGAGGTGGAATCTCGATCTCCTGTTTCCCTTTGGGCGTCGCAGGTTTCTTGGTTGGCTGGTTGGAATTGGCCTGGGCAAACAACCCGCTCCCGGCGAGCAAGGACACCGCTGCGAAACAGATCATTGGGACGAGGACGCGATCGGCAAAACGGAAAAGCATGGTTTTGGATTTCCTTTTCAGCGGAGAGCAAACGAATTAATAGACGCTCCAGAATTCGGCTGGCTTTCCGCATCCGGCCGGACGGGAAAGAACCAAAATATTTTAATCGAAATTGAAGGTCAGGTTGGAGAAACTCGAACTTGAATCGAACTTTGCGCTTTTGCAATCCTAAAAACTGTGCCTGCTCGAGTCAACAAACTGTCGGCCATCCGTTTCCCCGGCGGTGTCGTCGCAAGCTCCATTGTTCCCTTCAGAACGCTTAATTGGCTGCTGATCCGGCCGGATTCCAGGAACTTTACCGGGAATTGCCTTGTCCTTGGTTCGATTTCATCGGAAAATAGAGCAGACACAGCGCAATCCATATGCGCAAACTGGAATCGGCAATGGAAGAGCGGCCGTTAGGCTTAGTTCAGCGACTGGATTGCACCGTTCCATTGGCCGTTTCAATTTGGGTGCGGTCATCCTGATCGAGAGTACTGGAGAATCGTCTTGAGCATTCGCAATCTCAAAAGATGGTGGCAGATCAAAACGGGTCGGCTCGAAACACCACTCGACGGCGACGTGCCGTTTTGGGCTGTCTCACTGGCCTTCCATTTATTTTTGATCGTGCTGCTGGCGAAATTAATTTTGCCATCCGGGGACGATCGCGTCGTCAACCTGGAAATCGATAATTCATTGCAGGATGTCGACATCCTGGATCTCTCGCCGGAGATCCAGTTTGAAGATATGATCAGCGAAGAAATTGGTGCTGACGGTGAAAATGGATTCGAGGCGGCTGCCGCTCAGGCCCCCGTGTTCGACATCATCTCCGAAGACACCATCGATCTCAACATGCCCGAGCATCAATTCGGCGAAGTGGTGACCGACGATGACTTCATCGAGGCCACCGGCGAACAGCTGTCCGCCGTGGCGGTCAAGGGTTCGGTCGGTCAATCGGTCAAAGCCGCTTCCGGTGCCGTGGATCGAATCACCCAGGAGATCTTGTTGTCGTTGGGAGAACGCAAAACGCTTGTGATCTGGTTGTTCGATCAGTCAGCCAGTTTGATGGAGCAGCGAGACCAGATTGTCGGTCGATTTGACAAAGTTTATGAAGAACTGGGCATGCTGCAGGCGGCTGGGCACGATGCGTTCTCGCATACCTCAGACAAACCTTTATTGACCCAAGTTTATTCCTTTCGGTCGCAGGTCAATCGAATGATGGATGAGCCGACCGACAGTTTGCCCACCATCCTGGCCGCCATCAATAAAATTCAGCGAGACGATACGGGCATCGAAAACGTGATGACGGCGGTCATCGAGTCGGCCAATGAATATTCGGATCTCAGGAAGATTAAACGCAGTATCGGCCAACCGGAACGCAACGTCATGATCATAGTGGTCTCCGACGAAGCTGGTGATGATGTCCGGCGCGTCGACGAAGCCGTACGCGTGTGCACGAAAATTCAGGTCCCGGTCTACGTGATCGGGGTCCCGGCGCCGTTTGGTCGTCCCGAGACGCGCGTGAAGTGGATTGATCCAGATCCCGAATTTGATCAAACGGCTCAGTGGGCGATTGTTTCTCAAGGCCCGGAGACGGTCCAGTCGGAAAGATTACGTCTGGATTTTACCGGCACGTTCGACGACCTCGATATGATCGATTCCGGTTTCGGGCCGTTTCACCTGACACGCTTGAGCTACGAAACGGGCGGCATTTACTTTGCCGTTCACCCCAATCGCGATACCAGTCGCAGCGTTCGTCGCTGGGAAACGTCTGCCTATTCCGCCCATATTCAGCATTTCTTCGATCCGGCGATCATGCGGCGGTACAAGCCAGACTACGTTTCGACAGCCACTTACAATCAACGGTTGCAGGCGAATCTGGCGAGAAAATCGCTCGTCCAGGCGGCTGCGTTTACGACGACCGGAACGTTGGCGTCGCCAATGTTGCGATTTCCGAAGCTTGATGAAGCCACGTTCGTCAATCAGGTTTCCACGGCACAGCGCAGTGCTGCGATTATCCAGCCCGCCGTGGATCGTCTGTACGAGATCCTGAAAGTCGGTGAAGAAGATCGTGAAATCGAACTTTCTCCACGCTGGCAGGCCGGTTATGACTTGGCGATGGGCCGCACGCTGGCCGCCAAGGTTCGGCGCCGAGTCGTACAACGCGATGTTGGCGTTGATCAAGACGAAATTGAAGTTCGATCCTCCCGAAGGCGATAACCCCCAGAACAATACCTGGGTTCTCAAGCCTGCCGACGTGATCGAAACGGGTAGTCAGGACGCCAAACTACTGGCGAAAGCCAAAATGTATCTTGAACGGGTCGTTCGAGACCACCCAGAAACGCCGTGGGCAATGCTTGCCGAAAGGGAATTGCAGACTCCCATTGGCTGGGAATGGCAGCAAGATTACACGGCTCCGCCACCGCCCCCCCAGCCACGGGCCCAGAACAACAATAACAACAATCGCCCGCAACAGCCGCCCCGGCCTCGTGAAAACGCGATGCCGAAGGTCAAGCGACCACCGCCAAGGCTGTAGTTCTGGTGACGGATGATTGATTTGTGTCGGGATAAAACATCCTGCAGAGGAGATTTCGCCGAACGTCGCAAGCTGGAACGTCGAATCGGCTTCCAGCCTGTTTGATTCGCCAAGCCACAAAGAGCGTGACGGCGACGTCAGACGAGAGCGGCGAGACAGGCTGGAAGCCTGTCGTACTTTGGCGTGAGTGCAGAACGGCAAGTCTGGAAACCGCGTGGTTTGAACGTGCGAACGGCGATAGGGTCCAGCTGACATGATCAAGGAAGCAGCAAACATGAAAACGTACCCTTTTCCCCAAGGAGAAATGCCGGCGATCGGTTTGGGGACCTGGAAAATGGAAGATGGTGCCGCAACACCCGCCGTTAAATCGGCCTTGGAATCCGGTTACCGCCACATTGATTGTGCTCCGATCTACCTGAATGAAGCCGATGTGGGGGCAGCGTTTACGGATGTTTTCGGGAGCGGGAAAGTCAACCGGGACGATGTCTGGGTGACCTCGAAGCTCTGGTGCAATCGACACCGACCGGACCTGGTCGCCGGAGCACTGAAACAGACGTTGGTGGATTTGCAACTGGACTATCTCGATTTGTTCATGATTCACTGGCCAATCGTGTTTAAACCAGAGGTCCACCGCCCGGAAAAAGCCGAGGATTTTGTCAGTCTCGACGAAATGCCCTTGATTGATACGTGGAGGGCATTGGAAGACTGTCTGGACCAGGGACTTTGCCGGAATCTTGGCGTTTGCAACTTCAGCATCAAGAAATTGAAATCCTTGCTCGCGGATTGCCGAGTCAAACCTGCTGCCAATCAGGTCGAGGCTCATCCATTTTTGCCTCAGAACGAGCTGTTTGAATTCTGCCAGTCCAACGGCATTCAACTGGTCGGTTATTCGCCGTTGGGTTCGGGGGACCGCCCGGAGCGAATGATCGAAGCGGACGATCCAAACCTGTTTGAAGAGCCGGCAATCCTTGAAATCGCCGCAGACCGCAAGTTGACGCCGGGCCAGGTTCTGTTGGCCTGGGCCGTAACTCGAGGCGCCGCAGCCATTCCGAAATCAGCCAACCCTGGGAGGCAGATCGAGAATCTGGCAGCTGGTTCGATTGAGTTATCCGCCAGCGAGATGTCGGCGATCCACCAGATTTCAACACACCACCGGTACGTCCACGGGCGATTTTGGGAACTGCCAGGTGGTCCCTATACCGTGGAAAATCTGTGGGACGAGTGAGTTGCCATCCAGCCTCCCTGACGGGTGGTGGCCAATCCTGATCAAACCCACACAGCGGTCGCTCGTCGGTTTTCGCAACGGCGGGTTGTTCTTCTGATCCAAGACGTTTTTTTAAATACTCCGAAGGAGTTAGTACTCCGAAGGAGGGACAGCAATTGGCTGCCGGCGGTGGAGCGCAAGCGGACACCGCCAGTCTCGCCCAATTGGCTGTTACGATCAGTTGACCAACTCGGGGACGATTGCGATTGTCGCCTGGATTCAGATCTCAGTCTTTCTTTTTCTTTTTCGATCCACCATCCGATTTGGGTTTTGGATCGCTGGCCGGTTTGGATTCGGATTTTGTGGTCGCCGAGTCCGATTTGGTGTCGCTTGATTTGGCGTCCGATTTGGCTTCGCCGGCATCCCCTTTGGAGGTCAGTTCTTTGTCGGCTTTGGCAGACTTCTTGTAGGATTCGCTGCGGTAATCGGTTTCGTAGAAACCTGAGCCTTTGAACATCACGGCGGCCCCGGTGCCAAACAACCGCCGGGCTTTGCGTTTGTTGCAAGCTGGACATTTTTTGACCGGATCATCGGTCATTTTCTGGAACAGCTCCCACTCGTGGCCGCAAGCGTCACACTCGTAGTCGTAGGTAGGCATAGGTTAAACAACAGTTGAAACGGGTTACTGGAAGATTGGAATTGGAATCTTAATCCGGTTGGATCAGATTCAGCGTTAGCGAGCTTTTATTTTTTTTCCGGTCCGGTGGAGACGAACACCTGGGCGGGGCGGATGACGCGGTCGTGCAACTGGAATCCCGGTCGCATGTCCATCATCACGATATTGGGTCCGTAATCATCGCTGGCTTGCATTTGAACGGCCTGATGCAGCGTCGGATCAAACGGATGCCCCACGGATTCGATTTTTTTACAGCCGTGGTTTTCGAGGATCGTGCGGATTTGCTGGGCGACCATTTTCACCCCTTCCACGAGGCCATCCCCATTGGGATCCGTTTCATACGATTCGATTGCGCGGTTGAGATTGTCGACGGAGTCCAGCAGCTCTCCAATCAGCCCGATCGGTGCATACCGGATTCGTTCTTCCATGTCGCGTCGCGTGCGGCGACGGAAATTTTCAAGGTCCGCGTGAGCCATCAGGATTCGTTTTTCCGCTTCGGCCAACTGGGCCTGAAGGCTCTCGATGGTGACATCGGTGTCGGTCGGATGGTCAGCGTCGAGCAAAGTATCTGCCTCCGGAGATCGCGCGTGTTCGCCTGTCGAGCCGGATTGTGCATCTTCAGATGCGTTGGATTCTGGTTCCGTATTCATGATCGGTTCGGTGCAAAAGTCAAAAAGTGTTGGTTCGCAACAATACTGTAACAGGCAACGCGCCCGTTCTATTCTGAAGCCGCGAAGTATTCGGTCAAGCGTTTAAGGAAATTCTTTCGGGCCGGCAGAACGTCGGTGTGTTCAAGTTCGGCCAACTGCCGCAGCAGTTCCTCTTGTTCGGCAGACATGTTTTTCGGGGTCTCGATGAATGTCTGGACCAGCAAATCGCCCTTTGGGACCTCCCTGGGGGCGCGATAAACCGCGGCCGGCGAGTTTAAAAACCTCACCCGACTGGGTTCCTCTGGCAATCGTCAATTTGTCGGGGCCATCGAGCGTGGGGACTTCGATCTCCGCGCCCAACGCCGCCTGGGTATACGTGATCGGCATTTCCAGGATCAGGTTTTGTCCATCGCGATGGAACAATTTGTGGCGCCGAACGGAAATGAAGACATAACAATCTCCGTTGGGTCCGCCGTGCATGACTTGGCTCACCTTCGCCGGCGAGGCGAACACGCATCCCGTCGTCGACACCGGCGGGAATCGCGACTTCCAGTTCGACCGGGTGGCTGACCTGGCCTTGACCGCGGCAGTCCACGCACGGCTCCACAATGATCTTGCCGGCCCCACGACAAACCGGACAGGTGGTCTGGACACTCAAAATACCGGCCGACTGCAGGACCTGTCCACGCCCGCCGCATTGTTGGCAGGAGGCGACCTGGCTGCCGGGTTTGCTGCCCGTACCGTCGCATGTCTGGCAAGGGTGGCGACGATCGAATCGAAGCGTTTTGGTAACTCCCCGGGCTGCTTCTTCGAGTGTCAGCGTGACGTCGGCTCGGACGTCGGCCCCTTTTTGGCTGCGGCGACCTCCGCCTCTGCCAAACAGATCGCCGAACATGCCGCCGCCGCCACCGAACATCTCGCCGAAGGCATGCGAAAATGTCTTCGGCCGAACTGAATTGGGAGCCGTTCCCTTCGACGCCCGCATGTCCGTAACGATCGTACCGAGACCGCTTTCGTTGGTCGCTGAGCACTTCGTAAGCTTCCGCGGCTTCTTTGAAGTTCCGGCTGGCTTCTTCGTCTCCAGGATTACTGTCGGGATGGAACTTGACGGCGAGTTTACGATAAGCCTTGGCAATATCACGATCTGCCAGCATCGCGAGAAACGCCCAGTACTTCGTAAAAATCGCGTTTTGACATTCGCCAGTCATCCTGTGGTTGGAAAAAACGGACCACCCATCGCTGGGTGGTCCGAATCAATCTGCTTGTCGGACAAACGATTCCGCGAGGCAACCATTTGCACGAGATCCATTGCGAACGTGGCAATCGCGGCAAGCTTAATCGAAAGCTGCCCGATCGCCGTCCGAAGCTACGCTACGGAGCCTTCGACGCGATGCTTTTTATCCTCGTCTTCATAGTTGGAAACCATCGCATCGGTGGTCAGCAGCAGTCCGGCAATGCTGGCCGCGTTGGCCAATGCGGTTCGCACGACTTTCACCGGGTCAATCACGCCGGCCTTGAGCATGTCGTCGTATTCACCGGTGAAAGCGTTGTAGCCCGTGTTGGCCGGTTTCTGGCTGACGATATCGGCGACGACCGAACCGTCGATGCCACCGTTGTCCGCGATCTGTTTGATCGGCGCAGTCGAGCGCGGCGACGACAATGTCGACACCAATTCGCTCGTCACCTTTGGCGCTTTTACGAATCGCGCTTCGACCGCTTCTTTGCATCGCAGCAGGGCAACTCCGCCACCGGGCAGAATGCCTTCTTCGATCGCGGCGCGAGTGGCATGCAACGCATCTTCGACGCGAGCTTTCTTTTGCTTCATGTCGGCTTCGGTTTCGGCACCGACGCTGACAACCGCAACGCCGCCGGTCAGTTTCGCCAGGCGTTCCTTGAGTTTTTCTTTGTCATAGTCGCTGTCGGTCTGCTCGATGCTGTCGCTTGATCTGATCGATTCGGGCTTCGACATCCTTCTTGGATCCGGCACCCTCGACGATCGTCGTGTTGCTCTTGTCGACCGTGATTTTCTTCGCCGTACCCAGGTGCGACAAGCTCGAGTTTCTCAAGCTGAATTCCCAGGTCTTCGCTGATCAGCGTACCACCGGTGAGAGTCGCGATGTCGCCCAGCATGGCTTTGCGTCGATCGCCGAAGCCGGGAGCCTTGACCGCACAAACGTTCAGCGTGCCGCGGAGTTTGTTGACGACCAACAGAGTCAAGGCTTCAGCGTCAACATCTTCGGCGATGATCAACAGCGGGGCACCGGTTTGGCCGACCTTTTCCAGGATCGGAACAATGTCGCGAATGTTGCTGATCTTCTTTTCGAACAATCAGAATTTTCGCGTTTTCGAACTCGCAGTTCATGTCGGTCGGATTCGTGATGAAATACGGCGAAATGTAGCCTTTGTCGAACTGCATTCCGTCGACGTACTCGACGTTCGTTTCCGCCGTCTTGCCTTCTTCGACCGTGATCACACCATCTTGTCCGACCCGATGCAGGGCTTCGGCCAACAATTCGCCGATCACCATGTCATTGTTGGCACTGATCGCACCGACGTTGGCAACTTCTTCCTTCTTCGAGACTTTCTTGGACATCTCGACCAGTTTGGCCACCGCTGCATCGACCGCTTTGTCGATACCGCGGCGAATCGCGGTCGGATTGCTTCCGGCGACGATATTTCGAAGCCCTTCTTTGAAGATCGCTCGGGCCAGAACGGTTGCGGTCGTCGTTCCGTCACCGGCCAGATCCGAGGTCTTTTGAGCGACTTCGACGACCAATTTGGCGCCCATGTTCTCGAAGCGGTCTTCCAGTTCGATCTCTTTGGCGACCGTCACGCCGTCTTTGGTGACCGTTGGGCCGCCAAACGACTTGTTAATGATCACGTTCCGACCGGTCGGTCCCATCGTGATGGCGACGGCATCGGCGAGTTTGTCGATCCCGTGCAGCATTCGGCCGCGAGCGTGATCGTCGAAAAGTAATTGTTTAGCCACGTTTTATATTCCTGTGATTAATTGCTTGTTGAAAGAATGTCGATCGGAGCAAGCGGGGTGCAGGCTCGCCTGAATGGCGTTCTGCCTAGCACCCACTTGGGATCGCGATTGAGTTAGATGACTTTGGCGAGGATATCCGATTCACGAAGAATCTTGACATCGTGTCCGTCGATTTCAATCTCCGTACCGCCGTACTTTCCGAAGATCACTTCGTCGCCGACGGCAACCGAAAGCTGGCCGCGATCGCCACTTTCAAGCAGTTTGCCTGGACCGACGGCAAGGACCGTGCCTCGCTGAGGTTTCTCCTTTGCAGCATCGGGTAGCACGATCCCACCCGCGGTGGTCTCTTCGGCTTCCAGGGGTTGAACAACGACGCGGTCATCCAGCGGACGAATCTTGATTTTGGACATTGAGCGTATTCCTTGTATTAATTTGTGTTTTTGAATTTGAAATAGTTTGTGAATTCAGAAAGGCGGAATGCGGCTTACATCATGCCTGGCATTCCCATGCCACCCATGCCGCCCATTCCTCCCATGCCACCCATTCCTCCCATGCCCATGTCGCCACCCATGCCGTGATCATGGTGATGATCGCCGCCCGGTTCTTCTTCGACAGGGATTTCGGTGATCAGGGATTCGGTGGTCAGCAGCAGTGACGCGACGCTGGCCGCGTTCTCAGGCGGTTTTGACGACCATGGCGGGATCGATCACGCCGGCGTTCGACCAGGTCGCAATACTCACCGGTGTCGGCGTTGAAGCCATCGGTTTTCCCTTTCAGTCCACGAACGCGATTGACGACAACCGCCCCGTCATGACCGGCGTTTTCGCGCGATATACCGGAGCGGGTACTCCAGAATTTTGCCAATGATGCGAACACCAGCGGCTTCGTCTCCGGGCAGATCCTTGAGTTTGCCTCAGGGCTTTTTCTGCATCGCAGCAACGCGATTCCGCCTCCGGGAACGATACCTTCTTTCAGCGCCGCGGCAGTTGCGCTC
Source organism: Pirellulaceae bacterium (assembly GCA_963714685.1). GTDB lineage: Bacteria > Planctomycetota > Planctomycetia > Pirellulales > Pirellulaceae > Mariniblastus. The sequence continues at coordinate 177,719 of CAVQPH010000002.1, read as the reverse complement.
TTGGCATCTTCCAGCAGATCCTTGCGTTCTTTCATTTCGGTTTCGGTGACTGCACCGACGTTGATTTGGGCAACGCCTCCGGCCAGTTTGGCCAGTCGCTCCTGAAGTTTCTCGCGATCGTAATCGCTGTCGGTCAGGTCGATTTCGCGACGAATCTGGGCGACGCGACCTTCGATGTCTTCTTTCGCACCGGCTCCGCCGACCATGATGGTTTCTTCCGAGGTGATGCGGACCATCTTGCAACGACCAAGATCCTTCAGCTGAACGCCTTCGAGGTCGATACCAAGATCTTTGAAGATCACCTGTCCGCCGGTCAAAACTCCGAGGTCACCCATGATGGCTTTGCGACGATCGCCGTAGCCAGGGGCCTTCACGGCACAAACTTGCAGGATGCCGCGCATTTTGTTGACAACGAGGGTTGCCAAAGCTTCGCCCTCGACATCTTCTGCGATAATCAACAATGGCTTTTTCGCCTTGCTGACTTCTTCGAGCAGCGGAATCAGCGATTTATTGGAGGAGATCTTCTCTTCGAAAATCAGGATGTAGGGATTGTTCAGCTCAACCGAAACATCGTCCTGATTGGTGACGAAGTGGGGCGAGAGAAATCCACGGTCGAACTGCATGCCTTCGACAACGTCCACATAGGTTTCCGAGCCGCGACCTTCTTCAACCGTGATCACGCCGTCTTTACCAACTTTCAGAAAAGCTTCGGCCAAAACCGCACCGATCGACGGATCGTTATTGCCGGCGATGGTGGCAACTTGCTGGATCTCTTTCTTGCTTTTCTCATCAATCGGCTTGGCCATCTTATCGATCGCTTCGCAGACGACCGTGGTGGCTTTGGCGATGCCTCGCGAAAGCGCCATCGGATCGTAGCCGGACGCAATCATTTTCAGACCTTCGCGGAAGATGGCTTCCGCCAAAACGGTTGCGGTGGTTGTTCCGTCTCCGGCCACATCATTGGTCTTGCTGGCGGCTTCTTTCACCAACTGGACACCCAAGTTCTCATAGGGATCGTCCAATTCGATATCTTCAGCAACCGTGACGCCGTCTTTCGTAATTTTTGGGCTTCCCCAACCTTTGTCGAGGATGGCGTTGCGTCCGCGTGGACCCAGGGTGCTGCGAACCGCACGGGCGAGTTTGGAAACGCCTTCGAGTAACGGCTTGCGTGCGGCTTCATCAAAAACCATTTGTTTTGCCACCGGATTCCTCCATTTTCAGATTAAATAATTAATTTTTGGGAATGCTGACCGGCTCGGTCAGCTTTAGATTGATCTTGTCGGGCGGACTGGAATGCAAAAGCTGGCCGCCAAAATTGGCAGGCGCACCAATCCACACCCGCACCGAAAGCAATCGTTGTGCCAACTGAGGCAAACGCCGATAATTTGCCGCCAAGACGCAAAAACTATCGGAAAAAATACGCTGGCGTTGATTCGCCGGATTCTCTATTCCTCCCAGACATACAAAAATGAGGCTGGCCAGCATCTAGGCGGAATCAGCGAACAATCGAAGTGACAAACTGTCAGTGCGTCAGGCTGGTCGGGGATCCGAGTCGATTGAGGAAGGAACGGCCAATTCCGCATTGACGTTTTGCGATTCGATTTGATCGGGGTTGCCGTCGATTACGACCCAGGCCTCGATCACGACCCAGGCCTCGATCACGAACCAGTCCGAAAACTTCGAATAATATTGCAAAACGCGTCGGCTGTTGCCTCAGGTGAAATCGAGCGAACCGATTGCCTGGCTGTCTTTTGCATCGCCACCAGCTGATGCGGGGGGCAGGATAGCGCCCGCCCAATCGCCTGATACGTGTCCTGGTCATCGTTGGGATCGTGGATCCAGCCGTTGACGCCTGTTTGAACGCAGGCTTCTACCGATTGGGCGTACTTGCTGCCGAGCACCGGCACGCCTGAGGCCAGCGACTCTACTGGGACCAGGCCCCATTCATCGGCAAGTGTCGGGAACACGCAAATGTCCGTTTGTCCGTAAGCCGTTCGAAGCTGAGCCGGATCGCAATTTCCCAGTAGCTTGATCGTAAAATTGCCGGTTTGCAGGTTTAGCAAAGCCTGTTCGTCCGGTCCGGTACCCGCCAGTGAGAGTTGAACTTGCTGTCCAGAGTTGGACTGGCAATATCGTTGGAGCAACGTCGTCAATCGCAACACGCCTTTTCGTTGACTGAGCGCACCACAATACAACAGCTTGGTGGGCGTTCCGGTCGGGGGTTGTCTGGGGTCGAGATTAACAACTTCAGGGTCGATGCAGTAAGGCAAAGGAAACAGTTGGTGGTCAGCGATGGACAGGCTGCTCAGGTACCGCCGACAGCTTGGGCCATTGTAGGTAAACGCATCGACGTTGCGGCAAATCAACTTTCTTAGTTGGCGACGCAGCCAGCCTCGCTCCCGTTCAATGTGTTCGCTCATGTTGCCAACCATGATCAGGGGTGTGTCCGGTTTCGTGCGGCAGTATCGGCTGGCCAACAACGTTCGGATTCCCATTTCGTAGGAAAAAACGATGTCGGGCTGAAGCGATTTCAGTTGCGACATCGTATCGATGGGCAGGTGAATAAAGTTGGGTTCGGCAAATCCGGATGAGTGCCGCCAGGTCCGCGTAAGGGTCCAGTTTTTCTGAAGCCTGACGTTTAGGTCTTTCCACTCGGCTTTCCAGTCGCGATCGGGTTCCATGTCAACCGAGAGCAGGATCGTCAGTTGTCTGACTCGCTTTGACAACTCGGTATACGCCACGACGTGATGTGGCCGCAGGTAGTTGTTCAGGATGACGACGTGTGCATCGATCAACGTGCCATTTGTCGGTGCAGAGATTTTGATTGTCGGGACGTGTTTCGGTGATGGCTCGGCAACCTGGCTCGGTGGACGCGGCGACGGTGATTCTGGTTTCATTTGTCGTCCTCCTGCTGGCAGGTCATTGCATCGTCTTCCGGCGAGCAATCCGGCATCCAGTGAGGCAGGCAAAGTCCGACGATCCACAAGATCGTGGGTAAGCCGGCCAAAAAGGAAAACATCACGTTCTCGAATAGCCCATTGACCAGCAGAAAGGCGATAATTCCATCGGCAACAAAATGGTGCCGCGTGAACAAGGCAACCAACCGCCCCAAGCACATCAGGAATGCGAACGCGCCGCCAATAACGCCGGTTGAGAAAGCAACGTGCAAGATCATGTTGTGGGTGTAGCTGGAATATTCCTCGAGGTAGTACTTCGACGTGGCAGCGCCGTAACCGGTGATCGGGCGAGCGGCAATTTTTTCTAACGTAAACGCCCAGATCTGGACACGTCCGGTCGCCGAGGTCAGCTCGGAGAGCTCGCCGGTCTTGGAGACGAACGATAATTTTTTTTCCACCGCCCGGCCCAGATTGGATTCGGTGCTGACCAGCACCAACAGGCCGACGGCACCCGCCAGTGCCAGAACTACCAGCGGAAGAAGGTGGTTTTTTTGAAAAATCTCGCGCCGAAAAGCAACGGCCAAAGCGATCGTCGTCGCCAGCATCGAGGTCCGAGACAGAGAACCGATCAACGCCAAACCGGCCAGCAGCATGATGGCGACCCGAAACATCGAACGCTGACCGAAACGGACAAACAGAATGCTCCCCAGCACGATCGTCAATCCGGAAAACTGACCCAGCGTGTTGGGATGCCCGACACCAGCCATACGGCGTTTGAAGTCGCCGTTACCCAGTGGTTCATCAAAGATCCCCACCGAAGGCATCAGGAAATAGGAAGCCCAGGAAAGGACCATGTACGCGCTGAGCGAATAAAACAGCGTGATCAAAACTTGCCGAGGCCCCAGCTGGGCGATCGCGGTGACGGTCATCAGGGTCACCGCTGTCATTGCCACCGCCGATGCGAAGGACTCTCGCGGGGTGATGGAGCCCGGCGACGCCACAAAAAAGCAACCGATGATTAGCACGACCCAAAGCACCGGGAATGAACCCAAAGTTTGGCGGACGCGGGAATCAATCAGGAATCCATACGCTCCATAAAACCCACACCCGGCGATCACGCAGAGCTTCAGTAATACCTGGCCGTCGAGGGCAACGTCCGTCTTCTCGGTTTGGACATCGACCAGCATTAGGAAGCCGGCCAGAAACAGGACCGTGAATCCGATCAGATCGAGCAGCGGGAGTTGCAACCAATGGTCCAGTTGCTGCTTCACCGTCAGAAATTCGGGCGATTCGGACGGGTCGCGTGGAGCTTTCGTGCGGTCCGCGATCGGGAAACGGGAGCTCATGGCGAATCCTCCCGGGTATCCGGTTTCCTCGACGGAGATTGTTGGTCCCGGACATCGTAGAATACGGCCGCCGAAATGATGACCATGCTGAGCGCCTGGCCGAGGCAAGCGGCCATGGGAATACAAAGCAACTTCTGTTCGGGCCCGGGAATCAGGTTTTGATAAACGCCCCACACAAAACCAAGCATCAACAGGATACTGAGCAAACGGGCGCGGACGCCAACCATTGGTTTCGCGCGACCTTTTAGATAACCATCGGCAGCCTGCAAGTAGCCTTTGATCGCGCTCGCGGGAAGCAACCACATGGCGAACGGAATGGCTGCGGCATAATCGGCTTTGTAGAACACGATGATCAGGTACGGCACGATCAGCGCAAACACCGCCGCGGAGATCAATTGCATCGCCGCGGTCGCCGACATCGTTGCCACGGCCTGGCGCAGGCTGATTTTTCGGTTTTGGTCGGCACCAGCGTTGAAGGTAAACACAGCCAGTGCATTGGGGGCAACGGTCAACATGGCGGCCGCCGGCACGGCGACGAAATAAAATCCTGATTCGGTGACGGTTGCCAAGGCGACAATCAGGAACACGTCCAATCGTTCGAACAGTTCGGAGGCAAGCATCGAAATCGCGTAAAACCTTCCCTGGATCAGCAAGGAAACCGGGCCGGGAACTTCGGCGTTGGCCCCTTCGGTAAAATCAGCGACCGCTTGGCCAGGCGGATGCGGTTCTCGTGCCGGCCGCCGTTGTTGCCACCCGTTGATCAAAGCTTCTCCCGCCCTCATTCCCCTGAGCGTCGGCAAAATTCCGATGATCCTGGAAGTCAGAAACAGGATACAGATCGTCAATAGGGATCTCGTTTCATCGGAAAACAGGTTCAATCCGTAAGCAATGATCACCAGCGTCGGGAATGACAATGCAAACAACAAACGATTGAAGTTGTAGAATCCGAAATTCCGGTTGCCTCGGTCGACCGCAGAGATCGTCAGTTGCATGTGTTCCCAGGGCACAAACAGGCAACACAGCAGGCCAAACGGAACAAGGTAGCTTTTGCCGACGATCGTCAGCACAACCGTCGTCAGCGCGGCGGCGAACACGGCCGTGATCAGGCCGCTGATCAATCCGACTTTTGCGGCAGACAGCTTGAGCGAACGCGTGTCAATGTTTCGTTGAACGGCGTGGCTGTTGACGATTTCGATGCCACCCAGCAGGCCGGCATACAACAGGACGTCCCGCGGAAAATAGAGCGCGGTACCGAATTCGCCGCGTCCGAGGGGGCCCAGGATTCGGGCGACGATGATGCCTTGGACCAGGTAGATTCCAAAGATACTCAAGGTCGTGACGAAGGTGGCGACGACGCTGCTGAATTCGTTTTCCCGGGGCGCTCCGGTCTGTCCCGGTTCGGTTTTGACGGGCGGCGGGCCAGTTTCCGTTGGGATGGGAAGGGTCGTCGGTCGTCGAGTGGATGAGTTCATGCAACCCAGCAAAGAAATTTCATTGAGGCCGCGAATTAAACCGAGCCACGGTGCAGGATCGCCAGCAGCGCGGTTTGGCCAATCAGTTTTAAATCGAACCAGAAGCTACGGTGATGGATGTACTCCAGGTCCATGCGCATCCAGTCGTCAAATTTGGTGTCACGGTTGCCGCGGACCTGCCACGTACAGGTCAGCCCGGGCAGGACCGTGAGTCGGGCCCGTTGCCAGGCTTTACAGCCGAATGACTCGTGAACGGGAAGCGGCCGCGGTCCGACCAGCGACATTTCTCCAACCAAAACGTTAATCAGCTGGGGTAGTTCATCAATGCAGGATTTTCGCAAATATCGACCCAGCGGAGTCACCCGCGGGTCGTCTTTGATTTTGAAGGCGGGACCGTCCCGTTCGCTGCGGTCCCGCAGCAGATGTTGCATCGAGTCTGCGTCTTTGATCATGGTTCGGAACTTCAGGATTCCGAAAATCCGACCGTCTTTCCCTTCCCGGGGCTGGACGTAAAAAATGGGACCGCGCGAGGTCAGTTTGATGGCAAGTGCCGCCACCAGAAAAACCGGTGACAAAAGCAACAGCCCTGATCCAGCCCCCAGGATGTCGATCGCTCGTTTCCACCACGGCGTGGGGCTGAACCGCGATAGCGTTGAATCGTCCACCGCACAACGAACCGAATCCGACTCGGTTTCATTCTTTTCAGGCAACGGATGATCGACGATCTCGTTGGAGCGGGTGGTTTCAGGCGATCCCGCAGACCGAAATTCAACGGCGTTCATTACCAGTTCGTCATCCCAGGGATAGATTGCGATCTCGCTGTCCAGCAAACTCCCAGGGAATGGTTCCCGACCCAGCTGATTTGCCAGAGACATTGCGCCCTCGCGGTCGGTTTCGGGAAGCAGGATTGCCAATTCGTCGCCCAGCCAGCCGAGCGTGTCGCTAATTCGAATTCGATTGAAAATTGCCACTGCGGGTTCTTTCAGCTCTGCGTCATTCCGCCCGCGGTTCAACGCAGGGAATCGCACGACGGCAAACTCACGCGGTGGCGTCAGACGATTGGACCGAGAAATCTCTTTCGCGATTTCAAACCTGAATTCGGCGCTGGGCAGGACCTGCCGTTTGGGCAGGGCTTCCGAGCCCGGAATCGAAATATCGATCTCTGTGGGTTTTTTGTCGGGACGAATGATCATTGGCTGGAGTGGCGTATTTCGAGGCGTCGATTTTGGAGACAGTCACCAAGTGCGTTGCGAACCGTTTTCGCGATTCAATTTCTGGCTTTATTGATGACCACGCCGATGATTTCCGTGCCAAAGTTTTCCATTTGTGAGCGAAAACGTTGAATCTGTTGTCGATCGAGTTGACTTGATTCGACGGTTAGAATGACCCCATCGAGATGTTGCGAGACCGAATGACATGCCGACAGGTGATTCGCCAACGGCAGATCAAAAATTGTGAATCCAAAATCGTCATTCCGCTCGTCGATCATCGCTGGCAATAACTCGAACGGCAATTCGAGTGAGTCCTGGTCTGACGCCAAGCCGCAGCCCATTAAAAACAAGTCTTCCATTGGCGTGGCGTGGGTCGCTTCTTTCGGGTCAACACTGCCGGTCAGCACCTCGGTCAGACCGGGTTGCCCACCAATTCCGAGTTTTCGTGATAAGTACGGATTACCAAAATCGGATTCGACCAGCAGCACGCGAGTCCGATTGACACTGGTCAAGGCCGAAGCGAGGTTGAAAGCCACGGTACTTTTGCCGGCGCCTTTGTAGAGGGAAGTCACGCCGACGGTAATTCCGTCAAGCGACGTCACTTTTCGGGTTTGGGCCCAATGGCCGATTTGTCTGGCGAGCGCGACAAAATGACGTCGCAACTGTTTGCTGGGGGCGACGCTCCGCCGCTTGGCAACCAGTCGGCTGCGGTTCTGTCGGGCGGTGTTTTCAATCATCAGTTCACCATGTTTCGGCTGGAGTAAACGCGAGGCAGCGTCACCAGGACGGGCAATTGGAGGATTTCTTCCACGTCACTTTCGTGGAGCGACGGGCTGAGTTGGTTGCGTTCGCAAAACAGCGCCGTCGCCAGGCTGGCGAGCAAGCCAATCAGAAAGCCCAGTGGCAACACAATACTGCCCTTGGGACTCACGTGTTTCAGCGCCAGGGTCGGTTCACTGTCCATCACGAGGTTGGACAATTCCAGGTATTGCCGGGCGACATTGATGTCACGTTGGAATTGGTCGGCGACTCCTTCAGCGCGGTTGATCTTTCGGATCTTGGCCAACGTCTGATCTTTTTTCTGATTCAGTGAGCTCAGACGTGCCACCGATTCGGCGTACGCGGTCTCGGCGCGGATCAAGTCGATTTTGACACTTTCGTAGACCGGGTTGGACATCATCGCTGACTCGGTCCGATTGTCGACCATTTCTTCCAGCGTCGCTTTGGTGGCTTTGAGCTGTTGGTCAATTCGCCCGACTTCCGGATGAATTTCGCTGTACGTTGCCACCAGGCGAGCCCGCTCCGTCTCGAGACGGAACACCTCGGTGCGTGAATCTTCGTAGGACAGGCGTTCGACGCCGGTCGTGGGGATAGCGATTTGCGCTTCCGTTTGGGCGATCAGCTTCTGCAGGGCTTTCAGTCCTTCTCCTGCCTGATCAGCTTGGACTTCGGCCATCAGGATGTCGTTGTCGATTCTGGAAATGATCTCCTGAAGCGTGGCTTTGGCCGCCGCGACCGACAGGAAAGCCTGTTCGTTGCGATACTCGGCCAAACGTTCGATGGAGTTCGAAAGATTCTCCAGACGCGTTTCGTATCTTCCATCGAGGGGGGCATCGGAGCCCTGGGCCGCATGAACCCGAAAATGAACGTCCCGTGTTTTTTCGTAAATGGCTTTGACGATCTGCTGTGACAGCAGCGGTGAGTTCGATTTAACAAAGACCTGAATCACGGACGTCTTTTTTTCGGCATACACATCCAACGCCGAGCTCAACGTTTTGAGAGCTTTCTCTTTGTTCAATTGCAGTTCACGCTGGTCGCTGGACATGCCATCGGAATTGGTTTGCGTTGCCCCAAACGTTGGCATGGCGATTCGGGGAATCCAGCCTTCCCAGGGGTCTTCGAGAATCCGTTCGGCACCAATCTGGTCGACCACCGCTTCCAGCACAGCGGGACTGCTGATGATTTCGACGACGGACCGAATCTCGGTTTCCGGCGTATCCTGGATGGAAATGGAAGACGATCCGGACGATGGCGAAATGGTCGAATTGTGTCGGCCCATTTGAACATGGATATGTCCTTCCGAACCGTACTTGCGAGGCATGGCGATAAAGGCGGCGATGACCAGCATCATCACCAGCAACCACGCCAGAAATGCTTTGTACCGATGTCTCGACATCGCGCCTATGATCTGGGCGATCGTCAGCTGCGAATGAGTGTTCATCAGGCGGTTCCGATCAGTAGATTGCCGAACGTCAAGTAGAAAGCGAGGCAGAGGAAAGCGGAATGGTAGTGGGCAAGGGAAAGGAACAAACCAAAAAGTCCGGGGCACCGAGGATTCTTCCCGTTGCCTAACGCCGGCGAGTCTTCGAGTCGCCGCGCAGTGACTAATTCCAGAGAAATTCAAAATGCGAGAATGTCAAAGGATTAATGTCCAGTTTATTTGTCGCGCGGGCTTTCTTCAACCGTTAAACGTTGTCAGATCAAGTTTGACGGTTGCACGGATTGTACCGAAACTGCGTGACTTACGGTGATTAAAGCGGTTGAGTCCGGGCTGTCACTACGCTGATCCATGGGGCTGATTACCACCGCTTTCCATGCCGCGGTTCGGCTGGCGGCGGCACGTTGTCGCCTGGATCCAGGCCTCGTCAGATCGTCGATCATCCGAACAGTTGCATGAACGTGGGGCGATCACGAAGCGACTCAAAGTGCGCAGTCCGGTTCAGCGGTCTTCAATTGTTCCGGAGTTGCTCCGCCTGTCTCGACGGTAATCACTTTCGAACCGATGGATCTGGCACACCGAATATCGTGGATCGTGTCGCCGATTACCCAAACGTTGTGCGGGTCAAATCGATGTCCGAGATGCGAACGGGCCGCTTCCAGCACACTCTGCGCAACTTCGTTACGACAGGCAAAATCATCTCCGAATCCACCAAAGTCAAAAAATGAATCCAGCCCAAAGTGAGTCAGTTTGATTTCGGCTGCCCGTTTCGCGTTACCCGTCAGCAGCCCAAGGGCAAAAGTCGGGATGGTTCGCAGGTCTGCCAGCAGTTCCACCACGCCCGGCAGGACCTCCCCATCCGAGGCGGCCAGCGTTTGCGGCAGATGCTGCCAGTATCGCTGACTGAATTCAACGCCATGTTGGTCGTAGTCGAGGGAGGCTTTCTCGAAAATTTCACCCACAATACCACGGTCCGTGCGGCCATGAACCTCAACCTCTGGGATTTCGTTGATTTCAAACATTTGAGACATCGCGATTCGCATCGCATCAAAACCAGCGCCGCCGGAACGAATCAGGGTTCCGTCGATGTCGAACAATAACGTATGCATGTTTATGAATTCCAGTCTCGAAAAGGCTTGCACGATAACTGCGCATTGTAGTAACGGTCGATGCCAGTCACTTCATCCGCGACCCAGGCCGGCAGGGCGAACGTTTGATCGGCGGATTCCAATTCAATTTCTGCCAGAATCAGTCCCTGATTTTCGCCTGCAAAGATGTCCACCTCCCAGCGGTGACCCTCGTGCTGAATCTCGTAACGAGTTTTGATAATCGGCGTGGGAAGGCAAAGCTGGATCAACTGTTCGGCATCTCGTACCGGAATTTCCTGCTCCCATTCGAAGCGGCTGGTGCCATCGGCTGAACTGGCGCCTTTAATCGTGATGAAGCCGGATTCACCCTTGACGCGAATACGTACCGCTCGTTCCGGATCCCGGGTCAGATAGCCTTGGCAAATTCTCTCGCCGACCACGGCTTGAGTGTCAATGGCTTGTCGCAGTGCCTCCGTGTTAACAAGAAACTTTCTTTCAATTTCGGTCGCCATGGGGAAGCCGTTGGGGGTAGGAATCCGAGACTCAACGATAACCGGAGCCGGAAAAACCAGCAATTGGCCATCGCGATTGATTGACGCAGTTTTCGATCGGGATTCCAATAGCCAATTCTTCACGCGCTGGCTGTCGCAAAGGCTGTCCAGATTTTTGCCGCTGATCACAAAGGAGAATTTAATGGGTCGCTTCAGCATCGAGGAATTCGTCAATCAAACGCAACAGCGCGACCGCGGCCAGGGCATTTTTGAACTTGAAACGGAGCGGATTCTCGAATTGAATCTGTCTGGCGCGATTTGGACCAAGATGGGCTCCATGATTTCCTACCGCGGCGATGTGAAATTTACTCGGGAGAGAATTCTCGAACAGGGAATTGGAAACCTGTTGAAGAAAGCAGTCTCAGGAGAGGGAGCTCGCCTGACCAAAGCGGAAGGTCGCGGCAAAGTCTATTTGGCGGACAGTGGTAAAAAAATTACGATTCTGGAGTTGGCCGGTGAATCATTGTTCGTCAACGGGAATGATCTGCTGGCGTTTGAGCCGTCGATTTCCTACGAAATCAAGATGATGAAGAAGATGTCAGCCATGTTGGCCGGGGGGTTGTTCAACATTCGTCTGGAGGGGTCGGGCATGGTTGCATTCACAACGCACTACGATCCGATCACGCTCTTGGTCACACCCGAAAACCCGTTAGTTACCGATCCCAATGCGACGGTGGCCTGGTCGGGTTCCTTGACGCCAACCATCAAGACCGATGTGTCATTCAAGACGTTCCTGGGCCGCGGTAGCGGGGAGTCGATTCAAACCCAGTTCGTGGGAAGTGGGTTTGTCGTGATTCAGCCGTTCGAGGAAGTCTACTTTCAGGCCGGTGCCTGATTCCGTCCTTCGGCGATGGTCTGAAAACGAGACTGGGGGCCTGGGCAACGGGTGAAAAGCCCCATGTTTGGAAGGGATGGACCATCCAGACGCGGCCAATGACAAAAAAGGTTGGTGGCGTCAAAATCTTTCACGCGGCTGCCGATCTGGCGTTACAATATGGCGAGAGCCTGTCCCAAGGGAACGCGATCATGGCAACCACCTCCAAACCTCCGGTAGTGCAAACCGATTCATCGAAACCGCTGATTAAAGCTCGTTTTTCTGAATTGGTTGCGATCAATTTCCAGATTGATGACCAGCTTCTGAAGCCACTGGTCCCGCGGGGACTGGAACTCGACTACTTCAATGGCGAAACTTACGTCAGCCTGATTGCCATGACGGTCAGCGGGATCCGGGCTTGGGGGCTGCCTTTCTCACTGGTACCTGCATGTCCCGAACTCAGCTTGCGGTTCTATGTCAAGAATGTGAAATCAGACCGGGTCGAAAAAGGAACCTGTCTGATCAAAGACTACATTTCCGGCGCAACGGCCGCCTGGTTTCTGGAATCTAAATTCAATTCCGAATTTTCCAAACTCAAGATCAAATCCAGCAGTTCCGGGTTCGGTGAAAACGAAATTCCAGAAGTCGAATACCAATGGAAAATCGACGATAGCTGGAACAAGCTGCGCGTGAAGGCCCGCAGCAGGATTCAGAAATCCGGTCCGGATACCAAGGTTGGTTTCATTCTGGAGCATGCCAACTATTTCGGTACGCACAAAGGCAAAACGCTTGCCTATCGAGTTGAACGCCCCGGCTGGGTAATCTGGGATGCCGCCCAGGCAAATTTCAATTGCGACGTCAACCGTCTGTTTGGTAAATCATTCATCAAGCCGTTGTCAAAACGTCCAGCTTCGGTGTTCGTGACCAGCGGAAGTCCGGTAACCATTTTTCGGCCGATCGAGATCCGCTAAAACTCGATGAAACCCGATTTTGACGGCGTAATCCATCGTTTGCGTCGGCTGACAACCGGCGAGGTGGGTTCGGTGTGATCGGTTGGCGTTTGATCACCGGACACCCTTTTCGTTATACTTTCACATGCAATGGCGGTTCGCCTTGCAATTCTCTGTCACCCAATCAGCTTTTGGATGTTGTTATGTCAGATCAGTTTCGAATGATTCGAATTTTGTTCGCCTTGATTGTGGGAGTGTACCTGTTCGCGGGAAGCAGTTCGGTCCAGGCGCAGGCAGTTGCCGAGGCAGAAACGAAAGCCAAAGACCGGGGACAGCCAGGAATCGACGAACTCGGACGAGGCCAAATCAACCACGAAAACCAAACAGCAGCGCAAAAGCGAGTCCGAGCACTTTATGCGGATTCGTAAAAACGCCAAAGGTCGACCGGTCGCCTTGGAAACTTCGGTGACCCGATATGAGCTTACCAATGATAATGACGAACGAATTACCGTCGATTTGATTGGTGTTGTCCACATTGGCGAACAGTCCTATTACGAAGAACTCAATCAACGTTTCAAGCGTTACGAGAGTGTCCTGTTTGAATTGGTCGCCCCCGAAGGAACCGTCATTCCCAAAGGCGGCAGGAAGGAACAGGGCGTGGGGTTGAATCCGATCGCAGCGATGCAGGTCGGCATGCAATCGGTATTGGGGCTGGAGTTTCAGCTGGACCATGTCGATTACACCAAAAACAACTTCGTTCACGCTGACATGTCCCCCGAAGAATTCTTGGAGAGCATGCAGGAAAACGAAGAGAGTTTCTCGAAATATACCCTGCGGGCGATCGGCCAAAGTATGGCAATGCAGTCGGCAGGCAAAGGTGGAAGTAATGTCGGCATGTTGATGGCCATGTTTTCCCGTAACAAAGAAATCCGGATGCGTCGGATGTTTGCCGATCAATTGCAGGCGATGGAAAGCGGCATGATCATGTTTGAAGGCAAAGAGGGGTCGACGATCATCGACCACCGGAACGCAAAATGCATGGAAGTGCTCGATCGGGAAATCAAGGCCGGTAAAAAGAACTTCGCAATTTTCTACGGGGCCGGACACTTGCCGGATATGCAGCGTCGGCTGATGAGCGAGTTCAAAATGAAACGCGGCGGCCAATACTGGCTGGAAGCGTGGTCACTCGAAATTCCCCAGGACAAAAAATAGCCGCGCGATTTTTTTGTGAGGGAGATTTGGACGGTTATTAAGGACTGCGGCAAACGCGAAATCCAAGTGCCCCGCCCTGGCGTTGCGGCCGGTCTTTGTTTCGGTCCGACGATCGCAAGTACAGTGGTACCATCTTGTAGGAGCCGCCACATTGGACCCGGCCTCCATAGCGACCTCGCTCATCCCAACATCGCTCCCAATCGCTCACCGTTGGCAACCGAAAGCCACTGGGGGGGTTGAATTTGACCGAATAATCGGAAGCGGAGTTCATTGCCCCAGTAGGACACGCGTCAGATTGGAAGAAGCCATCAATCGTGAGCAAGGACGGCAGGGTCGAATTCGGCCGTGAATTATCCGGGCCGTTGGAACTGTTTTGCGGGCCGCGGCTAACTTCAAACATCAGCTAGTTCGTCGGCAACTGCCCGGAAACGATAAAACCGCAACTGGACAGGAAAAATTTTCCCTGTTGAGCGCGCTCGACAAGATCTGCGAGCCATGCATCAACGCGTTCACGCAGGAGTTCGCCGGCGTGACAGGCTTCATCGGCAATGCTGGCTAAGTCCAGATTGGTCATCGCCAAGTCGTAATCGTTCCAAATGAAAACGATGCCCTCGACCTGGATATCGACCACACCGAACTCGCGCATCAATCCCCAAAGCATCCTGCCAATTCGGCCGTTTCGAGCGGCATCGGCACGCCGACGAACAATTGTCTGCGTCACCAGCACGTCGTCCGCGTCAATCAAAAGCGCATCGTAATCTGCGTCGACTAACACAATGCGTCCTCCCGGCTTTGTCACACGCATCATTTCTCCAACCGCTCTGTCCGGGCAATCAACATGTTGAAGCACTCGGTCTGCTCGAATACGGTCAAAGGAATCATCGGGAAATTGGAGCGATTGTGCGTCCCCCCATTTGAGATCGATCGGCAAATTCTGGCCAGCAGTTTTTGCCTGTGCATGTTCCAGCAACGTCTGGCTGGTGTCGATGCCGATGACGCGACCGGCAGGCCCAACAAGCTTTGCCAGTTCCGCCAAATCGTCACCCGCACCGCATCCGACATCCAGAATGCGTTGACCGGGGCACGGGGCGAGCATCTTTAATGCTGGTTGTTTGTAGCCGGCAATGTTGCTTTGGAGGGCCCGGATATTTTCTACGTAAACCTCAGCGGTACCGCTGCCGTCCACATCCGACATGTCAGGTTTCATGCGTTGTCTGGCCACGGGGTTTCCCTTTCGTCTGCCTTTTGCAAAACGGTTTTCCAACGGTCCGGGTCCCGCCGGAACCCCCGGACTGAGTCTAGTTTAGCGAGCATTCGTACCAATGTTGAATAAAATTCGGGAGTATTCTTGCTCTACCACCGTAGGCGTCTACGTTTGCTATGATAAAACCCTTGCCGATACCATCATCCACAACACCGAGAGTCAATTTGATGATCCCAGCAATCAATCGTCGTCGTTTCGTTCAGTTTGGATCCGCTTGCCTGGTCGCGCCATTCGGCTCGTTGGCGAAACGCCCGACAACTTTGTCACTGGAAAAACTGCGGACCGCGCACATCGGCGTCGGCGGGATGGGGGGATCGGATTTAAATTCCGTTGCATCCCATGGCAGCGTCGAAGTGGCGGCACTCTGCGATGTGGATCGCAATATCCTGAATGCGGCGTTGGCCAAGCATCCGGCGCGAAAGGGTTCAGTGATTTTCGCGAGCTGATCGTTGACATGGGCGATTCGATCGACGCGGTTGTGGTTTCGACCCCCGATCACACGCACGCGCCTGCCGCGATGACGGCGATGCTGGCTGGGAAACCGGTCTATTGCCAAAAACCACTGACCCACGAAGTGTTCGAAAGTCGCCAGCTTCGACTCGCTGCCCAGGAGATGGAATTGGTCACGCAAATGGGCGTTCAGATTCACTCGGCCGCGCCGTACAAACGGGCCGTGCAAATGATTCGGGATGGGGTGGTCGGTAAGGTCAGCGAGGTGCACGCCTGGTCCAACAAAAACTGGGGTTACGACGGTGCGCCGTATACCGCAACGCAGGAGCCGCCGGAAAATCTTGACTGGGATCTTTGGTTAGGCACCGCCCCGAAGCGGGGATACGTACCCCGGGTCTATCACCAGGGGAACTGGCGAAAGATTGTTGATTTTGGAACGGGAACGCTCGGCGATATGGGCGTGCATATTTTTGATACGCCCTTCACGGCGCTGGAATTGACGGCACCGAACTGGAGCAAAACGACGTGTCGGCCGCCGACCGGTTTCGGGCATCCGGAAAAGAACGTGGTCGAATACGAATTCCCCGGGACTCGACATACGACCGAGACGATGGTCTGGAAATGGTACGACGGCGGTTTTGCGCCCCCTGCCGCTGAGGACGTTGGACTTCCCGCGGGAACCAAGCTGCCCGGACAGGGATCGTTGTTCATCGGTGAAGCGGGGCAAATGTTGTTGCCGCACATCGGCGAGCCCGTGTTGTTCCCGGAAGCGAATTTCAAGGACTATCAACGCCCTGACGTTGCTGCTGAAAACCACTATCACCAATGGGTCGATGCCTGCATGGGCAAGGGAAAAACCAGCATGGGCTTTGAATTGGCAGGACCGCTAACCGAAGCCCTGTTGTTAGGCGTTGTGGCCAATCGTTTTCCCGATCAAAAACTCGCTTGGGATACCGAAAATCTGAACGTGACCAATATCGACGAAGCCAACGCGTTGATTCAGCGGAAATATCGGGAAGGCTTCGAAGTCGATCGCCTGGGGCAGCCGTCGGTCAGTGTGGTCCCGTCGCGATAACAAACGTTGCCAATCGGATGGCCTCGAGGAAACCAGAGTCTGATGTCGAATTCGAAATACAGCCGCCGAAAGTTTTTGTCGACGACCGCGGCTTCCGTTGGCGGCTTTGCCGCGGCGGCGGTTGGCGAATCAGGATGGTGCGGCGCCGCGATCTGATTCTTCTCGGTCGTTGCCGGCCAACGAAATGTTGAACATTGGTGTGATCGGAGTTGGCGGTCGCGGAGGCGGCGACTTGGCCGCGGTGGCTCATGAGTGCATTGTCGCGGTTTGCGATGTGAATCAACAGACGCTGGAGAAAGCGGGTGCGGCGCATCCTAAAGCCGAGCGGTACGTCGATTATCGGAAGATGTTGCAGCAAGAGAATCTGGATGCGGTTGTGGTTGCGACTCCGGACCATCATCACGGCCCCGCGACCTGGCGAGCGCTTTCACGCGGCTTGCACGTGTATTGCGAAAAACCTCTGACGCACACGGTCGAGGAAGCCCGGATTATTGCCAAACTGGCCGCCAAGCAAGGGGTGGCCACCCAGATGGGAACCCAGAACCACGAACACCCTGGGTATCTGCGATTGGTTGAGTGGTTGAAGAAACAGGTGGTTGGGCCCGTCCGAGAAGTCCACATTATTACCGATCGGCCCGGTCGGTTTTGGAAGCAGGGACTCCAGCGGCCTCTCGATACGCCACCCGTTCCTGCCCATCTGAATTGGGACCTGTGGCAGGGGCCCGCGAGTCTTTGTGACTATCATCCGGCCTACGTTCCGTTTGCCTGGCGCGGTTGGTGGGATTTTGGTTGTGGCGCGATTGGGGACATGGCGATTCACCTGATGGACCCAGCCTTCTGGGGGTTGAATCTTGGCGGCCCGGTCACCGTCCGTTCGCTTGGCCCACCGCCACTGGCCGATTGCGGCCCAACATGGATGATCACCCGATTTGATTTTCAACAGCGCGGTGAACTCGTTCCGTGCACCGTCTACTGGTACGAGGGCCAAGCCCAGCCACCGAAGGATATAGCGGCGGAATTGCCGATGAACGGGTCGCTGTTTGTTGGCGATGAAGGTCGCATTGCAATTGCCCATGGGGGCGACCCGCTGCTGCTGCCCGAAGAAAAATTTGCTGGTTTCCAACTGCCGGAACCCTTTTTGCCGAAATCCCCAGGACATCATCAACAGTGGATCGACGCTTGCAAATCAGGTGGCGTCACCGGAAGTCACTTTGGTTACGCCGGGCCGTTTACCGAAATCGTATTGCTGGGGAATGTCGCGTATCGAACCGGACAAGCAATTGATTTTGATCCGGAGACGATGGAAATTACGAACCACCCGCCCGCCAACGAGTTGTTGACCAAATCGTACCGTGATGATTGGAAACTGGCGTAGCAAGTCTGGAACCGCATTTGCCCACGCGGCATCAACGTTGGTGATCGGTCGATGGCAAGATTTCGCGAGTGAGCCAGTTGGCAATCGCCTCCCGACATGGCAGGCTGATCGGGCCGTGACGATTTTTTTCCGTTGGACCAAGCTGATGCCCGATGCCAGGTAACATCTGAAGTTGCACTTCCAGTTGCTCGTCGCGAATCAAGTCGGACAGGATCGGAGCATGGTGGGCTTGTGCGCCGTCGCGTGTACCGTAGATGACCAGAGTCTTGAGGTTGCCGGTTCTCAAGATATCTTCGGTCCTGGCTAGCCCGTTCGAAACCTGGGATCCTTCAAAATTGCTTGAGGAACGATGGTGGCGTGCCAGTCCTGCGGAAACCTCCCAGTCGACCAGCGCACCGTCGGCATGGAAATCCAGTTGTGCAAAAGTCTGGCCGGCAAGCGGATGGTGACTGTCGAGATTACGTTTCTGCCAAAGTGCATATTCGGATGGGCCAGCGACCGCATCGTTGTTGGTATCCACCAACTGGATGAATTGTGCCGCATCCTCCCGATTCTGATTCGGGCCTCGATCTTCCGCAGTCGTTCGAGTCAGCGAGGCAGGTGCAAGTAAAACCAACGCGGCAATCCCGGTATCATTGGCCGCGAGATTGGCGGCCCGTTCTGCACCCAAACTGTGTCCCAAGAGAATGACGTTGTCTTGAGCAAAGAGGTTCTTGCTGCGGAAAGCATCCAACGCAGCTGTTGAAAATTGCAGCAGTTCCCGGTGGGAATAAACCGTCATCTCGTTCGGCCAGGCATTCCGTTTGGGATCGTCCTGCCGAATCGTCGAGAAGTGCATCACGACAAATCCTCGGGTGGCCAGAGCCTCTGCGATCAGCGGAGCATCGGCGTGGGGCTTCCCATTGATCGTAAGCTGCGTTCGCCTGCCCGATTCTTCGACAAATCCGGGAGTCGTCCAATTCAGGTCGTTGCCGAGACCGCCGCCCAGCATCAGTACACCGAAGCCATTTCGTTGCGATTCGTTGGGGGCGACGATCCTTGCATCGAACACGAGCCCCTCGCGGGATGAAACGGTGGTCGCAGTCGTCGAAATTTTGATCGGAGACGCTGCCGGTTGTTGGGCAAGGCCAAGGTTGGTTAGCAGGGCGAAAGCCACGGACCATCGCGTGATCTTGTTCAGGAATTTCATCGGTAACAGCCTCGGAAGCCGGGAATTGATGGAGATTGGTGGAAGCTGGTCGTTTCGTGGCCCGTCAAGATTTTCCAGCTTGTATTCCGCTCGTTCACTTTGTCTACAATGGCCCTTTTATGCTAACCTTCCGTCCAAGATCTCCAAGATGCAATACGAAGACCTGCCTGAATGGTCCGTCAAGGCCGCGAACTGGGCCGCCGACTATTACGCGAATCTGCGCGAACAGCCCGTTCGTCCCCCCATCCAGCCCGGAGAGATTGCCGCTCAGATTGCAGCCTCGCCGCCTGATTCTCCAGAAACGATGGAACAGATTTTCGCCGATTTTGAGCGGATCATTCCGGGTGGGATGACGCATTGGCAGCACCCACGTTTTTTTGCCTATTTCAATTCCAATGCCGCACCGGCGTCGATTCTGGCCGAGCAGTTGGCCAATTCGATCGCCGCACAGTGCATGCTTTGGCAGACCTCGCCCGCGGCGACCGAGTTGGAGACGGTAATGATCGACTGGCTGCGGCAAGCACTCGATCTACCTCCTGGTTTCCAGGGGGTGATTCAGGACACGGCGACTTCGGCGACTTTGTCGGCAGTGCTAACGATGCGCGAAAGCGTTTTGGAATGGCGCGGGCTCACCACAGGATTGGCGGGCTGCCCCCGGTTAAGGATTTATGCGTCGACACAAACCCACTCATCAATTGACAAAGCCGTTCGGATCGCCGGCATTGGACAGGAAAATCTGGTGAAGATTCCAATCGATGAATGCTGGGCGATGCGTCCGGAGGCTCTCCAGGCTGCCATCGACAGCGACCGCGCTGCCGGTTTGCTGCCTGCGGGGGTGATCGGTTGTATTGGTGGAACCTCGATCGGTGCTTCGGACCGATTGCGACCCATTTTGACAATCGCGAAAAACGAGAATCTGTATTCCCATGTCGATGCCGCCTGGGCCGGTTCGGCAATGATTTGTCCTGAGTTTCGTTCAATCTGGGAAGGCGTGGAGTTGGCTGACAGCGTGGTCGTCAATCCGCACAAATGGCTGGGTGCCAATTTCGATTGCTCGGTTCAGTTTCTCAGGGATCCAGAGCCGCAAGTCCGAACGCTGAGCATTCGACCCGATTATTTGAAAACACTCGAGGCCGGCGAGACCACCAATTACTCTGAATGGACGATCCCATTGGGGCGCAGATTCCGCGCGTTGAAGCTATGGTTTCTGTTGCGGGCCTACGGACTGCAAGGGTTGAGGGAACGAATTCGTAATCATGTCCAATGGACCCGACAGGCAGCCGCTGCCCTTGCAGAATTGCCCGGTTTCGAAATCGTCACGCCGCCGCAATTATCACTATTTACCTTTCGCTACGCACCCGCGGGCGGTGATGCCGATGCGATGACCCAACAATTGTTGGAAAGAATTAATGCCGACGGTCGAATCTACCTGACGCAGACGCGGCATGAGGACCAGTTTGTGATCCGAATGACGATGGGGCAGTTTGAGATGACCAGGGAAGATATGGAGGTTGCTCTGGAAGTGATTTCCGAAATTGCGAGAACGCTTTGACCCACAAACGGTCCCAATGCACGGCCGATGCACGTGGCGATTGGTTCCGCGAATCAGCGCAGTGCACCCTGCTCCGCTTGCAAAAACCTCGACTAACGCTGGGCTCCGAGGTTGGAACGCCATGGTAATTCGCAGTTTGTTGGCAATCGAATCGGGATCATTCCCCGCGTCGCAGCGAAGCGGTTATAAATAAATGGTCGACCAACCGACACAGAAATTGGCAAAATCGAACAAGTTTTAGAGTGCAGGGTCAGTGAGTAAGACAACACGGGAATTGGAACTCGAAGCTCAGGTAGCTGAGTTGTGTTCAGAAATTGAACAACTCAAAACCCGTGTTCGATGGCCCGTCTCGGGTGATACGGTGCGCGTGCCCGAGCCGCTTCGGCCCCTGTTCGATCTCGCGCAGGCGACCGTCCATCAGTTTTTTGCGCAAACGAAAACTGACCCGTCCAAAGCCACGATTGAGATCAGTGGGGAACGCTACGTCTTGCTGCGTGCTTCCTCGTTGTCCGTCGATTTCCTGAACACGATCAAAAACCTGTATTCCGACTACGGAGACGATGAAGCGTTCGCGATTGGGCGTAATTTCCTGTTTGACATTGCCCATGTGATCGGGATTGAGGACGCGAAGAATTTTCACCGGAAAATGGGAATCACGGATCCCGTTGCCAAGCTCTCAGCGGGGCCGATTCACTTTGCCTATTCGGGTTGGGCGTTCGTTGATATCAGCCCGGAGAGTTCCCCGGAACCGAACGACGACTACTTTCTCAAGTACGACCATCCGTTTTCGTTCGAAGCGGATTCCTGGATCAAGGCGGGTCAACAGTCCCAACAGCCGGTGTGCATTATGAACGCCGGTTATTCATCGGGTTGGTGCGCCGAGAGTTTTGGCATGCCGCTGACTGCGGTCGAGTTAAGTTGCCAGGCAGCGGGCGACGAAAAGTGCACGTTTATCATGGCGCCTCCTCACAAGATCGAGGCGCATCTGGCCGATTATGTTGAGGCTCGTAAGTTGACGCGCACGAGTTTCCGCGTCCCCAGCTTTTTTGAGCGCAAGCGAATCGAAGAAGAGATGAAAGCCGCCCGCCAGAAAGCCGAACAATCGGACCAGATGAAGTCGGAGTTTCTGGCGAGTATGAGTCATGAAATTCGAACCCCGATGAATGGCGTCATCGGCATGACCGAACTGCTGTTAGAGACCGATCTTACCGACCGCCAAAGGGAATACGTATTGACGACTCGCGATTCGGCAGAATCGTTGTTGATGATCATCAATCAAGTTCTGGATTTTTCGAAAATTGAAGCCGCTGGGGTGGTTCTCAAACAGCAGCCATTCAGTTTGAGAACGGCATTGAAAGAAATGATGAAACCGTTCCAGATTCGGGGCGAAGCCAAAGGGATTGCCGTTCATTGGAAGGTGGCCGACCAAGTCCCCGATCATTTAATCGGGGACGAAGGGAAGGTTGCGTCAAGTGATCGTGAACCTGGTCGGGAATGCAATCAAATTTACCGAACAGGGATCGATTGACCTGGCAGTCCGGTTGGAAAATCCGATCATAGCGGATGAAGATTTGACGTTGCACTTTCAGGTTTGCGACACGGGGATCGGTATTCCCACGGAAAAAATGGAATTGATTTTTGATGCGTTCACCCAAGTCGACATGTCGACGACTCGCGAGTTTGGCGGGACGGGATTGGGACTGGCGATCTCGAATCAACTGGTACGAATGATGAACGGCCGGATTTGGTGCGAACACAATCGGAAAACCGGCAGCTGTTTTCATTTTACCGCTCAGTTTCCGGTCGCCGGCGAGCTGAGTTCGCCCGCACAACTGGAATCCGTGGGTGGTCAAAGCGGAATGGCTGAGTTGGTCAGCCAGTCAAATGGTCCGGATGCGTCTGGGATCCGAGTTCTGGTTGCCGAGGACTCGCATGTGAATCAAAAGTTGATCGTGGCGTTTCTGCAGAAAATGGGCCACCACGTCCGTGTCGCGAACAACGGAGCAGAAGCGGTCAGCCTGTGGAAAAACTCGCCAGAGGCATTCGACATTATTCTGATGGATGTGTTAATGCCGCAGATGGACGGGCTGGCGGCGACGGCTGCGATCCGAAAAATCGAACAGGGAAATGGCAGGCACATTCCGATCATCGCCGTGACGGCTCAGGCCATGCAAGGTGACCGCGAGGCTTGTTTGAACGCGGGGATGGACGACTATCTAACCAAGCCAATTCGAAGGCAGCAGCTAAAAGCGATCATCCAGCATTACTGTCAAACGTCCTAGTGGTCAACCAGCATTGAGGTGGCCGATTGTTGGTTCCGGCGTCCAACGGATGCGACAAAGACGGGGAGCTCTGCGCTACTCGATCGATGATTGCTTGTGCAGTCCCGAAGGGGAGTCGCAATTGGGGAGATCACATCCTGGCAATTACTTTCAACCGTTGATCTGGTCACGCGTCGATTTCATTCCCCATCCGGTTCGTCGTTCCCAAGATTGGTTTCCGGTTTCCCTGAATTACGGCTACACTGTTGGTCTCCATGCATCGCGGGGATCGAATGACTTACGCCGAATTTCCAGCCGATTTGCCCGACGTTGGACCGCTGGTCCAACAGTTGCTTGAATATGCCCCGGATGCGATTGTGGTCGCGTCCAGGCACGGCAGGATCGTGTTCGCAAACTCGCAAGCCGAGCGAATGTTCGCGTTTTCTGCCAAGGAACTGCTTGGGCAAGAAATTAACCGACTGATCCCGGAACGATTCCATCAGATTCACCAACAGCACGAGTGCGACTATCTGGCGGATCCAGCGATTCGACCGATGGGCGCGGACTTGATTTGGTGGCACGCCGAAAAGACGGCAGCGAATTTCCGGTCGACATTTCGATCAGCCCGCTGCAGACAAAAACGGGCCTGTTGATCTGTGCATCGATCCGGGACATCACCGAATTTCGACAACAGGAACGGAAAATTCGTCAGTACGCGAATGAGCTAAAACGCAGCAACGAGGAATTGGCATCCTTTGCGTACGTCGCGGCTCATGATTTGGGCGGCCCGTTGCGGCGAGTGAAAATGATCTGCCAATTGATTCAGGATGATTTCAGGAAGCAACTGGAGGAAAAGCTGACGAGTTGTTTGCGATGGTGGATCATTCTGTCGAACAAATGCAGGCCTTGATCAAGGATTTGCTGGACCATTCCAAGGTCGGTGCCGACGCAACGCCGTTTCAAGCGGTGGATCTTGCTGGCGTCGTCCAAACGGTGTTGGCAGAGCTGGAAGAGAAAATGGGTGACCAGCAGGGTGGGGTCCATTGCGGTCGGTTGCCAGAGGTGACGGGCGACAGAATCCAGCTTCGGCGGTTGTTCCAAAATCTGTTGACCAATGCAGTCAATTACCGTTCCGAGCGTCCCCTGCAAATTTTCCTCGATTCACAAGAGGACGAGGGTCATTGGGAATTTCGTATCCGCGACAACGGGATCGGAATTGATGCACAGCATCACGACAAGATCTTTGAAATTTTTCACCGCTTGCACAGCGAAGATGAATTCCCCGGCACAGGAATTGGATTGGCGACCTGTCGAAAGATCGTTGAACTGCACGGCGGGAAAATCTGGGTCGATTCGGTTCCCGGAGAAGGGAGTTGTTTCTGTTTTACGATTCCCAAAAATACAGGGACTAGACCCGCGGACGGTTTCGAATCACCGGTTTATTGAATCAGCTGACGGATGACGTCTCGATGACCGTTGCGACTGGCAAAGTCTTTGGCGGTATCACCGTCGTTGTCCTTGATCGAGGGATCCGCGTTGTGCTTGAGTAGGACTTCGACAACTTTCGCCTGGCCTTCGGCAGCTGCATGCATCAGGGCAGTGAAACCTTCTCCTTGGTCGGCCGTATCAATCGTGGCACCCGCAGCGATCAGCAGTTCCACCGTTTCCGAGTTGGCTCCGGTGGCGGCAAACATCAGAGCAGTCCGCCCAACGGCATCGAGATGATCGACCACTGCGCCTTTTTCCAGGAGTAATTTTGCCACTTCCGTATGGCCGTTGAAGGCGGCCAGCATCAACGCTGTGCGGTTTTGATCGTCGACGGCGTCCACCTTGACGCCCGACTCAATGGCTTCCCCGACCAACTCCAGGTTGCCTGCCAGTGCCGCATCCCAAAAGACGTTCAGCTCGATTTTCGATGGGGCGGCGGGCAATTCAGCATTCGAATCGGCGGCAACGTTGACTTGAGTTTCATCCGTCGGTCCGGCACCTGGATCAGCCGCTGCCTGCGAGGCCGGCGACGGCGGTTGGGGATTGCCTGCTTCGGGTGCTGGACCGCAGCCGGACTGGAGCATGAATGCTGCCACAACCGCTGCTGAAACTAGCGATACGGCCGACGATTTTTGAGAATGATTGATGTTCATTCCCCCAGCATACCAGCAATTTGAACGGAAGGATATTCCGTCAAATTGCGGTGGGGGACCGGACGTGTTCCGTGATCATCCAAGCCGATGTTGCGGCAAAGTCCGTGGAAACGGCAGGTCTTCCTTGGGGGGCAGGCGTAATCCGGTCTCTTCCGACCAGGCTTGACGGTCTTCGTTGGAGGCATAGAAACGAAGCCAGGATTCTTCATCTTCGACGATATCGAGGCACTGCCATTTCAGGAATTTATTCGGCAGGACGATTTTCTTTTCCTCTGCCGGCAGAATATCTCGAACGATCAGGCAATACAGTTGGCGGTCGGACAAATGATCGGTGTGAACCAGGACAATGTTCTTTTCGAACAGTCGCCCAATAACCTGGTGCAGATTCTGGTTCAACGCTTCGTCGCTCAACGTCTGATGATCGGGCATGGACAGCCGAGGCTTGAACCACTCGCCGATCGGCAATACAGGGGCTTTCTCCCACGCGAGCAACGAACTGAGAAACTCGTTTTCGTGGCGAACGGACATTTTATCCATGTCGACCAGCAGAACCGATTCGTCCAGGAACGGTTCGATTTCGTCTCGCAGACGTGCATTGTCCATCAATAAATCGATTTCAGACATTTTGTTTTCCGGGTGGAAAAAGTTAGCAATGGAAACAGGCGAACAAGCCTCGTTGACAATTCGAGCGATCAAGCTGCGTCGACTCAACGGTTGAACTTTAGCAACCAAAATTGCCCCATCAAGAACCAACTTTAACGCTCACCCAAAAAAACGATGAGAAGTCGAGCCGCCCAGCTCATGATCGGAAAGGACGTCAAGGTTTAACAACGTTAGACCGTTAAAGTCGTCAATCCGAACTGCCAGCGGGCGGGTTAAGAATCGCGGAACTGCCCAATCTGGCGGATTGCTTTGCTGGAGCGTGATCCAGCCAATCGCCGAACACTGCGAATTCGTACTGCGGTCGCCGGCAAGAAGCGCGGCGTGATCACCGGCCGCGGCGATCAGGAGAGCAGTACAGGCCGAATAAGGGATGGCTGAAATCGTCTGATTTAGAGCCGAAAGCCGAGCGACAACTGCGGATCTTCGGTTTCCGCATCAGGATTCAATTCTTTGTAGAGCAGGCTTGGCTGGATGTCCTGATTGTTCTGGTATTTGTCGCTGCAATATTCTTCGATGGCGCCTTCGATTTGATGGTAGAAAATCTGGCAGATCGCGACACCCGGATAGATTTTGACGGGCTGAACCGCAAACATTTCCAACGTCCAAAAACCCTTGAATCCGACGTCACCAAAACCGGCGGTGACGTGAACAAATAAACCCAAGCGACCAATCGACGAGCGACCCTCAATCATCGGTACCAGGTTGTGGGTTTCGGTCCGCTCAATGGTGCGGCCGAGGTACAACCGATTGGGCTCCAGCACCAAACCACTCTCGGGAATCTGCAGCCGCCGAATGCGGTTGCTTTTTTTCATGTCCAACACGACCTCTTCGTAGGTCACCAAATCGTGGTGCAGTGAGAGGTTGTAGCTGTTGGGATTGAGTTTTTCCGGGTCGAAAGGGTCAATCTTGATATTGGAGCCAAGATTTTGATGGATTTCGTCGCCGGAAAGAATCATTTCGTTGGGCTTCCACATCATAGGCAGCGGAGCGAAGCTTCATTGCTTCGTCGAAAGCGAATTTTCAATCTGATTCGCACAACTGTCAAGTAACAACTCGGATATTTTTCCATCGCAAATTTGATCAGTCAAAAATTCAATGCTGCGAGGGCCGCGATGACGCCGTTGGCTGTGGTTCAAGTTAACAAAAACAGGTTCCGCCGGATTCGCTGAAAACTTTAACCGAAAAATTGGATCCGACAAATTTGAACGATTTCCTTTTACTGGATCGACGTCGTCGTCAGCCGGTCAAAATTCCAACGGATCGTTTGGCAGGCTGCCCTCTTTTCCCCAGTTTGGGTTAGAATTATGAGCCCAGTTATCAAAATCCTGGCCGCTCGGGAATTCGTTTACTCGAGTGCCGAACACAAATATCCGAAAACACATTTATCCGAGTCAACGATGAGCCAAAATCCTTATCAAGCTTCCGATTTCAGTTATCCAAGCGTCGCCGATCGAGCCAACGCGGATGTTCGCGCGACCTTTATCAAACGCACCTATTTGCACCTGCTCGGTGCGATCCTGGCCTTTGCTGCCATTGATGCAGTGATTCTGACTGTGTTTAACGATCAGTTGGCGGCGATCATTCCCAAAGTGACAGGGGGATACATGTGGCTGGTCGTACTGGGCGGATTTATGCTGGTCAGCTTCGTTGCCGACCGCTGGGCTCACAGCCAGACTTCACGGCAAATGCAGTATCTGGGTTTGGCGGTATACGTCGTTGCTGAAGCGCTGATTTTCATTCCACTGCTGTATGTCGCCCAAAATTATTTCGGGGGGCCAGATTCAAATCTGCTGATGTCCGCCGGAATTGTCACCGGTGTCGTGTTTGGTGGGTTGACCCTGACGGTCCTGGTTACCAAAACTGATTTTTCATTCCTGAAATGGGCTCTGGTGGCCGGCGGTTTCATCGCGATGGGACTGATCGTCTGCGGAATCGCGTTAGGTTTTCCGTTGGGCATGTGGTTTTCCGTTGCGATGGTGATCCTCGCGTCGGGGGCAATTCTTTACAACACGTCAAATATTCTGCACCACTACAACACCGATCAATATGTGGCCGCCTCGCTGGCGCTGTTCGCCTCGGTTGCTTTGCTGTTTTGGTACGTGATTCAGATGTTCATGCACCTTGACGATTAAATCGTTGAAGTCGAGTCGTTTACGCGGTTACCGCGGCACGGGTGTCCGACTGTTCCGAAACTTCGCCGATTACGTGGTCCGTTAATCATGTCGCTCAACAAAGCCGATCTTTCCCTGCCGGAGGATTTTCAAAATATCGTCCGGTTGTTTCCCCTGCCCAATCTCGTCCTGTTTCCGGGCGTGATCCAGGCATTGCATATTTTCGAACCACGTTACCGCGCGATGATTGCCGATGCCCTGGCGAGTGATGAGTTGATCACGATGGCATTAATCAAGCCTGGCCTGCAATCGGAATTGTCGGAAACGCCAGAAATCTGCGATGTCGTTTGCGTCGGCAAAATCGTGACTCATGCCGAACTCGAAGACGGACGCTTCAATCTCCTGTTGCTCGGAGCAAAGCGGGCGAAAGTCGTCAGGGAACTTGACGACCGCGACACGCCCTACCGAATGGCGGAGGTCGAACTCTGTTGCGATCATTTGGATTGTTCCGAAGACGAGTCCACCGCATTGCGGGTCGCGATCATGGCTGAGTTTCGGCAGTTGATGAATCGACATCCGGAGTTGGATGAGGAGTCACTGGAGCAGTTGTTGAACGAGAATCTGCCATTGGGGCAGTTGATCGATTTAATCGGGTATTCCTGTAACGCCAAGCCGATGGATCAACAGCAATTGCTGGGCGCACTCGACATCCGACGGCGTGCGCAAATCGCCCTGTCCATGTTGAAACAGCAGAATTCGAGCGTTGGCCAACTGGTCGAATCATCCAGCCATCGGTTCCCGCCTGACTTCAGTTTGAATTGACGCTAGAATAGTCAGCCAAACAGATACGATGGGGCGCGAAGCGTTCGTCCCCGAGTTGCCTTTTTCAACTTTCGACAGGAATCAAATGAAAGTCTCGATTGAATATTGCGGCATGTGAAACTATCTCCCCCAAGCCACCAGTTTGGCGGCAGCAATCGAGTCGGAATTTGGGATCAAATCCGAATTGATCAAAGCAGCAGGCGGACGTTTTGAAGTCACCGCGGATGGGAATCTCGTGTTTTCAAAGCTTAAAGAGGATCGGTTTCCCGAGACCGCAGAAGTCCTGGCTGAATTGAGCAAGCTCAGTGCCAACCACTGAACCGCGAAGATTGCGGCAGTACAGCCCGGCTAACGCTTGGTGTCATTTCATCTTTCGCCCCTGTTTTGCCTGGAATCTCTTCGGCTTTGCCGGTCAGGACAACCATTGAATGGTCGCTGTTTGTCCCGACCGTTGCAGACCTGCCGGAAGCGTCAATTCAGACCGGTCGCTAACCTGCTGATCAAAGTAAAACAACCTACTTGGAGACTTGCGTGAACAACGAATCAAAACCATGGGAATCGTCGATGTCCGACGAGCGGTTTGAGCTGATGCGTCGAATCCTTGCTGCACCAGCCCGATCGGTTTGGAAGCGGCCATGACGCGCGGCGTGCTGGAGCCCCATTTCAAGTCCTGGATGCCGCCGACCTGGAAGATTCACTCCTTCAAGGGAAACGCCGGAATCGTGCTCGACACGGCTCCCGATGCCACCGATGCTTTTTCGGTCATGGTGATCGGTCACGCGGATAAAATTCGCATGCAGGTTCGCAGCATCAGCGAAGACGGAAAAATCTGGGTGAATTCGGACTCGATGTTGCCGACGACCCTGATTGGCCACAGAGTTTTGTTGTTTAGCGAAGCTCCGGAGAATCCCGGCAGTTACCGCGTGATTCGAGGGGGCTCGATCGAAGCGATCGGGGCGATTCACTTTGCGGACCCGAAATTGCGTTCGGGAGACAAGGGGATCAAGAGCGAGATGATGTATCTCGAATTACATATCCACGGCGAGAACAAAAAGGCACAGATCGAAGCCCTGGGAATTCGGCCGGGCGACCCAATCATTTACGACCGACCGATTGAACGCGGATTTGCTCCCGACACGTTTACCGGGGCCTACCTCGACAATGGCCTTGGGTGTTTTGTGACGGCAGAGATCGCGCGTTTGATCGCGGAATCGGGAGGGTTGAAAAATGTGCGTTACCTCGGAGCGATTGCCTCTCACGAAGAAATCGGGCGGTTCGGTAGTCGTGTGCTGGCAGAGCAGTTTCGGCCGGACGTCACCATCGCGGTGGATGTGGCTCACGATTTCGTGGCAGCCCCCGGGATTTCCGATCGTCGTTACGAACCGCTGGAAATGGGAAAAGGCTACACGTTGACGCACGGTGCGGTTTGCAGCGCATGCGCTCAATACCATGATCACCGCGGTATCGACCGAACATGGAATTCCGGTCCAGCATGAACTCGCCGGACGTGACACCGGTACCGACGCCATGGCGGCGGTCCTGGCTTCGATTGATTCAGCGGCCGCTTCCATCGGCTTGCCGATTCGGAATATGCACACGATTTCTGAGTCCGGACATACGCGCGATACCGATGCTGCCATCTACGCGTTGTATCACCTGCTGCAGCATATGGACCAATTGAACGGTGGCACAGGTATCACGGCCGAAGATCTTCGGACAGGGCATCCGCGTCTGGACGGTTCGGCAGCGTTAACTCACCGCCCTGCTCCGCCGCCCAGTGAATGAGCGAATCATTCAGGCTCTCGCAGCCCTGTCTGGCTGATTCGCCGTCGTTTTTAAATGCAACCAGTTGGATTGTTTCAGGGTTGGCCGCGGAATCCGCCGACCGCAAATTCTGCCGGTTGTTCGCGTAGGAATTCGCTTTGGCTTAAAACTGGAACCAGTGCCAGTGATCTCAAGCTGCCTGTGATCTTGAGTGGCGTGTGATCTTGAGTGGCTGGTCGCGGGCAGATCTCTATTTGTTTGACTTGAGTTTCGGCGCGATCCTCGATTGGTATTCCGGCCGGTTCTTCCAGGCTTCGAAATAGGGGCGGTAGATTTCCAGTTCAGACCATTGTTCGGGAACCGGTTGGCCGTCATCGACTTTGCCCTCGGGGTAGTCTTTCCCAACCTGGCTGTCGGCGAGAGACGATTGCCATGCTCGTAGTTGTTTTGTCATTCGTGCGGCAAGCTCGGGGGCGGATTGGTAGAGATTGTTCTTCTCTTCGGGGTCTTCGATAAGATTGTAGAGCTCAAGGGCAAGCGTTGGTTTCTTTTGGTTGCTGGTCAGTTCCAGTAATTTGTACTCGTTGTCGATGATTGCCGTGTTCTGCTGGTAGCTGAACGGGATCGGCTTGGGTCTCGATTCCCATTCGCGTTCAAACAGTTTCGTCAGACTGATTCCGTCTTGCGGCTGAGTGAAATCGTCATCCGACAGGCCGACGACTTCCAGCAGGGTGGGCACGATGTCCATCGAAACGGCTGGAATGCTGGTAATCCGCGGCTTGATTTTTGCCGGCCACTCGAGAATGGCGGGTACCCGGATTCCGCCTTCATACAGACTGCCTTTGAATCCCCGCAATCCGCCCACGGTTTCCGGAGTAATTTTGGGCAGTCCGCCGTTATCGCTGGTGAACCAGACAAGCGTGTTTTCGGCGATTCCAATTTCGCGAAGCCCCTCTCGTAAGCTGCCAATGCTGCGGTCCATCGCGACCAGTTCGCCGTAATGGTTTTTGGAGTTTTTGTCCAATGCTGCGAACGGTCGAGCATCAATCGGATCCGACACGAATGGTGAGTGGGGAGTGCCGTACCAGATGACCGTGAACGAAGGTTGCTTGGCGATCGCTTTGGCTTTAATGAACTTCAGTGCTTCGTCGACGATGATCTCGGACGAGTCCCCCTCGAACTCAACGAAATCACCCATCCGACTCATGATGGGGTTGCGGTCAAAGAAGTTGGTGACCGACAGCCATTCCTCAAAACCAAAAACACCCGGTCG
Source organism: Pirellulaceae bacterium (assembly GCA_963714685.1). Classification (GTDB taxonomy): domain Bacteria; phylum Planctomycetota; class Planctomycetia; order Pirellulales; family Pirellulaceae; genus Mariniblastus. The sequence goes on along the minus strand of CAVQPH010000002.1, from coordinate 146,020 downwards.
ATGCGAGTCGGTCGACAAAATGGGAACGCCCGGACCTCGGATCCCATTCAAATGCCATTTGCCAAAATGGCCAGTCGCGTAACCGGCTGTTTGCAGTGCCTGCGCGATCGTGTGTTCCTGTAATCTCAAGGCAAATCCGTGAGATTCGACCCCGGTTCTTCGATGAGATCGGCCTGTCAAAACACTTGAACGAGTCGGGGAGCACACGGGCCCGGCTGCGTAGAACCGGTCAAATCTCAGACCGTGGGCAGCCATGGAATCGAGATTCGGAGTTTTCAGAATCGGGTGATGGTAATAGCCTGTCTGCCCCCAGCCCATGTCGTCGGCCATCACCAGCACGATGTTCGGTTGCGCGTTTCTGGGCTCGCTGGGCGAATCACCAGCCGCGGCAGCCGATAACGGCAGGCAAATCAATAACGCGAAAACAAGCTGGTTGAGTCTCATGATTCTGCTCGAGGACCGGGGGATTGAATGGCAACAGCGTGCGGGCTGGCCATTTTTTGCCGAGCCAGCAATTTGCCACATCGTAGCCCAGCTTGAGAATAAATGTAAAGCAATTAGCTGGTAAAACGCGGAAAAATCAGCGCCAGGTTCCAGTTGGACGCGACCATCGACAGCGCGGGTGTCGCAATCAGCCCGTTGCCTGCGGCTGTTGCGTTAGCGGGTGGTTTCAACGTCGTTGTGGGTGCCTGTCGATCTGCGAACCGAGCTTCTACCAGGAACGAAGCGCGTGGTTAACTGTCAGCTCGCGCGGAACGGACCGATGCTACCTGAGCCGCGATTTCTTTCCAGCCGGTCGGCGAATCCACCGATCCTGTGAAGTGCCGGACGACTTCGATATCGACGACATCGAACTTGATCTGGGAATCCTGTAACCAATCCAGGAATGCGGATTGGCGTTCCAGCAACTTGAATTCAAAACCCATCAATGCCTGGCCCTCGGTTTGTCCGGTGTCGGTATAATTCATGTAGCAGACATTGGCAAACTGGCTGGCTTGATGCATGAAATCTCGCAACGCACCTGGTCGATTGGCAAAATAGATCACGGCGAACCAGGGGAGCTGCAACAGATCCACGTTAAACGGAATGACTCGAAATTCGGAGGCGGCCGATCCGGTAACATCCACGTGATGAGGGATTTTCGGATCCGCGAGTCGTTGATGGAGTTGATCGATCGAGTCGTGCGGCACTTCAATTCCGATCACCGGATAGGCATCGGATTCGTCGACTTTTCCGTACTGAAAATCAATGATGTTCATGTTGCCGGAAAATTGATCCAGCAGCCGGGCCAGCGCACCGGCCTGTTCGCCAATTTCAAAAGCATAGTATTTGGTTTCCGGACGTTTTGCCTGGCCGCGCATGGCGATCTTGGGCAGTGTCATGAAATCGACGTTCGAACCGGAAAGCACCGTGACGGGCTGGTCATGTTTGGATAGCGGTGTTGCCAGCGCAGCTGCCACCCCCAAACCGGCCGACGGTTCGACAATCAGCCTGAGTTTTTGCCAGAGATACTGGATCGCCTCGCAAACCTGATCGTTGCTGATCACCATGCATTCGTCCAGCAACATTTCGCAAATCCGGAACGTCAGTGCCCCTGGGCAGGAGACCGCGGTTCCATCGCAAAATCGATCCAGCCAGTCAATTTTTTGGCGTGAGCCCTGTTCGATCGAAAGGGTCATGCTGTGCTGGTTTTCTGCTTCCACGCCGATCAGTTTGACGTTGGGAAACTGGCGCCGCAAAACGGAAGCAACCCCCGCCGCCATCCCACCGCCTCCAATTGGTAAAAACACGTGGGTTGGCTCGAATCCGCAGGCAGCGATTTCCATACCAATCGTCGATTGGCCGGCAATCACGTGCAGGTCATCGTAGGGCGGAATGAATACTCCACCTTCCTGCTCGACAAACTTCCAGGCGAATTCAGCGGCTTCTTCGAACGAATCACCTTCCAGGCAAATCGCGACGAACTGGCCGCCGAGGCGTTTGACGGAATCCTGCTTCAGGAGCGGTGTCGTACGAGGCATGAAAACAGTCGCCTGAAGTTTCAGCCTGGCAGCTGCGACCGCAACGCCCTGGGCGTGATTGCCGGCCGATGCCGCTACGAGCTTTCCAGTAAACCCCTGTTCGACAAGCGATTTGATCTTGTTGTACGCTCCCCGCCATTTGTAACTGTGGACGTTGGAGAGATCCTCACGCTTGAGCCACAACCGGCAGCCCGAGTTTAGTAACTCGGGCAGCTCCAGCGGATCCATTCGCGTCGACAAATCGAGTTGATAGACCCGCTCCAAGGCGGAGGATGTCTCCGCCGCCAGCCTGGCCAGCAATTGCTCGTCGGACCATCCCGTCCAGCCATCCGAGTTGTCCGGGTTTGTCATGCGATTTTCGATGCCGGTTTCCGTAGCTAGACGGGCTGCTTAGACGGGCTGCTGGGTGGTCATCCGTGAAAAATAGCTCGAGCCACTACCGGCGTCGAACAATTTGAATGATTGACCGCGCCGACAGGAAGAGCTCGTGTGACGATTTAGCTCGCCTGTTCCTGTTCCTGTTTGAGCCAGGCAAAACGTTTGCGCAGCTCCTGACCCGTTTTTTCGATCGGGTGTTCCAGATCGGCTTGCATCATCTGTTTGAAGTTCGGCGATCCAGCGGCCGCTTCGGCTTGCCATTGCTTGGCAAATGTCCCGTCCTGAATGTCCTTCAGAACATCTTTCATGGCCTGTCGGGATGCGTCAGAAATGATCCGTTTACCGCTAACGAGATCACCATACGCCGCCGTGTCGCTGATGAACTCATGCATCCGCGCAATGCCGCCCTCGTAAATCAGGTCGACGATCAATTTGACCTCGTGCAAACATTCGAAATAGGCGACTTCGGGCTGATAGCCTGCTTCGACCAGCGTTTCCCAGCCAGCGGTGATCAACTCGGTCAAGCCGCCGCAGAGGACCGCTTGTTCGCCAAACAGATCGGTTTCCGTTTCCTCGGCGAACGTCGTTTCAATAATCCCGGCCCGAGCCGCACCGATCGCCCAGCCGTAAGCCAGCGCCAGTTCGAGCGCGTTACCGGTGGCGTCTTGATGAACCGCAACCAATCCAGGAACGCCGCAGCCTTCTTCGTATTGCCGTCGGACGAGACCGCCGGGGCCTTTGGGGGCGAGCATGACCACGTTGTTTTCCGCCGGCACCTGAATCGCGCCGTAGTGGATGCAAAACCCGTGGGCGAAGGACACCGTCGCGCCTGGCTTCAAATTGGGTGCCACCAAATCGCGATAGATTTGGGGTTGTGCCATGTCAGGGGTCAACAGGCAGACAATATCGGCCTGTCGGGTTGCGTCTTCAATCGTCAGCGGCGACCAATCTTCCGCTTCCGCTGCGCTCCAACTCTTGCCACCGGGACGCAATCCGAGGACCACGTTGACGCCGCTATCCCGCAGGTTCAGGGCTTGGCCCCGGCCCTGGCTGCCATAGCCAATCACCGCGACACAGAGATCATCGAGTGCGCGGAGGTTGATATCGGTTTCGAAATACATCGTGGTCATCTGGTTAACTCCCCGGGTAGTGAAGCCCGACAATAAGGATGGTTGTGTTCTAATCGCCACACCGTGTTCGGCGTACCACCGCGTTCAAAATCTGAACCCTGCCGACCAACCTCCGAACGTAACAATCGGGGGCTGGTCGTGGTGACGCCGCAGAAAACATCAAATTCGAGTTTCAGCCGCAGGTTATCGGTATTCACGCGATTCTAAAACTCGCCTAAATCGTGTCAACTGAGAAAACGTTCGCTCTCATGCCTGCAATTTCAAAACGGTAGCTCGTCGCTCGCGGGTCAAATGCCAATGCCATTTCTCACGGGCAGTTAGCATTCCTTAGATGACATTCAGCGGCAACTTCGTGTCCGAAAGGCCCGCTGGTCAGAATTCAGTTTGGCGATTTGACCCACCTGGTGTGCCGTCCGGCGATCACGACGTCGAGAAAACTTTTCAGTTTTTCGACCGCGACTTCCAGTTTTTTCAGAAACGAGGATTCGTGAGGTATGAAGTTGAAATTGGAATGCTGTCCCCAAACCTGCTGCAATCGACGATCAATCTCGATCGCTTCTTCGATGGATTCGGTGCGAGTCGGATTGCCACCTTCAATCGAGAGATGCCCGACGGCAGCGGTCTCAAAGAAAATCACGGCGTCATACCGCGCCAGTTCCCCTCCAACGTCGTGTGTAGTGCTTCATAGAAGCCCGTGCCCTCATGATTTGGCCAGTAGACAGTGCTGTCGAGCGTGCCGCGATCACAGAGCAGCATGCGATCCGGATACAGGGCTGAGTGAATATCTTCGAGATTGCGCTGGACATAATAAATCGCGGTTTGAGCCGAACGACGAGCGTGCGTTTCCCGATGACGTGGAAACCCGCCTGAGAATAGCATCGTGGCAGCTTCGGGAACAATCACGATTTGCTCACCGACTTCACGCCGCATCAAATCGGCGGCGGTTGTTTTTCCACCACCGGGTCCGCCGGTCAAGACGATTCGATGGCAATGTGAATGCTTAGGCATGTCAATATCCGTTGAAATAAGAGTCCGTAACAGCGTTTATTCGTCTGGGGCGATGCCATCGGGTACCATTTTTTGCTTGCTTTCCGGTTGTTTCAAAATCGGATTCTCGGTCGGCCAGACGTAGAGAATGGTTAACACATCTGCCGTCCAGTTTTTCAGAACGCAGGTGATCGCTGTCGCCTCGAGATTGGTCAGGGTAACCGCGATCACGGCCAGTCGCATTGGCCAGACGGACCAGCCGAGGATCAAACTGATGCCCGCGATCGACGCAATCCACTGGGTCGCTTTGGCGCCGTAAGTGTGGTAACTCGGGATGCGTCCGTATTTAACCAGCCCTGCCCCCGATGTCAGCGCATAACTTCCCACGGCAATGCCCAGCCAGGCCAGCTCGTGCTGAAGTTCATTCCAACTGAGCAGCAAGGCTCCACCCAGTAAGGCGGTGTACATGGCCGCATCCGCGAAACTGTCAATTCTCGCTCCAAAGTCAGATCGTTGATGCAACCAGCGCGCAAGTCGGCCATCGATCCAGTCGGACAGCGTTAAGGCAATAAACGTTCCCACGAACCAGTATCGCCAATCCAGCATGGCAAATCCAAATAGTGCGAACGAGCCAATCAGCCTGCCAAAGCAGATTAGATTGGGGATTGTCAGAATCGAGTCTTTGTAATTAGGGTCACGTGGCTCGATGGTTTGCCCTTTCATTCAACCAGAAGAATCAGCGGTTTGAATAACCTTTAATATACTCCATCACCCGACATCGCATCCAACAGAACGACAAAGTAATAAAACGCCGGCGCGGTGAAGGTCATGCTGTCGATCCGGTCAATCACCCCACCCATGCCGGGAAACAGGGAGCTGCCATCTTTGACTCCCGCGTCGCGTTTGACCGCCGACATATTGATGTCACCGAGGAATCCGAAAGTCGAAATCAACAACCCGGCCGCTATCGAAACCGCGACTCCAGGTAGCAGCTCGCGATCGTGGGTCAGCGAAGTCAAATAAGGCGCCAGCAATCCGGCGAGGATGGCGGTGGATGTCATCCCACCGACCAGCCCCTCAAGTGATTTGTTGGGCGAGACAGCGGGTGCGATTTTGCGACGACCCCATTTGCGTCCCACAATCGCCTGCATGATGTCGTTCATTTCTGTCAGGATGATCAAAAACAGAAACCACCCGGCCGGCCCTGCCCACGGCTCAATGGACTGGCCTTGGAACAGAAACAGCCCGTGGGAAAGTCCGTAGACCATCAACATCACGCCCCAATAGGTGCCGCCAGTAATCCGGATGTAGTCCCTCGGCGTGGAGCTTGCGGAGCGAATGGCGCCGATCCAGATCAGTGCAGCGATCGGCAGGAATACGAGGGAGAGCTGCGTCCAGCCTGTCAGGACCAATCCGTAGTGAATCAGACTGAGGATCACTAACCCCGCGGTCGTGACGTGACCGATGTTTTTCCAGCTGCTGACCAGTGGCAGGTACTCTCTCAACGCCAGCATGCTTGCAACTGCCAACAGGATTCCGACTCCCCATTGTCCGATCAACACGGATGCGGACCAGAGGATGGCTAACAGCCACCAGACTTTCAGACTGCCCAGCCTTTTTCGGGCCGTGTCGCTGGTGGAGTGGCGAATCGCAATCAGTCGGATTGACGTGCCAATCGACAACGCGATGAATGTTGCGCCGATCATCCAAATCAGGTTTGGATTAACATCCGGCATCGTTGACCCCGTTGTTCTCCAGCGTTTGAAAATGCTCCAGCGCGTCAAGCTCCGCTTCGGATTTGATCAGGCCGTGAGATTTCAGCTTCCCGATCGCCCACCGAATCAGCATCGGGAATGCCACTGCACTGGCCAACAAAGCAAATAGCAACGGATCCAGCAGTTGCCAAACTCCGTGTTCTGCAAGTGATCTCAGGGTCGGAATACGCGTGCCAACAAAAGCGAAAATCAACGTCCCCGGTAGCGTGCCAGCCGTCGTGGTCCAGGCAAACGTTCGTTGGCGCACTGAGGTGATGGCCGCACCGTAATTCACCAAACTGTAAGGGACATGGGCCACCCGCATCATGACCAGATAGAACGCGCCATCCTGTTTGATTCCCTGGTCCAGTTTGTTGACGACGCTCCCCATCCGCTGTCGAATCGAATCTCGCATCACGTACCGGGCGACGGCAAAACTGACCAGCGCTGCGGTGGTCAAGCCAATCTCAACCAGCAGGACGGCCGCCCAGAATCCAAACAGCCAGCCACAAACGACTGTCTTTCCAACGGTCCCCGGGATCAGCGAAAAAAGTGTGTAGACCGCCAAGACGAAAATCCAGCTTTGCCAGCGGTAGTCGCGAACAAAGTCGCGCATGCGGGTCTCGTTTTCAACCAGCCAATCCAGCGATCCGTACTGGCGCACCAGGAGTCCGAGGACTCCAATCACCACGATCATGGCGATCATCGTCATCAGTCGGTACGAAATATTCTTCATGGGCGGGATCCCGGTCATCGCGTGATTCGCGCCGGACTTCGAAATCGAGTGAATCTGAATGCCAGACTCAGTCTAGCCAATTTCAGCTCCAAGTGCGCGCCAATTCGCACGGCTGAAGCACGACTGACTCCGAAACGACAGAGGGTTGTTTTCATGGTACGCTGTGTGCTTGATGGTTGAGCCTGTTTGGTTTTTGACTGTTGGGTTTTTTGTTTGCTCCTGTTGAATTACTGGCAAAAATGAAATCGCAATTCTTTGACGACCGCCATGACAATCACGAACGACCGCAGCTCAGGATCCTGCACGTTTCCGATCTGCACTTTGGACCGCCCTTGGTTCAGGAGGTCGCTGATGAAGCGATCCAAATTGCCAACCGGCTCCAGCCGGATGCGATCGTCGTCAGCGGTGACCTAACCCAGCGAGCCAAACGCGAGCAATTTCTGGCGGCCAAAGAATTTCTCGATTGCCTACCGCAGGTCCCGACTTTGGTGATTCCCGGCAACCATGATGTGCCCCTTTATCGTGTGGCGGCACGGTTGGGAGATCCTCATCGCTATTATCGCGAAATCATCAGTGAAGATTTGAACCCGGTGCTCCGGCTTGATTCGGCGGTTTTGGTTGGATTGGACTCGACGGCGCCGCGATCGGCAATCAGCAACGGTCGCATTCACGCCTGGCAACTTGAGTACTGTCAGCAGGCGTTTGCCGAGGCCAAGGAAGGAGATGCGAGGATCGTGGTCGCGCATCACCACTTTGCGCCGGCACCCGATTACCTGCACGACCGGACCATGCCAAAATCGAAGCGCGCGATCATGCGGTTTGTGGAATTGAATGTCGATCTGATTCTCGGTGGCCACTTGCACCGGGCTTACATTGGAAATTCGCTTGATTTTTATCCAGGTACACACCGGGAACGCGGCATCATCATCGCGCAATCCGGAACGACCACTTCCCGGCGCGGTCGCGGACGCGAGCAGGAGAAAAATACGTTCAATTTGATCGAGATTTTCTCACGGACCATCGACATCACGCACTTTCTTTACTTCGATGGCGTTCATGGTTTCATTCCGACCAGTCGCCATACGTTTCGCCGTCGCGTTGCCGAGAGCGGTGTTCCGGAGTGAACTCGGAAGAACCCCAATCTGCCATTCCCGGCTGGCGACGCCGACGGCACCGAAAACCGGGAACGGCGGACTTCAGGTCGTTATCGACGATATCGAGATCGGCTTGAATATCGAGATTGGTAGCGACTGTAATTTGGCGATCGGTAGTAGGTGTAGCTCGGCCGGGTGCTGAAGTAAAACGTAACTCCCGGTCGATAGTAGTACGGATAAGCCGTCGGATACTGGCAATAGGGCACGTAGTTGACGCCATAGGCCGTCCGCACGGGTTGATAATTAACGAACGTTCCCGGCGGGCAATTGACATAGGAGGTGTAAATCTGCGCTTCACAGTGGCGGTTCGCAAATAGCGTCATCAATCCCGCCGCAGCGGTCAACGCCGTTAAGAGTTTTACTTTGGTTAGCATGATTTCCTCCCTTATTGCTGATATGGCTTGTCGAACAGGATCGGCGAAGAAATGGCGGGTCGATCGCTCAATGAAGAGCGGGCCGACGCCGCCATGGTTCGTTCGTCCGGGTTTCGTCAGGCAACGGTGATGTTACTTGCCGAGAATTCGGAAGTGTTACCGTTGCTATCGGTCGCGGTGGCGACAATTCGATCACCCACGTTGACGGTGGAATCGAGTTGGGTCGCCAGCTTGACTCCGGCAGCGAAATCAGCCGCCGTGTAATTGCTGGAGAACAGGTAGGACATTCCTTCTTTCCCTGATCCATCCGCGAGATAGAAATCAACTGTCAGCGGATAGGTCGAATTGGCGGTCGAGGAATTAACGGAGTAGGACAACGTCAGCGTGGTGCCCGACAGCGAAGCCGATGCCAATACCGGATAGTTCTGCAGACGGTTGGGGCCGACATCGGCGTCCATCGAGTCGTTCAGCGTGACGCCATTGAGGCCCAAATCAATTCCCCAGAGTTGGTTCGAGTAGATCGAATTATACCGAACCTGGTTGTTGATCCCCGAGCCGCCAATCGCGACGCCGGATCCGGTGTTGAATGCGATGGTGTTGCCCGAATCTGCAGTTGAGCCACCCACGTTATTGTCGTGGGCACCGTCGGTGATCAACAGGCCGTGGACGCCATTTGCCAAGCTAATGTCCTCCGATGCAGCCGCCCGTCCAATTTGATTCTTGGAGAAGAAGTTGCCTTCCGATGCGGTGCCACGGACTGTCACGCCATTAAAACCGCTGGCGGCGATCACGTTTTCACTGACAAAGTTGTCAGGGCTGGAGACGATATGGATTCCGTAAATGCTGTTGCCAATCCCCACCGATCCGTCGCCGCTGGTGCCGATCTGATTGCCGACCACCACATTGTCATGGGAGGTTACATTCATCAGCACGCCAACGCCATCGTTGCCGGAGATTACATTGCCGTAGCCGGGATCCGGAGCGCCAACACGGTTGTCATGGGACTGGTCGTTGAAAAAGATGCCATGATACGTGTTGCCGAGATCACTGGAGGCGGACGCATCCAGACCGATCACGTTGCCGAAGACGACGTTATTGGCGGTTGAACTGCCGACGAAGGCAAGTCCGCTATGGCCATTGCCGGACAGCACATTGGCCGCCGAGGCAACGATTCCTCCGATTCGGTTCTGGTTGGCTCCCGCGCGGACGTAAACTCCGAACGAGGCATTGCCCAGTGCCGCAGTACCCGATTCGTCCGTTCCAATCAGGTTGCCAACGAGCACGTTATCCGTTGCCGTCGAGCCGCTGATGCCAACTCCGGAAAACAGGTTGCCGGAGACCAGGTTCTCGCTGACCAGGTTGTTGGGGCTGTCTGACAGGTAAACCCCGTAAGACCCATTACCGATGGCCGTGGTGCCACCGATGTTGGCTCCAATGGCATTGCCGCCAATGAAATTGCCATTGGTTGTTGCACCGATCAACATCACACCGATTCCGTTGTTTCCGGAAATCAGGTTGCCAGCATCGTCCATTCCGCCAATCGAATTGCCATAGGCACCATTGACGACCACCACGCCGTGCAAACTGTTACCCAGGTCGCTCTCGCCTGCCAGATCCGTTCCGATCGCGTTCTGGACCAACGAGTTGCCAGTCGAATCCACCCCTCGAACTCCGACGCCACTGTGGTCGTTACCGGAAATCAAGTTGTGTTCGATGACGTTGTTGGCGGACTGGTTGATATGAACTCCAAAACTGCCGTTACCCTGATCTGTCGTTCCCGTTGGATCGACGCCAAACATGTTGTCGATAATCAGGTTGTTGTCAGCATTCAGCAATTCGATACCATCACTGCCGAAGTTGTTGATCACCAATCCTTGAATCACCGAGCCATCGGACATGATTCTCAGGCCGTCGGTACTGGCGCCAGCCAGCGATCCATCCAATTCGATCATCGGCGTGTTGACGGTGTAACCAGTCTGGGTGGTACCGTCGAGTACCAGGGCTTCGGTGATGACCGGTAGAGCGCTGGTCGGCGTAATCGTTTGCACACCGGTTCCGGCAATGGCGAAGTCAATCGTGTCGACTCCAGGATTCGCGTTGGCCAGCTCAATGGCTTCTCGCAGTGAACCGGCACCCGAATCGGCGGTCGTCGTGACGGTGAACGTTGCGGCCGTTTCGAAGGTCAATTTAAGTTGGGCGTTGTAAACCTGGGTCGGTTTTCGATCTCCCTTGATATAGAATGCGACATCGAATTTGTCGGTCAGTTTCAGACCGTTAACGGTCACGCCATCGTCGTTGACGATATCAGGATTGGCGATGACCCAGCCGTTACTGTACAGCAGCGGCGAATCTTCTCCGGCCTCCCAATCGAGCAGGTTGATCGTCGTCGTCGTCAATTCACCCACTTCGTACTTGATGTTATCTTTTTGGAACGGAGGCTGACTGTTGGGGATCAGTGGAATTTCGACACCGGGAAGGTCCTGGCCGAATTTGTTGGACTTGAGCCTCCAACGAGGCCCCACAATGTAGTTTCCATCGGCGTCATACACGGCTTCGAACGGATCACGGTCCATCGAGGTGTACCAGGCGTCGGTAAATCCATCTTTGAGATCCGAGGAGGTCAAAATCTTTGTGTCAGCTCCGACGGGGGTGACTTCGCGAAAGATCGTGCCGATGGGAGTGCCGGAATCATCCGTGTTGACAATCGGATCCCCGGCGCTGTCAAGCACCAGGTTACCGCCTTCGTCCAGGACAAAGTAAGATGGTAGATAAGTCCCATCACCTTTGAAGCTGGCGTTTCTGGCAACCCACAAGGCGTAGTCGGAGTCACCGGGATGATCGGGATGTTCGATCACCAGGTATTCTGGCTTGCGACCGGTGGCGGCCTCGTTCTCATAGTCTTCAGGGCGAATCTGATCGTTCGGGTTGTTGGTAATCGCGTGGTTGACGATCAATTCGGCACTGATCACCCGATAGCCTTTTCCGCCGTTAAGCGCCTGGGCTTCGGCGGTCAACCATTGCTCAGGAACATCGATTTGCAAACCCATGCGAATATCATTGGGCCGTTTGACAATTTGACCCCAACGATAAAGCAGTTTTCCATCGTCCTTCAGCGTCACGGAGTAGTCGTTGCCCACAGCAATGTTCTCGGTGACGGTGCTTTCGTTCGGCGTCAGGATGTCACGAATGTCAATCACGCCATCGCCAGCCGGATTCGTCCCGTCAGCGAACGGGAATACATCGACGGATGTGTCGCCGCCATCAAAAATGGCCTGTCGCTCCGCAATCACATCGGCAACGAAGCGGCCATCATCGACGCCACCGACCAGGACGAGATTATTGTCGAGTTGGTAATAGGCGTCGGGGTCATCGGGGAACGCCTGATCGGACAGGATGTCCTGCATCACCACGTAGTGTTCCGTCGAGGCTTTGACGGAGTTTCCACCCAATCCAGCGGCCCAAGTACCCAGTGGCGAGCCGGATTTAAAGGTGCCGGTTTCCGCATCGGATACCGAGATGCCGATCACGTTGCCATCGGCGTCAACAATATTTCCGGCCCAGCCTTCGGTAAATATCCCATCACGAATTTTGGGTTCGGCGCCGAGGAAGTCGACGACGTTAAAGCCGAATTCGGAATCGATCGGGTACAGCGTATTGCCAAATTGATCCTTGATGGCCCGAACCGGACCGTCGTAATCCGCCGGATCGGGGTTGGCGGGATCTTCCAGCGTGGCATCGGTATTGAGGATCGTCGCATCTTCGGCGTACGTCGTGCCATCATAATTCCCGATAATACTGTCGATGGAAACAACCGTCTCGGGCGATTGATAAAACACCGAGGCCAACAGGCAACGGGGTTCGAGACTTTCGTAACCGGCTGTCTGCTGGGAGATCGTCTTACGATGGTTTTGTTTCCGCCGCGGAAAACGGAACCGATTGGACTTGCGGTAACTCTGGCTGGATTTAGATGATTTTCGCTGGCGAAAAAAATGCATGACTACACTCACGAATAACGGGTCAAGGATGTTGGAAGTTAGCCGACACACGTTCCAGTCGCAGACCTCCTTGCAATCCCCACCGGGATCCTGAATTTGTGCATCCAAGCACGTCAGCTGTATAACTCGATCGAGTTTTCATCTGATAAGCAAAACCAATGCCAGTCGGCTTGCATTTCCCGCCATCTTCTCGATTTGCCGTGTTGGGCAAACACTACGCGGTTCCGCTCCGCAACCGTTTTCTTTAACGGGTAAATTAAAGCCCTATTGGGCAAATAAAGCGCAGGTTGTTTGCTTTTAAGGTGGTCTCGTCAATGCCTTTCAGGCAACTGTGTCAGTACGTCACGCTTTGTTCACACGAAAATTAAGTCGCGTGGCCTTTTTCATGTTAATTAATTGCGCACGATCAGAACGTCAGGTGTGCCGATTGGCACGCTTGGAACGCTTGCTTCGATTTCTCGCTCAGCACCAAGGCCCGCGGAGCAATCGTTGGATCTCGCAAGCTTGGTATGTTCGATCGCAGGTTCGCGTGGATTTGGCTGCTGATCGGATTGAGATTAAGTCACTATTGACCGACCGTCGAAGCTGAAAGAACGGTGCATTGCGCGGTGAAGGAAAACGCGGGCTGGCGGCAAAACTCATTTCTGGCGGAAAAAAATGACCAGCGTGCTCGACATCAGCCGACCGCTTTGCCTGCTAATTTTTTGCCTTGGTTGCTGCCAACCTGGGCACCGCCCGGCGGCCTTGTTTCCCTCATTCTCGCGACCGATCGGGACCCCTGCAAAACGGGAATGCGCCGAACCACTTCAGCAAATTGACCGGACTCTCAAACAAGCCAACGCATGCCGGCGAGCAGAAAACGAATCGTGCGTCGATCTGTTTTATCAGGCCGCGACTGAATCCTGGTGCCTGTTCGAACGGCAGCTGGTTACGACCGGCCAAGCCGCGACCCGTCCCTTGCAGATCTATCATGAGTCGCTGCAGGCCTTGATCGTGACGGGACAACAGTTCCGGCGTTTCGATCCGCGTCGTGGCCTGCAGGTCAACCAGAATGGTCATCGGATTTTCGTTCCCGTCGTGCATCGTGGATTTCCCCGACCCGCTTGCGAGTTTGACCGCTTGATTCCCAGCAACAGTTGCAGCGCGAAAGACCTGAAGCAAATCTACCGGTGCGATGGGTTGGGTGTTTCCAGCGTCGTCGAGCATTGTCGCCAGCCGGACGAGAATTTTCGTCGTGACGTCCAGAGATTCGCGGCGACGGCGGTCCTGCGACCTGCGGTTGGCGAACCGGACCGCGGGCGGTCCTTCATGCTCGAATTACTTGACCCGCTGCGGATCGACCGCGTCGATATTTCCGGCCAACCGATTGCCATCACGCGAGACAGGTCTGTTGCGATTGCTTATGTGCTGGAGAACCAGCAAAGAAATTATGTGCAACAGTTCCTGCATCCCGGCGGTACGACGGGTGACTCCAAGCTTTGGACTTTGGAACCTTATCAGCCGGGCAAGATTCCAATCATCTTCGTGCATGGCTTGCTCTCGGATCCGCTGACCTGGGCGAACATGGCCAATGAGCTTCAATCGCGCTGCGAGATCTTGCAGCGATACCAGATTTGGGCATTTGAATATTCAACCGGCGCGCCGTTCCTGGAGAGTGCTGCCGACTTGCGCGAACAGCTCTGGCAGATCCAGCTGACATTCGACCCAAATCGCAACGATCCTGCCTTGCAACAAATGGTTCTGGTGGGCCACAGTATGGGCGGTCTGATTTGTAAGCTTCAGGTCACCGACAGCGAGGATGAATTGTGGCGATCGGTCTCGCGTTGTCCGATCCAGAATCTGGCGGCCAACGAAACCATCAAGGCCCAATTGTCGCGAGCGTTCTGTTTCGATGCGGTGCCCTCGATTACCAGAGTCGTTTACATGGGCACGCCTCATCTCGGGTCTCCTTGGGCCAACCGTCCCGCTGGCAAGCTCGGTGCCAAGCTGGTGGAGGAGCCGTCGTTGAAGGCCGAGGAACATCAAGAACTGGTTTGCAACAATCCAGATTGTTTTACCGAGGAACTGCAGAAACGAATTCCCACCAGTATCGACCTGCTGCGACCGGACAGCGGGTTGTTGCAGGCAATGGAGCGACTGCCCATTGCTGGCGACGTCCAGCAACACTCAATCATCGGTGTGCATCGACCAATGCTGGGGGCGGGGCCTTCCGACGGAGTGGTGCCGGTTTCCAGTGCGATTCGACCCGGCACGGCCAGCGAACGATTGTTGCGTGCCAAACACAAGGCCATCCATGACAAATCGGAAGCGGTGGAAGAGCTGATGGGAATTCTCTGGCAGCATGCCAACGAAGGTTCGTCATCACCCCCCGTTTTTGTTCCGTCTCCCGCTGCTTGGTAGTTGATTCGACGACAATGCGGAAGGGGATCCTCTGCGTCTGACTCCTCTGTAATCCGCTTAATTCAGGTATTTGGACGCTCACCCAACGCTGCGTGTGGTTTGCCGCGCGTGGGTTCGCAGCCATAATGGACCGTCAAAGCCAGGCAAGTTCGTCCGATTCGAATTTGCCTGGCGGTCATCCCCAGAAATCACGTCTGAAACCAGAAAAATTGCCTCGTGAGAACCCGTATTCAGTTTTTCCGTCTCAAGATCCTGTTGATTACCATCACCGTTGTGTTCATTGCGAACATGAAGGGGGCCAGCGCTGGATCGGCAGTCGTCGTGTTTGGATCGACGGCGCCTTCACCGCAGGCGACACAAGACCAGCCGGCGGCTGCAAATCCGCCAGTCGATCAAGAACCGGTGACCGAATTGACGGTCGAAAGCGTGGAGGCGGCGCTGGCGGAACTGGAAAAAAATTCCGGCGTCGATTCGTCTCAGAAAGATCTGTTGCGACCGAAGTACAAACAGGCGATCGACAAATTAAATTTGGCCGCGGAAAACAGAATCAAGGCCGAGCAGTATCGTTTGGCGATCAGCAATGCCCCGGGGCAAGTGACGGAATTGAATTCAAAACTGCAGCGGCTTCCCTCGGTCGAGGCGGCCCGGGAGGAAGCCCGCGACGCTGCGGCAGGGCTCGATTCCGAGGCCCTGCAGGTCTTGCTGGAATCGAGACAGGAAATCTCGAAGAACCTGCAGAGCGAACTGTCTGCCAAAACGGCGCAACTGGCCGAGGATAAATTGCGGCCCGTCGCGATTAATCAACGGTTGCTCGAAGCGGAGCGAGAACTGGTTGAGATTCGCGGTAGTCTGGCCTCGCCAGAATTGTCGGCGGACTCACTGACCCCTTTGCGTGCGGCCGATCGGCTTGTTTTCCTCGCGACCGAAGCACAATTGGTCAGCGAATTGGAAATGCTCAAGCAGGAACAGGCCAGCTTGACGCAGCGCGAGGATTTATTGGAAACGGAAATCAGCCTGCTGACCCGGCGACTGGAAAACGCGCAAGAACAGATTCGCTATCTCGAACAAGCGAAGAACGAAACGCTGACCAATCAGGCGAGGCAAATTGACCAGAAACTCGAGGCGATTCAGAAGTCGCTTTCCCCAACGGACAGCCAGGCGAACAACATGGTCGCAGAAGTTCGAGAGTTAGTGACGCAGCTGATTGCCGTCGTGGACGATCTGAAATCTGTTTCCAACGCGAAAATGACGATCACCCAGAGGATGGATCGACTAACCGAGGAGAACCAGTATGTGACTGCCCAATTGGCCGTCGGCGGTCGGGGCGATGTTATTTCGCAACTGTTGTTTGCACTTCAGAGTCAGATCCTCAGGCGAGGCGACAATTCGGACGTGATGGGGCAATTGCCGGAACTGGATACAGCCAGAGTGGCCGACCTGCAGACGAACCAACTATTGCGGCAACAAAAGGACGTGGAGGGGCGGTTTGCGGATGCGGGGTCCGAGGCCATCCCAGAGATTCTCAAGTATCGACGTGAGTTGCTTTCAAAACTGCAAAGCCAGCAGAAAGCCATGGTCATCCAGCTTTCCGAGGTGCAACTTGACAACAAGAAATATGTTTCCAAAGCGGCAGACGTCCTGGATTTCGTGTATGAACAATTGTTTTGGGTCAGGAGCCTGTCGCCGGTCGACCGCGGGACGCTGGCGGAAATGCCGGCCGCCAGTTCGTGGCTGTTCAGTCGTGAGCACATGGCGGCATTTTTTGAGGCTCAGGTGGAAAAATCACGACGCCAACCGATTCCTTACTACGGGGTCCTGGTGCTGATCGGAGCTTTGATTTTCCTGCGCGGCTGGATGATCTCACAGCTCGAACAAACAGGCTTGAATATCCGCCGGATTTCTACCGACCAATACCAGTTTACCGCCTGGGCGTTGCTTTGGACGACTTTGTTGGCGTTGCCGATTCCAATGTTTTTTGCCTTTCTCTGGTGGGCACTGGAGCCGGGGATCGCTACCAATGACTGGCTTCGCGGGATTGCCAATGGCTTGAAGAACGCGACCTGGTTGACGTTGTTGGTTGTGTTTGCGATCGAGCTGTGTCGTCCGGGGGGATTGGGGCACGCCCATTTTGGGTGGAAAGAAATCGTTTGGCGCAAGTCCCGAACTTTGCTGACCTGGTTCGGGATCGTCTTTATTCCGGCGTTGCTGATTACCGATAGCACCCTGTTCGGTGCCTTCGCCGCGGAGTACGGCGGTAGCATTGGCAGGGTCTGCTTCATCGTCTCCCAGCTGTGGGCGACGTGCCTGTTGTGGCGGTGTTTGGGGACGCGGAAGGGAATCCTCGCATTCCTGGTTGAAAAATGGCCTGCATCGTTGGCGGTTCGGACGCGTTACTTCTGGGCCGCGTTGTTGCTGTTATGGCCGATCATTCTGGCGGGGCTGGCCTGGCAGGGTTACCTGATTACTGGAAATGAGTTGAGCAAGGGGCTGCTTGCGACGGTCGGGATCTGTTTCATTGGAGCCGTGTGCTATTGGATGTCGCTGCGCTGGTTCGCGCTCAAAAAACGAAAACTTGCGCTTTCCGAGGCGCTCGCACGCCGTCGCGCACGCCGCGAGAGCGGAACGGAAACGGCCAGTCGGGATGAAGTGGTGACCGCCGATGCGGATGAAGAACTGGAACTGGATCTGGATTCGATTAGTGAGCAAACGCGGCATTTGTTGCAAATGCTGTTTGGCTTAAGCGCGGTCGTCGCCGTTGTGGTTTACTGGTCCAACACGATCCCGATCTTTACGGCGCTGGAGCAGGTCAAAGTGCCGCTGACGGAATCATTGACGCTGCTGGAGTTGGGTGAGGCCGCGCTGGTCTTCGTGATCACCTGGATTGCCGTGCAAAATCTGTATGGACTGTTGGAGCTGTCGGTCCTGCGCGCAACCAATCTCGATAAAGGGACCCGCTACGCAATCTCGAGAATCTCCCAATATGTTGTTTCGGCAATCGGAATTGTGACACTGTTTCGGATTCTTGGTTTCGACTGGTCTCAATTCGGCTGGATCGCGGCCGCGCTCAGTGTCGGACTTGGTTTCGGATTGCAGGAAGTCGTCGCCAATTTTGTCTGCGGCTTGATCGTGCTGTTTGAACGCCCCGTACGGATCGGAGACGTGGTCACGCTCAATGACGTGACCGGTACCGTCAGCCGAATTCAGATGCGGGCGACGACCATTACGAACTGGGATCGGCAGGAGTTGATCGTTCCCAACAAGAACCTGGTGACCGGCACGATTCTGAATTGGACGCTCAGTGCGTCGATCAACCGAATCGTGATTCCCGTGGGGATTGCCTATGGCTCGGACACCAAGCAAGCGCAGGAATTGCTGACCCGTGTCGCCGTCGATCACCCGTTGATCCTTGACGATCCACCGCCATCGACCAGCTTTGAAGAATTTGCCGACAGTTCACTGATCATTATCCTGCGTGCTTTTCTGCCGGATCTCGATAGCCGGCTGACGACTATTTCGGAATTGCATACCGAAATTAATCACCGATTTAACGCAGCGGGGATTGAGATTGCGTTCCCGCAACTGGATCTTCATGTTCGCAATGGTGGTGAAGCGAAGCTGCAGGAAAGTCTGCAGCAGGCTGTCGATAGACGGGCGTCCCAAGGTCGCTGACTCGAGCGGGACACGCAAGCCAAAGTGGATGTTGCCAGTACCCTTTCTGGAATTCTTAACGCAATCGATAGCGGGATGCAACCGTTAATACCGATAAACGTAACGATATCGTCAAAGTTTAACTGCGGATACGGACGCTTGAGGTCATCACCCATGTTCCGAAAACTGTTTCTCCTGAATTGTGCTTGCCTATTAATGCTTGCATCGAATCGGGCCATCTCCCAGGAATTGGATTTCCAGCCAAAGGGCGGCGATGAAACGGCCGTGGAGGCGAGAATTCGAGATTTGGAGCGCCAGGTTCAGCAGTTGAATCTGGCAGCCAGTCAGCCAGAAATGGCCGAAGACGCTGCGGCAAAAGCTGGGCCGGCCGAATTTCCAAACGTCAAATTAACCGGCTTTTTTCAGCTGGACACTGGGTTCTATTCCCAGGATGATGCCAATCGAGCCACGTTGGGTGATATTCAGGACGGGACCGGGTTTCGCCGGGCCAGATTGGCAGCCGTCGGCAAGGTCGCCGAGCAAACCTCTTATGTGATGGAGTTTGATTTCGCCCAGGCGCAACCTCGGTTTGTGGATTTGTGGGTGCAATTCGAAAAAACGCCGATTGGAAATCTTCGCATTGGTCGGTTTCGTGAGCCGTTTGGGATGACGGAGTTGACCGGGATTCGCGAACTTCCGTTTCTGGAACGACCTCTGATTTTTGCCACGGATCTGTTTCTGCGTCAAACGGGAGTGATGCTGTCCGACTCCGATCAGAACGAACGAATCAACTGGTCCGTTTCCGGATTTCGCTACTTGACCGATTCATTTGGAAACCTCTATTCCGACGACGGAGGGTACGGCATGGCCACTCGGTTTTCGTGCCTGCCGATCGATCTGGGAAATCGGTTGTTGCATCTTGGTTTTGACTACAGCTACAAGGATCCGGGGCGTGACCAGATTCAGTTGGCAAACACAAACGAATTTTTCCTCGGCCAGAATCCACTGTTGGGAGCGGCAGGATTGAGCGTGTTGCCGCTGGTCAATGTACCTGCATTTGTCAACACCGGCCCGATCGCTGCGCGATCCTCACAAGTTGTCAACCTTGAGGCCGCTGCCGCGCGACAACCTGCTGATCCAGTCGGAGGTGCGATGGGCCACCGTCGAAGATCTTGGCGGTACGGTCAACACGTTTCCTGGAGCTTATCTGCATTTGCGGTACGTATTGACTGGAGAAGAGATTCCTTACAACCGTGCCGGTGGTGTATTCGGCAGAATCAAGCCACGGTGTCCGGTCAATCTTGCCTGTGGCGACTGGGGGGCGTGGGAAATCGCCGCCCGTGTTTCCCATATCGATCTGAACGGCCTGAACCTGCCCGGTCCTGGACGACGCTTGACGGACACCACGGTTGGATTGAACTGGTACGTTAACAACCACACGAAATTTCAGTTCAACTGGATTCACGCCAATCTTGATGATCCAACGCTTGGGTCGAGCGACGCAGACACCGTGGCCATGCGTTGCCAACTGGATTTTTAGGAGCGGCCAACTCGCCCTGACCCGCTGGGCTACCAGGTTGCCGGCCCGGAGGACGCTTGGCTGTCGAATGCTCCGTTCATTGGGCACGGCAGGATCGAACTCAGGCACTCTCAATTCAGCCACTTGCCGGCCGCTCGGCCCATCGAACTCTTGGCAGGATGTGTTTCAATTCTGGGACAGTTGACTAGAATCAACCTGCTTGCACGGTTGGGCCAAGTCCCGTGGACTGGTTGGTGACATTAGAATTTCGGCTCCATCGCGAGCAATTCCAAGACGTGCAACTCGTGAATCCTGAATTTGGCAATTGATTTGGCAAGGTGACAGGCTGATGCTGCGGTCGAAACTCGCTTTCAATACAAACTGGCTGATGTTCCTGGTTTTTCTGGGTTGCCAACCGACGGGCGAATATCAAAAGCCGCCGCCTCCCAAAGTCACGGTGCTCAAGCCCACCGTCGAAACGGTGCCGGTCTATTTGGAAGAAAACGGTCAAACCGAGGCGGTGGAACAGGCCGTCGTGCAAGCGCGGGTTCGGGGGATCCTGCAGGAAATTAAATTCGAACCGAACAATCGGGTCACCGAAGGAACGCCGTTGTTCGTGATCGAACAACAGGAGTATCTCACGGCCGTCAAATCGGCGGAGGCCGCGCTCAATTCGGCCAAAGCCGAGGTGACGTCGGCGATCGCGAACGAGAGAGTGGTCAATGCCAAGATTGCGGCTGCCCAGGCCGCAATCAATGAGGCTCTCGCTGAGTTCAATCGGATGAAATCACTCGAGACGAGTAAAGCGGTTTCCCAAAGCGAAATCGATTCAGCCAAAGCGAAACTCGAAACCTCGACGGCGGCCAAGCTCGGTGCCGAGGCGGAGAAGGACACAGCGGAGGCTGCGATCGAGAACGCGCAAGCCAGGGTCGAACAAGCCGAAGCGGATCTTGCCCAAGCCAAACTCAATCTGGAATGGACAGTCGTCAAAGCTCCCATCGACGGCAGAATGACCCGAACGATGGTCAAGCGGGGAAACCTGGTCGAAAGCGGCACGGAACTGGTCGAGATTGTCAAGAACGATCCGATCTGGGCCAATTTCAATATCAATGAGCGTTTTCTGCTCAACCTGGAACGCCAGTCGAGATCCGTGGCGGGTGTCCCACCGGACCCGACGACGATGAAAGTGTTTTTACAACGCGCCGGGGATGAGGGCTTTCCGTTCGAAGGTCATTTGGACTACTACGCTCCGAAAGTTGATCAGGACACCGGAACGATGCAACTGCGGGCCGTATTCAAGAACGAACTGGGCGATGACAATTTTTTGCTGCCTGGGCTGTTTGTGCGAGTCCGTGTCCAGGTGGGCGAATACGAAAACGCCATGCTGATACCCGAGCGGGCGATCAATCGCGATCAGGTCGGCGCATTTGTCTACGTGGTCGACGATCAAAACAAGGCGATTCGCAAGAATGTGACCGTCGGTTCCAAATACAACGACCTGATCGTGATTGAATCAGGCATCAGCGCCGAAGATGCGGTCATTGTCGATGGTATCCAACGCGTCCGACCGGGGGCGAAAGTCGATCCAGGGTAAAGCGGAACGGGCGACGGAGTTGGGGTTAACCTCTGAACCCGCTGTTGCCGTCGTCGCTCCTGTCCCTGCGGACGTCCAAGCCAAGCATAGAGGCCAAGCATAGAAGCCAGACACCGAAGTCAAGCATCGAAGGCAGCTGCAATCCATGTCAGAATTTTTTATTAATCGTCCGATTTTCGCCTCGGTGATTTCGATCGTGATTGTGATTGCTGGCGCGGTTTCGTTTGTCAGCCTGCCGGTTGCCAAATTTCCCCAAGTCTCACCGCCGACGATCCAGGTCAGTGCCGTCTATCCTGGGGCCAACGCGCAGGTGATCGCTCAGACGGTGGCCACGGCGATTGAACAGGAGGTCAACGGTGTCGAAAACATGTTGTACATGTCTTCGACCAGTGCCAATGACGGTTCTTATACTCTCCAAATCACTTTCGAGCTGGGGACGGACATGGATATGGCCAATGTCCTGGTTCAAAACCGCGTCGCCATTGCGACTCCAAAATTGCCCGAAGAAGTTCGGCGGCAGGGAATCACCACCCGGAAACAGTCCACTCAAATCCTGCAAATGATCAACTTCACCTCCGATGAGGAAGGAGTGGAAGATCTGTTTCTGAGCAATTACGCGTTGAACATCAAAGACGAATTGAGTCGTATTAACGGCGTCGGTTCGGTTCGCGTGTTCGGCGCGGGCGACTACAGCATGCGAATCTGGCTGGACCCCAATAAACTCAGGGCCCGCAGTTTGACAACCGAAGACGTTGTCAATGCGATTCGCGAGCAGAATGTTCAGGTCGCGGCCGGGCAAATTGGTGCGCCTCCCGCGCCACCGGGGACGGCATTTCAATTTACGATCAATGCGCTTGGTCGCCTCGATACCGAAGAGCAATTTGAGAATATCATCGTGCGAACGGGTGACGAAGGCAGGCTGACACGCGTCAAAGACGTCGTGGTTGACCCGAAGCTGATTGACGGGCGGATGCGCAAGGGCGTCGAGATCGGGGCCAAGGACTACACGATTGCCTCCAAGTTCGACGGCGAACCCTGCGCAACGGTCGCCGTTTACCAATTGCCGACGGCCAACGCCTTGGACGTAGCGACGCAGGTCCGTGAAAAACTCGAGATCCTCTCGGCGCAGTGATTGGCCCACCGGTTTGAACTACGCAATCCCGTTTGACACCACGAATTTCGTCAAGGCCTCGATTGAGGAAGTGTATACAACGATTGGGGTCGCGATCGTGCTGGTGGTGCTGGTGATTTTCATTTTTCTGCAGGACTGGCGCGCGACGATCGTTCCCGTGGCGGCCATCCCGGTCTCGTTGATCGGCACGTTTGCGGTCATGGCGGGGCTCGGTTTTTCATTGAACATGCTGTCGTTGTTCGGTGTCGTGCTGGCGATCGGGATCGTCGTCGACGATGCGATTGTGGTGGTCGAGAATACATCGAGATACATTGCCGAAGGGCTCAATTCCAAAGCCGCGGCGATCCGTTCGATGCGTGAAATCACCGGGCCGGTGATTGCCACGACGCTGGTGCTGCTGGCGGTGTTTGTGCCGACGGCATTCATGGGGGGCATCACAGGTCAGTTGTTCAAGCAGTTCGCGCTGACGATCTCGGCCGCGGTCTTGATCAGTACGGTGAACGCGCTCACGCTCAGTCCTGCGCTGTGCGGACTGGTGTTGCGAGCACCGAAGGAAAAAAAGTTTTTCGTTTTTCGAGCATTCAATCGGATGTTCGACGCCACAACGGGGATCTACCGCCGATTGATCGGGTTGACCGTCCGACTGGTCCTGATCGTGATGCTGGTGTTTGGGGGATTGGTCGCGCTGACCGGGTGGAGTTTTAACCAACTTCCGACGGGATTCGTACCGACGGAAGACCAGGGGTATTGTTTTCTCGACGTTCAACTGCCCGATGCCGCATCCAAACAGAGAACCGTTGCGGTGATGAGTGCATTGGATGAGATTCTTGCCAATACCCGCGGCGTTTCCGACTACATTTCGGTGACCGGTTATTCAATGCTCAGTGGCAGCGCCGCATCCAATGTTGGATTTGTGGCGGTGATTTTTGATCCTTGGGACGATCGCAAGTCACCGGAGTTGAGTCAGGCAGCGATCGTGCAGAAACTGCAACTTGAGTTGAGCCGAATCGAAGAAGCCCGAGTTTTTGCGTTTATTCCACCGCCGGTCGACGGACTCGGGGCGGCCGGTGGATTCCAGCTGGAGGTTTTAGACTCCGGCAACGTCGGTTACCAGGCGCTGGAGTCCGCCGCCCAAAGTCTGGTGAACGAAGGAGCCGAGCAGCCTGGATTGGCGGCTTTGAACTCAACCTTTCGAGCCAGTACGCCGCAGTTGTTCGTTGAAATTGATCGCGTGCAGGTCAAAGCCAAAGACGTGTCTCTGACCTCCGTGTTTTCAACCTTGCAGGCGTTCCTGGGATCTGCCTACGTAAACGATTTCAATTACAACGGTCGAACCTACCAGGTTCGAATTCAAGCCGATGCCCAGTTTCGTGCCAGCCAGCAGGATATTCGTGACCTCGGTGGTTCGCAATCGTCAGGGAGAAGCGGTTCCGATGGGCGTCTGGTCGATATCCAGCAGGATTTTGGACCCTCGGTGATCCGTCGTTATCAAATGTATCCCAGCGCTTCGGTGAACGGTTCGGCAGCCCCAGGAACCAGTTCCGGGCAAGCGTTGGCGATCATGGAAGAACTGGCAGACAACGTGCTGCCGGTTTCGTATACGTACCAATGGACGGGGATGTCGTATCAGGAGAAACAGACGGGCGGTCAATTGATCATTTTCGGGTTGGCCATCCTGGCCGTGTTCCTGGTGCTCGCGGCGCAATACGAAAGCTGGACGATGCCGGCCGCGGTGATCTCCGTCGTGCCGCTGGCTGCACTGGGCGTGGTCGCCGTGTTGTTTTTACGTCACGCCGATAACAATGTTTACACGCAAATCGGAATTGTTCTGCTGGTTGCGCTGGCCAGCAAGAATGCGATTCTGATCGTCGAATTCGCCAGTGAAAAACGTCGGTCAGGACTTTCGATTCGGGATGCAGCCACCGAAGCCGCCGCCCAGAGATTCCGCGCTATCTTGATGACGGCGTTTTCGTCGATTCTTGGTTTTCTGCCTTTGCTGATTGCGGCGGGTGCCGGGGCTGCCAGTCGACAAGCGGTGGGGAACGCCGTGGTGGGTGGGATGATTGCGGCAACTCTGTTTTCCGTGATCTTTGTCCCGTCGTTTTTCGTGGTCTTTCGCTGGCTGGGTGAAATTGGGCGACCTGGTCCGGACGGCGGGATTTCCGCTGACCGTGTGGACGCTTCCTCTGTGACCGAGCGGGATCACCCGAATTCGGATCCGTCCGCCGCCGCCGGGGCAAATGATAGTGCTCAGACGTCTGCCTCCACAGACATGGATGCTGCCGCGGACAAGAATCAAGAATCGGCAGCCACCGACCACGGCTCCGACGCTGATCCGGATTCCGGTCCCGAATCCGATACGTAATCGGGTTTTCGGTGTCATGAAACAACAGCCAAAAACAAAGGGACGGTAGTGTGATCATCGTATTGTTGATTGCGGCAGGCTTGGTGATTTCCTGTGTCAGCTTCCACGGGTTTGCGATTCAGGTGATCGCCCGCAAACTCTGTTTTGGGGAAGTCTGTTTCAGCTTTTACCGTGTCGGAATTCTGATTCTTGCCGCGATGGTGGCTCACATTGTCGAGATCGTTTTGTTTGAGCTGGCCTACGTGTTGTTGGCGGCGAATCCAGAGTACGGTGTCATTGCCGGCGAGCGGGAACTGGCCGCGACCGACTATTTCTACTTTTCGGCCGCCACCTATACGACGACGGGCTACGGCGATTTGGTGCCGACGGGGAATCTGAGAGTATTGGCGACGATTGAGGCATTGACCGGGATGATCATGATTACCTGGACCGCTTCGTTCGCGTTTCTTGTCATGCAGCAGTATTGGCGTGACCAATTCACGACCCTGCAGGCCGATGAGAGATCAATTCGCTCCTGAGCGGGCGCGTGTTATGCCGGAGGTCTGGCCAACTCGAAATTGGCGAAGCATCTTCTGTTTTCCAACAGTCGCTGCGAAGTCGACTGGGCAACGTTGGCAGGAACGACGATTGGCGGATAGTTCTGTCCAAACAGCGAATCCGCGTATTGGATTTGAAAGATCAAACGATCGTCAGCGACCAACGGTTTGCCTTTGTGGAACCCGCGCGTATCGACGGCCAGCATGGTTCCCCGTGCGCCGGTCAATTCAATCAGATCGTCGGCTGCGTAGTGGTTGGCAATTTCCTCATCAGAAATTCGGTCATCTCGCAGCAAACCAGCGGGCTTGCGAACATGCGACCCACGAACGTAACAGTGGGGGCCGTTATCGGGGCCCACGTCGGTCAAGTAAATAAAGAATTTGACAAATTTGAAACGGTCCATGTCGAAATGGTACAGCTGCGCCGCTTTGGATTGTAGCGCGACGTCTCCTGGGGCACTCCACCACATCGTCAGTAAATCGAACACCGGATTGAACCCCAGGTACTCCTGTGCGATTCCGAGAAAATAGGCATCAATCGCCAGATCCTGAATCACCGGATTCTGAATCATGTCATTGGCACGGAATTGATGTCGGACCGTTTGGGGGGCCGTACGGTCAAATCGGCTTGGAGGTTGAGGCTGGCTATCGAGCGAAACCGGAACGCCCGGCGTCTGCAATGAGAATTTCAATAACTCGTCACACAACTCGACCGGTAACTGCCGCTCAAACTGATAGAAGCCGTCGCGTCGAAGTTGGCTGGCGATCGACTGAATTTCTGTTGCATTGGCGTTGGCGAACAGGCTTTGGGACAGGTCGGTCGAGCGTTTGCGATGCAGGATTTTGCAGACATTACCCATCGCATCGTTGAATCGTCCGTTGGTGGTGCGGTACAGTCGCCGCATGCTGTAGTAAGCCTGTTCGGGTGTTTTTCCATCGCGTTTGTACTCACGGTAACCGGACAAAACACAGGAAACGTCGCGGACGATTTCTTTGCTGGATTGGGAAATCTGCTTCGTCCATCGGGAGATCTTGCTCATGATCGATTTGCCTGTGTGTCCTTTCGCGGCAGCCGTTGGAACGTCGGGAGAATTGACGAACGGTGAGCATAAGATGACAAGAATCGGGGCGAATTTGAAGACGGATCGCTGTGCACTGCTAGCGTGATCCGAAGTGTCTGTCCAATCACGGCGATCCAAATGGCTGATCGCGGATCAGATTGCTGAACAACGCCAGCGTCAGAGGGTCAAAAATCCTGCTGTTGGAACCACTCCAGCACTTCGCTGGGGACTTCCGGCGGAAGCGATTTGAGTTGATGGAGCAATTCGGGGTTCAATCCTGCGGAGTACATTTTCAGATTGCCGATTGCGGTCCGGTGCAGGCATTCGTCCATTTTTTGTCCCGCCATCAAGCGATAATACTTTTCGTTGGGAGACGTGAAATCAGAACCCACATTGATGACTTCATCACCAGGGACGATTTCCCGCCAGGTATAGTCTGGCAGTGCCATGGCTTTCTTACTGGCGTCCAGGATTCGCTCGGGTGTCAGCGAGTTGAGCAGGTCGAAACTTTTTGAGACGAAATAGGTTTTCTGGAACTCACTGATCAGGTAATCGGTGTTGGCCAGTCGCAACAGATCCTCGTCGCGGGACGGATCGATCAGGATTCGATTGGATTTTGGACTCTCGATACTGTAAATCGTCTCGCCCGGGGACGACAGAATGCCGGCACCGAATGCTCGATGTTCGCCCTTTTGGATGACCAGGCCGAATTCGACGGTAAACCAGTAAATCCTGCCCGCGTAGGTCAACAGATCGTCGGCTCGTTGGTTGATTTTTTCAATCTCCACCAGGTCGGCGCCGGCCGCCGCGATCTGTTCATCGCGCTCGGCGTAGATCATATCCCGGGCAATGCCGTGGATCTTCATGACGTTGGAAACGGCTGGGATCGTAAAGGTGGCAACGTGTCCGGCCACATCATGTCCTACATCCGGTTCTTCCAGGTAATCCTGTTCGAGCGGACGCATGAAGGTGGTGACGGGAAAAAACCGGCGACTGTGGCAGGTAAAAAACAGTTCTGCGGGGATGATCATTTTGACCGTTGCCAACTGCCATTTGGTCTGTTGGTAGATTCGCAGGTTGAGCAGATAAAAATCGGGAACGACAAAGCCTCCGATTTCAAACAGGGCTTCTCCATCAAGGTATTCCTGGCAAGCATATTGATGCTTGGTGACTTGCTGCTCGCGGACAAGGCAAGCCCAACTCAAATGTTCTTCGAACGTGTAATCTTCGTAGACCTGGAAATTCGCGTACTTGCCCAAGTCGACGGTTTCGTGACTGAGTGTACCTATCCCGAAAGGCTTTCCCGATTTGGCTGCGGACAAATAAGCGATTTGATCGTCGGGACTGATCGGGTTGGGAACGTCGGTCCGAACCAGCGTTTGTTTCAACAAATCCAGACGGTCGTCCTTGGACATCGGACAGACCGCTGCCAAATCGATTCCGTGACGTGCCGCGATCGCGTTATAGTCTTTGGTATTGGTGGACATGAAGCTGTTCAATAGACGGGACACAACCTGATTATTCTATCACGATGCATGGCAAAGGCGACCTGTCTGGCGGGTGGTGCCAGGCCGATAGCCGAAATGGGGACCAATCGTGATTCATCACGGGAAGCGATTCCCGCGGTATCACTCGCAAAACCGCTTAATCCACCGATTCCCGGGTCAAGAACTGCTCGGCTCCGTTTTGGATCAATTTCTCCGCCGTGACGATCCCCAATTGACTGGCCTCACGAAGACGACCCGTTGTTTCGGCAAAAATTCTGTGGATCCCGTCGCGGCTGAGGACGACGCCTGACAGTTTGAGTTGATCGTTTTCGACGACGGTATTGGCACCCACGGGAGCCAGGCAACCGGCGAACAAGTGCCGCAGCATCGCACGTTCGCAAATCGCCGAATAATAACTCGGTTCGTGGTTCAGTTGTGTCACCGTCGCAACCACCGAGCGGTCGTTGGCCCGGGTCTCCAATCCCAACGCACCCTGCCCGACCGCCGGCAACAATTGAGGGGGTTCGAATTGACAGGCGATTCGTTGTTCAAGGCCCAGCCGCAGCAGTCCCGCGGCAGCCAAAATAATCGCGTCGTACTGGCCGTCGTCGAGTTTACTCAGTCGCGTGTCAACATTGCCACGAATATCTTCGATTTTCAGGTCGCCCCTGAGATGCAGCAGCTGGGCGGCACGACGAACGCTGCCGGTTCCAATCACCGCATTCGCGGGAAGCGTCTCCAGTGAATCGAAACGATTGGACACCAGCACGTCAAATCGGTTCTCACGTTTGGGAATTGCGGCGATCGTCAATTCGGGATGATCTTCGGTGGGCAGGTCTTTCAGGCTGTGGACCGCCAAGTCAATTTCGTTGTTCAGTAACGCGTCCTGCAATCGCTTGGTAAACAAGCCTTGGCCGCCGATCTGCGCCAGTGGCTGGGTTTGCACGTCGCCTGTGGTTTTGATCGGGATCAGTTCGACATCGCAACCGAGCTGCACAAGCTGTGTTTGCACCCAGCGGCTTTGCCACATCGCCAGTTGACTGGCCCGGGTTCCCAGACGGATTTTGTTGGTTGTGGGCATGGCGAGTCGATCAGGCGTCGGATGGAATGTTCTTGTCGTGGATCGTCGGATTGGGGGCGGGGGGTTCGACCGTCGTCGAATCTGTCGTTCCGAGTCGGCGTCGCACCTCACCCTCCAGCGACGATCTGACAATTTGGTGATCCGGGACGACGACGCCACCGCTGACGCAAAACTGGATTGCCTGATCGAGCGTCATGTCCAGGTCGATCGTCTCGCTTTTGGGAACGGAAATCGTGAAACCGGTGGCCGGCATCGGGCTGGTCGGCATCAGTACGGTGAGCATTGGTTCCCCTGCCGCGTTACGAATATCCAGCAGGCTGTCGCCCGTGACAAACCCGATCGACCAGATTCCGCGGCGCGGGTATTCGAGCGCGACGACTCGAGTGTATTCCAGTTCGTTGTCTCCGAACACAAAATCGGTGACCTGCTTGACCGAAGAATAGACGTTTCGAATGATCGGTAAGCGGTTGATCAGTGCTTCGCTGTAGCGATAAAGCAAGCGACCAATTCCGGCCGCCAGCAATTTTCCGACGAGGTACAGCACCGCCAGAAAAAGTGCCAGGAAGGCCGGGATCACCAGGTGTCGTTTCAAAAATTTGGCCTGCACGTAACGCAGGTAAAACTCGCGGGCCGTTGTCGGCAGTTGTTCACCAGGATTGGACAGCACAACGACGGCGACGTTGAGAGGAATCCAGGAGGACTGAACCCGTACGAAGCGCTTGCCCGAGTCATCAATGAAGACTCGTTGGCCATCAATCTCGGTGAATCTTGAGCTGGTCGATTTTGCAACGATGGCCTGAACCTCATCGTTGCCAAGCGATTCGTCGGTCAACCAGACGATGGTGTTGGCCGCCAGCGATTCCACCGGTCGGAGAATCGCTCGATCGATCGCATTCCACGCCCAGACAAACAAAATAATGGTCAATAATGGCGGTAAGACGACCGCCAATCCACGGAGTGTCGCGATTCGGAACGGGTTGAACGAGTGGCGGAACCAACTGTGTTGGGCCACGCGTCGACTGCTACCTGCCGGTTTCTCGACGGCTGGCGTCAGATCGGCAGATTGACCGAGATCAGAAGATGGGCCATCGTCAGGGAGCATAAAGTACAACCAGTGGTGTTGAGGTAGCCGGATATCCGTGGGGGATCATGAATTGGGGCGGCTGTCGGGGTCAACCGGAGTTTTGCTGCCGAAGACTGCCAGCCGAAATTCTCTATTCGCCGGGAAATCGTGATGTTTGACAACGCGGCGTTCGACGTCCAATCATCTTAGCTTACTCGCGCCCCTCTGGCGACGACGGCCACGCCAACCTGGCTGGCTCGATGACGTTTCAAAATGCGAGCTATTTCACTGGTGGTGGCTCCGGAAGTCATCACGTCGTCGATGACCAGGATTCGCTTCCCGGCGATCTCGGATTTTTCCAAGACCGCAAAGGCACCGCGAACGTTTGCGATTCGCCCCTGGTTAGACAGCGTGCCTTGCTTTTTCGTCCTGCGCACCGATCGCAGCACCCGGGCAGAATTCGGGATCCCCGTGAGTCGGGCAGTCGCCTCGGCGATCACGTCAGCGGCGTGGAATCCTTTCTTCAGTTTTCGCCACCAGTGAGAAGGCACCGGGACGAGCAGATCAAAGTTCAGGAAATCCGCGTCGATCAACTCGTAGCCCAATAGCTGACCCAGTTGGAACGCCAGCGAGTCGTCCGATTGTCCTTTCATGCGAATGATCAATTCTTGCAACAGGCCTTGATAATTTCCGGTCGCAATGGCCTGTTCAAATCGTAAATCCTGGCCATGACAGAGAGCGCAATGGCCGGGGAAGGGATTGGTCGTCGTCAGTCTGGCACCGCATTTCTCACAACAACGGTGACGGGATTGCTGGGTCAGCCGTGTCCAACAGTCTTGGCACCAGTGTTCCTCTTGCCATTGGATAAACGAGCCAGGATTGGCAGCAACGCGGGTCGACCCTTGCGGGACGGGAGCTGGCCGGGCAACCGGCTGCCGCGGAACGAGTTCGGTTCCACACGCCAGGCAACTGGCGGGGAAGATCATCGTCACGAATTTTCGAGCCGCTTGAAAAGTCATTCGGGAGGTTCCGAACCAAAATAGGCCAAGTCAATGACAGCATCCATTTTCGCAGCCTTGATTTTGCGGGAAATCGAACGGATCGGCTACCACCCCGTGAAACTGCTGTCGGTTGATCATGCCGTGTCGTTTATATTTATTCGGTTGGAAGATTGGGCAAAATGGCTTGCAGCTAAAGGCAGCGTCAGGATGACGATTGTTGATCGATACTTGTTTGCGATGTTTGTCAGGATTTTTCTGATCAGCTTTTTCAGTTTTACCGGGCTGTTTATCGTCATCCACCTGTTCTCCAACCTTGACGAGCTGACCGCGCTTAGCTCAGCCAACGGTTGGCCTCAGCTGATGTGGGAATTTTACGGACCGCGCGTCGCCGAAGTCTTTGATAAAACCGGCGCCGTTTGGGCGTTGGTGGCCGCTGTCTTTGCCGTCAACCTGATGCAGCGGCGGCGCGAGTTGACCGCCATGGAAGCTGCCGGCGTCACGAAGTCAAGAATCTTGCGTTCCGTGTTCGTCTGCGCGGTTGCCATCACCGGCCTGTTGATCGCCAATCGGGAAATGGTGCTTCCCCAAGTCAAGGATCGCCTGGTCCGAACGCCTCAGAACTGGGCCAATCAACGAAACATTGACATGGGTGTATTTCATGATCCGGCCACCGGCATTAAAGTCCGAGGTGAGCAGCTGAACCTGCCGGAACGATTGATCTCGGTTGTGGAGGTTCAGATTCCCGGGGATGTTGGTGGCGAAGTGAGTTTGATCCGAGCCCAAACTGCCACCGTTGAGCCGGCAACCGATCAGCACCCCCGAGGGCTCTGGGTCCGCAATATTGATACACCACCGAATACCGATCTCATGGCGACCTTGTTTCAGGATCAACGCCCGGTTGTCTTGGGGGCACAAGACCATCCGTGGTTGGAGCCGGGCGAGTGTTTCGTGATTTGCGATTTTGATGCCGAGCAGGTCGCCTACGGAAAAAAACTGTTGGATTATCAGTCACTGCGAGAGATGATCGGTGAGTTGCGGAAGCCGAAGCTCTGGTTTGGCAACGGTCCCCAGATCAACGCTCATTCCCGGATCCTGCAGCCGGTGCTGGATCTGACCCTGTTGATGCTGGGGTTGCCCTTGATCATCAATCGTTCCGAAAACAACGTTTTCGTATCTGCCGGAATGTGTTTTCTGATTGTTGGCGCAATGCAAGTGGGGACGATTGCCTGTCATAGCTTGGGGACTTACAGCTTGCTCCGGCCCGCCGTGTTGGCTGTCTGGTTGCCAGCGATTCTGTTTGTCCCCTTGGCGGTCGTGGCGATGTACCGAATCAATCGCTAATGCGTTGGAGACCACAGTCCGACGCAGATTAACCATCGGCCTACGCAAATTTGTCCAGCTGGCCGGCTTTTTCGGCCAACAGATAATAGAACGTCACTCGACACTTGGCTTGGTCGTCTTTCATCATCGCACAGACTTCGTCGATCAATTCCTGCGCTTTGGCTTTGTCCAATCCAAGTTGTGTTGCGCAGAAACCGTCGCGAATCCGGTCCAGTTCGGAACTCTGGGACGCGGCGACCGTGGACCCGTCAGAATCGCGAAATGCGATCCCCAGGTGCTTGACCAAATTATCCACTGCCGTCTGGTTCGGATTGTCTGAAAACCGCTGAATGCTTTCTACGTATTGAGACATGGATCTGCTCCGATTTTGGTTCAAAAATTTAATAGAAACTAATCTGCCAATCCAGCGAACGATTATCAACTTAACGAGCCATTGAGGCAACTCGCGGCCCATTGAAAATTTTAGTCGGTTTCGCTGAAACGATTTGCTAATTGCGAACTTAAATCGAGGCGTCGGAATGATCAAGGATTGCGGAGGAGGCGATCCGTGCCAACGACCAGCCATGCCGCGTTTGGTTGGCGTCACCTGGTGACACTGGCTCGCGTTTCGGCAATCGCTGACGACGATGGCAGGAACGATCAAAAAAGTCCATCGGTCCCCTGGTTGTCAGCCGGCCTGTCAATGTTGGGTATTCCGTGGACGTAAGCTGGCCCAATTTGTGGGTGATTCCGCGATCAGCGGGCTAGATCTACAAACGCAAATGCACTTTCAGCTGATCAAACAGCTCCTGATTGTTGGCCACGCAAAAACTGGGTTTGTTCAGGTCCAACTCGGCGCCTTCGAAATCAGCCAGAAAGGCGCCCGCTTCGGTGGCAATCAGCCAGCCCGCGGCAACGTCCCAGATTTTCAGAGTGGTGGCCCAGTAGGCGTCGGTCCGTCCCGATGCGACAAAACACAGGTTGAGTGCGGCCGACCCCAGTCGCCGAAATGTCGAGACATGGGGGAGCACGTTCAGGAATCGTTGGACTTGTGGATCGTCGACGGCGATTTGGCTGGTCATACTGAAGACCACCAGGGCTCGGTTCAGTTTGCGGCATGGACCCGGTCGAATCGGTTTGCCATTGAGCGTCGCCCCCCTTCCCAAAGCAGCGGAGAAACACTCGTCCGTCGTGGGATCGAAGACCGTGCCAGCGATCACCTGCCCCCGGTGGCATAACGCAATCGAAACCGAGAACGATCGCAGTTGATGGACAAAATTTGTCGTGCCATCGAGTGGATCGACGATCCAGCAGAATTCCAGGTCATTCGGGTTGAGTCTGGAGTCCGCGGCCTGCTCATCATCGGTGGCTGCCGTTTCAGATTCCTCGCCGAGAAAGCGGTGATTGGGAAACTGCTGGAGGAGGGTTTCACGAATGGCCTGCTGCGAACGAAAATCGGCTTGCGTGACCAGGTCGCCCGGCCCTTTCTCCCAAACCTCGGCTTTTCCCAGCATCTCCAGCAAGATCGCCCCGCCGGTTCTCGCGGCAGTCTGGCTGGCAGTCAGGAACTGGTCCAGAAGTGCGTCGTCAATTTGTGGTGCGTCTGGCATCGGTTTGCGCTGGCGGGTGATTTTTGATGGTGAATCTGGACGAACAAAAAGTTGGACAGGTCGCCGATGGCTGGTATTATGTGCAAGTCTGGTTTCACCGCCAGACTGGGAGGCCCATTTCTCAGGCTTCTTCTCTGTTCCAGCCCCGCCGCGATGCCACGCATTCGGTGGGGTTTTTCGTTCGAGATTAACAAAGCACTCAAATGCCCATGCCAAACGAAAGATGGGAGATATTGTATTCTGGCCACGTTCAGGGGGTCGGATTTCGATACCAGACATTCAATCTGGCCAAGCAATATGCCGTCAGCGGCTGGGTGGCCAACTTGCCAAACGGCCAGGTTCAGTTGGTGGTTGAGGGCCGCCGCGGGCAAATCAGTCAGTTTATCCAGAGCATCGAATCCAGGCTGTCGGATAAGATCCAATCGGTTGAAATCAAGAAATCTGACCCGTTGGGTGTTTTTGAGGGGTTTGAAATCCGCAGGTAGCCAATCCAGGCATCCAAATCTCGAGTAACGAATGCAATACCGGTCATTTCGACGTCGGTTGGGCGAAATCCGGGGGGCCCAATCGACTCAATCGTTCCAGTTACTTCGGATCGGGTCCTCGGCGAATCTTGTTCTGGTTCATACCCTTTGAGGAATCGAACTTTAGGAACATAATATGCGTAATCCTAAGAATCATTCGACTTTCCTCGCCCTTGCGCGGATGCCCTTTCCCCGTTTGAATTCGGCTTTGACCAAAGCCTGAACCGAAAAAATATGTTATCTGATCCCCTGCTGCTGGCCCAAAGTATCAAAATAACGAACTGGCTAACCCCGGTTTGGATCATGTCATTGGGCATTGCCATTGGGTTTGGCCTGGTGATCCTGATGCTGATCAAGGTTCATTTCATGCAGCGTATCTCCGGGATCAACTCGGTGACCGAGAAACCCGGGAAGAGAATGGCAGTCAGCATTTTAACGGCGCTGGCTTACCTGGGATTGTTCGTTGGTTTTCTTTATTGGCGATTGGGCGCTGAGATTTTTCAGGGCCAGGTGTTGGTGGTGCCGCTCCTGTTTGCAGCCCCCGTTTGTCTGATTTTGGGTTTCGGGGTGTGGACCATTATGTCCCGGCGGATGTCGGGCGAAATCAAGGGCATGGTGTTCGAGGGATTCCTGTCCTGGATGAACAAGGTTTGCATCGCGATGACGGTGTTCGCGATTCTCGGATTCCTGCTTGGCCCGACCAGTCTCAAAATGTTCGGCAAAGAGATTCCGGTCGGCGCTGGTAATGGATTTGGGATTATCAAATTTGTCGACGATCCCAACGGGGTCGTCCGATCGTTGGTTCGATTGCCGTTCACCGGCGTTTTTTCGAAGGAATTCAAAATCGAACCCAGCGGCGATAATCACTCCGGCGATGTGTTGCCCGTTGCGTTTGACGGTGCGGAGTTGCAAACCATCGAGTTCGATTCGGATCGTCGCTTGGAGGTTTCGACGGAGCCGATCACGCCGGAAACGCCCGAAGCTCGGCTGCTCGATATCCAGTCTTCGGAATCCGCACCGTTTAGGTATTTTCAACGTCCCGATGGTCGAGGTCGGATTCCCCACGGACAGATCGATTCGCTGTACGTCAATAATCTGGGTCGGTCGACGGCCAATCTGAAACTGACCTGGCAAACGGCTCCGGTCTATCGCGAGGTGACGCTGATCCCGTTTGTAGCCATCATCGTGTTGTCGATCTACCTGTTCTATTTGATTTTTGCGTCGCTGGCACCGAAAGTGGCCGCGATCGCATTTTCGACGTTCAAGACGGAGGTCAGTCAGCCGTTATTTTCGCTCGTGATGATCCTCGGTGTGATGTTTATCGTGGGGACGATTTACGTTCCGTACAATACGTTCGGCGAAGACATCAAAATGTACAAGGATTCCGGGCTGACCCTGATCCGGGTGTTGGCGATTTTCATGGCCATTTGGGCCGCCAGTAAGTCGGTTGCCGAAGAAATCGAAGGCCGCACCGCTTTGACGGTGCTTTCCAAACCGGTGGGCCGACGTCAGTTTGTGCTGGGGAAATTCACGGGCATCGCGTTGTCGGTGGCGGTGATGTTCATCGTGCTCGGTCTGTGGTTTTATATCTGGGTGGCGTACAAACCGATTTATGATTTCCAGGAAAACTCCAAGGGCATCGCCGAATGGTCCCAATGTTTTACCGAAGCGGTCTATATCATCCCGGGACTGTTTTTATGCTTTCTGGAAGTGCTGATCTTCGTCGCGATCAGCGTGGCGATTTCGACGCGATTTGGAATTTTGGCGAACTTTCTGATCTGTTTTTCAATTTACGTGCTTGGGCATTTGACCCCGCTGTTGGTCCAGTCGTCGTTTGCCGCTTTCGAGCCGGTGGTCGTGTTCGGCCGGCTGGTCGCAATTGTATTTCCGGTTCTGAATCACTTTGACGTGCAAGCGGCGATCAACACCAACAGCCTGGTACCGATCAGCTATCTGGCATGGGCGGTGATCTATACGGGGCTTTACGGAGCGATGGCGATGCTCTTGGCGCTGGTCTTGTTTGAGGACCGAGACTTGGCGTAGGCACCGCCGGAGGAGTCTGACGGGCGTACGGATCTTCGTACTTCCCGCGATCCTCCCGTTAAAAATATCCTGCCAAGGTGGTAAGCCAGTAAGCGGAGTTAGGAGCGTTTCGAAGCTCTGTGGATCGCTGTGTTTGGCCGTTACGCAGCTCGCTGAACCGCTGGAGTTGCCACAGTTTTTCTGAATTCCGGCATCGAATCGGGGAGCAGGCTGAACGGACCCGTGCTGGTGGCTTCGAGTTGGGACCAGCGATGCGCGGCCAGTGAATCGAGGACGGATTGTGCGATTTCGACTGCCTGCGTGCCTTGGACCGCGTCGACGCGTGGCGATTCACGATTGGCGATCGAAGCGATCCAGTCCTGTTGCTCGCTCAGAATGGCATTGCTGCGAGGCACCTCGATTTCAGTTTTCGGCAGGATCTTTTCGAACAACTGTTCGCGAATAAAGGCCTGTTGTTCGGGTGTGGTGTCCAGCAGGTCGTATTGGCGTTCCTTGATCCAGCCAGGAACCTCAACCACGGTAACCTTGCTCTCGGCCAAATCGACGCCGGCATATCCATGGGTGCCAAAAATCTGCAGGGACCGTTCGTTTTGGAAACTGCAACGAGAGGCGGTCAGATTGGCGACGCCACCGCAATCGAACTGCAACCGGGCTTGTGCCAAGTCTTCGTGATGGCCGAACATGGACATGCCGACGGCGCGAGTTTCGATCAGTTTGCCGGTAAACATCGAATTGACCAGATCAATGTCGTGAATCATCAAGTCGTGAACGACGCCGATGTCGGTCGAGCGAAACGTGTAACCGCTCATTCGGTTGGCGACCACGAATTTGGGCTGACCGATTTTTTCGAGGGCGACTTTGATCGCCGGGTTGAATTGTTCGACGTGACCGACCTGAATCACGCAGTGATTTCGATCGGCCAGGTCGACCAATCGCTGGGCATCGGAGACCGAATCGGTCATCGGTTTTTCGATCAGCGTATGGATGCCGCGTTCGAGCAGTTCGACTGCAATCTCGATAATGGCTTCGCGTGGGGGTGGCGACGACCGCGGCGTCGATGTCGTCCAGTATTTTTCGGTAATCGCAAACGGTCCGAGTGTCCAGTTGATCCAGTATCTGTTGCTGTGCACTGGGGCTGGGATCAGCCACGGCCACCAGTTCGACACCTTTCAATGGTATCGAGTAAACGGGCGTGGATTTTCCCCAAATGACCTGCACCGATCACGGCAACTCGTAACTTGTTCACGCTGCTTTTCTCCTCTGCTCTCTCCCGCGACCGTGTCGGCCGGATTGGGAGACGGCAATTTGTTCGAGTAAGTGTTGAATATCCGGAATCAGGGGACCCTTGGAGTTCAAGATCTCCCGGGCACCGTCCAGTCCGACCCGGGCTCGATACAGCAAACGGTAGGCATCGTTGAGCGCATCGATTACGTTTTGGGCGAAGTTATTTCGTTTGAGCGCGACGATATTGATGCACCGGGGGCGAGCCGGATTTCCATCGGCCAGCATGTAGGGTGCGATATCCTGCAGGACGCGACTGGCACCGCCGACGAACGTGTAACAGCCAATGGAACCATAATGGGTGACGGCGACCGATCCGGAAAGTGTGGCATGGTGATCGACATGCACATGTCCGCCCAGCATCGAGCCATGGCCAATGATCACATTGTCGCCAACGACACAATCATGGGCGATATGGACATTTCCCATGAAGAAACAATCATTGCCGACCCGCGTGTAGCCTTCTTCTTTTTCCGAAGCCCGATTGATCGTGACGCATTCCCGAATGACGTTGCGGTGACCAATGATGACTTTGGTCGCCGAACCACGGTAGCTCAGATCCTGGGGATCGCCGCCGATCACGGCATTGGGCGAGATGATGTTGTCCTCACCAATGGTCACATCACCGAGAATCGTCACGTTGTTGTGCAGTCGAGTCCCTCGGCCGATTCGGGCAGTGGGTCCCACGACGCAAAATGGACCGATTTCCACATCGGCTTCGATATGGGCCCGCGAGTCGACCACCGCGAGCGGCGAAATTCGCGGTGGCTGGGGTTCCGCATTTTTACGTTGGATGCATTTGTCGTTGAAAGGAATTGTGTCCATCGGACGGTTCTCAAGCTGTTTGGCGAACGGGTTGATTGATACGGTAATGTTGCATTAAAGCAAACACCATCTGCGAGTTGAGCCGGTGTCCGCTGCGGGAGGCGGTGAAATTTCCGATCAGGTCGATTCCTGAAAGGGCAAAATCGCCAATCATGTCCAGTGTTTTGTGCCGGGCACATTCATCGGGAAACCGCAGTTGGTTTTCAATGGGGCCGTCGTCACCAAAGACCAGTACATCCTGATAGGTCACGCGTTTGCCGAGTCCGTGAGATTTGAGCTGCTCGGCTTCCGAGTGGAGCAGGAACGTTCTCGCCGGAGCGATTTGCGTGACGAAATAATCGGTGTCGATCGCATGGGAGAATACCTGATGCGCCGATCGCCGGTGCGTTTGGATAGTTCAACTGGTAGGTCAGCTGAAATTCAGCATCAGGACAGGGGCTGGCTTCGATCATCGAGTTTCCGTCATCCACCTGAAGGGACTCGGTCACCGCACACGGCTTCGCGAGTTGCAGGTTGCAATTCGCGCCCGGCACCGATCAAGGCGTTGACGAAATCGATCGAAGATCCGTCCATGCCCGGCATTTCGGCTCGATCGACGTGCACTTCGCAATTGTCGATCTGCAAACCCGCCAGTGCAGCCATCACATGTTCCACCATTTCGACCGCGCAACCATCGGAGACCAGCGTGGTACGGCGTGGACCGGGCACCCGATTCTGAACCAGAGCCGGGATCCGTGGAGCATTGTGCCAGATCGGTACGGACAAAAACGATCCCGGTATTTTCAGCCGCTGGTCGAAATTCGATCGTCACATCCTGCCCGCTCCAGAAACCAAATCCGGAAACGGAAGTGGATTTGACGATGGTCGACTGTTGGCGTTTTTCCTGGACCAAGTTTCCGACTTTCAATGGATGGGTGAGGTCGAACGAGGACGCTATCGACGTGAGGCATCGGTCACCGAGACTGGCGCTGCCTTTCATCTGAATCAGCTGAGCAATGAGCTGCTGCGTGATGTCTTTGTCGGGAGCGTAGTAAATGATGGAGCCGTTGACTCGTTGCATGATCGTGGCAGGCTCATTCGGGTCCATCTGCTGGCTGTTGTAGCGCAGGACCAGTTGAATCTGACGTTGGTCGCAGTACTGGGCGATCAGGTCGTTGACTTCCGTGTACGTATCAAAATGCAGTTCTGCTTCGCGCTGCATCAACGTCCGCATCTTGTTGCGTTGCTCGACCTCCATCCCGGCGGATTCCTTGGCGAGATCGGATTCCAGCGTTTTTGAAATCTGGTGAACCAGGCTGGTATTGTTTGAGAACCTCTGCCTTTTGCATCAACTGCTGTTGCAGTTGAACCGAATTCGATTTGAATTGATCGGCCTCTTGCTTCAGGGCTTCCAGACGCTGCGTAAATTCCGGGTGGTTCTTGAAGACCGATCCGATATCTACGATCGCAACTTTTGTCTGCGCAGAAGCAGAATTGGTGAAAAGACCCAGAATTGTGCAGGCGAGAAAAGCCGCGAACAATCGCTTATTCGTCACTTTCAGCACTCCTTTGCTGCCGTGATTGATTCGGTTAGGCACCAGCAATCCATTCGCTGAAATTATGCTTTAATCGGATTTGAATTTTGTTTGGCGGGCTATTCTGCCGACCTTTCGGTTTTTCGTAAAGACCGATATTTTTTGCTTGAATGCCAGCATCCTGTTTCGATCACATCGTGGAGGTAAACGTCTCACGCAAGTTCGTCCGCCAATTCGTTGTAACGAACATAAAAACCCCGCGAAATCCAGCCCAGATAGACATTCAATCCGAGCGAAAACAACAACATGAAATACATCAATCCCCAGGTTTTGTCTTCCGTTCGGTTGGCTTCTGCCAAGACCCGAGGCCGTTGCGTCACTTGATCACCGGCGGTTCCGGTTGGGTTGTTGGGGTCATTCATGCCGGGAATCGCGGCCGTATAGGCTGCGTACCCCGTTGGCGGCGTTTTCGGCCAGTTGCGGATTCAGATTGGAGGGATTTCGCTGCGACCCAGCTGGATATCCATTGATCAGTTGGTCGCTGTAATTCGCGGCATACCGCTCACCAGGAATCCCGCCCAACCCGTTTTGTTCGCTCGCGGTACGGTTGTAGTCACGACGCGCCAGGTTGTTTCTGAATTGCTCATATTCGAGCTGCTGTTGAATTTCCTGTTGCTTCAGTTTTTCTTCCTTCAGCCGATTCGTCGTTTTCCGTGATCGCCAGTTCTCGTTTCTTCAAATCAAGATCGCGTTGCAGGGCGGCCGCCTGGCGGGCCTCGAAGGCCTGTTGCTCTCGTTGGACCTGAGCCAGCGGCGAGTTGGCGTTTATCGGTGCCAACTGATTTCTCGAATCGACGACCGAATTGTCGGTGACCCGATTCCGAACCGCGTGTTCTGATTGGAGTCGTAACCGAAGCCGCCATTGGCCGCTTGTTGCGAGTCCGGGGATTGAAAACCGGGGTTTTGCGAGGCGTTGGCGCGGTTGAAATCGGTCGTCGCGAATGAATTTCGGATTATTGGGAGGCAGCACGCTGCTTCTTACGCGACGTTGTTGCTGCCTGAATTGAAACTGTCATTGCCCAATCGGGTGGACGGGAAGTTGTTGGCGGTGCGATCCGGATTGGGAGGCAATACCGGAGTGTTGCCCTGTCCAAGGCTGTCACCCGACGCCCACGGGGGAATGGGACCGACAAAATCGGAACCATATGCCGGGGATGGGTTGGGAAATAATCCAGCAGTGGCTTCACCCGGTTGCGAACCGGAGCGGCGATAATTCACGACTACTTTCGCGTACCGCGGCTCGCTCGACGCTGCTGTACTTGTATTGCAGGCCGCGCGTTTTAATTGTTTGGAGATCCCAGTCGTCCAATTCGAAATACAGGGCTTCGCCCTGTTTGGCGACTGGCTCTAGCGTCGAAAGCAGATCCGAGCTCGGTTGTTGCCATCGAATTTGAAAATGATTCCGTTAACTTTGTCACGGGGCTCGATATCGGCGGTAATTTGACCGATGCGACGAAAATCGGCAATCAGGTTGTCATCGAGCACCAGATCGAGCGGGCCAATCTGATTGTATAAAGCCGGATCGTTGCGATTGTCCTGAGACCCCGCGCCGTAGTTCGATAATACGGACTGACCCGAATTCGGATTTCCGAACTGGTCTGTGTTTCTGGGCTGTTGACCGATGACCATCCCGGTCATCCAAAGCGTCAGCAGCGGTACCATTATTCCTTTCATGGGCCTGCTCCACCTTTCCATAAAGCATGAATAACTCGATATGTTAGACATTTTATGGCAACAGGGTAAATAGCGATACCAGATTTTGATTTTTGTCAGAGTGCTACCATTTTGGATCAAGTTGTG
The DNA here is from genome assembly GCA_963714685.1 of Pirellulaceae bacterium. Classification (GTDB taxonomy): domain Bacteria; phylum Planctomycetota; class Planctomycetia; order Pirellulales; family Pirellulaceae; genus Mariniblastus. Next base: position 103,627 of record CAVQPH010000002.1, on the reverse strand, counting down.
AAACGCTTTGAACCGCACCGAACCGCATTCCGCTTGTCCGATGTTCCGGCGTTCGCGAGGTCCGAGCTCCAAGTTTCGCATCTCGCGATCGGGAAGTTGGGTAAGTTCCCAAGCAATTCCCAACGCAAAACTTAACTGGCAACGCAACTTTCTCGCCCATTCAGCATTCTCATGCTGGCTGGATTCGGGTTAAGCTGAGGGCCACATTTTGCGAACGCCCGGCAAACGCCCGTGTCCGCCACAAACGCCCGAGTCAGTCACCCGGACTAGCCAAGCTTGTCAGATTCGCTTCAACCCACCGATGCGCGTTTCAAACAGAAGGGTTTGTTGCTGTTTCGTGTATTGGTGGCTGCCTCCGTCGTCGCGGCGATCATCTACACTGGCATCAAAACTTCACAACAGTTGGGGCAAAGCGATTTTAATTTCGCCCATGTTCACTGGACTTGGTGGATTGCCGCGATTGGCGTCTACATGCTCACGATGGTTTTTTCGTGGTCGTTTTGGCATCGCGTCCTGTTGTCTTTGGGACAACACGCTCCGATTTCGAAACATGCTGGCGTTTTTTGCCAGCCAGCTGGGGAAATACGTACCGGGCAAGGCGATGGTGGTCGTGATTCGAACAGACATGGTACGTGGTGACCAGGTCAAAACCGCTCCGGCGGCGGCCAGCGTGTTTGTCGAGACACTGACGTGGCTGTTTGTCGGTGCAGCGATTGGCTGCCTGCTGATTGGTGGTGCTGTTTCGGCAGCAAACGACGCTGTTGATCGCCGCGGCCATCATGACGATCGTGGCCGGCAGTTTGACCGTCCCCGCCGTATTTCAGCGGATCGCGAAAAGATTGGGTGTTGCCAGGGGGCAAAACGCGGCCAAAATGCTTGCCGGCCTGGGCTGGCCGACGATGATGTTCGGCTGGGGCGTGATGACAGTCGGCTGGTGTCTGAATGGTTTCAGTTTATGGTTGGTGTTGTATGGAATCGGTGGGACCGATGTCACGATGGCAGATTACCCGTTGACCCTGGCCTGCGTTACGCTGGCCACCGTCGCCGGATTTGTCTCGTTGTTGCCGGGCGGCATCGGCGTCCGGGAATTGGTTATGATACCTTTGCTGGGCAGTCGTTTCGGCACGGTCGACGCGGTCGTCGCGGCCATCGTGATTCGGCTGGTTTGGCTTTTGGCGGAGCTGCTAACCTCCGGTGCAATCTATGTTTGGAGTCGCGGTCAACAACCACAGAAATAAATGCCCAGTCTTTCTTTCCTGATTCCGGTATCTCAACGAATCCCAGTCGATCGCAGATCTGCATGCCGAGATTTCTGCCGTTGTCGAACAATTGGGTTACCCGACGGAAATCATTTTCGTCGATGACGGTTCGACGGACGATAGCTGGCAGGTCATGCAGCAGTTGGCCGAACAGGACAGCCGCGTGCAAGCCATTCGGTTTCGTCGCAACTTTGGGAAGGCGGCTGCTCTCCGTGCTGGAGCAAAATCTGCGCAGCATGAGTTGATCATCACGATGGATGCGGATCTTCAGGACGATCCCAGCGAAGTCCCCAAGCTGCTGGAAAAGATGGGCAGATGAGTACGATTTGGTCAGCGGTTGGAAAGAAGTTCGCAACGATCCGATCGGCAAAACCTTGCCTTCGAAAGTGTTCAACAAACTGGTCGGCTGGCTGACCGGGGTCAAACTCAACGATCACAACTGTGGCTTCAAGGTCTACCGGCGAGAGATTTTTGATGACGTCAAACTGTACGGCGAAATGCATCGGTTTGTCCCTGTCCTGGCCGCCGCCCACGGATACCGAGTCGGCGAAGTCGCTGTGAATCACCGCCCCAGAACCCGGGGCAAGTCCAAATACGGATGGTCGCGATTGCCCAAGGGTTTTCTGGATCTGCTGACCGTCAGTTTTCTGACCGGTTTTAACCAGCGACCGCAACATTTGCTCGGCTCATTTGGTCTGTTGTCGTTTATGGCAGGCGCGGTTGGATTGTTCTGGATGGCGATCTACTGGGTATTGCGAATGACGGTTTACCACGATTGGCAACCACTTGCACCAGCGACCCGTTGTGTTGTATTCGTTGGCGGCCTTGCTGCTGGGTGCGCAGCTGTTGTGCATGGGATTTCTGGCCGAGCTGATCGTTGCCAAAGGCCAGGAGCGGAAGGAGCCTTACTCGATCGCAGAACGCATCGGTGGCGATTCGGACGGTGCTGCGTCCTGAGTCGTTCGTAACCATTGCAAGGGGTTTCGTTGGCCGCGACCTTGGATTCGTTGTGGCGGGAAAACACAGGCTCAAACTGCCGGCCCGCCGGTGTTTGGGTTTTAGATTAAGATTGGAAGTACCCAATCCGAAATTTTTGAACTGAATCGAGCACGGATAAATTCGCCCCGATGAGTGCCGCCCCGGAAACCTGTCCCGCCGAGCTTCCCAATTGGTGCGCCCAACGTCATTGGGCGATCTTCTGGATTCTGATCATCTGTTCGTTGGCCACGGTCACGGGGCGTGTGATGGTGGTCGAGAATCACCGTGCGGATGATCCCACGCCTTTTTTTCAGCGCCAATGATCGCAGTCGATGGTGCACGATTCGTGCGCTTGGTGATGACAACACTTATGAAATCGATCAGGTGATTTCCGAACCGGGAGCGTTGCGGTGGGACTCGATCGACAAAGTCAAACATGTCGACGCCAATGGATTGATGAAGACCTATTCGAGCAAGCCGCCGTTGTTTCCGACGATCGTTGCCTGGGAATACAAACTGCTGAAATCGCTGACTGGCTGGGAAATCAAAACGGACACGCTGCTGGTGGTCCGTGTTTTGTTGTTTTTTACGAACGCGGTGCCCTGGTTGATCTACCTCTGGTTTGTCGCGCGGATGATCAACTCGGTTCCTGTTCGTGATTGGGCGCGGTACTACGTGCTGGCCTGTGCCGGGTTTGGTACGTATTTATCGACGTTCGCGGTGACGTTGAACAATCATTTGCCCGCGGCGATCTGCTTGATGATGGCGCTTTACCTGATTTCAGAGATCTGGCGGAAACAGCAAATGCCCTGGTGGTATTTTGCTTTGGCTGGCCTGGCTTCGGCAGCGGTCGTGGTCAATGAACTACCGGGATTGGCGTTTCTGGGCCTGGCCGGAATTTGCTGTCTGGTAAAATCGCCGGCCAAGACCCTGTTAGGTTTTGCCCCCGCCGCGCTGTTGGTTGCCGCTGCCTATTTTGCGGCGAATTTTGCAGCCCACCAGGATTGGCGTCCGGCTTACGCGCATCGGAGCGATGGGGCGGTCGTGGCAACGGTCGAGGGTGATTTCGTTAAGCAATTGGATGACGGAATTCTACCGGCCGAAATCCGCGATCAAGCGAAACCGTATGCCGAGTTGCAATTGCCCAAGGTCGAAACCGGAAGCTGGCCAGGAACGCCTGACGATCTGCAGCGGTGGGTCGTGCGAGATCAGGTTTCGGCGCGGCAGTTTGCGGTCGTCCGGTCGGAGCCTTCGAAATTCGAGATCCGCCAATGGGATAACTGGTACGATTATCTCGGGAGTTACTGGCTTTCGAAGAATAACGAGGCCAAATCGGAAGTCGATCGAGGCCAGGAATCGGTCGAACTTTATACCTTTCATGTGCTGTTCGGGCATCACGGAATCTTCTCTTTGACCCCCATTTGGCTGTTAAGCCTGGCTGGGATGATCGCGCTGTTATTCGGCGCTAAATTGGCCGGCCGGTTTCCAATGCGTTGGCTGGGCGGAATGGCTCTGCTGCTATCGGTCGTCGTCGTGGCTTTCTACATCACCCGACCAGCGATTGATCGAAATTATGGAGGCGTGAGTTGCGTGTTGCGCTGGGCCATTTGGCTGACGCCGATTTGGCTGGTTTCGATGCTGCCGGTGGTCGACTGGCTGGCGGCTTCCAAAACCGGGAAAGCAATTTGTTACCTGTTGCTGCTGCTAAGTATTCTGTCCGCGACGTACGCCAACGATAATCCTTGGGTCCATCCGTGGCTGTATGAAATCTGGGATGTGACTGGGCTACCACGATGATTTAGCGGTGTTTTTCCGTTGGCTCGACAGGTGAACAGGTTTTTCTTCCAATTATCGTGGCTTTCTGGCAAAAACATTGAAACCCATTGTGTTCTTTTGCCACTCTCTGGAGCTTGGAACGGAACACGATCCGACCCGCTGCGGATTCCCATCCCGCAACATCTGGCTTGAGTCAAATCGCGGTTATTGGGTAGATTTGGGGCTGGAAGTTTAACGCGTATACCGTATCTGCCGATCACCAACCGATTGATTCGCCCCAATGAAAATTCAGTTTTACAACTCGCTGACCAATCAACTTGAAGAATTCAAATCGATCGAGCCGGGCGTCGTGAAGATGTACAGTTGTGGACCGACGGTTTATGACTTCGCCCACATCGGCAATTTTCGTTCGTTTCTGTTTGGCGATCTGCTGCGGCGATCGCTGGAACTGGTCGGCTATCGAGGTCCAGCACGTGATGAACATCACCGACGTCGGCCACATGGTCGAAGGTGAAGCCGACAAAATGATGGAGGCCGCCAACCGCGTCAAGGAAAACAAGAAATCGGGCCGCGTTCCCGAAGGCGCGATCGAAAATCCGAATGATCCTTATCAGATCGCCGAGTTATTACACCGAGGCGTTCATGGAAGACGCGCGGAGACTGGCTTACAAGATTGCTTACGAATTCCCGCAGCGCGTTCCCACGGCAACCGACCATATCCAGGGCATGCAGGACATGATCCAACAGTCTGATCGACAAGGGGCACGCCTACGTTGCCGACGACGGCGTCGTCTACTACAGCGTGGAGAGCTTTCCCGAATACGGTCGGCTGAGCGGCAACACGCTGGAAAAAATTCAAAGCGGTGCTGGCGGTCGCGTGTCGACGAATCCAATCAGATCAATGAAGAAACATCCGGCCGATTTCATGCTGTGGAAACCCGATGATCATCACATCATGAAATGGGATTCGCCGTGGGGCGTCGGCTATCCGGGCTGGCATATTGAATGCAGCGTGATGGCCCGGGAAATTGCTGGGTTCGCGACGTGATCGACATTCATACCGGCGGCGAAGACCTGATCTTTCCGCATCATGAATGCGAAATCGCCCAGTCCTGTGGGGCCACGGGCGAAAGATCGTTTTGCCAACTTCTGGATTCACGCGCGGTTCCTGTTCGTCGAAGGCGAAAAGATGTCGAAATCAAAGGGCAACTTTTACACGGCCGGGATGTCTTCGAAGGCAAAGTCCTGGATGACGAAATGGCCAGCCGTGCGGAATCAAGTTCATCCCGTCGGTGTTGCGTTACGAGTTGATCAAATCCCATTACCGGCAAAATATGAATTTCACGATCGAAGGGATTGCTCGATTCGCGTCAGGCAATCATCCGCGATCTGATTAACTTCCGGCAACGTCTGGAAGAAGAAGACCGGCGGCGAACTCGAGGATGTCGATCTTGCTCATCCCGTGCTGCAAAAATTCGCCGAAGCGTTGGCCAACGATCTGAATATTTCCGGTGCCCTCGGCGTGATGCATCCGTGGATCAAAGGTGCCCATCCAAATCCGAAAGAGTCGCTTGGCGTTTGGCGCAAAATGAATTCGGTATTGTCGGTCGCACCGATCGGTGAAGGACTCGCAGGTGTCGTTGACGAACCATTTTTCGTCGAGGAAGAAGGGGCGATGACGGTCGACGAAGCTTTGGGATTATGCACCGAAATGGATGCCGCCAAGGCCGCCAAAGACTACGCAAAATCCGACGCGATTCGGAAGCAACTTAACGAGGCGGGTTTTGAGGTACAGCAGTCAGCCGAGGGTTCGACGATCAAAAAAAAAGTAGCTGATTTGATCAAAACCTGAGATTCGGCTTCCGCTTTTAATTATCGTTGAGCTGGCCTTGAAAATCGTTGTGCGCCGCTTTCGGGCGGTTTGAACTGCGGAACGGGCGAATCTCCGTATCCATCCAAACGGCAATTTGTGGTTGCGCACCTTTGATTCGCGCCCGGCTTGCGGTATCGTGAATTCGAGACTTTCCCGCAACTGATTCCTGGAGTTCGAACACGATGTCGCGAATCATGCTGGCTTTGGCCTGTTTCCTGTTGCTGATAGGGAACGTGGTGGCCCAAAATCCGGACCCCAAACTGCAAGCGGCTAGTCGTCTGATTGGCCAGGCGAACTATGCGGCGGCCGAGCAATCGCTGGAAAAAATCGTCGAGGCGGAGCCCCAAAACTACCGCGGTTGGTACTTGCTCGGTTACGCGCAACATTTGCAGGGCAAGTATGAACCTGCGGTCGAGGCATTTGAGGCAGCGAAAAAATCGCCGCAGCAAATCCCCGGGATTTCCTACAACCTGGCGTGTTCGTTTGCCAAGCTGGGTAAATCGAGCGATGCGATTCGCGAAATCGAGCTGGCTTTTTCGACCGGGTACAACAACGTCGACCAACTGGCCAACGACGCCGATTTTGAAGCGATCCGGTCCGAGCCGGAATTCGTCGGAATGCTCAAGAAACTTCGCGAAAACGAAAAACTGTTTGTCGAGGAGGCTCGGGTCATTCACCGTTGGCTGGGTGAAGCTGCGGGAGACGAGTTCGGTTGGATCGCCCGGCTCGTGGGGGATGTGGATGGCGACGGCGTGTTGGATTTCGTCACCACCGCGCCCTCTCATCAAAGTGGAAACGGGAAGATCTATGTTTATTCGGGCAAGTCCGCCGAGTTGCTGTTTGCTCATGTCGGGACGCAGCAGGAACGTCTGGGTAATGGCGCGTCATCCGCCGGCGACGTCAATCAGGATTCGGTTCCCGATGTCCTGGTGGGAGCGCCGGACGGTCCCAATGGCGGCGCTGCCTACATTTATTCGGGAGCCGGCGGAGCACTGATCAAGAAACTGTCCGCCCCCAAGGGCGGTGGAAAATTCGGATACAAGACTTGCGGCCTGGGCGATATCGACGGAGATTCCCACGACGACGTGCTGGTAACGGCAATGACGGCCAATGGCGATGAACAAAGTAGCGGAGCCTGTTTTGCATTTTCCGGACAGACGGGCAAATTGCTGTTTCAAATCAATGGCGAGAAAAGGGGAGACAAATTCGGTAGTGCGGTCGCCTGCTCGAATCGTGATGGCAAGATTCTGTTGGCGGTCGGGGCCCAGGATGCGGGGATCAATCAAGGCGGATTGGTTTACGTTTTTGAGATCGAACAAGGCGTGGCGAAATACAAATTCGTGATTCAAGGCGACGGCAAGAGCGTCAATCTGGGGCAGATGTTTCTCTCGTTTCCGGGGGATATCGACCAAGACGGAACGATGGATATCTATGCGTCCGATTTCAGCGACGGCACCACGGCACCGGGTGCCGGAAAAATCGTCGTTTGCAGTGGTGTGGATGGAAAGCAACTTTATTCGATCGAGGGAACCCAGCCGGGTGAAGGATTCGGCACTTCTCCCAGTGACGCCGGTGACGTCAATGGAGATGGAATTGGTGACTTGATCATCGGAGCCTGGCAAAATCGAACGGGTGCCCGGTCCGGTGGGCGATGCTCGCTGCACGACGGTGCCACAGGCAAAGAAATCGACAGTTGGACCTGTACTCAGGCCGATGACACATTTGGATTTGACGCCGTCGGGATCGGCGATGTCGATGGCGACGGCCATGTTGATTTTCTGTTGACCAGTGCCTGGGCCAGCATTCGGGGTCCCAAGACCGGCCGCGTATTCGTGATTGCCGGCGAAAACTATTCGGATTAGAGCAAAGGGGGAGGCCTCTTTTTTTGCCTCACCCAACGGCGGAGGACTGCGATGTGGAATTTCCGCGGGTGGTTTCGGGTCGGCGGCAAAGACTTTCGCGCTCTAAACGCGGCGAACCGCTGCCGCAACAACTCCGTTTTTGATCTCGACCTCCAGCGTTCCTTGCGTTTCATCGTCGAGACAGTAACCGGCGCGAAATTCATCGAGCGTCAACTTCTGAGCAGCGACCGAAGGAAACAGCGATTGTTGTAAAGCAAATTCGGCGCCGTGGGGCATCCCGTCGCTGCCCAACACGAGATCGCTACCCGGTTCAAATCCGTAATCGTCGATCAACATTCGAAACGGGTTGTTGGATTGGCAATACTGGGAATCCAGACGGTCGGTGTAGTCCACGGAGTCGGCATTGAAATTGGGCTGCATCGATAGAATCAAACCGAGCTCTTTTGCGCGTTTGGCCATCGTGCCGTCGATTAACTGGGCGTGTTCAATTCGCACTGAGGGAACCGCACGCACCCGTTCCGAGTGATTTTCAAGTGTTGAAATCGTTTGTTCGATGGCCCGATCGCCAATCGCATGGATGGCAAGTGACTTGTCCGTATCGAGGCATTGACCGACCACCCTGTCGAGATCTTCATCCGAATATAGCAGCACGCCGAAATTAGGCGGGTTGTCGGGTTTGCCCAAAAACGGACGATTGACGGCTGCGGTCCGTGCCCCAAAGGCGCCGTCGGTAAATAGTTTCAAACCATGGACTTTCGATTTTGCCTCGGTTGAAAGGGCCTCGAAATCATCGGGCGACGCCCAGAACCTGGTGCGATCGCTCAACCCCGCGGCCTCGAAGTAGTTGATTTCCTGCTCACCCATCAACAGCATTTCTTCCGCGGAATAGACTCCCAGCTTCATCAGCTGCGCGTAAAACTCGATCAAAGCCTGTTTCGAAGCGTAGAGGCTGGCGAACCAGTTCAGGACGATCCGAAAATGATCCTCGTACCAATTCTGGTTTTGAATATTGTCAACGTCGTTTCCGTATTGGCTGCGGATGACGTCCATTCCTGCCTGATTGAGTTTCAGCGAATGCAGCGAAATATTAAAAATTGCGACCGGCGGCAGTTGTTCCAGTTCTTGATCGGTCCAGTCGAACAGATTGCTACGCCATCCCGAAGCAATCACGATCGGCGAGCTTGCTTGCTCTTTTTCAAACTGGATCAATTCGTTCGCCGTCGATTTTGTTTCAACATCCAACAGCGAAACCGCTTGTCCGAACGCAGCGTACAGCAGCGGGTGCGTGTGGTGGTCGTGCAAAAGAGGCAGGCGAAATGTAGCTGGCATGATTCAAGCACCGGCCGGTTGCAGGACTTTCAGCAGGACGCTGTCGACCATTTCTTTTACCTGCTCGCGGTAGGCCAGCATGTGCGGCGACTTTGAGATGGTCTTGGAGAGCGGAAATCGACTCCCATTTTTCGATGACAACGACTTCGTTTTCGTCCATGATTTGAGCTCCCAGTTCAGCATCAATGTCGATCGTCGGGACGTATTCGAGACAGCCCTGTTCGGCCAGGACGGCCGGTACATTGGCGTTAAACACCTGCAGGAATTCCGCACGGCGACCAGTTTTGATTTGGATGGTAGCAACAACACAGATCATGTTTGTTTCCAGTGACTGAACAGGGCCATGCGAATGGGGCAAACCGAGCCGACGTTGACTCGGGAGTTTGGCTACAGCGAAGACGTGCGACCGCCATCGACCGGCAGGTTGATGCCGTTAATGTAGGCGGCTGCGGGCGTTGCCAGAAACGCGGCCGCCGCGCCGATTTCCTTCGCCACCGCAAATCTTCCCGCCGGCACGGTCGACTCGAATTCTCGGGTAACATCCTCGATTGACCGACCGGTGGTTTTTGCCGTGGAAGCGATCAAGTTGTCCAGTCGCGTCGTCCTGGTCAACCCCGGCAGCACGTTGTTGACGGTGATACCAAACGGTGCCAGTTCCACGGACAGCGTTTTGGCCCAGTTGGCAACGGCGCCGCGAATCGTATTGGAGACCCCCAGTCCTGGAACGGGCTGTTTTACCGAAACGGAAATCACGTTGATGATTCGTCCGAACTGTTTTCGCTTCATGCCGGGCACTAAAGCCTGGGTCAAAATCTGGTTGCAGATCAGGTGGCTTTTGAATGCATCCATGAATTCGACGACATCAGAATCGATCGCCAGCCCCGCCGGGGGGCCGCCCGTGTTGTTGATCAGGATGTCAGCTGATTTTTTCTTGGCGACAAATTCCTCAATCCCTGCCTGAACCTGATTGGGATCAATAAAGTCCGCCACGATCATTTCGTGTTTCTGTCCCGAATCGGTGGCCAGTTCCCTGGCGACGGCTTCCAGTCGCTCGGGATTTCTTGCGATCAGTGTGATGTCGGCCCCCAAAGCCGCAAGTTCGACGGCGATTGCTCGGCCGATGCCTTGGCTGCTTCCGCAAACGACAGCTCGGCGGCCGGTAAGTGAAAGATCCATGTCCCTGTCTTTTCAAATCCTTACAGAAATATTCTGTCGTTCAATTTAACAGATAAATTCCAGAATGCAGCGGTTGATCCATCGCCAGCAGCAAATCGTTGTGTTCGTGGTCTTTCAAGGCGATTCTGATGCGTCTCTAATGGATTGGATTCCAGTCGTTTGCGAAAAAAATGAAAATGAGCCTGACTTTCGAACATCAAGGACAGTCATTCGTTGCGGTCGATGATGCGTTTCATTCGATCGGCATCGAATTGGATTTTGACGGACCCCAGCCCAATCATTTCGGGGCAAGTAAAGCCAAACGAAAGCCTCTTCAATTGGGTGGATTCGTGGGTCGAACGGCAATTGGCGGCAGCTGCAACGTCGATGTGGTGGAGCTGGTTCCCCATTGCAACGGCACCCACACCGAAACGGTGGGCCACATTGTCGACGACGAAATCTGGATCGGGCATGCCACAACCAGACCGTTTGTTCTGGCCGTTTTGATCACGGTCCAACCGGTTCGATCGGCTCAAGTCACCGAGACGTATCGGCCACCGCTGGAAGCCGTGGACCGGGTGGTGCTGGGGTCACAAATCGGACAAGCGGTTGCCCGTTTCGCTGAATTGAAACCGGATGCGTTGATCATTCGCACGCTTCCCAACGATCCCGTCAAAAAGTCGCGGGCTTACACCGAGCAAAATCAACCCGCATTCTTAACCGTCGAAGCGATGCAAGCGATTGTCAAACTGGGGGTCCGGCACTTGTTAGTGGATCTGCCGTCGGTCGATCGGATGTACGACGATGGCCTGTTGACGAATCACCATCTGTTCTGGAACGTCAAAGAAGAATCTCACTCGATTACTGAGCAAACCTGGCAGGATAAAACGATTACCGAAATGGTATTTGTTGACGACCAGTTGGGGGATGGGTTGTACGGATTGAGTTTGCAATTCCCCGCGTTCAGCAGCGACGCCGCCCCCTCAAGGCCGATCGTCTGGAAAGTCGCGTCCCAAAAACTGAAAAACGAAAACTAAATCGCCCATGTCTCTCGACGCAGCCCGAAAACTCGACCAATCCGATCCATTGCAGGGACTGCGGAATCAGTTTCACATCCCCGTTACCGCTGGAAAAACAGACGTCTATTTCGTCGGCAACTCGCTTGGTTTGATGCCGCGAATTACCAGGGACTATCTCAACCGGGAGCTGGATCAATGGAAAGATCTTGGGGTTCGCGGACATTTTGAAGGTGAGTATCCCTGGGTTTCCTATCACGAACAGCTGGGCCATTCAATGGCGAAGCTGGTCGGGGCTGCTGCCGAAGAAGTCGTGGTGATGAACACGTTGACTGTGAATCTGCATCTGATGATGGCCACGTTTTATCGTCCCACGAAAACGAAATATAAAATTTTGCTGGAAGATCATGCGTTTCCTTCCGATCAAAATGCGGTCGAATCGCAGGCCAGATGGCACGGCCTGGATCCCGATCAAACTTTGATACGAGTCGCTCCCGAGCCCGGTCAGCAGTTAATCACGACGGATCAGGTCTGTACGACGATTGAGGAACACGCTGGCTCTCTCGCGCTGGTCCTGCTGCCGGGAGTCCAATATTACACCGGGCAGGTTTTCGACATGAAAACGATCACCGAGACGGCCCATCGGTACGATATTCGGGTCGGTTTTGATTTGGCCCACGCAACCGGAAACATCGAACTGGATTTGCATGACTGGGACGTCGATTTTGCGGCGTGGTGCAGCTACAAGTATCTGAACTCGGGGCCCGGCTCGATTTCCGGTTGTTACATCCATCGTCGACACGCGACCAATACGCGGTTGGATCGGCTGGCTGGGTGGTGGGGGCACGATCCGGACAGCCGATTCCTGATGGATGGAAAATTCGTCCCGATTCCCAGTGCCGACGGTTGGCAGTTAAGCAATCCGCCGATCCTGTCGCTTGCCGCAATTCGGGCCTCGATGGACGTTTTCGCAAATGCTGGCTGGATGAAACCGCTGCGCAGGAAATCGGTTGCGATGGGCCAGTTTTTCCGGGAAAGTCTGAGCAGTTGTCTGGGCGATCGGGTGAGCGTGATCACTCCCCAATCCCAGTCCGGATGTCAGCTGTCCCTGGAAATCAACTTCGCGGGCGTCGATGGAAAACAAATCTATCAGCAACTCGAATCCGCAGGTATCCGGACGGACTGGCGCGAGCCCAATGTGATCCGGGCCGCACCCGTACCGCTCTACAACACGTTCGAAGAAATCTGGAACTTCGTCACCACGCTGCAAGCTTGCCTGTCGTCTTAGCAGCTCCCCGGCCCAAAGGAAATGCCTTGACTGCTCCCAAAAAAATTACGATTGCTGGCGCCGGACTGGTCGGCTCATTGCTTGCGGTGTTGCTCGGCAAACGCGGTTACGAGGTCACCATTTTCGAACGTCGACCGGACATGCGTGGCAGAGAGGTCGACGCGGGCCGGTCGATTAATCTTGCGCTTTCGTCCCGGGGGATTCATGCCTTGCGGCAAGCCGGGTTGATGGAAGAGGTTGAAAAACTGCTGATTCCGATGCGGGGCCGAATGTTGCACTTCAAAAACGGTGAGACGGAGTTCAGTCCCTATGGTCAGCGAGCCCATGAAGTCATTTATTCGGTCTCACGTCGCGATCTGAATTGTTTGATGATGACCGCGGCGGAGTTGGCCGAACCGGTCAATGTGATTTTTCAGCAGCAGTGCGAATCAATTGACTTCGATCATCAGATTTTGCAGCTGCACGATGAGCGCCAAGGCATTCGTCGCGACGAGCCGTTTGAGTTGTTGATCGGTGCCGATGGGGCCGGTTCGAGGGTGCGACGAGCCCTGATGCCGGTGATCCACGGGGACAGTCGGTCGGAGTTTCTCGAGCACGATTACAAGGAGCTGGAGATTCCACCCGGCCCAAGCGGCAGTTATCAAATCGAACGGGAGGCCCTGCATATCTGGCCGCGAGGTGGGTTTATGTTGATCGCACTGCCCAACCAGGACGGCAGCTTTACCGTCACGCTGTTTCTGCCCAAGACGGGGAACCCAAGTTTTGAATCGATTGCCGATCCCGAAAACTTACAGCGTTTTTTTGAAACCGAGTTCCCTGATGCAATGGCATTGATTCCCGATTTGCAGGAAGATTTTTTCAAGCATCCCCAGGGGCCGTTGGGGACGCTGCGTTGCTCACCGTGGTTTCACAAAGATAACGTGCTGATTCTTGGTGACGCCGCACACGCGATTGTTCCATTTCACGGTCAGGGAATGAATTCCGGATTCGAGGATTGTTCGGAACTGATCCGATTGCTGGATAAATACGAACAGGACTGGGGGCGGGTCTTGCCCGAATTCGACGCCATTCGCAGGCCCAACGCCCACGCGATCGCGGAAATGGCTTTGGAAAACTACATCACGATGCGAGAAAGCGTTGCCGATCCCCAGTTTCAACTGAAAAAATTGGTTGGTTTTGAACTGGAAAAGCGTTTCCCTGACCGCTTCGTTCCCCGCTACTCCATGGTGATGTTCCACTTGATTCCCTACGCCCAAGCCTACGAACGAGGTCAGATTCAGCAGCAAATTTTGATCGAGCTGACCGAGGGCAAATCAAAAATCAGCGAGATTGACTTCGAATTGGCCGAGAGATTGGTGAAGGAAAAATTGAACGCTGTCGATTTGGATTGAGGCGATCGGGTGGTGTTGAATAGGAGCAGTCAAGCCAGTGGCGATGCGCAAATTAGCTGTGGAGCTGTTGAGTTTTGCTGCGAATTTCAAACTTTCGAACACCAGTTTTTCGCGTTTGATTTTTGGCGTTCAGTTTTTACCATTTGGTGCTTGTTTTTTTGGCATCCCGTTTCAACGAAAAAAGAACCCGAGTGCCTGACGTAATTTCGCAGGCAATTGGGGGCGATCCGGTTTGGGGATCAGAAACGTTGATAAATTATAGAGATCAAGGAAAACTCGATTTTGTCTGGTCGTCGCACTCAAGTAATCATGCCCTGAGGACCCACCGGTGCCGATTTTCATTCCCAGCATCCGCTGGACCATCACGGCATGGCGCTGTCGCCAGTTGGTAAACAGTTCATCGATGTCAACCAGCAACGTCAGGTAACGAAACGGGGTATAAAGCATGGGTTCATCACGATAAAGGTGAATAAACAATGCCGCCAGGAAACCCTGATGCGACAGTCGAAACTCACCCTGCTCTCTTAACGATTCAAATTTCGATTCGTCCAGCAACGACTGAAATCGGACTCGCGTTCCTTCCAGGTCATTCAACTGAAACTGTTTTTCCCGGTCGCTCAGAGTCGGATTGTTCTCGATGATTTCCGTGTCCGACGCCAGCATCTTTTCGACGGCTTGCTCGTATTCTCCCCAGAAATCAAATTCACCAAATTCCAGGAAAGGCATGCGGTTGAGCCAGCGGTCAGTCAATTCCAGCAGGCTGGGCTGAGCCTCCGCTCGTTCGAGTTCGGCCCGGTCTTCGTCCGTTAACCGTGAGTGAAAAAATTCTCGATCCGCCGCAATCCGATGTTCTCTTTTGATTCCCAGCGTAATTTCAATTTTCTTGAATTGAATGCTTTGGAACCCGGAAGCTGGAACCAGCAAGTCACGAAACTCGAGAAAATCCAGCGGCGTCAATGTCTCGATGATATCAATCTGCTGGATCAGCACGCGTTGAATCGATTTGACTCGTGCCAGCCGATGCAGAATCACGCCCATGTCTTTATCTTCGACGACCGGGTCATCAAAAAAATCGACCACGGAATCCAGTTCGTGCAGGATCTGTTTGAACCATAACTCATAGGCCTGGTGCGTAATAATAAACAGCATTTCGTCGTGAGCCGGCTTGCCGGTCTTGGCGCTTTCCAATTCCTGGGCATCGATGATTTTGTCCAACTGCAGGTAATCGCTGTAATAGATTCCAGATTTCTTGGACATGATGTTTTGTTGACCGATGGGGATGGATAGGAATTGGCTGTCAGCAGGATCGAGTCATTTTCCAAAACAGGATTGGAACGCAACACCAAGCCCGCACGGTACCGCCACCACAGGTTACCGGACGTGCGGGCACAAAAAAAGCGGCTATCGAAATAGCCGCTATCCATCGTCGTGGCGTCGCTTACCCAGTCAGCAAATGTCTCGACCGACTTGTCGCAGTCGCCGCAGTTTGCTGTCGCCTGGTTTACCACTCAGCGCCCGGTTTGCGAACACCGAGCGGTTTGTAATTGACATCGGAATAATCTTTCGGACCCAGGCGTTCTTCGGATTGCATGAATTTGTCCCAAGTCAATTTTTTGCCGGTGTAAGCGGCTTCGCGGCCCATGATCGCCATCAGCGTACTGTAGCTCATGTACTGGCCGTTGTTGATGGGTTCACCATTGCGAATGCTGCGGAACAGGTACTGGTGCTCGACATCATACATGCTGGGCTTGCCCTGTTGCTTGAGGCTCTGCTTGCCGTCTTCGTTTGTGATTTCGAACTTCAGCACCTTGGCCGAACCCTTGGTACCAACCACGTAGTCCTCGGTGTCGTTAAAGCAGCCAGCCATTTGGCGGCAATGCGAAAACGTCTTTACGTCGCTGTCTTCCCATTCGAAGACGCAAGCGAAATGGTCGTAGACGTTGCCCCATTTTTCATTGGTGCGGACCAGTCGACCACCGGAAGCGTAGCAACTGACCGGCGGTTTGTCGTCCATCAACCAGAGCGATTTATCCAGTGAGTGAATGTGTTGCTCGGCGATGTGGTCACCCGATAGCCAGGTGTAGTACAGCCAGTTGCGCAGTTGGTACTCCAGTGGGCTCCATTCCGGTTTGTCACCACGGTGCCAGAGGGTTCCGGTCAAATAATTTTCCTGGATCATCTTGATGTCGCCAATCGCTCCATCCTTGATTCGGCTGATGATATCAGTGACGCCGAGGTCGTAACGCCAACACAAACCGGAAACGACACTCAGGCCTTTGCCTTTGGCAATTTCGCAGGACTCCATCACGGATTTCACACCCGGGACATCGACCCCGACGGGTTTCTCGCAGAAGACATGTTTGTTGGCGTCAATGGCGGCTTTGAGTTGGGCGGGTCGAAAGTGGGGAGGCGTTGCCAGCAGAACCACGTCAACATCGGTGGCGGCAGAGTTTTCGTGGCAATCGATCCCGGTAAACATGTGGTCCTGTTCGACCTTGAGTTTGTCGGGAATCTGTTTGGTCAGGTTCTTATGGCAGCTGTCGATCCGGTCGACGAACGCATCAGCCAAGGCGGAGACCTCGACATTGGAATCGGCGTTGCAGGCATTCAAAACGGCTCCCGTACCGCGGCCGCCACAACCAACCAGACCGATTTTCAACGTGTCATTGACGCTGTTGTGGTAACCCCAGGCGATGTTCGGAAGCGATACGGCTCCGACGGTGCCTGCGGCGGCAATTTGAGCAGAACTCGAAATGAATTTACGGCGACTGGGACTGTTTTTGGGGGTGGGCATTATTGCTCCATTGTTTGATTTGATTCGTCTGGCAGACTCAAATGATAACTTGCCGCAACGTGGGTTGGCAACCAAGTCCTACCTCAGATTGAGAAGGTATTCGATGAAGTCATCCTCCAGGCTGCGTAGATCGTCCCCGAAAAATCGTTGAAAATCGGCGAGCCGTGTGGTCGGTGAGTCTTCGACGAGGACTTTTTTTTCCGACATGAATTTCAGGTACTCAACATAAGTCTCGCTGTGTTTGTTCAGCAGGAAGTGATTAAACGCCCAGGCTTCAGAGTACGCGTCGAGTGCTGTTTCCTGGTTTCGCAATCGCTCGTCGGACTTGATCATTTCTGCGAGCGAATTGGCAGCGCGGCGGGGATAAAAGTTGCGAAAGGTGAACAGCCGATCGTCGTTGACCAAGCCAGGGGTTTGCCAGCCTCGTTTCGATCGGAGGTTGGGAGTCTCAAAATAGATCGCCAGGCCCTCGTTCAACCACAGCGGTGATTCGGCAAACCGGGTCTGAATCCCGCGATTGAACATCAGCTGGTGGGTGCCTTCGTGGATGATCGTCGCCACCATCGGAATCGCTGACGGCGTCTGCAGAATCTGGTCGATCTTCCGGTCGTTGAGCGGCTGGTTGGGGTTTCGCAAGTCCGCCGTCAAATCGTACATCGTGACCCGGTTGGTTTGCAGGTTGTAATAGGCCACCATGGTTTGGCCGGCACCCAATTCCCGTGTTACGTGTTGGTCGTATTGGGCCCGCGAGCCAAAAATAATGGCGACCAACGGAAACTCGGGTTCGTCGAGTGAGAGTTTCTTCTTTTTCCAGAAACCCTCGAACGCCCGGTAAAGTCGACTTTCGTATAACCCACCGATCCAGCGAGCGAATGCCAGTTCGTTCTGATAGGCGATTACGTAGTGCTTGGTCTCAAAAATCCGAAAGCCGTCAGGAAGTTCGGCCAGCAGTTGCTCGCCCAGTTCTTTTTTACCGATCGCTTGAACGGCTGAATCGTCGTCGATCTTGCGCCTGATCTGTTCCGGTTTGACAAACCAGATCTTGCCGTCGATTTCGCGGAAGTAAAGACTCTCGTCGAGGCTTCGATCAGAATTTCGCCTTCCAATTCAACCGTCGCACCGTCGACCTCAAGCGTCAAATGGTCGGCGCAGAAGCATGCCCGGACTCAACAGCAGCAACAGCAGGAAAATCATTGTGTTCGGTTTCAAAGTCTCAAACCCAAAAAAGTATTCTGGTCGCTTCTCCGACCGAGTTCTATCTTAGTCAATTTCTGCTGGGCGGCGATTGTCATTGGAGCGTCACCGTTTCGCGTTTGAAAGTAGACACGCTCTAGGTTCCATCCGAAGCAGACCCGGCCATCGAAACGAATTAACCCCCAGCCGATCCCGGAAATCAGCAAAATGCAAGCAGCGGTGACGATGGTGAGTGCGGCGGTCATTTCGTTGACGCCAGCATGCAGCAATCCCAGCATTAAACGCGGCACCGTATCCATGCCCGGCGGCAGAACGGTCTGGGAAGCCGAAAGTTCGCCAAAGCAAAATGCAAAGGTCAGCAGCCAGCAGCCCGCGATCGCTGGAAGATTGGCCAGTAATCCAAATCGAAGCAACTGCCCCAGTTCCCCTGCCCCTTCGGTTCGAGAACTTTCCAGTACATCCTGAGCAATTTTGCGAAATACGAACCAGACAATCAGTGGACCCAGTGGCCAGCAAAAACCGGCATTGGCCAACACGGGAGCGGCAATGGTTCGATTGTACAACCACTGAAGGCTTGGTGTGTCGAACAACGTAAACAGCTTGGTGACCAGGTTCCCGATCGCCGGACCTGGCAACGCGCAGCTGATTGCCAAGGTCAACACAATAGGAATTGCCAGATCCTGGATTGGCGAGCTTTCCACGAAACCGCAACGGCCAGAACCAGAATCAGCGTCGCAGACGTCCCGGCGATCAGGATCGACCAGGTGAACTCGGTGGTGTAGTCGCGACAGGCTCGTCCCAGCGTCTCCGGCAACTGCTCAGCGAGTAGCCGGGGGTCGGAACGCCATCGACCGGTTGAACAAAATAACAACAGCGAATCACCAGATTAATCAATGGGATCCCGATCAGGATCGACAGCGCCAGCACGCCGACCACTTGGCGACCTCGGCTGGCCGTCCGCAATCGAAACGGCTGCTGAACGCTCGATTCCCATTCAAGGTCACTCAATCGCATGAACAGGCAGGCCGCCGAAAGGGCCAGCCAGGCAACCATCGCCGTGGCCAAGGCGATATTCAAATCTCCCATCGCCGCCAATTGTTCTGTCGTCCAGTTTCCGCCCATCGCGGTAAACTGGCCAAGTGAGTAACCAAGATAGATCTGCTCGGCCAGCGTTCCGATCTGGTAGAGGTCAGTGGCAGCAATCTCCCGGGCGCAAACGATGGTGGTCCAGAGCACCGACAGGACGACCAACGGCCAAAGCCGCTTGACCGTCACGTTCCAGAACACGCCCCATCGGCTGGTCTCCAATAACGCCTGGTCTTCAAAAACGCGTTGCCCGGTCAAGATCCCCAGCAGCAGAATCATTGCGATTTGAGGGGCTGCCGCGACCGCGTGAATCCAAACCGCCGCAGTCCAGCCGCTGACCAGCGGGGTGAGTACTTGCCCTTCGGTTGACGTGAGCCACCCCAGTTTCCCAAAGGCCGCGTCCCAAGTGCTGACATGCAAAAAGACGGGGATCACCAGCAAACCAATCGTGGCGGCCAAAGTCAAATTGCCGACGATTCCGCCCCAAACTAACCCATGCCAGCAACCCACCAAGAGGAACGGCAATCGCCGCGGAATTTAAACCCAACAACAGAGTACGGCTGGCGACGCTCCGATCCGCACCGTGGGTGCCGATCAACAAGTATGCGATCAATCCGGCCGTCAACAACAGCCAGATCGCGAACAAAAACCGGTTTGCGGTCGGAGGGTTCATTCACCGATTCTAGATCATTTGGCCGTTCGATGTTGAACGTCGAAGGGCGAAGGAGAGGGGGAACAAATTGTATTTTGAGAAATACGGAAGTTGTTTTCCCGCGTTCCTAAACACGGCCTCAAGCACCCAGCACCGAAGACGGATCAACGAAGACCGAAAACCGAACATCGAAAACCGAACATCGAAGACCGAACATCGAAGACCGAACAACGAAAACCGAACAACGAAAACTGAACAACGAAAACCGAACAACGAAAACCGAACAACGAAAACTGTCCCCTACTTCCTCATCAGCGGTTTTCCGTCTCTGGTTTTGATTTCGAGGTTTTTGTCAGCAACTTCCGAGTTCAGGGGGGACAATAAAGTCGAATTGGAAGTTCCCAGGTCCTCAGAGCCGTCGACCAGTTTTTCGGTCATCCTCGCAATGTACTGCAGATAGCTATCGGGTCCTTGGAAGCCTTGGACGGTTTCGTCCCACTCGGTTTCCTTTTGAAGCGGACGTCCGGCTTCGAGATCAAATACCAGG
Organism: Pirellulaceae bacterium; assembly: GCA_963714685.1. Lineage (GTDB taxonomy): Bacteria > Planctomycetota > Planctomycetia > Pirellulales > Pirellulaceae > Mariniblastus. Next base: position 83,427 of record CAVQPH010000002.1, on the reverse strand, counting down.
TAGCCTTTGGTCATCTGCTGCATGATTTGCGATTTCACTGATTGGCTTTCAACCGGCGTCAGGACTTCCGTGCGAAACGCAATATAAGCGTTCCCGTCCTTGACTTTGGCCAACTCGTAAGCAACTCGTGCTTTTAGGACTTTTTTGCGGCCGTCTTCGTCCTTGCCTTGCAGTTCCTTGGGGGTATACCATTTGTGCCCAATTGGGATCGCCTGTTCGGGTAACGGGATCGTAACTTCGCCCGTACCAAATTGTGCGGACGCTCGGTTGGACTTTCGGTCTTGAACCAAACCATTGGGCGTAATGGAAAACACGGTCATCGGTTTGCCGATATTTTCGGCAATCGCTTGATAATCTTCGGGAGCCTCGGTATCGGTTTTGCTGTTATAAGCTACCGGATCGGCTTCTCCAATTTTATGCCACATGTTAACCGCCTCGATCATGTGGACGAATGTCATGTTTCCGAGGGCATCCACATTGGAGACGCGCCAGGCACTTTGGGTTTGGCTCCGCATGGAGGTTTCTTCGAGTTCGCCGGCCATTTGGGTTTTTGTCGAACCGACATGTTCTACCGTCCAGCGGACGGTTTCATCTTTTTTGAGTTTGTATTGCAGCAGGTACTGTTGTTTGTTTTGGAGGCTGTGCGCGGCGCTGGCGATCCGATCCGACGTCGTCTTCGGTTTTGATTCCTGGCCGTCGGCTAGTTGGCCGCTCAGGCTGAAAGCCAAAATGAATAGGAACAGTTGGTAGAACACTCGGTTCATCGAATTCGTCTCCATACGAACTGGTTTGCTGGGTCGCGGCTGAAACTGGCCATCGCAGCCGACAGCCCATCCATCGACCCGTAAGTCTTTCTTCATGGGTGGGTATAGATCAGAGAATACCGCAAATGCAATCCTTGCGGAACGTCGATTCCGGGACTGAAAACTGGGGCGATTGAGTCGATTGAGGCGACCTCAGTTTGCAAGGTTGCTTATTTTGAACTGAAATTGCCACCCCAGCCCAGTTTTTCGCGCAAAGTCCGGTAATAGCTCTTGCCTGTTACCTCAATCAATTGAAACACCGGTTCAGCCCTTTCAATTTGTACGCGGTCCGTGCTGGTCAACGACGCCAGCACCTGTCCGTCGAGCACGATGCAAGTTGACTGGTTGGGCTTGCTGACCACGATTTCATATTTTCGGTCGCAGCGATCGACGACCGGGCGGACCGTCAGCGTGTGGGGGCTGATCGGAGAGATCACAAACGCATTCAGGTTTTTGCGGAGGATCGGTCCACCGGCGGACAGGTTGTGAGCGGTGGATCCGATCGGCGTGCTGATGATCAAGCCGTCGCAGCTGTAGGACGTCGCGAGCTCTCCGTCGACGTACAACTCGATCGTTTGAATCTCAAAAGGTGGTCCGCCCAAAATGGCGGCTTCGTTCAACCCCAATTCGTCTGCGATGATTTGGCCGTCGCGAATGACCTGGCACCGCATCATCAGGTGGTCGACCAACCGATATTCCCCGGCGACGACATTCGCCAAAGCCTTATCAAGGGAATCGACATTGATGTCGGCGAGAAATCCAAGTTTGCCGAGGTTGACGCCGAGTACGGGAATCTGGTGGTGTCCCATCTGTTTCGCCGCCCGCGAGGTGGAGCCGTCGCCCCCGAGCACAATAGCGATTTCAGCCGGACAATCCGAGAGGTCGGTCTCGTAAGCGTAATCTTCGCCAACGACTTCAACGAGTTTTTCGATTTGCGGCCGCAGTTGGATCGCCATCGGGAATCAAATCCGGTTTGCGATCGCCCGATCCCAACAGGATTGCCTTGGGGCGTTTGGGGTTGGAAGTCATTTCGCGTCGCCCGTGGTTTTGAAACGGCCTGCCAGCTTTTTGGAGAGTTGCATGGAATGGGTGACCTTCGTAACAGGCTGGGGTCCGTATTTTCTCGACCGACAGGCCAGAAGCCTGTCGTGCGTGCCAGGCTGGAAGCCTCTCGTCTGCGTCAGGCCGGAGCTTATCCTACAGTTTGAGATTTGTTGGCAGCTTTCAACGCCTCCGCGCGAACCGTTTCGGCAATCCCGGTTGCATCCAGTTTCAACTCGGCAAGAACTTCCGGACGGGACATGTGGGGGACAAACACGTCCGGAATCGCAATCCGATGCACGTGAGACGCGTCGAGTCGCAGTTCATTGGCGGCCTCCAGCAGTGCACTGCCAAAGCCACCCATCAACATTGCTTCTTCGACGGTCACGACGAAATCGCATTGCCAGTGCACTGTGGCGACCATTTCCCGATCGATCGGTTTGACGAATCGGGCGTTGACGACGCCAATTCAAGACCTTCGGCTGCGCAGCGTTTCGGCGGCTTCGAGGCAGGCCTCCAGCGTGGTTCCGCAGGCGATGATGGTTCCATCCGTTCCCTTCCGGATCGTTTCTGATTTGCCCAATTCAATCGGTTGCAGAGTCTCGGTCAATTTCCGCCGCGGTCGTTTTGGGATATCGAATCGAACAGGGCGAGTCATGATTCAGTGAGAAATCGAGCATGGCGCCAATATCGTTGGCATCTCCGGGGCCATCACGACCATGTTGGGGAAGATTCGCATGTAGCCAAAATCGAACGTGCCGTGGTGAGTCGGTCCGTCGTCGGCCGTCAGTCCGCCGCGATCCAGCATGAACGTCACCGGCAAATTCTGCAGGCAGACTTCCTGAAAGATCTGATCGTAGCTGCGTTGCAGGAACGTGCTGTAAATATCGACGATCGGACGCAAGCCGGCTTTGGCCTGTCCGGCGGCAAAGGCGACCGCGTGCGATTCGCAGATGCCGACATCGAAGAAGCGATCGGGAAACTCTTCGCGGACCGGTTCGAGCTTGTTGCCCTGGCACATGGCGGCGGTAATCACCGTGACCTGTCGGTTGTGTCGCATCTGATCGACAATCGCATCGCGGGCATGATTCGTGTAAGCCTTGGTGCCGATTCCGATTTCGGAACGCGCTCTGTCCATCTGTCGGCCGTTTCGAACGCGGGCGGGGTGTGGAAATAGACCGGATCTTCGGCGGCCGGTTTGAAACCGTGCCCTTTTTCGGTGATGCACGTGCAGCAGCACCGGGCCGTCGATTTCCCGGACCATCTTCAGATACTTTTTGCACGACGCCAATGTCGTGGCCGTCGATCGGACCGAAGTATTTGAAACCAAATTCTTCAAACATCATCCCGCCGTGCAGTCCGGCCTTGACGCCTTCCTTGATCTGGAACAGCAGCCGCTCGGTCGGATCACCCAGTACCGGGACCTTGTTCAGCATGTTGACGACTTCGTATTTCATCCCGGCGTACAGTCGGTTGGATGCGCAGTCGATCGAGATAGATGGCGATGCCGCCCACCCGCGGACAGATCGACATTTCGTTGTCGTTGAGGACCACCAGCATTTTGCTTTTCAGTTCGGAGGCGTTGTTGATCGCCTCCATCACGATGCCCGACGGAAACGCCCCATCGCCGATGACCGCCACCGAGTAGTTGTCCCTGTTGCCCAGGATGTCATCACCGCTGCGCAGTCCGACCACCGTCGAAACGCTGCAGCCGGCGTGGCCGGTCATGAACAGGTCGTAATCGCTTTCATCCGGATTGGGATAGCCCATCAATCCGCCCTTGGTGCGGATCGTGTGGAATTCGTCGTAGCGACCGGTGATCAACTTGTGCGGATAGATCTGATGGCCGGTGTCCCAGATCAAACGGTCCTTGCAGAAAATCGTACGTGCTGTGCAGGGCCAGGGTCGAGTTCGACGACGCCGAGATTCGACGCGAAATGCGCGGCTCGGAGACTGAGCAAATTGCAGAGACGTTTCGCGGATTTCGTCGGCGACTTGATTCAACTGTTCAAGCGACATGTCGCGAAGTTGGGCGGGTGATTGAATGGTGGGTAGCAACTTGGGCATCGGATCTATCGCGTCCTGTCTATGACGAAGCGGGCGAGGTTTTCAAAGTGTCGAGCAGTATTCTCCAAACGGAGCCAGAGCAGCAATCGCGGCAGTCGACCATTTCGCGAGCGCGCACTTCGCTTTGCACTTCTCCGATCACGGCGGGGTAAGTCATTTTTCCCAGATCGGCGTCCTTACCAATCCGTTTCCCCATTTTGGCTTGAGTGCCCCGTAAATCCAACAGATCATCCACGATTTGAAAGGCTAAACCCAAGTGTTTTCCGTAATTAATCAGACTTTCACGACTTTCTCGCGTCGCTTGGGCTGTTAGGGCGCCCAATTCGAGCGAAACCGTCAGCAGCGCTCCGGTCTTGCGGCGGTGGATTTTCTCCAGTGCTCCGAGGTCGGCGTTCGCAAACTGCAGCTTCAAATCGTCGGCCTGGCCGCCTACCAACTGCGGATGCGCCGGCCGCATGAGCCAACGCTGTAACGCAATGCAGCGCGATGGTCTCCGGTTGGGTGTCTCGACTGATGATCTCAAAAGCCAAAGGGATCAGTGCATCACCGGCGAGGATCGCTGTCGCTTCATCGAACTGAATGTGGCATGTGGGCACGACCGCGGCGCATATCGTCGTCGTCCATGGCCGGCAAATCATCGTGGATCAACGAATAGTTATGGATCATTTCCACGGCACAAGCCGCAGGCAACGCGTTCTCGCGTTTGCCGCCACAGACCTCGTTAGCAGCGAGCACGAGGATCGGGCGAATGCGCTTCCCAGGCGCGAGCAGGCAGTAACGAATCGCGTCCGCCAAATGCTCCGGGCAGTCGGGATCGAATCGGGAATACGCCTGAAGCTGCGAATCTATCTCAGTTCGCAAGGAAGCCAGTTCGGGCGGAAAAGTTGCGGTCGGGGAAGCAGTCATCTGGGTATCCACGTAAACCAAATTTGTAGCCAAACTGGCGACACTTCGGGAGTTACGCGGGCCCGAATCTGAGCGAATCCGGCTACAGATCCTTTACTCGAAAAAACCGCGACAATTCCGGCGAGATAACCCAGTTTAAAACAAACTGTTGGGGTCGTCCATGTCGGGATCTTCATCGTCGAGGTCGTCGATATCGACTTCGTCGGCAAGATCGTTATCTTCATCGAGTAGCGGATCGTGGGTTTTGGCTTGCCGGGTGGTCTTGCGAGTCGGTTGGCTGGTGGCCGTGTCGTCAAATGGTTGGGTGATCAGGTTGCCGTCGTCGTCAATGCGAACCAGCAGCTCGATTTTCTTTTGCGCCGATTCCAGCGCCTCGTAGCAGCATTTCAGGTTCTTGACACCCTGCTCGTATTGCTCCAGTGAGTCACTGAGTGTCAGGTTACCGGTCTCCAACTCGGACACAACCGCTTTCAGCTTACCCAATGCTTCCTCAAATGGGATGGACTCGGGCTTGCGTTTCGATTTGCTGGTGGGCGGTTTTCGTTTGGCCATGAAATTGTCTTGCGGATTCAGGAGGGCGGAGTGCTGCAGGCGATCTGCTGGGTTTGGCTTGGATGATTCTTGGCTAATGGCGTTGGCCTGGGTTAGCGTCTCGCAGCAATCATACCGAATTTTGCCGCGTTTGGTTTCGTCCCGCGTCGAAGTTTTTAGTTGCCGCGGTTCTTGTTGGCGGGATGGGCGTCGGCCATCGGCAGCTTCGAAACGGAATCGACGGTGCTGGTGATGGTTCCGTCGGTCAGTCGCGTGGTCATTGTTTGACCAATTTGGACTGCATCGATCTGCGAGATCAATTGTCCCGCTTCTGTTGAGGTCAGGCTGAAACCGCGTGTCAAAACTGCCAGTGGATTCAGGGCCTCCAGTCTGGCTGCAGATTCAGCCAGTTCGAGTTGGCAATTTTTGGTTTTGTTCTTGATCGCCAGAGTCATCCGGTTTTCCAGGCCATCGAGTTCGATTGCCGATTGCATCAGGCGATCAAGCGGTCGGGCGAGCACGGGGCGTCGCGCGATCGCGTCGACCTCCGATTTCGCGTTTTGCAACTGGCTGACGATCGCTCGTTGCATGCGATTTCGCAAACCAAGAATTAGCTCGTCGATTTCCCGCTGGTCAGGCACGAGCCGTTCGGCCGCTTCCGACGGTGTCAGGGCGCGCACGTCGGCCGCAAGATCGGCGAGCGTCACATCAATTTCGTGTCCGACGCCGCTGATGATCGGAATCGGGCAATCGTAGATCGCGCGGCACGACGGGCTCTTCATTGAAGCTCCACAGGTCTTCGATACTTCCGCCCCCTCGCGTCAGCACGGCAACGTCCGGTGGGTTGGCCAATCGGGAAAGTGCTTTGATGGCGTAGGCGATCTGGTTGGCCGAGCCTGTGCCTTGAACTTTCACCGGCATGATGGTGACGCGAATGTTCTCCCACCGCCGGTTAAGGACCTGGAGAAAGTCCCGAATGGCCGCACCGGAAGGGCTGGTGATCACCGCGACATGTCGTGGGATTTTCGGCAAGGCCTGTTTGTGGACCGGATCGAACAGTCCTTCGACTTCGAGCTTGGCATGGAGTTGTCTGAACGCAAGCTGCAGCGCCCCTTCCCCCTGCGGTTGGGCTTGCCGGACGATGATCTGGTAGCTGCCCCGCTGGGGATAGACATCGACGTCACCATGGCAGACGACTTCCATCCCGTTTTCGAGCTCGAATTTCATCCTTTGAGCGGTGGTCCGCCAGATGATCGCGCTAATTTGAGCCGTCTTGTCCTTGAGCGTGAAATACAGATGCCCGGAACTTGGGCGAGTCAGGCCCGAGATTTCTCCGCAGATCCAAACGCCGGAAAATTGGTTACTCAGCTGAAATCGGATTTCGCTGGTCAGTTCCGAAACGGTGAGAACGTTGACTTGGCTGGGATCAGGCAATGGAAAGCTCGCTAAAAGGCTGGTGATCGTCCTGCAGAATATCATCTTGGCGTTTCGTCGGAAATTCGTCCTGGCCAGCGGACGGCCATTTCGCCTGTTTTCGACAGGCTTTGGCCCGATTGCCAGCGGATTCGAATCGAGCCATAATTTAGTGCTTCATCAATCCAACCTACGGGTCAATGGGGCAAAACATGGACGACAAAATTCGACATACCGCGATCACCTTTGACGATGTTCTGATCGAGCCGCGATACAGCGAAATTGTGCCAGCGGATGTCGATGTGTCGACGCGGCTAACGCGACGAGTTTCGCTCGGCATTCCTCTGATCAGTTCCCCGATGGACACCGTCACCGAGCACGCAATGGCCATTGGGCTGGCGAAGGTTGGTGGTTTGGGGATTATCCACAAAAACATGTCCGCCGAAGCCCAGGCGGAAGAAGTCTACAAAGTCAAACGGAGCGCCAACGGGATAATCTTTGACCCCGTCACCCTCGATCCGGCTGCGACTGTCGGTCAGGCGAAAGACCTGATGGCACAGCATAACGTCTCTGGCGTCCCGATTGTGCTGAGCTGACGGCACTCTGGTCGGCATCCTGACCCGGCGCGATTTGCGGTTCCTGGAAACCGTAGATATTGCGGTTTCTGAAGTGATGACGGGCGAACCGTTGGTAACGGCGACGGGGAATGTAACGCTTGAGGAAGCTGAGAAAATTTTAACGGCTAAAAAAGTGGAGAAACTTCTGCTGGTTGACGAAACTAAGAAACTAAAGGGACTTATTACGATCAAGGACATCGATATGATGAGCCGGTTCCCCGATGCTTGCAAAGACAAGCAGGGCCGGTTGCGAGTCGGTGCGGCGATCGGCGTGCACGATCTCGAGCGCGCCGCACGCTTAATCGACAAAGGTGTCGATGTGCTGGTTGTCGATAGTGCCCATGGCCATTCGTCGAATGTGATTCAGACGGTCGAAGCGGTCAAACGGAAGTACGACATTGACGTCATCGCGGGTAACGTGGCCACGGCTGAAGGCTGTGAAGCGTTGATCGCGGCCGGTGCCGATGCCGTGAAGGTAGGAATTGGGCCGGGATCGATTTGCACAACGCGTGTGGTCAGTGGCATCGGGGTGCCACAGATCACCGCGATTTACGAATCGGCAAAGGTCGCGGACAAACATGGTGTTCCCATCATCGCCGATGGAGGGATTCGATACTCGGGAGACATTACCAAAGCAATTGCGGCAGGTGCCAGTTGCGTGATGATTGGCGGACTGTTTGCCGGACTGGCCGAAAGTCCGGGAGAAACGATTTTGTACCAGGGGCGCACCTTCAAGGTGTACCGTGGTATGGGCTCGATCGGCGCGATGGCCAAGGGTTCAAGTGAACGCTACCGACAATCCGGAGGAGGCCCAGGCAAACTGGTTCCCGAAGGCGTCGAAGGTCGCGTTCCGTTTAAGGGGGCATTGAGCAATTTCGTCTACCAACTGGTGGGCGGACTGCGTGCTGGAATGGGTTATTGCGGTACGCAAACAATTGATCAACTGCGCACCGAAGCTAAATTTATTCAGGTATCAGCGGCGAGTGTTAGAGAAAGCCACCCACATGACATTGCGATTACTCAAGAAGCTCCGAACTACAGTTCGGAAGCGCCGTCCAACGATTCAACTTGATCGCGATATTGAGCGGTTTTCGAGTAGGAAAACCTGGCGGTCACTGGGAGCGGTCTTGCTGTCGACCGCCATTTCTTCGCCACTATTGGGGCAGCAATTTCGCACCCCCGTTTTGCCAACAGCACCCGTTTCGATTGAGCAGCAGGCCGCAATGCAAGCGGCCGCTCACGCCGAAGCCATCCGGATGCAGATGAGTCGGGCGCAACGGGAAACGGGAGCTCCGGCCGGGTTTGCTGAACAGGCCTATCGGGCGCAACAGGCTTATGCTTCTGAGCAAGCCTACCAGGAATATCTGGCTCACGCCGGGCAGCCGGCTGTCGCGGCGGTGCCCCATCGTGCCATCCATCAGGTGGCTGCTTCCCAGACGCCGAGGTTGGCTCAACAGGCAGCTTCCGCGTTCCAGCAATCGACCGAAGCCAACCACACAACACAGGCCTATCCGGCTCAACCAACCACTGTTGGAAGGGCTCAGTATTATACGGCCGCTCAGGTGCCGGCTCGCAACCAACCCGCAGCGGCTTACGACGGAACGGCATCGACTGCCTCGCAGCCCAATACCTACGCTCCGCCAGTCCATATTCCCCCTGCCCCGGCAAATCACTCGACAGCCCAAGCGGTCAGCCCACGCGATGGGTTGATCAGCCTGAATGATCAACGCGCTCCGTTTCCGGCCGCGACGACAAACTACCCGCAGCGTGCCGTCAATCCACGCCCATCGGCAGCTCCGGCTCAGGCCGACATGGTCCCCCGTGGTTTGCAGGACAAAATTGCCAACGCGATTTCGAAAACGTTGCCCAATCCGCGGTCGACCGTTTCGGCGGGTCGGCAAGTCCCTGCCAGGGCAACCGCGCAAAGTCGTTCGACGCAATTCGCCCAAACGCAACAACGTCGTCCAACGGCTGCCCCCACTCGGCAGCCGGCAAGCTCACTGACACCGGCCAACCGGCATTCTGTGATGGTCGGTTCGAACGAGGTTCGCCAAGCCGTGGACCAGCGGGTGGCGGCGCGAAATCGAGTCCAGGATATTCGCCAAGCGTCGATGCAAGAACCATTGCAGAATCCCTTTGGCGATCTGCCCTCATCCGAAGCGGGAACAACCACGATTCCAAGATGGCAAAACCAGACCAACCGGCTGCCAAGTTCGATCTCCCAAACACCGGCGAAGCAAATTTCGATTTTGAATCCTGCAGCGGACGAATATCCTGCTCCCGATGCGTTCGAGTACGTCGAATCACCGGCAAGCCAGGAAGGCGACGCTGCCGAAATGCCTGCCATGCCATCACCACCAGCCAGCGGTACGAGCTCCGATGCCAATCCGGTGGTGGATCAGACGATTCAGGATTTCGCGAATCAGCTGAGCGTTCCGGTAGTGGAAACGGAGAACCGATTGCGGCAACAGAGCAACGAGCCAAAATCGCTGATGGATTTTGATAATCTGGAAGATGAACTCGATGAAGTAGAAGGCCAGAACTTGCTGGATCAATCGTGTGAGGATTTTCGCACGCTGCTGTTGGACAACCCGATTCGTAACATCCCGTTAAATTTCAGCCCGCCAGCGAGTGATTTGCTCGGACGTCGCGTGGCTTTGTCACGGAGTTGGACGAATCGTCGCGGAACCGTATTGGCAACTGGCAAAATGGTGGATCTGCGACGCGGCTACGTAATTCTCGATGGCGGTCAAAAGCTGTCCGTGGCGAGATTAAGCGATGCTGATTTGGCTGCGATTTCGGAATACTGGGACCTGCCCGGATTCTGCACCGTCGGAGATCGAGGCACCGTGGATCGGTTCTGGGCTCCGCAAACCGTCACCTGGACCGCGTCGTCCCTATGTCACAAACCGCTTTATTTTGAAAACGTCCAACTGGAGCGTTACGGTCATACGCATGGGCCCATCGCCCAGCCGATTCGGTCGACGGTCCACTTCTTCGTCAGCCTGGTGTCGGTGCCTTACCAGACAGCCATCCACCCACCGAATGAATGCCAATACGCTTTGGGATTCTATCGACCGGGAGACTGTGCCCCGTGGTTGAAAGACCCGATTCCGATCAGCCTTCGCGGTGCGGGGCGTCAAGCCTTGGTCGTGACCGGTCTGGCTTTTATACCTTAGTCAAAACACACCCCATTTTGATCATTCGATACTGAGTGATGAGGGCGATTGGTGGGCCGCAGGAAATTTCCTGCGGCCTTTTTTTTGTGCGAGGTGAAAGAGCAACCCTGTTGGCAGTTGTCCGGGGTCAGGAACCGACGCGACCAAGCCGACACATTCATGGCTGTGATCTTGCAAATCGTTCGATTTAAAGGTGAATCATCGCAAAAAACGCGGGCAAAATGGAATATTTCAAAATCTTGTCTGGTTTGGAACGAAAGATAGAATGGGAAAAAATCTTTCACGGAAAAAATGGTATGAGATTGAACGATTCAAAACTGCGATTAGCAAGCCATCCTGGTTCGCCGCGGGCGCTGAACTGGATTGTCGCCTGCGTGATCGTGTGGTTAACCGTTCCAGGAATTGCCAGTGCGCAGACTGAGGAATTGCGGAAACAGGACGAGGCCGATACGGCTGCGTTCTTTGAAAAAGCGCATGCGGCATTGGATGCGGCTTTGGACAGCTTTGACAAAAAAAGCACATTGCCTGGCGAAGAAGACTTGGCGTTCTACGATTTTCTCAGCCGCACCAAAGAATCCCAGGAAAAGAAAACCGAAGTCTACCTCGACGCCGCCGCCGAAGCACTGGGCATTTCCGCCATCAGTGACCGGAGACAATTGATTGCCGAGTTGCGGGAAGAGATCGCCGAACTGAGACGCAATATTACGATCTATCAACGAAAACGGATTTCGGCTCCCGAGAAGACCTATAACCCACTCGGCGTTACCAAATCCGGGTACGACAAGAAAATCGCCAACGCTCGCGAAGCGATCACCGAGGCGGAGGGCCAGATCGAATCCGAGAAAGTGATGTTGGTCAAACAGCTTAACGGAATCGGAATGCAGCTTGATGACGAAACGGTCGATATCCTGCTGGAATCGATCACCGGCGATGAGTTTGTGCGAGTCTCAATCATCTTCGAAAATGCCAAGCAGTTTGCTGCCAAATTGGAACAGTTGACCAACGAAAGCGGCGAGGACCTCGAAGCGGCCAAACGCTATTACGGGGTCTACCTGATGTTGCTGAAAACGGTCGACCGGTTGCAGAATAAATTCGTCGAACAGGTCGACAATGTCTATTATCCCAAACTCGATTCCTATGCCGAGCAGGCTCAGCAAAATATTGCCGAAGCGAGGAAAGCGATGAAGCTGGGCGGAAACCGCGACGTGCTGCAGAATAATATTGACAGCAATCAGTTGACCTATGACGCGGCCATGTTCTACAAACAGGGACTGTCGCACCAGAAACATCAGATGATGATGGCCAATCTGGAATGCAAAAAGAACATTTTGACCGCCGCGAATACTTACAAAACCGTCGCGCTCAGCAAAGACGTCGCGGCGTTGATGGCGACCAGTCGCCGGGCCTTTGACGCGATTACCAGTTTGTCGGTACCTGATTTGCGACCGTTTGATAATGTGAAATTGAAGGAAGCGTTTGGGCGATTGACCCAGGATCTGAGAAAATAGCGAGCCAATTCCAATGCCACTTTACGAATACCATTGCAACCATTGCGAAACTGATTTTGAATTACTGATCATGGGATCGGAGCAGGCGATTTGTCCGAGTTGTGAAAAACCGGATGTGGAAAAACTGTTGAGCGTCACTTCGGCCCCGTCCATGAATTCCAGGTCGCTTCCCATCAATCAATCCTGCGGGATGCCGCGCTGCTGCGGTGGTGGCTGCAACGAATGACCGTCTGGTTGTCGCGTCAGCAGTGTCGTGAAGCGGATCGGTTCGCGATTGAACGACTCGGGATTCCCGGGATCGTGTTGATGGAAAACGCGGGGGCAGCGTGTGCCGATCGGCTGATATCTCTGGGTCCCGGGGATGGGGTCGTGATCTGCTGCGGGGGCGGCAACAACGGGGGCGATGGTTTTGTGATTGCCCGACATCTGTACAATGCCGGCGTGAACTGCAAAGTGATCCTGTTTTCGGCGCCCGAGCAATATCGTGGCGATGCGGAAATCAACCTGCGGATCATCGAAAAACTGGGGCTTCCAATTGTTCAGTTCGATACGGCATGGTCCAACGACAGCCTGGCGGAACAGCTTTCGACCGTTGGGCGAGATTCGGCAACCTGGATCGTGGACGCCATGCTGGGTACGGGGGCGACCGGCGCCTTGCGTGCTCCGTTTGATCGAGTGGTGCCGGTGATCAACCAGCTACCGATGAAGCGGATGGCGATTGACGTGCCGACCGGGATGGATGCCGATACCGGGGCCGTCAATCCGACGGCCGTGCGGGCCGACATCACTTGTACCTTCATCGCCTCGAAACTGGGCTTTCAAAACAAAGCGGCGTGGTCTGTCTTGGGTCATATCACGGTGGTTGGAATCGGTGTCCGGTTCGATTTTGAAAACCTCTTTGCCTGATTGCTGATAGAATGAAGGTTGCGAATCCTCTCTCGCGATCTGTCGTGAACCGATGTTCCATTGGAGCGGCGGTCCGATTGCGGAGCTCGCGAGACGTCAAGGCTTGGAGAGTCCGAACCATTGACGCCCGTCCGATCGAATCATCACGCAGAGGATCCGCATGTTCCCATCAGATCGAAGAAACTTCCTGAAATCGGCAGGCATGGTTGGTTTGGGCGCCGCCGTAGGCGTTCCTGCTACGTTGACCCAGAAACCGGAATCCAGGCCCTCCGACCACCATTTTCAATTGGGATTGGCGGCCTATTCGTTTCGCAGTGAATTTGAATACTCAAAAGGCAAACCGCAAAAACGATTGGGATCCGCACCGCCGATCGACATGTTCGATTTCATTAACTACTGCGCTCAGCTGGGGATCTCCGGTGCCGAGTTAACCAGCTATTTTTTCCCTCCGGATGCCGATACGGATTACTATCGCCGCGTCAAACAGCATGCCTTCCGCCAAGGCGTGACTATTTGCGGTACGGCAATCGGCAATAATTTTTCCAAGGGCCGGGGCGAGTACCTGTCTCGGGAGATCAAGGCGGCCAAAGCATGGATTGATCGGGCGGACGAATTTGGGGCACCGCACATTCGTTTTTTTGCCGGTACCGCAAAAGACTTTGCCGGAGGGGCCGATCGCATGCAGGTCGCGATCGAGGCCCTACAGGAATGTGTTGACTACGCCGGTGAGCGCGGGATCTTTATTGGCGTGGAGAATCACGGCAAATTGACCGCTGATCAAGTGCTGGAAATCGTCGAGGGGGTGAAGAGCGGTTGGTTCGGCGTCAATCTAGACACCGGAAATTTTCAATCGGAGGATCCCTATGCTGATCTTGAACGCTGTGCGCCGCACGCGGTCAATGTCCAGGTCAAAGTCAAAATGAAGCGTCCCGACGGAACGCCCTACGACGCGGATCTGGGAAAAATCGCTGGAATTCTCAAGGCCGCAAACTATCAAGGCTTTGTGGTTTTGGAATATGAAGAGGCAGAACCTCGAAAGCATGTTCCCGAGTGGCTTGATCGTTTGCGCCTGGCATTGTCCTGATCGTTTCCGCGGCGATCGGCGTCAGGAGGATGAAGGCGGCAACCGATTCGCCCGAGTGGATTGCCTATCTTTGCCGGGTCGTTTTCAAGCTTACGATTCACCCGGTGCCGAACCTGCATCTTCCTCGAATTCTTTCCATTTCATGGCCCGCTGTAGCGGCTCGATTCGGAGCACAACTTCGCCGTTCTGGAAAATCCGGACGGTGCCGCTGGATTGGCTGACCACGACTGCGATGGCTTTCGTATTCTTGCTGATCGCGGCACCGGCAAAGTGACGTGAGCCAAGTCCTTTGGTCATGGTGATTTCGACCGGATTGGTATTGATAATGCGGCAGGAACCCTCGATCGTACCGTCTGCGGAAACGACGAACATTCCGTCGAGTTGGGCGATTTCCTTGATCGCCTCGCGGTTTCTTTGGTCGAACAGATTTCGGTCTTTGCGGGAGTAGCCCTTGACCATGTCGAATCCGCTGACCCGACTTTCCTGCAGCACTTTGCGGTGATCGCCAACCACGAACATCGTGCCCACTGCTTTACCTTCGCGTCCCTCGCGGCCAATTTCCACGGCCAGGTCGACGACCGTTTTGAGTGTTTCCAGCGGAACCTTGGTTTCCAGTTTCCGTAGGTCGCGGGCGGTCAACCGGCCAAGTCGTTCGGTCAATTTCAGCACGCTGATGGTATCGATCATCTCGGTATCAAAACCGCTGTAAATCGAAACCACGATGGAACCCGGACGAATGATGTTGGCGGCGACGCTGGCCAAGACCGATTGAGTCAGCTGATTATGGACCGAGGCTTCGGGCATCTCGATCAGGATGGCGTTCAGCTCCGCCTCGGCGGCCGAATCCCGCACGTCAGGCGAATTGGTCGCAACCACCAAAACGTCCGTGTTGTTGGCTTTTTTCTTGAGTTTCCCCCAGTTGACCGGTTTCTCAAGCAACACCAGCATCGCATCGGCTTCGGTGGCTTTGGCCAACATCGAAGCCGAGGCCACGAACGAAAGGAATGATTTTTCGCTTCCTGGTGACGTCATATTCTCGTTCAATGCGCTGTGTTGACCACTCGGAAATGTCGCGTGGCAAACAGGTTGGGGGTAAGAATAGGTTGCCAATGGCATCGGAACCAACGATTTTCTAATTTAAGGTTACAGGTTATCGATGACAAGCACGGCACCGATTAGTTCATGGGAAAAGCTGAGCTTCCGGTCCAAGCGGAAGTCAGTTTCCATTGGGTAGGAAGGCTTCTGGTCGGCAAACGGAACGCTGTCCAAATTGAAGATCCGATCCGTTCGAAATTGGATCAGCTGTCCTGGAGGCCGGCACCCTGCCTGTTTAATCGACTGATTCTTCGAGTCGTCTTTAGTTCGATGGCGTTTGCAAAGGGGGGAAGGTTGGGGGCCAGAGCTGACTCGCTCAAGGCAATTCAACACGGTGATCATCAGCCAGGAATTAGCAGCTATCGAATCAGTGATTCGTCGGATTGCTTGGCAACGGAACGGTTTTGATTGGACGATTCGGTGGTTGAATCATTTGATTTGCTGAAACGTGATACATAGTCTTGCCAAGCAACCACATCCCTTCCGAGAGATTCACCGGTTGCTTTTTGCAGCGATTCGGTCGCTCGAACCTGCAGCGCGGGATCTTGGTCATTCAAGGCCAGCGAGATTGCCCGGACGGCTTGGGTGCCGGAAAAATTGCCAAGTGCCCGTGTGGCAGCCAGGCGTACGTCTACATTGGTGTCACTGCCGATCATCTCTTGCAGCTGCGGAATCGCCACGTCGCCCGGTAGCTTGGACCAGGCGTCCACGGCGGCGATGCGAATGTCCGTGTTGTAGTCCTGGGCGGCGTCTTCCAGGGCGGCCAAGGCTGCCGGGCAATTGAGTTGGCCAATCAGCTTGACCCCATGCAGCCGCAGCAGCAGAACAGGATCGCGGTGAATGATTTCGGACAACTCCTGGGCGACCTTCTGCTGTTGTTCCAGCGGAGCGTTAATTGCCGAATTGACCGATTCGGTCATTTTGCGTTTTCGGGCAAACAGCGTATCGGCGATCTGCTCCTCGGCAGCCCATTGGTTTCGAGCCCAGGGGGAGAGTTTTCCGCTTCGCCACAATGGTCCCTCCGCGCAACCGCAAAGGGTGACCGTGATCAGTAACAATAATAGTTTGGCAGGATGGGTGTTAAGAGATTCGCGCATGATTACCGCCTCCAGAATCTGGTTTCGCGCGGGGACTCTAGCAAACCGTCAGCGATGGAAACAGCCCGACCCGAGAGCCTGCTGAGCTTTTTCTTGCTAATGAGAACGAGCCATTGCATCCGCTGGCCGAACTGCAGAATTTCGAATGAAAAATGGGCTGCCAGTCGCGCAACGCTCCGAATTCCGCCTATCCAATTAGAAACCTTTGCCGATTCATCAAATCAAAGCAGCGCGTCTACACGAAGAAAGAGGCATTTCAAGCCTAACTAAATTGGCGTTGCTTGGCGTTTATCAGCGGTTGGCAAGTTCCTGCGTCGCAGTTTTTCCCAGCGGAACGGCCGGTCTGGCCGTAACGGTTTCTATCTTTGACCGGAGAAGCCGGTGAGTTTGCAGGTCAGTTTTTGTGAGGCGCGGAGGAGGTCCATAAAAAAACGCCCTCGAAATAACGAGGGCGTTCCGGTTAGCCAATTTTCGTGGGAATTGGCTATGCCACTGGAGGATGCTGCTCTTGTTCTTCGGTTCGCTGAGCTTCGATGTGCTTTGGACTTGGGGCTCGGTGGGGAGCCTTTCGCTCGTCGTCGTAGTATTTGCCGGCACCGTAGCCATAGCCGTAACCGTATCCATAACCGTTATACGAATACCCGGCCCGGTAAGCACCGTAGGTGTACTGACTGCCGTAACCTGATTGAGCCCCGACGCCGTTGACGACCAGTCCGATACAATTTGCGCCGAGATTGGTGAGCATTTCGGTAGCTCGTTCCGCACTGACGCGAACGTTTTTCTTGATGCGGATGCAAAGCACGACACCGTCGACGCGAGCTGCGATTGGACAGGCATCGGTCACCGCCAATAGCGGAGGCGTATCGATGATGACGAAGTCAAATTCTTCCCGCATCTCTTCGATCAGTTCCTTGACCTGGGGCGAGGAACTCAGTTCGGCCGGGTTATTTGGCTTGGAACCACATGGCATCACGGACAGGCCTTCGATCTCTTCGCATTCGTAGACGACGTCACGCCATTGCGATTGACCGCTGAGAACGGTCGCGAAGCCTTCCTTGGACGAAATACCGAACGTCGCGGCTTGGCGGGGGCGTCGCATATCGCCGTCAACCAGTAGCACGCGTTTCCCGGATTGGGCAATCGACACGGCGAGGTTCGAAGCCAGTGTCGACTTACCATCTCCCGGAGTCGGACTGGTCACCTGAATGACCGAATGATGTTTGCCCTGAGTGTTGAAGTACAGCGCCGTTCGGACGGCGCGGAACGACTCCGAGACTTGCGATTTGGGTCGGTGATAGCAGCAAACGATGGGTTCAATCAGCGAGTTTTCGACGAGGTATCGTTTACTTTGGCTGATCACCGGAACATGACCGATCAGCGGCACGTTCAACTGCTTCATGACTTCGTCGGGATTATGGAAGGTTTTGTCTGCCAGTTCGACCAGACAGCCAAGCCCGAAACCAGCGAGCAGTCCCAGCAGTCCGCCGATTCCAAGAATGACGGGTAAAATGGGCCAAACTCGTTTTCCGACGCTCGCATTCCTCAGGGGCTCAAACCGGAAGCCCTGGTTGTCATTCATATTATTGAGTTCTTCCGTCGGATCGACTTCGACGATTTTTTTCTTGCCGATATTGACGAATTCATTCGCGTCCTTCATGTCGGCGCGGAGCTGGTCAATCCGCCGTTGAACCGAGGCGATTTTTTGGAATTCTGTTTCATGCAGGATTAATTGCGCAGAATTGTTCTCGATCTTAAGCTCTTCGTCGGAAATTCGCTGGTTCAGCGAAAGTAGGTACCGCCGCAACACGACCTCGGGGTCCAGTCCCAACTGTATGAGTTCTTCGTCGCGTTCACCATCCAGTTGGTTCTTGCGGAACTCAAGCTGTTTCTTGACGACTTTATAGTTCGGATGAGAGGGGCCGACTCGTTGGCTAAGTTGTTCCAGCTCCATTTCGAGTTGATCAATTTCCCGCTTGATCAATACCTCATCATTGCCAATTTGCTCATTCTGACGACCGATGTCGAGAATCTTCTTTTCGTTGTTGAGAATCCAGACAAGACTTTCGATCTCTTCCGGCCCTTTTGCCAACGCGGCGTTACTTCGTTCGCGGTCGTTGTAAAGTACGGCCAATTTGTCACGCGACTCTTGCAACGAACGGCTCAAGTCCGTCATTGCCATCTGGTGAGGATTGAAATCCGAATCTATCCCGAGGGCGTTCTCTTGTTCTAGGGTCGTTTTCAATTGATCCTGAAGTGTCAGGTAGTTTTGCTTAAATTCGGTTTGCACCTGTCTCAGCAGATGTAAGTACTCGGTGTTTTCGGTCGCATACTGCTTTATCAACGCCTCTTTATAGGTATCAATGATGTTGTTGAGGATGATTTTGGCCTCGTCGGGATCCGTGCTGTAATACTTCAGCTCATAGATCACCGGTTCTTCTTTGTCCGGAGTGACCTCAAGGTTGTTGCTGACATGCGAAACGATATCATCTACAGGAATTGATCCGAGCGAATCCAGTTTTGTCAAATCGACTTCGTTCAATTCGCTCTTCGTCAGGCAAGCGTTAATGATGTTGTACTGACCAATCAAGCGATCGTGCCGCGTCGTGAAGTTCTCCATATTGGGAGCAATCGGGTCGTTGTTGCTGAAGCGAAACATCGCCGGATTCTTTGGCTCGATCTTGACCGTCGCTTCGCTTTCGTAGATGACTTCGCACTGAGCATGGTAAAGCCCGCCGAGGCCCATTCCGGTCACCAGACCCAGGAACACAAGCCATTTGCGGCGATTCAAAACACCCCAGAAATCGAAGCCGCTCGCTTCCTCTGCATTGGCCAGAACGAAGGCAGGAGATTGACCAGGCTGATTGGAGAGGTTGTCCACGATTGTCCTCCGATGTGGCGGCAGCGATGTTGAAACGTCGGGCGACGTAAAGGGTTATGAATGTCCCTTCAGAAGCGGGTCCCGTAGAAAGCATTTCCAGTGACGCTACGGGAAATCTCACTATAACACCTTATTCGACGTTCTCAAGCAACTTGTTTCGAAGCAATTCAGATTTTCCGCGGTTAACAAAACATTCTGGCTCAAAACAGTTTAGGGCGGAAAAGTTGACACTTAGTTTGCCGATAAGGTCGACCTCCGGTTCACGTCGAGTTTGACGATCACCGAAAGCTTGCCTGTCATGGCGATTGTCAGTTCCTGGGGGAAAATCTCCTGCAGAGATTTCCCGGTTTAGGGCTACGCTACTCGATCGTCAGGGGCAAGCCTGTTACATTTTTCGTATGACAAAAACTCCGATGATGCGACAGTACGATCAAGCCAAAGCAGCCTGTGGGGACGCACTTTTGCTGTTCCGGATGGGTGATTTCTATGAACTGTTTCATGACGATGCGAAACAGGCGGCCAAAGTTCTCGGCCTGACCCTGACCAGTCGAGACAAGTCCAAAGATGCGATCCCGATGGCAGGATTTCCCCATCATCAGCTGGATTCCTACATGGGGAAGCTAATCAAGCAGGGGTTTCGCGTTGCCGTTTGTGAGCAGGTCGAAGATCCCAAGGAAGCCAAAGGGCTGGTCAAGCGGGAGGTCACCCAGGTTGTTTCGCCCGGCACCATTACCGATCACGAATTGCTCGATCCAACCCAGGCCAATTACCTGGTCGCGCTACTGGAATTGGATGATCGGAAAAATGCGAAAAACGCTGACCGATTTGGTGTGGCCTGGGCGGATTCCTCGACCGGACGTTTTTTGACAACGGCGGTCCCTCAATCCCATTTGCAGGATCTGCTGGCTCGACTGAACGCCAGCGAAATCCTGCTCCCGGCTGGCCAGCGTGAGCGTTTCCGTGACTGGATCCCGACGTCCACCATGGTCACCGAACGTCCCCAATGGAGCTTCGGGGTCAGCAGTGGCAACGAGTTGCTGAAAAAGCATTTTCGCGTGGCTTCGCTGGATGGTTTTGGGTTAGACGAATTTGGGCCCGCTGCCATCGGTGCCGCCGGGGCCTTGCTCGAGTATTTGAAAGAAACACAGAAATCATCCCTGGGGCATTTTGATAAAATACAGGCTTACCGCCAAAGCCAATTTGTGGAAATCGATTCGGCGACTTGGCGGAGTCTCGAAATCAGTCAAACCATTCGAGGCGGAGATCGCAACGGTTCATTGTTGGGTGTGATCGACCGGTCTTTGACCCCGATGGGAAACCGGTTGTTGGGAGAGTGGCTGGCCAATCCGCTGACCCAGATTGTTCAGATCAACGCTCGGATTGATGCGGTTTCCGAGTTGATTTCGCAGCCACAGATTCGCAAAGGCTTGCGCGACTATTTTCGCAGTGTTTATGATCTGCCGAGATTGTTGGCGCGGGTTTCCACCGGGCGCAGTTCGCCGCGCGATCTGAGCTGCATTGCCAAGACTTTGGCGACCGTGCCGGCGATCCGGCAATTGCTGTCCGAGTGTCAATGCGATTGGCTGCGTCAATTGGAAGCCGACCTCGACCCTTGTGAAGATCTGCGGAACGAGCTTGAAAACGCTTTGATCGATCCGTGTCCTAATTCCATCAAGGACGGTGGCTTCCTGCAGGCAGGCTACGATTCGAAACTGGATGAACTTCGGAAGCTGGCTGCTGGAGGCAAGCAGTGGATTGCGAATTACCAGCGGACGATCTGCGAACAGACGGGCATCCCCAGTCTGAAAGTCGGCTACAACAAGGTGTTTGGCTATTACCTGGAAGTCACCCACACCCATCGCGATAAAATCCCGGCTGAATTCATCCGCAAACAGACGCTGAAAAACGCGGAACGGTTTATCACGCCGGAGTTAAAAGAGTACGAAGAAAAGGTTCTGTCGGCCGACAG
The DNA here is from genome assembly GCA_963714685.1 of Pirellulaceae bacterium. Classification (GTDB taxonomy): domain Bacteria; phylum Planctomycetota; class Planctomycetia; order Pirellulales; family Pirellulaceae; genus Mariniblastus. Next base: position 62,333 of record CAVQPH010000002.1, on the reverse strand, counting down.
TCAGGCGGATGAGTTGGAGCAAAAGCTGTTTGATCAGCTGCGCGAATTGGTCCGAGCCCAGACTCCGAGGCTGAAATCCAACGCGGAAATCATTGCGACGCTCGATACGATTTGCGGTCTGGCTCATCTGGCCGTTCAGCAAAACTATTGTCGCCCCGAATTGGTGGAAGACAGTCTGCTGAGTATCGAAGCCGGTCGACATCCGGTTCTCGATATCATCGAGCCTTTGGGAGCGTTCGTCCCCAATGATACCACGATCGACGAAGACGCCGGAATCTTGCATTTGATCACCGGTCCCAACATGGCGGGCAAGAGTACTTACATTCGCCAGGTGGCATTGATTTCGCTGATGGCCCAGATCGGAAGTTTTGTCCCGGCGACGTCGGCGAAAATTGGTGTGGTCGACAAAATTTTTGCCAGGGTCGGTGCCAGCGATGAACTGACGCGCGGTCAGAGTACGTTCATGGTCGAGATGACCGAGACGGCCCGCATTCTCAATACGGCCTCGCCGCGCAGCCTGGTGATCCTGGACGAGATCGGTCGCGGGACCAGTACGTACGACGGAGTCTCTTTGGCTTGGGCGATTGTGGAGTATTTGCACGATCAAATCGGATGCCGCACGCTGTTTGCCACGCACTATCACGAACTGACGGAGCTGGAACGGGATTTTAACGGCGTCTGCAATTACAACGTGGCGGTTAAGGAATGGGACGAAAAGATCGTCTTTCTGCACAAGATTGTGCGTGGCGGTGCAGACAAGAGCTACGGAATCCATGTGGCCCAGTTGGCGGGAGTTCCCAATTGGGTCAACCGTCGAGCCGAACAGATTCTGCAAAAGCTGGAGTCGTCCGGCCAGCAGGAAGAAAACCGTGAATCGCTGAAGCAAGGCTCCCGGCAATCCGGCGGTGGCGAAATTCAAATGACGCTGTTCGGCCCTGCAACCCATCCACTGGTCGACAAGATCAAAGCCTTGGATGCCAATAACCTCACGCCGCTCAACGCCCTGGAAATGCTGCATCAATGGAAGGCAGTGCTCTCCGATGAAGAACTCGCCGAATCGTAAGCCAGCCGCGGTTGAGGTCCTGAGTTTAGATGGATCCGTATCTGAAACCTGTCGTTCTAGCCAGCTGCAAGGCATGCGTATTTGGTTACGAATCGTGAAGACCAGGCCGTCGACCGACGTTGCTCACGCTCGATCAAACCAACGGAAATAACGATCGGCGATGCCCACGTTCGATTAATCCAGCGGGCATAACGGCTCTCCCCACAAATTCGGAGTGAGCTGGATCAAGTGACGGAGTGAATTCGTCCGAATTTGCGGGGAGAGGGGAGCAAGGGGAGGATTGGCTTTGCTTTTTCGTCCAGCCGTTGATTCGTCAACTGTTAACTCGTCAATCAATCCAATACCTTGGCCCCATCGTCTCCCTCAACCTCACTGGCTCCCCCTCTCCTTGAAAATTCGGACGGGTCAACATTCCATTCGCATCCAGCTGGATCCGAATTTACGAGGAGAGGGGGCTGGGGGGTGAGGAGCAAGCGGCTGTCCAATCGAACATGCCAAACCGTTGCAGTTAAAATTCTGTGACCAAGTAAGCGGTCAATGATGCGCATGCAGCGCATCAGTCGCAATCGGATCAAGATCGTCCCGTCAGGCATAAGTGGACATCCCCTCACCCCCAGCCCCTCTCCCCACAAATTCGGAGTGAGCTGGATCAAGTGACGGAGTGAATTCGTCCGAATTTGCGGGGAGAGGGGAGCAAGGGTGGGATTGGCTTTGCTTTTTCGTCCAGCTGGTGATGCGTCAACTGTTAACTCATCAATCAATCCAGTACCTTGGCCCCATCGTCTTCCCCCAACCTTAACGTCTCCCCCCGACTCATCGTCTTCCTCAGCCTCAGCGTCTCCCTCAAGGTCATCGTTTCCTTCAACCTCATCGTCTCCCTCGCCTCAATGTCTCCTTCAACGTAACTGGCTCCCCCTCTCCTCGAAAATTCGGACGGGTCAACATTCCATTCGCATCCAGCTGGATCCGAATTTACGAGGAGAGGGGGCTGGGGGGTGAGGAGCAAGCGGCTGTCCAATCGAACATGCCAAACCGTTGCAGTTAAAATTCTGTGACCAAGTAAGCGGTCAATGATGCGCATGCAGCGAGTCGCAATCGGATCAAGATCGTCCCGTCAGGCATAAGTGGACATCCCCTCACCCCCAGCCCCTCTCCCCACAAATTCGGAGTGAGCTGGATCAAGTGACGGAGTGAATTCGTCCGAATTTGCGGGGAGAGGGGAGCAAGGGTGGGATTGGCTTTGCTTTTTCGTCCAGCCGGTGATGCGTCAACTGTTAACTCATCAATCAATCCAGTACCTTGGCCCCATCGTCTTCCCCCAACCTTAACGTCTCCCCCCGACTCATCGTCTTCCTCAGCCTCAGCGTCTCCCTCAAGGTCATCGTTTCCTTCAAGGTCATCGTTTCCCTCGCCTCAATGTCTCCTTCAACGTCACTGGCTCCCCCTCTCCTCGAAAATTCGGACGGGTCAACATTCCATTCGCATCCAGCTGGATCCGAATTTACGAGGAGAGGGGGCTGGGGGGTGAGGAGCAAGCGGCTGTCCAATCGAACATGCCAAACCGTTGCAGTTAAAATTCTGTGACCAAGTAAGCGGTCAATGATGCTGCAGCGATGCAGCGAGTCGCAATCGGATCAAGATCGTCCCGTCAGGCATAAGTGGACATCCCCTCACCCCCAGCCCCTCTCCCCACAAATTCGGAGTGAGCTGGATCAAGTGACGGAGTGAATTCGTCCGAATTTGCGGGGAGAGGGGAGCAAGGGTGGGATTGGCTTTGCTTTTTCGTCCAGCCGGTGATGCGTCAACTGTTAACTCATCAATCAATCCAGTACCTTGGCCCCATCGTCTTCCCCCAACCTCATCGTCTCCCCCGACTCATCGTCTTCCTCAGCCTCAGCGTCTCCCTCAAGGTCATCGTTTCCTTCAAGGTCATCGTCTCCTTCGCCTCAACTTCTCCTTCAACGTAACTGGCTCCCCCTCTCCTCGAAAATTCGGACGGGTCAACATTCCATTCGCATCCAGCTGGATCCGAATTTACGAGGAGAGGGGGCTGGGGGGTGAGGAGCAAGCGGCTGTCCCATCGAACATGCCAAACCGTTGCAGTTAAAATTCTGTGACCAAGCAAGCGGTCAGAGATGTGCATGCAGCGAATCGCAATCAGGCTCAAATTTCAGTCGCAATCGGATCAAGATCGTCCCGTCAGGCATAAGTGGACATCCCCTCACCCCCAGCCCCTCTCCCCACAAATTCGGAGTGAGCTGGATCAAGTGACGGAGTGAATTCGTCCGAATTTGCGGGGAGAGGGGAGCAAGGGTGGAATTGGCTTTGCTTTTTCGTCCAGCTGGTGATGCGTCAACTGTTAACTCATCAATCAATCCAGTACCTTGGCTCCATGGTCTTCCCCCAACCTTAACGTCTCCCCCCGACTCATCGTCTTCCTCAGCCTCAGCGTCTCCCTCAAGGTCATCGTTTCCTTCAACCTCATCGTCTCCTTCGCCTCAATGTCTCCTTCAACGTAACTGGCTCCCCCTCTCCTCGAAAATTCGGACGGATCAACATTCCATTCGCATCCAGCTGGATTCGAATTTACGAGGAGAGGGGGCTGGGGGGTGAGGAGCAAGCGGCTGTCCAATCGAACATGCCAAACCGTTGCAGTTAAAATTCTGTGACCAAGTAAGCGGTCAATGATGCGCATGCAGCGAGTCGCAATCGGATCTAGATCGCCCCGTCAGGCATAAGTGGACATCCCCTTACCCCCAGCCCCTCTCCCCACAAATTCGGAGTGAGCTGGGTCAAGTGACGGAGTGAATTCGTCCGAATTTGCGGGGAGAGGGGAGCAAGGGTGGGATTGGCTTTGCTTTTTCGTCCAGCTGGTGATGCGTCAACTGTTAACTCATCAATCAATCCAGTACCTTGGCCCCATCGTCTTCCCCCAACCTTAACGTCTCCCCCCGACTCATCGTCTTCCTCAGCCTCAGCGTCTCCCTCAACCTCATCGTCTCCTTTAACCTTACTGGCTCTCCTCGTGAATTCGGACGGTTGGGCTTGGACACTTCATCCAACGATGGCCGAATTCACGAGGAGATGCGGCTGGGGGGTGAGGAGTTTTGCTGCTTCCATTGAGCGAATTTTAGACAATCATGCTTTCCAGCGGTCCAGCTCAAACTGATTGATTGCCGTTCTGCTCCAACGCCCAATTCTTCCTGGCAAAAAAACGGTTTGAATTTATTCCAATGCAAGAAGAACGTTCGAAATTGTTGGCAAAAGAAGAGTAGGTTGGTTGTTACATCGCAAGAGATTTTGAAGTAATCACCATAAACTCAAGAAACTCTTGGGAAGACCGCGGCCGAGCGGTGTTATCTGATTAAAGCACTGGATGGGAGTCGTTTTTGAGTCAGCCAATTGAAGCCATCGAGATCGGTCAGTTGCTGAGCGAACATGCTTCGTCGTTGGAGCTCTACGCGTCGCAGTGGACGTCAAATTCCGAGGACTGCGTGCAGGAGGCCTTCATCGAATTGGCGACGCAAGCGGTTCGTCCGGAGTTGCCCGTCGCCTGGCTGTATCGGGTCGTCCGAAACCGGGCACTCAATGCCAGTCGTTCGGCTCGACGCCGAGCCAACCACGAACGTCTGGCGGCAATGCTGGCTCGGTCAATCGTGGCACCCGGTGAAACAGCCGACAATCGCGAGAGCCTGCGAACTGCCTTGGACAGAATTTCGACCGCTGACCGCGAGTTGATCGTGCTCAGAATCTGGAGCGGATTGACTTGGCAAGAGATCGCCAGCTTGACCGGTACTTCCTCTAGCAGCGCTCAGCGAAATTACGTGGCGGCGTTACAGAAAATGAAAGAGTTATTGGAGCCATCATGTCCGAAGAATTTGAAATCCCGCCCGAACTAGCGATGTTGGAAAGCCGGCTGGGATCGGTTCCGATTACCCAATCAGCGATCGACCGTGATCAGTTGCTGTACGAAGCGGGATGGGCGGCGGCGATGCAGGCCCAAGCGTCAACGTCGATCAGCCCGGCGGTCAGGAGTCACCGGGCCTGGCAGACCGCGACGGGTGTTTTTGCCTCGCTGACAGCCGTCTTTGCCATCATGCTCTTGCAGCCAAACTGGGTTGGCGAGCAGCGGTTGATTGGCGAACAGGAGGTCGTCGGTGAACAGGGGTTGGTCGCCGAACAGCGGGGGGCGGATCGTGCCGCGGTCGTCGAATCGGATTCGACGCTGATTGCATCCACGGCAGAAAACGAAGATGCGGAAGCCGCACCTGACAACCGGCTGTCGGCCAATCGGCCGCTGACCGCCGGCAGTCGGATCGATCCCGTCAGTTGGGCGACCGAACCGATCTCGTTGATTACCAATGAATACCCAGAAGACAGCCATCAAGAATCCATCAAGACGGCAGTCGAACTCATGAACGAACTCCTACCCGCCAAGGTATCGGGTTCCTTTTTTTTCCCCAACGAAAAAAGAGACCTGATTCCTTCCTTGGGACCGTTTGAATAATTTTGAAATCTCTAGAATTTGGAACCGAGCAAATGAATGATTATCTTAACCGCAGGAAAAAAGAGACCAGATCCCTGTTTTGGGGCATTGGTTGGGTTTTGATCAGTTTGTTGTCGCATCCGGTTGCGCGAGCCGATGTGACGGTGGTCGAAGAATCGACGAACCAGGGGGTTCGGCTGATCTATCAAATGCAGGTCACCCCCGCCGCTGAACCCAATCCGACGATGAAATACCGGCTGACGGTGGAACCCTACAAGACCATTCCCGGGAATGCGATCACCCATTATTTGCGTTCCTTCGGCGAGAATTCGTTGGATACGCCTTGGAATAGTGCAAGAGACAAATACGGTGATACGGTCTACGATTGGTTGGGGTATCGAATTCCGATCAAGGATCTGCCGCTGGATGACCTCCGGGAGGCATCACAGTTGTTCGATACTTACGTGGAGAACCATATCGCTCGGGCCACCCTTTGTCGTCAAGCCGATTGGGGGCTGAACGAAGAAGACCTTTCCGGGATGGAAGCGATCAGCTTTCTGCTTCCCAGTGTCCAGCAAACGCGTTCCATCTCAAGAGCCTTGGCGCTGCAAACGCGATTTGCCATCGCGGAAAGCAGGTACGAGGATGCCATCCGGTTGATGCGGATGAATTATCAGCTGGCACAGAACGTCAGCAAGATGAAGTTTCTGGTCGCCAGTTTGGTAGGAATTGCGGAGGTTGGTATTGCCAACAACAACTTGATTGATTTGATAGGTGCCCCGGATTCTCCGAATATGTATTGGGCGCTGGCGGAACTTCCTCGCCCGATCATCAATCTGCGGGAGTCGCTGCGATTGGAAATGTCGTTTGGCGTTCGATTGATTCCCGAACTCAAGGACGTTGAAACGGCCGAACATTCGGAAGCCGAGTGGGCGCGAATCCTCGAAAAAGTCATGGCAACGCTACCGTTAATCAATGAATTCACTGGCGGAGGATCCCAGTTCAATCCACTGGTACTCCGAGGTATTGCCTTGGCCAGCTACCCGTCTGCCAAACGAGCCTTGATCAATCAAGGCATGGATCCGGTTCAAGTCGAGGCGATGCCGGTCGGACAAGTCCTGCTGATCGACATGGCCCGCGAATACGAGCGACTTGCCGACCTGCACGAAAAAACGATCTACATGCCCTATCGAGATGCGATCAAATTCGTCTCCGCGGCGGAGGAGGAGCTAAGAATGGAAAGCGGAAAATTGCGATTCGGCAAAATTCTTGCCAGTCAATTGCTGCCCGCCATTTCCCAGGTCCGTACTGCGGTGACAAGGGTCGAGCGGCAACGGAATGCACTGCAAGTGATCGAAGCGATCCGCATGCACCTGGCGGAAACCGGAAAGCTCCCAACGTCGTTGGATGAAATCAAAACCGTTCCGATTCCGCTCAATCCATTTACGGGAAAGAGCTTTCTCTATTCCTGCGATGGTGAAACCGCGAAATTGGATTTGCCGTTCGGCGAGTCTCCCGGGTACGCCGTGCAGTTTGAGATTCAGGTGGCCAAATGACGGGCTCCGAGGGGCTAGTTACCGAGTTCAAAACATCAACAAAATCTATGATTCAAGGTAAAGCAATGGATAAAGTCGTCTTTAAGTTCCTATTCGGTTTCGCGGTTGTCGGGTTTGCATTGGCGACAAGCTTGAAAGCCGACCAACACTCCGACGCACTCAAAAACTACCTCGCCGACGATGTGGTGGCCGTCGCGTATCTCGATTTGGAAGGGCTGGATCCTGTTGCGATCGCAGATCTTCTCGGGGCGTTGGGAGTCGAAGGTGCGGAATTGGACAATGTCAAAGCAGCAACGTTGCAGGCAGAAAATGAACGAAAGAAACTGACCGAGGCGGGCCTGCACTACGTCTACATTCTGCTGAAAACGTCCGACCTCAATGAAATGGGTACGTCCTGGGTAATGCCGGTCGTCAAAGGCAAAAATGTCCGGGACGCGAAGAATGCCATGGGGGCATGGGTCGACAAAACCAACCTGAGTGGGTTGATCAAGGAGCTTCAAGCTGGAGACGATGTGGTGTTAGCTGCCGGCAATGCGGGGCAGCTGAAACGATTGGCCGAAGATCAACCGAACCAAGTTCGAGATTTGACGGCTGCCTGGGATTCGCTTGGTTCCGGTACGGTCGGCCTGGTCGTGTTCGGCGATCCTGACTCACGCCGAGTCGTGCGTGGCCTGTTTCCGAACATGCCGGCTCCGTTCGCAGCCATCACCGGAAAACAAGTGGCCGATGATCTGAACTGGGGTGGCGTGGAAATCGGTTTGCCTCCGAGTTTGCAAATGAAATTGGAAATCGAGGCGGCTAACCCGGAAACGGCGTCCGCCGTGGCAAAAGCGATTGAATCTGCCGTTGGAACGCTCGCAATGCTGCCGCAATTTCAATCGGTGGCACCGGACAAGCAAACTCAAAAGCTGTTTCTGGATGCCTTAACGCCCAAGGTCAAGCAAAATCGGATTTCCGTTTCGTTGGATTCGGTCACCGGTGACATGGATCGTCTGACGAAGATCATCGCTGGTCCTATTCAGGAGCTGCGGACCGCGGCGAGAATGCAATCTGAAATGAATAACCTGCGTCAGCTTGTGTTGGCAATGCACAACTACGTGTCGGCGTTTAAGAAATTTCCGAATCCTGCTGGCAAAACTCAGCGGACGCCCGCGGGACTCAGCTGGCGGGTGCAAATTCTGCCGTTTATCGAACAGGGCGAACTCTACGAACAGTTCCATTTGGACGAACCCTGGGATAGCGAACATAATCTGAAACTGGTTACCAAGATGCCCGAAATCTTCAAATCACCGTTGCTTCCAGCTGCCAAGATCCACCAAGAGGGTAAGACAATCTATCAGGTGCCGGTTTCGGTCGAAGGGATGTTCAAACCCGACGATGACGGAAGCGAAGGTGTTACTTTCGGAGACATTACCGATGGATCGAGCAATACGATTCTGATGGTCACCGTCGCGGAATCCGAGGCCGCCATCTGGACCAAGCCCGATGATTGGGAAGTCGATTTGAGGGATCCCTGGAAGGGCTTAAAGGGCGGAAAACGAGAGAGCGTTGTGGTCAATTTTGCGGATGGCTCGGTTCATGTATTGCCGGTCGAGATCACGGCGGATCAATTGCGAGCTTTGATTACCGCTGCCGGTGGGGAAGTGATTGATTTTCGATTCTAAACCAGCGGCCTCGATTTCCAGACTCGGAATGGAGTCGATGTCGGCAAGTTTTGGACGTTTAATTACATTGTCTGCGCGAATCGCCGCGCGAAACCGATGAACCCTTGATTCGCCTGGTTTTCCGACTATTCTCGATTGGATTAGCAACCATGACGGAACTCCAGTGAGTTAGAGACCATGATTTCAAGAACGATCGTATTGTCCGCCCTGATGGTCTTTGTCAGTTCGGTCTCGGTTAACGCAGACATTGTCACGTTCACGGATTTTAGCGTCGGCGGATTCGAGGATATCAAGAACGGGGGCTCGACATCGGGCAGCAAGGTTCAGGACGGAGTGACGTTTACGTTGACTCTGTTTTCGGCAGGTCCAGATAACCCCTCGGTCGTCAACTTCAGTCCCGACATGCAGGAAATTACGGGCGTCTACAAGGCGAGCGAATTCGGAACGGCCGATCGGGACGGGCGATTGGATAGCGATTCGATTGGCGACACGTTTGACGACGAAGCAATTCGGTTTACGATTGCGGTCAGCGGTGCATCGCTGGACTCGTTATATTTCAATGGGCTGGATACCAATCTGTTCACGCGCAACGGCGAAAACATGGACGCGTCCGACGGAACCAACACAGTGAACGTGCTCGCGGATCTTGGGGCCGATCGATCTTTGAATTATGACGATGACTTCATCGGACTGACGCGTTTAAGTCTGGCCAATGTGGATACCTGGCAACTGACCGTGACCGCTCGCGAAGTTGCGAACGGTTCTGAAAAATCTTCGTTCAGTTTCCCCAGTCTCTCGTTTGGGTATACCTTGACGGCGGTCCCTGAACCCTCGTCGTTGGCGGTGCTGTCCGCAATTGGACTGGCTTGCCTGGCCAAACGACGTCGAAGATCCAAGTAACGGATGGCGATTGGAATTCGAAAACAGCGGCTTTCGTTGACTCATTGATGCCGCCTTTTTTAAGTTCCGGTTGGTGCCGTCTGGTTTCTTGACCTCTGGGATTGTTGCTGCGATCGCGAAGTCCGTTTCCTACTGACGGGCAAATGATTGAAAAAGAGAGTTGGTCGTAAGCCGGGTTTTGTCCCGGATTGCTCCGGGGACGATCATTTATCTAGGCCGTTCATTGCTCAACGGCTCAAGCAGCCTACCCGAAAGTCATACCGCGGCGGACCACCACTGCTTTCTGTTTGGCCTTGCTCCGGATGGGGTTTACCAAGCCAAATGGGTCACCCCAAATGCTGGTGAGCTCTTACCTCACCTTTTCACCCTTGCTCGGCAAAATGATGTTGTCCGAAAACAACTTCATCGCGCCGGGCGGTCTAAGTCTCTGTGGCACTTTCCCTGATCTCACGATCGGTCGGCGTTACCGACCATCCTGTCCTGCGGAGCCCGGACTTTCCTCTCGTGGCCGAAGCCACCAGCGATCGTCCGACCAACTCTCTCTGTAATGTAGAGACAACGGCAGGTTCGCGATAGTTCCGTGACGCCGGTTCCTATTTGGAACCCACGGTTTCGACCACTTTGTCCATCAGGCTGTTGGAAGCTGCCCGCACAATTACCCGGTCACCTGGCAGAATCGCGTAGTTCTGTTCGGGCGTGACGGCATTTCTTGCGCGGCACGTAATCAACAAACATCTTCAGCGGTCGACCCGTCTCTTCCACGATGCGGTAGACCATGACGTCCATGTGACGAAAACGCTTGATCGCTCCAGACTGCTCCAACGCTGTCTGAACGGTCGTGTTGCCGTCCAGTGGGAAGGTCAGGGCTTCGGATTTGAACGCCCCGCTCATTTCCACCCGGTACGTATCCCGAGCAGCGGCATTTTCCGCGGCAACAGGAACTGAGCGGTCACCTAACTGCGTGACCATCGAGGAGCAGCCATTAAAACAACAGGCCATGCTGACCAAAAGCAACATCCGGATCACTGATGGACCATGGGTTAAGTATGATTGTGGAGTCATTTCTATGCTTTGCCGTTAAAGTTTTCCTAAAACCCCCACTTAATACAATCGGCATCGACAGTTTTCGCGGCGTTCTTTAGCTTCCACCCGATTTAATTCCGAAAAGTGTTGTTAGAGTAGTGTCAGGTGTTGCTAAGCGAAGGAGCATCAAACGGCATTTGCCGCAGGAAACATCGCCGTTTCGACCCGTTCACAAGCCCTACCCTGCCCTCTGGCAGCGAATCGAATGACTGATTGGAAAGACAAAATTGTGGTAGTCACGGGCGGTTCGGAGGGGCTTGGGCGCGAGCTCTGTTTGACGTTTGCCCGATTCGGTGCGACTGTGGTCGCGCTGGCGCGGAAACAACCGCCACTGATCGCGCTGTCGGAAGCGGCCAATTCTGAGGGGCGAGTGATCGATTGGCTGGTCGCCGATGTGACCGACGATTTAAGCACCCGGGCGGCCGTTCAAGAGATCATCAAACGTCATGGTCGTGTCGATGTCTGGATCAACAATGTAGGAAAATCAACCCGCACATCGCTGATGGACTGCGGCGTCGCCTGTCACGAGGATTTGATGCAAGTGAATTTCTACTCGGTCGTGCGTTGCAGCCTGGCCGTATTGCCCCATCTGGAATCGACCTCGGGACACCTGGTGAATATCGGTTCGCTATCCTGCAAAACGGCTTGGCGCAACGTTGCCCCGTACACGACCAGCAAGCATGCGATGGCTGGGTTCCACCATCAATTAAGGCTGGAAGGACCAGCGAATGTGCACTACTTGTTGGTTTGTCCGGGGCCCATTCAACGCCCGGATGCGGGTTCGCGGTACAACCAACAATCTTCCGGTTTGCCAGAATCGGCTGCCGAGCCGGGTGCCGGGGTCAAACTGAAAGGCATTCCGCCGGCAAAGTTGGCTGCCAGGATCGAGCTTTATTGTCGCAAACGCAAGCTGGAATTGGTGATGCCGAGCAAAGCCAGGTTGTTGTTTGTGATCAGTCAATGGTCGCCGCGGTTGGGCGACTGGATGCTGCGACGGTTCAACAAGTCCCAGTAGTCTAGCAACAGCTCGACCCGCCACAGCATTCGTCATTATTTTGAATGGTCAGGTTGTATTGCTGTCCCTTGGTTTCTTTTGGCGAGCGAACCCGGTTGACGTTGCAATCAAACAGGGACGCTTTTTCTCGAGCAATTTGCTGACGCGGTTCAATCAAGAAAAAACAATCGCGGTAATTGGACTCGCTGAGTAATTGAAACGTTTTGTCGCAAACGGCCATCGCGACACCGCGTGGGTACACGCCGCCCTCGTCATCGATGACTTCCGCGAACGGACCGCGGTAGATGACGGCCTGATTTCTCTCGAGGCACGGCTCATTGATGGCTGGCTTGATCGCCACCACGGTCACCGAACGAAATTCGATTCCGTTGACGGTTTGCCATGGCTCGGCCTGTCGTTGATCGAGCATCAACCCAACAAAACCGGCGTTTTCGAATTCTTCCAGGAACAAATCCTCCCGCCATGCGCCGGAAATACATCCTGACCACAACGTCGAATCGTGTTGCATTTCATCGGGGACGATTTCGTCGGCAACGATGTCGCTGATCGCAGCCCGGCCTCCGGGCTTGAGGACACGGAAGATTTCGGCGAACAGGTTTCGGCGATCGTTCGGATCCACCAGATTGAGCACGCAATTGGAGACCACGCAGTCGACACTGTTGTCGGGAATCATGGGCGACTGACGACGCAGTTTTTCCGGCAATTGCAAAACTTGCAACGCCCCTGCCTGCCCTTTCAGTTGCTCGGACTCGAGCAATTCTGCCAGTTGATCGAGGTCGACACCCAAGTCCTGAATCCGACCATATCGAAATTCGATGTTGTCATAACCGACTTTTTCGACGAACTCGCGTTTTGAGTTCCGGGCCAGTTGCAACATGTCCTGGTTGACATCCACGCCGATCACCCGGCCCGACTCGCCGACCAGTTGGGAAATGATGAAACAGAGCTTGCCACCACCGGATCCCAGATCGAGGACCACATCGCCGTTTCGCACGTAGGGTGATGGATCACCGCAGCCATAATCCCGCTCGATCACTTCGTCAGGGATGAGTTCCAAATACTGGGTGTCGTAAGTTACCGGGCAGCAAAGAGCAGCTTCGACTTGCTGGGATGCAGCCGAATATCGTTCGCGAACGCATTCATCTGTTTGACGTTGCGGCGTCGGTGCCATGATTTACTCCGGGGCAATAAAAATCAGTTAATGGACTTGTAAAATTACTTGGGATCGCGGATCAACGCAATTGGGAAGCGTCGGCTCGGCGGTTGAAACCGGGTTTTGAAAGAATCAACTCACGGCACTTGCGAGGCTGTGATGAGATTCAGTTTTGCGTTGGGGCGAACATATTTGACGAACCGATAGACGTCGTCCAATGGAATCGCAAAGGTTGCTACGCGCATTGATCGGGCGATGTTGATCCCAATGACCTGCCCTTCCAGATTGACCAGAGGGCCACCACAGTTTTCAGGTAACAGATTCGAATCGTGAATAATGACATCCCCAAACCCAAACCGGCGTTCGCTAAAGGGGCCACCCCCCCAGCGATCATGAACCGTTCTCGGCGCGATGTTCCTGATTTTATGGGATAGACTGATTCGTTTCCCGTCCCTGATGACCTCGAATTCCAAGGTCTGTCCAATCTTGAGATCGCTGGCGATTTCGTTTAACCGTGTTCGACTCTCAAGTCGGTGACCGTTAATGGATTGGATCAGATCGCCGACCAACAATCCTGTCGATTCCGAAACGGTTCTTGGATAGACGCGAAAAACTTCCAATCCGGATTGAACTGAAGTTGGATTGTTCTCGTCTTGAGGGACCTGGCTGAGGCGAAAAACAGGGAAGGCTGAAACCGTGGCCCCCAAATCAACGCAGTCTTTGCATTCGGGTTGCTTGAGTGCGAGCGTTTGCGGCGCCGAGGTGACCAAGCCAAATCCGACGGTTCGATTCTCGTTTCCGACCGAAACGACGAAGCTGCCCGCTTGGGCCGAATCAAATTGGCGAAATTTAATTGCGGTCAGGTCGGACGCGGCGATTTGGATCAACGCGAGGTCATTGCGGGGATGGATTCCAATCAAACGACCGGTGAGCTTTGTCCCGTCAGGCAAAACGACATCAAACGCCTTTGTCAGTTCACTGTATTTGGCGATAACCAGCCCATCGGCGGTCACCACCGTGCCGAGTGAAACTCGATCAAACTGACTGACGATTTGAACCACAGAACCGGATACCTGGTCAGCAATCGGCTGCAGCGCTGACTGGACGCTCAGCGCGTTCTTGCCAATCGTCAGCGTCGGACTGGTGGGGGTAATCGAGGTATGATTCAGCACCGTCGATGTCGAAAAATTACCGATGACCGAGCCGCCAAATCGAGCGATTCGATCGGTCCCCATTTCATCTGGACGAGGCGCTGGCGGGATCTGGCCCCACGAATCGGATTCCAGTCGAAGAACGCATGACATCCCCAGGAAAGCCACGAAGATCCACGCAAATGAACAGCGGTTCAAAATTTGACCAATCAGTTGCATTTCAGCAGGGTTCCGTTCGTGATTCGGCGTCGCATTCAGTGAGAAGGATAACGGGTGGCTGTGGCCGAGTCGCGATCCACCACGCGGTCGCTAATACTTCTGCCCCAATTTGATTTCCACGGTTACAAGTTGACCGAAACGATTGAGCGTGGCAACGACCTGCTCACCCGGCTGGCGCGAATCAAGAATCTGCAACACGTCGTCAAATGTACCGATCGGCTCGCCATCCAATTTTAAAATTACGTCTTCGGCCAGCAAGCCTGCCGATTCGGCAGGTGATCCTTTGTGGACACTGCGGACTCGAACGCGGTCCAAATCGGTCTCCCCCAGGATGCCCAGGTACGCTCGTTGACCCGTCGGACTGGATTTTTTCTTGATGTCGATTGACGCGGCAAGCTGTTTCCAATCGTCCTGAAATGCTTGAATCGGAACGTGAATGTTTTGGGTGATCTGATTGTGAACGCGACTGTTAATCCCGATCAGGTTTCCGTTCAGATTAACGACCGGCCCACCGGAGTCGCCACCCATAATGGGGCAATCGGTCACCAGTCGTGATTCACTAATCTCCTGGACTCGCCCAATTCTCGCGATCGCAGGTTTGCCACGCGGAAACGAAAGTGGATATCCGAGTGACAGGCACCAATCGCCCTCGCGAACCAAGGTCGAATCGCTCATGTTCACGAACGGCCAGGGACCGGGTGAGTCCAGCCGCAACGCTGCCGTGTCGGAATTGTGGTTCGTCCCCAGCGTCGTCGCAGTGAAGACTCTTCCGTCGGAGAATTGCACCTTCACCGATCGACCCGCTTGCTTGGTTACATGAGACGCGGTCAAGATGTCGCCATCTCGGCTGACGATTACGCCTGTCCCACCCTCCACCGAAACCACGCACGGTAGGATTTTTGGCAAGACTTGTTTGACTCGGTTTTCCAGTTCAATCAGGGATTCGAGTTCACTTCGCTGCACGGATTTCGAAGCATCGTTGGAAACGGGGGCCCTGGTCGACTCGGTTGGCTGCTGGCCTGGTGTAACAGCGAGATAGGCAAATTGCACAAAGCAAATCGCGATCCAGCCAGTCCATTTGATTTTGCTCAAGGTGTTCATATCTTTCGGGATGTCAAATCTTCGTCGACACGCGATCGTGGCGATTGGCCTGCAGGATGGCAATCACCAACACAAAGGAATACGAGATTATAGGTAAAGGTGGGGGGTATGCGAACTGCGGGAGGTTTAATGGCATTCCGCAGGGGACGCAAAATTCGAGACCATCGTCGAAAATTGGTGGGTTGTCCCCTGTTTTAACAGAAAATGGAGTTTCACGGTGGTATGGAAATGTTTTCTTGCGTCCCATTGGTAGCGGAGTCGGGTTCACCCCAGCCAAAATGGAAGCAAGGCTTGCAGCCGCCAACCAAGAATCTGAATGAGCGTCGCAATTAGCAAAACGGCGTTTCGATTGCCCCCCAACCACACAAGTAACCCAACGGTTTGTCGACGTTGTTGTCTGATTGCAAGTTCCAACCCATACTCGATCATCAAGAATAGGGTTGAGGTCGCTACGACGGCTTGCCAACCTAGAAAAATACCCACCGTCATCAGGCCTTTGGTCATCACGCTACGGCAACTTTCGGGCAGGAGTTGGGGAGTCAACCCGCTGTCTCCCGTGGCGGCGGTTATTTTACAGTTTGGCCCGTCGGTCTCTGCCTGACGAATTTTTCGCAGCTGACAAACGAGCCAAGCGGCGGCAGCGCCGGCCAATCCTCCCAGGAGCGATGTGAGGACCATGTTGCCGCGGTTAAGCGACTCGATTGCGTACCCCGACTGCCATGAAACCAACTGCATCGGAGGCCAGATCATTGGCAAGCCGAACCCCAATGCGAACACAAACAACCAGATTGGCTTTGGTATTTTCAACTGGTCGGCTTCGATCAATGCGAACGTAAACAGTGAGGACAGCAAGATCAGGAAATACAACAATAACTGAATCAAATCCCATTTCGGCGAAAACAGCACCTGTTCAAATCCTCCCCATCCATCGGTCGGCCGAAACGGCAGGTTGATCCCGCCGCCGGCCAACTGCACGAGTGTTAATAACAGGAACACCGAACCGAGGATGATTTCGGCATACAGATAACGTGGCGAGATGGGAAGCTTGCAGGTTTGGCATTGCCCGCCATTTTTCAACCAACCGACGATTGGCAAATTATCCTGAAACCTCAAGTGCACATTGCAGTACGGGCATTTGCTTGAGCCGAGGATGCCTCGCCCGCGGGGAACGCGCCACGCGACCACGTTCAGGAAGCTGGCAAAACAGCCACCGACGAAGAAGATCCAAACCACCACGAACATCCGCATCGTGTAAGTCTGCAGCTGCTCGAGTGCGCCGAGATGCTTGATAAAATTCTCTGGCAGTTGACCCGTCGTAATCAACAGCGAAATGGAAACGGGCAATATGATCAGAACCAACAAGACCAGCATGAAAAACAACCAGCCCAGCAGTTTCAACACCCAGAAACGATTTGTATTCATGTTTCGCCGTGTGTGTTGATTTTATCCCTGTTGAACGTGGTCGCTGGCGGTCAATTTCAGGGCCTCTGGCTCAATCTCAGATCTTCTGCTTCAAGCCTCACCGGAGTTGTCTGCGTTCGCGTCAGCGGATTCTACCTGCTTGTGACTCCCGTCGCATTCGGGGGCGTTGCCTGTTTGTTTGCACTGGCAAAAATAGGCCGTTTTCGTCTCATCGGCCTGAAAAACTAAAGGGGTGAAATTGGTTCCTTTGTGTTTGCCGTCGCAGAACGGCTGGGACTCAGAAAGTCCACACGTGCAATAGGCGTATTTTTTCCCCTCTTCCAGCTCGACCTGTTGCGGAAAACAGGCGGCGACTTTCGGTTTGTCCATCTTCAGTTCCTTGGTTTGATTGGTGCTGGCGATCACATTCCCGCCAGTTTATTAACGTATGATTTCAAGGGCAAAGATAACAGGGGACGCCCGCCAATTGCCGTGACTGGCGATCGTTTTGCCGTGTGCGCAGCAACGATACGCTAACCGATAGTTCAGATTCATATTTCCAGTGGCTTCCTTACCCTGCAAATGAACGACGGACTTCGTCCGGAATTCTGGTCAGTTCCAGGGATTCAAGATTCACAAATACCCAAGTCGTTTCGGCTTCGGCAAGTCGTTTGCCGTCGGCAGCGCGGATGATCTGGTATCGCCGATCCGACGAAACCTTTTCCATGTTCTCGATCCAGGTTCTGATCAGGATTTCGTCGCCGAGTACCGCAGGCACCCGATATTTGATTTTGTGAGCTCGCACGATGAATCCGAAACCGGATTCACGGTACCGTTGGGAGGACCAGCCGACCTGTTTGGAATGGGCGACCGCCGCCTGCAGGCACCACTTCAGGTACCGCAGGTTGTTGACATGGTTCATCTCGTCGATGTCGTCATCATTGACGGCGAAGCAATACTCAAAGATGGAGGAAGGTTTTGACATTGGGCCGCGAGATTTCGGGGTGGGAGTCTTTGGCTAGAGGAACAAAAAAAGGCTTGCTGCGAAGCAAGCCTTTCAATCCAATGTTGCTCATCTGAAATGAATCTATCGAGCCCCTTTTACCAATTGGCAACTGCTACTTTCCTAAATCAAAATCGGCGGTCGTTGTACCTTCTTTGGGAACAACAAATTCCAGCTCGGAATCCGATCCGTACTTGGCCGGAATATTCGGTCGATTTTTCAGTTTCTGTTGCATCTCCTTCGAGGCCGAAATCGTCGCGGCGTCTGCTTCGATCCCCGACGCTTCGGCAGCCTCTTGCTCCTCTTCGGCAGCATTGAGCATTTCTTCGTCGATGTCCGCGTACTCGAATTCCACGCGATTGGGGCCGATCACGGATCCCGGGTTACCGTAGCGCGTCGTCATCGAGAATTTGCCAGCAGCATCGGTCGTGCCCTCAGAATAAGGGCCCGAGTCTGGATTCTCCGCGGTTGCCTTCGGGTAAAAAATGACATGAACGTTTGGCATGGGCTCACCATTCATTGTGACGGTCCCGGAGACTTCCGCCAAGTTGAAGTCCGATCCCGGTTGACAGCCCGCAACGGCAACCAAAACCGCGAGCGCAATCGCCAGATTCTGTAAAGTAACTCTCATTTTTTCTCACCCAGGTATTGGAAAAATAAAAACGAAGCTCGGATTTTTTTCAAAAAACCGAGCTTCAATGGTATCAGGTTAAGCAATCGAAGGTTGCTTAAAATTTCTTGACGATGTTGCCATCGTCGATTTTCGACAATCGCTTCAGAATCGTATTGTCAAGGTTGTCTGACAGGAAGTGCGCCGAACCGTCGCACAATCCGACCGTCGCACCGCCCGGGTGACCGGACGAGGCAAGACCGCGGCTGCGGTAGTTACCGTTAACAACATAGTTGTTGCCGCCGGTGCGTCCGAGATTCGACCAACGGTCTGCAATGTTTGATTTGTGGGTGATGTTCTGACGACGATGGGAACCAATCCAGATGGCCCCGATACTTTCGTCGGCACCAGCACCCGTCTCTGGCAAACTGACTCGCTCGCCCAACAAAATCGTGCTGGCCGAACCATCTTTGATATGCCCAAACTCAACCCGAGAATTCCGACCAAACGGTCCCCAACGCTTCGAGTGGTCCAGATTCGTTCGCATGGAAGACCACGTTTCCCCAATATTACCGACGTAATTCGACTTCGCCGGCTGAATACTTGGATCGTTCGTGTAGGTTTCGTTGTAATTTCCGTAAGTCTGATCGTCACTGGGACAGATGAACACGTTCAGGACTTTGCTTTGATAAAGGGCCCCGTCGGCCAGAACTTCGTCTGCCCCAGGCGCGATTGATATTCATCTGATCGCGAAGCGAATTTTGCTCGATGAATGGCAGAATAAAGGTTCCCCAACCGTAGTAATTGCCTTGGAAAGCGGTGCCATTTTTGTTGGCCCAAGGTCGGATGTACTTCTGAAAGTGATAGACGTTGGAATTCGGGCCATCCCAACCAGGTGGGAAATGCTCGTTGGAACTTTCAAAATTGAGACATCCCGTTGCCAGTTGTCGCATGTTGTTCGAGCAAGCTGACCGTCGGGCCGCTTCTCGGACCTGCTGAACTGCCGGGAGCAACATGCCGATCAGAATTCCGATGATGGCGATCACCACCAAAAGTTCGACCAGCGTAAATCCCGTTCGTTGTTTCTGCTGCATCTATGATTCCCCAATAAAAACTAGAAATAAAAAATGATCGACAAGGCTGGAAGTAGAGTCCTTAAGTATGGCATAGTGTCGGTTTCGAAGCAACCAGCAAATTCAAATGCGATCCACGATTGGGGATGACTGGCGTCTTCAGAATATCGAATTTTGAAGACTTGGTGTGCAAATTCGAGCCATGTGGTTTGGGTCATTCAGTGTGAAGATCGGCGACATTGCTGACTGTTTGTGTTAATGATTTAGTCTTAAGTGCGTTTATAAAATTTTCGATTCAAAAAACGTTCAACGGGAATGATAAAACGTTCATCGAATCGGTTAAGGTTAAGAAAAGTTCATGTTTCAAACAGCTTTCGTGTTGGATCAACCTGAAAGCAGGCAGGGAAGCGAATGCCCAGCGTGGCGCCAGTCACGTGGGGAATCGCCATGGGTTAATCGCGTTTTTGCAGATTCGCTTACGCTGTGGCGTCGTGGTTGGGAAGGAAACCCAGCACATCGGTAATGTCGATTAAACCGATTGCGCGGTTCGTCCGATCGATGACCGGCAGTTCACTCAGATTTCGACAGGCCAGAGTTTCGACGGCCAGCATCGTTTTCGAAGCCGATAGGATCGTGATCGGATGCTTCGTCATCACCGATTCAATCGGTTGGTCGAACAGGTCTTCCTGTTGTCGTTCCAATAGTCGGGCCAGATCACTATCGGTAAACAGACCCGTCAAACGTCCCTCGTGATCGGTGACCAGGACAACCCCGGATCGACGCGACATACCGCCCGACTGAATAAAAACTTCCCGGACCGTCTGGGTCTGTCGGGCAACCCGACACTCTTCAATCGGGCGCATGATTTCGTCAACCGTGGAAAGTCGCTTCCCGAGCGATCCTCCGGGATGAAACCGGGCAAAATCCGTTGGTTGGAAATTCTTCATTTTCGAAACCACCAGCGACAAGGCGTCTCCCATCGCCAGCATCAGCGCGGTACTGGTCGAGGGTGCCAGGCCAAGATGTCCGGCTTCAGCCGACGAACCGTAGCGCAAGATCAGATCGCTGTTGGCGGTCAGGGTAGATCTTTCACGACCGGTGACCGCAATGAGTGGAACGTTCAGTCGCTTAAACGTTGGCAGTAATTGCAGCACTTCTTCCGTCTCGCCGCTATTGGAAAATACCAGCACGATATCTTCCCTGCCAACTCGCCCCAGATCGCCGTGCATGGCTTCCGCCGGATGCAGGAAATGACTACAGCTGCCGGTCGATGCAAAGGAGGCTGATACTTTTTGGCCAATCCAGCCCGCTTTGCCGATTCCCGTAACCACGACCGAGCCACGACAGCGAAAGATCAACTCGGCAGCATCATGAAAGTCTTCCGGCAAATTCTGCGACAGTCGCTGCAACGCGTCAGCCTCGCATTGGATCACTTCGCCGGCAAATCGCAGTTGTTCAAACTTCGTCATTTCCGCGGACGAGGCATGATTGAATGAGTCCGCAAATCTCAGGCTCATTAGGCCGCTCCCTCAAATGGTAAATTCTGCATTCGCTGGTAATCACTGCAACGGGAAAGCAACTGCTCGTGGCTACCGCAATCGACGACCTGACCGTCCTTCATGATCATGATGCGGTCGACCAGCTGGAGCGTCGAAAACCGATGCGTGATGATCACGGTGGTTCGGTCCTTGATGAAATTGGACAGTGTTTCGTGGATCAGCCGCTTGCTTTCGGGGTCGATTTGACTGGTCGCCTCGTCGAGGATCAGGATCTTCGGGTCCTTGAGAATCGCGCGGGCCAACGAAAGCCGCTGTCGTTGGCCGCCGGAAAGCTTACCGCCATGTTCGCCAATATCGGTATCGTACCCATGTTCGAGCGAGGTGATGAATTCGTGGGCGTGGGCCTGTTTGGCTGCCTCGATGATCTGATCACGGGTTGCATCGGGGCAACCGTAGCCGATGTTTTCGGCAATCGTATCGCTGAACAGCATGGTCATCTGGGTGACGTAACCGATCTGATTTCGCACATCCTTGATGCGGGCTTCGCGAATATCCACACCGCCGATTTTGATCGCGCCGCCGCTGTGGTTGGGGTCGCTCGTACAAGGATCAAAAAAGCGAGGGATCAGGTTGATCAACGTGCTTTTGCCGCAACCGTTATGACCGACGATCGCTAACGACGTGCCTGCGGGGATCGTTTCGGTGACCCCTTTGAGAATCGGTTTGCCGAGCTCGTACTCGAACCTGACATCGTCAAACTCCAGCGACAACTGGCGGTTGGGGATCGCGATCGGGGCGGTCGGATCGGTCACCGCCGGTCGTTTGTCAACTAACGGAAACACGCGATCTGCGGCCACGATGCCGCCTTGAATCATGTTGTAAACATCGCCCATTTTTCGGAGCGGGTCCGAAATGCCGATCAGGAAGCCGAAAAACATCATCACCGTTCCAAAACTCATGGGACTATCGCACATTCGGATCCCAAACAGGTGAGTTTCATGATTCAGCACCAGATAACCGCCCGCCAGTACACTCAACGTCATCATGCCGACGCCCAGCAGTTCGGTGTTCATCCGGGCCGCAGCGGTGAACCATGAGATTCGCATCGACTTCCGATACACATCGCGCACCACGACCTGAAATCGAAGCCGCTCGCTGTCTTCCATGTTGAATGCTTTCACCGCCCGCATGAACGTCAGTGACTGGTACAGCCGGTTGAGCAGTTTGGCGGAATCTTCCATCGCTTTCTTGTTGGCTCGTTTGGTCAGTCGCGCCAGTCGAACCATCAGATAGCCAGCCAGGGGGCAGATCAGGATCGATAGGATCAACAGCCGCCAGTTGCACAGGGCTGCACCCGTCATGCAACCCAGCATCTTGAGTGGCTCGCGGACGGTTTTTCCAAACAGCGTCATCACCGCCGTCCCGATGGCACCCGTTTCACCCCGAATTCGACTGATCAAATCCCCCGTACCTTTGACATCCATTTCGGAGGTCTCGAGGTCGAGGACATTGCGGAACACTTCGTTTTGCAGGTCCAGCATCGTGCGTTGGCCGACTCGAGCAACCGACACCATGCTGCCCATCAGGAACAGTCCGCGCATCAGTGTCCCCACGACCATCAATACCATCAGCCAAACCAATGTCATGAAGGGATCTTTCGGCGCATCTTTCTGGATATAGGGCACCAGCTTCTGGGTGGCTTCCAGTTTGGCTTGCTGGATCTCGATGTCGTATTGACGAACCTGGATTTGGCTTTGAATCAGTCCCGGTTCTTCGTCGGCGGGACCCTCCAGTTGCTGTTGCAAACTCGCGATGGCCGATCGGTGTTCGGCAATCAATGCCATGGATTCCGCTTGTTGATCGTCGGCCCATTCGTGAAGGGAATGACCATGCAAGACGACTTCGACGAACGGATAGACGGCGCCGAGGTTGAGAGACCACAGCAGCGCGACCAACAGGCTGCAGGTCAACGAGGCCGCCAGGGACCAACGGTATTTGAGCGTCATCCGTAACGCTCGGTATAGATTTTTCATGGCCGATGTTTCGCAGTTGCTTCCATGCAAATATCACGCTAGCGTGTCGCGATTCGAGCCTCTGTTTTAGCCGCAAA
Organism: Pirellulaceae bacterium; assembly: GCA_963714685.1. GTDB lineage: Bacteria > Planctomycetota > Planctomycetia > Pirellulales > Pirellulaceae > Mariniblastus. The sequence goes on along the minus strand of CAVQPH010000002.1, from coordinate 39,246 downwards.
CGCCGAAAAGAACCAAGATCAAAAAGTTAATTCCGTCTCGCTTGCTATCAGAATACAGCTCGCATCGGGGGTTGGCTGGCGGCATCTTCCTGGTTTTCGCAACTCGGGAATGATCTCGCGCACGCAAAGGTCGTGAAACTGGGGGATGGGGTAGGCGGGGAAGACTGCTGATCGCAAATTCCGTTGCTCGGCAATTCAAGCATGCAAAGACCGGGGGAAGTTGGCGGCGAAGGTCAGGCGATAATTTTGTCGATCGTCGTCGGCTCCCGATCGCTGGGGCCAAGTTTTTCCTGGACCCCCATGGTGGTCAGCATGGTGTTATACACGTCCAGCCCTTCGGCACCGATGTCGAGCGCTTGACCGGTCTTGAACCGCCCGTTCGCACCGGTGATCGCGTGGAACACACCGGACAATTCGCGTTTGACGTTGGCGTGTCGACCGTCGCCCGATTCGGTCGAAATCGTAATCAGGCTGTTCTCAAGGATCGATTTGCCGTTGGCTTCCCGGGCATGTTCGCCATCCAGCAATTGGAGGAAGTAAGCGATTTCACGCATTTTCATATGCGCATGAGCTCGCAACTGTTGATTCTCCTTGGTCGGATTGAACCGATGCCACCATTCGTGGCTGCAACCCTTGGATCCGCCAGCTTTTAACTCTTTGGAATCGTTAAACTCGTAAATTTTTCGGCCGTCATATTCGTAGCTTCCGGTCATTCGCAATCGTTCTCCGGCGGCCAGAAAAGTTAAGGCACCGAACCGGACGCGATCGGTTTGGATGGCCAGCGCGTAGAGATCGGCCATCAAACGCCATTCTTCTGTTAGTTCGTCAATGGTGATATCGATCCCTTCTCCGCCCGGGTCAGCAAGGCCACCGTGAGCCAGCCGAGACCTCGGCGGTAACTTGGGCGCCGTCGGATCGTTTCGATTGGCCATTTCGAACGCGCGTTGTTCGTACTCCCGAATCCGGTCCAGATGATCTGCAACGCGGCGGCGCGAGGATTGGCCCAGCGGCGAGTTGACGCCCGTATAGAATTTATACTGCTCAACTACCGAATCCAGGACGCTCCGTTTCAGCCGTGCACGACGCGCATCCAGATCGTCCCCGATCGTTTCAATCGACCCGAAGACGCGTTCAAACACGTCACGCGGCTGTTCCTGCATTCTCGCGGCCACCGTTCCGTCTGCTTTGTAACTGTGGACGTAACGACTAATCCTGCTCCGTCGAAAAAAAGTCCCGGCACAGAGCGTGGGGACCATTCCGGTGGGCATGCCCTGTGGATAATGCGCAGTTGCGAATGACCTGGTCGATCGACGGTCCTCCCGATTTGGCTTCGCCGTCAGGCGGCTCCGCGGTGAAGGCTCCCGAGGCTCCATCAAAATGGGCGTTGATGCCGGATTCGTCGCAGCGAACCTGATCGATGTTCCGCAAGATCAGAAGTTTTTCGCGGAGCGGTTTCAGTGGTTCGAGCACACCGTCGAAACCCTCGGTCTGTAGCGGAGCCGGTATCCCCAATCCAAAAAACAGATTAAAGGAACGAACCGGAATCGGTTGGATTGGACTCGCGCCAGCGGCAGACGAAAGCATCATCTCTTCAAGAAACGGCAGGGCAATCGTGGCTGCCCCCATGCTTTTGAGCATCGTTCGTCGGTCAATGGGATTGGGCATGATGATATTTGTGGGGTTGAGGTTACGAGCCTGGATGGCATTTCTGTCGCCATTTGCCCATACGGGTTCATTCGGATTCGTTTCGCTTACTCCGATACGGTTTTGGTTTTCTGGATCAAGTCGCTCAAGATAATGGAACGAATCAAGCTCTGATAAGTACCGCCCGCTTGTTGCGAACGAGCATGAATTTGCTCCATGGTCCTTGCGTCGGCGGCTGTCAAAGGGCGACCGACGCAAAACTGGGTGACTTTCCAGGTCAAAGTCTGCTTGACGCGTTCGTTGGCCGCCAGCAGGTTCATCAACTCGCTGGACGACGCATATTGGATCGGCTTCGCATCGCCGGGAAACAGAATCTGACCGTCGTCCCGTAGTGGGTTGCCGTGTTGGTCCTGTTCGTGATATCCACCGACGCCATCAAATTTTTCCAAACCAAACGCGAGGGGTTCGAATTTTGAGTGACAACCGCCACAGCTGGTGTCCGCAATTCTTTGCAATGCAATCAAACGGTTGGTCAGGCCCGGTTTCGTGGGAACCGGGGTGGTGTCGACACACGGTGGCGGATCGCGGACGACGCCGCGCAGAACATCATTCATTACGAACAGCCCACGTGTGACCATGGAGGCTTCGTCACCGCCAATTGTCAACAAGCTGCCATGAGTCAACAGTCCGCCGCGTCCTGAATCGGACCCAAATTCGACCCGTGTGAAATCGTTGGATTCGGATTCTGACGCACCCAGTTTCAGCCCGTAATGCCTGGCCAGTCGCGGTGTCACAAACGTAAATCGGGAGTTTAGCAAATCCGATAAAGGCCGTCTTTGCTTCCAGATAACCTCTTCAAAGAATGACAACGTTTCCACCCGCATGTCGGCCGCCAACCTTTCATCCCATTGGGGAAAACGTACTTGGTCGGGACGCAGGCTGCTCAAACGATCCAGATTTAACCATTGGCTGACAAACTCCTTGGACCTCTGTACCGCTCGAGCGTCGTCCAACAAACGATCAATTTGGACGTTGAGTTTGGCGGGATCGAACAACTCGCCGTTTTCGGCGGCTTCCAGCAGTGCTTCATCGGGCGGTCCCCCCACACCAGGTAACTGATTCGGGAAGCCAATTCGTAACGACCCACCGGCCACATTCCACCGTCCCCTCGCTGTTTCTCGATGCGATAAATGAACCGGGGAGATTGCAGCATCGCTTCCAGCAACAAAGTAACGGCTTCCCGAAAGTCGCCGCCGGTATTTTCCACCGCGACGGCAATCGTCAGGTAAGACTGGATTTCCGTTTCACTGAGCGGACCACGCAGGATCCATTTCCCCATCTCGGCGATCAGGCGGCGAAGCGATTCCTCGTCCAGTTGTTGGTTGTCTGAAAAACGGGACGCGAACTGGTCGACTTGGATGCGACCCACAATCGTCTCGGCCAGTATGGCATAGGCTTGGACATGCTTAAGGTCCACATTCAGGTTGTAAGCGGTGTTGCTGAATCCGTCGGCTCGCAAATCAGGTGGGAGCCATTGATTGGCCTCGACGGCGATGTCCACACCGACGGAAGCGCGGACGGTTTCAATGTACTCGTTGACCGTCAGTCGACGCATCCAGGTTTGAGTCTTCGCGGGATTGCTGAGGTAGAGCACTGGATCGATGGTGGCCAGTGACCAGTCGGCACCGGAGGCAATCCAGGTCTTGAGTATCGCTTTTTGATGTTTGTCCAACGGTGTTCGGTCAAGCGGCATTTCATCGCTGGCAACCTGTTCCCAGATTAGACTTTGGTCCGGGTGATTGGGCACAATTGCGGCGCCGCTGTCTCCCCCGGCGAAGGCGGTTTGCCGGGTGGAAAGATCCAGACCGCCTTGACGAGTCGCGGGTTCATGGCACTCAAGGCAGTGGTTGGCCAGCAGGCCAGCGACCTGTTGTTCGAACAAGAGCGTGGATTCTGATTGGTCGACGATGGGCACGGCTGAGGTTGCCAGATGGCCAGCCCTAAAATTTCGTTTGATTTCGTCGATGCGGAGTTCACGGTTGTAAATGGCGACCAGGTAGTACGACCCTTTCCAGGGACGCCCCGTGTTGAGTTCGTTGGCCAGCGTGAGTTTGAAGTTGCCGTCCCAATTGTTGACGGCCCCCGGGATGCGGGACTGGGTTACCTGTTGGCCATCGATAAAGATCCTGGCACGCCCTCCACTTGCTCGCGTGTAGACCACGTGGGAAATTTTTGCCTGCAGGCTGCGTTTGGGGGTGGCCGTTGCTGGAATTCCATTGGCATTGGTTTGCGTCGTTCGCAACCGTACTTCGAATCGGTCGTTGTCTTGGCCGAGTGTAAAGTTCCTTTGATTGGCGTCCCTGGAGATCGTGACAATCCGGGCCGGGCCGGTCTGCTGCTTTGATTCGGGTTCAATCCAGACTTCGACGGTAAACTCGCCCGTCTGCCCGATCAAGTTGACCAGTTTCGTGGTGTTGCCATCGCCGATAATTCGCGAGTTGCCGTGAACCTTGATTCCGCCGTCGATCCAATCGACGGTGTTCTCATCCACGATTTTGAGATTGAGAGGCTCTCCCACCCCAGAACGATCTTCGATCGTGTTTCCGGCATGTGCTGAAAAGTCATAAAGAACGATCAGGCCGTCGGATGTTCGCGGCCCGGACTTTTTATCGCTCGCATTCGATTGGGCGTCCAAACACGGCGGGCCGAGGCAGGCGAAGACCAGCCAAGCTGCCAACGCAAACGCCGGGTCAATAACGAAGGAGATTTCATCAACGGCTCGCAATTCAAAAACCAGATTCGTGCCGGTTGAATTATGAGTCACTGAAAGAGGCGGCACAATAGTCGCCCTGGGAGGATAGTTTCCTGCTTGATGCGTTGGAAAGCCTGGCAGGCGGCGGGAGCTGATTGAATTCAAGCCGATCGTTTCAACCTTCGCTCGCCAGCCGGCTGATGGTTTAGCTCGCGATGACAGACCAGTTGGCAGGCCAAGATTCCGTTGACCGTCGTGGGCTGGATGTTGGTGTAGCCGACCCGTTGAAAGGCTCGTTCGGATGCAACGTTTCCCGGAACGGACTGCGTGATCAGACGTTCGACGTTGAACGCTCCAAATGCCAATTCGGTGGCCCGCTCGATCAGAATGGTACCCAGCCCGCGACCCCGAAATGCGGGATCGATGTTGGCCGAGATGTAAGCCGAATCCTCGCCAGTCAAATCCAACTGGACTTTTCCAAAACACTGGCCGTCGTGATGCTCGGCGATCCAAAGGACGCAATTCGGGTCTTTGATTTGGCGTCGCAATTGGCTTTGGTAGGCACCCAATGGCAGCGGTTGCCGCTCAAAGGAGACCGACCGAACTTCGGGGTCGTTTTGCCAACGCCAGAGCAACGTTGTGTCTTCCTCGCTGATCTGGTTTTGCAAACGGCGAAATGAAAAGCATTGACCAATCATCTGCCGGGCAATTCGACTTGCCCCCATTCCATCGATCGACTGCAAACCCGTTTGTGACATTTGCCAACGCATTTCTCGATCTTGAAGCAACCGCAACAGACATTTCTGAATCTTCGCGTCGAATGAACGCGATGACTGGGACGCAAAACCATCGAGACCGACCAGCGTGCCGGATGGACCCAATTGGGCAGCGCGCTGACGGGTGAACGAGATCATGATCGCCGGCAAGCCGAGGCTCGCAACGGCCAGACAGTCGGACTCAGTCGGAGTCATTGCCAAATCCACGTTCTGGGCCAGATATTGCAGGCGATCGACATTCCGATGGACGCGCAGGTGCATGTTCGCCGTCCGTTTGAACGCGGCCAGTTCGGCAAACGACTGGAATTCACTGTTGATGACACAATCGACCACCACTCGTGAACGGTTCAAATCCGATAGCCAGACCTTAACGCTTGCATGGTCCACGCGGCCGAGTCGTGACCACCGGCCGTAACCAGGATCCGACGGGCATGCGCAAAAATGTGTTTCTGGGTTGCCACTCGCGCGGGACCAACGCATATTTAGCACCGGACAGAATCCCGGTTTCAGCCGGACGCCCCACGGTCGTATCCTGGTTGGTTGGAAGTGCTGTCGTTGATGAGCGTTCAAAATGATTGTTCACGCACAAGTCCGCATGTGGCGAGATCGTCGGGCAGTCCTCGACAATCAGCAGCCGCGCTGGATGCCGCCGCATCTGCTTTTGATAGACTTCATCAAATTGACCAATCAAAGCGATCCAGTCTGGTTGGACAACCGAAGCAATGTCCAACGTATTGATTGCATCCGAAGATCTGCCACGCGAATCGCCGATCTCAATGATTTGATGGCCTGCCGAAGTCATCCGTTCCGCCAAAGCCTGCGGAAGTTCGCTGACAACAAATGTCACCTTACCCCGGTGTTTTTTCCATGCGTTTGCCAACGCCAGCGACTTGATAACATCGCTGGTGCCAATTCTTCGGATTGGCGTCCGAGCGGATCAACAGGTTTAAGCGGGAGGAATTCATACTGCCATCTCGGGGAACATCAAACATTCGGCCGTCAGCATGATGTGCAAGCCGAAACGGATCTAGACCATCTTTTCAGTTATCGCGCCATCAACCGCGGCGAGCAAGCTAACGAAGCCCACGCCCAGCGGCAAGGCGAATTCAAATCACAATGTTTGAGAGGTAAAATTTGCATGCAGAATCATGTTTTTGCAACCGCCAATCCCCAGTCCGAAGCCCAGGGTGCTGGCGAGTCGGTCAAGGCGTCCTGCGGTGTTGGCAAGCGGCTGGTTGTGATCGAATTATCCGGCCAAACTTCGCAGTAGTTTTACCGCGCTGCGGCGAATTCGCTTGGCTGCGGTCAGTTTTGGGCGGGCGTAGATCGTCTGTCCTTTGAAGGTGCCGTCATTCATTCCGCTGGCCACAAAGTGCTGGTGGCGATGCCCGCGGGTCTGCAGCCAATAGCCGTAAATCAACGCGCCGGTTCGGGGCTGAGGCTTCAGCGGTTGGGTCATTAGCTCAATCGACTGGGCGTGGTCACGGGGAATCAGGACGCCACCAAGGTCCTGATAAAAACAGGGGCCGAGCAGAATCGAAGGGCGGTTCCAGTACACGGCTTCGATTCCGACGCTCGAGCCAAATGAAACGACTGCATCACTGGCTTTCAATAACTCGTAGCTGTCCACGGGCGCGTCGGGAGCAACCACCGTCAGGTTGGGAAAGCTCAGGCCAAGCATCTCCGACTTCCTGCGATTGCTGACATTTTTGAGATTCGGATGAACCCGCAGTGTTAGGTGGATGTCCGGCGCGGCGGACAGCAGCGACTGAGCAATGCTCGCAATCGCCTTGACCTGGTTAGGGTACAGCCGGTTGGTCCAACAGTCTCCGATCGCGACGAACTCATCGTCTGAGGAACAGTAGATCACGATATTCTTGCGGTCACCGTTCCAGTTTCCTGGTAGTCTCCCTTGCTGCTGGTCTTTGACGAAGGATTGCCAGCCGGTTTCGACCCGGTTGACGCGGTCGAGATACCATTGAGCGGCGGTTTGCTCACGGGTTGGATCGTTGTCGGCGGACTGCCAGGTTTGCAAAATGGTCTTCGCCGTCGCCGGAATGTCATGCAGCAGGTGATTCTCGGTGATTCCAAAATGGTTCCGATCGCAGCCCCGCTCGTGCAGGTGGCAATCGGTGCCGGCCAGTTGGCAGGCCCGAACACACGCCGCGCATTGCTGCGAAACGACCATTGAAAACGTACACGCGGTCGGGTGCATTGAGTTTCAGGTATTCGCGCGTTCGCTGAAATGCCTGCCAGCCCGATTGCAGGAACCGGCGGAGTGTTTGCCGATGTTGGATCAGATCGGGTTCGGGGTCGCGGCAAAACGAAACCAGTGAGGAAAGTGCTGCGTACCCCAAATCGAATCCCGCGACCTGGTAAGCCATCAATTCTTCGAGGGTCTCAAATTCCGTCCGAATCTGCTCGGCGGGCGGGAGTCGGCAGGACGCAAAAGTCTGCGATGGTACTTTTGCCGATAACAGTTCCAGTCCCATCTCCCGACGACCGATGCACTGTGCGCATTGGTCGCTGGTTCGATGTGGGTTGAATTCGCAATTGGCGAGGCCGCCAAAACAACTGATGAACTCAACGTCGTCTCCGGCGTCGAGGTGTTGTTGGGCAATTTCCAAATCCGTTTGGAAGTGGGGCACGACGGTCGCGTAGGGCGAGAAAATGGCGACCTTCATCGAGTCCTTTCGATTCAATCAGGGAACGTTCCGGAGGCGTCGAATGTATCCCAACGACCAGACTGGACCAAGATGGATTGCCGGAAATTGCCGGTTCGTTTTCAAATTTCGAGGTTTTTATTCGTATTGTGCCAGCAGGAGATTTTCGTCATAGTCTCCGAATTCCGACTGCCCCATTTGGATGTCCCGAACGCCCCACATGTCAGCCGAGATTCCAATTCTGATGTGCGTGTTCAATCGTCCCGGATTGACCGCGCACGTGTTGCAGAGCGTTGCCCGACAACGGCCTCGTCAATTGTTGATTGCTGGTGACGGGCCACGACCGGATTACCCGGACGATGTCGCACTGGTCGAACGCACGCGCAGGATCGTGGAGCGGATCAATTGGGACTGCGAGGTCGAAGCTCGATTCTCTGCGACCAATTTGGGTTGCCGCCAACACATGGCTCAAGCCATCACCTGGGCGTTTGAACGGCACGAACGACTGATCATCCTCGAGGATGATTGCCTGCCCAATGACAGCTTCTTTACGTTTTGCGGAGAGATGCTGGAACGGTACGCCGACAATCAGCGTGTGATGATGGTCAGCGGAAACACTTATCCAACCGGCGGTTTTGGTGAACACAGCTACCGATTCTCAAAATACCCGCTGATCTGGGGTTGGGCCAGTTGGCGCCGGGCGTGGAATCACTACGACTTGGGAATGGCCAACTGGCAGGATCCAGCAATCCAACAACGGGTGCTGGACCAGTTTACGTGTGGTCCCGACGAACGGGCTTACTGGCAAGCAATCTTCGACCGTCAGCATGCCGGCGAGATCAATACCTGGGATTACAGCTGGACTTTCGCCTGCTGGGCGAATCGGGGATTGGCGATTTTGCCGCGGCAGAACCTGGTGTCAAATCTGGGTTTTGGCGACTCCGCGACGCATACTTTCGACGCAGGCAGTCCGATGGCCAACCGCCAGACATTTCCGCTGGAGGTCACCAGTCATCCGCTTGCACTCGCGCGTGACGAGGCAGCCGACCAAATCATTCGCAGGATCGTGTTCGAACCCGACAACGCGGTCTCCGGCCCGAAGGGTTTGCGCGAACGCAAATCGCTGATGTCACGCCTGTTGAATTTACCCGCGACCAAGTTGTTTCAGCAATAGAGTGTCAAACGGAGGCAGAGCATGGCCGTTACCGCCAAGCGGATTCTGAAGAACCTTTCACCCAAGCGCCTGTTCCGGGGGAAACCGGTGGATCCGCCAACGCACCGTGAATTCGATTTTCCGCCGGCCGATCAGGTCTCCCCTCCCAGCCCCTACCCCTTTTTCGTGAATCCCGACAATCTGCTTGAGGAATTAGGGCGCAAATACAAACCGTCGAAACGGAGTCACAACTACCTGCCTTATTACTGGATGCACTTTCGAGACATTCGCGAGCAGGTCAAAAAAGTCTGCGAAATCGGGCTGCAAAACGATTTTTCGATCCGCATGTGGGAGGAGTTTTTTCCCAACGCGGAAATTTACGGAATCGACATCAATCCCAATTGCAAGAAATTCGAAGGCGGTCGACGTCATGTGTTGATTGGCGATCAAAGTGATCCCCAATTCCTGAATCACGTGCTCGATCAAGTCGATGGTAACCTCGATGTGGTGATCGACGACGGCAGCCACATTGTGCAGCACCAACTGGCCAGTTTTGAAGTGCTGTTCCCCGCCATGTCCAGCCACGGGATTTACGCCATGGAAGATACCGGGGGGGTGGTTGGTGACTACGAACGATTCACGGTCAACTCGCTTCAGAAACTCGCCGAGAATGTACTGTATTGGCCTGAGGGATTTCCGCCGGAAGACTGGCCGTACCTGTCCTGTTTTCCAGAATCCGCCAGTTGGGCTGATCGCCATGTCGTTGGCGTCGCTGTCTACCGCTGGCTGGCATTCGTTTTTCGGGGAAACAACCCGAATGACAATCGTTATTTGTCGAGCCGTTAACGTTGATGCGTTTGGCCGTCTCTGGAAATTCTGATTCCCTGCTGCCGCTGCCGTTGACGACTTGTTAAACTCGGTCGTTTATCGATAGCGTTCAGCGGCTCCAGCAATGGCATCCAATTCCCTCGTTTTTCAACCGGCAGCGTTTGCCGAGGAAACCTCTAACTTGCGCCGCGACGAAGCCAATGCCTGGCGGTGCGAGTATCCCTACCAGTCGCATTTCCTGGATCTGGACGGGCAACAACTTCATTACGTGGATGAATCACCTGGCTCGTCCACCGATGAGACCGTGTTGATGGTCCATGGAAATCCGACCTGGTCGTTTTATTATCGGCGGTTGATTGCCGCGCTCAGCCACGATCGGCGCGTGATCGCCGTTGACCACCTCGGATGCGGGCTAAGCTCAAAGCCGGTCGATTATGATTATTGTTTGAAACAGCACATCGACAACCTCTGCGCTTGATCGATCATCTCGATCTAAAGAAGGTCACGTTGATGGCTCACGACTGGGGCGGGGCGATCGGGCTGGGGGCCTTGCTGGCTCGGCGAGACAAATTCAATCGGATTATCCTGTTCAACACAGGCGCCTTTCCTCCACCCTACATTCCGTTTCGAATCCGGGTCTGCCGCTGGCCATGGGTGGGCCGAATCGGTGTCCAGGGATTCAATCTGTTTGCCAGAGCGGCCACCTGGATGGCCACTGAGCAGAAACATGGACTGCCCAAGCCGGTTGCCGAGGGGCTGTTATTTCCCTACGACAGCTGGGATCACCGAATCGCGATTTACCAGTTTGTCAAAGACATTCCGCTGAATTCCCGTCACCGCACCTGGCACGAACTGGCCAACATTGAAAATGGCTTGGCGGAACTCGCTGACTGGCCGATTCTGATGGTTTGGGGAATGAAGGACTGGTGTTTTCGTCCTGAGTGCTTACGTCGTTTTCAACGGCATTGGCCGAACGCGGCCGTACACGAAATCGCCGACGCCGGTCACTACGTGGTGGAAGATGCGCCCGACGAAGTCGAGCAACGCGTCCGTGAATTTTTGAATCAGCGTTGAATGGGAAACAGCGATCACGTGGATGAACGGGGACTTTCGATCGGCCGAATTGCCGAATTGGCTTGTCTGTTGGAAGTCACCGCCGCCAAACCGGGCAATGTCCACCGCGCGGCGGATTTCGAGGATACGACTTTCGAAGATTTTTTGACCAGCGCCGTCGTTCTCGGCCAGGTGATCGATCGGTTTGCTGCCCGTTCTGTCGGCCAGACCGTGCTGGCCGCCGTTCAACAAACCAGGGAACTGGTCGGTTCGAATACCAATTTGGGCATGATCTTGTTGATCGTGCCAATGGCGAAATCTCTTGCTTTGGGCTCGTTGAATCAACAACACGTTCGGCAAATCCTGGAGTCCCTGGGGCCAACCGATGCGCGGGATGTTTACGAAGCAATTCGGATCGCGAGACCGGGGGGGCTAGGTTCGGTACCGGAGCTGGATGTTGGCGTCCCCTCCGTTGCGCCGTCCAGTTTGCTCGATGGAATGCGGTTGGCTCGTGAACGAGACTTCATCGCCAGGCAATATGCCAACGGATTCGAGGAGGTCTTCCAGATCGGCCTGCCCAAGTTGGTCGAAGCCCGAGCGAGATTCGACACGCTAAGCCAGGCCATTGTGTTTACCCATGTTGCGATGATGTCACAGTTCGCTGACAGTTTGATTGCGCGAAAATGCGGTGCTGAGGTTGCCGAACATTCCAGGATGCTGGCCAGCCAAGCGGTGGAAAAGCTGCCTGCGACGGATGGTGGAGCAGCTGAGATGGAAGCCTTTTGGGCCCGTGTTGGCGAACTGGATTTCTGGTTAAGATCAGATGGTCACCGGCGGAATCCCGGCACGACCGCGGATCTGATCGCGGCCAGTCTGTTCGCCGCGATCCAATCGGGAAAACTGCAACCTCCCTTCAAGTAATTTCCACCCCCATCGTCCAATGCCCCACGACCAATATCGAGTCAGTCTCGAGAAAGACAACCTGGTTTTCAGCGCCGCCCATTTCATCACTTTCAACGGTAACATCTGCGAGTCGCTGCATGGGCATAACTACCGGGTCAAGTGCGAGGTCATTGGCCCACTCGACGAAAACGGTTACGTCGTAGATTTTATTGCGTTGCGCGATACGTTGGCCGAGATCGTCAAACGGCTGGATCATCATGTGCTGTTGCCGACACAGCATTCGCTGATCAAGGTCGATCAGTCCGAGCAGGAAGTGACGGCGACGTTTGCGGAAAAACGCTGGGTCTTTCCGGCCGAAGATTGCGTTCTGTTACCGCTGGCCAATACGACCGCCGAGCTATTGGCCCGTTTTATTGGCGGCGAACTGCGTTCCAGTTGCCGCGCAAAATTCGGTTCCAAAATCACCCGGCTGGTCGTTGCGGTCGACGAAAATCGCGGCCAATGGGGAATCGTTGAAATGGACTGGGTGGAATAGCCAGGCCGGATGAAGTCGTTTCGATTGTAGGGAATTGGACGATTGGAACGGTGGGAATCCGCCCTGAAGACTTGCTTTTGTGGTCCACGGGAGCCGCGGTTTGGAACGCGACGTAGGCTTAAAAATCAACCCTGATTTTGAGTCCGAAGCCGTGATCGTCAAAGCAACTACCGTCTCCGAAAATCCACCCGTTGGCAAAACCGTCGCCAATGTCAAGGTTCTGCATTTGATTAATGGTGAACATTTTTCGGGTGCCGAACGAGTGCAGGATCTGCTGGCGATGGCGTTGCCGGAGTTTGGCTACGATGTTGGGTTTGCTTGTGTCAAGCCAGGGAAATTTTCCAGCGTACGTCGTTCCCGGACGGAACTGTTTGATACGCCGATGTCGACAAAATTCGACTTCCGCAGCATCGCCAACATTGCGAATCTATTCCGCGAAAATGGCTATGCGATGTTGCATGCGCACACGCCACGGACTTTGATGGTTGGCGTCTGGGCCGCCCGGCGATTAGGTTGCCCATTGATCTACCATGTTCACAGTCCTGTCGGGCGGGACTCCGAAAAGGGATTTTCAAATCGGGTCAACACCTGGATGGAGAGCTGGAGTTTACGGGGCGTCGATCGGATGATCTGCGTCTCGCAAAGCCTCGCGGCCTATATGCAAGAACTGGGGCACGATGCAGAAAAAATACGAGTCGTTTCCAATGGCGTTGCCCCGGTTGTCGAACTGCCACCGCGGCAACCGCCGACCGATCCTTGGGTGGTCGGAACGATGGCGCTATTTCGGCCGCGGAAAGGGACCGAGATCCTGCTGGAGGCCATCGCGATCCTGAAAGGACGTGGCATCGCTCTGAAACTCAGAGCGGTAGGGCCATTCGAAACCGATGAATACAAACAGGAAATCATGGATCTGGTCACAACGCTTGAAATTGGCGACCAGGTCCAATGGCTCGGTTTTCAAACGGATGTCGACCGTCAGCTTCAAGAAATGGATTTGTTTGTCTTGCCAAGTCTGTACGGTGAAGGGCTGCCGATGGTCGTGCTGGAAGCGATGGCCAATGCCGTTCCGGTGGTCGCCAGTCGTGTCGAAGGAATCCCGGAAGCCGTCAGGGACGGGATCGATGGTTTGATCTTTGAGCCCTGCAATCCGCACGACCTGGCGGATCAATTGGCAACCCTGATTGGTGACCACGCACGCTGGAAACAGATGAGCGAAAGTTGTCGGCTGCACCAGCGTAATGAGCTTTCTGATGTCAGCATGGCACGGGGTGTGGCCCGCGTCTACGACGAGCTGGGGCTTTAGAGAATTGGCGCGTGCGCTGGTTGCGAAACGAATTAATCGCCGCCGCAGTCGCGACAATTGCGTAACCTGTTGGGAACAGTTGCCGCCAACTCAGGCCGCGATCCGGGGCTTGACTGGTTCGGCCTGTTTGCGAATTCGCTGGTCAATCACACTCTCGCAGAGATCGATCAGTTTTTCAGCGTAGTCTTCAAAACGATAGCGGGTGTGCACGCGCTCGAGTGATCTTTCCCGCATCCCGTTGGCGACTTCCGGTTGGCAGGCCAATAGCTGGATGATGCCGGAAGATTGCTCGTAATCGGCGAACGGAATCACGAACCCCGCTCCATTGTCGATGGCTTCCGGAGCTCCGCCGGCATTTTCGAAAGCAATAATGGGTAACGCACTGGCCATTGCCTCATGAATGACGCAGGGGAATGGATCGACTCGCGACGACATCAGGAACACGTCAGAACCCGAAAAATAGGGTTCGACGTCGGCGCGTTCCCCGATGAAATGGACATGATTTTTGGCCACCGATTTGTTCAGGTCCAGCTGCACGTAATGGTACGGTGAGTGGGTCCAGCGAGGTCCTTCTCCGACCCAGACGAAATGAATGGGGATCCCTGTTTTGTTGGTCGCGATGACCTTGCGTGCGATCGCTGCATAGTGGTCAATCCCTTTGCGAAGATCCAGGGTTCCGCAGCCCAGGACGATGAACGCATCGTTTGGCAGGCCGAGTTCCCGTCGAATTTGGGTTCTGGCCGTTTCGCGTTTGATTCGCTGACCGAATTCCGCGTCCAACAAACCTTGCGGCAGTACGATTGATTTGCCGGCGGGAATCGGTGTTTTCAGATCGGCAGCATCACGAACTGCATGGACAGGAAACACGACTTTGTTGGAGATGTCAAACACATGTTGGTAGTCCTCTTCGGTGTAGGAGGACGGCAATTCATGGACCAGCGAAACCGTGGGAATACCTTGGCGGTACAGTTCGTCGGTAACGAATCTGGATTCCATGCTGTTACAAACCGCGAGGATCGGCCGATTGTTTTTCTCGCGATGCACGAATCGAGACACGCGTTTGCTCAATTCGTCGCTTCGGGATTTGGGCAAATTCAGGCAGTCAACCGTCGAGTATTCCCCGAAAACGGATGCCAAATGTCCACCGGAATGGAGGATTGTCTCGCACTGAATGTCACAATTGCGATGAAAGTGTTTGAGGATATTCAGGATGATCTTGGGAGCGCCCGTGCGGGTCGCTTCGTGAGAGACAAACAGGACCCTCCGCCCAGGTGGGGATTGGGATAAGCCATTTTTTCTGGATCTGCCAAAGATTTTCATACTTTGTCCTATGGCAACCAACGGGTTGTGTTTCTGGAAGTTCGATGACCGCGAGCTGCGGGGCTCATCGGACCGTGTTGCGGTTCGGGAGAGTACCAATTTGCCAACGTTATTAAAAGACCAGCGTTTTTTTAACGCTGCTCAGCGGTTATTTTCCGGATTGGCGGGCGTTTTAGCCGATCCGTCGGCGGTTCTTGGATGGAACGGTCGATTAGGCCGATTTCGCGAACAGGTTTTGGAATTGAACCGAAGACGCCGTTGCCTCACTGACCGAGCTGTCGTGAACGACGCGACCGAGTTCCATCACAATGACGCGATCGGCCAGTTTCAGGGATGAGGGGCGATGGGTGATGATGAATGTGGTTCGATGTTTTAGAAATTCCTTCATCGATTCGAGGATTTCGTTTTCGGATTGACCATCGATTTGGCTGGTCGCCTCATCGAGGATCAGGATTCTCGGATTGGCAAGCAAGGCACGGGCCAGTGCAACACGTTGACGCTGTCCGGCTGAAAGTTTCTTGCCGTCGTCACCGACCTGCGTGTCGTAGCCATTGTCGAGGTTGTCGACAAATTTATCGATTCCGGCCAGTCGCACGGCATCCATGATCTGCGTTTCCGTCGCAAAAGGGGCACCGTAAACCAGGTTTTCCTTCAGCGTTCCCGCGAATAGCACGGAGTCCTGGGTCACCCAGGCCATTTGCTGGCGGACCTTTTTGGGGCTCATCTGACGAATGTCCTTGCCGTCGATCAAAACCCGTCCGACGTGGGGATCGTAGAAACGGGTCAGCAGATTCATGAACGTTGATTTTCCTGATCCGTTGCCTCCCACGATCGCGACCGTTTGCCCAAACGGGACGGTCAGACTGACTTTCCGGATCACCGGTTGTCGCGGAAGGTAAGTGAAAATCAGGTTTTCGAACTCGATGCTTTCGCTGTGTTCGGGAACGGGGATCGGTTTTTCGGGAGCGGCGACTTGGGGTTCGGCGCCGAAGGTCCGGAACATATTGTCGCAGGCTGTCCCTCCCCTGACGATTCCATTGACAATTTCGCTCATCTTTCTGGCCGGATCGGCGGCCCCGGCCAGCATGGAGTAAAACAGCAACAACATCGCAGGTTTGATCGGTGTCGCGGAAATCTGGATTCCCAGAAAGCTGGTTTCCTGGTTCAGGACCAGGTAAGCGCCGACCAACATCGAGAGCGAAATCGAGATGATGCTCAGCACCTCGGTAATCGGACGCAGTAATGAGTCGTAAAGTGCGATGCGGACCGTCATATTGTATAGGGTTTGCGCATTGCGCTTAAAGCGTCGTCGCTCGGTGCGTTCTCGATTGAAGATCCTGACGGTTTTGACCGCTTTGAAGGTTTCGATCAGCGTCTGAAAGACGTCCGACATGCCTTCCATTTCCGACTGGGTTGAGCGTTTCATGCGTCGGGAAACCGAGTGAATCAAAAACCCCCCAGCGGGAACAATGACCAGAGAAATCAGTAACAGCGGGAGTGAGATCCAGGCCGCGACCGCAAGGCAACCGACCATTTTCAGCGGCTCGCGGATACATTTT
Source organism: Pirellulaceae bacterium (assembly GCA_963714685.1). GTDB lineage: Bacteria > Planctomycetota > Planctomycetia > Pirellulales > Pirellulaceae > Mariniblastus. Next base: position 22,757 of record CAVQPH010000002.1, on the reverse strand, counting down.
CCATAAAACATCCGCAGCGCGGTGCTGATCATGATCATATTGTGCGACAGATGGGTCATCATGTTGGATGTCCCGATGATGTCGATGCGACGCTGGTCGAGTTCGAGTGCTTTGCGGTAGTAGATCCGGCGCAAGTCCATCACGGTTCGATTGGCGACGCGGGCATCGAGAATGGCTCCGATCACCAACAGAATGCCTTTGATGATGGTCACGCCCAGCAACCATGCGAGGGCCACAACCAAGGTCTGAAACGCTGATTTGGGAGCGTACTTCTGCAGGAATGGTTGTGTTTTTTGGTACCACTGCAACGATTTTTGCTCGGCGACCAGACGGTCGTTTTTGAGATTCAATTTGTTGAGCAGCGGGATTTTTCCGTCGGCGTCAGCCGATTCGAGCTCCGCTCGAAGTTCAGCGATTTCTTGTTCGACGAATGCCACATTGGCGTGTCCATTTTCAATCTCGTGCTGGACCCAAGTCTCCGCCGTTTCGCCTTCGAGCACGATCTTGACGATTGGGAAAACCGTCGTAATGCTGGCACTCCAGATCACGGCAATCAGCAACGAGCAGGTCAGCGCACCAGCGATCGCCCAGCGGTAACGCAACGAATGCCAAACAGCTTTGAAAAATGGCTTAATCAAATTTCCGCACGGTCAAACGGGGTGAAAACATCATGCATCTGGTTTCCCATGCTTCGCATCACGACCAGTCATGGAGCGTCCGTTCAGGGCTTGGCTCGACGTCATCAACGACGGGCCACCCAGCGGCGTTGGAAAACGGCCGGATATTGGACGGGAAAGATCGTGCCGTCAAGACAGATAGACGTGTGTCGCTGAGCAACCCAACCCGTGGCTGGGATGTTCGTTTGAAACAGGCCACGAACGTGTTAGCCGATTCTCAAATTGGATTCGATGCGTTGAATGGCTTCTTGGGCAACGTAGGTTGCGTGAGGAAGTGGAATCCCTTCGTTCTTATCGATCCATTGGGCGACTTTTCGCTGGGCAGCGATCACGGTGGAATGGCTGCGTCCCCCGTAGTAGTCGCCAATCTCAGAAAACGCAGAAGAGGTGTACTGGCGAGACAAGTACATGGCCAACATCCGGGCGGCGCTGACTCTCTTTTTGCGACTTGCCGACTTCAGCTCCGCCGGTTTTACCTGGCAAAATTCACATACTGCCTGCTCGATGCTGACCATGGTCGTGTTCCCACCACTGCTGACGGAAAACAAGTCGCACAATTCCGTTTCGGCAATTTCCGGAGTGATTCGTGAATTGGTTGAAAGGGCCACCGCATGCAACCGGTTAACGGCCCCCGATAGTCGCCGAATATCGCGTGAAAGCCGCGAACAGACCAGCTCCAGTACCTTGCGGGACAGCTTGAAATTTCGATCGGAGCACATTTTACTCGCAATTTTCAACCGCCCCTCCATGCCGGGATACCGCAGCGGGGCCGTCAAACCGGCGGTCAATCGTGCGCTCAGATCGCGACCAAGAAAATCCAGTTCCATGGGGGGCCGATCCGACGAAACAACAATCTGCTTTCCATTGCGAATCAGGTGATCAATGGTGTATTGAAATTCATTCAGCGTTGCGTTCTTGCCTGCCAAAAACTGAACGTCGTCGATCGCCAGCAAATCAAGGTCACGATACTTGCGTCGAAACACGGGTAACCCGGACCCACCTCGCAGCGAACTGATAAATTGGCTGGTGAATTGCTCCGCGGACAGAAAAACGCATCGGCGCAGGCCCAGTCTTCGCCGGAAGTCGTTGGTGATCGCATCGAGTAAATGTGTTTTCCCGCAGCCCGTTGAGCCGTGGACGAAAAACGGTGAAAACTGTCCCGGTTGTTCGAACAGTTGGCTGACCCCAGCCTCGGCCAGGCGATTCTCGTCACCAAACCAAAATGACTTCAGGCTTTGGCAAACCCGTTTGCCAGGACGACGTGCTGATTTACTACCGGCAGGTTGGGCGGGGGGCTTCAGGTCGGCGAACAGAAATCCCTGTTGCATTCCCGAACTCTCCGCATCCGATTCGGGAGCCACCGGATGAGCCGCGGATTTTTGTTGTTGGCGATTCGCTGCTGGTTCAGCCTGCGAGGCCCGAGCATCAGGCGCAACTTCATAAGCGATATCAATATGCGGTCCGCAGACGCGATCGACCACCGACCGAATTTCTTTGCTGAAGGTGCTCTGCAACCGCTGAAGCGAAAACCGATTGTCGGCGAACACCGAAATGCAATAGGTAGCGCCTCGCCGAGGGTGTGGAACGAATCGCTTCTCGTCCCGAAAACCAAAGCTCAAATCGAGCTGGCGTTATCTTCGCGGTGAGCAGTTCGACGATTGCAGCTTCAATCTTTCGATCTGCGTCGTTCCCTGCTGGCGCAATAAAATCCTTAGTCGACAAAGCTACATCCTGACACATTATCGGCCCGTAATTCGTCCATCAAGCAACTGGAACTGACGGCGGATGATCAGCGATCGTTGTCGATCCGTACGAGTCTGGACGAACGACGTCCATCTATTTTTAGCGACTCGCGTCGTGCAAATCGTTATTGGTTAGTAGTGAAGATCAGCGATTCTAAAACCGCTGAGCATCTCTGTCAAACCTGCAGGAAGGAATTATCGTGAAGTTTTCATCAAAATCTTTTTTGCAGTCCGCAGGTCACCAAAAAAAACGCACAGTCGATGCGAAAAATTTATTCGATCGGTTGCGACTCAACGCAACAGGTGGATAAATTGTTGAACAATTGCGTGCCAAAAAAAATGCAGATTTTGCAGAGGAGAATTGCGCAGTCAAATTTCATTGATTGGGCAATTTAGATTTTTGCGGAACGCCACTTGACAACCATCATGGGGGTAACCTGTGCCTTTGGGTTAACCCGCATTTCATGAAATCTCACGATCAATCGAGCGTTGTCACGTCGTTATTGGCCGTGAGAGCCAGCGATTAGCGACTGCATATCATCGCTAATTTGCAGTTTTCCCTTGGGGTTGTTGATTTCCAGAATCACGACCGAACTGTTGCCACGGTTTTTCGCGCTGGATCACCGGAGGATGCTTCATTAACATGGCTCCCGTTTTTTTCCAGAACCGCTCAGCGACGTAGTAACCTGCCAAAGAGGTCGGTTGGGCTTTGAAGCTGAAACGGTCAGTCAGCAAAGAAATCAGTCGGGAAGGATCACCGTTCCACCCCCGAAAAGTGATTCGTTGCAGCCGGCTGTTCTGGTCAAAGAAATAGGTCAACGAGCCGTGAAGATCCCAGGAGTTCGTGCCTGTCACCAGGGCGACGCGAAAGCCTTGCAGGCCATCAGCCGCGGGGCTGACCGAAATCCGGTCCCAGCGACTCTTGATCCAATTCCTGGGTGATATCAAACCGAAAAATTTCGCTGAAATCCGTGATGGGTAAAAACTCTAAGGTTGAGCAGTTAAATCGGGACCAAATTCGTCACCCGGAAAAATCAACGTCTGAGTGGCAAGTGTATCCGGCATCATCGGTGAAGTTAGCGACGATGGAGGACCGGTCAACGCGTCGGGACGAAACGAAGATGAGTTCATGAACTGCGTCCCAGCTGGCGGCGAAAACGCGGTTTGCGACATGACAAACGCGTTGCCAGTAGGAGTTGCATTGGGAGAGCCCAAAACGGAGGAGGCACTGGAAGCCAATCCGAATGGGACGATTCGGTTTGCCGGGTTATCCGAAACCAGCGGGTCGCCGGACCGTCCTGCATTGCTGGGGACCGATAATGTTTGCGGACTCATTCCGCGAGGATCGGTTGGCTTGGAAGACGGATATCCGTTGTAACCGCCGAATCCCGAATCCAGTCCAACGGCGGAATTCCGATTGCCGAAGCTGGAGGGGTTGCCCTGGTCGATCTCCGGCCAACCGGGAACCGAAGGATTTGTCCCGGATTGCCGTGACGTCATATTCGAGTTCGAAAACAGGATGGGCGACGCGATGATAAAAACGAGGATCGTTGGGATCAGGATGGAGCGAACGAACATTGGATTCTCTTGATTGACGTAGTCTGCCGTAATCAAGATTCGGTTTAGACTTGCTCTTGCTCCAGTTGTTGTCGGATCGCCGCGAGCATCCTTATGAGACCCAAAATCGGGAAAAGCGTCAGAAGCTCGCGGTTAACCGAAATTCTCGGATAACCACTCGTTGTCGACACCCATGACTGCTGCCGCAAATTGCTCTTTGGTATCGTAGTCTTCGATTCTTACGTCGCATTCGTAACCCAATTGGATCAATTGGGATTCACCGCGTTCTGGTGACAACTTGCGTCGAACCTGTTTTAGAAAAACTCCGAAATCGGAATCCTCGCATGCCTGCGCGAACGAATCGTATTTGCGCAGCATGTGACCGGTGTTGTTTTTCAGAATCAACTGGCGGCAAAACTCGGCGATCGCCGGCATCCTGACAACGTGGGCACAAGTGCCGGCCAACACCAGTGCTCGATCACGGTCCGGCATCTGCAACCGGTTCTTGTAGGCTTGGGCGAGTCGCAGATACAGAATCAATTCGTCGAACGGTGAGGACATGGCAGGTATTGGCGATCAAACGGATGGGCGATCAAATGAGCAACGATAAACCAAACGGCAACTTTGTTTCGGGGAAAAATCCGATCTATCGTTTCCAGAACTCAGTTCACACTTTGCCGCGCCTCGCCCAGAATAAACAAACAACGGAAATTACCTTTGACTTTTCTAGCCGCATTCTCTCGCATCCGGAACCGGGTCGTCAAATGGAGTCACCCTGACAAAATGGATGCCCCTGCTTTAGAACTTATGCCGATTTAAACGTCGTGGCAATGGCCGAACGAGCCTTCCCGATCGGCTGGCCTCCGATTTGCCCCGCGGGTTCGATGGAAGCGGGGAAAAAATTGACTTAAGATACTGGTATGGACTTATCTACTCAAAACGATTTCAAATGGCTCCTGTCCGACGACGCGACGGAGATACTCCGGCAAACGCAGGAAGCGATCGATGAACAGGTCAACGTGGTGCGAATTTCAAATTCGTTGCGCGCGAAAACCTCTCCGACGCGAGCCGCGTTAGTGATGGAACAGGCTCAGTTGAGGGCTCGGGCCAGACGAAAATTCAAACTTGCCAACGAGATGTTTTTTACGCGCCGTGGTTTGGAGCAATCGACGGATGAAAGGATTGCCCAGTACAAGGCGCATCGGTTTGTCGGGTTGAAGTCCGTGGCCGATATTTGTTGTGGAATCGGGGGAGATCTGGGCGGGCTGTTGACACGCTCCGGGGCGCAGCGAACGATCGGTGTCGACGCAGATCAGTTAACCTGCCTGTTCGCCAATCACAACGCAGGCCTGATGAATCGTCCGTATCCCGATCACGAGGTGCAAATCCTGCACCAGGAATTTGCTACGCTTCCGTTGGCTTCGTTGGATGGTTTGCATTGCGATCCTGATCGCCGAATGACCCGCAGAACCGTGGAAGCTGGCCGTTTTAGCCCCAGCCTCGACGAAATTCTGGCGGCAATCAGTCCCGCCACGAATATTGCGATCAAAGTCGCCCCCGCGACGGTTCTTCCGTCCCGTGTCGCTGAACCGATGGAACGCGAGTGGATTGGTGATCGGCGGGAATGCAAACAGCAGATCATCTGGCATGGGCCGTTTGCGAAACGGCCACGGCATCGAACCGCTACCTGTATCGATCGTCGCCAGAATATCTTTCAATTTTCCGTGCGAGATTCGGAAGTGGACCAGACGATCGAAATGGCGCGTGACGTTGGTCCGTTTCTGTTTGAGCCTCACCCGTGCGTGCTGGCCGCGGGACTGGCGGACGCAATCTCCAATCGTTATCAAATCGGTCGGTTTTCCTCTGGTGTCGCTTACCTGACCGGCGATCATGAGATTGAAAATCCATTGCTGGCACAATTCGAAGTCGTCGAGATTCTGCCGCTGCGGATTCGACCCGTCGTCCAATTCCTCAAGCGCCACGATGTCGGTACCGTGGAAGTCAAAAAACGGGGAATTGATGAGATCGTTTTCAATCAGTTTCAACGACTCAAGATTGCGGGGCCGAACAAAGCAACGCTGATCCTGACGAGGTTGGGAAAGAGGCGAGTCGTGATTGTCGCGCGGCGCCACCCGGATGATTTTGAGTTGGCTGCGAAAGAAATCGCCTGAACCCAAACCTGTTTGACAGGCCTCCGTCGTGAAACCGAAGGTCAAAACGGATCAAGATCATCTGCCCCAACGGCTCGACAAATCAATTCTCAAGATTTGCCCAAATGCTCGAGCCCGCCCCGAGGTCATTCGCCGGGTTCAGCAGGTAGCCAATCGGAACCCGTGATCGTTAACGGTGAAACGGAACGGCTTGACGCTTGGAACAGATTTTCCGGACGTGGCTTTCCCTCCGGTAACCGCACGAGCGTCAGGGCCGCGCGCTTCCCGGGCGTGATCGTGCCCAACACTGGATCCCACCCAAGTGCGATCGCCCCGTTGAGCGTTCCCAGCTCAAGGATTTTGTTCCAAGGGGTTTGGGGGAATTCGCTGGCGACGGTTTTCAGTTCTTCGAATAAATTCAAATCCGGATTGGAAGCACGCGAATCGGTGCCGATGGCGACGTTGATGTCTGCCGCCAGCATTTCGACCAGCGGATATTTGCGATGCCCGAAATACCGATGGGTTCGCGGGCAATACACGATCGACATCTGATCCCGATGATGGGCAATGAATTCGAGCTCTTCGGCGTTAAGGTAGTTTCCATGAACGACCAGCGAGCGGGGAGCCTCTGCCAGCTGTTGCAAGAATCCCAGGATCGGAGTCACGGGGCTAAAGGTACTTGGATCCCACACACCCAATTCCTGTAACATCACGAAGAAGGGACCCGACCCCTTTTCCAGTAATTCGCGTTCTGCCTCGGTTTCCGCCAAATGCATGGCCACGGGATGTGCGCGGAGGACGCCCGTTTGCACATTCGCCGGACCAGATCCGGGTGGGTCGAGTAAGGTGCGTGGGGGCTGAGCCCGGTTCGGAAATGCTCGTCCGCAGGCAGCTCCAGGAATTTTTCGACCTCCGCCAGCTTTTCCGTAAACTGCGGCTCGGATCGTCCCAGCTGTTCGTGAAAGACAACTTTGTAAACAGAATCGATCTTACGCATCGGGTCAGTCGGTGAGACCGATTCGCAGGCGTAGTGGCTTGCGATCAATGGAGCCGTCGCAATCTCCCCCACGCACCAGACGCCGGACTCAAATGACTCCAGCAGTCCTTGCCGAATCCTCGCGGATTTGTCGTTTACCGATCGATTCGAAGCTAACCGATTGGCAATCACTGCGCGAATCCAATCCGTGAATTCGATCCCGGGTTGACCCAGTGGTTGTTTCAGATGGCTGAATTCCAAATGGGTGTGAGCATTGACCAAACCGGGAATGATCGCCACGTTTCCCAGATCGGTGATCTTCGAGCGTGAGCTCCCGGCTGGCTTCGGACCCACCGCAGAGATGATCCCGTCTGTGACGGTTACCACTCCATCATGAATCGGGGGCTGGTCAACTGGAATCACCCAGGCGGCGCGAAAGCTGGAGGTTTCTGACCCCATGATGACCCGAATGACGAACAGGGGCGCTGGCCAGCAGGTTATCCGCGGCCCGGCAATTGCGACGCGACGCCCAAATTGGAAATCTGTCCCGGGATTCGCGACTGCGGCGCTGGCAAACGGACGAACCAGACGAGTAACGCCACCCCGACGACTCCCATGAGAATACCCGGTACCACGCCGTATTGAAAGTGCTGGCCGTCTTCGGCAAACAGGATCTGGCGCAGCAAAGGTGAGTTTTCAATCACGCGGGGGTTCGCCTGCGAAAGCAAGACGGCCAACGAATTATGCACCGCGTGGAAGCAGATGCAGGGAATGATCGATCGTGTCTGAACCGCGATAATTCCCAGCACCACGCCGACAAAAAACGTAATGATCGATTGCTGGATGATCGTGTGGGCAATCCCGAACAACAGGCTGGTCAGGATGATGGCCTGCCATTTATTACGAAACGACTCGAGTCCCGAAAGAATGAAGCCGCGAAAGGCGGTCTCTTCAATCACGGCGGGCGCGACGGCCAAGATCAGCAGAATCGCCCACAGTCCAGGAGCATCATTCAGGATCGTCGAGATGACCTGTTCCATCGCCAGCATGTTCCCGGCGGGCGGATAGAGCTGCATGACCAGGGCCGCCAGCCAGGTGAACAGGGGGTTGAGCATGATGGCTGCCAGAATGGCGGCCGCGGCCGCGGGCAACGAGCACGCATTGAGCCTCAACGAACGGCGCGGGTCACGGGTCAGGATCAGCGCCATCAAGACCGCGGGAATACCAACGGTCGCAATCAAGATGATGATCGTCTGTTTGGCAAAATCAAAAAACGTAATCGGTGCAGATGCGACCAGACCAATAAAGAACTTGGTAACCAAAATGATAATGCCACACAGGATCGCATTGCCGATCGTCGGTAGTGCATGCCGATCTTCCATCACGGAATGGAACCATGACCTGAGGTTGAATCGCTCGCTGGCTCGGAACAACACGGTTTCGCTGTTGAATTGCGAAACCACCCACCGAATGGACAACCAGCAACACAAGATCGTCACGGCGCAGACTGGCCCAAAATACTGCAGACACTGGCTGTACTGACCTTCAATTAATCCTCGTAACAGCAGCATCAATCCGCTGACGGGAATCAACGCTGTGCCAAGATCCAGCCGGGCGGCCGGCAGCATCGGAACCATCATCAACGGCATCGAGAACATCATCAAAGGAACCAGGTAATATTGGCCTTCTTTACTGCTGCGAGCGAATGCAGCGGCGGCCAACGCGACGGCGCTAAATAATGCGGAAATGGGGATCAACGCAATCACCAGCCAGAGAAATGCTTCCAGGGGCGGGAAGCCGAACGGGATCTGGCTGGCAGGCGGACAGATTGCCCGCGAATTTGCCGACCACGAACATGCCAGTCAGGCCCATGCTGATCAGATTCAACAGCGAGGTAACCATACTAAAGCTCATCACGGTCAACAATTTGCCGATGGCGATTTCCGATCGCGCAGCGGGGCTGCTCAACAGCGTTTCAAAGGTGCCACGTTCCTTTTCGCCGGCACACAAGTCAATGGCTGGATAAAAAGCTCCGGTGAGTGCCCAAATAACGATGATAAACGGGAGTACTTTCGACCACAGCGCCGCTCGTTTTCCGCTTTTGTCGGCAACGTCGGCGTTGGTGCATTGAATGCCTTCCAGCAATTTCAGTGGAACCTCGTTCCTCGCCAGTGCCTCCTGCACGATCGCCGAATTCCAGCGGCTGAGGGCGAGATTGAAACGTTCGGCACCCATTCGCGATTTGTCATTGGAGGAATTGTGGAAAACGTAGACACCGGGTCGGCTTGAATCCACCGCTCCCGATTTCGGAGGCGCGTCGGGATCCGTCACAGTCGCCGTTTTCGGGAAGTAAACCGCAATATCCGCTTGGCGTCGGATCATCTCCTGCAAGATCAACTGGTCAACCAATTCGGAACCTTGGTCCGGCGCCGCCGTCTCACGAAATTTCGCGATCAGTTCTTCCAACTGCTGATCGTCCTGGTCGGAAATTTGCAAGGTCAGCAGATGCTGTTTTCCGGTTTCTGTAAATGCTTGATTGAGCTGGCCATCCACGATCAAGGCAGGTGACGACGTTAAATTTTCGACCCCGATCAGCCAGGCGTTGGTCGGGTATTCGCGCATGAATTGACCAACCTGGAGCATCGCCATGCCCATCAGCGGATACAACACCATGGGCATCACCAGGACGGTGAACAAGGTTCGTCGATCGCGCATCTGGTCGCGCATTTCGCGCGAGAATATCAGTCTGACATTATCCCATTTCATGCTGGTTGGCTCATATCATTGCGGTCTTGTGGCTGCGAAGTTCTTTTTCCGAATCGGAGATCAACTGGTAGAACAGTTCCTCCAAATCGGATTCCTGATAGAGGTCGGCGAGTTCGTCGATGGCACCCTGGGCCAGGATCTTGCCTCGATTCATGATCGCAACCTGGTCGCACAGACGTTTGACTTCGGTCATGATGTGGGACGAAAAAATGACGCACTTGCCATGATCGCGAAGTTGTTCAACGGTGCGGAGCACTTCTCTGGCGACGAGAATATCCAGGCCCGATGTGGCTTCATCAAAGATCAGGACCGGTGGGTTGTGAACCATGGCCCGCACGATCGAAACTTTCTGTTTCATCCCCGTCGACATCTTGCTGCCTAGCACGTTTCGAATTTCATTCATCTGGAAACGTTCGAACAGGGTTTCCATTCGTAGTTCGAGTTCTTCGGCTTCGATTCCGTAGAGTCGACCGAAGTACTGAACCATTTCCCAGGCGGTCATCCGGTCGTAGATCGCGGTGTTGGTGCTGACAAACCCGATTTGATGACGAACACGATCGGGCTGTTCGGTGACCTCAAAGCCGTTGACCAGCACCGTTCCGCTGGTGGGCTGCAAAACCGTGCTCAGGACTCGCAGCGCCGTGGTTTTTCCGGCACCGTTGGGGCCGAGCAAACCGAAGATCTGGCCGGGCATGGCATCGAAACTGATTCCGTCTAACGCAGTGAAGACACCCGTTTGAAGCTCTCGGTAGGTTTTTCGAAGCAGCCGTACGTGGATCATGATGGTTATTCAGGGAGTGAAAACTACGGCTGTGGTTTGGATTTGACGACGTCGCCGATGGCGCGGCTTGGCTGAATTTTCTTGGTCGACGTGATGAATCTCGCCGAAGACTTAGAAACACCGGGAAATGTAGTTCACGAATTGGGTCCGTGTTGTCGTCGAACATCGATTGCAGCAGTTGTGACGAATCTGAGCCCAATTTTCCCGAGATTATTGACGTGATGGCGTTTCAAACGCAGCGGTCCTGGACGATCAAAACCGCGCAGTGCCTCATGAATTGCCGGGAAACCGTTGGTTGTTGCCGTTTTTTGACCCTACAAATCGTAGCGAACCGTTCCCGCTGATACGCTTTCAACAATGCTGACCGCTCAATTTTTTACGGTGAAAACATGGAATCGCAGACGAATTCTGGTTTGGACATGAACGCAACTTTGAACGATGGAAATCCCCCGGTGTTCGTTTCCGGCGACGTCTCGGCCGAACAGGCGCTGACGATGGAAGAGTTCTTGCCCGCCAAGCCAAAATCACTCAAGGAAGCGGGGTTGCATCAGAATGACCTGTTTCCCCTGGTGCTGAAGTTCCTGTTTTTGCACGGAAATCAATCCGGCGGAAAGATCGCGCGACAGGTCAAACTGCCATTTGAATTGATCGAACCTGTCCTGGTTTCCCTTAAAGCTGATCTGTTGATCGCCCACAAGACCGCCGCGGGAAGCGTCGGTGACTACGAGTACGAGTTGACTCCCAAAGGAGTCGAACAAGCCCGATTGCATCTTTCCAGAAGCACCTATTGCGGCGCGGCACCGGTCAGCCTGGCCCACTACTGTGCCGCCATCGAAGCACAGTCCATCCGCCGGTTGAGACCGACGTTTCAGGATGTCGCCGCGGCGCTCAAGGACCTGATCGTGTCCGACCTGATGATCAGTCAGTTGGGGCAATCCCTCAACTCATCCAAGAGCATGTTTCTGTTCGGGTCGCCCGGAAATGGAAAAACCGCGATTGCCACTCGAGCGATCCGGGCCTTAAGCGAAATTATCTGGTTGCCTCGCGCCTTGACGTCCAGCGGTGAAGTCATCCGGTTGTACGATCCAAGTGTTCATGAAGCAGCTCCGCTCCCTAACTCGACAAGTATCACCAACGACATCAATGTGGATGAACGATGGATTCGCATCAAGCGACCTTCGATCATCGTGGGCGGCGAATTGGAACTCAAACATCTCGAGGCGACGCTGAATCCCGTGACTGGGATTATCGAAGCTCCGATTCACGTGAAAAGCAACTGCGGCTGTCTGATCGTGGACGATTTTGGTCGTCAACAGATTTCCACGACCGAGTTGTTGAACCGCTGGATCGTACCGATGGAATCCGGCCATGACTTTCTGAACCTGCCTTCGGGGCGTCAAGTTTCACTCCCCTTCGAGCAGATGTTGATCTTCTCCACCAATCTCGAACCGGAACACCTGTGCGACGAGGCGTTTCTCAGGAGGATTCCCTACAAAGTGGAAGTCTTCGACCCCTCGGAAAAGCAATTTCGGGAGCTGTTTGATCGGCAGATGCGCCACCTTCGCTTCGAGGCGGAACCCGGTGTGATCGATCATCTGATCGAATATCATTACAAGCGTGTCAGTCGACCGTTTCGGTTTTGCCATGTCGGCGATCTACTTTCGCAGGCCAAGGACTTCTGCGAATTTCATCGGCAACCCATGGTATTCAAGAAAGACATCGCGGAGCTGGCGGTTCTGAACTACTTCTCCGGAATGGACAAACACCTTGGGCATTGATTCCAAAGCATGATTTCAAACGACTTCCCGTTTCGCGTCGATCGTCTTCACGCAGCAAAAAAAAACGAGTAACTTTGCTTGCTCGGTTGCCTGCTGATCCATCAACCATGAAATCGGACAGCTGTTTGTTCGCCGGTGTCGGGCGCCACCGATTCCGTAGAGCTTTCTGGCTCAACCACTCGTCCTCTGACCCCCGCTCTCATCGGAGCGCTGGCGGCCGACGAATCCAAAAACTAGTCCTTGGCAATCAAAGACATGAATTCGGCTCGAGTTGCCTGGTCGGTCTTGAAGATTCCGCGCAAGGCACTGGTCACTGTCGAACTCCCGGGCTTGCGAATGCCTCGGATCGTCATGCAGGAATGTTCGGCGCTGACGACGACGGCAACACCGGTGGTTGCCAAATGTTCGTCAATCATATCAGCAATGGACTGAGTCATTCGCTCCTGAACCTGCGGCTTGCGGGAGACCTCCTCGACGACCCTGGCCAGCTTACTCAATCCCGTTACCTTGCCGTTGGGAATGTAAGCAACGTGGGCGACACCGCTAAACGGGAGCAAGTGATGCTCACACATGCTGGTGAAAGAAATATCACGAACGAGTACCATTTCGTCGTAAGTCTCGGGAAAGGTGACCTGCAGGTGGCGGGCCGGATCGAGCCTCAACCCTGAGAACATCTCTTCGTACATCTTGGCCACGCGGCGGGGCGTTTCCAGCAATCCTTCGCGATCAGGATCTTCGCCGACGGCTTCGAGAATCGTACGGACGGCGGCTTTGATGGCTTCTGTGTCGACTGGCATGTGAGTTCTTCTGGTGATTGCGTTCATTCCTGCTACCTTGGTCCGTTATTGTACGTGATTGCCCGTGGCTCATTCGTTCATCAAGGCGAATTGTCATGCTCGAGCGTCCCAACCGTCAAAAATATTGGCGGATAACCAAGGTAACCGAGAGGTTGAGCGACCGAGTGGACGTGGGTTTGCCGATCGGCGCGGTTGCGTTTTGTGCTTACTCGGTAACGCGGAAACTTCGGTGTCCAAAAAAAGTCCGACCGTGCATGTCGGTCGTCTTGACACGCAGCAAGTGCGTACCCGGAGCCAAATCGGCGGGTAGCGTGCCAAACCAGAGATGGCTCGAGTTTTTCGGTTTGGTCAGCTTCGGTTCGATGGCTGGCGTAATCCCCTGCTCCGTTTCAAAAAGTTCGACGTAGTGAGGGTCGGGGACGGTTTTTTGTTCCAGTGGAATCCAGTCGCTTGAACCGTCAATCGTCATTGCGACCGTCGATTTCGAAGAACCATTGTAAACATTGACCCAGACTTCCGCGTTGTTGGTGCGACCAGCCGGCATCGAATCGGCCAGCCGAATCCGCAGTTGTTCGCTGGCGGGGCGACCGGCTGCCTTGAAGTCCATCGTGTAATTGTCGCGAGTGAACGTCATCAGGGAATAGCCATTGGGTGCACCGTCGGCCATGGTGGTATGCGGGATTCCCCGTTCGTCTTTCGCGCCCGACCACCAACTTCCGCTGACGGTGACGTTGACGATGTGGTGGTGTTTGTTTTTGCCCTTGAATCCTTCGTCGGCTCCGAGGAATAAATGTTGGTGGTAGTGCTGATGGGCCGAAATGGAAACGCAAAACGGCCGATCTTCGATCAACTCAAACAGCTGTTCCCGGTCCTGCGTATTGGTGATCGGAATGTGCATCATCAAGACGACCATTTGGTTTTCAGGAATCATCGCCAGATCATTTTTCAGAAACTCCAGCTGTTTTTTTCCAAACCCACCTGAGTAGTGGTAGCGGTCCGTTTTTTCATTCGGAGGATTCCAGTCAATATTGTCCAGCACCACGAAATGGACCTGCCCGTGATCAAAGGAATAGTACGACGGCCCGTAAACTCGTTCGAACGTCTCGTTGATGTGCTTGCGATCGGTAGCGTCGAGATTGATGTCGTGATTTCCCAGCACGTTGTACCAGGGAATCCCGATGAAGGCGATCGATTGATTCAGGGTTTCAAATGTCTCCAGATGGTCAAATGCAATATCGCCAAGCGTGACCCCGAACGCACTGTCATTGCCGAGCAGTTCCGAAACGACATCGTGGCTGATGTAATCGACCTCTTGCTGGTTGCGCGGTTGCGGATCGCCAAACAACAGAATCTGAAACGTCTCGGGTTCCTGGTTGGGATAGAGCGGGAAATCAATGGACTGCGGCAGGTTTCCTGTCGGTGCAACGCCCGGATACCGGAGTTGGGGTGAGCCGTTGGGTTTGTGCAAGTAATAAAATTTTGGCAAGTTATTTTCATCCAGGGCCGTTCGAAACCTGGTCGGTTTAATCACAAAGATTGCCGAGTCATCGTTGATCGGCAGTTCGTAGCGTCCCAGTTGGTCGGTTTTGACGATTTGCTGGCCGTTGGAGACTCGCACCCCAGCGAACAGATGGTCCTGGTCGCCGCGTTTGCCGTCACCATCGACGTCGACGAACACGACGCCTGTTGCGATTCGTTGCTTGATTGGCTGCGATGTCTGCCCGGTTCGGGGTGTCACGTCCGTCGTCGGCGTGTCGACGGATTGGCCGCAAAGCGGGAGCGAGAAACTGGCCAGGGCGATAGTTGGAAGATGATGTGTGTAGATTTCGTCATGAGAATCGGCTGCTGCTCGTGAAGTGGATGGATCTTTGCGGGGAGTGATTCTTGTCAGCTGTGGATTTGCCACTAAGATATGGGTGGCTCGCCCCGCAAGTTGTCGTTGTATTTTAGCCGAGAATTTGGGGCTGGCTACGATGAATGGTCGCGAAACGATTTTTGGTTGCAAATTTCATTTTGCCTTAACACTGTCTTGACCGGTTGAGTTGCGGTGGCAAAAAAATTTACCGATGCGGAGTTGGAAGCCTATCTGGATGAATCACTCGATCCTTTGCGGGCGGCCGAAATTGAACAGGGACTGCGGGCAGACACGGAATTGTTGCAGCGGTTGTCGCGAATCAATGGCCGCAGGGACGCGGGCATTCATACGCTGGGTGAGATTTGGCGAAGGCATCAAATCGGTGTGCCATCACTGGAGACGATGCGAAATTACCTGATGGGTGTCCTGCCGGCTGAACAATCCAACTACATCGAATTTCGAATCAATGAATTGAAGTGTCCGTTCACGATCGCGATGCAAAAAGACCTGGTCGCCCAACAAAATGAAAACGCCGAGCAGTCCAAGACCCGCCGGGCAAAATTCTTCAAAACCAGTGCCGGATTGTTGCGAAAAAACGACAAGGAATAACGCCGCGATGCGGTTCGCGTGATCCGGACTTTCGTGCTGCCATGATTGGGCGTTGTGACTATTGGATGTTTCCACCCTCCGGACCAATCTGCTGTTCCGAAAGTGGTTTGGCGTCGAGTACCTGGCTGTTGGTTTTGTCACAAACCGAATACTTGAACCCCTGACTGGTTCCCGCGGCGCCGTATTCACCGGCTTTGTTGAGGGCGACGAAATTGATGCTCAGTTTGCTCAGCGGTTTGGGGTCAAGGCTCGCGATTCGCTGACAGGCTAATTCGCAGGCTTCGACCGGGCTGGCACCATTCCGCATCATTTCCACGACCAGAAATGATCCGCAATAACGCATCACGTTTTCGCCCAGCCCCGTCGCGCCGGCAGCGCCAACCTCGTTGTCGACGTACAACCCGCCACCGACAATCGGTGAATCGCCAACTCGGCCCGGCAGCTTGTAACCCCAACCGCTGGTTGAGCAGCCGCCGTACAGATTTCCTGCGGCATCGACACCCAGCATGGCAATCGTATCGTGCTGGTCTTCATCGATCTTTGGCAAGCTGGGCTGGTCGGAGGTCGTGTTTTTTGATTGTTTGATAATCCATTCCTGCCACCGCTGTTTCTGGTTCTCGGTGAGCAGATTCGTGGGTGTGAAACCCGCATTCAAGGCAAACTCGCGAGCACCGTGTCCGACCAGCATCACGTGCGGCGTTTTTTCCATCACAGCGCGCGCAACCGAGATTGGATGGGCGATGTCCTGCAGCGCACCGACACTGCCCGCATTGTGATCCGGGCCGGACATGATGCAGGCGTCCAATTCGACTTCCCCTTGGGCGTTGGGGATGCCTCCGATTCCCACCGAAGCATTGGCCACGTCGCTTTCGGTAACCCAGATTCCCTGTTCAATCGCATCCAGCATCGAGCCCGTTTGGGTCGCGACTTCGAGTGCTTTTTCGCAGGCCGGTTTGCCGAACGGCCAGGTTGCCACGAACCGGATTTGCCCCGGTTGCAGGACTTCACGCCTGGCCGGGAGCGCGGCCGTCAGGGGCCGAGAGGCCGACCAGGAGATGGCGCCGGTCGCCGACAACGTGGCTGACGTTTGCAGGAAGTGTCTTCGATTCACTGTCATGAAATTTTCGTTTCAATAAATGGCAGCAGCATAGATTGCCGCATCCCAGCGGCCGCCAATGACGAATTGCAATCCGATCGTTCCGGCTTACACCGCGACCGCTTCCAGACCGTAAGTCGACAGCGTCTGTTTGAGAAATTTCAGTTGCTGCTCATCCAGTTCGACCATGGGCAGCCGGAGTTCGCCGGAATCACGACCCAGCTCGCGCATCGCCGCTTTCAGCGGAATCGGGTTGGTCGCGATGCCCAGCAGGTCTCGACAAAGCGGGAACAATTTATGATGCAGGCGCTGGGCTTCCTCAACATCGCCTGCGCGGAAGGCGTTGACCAGCGCGATCATGTCATGTGGCACCAGGTTTCCGACGACGGAAACCACGCCTTCAGCTCCCACCGACAGCAACGGTAGGGTCAGACTGTCGTCACCGCTGAGCACGGTCAGATTGGTCAGCGACAGAATCTGCGAAGCCTGATCGAGTGAGCCAGTGGCTTCCTTGACCATCGTCACGTTTTCGAACTCGCCAATTCTGGCGATCGTTTCCGGTTCGATATTCTTGCCCGTCCGACCGGGAATGTTGTAAACGCAAATCGGGATTTCGACGGCTTCCGAGATCGCTTTGTAATGTCGGTAAAAACCTTCCTGGGTCGGTTTGTTGTAATAGGGCGCAACCTGAAGCGACGCGTCGGCACCTTCCTTGGCGGCCCATTCGGTCAAACTGATGGCTTCGCTGGTGCTGTTGGAACCGGTGCCAGCCATGACTTTGACTCGGCCAGCTGCAATCTGAATCGTCTCCGAAATCACGCGTTCGTGCTCTGGGTGAGAAAGCGTGGGAGATTCACCCGTGGTCCCGACGGGCACCAGGCAATTCGTGCCGGACTCAATTTGAAACTCGATCTGCTGTTTCAGCATGTCCGTGTCCAGTTGTCCATCGTTGAACGGCGTGACAATGGCGACCGACAAACCGGCAAAATCTGATCCCTTACGAGACATTTTATTAACTCCTGTGCTGCTTGGCACTCTGTCATTTGTGGCGTGAGCTGATTCCAGCGATTGGCCCTGATGATACGATTTTTGCCGGAGACTTACCAGTATCGAAATCGAGTTGCCGAACGGAGCTGGCCCGCGAGCGACCGTCAGTTGGACGGTTCACATCCCACTAACGATGGCCCGAACAACCTCAACGGCGGTTTTCGGTTTGCTTCGTCCTCGCCTTAGGAGCACAGACGCTTCATTTCTCGCACCGCTTCCCGGAAGCCTACGAACATCGATCTGGCGACGATACTGTGACCAATATTCAATTCTTCCATCTGCGGGATCTGCGCAATCGGGGTCACGTTGGTATAGGTCAGTCCGTGACCGGCGTGAAGATGCAGTCCGTGGTCGACGACCAACTCGCAACCCTGCTGCAGAGTTCGCAGCTCAATCGCCCGTTCCTTCAGGCGGGCATTGGCATAGGCCCCTGTGTGCAACTCGACCGCCTCGGCACCCAATTCCTTCGACATCGCAATCTGATGTTCATCCGGATCGATGAACAGGCTGACAAAGATCCCCGCGTCGTGCAGGCGCAGAATGGCTTCGTTAACCGTGTTGCGATTACCGACCACATCCAATCCACCTTCGGTTGTTACCTCCTGGCGGTTTTCCGGGACCAGGCAAACCTGATCGGGCTTCAACTCGGTGGCGATCGTCAGCATCTCATCCACGCAGGCACATTCCAGATTCAGTTTGACCGAAACGGTTTCCCTCAGGACCTGCACATCGCGGTCCTGGATATGGCGACGATCCTGTCGCAAGTGCACGGTGATCTGGTCGGCTCCACCCAGCTCTGCCATGGCGGCGGCCCAAACCGGATCCGGCTCCGCCGCCCGACGAGCCTGTCTAACGGTTGCGACATGGTCAATGTTAACGCCTAGTTTTGCCATGGTCTGTCAAGTCAGTTCAATTGATTGTGAGTCAAACGCGCCCGAAATTGTCGGCCTTCGTCGTTACCAGTTCATAGTCGCATCACCGAACTCTCGATGTAATTTCGATTTTAGTTCGACTGCCTGATCATCGTGACGAACGATCGCAAAAACGCAAGGTCCCCACGAGGTCTGCCCGACCGCTTGGAATCCCAGTCTTCGCAGTGTGTGAACCAAGTCTCGCCACTTCGGGTCCGTTGTAGGGTCCGCCTTGGACGGTTTCGAAAAACAAGCCACTTTGATGGCCAAATTCGTACACGGCTTCGGCAAAATTCTTCGAAATTGCGATTCAAAACACCCGGGATCATCCGGTCCCGAACCAGGTTGGACATGGCTTGACGTTGGGCGGGAGATACGTCAGGAAGATCGCGGAAAGCATCGAGCTCGTCGGTCCCGAACAATCCTTGGGCGTTTCGCTGCATGATCAGCATGATTGGCCAATCTTCGGGGAACTCGGTTTGGAAGTCCAGGGGCGCGATGGATTCATGCCTGGTCCGTCCTCGATCCACGAGCAGTCCACCCCGAAAAAAACCGTAGGTCCCGATCGCCGATCGTTTTCCCCGACCGATGGCCGCCGACAATTCTTCCGCTGCCAGCATCGGCAGTTCAAAGTAAGCCATCAATGCCGCAGCGGTCCCGATCGCCAATTGAGTTCCCGAACCAAGTCCGCAATGACGACGCGGCACGTTTTGGATCTCGATCTTGATTGGAAGCTGATCCGGTGAATCCAGTGGTCCGAGTTCGGGTCGGGGGCTGCTCAGCAATGACTTGGAAATGTTGAAACCAGGTGTTGACTGTTTTACGACAGTCGCTGGCTTCAGGCCCCGTGATTATCAGTTGATTCGTTTCGGCAACCCGAATCTTCGTGCGGGGCGATTGAATCATTAGCCCGACCCCGCCAAATTGCCGTTCCGACGCACTGCCGACCGACAGTAATCCGAAATGCAAGCGACTGGGCGCAGAAACGGTGAAGGATGGATTCATGATTGGCCGCGCGGTCGTTAGTGGGTATGGGCGTTCACGAATCCTTGCAGCAGTTCAAAGGCCGATTGTTCCTGGGGACCCCCCGTCTTTGTAACAATCAATGCCAACCGCTGAAACTGTTCCGAAATTTCGTTGCTGGGCAGGAATTCAATCCGAGTGGCCAGAATCGCCGCTTCAAGCACCGCGTGCTTGGCTCGATTGAATCCAAAAAAATCGCGATTTCTTTGCGAATGGATGGTCCGACAGTTCATGCTGACCCGTGGTCCTGTCTCGTCAATAAACAAGACTTCAAATTCGTACCAGCGGCACGCGCCTGGCAATGACCTGCCCTTCGATCTGCTGGGCGGCAACCAATTCGGGCAGTGGGTCCAATTCGCCAATTGCGGATTGCGCAATCAAAACCACGTCGTCGGTGATATGCAGGACGCCCTAACGTTCACGTTTCAGGTTTGCGAAAGTCGTAGACGTATTAAACGGTCGTAGTTCAAACGTCGACAGATCCTCGCGTTACCGTTGGACCCATCGGCGAAATGTTCGTGGTTCCGTCCGGATTTCGGCTGGTCACGATGGCTTCGAGAATCATGGTTCGTGGTTGGTCGCGAGAGGGTCAGGGCAAGGTTCAGCGGCAGCCAGTGTTTGGGTCAGCCACTTTCACGGCGTCGTCGCTGAGCCTTGATTGTAGCCATTGTTTTCCACTGCGAACCGCTGGCGAGGTCAAAATTTGCCTCGGATTCCGCTCATTCCAGTGAGAAATACTGGCTGGCACGAACGCGATCAATCGAATCAAGCCGATCCGACGGGGCGGTTGCCCGCGAGCTTCAGGAAATTTTGGAGAAGTTGCTGGCCGTATTCGGTCAGGATCGATTCCGGATGAAACTGGAGACCGACGACCGGCAGCGTTTTGTGTTCGACCGACATGATCGTGAAGTCATCGGAACG
Source organism: Pirellulaceae bacterium (assembly GCA_963714685.1). Taxonomy (GTDB): domain Bacteria; phylum Planctomycetota; class Planctomycetia; order Pirellulales; family Pirellulaceae; genus Mariniblastus. The sequence goes on along the minus strand of CAVQPH010000002.1, from coordinate 2,071 downwards.
CGACGTGACCTGCAGGCAATCGGGCAAGGTGCTTTTTTCTGCGATCAAAGAATGATAACGTCCGGCGTTGAAACTTGGCAGGGATGCCATCAAACATCGGCGTGCCAAAATGCTCAACCTCGCTTTCGCGTCCGTGAATCGGTTGATGAGATTGTACGATCTGGCCGCCGAACGACTGGACAATCGCTTGATGTCCGAGGCAGATGCCAAGGATGGGAATCGTTGGATGCCACCGATGAATGATCTCCAGCGAATTTCCGGCCTGATTGGGTGTACATGGACCCGGCGAAATCACAATCGCAGATGGCTGGATCTCAGCCACCTCTGCCGGTTCAATCGCGTCATTGCGGCACGATACGCGTTTCACAATCCAAGCCGTCGAAAATACCGGGCCAGGTTGTGCACGAAGCTATCGTAATTGTCGATGACCAGAATCAAATTTGGCTTTCCTTCGGTCAGTGGTTGGCGGTCGCTGGCGTTCGGGGATGGAGCTGCGGCCATGATGATTCGCCGGTCACCGCACGCAGCATTCCCGAGGCCTTGGTCCACGTTTCTGCGTACTCGGTGACTGGGTCCGACTGACTGACGATCCCCCCGCCGACCGGAATTTGCCACCAGCCCTTGGAGGCAGTAATGGTCCGAATCAGGATGTTGAAATCGGCGCTGCCATCGAATCCCAGATAACCCAACGCGCCGCAATAGGCACCTCGAACGTGCGGTTCGAGTTCCGCGATGATTTCCATGGCGCGTACTTTGGGCGCGCCGGTAATGGAACCGCCCGGGAAAATGGACTCCACCAGATCGACCAAATCCAACTCCGGTTTCAGTTTGCCTTGAACGGCTGAAACCAGGTGCAAGACGCTTTGGTAATTTTCCAGTTCGCAGAATTGGGTCACTTCGATCGAGTCGTCTTCACAGCAACGCGACAAATCGTTCCGCATCAAATCGACAATCATCGTGTTTTCGGCGCGATCTTTGACGCTGCTGACGAGTTTGTCGCGGGCATGAATGTCGACCAGGGGGGTTCCCGTCCGGGGCCGTGTGCCTTTGATCGGACGCGTTTCGACGATACCGTTTCGAACGGAAAAAAAACGTTCGGGTGAAGCACTCACGATTTGCGCATCTGGTCTGTCCCATCTGGCTGAGATCAAAGTAGCCACTGAACGGAGCCGGGTTGCATCGTCGCAGTCGCTGGAACAACTCGACGGAGTCGCGCTGGGCTGGATAGAGCAGCCGCTGAGCCAAATTGATCTGGAATACGTCGCCGGCGTAAATGTATTCGATGCACTTTTGGGCCGCAACAATGTACTGTTCGCGGGTCAAATTGCTGGTCAAACCTGGCGGACCGCCAACCACATGATTTTGAATCGCTGCGATTGCCGTTCGCTCAGATTGCGTTTGCGAGACTGCAACCGCGAGATCCGATTGCAGCAGTTCCTGAAAAAAATCAGCCCGGGCATGGGCTTGGGCCGAACGTAACTGCGGGTCCTGTTCCGGGATGCCGGAAGAGATAATCCAGGCACGGTGTTGTTCATGGTCCCAGGCAATCACGACGTCGTAGCAGCCGATGGCGACCGTCGGCAGCTGAAATTCATCGACCTGGCGGCTGGCGATCGACTCCAGTGACTGATTCAAGTCATAGCTGAGCAATCCTGCTAGTCCGCCCTGCATCGGAGGTAAATCAGGGATCGGCTGAAATCGAAACGCACGTAACCACTGGGCACACGGTATAGTGGCATTCTGATTGCCCAACCTGGCATTCAATCCATTCCACCGGGTCGGCCATCAAAAAACTGTATCTGCCCAGCGGTTGATTGGTCCCTGAGCGGATCTGCATCGAGCTATCGAGCAATAAACAACCGGGCAGATTTCGCAGTCGCTGCAACGCGGTTTCCACATCCGTGGCCGGTGATAGTTCCCGGGCGACAGGCAAGACAGCGAGAGTTTGGGCGGGCAACGGTTGCAGCGAGTCGGATTTTGTTAACGGTTCGTTCACCCGGCTATTAAGGCCGAATGAACGGAAAAAGACAAGTGGTTGACGGTGTCGAAGATCGCGTCCACGGAATTTCGA
>CAVQPH010000001.1:0-235857 GCA_963714685.1 Pirellulaceae bacterium | reverse complement strand
CAACAAATTGCGTTTTTGAGAATTGACGGTCTCTCGAACCAGGAGATTGCAGACAAAATCGGGACCAGCGTGAGTACGGTAGATCGGCGCCTGCGGATGATCCGCAAGCGATGGCGCGAAGAACTTGGAGTGGATCAATGAATGACCTGAATCCAAGCGATTTCAACAAGAGAATTGACAATCTCTGCGAAGAGTTTTTTCGGCAAAGAACGGTCGATCCGTCGGTAAATATCGAGGGCTTTCTTGCAGCGATTGATGTTGATGATGTTTTGCAGCTGGCGCTGATTCCTGAGCTTATTCCTGAAGAGGTTGAAAGTCGCAAAAAGAACGGTGAAATAGTTGACCGGTTCGAATACGAGGAGAGGTTTCCTGGTTTTGTTGAGGCTATCAAATTAGTTTTTTCACGCCTCACTGCATCAGAGCAAGTCCTTGGCATAACCCGAGACGATCCGAGGAATCCTGAGAAACACCTTGAGATAAAATGTCACTCCGAAGCAGAAATTCCCAAAACTCTCGGCCAGTTTGAGGTCTTCGAGAAAATAGGCTCGGGCGAATTTGGGGTTGTGTATCGAGCAGAGGGATTCCAGCCATTCGCGATTAGTAGCATCAAGTTTCCAAGATCAAGGGTGGTTCGGAGCGTATGACGAATTTGAACGTTTCCTAAAGGAGGGCGAATCCGTCAAACACTTGGACCATTCAGGCCTAGTAAAGACATATGATGTTGTTTATCAAGACGAGTTTGTTTTTATTGTTCAGGAGTTGATTGACGGCACAAGCTTTGCCGAGTGGCTCGAAACGAATCCTCCACTCGAACAGATTGTCGAGAAAATTTCGAAGATCTGGAGGCTGCAGCTTACGCCCATCAACAACAGATTTGGCACCAAGATCAAGCCGGCAAACATCTTAATCACGCGATCAGGTAACCCACTCATTGCAGATTTTGGCCTTGCAATTCATGAAACTGCGGAACGAAGACACCGGGGCCAGCGTTGGATCTCCATTTTACATGTCGCCCGAGCTGGTCAATGGCTGGCATATGCTAGACGGTCGCAGTGATATCTGGAGTATTGGCGTGATTCTTTATGAGTCCATTGCTGGCGCTCGTCCGTTTACTGGGTCGACGCGTGAGGAATTGTTTGAAGAAATTCAGCACCGATCAGTTATTCCCCCTCGCATGATAAATCCTGATTTAGATGAAGAAATTCAACGGATTTGTTTAAAATGCCTCGCTAAGACGATCAGGCATCAATACAACACGGCAGACGAACTTGCAGATGATTTGAAAGCATGGCTAAACACACCTGAGGAACGTTTCGATAACGGTCATGTGCCTGTCGTTCCGCAGGGGCTGCGGTCATTTAATGCCGACGATTCGCATTTCTTCCTTCAATTGCTCCCCGGCCCTCGCGATCGTGATGGGACGCCAGACGACATCCGGTTTTGGAAAACTCGAATCAACCCCGCTTCCCGCAAAATGTCATTCCCAATCGGCGTGATTTTTGGCCCCAGCGGAGCTGGAAAATCGTCCTTCATTCAGGCTGGTCTTATACCTCAGCTGGAATCGACAAAAGTCGAGGTCTTCTATGTTGAAGCAACGGCCGAAGATACTGTAGCCAATTTAGCACAAAAGCTGCGTGAACGTTTTCCTTTTCTTGGCCACGACTTTTCAGTACCTCAGATGCTGGACCTGCTACGTGAGGAAATCCCCAAGAGACAGGGTTCCCGTGTACTGGTGGTGCTAGACCAATTCGAGCAGTGGCTGTTTGCAAACAAGACTTATCGCGATACACAATTAGTGGATGCACTGCTCGCGATATTGTGATGGGCATCACTTACAGTGCATGGTTGCCATGTCACGACGATTTTTGGTTGTCGACCGGCCGCTTCCTGGACGTACTGGAAGTGGGAACGAAGAGAGAGTGAAAAATGCCGAAATGGCGTCGATATTATTCGAACCTGATCACGCACGTGAGGTGTTACGGCTTTTCGGTGTAGCCCACAAGAAGCTACCTAGACACCCAAGGGACTTGAACAACGAACAGGAAGCGTTTCTGGATCAGTCAATTGAAGAACTATCAAATGACGGCAGAATAATCTGCGTGCAGCTGGCACTATTTGCTGAAATGTTCAAGGGTAAACCTTGGAATCGACAAGAGCTGCAAAGACTGGGCGGGATATGAGGGATCGGCGAAACATTTTTTGGAAGAAGCTTTTGATTCGCCAAATGCTCCACCGCAGTTTCGCTGTTTCGCTCAGTCAGCTCGACTGTTCCTATCGGCCCTACTGCCGGACAAAGGCCAATCAATACGCGGCCATCGAAAGCACAAGCAAGATTTGATCTCAGCAATTGGCCCCATTTCTCCTAAACAGCTTCGGACTTGACGAATGTTCTTGATTCTGAGCTCCACCTGATTACGCCGTCACACCCCGACCACGTTGCAGCTAGACATGAGCAACCGCGTGAAAATACGCTTGAGCATTATCAGTTGACCCATGATTACCTTGTTCCGTCATTAAGAAGTTGGCTGGACGATGGACTGTCCAATTCGATCAAAGGACGGGCTGAGTTACGACTCAGGGAATTCGTCGAACTGAAATCATCCGAGGTTACCGTTAACCCTGGATTCGTAGAACTCGTCACGATGACGGCGCTGGTCCCAAAGGTGAAGCGGGGGACGCAGGGGCAGACAATCATTACCGAGGGGTGGAAAAGCTATCGTTTACCAATACTTGGTATCGCTCTGCTTTTTCTGGCAGCTGGTTATTTTGGCTACCGTTTCTATGAAAATGATCGCAAACGCACTGCCGAAAATGCACTGACTGCTTTAATAGATTGCATGCCGAATGAAGTGGGGCGGAAACTGGAATTGGCAAAGCCATTTAAGAAGCAGCTTTCTGAGGATTGGTATCAATTGGCTGCTGAAACCGATTTCCGATCGAGTTTGCGCGGAGCCTACGCCATATGTGAATTCGATCAGCCAACACTGGAAGTTATCGCAATTTTAGTTAATGCAATCCCCAAGGCAGAAATGGATCAACTGCCCAACATCCGTCGAGCTCTTGAAAAACGGTTCGATCTTTCGCAGCCTATTTTGGACGAAGCATTTAAAGCCTCGTCCGGGGAGGTAAAAGCAAGTTTGCCCTGATGTCGCTGGGACTAAAGGATCCGAAGAATGCGGAGTTCTTGTTTCAAGACCCTCGTGATCCCACGGATGCGACACGGGTGATTCACATGTTGAAGGACTGGCAATTGGATTTGAGCTTTTTGGTCGAGTTGACACGGCGTAGCAAACTCCCGGCGTTTCAATATGGCATGATCATTGCCGTCGGGCGAATTAATCCGTCGACACTTTGGGCGAAAGAAATTGAAGATTGGCGTGAGTTAGTCGAGCAATGGTTTACGAGCCATCCGGATTCTGGGGTTGATAAGTGCGTGTCGCTGGATTGCCGGAAAATGGGGCAATATGACTTCGGGATTTACCAAGCTTTTGAACCCGATCCCCAAAAAAATTGGTGGGTGAAGGAGGTCGGCGGTTTCCCAATGACTCTTATCCGGGTGACGGGCTCAGAGTTTGAGGCATCCGAAGCGAAGGAAACGGAACCTGGCATTGAGCATCCATTTTGGGTTTGTGATCGCGAAATGCCATTCGCTCTCGTGAGAAAATGGGCTACATCGCTTGAAGAATCTGATCCGCGACGGGAACTGTTGGAGCAGAACCCGAGCTGGAAGAATCAATCCGGAAACTACCCCTATTGCGGCTTTAACATTTCAGCCACGCGTTGACAGGAAACGAATTAATCGAATCAATAAACTGGCTGTCTGAAGAAGATGGCTACACGAAATGTTACAAGAAGATCGAGGTAAAGGAAGCAAGTTCCGCAACGACATATTGGACCTTACCACCCAAGTTATCGGTCAGAGGTATCGTACGACCACCCTCATCGAGTGGCAGTATTGTGCCACAGCTGGTTCAGACCCAGAAATTTCTAGTTTCTTTTGGGGTGATAAATCACTAATAGACCTTGCCTCCGAATATGGAAATCGTTCCGAATTATTTTTAGAGGAACAGAAGATACTTGAGTGTGGACGCCTAATACCCAATAGATTGGGACTTTTTGATTTGGTTGGCAACGTACGAGAGTACTGCACAGGAGACGTAAGTGTCAACGAAGAAAGCATTTACAACATTGCACTCGGTGGAGACTGTGGCTCTTCGCTATCAGAATTCTCAGCATCAAGTCAAAGAACATTTCGCGTTGATGTTAGATATCAATACTTGGGATGCCGTTTGGTATACACCGGAAACTAACCGAAGAGGGCCGGCTTAGCACCGGCCTCATGGTTCGTAGTAGAAACTGCTATTGCCTGTAGCGAAACAACCGGTTGCGCCCACATTGAACAAGTCGACAACAATTGGCCGGAGATTTACACGCTCGAATTTGTTCATTGCACTGCAACAAAAAACAGGGTGCATTCGGGCCGCAATACTTAGAGCAGCAACCAACTGGTGATCCGCCAGTCTTATACAATCACAATAGCCTCCTGCATTGTCACAAGGATACGGGATTGGGCATGGTTCGATACAACAAGTCCTGCATTTCTTCCGGCACGAAAAAAATCGGCAGCCGGAACCGTCGAATAGTTGGGCACTTGCGTCACTTGCTAAAAGGCCGCAAATTGCAAGTCCGAGAAGTATTGGCCGTAATTGGGTGAAACTCATGTTGAAACTCCAAGAATGTCTCATCAATAGAAATGGCATTTCATGATGATCAAATGAGCTGGAAATTCAAGGTTTGCGAGAAAAGTTTGTAATTTTTCAAATAAAGTACCATGGCGTGATTGTCACGTTTTGGATTTCCGATGTAGCCACTACAGCGTGCCCAGTTGTAAGGCGGGGATCTACGAAAAGCGGCGATTGGACGCTTGATCAAAGTGAACCGTTGACAATCGGAATTCCAGTCGACGCTGATAGCTAAAAAAAAGGCGGCTGCGATTGGGTCGCAGCCGCCATGGTTCAATTAGCCCACGAGAAACTACCGCGACTTGCGGTCGAGTGACTTGCGTCGGGCTCGACCGTCAAGCCAGGGTAGCCCCCGCTTTTCGTAGGCATAGCGGAGAGAATCGGTGATCACATCGCGATTGGTGTTTCAACCGCTCAGCGATTTCACAAAGCAAAATGCCGGAGTCGGCCAGCTCGAAAACTTCATCGCTAATCAGCTGGTAGTGATGAAGCCCTCTTGCTTTTTCAATACGCTTGCGGCGCTCGTAACCGTCCGGCTTGTCCATTCCGTCGGCTTCGAAGGAATGGGCAAGCCATTTGAAAATGCAGCCGCGGCTGACATTGAGCTCAGCCGCGATTTCGGTTTCGAACCAATCTGCGTCGTAAAGTTCACGTGCTCGCGCAATATCCGGGTTCTCTGTTTCTTCAGGTTGCCGGATGTCAACGACCAGTTCGATCTCAGATTCAGGCGGAGCAGCGATTCCCGGACCGTTCAAAGCGACAGCAGCCAGATTGACTGTAAAGCGGGCTTGAACCCAACCGAGTTTGGGCTTCTTTTCACCCTGCTGGTAAACGTCGATGCGACCGCCCGTCAGGATGCGGATCAACTCACGAGCATCATCCAAGTTGATCGTCAGTTGGCATTTCCGTCGCGGTCACCAGAATCTCTGAAAACCTGGATAACACCTCTCGCATTTCGTCCGCCGTCGGCAAGTCAACGACTTGATCGACAAGTCTCTGCTCAGCAGCGATTGCTTGTTCCAAACGAGTCAGCTCGCTTTTGAGCTCAGCGAGATCGTCTTCGACCAGCTTTGCATCATCGCCTTTGAAATTCTTGATAACGAGACTGAGCTGCGCCTGCGTTTGTTGACGTTCTTTTTTCAGCTGATCCAAATGGCTGGATCCGGCTTCCGCATTTTTTCGGTCTCGACAAGGCACTCTGCAACGCAACGATCGACGACCTCAGCACTTGCCAAAACTTCATCGCAAATTGCTTTCGCAATCAGTTGGGTGCCGAGCTTACGAGGCATTTGGGAGTAAAGATGCTGCTGAGCAACTGGCAAGTACTTGCACGTCTTGCATCCGTAAGCGGTACCATTAGCTCCCGTTACGACCAGCTGATTATTGCAACCAGGACAAAACAAGAAACCGTTGAGCAACATCGGTCGATCCGAATCATTGCCGTCGCGGGAACGCGGAAGTTGCGGCGCCGATTGGTTGTTGCCTTGGTTCCCCTGAAGTATCCCGCGCGCGGTCATAAACTGCTCGTCCGAAACGATTTGAAGCTCGGGAAATGAAACACGTTGGGATCCGTTTTTGCAAGTTCCCGCATTTCGTCGGGTGACATCATGGACACGTCAACGCTGTTGTCGTAGACAAAAATTCCCAGGTAATCTGGGTTGTCCAAGACACGACGGACAAAATCTCGCGAGAAGCGATTCTTTTTTGACTTGGGCGGTCGCGGCCAGTCACGGTGCATATTCAAACGCCGTACGATCCAACCGATCGGGACATGGTTTGTGAACTTCATGAAAATATACCGAACCACTTTTGCCATCGCGAGGTCGACAACCATCATCTGAACGGGGCGACCCCGTTTTGTGAAAAAGCCAGGTATAACCTCGCCCCCGATACCATAGGCAGAAGTCGAATAGTGAATGCGACGCGCCAGGAGGTTTCGATGCGCGGACCGAACGTAACCTGCCTGATTGGTCCGCTGAATATCATCCAGCCAGCCCAGCAGCGGCAGCATCAATTTCCAACGCTCGCGGTCCTTCGAATCCAACGTCTGATCCACCAGAACGCACCGGATTCCACCACCAACAAATTCTTCATCGAGGACATCCAGCAAAGTCCTGAGACTTCGAGCCAATCGGCTGGTCCCGAACGCCATGAAGGCCTCGAACCTCCCTTGCTGGCCGGCTTCTCGGATCGAATTAAGACCAGCCCGATCGTATTTGGCACCTGAGATCCCAAGATCGTAAAAGATATTCTCCCGGGCGATCGAGAAGTCGTGGGCCGCCGCGTACGAAAAGATCGACCGCAACTGGGACTCAAAACTGTTCTGCAAATCGGTCGAGTAGCGGACGTAACAGGCTGTTACCGTCTTCCCGGCCGAATGGGCGAGCCGGCTGCCAAACTCGGCCATCAGGCGATCAATCGTCTCCAGTGCATCACGTTGAACCTCTTCGCGCGACCGCTCGCGTTGATTATAAAAATCTGCGATCGTCATCACCAATGTTGCCGAAAGCATCATTAGCAAAAAAACAGTCGCCAACGATTTGTCCCGTTTTTGTCCCGAAGATGCGTGCAACGATTTGCAAGTTGATGAAATCGTTTGCAACAGACGGGACAAACGCCGGGACAAAACAAAATCCGGACCGGCCTTAACTTCCTTGCGTGGCAACGACTTAGGGCGATTCGCCGGCGCGACCCCCGTGTCCTCCGCTCAGGCACCGCGATGACAGGCGGTGCCTTTTTTTGTCTTTTGATGTCATTTACCGAGGCTTTTGGCTTTTTTTTAGGCCGCTCGGTTTTCTCTTCGTTGTCACCCGGCGACTCCAAATGACCATTTAAGACACCCTGCGCACTCCCAGGACACTCCCAGCTAATTTTGGCGATTGCCTTCGCCTGATCTTCCAAACCAATGTGGGTGTACTTCATGGTCATCCGAATGTCGCTGTGACGTGCCAGTTCCTTGACCTCCGCCAGCGTAGCTCCATTGCGTAGCAATTCGGTAATGTGGGTGTGACGACCGGCGGCGTGGAAATCGGCGATTCCGTCACGGTTCTCGTATGGAATGTTGATGCGAGCCAAGTCCTTTTTCACCATCAGCCAAGTCTTACGTTTGGCGAGCTTGGGAAAGAGGGGAGTATCCGACGGGATCTCTTTGAGCCAGATCTTCAACATCGCAACCAGGTCGGGGTGAAGTGGGAGCGTGTCTAGCCGACGGTGCTTCGAGCAAGCGGCTTCGACAACCAGAGTCGGATTGGCTTGGTTTAATTTAAAGCTCTCAGGCGTCAAGCTGGCCAGCTCTTTGCGTCGAAGGCCGGTCAGATAGGCCATGATGTAGATGCGGGCACGCGTTTCGCCGTTGAAACCTTGGACATTCTTGCCGCTATCCCGGGCTGATTTGACCAGCTTCATCATCTCTTCAAACGACAACGCCCGGCGTTTGTGACGAATGTCGACTTCTGTGTTCATACGGGCAATGCCACGAAACGGATTCGAAGCCGTTCGCCGTGTAGCACTCATCCAATTGCCGAACGAGTCCATCGCTTGCAGATAATGGTTGTACGTTCACCCTTACGGGCAACGCCTTCGTCATTCGCAAACTGAACACGCGTCGCGCGTTCAACCGCTGGTACATCGACAAATTCGGTATACCTTTTGAGGTGCGACGCTTTTTTCAAAACGAACTTGTTTTTCTAATCCAACAAAAAACCCGCTCGCAAATCGAGGCCACTCAGTCCAGTCGCGACCAAGCAAGATCATGGTGCCGATGCCGCCGGTCACGCCAAAAGCAATCATGGCAAATGAGCCAGCGCGGATGAAGGCTTCAATCGTATCCACAATATCTTGCGGTGGATTGACCGCCAATCGTCGGCCTGCAATCAACGCAAAGACAACGACACCAAAGAAAAACTGAAAAAACGCGACGCGTGGATAACGCTGATGGATGTAAGATCCGATCCAACGCATCACAATAGCCCCTTAGATCACTTAAGTGATGACTTGGCAGTCATTGAGTTTGAAACTCAAAAGTTCCCCCGACGACTTGAAGTTGATTGAATCATTGAAGTCCTCGACGTTTCTGAGCTGCCGCAACCGATCGTCAACGAAATAGTATTTTGATTTGTGTTGAACGATTGGAAGTACACGAGCTTGACCTGGTTCGCCGCCATGTCGCCGTGAAAGTTCGATCCAGTGTTTTACATTTTCTGATGGTGCCATAAGTAAGATGGGAAAAGAAATAGGAGGGGAGTCGGCTTAATATTCTGAAGGCAAAAGGGCGGTGATTGCACCACCCTCGCCATCTTCGATAAACCAGATTTTGAGTCCAGATTCACGGATTTCAAATACTTGCAGATAGTCGATGCCGTCGTGATAAGTCGCTAATGCCAAAAGGCGTGTCAGGCACTCGAAAGGTAACTCGGCGCCAAAAGTGCTTTCTACACCCGCCGTTATCAGAAACGGCTTTTTGACGCTTGGTGAAAAACGACATGTCGACTTCGGATCATCGAAGGCAATCTCCTGCATTCGATAGTGAATTAAGGCCTCTTGTCCGGAAGGTTACGGAAACTGAAATGGTTTCAGAGCCTGGACAAAAATAGATTGTGCCGGTGGTGTTTGCCGATGTTGAGGTTCGGCTGAACCTTTTTGAGAATTTCCCATAGGTTTGGGGGAAGTAGATAAAACATACTTCGCATGTGTTTCTGCGAAGTACGGCTATTGCCCAATGAGCCGCATGTCGACCAGTCAAGATCGCGAGTGTTTGAAGGCGCCCCGGTTTGGCTTCGACCGAGGTGTCGGTGCCAAACCGTTGGGTGTGCCGACAAGCGAGCTGTTCTTGACGGTTGAACCGGCGAATTACAATGAGGCAGTACAGAGCAACCCACACATCGTCCATTCATTCGTATTGACCGGATGGTTGAGAGCCCGAAGCTGGCGATCACGTTAATCAGAGGAAACCGAATTGCGATATCTATGCCTCTTCCACTGGCACAGCGGCACTAGCAGGAACAGTGCTGTAGACAACCGGAAGAACAAAGAGGTTAAGTAGCGTGGACGTAACGAGTCCGCCGAGGATGACGAAGGCCATAGGGTACTCGATTTCCTGACCGGAAATGTTTCCGGTGATCATCAATGGGACGAGGGCGAGGCCGGTTGTTAATGCGGTCATCAGGATCGGGGCCAAGCCGCTCCTCGGCTCCGCGCAGGAAGAGTTCACGACCGAAGTCGACGTGCTCTTCGGTTTGCAAATGCCGGTAATGGCTGAGCAGCATGATCCCATTCCGCGCGGCGATGCCGAGGATCGTGACGAAGCCGACGAGTGAACCGAGCGAAACTGTCCCACCAGCAAACCAAACGCCGACAACACCTCCAAGCAACGCCAGCGGAAGCATCAACGTGATGATGCTGACCAAACGCCATGATTTGAAGTCGACATACAGGATCAGCACGATGGCGATGACTGCAATGATGGAAAGGAAGATGATCTGTTGTTGAGAGGCCTTTGCTTCGGCGTATTCGCCGAGAAACTCGGGATGTGAACCGCTGGGAAATTTGACATTGGCGATGTTGTACCCACGCGGCAAGCGTTTGTTTTTCGGCTTGGCGATTGTTACTGGATTGCAACGGATCCTTTCAAAGAATCACTTTCCCTCTGACGTTTTCGCCGGAGCGATTGTCGGAATTCTAAGCGCACACGCCGCTTGTTTAATCATTAAAAAGTTTGAGCCCAAAAGACAAATCGTTCCACCGACAGCTGCGAAAACGCAAGGAATAGATTCTCCAAGAGTGGAAATTCAACAATGCGTGTAGCTTTCTTGATTACATTTTTGGTTCTGACACAGGCTGTGGTTGCGTCCGGCCAGCAGTTTCAATTGACACCTAACGAAACAAAATTCGTCAATGTTGAGCCAAGCCAATATTCATCAGGTCGGTTAGGCTTTCAATACTGGCCCCGCGAACTTTGAATCTGCCTCGGCAACCTGATTGAGGTCGTTGATGGCAAGTTCGTATTCACCTAACTCTGCATAGACCTGCCCTCTCGCGCCCAGTACGAGCATCCGCAGGGCGTCTGGTCCCGCGTTGTGGTCGATCTGTTCAAGCAACATGCCATACGCGTCGACAGCTTCCACAAACTGGGCGTCGTACCAATAGCAGGAGGCGCACTTCAAGATCGCCGGAAAGCAGTTCTCGTCCTTTTCGATGATTTCGGTCAAAACCTCGATCGCCGCGCCGAATTTTTCTGCATCGAATAACGCTTCGGCTCGAGCGAGCTCTTGTGAAACCCACAGCCCTTCGGCTGATCCAGGATCCATCTGAATCGCGGCGTTGATGTCCTGCTGGGCCAGGTCATCCCGTCCCATGCGGGTATGAAATCTGGCCCGTAACGAATACGAGTCAAAACTATCTGGGAACAACTCGACCAGCAAATTGTAATCCTCGTTGGCCAGTTGGTAATCCAAACTTTCGGTACGCAGTTTTGCTCGCAGCGAAATGGCTGCTCCAAAATCAGGAGCCAACTCGATCGCTCGACTGAGATCTTCGATCGCCTCCTCACGCTTATTCAGACCGAGCAGGACGCGCGCTCGACTGTAAAACAGGGACGGATTGTCAGGAGCTTGATGGCAGGCAAGATTGATTTCGGTCAGCGCTTCGTCGAATCGATTCAGCTGGGCCAGGATCCAAGACTTGCCAAATCGGTACTCGGGGTGCTCTGGCTCAAGCGAAATCGCTTGATCAGCCAACACCAAAGCGTCATCCACTCGTTCCGCGATCAAGAGACTCCGAGCGAATCGGTGTTTCAAATAGGCATTGCTTGGGTTCCGCAGGCAGATTTTTTCAAGCGTCTCGATTGCCAACGCATATTCCCCTTTCAAGTCATAGTAGTCCGCCAGCAAACAGTTGGCGAGGATATCGTCCGGCTGTTGTTCCAAGGCTTCGGCCAAATCGCCAGGAACCGCGTCCAATTCACCCAGCGTCAGATGACATTGGGCCCGGGTCACCCATGCCTGAATCCCTTTGGCTCCCAATTCAATTGCCCGGTCGATTTCTGCTCTGGCCCGTGAAACTTCGCCAAGCCTGAGGGAGGCAGCAGCCCGCAACGTTAAAACTTGCCCTTCCCACTCAGGACGTTTCTCTACCAACAGGTCGCAATCCTCGATGACACTTAACCAGTCGCCGATAATGCTCTTCCAAATCACCTGCTCATATCGAACCAAGTCATTTCCGGGGCTCAACCTGAGTGCGTAATCGAGCGTCTTCAGAATCTCTGCAGGATCCCTAAGTCCGCCGCCTGACTCGCGTTCAAGCATGGCTTGCCAAGCCAGATTGCCGGCATCGTGAGGATCAATTTCCTGTCGCCGCTTCGCCCATTTTTGCGCCGTCGAGACGGCCGTCCTGGAGGCACAACCGGCTCAGGCAATCGTAAGCTTCGGGTTGCAGAACGGGGGAAATCTCAATGCATGTTTTCAATTCAGATTCGGCTTCCTGCGTGGCACCCAAATCCGCCAGAATCTGCGCCGTCGAAAACGAGGGCCCCAATAATCGGGAACCAGTTCCATCGCGCGTTCGAAGTCGGCCAGACCAGCGGCACTCGAGCCTGCAAAAGATTGAGCACACCCTCTCAGATAAAAGGCCCTGGGTTGGTCTGGCCATCGAGCCAGAATCACGTCACAGGTCTCTTTGGCCAGTTGATTTTCCTGGTGCGCGAGATGCCATTCGGCTTTGATCAAGCCAGGCTCCGCCCTGTCTGGGGTATCCGTCACCAAGCTATTGATTTGCTCCAGGGTTAACTCATGAGCCTGTAAAGGGGCCAGTGGTGCGTCATAGTCGGGTTTGGCAATCCACTCGACCGGCGCTTTCTGCCCGATCAACCCACTCAGAATTTTTTTAAAACGGGACTGAGGAAGTGGCACCTCCTGCAGTTCCTCCTTGGGCGTCTGCATGCCGAAGGCAAACTCAAAGCGTGCTTTCGTTTGCTCCAAAAGCGTCGGAGCAAGATCGGTAAGCGATTGAAAAAAACTGGGCTCTGCTTCCAGGCCACCCGCCACTTCAATGAAGCTGGCGAAAGCGACCGCGCCACTGGCTACTCCTGGAGTCGCAATCCTGGCCAGTTTTTCTTCCAGTTCCTCCCGAATCGACCACAATTCAGCGGGCACGCCGAATTGCTGCACCTCGAAAACCGGTTTGACGCCGGGAGCAATCAAACCCGAAATTTGAAAACAACAACCGGGTAAATCCAAAGAGTCAAGCTGTTGAGTCACTTCCAGCAGGATGGCGTTGATGTAATTGGAAATTGCCGCTTCCGAGATGCGACGTCTCACCAGTTGCACCGGAGTGAGCAATCCCGCGCTGACGATTTTGCTACTGCTCATGGATGCTAACGATCTTCACTTCATAACTGATCTCAACCGTCGTTTCGAGCATCTTGGTGACCGAGCAGTATTTTTTCATCGATAAATCAACGGCCCGATGCACCTGCGACTCCGACAGGTCGCGTCCGGAAATCACGTACGTCAATTTAATGTTCGTAAAAACGGCTGGGACTTCGGCGGCTCGTTCGGCGTCAAGCAGCACTTCGCAGTCGGAAACATCCTGGCGGCTCTTGTTCAGTATCAGCATCACATCGAAAGCTGAGCAGCCGCCCAGTCCGATCAGTACCGCTTCCATTGGACGGACACCAAGGTTCCGACCGCCATGATCGGGAGAACCGTCCAGGACAATGCTGTGGCCGCTCCCTGATTCGCCGACAAAGCTCAGATGATCAAGCCATTTAACTCGAGCTTTCATGATCTACCCCGCTGGTTGCACTGTTTATCAAGTCGCTAATTCGCTGGGCCCAACACAGCACCCTCTCCACTGCGCTGTCATCGTCTTCGGCACGCTACTGAAGAAAGCCGAGTACGGGCGATTCCGCACACCCAACGCCGATTGGCAAAAAACTAAATCCTACTAAAATCCTTCGACGCATATTTATTAAATATGCAAATATGTCTATATTTTAATTCTTACGGCAACACAATAGTCGACCGTTGCTTCTGGCGATTGGGAAATGAGGCAGTGGAACCGCACCAGCCTAAACAAAAACTGGAAATTTACCAAATGGATTTCTTTCAAACACGCCCCGCCCTGCTGATGACCGCGCTGGTTTCAGGAGGAGCCGTTTGGCTGGTCTACGTGATTTCATCGGCAACTCCCGGAGCGGCCGAACCGGCGATGGCAACGGTCCAACTTGAGCCTGCAAAACTTGATGTCGTCGACGCGGCCGTGCGACCGAAGGCTCAATCCGTTCGATTTTTGGATTCGAAAAATTGTGCAGTCTGTCACGCAAATTCCAACCGTGCATCCGCCATGCGGGATGCCAAAAATCGGCCGATCGCGCCTTACGATTTGTGGCAGGCGTCGATGATGGCGAATTCTTCGCGGGATCCGTTCTGGCGAGCCGTTGTCTCAGCGGAAGTCGCTGCGACGCCTTCAAAAAAAGCACTGATTGAAGAAAAATGCACGCGATGTCACACGCCGATGGCCGCTCCGGCACCAGAAAGCCCACCCGGGGAAGTCCTGGCTTACCTGAAAAACAACGACGCACGCTCGCACCTTGGAATGGACGGCGTATCCTGCACCGTTTGCCACCAAATAACCGACAAAGGGCTCGGAACCGAGGCCTCGTTCACAGGTCATTTTGAAATCAATACGGAGCAGAAAATCTTCGGACCGCATGCCGATCCGTTTACGATGCCGATGCAACGCCATGTCGGTTATACGCCGACCCACAGCAATCATATTTTGGAGTCCGGTCTTTGCGCGACTTGCCATACCGTCAACACGACCAGCGTCGACGCGGAGGGCCGCGTCACATCCGGTCACGAGTTCCATGAACAATCTCCCTATCTCGAGTGGCGAAATTCAGTTTTCAACAACGAAATTGCCACGCCGGCCAAGGAGGCCAAGAGCTGCCAAGGGTGTCACATGCCAACCACGGATGTCGATGGCAAGCAAATCTCTACACGCCTGGCCCACAATCCGGGAGGCCGTGACTTCCCGTTCCTCAACAACAGAAGTCCGTTTGGTCGACATGCATTTCTTGGGGCCAACACGCTGATGAAACGCATCCTCCGCGACAATGCGGACGAATTGGGAGTGATCGCGTCGGCAGCGGCGTTGAATCAATCGATCGAACAGACCATGACTTTTCTGGGAACGGAAACGGCAGACATCGAGATCAAACCAGTATCGGTCGTCGGCGGCAAAATGAGAATTCCGGTGACCGTGCAAAACTTAAGTGGTCACAAACTGCCGACCGCTTATCCCAGTCGTCGAGTCTGGATTCAGCTGACCGTCACTGCTGCCGAGGGAAACCAGGTGTTTGCGTCAGGAAAATTCAATGCGGATGGCGAACTGGTAGACTCAGCCGGACAACTGCTGCCCAGTGAACGGGCTGGCGGTCCGATCAACGAGCACAAATCGTTGATCACAGACGCGAGTGAGACTCAAGTTTACGAGGCGATTATGGGCGACGCCGATGGAAACCCCACCTTCACGTTGTTGCGAGGAGCGACTTACCTGAAAGACAATCGGCTGTTACCACTCGGCTGGACAGCCAACCATTCCGACGGCCCAGCGACTCGCGCCTATGGAATCGGCGACGATCAGGATTTTACCGGGGGAGGTGACACCATCGTCTACGAAATTCCGAATGCCACCACCGGGGAATTCACCGTTACGGCGAAACTACTATTCCAAGTCATCGCACCGCGCCACGCGAACGAACTGTTCCAGACTGACACCCCAGAAATCACGACCTTCAAAACGATGTTTGAGAATTCAGACCGGAAACCAGAAACACTGGCGGCAGCTACAATGCAGGTGTCCGTTGGGAAATAGACAGATCATTTAGTCGCGCGAGCGCAAGGCGACGACTGCATCGTTAACAGAAACGGCGAGGAAATAATTGCCCGAGCGAGGCCAACTTGGACGAAGAATCGAAAAGCCGCCTCGGCCATTTGTAAGCGGGAGCAAGCCGAGTTCGGCTGATTCATCCAAAACGGGACAAAGTCAACAAACAACTCCAAGCCCCCACCCGAACTACGGCGATTCCAAACAAGCAGAGACTCCCAGCATGCAGAGATCCCGAACATCCTGAACATGAGACAACGAGAATCAATCAGTGATCGACAACCGAAACGTCCGCTGGCTTACTTATTCAACCCCCGCGATCGGAATCGTTTAAGCGGTTGACCAACTCCCTGAACATTCCAGCGATTAAACAGGGCCGCTCCCAGCAGCGGGCCACCACTGAATTTTTGACTTGCTTTCCATTGAGCAGGCCAAGCTCACCAACAGCCCTTCGTTCGAGCGACGGCAACCGATACCTATGAATTTAGCTGCCCAACTCAAAACGATCTCACCGCTGATTTCGCGGCTCGCGGAATACCGACGGGAACATTTCACCGGTGATTTGATCGCGGGTGTGATCGTGGCAATCATGCTCGTTCCGCAAGCGATGGCTTACGCGATGTTGGCCGGCTTGCCACCGCAAGTCGGACTGTACGCGAGTATCGTTCCGCTGATTTTGTATAGCCTGTTTGGAACCAGTAACTCGCTGGCGGTTGGCCCGGTCGCGATGGTGTCTCTGCTGGTTGTTTCCGGAGTTGGCGCGATTGCCGCGCCGGGAAGTGAGCCGTTCATTGCCCTTTGCCTCACCCTCGCGCTGATGGTTGGCTTGCTTCAGATCCTGATGTCGGTTTTTCGCATGGGCTTCCTGGTAAACTTCATCAGCCACCCGGTGCTGGTCGGATTCACGAGTGCGGCGGCGATCGTGATCGGTTTCAGCCAACTGAAGCATCTATTCGGGGTACAAATCGAAAGCAGCCAATATCCATTCCAATTGATCGCAGGTACGCTCGCAAAAATCGGGGAATCCAATCCGGCGACGTTGGTCATTGGGCTGGCTGGCTGCGGGTTGTTGCTTGCGTTCCGCGATCTCGTCGGCCCCTTATTGAAAAAACTGGGTGTTAGCGAGAACCTGGCGGCAACGACTTCCAAACTTGGGCCGCTGGTCCTGGTAACGGCCGCTGCGATCACCGTATTTGCTGGCGGTTTAAACGAAACCCAGAAGGTCTCGATTGTCGGCGAGATTCCTGGCGGTCTGCCATCGTTGACGCTGCCTGAATTCAACCTGGCCGCAATTCGCTCACTGTTTCCCCTGGCGCTTGTCATCACCTTGGTGGGATACCTCGAAAGCATCTCGGTGGCAAAAGCCCTTGCCAGCCGACGCCGGGAAAAAGTGGACGCCAACCGCGAATTGTTTGCGTTGGGAATGGCGGACGTTGGGGCCGCTTTCACGGGTGGGTATCCGGTGACCGGAGGATTCAGCCGTTCGCTGGTCAACTTCTCCGCCGGGGCGACAACGCCGATGGCCTCGATCATCACCGCGGTGTTGGTTGCGATCTCGGTCGCATTATTGACACCGGTGTTTTTTTACATTCCCAAAGCGGCACTGGCAGCCATCATCGTGATCGCGGTCATGGGTTTGATCGACGTAAAAACGCCGTTCAAGCTGTGGCGATACAGTCGTCCGGATGCGATCGCGCTGATTACGACTTTCGTCGCGGTGATGGGCTTGGGGATTGAAACTGGCATCCTGATCGGCGTTGCCGCAACGATTGTGATGCTGATGTGGAACATGAGTCGCCCCCACGTGGCCGAGGTCGGCCGTGTTGGCGACAGCGAGCATTTTCGAAACATCCGACGCCACGACGTTCAACTCACCGCAGGCGTGCTGGCCTTCCGTGTCGACGAAAGCCTCAACTTTGCGAACGCACCGTTCCTTGAGTCCTGGTTGCACGAACAGATTTCTGAAAGGCCGGAGATCCAAGCCGTCCTGCTGATCTCATCGGGTATCAACGAAATCGACGCGACAGGAATTGAGGTTTTGGAAACCAGCATTCGAGAATTGAATTCGGCCGGGGTGGAATTTTACCTGTCCGATGTAAAGGGCCCGGTCACTGATCGACTGGAGGCCGCGGGATTTGATCCCGAATTTCTGAAGACCCACATCTTCCTCTCGGCTCACCAGGCGATTCGCCAGCTGGCCAAACAGAATCCGGACAGACACGAAACCCACGGGCCATCCGAAGAGCCATCATTCCCGCAACAAGCAGAACCAACTGCTGGCGACGCTGGACCAAGCCAGGCACCCATGACGCCGAGCAAAAGCATCTCGCCCAACTAATCCAACAACGACCGTTTAAGTATCGCAAAGGAAAGGAAAAAATTTCGCATGCCAATCACAATGAAAACTTTGACACGATTGTGTCTAGTCATTTCTTGCATCTCGCTCTGGGGTAGCCAGTGTGTTGCGAGGCAAGATCTCTCATCTCGAGAAACCGGCAACCCGGCAAACCAGATCGCCAGCTTGCAACGCGGTTTGCCACAAGACAAGCAAATCAAACAGGTGCGGCTTGGCACCATCCAAAACGCCTTCAAGGTTGGAAACGTCGTTCTGGCGGGACAACCGCAGCAGCACGACTTGGCCACACTTCGCCGCGGTGGCGTAAAACGAGTCGTCAATCTTTATCGCAACCAGAGTTCAGGACTCAACGAAACCGCTGTCTGCCGTGAGCTTCAGCTGGACTATCAACATGTGCCGTTCGATGACGAGTCCCAATTGAACGACAATATTTTCAACACCGTCAGGATTGCACTGCTGGAATCAAACAGCAAACCTGTGCTTATTCATTGCAAATCGAATGACCGAGTCGGCGCCGTGTGGGCAGCCTACCGAACGCTCGATCAAGGAATTGCATTAGAGACCGCGATTCTTGAAGCCAAAGCGATGGGCCTGAAGACAGCAGGCTACGAACGGAAGTTACGCGGTTACGTTGCCCGCATGCTAAATCCAGCCCCCCTGTCGACGCCACTGGCGCTGCCAGGGAGCTCATGAAACAACGGCGTTTGCTTGCCAAGTTTTGGCAACTACCGATAAACCGTTTTTTTTCGTGAAAACCTGGTGATCCGCAGCCGCGGCGTTGGCCAACAGTTGGCCGTTTTTCGCCGGGATTAGGCGTTAGAATCTATCGATGGCGTTTAGCCCATGCGGCTGGCATGTCGCACGGAATAACCAATTCTAATTTGTTTGATTAACTCACATGAAAAACATTCATTGCTCACCGAATATGCTCGGCTTGATTGGCAATACACCCTTGGTCGAACTGCCAACCGGAACCGACAACCCAAACGTACGATTGTTTGGCAAACTGGAAGGCAATAACCCGGCCAGCAGTGTCAAAGACCGTGCCGCCGCGTCCATGATTCAACGAGCAGAAGAACGCGGTGAGTTGAAACCTGGCATGACGTTGATTGAGCCTACCAGCGGTAACACGGGAATTGCGTTGGCAATGATTGCCGCGGCCAAGGGTTATCCGATTGAATTGGTGATGACGGCAACCAGCACCGCTGAACGGATTCGCACCATGCGCGGCTTCGGGGCGAAGGTCATTCTGACTCCCGGAGAACGAACGATCGAAGGGGCGATCGATTATGCGCGAAAACGGGCCAAGCAAGCTGGGTACTTTATGCTGGACCAGTTCGCCAATCCCGATAACCCCCGGGCACACTACGAAACGACCGGGCCTGAAATCTGGAACGACACCAACGGACAAATCACACACTTCGTTTCGGCGATGGGCACGACAGGTACCATCATGGGTGTGAGTCGTTTTGTCAAAGAGCAAAATCCGAATGTCCAGATCATTGGCTGCCAGCCAACCGAAGGTTCGAAAATCCCAGGAATTCGACGCTGGCCCAGAGCTTACTTGCCCAAGTTTTTTGAACCCGAACGGGTCGACCGCACGATCGATGTCAGCCAAAGCGATGCAGAACAACAGGCGCGATGGCTGGCTTCCAAGGTCGGATTGTTTTGTGGCGTTTCCGCCGCAGGTGCAACGCTTGTCGCGCAACAGGTTTGTTCCGAGTTGTCCGAGGGCATCGTCGTTACGGTGATCTGCGATCGAGGCGATCGCTACCTGAGTGCGCCCGTGTTTGAGCAATCGGGCGAGCAGGTTGTCGTATCCTTGTCAGAAATGGATTGAGGGCTGCCAGACAATTGATACGTGACAGACTGGAGTCGGGCAAAAACAACTGCCCGATTTCTGTTTCGAGATGAATTTCGAACCAGAGAGAACAAAGGAAACAGAATCCAGAGTGTCTCAGTTATCTCCGTTGCCTCCTGTTCAAGCAACCTTGGCAACTCGAGGAAGTTATTCGTTTCTCAATCCCAACTTTTGCTGAGCCGGGACAAGGTGATGCGATGTTCAGTCCGTGCGCAACCAGTGGTTGGAATTTTGGTCCGCACGCTGGCGATCTGGTTCCTATCGCGACTTTCGAACAGAACGTCGGACGATCAGCCTGACACCACTCCGTCGGATTGGCCCCATTCGATGGCCCAAGGCTTCCGCATTGCTGACGGTTCGCCCAACCACGTAGGCAAAATTCTGTTCGACCCATGCCGGGCCTCGTTGATCCATTTCGGCGGCAAGCGCCTGACAACGACTGCAGTCAGCCCCCAATCCGAGCCGGTTGATCATGCGCGTCATCTCGGTCCCCGGTCCCGAAGAGCTCACGGATGTCAGAGTGCCAGTGTTGGTGCATTGAGCATTCAACAGGTCGGCGCAAGTGACTGACGTAAGCCAGCACAGCATCAATAGAAGAAAATTGTTTTCGAAAATATTCATGGGGCCGATCAAATTGGCAGTGATAAAAAAGTTACTTGACCATTCGTCGATCAAGTGCTTCATCGGGATGCTACTTCGGCCAGACGGATGAAACAAGTGCCGTTGCGGAGTTGGAAGCACCAATAGTCACCAAACTTCCGATTCCATGAGGGCCCCGATGCTGCGGAAAGCAAAGGCCTTTTCTTCGGCGGCTTGATCCGGCCAACCAACGTCTGGGCAATTCGTCGCTTCGCGTTTTTTTAATCGCCTTTGCACACCCGCAGAAAGAGGATCTCGTTGATTCAATCCTTGTCAGGGGAGGATGACTTACCCGCCGCTTTGGGCGTTCCTTCCCGCACGAGCTTTCGCTGCATTCGGACAAGTTTTTCGTTGGCAGATTTTTTGATTTTGGTGATCGCTTCCGGCATCCCGAGGACGGCTTTTAAATCTTCGGTAGCTTGAAGCTCCTTGCCGATCGTCGTGTACACCAACGCGCGGTTAAAAAGCGCCATGGCTTTGACGTCGCGGGGAGACGAAGACGAGTCAATCACGCCGGTGTAGTGCGTAATGGCGTGGTCCGATTCATTCTTTTTGGCGCATACCATCCCGCGCTCAACTTGCGCAGCGCACGGCCTCGCGAGGAAAACCTTCCAAAAACACGCTTAAAAAAGTTCATCGCTTGCCGTTCACTTCCAGCCCCTGAGAGCCCATTACCCAACTGCGTCCACTAACAACCGAACTTGATGGTTGGCACGCTGGCCTCAAGTCTTGCCCCACGATTATAGGCGATCCAAGGAATGCCACATCCGATAAACCGGCTTTTGGATCGGTTTATTTTAATCCTTGGCTCAAATCCGGCTCGTTCCTCGAGGCGAAGAGCCAATTCGTTGAACGAGAGTGCCGACAAGCGTTGGGACATCGGTCTTTTTCTTACCGGCTCGTAAAAACCCTCGACGAAGCCTGCTCCTGACGGATCGCAACGGCCTGAGCCAAAGGTTGTCAATCACCGCTTTTGGACCACCGCTGCAGACCGATCGTCCTTTTCAATGGTCGTGCGATTTGGCACACGTCAACCATGGCATCGGGAAGCGACGACTGAATTCCCGCAACCATTTGACGCCGGTTCCACTGCCGCTGGGGGCCGCAAATTGGCATGTCACTTGCAAGGTCAAAAAACATCCAGTTTATCGGTTGGGCATGCGCGGTATTTTAGATCAAGAGGTGGAGCAAGTTAATGATGGACGAACCAATCATCAATCGAACGGGCAAACAACTTCACGACGCGACTCGGCCATTTGCCGTAGAGTCGCCGGCCAAAAGTTGGTGGTACACTGGCTCGACATTGTGCTTGTTGGCAATCGTCCTTACCGGGGCGGGAATGATCTCCTGGTGGCCAGCTCGAATCCTGCTTTCAATACTTGGCGGGCTGCTGATGGTGTGCGCGTTCGTCCTATATCACGACTTCATGCATGGGGCCATCTTGCGAAAGTCACGACTGGGGAAGTTGGTCTATTACTTGTGCGGTCTGATCTTGCTGACGCCACCGCGATCCTGGCGTCACAGTCACAACTTTCACCATGCCAATGTTGGCAAGCCAATTCCGGTAAAGGAAAAACAGTTTTCTCTGCTGACGTCGGACATTGGGACGGTTCCCTTGATGACCACCGACATGTGGAAACTAACGACGCGATGGCAACGCCTACGTTATCGCGTCAGTCGAAATCCATTGACAATTCTATTTGCCAATGTAACCGTTTTCTTGCTGAGCCTTTGCTTGGTTCCGCTACTGACCCAGCCCCGCAAATTTTGGGATGGTGCGTTGTCGTTGCTGATCCACGGTGGAATCATCGCCGTGCTTTGGGCATTTGGCGGTTTCCAGGTGGCGTTTTTCGCCTTCCTACTTCCCTTCGCCATCGCTGCCACGCTCGGGGCCTACCTGTTTTTTGCCCAACACAACTTCCCCGGAATGAAGATCGTTCCGACCGAAGAGTGGTCACATTTCCGGGCGGCACTTGAATCGTCCAGCTATCTGAAACTAGGGCCGGTCATGAGTTGGTTTTCTGGAAACGTCGGCTACCATCATGTGCACCACTTGAATTCAAGAATTCCCTTCTACCGATTGCCAGAAGCAATGCAGGCGATTCCCGAGTTGCAAAATGCAACGGTCACCACGCTTTGGCCGAGCGATGTGATCCACTGCTTGCGGTTAAGCCTGTGGGATACAACAACCAACCAGTTAGTCTCGTACCGCGAAGCCGTTTCGGTTTGAGCAATGGAAAATGGCTCAAGCAGTGCTGAAGGAACTGGTAGAGATTCTCAACTCGTCTTCCAACGATCAAACTGACCCAGTCGTCGTCGCGGACGGCATAGATGCTTGAGATCTTGAGTTTGTTCGATTTCAAATCCGGCTTGCCGAATGGGACGTTGAGTTGGCGGCATCCGCAGGGAATGAAAAGCACCGCGAAGCGGAATCGGAGACCTCAACTCGTGCAAAAACAGAAGTAACCCGGGCGAAATCCGCCTGCTCAAAGACGTGGACGATCGGTACGCGGTACCGGTCGGTTGGAAAACCCGAGCCCGAGTCGAAGGAAATAGCTTGATGTATCTATTAGCTCCCTAATGAACGTTGTGGCCGCTGCGTCGCAAGTCGATCTGGCGGCCCTTTGGGGAGCGAAAAACTCCAACAAATTGACATTCTGCGACTGCTCCTTCATGGCCCGAACTTTGGTTCAGTCAGTCGCCGATCAGGTTGCATTTTGGATCAGAACGCCACCTTTCCCGAACTATTCTTGGCCCTGCGAGCCAGCAAAATGCTGGTCGCTGTAGGTATTTAGGAACAATTCCACACTTCTAACACTCTTCTGGCATTTTTTCTGTTCGGTTTGCCTGGCGATGGTTCCTAACCTACACGGGATCGCCTCCCGGGCTGTGCTGCTGGGAAATGGGCAGTCAGTGGGCTTTCCCAACGGCGACATTGACCGGATTGATGACGCCACAACCCAACGATGCCCCGCCTCGGGGCTCTATTTCAATTAACCCCACCAATCGCAGCACTCGAGACTGGACGACTAGCGATCCGCAAGCCGAACTGTTCCCTAACCCGCCAGCCGATTTTCACTCTGACATCTCCTGATACGACACCAACCGATCCTGAAAAACATGCTTAAATTAGAACGACTCACTCCATTTCATCCTCGAAACCTAAATCAAGGCTTTAAATCGTTACGAACTATGAGGTCAGCAGCAATCTTGGTGCTCGGCTTCGCTGCCTTCATTTCTTTTCCGTCGCGACTCAAGGCACAGCCACCAGGTTTTCAGGTCAAGACCCTTGGATTGATGGACACTGAACATACTCGCGACGACGGCTACCGAGGGCTCGGCCGTATCAGCAAAACAACGTTACCGACTCTGGTTGGTTGCTTGGTTACTCCGAACGGTTCGAAGGGGAGCAACATTGCGAAGGGACGAACCGCCTGGTTGTTTGACGGAGCCGACTAAGGCAAATCGGTTTAACCGGTGTGGAATACACCCGTAGCGATGGTCACCAGGCTCCGCCGGTAACTTCCTCAACTCTCGGCGGACAGGTACTGGGAACCTCCATCGATACGATGGCAGCAACTGCCGGGCAATTCGACGCCTGGATTTACGATGGTTCCACGACAAAAGCCGTTGGCCTGTTGGGTGCAGAGCACACAAACTCGGCAGGTTATCGTCAAAGCAACGTCAACGCAATCAACAACATGGGACATGCGATCGGGAGTTCAGTTCGGTACGAGAACACATCAATTCGACTTCCAGCGAGGGGGCGTCAGCATGGTTTTTCGACGGTGACGTCGACCGTAAGAATTGGCCCGACGGGATCCGAATTTTTCGTGACGATGGATACGTCGCAGTCTTACGCATACAGACTGACGAATAACGGAAGGGTGCTACGGTGTTTCCCAGCTGTACTTTGGTGGTGCCGCAATATCTGGGCAATGTACCCTGGATCTACGACGGAAGCACAACCACCGAGATTGGGCTTCACGACGCTGATCATCGTGGCGATGATGGTCGCCGACGGAATCAACTCCGTACACGAGCAGTAACGGTCAGTTTGTAGCTGGAGTGTCGGCATCGTGGCGATACACGGGTAATCACCATGTTGGCCAATCGGTATGGCGGAATGACGGTACGACCGACTCGGATTGGCTTGTTACCGATAGCGAATTCACCGGGCTGACGGCCATCCAAAACAGTGTTTGGCCGGCTATCCGGACTTCACGGTCAATGATGCGGGGGTGATGGCTGGTGCTCAATCGCGATATTCCGGCAACTCAGTCCATGGCTCCACCGCATGGAAGCACGAGCCGGAATCACAACAACCATCGGACTGGTCGACCCGAACACCAACGAGATGACGGATTACGGGAAAGTTACAGCATCGGCCGATTCCAAACGATGGTCAGATATTGGTCAGTCTTCAAATCGCTACTCCGGAGGTAGTACAGTTCTCTTGGTCAGTCCACCTGGATTCACGACACGACGACACGCCGTGTCGGACTGTATGATGCTGAGCATACCCGGGGTGATGGGTGTCAAGGAATTCCTATATCGAACCCTATCAGTTTGCGCAAACAGGGTTCGCACCGGGGGATCCCTTCGATACGATGGTGCGGAGAATCGAGGCGCATCCGTCTGGATCTGACGACGGGGCGACAACACGTCGAATCGGCCTGGTGGGAAGGCAGCTACACCCGTACCGATGGTTACCGGTGGAGTACGCATTGAATTTGTGAACGACGCTGGCCAGGTCGCAGGATACTCCGAACGTTTTTCCAGCGGGACCGGGACGTCCAATGGAACGCTCGCTTTTTTCTATGACCTACTATCGGATCAAACGACCGAATTAATGCTCTCGGTCAACACAGCCACGGGTTTTGCCAGCAGTCGAGTCGACTATTTGGGTGAGGATGGTGTGGTGTTGGGCGCCTATACCTTGTTCGATGCCGCTAACAATAATCTCGGCGAACGAGCCTATTACTTTACGCTGAGTACGGGCATGCTGGATTTGGGGTTGTTGGTTGATGATAGTTTTGCCGGCAACGATTGGTCGCTGCTGGCGCAGCCTGCAAATGAATTCGAATGGTCAGATCGTCGGATATGGTCAGCTGAACAACGATGCCCTTGGTCAAATGGGATTTATCCTCTCACCGATTTCCGTTGTGCCTGAACCGGGCACTGCGGCGGTGCTTGGCCTGGTTTTTGTTGGCCTGATAACGCGTCGTAAGAAACGGGTGATGTGCTGACAAACGATTTCGATCGAGGTGGGCTGGCCAGCTTACGCGGTTGCCTCGGCGGGTTGATGCGTGATCCATCCGCCGCTTAAGATCTTCGGTCGAAATGCGATCCATGATTCCGAAATTCAATGAAATGACCCCAAGCGATCCGAATGAAAATGTCCAACTTGAAACGCCGCGCGACTGCGCCGTCGTCGAAACTTAAATCTGGATTTTACGTACGACAGTCTTGAACCAAGGAATCTGCTGGCATCGCTGTTCGCGGACGGCGATACACTGTACGTGATCGGCACGCCCGGCAACGACCGAGTCACGTTGGGCTATTATTCGATCAATCCCGACGTGTATCGGTTTATCGACGGGAACAAAACCGTCGTCATGGAAGGCGGCGTCGATATCAAAACCGTGGTCTTCCAAGGCTTTGCTGGCGACGATTATTTTAAAGCTTACCCGTTTGTTAACCTTGAGACGACGCTGATCTATGGGCATGCTGGTAACGACGAATTGATTGGGCCGAGTGGGCTAAACACAACGGTGATCAATGGCGGTGAAGGCGATGATATTATCATAGGTGGCCGCGGCAATGATGTCGTTCGAAATCGATTGATCGGGGGTCCTGGCAATGACGAAATCTACGGCGGCGATCGGGATGATTTGATTCTCGGTGGTGACGGTGAAAACCTGTTGATGGGGAGCTGGGGGAACGATTTGATCTTCGGTGGAAGCGACAAGGACACGATCTACGGCGATGGTTATGCCCCATCCGCACGCGGCAATGATATCCTCGTGGGGTTTGGGGGCGATGACATTATCCATACCGGTTTGGGAAGTCTGGACCAGACCGAAGACCAGGCTGAACTCGTATTTGGCGGCGATGGTGATGACCTCATCTCCTCGGGTGAACCAGGCCATCGGCACAACGAGACGGCCGGATTTTGGAAACTGTATGGTGGAAATGGCCATGACACGATCTATGGCGATATCGGAGAAAACAAAATTTTCGGACAAGCCGGTGACGACATCATTGGAACCGGCAAAGGAAATGACTTCGTCGACGGCGGCCCTGGAAAGGATCAGATCAATCAACCTGAGCATCGCCGGGGTCAACAAGGGGGGTTCGACGAAATCCTTGGCAATGTTGACGATGATATCATTACAGGGCTGGGCGATGAGAATATCATTTTCGGTGGCCCCGGCGATGACCTGATCTACGGAGGTGATGGTAACGATTCGTTAATTGGAAATGACGGCGACGATATCCTCGACGGTGGCGAAGGAGTCGATTCGCTCAACGGCGGAGCGGGCAATGACGGCCTGTTCGGTGGCATCAACGAATCGAATTATTTGAATGGTGGGCCGGGAGCAGATCGTTTGCTCAAGTTTGACAGTGATCGACTTGGTACCGTTGCCAGTGAGGATGCCGTTCTGGCTTTCAAGAACAAATCGCTTGACTGGACCGTCGGCGACGTGCGGACGTTGGACCTCGCGTTTGATTCTTTGCACCGAAAAACCGGAGGCACTACGGTGTTGAAGGACTCGTTGAGTCCGTTTCCCATCACATTCGTTAAGTCGGCCCAAGCTACTTCGAAGTCGGGCTTGAATACTCTGTGGAAAGATGGATCCGGTAATTGGCGTCGACAAATCAGTATTCGAGAATGGGATTTTGCAAACCGGGCTCTGAGTGTGGTCGCCCAGTTAACCGTGATTCACGAAATGGGTCACAATTGGGACAGTGCTTTCGAGATTTCGGCACGGCTTCCCGGCGCAGCTGGCATGTGGCAAGATTTTCTGAATCTGTCGTTCTGGTCAACCGTTGACAAAGGCGACCTCTATTTCAAAAGCTCCGATGCAACCAAAGAAGCATTTGAAACGGGTTTTACGAAGTGGTGGTATCGAGGCAACACTCAGTTTATCCTCCCTTCCGGCAACGCCTCACCGCAAGAAGATTGGGCCACGAGTTGGGAGTCAGTATTTTTTGCTGAAATCGGTGAACCCTACGCCAACGATCGAGTGGTTGTCAGCAAGACAAATCACGTCAGCAGATTTCTTTCCCTGCTGTAAATGGTCCTGTCAACGATCCAACGATAGCCGTGCGTCATATCGCGTCGGCGTTGTGTTGCGATGGATTACGTCCGAATAAATGCGCGCGTTGAATCGCGGAGCGATCCACGACAATCGCTCGTCGCTGACCGCTCCGCGGTCGAGTCGTAGGAAAACCGTGCGCGATTTTTGTGATGGGAAGCTCGTCCGTTCGTCAGAGCAGATCCCGGGCAGATCCCGGACGCAGTCCGAGCTGCAGATCCCGGACGCGATTCACGGGTATCACGCCGGAACCATGCGGAAGGTTATTTCGCCAAAGCCGGTGAGAGTTTTTTCACATTGACGTAAAAGTTTCGATCGACTTCGAATGATTCGATCGGCGACTCCCATTTCAACGATTGGGTTTCGTCCGATGGTTCGAGCATTGCCGATTGACCATTGATGATTACGCGAACTGGCATTGAAAAACCGTCGACGACTTCGTCGAAACGGTAGTTCAGGTTTTCGCCATTGAGTTCGTATTCCAGCACCGGAATGTCGGTCCCTCGCAAGTATTGATCAAAGACTTTGCTGAAATCGATTCCGGATTTTTCGCTGATGTAGTTTTCGACTTGTTCGGTCGTCACGACCTGGTGCCAGAAGTCTTTGTTCAATCCGCGTAAGATCGATCGCCATTTTTCATCGTCGTTGATCACGTGCCGGATCGTGTGCAGCATGTTGCCGCCTTTGTAATACATATCTCCCGATCCAGCGTTGTTGACACCGTAGGTCCCAATGATCGGCCGATCATTCTGAACCCGCTTGCGGCAGCCGATCACATAGTCCTGGGCCTCTTTCTCGGTGAAGTGATATTCGACAAACAAATTCTCCGAATAATTGGTGAAGCTTTCGTGGATCCACATATCTGCGGCATCCTTCATCGAAATATTGTTGCCCCACCATTCGTGCCCCGACTCATGCACAATGATGAAGTCGAACTTCATGCCAACCCCGGTGGCGCTCAAGTCCCGACCGCGGTAGCCATTGCGAAACCCATTGCCGTACGTCACAGAGCTTTGGTGTTCCATCCCCAGATACGGCACGACCACCAATTTGTAACTGTCCTCGTAAAACGGATATTTCCCGAACCAGTGCTCAAAGGCCTCCATGGTACGCGGTACTTCCCGAAAATGGGTTTCGGCTTTTTCGCGCTGATGGTCCAGCACCCAGTAATCCAGATCCAGTTTGCCAAACTCGCCTTGGTAGACTTCCGAAAAATTCACATAGTTGCCGATATTCGCATTGATGCAGTAATTGTTGATCGGATTGGTGACCACCCAATGGAACGTTTTTGTCTGGTCCTCTTCGTTGTGAACCGTTTCGCGCAGCCGCCCATTGGACACCGCGACCAGGTCTTCGGGCACGGTCAAACTGATTTGCATGCCGTCGTCCGGTTCGTCGTAACCGTGGTCCTTGCAGGGCCACCAGATACTGGCCCCAATCCCCTGGCAGGACGTGGCAATAAAATCTTTACCTCGGTCGTCTTTCTGCCAGGTAAAACCACCACTCCACGGAGGATTCTTGCTTTCGACCGGGGTGCCTTCGTAAGCAACCACGATTTTGTCTTTGACTCCTGCGGCCAAAGGCTGCGGAAAGTCAATCCAGTAGACATTGCCGTCTCTTTCAAATTTTAACTCCGTCGTGCCGTGTTCGACTTTCGTGATTTTTAAAGGCTGCTGCAAATCGATTTGCATTCGCTGGCCTGGCTGGAGAGCCTTGAACGTGATTTCGTTGGTGCCTCTGAATACGCTTGGTGTCCGGAAAAACTTCGACCTGTAATTGATAATGCAACAAATCCCACCAGGCCCGTTCCGGGCCGATCGAACCGCGAACCGGTCCTGTGCACTAAATTCATCGTTTCCAGCGGAGCTGTTGTCGATCGAATTTGGCATCTTCAAACGCAGAAAGAACTTCGTCAGCGATTGTTCCAGCGCGATCGCGTCCTCGCGGCGTTTCGAGTACAAATTGGTTGTTTCATACGGATCATTCTTGAGATCAAACAATTGGGGCTGCTTGTCGCCTTGCATGTACTTGTGGATCTTTCCGTATCGCCCTGTCTTGCCGTCGAAATGCAAGATCAGTTTTTCATCGCCGGAAATAATCCAACGATAGACTAACGACTCCTCCGGATTGTTAATGTTCGCAATGTCATGCGCGTAGATCTCACCAAAGACCTCGTCGCGACCCAACGGTTTTCCCTGGGCAACTTCCAGCAGATTCAAACCGCTCATGGCAGCTGTTTTTTCCAGCCCGGCAGCGGCGAGCACGGTCGGAGCCAGATCCACACTGCTGACCAACGTTTGCTGATCCATCTTCGGTTCGATTTTCCCGGTCCAACGCATCATGATCGGCGTGCGTACGCCTCCATCGGCCGGTGATTGTTTGCTGCCCGGTGCAAAGCCCTTACCCCAATCCTTGGGGGCCTCGGTCAACGGCGTTTTTTGAATCCAGCCGTTATCGGTCACATAGAGAATCAGCGTGTCTTCGCCCAGTCCTTGGTTGTCAATGTAGTCCACCAACTCGCCACAGGTTTCATCGAACCATTCGCACATCGCATAATACTTGGCCAGTTCCTGCGGTCGGCCATCTTGCTGGTATTTGTCCAACAATCGCTGCGGAGGATTGTGGGGCGTGTGAGGCAGGAACGGTGCATACCAAACGAAAAACGGTTGTTCCCCAGCTTTGTCGATGAAATCAAAAACGGGTTGCAAGCCCTGCCGACCGATCTTCAGTCCTTCGTCACCGTGTCGACCACCTCGTTTTGGATCCCCATGAGTCATCCCGTGCGTAAAACCACCGTCACGATAATTGCCCTCCCACCATTTTCCGGACTGGTGGCTGAGATAGCCCTTCTCCGCCAACAACTTCGGCAGCGTATCGAGATTCTTGATTTTCGAATTGAGTTCCGAAACAAGCGCCTGGTATTGCGGCGACTGGTTTTTTTGCCGCGCGTCAGCACCTTCCGGAATTGCGGGATCGTTGCCGGTGATAAAATGCTGCACCGGATAAAGACCGGTGATCATCGTTGCCAACGAAGGCCGGCACAAACTCGTCGGCACATACCCGCGCGTGAAGGTCAGACTTTGGCGGGCAAGCTTGTCCAGACGGGGCGTTTGGATGTCCGGATGCCCCATGAACCCATAATCGGTCCAGGCTTGATCGTCCGAAATGATCATCACGACATTCGGAAGACGTGCGGCGGTCACCGAGTCATGCGCTGCCAGGACATCGCCCAAACCGAAGAAGCTAACGATGCAAACGACGGCGAGCATTAACAGCCGGTCGCTGTAACGGCACAAGGAATGATTCAATTTCATATCACAGAGTTCAACAAACTGGAACTGGGACATCGAGCCAAGGCCCGACCATGTTAAAACAACATTGTACCCAGATTCCTGCTCCTTTGCCTCACCCGTTCCAATCCAGTCGCCGACGGCCGCGACCGATCAGCCGAGCCGGAATCCCAATCTGCCTGCCACGCGATTTCGGCCCCGTTTCCCAATCTCCGCTCCTGACACCGCTCCCCGAAAGAAAAATTCCCGATTACGCTTCTGTGGCGGTTTCGGACCAAGCCGATCGGGTGGCCCAATCAACGATCAACACAAACGCGGCCAACAACGCGACCAGGCCGTAAATCGGAAAAAACGCCGTCGCCACACTGACCAAACCAGCCAGCAACATTCCCACAGTAGCGATCATCCGAATCGTGGTAACGTTTTGCAGCCACAGCGCCAACCAGCACAACACCCAAACGCCCACACACACCCCGAGAGTGATCAAGGCCGATGTCCAGCGCGAAACAGATCGAAATTCGATTGGGCGAGCCGTCACTGTGGCCTTCCCGCGAGGTGATTTGAAGTAAAAATCCACGCCTCTTGCGGGTAGCTCAATGTCGAGACTGCCAAGATAACTATCGAACTGGGCCGCCGGATCGCCGTTCTGACGCATCCCGGCCCCCAATTGCAACGCCGACCGCGTTTCGCCAGTGGGTTCGCCGCCGCTCCCAGCTACCTCACCCCGTGACAAACTTTCCGTTCCCAATCCACCCGGTCCGCCCGGCCCGTTGACCAGTCCCTGCGAGCGTTCCGTGTTGAGTTGGTAATCTCCCATTGCGCCGTCTCCGCCCATTCCGCCTCCGGTCCGATACCGAGCCACGTCATTTTCGGCGCGATCACTCCGTCCCATTTGTCCCGCCAACGACTGGCCCAATCCAGATTCGGTTGCACTGTTCGTTTCGGGGGCTATCCATTTTTCAGCAGGATTCGCGAAACTGATCCCGGCGTCCAACCCTCGTTGGGGGCTATCAACGATCGCTGGTCGGTTGGGTGCCTGGGTTGGCTCGTTGGCCGCCCGTTCACCGGATTGCGATTCTGGTTGCGGCATCGAATTTAACTTGTTTCGCGCAAACCATTTTCCGTCAAAATTCTGAGCCTTTTGTCCCTGTTGCTGAGACAACTCGACTTGAATCTGCGACAGGTTCTCAGCATCCTGCTGAACCGCGAGCACCTGTGGAGTGGCAAAGTTGCTTCCCTGTCGGGTGACCGAATTTCGTGCGAGCTTCACGGACTGTCCAGCGACCAGTTCATTAAAATTGGTCCGATTATCAACATCGAACTTAACCGTTTCCCCTAGCTCGAGGCTGTACTGCTGCTGGGCTTCGCGAATGGCTGCCTGATTGCCGACGATCAACTCCGCCACCTGCTGGCCCTCGTCTGATTGGAATTCGCGATTCGCCGTTTGGTAGTCCCGCATGTCCCGTTCCAATTGCTCAAGGTTTTTCAAAGCTCGAGACTTTGAAAATACAGTACCCAATTTCGACGACTTGCTCTGTAACTGTTGCGTCAACTGCTGGATCTGACGGGCTTTGTAGCTGAGAAAGCCCTCCTCCAGCTCGCCTCGGCTATCCACTTTCGTCATCGTTCCGTCAAAATTGATCCAACGATGGGTTTCAGGCAAACGCAGGTGCAACTGGCTGAGTTGCACATTGATGTTCAGCGTTTCGATGACCGGGAACTGAATATCCTGAAAATTCGCCAGTGGACCCAACTGACCGGCGTATTTTAATTGCACTGGATAATCCAAATCCCCCAAGGGCGTTTTGACCAGCGGAATCCGCAAACGCCGATCGTTGCTTGCCGCAGGCCAGGCAACCGGTTTGACAGGTTGTCCGCTGACGACGACGGTCAACAAAGTTGCGCCGTCGGGAAGTTCGACCTCAAGATACTGTTCGGAACGGTTGTTGACCTGAAAATTCTGCAGTGCCCGATAGGCGCCACTGGAATCCACAATCATCGTCGTTTTCGAAAACTCGATACTTGCCGCCACCGTTTCCAGCGACTCACGCTGTTTCATTTCGTATCGCAGCGATGGCCAGTCTGTGTTCGATGTATCCAGGTAGGCCATCGTCAACTCACCACCCGACAGGGTTTGCTTCAGCTTGGCAAACTGCTTCAACTGACGGTTGAGTGCCTGAAAGTCATTCGATTCCAGCACTTCAATCTCGTCGCGTCCGGCATTCTGCAGCGTTGCGTATCGCTCCTGAGTCGTTCCGGTCAGGACGTGGGGAATGGGTACGATTTGCCGGGCATCGCTCAACTGGCGATCATTTTCCACCACCACCCGGTACGAACCGATCACGTCATCCTGCAGCCTCAACGTCACGCGCACCGCATTTTGATTATCCGCAATCTCATCGACGTTTTTTTCACTGACCAATTTGGCAATGACCCGGGCATTCCGCATGGAAACCGGCAGCTCAAACTGGACCTCGCGAATTCCGGCCTGCTGGATATCAAAATCCAGCAACATCGTTTCCTCGATCGCAAACAAAGTCGTGCGGACATTGGTCACCGTCTGGACCAGCACGCGCGGTTGAATTCGGGTGAACTTCAATTCTGCTTCGTAGTTGCCTCCGGTCGTTCGCAAAACCAGCCGAGTCGTCGTTCTCTGTTCTGGATTCAGCCAACTCTCAATCTGTTGGAGCAAAACCGATTCGCAATTCTGGAGCGTCCCCGTGGACACAGAAATCGCCGGATCAACCTGGATAGCCATTTGGCCCGATTGTTCCGTCACATCATTGACCCGAATGCTTGGCAACGACCACTGGGCACCGCCCACAAAATCCGTCGGTGTCGCCTCCATTAACACCAAAAAATCATCCGCGACCCCATCGGGAAAGTACACATGAATCCGTTGCGATTCATCCAGCGGCTCGGAAGTCCAAGTCTCCTTCAGGCCGGCGACCAGTTTTCGGATTTCCATTGACCGTGGAACATCGAAGCTCAATTTGTAAATCGGCCGCTGCCCGACACCAAACCGGAAACGCATTTCCAGGTCGGCTTCACTCTGCCCAATCCGCACGATCGACTGGGTCTCGACCTTCAGGGTTCGGGGAACCAGGTTGGCTGTCAAACCAATTTGGAACGGCGTCGCGACAAACTGCAAAACCTGAAAGGGCTTGATCCCGAGTGGGCTGGATTGCTCATCGAGGCTGGCGACATCAATCTGGGGCTCGAACTGGCTCTGGTCAATTCGACTGACCGCCCGCTGTTTGCCGGTTTGCAATTCGACGATCGGGCTCTGACGAATGGAATAGTAACCTTGATGCAGTGCAGCTCCTTCGACCGTCAAAAACGGCGCATCCAATGGCCGGGCTTTATCCGTCACCGAAAATCCCCGATCGGAAAGTTCGATGGTGAAAGTTTCCTGCTCTTTGGCCGCGCTCAACATTGTAACGTTGAGGCGATTGGTCTGGTCGTCGTTCTGCTTGACATCCCAGGATCTGACATTTTCTCCGTTGACGGCTTCCACCAGGAACCCGCCAGGCAAATTTAACGTGAAGACATCCCGCTCCGTACCGCGGAAATCAAGCGTGACTCTCCAGGTCAACCGTAAACCGTCTTCGCGAACGTCGAAGATCGCCTCCGACGTGGCGGTTAAGCTTTGATCAACCGCTTGCGCTGCCGTAGAGGGTTTCCACTGCAATCGCAGCGTCCCATCGGCGTTGAGAACCGTGGCCACCTGCTGATTCGGTTTCGCCTCGATCGACCGACGGTCCGCATCCGCATTCAAGCGAATTTCCGTTGGTTCATCCAACGAATCGAGCGTCAGCCCACGGGTCATGCCGACCGGTAGTCGAGCGTCCAGCATCCGCCACCCTCCCTGCCGTTGCGGTTTCATTTGAACCGTGAATTCGAAGACCTTGGTGCCGCGTCCCTCAAGATGCAATTGAACCACGTTCGACGCCGCTGCTGATTGAGATTTTTGCTGCCGGGCACCCGATTCAACCGTCAAGAATTGGAGTTTTGCGGGTTTTCCGTCGACTTTCGCGTCGGCCAATGCGCCACCATCGATCGGCAAATTCACGGCGACCGGCTGATCGGTCAATAATTCGATTGCCAGTTTACCCCGAATGGCGAGCGCCTCTTCCAGGGTCAGCTTGAGGTTGTACTCCGCGGACGACAGTACGTAGTCGACGGGTGAAACAGGGGGTTTGATTTGGTTCCCAGCTTCAGCCCGATTGATTAATTTCAAGTAATGCTCGTACGGCAACAACAGCCGGTTGGCATTTTCGCGCCCTTGTGGATCCTCCGGATCAAACGGAATGATTAAAGCATCCTCGGGAAGTCTGACATTCGGTTCGGCTTGCAATTCGACGATCAGCTTTCTAAGGCCCTCAAGGTCATTGACGACTTCCTGCCCAGCAGCGGGACTCGCAAAACAGACCGATATCGCAACGATACCGATCAACATTGGAATTCGGGTCACAATCGTTGAAACCGATTTGCGGAACAGCCGGAATGCCCAGGCGACCACAAAATAGATGGCCAAAAACACTGCGGTCAGGAGGGCCAATTCGACGATCGATTCAAAAGCGTCAAACGCCTGGCCCGCCAGGGGAACCAGGCAAGCCAACACCAGAACCAACAACAGGAAGAAAACTTTGGTTTGCAGTTTGCCGTTGGTCAGCAGCACACCCAAAGCGGCGATCAACAACGCCACCAGGATCGCCATCCAGTTGATCCTCGACTGGTTAACGACGGTCACTGTTAAGGTTGGCTGTTCTCCCAGGTTATAAAAAGCGATGGAATTGCCGGTATCGGTGAGTTCGATCGCAAGACTGCGCAAACCGCTGAGCGCCCAAAGTACCGTTTTGTCCTTACCAGCGACCTCGCGTTTTTGTTCGCGTGGCGCTGCCGGGGCCATCGAATCATCGACCGCCGGTTTGTCTTCATCACGCGCGGGCTCCGCCGCCACGTCTTTTTTTTCTTTGGCCTTCATCAATGCCTCCGGCTTCTTGGCTGGCGCGCGAGCCATCCGATCTAATTCGGCCGTGAGTTCTTCTTCGATTTCCCCTGCTTCGAAATCCGCAACCGCCGCATCAGGCACGGCCAGCGATGTGGCCTCACTCAATTTCGCCATCGGCAACATCACCAAACC
This sequence comes from Pirellulaceae bacterium, assembly GCA_963714685.1. Lineage (GTDB taxonomy): Bacteria > Planctomycetota > Planctomycetia > Pirellulales > Pirellulaceae > Mariniblastus. The sequence goes on along the minus strand of CAVQPH010000001.1, from coordinate 199,617 downwards.
AAACCTGCCAATTCCGCCGCCCAACTGATAGATCCAATGTCCAAGTTGTTGAATCGGTGAAGGCTGTTGAATCAACTGTTCCGATTGAAAGTTTCCGTCTCCGTGGGAAACGCTGAAACCATCCGGCAGAATCAAGCGCCAATGCAGATCGACCAGCGGAACCGGTTGTCCCTGGCCTTCCACCGATTCGTTTAACCACAAGGCCGGAGCATGAGCTTTGACTTGGCCGACGAATTTGAACGCCGTTGCGGGTGACTCGAAAACCAGCTGCAGGTCGCGCAGCTTTCCTGTTTCATTGCCAATCAGGCTGATCAACAGCGCGTCATTTTGCCGCTGTGGTTTTGCCGGTTGCCCGTCCAGCTGAACCGACCAAAGTTTGGCCTCGGCCGGCAATTCGATTCGCAGGAAGGGCTGTTGCTTGGTCACCAGTTGAAATCGAGCCGCGGTTTGCGATTTTCCGTCGGTTGAAATGGCCGTAACCATTTCTGCCCGTTGGACAATCGCACTGGGCAATGGAAAGACCGCTCGCCGCAGGCAGTTGACGGTCAGGTTCAAAGCGGAAGTCGGAGACGACCAGGCACCAAGTGTGTATCGGCCGGGCTGATAAAAAGCTTCCGACAATTCCCCCACATCGACCGCGCGGGCAGTCGTTGAGATCTCGATATCCAGTTCGGCGCTGCCTTCGATCGCGAACATCGACGACTGAAAATTCACACCCTGGGCGAGCACCGGCGAGAGCTTTAACTCTTTTAAATCGGATTCCTCGATCGGTTGCTGGTAGTCCACGAGCAAATGAACCAGGCCTTTTTGGGGTCTGGCCAGCTGCACCGTCCAGCGACGGGCTGAATCGGTTTCCTCACTTTGAGAATCCTTCATCCGTAGACCAGCGGCTGCGATGGAAACGGATCTCGGTGAATCCAGCGGAAGTTCAAAAACGAACTCGTCCTCGCCAGCCTGCTTGACGTCGTAAATCAATTCTGAGTGCACAACCAGTTGGCTCGGTTTGATCGTGTAATAATTGTAAGTGCGGGCAATCAACGAGGGCTTCCGACGTTCCAGGTCCAGATTCAGTTGATAGTCGGTGCTGTCAAACTGATAGGCCAAGGGCGCATTAATTTGGTCCAGTTCAAACTTCTGCTTGTCCTGTTCGTCGAGTAGCTCAAGCGCGGTGATGCCATTGGGCTTCAATTCCAGGTCTTCCTCGGTCGCGATGGCAATCGCTCCGGTATGGCGCGTCTCGTCCGCAACTTTGACGACCGGAAACGCAACCCGGTTGGTTTCCCACCGATCCAACCATCCCTGCGGCGTCAGACTGGCTTTGTAAAACAGCTTCTTTGCCGAATTGTCGGGAATCCGCGATGACAAGTGGACGAAAAACTCCTCCTCCAGCCCCCCTCCCAGGCGATCAAACTGGACCGGTTTGCCGTCCTCGTCGGTGATTTCATTCAGACGCCAGCCTGTTGGCAACCTCAGCCGAAAATCGAATCGGAAATCGTGACGGCTGGTCAACGCCAGTCCCCCCTGCAATTCCAGTTGCTGGTCGTTGATCACCAGTCGTGAATTCGATTTCACAATCAACTCGGGTTTCGGAACCACAAAGTCGGCAGACAACAGGTACTCTTTTTGAGGAGCGTAAAACGCTGCCACGACCGCGACGGGATTTTCCAGACGACTCGTTTGCAGGGAGGCCGGCAACGCCGCAAACAGAAACTCGTGATCGATCGGGATCAGACCGTCCGACTGGAGCTTGGATGATTCCAACTGAATATCCGCAAGCACCCCAACCACCGAGACGTTTCCGACGACACCGATCGGTCGAATGTCCGCGGCCGTCCAGGGCCCCAGCACTCCCTCATCCCGGGTTGCGATCATGTTGACAACCAGGTCTTCGCGGCTTGGCTGACGCAGTTTGATCTTCAATCGCTGCTCGCCCGACGTTGGCGGTGTCGGCTGAACCAACTCCCATTGATTGAGCAGTTCGGTCGCAACATGGCTGACCTGAAATCCCTTCGGTACATCAAATTCGATCTCCTCGAGTGCGCCGTGGATGACATCCAACGAGCAGGTCAGATGCAACTCCTGTTGGTTGGGAGACAGTTTATGAATGCTCACACTGCGAGCGACAATGACCTGATCGTCTTTCAGCAAACGATTGTTGAGTGACATCACGATATTCATCGCTTCGCGCGTCCCCAGCAAATCAAACCGAGTCGTATTGGTCGCTTGATCGTACGTCCGGTTGGCGACGGTCGCACCACTTTTGACTTCCACGTTTCCGGGCACGCTGAGATTGAATTGCGTTGCCGAAGGGGAAGGCAGTTGAATCGACAGCGTTTGCCGAGCGGCGGTCGTCTGCAGCGGAACCGTCAACTCCAGCTTAAGTGTTTCGCGCCGCTGACCACTGAGCAACAGCACGATTTGCCCCTGGGCATTACGCCACAAATTCGCTGGGCGACCCCCAATCGTCGCCGTTCGGATCGCCACACCACTGAACGGGAGGGGAATCTGGACCAGCCCTTCGTTGAGCGGTTCCACAATCAACTCAGCGGAAATCTGGGCAACGCCGTCAAGAATTTTTCCCTCGTATTTTGCGTCAACCACGGCGCTGTCGAAAGGAGCCTGCTTGATCTCCCGAGCCCGGGCCGATTTCAGCAAGGCTTCGTATTCGTCCCGCGTCAGTAGGACCCGATTGGAATTTCCATCAAGTAGGACGTCGAGACTCTCGAAAGGGACGAAAATCTGTCGCTGGAAGCGGTCGGGAACGCCGGTTTCGCTCGCTTCCTGTCCGTCGAGCTGACCGACGGTCGCGAACTGGATCGCGATCGCGATCAGGCAACCGGTGAGGCACGGAATTAACCGCGAGGCAGCAGGCGGCATCGTCGGCATGGATCGAAGTGGAATCCTACTCATGGGACTCTCCTTCCCCCTCAAGCGAATCAGTCTCGGCCGGCGGTGGCGAGGGATCCACCGCTTCAAATTCTGCCGGATCGATGCTTCCCGCCGCGGACGCAAAGGCGCCAGGCGTGACGAAATTTGCCTGATACTCGCGGCGGCGAACTTGAAATTCGCGGAACCAACGTGTGAAATCAGACACCAACCAGGCCAATCCGATGATTCCAAATGTCAGCAGCAGCGCTTCGCTGAACAAGTGCTCAGTCACCAACGGAAAAAATACGCCGGTGAATACCAGAATGGACAACGCAATCAGCGCACCCGCCAACTGAGTCGTCAGTCGAGCCCGCAACAATAGCAGCCCCAACAATGCCAACGCTCCGCAAACCAGCACATTCAACAACATCATGTTGAGCGTCCGCAAACCCAACGACCCGGCCGGAGCAGGTTCGGGACGTAACGTCGAGAACACATAGGGTCGCCCATCGACCTCAAATTTCTGACTGGCACCGGAATCACAATCGACTCCCTGGTGAACCCAATCGAGATATTGCTCAACGTTCTCGCTCCGACGCCGAAACATCCGGGCCGTCAGCGAGCTACGAGGTCCCGCGTTGAACAGGTCGGCAATGGTCGACATCTGCCCGTCGATGGCTTCGTCCGTCCACGGTCCGGATTGATGCAACAAGGCTTTCTCGTAGGGAAGATAAACAACGAGGTAGACCTTTTGAACCGCCGGCTGATCGGTAAACACCGGCAGATCGATTTGATGGGAGTTGCCAGGAATCGAGTACCTGATTTCCAACAGGAACGATTCGTCGGAACTCTGCCCCGTCAACGGGACGAAGATCAAGTCGTTGCCGCCTCGTTCGGGTGTCACCGGCCGACCATTCACGCGAATCGGTTGATCATCGAATGAACTTTCTGCGTTGAAACCGGCTGGCATCTGGATCGAAATACGCTGGCCGACACTCCGCATCTGGTAGAGACACTGAACCGAAAGTTCGTTTTGCCGGAGCGCAACGGCTCGAACGACTGCCCGTGAGATACTGGTTCGTTTGAGTTCCTGCAGTTCGAATCGCGAGGCCGTCAGGTTCAAAGACCAGTCGTCGACGAATTCGAACGCCATCGCCGCATTCTCGACCTTGACGCCTTGCGCCAAATCGGTCTGCGGATCGATCGGGCGCAGACCAACCACATCCGCCTTGGGACGAACGTCGATCGTTTCCGACTTCGTTAGCACGATCTGACCGCTCGAACGATCGACGTTGACGGGTACCAGCCGGTTAACGGCCAAGTCGACACTTTCCCCCAGCGGCAGGTCTGCGATCGTCTCTTCCCAACTGAACCGAATCAGGTGTTTGGCAAAAAATTCGTTGTCGCCAGTCAACTCCCAGGCCACGAACCCGTCCGCGACGTCGTCAGGTTGAGGTTCGATTTCCTGATAGAGAATGTTCGGCGATCGATTTCTCAGTTGATCAACCAGCGATTTTGGCACATCCAGCCGGAGCGATTTGACGCCGCTGTAAAGCACTTCATAGAACAACCGGGCATCATACTTGACCACGCCTGACTGAACGGAGACGACCACAACTTGCTCCGCCGTCACCTGCGGCCGACGGCGTTTGGCGGTCAGTTGGATACTGGCATCGGTGTGGGAAAAGCTGTACGCCAAAACCGGCCGAAGGCCACTCTCATTGAGGCTCGACTGGAACGCAGCCAGTGCATTTTGGAAACTTTCGTTTCGCAGGCCTTTGGTTTCGGCCGCATTGACCTGAAGACTTTCGGGCGCATAGAACACCAGACGGCCTTTGGAAAACTCCAGCCCCGCAAGGGACGCCTTGGGAATGGCATACGTAAATTCGGATTCCACGTCGGTCGGACTGAGTAAATTGGCGTCATCGAGGTCTTTTTCAATCGAGACAAATAGACCGACTTTCCCAATCGCTTTCTTGCCCAGTACGACGATGACCCGGTTCTCATTCTCGGGATCACGGTAAAACGTATCGACTGGGATATTCGTCAGTCCTTGTTGGGTCAGCGGACGAATCTCACGCAGCTCAAATTCGCCGGGAATGTCGAGACTCAACTGAAACACGCCAGCCAACTGGATGTCGTACACCACCGACAGATCGACGCTCAGTTTTTCTGGCCGCAGCGCGAACTGCACCAACTGATCTGCTGTAATCAGGGGCTGGATCTGTTTGACATTGATGACCAACTCAAAGGGAATCGCAGCATACCGGAATGCAAAATCCCATTTCTGATCCCGCAGGTTGGCAGGCAACTCTGCCGAATCCATTTGCAGCAGCCCCGCTTTTGTCACCGGCTCGGCCCGCAACCCCGCCGCGAGACTGACCACGACCACGCCGCTGTTGCGCGAAACATCGTTGGCCTTGATTTGAGGAACCACCAACGAACTGTCGGCGATTTCGTCGATGAATCGCTCCAGTTCCAGGGCCAACGATTGTTTCCCAAGGGTCGGTTCGAACAACTCAATGTTGACGGTTTGAAATTCCTCGCCTTCCACCACCTCCCACTTTTTCACGTTTCGATCAAAGACGCTGACGACTTTCTGCTCGGCCGGCACACTCAGGGAAACCTTGTCAATCTCGGCTCTGGAAATGTCGAGATTGACGATCGCACTGGTCCGGGCAACTCCCTGCGTGACTTGGAATCTGGATTGGGTCTCAGCCGCAATCAACGCCGACAAACCGGTTGCGCCTTCGGCTTTGGGGGTCCACAGGATTTTAACTTCGGGCGCTGCGCCGACAAAAGCCAGCAGCTCATCACCATCTACCTCGTCGAAGGGCGTCAAGTCATCCTCGGATTTTCGCGACGCGGCGATCATCGGTTCGATCTGGACGTCCACACCCTTTTCGCCAGTACGAATCGTCCAGCGATTGACAGGCGCCTGGGGGGACTGAAACGCGACCGTACTTTGACCGCCAGTTTTGGTGAGCGATCTGGCATAGGAAAGCTCAAGCTCAATCGTCTTGGCTTGATCGCCCTCATGGACCAGCAGCAACTCGTAATTCCCGTCGTCACCAGAAACAATGCGGGCTTCCTGATCGTCAATCTTGGCGCTGCGAATTGCCGCATTGCGCAACCGAAGGGGAATCCGATGCCAGCCTTCCCGCAATAATTCAATTTTCAATTTTGCATCGACGTTGACGATTTCCTGACCCAACGTCGCTGTGCTTTCGATGTCCGTGATCAACGCACCCAGCGGCGCCTTCACTTCCGGGGGCCGCGTTTGATTCTTACGCGCCTCGTTCCATAACTGCTGGAATTTTTCGTAGGGCAGAAAAACACCGCGTCCGTCTCGCTCGAAAACCTCACGAAGTTTGTCGTAAGGGATGTAAATCGTCTGCTCATTGATCGGCGGATCGTCCTGCCTGGAATCGGCAACTTCCTGAGCGTGGCTCGCCAAACCAGCGATCAACGCAAACAGTAGCAATCCCCAACTGACAACAGCACATCGAACTCTCATGATCCACCCGGTCAAAAAAACATCATCCCAACCGCCGTTCAACGAAAAATGCGGGCTGGACGGCTATCTCAATTTTAAAGTCCACGCATCCCTGATTCTCAATCGGTTTACTGAAAACACCGATTAATCGCGCGTTTTTAGCTCTGCCGAGCAACGCTCATGGTGAAAACGCGTCAACCGGGGAACCATTAGTGAATTTTTTCCGAGTTTCCATCGCTCCCCGCACTTTTCAGGAGAAGCGACGTTTCGCATAACCGATCTGCCGAAGCAGCGATCCCGATCAGCAACATTGAACCAGCCCGCAAACGCTCAGCTCAGGTTACGAACCAGGCGGGCACAGGAGGAGGGCGCAAATCCAGGGGCGTCCGGTCGGGGCATCGCGGAGAAAGCCGGCCGGCGAAGGTTCAAGCTCTGGTTGCGTCCTAAGGTTCGCGTGATCCCAAGCAAGACCACCGAACAGCCAAGGTGGAATAGGTCACAATCAAACCCCTGAACACCAAACACCAAAAAACCTCAAATCTCGAAATCCGATAGAGTCGCCCCACTTGCTTCCAGCAATTCGCGATACCACGCTTCCGTTTTCTCGCTATGGCCCGGCAACGCGGTCGTTCCCCAGACCACCGAAAGCGTTTTTTGCGTCGCGCCCGAGGTCTTGGTTCGCTGAGAATCTTTGACGCCGTTGGCACACGGCCCAACCGAATCGAACAGGCATAACAATCCATCGAGCTTCATCGACTGCCCGGCCGGATTAAAGACATACTCTGATTCGGCAGGTGCGATTCCGATTCGGAAAGGTGGTTGAGCGCGATCCCAATCGATGACGCTGATGGGCAATCCACTGTGCAACGAGACAACATTACAGATATCAACGGGAAGATTGATCGAACCCAAAGCATTCTCACCGACCGCCCGGACTAGATATTCCGAGGCCGGCTTACCGCGCCCGTCGGTTTGTAACCGCCGAATCGAAGCAAATCTCGCACCAGCGCCTTGACGTTCTCCGGCGGCGCAACCGGTGCTGACGCGTCAACCGACAACCATTCCAGGATGGTCGGTCCGGTCGCAATTCCTCCAATTGGCTGAGGGAATTCGGTTACGAAGACGCGAGCATCAAGCAGCGGATGAGGGGGATAGGCGTTCAGTTTTCAGTTTTCAGTGTTCAGTGTTCGGTGTTCGGTGTTCGGTGTTCGGTGTTCCTTGTTCGGTGCTGCTTGGTTCAGACCCAGATGTCTGAGGTGCAGTCTCCGCCGGGGAATCGAATTTCGTGCGCTCGGGCTGGGCCGTTGGGTTCATCGCCAAAATCGACCATGAATTTCTCATTCAATTTCATCCCGCCTTGTTCCGTGTCGCAATCGAGCTGCAACAGGTACGATCCGGATTTAGCCATCTCAGGATAAAATTGGTTATCCCACGGACTGTACAGCGAATTCGTCACGTACAATCGTTTGCCATCGAGACTGAGCTGCAACATCTGTGGTCCGCCGCCGAGCTTTTTGCCTTGGCACTGGGCCGTTTTGCCAATCACTCCACCCAGCCAGACTTGACCTGTCAATTTCGGATTGGCTGGATCACTCACATCGTATTGCCGCAAATCACCGTGCAGCCAATTGGAGAAATAGAGGAACCGATCGTCGAGCGAGAGTACCAGATCGGTGATCAAGCCGGGAACCGGAAAAGGCCAGCCTTCGGTTTCTACCGATTCAACTTCGATGACTTTCTCTGCCGCCCACTGATCGGCCGCTTTGTACCAATGCCACATCGTGCTGCTGAGCGCCGCTCCGACAAAACCATGAACACTGGTGGGATCGTGATGAAACCGCACCTCCAACGGGATCATCCCGGTGTCACCCAGCACGATGGTTTGCTTGATGCGTTTCGCCGTCCAGTCCCAAAAGTGAATCTGGTTGCCGTATTTTCCAGCCGCAACATCATCCAGCTTGAATCCCTGAGAAACGGTATTGGGCGCTCCCCACTCACTGGAAACCATCACGTTGTGACGAGGTTGATACCAGAAATCATAATTGTATTTCATCCCGTTAAGATTGTTTTCCCAACGTCCGGCCACCTTGAATTCGGAATCGAGCATCAGAAAACCACCCGGACCGTTGCCATCGGCGTTACCTAACATCGAAATCATGATGTTGCCGTCCGCCAGGCAGTGGACGGTGTGCGGGGCCGACAGGTTTGTTTTCTTGGCAATCTCTTCCGCTTCAATGACCTGGTGTAGCTTCGGAGCGCGTTCATCTTCGGTATCGACAATATGAATCCGGCCGGACGTGATTCCCGGCAACACAATGAACCGGCGGTGTTTGCCTTCCTCTCCGTGACAACTACTGCAGGCATTCCAGCCAAAATGATGGAGCTCGTCACCGACGTTTGGCATCTCCAGCCTGGAAATCACTTTGCCATAGGTCGCAGATTTTGGATCGACGTCGACCGTCGCCAGGTAGTCTGGTTTTTTCACGTCCGTGCCGGCGTAGATCGCCGGCATGTAGGCGACGGTTTCCGCGGGAGCTTTCATCGCGTCGGCAGGTGACGCATAAGTCCGGTCGCAACAAGCTGGCTCAACGTCCTGCGCGTCGGGTTCCTGCCTGGATTGGCGTGAGACATTTCCCAGCAACGGGCTCGCTGTCAGCGAAGTGGTTGCGGCGGCTGCGGTCGACTTCAGGAATTCTCGACGCTTCATTTTTGGCTCCTTGGTTCAGGATATCGGGGGGACGATCGGCATGCTCACCGTCAGGATTCCACAACACGAACCGGTTTTCCAGGTGAACCGACGTCGTGGATGGCTGCTCATGCTTTATAATAGTGAATCACGATCTCGGGAAGCCGGTCAAGTCACTTGGGCATGCGGCGACTAATTCGACTTGCCCGCCACCCGATGGCTCACCGAACTGCAGTAACCATTTTCCTGGCCCACACGACCATGCCTGGCATTCCCTCGAAACGCAAAATCTGGATGTTTCGACTGGCGGCCGTGCTGTTAGGCATCTCACCATTGTTACTGCTTGAATTCGCGTTACAGACCGTTCGCTGGCAGGCCAGCAGCGAAATTGTCGATCCGTTCGTCGGCTTCAGCGAAGTCCGGCCGTTATTCGTAAAATCCGAGGATGGCACGCAATTCCAGATCTCGCCGGAACGGTATCCCCTGTTTCGTCCCGACTCGTTTGCCGCCACCAAAGATAGCGCTGAGTTCCGGATTTTCTGCCTCGGGGGCTCTACCGTTCAGGGCCGCCCATTCGCGATCGAAACTTCATTCACTACCTGGCTCGAGTTAAGCCTCGAACAGGCCGACCGCCGGAAAGTCTGGCAAGTCATCAATTGTGGTGGCGTTTCCTACGCCAGCTATCGCCTCGTTCCGATCATGAAAGAAATCGTCCGCTATCAGCCCGATTTGATCATCGTCTACACCGGTCACAACGAGTTTTTGGAAGACCGCACGTATGACGCGATCAAAAATACGCCGGGCTGGATCAGTTACTCTCACGAAATCGCCTCCAATCTGAAGTCGTATCAATTCGTCCGCAGTTTGATCAAAGGCGCCAACGCGACCCCCGCCAGTTCGGAATCGTTCACCGTCATGCCGGCGGAGGCAGAGGCACGATTGGATTTTCGTGGCGGCCTGGAGAAATACCATCGCGATACGGCCTGGCAGGAATCCGTGATCCGACACTACGAACTCAACCTGCGAAGCCTGATCGAAATCGCCAAACGCCATCAGGTTCCACTGCTGTTTTGCAACCCCGTCAGCAACCTTCGTGACACACCCCCGTTCAAGTCGCAACACACGGACGGATTATCGGCGGCCGAACTGGACTCGGTTGAACGAATCGAGCGGGTGCTTGAATTTGAACCTCCTGTCGCTGCGCAACAGGCGATCGAGTCGTTGACGGAACTGATCGCTATCGATCCACTTAACGCCGACGCCCACTACCGACTGGCCGAAGCCTACCATCGCCAAAGTGATTTCTCGATGGCGTTGCACCACTTTCTACTGGCGAAAGATTATGACATTTGCCCGCTGCGAATGCTCGAACCGATGCATCGAGTGCTGGTGCGGGTTTGCAAGCAGACCGAAACGCCACTCGTCGACATCCGGGCAATGTTCGAGCAACGCGCCGCGGACGGGATTCCCGGACGTGAATCGCTGATCGACCATGTTCATCCCACGATTTTCGGGCACCAATTGATCGCCGAACGACTCGTCGAGCAGCTTGCAAAGATGGGATACGCAAACACGACCCCCGACTGGGAAACGGATCGAGATGCGAGTTATCAAGCCTACTTGAAAACCCTGCCATTCATGTATTTCCAACGTGGACTCGACCGCTTAGAGGGACTTCAACGCTGGTCCGAAGGCAAGGTTACGCGTGAACCTGGCAGCCAACTGAAATTCGAGCGGGAACCGATTGATCCAGTGCCAGGCAACGAACAGCCGGATGACTCGACGAGACGGTAACCCCGCGATCGCTGTACTGGCCGTTTTCATATTTCAGTGCGACAACGCCCGTTTAAATTGTGCCCATCCGCACACCCCGCCAAACCTTGTTTCACGCAAGCCAGAAACTTGATCGACGGAGCTACGGCATGCAAGTTGCATTCGAGCGGGACAGGAAAACGCAAACAGCGTGGTCAAATTGTCCTCCAATTGTCTGGAACCGGTTGAATGAGTGGATTCAATAAAATTTTGTTAATAACCGACGGCTCCGAACCTGCCAAACCCGCAGAGCAGTCGGCGCTCGAATCTGGCCCTCCGAGATGGGGCTGAAGTCGTTGTTGCCGATACGATTCGATTGCAGGGTCGAGTCGAGAAGTGGCTGGTTAAAAACTCGGACGAGATGTATCACCTGTTCGAGCACGAGAAAAAAGAACGCTTGAAGAAACTGGCAGGGGAATTTTCCAGTTCCGGCGTCGGGAAAGTCTCGGCCAAACTCCTGTCCGGTAAATCCTCACTGGCCATCACCCGCGAGGTCATCGAAAATGGCTACGACCTGCTGGTTCGCTATCGCAAAGGCGTCGACAGTCGGCAACGGGGGCTGTTCGGCACTACTGCGCTCAACCTGTTGTGCGCCTGCCCCTGCCCAATTCTACTGGTCAAAGAAGACCACCCGATCGACACACCCAAAGTCCTTGCCTGCGTCGATATCTACGATGAAGCTCTGGTGAACGATAACATCCTCGATTTGGCACGACGCATTGGCGGCGAATCATCGAATCCCGGCGTGCTGTTCTGCTGGACGATTTTCGGAATTGACATGATGCGTCGACGCATGACGCCAGACGATTTTGAGAAACTCGTGACCGATATTCGAACCGAACACGAGGCGGATTTTGAGAAGTTCATTGCAAAATACGAAATCGCTGCAGGCCCCGAAGCCGCCATGAAATTCGGGGATCCCGAATACACGATCGCGCCGTTTGTGAGCCAGCACGAAATTGACGTCACGGTGATGTCGACCATTGCGCCGGTCGGTTTCGCCAGCCGATTGCTTGGCAGCACGATCGAAGCTGTGCTCGCCGATCTTTCCTCCAGCCTGTTGGCGGTCAAACCCAAAGACTTTGTATCGCCGGTGAAACTGGAGAACGAAGCGGAGCACGAAGATTTGGCTACGGGTTCGGTCGCTTTGTTGACCTGAACCAACGGACCGGATCGCCGCCGACCTATTGCGTTATCGATGACCGATCGGACGAAACAATTCGATTGACCAGGTCCTGTTTGCCCTGTTCGTCATTCCCGTACAACCAACGCAACACATTGTCTTCCCAAATCGCGTCATACTCGTCCTGGTTAATGATCTTGCGTTCAATGGCCAGGTCGAGAATTTTGCCAGGATAGGAAGATTGCGGTGCACTTTCCATTTCACCCAATGGATAAGGATCATCCAAGCCCATCACGACTTGCCGGGCGGTCTGGTTTTCCACCAACAACTTCAACGACCCGGTATCGTGAACCAAAGTATCAAAAAAGATATTCGGATGGCCGACCGCTTTACGCGGATGATATTTGCCTTCGAATAGATCAGGCCGACCGTCGAATCCCTGAATTCGACGACCCAGATTGATTTGCGCCAACTGACCACCGTGGGCAAAACAGACGCGCATATTCGGATAACGCAAATGCAAACCGTTGATGGTCAGGAAATGGTATGCATCAGCGCACTGGGCCAGCATCCAGATCAAATGAAATCGCCAGGACGTATTTTCCAGCAAGATGAATTTTTCACCGTCGTACGGATGGACCTCGACCGCCAGATTGAAATCACTGGCCCGCTGAAAGATCGGGTCGTTTTCTTCATCAAAAATACAGCGCCAGGTCCCGATCGTGTCCATGTAGTGGGTCGGCAGACACAGCACACGCATTCCCAGTTCCTCGACACACCGCTCGATTTCCCAGACAGCCCCCCGGACAAAACCGGGGTGGACCACGAAACCGCAGGTAAATTTGTCGGGATTCTCACGCTGGATCCGGCCGTTGAAGTCATTCTGAAATCGCAACGCCTGCTTCATTTCCTCCAGCCGCAATCCGTTGCCGTAAAGCTGTGACAGATTCAGCACGACCGCGTGGTCGATCTTGTAACGCTCCATCCATTCCAGTTTTTCGTTTAGAAAAAAACTGGAATCGGTGACGGGACGTTTCCAGCCTTTTTGCAGCATGAATTTTTTATCATCATCCACCCAGAAAATTTCCTTGTCCTTCATGAACTGAGGAATTTCATGGGGGTAGGGCAGGAGATGCGAATGCCCGTTGATGCGAAGTTTTCTGCGTTCCATCTTGCTCCCTCTGCAGGCTTACCCGGGGGCAGCCCCTGTGAGGCTGAACCGCGATCAAAGCGACTTCGTACGGCCGCCGTCAACAGGTAAGTTTATACCATTTATATACGATGCCATCGGGCTGGCCAAAAACAGAATCGCGTCGGCAATCTCTGCGGGCGCGGCAAATCGACGAACGGGAATGGATTGCGTCATCTGTTCGGTCACTTTTTCGATCGAAGCTCCCGTCTTTTCGGCTTTGTCCTGAATAATTGCCGTCAACCGCCCGGTTGCGGTCGCCCCCGGCAATACGTTGTTCACGGTAATTCCAAATGGCCCCAGCTCGTTCGCCAGGGTTTTGGCCCAATTGGCGACGGCCCCTCGAATTGTGTTGGACACTCCCAATCCGTCAATCGGCTGTTTGACGGATGTTGAAATCACGTTGATGATTCGGCCATAGTTCGCCTGTTTCATTCCAGGCACGACGGCCTGGACCATCAGATGATTGCATTTCAGGTGCTGGGCAAAAGCCAAGTCAAAAGCCGCCAAATCGGCATCCAACGCTGTGCCAGCGGGCGGGCCGCCGGTGTTATTGACCAGAACGTGATAGACGCCAACGGCCTGAAGCTGACTTTCCACCTGTTGTTGCAAACCGACCGGATCGGAAAAATCACAGGCGATCGCATGATGTTCCTGATTTCCGGCGTTCGCCAATTCCGACAAAACCTTGTTCAGTTTTTCAGGATTTCGCGCCACCAGCGTCACGTTCGCCCCCGCGCTGGCAAGCGCGATCGCCGCCGCTTTCCCAATCCCGTCGGAGCTACCACCCACCAGTGCGTTTTTGTTTTTCAGATTCATGATAATTGTTGCCTGTACGCCAATTCCCTGGATTCACTTGCCTGGACATCGTTCAAGCTAACGACCCGCATTCCGCCAGCCCAGCCCGCAGACCACTTGGTCAGCCGAGAAACTACTGCCGCTCGATCGACGTTCAACTGGAGCTCAAATTTGCGGCCTGCCGCTGTTCCTAGAACTGGATCGAAACATTTTTCGCCTCGGTGAAAAACCTGAGTGCCTCCCAGCCTCCCTCGCGCCCAACCCCGGATGCTTTCACCCCGCCAAACGGAGTCCGGAGATCGCGCAGCAGCCACGAATTCACCCAAACCACGCCGGCTTCAATTTGTTTGGCAACCCGCATGGTACGACTGACGTCCTGCGTCCAGATCGTTGCAGAAAGACCGTAGCGTACATCGTTGGCCAATTCGATGGCTTCGGACTCTGTCTGAAACGGCATCAGGGTCACGACCGGGCCGAAAATTTCTTCCTGGTTCAGCCGGCACTGATTCGTCTGGACTTCAATCACGGTCGGTTGAAAATAGCACCCCTGTTCGAAACCTTCCACGCGCACCTCGGTGCCGCCGCACAGCAGAGCCGCGTTCTCCGGTTCAATCAAGTCCATGTAGGAGGCGATTTTGTTGAGATGCTCCCTGGAAATCACGGCCCCGACGTTTGTCGAATCGTTGGCCGGGTGCCCCACGACCAATTGCTTCGTCCGGGTCACGAAATCGGATTTGAATTTTTCATAGATCGGTTGTTCGACAAAGATCCGCGAACCGCACAGGCAAACTTGACCCTGATTGTAAAACGACGACCGCAGCGTGGTCGCCAGCATTTTTTCATAGTCGCAGTCCGCAAAAACAAGGTTCGGATTCTTGCCTCCCAGTTCAAGGGAGAGCTTTTTAAACATCGGTGACGCCGTGGCCGCGATGCCGCGTCCCGTTTCCGTCCCGCCGGTAAACGAGATCGCCTTGATGTCGGGGTGTTCGATGATCGGCTGACCGGCCGACGGACCGTTGCCGTGGAGGATGTTAAAGACCCCAGCGGGCAAGCCGGCGGCTTCGCAAAATTCTCCCAACGCAGCCGCCGTTCGCGGCGTCATCTCGCTTGGTTTGCCGATCACGCAGTTTCCGGCGGCCAGTGCCGGGGCAATTTTCCAGGTGAACAAATAGAGCGGTAAATTCCACGGCGAAATACAACCCACGACGCCGATCGGCTGCCGCAGCGTAAAATGAATCGCGCTTTGCCCGACGTTTTCGTGCGACTCGCTGGCAAATTGCGTGATCGCGTGAGCAAAGAACCGAAAATTCGCTGCCGCCCTCGGAATGTCAATCGCTCGCGCGGCCGACAGCGGTTTCCCGCTGTCTTCGCTTTCCATCCGGGCCAGGCGTTCCAGGTTTTGGTCAATCTGGTCCGCCATGGCGAACAAAATCTCGCTGCGTCGCTCGAGCGGAGTTTCTGACCATGCTGGA
Source organism: Pirellulaceae bacterium (assembly GCA_963714685.1). Lineage (GTDB taxonomy): Bacteria > Planctomycetota > Planctomycetia > Pirellulales > Pirellulaceae > Mariniblastus. The sequence goes on along the minus strand of CAVQPH010000001.1, from coordinate 184,173 downwards.
AAAATCTTGTTCGCCGCGACGACGGCTGCCTCGATATCCGGACTGGTTGAGTTTGCAATCTGTCCGATGACCTGACCATCGGCCGGATTGATGTTTTGCAGCCATTGGTCGGCCGCCGGTTCAGCAAACCGACCGTCGATAAAGTTCAAGGTTTTGTTCACGTGGTTGGGCTCAATCGGTGGTGGGTTGCCGGTATGCGGTGGCCTTGATTTCAATCAACAGATCAGGATGAGGCAACTGGTGGACAGCCACTGTCGTCCGCGCGGGTCCGGTCGCCGGATCGAAGTACTCGGCATAAGCAGCGTTGTAACCACCGAAATCATTCATGTTGACCAGAAACGTCGTGACATCGACCACGTCGCCAAGGCTCAGATTGACTTCGGCGAGCAGGTCTTTGATGTTCTCTAACACCGCGCGGGTTTGTTGCGCGATGTCCAGTCGCTTGGTGCCCATTTCGTCAATTGCTTCGGCCCCGGCGATCGTATTGTCAGCTCGCCGCGCGCTGGTCCCACTGATGAAGACAAAATCCCCCACCGATCGAAGATGCGGGTAAGCCCCCCGAGGGGTTGCCTTGCCTTGAATGACTTTCGTTTGATCCATGTTGTCCGCCCCTAAACAAAACTTGGTTCATGTCGCGCCGTCCGCATCCGTAGTTCTTCCAGTTCGCGATCCACGAAACCGGCGTCGAGGTACCCAACCGCCACGCGATGTTCAGCTGGCCCCGAGGCCGCTGTATCGACAACCAGTCGAGCCATCTTCCAACGGCGATCGAAAGGTGACTGGTGATACTCAAGCACTTGCACTTTCTCAAAAAATGTCATGCTGGTTTTGCGATTCAGGATGCCGCTACGATAAACGACACCATCAGCCGTGCGAGCATACTTCATCGACTTACTCCGCTGGATGGCCCACCAGACAAACCATGGCAAGACGGCCAGTCCGAACAGGACCCCCCACGGACGAATGAATGCCAATCCGATTCCCGCCACGATCACCGACAGGACCACCGCAACGCGAACCATCCGCGTTCTGGCTCGGGGCGCCAGCGGCTGGAAAACGAGATTCGCTTCATTCCAGCTCAGCCCTGGGCGCAATTCTTCCAGTAGGCCGGGAACTTGCTCTTCCGGAATGACGGGCACAAACCAGCGCCGGGAAACGGTGGCCGTCGCGTCTTCGTTCTGCTTTCCCGCGCCGCCGGCTGTTTCAATCCGGATCGACGCCAGGCCCATCCAACGCATGATCAATGTGCGATGAATGCTGATGAACTGAATTCGGTTTCGAGGAACGGTTGCGCTGACCTTGGTCAACAGTCCACATGAAATCCGTAAATCTTCCCCGTACCGGATCAATTTGTAATCATAAAACCGCCAGATATACCAAGCGATGCCGAACAGCCGCAGCAAGACCAGAATCAGCAGGGCGGCCCCGACGATGCCGACAATTAAACTGGTACGCTCGACGTCCTTCGGCAAGTACTCTTCCAGGTGATTGAAGAACCGGTCCAGTCTTCGACTTTCGTCAAACTGAAACAAACCACCCACGATGATACCGACAATAATCATCCCGCGGTTACTCGCCAATCCGGCTTTGGTTAACCAGCCCAAGGGAATTTCCAGCAGGTTTCTGCCGCCCGCCTGGAACGCATGGCCAACGGGTCGTAGCCCCGATTCATGATCGGTTTGAGCCATTGCCCCGCCGGTTGGAGCTGCCGCGCCCTCGAATTGGAGGCCCGCTTCGGTGGCGTTAACTCCGGTGACGCCAGTTTCCGCCTGGAGATCAAAAATCTCTCGTCGCAGCTGTTCCATTTGATGAATCGAAAGCACCCGCATGACGGCCTCCGGCTCGGTCCCGCTGGCCGTTTCGACGCGAACCTCGGCAACATTGAGCAGGCGATGCAGAATATTCTGGACAAAGTCGACGTTTTGGATCCGTGAGACCGGCACGGTCCGAACGCTTCGAAAAATCAACCCTTTGGTAATCACCAACTGTTTGTTTTGGATCGAGTAGCGAAAGGTAAAGTATCGAAAGATCGACACCAGAATTGCCGGAATGAAGATGAACCCTGCCAACACGACGCCAAAGACTTCACCACTGGCGGCGCTGAACATCGCGATGATTGCCGGCACCAGATAGGCGCGACTATGAGAGATGACGTCGAATAACAGCGAAGTCGGATGCAACCGGGATAACGCATGCTCGTCGATCGTCTCGACCGTGACTGGCTCCGCTGGAACGGGGGCAATCGCCGCCGACGCCGCGTCGACGTAATCGACATTCGCCAATTCTGCGAGAAATGGCTGTTGCGTGGCCGAATCAGTCCCGTCTGGCGGCCCCGATTCCGCAAGCTCAGCCGGAAATTCGTTGACCGGTTCCGGTTCGGGCGAAGTGGAATCAGACGACATCTGAGCCCTTTCTTTGTCGCACCAATCGATCGCGCAAATCGAGCGCAACTGAATGGGTCAGCCCCTCCAAGGCAACCGATGCGCCTTGCGTTCCGGCGGTATGCACAGTCAGCGTGCCCAGTTCAAAATATCGTTGCAATGGCCCCTGAGAAACATCCGCGTGCTGGACGCGACCGAGGGGGATTGAAATTCGATGACGCCATAACACGCCCCGGCGAATTTCCAGGCCTTCTTCATCCAATCGCCACGAAGTGCGATGGTAGGCCTTCGACGGCCAAAAGATCGAAAAATACATCAGCAATGCAAACACGGCCAAACCGCCAGCCATTACCGCATACGAGGCAAGCCCCAAACCGACATTGATCAGGACAATCACCCCGCCGATTAACATCCCGACAGCGACGAATGCCGTAAAAATCAGCCCACCAATTTGCTCCAGCCGAATTTGTCTCGGATCGAGCGGAAAAAATTCGGGCTGAGATCTCGTGTCATCGACCGCCTCCTCAATCACGTCAGTTTCAATGTCTTGTGAGTCAAGCAATCGGGAGTTCCTGAGTTTAAAACCACAAACCTGGTTCGTTTCCAATCCGTCAATCTTGAAAATTATAGCAGATTCGTTCCGGTGGAGAACGAACCGCAAAACCTCGGCCGGAACCACAAACCGGCTCCCAATTTTCAATCTTTCCTCGGATTGACAATCCCAAGAATGTCATTTTCCGCCGATCGAACTTGCGATTCGGAACTCAGGGCCAAACCGAGACCCATCGAGAGCGTGACCGTTCGGGCCCGACAGCAAGCCTAATTGTCGCCGCTTGAAACTTCTGGCGATTGATCGTCGATCAATTCGCATCGCCCTGGCTTGCTGAGCGAATCCAGCCGCGGCGGACGAGATTGCGCACTTGCGCGGAGAAGTCCGGTCAACTGATTGATTTGCGGAATGGCTGGTCTACGATCGGGACCGTCATCGATTCCCCCTTATCAAGAAGGCTCCGATCGGCAACCTGCAGACTACAATCCGGAAGCGGACGGCGTGGGAAATTTCGCACCCACGTCCTGTTGCCAGCGGGTCAGGCTCGCTTTCAGTTTGCCAACGACTTCCGGATGAATGTCCGCAACGTCGTGCTGTTCGCCCAGATCATCGGCGATGTTGTACAAGGAATACCGGTCTTCCTCCAACCATTGGATTAACTTCCAGTTTCCGTCGCGAACCGCGGCCGATGGACTTCCTCCCTGATTACCGTAGTGAGGATAATGCCAGAAGATTGGCCCCCGATTCAATTCGCCGCCTGATAGCAGCGAAACAAAACTTTTGCCATCAACCTCGGGACGATCGTCGGCTGGCAATCCGGACAGCTCCAACAGGGTCGGATAAAAATCGACACTGGTAACGTATTGCTCACAGCTCGAGCCGGCTTTCGTCATTCCGGGAGCCCGCACGATCATGGGTTCTCGAATTCCTCCCTCGTAGATCCAGCCCTTACCCCCGCGCAGCGGGAGGTTGCTGGTAGGGTGGCCTTCGCTGGTAGACAGACCGCCATTATCCGACATAAAAATCACCACGGTGTTGTCCGCGACTCCATTGTCGTCAAGTGATTTAAGGACTTTGCCAACGGCCAGATCCATCGCTTCGACCATTGCCGCGTAAACTGCATGTTCCTGAACCAGACGCAGCTTGCGTTCTCCTTCGGTTCCCCAGATCGGTCCTGCAAACCGCATCCGCGTTTTCAGTTCTTCGTATTTTTGCTTCAGATCTTCGCGGGCGATTAACGGCGTGTGCACCGAATAAAAGGAAAGATACGCCAGAAATGGCTTGTCTTTGTTCGCCGCAATAAATTTTGCCGTTTCGGTCGCCAAACGATCGGGCAAATGTTCGCCATCGGGGCCGTCCGGTAGCCTTGGATTACCGTACGGCGAGAAATATTTTTTTCCGCCGTAGGGTCCACCGCGTTCGATGCCGCCCATGTTTACGTCGAAGCCCTGGTCTTCCGGCCAAAACCCTTCGCTGCCCAAATGCCACTTGCCCCCAAAGAACGTCGCGTAACCCGCGGCTTTCAGTTTCTCGGCAATCGTGATTTCTTCCAGTGCCAGATGGTCACGATACGGCGCCGGGAGCATTTTCGTTTTGCGTTTCCATTGCTCCGGTTGATTACCGCCGTTGGGGCTGATGTAGTCGGTAATCCCAACGCGCTGCGGGTACTTGCCGGTTAAAATACTGGCCCGCGTCGGAGAACAGACCTGACACGCCGCGTAGGCCTGATTGAACTTCATTCCCGATGCGGCTAAGCCATCGAGATTGGGCGTCTGATAAAACCCGCTGCCGTAACAGCCGAGATCCGTCCAACCCAGATCGTCCGCCAGAATGAAAACAAAATTTGTCTGTTTCGGTTCCGGCAACTCAGCCTGTGCTAATGGTGCTTCCGCGATCAACATCACGAAAACAAAAATCCAGCGAAAAGATTTCATGGCAAATTTTCTTCCGTCAACACGATGGCAATTCAGTCTGGTGACAAATCCGTTAGAGGACTCACATGGTACAACGTGGATTGACCCAGATCAAACGCCATTCGCCGTGGCAAGCTGCTATCTGTGGCCTACGGAGCTTCCGAATCAGGTTCTGAAGGCGGGCTCTGGTCGTCGGTCGGCTGCGGCAATCGTCCTGCGTCTTTGAGCGCTGCGCAAAATAAACTCCAGTTGGCCATTGATACTTCGCAAGTCGTCGTCGGCCCAGCGGCGAACTGCCGCCAGGATCTTCGGATCAATTCTCAATAGAAATGAATCGCGTTTTGCCAAAACTCGCGTCCGTTTCAAAAAGAGCAAACGCGGCCGGAAGGCGACTGCCCAGCCGGCCAGCGTTGCCGTCAACCAAGTGTGGATTTAGTAAAGCGTGCCAGTATTGACAACCGGTTGAGTGTGGCGATCACTGCAGAGCACAACCAACAGGTTGGAAACCATCGCGGCACGACGCTCGTCATCGAGTTCAACGATTTCATGATCCGCCAGCTGGGCAAGCGCCATTTGCACCATCCCAACAGCACCCTCGACGATGCGGGAACGGGCCGCCACGACGGCGGACGCCTGCTGACGCTGCAACATCGCCGCGGCAATCTCCTGGGCATAGGCCAGATGACTGATCCGGGCCTCGATCACATCAACACCCGCTTTGTGCAGTCGTTCCTGAATATCGTGCATCAACTGATCCGAGACCTCGGTGGTGCTGCCGCGGAGCGACGTTTCATGATCTTCGCTGTCGTACGGGTGCCGGGAGGCGAGAATTCGCAATGCGGCTTCACTTTGAACCCGGACGTAGTCTTCGTAATCGTCGACTTCGAACAAGGCCTCGGCGGTATCAACGACCTTCCAGACCACCACCGCGGAAATATCAACGGGATTGCCATCGCGATCGTTGACTTTGGACGGCCGTCCCCCGGTATGGCCTTTTTTGGTAACCACCTTTCCGGCAGCGTCCTTTTGCTCTGGCGTTTGCTGCGATCCGGTTTCGAAGTTGCGAATTCGCAGCGAGATTTTCTTCTTCGAGAAAAATGGATTGACCCACCAGAATCCGGATTCCTTGACAGTCCCCTTGTAATCGCCAAACAACAACAGCACTCGCGAATCATTGGGCGCGATGGCCATGAATCCAAACATCCCGAGCAGCGCAACCGCCAACGATGCGATCAACGTGATGATTCGCCAAGCTGGGGGATCGCCTGAGTTGTTGACGACGAAATAGAGGATCTGGGCTGGACCCGCGATTGCAAACGCCAGCACGATCACGAGGAAGATCCAACCCGAAAATGGCTTGAATGGCTTTTCAACAATCATCGAAAATCTCCACGAGTTACAGGTAATCTGCCGGAAACCCGGCGATGATATCATCATGATATCATCACAATATCAACATCAATTCGCCGTCGAGCTCCGGTTATTGATGAAAATTCTTTTTTTGGAGTCAGTATCATCAACCGGCCGAAAATCGCGGATTTTCGTGACGGATTGCCTGAAGGTTAGCCCGAAGCAGAAGTAGGCCGAAGCAGAAGTAGGCCGACGGGCCGAACAGACGTAGGCCGAAACAGACGTAGGCCGAAGCAGAAGTAGGCCGGAACAGAGCGAAGCGCCAGTTCCGGCAGACAGCGCAAACAACCGCCAAGTACCGTGCAAACATTGTGCAAAAAAAAACGCCAAATACGGCCCCAACCGACCGACCCCTGACCCCAGCCAACCAAACCCTGACCCCAACGGAACGACAAAAAAACCAGAAAGCCCCCGCAAACCGACCCATCAATTAAGCGTGACACCCAACCGCCATGCCGGAACCGCGTCGTGACCTCCTTGTTCCGGCCTACTCATCGCCACAACAAAGCCGAAGGCCGAAGCAGACGTAGGCCGGAACAGAGCGAAGCGCCAGTTCCGGCAGACCGCGCAAACAACCACCAAATACGGCCCCAACCGACCGAACCCTGACCCAACCGACCGACCCCTGCACCCCGAACCGCCCCAACGGACAAAAAAACCAGAAAGCCCCCGCAAACCGACCCATCAATTAAGCGTGACACCCAACCGCCATGCCGGAACCGCGTCGTGACCTCCTTGTTCCGGCCTACTCATCGCCACAACAAAGCCGAAGGCCGAAGCAGAAGTAGGCCGGAACAGAGCGAAGCGCCAGTTCCGGCAGACCGCGCAAACAACCGCCAAGTACCGTGCCAAACATTGTGCAAAAAAAAAACCGCCAAATACGGCCCCAACCGACCGAACCCTGACCCAACCGACCGACCCCTGCACCCCAGCCAACCGAACCCTGACCCCAATGGAACGACAAAAAAACCAGAAAGCCCCCACAAACCGACCCATCAATTAAGCGTGACACCCATCCGCCATGCCGGAACCGCGTCGTGACCTCCTTGTTCCGGCCTACTCATCGCCACAACAAAGCCGAAGGCCGAAGCAGACGTAGGCCGGAACAGAGCGAAGCGCCAGTTCCGGCAGACCCGTATCGGACGCCGGTTGCAGGAATCATGGGTGGCCTGGTTCTTCATCAGGAACACTAGATGGCCTGGTCACGACTGGAATTCAACCGAGGATTTTAGGCCAAGACTGCCTCGATGACTTCGCCGCGCACGTCCGTCAGGCGATATCTGCGACCCTGATGTTTGTACGTCAAACGTTCGTGATCGATTCCCAGCAGATGCAACAGCGTGGCTTGGAAATCGTGAATGTGGACGGGTTGCTCGGCGATGTTGTAGCTGTAATCGTCGGTCGTTCCGTAGAGAGTACCCGCCCTTGATCCCACCGCCTGCCATCCAGATCGAAAAACAACGTGGGTGATGATCACGGCCAAAATTCTGTTTCGTTAATTTCCCCTGACAATAATTTGTCCGGCCAAACTCGCCACCCCAGACAACCAAGGTGTCGTCCAACAAACCACGGTTCTTAAGATCCGAAACCAGTGCCGCCGATGGTTGATCGGTTTCCCGGCATTGGGTCCTGATCCCGCCCACCAGATTTCCATGCTGGTCCCAGCCTGGATGATAAAGCTGAACAAACTGCACGCCGCGTTCGACCAGCCGTCGGGCCAGGATACAGTTGTAGGCATAAGACCCCGGGTTTTTCGAATCCGGTCCGTAGGCCTCAAAAACGGATTCCGGCTCATCCGCAATATCAACGGCACCGGGGATTGAATCCTGCATCCGAAATCCGAGTTCGTACTGTGCGATTCGCGTTTCGATTTCCGGATCGGGTCGCTGATCCAGTTGCAACTGATGCAACTGTTTCAGGGCATCCAGCATTTGACGCCGACTTTGCTTGTCGATGCCGGCCGGATTTCCGAGGTAGAGTACCGGATCCTTGCCACTGCGAAACCGGACTCCCTCGTGGCGGGACGGTAGAAAACCACTGCCCCACAACCGAGCCTGGAGCGGCTGCCCTCCCTTGTTTTTGGTCAGCATCACAACGAACGAGGGAAGATTCTCGTTTTGACTGCCCAATCCGTAGTCCAGCCAGGATCCGATGCTTGGACGCCCCGGCAGCTGGGAACCTGTTTGCAAATACGTGACCCCCGGCCCGTGATTGATCGCTTCGGTGTGCATCGTTTTGACGAAACACAAATCGTCCGCGATCTTCGCGGTATGGGGAATCAAGTCGCTCATCCAGGCGCCCGACTGGCCGTGCTGCTTGAACTCAAATGGTGATCCGACCAGCGGCAAACTCGACTGAAACCCGCTCATCCCCGTCAGTCGTTGGCCCTGTCGGACCGAATCGGGGAGCTGCTGACCGTGCATTTTGTTCAGCACAGGTTTGTGATCGAACAGATCGATTTGCGAGGGCCCGCCGCTTTGAAACAGAAAAATAACCCGCTTGGCTTTGGGAGCATGATGAAGTGTTTTCAGGACTCCATGGGTACTTGGTAAATCCGCTGTCGAGATCGCTTCGCCAGCAGCGGCTTGATTGGCAAATCCATCCTGCTTGAGCATCCCCGCCAATGCTAACGAACCGAGTCCCATGCCGAACTGATTGAGAAATCCTCGGCGAGAGGAAACAGATGGATCGTAGCCCGTACAAATTCGCTTCATGGAATATCAGTCTGATTTTCGCTGGATTTGTTTTTAATTGTTTCGGTTAATTCGTGGTCGTTGGTGGCGTTGGGCGGGCGCCCTTGCGATCATTCGCGGGGCGAATGGCCACCGAGGGCCGCATCGGCCATCGATGGCCACTTGCTAACGCTTCATCACACATTCATCAAAATTCATCAATGTCATGGCGACTGCGGACCACGCGGCCAATCTGGCCGGATTGTCGGTGGTGGATTTTGATGCGCCGACTTGCAACAATTCTCCCGCCGCCGTCTCGTTTTGCTGAAACGACGCAAGCTGTTGTTCGAACAGGGAAAGGACAATCTGTATTTCTGCTTCCGTCGGTTTGCGACTGGTCAAAAGTCGAAATAGATCGTTCCCGATCTGACCGTCATCATCACCGTGTTGAAAAATCAAACGTTCGGCCAGCTTACGAGCCGCTTCAACGAACTGGGGACCGTTCAATAATACCAGTGCCTGCAGCGGCGACGAGGTCCGTTCCCGTTTGACCTGGCAGACATCCCGTTTGGCCGCGTCAAGCGTCAGCATCACCGGCGCCGGTCCAGTCCGCTTCCAATAGGTGTACAGGCTACGGCGATAAAGCCCATCGCCCGTATCGGGCTTGACCGGATTGAAGGCGACCTCAACCTCGTATGGCCGCACCGGCGAACCTCCAATCTTTTCAACCAGCAATCCACTGACAGCCAGTACGTTGTCCCGCAGCATTTCGGCAGGCAAGCGGTAAGTCGGCGCCCTTGCCAACCATTCATTCTGCGGATCGCGTTTCAACAACTCGGGCGAAGCCGAAGTCGATTGTTGATACGTTCTCGACATCACGATCTGTTTCATCGCGCGTTTGATATTCCAGTCCTGCTGGAAATCTACGGCTAACCAGTCCAGCAACTCGGGATGCGTCGGAGGCGCGCCTTGGCTGCCAAAATCCTCGGGCGTCCTTACGAGTCCCTGGCCAAAACAGAGCTGCCAAAAACGATTAACGGCGACCCGCGACGTCAACGGATGTCGGCCATTGGTCAGCCACTGCGCCAGATCCAACCGATTGGCTGGCCGATTGGCTGGCCGATTGGCTGGCCGATCGCCGGTTCGATCGAGATCCGGAAACACCGCGGGAGTCCCAGCGACGACTGGAGCCGCCGGCGCATCGTAAGCTCCTCGTGCCAGCAAAAACGTCGGCCGCGGCTGTTCCATTTCCCGCATGACCATGATTTCCCGCTGCCCATCAATCATGTCGGCGACTTTTGCACGGGCCTCGACAAGCCGCTTGGATTGGGCCTGAAGGTCTTCGTCAAAACTCGCGGCGAAGTAGTCAAACAGTTGTCGGTCGAAACCAGGTTGGCCTGAGCTCCGAATTTCAGCAATCCGCTTCGAAAGCGACAACCCGTCATTGAGTTGCGCGACTTCGATTTCGGCCAAACGACGATCGAACACTTTGAGTTCAGCTACTTGTCCGTCGGTAAAACCACGATCGCGAAACCTCGCACCGATGACCAGCCTGTCCGTACCGCTACCCACGATCTTTTTCTGCAAGTTGTCGCGAATGATGTCAACGGGTTGCAAAACTCCGTCGACGAAAATCGAAATCCCGCTGGCTTGGCTGCTGCCATCGTAAGTCATCGTCACGTGGCTCCAGCGATCGACCGGGATCGGCTGGGTGGTGCGAACGCTAATTGCGTTGCCGGGCCAGAAGTGAATCAGCGAGGCTTTCAATCGACCGTCTTCGATCAACAACTGATATCCACGACTGGCCGAATCCGTCCACGCACGACTACGGTGAAAAATCACATTCCGATCGATCGGCCGGCCGTCGGCCTGCTCAGGAACCTTGATCCTCGCGGCAATCGAAAACGGCTGGTACCGCCGAAAGCTGCCAGCGTCCAGTTTGACTTCATCATCCCCGGTCAGCTGAATGGCCGGCATACCGCCGGGTCCATCGACCAACTGATTGCCAGCGTTACTGGTTTTTGAAAAATCGGCCTCGTTGGCCATACCCGGAATTAAAGGCTGGGGCGGTTCGATTTCACCAGCCGCCAACTGTTCGATCCAATGATCAAATCTTTGCCTTGATTCCGCAAACGCCTGATCGAGTTCCCCCTGGATCGCGCCCAGATTGGCATGGAGTTGGCGGAGTGCCTGTTTTTGCCCTTGATCCATCAGCAACAACGAAGGGCTGGGTATCGCCCCCGCGTCGAAAAACGAATACAAACCCGCTTCATCAACGTTATTAAAAAACGCGAACAGTTTGTAATATTCGGCTTGCGAAATCGGATCGTATTTGTGGTCGTGACAACGCGCACACTCTACGGTCAGCCCCATGAATGCCGTCGCAACTGTTTGCGAACGGTCGGCGACATATTCGACTCGAAATTCCTCCTCGACACTGCCGCCTTCGACTTTCTGGGGATGCAAACGATTGAAAGTCGTTGCCAAAATCTGGTCGTCGGTCGGGTTAGGTAGCAAATCGCCGGCCACTTGCTCAATCACAAACTGATCGTAGGGCAGGTTCTGATTAAATGCCCGAACGACCCAGTCACGCCACGGCCAAACAAATCGGTCGCGATCGACCTGATAACCATAAGTGTCACTGTACCTCGCGACATCGAGCCAGTCTGAGGCCATTCGCTCGCCAAAACGAGGGGAAGCCAGCAGCCGATCGACCGCTTGCTCATAGGCGTCGGGGGAATCGTCGTTCAAGAATGCATCGAGTTCTTCCAGCGTCGGCGGCAGCCCCGTCAAATCAAATGTGACCCGTCTGAGTCGTTTTCCTCTGGAAGCCAGCGGTGCAGGGGAGAGGCCTGCCGTCTCCAGCCGATCGATCACAAAATGATCAATCGGGTTGCCGCCCGCCGCCGGATGTTGGGGCTGAGGAATCGGTCGTTTAACCGGCGCCACGAACGACCAATGCTGTTCCCATTTGGCCCCTTGAGCAATCCATTTTCGAATCACCTCCCGTTCCGCCTGGGTCACCGAAAGCTTGGAGTCTGGCGGCGGCATGATATCGTCCGGGTCATCCGAACAGATCCGTCGCAGCAACTCACTGTCATCCGGGTCGCCGGGGGACAACACAAACTGGGCATCTTCCTCCCGATCCAATCGCAACCCTGCCTGACGTTGCTCACTGTCGGGACCATGGCAGATGAAACAACGATCCGAAAGAATCGGTTTGATCTGTTGGACGAAGTCGATTTCCTGTGCGCGGGAGACTCCGGGAACCAGCGAGACCGCGGAGACAACCATCATCACAAAACGGGCGACGATTCGGTACTGACGTAACAAGTTGGACTCTCTGCCGTTTGTTTTTGAATTCATCATGAGTTGCGAGGCAATCGATTATATCATCATCCGTAGCAGCCGGTGGTAAAAGTTACCCGGTGGGCGATAATGTACGAAGTTGGCGAATGGTGGGCTTCAATCGGCCACTTAACGGTTACGGCCGCCCCGACAAATCCCAGACAACTCCATCTCAGAAACAACGCAGATCATCGAGCCCTTTCGCAAGTTGAGCCAATCCCGATGCAGTCCATCCCACGACTCGAAACCGAACGACTGCTGTTGCGGGCTGTCCACCCGGAAGACGCCGACGCCGTGTTTCGCATCTATTCGGATCCGGCAGTCACCCGGTTTTCGGAGCTGCAAACGCTCACGGATCTGCGGCAGGCTCAAAACCTGATCAACAATTTCACGCACTGGTTTCAAAACGATCAGGGCGTGCGGTGGGGAATCCTACTGAAACAAACCAACGAGATGATCGGGGTCTGCTGTTTTGACACGTATCTATTGAAATATCACTCAGCCAACCTGGCCTACGATCTGGCTTCGGCGTTTTGGCAAAACGGTTTTGCAACCGAGGCTGCCCGGGCGATCGTCGATTACGCTTTCGAACACGGCCTGGTTTCCAAAATCAACCGAATTCAGGCGATTACCCATCGAGACAATCTGGCGTCTGAACGCGTGTTGACGAAAATCGGGATTTGTGCCAGAAGGCCTGATGCGCCAATATGGTTATTGGGACGGGCAGTATCACGACATGAATCTGTTCAGCCGGTTAAGGGCCGACTGACCAGATCGTTTAAAGCATGCCTCGGGCTTTCAGATTATTCAACCGATGTCCGGTATCGGCCAGACCATCCATCACCAATTGGTCGTAGGTCCGTCCATCACGTGTGTCGATGCCGTGTCCCGGATCAAGATTCCGCAAACCCTCGAGTGCCGGATCCTGATGATGGAAGGCCTCGACGAACACGGTTTTTAAATTCCCCGTTTTGGCACAGGCCGCCATCAACGCACCAATCCAACCGTCATCGGTCGTCAGGCATCCTCGCGTTGTTTTCGCCGATGCGTGAAAGATCCCCAAAGCCCCGGCAGCGGCGATTTCCTGAATCAACGCTTCATTTTCAGGAATACTCAAATCCGAGTCACCGCAATGCGCCGCGTCGACCAGAACTTTGAAAAAGTTCTTGCCGAGCGATTCGTTGGCTGCTTTGACAAATTTCCAACATCGACCAATATCCGTAAACGTCTGAAACTCGCCGCCACGCAAAAATTCGATATTCCACGAGCTGATGTTGCTAACCCCCGATTCGTTGACGGCTCGGGTATGGACCTTTACATTTTGGGCCACGGCGGCGTCGAAACTCCGCGCCATCCTTGCGTGTCGCTCCCGCTTTCATCCACTCCTCGATCGACGTCGAAGACACCGATTCGATGCCATACTTCTCCGCCGACTTTGAGCCCCTCCACCAGCATGGCGACGACCGCATCTTCATCGTCGGGACTCATCGGATCCGCACCTCCGACCATCAGAATGTAGTGGACCGCCAACCCCAGTTCCTTCAGCCCGCCCACCATTTCGGCAACGTCGTCCTCGTTCAACCCGGGAAACGACGGGATCTGCACGCAGTCGATCCGCACCGGCGACTGTTCGCACAAGGTTCTCAAATTGGCAACGACGATCAAGTTTCCATCGGCGTCCCGTGGGATGCGTCCGTTCTCATCCGGCACCAGGCCGCCGACAAACTTTAAATGGGTCGGGACGACTCCCAACGCGATTCCTGACTTCGATTCGATTGTCTTGGTCATGATTTCCTGCGGTGCAATTGGATCTTCGAACGGTCCGAACAACCCTCAGACGGTCATTGGATAATCGGGTAACAACTCAGCGGCATGATTATAAACCCGCTGCCGGGCGCCGGGTAGCCACTGAAAAATCGCCTCATCCAGTCCGCTGAGATTAACGCGACGAAGCACCTGGTTCATGCGATAGACGATCCCTTCATCGGTTCGATAGTCAAACAGAAACCGGGCTTCACGAAATCGCTCGATGGCCTTCACCAGTTTATCGGTCGGACGGCTGGCGAAACGGTTAACGGCGGATTCAATCGAAGCCGCGTCCACGATTTCGAGCTGCTGATAGAAATACTCCAGCTTGCCCGGGTGAAGCCGACTGAGATGGTCGTCCAAAAACATCTCGACGACCACATGCCCCACAAAACTGGGCCGCATGGACAACTCGTTACCCAACAGATCTCGCAGCTCGACGGCAAACGCCAGGATCAGCTCGATTGAATCTCGGAGTCCGATGAAACCAATCGTCATCCTGATGGTGACGAACAACTCCACTGGCAACCGTCGCGACGATCTGGTCTTCGTGTCCCGTAAATGGCTGGGCTTTCTTTTCCCGAACCCGACATTTCCGGTCGAAGGCCGACAGCCAATCGGGCAAACAGACACCGACCGCCATGTAGGGATCATCCAGGTGCGGCAGAGCGTGCGCAAAACAATTCATGAAGCCAAATCAAATAAGCCTGAACAGGATCCGAATGATAAAATGAGCCAGGGTTGCGTCGGTCGGCGAACAACGAAAAGCTCAAATTCTGGGAGCATCAAAACGATGAACCGAAAAGCCAAACCCGTTGAGGATGCCCTTTCGGCAGAAATTCGACGGAAATACAAATATCGCAAGCTGGTGATGACCCAGGGCATCAAAATACCAGCCAGACTGGCCATGAAAATGGTAGGCCCCGATTGCGCCTACCACCTGTATTCACAACACTCCGGGAAACCGGAAACTGGCGATCCAAAACGTGAAAATAAAAACAGGGCACCGACCGCTGGCGATCAAGCTCAATAGCCGCAATCACCGAACACGAGAATCAAACCATTTCCCAGCTGTGCGTCTTGCCGCTCTTCAACACGGCGTCGCAAACCTTCTGCGTTTCCAACGCGTCTCGGAACGTCGGACGCAGCCGGCTTGCCTTCTTCGAGTCCCTTGATGAAATCGGCGACCTGATGGACGAAGCTATGTTCGTAACCGATATTCAGTCCGGGGACCCACCAGTTGCCCATGTAGGGATGATCGCCGTCGGAAACATGAATACTTCGCCAGCCGCGCATGGGGCCCTCGTCGCGATGATCGAAATACTCCAGCCGATGCAGATCGTGCAAATCCCATTTCAGCGAGCCGTGTTCGCCGTTGATTTCGAACGTGTAAAGCGCTTTGTGTCCGCGGGCGTATCGAGTCGACTCAAACAACCCCAACGATCCATTGTCGAAATGGCAGAGGAACGCACAGGCGTCGTCGATCCTGACCGGTTCCTTCTTGCCCGTTTCGTTGTGCATCCGTTCTTTGACGAACGTCTCGGTCATCGCGGTGACGTCGGTGATACTGCCGTTGAGCCAGAGCGCCGTGTCGATGCAGTGGGCCAGCAGGTCGCCGGTCACCCCGCTGCCGGCAGCATTGGCATCCAGTCGCCAAAGTGCGGCACCACCTTGCGGCAGGTCTTCGGCGATCGTCCAGTCCTGCAGAAAGTTCGCCCGGTAGTGAAAGATCCGGCCCAGTTTGCCACTGTCGATAATATTCTTGGCGAGCGTCACCGCAGGAACGCGGCGGTAGTTGTACCAGACCATGTTCGGCACACCGGCCTGCTCAACCGCCTGGCACATTTCCTCGCCTTCGGCGGCGTTCATGGCGATCGGTTTTTCGCACAGGATCATCTTGCCGGCCTTGGCCGCAGCGATCGAAATTTCCTTGTGCAGATTGTTGGGCACGCAAATATCGACCGCATCGATATCGTCTCGCTCGATCAGTTTTCGCCAATCGGTTTCGATCGACTCGTATCCCCAGTTGTCCGCAAATTCCTGGGCCGCTTCGGCGTTCCGGGCACAGATCGCTTTGAGCACCGGCTGGTGCTGCAGTTCAAAAAAATGTCCAACCGTGGCGTAGGCGTTGGTGTGGGCTTTGCCCATGAAGCCGTAACCAATCATGCCGATATTGTAACTCTTTTTTGCTCATGCTGTCTCGCTATTTATTTTCAGTTGTATCAGTTTTCAGTTGTTCAGGTTTAGCGGTTTCGAATTCCTGGTTCAACAACTGGCGTTCAACTAGTCCCAGCCGTGTGCTTCTCGCACTTTGATCATCGGCATCGAGAATCGTGTTCCAGGTGTCGGGTGTTTCGAGCATCGCGTTGGGGAACATGCAACCGTCCCAGCAGATATGTTCGATGCCGCGATCGGCGGCGCCTTCCAGCCAGTAGCCCGAACACTTCGTGATATCGAGTTTGCCGTTGGGATCGTCGGCAGGGCAATGCTTGCCGGTTTTGTCGTGCGCACCGGCACCGTGGACTTCCCCGTCGTTCTGGGCGACGTGGAAATCGATCGTCCAGGGACGAAGTTTATCGGTCATCGTTTTGTAGGCCGCCCAAAACTCTTCGTCGGTGTAGCCCTCCTTCAACAACGCATGTTCGGGCGCGTTGTAGCCCATCAGGTACAGATAAGTGTGGGCCAGATCGGCTTGAAAACCAACCGTTTCCGGCATGCCGACCTCTTCCAGCAAGTCCAGCATGTCCTTCCAGGAATGCATGCCGGCCCAACAAATTTCGCCTTCGGCGGCCAGTCGTTCGCCATGGTCTGCGGCGATCTTGGCGGCTTCCTTGAACGTGTTGGCGATTTTCGTCGTGTTGGCTTTGGGATCTTCCCGCCATTTATCGACACCGAATTCGGCCGAATCGATTCGAATCACGCCGTACTTGCGAACGCCATGTTCGTTGAAGACTTTGGCGATCCGACAGGCCTTCTCGACGGCCGACAAAAATTTGTCGGTGGCTTCCTTGTCACCCATCGCGCTGTCGCCGACGGTGCCGGGCCAGACCGGGGCCACCAACGAGCCGACGACCAGATTCCGGCTGGCGATCGAATCGGCGATCGCTTTCAACTCCTCGTCGGTCGCATCGGGATCGGTGTGTGGCAAGAAAAGAAAGTAATCAATGCCATCGAATTTTTGACCGTCAACTTCGGCGGCTGCGGTCAAGTCGAGCATTTGTTCGAGGCTGATCGGCGGCTCCTGGCCTTCTTCGTCTCCTTTGCCGACCAGTCCCGGCCACATCGCGTTGTGAAGTTTGGGTTTTTTCATCAGTGTCCTTTATTTGTCGTGATTTAAGTTTTGTCGCAAACAGCCTTCGTCACTCAACGGCCAATTGGATGGCCGGCGACGAATCAATTCTTGTAGTCGCCCACGGCGGGCACACTGTCCCAGGTATCGGGTCCGAAGTACCGCAGTCCAACCAGCGGCTCCGAACCGGTGTTTTCGATTTCGCACTCCGGCTGTCGCTGCCTCGTAGGAGATAAATACTTCGTCTTCGGTGGTTTGGCCGTATCGAATAATCACGGGAGTTTGCAGATCCAGGGCGCCCATGCGGCCTTTGCCTTGCACGGTGATCCAGCCACTGGCCCCGGGATCTTTCAACGTGCAACTGGCACCCGGATCGACCGTCAATTCCCGAGCGGTAAACAGCTGCTGCCCATCGACCGTGCCATACACGATCCAGCGATCAACCCAGCCATTGCCGCTGTTGGCCACGATCGGTTCCAGGTAGTTGTTATCCTTGAAACTGGGATCGACATTCTTTTCCCAATCCAGTTGCCCGATGATAAAGTCCAGATCCTGGTGCTTTTCTGGCGGGACATCTTTGACCAGCAACGACCAGGGCACATAGCGCCCTTCGACGATGTTCTGAAACATGCCGAACACGTCACTGCCCCATTGCGGTTCGTAAGTGCACAGCGAGCCGGGAGCGTGCAGGACGCCGGGCGGAATCAGCCAGCCCGTTCCCCGCTTCAGCCGGTAAGCTTTGGAGAGATCAAGAATTCCGTTTTCGCCTTTGTCCCAGTTTTCGAGGCACTTGCGCAATTGATCCTTGGTCGTTCCGGGCTCCAGTCCCATGAACGTGTAGGGAAAATGGTTGTCGCAGTTGTTGTATTGGGGCGAAAAGTAATAGCTTTCCGGCTTGCCTTCCTGCCCGACCAGTGCGGCATCCTCCTGGCTTTGGTGCATGTGATGAGGAATCGGGCCCATGTTGTCGAAAAACTTTGAGTAAACCGGCCATTTCTGATATTTCTCCCAGATCGCCGGTCCGATCAGTCGCGTCCCCGCTTCGTCGACCGCGTCACGTAACAGAAAAGTGCTGGCCTTCGAACAGACAAAAACTGAGTCCTTCGGTGGCTTCCCGGTTTTCATTGGCGCATTCGGTCGTGCTGGCAAACCAGCGTTCGTCGATCCCGCCCCGCTCGGCTCCCATGGCATAGTAATCATCGGGGTGCAGACGAATCCGTTTTCCCGGATGCAAAAAACTGCGGGGCACCCAGGTCGGTGTCAACCGAAGCAGTCCGCCTCCTGCATCGAGCGCCTGTTCGAGAATCTGGCTGACGTTATCTTTGGAAACGGGAGTCGACGTGGCCATGGGCTTTTACTTTAATCCTGCGTAACGGACTGGTAACATCGATAAAATTCAAACCAACGTTTTAAGGTTTTTGACCATGACTGGCAACTAATTCACGTTGAAAAATGCGAATCCCTGAAAACTCGCGAAACAAGCCCGCAGAATCCTCGTTCCCCGATTGAAATCAAAAATATGGCCAGCAAACAGTTTGATCTTTGCGACGATGCCCCCAATGTGCCGCCCCAATCCGGAGGAACCGATTCGCTGGGTTTCGAATTACGCGAATTGAATCTCGGCCAGAACAAAGGCGTCCAGTTGCTGATTCTGAATTGCGGCAACAAACGACTGATTCTGCTCCCGACGCGCGGGATGGGAATCTGGCAAGCGGAACATGCGGGCGTCCGGTTCGGCTGGAATTCGCCCGTCGCCGGTCCGATCCACCCGATGTATGTGCCGATCGACGAACCCGGCGGACTGGGATGGCTGGATGGCTTTGATGAACTTTCGGTCCGCTGTGGTTTGGCCAGCAACGGGGCGCCCGAATTTGACAGTCAGGGGCGATTGGTCTGGCCGTTGCATGGAAGAATCGCCAACCTGCCGGCCTCTGAAATCAGCGTTTCGATCGACGAAGACGCAGGCAAGATTACGGCGACAGGCATCGTCCATGAACACCGATTTCACTTTCATCGCTGGCAGTTGAAGTCCCGCATTTCAATGCAACTGGATTCCGAAGCCATCGAAATTCAGGATACGGTAACCAACTGCTCCGACCGGCAATCTAGTTTTCAGATGCTATATCACAACAATTTTGGACCCCCGCTGCTGGAGGACGGCGCGAAATTTTTTGCACCGGCGAAACGGATCGCACCGAGGAACGCACACGCGGCAAAAGGCATCGCCAACTGGAACAAGCTCGGCCCCCCCGACGGACGCTTCGCGGAAGAGGTCTATTTCTTCGAGCTGGCTTCGGACGCGGAGCATCGATCGTTGGTCTTACTGACCAATTCAGACCAATCTCTGGGTGCAAGCATCCGTTATCAATCAGAACACCTGCCTTGTTTCACGCTTTGGAAAAACACCGTCGGATTGAATGACGGCTACGTCTGCGGGCTGGAACCGGGAACCAACTTTCCGAACCCTCGCAGCTTTGAAGAACAGCACGGACGAGTCGTCAACCTGGCCCCGGGCAATTCCGCCGAACTCGAATTCTCCATCGGAATGCATGTCGACCCAGCGAGCGTTTCCCAAAAAATTGAAGAAATCACCGCGATTAGCGGGAGCCAACCGGAGATCCACCTCGAACCGTTGAGCGATTGGTCCGCTCCCGATTAGACTGGTCGGAAAGAGATTCGAATCACGGCCACCTATTTTAACCAACCGCCGAGCTTCCACCATGAAGAGTATTCCGCGCCTGCTGTTTTTCGCCACTGTGATTCTGGGCTTCTGCTTTCACGCCCAAGCCCAACAACTTCTGCTCGAAGCAGAGAGCTTTGAAAACCATGGCGGTTGGAAACTGGATACCCAGTTTATTGACAACATGGGCTCGCCCTATTTGCTGGCTCATGGACTGGGACGCCCTGTCGATGATGCCACCACACGGATCAAGTTTCCCGAACCGGGTGAGTACCACGTTTTCGTACGAACCAAAGACTGGGTGGCGCAATGGTCTGCGCCGGGCCAGCCCGGCCGGTTCCAGGTCCTCGTCAACGATCAACCGATCTCACAGACTTTTGGCACCCAAGGCCGCGACTGGTTCTGGCATGATGGTGGCAAGATTCAGATCGACCAACTCGACGTGAAAATCTCGCTGCATGACTTGACCGGGTTCGAGGGTCGTTGTGATGCAATCCTGTTTTCCAAATCACCGGAATCACCACCCAATGACTCAGCCGTGCTGGCAAAATGGCGCCGCGAAATGCTGGGCCTGAAGGACGCCCCGACCGATTCCAAGAAATATGATCTCGTGGTCGTTGGCGGAGGTTATTCCGGACTGGGATCGGCTTTGTCGGCCGCCCGAATGGGATGCAAAGTCGCGTTGATTCAGAATCGACCCGTGTTGGGCGGAAATGGTTCCAGCGAAGTCCGGGTCTGGTCAATGGGCCTCATCCGCCGCGGTAACTATCCGCGCATCGGTGAGATCGTGGAAGAATTCTGCGATCACGCCACCAAATCTCCAGGCACCTACGAGGAATTCGAAGACGCCAAAAAAGAAGCGATCGTTCGGGCCGAACCCAACATCGATCTGTTCCTGAACCACCATGCCTACAAAGTCGAAACCGAAGACAATCGAATTCGTTGCCGTTCACGCTTTCGACACGCGCACCAGCGAACACACGCGGTTCAACGGCCGCTTGTTCGCCGACTGCACCGGCCACGGCACGATCGGCTTCCTGGCCAAGGCCGATTGGGACATGACTCCCACGGGCCGGATGGGAATGAGCAATATGTGGGCCTGGGATGAAGGTGAACAACCGGTCTCGTTTCCCGAAACGCCGTGGGCGCTCGACCTGACGATGAAGGATTTTCCCTACCCACGCGACCACCATGGCCAGTGGTTTTGGGAGGGCGGATTCGACAAAGATCCGATCGATGAAGCCGAGTCGATTCGCGACTGGAATCTGCGAGCCGTTTATGGTGCTTTCAACGCGATGAAAAATCGCGATGGGGCCGAAAAGCACAAAACGGCATTCCTGACCTGGATCGCCTACATTGGCGGGCCCCGCGAATCTCGTCGCCTGATGGGAGATATCGTGCTAAATCAAGACGACATCGTCAGCAAACGTGCGTTCAAGGATGGCTGTGTTCCGAGTACCTGGTCGATCGATCTGCACTATCCGAAGAAACAATTCGCCCAAAAATTCCCGGACAATCCTTTCATCTCGATTGCCGAACATGACAAACGGATCGACCGCAATTTTGGCTACCCAGTCCCCTATCGGTGTTTTTATTCACGCAACATCGACAATCTGTTTATGGCCGGTCGCTGCATCAGCGTCACCCATGAAGCACTCGGCACGACGCGCGTGATGAAGACGTGCGGGATGATGGGCGAAGTCGTCGGCCGCGCCGCCAGTATTTGCATTCAGCGCGAATGCGATCCGCGCGACGTGTACGAGCAATACTGGAACGAGATGGACAAACTACTAAAACTGCCTGGCAAGGCCTACCGAAATTCAGTCGACGATCCGCTCACGATTCCGAGCGATTCGCTCCCGCTGGCCAGCTCGACAGGACCGCCCGCGCCCTTAAGCGGACTTGATCCGGCCAAACTGGATGGCTTGATCGTCGACGACAAACAGGCAAAAAAAACGGGAAAATGGACCTCCGGGACAGGACTCAAGGGGTACGTTGGCTGGAATTACCTCTACGCCAGCGCCGGCTCAAACGCTTCCATTGGTTTTGAAGCGACCGTGCCCGATGCAGGCCGCTATCAAATCCGGCTGGCCTATCAGCCCCACGAGAACCGCGGCGACCAGGTTCCGGTGAGCATCGAAACCAAAGCCGAATCCAAAGCACTTACCGTCAACATGAAACAGCCACCGGACGACGACGGGTTTGTCTCGCTGGGCCAGTTCGAATTGCAAGCTGGCGAAACAATCTCCGTCACCTTGTCGACCAACAACTCCGGCGGAACGGTTCATGCCGATGCCGTGCAAATCCGGAAAGCCCAAAAGTGACCTCGTCGACCCCACGTCGCTGGCGTCGAATGGGAATTCACCTGGCCCGAGTCTCTCTGTTTGTCGTGATCCTCGTGCTAATCCGATTCCAACACAGGCAGTTGGCAGCTCGCCCAAACGATGCGTCCAGCGCGCCCGTTGAAGTGGAACAACTGCTCACGTTTTTTCCGACCGCTGAATCGGTCTCGGCCGCGGGATCGGGTCGAGGTACGCAAAACGTTTTTAACGGAACCGGCGAAGTGCTGGGCTACGTATTAACGACTTCCCCCGATGCGGATCACATCATCGGATTTTCCGGACCCACGAATTGCCTGATCGCATTCACCGAAACTGACGAAATCGCCGGCGTGACGATCCTCTCCAGTGGTGATACTCGCGACCACCTGAAACAGGTCATCGAGGATGGTCGGTTTCTCGACTCGTTTCGAGGATTGAGTTGGCAGCAAGCCGCCCAATCGACCTCGGTCGACAGTGTTTCGGGGGCGACCTTGACCAGCCTCGCAATCCGCGAATCGATTGTCTACCGCTTGAGCGGTGGCCGGCCTTCGCTCCGGTTCCCCGAACCATTGACCGTTGCAGACGCGAAGCAGTTTTTCCCGTCTGCCGAATCGATCATCCAGTCGGGCAATTTGTGGAGAGTCTCGGATTCGTCGGGAAAAGAACTTGGTTCGCTCGCCCGGACGTCGCCCGCCGCGGACAACCTGATCGGTTTTCAGGGGCCAACCGAAACCCGAATTGGCTTGGACAACCATCAACAAGTGATCGGGCTTCAGCTTGGCAGATCCTACGACAACGAACCCTACGTTTCCTATGTTCGTGACGATCTTTATTTCCGATCGCTATTTGACGGCCAAACACTCGAACAAATTGCGGCGATCGACCTGGAGGACGCTGGAATTGAAGGGGTTTCTGGTGCAACCATGACCAGCCAGGCGGTTGCCAGCGGCGTCATTGCAGCGGCCCAAAATTTTGTTGATCAGCACGAAAACGACCAAGCGAATCGGCAAGCCTCGACTGCCGGCCTGCTGGGCGTCAGAATCCGGCCACGGGATCTGGGAACGCTTGCTGTCATCCTGGCAGGAGTGATCATTGCTTTCACGTCGCTGCGGGGTAGAAAGTTGGTCCGCGTCGGATTTCAGCTGATACTGATTGGCTACCTCGGATTGGTCAACGGCGACATGATTTCGCAAGCGATGCTGGTCGGCTGGGCTCAGAATGGAATTCCATGGAGCAACGCGGTTGGACTGGTTTTGCTTTCGCTCGCCGCATTCGCGATTCCGATCACGACCCGTCGCAATGTCTACTGTTCGCACCTGTGTCCGCACGGTGCGGTGCAGCAATTAATCAAAAATCGTTTGCCGTGGAAATTGCGTCTATCACGACGCCTCAAAAGAGCGCTCACTCTGATTCCAGTCCTGCTGCTGACCTGGTGTCTGACCGTTGCCATGACCGGCCTCGGTTTTAGCCTGGTCGACATCGAGCCGTTTGATGCCTGGGTGTTTCGAATTGCTGGCTGGGCAACCATCTCCGTCGCCGTAGTTGGCTTGATTGCGTCGCTGTTTGTGCCGATGGCGTATTGCCGTTACGGTTGCCCGACAGGCGCGTTGCTGGATTTCGTGAGATTCCATTCCCGCAGCGATGTCTGGTCGGGCCGGGATTGGCTGGCCGTTGGTCTGACAATTCTGGCCGCTGGATGTTGGGTCGCGACATGAGCCATCAGGTAATTTGGATTTGAATCATGAAAACAACGCCTGCTTTGATGTTGATGCTGGTCCTCTTCTTGAACACGCCGGTCATTCCAGGCGCGGATCAGGCACCTGTGCGGCCCAATCTTCTCCGGATTATCGCCAACCGCCTGTCTCCCCTTTCGTTGGACCAAGGGATCGCTGCAAAACTTCGATGGTTTTCCAGCCAGATGAAAAAACGCGGCTTGGGTGATGAGCTTTCCACAGCGCAGCCCCCAACGTCGCAGCAACAAGAACCCGGCGATACGAAACCGCAAATCAGTGGAGTCTATCCGCATCTCACAATGTGGAATGACGAAAGCGAATGCGGCACGGGTGCGTTGGTTGTTTGGCAGGACGATTTGTGGGCCGTGACTTACGCGCCACATCAACCCAGTGGATCTTCGGACAAACTCTACCGAATTACCTTTAACGCAATTGCGCCCGACGAACCCGCGCAGCTGATCTTTGCAAATAGCGTTGGCGGCACGCCCGCCAACCGCATGATCCACCAGGAATCCAACCAACTGTTAATCGGGCCTTACTTGATCGATGCCGACAAGAACATTCGCACCATTCCGCCAAGTCGGATGTTTGGACGGCTAACTGGAAACGCCCGGCACCTGACAGATCCAGCCAACAAAGTCTACTACGCCACAATGGAGGAAGGACTCTACGAAGTCGATCTGAACTCGCTCGAAGTCAACTGCTTGATTCGTGACGGGAACGCCAACGCACCGCCCACCGGCGTCACCAGCAAGCTTCCGGGCTACCACGGCAAAGGGCTGTATTCGAGCCAGGGACGTGTTATCTATGCCAACAACGGAGAACACGGCAGTGCGGCCAAACAGGACCCAACCGTCGCATCGGGTGCGTTGGCTGAGTGGTTTGGCATCGGCGATTGGCAATTGGTTCGACGCAATCAATTCACCGAGGTTACCGGCCCCGGCGGAATCGAAGGCGGCTCCGACTCCGATCCAGTTTGGGCGATGGGTTGGGATGCCAAGTCGTTGATCCTGGCATTGCTGGAAGACCAACAATGGCATTACTACCGATTACCCAAAGCCAGTCACAGCTACGACGGTGCGCACGGCTGGAATACCGAATGGCCACGGATTCGCGAGATTGGCGAGACGGATTTACTGGCGACCATGCACGGCACGTTCTGGCGTTTTCCGAAAACATTTTCTCGGTCCAATTCAGCCGGAATCCAACCGCGCAGCAACTATTTGAAAGTCATCGGTGATTTCTGCCGGTGGAACGACAAGATCGTGATGGGGTGTGACGATTCCGCCAAAGCGGAATTTCTCAATCAACGATCGTTCAAAGCCAAACAAGCCGCTCCGAAACAATCGAACTCGAACCTCTGGTTCGTCGAACCCGAAAATTTGGATCGGCTGGGACCCGCGATCGGTCGTGGCAACGTCTGGTTGCGAGATAGTCTGGAAGCCAATCAAACCAGCGACCCGTTTCTATTTGCCGGTTACGATTACCGGCAATTACGGCTGAATCATCAGTCCGATACGACGATTCATTTTACAGTCGAGGTCGACCGTCAGGGGAACAACCAATGGCAGATGCTCCGCGAAATCAGCGTAGAACCGGGGGCGGTTGCCGATTTGATTTTTGATCAGGCGGAAACAGGTTCCTGGATTCGTCTGACGAACAGGCAGGCGGCAATCGGCGTGACTGCCAATTTCCAGTATCGCAATCGAGACCGGCGGACAACCGCAAACCATCCGATGTTCGATGGCATCGCTTCACCCGAAGCATCTGCCGCAACGTTTGGGCTGATGCGCAGCCTGGCCTATAACCAACTGGGAATCGTCGCGGCGTCGAATCTGGACGGAGACAATTCGAGCTATTACGAGTTGAATCAGGAGATGAAACTGGTCCCGGTTAACAAGCCCGAGGTAGCTACCAATTTGGTTCGATCGGTTCGCCAACCGTCGAGGTCCTTTCAGGTTGACCCAGCCTCCGTATTAATCATCGAAGACGGAAAACGATACCGGCTGCCCCGAAATCGTCGCGCTGCGAATGCCAGTCCGAATGGGACTGCAGAAAAATCGCTGGCAGACTATTTGGGCGAAAGCCTTTCACTCCACGCGACCTGCACGGCAAGCTCCATTCACCAGGACTATTCGGCGTCGTTCGCGTGTGACGGTAGCCTGGATGAAACCAGCCGCTGGATCAGTGAGCGGGACGATACCGCCTCGATCGAAATCGACCTGGGCAAGCCAAAGTCTTTTCGCAGCGCATGGATTGTCACGGGCTGGAAACGAGATGCTCAATATGCTGCGTCGAACTTCGACATCCAGATCAAATCTGGCGACCAATGGACAACCATTCCGGGCGGGAAAGTCAGAAACAACCATCAGGTCGAGATTGAAATTACCCTTGAGCAGCCGATCACAACGCAGTCGTTACGAATACTTGCCAAAGAGCCAGGTCATTTTCGAGTTTACGAAATTGCCCTGTTTGACAGGAAGCTTGAGATTGCCGAGCCGCAGATTGACTTTGGGATTGCCCGGGTTTGCCGCGAAGTCGCGACCGAGCGAGACTTGCTCAACGTGGATGGCACTTTTTACGAACTGCCAGCCAGAAATGCTCAAGGCATGGCTAAAATCCGACCGATTGCGACGCACAATTTGAGCATTCATGACTTTTGTTCGCACGGCGGGCTGCTCTTTTTTACCGGCGTTGACGGAACCACCAACAGTGACCACATCTTTCGCAGCGCCGACGGCAAGGCCGCCGTTTGGGCGGGTGTGGTGGACGACCTCTGGAAATTGGGCAAGCCCCGTGGCACTGGCGGACCTTGGTTCAAGACAGCAGTCCAAGCCAACCGACCCTCCGACCCTTATTTGATGACCGCGTACGATGAAAAGCTGGTCATGCTTTCGTCGTCAGAGAAAGCCACGATCCGACTGGAGGTCGACGTCGATGGTACCGAGCTCTGGATGCCCTACCAGGCGTTCGATTTAAAACCCGGCCAAATCGTGGAACATGTGTTCCCAGCAGGCTTCAGTGCGTATTGGGTGCGGGCAATCAGCGATCAACCAACCACGGCGACCGTTCAGTTTGGATACCGGTAGTCCACCAAACCGGTCGTCCAGCCTGGCGGAGCGCTACGTGGCATTTCGCTCTGCGAAATTGCGCTCATTCGCGGAGCGAATGGCCACGAACCTAAAATTATCCTCAGCCAATTGGGGCAGGCGATTCGAATTCAATCTCCCGTCCGCGGAGCGAATCGTCAAACTGACACTGTCCGTTTCGACCTTCGAAGACTTGCCGGCCCATCACCCACGTGGCCACCGGCCAACCGGTCAGCTCGGTGCCGTGCCAGGGACTCCATTTGGATTTGGTCTGCTGATCTTGATTCCGGATCGTCTGTTTCAGCTGCAGATCGACCAACACCAGATCTGCATCGGCGCCAATTTCGATCCGGCCTTTGTTTTTCAGATTCCAGATCCGCGCGGGTTCGGCGCTCATCCATTTCACCACCTGCTCGATCGAGCAACGGCCGAGCTGGACCTGATTCAACATCAATGCCAGTGAGTTTTCCACGGCCGGCAATCCCGACGGGCAACTCGGATACGGCTGCCGTTTTTCTTCCAGCGTATGCGGAGCATGATCGGTGGCAATGACCGTGATCGTTCCTTCAAGCAGGGCCTGCCAGAGCGCCTGATTGTCGGCGGCCGTTTTGATCGAAGGGTTCATTTTCACCAGCGATCCCAATCGTTGATAATCGTCGACGTTGAAAAACAGGTGGTGCGGGCAGACCTCCGCCGTCACCCAGTCGGGAGCCGCCGCAATCACCGGAATTTCATCCGCGGTAGAAACATGCAAGACATGAAATGGGTGCCGGTGTCGCGTGGAAAGATCAATGGCCCGCCTGGTCGCGATCAAAGCCGCTTCGTGATTGCGGATTTTCGAATGCACCGCCACGTCAGTCGCGTCGACATATTTCTGGGCGTTGGCACGGACCGTGGATTCATCTTCGCAGTGGGCACAAATCGGCAGGCTGGTTTCGGCAAAGATCCGCTCGAGGGCCGCCTGATCATCGACCAGCAGATCTCCCGTGCTGGAACCAATGAAAATCTTGATTCCGGGGGTTCGGCTGGCAGCTTTGAGATCGTCAATGTTGTCCGTCGTCGCGCCGATGTAAAAGCCGTAATTGACCAGGCTGGACTGCCGGGCCAGTTCCAGTTTCTGATTGAGTCGCTGCTGGGTCGTCGCGTTGGGAATCGTGTTCGGCATTTCGAGGAAACTGGTAATGCCACCCTTGGCACAGGCTCGAGAGGCATGGGCGAGGTCTTCTTTGTGAGTCAATCCGGGTTCACGAAAATGGACCTGGTCATCGACGATTCCCGGCAGCAGAAACAACCCGTCTCCGTCCACGACTTGATCGACCTCGGACTGGATCGCAGCCTGGAGATCGACAATCTGATCACCGTCCACCAGCACGGACGTTTCGACGATGCCATCGGGGAGCACGGCGGACACATTTTTGAACAAGGTCTTCATGGAAGTCTTCGCGGGTTGGGACTGGCGACGGGTTGGATTTTGCCTGTTGTATTGGGATACTTGGCCGCGGATCGGCCATCGATAAACTAAAGCTTACAATCTGTCACCGGTCGCGAACATGAGGAAGTCGTTGAATGCAGTATTCTGAGAAACCTGGCGAGTTTTATTTGGGCAAGGAATACGACCTGGCCAACCGAACGAGAACCGAAAACTTGCTGCTCTATGATTCGCGAGACCTCTGTACTCACGCCGTCGTCGTCGGCATGACCGGCAGTGGCAAAACCGGATTGTGCATTGGTTTACTGGAAGAAGCTGGGCTAGACGGCGTCCCGGCAATTGTGATCGATCCCAAAGGGGATATCTCGAATCTGCTGCTGACGTTTCCCAATCTCAGCCCCGACGATTTCCGCCCCTGGATCGACGAGGGCCAAGCGGCGCGAAAGGGAGTCAGCCCCGAGGAATATGCAACCGACCAAGCCGAAACGTGGAAAAAAGGGCTGGCCAAATGGGGCCAAGATGGCGAGAGAATTCGCAAACTTCGCGACACCGTCGAGATGCGAGTGTACACGCCAGGCAGTACCGCCGGCCGGCCGATCACGATTTTGAAATCGTTTTCCGCGCCCAGTGAAGCCGTCCGAAACGACTCCGAAGCGTTGCTGGACCGTGTCAGTTCGGCGGCAAGCGGCATTCTGGCACTGCTGGGTATCGATGCCGACCCCATTCGATCTCGCGAACATATCCTGATCTCGAACATCCTCAACGATGCGTGGAAGAAAGCGAAAGATCTTGACCTGAAGGACCTGATTCGCGAAATCAAGACACCTCCGTTCGATCACATTGGAGCGATGCAGGTCGATGAGTTCTTTCCGGAAAAAGACCGACAGGTTTTGGCTATGACGCTGAACAACCTGCTGGCGTCGCCGTCATTTTCAAGCTGGGTCAAAGGTGAGGCGCTGGATATTGATAAAATGCTGTTTGCGGACGATCCCGACGGCGACGGCAGCAGCAAAAAACCTGTCATTTCGATTGTCTCAATTGCTCACCTCGACGAACAGGAGCGGATGTTCTTTGTGACGATCCTGCTGAATGAAGTCGTCAGCTGGATGAGAAATCAAGCCGGCACGTCAAGCCTGCGAGCAATCCTGTACATGGACGAAGTTTTTGGTTATTTCCCGCCGGTCAAAAATCCGCCGACCAAAAAGCCGATGCTGACGCTGCTTAAACAGGCGCGGGCTTACGGGTTGGGCTGCGTGTTGGCCACCCAAAACCCCGTGGATCTTGATTACAAAGGCCTTTCGAATACGGGCACTTGGTTCCTCGGACGACTGCAAACTGAAAGAGACAAAATGCGAGTCCTGGAAGGCCTGGAAGGAGCTTCATCCCAGACCGGATCGAAATTCAATCGTGCTGAAATGGAGCAGACGCTGGCAGGTTTGGGTAGTCGTGTATTCCTGATGAATAACGTCCATCAGGATCAACCCGTGGTTTTTGAGACGCGATGGGCGATGTCCTATTTGCGTGGCCCACTTTCTCGCCAACAGCTGATGATGCTGCCAGGACGTCCTGCCGAAACCAACGAAGCGACCGCAGACGAAAGAATCGAGGAATCAACCAGCGTTCTAACGAGTCACGCCGAACGGCTGACCACTCAGATCGAACAACCCGCCGCAAGTGAACCAACCTCGAATGATCAAATCTACTTTCGCGCCAACTTGGAAGGCGGAACGGACAATTCCCAACTGATCTACAAAGCCGCCCTGATGGGAACCGGTTCGGTTCTGTTTCGCGATCGGGATTACAACATCGACGAACAACGGGAATCTATTCGGATCGCAAATTCCATCCGTGGAGAAGACGACCAAGAGATCTGGGAAACGGCTCGGCGAATTGTGAAGTTGCCAGAAATCGTCACGTTTCTACCAGGGGATTGCCGACGCGTTCCGCTCCCGACGGAATTTGACCAGGCAAACCGGTTGGGGAAATTAAAATCGAAGCTGGAAGAGTTTTTGAACTTGAACGAAACAATGCCGGTTTGGCAGTGCAGTGACCTGAAGCTTTATTCCAAAGCGGGTGAAACACGGACGCAGTTTCGGGAACGCGTCAAACAAGAATTCTCGGATCAAAGAGCACAACTTCTGCAAAATGTCCGAAGCTTAAAAAGCAACCGCTGGAAGAATCGAATCGGCTATTGGTTCCGCTACGTGTTCGACGCGATCCTGCGACTGCTCCAGAAAAAGAAAACACGGGTCATTAAATGGAGCACGGCTGAGTCCCGAAAAATCGACGCCGAAATTGAAAAACTCGTGAGTTCAGCAAAGGAAATCGACCAGAAAATCAGCTGGCTCGAAACCGACGACGAAAAACAGGTGATCCAGGCGTGCCAAGCACTTCAACCGATCAAGAAATACACAACCGCCCGTGTCGAAATTTGTTGGTTACCGTGGATTAATGACGGAACCGAATTGGCGTGCAAATTGGAGGAGCCAATGAAGACACCCGATAAAGCTTAGCGCGGTTGGATGGCAAGCTGACAGCTGACCGCTAATGGCACCGCTAAGCCCCTTAGGCGGACGAAAATGCGGGTTATCGGCGTGGCTGCGAGATACTTTTTTCGGCATTTGCTGGCAATTATTTGAAATTTCTGGGCCGACGCTTTATACTGTAGCTCTTACCTAATGTGGCAAAATTGAATACCCATTTCATCAGATTCCGTTATCCAACTCCACATTAACGATCCCCTTTTTATTTTTCCCCCATTTCTTTTGGAGAGACAGACGTATGACTAACAATTCTCGGAAGGCTTTCACACTGGTAGAACTACTAGTGGTGATCGCGATCATCGGCATCCTGATTGGGATGCTACTGCCTGCAGTCCAGCAGGTTCGAGAGGCCGCGCGCCGCTCGAAATGTCAAAACAACTTACGCCAACTGGCGTTGGGCTGCCTGAACTTTGAATCAGCCCGAATGAAGCTTCCACGTGGTATCACGTATCCCAAGAACTTCGTCCCCGCATCGAACACAACCGAAATGTTGTTTTCATGGACGACCTTGATTGCTCCCCACGTTGAGCAACTTCAATCCTACGAAACTCTGGATCCGCGGAACGCGACGGCGCAAGCCCGAATCGTTGCCGGCGGCAATCCGGTGATCAGCGTTCTGGAGTCAAAAGTTGACTTGTTCCTGTGCCCGTCAGACAGCACCCGTCCGATCAACAAACGTCGTGACACTTACTCGGCTGAAGTTGTCAACTTGGCAACCGCCAGTTACGTGGCGTCGAACAACGTGGGGATCTGTCACTCAGAATTGCACCCCGACACCGGTGCTTCACCGAATGGCCCGTTCTGCTCGGTCAAAAGCGTCAACCTCGGTGCATTCATCGACGGAACCTCGAACACGATTCTGATCGGCGAACGAGTTTACGATACGCTTCGTAAATCGGTTAACCTCGAAGAAGCTGATGGTGCGACTTTGTGGGCCGTCGCTGGTCTGGGTGATCCAACGGCACCTGCTGCCGAAGGCGCCAATGGCGTGCTGTTCTCAGGCTGGGGTGGTATCAACCTCGTCGACCTGAACAACAACTACAACCGAGCTCGACAAGGTTTGTCCAGCCGTCACACCAGCTTGATCCAGGTTGCCTACGCTGACGGATCGACTCACTCGATTCCTGACCTCGTTGATTCCTGGTACAGCGGTGGTGGTTCGGGTACCGCCGGTGCAATCACCTCTTACACCGATGTACCGATCGACATCTCGGAGTACGGTACCTTTGAAGCTTTGCTCGGCATCAACGATCGCATCGTGGTCGACAACTCGAACTTCGAAGACTAATTCTCAGCAGTTTTAATTCACCGCTGATAATCAGGAAAATTCCATCAGGCCGCTATCTTCAGATAGCGGCCTTTTTTTTGGTGGGGTCGCTAGATCGGCTCTGAATTCAACCACTGCACATCGGCGGTTTGATTGCCAAAACCCTTACGGAAACACGGCGCGCTGATTGCCGCGGCGAGGCGAACAATCAAGTTGGCCCCAACGGGCCAATGCTGGGCGGCAGGATTTACTGGACGTCAATTGCCCCTTACCGGAGCTCGATCGCCATTTTTCGAGTGGAGGGCCCATGTTTTTGGCGATTTTCCAAAATCAGACATTTGAAATTCCCGAAATGAGTCCTTATACTCATAGCCATTAAGATGCTTTAATGTGGCAAAACTGGGTACCCATTTCATCAGATTCTTTTATTCAACTCCACATTACCGATCCCCTTTTTATTTTTTTTCCATTTCTTTCGGAGAGACAGACGTATGACTAACAATTCGCGGAAGGCTTTCACACTGGTAGAGCTACTAGTGGTGATCGCGATCATCGGCATCCTGATTGGGATGTTACTGCCTGCAGTCCAGCAGGTTCGAGAGGCCGCGCACCGCTCGAAATGTCAAAACAACTTACGCCAACTGGCGTTGGGCTGCCTGAACTTTGAATCAGCCCGAATGAAGCTTCCACGTGGTATCACGTATCCCAAGAACTTCGTCCCCGCATCGAACACAACCGAAATGTTGTTTTCATGGACGACCTTGATTGCTCCCCACGTTGAGCAACTTCAATCCTACGAAACTCTGGATCCGCGGAACGCGACGGCACAAGCTCGAATCGTGGCCACCGGCGCTCCTGTGATCAACGTTCTCGAGTCAAAAGTTGACTTGTTCCTGTGCCCGTCAGACAGCACCCGCCCAATCAACAAACGTCGCGACACTTACTCGGCTGAAGTTGTCAACTTGGCAACCGCCAGTTACGTGGCGTCGAACAACGTGGGTATCTGTCACTCAGAACTGCACCCCGACACCGGTGCTTCACCGAATGGCCCGTTCTGCTCGGTTAAAAGCGTCAACCTCGGTGCTTTTGTTGATGGTACTTCGAACACGATTCTGATCGGCGAACGAGTTTACGATACGCTTCGTAAATCGGTTAACCTCGAAGAAGCTGATGGTGCGACTTTGTGGGCCGTCGCTGGTCTGGGTGATCCAACGGCACCTGCTGCCGAAGGCGCCAATGGCGTGCTGTTCTCAGGCTGGGGTGGTATCAACCTCGTCGACCTGAACAACAACTACAACCGAGCTCGACAAGGTTTGTCCAGCCGTCACACCAGCTTGATCCAGGTTGCCTACGCTGACGGATCGACTCACTCGATTCCTGACCTCGTTGATTCCTGGTACAGCGGTGGTGGTTCGGGTACCGCCGGTGCAATCACGGCGTACACCGACGTACCTCCAACACTCGCTGACTACGGTACCTTTGAAGCCCTGATTGGCATCAACGATCGCATCGTTGTCGACAACTCGAACTTCGAAGACTAATTCTCAACGGTTCTAACCACAGCTGGTTAGTGAGAAGACTCCATCAGGCCGCTATCTTCGGATAGCGGCCTTTTTTTATTGCCTTGACTCTGCTGCATCCGTCCTGTGGCATCCGTCCTGCATCTCACCGCCAGTCCTGCAGATCACTGCACGCTTACTTGGGATCGCTGTTTTCTGGCAAACACTCGACATAAAACCAGTTGTGGATCGGCCGCAGGATTGCCTGAACTTCTTCGACCAACTGCTGATCGAGCGGCTCTTCGACCCACTGGCACCACTGAGCGACGCGATCCGGGTTAGCCGAACCGGTGATACAGGTCGCCAACTCCGGGTTGGCGATTGAAAACTGCAAAGCCAGTTTGGCGATATCGACGCCGGCCCGGGAACAGTGATCGGCAGCGGCTCGGCAGATCTCACGCACCTCGGGAGTCGCTTTGTGCCAGGCTGGCAAGGGAGCATTGGTCAGCAGTCTCGCGCTAAACGGAGCAGCGTTCATGACCCCGATGCCTTTGGATTTCATGTCATCGCACAATGTCGGCCAGCATGGTGTTTTGCAGCGTGTAATGGTTGTACGACAGGATGACATCCAGGTCGACTTGCGAGGAAACTTCCTGGAAGATCTTCATTGGATAGCCAGAGATGCCAATGTTCCTGACTTTGCCTTCCGCTTTGATTTTTTGCAGTTCAGGAATCGTCTCTTCCACGATCTGCGCAAGGTCAACGAACTCGATATCGTGACAAAGAATGATATCGAGGTATTCCTGTCTCATTCTCTCCAGGCTGATATCAATGCTTTCCCTGACCCGTTTCGCCGAAAAATCAAAATGGGCTGGTGCATATCGCCCCAGTTTGGTGCACAGGTAATAGCTGTCGCGAGGGATTCCATCGAGGGCAAACCCAAGCAACGACTCCGATAATCCGCGTCCGTAATAGGGCGAGGTGTCAATCAGATTCATCCCGTGATCCAACGCGACATGAACGCTCTTGATCGCTTCGTTCAAATCAATCTTCCGAAACTCAGCCCCCAGCGAGGATGCCCCGAAAGAGAGAACCGTTACGTCCATGCCGGTATGACCAAGTGTTCGTTTTTTCATGAGATTGTTCGCGAGCGGGTTGGATGGTGAAGGCCTGGAGAAAATCAAAACGCAAGGCTGTGGAAAACCACTTACCGCTCCTATTTTAGTGACGCGATGAGAGGTTAAACACCGGTGTCCGGTCAAATCCCCTCCGTTTTGAACATCCGCAGCCATTCAAGCCACCCCCAATCGCCAAATGTCGCCGCTGCCGACTCGCGACAAAATGGGTTGCAGATTAAAATCGAGACCTTTCAAATTATTGATTCGGTTGGAGTTCCACATTGACAGAAAAAATCAGAGCGTTGCGTCTGAACGGATGGGAATACATCAATCCAGCCAAACCAGAAGGTTCGGTCACGCGTAATTTGGCCGTCGAAGATGTCGTGCTACCGACACCGACGGAAGACGAGGTCATTGTCGAACCATTGTTCGTGGGCATCTGCGGATCCGATAACAGTGCCAGTACGGGCAAACCGAATTTCGATTGGGTCGAAAGACCTCGCACAATCGGCCACGAAGTCAGCGGTCGAATCATCGGTTTTGGTCCCAACACCGAAGGCCGTGGTGGTTTGGAGCGGGGTGACGTCGTTTGCATCATTCCGATGAGGGGCTGTGGCGATCCTCGTTGTCGTGGTTGTCGCCGTGGTCGCCCGAATTACTGCCGGCAAAAAAAGATCTTTGGATTTCATCGCGACGGTGCGATGGCCGAGCGGATGGTTGTGAACGTCGGGCGGTGTTTGCCGCTGGCCGCTGGCCTGACACCACTCGAAGGCTCGGTCGTCGAACCGCTTTCGGTTGTCGCCCAAGGGATCCATCGCAAATGCAACATTCAGCCTGGAATGGACGTCGTCGTTTCTGGTTGCGGCATCATCGGTCTGATGGCCGCCGAACTGGCCCGGGCTGCCGGG
Source organism: Pirellulaceae bacterium (assembly GCA_963714685.1). Lineage (GTDB taxonomy): Bacteria > Planctomycetota > Planctomycetia > Pirellulales > Pirellulaceae > Mariniblastus. The sequence goes on along the minus strand of CAVQPH010000001.1, from coordinate 148,217 downwards.
CGCGGGTGGCGGTCACCGGAATCGAACGCGATCGCCATGTCCGTTTGAAACTTGCCGAAGATCGTGGATTCATTCCGATTGTCGTGTCCGAAGATCACCCGCTGCACGAGCAATTGGCTGCGGGAATTGACGATCTGCAGGGCAACCGTTTCGGCGACGCCTACGAAAACGGGACCGTCGATTGTCTGATCGAATGTTCCGGGTTTCCACCGGCACTTGGTTCCGCGGGGCTGTCGGTCCAACTCGAAGGGACGATTTGTGTGATTGCGACGTTCGGTGCCGACGTCACGTTTGGTGCCACCGCGTTCACCCGCTCGGGACAGACCATGACCGGTGTGATGGGTTCCAATCGAGAAGATTTTGAAACGGCCCAAAAACTGTTGCTTCGCGGGGTTTTCCCGGTCGACGTCTACTCGCAGCAATACGCGTTTGATGATGTGCTTGAGGCAATGGAAGATTCCATTACCGCCAAAACACCCAAAGCAATTTTGGCGATTAACGCTTAGGTGCGAGAACTGCGACTGCATCATTGAAAACGCAGACAACAAGGAATCAAAGTGGCGAAGATTTTTATCACCGGCGGAACCGGCTGCATCGGTGCGGCAGCGTGCATCAATTGCTAACGCAGTACGATGAACAAGTCGATCAGGTGCTGATCGGTACGCGCTCAAGTAATACTGATCAACTGGAAATCTGGTTTGGAGAAAAACTCCAGACACGGATCGAATCCGGGAAAATCAAATTTGCCAATCTGGATATTGGCGATCGTGATTCCGTTTCCCAGACATTGACCGATTTTGGCCCTTCACACATTATTCACCTCGGTGCCTTGCAAAGCCCCGATTGCGATGCGAATCCGGAAAAAGGGGTCGCTGTCAATCTGACGGCGACGATGAATCTGTTCCATTTGGTTGCGCGACTGAAACAACCCGTCACACGTTTCGTGTTCGCCAGTTCGGGTGCTGTCTACGGGAAACGGGCGATGTATCCCCAGGCAACGATCCCCGAAGATGTCAGACTCGCGCCACCCAATCTGTACGGCGTCTGGAAAGTCGCGGGCGAACACTTGGCGGCGCTGTTTCACGAGAAAACAGGGATTCCGACAGTCTCCCTGCGACTGAACACGACTTATGGCCCCGGTCGAGATCAAGGCACCACGTCGGCGCCGACTCGCGTGATGAAAAACCTGGTGCTCGGGGCAGAGCAAGGCCAGCCCATCCAATGCCTGATGCCCTATCGTGGCCGCGAGAATTATCACTACGTCGAGGACGTCGGTGCACACTTTGCCGGCGTCTGCATGCTGCCGTTTGACGGCTGCCAGGCTTTTAACATCAAAGGCCAAACAATCGAGGTCTCGGAATTTCTTGAATTGATCCGCCAGGTTGCTGCCGATTTGGAGATCGAGCAATTCCTGGACACAAGGATTGCCCCCGAAGCCACTCCCAATCTGTTTATCTGCGATCTGGATGACCAATTGATTGAACAGCATTTTCCCGGATTGCCGCGGACCGATATCCGGGAAGGGATTCGCAAAACCCTATTACGGTTCCAAGAACTGGCACCCCAGGGAAGAATCAAGATTTAACAGCCCGCAAACAGGCTGACCTGACAGACTGGCCCCCACCAACATCCGCCCACCCATCGTGGCCGTTCAAAACTGAAAAACTGAAAAACTAAAAATGAAAGCAATCGAAATCACGGAACCCGGCACAGTCTGCCTATCCGAACGGGATCAACCGATACCCGGCTCAGGAGAAGTCTTGCTGCAGATCAACCGGATCGGTTATTGCGGCAGCGACCTCGCCGCGTTCAAAGGGCTCAACCCGTTGGTCAGCTACCCGCGTGTTCCCGGTCATGAAATTGGGGCGACCATTGCAGAACTGGGCGCAGGGGTCTCCGACTGGAAGGTCGGGCAGCAAGTCCTCGTAATCCCCTACGTCAGTTGCGGGAAGTGCTCGGCCTGTTTGAAGAAACGATTCAACTGTTGCATGAACAATGAAACCTGGGGTGTCCAACGGGATGGTGCCCTGTGTGAGTTCGCAACCGCTCCGGTCGAAAAGCTGATCGCTGCAGAGAAGCTTTCGCTTCCCGAACTGGCGCTGGTCGAACCGCTGACCGTTGGTTTTCACGCGGTCCGTCGCGGACAGGTCGACCGGCAGGATACCGTCGCGGTGATTGGCTGCGGCGCAATCGGGCTGGGCGTGATTGCGGGTGCAAAATATCGAAACGCGAGGGTGATTGCGATCGACATCGAGGACAGCAAAGCCGATGTCGCGCGCCTGCGGTGCGACGGAGTTTATCAATTCGCAAACCGAAGACGTGCATCAACGCTTGCTGGATTTGACGGACGGCCATGGCCCCGACTGCATTATCGAGGCGGTCGGACACCCGGCGACTTATCGGATGGCGGTCGAGGAAGTCTGTTTTGCCGGCCGCGTGGTTTACATTGGCTGGGCCAAAGCACCGATTGAATACGAAACCAAATTCTTCGTTTTGAAAGAACTGGACATTCGCGGCTCCCGAAACGCGTTGCCCGAGGATTTCCATGAGGTGATCACGATGCTGGAATCCGGAGTTTTCCCGATCGACCAAGTGATTACCAAAACGGTCTCGCTGGATGAAGCCCCAGCCGCGCTGAATGCGTGGGCGGCCGACCCAGCCAGCATTACCAAAATTCAAATCAATCTCGATACGTAAAGATTCGAAAACCGTCGACATTCACTGGTTTTGAAATTCCAGTCGAGGATCCAACCAGGATGTGCAGAGTCCTGTCGGTCCTCGCTACCGACAGGCCCATTGGTCGATTCAAGCCAAAACCCCAATTTCCAGCGTCTTTCACATGATTTTTACCCCGGGATCAACATGCCTTTAACCCTTGAAAAATTCTCGTTCGGTGTCGGCGACCGGTTCGCCCATCAAGCGAAAGCTCAACTTGCCGCGATTATCCAGGCAGCCGATCAGGGCGTTGAAATCGTACCGGTCTGGAACAAATCCAATCGGGAACACACCACCATCGGTTCGCAGCCTGAGAGTTGCCGGGCAGCCGCCGATCAAGCGGTCCAGGAACTGGGTTGGACCAAGTCCCATTACGTCGATGCGGACCACATCAATCTGGAAATCGTCGACCGTTTTCTCCCCCACAGCGATTTTTACACGATCGACGTGGCCGATGCGATCGGTCAGCCAGCGACTGCGGCGGAGATCGACGCGTTCGTCGACAGCGTGCCCGAATTGATCGGCACCATCGAAATCCCCGGAATCGCAGCGCCCCTTCAACTCAGTCGCGAATCGATCGAGGCCACGGCAAGCCAATACCTCGGCGCCGTCCAATTGGCGGGCGAAATCTATCGCTACATCGAATCGAAAAAGGGCCCGGGCACATTCATTACCGAAGTCTCGATGGATGAAACGGACAGCCCACAAACCCCGCCCGAATTGTTGGTGATTCTGGCAGCGATCGCCAAACAGAAAATTCCGGTGCAGACGATTGCGCCAAAATTCACCGGCCGATTCAACAAAGGGGTGGATTATGTCGGTGACGTTGCTCAATTCGAAAAAGAATTTGGAGACGACCTGGCCGTCATCGCTTACGCCGTCGAACATTACGGTTTGCCGGAAAACCTCAAACTGAGCGTTCATTCCGGGAGCGATAAATTTTCGATCTACGCGCCAATTCGACGAGCCTTGGCCAAGACCGGCGCCGGTTTGCACATCAAAACAGCCGGAACGACCTGGCTGGAAGAACTGATTGGGCTGGCCGAATCCGACGGAGCCGGATTGGATTTGGCAAAAGAGGTTTACTCACAAGCCTACGCGCACCAGCAGGAACTCTGCCAGCCTTACGCCTCCGTGATCGACATCGACCCGGCCAAACTGCCGGCCCCCGAGGAAGTCAATGGCTGGACCGCCCAACAGTACGTCAACGCACTTCGGCACGCCCCCAACCATCCGGAGTTCAACGCTTCGTTTCGACAGTTGCTACACGTCGGTTACAAGATCGCCGCAAAAATGGGGGATCGTTACTTGGCGATGTTGGACGAATGCGAAGACTCGATCAGTCGCAACGTTACCGAAAACCTGTATCAACGCCACTTGAAGCCACTGTTTCTGGACGGATGACGTGCCCTGGAAACCCGAATCAATTACAACGAAAAATTGTTGAGCAAGAAACGAATCATGGTACTTTCTAAACCGCTAACCCAGACCGTGCTGTTGTGTCTGGTGGTCTGTTCGACGCCTTTCTTTGCACCGCTCGGTGTCGCCCAAACACAATCGCAATCGGACGTCTGGACCGCAAAAAAAATGCTTGAGGCAGCCCAGCGGGAAGATCTGAAATCCGTTGAAGCTGCGTTGAAATCCGGTGTCGATGTAAATTCAAAAACAGAATACGGCGCAACGGCTCTGTTTTTTGCCTGCGACCGTGGCAACCAGCCAATGGTCAAACGATTGCTTGATGCGGGCGCCGATCCCAATGTCAATGATACATTTTATAACGCAACACCGCTGACCTGGGCGATGCAGAAACAGCACCAGCAGATCGTTGCGATGCTGCTGGCCAACGGGCGGCAGCGGTGCCGACCGATTGTTGCTGGACGCCGTTGAAGTCGGGTGACGATGAATTTGCCAAACGGATTATCGAAACCGACTGCAGTTTCCGAAGCGGGTTTGCTCAAGGCCCGCGATCGAGGCCGTCCGAAAATCGAGCTGACGAAAAATTTGCGGACCTGCCGAAACTGTTTGCGGCCTTGAATCTGCCCGCTGCCAGCGACTTTCGAAAAAATGACGCCCGCAACTGCTGCGAACGCTATGTCGGAACCTACCAATCACCCCGTTTTGACGTCACGGTTGAACGCGATGGCGACGAGTTTCTTCTCGGTTTCAATGACGCGTCTAAATCACCGCTGGAAGAGAACGGACCGAACGAGTTCCTCATGGGAACCACCGGACATTCGATTCAAAATGGACGGCGAACAGGTGGTAGAGTTGGTCGTCTCTTCGGACCGACTGAAGTGATCGCCAAACCGATCACGAGCCAACCTGATGCCCAACCCAACAACCCACCGACAACCGAACCGGACAACTCTGCTGCCACCGCAAAGACCGTCGAATTTGGTCCATCCAGCCGAGCTTCCCTGGCCGCGGATCTCGCGATCTCTTCGTCCAACTGGCCTGGCTTTCGAGGTAACGGGGCCAGCGGCGTAGCCGAAGGCCAGCACCCGCCAATCGAGTGGAATGTTTCCCATGAGGCGCCGAGAACGTCAATCTGAAGTGGAAAACCGCGATCCCCGGTCTCGGTTTGTCGTGCCCGTCGATCTGGGACGACCGCATCTACCTGACGTCAGCGGTCTCCGACCAAGCTCACGGCGACCTGAAAATTGGCCTGTACGGCAACGTCGATTCCGTCGAGGAGGACTTCGAGTTTGATTTCAACGTGTATTGCATCCACAAGCAATCGGGGAAAATCCTTTGGCAAAAGACTGCGAACACGGCCAAACCACGCGTCAAACGTCATACGAAATCCTCCCACGCCAATCCGACCGTCGCGACCGATGGCCAACACGTGATCGCGTTTTTTGGCAGCGAAGGCCTCTATTGCTACTCAACCGACGGTGAATTGATGTGGCAAAAAGACCTTGGGTTGCTCGATAGTGGCTGGTTTTACGATGCCGGATATCAATGGGGATTTGGCAGTTCCCCCGTCATCGTCGCCGATCGAGTCATTGTTCAATGCGATATCCAGGGAGACTCCTTCCTGGCGGCGTTTGATCTCGATAGCGGTGAAGAAGTTTGGCGGACCATGCGAGAGGAGATTCCGAGTTGGTCGACACCGACGGTCCACCAGTTCGGCGAGATCCCGATGCTGGTGACTCATGCCACCAAGGCGGCACGCGGCTATGATGCGAGAGATGGTAAGTTGTTGTGGAGTTTGGCCAAACACTCGGAGATCGTGGTCCCCACTCCCATCGTGGCCCACAATCTGATCTTCATCGCCAGCGGTTATTCACCGATCCAGCCAATCTACGCGATTCGGCCCGAGGCCCGGGGCGACATTACGCCCGCCGAAGGTACCGACACCAACGAGTTTATTGCTTGGGGGACCAAACGAGGCGGGCCTTATATGCCGTCGCCAATCGTCTATGGTGACTACCTCTATTGCTGCGGCAACAGCGGAATCTTGACTTGCTACGATGCCAAAACCGGCAGTGAAGTCTATAAGAAACGCATGCGAGCTCCCGGCGGCAGTTTAAGCTTTACAGCGTCGCCATTGGCGGCCGACGGACATTTGTATTTCCCCGCCGAGGATGGAAGAGTGTTAGTGGTCACGGCCGGTCCGGAGTTTGAGTTGGTCAAAACCAATACTTGTGGCGAAAGCGTTTTGGCCACGCCTGCGATTTCGGACGGGGTGCTGTTTCTGCGAACCGCGAAAAGTCTGATCGCGGTCGGAGAGTAGATTGGATTCGCGGTTGCAAGCGGACGAAATGGTCTAACAGATGAGGCCTGCGACCGACGCTTGTGCCCGATCGCGAACCCCACTCACATCGCAAAGGCTCGTGTTTGTATTCCAGCTCGTTGTCGAACTCGAACTCAACTCGCTCAATACGACACAAAACAAAACCGCACCCACCAACCAGAATTCCGTTTCATCGAATCCCTGCGAATCAGACCACCTGGGTTATCGTTTCGGGGTCCAGATTGGAGCGATCATTTGTGATTCCATCTGGTCCCAGTCGAATTTGAGTTGGCTGACTTGGTTGCTTGTTCCCCGGCAAGGTTGTTGGATTCCGAAATATCATCGGCCAGATAATATAATTCCCATGGTTCCTCGTCGCCCGCTTTGGAATTTCTGGACGGATTCTGCAGCAGTTTCCAGTCACCGACTCGAATGGCCTTACGATTTCCCATCCGCCAAACAAGGCTTCGTGGGGACGGGATTGGTTTTTGCCAGTCAAGTAAGGCATCAGGTCGACGCCATCAAGGTTTTGCTGGAATCCAACTTCGCGTTACTGATCGCGGCTGCCGTGGCAAAAATATCGGTGGAGATAACTGGCAGATCGTAAGTCTGATTCCGGCCGGTAACTGTCCATCCCACTGCATCATGAACGGCACTCGCAAACCACCTTCGTAGACGCTTCCTTTGCCATCGCGAAGCGGAAATTGCTGGACGTCAGCTCTTTGGTCGGGCCTCCGTTATCACTGAGAAAAATGACCAACGTATTTTCGTTCAGTTTCTCATCGTCGAAGCTTCGTCAGAATCTGGCCGATGCTGTCGTCGAGATTCGACAACATCGCAGCGAAGATTTTTCGTTTGGGATTCTTGATCGAACTGAATTTGTGCCATGTACCGATCGGCTCCCTGGAGCGGACTGTGCACCGCGTTGAAGGCGACGTACAGAAAAAATGGCCGGTCGTCGTTGCGGTCGATAAAATCAATTGCCTCGCGGGTGATCGCGTCGGTCAAGTACTCCGTTCCTCGACCGGTTGGCCGCCACGATAAAGAGGATTATCGGCGTCATAATCAGGTTCATTACTGCCCATTGGTCGGAAAATACAGCCTGCCATTGGCCGATTTCCAAACACCATTTTGGCACCCGGAGGTAACGATCTTCCGTCGCAACATCGTGATGGTATTTCGATACGGCGGAGGTACATAATAGTGACCCTCGTGCAAGAATCCAAAAAACTCATCGAAGCCTCGACGATATGGATGGTACTTTGCGGTCCCACCCAAATGCCATTTTCCGAACAGGCCCGTCACGTAACCGGAGTCAACCAAGACATCGGCGATCGTTTGTTCGCCAACAGGCAGTCCGGCATCGGGGTCTTCGTTATGGGCTCCGGTCGGATTGGCTTCGTATCCGAACCGCGTTTGATATCGACCGGTCAGCAAACCAGCCCGCGAAGCACTGCAAAACGACGCCGTCACGTAGCCTTGCGTGAATCGGATCCCGCCGGCGGCAATCGAGTCAATATTCGGCGTCGGAATCTGTCGGTTACCCTGGCACCCCAGTTCGCCGTAGCCCAAATCATCAGCCACAATCAAAACGATGTTGGGCGGCACTGCATCCTGGGCAAAGACAAGGCAACTCGCGCCACCACAGGATGCCAACATCAGGACCACAAAATACAACACTTGGATTTGGCTGGAGATCATGACTGGTTGAGTTGGTTCGAAATTTGTTCCAGGATCAACTGAGCCGAAGCCTTCGAAGACGGCCGAAAACCACCTGACACTTTCAACATCACGTCGTCCTGCCGGCAAAAGTCTCCGCTTTGATCGAATCCCGGGACACGTGACATTGAACAGGACGCTCGGCGGTTCGGCGAGGCCCAGCGGCGCGTTGGCGATCACAATTTTTTGACATGTGTCAAAATGTTTACGCGCTGCCTGATCCAATCCGGCAATCAGCTGCTCGGTGCGATTCGACGAAAACAGCAAAACCAAATCGGTTTCCTGTCTGTTCAGGATTGCAGCTGCCGAATATTCAAGTCCGTTGTAGCGCGGATAGCCACGCTGCAGGTTGACCGCAAACGGAAATCCGGAACTCCAGGCCAGGACGTTTTCGGCACTCAAGCCATTATGATCGTTGCGCATGGAAAGCAGAACAAACCGGGTCTGGTGATTCAATTCCCGAATCAACCGGTAGATCTGATCTGAATCGAGATCAAATTCGGCGTCCCCGGTCGTGCATCCATAAAACCAGGAACCGTAATGAGCAGAGGTCATTCGATCGGTTAATTCCTGCCACTGCGGGAAACCGATGCCGGTGGTTTGAACCACCGATGCTTCGTTGAGTGGCTGACCAGCAATCAGTGACCGAATCGTCGCCAGTGCTGCCGACGCGTTAACTCTGGGCAGCTGCAAAAACAGGTCAGCCTGCTGTGCCGTTCGGGTTTCACGTTCATCCACGACAATCACCGTCCGCTGTCGGCCCCGCTCGGGTCTGACTGTACCGTTCGAGATGCCTCGGATGCGTCGCCGCCGGATCGCAAAACCAGAACAGGACCACGTCGGAACGACTGGCAACTTCACCCAGCGACGCGGTGACTTTGCCAACCCGCTGAAATGCGCAACATGCCTCCGCGGCCCTGATTGGACAACGAAATATCGAGATTGGCTCGCGTCAGATCCGCCAGTTTCCAGGCTGACTGTTGGGCCGTCGTCGTCAGCTCTTCCAGGCCACAGATCAACGGTGCTGACGATGCCGCCAACAGCTTGACCGCCGCAGCGATGGCCGCCGCAAACTCAACGCGGCTGCCGTCGATCGCTTGAGCCGGCTCATTTACCTGCGGCTGGTGAAACCACTGCTTGCCCAGTTCACAAACGTTTGCTGACAGTTGTGCCGTATTCGCTGAGAACTCAAGGTCATCGCAAAGACAGGTGCAACCAGGACAGACAATTCGTATTGAGCTGTGCATTCCAAAACCATAGCCAGAAGTCTCGCAACTCCCGCCACCAATCGACGTTTATGTTATCCAATCCCAACCAAGTCCTAATACCGGATCCCGGTCATCGGTTGCTCTGGAAGCTCCAGTTTATCGGATTCAAGTGATGCGATGGGGAACGAACAATAGTCCGCGGCGAAATAGGCACTGGGCCGATGATTTCCGCTTAATCCACATCCTCCGAAGGGCAATTTCCCACTGGCTCCGGTCGTCTGACGATTCCAGTTGACGACACCGGCTCGAATCCGATGGATGAATTTCTGGTACAGTGCGCGATTGGAGCTAAGCAATCCCGCCGATAATCCGTAGGCCGTATTGTTGGCCTCGACGATCGCGGCGTCAAAATCCTTGACGCGAATCACGTTCAAGAGCGGGCCAAACAATTCCTCGTCACTCCGATCGGCAACCTCGGTAACGTCGATGAGACCGGGTGAAACCAGCGCGTCGCAATCGCGATGCGCGTGCATTTTTATCAACGGCTGGCCGTCTCGTCGAATCAGGTTGGCCTGGGCCTCAAGCAGCCTGCGTCCCATGTCCTGAGAGATCACGGTACCCATAAACGGTTGAGGCTGATCATCGTAAAATCCAACGGAGACGCCGGAAATCATCTCGACCAATTCTCCGAGAAACCGATCACTTTCTTCGTTGTCAATCAGGATCAACCGCCGGGCGCAGGAGCATCGTTGGCCGGCAGAAAAATAAGCGGACAGAATCGTCAGGTAGGCAGCGGCGCGAACGTCGTCGATTTCGCTGACGATTAACGGGTTGTTGCCTCCCATTTCCAAAGCCAGAATTTTTTGCGGATGTTCGGCAAACGTCCGGTGGAGTGCCTTGCCTGCGGCGCTGGAACCGGTAAAAAACAAGCCATCAATTTCCGGATGGGTTGAGAGCGACTGACCGACTTCGCGGCCCCCCTGAACCAGATTCAAAACCCCGTTCGGCAAACCGGCTTGCTGCCATTTTTGCACCATCCAGGCCCCAACAGCCGGCGTGATTTCACTCGGTTTGAAAACGATGGTATTGCCGGCAATCAAGGCTGGGACAATATGGCCGTTCGGCAAATGGGCCGGAAAATTGAAAGGCCCGAGCACCACGCACACACCATGGGGCTTGTACCGCGTCACTGCCTGCATCCCGCTCAGCTCAAACGATGTTGTATCGCGACGGTTCCTGAACGCATCGATCGAAACTTCGACCTTGGCGACGACGGCTGCCAGCTTCGGTCCGGGTTTCCCAAAGCGGTTTGCCCGTTTCCCTGGCAATCAGCAAACTCAGTTCCTCGGTCGATTCGGCCACGAGACTGGCAAACTGCTTCACCATCCCGATCCGATCTTCGGTCGGCACGTCCCACCAAGGCCCAAACGCGTTGCGGGCGGCGACGAACGCCTGGTCGATTTGGGTTTGCGTGGCGGATGCTCCCCGCCAAACAACCGACTGATCGACCGGGCAGGTGGAAGTCAACTCCGCCCCTTGTCCGGTGACCCAATTTCCGTCGATGTGAAGATCTGTCTGGCTCATCGGTGCTTGCCCCTGGATTAATATTTGCGCGGTCTTGGCTGTTTCTTACGACCGCGTTTCTTGGGCACCTTGGGTTTGAGATCGATACTGCGAATGGGATCCCCAACTCTCAGATTGAGTCGCAGCGCCGTGACCTCATCAATGGTGGCGGTCGATTTCGTCCACTTGGTTTTTCCAAGACAGACGCGAAAGTCCAATCGCGAGTTGGATATCAACTGTTGCATTCCGTTGGCGAGCTGGGGCTTGATCGCCCCGACGGTCCCAACACGACTCTCGGTGACCGCGCGAATGGCTTTGACGTCGCAATGCAAGGTAGGGCCGCCATCGAAAATGTCGACCAGATTTCGAAACTCAAAGCCCTCTTTTTCCAACATTGCGAGGGCCGGCTGGGTGTGTCGATGGACCTGACCGATGACCTCCTGTGCCGATTCGGGAAGCAGCGGAATGTAAATCGGGTGTTTGGGCATCAAATCCGCGATAAACTTCTTGGATTGACTGGTGAGCGTTTCTGCTTTGGGAAATCCGATTTGAAAAAAATGGGACCCGACGGCTGACCACAGCGGCGAAACGCCGTCCGGGTCGACCACCCCGCGCATCTCGGCGATCACTTCCTTTTCGAAGCGATCCGGAAATTCGGCAATGAATAAAAACCGGGACATGCTGAGCATCCGGCCGTGGCCACTGCCCCAGTAATCCGGTGACAGAAACAGGCTGCCGATTTCGGTTGGGCCATCATGCTCGGCCCGCAAGTGCAGCACGTCGATTTCTTTGTGGACATCCAGTTCTTCCGAGTGGTGAATCGAACGTTGAATCTCGTAAGAATACATTGGTTCGAACCCGCCGACTTTGGAATAAATCGAACAGGTACCGACGATCTTTCCGATCGTCAGATCTTCCATCACGAATACGTAAGGCTGACCGGACGGCTTCGCCGATTTCTGGGAAAACGCAAACAGGGATTTCTCGATCCGCGAAGCCAATTCGTCTTTGGAAATCTTGAGCGTCGTCAATCCATATTCGGATTTCTGGATCAACTCAAACAGTTGATCGAGATCGTGCTCCTGGACTTTGCGAACGATCAACATAGAGGCCGGGCTTGATTAAAAAAATAGAAACGAACGACTGAAAAACAGAGACTAAAAACTAAAAACTAAGCCTGAACGTCCTGCATCTCCGCCACGACGCCTTCAATAATCTTACACGCCAGATCAATGTGGGACTCTGTCACGCAGCCCAACGGCATCAAGAACCGGACTCGGCTCGGATCGCCACCGGCCATGAACGACATCAATCCGGCATGATACAGCCCATCCACCACTCGCTTGGCCGCGTCGGCTGAACCATCAAACGGCGTGAACGCCACCATTCCTCCGACGCCGTGGGGCCCGGAAACCGAACCGGGGAACTTCTCCCCAATCGCTTGCAAACCAGCAGCAAAATAATCGTGCAATTTTCTGTTCTTACCGTCACGACCAAAATTACCGGCGTCGATCAGGCCTTGGATGATTGCGCGTGAGGCGACGATCGCCCAAGTGCTGCCGGTAAACGTCTGGCTGATCAATCCGGGTTGCGGATTGTACTCGTCGGTAAACAGCGTCGCACAGACTTGTGAAATTTTTCCGATCGTGACCAGGTCGACCTGCTGGTCCAGGCCAAAATGCTGGAACGCAAACGGTTGAGTGGTTCGCCAGAACGTCTGGACTTCATCCGCGATCACCGCGATCCCGTTTTCCCGGGCAACCTCGATCAACGCTTTGAAAAAATCGGTATGGCCTTCGTAATAGCCGCCTTCGCCCTGAACCAATTCCATCCACAGCGCGGCATATTTTCCCGGGTGACGTTCGAGGTGATGTTTCATTCGTCGGACCGCGTACTTGGTACTTCTTTCAGGAGCGGCCTGGTCGAAAAACGGAATGTAATCGACGGCAATCGTATCGGGCAATCCGTCCCGGTATTTGGCTTTGTCGGTCAACTGTGCCAACGCCAACGTTCGACCGGCGAAGCAATGAGTGAATGCGAGAATTCGATTGGCAGGATGATTCTTTTGAAACGCCATCTTCAGCGAATTCTCGTTAGCCATCGCACCACTGGTGCTCAGAAAGCAATGCTTCAGTTGGGCGCCAAACTGGCAAGCCGTATCGACCAGCAATTTGGAGAGGTCATAGCTGTCGGTGTTCTGCTGCAGATTTCCCTGCATCACCGTGTCGCCAATGGCCGCGTCGATTCCTGCCTCAATCAACAACGGATGGCTGTGGCCGAACCCGTGAACGCCGATCCCGGTGATCATGTCGAGTTTGACGCTGCCGTCGGCCAGTTCGACAAAAGGACCGTTGCCGATGCCGCTCCCCAGGTAGGGAAAATACAAATTGCCGCCGCGGATTTGCCCAAACCCGTCGAGCAGTTGTTGGTATTGCGGCGCCAGTTCCGGGTTGGCAGGTCGCACGGAAACGATCGATTGCTGGTGCTCCGCAACCGTTTCGAGGATCAAGCGTTTGGCCTCTTGCAATCGCGGGTCATTTTTAAGCTGGTCAGCAGCCAAGGTGGTTTTTGTAGTCGTCATAGTCGTCTCAATTTAGCCTGTGATGTTGATTATCTTACGGTTTCCTCCGCCGATCAAAAAGCCAAGAGCTGATTCGCTGTCGGAAGTTCAGCAAATCCGGGCGATTCTTGTTCCAATTGACGAGAAAACGGGGCCAGCGTCAGTTGTTCAGGGAAGCCGATCGTGCCCCCCAACAAACTCATGGCAGCTGACGACGTTCGCCGGGTCAGCGATCCAACCGATCGGCGAACTGCTTAACACCGGCCCGGTTGGCTGAATCAAGTCAATCCAAATGTTCAACAAAACTCATCAACACCATGGCGACCAATTTCGCCCGCGGCACGAGGCTGTCTGGAATCAGGTATTCGTCGAGACTATGAATATTCCCGCCGCGGGGCCCAAGCGTATCGACGTTGGGTAGTCCCGCGGCCGCAAATTTGTTCCCGTCGCTGGCACCGCCAGTTCCCCGCCATTTGACATCGATCCCGATCTGTCGTCCGCAAGTTTCGATCCGGCGCTGGAGTACCTCGGTCCGGTCGCAAAGCTGTTTCGGTGGGGACGAGAAACAGCCTTCCATCCGGACGGAAATCCCGTCTTTCTGATTGAATTGGGCGACCAGTTCCCGGAAGCACTGTTCAGCGGCGTGTTGTTGCTCAACGGTTTTTACCCGCACATTCACGCCACCAACAGCGAGATAGGGAACCATGTTCAGCGGTCCCCCGCCTTTGACGCGGCCGACGTTAAAGGTGACTTCCGGATCGGTATTCAAATCGTCAATCGCCGCGAACAAACGCGACAACGCCGCGACCGCATTGCGACCTTTTTCAAACTCCCGACCGGCGTGCGCGGGTCGACCTTCGACCACGAACGTGAAATTCCCGGTGCCCTTGCGCCACGAGACCAAAGTGCCGTCGGGCAATGCGGGCTCAAACAACAATCCGTAATCGCATTTCGGCGCCAATTCGACAATTTTTCGGGAACTGCCGGGCGAACCGATCTCCTCATCCGGATTGATCAGCACCTCCCAGCCAACCTGGCCGGCAAACGAACTTTGCTCAAGCGCTTTCAGGGCATTGAGCATCACGACCAGCCCACCCTTGGCATCAGCCACTCCCGGACCTTTTAAATTTCCATCGCTCAGCCAACTGCAGTGGTTGAATGGATGAAAAGTACCGTAAACCGTATCCATGTGAATGCACAGCAGGATTCGTTTTTCGGCGTCTGGCCATTTTGAAATGTGGATCATCTGCCCCAATGGCTGTTCGATATCCTGACCGTCGTCGTTGACCATTCTGTGGACGTCCGAATCGAGGACTTGCAAATCGCCACCCAGCTCGCTGAATTCGCGGACCAGGATTTCGGCGACTTTTTTCAAGCCTTCCAGATTAAACGTCCCGGAATTGATATCGCACAACTCAATCACCAGATCGATCATTGCCTGTTGCTGAGCATCCAGCCATGTTGATTCTTCTAGCAAACACTTCATGTCACTGCCCCTGAATCGACGGACGTGGAGGTTGGTGTCGCTGATTTGTTTTGCTCGACGTCCGAATTGGGTTGAGGATTGGATTCATCGGATTTCATTTTTAAATACTTCTTTAAGTCAATTTTCCAGATTGCCTGCCGCCGATATTCACTGGTCACAATCAACGACTGCGAGTCTGGCGTAAAGCAGATTGCTTCGCCCTGTCTTTGCAAAGGCAGTGGAATCGGCACCGGTTTGTGATTGGTGATCGTGGCCTGCCACGACACGTCCGGCGAGCGAACAAAGTAATACGCATTTGTGTAATTCCGAATGATCAACTGTTTGCCATCGGGTGAGAATGCCATTCCCGTCACGTTGCGGACGGGAAAATCGGCAATGCGTTTTACCGGTCGGCCCTGCTCGCCGGCTGCGGGCCAGGGAAGGACGTAAATTCCAGGCGGTTTTTCCTGTCGGCTGTCGTAGTAGACTTTCTCCACCAGCCAAATCTCACCGGACACCGGCTCGACCGCCATGGCTTCGCAGTTTTTCGATCCGTCCTCGTAGGAAAAACTGATCCGACGAGCCTGCGCGGTTTGCGGTTTTGCGGCCTGCTGCAAATCGGGCTCGGGTACGATGTACAACTGGTAGCTCTCCCTGCGAAAGCTATTATCACCAACGTCGGCAACGACCAGATAGGAATTCGATTCCCGTTTCACCGAAGACATCGCTTCCCAATCAATATTTTCGGCGCCACTGACGGTAACCTCCGCGACCAGGTTACCTTCGAGATCTAAACCATAAATCTCAGTGCCATGGCCAGAATCATTGATCGTCCAAATCAGGTTCGGACGACGAAACGAAAATCCTAACCCACTGCTCTCAACAACGTCAGCGGATTTGACCGTTCCGGTTTTTATAAATATGTCATCGTCCAGATTCGCGGCAGGATGCTTCACTCCCCAACCACTTGGCTCGCTCATTCCAGCCAGCCATGCGATACCAATCGAAACAAAGACGCCTCCAGACAGGCAGAGTTGCCGAATTACTGTATGTTTAAATTTCATTCCGGCTCGCGTTCTGGCGTTGGAAAGGACTGTCGCATCTATTATGTCATCCAGCGAGCACTCACGCGACTGAACAGGACTGCATCAAAATGTCTTACCAGGACAAACCCTCTGCGAGAATCGACGCGACCACAATCTGGCAAGCTGGTGTTGCGGCGGTCGACGGTCGAGAACTGGTTCGAAATTTCGTTCGTGTTTCAGAAAACAGCCTGATTTTTGGAAATTTACGAATACCGCTGGATTCATTTCGTCGACTGTTGGTCGTGGGAGCCGGCAAAGCCAGCGGCTGGATGGCTGCAGGTCTGGAACAGTCTCTGGGGCCGGAGACTGTGCAGCAGAAATCCGTCACCGGACGCGTCAACGTTCCTGACGATCAGGTTGCGATCACTCAAGCAATTGAGGTGATCGGCTGCCGACCTGCCGGGATTAACTTGCCGACCGAACGCGTGATCGAATCCACCGCCCAGATTCTACAGCTGGTCAGAAATTGCGACCGCGATGATCTATGCGTTTGCCTGATCTCCGGCGGCGCGTCTGCGTTGCTGGAACAACCCGTCTCTCCGATCAGCCTCGAAGAACTGCGATCGGTCAGCTCCCTACTCAGCAACGCCGGGGCTCCAATCGAAGAATTAAATGCGGTGCGCCGTCAAATCAGTCAAGTCAAAGCTGGCCGATTGGCACAAGCGGCGAACTGCAAGCGTCTGATCACGCTAGTCATCTCCGATGTCCTGGGGGATCCGTTGGAGATGATTGGGTCCGGCCCCACCGTTGCGTCCTCCCGACAACCTCGTTCGTCGTCCCCCCAGACAGCTGCGATCGAGGTCTTACGACGGCGAACAAAAGAAGGTCTCAGCCAAGTCCCCCGGTCGGTAATCGAAAGACTTAATTCAGTTCCGGCAGCGACTCCCGAGATCAATGCCGACACCGAGACAATTCATTTTGTGATCGGGAATAACCTTACCGCGGTAACCGCAGCGCAGGCCAAAGCCCAGGAATTGGGTTACCAGTGCACAGCCGAAAGCTGCATTTTCGACGAGACCGCCGAGCAAGCAGCAGCGCGGATGGTCAACCGCCTGGCAGAATTTGCGATCGCTGATTCGCGCCGAAAACAGTGTTTGATTTCCGGCGGCGAACCGACCGTCAGCTTGTCCTCCCACCCCGGAAAAGGCGGCCGCAATCAACACCTGGTGCTGACCGCGATCGAAATCCTGTTGAGTAATCCCGAACAATCAATCGGCAAATTCCAATTTCCGGAAGGTTCGTTGCCGGCGGATTTTAGCCTGTTGTCTGGTGGAACCGATGGAGAAGACGGCAACGTCAGTGTCGCCGGCGGGGTGTTTGACGCCGCCCTGATTCAGCACCTGGCAATAGCATCAGCCTGAAATCAAGGCCCGCATTCGCTCCGCACTCCGCGAGCACAATAGTTTTTCGCTCCTCAAAGAACTGTCCTGTTTGCTGCAAGTACCGCCGACCCGCACGAATGTCTGCGACCTCCGAGTCGTTTTATCCGCCCCACGAGATGACCAGCACCCCGTTACAACCAGCTAACGCAGACGATTTCCACCCTATCGGATCGGAATGCGTTCACAGGATCTTTACCATTTGCAGTTGGCTTGATAGGCTATTTTCCCGAATTCGTTGGCGAACCGCGACCACTGCCTGCGATAACGACGGTGCTTCTTTCTCTCTGCGTCTTCAGTCACCTAACTGCGGACATTTTGCAGACATTCGACGAGTGCGAATCACCGGATTTGATGATCCATAATGACCCAGATTTAATAAAAAATTGAAGGACGACCATGGCCAAGAAGTACGTCTACTTTTACGGTGGCGGCAAAAAAATGACCGACGGCGATCGCTCGATGCGTCAGTTGCTCGGCGGCAAAGGCGCCAACCTGGCCGAAATGTCCAACGCTGGAGTTCCCGTACCTCCGGGTTTCACCATTTCGACCGAAGCCTGTCACCACTATGAAGAGCACGGTTCCTATCCCAAAGAGATGATGCAGCAGGTCAAACAACGAATTGGCCAAACTCGAAAAACTGGAAGGCAAGAAACTGGGGCCTGCGAAAAATCCGTTGCTGGTTTCTGTTCGTTCGGGTGCCGCCCAATCGATGCCGGGCATGATGGACACGGTTCTGAACCTCGGCATGAACGACAAATCGGTTCATGGCTTCATCAAGATGACCGGCAACGCGCGAGCCGGCTGGGACTGCTACCGACGCTTCATCGACATGTTTGGTGACGTCGTCATGGGCCCGACGTTCCACGCTGGAGCATCACCACTTTGAAGACGCGATCGCCGCAATCAAGAAAAAATACAAAGCGCAACAGGACACCGATCTGACGGCCGAACAACTCGAAGAACTGGTCGGCGAATACAAAAAGATCTACAAGAAACACGTCGGCGAGGCGTTCCCTCAAGACCCGATGAAACAGCTGGAATACGCGATCAACGCGGTCTTCGATTCGTGGCAAACCGAACGGGCGGTGAAATATCGAATCCTCAACAAGATCACCGGTCTGATCGGAACCGCCGTCAACGTGCAGACGATGGTGTTTGGCAACATGGGTGACGATTGTGCGACCGGCGTCGCCTTTACCCGCGATGGTTCGACCGGTGAAGCCAAGCCGATGGGCGAATACCTGGTCAACGCCCAGGGCGAAGACGTCGTGGCGGGAATTCGCACGCCGCACAATCTGGACGATCTGGTGAATGAATCCGACCAGGGTCTGGTCAAAGCCGGCAAAGAATTGCTCAAAACGATGGCGATGCTGGAAAAGCACTACAAGTATCCACAAGACGTTGAGTTTACGATCCAGCAGGGCAAGCTCTACATGCTGCAAACTCGAAATGCCAAACGAGTCGGCATCGCGGGTGTTCGCTGGGCCGTCGAAATGGCGACCGGCATAGATGTGATCACCGGCGAAAAACAGCCCAAACTGCTGAATCCCAAAGACGCCCTGCAAACCGTCACCGGTAGCGACCTGGAACAACTGTTGTTTCCGATCTTCGACGCCAAAGCCGAAGCCAAGAAAACTCCGCTGATCTCCGGGCTTGCCCGCCGGTCCCGGTGCGGCGGTCGGTGAAATCGTGCTGGATTCGAAGAAAGCCGAAGCAATCAAGAAGAAAGATCCCAACAAGAAACTGATTCTCGTTCGTCACGAAACGTCACCCGAAGACGTCGGTGGCATGGGTGCTGCCGAAGGCATCCTGACCAGCACCGGTGGCATGACATCGCACGCGGCGGTCGTTGCTCGCGGCTGGGGCAAATGCTGTATCTGCGGTGCGGGCGATCTGAAGATCGACTACAAGAAAGGCACCGTTACCGTCGGCAAGAAAACGCTACAAAGAAGGCGACGTGATTTCGCTCAACGGTTCGACCGGCAAAGTCTACGAAGGCGAAATCCCGACGGAGTCGTCGCCGGTCGTGGCGGCGTTGGTGGAAGGCAACAAAGCAGCCCAGAAACACTGGATCTTCAAGATGTACCAGACCGTTTCTGACTGGTCGGACAAATTCCGCAAAATCAATGTGCGCACCAATGCCGATTCGCCCGAAGACTCGGCTGCCGCCATCGCGTTTGGCGCCGAAGGCATCGGTCTTTGTCGAACCGAGCATATGTTCTTTGAAGGTGATCGGATCACCGACGTGCGCCGATTCATCCTTGCCGAAACAGAAAAGGATCGCAACGCAGCGATCAAGAAACTGCTGCCGCATCAGCGAAAGGATTTTGAAGGCATCTTCAGAGCGATGGATGGCAAACCCGTCACGATTCGCTTGCTCGATCCCCCGTTGCACGAGTTTCTGCCGCAAACCGAAGCCGACATGAAAAAAATGGCGAAGGAAATCGGTGTGCCACTGGCCAAAATTAACGAACGCGTCGCCGCGCTGCACGAGTTCAACCCGATGCTCGGTCACCGTGGATGTCGACTGAGCATTACGTTTCCTGTCCTCTGCGAAATGCAAACCCAGGCGATCATCGAAGCGGCCGTCAAGGTTGCCAAGAAAGGAATCAAGGTTTTGCCAGAGATCATGATTCCGCTGATCGGCACCAAAGCCGAACTCGATTACCTCGAAAAAATCGTTCGCCGAGTCGCTGATGAAATCATCGAGAACCAGAGAATCGAATGTGAAATATCTCGTCGGCACGATGATCGAGATTCCTCGGGCTGCGTTGACGGCCGAAAAAATCGCTGAATCAGCAGAGTTTTTCAGCTTCGGAACCAACGACCTGACCCAGATGACGTTCGGTTACAGTCGTGACGACATCGGAACCTTCCTGCCCGACTACCTGGACGAAAAAATTCTGGAAGTCGACCCGTTTGCTCAAATCGACGAATCAGGAGTTGGCCAGTTGGTAGAAATGGCCGTTGAAAACGGCCGAAAAACGCGTCCGGATCTGAAATGCGGTATCTGTGGTGAACACGGTGGCGAGCCGAATTCGGTCAAGTTCTGCGTCAACGCCGGTTTGAACTACGTCAGCTGCTCACCCTACCGAGTCCCGATCGCCCGTTTGGCAGCGGCCCAGGCTGCGATTGAATCGTAAACGACGGTCCCGCCAAATTTTGGTCCCGCCAACGTGCGGTTTCGCCAAACTGTGGTTCGAAATCAGGGCTGGAATTTCCAGCCCTGTTGTTTCGGCCCCGTGAGTTCGGCGTTGGATTTTTTGACCTGCTGATTTCATTGCCTATTTGGCTTTCAACGCGATAATGCGGTGACACAGATCTATTTAACGGAGATGACGATGACCCCTGAACTGCTTGCGATTGAAAAAGAAGCCGATCAACTCAAGAGCGAAGACAAATTTGTTGAGGCAATCGCCAAGCTCCAAGAAGCTCTTGCCATCGACGAATCATTCGTCCGCGCCCACCTGGCGTTGTCGGTGCTGTACCACAAAATCGAAGACTACGAAAAATCGGTCTTGCACGCCGAAAAAGCAGTCGAGCTGGAACCGAACGACGCTTTTAACATGGCCGCCCTGAGTGTGACTTATCAACGTGCATTCGAGGGAACGCGGGATCCGATCTATATCCAGAAAGCGGAAACGGCATTAGCTCGCGGCCACGGCCAATAGTGCTGTTCCAAGCTTGTTATTGAGATAGCGACAATTTCGCTGAGCCAAATGCTACGCTCCTAACGCCAACCGGTTGTCGGTGACGTCATTCCGCTGGCGTCGGCTTGATAGGAGCGATCGGTTGCCTGCGGATTGAACCGATAACCCGGCACCTGCCGGTAATCAGGCGTCAATTCGTACAGCTCTTCCAGTTGCGGGTAAGCCGGTGCGCGATAACCGTAGCCGCGAGGCATTCTCACATTCGCCTCACGCGGATCGGACTGCCCAGGCACGCCTGCGCGAGACAACCAAAGATTGGGAATTCTCCCGAAGATCATGATAGTTGCCATAACGAATGATGGGTGGGATCGGACGGCTTGATTGCGGATGAATGCTGCTCTGCGGTTTGGGATATTCTTCCCATGCCTGGTTCTCATATTGCGCCGGAGCAACCGCACGTTGACTGAAACCTGGAGCGTTTTGAGGGGCGACTTGCGGTGGGCTGATGGTCTGCAGAGAATTTAATTTGAGTGCTCGTTCAAATACCTGTTCCACCGATTCGATGAATTTCTCCCTGACATCGCGATCGATATCCAGCCGATGGGACATTTGCTGAACCCCGGGACCGTTCTTTTCAGTCGTTTCGTTCAGCCGTTGCACAAACTTAAGCGACTCGACGAAATTATGGTCGGCAGTTGAGCCAACGATCGGCTGAATCGTTTTGGCAATCAAACCCAGCGTTGCATTCTCAACTTTCAAAAACACATCGAGTTGATTGGTCGCCTGCGGTTTGCCGTCCGGTCCCTCGGCGAACTCGGTTCGCATCACCAGCACGCATTCTCCGTTCAGCTTTTTTCGGAGTACCGGGCCTTCATAGCTGCCAGTGCCATAAAAAATGTGCAGGTTATCATTGCCATAAATCAATTCCAACGAGCTGATCGTACCCACGCCATCGTCGGTCTTGACCGTAAAGGGCCCCTGTCGTTCGATCGACATCTGGGTGACCCCCATCAACTGCCAGATGTTGACAATCACTTCGGGATAACGGACAAGAAAGCGAAAATAGTCCGGATCCGCCTGGATTGTCGTGACGGGCAAATGGCGGTAGATGTTGGGCTTATCCACCACATCAAAAATCTTGTCTTTGGTCTGCTGATTCAGCTGGTCGAAGGGGATCGACTGTTGAGCCTGAACGCGAAAATGACGTTTGCTGGAGCCGGTTTCGTTCTCACCAGCGGAACTCGAACCTGCCAGCAGCCAACAGACCGTGACCAACAGCACTAGGATTGCTGTTGGTAGCCGGAATCTCGACAAACCGCTGTCGGTTCGATCAATCATGAACAGTTCCGTATCCGAATCGCAGATGGTGCCAACGAGAAACCACGTAGGGATAGCGCACAAAATGATCGTTACCCTGCTTAAAATATTCGGCCAGTGCCGTGGTTGGTAAACACCTAAACTGGAAGAGAAGCAGACCAAAACGAACATCGGACACGTTTAAGTTTCGCAGCTCGCCTATTTTCAACCCGCTGCTTGCAAACGATGCTTGCAAGTGGTTGATTTAGAGCACGTCATTTTCCGGTGAAGGAGAATTCACCTGAATTACGACTGAATGGTTGCCAATCGGGCAACGTCGTTCGCCTGCACCAAAATGCAAGGCGTTTGATTTTAGCAACGCGGAAGAAACAAAATCGGCTTTCGGTTAGCCGTCTATCGTCGCTTGAGCTCGACCACGCGTTCAGCGGTGACATGATTGAGATTCAACTCAGTATGATAACCGCGCTGACCGATGATGCCGACTTTGCTTTTAAGATACGGCCGCAGGTTGAATCCGGGAGTTGGGGAAACATGGTGGGTAATTTTTCCATTTTCATCCTGCAGCACGAATGTCGACTGCATGCTGCCGCTCTCGCGCACCAGTTCGTTCAACCATCCGTACGCGTCGTAAGTCGTCCCCAGTCCCAGTTCCTCTGCGGTCGCCACACCAGAACCAACGACTCCCGATGATGGGAGCGAATTCAACGGAGAGACGCCAAGATACCCCGATTTGATCTTACGGCAATTGTCAAGTTTGCTGAGCATTCGTTCGGCCTGAAGCCGTTCGAGCGGATCCTTGGTCCCTTCATAGATCGAGTCGACTTTGGCCCGCAAAGCAACCAGTTCCCATTGCGTCGGTTGCTTGATCATTTCGAGATTCAGTTCCATTTCCAGGCCAGCCAATCTCGCGGTGAGCGGTTGGTTGCTTGAGAATCCGGAATCAGATGGACTCGCGAAACCGCCCGCATCAACCCGGTCATAGCGTTGTTGAGACAGATCCAACTGCTGGAGATCAAAGGCTGCATCAACTCGCGAGGATGCAAAACGTGGTGGCACGGCCTGATTGATGATCGACGATCGCGGTACATTCGGCGCATCGGCATCCCAATTCGTGGAATTCAATCCCTGACTCAATGCATGACCGGAAACATTCGTATTATCAAACTGGCTGCCCGGACTTACGTCGGAACGAGTAATTTTCGCTTTTCTCCAGCCGTGGTTGATCGCGTTCATCGTGGCAGGCTGTTGTCGCGGCGGACGTTCCAGGTTCTGATCGCCAGTGTCACTCTGGTAGTTCGTCAGTTGCACGCCGGCGTTCAACTGCCCTGTGAATCGAACCTCCTCAACTGGATTCGTTTCCGCAACGTTCAGTCGGCCTTCGAATCCTCGGTCGATTGAGTTTTCGGTTCGGGACCGAGCGATGCTCGTGTCCGGCGACTCGTTGGCCGCTGCAATCAGGTTTTCAAGCGAAGGAGGGGGCTGGATATCACTGCTGTGAATCCAGCGAAATTCACCTGCTGGTGGGGCGATCTGATACCAGGTCGTTGAATGACCTGCGGGGTCTGGCCAGTTGGCCTGTCCCAAAATCTCGACCAGTTCGTGCTGCTTGAGCTTGATTTGCCAAAGCGGTTTATCGACCGGACCAAGCTGGGTTCCAACCCAGGCCTGAGTACCCTGTTCCTTGATTCTTCCAACACCATCCTCGAGGATTTCGACAGCCGTTGCCGGGATCAGGCTGAAACTCTCCCCGATCGGGCGAATCGCGCACCAACCACCTGGATCGTGTCGATAGACTTCGACCGTAGATCCCTGATCGAGCTCGTTCGTTGCATAGTGAACCTTGCCTGGGCCGCTGTGAACCAGGGCTTGCTCCGTCGACACGATCGCCTGGTAAGGAAACTGAAGTTCTTCATTCAGTGCTTGCGCATCAGCCTCGCCAGACGATCCGACGAAGCATATCGCAGCCGTCAGCGTCAGTAGGTAAAGCTGGTGATAGAATTTGCAACACATGAATGAATCGTCCTTGATTCCTTCGGGAGCGTTTTGCAAAAAAAACGCATTCCAAGCCGAGTGCTACGATTGCACATAGCGACTGAGGTTATTTAGCGAATTCAAGAATCGGACTCAAGTCGAAAGACTGCTGGCACTTCGTGAATGCACCTTGGGGTGACTGCGATTTTCGACGGTTTGCCCTGAAAAGCGAGTTTGGCGATTCCCAAATTTCAGAACTGATGACCTGGTTGGGGGCCATGCTTGGTCCCGGTCAGAATCTCGGGACCTGTTTCGGTCATCAGGATGGTGTGTTCAAATTGGGCCGAAAGCCGACCATCGAGCGTCCGTACCGTCCAACCGTCGCGACGATCGCCAACCGATTTGCCGGTTCCGCCGTTGATCATCGGCTCGATCGTGAAGCACATCCCGGGGTGCAGCCGTTCCTGTTGCGACTGACGGTTGGGAACGTGGGGAATGTTCGGTCGCTGATGAAACTTCATGCCAATCCCATGGCCCACGTATTTGTCAACGACGCCAAATCCGTAGTTTCGGCGTACGTATTCCACGATCGCTTCTCCGATGACCGCTATCTTGCAGCCCGGCGTGATCGCGTCGATGGCCAGATACAAACAATCGAATGCACACTGCGTCACGCGGCGTGCTTCTTCGCTGACCTGACTGTCGGGGCCAATGATGAACGTCTCAGACTGATCACCATGCCATCCATCGACGATCGTCGTCAAATCAACGTTCGCGATATCGCCAGGTTTCAATTCATAAGGCCCGGGAATTCCGTGACAGATAACTTCGTTGACGCTGATGCAACAGCTTTTGGGGAACGGCTCGCGATCACCGGGGTAACCGAGACAGGCCGGCGTATGCCCGTGATCGAGCGTGTAATCGTGAACCAATTGGTCGATGGTTTCGGTTCGCACGCCGGCCCTCACGTGCGGCCGGATGACATCCATCAGCTCCGCATTAAACTGACACGCCGCCCGCATCATTTCACGTTCTTCTTCGGTTAATCGAATTCTCGGACGACGTCGGATCAAGGGACTACCCAATTGGGAAAGTAGATTGATAGTTCAAACGGATGTGCAATTTTAGCAAAACCGGTTCGGAAAACCTACTCGGGAAATCTTTCGGATCGGCTTTTTGAACTCGTTTTTTCTCGCTGAACCAACGGCGTAGGATACTTGTCCTGCCTGAGACTTGCACGATTTGTTAAGCTATTCGGTTTGATCTGATTCCCTGCTCAAATTGTTGCCCGAAAAACACAAGGAAAATCGTGCCCAAATATAATCCAGCCGAAATTGAGCCACGATGGCAGCGATTCTGGGACGAAAACAAGACGTTCAAGACGCCCGAAAAAGTCACTGGCGAGAAACTCTACGTTCTGGATATGTTTCCCTATCCCAGCGGCGACGGTCTGCACGTCGGCCACCCCGAGGGCTACACCGCGACCGATATCGTTGCGCGGCATGCCCGGATGAAAGGGAAATCGGTCTTGCACCCGATGGGATTTGATGCGTTTGGACTGCCGGCCGAAGAACACGCGATCAAAACCAACACGCCGCCCCGGGAATCGACCGAACGCAACATCAAGAATTTCGTCCGGCAACTGAAAATGCTGGGATTCAGCTACGACTGGGAACGTCAGATTTCGACCACCGACGTCGAGTACTTCAAATGGACTCAGTGGATCTTCCTGGTGCTGTTTGATACGTGGTTCGATCCCGAACAGCAGAAAGGTCGCTCGATCAGCGAATTGCCGATTCCGGAGGAGGTTGCCGCCGAGGGAGAATTGGCCGTCCGAAAATACCAGGACGAATTTCGCTTGGCTTATCAGTCGTATGCGCCGGTCAACTGGTGTCCGGCTTGGGAACGGTACTGGCCAACGAAGAAGTCATCGATGGCCTGTCCGAGGTCGGTGGACATCCGGTGCAGCGAATGCCGCTGCGGCAGTGGATGCTGAGAATCACGGCCTACGCAGATCGGCTGGAAAATGACCTGGAGGACGTCAACTGGCCCGAAGGCATCAAGAAACTGCAGCACGACTGGATTGGCCGCAGCACCGGCGCCGAAGTCGACTTCTATGTTGGAAAAGAATTCGACACCTGGAAACAACATCGCAGCCAATCCGGTTTTCCTCGCAAGCCGGCCGACGAGGTACTGCGGATTTACACGACTCGGCCCGATACGTTGTTTGGGGCAACGTACATGGTGATCGCTCCCGAGCATGATGCCGTTGAAAGCTTGACGTCGGCCGAACAGGCGGCCGCGGTCAAAAAGTACTGCGATCGTGCCGCCACCAAAAGTGATCGTGATCGCCAGGATGATCGGCTGAAGAAAACCGGTGTGTTCACCGGGTCGCTACGCGATCAATCCGGTCAACGGCCAACCGGTCCCGATCTGGATCGCTGACTACGTCCTGGTCAGTTACGGAACCGGCGCCATCATGGCAGTTCCGGCTCACGACACACGCGATTTCGAATTCGCGAAAACCTATGATCTGGAGATTATCCCGGTCGTACAACCACCCAAACCTGAGTGAGCAAGCCGCCGTCGCTGCCGGGACGCTTTGTTTCGCCGGTCATGGAACCTCGATCAATTCGGGGCCGTACGATGGACTTTCGACCGAGGAATTCAAAGACAAAATCATTGACGACTTGAACCAGTCCGGGATGGGTCGGGCTGCCGTCAACTACAAACTGCGTGACTGGTTGTTCAGTCGTCAACGATTCTGGGGCGAGCCGTTTCCGATTCTGCATGAACTGGACGAAGCGGACCAGCCAACCGGCCTGATGCGGCCAGTAGCGATCGATCAACTGCCAGTCGACCTTCCGCCCTCGAAGATTTTCAAGCCCCATGGTCGTCCCGAACCGCCGCTGGAGAAAGCCGACGACGACTGGCTGTATCCGGTGATCGACGGCGTGAAATACAAACGGGAAACCAATACGATGCCGCAGTGGGCTGGTTCGTGCTGGTACTACCTGCGATTTATCGATCCGCACAATGATCAGCACTTCGTCGATCCGGAACTCGAAAAACAATGGATGCCGGTCGATTTGTACATCGGCGGTGCCGAACATGCGGTGCTGCACCTGTTGTATGCGCGGTTCTGGCACAAAGTCCTGTACGATCGCGGCCATTTGTCGACGTCCGAGCCGTCCACCAGCCTGGTCAATCAAGGCATGATTCTGGGCGACGTCGAGTTCACGGGCTTTCGCAGTGCCGACGAACAATGGGTCTCTTCGGACCTGGTGAAAGAGGATGAGAATCGCAAACCAGTCTTGATCGCCGATGAATCGCCGGTTCACCAGGTCAAACTTGACGCCGGACCAGGCTGAAAAGCAGGGCGAGGTGTTTGTGCTGAAATCTGACCCGTCGATCAAGGTCGAAAGTCGCGCTTACAAGATGTCAAAAAGTCGCGGCAATGTCGTCAATCCGGACGAAATCGTTGCCGACTATGGTGCCGATGCGCTGCGACTGTACGAGATGTTCATGGGTCCGCTCGAACAGGCCAAACCCTGGAGCATGCCGGGCGTCAACGGCGTTCGCAATTTCCTTGATCGCGTCTGGCGAATGATCGCCGATGAACCCGAAGAAGCCACCGTCTTGAATTCAGCCCTCGTCGATGAAGAACCGACCGATGAGCAGATCCGGATGCTGCACAAAACGATCAAAGCCGTTGGCGATGACATCGAAACGCTCAGTTTCAACACCGCGATCGCCCGGATGATGGAGTTTGTCAACTTCTTTACGAAACAGGAAAAACGGCCCCGCCAAACGATCGAACCGTTTGTCCTGTTGTTGTCACCGTTCGCGCCGCACTTGGCGGAAGAGCTCTGGAAGTTACTGGGACATCGGCAAACCCTGGCCTACGAACCGTGGCCGGAATACGACGAGAGTTTGACCGTTGACGCCAACGTCGAGATTCCGGTTCAGATCAAGGGCAAGAACCGCGCGAAAATCATCGTGCCCCGCGGAACCGGGAAAGACGAGTTGATCGCGTTGGCCAAAGCCGATCCCCGAATCGCCGAACTTTTGGCTGGCAAGGAGATCATCAAGGAAATCGCGGTACCCGATCGACTGGTCAACATCGTTGCGA
Source organism: Pirellulaceae bacterium (assembly GCA_963714685.1). Lineage (GTDB taxonomy): Bacteria > Planctomycetota > Planctomycetia > Pirellulales > Pirellulaceae > Mariniblastus. The sequence continues at coordinate 119,714 of CAVQPH010000001.1, read as the reverse complement.
AATAGCAGCGACCCGATCAGCCTATCCTCCGCATCGGTCGAGCCTGGGACCAACCAACTTAAGACTCAAACGATGACCCCCAACCAACGAAACACGATCCGGCGACGACTGCTGAAATGGTTTGATCAGCACCAGCGCGAATTGCCGTGGCGGCAGAACAAAACGCCGTACCGGATTTGGGTTAGTGAAATCATGTTGCAACAAACGCAGGTTGCAACCGTTATCGACTATTATCGCCGCTTCATGAAGCGATTTCCGACGGTTAAGCAACTGGCTGCGGCGGACCAGGCCGACGTGCTAAAGCTGTGGGAAGGGCTGGGGTACTATCGACGGGCGCGTCAACTTCATGCCGCCGCTCAGGTTATCGTCGACCGACACGGAGGCCAATTTCCAACCAAACTCGACGACGTGATCGCGCTCCCGGGGATCGGAAGATACACGGCGGGTGCCATCCTGTCGATTTCGCAAGATCAACGTCTACCCATTTTAGAAGGCAATACGATCCGGCTGTTTTCCCGGTTGACACTGTTGCGCACCGATCCCCGCACCAGCCAGAACCAAAAACTCCTTTGGGAATTTGCCGAATCACTGTTACCCAAGCAGCGGGCAGGGGACTTTAATCAGTCGTTGATGGAACTGGGCAGTGAAATCTGCACGCCTCGACGACCGGCCTGCGACCAATGCCCTTTGATGAGGCTCTGCCCGACGTTCATCCAGTCCCTGCAAAATGAAATCCCGGCCTCCAGCAGGAAACAGAATTACGAAGACCTGCACGAAGCCGTTATCGTCGTCCGGCGGTCTGGCAAATACCTGTTGCGAATCTGTGGTCCCGGTGAACGCTGGGAAGGACTTTGGGATTTCCCGCGGTACCAGATTGACCCAGACCGAAACGAGCCGGAAAACCGTATCAGCCTGACGAAAAAACTCGAGGCGGATTTCGGGCTATCGACAAAACTCAGGGCTACCGGTCCACCGCTCAAACACGCCGTGACAAAATATCGAATCACGCTGGATTGTTATCTTGCCGATTCGGTCAAGGGTCGGATGAGGTCGAATCAGCGCAACGCCGCCTGGAAAACCGCCGAGGAAATTGACCAGTTGGCGCTCAGCACAACCGGACGAAAAATTGCTCGACGGCTGGGCAGCAATCATCAGCTATTGCTTGATTCGTAATCGACGCAGTCCTACCGGCACACTAATTCGCTTTTTCGATCGCCCGTTTCATCGCGGTTCCCATATCCGCGGGACTTTGCGCGACTTCGATTCCCGCATCTTCCAAAGCGGCCATTTTTTCGGCTGCGGTTCCTTTGCCACCGCTAATGATCGCACCGGCGTGTCCCATCCGTTTTCCGGGAGGGGCGGTCTTACCGGCGATGAACGCAGCCACCGGTTTGGTGACGTGTTCCTTGACGTAGGCGGCGGCCTCTTCTTCGGCCGTGCCTCCGATTTCGCCCATCATCAGAATCGATTCGGTTTCGTCGTCTTCCTGAAACATCTTCAGGCAATCAATAAAACTGGTGCCGACAATCGGATCACCGCCGAGGCCAACGCAAGTCGTTTGGCCCAGGCCCAGGTTCGACGTTTGCCAAACCGCTTCGTACGTCAGCGTGCCTGATCGGCTCATGATACCGACCGAACCTTTCTGGTGGATGTAGCCCGGCATGATTCCGATCTTGCACTCGTCGGCCGTGATCACACCCGGACAATTGGGTCCGACCAGCACGCAATCGGACTCTCGGGCCGCTGCGGCGACGCGAACCATGTCCAGCACCGGAATGCCTTCGGTGACGGCAATGATCACGCCGATCTCGGCGTCGATGGCTTCCAGAATCGCGTCAGCGGCGAATGCCGGGGGCACGAAAATCATCGTTGCGTTGCAACCAGTCTGTGCTTTGGCTTCGACAACGGTATCGAATACGGGCAGGCCCAGCACCGACTGGCCGCCTTTGCCGGGCGTGACGCCACCGACCATTTTCGTGCCGTATTCCAGACAGCCTCTGGTGTGAAATTCGCCGACACTTCCGGTGATTCCCTGGCAAATGACTTTGGTATTTTTATCGATCAGGATACTCATTATGTTTCCAAAACTGGAGGGTTGATTTGTGGGATGTTGCCGATTCGGGTTCAACCGAACAAGCTAAACGTTGAACGCCAGGCATTACGCCAGCGTGGCGACGACTTTCTCGGCAGCGTCGGTCAGATCGGTTGCGGTGATCAGATCGACGTCGGAGTCTTCAAGAATCTTGCGACCGGCTTCCACCTCGGTGCCTTCGAGGCGAACCACCAGGGGCACGGAAAAGCCGACGGATTTTGCAGCCACCACGATCGCTTCGGCAATGGTCGTGCACTTCATGATGCCGCCAAAGATATTCACCAGCACGGCTTTCACGTTGGGGTCGGACAAAATAATTCGGAATGCCTCGGTGACCTGATCGGCATTGGCCCCTCCGCCGACGTCCAGAAAGTTCGCCGGTTCGCCGCCGTGTAATTTGATAATATCCATCGTGCTCATCGCCAAACCGGCTCCGTTGACGAGGCAGCCAATGTTGCCCTCGAGTTTGACGTAGCTCAGACCGGCATTGGACGCGCGGACTTCCGATTCTTCTTCTTCGGTCAGATCCCGCATCGCCTCGATATCCGGATGACGGAACAAGGCGTTGGAATCGAAGTTGATCTTTGCATCGAGCGCGACCAACTCGCCGTCACCGGTCACGACCAACGGGTTGATTTCCAGCAAACTGCAATCCAGATCCACGTACAAACGGCAAAGTGCCTTGATGAACTTGTCAGCCGCGCGAACCGATTTGCCCTGGATGCCCAAGTTTCTGGCAGAGCTTTCGAACCTGGAAACTTTCGATGCCCTGGGCTGGATCGAAATGCTCTTTGAAGATCTTCTCCGGTGTCTCGTGGGCGACCTTTTCAATTTCCATGCCGCCTTCCTGGGAGCACATCACGACCGGTTTCTGAGCCGCTCGATCAAGGACGATCCCCAGGTACAATTCACGGGCGATATCGCAGCCGGCTTCGACGATGACCTGGTTAACGGTTTTGCCTTCGGTTCCCGTTTGGATGGTTACCAAGTGATTGCCCAGCATATTGGCCGCCGCCTGCTTGGCCGCCGCTGCGGACTTAACCAATTCCACACCGTGTTGGTCGGGATTCTCAGCGAAGGTTCCCTTGCCTCGCCCGCCGGCGTGAATTTGAGCTTTGACGACCGCGACCGGGCCACCCAGTTCGTTAAACGCGGATTCTGCCTCTTCGGGTGACCTCGCAACCCGGTTCTCCAGAACCTTGACTCCAAACCGGTCGAAAAGTTGTTTGCCTTGGTATTCGTGAATTTTCATTGTTTTTGAGGTTAAAGATGAATTGTTTGAGCCCGCGATTATACGAACACCCAATTTGCACGGTCAACGGGACACATTTGGACCGATCGCGAACGTGGCTCACGGAAGTCCGCACAATCGACAAATCCGAAAGACTTATTTGGCACGTAATCCACAGAAAGACAGATGCCGATTGGAAATAGACAAGCTTGACTAGGTTGCCCGTTGTTATCCGGTTGAAATGGAAACTTCACCGCAAGATACGCCGAAAATCATCCCCAACCCGGTTATCGGTGCGCTCGATCAATCGGCCGACCCTGCGTTTGCCAACGATCCCTACGTCCCCAAAGCGGACGACAACCAGTGCACAGGCGAGGGCACGCCTCCGAAGACCGTCGAAGAAATCCTGCAATCGATTCGAGGTTACCGGAAGAACGACCACGAGGAATGCGGCATCAACGAATCGACTAACGAACACGACGATCGCCAACTCGTTCAACCTGAGGATACGACGGTTGAAAGCTGGGAATCCGAGCCACCGCCGGCGGCGGTTTTTTTCCCAACGCGACCGCCCAGCAAAAACAAAGACTCCGCGAAGGTCGCAAATCCGTGGACGTCTGACGACAGGCCAGACCTTGAAAACGAGGACCGGTGTCCGATTGAATTCAGCGTGCGCGAATTTCAATCTCAAGACGAAGCCGATCAGCCAGAGTCACTCCCGGCCCCCATCCGAAACGCCTTCGAAGTCGACCCGGAATTTTATGACTTCGAAATTTTCGATCCCAATCGTGACGACGTAACCACAATTCATCTTGACAGCGGTCTGACAGCGCCGGAAAGTCCAACCAATCACGTCGAGGCAGCTCAAGGCGAGAAGGCCAACAACCAACTTCCCCCATCAAAATCGGTTTCTTCGCAAGACGCTGCGCCGGCAGCCCACACCGGTCAAGCTTGCGATGCGGATTGGTCGACGGATTCAACCGAATCCGCCGAATGTATCTTCGCGGCCGATGGTGACGTGATTGAAGTCGACGGCCAAAACGGAATCGGACACATCGACCTGGCCTGCTTTGACGCCTCCGATGCCAACGTGCAGGACGACCAAATCAAGATCGCCTGCTCCGATGGAACCCACTTTACGGTCCGCTATCGCAACGTTGCCTATGCCGTTTTTGCCGAGGGTGTTCAAATCGCGCTCAGCGGTGATGCCGCCACGAATTAACCTGGATTGAAATCGTTGCTCGTGTCGACAGCTGGCTCCGTCCGACTTGTTGCAGGAACCGCTGTCTCCTGCGAAGGTTTGAATTCAAATTCAAAATCGTTCGCAGCCCCGCGATCATCCGGCAACGTCACTTTGGATTCTTGATTGGCTTGTTGGGACGTGCCTGATTGTTGGTAAGCCGAATCCGCGGCCTCGGCAACCCGTGTTGACAACTGATCAAAAGAAAAATCAAACTCGCCATTGGCACTGCTTCGGTCGCCTTGGTTTTGCTCACGCCAGTCTCCCCTTTGTCGACGACTGACGAACCATCGTTGAACGCGGTCGCGGCCGCATCGAAATCGCCGGCAGCACCCAGGTCCTGTTCAAAACCGGCAGCAGCGTTATTGACTTCAGGCGCCGCCAATTCCAGATCGGCGCTCGACTCAACTCCGTCGACAGCAGTCTCCGAATCAACGGATTTTCGATTCGCCCCGGATAAGGCGTCCAGATTTTCAGGCGGGGAAAGATCTTCCAGCCGGAAATCGATTTCCGGTTCGTGGCTCGAATTAACAACTTCTGCTACTGACGATGGCGACTCGCTGAGCGATTCGGCGGCGGATAAACTGGTTGCCGCATCAAGCAGCTCGATTGTCTCACCGCGGTTGGCCGATTCCGAAATCCCCGTCGCTGCCTGGTTGACGGGGGCAAGTCTGGACGATTCGACGGCTGTCGCATCCGCACGGGACACGTCCATCGGGGAAGCAACTGGGGCTGCCAAATCACCAGCCTTCGATGCTGGCACCATCGCACCGGCGTTAATCAAATCAGCCGGTCTCAAATCAGACGCAATGGAGGCCGTGATCGACGTGTCCGTCGCGGCGGCTTCGGCCAAAGTCAGTCGATCTATTGGTGTCTCGCCGTTGATCAACACACCGACCATCACCACGCCCACCATGATCAATCCGATCCAGAACTCGGGCTGGGAGTAAATGAACGTTTTGGGGCCTTGGGGAATCATATCAAACAGGGGGTTTTGGGCGAATCGTCAGAAAAAGATTGAATCACAACCAACCTATCGACCGACGCTGCGACCACGTTTTAGGGATTTCGAGGACTTGCTGCTCGATGCCGCGAAAAAACTCCAACTGAGCGAGGATTCGGTCCAAGTGCTGTCAATCAGACCGCCAATTTGTTAAGAAATTGCTGTCACAATTGATTTTCCTGAACCGCAATGACGTCGAAACAACCTTTCGATGGATTGGGTAGCATTCAGCATCTGCTGACCAACGCTTTGAAGTCTTGGAGGAATTACCGAATGGGAATCTCATTGTCGACGGCCGTGACCAGTTTGATCGTCTACGGAATCGTAATCACCCTATGCATCGCAGGAGAAAATAACTTGCCCGTCAATGAATCGCCCAACCAGGAACTGATTCCACGTTCGGTACTATTTGGAAATCCGGAGAAAGCTTCTCCCCGCATCAGCCCCGATGGCAAACGACTTGCCTACCGTGCACCCGTGGACGGCGTGATGAACGTGTGGGTGGCCCCGATCGATAACATCCAGGATGCCAAGGCAGTGACCCGTGACAAAACGACTGGCATTTCCCAGTACTTTTGGGCCAAAACCGGCAATCACATTCTAGTTCCTCCAGGACAACAACGGTGACGAAGACTTTCACCTCTATTGCGTTGATCTGGAAACCAACGAAACCAAAGACCTGACGCCGTTTGAGAAAATCGCGGCTCAGATGGTCGCACCGAGTCACAAGTTTCCCGAAGAAATTCTGGTAGGAATCAATGACCGTGACCAACACTGGTTCCACGATGTCTATCGAATCAACATCGTGACCGGCGAGCGAGAACTGGTGGTCAAGAACGACCAGTTCGTCGGTTTTGTGGCTGACGATGACTACAACGTCAAAGTCGCCGTGACATTTACGCCGGCCGGCGGAATGCAGATGTTCAAGCCGATCCGGCGTCCGAAATCGGTTGGAGCAACTGGCTGGAAATCACCCCCGAAGACGTGCTGAACACGGGCCCCGCGGGTTTTGACAAAACGGGAACGACGTTGTACATGCTTGACAGTCGCGGCCGCGACACGACCGCCCTGCGTTCGATCCACCTGGAAACGGGCCAGGAAGAGACGATTTTTTCGACAGACAAAGCCGATGTCAGCGGGATCCTCTCCCACCCCACCGAAAGCACGATCGAGGCCGTTTCCTACACCTACGATCGTGAAAAATGGGAGGTTCTGGATCAGCAGATCGAAGCCGATCTCGACTACCTGAAAACGGTCGAAGACGGCGAATTGGACGTCACCAGTCGCACGTTAAAAGACGATCTTTGGACGGTCGCCTACTCCGTGGATGATGGACCGGTCAAATTCTACCTTTACGATCGCAGTCATCAAAAAGCCGAATTCCTGTTCAGTCATCGCCCGGAACTGGAAAACGTCAAACTGGCAAAAATGCATCCGGTGATAATCAAGTCCCGTGATGGCCTGGACCTGGTCAGCTACCTGACGTTGCCAGTGGGCTCGGATCAAAAAACAGGTCGGTCGACCGGATCAGCCGCTACCGATGGTCCTGTTGGTTCACGGTGGCCCTTGGGCGCGGGACGATTGGGGCTACAATACGTTGCACCAGTTGCTGGCCAATCGTGGATACGCGGTCCTGTCGGTCAACTACCGCGGCAGCACGGGATTCGGCAAGAAATTCATCAATGCCGCCAATAAAGAATGGGCCGGCAAAATGCACGATGACCTGCTCGACGCGGTGGATTGGGCCGTCTCTGAAAAGATCGCAATCGAGAAAAGGTCGCGATCATGGGCGGCAGCTACGGTGGATATGCAACGCTGGTTGGCCTGACCTTCACCCCCGAAACGTTTGCCTGCGGGGTCGACATTGTCGGCCCCAGTAGCCTGATCAGCCTGATGGAAAACCCGCCTCCGTACTGGATGCCGATCATGCCGATGATGAAGGACCGTGTCGGTGACTACACGACCGAGGAAGGCCAGGAGTTTTTGAAAACCCGCTCGCCGCTGTTCAAAGTCGACCAGATCACGCGGCCGTTGTTGATCGGCCAGGGTGCTAAGGACCCGCGCGTCAAACAGCCGGAAGCCGACCAGATTGTCGGGGCCATGAAAGAACGGAATATTCCGGTCACCTACATGTTGTACCCGGAGGAAGGACACGGCTTCGATCGACCGGAGAACAATAAATCATTCTTCGCCGTCACCGAAGCGTTTCTGGCCCAGCACCTCGGTGGGCTGTACGAACCGATCGGTAACGATTTCGAAGGGGCCAATTTTACGGTGCCAGAAGGCACTGCGGGTGTTCCGGGATTGCCCGAAGCGTTGAACCGCCCAAAATGACGTGGTCACACGTACCGGAAGTTGGAGGTTGACGATTCACATTCCGTTGATCACAACTTCAACCCAGCCATCAAACCAGACGTATCCGACGATAAAATCCGCGTCGATCCCCAGTTGGTTGTTGATGTAATACTTGAATGGGTCCTGTTTTTTCAGCGGCCCCAACGCCATGCTGCGATAGCGAACGTCGTTGGTTTCCCCTGCGGATCGTTGTAGCAACCGGTCAAGGTCCCCGGGATTGAGCTTCAAATTTTTGACCGAACAGACATATTGAATCGGGGTATCATCCGATGGCTGGTCGCCGGTAAAACTCCAGCGGATCTTGCCATGGATTAGACCTTGTGAATCCACGGCCAGATCGTTTTCGATAAATTCAAATTGGGCGTTGGACATCCCCGTTTGCACGACCAACGCCAACCCAATCGCGGCAACCGCGATGACAACGAGCAGAGAACGAAGCTTGAAACGAAACATGAGAATATGGGAGTTGGGATGATTGCGAAGGAACCCTTGTTTGATCAATCCAGTGGTCCTCAAACGACGGTTGGCTGGGCAGAAGCTTAATTCATTCTTCTGGTAATACGGAGGATTCGGCCATAGCGACTTCCCGAATTCCGTGAGCCATGAAACCGGAGACACCATGGAAAGCTGAGTTGCTCCGGTAGCTCAGTTTTCTCCTGTTGAAAATCGGTAGACAACAACACGCGACAAATCTGGAAACAGTGCTTCGCTCGTTGCCGCTCGCTGCTAAAGACGCCCCAACGACTGATTGAGTTTCTCGATGTTTTGACGCATCGTGACGAGGTAGTCTGCCTGGGAATTTGGCTGGCCGATCGGGTCAATGACGACGACGTTCAGGCCGTGTTTGTTCAACAATTTTTCCAGTTCGGTACCGACGGGATAGGTCGATAGAAAAACCTGGCTGCCGTCGACGGGTGCGTTGCTGTCGTTTAAAGAGTTGATGTTGTCGCTCAGCGGGCAAACCGCTTCCAGATCTTTTGCGGCCTGTTCCAGCGTTGGCGGGTCAAACCAGTTGAGATGTTTGTCATTGACACCTGCGGCGCGGGTCAAGAACTTCAACCGCGGATTGGCCGTGATCACGGTTGGCGTCGAATCGTCGTGGTTGCCCAGCAGCGACGAAAGTTCATCCAGTTGGTCGTTCAGTTTGGAAAGATTTTTTTCAAACAGAGCAGTTTGCTCGGGAAAGGTTTTGGCCAGACGCTGGGCGATGTAGCCGGCCTGCTTGCGGGCCATGGCGGGATCAAGCCAAGTGTAAGCCACCATCGTGGCGTGGGAATGCTCGCCTTCGGGGCCGTGGGAATGCACGTAACGAATGTCTTCGACGGGGATGTAATCCGTTAGTGCCAGCCCACGCGTGGCGGTCAGACAAAGCTTCGATTCCGGGACCGAAATGGTTTCCAGCCATTTTGCATACTGCGCTCCATTGCCATTGGCGACAATCAAATCGGCCGTCTGCATTTTGAGAATATCCTCCCTCGACGGCCGAAAGGTCTCGCCATCGACTGCGGGCGGAATCGCGGACTGTACTTCAATGACGTCTCCGCAAATTTGCTCGGTCAAAAACTGCAGTGGGTAGCAGATCGCAATCACGAACGGTTCACCCGACCGCGTCGTCCCGGTTGCTACTTCAGCGGCCGATGGATTCTCCGTTTGGCAGCCGGCGTGGAGCGAGATCCAAAACGACGTCAAACAGATCCATGAAATGGACCGGAATATACGGCAACGTTTGCACGCAGTGTTCACCTATCGGTTCTCCAACAAATCTCGCAGGGACTCGATCTCGACGTCGGTTTTTCGCTGCTCCAGGCCTTCGAGGCTGACCCGAGCCATTTGGTAGAGGGCCAAGGCGCGTTGCAGGCATTTTTCGTCCTTCAGTGTCCGCAGCGAACGACCTGCCGCCTGAAACGCAACTGCCAAATCGACAATCGACTTAACGTCGTGTCGATCAAAGCCGGAATTCAGCTGAACGATTTGCTGCATTGCAGCGTCGCCGGAATTCTTCCAGTAATCCATCGCTTCGTCCAGGCGATTCTCAACCACGAACAGATAGTCACCTCGTTGCAGACTGGCTTGCGTTTCGGCTGGATTGGTCTCCAGTACCGCGATCGCTTTTTCATTCGCCTCCGCCAGTTCGTTAAGCGAATTGATCCTTCTTGCGCATTTTCTGGTAATCGTCGTCGGCCGAGTTGTCACCGGCTCGACGAGCCATCTTGAGCGCGCGACCGACCACCCAATCGGCTTCGCTGAACTGTTGTTTCTGAATCGCCGTATTGATCAGGTCGTCAATGATGAGTTTAAAATCGGTCGCCGTTGCAGGCGATAAATTTTTCGCCGAATCATCGATCGCATCTCGAACGAGTTCCCAGTAATCAATTTCAAACCGAGCGTCGAGTTCACGAATCGCTTCGACGGCGGTTTTGGCGTCGCCGACGTTCGTGGCAATCCGAGTCGATTCGCCTAGTAAGACAAACACCGTCGCATCTCGTTGCGGCGACGATTGCGCGTCGGCCAACAGCAATCTGGCTAAGTGTTGCAATTGAGCGGCAGAGTTGGCTTTGCTGATTTGGTCCGCGTACAATTCCAGCAACTCCTTTTCGGCAGCTTTCATCTCTTTGCTGGCGGGCGGTTCGGCCTTGGCCACGGCGATACCTGAGTCCACCGACGGTTCGCCGTTTTCCATCGGCGGCGGTGGGACGTTCAGCGAATCGTCTTCTGTCACCGGCTGTTTGTCTGGAAAAAACGACGGCAGCGGCTTGTTCGGTTCACCCGACGGCAGATCGGCGGACGCGATTGGGGGAGCAGTGGAGGAGGGCGGGGCGAGACCGATCAAGCCAACCGATGCGATGTACTGTTCGTCGGTGTTGCGGTATCGGCCGTAGGTCCCCACAATCGGTAAACCACTCTGATTCGCCGGTTTGGCCAGCGGTCCGTCCTTGTAGCCAAACCACTCGCTGGTGTAACGGTCGTTGGGATTCAATCCGGTTGCCTCAATCTTCATGTAAGTCAACCGGAAACCCGCCATGGGAGAGAGTCTCGAATACTCAAGTTCTCCGACGGCATAACCCGGCCGCGCGACCAACCAATAGGACTTCTTGCCGCGGCTGACTGGCGAGGCCCCCAGAAAGGCACCACTGGCATTGAGAAAGATGGGACAAAGAGTCTTCAAACCACCAGCGTCCGTCCGAGAAACCTCGAATCCGATTAATACCCCCCCCTGCGAAACGACCTGCTCGTAATCGTTGGTACCGACGCGTTGACTGGACGGTTCAAATCGGAATCTGTGTTTTTTATCCGCTGCCAACTGCGTGGACGCAATCAGCTTCATGGGGTCGTCACCAGGTTTGGGATAGTGTATCAGATTGGCCAAATTCCATGGGTAATTCGGGTCGTTGACCGATGGTCGTTGGTCAACCGGGTCCACCGAGGGCTTGGCGATTGAACCACCGCCCAGCGGATTGGATTTCGCTGGTCCGGAACCGGTAGTATTTGGGCCAGCTGAGTCCGGGCCAGGGTTGGCTTGAGCCATTGGATCACCGCCACCCACGGCCGCGGAGTTTCCCTTGACCACCAACCCCAGCTCATTTCCCTGGTCAATTTCCTGATCCGCTGGCAGCAAGTAAATCAGCGCAAAGGCACCCGCACCTAGTCCCGCCAGGCCCCCGGTCAACCAACCCACCAGGGTGATCACCAGATTGCCTCGTTCTTTCTTTTTCCGTTTCAGTCGAATGTTTTCGTCGGCCCGCACGCCGATACCGGCGGTGGGAAACGAGTCACCGCCGGCAACTTGCGTCCCCGCGGTCGGCGAAAACTCAGGGACCGATGTCGGCTTCGCCTTGACGGGAACGACTGGTGGAATCGGCGTGGTGATCGGTTTGGCCGCAGGAGGATCCAGGTCCCCCTGACCCAACCGGCTCGTTTCGACAAAGAGTCCGCGCCGGCCACCGGCGTCCGCAGGACCTGTCGAGCCGGTGCTGGAGCCATAGCCGTTGGCGACCAACTGTTGGTCGTAAGCCAATTTCTGCTCGGGCATCAACAAACAGCGCCTGGCAATGGCCAATTCGCCAAGAATTTTCTGGGAAAGCGGGCCGCGCGGGCCGCTTTGGTACGTTCGGATATGCGCCATCTGCCGGTCGGCCGCGATCGAGATCACGTCGGGGTCGCTTTCGAACAAATCGAGTCCCAACAACCGGTAGTGATTGATGGGTCGTTCGGGGTCGCGAATACCCAGCCATTTCAAATAAGGATCAAATTCTGGCTCGGACATGGAACTGCGCTATTGGAAATGATCCGATTCAAAGAGAGCGGCGCGACCCGGGCTAACCGACCATGCCTGATCAACAACCTGGTATTGGCAAAGCAGGATAGGCTTCCAGCCTGTCCAGTCGACGGTCAACAGGCCGGAAGCCTATCTTACGTTGGGAAACAACAGGCCGGGAGCCTAGCTTTGGTTTGGTTTGGAAATCTCGTTTCCCGCTCCAACGATTGTACGATTTTTTGGGGTCAAATGTCAAAACGAATCAACATTCAATCCGTTTCAGCCCGTTCAGGCCGTCGAATTCAGCAGCAACAATTCCACCACATTGCCGGAAACCCGCCAAATCCCCCAGGCAGCGAGCAGGACCAGAACCGCGGCGGCTGCGAAGATCATCGCGATTTCCCAGAATTGCAGCCAACCAATCGTGCTTCTGGTGCAACCGATTTTAAACATCGTCTGCATTTCCCGCTGGCGCAAACGGAGTGAAAGCGTCAACACCAGAACCAACAACATCACCGTCGCAACGGCAACCAGCATCGCGTTGGCGTCGAAGAACAGTTTGACGCGAAAAACAGTCTGCATCAATTCGCGCACCACCTCCGGTGGTCGAACAAACTGAAATCCGGTTTCTTCGACGTCATATTTACCCTCCAATAACGTTTCCGACTTCAAATCATTTCCCAGCACGATGATTGCGGTGATCGGAAAATCCTGGGTATCGCCATGAAAGTGAAAGGAGTCCAGATTGCTGTCTGTGATCTCCGTGTACGGCAATACCGCTGCACTGGCAACAATCCGATTATCGTCCCGCGAAAGGATCTTCCCTTCGTCGGTCTCGGTCGCCAAATCCTGGTGGCCGTGCCCCAGTCCCTGGATAATCCAGGCAGTCTTCAGATCGACGAACACCGCCTGATCATCCGCCGTCCTGTTTGGCTGCAGCACACCCACGACATTCATTTTCAGTGGATAGAGTCCGGCAATATTGATCACGTTCTCGCGATCGGACAACAGCTGGTCGCCAGGCGACAATCCCAAATCGGATGCGACATTGGCACCAACGACACATTCCCCCAGCATCGCAAACAGACTGCCCGATTGCAGTTTTAGCTCACGGAAATCGAAATAATCCACCGATGTCCCAACGATCGGATAATCACGTTGCGCCGTGAAGCGGGCATGAATCGGAATTGCCCGAGCCAAATCCGTTTCCCAAATCCGCTGCACCTCGGAGAACGGAACCGTCGCCGGAGGTTGCGTTTTGAAATACAGCGCGTGCATTGTCAGATCGAGCTTGCTGCCGTCGGCTCCGACGACCACCGGCGTGCTGTCGGCGCGGGCCAGGATTTTGTCATTGAACTGCTGCAACAGCAGCTTGACGGAAATGGGCAACAGTGCCGTCAGAAAAATACAGCCCACCAGAATCGTTGATTTGAATCGATTGTAGGCGATGTACTTCAAGGCCAACCGAAACGGTCCCGACATCAGAGTGCCCCCAACTTTGCCGGAGCCGTTTGCAGAAAGGCTTCAAAATCGATGGTGCGATCAAAACCATCGAGGATCCCCATATCGTGTGTGACCACAATCAGCGTCTGGTTATTTTGCTGCGCCTGTTCAAACAGGATGTTGAGAATCAGTCGCTTGTTCGAGGGGTCCAAATTACCCGTCGGCTCGTCGGCCAAGATCAGTTTGGGGCAGGCGATCAGGGCGCGACAAATCGCGACGCGTTGTTGCTCTCCCTGCGAAAGTTGGGAGGGCCGCCGGTTAAGCTTGTCGGCAATCCCGACATCGGCTGCCAACTGCCGTGCGCGTGAGCCCACCTCGGAAGTCAAATGGAGGGCGGCATTGATAAAATAAGGCAACCGAATGTTGTCGTAGGCCGTGAGATATTCCACCAAATCAAATTGCTGAAACACCATCCCAATCTCTGAAATTCGAAAATTCCGGCGGGCGGCATCACTCATCCTCTCAAGTGCATGAGCCGCGACAGAAATCGACCCGGAATCCGCGACGTAGATCCCGGCCAACAGATTCAACAGAGTCGTTTTGCCGCTACCACTGGGGCCGACAATCGCAACTTTTTCCGTGGATTCGATTTTGAGCGACTCGATGGCCAGCCTGAAATCCGATCGACGATAGCGAAAGCTCAGGTTTTGGATCTCGATCATTGAAATATCAAGCTGGATTTACGGAACGCGATTTTCCATAATAGACCGCAGGCCAAGTTTTAGAAACTGGTTGATCGACGCGTGAACCCGATCAATTTAAGGTCCGTAGTAGGTTCGGTAGCGGCCCATCCTGCTTTAACATCCAAATCCAGGAGCGTTAGGTGAAAAGACTGACACGATTCTCATTAAGAACGTTTCTGCTCCTGGTGGTTTGCCTGGCAATCGCCAGTGCCTGGATCGGGAACGAGCGATTCGCCCATCAAACCGAGCAGCAAGCACTCCAGCAGATTCGGGCGGCCGTCCAGACCAGCAACGGGGTCTACAAATCAGTCCGGGCAGAAAATCGCGCGAACGCCGGATTGGTTCTGATGTGAAGTGGCAAGAATTTCACAGTAGTCGTTGACTACTTCGGCCCCGCCTGGATGAAGCAGCTTTGCCAAAAGCATGGCATCCAGATCTTTGACCGCGTTTCCGAATTCAGCGTCGAAGGCTTGACACTGGAACAAACGAACTTGAATCAGCAACTGGCTGCGTTCGGGCAACTCGGCAAAATATCAGTGCAGCCCGGACGGACGGGAACTTCGTTGGAGGAATCGGAGGCCGAACTTCGAAACGCGATTCCCACCTGTCAATTGACTAGCGTCGAGCACGACAATTCGCTGAAGGAACTGTTCGTTGGGACGCCCCAAGCATTCAACAACAACCAGGTAACCGCGACACTCAACAGGACTTTCTCCTGCTCGAGCAACGCAAAGGCCGAATGACGCGAGCAGTGAAATGGAAATCCAGTGACTTGGGTGCGGTGCATGAATTTGCCACCACGACAGCGGACCAGTGCGGCAAAAACATCACGAACGAGCAATGATCGATCTACTTAAGGCTGGCATGACCGTTTCATTGCATCGCGCAGAATTTCGCACCTCCAGCGACCTTTGAAATTGGAATCTGAAAACATGGGCGCCGCAAACAACCAGGATGAGCGAATTGCAACGATGACATTCTCATCGGTCTATCCGCACTATCTTGCCAAAGTCGAGAAGAAAGACCGAACCAAGGAAGAACTGCATCAGGTGATCCAATGGCTAACAGGCTACAACGAAAAAGCTCTGCAAAAGCGTATCAAAGACAAAGTGACTTTTGCACAGTTTTTTCAGCAAGCCAAGCTCAACCCCAATGCCCACCTGATCAAGGGTGTCATCTGCGGCCATCGCGTGGAGGAGATTGAAAATCCGTTGACGCAGCAGGTCCGATACCTGGACAAGTTAGTGGATGAGTTAGCGAAAGGACGAAAGCTTGAAAAGATTTTGCGCGATGGTTAGCGCGGTAGGCAAGCTTCCGTTGATTGATCCCTATTTAAGCAAATGCAGCCCTTCTCCACGTGCGTTCGGCCTCCGCTGGTCCAGATGACAAAGTGCGAAGTTTACCAGTAGCAGAAACGCCGATTCTTTATTGGCTGGACCTGGCACAAGTGACTTCGGGGAGCGGTTAGAGTTGAACTACCGATTCCGATTACCGCCCATGTGTCGCGTCAGAAAATCGGCTTTGGCTTGAATCGCTTTCGAGCCGTTGGGATCAGAAAACTCCCGCATGGACTCGCGGTGATCGGCCTCCGCCAAAACGTCCTGTTCGATTTCCTGGTTCGAGATGATCCGGACCGACACGGTTGCCGATCCGCCGCCGTAAGAGCTTGACAGGCCGCGATTCCGAAATGGCCGACCGAACCAGGGACTGCCACCCAACAGGGGAACTCCGTAACCGATTCCCGATGAACCACCCGTCGAAAACCTGCCGATTGGGACCAGGCCACCATCGGGTACACTGACCACCGTTGAGATGTTGAAATTCGAAATCACCGGTTGCTGAATCCGGGTTTGAACCGGAGGCTGTTGGGCCATCAAGGATTGGCTTGCAACCAGAACAAACAGGACGATCAGGATTGGATTCCACGGCCTAAATTGAAATAGCATCGGACTCCCTTTCTCAAACTCGCCTCGAATTACAACCCCAGAGAACCAATTTCATTCTAGGGATTCGAAGTCGCAGGTCAAAACCAGGTCGGTACGCTTGCATCGGCCACCCCGCCATCCACTTTCGGGCGACCCATTCGCGGGCGACCCATTCGCGGGCGACCCATCCAGCTCCCGAAAACCGATTGTCCCTTAATTTTTCTTCGCCTGCTCAAAGTGCTCGGTTTGAATTGGAATCACGTTCTTCAACACGTTCATCAAAACTTCTGCAGGAGATCCGGTTGCCTTAACTGTTGAGATTATCTCTTGGGGGTAGCAATCGAGAACGGGTTTTGATTCTTCGTGGTAGACCCTGAAGCGGCGGCGGATGACCTCCTCGTTGGCGTCGTCGGCCCGATTTTCCCGGATCGCCCTACGCCGCATCCGATGAATCATCTCTTCTTCGTCGGCGCACGACAAATGAATAACCCCCCGAATATTGATATGGTCTTTTAACAACTTCGTTTGATTGGCGTTGCGGAATTCCGTCCAGTACCAGCAAGTCCTCTCGGGGCTTGAAGGTCGACAGGGCAACATAGGCATCAAGTGCTTTCTTCCAGATCCGCACCGTCAATTCATCGGGCACCAGTTTGCCTTGCGATGTGTACTGGCAGACCTCCTTGCCTTGAGGTGAGCCAATATCAATGGACCGAAACACATCGCCGACCGAAAGATGAAAAAAACCTGGCACCGAACCAAGAATTCTGCCTTGGGTGCCTTTCCCACTTCCGGGTGGGCCAAACAACAGGATTGACCGATAGCGAATGGGTTCTGTCATGACACCCTTGACTGATAAATTGCTGAATCAAATGAACGTTTCCAGTGGCTCCCGTTTTAAAGCTATTTTGGCCCCCGAACAAGCTATTGAGCTGGAATTTCAGCTTCGGTGGCGAGGATTGGATTCGATTGATGGGTCGCATGCTAAACTGGGAGATTCACAAACATCCTGGTTCCGTTCTTGTTTGAGACAACCATGCCCCGACCCGCTTCACGATTCCTGGTCCTGAATTTCCAATTCTTGCTGATTTTCTGCGCCGTTTTTGTCAGCCCTCTGGCGGCAGATCAGGATCCAGAAACCGTAACGACGATCGAGTATCTGGTCGATCTGGAAGATGCCCAAAACCACTACGTGACGATCTCCGTTACGGTGCCGACTCGCGAGGCTGCCACGGAACTGATGATGGCCGTTTGGACCCCGGGATCCTACCTCGTTCGGGAATACGCTCGTCATATCGATTCGATGACCGTTCTTTCCAGCGATGGCACCGAAATTCCGTTTGCCAAGATCCGTAAAAATCGCTGGCGAGTCGAAAATGGCGATGCCAAGTCATTCACGGTTTCCTACCGATTGTACTGCAAAGAGCTTTCGGTTCGAACAAACTGGGTGGGCAAGCAGTTTGCCGTGCTCAACGGAGCACCGACCTACCTAACGGTCGCCGACCGACTTGACCAGCCGCATCAGGTTGAATTGAAAATGCCGGCCGGCTGGACGCGCAGCGCCACCAGCCTGCAGGCGTCGGGAGACGTTCCTCATTCTTACCGCGCAGAAAATTTTGACGAACTGGTCGACAGCCCGATCGTCGCAGGCAACCTGAACGTCTATCCGTTTGTCGCCGGAGGAATCGAGCATCAACTGGTGAATGTGGGTGAGTCAGGTTACTGGGATGGTTCTAAAGCGGCCACGGATCTGAAGAAGATGGTCGAAGAACAGCAACGGATGTGGGGCGTTATTCCCTACCAGCGATACCTGTTCCTGAACATCATCGCCGAAAGCGGTGGAGGCCTGGAACACGACAATTCGACATTGATCATGACCAGTCGTTGGAATTTTCGCGATCCCAACCGATACCGAAGCTGGCTAAGCCTGGCCAGTCATGAATTCTTTCATACCTGGAACGTCCGGCGACTCCGGCCAAAATCGCTGGTCGAATATGACTATGAAAATGAAGTCTACACCGAAAGCCTGTGGATCGCCGAAGGGATTACCAGTTACTACCAGGATTTGATGTTGGTCCGCAGCGGCCTGATTTCCGAAAGTGAATATTTGACACGGTTGTCCCGAGATATCGAATCCACCCAGAGTACTTCGGGCCGCGAGATTCAGAGTCTGAAAGAGTCCTCGTTCGACACCTGGATCAAGTTCTATCGGCCCGATGAAAACTCGGGCAATACACGAATCAGCTACTACTCCAAAGGCGCGGTGGTCGCCTTTCTGCTAGATGCCAGAATTCGAAAATTGACCGCAGGCAAACACAGCCTCGACGATGTGATGCGCAAGATGTTTCAGCAATTCTCCGAATCTGGCTTTACCCCCTCTGATTTTCGTCAAACGGCCAGTGAGGTCGCCGGCGAGGATCTGTCCGATTGGTTCCGCAGCGCGGTCGATTCAACAGACGAACTGAACTTTGAGGATATCATCGCGCTCGGCGTCGAGATTCGAGGCGTGACACCCGAGCAGAAATCGAAGCCGGAAGAATCAGCAGACAAACAAGAGGCGGATCAGCCGCCAACTTCCGAAGATGACAAAACCACCAACGACGTGGTCGAGGCGGATACGGACACAAACACGGAGACGGACACGGAAAAGAAACCGACAGCGCCCAAACAACCTCGGCCGATCCCGCCCAAACCGGAAGCGCCAACCAAAAATCCAGCCAACGATTCGTCCAACGGCAAGCCTTGGCTGGGAGTCAGCACAACCAGCGACGACGGCAAGCTGACCATCTCGCGTGTGACCGCAAATTCACCAGCCACTGATGCCGGGCTCAATACAGACGATGAACTGATCGCCATCAATGGCTTTCGCGTCTCCTCCTCCATCGATAGCCGTTTGAGACAATTCAAAGTCGGTGACGAAATCGAACTCCTGATCGCCCGCCGAGGCGAATTGATGACGCTGCCGGTGATCATCGGCAGCCAACCCGTGAAGAACTGGAAACTGCGCCGGATCGCCAAACCGACCGAACCTCAAAAACTCCAGCTAAAACATTGGCTCGGCCCACCGGCCGAAACTGAGCCAAGCGAAGCGGCCAATTAATTCGGCCCGGCCTTCCTGGCGGTAACCAGCCGATACCCGAACAGCCTCGCGATCCCCAGTCCAAACGAGATGAACGCCTGCGCGGACGTCATCATCACAACCGCCGGCCAAATCTCTGGCGCACGGTAGGGCCGAAGGAGTACGCCGATACCCAACGTGACGGCCACCGACAGACCGGCCATGGCGGCAATCAACGCGGGTGTCCAGATTAAGTACGATCGCTTGGGAGACATCAAGACCCAAACAGTTGGCAGAATCACGAACAGCCCGTAACCGAACGCTGCAGCTGCCAGGATTCCAATCAACGGCCAGATCTGCCCCCCACGTTCCAACTGCAGTGGCAATTGCAAAGCGGCCAGTGCGAAGCCAACCATTGCCGTGAAGACCATCAACCCTCCGATGGAAACGAATTGGCGAATCGGTTGAACATCGCGACCGGCGATCTGCCGAGCCCCAAACCGCCGCAAGCCCAAGATCGGAAGCGAGCCGGCCAGCAACGCAATCGGCAACAGGCCGCATGCATAGAGCTCGTCGATTTGCAGCCATTGGATTCGCTCCAGGTTTTCCATGGTCGACACCATCCCCAGCACCCATGCTGCGACCAATGCCACTAGCCCTGCCACCAGGAACCGCAGGCGTCGAACAAGGGAATCGGCACTCAGCACGGCCCAAATCGCAAGCAACGCAACTTGGGCAATCGTGACGCCTCCCAAGCCGAGGCAAACAACCAACACCGTCGTCCGCCAACCTCGCGGGGCAGCGGAAGTCATTAAGGGATAGATCAAGCGATCGCTGACCAGCATCAAAGCAACCAAAATCGCCAACAGGATCCAGCCAAGGGTTCGATCACGCCGCCGATTCAAGACTTCCACGCGTTTCAATGTTGCAAACTTTTCGTCCATGTCTGATTGTTGCTTGACCGCCGACTGCAGGACCACCGCGAATGCGGCCATCGGCCGCCCCGGCGATTAGGGTGGATCGTCCCCGCCGGGATGAAATGGATGGCACTTGCAAATCCGAATCAGGCCTTTCCAGGCCCCCCGTATCGCACCGTACTTGCGGACGGCTTCAATAAAATACGTACTGCAGGTTGGTTGGAATCGACAGTTGGGGCCGAGCAGGGGACTGATACAAACCTGGTAGATCCGGACCAGAAGAATCATCAGTTGTCCGGGCAGCCGGATGATCTGAATGATAATCGTTTGCAGCACACTCATGCCTTTGTCCCCGGATCGGGAATTTTCAGCTTCCGCGCCAGTCGGACAATTAACCGGTTCAGTGATTGGTCAACGCCATCGAATTGACAGACCGCTCCCTTGCGGGGCCGGACGACGATGTCCAATCCGACCGGCAGTTGGGATTTTTGTTTCCGAAACGATTCTCGAATGATCCGTTTCCAGCGATTGCGAACCACGGCGTTGCCGACCTTGCGGCTGATCGATAGCCCCAGCCTGGTTCGATCCAGACCGTTGGCAATGGCACGAATGACCAGGACATGATCCGCCGCGAAGGTATCTCCTTGGTAGACACCTGCAAAATCAGATTTGGTTAACAGGCGAACGTGTTTGGGAAATGTCTGGTCGTGGTTCATCGGGATCGGGGGACTAGCCATGAAATATTGTGCGACCCCAACCGATTTCGGGAATCTGTTTTCGAAGGGTTTCTTACGCCCGTCGCCGCGTTACCAGCTCAACTCGTTACGAACCTGCTCATTCCATTTTCCGTTCAGTTGATGCAGCAGCTTGATTTCGTCTGGCGTGATTTCTTCCGGGATAACAATTTGCAAGGTCACGTATTGGTCGCCCGAGCCCTGCTTTGCCCGGACGCCCATGCCTTTGAGCCTTAACGATTTGCCGCTGGAACTCCCCGGTGGAACCGACAGGGTGACCGTGCCATGTGGCGTCGGCACGTCAATTTTCGCTCCCTCGGCGGCCTCCCGCAGCGTGATCGGAACGGTCAGGTTCAGATTCAGTCCCGAACGTGTGAATTTTGGATGACCGGCAATTTTGACTTTAACCATCAAATCGCCCGCTCCTCCCCGCGGTCCGGGATGGCCTTGGCCTTTGAGCCGGATTTTCTGGCCCTGCTCGATACCGGCAGGAATTTTGATATCGATCGATTCGACTTTTCCGTTGGGGCGAGTCAACCGCAACTGGTGCTTTCCACCGAGGACAGCGACGCCAAATGGGATCGTGATCTCTTTTTCGATATCCAGATTTCTGGCCGGTGAAGGCGGAGCCTGAGGCCCCCCGCGTTGAGGTCCGCCGCCCATTTGCCGCAGAATATCTTCAAATCCGCCGCCGGCTTTGCCGCCCCCACCACCGCCAAAAACCTGACTGAAGTCGAAACCGCCAAAGGGATTGGCAGCTCCCCTCGCGCCGCCTGCGAATGGACTGCCGCCCGCCATCTGGTCGTAACCTTCACCATATTGGTCGTACATTTGGCGTTTATTCTCGTCGCTCAGTACATCGTAGGCCTGCTGAACTTTCTGGAACATCTGCTTCGCCTTGGCGCGTTCCTTGTCGTCACTGTCGACGAATCGATCCGGGTGGTATTGCCTGGCCAGTTTCCGGTACGCCTTTTGAATTTCCCCGGTCGTGGCCGTTTTGGAAATCCCGAGTGTTTTGTAGTAGTCTTCCGCCATAGGAAATAAATATCCGATTCAAAACTTCAACCCAAAGCCGTTAAAACAGCGTCGATCACCATCCTATAGAAGAGCACTAACGGCTTTCCCGGAGAACCCGCCCAATTCTACGTACGGACGTTCCCGCTGTTCAACCACGTTTTGCGGGAACAAACCAACACGAAATTGCGTCCGAATTGCCGCCCACCGAAGTTGTTTTTTTGCAACATCGTACACCCCCAACCTCCTCAATGTTTGAATTATTCAACAGGCCCCATTTCCAACGAAATTCCAAAACGTTGGCGAAACCGCGGAAAACAGCCGGTTTTCGTTCGTTTCCCGCCAAATCCCGAGCTTTGGCATCGCGTCTGCGTTGAGGTGTCGTCACGTCGCCAAGACACACCGAATGAAGGAATTTCATGGCCAAGGCAAGAAAAGACAAAATGCAAACAGCGACCCTCACCCAAGAACCTGTGGACGAAACAACCAAGTCTCAACCGACCGAAAAGTCGCTGGAAAATGCGATTGACGATCCCGTTCGCATGTACCTGATGCAAATGGGTCGCATTCCGTTGCTTTCACGCGAAGAAGAAATTTCTGCCGCTGTATCGATCGAGGACACCCGTTTCCTGTTTCGAAACAGCATGCTGGCGACCGATTTCATGCTTCGTGGAGCCTATGACGCGTTGCAAAAAGTATTGGACAAAAAGCTGAGACTGGACCGGACGATCGAAGTTTCGGTCACCAACAAAGCCGAAAAGAAACGCATCATGTTGCGTCTGGTTCCCAACCTGAAAACGCTCAAACACCTGTTGGCGATGAACAAACGCGATTACATCGTCGCCATCAGCCGCAGCAATCCGATGAAAGCACGCCGCGAAGCCTGGCGACGCCTGGTCCGCCGACGCAATAAATGCGTTCGACTGGTCGAGGAATTGAACCTGCGCTACAGCCGTCTGCAGCCATTGTTTGAGCAGCTGGAAGAAATCAACTCGCGGATGCAGAGCCTCAAAATGCTGCTGGAAGAATCCCGCGAAACCGGTTTCGTCGGTTCGAGAAGCCACGATGAAATCCGAGCCGAATTGCATTACCTGATGCAGCAAACCTACGAAACACCGGCCACACTGGACCGACGCATCAGGAATACCAACCAACTCCAGCGGAAGCAGGACGCGGCCAAGCGGGTGTTGTCCGCCGGAAATCTGCGGCTGGTTGTGTCAATCGCCAAAAAATACCGCAACCGGGGCCTGAGCTTCCTGGACTTGATCCAGGAAGGCAACACGGGACTGATGCGGGCCGTCGACAAATTCGAACACGAGCGGGGGTACAAGTTTTCAACCTACGCGACCTGGTGGATTCGACAGGCCATTACCCGAGCGATCGCCGATCAAAGCCGGACCATCCGGGTACCGGTTCACATGATCGACACGATGACCAAAGTCCGCAACGTGATGCGTGAACTGGTACAGGAGTTGGGCCGCGAACCCAGCCCGGAAGAAACCGCCGAACGAGCCAATTTGTCGCTCGACGACACCCGGATCATCATGAAAATGGCCCGTACTCCGCTGTCCCTGGACCAACCCGTGGGCGATCACGACGACAGCTACTTCGGTGAGTTTCTCGAAGACCATCGTGACGACGATCCGCTTTACGATACACACCAGGCCGCTCTGAAGTCGCGGATCGAAGACGCCATGGAGCACCTGAACTATCGTGAACGGGAAATCCTCCGTCTCCGTTATGGCCTGGCCGATGGCTATTCCTACACGCTCGAAGAGGTTGGCAAGATTTTCTCGGTCACGCGAGAACGCGTCCGTCAAATCGAATCCAAAGCCGTTCGCAAACTTCAACAGCCTTACCGAAACCGTTCGCTGTCCAGTTTCATCGAAGGTTACGATCCTGCCTTGGAAGGCCCGGTCGTTGAGCAGTGATGAACGACGGTTTTGCTGTCTCCTTCCAACGCCTCGTCTCCTTCCAACTCCTTCCGACTTTACTCTTTTCCACTCACCTCCTCTGACTGCCGCTGCCATCTCCTCCTGATTTCTCCAGCTCTCGATTCTCATCTCCGCTGTGTCTCGTTGGCACCCGCCAGTTCCTTCTTGGCGGGTGCCATTTTTTACGCAGCAAATATTCCGTGGCCATTGGCTCACGCGAATGTTCCAGCTGGCGAGGCAGTCCCCGATTAATCACCCACCCTCACTTCAGAAACTCCAGCAGATCGGCCATTTGCTGGATCGAAATCTCTTTCTCCATCCCCTCCGGCATCAGCGATTTGCCACTGGCCTGGAACTGTTCGATCTCATCACGGGGAATCGTCTGGGTCTTGCCATCGGCCAACTTCAACACGATCGCTGGCGTCGTTTCTTCCACCAACAATCCACTAAATACCCGCCCATCGACCGTCTGGGCCAGATAGGCCGTAAATTGCGGTTCGATTTTTTGATTGGGATCCAGGATCTCGTACAACAATGCCTCGCGTGATCGATTGCGAACATCGCTGATATCGGGCCCGACGGCTTGTCCAGCTCCGTTCAGTTGGTGACATTTCGCGCAACTGGCTGCAAAGATGGCCTTGCCCGCCTCGCGAGAGCCAGCCAAAGTTAAGGCTTTGCGGTAGCGGTTGGCAACTTGCTTCCGATCACTCGAGACAGCGCCTCCCAACAGTTTTTCTGCAAGGCTGCGGATCGCCGAATCGTGGTGACGCAACAGCCGAACCCGTCGATCAATCTCAATCATGCCCGCGGACATCTTGCCTGCCTCGATCGCCTTTAAGGTCTTTAACGTCGAGTCACTGCGTCGCAACAGGATGTTCATTGCCGCTGGCCTGACCCGGGGACCCAACATCGGCCATCGATCGATCAATAATTCGATCATGCCGTCGTCTGGATTGGCATCCATACCTTCCACCACAGCTAATTGAATTTCCACCGGTTGATCAAACGATAACAGTAACGGCAGCTGTTCAACGAAATCAAGCTCTCCCCATTTGGCTAATTCGATCGCCGCGAGCCTCGCATCGAGCGGACAGGTATCGTCGACTGCGATGGAGGCTGCCAGCTGGATCAATTGCTTCGCGCCGTCGAGGCTGCCTGAAATTTCCGCCGGAGGAGCGGAAAGCAAATTCGTCAAACTGGTTCGCCCCATTTTGCCGCGGTGGCGGACCAGTCCGTCTGCCATCCCCGTCAGCAGCGTCAGTGGCCGCCAATCAATCGCTGTTGATCCCGATGCCAAAGCCGGATTGGGCTGGGATAAACCTGCCACCGATTCGAACAACAACTTCAATTCGCCGACGGCTCCACGTTGCCCAGCCGTGCTGGCCAGACTCCGAAGCAAATCGCGATGCTCGAACCCAATTCCAGCCTGCTGCAACAGTTGCGTGGCCACGGCCGCACTTCGTTCGCCAACCGAGGTCATGATGGCCGTCGTGAACCAGGGGTCGCTCCCGTCACGAGCCGCGATACGGACCAGCAGGTTGATCGTTTCTGCACGTGATGACTCGCCCAATGCCAACGCGACTTGAAACCGCACCCACGGATCCTGGTCGTCAGCTAACTGCGAGAGGATCGCAAAAACGGGTTCTGATTGATCGAGCTTCGTCGCAGACAGAGCAACGGCATGGCCCCGAACAACCGCCGAAGGATCGCGCAACGCGACCTCCAAGTCCTCTGGCGTCAGACGGTTAAGACCATCAACCGTCCACAGCGCGTGGAGTCTCGCAAATTCGGAAGGGCCGGTTTCGAGGACGTCCCGCAACCACGGCAATACGCTCAGGTCCTGGCTTTCGACAATCAACCTTTGCCCCAATTGACGACGCCAACCATTGGCATCCGACAGCAGCGCGACCCGCTGTTTGCTTGTCATCGCCGGCTCAAATTTCGCGGCAGCCGAAACGACGGTCTCGGGAACGATCCTCCAGATCCGGCCCCGGTCATCGCCAGCCCGCCAATCGATTCGCTGAGCAATTTCCGGGGGCATGAATTTGGGATGTTCCACCCACAGCCGGTACATGTCGGCGACGTACAAAGCTCCATTGGGGCCGGTTGCAAGACTGGCGGGGCGAAACCAGGTATCGGTCGAGGCCAAAAAATCAGCCTTGGGCCTGGCGCGATCCGCTTTCAAGGACTCGCGCCCTCCCGTCGCAGTACGGAACGAGTCACCAAATGCCCGATCGGTTCGCAGACAAACACACTGTTGGCGAATGAATCGCCCAGTAAATCTCCCCGGTAAGCGGTTGTGCCACAAGCCGCAGTGTGTGTCCCCGCGTGGGAGAGGTAGTTACTCTTCATCTCCACCAACGGATAGACCCTCGACTCGCCGCCGGCCGGCGCGACATCATAGTGGTCCTTGGGAGCAATCCAGGATTGATTCCGACGGAGTGCCTGGTATCCGATTGGTGCCGACATGATGGGGTTCCGGTTGGTGGAAAACAGGCGATTGCCGAAATTATCAATCGTGTTTCCGAACTGCCCCAACCCGCTCGCCGGGCCAAATTCCCAGGTCACCGGATGAAATCGAAACTCCTTGCGAGGCATCTTGAACGGGGGAGCCTGTTGTTGATCACGGTTACCCGCCGCTGGGAGGACTCCCATCCTGCGAATCTCGCCTGGCCCATGGTTGAAATAAATCCAGTTGTCCATACCCCAGCGAGGATTCCCGATTTGCATCTGCGAATGGGCTGGAGAAAACCCCGAGAACAACGTCTCTCGAACATCGGCAACGTCGTCACCATCGGTATCCTTGAGAAACAGGATCTCGTGCTGGGTACAGGCCAGGATCCCGTTGCGAAAGGGCATCAGACTATGGCAAAAGTCCAGGTGATCTGCAAACAAGCGACGCTGATCCATCCGGCCATCTCCGTCTTCGTCGATCAGCATCACGATCCTCGACAGCGGCAGGTCGTCCGGATTCGTTGGACCGACGGGATAGTCGGAGTACTCCGCCACGAACATCCGGCCCAACTGATCAAACACGATCGCAACCGGATCCACGACCAGCGGTTCGGCTGCCACTAATTCGATTCGCAGTCCGGCTTCGATTTCGAACCGCTGTTGCGATTCCGATGGCGAGAGTGGGGCAGCGGTCGGCTGGTCGATCCAGTGGCGTCCTCCTCGGGTGCTTTCAATGGCTCGCAATGCATCGCGTGCGGGCTCCGATTCCTGGGCCGCGGAGGAACCCGCCAGTAGCAGACCGGTTAGAAACAAGCAGATTTGAGCACGAATCGGATCATAACACGTTGGATTGTGAATGGTTTCGCTTGCGGGCAACCAGGCCACAACGCCCGACCGCAGGCCGGTTATTGACTGGCCAACTGTTCCAGTAAATCAAGCAGTGTCCGACGGATTTTCGGTTCGGCATCCACCGCGAGATAGCTCGATTTAGCCCGCCAGGTTTCGTATCCGCCCAACGCATGCTGTTCGGGAGTGGGCAGGTAACCGTTGTAGCCATTGGCGAGTTCAATCGTAAACGTTGGTTTGAAAGGGCTCTGCTTTTTGATCGCCAGGCCGGTTTCCACAAATGTCTCACAGGGGGACGAGACGATGCCCAGATCCCCAATGCGGATCGCCTGCAGCTTGATTTTGACTTTCGCTGGATAGTTTGACAGGTCCAGTGTCTCGTTGGCGTAAATCAAACGACGATCCGTCCAAGGCCCTTGCCCGGCGGCTTCGATTAATTCTCGGGCCGAGCTGACCTCCGCCGCGGTCGGCTTTCGGACCCCCAGCTCAATTTCTGTTTCGACCATCGCCAACTTCACCGCTTCGTGATACTCGATTCGTCGATAGGCAATCTGTGCCGAGCGCAGACATCGTTGGCGACGATGCGAATTTGTTCGAACGGAGGCTGCTTCACCACACCGTCGAAAAAATTAATGTTGTTGATATCGCCGCTGGTTCCATTTGTCATCGCGGCGACAAACGGCGGTTTGGATTTTTGAGCGTCGATCAGATCGCTAAACTGCCGGGCAAATTCGCCAAAATAATCGGCGGACAACGTTTTTGCAGGAACACCTCCCACGTAGTGCAACGAGTAATTTGCCCAGACCGCAATTGGCCGCCCATTAAGCGCCTGAACCGCGAGCAGGGGGATTTCCGGATCGGTCGGACCGGCCGGCTGCACCAGGCTTTCGCTATTGGGCTGCGGATTCATGCGAACCCGATCAGTTCCCCGGCCGAAGGGATCTTCGATCGGAATGCCTTTCCGCAAATACCAGCGGCGGTTGAAGACTTGACGAGCGTTGGAGCCGACGGCCCAGCCAATCCGCGCCGGTTCCAACTGACCGTGGGCCGTCCGAATGCCCGCGGCGATCTGCTTGGCCAGAAAGTCGACGTAGTCCCGCTCGACCTCGCTTTGAAATGCGGGCGTGACGGCGACGGCGGTGTGCGTATGCGTGGCCGAGCAGAGCATGTTGGATTCGGGAATTCCGGTCATCTCCGAGGCCATTGTTTTCGCCGTGTCAAAGATTTCGCGGGGAACCAGGCAATTATCGACGACCACGAGCGAGATCGTCGTCATTCCGTCGTCCAGCACAAGGCATCGCGCCAGCAGCGGATCGTGCGCCAACTCGGCAAATCGGGGCGTCATGCTCCCATTGGAACTGATCGGAAACCGGGTCGGGGTGATATCGACGGTACACGCTCCGGCTTTGAGCGCTGCAGGTCGGATTCTCTCTGGGGGTTCGGCGGTTTCTGAACGGGCAGCGGTTGGCAGCGAAATCCAGATGCAGAAAATCGCCAGCGCCGATCGCAGCAGCGGCGTTTGAACGGTCCAATCGTGTGGCATGATAGGATTCCCAAAAATGGCCTGGCTTACACACATCGTAGTCGAGCGGGGCGGTACTCTGCAAAAACAAAACCGTCGCCAATATGGTAGATTTCGACAACGCATTCGGTCCTCAAATTGGAATCCATGGAGAAAGCGGCCTTGTATTTGATCATTCCCGTCATGATTGGCTTGATTTTGATTGCCGGGCTCGTGTTGCTGGTGCTGGCGATGACTTGGCGCCCCCAACCTGGCAAGGGGCTGTTTATCGGCTTCATTTTCACGCTATTCTTGCTGTTGCCATTGTCGCAATTAGGGATGATCGGCCTGATTTTCTATCTCGAAAACGGCCGAAACTATCGCCTGAACGAGGGGATCATCTATGTCGCCATCGTTTTCTTCTGCCTGAATGTCATTCTGGCCATTGGCTTGTTGATTGCTTACGCGATTGTGCGGCAAGACGGCGACGGGATCGCACTATCCGCTAACTCAGAGAAATATCTGCAGCGAGCCCGATCGGTCTGGAATACGAGACTTTCGCCAACCGAAAGTATCCAGATCTTGCGTCGTCGAGAATGGGCTTTGCTGATCGAGTTGGTTCCGCCGCTGACCGTCGTCTTGCTGTTATTTGCAATCGTATCGAGGTTTGGTGATCCTACGCTGTCGATGGGGCGGCAGGGCCAGTGGTTCCGGCTGGTGGGTCAGTTTTCGATGGTTGCCATGGTCGTGGTCGGCATTGCTACCCCGCTTTATTTGCTGTTTAAAGACAGTTTCCACGGAGTGAGCCTGGGAAAGAGGATCACGGGCTGCCGTGTTGTCGATTTTCGCACCGGTGAGCCGATCGGCGCGGATAAATCGATCTTGCGCAACCTGTTGTTCCTGATTCCGTTCCTGGCCCTCGTTGAGTTGCTGGTCGCCAGTTTCCGTTCCGATCGACGTCGACTTGGAGATTTACTGGCCAACACGATCGTCGTCCAAGGACCTCCCGCCTCGGTTGACGGTGTCGAAGTTGTCGTGGCTGCGGACCCGCTTGATCGACCGTCCGCTCCACCGAGCAAACACCCGCTGGACGATTGAATGCAATCGAATCCATGACCAGGATGATCAGCCAAACCGAAAGTTGCGGTTGACAGGATCGCGGCTTCGACAAAAACTGAACACAAGCAATCAATGGAAGACCACAAATTCAGATTTTGTGTTTTTATCTTCGAGCGAATAACCTAAGATTTAATTTGAGCATGACACAAGCGGATTTTTGCCACCGGCGCTGGCAATGGCCGCAGTCTCAAAACACACTACGAATCTCGGATCGAAGAAAACGACTTTAAGGAATCGGTCGTTGAATCAAATTAAACAAACAACTGCTTCGAAAAAAACGGTTTCCAAAGCCGCTGCTGGGAAGACCCGCTCTGCAGTCGTCGACACGCAGAAGCGACGCTCCAAAACCGATCGCCCAAAGCGGACCAGCATGAGTACGAAGTCGAAGCAACCTCGCTGGGCGCAGTATTCGGACGACCAGCTACTGGATCTGCGGATCTGTGATCTCGGGCTTGAATTTGACGATACGAATCTGGTTTCGATGCGTGACCAGTTGTATCACGAACTCAAACAGCGAAATTTGAGAATCAAGCCGCATTGCTGGCTGAGCGACGACTGGTTTTCGCCGGACGGCATTCCGGGAATTGCAATCCCGTTCTACATGGCCCATCCCCGTCTGATGCGACTGGAACGAAAACAGATGCTGGAAGTCGAAGGAGGCACTAAGAGCTGGTGCATGCGAATCCTGCGACACGAAGCGGGCCATGTGCTGGACACCGCGTTTCGGCTCCATCGCCGTCGCAGCTATCGAAACATGTTCGGAAACTACTCCGATCCCTATCCCGAGTCCTATCGACCCAAACCGCGGAGCAAGAATTTTGTTTTGCATCTGGAACCGTGGTACGCCCAGAGCCATCCGGCCGAGGACTTTGCCGAGACCTTTGCGGTTTGGTTGACGCCTCGATCTCGCTGGCGGAAAGAATATCAAGGCTGGAAAGCGTTAAAAAAAGTCGAGCTGGTTGATGAATTGATGGAGGATATCGGCGGTACCGCCCCCAAAGTCAAATCAAAGGCGAAGGTTGATCCCATTCAACGAATCAAGAAAACGCTGCGAGAACATTACGAAGAAAAACACGCTTGCTACGCAATTGACTCCCCCAGTCGTTTTGACGATGACCTGCGAAAACTGTTCCCCCAAATCCCCAAGACCCGCAAAAGCCAAACGGCAGCTGCCTTTCTTACCAAAAATCGCGCCGAATTCTGTCGGTACATTGCTCAATGGACTGGTGAATATCGATATAATATCAATCAGGTTTTGCGAGAAATGATCGATCGGTGTCGAGTCATGAACCTTCGCGTCAGCGGCAATGAGTCGGATTTGCGACAGGATACGCTGATGATGTTGACGGTTCACACGATGAATTACCTGCACCGCGCCCATCATCGTGTGGCACTTTGATCAGGCCCGTTTGCGAAGCCGCGGGTCGCTGCGAATGCTCGGCGAACCACAGAGGATGGCGTTGGATTGGATTTGTCTTTATCGATTTTGTCTTTGGAAGCCAATAGGCTCGAAACACCAGAATGAAAAAACTTCGTGTGCTGGTGTTGATGCATGAGTCGTTGGTCCCTCCGGACAGCATGGAAGGCTATTCGGATGACGAAATCCTGGAATGGAAAACGGAATTTGACGTCGTCAACACGTTAGCCGAACTTGGGCACGAAGTATTGCCGCTGGGTGTTTACGACGACCTGGGTGACCTCAGACGTGCTTGTGACGATTTCAAACCTCACATCTGGTTCAACCTCCTGGAAGAATTTCACGGCGTCGGGGTTTACGATCACCATGTGGTCAGCTACCTCGAATTGATCAAACAACATTACACCGGATGCAACCCACGTGGTCTGTTGCTGGCTCACGACAAACCGTTGGCAAAAAAAATTCTGTCGTTCCACCGGATTCACTCGCCCGGCTTTTTCGTCGTTCCGCGCGGCAAAAAGACCCGCATGCCGGTTGCGTTTGATTTTCCGTTGTTGGTCAAATCGGCTTCCGAAGATGCCTCGCTGGGAATCACCAGGGCATCGGTGGTTCGAGATCTCGACAGCCTGAACAAACGCGTCGAGTACATCCACGATGAAACGGAAACCGATGCATTAGTCGAAACCTACATCGAAGGCCGCGAGCTGTACGTTGGCATTCTCGGTAATCGGCAATTGAAGGTCTTGCCGACGTGGGAAATGATCTTCGAACATGCCAAGGACACGCCCGTGATTGCCACCTCGCGAGTCAAATGGGATGTGGCTCACCAAAAGAAACTGGGAGTCCGCACGCTGCGTGCGCGGGACATCTCCGATGAAATCCAGTCCAAGATCGTCAAGACCTGCAAACGGGTTTACAAAGCCCTGAGCTTGAGCGGCTATGCCCGCGTCGATCTTCGGCTGCGCGACGACGGCGCTATTTTTGTGATTGAAGCCAATCCCAACCCCAATCTCTCGTTTGGAGAAGACTTCGCGGAATCGGCCGACAGCATCGGAATTCAATACGAAGAATTGCTGCAGAAGATCCTGACGCTCGGTCTGAATTACCAAGCGGAATGGCGACTCGTTTGAACCGCTGGACTTGAAACGCTGGACTTGAGCCGCTGGACTTGAGCTCATTCACGGGACAAAGCTCGGCCTGATGTGCCTGCTGAATTGGTCCCTGTCCGGGCCGTCCCTGTCCGGGCCGAGCACGGCACACGACGCGGCCGTCCGCTCGGATTCAGGTCAGTCCTTAAAATGCAATTCGCAGGTCCCATCTTCGTCACACAAGTCACCTGCTTGGTTGGCGATCCGGTATCGCCGTTTGGCAATCTGCCGATAGACCCACTGCCAAAGCGGGAGCGAAAACGGAATGTGCAACAACGGCGCGAACACCCAAAGCTTGGGCAATCGCGTGGTTAAGTAACGAATTACCGCTGCGCCACCAAGTCGACGATCCGGCTGTCGATGGGGGATCAAATAAATCTGATCCATCAATTGATCGTGCGTCAAATCGGGAAATGACGCGGCGACCTTTGGATCGTGCAGCGAAATGAACGCTCAGCCGCTGACGCCCGTCAAATTTTTCCAACTGTCTAACCTGACGCTTGCAAAACACGCATTTGCCGTCGTAGATGACGACATCCGCGTCAGGATAGTCCGTCGGCGACGGCAATGAGATTTCTGGTTGATCAAGCATGGAATTTACTGGTTTCTGTCGGTTGATTGATCATCTTATGCTCTCGCATGGCTTAACCCCATACGAAAACTGGATATTCGCCGACCTGGGTAACCCGCCGGTTGTTTGATTCGAACCTGAATCCAACCGCCGATCTTACAACCGTAGCTTGCGATTGTAAGAAACAGCACGCCATCCGCCAAAGGACGGCCGGAAACCGTTGGTTTTTCGGCTGTCTGGCGTTTTCTAGATAGATCAACTCACGAAAAAAACCGTATACTTGAGGGAGTGCTCGCGAATCGTTCCACTGTGATTGAGAATTCCGATGATCGATCCAGCAAGTGAGGTTTGTCGAATCGCAACGTTGCTTCCAACAGGAATCATGAAATGAATGAGATCAACAAACAAATTTCCAAAGCCAAGCGACGTTTGATGATGGGTCAGTTTTTCAGGATCTTGACCTGGTCCCTTTTTGCCGGCCTGTTGTTGTCAGCGATCGGCATGCTGATTCCGAAAATCTGGCACCTTGGCTTTATGGACGATGCCGCCCAAAACCAGGCTTGGCTCTATTCCTGGATAGGGGGTGGAATTGCCATCGCCGTTCTCAGCGCAGTGATCATGACCATTGCCCAACTCAAATCCAATCTGGATGTGGCCGTCGAAGTCGATCGTCGGTTCGGCCTGAAAGAACGACTTTCGAGCGCTCTCTCTTTGACCGATCAGGACCTTGAAACAAACGCGGGCGCAGCGTTGATCGAAGATGCCGTCAGTCGCGCGGAGACGATCGATGTGCGCGACCAATTCCGCTACCAGCCAACTTGGCGTGCGCTGTTACCGTTGATTCCGATTGCCATCATGTTGATTTTGCTGTTCGTTCCCAATGCGACCGAAAAGGTAGTGACCGCCGGCGAGACCGACAAAGACGTTCGCAAGAAGATGGAAATGACGATCAAGGAATTCAAAAAGAAACAGGAAGAAAAACGGAAGCAATTGACGGCCAAAGGACTTGAGGATGCGACCCGCGATCTCAAACCGCTCGAGAAGAAGTTTGAAGAACTTTTGGATGACAAAAACACCAACAAAAAAGAAGCCCTCGTCAAACTCAATGACATCAAAAAACAGATCGAAGATCGCCAGCAAGAGCTGGGGACCAGGGAAGAACTTGAGCAGAGTCTCAACAACCTCAAAGACCTCAGTTCCGGTCCCGCCAAAGAGCTGGCCGATGCGATGAGCAAAGGGGACCTCGATCAAGCCAAACAGGCGATCAAGGAACTGGCCGACAAACTCAAGGCCGGCAAACTGAGCGAAGTCGAAAAGAAAAAACTGGCGAATGACCTTGAGGCGATGGCCAAAGAGCTGCAGAAGATGGCCGACAAACACGCGCAAGAGAAACAGAAGCTGGAAGATCAAATCAAAAAAGCCCTTGAAAAAGGCGACCTCGACAAAGCGGCCCAATTGCAGCAAAAACTGGAGCAGAAACAGCAACAAGACAAACAAATGCAGAAAATGCAACAGATGGCAGAGAACATGCAGAAATGCGCCAACTGCATGAAACAAGGGAACGGGCAGCCCAAACAAGGCCAACAGGGCCAGCAAAATCCGCAACAGGATGGCGGCCAACA
This sequence comes from Pirellulaceae bacterium, assembly GCA_963714685.1. Classification (GTDB taxonomy): domain Bacteria; phylum Planctomycetota; class Planctomycetia; order Pirellulales; family Pirellulaceae; genus Mariniblastus. Next base: position 85,095 of record CAVQPH010000001.1, on the reverse strand, counting down.
AGGTCAGGCGATGAAGGATGCGGCCGAAACGCTGGAAGACCTCGCCGAACAAATTGAGCAGATGCAACAGGACATGCAAGAGATGGAAGCACTTGAGGACCTGGAAAAACTGGCGGGCGAATGCAAAGGCCAGATGAATGGAAATCAACCGCAGGACGGCCCCCCCAAGTGGCAAGACTGGGCGAAAGGCGGTGGGAATGGACAAGGCAAACGTGACCTCGAAGAAGACCAAACCGGCGGCTTCAAATCACGTGTCAAAGGGGATGTGAAGCAAGGCGAAACCGTGATCACCGGTAACGCGGACGGAGTCAACATTACAGGTCGCTCGGTCAGCGAAACCCGTGAATTGATCGAAGCCTCCAGCAGCAAGGACACCGATCCCTTGCTCAACCAGAAACTTCCCAAAGCTCAACGTGAGAATTCGCAACAGTACTTTGAATCGCTGCGAGAAAAAGGCTAGGCTTCGATGAACCTGAAACGACTGATTCGTGACGGCGCAATCCTGCTGCTGGTCTGCGGTGCCTTCTATGCAACGACGTATGTCGGCGGAGAGGTCACCGAAGAAGTGGCGGAAACGGAGGTCGAGTCGAACGATTTCACGCCGATTCGCATGGAGGCCGATGCGTTGACCCGTTTGAGTAAATGGGAAGGCGCCGCCGAAGCTTATAAAAAACTGATTGAACAGGACCCTTATAATGGCTATGCCCAATTCCGACTCGGTGCCAGCTATTACAACCTTCGTCTGAATGCGGTCAGGAAACTCCGAGATCGAACACAGCTTTCCGAGGAAGAGATTACCTTCAACGAGGACCAGAAATCGCAGTTCGAAGACCTGGCAATCGAACAGCTCGAAAAATCACGCGAGTTTCTGCGCTACCGACGGGATTCATCGTTCTGCCTGGCGGTGATCTACGCCGATCAAAACGAGTTAGACAAATCGCTGGCGCGGCTGAGAGATTTTGTTAATGAAGGCGGCTGGCGATTCGAAGGGCTGGAGAACATCGAGGTCTTCGGAGTGGGTGGACCCGAAATGCAACGCCCGTGGGCGTGGGTCACGTCGAAAGTTAAACTTCATCGGTTCGAGGAATTCTGGGTACTCGTGGAGCGTTCCAATAAAACCCGAAACCGCATGGCAACCCCAGCACCCGTTCGGCCAGCACTCGGCAACCGCCGGCAGTAGATTCCGCGGGGATGCTGATTTGCTTGTTCAGAGGACATTTTTGTTCAATTCGAACGAGGCAGACCGTTTAGCCGCTCGCAAAACGGTCCTAATTCAAATAAAGTTTTTGGGTTAGGCAAAATTCGGCAACTTGGATTTATCAATTACCTGGAGAGAAGAAATGTTCTGTTTGCCATTGCGTCGCGCGATGATCTTGATTGGAGTGCTGCTCCTGTCAGCGGGCGTACAAACCAGCACCGACGCACAAGGTGTCCGGATCGGGAATTTTTTCCAAGCCGGTGGCGGACAAGGCTTCCGTCTCGGAGGTCCGCGAATGGGCATGCATTTTGGCGGTGGTCAAGGTGCCAGTATTGGGGGACAGTATTACGGTATGCGGTTTGGCAATGGTCAAGGTGCGAGAATTGGAGGTACGCAGTACGGTTTGCAATTTGGGGGCCAACAAGGCACCCAGATCGGCCGCTTGCAAACGCTGCCCAATGGAAATCCAGGAACTTATTATTACGGCGACGTGCGCCAACCAGGTTTCGCGGCACGCAGGAATTCACCCCAACCACAATATGTCGGCCCCACCTCGCAGCCAACTTTGGCTCGCCGCAATTTTCGCTTGGCCCCGGAAAGACCGGCGACAGCAGCTGGTCTGCCGGCTCAACCAACGCTTGCCATCGGACCCGCGTCCAGCCCGGCAAGTTCGGCCGCGGCGACCAGCGGTGGGCAGGTTGATTTGAACGGTATGATCCGGCTCAGCCATCCAGCAGACGCTCCAGGAGATTTGGCCTATCGGTTGAACGGAACCGATTTCACGTTGGCTCCCGGCAAATCCGTTTACATGGCAAGCGGACAACAATGGAACCTGGAGTTCTCCGCTGGCGAAGGTTTCGGCGATCGTGAAGCGACGCTTTCGGAAAGCGGTGATTTCGTTTTTCAGAACAGCGTAGACGAAGGTTGGGTGCTGGTCAGGAACCAGCCAATTGAGGAAACCCAGGTGATCGCTCCCAAACCGGCAACGGCCAATCCGGGAACGACTGCCGTACCGGCCCCCGCAATCAATCCGCCCGCATCCCCAACGCCTGGCGGCAATGCCGGAAGCGTTTTGATCAATGAGCCACCACCGAGTGAGGTCAACGCCGGTAAAAAGAGTGATACTCCGGAAGCCTGATCCGCAACGAGCGAATCTCAATCCCGGTCGAGCAAACATTTGGCAAACATTTGGTTTAGTGCTTTGTTGAAGCCTAATTTCAGCATGCGCCGCTTCGAAGACGTTACAGGGATGAGACGATTGGCATACAGCTTCGGCAGGAAGATGTAGGGCAGGAAAATATACGCGGATCATCTTCCTGCCCCACATCTTCCTGCCTCAAATCTTCCTGCCTCAAATCTTCCTGCCACACATTTTCCTGCCTCAAATTTTCCTGCCTCATTAATTGGACCAGCCGGGCAGACAGGCCGGACCTGGGCCATCGCTCCGCAATTCTCCCATCAAACAGAACGATTCTTCAAAGCTACATTTGAGTTTCGCGTTGGCATCCGACGTTGGATGAGTGCTTTGTCAGAGACTAAACTCAGCATGCGCCGCTTCGAAGACGTTACAGGGATGAGACGATTGGCAATACAGCTTCGGCAGGAAGATGTAGGGCAGGAAAATATACGCGGATCATCTTCCTGCCTCACATCTTCCTGCCCCACATCTTCCTGCCCCACATTTTCCTGCCTCAAATCTTCCTGCCTCATTAATTGGACCAGCCGGGCAGACAGGCCAGGCCTGGGCCATCGCTCCGCAATTCTCCCCTCAAACAGAACGATGCAGCAAAGCCACGTTTGCGTTTCGATTCTGGGAAGTTGTTCTTCCACCAAGATCGCATCCGGTCGGAGGGCGCTATCAGGAATTTGAATTCCGACCCGTTCTCCGGCTAACATCGCCAGGATTGACGATCTAGTTCCTCTTCAAGTCCAGAAATCTGCCCGACCACAACGCGATCAGATTGGCGACGTAATCGACGTCGTCGGGTTGCTTGATCAGCAAATGGTCCGCGCCGTCAAGTGTCGCAAACGACTTAGAGCCACCGGTCCAGGCGAAAATTTCCTCGGCGTGCCGAAAGTCAAGGGTTTCATCATCCGGTGAATGCAGGATCAGGTGATGAATCCGGATCGACTCAATATCCGATCGGAGATCCCGGGCTGCCAGGCTATCCAGCATAGATTTGCGAATCAGGTAGGTCCGGCCGCCAATTTCCACTTGCCCCTCACCCTTGGTCCGGATCGCAGGATTTTGACGATCCAGAAATTCGGCCAGATGTTTGGTGCATGACGGAGTGCCCCAGAGTAACGATCCCTGCCGCCGACTCGATCACATGGGTTGATGCCATCACCGCCGCTCCTCCGAGCGATTTACCGATCAGCAATTGGGGTGGCTGGTGTTCGATGCTCAGCCAACGGACGGCCGACTGGATATCGGTAAGATCGGTTTCGAAACTGGTTTCGGAAAAATCTCACCTTTGACTGTCACCCAGACCGGTGAAATCAAATCGCAGGACGCCGAACCCATGCCGGGCCAGGCCTCGGCTGATTTTCACGATGGCTTTCAGGTCTTTGGTGCAGGTAAAGCAGTGGCTGAACAGGGCGAACGCAACCGGATTCTTGTCGGCCGGTAAATCGATGATGCCGGCCAGCCGGATGCCTTGTTCGTTTTCAAATGAGACGCGTTGACTGGGCATGGAAAACGTAAACGTGGTAAGAGGAACGTTGCAGTGAAAAAAAATTGGACGTCAAGGCTTGCCGGCATTTCGATGTCGGCAGCTTTCAATCGAGCATCAGGGTTTTCATCAGGTCCTGACTGGCGACCGCGCGGGTGGACGTCAGCACCTCCGCCGCGTCGACGCCCGCTTTGGCACCGAGTGTCGCGGCCATCGACTCAATCCGCTGGAAAATGTAATTTTTGGAGGCCGGAAACTGTGTCCGGTAGCACCTCACTGCGGCGAGTTTCAATTCGAGCGTTTGGGTAATGTCGCTGACGAACTGAAAGCGACCGGCGCCATGCCAATCGGACTCGAAAAACAGCGAGTAATAAAGTTGGCGATCGACACGATGAACCGGCAAACCATCAAAATGATCATCCCATTTGGTCAACCGGCTGTAAAAAATTGCAGCATCGGTAATCTGCATTGCTTGCCAATGATCCGGCGACGCCAGCGGCGTTTTACCACCCAACCCCAACACCAGTTTGGGCCGAAAGCGGCGGAACTGCTTCGCCAGCGCAACACGCGCCTCGAAAGAATCGAATAACATCCGGTTGGGCAAATCCAGAATGATCCGTTGGGTGATCCCCAGTTGGCCGGCCGCGGCATGCGCCTCGGCGATCCGGATGTCGGGCGACTCGCATTCGGGTGTCGGTTCGCCATCGGTCAAATTGATGATCCCGACACGATAGCCCTGCTGTGCCAGGCGGGCCAAGGTTCCCCCGCAACCAATTTCACAATCGTCCGGATGGGCACCCACCGCAATCACGTCCAGTGTTTCCTGAATTCCGATGTTAAAGACTCCCAATTGCGATTTGAATACCAATTGCCCATTGGAGCGAATCGTGACCGGCAAGCCAACCGGAGTCGCCAGATCAATTGGAGGTCGGGAAATTGATACTGAGAATCTGTGAAATTGGAATCACCTTGGAAGCATTTCGATTCGCCACGGTGACCGAATCGGATTCGATCTTCGAAATCCTGAAACCGCTTGAACCATCGAGAACCAATTGTTGACCATCAACCAATCGCAGCAGGCCAGTTCCGGGCTGTTGGCTGTTTGGCTGCCGGATCCAAACCGTCGGAATATTCTCCGGCGATGATTTTTGATAGTCCACTTCGCTGATGTTGGGCGTTGGATCTTCCTCTTCTTCGTCGTCTTCGTCCGCATCTTCGTCTTTGACAGGTTCAAGTTTCTGTTCCAGTTTTTCACTTTGCGTCCAGCGATAGCCATTGGCTGCGAAAGTCAGATCTTGAGCGGCGATCCGGCAGGTCGGAAAGACCATAACGGTCTTGCCGGCCTCAAAATCTCCCTGGAACGGAAACCTTGTCTTGTTACTGGCAAACCAAATTGCCGCAGACTTCGTTGGGGGAAAACTCCAAACCTTCAAACATCTCCGTGGTCAACTTGGACCCGGGAGTGACGCGGAGCACACTGCGGTCATTCAGCATTGCGGTCCACAAACGCTGCCCGGCATTCAATTTGACCGGCTGATTATCAAACCGGATCGTTGCGACATCATCGAGAGCAAGGTTGATTTTTTGTTGAATGGAACTGGCTTCCAGCGAAACCTGATCCCCGCTGGGCTCGATCGAGCTGGCCTTTAACAAATCACCGTTTTTCAATCGGACGACTCCCTGCTCGGAGTTTTCCGTACTGCCAACCGGGACGGGAGTCGAAAAACAGAGATGATCGATCGCAAAATCTTCGTCAATTTTTCTGGTGATTCGATACAGGTAGGGGTTGGATAGGATCCGCACGAACGTGATCGGTTCGGTCGATTTAATCCCAGTAAAAACGCACCCAGAGCCTGACGATTCGACATAAGCGAGAATCTCTCCGTTGGCGTTGTATCCTTCCATGATGAAATCGCGCCGCGCATCAACTCGGGCGATCAACATCCCGATCTCGTGAACGCCCGCCACCACGGAACGCTGGTTGGGCATGCAGAAGCGAATCTCCATGACACCTTTGAATCGGTTGGAGTAACTTCCCAGTGATTTGAACACGCACACCGAATTTCCCGAGGCGAGCGGATGATTGGTAAAACCATACCCGGAGATGCCAACAAAACTGGCATTCTCGGTTCCCAGCAACAAACCACTGGAAACGAAGATGTCTGAAACATCCGTGTTACGTCCAAGCTCGCTGCCACCAGGAGCGGTCTCGAAATCGATCGTGGTTTGACCGGGCTGATAGAATTCACCTTCGTAATTCTGGAAGGCTTGAACCTCGACGGGGCCACGCTGAATCTCCCGGACCGACGCGACCGGTGTGGGCCTGGCAATCAAACGAATATTCTCTCGTTGCATCGACATCGCTTGTCCTCGATAGTCAAAATCGATCGCAAAATCGCCGGCATCTCCCTCGTACGATTTTCCGTCCTTGAGATTGATCGAATCGAATTCGTTAATCGTCTCGATGTCCGCTTCTTTCAGCCGGTCCAGAATCCTGTCGACCCGGTAGCGAACCTCCAGTTTGGGGTGGTCGGCTTTCTGCTTGATCAACGAGACAAACCGACCGCCAATGGCAGGCTCGGAAAGCTTGGCTTCGGCCAACTCTCGTTCCAGGTAATCCGGACTGTCCAACAGGCTGACGTAACGGCGAATTTCGGCCACCTGTTGACTGGCCGGGGAATCGCTCAACACCAACCGGTCAATTTCGGCTAATCGAATGGCGCGTTTTTGCATTTGCCCATCCGGCAATACGTCGGTCCACTCGATCGCCTGGTCTTCCACTTCGATCGTCAACACCGAACCGGTTTTCAGGGTGATTTGATATTCGTCTGCGAAAGCCGGATTGCGATCCCCCCGACGAACACCAGCAGGCTCACCAGCCAGCGACACGGAAAAACTGCCCGATCGTCGAGCCTCAAAACGTCAAGCATCATTCTCGTTCACGGCATCTTGTTCCCATTGGTTAACGTCGACGTATTTGTAACTGCCATTGTTTTGTGCAGCCAGTCGAGTCATGAAATTACGGGTCTTTTGCAACGGCCCTGAACCAAACTGGATGCAGTGGATCTGGGTTGTTGCGGTCGGCAAGTCGACTCAACAATTTCAGCTGCCCATCATTCATTTCCGGAGGTCCGCCATCGGTCATCAAGACGATCACGTCGGGGCGAAACGCAATCGCGGCAATCAGTCCATTTTCATGGGCGGTCCCTCCAAGGCCGCCAGTCCGGCGATGAAGTTCGCCACATCGGCTTTGTTCTGCTGATTGGCCGCCAACAAATTCCGGCCGTTCATGGTCGCCGTACCATGATGGTAGGCGACGATCTGGAACTGGTGATTCGGCTCGAAGCTGAGCGATCGCCGGTACTCAGTTCCTTGCGACTGGCCTGGATCACGCCCAGACCGCTACTGCCCATGCTGTTGGAGCGATCGAGTACGAACACAAAATCCCGCCCGGTCAGATTTCCGCTGCCGAAAACGCTGATCGTGGTTGCGTTTCCCTTGGGTTGGCGGGATTTAATCAGTTTCCGATCGGCTTCGATCATTTTCAGATCTTCCTCGGAAAGCTGAAATTCCGCTTTCGTACCCGTCGCTGCGGGAACGACGGACATCCGATTGGCGTCAAAGACCATCGATTCGGCCGAAATCAGTCCGGTCAGTGTCCAGCAGCTTGGTGGCTTCCAATTCATCGACGGAGGTTCGGCAGAACTCGCTTCGGCGATGGCGGCGGGTGCTGATTCCTGTTCCAAATCATTCAATTCACTTGTTTCGGACAAATATTCCGGCTGAGATTCCGAAACGACGGCCAACACGATTCCAGCACGACGAACTTCTTCCTGCTGCCGCCCGACGCCCTGACTAAAAAAACCACAAAGCAACAGAAAAAGAGCTAATAACGTATGCGTCATCAACGACATACCCAACGGGTGCCATTTACGGCGTTGGCTTGGAATTTCTGATTCAAAATCTATTTCGTTGGCTCATTGGTCCATTATTTCACGAAACCGTGGAAATGGCAAAGATCCGACAAAGCCGACATTTGCAACCTGGAAAACACGCAACTTTGTCGCAGCTGGGTTGTTTTGTGACATCGTAAACTGGCACATTTCGCCTGCTGTGGGTTAAAATCGTAAACTGAACAATTATCAAAGAATCAGAGTAGGAAAAATGGGTGAACCTATGCGGCTCGATCTGGCCGCTTGGATCTCAATGATTAAGGAATCGAGTTCCAATCGGCGTGCCAAATCGTTTTGGCAGTTCGGCGACGTAATGCAAACCTGCCCGATCGGAACAATAGGATTTGAATATGAACGAACGTGTTTCCGGTGGTAGCCGAACTGAGCGGCGAAGATGTCAAGGCGTTGGAAAAGCTGAGTGACGCCTATCGTGAGCCGTTCGCAGCCAGTTGGGGCGAGTGATTGTGGGCCAAAACGACGTCATCGAACAATTGATGATTTCGATTTTTGCCAAAGGCCATTGCCTGCTGGAAGGCGTTCCCGGACTGGCCAAAACCCTGATGGTCAGCACGCTGGCCCGCACCTTGAATCTGGAGTTCAGCCGGATCCAGTTCACACCCGACCTGATGCCCAGTGACATCATCGGCACCGAGGTGATCCAGGAAGACAAAGCGACCGGTGCGCGCGAGTTCAAATTTCTCAAGGGTCCGATTTTTGCCAACATCATTCTGGCCGACGAAATCAACCGCACGCCGCCCAAGACCCAGGCGGCACTGCTGGAATCGATGCAGGAGAAGCAGGTCACCATCGGTGGCGAACGACACGTGTTGCCGCAGCCGTTTTTCGTGCTGGCGACCCAAAACCCGATCGAGCAGGAAGGCACCTACACGCTGCCCGAGGCCCAACAGGACCGGTTCATGTTCAAGGTGTTTGTCGAATACCCGTCCTACGACGAGGAGTATCAAATTGCGGAAACGACGACGGCGGATATCGAAACGGACGTCGATCAGATTCTGAACGCCGAAGACATCCTGCACCTGCAGCATCTGGTTCGTCGGGTTCCCGTCGCTCCCCACGTGATTCATTTCGCGTTGCGACTGGTGCGGGCGACGCGGGTCCTGGAAGCGGGTTGCCCGAATTCGTCAAAGAATCAATCAGTTGGGGCGCCGGTCCTCGCGGCGTCCAATACCTGTTGCTCGGTGGCAAAGCCCGGGCCGTGCTGGAAGGTCGCACCTACACCACCACCGACGACATTCGCGCTGTGGCTCGACCCGGTCTTGCGGCACCGCGTGATCACGAACTTCAATGCCGAATCGTCCGGTGTCACCTCCGACGACGTGATCAATCGTCTGCTGGAAGAACTGCCCGAACGAAGCGATGGCGATCAGTTGGCGCCCGAAGTGGCAACGCGTTCGGTTAAACGAACGTTCGTCAGCAACCGTCCTGTTTGCCGTCCCGTTCTGCCCCTCAACCGGTTTCGCCCATGGCAAACACCGAATCATCATCCGCAAAGTATCTTGATCCGCATACGCTGGACAAAATCAAGCGATCTGGATGTCCGCGCCCGATTGGTGGTGGAGGGTTTCATCACCGGACAGCATCGCAGTCCCTACAACGGGTATGCGATCGAATTCGCCGCGCATCGCGAATACTCTCCTGGTGATGACCTGCGTCACATCGACTGGAAAGTCTGGTCGAAGACCGATCGGCTGTACATCAAAGAATACGAAGAAGAAACCAACCTCAAATGCCACCTGCTGGTCGATTGCAGCAAGTCGATGAACTACGGCCAGGCAGCAGCGGCTGGAGCAAGTTCGATTACGCGGCGACTGCCGCGGCGAGTCTGGGCTACCTGATGCAGCAGCAACAGGATTCGGTCGGCCTGGTTCTGTTCAGCAACAAAATTGACAAAAACCTCAAAGCCAAATCGCATCCGTCGCACATGAAGCTGATTTTCCACGAACTGGAGCAGACCGAGCCCGACGACATCGACGGACATCAGCGATCCCTTTTTTCAGCTGGCCGCGTCGATCCGGCAACGGGGACTGGTGGTGCTGTTTTCCGATCTGTTTCTCGATCCCGACGATCTTGGCAAAGTCGCTCAATCAGTTTCGGCTTGCGGAAACATGAGGTGGTGGTCTTTCACGTGATGCACCACGACGAACTGGAATTTCCGTTCGAAGACAATACGCTGTTCCGCGGGATCGAGGTCAATGCAGAGTTGCACACCGAACCACGGGCATTGCGAAAATCCTACCTGGAAGCGGTTGAGCGGTACCTGGCGAGAGTCAAGAAGGTCTGTGCCGCGGCCGGCGTGGATCACGTCTTGCTGGACACGTCCAAGCCGCTGGGCGGCGTGCTGTCGAGCTATTTGAATTTTCGCGCAAAGTCACGCCGAAAATTGATTTAGGCAGCGCACCGATTCCCGGCACATCGGATTCAAATTAACGAATACATGGAAAGTCGATGTTAACCTGGTTTTTAAATCCCTGGATGCTGCTTGGCGGTCTGGCGATCGCTTCGCCAATCCTGATTCACCTGCTCAACAAACGACGATTCAAGATCGTCGACTGGGCGGCGATGGATTTCCTGTTCGAAGCCGACAAAAAAAATCGCCGTCGGGTTCAGCTGGAAAACTTCATCCTGCTGGCGCTTGCGTTGCCTGGCAATGCTGCTGATCGCGTTGATGTTGGCCCGTCCGTTTCTTCCCTCAAGCGTCACCGGCGCCCTGCAGCAATCCCAGAAATTCGAACGCGTGATGCTGATCGATGACTCGCTCAGCCAACGCGTGCTCAGGGGTACCGAACCTGCGATTCAGGAAGTAAAAAACAGTGTCAAGGAGATGATCACGCAGTTCGCCAATTCGAACGAATCCGAAGACTGGCTGACGGTCATGCTGACCAGCAACCCGATCAACCGTTATTGGCCAACGAACCGCTCACGATCGGCACCCTGTCGACGCTGACCCAGACAATCGATGATCTGGAATGCTCGGACAAACCAGCCGATTACCCGGTTTCGCTCGGTGAAATGCGACGCTACGTCAGTGGCCAGCGAGAGAACATCAGTCGCGTGGCGTATCTGTTTTCCGATCTGCGGCAACGGGACTGGATCGACGTCTCCCAAGCCGATTCGGAATCGACCCCCAACAATCTCGTCAATGAGATTGCCGATGCAACGCTGGGCTGTTTCGTGATCGATGTTGGCAGTTCGGCCGACGACAACCTGGCGATTGTCGAGGTCCGTCCCGAAAGTCTACAGGTCGCCGACAAAGTGATCCGGTTTGTCGTGCGCGTCGCCAATTACGGTGCCGAGACGGTTTCGGACGTTCGTTTGTCGCTGCAGATCGACGATGGGCAACCGGATTACGAAGTGATTCCGTCGCTCGCCCCCGGGAGTACCGAAGAGGTTGCGTTTCGATACGTCTTTCCCAGCCAATCGGCGGACACCGGGTTATTGACCAGTCCTGACGAGGAGGCCGAATCCCGTTTTCGCAATTACCGGGTCGTTGCCGAGATTGATCGGCAATCACTCGGCGAGCAGGGATTGGCCAGCGATCAACTGCTGGAAGATAGCCGGGGCTTGTTTGCCTCCCGCGTGATCGACGGAATTTCGGTGTTACTGGTCGATGGCGATCCGTCGGCGGCCCGAGAACGAAGTGAAACCCACTACCTTCGCAGTTTGGACGTCCTCGGTACCGGGCTGGATGTCGACGTGGAAGCCGTGACGGGTCTGGAAACGGTGTCGCTGTCGAAGTACCAGGTCATTTTTCTCTGCAACGTCGATGAAGCAACGGCCGATCGAATCCAGTCGTTGGGGCAATGGGTCAATGATGGCGGCGCGTTGGTGCTGATGCCCGGCAACCGGGTTCGCGCCTCGACCTTCAACGCGTCGTTCCACCAAAACGGGGCAGGGCTGTCTCCGATTTCACTCACCAACATCGCCGGCGATCCGACGATGGCCAAATGGGTTAATTTTGAAATTGACCCGCAGATTCACCCGGCTTTGAGAGTGATCGTTGACAGCGATGCGTCCAGCTTGAGCAACGTGGATATTTTTAGCTGGTGGAAATCCAGTCTGGTTCAGGAACAGGTCGGGAAATCGATCTCGGTCCCGTTACGACTGAACGATCAAGACAATTCGCCAGCCATGGTCGAACGCGCCTGGGGAGCAGGCAAGGTGGTCGTGTTTACGATCCCTGGGGACGGCGATTGGTCGATGTGGCCCAGCAGTCCTACCTTTGCACCTGTGATGATTGACCTGATGGACTACCTGGTCGGTTCCGAGATCGAAGATTCAGCGGCTGAAATTGGCGGGGACATTCGCTACCCCGTCGATCTGTCGTTATATGACAGTCGTGTCGCACTGCGAAATCCCAGCAATGAAAAGGTGGAAGCGGTTGCCCGACCGGTGGGTGACGAAGAAAATGCCGATTCCAGTATTCTGTACAACGTCGATTTCGAAGGCATTGAACGTCGCGGGTTTTACGAACTGCAATTGACTCGACATTCCGGAACCCAGGACAACGTTCTGTTTGCTGCCAACTTTGATCCCGATGAAAGCCGGATTAAACGCATCCCGGCCTCGACCCTGGAAAGCGGTTTTTTTGGAGACAAAGTCTCCCTGGTATCAACCGAGCAATTGACCAACCAGACCATCTCCGGTGGCAATTCGGAAATTTGGATGCAGATCCTGATCCTCTTGTTCGGGGTGCTGGTCACCGAACAATTCCTCGGCTGGTGGTGGGGGCGTAAACGCTAACGGGAATCAATCATGGATCAAACCAAAAACAGAATCAGTCCGGATTGGCGAATATCGTTGTTGTGCGTGTGCGTTGGCTGTTGGCTGGCCGACGCAACGGCGTTGGCGCAACCGCAGCGGATCCAGGTCATCAACGGTTTCGGTGGTCTTGCCCAGCCGGCGGCGATGGGCGGCGAAAGTCCGCAAACCGTCGATCCCGAGTTGGGGGCCGTCCTGAAAACGGATCCCGATCTGGAGGTCTCCCTGGAGACGGCCGAACGCTTCCGGAACGATGGCAACTATCGAATCGCCGCACAGCTTTGGCAGGCGGTCCTGCAACGCAGTGGCGACGCCCTGTATTCGAAAGATGGCATCACCTATTTCTCGCTGGTCCAACAAGTTGAACAGATCCTGTCCAATTTGCCGCCAGAGGGACTGGCCGCGTACCGCGTAACGGCGGACGCCGAGGCCAAGGAAATTCTCGCCGAAGCCAACGACCCCAACGACATTACGGCCTTAAATCGAATCGTTCGGCAGTATTTCGTCAGTTCGCTCGGCGATGATGCGGCGTTCCGGTTGGGTTGCATTTATCTCGACCGTTTTGACTTCATCGGCGCCCGGCGAATGTTCGAAAAGATCGTCAACCACTACCCTGATCCTTCGGTCGAGATGGATCAGGTGATCCTGCGAATCGCGCTCTGCCAGTCTTACCTCGGCGAAATTGAAGCGGCCAAGCAGTCATTGGAACAGGCCAGAAAACTGGCCGGCCAAACGGACAAGGCATCCATGGTTTCCCAAACCCTCGGGAAACTCGTCCGTCAAAACGCGAATTCGATCGTCAGCTCGGAGTGGCACATGCCGCTGGGTAACGCCCGCCGGTTCGGAGTGATGCCGGGTCCTCCCGATGACATCATGAACGCTGACCTCGTTTCGGTTTGGCAGTACTATTTCGAACCGGGTGACTCCTACAATTGGAGTGACGCCCAGGGACGCCTGCTGATTACCGATCAACAGGAGATTGCGGCCGTTGCGACAACGATGACCGCAACCGAGGAAAAACTGGTCAGCAACTGGAAACAGGATCAATGGCGACCCGCGGGGCATTTGCTGTTTGACGATCATCGCGTCTATTTTAAATCAGCCGCTGATTTGACCGCCTGGGACGTTCAAAAAATCGATCGGCTGATTGCGAACCAACCCGCAGAAACGGAATTCCAGGATGCCATTTCCTGGCGTTCCATTTGGCGAAACGCATTCGAAGTCGATGCCGCAACCAAGATGATTCAAACCATACGAAACAGCTGGGGGGGCTCTCGAAATTCAACCGCGTCTTCGTCGGGCAGCCCCAATTCGGTCGCCGAGGTACAGCTGTTTGGGGATCGAATCCAGCAACAAATGTCGATCCACCACGGTGTCCTGTACTCGCTGGAAGGCAAGCGATTCAATGAGCGCAACCCGCACAAACCCCGCACGATCAGCCCGCAGTGGAATACTTCTTTTCGACGAACTCGCTCCAATTTCCTGACCGCCTATGACGCGGCAACCGGCGAGGTGCTGTGGACGTTGCCACGCAATTCCGATGACACCAGCGAAGAAGCCGAGACCGTTAACGAGACGGAAACGTCGCCTTGGCTGGAAGGCGGTGGTTTTATGTCCGCTCCGGTTGGTTTTGGCAATCTGATTCTCATTCCGGTCAACAGTGGTGGTTCCATCTCGATTTACGCTCTCGATCCGGCCAAGGAAGGTCAAACCATTTGGAAGTCGTTCCTGTGCGACGAACCAGAATCCGGAGCCGAATCCTGGTCGCCGATCGATTTGACACTTGATGGCAGTGATTTGTTTGTCAATTGTGGCATGGGGGTCGTGTTCGTGCTTGATCCCGCCACCGGCATGGTCCGATTTGCCAAACGGTATGAGCGGGTCGGAACGGCGGACGAGTTCCGACGACGCAGCGGCTGGACGGTCAATCGGTTGAATTTTGATGGCTGGTCCAACGACATCATTATCCCCTACGGCCGGCAGATGATCTGCTTCAGTTCCGACAGCCAAACCATCGAGGCCTTCGACCGCAACGACGGAAAAATGATCTGGAAAAGTGACCTGACTCCCATCGGGTACAAAGTTGACTACCTGCTTGGAATCTACGACGGCATCCTTTACGCAGCAGGCAGAGAGACGATCGTGGCTTATGAACTCAAGGGCGAAGGCCGGATGGTCTGGGGGGCCGAACAGATGTTCGACGGCAAATCTTCGATGGGTCGCGGATTGTTGACCCCCAAAGGGATTTACATGCCCGTCGAAAACTCGATCTACCATTTCTCGCTTCCCGGCGGGGACCAAAATGGAAAACTACTGGCGCGTGTCGAGGTTAATTTTGGAACCGAAGCGCCGGTCGGCAATTTGTATAGCGATGGAAAACGGTTTTGGGTGCACGGTGCCAATCGTTTGTATGCCTTGGCTCCAAAATCGAAATAATAAATGTGATTGAATTGAATATACTTGCCAAAAATCGACTGCTCGAATGGATGATCGGTGACGATCCGCAGAAAACCGGTACACCGCAACTGCAATGGGCCAACATGCCGGAATCCTGGGGCGTGTTCGTCCTCGTGGCGATCATTGCCGCAATTGTATTCGGCGTGTTCTGGCTGTATCGCCACGAAATTAAAACTTGCCCGATGCCCGTGAAATTGGCGCTCGGAGGCCTGCGACTGGCGGTGCTGTTGCTGTTGGTGGCGATGTTTCTCAAACCCTCAGTGTTCTACCAGCAGGTCAATGAAATCAAACCAACGATTACGATGCTGCGTGATCGCTCGCTGTCGTTTGATCGAGGTGACCGGTACCGTAGTCGTGATCAAGTCAACCAATTGGCCGCCGTAACAGGCTTTCCTGCCGATGCGATTGCCGATGGCACGGTCAAACGATCTGACCTGATTAACAAGGTTTTTGAAAACAATCCCGAACTGCTGAAATCGATTCGCGACAAAGGCTCGATTCGCGTGATCGATTTTGCGGATGGCAATCAGTCGGTGGCCTTGATCCCGGCCACCCAAACAGAGAACGAACAGGATTCCGCAGCCGAACAGAATTCCAGCGAACCGGAAGATCCCGCGACCCCCGAGACCGCCACGATGATCCAGGAAACGATCCCGGAGCTGGTCCCCGACGGACTGGGCACTGACATCTGGCAGGCCCTCAAAGAAGCGTTGGACGATACGTCGCGAACTTCGTCGATTCTGCTGCTCAGCGAGGGCCAACATAACGGCAGCGAGGACCCGATTGAGTTGGCCAAAAAAGCCGCCACCCTCGGTTTGCCAATTTATGTGGTCGGCGTCGGCGACCCCAATCCACCCAAAAATCTCCAGGTCAATGAGATTTACGTACGCGACAAAGCCTACCCGGACGAACCGTTCGAGATCGAAGCGGTGCTGCAGTCCAGCCAGGTCGGCGAGTCCGGCATGCCACCGCAAATCAAGGTCCAACTGATCCAGCAACGCGTCGACGACAAGACTGGGGAATTGGGAACCGGGCAGACAATTAAGACCCAGGATGTGGCCGTCCCCGAATTCGGTGGCCGGATCCGAGTCGATTTTGACCATGTTCTCAATCGACCGGGAAAATACGTTTACACCGTGGCCGTGGATCCGCTGGACGACGAGACCGACGTCGATGACAACCGGAAAACATCCCCGGAAATGGAAGTCGTCGATGAAAAAGTCCGTGTACTGCTGGTGTCCGGTAAAGCCACCTGGGATTTCCAGCACTTGAAGAATTTGCTCCAACGGGACCCCTCCATTTCGGTCTCTTGCTGGTTGCAGGAGCTGGACGAATCGCGTCCACAGGAAGGCAACGAATCCATCTCACAGCTACCTCGAACCGGGGCCGAACTGAACCGTTACAACGTGGTGATCCTGATGGATCCCAACCCGGAGGAGTTCGATCGGGAGTGGATCGAGTTGCTGAAGGAATTTTGCAAAGTCAATGCGGGTGGCGTGTTGTACATGGCCGGGAAACATTTCACCAGTGAATTCGTGACCATGAACCGGTTGAAAGCCATTCGTGATCTGCTGCCCGTTCGGTTTGGAGACAATGAGTTCATTGACGCGATCGAAGCGCTGTCCACCGCCAAAGACGAAAACGCAGGCCAAATGCTGGTCGTCAACCATAACCTCGATCATCCGGTGATGAGCTTCCGGGCCGATCCGGCGGAAACGCAGAAGATCTGGAATTTGATGCCCGGCATTTACTGGAGTTTCCCCACGCTGGCTCCCAAGCCGACCTCCCGCGTGCTGCTCGAACGCGGGGATCAGGTCAATGCGGAGGGGAACCAGCCACTGATGGTAACCGGTCGATACGGTGCCGGGACGGTGCTCTATTTTGGTTTTCAGGGGACCTACAAATGGAGATCTCTGGGCGTCCAGTCGCAATATTTTGATCGCTTCTGGATCCAGGTCATTCGGTACCTTGTCGAGACGCGCTCTCTCCAGGGAACCCGACGGGGCTTTATCGATGTCGAGAAATCCGAATTTGAACTCGGAGATCGAATCACCCTGGTAG
The DNA here is from genome assembly GCA_963714685.1 of Pirellulaceae bacterium. Lineage (GTDB taxonomy): Bacteria > Planctomycetota > Planctomycetia > Pirellulales > Pirellulaceae > Mariniblastus. The sequence continues at coordinate 67,975 of CAVQPH010000001.1, read as the reverse complement.
GACGCGTGCTCGACCAGGAATTCAAGCTTTCGACCGCTCCCGAAGTGCAGGCGATTGTGCGGTCCGGTGACGGTCGGTCTCAGAAAGTCACCATGAAATTGCTGCCCCAGCAGGAAGGTCGCTACGAAGGGACGTTCGTGGCCCAGCGGGTTGGCAGTTTTGACGCAACGATCGAATTTCCCGGCTCCGATCCGGATGAAAAACTGATTGACCCCATCGCTTTCCGCGTGGTCCCGCCCAGTGCCGAATCCGGAGCCTACTGGTTGAACGAAAAATTGCTGATGGAAATCGCGACGCTGTCTGGCGGTCAGTATTTCCGCCTCGAGCAAATTGAAAAACTGCCGGACACCTTGCCGACCATGATCACCCGGGCCGAATTCAACAGTCCTCCCGAACCGCTCTGGGATTTGAACAGGTACCTGCGGTGGTTCCTGTTCAGCCTGCCCGTCCTGCTGTTGACGGTCGAGTGGACGCTACGGAAGTGGTTTAAGCTGCTCTAAAATGGATGGATCCAACCGGATCGTTTTGAAGCCCGAACAAGAAATATTGACTCGCTAATGTCGACCACAACCTCATCCAATCAAATCGTCTCGAAAGTTGTCCTGGGAAAGCTCCGCCAGATGCGGCGCAAATTGACCGGTTGGATCGTGGTGCACGGGCTCAGTCGCTGGCTGCTGGTCCTGCTCGCCGTGCTGGCGTTCGACATGTTGCTCGACCGGGTCACCAAAATGGACTTCGCCCAGCGGTTGATCATGCTGGCGGTGATGGCCATTGCGGCGATCGCGTATTTTGGCTGGAGAGTCCTTCGTCCGTTGGCGTCTCGACCCAGCAACGATGCCCTGCTGTACGAGGTCGAATCGAAAAACCCCGAACTGAACGAGGAACTGCTAACCAGTTGGCAACTTGCCGGTCAAGCAGATCTGGAAGCCACGGGGGTCTCGGCAGAATTGGCCGAAGCCACCATGCGCGACGGGGTCACAAAAATCAAACAACTGAATTTCAGCAAGGCGCTGGATCTACCCCGGCATCGCCAGAACTGGTTGTTGCTGTTGGCAGGAATGACCTTGGCTGGATTGCTGAGTGTCGGGATCACGCAAACCGATTTCCTGAGAACCTGGTTCAGTCGCAACATTTTGCTGTCCGATGCCCAATGGCCTCAGGCCACGTACCTCCAGATCGCCGGTGCTGAAAATGGCAGTCTGGAACTTCCTCGCGGCGAGGACCATCGTCAAATCGTGATGGTCAGCGAAGACAGTACCGTGCAGGATGTCGATGTTTCGATTGAAATTGACGCACCCGGCGGTCGCACGATTCACCAGATGAAATCCACAGGAAAACTCGACGGTCGCGAACAGGTTTTCATCTTTCACAATGTCTCATCCACGTTTCGTTTTCGGGCTTTGGGAGGGGACGATGTCACCGAATGGGTCGATGTCAACCTGGTCGAATTGCCGACGGTGATCAACCTGGGGTTATCCGCCAAATTACCGGGCTACACGGGGTTTTCGACGGTTGAACTTGCCGGCAACGGGCCTCATGCGGTTCTGGGCGGCAGTGATCTGGTCATCGACATGACGTCCAACAAACCGCTCCGCTCGGCCAACATCAAACAGGGAGACTCGCAATTTGAAATGGCCTCCAGTGGAAATCCAAATCAGTTTTCCGCGACGATTCCTGCCGCCGAAATGCGCGGCGGCGAATACCAGTTTGAGCTGGTCGACGAACGCGGGCTGGCCAACAAACGCGCTTCCAAATTCAACATCACAATCAAGGAAGACCAGCCACCCAAGGTCCGCGCCAGCCTGCTGGGAATCAGTGGCCTGGTTGTCCCACGAGCCATGCTGCCGACCGATTACCAGGTCGCCGACGAGTACGGACTGACCCGGATCTATTTCGACAGTTCGTGGAAAACCGGTTCGGATGAAAACGACCAAGCGACGGAACGCCAGTTGGTGATCGCTGACCTGGCCAACCAGCCCGAGATCGTACGCGAGGCACGGGACTTTGCCGTCCTCGACCTGCTACCGCTCAAATTGACTCCCGGAACCAGTTTCCGCTTTGTTGTCGCGGCAAACGACACGCGACCAGAAACACCGGGCGTGGGAAAATCGCAGGAGTTTCTGCTGCGGGTCGTTTCGGACGAAGAACTCAGGGCCGACCTGTTGCGACGCGAAATCGAACAACGCAAGGCCTTTGAACAGGCCTACGAGGTTCAGATGGAACTGGCCACCGAGATCCAGGCGGTCGCCGCCAAACAACCGGAAGACGGGATATCGCCGGAGCAATTCCAGTCCCAGCGCGAAGCCGAACTGATCGGGCTGATTCGCAACCAAAAGAGCATCGGCACCGCCGTGGCCCGCGTCGCCGACCGGTTCGAAGAATTTCTGGTCGAAGTCAAAAACAACCGACTGGATGAAGCCGAGAACGAAGTCGCCCCCGGACAGAACATCGAAGCTCGCTTTGACGCCGGCATCATCCAGCCGATTCGCAGACTCGATGCGGAACTGATTTCACTGGCCACCCGAAACATGGACAATTGCCGCCGCGCTGCCAATGACGAAGCGGAATTGACGGCCGCGGTCGACCAGACCTCGCTGGTCCATCAACAAGTCCTGGCGGAAATGAAAAAAATCCTCGACGCCATGAATGACTCGGAAAACTTCCAGGAAATCATTAACGACCTGCTGGAAATCAAGGAAGACGCGACGAGCGTCAAAGATGACATCCGAAACAAGCTCAAACCCAAAGATATTTTTGATGACGATAACGGCATTTTCGACAAATGATCGGGAATTTTCGCCTAACAGAATCGACGGCTGATTCGTTATCATGAAGGCGTGGCGATCCCATCGCCGCTGAATCGCTAATCCATCACTGGAGCACCCATGTTGAACCGATTTTTCTCAATCCCGGCGATGATCGTTCTGGTCGGGCTGATGGTCTCGGTCTCGAACGCACAGGACGATTCGGAGTCACGCCGAAGTGAGCTGGGAGTGCGGCAGAAACTGGTTGAGCGAAAAATGGTCGAGCTGGAAACCAAGCTGACCATCATCGCCGAACGCCTGAAAGAAAAAGAACCGCAACGGGCCGAAAGGCTGATCGAGGCCTACCAGCAATCCAAAGAACAACTGATCACCAAAAAGATGGCCGAGGTCAGCGAGCTGCTGAACAACAATCGACTCCAGGAAGCAGAAACAAAACTCGATGAAGTCATCAAGAATCTCGAAGCCCTGATCCGCTTGCTGACCAACGAGCAGGAACAAGCCATGTCCAAGCAGGAAGAAATGAAAATGCTTGAACAATGGAAAGACAAAATCCAGGAGCAGTTGAACGAACAACAACAACAGCGCCAGGAGACCGAAAAAGTCGCCAACAAAGAAGAAACCATCAAGAACCTCGAAGCACAAATCAAAAAACTTGAAGGGTTGATTGGCGAACAACAGGAAGTGATCAAGGAAACTGAAGACAATGCCGACGCCGGTCTGCGCGAAATGGACAAGATTGCCGACAAACAATTTGAAGTCCGCAAAGGCACCGAGGCGTTGAAGAACGAACTTGGCGGCCAGGAAGGCCAACCGGGAGGTCAAAAGCCAGGCGATCAAAAGCCAGGCGATCAAAAACCGGGTGATCAAAAACCGGGCGATCAGAAACCGGGCGATCAGAAACCGGGCGATCAGAAACCGGGTGATCAGAAACCGGGTGATCAAAAACCGGGTGATCAAAAACCGGGTGATCAGAAACCGGGTGATCAAAAACCGGGTGATCAAAAACCGGGCGATCAGAAACCGGGTGATCAGAAACCGGGTGACAAGTCAAGCCAGGGTCAACAGGGACAGCAAGGCCAACAGGGACAGCAAGGCCAACAAGCAACAACAGCAACAACAACAACCGCCACAACCCGGTCAGCAGGCTCTGGAAAAAGCAGCCGACCATCAGCAGCGCGCCGAAGAAAAATTGGGGACGGGCAAATCTGAAGATGCCAAACGCCAGGAAGAAATGGCGCTTGACGAAATGGACAAAGCCCTCGCGGAAATCAAGAAAGAGAAACGCCGCATCGAATCGCTGCCACCGGAAGCCTTCGAACAAATGGCCGACATGCAGCGACGGACGCGGGACAAGGCCCTGGACGTACTGGAAGAGATGAAAGAGGCACCCAAGCCGAAACCGGAAGATCAAAACGCCAGCCAATCCGGCCAACAGCCTGGCCAGCAGAAAATGGAACAGGCCGGTGATGCGATGAAGCAGGCTTCCAACGATCTCCAGGAACAAAACGCAGACCAAGCCAAACAGGAACAGAAGAAAGCCGAACAGCAGATGGCCGAGGCGCTCGACGAAATTGAAGAGCGACTCAACCAGCTGCGGGAAGAGACCCGAGAGGAAAAACTGGCCCGCCTCGAATCCCGTTTTCGGGAAATGCTGGATCGCCAGCAAATCACCTCGATCATGACAATCGAACTCGACGACAAACGAACCAATCTTGGCGACCTGAGACGTCGTGATCAGCTGCTGGTCCTGCACTGGCCAGCGAAGAATTGGAGGTCAGTGAACTCGGGCAACAAGCTTACGATTTGCTGCTGGAGGACGGGACCAGCATCGTTTTCCCGGAAATTGTCCAGGAACTCGAGGAAGATCTGGAAAAAGCTTCCCAGTTGTTACAGGACGAGCGGACTGACCGTTTTACCCAGCTAATTCAGAAAGAAATCGAAACGACTATCCAGGATTTGTTGGATGCTTTAAAAGAGGCCCAGGATTCCGGTGATGGTGGCGGCGGAGGCGGAGGCGGCGGCGGTGGCGGAGATCAACCGTTGCTTAAGATGTCCGCGGAACTTAAAATATTAAAGATGCAGCAACAGCGGTTAAACCGCCGTACGCAGAAAGTTGAGCAAATGCGGGGGAAGCCGACCTGGAGCAATTGCTTGACGACGAATCGTTTCAGGCAGCCGAACTTCAGACCAAGCTGTTGGAAATGACCGAAGGCATCATGGAAAAGATGGAGAAGTAGATAGCGAATAACTGTCCGACGGTTAAATGCTCTAGAATATTACGTTCGGAACCTTGTCCACCAGAGCGGGTTGAATGTTTGCCTGGCTACTGTAGACACACTTAAAGGAACGATTATGAAACGTGTCCGTCACCGACTCTCGGTCGGCTTCATGGCATTGGCCATGTTCATCGCGACTTGCTCTTTGACCTTCGCCAATCGGCCAGCGGCCGACTCGGACTCCGATGTGGTGGCTTCGTTTCTGAAGCACATCGACGGATTGGTCCAACTGGATTCCGCCAAACGTGAACTCGCAAAAAAAACCGTCACGGAGTTGGTCAACGAACCCGTCGATGCATTGACCGAGGGCCTGTTGGCAGTCTACCCCGAATACTCTTCAGCGGTCGAATCATCCGACAATGAAGACGTCACCGCGGCCGTCGAGTTGCTGTCTCCACTGGCTGATTCGGACGACAAATTTCTCGCCGCCGACGCCAGTTTCTATCTGGCCAGGACGCTGATGAATGCGGAGCGTTTCGAAGATGCGCTTCCTCGTCTGGAGAAAATCACTCGCGACCTCGCGGACTTCACCGTTCACCAGGGAGCCGCCCAGTATTTTATCGGCGTGGCCCAAGCCGGCATGCTAAAAAATGATCAGGCAATTGAGTCGTTCATGCAGTTTCTCCAGTTCAATCCCGACGCACCCGAACGCCTTCGCGTCAGCGCTTGGCGTCAGGTTCAGCAACTTCAAGCGATCCAGGACGGGAAATTATCCGACGTCCACCATCACATGGATTTTTCCCGCCGCCGACTGCAGTTGACCGAAACCGGTGAATCGACCCAGCAAGAGCAGAGCGAGATCGTCAAAATGCTTGCCACACTCATCAAAGAGCAGGAAAAAAAGGAATGCAATTCCAGCTGCAAGAAAGGTGGCAAGTCGGAGGCGAACAAGAAAGAGGCTTCCGGAGAGAAGCCCGAACAAAAGCCCGGTTCCAGCAAGAGCCAAAAAGGGGGCACCAGTTCCAACCCCAACGGCCAGGTGGTCAAGAAATCCTACGATGATTCTCCCGCCAGCCCCTGGAGTCGTCTGCGTGATCGCAGCCGCGATCCCGCCAACAACGCGATTAAGGAAAAACTGCCGGCGCGCTACCGTGACATCGTCGAAAAATACTACGAAGCGGCCAACGGTGACGGCGAAAAATAACTCGGCGGGTTCAGCTTCTGACCTTGCACTTGTTCGCCAATCAGTCGATCGAAATGCTTAACACTTAAAACGAACGGTGCTTTCATCTCGAAAGTGCCGTTTTTTCGTTTTCACAAACATGTTTCGGACGAATCGCTTAAAATTAAAAGATCCGGTCACCGGGCCCAGCAACCGGAGGTAATGCGCCACGAATAGCTGACCCCACCGTTTTTGCCAATTTTTAACCGCTCATTTCAACCGCTCACTTCAACGAAGATTTTTGCATGATTCGGTTTAACTATCTGCCCTTCCTTCTCCTGATGATGGCTACCGGCTGGGGGGGCAATCCCCTCAACGCAGATGATCTCGGGAAAGCCACGATCAAACAGTTTGACGGTACGGAGTTCGAATCCGCCATTCAATCAATTGACCCCAATGGCTCCGTGACCGGAATCGACGTTCCTGCGAATCTGAATCTTCGCGATGTCGTGGGGATCGAAACGGGCCGTGCCATCGAAAGACGCGGCGTTTACAGCTCGACTCTGTACCTCGTTGATGGCAGCCAGCTGTTTGTTCGCAATCCTGAAATTGTTGGTGAAAAAGTCACGTTTCGAACGGCCAATGGACTGTCAGAAATCCCGCTTTCGATTCTCCGGGCCATCGTCTGGACTCCATCGCCCACCATTGAAGCGAGGATCAAGGATCCTTCAACCGATCAAGACTCCGTATTCGTCCAAACAGCCGACGTCGAACGAAGCGTCGAAGGAATCGTGGAACGGCTCGACCGGGAACAATTGACGATTAACTACCAAAATGAATCCCGGAAAATTGGGCTGGAGAAAATCAAGGCGCTGGTGATGGCCGACTTGGGATTGGCCGAATCCACCGGCCCGATTGCCACCATCCAGCTAACCGACGGCTCAACCGTCGTCGGTGTCATCTTGGATCTGGTTGCCGGCAAACTTGCCGTCGCGATGGCCGGCAACAATCAGATCGCCCTCGATGCCGATCGAATTGCCAGCGTCAAAATCAAATCCGACCGCCTGTTGTTCCTGTCAGACCTCGAACCGATTGACGTCCAGCAAAAAACCGAATTTACGGTCCTGCGAACCTGGCAGCGGGACCGGAGCGTCGAACAGAATCCGCTGACCATTCGTTACGGAGACACAGAAAAAATTGTCCGTTTCAATCGGGGGCTCGGAACACAGGCCTTCACGCAACTGGTATTTGAAAATCCCGGAAAATTCGATCGTTTCAATGCAATTGCCGGCATCGACGCCGAAACCGAAGGGCGTGGCGATTGCCAAATGGTCGTGCGTGGTGACGGAATCGAACTCTGGTCGAAACGGGTTCGCGGCTCCGGCGAACCGCAGGAAATCGACGTGGACATCAGCGGCATCAAACGAGTCTCGCTGATCGTCTATCCCGGAGAAGACTTTGATTTGGCCGACCACGCCGATTGGTGCAATGCTCGGTTTGTAAAAACAAAATGACGCGTTCGCCGCGATGAAAATCGTCGCGTGAGCCTCACGTCTGGTGAACATCGAAAGAAATAACATGCCCCGAAAAATCCCCGCGATGATTGGCCGTGCTGCCTGGATTACAAGCGTGCTGCTGTTGCTGTTTTCGGTAAATCCTGCTGCCAATTTGCGGGGCGACGAAATCCCCGAACAGGAGCTGCAACTGGTTCGCCAATTGGAAAAACACCGCATCCGGGCGATCGAAAAAGTCGTCGGCAGTGTGATTGCGATTTATGACGAAAATCGCCAGGGTGGTGGTTCCGGGGTGATCATCGATCCATCGGGAATCGCGTTGACCAACCATCACGTCATCATGGGAGCCGGAATCAGTGGCTGGGGTGGACTTGCCGATGGCAATCTTTACCCCTGGAAGCTGATCGGGACCGATCCGGGTGGCGACGTCGCCATCATTCAAATGGAAGGCAAAGCTGAATTTCCGTTTACGCCGTTGGGAAATTCGGACGACGTCCGGGTCGGAGATTGGGCTTTGGCGATGGGCAACCCGTTTATCCTTACGGAGGACCAATCACCCACGATCACCCTGGGAATCGTCAGCGGCGTCAAGCGTTTTCAACCGGGTGCTGGCGCTAACCAACTGGTTTACGGAAACTGCATTCAGGTCGATAGTTCGATCAACCCGGGAAATTCCGGTGGCCCACTGTTCAATCTTTATGGGCGGGTGATCGGGATCAACGGACGAGGCAGTTTCAAAGAACGAGGCCGGGTCAATGTGGGGCTGGGTTACGCGATTTCGTCAAATCAGATCAAGAACTTCATTCCGGATCTACTGGCCACCAAACTGGTCGAGCACGCGACATTGGATGCGAGTTTTTCCGATCGCGATGGCAAAGTCATTTGTTCTACGATCAACCGGGACGCGCCGATCGCCGTTGCCGGGTTGGCATTGCGCGACGAATTGCTGGAGTTTGAAGGCATTCCGATCAAAAATGCGAATCAGTTCTTGAACCTGATTTGCACGCTCCCCGAAGATTGGCCCGCCACACTGAAAATTCGGAAACCGGACGAGCGGGAGCAGACCCTTCACATTCGCATGCTCGGCCTCCCCTATCCACGGCCCAACAAGCCCAAACAACAGCCCGGCGGAAAAGAGCCTTCACCGGAACAAAAAGAAAAAATGAAACGGCAACTGGAAATGGTCGAACTGCTTTCCGCCCCGCCAGGAGAGATTCGCTATCCGGAAATCAGCGCAAAATATGCGGGTCACGTGATCACGGCCTGGCAGCGTCTCGATGGTCAGAAATCCGGACAGCCGGACCGGACACTGAAAATCGTCGACACCATCGAACGAGCCGGAAAACGGGTCGGTCAGCAGGAGTTGCATGTTTCCCTGGACGGGCGATTCAAGTGTGGCTGGAATGTCGATGGTGAAAAACAGACCTACCTGTTCGACGGAAAAAAATTCTACACCTCGAAAAACGACGAAGTATTCTCGGAATTAACACTGGTGGAAGCAAAACTGAGCCTCCCAATCGTCCAAGCCTTATCGTTGACCGCAGTCCTTCACGAGCAACCTTTCCAGCCGCTGGGCGAATTTCTGTTGGATGGCAGCGACAAAGCACTGGCCCAAAATGCCTATCGAATCAAACTCACCGACCATCAGGAAGATCCGTTTTATTTTTGGTTGCGGATGTATGATCCGGAAACGGGCCTGCCGGCAGAGCGTTTGCTGAAGGCGTCCGCAGACCCCGATGGCGACGAAGGTGCAGTGACGTTCCACGATTGGCAGGACCTCGACGGATTGACCTTCCCTGCCCGACGGGAGTTCGTCATACATCTCGATGAATCGAACATGTTGACGCTGAATCATCAGTCCCACCAATGGCTGGACAAAACCGACGACACACTCTTCGAGCTCACCACCAATGCAGCCACCGGGAACAGCGACGGAGACCAGCCATGAATTGGGATGCCGTCCACCGCTGGAGTTTGATTTGCCTGGCCACGATCGCCACCCTGGCAATTACGCCGACGGCTTTCGCGCAAGGATCGCTGGACAGTTTTTTTACGAACGTCGTCGAGAAATGCCAACCGAAAATGGTCAAGGTATTTGGGGCCGGGGCCGGGAGAGTCGAGGGGTTTGCCACCGGTATCCTGGTTTCCGCCGAAGGACACATTTTGACCACGCAGGGGATCTACCTGGATGGCAGCCGCATTCGCATCATTCTCGCCGACGGTTCGGAATACCAGGCGACCGTGCTGCGCCGCGATCGGGTGGTCCAGTTGGCGTTATTGAAAATCGAAGCCCAGACGCCTGATTTTTTCGAATTGTCTGAGAAACCGGTGGGCGACAAAGGCGACTGGGTCGTCGCGCTGACCAACGCTTTCAAGGTCGCCGACAAAGACGAACCGTTGTCCGCGACTCTCGGTGTCATCTCACTACGAACGTCTATGGAAGCTCGACTGAACCAACGCGATGTTGCCTATAAGGGCGACCTCGTTTTGATCGACGCGATCACCAGCAACCCGGGGGCCGCAGGTGGCGCGGTCGTGATGGCCGATGGCCAACTGGTCGGGATCGTGGGCAAAATCATCAACAGCTCGGAAACCAATACACGATTGAATTACGCCGTTCCCAGCGATGTCCTCGCCAGCTTCATGGCTGGCGAAACACAAACCGTCGAAGCCGACGCCGAAACCATGCCGACCGAGAAAGCCGACCTGGGAATTGTGCCTTTCAAATTGGGCGGGCGCAACAATCCGGTTTACATCGACCGAGTCAAACGTGGGTCACCGGCCGCCAAAGCCAAACTGAAAACCGACGACATGGTCATCTCGCTCGCGGGGCAAAACGTTGGAAATCTGAAGGCCTACAACGAACAGCTTGACCAGATTCGGCCGGGCGAAGAAATCATCATCATCGTCAAACGGGGTACCGAATTTTTGCGGATCCCGATTGTCCCGGTTGTCCGCCAATAGGAACCAGCCTTATGAACCAACTCAACTTATTCCAGCTGATCGTCGGTTTCACACTGGCGTTGGTCGGAGGCAGTTTGCCCAACAACGGCTTCGCTCAGGCTGACGATTCCCCGGCAAAAATCGAGAATACCGGCCTGGATCCTTCGGAAACTCGCACCGCTGTGAAACTGGACGACGCCGCGGATCAAGCCACCGCAGAGGACGCCAATCGTGCCCGGCAGGACGTCCCCGCGATGAGCGCCGAAGAGGTGTTTCGTGCCATGAACCTGACGTCCAAGGCGTTTCGACTGGCGGCCGAGAAAATTCGGCCCTCGCTGGTGACGATCGAGTCCTACGGTGGCGTGGGTGCCGTCCAGGGGCGGATCGGTGGAATCCGGAAACAGGGCGAAGGCAATACGACCGGCATCGTCATATCACCCGATGGCTACGTGATTACCAGCACGTTTAACTTCATTCAGTTGCCGCCAATCATCTCGGTCATTCCCAACGATGGGAAACGCCGATTTGCCAAACTGCTCGGCCGCGACGATACACGCAAGATCTGCCTGCTCAAAATCGAAAACGTCAGCGACTTGCCCGTCCCGGAAATGGTCGACGTCGACGAAATCAAGGTCGGCCAGTGGGCGGTTTCGGTGGGAGTCGGATACGGAGATACCAGCCCAGCGGTCTCGATGGGAATCATCAGCGCCAAAAATCGGATCGGCGGCCGCGCCATCCAGACCGATGCCAATATCAGCCCGGCCAACTACGGCGGTCCATTGATCGACGTCGAGGGCCGAATGCTGGGCATTTGCGTGCCGATGAATCCGCAATCCCAGGCAATCGGGGCAGGCGTGGAGTGGTACGATTCGGGGATCGGTTTTGCCGTTCCACTCGCCGGGGCCGAGGAGCTGATCGAGCAACTCAAAAATGGCGAACGCATCTACCCGGCCTTTCTGGGAATCCAGGCTGTCCCGAATCCGACCGGCAAAGGTCTGCTGATCGATCGCGTGGTCGAGAAAACACCCGCCGATCAAGCTGGGCTGGCTCGTGGTGATCTAATTCTCGGTGTCAACGGAGAGGAAGTCGCCGACATGTTGCGGCTTCGCCAAGTACTCAACCGTTTCATCGCCGGCCAGGAAGTCGATTTGATGATCCGCAAAGAGGGTGCTGACAAAGAACAGACGATCCAAATCACGCTGGGAGTGGCCCCCAAGCCCGAAGGCGAACCAGAACAGTTGGAACCACCCAAAATTCGTTAACGACATGAATCACCAACCCAAAAACTCAAAACCGCTCGACTGGAAAAAAATTCTGGTCGTCATCGCGATCCTCGGCATTGCCGGCTACCGTTGGTACGTCGATGACCCGCAAGCCGAACCGAACGATCGAGCCGTCGCGACTCAAAATGGTGACGGCCAAGTCGGGTCGGGACAGGCCGAATCCGATTCCCAAATCCCCGAAACTTTGCCGGGTGATTTCAGCGATCGGCAAAACAGTTCTTCACGGTCCGGGAGCACGGCAGCCGGCTCAACACCGGGAGCCAGCGCAGGCAACGGAGACTCACCGGTCAACCAGCAGCGACCGCCACCCGAGTCGCAATTTCTGGTCGCGATCGGTAAAAATCAGTTTCAATCGCCTGCCGGATTGATCTACGGCATGGGGGGAGGTGGAGAACACCGGATTGATCATGTAATGCGACACGCCGAGGATGATCCGGGACGACCGGCCCATGGAGTCTTCGATGGCGACCGGGATGACATCCTGAAACTTCTCGACGAAGTCTACGAAATGATCAAACAGAAATCCAAGTACGTCAAAACAGAAAAATCACAGGGCAATACAGCCTACACCGTCAGCTTGGGTCGCCAGGTTGGCTACGAAGGCGGACAAAAAGGCAAACGCAGCGGCAACCGGGGACTCCGCAGCGTGCGACTGGTACTCGATGGCAATCGGGTGATCACCGCGTACCCCTATCGCTAAAGCCCTAGCCGATGACCGACGCGATCGCGTTGCACAGCCGGTCAATATTGTGGCTGTTAATGCCGGCAATATTGATCCGCCCACTGGAGAGCGCGTAGATCGCATGGTCAACACGCAAGCGTTCAACCTGATCGGCCGTCAAACCCGAGTAACTGAACATACCGCGTTGCCGATTGATGTACTGAAAATCGCGATCGGGAACCAGTTGCTGCATCTGGGCCACAAACCTGGCACGCAGATCGAGGATTCGGTTTCGAATCTCGGCCAATTCCGTTTGCCAGGTCTGACGTAAAGCGGAGTCGTTCAGCACGGTGCTGACAATCTGACCGCCGTGCAGCGGCGGATTGGAATACATGGTCCGAATCGTCAGCATGATTTGGCTGAGCATCGCTGCGGCCGAATCCGCGCTGTGCGTCACGGCAGTGACGCCGCCGACCCGTTCGGCATACAAGCCAAGATTCTTCGAGAATGAATTGCAAACCAGGGCTTCACCACCCGATTCAACAAAATTCCGGATGGGAAACGCGTCGGCTTCCACGTCTTCGCCAAATCCCTGGTAAGCAAAATCAAAAATCGGAAATAGCTGTTTCGCTTTGATTAGGGAAGTCAAAGCCTGCCATTGTTCGTTCGTCGGATCGACACCGGTCGGGTTGTGACAGACCGTATGCAGCAGAATCGCCTGATTCGGCCGGGCCTGTTCCAGCGATGCCACCACTCGATCAAAATCCAAACCGGTTTTGTTTTCGTCGAGATACTCATATTTCTCGACTTGAAGTCCCGCGGTTGAGAAAATATTCGGATGGTTGGCCCAGGTTGGATTGCTCATCCAGACCGTATCGACGTTGAATACGCGACGCAACAACTCCCCCGCGATCCGCAGCGCGACCGTACCACCGGGTGTCTGGGCGGTGCATTGATGAATCTCCTTGTTTTGACAGATCGACTGTCCCAGAATCAACTGCCCGACGGCCTGGTTGTACCCTGGCAAACCGTCAATCGGCAGGTAGCCCTTACTGCCATTGGCCTCCAGGATCATCTGTTCCGCAGTTCGGACGCAATCCATTACCGGAGTCTTGCCCGTTTCGTCCTGGTAGACGCCGACGGACAAGTTGATTTTGTTTGGATTACTGTCCCGCTTGAAATCCTCGATCAGTCCGAAGATGGAATCTGGAGGGTTCAAAGGGGCTGAATCAAACATCGTTCTTATTCCGTCAATGGTAGCCATGGTTTTGCTGGTCCAATTACAGTTGGTCTTTGCCGATCAGAAAGGAAAGCCCAATTTAAACATCGGGCGAATCTTTCGGTAGACCCGGGATTCGGATCGTGACATCGTCTATCGTAGAATTCAGCCGTTGAGCGACTGCTGGAATCCAATCGGCCCAGAAACGCCGCTGGGAACTTGGTTTGGTCCGAAAAAAGCCATTGGAATAAACGGTTTGCCGGTCAACCGCGTCACGCATTCGGCAACGTTTTACGGCAATCGGACGATTTTTAGAAAAAAACCCCGGAATTCGGGAATCTGCGAACGTCTTCCGGGTACTTCATAGGTAACGATCCCAATTCATTTGACGCCAACACGATGCCAGACGATTTGCAATCCAGGCAGTTGTTCGAACAGTGCATCGACGAGCACGCCGATTCGCTGTATCGCGTCGCCTATCGGTTGACGGGGAATCGCGAACTGGCGGAAGAATTGATTCAGGAAACCTACCTCAATGCATGGAAGAGCATTTCGACATTGCATGACCAGGCAAAGATCCGCGGTTGGATGTTTGCCATTTTAAGAAACCAGTACGGGAAAATGATTCGTCGACGACCCAGCATCCAACAAACAGCCGACATGGATACCGTTTCCCAGCTGACCGATCCACCCCAACCCGCTGCTGTTTTCGACCAACAAGAATGGGTTCAGGCGGCGATGGAAAAACTCGCGGAAGATCAGCGACTGCCGCTGTTACTGGTCACGATGGAAGGACTGACCGTCGATGAGGCGGCGGAGGTGCTGCAGATCCCCCGCGGCACCGTGTTGTCGCGATTGCACCGTGGCCGGCAGAAACTGAAACAACTACTTGCATTGGAAACCGGGCCCAGCGAAACCTCCAACGCGAATCCAAACGTGGACTCCCAACCATGAACCCCGAAGACCGAGAACTCCAACGACGCTTGCGTCAGATCGAAGTCCCGAGCGATCTGAAAAATCGTTTACGGCAGATTCCAAATGACGCAGCCGAACGAATTCAACCTGCGACCAACACCGACTCGCAGGGAGATGAACCATCGTACCGCCCGGCTGGGTGGGTGTGGATTCCCTTGGCCATCGCTGCTTCATTGGCTGGGCTGAGCCTGTATTTATTCTGGCCGGCTCCGCCACGGGCTGACGAATCGGTCGCGGTCGAACAGACCAGCGAACCCTCTGGCAAACGTCTTACGGTGGACAACCAAACCATGACCGAACCACCGCTGAGCGAATCCACCGATCGCTCGTCATTGATGGTGGAGAATTCGGCAACATCCAATTTGCTCGACGAGATGGCCGCGGAACTCAATCAGCTCGACCAGTTAGTCGTGCAAATCAAAGTGCATCGACTCTCGGAACAAGTCCGCCAGGCCGAACACAAACAATCACGACAATCGAACAGGTCAACGGGACTTTCCCCAAACGACCGCGCTTCGATGGTCATGTCTCTCTCCAATCAAGCGGCGCTGCAAATGGGTGTGGACAAAAAAATAGTCGAACGCAACTTCGCCGATGTGATCGAGAAATTTCCGGGAACCCGAGGTTCTCAATGGGCCCGACAGGGCTTGAATACTGAACTCTAACCAGAACAAGGTTGATCCATGAATGACAAACGAACACTGGCCACGGTTTGCATCGCCTGCGCCATCGTGGTGATCTGCCACGCTCCCACCCTGTGTTGCGCCCAAAGCGTCTCGGGAGGTACGAATAATGCTAAAACGGAGGGCATGGTGCGGGCGTTCGAGGCACAGATTGAATCGCTCTCTCAGATAGCAGCTGAATACCAGCTCCGACTTTCGAAACTTTCCGAGGAACGCCTGGAGACTTCGCAGCGATTGTTCGAACTGAACATCACGGACGCGTCCTACAACGACGTGATGCGTTTGCTGCAAACCCAGCGGGTACAGTTGATGATCGACCTCGCCGGACTGGATGCCCGTCAAGAGAAACTGGCGGAAATGCAAACGGCGGCACAACAGCCAGAACCCAACGAAGTAACGAATCTGTTAGCGCAAATCGTCGATTCGCTTTCAGCAAAACAAGAAAGACTGAAAACGATGTATGAGCAGGGAAGCCTTCCGGCGGACGTGGTTCAGGCCGGTGAGGTAATGCTGTTGCAGGCGAAGCTGAAACTGGCGGAAGCAAGAGCAAACACTCCGCAGCCTCAGCCAAACGATCTGCTTGCGGATGTTTCCATCGAACGCGTGGAGAAACAGGCCAAATTGGCCACGGTCGAATCGCTACTGAAGAAATACTACGGAGCGAGGACTAGCATTGATTCGCTACAGGAACTGGATGCCACCTATCAAACGGAATTGCAACGCAAACTCGATGCCGAGAAAACCCTTCAACAAGTAAAAATGGAATTTCAGAAATGGATGAACGATAACAATTAGTTCGACTGTTCCAATTTGAATTCTCCATGTTGAGAGTTTGTCGGGCCAAGCGCCCAGCATTTGACATCGCCCGGCCTGAAGGGCTGAACGCAACACAAAAGTCCAGATTTACGCTTCCGTCGGGCTTGACCCGGACGGAGCGAACAACTGATTGGCTAAAAAACACTCGACAAGAACAGTGTTGGCCCACCGTCGGGCTTGTCCCGGACGGAAGGCATGACTTTCAGCCAACGAGCCGAACTGCCGACCGGGACAAGCCCGACCGAGAGTAACTTTTAAGAAAGTCTTCGTGTATCCATTCAATTGTTGATTCCGATCGGGGCCAGCCCGAAGGAAATCTCGTCTGGGTCGAAAACATCTGTCGTACGACCAGCCCGATGGGCTGGGTTTGCATCGGCACGTTTTTTAAAGGGCCAACGGCCCTGCCATTGATCAAACTGCCAGGCCGTTGTGCATGCGACGCGAACCAGGCTGTCGCCAGCAGCATGTCGGCCAAAATTTCCTCAAAAATTCAACTACCCCTCCCAAACCGGAGTATTAACATGACAACGAAACCGATTTTCAGTGTCCTGATTGCGATCGCGCTCGCATGCGTTACATGTTCCACGGCATTGGCCCAAGCCGGTGTTTCCTCGATGTCCATGGGCGCCTCTCGAGCCGGAATCCACCTGCGATTCGAAGATATTCGGGTCGAAGAGTACGTCAACTATCATCGTCACTTGCTACCGCTGCCCAATCAGGGCGAGCGGGTTCGGCTCGACACCCGTTGGCGAGAACTCGACTCGGGCAAATCCGTGTTGCAAATTGGCCTAACCACCCCGCGCTCGATCGATCGCGAGTTGCGCGACCGCTCAACTTGGTCCTCGTCATCGATCGCAGTGGTTCGATGGCAGGCGATCGAATTGCCAATGTTAAAAAATCAATATTCGCTTTTGTGGAAAAACTCCGCAAACAGGATTCGGTTGCAATCGTCAGCTACAGCGCGACCGCCCGTGTCGATTTGTCGGCTTGCCGTAAAACCAGCCACGCGAAAATCACCAAGGCCATCGAATCTTTGTCGGCCGACCAGTCAACCAACCTGCACGCTGGACTGATGCTGGGGTACGAGGAAGCCTTGAAGAACTTCGATTCCGACAAATCCAATCGAGTCATTTTGTTGACCGACGGGATCGCCAACGAAGGCGTCGTCGATCCAGTCCAGATTGCCCAGGAATCCAGTCGATTCAACAAGGAAGGCATCGAACTCTCGGTAATCGGATTGGGTGAAAACTTCAATCGGGATCTACTCCGCCAACTGGCCGATGCGGGCCGAGGCTTACTCCATTTCGTGAACGACGGACAAGACATTCAAAAAACGTTCGTAGACGAAATTGATAGCCTGCTCAGCCCGGCGGCCAGAAACGTCAAGCTGACCGTCGATTTCAGGGATCTGAAAAAGCTGCCCAAGGTGTTTGGCTACGAACCCAAAATCGACGGCTCAAAAATGAGCTTTCGCCTGGACAATCTAAACTGCGGTGCCACCCAGGTCGTCCTGCTGGAGTTCAAAAACAAGGCCGAGACCAGCCCGGTAAAGGTTGAATTGAACTACGTCGATCAGATTGATCACTTACCGGTTTCCGTTTGTCGAATCGCGAAACTGGAGACCCGAAAAAGATCGAGCGATTCCGAACAGTCAGACGATCTCGAAAAAAACTACGTCATCGCCCGCGTCGCCGATTCACTTGAACAGAGTGCAAAATTCTGTGAACGCAACGACTACGAAAAGGCCGCAAAAAAGCTCAACCAGGGAATCCGCTACGCTCAAGCGGAATTCCACCAAGATTGCGACCAGGACGTAGACCGGATCGTCGAGATCGCGAGCAAACAACAGGAACAATTAACTGCGGCGATTGAATCGCAGCGACGAATGGAAACAGCCCATCATCATCGCCGAAAGTAAATCACTGCTGCGGCAAATACGTTCCTATCTGGCCAAAGGCAGGGAGGTTTTCGTTGTCTCAATCGCCAATCCGATAAACCTTGATCGCTTTGACTGTCATCACATCATCCGCGTCGCCTTGGGACCGAGCCCCGACCATCACGCGAATCAGCTGGCAATCCTCCGGCACAACCATGCGATGGTGCAGTTGAAATTCACCGGATGGATCGGACTTGTTCGCAGCAACGGCAGGCGGATTAATCGCACTGGGCATCGGGTTCTGATCAAGCGCCAGCGCCAGTATCCAAATCATGGGCTGGCCTTGACCCTCGATGGAACAGTTGGACACGACGTGTACGGTCTGTCCGGGCTCGACGGTAAAGTCATGAAACAGCACACCTCCGGCCGTGCCGGCGATGGCGAATTCCGCTTCGTGCCGTCGCAGCGTCCCGAACGACCATTTGGGCTGATAGGCCTTCCAGTCACGCAACCACTGGTTATCCCGTTTCGCATCATCCCGGCCTAACAACGCGGTCGCCTGGCCACGTTGCAGGTCCTTCTCGAGTTGCGCAGCCAGTTGTTCCGCTCGACTGGCCGAGTTCCGCAGGGTTTGAAAAATCTCCAGGGCACCAGGAAAAACTTCGTCCCAGAGCGGGAACTTGGCGCGATACTGCCGGGATTCGGGCAGTTGCGGATCGGAAATGACAAACCGCCCTCGCTCCGCCCAAACCCAAACGTATTGATCACTGGATTCGAGCGCCCACTGGAGTCGCTGTTCGAGAATCTGACGGGGCGAGCGATTATCGATTTCAACGTGCAGCCGGTGCGCAGGCTGGCAATTGTCCAGATAGATGGCGTGGCCCGCCTGAACGACCTGTTGGTATTTCTGGTGCAGCCCTGACGGGATCAGTTTCAGGCTCCGCGTTTTGATACTGTGAACGGCGGAATCGTATTGCCGCTGAGACTTGTAGTAGTAGGCATTTTCGTTCCCGTCGACGATCCGCATGGTTGTCGGAGCCTGCTCCAGCCAGCCGATTAGAAACGACACCAGCAGGTTGTATTGATGAACCGCCAAGCGAGCCTGAACATCGTCACCGGCAACCACATCGGGACCACGATAGGTATGGTCGGAGGTCAAATGGCTGGTCAGGAAAAACGACAGGATCCGCATCTCAGGATACTCGGCCGACATCGCCGCCATTAATTCGCGCCCGCGCTGCCGGGCCTTGGCCTGGTACTCCGCAAAGGAGTGCGCCCGCGATTGGGCTGACGTTCGTAGCAGAACGGAATCACCGGTTTATTGGAAGGATAGGGTTCGGGATCGAAGATGACGCCTGCTGAACCGCTTTGTTTCGCGACCCGCGCGAAGATCCGGAAATGGTCGACGATCTCGACCCAGCCAGCATCATCAAACCAGTCGATATTGCCTGGATTGCAATTGAGAATCAGAAACGTCTCACGGCGGAGATTCTGGTTGGCGGCTGCCAGTCGCTGGGTGGATTCGGCAAACCATTCGAATTCCCAATGGACGTTTGAAAATGCCGTCCGCCCGGGTTCGACGGTATTGCAGGCTTTCGCTCCAGCCGCATTCGCGTCCATTCGAATTGCGAAACCGTCGAAGGGCAGGCGGGCATAATCCTCCAGGCCATCGTATACCGCTGGGAATCCGGTGCATCGTGACCGGCCAAAATCAGCTTTTTGGCCGGGTTGACTTGCCCCCACAACGGCGCCGTTGAGAAAGCAAGCAAACTGTAGATGAACAGCCATCGGTGGTAAACCATCATTTTTCTTGTACCGTATCGAGAACGCATTGGTGTTGGCGGAGATTGATTCCGTCGGTTATCCGATCGTGAAACCGCGCAGGATGCCAGCGGGTCGTGGCCATCAATCTTGCCGACAATTAGCGGGTGACCCCCGTCCATCGCGGTACCAGGCCTGAACAGGACAAACGATAAACTTCTTTGAGTGCCGCCTTAAGAAAACGGTTGGCCGATCTCTCTCAAGTATTCCGCCAATCGCGACTGCACGTCGAGCACTTTTTGCCACTGCTCGCTGCTGAGTTCAACGATTTGTTTGCGGGAATCGATTTCGACGTCAGAGATCACCCGTCGCATTTGCATGTGCAAGTACTCGATCATTTCAGACAGCTGGGCTGCTTGACCGGGCGAAAGTCGATCGGGGAGTTTGGGCGGCTCGAGATCCAGCAACGCAAGCTGATAATTAGGGTCTTCCTGCCAATTTTCCTTGATCGGAATTCGGGCGACCGAAGAACCTTTTTCCTTGCTGCCTTCGGGTTTTTTATCGAGGCGCTTCGAGGCGTTCATTGATTTGAAGTCGCGTGCCGAAGATCAGGGTACTTCGCCCGATCGTAATCAGGTCACCATGGCGGAGGATCCGCAAGTGAACTTCCTCATTGTTGACTTTACATCCGTTGGTGCTCTCAAGATCGGTCAGCACCAGATCGTCATGATCTTGCTGGATCTTCAGATGGAAACGGCTGATCCGTTCATCGTTGAGTTGAATTGTGTTGCCTTCCTCGCGACCGATGGTAATCGGGACCTGGATGTCCTTGAAAACCTTGCCTCTATCGGAACCGTCGAGAACGCGTAACGTAACTGCTGTCATGCATGTCTGCCTTGAAACGATCTTTTGAAAATGATCGTCGCTCCGTGCGCCTCAAAATCATTGGGCTCTCCATCAGGTTTTGCCTCGGAAAAATCTTCCAAACCCGATATCCGTCGCTTCATTGTACCATAACGAATGTCAGAGATGAAAAAGTCGAGCAGACTCGGCGGGAAATCAGCAATTTTGGGGCAAGGTGGCAGGGATTGATGGGGCCAGGAAAAAACTAGCGATTACGTGCGTTCAAATTTGTAAGAAATCCTTGGAATTCATTAGAGCAGTTGAATTTTCCGAGAAAATTCGTATTATTTTGGCTGGTCGCGGCTGAATTGGCATGCCTTTGAATTTTGGGGCATCTTCAATGTCGCCTGAGAAACCGGATTCAGCGGTTACTGAAGGGGAACACCAGACGCGGAATGATCCTATGGCCTGTGACACCGCCTGGGCTTTGCTAGGATATTTCGCGATCGTGAGAGACGTTCTTGAGATGGGTCGGCAATTTCAGGTAAATGGGATATTGATCTAACGCTTCGTCAGCCGATATGATGTCAGTAACGCACCCGTGGCTCAATTGGATAGAGCATCGGTCTTCGGAACCGAGGGTTGGAGGTTCGAATCCTACCGGGTGTGCTTTTTAACCCCACAAAAACCGAGGTCGAATTTGACCTCGGTTTTTTTACTGCGCAGTCCCCTCTTCCCAAGCGCCCACTAATCGACCCACTAATGCAGAAAAATTGTGCGCGGTGAATCGCGAAGCCAATGTAAAAACGATTCAGCTATGGAGCCAGACCGTTCCTAGCTCCGCTTGAACTCATGGGAAGCACGTAATTTGAACCGAGTTGCCATTCAAACGCTGGCGTCGATTCAGACCGGGATTTTCTATCCAAATGAGTCCGCGATGAACTGTTCGACGTGTCCGTTTCGGTCGGCTTGTCGGACTTGGCGAGGTTAAAGCATAGCGGAATCAATTGCTGATTGTGAAGTCACTACTCTCGGCTTCGGCCGGGAGTGGCTTCTTTCTTTTAGCGATTGGGATGTCGGAGAGATCGACAGAGGGTCACGGAATAATCCTCGAAGTGGAATGCCACGTGCGATGTGACGGACGAAGTCTAGCCGAGCGGCAGATCTAGCTGCTTAACAGAAAACCGAAGTCCATCAGTGGGCTAACGCAAACACTCATGCGTTATCCATCGCAACCTTAAATGTTTCGTCGGCGAAATCCAACGAATGTAAACACGGCAAGTAAGAAGATCGACATTGCACTCGGTTCGGGAACAGCGGCCTGCCCGATCTCTAGAGTGATACCACCGCTCGTTGCTCCGCCCCCCCAGGTCCAAATGCCAGTATTAAAGTTCGAAAATGCAATCGAAGTGTAATCCAGGCTTTCGTTAATTACTCCACTTTCGTTTCCATCCCAGCCTAATACGAGAGCCGAAGCGTTGGCGTTCAAGCTGATTGTGATGTCATCTGCAGAAAGCTGAGAGGGTACCGAACTAAACGATGTATTGACAATAAAATCCTGGGATCCATCGTTGGAGTATGTCACACTCCGGGAATTGGACGCCTCAGTCGTCCGGCGACTAAAAAATATATTCGATGGAGAACCGGTTTGAAATTGATCGAATATCGATCCTCCTCCACCTTCGGTGCCTGACGAGACATCGAACGTACCCACGATTGTGCCGTGTGTTCCTCCACTGCCATCGTCATTCAAAGTGATCACCAACTCGGCAGCGGCCGTTGATGGATAGAGGAACAAAGAAAAAAGAAGTGTCAAAAACAGTCCAAAATCAAGAGTTTTCATGATGTGATATTCTTATTGAAAAACGTGGATTACTTGGTTGTTGTTGGCGGGACAAGCAAAGGTACCGCGGAACTTTTAGGATCCCAATTGGGTGCGCTTACAAGCGAATCGAATTCATGTATCCCAGCCGGAGGTGAAGGAAGCGTCGAATCCAAAGCGATTAGAATCAACTTCGTTCAGCCAATCTGCCGCAATCGTTGAATCCAAATCGAATTCGGACCAGCCCTCAAACATCGAATCTTTCAGCAGCAATGCATCCAAATCCAATTCGGACCAGCCCTCAAACACCGAATCCCTTTCACCACTTGGGGCGTTGACCGGATCGAATCCGCTGACCAGATGGGCTCGGCGACTGGCAGCGTCTGCCGTGCAGTATTAGCACCCGCCAAGCTCAACTTGGATTTCGCGTCCGAAGAGGTCCGTCGCAAGGTGATCTGTGCTGGATCTTTGGTGGCCTCCGAGCGATCATCGCCTGTAACCGCGAAGAAACGAAGGTCAGTCGGAATCTCGTTCAACGAGGAACTCGCAACGATCTCCGAAACTTCCGCCCCATCGTCAACGATCGGTGGATCAACCACGAAGTAGGCGACTTGTTCGGTCGTGTGTTTTCTTTCAGTGTTGGCGATTTGGTCTTCGTCAATGGCCACGTTGATCAGGCTGGAAAACGGACTAACCGGATCGTTGCCGTACAACACCGCCCAGCCACCATCCCCGCCGTCCATCCCGGCGTTGGAAACGACAGCCGCTTTGGAATTAAACGAAATGTCGTAGTCGTACTGATAGCCGTTGGCATTGCTGACGTTATCGGTGCCACGCACGAAATCATTGGTCACGCCAGCAGCAATCGGCAAGCCGTTGATCGTGGCGGAAGTGGTTGCCTCAATCACAAAGTAGCCGATGGTTTCGTTGGACCGAGTGACATCGAAATCCTCGCCCACATGTTTACCGACGGTCAGGGCACCGGAGGATGGAGCGGAAGTGCGACTGCCACCGGCGGCCCAGAAAACCGACCAGTCCGAATCGTTGAAGCTCATCACCTGGCCGACAACAACCGGGTTGGCGTAAGCCTGCTGGTAAGAACGCGACTGACCGACCCACGAGTTGTTCTCGTCGGTGACCGAACTGTTGTACTTGACAACCTCCAGCTTGTAGCCGTCGGTCGGGTTGTTGTAAGTCCCTTCCTCCATCACCGTGTAATGAACAGCAACGCCGCTGACAAAGGTCGGACTGGATGAATTGGTCGCTTGTTGAACGGCGAACTCGAAAGAATTTCCATTGGCATTGCGAATCCGAACCACCGCCGGAACATCGGATTTGTCATAATTCGGCGAAGCGACAACCACCATCGAGTTATAGCTGCTGGGCAGCGTGACCGTTTGCCAACCACCATTGCTGACCACATCTCCGAAGGCGAGATTCGGACCGCTGACGACCGCATTGACCGTGATCTCGACGGTCGCCGTGTCGCTGCCACCCTGACCGTCATCGACGGTGTACGTGAACGAATCGCTACCAGTAAAACCTGCATCGGGCGTGTAGGTGTAGGTCCCGTCGCCGTTGTCCGCGACCGAGCCGTGGGTGCCTTGGGTGAAGCTAACAATGCTCAGTGTGTCGCCATCGGCATCCGAATCGTTACCCAGCAGACTTGCCGCCGCGATCACCAGCGGCGTCTCTTGATCGGTGCTGTTGTTGTCGTCAACCGCCACCGGATTATCGTTGACCGATGCCACGTTCAAGCTGACCGTGGCCGTATCCGTTCCCCCATTCCCATCACTGACGGTGTAGGTGAATGAATCGGGACCGTGATAGTTCGAATTCGGCGTATAGGTCAGTGATCCATCGCCGTTGTTGACGACGGTTCCGTCAGATGGTTGCGTCAAGCCGGTGATGACCAGGCTGTCGCCGTCTGCGTCACTGTCGTTGGACAGCAGCGCCGCGATGTCGATTACCAGTCCGGTATCCTCGGTGGTTGAGTCGCTATCGCCGACCGCGACCGGAGGGTCATTCACCGACGTGATCGTCAGGTTAACCACAGCCGAATCGTTGCCACCGTTTCCGTCACTGATCGTGTAGGTGAAGCTATCGGTACCGTGATAGTTGGCGACCGGCGTGTAGGTAAACGTTCCGTTCCCATTGTCAACCAGCGAGCCATGTCCGGGCTGAGTGAAACTGGTGATACTGATGTCGTCACCATCGACGTCGAAGTCGTTGCCCAGCAGGCTGGCCGCCGCGATCAGCAGTGCCGAGTCTTCATGGGTGGAATCAGTGTCGCCCATCGCGACCGGTGCGTCATTGACGGGGGTCACGGTCAGGTTCACGGTGGCCAGATTCGAATCGCTCGTGCCATCGTTCGCGCGGTAGGTAAAGCTATCGGGGCCATGGTAGTCCGCGACCGGTGTATAAGTGAACGACCCATTCGCATTGAGTGTCACCACGCCGTGGGTCGCATCGGCGACAAGTGTGGCGGTTAATGGGTCGCCTTCGGGATCGGTGTCGCCGTCCAGCACGCCAGGTGCCGCGACGTTCAGAACGGAGTCTTCGGCTGTCTGATACGCATCGTCATCGGCCACAGGCGACAGGTTGGTGAGAATCGCCATCGTCCTGAATCGTCCCAATTGCAGAAGCGCCCTGAAGCGTCGCGCCAACGGCATTGGACAATTCGAGCTGAAAGGTCTCGTTACCTTCGGCCACCGAGTCATCGAGCGTCGGCACGATGACGGTTCGAGAGGTCACACCTGGAGCGAAAGTAATTGTTCCTGAAATGGATTGAAAGTCGTCCCCGGCGGTCGCCGAAACGCCAATGGTCTCGAAATCAACTTGTACCGGAACGGCGGAGGGTTCGGAGAGAGAAACGGTGAACACCGCTTGCGAATCAACGCCGTAGCGGAGCACTCGGTCTTCGTCCACGTTGACAACCATCAAGTTGCCATCGGAATCGAAGAGAAGTCCGCCAGGTTTGGAAATGCCACCGAGTCCACCCGGTGTCAATTCTTCGTGAAAGTTGCCGCTCTGGCCGTCGAAAACGAGTACGGACTCGAGATTGTTTCTGCTGGAGATGTACAGATCCTCGATTCCGTCACCGGTTCGGTCCGGGCCATAAACCATGCCACCGGCCATCGTGTTGTCGAGTCCCCCCTCTCCACCACCAATGAATCTCTCGATGAAGTTCCCGGAGACGCCATCGAATTTGCGCACTCCGTTCAGAGAGTTGCTCGATACTAGAAGGTCGCCATTAAGGTCCCAAGTCATCGCGCCGATTGCGCTAAGTCCATCAACCCCCGCGGTGACGAACGCACCCATGGGTGCACCCGGTGAGGCCCCCGCGGGACCTTGGTATCGGAGAACCTCGTTGGTGGCGGACGAAACGTAAAGGTTGCCATCGTTTCCAAAGAGCAAATCCTGCGGATTGTCCAACCCGGCAGATTGAGATGCGACAAACACGCTGGTGTCTCCCGTCATCACATCCATTCGAAGTACCTGATTCGTCTTCGTGCTCGTCAAGTACAAGTCACCATCGGGTCCAAATCTCATTCCTCGGTACCAGCGATACTCGCTGTCCGCAGAAGAGTCGACGCGATTGAGAAAGTCACCGGTCTCCGAATCATAACTCAGGATCGCCGCTGGCATGTTGCTAGAGAGCCACAGCTCGCCGCCGGGACCGTAGATCAAGCCACTGGCCGCCTTCCATCCGCCGGCCTCGCGCTGCACGAACGTGTCAATGAATCGGTAGCTCTCGCTGCCCTCGGTGACCGTCGCATCACTGACGCTCAAACTGGTTTCATCATTAAGGACCGTGCCGGTGGCAGTCGACGCCACGACCGTCGCATCACCCGCGGCGACCAGCAAACTGACTCCAAAATCCTCATGACCTTCTTCCGTAAGATCGCCAATGATCGGAACCTCGATCACCTGTGTACTTTCGCCGGGTGCGAACTGCATTTGGCCGGAGCTACCGACGTAGTCTGATCCGGCCAAAGCAGTTCCGTCGCTCGTTGCCCAATCGAGTGTGAGTGCTTGCGAAAGATCGCCCATCCGTGTGACGTCGAACTGTGCAAAGGCGTTTCCAGAATCTCCTTCCACGACCTCGGTATCTGAAATGGCAACTGTCGAGGAGGTGTCCACGGTATTGGTGAACGTCCAGTCAAGAATGTCATGATTGTTCCATCCGCCACCGGTCGCTGCCGTGAACCCGACGAATGCGCGTCCCAGGTCCAAGTCGAGCGTGCTGCCCAGTTCGATTGGCACGCTCAGCGATGGAGTGCTCAAGTCGTCCAGGTAGATCGAAAGTGTTCCCGGTGTATACGTGATCTTGGCATGGTGGACGTTGCCGTCATCCAATTTGAATCCATTGGTCGTGAAATATCCGATTGACGCTTCGTGGAAGTTCGAATTCTGCCCCGTTCCACCGGTGTGGATGCTCACGTGGCTGTCGCTCGGATCGTCGCCACCTTTGGCAGTATCAAATTCAATGGCCAAGCTATTGACGATTTTGTGATAGCCAATTTTGCCTCCAGCGTTGCCAATGACAAACTCGCCCGCATTTTGAATGACAAACGCGAAACCATCCGCACCACCATTCACTCCATTGCTGCCATCAGTCAACTGAAATTGGAATTCGGTCTCCCAGCCCACATCAACAAATTGTTTCTCCTGATGCCAGGCACCGCCTGTTCGACCACCTTCGGCAGGAGTCAGGCGCAATCGGTTGTCCGCAGTCGTGGTCGCTTCGGCAATCAGATTCAAGTTTGATGTGTCGCTGAAATCAGGGAAGTCGATCGTCGGTGGATGGTTGTTTGCGACCAAATCCAGATACACGTTCGCGAATCGCGTTCCATACTCGATTTGCCCCATGGCATCAAAGTGAACCGCATCGCGTAGTGTGATTCCGAGGTTCGAAAAGAGTTCCGTTTGAGGAACGGTTGCGGCGACTTCCAGCTGACCTTGCCGGACGAGTTCCACTCCGGGGTATGCCTCCAGAAGCTCGGGAGGGGTCTCTTCCGTGACTTCCGGCATGACAGGCATGACAAATGGCAAATTGGGTCCGTATTGATCACGCACAGCGCCGATGAAATTTGCCAGATTTGCGCCGTACTGCTCCGAACGTGCGATCGCAGCCTGCCTGCCAGCTTCGAATTCAGCCGGATCACTCGAATTACTGTTCCTATTTCTGGCGTCGCCACCACCGAGACTAAGAAAGAAGCCCTCGACCTCATACGACTGCCCGGTTGCATCGAGGACGGCAATGGCATCGTTTGTCTTCTTAAGCAGGCCGTTCCACATGTGCTCCGAAGATGTGGGAGAACCGACGTTATCGGGATTGAAGTGTTCGGCCAGGTCCCGTCCACCGTCTCCGTGTTTGATCAACGCGATGCGATGTTCCGGGTAGGCGTCGGCGAGATTTCTGGCGAGGCTGAGTTCCGGGCCAAGTCCGTTGCGGGCGTCCAGACCCTCGGGCTCATCCGGCCGCGGGGCGTGGGTTCCCCAACCATGTCCCGGTTCTACCGTCGTCCATTGGCCCCCATCCATGTCGTGATCGAGCCAAATCCAGACGTCGTCTTGTGGCACATTCCATTCCGGATCGAGGTTTTCAGCAGAGGCGGTTCCTGTGGTGTTCGATTGTCCGGCCAAAATGAAAATTTTCACCGGCCTGATATCGACTTCATTGACCGTCACCACTACGGTATCGGTGGAAGATGCTCCATCGTTATCCGTCACCGTCAACGTGAGTTCGTGGGTTCCTATCGGAAGCGTGGGCGTGATGTCTGCGGTTGTCCCTAGAATCGTCGAACCTTGCCGCCACTCATACGAGACAACTTCGCCATCGGAGTCGCTGCCGCTGCCCGTCAGCATAACAAATTCGTCGCCGTTTGCGGCCCGCGTCGTTTAACGTTTGATCTTCGCCCGCATCGGCAACAGGCGCTTGATTGCTCGCTTCTACGCCGCTGATCTGCACGTTGTCGACATACCAGTAATCCCGCCGCGAGCTGCTCATCTGACCATTGAAGCGAACCTCGAGTGTGTCTCCTTCACCGGGCACGGCGAAATCGTAAGTCCGGTATTGATTGTCGTCCTCGCCGTTGACGAACTGCTTCAACGTGGTCCAGCTGCCGCCATCAATCCGGAATTCGACCTGCGCACGATCGGAGTTCTCGAATGAACTGAGTTTGGCTCCGAAGCTCAATTGCAGGTCGGTCAGGCCGCTAATATCGACTGTTCTGGAAATATCTTCCGAGCCCTGAACGAGGGCATGCAAGGAGCCGCTCTGCGGAGAGCTGCTGCTGGTCACGTAGGGACTGCCGTTGGTCTGCCAATTCGAGGTCCAGTCCCCGCTGCCCCCCTGAAAATTTGCCGATTCAAACCCGTCAGTGGCAATGACGGCCAGCAGTCGACGTTCTTCCAGCGCCTCGTAATGGTGATCTTGGCGTTTCTGCCCGCGTCGGGAGCTTGTTTTGCGGGAAGCAATAGGACTTTTCTTGGGTCGATTCGCCATTGGTCGGTCTCAATATTGGTATCGAATGGATTGCTAAACGGACGATCTCACCGCCCTGCATCGGGACCTGCAGAAAACGTTGCAAGTGAGACAAACTAAATCAACCAAAACTGCAAAAATCGCCAAAAAGCGAGGCGACTTGCAGCGATCGCAAAAAATTCAAAAAAAGTTGGTCTCGAATCCGAGAGATTTGGCAGGTATTGCGTTGACCGAGGAGGTTTCCCGGGACAACTCATTTCGGCGGTGTGGATTTTTTGCGCGAGCTCCGGCATGCGGAATCGGCGCTGGGGACAGAAAATGAAACGCTCGGCAAAAAACTTGATCAAAAAAAAGATGGCGACTAATCTGCTCTTTTTTGGTATCTGCTCAAAACTTACATCTTGGATAGGCGGCGCTGACATGAATCAAAAACGCATCCTTAATTTCGTTCCCCTTTTGGCGGCGGCGATGGTTTCGTGGTTCTCGTGTCATGCGGAGGCCGACGTGATTGCCAGCTATCAGTTTGAGGAAGGCACTATCGACACGATTGCTTCCGGCGCTGACTCGGTTGTTGATTCGTCGGGCAATGGGTTGAATGGATCTCCGATTGGCGATCCGGTTTATCGTAACGTAGGAGGCTCTCAGGGACTTGAATTTGATGGCGATGACCGCATCTTCATTGCCGACGACCCACTGTTTGCGTTGACGCAAAGCTTGACCATTGAGGCCATGATCAGAATCAATGCTTTGTCAACGACCAAGCAAATAATTTTGTTTCGTGGTGACAGTCGAGGCGGGTTGGATCCCTATACTTTCAATATTCGAGCCGATGGTGTTTTGCGGTTTCAAATCCAAAACGAATTGAACGAGGGTGCAACCGTGCGGTCGCCCGATCCGCTTCCATTAGGCGAATACTTGCACGTTGCCGGAACTCTCAACGATGCGACAGACGAGATGAAACTCTTCGTCAATGGTCAGCTTGTAGCTACGACCATTACGTCTCGTCGACCATTTGGGACTTTAGACACATCGACCAATCCGGGATTGGGAATTGGCAGCCGACAGGATGGCTCAGATGACTATTTCAATGGGATCATCGACAACTTGCGGATCCATAATGTTGCGATTGCAGTACCCGAACCATCGTCGACCTGTTTCCTGGCCGCGACATTCTTGGGTTGGCTCAGCCTCACTCGGCGACGAATTCTCACCAATTCATAAGAGCTTGCTTTCGAACAGAATCTTTGGTCCGTTGAATCAGAAATTTTTGTAGGCCTCGGTCACGGTAAACAGCAGAACACCCTTGATTTCCTCGTCAATTTTTCAATAAAGCATTTGGAAAAGTTGCTTGCCTAGCGGTGGCTGGCAGCCACGGCAACTAATTTCGAGCTCGTGCGACTACGTGGCGTTTCACTCCGTGAAACGAATCATTTCACGGAGTGAAATGCCACGTAAGATTTGCAGGGTCGGTCGAGCAATCGTTGCTGATCGAGGGTAGAAGTTGGGAAAAAACTTGCAATGATTGGAAACGCTACCTAAAAATGCAAAAATATGGGTCTCGCGCCACGGAGATTGAGCAGGTATTGGTTTGACGGGAATTTTTAATGGTATCCGGTGACGACACCACAGAGACCGAATCACTGTTGCGTGCGGCGGAACAGGGGGATCGGGCGGCCCTCAGTCGACTGGTCGATATGCATCGAGCCTACCTCCGTCGTGTCATTGATTTGCGAATGGACCAGGCGTTGCGCGGACGTGTCGATCCATCCGACATCGTGCAGGAAACACAAATGGTGGCCAACAAACGGATCAAAGATTACATTCAGCGTCGACCCGCGTCATTCAAGCTCTGGCTGAGGGGCGAAGCGATGCAGCAGGTCGCCGCGCATTATCGTCGCCACGTCACAGCGGACCGTCGCAGCGTCCAGCGTGAATGCTCGATCTCGGACGCGTCCGGAATTTTACTCGCCAAGGGACTTTTGGCGGGTACACCCAGTCGTGTGGTCGCGGAAAAAGAAATCGCTCATCGAGTCCGTGAGTTGGTAGATGACTTGCCGGAAAATGACCGTGAGATTTTGCTGCTACGCTACGTCGAGCAGCTCAGCAATGCCGAGGCGGCCAAACTACTTTCGATCGAACCGGCAACAGCCCGCAAACGACACGGCCGCGGACTCAAACGCTTGCTCGCTGCCATGATCGCTGCGGGATTGGCTGCTTCCAACGACGGGGACCAACGATGAACCAAGTGGACCAGAAGATTGACGATGGCCGAGCTCGGTGAAATCGTCGACGAAGTGCTTTCCAAGATGAGTCGTGGTGAAGCGATCGACGTCGAGCAGTACGCTCGTGAGCATCCCGACGTTGCCGAGGTGCTTCGTCATGCGCTGCCGGCCCTGCGCGCTGTCTCTCAATCGAGTTTTGGCGGAAAAGTGGATGCGACCACCCATGGTTCGCAACCCAACCATGGCGGGGAGCCGCTGGAAGCCAACCGGACGATCGGTGATTTCCGGATCATCCGGGAACTCGGTCGCGGAGGGATGGGCGTCGTCTACGAGGCCGACGAAATATCTCTTGGTCGCAAAGTCGCTTTGAAAATCCTCCCCTTTGCCGGGATCGTCGATGAAAGAGCCCTGCAACGATTTCGCAATGAAGTCAGGGCGGCGGCCGGGCTGGATCATCCCAACATCGTCTCGGTCCATTCGGCGGGTGAACAGCGGGGCGTTCACTATTACGCCATGCAGTTTGTCCGGGGGCAGACCTTGGCCGAGGTGATCCACCAACTGTCACAGATGAAGAATGGCGACATCGCGCTGTCCGGCGATTCCATCAGCCAGATTCTCTCTGTACCATCCGATAGCCCTGCCCCCAGCGGTACCGAGCCGACCGCAGCGTTGGCTCGGCCTGCCGAGTCGTTGCCCGCCGAGGACACCGTGCCCGTCGAGCAGCATCGGCAGCAAACGATCGTCGCTTCCAGCAGTGGTTCCGACCCACACTTCTACCGGTCCATTGCGATCCTCGGCGTCCAAGCGGCCGGCGCTCTACAGCACGCGCATGACAACGGCGTGCTGCACCGGGATATCAAACCGGGCAACCTGATGTTGGACGCTCAGTCCCAGCTGTATATCACCGACTTCGGACTGGCTCGTATCGAGACCGATGCGGCGATGACCATGACGGGCGACCTGATCGGGACCCTGCGCTACATGAGTCCCGAGCAAGCCCTCGCCAAACGAGTGGTGATCGATCAGCGCTGCGATATCTACTCGCTGGGGGCCACTCTCTACGAGTTGTTGGCACTGCGTCCGGTGTTCAGTGGCTCCGATCGGCAGGCGTTGCTCAAGCAGATCGCCTTCGAAGATCCGGTCAAGCTGCGGAAGATCGATCGCGCCATTCCAGCGGACCTGGAAACGATCATCCACAAATCACTGGCCAAGAATCCCGACGAGCGTTACACCACGGCAGAAGAATTCGCCTCCGATCTTCAAGCGTTCATCGATCACCGTCCGATCACGGCCCGCCCGCCGACACCCCTGCAACGTTTGGGCAAGTGGTCACGACGCAACCGCGGCTTGGTCGCCGCCGGTGCCGTGGCTGCCGCGATCTGTCTCGTTCTGCTGGTGGTCAGCAACATCATGATTGCCGGGCAGAAAGCCTTGGCGGTGGAAGCAGCCGATAGCGAACGCGTCCAACGGCAGAATGCCGAGAGTGAGCGAGATGCAGCCCAGCGGGCTCGAGATCAAGCCGAAGATGTGACGCAGTTCCTGGTCGAAGCCTTCCGTAGTCCGGATCCCGATAAGGACGGGCGTACCGTTACGGTGGTCGAAGTACTCGATCGAGCCGTCGCGGAACTCAAGTCGCGAGAAACAATTGACCCAATACGCCACGCGAATTTGCTCAGTGAGCTGGGCAAGACCTATAAGGGTCTCAGTCTCGTCTACGAAGCGGTCCCATTGTTCGAGCAGAGCCTAACGCTTCGGCACGAAAAGTTCGGTGAGCAACACCCCGATACACTCATTGCGATGAACAATCTGGCTATTGCCTACAGCCAGGCCGGGCGAACAGTCGAAGCCTTCGAGTTAGGAAAGAAAACACTAAAGATCCAGCGAGAAGTGCTAGGTGACCGGCATCCCGATACTCTGCTTTCAGAACATAATCTCGCCACGTTCTACAGAACCTTGGGGCGGGTTTCCGATGCGATCGATTTGCACGAGAAAACACTAAAGACCAGGCGTGAGGATTTGGGTGAGCGGGATCCGCAAACTGTTCGATCCATGTATGGCTTGGCCCGAGCCTACCTGGATGCGGGAAGGTACGCGGAGGCGCTAGAGCTACTGAAAGAAACGTACGAGATCAGTCGGGAAGACTTAGGCGAACGCCATACTAAGACTGTTCAATACATGAACATGCTGGGTACAGCCTATCAGTCGGTTGGCAAATTAGCGAAAGCTGCTGAGGTGCAAGAAAGGAATTTGGAGCTAAGTCGTGAGCTCTATGGGGACCGACATCGAAATACGCTCACTTCTTCTGGAAATTTGGCGATTATTTACAAATCGCTCGGTCGTTACGAAGAGGCGGTTCAGCTTCTGGAGCACGCTGTGGAGGGGAAGCGCGAGATGCTTGGAAAACGCCATCCAGGCACGCTTAACACCATACTCAGTCTCGCTAATGCTTATATCGAAGCGGGGCGTTACAAAGAAGCATTGGAGTTGGCCGACGAGACGGTAAAGCTAAATCGAGAGGTGAGAGGCGATCGCCACCCTCAAACGCTTAGCTCCATGAATGTCTTCATGACCGTTAATCTTTATTTGCGTCGTTATTCCGAGGCCGTCGAAATGGGCGAACAGATGCTCAAACTTTGTCAGGAGGAACTCGGCGAGCAGCACCACCAAACGCTCACAGTGACTAGTAATTTGGCGTCCGCCTATGGATTGATGGGCCGCTACTCAAATGCGATCGAGTTGTCTGAACAGAATTTGAAGCATCAGCGAGAGAAACTTGGCGAGCGGCATCGGAGCGTTCTGGTATCGATGGCCAATCTCGCACGTTGGTACGAGCGAGCAGCTCAATTCCCCGAGGCGATCAAACTTGCTGAATCGACGTTGAAACTATCGCGAGAAGTTCTAGGAAAGCTGCATCCTCAATCGATGTCTCGGACGAGGCGACTTGCCTATTTCTATTACCGTGCAGGCAGGTACGAAGAGGCAATCGAGCAGTACGAACAAACATTGTCCCTATACGGTGAGATTGGGAGCGATAACGATCCAGAAGTGCCCGCTGCAAAAAATGGGTTGGCCATGGTGTACAGTGCAATTGAGCGATACGAGGATGCCGCCAAATTGCACGAATACACTTTGCAATATGCTCGCGAGCAACACGGTGAACGGCACCCAAACACAATCTCCGGAATGCACAGCTTGGCAATCGCCTACCAAGGCCTCAGTCGATTCGAAGAAGCGATCGAGCTGCAAGAAGGGGCGCTCAAACTATCCCGTGATGTGTTGGGACCATGGAACCGCTTAACGCTTTCCGTGTTAAATACCCGAGCCCGTGCCTACCACGCGGCCGGTCGGTATGTGGAGGCCAGTCAACTGTTCGAAGAAGCGATTGAATTCTTGAAGAGCCCACCCGACGACGTGGAATTGGACTCGGATACGATTGATGGCACGTTCGCAAACGTTTTGACCGGCGCTGCCTTAAACAGCCTGGAGTTGAACCAATCTGAGAAAGCCGAGGCGCAGGCGCGAGAAGCTTTGCAGCTGCGCGAGCGATTAATCCCGGAGCATTGGCTGCGGTTTGCGGCACAGTCATACGTCGGGAGAGCCTTGCTGCAGCAGGCGAAAGTCGACGAAGCGGAACAACAGCTGTTGGACGGATTCGCGGGGATGCACTCGCGAATCGACAACATTTCCGCGAGCTCGACTTGTACACCTTCTCGACGCCTGCCAGTCGCTGATCGACCTTTACAAGGACCAGGGAAACGCCGAGCAAGCCAGCAAGTGGGAGCAAACCCTGGAGAATCTGTCCGAGCCGGAAACAATCGAAGCCGACAATAAAGCGAGTGAGAAGCAAGAGACCAGTTCCAAATCCTTGTAGCGCTGGATGAGAAAAGTAATGCAGTGAAGCAGGGTTAGCGTTCAACAACGTCGTAAATAAACCATGAATCAAATCGAAGCTGAAACAGGTGATGGCCAGCTCGGCGAAATCGTCGACGAAGTGCTTGGCAAGATGAGTCGCGGTGAAGCGATCGACGTCGAGCAGTACGCTCGTGAGCATCCCGACGTTGCCGAAGTGCTTCGTCATGCACTGCCGGCCCTGGCGCGGTCTCTCAATCGAGTTTTGGCGGAAAAGTGGATGCGACGACCCATGGTTCGCAACCCAACTATGACGGAGAGCCATTTGAAGCCAACCGGACGATCGGTGATTTCCGGATCATCCGGGAACTCGGACGCGGAGGAATGGGCGTCGTCTACGAGGCTGACGAAATATCCCTTGGTCGTAGAGTCGCATTGAAAATCCTCCCTTTTGCCGGGATCGTCGATGAGAGAGCTCTGCAACGATTTCGCAATGAAGTCAGGGCGGCGGCCGGGTTGGATCATCCCAACATCGTCTCGGTCCATTCGGCGGGCGAACAGCGGGGCGTGCACTATTACGCCATGCAGTTCGTCCGGGGACAGACCTTGGCCGAGGTGATCCACCAACTGTCACAGATGAAGGATGGCGACGTCGCGCTGTCCGGCGATTCCATCAGCCAGATTCTCTCAGTACCATCCGATAGCCCTGCCCCCAGCGGTACCGAGCCGACCGCAGCGTTGGCTCGGCCTGCCGAGTCGTTGCCCGCCGAGGACACCGTTCCCATCGAGCAGCATCGGCAGCAGACGATCGTCGCTTCCAGCAGTGGTTCCGACCCACACTTCTACCGGTCCGTTGCGATCCTCGGCGTCCAAGCGGCCGGCGCTCTACAGCACGCGCATGACAACGGCGTTCTGCACCGGGATATCAAACCGGGCAACCTGATGTTGGACGCTCAGTCACAGCTGTATATCACCGACTTCGGACTGGCTCGTATCGAGACCGATGCGGCGATGACCATGACCGGCGACCTGATCGGGACCCTGCGCTACATGAGTCCCGAGCAAGCCCTCGCCAAACGAGTGGTGATCGATCAGCGCTGCGATATCTACTCGCTGGGCGCCACTCTCTACGAGTTGTTGGCACTGCGTCCGGTGTTCAGTGGTTCCGATCGGCAGGCGTTGCTCAAGCAGATCGCCTTCGAAGATCCGGTCAAGCTGCGGAAGATCGATCGCGCCATTCCAGCGGACCTGGAAACGATCATCCACAAATCACTGGCCAAGAATCCCGACGAGCGTTACACCACGGCAGAAGAATTCGCCTCCGATCTTCAAGCGTTCATCGATCACCGTCCGATCACGGCTCGCCCGCCGACACCCCTGCAACGTTTGGGTAAGTGGTCACAACGCAACCGCGGCTTGGTCGCCGCCGGTGCCGTGGCTGCCGGGATCTGTCTCGTTCTGCTGGTGGTCAGCAACATCATGATTGCCGGGCAGAAAGCCTTGGCGGTGGAAGCAGCCGCTAGTGAAAGCATTCAACGCCAGAATGCCGAGCGCGAACGTGATGCGGCGGAGCAGGCTCGCGAACAGGCCGAAGATGTGACGCAGTTCCTGGTCGAAGCCTTCCGTAGTCCGGATCCCGATAGGGACGGGCGTACCGTTACGGTGGTCGAAGTACTCGATCGAGCCGTCGACGACATCGATTCTCGAGAAGAGTTGGGTCCACAGCGCAAAGCGGATTTGCTTGATGCGATTGGTGATACCTACCTGGGGCTCGAGCTCGGCCGTGAAGCCGTTCCGTTGTTCGAGCAAGTTCGGGGGCTTCGACAGGATCAACTGGGCGAGCGACACGCCAAAACGCTCGACGCGATGGAGGACCTGGCCTGGGCCTACCGACTGGCTGGTCGTTTTCGGGAAGCGGTCGACTTGCAAGAGCGGACGCTGCAGCTGAAGCGGGAGGAGTTGGGCGAGCGGCATTCCAGCACGCTCGTTTCGATGAACAATTTGGCCATCTACTACGACGACGTTGGCAACTATACCGCCGCGGTGAAACTGAATGAGAAAACGCTCAAGCTCAGACGCGAGGAACTCGGCGAGCGACATCGTGCCACCCTCGTCTCGATGAGCAACTTAGCCAAGTCCTACCTCACTGTCGGCCGTTACTCAGAATCGATTGACCTGCATGAGCAGACGCTGGAGCTCAAGCGGGAGGAGTTCGGCGACCGGCACCCCAAGACCCTCACGGAAATTGGCAGTTTGGCCTCCGCTTACTCGTTAGCGGGGCGTGATCCCGAAGCGATCGATCTACACGAGCAGACACTGAAGCTCAAGCGAGAGGTGATGGGCGAGCAGCATCCCGGCACGCTCACGACGATTTACAATCTTGCCCAAACTTATGCATCGGCTGGCCGTCATCGGGAGAGTTCTGAGCTACACGAGCAGGTCTACAAACTGAGGCGGGAGATCTTGGGTGAGCATCACCCTGCCACACTCCACTCGATGGGCTCGGTGGCCATCGCCTACCGGACCGCTGGCCGCAATCAGGACGCGATTGAGCTGCAGGAACGAACGCTCAAGCTCCGACGTGATGTCTTGGGCGAGCGGCATCCCGATACGTTGAGCACCATGTCCCACCTGGGTGATGCCTTAATCGCGGCTGGCCGTTATCCGGAGGCGGCGACATTGCTCGAGCAGACCGTGAAACTAATGCGTGAGACGAGGGGTGAGCGACACCCTCTCACGCTTGGCACGACCAACCTCTTAGCTCGCGCCTATGCTAGTCTGGGCCGTCATCCGGAGGCGATCGAGCGGTTCGAGCAGGGCTTGAAGTTGCAACGCGAGGAACGAGGCGATCTGCATCCACAGACGCTCAGGGCGATGGGGGACTTGGCCACCGCTTACTTGTTTGCGGGGCGTGATCCCGAAGCGATCAAGCTGTACGAGCAGAATCTGAACCTCAAGCGCGAAAAGTTGGGTGACCGGCACCCCGCGACCCTCGCGACCATGGGCAATTTGGCCGCCTCTCTAAGCAACGTGGGCCGTTACCGCGAGGCCGTTGAGCTGAATGAGCAGACGCTGAAACTCAAGCGCGAGGAACTCGGTGACCGTCACCCCGATACGCTCAGCACGATGAGACAATCTGGCTATTGATTACCAGCGAACTGAGCGATACGACGAGGCGATCCAGCTGTGTGAGCAGACGCTGAAACTCAGGCGAGAAGTACTCGGGCCGCGGCATCCGAATACGTTCGTTTCAATGGCAAACCTGGCCCAATCCTATCTTCGCGTGAGCCGCCACGCAAAGGCGATCGAGCTTTATGAGCAGACGCTGGAACTGGAGAGCGGTGAGTTTGGCGA
Organism: Pirellulaceae bacterium; assembly: GCA_963714685.1. Classification (GTDB taxonomy): domain Bacteria; phylum Planctomycetota; class Planctomycetia; order Pirellulales; family Pirellulaceae; genus Mariniblastus. The sequence goes on along the minus strand of CAVQPH010000001.1, from coordinate 29,521 downwards.
GCGGCATCCCGGCACGCTCGCGACGATGAATAACTTGGCGATCGCCTACGGATATGTTGGCCGCTTTGAGGAAGCCGCCGAGTTGCTGAAGCGGACGCTGGAACTTACGCGAGAGTTGCTGGGTCCGCAGCACCCCAACACGCTGAGTTCAATGCAGAACTTGGCAGAGGCCTATCAAGCCAACGGCCGATTTGCGGAAGCGATTGAGCTGCAAGAAGAAACCCTGAAACTCCGACGTGAGGTCCTGGGACCGTGGCATCCCCAAACGCTGTCGTCGATCCTGGGCCGTGCCGGTGCCTACCGCGAGGCCGGACGGCACGCGGAAGCCAACAAGCTGTTCGATGAGGCGATCGAATTCTTGCAGAATCCGCCCGAAGAAATACAACAAGATGCGGACAGAATCGCTCGAACGTACGCAAGCGTTTTGACCGGCGCTGCCTTAAACAACCTGGAGTTGAAGCAATCTGCGAAAGCCGAGGCGCAGGCGCGAGAAGCTTTGCAGTTGCGCGAGCGATTAATCCCGGAGCATTGGCGGCGGTTTAAGGCTCAGTCATTCGTCGGGAGGGCCTTGCTGCAGCAGGCGAAAGTCGACGAAGCGGAACAACAGCTGTTGGACGGATTCGCGGGGATGCACTCGCAAATGGACACCATTCCCGCGGTCGGACTTGTACACCTTCTCGACGCCTGCCAGTCGCTGATCGACCTGTACGAGGACCAGGGAAACGCCGAGCAAGCCAAACAATGGAAGCAAACGCTAGAGAGTCTTTCGAAGGGCTGATCGCTCGGTCGCGCGTGTCGACGACGTTGGTCATGATGGTGCTACCCAGAGCCGAATGGCACTTACTTTAGATTTCTAGGATCGCAAACCAGACAAAACTCACTCCCCCTCGCCCCAGAAATTCGGACCAGGCGAATTTCCACTAGGATCAAACTTAATCCGAATTTTTGGGGAGAGGGGGGTGAGGGGCAAAGGAATATTGAATCACACGGGATTTACAAGGTGAATGAACAACAAGCTTCAACAACCAATACATGCAAAGCAAAACCTTCCTCATCCCCCGTTTGCTTGTCAGTCCATTAGCTTGTCAGTCCATTAAGTTTTGGGACATTGGCGAATTCAGATAAGGCGCAAGCAAAATTTCACGCTTTCGAAGTCAGGGATTGTGAAGTTCCCCAGAGTTGGTAGACAGTGCGTCTTCTTATGTCATGACTGGATGACGAAAAGGAGATTCATGAAACGGACGCGACGAACATTCAGCCGGGAGTACAAACGGTCCAACATCCTGATCTGCTTGTATGATGGCAAACCGGTCCCGAAAGTGATCGACTTTGGTCTGGCCAAAGCGATGGACCAATCGCTGACCGAGCAGTCGCTCGACACGGCCCACGGGATGATGCTGGGAACGCCGTTGTACATGAGTCCCGAGCAGGCGGAGTCCAACAACCTGGATATCGACACGCGAACCGACGTGTATTCTCTGGGCGTGATTCTGTATGAACTGCTGACCGGCAGCACCCCCTTGGAAAAAGCGCAGATGAAGCAGGCTGCCATGAATGAAATCCTGCGGCTGATCAAGGAAGTGGAACCTCCTAAGCCCAGCACGCGATTGAGTGGCAGCGCGAGCCTGCGCAGCTTGGCGGCTCAGCGGAGTATCGACTCGTCGCACTTGACGCGGAACATCTCGGGTGATCTAGACTGGGTCGTCATGAAGGCGTTGGAAAAAGAGCGCAGTCGACGCTACGAAACGGCCAACGGGCTGGCGGAAGACATCCGGCGGCATCTGACGGATGAACCGGTCAGCGCCAGTCCGCCTTCGGCCAAGTACCGGATGCAGAAGTTTATCAAACGCAACCGGGCTGGGGTCATTGCCGCCAGTGCGATTGACGTCACAAAAATCCTGTCGATCGAACGACATGATGAAACCGCGTCCGAGAAACGGCTCCTCGAAACAATGCCCCCGCGGTTAACAAAAACTTGCCTTACCAATCAAGCATGAGGTTATTTCGATTCCCCAATTCGTCAACGCGAGACAAATTCCGCGATACTCCTACCTTTCTTGATCCACGCAAAAAACAACGGTCTTATGGGACGACCGTTGCCCAGTCGGGCATCCTTGAGAAAATAACGCAAAGGCATTGGCCAACCAGGTTTCTGAGAAATGAAAGTCAATATGTGGCAAGTTTTTCATTGATGGCGTGCATCGGTCTTGGTTGTGGCGGTATCTTGCTTCTGATGGAACTGAACCTTCAACGATCTCTTGCCAACATTGATCACCGCAATTAGCAACTCGAGGACACGGCGTTGCTCCTTGGGATACAGCATGAGTCGTTATGACACCAACGCTGATGGCAAAATCGACAAGGATGAAATGGCCAACCTCGAAGGCCGTTCAAAAACAATGATCGAAGAAGCGGACGGGAACAATGATGGCGATGTAACCACGGAAGAGCTTAAAAAGTCGATCCAAGAAATGATGGAACGGTTTCGGCAGAATGGCGGGACCGGTGGCCGCAAGAATTGACTCGCTGCGATCGAGGGATCCACCAGTCCCCCGTAAGCCTAAACGGCCGCCTGTATACAGAGTCGACGTAAAACTTGGCTCGAAATCGGGATAGGGGGAAGCCTCACGGCTTCCCTCCTCCCACACCACCGGGCATACGGGTCCGTACCACGGCGGTTCGGCTGGTTAAACTTTGGAAATAGGTTGTTCGGACAGCAGGGGTACACCCAAGTCCGCCAACACCCTTCCGGGTAAGGCGAAACTGAGAGCCGGAGAGCGACTGTTGTGCCAGTGACCTTTACGGCTACCAGCGGTTTGGGCGGCAAGATCCTTGCCGACGCCCAATCCTTCACCTCCATCAAGTTGGATAAGGGACTTGCACCCTCGAATTTGTAAAACATGCCTGGCAAACCGAAAACAGGCCCGGAAGTTCATTCTTCCGGGCCTCGTTTTTTGCGCCACGTATCGCGGGATTTCGGCGCTTTCCAAAAGCAGGCCGGCGAAGTTCACAGGACGCAGCCTCCGAAAATCGGCGCCAAAAAGGCTCAAACGTGCCCCAAGGCCAAAGTCACGGGATGCACTACGAATGCGTCCTGTGAAAGCAGATGCCGAAAAAACATGGATGAAGCGAGTTGGGCTAGAAATGGGGTTTTACGTCGAAACGCCAGTCGGTGTTGGTGATGAAACCTGAGTCCTGTGAACGTGCACTCCATCATCGCGTTCCGAATTCGCGTCGGTTAGAATGGTTCCCATGACGGACGTAACACAAATCCTCAACGCGATCGAACGGGGCGATCCATCCGCTTCCGACAAACTGCTTCCTCTGGTTTACGAGGAGCTGCGTGTGCTCGCGCGGCAGCGATTGTCCAACGAAAAGCCTGGTCAGACCCTGCAGGCCACCGCCCTGGTGCACGAGGCGTACCTGCGCCTCGTGGGTGACGACAAAGAACCGAGTTGGGATAATCGCGGTCACTTTTTTGCAGCAGCCGCCGAGGCGATGCGGCGGATACTGGTCGAAGCAGCACGGCGGAAGAAAAGATTAAGGCACGGTGGCGACCTGCAACGTCAGGAGGTCGTCATTGACAACATTCCCTCTCCCTATCGGGTTGATGAAGTACTGGAACTTCACGAACACCTTACTCGATTGAGTGAAACCCATCCCCAAGTCGTCCGCCTGGTCGAAATGAAATATTTCGCTGGATTCACATTGGAAGAGATTGCCGAGCAAATGAACTACAACGTTCGAACTGCCCAAAGGTACTGGGCCTATGCCAAGGCCTGGCTCAAAAAGGCAATGGCAGAGGCCACGGAATCCTCGACCCATTAGATCGAGGCGGAGCAGACGATTTTGAAATTTTCCAAATTGTTTGTCGGGTTGTGTCGCTGGATATCGCATGAAGCATTGCGAACTCCAGTTACACCCAGGGACCCAATATGAACGACCTCGATATTTTTGCAAACGCATGGGAGATCAAGGACGACGACCAGCGATGCGCCTACCTGGACGAGGCTTGCCGAGACGACCAGCAACTGCGCCAGGAGATTGAGCAGCTGCTGGAAATGTCCCGGACGAATGACAGCTTTATGGAACTGGGTCGTGGTTCGACTTCGGCCGCCGAGGCGTCGCTGGGACAGATTCGAATTGGAGCCCAAGTTGGCCCGTACAAATTGAAGGAAAAGATTGGCGAAGGAGGGATGGGGGTCGTCTACGTCGCCCAGCAGACGGAACCGTTTCGGCGTCGCGTCGCCCTCAAAATCATCAAACCGGGAATGGATAGCCGGCAGGTTTTGGGGCGTTTTGAAGCCGAACGGCAGACGTTGGCCATGATGGAGCATCCCAACATTGCCCGGGTACTCGATGCCGGAACAACCGCTCAGAGACTCCCTTATTTTGCCATGGAACTGGTCAACGGTCCGCCGCTAACCCAATACTGTGACGAACAACGGTTGACGATTCGGCAGCGTCTGGAATTATTTGTGTCCGTATGCGAAGGCGTGCAACATGCCCATCAAAAAGGAATCATCCATCGCGATCTGAAACCCTCCAACATTCTGGTCGCACAATACGATGGACGCCCGGTTCCCAAGGTCATCGATTTTGGTGTGGCGAAAGCCATGGGACAATCATTGAGCGAGTACTCGGTCTATACGCAACTGGGGCAAATCCTCGGCACGTTGGAGTACATGAGCCCCGAGCAGGCGCAACGAAACCAGTTGGATGTTGACACTCGCAGCGACATCTATTCGTTGGGTGTCGTGCTTTATGAGCTGTTGACTGGGGAGACCCCGTTTGATCGCGGGCGACTAAGGGAGGCCGCGCTGGACGAACTGTTTCGCATTATCAAGGATGAAGAGCCGCCCAAACCGAGTACCAGATTCACAACCAGCGCGTTCGCGAAAATCAACGGCTGAACGTCGAAACACGGAGCCGTCGAAACTCGGGGGTTTATTTCGGGGTGAGCTTGACTGGATCGTCATGAAAGCCCTCGAGAAGGAACGGCGACGCCGATACGAAACGGCTAACAGTTTTGCCCAGGATATTGATCGTTACCTGAACAATGAGGCCGTGGCAGCGAGCCCTCCGAGTTCGCGGTACCGTTTCAGGAAGTTCTGCTTGCGGAATCGGGTTGGACTGGCATTCGCCGCGACCATTGGTGTTCTGATGGTTTTGGCAACCTGTGTCAGTGTTTGGTTGGCTGTCGTGGCCGACCGCGCAAAACAGCATGCCGAAACCCAGCAACAAAAAGCAGGTGAAGCTAACTATGACCTAACCGAAAAAATATCGGAACTTCAACAAGCTCGCGACGAATTAGGTCGGATGTTGGTAGATTTAAAAAGTGCCCAGCGAAAAGCCGGAGACAATTTTGAGTATGCTGTTTCAAGCCTACGGGATTTCCTCGTTGAGTTTGCTGTTCTCGACTTGCAGGGTGCAAGCGGACTGGAAAGTGAACGCCAACGAATGTTGATGCTGGCGGCTGACAGAATCAAGTTATTGATGACCGACAATTCCGACCAATCGAATCTGAAATTGGTCTACGCGGAAACTTTGCTTGAATTGGGCGAAGTCTCTTTAAAACTGGGCCAGCATAATTTTGCTGAACAGTATTTCACGAAATCTGCCGAACTGCGAGCCGAATTGTGGGAGAATCAGACAGAATCTGGCTTATGGGGCGAACAGGGCAAAGAACTGGTGAGGACCTATCGCGGACTCGCAAAGGCCAAAGACCAAAGCGACTCGGCGAAAGCGGAGGCTGTGTTTCAGCAGGCAGTGGAAACCGCAAAAATGTTGCAAATCGGGCGGGCTTCTGATGAAGGTAATCCTGCGACCTGGAACGGAGTCCTTTCTGAAGCGATCAACGATTATGGCCTGTTCTTGCTGAAGCATGGTCGAAACGAAAGCGCGATGTCGCAATTCGAACTGGCGCTCAGTGTTGCCAGCGATGGGCCCAGTCAAGGAGCAATTTTGCACAACCTGGCATTGATTCACCGCTCAAGCGGCGAACTCAGAAAAGCGTTTGAGTTAATTGATAGGGCGATCGATCAAGACGCGAACAGCTGGCGACTCCAACGACTGAAGGCAGAGCTCCATGTTGGTCTCGGAGAATTTGAAAAGGCGCAGCCGCCCATTGAGAAGGCATTGCGCAGTCTGATTTCCGAACTGCAGCCTGGCTCCAAGAAAACTTGGGCGACAGAAGCACTCCCGTCCTGGACCAACCAGAAAACACTGCTGGACGAATTCATGGATACCGCGTTTATTCTCGCGCAGGTCTTAACCAAAGTCTCAAAATCTGATCAGGCAATCGAACGCTTGGAACATGCCAGAGGGTTTGTCCTCGGAACACAGTTTATCCGCGGAGCCCAAAGTAACGGATTGATCGATCGACGAAGATTGAAATATGTTCACGAGATCGACCTGAAACTCTCCGAACTGCATGAGGCCGAAGGCCGAACGGAGTTTGCAACTTACTACCGGAAACACGCTGCCAAGATTGAAACCAGAATGGAGCGAATTCCACCACCACTCAAAGGCTATTCTTTTCTGATCGGGGGCTCGAACCGATTTGACACTTTTGCGGGGGTCGCAATGGATGACGAAGCAAATGTTTACGCGGCCGGGCGAGTTACTTCCAACGCAGACCTTGATCCTGGCATTTCGTTTGAAGGATTGCCCGACAATTTTTTTGGAGCGGTCGTATGCAAGTACGATTCCAAGCAACAGCTAAACTGGATGATGCCCTTGGGCACGCCTGCCTCGGGCCAGGTTCACGAAATGGTGATGAACCAACAGAAAAACTTGATCTTGACCGGCGCAATTGATATCGGCACGTTTTCGTCCGTTCATTTCGGAAAGCTCGACCTAAAAGTTCCGGCCGTTGGCAACGGGCCAATTGGTTTTGTTGCAAAACTCAGTCTCGACGGGGACGTTCTTTGGGCTCGCTGGACAGGTCGAGGACAAATTCCGAACGCACTGCCTGGACATCGGATCAGTGTATCACCCAATGGAGATGTGGTCGTGGGTGGCATCTACCTTTCGGATTCGCAATTTGGCAATCCTGTCCATAATTTGCTGTTGACGCACCAGGCGAATGGTGCCGACCAGCGACGAGGCTTTGTAGCCTGTTTCGATTCCAACGGGTTAGTGCGATGGGTGCGAAGTGTTGACGCGGAGGTTGCAGCGATGGTTAACGGAGTCTCCTGTGACGGCGACGGTAACACGTATGTATGTGGAACCTCCCGGCCTTTGGCCAACGCGACATTCGGTCAGCAGTCCAATGGCCAGGCGTTCGATTTGCCCGAACTTCAAAACGAATCCGACAGCTTTGGTTTCCTGCTGAAGCTCGATCAGGATGGATTCACCCGATGGGTTCGCCCGCAGGTGACGCCGGACAAGCTCATGTCGATGCACCTGATCGCGGGCAATGATGGACATGTCTATTTGTCGACAAAGGCAAAGTCGGGGACGGACCTGGACGGAATCAATCGTTATGAAGACGATCGAGATCTGTTTACGATTACTGACCCCGCTTTTCCCGAACCGCCAGGCCAATCGGTGATCACTCGCTGGGATCCCGATGGCAATTTGGCTTGGCATCGGCTGCTGCGATGCCGCTGGGGCATGGCGGAGACGCGAGGCTTTGCCGCCCGCCAAGGAGGCGGTATTTTCCTGCTCGGTCAGGCAAATACGATTGGTGTGGAGTTTGAGGGGCAGCCTCTTTTGCGAGAACCCGGCCATGGCGTTCACTCAGTATTGATCGAGTTGTCCGGGAAGGGGGAACTTTTGAAATACCGTTTTTTTGCAACGGGCATAGGCTCTGAGGCCAGAGCCCGCGCGGTCTCACTAAATCATGTCGGCCAAATAGCGGTTGTCGGCTACCAAAGCGGTGAGGTTCGATTTCCCACAGGTGAAGTCCATCGGAGTAACTCGTCAGATGCGTTTGTCACCGTCATTGACGAAAACGACTGGGTTGAATCCGAGATCAAATAAGGCATCCGTGGATGCTTTTCAAAACCAGCCGAAACAAATCTTGCAGTGCCAGACTTGCTTTCCATTGGCCAGTTTAACGTCTTGATGCACGAGCCAATTGATTCGTCTCGGCGTTGACCGCTGACCCACATGGAATTCAATGATCGAATGATTCTCTGATCATTTCGTTCCCCCGCCGGGATGCCTGCCTTTCCGACAGCCTCCTCACAATAATCCTGCGATTATTTTTCTAATTCGTGTCGGGTTCTCTCCCTGCCTGTCGCATTGGGGGTGGAAGCAAATCCACTTTCCCTAAAGCACCTTTCATTTGTTAGCAGGAGATTCTGATGATTCCCATTCCTTCACCCAGCGTTGATCCGCTCGGCCCCCGTTGTCTCCGATCCGACTTGAAGCCATCTACGTTTTTCGTTTTGTTCTGCGTGCTTGTCTGGTTTGTTTCACCCACGGCAACGATTGCCCAACTGATCGGCGGACAGGCACTGGCGGGTATGGAATGGGATAAACATACGATCATGACGAACTTTTATCACGCCGATTTTGCGGCGGTAGCGTTCGATCACGACTTCGACGGCCAGGAAGAACTCTATCTGATGGGCGGCCAATTCAATGGCGTCCACAACGCGGTACGGCGATCCGTCGGTGGAAGCCCGGAGGACCTGGGGAATGCACCCTGGTCGGCTCGGAGCCAATTCGAGGCCGTAGTTTATGACGGCCGAATCTGGGTTTTTGCCGGCAAGGAAACTGCCAATGCCGACGTCTGGTTTACTTACGACGGTGAAACATGGTCTTCCGCTCCCGACGCTCCCTGGCCCGTTCGCGGAAACTACAAGGCAGAAGTCTTCAACGGGAAGATCTGGTTGATGGGTGGTTTTGACGGACAGGACTTGCTCAACGACGTCTGGTCGTTTGACGGGACCAACTGGCAACAGGAAGCCGACGCCGCATGGGCGGCACGAGATGGCTTCACCACGGCCGTACTTGGCGGTGAACTTTACGTAATCGGTGGACGCGGCAACGACGGAACGGACGACTACGTCCTAACCGATGTTTGGAAAACGGCCGATGGCGCGACGTGGACGCAAGCCACAGCCGAAATGGAACTGGGGCCGATTCGCGAGCACGCCACCGTCGTGTTTGATGATCGAATCTGGATCCTGGGCGGCACGATTTCTACCGACGACACCCTGTATGATCCTGCGGAAAGGGTCAGCATTACGGATGAAGTCTGGTATTCGTTCGATGGTTCGACTTGGACCTGCGCCTCGGAGTATGGCCAAACGGCCTGGCCGCGCCGTCGTGGTCACGAGGCGGTCGTATTCCGACCGGCGAAATGGGACAACGCTCATTCTCAGTACGTCGAGTTCCCGCAGATCCTGATCATTGCCGGTACCAATAACAACAACCAATACAGCAAATGGATCTGGACCGACCGTCGCGATCATGAACTGACCGTGCATACGTCTCCCGAGTTTGTCGGGCCACTGACCGTGCAAAGTCCCAGGGGGCGACAAACCGAGCGAGTCACTTCCTCCAGTATTATTGTCGAACAGAATCTTTCGATCTCCGACGTAAACGTGCGACTGCACATGGATCATCCGAATTGGCAGGATATCACCCTAATGCGACTAGTTCTCGATTACACGGACGAACAAGGCAATCCACAACAGCGAAAAATGCCGTTTGTTTACAATTGGAAAGCCGGAGCTGGAACATTCGATTCGGTGTGGACGGACGAAGGCGGCCTGTTGATGGCCGACATCATTTATGGGGAAACCATTCAAAACCCTCAACCGCGAAGCAAGGCACCCCGCGGTGCCGACATGAACTGGTTTGATGGGTTTCCAACCCAGGGAACGTGGACGCTTGAGATTACCGACAGCGCGAAAGGCAACGACGGTATCCTCTTCGAGTGGTCGCTCGAATTCCGAGGCATGCCGATTTCAGCGAACCCCGGTATCAACGTTTCACCAAATGACGGTCTGGTAACGACCGAATCCGGTGGCACCGATATTTTTGACGTTTCCCTGGCAAGCGAACCCAGTGCCGATGTCACGATCGGTATCAGTTCGTCCGATACAACCGAAGGGACGATCGATAAAACGAGCCTGACTTTCACGCCAGCCAACTGGGACACGCCGCAATCGGTTACCGTCACTGGCGTCGACGATCCGATTGAAGATGGCGATGTCCCGTATTCGATTGTCACCGACCCTGCTGAGAGTACCGATCCCAATTACAATGGACTCGATGCCAACGACGTTTCGATCCTCAACGAAGATGATGATTTGCCTCCGGGCGGTGGCTCGGAAACGTATGACGCTACCGATATCCCTCAACTCCCTCAACTCGGGTTGGATATTCCAGATAATAATCCGGCAGGTACAAGTTCGACGATCGGGAACGTTCCAGATTTGCCTTTCATCGGGCTGACTGTATCGTTGGAAATCAGTCACTCCCGGCCGTCGGATCTTGAGGTCTGGCTGGTTCCAGATCCCGACTCGACAGATCAGCCCGTTCAGCTGTTCAACTACACTGGCCAGAACGACGTGACCGGCGACTTTACCAGTTCCTTGGGGGACTGGACACTCGAGATCTATGACTTGCGCAAACGCCGGGAAGGCACGCTCAAGAGCTGGTCGATTACGATCGACTACTAAGCGGTCCAGGTAAGTCTCGATCATCACCCAACCCCGATCTCACCGGTCGGGGTTTTTTAATGCCCACAACTCGCGCTGCTCTGCCCCCAACAGCGGAAATCCACGACGCAACTGCCGCAGGCTCAGGCCATCCGGTGCCCGATCATCCAGAATCGTATCCGGCGTAAACAGGGTTCAGTTGCGAATGACTGGGCCAATTATAGCGGTACATCATGCCTCACGATCTTGGTTGAAAAACCTGACCGATGAGGCACAGGGATCGCGATTTTTGTTCGGTGCTAAACGTGGGCCGAGTATTTTGACCCCACGACCGTGTGCGGAGTTCTTCGAGGCTGGCCAGTTCGTCCGCACTGGGCTCGCCTTGGATTACCGCTGCTTCCGGGCTTGCGGATGCCGACTGCCGTGAGTGATGGCGAGTATTTCGACTGATTGGGACTGAATCCGATAGGTCACAATGTGCGAGAACGGGCGGATGACACACTTTCGATAACATTTATAGACGACCGCGTAATGCTCTGGGGTTTCGGCGACTTTCTGAATGGTAGATTCCATCAAATCGCTGAACCGGTTGGTATAATTCAAAACGGTTCGTGCCGTGGAGTCTTTTCTTTCAAAACCCCTGGAAACAGCAATAAGTGCGAAAACAACCGAATCAGAACTTGCTATGGCACATTCTCTTGTCGGTAGGATTCATCCTCGGTTGCGGTCGCGGGGATTCCGACGGTCACCGAGACGGCAGTTCGGAGAACGCCACGACGTGGGAGGCCGTGTCCAATCACGTATTTTTGCCCGCAGGCGGGCCAACGGAATCGCAATTTCCGGAGCTTCACAACTTGCTGCAAGTCTCGGGTAACGTTTTCTCGGGAGCTGAGCCGAAGACGGATGCTGCCTTCGGTCAACTCGCTGAATTGGGAGTGAATGTCATCGTTAGCGTCGATGGAGTCCAGCCCAAGGTCGAGCTCGCCAAGAACGCACGGCATTCGGTACGTTCACATCCCGATTGGTTACGACGGTATTGATGCTGAAACCGCATCCATGTTCGCGAAAGCGGCCGAAGAACTCAACGGTACCATCTACGTTCACTGCCACCACGGCAAACATCGAGGTCCAGCTGCAGCAGCGGCGATCTGCATTGCCAAAGGGCTTGTCGACGGCCAACGATCCTTGCAAATCCTTGAGCAGGCCGGGACAAGCAAGAAGTACTCAGGTCTCTGGCGAGACATCGCGAATTTCCAACGCCCAGCGGCCGAAGTCGAGCTGCCCAGTCTGGTTTCAGTTGCCGACGTCGGTTCGCTTGCGGCGGCCATGGCTCAAATTGACAGGTCGTCGGATAACTTGAAGCATTGCCGGGATGCTGAGTGGCAAACGCCCAAGCTTCATCCGGATATTGTGCCGGCCCAGGTAGCCTTGCTGCTCAAAGAGAAATTCCATGAATTCGATTCGACAGCTAGAAGTATCAAATGGTTATGACGAGAAAATGTTGACCTGGATGAGAGAATCCGAACAACTCGTTGTCAAGCTACAAGACGCGATTGAAGCGGGAGACGTGAAAACTACTGAATCGATTTTTAATGCGATGCAGGTAAAGTGCAACAATTGTCACTCTGCATATCGCAATTAGGAAGAACCCAGCATTCCTGGACAAGCTGCGACCAACCGCCAACGATGCGCGGACAAGTGGTTCAAACTCAACGTGACAGGACTTGCAACAATCCCATATGCACTGGCTGCCGATATTTGAACGATTCAAGGAACTTGGCAACTTGGCAAGTTGAAGATCCCACGATGAAAACAAAAATTGGTTGGCGGTTCTCGGAACTGGATGACTAACGACGGCCGGTTGCTGAATCATTTGCCACGAAGGAACGGGGAAGGTTAATATGCGTATGCGGACCAGCTGGCGAAAGTACAAACAGCTGGCCTCGAAGACGATGAATTTCTATCTATCTCAGTGATAATGTTGGCAAAAACATGCAAGAATTGATATCAAAACTGCGTATAGCGATCACGGCAGGACTGATTGGGTTGCTGGTTTTGACCGTGATTCCGGCACTCGGTGCGCAGGATGCATCGTCCCAAGAGGGTTCCGGGCGAAAAGAAATGCTGGCCTCCGTTGCCCGCGCTCGAAAGCTGGGAAGAATTCGCATCGATCTTACGCCGGGACAACCGGGCCCGGACCAACTGAGCATTGGCTGGTCCCCCAAAGGAACCAAGGTACCGCTGACCCGCACAGGCGAGACTTGCCAAGGCCAAATCAAAATTGGTCAACACCCACCGGTCTCCCTGGAATTTTCCTGGAACGAAGATAGCGGGTTGTTAAAACTTGATCGCGATCACGATGGCCAATTCTCCGTTGACGAAACACAGTCCATTGTTCCCAGCGAAAGTCGCGGCAAGACTTGGTACAGCAGCCAGGCTGTCATCCAACTGCCGTTCGATCAACAGCGCACCCGTCCCTACCCAATTTCAATCTGGTACGTTTTTGACCCCGAGGCCGAACAACCCGACTCAATCATCCGCTGGTCTCGTCGCGGTTGGCATCTCGGCACCTTCGACTTTCACGGACAGACCGCCTACGCGGTTATCACTGATCGCAATCACGACGGACGGTTTGACAACCGGGATGCATTCGGGCTGGGCACAGAATTGAAGGCGACGTTTGCTGCACGTAACACCATGAACTCGGTTGAAGAGCACGCTTGGCTCGGTGAAGTTCCGTTTCGCGTCGTCGAATGCGATTCGGACGGGAGATTTCTGGTCATCGAAGCGTTCGATCTCGGTCGCACCCGCGCCGAAGATGCAGTGGCACGCGACCCCTATGCGGCCGATCGCCAAGTAGAGCGAGCCAAACAGCCTGTCGAATTTGCCAACGATTTCAACGAAGCGCGTAATCGTTGCTCAGAAAAACAACCAATTCGTGCTGGTCGATTTTGTGACCACCTGGTGTGGCCCGTGCAAGGTCATGGACCAACTGGTTTATACCGCCGAACCAGTGGCGCAGTGCTGCCGCAATTTGGTTTGTGTCAAGCTCGATGGCGATGAGCAGAAGGAACTGGTGGAGAGGTATGAAGTAGACGGCTATCCCACATTGATTCTGTTGAGCCCTCAAGGAGAAGTCGTTCGCAAGGTCTCTGGCTATCAAAGCGTCAAACAATTACTCGAGTTTCTCAAAGCGGCCAGTGATCGGTAACGCGAGATTTCGCGGTTCGTGAAAGGGGCGCTCCTGGAAACTTTTGACGGAATGGTCCAAAAGACTTCAGTCGATTCGCGTCACATCTCGCGTCGGATTTCTGCGGTGCGGAAGCAGATCCATCGGGACTCAGACTGGTCGCAAACTACTGAGCGAACCGTACAATGCGTCATACTCTCAAGTTTACGCCATCCCCAAAATTCGGTCGTAAATCAGCAGGTCCTCCACGCGGAACCTGTTGGGCCTGTCAGTTTTTTACGATCTTCCAGCCCGAGGATTCTAACGATGAATCGATCACCATATCCAATCCCGTTGTTTCGCGTTGACGAACAAGAAAGTTCCAAGCGGTTCATTCGCAACCTGCTCTGGTGTTGCTTGCTCGCCTTAAGCCATGGCTGTGGAGTCGGCACAACGGAGAGCCTTACCGTCTCGGATTCGGATATCCGCGACGGGAAAGATATCACCTTCATCGTAGGCGAGCTAACGGCCGAAACGAGTGTGCCTTGGACGCAACCGATTGACTTAGTCTTTGACGATGAATTCCCCAGATTCGATGGAGACAGGATACTAGCCAATCCAGCGATTCTTGCCTTAGGAGATGGTGGGGTATTCAGGTTCTATATCCAGCCCGGAATCGATCGTGAAAAATTCCGCGACGCGTTTACCATTGACGGCGGAAAACACATGGTTCGAGGGGATGTTTTTAATTATTCCAATTACTATCCTGAAGGATTCAAGTTCGGGAGTACCGTCGCTTCATCGGGAACCGATCCTGTTGAATACGCCAAAGCACGAGTCGACAAGATGGGTCGATTCAAGAAAGTCATGCAGGCTCTTCGCTCGTACCATCGTGAGCACGGCCATTTCCCCCCCGCGGTCGTCTACGGAAAAGATGGCAGGCCGTGGCATAGTTGGCGTGTTTTGATCCTTCCATTTCTGGGACACGAATCCCTGTACAACCAATACGACCAAAGTTTGCCTTGGGATGACCCCAAGAACCAAGCCATCGTTAAGCGTATTCCGGAGCCTTATGTGATTGGTGAGTACCCGGATCCGACCAGTTTCAACACTTGCGTCGTACTGATTACGGGAAAAGACACGGCCTTTCCCCTGGAAACGAAATAAGTTGTAGTCCCACCCCGCAAGTTTATTATTTGAAGACAAACGGTAGGCAGAACGAAGACCCGACATGACAGAATTAGCAGGAAGGGTGAAATTGCCGTTTGGGCTGTCCGCCGCATTCGTTCTGCTCGCGTCCCTTCCCGGGCTTGGCAACGAGTCGTTGAAGGTTGATCCAGAACCGAGCAATACGGTCCTGGTGGCAAGCCGAGTTGAGGGGCAATTTTCTCGGGATTTCTCTCCCTTGCTAAAGGGACTGCGTTGCCAATGGTGCATCGTCGAGGACGGGGACATCCCCAAGTCCGTGAGGGAAATGAACGTCGTTCTCATTGGCCGGCAGGGTGTCCCTGGTACCGATGAGATCATGCGTCAGGTTTTGACGACCGAGGAATTGCAGAACCTCCGGACAGCGAAGAAACCTATCTGCATACAGAAGGACAGTCCTTGGGCCGACGGTCGGACGCTGTTCATCTGCAGCGGATCGGATTCCTTACAAGTGCGGGACGCGGCTGAGCAGACCATGCGGAGCCTGATCAAGAATTCGCCGCCCGCCTCGGACTGGGTTCGATCCCGTTTCAGCGCACCAATGGACCAAGAGCTGCGCGACGAGGTCAATCGGCTTCGTTTTTCTTGGGAGGATACCGAGTTGCCGCTGGCTGACTTGACCATCGATCTCAAAGCCAAACCACCTCGCCAAATTTCCTCGCATGAGGCCGGCGAGGACGTAAAGCGTTTGTTCTACCTCTTCTCGCACGGCTACTCCGGTTACGCGTACTTCAACGAGCATCACGAGTTTCGACAGGCCGAGGAACGGATTCGGGAAGGGCTTGCCCTTCGGCCCACTTGGTCCGTCACGGACTTTTCCCAGTTGCTTCATGAACACCTCGGATTCATCGTCGATTGCCACCTGAACATTGGAGACATAGCCTACGGCGGGCATGTCGATTTTTGGTACGACTCCAGTCTGGAATTTGTGTTGGAAGAAGGCGGATATCAGTTCGTCGACGAAGAGCAACTCCATACGCTCGTCTCAATCAATGGCAAGGATCCTGGGTCCTTCGTCTTCCCCTCGCTCAATATGCAGGGGGAAGCGATCTATCGCTTGGGAATGCTGTCGAAGGTCAAACCGGGACCTCTTGCCTTAGTGGCCAGCACGGCTACCGGCAAGCGCAGTATGAAGGTTCATCTGCGGCGTTCGGACTACGAGTATTACTCGCGCAATATCTTCCGTGAAGACCGCGTCGGTGGCATCCCAGTAATCCGCGTGCGCTCGTTCGGCGACGTGGCCGAGAAACAACTCCACCAGTTCGTTCTGACGGCCTTCGCCCATCGTGGCGATCCAGTGGTGATCGTGGACATTCGCGGCAATCAGGGCGGAAACGAGACTTGGCCCGTTCAGTGGATCCATGGTCTGACGGGTGAGCGAGCGAATTCGGTCTTCGCATTCTCCGAATTGCACTGCAAGACGACGATGGCTGGTCGTGCGAACCTCTTCGCTGACCTGTTCGACCACCATTCGAACATAGCCGGATTTCCGGGAAGATGCGGTGCGACATACCAATCTGGCCAGGCGTTTCGAGGATGGGAAAAGTCAGCCTGACTGGGTGGGGCCGTTCTTTCCGCAAATGCCGTTGATTCCCAATGACACCACGGTCGTCATCGTGACGAATGGCCGGGTCGCCTCAGCCGGAGAGGGGCTGGTGATGCGCGCGTCGCAGGCCGAGAACGTCGTACTGGTCGGCGAAAACACCATGGGCTGTCTGACTTTTGGGAATGCGGGAATCCATCAACTTCCCCATTCGCGTTTACGTGTGAAGATGCCGATCAACTTCGGTCTTTATCTGGACGGGAAACCGCGTGAGGAGATAGGAATCGCCCCGGATTTTTGGGTTCCTGCTGCCGATGCTGTCAACTACACGGTCGCGGCGATTCGAAACGGTACGATCAAGACCTGCCAGCCGGTCTCGCCGACAATTCTGGAGGAATCTTTTGTCCCGGAGGACCCGTGGGCGCGAGTGCGGTGGGAGCGGCTTCTGTTCGTATCTCTGATCGTGCTGTTCGGTGCGGGAGCAGGTGTCTGGATATTTTTCAACCGAGCCAGACCTCGCATGTTAGTTGGAATCGGAGTCGTCTGGCTGTCGATCGGTAGCGCGTGGCTATCGTGGGAGAAGCCTATCGGTTTCGGCTTCCTGCTCTTGGGCGCGGTCTGCCTGGCTTCAGGCGGAGTTGTGTTGGCGAAGCCGCGCAGAGCTCCGGCCGATACTCCGCAGACGCCTTCGGCAAAATAAAGTTACCTATCAAGCGGCCAATGGCCGGGGGTAAATATTTTTAAATGTCTTCAACATTTCGCGCAAATCCAGGTGTGTATTTCCACAGCTAATGATGGCCTATTAGGCCTTTCCTCCAAAAAAATGGTTTGGAACGTCGCCAAGGAACAAAAAACGAGTGCTTTCGATACCCACGGTCGCGATAGCTGAGATTCTCCGTACCTCATACGGTTTTTGCCACGCTGGGAAAACGACTCGTTCTTGGGACTCCAATTCAACGACCGTATTTCAGGTCAACCGAGCCGTCGTCAGTAAACATTGGTTTAGGGTTTCCGGATTATTGCCCAAGATCGCCGTTTCTGTCTACCGCAATCCAGGGTTTTGCCGCCCAAAGTGAGTCGCGCATCGTAAGCAGGTGCTCAGTGACAAGCAGCGGGCTTCGGCTTCGGACCGGCCAAGCGAGAGCCGATCCTTGAGTTAGAATATCCCAACATGCAGACTCTACAGCTCTTGGTTGCTCAAAAAAGGTTACTCATGCGCCGATTCCTGATGTTCGCCGTGTTAATCTCGCTTTCGTCGTCCGTCCTCGCGACAGACGAACCCACTGAATACGACTTGGTCGTCTATGGCCAAACCAGTGCGGGCGTCATGGCCGCTGTCCAGGCAAAACGAATGGGCAAGACGGTCATCCTCGTCGGGCCAGACAAGCACCTGGGCGGATTGTCCAGCGGCGGACTGGGGCAGACAGACATCGGTAACAAGCAGGTGATTGGTGGGCTTTCTCGTGAGTTTTACCAACGGGTCGGAAAACACTACGGCAAGAATGAGGCGTGGAAATTTGAGCCACATGTTGCGGAGCAAGTGTTTGAAGACTTCGTTGCCGAATACAAAATCCAAGTTGATCGTGATCAGTGGCTGAACCGAGCGCCGGGAAAAGGGGTTCAAAAAAATGACGGCCGAATTGAATCGATCACGATGCTTTCCGGCAAGACGTACCGCGGGAAGATGTTCATCGACGCGACCTATGAGGGCGACCTGATGGCGGCGGCGGGTGTGTCCTACACCATTGGCCGGGAGGCGACCCGTCAATATGGTGAGACGCTCAGTGGGGTTGCGACGAAATACGCCAAGCATCATCAGTTCGCCAAGCCGGTCGATCCTTACGTTGTACCCGGCGATCCCTCCAGCGGGCTGCTACCAGGCGTGATGAAGGGCGGACCGGGCCCAGAAGGTTCGGCCGACAAACGCATCCAGGCGTACTGCTTCCGGATGTGCCTGACCAACGTGGCGGCCAACCGTGTGCCGCTGCCAAAACCCGACGGCTACGATCCGATCCGCTACGAGTTGCTCCTGCGCACGATCCTTGCGGGAGCGAATCCGTACGGCGACCAATACTTCATGACAAGCGCGATGCCCAACGGCAAGACGGACTCCAACAACAAGGGGCCATTTTCAACCGACAACATCGGAATGAATTACGAGTACCCCGAAGGCGACTACGCGACTCGGAAGCGAATTATTGAGGAACACGAAACCTATCAGAAGGGATTCGTGTGGTTCCTCGCCAACGACCCGCGTGTGCCAGAGGCTCTTCGCCTGCGCACCGCGCAATGGGGACTGCCCAAAGACGAGTTCGCCGACAATGGGCACTGGCCGCACCAGCTCTACATCCGCGAGGCGCGACGCATGGTCGGCTCGTACGTGATGACGCAGAACAACTGCCAGGGCAAGATCGAGGTGGACAACTCGATCGGGATGGGCGCATACACGATGGACTCGCATCATGTCCAGCGCTATGTCGACAGCCGCGGCCATGTGCGCAACGAAGGCGACGTCGAGGTCGGCGGCTTCGGGCCGTACCCGATCGCATACGGGGCGATCGTACCGAACAAAAGCGAGTGCGAGAATCTGACTCGTTCCCGTCTGCCTCTCCGCCAGCCACATGGCCTTCGGCTCGATCCGGATGGAGCCCGTATTCATGGTCCTCGGCCAAAGCGCCGCGACCGCCGCGGCGCAGGCGATTGACGCGAAAGTCGCGGTTCAAGATCTGGAATATGCCGACCTCCGCAACCGGCTGAAAGCCGACGGGCAGGTGCTGCGGTCAATTGGAAAGTAGCACGGTGGCTTCAGCTTGCCCACTCTCGCCACGATTTCCCGGAGCTCTTTATTGGGGGTTGAGCAGACCGCTGCGCCCAAATCTGCTCACCTCGTGTCATCAACTCCAATGTTTGTTGAATCAGTTATTAATCGACCGTTAGTTGGTTGCATTCCCAGTAACTCACACCTTTTAATGGAAACGTGTGGCTTGTGTGCTTGCGCCCTGTGTTCGTCTGTCAGTTTTGAAACCACTTTGATTTCAAGAATGATCTTGTCGAAGCAGATAAAGTCGGGTTGATAGATTTGGTAGCCCTCGTCTTTGTATAGAATCTCCATCACCGAGTCCTTGAATTTCAAGTTTTTTTGACAACCGCGAAAGATGCCAAATACGCAAAAGTAAGCACCGTTTGTTGCGGATCGCGTGCCGATTCCCGGAAAGAAGCATGAAAGCCAGGTTTAGCTGACAGAGCATCTCGGTCTCGGCAAATCATTAGAGGTACCCATTTTTTCAACCAGGGGAGCCTCCGATGATGATTTGCCAATCCAGTTCTCGCCTCTTTGGTTACGCCAAAGTCAGCACTACCGATCAGGAACGATGCCTCCAAAATGACGCGATTCTCTAGCACGGCGGCAAGCAAGAACATTTGTTAGGCGACCTACCGACATCGAGGGTTCTGGCTGCCTGTGGGTTCTATTAGTGTGCGATTAGTGCGGATTAGTGTTCTCCAAAAACTTGGCTGCGCCGAACACTAATCGCCGCTAATCAAGCACTAATCTGAATCGCGTCGGTCGGGTTTGGTCCTGATCGGTCGCCTAACCTAGAATTGGTAGTCGATTCATTGGTTGACGAGTCCAAGTCGTAGTTTTTCAAGTTTGTTCAACAACTCCTCGGAGCCGCTACGTTGTTGGAGATGAGCAGATAGGGACCGTTTGTTGCTGACCGCCCCGATCCCCGGATCGATACATGATGGCCGGAATTAGCTGACAGCATCTCAGTCTCGGCAAATGATTGGAGGTACCCTTTTTTCAACACCAGGTGCCTCCGATGATTATTTGCCAATCTAATTCTCGGTTCGCATGAGAAACGGTCGCTCAATTCAACAACGAATCCGTATCTTCAGCCAGTACGTCCAGGTACTTCCGACATGTGAACGTCTACCGCAGGCACCGACAAAGTGAACTCAACCTGACCAGCATAACGCGTTCGGCCCGGAGGCACTTACAGGTGCTCTAAAAAGAACTCGGTCATCAACGTTCGAAGATGCGGAGTCGTGTTCTGATATTCGTTAATCGAGTGTGACCGATTGGGATAGGCCATCATCTCAAACTGTTTATCCTCCGCGATCAGTTTGTTGATCAACAACTCCATGGTCTGGTAATGGCAATTGTCGTCGCCGGTTCCATGGATCAACAGCAGTTTGCCCTTTAAGTTTTGAGCATGGGAAATCGGCGAACCGTTTTTGAATCCCTCTGGATTCAACTTCGGCGTTTGCATGTAACGCTCTTGATAAATCGTGTCGTAATATCTTTGATCAGGAACCGGGGCTACGGATATGCCAACGTGGTACAAGTCAGAATATTGAAACATCGCGTTTAAGGTCGATGAACCGCCACCGCTCCATCCCCAAATGCCGACACGATCGCGATCGAGGAACGAATATTTGTCCAACAGTGCCCTCAGGGCGGCAGCCTGATCCGACGCGTTGATGATGCCAATTTTTTTATAGATTGCCTTCCGCCAGGCGACACCGCGAGGACACTTGGCGCCCCGATTATCAAAACTTGCGACGACATATCCGTGTTCGCAAAGCAGCCGATGCCACATGTAATTTCTACTGTCCCATCGATCCGTAACCGTCGTTCCCCAAGGTTCACCATAGACAAATACGATGACCGGATACTTCTTGCCATTGTCAGCATTGAAATCCGGGGGATACATCAACGCAACGTCGATTCCTAAATCGCTTCCCGAACCATCGTCGATATTCAGTTCGACAAACTCTTGTTTGATACTTGCCAACGATTCCACGCGTTGTTTGATATCCGCGTTTTCTTCTTCCGTCCTTACGGTGCGGTGGTCGGGCAACGTGATCGTCTCAATCGTCGGAGGCACCCCTAGCTGGGAACGAGTGTGGATAGCCGTCATGCCATCCGCGGACACCGAATAGTCATGCCATCCCGCTTGCTCCGCAGGCGTCAGTCGTTCTAGTGAGGGGCTGCCAAACGACTGGCGAAACAGATAACGGGACTTTGAATCGTCGGGCGATGCTTGAAACAGACAGTACTCTTTTTCAAGGTCGATTCGGTACAACTCCACAATGTCGAACGCACCGGGCGTCAACAGTTGCTGGCTACCGGTTTCGACATCAACGAGATAGACATGCTTCCAACCGTCCCTCTCGCTGACAAAGGTAAACTGCTTTGCCGAAGGAGTGAATTGAATTGATTCACAGACTTCCACCCAAGCTTGATCTTTGTCTTCGAACACGATACGAAAATCTCCGGATCTCGCATCCACCGCATAAACCGTGTTTGTGTTTTGAAGACGGTTCAGCCGCTGCATCAAAAACTCATTGGAACCTGGGATCCAATCCAGTTTGGCCGGATAATGTTCGCGTGGGTCACCTGGAAACCCAACGTATTTCGTTTGGCCTGAATTCAAATCGTAAATGCCAATCGAAACGGCCGAATTGGTGGTGCCTACTTTGGGATACTGAAACTGAATCAGGCGTGGGTAGAGATCGTCGGTATTGTTGATCATGGTAAACAGACCGACCTCGCTGGTGTCAAAGCGCCAGAACACGAATCTGATTGCCGTCATCGCTCCACGCAAAACCATCACGCAAATCGAGTTCTTCCTCGTACACCCAATCGGAAGTTCCGTTTATGATGAACTCGTTCGGCGTTTCGGTGATTTGCTGGATCTTTCCGCTGACCAGACTTTCAACGTAGACATTTCGTTCACGGACGTAGGCAACACTTTTTCCGTCTGGAGAAAATTTGGCAAACATCAGAGTTGCCGGTCGGGCATCGGGGCCGCCCAATTTCGTGACACCTCCTTTCTTTAAATCGGCAACCCAATAGTCACCGCGCGTGTTGTACCTCCAGACACGCCTGGTATTGTTAAAAATCAACACCTTTGAGTTGTCCTCGACAACCTGAAAGCTGTCGATATCGATTGGCTTGGACTCCCCTTGAGGGATCAAACTGGAAGCCGGAATCAATACCTCAGCTTCTTGCTGGCCCAGCGGATCGACCAAAACAATGTCATTGACCTCCCCGTTGGTCGCCTTCCGCTTCACAAAGAACTTTCCTCCAGAAGGCATCCAGTTAACCGAATAGCCACGAGCGTTGAACTCGTCTTTTTTGAAAATTCGGTCAACCGTCAGAGAATCCTCTTGCGCCGAAACACAAGGCGCAGCAAGAAAAAGCAGAATCAGACAGATTGCAGATTGGCGTGACATCTTGGTTTCGGTCTCCGGTCCAGTTTCGAAGTAACGTCCCAATTGTATCTGGAACCGCGGTGTTGTGTCGTTTCGTATTCTAA
Organism: Pirellulaceae bacterium; assembly: GCA_963714685.1. Taxonomy (GTDB): domain Bacteria; phylum Planctomycetota; class Planctomycetia; order Pirellulales; family Pirellulaceae; genus Mariniblastus. The sequence continues at coordinate 6,658 of CAVQPH010000001.1, read as the reverse complement.
ACTGCGCAGAAGATGATCCTGATTCGGTAACCTCCTCTCGGCGGTCGCAGCAACGCCAGAGGACTGGCAGATAGATGAATCGAAAACAGTCTTCGAAATCCACTAACCCCGTTGCAAGTTCTGGTGGCCGCCTCCACTGATGCCGGAGTTACACCCGGCTCAAAACAAAAACAGGCTCGTCAGCACCAACTGGCGAGCCTTTCTTTTTTACCCCACGTATCGCGGTTTTTTATCGCATTTGCCGTTTGCAACTTAATCCAATTGCGTGACTCACCTGTTCAGAATCTGTCTCAAAAAAAAGGCTCAAATCACCCTAAAGGCTCGCAACGCCGTGACTCACCCCAAACGCGTCACGCGAGCTTTCACCCTTGAAAAACCGATACTTTATTGAATCGTGCTAAAAGGCTATTTTCATCAAAACACCAATAGGCGTTGAACGAAAAACCCGCGTCACGCAATCGAAGGTCATCGAGCCTCAACAGCGACCTGATTGCCTGGCCCACCTGTTTGCGCCGTGTGCGTCGTTCGTCGAGTCTGGCCAGTTCGTCCGCACTCGGCCCGTCCTTGGCCAAAGTGGCAACCTCGCGAAACGTCCGCGCGACGACCTCGGGATTTTGGAATATGGACCGCAGCTGGTCGACCACCATGGATTCAATCTCACCGGCGGGCAGAGTCGGTAGCTCACACTTTGCATAGCCAGTTTTGATTCGTCGCGAACCAACGTAATAGTGATACTCGCGGCCATGATTCTTGGTCCAGACTGGCTGGACGAGGCTACCGCGTTGAAGTCCATTAGCGGTTTTTCTTTTTTGCGCGACCCAGTTGTTGATGCAACAATTCCACTTCGATTTTGAGCACGGGTTCCAATTCGGCCAGACGTTCTGGAATGTCCATATTGGCATGTAACACCGTCAGCACGAATACAATATCAGTTTGCACGTCGCATACCAACAAGTGTTTATTGACCCGGTAGAAATACAGATATTTGTGGAAGTTTGGTTCTGCTCGAAGAACATCCGGATTTTCAGAAATCCTTTGAAGTGCGGCTTCGATGTCGTCCAAATACCTATTGGCGACTCGTTTTCCCCAGTTATCGATTGAGTACTCTTCGATGGAAACGAGATCTTGCAGCGTCCGCTCGGTGAGGTGAACCGACATCTTCACCGATTTTCGTTTGCTCACTTTTTCGCCTTTTGCATGAGCCCACGCAAGTTGCCTTTGAAGGCAACGGTTCGACCCGAGATTGCATCTTGATAGCCCTCGAGAATTGCAATTCTTGCGGCTTCTGCATCCTGCCGTTCTTTTTTCTCACGTAGCAAGTGACGGACGAATTCGCTCGGTGTCGCGAACATTGTTCCGTCACCCGAATTGGCGTCCACGAACGCACGCAGTTCATCGGTCAAAGAAAGGTTCAGGGAAGAGGCCATCAGCTTACCTCGCATTTATTCGGTCAGGACTCAGATAGAGGATACTCTGTGTGACATTAAACGTCAATATTTGTCATACGGCGGCTTGACCAATTCCCCAAAATCAGAGAGAAGCCGTTAGCCCCGTTGCGAGTCCATCACCCCGCCTCCACCAGAGCCGAGGTAAAACTCGGCTTGACCCGAAACAGGCCTGGAAGAGCAATCGACCGGGCCTCGTTTTCGCGTTACCTATCGCGGGTTTTTGGCGCTTTCCGGTAGGTAGGTCGGCGAAGTTCACAGGACGTACCCCGCCGAAAATCGTCGCCAAAAAGGCTCAAACCTCAAAGTCACGGAATACACCCCCAATGCGTCCTGTGAAAGAAAATGCCGAAAAAACAGGGGCGAAATGAGTTCGGCCAAAATGGGGTTTACCTCGAGATGCCAGTAGGTGTTGCCTGAAAACCTGGGTACGGCAATTGGAATTTGTACAACGATCATCAAACGGTCGATTCGACGGTTTCTTGCATGTTAATTTCGCATTTGAGTTCTTCGCGTGCTTGAAATGGGAAACAGCTTTCGCCATCAACCAGAATGGCGATTTCTGGAAAACGAACGTTTTCCAATTGAACCCGGGGACCTTTTGACGCTTCGGTCGATGTGACCGGTGCGCCGAACGGAAATCCAGAAAACGGTCGTTATTTGGGACGCCGACAATACGTATGAGTTGATGACACGTGGCAATGAATCTGAGAACGCGGGCGGAGGATGACTTCCACGAAAAACTCATCTACTGTCCCTTCGAGCCTGTGCTTGCAGATAGACATTGGAGTTTTGCTAGTGATTCGCTCCTTATTTTGCCAATAACTCAGCTTCCCAAATTACGTTAGGTGTGATCGACAAAAAGTCGATCTTCCTGTTTTTGCATTCCTCGTTTAGTTCGTACAACGAGCGTAGATAACCATTCCTTGTCATCGACGCTGATCTCGTTGGAATGAATGAGTTTGCAAGCGAAATGAAATGTGAAAGGGAACATGTCGTCGCTGATAGAGTCATGCATTTGTTTATTATGCCATCCAAGGTCTCGTTGCGAATTAAGCGAACCCATTGCTTTTACAGAAGACGCTTCGGTAGCCCAAATATTAATCGAATCGTCGGTGAAGGAAACTAAACTGTCAAAACTTGGAGAGAAACTCAAACCGTGAACGTACTCGCCTTTTTGGCAAGACAGTTCTTTAAGTACAGTGCCCTCGATGGGGTCCCGCAGGGTGATCATGTTAAGGCTTGCTACCGCCAAAGTACCATCGTCACAGAAAGCACAGGCGCATCCAATGACCGCCGGCTTCTGAAGGAAAGCTCCGAATCACACTTGTCTGCGCAAATCGACAACGAAAAGTTGATTGTCCTCGGCGTAGACCACGAAACGGCCAGCCTCCGCAAGTTATCCTTCCAAAAGGATGTTCATCCAAGTCGATAACCTGCTCCTCCCCATCTGAATTGCTTGACTGATCGAAACTGCCAAAGAGCTAGTCCGAGATTTGACGGAATACGATTGTGTCGTTGTCAACAAACGAAAAGTTACTCCCCTTCTCGTCTAGCAATTTGCTTCGCGTTCTGGATATCCCAAATGACTATTTCAGGTTCATTCCGATTGCTTTTCACGTACGCGAGAACCTTTCCGTCCTCGCTAAACGCGAGCAGGGCATCCCAGGGGGCTTGGTCGTTTTCGTTGTTGATTCGTGTACGGACTTTTCCATTGACGTCAAATACAACAACTTCGTTTCCACCCACACTTGCTAACAACCCGACCTTGTTGAATGAAATGGCAGAAACGGAATCCGAATGCAATTGCAGACGGGTCGACTCACCAGTTGCCAAGTCGTGAATCGAAATCGAGCCGTCTGGAATGACCGATCGCCAAATTCGAATTGTGAACTGCAACGCAACGTCGAATCGTCTTCCCAAATCGAGATCATCCGATGAAAAGAGTTGCTAGTTATGTCCCAAATTCGGCATTCATGGTCAGCTGCGCTAATCAGTCGCGAGCCGTAGCGGTTAAAACCTAAAGCGGACACTTGCGATCTATGACCACGCAAAGTTGTCAGGAGATTTCCATTCATCGCATCCCAAATGCGAATTTGCTTGTCGCGGCCAAAACTTGCCATTCGAAGTCCGTCTGGACTAAAGGCAACTCCATCAGTCGTTAATGTATGGCCAGGCAACTGTGCTTTTAGCTTGCCTGAGTCTACATCAAACAAAAATATCTCATTCCAAAAGTCTCCAAAAACGGCAACCGTGTTTGACATCCGGGCTAAATGACACACCTTTATTGTCGTGGATTATCAAACCCTCGCGATCAAAGATCCGCCCATATAGCTCATGGGTTTTGTTCCGAACAAAGTCAAGCAGATGGAGGGTGTATCCATGATCGACAGCGATGAGGTTAGGATCGTTGCTAAAGAACACTCGTTCTATAATTGCGGCCTCTTCCAAACGAATAGTATTGCAAATGCCGACATTGCTTGTGTCCCAAACTTTGACTTCGTTGAACAACGTCGTAACCAATTTTGTGCCGTCCTCGCTGAAGAATGCTTTGGTGGCAAATATCGTATCTCTCGGTTCTTGTTCTTCAGTTTTTATCCGCGCCAGCCAGGCATCAAATGCTTTTTTTAACGATCTGACGTCATGCCCAAGATTAATCACTTTGGACGGTGACTGAGCGTCTTTCCGTAGAAACTCCAGTACCCCCTCCTCCAAGTCAACAACAGCTAATTGATTGCCGTCCAGACTTGTTGCCAGGCCTGAAACCGACTTCAACTTACATGGAATTGTTGATTTCAATGCACCGTTTCCGAGACCTATCGCAATCAAATTGTTATTTTGGTGTACCCAGAGAGTCGCGTCTTTTCTGGCAAACTGAAAGAAACTACCTGCTTTCTCGGCGACAACTTTGCCTGAGTCGCAATTGATAACGGTGATGTTTCCCTGTGCCGATCGAAACGCAATCGTCGACCTGTCTGGGCTGAGTCGCAAATCTCTGCACTTTCCTCGAAATAGTTCGCGATCATTCTCTGGATCAACGATACATACAAATCCGCCATTGGTCTCGACTAATATCCGACGATCGTTGGCACAAAATCGCGTTCTACTTATGTCAGGCTTGGAAACTTTGATCGTAATATCACTTCCTTTAAACTGGTTCGCGGTCAAGTGCCAAGCAAACTTCCGATCTTCTTGTGGGACCTGGTACAAGTTTTCGAGGGCCGCCTCGACACGATCTGATTCCCAGTTCAGATTTGCCATAAGAAATTGATTTCTAGCCAGTGTGTCCTCAGCTTTGTTTCGTTCCTTTACCACTTCGATTTTCGCCCGGCGTTCGTTCTCGGCAGCGTCGCGGGCTTCGCCAGTCAGGCGTTCTTGCTCTTCCGCGTTCCTGGTCTGAACAATCAAGTCCGCCGCAGCGCGGTCACTCCTGTACTTCTGAAACAGCCCCATCCCCGCTATGGCAACCAGAACAGCCGCTGCGGTCGTTGCCGTCAGCGTTTGATGTTTGCGTACCCAGCGGCCGGCCTTCACGAACAATGGTTCCGACATCGCCGAGACCGGCTCGTCGGCGAGGAATTGCTCCACGTCGTTCGCCAGATCTTCGGGTGAAGCGTAGCGATCAGCTGGCTTTAATGACATCGCCTTCAGACACACGGACTCTATCGCTGGATGAATGTCGCTATTCACTTCACGTGGGGGAGTGAACCCACCGTCCTTCACACCCTTGAGAGTGCTGACCAGATCCTTCCCCTCGAACGGCGAGGCGCCTGTCAACAGGTGGTACAAGGTTGCTCCCAGGCTGTAGACATCGCTGGCGGGACCAAGTTCATCTAATCGTCCGGCGGCTTGTTCCGGAGGCATGTACGCCGGCGTTCCGATTGCACGCCCCATAACCGTCGGCGTGACTCCGCTTCCGGAACTGGGCTGTAAAGTCTGCTCGTCTCCGGCCTTCAACAAGTCATCCCGCCCAGCGACCTTGGCGAGGCCCCAGTCAACAACCAGAGTCTCGCCGTACTTGCCCAGCATGATGTTGCCCGGCTTCAGGTCCCGATGCAGCACGCCTCGCGAATGGGCGTAGCTAATCGCCTGACACACATCAACAAAACGGCCCAGTAGTTTCCGGAGCCGCAGACTTCGCGTCGGATTCTTCAGACTTTGGGTCTCGTGGAATTCCTTGATGGCATCCTTCAGGCTGTCGCCTTTGATGAACCGCATCGCATAATACGGCCGTCCGTCGTCGTATTTGCCTAGCCCATACACTGGGACGATCCCAGGGTGCTCCAAACCACCGGTGATTTCTGCTTCCAACACGAATCGATTGCGGCTGTCCTGCTGGTCGGCGAAACGCGATTGGATTTCCTTTAACGCGACTTCCCGATTGAGCTCCTGATCTTCCGCAACAAAGACTTCTCCCAACCCACCGCGTGCGTGTGGGCGGATGATCTGAAACCGTGACTGACCGGGTGGTGGCGGACGCAGCACGGTAGAATCGAGCCGCTGACCGCCCCCGTCGGACGAATCGCGAGCAACAGTCAGATCGAAGTGGTTCAGACTGGCCTGCACATCGTCATCAGTTACACGTTTCCTCAAGCTCATGGTTACACCCGGCACCGAGGTCAGGCTCTGCAGCGCCTGACCGACATTGTCGTGGTGCAGTTCGATATGAGCCTGCACCATGGGCTCGAGCTTCTCTCTCTGTGAGTCCGTCAGGACGGACTGCTCAACGAGGATTTCCGCCAGGGACTTGCCCTTGACAAACGTCCACGCCTGCATCGCGGCCAATAGCTGCGATTCCGTCAACACCCCCGCCTGCCACGCAAGCACACCAAACAGGAGATTTCGATCTGCCGTTCTCTCAGACATACGTTGATACTCAGGACTTGTTGTGCGGTTTTGAATCCCGTCTGACTGACAAGGAAATTAGTCCTCGACGGGCTAATATGTTGGCCGCAGATTGGGTCATTGTCAAACAAACCAACACGCGATTTCGCCGCCGGATTTGTCCCGAGATGTTCGCATAGTTCGTTTTCGCAAAAGCCTTCAAATCGCTACACGCGGATTCGCAAGTCTGGGTGCGTTGGGATCGCTGTTTCGCACCGCAAAAAACCTTCGTTTTTTGGATTCGGCCTGATTTCTTTCCCCAGCTAAAAACTCTCGGGAAATTCGATTCCCAAAAACTCATCTCATCAATCAAAACACCGTAAAACGTC